>OZ250150.1:0-5604658 GCA_965237675.1 Candidatus Latescibacterota bacterium
CAAATTCAATCAGGTATTCCACGCCCACGACGGCCGCCGAGACCACCAGTACCGCCAGAAACGCCCCACGTCTGCGCAGGTCGAAATATCCGGTTGCAACGAAAAACAGCAGGTAGTAAAGCGGATATCGTACATCCCGAAACATCTGCCGAACGTCCTGCCCATAATACAAACCCAGCCCCATTGATGCCACCACCAGCCCCAGAAAGACCAACACCGGACGATCCAGCCGGGTGCGTCGCCAGTTCAGCCTCCGTTCCTGCATCCAGGTGACAGATGCCACGCCCCATACCACCAGAAACAGCGCCTCGCAGAAATGCAGATTCTGGGGCAGCATGAGATGCTCTTCATAAAACTCGGAGGGGATTACGGAGGCGATGAAACAGATATACAATAGCGCGGACGTGACCGATGACATCAGCGCGATGCCGGAAACCACAACCAGGCTCACCGTGATCACCGGTATGACCTCGCCGAAACGCCAGGCGGGCAGCGCAATCAGCGCAAGTTGCGCGAGGCATACGGCCGGAATCAGCCACCGTCCGTACATCAGGGCCGTTGAACCGCCTGTTTCCGTTGCCATCCGCCCCCTGTCCCGATCAGAAAAAATTGAGGTCCAGCGTCACGCGCCAGTCGTGCGTGCTTCCATCTCCGCGATTTCCACCCGGCAGGAGCGCGTTACTCGCACGCGTCAGCCTGTAGGTCGCTGAAAGAACCAGATTACGGACCGGTTCGAAGACGAGATCCGCACCCAGGCGGGATCGTTTCTCCACCGTGCCACTCATGAAATCCCGCACGGCGGGATCCGCGGGACCCCGTCCCTGTCGTGCGTCTCCGCCCACATTCGTCAGCGTACCGTCCGTATTCTGGACATTCTCGCCCTGACGCGTCCTGTCCAGGCTCAGCGACACCGAAACCGACGGCGACAGCCGGTGCGTCACCCGGGTCCAGACCCGATCCGAATTCGGCCCCGTCGGATACCCCAGTAGCGCGTCGAAATGTGTGAAGGCGTTGATGTCGAACCTGTGAGAATACACGAACGGTTCTATATGTACGAACTCGGTCCTGAAATCCGTATCCCGCAATCCGAACGGATCGACCCAGAACATGCCGGCCTGGATCGCGAACTTATTGGAGAAGTCCCCCGGGCTGAATTTCCGCAAATCGTCCATGAACAATGCGAGATACGTCTGTATACCATCCCGAGGGCGAACGGAGAGATCCAGGCCCGCAACCAGGTTGTCCTTGTCTCCCACCGCCATCTGAGCTGCGGTAAGCACCGATACGGGAGGCGCGTACAGAAACTCGAAATCTCGATCTCCATATATCACCGCCTCCTGGAATCCCAGACTGGCGCGTGGAGAGAGATCGACCTCCACGCGGTGGGCGGCAATCGCTTTCGCCCGGAGAAACGTCCGGCGGTGACCGTTGTCAACCAGCGTTCGTGAAGGGTCTATCAGACTTGCATCGGCTTCCAGAAATCCCAGAATGTGACTGAAACGCACCCGCCGGTACGACATCCGGAGCCGCGCCATCCCGAACGACGGCGCGACAGGAGTCAAAAACAGATTGCCGGTTCTTCCCGGCCCCCAATCCAGACTGCCCTTTCCGGCGTCCACGTTGAACCAGCGCGTGGCCCACACGAGTTGATACGTGGCTTCCCGAAAGTCCGCCGCCTTCTCCTTGTATTGCACCAGTTCGATCGGCCGGGCAATAACATCAGCCCGGGTCAGACGGGACCGGGTGCTCCATTCCCGGGCTTCGAAGTGCCGCGCGCGAAAACCGAGACGGTCTCCAAGTGTGCCGCGGACAACCGCGCCAATATGCGTCTGCGAGACCGACTCCTTCTCCCTGACCTCACCCCGGATCAGAATCAGCCGCTGCCGGAAAAGCGCATCGAGTTCGACAGACGCGACCGTATCCTGCCAGGAAAAAAGGGCGCCCGCCAACCGCTCGAGAGCGCCGTTTCCGACAGAGGTCGGCGCATAGCCCAACCGCACGACCTCCGCGCGGAACGCCACAAGATGTCTTTGAAGGATACCCCGCTCGGTGCCCGACATGGCGGCCTGTGCTTCCTTATTCCGAAGAACCTGAAGCAGTAGCCTGGCAACCTCAAGGCGGGTGTACGGCCTGATCCGGGACGCGGCTGAGTCCAGCCAGCCGCGGGCGTCAAACCGGTCGAGTGTCTGATAAACCCCGTGGAAAAGAGGGACATCGGGGGTATTGTCGCCCGCATGGACCGTCCGGGACAAGGATAGAAAAGCCAGCAACAGGAATACGGGGCTCACGACGTCTAATCCGGAGAGAAAAGATCTCTATCGCAATTTGATCCTGGGAAGGCGTCACACCGGTCAGCACACCAACCGGCAGGCACCAGATTCACCGCGCTCGCCCGGAAGAAGTAACACCGCTTCGGTGTTTCTCCGGGCTGGACGAAAGACCGCCCAATTATACCATAACCCGACGAATTGTCAAGCGTACGGCCTCCCGCGTGCAGGCGGTTGCGCGAGCGCCCGAAATCCCTTGACTTTGCGTTTTCAACCTGCTATTTTTTGCGTCTTGAATTCGGATTCACACCTTTTCTCCGTCCTATCAACGCCCATTTGGCGTTCTGTCCCGGAAATATGTCACCATTCGGCAATCTATTTCCGGGACAGAACACTAGCGGGCGCCGCGACCCGATGTTACAGACATTCAAACCGGCTTCCGAATGCGCGGACTGCAACCTGTGCAGTCGAGGGCAGCAGGCCGCACCCGGCAACGGTTCGCCGGATATCGCCCACGTCGTCCGGGAAGTACTCGCGAGGATTCGGAACGGAAAAGTAGGCCTTCTTGAAATTCCGGTCGGCGTCTCCGCAAGGCACTGCCATCTGAACCGGGAAGCCATGGATATCCTGTTCGGGGCCGGCTCGGAACTCACGCCTTATAGAGAACTGTATCAGCCCGGCGCCTATGCGGCGGAAGAGTGCATCTCCGTGGTCGGGCCCCGCTTGCGCGCCATCGAGCGCGTCCGAATTCTGGGACCCGCCCGAGACTACAATCAGGTTGAATTGGCCCGTACGGACACCATCTTTCTCGGTCTCGATCCCCCTGTGCGGGACTCGGGCGACCTGCAAGGCGCTCAGCGGGTCACTTTTGTGGGACCGAGCGGATCCCTTACCGTACCCGCGGCCATCCGCGCCGCCAGGCATCTCCACCTTCGCCCCGCCGACGTTGCTGAAATGGGGCTTGAGGGGCGCAACGCCGTTCGCGCCCGCGTGAGCGGCGAAAAGGGACTCACGTTTGAGAATGTCAGGCTGAAAATCGACCCCGGTTATTTGCCCGAACTCCACCTCGACACAGACGACGCCAATGCGGCCGACGTTGCCTGCGGAGGCAGCGCAACCATCGAGATCTGAGCCGGCAGCCTGGATAATTCAAAACGCGCCACATCGGTGGATAAATGGTGACATATTGTCCGGGACAGGACACTTGGGTCCGACGCGATGCAGATGTTTGACATCGTCATGAATCGGTACGATCCGATCGGCCAGGTGAATCGCACGCTACCAGGTCGGACCTGAATGACCCGACGCGGCGCTCTGGCGTCTCTATGGATTTGTCAGGCACTCAAGACCCTATCGATTCGTTCCGTCCGTTCGCCCAGCACCCGGATCCTCATCCTGGTCGTACTCCTGACGCCCCCGGCGGTTGCCTGTTTCCACCGGGTGCAAATGGACGATCCGTATATCACCTACCGATATGCGCGAAACCTCGCCGAAGGGCGGGGCTTCATCTACAACACCGGCGAACGTGTGCTCGGAACGACGGCGCCGCTTTATGCCGTGCTCCTCTCTCTGCCGGGTCGGATATCGGGAGACTATCCGCTGATCAGCACCCTTTTCAGCGGCGCCGCTTTGGGTGCGCTGGGATTGCTGATCGGACGCATCCTCATACACTTCAACGAAACGACCGCCGGTTTCGTTGCCGCGGTTCTTGTGGTTCTGAATCCGTACCTGGGCGATGTACTCGGCTTTGAACTGAATCTGTTCCAGGCACTGATATTCGGCGCCTATGCCGCCTACTTTTCGAGCCGCCCGAATCTGGCGGCGATGCTGCTTGCGCTCGGCACGCTCACGCGCGGGGACGGGCTCGTTCCTGCCGGACTGATCCTTGGCCACCACCTGTGGATTCACAGGCGGCACGCATGGCGCCCGCTTCTTGTCTTCGCCATCGTTGTCGGCGGTTGGTCGATCTACGCGGCATGGACCTTCGGATCGCCCTTTCCAAACACGCTCGAGGCGAAACAGGCCATGGGTGCAAGTGGACTCTGGCGATCTCTATGGCACGGCGTCCTTTATACAGGCCGGCGGTACCTGGAATGGTCACCTCTTTTCCTCTGGTTTGTCCTTCCGGCGCTCGTCGGGGCCAGGAGGATATTCGGTGCAGACAGGCGTATTCTGCTTATCGCAGGCTGGCCCGTATTCATCTTTATAGGGTACTGGGTGATGGGCGTGCCCGCGGCGTACAACTACTATGCCGGGCTCGTGCCGCTCCTGATGATCCTGACGGCTCTGGGTACGGTTTCGCTGACCGGGTGGGTCGTGGGCCGGTGGCCGGCCTGGCGCGGTTATGAAGTCCGGATAACCGCGCTGCTGTGTATCCCGCTTCTGATTGCCGTGCTCACCCCCACCGTCAAACAGTTGGGGCGGGAACCCCAGCCGAGGCACCCGATCTACAAAATGGCGGGCGAGTGGCTTGCCGAAAATACGTCGGCAACGGCTTCTGTCGGAATGGTCGAAATCGGCATCGTGGGTTTTTACAGCAATCGGTATATTGTAGATGTCTGTGGTCTGGTCACCCCCTCGGTCGGTCCCCACCTGGCAGCGGGCGACGTTGCCTGGCCCGTCCGAACGTACCGGCCTGATTATATGTTGTTGCATGATCCCTTGTGGGCCTCACTGGAAAACCCGATTGCGATGGCACCCTGGTTCAGGGAATCCTACGAACGCATCAGGACCTTCGACGGCCCCCGGCCCTACCGGCTGGCTGTCTACGGGAAGAAATGAAATCGGCTCTCGTTGAAAAAACAGGCGGGCGCCATACGCGCCGCGCTTTGGTCGAAAACTCTATACAGGAGGAATCGCAACATGGGTGAAGCCCTTGGATTGATCGAAACCAAAGGCCTGGTCGCGATGATTGAGGCGACCGACGCCATGGTGAAAGCGGCTAATGTAAAGCTGGTCAACTGGGAAAAAATCGGGGCCGGCTACGTGACCGCCATGGTCCGGGGTGACGTGGCCGCCGTCAAAGCCGCCACCGAGGCGGGCGCCGCTGCCGCCGGCAAGATTGGCGAACTCATTTCCGTCCATGTGATTCCACGCCCCCACACCAGCCTGGAAGATGTGCTGCCCATTGGCAAGTCGTCCTGAAGCACTGAGCGTTAACCATGATATTGGGTAAAGTGGTGGGGACGGTTGTCGCCACCCATAAAGACAGGGGCCTCGAGGGGTTCAAGCTCCTGGTCCTGCAGACACTGGACATTCAGACCCTGGAGCCCGGAAACCGTTTCCTGGTTGCCGTCGACGCCGTCGGCGCTGGAGCCGATGAAGTCGTCCTGAGTACAAGCGGCAGTTCCGCGCGGATGACCGGCTCAACCGAAGACCGTCCCGTCGACGCGGTCGTCGTTGCCATCGTCGATTCCGTCGAAATTGAAGGTGAGACGACCTACCGCAAACACCCCTGAAAGATAGCCGCTCATGGCCACAGCGACCCAGGACCTGATGGTTCGGCAACCGTGGCGGCATGAACAACCCCGAAGACCCAGGTACGGATTCCGTACTGAAACCGGTTTTCTTCTACCGTTCGAAACCATGAACTTAAGCGAAGCTCAAATCCGATCCGTCGTTGAGGAAGTCGTGCGCACCCTTGCGCCGGAAGGGCGTGTCCCCGCGATCTTGTCGTCTCCGCCACGGTCCGCTGCCGACGGTGACGACGGCATCTTCGAACGCCTCGACAGTGCAATCGACGCGGCCGCCCGGTCCCAGCGCGACCTGGAAGCCATGTCACTCGAAGTCAGGCGCAACATCATCGAGGCCATTCGACAGGCGGCGCTGGATCATGCCAAGGGCCTGGCGCAGATGACCATCGACGAAACCGGCATGGGTAGAATTGCCCACAAGATCCGGAAATTTGAGGTGGTCGCCCGGCTGACCCCGGGCGTTGAAGACCTGGGAACGGTTGCCTGGACAGGAGACCGCGGGCTGACCGTTGTCGAACTGGCGCCCTTTGGCGTCGTTGCCGCCGTCACACCCTCGACACATCCGGTTCCCACGACCGTGAACAATGCCATAAGTCTCATCGCCGCAGGAAACAGCGCCGTATTCGCGCCGCACCCCGGCGCCAAAAAAGTCTCCCAATTGGGCATTCAGGTTCTCAACCGGGCCATCGTCGACGCGGGCGGACCCCCAAACCTGTTAACTGCCGTACACGAACCGAGCATCCAGACCGCTCAGGATCTTTTCGTACACCCGAAGATCGACCTGATCCTGGTCACGGGCGGAGGCGGCGTCGTCAAAGCCGCCATGCAAGCGCCGAAACGCGCAATCGCCGCGGGTCCCGGAAATCCACCCGTGCTGGTCGACGAAACCGCTGACCTTGACACGGCAGCGGAAGGCATCGTGGAAGGCGGCGCCTTCGACAACAATATTCTCTGTATTGGCGAAAAGGAAATCTTCGTTGTCGAATCGGTTGCCGACGAACTCAAGCGTTCTCTTCTGGCCAGGGGATGCGTGGAGTTGGACCGTGGCCAAATCGACAGCCTGACGAGGCACGCATTCCCTGAAGACGATAAGGGCGAAAGAAACCTCAACCGCGAATTCGTGGGTCGCAACCCGCATGTGCTGGCCGGGAGTATCGGCCTGAACGTACCGCCCGACACCGAACTGTTGATCGGAGAGGTGGAAGCCGCGCACCCCTTCACGCAGAACGAGCAGATGATGCCCTTCCTCCCGTTCGTCCGGGTACCCGACGCCAACACAGGCATCGATAGGGCCGTGGAGGCCGAACGGGGTTATCGCCACACAGCCGTCATGCACTCCAAGAATGTCGAAAACATGACCAACATGGCGCGGGCCTGCCGTTGCAGCCTCTTTATCAAGAACGGCCCGTCCACCGCAGGCGTGGGCGCCGGCGGCGAAGGGTTCACTTCGTTTTCCATCGCCACACCCACCGGCGAAGGCTGCACTTCCGCCAGAACCTTCACACGCCAGCGCCGCTGCACACTGGTCGACTATTTCAGGATCGTCTGAAGGCCAGACGACTGCCGGACAGACAAGCCTCTGCCGGAAGCTCCACTTTCAACGACTCGGTTCCCATGCAACTCGGTCTCGTCATCGGAAAAATCGTCGCCACCGCGAAAGACCCGTCGCTGACCGGCATCCGGCTGCTTGTAATAAGACCCCTGGACCACCGTCGAAGGAATCTCGCCGATCCTCTGGTAGCCGTAGACGTCGTCAGCGCGGGCCAGGGTGAAACCGTCTACTGGGTCAGCGCGAGGGAAGCGCCCAACGCCCTGCCCGAAAAATACGGTCCTGTAGACGCCGCTATCGTCGGCATCGCCGACCGAATCGATATCCAGAACGAATGATGCCTGAAACCGGCGAACGCAATCTCGTTTTTTCACCTCCAACACCTGGTATCCATGATTCTGGCCCGTGTCCTCGGCAGCGTTGTTTCCACCCTTAAGCATCCGGCCTACCAAGCCGCGAAACTCATGGTGGTACAGCCTGTTCAGCCAGACGGAGCCGACGGTGGCGACACCTTGCTTGCCGTCGACGCCGCGGGCGCAGGCGCGGGCGAAACCGTCCTTATCCTCCGCCAGGGCGTTGCAGCCGCGCAGGTCCTGGGGGTGGACCGGCCGCCCATCCGCTCCGTTATCGTAGGCATCGTGGATCAAGTCGTCTGTGAGCCGCCGACGTAAGACAAACCAGCCGTCCAACACTCTTTCACTTTCAGGTCACCATCCCATGACACTCCACCAGGCAAAATTGGATATCGTGGAAGCCGGGCGCAGGCTTTACGAGAAAGGGTATATCGTCTCAAGCGACGGCAACATCTCCGCCCGCTTCGATGAGGGTCGTCTGATTGTAACACCCTCCGGGCTATGCAAAGGCACCCTGTCCGTTGAGGATCTGTGTGTCTGCGATATGGAAGGCAGGAAGATAAGCGGCCGCCTGGGTCCTTCCTCCGAAATTGGCATGCATCTGTTTCTCTACCGGGAGAGGCCCGACATCAAGGCGGTTGTCCATGCGCATCCGCCCACGGCCACCGGATTCTCCGTTGCCGGAATGCCGCTCACCGATTGCGTATTGCCCGAGGTGGTAATCACCCTCGGCTCGATCCCTACGGCGGACTACGGCACACCGGGCGGTCCGGAGATTTCCGAGCCGATCCGAAAATACGTCAAGGACTACGACGCCTATCTGCTTGAAAGCCACGGCGCGACCACCGTAGGTTCCGACGTGATGAACGCATATTTCAAAATGGAAACTCTGGAACATTTCGCGCGAATCCTCTTCGTTGCGCGTCAGTTGGGCGGCGTCAACGTTCTGAACCAGGACCAGGTCCACAAACTCCTCCAGATCCGCAAACGCCTCGGCATCCGGGGACCGGATCCCGCGTGCGTGTCCAGCAAGCCGGCATCCACACCCAGCGCTTCCAATTCGCATATCCCCACCCTTCGCACACGTAGCGCCTCGACCCCTTCCAGCGGTCTTCCGCCGTCGGAAAACGACCTCGTCGCCGAAATCACCCAACAGGTGATGCAGGAACTCCACAAAGCGAATCAGGGTTAGCGCCCGGTCCCCGAATTATGTCACCATTCATCCGCCTGTCTGCGTGCAGGTTTTCCGCACAGGCACGCCGGTTCATCCCGTCTCGCCGCGTTCGGCTGACCTTCCGCAGGTCGCAAACGCCTTGCGAGCCGGGCGACTCGGCGGCCGAATTTCGGCAATCTATTTCCGATACAGAACGCCAGATCGCAACAACCGATTCCCGCCGCCTATGAAAATCCTCGTCGCCAACGTCGGCAGCACGTCCTTTAAGTACAAACTCTTCGATATGACCGACGAGACGGTGCTCGCCGAGGGCCGCCTCGAACGTATCGGCGGCACACAGTGTCCGGTTGAACATCGCGTCGGTCGATCGGAAACCCGAACCACCTGCGCGCTGCCCGATTACCCCTCCGCCATTCAGAACGTGATGGATGCCCTCGACGCGGCGGGTGGACTCCGGGGGGCCTCCGACCTGGATGCCGTGGGGTTCAAGACCGTCCACCTGCGTGGAAAACCCGGGACCTACGCACTGGACGCCGGGATTCTCGAACGCATGGCCGACTACACCGAACTCGCGCCGGCCCACAACCCGCCGTACATCCAGGCCATTCGGATCTTCCAAGCATTGTACCCCGGTCTCCCGCTGGTCGGACTGTTCGAACCGGCCTTCCACACCACCATACCCGACTATGCGTACACCTACAGCGTACCCTATGCCTGGTACGAAACCTACGGCGTCCGCAAATACGGCTTCCATGGCGCTTCCCACCGATACATCTCCGAGAGGGCGCCCAGGCTCCTCGGCCGGGCGGCCGAAGAACTGAACCTGATCTCCTGCCACCTGGGCGGAAGCGCATCTCTCTGCGCCATCAAGAACGGCCGGTCGATCGACACCACGATGGGATTTTCCGCCCAGGACGGCATTATCCACGGCAGCCGGAACGGCGCAATTGACCCATTCATCATTCCCTTTGTGATGGACCGCGAAAAACTCTCAACGGACGAGATTCGACGCATTCTCACCACGGAAAGCGGTCTGCTCGGCATCTCCGGCGTCAGCGGCGACGTACGGGACCTGGAGGCCGCCGCCGCCGCCGGCAATCGACGGGCAAAACTGGCCGTTGAGACCTTCTGTTACGGCGTGAAGACGGCAATTGGTGCGATGGCCGCGGCGCTGGGCGGGATCGACGCGCTTGCCTTTGCCGGAGGCATCGGCGAACGTGGCGTCCAGGTCCGGCGGCGCATCTGCCGCGGTCTGGAGTTTCTCGGTATTCAACTGGACCCGGAAAAAAATTGCTCAGGCCCGCCGGAACGGCTGATCTCCGCGTCCGAAAGCGATGTCAAAACCCTGATCGTGACCACCAACGAAGAAATCATCGTCGCCCGGGAAACCGCGGCTTTCCTCGGAAATCTGTCGTAGCGCACAGATCCTCAAACCCATGATATCCCTCTTCAGCGCGTTACTTCTTCTGATCTCCGAACCCCTTCCCGCCTTCGACCGGGAGCTCTGGACCGCCTTTCCCAACATGAACTCGGTTACGGCGCTGGCCGAAGGCAGCCAGTATATCTACGTGGCCACCCAGGGCGGTATCCGGCGTTACGATATCTACGGAGAACGCTGGCACAGTCCGATCACCGTCCTGGACGGCCTTCCCGACAACCGTATTCGCGCCCTGGCCTACGATGCGAATTCCGGCGAACTCTGGTTGGACACGCCGGCCGGCGCGGCGCGATGGCTCACCCGGCTCGAAACCGTCTCTTTTTTCGGCGACGATCCGCCTCCGCGTCGCCCGCCAGCGCCAATTCCGCCCGTCTATTTGCCTTTTGGCCACTTCCTGCAGGACGGCTGGATCCGGGGTCCACGAAGAAATTATCCAATCACCGACACACTGATGGACACGTGGCATACCCTGTGGATCGGCACCGGCGGGCTTGGCGTCGGTAAGGCGAATATGACAGACCGGCAACTCGAATTCCACGCATTCGGCCCGCTCGACGAGAATACCACCGCCATGGCCAGGGACGGAGATAGCATCTGGTTTGGGGGCAGAGGTGTCTACGGCCTGCGCGAACAGGGCATCACGCGGTACCATCTATCAAACCAGACCTGGGAATACTTCGAACCGGAGGACATCATGGGTTTGGACGATGCCCGAATCTCCGCCATTCTGCCGGACAGCACGGGGGTCTGGTTCGGCGCGTGGAACGGCCTTGTCCGATATGTCCGTCAATCCGATAACTGGATGACCTATCGCATGCCCCGCCGACGTCAGGTCACCGCCCTGGCTGTGGCGGATACGCGGCTCTGGATTGGCACAGCGGCGGGGCTGGCCGTGTTCGATACGCTGGCCGACACCATTCGCTGGGTCGACGGCAGCGAAGGATATTCCATTCAAGCCATGGCCGCGGGCAACGGCCATATCTGGGCGGGCACCCATCTGGGCCTCTTTCGCTGTCCCATCAACGACGTGACCTGGACGCCCGTCCGAAGCCCCGGCGGACTCACGTCACGTCCCATCAACGGGCTGGCCACGTGTAACAATGATGTGTGGGCGACCGTTGAATCGCCTTCGACACTCATCCATCTGGCCGCACCCGACACGGTATGGCAACGATTCGCGCTTGCGGAGGTCCAGGGCAACCGGCACGTTGCGATCGCGGCCGATACCAGCCAGGTCTGGCTGGGTACCGACCTGGGCGCATTTCGCTTCGACATTTCCACCGGACTCTGGAAGCGCTACACGCGCGCCAACGGTCTGATCGACGACCGCACGCAGGCCGTGCTCCTCCTGGACGACTACGTCTGGTTTGGCACGGAAAAAGGTGTGAGCCGGTACTATTGGTCACAGGACTTTTTTAGATAACCAATTGTTTTTTTAAAGTGAATATCAAAGATGCTTCGCCGTGGATCAAAAAAAACGTGACACGAGCGGACATTTTCGTTATCTTTGTTTTCAGTATATATTACAACCATGGCGCTTGCCCGTTCCTATGCCGAATGGTCCTGATGAACTTTCCCATACTTCATCTGCTAAGCTGAACGAAAGCGGCCACTCCGAGCGCATCCGTGCGACCGGAATGACCGCTTTATTGTTTGCACATTTCCTGCTCCGGGTCCCCCGATGGCAAAAAACGCGTTAGGTCTTATCGAAACTCGCGGGTTCACAGGCGTCGTTGAAGCGGCCGACGCGGCCGTGAAAGCCGCCGCCGTCGAACTCGCGGCTGTCGAAAAAATAGAGGGAGGCCTGGTTTCCATTCGAATCCTGGGCGACGTCGGCGCGGTTCAGGCCGCTGTACAGGCGGCCGCTCAGGCCGCAGAGAAGGTCGGCCAGCTGGTATCGCAGCACGTCATTCCAAACCCTCACGACGATCTGGTTGAAGCGTTTGACTTGGACGGGTCGAATCCCCCGCCCTCCGAGAATCAGGATCTCAGCGACCTCTCGGTTGTACAGCTCCGACGCATGGCCAGGCAGACGCCCGGCCTGTCTATCAGGGGGCGTGGGATTTCCCGCGCCACCCGGCAACAATTAATCCGGACGCTCCTTGGCGCGGATGCCAACGTCGACGAGTAACGTCGAAGGAGATCGGGATGGATACGCTTTGGGAACGCATTAAAAAAGGGATTCTCGACAGCGCAGCAACAGCGGCCCACAAGGCAGAGCACCTCGGAAAAATCGGTCGTGCCAGGCTCGATATCGCGGGTGCCCGCCATGCCATACGCGAAGCATTTACCGAGTTGGGTGGCGCGGTCTACGCACACCTGGCCGAAGGCAACGAGGGTGACGTCGCTCAAACAGACGACGTGCAGGATCTGGTGCGGAGAATCAACGAACTGGAGAATTTGCTACAGGAGCGGGAAACCCTCCTGAAAAATCTGAAAGCCGGCAACAACCAGGAAGAGGTGAAGGCCGCAGAGGCGGAAACTTGACGTCCACGGTCTTATCGGCATGACACTCCAACCGGCTCGGGTTCGCCATGCAGTCTTCTGCGCACTCCTTGTTCTGTTGAGCGTCCGGACAGCCTGGGCGGCCGATCCCGGTCGATCTTTTGCCGATGTTGCCAGGCGGGTAAGGCCTGCTGTTGTCAGCATCTCCGCCATCAGTGCTTACAGCAGTGAGATCTCCAGGGCCGGGCGCCGCCGGGGCCTGACGGCGTTGCGTTACGGATCGGGCTTTGTTGTGGACGCCACCGGGCATATCCTGACCAGCAACCACGTCATAGACGGCACCATATGCATTCAGGTCGGTTTCTCCGATGGCACGGAGTACGCCGCCGAAATTGTCGGACAGGATCCCGACACCGACCTCGCACTTATACGGTTGCTTTCCACAACCCCGATCGATCGTTCGCGTATTGCCCGGCTGGACGTCTCCGATTCCGTACAGGTCGGCGACTGGGTGATGGCCGTCGGCAGTCCTTTTGGCTTTCATCATACCGTCAGCGTCGGTGTGATCAGCGCCAAGGGGCGGCATCTGGAACGATTCCAGGGCGACAATCCGGCGGCGCCTTTCCAGGATTTTTTGCAAACGGACGCGTCCATCAATCCCGGCAACAGCGGCGGGCCTCTGGTGAATAGCGCCGGCCGGGTTGTGGGCGTAAACACGGCTTACAATCCCCTGGGATCCGGCATCGGGTTCGCCATTCCGATCGACGTCGCCGAAAGGGTCGCGTCGCAACTGCGCAAACACGGCGAGGTCGTCCGCGGATACCTGGGTATCCATCCTCAGGATCTCACGCCCGATCTTGCCGATGCGCTGGACCTGGACTCGACTTCGGGCATACTGATCGGGGAAGTTCAGGCAGACGGCCCGGCGGGGCGGGCCGGCCTCAAGAGAGGCGACATCATCAGGACGCTCGACGCCGAGGACGTCGTCGATGCCGAAGATTTTCTGAACAGGATTACAGCACGCCGTCCAGGGGAATCGGTTGCGTTTTTCGTCCTTCGTACCGGGAAACCATTACGGATCTCTTGCACCCTCGGCCGGCGGAAGAAGCAACCTCGTCCTCCGTACGGATTTCGGTCCAACAGTACAAATTGGCCCGGGCTTGAGGTCAAGAATCGCTCAGATTGGGAAAGCGGGCGCCTGCAGGCATCCAGAACCGGGCCGGGCGTTGTGGTCCATTACGTTGCGCCCGGAAGTCCGGCGAAAAAAAAGGAAATCGAACGCGGCGATGCGATCCTTGAAATCGACGGTGTTGCCATCTCAAGCGTCCGAGACTATCATAAGATGGTTGAAAAGATCAGGGGGGCCGTCAAGCCCGGCCTCTTCCTGATCCTGAAAAAAAACGATGGCAACACGCGATTCGTTGCCCTCCGACCGGGACATTGATTCCTCTTCAGTCATCTGCTGAAGCCCATCCGCTCATCTGAAAGGAGGCCCATCTTATGTAGTGCAATTCCGTCTTCGGTATCCAGACATTACAGCAGGGTTAACTGTGACAGACTTAATCCCCTTCGAGAAAATCAGGTGCTTCCCCCGAACTGATTTCTCGGCTCACAGTCCGGCTCCGAACTTCCGGCCAACTGAACCGACCTCCCCGGTGCAAAGAAAGGCTGACGAGTGTCTAAGCTAGCCAAAAGGCCCTATGCGCGCGAAGATGAATCCTTAGATCAGTACCTTCAAGAGATTGGCGAAGTCGATCTTCTCACGGCGGACGAAGAAGTCGCCCTCGCCAAGAGAATCAAGAAGGGCGACCAGAATGCCCTCGAAAAATTGACCAAAGCCAATCTGAGATTTGTTGTCAGCGTGGCCAAACAATACCAGAACCAGGGTCTTTCAATGGGAGACCTGATCAACGAGGGAAATCTGGGCCTGATAAAAGCAGCCAAACGCTTTGACGAAACAAAGGGCTTCAAATTCATCTCCTATGCCGTCTGGTGGATCCGGCAGGCCATCCTTCAGGCGCTTGCCGAGCAGTCCAGAATTGTACGGCTGCCCCTCAACAGGGTGGGCGCCCTGCACAAGATCGGCAAAGCATCCAGCGGGCTGGAACAGGAATACGGACGAGAGCCCAGCCCCAGCGAAATTGCCGATGAACTTGAAATGAGCGACTACGAGGTAATGGATACGCTCAAGATCGCCAGCCGGCACCTTTCGCTCGACGCCCCGTTCAGCGAAAGCGAAGACAACAGTCTGCTGGATATTCTCGAAGATCAGTTACAACCGCCGCCCGATGAATCGCTCATTGACGATTCGCTTCACCGTGAAGTCGAAAAAGCGCTGGCGACTCTCACTCCCCGCGAAGCCGAAGTGATCAGTCTTTACTTTGGCATCAACCGGGAGCACCCACTCACTCTGGAAGAAATCGGCGAACGATTCGGATTGACCCGCGAGCGGGTACGCCAGATTAAGGAAAAAGCGATTAACAGGCTGCGGCACAACACCAGAAGCCGCCCCCTCAGAGCATATCTTCACTGAAAATGCCATCCCGACAGAGCCACAGCCGGCGTTACCTCAAGGCTGTGGCCTTTTTTTGGTCCGGTGGCTCTGGCAGTCCCGCCCGCCGGCGCTTGACGGACCCGCGTAAAACATATAAATTCAGAGATCTTGAAATCCTCCGCAAACCGTTCAACACCCTCTTTCACGGAAAGGACCAAGACCCATGTCGAACAGCAAATCGATAAAGTCGCTGCTGGTTGTTGTCGCGTTCCTGCTGCTTGCCAACCTTGTCCGGCCGCTCTGGTCTCCGGGCACGGCCCACGCCCAGGACGAGGACACAGCCCCCGGTGTTGCCATCACCGGCGCGGGAGCAAGCGCCTGGATTCTGAGGGACAACAACGTCTACTACGTAATCTACGAAAAGCAGTACGAATCCATCCGCATCTACGGTCCCGAAGAACTGCCGGAAGAGTGATCGCCGCCATCGATCGTCATTGGTATCTCCAAAGAGCCGGTACAATCGTGCCCGGATCTCCACCGATCCACGTCCCCTGAGGCATTCATGATGACATTCCGGGAACAGAACCGGCTCATCGGCACCCTTGTCTTTCTGATCACGTGTTTCATCTACATCCGAACCGTCGCGCCCACGGTCACCTTCTGGGACACCGGTGAATTTATCGCGGCCTCCTACATCCTGGGAGTTCCGCATCCTCCCGGCGCGCCGTTTCATACCCTCCTGGGCCGAATTTTCACCCTGTTGGCGAATCCGGAAAACGTCGCCTTCAGTGTGAATCTGATTTCGGTATTTGCTGGCGCCACGACCGCCCTCCTCCTCTACCTCTGCAGCGTTCGTCTGCTCACGCGGTGGCTCAAACCCGACCATATATCCGACCGCATCGCCATCCTGACCGGCGGCGCGGTCGCCGCTCTTTCTACGGCTTTCTCCACCTCCTTCTGGGCAAATGCCACCGAGGCCGAAGTCTACGCGCTTTCCATGCTGTTCACGGTCCTGGCATTCTACCTGGCCCTGCGCTGGGACGGTGCACCGGAGGACCGGTATCGAGACCGCCTGCTCATTTTCATTGTCTACCTTTTCTTTCTCGGCGCCGGCGTGCATCTGCAGTGCCTCCTGACCGTGCCCGGAATCCTCATTCTGGTCTTCTCCGACCTGCTCAAAGGTCGTTCCCCCTCGGTCCAGGCGGCCGTGGTCATCGGGCTTACGCTTGTTCCCTTTCTATGCATTCTTTTACATGCAGGTTTCACCGTTGTCCTGGTTCTGGCCGTACTCGCGGGCCTTTTGCTCCTGCGTCCGGCCTGGCGCCATCCGGCGTTCTGGCTGTGCGCCGTGGGGATGATCGTCCTCGGATATTCCACCTACGTTATGCTTTTCATCCGCTCGGGCCTGAATCCCCTTGTGGATATGAACAATCCCGAGACCCTCGAGAACTTCAAAGCCTTTCTGACCCGCCAACAATACGGCGTCCACAGTATCTTTCCCCGAAGGGGAGAGTTCTGGACCTATCAACTCAACATCCATATCAAATATTTCCTTCAGCAATTCCCGTCTTACGATCAGGGGCTTTTCGGCCGCTTCTTCGCAGAAACACTGCCGTCGTTCATGGAACGCTCCACCATCCGCGACATGCTGGCGGGGACATTCCGGCGGGCCGTGGCCACGATGGGCGATAACCGGGAAACCTTCGCCTATTCGGTAGTGCCCATTCTCCTGGGTATCGGCGGAGCGGTCAGCCACTTCCGGAGAGACTGGAAGCGCTTTGCCAGCGTCTTCGCCATGTTCCTGCTCATGGGACTGGGACTGGTTCTATACCTGAACATGCCGGACCCCGAACCCCGCGAACGGGAGTACATCTTCCTCGGCGCATATACGTTCTTCGGCCTCTGGATCGGCAACGGTGCGGCTGCCCTCATCAGCGCCGTTGCCCGCGGTCGTTCCGCGGTTCCCGCGGCCACTCTCGTCGCGGCCCTGTCCCTGTGCGTGCCGTTAGGTCTCCTGCAACACAACTACCACGAGCGAGACCGCAGCGGAGACCTGATCGCGCACGACTACGCCTGGAACATTCTAAGTTCCTGCGAGCCGGACGCCATCCTGTTCACCAACGGAGACAATGACACCTATCCGCTTTGGTTTCTCCAATATGTCGAGGGCTTCCGGAGAGATGTCCGGGTGGTCAACCTGAGCCTGCTCAAGACCCCATGGTACGTCAAACAACTGCGCGACCTGGATCCCAGACTCCCCATTCCGATGACGGATGCACGAATTGACGCCGATGTTGTGGCCCGACGCTGGACGAACGATACCGACATTCCCCTTGCCGGCGGTAGCATTGTTGTCAAGGCCGAAGACATCCCCCTCACCGATATACCGGTAGGTGACCGGCGCGTGACCATTCTGGAATCCCACACCTATATGGTCTGGTACCTCGTCCAACAAATCAACTGGCAGCGCCCCATTTATTTCGCGGTTACCGTGCCCGAACGCAACATGGGCGGCCTTCGGTCCTACCTCTCAATGGAAGGCATGGTGTACCATCTCGTCAGGCAACGCGCCCCCGGTCAGTTCGACGCCGGATTGACCTCCCGTCATCTCCTCGACAATTACCGTTATTCGGGAATCGCGGACAGTACCGTCTACAAGGACCCGGTGGCGCAGCGCCTAATAAGCAATTACCTGGTCATCTTCGAAGGCCTGGTGCGTGCGCATCACCTCAAAGACCGTCCATCCGAAGCCCTTCGAATCATCCGGGTTGCGGAGAAGACCATACCGCCCGAATCCGTTGGAAAGGAGGTGTGGTACTCCCTGATGTCCGACAGCTACCGGCAGCTTGCGGTCAGCTTTCTGCGGGCCGGAAAAAAGGACAGTGCCAGCCTCTGCCTCGAGGAACTGATTCGAATCAATCCCTACGAGGAAGAACGAAAGCAACTTCGTGAGCATCTTAAGGACCTTCAGACCCCTTCAGAAACGGAAACGGGGGCCGAAACGAAGGGTAATTAGGCGAATACGCGTAGCATAAAAAACGACGGGCCGCCAGAGAAGTCTGGCGGCCCTTTCGTGTGTCAGCTCTCGATTCGATGTTGCCTAAAACCCTGCGATCTGTCCTACCCCGGGTCGAATCGACGGGCGTACCGGCGCATAAACAGGTAGCCCGCGATAAACCCACCGATGTGTGCGTACCACGCCACGCCGCCGCCCGCTCAAGGCATATCTTCACTGAAGACGCCATACGTCCGTAGCCACAGCCGGCGCCACGCGCAGGCTGTGGCTTTTTTTTTCGGCTGACCCGGTCTCGCCCGGCGGCGCTTGACGGAACCACGCAAAAAATATACATTTGGAAACCCTGTGACGCTCTACAAACCGTTCAACAACCTCATTCACCGAAAGGATTCAGACCCATGTCGAACAGCAAATCGATAAAGTCGCTGCTGGTTGTTGTCGCGTTCCTGCTGATTGCCAACCTGATTCGGCCGCTCTGGTCCCCGGGCACGGCCCACGCCCAGAGTGAGGGGGCAGCCCCCGGTGTCGCCATCACCGGCGCGGGCACGAGCGCCTGGATTATTAAGGACAGTTACGTCTACTACGCAGTCTATGAAAAGCAGTACGAATCCATCCGCATTTACGGTCCCGAAGAACTGCCGGAAGAGTGATCGCCGCCATGGGTCGTCATTCGGTATCACCGAAGAGCCGGTATTGTCGCCCCCGAATCTCCTCCGATCCACATAGCCTGAGGCATCCATGAGGACCTTCCGGGAACAGAACCGGCTCATCGGCACCCTGGTTTTTCTGATCACGTGTTTCGTCTACATCCGAACCGTTGCGCCCACGGTATCCTTCTGGGACACCGGTGAATTCATCGTGGCCTCGTACATCCTTGGCGTTTCACATCCGCCCGGCGCGCCGTTTCATTCCCTCCTGGGCCGCATCTTCACCCTGTTCGCAACTCCCGATAACGTCGCCTTGAGCGTAAACCTGATTTCCGTCCTTTCCGGCGCCGCGACCGCCCTCCTGTTATACCTATGCAGCGTCCGTCTTCTCGCCCGCTGGCTCAGCCCGGGCCGCGTGGCCGACCGCATCGCCATCCTGACCGGCGGCGCGGTCGCGGCGTTTTCCGCCGCGTTCTCGACGTCCTTCTGGGCAAATGCCACCGAGGCCGAAGTCTACGCGCTGTCCATGCTGTTCACCGTCCTGGCGTTCTACCTTGCCCTGCGCTGGGACGACGCACCGGAGGACCGGTATCGAGACCGCCTGCTCATCTTCATCGTCTACCTGTTCTTTCTGGGCGCCGGCGTGCACCTGCAGTGCCTGCTTACCGTGCCCGGAATCCTCATTCTGGTCTTTTCCAACCTGCTCAAGGATCGTTCCACTTCGGTACAGGCAACCGTCGTAATCGGACTTACGGTATTTCCCTTTCTGTGCATCATCTCTCCTTATCAGGAAGTCACCGTCGGACTGGTACTGGCCGTGCTCGCGGCGCTCCTGGTATGGCGCCCGGCCTGGCGTCATCCCGCGTTCTGGCTTTGCGCCCTGGGGATGATCGCCCTCGGATACTCCACGTACGCCATGCTCTACATCCGTTCGGGCCTGGATCCCTTCATCGATATGAACAATCCGGAGACCTACGAGAATTTCAAGGCCTTCCTGACCCGGCAGCAATACGGCGTCCACTCCATTTTTCCACGCCGGGGTGACTTCTGGGACTTTCAGTTCAACATCCACGTTAAATATTTCCTCCAGCAATTCCCGTTTTACGATCAGGGGCTCGTCGGCCGCTTCTTCTCGGAAACGCTGCCGTCCTTCACGGAACGTTATTCCATCGGACAGATGCTGGCGGGTACGTTCCGCAGGGCCGTGGCCTCAATGGACGGAAACCGGGAAACCATCACATATTCGGTTGTGCCCATTCTCCTGGGCGTCGTCGGCGCGGTCAGTCATTTCCGCAGAGACTGGAAGCGCTTCGCCAGCGTGTTCGCCATGTTTCTGCTCATGGGGCTCGGACTGGTCGTGTATCTTAACATGCCGGACCCCGAACCCCGCGAACGGGAGTACATCTTCGTTGGCGCCTACACGTTCTTCTCCCTGTGGATCGGGGGCGGGGCCGCCGTGCTCATCAGCGCCGTTGCGCGCGGTCACGCCGCGGTTCCTGCAGCCGCCTTGGCCGCGGTTGTGTGTCTCCTCGTGCCAATCGGGCTTCTGCAGAACAACTACTTCGAACGCGACCGCAGCGGAGACTTCATTGCGCACGACTACGCCCGGAACATTCTGAGTTCCTGCGAACCCGACGCCATCCTCTTCACCAACGGAGACAACGACACCTATCCGTTGTGGTTTCTCCAATATGTCAAGGGGTTTCGCCGGGATGTCCGTGTGGTCAACCTCAGCCTGCTCAGAACGCCGTGGTACGCCAAACAGCTGCGCGACGTGGAGCCCAGGCTTCCCATCCAGATGACGAATGCGCTCATTGAAAAGCGTGTGACGAACTATCACTGGCGCGAACGACGCGACATCGCGCTCGCCGAAAGCACGATTATCGTCAAGGCCGAAGACATCCCCCTCATCGAATTCCCGGTGGGCAACCGGCGCGGGGGCATCGTGGAATCCCACACCTTCATGATCTGGTACCTGGTTCACCGGAACAACTGGCAACGCCCGTTATATTTCGCGGTTACGGTTCCCGATCACAACAGGGGAGGTCTAAGTTCCTATCTGTCCATGGAAGGCATGGTGTACCGTCTCGTCAGGCAGCGCCCCCCCCGACAATTCGACGCCGTACTGACCTCCCGGCATCTGCTTGAGAATTACCGCTATACAGGCATTGCGGATCCCGATGTCTACAAGGACCTGGTCGCCAGTCGCCTCATCGGCAATTACCTGATCTTCTTCAAAGGCCTGGTGCGTGCGCTGCATCTCCAGAACCGGCGGTCCGAAGCCCTTCGAATCATCAGGGTCGCGGAGAGCACCATCCCTCCCCATGCCGTAGGACACGTGTTTTGGTACTCGCTGATGCACGACAGTTACTGGAATCTTGCCGCCAGCTTTCTAAGTGCCGGAAAAAGGGACAGCGCCATCCTCTGCCTCGAGGAACTGATTCGCCTCAGTCCCCACGAGGAAGAACGAAATCGCCTCCGTGAGCATATCGAATCCTTGCAGACACCGCCCGAACCGGAAGCGGAGGCCGACGCGCCGGGCAGATAGGCGAACACATGCCTCTCTCCAGGAAATTAAAGGGCCGCCCTATGATTCAGGCGGCCCTTTCGTGTGACAACTCTCGATGAGGCGCAGACTCCTAGACCCGTTTGAACCGACCCGTGTGCCAGCGCATCACCAGATACCCTGCAACAAACCCGCCGATATGGGCAAACCAGGCTACGCCGCCGCTCACTCCGCCCGATTCGGCCGAAGCGTTCACCAGCTGGATAATAAACCAGACACCCAGAACCAGCAACGCGGGCACACGCACAATCTGGATAAAAAAGAGCAGAAAGACGAAAACATGCACCCGTGCCCGCGGAAAGCGCGCCAGATAGGCACCCAGGATTCCCGCAATCGCGCCGCTGGCGCCCACCATGGGTGTTGTCGAGTCAGGATCCGAGACAACGTGGCCGAGCGCAGCCGCCACACCACAGAAAACGTAGAATAGCAGAAATCGCAACCGCCCCAGCACGTCTTCGACGTTGTTCCCGAAAATCCAGAGATAGAGCATGTTTCCGCCCAGATGCATCCAGCCACCGTGCATGAACATCGCCGTAAAGAACGTGAGATACAGTGGGATCGGCGTTGGCGATATGGCATCCACGCCATGGCTGACTTCAAACGGAATCAAACCCATCCGCAGCGTAAATATGTCGAAGCCGACGGAACCCAGGGCAATGGAATATAAATAAACGCCCACGTTCAGCAGCAGGATGCTCACCGTCAACACCGGGGTGCGGCGCGTCGGATTGTCATCTTTGATCGGGAGTATCATCCCTGTTTCGACTCGTGTCTGAAATTCAACTCTCGTGTCCACGGTCCCGAAATCCGGAACCGTTACTGACCATGGAACCCGACATGGGCGTCCGACGGCCCGTCGACCGTACACCCTTCCGACGGGCGACGATCGTCTATCGTACCGTGAACAAACGCACCGCCCGGGCCCGGTTGCCGCAGGCATCCGTCACCGTTACCTCCAACTTGTGGCTTCCGGGCGGGAGCGGCTGCCTCGGCTGGGCCTTCACCTCTCCCGTGTCAGGGTCATATTCCGCGATCAACGGTTTTCCATCCAGACGCAGGAGAATATCCTCCTCTCGCCGGATGCCGGAACCCGAGTCGCGAATCCTGGCGACAAGCACCGGCCGTCTCTGTGCGAGCGTTGCACGCGACTCCGGGCGCAGGATTCTCACGCGCGGAGGCGTCTCGTCCAGCAACAGCGCATAGGTGGAGAAACTCGGGACATCCGCAGCCACGGCACGGCGCTCCGGCTCGGCGCGGTTGCCCACAAATACCCAGGCTCCGCCCTTCGTTAACCGATAGATGCCCAGGCGCTCCGGCTTGCTGAAGTCCGCCGAATATCGTAGGATGATTTCGGCCTTGCGCCGGAACGGCACATCCTCCGGCGTAAACCGGTAACGCGATCCGACCAGCGGCGGACGCTTCGTTCCCTTGCCGGGAGCGGAAGCGATTCGACCGAAAAAAGGCTGGTAGACTTCGGCGGCGTCAAAACGGGCTTCCGCCATGCCGTCCGGCGAACGAACCACCCCGCCCGTTCGGCGTACCGGCGTCTGGAACAGGCGAACCTCCCGGCGTCCCGTCTTGCCCTTCAGATCGACCGCGGACAGGACTGCCCCGACCTCACCGTCCACGGCCGGATCGAAGCGTACCACGGTCTCGTATCGGTACAGGCTCCGCTGAAAAACCTCCGGCGTCGTCTCGCTATTGGTGGGCCAACGCATGGTCACCCGCGGCGCCGTCGACAGCAGGCGTTTGGAAACCATCTTCAGCACGGCGAAGTCCGGATAATAACGCACGGTGCATGCCAGCAGGTCTCCCTGCGCCACGCTCGCCGGCACCGGAAACGGCGCACAGACCTGAAAGCCTTCCGACTCGAAACGATCCCGGCCGCGCACCCTGTAGACCGCATTGGGGGTGTTGGGGAATTCCGCGTCAACCCGGCCGGACGCATCGACGTCGACACGGCGCACGAGACGCCAGGATCGGCCGCCATTCAGAGACCGTTCCACAACAACACTTTGTAAATTCTCGTCCCGTACCCTCGCCTGGACCCGTACCGACCGACCATTCAATTCCGCGCGGGCGTCCAGTACGCGAGGAACGGCATTGACGATGACTTCGAAATCCGCGCGGGATCGGTTGCCGGCCACGTCTTCAACCACCACCCGGATGCGATTCCTGCCGGGGTCCAGACCCACGCCACGATCCGAGGGCGGAATCCCCGCGTGCAGGACACCGTCTCCAACCCTGTACTTCCCGTACATTGGAAGCTGATTCCCGGCGGACCGGTATAAGTTGTGAAAAATGCCGGCACCACGTCTTTTCAGAACGAAATTGCGATCCAGTTCGACCTGGTTGACCTGGTCGTACCCGAAGATTGTATATTGGGTCTCGAAAACTTCCCGATCGTTGACGAACAGCCTCAAACGGTACGGAGCGAACCGGTTGCTGAGCACGGTGGCATCGGCCTGGTCGTACGTTTTGACACCCACGCCGATGCGCCCGGTTATGGTCGGTACTCGCCGCGCAACGTAGCGTTTCAGCTTCGGGCGCCACTGCACGCCGAACACCACGGGATCAACGCCGTCCGAAACCCGCGATTCCGCGTTCATCGGGACCAGAGCCAGGGACTTTATGGTCGGCGCGACGGTATCTTTCACCTCGAATCCGTGAAGCAGCCCGTTGATCGGCCGCTGATTCCTGTCCCGGATCTCGAAATGCAAATGAGGCACGCCGCTGCCGGTACTGCCGGAATATCCGACAGTCTCCCCGCGTTGGACCTGGATCTGGTTCGGCTTAAAGAAAAGATTGACGCTATAAAAACCCCGTCGCACCTGTTCCTCCTCGACAACGGCCTGAACCGCGGGCGCAAAAGCCGAAAGATGCGCATAGACCGCCGTGCGGCCGTCCTTCAACCTGATATAGACCACTTTTCCATATCCCCACGGCGAGGTTCTCACGCGCCAGACGTAACCGTTGTCAACCGCCAGCACCGGGTAACCTTCCTTCCCCCACGTCTTCAGATCCAGCCCCGCATGGAAGCGCCTCGGCCGATACTCTCCAAAGGAAGAATTCAGCGCGGGAGGCGCCGCCATAGGCCAATGGTAATCACCGGCTTCTGCGATACCGGAATCCATAAGGCAAAGAACCGATACAACCAGGATTGTACGCAACATTGTCAGACCTCCGCGCCCGATAATGTAAGCGGTTAATTCTTCCGGAATACACGCGACTCAGTATAGGTATTTTGTCGGCTGCGGTCAAGCGTGCGTCAACTATTTTCGCGCAGAGAAAAAAAGCTTGCCTGCAAACGCTCCTTCCTATAATTTATTGTGTTGTTATGTAGTTATTCCGAAAATTCCAATCCGGAATTTTTGTATCCGGCCATTGGCCCTGGGCGTTCGTCGCCCGTACATGCTGCCTTCTTTCCATCCTCCGGAGGGTGTTCATCCCATGCTCAACAGCCTGCGCAATGTGGTTCTGATCAAGGCCATGATGTGGATCGTAGCCATATCCTTTGTAGCGCTCATGGTCTTCGACTGGGGAGCCGGCGGTGTGACCTGCGCCGGACCGGGAGATACCGTGGGCGTAATCAACGGTCATAGGATCAGCCACCAGCAATTCGTCGAAGCCCTCCGTGACGCCTCACGCCAGGCCAAAGCGCGGAACAATGCCGAACCGGAGGAGAGCCAGCTCATCCGCCAGATCTGGGACCAGATGGTCGCCCAGATCCTGTATGCCCAGCAGATCGAAAAATACGATATCGCGGTCGCCGATACGGAGGTCAACTTTATCAACCGGAATCAGCCGGTTGAATGGGTGCGGAACCAGGAAGTATTTCAGACCGACGGCAATTTCGATCCTCAAAAATACGGCAGGTTCCTGGACGATCCCGGCACGTACGCGAGTCCCGAAAGGAAGCAGTTCGTACTCAGCGCCGAATATGCCGTCCGACAGGCCGTGCTTATCAGCAAGCTCCAGGAGATGGTCGCCGGCGGGGTAAGGGTCACGTCGGCGGAGATCCGAGAAGCCTATACGCGACAGAATGAGAAAGTCCGCGTCGCCTACGCGGTCATCGAGGCATATTCGGTCGCGGACTCTCTGGTTTCCGTTTCGGACGACCGGATTCGGGCCTATTACGACGGCCATATGAATGAATTTCAACGGGAAGCGGCCGTCAACGCTTCTTTTGTCACCTTCGAAAAGAAACCTTCCGCGGTCGATGAAGCCAATACCGAAGCCGAAATCCGCGACCTGCTCGCCGAAATTCGCGCCGGCGGCGATTTCGCCGCGCTGGCCGAAAGCAATTCAGATGATCCCGGCAGCGGGGGGAGGGGCGGGGATCTGGGGTTCTTCGCGCGCGGAAGAATGGTCAAACCCTTTGAGGACGCCGCCTTCTCCCTCAACCCGGGCGATATCTCCGAACCCTTAAGAACCCAGTTTGGATGGCATATTCTCAAGGTCGAAGAACGCAAGGGCGAGGGAGATGGGCTCCAGGTCCGCGCCAGGCACATCCTGCTGAAAATCCAGCCCGGTAGGGACACTCTGGACAGTCTTCGTCTCGAAGCCGAACGCTTCCAGGAATGGGCGGTAGAATCGGATTTTGAGACGGCGGTGGCCGAACAGAACCTGCAGGCTCAAGACACCGGGTTCATCACCGCCGGCGGCTTCTTCCCCATGTTGGGCAATCGGACGTCCGGGCTGGTCAATACTTTTCTCAACGCTTCTCCGGGCAGAATCTCACCCACCCACGAAACCGAACAGGGCATCTATATCTTTACCCTAACGGCCAAACGCGAGGCCGGTCACCAGCCGCTGGACGAGGTTCACAATCGCATTTCGACCAAGCTCAGGACAACGGAGAAAGTCGACATCGCAGCGGCGCGTATAGCGCCGTTGCGCGCGGACGTACGGTCGGGGGAGAGCCTGACAGCAGCGGCGCGCAATCGCGATATTCGCTTTGCCGAGTCCAAACTCTTCGGCCGCGACGACTTCGTTCAGGGCGTCGGCCGAAGAAACGCCTTTACCGGCACGGCCTTCCGCCTTAAAACGGGGACAATCAGCGACGTGGTCACCACGGACCGGGGCGCATACGTGCTGCAGTTACTGGAAAAAGAGGCGATTGACGAAGACGCACTCAAGGCGGAGGGGCCAAAGCTGGTTCAGCGCCTGCGGGGGCAAAAACAGAACGAAGTCCTGGCGTCCTGGTTCAGTGATCTCAAAGAACAGGCGGAAATCATCGACAATCGGCATCTCTTTTACCCGAACTTTTGAGCGGAGACGGGCAAGTCTGCGCGCACCTGAATTGCCGCCCGGCCGCACAGGATGACATGCATGGCCGTTATCACCATCTCACGCCAGCTCGGCAGTATCGGAGATCTGGTTGCCCGCCGGGCATCCGAGGTTCTCGGCTACGACCTCGTGGATAAGAACCTCATAACGGAAGTCGCGAGGGAAGCCAATGTGCCCGAATCCGAAGTCGAAAGGTTCGACGAGCAAACGCAGAGCGCGGTCAGACGATTCATCCATAGCCTGATCGTTCCGTCGCGCTCCGTTCCGACACCCCCTGCCATGCTATGGGGGCTGGAGTTTCCTTACGAAGTCTCGGCCACGCTTCTGGCCAACGACGCGACCGTCAAAGAGGAAAAACACCTCCTGGACCAACCGGACTATCTCAGATTTCTTCAGGCCACCGTCGATCGCCTCCGGAGACGAGACAGGGTCATCATCGTGGGTCGCGGCGGCCAGGCCATCCTTCGGGATGCCCCCGATACCCTGCATGTCCGCACCGTGGCCCCTCTGGAGAAACGCATCCAGGTCGTCGTGGAACGGCAAAACCTGCGTACCCGGAAGGAGGCCAGAGAACTGATCCAGAAAAGCGATAGACGGCGGGCCGCCTACCTCAGAGACAACTACCACCTCAACTGGGACGATCCGGCACTCTATCACGTCGTTGTGAATACCGGCCGTACATCCCTCGAATCCGCAGCCCGAATCATCCAGCACTCCGTCAACGCCCTCGATCATGCCTGAGAACGCCGACGGATGCCCCCGGCGCCTTCATCTGCCACGTAACGATTGTCTAACACTGAGCCGGGCCGAAACAGACTGCAAAAACGGCCTCCGTGACGCATCCGGAGCCCGTTTTCTTTTTGACGGTCTCGCGCATTGCCCACGCTTTGCCCTTGACTTGCCCGCACCTATCGTACATTCCTACCGCACGCGCTATCCGCCCGGACCATTGGCTCGCTGCCGCCATTCCCGTCGAACACGTCGATTACCCGAGGTATCGATCGATGCCACCAAAAATCAGCCGCTCAAGAATGCGTTCCATCTCCAACAAGGACCTTTTCGCCGCAATCGACCTCAACGGGACACAGCTGAAACCCGTCCGCAAGGCCGTGAAAGCCGGAAAGTGGAAAGACGCCGACGCTGCCTGGGGCGATTACTTTTCCACGCGGAAAGAGCCCCTCAACATGGTTGCCCCCACCGGTGAAGAGCCGGACCCCCAATGCATTCGCGAAGCCGAACGCGTCGTCGCACACGAGATCCAGGGGTGGCACGACCTGACCTACAAATTCGGAAAGACGGTCGACTTCAACGCAAATTGGGGACGCTCAGGCATCTACGGCACCCACTACTGGGGGTGGTCCGAATGCCTGCGGGTCGCTTTCGGGCAAACCGGCGATCCCCGCTACGTGGAATGTTTCGACGATCTGTTCAACCAGTGGTACGAACAGCGCAACAGCGTATGCAGCCCGGGCAACCACGACGTCATCTTCTACGAACTCGGGCTGGGTGGGCGCACACCCCGGTTTATCGACCACTACTTTGCATATCGGTCCACCGGCATCCTGCGGCCGATCACCCATCGGCGCCTGTTGAAATCCATTCTGGGCGCGGGCCGATGGCTCTATCTTCTGGAAAAAGACGGCGGCTATCGCAGCGGGAACTGGCAGATGTGCGGCTCGTGGGCCCTGGTCTACGCCGGGGGCCTCTTCCCGGAATTCAAGGAAGCCGGAAGCTGGGTCAAAATGGGCGTGGAACGGCTTCTGGAACACGTTGACAGAGACTTTTATACCGATGGCTGCCACCACGAACGCGCCTCCGGATACGGGGCGTGGTGCACCCGCATCAGCGAGGATCTTCTGGCCTTCTCGGAACGCATCCCATCCATCAGGATCGAAACCGACCTGCGGAGTCGCATCGTTCAGATGTACGACTGGTTTTTGTCCACCACGACCCCCCTGGGGGAATCGCAGGGTTTCAACGACGGCGGTTTCGGACCCCAGGACGCAATTTTCAAGCGTGGCGCTGAATTTACGGGAGATGGTCGTTATCTTTGGTCCGTACGCGACCGCGTCCGGGACGATTCGCATATCCGACCAAAAAAACCCGGATACACGTCAATAGATATGCGTCCGTCGGGCTTTGCCGTGATGCGTTCGGACTGGGGTGCGGACGCCCGGTACCTGATTGTCAACTACGGTCCGTGGGGCGGCGGCCATACCCACAACGACCTGCTCGATTTCGCCCTTTACGCCCACGGAGAGCCGCTTGCCGTAGAGACCAATCGATGGGGGCCCTACGATAACCCTCTCGACCAGTATTTTCGCTCTCCCCAGGCCCACAACCAACTTGTGGTCAACGACGCCCCGATGGACCGCGTTCATCACCGGGGCGAGGACGTCGCCTGGGCGACTGGAAAGTCTCTGGATTATTTTCGCGCCATCCATCGGGCCTACGAGAAGCAATACGGCACCCGCATCGAACGCCGCATCACGTTTCTCAAGCCCGATACCTTTCTCGTTTCCGACGCTGTCTTCGAAGGACCCCAGCACCACGCCTACACCTGGTACCTGCACGCTCCGACCAGGTGGAAAGGAAGCCGGGCCCGCGCACTCACCACCGGCCGCCCCGGACTCCAGGTCGTGCCCGCAAAGCCCTCGGAGATTCATCACCTCCGTCGAGGCACCTCCTACGAAGCCAAAGACGGCACGCCCGGCAGCCACCCCAACCGCTACTGGATTGGCCTTCAGAAATGGGTGAGAGGGGAAGGCGCCAACGCCGTTGTGTACGACATCGCGCTGGTGCCCTTCAAGACAGAACCGGAGAACGTCGACGTTGCCCGGCGCACGGCGAGAATCGACGGCAAAATCTGCCGCCCTGAAGTCGCCCGCGGCGTCCGAATCCGTCGCGGCGACCGGATCGATCTCGTTGTTTACGGCGTGGAAGGCAAAACCATCGAATGCGATGGCCTTTCCTTCAGCGGAACGGTCTGCGTTCTATCCTTTCAGGATAAACGACCGGTCCATGTCGCAGTACTTGACGGCGGCAACGTCTCGTACAACGGATTGCCTCTGATTAGTACGAACCTTGCAGGTCTCACTGAGCGCGAATTGTAACCACCATCCAGAACCGAAGTGCGATCCGGAAACGGATGGCAACGGACGTGAAACGACACCGGGACTCCCATGTTCAGATTGGTACAGCTGATCCATCAAAAGGAAGGCCGGCGCATCGCCGCAATCGAAGGCGACGGCTGCCGTATGATTGACGGATACACGTCAATTCACGGCATGGCGAGCTTCGTTCTGCAATACGGTAACCCCCTGTCTCCGGAAATTGAAACAAAGCTCGGAAGCGACTTTCAGGACTACGACGCCATCTACCACGGACGGTCCGAGTGGAAGCTTCTGCCCGCGTACGATCACCCGGGCGAACCCACCCGCTGCCTGGTGGCAGGCAGCGGGCTGACGCACCGGGCCAGCGTTGACAACCGCCAGGCCATGCACGAACAGGACGCGCCCGGCGAAACACAAATCACCGACAGCATGCGCATGTACCGGTGGGGTCTGCAGGGTGGCAAACCGGAGCCCGGAAACGTCGGCGTGCCCCCCGAGTGGTTCTACAAAGGAACCGGCGCCGTCCTCCGCGCGCACGGTGAACCCCTGGACGTGCCGGCCTTCGCCGGCGACGGAGGAGAAGAACCCGAAATCGCCGGGGCTTACATTGTCGATCCGGAAGGGAACCCCAGGCGCATCGGCCTCGCCGTGGGCAACGAATTCTCCGACCACGTCACGGAAAAGAAGAACTATCTCTATCTGGCGCCCTCAAAACTACACACCTGCTCTCTCGGACCGGAACTCGTCCTCGATCAGGATTTTGAAGACGTAACGGGTGAAGTTTCGGTTGAACGAAACGGGAGCGCCATCTGGTCCCGAAGCATCGCAACCGGCCAGGCCAACATGGCCCACAGCCTGGCCAACCTGGAGCACCACCACTTCAAGTACCCGCAGCACCGCCGCCCGGACGATGCCCACATCTATTTTCTGGGCGCGGATGCCTTCAGTTTCGGCGCCGGCATCGACCTGGAAGACGAAGACGTGATGGTGGTCTCCTGGAATGGCTTCGGCAGACCGTTGAAGAATCCGCTCCGAATCGAGAGCGACGAAGAAACCCTGATCCGGGTCGATTCGATTTGAACGACGGAGGCCGAGCGTGACATTTACGACAACCGCGGGATCGCGGACGGGATCCGTACGCGATCCCGATCCGAAGGACAGTACCTATGATTATCGACGTACACGCCCACGTTTTCCGGTATCCCCAACACTTCACTGAGCAGTTCCAACGCCAGGCCATGCGGGCCCGGGGCGACGCGGAAATTGACCTCTCAGCCAGCTACGAAGCATACCGCGCACAGGCAGGCGAGCACGTGCGCACGATTGTCTTCGGCGGCAAGGCCAGACTGAGCGGTATGTGGATAGACGACCGCTACGTGGCGGACCGCGTGGCTGAAAACCCGGATACGCTTATCGGCTTCCTATCGGTCGACCCCACCCAGGGGGCCTGGCAGGACGAATTGAGAGAAGGTCACCGGGACCTCGGCCTCAAAGGGATAAAATTACTCTCCATGTACGCCGGCTTCAGACCGGACGACGCAGCGCTTGACCCGCTCTGGCGTTACGCTCAGGAACACGGCCTGCCCGTACTTCTTCATACCGGCACCACCTTTGTCGCCCAGGCGCCCCTGGAATGTACGCTTCCCCGCCACCTGGATCCGATCGCCATTCGTTTTCCCGATGTCAAGATCATCCTGGCGCATCTGGGGCATCCTTACGAAGGCGAATGCGTTGCGGTAATCCGAAAACACCCCAACGTCTACGCCGACATCAGCGCCCTTCACTATCGTCCCTTCCAACTTTACCACAGCCTGATGCTGGTGCAGGAATACGGTGTCTGGGACAAACTGCTCTTTGGCACCGACTATCCCTTTACGACCATCGACGCCTCGCTTTCCGGCCTTCGAAGTTTGAACGCCATGCTTGAAGGCACCGCACTGCCGCGCCTGGACGCGGACGAAATCGAATCGGTGATCTATCGGGACAGCCTCTCAATCCTGAACCTGGAGTAAGCCAATTCGCATCGACGCTCACATGCACGTCAACTACGCGTGGATGGATACCGCGGGTCTCGTCGCCGAGATGGACGCCTATGGTATCGACGTCACGTGGCTGCTCACGTGGTACCTTCCGCCAGGACAGGAAGCGCCGCGTTTCGGCGGCGGATTCAGCCCGCTCAACTTCCGTCCGGACGGCACCCACGCCGGCGCGACTCTCGATCATATTCTCGCTGCGCGCGACAGGTATCCGCACCGGTTCATCGCCGGCTACTGCCCGTGTCCCTACGAGGGCCATGCCGCCGATCTCTTTGAAACCGCCTGGCGGATGCACGGCGTAAGGGTCTGCGGCGAATGGAGCTATCGCCTCCTGCTCGACGACCCTCGCAGCATCCAGCTGTTCCGCCGCGCCGGTGAACTCGGCGCTCCCGTGGTGCTCCACATGGATGCGCCTTACCTGCCGGACAAAAAGGGCGTCCCGACGTATCAGGAAAGATGGTACGGAGGCGACATCCGGAACCTGGAACGCGCGCTGGAGGCATGTCCGGACACCGTCTTTATCGGCCACGCCCCCGGCTTCTGGCGATACATCAGCGGCGACGCGGCGACCTCGCCGGAATCCTATCCGCCGGGCCCGGTCGCCCCCGGCGGCAAACTCCATGTTCTGTTTGACAGCTATCCCAACCTCTACGCGGACCTCTCTTCCGGATCCGGCCTGAACGCCCTTCGCCGCGACCCGGAGCACGCCCGCGACTTCCTCCTCCATCGCGCAGATCGTCTGCTTTACGGCCGCGACGGCAAGGGCAACGATCTCCAGGAATTCCTGCCCGCTCTGGACCTGCCCACGGACGTCCTGGAAAGGATCTATTACAAGAACGCCGCAACACTGGTGCCCACGGACTCCCTTCACAATTAAAAAGGCCGCCCGTTGGTTTGGGCGGCCTTTCTTTCCAGTGTCCTTGTACCTGTCGCCGGGTATCCCCAGGTGAAGGTGTACAGGCGGCACCCTGCCGCGCCGCACGCTCACGTCCAGGCCGCGCGTCCGCTGACGTCCAGATCCAGCCGGTTTCCACGTTCGGGCAATGACACCCGGGCCCGGTAGGTTTTGGCGATCTCCGCTGCCGTTGCGGGAACCCATCCGCAGCCCTGCCGTTCACAGATTTCCCGCGCGGACGAAACCACCCCCAGCAATGTCTCCCGCCGAAAATCCCGCGCATCGCCGTAGTCAAAAATATTGTGCGTCAGTGCCTTCAGAACCTTCACCGGAATCTCGTTTCCCGCCTCAACCTGCCGTTTGACATTCTTGTGAATGGTATACCAGTGATTCTTAGCGTCCACCAATTCAATGCGCAGATCCTGCGGGTGCGCCCCGCCCCACATCCGCGACTCGACGTCCACCGTCGGCGGTATATCCACGAAATCCACGTCGCCCGCCAGGGACCGATTATACCGGTGCGGGTAGTGGATATCCAGCGGCGAACCGCCCCACACGCAAGCGCATTGCGGCAGATTCCGTGTTGGCATCGACACGGTGCCGTGCGTGAAACCAAGTGCCTCCAGCGCGGGAAACGTATGGTCGTTGGCCGAGAAATAACCGGGCGTGAATACGGCCGGCGGCCGTCCCATGGCATCGGCGAACAGATCCACGCCTTCCTTCAGAATTGCCACCTGTTCCTCGAACCCGTACACGCCCAGGAACTCTTCGTACCCCTGTTCCGCCGGATGGACATGCAAGCCCACCTCGTGGCCTTGAGCTTCGAGTTCGCGGTACGCTCCTGCGTGCACCCTCATGTCCGACGGGATCACCACAAACGTCCCCCTCACGCCGGTCTCTGAAAAGATATCTCCCAGTCCCCGAATCGACCGCTCGCCCAGCGCGGGGTCGTTAATCGTGCGTTGCGTGGATTCGCAATCGATCTGAACGTTGAAGAAAATTTCCGTCACGGCTCTCCGACTCCTTGTCTATGGATGGCTTCCTCGAAAATCACCCGACCCCCGCTCGTCCCTCGAACGCGGCAACTTCCTGGTATTCGCGTTCGACTGAATCGCCCACATTACGAAATACGGAAAGGCGCAGCGGCGCAGACGTCCTGCCTGCCAGCGTACTCCGTAGCGCGCTCCCTTCCACCGAGACTTCCTCCAGCCATACGCCGTCTTTTCCCTTCAGATAATGGCCAATCTCGTCGTGGCTCGCATAGACCTTCTCAAACCCGTCCGTCAACGCATCGGTTCGACCCAGAATCCGGTCCCATTCGTCCATGGTAACGGCGTCGAACTTCTGCTCGTGGGTCACGATCTCCGCGTAGAATCCGGCGCGCAACCCGTGGCGAATCTGCAGGGCGGCGTTTCCCGCCGCCTTTTCGACATCGGTCCTTTCATTCTCGCGCAAATAGGGGGTGCATCCCGTCAGAAAATCCTCCTGGTGACGGGCCAGCATGGCCGCAAACGCGAAAAAGTCGTGATCGTCCGGCAGATAATCGTAATAGCACGTCTGCAACCCGTACGGCCAGAACCCATCCTGCATGCACATATCGGCTTTGTGCAGCCCCGTCTGCAGGGCCGGGCAGAAAAACCGGTGGCCTCGCGCCTTCAGAAAGGGCAGCGCCCTCACTCCGTACTCCCCCCAGTGGAATCGCAGCGTCGCACCCGGATATGTCCCTACCCGCTTCCAGAACGCGTCCGCAAAGGCGAAGTTCGACTCCAGTTCTTCATGCGAGCACTCACCCTTTCCGAAATTGTAGATCAGCAGTTGATAATAATCCAGCGCGTGGCTGTTGTAGTGAATTTCCCCGCTCTGAATTCCGGCCCTGATTTTGGGAAACAGCCGTTCCGGTACGTTCCTGATAAACAGGGAGGGCATCGGTTTGTACCCATAGCGACTCGCGATTTCGGCAAACGCGAAATCGTGCCGTCCCTCGCAATCGTCCCAGGACATCGTTACGAACGGAGGAATCATATTGGCGGCGAACGGCTTGCGGGCCGTCCACGTGATCGACCGCCAGAACAGATCGTCCAATCCGCGGGCATGCCCGAAGAACGCGTTCCGCCATACCCGGGAATTCAACGTGAACTGCACCGCCCGACCCGCTCCCCATTCCGTAGCGAACACCAGGGGATAGTTGCGCGGTTCGAACGCGCTCCACGGCGCCAGGTGCCGGATATAGATCAACTGCTCCTTTCCCAGTATCCCGTCGGCCAGCGTCATAACCGAATCGCCCCACTTTTCGGCGGCAATTGCCGTCACCATCCGGTCGAACGTGTGTAATTCACCAGGGGATTGCAGTTGGTTGATATAGTGCTTCCCATCCCCAATCCGCACCGTATCGGTAGCGTACGGATGCGGGTTGATCCGGTCGAACCCGAAAATCTCCAGTAGGGGACCCTTATATGCCCTAAGGTCGTAGTCAAAATTGACCAGCCCTGCGCCGTTGTGAACCGCATTGGAAATCAGACCTGTCTCCGCGTCACTCAGACACGCGCCCAGCCCGTTCTGCGCCAGAACGATACCCGCGCACCGGCTCAAGGCTTCCGGCGTCGGCCGTTCCTCGGCCAGATCCAGCAACCGATAGGGCAACCCGAAATGCGCCAGCGCCACCAGAACCGTCTGGTCCACAATCATCCGTTCCCAGTACGGCCCCCCGCTGTCGATAACCACGAGCAATGCGCCGTTACCGGAAGTGGTACGCCGATCCCGCTGCACCCGTCCGTTGCCTGTAACCATTGTTGTCTCCTCCGTATTGGATCAATTGTTGCCGATAAAGTGTCTTGTTTCCGTAAAGACAATGCTCATCCTGGATCAGGACAATATCAATTTCCCTTTTTCTATCCCGTCTATATATTAGACAAAACCGGAAGAGAATATACCAGGGTAGTATTCTGGAGAACGTACAGCAGATAAACGAATCCCGGCTAATTGACCTATCCGACCTGGCGTCGTGTCAATCCACGACCTCCTTCCCATTCCGAAAGGAGCAGAACTATGTCATTCCAATTGCGAGAAGACCAGGCTTTTTCCACTTTCACAGTCAATGACGCCCAAGGCGAGTCGACAAAAGGCGACAGATCAACCAATAGCGGGACGTCATGCGGAAATGCTTTGAAATGGGACCGGCTCCTTTACTCCCTCTTCGTGCCTTTGCTGATGTCTGCTGCATCGCTTTTCGGGCTGACGCGGCCTGCTGCGGCCGACGGTGTGGATTCCGTGGGGGCGCATCTCGGTTTTCTCTCTGAGAAGCCGAAGTCTCTGCCTTTGGACCTGCCGGTACTGCCCACGAGTCGCGGCGACGGGACAACGTCCTACACCGTCTCCGCCCCATACAGCGCCACGGGCGTCACGCTGGTCCTTTATAGCGTGCGTCGGTCGAAAGTCAAGGTGAAACGGCGTAAGACGTCGGACGGCAAGAAGCTTGACCACAATGCCTGGTCTGGCAGGAAGCGTTCAAAGCGGTGGACCATTCTGTCGTTCGATGGACTCGGACCGGGGGAAAACGCGATTAAGTTCGAGGTGGAGCAGGGACGGAGAAAAGAGAAGACGAAAGTAAACTACGACGTTTCGGTTGCGCGAGCAACAACACCCGGAAGCGATGCCGGACTGACTGCGTTGGCGCTTTCCAAGACCAGTCTCACGCCCTCATTTGCGCCGGAAACGAAGACCTACCAGGCAGCGGTTCCCTACGCGACAACCGGTGTAAAGTTAAACGTCGGGAGGAAGGAACCGGCAACGACGGTCCGGATACGGGGAACAGCGGCGGACGGATCCTCCCTGTTGGTGGACAGGATGGACGTTTCCGGCCTGACCGTGGGCCGGAATACCCTGGAGATCGCAGCCACTGCCGAAGATGGAAAGGCGACGGAGCGATACAACATCACGCTGACCCGAATTGCGCCGAGCCGGGATACGAAACTCACGGGCATGGCGCTGGCGGAGGGCAGGGCCGGCTTTTTAGGGGTGTCGTCGGAAAACTCGATACTGCGGCCGGCCTTTAACCGCAGCACGAGTTCGTACGAGGCGGCCGTCTCGGGGGCTGCGACGACCGTCACGATAACCATTTCCAACCCGAGCAATATGACTCACACCCAGAGCGGAACGACCGCAGACGGCACGCCTCTGGTGGTTCGGAACACCGGGATCAGCCTCACGATGGATGGCACGACCCGCAAGTCGGTGACATTCGATGGGCTGCAGGTCGGCAAGAACAGGATAGAGATCCGGGTAACGGCGGAGGATGGGGAGACGACCGGCACTTATGAAGTGACGGTGACGCGTGAGGCAGGACCGTAATCCGGCAGGGGCGCCTCCGTCAACGATCACGTCAGACAGGTACGCTCGTGAGTCACGCGCCATACAGCAACTCCTTCGTCCGCTCAATATCGCGTGCGATATAGCGGTTCTTTACTGCTCCTGCAACGACCAGATCCACCTGCTCCCCGAGTATGGCTCTCAGGTCATCCAGCAGACCGAAGTAGGCATCGACTCGAGCATAGGCTTCCATGGGGCCAAGTTCGACAAGGAGGTCCACGTCGCTCTGACCGTGATGGAAGTCTTCGCGCAGAGCCGATCCAAAGGCATCAAGCCGAGTTGCGCCATGGCGTTTGCAGGCTTTCGCGATCGCGTCGAGCTTGCTTTCGAGCATCTCTTTCATCGGCACCTCAATTACAATCCGATACTTGAACCCCAAGAGCCGACCCATCACGGCACGCTGGTGGGTAACATCAGGCCAATTTCGGCGGGTTCGGTACGCTTACTTCAATGTATCTACATTCCCATCATCAAGTATCCTGGCATCCGCTGTCAACAATTGACAATTGTGTACTCTTGCAGTGGCAACAATAATCTGATCTGCTGGATCTTTGTGGAACTCAACAGGCAATCGCGTTGACTCAATTGCAATTTGCGGGGTCAGATCGAGAAACCGAATTCCCGGATATGTGAGCGCATGATCCATCCACGCATCAACTGGACAAGGTAAGACGAGCCGCTTGTACTCAACTAATTTGGCAACTTCCCAACATGAAATCGCACTCACACCGAGACCTTGAGACTCATATTGATCCAGCCACGCCACTTGCAATGTGGTGAGGCGAGCGTCTCCGTGAACCCACCAGATCCAGATGTGCGTATCAAGCACAATCATTGCAATACGCTCCAATCTCCATCCGCAACCGGTTCCGCCGGATCGAGATATTTTATCGGTGTGCCGCGCAGTGGATAACGGTCTTTCTCGTTGCATTTCGACGAGCAATGAGAAACAGTGACTACAACCGCATCTCCTACCTGGAAAGGCAAATCCTCTATAACAACCGTTCTGTCCTGGCCTACAACCGTTTCAACGCGATGGGCGTTCATTTCGCTTGCCTCCAGATGTTGATGTCAGTACCGGTCCAACGAAAAAGTCTGGTTGTCCGCAAGAACGTACCCTTATATCGCGTTTCCTCGTTGGATAATTCTCTTTTTACCATATCTGAGTGTGGCCACACAGGCAGGTCAATTTAACGAGATGCCCTTGCCTGCCTGCGCCGGCAACGACTCGGTAGACAGGCCGAAGATCTTAGCAAGGATCCGTTCTTGAGACGAATAGGCCACGGAACTGATACGTCCGTCCCGGGTGTAAAGGCTCTCAGGTCCTTGCAGGCATTAGCGAGCACCAAGGAATTCGTTGACGTCGATTCTTGCTTCTTGAAGTATGGCGCGAAGCGTTCCTTCCGCCATATCTTTGACGTGTCGAGGTACGGTCACTTTGCGACCAGTCCGAGTATGACGCCAGACTTCGTGACTGCCTGGTCCCGGACGGTCGAACGCATAACCGAAGAATCGAAGTCGCTGAACAACGTCTCGGTATTTAAACCCGGAGAGCCGCCCCATCACGGTACGCTGACAGGTACCAGCAGATCAATTGAAGCGTTGCCCTCCGGAAGCGTCGCCAGTGCACGAGGGAGCGGGTCGCCGTGTTCAATGCACGACTCTGCGATTCTCCGTACGAGACCTTGTGCAATCTCGGCGGTCTCGGAGACGCTGCGTCCTTCCGCGACCAGCCCGGGCACGTCCGGACTCGTGGCCAAATAACCACCTTCGTCCAATGGCTCGATACGTAGCCGGATTGCTGATTCGTTCATCAGATTGGTCTCCCTTTCGATTGAGCTGCCTGTGGCTTGACGTTAACCTCAATTCGAAAAAAGACAACAGTCAAATTGGCCACAAAAAGCACAAAAGGCACAGAAAGTACCGGTGCAAAACGGGGTATTGAGGTCGTCCGGAAGGACATTTTTCCGTTCACGTCCAGTGACTTGGTGTATCCTGGTAATCCGCCGTCTAATCGCCTTTATTAACTAGCACATATTCGAATTAACGTCCACGAAAACTTACGAATCAAGGTTAATTTCGACCTGCATCCCCCGCCCGGATCAGCATGTTAATCAGCTTATCCACACTGTAACGACCAATCTCCCCCTTCATCATATTGCTGATGCGTGGTTGGGACTCGCCGAAAAATGCAGCGGTTTGCTGTTGGGTCCACCCTTTGAACTTAATGGACTTTCTCAGGTCGAGCATCAAATCAGCGCGGACTCTTAAGCTCGCCGCTTCTCTCGCCGATCAAAACCGATATCCTCGAATACGTTCTGGCGGTCCGGAACCACATCCAAAGTGTTGTCCTTTGTTTCAACAACGGCGTTGCATAGAGCAACGCCGCCTGCATCTCTCGGGGTGGCCCCCCTCGCGCCTTTGTGCCTTTTTTCGTGATGAGGTCGTTCGGGTCAGATCTTGATCTCCCACAGATACCCGCTGCGGTAGGGGCTATCGTTCTCCCCGGCGTAAATTGTCCCATCCGGGGTCACGGCCACGTCGTGGACCTGCCAGCAGTGGGCGTCCCCGTCGGACACCGGTCCCAGTAAATCCCATGACTCCGTATCGGCGTCGAATCGAATCACCTCACACTGTCCATCTCTTCCGGTCACGCCATAGGCGGCCCCGTCGGGACCGGGCTGCAGGGTTGTGAGCCTGCTGCGCCGGTCCGCAACAGGCGTACCCAGGTACGTGCCCATCCCGGTCTCCGTATCGATCCGGTAGATCGATCCGTTGGCGCCGCTGGCGAATATACGTCCTTCTCCCAGGTTGAAAATGCCTTCCACCCTCTCAAATCCGTAGGTGCCGTCCGGCTTTGGAAGGCCCGCATCGAAATACTGGATCCTGTCCGTTTCAGGGTTGAACTTGCACAGCCGGTTGCGGTCCACCCCCGCGAAATTCTGCCACGCCCGCGTCACGCTCCAGCCGCACCAGACGCATCCGTCGTCGTCCAGTTCGACGTTTTCACCCTGGGCCATTTCCATTCCGCTGCTGATCGGCCCCAGGTCGTCGGAACGCCCGTCAGCGAGGTTGAACCGGAACATCCGCTCCGGCGTAAACGTCATCCCGTAGATCACGCCGCGTTCCTGGTCCAGGCAGATGGACTGGATGTACATATGGGGCATGGGAACCCCGATCTTCTGGAGTTCGCCTGTCGCCGGATCGTATTTTACTATCGCTCCGCCGGGCGCCTCCCAGTACCGATCGATATCGTGCAGGAGCGCGATTGCCCCGTACAGGCACCCGTCTTTCTCCCACCTGACCAGCGACCTGTGGAACTTGGCGTCGAACGGATCGGCGACCTTTCCGTACCCCAGATCCACGAACTCGCCGTTCGCGCGATCGTAGGCGCGGAATATGTCGGCATTGAAGGAAGTAATCCCCAGGTAAACACGGTCATCATCCGCATTGTGATACACGCTGTCCATGCTGATCCAGCCCTCGCGCCAGGCCGAATCGGCCCTGAAATCGTCGTATTCCCAGCGATCCTCGACCTCCTCGTCCCATTGGCCGCCGTAGTTCACATCCTGTAACCTGTGCGCCTTGACCTGCATCTGGTTCTCCTTTCATGTTCAAGGTAGCGTTTCAACAACATCCTTCCGCTTAACCTTTGCCTTTACACCTCAATGGGGAGGGCGAGACGCCCTCCCTCACGGAACGAACGACATCCCGCCGCCTGATTGTCGGCCTCATACGGCCTCGCTGATCTTGTTCAGCGCCCTGAAGAATTCGTCAAATACCTCCACGATGGATGCTGCAATCTCGTGCTCTTTACCCACTTCCCACTTATCCGGCGTCAACCGGGCGAACGCCTTTGTGCCCTCGATCTCCGCCGGGGACAGCGGATCTCCCTTCAGTTCTTCCAGGATCGTCACAGGATCCTCAACCGTCTCACCGGTCTTGATCTTCCAGAACGTGCGGAAGGGCATTCGGAAGAAGCTGTTGCCGATCCGACCCAGTTCGTTCTGAATCAGCCAGGTGGTATCGAAATGGGCAGGCGCGTGACCGTAGAAGTGGAGGCGGCCCTTCATCAGGCGTGAGAACTTGGCATTGTCGAAAATCACCAGCGCCGGGTCCACCGGCACTTCCTGAAGCGCGGCTTTCCAGGCACCCATATCGGTCCCGGCAGCCTCGGGGATCAGCGTCACCGCATCCCTCAACCGTTCCAATATCACCCCCAGCGCTTCCTCAAGCACATCCTCCAGCTGCGACAGGCGGGGCTCTTCGTACCACATCGGAATCTCGTAATGCGCGTGCAGAATCTCTCTGATCCGATCCCAGCAACGCAACCCGGGGAAATGCCGCTCGGCGATCTCGTAGGCATCCAGCTTCCCGCAGATATTCCGCTTTTCCAGTATGCAGACGGCCGAGTGAACCGGCGGATTGAAATAATGCATAACACGGCTGTGAAGGGCGTACTTGTTTTCGTGAACCCCCAGGTTGATCGCGGGATCGATCGTCCGGTTGTAGCGCCCGTAATACAGGCAGAACTTTTTCAGATGAAAGTACTCGTCCTTTTCATCCCACGGCCTCCGGGCGAGGCGGTCCAGGGCCGCGCCGAGACTTTTGTGGTCTTCGGTGAGATAGTACGTCCACTGGTTGTATTCCGGATAGTAGTTCCGCTCCGACATCAGTTCCGACCAGGTCAGATTTACCCCCGGAAGGTGCTCGAAGTTCCGCGCCCAGCATGGGTATTGCTCACAGAGACTCAGGTGCGTCTCCCCCATCAACGTGGACAATTGGCACCAGTCGTCCACCGTCATACTGTCGTTTACGATGAAGCGGGTGTCGAAATCGCTCATACCCGGCAGCAGGTCCCGGAACATCCACTTGCCCGCGATCGCCTCGATCTTGTCGCAGTGGTAACGGCACGCTTCGTAGTACGTCCGGATATAATCCGCAAAGTCATTCTCCGGCCTGGGTGCGAACTTCATCGCTCCTCCTCTTACTTTCAATCGGCATAGTAGTTCAGTACCGCTCCGGGCACGTTCCGATTGAGTACGCCGCAGGAAAACAGATATTGACTCAAATACTGCGCGGGAACACCGAAATACGCCTTCTCCCCGGTACTCAGGCTTTCCCGTTCTCTGAACCCGCCCGCCTGCTCGTCGAACATACCCGCCGTCCAGTCCAGGTGGGCTTGAAACTCGGATGTGTCCACGTACTCCCGGGACCCGTTGTAGTGGTCATACACGGCCATAATCCCCGCCATGGAGGTTCGCGCACGGACATCGGCGTACCGATGTCCGTTCTCGGTATAGTAGGCCTCGATCGCCTTGAAATACCTCCGGTTGCCCTCGATGGAAGATTGTATCCGATCCGCGTACCGGGTTCCGCAGGTCTCAAAGAGCACCCACATCATATCCAGATCCAGCGTTGGATGGGGAACCGTCTGCAGATCGACCCCCTTGCTCACCTCGAAGCCCGCCTTCCAGAATCCCCCCTCGGCATTCCAGATCTGCCCGCCCACCACGTACTCCGTCGCGGGGCCGACAAGGGCCCTTGCGTCCGCCCGCTCTTCGCCCCAGAGGTGGAGTGCATAGAGCGGATACGGATCGTGCCCGCTCAGTTTGGATGCGTTCGACTCGTCCCGAAACCCGCTTTGGGGGGTGAACACACCAACCATATAGTCCAGGCACCGCTCCGCCATCGCCCGATGCGCCCGCCCATCCGCCAGTTCGCCAAAGATCTTCACCACCGCGGCCACGACGCCGGTCGCAAAGACAAACCTGCTGTCTCCCATGCAAAGGAGCGGCAACGCGCCATCCGGCAACTGGCACCGCCCGAACAGAGCGAGGCGTCGATCCAGGCACCCGAGGTATCGCTTGAACAACGTCGGATTCTTCCTGGCTATAAAGGCGGCCTGAAGAACCGTGAACATCCCCTTTGCGTCGTAAATCTCATTGTAGCCCGCCCGCGAGCCGGGGGGCCGGAAGTCTCCCCGCGCCGCCTGGTGCGCAACCAGGAAATCCGCCGCCGCCATGATCAGTCGGTGATATTTAAACGCGGCAAATCGCACTTCACACGCCCACGTGCCAAGTCCCTTAGCCGGGGCCCACCTCGCGTGTGGCCCCGGCTAAGGGAGGTTTCAGGCCAGCATTGCCAGTTCCGCTTCCTGGTGACGAGCCAGGGATATCACAACCGCCGAACACCGGCGCCCCTCGACTTCAAGCGTCGTCAGGGACTGCTCGCGGCCGTCCAGAAGCACGCGCGTGACCTCCCCGGGACCCTCGGCAATCATCGTCAACCCTTCGATCGGCTCAACGGCCCTGAGCCTGGCAACCGTCCGTTCCGGGCCGGAACTCAGAAGTTTAACCTGCAACGCGTCTCGCGCCTGTACGAAGCGGGACCAGTCCTGAAGGCTGCCTGTTTCGATGCCCATCGCCGCCAGCGATGCGTACACGATATTGGCCGCCTCGAATGTGCGGCGCGGATCGCCCTTGGGCCGGATCAGATAACACGGGTGGAACGTCCCGATATGAGGCACGTGCCAGCGATCGCGGGACTCCACGACCCACCGTACCGCCGCCTCCGCGTACTCCACCTGGCTGAGCCCCAGCGTGCCGACGCCAGGCTCGGTAATGCTCTGCGAATCGTCGAACGTGCAGGGCTGTAGAAACAGGTCCAGCAGCCCCGCCTCCGGGTCGAAATAACGCATGGGCATGGCCGATGCAAGCGAAAACGGCCCGAAGTCGTACCGGTTCATCCGCGGATCGTGCCCGCAGAAATGGAACGGCATCCGCCAGCCGTGGTCCACCAGAATCGACGCGGTCCGGGCGCCCGTCCACTGGCAACCGTGGATCACGATGTCGGTCACCGCGAGTCCCACTTCGTCGGTAAACCGCCTCGCCTGGGCTTCCATCTCCTCGCGGATGCGTTCGTGCGCCCCGTCGTCCAGTTCTTTCAGCCGGCGGTTGTAGGTGAGCGGGAAGATATCCACTTCGATCGACATGAAATGGCCCCGCTCCTGCCACTCGCGGATCAGTTTCCCCTCGTACCGGCTCACCGGCGCTCGAAAGAAATTGTGCTTGTGCCCGTACTGCTCCGCCAGTTCCATTCCCACCGGAGCGCCCTCCTCCCCGCACCCGTCCGACTTGAAAAACACCGCCACGCGCCGGGCCTCGGGCATGTGCCAGACGCGCGGTACAATCCCGCCGTCGTGCAGGTGCAGCAGCAACTCCCGAAACAGATCCTGGTGAATGTCGGCCAACGGGTGTTGCCGCGAATGCCGCTCGGCGATCCCGATCAACCCGAAGATATGCCTCGGACCTCGCAGCGGCAGCATCTGCACCTGCTGCTCCAGCGCCCATGTGCCGTGCCTCAGCCGCAGGACCGCACCCACGACGTCGTAGGCCAACACACACGCCCTGCCCCGATTTATGCGCATTCGGACAATGGCAGGGCCGCAGCGCTTGCCCAGAGCGTCGATCAGGGCGGCCAGTTCCTCACCATTGCACACGATAGCGCGCCCGGTGTCCTGCGGACAGTAAAGAGGCTCCGGCGGTTGCGTCAGTCCGGAGGCCGGATGAACGACAATCCGTCCGTCCGTAACCACCTCGGGCTCATCTTCGGGAGGCCCGCTCGCCGCCGCCTTGTTTGGATCCACTTTTTGGGTCGACTCAACAACCCGACGCTCCGCCCCCAGCCTGGCCGCCAGGTCCCCGCCCGGCATCACCGCAAGCAACCGCCCGCCGTCTCGCAGGTAGTCGATAAGGATTCCGGCCGCGCGTCTTCCAAACGCCCCCCGAAGCGTCAGCACCACGGCCGCATCCTTCAGGCGAGAGGGTGTCACCTCGTTCTGTGTGAGGACCTCGAAATGAAACAGACCTTCAGCCTTGAGGATCTCCGGCGCGAAATCGTGCTCGAGGTTGTCATCCGGCTTGACGACAAGGATCGATTTCATGGGCTCTTTCCGGTACGTGGAGGCGAAACGGATATCGGTTCAGTTCCTGGCAGATTGGAAGTGTCTTCGATTCTTCCCGATCCGACTCGAACAAGACTTAGGAATAAGACAAATAGCGTCCTCAAGCCAGCGCAACCTCCCGATTCTCCGCCGCGGATTGGTAGATCGCATCCAGAAGCGCATTGGTCTTCGCCGCCTCGGCAAGTGGGCAGACCGGCTGGCGGCCCTCACGTACCGCCGCAACGAAATCCTGGACGACGGGCCCGTGTACGTTGTCGGCGGGCGTCAGATCCAGCGTATCGACCTGCCGGCCAACCGTTTTGACCACCTCCCCGGAATCGTAAGGATGCCAGTATACCTTGGCCTCGGTCCCCACAATCTCAAACTCGTGCCGCCAGGTTTTCGAACTCCAGCTGAACGACGCGGTGACCAACGCCCCGTCCTCCAGCTTCATTACAATGCTGGCACAGTCCTCCACATCCCACTTCTGCACCAGGTTTTCGCACCTGGCGTACACCGACACCGGCATTCCCAGCAGCCCGATCATCACGTCGAACATGTGCGTGCCCATATCACTGATGGGGCCGCCTCCGGACCTCTCCCGGAAAACCCGCCAGCGTTTCGGATCATCCGCCGCAGGGCTGAACCAGGAGAAATAGACCATGCGCACAAGGACGATCTGGCCGAATTCGCCATTCCCAATCATTTCCTGAGCCTGGAGATAGGCGGGAAAAAGCCGCCGGAAATAGGAACATCCGGCCAGCCTGTCGCTTCGCCGGGCGGCGGTTATGGCGCGCGTACATTCCTGGCCGGTCACGCCCAGGGGCTTTTCCACCAGAACATGCTTATCCGCTTCCAGGGCCTGGACCGCATGTTGCACGTGCAACCACACGGGCGTTGCGACGTACACTGCATTCGCGGACGTTTTCTCCAGTGCCTCATCCAGATCGGAGAAAACCTCGGTCAGGTGGTATTCAGTCGCCAGCGCCCGTGCATTCTCCTCGACCATGTCGCAGACCGCCACCAATTCCGAATCCGTGGCGCCTGCCAGGGCCGCGGCCACCCGCTTTCGGGCGATATCACCGGCGCCGACAAGGAGCCATTTCACGTTTTCCATTTTCCCTCCTGAGCGTCAATTCAAGGCGCCCCGGAAATCCCCTTACCGCCACGCGGGCCCCCCGTTGCGTTCTGTTTGGATCTTCCCGCTAGCGCAGTTCCGATATTGTCTGCTTGATCGCCCATGCGATATAGGCCAGATCCTCTTCGGTCGTCCCCGGGAACACCGGCGTACTCACGACCTGTTCGCATGCCCTGGCGGCGATCGGACAGCCTTCACCGTTATACCCCAGTTCCTGAAGGGCATCCCAGGACCACAGAGGCGGGTAGTGCTTTGCCGTGGCCACCCGGTATCGATCCTTCAGGTGAGCGACGAACGCTCCCGTGGCGAACCCCACCGCATCGGTGTCCAGCCGAATTACGTGCAGGTGGCTCCCGTGATCGGGGCCGTGACCGGCGGGGAGGATGACCTCTTCCACGTCGGCCAGCAGCGTATTGAGCCTGAGCATCCGTTTCCGTCGATCCTGAATCACGCGGTCTATTTTGGCCAACTGCGTGAGTCCAACCGCATATTGGGGTTTGGTCATCCTGTAGTTGAACCCAACCCGCACCACCCGTGTCCCCTTTCCTCCATATACGTATCCGAATGTCTTCAACTGCCGGACCTGCTCCGCGAATTCCTCGTCATCCGTTGTCACGGCACCCCCCTCGCCGAGACACGTCATGTTCTTGTTGCTCTGAAAACTGTAACACGAGGCCTTTCCCCGGCCGCCAACCGGGTTGCCCCGGTACCTGGTGCCCACGGCATGCGCCGCATCGTAAATCACCGGCACGCCCGTTTCCACCGAAATCCGGTCGAATGCGTCCACGTCGCACGCAAGACCTGCGAAGTGCACCGGAATGATCGCACGGGTGCGCTCCGTGATTTTTTCTCTTGCCTTCTGTGGGTCCAGATTCAGACTCACCGGATCGATATCGGCAAGAACGACCCTGGCGCCCCTGGCAATCGCGGTCCCGGCCGTACAGACAAAGGTGAGAGGGGTCGTGATCACCTCGTCGCCCTCACCGATGCCCAGCCCCATCATGCAGCAGTCCAGCCCCGTACCGCAGGAATTGACGGCAATCGCTTTTCGGGCGCCCTCGTGCGCGGCGAACGCATTCTGAAAATCGTTCTCTTCGGGAAGCGGGAAAAACGTCCCGTCCTCCTCAGCGATATCCGCGAGAAGCCGGTTGACCGCCTCGACGTCGTCCTGCTCGTAAACCCCTCCCATCGACCCGAAGGGCACCTCTCGAATTTCCATAGATTCGGGCGCAGGAACCCCCTGCAAGCGGAAGAATAATGCGCCCTACCTCCTTTCTGAATCGTCAAAATCGCACAGATTTCCCCGTGCTTCAGCGGCGACAATCCGCGTTCTTCAAGTTAATATCCGGTCACCTCGTGTCAAGCGCAAAGACGCCTGACGACCGCTTCAGAAAGGGGCACATCTATCACGACAATCAATACCACTTGTGGACGACGTGCCCCCGATTCGGAAACCAGATCGCGTCCACCAGCATCCCCGCCATCACGGCGATGATGTACCCGACCAGCATGCCCAGGAAAAAGGGCATCGACCGCCGGTAGAACGCCACCCCGCCTGCCCTGAGCATGATCAGCTTCGCCAGCCACGCCACGAGGAGCGTGGATCCCATGCGCCGCGCCGCCGGGAGGCCGGACAGCGCAAACCCGATCGGGTGAACCGGCCACCTGGCGAACCGGTAGCGCATCAGATTCACAATGACCATCGTTCCGGCGCCGATCAGCAGAAACCAGTAGTCAATCGCCTCCATGCTCGCCGGGTTCAGTATCTCGTTTACGGTCATCCCGTACTGCCATTCGCCTTCGTAGATAATCAGCCAGTTGGGTTGAAAATTGTACGCGCCCATATTGTATCCCAACCAGATCGTGTACAGCGTGGAACTGACCACCCCGACTACAAACGCCGCAAACACCCCCCAGAAAAGACGGTGTTTGTCCCTTCCGACAAAATCGCCCAGGCGATTGATCTGCGCGACCAGCGGCATGATAAAGCTCCTCGGGTGGCTGATTGTGAATGACAGCAGGCCGAAGGTTGCGCGCGTGGAGGCATTCAGGGTCTTTGCGCCACCCACCAGCGCACCCGAAAGTTCCCAGGCGGAAGCGGGCGGCTGGATATAGATGATTCCCGAATCGGCCACAACCTTGGCCACGAAGAGATAGGCAATGAACATAGTGGGAATCAGCAGCGCGACCATCCGGGGCTCCACCCCCACCCGCCCGAGAAATGCCGCGATGTATACGCAACTGGCCAGAAGGCCGATCAGCGCGGCGCGGTAGGAGAGCAACTCCCGCCCTTCGTCCACGGAGGACCGATCCGGGTGAAGCGCCTTTTGCAGGACCTGTTGAAGGTGCCGCCGGGAGATCCAGAGCCACCAGAGGACAAGAGATACGAAGGCTCCGGCCGTCTGCCACTTGTAGGTCGTTGTGGTATAGGGGCCGGCGCCGTAGTGGGGGGACGTGGCGGAGATCCCGATGCGATTCAACGCGCCCGCTTCGATCATGTACACGAAATCGAAGAACCAGATGCTGAAGAGCACATCGAGGCTGGCGAAATAGGAAAAGCAGATGACTGGCGTGCTCAGAAAGATGAAAAAGGGCGGATATTCCTTGGGAAGGAGATCCCAGATAAAGCGTCCGGTTGCCGTGGGAAAGCTGGGGACCATCGGGTAGAACCAGGCGATCATATTCCACCAGAAGACAATTGACGTCAACGCGAATCCCGCCCAGAACACCTTGCCCTTCATAAACTCCGGCAGCCACCTCCTCCCGGTCCCCGCCCGCGATGTCATTTCCAGAACCGGAGCCAGCGCCGGATACACCAGTTTTTCATGGTCGGCCCACTGGCGGTGCAGGAGAACCGAGATACAGATACACGCGAAGCCCAGAACAAAAACAAAAGAGAGCCACCAGATCAGCGGAAGGCCCCAGACATCCCATGGGACGGATGTCCGACCCGGCAGCCCCTCGTAGAACCAGGACATTGCCCCGTTATCGTTCGTGGGGATCAGCCACCCTGGCAGGTGCGGATGGAGATACTCCGCCCAACGGTTCTCCGGCGTCGCGAAATAATACGGGGACGCCATCATACCCACCAGGTACCCGCTGACCCCGTAATTGGGCCCGATGGCGCTGATGACCCCCATGCTGAAAACCGTGATCCATTCCGATGGCGCCAATACGAAGGCAGCCCCGAACCTCCGGGCAAGCGCAGCACAGGCCAGAATCGATACCAGGCACAGCAGCAGCACGCCCATGGGAATCTGGGCGATCATCATGTACGACCCTTTCTGGATGTAGCGGGCCGTACAGGCCAGCAGGCTCATGGCCATCGCGATACACAATCCGATCACGATCGACCGAAGCGTCACCCGCGCTTCTGCCTGTGTCTTGTCGCTCACGATTCACCACTCACAAACGTCCTTCGCGGGCTGTCCGGGCCCTATCAGTCAGCAGACACGGACGCGAACGGATTGATCCAGACAACGGCCCGGGTCCCCCAGTCGGTGGACATCACATCGTCGTAACCGTCACCGTCGAGGTCCGCCACACGGACGATATTCGGCCAGTTGAGGCCCGCGCCGTCACCGAGGCGGGTCGCCTCCCACAGGGTTCCGTCTCCCCTTACGTTCCGGAAGACGTAGACCCCCTCCCCACCGTCGGAAGGCGCCACGATATCCAACCGCCCGTCCCGGTCCACGTCGCCGATGTCGAAGGAATAGGCGTGCCCCAGACCACCCGCGATTTCATGAAATTTCCATTCCCTCCCGGGCCCCAGCCGTTCTCGCCAGGCCAAATACCCGTTTCTCAGACTGGTCTCGACACAATCGAGGTCGCCATCCGCGTCCAGGTCCGCGAATCGCACGTGGACCTGGGAAACGGGTTTGTCGGAATAGCGGGCGACCCATAGACGTACCGAATCGGGCGATTCCACGCGGATGGAATCGCGCTTCCATTCAGTCCCCTTGCCATCGGCATTGATCAGCAGGAACGGCCTGGACGCATGCTCGGAGGCGCACACGAGATCCATATCTCCGTCCCGGTCCACGTCCCCTGCGTCCACGCCGATCAGGGGAGGCAGATCGACGCGAATCTGCACTTCCTCCCACGAAGGCGATGCGTGGGCTTTTTGCCGAAACCACCCCACTTTGTCGCCTGATTCCGATATAGAGGTGACCACGATATCGTCGAGATTGTCTCCGTCGATATCCGCAACGACGGCCCTTACCGGAAGCTCCAGCACTTTCGACCGGAGGATGTGCTTTTCCCATTTTCCGTCGGAAGTCTCGTAAAGAACCGTCTCGCCCGACAGATAGCAGGGGACCACAACGGCCGTTCTGCCACTGGCGGTGCGACGGAGAACAACGGCGTCCTTCGGCGTGACCTGCCGGTCGTCCAGCAGATGGGTACGAAAGACCAGTCCTGCGTCCGGCCCTGCGGCTACGTTCTCCAGCCAGTAGACCATGCCGTATTCCCCATCCTCACCCACGATCTTTTCCCCGCCCGACTGAAAGACGACCACGAGGTCCAGGTCGGCATCCCCGTCGAAATCGGCCGCGTGGATTCCGTAGGAATTGGTCCCGGAAAGCGTTCCGCTTTCGGCCTCTCGAAGGTCGATAACCCGCCACCTCGCGGCCGCATCGGCGTCCAATCCCCGGATGTTGGGACTGAGTGCCAATATTTCTGCAGGAACCTGGGCGGCGGCGGGTTTGGCGGCGGCGAAGGCAAGGGCCGCGACCATTCCCACGAAAAATGCCCGGAAATCGAAGTACGACATCACCGCCTCCCGGGCATCTTTGTCTTGTGGATGCGCCCGCCGATCCCGCCCAGATCCGCCGGCATCTGTCCGGAGGGCCGATCCGCGCCCGGTCGGAAGTCAGGAACCGTCACGACCCTGCTGCATTCCGCGATCGAATCCACGGCCAGCACCGCCGGGGCCATCGAATCCATCACTCTGTAAACGTCGAACGCGAGTGTCTTGCCTCCCAGGATCGCGTCCCGAAAATGCATGTGCACATAGTAGTCGGCATCGCCGTGGCCGCTGTCCCGCGCCTCCGGGGGCGCGTCGGTCCGACGGTACTGCCAGTCGACTTCCATCCAATCGTTCATCTGTGTGTCCGCCAGCCACAATTTCGGCTTCTCTTTTCCGGACCGACGCCATTCAACGCTTCCCTTCGTCCCGATCATCTGCCACCAGTGGTGGTCTCCGCTCGGCCTGGGCTGGTTGAACCCGTTCAGCATCCGGATCAGCGTATCTTTCTCCGTCTTCATCAGCGCCACCTGGATATCGGCGTTGAGCATTTCCGGCGTCGTATAGCTCGGTGAGTTGGTGCTCATTGCCGTCACCTCGATCACGCGGTCGTCGAGGATCTTCAACAGGATGCTCAGGTCGTACGAAGCCGAGATAATGTAGGGCAAATATTGCGGGCTTGCGGGTTCGGCCTCCGGGTGGTCGGGGAGCGCCTCAACCGGATACTGCTTGCCCGTGTTGAAATCCTGAAACCACTGATGGGTGCCGTAGTAACCCAGATACTGACCCTCGGCGTAAGTGATCCTTCCCAGCATCCCGTCGTCCACCAGTGTCTTCCAACCGTCCACGAACCCCCAGAACCGCGTCTGCTCCGCCAGGCTGTAGACCAGCCCTGTACGCTCCACGTTCGTTACGATACGCCAGCACTCCTCCATCGTATAGGCCGCCGGCACCTCGCTGTTGACGTGCTTACCTGCCTCCAGCGCCTCGGCGGCCATGGTTCCCTGCTCCAGTTGCCTCACCACCAGCCCCACCGCGTCCATGCCCTCGTACGCCAGAAAATCGTAATAGTTACCGAATACCCTCACGTCTTCCCGATAGGCGATCTCGGCCAGGGCCCGCTCCCGCAGCGGCTCGATCCAGTCGTAGATCGCCGTAATCCGGTAGCCCGGTACTTTCTGCAGCAACCGGATCCAGTGCAGCCCGCGGTGGCCCAGTCCGGCAACGCCAATTCTGATCTCATCCATGGATTCCTCCAATTGTTTTGAGGTTACCGCCTGTTCAAGTGTGCAAATTTCGAAAGACTACAGACAGGCGCCGCTTCCATCATCAGATATCGCGGGAGCAAGGCGAATTCGTCTCCAGCCTCCCTCCAGTTGGCCCTCTGGTTGCAATGGCCGTCGCCGCTTTTTTCGTCACACCGGAAAGCGCTCGCAGCCCAGCGCTTGCGCCATTGCCCGGATGTGCGACGGGCCCGCGCCGCAGCAGGCGCCGATGAAGTTGATTCCCTCCGCCTTCGCCTTCAGGGCATATCCCGCCATCTCGCTGCCCGACACGATCATTGACTCACGGATCACCGAATTGTTGGGGCCGGCATTGCGATAACCCTGTGGCTGATACGCGATGGGGATATCCACGGCCTGCCGCATCGCCAGAACGCCCGGCCACAGGGTCATTGAATCGCCAGCGCAAACCAGGCCGACGATATCCGCGCCCTCGTCCGCCAGGACCTTCGCGCACTCGGCTGGCGTGGCGCCGTCCTGCGTGCGGCTGCTCGAACCCATCAGCACCATCGCGGGAACGTGTGTTTTCTTACATCGCGACAGGCACAGCCGGGCTTCGTCCAGCCGCGCAAACGTTTCCGGCACCAGAAGCCCGGCGCCCGCGTCCACCATCCAGGAAATGTGCTCGTCCCACTCCGCGCATGCCCGCTCGCGCGCCCGTGCATTGTCGGGCCTGAAAATGTACGGCCCCGTCCACGAGCCCGCAGCCGTCTGGTTCAGGCACCCGGCGACCAGGGCTTCGCCGCCGGAAGCCTCCAGGGCCAGCCGGATTGCCGTGCGGGAAATCTCCTCCAATCGGGCCGCCTGCCCGCTGGGCCCGTCGCCCGGTTTATAACGGCGTTCGAGTTGCGACCGGCTGGTCCACCAGGTCTGCGCCTGAAGTACATGGGATCCGGCCCTGAAGAAATCCTGGTGGATCTGACGCAGCGCATCCGGATCTTCCAGAATCATAGCGGGTGTATCGTACCCCCGCCACCTCGCCTCGATAATCATCCCCCCGTCGCTGAGAACAACGCCCTCCTGCAGCATCTTCAATATGTCCCTGCCCATCCTGATCCTCCTGTGCAAGAATCACCCGCGAGTTCCGATCTATCTCCCGGCGCTAACGATGTGTTCCCGTCTTCTTCCTCCTGCCGCCATTTACGCTCCGCGCGGCAACATTCCTCTTTAACCTCTATTATACACATATCCCTCTCAATTTTAGGAAATTATATATTCCACACCCTTGTCTTTGCGGTAAAATTCCAATACCCACTTCGGCACTGTCCCACATAAGCCCCCAAAAATAAGGGGATTACGGCGAAAAAAATGACACCATAATCCCCTGAAATCAAGCGTCTGATTGAAAGCTGTCCATACTCAAATTTTAGACCCTCGATCTTTTCTGCCAAATTGGAAACAGTCTCGCAATTCCGTTAAATATTGATGATGCAGAAATCGACAAGCCCAGGTGGGGGTTTTGGGAGAAATGGTTGCATTCGTTTTTTCCTTTCTTCTTTGAGACAGTCGAGGGGCTACTCTTTCGGCCAGCCATCGGGTATTTCGTCGGCAGCGAGGGCGGCCTGGATGGCGACAGCGGCATTGCTCGTAACCCACCCGCTCCAAAGGTCGGCTTTGGAGCGCAACCACCAGAGAGCTGCGTCATTCACGCCGGCCTCGGGGTTATCACGTTGCCAAATGGCGACTTCCTTGTAGAGATTGATATCGAGGCCCCATGCCCGCAACATCGCTACAACGTCCGCGGCCCTGGTCGGCAGACTGGAATGCACCGAAATCAGGATCGTTGCATCTTCGTAGGCGCAAGCCATGTTCGCAGCCCAGCACTCGTCACTGTATGCGGGCTCCTCGAGCCGTACCAGGTCCAGGAGCAAGGCCGGGTCATTGGCGCCCCACTGGTAGCCGAGCCATGGCTCGCGTTTTTCGTAGGCACTGTACAGGTCGGCGTCCAGAGCATCGGCATCATCGGGGGTGACGATATGTACGTGGTCAGATAGGCCGTAGCCATTGACCTGGGCGACATTGATCTTCGCGCAAGCCCAGCCGCTAACGCAGGACATCAGACGCGCTTTGCCTCCGGTCTCCGCGGTCGCAAACAGGTTCTTGAAGCGGTCGTCTTTGAGATCATCTACGCTGTCCAGATCAGGATATTGCTCCTGGAGATACGCGGGAATGACAAACGCTGACTGCCAGTCCTTGCCCAAACTTGGGCCCACGAGAATCACTTCCCCGGCGGCTTGAGCTTCTATCCAATCTTCTTCCTGGTTGGGTAGCCAGATCTCCATAGTCACGTGGGTATCACCTCTGCGCAGTCTTTCAAACAGGGGCAGCGAGGCGCCTGAGATCACGGCGGTAGGATAGCCGTAGCCCTTCTCCACGATATACTGGGCGATACGGTTCTGCACCTGGGCACTGGACCAGTCCAGGTCGCTGAAAACGATGGACTCTTTAGGCTCTACCTCGACAATATTCTCCAGCGCGGATAAGCCTGTCACGCGAGCCTTCCCACCAATGGGCAAATTCAGCAACACCTTGTAACCTGCGTTAATCGGAATGCTCGACCATAAACCGATCTGAACCTCATCCTTCCGAGCACGCGCCTGATAATAACCCGTCAGATTGTCCCCTGAAAGTTTCAGTTCTGCCTGACCATTCTCATCGGTTAAAACCGACGCGCCTGCGAACTCCGTGTAATCTGCTGCCCGTCCGGAAATAGACCGCGCGAATTCCAAGGCTGCACCGGTCACTGGGGTGCCATCCTGCGATAGAGTGAACGTCACCACCGCATGTAAGGCACCTTGTTGCAAGGCCAATTTACTCAGTGGCTGTCCGACCTCACCGTTTGTCTCTGTCTCCTGCAACTGCGTCAGGCGCTCGCCTCCACAACTCCACGTCACGCATATGGCAAGCGCGATCACAACCATACGTATCGACATATCAACCTCCCTTGCACGACATTCTACCCTGTTTTTCTTGCGATCATCAAAGTACACGACGATATATAAAATAACCTATTTCTGTTTGTCAAGATGAATTACACGCCGAAGTCCTGACAAAATGTACCTTGATTAATCAGGCCAGGCGTTATCTCGGCCGGAGTTCGATGTGTTTCCGTTCGCAGTCCAGCGCCTGGGCCATCGAGCGAAGGAGTCGTACCACAACCCCGTCCGACCCGCCCAGAAAGCGAATATCGTGCGCAATCGCCTTCAACGCGTACTGTCCCAGTTCCATCCCGTAGACGTGCATGGCCTCCCGCATCCCCTTCCAGTGTGGCCGGCATGTCCGATACCCATTCGGCAGAAAGGCGATCGGCGTGTCCACCGCGTTTCGCATTTCCAGCACAACCGGCCACAGGTCTTCCGGCTCCCGCATGCCGCCCCCGCCCACGACGTCTGCGCCGTCGCCGGCCAGGACACGTGCGCACTCGGCCGGCGCGACACCATCGGCGGTGACGTCATCCTCTTGAAGCAGGGGATTGTTCAACCGCCCCTCCGGCAATGCGATGTCCACCGAAACCACCACCGGCAGCACGCTCCTCTTGCTGCACGCCAGCGCCAGGCGTGCCTCGTCTAGCCGCCCGAACGACTCACAGACAAGCAGGTCCACACCCGCGTCGGCCAATATCTCGACCTGTTCCTCCCACTCCGCCCGGGCGCGGTCCGCAGATCCCGCGTCATCGCCCTGAAAGGCCCCCGTGGAGGACAGTGTCCCCGCCACCAGCGCCTCCCCGCGCGCCGCGCCCTTCGCCAGCGCCACGGCTCTCCGGTTCAACGCGTCGACATGGTCGACCCCACCCGCTTTCCCCCGCTCGCCAAGCCCGGTTCGGGTACACTGACCCGCCAGGGCTCTGATCACGCCGGCGCCTGCCCGGAAAAAATCCTGGTGGACCAGCCGCACCGCGTCTGGGAAGTCCTCCAGCACCCAGGGCGCTGAATATCCCCGCAGCCTCAGTTCCTCCGCGTTTCCACCGTCTCCCAGTACGAACCCATCTTCAAGGGATTTCAAAACGGACTCAGGCATAATACCGCTCCTCTCCTTTAATCATCTCACAACAGACGACACAGGGGGCCAAATTGCAGTCCCGAAAAGCGGACAACCCACACAAGAACTGCTCTCCTGCAGAAGACAGGCCTTACCGCATCAATCACCTTTCCTTTTCATCTTCCCCACCCTTAACGTCCCCTATTCCCTTGCCCTTTTTCTTGCTTCGCCCAAGAAAAAGGGCGAAAAAGAAGGGCGCCGCTCAAACGCCGCGGGGCTGCTTTTCCGCGAACCGCCTCAATAGAGTAGACACGCTCTGCTGCCCTTCGTCACCTTCAGCCGTATCATAACGCTGGCAGTGGATGGATTAGCGCGGAAAAGCCCCCATGCCACCACCGGCCGGTCGTGAGTTTTCGAGGTATGGATCCCGGTCTGGATTTGCGTTTGTGCCGGCTCTTGTTGAACGCTGGCTGCTTTTTCTTTGTGTCTTCGTGTCTCCGTGTTAGGCCGGTTTTCCTGGTTATCCTCCCCCTTTCCTTTAGGAGAGGGGGCCGGGGGGAGGGGTGCTCGACGGGACATCAATGCCAGCTGTGTACCCTGTGTCCCGAATGCGGGAACCAGATGGCGTCCACGACCGTACCCGCGATCACCGCCAGGATGTATCCCGTCAGGATCCCGATAAAAAATGGCAGCGATCGCCGGTAGAATGCCACGCCGCCGATCCTGAGCATCAGAAATTTGATCAGCCACGCGACCAGAAGCGTAAGGCTTTCCAGTCTGGCGAATATCGTACCCGAAAGCGCGAAACCGACCGGGTGCAAACGCCATCTGGGCAACCGGTACCGCATCAGATTCAAGGCCGTCATCACAACGATTCCGGCGAGAAACAGCCAGTATTCCACCGCCAGGATCGGCCTGGGGTTGCGCAGCGCGTCCACCGCCATGCCGTAGTTCCACTCTCCCTCGTGAAGAATCAACCAGTTCGGTTGAAAATTATAACCTCCCATCGTGTAGGCCAGCCAGATGGTGTGGAGGGTCGAAACCACCGTGCCCAGGATGAACGCCCCAAAAATTCCCCAGAAAAGGCGCCGCTTGCCTTCGGGAACGAAATCGCCCAGGCGGTTCACCTGGGCAATCACCGGCAGCGCGAAACTCCTGGGATGGTTGACCGTAAACGGCAGGAGACTGGAGGCTGCGTTCGTGGAAGGACCCAGCCTGTGCGCCCCACCCACCGCGAACACCGCGTAGTCCCAGGCAACCGCCGGCGGATCGACGTAAACCAGCCCCGAATCGGCGACCACCTTGGCCACGCCCAGGTACGTGATAAACATCGCCGGCGTCAATACCGCGATCATCCCGGGCTCGATCCCGATCTGCGCAAGCCAGGTCACGATGTACACACAGGAGACGACCAGCCCGATGACGGCCGCGCGATAGGAAATCCACTCCCGGCTGTCATCCGGGCCGGAACCACCCGGGCGAAGCGCCTTTCGAAAAACCTGGCGCAGGTGCCCCCTGGAAATCCAGAGCCACCAGATGACCAGTGCCGCGAAGGCCCCGGCCGTCTGAAACTTGTAGCTCGTCACGTTGTATGGTCCGGAGCCATAGTGGGGTGACGTGGCAACCACGCCCAGTCGATTCAGAAGACCGGCTTCGAACATATAAAGAATGTCGAAGAACCAGATGCTGAAAAGCACCTCCAGGCTGGCGAAATAAGAAAAGCAAATGACAAAAACGCTCAGGTAGATGCAGAACGGGGGATATTGTTTGGGCAGGAGATCCCACACATAGTTCATGCGTGTGTTCATCACCTTCGGAAAGGCCGGGTAGAACCAGTGCACCATATTCAACCAGAAGACCCCCGACGTCAGACCGAATCCCGCCCAGAACGCTTTGCCTTTCATAAACTCCGGCAGGACTCTCGCGCCGGACCCGCTTCGGTTCGCCATCTCCAGGACCGGTGTCAGGGCGGGATAGACCAGCTTTTCGTGATCTGCCCACTGCCGATGCAGAATGACCGACACGCAGACACAGGCGAACGCGAGGACAGCGATAAAGCTGAACCACCATATCAGCGGCGCCCACCAATCATGCCAGGGAATGGACATCCCTTTCGGGAGCCCTTCGAAAAACATGGTGATGGACTTTCGTTCGTCCGTTGAGATCAGCCACGCGGGAAGATGCGGGTGCAGGAATTCCGACCATCGGTTCTCGGGGGTGGCGAAATAGTATGGAGCCACCATCTGGCTGACGAGATACCCGCTGATACCGTAAGTGGGGCCCATGGCGCTTATCAGGCCCATGCTGAAAATCGTGATCCATTCCGCCGGTGCAAACACGAATCGCGAACCGAACCATCGGGCAAGCGCGGCGCAAACCAGAATCGACAGCAGAAAGAGCAGCAGGTCGCCCATCGGGATCAGGCTGATGGCCATGTACGACCCATGCTGGACATACCGCATCGTATTGGCGAGCAGGTTGACGGCTACCGACAACCCGAGCCCGAATACGACCGCGCGGGTCGTTACGCCCGGACTCGCGGGCCGCTGGTTCCGCGGTTCTGCCGTGCCGCCGTTGGCCATGGGTCTCCCGTCCGGTTACGCTCAGCGCAAGCCCACGCCGCCCAGGTCCTCGGGAACCTGCCCCGCAGCGCGGTCCCGGTTCGGACGAAAGTCTGGAACCCGCATCAGCCGGCTCCCCTCCTGGATCGAATCAATCGCCCGTACCGCCGCGGCAACCGTATCCATCGCCCGATATACGTCAAAGGCCAGCGGTTTCCCCTCGAGGACCGCGTCACGAAAATGCATGTGCACGTAGGAGTCCGCGTCGCCGTGACCGCTTCCCCTCGCCTCTTGCGGCGCATCAGTGCGTTCAAAACGCCAGTCCACCTCCGTCCAGTCGTTCATCTCTGCGTCCGCGAACCAGACTTTCGGCATCTCGCGGCTCGAACGCCGCCACTCCAGGCTACCCTTTGTGCCAATCATCTGCCACCAGTGGTGATCTCCATGCGGGCGCGGCTGTGTATGACCATCCAACATGCGAATCAACGTATCCTTTTCGGTCTTCATCAGCGCAACCTGCACGTCGGGCTTTCCGATCTGCGGATGCGCGTAGCTTGGCCTTTTTGTGCTCATCGCCGTTACTTCCGTCACACGGTCGTCCAGGATCTTCAAAAGGATGCTCAGGTCGTACGAGGCGGCAATAATGGGCGGGGTGTCGTGGGGAAACGTCGGCCTGGCCTCGGGATGGTCGGACAACTCCTCGATGGAATACTGTTTCCCCGTGCTGTAGTCCTGGAAAAATTGGTGTGTGCCGTAATACCCGACGTATTGACCCTCGGCGTAGGTGATCTTGCCCAACCTGCCGTCGTCTACAAGGCGCTTCCATCCATCCACGAACCCCCAGAAACGCGTCTGCTCGGCGAGGCCGTAGACCAACCCCGTACGCTCCACGTTGGTTACGATGCGCCAGCACTCCGCCATCGTGTACGCGCCCGGCACCTCGCTGTTCACGTGCTTGCCCGCCTCCAGCGCCTCCGCTGCCATGCGCCCCACCTCGCGCTGCCTCACCACAAGACCCACCGCGTCCATCTGATCGTATGCCAGGAAATCCTCGTAGTTGCCGAACGCCGCCACGTCGTCCCGATAGGAGATTTCAGCAAGTGCCCGCTCCTGTAGCGGTTCGATCCAATCGTAGACCGCCGTGATCCGGTAGCCGGGAATTTTCTGCAGCAGCCTTATCCAGTGCAGCCCCCGGCCGCCCAGGCCTGCGATCCCGATGCGAATTTCGTCCATGTCCGTCCCTCCAGAGCCGATTTTCAAACTTTAATCAAATTGAAAACGGATGTAGATAAACATCCGCACCTCAACCACCTCGCGATTCTGGTACCCGGGGAGATACCGGAAACCCGTCAGGGCGTCCAGCGATGCTTTGTGAAACTGCTCGTGCCCCTTGAGCACCACGCCATCTTTGACCCGGCCGTCCTTTCCCACGGTAAATTCCATCAGGACGACACCCTCCAGGCCGGCCCGCCGCGCCTCTTCCGGATACGCCGGATCCACCTTTTTGAGGAGTTTGGGCTTCCGCTCCACGAACCGAGCCGGGTATACCTCCTCCCCATCCACTTCCTCGTCCCTAACGGGAGCCGTGACAAGAGCGTCCGAGGGCGTAGAAAGGCGTATGGACACTGCGTCGAAGTCGAGTTCGGCGGTGACGGCAACGGTCATCTCTTCGGGTAGCAGGTCGCGGCTTTCCGTTTCGAGGGGCACGGTCGGGCGTACGGGTGGCGGAAGCCTCACGCCATGTCGGGTCTCCGGTACCTGGGTAACCTGGATGAGAATCGGATATTTCGCTGAGGCTGGCGTGCGGAGCCTGAAGGCTGGGAAAGTAAAGGCACCGGCCGCGTGGAGGGCGAGCGAAATCCCGACGCACAGGGGGAGGACCTTCCGATACTGCGCCTTCAAGTCCGCTTCGGGACGACTGGTGCGGATGATGTTTCCGGTTATCCAGGGTCTGGGAGGCAGCTGTTGTGGCATTGGTACCCTCCACGCTGCCTGCACGGCCGGCGTACATGCGTTCAACGTGCGTTTGCAGGGTACGGCGATCCGTCGACGAGCCACATGCGACGACTCGGAGAAACCCGGCTCAGACCGCGTCGGGCGCGCGTCCCAATGCCCGCGCCATCGCCCTGATGGTGTTCGGCCCCGCCCCGCAGCAGGCGCCGATGAGATTGATCCCTTCGGCCTTCGCCTTTACCGCACTATCGGCCATCACGTCCAGCGGAACGCGTGTATCCTTTCCGCCAGATCCAAAACCATTGGGCTGCCAGCCAACGGGCACGTCCACGGCCTCACGCATCTCCACTGCGAGATTCAACATCCCTTCGGGCGTTCCGTTGCATACCAGACCCACAACGTCGGCCCCCTCCCCGGCCAGAACGCGAGCGCACTCCGCCGCCGTGGCGCCGTCCTGCGTCGCGCGGCCCATGCCCATGAATACCATAGTCGGAACACTCGTCTTCTTGCAACACTCCAGGCACACCAGCACCTCGTCAAGACGGTGAAAGGTCTCCGGAATCAGGAAATCCGCACCCGCCTCCACAAGAATGGCGATCTGTTCGTCCCACTCCGCCTTTGCCCTGTCCCTCGAGGACGGGTCTTCCGGATCGAAAATCGGATCGCCCTCCCATGACCCGGTCCTGGTGGATACCAGGCATCCCCCCACAGGCGCCTCGCCGTTGGATGCCTCCTTTGCCAGTTGCACACCCACCCGGTTCACTTCGTCCAGCTTCTGGCTCCAACCAAAACTCCGATCCAACTGGGACCGGGAGGTAAACCACGTCACTGCTTCGAGCACCTGCGATCCGGCATTGAAGAAATCTCTGTGGATCTGCCGGATGGCGTCCGGATCCTCCACAATCGCCCTGGGGGTGTCGTACCCACGCCACCGTGCTTCCAGGATCATGCCGCCGTCGCTCAAAACAACGCCATCGTTCAGCATCTTCATTACATCATTCGGCATCGTGGCGCTCTCCTTCCGAAGGGTGGAGACGATCGTACCGAAAATCCCGCCTTCCGCCCGGTCTTAGAGATCCTGTCTGTCTATTCGAATGGCTCCCTCACCCAGAACAGGCCTTCCTTGGTCGCCTGCTGCCCGCCGTTCAGGTCCTTCACCGTCATCCGGACCCTGCGACGCCCCGGGGCGGCCTCCCCGATGTCCAGCGCCACGTAGTCAGAAACCGACGCCTCAGTGCCGGTCTGTTCGTACCGTACCGTTACGGCCGATTCCGACCGACCCAGAACCCTCGTCTTCACGCGTGAAAGGCTGGTCCCGGATTCGTCGGTGCTGTAAACCTCGTAGGCCACCTCGTAGCGCGTGGCCCCGAACTCGTCCTGCGAGAGGTTGTAGATTTCGAAAAAGACAAACACGTGCTGCCCGGCGTTGAATACATGCGAGGGCAACGGTGTGATATTCCATCTCCCGCGGACGAACCTGGGGTCAGACCCGGGCATTGCCCCGACCACCTGCCGGGCGACGAACAGATCGCTCAGCTTCAGCCGTTCCCCTGAGTAGTCTTCCACGGACAACTTCTGTGAATACGCCTGTAAACGGTTTGTGTTGTGGCGCTGCACCTGCACGGCCAGTTCGTAGTCCCCCGGCAGAATTTCCAGGAGATCCACCCGGTCCAGCAGGGCCCGGTCCCGCCGCCGCCCGGAGACCGGTACCTCCAGATCCTGCTGTAAGGACAACACCTTTGTGTACCTCCCGTCCATCAGCGCCACCTTCCGATTGACCAGTACGTTGGCGTCCGTATCCCCGGGCATGGCGACGTGCTCGATGGGAATGCCCACGTTTACCTGGACCTCGGTACCGGCCTTCTTTCCGCGGAACGTGACCACGTCGTAGCTGAAGTCGAGCGGCTCGAAACCCGTCAGGCTAAAGCGCTCTGGTTCCTCCCTCGCCACCGACGCAACCCGGGTTGAAGGGGCGAGTTCCGTGAGCCGCTGCATCAGGCGCAGGTAGGCCATCTGTCCCACATGGGGATCTCTATCCAGGTTCTTGAGATCCTGGCTGTTCACGCCGGGTACCGGCGCATAATCGTACATGCCTGAGTTCTGTTCATCCGTGAACGCCACCTCCAGACCCTTTCCCACGCCCGCATACACCCAGACCTCCCAGGGCACGGACGCCCAATTGTGCCCCGTCGTGACCGGCTTCCATCCGCTCAGGCCAATGGCGAATTCCGGATCCAGATCAATACCCGCCTGGATGGGAGATTCTTCCAGATCCACCAGTTCCCGGGGCGCTGCAGCGGGATTTCCCGCGGCGGCCTGTCCCGGCGGCAATACGGCCAGGTTGAGTTCTTCGATCGCCGCCATCTGCATGTCGCGCCGGAGGTCTTCGCTGGGCTCCAGAAAAAAACCCAGATCCGTGCGGATTGGGAAAACGGGCCCCACATAGCTGATGCCCACCCCCTGGGCGCCATAAAGCTGGTAGGCCATATTGTCCTGTACGCTTTCGACTGCGGGAGGCACGTTTGGATTCGGCTCCAGCGAAGAGGACCGGTAGTCCGGTTCGCCGTACCGGATGTACACCTCCCCGCGGCGGTCCCAGGGCCACTTCAGCTCTCCATACTTCGTTCGGGCGTGCCACACCCGCCGGTGGTGCTCGGCGCGACGCATCGCGCCGCGTGAGGCCTTGAACGGGTCGTGGCGGAGCCAGAAGCGCTGCAGAAACACGGCCCGCCTGTCAGGGGGGGTTGCGCGATACGCTTCGATTTCGTGCGGCAGACCCACCAATGACACATCCCGGTAGAGTGCCTGTTCTTCCGGATTCAGGCTTTCGATGTAGATCTTGAACGCCCGGAGCGCGCCTTCGTAGTTGCCTCGCGCCATCAGCGCCTGCGCCAGCAGCGGCAGCGCGAGGTCATTTGTCATGAGTGAGGTGAGGGTCTCGACCTCTTTGAATTTCTCTTTTTTCAGCAATTCACGTGCAAAGGCCAACGCCGCCGTCTGTTCCGCCGGCTTCAGTTCCAGGTATTTCTCAAAGTAGACCATCGCGGCCTGCAGGTTGCCCTCCTCGTGATGCGACTCGGCCAGCAGCAGGTGGGCCGGTGCAATCCGGGAGTCGTATTGAAGCGCCCTGTCCGCGGCCTGCCTCGCCCCGGGGCGCCCGGTTTCCTGGTAGACGCGGGCAAGGAAATAGTGCGCCTGCGCATAGGTGGAGTCGGCCCGCAGCGCCGCCTCCAGATGGGGTAAGGCGCCCGCAACGTCTCCCTCCAGTTCGAGGGCCACCCTGCCCAGACCACAATGCGCCGCGGCCAGCCCGGGATCGAATTCAACCGCGCGTACAAATGCGGCCCGGGCGCTGTCCGCCGCACCTGCTTTCAGGTGCGCCCGGCCGACCTGCTCGAGTGCCCGGGGCATATAGGTGTACGTCCAGGTATACGTGGAGTCGGCTCGCAGCGCCGCTTCCAGATGCGGCAGCGCCCCGGCCGCGTCGCCCTCCAGTTCGAGGGCCACCCTGCCCAGGCCGCAATGCGCCGTGGCCAGTTTCGGGTCGAATCCGACCGCACGTTGAAACGCCGAGCGCGCGTCGCGCGCCCACCCCACCCGCAGATAGAGCATACCGGCCCGGTTCAGCAGGAATCCGGCATGGTCCGAATGGTCGACCAGTGCGCTCTCCAACGCCTTCGCCGCCGCCACCACCGTCGGCACGTCCCGGGCCTTCAGGCCTCGTGCGTACACGGCATCCAATTCGGACAGGGGCTTCCCGGCAGCCCCTGCTGTATCCGGCCAGGGGCCGGCGACGATCAGCGCGCCGCCCAATAGAAGGCGCACAAGCAGCCGCTCTGGGTGCTTCATTTGCCCTCATATCCTTCCGTAAACAGATAGGCGGCCCTGTCGCTCTCAGAAGCCGCCTAACGGGTTCCATCCAATTGCGCTTCCACGAAATCAGAACGATCCTGTCACCGAGAACCGCAGGGTCGTACCGTTGTCGGGAAATTTGTCGAACTTGACGAAGGCGAAGTCCGCCTGCACGTGGTGTATGCCCCGCTGCAGCCGTACCCCCGCCCCGGCTGTAAAGTCCTGAGCGTCGTACCCCAGCTTGTACCCGGCCCGAAGCGCAACGATGTTCCGCAACCAGAGTTCGGCACCCGCGTGCACCCGCCGCTCGACGCTCACGCTGTAGAGTGCTTCGAGCGCTCCGGTGAGCGAGACGTCCTCGCCGCGTTCTCCGTACACCTCCGCAGCCGTGGCCAGGCTGAAGAAGACGGGCATCTTGCCCTTGATGGCCTCGTTGGTCAGGAGCACAAGGTCCTTTCCGAAGTTGCGCAACGACATGCCGATACGCAGGCTTCGGAAGCCAGTATGGTAGAAGGTCCCGACCGCCAGGTCGAAAACGCGGTAGTCGTAGCCCCTGTCGAGCTTTTCCTCGATCACCCGCGCCTGAAACCCCACGGAGAAACGCTCTGTAAACTGCTTGGCATAGAGTCCGCCCAAGGCCCAGCTTCCGGTGTCCAGAATCCGGCCCGTTCCCTCGGGATCGAATATGGTCGTCTCCTCGATATCGCCGGTGTTGAACGCAACCAGACTCAGTGCCAGGGCGCCGTAATCGGTATTGACCCCTACCGCTACGGAGTTCAATTGGGAATCCAGGAGCCACTTCGTGTTGGTGAAGGCGAATTGAAACCGGTTGCGCGCCATGGCCGTGAGCCCGGCCGGATTCCAGAACGCTGCATTGATGTCGTCTGCCACGGCCACGTAGGCGTCTCCCATCCCGGCGGCGCGTGCGCTTTGGGAGATCTCCAGGAAGGCGGCGTAGGTCTCGCCCACCGGGGTCTGGTTCGAGATTTCGGCCAACGCCGGGACGCCGAGAACGAGGACGCCGAAGAGCGCCGTAAATCCGATCTTATAAATGCGCCTCATGGCGACCTCCTTAACGAATGATGACCAGCTTGGCGCCCTTCACCTGGCCCTCGGTCCCCGGCAACAGGGACTCGACGGTGACAAAGTAGACGCCGAAGGTCAACTGCGTGATATGCGTTCTGTTGAACTGGAAGAAGGCTGCCTCACCCTCTGTCTGCGAATCGTGGTCCACCTCGCCCACCAGGTCGCCGGCCACGGAGAAGATCCTGATCTTCGCCTTCCTCGGAACGTTCAGGATGCGGATCTTGGTTGAGCCCTCGTAGGTGTGCGGCGCCAACGGGATGAAGGGATTCGGCACAATGAGGATGTCCTTTTCCAGTCGGTCCGCGCTTGCCGTGGGCACCTGCACCGGGCTGTCGGGCGCCGACCCCGAGGGGGGCAGATAGTAGGTGGAAACGTCTCCGATGCCCGACTCGTAGGCCCGGACGCCACCTTCCACCGTGGCGCCGGTTACGCGGCTGACGAATCCGGTGTTGCCGCTGCCCTGGTAGGAACGCACGGCGTAGTAGTACTGAAATCCGGCGAGCGATTCCGTATCCTCATACGCGTAGTCCTGCGCGCCTGTAGCCGACACGTCCTCGATGAGCTTCCAGATACCTGGCTGCGTCTCGGACTGGTACACCCGGTAACCCGCGACGTCGGACTGGCCGGTATCCGGATTGATCGACTTCTCGGGATCGCCGCTCCAGGTGATGAGGTTTCGCGCGTTCTCCGAGGAAGTCACCATAGCGTCCACGTCGGGAGGCTGATTGGGCAGGTCGTAACCCAGCGCGTAGGCCTCCTTGGCCTTATTCAGGTGATTGAGCAGGTTGGTGAACGCGGCCCCGTTTTCTTCCTTCTTGAGTTCGCTGCTGTCTCCCGACTTCTGGAAAGCCCGGAAATTCTCCGTAACGGGAGCCGCCGCGACGTAGGCGAACACGAACTTCACCTTCTGGCCAGGCGCCAGATCGTAGGGGCCGTAGGTTTCCATCGGGGTGTAGGCCGCGGCGATCCCATGCCGCCCCTCCCACTCCCACGTGGGGATCGGCATATATGGCATGGGGCCTACCGGGACGTCCGGAACCGGCAGCAGCGGCACGCCCAGGTTGGGGTTGCCAGACCCCCGGCTCGGACGCTCCAGAAGCGGCTGGTCGAAATACGACGGTTCCGGCGTACTGACGAGCATCTGGTAAAGCGTTTCATGGTTCATCTCGTTCGGGTTCGGCTCGTCCGTAAGGAACCCGACGGCATCCGACGCACTGGACGGATATCGGTACAGAAAATGGAAGAAATTGTACGCGAATGGCTGTTCCGCCACCTTCGGCGCCTCGTAGACCTCAGGATCGCCCACGAACCCGTCCGTGGGATCCACGTCGATCGGGGCCTTGCCGATCCAGGCGGGGGACGTCAGGTCCCCAACTCCGATCAGGCTCGGGAAGGTGCACTGGGCGCACCTGTGTTCGGATCGATAGGGGTCTCCGATATCGTCGGCCAGCGGCCCGGTAAGGCAGAAATTGTTCCAGTCGTACTGGTAGGTGAGCCTCAGACCTCGGGCAGAGGCCGGACCGTCGTAATTCGGTGCTTCGGTATACTTGATCTTGTCGTCCTGGGAATTGTCCAGGGGTCCGAAATTGCTGCTGCAACCGTCTCCCGTGCCGTAGTCGGAATAATAAGCCCTGTAGCTCGTCCGGGAGACGCCCGGGGAAGACGTCATGAAGCGGTGGTGGAACGAAAAATAGACGTTCGTGAGATTGTGCCCGCCGCCGGGAAGGTCGGCCGCCCGGTCGCCGTCGGTATCGCCGGTATTTTCGAACACCCACTCGGTGATCACGAAATCGTCGTAGTCCGGGTGGTTCCACGCAAAGGCCGCTTTTTCTCCGGTGATGCCCAGCCCGGTGGTCCACTTGCTCAGAACAATGTCTTCCGGATAGTTGTCAGTGGAAACGTCGTTGTACTGGCCGATGCGGTAGTTCAGAATTTCCCTGGGTTCCAGCGCATCCAGTTCGACCCCGGTACCGGGCCACCAGTTGGCCATCGAACGCCCCGAATTAGGGCTGACCACGTCGTTGCCCAGCCCCGCGTACCGGCCCTTGAAGTCCACGCCGGGATCCACCGCCATCGCCACCACGTCTTCGCTTTCCTCCATCGCCGCGATGAGGGGATCGGCCCAACTCACCTCGGCCTGGCCGTTCACCTTCGTGGCGATCCACCACCCATGGCCGCGGCCGTTGTGCGACGTGAGGTCGACGTGCATGCTCCCGGCGCTGCGCTGATCCCCATAATAGGAGGAAAAGTCGTTCGTTCCGCCTCCTCCCCAACTGATCAGCGCGAACCCGGGATAGGCCAGATCCAGGTAGAGGCCGGCATAGTTCCCTTCCACCGGCCGAGCCCCTTCGGCGCCCGTGCTTAGAAAGCTGTGCCAGAGGGTGCCGCGCGCGAGGTGCCGGGGCGTCAGCGATTCACCGGCCGCGTTGGTGAAGGTCGCGCGCTGACCCTCGGCCGGAATCCAGAACACGCCTGCGATCAGGAGCGCGCCTGTGAACGAGTATATGCGTCTCATTGAATTTCTCCCCGCCAGTTTGTGCCGTGGCGGCCGCGCCGCCACGGCATCGTAGCCATCTCTAGAAGCCGATCCGCAACCCCATGTTCACGTACCGCGGCGTGCCGCCTCGTCTGAAGTTCGAGTCGCCGTACTTCAGATAGTTGGTGTCGTTCGGCGTGGGCTTCTTCAAACCCCATCGGACGTAATTGGAGCCGGAGGAGGGGTCATAGAAGGTGTTGAAGAGGTTGAATACCTCCACGTACATCGTGGGGGTGGTTGTACCAATCCGGAACGACTTCTGGAAGTTCAGGTCCGTCCGAACGAAAACCGGCCGGTTCCGCGCCGTCTGCACGCTCGTTCCCGGCAGGGTGATCTGGAACTGCTGGCCGTTGTCCAGCCGCCAGACAACGTTGGCCTGGATGCCGCCCAGGACCTTGGCGCCGCCAACGTCTCCGCCCGGCCCCCAGTCCATCGGCGTGGACCAGAGGAACTGGAACGAGGCATTGGTCGTGGGCGGCTGCCCGCGGAATGCGTCCACCTGGCGCCAGACGTCCGCGAACCAGAGGTTCTGCATGTCCTGCTTCTCGGATTCGCTGAGGCCGGGATATTCATACCAGGGACGTATCGCATCGATCCGGTTTGTTCCCCACGCCCCGACGAACGTCGTCCCCTCTTGTCGCTTTTTCCGGAGCACTTCGTTCGCCCTGTGGCCGATCGTCCGGATTTCGTCGTCGGTCAGACGAACAATTTCGTCATTCGCATCGACCGTGAAGTATTTCGAACTGGCGATGTAGTTGGAGTCGGGGTACGTCCAGACCTGAAGCTGGGATCCACCCGACCAGTTGAAGAGCGCCCAACTCACGTCCAGCCCCACCCGGAAGGAGAAATTATGAGAAAAGGCCTTGGTAAACCCCATCTCGATTCCCTTGGTTTCGAGGCGGGCGTTCGGACCCCGGTGGCCCACGTAGGTAAGTGTCTGCACGGGGTCCTGGAAGCGGTGCACCCCGCCCGAACCTACCCGCTCGGTCCGTCGGTAGTAGGTGGACAGTTCCATGACGAAATCGCTGATGAAATTCCACTCGCCGGTGACCTCGAACTCGGCGGTATTCGGCAGTCCTCCCGGATCCTGGTAACCGCCGTCCAGTCGCCACTGCCCGCCACCGATCCAGTTCAGATCGAACCATACGTCGTCCAGTTCGGGGTGGTTCTCTGCGTCGGACGTCGCCCAGGGCTCCAGCCACAGGAGAGAAAAGTGCGGCGGCTTGTAGTACACGCCGTAGGAGTATCGCACGGTGGACCGGTCCGTGATCGGGTGGGACAGGCCGATCCGCGGCGACAGGCTGGTCATCGGCCGGGTTTGCGCCAGCGGCACCCGACCGGTACGCCAGGCCTTATAGGTTCTCCACCCCGGCAATGCCTTCATAAAGCCGGACAACGTCCGCTCGGGCCCGCCCCAGAAACTGTCGAAACGCAGGCCTGCGTGCACCACCAGGCCCTGGAACTCCAGCTTCTCGTCAACGTACGCCGCCAGCCGGTTCACCGTGTATCGCTTGCCGGGCTCGCTGTTCCCTGCCATGATCTTGATCGTGGCGTTGGTCGCGCTGGACCGGTTGTAGTCCCAGTTGAGGTTGTTCATGTTCTGAAAGACAAAACCGGCCTTGAACAGATTCCGCCGGGTGAGTTGCCCGGTGAAGTCGTAGCGGAAGTTGTACCGGCGGTTGTCTTCCACCACGATGCGCCGGCGGTCCCGGTCTAAATTGAACTGACCCAGTTTGTCCCGTCGCCAGGACGTTGTGGTGGAAGGTACGTCATCGCCCGGATCGGTCTTGGTACCATAGAAACCCACCTGGAATTCGTGGAACATTCTGGGATTGATACTCTGCGTGCCCGTCACATAGAAAATCCGGTTGACCCGGTTCTGCTGGTAACCCGTCGTGCCGTTGATCAGGAAGAGGTTGCCCCCGACCGACCGGTTGGCGTCGCCGAAGAACGTCGGCTCGTTGGATTGGTTGAACCCTACTTTGACTTTGAGGTTGGGCGACGGGGTGAAGCTGATTTTTCCGAAGATGCTGTGTTGGCGCAGCCCCGTCAGCGTAGGCGCGGGCAGATTCTGTTTGGCGCGGCTGGTTTTCCCGCTCACCACAAAGGTGGCGTTTTCGCCCAACGGCCCGGTGACCCATCCCTCCACGAGGTGACCGACTGAACTCTCGTAGTCCTGCTTGACATGGATCAACTGTCCGGTGTCAGGATCTTTCTCGTTCACCCATTCAGAATTATTCCACTGCAACTTGTCGCGCCAGTACCCGTTCGCCCCGCCTCGCTGCCCCGGCGTGGCGTCGTAAACGTTGGATCCGCGGTGCCGCTTCCCGGGCATTTCCACCCGGAGGTCGACGCCGCCACGGTAGATCCGCGTGCCCTCCCTGCTGATGATGTTCACCACACCCGCGGGCGACGAGGCCTGCGAGGCGTCGGCCCCGCCTCTGACCAGCCCCATCTCCCCGACGGCCGTCACCGGCAGATTGTTGTACTGCCGGGGGGCCGTCTGCTGCGACGTGTCCAGGTTCATCAATTCAATGCCATCGAAGGTCCAGGTCTGCGCCGCGCGCATCGAATAATAGCTCATATGACGGATGCGCACGCCGTTGCCCGGGCTGTCGTTCACATTCGTTCCCACGGCGTACTGCAGGTGCTCCTTGACTCCCCTGATAATCGGGACCTGTGCAATTTCCTGCGAGGAGATCTTCGTCTCGCTGGAGGTCCGGTCCACCTCCACCAGGGGTCGCTCGGCCCTCACCACAATCTCGGCGGCCTCGAGCGCCGATTCCCGGAGCGTGAAATCGGACACGGTGGTCAGGCCCGCCGCCACCCGTGCCCGCTCCCGGACGACCGTCGCGTATCCAACCATCGATGCCTTCAGGGTATATAACCCGGGCTCGACGCCGATAATGATGTAATACCCCTCGTTGTCGGACGTCGCTCCGAAGCGCGTCCCTTCGACCACCACGTTGGCTCCCGGCAAGGCACCGCCGTCCGCGTCGGTCACCTGTCCGGTAATCTTTCCGTAGAAGGTCTGGGACCGCGCCGGCCCGACCAGCAGGCTTAGCACCGCGATTGTGCCCAAAACCACTAATTCACGCCTCATACGCCAACTCCTTTGCTGAAGAACCCATCGTCCATCCGGCCGATCAACGCCCGAAGCCGGGCATTGCCAGCGTCGGATATGCGAATGGAACGCTCAGTTTAATTTAAGTTCTAACCGCCCCAATCCCTCGATCTGTGGTCCTATCCATAGGCAGTCCTCCACGTCGGCAAACGGGTCTGAGTTAATTCATGCTCCCGCTCCAAAATCCCCGGCGAATTGAATAAAGTCCTCGAAATTGACCGCTCCATCACCGTTCAGGTCGAAAATCGGATTGAAATCGGCATCGCCCTGGCTCCTGCCGAATGCCGCCGCGAAGTTTGAGAAGTCCGCCAAGTCGACCTTCCCGTCTTCGTTGAAGTCCGACCGGTGGCGCGGCTCAGTGCCAGCGCCCCCGGGTGACTGCACAGGAACGCTGCTGAAAAGCCCCGGATTGCTGAGCGACAACCGCCGGCCCGGCGCAGGATCGCCAGGAAGCCAGTTGCCCGCCGGATCGCCAAGTTCGTTTCCGTTCGTGAATCCGTCCCGGTCCGAGTCTAGCTTCGCCAGGCTTGGCCCCCACATTACGTTTCCGGAATATCCGGCCTCGGACAGAAACCTCTTCTTTATCGTAACGCCGAAGGCATTAAGCGGACCGCCCCCGCCCGTGTAGGTGTGACAGCTGGCACAGATGGCGTCCCCTTCGTTAGCGGCTTCATGCGTCGTCTCGGAAAGCGGAATATCGAGCCGGGTCGTTGTTCTGCCCCGGTCGACGTGGCAGGTGCGGCATTGCGCGGCGCTGGCGTTGGGAACCTGAAAGACCCGTTTCGGCCGCGCCTCGCCCTCCCTGCCCCAACCAGCCGCGAAAACGATGAGAAAAATAAACGATCCGGCCCGTGTGTTCATTTATCGCATGAAATACTTGATTCCGACCATGAGGTTGAAACTGAAAATCGGAAACGTCTTCTTCAGGTCCCAGTCCTCGTAGGGCCTGAGTTCGCCCATCGATACGTTCCACCGGATCCGAAAATCCACCAGGAATCGATCGGACGTGCGGCGGTAGAAGCCCAACCCGGTGTTGATCGACAGCGCCACGTCTTCGTCAACCGTGGTCTCCTCCATGTTCTGTGAATCCGTCCGGATCTGCTCACCCACCTGTCCGGGCCAGATCAGGCCCGACACCTCGTGGGTATACTTGAGAAAGCCGATACCGGCCGCGATGTAGGGAACACTGCGGCCGACCTCGTCCGGCTGGAACGTCCGGAGACCGTTGACCACGATGCCTCCGATCCACATACTGGCCTCGGCGCCCGGGCTCTTTACCGAGGAACCGTTTGCCGCGCCCAGGCCGTTGTGCCAGGTGAACGATCGGCCGGACAATCCGGCGTCAGCAAGAGGCGAGTACGTCACTTCGACTTCCGTCATCGTTCTGTCGGATACCTTATACGTCAACTGCCCGACGAACGCCGGCGAGATATTGTACCAGCCCTTGAGCGGCCCCGCCGGGCGCAGCATCGACCCGTGGACGCCGAGCGCATAGCGCAACTCCTGCGCATGCGAGACGGACGTCGGGCCGAGTCCGAACAGAATAAACACGCCCAGGACCGATCCAAGCGCCAATCTGAGAATGCCGGTTGCTCTCATAACAGCGGACCTCCTTTTCCGACTGCGGCCATGTGATGACCCGTCTGATGCGTCGTCACGACAGATCCTGTAACCGATAAACCCCTTCAGGATTCCTTGCGGAACATCCCGAAAGTATTCTATTATTTCAGTGAATATAAGATCAGTTAAAGCAAGAAGCAAACAAAAAATCGACCGATCATGGAGTTTATCGTCGTGGGCTGACAGACCTCGAAGGTTGGCTGTTTTTTTGTTGCGTCGTTTCGGAGTCCGGAAGTATCTTTCGCGAGGATCCAGACAGGCCCGATGTCATGAATCGCAGGAAAGGACGGATCTGATGGAATGGCACGGCGGCCGCATCCGGAGGACGCCTTTTTTCGCGGCGGTTTTCTGCGCCGCCACACTGTGCTTCGACCTTACCCGTGCGGCAACACCAATACCGTCCGCCGCGCGGGAGGCGCTCGATGCCGGCCTGGCCCATGCCGGCGCGGGCCGGCTGCATGAGGCTTTGAAGGAAATGGCTCGGGCCGCGGAACTGGCGCCGGAATCGTCGCAGGTGTGGCACAACTTCGGCATCCTTACCGCGCAGATGGGCCGGCTCGACGACGCGGCCCGGATGCTGGAACGCGCCGCACGTCTGGAACCGGAATACCGGCACACCCACGTCGTGCTGGGGGCCGTCTACCAGCGGAACGGACAACTGGCCTATGCGGAACGGGCGTATCGGCGTGCCGTGGATCTGGCCCCCGGCCTGCCCGACGCGCACCGGGCGCTCGGCCTTCTCGCGGTGGCCCGAAACGACCTCGCAGCGGCGGCGGCGGCGTTCAAGCGGGCGGTCGACCTGGCGCCCGGCAGCGCTGAGCTCCGTTACCGCCTCGGCGCTGTTGAACTGAAGAGGGGCGACGTGAAGGCTGGCGTCGCCGCCTTGAAACGGGCGGTATCGCTGGACCCCGGCCTTCTGCCGGCCTGGCTGGAACTGGCCGCCTGCTACAAACGCGAGCGCTATCTGGACCTGGCGCTGGAGGCATACGCCCGCGCCGCGGCCGTGGACCCCGGTTCCACGACCGCCTGGCAGGGACTGGGAGACGTGGAAGCCGCTCGGGGCAACTCATCGCGGGCCGCCGACGCGTTCCGGAGGGCCGAGCGGGCTGACGCTTCGAACGTGGACGCGCCCTTTCTGCTGGGCCGGGCGCTGCTCCTTCTCGGACGGGCGAAGGAGGCCGTCCCCGCGTTCGGCCGGGCAATCCGGCTGGCGCCGGACTTCGCCGACGCGCGTTCCGCTCTTGCGGAGGCCTACACCGCCCTGGGGGAAGATCGGAAGGCCGCAGACGCCTACCGGGAGGCCGTTCGATATTCGCCGGCGCACGCAGGCGCCCATTTCGGACTTGGCGAGGTCCTGCTCAGGCTGGGCGACCTGCCCGATGCCGAGACAGCATTCCGCCGGGCAATCGCGCTCGATGCGGATCACGCCAGGGCCCGCTACGGCCTGGGGCGGACCTGCCTGCTTCAGGGACGGACGGATGAAGGACGACAGGAATTGAAACAATTCGAGCGGTTGTCCAGAGAAGGGCACAAGCTGGATGTTCTGGAGCGGGCGGTACTGCGCCACCCCGAAAACCCCAAACTTCACGATCGCCTCGGGCGGGTCTACGCTGCGCGGGGGCGCGCCAGAGAAGCCGCGGCCGCGTTTGGCAGAGCCGTCGGGAGGGACAGCACGTTCACAGGCGCGTACGTGCGGCTGGCCATGGCGGCCGCGGAAATCGGCGACCTGGCAACCGCCGAGCGGGCGCTGAAGCTGGCGGTGCGGCTCTCGCCGTCGCCACGGCGCTTTCTGGCGCTCGGCGCGGTCCACGAACGCCAGCGGCGTTGGCTGGAGGCCGCAGCCGCGTTCGAGCAGGCGACACGGAGGGACCCAGGCCTGGTGGCGGCACACCGGTCGCTGGCCGCGCTGTATGAACGCGCCGGACGGATCGATGCGGCCCGGCATGCCCTGAAGCGCGTTCTGGCGCTCGACCCGGCAGACGAAGAAGCCCGTGGGGCCCTCAACCGCCTCGGCGAGAAATGATCGACGGGGCGGACCGCGACCTGCGTCTGACCTCGACGACCGATCGTGTCAATCGTCCTTCGGCGCCGGTGTCAACCGCCCGTAATACACCTCGTTGCTGTTCTGCTGGGACGCCCCGGTCCAATAACAGTCCACAAAGGGCGACCGGGTGCCTCCGGCGCGCGTCATGTTCGTAAAGAAGTGCCACAGCCGCGACGGCATCTCGAGCCGTACGGGTTCGCTGACCCGGTCCCATCGACCGGCCTCTCCCGCTGCGTACCAGACCCCCTCCGCGTCGCCTCTGCCCCCCCGCGTCAGGAAATAGTGAAAACGGCCGTCCGGACCCTGGTAGACCCGGCCACCGTTGTAGTTGCCCATGCAATAGTGTCTGAAAGGTCCGCCCGGACCCCCGACTGCGTGATAGAGCAGGCTGTTTCCCGCGTCCTGGCCCCTCCCCGCCCAGACCGTTGTGGACGGCTCACGGTTTTCATAGTACGTCAGGTGCACCCGCCCCCGCATGTCCATCATCAGACCCTGATGGTCGGTTGTCCCCCTCGCGCGCCCGTCGAACGTATCGGACACGTCGCTGATCACCGTCATTCGCCAGTCTTCCGGGGTTCCGAACACATCCGGACAGTAGTAATAGTAGGCCTTCAGAACGGGGTAGATGCCGCGGGGGGTCTCTACGGACCTGATAGCGCCGGTCTCCCGGTCCTTCAGCTTCACCGTCTGATTGGGAAACTGTTCGCCTTTCAGGAAATAATCGTCGCTGGAAATCGCGTGCGCCTCGGAGCCGTTGAGGATTACGAAATTGTATCCTCGGTTCCTCTCGTGCTGTACGCTTCCGGTGGTCATCGGACGATAGGCGTTATCCGGATCCAGCACGTACCAGGTCATGGTTGCCAGCCCGCCAGCGACAAGGATCCGATCGGCGGCGTCGATCGACGCGCCGAAGCGGCTGTCGGCCGAGGCGTATTCCTGAATTGTGAACCTTTCAACTTGGCCGGGCGGGTCGAATGTGGCGTGGTAACTGCCGCTTTCGCCCGCAATCACGTGCAGCCTCCCGGCGCTGTCCACAAGCAGGTTGCCATTCTGCGGCACCGGAGGCAACGGGTCGCTGGCTTCCCACCTCCCGGCGCCCGTACGTCGGAACACCACCAGTGTCATATCATCCCGCCAACTGAGCGCGTAGACCTCCTCCCCGGCGCGGACGATATTGGATTGGTTATACCCCCAGCAACTCGCGCCGCTGCCGCCAGTTTGCTGGCACCCTGCCGTATCCGTTATCATCTCGACCTCGAAACCCACTCTCGCGGGCGGCCCGTACGTCACCTGGACCCGTTCCGGTTTCATCCGATTCCTCCTTTCGTCGAATTCCCGGCCCTGCGGTAGATCCGCGACGGATTCTCCCAGAGAATCTTGCGCTTGAGTTCGTCGCTGATATCCGCATAGAGCACCCGGCCGAGCTGGTACGGAAAATCCATAATGGGGAAGTCCGATCCGTACAATATCCGGTCCGGGGGCATCCGCTCAACCAGCCGCGCGAAACCGCCCCGAAGAACGGTTGAGCCGGTGGTGTCGTAGTAAAGATTGGAAAACTCCCCGGCGATTTCCAGATAGGGTTCGTGGGCTTCCGGCGGGCTCGCGGCAAAATGGGCTGCTATATAAGTCAGGTGCGGCATTTCCGCCAGCAACCCCCGGAGCATGTCGGGGGGCAGCACGCCGTGGGTCAGGATCGGCAGGCGCCGCTCGTTTGCAACCTCGAACGCGGGGCGGTATTTCGGCGAATCGGGAGGCGTATTGTGAAGCTGGCAGTGGAACTTGATGCCCACGACGCCGGGCTCGTCGAAAAGACGGTCGAAGGACCCGATGTTGTTCGCGTATTTGCCGGGTGCATAGCCGGCGTACGCGAAGAGACGGCCGGGGTATTCCGCGGTCGCCTCGATCGCCCGGGCATTCCCCGAGTCCGGGTCGTTTTCGATTGCGCGGATATCGCTGATGACAAAGCGTTCCACGCCCACCTCATCCATACGCCGGACCGTGTCCCCCGCATTGTAAACCGGGTAGGGAATCTTGTACCACGGTCCCAGGTGTCCGTGGATGTCCCACACCCGCATCCCGTCCGCCGCGACCGGCCATTCGCGGTCCGTCGCTTCCCGGGGGGCCTCGAGGCGCAGCAGCCGCCGCGCGTTGTTCCCCGCGATCGCCGCGCGCTGCCCGCCCGTCAGCCTGCTTCCCGCGACCGTCGCAATCGGCCCGCCCGCGTCGTACGCCGGCATGCCGCTTCCGAACAAGATCCGCCCGCTTCCAAATCGTTCACAGATTTCCTCGAGGCAGTTTGCGCTCTGGATATAAGAGGTCTCGAGGTAGAGATTCGGAAACTCATCCCAGAGATGATACATCACTCTGGGGGCGTCTCCACCCTCCCTAAGCAGGATCACGGGCAGGCGGGGGTACGCCTCGCACAGATCGAATATTTCGTCCCAGGGAGACATGTCGGACCAGTGGCGCCTTTCCAGATCCAGAATCAGAGGAATCGCGGCCTCCGCCAGCGCCGCCAGTAAGGGGCCCAGGATACGGCGGCTCACCGGAAAGAGATGCTGCCCTGGCAGCAGCCGGGCGGCGCGGACGCCGTGCTCCCGCATCTGGCGGACGATTTCATCCGGAGCGGGCAACTCGGGGGTACCCGGCGGCAGCAGCAGCCAGCAGGGATGCAGCCGGTCGCGGTGGCCGCCGAGTTGCTCGAACAGCCGCCAGTTTCCCTCCCGTGGATGACCGTACCGGGCATGGCTGGAGTATACGAGCGCCTCGGCGATCTGCAGCCGATCCAATTCCCGAAGCAGATCGTCGGCATTCCGGAATTGGGGTTCGGCGGCGTCGGACGCGGGCCCGAGCATCACATTGATGTCCAGCAGGTCCATTTTCCTCTCCGATCGGTTACTGCAATGCTGATGGCGCGCCGCGGCAGAAGGCTACGCCCCCTCGGTGAGAAAACAAGCGGCTTGATGTCCCGGCTCGATCTGCTTCAACTCCGGTGACTCCTCGCTGCACCGGTCCATCCGGTACGGGCACCGCGGATGGAACGCGCATCCCGAAGGGGGATCGATGGGACTGGGTACCTCCCCCTCGAGGATGATCCGCTGCCCCCGCGCATCAGGGTCGAGCCGTGGAGCCGAAGCCAGCAGAATCTGGGTATAGGGGTGGCGCGGCCGCCCGTAAAGCGTTTGCGTGCGCCCGACCTCCACCAGCTTTCCCAGGTACATCACACCCACCACATCCGACAGGTGCTCCACGACTTTCAAATCGTGCGAAATGAAGAGGTAGGCCAGGCCGAAGCGATCCTGCAGGGATTCCAGCAGATTCAGGATCTGTGCCTGGATGGACAGATCCAGCGAGGAGACGGGCTCGTCGCAGACCACGAATTGCGGTTTCAACGCCAGGGCTCGGGCGATCGCCACGCGCTGCTGCTGCCCGCCGGAGAACTCGTGGGGAAACGCGTCCGCGAACCGTCGTCCCACGCCCACCAGATCCAGCAGCCGATCCACCTCGTCCTCTCGCTCCCGCTGGGTCCCGACGCGATGGATCTTCAGGGCGTCCCCCACAATGGCGCCCACGCTCATCATCGGGTTCAGCGACGACAGCGGGTCCTGAAAGACAATCTGCATTTTCCGCCGCAGAGCGCGCATTTCCCGGCCGGAGAGCGCACGCACATCCCGTCCCTCGAAATGCACCCGTCCGGAGGTCGGCTCGTGCAGTCTTAGGATTGCGCGGGCGAGGGTCGACTTGCCGCTGCCACTCTCTCCGACCAGGCCGAAGGTCTGGTTCCGGTGAATCTGAAACGTCACTCCGTCCACGGCCTTCACCACGTCCCGGCCCGGATAGAAATGCTTCTTCAGGTCCACAACCCGCAACAACGGTTCTGACATACCTGCCTCGGTAGATACGTCCTGGTTGAACGTTGGAAACTGCGAAAAGGAGTTGAAACCCGAAAAGGCGCGACGTATATTAGATTTCCGCTCTTACAAAGCGACCCCCTTCGTGTGCCGCGGGGTGCGCGGGCATTCGGTCCTCAAAATGACGCGCGCACGCGCATGGGCAGGGTCGCAGGCCCAGGAGGTCTTGTCCTCCATCGACCGGAACATCGCGCCGAAAAGTAGCGCCGGACCTCCGCAAGTGCAAGCGCAATCACGGCGCAGGTCCAAAGGGACTCGCGACAGGCGCCGACCCCGCGGGAGAAGATTCGGGGGGACCCGCACCAATCACTGATACGGAAAGGACGATCCCATGGCCGTAGAAATCACGCTGGCAAATGAAATCCGGGTTCCACGGAGCGGGGAGTGGCTGTGCAGAGGCATACCGTTTCCACAGGGGATCCTGGCGGATCCGGGGAACCTGATCCTGAAGGACCAGACGGGCCGGGTGCTGCCGCTGGGGACCGAACCGATGGCCCGTTGGCCCGATGGGACGGTGAAATGGGCGCTGCTGCAGTTCCCGGTAGACTTCGACCGTAACGGAAGGAAGGCCTATTCGCTGAACTGGATGGACGAAAAGCCGGAGCCTGTACCAGGTCCCCGGATCGCGCTGACGAAGACCGCGGCCGGATTGGAGGTGGACAACGGCGTCCTGCGCTTTGTCCTGCCCGGCTCGGGACAAGCGTTCCTGGCCGGGTGCGGCAGGGGAAGCGTGGAGGGCATCCGGTCGGTCACCGCCCAGATCGAGGACGAACAGGGCGTCACATTCGTCAGCCACCTCGAGGGAGAACCCCGAGTCGAACGATTCACCGAAAAAATGCTGGTGGTGAGCAGGCGCGGGGTCCATCGGGACGCGGCCGGCCGCAAGCTGTTTTCACTTGTCTTTCGGGTCACAGTATTCGCCGGTGCGGATGACCTGGAGGTGGAGTACCAATTTATCCACGATGAGCCCTATCGGGAGGTCCCGGAACGGCTGAAACGAGCCCACGGCATTGGCACGCCCAGCGTGGACCTGGAAAGTCCCAGGCTGCAACAACTGCGGGCCGTTCGTTTGATTGTTGCACACGCCATAAACGGGGCTGACGAGTATGCGACCTGTCCCTTCGCCACGGTGGGGAACCGGGGTCTGATCACTTCGGTGCAACCGATTCGGGGCCTGCTGACCGAAGCCCCCCGGACGGCCCTGTACGACGCCATGATCGACGCCGAGGTAGACGACGGCGAGACACAGGTTGGCCGGTCGCACGGATGGATTTCAGCGGGGAACGGCAGAGGCGGGGTCGCCGCATCGGTCCGGAAGTTCGTCCAGCAGTGGCCCAAGGGCTTTTCCGCGGACGCCGGCAGTATCGTCCTGGACCTCTGGCCCGAGGCGGCGGGGCCGCTGGCGATTTTCCAGGGACAGGCCAAGTCGCATCAGGTCAAGCTGAGGGCGTACGCCAGCAGCGCGGCCGAGGCGCGGCTTCCGGACTGGCATTTTGCGTATCAATTTCCCGTAGTTTTCTCTTCTCCGGACTGGTTTATCGATTCCGGCGCGTTAGGGCCCGTGTTCCGCTATCAGCCCGGAAAATACATGGGTATCGAGCAGAAGTTCCGCCTGGAGTTCGAGCAGTTTCTGGGATACGACAGGCGACTGGGCATGATGGACTACGGGGACTACGAGCAACTGATGAGCGCATCCTGGGGTCGTGTGGATTTTATGGCCAACTGCGAGCACGATTTCGGCCAGACCGTGTACCTCCAGTTCGTGCGCACCGGAAGTTACCTCTATCTCGACGCTTTCGAAGCCGCCGTCCGCCATGTCATGGACCTGGACATTATCCACTTCGACGATCACTTCGACGAACTGGGCGGATGGACCGCCCACGGCGCCTACCACGTTGGGGCGGACGGGAAGCCCAATTGCCACCTCTCGCACATGTGGGCCGAGGGCTTTCTCTCGTACTACTATTATTCCGGATATACGCCGGCGCTGGAATCCGCGCGCGGCGTGGCGGATCTGATCTGCAGAAAAGTGGCGGCGGGCGACGGGCGGCGGGGCGCGCGGGACCGGGGGTGGCCATTAATCGCGCTGTGCAGCGTCTATCGGGCCACCGGGGAAAGGCGGTACGCAGAGGCCGCGGAGAGGATTGCGGCTTCTTTTTCAGAGGGACCGGATCCGCTGGAACCCAACGGCGGCTGCAGCGGCGGATGGGGCCCGATCCCGTACCAGCAGGCGGTTATGGGCAGCATTGCCGCGACCGGGCTGGCGTATCATTTTCAGACCTTCGGGAATTCCCTCAGCAGGGACTCGTTCCTGAAATTGTGCGACTTTCTGGCAAGCGAAGACGTCCGCACGCCGGAAGGGCTCTACCTGTCCATGCCCGGCAACGAAACGCCGATGAGTTACATTGGTTTCTCCGCACTCCGGGAGAGCATCGGCTTTGCGTGGGAAATCACCGGCGACGAAAAGTACGTTCACGCCGGCCTGCGGGATATCGAAATGAACATGATCTCCAACTTCCCATCCGTAGGCCATTTCGACAAGACGAGATTCGGCTACGAGGTCATCCGGGCCACCGGCGATTCCATCAGCGTCATCTGGCGGGACCTGCTTCGATTTTTCGATTACGCGGACCGGGCGGGGCTGCTGCGGGACTTCTGACTTCACGGGACCCGTCCTCACACTTCAATGTGCCAGCAGAAGACGGTATGATCGTCCGACAACCGGGTCATTTCGGGGTCCTCCTCCCGGCACAGGTCCGTCGCACGGGGACAGCGCGGATGGAAGCGGCATCCCGACGGCGGGCGGGTCATGTCAGGAGGCTGCCCGGGGATGGTATCCAGGCGCCCGCGGACCATCTTCGCGTTTTCCAGTAACCCGATGGAGTACGGGTGCCGCGGGGCATTCAGGAAGACGCGCGTGGGCGCAATCTCGGCCACTTTTCCCGCGTACATCACAACGATCCGGTCGCTGAACTCCACGGCCAGACCGAAATCGTGCGTAATCAGCAAGGTAGACATCCCGTACGCAGCTTTCATCCGGTTCATCAGATCCATGATCTGCGCCTGCGTCGTGACGTCAAGCGCAGTCGTGGGTTCGTCTGCGATCATCAGCTTCGGTTCGCAGCTCAAGGCTATCGCAATCATCACCCGCTGCTTCATCCCTCCCGACAGCTCGAAAGGGTAGCTCCGGTAGCGCAGCGACGGCGCGGGAATACCCACCTCTTCCAGCAACGACACCGCACGATCATAAGACCGCTTCCGGTCGGCGCGCCTGTGCCACAGAACGGGTTCCGCGATCTGTGGACCGCTGCGCATTGTGGGGTTGAGGGAAGTCTGGGGGTTCTGAAAAACAAACCCGATGTCGTTGCCGCGAACTCCCTGAAGCGCCTTTTCGTCCAGTTCGAGCAGATTCCGCCCTTGAAAGAACACCTGCCCGCCCTCGATCTTGCCGCGCCCCCCAATCAGCCTGACAACGGACAGCATGCTCACGCTCTTGCCACTGCCGCTTTCCCCCACAATTCCCACGCTCTCCCGCTCCTGTACTGTATAGGTGATCCCGTCCACCGCCCTTACCACCCCGTCGCGGCGGTAGAAATAGGTCTTCAGGTTGCGGATATCCAGGAGAGTGGACATGGGCTCGCCTCACAGGCCGACGGATTTACTCCTTGGGATTGAACGCGTCGTTCAGCCCGTCGCCCAGATACGTAAATGACAGAAGCGCAAGCGCAAACGTGGCGGCCGGCCAGGTGAGCTGGTAGGGGAAAGCCCTGAAATTCAGGCTTCCGACCTGGATCAGTAACCCCCAACTCGGCCGGGGAGGCATCACCCCCAATCCGAGCAGGCTCAGCGCCGACTCGGTCATCATCATGCCGGGAACCATAAACGCGATCGCGACAATCAGCGGGCCGAACGAATTCGGCAGAATGTATCGCCGGATCACGTATTGATGGGTTGCCCCGAGTGCCCGTGCCGACTCCACGTATTCGAGGTTTTTAATGGACAACACCTGGGCGCGCATAAGCCGGGCGAACCCCACCCAGCCGGTGGCGGCGATGGCGATGAAAATCGTAACGATTCCCCTGCCAAGGACCGACACCAGGATGATGCTGAATAGAAACCCGGGGAACGCGTACATCACATCCGTAAACCGCATCAGCGCATTGTCCACAACGCCCCCCGCGTAGCCGGCGACAGCGCCGATCAGACCCCCGATCGCTATCGAAATCACAGTGGCGCCGAAAGCGACGGCCAAGGCCGTCTGGAGGCTGAAGATCAGGCGGCTGAAAATATCCCGCCCCACCTCGTCGGTCCCCGCGATGTGCTGCCAGGATGGCGGCTGGTACGCGTTGTCCAGTTCGATCCGGTTATACCCGTACGGAGCAACGTACCCTGCAAAGGCCGCAATCAGAATCATCACAATCACAAAACCCAGGCTAAGCAGGGCCAGACGATTCGAAGCGAATCGTTGCCAAACGACGCCCCAATAGGATATCCGCGCCGGTTGGCGCGTCGATTCCTCCTCATTGGAATGTACAGACCCGGCAGGGTTCAGGACAGCCACGTGATATCTCCCTTCGATAACGTCATGTTGTGTCCTGCCGGTAACTCGCCCGAATGCGCGGATCGATCAGCGCGTACCCAATATCCACCATCAGGTTCATCAGCATGATCAAAAATCCGAAAAAGAGCGTCGATGTGATGATCATCGGATAATCCCGGGTTCCTGCGGCGGCCACGAACAGCTTGCCCAGGCCGGGGATATTGAAGATTTCTTCAATAAACGCGGTGCTCACCATCAGATTGGCGAACTGCGGACCGGTAATTGTCAGCAGGGGGATCAGCGAATTCCGCAATGCATGCCGAAACACCGCCTTGTTTCGGTTTCCCCCTTTGGAGAACACCGTTCGCACGTAGTCTTCTCCGAGTTCCTTGATCAGGCTCACCCGAACGTACCGGGCGATGCCCGCAACGGGCTGAAAGACCATCGCCATCACAGGAAGCACGGCGTACTCCCACGTCCCCCATCCGGACGTCGGAAACAACTGAAGCACGACGGCGAAGAAGACGATCACCAGCAGGGCGATGACGTAGGACGGAATGCAGATGCCCAGCATGGAAATGAACATGGTCGCACGGTCGATCCACGTATTTCGGTACAGCGCAGCGCCAATGCCCATGGGAATGCCGAGTACAAGGGCCAGAAGCATCGGCGCGAAGGCCAGGACGAATGTCCTCGGAAAAGCCCGCGTCATCATCTCCTGGATCGTGGTATCCGGGTAGCGGAACGACGGTCCGAAATCCAGGGCGGCCGCGTTTCGCAGATAGATCAGAATCTGCTTCCAGACGGGTGTATTCTCGCCGTAGCGCTCCTCCCACAGCATGAGCGTCTGGCTCTTCTCTTCGAACAGACTCAGCCGGCTGCCCGTTACCTGCTGGTTCATCAGCCGTTCGATATTGAAGAAATCGCCGGGCGCGGCGTGCATCAGGTAGAACGTGATGACGAGAATCGCGATCAGACTGACCACGATTTGACCGATACGGCGAAAAACGAATTTAACCATAACGACTCTCCGGCCCGGAGGCGCACTCAGTTGACGCCGGACCGCCGCGCTGTTTTCGGTGCGTTGTCGTCTTCGATGCTGATCCACTTCAGGTACATGGGATTGGCCCACCAGTAAGCGCAGAATTTCAGCCCCGTTACGTAGGGCTTGACCAGCGCCGTGGCATTGGCGACATGGAGCGGGAAATCCCAGCTGAATGCCTGCACCAGACGGTGCACTTCGCGGTTGATCTCAGCCTGCCGGGAAGGGTCACGCGCGTGGTGTGCTTCCTGGCGCATCTCCTCCAGACGCCAGCGCAGCTGGCTGGTGTGCGACCACTGAAAATAGTATTGCCTGACCTGGAGGAGCGTGACATTGAGGGCCTTCCAACACCACTCCAGATCCGCATCCGGTTCGTGCGCCGTCCGCAGGATCCGGTCTGCCGTTTGCTGCCAACCGATCATCGCCTCCTCCGCCTGCCGCCGCAGGTGCGGGCCGTGTCTGCCGTTTGATAAAAGCGACATCACCGAGTCGGCATACGCTCCGATCCGCTGGTGGAGTTGCTTGAAACCGGCGACATTCGTTTCCGGTTCGAGATGGCTCATACCCGATCGGATCTGCAGTATTCGTCGTTGCCCCTCCCACCATGCGCCGTAGACTTCGGGATCGTCCGTCCATTGGACGTTTTCGATCCATTGCGTACCGTAGATCGGATTGGGCCAGGGCGCTCCGGACGCCGCAAAGCACATCCCCGCATACCCGGACGGGTTCAGGGAAACCCGCTTGTCGGCGTACACCCCAAGTTCCTGGTTGTCGATCTTGAACCGGATGCCCAGATTCTCCTCCAGCATCGCGGCGATCACCACGAACTCGGAAACCATTTCCGGGGCCAGGTAAGACGGAATCAGAATCACCGATTCGGGAATGCCCTTTCCCCCCGGATAACCCGCCTCGGACAGCAGCCGCCGCGCTTCCTCCAGGTTGAAACCCATCCCCAACTCCGGATCCCAATCCGGCATTGCCGGCGTGGAGAGCATATTCATCGGTGTCTCACGCCCGAGAAAGATCGCCTCCACAATCCGGCGCTTGTCGAATCCGATGGCAATCGCCCGGCGCACCCGGGGGTCCCAGTAGACCGGATTTTCCGAAAACAGAAATCTTACATAAGAAAGCCCGCTCGTCGGCGTCCGGACCAGTTCGCCACTCAACGCCGGATGTTGTCTGGCGTAGTAGATGTCCGCGATCGATTGCAGGAGCGCGAAATCGATCTCGCCGCTCTGGTAGCCTTCCAGCGGCCTGCCCGCGAATCGGCTGAATACCCGCTCGAGATTGCCCCGCGGCAGGTTGTACGTCGAATTCGGCTCCAGGATCACGTGCGAATTGAGTTCCCACTCCACGATCCTGTAGGGCCCGTTTCCCTGGTAATTAGGCAACTTGTGCCACGCTTCCCCGTGCTTTTCCAGAGACCCCCGGTGGATCGGAAACATGCTCCCGGTGACCATCGTGTTCAGAAAGGCTGGGTACGGCCTCGCCAGACGGAACCGCAGCGTGTAGTCGTCCAGCACATCCACACCCACCTCATCCTCCCGGGCCGCGCCGTTCCTGAAGTCCATGGCCTTTACCACATACTGTAGCGGTGTGTCCCAGATCCACTTGCTCTCGCGCCCCGGTTCCATCTGATAGATGAACGCGGCCCTGTAGTCCCGTGCGGTCACGGTCGTGCCGTCGTACCAGCGATTATCCTGTCGAAGGACGAACGTGTAAGAAAGCCTGTCTTCGGAGACCTCCCAGCGCTCGGCCTGCGCCGGAATCAGTCCTCCATCCGGCCCCAGTTGAACCAGGCCCTCTTTCGTGCCCAGCGTGATCTGCGCGTACATCCCCCCCGTGTACAGATAGCTGTTCAACGTGCTCAGAGGCGGCCCGATGTATCGGATCTCTTTCGGGCGCCCGGCATTCGCCGATGTACCGGAAAGCGCCACGACGAGCATCCCACTCAGGACAGCGGTTCGCCAGCCCGTGCTCCCAAGATTCATCGACCGGACTCTCCTTCCCTTACGATGATCTCCCGATCCACCGCAGAGCTCCCGATTCGATCCACCGTGCCACCGGGCCATCGAATCGTGACGGAATCGACCGTTGTGGACCGTCCGAGCCCGAAATGGAGACGGAAGTCGTTCTGGGACAGGTAGCTTGATCCACTCTGAACCTCCCTGACCTGCTGCCTGCCGCCGGTCCATACCGTCACGCGCGCACCGATGCCGATGCGGTTGGACAGACGCGCGACTCCTCCTGATTCCTGCGAATGCTCCCGAGCGGCTCCGACCAGCTTCACCCTCAGCCAGCGGTTCCGGTTGCCAACCTCGTTTCTCAGGAGCCGCGCCGCGCCGTTCACCGTGAGAACGAACACATCCACGTCGCCGTCGTTGTCGTAATCTCCAAAGGCGGCGCCCCTGCCGGCGACCGGCGCGGACAGATCGTCTTCCGCTTCCCGCGTCACGTCGTCGAACCGCCCGCCTCCCGCGTTTCGGAACAGGATGGCGGGTTGTCGGTAAACACTTCCCACGCGGTCTGCATTGTCCAGTACGTGGCCGTGTACCATCAGAACGTCGGACCAGCCGTCGTTGTCGTAGTCCAGAAAGCCGGCGCCCCAGCCCACGTGGGGAATCGTAGGGGTCCGGATCCCGGATATCGATGAAATATCAGTAAAGAGCCCGCCTCCCTCGTTGCGGAACAGCCCGCCGCCCTCCAGCCGGAAATTGGTCACCGCCAGGTCCATGCGGCCGTCCCGGTTGAAATCGCCGAAATCCGCGCCCATACTGGACTGCAGGTCTCCTGCTCCGCTGTAGGCCACCCCCGACAGAAGACCCCGTTCCACGAAGCTGCCGTCGCCTCGATTCAGATAGAGAAAGTTGGGTGTCATATCGTTCGCGACGAAGATATCCACGTTCCCGTCGCCGTCGGCGTCGCCGCACGCCATCCCCATCCCCTTGCCGTCGGGATTGAAAACGCCGGATCGGTCCGTTACGTCCGTGAACGTACCGTCCCCGTTGTTGCGATAAAGGCGATCGGGTACGCCTTTGAAGTTGTCGGGATGGGGATAGAACCGGGCGCCTTCGGACAGATTCGCTGCGTGCGATGCGTAGGGCCTCAACCCGGTCTCCGAGGAGGAGATGGAATAGGCAACGTAGTTGGCCACGTAAAGGTCCAGGAATCCATCCGCGTCGTAATCCAGGAAGGCGCATCCCACGCTCCATGTGGAATCGCCGGAGACCCCGGCCGTGCGGGCAACGTCCCTGAACGTCCCGTCGCCATTGTTGTGAAACAGGCTGTTCGGCCCGTAACACGTCACGTAGAGATCGACGTACGAGTCGTTGTCAACGTCCCCTGCGCAAATGCCCATACCGTAGGCCGTCTCCCCGACGCCCGCGACCCGGGTCACGTCCGAAAAAGCGCCCCCGCCCGCATTTCGATACAGCCGGTTGCGCGGGCGCGGTCCCGAATAGCCGGGTAACGTTCCTCCATTGACGGCGAATACGTCCAGCCGGCCGTCGTTGTTATAGTCGAGAAAGGCGACCCCGGACCCCATCGTCTCCACGAAATACTTCCGGCCGGTCCCCCCGTGGACGTGGCGGAAGTCAATGCCTGACGACGCCGTAACGTCAACGAAGCGCGGTGAATCCGCGTACAGCGCCCCCCCCCGAAGGACCAGGAGAAGCAATATCCCGCAGACTGCGTAATTCGAATGGACCATACGGAAGGACTGTTGAAATTAACCAGTGGGGCCGCTCGGCGCGGGGCCGGACCTACCCCCTAACCCCCTTCCTGAAGGAAGGGGGAACCGGGGCTGTTCGGTGGCTTGTGCTTGAGAAGGAGCGGAGATGACGTTCTCCCGTAAATGAGAGTTAAAATGGGAATGCGTCAACGCATCGCTTCGCTTGTCTCCCCCTTTCCTTTAGGAGAGGGGGCCGGGGGGAGAGGTCTCCTCGCGGTCGCCAACCGATTATGCTTTTGATTCTGGCTGACAACTGACGGCTGAGAGCTGATCGCTTTTCTTGCGTCTTCCCGCCTCTACGGAAACCGGGGAACCCGAATCCGCTCGCCACGGGCAGCAGCCTGTTCGCCGCAAATTGCCGCAGCGCACGAACGCGCGGCCTGGACTGCGTCGATGAGTGGGCGGCGGTCGTTGACGATCGCGTCGAAGAAATCCAGCATCATGTCGAACTCCGCGCCCTGGTGACCGGGTCCCGACCCCGTTACAAGGGGCAGTTCCATCCAGCCATCTCCCGATTCCACGGTATTGAGAAACCGGTGGGGCAGATGCACGTATCCGGACCCGGTCTCGTTTCGCCGCTCGCCCTCGTAACACCCCAACGTCCCGTAGAGGGCGAGATAATTCAGGTGCGGGCGGCGGAATCCGTAACTCTGCAGCGCTTTGATTGTCACGCCGCTCTCGCTCCTCATCAGCGCCACCACGCTGTCGCAGCCCTCTCCGGCATTCGCACCGAAACCGTCCTCCGGCCTGCCTCCCGTGAAACTCGTGCCCCGCATCCCAAACGCCTCAACCTCGACGATCTGTTCGTCACCCAGCAGCCAGCGGGACGTATCGAACGTCGTATGCACCGCCGCGTTCAGAGGCGGCTCGATTCCCCCTACACATCCCCGGTCGGCCGGCATGCCCACCTCGCGCTCACGGTTCACCCAGAACCGCTTCCGCCACCGGTAGTCGCAGTTGTACTCCGCCTCCACGTACTGGATCTTGCCGAACTCCTCTTCCATGCATAATTGCTTGAGGGACTCGTACCGGTTGTACCACCGCAACTGATTGCCCATCTGCACCTTCAGACCGGTCTGCTCGCTTAAATCGACGATCGCCCTGCATTCCTCCAGTGAAACGGCAACGGGCATTTCCACAAAGACGTGCTTGCCTGCCTGCAGCGCCTGGATCGCGTGCTCTCCATGCCTGTCCGTGCCCGTTTCCACGACAACCACCCGGACCTCGTCGTCCTTTAGCATTTCTTCGAAATCCACGTACGACTTCGGGATGTCCTGTTCTTCAGCGACGTATTCCGCCAGGTCCGCGACTTCGTCGCATACCGCCACCGTTCGACTCTGGTCCATCAGGTTGCACAAGCTCGCCATGAACCGGCCTCGTCCCAGGCCGACCACCCCCACGTTCAAGACACCGGTGCCCCTGTCGGGCCCGGCAACCCGCATGGGCGGTCTCTCCTGGCGGCCCATCCAATCCAGGTATCGCTCCATCTTGACGTGGCGCGCCTTTTCCGTATACCATTCTCGGGACAGGAATCTCTCGAAAAGGTCCCGCCTGTTCGCGTCCATTCCGGACTCCTTTACTCGCACAGATTCAGATCCGCGCCCCCGTCTCAGCGGGTATTCAGGAGGGTATGAATCGCTCGCTTGAACACGTGGATCGCGCGTTTGGCGGCTCCATAGGGACCCGCGGAGGAAACGTTGATCTCATAAAATACGCTTGGGATGCCGAATCTTCGGGCCATCTGATAGCACAGGGTATCCTCCCGATGCACGTTGGCTCTGCCGTGCGTGGACATGCCATCGGTTTCCAGGCGCATCGTATCGCACAGGGCCTGATAGAGGCGCGCGCGATCGGGATCCTGGAAGACCGGATCGACCACCTCATACCATCCGTCGTAAGGGTATTCGCCATTGTCGCGCCAGCCCACGAATGCATGGATATTCATCCAAAGCGCAGGTTGTTCTTCGACGAGTTTGTTCCAGAGCAGGCGGCTCTCGTGGGCTTCGGGGGTCTCCGCTTCGGGTTCGTCGCCAAATGCCCGGTACATGTCCAACCCTTCCGCGTTGAACGCGTTTCTGCCCATCATGTTGCCATCGGGATTGACCACCGGAACGACCTCAACCTGTACGCGCTCTCGAAGATCAACCGCATCCGGCACTAAGGAAGTGATGAAATCCGCAATACCCAGCATACCCCAGGTGCCGGAAAACTCCACAGCGTGTTGACCGGCCACGCAGAGGATCCTGGGTTTGCCCGGCGCGCCGGCCCGGATGCCGGGGATGTCCCGCCCCTGGACCGACGTACCGACTGTGAGGGGCTCACAACGGTCCCCGCGTTCATCCGACAGACGCCGGAGGACCTCTCTGGTGTCGCTGTAGGTCGCCGGCCAGGCGTTTGTTACCCGAACGGTTTCGTTTCTCCTCAGGTTCAGGCGGACCAACAGGGGTTCTTCCGAATTCCGTACCTGGGAGCGGTCAAGCGCCTTGAAACGGCCCGCACCCGGGGGTCCCACCCAAACTGTTGCGGGCAAACTGGCGACAAACCCCTTCGGTCCGAAATCGGGGTCGGGCCACACTTCGACCGTCAGTACCGAAGGAGGCCCGTCATTCCGGACGTCGAAGCAAAAGTAGTAACTGTAAGAGGCCTTGTCTCCGATGACTTCGAGCCGAAACCGGTCGATCGCGATCTGTCGGATATTCTTCGCGTTTCCACATTCGAAATCAGCGGCAATCAATATCATCGCAATGCTCTCCAGGGACGGGCCTCGACGAGAAGCTCTCTTATCGTTTACTTCATTGATAGTAACCGGTCCCCAATGGCGGCCGGGCGTACGCCACCTCGATCCGACAGGGTACCCCCGTACGGCTCATCGAATTCACGCCCCGGCAGGCCAGCGACTGAACCCCCTCCCGCATCGGCCAGTCGAAATGCGCCTCACACCGATGCCAAACCCCATCATCGATGCGAATTTCATAGTGGTCGAAAAACGGCATACAGTGTGACAGCGTTACCGCCAGCCTGGGCACGCCTGTGTTCCACACCGGCTGCGTGGACACGCGTACCAGATTCACGGTCCAGTACACGTCCGACAGGTTGGAGGTCCACTGAACACGGCCAACGGGTCTGAAATTACTCACGAATGTCGGCAGGCACCTGCGGTCCACCCATTCCCAGGTCAGGCGATCCGTCAATACCCGGATCCGGGCATAATAGTCCATCACCCTGTTTCGCATGAACCTAGCGAACAACTGGCGGTTGACCTCCTCGTCATAATCTCTCCGGCAGGTGGGATCGCGGAGTGCGAGCCGGACATGCCTGGCGTCCGGAACGAGGAATTCCGGCTGATCCTGCACCATTTCAACCGCATCTGCGGCGCCGCTCAGCCACGCCTCCCGGATTTCCAGCGCGTTCAGCGGCGTACCTTCTCGTTCGTAGTGGACGTTGACGTCCGGATCCATCATCACCCACTTCCGGTGTTCATTGGACCAGACCTCGGCAACCGCGTGTCCCACGTTCCACATAGCGTAGTCCCGGGGCGCCTCGCAATCTTCGACACCAATTCCTACCCGCCGCGCAGGCCAGCCCAGCGCGGTTGCCGAATCCACAAAGACCCGGGCGTAGGAACCGCAGAAGAATCGTTCCCCCCTGCGCACGGCCTCCAGAATGCCCAGGCCGTCGTCGACTTCCGGGCGGTTGTACCAGAGCCCGTGGTCCCACTGTTCGCGGACCCATCGTTTCAGGGCCAGAAACCCCTCGAATTCCGTTTCGCAGCCCGAGACGACGCCTTCCAGCCCGTACTTCTCCCTGAGGCGCGCGATTCTCGGCGCATGCGGGTCCCCGTACTCGTGGCAGGTATGATCCCCGGTGAAGTCCGGGACGTCAAAAGAGACGACACGGAACTCACCAGGACATCTCTGGCTCATGAGATCCTCCCGCGAGTCACCCGGTTCGCACCGGCTTCCCCAGCGCCTCCGCCATCGCGCGGATGTGGGACGGCCCGGCGCCGCAGCAGCACCCCACGAAGTTGATCCCTTCCGCCCTCGCCTTCAGCGCGAACGCCGCCATATCGTCGGGCGTGACGCCATTGCGATGCCGGCGGACGGCATAGCCGCCGTTTTCGGTATCCTCCATCTGCCTGAATCCCTTCGGCTGGCAGGCGATCGGTACATCCACCGCTTCCCGCATCTCGAGCGCCGTCGGCAGCATCTGTTCCGGGTCCCCGATACAGACGGTCCCCACGATGTCCGCGCCGTCGTCCACGAGGGCGCGGGCGCACTCCGCCGCGGTGGCGCCGTCCCGTGTCGCCTTATTGCTGCCGATGCCCACGAGCGCCATCGTCGGCAGGCCGGTTTTCTTACAGCTTTCCACGCACAGCCGCATCTCGTCCAGACGGGAGAACGTCTCCGGGATCAGGAAGTCGGCGCCGGCGTCGACGAGAATTGCGATCTGTTCTTCCCATTCGGCCTGCGCGCGTGCGCCCGACGAAGGATCCTCCGGATTGTAAACCTGGTCTCCCAGACGGGAACCGGTCATCGTGGATACGAGACAGCCGCCTACCGGCGTCTCCCAGTCCGATCCCTCCTTGGCCGCCCGAATCCCGGTCCTGTTGATTTCGTCCACGCGGCCTCCCCATCCGTATTTCTCCTCCAGCTGAGCGCCCGAGGTAAACCACGTCAGCGCCTGGAGCACCTCGGCACCCGAATTGTAGAAGTCCCGGTGGATCTGCTGAAGCACATCCGGGTGGGAGCCGATGATGCCGGGCACATCGTAACCTCTCCAGTTCGCCTCCAGGTACATCCCACCGTCACCGAGGACGATTCCCTCTTTGAGCATTTCCATTAGATTCCCGGCCATATCTCAATTCTCCTCTCTACAGTAGTTGAATTGCCCCACCCTCAAACGACCCCTATTCCCTTGATGTAGGGAGAGGTGAGACGGTAGACGGTAGAAGAAATCCTTGCCTGGTATGTTATTCCTCCTTGCCTCCGGCACGAGAAGAAACCTCACAGGGCAGGCAATCTCTCCCGGCTTACGTCTTCCTGCCTTTACAGAAGTTGATACGGCCCGGGCTTATCCGGCATTGCCGTCGGTTTTCCGATCGCCTCGGCCATCGCGATGTGGGGAGAGGTGAGACGGTAGACGGTAGAAGAAATCCTTGCCTGGTATGTTATTCCTCCTTGCCTCCGGCACGAGAAGAAACCTCACAGGGCAGGCAATCTCTCCCGGCTTACGTCTTCCTGCCTTTACAGAAGTTGATACGGCCCGGGCTTATCCGGCATTGCCGTCGGTTTTCCGATCGCCTCGGCCATCGCGATGTGGGGAGAGGTGAGACGGTAGACGGTAGAAGAAATCCTTGCCTGGTATGTTATTCCTCCTTGCCTCCGGCACGAGAAGAAACCTCACAGGGCAGGCAATCTCTCCCGGCTCCCGGCTTACGTCCCGCCGTTAGAGAAGTTGAAACGGACCCGGCTGATCAGGCATTGCCGTCGGTTTTCCGATCGCCTCGGCCATCGCGATGTGGGGAGAGGTGAGACGGTAGACGGTAGAAGAAATCCTTGCCTGGTATGTTATTCCTCCTTGCCTCCGGCACGAGAAGAAACCTCACAGGGCAGGCAATCTCTCCCGTCTCCCGGCTTACGTCCCGCCTTTACAGAAGTTGATACGGACCCGGCTGATCCGGCATCGCCGTCGGTTTCCCGATCGCCTCGGCCATCGCCCGGATGTGGTACGGCAGGGCCCCGCAGCAGGCCCCGATGAAATCGACGCCCATGTCCCATGCATCCCTCGCGTAGTCGGCCATCTCACGCCGGGGCTGGTGCCGGAGTTCGAAGTGGACGCTTGAGCCCGAGGCGATCTCCCGCGTATACTCCGCGCCGTTTTCCAGCACGTACGCCAGGGGTTGCGCGCAGATCGGGACTGAAACGGCGCGCATCATCTTTTGGACGATATCCCGGTACATGTACCAGGGACGACCACAATTCACGCCCACCACGTCGGCGCCATGATCCACGAGCCGTTTCGCGGCCTCGTCCGGCAGATACCGGTCGGCGGTATACTCTCCCGATTTGTACTCAAGCGTCACCACGGCGGGCACACCGGCGCTCTTTATGTAGGGCAACCCCAGCGAAGCCTCCTCGACGGAATAAAACGTCTCTACGATGAACAGGTCCACCCCCGCCGCGATCTGCTGTCCCACCCGCCGCTCGAAAAACGCCTGCGCCTCGCGCCTTTCCTTAACGGTAATTGGCGATCGCCTCTGGTACTTTCCGATACCGACGGGGCTGAGCGTACCCGCCACAAACCGGTCCGGGCCGGCAGCCTGCCTCGCAAGCTCGACGGCCGTACGGTGGAGTTCCTCATCCCGATCCATCTTGCCCACGCCCCAGGCCATGGCCTGCAGCACTTCGGCACCGGCAAGCGCGAACTCCCGGTGCAATTCGAGCAGACCCTCAGGGTGATCCAGTACGGCCCAGGGGACGCCTTTTGCGAAACTGCCCAGACATCGCCGCTCAAGCTCCAGGTAGTACCCACCGTCGCCAAGCACCGGCCCGTCCTTCAGGCGATCCAGAAAACCCGATGTCATTGCAATACCTCCTGTTGGGATTGTCAGACGCTGTCGACAGCCTCCATCAGAAAACGGTTAGCCTCAATTCGAAAAAAGATAACTGTTAAATTGGCCACAAAAAGCACAAAAGGCACAGAACGTATCGGTGCGAAACGGCGTGTGTCGTAACGTCGTGATCCTGCAGTTATTTCGTTGTCTCTCGGCCATACGCCCTGTAACAGATTAGCTGTTTTTGTGCCTTTTGTGGCAATTTGCCTTAATTCAAAAGATACAGCAAGGCGACACTGCGGAAAAAACTTCAGAATCGGGGCGTTGAGGTCGTCCAAATGGACGTTTTCTCAGTTCACGTCCAGTGACCTTAAACATCTTGGAACGCCGACGTCAAATCGCCTTTGTTCTTCTGTGTAAATTCGATTTAAGGTCCCCAAAAAACGACGAATCAAGGTCAGACGTGGAACGGAACGAAAAAACAGAGCGCCAAAAACATCCGGGTTCGGGTGGGGTCCTCTACCGTCTTACGTCTACCGTGTCACCGACTTCGTTCAACGTGTCGATTTTCATAACTTACAGTGTCAAGGGCGAACTGACTGAATTGGGAAATCGCCAGCTTTTCTCTTCTCGGAGGGCCGGAAATCCGGAACATCCAGACACGCGCTTCCCTGCTCCACAGACTGAACGGCCACAATGGCCGGCGCCGTCAGTTCCGCCGACCTGTATACGTTCAAGGGTGGATCCGAATCATTCAGGATCGCGTCCAGAAAAGACGAAAGCGCGAAATAGTCCATATTTCCATGCCCGCTTCCCCGGGCTTCCTCGGGAAGCTCGTCCGGAGAATAGGTCCATTCCATCGCCCGCATACCCTCTTCTCCGGAACTCTCCAGCCACATCTTCGGCGTATCCACGCCCCGAGATCCGCCGTAGATCTCCGCGGATCGGGCGGTCTCCACCTTCCCTGTGGTCCCCTCCAGGTGCCACCAGTGGTGATCGCGGGGTGTCGTTGCGTACGTAAAACCGGCTGCCATCCGGACAATCGTGTCCTTTTCCGTGTGCATCAACGCCACCTGGATATCCGACGCGGGAATCCCCTCGTAATAGTAGCTTTTGGGCCGCGTCCCCATGCATGTCACCCGCGTCACCCGGTCCTCCAGAACCGACAGGATGGGACCCAGGTCGGTTGCCATGTAGAGAATCGGGTGGGGATACCAGTTCCACATTCTGCTCTTTACGGCTCTCGGATGAGTCGAGGCTTCGTCCAGATGGATCCGCTCGCCCGTCTCGGAATCCACCCAGAACCGGTCCGGCGTCATCCCATGAAGATACTGTCCCTCGGCAAAGATGACATGACCGAGTTTACCCTCCACAACCAGTTTCCGCCATGCCTTTACAAATGCGTGGTACATCACCTGCTCGGCCATCTGAAACTTCAGCCCGCTGCGCTCCACCGCCACCACGACCCGCCACAAATCCTCCATATTGTACGTCAGCGACACCTCGCACGTCGCATGTTTTCCCGCCTCCATCGCCTGGCAGATCAGATCCGGCTGATCGTGCGGCGCGGTCACGATCGCCACGGCGTCGATGTCCGCCTTAGCCAGCATTTCTTCATAGTCGGTAAAGCACGCGATGTCCGGATCGCCGGCCTCACGGTACGCCTGCCCCACAAGGGCCTCGACCCTGTCGCAGAGGGCCGTCACGCGGCAGGTCTTGATCCGCAGCAGGTTCTTCATCCACGATAGCCTGCCGCGGGGCCCCAGCCCCACAATTCCGATCCGTACCTGTTTCTGTCCGGGCATAAAACGCCTCTTTCACTGGATTACAATATTGAGGGTGTGACGTATGGCAAGATTTTTATTACGTGCAGCACCATGCAGTTTACGTCACTTTCCTCTTTTTGCCAATCCTGATAGTCATTCCGTTTTAATTTCTTTTTTCTTCGCCCTTTTTCTTATCCGCCTAAGAAAAAGGGCCAAAAAGAACGGCGCTGCTCAGACGCCGCAGGGCTGGTTTTTCCGCGAATCTCACCGGTGGCGTAGACGAGCGATTGTGCCCTGCGTACACATGCGGTCAAATAATCATTCGGTGGTGAACGGAAAGGCGTGGAAAAACCCCCCACGTCACCACCGTACGCTTGAAGGGTGCTCAAAAGATTCGTTCCGATAGTAATGTTGCATTTTACCACGCGAAATCCACCTCCGGACCCGCCGTCGTTGCAATTGTAGGGGCGACCGGCCGGTCGCCCCTACAGAACCGGACATCCGCGAATTGATACCGCCAGTCCGTATCGTAATCCGGGTTTTGCTGACTGCTGACCACTGATTGCGGATAGCACTGTCTCACGGTACCGGCCGAGAGGCCCCCGGATCGAGGGCATCCTGCCCTCGAAACGCCCCTTCCGGTCCTGCTTCACGGCGCTGACCTCAATGGGTCGGTTTTGATTCAAGCTGACTGCTGATAGCTGATAGCTGCCTTTGCTGCTTTTTGGCACAACAGCGGACGACTGATTCTGGGGTTTGAGGCCGTAGAAACCGGAAGAGAAACGGCAGCCGAATCTCAAGCTGCCACTTCATTATAACGCCTACAGTCTCCTGATTTTAGGGACGCTATAGGCCTCTCCGCCAGACAGGTTCGAACGAACCCGTCAATCCGGCGGTCCAATCAGCCAGACTGTTTCTTCTGAGAGGACTCTGGCGAAACGGCCTCCGCCGTCAAGCAGGTTCTGCCATTCGTCAGTTGTGTAGACAATCAGATCGGTGGGTACAGCCAGGGTATGAGTCGGCCAGGATCGTGCGCGCTCCAAATATGGCGTGGAACTACTCTCCACCACCGCAACCAGGTCGAGATCGCTGCCGAACGCTGCGTCCCCGCGTGCGTACGAACCAAAATACCCAAGCGCCACGAGGTCCGTGCGTTTCTCAGCCTGATACGCGCACCAGCGGCGTAGGCCGCCAATTACAGTTTCAGTCGTCGGCCAACGCTTGACGGACGAACTTGATGACGTCACCGGCATAGCACAGTCCCTGATCGCTTTGAAGCGCCCCGTAATGTACGTAGGCCGCGCCTTCCAGATGCCCATTGGGGTAACGTGTCGCCACGTAGTAGCTGTCGAGCGCCCGTCCTTTATCGACGAGGTCCTCCGGCGGCGTCTCCGGGAGTTCCGACAGGAGGCGCGAGACAACGTGGCCCCATGCCTCTTGTCCCCTCGCGAGATGGAGCGCTTTGACGGCCTTTTCAGCCGCCTGGTGCGAGGCGAAACAGGCCCAGTCGTGACGCCCGTCATTCTTTGAGGCTACAGCGTGCTCCAGATCGTGCTCCGCCTGGGCGAGCCAATCCCTCCATCGCTGCGCCATCCTGTTACCCCAACCCTGTTTGATTCCGAAAGTCGATAACAATAAATCCGGCGGTCATTTCGCCTCGAATGTCGGCACTCTTATTGACCCATGTTTGGGAAAAGCTAAAATATCCCTAATTCTAAACTTAAGCAAGAGGAAATGACCGTCATCTGCCGTTCGCCGAAGCATGAATGTGCGCCGACCCTACCGGCTCTCTGGCCCTGCATGGCGCTCTTCTACAGATAAAGCATTGACGGCGGGTAGACCAATAATTAACTTTTATCTCGATTCGACGTTTTTCGGCGGTGTTCGCTCGGATATGATCAGGAAGGACTCGATACATGTACAGAGATGAAGCCCTCAAACTACTTCGAGCGCACAAGGCGACACTCGTACAACGCTTTGGCGTCGTAGACCTCGCCCTGTTCGGGTCAATCGTCCGCAATCGAGCCACAGGCAACAGCGACGTGGACGTCCTGGTGAAGTTCGACTCGCCGGCGACGTCGAAGCGGTATTTTGGCGTGCAGTTCTACATCGAAGACCTGCTGGGGAGTCCGGTTGATCTGGTAACGGACAAAGCGTTGCGGACGGAGATGCGTCCATATATAGAGCAGGAGATGATCAGTGTCTGACGTGCACCTCCGGGCGCGCCGACGTTGAATTTGTAGGGGCAACCCTTGTGGTTGCCCTCATCCTGGCGCGCATATCGACGATTGACTTCGCCAAGAAGTATAGCTATCCGAATTCAGATGACGGCTGAGTGTTGCTCGTGCTGCCAGACACAAGACCCCGATGGCCGAACCCATCGGGTCTTTTTTTGTTACTCACAGCGCGCCGCAACTGTCGCAAAATGCGACACATTTGGCTCAGGGTTGGATTGACCGCTAATTACGATTCTTGTATATTGCGTGCTCTATAGGATAACCTATAAGGATCGGTTCAATCGGGCGAGTTTACGAAATATGATTCTCGCAGTGACTGAGATTTACCGCACTCCGGAACACAAGGCGCGCGACAAAATCGACGCGATGTTGAATCAGGCCGGCTGGAAGGTGCAGTCAAGAAACAAGCTTGTCGATCGCAAGGGCGGCATGGGGCAGATGTACAAGTTATTCGGTGACCGGATGGATGACGTAATTGACGAATTGAATAAGGCTTTGGCGGCGTAGGTCTGTCTCTCTGCTCAGTTTCTTTACATAATGGTATTTGTCTTGGTATTTTACAGTAAGTAAAGCGATTTATATGAAATCCTGACGTGATCAACATCATTGGAGAAGATCGTGCCCAAAGTCAGCGCCAAGCGACAGATAACGCTACCGGCTGATCAGTGCCGTTTAGCCGGCATTGAGCCAGGCGACGAGTGCCTGAGTTTCGTGGCCGATGGCCGCATCACCATAGTCCGCCAGCGGCCCGGCAGCGCCTGGGGATGCCTGGCGTATCTTGAAGGAGATCCGACGGTTTCAGACGGGGAGTCGCGCCAGGACGCCATTGAAAGAAAGCGGAACCAGACGCCTTGATCGCAATGAGGTTATCAATGCCACAAGATTTAATTACATATCACCGAAATATGAGTAATGCTGAAAATATAGAAAAAGAAGCGGAGTATTATATAGTTGAATTAACTGCAACTGAAGATTATAAAATCAGTATAGCAACTGATACAATGTTCATTGGATGGACTGAGAATGAACCCCCAGGTTCTATTCACAAAGAACTAAGAACTGCGTGTCCAGTTTTCGCTGAGAAAGCGCTTATAGCATGGAAAAAACTCGATAGAATTGGAGTCGTTGTTAACACTCGTCGTGATGTGCAGGTTTTCTCAATTTTTGGTGGGTCAGCAGTTGTAAAAAAGAGTATGGCTGAGAAACATTTCCATTCAATTTTTGATAAGGTCGAATTTGTACATATAGGCTTAGGAAGATCTGTTCCTGTTAAAAATATAGATTCATCATATCTACGTCCAGCTCCGACTCAGAAATTACGCATGAATGTGCTAAAACGGGACAAATTTCGTTGTAGGTTGTGTGGCCGCAGCGTTGAAGATAATACTGACATAGTATTGAATCTACATCATGTAATTTCTAAGAAATTCGCAGGTTTGACAAAAGACGATAATCTAATAACACTCTGTCACACCTGCCATGGTGGTCTTGATACATACAATGATTTTTCAATAATTGGAAATTTCCCTGAAACACATCGAGAATTTAACAAGTTTGCGGATAAATTGAAAGATTATCCAAACGAGTACGCTAAAAGTGTTGCTCGATATCGTGAGATAACTTTTGAGATAATTCGAAATTTGAACCCTAAACGAGGATGAGGTTTTGCAGATTGAATGTTGGTAATGATCGCCCATATGCGGCCATTGCGGGATCGGCATAATCAGGCCGGATCATTCGCCTCAATTCGGGTCTTCCCAAGCGGACCGAGGCACAAGTAATAGGCACGCATTCGCAAACAGCTTGAATGCGGGCGACAGACTACGGTTTGATTTTGTTCAACTTTCTTCCTTTTGCCTTCATCCTTTTGCCTTTTGTGGTTGCCCTCGTCCTGGCGCGCATATTGAAGATTGACTTCGCCACGAAGTAGCGGTAAACGGTTATAACTGACGGCTGCGTGCTGCTCTTGATGCGTGACAGATGACCCCGATGAACGATCTCATCGGGGTTTTTCTGTGTCGCACAACGCGCCGATAACGTCGCAAAATGCGTCACTTTCTGCTGGGGCCGCATTGACCAACAATGAAGATTTTCGTATATTGCGTGCTCTATAGGATAACATATATAGTTCGATCGAATTGGGCGAGTTTACGAAATAGGACGTTCGCAGTGACTGATATTTACCGTACTCCGGAACAAAAGGCGCGCGACAAGATCGACGCGATGTTGAATCAGGCCGGCTGGAAGGTACAGTCAAAAAACAAGCTTGACTTCAGCGCGGGCCTCGGTATCGCTGTCCGTGAGTATCAGACGGATGTTGGCCTAGCGGACTACGTTCTCTTTGTTGACAAGCATGCCGTCGGTGTTGTCGAGGCCAAGCGGGAGGACTGGGGCCACAATATCACCACCGTCGAATTGCAGTCCGGCACCTATGCTGCTGCCAAACTCAAATGGGTCAACAACCAGGAACCCCTGCCATTCGTTTATGAATCTACCGGTGTGCTCACGCGGTTTACCGACGGACGCGACCCGAAACCCCGCTCCCGGGAAGTCTTCAACTTTCCCCGGCCAGAGACGATACCGGGGTGGCACACAAATGAGCGCTCGCTTCGTGCCAAGCTGCGAAAGCTCCCTGAGCTCAACCCTGCCGGACTCAGGGCGTGCCAGATAAGCGCTATCGAGAATCTCGAGATATCATATAAAAATAACCGACCGCGCGCACTCATTCAGATGGCTACTGGCTCGGGCAAGACCTACGCCGCCATCACGTCGATCTACCGGCTGCTCAAACACGCGGACGCCAAGCGGATTCTCTTTCTCGTAGACACCAGGCATCTGGGTGAACAAGCCGAACAGGAATTCATGGCGTACGTACCCAATGACGACAACCGTAAATTCACCGAACTCTACAACGTCCAGCGCCTTAAATCGTCCTTCGTCGCCAGGGATAGTCAGGTCTGCATCAGCACCATTCAGCGCATGTATTCGCTTCTGAAGGGCGAGGAGATGGACGAATCCGCGGAAGAGATAAATCCGGCGGAGTTGACGCTGCGCAGACAGCCGATGCCGGTCGTCTACAACGAGAAGATTCCACCCGAGTTCTTTGACTTCATCATCATTGACGAATGCCACCGCTCGATCTACAACCTCTGGCGCCAGGTCCTGGAATACTTCGACGCATTCCTCATTGGCCTCACCGCCACGCCGGACAACCGCACCTACGGGTTCTTCAAGAAAAATGTCGTAAGCGAATACACTCATGAACAGGCCGTCGCAGACGGCGTCAACGTCGGCAACGAAGTCTATGTGATCGACACGGAGAGGACAGAGCGCGGCGGCCAGATCAGGGCACGCCAGGAGGTCGAAAGACGGGAGCGTCTCACGCGGCGAAAGCGCTGGGAGATACAAGACGAAGCTCTGGTTTATACCAGGCAAGAACTGGATCGTGCCGTCGTCAATCCCGACCAGATCCGTACCGTCATCCGCACCTTCCACGATAAACGGCATGAGATATTTCCGGGCCGCAACGAAGTTCCGAAGACGTTGATTTTTGCCAAAACCGATAGCCATGCCGACGACATCATCCAGACCGTGCGGGAAGAATTCGCCCAAGGCAACGAGTTCTGCAAAAAAATCACCTACCGAGCACAAGAGGATCCGAAATCTGTCCTTGCCCAGTTTCGTAACGACTACTACCCGCGCATAGCTGTCACCGTGGATATGATTGCCACGGGTACTGACGTTAGACCACTCGAATGCCTGCTCTTTATGCGTGACGTGAGGAGCCTCAACTATTTTGAGCAGATGAAGGGACGTGGCACTCGCACACTCGACCACGACGATCTCAAGAAAGTCTCGCCGTCCGCTGTAAGTGGCAAGACCCACTATGTGATTGTCGACGCCGTCGGCGTCACAAAATCACTAAAGACTGCCAGCCAGCCGCTCATCACCAATCCTTCGGTGTCACTCAAGGATCTTGCAATGTGCGTGATGATGGGCACCCACGATGAGGACACGGTGAGTTCCCTCGCCGGACGGCTCGCCCGACTCAACCGACAGCTCGACCAAGATGAGCAGGATCGTATAAGAAATAAGGCCGGAGGGATCGAACTCACCAACATCGTCGGCGATCTGCTGGCGGCTATCGACCCGGACCGGATTGATGCGAAGGCTCGCGAAATTGAAGCTGTGCCCGACGGCGACGACCCGTCACCACCCGCCCGCTTCCAGGCGCGTGGAAAGTTGGTAGGCGAGGCGGCCAGGGTTTTCAACGGCGAGTTGATCGAATTGATCGACTCGATTCGCCGCGACAAAGAACAGACCATCGACCATGACAGCCTGGATACCGTACACCGCGCCGAATGGGAAGGCGACCCGCAGGAGAATGCAGAGGGCCTTGCCAAAGACTTCCGGGATTATCTCGAAGCCAATCGCGACGATATCGAAGCGCTGACCATCTTCTACGCCCAACCGCACAGGCGCAGAGAACTGACATTCGAGATGATCCGCGAAGTATTCGAAAAGCTCAAGAGCGATCGGCCTCAACTGGCGCCTTTGCATGTCTGGCAGGCATACTCCGTACTGGATGAATACAACGGCAGGCAACCGGCCAGTGAACTGACCGCGCTTGTGGCTTTGATCCGCCGCGTCTGCGGGATTGACGAGAAAATCTCAACTTATTCGGATACCGTTCGCCGCAACTTCCAAAATTGGATTATGACACACCACAGCGGCAGCGGCGAAAAATTCCACGAAGTGCAAATGGACTGGCTGCGCATGATCCGCGACCACATCATCACCTCGTTTCATCTGGAACGCGACGATCTGGACATGGCGCCATTCGATAGCAAGGGCGGATTGGGGCAGATGTACAATCTCTTCGGCGACACGATGGATAATGTGATTGATGAGTTGAATGAGGCATTGGCGGCATGAGTCGTGAGCTAGGATCTCGATGGTCACTACCCAATAGCTGGGTCTGGACCAAGCTATCAGCACTCGGCGACATCATCGGGGGTGGTACGCCGTCGACCAAAGAACCTACATATTGGACAGATGAGATCAATTGGATTTCGCCATCTGACTTGACCGGGCACTCGGCAAAAACCATCAAGAGAGGGACAAAGAGCATTTCCAAAAACGGTCTCACGAACAGTTCTGCGAAAGTGATGCCAGCCGGTAGCGTACACTTTTCCACACGCGCGCCAATCGGCTACATCGTCATCAGCTCGGAACCACTAGCCACAAACCAAGGTTTCAAAAGCCTCGTTCCCGCGCCTGGTATTTTCAACGCGTACGTCTACTACTACCTGATCGCATCACGAGACTACGCGCGCAAACGCGCGAGTGGTACGACGTTCTTAGAACTATCTGGTAAAGCCTTTGGCGACCTTGCGATACCTCTCGCTCCAGCAGCCATGCAACACAAAATCGTCACAAAGATCGAGGAGCTATTTTCCGAACTGGACAAGGGCATCGAGAGCCTGAAGGCGGCGCGGGCGAAGCTCAATATCTACCGCCAGGCCGTGCTCAAGCACGCCTTCGAAGGCAAGCTAACGGCCGAATGGCGCGAAGAGAATAGGGACAAGCTCGAGACGGCCAGGCAATTGCTCGCTCACAACAAGCAAATGTGGGAAGCCCGCTATGAAAAGCAGCTTCAGGAGTGGAAGGCCGACGTCAAGAAATGGGAGAAAGGCGGCAAGTCAGGCAAGAGGCCAGCGAGACTCATGAGACCAACTGAAGTCGTCCCGTTAGAGGGCAAAATACGCGAGGCGTTGCCCGCCATTCCTAAATGCTGGGAATGGTTAAAATTGAAACACATCGGACGGATTGAAACAGGCACGACACCCTCAACGAAGATTCGTGAGAACTACGGGGGAAGCCTTCCGTTTATCAAACCTACAGATTTGGATCAAGGCGGGCATGTTCGAACTGCACGAGACCACCTTTCCCAATTGGGCGAAGAATCCGCACGTGTCATTCCGGCGGGCTCCACCTTGGTTACATGTATCGGGGCAACGATAGGGAAAACGGGATTTGCAGTAACGCAGTGTGCAACCAATCAACAGATTAACTCAGTCAGCCCTTGTGTCGAATTCGAACCCAGATTTGTTTATCTCCAGATGGTCGCTCCGTTCCTTAACAGTAAAATCAAAACTGACGCATCCGCGACTACACTTCCGATCTTGAACAAATCCAAATTTGGTGAACTCCCATTTGTTCTCTGCTCCCTTCCAGAGCAACTCGAGCTTGTCCGGATTGTGGAAGAGGGAATTGTGGCGATCGAGCGAAGCGAGCGTGAGATCGATTCGAACTTAAATCAAGTGGAGACGCTACGTCAATCTATCCTTAAGAAGGCTTTCTCAGGAGAGTTGGTCCCGCATGATCCACATGACGAATCAGCGTCGGTTCTTTTGGATCGAATCAGAGCAGTTAAATCTGCACGGTCTCAAGTCAAAAAGCGAACAAAACGCAGACGCGAGAAGGCAACAGCATGACCGGCAAACTGCCAATAAACATCGATCACCTGCTTCGCCATCGCCACATCGAAGGCGAACGCGTCGAGTACAAAACGGGCTGGAACCCGCAGAGCGTGCTGCACGCCATATGCGCCTTCGCCAACGACTTCCACAATCTGGGCGGTGGATACGTCGTCCTCGGCGTCGAGGAACAAAATGGCCGCCCAGTTTTGCCGCCCAAGGGCATCAGGCCCGATGCCATCGATGCGATACAGAAGGACCTGCTGAATCTGGGCAATTCGCCGATCCAGCCCCATTATCACCCGCTCACGGGAACCTACGACATCGACGGGCGGAACATTCTCGTGCTCTGGGCGCCCGGCGGCGAAACCCGTCCCTATAAAGCCAAAGTGATTCTGAGTGCGCAACGCAGCGAGTGGGCTTACTACATCCGCAGACACAGCAGCACGGTTCGCGCCAGGGGTCAGGACGAGCGTGAACTGCTCAGTCTGGCGGCCACGGTACCTTTTGATGACCGCATATCGCCAGACTGCATCTCTCGACGACCTGTCCCATCGGCTGATCCGTGAGTTTCTAGGGGAAATCGGCAGCGAACTGGCATCGGAAGCAGTGGGCCTGTCTGTTGAGGACCTGGGCAGGCGCCTGAACATCGTCGGAGGCCCGCCCGAAGCGATGTACCCCAAGAACGTCGGGCTGCTTTTCTTCAACGACCGCCCGCACGACTTTTTTCCGGCAACCCAGATCGATGTCGTGTGGTTTCCGGATGGGCCGGGCGGAGATCAGTTCGAGGAGAAGGAGTTCCGTGGGCCGTTGTCCATCATCCTTAGCGAGGCGATCGGCTACATTGAGCGGAACTATCTGAAGGAAACCGTCGTCAAGTATCCCCACAAGCCGGAGGCCGAGCGATTCTGGAATTTCCCGATTGGCGCCATTGAAGAGGCGCTGGTGAACGCCATCTACCATCGCTCATACGAAGAGCGGGAGCCGGTGGAAGTTCGGATCACCCGCGAAGAATTGCTGGTCTTGAGTTATCCCGGGGCGGACCGCTCCATACGTATGGATGACTTCAAGAAGGGGCAGGCCGTGAGCAGGCGCTACCGTAACCGGCGTATCGGTGAGTTTCTGAAAGAACTCGACCTCGCCGAGGCCCGCTCAACCGGGGTGCCGAAGATTTTCCGGTCCATGCGGCAGAACGGCTCACCGGAACCCATGTTCGAAAGCGACGAGGATCGGACCTGGTTTCTGGTGCGATTGCCAGTGCATGAACGGGCTTCTCTTGCGGAGACCGAACAAGATACCGGACAAGATAAGTCATTGATAAATAAGAAGAATGGTCAGGATACCCCACAAGATACCCCACAAGATGTCGGACAGGTCTCCGATCATGTCGAGCAACTCGTGGTTGTACTCACCAGAGCGATGAGCCGCGCCCGTATCCAGGCAGCATTGGAACTCAAAGACCGGCACCACTTCCTCGCGTCGTACCTAAAGCCCGCCCTCAAGGCGGGGCTGATTGAAATGACCCTCCCGGACAAGCCCACCAGTCGCCACCAACGCTATCGCCGAACCGCTCAAGGCGAGGCGCTCGCTGAACAAATCTAACGGAAGAATGCCCCCACATGAACACCGCTCCCATCATCTCCAAAGTCTGGAGCTTCTGCACCACCCTGCGCGATGACGGGGTGAGCTATGGCGACTACCTCGAGCAACTCACCTATCCTGAATAATTCACAAAAAAGGTAGTTTCCATACCCAAGTCATTGTATTATATTATGGTTACGCAAATAACCTAATAACAATGAAACAGGAGGAAACTACCGTGGGAGTTCAAGATAAACATCACAGGTTGTCTTTCGCAAGTCTTTCTGGTAGGCAGGTAGAAGCCACGTTCGACGGGGGCGTGCTGACGACCGACGTCGGGGTGATGCTGCTTCGTGAGGTCGAGGCCAATGTCGGCATTTTGCATCGGATGGTTGCGGCGCTCACCGATCATCGACATCAAAGTTACGTACATCATTCGATGATGGACCTGATCAAACAACGTGTCTTTCAGATGGCCTGTGGGTATGAGGATGCGAATGATTGCAAGACGTTACGCGAGGACCCCGGCTTCAAGGCGGCCTGTGATCGGTTGCCGTTGTCTGGCGCGGACCTGGCCAGTCAGCCCACGATGAGTCGGTTCGAGAACCGCATCAGCAGAACCGATTTGTATCGGATCGCCAAGGCCTTTGCGGATGTGTTTGTCGCCTCGTATGAGGAACCGCCGGAAGCCATTCTGTTGGACATCGATGACACCGAAGACAAGGTGCATGGGTCTCAACAGTTGTCGTTGTTCAATGCGTATTTCAATGGCTATTGCTACCAGCCCCTGCATATCTATGAAGGCCAAACCGGCAAGTTGATCACGACGGTCTTGCGTCCTGGCAGGCGGCCTGCGGGTAAAGAGATCGTCACCATCCTCAAACGGGTGATCGCCTACCTGCGTAAAGCCTGGCCCGACGTGGAGATCCTGTTACGTGGCGATGCGCATTTTTCGTGTCCGGAAGTGCACGTGTTGTGTGAGGAAGAAGATGTGTATTTTGTCCTCGGACAGAACGGCAACGCCAAACTCCTGCGGAAGGCACAGTCCTTGATAGACCAGGCCAAAACGCGGTATGCCGATTCCGGAGAAACCGTGCGCCTTTATCGCTGTTGGGCCTATCAGGCCGGCACCTGGGCGTGTCCACAACGCATCGTCTGCAAGGCGGAAGTGACACCGCAAGGTGTCAATATCCGATTCGTGGTCACCAACCTGAAGCGCGCCCAACCGTCATTCATCTACAAAACCGCCTATTGCACACGCGGCAGGATGGAAAACTTCATCAAAAATCACAAGACCTTTCTCCATTCCGATCGCACCTCTTGTCACACCTTCCAGGCCAATCACTTCCGTCTCTTTCTCCACAGCGCCGCCTATGTCCTGATGCACAGCCTGGCTGCAATCGGATTGCGCGGCACGAAGTGGACCAACGCACAGTTCAATACCCTGCAAAATCGTCTCTTGAAAGTCGCCGGGCGCGTTTGTGAGTTGAAAACTAAAATCAAGTTCCATCTGCCAACGGCGTTTCCACTCAAACACCTTTATGGCAAGATCCTCTATAATCTGGCAACGGGTGTTCCATAACCCATCGACGTGCTGACCCCGCCTTCACATTTGCATCGACCACCACCAAAGGTCATGGAGAAGTCTGTGCGCTTGACACGGGCATCGAGGTCAACCTGACGTCACGAGGCAAAGCAGGCGCCGCCCAAACGGCTTGAACACGCCAAATCCGTCACAGCCCATGCGCTTTCGTTTCTTGTCTCACTCGGAAGCTCTTTCTGCTTCCTTAAAATGCTCTATCTGACGATTCATGAATTAATCGGGCTATCTGATCTTCCTAAAAATGGCCGACGAGTACGGCCAACCGCCCTACAACCGCGATGTCGGCATTCCGGCAGACTTTAACTGGCAGAGCCTGAAGTCGAAAAGAGGCGCGGAACTCGACGGCCATTACGCCACCATGCTCCGCGAACTCGGGTCCAAGACGGGGATGCTTGGGCAGATTTTTACCAAGTCCCAAAACAAGATCCAGGATCCTGCAAAACTATACCGCCTCGTCGACATGGTGGACAACACCGAATGGGTGACCATGGATGCCGACGTAAAGGGTGATATTTACGAAGGGCTTCTTGAGAAAAACGCTGAGGATACCAGGTCGGGCGCAGGACAGTATTTCACGCCGCGCGCACTCATCCGCGCTATGGTCGAATGCGTACGCCCCGAACCAGGCACGCTAATTGCCGATCCAGCCTGCGGTACGGGCGGTTTCTTTCTCGCCGCCTACGACTTCATCACAAACCCGGACAACTTCAACCTGGACAGGGATCAGAAGGCGTTCCTCAAGCACGAGGCGTTTCACGGCAACGAGATCGTCGCCAATACACGCCGTTTGTGTCTGATGAATATGTTTCTCCACAACATTGGAGAGATCGACGGTGGCGTCCCCATATCGCCAAACGATTCGCTGGTGGCCGATGCAGGCAAGCGCTTTGATTATGTGCTGGCGAATCCGCCCTTCGGCAAGAAGAGTTCGATGAGCTTCACGAACGAAGAGGGCGAACAAGAAAGGGACGACCTGACATACAACCGCCAGGACTTCTGGGCGACGACCTCAAACAAACAGCTCAACTTCGTTCAGCACATTCGCACGATGCTCAAGACCACCGGCCGAGCCGCCGTCGTCGTGCCGGACAACGTACTGTTCGAAGGCGGCGCCGGCGAGACGATTCGCAAGAAGCTGCTGGACAATACCGACCTGCACACCATCCTCCGCCTTCCGACCGGCGTGTTCTACGCGCAAGGCGTCAAAGCCAACGTGATCTTCTTCGACAATCACGAAGCTAGTCCCTCACTATGGACCAAACAGGTGTGGTACTACGACTATCGAACCAATATTCACCACACCCTGAAGAAGAAGCCGATGCGCTTCGAAGATATGTCGGAATTCATTGAATGCTATAATCCGAAAAACCGGCACCAGCGCAAGGCAACCTGGAACGAGAAGAATTCGCCGGAAGGCCGTTGGCGTAGCTACAGCTACGAGGAGATATGTGCGCGTGACAAGACCAGCCTCGATATCTTCTGGCTCAAGGACAAGAGCCTGACTGACCTGGACAACCTGCCCGAACCCGACAAACTCGCGGAAGAGATCATCGAAAACCTCGAAGCTGGGCTCAACAGCTTTCGCCAGGTTCTGGCTGGCTTGGAGTCTCGGTAGGCATCATTATAAACTGTTGTTTTTTCTTTGAACCACATGGTTCGAGATTTCGTTACCTACGTCTCCGCTCTGGTTGCTACCTACTGGAGCAACCATTGTCCGGTGGGACTCTGACCCACTGGAGTTCCGCGCCTTTTCACGGCGCACTGAATTATCCAGATTAAATAAGACCAGAGGAGGCATTTCGATGGCTGCAATATTGAACGTGATGTGGATTGGGGTTTTCACGGTCAAGGGGTGCTGTCTCAATGCGTGTGGAGGCCGCGTGTTGGGCACAGTGATGCGGCGGAATAAATGCGATTCCGAGATTTTTTGGGTGCTGCCGTGCGGCCTATGGCGCCGTGCGGCGGCCGTGTCGACGGTGATCGGTGCCGCGCTCGCGATGTGCCTGTTCGGCAGCGCGGGCGTGGCCCACGCCCAGTCGTCCCAAGTTCTGGTGAGCAATATCGGGCAGGGCTTTGCAACATCTGGTGGCACTGAGTTCGGTGTGGCGCAGGCATTTCGCACGGGTGCCAACACCGACGGCTACACCCTGACCAGCATCGAGCTTCGGCTGTCCCTTTCCATGAACCCCACGGTGACCCTTCGACGCGGCTCCGTAGCGGGAAGTGAGGTGGCCTCTTTCACGGCCCCGTTAACACCAACCGGAATAAGCTTCGCCAACATCACGTTCACACCGACGACAACCGTCACGCTCGACAGGAACACCGACTACTGGGTGGTGGCCGCTGGTGGAAGCTCTCGGTGGACCTGGAGCGTGACCGGCCCCGACGAGGACGCCACCGCCGCCCCTGGCTGGAGCATCGCCGACCGGGGTCAATCCTACAATCCGAATTCAGGCTCCTGGGAGGACAACGGCGGCGATTTGGCTTGGCAGATCAGCGTCAAGGGCACGATCAACCCGCCTCCGCCACCTCCTCCCCCGCCACCACCACCTCCACCACCTCCACCTCCACCACCGCCCTCCGTGCCTGATGCGCCGACGGTGACGGAGATGTCGACGACCAGCTTGACGGTCAGTTGGACAGCACCAACAACCAACGGGACGCCCATCACGGGCTACGATCTCCGCTATCGCCAGGACAGTACCGGCGAGTTCATGGAGGGCCCGCAGGACGTGACGGGTACCAGCGCGACCATTGAGGGCCTGATCCCCGACACAGAATACGAGGTGCAGGTGCGGTCCAGCGGGTCTTCGGGCGACAGCGAGTGGGTGGCGCTGAGCACCGTGCGGACGAATGCACCGCCGCCGCCTCCGGTTGCGCCTGCGGTGAAGGAGACGTCGTCGAGCAGCTTGACGGTCAGTTGGACGGCACCGACGACCGAAGGGGATCCCATTACAGGTTACGACCTGCGCTACCGTGTGGGTAGCGATGGGGATTGGACGGACGGCCCACAGGATGTGACGAACACGAACGCGGCCATAGAGGGACTGGACCCTGACACGGAATACGAGGTGCAGGTGCGCACAAAAAGCGCGGCGGGCGACGGCGAGTGGACGGCGCTGGGGATGGTGAGGACGGAGATCCTGGTTCTGTATGACCTTTTCTCGCTTTCGCTGGATCTGGACTCTTCGGACAGGGATCAATACGTCTCGATGCTGAATGTCTCCCCCGGTGGCGTTGTACCCATACAGGTATTCGGCAGGGATATCCGGGGTACGCGCAGTCTCGATCTTCGGGTGGGCTATGATGCGACGCAGGTTGTGTTTGCGGGGTTCGACGTCGGCGATGCGTTGCCGAGTGTTACTGCATTGGTGAAGCAGGATTCGACCATTGTGGAGATGGGTATCGCGTCTTTGGGGAGTCGGGCGATGGTGGACAGCGGGCTGGTGGGAACTGTCCGGTTCAGGACGACGGATGCGTTTTCGGAGACAGAGATCCGTGTGGAGGGGGTGGATCTTATCCGGGGCGATCATCCAGAGGCGATGACGCGTTCGGTGAGCATCCTTCTGCAGGCTGCTGCGCCGCCTTCAGCGGATTTCGACGGTAGCGGGAGGGTGGCCTTTGCGGACTTTGTGTTGTTTGCGAGCGTGTTCGGTAGCGGGGAGGGTGAGGGGAAATATGGGTCACGATACGACTTGAACAGCGACGGCGGGATCGGTTTTGACGATTTCGTGTTCTTTGTGACGAGCTTCGGCGATACGGTGAACCGTCCTCCCGTTTTCGCCCTACCTTTGCCCGTGAAGCTTTCCGTGGCCGAGAACACGCCGGAGGGACAGCCGATAGGGGATCCCGTCAATGCTACCGACCCCGACGGCGATACGCTCACGTACAGCTTGTGGGGTGCCGACGCAGAACAATTCGCCATTGACGCGAGCACCGGGCAGGTTCTCACAAAGGGGGCGTATAACTACGAGCAGAAACGCGGATATGCGGTCATCGTGCGCGGCAGTGACAGCAAGGGCGGACAGGTAAGCGTTGTTTTAAGGATCACGATCACCGAGGAATCCGAGTAACTCTTGCAGTCGCAACATCGACAGACATTCGAATTCTCGTCCCGAAAGCTTTGCCTTTCAGTATCCGCAGAACAGAAGGACCTCGGCAAAGTGGCTCAAGCAACCCAGCTACAAACGTCCTTGTCAGGGAGATAGATTTATGGTCATGAAATCTATCGGTACGGTCAGCCAGTTCTCGGACTCCGTTCGGAAACAAGCTTACGAGTGCAAATCACAAACTCATTGAACTCGTCGTCCAGGGCGTTGAATTTCAGGACGGAGACATCAAATCCGCCGCTTAATCCATCAGGATACGCTCGCCGCCATCCACAACATTTGACAATATCTCTTCGAATCTTGGATGCGCCGCTGGCCTTTAGCAAAACTGGACGCGTAGTTGGTCGCAAACTCGAAACTGGGTTGTTGATAAGCCAAGTTGGCAATGGAAAACACACCTAATCTCATGCAACCAACCAACGACATCATTCTTCCATTGGATGCCTTCGTACGTTCCGTCGGCGTCCGGCGTGCCACACAGCATGCATTCTTTATTGGTGCCGGCGCGTCCGTGAGTTCAGGCGTTCCATCGGCTGAAGCATGCATCTGGGAATGGAAACGAGAGCTTTTTCTTACCAATAATCCCGGTCTCGAAAAACAGTTTTCAGAATTGTCCCTCCCGAGTGTCCAAGCAAGAATACAACAGTGGCTTGATCGGCAGGGAATTTATCCCGAGCGAGGATCATCCGAAGAATACGGAATCTACATCGAACATTGTTTTCCGATTTCACATGACCGCCGCGCGTTTTTTCAGGAGAAGATACGTGATGCCCGTCCGTATATCGGGTATCAGCTATTGTGCCATCTTGCCGTAGCCGACCTGGTTCGTTCGATATGGTCTACAAACTTTGACGGTCTAGTCGCGCGTGCGGCAGCTCGATTTAGTCTCACACCGCTTGAGGTCGGAATCGATTCGCAGGACCGGCTACCACATCAGGTAAACAAAGGCGAACTGCTCTGTGTTTCCTTGCACGGTGACTACCGATACGACGAACTCAAGAACACGCCCGATGAGCTTCAGAGACAAGAGAAAGACCTGGGCAACGCCCTTATCGACGAAATACGCTCAAAGCCGGTGGTCGTTTGTGGTTATAGCGGACGTGACAACTCCATTATGGATTCTCTACAGACGGCGTTCAACGAGGCTGGCGGCGGCACGTTATACTGGTGCGGGTACAGCGATGGCAATATTCCAGACCGAGTAGATACGCTCATACGCCATGCCCGTAAAAACGGGACAGAAGCCTATTACGTCCCCTCTTTGGGTTTTGACGACTTAATGACCCGCCTTGCGTTTCATTGCCTGGAAGGCGACCGCCGAGAAACCGCCCGAAAGGATATCGTCGACATCGCACCAGCCAGCCTGCTTGAACGGCAGCCATTTCAGATGTCTGAGTTCAATGTCAACACGATGATCAAGAGCAACGCTTTCGAGATCCACTGTCCAAGCGAGGTGCTTTCATTTGACCTCAACACATGGCCTAAGGAGCGAGTCTGGTTCTGGCTGCGTGAGAAGATCGGCGGACGGCCGGTAGTCGCGGTACCATTCAAGGGAAAAGTGCTTGCGCTTGGACTCGTAGATGACATCAGGGACGTCTTCGATGACAGAATCAAGGGAACGATCGATCGAACTCCAGTGAGCCCGGACGAACTGCGTTATGAGGACGGCGCCGTCGTCGGGCTGATGCGTCAAGCGCTCGTGCGTTCCCTCGCACATGCCGCCGGCGTCTCCACGGATGGAAAGTCCGAGTTGTGGTTGAACGACCCAGTAAAGAAACAGCGGCAAGGAGACCAACTATGTCTCGCGTACGATTCGGTTCTAGTATTCCTGCGACGGTTTGGCGACACCCAATATGCCGTTTTTAAGCCTTCGATCAGAGTGTTCGACGAGAACGGATCACAAGTTCCTCGAAACATCGCTGAACCTATAAGGCTGGGCATTCTCGGCTATCAGCACAACAAGCCGTTCAACGGCGCCGTGAACAAATGGCGAAACCTTCTCTTCTCCAATTCAAACGAGAAAATCGTTACTTTCGGATTCCCGTACGGATCTGACTCGAGCTTTAGATTCCGCATCAGGCGTTCACCTGTGTTCGCACAGATTGGAATGCCGCGCGGTGGAAGAATTCCATCTATTCCTCAAAGTCTCGTACCGCTCCTAAAATACAAAGGGATGGAGCTTTCCGAACCTGAACTAATGTTCTGCGACAGGTCGGGTACCGGCACGGCGACTGATGTACATCCGATTCGCGGCATTCTATCCAATCGTCCTTACGATTATTCGCTAACTCTCAAAGGGCTCGCCCCTTCGCTCCGCATCGGTGTGATCTGCCCCCGATCCGAATCCACAGTTTTTGCGAGATATCTGGAAAAAGTAAGGCAGCAGCATCGACCGGCTCAGTCCGAACGGGACTATCTGTTCGACTATCCGGGATTTCAGCAGGCTTACGCGCTGCCAATAGAAACTCCAGAACCGGGAGATCCTGGATGGATTATCGTCAATGAGCCGTCCGGGGACTGCCAACAAGCCGAGGCCGTATCCGTTGCACGTCAAATCACAAGCACTCTCGAAGCTCTGTTTTCTTCTCAATCGCCACACGTCGTCCTGATTTTTTTCCCTACACGATGGGAGCACCTGCGCGGATACCGCGACGACAACGAGCGTTTCGATGTTCATGATTTCGTGAAAGCCTACGCTGTTCAACGTGGGATTCCTACGCAATTCCTGACTCAGGAGACACTTTCGGATAGCCAGCAGTGCCGGGTCTGGTGGTGGCTGTCGCTCGCCCTATACGTTAAGGGAATGCGCACTCCCTGGATATTGGACGGGCTCGACGACGAAACTGCTTTTGTTGGGCTCGGATTTAGCCTTGATCACAGCGCCGAAAAGGGGGCGCAGGTTGTCCTCGGTTGCAGCCACATCTACAGTTCGCGGGGTGAAGGACTGCAATACCGCCTTAGCAAGATTGAGAATCCGCTCATTCGTGGCAGGAATCCCTTTATGTCGAGGGACGATGCACGCAGAACCGGTGAAACCATCCGCCAACTTTTCTTTGAGGCAAGGTCAAGGCTGCCTAGTCGGGTAGTTCTTCACAAACGGACACCGTTTTTAAGGCAGGAACGCGAGGGCTTGGTTGATGGACTCGGTGAGGTAGGTACAATTGACATGATAGAAATACAAGTGGATCACGCGCTTAGGTATGTCGCTTCGAAGACACTTCCGAACGGCGGGATGGATGAAGATAACTATCCGGTGCGGCGTGGAACCGTAATGAAACAGGACGACTTCTCGTCTTTGCTTTGGGTACACGGTGCAACTGCCGCCGTCAATCCCAGACTCAGATATTACCAGGGCAAGAGACGAATCCCTGCACCGCTCGGTCTTCGCCGGCACGTGGGCAGTACGTCGCTCGATCAACTCAGCACCGAGATTCTTGGCCTATCAAAAATGGACTGGAATTCCTTTGACCTGTACAGCAAAATGCCGGCTACGCTTCAGTCGTCAGGTGAAATTGCCCGCATCGGTTCACTGCTAGAGCGATTTGGCGCGTCCTCTTACGACTATCGGCTGTTTATTTAGGCCACGGTTAAGGTACCAACGTAAGTGTCAGCGATTCAATTGCAATTCATCGGAGGCATAATGAAGCTCACTAAGGTACGCGTTACAGAATTCCAAAGCATCCAGGATTCGACCGAGTTCGACATCGATGATGTCACCTGTCTGGTCGGAAAGAATGAAGCAGGTAAAACCGCGCTTTTGAAGGCTCTCTACCGGCTAAAACCCATAATTGAAGGAGACGGTCGCATTGATGTGACCGATGACTATCCGAGTCGATCGGTTGTCGACTATGAGTCGGACGTAGCAACTGAACGCCGAGAGCCTGCAACAGTAGTTCAGGCCACGCCCTTCCGCCTCGCAGGAGCGTCGCTTGTGGGCGCCCGGCCTCCGGCGGCGGGGCTCCACCGTAGCAATTCGCGGCATGTCGGCATCTGATTTTTTGCGAATCAAATTCAGTTCCAAAGTAAGTGTGAGCGATTCAATTTGCAATTCATCGGAGGCACAGTGAAACTCTCAAAGATACACATTACTGAATTCCAGAGCATTCTGGATTCTAACGAGTTCGAAGTCGATGTTGTCACATGTCTGGTCGGTAAGAATGAAGCAGGCAAGACCGCATTATTGAAGGCGTTGTACCGTTTGAATCCCATCGTCGAGGAGGACGGCGAATTTGATGTAGCGCTCGACTATCCACGGCGATCCGTAAGCGACTACGAGGACGACGTTGAAGCGGAACGCCGAGAGCATGCGCAGGTTGTTCAAGCCACGTTTGTGTTGGAGCCCGACGACGTCACGGCCGTCGAGGAAGTCTTTGGACCTGGATGTCTAAGAGACGAAATACCAACCTTGATACTCCGCAAAGGATTCTCAAACGAGGTCCAATTCAGCGGCCTGAATGTGGACCGTGAGGCAGCCATCGAGCACCTTGTCGAGACGGCTGGCCTTCCTCAACCGCTTATCGAACGGTTACTGGATTTGAAGAACGTCGACGCGATGTTGGAGGTTCTTGCTACTGCCGAGCAGACCGAGTCTGTGATGGAGCTAACGCCCAAGCTTACGGAAATTTCCGAGCAAGGCGTTTCTGACGTCGCCTACAACAGTATTCTCTATGACCGTATTCCGAGATTTCTTTACTTCGACGAGTATTACCAGATGAAGGGTCAAGACAATGTCGACCTGCTCAAGCAGCGCGCTGCTAGCGGTACCCTTGAGAATTCCGACTATCCGCTCCTGGGCTTAATAGAGCTTGCAGGTCTCAATCTCGACCAACTCACTGATCCGCATAGGACGGAAACCCTAATCTCAAGGCTTGAAGCTGCTGAGAACCGGCTCACCGACAAAGTGCTTACCTATTGGTCTCAGAACCGACATCTTAGGATGAAGTTTGACATCCGTCCAGCGCAACCCGAGGACCCGGAAAATATGACCACGGGGATGAATATCTGGGGACGGGTGCAAGACACCAAACATATGGTGAGCACGGCGCTTAGTACACGTTCCCGTGGCTTTGTCTGGTTTTTCTCTTTTCTCGCTTGGTATTCGCAGCTACGGAAGAAAGGGGAGAACATCATTCTGCTGTTAGACGAACCAGGCCTCTCTCTTCATGCAAAAGCTCAGGCAGACCTCCTTCGCTATTTCGAAGAGGATCTCAAACCCCATCACCAACTCATCTACACAACCCATTCACCGTTCATGGTTGATTCCGCACATTTTGATCGCGTGCGCATTGTCCAGGACCTGAGCATTGAGTCAAATTTCGATGACCTGCACGATGAGGTCCAAGAAGGAACCAAGGTGATCACCGAGGTCCTCGACGCAACACCGGATAGTCTGTTTCCTCTTCAGGGTGCCCTTGGTTACGAGATTTATCAGACGCTTTTCATTGGCCCAAACTGCCTGGTTGTCGAGGGGGTCTCCGACCTTCTATACATTCAGACCATTTCGGCCGTTCTTCAGGGGATTGGTAAGGAAAGCCTGAGTAATGATTGGACTATAACCCCTGTTGGCGGTTCTGACAAGGTACCAACCTTTGTTGCTCTGATTGGTGCGCAGACCAATTTGAACCTCGCGGTACTTATTGATTACCAGAAGAAAGATAGCCAGAGGATCGAAGATCTGTTCAAGAGAAAGCTACTGAAAAAGCAGAATGTCTTCACCTATGCAGACTATGTCCAAGGTTGCGAAGCCGACATCGAGGATATGTTTGAACCTGAGTTCTATCTGAAGCTGGTGAACCGAACCTATTGCTTATCCGTTTTATTGACGGATCTACCGGGAAATCATCCACGAATCACCCATCAATTAGAAGAATATCTGCAAGGCAGGCCACTTCCAAACAATGAGAAGTTCAACCACTATCGACCCGCTCGCCACTTTAGCGAAAATATCGGTTGTTTTGAGAGTGAATTGAGCGAATCGGTGCTTGGTCGATTCGAGAAAGCCTTCAATAGACTGAACAAACTGTTGTAGAACCCGGTGACTGAATTTGCGGAGGTTTCTCCTCGGATCCGTGCGTCCTATACTTGACGGTTGTTGGCAATGTTTATAGAGCTCCAAACTTGGATGGCGTTCCAAGAGAACATGCCTCGCTCGTCGCAATTCGCCACTCATCCACCTACCACCCGTGCGACGCTGCATTTATCCCAACAGGAAGAACATAAGTTGTTGCTGTCCGCATTCCTATAATTCACTAGTACAAGATTCCCAGTCAAGATTCGCGAGGACTCGCTTTCGTATAGAACAGAGCCTTTGATGCGGTTATTCGTGTCGCCCTTTCAGAAAAAGTAATCATGAAAAAACCGATGTTCAACTGTGCGGCAACCACGGCAATTATTCGTCATGGCGCCGCTTTCGATATTGGGCAGTCAGCGAGCATAATCCAGGACTCTATTTCCCGTAAAGGCAGCTGAAAAAGGGAGGCCGTCATGTACGCCCTATACGACAAAGTCTCGAAGAGGGGTTCATATCACTACGGTTTTCGCGAAAAAATATCGCTATTTGGGTGCATTGTGGGCAAAATACCACGGTTACTCAGACGACGACTATCAGATGACTCAACAGAACCGTTACCCTGGCACGTGGATGTTGAACGCGGACTGCAGGAACGCGGAGTGGATAATCAGACATTTGTTTTTGACCTAAAGCCGAACAGCAAAAGACCGAATATCTCTCTATTATGAAGTAGTAGACGTGTGGGGTTACTCCGACTCGGGATGGACACCCATTCTCCTGCATCTTCGAGGCCTGTTGATTGGCGAAGACCCGAGGAATTTTGACAGAGGACATTTCGTTCGCGAACGGAAGCAGCTTGATGATCCTATTTTTTCGATGATGCACCTTAGAGGAACGGTAAAGTATGGCCAACTTGAGGGTCCTTGGACCCCTCCGGGGCCAAGTCCGACGAATTCTGTGATACATTGGCCAGACGCTTATGAATTTTTCCAACAGCAAGCTCACCAGTTGATAAAGAAGCTGACGACTTGAGTTCTGGATCTAAGGCAATTCGTGAGGCCTATTCGCGATCTGATCGTGGTCGCCCCGTCCCTATTGATTGTCACGTCGCAGACATTCGACAAATAGACGCTCTCCTAACCAGCAATTGGCCGCTAATGAAACCGACAAATGGACGCTAACCGTTCCCTGTTTCCCCGCTCGCTGGAACCCGTAATCCGGGAGGCTTTGGTCGACACGCCGGTGGTCTGTCTGCTCGGACCGCGGCAAAGCGGGAAAACGACGCTCGTGCAGCAGCTCGCGCCCGATCGTGCGTTCGTCAGCTTGGACGAGCATAGCTACTATCAGACCGCCCAGGCCGATCCGGCCGGTTTCGTCGCCAGCCTGCCGGTGGCAGTGACCCTGGAGCAGTTCGGTCTGGGAAATGTGCGTAGTCTATAGGACAATCCGCTTTCCGGTCCGAACCGAGTATCCAGTTTCGTCTCTTTTGCGCTCGGCGAGGTAGTTCAAGTGGAAATTACAAATCGCAAGAGTTAAACTACGTACGTTACCTACGCCTGCCTACGACTAACGCAGCCAAGGACGAATTCCAATGGCGCGTGTGCCAGTACAACAACTGAAAAAAGGAAGTATGCCGCGTCTCTACAGCCGCCAGCGCCTGTTACTCGGGTTGCTCGACGCGATTGGCGGAGACATGAGCAATACGGACTTTCAGAAGCTTCTATTTCTCTACTGTAAAGAGCTTTCATCACACGGGGCAACTCAAGGACTTTACGACTTTGTCCCCTACCATTATGGCGCATTCTCGTTTACCAGCTATGCCGACCGCCGCCGCCTGGTGGATTGGGGGCTGCTTGTGGATAACGACCAGAAATGGGTCCTAACAGAAAACGGGAGTAATATCGCGGGGAATGCAACAAGCAGCGCGATTCGTTCGTTCGCGTATCGATATCGAAGCGTGCGAGGGGATGCGCTCGTTGCGGATACCTACCGGCGGTATCCGTATTATGCGATACGCAGTGAAATTGCAGACCAGGTCCTCCAGGACGATCAGCCGACACTTGATCGGATTGAATCCACTCGCCCTCAAGCAGCACCGTCGCGGCTTTTCACCATCGGTTACGAAGGGCGAACGCTGGAATCTTATCTCAATCTGCTTATTCGCGAAGGCGCGACCCTATTGTGCGACGTGAGACGGAACGCGATCAGCCGAAAGTACGGCTTCTCGAAGACCACACTTGAACGGGCTTGCTCTGGAGTAGGAATTCGTTACGAACATCTTCCGGAGCTTGGAATAGCTTCCCGTCGACGCCGAGGTCTCAAGACGGAAGCGGATTTCAAAAACCTTTTCGAGACCTATGAACAGAAGATCCTGCCAAATCAAGGCGATGCCTTGGAGAAAATCCGAGCTTGGTTGAGGTCGGGCGAGTCCGTCGCACTCACCTGTTTCGAACTTCAGGCCGACCAGTGCCATCGTCATTGCGTCGCTAACGCGCTCGAAAAGAAAACCGACCAGGACGATCCTGCAGAACGAGAAGGTCGACCCTTCCTCCCCCACGACGGCGTAAAACACCTTTGACCGACTTCGCCAGGACGTAGTGCTATCCGGTTTTAGCTGACGGCGGAATGTTGCTCGTACTGGCAGACACAAGACCCCGATTAACAATTCGTCGGGGTCTTTTCTGTGTCGAACAGCGGCCCGAGATCGTCGCAAAATGCGACGCATTTGGCTCACGGGTGAATTGACCGCCAACGTCGATTTTCATATATTGGTTCTCTGGCTAATAGCCTCCGTCCAAGATAGTTTGGCTGAAGTTGACCGTTGTTTGCGCTATGAGGATTATATCCAACAAAGGTACGGACCGCATGGTCCATCTCATCCGGCTCTCGCTATCGCCCGGGCCAATGTTGCAGAGGGTGTAAAGAATGACCGACGGCTTTCCGTGTGCGCTCGACCACATCCGATCCATAGCGGACTCGGAATCAGCTAAGGAACGGCTCTTCGAGCTACACAATAGACTTCAGAATCGCTTTAAAATCAAGACTTTATCCTCTTTCTTAATTCGGACTTTACACAGTCACTGCATCTCTCACGCTCGCAATTGCAAATGTCAGGCATAATGTCGTGAACGAAGGCACCAACAAAGACCGCTCGCCCGACGTCGATGTCCGGCGCAAAGCCGGAATTGTCCGAAGCCCGCTCGATGAAATCAAGGCGATCCAGACCCTGTTGGCGGACGTCTATAAGGATGCCGGAGACGGACGGACGCTGTTCCGGGAGCTCGTTCAGAACGCCGACGACGCCGGCGCACGACGGCTCAGGCTCACGGTGCTGGAGCGCGGCTGGCCCGACGCACCTAACAGCCTGCTCCGCGGCCCGGCCCTGCTGGTAGCGAACGACGGGCCGTTCCCTGCCAAGGACCGCGAGGCTTTGCACAAGGCCATCGGCGGATCCAAAGAGGACGACGCCAGCAAGATCGGAACGTTCGGCATTGGGCTGAAGAGCGTGTTTCATATCTGCGAGGCGTTCATCTACATCGGTGCTGAGAAGTCGGAGTGGCGGGCAGGTGTTCTAAACCCGTGGGCCGGGACCGGAGAGAGCGGAGAAGCAGACCCTGTTCACCCCGAGTGGGCTGAGGTCGACGAGCGGCTTCAGGCCGTGGCGACGGAGTTGATCGGGGATACGAGCAGCGGCCTAATGCTATGGATTCCACTGCGGCGTCCTGAGCATTTGGACCGGGGAGTGGATTGTAGTGAATATGGAGTAGGGCAACGGTGCACCGAGCCAGAAGAACTCTGCGCTTGGTTCGGGAACTCGGCTTCTCCGGCGCTACTGCTGGCGCAGTGCGGGCATCTCAAATCTATCGAAGTACACCTCACTGTAGGGCCGGAGAGCCTGCATGATCCCCAGAGACTGGCGCGCGTGGATCGGAAAAAAGACGAATGGGTGGGACGACATAAAGATGACAGTCACGAACGGACCACGCGACCTTTCGAAGGTACCATTGAATCTGACGAGCGGAGTTGGTACGTCGTCGGAATCGAGGCGCTAGGCGGTGACAGCTTGCGTAAGATTCGGTCGCAGCCCAATTGGCCGCAATCTCCGCAGTGGTACGACGGTCGCCATTCCACGGTGCCGAGGAAGGCTCTTGCTCACGCTGCGATTTCCGTGCTGAGGCCCGATGCTACGAATACCGAGCTCTTGGGAACGCGAATTCGGTGGGCCGTGTTCCTGCCGCTAGACGACGATCCTGAGCCGCGTTCCAGCGAGATCGTCGAGAGTGCAGGCACCTCTCCTACCTGGGAGATAATACTGCACGGCTACTTCTGGCCGTCCCAAGACCGAAGGTCCATTCCCGGCGTCACCGATGTTCTTGGCAACCGTGCGGGCGAAACCGACATGCGTAACCGTTGGAATCGCGCAGTTTGCGATGACTTGCTTTTACCGTTGCTGCCAAGTGCCCTCGCAAGAGCAGTTGACGGGATAGAGGAACGCGTGGCGCGGAGGCTCCTGGATACTGTTGCCAATTCGAAGATCGTTTTGCACCGCTCAGACGCGGTGAAGCGCCGACATTGGCTCCTGCCACTGGTTGCTGCCGACGGGGTTCGATGGGAAGTACGGGACCCGAAAGCGTGTCGCGTTCTTTCCATCCCGAAATGGAGTCGGGCGCCGGTCGTCGTACGCAGGCAGTTCTTGGCCACCTGGGACCAATGCACGGACGATGTGGTGTTCATTGACGACGACGCGCCAGGTCTCGTAGGCGAAATCGATGATTGGACGGTTGACCACCTCGAACGCCTGCTGAACAGCATTCCGAACGACGCGTTCGCCGCTCCGCAAGACATGAAGTGGATCGGCCAAATTATCCGCCACGTTCTCGGCGAATACGCCAACGGCGGCGACATTCTCCCTGTCTTGGTTGTTCGCTGGATCGTCGAGAGAATCGGTCAGGGGGTACTGACCCAAACGACCCGCCGTGTGTCCGACGAATCACAACGCATTGCCCGTGAAGAGTTGAGGTGTGCCTGGAGATACTTGTTGGCAGCACTGCCGAACGAGTGGTTGCTGGATGCGCCCTTGGAAAGCCAGCGGGCAGTCGCCGAACTTGCCGCGGAGGGAGTGATTGGCGAGGGGCTCGTCCCGGTCCCATTCGGGAGCGAATTAGAACCGCTACCTTCTCGGCCCGATCCAAAGCGACTGGATAATGCGTTGTGTGTCCTGGGTCGGCAGCTGGCGGCGGGTGGTGAATCCGAGAGATTGCGGCACTCCCGGCTTCTCCTTGCCGAGACCCTGCTTTCTATACGAGGCGACAATCTTCCTTTGAACGATTTGGAGACGCTGCCGTTGCTGCGAGTAACCAGGATGCCGGAGGATCGGGAGGAAGCTTGGTCCGTGTACAAGCTACGCCGCCAGACCAACACCCGCCGGGTGTTCGCCAGCCAGCCTTCCGTCAAGGACTCGGATGTACATCAACCGGGACGTTTGTCAGATCCAAAACGGGCGGTAGCAGAACTCGCCACAGCAATTTACGAGGACATTTGGATTCTAATTGACGCTCGAGTAGCAGCCCTTACGGGTACGCCCTCACCCACCCCAGATGCTCTAGCAAGAGCCGTGATTGGAGCAAAGACGTTCCACCCAGAACCCACGCAGCGCAAGCACTTAGTCGTCCGGCTCGCACGGGATGGAGGCACCCATGTTTGCGCGGTCCGGGCACTGCTTGCCGGCCGTACTACCGCAGAGGTTGGACAGGACACCGAACTCTTCTTTGCACCGCGCCAGTCTGTTCATGAGCAACAGACATTGGATATTCTGCTTCGTCTTCTCTGCCAGTCTTGGCGAGAAGTCAATGTGGAGTTGGTGGAATCGCTCTCGCACAACCTCGTTCAAGACCTTTCCGTAAGTCGGGCCGATGCCGGCGCATTTCATCGCCTGCTAAATGACTGTCTGAACAAAACAGTGGACTGGGCTGGGCTCAGCGACGAGGATGTGCTGCATCTGCTCCAACACTTGTACGGCGGGATGGCTGAAGACCAAGAGCGATGGCGTGCAATGCCGCTTCATCGTGACGTTGATGGGAAACGCGGCCCGTTTGATGACCGAGCACTGAGGACAGCAGAAGGTTCGAATGAACTGCGGTTGCCACCGGAACTCGATATGACGGTGCGTCTTCTGGATCCGGACCCGTCAGTCGCCCATCTCTACGTTTCGGTTCCTGTTATGGACCGTGATGGCATTCTTCAACGGATGTTGGAGGACTCGCGCCCGTGGCGCTTCGCCGAATGGATAGTGCAAAGTATTCGGTCCGCCGATGGCAAAATGACGCTGCCACAAGACTCCGACCTGCGCGAACGCCTGAGACACACATGTTGGCTGCCGGTCGGCGATGACGACGGTGTCGCGCCAGAAGCCGTGCTGATCGCCCCGAAGGAATTGCTGCAGGAAGTCGCCGGACTCGCCGTGGCCCGTGCTTTCGGCGACAAACGGCTTCCCGAAGAGGTTCATCCGGAGACATGGCAGATCGCTGAACGGGTTGTTCGAGAAATCCTCGGGCGTTTGAGTCAGGACCGCCAAGTACAGCGGATTGTGGACGCCTTGTATCCCGATCAAGTCGCGCAGGTGAGTGGTGGTGCATATCTGGTCATGACGGATCCCGAACTCATCGACGCTTCCCTGATCGAGGACGCCCTGAAAACAACCCTCGTCGATAGCCATCTCGGCTGGAAACTTGTGAATACCTTCCAACGTGTTTTGAGACACAGCGGTGGTGCTGGATCCCGAGATGCTTCAGAACCGCTCCTGAAGTTGGTGAGAGCGCTCTGTGCGCCCGTACCGCCCGTGCATCAGATTACGATGCTGAAGGTCCTCGCCCAATCAAGGCCGGTAAGAGAATCACCGGGTGGACACCTGTTCGGCGAACTATTGGACTGCTTCGCAAAGACGGACGAGTTCTTCAAGTGCGTTCTGTCAAAGATCGAATTGCCGACGCAGGATGGCAATTGGCATACGAGCCGGGACGTCGCGAGATCCGAGTCCGGCGTGGCACTACGGCACCGACTCATTTACGAACTCCGCTCCAGCCTCAGATTGAACGGTGACCAGCCGGTACCTCAAAGGAGTAATGTTAAAGGCGGTGAGCGTAGAACTGGACCCGATGCCCTAAAGGCTCTTGAGAAATACTTCGAATCGTGGCGCGAGCGAGTCTCGCCGAGCGCTGTGGGCGCGTTCCTGAGTCTGTTGGGCGATGGCCTGCGTGGCAGCACAGCGAACCTTGCCCAGCGATGGCTTGGCGAAGATGTGAGCCTTAAGGACTTGCGTTCAATGTTGGCAGCCGCAAATCGTTCTGTCCCCTTCGCCGGAGTCAACGTCTCGGTAAAGCCGGATTTCGCGCGGGGTAACCGAGTTATTGCGATGAACGTCGTTGGATCTTGGGTCGAGATGGAGGCCGACGCCGATAACGAGAGTCTGTTTGCAGTCGATCCGGTCAATTATCCCCCCTCCAGGCTCTCAGCACTCGCGGAGTTTGGAGGTCCGTTCTGGGAGATCACGCTGCGCGATGTCGAGCCGCAAACCCGCACACAATCCGATCTCACTGCTTTGCTTGGTAACACCGTCGAGCGGTGGGCCGTCCAATTCCTCAAGCTGGACCGCGAGCAGGTGAACCATTGGTGGTCTCAATGGGGGACGGGATCCCAAGCAAACCTCGGTCCAGTACTTGCCTCCATCAGGGCGCACCTGCCCTTGACGCTTAGGCAACTCGATGTACAGGAACGTGAGCCATTGCGGGATGCCCTCAGAGATGCGGAACAGGCGCAAAGAAAGCGCGAGCAGGCCCATTCAAGACTATCAGAAGCAACTCTCAAGGCAGAAAGAGAAATTCTAGACCGCTTGGCGAAGCTCATTGAAGAGCCTGAGCACCAGACGTTCCTGTGGGAGCGGGTCAACGAACTGATGCGGCGCTACGGCTACGGACCCGAAAGCGTGCTGCTGGAGCTCGCGCAAAATGCCGACGACGCTCTCGCGCAGGCCGCCGAGATCAAGGGTGGTCCGTTGCCGCCTGCCACTTGCCGCCTCTTGATCCGAGTCTACGAGCATGACTGTACACCTACCTTGGACATTACGCATTGGGGGCGTCCGATCAACGACACTGGAGGCCCTGCCTTCCCGGAGGGGCGGGAGCGTCAGTGGGATCAGGATCTTTACTTCATGATGCTCATGAATCTGAGCGGCAAGCCCGGCGAAGCACCCGGAAGGGCTGCGTCGGCCTCGACCACTGGACGCTTCGGCCTCGGCTTCAAGTCCATTCACCTCGTCTCGGAATCCCCATCCGTTGTCAGTGGCTTTATCAACTTTTCCATTGCCGGCGGATTGCTGCCGCAGGAACGACAGGTCAAGGACGATGCGGATTCGTGGATGGTGGAAGATCGTCGGCCAACCCGCGTCCGGCTACCACTGCGCCGGGATGTCGATGCGCACACTCTGATCGAACGTCTGTTCCATCGCTTCGCCTACGCACGCGCCCTGTTGCCGGTCTTCGCCCGGCAACTGCGGGAAGTCGTCGTGGAGGGCGACTCGTTTGCTGGCGTTCACGTCTTTGACGGCAAACCCATTGCCGGTGCGCCAGGGTGGTCGGTCGGTGCCGAAACTGAGCTGCCCAACCATGAGGGACGTTGGCGGGTACTACGCTTCCGGCCGGCCGACGCGGGACATGAAGGAATGGGCACGGCGGCACTGGCCGTCGGACTCCGGGAGGGCGTTCCAACACCCTTCGGCCTGGAGATGCCGTTCCTCTGGAATGTCGCCCCCACGAGCGAGAGCTGGGGCTGCGGGTACGCTGTCAACGGTCCCTTCAAGCTTGACCCCGGCCGAACCCATGTGTCGCTCGATGACGATGCGACCCTTCGGGTGGCTGGCGGCCTCGGTGATGCGCTTGGAAAGGGCTTGATCCAGCTTCACGATGCGCTGGTTTGCCGCACGGACGAGGTTCGGAGGCTGTTGGACCACGGGGACAGTCGGAGTTTCCTGACTGCGCTTTGGAAGGTTCTCGCATCCGGCTTGAACAACCCGGACGAACTGCGCCGGGAATTCCTACTGCGACTGCACGGGAACGATCGCGGTCTTTCGGCATGGATGGCCGCACGTCCGGCTGTGCCCTCCGGTCTTCCGGCCCCCTTTACGCCGGTGCTTCCTCCATTGACTACAAATACGCGGCTTGAAGTCGCCGACGGTGGTTTGGCCAACGCGGACTTTTGCTATGCCCTTGCAGAAATCAACGACGAAGACTTCGCGGCATTGGTTGATGACCACTGCATAGTGTCGGCGGAAGTGGCGCAACTTCTGGGTCCATTGTGCGGTACGGCTGATACCGACAGGAATTACATCGCACCGACGCGACTCCGCCCGTCCAACCTGTTTGCGAAACTGGCTAAACGGTGGGATCACTGCTTGTCGCCGGAGCGGTTGCATGCGTTGCGGCCACTCGCCAGTAACGAGGCTTGGGGCTTCGTCGAAAGCAATTTTCAAGGCGTAACTTGGCAGGCTCAAGCAGCGGACGGAAGTCTCCAAGCGCTGCGAAATCTGCTCCTGCGACAACTCCCGAAATCGTTTGATGACACTGATGCGGAGGTAAAGGACGAACTTTCGCGGGCGGCCTTCGCTCCCGAGGACCGGGTTCTCGATTCGGCGTACATCGAATGCAGCGAAGATTGGCGAGTGTACCGGTGGCTTCGAGTGCAGCATCGCGTCGATGCTACAATGATTGCGGATTGGTACACAGGTCTCGCGGAGGACCTTCAACCCGCCGCCGTTTGCTATCTTTTGGATGGAGAATTGCAGGTGCCCGTTCTAACCCATCTTGTCCCACTCAACACCCGCCCTTCGTGGCTTCAGGAGTACGACCAAGTCTCCGCAGTGCTTGAAGAGCTGGGCGAGGAACCTTGGCGGTGCCAGTCACTTCTGGGCGCCCTGTTCCCTGACCGGTTCCGTTCTCCAGAGCTACCACAGCCGCCACGCGAGCCCGAGAGGTTTTTCGAGCGCCTATTGGAGTGGTGGGACGATGATGCGGAACGCGGCAAAGTCGTTGCCGACTACGAAAGACGCGCTTGGCCAACGTGGCTGAGGAAAGACGGCATAGCGGACGGACTGACAGCTGATTCGCAAGACCATTGGCTTGCGTTGCTCGTTCTTGGTGCCTGTCAAAGTTTGGGGCGTACCAGAGATGAACAACACCGTCGATTCATCGAGTTGGCTCACGACGCGGGTTGGTGGGATGTGTTCAAAGCCCCCGGTGACGACGAGGCTTGGATGAGCGTGCTGCGTGGATGGCAGGACCAAGCGGTCGCCGAAATCGAATACAGGCTATGGATGTCGCTATTTCCGACAATTTACCAACTCAGTCGGTATCAAGATGTATATGTTCGTCTGCTCAAGTCGGCCGGGCGACGTCCCGATGATTTGTATCAAGTGACTCGCTTGCTCGCCCCGCGCACCGACGAAGCGCTCACTGGTGCGGGTACTCACTTCGATGCGCCCCCGGCACCCCTCAACATGGGTCTCCACTGGGTGCTTCGGGAGCTCGTGCGTCTGGGAGTCGTCAATGGAGAACATCTCCATCCGGACTGTTGGGTGCCGTCGGAGCAGGTCCTGGGCTTTCTTCAGCCTCTCGGTCTGGAGCAGCCTGATGGCGGATTGCCAAACTCCCAGAAGGCGCGCACCATCGCCAATTTCTTGGCGACAGCGTTGGGGACGGAAACTCCAAATCTCCATCTCGCGTTCGACATACCGCTACGGCACGTGGCCTCGAACGAGGAACTTCGGCGAGAGTTTGGATTGGAGAGATAGTGGCACCGTTCAACAGCGACTCGGCAGTGCGGCATTCCCGGTTCGGTCGCGGGCAAGTGGTGGTGGATCAAGGTGATAGCATGATCGTCCGCTTCGATCATGGGATCGAGGAATGTCTGACCACCGATCTCGAACTCATCGATAGCCTTACCGACCGCATCGCCACCAAGCGGCTCGACCCTGCGCTAAACGTCGTCGCTCGAGTTCTCGGCGAGTGCATCCGTTCGGTCAACGACGCCTGGGGCGTGTTTTCGCGATCCCGTATCGCGTTGCTGCCTCACCAGCTTTGGGTTTGCAAGCGAGTGCTCGAATCATGGCCCACGCGGTGGCTCGTGGCGGACGATGTGGGGCTTGGCAAGACTATTGAGGCGGGGCTCATCCTCACGCCGCTGCTGTCTTCAGGGCGCGTTCGCCGTTTGCTCATCCTGGCACCTGCCAGCCTCGTCGAACAGTGGCAGGTGCGGCTGCGAGAAATGTTCGACATCCGGATTTCGATCTACATTGCCGATGCGGACAAGGAAACCTCCGACTTCTGGAACACCCACGACCGCGTAATCGCCTCGGCACATACATTGCGGCTCGACACGGGCGGGCGGTGGGATCGTCTGTTGGACGCCGAGCCCTGGGACCTCGTGCTCGTCGACGAAGCTCATCATATGAACGTGGACGAACATGATGGCCGCACATTGTCATATCAGCTAGTGGAGAATCTGCAAGAACGGGGAAAGGTACTGTCTTTGGTGCTATTTACCGGTACGCCCCATCGGGGCAAGGACACTGGATTTCTTTCTCTGCTAAAGCTGCTTCGACCCCAAGACTTCGATCCCGAACAGCCTCTTGAGGAGCAGGTCGAGAAGCTCCGCACCGTCATGATTCGCAATAACAAGCAGTCTGTCACCGACATGACGGGCAAGCCGATTTTCACCCCGGTACAATCAAGGCGGGAGACGTACGCCTACTCGCCTGAGGAGGCGCGGTTCTACACGAAGCTAACGGAGTTTATCGTGACCGGAAAAGCCTACGCGGCCGGTCTTGGCTCTCAGGATCGGCGCACGGCGATGTTGGTCCTGATCACCATGCAGAAACTGGCGTCAAGTTCCGTGACAGCCGTGCGGCGGGCTCTTGCTCGGCGACTCTCCCGGCTGCGGGATGCGAAAGCAAAATTAGAGGAATCCTACGAGGACTTGGCACGGCTAAAAGAATTGCGCACCGAGGACGACCCCGCAAATCAAGATGAAATCAGTCAATTGGAAGAGCGTGTGGCGGAGAATCTGCAAGGAGTCGAGCTCAACCCAAACGAAATTCCGGCGCTGGAGGAATTGTTGGAAGTAGCAAACGAAGTCACCGACGAGACAAAAATCGGCCGTATCCTTCAACTGGTCGATGAGTCGTTCGCCGAAAGGTCCGTGCTCTTCTTCACAGAGTACAAGGCTACCCAAGCTCTGCTCATGAGTGCGTTGCACAAACGCCACGGCGATGGATGTGTGACCTTCATCAATGGCGATGGCTTCATCGAAGGTGTGAAGGATGCCAGCGGCAGAATATCAGACCTTAGAGAGGCCCGAGATCTCGCCGCAGCGCGGTTCAATCGGGGAGATGTACGTTTTCTGGTTTCCACCGAAGCGGCCGGCGAGGGCATCGACCTACAGGAGCATTGCAGTGCCTTGATCCATGTTGACCTGCCATGGAATCCGATGCGCCTGCATCAGCGCGTCGGCCGGCTGAGCCGCTACGGGCAAACCGAGCCCGTCGACGTGGTGTCCGTAAGAAATCCAGACACCGTAGAGAGCCACATCTGGGACCTCTTGGATGAGAAGCTGGCGCGTATCAATTTGGCGTTCCAAGGGGTTATGGACGACCCGGAAGACATCCGCCAACTCGTGATAGGGATGGCGTCGCCTCCCGGCATGTTCACCAACGTGTTCGCGAACGCCGACCAGTCACTCAGCAGGCAAACGCTCCGCGATTGGTTCGATACCCAAACCGCGACCTTCGGCGGCGAGGACGCTGTGGACACCGTCCGCAGTCTTGTAGGCCATGTCGCCCGTTTCGACTTCGGAGCGGTAGCCGGTCAGATCCCGCAGGTGGACCTGCAGGATCTGGTGCCGTTCTTCAAAGTGGTCCTTGCTGTTCGGGGTCGGCGCCCCGACCAGACCGCTGATCTTCGCTTGAGCTTCCGACCGCCGGACGAGTGGAAGGACGACTTCACTATCTCCTCGGTCGATCGGTACGACCTTCTCTTCGCCCGGGAACCGCGACCAAAAGACGGAGAGGATGTCGCGGGGATCGGGCTGCGGGTCGTCGATAGAGCGGTGCGCGATGCGGTGGACCTTCCCGCAACGTTCGGGGCCATTCGAGGCCTGGATGCGTCGATTTTCGTGTTCGCCGTACGGGATCGGATAACCGGCGCAAGTGGCCCCATTCGCACTGTTATCGTGGGCGTCCAAGCCCGTACTGACGGTGCATGCACCTTGCTTCACGACTGGGAGTTGATACAGCGCATAAACCCGCTGGCCGACAAGCCTAGAAGCCCGGTCTTCACGGATGGAAACCCGGCGCAGGACGTCGCGGATCTCATGGCGGCTGCGCGACAGTATGTGGAATCACAGATCAATGCACTTGATCTCCCGTTCGAGTTGCCAGCTATCGAGAGCCTCGCCTGTCTCGTGCCTGGGAGACAAATGGACGCTGCACAATAGAGCAATACACGAAAGCACATTTGCGCGCGAAGCGATTTCTCAGCTATTACGTGGAACGGGTTAGATAGAGATGTGTCAAATGAGTTTTGTCGGCATTAACTACGATAACATTTCGGATCACGGGTGCCTTTGTCGAGTTTCCAGAAGTATAGGCAGTATCTTGGCTATCTGACTTGATTCCATACCTACATGCTGATTCAGGCAAGAAGGTGTCCGGCGCTGCCGGCGAAATGTTGGGGTCGGAGGAGACATATCTCCTAAATGGAATCCAGTACTTGTGTCCCAATGCGCGAACGCAGAATCTCCTTTCCCATGGTTGACGTTGATTTGTAATGGACAAAATTCCTCACGAATCGAAGCGGCGTGATCCTAGTCGGCCTGGCTAATAGTTGTGAAGTTTGGGGCGATGGCGGGTTTCCCGCCGGAATGACGGAAGCGGATTTGGGAGTGAAGAGTATTCCGCGCAATCCGCTGCTGTTCGGCATCCTGTACCGCATGGATGCGGTAGAGAGGATCGGTTCCGGCATACGGCGTATTCGGGATCTGTGCCGTGAACATGGAGTGGCTGAGCCGCTGATCGAAGTGTCAGACTCGTGGGTAACGACAACGTTCCACAGGCCAACCTCAGAATTGGGAACCCGCACCGGGCTAAAGCAAGAGTCAGGCAAGAGTCAGGCAAGAGTCAGGCAAGAGTCAAAGCAGGAATCGAGGGCAGAGGGCGTAGAACAACGAGTACTATCGATTCTCCGACAAACTCCCCTGTCCAGATCCGAGATCTCAATCGGTTTGGGCCACAAATCCATTTCGGGCCGGCTCAACGAGGCGATTCGCCTCTTGATGGATGACAAGCTGATCGAATACACAATTCCAGAAAAACCCAACAGTCGGTTGCAGAAATACAGACTCACCGAAAACGGCAAGAGTCGACTGGCAGAATCGGAAGAAGGGCGATCATGAAACCAATCACCTGCACTGGGGAAAGCTCCTCATGGTCGCCGACGTAAATCATCTCTCATTCGTTCCTCGGGTGAGCGGATGCACGCAAATCGTTGGCAGGAAATCTGCCGAACTGACTTCACGGTCACGCGGGAAGCGATAGGATCTCGGGATCGTCTCGCGTTTGACCAGAATGACCTCCGCATCGGCAACCGAATGACCCTTCTTGACGATGAGATCCTGGAAGACCTCCGCGATAACCAGCCTGGAGTTTGGGCTGGTACGGAAGGTCGCCTCAAGGCGAAAAACGATAAGTGGAATCGTAAATGACGCACGGTCCGAATCCGACCTCTTCTGCCACACTTACAGGTTTCGTTGCTCCATGTGAGACTCCGAGACACGGTCATTTCGGGGTCTCTTGCAATTTCAGGGGCAAAATGACTATCATACGTGACCTTGCTTGCATACGGTAAAGCGTTAGAATTCCCCCACCGCATCAGCCGTCGCCTGCCCTTCGACAGGCTCAGGACAGGGCTCAGGGCAGCGCCTTCGACACCCTTCGACAAGCTCAGGGCACGTGCTCAGGGACAGGCTCGGCTTCTGCGACTCCCCCTCCAGGGGGGAGTGATTGCGACGTGATTGTGCGACAGCCGGTATCGAATGCCTCCACCAGGTGGCTTGATCTCGGTTTGTCGTTGGTCGGTGCTTCCTCATTGAAAACGTCCCGGCGCGAGTCAACGTGGAGACGGGAGAGAAGCAATTCTTACGGGAGACCGTCAAGCGTGGCGCATCACTTCTCCACCTGGCCATGCCGCAATGGGCAGAGGACGGTGGTGACCGGACGACCGACCAGCACATCGCGATGGCGTCACTCCTGATCGATCGCGGCACCGGGATACACACGATCGGGGATGGCGGCGAAACGGCGGTCGGATACACCGGCTGGTTGGGCATGAAACGGTTCGCCAAGAATCTGTTCGAACGCGGAGCAGACCCCACCGTGACGACCGAGTGGGGGTTCGACGCGCCGGGCGCCATCGCAGAAAACGGTCACGTCGATCTCATGGAAATGTTCGCAGAGGCGGGCGCCCGATGAAGCCCAGGCATCTCGTTCAGGCGCAGATGGCCGAACGTCTGGATGCGCTGGCTGACGCGGGTCTGCATACGAGAAGCGATATCGGCCACTTTGGCGGCGAGCTTGGTGCGGTAGTCAGGAAGAAAGGATAGTCCATGGATAACGCGTGGATTCGCGGCCAGATGCCGGGCCTGAAACACGGCGTTTACCTTAACACTGGTGGAATCGGTCTGTCGCCGGTCAGTGTGAACAAGGCGGTCGCCGAGGGCTTTCAGCAGTTGCGCAGCGGCAGTGTCAGTACGAGCGACTGGTACACCGCAATGGCAGAGGCCGAGGACGAATTGCCGGCCAAAATCGCCGGCTTCTTCGGAGCCGATGCAGGGGAAATCGCGTTGACGATGAGCACCGGCGAAGGTTACGGTATGGTACTCGGCGGGCTGCGGTGGCAACCGGGAGACGAGGTTCTCATAACCAATGAGGAACATCCGGTACCCCTTCAGGCCGCCCAGGGTCTGGCGGACCGTGAAGGGGCGATCGTCAAAGTGGTCGAAATCGACCAGGATAAAGACCTTATTCTGCGCCGAGTGGAGCAAACGATCACCCCGCGTACCCGGCTGATCTGTTTCAGCCATGTCACGACGGATTGGGGGACCCGGTTGCCCGCCCGCGAGATCTGCGGGCTGGCACGGGCCCGCGGCATTTTCACGCTCTGGGATGGCTGCCAAGCCGTCGGGCAGTTTCCGGTGGACCTGCATGAAATAGGCTGTGACTTCTACGCCACCAATTGCTACAAGTGGATGCTCTCGCCGATGGGTACTGGCTTTCTCTATGTGAGGAAAGGCGCGCAGCAATTCTTGAAGCCGCTGCGGCGACCGCACGCTCCCGATGGTACGGCCCGGCAGTACGAGACGGGAACGCCGGCGAGCGTGCTTTACCTGGGTCTGGGCGCGGGTCTCGATTTCTTGGCCGGCATCGGCGGGCCGCAGCCCATCGCCGTGGAGGCGGGACGAAAGGCGGAATCGCTGCGCGAACGCTTAGACGCCATTCCCGGCGTGCGGATCATCGGCTCACGCCGCGCCGAAACCCGGACCGGCATCGTCGCTTTCTCTGTCGAGGGCATGGATGGGAACGAAGTCTCTGACGCACTCCGGAACCACTGGCAAATCGCCCAACGGGCGACCAACATCAACGAACCTTCCGGTGTGCGGATTTCGGTGGCGTTCTACACCAGCGACTCGGAGCTGGATACGCTGGTTGAAGCGGTCACGACCAGGGCGGGCGAAAAAGGGAATCGATAACAGGTGAAACGCTGATTGCTTTCGCCGTTGCGGTAAACGAGGTTATGCCGGCACGCCGCGTCGTGGTCAGCCGGAGGCGACGTAGACAGACTCTTTTCTTGATCTTGGCGCCCCGATCCTATAGATTGCCATGTCGCAGCCATTCGACAAATGGACGCTCTATTAACCGGCAATTGGACGCTAATGAAACCGACAATTGGACGCTTATTGTTCCCTATACATCCGCTCGCTGCCGCCAGTAATCCGGGAGGCTTTGGTCGACACGCCGGTGGTCTGTCTGCTCGGACCGCGGCAAAGCGGGGCGGAAGACCTACAGCGGCTGGTGGATGCCGGATTGGAGTATTACGGAAAGCCACTGCTGTCCAAGAACGAAGCCGATTTCGGACAGGTGTGACCTTTTGTGTTTTTGTGCCTTTTGTGGCAAATGTTTTTTCGCGGCAAACCGGAAGAGCAGGACAATAGCCACAAAAAGCACAGAAGGCACAGAAGGAGTGGAAGCCAACCGGTGGGTGAAGAAACGTCGGCAGTCCGTATGAAATATTGGCGTTTTTCGTAGCTATTCAGCCGTTCACGGAATAAGCTCTTTTACCTTATGTCACTGCTGTCCAAGAACGAAGCCGATTTTGGACGGGTGTGACGGAAAGCCTAAACGCAAAAACCACGAATAATGCCTCACGATGCTTGCATATCGTAAGGCATTAAAATCCCCCCACCGTATCAGCCGTCGCCTGCCTGTGCGTTGCACGCAGACAGGCCGACCCTTCGACACCCTTCGACAGGCTCAGGGCAAGTGCGCAGGGAACGGGCTCGGCTTCTGCGACTTTCCCCCTCAAGGGGGGAGTGATTGCACCGTCAAACGGGCTCGCGCGTTCATTTCCACCTATTTGGTTGCGGCTGAACAACGCGAAGCCGCAATAGGAGTGCACTATGACGGGTGTTTTTGACAATCATCGGCACGCTCGTACTCTGTTGTGCCTCGTCTTGTTTCTGTCAGTCGTACCGTGCCTCGCGAATCCCGCGGACACTCCCCGGTTGACCCTGGAGGCGTGTCTGAGGCAGGCCCTGTCCGGCAACCGCCAGCTACAGGCCGCCGGGTTTGCGGCGGAAAAGGCGAACTGGGACCGGCGGAACGCATTGTCGCAGTTCGCTCCGAGGGTCAGTTTCAACACGGAGGTGACCCGGATTGACGAGCAGACTCTGGCGGAACGGGACTTTTCCAGGTACTTTCCTCCCGAGATCCCCGTACCTAAAGTGGCGTTCCGGACGTCCTACTATTCGTCGTTCGAGGCGCGCGTTCCAATCTTCGACGCGGACCTGATCAACGACCTCTCTGTCGCAACCGCCGGACAGGACGCGGCCGAACGGACTCAGGAAGCCATCCGGGATCGAATCCTGTACCAGGTCACTTCCGGTTACCTGGAAGTGCTGAAGCGCGGCGCGATGCTCGAGCTTCAGCGTGAGTTCCTCGTCCTGACCGGCCTGAACGTCAAGAAGGCAGAGAGGATGCACCGTGCGGGGAGATATTCGAAGCTGGACCTGCTGCGGTGGCAGGTGGAACACCAGCAGCAGAAAAGCAGCGTGGCCACCGGCGAGTCCGCGTTGCGCGATGCGACGGTTCGTCTGCGCCGGCTGCTTAACCTTCGTATGCTGCACGCCGAAACGCTGGTGGACCTGATTCCGGGCCCACTCGAGGCGGAGGTAACGAGGGTGGCGCGTCTGTCTGAAGAAGAGATTCGGAATCTTTCGGATGTAGAAAACCGGACGTTGATCGCGGGAAACGCCATGCTTGCTGCCGCCGCACGGGATCGGGAACGCAGTCGCCTTGTCTACCGGGGGCAGTATTCGAGCTACCTGCCTGACGTCTCTCTCAGCTATTCCACGGCCTGGCGCAGAAACGATACGCTGGCGTTGGACGACTACAGACCTTCGATGATCATGCTCAATATGTCGGTTCCGCTGTTCACCGGATTCCGCAACCTTTCGCGTCTGAAATCGGCGCAATACAGTTACCGGGCGCAGGATACCCGCTTCTCCGATCTGGTTGACGAAACCCGGCAGATGCTCGACGAGACGGTTAATCGGATCGTTAATCTGATAAACCAGCGCGAACTGATCAGGACCAGCCTGGCCTTCAACGAGAACAACTACCGGATCGTCTCCCGGGAAAAGGAACTGGGGCGGGCATCGAACCTGGACGTCATCGACGCCAAGCTGAATCTGCAGAACGCCCGATTGCTGGAGATCACGACGCAGTTCGACCTCACCTCAGCGGTGATCGAGTTGAGCTACCTGATGGGCAGCCTCGACGATCTGGTCGAGGAAATGGTGGAGTCAAAATGAAATACAACGAGGCGATAACATACGCCGTGGCCGGTCTGTGCTGCTGCGTGCTTTCGTGCGGGCCGCAGGAGGATTCGGAAGCGGAAGGGTCGGCCGACCCGGGCACGGAATCCTTTCGGGCGATCCCGGTCGAAGCCAGGGTTGTGCGGCGTGAAAACGTAGAGGAGGCTGTTGAGGTCACGGGCGTTATCGTGCCGCACCGGGCGGTGGACGTGGTCGCCGAGACCGGCGGGAGACTGACGGATGTCAGAGCCGAACTCGGGGGGCGCGTGAAGTCCGGAGACACCCTCGCGGTGATCGACGACCGCGTGGCTATGAGCCGGCTGGAAAACGCGATCGCGCAGGTCCTCTCCGTTGAGAATAAACTGAAGATTGCGGGGCTGAATTTCGAGAGCGACCGCCAATTGTTCGAACACGGGGACATTTCCAGGCTGTCGTTCGAGAATTCCCTGTTTGCGGTCAAGGCGGCCGAGGCCGATTTGAAATCAAATCATGCCGACCTGAGTCGTGCCCGAAAAGGATTTGAAGATACCCGGCTGACCAGCCCGATCGACGGATGGGTATCCAGAAAACACGTCGAGTTGGGCGCGATGGTATCGGTCGGTACAGCCACCTATCGGGTGGTCGATCTGACAACGATGAAGATCACGCTCGGCATACCCCAATCGGCCATCGGCCGCATACAGGAAGGCGGGTCCGTACGCATAACCGTTGCCGCGCTGGAAGACCGAACCTTCGATGGGTACGTCCGATACATCTCCCCCCAGGCCGAGGAGACTACAGGAGCGTTTCCCGTTGAAGTCCACCTGGAAAATACGACCGACATGTCCATTCGCGCGGGAATGTCGGCCCGGTGCCGCGTTATACTTGGCGGTTCAAATCTCCAGTTCGTTGTACCGGGTAACGCGGTCGTTGCCAGGGACGGCAAGGAACACGTCTATCGGATATGGGACGGCATCGCGCGGCTCACCGAGGTGAAAACGCGGGAAACGTTCGGTTCCCTCGTCGCCGTGGAGACGGGTCTTGCGGAGGGGGATACAATTGTCGTGGCGGGCATGAACCGCCTGGGGGCCGCAACGCACGTGGCGATTCGCGCCTTGCGATGAGTCTGACGGCAATCGAAAGTTCTTGGTACGTGAGGCATTCCTGATATGTCAATAGCGAAATTCTCGGTCCGAAACCCGGTATTTGTGAACCTGGTCATGGTCGGACTGTTCTGCTTCGGCGGCTTCTGTCTTTTCAGCATGCCGCAGGAATTGAATCCGCAGATTGACTTCAACTGGGTGTTCATCACGATCCCGTACCCGGGCGCAAGTCCGGAAGAGGTGGAGAGCCTGATTGTGGACCCGATCGAGGCGGAGATCCACGACCTGAACAAGATCGACGAGTTGCAGTCCACTGCAGGCGAGGGGCTGGCCATGGTCCTCGTCAAATTCGAGGATATGCCGGAGTCCGAGTTCAGGGAGATTTACACGGATCTCAAGGGCCGTGTCGACCGGGTGGCCCTCCCGGAAGAGGCTGAAGATCCGGTGGTGGACGACTTCGACAGCGGAGATTTTCTACCGATCCTCACGGTCAACATGGCGTTTACGATCCCCGAGGAAAATGCTCAGATTATCGCCGACGATCTCGAGGAGGACCTGAAGAATATCTCGGGCGTTGCCCGGGTCCAGATTGCCGGCCTGCCTGAGCGTGAAATCTGGGTCGAAGTGGACCCGGCCAGGCTGAATGCCCGGGGTCTTTCGATCCAGGACGTGGTTGGGGCGATGAAGGCGAGAAATCTGAACGTACCCGGCGGTACTCTCACCTACGGTGCGAAGGAATACGCGATCCGGTCCGTGGCCGAGTTCCGGAACGTGGAGGAGATTCGCGAGACAATCATCCGGGCGACCCCGGACGGGGAGGCCGTGAGAGTCAGTGACGTCGCGAGGGTCCAGGATCGCCGCGAAGAGCCCAAAGTCCTCTCCCGATTGAACGGAAACCCGTCAATCACGTTTTCTTTGTCGAAGAACACGGACGCGAACACCAACGACGTCATCCTCGCCGTCAAGGAAACCGTCGGCCACTATGAGCGCCGGGTGCCGGACGGGATCAGCTTCAGCTATACCGACGACAACTCCGTCTATATCAACCGGGTAATCCACGCGCTCAGGAACAACGCGATCACCGGGATGATTCTTATCTCGCTCGTACTCTGGCTATTCCTGGGATCCTGGAATGCGTTTTTGGCGACGATAGGGATACCCATCTCATTCTTCATCACCTTCATCCTGCTGAGCATTTTCGGTTACACAATAAACGGGAGCACGCTGTTCGCAATGGTGATGGTGCTGGGCATCATCGTGGATGATGCCATCATCGTGATCGAGAACTGTCACCGTTACCGGTTGCAGGGCCGCAGCGCCAGCGAATCCGCGGTCCTCGGGACGGGCGAGGTGACAACGCCGATCCTGAGTTCAGTCGGCACCAACATCGCGGCCTTCCTCCCGTTGATCCTCCTACCGGGTGTGATGGGCAAATTCATGCGCATCATCCCGCTGACTTTCGCCCTGGCGCTGGCCGCGTCCGTGGTCGAAGCGTTTGTTCTGCTGCCTTCCCACTACGCGGAATGGACCAGGCGTTCCAATGCCCACAAACGGGGTGAACAGCCGTTTTTCAGGAGACTGCGACGGATCTACGGGCGTCTGCTGGTACGCACGTTGCGTCGACGCTACTGGGTCATCGGATGCCTTGTTGTTGTGCTGATCGGGGCTGTGATGCTCATTCCGTTTCTCGGGGTGGATTTTTATTCCGACGAGGAATTCGACGCTTTCAAGGTACTCATCAAGTTCCCGGAAGGGACGAGCCTGCAGGCGACGGATCGCGTCACCAGCGCCTACGAGGCCGAGGCCCGCCGTCTTTCCGATGAGGATATCGAGGCCGTGGTCACGAACATCGGCCTCCTTCAGAGCAACAACGAGTGGCTGACCCGGAAGAGCGTCTCCCAGGTCCTCGTACAACTGAAGCCCAGGGAGGAGCGAGTGAGGATGTCGGACGAACTGATCGCCATGCTTCGGGAGCGCACGGAGCACATTGCCGGAGCCACGTCGGTCAAATTCGAGAAGTTTACCGGGGGACCGCCCGTGGGCAAACCGATCTCCGTGAGGGTCCAGGGCCGCTATCTCGAACGTGTGAAAGCGGCGGCGCTCGTGCTGCAGGATTCGTTACGCCGCATTCCCGGCGCACTGGAGGTGACCGACGACTTCCCGCCCGGCAAGGATGCGATCCGGATCGAAGTGGATGAAGTCCGAGCGGCCCTCTACGGATTCTCGGCGCGGGAGGTGGCTCTGAACGTCCGATACGCTTTCGACGGCGTCGAGGCGACGAAGTTCCGGGACGGAGACGAAGAGGTGGGGGTCATCGTGCAGTACGAACCGAGTAAGAGGACGAGCGTGGACGACGTGTTGAACGTGCAGGTGACAAACGCAAGCGGGGCAACGGTCGCGTTGCGAGACATGGTCTCCTTCTCGATCGGTCCGGGGCGCACGGAGATTCGCCGCTTCGACCGGAAGCGGACCATCCTGGTTACGGGCGAGATCGACGAAGACACGACGACGGTGGATCAGATCAACTACAGACTCCTCGAGATCTTTCCTTCAATCGAAGCTCAGTATTCCGACGTGAACTTCGAGATCGGCGGTGAGTTTACGGATTTCATGGAAGCGTTCGAAGATATCGCGTCACTTTTCGCCATCAGCCTAATTCTCATGTTTGTAATCCTGGGGACGCAGTTCAACTCGTACGCCCAGCCTCTGGTCATCCTGACCGCCGTGCCGTTCGCGATCATCGGCGCGTTGCTCGGTTTGCTGATTTCAGGGAACGTGTTCAGTCTGATCTCGCTTTTCGGTTTCATCGCCCTGGCGGGAATCGTCGTCAACGACGCCATTGTGATGGTCGCTTTCATTAACAGGCGGAGACAAACCGGCGGGTCCGTGACGAACATCTGGCGAAGCATCGTGAACGCGGGGCGGTTGCGATTGCGACCGATTATCCTGACATCGGTAACGACAATCTCGGGCCTGATGCCGATGGCGGTCGGCATCGGAGGAAAGTCGGCCCTCTGGTCGCCGCTGGCGAACGTGATCCTTTTTGGATTGCTCGTCTCGACGATTCTGACGTTATTTGTCATTCCGTGTTTCATGGCAGTCCTGGATGATATCAAACGCGAAAGAAAAAAGGCGCGACAGCGAGATTTTGTGGGGAGAGGCGTTAGCGGACACCTCTCTCGGAGCACATAAGAATTACTCGCCGCCCGTCGGATCATAAGAATGAACAAGACTGCGAGTTCCACCCGAAATCGGATTCCCCTCGGATCGGGAATCAAGCGTCAGAAGGGACCCTGGAAATTAAACGCGATCGGGTCGAACTGCACACTCGCTCGTTCGACCCGGAGAAACATGGAACAATCCCTGAGCTTATAATTCATAGAACAACCCCGCCAATTGAGTTGGCGCGGTATTAGCAATGCGCTGTCTTGCGAATTTGCTGCGATCCTGGCGGAACGTAGCGCCCACGAGTGACAGGATCAGAGAATTCACATTGACGTAGAATCTACAGCCTGCCGCACAGACGGAGACTGGAGGTCCCAATGAATGAACACAATTCCATACTAACGATTCGATTCGATGGCACTGGAGTTGGTCCGGGGAAGATTCACGATATTGAGAGGTTGGATGACCTGCAAGACGAAGCCACCGACTTACTCCCTCGAGGGACGCCAATTTCACAATCATTTTGGAAATCGCCAACAATCCAGGAGTTAGCCCGTTCGCAGAATGTGCAACCAATGGCGAACGTCAGGACGCTGTTTGGAACCTGGCCGGATGAGGAAAACGACGGTTTCGAGGCTACAATTGACCAGCTGCGGCAACCTGGCGGTGAGACAGGTCCTCGGCAAGGATTTTGAAGGCATTACTGCGCTTCAATTAATCTCAGAAAACAGATAGACGGACTCATACCCGGCAGCCGGCGATCGACGACCGGACGACGTATCCAGCAGACCCTCTCGCCGTTGACCGCCGGCTAGCGCTCTACGTAAAGGAGGATTGAATGCCACTGACGGAAGCGGAATTGAAACAATACGAGGAACAGGGCGCCGTAACTATCGACAGCCCGTTCACAACCGGGGAGCTGGACCGGGCCGAAGCCGCGTGGGACCGGCTGACGGAGAGCGGCCGGCCGCCCTACGAAGACCCGGACTACCTGGACGTCTTCCAGCATCCCTACTTCGAGGAAGTGGCCATCGAAGTATTGCGCGCGGATGCCGTACATCTGTGGTGGGGGTTATCGCCCCACGGCCGTTCCCCTGCCAAAGCGCCTTTCGGGAGCGTGCGCGATCAATGGGGCAGCGGATGCCACACCGACATTCAGGCCACATGGGAAGACTTCCAGGCGACGCCCCGCAGGATGCGCGCGGAACTGTGGTTCTGGCTCAACGACGTGCCGGAGCATCGCGGGGCGATGCGCATACTTCCGGGCAGTCACCGCCCGATCATGGAATATTGGAGCCGCGTCCTGACGCCGGAGCACAAGGCAATGCTGCCCCGCGTACACGGGGTGCGCCCGGATCCGCCCGAACGTGCGCCAGCCTATCCGGAGCACGTTCCCAACCTGGCAGATTCACCCTGGCTGGAGCAGAATCCGGTACCCATGGTAGCCCGCCGGGGACAGATGCTGATTCTGTGCAGTTCGGGCCTCCACTCGGCCTGGCAGAACGAGGACACGGTGCCCCGAAAGGCGATGCTTTCGGCCTGGGTCGCCTCCGGCGTTACATGTGGACTCCCGAAAGGCCAGCGCGACGGGTTGATGGATTTCTTCCCCCGGCTGCGCCGGAAACTACGCCCGGAGCGGGCGCATATCGTGCCGGAGGACTTTGACTGGCTTTTCGAGAGCAACTACGAACCAAAGTGGTCCGAGACGTTTGTCGGGACATAGTCCAGGCCGTCCGGCCATTGCCACGGAGCGTAAACTGTATACGATTTGGAGGAAGCATGATGCAGCCGGTCGATCGGGATCGATTCCTCGAAGAAGGCTACCTGGTCGTAAGGGAAGCCGTACCCCGAACGAAACTCCAGGAAGTTCGCCAGGCTTACGAAACGCTCGTGAACCAGCAGCGCGAACATTGGAGGGACATGAGAAAAGAGGGCGACCCGCCAGGAGGCGAGTGGGAGACGAGTCCGCAACCCCGCCTCATGCTCCAACGGCCGCCGCTGGTCCGCGGGATCAATGCAGAGACGGCGCCCGCCGTGGAGGTGTGGCTGGAACCTAACATACAAGGAATCAGCTCCCGGCTTCTGGGCGTAGCAGACGCGGCGGCAACCGAAATGATGATGATGTGCAGTCCGGTTCGCGACCGCGGCCCCGCGAAGTGGCATCGCGACCTCCACCCCATCGACACCGCCCCCCTTCAGGGATATATCGACGACATCCTGGAAGGGGGACCCCGTTACGTTCAATGGAACATACCGCTATACGACGACAGCGTTCTGTGGGTGATACCGGGCAGCCACGTCCGGTTCAACACGAAGGAGGAAAACAAACTGATGCTGGCCGACCCGTGCCAGCCATTGCCGAACGGCGTCCAGACCCACCTCGAAGCCGGCGACGGCGTTGTCTACATCCTCCCGATCCTCCACTGGGGCAGCAACTACAGCCCCAGGTTGAGGCGAACCGTTCACGGTGGATTTTCCACGCACACGTCGATTGACGATCTTTCTTTCGCGGAACACCTTTCGACGGGAGCCGCTGCCGCATTCGAGCGTTGGAATAACCGGAGCCGGGAAATGAAGGGAGACTCGAAGGATGCGCTCAGGGCGGTTATCGAAGGCGATGGGGAGGCGTACAACGAGGCGTTGAACCGGATTCATCCAGACAGAGGCGAAAAGGGAAAGTTACTCACCACCGTCTTCCTGTGCAAGGCCGCATTGGCGATCCGGCTTGCGAAGCATCCCCCGTTTCCCGACGTTCCGGAAGACCTCGCCCGCCGGCTCCAAGGCGCGCATCCGATCACCCTTAACTGGGGTCCCGATTTCACCACGCGATTCAACGCGATAGAGGCGGAGACGTTGTGGAGGCGATTCGAGCCGCTGGACAAGCTGCTTCGATCCCAGGCGGAGCATTTTGTGCCGGGGTTTCAGTCAGGGCCAATGAAGTACCACTTCAACGAGATGCCGGGAAATTACACGACTTCGGATTTCATCTGGGGATGGGCTTCGTAGCCGGAGATGTGTCGGGACAGATGCCTGGCGTTTATCGTGCGAGGAGGACGGTTTATCACCGCCGCGCGGCGAATAACGTATGACTTTATTTACAGTGGGTATGGCGGCGGGCAATCACAGAACACGAGCACGCTCATGAATCCCACTGCAGTACCACGCCCAGGGCTTTATCCGGGTTGTTGTAAAGCAGGTGGTACGCGTCGGGTGTCTGCTCCCAGGACAGGCGATGGGTGATCAATTCCGAATTCCGAATGCGTCCGTCGGCCAGCATCCGGGCGGCCTGCTCCATACACGATTCCCGTGAATGGTCCGTGCGGATACCCGCCACGAGCAACTTGTTCATGAAGTTGTCGCCCAGGAGCGGAAGCGGCCCACCCTGATACTTCGCAATCAGGTGAATCGCGCCTCCGGGCGCCAGCATCTGCTGGGCCTGCCGGAAGGAACGGATGCCCATGTTGCCGCCCACGCACTCGACAACCACGTCCGCGCCGGCACCATCGGTAAGACGCAGAACCTCGGCCACCGGGTCCGTCCGGGAAACGTCGATGACCGCGTCGGGGCCGAGTTTACGGGCAATCTCACAGCGTAGCGGGTAGGCGTCGACGACGATCACCCTGCCCGGATCTCTTTTTCTGATGATCTGGGCGCAGAGACTACCGACGATGCCCTGACCCAGAATAACCGCGGTCTGCCCCGGTTCGATTGGCGTTGTGAGCATCCACAATATGGAACTGGTTGCCAGCGGAAGGAAGGTTGCCGCTTCGTAGGTCAGGTCATCGGGCAACGCAAATGCGCCCTTCCGCGGTCCCGATGCGTGCCCCAGGACATATTGGGCGTGGGGTCCGCTGACCATCACGCGCTGGCCAACCGAAAAGTCCGGGATACCGGGTCCGACGGCGACGACCTCACCTGCATCCGAATATCCCATTATGTCCGGGCTAACCGATTCTTCCAATACGTAACGGCGAAACAGTTCCGACCCCCGGCTGATCAGGCTGCGCTTGACCTCCACCAGCACCTGGCCGGGACCCGGTTCGGGCCGTTCGACTTCGATCATCCGAACGTTGCCGAAGCCAGCCAGTTTCTGAAGTTGCTTCATGCGCGTCAATGATCACTCCCGGAGATGGATGAGGTTGCGGTTGGCATTCGGTTTGGGGGTGCACGTTCGTCAGAGTTCCCGAATTGACATTGGTGCGGGCGAGGCCGGCTGCAAGTTTCGCCCGGACTAGAATACAAAGATGTCTTCAAGACCGACCTCGGTTACGGTACCGTACTTCTCAAGCGCCGCGATGTCGATCTTGTTCTTGTCTCCTACGATGGAGATCAGTTTGACCCGGTTCTTCAGGTTCCGGCCGTAGAACGCCAACATGTCATCCATTTCGGCGACCTGGATTTTCTCGAATCGGGACTTCCGTGGATCGACAGGTATCCCCAGACGTTCCCAGGAACGCACGGAACCCAGAATCCGTCGAAAGCTGATTTTGTTGGTACGATATCTGTTGAGGATGGAGGCGCGGGCTTCTTCAAATCGCTCGGGAGAAACGGGAATGTTGTCCATAAGGTCTATGAATGCCGCGACGGCTTCCACGGTCTTGTCGGGCTGGCAGGCGACGGAGCCAGCCATGCGATTCTGGTCCCCCATCCGATCGCCGTTGAAGTATCGCGCCCATGCGGAATAGGCGAGTGCCCGGGCTTCACGCAGTTCCTGGAAAACAATTCCGCTCATGCCGCCACCGAAGTAGTTGTTGTAGAGTTCCGTAGCGGGAACTGAAGCCTCGTCGTAATCTTTGTCGCCGAACTCAATGTAGACAAGGGCTTGAGCGAGCGATTTGTCAAAGAAGCGAATTTCGGTCTTTTCGGGAGTCTGCGCCTTGTAGAACCGATACGGCGGCGGGTCCTCAAGCGCGCCGGAGACCGAATGGTGTTTTTTCAAGGTCGTAAGAACCTGTTGAAGGGGCAGGGAACCGATATACGCGATCGTATGTTTGTATTTGAAGAGGCGCCGGACCAGCGCATGAAGTTCTTCTACGGTAAGTTCCCGCAACGCTTCGTTCGGCAGCATGCGCAGATAGCGGGACTCTTTGCCGTATCGGTTGAACAGAACAACACCGCCCTGAATGGTGCGGTGATTTTTTTTCGTGTCTTCACGCTCTGCAAGTATGATTTTGGCGAGTTCGTCAAGGGTAGCCTCGTTCGCCGTCGGGTTGTTGACAAGTTCCTCCATCAGGCCAAGCGAAGCATCGAGGTTTTCATCGAGGCCGGAGATGGTAACGGTCGTTTCGTTGTTGCCCGCAGACAGGGAGAATTCAGTACCGAGTTTGTACCACTCCTTCTTGAGGGCTTCGGAGGTGTGACGTTCAGTACCGGACTTGTCGAGCAACCGGGCGGCAATCCCCATCTTGTTGTTCTGGTTGTTGCCCAGTTCAACCGTGATGCTCAGCGAGAAAAGGTCGTTTATGGGGTTCCGGGAATAGTAGAGTCGGACGCCGTCGTGGTAGTCGACGATCTGATAGTCTCTGGTCGAATCCACGAATGTCGGTTCAATTTCCTCGACGGGCATGGCCAGTACTTCTCCGGCGAAACCGGACTGGCGAGTGGCGTCGATGTCGATCTTGTCGATTGCGGGTTTCTGAATCTTGGGAATTTCGTGCTGTTCATCGACGCGGTAGCCGGCAACGTAATTATTCGAGAAGTATTTCCGGGCGACCCGGATCACGTCGTCCTTGGTGACCCGTTCCAGGCGGGCAATCTCACTGACGGTATGGTTCCAGTCGTGGGATGCAAGAAAGGAATTGCGAATCCGGCGCACCCGGGCGTTGTCCGACTCCATCTCCCTCTTGTTGTTCTTTTTGAAATCGGTGACGATGGCGGGCAGAATCCAGTCTTCAAACCGGCCGCTCTTGATGATTTCAATTTGATCGAGCAGCAGTTGTTCCAGTTCTTCCAGTGTCTGACCTTTCTTGGGAATGCCCCAGAGATACTGAGCGCCATGGTCGTTGTAAAGGGAGGGATACGAACCGGCCTGTCGGACCTTTTGTTTCTGGTTGAGATTCAGGTTAATCAATCCGGCGGTGGCGTTGTCCAGAATCATATCCAGGAGTCGGAGCCCGTCCGCGTCCTGATGATTCCTGGATGCGGTCCTGAACGCCAGAAGGACGTATTCCTCGCCCTGGAACTTGACCTTCACCCGTTCGACGCCGCTCAGGGGAGGCTCCTTCCAATCGGGCAATTGAGGTAGAGACCCGGGCTGCCATGCCGAGAAATATTCGTCGATCAGCGCTATGGTTTCGTCGATCCGGATGTCGCCCGAAATTGCGATCGCCAAATTGTTCGGGACGTAATAGGTATTGTAAAACGAGTACATGTTTTCAAGCGATGGGTTCTTCAGGTGTTCCACCTTTCCGATCGTGGTCTGCTGACCATAGGGATGTTTCTTGTAAAGCAGATCGGCAACGGCGTAACTGATTCCCCGGTCTTTGTTGTCCATAGACCGGTTTTTTTCCTCGTAGACCGTCTCGAGTTCGGACTGAAATAGCCGGAAGACGGCGTTCTGAAAGCGTTCGGATTCGACCACGGCCCAGTGCCTCAGCCGGTTGGCGGGAAGATTGATCCTGTACACGGTCTCTTCATGCCAGGTATGTGCGTTAAGGCCCGTGCCGCCCATGGCCTTATACAGTTTGCTGATTTCGTTGGGAATGGCGTATTTCGCCGCAAGCTGAGACTCTTTGTTGATCTCGGCGTAGATGGCTTTCCGCTTTTCGGGATCGGTTTCGGCGAAATGTTCTTCGTAAAGCCGCGTAATACGCTGCAAATGCGCTTTTTCCTTTTCGTAATCCATTGAGCCGATGTTTCTTGTGCCCTTGAACAGCATATGTTCCAGATAGTGCGCCAGGCCGGTGGATTCAGCGGGATCGTGTTTGCTGCCCGCACGTACGATTATCTCCGCGTAAAAGCGCGGTGTCTGATGATTCTCGGTGAGATAGACAGTGAGGCCGTTGGCCAACCGGAAAATATGTACCGCCAACGGATCGCCGGAACCCGGCTCGTGAATCCGGGTGTACCCTCCGTCTGCGCGAGAGGCAAAAATGCAAAGAACGGCGATGAGGACCAGAGCGCACGACGCGGATCGCAACTTATGCATGAGTGAATCTCCCTGTTTGGAATCGGATTGAACGGTTGGAAGCGGATGGAATTGACGATGGAAACACCGCGACCGGCGAAGTAGCAATATAACAAGACTGATGGGCAAATTCAATCCCCGGCGGCCTTTCCGGGTCGGATTCGTCCCCGGCCCCCGGCTGCGCCGACGACGCGCGACGGGCTTTTCCTCCCTCAGGATAAAAGGACGGCCGACGTCTTGTCGGCCGTCCTGTGCAAATCCCAATGTAGATCCGGTGCGAAGAACCGTACCCGCCACGCGGACCCGCGGCCCGGTGCTACTGAAGCTCTCCTGCCTGCGCCACCACCTTTCGGAAAGCCTCCGCATGTTCTTTGATTATCTCCGGGCGATAGTGTTTAAACCATGGGATGGAATAGAGACGCTCCGACATCTGCTCCGTCTGCGGCAGGCTGCCCTGGCCCTGGCGAACGTCCGAATCGGAGTGCGCGACCCGTGTGGGTTCGCCGTGCCCGTACACGTCGGCCTCGTTCAAAACGGGATGCAGATGCATCAGCAGGTTGGCCCCCGCTCCGCAGGAAGTCCCTTCGGCCCGCACTGCCTCGCAGAACTTCCGCAGGGGCAGCCCGCCCAGTTCCTCAGGCACGTAAATTCCATGCGCGGCATACCACCCACCCATTGAACTGCCGGAGTTTTTCGGCGGTCTGTGCGGGCGCAGCCCGGGCGCACCTTCAAGCAGATCCCAGAAATAGTTCATTGACCGGTCGATCTCTTCCATGCGTTCTCGGTAATGCTTGAGTTGAACCCGTCCCACGGCCGACGAAAGCTGGTGCATCCTGTATTTGAATCCGCCCAGAGGCAAGCCGGCGAATTTCTTCAACTCGGGATTGTCGATCTGTCCGGTTCGCTCGTAGTGACCGAATGCGACGGCGCGCTCATAGATCTCTTTGTCGTCGGTTATCAGCATTCCCGCCTCTCCGATGGCAAGCGACTTTCCCGCCATACACGACATGGCGCCCACATGGCCGATCCCGCCCGCCAATCGTCCCTTGTACAGCGCGCCGTGCGCGTGAGAGACATCTTCGATCACCTTGATCCCGCGGGCGTTGGCAATATCCATAATTGCATCCATATCGGTGGGATGCCCGAAATAATGTACCGCCACGATCGCCTTGGTTCTGTCCGTAATTTTCCTTTCCACGTCTGCCGGATCCAGCGTGATCGTATCCGGATCGATATCCGCGTAGACAATGGTGGCGCCAAGATTCATCGCCTGCAAGACAGATGCCCAGAACGTCATACTCTGGCAGATGATTTCATCTCCCACGCCCACGCCGCAGCCGAACATCGCCGAATGAATGGACGACGTACCCGTATTGTGCGCCAGCGCGTACTTCGTGCCAAACCAGTCGGCATATTCCTTTTCAAACTTCACCGTTACGTCCGTGCCGGACATCGCCCCGCGGCGCAACACCTCCAGTGTGGCTTCCTCGTCCTCTTCCGTGATAATCGGCCAGGTGAACATATCTCCCGGATCGGTCTTCACCGCCCTGGATCCACCAAGAATTGCCAACTTGTCCATCGTCGAACCTCCTCAGGAGCGTTCCACCCCCACATTCAAGTTAACCGACGGGAAATCCCGTAAACCCATATACCGCAACACCCGATTTTATAGTAAAAAAAAAGCGATTCCGCAAGCGAAATATCCGGCAATCAACCTTTCGCGTTTCCCCTTGATTTTTCGGCGTGATTTCGGTAATTGAGACATCTCGGGTTCATTGAACTTCACGATCGGCTTCCATGTCCATTCTCATTACCGGTATTACGGGCAGAATCGGCGCCAACCTGGCCAGGACTCTGTGTAATCACGGGCAAACCGTCCGCGGCCTCGTCTGGCCTCGAGACCCCCGCATCGACAAATTGAATGACATGAACGTGGAACTCGTCTACGGCAGCCTCACGAATCCCCGAGACGTGCAGGCGGCCGTAACGGGCGTCAGGGCGGTTTACCACCTCGGGGCGGCCTTTCAGGGTGGCGGCCCCTTTTCCGAAACCGACTATTTCGAAATCAACGTGCGCGGCACGTTCAACATGCTCGAAGCCGCCAGAGCACAGGACACACCGCCAAGGTTCATCTTCGCGGGCACCGACGCCATTTACGAAAAGTACGTCCCGGGGGGTTTGGCCGAACCCATCCGCGAAGATCAGACTCCCCGGCATACGCGGGGATGGTACGCCCTCTCCAAATCTCTTGGCGAGGAACTCTGTACCGGATACTGGCTCACCTACGACCTGCCCGTCGTGGTCCTTCGCTTTTGCATGGTCTTTGGCGCGGGCGAGATTCTGGACTTCCCGCATTTCCATCTGAGCGGATTGAAAGGGCGTTCCGAATTCAAGGGTATGTGGCAGGGAACAGACTGCCTGGTGGTACTCAAAGACCAGGAGGGCAGACCCTATAAGAAACACATCGCCGACGTGCGGGACATCGTCCAGGGCTGCCAGCTGGCATTGTGCGCCGAGGGCGTTTCAGGCGAAATCATCCAGCTCGCCGGTCCCGCGCCATTCGCCTGGGATGAAGCCGTCCCGTATCTTTCGGAACGTCTGGGCGTCCCGTGTATCGAAGCTGTCCTGAAGGGCGACCCCACGTTCTATGAATTCAACCTGTCCAAGGCCCGGAGGCTGCTGTGTTTCAAACCCAGGTACGATATCCGGCGGATGATCGATGACGCCCTCGCCTACCGACGCGGGGATGACATCGGCGTCCTGCCGACGGTTTAGAGCCGCTCGGACCCAATGACTGAAATCGAACCTGGTGTCCCCTCCCGGAAATGTGTCACCATTCTTCCACCTCGCGAAAAGGTGAAGTCATGTTCTCAGACCGCTCATTCTGGCCTGAAGACCTCCAGGGCGCCGTAAGTCTCACTTTCGACGACGGCCTCGATACGCAATTGGACAATGCAATTCCCTGCCTGGACGACTGTGACCTGAAGGGGACGTTCTACGTCAACCCGGGCCGGTCGGAAGCCTGGGAGTCGCAGGTTCCCCGCTGGCAACAGGCCAGTAAAAACGGCCATGAACTCGGCAATCACACCTCCATGCATCCCTGCTCCTGCAACTTCGGATTTCGTAACGATGGCTTCTGCCTGGAAAACCTGGGGCTGGATGACATTGAGCGGACCATCGACAAAGCCACTGAAGACCTGAACCACCTTTTTCCTGAACAACATGGGGACCGAACTTTCTGTTATCCCTGTTACCAGACGTACGTGGGGGCGGGTGAGAACCGGCAATCCTATGTGCCACTCGTCGCTGGCCGCTTCAAGGCCGCCCGGGGCTGGGGCGAACGCGCCAACCATCCAAAACGGATCGACCTGGCCTACACCTGGTCGCTGCCCGTAGACCGTCACTCGGGGCGGGAGATGGTCGCGTACATCGAAACCGCCGTTAAAGATGGTCTCTGGGCGGTCATTTGCATGCACGGCATCGGAGGCCAGCATCTCTCCATTTCAACAGCGTCATTGAGGGAAGTCACTCGTTATCTGGATTGTAACCGAAACCGGATCTGGACCGCCACGATGATCGACGTTGCCAACTACATAATCCGGCATCGTCGCGGACGGGACGGATAAGGGGACCCTCCGCTTTGCGGACCCCCCTTTGCCGAAAGGCCCGAAACACGAGGATTCCGCATGATCGTACAGACACATCTCATCGGATGCCGCAAAGCCGACCTGGACACGCCGGCGCTCCTGGTGGACCTGCCCACGCTGGAACGCAATGTTCAGAAGATGGCAGATACCATTATCCACAATGCGGGCGTCCAGTGGCGTCCTCACACCAAGGGCATGAAGACCCCGGCGCTCGCTCACAGATTGCTGGACGCGGGGGCCATCGGGATTACCTGCGCCAAGCTCGGCGAGGCCGAAGTGATGGCCGCAGGCGGCGTCAAGGACATCCTCGTTGCGAACCAGATCGTGGGCACCCGTAAAATCGCCCGCCTGGTCAACCTTTGTAAACACGCCGACGTGATGGTCTGCGTGGACGACGAAAGCAACATCAGTCAACTCAACCTCGCAGCCGTGGAAAAAGGCGTCCGCGTCCGGGTGCTGGTTGAAGTCAACGTGGGCATGAATCGGGCGGGCGCCGAGCCGGGCGAACCCGTTCTATCACTGGCGCAGACCATCGCCGCCTGCCCGGGCTTGCGATTCTCGGGCCTGATGACGTGGGAAGCGCACACTCTGGCCATTAAAGACTCCGGCGAAAAACGGCGGGTCATAACGGAATCCCTGACGAAACTCACAACCAGCGCGGACCTGTGCCGTCGCAACGGACTATGCGTCGACATTGTCAGTTGCGGCGGCACCGGCACGTACTGGATCAGCGCCTTTCATCCGGGGATCACCGAAATCGAAGCCGGCGGCGGCATCTTCGGCGATGTCCGGTATCGCACCGTTTTCGGTGTGGAGCACGAATACGCCCTCACGGTACTTTCCACCGTAACCAGCCGCCCCACGCCCACCCGCATTATCTGTGACGCGGGGAAGAAAACCATGAGCAGCGACGCCGCCGTTCCAGAGCCGATCGGCATCCCCAACGTCACATTCGTGGGCCTGTCCGCCGAACACGGCAAGATTGAACTGAACGCGCCCGCGGAGACCCCGCGAGTTGGCGAAACCATTGAATTCGTGGCGGGTTACTCCGACACGACGGTTGTCCTGCACGACGAACTCTACGGAATCCGCGACGGCGTCGTTGAAACCGTCTGGCCGCTTCCGGCTCGCGGTCGCCTGCAGTGACAATGACCCGCACCCGGGTATCGGCACCTGCATGCGCGACCGTCGTACCCATGCGCCGACTTCAGCGTGAAAACGCCGGTTCGTGCCGGCCGCAGAGCACTTGAATTCGGAATTCACAACAGGCCGGACGCCGTCGATTCAATCCTCGCGACCCTTCGTCGATGATCCCTCGAAATTTGCCCAGTTTTGTATTGACGATTTCCGCATAAATCGTTATAATAGGTGCGTTTTTTGAAGGAACTGAAAGCGTTCCACCTGCGCCTACAGGGGTCTTAAATGGACATACCGATTCACGACGTGCTTCTCGTAGGGGGCGGCGCGGCGGGCTTGCGTGCCGCCATCGCGGCGGCGGAAACCGATTCCAATCTGAACGTTGCCGTCGTCTCCAAAGTCTACCCCATGCGCAGCCACACCGTCTCCGCCGAGGGCGGCGCGGCAGCCGTCATGCGCGAATACGACAATCTGGATCTCCACTCTTTCGACACAATTAGAGGCAGCGATTACCTGGCCGACCAGGACGTCGTCGAAGCCTTTGTAAAGGAAGCACGGGACGAAGCCATACAACTGGAACACTGGGGCTGCCCCTGGAGCCGAGATGCGGACGGTCGCGTCAGCGTGCGCGCTTTTGGCGGCATGAGCGTAAAGCGCACTCTTTATGCGGCGGACAAAACCGGCTTCCACATGTTACACGCGCTGTTTCAGACCTCCCTGAAATACAACGCGGTTACCCGTTACGACGAGTGGTTTGTCACATCCCTTCTTGTAGACGACGGAAGGGTCTGCGGCGTAGCCGCCCTGAACATGCGCTCGGGCGCCATCCACGCCATTGGCGCGAAATCCGTTATCATCTGCACCGGAGGGGGCGGAAAGGTCTTTCCGTTTACCACCAATGCCTCCATCAAAAACGGCGACGGTATGGCCCTGGCATACCGCATCGGGTGTCCATTGAAGGACATGGAGTTCGTGCAGTACCATCCCACCGGCCTTCCCGGTACGGGCATCCTGATGACGGAAGCCTCCCGAGGGGAAGGGGGATACCTGGTCAATAACAAGGGCGAACGCTACCTGAGCGAATACATACCCGGCAAAATGGAACTGGGCCCGCGCGATATCCTGTCCCGGGCTTTTGTTTATGAAACGCGAGCGGGCCGGGTCTTCGACGGACCCTACGGCAACTACGTCCATCTGGATCTGAGACACCTGGGTGAGAAAGTCATCGACGAAAAGCTGCCTTTTGTCCGGGAACTCACCAGGAACTACGTGGGGCTCGATCCGGTCCGGGACCCCATCCCCGTCCGCCCCGTCGTCCACTACATGATGGGTGGCGTCCATACCGATATCGACGGCGTAACGCCCATTCCGGGCCTTTACGCCGCCGGCGAAGCCGCCTGCGTCAGTCTCAACGGCGCCAATCGCCTGGGCTCCAATTCCCTAACGGAATGCCTGGTGTTCGGCGCACGCGCGGGCAAAGTCGCTGCGGATAACGCCAACGGACAGGAGGCCCCCAGGCCGGACACGCTCGAAAACCTCACCCGTGACGAGCGGCGGCGCATCGAACGGACGTACCTGCAGCCACGTAACGGCAAGGAACGCGTCGCGACCATTCGTACCGAAATGCAGCTGGCAATGGAACGCGGCGCCGGAATCTTCCGCGATGAAGAAACATTGAAAGAAACCTGCGAAGTCCTGGGGCAACTCCAGGAACGCTTCCGGAGCGTGGGCCTGGATGACACCTCCAGTGTGTTCAACACCGAACTCACAGCGGCCCTGGAACTGGGTTTCATGCTGGATGCGGCCGAAGTGCTTGCCCACGCCGCCCTGCAACGAAGGGAATCCAGGGGCTCCCACTCCCGCTCGGACCATGAAACCCGCGACGATGAGAGATTTCTCACACACTCGCTGACCTACAAGACGGAAGATGGCCCGCGCACCGACTACCTCCCCGTGACGATCACCCGCTGGCAGCCCGAAGAACGCAAATATTGAAACCTGGATTCAAAAGCGTGAGATCCGACGCCTCGATTTCGAATCCTCCGCAAGGGGAACTTCATGAGTAAAGGCCAGAAGATCACCATAACCGTAACCCGCTACCGTCCCGAACATGAAGACGAGCCTGTCGAACAGTCTTACGAAATCGACTTTCAAGAAGACTGGGTGGTACTGGATGCGCTCAATCATATAAAGGATTATATTGACGGATCGCTCTCGTTCCGCTGGTCCTGCCGGATGGGCGTCTGCGGAAGCTGCGGCATGACGGTTAACGGTGAACCCAAGCTCTCGTGCGCCGCCTTCTTGCGCGACTATTACCCCGGTGAAGTCCGCGTGGAACCGCTGCACAACTTCCCCATCGTCCGAGACCTCATAATCGACATGACCGATTTCATGGAAAAACTCCAGGCGGTGCAGCCCTGGATCATCCGGGACGAAGAAAAGCCCGTATCGGAAGGGGAATACCTGCAGACGCCCGAGGAACTGAAGGAATACAAGCAGTTCAGCATGTGCATCAACTGCATGCTCTGTTATGCCGCGTGTCCCATATACGGCCTCGAAACCCAATTCATCGGCCCTGCCGCCATTGCCCTCGGGCATCGGTACAACCTGGATTCCCGCGACGAGGGCCGGGAACAGCGTCAACATGTGATTGCGAGCAGCGAAGGCATCTGGGAGTGCACTTATATTGGAGAGTGCTCCGTGGTCTGTCCCAAAGACGTGGACCCCGCCGCTGCCATCCAACGGAACAAGGTGGCCACAACCGGCGGCTGGTTCAAATCCGTACTCCTGCCCTGGGGGAAGAAGTAAGATGATGCGCGAACCCGAAACCGAACACAAGGCCTATGTGCGTCCCGTACCGATCACCTGGTGGTTGCATAACCGCCGGTACTTCCTGTTCATGATCAGGGAATCAACCAGTGTGTTCATCGCCCTGTTTGTTCTGCTATACCTGTACCAGCTTTTCCTGATCTCAAAAGGCGCGGAAGTTCACGATTTGTTTCAGGAATCTCTCCGCTCCGTACCATTTGTCGTGTTTTATGCCATCGTCCTGCTTTTTGCGCTTTACCACAGCATCACATGGCTGGGTCTGGTGTCCAAAATCCAGATCGTTCGGGTTGGGCGCCTGACGGTACCACCCTTTCTCGTGGGACTGGGCGCCTATCTTTCATGGATTGTCGCGTCGACCGTCATCGCCTGCCTGTTTCTGACCTTAACAGTCCGTTGATAAAGTCGCTCTGCAGGCGAGGCTGAGCCATTGTGGCCGAAGACAAGGCGCGCGACCGAGTCGACTCGGGGGATTCGGCGAGGGAGCGCAACGCAGTATTTCGACCGCAAGGGCCGGCCGTAGCCCGGATGGACTTTTGCAACGGGCTGATAAAGTAGGGAGAATCCGTGTACAAGGAAGATAAAACCGAACCCTTCTGGTGGGGCATGTTCTCGCTGGGCGGCGTGATTGCAGCGCTGCTGATACCCGTCCACATCTTTTTCGTCGGGCTGGCCGTACCGCTCGGCCTGATTGACAAGAGCCTGCTCGAATATGGCCGGATGAAATCCCTGCTTGCGAATCCCCTGGTCAAAGTCTACGTCTTTGCACTGGTCGTCCTTCCGCTTTTTCACGCGGCACACCGCATTCGTTTCTCGCTCCACGAAATGGGCATCCGGAAATTGTTGCTCTCGCTGGATACCCTCTGCTATGGCGGTGCCCTCCTGGGTACGGCGGTTGCGTTGTACATTTTGTGGGTCATTTGATGTCCCGACCGAAGACAACCTGATGTCCCTGGCCGGGGAAGCAGTACATAGCGAATATCGAGATCGCCTATGAAACGGGCATTAATCAACCTGCCATCGGTCGCCGTATGGAAGGTGCTGCTCTGGTGCAACCTGCTCTCGTTTCTGTCGCCAGTTACCGATGCGGCGGGTAACGCGCCGGAGACCGTTTCCAGCCAATTGGTCACATCCGTCGTCGTTTTAGACGTCGAAAGAAAAGACGGTTCCCGGATCCGGGGCCTGGGCTTTCTCGCCATCGACAGCCGTATTGCGGTTACAACCTGGGATCTCGTCGAAGACGCAATCCGGGTTGTCGCCAGATTCGAAACGGGTGAGGCGTTCGGGGTTTCGGGCCTGATCGACAAAGACGAAAAACGAAACGTGGCGCTGGTCCGAATCAAGGTCTTTGGCAGGCCGCTACTTGAACTGGCCGCCCGGGAACCGGTCGACGTGGAGAAGACCTACGTTGTCGGAGCGGCCGAAGGGGAGGCATTCAAGTTCGTCGACGGCCGGATGAATCCGGTCGAAATTGTCGACGGAGTGCGCGTCTATCCCCTGGGCGCCGCCGTTTCCGCAGGAAGCGGCGGTGGGCCGCTGGTCGACGAATCCGGTCGCGTCATCGGCATCGTAGCGATTCAATCTCGCGGGCAGCGAGTTGCAGGCCTCGCCATCCCTTCGGTGTACGCCCTGGGTCTCGATCACACGTTGCCTACGCAGCCCTGGCAGGAGGCCCGCCCGCTTCCATCCCGCCCCGAAACGGCAGCGCCCGGACCTGCCGACGCGCCACAAGCCGATCCGAACGCCATTCGGTTTCGCTTCTACCGGGCCGACGAACAGCGTTTCAGCGATGCCAACCGCAATCTGTGGACGGAGTCCATTCTGTGGTGGACGGACAACATCAAAGAAAAGTGCGGCGGCAACCCGCGCGTCGATACCACGGAAGACATGGGCGTTGACACGGCGGCAATCCCCTCTTCGAAAGCGCGATTCACAACCCGGACAACGGGCTGGGAATCCTGGGTCCTTGGAAAAGGCCCTTTGAAGAAATATATCGCCAAAACCGAACGTAACCGGGACTTTCACATCGGCGTTTTTCAGGAAGTCAGGCACAAGCCCTCGCCAGAGGAGAAATCGCACGCGGTCGTGGGGGTTCACGCCCCTCCCAACGTCCTGGCGATTTATTTCAAAGCCACCCGGATCAGGGAAGTCGAACGCGTTCACTTCATCGGCTACCTATTCGGCCTTGACGGCGGCGTCGGCGGGGTCATGTCCTCAAGGTATCCCCGCGGCCCCGGATCCCCTCCCGCCTATGGCAACATAACCGAATGGCCGTCCCACTGGTGCCAGAAAATCGCCGAACATCTCGATCAATAGTCCGTTGTCCGAAGAATCGATAAAAGCCCGGCAGGAATTCTGCCGGGCTTTTACTATGTTCTAAACAACCATCAGACAGCCGGACAAAAAGCACACGACACCGGTTCGCCGTTACGCGCCGGGCCCCGTCATCTTCTCCGGCCGGACCGCCGCATCGAACGCCTCACTGCTCATCATCCCGAGCGCCACTGCCGATTCTCGAAGCGTCAGATTCTCGTCGAACGCTTTCTTGGCCACCATTGCCGCGTTGTCGTATCCAATCTGAGGATTCAGCGCCGTGACGAGCATAAGCGACTGCTCCAGGTGGTTCTGGATTTTTTCCCGGTTCGGTTCAATGCCCACGGCGCAGTGATCGTTGAACGCCTCGCAGGCATCTGCCAACAACCGGATCGACTGCAGCAGATTGTAAACGATCAGGGGTTTGAACACATTCAATTCGAAATTCCCCGAAGAGCCACCCACCGCAATCGCCATGTCGTTGCCAATCACCTGCGCGGCCACCATTGTCATTGCCTCACACTGGGTGGGGTTCACCTTGCCCGGCATGATCGAACTTCCCGGTTCGTTGGCGGGAAGCGTCAGCTCTCCAACGCCACAGCGCGGCCCGGAAGCCAGCCAGCGCGTGTCGTTGGCGATTTTCATCAGTGAGCACGCCAGGGTTTTCAGAGCGCCGCTGGTTTCCACCATCGCGTCGTGCGCCGCCAGGGACTCGAATTTGTTTCCGGCCGAAACAAACGGATGGCCGGCCAGCTCCGCAATCCGCGCTGCAGCCCGGTCGGCAAATTCCGGATGCGTATTCAGCCCGGTACCAACGGCCGTGCCGCCGAGAGCGAGCTCGTTGAGATTCGACAGGCATCGCTCAACGCGCTCCAGGCCCTTCGTCAACTGAGTCACGTATCCCGAGAACTCCTGGCTGAGCGTCAGCGGAACGGCGTCCATCAGATGCGTACGTCCGATTTTGATGATATCTTCAAAATCGTCCGCTTTAGAGGCCAGCGTATCCCGCAGCTTCCCGACCATTGGCATCAACCGCCTGTGAATCTCGCTTACGGCCGCAATATGCATTGCCGAGGGAAACGTATCGTTTGAAGACTGCGCCATGTTTACATCATCGTTTGGATGAATCGGATCTTTGCTGCCCATCCGTCCACCGGCAATCTGAATCGCCCGGTTGGATATCACTTCGTTGGCGTTCATGTTTGTCTGTGTGCCACTTCCCGTCTGCCAGATTCGTAGCGGGAAATGGTCGTTCAGCTTGCCCTCGATAACTTCGTCGGCCGCCTGCACGATAAGATGCGCCTTTTCCGACGACAGCTTTCCCAGTTCGCGATTCACAAGCGCGGCCGCTTTTTTCAGAATGCCGAACGCTCTGATCAGCTCCCGGGGCATGCGTTCTTCGCCAATATCAAAATGAATCAGCGCCCGGGCCGTCTGAGCACCGTAATACCGGTCTTCCGGAACCAGAATTTCTCCCATACTGTCCGTTTCAATCCTATATCCCTCCATCTCTCCTTCTCCTCTCATATAGCGCGTTGGTACGAGTTTAGTGTCCCGTCCCGGAAATATATTACCATTCATCCACCGATTCATCCCGTCTCGCTGCGTTGCTAAAAGGCGGTGAGACGGAAGACGGAAGAGGTAAGCCGTGTTAGTTACTTTCCCGTATCACTCGTCTGCAAATGGACACTCGTTGTGCGAAACGAGAAGTGGATTGCGCAGCGCAGCGTAAGACCTACCCCCTAACCCCCTTCCTGAAGGAAGGGGGAAACTGTCGTCGGTTGAAGACAGATTGATCGATGAATAAATCCAGGCGTCATATTGTGATCGCGCGACACCCGGTTCTGCTCCCCCTCTCCCCCTTTCCTTTAGGAGAGGGGGCCGGGGGGAGAGGTCACGGCGCTGACGTCAACTGATTGGGTTTTTGATTCAAGCTGACGGCTGATAGCTGATAGCTGTTTTTTCTGCTTCTGGTCGGCCGAATTTAGGCAATCTCTTTCCGGGACAGAACACTAGGCGTTGCCGAGCATTTCAAGATACAAAAACAGAACTTTCCCGGCAACCCCGTCCGGTATTTTTCGGACCATCATCAATAAACATAACGGTATATATTATTATCTTGCTTTTAAAATTAATTCTTCTTATCTTTAATCCACCGTTAATCTTCTTTGGCCACCACACCTGTCGAGAGGTGCCGCGCGGCAAAGTCCCCTCAGGCGGCTTACAGTCCGGAACAGAAACCCAACGGGAAGAAACGTCTGATACAAACTATCCGAAGGAGACGCTTGCGTGCTGATTCAAAGCCTGAAAATCTTCTGCGACCTCATCGATACCCAGAGTTTTTCAAAGACGGCTGTGCTGAATGGCGTGACGCAGTCCGCGGTCAGCCAGCAAATCAAGAGCATTGAAAATCGCCAGGGCAAACCGCTGCTGGAGCGCCATAAGCGCAAGATCGGCCTTACCAAAGAGGGAGAGGTATTTTACAAGGGCGCCGGCGACATTGTAAGGCGCTATGACGAAATGTTACAACGCGTCGAGGCTCTCGACGGTGTCGTATCGGGCACTGTTCGCCTTTCCGCAATCTACAGCGTGGGCATGCGTGAACTCGGGCCGTACCTCAAGACCTATCTCAAAGCCTACCCCAAGGTCAACTTCCGGCTCGACTACAGCCACACGCCCCGGATCTACGACGACGTCGCCAGCGGTGAAATCGACTTCGGCGTGGTCGCCTTCCCAAGACCCCACCGCAATATCAGAATGATACCGTTCTCCGAAGACAATATGGTGGTGGCATGCCCGCCCATGAATCCGCTTGCAGCGCGGGACAACGTCGCCGTGAACGACATCGGCGATCATCCGCTGATCCTCTTCTCCCAGGAAACCCACACGCGTCAGGCGCTCGACCAGTTCTTTCGTAAGCACCGTATTCAACCCAACATTGTCATGGAATTCGATCACATCGATACAATAAAGGATGCCGTCGAAGTGGATCTCGGCATCTCCATCCTTCCTGAACACTCCGTGGGCCTGGAACACAAGGAAGGCACATTGAAAGCGCTGACCATCGAGGGCGACGTCCTCACCAGACCCCTGGGCATCTTGCACAAACGTGGCCGGAGCCTATCGGTCGCCGCCCGGAAACTGCTCGAGGTGCTCACCAACGGGAAGGCTCCAACCACCGAATCGTAGACGCTCTTCTTTGGATACCCCTCCGGTTTCGGCGCAGGCCGCCGAACGCATCTGTGCAATCGGCCGATTCCTGATTTACCGCCCCGGACAACTACGATCATACGTCTCTGTTCTTCCGAAACGAGCCACTTCCCGGATTGTCATTCTGCGCGGCTATTGCCGGCGACCATTTCGTGAATCAGGTATCGAAGAAACCGGACACCCGTGCGGAAAGAAGGCGCCTTCGATTCTCCTCCTACCCGGTTCCCCTCCCACGTCGGAATCTCCTCGATTCGCATCCGTTGTTTCATCGCCTGGATCGTCATCTCATATTCGATGGTATATCCCATCGATCCGGGGTCGAGCTTGAGAAATGCCCCGCGTGTGATCCCTCGAAACCCGTTGATTGCATCCGTCACAAACGATCCCCGGTTCCAGAGTTGATTGGCGATCCACGTAAACATCTGATTCGTCCACTTTCTCAGCGGCAGAGAATCGTCGTCCTCCTCGTTCCGGGAACCCGAAAGGAACCGGGACGCAATCGCCATATCGGCGCCATTTTCGATGGCAGCGAAGAGTCGTGGGATATCGTTCGGATCTTCATTTCCGTCGGGGCTGAAGAAAACCAGGCCCTCTCCGCTCGAAACCCGAACCGCCAACCGAAACGCCTCTCCCCGCCCGGGTCGTTGCTGGTCCACCAACCGAATGAGATGGGATGACAGAACCTCACGGGTACCGTCCGTTGACCCGCCATCGACGGCGAGCACCTCGTCGGCGATTTCCGCCAGATTCGGGCCGGTTGAGAACAGCCAGCGAACGCCCTCGACCTCGTTGAGTGTCAGCAGAACAAGAGTTCGTTTGACCATAGAGTACCCCAAACCCGGTCTTCGGCGACACCTAACCGCCCCTGAAGAAACGCCCGAAGAGTTCCGCGATACGATCCAGGTCGGTTAACGTTAGGTCCTGGTGGCAACCGATATAGAACCCGCTTCCGTTGATCCATCTGGCAACGGGAAAATTCGCCTCGTTGATGTCCAACAGGCGCTGGTAGAGTGGCTGATTGGTTAGTGGAAGCATCTCGCGCGTCTCAACCCGGTTCTGCTCCAGGAAATTCACGAATGCGTCCTTTTTACGATCTTTCAGGACAATCGGAAACATCATAAACGAATGTTCACTCTCCGGACGAACCGTGGGAAGCTGCAGAACCGCCTGGTGTTCGGACAAACTCTGAATCAGATGGGCGGCATTTTGCCGCCTGCCGGCGATCATCTCCTTCCCGACTTCAAGCTGCGCCAGCCCCAGAGCGGCCTCCATCTCGGTTAATCGGAAGCTGTATCCGAGACTTACGAAAGAAAATCGCCGGGCAACAATTTGTCGAAGTTCCTCCGGCGATTTCTCGTCGTCGTCGTCTATATTCAGATACGTCGAATCCCTCCCGTGGTTTATCAGCGATCTCAGGGTTTTCGCATAATCGGGATGGTTGGTCGTATTCAGACCGCCCACTCCCGTGGTCAGCAGGTGGGCCGCATAGGTGGAAAAACATCCGATTTCACCGAAGCTTCCGGCACTGCGTCCCTTGTATCTCGCAAACATCGTCTCGGCCGAATCTTCAATGACCTTGAGACCGTACCGCCCGGCAAGCTCGAGGATAGGATCCATGTCGCAGGGCTGTCCGAAAACATGCACGGGAATTATCGCCCGTGTACGGGACGTGACCGCGGCCTCGATCTTTTCCGGGTCCAGTTCGTAGTGGATTGGATCGACATCCACCAGCACGGGTCGCATTCTTCCATGGAAGACGATATTGGCCGTTCCCGCAAACGTCACCGCGGGCAGGATGACTTCGTCCCCGTCGTCCCACCCATGCAATTCCTTCAGCGCAACCAGAGCGACCTGCAGGGCGCTCGTCCCGCTGTTGCTCATCACACCGAACCGACAGTCGTGTGCCCGTGCGAATTTGGCCTCGAACGCCTGGGTCATCGGACCGTAAGACAGCCGATTGTTGTCGAGAGCCTCGTTGACCAGCGCCCTGGCGCGGGGACTGATGTTTAACGTACCGACGCCGATTACCGGCGGCCGGATTTCACGATTCTCGGACACCTGGTGTCCCGTCCCAGAAAGTTGTCACCATTCATCCCTGTCTGCGTGCGTGAGGCAGCACGCACAGGCAGGCGCCGATTCATCCCGTCTCGCTGCGTTGCCTGCGCTGAGCTTGTCGAAGTGCCAGCCGGGCGACTCGACGGCCGAATTTAAGCAATCTATTTCAGGGACAGAACACTAGAACCCGCCTCCAAGTACCGGCCTGTCCCTCTAAGATTTGCGCGGCTGCTTCTCGTACCACGAAATCATCCGCCGCAGCCCTACCTCCAACGACGTTGCGGCTTCAAATCCAAAATGCCGCTTCGCCCGCGTCACATTCACGCATCGCCGCGGCTGTCCGTTCGGCCTGGTCGGGTCCCAATGAACCCGGCCGGTGAATCCCGCGAGATCCTGAATTTTCTCCGCGAGCACCCGGATTGAAATCTCCTCTCCGGATCCCAGGTTGATCGGCTCTGACAGATCGTACAATTCCGAAGCGAGCAATATGCCCTCAGCTGCATCCTCGACGTACAGATACTCACGTGTGGGCGATCCGTCTCCCCACAGCGTGACATGGTCTATGTCCCGATTATTCCGGGCATCCAGGATCTTTCGCACGATAGACGCGAGCCCGTGGGACGTCTCCGGGTCGAGGCTCTCTCCAGGTCCGTAAAGGTTCGCAAGCAGCAGATGAATCGCATTGTAGTCGTATTCCTCGCGGTAGGCCTGGCTCTGCACCAGCATCATCTTTTTGGCCAGCCCGTAGGGTGCGTTTGTCTCCTCCGGATATCCGTCCCAGAGGTTCTCCTCCCGAAAAGGAACGGGCGTCGACTTCGGATAAGCACACACCGAGCCGATACCTACGAACTTCGGTACCTCGAAACGTCGGGCCTGTTCGAGAAGATGGGCGCCCATGACCAGATTATCGTAAAAAAAACGCCCTGGATACCGCTTGTTGGCGCCAATACCGCCGACCGAACCGGCCAGGTGGATGATCAGGTGCGGGCGCGCGACTTCGTACATGCGCCGTACGGCTTCCTGCTCACGCAAGTCGTGGTCCCGGCTGCGTGGCACGAATATTTGACGGCATCCCCGTTCGCGCAGTTTCCGCACCACAGAACGGCCCAGAAAACCGGCGCCGCCGGTAACCGCAACCCGTTTTTCGGTCCAGAAACTCATTCCTCGTTCCTCACGATCTTCCGTGTTTGCCAATTTCTGCGGAAAGGTATGTGGAATCGCGCCCGGGGTCAAGCCAAAAGCGGCAAAAACCACTGCCGAAGGGCCCGGCCACAACACGGTGACGGGGCCTGACCCCCGGGTATGTTCGGCGAGCGCTCACGTTTCGCGCAACAGCCTCTGGGCGGCGTTGTACGGATCGTCCTCGCCCAAGCGGACCCTGGCTGCGGCCCGGTCCAGGCATTCGGGGCCCAATGCCGCGTCGAACTGGAGCGCCAGACGCGCTTCCACCCGCTCCCGCAGTTCACGCCGGATCTGCCGCTCGCGCAAACCTGCCAGCCTGTCTTCTGTTTTCAGATGGCACCCGTACGCCAGAAGCGTCTCGAAGAGTTCCTTCACACCCCTGCCCTCAGTGCCAACCGTTCGTACAAGCCGCCTCTCCCAGCCGTCGACTTCGCCCCGAGCATGGAGGGTTTCCCTGAGTTCTCCCGCCAATTTGTCCGCTCCCGGCCGGTCGGATTTGTTCAGCACAATCACATCTGCAATCTCCAACACGCCCGCTTTCAACACCTGGATTTCATCACCCGACTCGGGCACGAGGGTCAGTACAACGGCATCGGTGCAATGGGTCACGTCCACCTCGGTCTGCCCGACCCCTGCCGTCTCCACGAGCACCACGTCCTTTCCCATGGCTTCCATTACCCGTACCGCGTCTCGCGCCGCACGGCACAGTCCGCCTGTCAGACCCTCGTTCCCCATACTTCGAATAAACACTTCCGGGTCGCCCGACAGTCCTTGCATCCGGATCCGATCGCCCAGCACGGCGCCTCCGGTAAACGGGCTGGAGATATCCACGGCCAGAATACCCACCGCGCTTCCGGCCTTCCGGAAGCGGGGCGCGAGACGACCCACGAGCGTACTCTTGCCCGCTCCCGGCGGACCGGTGATGCCGATCCGATAGGCGTTTCCCGTTGACGGATACAGGTCGGTAAGCAGCGACACCGCACAGGTCTCCCGCCGCTCAATGAGCGTTATTGCCCGCGCGGCAGCACGGATATCGCCCGCGAGGATTCGGCCGGCCATATCTCTCATTTCACGGCTTCCCGGAGGCACGCGATAATGTCGCCTGTATGAGTTCCCGGGCCCCAGAAGAACGCGAGCCCTCTGGCCTTGAGCGCCTCCTGATCGGCCGGCGTTATGATGCCGCCGCCCACCAGCAGTATGTCATCCGCACCCCGCGCCCGGAGGAGATCCATCACCTTGGGGAAGATCGTCAGATGGGCTCCTGAAAGAGAGCTGATACCCAGCACATCCACGTCTTCCTGGATCGAGGTGTTCACCACCTCCTCCGCCGTGCGGTGCAGGCCGGTATAAATGACTTCCATCCCCGCATCCCGCAACGCGCGCGCCACGACCTTGGCGCCCCGGTCGTGCCCGTCCAGACCTAACTTTGCAATCAGAACGCGTATTTTGCGACTGTGCATATTCGCCTCCCCAAGCGTGACCCTCTTCACGTAGCACTCGCCCCGCGCCTGGAGACGATTGGGACCAGCGGCCCGCGGATTCGCTCCTCATCGACCGTATTGTAGTCCTTCTCAGCGCTGGGAAATGCCGCTGCGGTCACACCAGCCTGCGGTAGACGACGGTTGGGATTCACACCGAAGAGCAGGAGGCCCGCAACTGACGCGTTATCACCGTCTCCGGCAGCAACCAGTAAGTCGGAGTTGAGCAAAAGGCGCCGCCAGCTTTCGACGTCGGCCCTGCCCGGCACTGATCGCTTCAGAACATCACGGAGGTAGTTCTCGATCCGGCCGATGTCCAGGCTCTCCAACCCCATACCTGCCTCGCCGGCGGCCGAAAGCCCGAGAATGAGCTCGGCGTCGGCGCAAGCTCCAGTTCCTCGATTCGCATGAACACTTCCCGCTCCCCGGCGGCGAGACGTTCCGCCTGACCAGGCGTAATACCATACGTAGTTCGCACGCCAAGGTGGTCTTGCACCACCACCGCGGGTTGCTCGTGGGGCAACTCCTGGTGCTGTTGCGGCGCGATTAACAACGCTCATCGTCTATGGTGATGCGTACGATCCGGACGCGCTGCGGCCTCGCGAAATTGCAGTCTACAAGCGTCGCCCATTTTGAACAGGCTTGCCGTGCATTCGAGTAAAATACAACCGAACATGGTTACGGGAGCGAGACTGTCGGCCGAGTCTGACAGACCGATATTATACCGGTCGGAACAGCTTAAAATAGGCTAAGATGTGCATAAGTGTCAATCGGATTCTCTACGTTACAGCAGAAATAGCTGATTGGAAAAGACCCCGCCGGCGTCTCTCCCTTACTCAAACGCTTCTAAACTTTGCAGAGCAAAAATGCCTCCCGATAAGATCAAGGCGGAAACCCCGATCGGCCCGACGCCGTCCCTATCCACAATTCCCGCAAAGCGGGTTCCCGGATTATTCCGTTGCCTTTGGTATTCTCCCGTCCACACGCGTACTCGCACATCGCCGGTTGCGCATCCGCGACTCAATCCTTATATTCACCCCATTCACGTGAAATCGTACCACACGCCTATTCTCCGTTCATGAAAGGACTCGATCATGCTCACCCGGGAACAGATCGAAGCTTACCATGCCGACGGTTTTCTTGGCGTGGAAGGGGTGTTTACGACAGAGGCAGTTGACGACCTCAGGCGGATCACGGATGACTTTGTCGAAAAATCCCGGCAGATGACCCGGAGCGACAGCGTGTTCGACCTGGAACCCGGTCACTGCGCCGAAACACCTCGCCTCAGACGGATCAAGGAACCCACGCACCAGCACGAGATCTATGCCGGAGCCCGAACCGATAAGAGAATATTGGAGATCGTTTCGCGGCTCATTGGCCCCAATATTCGTTGCAACGGCGAAAAACTCAACATGAAATCCGCGGAATTCGGCAGCCCCGTCGAGTGGCACCAGGACTGGGCCTTTTACCCCCATACCAACGACGACCTCCTGGCCGTGGGAATCGCCATCGACGCGATGACTTCGGAAAACGGCTGCCTCCTGGCCATTCCGGGATCCCACAGAGGACGTGTGTACAACCACCACCAGGACGGGCATTTCGCGGGCGCCGTTACCGAGACCGATTTTAACGCCGAGGGCGCCGTATCCATCGAAGTCGGCGCCGGCGGTGTTTCGATCCACCACGTTCGCGCGCTGCACGGCTCAGTACCCAACACGTCAAGCCGACCCCGCCGTCTGCTGCTCTTCGCCTACGCCGCCGCGGACGCCTGGCCTCTTGTGCCGCCGGTAACGGACTGGGAGGCATTCAACGCGAAGATCGTCGCCGGAAGACCCACGTACGAACCCCGTCTTACGGATGTTCCCGTCCGGGTACCCTATCCGCCGGCGCCAAGGGGCGGCTCCATCTACGAGATTCAAACCACCCTGAAAAACCCCTTGTATGGCAGAAAGGCCGGATAATGGAGGCACCGGTATACCTCGATCCCGACAACGTTTCCGATTTCCACCGGAACGGTTACGTCCTGGTCGAAGACCTCTTCAGCGAAGACGAAGTCCGCATTCTGCTCAATGCCGTTGAAACGGGCGCGCGGGTGGCCGGGAACACCCGTTCCACGTCCGACGCATCGGGAAAGACGTCCAGGTTGGCTATCTGGCACGAACTGGGCAACGACATCTGGACCGCGGTGTCCACGTGTCCCCGCATTGTCAACAATATCCGTATCCTTCTGGGTGAAGAGGTCGCCTTCTTCCACGGCAAAGTGATGTTCAAAGACGCCCATGAAGGCGGGGCGTGGGAATGGCACCAGGACTACGGATACTGGTATAGTCAGGGATTCGTCTTTCCCCGCATGATCAGCGCATTTATCGCCCTGGACGAATGCAAGCGGGAAAACGGCTGCCTGAGGGTTCTGCGCGGATCCCATCTCCTGGGGCGGCTGGATCACGTCAGAGTCGGCACCCAGACCGGCACCGATCCCGTAAGGATCGCGGGTATCGAACCCCTGTTGGATTGCGTCTCCTGCGAGATGCCGCCCGGCTCGGTCCTCTTCTTTCACTGCAATCTGCTGCATTCCTCGACGCCCAATACGTCCAGCCGCCATCGGCGGTCATTCATCATCTGTTACAACGCTCTGGGCAACCCCCAACTCATTGAGAAGAAGACCGCCGACCCATACCCCTGTCCGGTGGGGCCGGACGACGCCATCTCCAGGTACGGACCGGTCCCTGGATGACCCTGAACAGGGTTCCCGCTGACGCACCTGCTGAAACCGCGGTCTTGCGTCGATGCGTTTCAAGGGCATCCCTCAATGCCGACGGACTCCAGTAGCATCCCTACCCGCTCAATACCTCTTGTTCACGGTCCATTCCCGTCAGGGGCAACTCGACCCATGCGGCGTTCCTGGCATGGGAGACGTGAAAGCCCACAATGGCTTCCAGCGTCTGCACGGCTTCCGATGCCGCGTACGGAAAACCGGCTCCACCGTCCAGCCAATCCACAATCTCGCCCACCGCCCGATCCATTGAAGAGGAACCCTGCGGAGCCGGCCAGGCATCCCGCCGCCCGTCCCAGAATTCCAGGGTCACGTCCCTGCCGTCAAGACCGGCGCAGCCCTCCGTCCCGTGGATCGAAATCCGCGGCGGCACCATCGCATCATCCGCGGCGTCTACCGTGCAGATCAGTCCGCACTCCAGGCGCAGCATGCCCCAGCCCCCGGGGTCGCGGAACTGTTCGCCTCGGCAATCCGGCTTCCCGGCCGGATCCAGTGTTCCCGACACCGCCTCTACAGCCCGCCCCGTCAACATCTGGATCGTATCGATCATATGCGTACCTACGTTGCCCAGCCGCCCTGAGCCCCATTGCAGGGTTGCGGAGGTCAGCTCTCCCAATGCGCCGTCCGCCACGAGGTCGCGCAGACGCCTGGCGTTAGGCTGAAACCGCCGGTTGTGGTTCACGACGAGCAGGGTACCGGCGTCTTCACAGGCCTTCCGCATCCGCTCGGCGTCTGACACCCGGGTCGCGATGGGTTTCTCGCAATAGACGGCGCGCACACCCTGTCTCGCGCATGCGACCGTGATGTCGACATGAAAGGGCGCATAAGTCGCCACACTTACAATATCGAGTGTCTCCCCAGCCAGCATCTCACGCCAATCGGCGTAGGTCGGCGCGCCCGTGCGGGCCTGAAAACGCTCCCGGCGTCCCTCGTCCCGGCTGGACCCGGTGGAGATAACGACACGGGGATGCCCGCTCAACGCATCGGCATGGGTTCCGTCCAGATCGCTCACCGATTGTCCTACTGCGTCGCCGGATACCTGGTCTGCGCCGCCGATAAAGCCCAGGCCCACAATTCCGGCACGGTAGGTTTTGCCAGTCATGAAATCTCCTCTTCCGGTTCAATTTTCGGCGATTCGACGTTCCGGTCCATCTCGCTTGTCGCAATATCCAGCTGGATGTCGATCGGTCGGTCGGGTTCCGCCGGCTCGGGATTCCTCATCCATCCAGTTCCACTGCCCGCCAGAGATACCAGCTTGCCACTGACCGGTATGGACGCCACCGTTCGCCGTGTTGCAGCAGGCCCGCGGGCTCGGGCAACTCGCTCAACCCGTAGGTCAGCATAAACCCCTTTTTTACCCCCAGGTCTTTAACCGGCAGCACGTCGGCCCGGCCCAGATCGAATATCAACATCATCTGCACGGTCCATTCCCCCACCCCCCGGACGCGGGTGAAGCGCCGGATGATCTCGTCGTCGGGCATCCCATTCAACCGCCGCCCCGATGGAACCGCGCCCTCGAGGGTCTTTGCGGCAAGGTCTTTCACGGCCGCCACCTTGGCCCGGGACATCCCCGCACCGCGGAACGCTTCGTCGGGTACAGCCAATATCTGTTCCGGCTCAGGATGTGTCTCTTGAGGAAACAAAGCCAGAACGCGGCCGTAGATCGCCCCGGCTGCCTTTCCCGAAAGCTGCTGGTGGATAATCGAGCGCATCAACGCCCGAAACGGATGGTGCGGCGTCTGCGCTTCCAGCAGGCAGGGTCCGGCGCGTTCCATCAGACCTCCCAGCGCGGGGTCCACCCTTGAAAGCGCCGCAACCGCTTCTTCAGGATCGTAGGTCAATCCACCTTCGATTTCCGGCACTGCGTCGCGACTCATGAGATTATCTTTGGGCAATTGACGTCTCGTTTGGCCCGCCGTCAGCGCGCAAGTAGACGCGAGGCGCAACTCCCTTTGTGTTCTTTCCCGATTTCGCACCTCAACGTCGTGGCCAGAGCCACTGCGCCCAACAGGCCTGAATTGCCTTTCAGCCGTGCGGGAAGAATTTTCAGATGCGGCCGGTGCACGGGCATCAGAAACCGATCCACCTGTTCGCGCAGCGGATCCAGCAGCACCCGGCCGGCCTTGGCCACGCTGCCGCCGACCACAATGGCTTCGGGCGCAAGCGCATTCATTGCAGCCGCCATTCCCATACCCAGGTATTGACACGTCTCATTCACCAGTTCCAGGGCGAGCCCGTCGCCCGTCCGCGCCGCGTCGAAAACCGCCCTGGCGGTAATCGGACCTCCCGCCGCCTTCCGGATGCCGTGGCCCTGTCGGGGCTTCCTGCGTACCGCCTCTTCCCCGCGGCGCCCGATGGCCGTGCCCGAACAAATTGCTTCGAGACACCCCCGATTGCCGCAATCGCAAAGCGGCCCCTCGGGAAGGACCGGCACGTGTCCGAGTTCACCCGCGTTACCGTTCGCTCCGCGGTAAATCTCACGTTCGATTATAATCCCGGCGCCGATACCCGTTCCGATATTGTAGTAGATCAGGTGCCGGCAGCCCTTGCCCGCTCCGAACGTGAATTCGCCCAGCGCGCCCACGTTGGCATCGTTATCCACAATTGCCGGCACGCCAAGCGCCTTTTGAATCGTCTCCGGAATTGTCACGTTGTCCCACCCCGCCACGTGTGTGGAATTGACGATTCGCTGGGCCTCGAAATCCACTGGGCCGCCAAAGCTGATTCCGCACGCCGATACTTCTGTTGGGGAAGACGCAAGCAACCGGAGTCCCTCTTTGAGAATCCGCTCGATCATCCACTCGGCGCCCCCGGAGCGATCGGTGGAACGGGTCACCTGTTCCACAATCCGACCGTCGGATGTGCCCAGTGCCAGACTGAAGTTGGTGCCGCCGATATCGACCGCAAGAATCATGGACGCCGCCTCAGTCCGCCAGGCCGCGGGCGCGAAGGTAGTCCAGCGACTGCTCGACCCGTCGTTCCACGTCCCGCCGCGTCAGCGATTCGCCCCTGACCCCCTCCAGTTCCAGCGTGTAGGGCCCGTTGCGTCCCTCGCTGGCGAATATCCTAAAAATAGCGGGAAAATCCACAATCCCCTCACCAAGTGCGGGAAAATGCCAGGTCTGAAAGGCGCCGTTCGTTTCCTTCAGATGAACGGCGGCCACCGCGTGGGACACCCTTCGAAACTGCTCGACCGCATCCACGCCTTCGTTGTAATAGTGGACGTTGGCCGTATCGAAATTGATCCGGATATTGGGATGATTCACGTTGCGCATCGTCTCCAGCGCCACATCGGCATTCGTGACCAGGTCCGGATGCGTTTCCATGGCCACGACAATCCCGCGTTCGGCGGCGGCGTCACCGATGTCCTGCAATCTTCCGTAGACAAAATCCCGGTCTATACCTCCGGTCTTTACACTCGTGAACACCAGGGCTACCCCCATCTCAGCGACGGTATCCAGGGAGCGTGCAAATCGCTGGACCGCGTCGTCGGCGTGCATCTGACAGCGGATGATGAGACTTGATGGACGCAGTCCGAAACGGTTCAGTTCACGCTGCGCCGCACCCGCTTCCTCGGGCTCAGGGCATGGAATCTCCACGTTGGTCAGACCGATCCGGGAAAGATGCTCGTACGCCCCGTCTCGATACTGTCGATAGCTGTTCAGGTTGCACGCAATCAGGTTTGACATTGTTCCTCCTTAGCAGCCCGTTGAAAAAGTCCATCCGGTCTGCGTGCGTGTGACAGCACGCACAGGCAGGCGCCGATTCATCCCGTCTCGCTGCGTTGCCAGCCGGGGGACTCGACGGCCGAATTTCGGCAATCTATTTCCAGGACAGAACACTATCCATACCGTACCCACCGGATCATCTCCGAAAGGGTCGCCCGTTTGCCCCGCATTAAAATCCCGACCCGGTAGATCCGCGCGGCGGCCCACATCACTCCGGCAATGGTTGCGATCAGAATCAAAACCGACGCCGCGATCTCAATCCACGGAGGCGTGTGGACGTTGACCCGCACAATCATGATCATGGGAGAAAAAAACGGAATCAGCGACATCACCACGGATGGGGTGGCGTTGGGCTGCCGGGTGATAAACGTCATTACAAGCAGCGAAAGGATCATTGGCACAATTACGAGGATTTGCAGGTGCTGTGCATCCTGTTCGGTGTCGCAAATAGCGCCGATAATTGCATAGAGTGTGGCGTACAGAAAATAACCCAGGACAAAATAGACACCGAAGTAAACCATCATGCCCGATTCGATCGCAAACGGCAGGTTCGGCCCGTACGCCATCTCGCCGTATGCGGAGGCCAGCAGACCCACGCCGATCCAGACCGTGACCTGAACCAGGCTGGCGGCTCCAATGCCCAGAATCTTGCCGGCCATCATCTGCAACGGATCGACCGACGAAAGCATCACCTCCACCATGCGGGTGGACTTCTCCTCCAGGACGCCGCGCATGACCATGATTCCATATACGATGGTTACCAGGTACAGCAACATGGCGAAAGCAAACGAAGAGAAATATTCCCGGGCAAAGCCGCTTTTCTTCTCCTTTCCCTTTACAATTTTCACCGTCTTCATCTGCACCCGCCGGGTCCATTTTCTCACCGCTTCGGGGTCCAGCCCCCGCTCTGCCAGCCGGTGGGCAACCACGACATGCGTCAACGCGCTCCGCAATCGCCCGACCTTGCGGATATCGCTCACATTCTTACCGTAAAATCCGGCCTCGCCCTTCTCAAAAACGTCTGGCGGCACCACCAGGTAGGCATCCAGCCTGTTGTCATTGATCTCATCAGTCAGTTGCCGCCGTGTGGTTTCCAGGTCAGGACCGGGCGACACTTCCTGCAGCAGATATTCCACCCGGCCATCCTGAAGTCTTTCGTCAAGGCGCGACTCGAGTGGCCGGTACAGGATTCCGGTCTGGTCGACCACGGCCACACGCTTTTGTTTGTCGACGTCGACCTGCGCCAGAAAGACAGGAACCAGGATGCTCGCCACGACAAAAACCGGCACCAGAAACAGCCCGATCAGGAAACTCTTCTTGCGCACGATCTCGATAAATTCCCGCCGGACGATCGTCAGTGTCTTATTAATTTTGGCCGTCCCCGGTTTCTTCGCCGCGTACAGCCATCACGAAAATATCTCTTAGAGACGGCTCCGAGACTTCGAACCGGTGGATCCGAGCACCGGACAGTGCACTTCGAAGCAGGTCGCCAGGGTCGGCGCCGGTTTGGAGTTCGACCTCCACGTGATTCCCTCGATGCTCCACGCGCCGAACCAGCTTCGTATTCTTGAGAAAATCGTCACTCCCATGAAAAGCGATACGCAACCGGTTTTTTTTATACAGGGACTTCAATTCCGGTACGGTGCCTTCCAGTACCTTCTTTCCACGATTGATCAGACAGATCCGGTCGCAAAGCGCTTCCGCATCCTCCATCTGGTGGGTGGAGAAGATGAGGAGCTTTCCTTCACGCTTCAAGGTCTGCATAATTTCCTTCAGGACGGCCGCGTTGATCGGATCGAGCCCGCTGAAGGGCTCGTCGAGAATCAGCATGTCGGGTTCATGAAGTACAGTCGCGATGAATTGCAGCTTCTGTTGCATTCCCTTGGACAACTGGTCCACAGGTCGGTTCGACCATTCCGCCAGGCCCAACCGTTCCAGCCATTTTTCCGCGCGGCCGGCCGCTTCTGTCCGGGAGAGCGACTTGATCTCCCCAAGAAATACCAGCAGATCCATGACACGCATTTTGGGATACAGCCCTCGCTCCTCCGGAAGATATCCCACCCTGTCCTTCGAGAGTCCCGTTCCGCCGTTGCCATAATCGATCTTACCCGAATCCGGCGCATAAATCCCCAGGATCGTACGAATCGTCGTGGTCTTGCCGGCGCCGTTAGGACCCAGCAAACCGAAAATCTCGCCGGCCGCGATATCGAGATCCAACCCATCCACCGCCCGGACGCCTTCGAAGGTTTTCGTGACCTGCTGGAGCACAATCCTGCGCATATGATTCTCCCGGACTGATCCGAAGAGTGGCGGAAAGCGCGGGCTATTATATGTTACCGAATGCTGAGAACCCACACCTTGAACAGGCATAAAATACGAGCACGGGGAAGGGCGCGCAACAGGACTTTCCCGGCGGTTGAATGAAACCGGGGCGGCGCGAGACGGTTGCATCGGTTGCCGGATATTACGAAAAAAGGCGCCGGCCGTACGGGGTACGATCGGCGTCTTTCGGGAGGGATGCAGCATGGTTGTATCCGCTTAGACGCGCTCCGGGCGGGAAGGTTTCAGATTTTAACGAGTATAAATCAATTTGCTTATGCGGTCATAACCCTTTTTTGCCAGGCCTGCCTGTCGGGCATAGCGCCTCTCGGCCAACAGGCAAGCGGCGCAGGCAGGGATTCAGCGTTGTGGTACCACTCATCCACAACCTGCGGAAACAACATCAATGATGGGCTTGACACCCAAGCGTAAAACCGTCGGATAAACAGGGGTATCTACAATCTATCGAACGCCCGTGAAGTAAAATTGAATACAAATGCCGGTGCGACCTGCGGCTGGGGTTGCCGTATTGTTGGATTTGACAATGTGTGAATTACAGTTTACAATTGTATCGTTGAGATCAAGATCTATCAAAATCCCAATGGCATTGAGCCTTTTGCAGAATGGCTTTCTCCTATCAAGGACAAAGTGACGGTTGCCAGAATCCGAAATCGTCTGAGGCGAATTGAAGAGACTGGGAATTTAGGTAATTATCGCTCAGTGGGTAATGGTGTCTTTGAATTTCGGCTTCAGTTTGGAGCAGGATACCGGGTCTATTTTGGCAGAATAGCAGACGATGCCATTTTGCTATTGCGAGGAGGTGAAAAAGGTTCGCAAAGTCGGGATATTGAAAAGGCAAAAGCAGACTGGAAAGAGCATAGTTCAAGGGAGCAAAAATGAGTGCCTACCGGAACTTCAGAGACTATCATGATTGAGCAGCTACGCGATCCGGAGGACGCGAAGGTATATCTTTCCGTTGCGCTTGACGATTATGAGATAACCGGGGATATGGAAGCGTTCTTACTGGCAGTTAGAGACGTTGCAGAGGCGCAGGGTGGAATGTCTAAGTTGGCCGAGCGGGTCAGCCTGACTCGTGAGGGACTTTACAAAGCCCTTTCCGAAAATGGAAATCCGCAGCTCAACACGATGGGCGAAATTCTGCATGGATTGGGATTCAGGTTTTCGATAGAAGCGCGAGAAAACTGAGTGCAACTCCACATCGAAATCTTCGAACTTGCATTCAATGCGGCCACGCCGATGTGCCGCTTTTTCCTCCCGTTGGGAACGTCAAGCTAATGGAAGGAACCTGGCACGGCGCTTAGCTGGCATCGGCTCCGTGTGAATATTGGTTATAATTCCCGAAAAAGAAGGCACCCGCATTCGCAGGTGCCCTTTTTTGATCTGGTGCCGAAGGTGGGACTCGAACCCACACGGGCTTGCGCCCACTGGATTTTGAGTCCAGCGCGTCTACCAGTTCCACCACTTCGGCGCCATTGAACTCAGGATCAACAAATATCCCCATACCCGCCGAGCGTGTCAAGAGAAAACAGGCGCTTTATTCGCCGCCTTTGTTGACGGTAAAGAAAATGGCAGGCGGGACGGAAGTGCAGAGCGCTACCGCATCCGATCCGCCACGGGCGGACCCAGAATCTCCTGGTAGATAATCGCCTTGCGGACCGTTTGCGGCTTGAAATCAAGATCGATCTTTCGTCGACGTGTTCCACGGCGAGGATCCTGAGCCAAACGAAGGATTTCCGGCGAGGGGTCCCGGACCTTTTCGGCCGCGGATCCGGCCTCGGCGGCAGGTATCCCAAGGCGCGCCCTTTCTATTTCCGCACTGCCGACGCGCTCTTCGTCCGGCCGGACGATATCCACCTCCCGGAATTCCTCCCCTTTGTACGCTTCACTCACGGGGCGCGCGCCCCGTATCTCCCGAAACTCATCTCCCGTGTCCGCCTCGCTCACCCGGCGCGTACCCCTTACCTCCCGAAATTCGCCGCCCGGCTTCGGCTCCCAGAATACATCCTCCTCCTCCGGAAAATCGACGTCCCCCTCAACGGTTACCGTGTCCCCGCCATGCCTGCCCGCCGGCGAAAAGCCCCGGTCCTCTTCATCGAGCTCCCGGCGGCGACGCGCTTCCATGACCTTATTGATCAGCGCAAAAATCACACTGATTACCACCAGCAGAATAATGGTGAGTTCGAAACCCATGGCTTACGATTCTCCCTGGTCCTGTTCGGATTCAGAACTCTCCTGGGTGTCGGCGATTCCCTCGCGCATCGAGGTATCCGCCTGGATATTCTGCATCCGGTAATAATCCATCACGCCCATATTGCCGCTGCGGAACGCCTCGGCCATCGCCAGTGGCACCTCGGCCTCGGCCTCCACCACCTTGGCCCGCATCTCCACCACCCGCGCACTCATCTCCTGCTCGTGTGCGACGGCCATCGCACGCCGTTCTTCTGCCTTCGCCCGTGCGATCTTCAGATCGGCCTCCGCCTGGTCTGTCTGGAGTTTCGCGCCGATATTATCTCCCACATCGACGTCGGCGATATCAATGGAAAGGATCTCATACGCCGTACCCGAATCCAACCCTTTCCCCAACACTGTCTTTGAAATCAGATCCGGATTTTCCAGCACGGCCTTGTGTGTTACCGAGGAACCGATTGTTGTCACGATCCCTTCGCCGACCCGCGCGACTATCGTCTCCTCACCGGCGCCGCCGACCAACCGATCAATGTTGGCGCGCACGGTGACCCTGGACGTTGCCTTGACCTGGATGCCATCTTTGGCCACGGCCGTGACCATCGGTGTGGAAATCACTTTGGGATTGACGCTGACCTGTACGGCCTCGAGCACGTTACGGCCGGCAAGGTCGATGGCCGCGGCACGCTCAGTGGTAAGGTTGATCCCGGCTTTGTCCGCCGCGATCAGGGCAGTGATCACGTTCTCCACGTGCCCTCCCGACAGAAAATGCGCTTCCAGGAAGGAAGTCGGGATCGCCAGCCCGGCCTTGGTTGCGCTGATCTGAGCTCCCAGGATAAGTCGCGGGGAAACGCGGCGCAGGCGCATCCCCACAAGTTCGCCAATTCCGATCCGGACACGGGCCGCAAGGGCCGAGATCCACAGCCCGAACGGAATAAAATAAATGAACAGAAACAGTGCGACGATTACTGCGACAACACCAAACAAAAGCGCAATTCCTTCGAACATATCACGGCTCCTCTGCTAACTTCCGCCTAATGAACCGGACTCACTAAAATCGGGTGGTCCCTAACCCGTCTGCTCGGTTTTGCGAACCACAATCCGGTTACCTTCAACCTCGACCACCGTGATCGGACTATCCTTTTCGATAAACTCGCTATCCGCAGCCACGTCGACCCGACGCCCGTCTATCAGACCCGTACCCGAGGGGCGCAGAGGTGTAAAAGCCACCCCCTCTTTGCCCACAAGAGCACCATGGTTCGAAGTGGCGATATAGCCCGCCTCGCTGCGTTCTTCCGCCTGAAGTACAAGCCAGTTCCATGCCGACGTGTGCGGCAATATTTTAAACATCAAGCCGGCGATCAGAATCGTGGTGACAAACGCCAGCAACAGCGGCTGGGCGCCAATGCCCACGGACTCCCACGTCCACAATTCCGGGCGTCCCATCAGACTCAGGAAAAGGCCGGCAAACATCAAGACAACTCCCGGGATGGCCAGCATGCCGAATCCGGCAATATAAAACAGGTCGGCGACCACCAGAATCACCCCAACCAGAAAAAGCAGCACTTCCGTCCAGTCCGCCAACCTCACCAGCAGATGGCTGCCGAAAAACAGCCCCAGACAGATTAACCCCAACGTACCGCCGACGCCCCAACCCGGGCTCTGGATCTCAAAAATCAAGCCCAGGAAGCCGAGCGACATCAGCAGTGACGCCACATAGGGATGCGTCAGCCAGCGCACAACCTGCTCCGACCAGTTTACGGACTGACGAGTGACCCGTGCCCGATCCAGTTTATAATATGACAGCACGGCCTGAAGTTTTTCGCCCTCGCCCGTTGCCGTAATCCGGTATTCCGCGATTTTCGTCGCAACCGCCTCGTTTGTGGTGAGTGTGAGCAGCTTTCCTTTCGGAGCCAGATCCTCAATATCCACGTCTTCGTCGACCATCGCCTCGGCCAGTTCAGGGGGGCGGCCTGTCTTCTCGGCCGTTGCCTTCATCTCGTTGCGAAAATACGAAATCACCTTTTCACTTGCCTTCTTGCCCTGCATATCTACGGCCGTAGCCGCGCCGATGGTTCCCCCATCGACCATAACGATATGCCGGGTGGCCAGTGAAATCAACGCGCCGGCCGAAATCGCCCGCGGGTTGATGAAGGCAATAGTTTTCACGTCGCTGTAAAGAATCGCATCCCGGATGACCAGGGCCGCGTCCAGTGCGCCGCCAGGGGTGTCAATTTCGAAGATCACCGCCGACACCCCTTCTGCCTCCGCATCATCCATGACCCGCGAAACAAAAGCCGCGAGCCCTCGCTCAATGGTTCCCTCGATTGGCACGACGTAGACCGACCCCTGTGCCCGACAAACGGCCGGCAGGAGCAACACCATTATCAGGACGCAAAAAGAAACGCGCATATCGGAGAACTTCCTCAACGATTGGGATTTTAGCGGCATCAATCTCAATATCAGTGTACCGTATTCGGTTTAAATTGTCAATGGGTTTCAAACCAACCGACGGGGGTGAAAGGACCGCGTGCTATGTTGTTTTCCAGCTTGACATCAACGCCGGATCCTTGTATTTTTACGCGAAAAAACAGGTGGCGGCGTAGCTCAGTTGGCAGAGCAGTGGAATCATAATCCATGGGTCGGGGGTTCAAGTCCCTCCGCCGCTACCAAATTACCAGCCGCCGGTCCTGGCGGCTTCGTCATTTAACACAAGCCCCCGTGGTCGAATGCCCGGGGGCTTGTTCCATTCGGCGTTTTTTCGAGGCCCTCCTCAAGATCGCGCTGTCCACGCGCAGAAGCCTCTATTGTTGGTTCATGTCGCGATGAATGACTCCCAGGTCTCCCTGCAGATCGTCGAGGTCGTATTGGAAAGGCACCCTGGAGAAACGGGCATAGTCCATCATTTCCCATATGGACACCCCTGCATCGTGCGCAGCGCGCGCGAGCGTGAGCTTTCTTTCGCCGTACAGACGCGCGTAATGCTCCATCTTCCATTGATGAATTGCTTTCGACAGCAGCCGGCGGACCGTTGTTGAGCGATCTGACTGCTCGACATCTTCTATCAGTTCCAATCCCCGGACCAACTCCGATGGAAGCCTGGTGCCCACCATCTGTTCCATTTTCATTCATTCACCTCCCTTGCGAGTCTCAATACTTCCGCTACAACAGTTGGCGAGAGCCACAAGATCTGACCGAGGTCACGAACTGCGACCTCCATTTCTGCCAGGTTGAGATGGCGCCGCAGGCACGCTTCCAACAATACTCCCGCCGTACCCACATGTTCGACCGACATGACCGCAGCCACGCTTCGAGCCTCCTTGTCGTCGACGATCAACCGCAGTCCCCTCCCGTCTGCGAGTGCGATGGACTCCACTTCTCCCCGACCCAACCTGGACGGTCTGTCCAAACGCCTCGCGAGCGCACGCTCTCCCTCTTTCAGGCGAACCTCCTTCAGCCAGCGGTCTTCCAAGGCGGCCTCGAGTTGTGCGACATCCGGGGCACGAATAGCCCTGCCAGCGTCGATGGTTTCCGCCCGTACCGCGGGAGCGATCAGCACGCTGCCGTACAAATCCCGCAGGACGCTCAGGCGCCGCACCTTGACAAGGGCGATCAACGGGGAGGCATCGGCTACGATCATTTGAATTTCCCGAAGGCATGATCCATCGTCGCGACAAAAAGTTAACAAAAAATACAATTGTTTGCAACGCCAATGTCATGTATCCGCGACAATCCACATCCAAGGCCCGACATCCATTCGGCCCTGCATGAATCCGACCGGGATACCATACTATCCGGCGGTGACTTCGTGGCGGATAAAGGGATGTGAACAGGGATACCCCTCCGTCGCCCACATCGCCCGTTTGTCCGGGCATATGATGACACCGCTGTCCGTATGCAGCCCGGCCTGACCATGCTGGCAGATACCCACCGGGTCGGCGTGGAATCGGTACATCTCGACCAACCCTTCAAAGCTCCGCTTGACCTCTCTCTCCATTTGGGGGAGCAACGCGATACGCGCATGGCTGTTTTCCAACAGGGGCGATTCCGGATCATCCTTCCCGACAAGCTCTTTTCCAAGACAGTGGTTGGTCTCCCACACCGCGGCGTCGGAACCTGACGGGCGTCTGATGGTCTGCCCCGCCACGTGTTTCTCCAGAATCGCCACGTCGCCGGTCGCGTCGCCCATCAGAACGCTCATTCCGTGCATTGGAACCTCATATTGGGCGCACAACGCCTCGGCCTCTTCGACGGAACGGCACTGTTCCGCCATCAAGGGCAACAGAAACAAAACCGGAACCCCGTCCTGACGGCGTTCAAATCCGGTCAATCCCGTCATGCCGAACCCGAACCCGGCCTCGTTGACCGCCGCCGCCGTCCAAATGGTTCCGACAAAGTGCATCTGTACAGATCGCAGTTTGCCGGAAGGCGCCGCCTGATGAATCGCGTTGGCCCCCAGCTCTCTCTTACCGAGATCGTCGGATTTCCCCAACCATGCATACCCGTTGCGGTCGGCAAACCCGAAGACGGTACATGCGGGCGTAGAGAACTCATCCAGATCAAAGACGAGATTGAGCTCGAACACGTCTTCAAAGGGTAGCCCCGCGCCCATCGCAATGCCCTCGATTTCCCGGACCATCCCGGGAAACAACCGGGCGATCTGCTCCGTCCACAGGTCCACTTTGCGCTTCCGCTCATCCGGCGCCAGCCCCGGGCGCCAACCGCCTTCCCCGTCGGCAAACTCCTCCCGGTATCGATCTATCAGACCGGCGATCCGATCCGATGCCGCGCGACCGTGGGCAATACCTCTTGTCAACGCGTCGCCTTCGGTTTCGAGATAGAACACAAACGCCTCACTGTCATTTCAATGATCCGTGCCGTGGCTAAGGCCGCCCACCGGAAGCCCCGGCCGAACCGGCCGCGTCCGCGAACCGAAATGTCGTATTTCAGTTCATGACAACCCGGGTTGGACATGGGCAGGAAACGGCGGTCAGGGTCCCCTGTGTTTACCCATCTCCAGCGCCATCGCCCGCACGTGTTCCGGGCCGGCCCCGCAGCAGGATCCCAGATAGCGGATATCCGCCGCCATCGCATCCCTTGCGAATCGGGCGAATTGGGCCGCGGTTGCAGAGGGCCGCTCCCACCAGGAATGCCAGGCCGAAGGCTGGCAGCAGACCGGCACGTCTACCGCCCGCCGCATCCGGGATGCGAACTCCAGCATATCGGTTGGCGGGCAGATGCAGTTCAACCCCACCACGTCAGCGCCGGCATCCGCCAATTGTCTGGCGCATTCCGCCGGCGAGAATCCGTCGAACGTATTCGCGTATCCCTTTCCCTCCATGCTCACAGTCACCACGAGCGGGAGTCCCGCTCCTCTGGCCAGTGCGACTGCCAGAAGCGCCTCGTCCAACCACGAAAAGGTCTCCAGAATCAGGAAATCGACGCCCCCGCCGCAGATCCAGGGCAGCTGCTCGTCCAGCCATGCGCGCGTTCGGGCCCGCTTTTTTACATCGGACGGATCGTAATCCATATAGGTAATGCTCGGACTGTTCAAATTGCCCGCGACCAGCGCATCGTCGCCCGCCACCTCGCGAGCGATCCGGCAGGCCGTGGTATTGATTTCCTTCGCGCGATCCCCGAAACCCGCCGGCTTCAGCATATTGGACGTACCGAAAAACGTGAGCGTCTGCAGGACCTCGGCCCCCGCGTCCTTGAACTCCTGCGTCAGCCTGCGCACCTCCTCCGGGTGTGTTGCCACCACCTGCGGCGTCATGGCTCCCATTCTCACAAAACCCCGAAGCCGCAGCCCCATCAGGTACCCCCCGTCTCCCAATACGAAGCCCTTTTCCAGACGCTGCAACAATCCTTCAGCCATCTGTTAAAATGCCTTTCGTGAATCAGAAGAATTGTCGGGTTGACAAAAGTCGGTGAGAGGGGAGACGTTAGACGGGAGAGGACCACGCCCGACACCGACAGTCTTTCGCGCCTTGCCTTTTCTACCGTCTTCCGTCTCACGTCTTACCCGGGGCTGGGCCGGATGGGTGGAGTGGCTGGCCCCTCGCCTCCTGCAACAACGCGATCGCTCCTTCGCGGATTTGCGCCTCGGATTCCATCTCCAGGGGCGCGAACAACACCTCTCCATCCCCCTCAACACGTGCGTGCGCCGTTGGCAGATACCCGACCTCGGGGCACGGGTTGCACAAGAGCAAAACACGGTCGAACGCGGCGGCCTCTCGAATGGCAAACGCAGTCTCCACAAAGGGCTCGCCGGGAATATGGATCAACGCGTTATTGCCGAGTACGACCGCACGAAAGTCGAACGAACAGGAGGTTTGATCCCTGTAAGTCTGCGCCAGCCAGTATTCGTATCGCGCGAGTCCCTCTGCCGCGGGGGGATTCGCCTGCCATTCCTTCCGCGCCGCCTCGACTTCGGCCACGGGCTGTCGTTCGATTTGAACCGTGCGCTTGAAAAGCATCAGTTCCACATCCGCTCGTGGCTTGAGTCCATCGCAGATATCCAGAGTCGTTCGCGCCAGCGACCTGCCAATGCGCCCGCAGGGATCATCCGTTTCGCGAATAGGATGCACGTTACCCAGCGCGCCCTGGATGAAAAGGCCGTCGATTTCCCTTTCGGCAAGCACCCCGGCCACCACACCGGGGTAATCCGCCGAGATGTTGCCCCGCAAGTCCCACATTGCAAGTGCATGACACCCGAAATTCGTCAGCACGATCGGCCGCTTGCCGTCCCTGTCGAAGCGAACGACGGCTACCTGTCGATCCACTGCGTCGTATTCCAGATCGTCTGGCGGCCTCGGAAACTCCGTCAGTGAAACCATCCGCAGATTGCCCTGGCTATCGTGCGCGCGGCGGTTGTATTGCAGGCCCGGTTCGGCCGGCCCCGCTCCGACTGCCACGCGGGCAGGCGAGACGTCGGCCCGGGCAATTCGTACCGCCTCAGCCGCAGCCCTTGCGTAACGCGCCTCGTTTCCGAATTCCTTCAGAGCCTCCGTGGGTTGATTCACGTAATACTGGAACAGTGTCGGTCCGGTGCCCATATGGCTGGCGCCCGGTAGAATCCATGCGGGGTCCACGTCGGTTTCCGCCAGATCGGTGACCATCATATCGAAACAGATATGGTCGAACAGGAACATGTCCGCCGCCAGAAACGTCACCTGCCGGTCGCCCTGCCGCACGTGCAGCGCCCGAAAATAGATCGGATCGTAGATCTCGAATGAATCGTGAGGCGCAGGTGTTATATCCACTTTGCCAAATCCCGCCAGCATCTGTCCGTTTGTGTTCGATTCGTTCATGAGATGCTTCCTCTCTTCAGGGAAGAGACGCTGCCCTGACAGATGACGCCGTCATGGTCGCCGTGTCGACCCCTTTTGACGCGGGCAGGTCGCCGGTGATCACCCATCATAATATGAACCATCATTGCTGTCAAGTCGTGATGCGCCGGGCTCGACGCCCTGCCGTGAACAGGGCTGCGGCGCGGGATTAAATGCTTGACATTGGAGATCACGCGCGGCTATATATTTCAGTGCCATCACAAAGTCGGGTTGAAGTCGCGCGTACCGGCGCCGTATATTGAGGTGGCGTCTCCCGGCGTCCTCCCGCGCCAGAACCCTCAGACCCGGAGACCGTCCTTCCACCCCAGCTGAGAGGCTGAATTCCGATGGCTGATTTTCTTCACACAGGTACTTTAGCGGACGTACTGGCGTCCGGCGTATTCCTCTTTCTGCTGATCGGTACGGCAAGGCCGGTGTTTGCGTCCGGCGGAAGAGCTTATTATACGGATGCCAGGATGGATGTGATCCGGTACAATCTGGCGCACTACGACTGGGCTCGGGAGCAGAGTTCGGGAATCATAGAAAGGGCGGAGCATTGGGCCAGTTACGAAGACGCGAAGCTGCGCACCCTCGTTTCACCGCCTCAGGTACCGCGGGGATATCAGGTGCACAACGATGGGTGTCCGGTACACGGCGTCAAAGTCCATGAACTGGGACTATACAGGTGGATCATTGACTTTGAGAGGCCCTATAAAGTGACATGTCCCGTGGGCGGAGAGACGTATCCATCCAGCGATTTCGAGGCATTTCTGGCCACGGGCATGGAAGACAGGTCCCTGTTGACCGGTCCTTACGCCGACGATGGATGGGGGTGGCATCGTCCCGGAGACCCGGTGCCGGCCAACTACTGGTTTGTGGCATATTACGCACACTGGAGCATGATGCGATTCCTGATGGAGGCGATCGAAGTCCTGGGCAAGGCCACCGTGCTTGCGGATGATGATGTTGGGGCGCGACGGTACGCGCATAAATGTGCGCTTCTGCTGTGGCAGCTGGCGGAATATTACCCCGACTACGAATACGAACGGCAGTCAAGGGAATCGAAGGAGCACAATCCCAACTATACGGGCAAGTTGTTCAATATGATCTGGGAAACCCGACCGCCCCATACCTGCGCGATTGCTTACGATGCGGTGCGCCCCTATCTGGACGCCGACGTCGTACTCCAGTGCATCGCGGACAAGACAGGCCCGGAGATCGACTCGACAATTCGGGAGCGGTTGCTACTCGAGGCGGCCAGGTGCATTATGGACGCGTCAGGCGGGCGGATCAGGGGCAACTACGGAATGCATCAGAAGGCGCTGCTGACGCTGGCGCGGGTGCTGTCGACTTCCGAAGGTCGTCCGCACAGCGACGAGATGATACAGTACGTGTTGGCAAATCCGAACCAGGTAAGAGACACGGATATGGGTTTGCGGGATGCGCTTGAGAATCTGGTCTACCGAGACGGAATGCCTCACGAGTCTCTCGGGTACAATGACATCTGGGTACACGATTTGACTGAATTGGCTTCTCTGATGGTGGATATGGGCGTGAATCTGTTCGAGCACCCGCGATACAGAAAGCTGGTGACCTGGGCGTTTGACGTTTGTATTGCGGGAAAGTTCACCCCTTCCACCGGGGATTCCGGCGATATGTTTGCTCAGGGCGGCGCGTGGCAGCCAGCCGTATGCCAGATCGCGCTGCCGTATGTGAACGACGCCCGCCTCGCGTGGGTTCTGAAGACGCAGCCGGGCGTCCGCCAGGATCTGTTCACCAAACCGGTTGAGGCGCAGCTTTCGGAACTTCCGGAAGAAGAGGACCCCGAGATCGGGAGACGGTCGTTTCATTTTCCCGCGTACGGGATGGCGAATCTTCAGTGCGGGAACGAAACGAACCGGTCGGCCGTTTCCTTTTTTTATGGCGACCACCAGGCCCACCGGCACTATGATCAGTTGAACATTCTGTTTTTCTCCCACGACAACGCGCTGTTGACCGATATCGGGTACCCAGAGCAGACGGATTCGTTCAACCACCGGCTCGCGGGGTTTTTCACCAATACGGTGGCGCACAATACGGTGGTGGTGGATGCAAAGCGGCAGGGGCGTGGGCCCGGAAGGCTGCACGGACTGATAACGGAGGGTTTCGCACAGGCCGTGGATGCGTCCTGCGAGGGCGCCTACGCGGACAGGGTTGATCTGTATCGGCGCGCAAATATGCTGGTGGAGGCGGCGCCCGGACAGCACTATCTCTTTGACGTATTCTACGTGAACGGGGGCCGGCAGCACGACTACATGCTTCACGGCAATCAGGCGGAGTTTGTCTGCCGGCCGGCCCTTGGGCCGGTTCGGGAATCGGGGACGCTGGCGGGTGGGGACGTGCCCTACGAGCAGTTTTACGACGATCCCGAGTTGAAGGACAAACGCCTGTCCAGCGTTCCGTATACCGGGTACCGGGGTAGCGGGTACCAGTTTCTGTACAATGTGCAGAAGGGACATCTGGATGTCGACACGATTGCCGAGTGGCGGCTTACGGAGCCCATTGAGGGCCAGCCGGAACGCCCGTGGCGGGGCATCGGACTCCGTGCGCATCTGATCGGACGGGATGAGGCACTGTTCGCGTGCGACGGACCGGTCCAGAAATACAAATACCTGCCGGAGAGCGTGAAGTTCCTGGTGCGCAGGCGGGCCGGACCTGATCTTTCCAGCCGGTTTACCACGGTGTTCGAGCCATATAGGAACAAGGGCTGGATCCGGCATGCGACACAGATTGAATTGAAGCCGAACGGCGCTGGGGCCGCCGCGGTCCGGGTGGAAATGGAAGATGGGAGCACCCACTATCTGTTTCACGCCCTGGATTCAAACCGGGAGCATACGATGGAGAACGGCTTCAGGGTGGCCGGGCAGATGGCCGTTCTGGCGCTTGACAACCTGGGCCGTCCGGTTCGGGCGATGCTATTCAACGGCAAGATCCTCGGGATGGGCGATTTTCAGATGTCAGGAATGGGAATGCGACGGAGCCGGATCGTGTCGGTGGACTACACGCAGGGGACAATCCAGCTTGCCGACGCCGCGATCGGAGATGAACTGCCGCCCGGGCAGGCGATTCCGGTGACGTCGGATGGTTTCTCGGGCAGTCTGACGCTGGCGAAGGTTATTGACCGGCGGCGTTTTTCAATTGGGGACGAAGACGTGAGGGTGGCAGGCGGACCGGTTCTGGAAGTCGACGCGGAACGCCTTATCACAAGCGCGTCCAATCCGCACGCGCACACGGGGATGACGCTGTTGAACAGCCGGAACGAACCCCAGGGACGGTTGGCGGAGAAGGTGGACGGTGGTTGGCGGATCGACCGCGAGGGTAGAGGGCCGATGACCTCGGAAGACTTCCCCGTGGCCGTCGGCGATGGGGGACCGCGGTATTCGGTGGCAATGGTCGGCGCGGGCGATTGGGCGGAGATACCGAGTATCGTGCGGTTTTCCAGGACGTGATCGTGTTGGGAGCAGCGGCGACGGTCGAAGTGCGACGCCGCTGCTTCTATACGGCCTGACAGCGTCAGGGCGGAAAGCTCGCGGTTTGGAAGGTCGGCTGGATTTTAGAAAGTTTCACGCGGACAAAGACGATAGCAAGTCAATTCCCCTGTCCGCCGGAATCGCCCGGGTTTTCTGATGGCGGGAAAAAACAAGACGATCGGCGCGCTCATCGAGGTCCGTCGAAAGGGTGTGGCCTGGCTGCTGGATCATATTAACGCGGACGGGTCGCTGGGAGATAAAACCGAGGGGTTCCATTTTTACCGGGCGCCGTGGACGTTCTCGATTGTGGGCGAAACCGGGCCGGCGACGCGGGTTTGCGCCTGGATCCGACGGGAGATGTTGACACCGGAGGGCAGGATCGAAGGGCCGTATCGCGTGTTCGACGATGCGTACGCCTATCGGAATGCCACGCTGATTGTCGGCGCGCATCTGGCGCGGCAGTATGACTTGAGTTATGGGCTGATGCCGGATCTGCTTTCGTGGCAGGATCGCATATCGGGCGGATTTCACAACGACCGCGTGGCCGACGGACGCAGGAGTGACCGCATGGATATTCCGTACGCATGCGGGCCCGGGCTGGCCTGCCTGGCAACGGGTCGTCTGGATGTAGCGCGATCGGTTTACCGGTTTTTGCAGCGGATGTATTCAGCGCAGGCGGAATTGCCCGAACGGTTCTACTATGCCTGGTCGTGCGAGGAAGGCGGGGCGATTACCGGATTTTCAGTGGACGAGGCCTTCTGGCATGTGGTGGAGAACCGCGCGGACCGGCCGCAGCGCTGGACAGTCGGAGGCATCGCGGCGGGTTTCCTGTGTCGGCTTTATATGGCCGACCCTCACCCCGAATACCTGGCGCTCGCCCGTCGTTATCAGGCCTTTTCGATGGCGGCGACCGATGCACAGTTCAAGTACGCGCAGGCATGCAAGAGCAGTTGGGGTAGCGCTCTTTTGTATCAACTGACCGGCGAGCAGGCGTACCTGGATTGGGCCTGCCGGATGGGAGAATGGTACGAGCGGTTGCAGAAGCCGGAGGGGTACTGGCACTGGGAGGGACACGAGACGCTGGGATCGCGTATCGAGCTGACGCTGGAATTTGCCATGCACGTGGACACGTTGATCGGCTGTCTCGGTTCCCGGATGTGAGGAGGATGCGCAGTGCGGGCTCTTGTGACCGGGGCGACAGGCCGAATCGGACGACACCTGGTACGGGCGCTGGCCGAGGCAGGGCATACCGTCCGGGCACTGGTGATGCCTCACGACAACCGGGTGACGCTTTTGGCCCCGGAGGTGGAGGTGGCATACGGGCGTCTCGAAGCGCCTGCCTCGCTTGGCCCCGCTGTTGAGGGGATGGACGCCGTATTTCATCTGGCCGGAGCATTGACTTCGGGAGGCGGCACGGAGGAGGAATTCGTCCATGTCAACATCCAGGGCACCTATCAATTGCTGAAGGCCGCGCGCGTCCGGGCGCCGGGGCTTGCACACTTCGTGTATGCCAGCAGCGATGCCGTCTATTTCGAAAGGCCGGACGCGGACGCCCGTTACCTGCCCGTGGACGAAGACCATCCCCGACTGGCCGGAACGGTATACGGTGCAAGCAAGATCGGCGCGGAGGAACTCTGTCTGAGTTTCGGCCGCGGTTTTGGCGTACCCATAACGATCTTGCGATTTGGCGCTACCGCGGATGCCGGGGAACTCGTCAATCCCGAAAGCGTATTCGCTCGCTGGCTGTTTCTGAACGCGGCGATGGACCATCTAAGGGCGATACCCGCGTTGAACGGGGCGCAGTCGAAAACGCTGGCGGCTTTGGAGTCGTTGTATTCCGGCATCGAGCAACTCGTCGTTTACGCGGATTGCGACGGGAACGCCGAGGTTCGGCAGTGGGCTGACGCGCGCGATATTGCCGAGGGATGTCTGCGCGTGCTCGGGGCGACGTCGGCCGTGGGACAAGTATTCAACCTGGGTGGACGCGAACCGCATTGCGCGGAGGAATTCGTAACCTTCCTGGCTGCACGGTTGAATCTGCCGCATGTAAAGGCCTGTATTCCAACCGCACGACGGCCCTGGTATATCACCAGCGACAAGGCGAAACGCATCCTGGGCTATGAAGCCAGGTACACGGTGTTTGATATGGTGGAAAACGCGATCCGGATGCGGGAGACGTCGGGATGAATCTTGCGTGTTGTGTGTGGGCGATCGAGGGATCGGAAAACGAGATTTTGGCCCGCGCGGCCGGGTTGGGGTTTCAGAAGATCGACGTACGGCCGTTCGCTTTTTCTTCGCACGAGGCGCGGCTGAAAATCCGGGAACACGGGCTTTCGGTTTCCTGTATCGCGGCATCGTTCGGGCTGCCGGAAGGTGCGATACTGGGGAGCAATGACCTGGAATCCGCGACGGGAGCCGCATCGTATCTCGACCGGGCGCTGGCCTATGCCGCTGGTCTGGGAGCGTCCACGGCTTACGTCGTTCCGGAACGGGATCCGGCGTATCTGGACGTTTATGCGGCGGAATTGAGGAAGGTGGCCGAACGGGCCGGCGAATTGGGTGTACGGATGTGCGTGGAACATTTCCCGGGTTCGGCGCTTCCCACGGCCGCCGTAACGACCGCATTCTTGCGGGATGTGGGGCATCCAAACCTGTTCCTCCTGCTCGATATCGGTCACGCCCAGATGTCCGGCGAAGACCCGGCAGCGGTAATTTCGAACGCGGGGCTCCTGCTGGGTTATGTCCATCTGGACGACAATGACGGATCGCGTGATCTGCACCTGGGTTTGACGGACGGGATTCTGACCGAGGCGGTGCTGAGCGATACCATTGCCGCCTTGAGGGATATCGGCTACCGCGGCGGTCTGAGTCTGGAGTTACACCCCGGTCTGCCGGATCCTCCGGATGCCCTCAGACGCAGCAGGGAAATTGTACTGCGTGCGATACGATGAAGAATGGACATTGGCCGAAAACGGCCGGATGACGGCAACGGCGCGTCTATCGTACCCGCATTTGATCCGCGACGGTGTGGCATCAAAAGATACGGAATGACTGATTCAAACCGTGTGTTTGGGAGGTCGAGCCGGAACACCTGCCAACAGCCCCTGAGCGCTTATATCTTCATCAAGGTCAGGCCAGCGAACCCCGATTCCATCGCCAATAATTTCGTGGTTGGCGCGTTCCTCCGGCGTGGCCTCCGACAGCCGCCACGACCAGACAAGAGGAACACTGATTGTACGACCATCAACAAAGTCGGCTGTAATGAAATCATCAGTAACCCGGAGAATCTGAATTCTCGGTTCCGGACTACCCGCAATGTTCATCCCAGTTCTCCAAAATGAGAATTAGATTGGCTTGAATTACTCGGCGAATTCGATTGAGTTCATGAGAAGAAAAATCCAGATTTTTGCACAGACAAATTGGTTCGAGCCAGAATTTGCAGATCCGTTTTTCACGCTGAACGTGTATATGTTTCGGTTCATTGCAGTCGAAGCTAAAGAAGAAAAATCGATAGGGACCGGCAATGTCTCTGATAGTTGGCATTTTTAAAAGGCATCGGGTGTACAATCAAAAGATTAGTAAAAATTCGGTATGGCGGCCACAGCTCAGTGTTGAGTCGGTTTTCCATGACCTGAGACAACCGGGCAGTATATGACGTGTGTAATCGTGTGAATATATGCTGATGTGTTTTTAAAATCAAGAGCGTTCAAAGTGCCCCGATACGCACCTGCTGTATGGGTGTCAGCCGATATGCTATAAGTGAGGTCGAGGGGAGTTGAATCAAGCGCGTGGATTGACGCCGTGACGTTTACGGTCGAAATCCGGCGCAACGGAAGCAGGGCCATCGAGCCCGGCGCGAGGAGGACAGGATGCGTATAGATAGCGACAAAGTCTACTTGTTTCGAACCGGGATAACCGGAAACGAGGCGCCTTTTGAGATGTACAGAGACCTGGCTTTTGAGGCGCTGCGGGGGGTGGACCTGACCCTGCCGAAAGAGGGAACGGTACTGCTCAAGCCGAATGCAACGGTCCTGTTTCCGGCGGAGAAACGAATTGTGACCCACCCTGGCTTTCTGGCGGGTATGGCCGACGCGCTCGTGGAGAAAGGAGCCGACGCGAGCAGACTGGCGGTCGCGGACGGACAATCCGGCGAACAGCCGGACAGCGGGAATACATGGACGGGGGCGGGGTACACGAAGATGGCGGCCAGCAGAAAGCTGACGTTGACCGCATTGAACGATCGGCCGAGCAGGGGAGTTCCGGTGCCCGGCGGGGTGGTGTTCGAAGCCTATCCGATTTATAGGGATGTGACCGACTGCGCATTCTTTTTCAATGTGCCGCTGGCGAAATGCCACAACCTGGGATGTACGACCCTGGCCATCAAGAACCTGATGGGAATCCTGGCGCGGCCGGAGCGTCATCTGTGTCATATACAGGATGTCGACCGGCCGTACGAAAACGGAATCTGGCGGCTGACGGAGAGCGGGTTGAGTCTGTTTGAAGACCGGTTTTACCACAAACTATGCGACCTGGTTTCCGCCCTGCGTTCGCTGAAAATTCCCCGCCTTTGCATGGTCGACGGGTTGGTCGGAAGGGATGGCACCGCGTTTAACGAAGGCGAGAATCATCCGCTGGGTTGGACGCTCATAGGAGAAAACGAGGTACACGTGGACGCGGTTGCGACGTATCTGATGGGGCTGGATCCGGAGACGACGCCCTATTTGAGATTCGCGGCCCTTCGCGGCCTGGGCAGCAACAGGCTGGATGAGATCGACGTGGTGGACCTGGCAGGCGGCGGGACGATGGACAGGCAGGCGATGGCCGAGGTTCGTTCGGAAAAGATATTGATGCCGATCGCCCGTTACGAGGGCGGCTATTATAATCGGTATCGGACGGACGGTTCCGTGGTGCCCTGGCGCATTGACGACGTGAACAAGCAGCGGCTCGCAGACGGATTGGAGGCAATCGCGGTGTAGGTGGGCGCTCGCTGGCAATACGGGCTATTTCCTGGCATGCTTGTTGACATAACCGGAGAATGGGATGGACCAGACGACTGTAGCGCCTGAATACCGGATGCCGCCGGGCGAGATTGCGGCGATTCTGGACGCCCCGACCACACCCGATATCAGCGTCGACCCCAACGGGCGGTGGATGCTCGTGCTCACGAAGCCGAGCCTGCCGCCCATTTCTGAATTGGCCCGGGAGGAGTTGCGCCTGGCGGGCTTGCGTATCGACCCTGACGCTAACGGTTTGAGCCGGTCGGGGCATTATACGGGACTCACACTGAAACGAATTTCCGATGGAACGGAACGCCCGGTGACGGGTTTGCCGCCGGAGGCCCGGATCGCGTGGCCGCGATGGGCGCCCGACGGGCGTTGTTTTGCATTTACCGTCCGTGACGAAACCGGGATCAGGCTGTGGCTGGCGGAAGTAGATTCCGGCCTGGCGCGACAGGTGTCGGAGATCCGCTTGAACGCGGTCTTCGGCGCGCCTTTCCACTGGATACCCTCAGGACACGGAACGGCGAACGTCGGTTCGCTGATCGTCCGGGCGGTGTTGGAAGACCCGGGTGAAATTCCCGTGGCGCCTGCGTTTCCCGTCGGGCCGGAGATACGGGAGAATGCGGGGCAATCGGCGCCTTCGCGGACCTATCAGGATCTGTTGTCCGGGGCGCACGACGAGTCACTCTTTGAGTACTACACCGCGTCCCGGGTCGTGATGGTCACATCCGAAGGGGACCAGCGGGAGATCGGAAGGGAAGGATCGATTCGCCGTGCGGAGCCGGCGCCGGGCGGCGACTATCTTCTGGTGGAGATCCTCCACCGGCCATTTTCATACCTGGTGCCGCACTACCGGTTTCCGGTTCGGGTTGAAGTCTGGGATTTGGAGGGTCGGGTGGTTCGCGAACTGGTGGATGCGCCTCTGGCGGAGAATGTACCCATCGCGTTTGACGGCGTGCCCGCCTGCCCGCGATCGTTCCGGTGGCGCAACGACGCGAACGCGACGGTGTGTTGGGTGGAGGCACAGGATGGCGGCGACCCGTCCGCAGCGGCCGACTTGCGAGATTGCGTGTATGCGCTTTCCGAGCCCTTTGAGGGCGCGCCAACGTTGTTGCAGTCTCTGGAGCTTCGGTTCGCGGGGTTGGCCTGGGGAGACGGCGCGATGGCGCTGGTGGCCGAGCGGTGGTGGCAGACCCGCCGGGCCAGAACCTGGCGGTTTGAGCCAAACGGGAAAACCACGGACCGTGAGTTGCTTTTCGACCGGTCGTGGGAGGACCGGTACAGTGATCCGGGTACGCCGCTGTTGACGTCAAATGCCGCAGGGCGGAGTGTACTGCTGACGGGTGATGGCGGCAGGCATCTTTTTCTGGTAGGCAACGGCGCATCTCCAGACGGGGAATTCCCATTCCTGGATCGGCTCGACCTGAACACGAAGGCGACAAAGCGATTGTGGCGATGCGAGCCGCCGTATTACGAGCAGCCCATCAAATTGATCGATAAAGCGGAGCGTCTGTTGTTGACGCTCCGCGAATCGACCGAACGCCCGCCGAACGTGTTCATGCGGGCGCTGAAGGCCCGGGAGGTCAGGGAGTTGACCACGTTCCCCCATCCGGCGCCACAGCTTGCCGAGATTCGGAAGGAGCTCATTCATTACCGGCGAGCGGACGGGATCGGCTTAAACGGCACCCTTTATTTGCCGCCAGGGTATTCCGTTGAACAGGGACCCTTGCCCTTGCTGATGTGGGCGTATCCGCGTGAGTTCAAAACCGCCGATGCCGCCGGCCAGGTGACGGGTTCTCCGTACAAATTTACCCGGGTGGACTGGACGTCGCCCCTGCCCTGGTTAACACAGGGATATGCGGTTCTGGACGGCCCGTCCATGCCAATTGTGGGAGCAGATGGCCAGGAAGGCAATGATTCGTACGTAACCCAGCTGGTGACCGGCGCAGAGGCGGCTGTTGAGGAAGTCGTGCGCCGGGGCGTTGCGGACCGTAACCGCATTGCGATCGGTGGACATTCCTATGGCGGGTTTATGACAGCCAATCTACTGGCGCACTGCGATCTGTTTCGGGCGGGCATTGCCCGGAGCGGCGCTTATAACCGTACGCTGACGCCGTTTGGTTTCCAGTCGGAAGAGCGCACCTTATGGCAGGCGCCGGAGGTTTATTCTGCCATGTCCGCATTTATGCATGCCGACAAGATAAAGGCGCCGCTGTTGTTGATTCATGGCCAGGCCGACAACAATTCAGGGACGTTTCCCATGCAGAGCGAGCGGCTCTACAACGCGCTGAAGGGCCACGGCGCAACAACGCGCCTTGTGATGCTGCCCCATGAGAGCCATGGGTATAGAGCGCGTGAATCGGTAATGCACGTATTCTGGGAGATGACGGAATGGCTGGCCCGCTACGTGAAAAATCATGAAAGAGGCTGAACAGAAGGTTGATAGAAATGCAGAACGATAACCGGACAGCGAAGACATCTTCGGATCCAAATCCGGCTGCGGCCATCGGGGAACTCCGATCGATGCTGGGCGATCGGATGCATACGGACGAGGAGATCCGGGAAGCCCATGCACAGGACGCTTCCTACCATACGCCCCGATTGCCGGACGCGGTGGTCTTTCCCGTCTGCAATGAAGAGGTGTCACAGGTCGTCAGGATCTGCGCGCGCTATCGGACGCCGATGGTGCCGTATGGGACCGGCACGGCCGTGGAAGGCGGAATTGTCGCGCTTCAGGGCGGGGTATGTATCGATACGAGCCGTATGAATCGTATCTTGAGGGTATATAAGGCAGATCAGGATGCAACGGTGGAGTCCGGGGTGACGAGGAAACAGCTGAACCGGCATTTGAAGGACACGCGGACCGGATTATACTTCCCGGTGGATCCCGGAGCGGATGCCTCACTGGGTGGAATGGCGGCGACCCGAGCATCGGGCAGTACGGCGGTGAGCTATGGAACGATGCGTGAGAACGTCCTGGGACTGACGGTCATACTGGCTGACGGGAGTAAGGTTCACGCGGGGGGGCGGGCAAGGAAATCGTCCGCAGGGTACGACCTGGCGCATTTGTTCGTCGGATCCGAGGGTACCCTGGGTATCATAACGGAGGTGACGTTGAAGCTGATAAGGGTTCCCGAGGCCGTATCCGCGGCAGTCTGTGCGTTTCCGAACATTTCGTCGGCGGTGAATACGGTCATCGAGATCATGGCCGCGGGGATATCCATGGCGCGGATCGAGCTTCTGGACGAGGTTCAGATGGGGGCAATCAACGCCTACTCCGGGTTTGATTACCGAAAGGCACCGACCCTGTTTTTCGAGTTCCACGGTTCTGAAACGGCAGTCACCGAGAGCGTGGCGGCGGCCAGGCGGATTGCCGGAAGGTACGGCGGTGAAGATTTCCGATGGGCGACCGGTCAAAAAGAACGCGACCGTCTCTGGCAGGCGAGGTACGACGCCTATTACGCGTCGCGCAGCATGCGGCCGGGTTCGGTGGGATACGTGACGGATGTGTGCGTTCCGGTTTCAAGACTGGCGGACTGTATCTTGAGGACGAAAGACGAACTGAAGGCGTCAAGACTGATCGCACCCCTGTTCGGACACGTTGGCGACGGAAATTTCCACGTGGTGTTCCTGATCGATCCGAACTGCACCGACGAGCTTGCCGAAGCGCGTCAGTTCGGTGAACGGATCGTTGACCTGGCCCTGGAGATGGGAGGAACCTGTACCGGTGAACACGGGATCGGAATGGGTAAACTGGCAGCCCTGGAGCATGAACATGGTGAAGGGGTGAAGGTGATGCGGGCGATTAAGAAAGCACTGGACCCGGACAATATCATGAATCCGGGAAAGGTGGTGAGGGTTTGAGGCCTGGAGAAACCGACAAAAAACTGCACATAAGAATAAATATTCTTGCCATTTGGCTTTTTTTGGGTATTATTGGAATAATACTCCCATATTATGGAATAATTTTCGTGAGCGAAAAACAGGAACGGCAGCGGCGAATTCTCGACTTCATCGCATCCCGGTCAATCGGGACCCAGAAGGCCTTGAGCGACGCGCTCAAAGCGGCGGGAATATTGACCACACAGTCTACGCTCTCGAAGGACCTGAAACAACTGGGAATCGTGAAAACGCCGGACGGCGCGGTTGGTTTCCGCTACCAGGTGCATGTCGAAGAGTCCCAACCGTATGGCAACCGGTCGGATCTGCTGGCGCGGGAGTTGCGGGATTTCGTCGTCGATCTGGGCGGAGCGGGACATACGCTCGTGCTGAAGACGATTACCGGTCACGCGCAGGGCGTTTGCGAGGCGATCGACGGAGTCGGATGGGCCGAGGTCGTAGGCACGATCGCAGGGGAGAATACGATCTTCATCCTGTGCCAATCCGTGGAAAAACGCGAGGTGCTGAGGGAGCGGATTCTGAATATTTCGGGATAATCGAACCGGGAGAATGAACGGCATGCGATATGATGCAGCAAGCCGCGTCTCGACGCCGTCGGCAGGAACGGGAATGAAGCGTGAGGCGTGGCCACACCCACGTTTTTCGGAACCCCCGACACCTGAGGGGGCACATGAATCCGCGGGAGGATCCGCGTGGTTTTGAGAGTTGGCATTTACGGCGATACGGGGATGGTTGGCCGGGAAATCGAACGGGTGCTGGCTCAGCACGACCGTGCGGAGATCGGTTTCCGACAGAATTCAAGGCGCCGGCTGGGGGCCCTGGACGAGTGCGAACTGGTATTTCTGGCTACAAAAGACCCGGAGTCGATGCAATTCGCGCCGCAAGCGCTGGCGGCGGACACACGTGTCATCGATATGAGCGGCGCTTTCCGGCTGCCGAAGGCGCTCTTCGAGGCGGGGTACGGGATGGAACACCTCGAGCCCGAGCTGCTCGCAGAGGCGGTTTACGGGATGCCCGCCCTGTTTGCCGACCGGATTGCCGGCGCGCGATTGGTGGCCAACCCGGGCTGTTATCCAACCAGCGTCATTCTGGCTCTGAAACCGCTGAAAGGAATGGTGCAGGGGGAAGCAACGGTGGTGGCCACGTCGGGAAATTCGGGCGCACGCCGGGACGTGGAGGATGAGCCCGACGAGGTAACGTACAACTTCGGCCGGCGCCACAAGCACGTCCCGGAGATGGAGGTCTACTCCGGGTTTCGGGTGAATTTCACGCCGATTGTGTTGCGGTCGATATTTGCGGGTATCAACGCCAATATTCGAATCGAACTGGCCGACGAACTGAAGGCGCTTCCCGGGCAGGAGGCAGCCAGCCGTCTGAACGACGCAATCGCATCGGCGTATACGGAGGAGGACCTTGTCTGTCCTGTCGAAGATTCGGCGGACAAGCAGTGGGGCACGCGCGACGTGGTCGGAACGCACAAGTTGGCGATCAAGCTGGGGGTGGACGAAGGCTTTGCCTATATTTGCTCGATGGAGGACAATCTGGGCAAGGGGGCAGCAAGCCAGGCGGTTGAGAATATGAATCTGATGCACGGGCTGCCCAGACTTTACGGGATCGACGGGGTTTACAGCACCGGCTGAGCCATTGGCCGATACCGGCCGCCCGCAAGTGCGGAGCTGTGGTGACACGTGTCTTCCGAAGTACGGCGTTACGGGCAGCAGAGCCGTCATTGAAAAGGCAGCCGGGTTGCGTTTTTTTGAGTCGAAACCCGGAGCGCGCTGTATCGGCCGGATGCTGGCTATCGCGCCGTGTTTTCGTGTGAAGGATCGTGCAATGGAGCAATTCATCCAGAAAGCCGCTGCGCTGGTGGAGGCGTTTCCGTATATCCGTTCGTTTCGTGACAAGATTGTGGTCGTGAAATACGGCGGCAGCGCTCAGCCGGAGGATGGTGGATCGGATACGATTCTGGCCGATCTGGTCTTTATGGAGACGGTAGGAATGCGGCCGGTGGTTGTGCATGGCGGCGGCAAGGAGATCAGCAGACGCCTGAAGGACGCCGGGTTGGAGTCGAAGTGGATTGACGGATTACGCGAGACAAACGCGGCGTCGATGCAGGTCGTAGAGGATACGTTGTTCGGGGTCGTCAACAGGCGGATTGTGGCAGGGATTCAGGCGCTGGACGGCAGCGCCCACGGGATGTCGGCAAAGGACGCCGGCATTATGCACGTTCGTAAACACTATGCACAGGCGGAGGTGGGCGGGAAGAATACGGCGGTGGATATCGGGTTTGTGGGTGACGTGCATCGGGTGGACCCCGCGCCGGTTCAAGAAGCCTGCAAGAAAGAGACCATACCGGTGATCGCGCCGATCGGTCTGGGTTCCGACGGCAGGAGTTACAATGTGAACGCGGACACGGCCGCGGGGGAGATTGCGCGAACGCTCCAGGCCGAGAAGCTGGTTTTTCTGACGGATGTAAACGGGATTTTGAGAGATAGCGCCGATCGGGAATCCAGGATTTCAACGCTGCGCGTAAACGACGTGGCGGGCCTGATCCAGGACGGTACGGCAAAAGGGGGTATGATTCCAAAACTTCAGGCCTGTGTGCGTTCGGTAAAAGGGGGCGTGAAGAAAACCCACATTGTAGATGGACGTGTTCCACACGCGTTGCTGCTCGAAGTTTTCACGCGTGAAGGGATCGGCACCGAGATTGTTCAATGAATCGGGCACGCGGACCGTGCAGTGTATAAGGAACCCAACAACCGGGGGAATGGATGATGGATACGAAAGAGATAATCGATCTGGAGCAAAGCTACATTCTGCAGACCTATGCACGGCCCGACTTTGTCCTGGAACGGGGAGACGGGGTGCATCTGTTCGACACCGATGGGAAACAGTATCTGGATTTTGTAAGCGGGTTGTCCGTAAATGCGCTGGGTTACAACAACCCGACCATTTGCGATACGATGACGGCGCAGGCGGGGAAGCTGATCCACGTCTCCAACCTGTATCATACGGTTCCCGCGCCTCGGTTGGCGGCAATGCTGTGCGAACGTTCTTTTGCGGATCGCGTATTCTTCTGCAATAGCGGAACGGAATCCTGGGAGGCTGCGCTGAAGTTTGCGCGGAAGTGGGGGTACAGGAATTTCGAGGAACACACGAAGTATAAGTTCATTGCGATGAACAACTCGTTTCACGGGCGCACAATGGGGTCGGTTTCCACCACGGGTCAACCGAAATTCCACAAGGGATTCGGACCCATGCTGCCCGGAATCTCGTTCGCGGATTTCAACGATCTCGAATCGGTGGAGCGGCTGGTTGACGCGGAGACGGTGGCGGTGATTCTGGAGCCCCTCCAGGCCGAGGGCGGCATTCATTCGGCAGACCCTTCGTTCCTGGAAGGGCTGCGGCAGTTGTGCGATGAGATGAAGATGCTGCTCGTGTACGACGAGATCCAGTCCGGACTCTGCCGGACCGGGGCCCTGTTCTGTTACGAACACTATGGGGTGACGCCGGATATCATGACCCTGGCCAAGCCCCTGGCCGGCGGGCTGCCGATTGGCGCGACATTGATGAGCCAGGCCGTTGCCGACGCCGTGGAGCCGAGCGACCACGCGGCCACTTTCGGCGCGCATCCGGTTTGCTGCGCCGTTGGCATCGAGGTCTTCAGGCAGCTTTCCGAACCGGGATTCATCGCGGGCGTCAGGGCCAAGGGCGACCATATCCAAAGCCGGCTGAACGCGCTGAAAGACCGGTATCCGGACAAAATCACGGAGGTTCGCGGCAGGGGGTTGATCGCGGGCGCGGTGATGGCCGACGTCCCAGCCGCGGATGTGATGGGCGCGTTTCGGGAGCGGGGGATTCTGGTGTGCGCCGCAGGGCCCGATGTAGTGCGCTTCCTGCCGCCTCTGGTGATTGAGACGGGGAATATCGACCACGTTATGGACGTGTTTGAAGAAATCTTGAAGGGCTAGCTGAAGGACGATGGAAAAGGAGCGTGTGTGATGAGGGTGGAAGAACTTCGGGGAAAGCGGATTGCGCTGGCGGCTTCAGGCGGGCTGGACAGTTGCACGGTCGCGCGCTGGCTGGCCGATCAGGGGGTCGAGGTGGTGAGCATAACCGCGGATATCGGGCAGCCGGATGAGGACGATATCGAGGATATCGGGCGGCGGATGCTGGCCTGTGGGGCCGTGGAATCGGTGATCCTGGATCTGAAGGCGGACCTGGCCGAGGAGGCGATCACAATGCTTCTCGCCAACGCCGTGTATGAGGGCGGGTACTGGAATACCACCGGTCTTGCCCGACACGTCACCACGCAGGGGATTCTAAGAGAGATGCTGGCGAGCGACATCGACGTGCTTTCGCATGGCGCCACGGGCCGCGGGAACGATCAGGTACGTATCCAACTAGTCGCGAATATGCTTTCGCCCGCCATCAAAGTGTACGCGCCGTGGCGCGACGACGCGTTCCTGGAGCATTTCGGCGGACGGCGGGAGATGATCGCCTACTGCCAGGCCCGAGACCTGCCCATAACGGCAACGCAGGACAAGCCGTATTCGACCGATGCAAATCTGTTGGGGTTGACCCATGAGGCCGGCAAACTCGAATATCTCGACGTGGCGGCAGACTTCATCGAGCCCGGCATGGGGGTTTTTCCGCAGGACGCGCCCGACCGCGCGGAGACGTTTTCAGTGACACTGGAGGCGGGTCGCCCGGTACTCATGAACGGGGAACCCGTGGATGCCGTGTCCGCGATCGCCACGGCCAACGACGTTGCCGGGCGCCACGGAGTGGGCATTGGAATCCACACGGTTGAAAACCGGTTTGTCGGCATCAAGTCCCGGGGCGTGTACGAAAGCCCGGGGCTCACGTTGCTGGGTTCGTGTTACCAGTTCCTGTTGCAGCAGGTGCTGGACAGGCGGGCGCGGCGATTTTACGATTCACTTTCCTCGGCGCTCGCCGAGCAGATTTATCAGGGATATTATTTCGACCTGTCGTCGCAGATGATACGTGGCGCCCTGGCGCCGGTACGGACGTTGGCGGCGGGCTCGTTGACCGTGTCGGTCTACAAGGGCACGGTAACCTATCAATCCTCCTCGGCAGTGACGCATTCGCTGTATTCGTCCGAATTGTCCTCGATGGAAGCGATCGGGGATTACGACCATAGGGATTCGGAGGGGTTTCTGAATGTGTTGGGCGTCAGCGCCAAGGCGTTGAATGCTTCGGGCCAGGTGGATGAAGGACTGCCGGAAAACTGAAAGATCCGGAGTCTGTAACCGCGATTCATTCGGAGACGGTGGTAATTTCGGAGAATTCGATGGACGGATCTGTAGAAAAACCCTGGTCGGGGCGGTTTGATAAGCCGTCGGATAGAAGCATGGAGCAATTCAACGCGTCCATCGGGTTCGACCGGCGGCTCTACAAGGCGGACATCGCCGGGAGCCGGGCGCAGGCGAAAGCGCTCGCGAAGATTGGTGTCTTGAAGCCGCAGGAAATGGAATATGTCCTGAATGGGTTGGACCAGGTGGAAGTGGAAATCGCCGAAGGGCGCCTCCCGCTGGGCGAACACCTGGAAGACATACATATGGCGGTGGAGGCGCGGCTGATCCAGATTGTGGGCGAGGTGGGCGGCAAGTTGCATACGGGGCGCAGCCGGAACGATCAGGTGGCGCTGGACGAGCGGCTGTATCTGCGGGAGGCAGCACGGGATACCGTTGCCGGAATCGACCGGCTGCAGGCCGTCCTCGTGGATTTCGCGGATCGGCACATCGACGTTTTGATGCCGGGATATACGCACTTGCAACAGGCGCAGCCCGTGCGCCTGTCACACTATACAATGGCATTGTTCTGGATGCTGGATCGGGACCGGGGACGGTTCGCGGCATGCTCCGATCGGGCGGATGCGATGCCGCTCGGGTCGGGGGCATTCGCCGGCAGCGCCTATCCTATCGACCGGAAATTTCTGGCCTCGGAACTGGGTTTCTCACGGATAACCGAAAACAGCATCGACGCGGTGAGCGACCGCGACTATCTGCTGGAGTATCTGTCCGCCGCTGCAATTCTGATGGGACACCTGAGCCGGTTCTGTGAGGATCTGATAGTATGGTCGTCGTCGGAGTTTCATTTTATCGAACTGGACGACGCGTACAGCACCGGGTCGAGCATGATGCCGCAGAAAAAGAACCCGGATTCACTGGAACTGATCCGCGGAAAGACGGGTCGGGTGTATGGCAATCTGATGTCGCTGTTAACCGTGATGAAGGGATTGCCCCTCACCTATTCGAAAGATCTGCAGGAGGACAAAGAGGCCTTTTTTGATACGGTCGATACGGTCAATCAGGTGCTGACGGTGTTTGCCGGCGCGTGGGAAACAATGACGGTCCGGTCGGAGCGCATGCGCGAAGCACTCGACGGCACGATTGTGGCGACGGATCTGGCGGATTATCTGGTGCGTAAGGGGTTGCCCTTTCGGGAAACCCACAGGATCGTGGGCAGGCTGGTCCGGAAGGCCCTGTCGCAGGGACGGCGCCTGGACGAACTGGACCTGCGAACGTTCCGCTCCGAGTGCGATCTGTTTGAGGCGGATGTCGCGGAGTCGCTTTGCGCCGAGGACAGCGTCGACAGGCGCGAACTGGCCGGTGGAACGGGTTATCAGGCTGTGCTGGGACAGATCCGCAATGGGAGACAGTTGCTCAGGGGGAGAACCCGGGGAGCGGCAGGTTGAAGTCCTTCAGCGAGCGCGACGTGCGGCGACACTACGATCTCCTGCAACACAGACCCGAACTTGGCCTCACGCAACTGAAAGCCATGGACGGAGACCATGTCATCGGCATCGGGTTGTTCGATAACGAGGCCGATTTCGTGTCGGAATGCCGTCGGTACAATGGGTTGGGCACGCTATACGTGGGTGTGAATCCGAGGTCGAATCGGCTGTTGCAGGACTACGGCGGATTGAAGAACCGCATGCGCACCCTGTTCATGGACGTGGTTGCGGAAGGCGATATCGACTTTATAACCGGCATGGCCGTTTTCGATCCGGAACGGCTCGTCAGTCCTGCCCGGAAATTTCTGCGCGACGCTTCCGTGCTTACGGAGCGGGAGGTATTCATCCCCCTCGATACAGCGATGCCTGTATCCCGGGAATCGCTGCACGAGGTCCGGCGGCGGCTGGGCATATGGCTTTACGGCAAGGGCGAGTCCGACAGGATCGATGTAATGCAATGTGTACGGGTGGTGGGGACGGCGGTACCGCATGGTGGGTGGTTCAAGCGTCGAGCGGTGTTTAAGAAATATCGGCCCTACATCATGGATGGTATTACGTCTGAGATCGAGGATCCAAAGGACGGGCCGGTTTAACGATGCCCGAGACGGAACTTTCGGTCAGATGGGGCGTCTACGAGGCGGCGTTATGTGCCGGCTAACCCCAGGCGCGCGGGTCGACGACCCGCTTTTTTATTGACGTTATCGGCTCAGGCGCTTGACCTTCCACAATATCCGCCTTACATTGAAGTCCTGCCGGGAAGTCACCTCACATCCAGGGAGATGGTAATGTTTCGAAAAACAATCGCTGTGCTGTGCGCCGGTTGTCTGCTGTGGACCAGCGTCGTTGGCGCGGGTCAGGCGTGGGCGACTGAATCCACAAGTGATAAGGCGGTGGAGGACGAAAAGGATGGCGAAGAACCTGTCAAAACCGTCCGAACGATTGAAAGCAAAGACGACGCGGGGTGGTCCATCGTGGATGTGAGGCAAATTGAGGGGAATCTGGTGGTCCTCAGCCCACTCGTGGGCCCGGAAATCGACCTGGAAGAGAGCAACCGGTACTCGATCCTCCAGGGGCGTAGCGTCTACAACGAGAGGGTTCCCATACGGTTCCTCGACGTGGCTGTTCCCGGTCTCCAGACAGCCACTTTTCTGAAACTTGGAGAACGCGTCGTGGTGAGGATCCGGTACCGGTCGGGCTCGGAGATCGAGGACAGGACGATGCCGGTAGGGGACGAGGATACGCTCCGACGGCTACGGGAATACGTCGAGCATTTCGACGAGGTTCGGAAGGGAAAATATAAGATCGGATTTGAATCCTCGTTGCCCGAAGATGCGGAGTACCCCAAATATACCGATCGGGAAGTATCCTTCGTAGAGCGGCGCACCCGCGCCGGGATCACGCGCCGTCTTCCAGGCGGGGTGGTTCTTAAGAACGGTGAGCGGATACAGGGGCAACTTTTACCGGAATTCGACGACGGAAACATACTGGTCCAATCCGGACTCGATGCCCGGCGTGTTCCGGTTGAGGATATCGAACGGGTCCTGTTCCATCGGGGGAAGCGTTCGACAAAGATTGGCACCGCTTTCCGGATGGGTATCGGTGGCGCCGTGTCGGGTGCAATTCTCGGTGCGCTGGCCGCCTGGCAGTCGAACTCGCCCGTTAAAGAGACAGCGATTCTGTTCGGATCGATATCGGGCGGAATCGGGTTTCTTACAGGTCTTTTCCGCTCGAGAGGCGGTCCCGGCAAACGTGAGTTTGTGCTGGGTCCTGTAAAAGACGACAGGGATCGTAAATCGGACAAGGAATGAGATTGGGGGAACGGGAACCCGGATTCGAACCTGGCTGATTTTTCGCCCGGGTCCCGTATCTCAACCGGGGTGCTGCGACGTTTCTGAATGGGGATGGCTGGAAGCCGATCGCTGGTGGCCGCGTGACCCGGAGGGAGAATTGACAATCCTGGCGTATCAGCACGAAAGTCCGGATGTTCATGAGTCGGCCTTTCTGGCCAACGGGGCGGTACTCATCGGAAGGGTGTGGGTCGCGTCGGAGGCCAGTGTCTGGTTCAATGCCGTTCTACGGGGCGACGAGGAGCCGATCCGGATCGGCAAAGGATCCAACATCCAGGACGGCGCAGTCTTACATACCGATCCTGGATGTCCGTGTACCGTGGGCGAATACGTAACGGTGGGACACAACGCGATCTTGCACGGTTGCGCGGTGGAGCGCGGGGCTACGATAGGAATGGGCGCAACGGTGTTGAATCATGCGAGGGTCGGCGAGGAATCGCTGGTTGCGGCCGGTGCACTTGTGCTGGAAGGCATGGAGATCCCGCCTCGAACGCTGGCGGCGGGTGTGCCCGCCAGGATACGGCGGGAACTGACGGATGATGAGATCGCGCGTCTCAGGAAAAATACCGATGGGTACATAAATCGGAGGGAAGTCTACAAGGGACTGAAATCGAAAGCTTAGCGTTGAAAATCGCTGCTGGCGGACTTTGAATGGTTTTCGGGGTCCGCCTTTATTATTAATTCACCGTACCGCTGGAGCCATTGAGGCAACCTGTGTGAAGGTGGGGCAGACATTCCTGTCTGCCCGTCTCAATGTCCCTCTGCCAGAATGCATATAGATGAAAGGCTTGCGCCGCCTTCGTAAAGCCGATACTCGTGGTGGCGCTTGAGTCAGAGCAGACGCGCTTCCTGGAAGGCGCGGCGTTTGTCACGGGGGATCGCGCCAGCGAGGCGAAATGTGGTCCAATAGATAGCGTCGTCCTTTTTCCAGTGAGGGAGACGGCGGCGAGTCGTGGCCTGCCCAGACATAGGATTCTGAGGTTTGGGATTTGTGTACGTGAGCAGACAGGAATGTCTGCTCCACCCTTTTTAGCTTTGGTTCGAAGTATCGCCTGAGCGCATCAACCATCCGGGAGAAGACGCCTGAACGTGCTTCCATTTCCCGACGCAGCACGGCGCCACTACCTCCTGTCTGCGTGCTGAAACGCACATGCAGGCTGGTCAGGACGCCGCGTCGGAGGCGACTTCCATCTTCCTGGCGCATCGACTTGCAAGAGCGAACCGGACATAATATTCTTGAACTTACACGGTATTTTTCTCCAAACTCATTGATATAACATTATTTGCGTCACCATAATACAATGAATTGTGTAAGGAAATCGCTTTTATATCGATTGTTCATGTGAAATACTGTGGATCCCACACCAGAAATTACCGAGAGATTCGAGCAGGGCATCCGCGAGTTCAATTCGGGCGACTTTTATTCGTCTCACGACACGTGGGAGGACGTCTGGATGGATGTGCGAGGCCCGGAACGGCCCTTCTTCCAGGGGATGATCCAGGTGGCCGTGGGATATTATCATCTGACGTGTGAGAATTTCGCGGGGGCGGAGCACCTGCTGACCCGGGGAATTCAGAAGCTGAAGGCATTCAGTCCGTGCCACCGGGGACTCGATACCGGGGACATGGTCCGCAAGGCGGCGGCGGTGCTGGCGGAGGTCCTCGAGATCCGGGCGGGCAGGCGGAAGGCATATCGATCGGAGATTGCGCCGAGGATTCGAAGGGTTTGACTTTTTACTGATCGCCAATGTCAACGATAAGGGCCTTCCGGCCCTTTTTTTATTTTTCGACGTGGAAGATGGCCGTGCGAGTGGCGGCCTGTAAGCTGTTCAGGTCGGTCACGGATACCCGGATGCGGCTGAAGCCGGGTTTGAGATAGGGCGGCATCCAGTTCGAAGTAGATCGCCTCCGTGGCATCATCGCCGTTCCGCTCGTAGCTCACGACCACCTCCTCTGCTCCCGCTGCGACAATTCTGCGCACAAGCGACGATAACGCGCCGAAGAACCCCTTCCCCAAACGGGCGTCCCGTTGTATCGAATAGGAAACCCGGTATCTGTTTCTTCCGAACGCGTCCCGATGCAGGTTGTAAAGTTCATAGTAAATGTGGATGTTTGTGTCCTGACGGTAGCTCCGGCTCGGCATCGGCACCACCCACAGATTCTCTTTCTTGAATTTCCCTTCCCGTGTCGTTTCCGTGATGTTCCAGCACAATTGCAGATCGCTGATAGTGAGCGAGTCCACATAGTCAGGGACGTTCAAATCCTGGAGATAAACCCCCCATTTGCCGGAGGTCCGGTCCACAAGCTGGACGGCAAGACGGTAGTCTCCCGGAGCGACCTCAAACCGCATCAAGTCAGGCGCGAAGATCCCACGGGAATACTTTCTCCCCAAAAAACGTCCTGGCATACCACACCCTCCGGAAATGCTCCGCCTCCCGCACCCTACCCGCCGACACCAGCGCCATGTCCCGTTTCTTCCAGAATGCCCGAAGCCATTCCTCCTTTTCCTTCCCCGATTTGGCCTTATAGGTCTCAAGCTCCGCCGGGAAGGTCACAAGAGACAGATCTTCATACAACGCACGCTCGCTGTCGGGCAGCGCGTGAAAAACCTTCTGGAATAGCGCAACGGCCAGGTCCACGTCGCCCAATGCCGCGTGTGCCTGTGCCGCCACCGGCAGGAGCCGTGAATCCGGCGACGAATCCGCAAGGGCGGGTTCGAGCGCCTTCAGCGCCGCCGCATATTTATATTGCTCGATATACGTCATCGCAAGGCCCCGATACCCCCGAATATCTCCAGGTAGAATCTCCAGATAGGCGTAACCCAGTCGAACCCATTCCCGGGCGTCACGCAGCGCTTCCAGTGACTCCGCGGGGCTCGCGGCAGTGCTGTAACGAGACAAAGGAAGAATCAGAAGCAGCACGACTAACGTCGATGCAAAAATCGCTTTCGCGCGCATCACTCTACCCTTCCCTATGGATTTTGTTTTTCTTCCTGCGGACCGTGCATCAGAAACATACGATGAAGAAAAACTGCGAAATCTGTTTAGATTCCCCGAATCTACCCTCCAATGAGTAAAGACACCGATTCGCCTTTACCGGTTCAGTAAAATGTGGATCTGATTTGAAGACACGGTCGAATGGACGCAAGGCACTGTATTCGTTTTGCCAGAACTCACATCCTTGTTTGAATCCGGCCGCTCTCGGCCTGTTTCACAAGATCTGAATTTATGAAATGCTCGTTGACATAAACCGGGGGCCAAGGTATATTGATTTAGGGTTGTAAGATGTTATTAATTGGCAACGTAGCCGATGGCTATGGGCAATTTCGACCAGACGACACCAAAGGAGTTTTCGATGCGGTTAAAGGGGAAGGTCGCCTGGATTACAGGCGGCGGCGCAGGTATTGGCAGGGCCGCGTCAATGCGGTTCGCGACGGAGGGCGCGAAGGTGGTTGTACTCGAAATGGACCAGGCGCGTGGGCAGGCCGTCATTGAATCGATCCACCGGGCGGACGGCGAGGCGGCGCTCGTGGTGGGCAGCGCAACAGATGAGGCGGACGTGAACCGCGCGATCGAAATGGCCATGAAAAGGTATGGCGGCCTTGATATTCTGGTGAACAATGCCTATTATTGCCATGGTACTCATGTCCTGGAGATCGAGCCGGAATTATGGGACCGAAATATCGAGGGATGCCTGAAGAGCGCCTATCTGTGCAGCCGGGCGGCGCTTCCGCATATGATCCATCGCGGTGCCGGATCGATTGTGAATATATCGTCCGTCAATGCGATCATGTCGTATGGCGAAAGTGCGTATAGCGCGGCAAAGGCAGGCGTCATTTCACTCACGAAAACAATGGCGGTGGATTACGGCCCGGAGGGGGTGCGGGTGAATGCAATCTGCCCGGGAACCATTGACACGGAAGGGTGGCAGCCCGTACTGGAAAAGGATCCGGAAATATTCGAACGCATTGCGCAGGTCTATCCCCTCAAGCGCGTCGGAAAACCCGAGGAAATCGCCAACGTCGCGCTCTTTCTGGCCTCGGACGAGGCATCGTTCGTTACCGGTGCGGTTGTTGTCGCCGATGGGGGCGTGACATCGGGAAATCCGGCTTTTCTGGATCATGTAGCGGGTAAACTCTCGTGAGCATAACCCTTCGAGTGCGCGATGCGTCCGTTTCAATTCAGGATCTCGTGGACTTGATGGCGCGTTGTGCCGACGGGGGTGGAGACGTGACGCCGCCAACCATGGAGACCCTCGAAAATCTGCGTAGTGACGAGATTGTGCTGGCGTTCGATGGGCCGACGCCCGTGGGTGTCTGCTCGCTTTCATTGGACGGAGGTAGCGGATACGCGGTGCTGAGATTCCTGGGAGTCCTCCCCGAACAACGCCGCGCGGGTGTGGGACGCCGGCTCCTGGTGTACGCCGAGGCCGTCGCCGGGGAAAAGGGGCACGAAGCACTGCGGACGGGCACGAACATCGCCAGCGACGACGTTGCGGCGGTTCGACTGCTTGAACGGACAGGCTGGAAACCCATGTTCGGCGCGGGGTTGCGAATGTGGCGTGAACTCACGGACCTTCCCGAGGCGAAACCGCCGCCGGGGTACCGAATCAGGACTTACGAAACGGGCGACGATTCGGCATTCGTTCGGATCAAGAATGCCGCTTTCTTGAGTGAAGGCGGCGGCCGGGCGTGGACGGAAGTGGACTTCCAGAAAGAATATCTCGACTCACCGTATTTCGAGCCGGCGCGGGTCCTGTTTGCTATTTGCAACGGTGAACCCGTGGGCACGACCACGGCTTGGACGGCGATGAATTGGGGCAAGGAAGTCGGTCTGATTCACTGGGTGGCGGTTGTACCGGAACACCGGAGAAAAGGTTTGGGGTGGGTGTTGAACGTCCGGGCGGTGCATAAATTGAAGGAACTGGGGTACGGGGATGCGATCCTGAACACCAGCGAAACGCTGGAATCGGCCGTTCGCCTGTACCACCGGCTGGGTTTTGAGGTGGTTGTCCGGCGCGCGGTTTACGAGAAGCCGCTGGGTGGAGGTCGCAAACCGTCCTTCATTTCACAGAATTGAACGCTGCAGCGTGGAATCTGGCCGGGTGAGAGGCTGACGGAAATGAAGGGGCGGCTGGGAATACTATTGATCTTCTGCCTGGGCTGTGGATCGTCGGATCCCGTAGGGGTCGTTGAACCGAGACCCGACGCCACGGGTGTGATGGTGTCGGTTGCGGTATTGGATCTGAATACGTACCTGGTAAACGTCTCGCGAACCTACGAAACGGTGAATCTGATGAATGCCGAATTCGGGTCCATCACCCAGGGATGGTCGGGCGGCGTGGTTTCGAGGTACTGGACACGGCAGTTCATGTCGAATTTGATCGCCCGTTTGGAGACTTTGCAGGTGCAGGTACGGGACATTCGGCCGAACGATAGCGAATTGCGGCGGATTCACGCCAGCTACGAGCAGGGGCTGGCCACCTTCCGCGAGGCGTTTGACGCATTTGTTAACCTGATCGATTTCCCTACGTCTGAGGGCATCGATGGCGTGAACCTGCTGATATTCAGAGGCAATAAGCGCATAGACGAGTTTCAGCTAATGTTGAGCAATCTTGCAGGACGACAAATTCGGTTCTAATCCATTTGTAGCACTTCTGAGGCCCGGATTCGATCCGACTTCGGTGTGTTGGCAGGGAATTCAAGAATAATCCCCTATTCGATCCTGTCAGCATCCTCTCCCCGTCTTACATTTCATCGCGATGCTTTTCCATCGACGTGTAATGATCGCGCTAGCGGACATGCCATCGCAGTCTGCCCGCCCTGGTATGACGCAGACCGATCCGACGATTCCGTCAGAGACAGGAATACTCGTGAAATATTGTCCAGGCTCCATTCTTCGACCGAACGCAGGCGGCACTGTGCCGAGAGACTTTATGCGCGCGGCAGTCCTGGCCGTGATCGCCCTATGCATCCTTGGCGCGGCGGCGCCGGCGTGGTCCCAGAACCCGGAACTGGTGCTGTCCGTGTCATCGCTGACTTTGACGGAGGGTTCCAGCGCCAGTTATACGGTTAAGCTGGAAGCAGAGCCGACGACCACCTTAACGGTGTACATTACCGGTACGTCAGGAACAGACCTTACATTGAACGAAGAATCGCTGACGTTCACCACGGACAACTGGAACTCCCCGCAGACGGTAACGGTGTCGGCAGGTGAGGACGGAAACGAGGTCAATGATATCGAGAAGCTGAAGCACATTGTATTTGGAGATTGCTGCTGCGGACGCCTTAGCGGCGAAATTCCCGTTACCGTGGTCGACAACGAAAGGTTCAATCTGGTGCTTTCGCCTGCCTCGCTGACGGTCGGCGAGGGTGAAAGCGCCACCTACACCGTCAAGCTGGCGTTGCAACCGACGGGAAACGTGACCGTGACCATCGGCGGTACTTCGGGGACTGACCTTTCGTTGAACAGATCCACCCTGACGTTCTCCACCGGCAGCTGGAATTCCCCGCAAACGGTGAGGGTCACCGCGCGCCAGGACGAGAACCGAAGTCATGACAGCGAGACGATCACACACACCGCCTCGGGCGGCGGCTACGGGTCGGTCAGCGAGGATCTCCCGGTTACCGTGACGGACGACGACGTGCCCGATCTGGTGTTTTCGCCCGCCTCGCTGACAGTCGGCGAGGGAGAAAGCGCCACCTACACGGTCAAGCTGGCGGCACGACCCGATAGTGACGTATCTTTGGACGTAGACGCTTTTTCCGGAGATAACCTCACCCTGGACAAGTACGAACTGACGTTCACCACCAACAACTGGAACAACCCCCAGAGGGTGAGAGTGACCGCAGGCCATGACCCTGACGGGGCCAACGAAAATGCAGGGGTGTGGCACGCGGGCTCGGGCGGCGGCTACGGGTCGGTGTTCAAGTTCATCCACGTTACTGTGACGGACGACGATACACCGGATCTGGTGTTGTCGGAGCGTTCGCTGACGATCAACGAAGGAGAACATACCACCTACACCGTGAAGCTGGCAATCGTGCCGACGGGCAACGTGACGGTGACCATCGGCGGCACCTCGGGGACCGACCTTACATTGGACAAGGATGAACTGACGTTCGACACCAACACCTGGAACTCCCCGCAGACGGTGAGGGTCACTGCCGACACGGATCCGGACGGAACCAATGACAGCGAGACGCTCACGCACACGGCGTCGGGCGGTGACTATGGGTCGCTGAATAAAGACCTGCCCGTTACCGTGACGGACAAGGACGCACCCAATCTGCTGCTGACACCCGGCTCGCTGGCGATCGACGAGGGCGACAACAGGACCTATACGGTCAAGCTGACGACCCTGCCCACGGGCGACGTGACGGTGACCATCGGCGGCACCTCGGGGACGGACCTTTCGTTGGACAAGAACACCCTGACGTTCACCACCAATACCTGGAGCTCACCCCAGACGGTGAGGGTGACCGCCGGCACGGACCCGGACGGAGCGAATGACACCGCCACGTTGACACACAGGGCTTCGAACGGTGGCTACGGAGGGGTAAACAAGGACCTTCCCGTTACGGTGACGGACCCCGACCCGGTGGGGCTGGTCCTGGCGCCGGAATTGCTTGGGATCAACGAGGGCGGAAATGAAACCTACACCGTGAAGCTGGCGACGCAGCCGACGGGTCGCGTTACAGTGACCGTCGGCGGCACCGCGGGGACCGACCTTTCGTTAAACAGGTCGTCCGTGACGTTTACCACAACCACATGGAATTCGCCGCAGACGGTGAGGGTCACGGCACGCACGGATCCGGACAACATTAATGACAGCGAGACGCTCACGCACACGGCATCGGGGGCCGACTACGGGTCGGTGAGCAAGGACCTTCCCGTTACCGTGACGGACAAGGACGTGCCCAATCTGTTTCTGTCACCGGGCTCGCTGACGATCGACGAGGAAAACAACAGGACCTATACCGTCAAGCTCGCGACACAGCCCACGGGTAACGTGACGGTGACCATCGGCGGCACATCGGGGACCGACCTTACATTGGACAAGGATGAACTGACGTTCGACACCAACACCTGGAACTCCCCCCAGACCGTGAGAGTGACAGCTGACCAGGACCCGGACGGGGCGAATGACAGCGAGACGCTCACGCACAGGGCCTCGGGCGGCGGCTACGGGTCGGTGAGCAAGGACCTTCCCGTGACCGTGACAGACAATGATACGCCGGATCTATTGCTTTCGGAGCGATCGCTGACGATCAACGAGGGAGAAAATACCACCTACACCGTAAAGCTGGCGACACAGCCGACGGCCACCGTGACGGTGACCATCGGCGGCTGGTCGGGGACCGACCTCAGTTTGAACAATTCCGCATTAACATTCACCAGAACAACCTGGAACTCCCCGCAGACGGTGAGGGTCACAGCCGACACGGATCCGGACGGAACCAATGACAGCGGGACACTCACGCACACGGCGTCGGGCGGTGACTATGGGTCGCTGAATAAAGGCCTGCCCGTTACCGTGACGGATAAGGACGCGCCCAATCTGTTGCTGACGCCCACCTCGCTGACGATCGACGAGGGTAGCAACGAAACTTATACCGTCAAGCTGGCAACGCTGCCTTCCGCCGACGTGACGGTCACCATTCGGATTCCGTCGGGGACGGACCTTTCGTTGGACAAGAAAACCCTGACGTTCACCACCAATACCTGGAGCTCCCCTCAGACGGTGATAGTGACCGCCGGCCAGGATCCGGACGGGGCGAACGATACCGCCACGCTCACGCACACGGCCTCGGGCGGCGACTACGGATCGGTGAGGGCCGACCTCTCGGTTACGGTGACCGACAACGACCCGGTGGGAATGGTGCTGTCTCCGGTGTTACTGGAGGTCAACGAAGGCGAAAGCGCCACCTATACCGTCAAATTGGAGACACAGCCCACGGGTAACGTGACCGTGACCATCGGAGGCTGGCCGGGGACCGACCTTTCGCTGAACAGGACCTCCGTAACGTTCACCAGGTCGACCTGGAACTCCCCGCAGACGGTGAGGGTCACGGCACGCACAGACGCGGACATGGCAAATGACAGCGAGACGCTCACGCACACGGCCTCGGGGGGCGACTACGGGTCGGTAACCAAAGACCTTCCCGTTGCCGTGACGGACAAGGACGTGCCCAATCTGTTTCTGTCGCCTGGCTCGCTGACAATCGACGAGGGAGACGACAAGACCTATACCCTCAAGCTGGCGACGCTGCCCACGGGTGACGTGACGGTGACCATTGGTGGCATTTCGGGAACCGTCCTTACATTGGACAAGAATGAACTGACGTTCACCACCACGACATGGAACTCCCCCCAGACCGTGAGGGTAACGGCTGACGAGGACACGGACAAGACCGATGACAGAGAGACGCTCACGCACACGGCGTCGGGCGGCGGCTACGGAGGGGTCAACAAGGACCTCCCCGTGACCATTAACGACAACGATAAGCCGCGCTTGATCCTCTCGCGGAATTCGCTGACGATCACGGAGGGCGGAAGCGGCACCTACACGGTAAAACTGGCGACGCCGCCTGCCGCCGGCGTGACGGTGACCATTGGCGGCACCTCGGGGACCGACCTTTCCTTGAACAATGCCACACTGACGTTCGACACCAACACCTGGAACTCTCCGCAGACGGTGAGGGTGACGGCCGGCCAGGACACGGACACGACGAATGACAGCGCGACGCTGACGCACATGGCCTCGGGCGGCGGCTACGATTCGGTGAGCAAGTACCTCCCCGTCACAGTGACGGACAACGATACGAGCCAGAGGCGGGTGGTGACAGCGGTGCAGGTGTCGTTTGCGCGCGCGACCTACACGGCGACGGAAGGTGGTGGCACGGCGACGGTGAGCCTGTCATTGAACAAGAACCCCAGGCGTAAAGTGGTGGTCCCGCTGACGGTCACGATGAATGGCGGCGCAACACTGGACGACTACACCGGTGTGCCGGAAAGCATCACGTTCTATAACGACCAATTGAAAAAGACCTTTGACGTCACCGCCACCGACGACGCCGTAAACGATGACGGCGAGAGCCTGACTATCGGCTTCGGCAGATTGCCAAGTGGGGTCAGCACGGGCAGTCATGCGACGTCACTGATAAACCTGCGGGACAACGACGCTGTGGTCAGAGTGTATTTCGACCAGCCGACCTATACGGCTGAAGAGGGTGGCGCCGCCGCAACCGTGCTCGTACGCCTGAGCAAGGATGCCATACGCGACGTAACGATTCCATTGACAGCGGTTTTTGAAGGCGGCGCGACGGAAAACGACGTTGTCGGTGTGCCGGAGCAAATCACCTTTGGTCGTGGAGAATCGGAAAAGACCTTCAATGTCACCGCCACGGACGACGACGTGGATGACGACGGTGAGAGCCTGACACTCGGGTTCGGCACGTTGCCAGACGGGTTCGATCCAGGCAAGACTGCCACGACTTCAGTCAATATCAGGGACAACGATGACCCGGTGGTTACTGTATCTTTCGGCCAGGCGACCTACGAAGGTGTGGAAGGCGGCGGCGCCGTGGTCGTTCGAGTGCGTTTGAGCGCGGATCCCGAGCGGCAGGTCTCGATTCCATTGACGGCGACACCGGGTAACGGCGCCACGGCAAGTGATTTCTCCGATGTGCCCGAAAGCATTGTCTTCACCAGCGGCCAGACGGCAAAGGACTTCGTTGTTACGGTTATCGATGACGACATAGACGACGACGGCGAAACCCTGACTTTCGCCATTGGCACCCTGCCCGAAAGGGTCAATGTGGGAAGTCCCTCAACGACTGTCCTGCGCCTTTCCGACAATGACGATCCGGTGGTAACGATCTCATTTGGCGCGGAGGAATACACGGCCGAAGAGGGCGGCCAGGCGGCAAGTATAACCTTGAGTATGAGCGCAGACCCCGAACGCCGGGTCACCATTCCACTGAACGTGACTCCTGGTAACGGCGCCACAGAGGCGGACTACAGAGTATCGCCGAACGTGACCTTTGACAGCGGCGAAACGGAAAAGACAGTTGAACTGGTCGCGGTTGATGACGACGTCGACGATGACGGCGAGACCGTGGCGCTCGCATTTGGCGCCCTCCCGGCCATGGTCAACGCCGGTGACCGCACGACCGCCACCGTTACGTTGACCGACAACGACGAACGCGGTGTGATCGTATCGGTTTCGGAATTGGCGATTCCCGAAGGGGATGCCGGCAGCTATTCGGTAGCGCTGCGCAGCAGGCCGACAGGTACGGTTACTATAAATGTGACGGGTATGGAAAATACCGACGTGTCGGTAGACCCGTCTCAATTGACGTTCACGGCGCAGGACTGGGACGTTCCACAAGAGGTCGGAGTCCGCACGCAGGACGACGACGACGCGGTCGCGGATCGGGTGACGTTAAATCACGTGGCGAGCGGAGGGGACTACGGGAACGTGGTGGCGCCGTCCGTCGTCGTAACGGTCATCGAAGACGAAATGCCGGCGATGACCGTGGGGAACCAGCGTGCCACAGAAGGCGCGGGGGCGATGGTATTCACCGTTACACTGGATATGCCGAGCAGTGAAGAAGCCACCGTGAAATACGCAACCTCCAACGGCACGGCATTGGCAGGCGAGGACTACAGGACAACGCAGGGCACCCTGCGCTTTGCCGCGTTGCAGACGCGGCAGACGATCAGCGTGTCGCTCATCGACGATAGTGTAGATGAAGACCCGGAGACGTTCACACTGTCGCTGACCGAGCCTGTGAATGCGACGCTGAGTGTCGGCAGGGCGGTTGCTACGGGAACGATAGATGACAACGATGCCGCATCGGAAGCGCTGGAGGTATTGCTATCCAGTGTGGGAAGGATGGTGGCGACGGATGTGATTCACGTTGTCAGCGGGCGATTTGATCAACCCGAAGGGGTTGATCCTGCGCTCACGCTGAACGGCTTGCCGGTGGAATTGAATGGCGGGAAGGAACCTGGTAGCGCGAAGGATGCCACGGCTCCGGGCAACACCTTGACATGGGGATCGGATGCGGATATCTGGATGCCGCTGGAAACGCAGATTTCCCACCCCTATGGTCTAAGCGTACCGGCGTCTCATCTGCGCGAGGTCGATGTCTGGGATGTGCTGTCGGACAGCGACTTCGAGATGCCGCTTAAGCGCGCGGACAGAGTCAGTTCCTGGATCCTCTGGGGACAGGTCACACTGACCGGTTTTTCGAGTCTGCCGAACGCCATACGCAGGATGGACGCGGATGGCTTCACCGGCTATCTCGGCGTTGAGTACCGGATGCGAGAGAATCTGCTGTTGGGAATGGCGCTGACGCACAGCAGGGGCGATCTGGACTATAACAACGTTAACTCCCGAAACACACTCGTGCCCAGCGATTATGGCATTACCAGTCTCCTGCCCTATGTCCACGTGCAAGTACGCCCCAGGTTGGGTATTTGGGGATTGAGCGGCTATGGGCGCGGCAGCTCGGATATGAGGGACCTGATCGGGTTCCACGACGCGGACATGACACTGCTGATGGGGGCGGCAGGGGCCAGGCAGGACCTGTCCAGGTGGCATGGCATCGGCTTCGCGGTGAAGGGAGACGCCTTTTTCGTGCGGACCGAATCTGATGGGAGCGCACGGTTGCCGGAAATTCGTGTCGATGCCAAGCGGGTACGCTTGATGATTGAAGGCCGGCGGACCCTCGCCTTCGATCCCGTATTGCGTCTGACGCCGAGTGTTGAAATTGGCGGGCGATGGGACCGGGGGCATATTGAGAATGGTGCGGGCATAGACGTAGGCGGTGGCATTCAAATCGCACACGCAGAGCGCGGCGTCAGCCTGTCCACACGCTTGCGATATCTGTTGGTACACCAGCAGGACGCCCGCGAGGAATGGGGCGTCAGTCTGATTTTGCGGGTCGATCCGGGATTGGCCAGACAGGGAGTTGTGCTGGATGTATCGCCGGTTTGGGGTGCGCAGGGCAGTGGTGCGGAAGCCATATGGCGTAGCCGGGCGGGCCTGGGGATTGGGAGTCTGGCGGGGCCGGAGCGTGCGACGAACGTGAGACCGGACCGCATGGAATTCAATTTTGGATACCGGCTGTTGACGCAGGAAAGGAAAGCGTCGCTGACCCCATACGGTGGGTGGACAACGGGTGTCCTCGGTTTTCAGAGGTATCGCGTAGGGAGCCGGCTGGTTGTTGGAAGGGGTGTAGATATGAATCTCGAAGGTATGCGCCAGAAAAGTGCAGCGGGTCCCGGCGCCTATGGGTTGATGCTGCGAGGGCGGATGAGATGGTAGGTGGGGAGAAGCAAATTCAACATCCACTTCTCCCAAATTCCCTGCCTCCGGCGGGTTCCTTTTGACACGACCAAAAGGAATCAAAAGTCGCCGCTGGGCACGGAGCCTGCCATATGCATAGCGCGAATCGCCTCAGAGGTGGTTCGCGGAAAAGCAGCCCCGCGGCGTCTGAGCGGCGCCGTTCTTTTTGGCCCTTTTTCTTTGGCGAGAAAGAAAAAGGGCGTAAGAAAATAGGGATTTAGATCCTCCGCCCAGGGCGGGTCCTTTCAGGACCCTTTTTTTATTTTTCGTCAGACGACGGGCCTGGTGGCCGTTCTTTTTTGGGAAGAGTACTTAATCTTCACTAAATTTACCGAACCCGAGCCCTACAACATGTGTCTTACGATTAGGAACGGGCACATGCCGAATCTCCGTGGCAGGCGGCGCCTTATGCCGACCGACCTCGACCAAACCATCAACTTCAAGGCAGGGATGGATTCTATCGGGACTGCTTTCCTTCTCGTGGTCGTTATATTCATTCCACTGGTTTCACCCGCGGCTGAATCGGATTCGCTAGAGTCGCTTGAGGCGGCGACGCATTCTGATCCTAAGGACGGGCGCGCATGGGTGCGCCTCGGGCACGCCTATCTTGATGCGGGTGACTACAAGCGGGCAAAAGGGGCGTTCAGGAAGGGCATTCGAAGTAACAGTCGGGCCGATGGATACAACGGTCTGGGGCTGGCTTACATGCGCGATCCGGGCTCCAGGGCGGTGAACAGGAAGGCTTTCGAGTACTTCAGGCGGGCGCTGGCGGCCGATCCCGGCTATGCCGAGGCCAGAATGAATATCGCCCGCCTGCAGATACAGTTGGGGCAACTGGACGCCGAGAAGGCCCTGAAGGAAGTCATCAAGCACCATCCGGGCTATGCGCCCGCATACCTCGCCCTTGCGGAATGGTTTCCGGATGGATACGAAGACCGGAGCGTGGTCCTGTATGAGCGGTACCTGGAGTTGCGGCCGGACGACCTGGACGGACACTACGGTCTGGCACTGGCATATACCGGGCAACACCGATATGTTCGGGTGCTTGCAATTACGAACCGGGTACTCAAGCAACATCCTGGGTCCGGCCGTTTCCTGCCGCTGGCTGCGCAAGCATACACCGCACGAGGTGACGCTGATAGAGCTCTGCAGCTGTTTGACACCTATTTTGGACTCATATCCGAGACAGAGCTGAGGCTTTATAAGGATGTTTCACTGATCGCGTCTACCAAGGAGGTGAAAGCGTACAGCTCCAAGCCTTCCGAAGAGGCGGAACACTGGCTGAAGGCGTTCTGGCGCCAGCGGGATCCAACGCTGGTTTCCGGGGGAGCGCACCGCCAGGCGGAGCACTACCGGCGTATCTGGTACGCACGCACCTATTTTTCCGACAAGATGCATCCCTGGGACCGGCGGGGGGAGGTTTATATCCGTTACGGTGAACCGGACTATCGTTCCAGATCCGACCGGACCAACAAACCTGCCAGCCTGGATGTACAGTCGGTGAAGGAATTGATCTATTTCGTTTTGAATGGGGTGGAGACCTTTGACGTCGAAAAGTACGACCTCGCGTTCACCGATCCGATATATCCAATATCGAGGTTTCTTCTCGGCGGAAACCGGGTCGCCTGGGAATCATGGGTTTACACCGACGTCGGCGGTGGGATTGAATTTGTGTTCACGGATGAAGCCGGAAACGGAAAGTGGGACTTCGCGCTGCCTCCACCTATTGATCCGATAAACCCCGACCTTCGGAAAATCAGCCGACTCATGAAGTACAATCCCGCGGTCGTATTTAAGGATGTGGTCTACAGGACGCCGGATTATTTCGATCTGCCTCCGGGTGTAGAGCCACTGGAGTTCTACTATGACCTTGCCACCTTTGACGGTGGGCCGGGTCGCACCAGGATGGAGATATATTTCGGCATCCCCGTGGAACACATCACAACCAGGGAAATCGAAGATCGCCTGCTGTCCCAGGTTGAATATACAGTTGCCGTGGTTGACGAGGAAGGTGAGATGATTCACCGGGAACGGGACCGGCTCGCGTTTGCAGGACAGCAGAACGCGAAACCGGGTACGTTCGTGCCCCAGATAATAACGGTACGGTTGCCGCCGGGGGCCTATCGGCTCGCCGTTCAGTTGACGGATCTCTATTCGGACAAGTGGGGGCTGTATCATCAGGATCTGGATGTGCCGGCATATGGAGATTCTCTCAAGCTGAGCGACCTGGAATTGGCGTGGGGAATATCGAAGACCCGCGGAGCCGCCAAATTCCAGAAAGGCGATGTCTCGGTGGTCCCCATGCCCAGCCGGAGTTATGGGAGAGGCCAGAGCGTATTCATTTACTATGAGGTGTATCACTTACTGAAGGATGAGTTCGGTCAAACCCGTTACCAGGTGACTTACACGCTGCGGCAAAACATCAGGCGGGGATTCAACCCGTTCGGCGCCCTGGCGGCGAAAATACGCCAGTTTGTCCGCAAAGCGGAACCGGAGTTGGTGATAAGCTATGAGCGAGCGGGGACGGATTCCTCCGAGCCCATCTACTTTGAGCTGGATACGAAAAAGGTAAAGCCGGGTCTTCATCAGATAGAAGTCACGGTTAAAGATCTGAATTCAAGCACTTCGGCTTCCACGAACGCGGTATTCCGGTTGGATGGATAGTCACGGACCGCTCCCATCGCTCGACGATATTCGACGAAGATCGGGACCGGTCGAATCACGAATTTGAAACTGAAATGGTTTGATATTGCCGTCAGAGACGGAAGGGAGGGCCTCGCGGCCCTTTTTCTTTGTGTAAGGATGGAGAATTATCCCGGATTTTACCGAACCCGGGCTCGAGAACGAGTGTCTTACCATGTGAAAGGGATGTATCCGCCGACCCTGTTGCAAACCCTTCCGCCAGGTTGTTTTTCCAGACTCTCAATCCAATCACGGATGGCGGGCGAGATCCTGCCGCTTTAGGGATGCAAGGAGCCGCGAAAATGGTTCGTTTTGCATTAGCCGTTTGCCTGTTGGCGCTGTGCGCCACCCGTGTCGATGCCAGACGATCCGATCCGGCGAGGGTGGACTCGATGCTGGCCGTTGCAGCGGATACGCTGCTTCATAGGGACACGCGCGAAGCCCTGCTGAAGCGTGCGCTGAGGCACGACCGGTCTGGAAAGACAATGCACGCTCTGGCGCGGTTTTACATGGCCCAGGGCACGCCGGTATCCCGTCAGACAGCGGGCAGATGGCTGCTGCGGGCCCGGCAGCGGGAACGGAAAAACACGGAATATCTGGCAACTTCCTCTGAGTTGCTGTGGCGGTCCTTGCAGCGTCCGAACTCCTACCGAAGAGCGCTCGAGGTTCTGGCGCTGGATCCAAATCATGTCGAGGCGCTCTTCTGGGCGGGACGTTTTGTGGTCTGGTCCTGGGAGATGACCTATTTCACGGATATGCCTGATGACGACACCGAAACGATGCTCGGGAGATATTCAATCAGCGGTAGAAAAACCCTGACGTACGTTGAGTATCCGGACCTGCAAATTGACCGCGGAATCGCGTACCTGACCCGCGCCATCAGCGCGGATCCCGTCCACTGGCCGTCTCACCAGTACCTCGGGCTATCCTACTACGCAGCCGGGATGCCCGAGCCCCTCATCGACCTCTTCGAAGCCTATCGAAAGCGGCGTCCGGAGAATTGGAATGCCCACTTTTTCGTGGGCCTCGGCTATCAGATGAAGGGCGACCTGGAAGCGGCCTATCTGGCGTACGTGGATGGACTGAACCGGATGACTGAAACGGCCCGCAGGTTCATGCAGTCGATCTTTCTGATTCGAGACCCTGTTCAGGAAAAACGGGGCGGGGCGCCTCCCGGCGAAGAGGAGATCCGCAAGTTCTGGTTCGGGAAGGACCCCATGTTTTCGACTCCGGTGAATGAGCGCTTGCTGGAACAGTGCCGGCGCGTGGCGTACTCGAACCTTCGGTTCTCCGATCCCATCAACGGGCGTGAAGGTTGGCAGACCGACCGGGGGCAGGTCTATATACGATATGGTGACCCGCGTGTCCGCTTTATGAAAGATCCCGCCAGGGGTCGGAAGGAAATATGGGGGTATGGCGAGTTTACGGTGGTGTTTTTTAATACGGTTTCGTGGGACTCCTGGCTGTTCGGATTGGCCAGGCTGGGAAATAAACGCCTGACACTCGAACAACTGGTGAAGGCGGTACCCGACATCTATGAGCATCCTCTGCAATATGACGCCCCCTACCAGACTGCCCAGTTTCGACATGAAGACGGCACGACGCGCGTGGAAGTGTATTACGCCCTTCTGGATGAGAATGTGCGGCATGCGCTGTCGGGCGGCAACGGAAACGCCACTGTGGACCTCAGACAGGCGCTTTTTCTCTTCGATTCCGATTGGGATACCGTCCGGCACAACGTCGTAAGCGTGGATCGGATGCCACGGGTCGAGTATGAATCCCCGGAAGAGGGCTTCCTGTTGGCCGCGGAACGCATGATCCTTGAACCGGGGATGTATTTTCTGGCGGGCGAAGCCGAAGATCGGTCGACGAGGCGGGTGGGCACGTTTCGGGAGCCGTTGGAGGTAAGGTCTTTCGGGCAGGACACTCTGGAGATCAGCAGCCTGTTGATGGCACGGCGCATTCAGGCGCGGGAGAACGCGCCATACGGCCGGGCGCAGTTTCTGGTTCTGCCGAATCCATTGCAGGTGTGCCGCCGCAAAGGGCACGCGTGGTTCTACTTTGAGATCTACAATCTGGCGCGGGACCCCTTTGGGGCTACCCACTACCGGATCAGCTATCAGATGCAGGTGCTTCCGGATGACGGGGTGGTCGACTCCACGGTGGCGTGGACGACGGCCGTTTCGTACTCGTACCGGGGCGGCCGCGAATGGGAGCCCCGCTTTCTGCGGGTCGATATGGACGGCGCAACGCCGGGGTTACGTGCCTTTCAAGTGGTTGTGGAGGATTTGCAGAACGGTCGGGAGGCGCTTTCGGAGACAGGATTCAGGATAAGATGGTAGCCGGGATCCCTCATACCACACCCGCCCGAGGGCTGAAGCCGCGCAAACAGAAGGGGGCCAGGGCAGTTACCCTGGTCCCCCTTCCTCTGTTACAGCGAGCCATTTGACGCCGTCGCCTGGCCGGGCTATTCCAGGGCGGCGATTGTCCCCGGCGGGATTTGCGTTTCAGCGCCATTGTGTGTCACCTGAGCCAGGGCAGTGCCCGTGTTTCTGGCCCACACCACGCCGGTCTCGGCGGCGTTGATTTCAAGCGCGCCCTCTGTGGTGATGTTCAGGAGCGCTTCCTGCAGAAGGGCTTCGCCCGCTCCGAGAGTTCGCGCATAGGCGACCCCGTCCTCCGTTACGGACGTAACGCCCCCAAAAATAGGAATGTCGGAAAGTTCTGAGCGCTGCGCCGTAAAGGTAAACGCGGTGGCTCTGTCGCCGAAGTTCGCCACGGCCAGGTGATTGTCCGCGAGAAGGCCAATGGCGGATCGTTCAGTTTGCATAATCACAAAGTCGATACCTGCCGTATTGCGATGGCTGCGATCCGGGGCGATGAGCGCAGTGAGTTCGGAAATAGTCTTGCCGGAGGTTACCTGAACGGGTTCGTCGACCCGGCTGAGGGTGACGTCATCGGCCACGGCGCGCCAGACCTGGTAAAAGTGACGGTTGCGGTAGACGGTTTTCCCGGTACCCGTGTAGACGATACCCAGGCGGTTGTCGATGTTGAGCCACGCCGGATGATCGTAGGTCTTGACGTCGTCGCTGTCGGGATCCCTCGTGACGTAACTCCTGAAGCGATCCGAACCGCCCGGCGTGTGGACGTTACGGTAGCCGTTGCAGTTTCCCTTCAGGGCGTTGAAGTCTTCATTGACGATGCGCAGGAAACCCTGGTCGACACTCTGAACGGTAATATTCTCTCTGGCCGTGAGCCGTTCGCAGGAAAGGGAGATACCGGAGGGCAGGCCCGCAAAGAGCACTTCCTGGCGTACCGAACCCTGGGCGCGGTTCAGGATCAGCGCGGCGGCAAAACCTTCCTGATGTTCGTCCACTCGAACGGAGATCAGGTCGTGGCTGTCGGGCCTGTCCTGAACATCGATGCTGGCCAGAAACGAATTTGACGCCGGCGCGACCGTGTAGAGGCCGTCCTTGTTCAACGGCAGCACCATGATGTCGTTTCGCCACGAGAGTGAAGTTTGACCGGTGCGATGTCTCTGAAAGACGAAACCGGATTGGGGATAGACCTTAACGCCCCTCAGGCTGCGTTCGACACGCGACGAGGGTGCAGGATCCGGTCCGTCGCCGAAGATCCTGTGGAAGAAATAGGTGTGGGCGGGATTGACGATGTTGTGTTCCCGGATGATAAGCGGATCCTGGGGTCCATGCACCATCTCGGCGATCTGTTGATCGTGCACGCGCCCGCCGGCGCTTTCCGCGCGCTGTTCCAGGGTCTCAAGCGCCTGGCGTTCGAAATACGCGGCGTCCGGGTCGTTCAGGAACAGGGCGGCCGTCGCATGGGTGAGCGTGCCCGGGTCGGGCGAGAGATACGGCCAGTCCATGCCCTGCACGGGATGCATCGAGCCGGTCCGGTCCGTGGTACGTTTGAGTTGGTCGTAGATTTCCTTCCGGTTGAATAGGCCATGTACCGGAACCTCCGCGCCGAACGCCCCGTAGATGATGCCGAGCCGCCCCAGGAACATAACCGAACTGCCGGTGTAGCTGGGATGCACCATGCCGTGGTTCTCGGCCATATAGTCCGGCAACGTGGTGAAAGTCTGGCCGGTGAGTTCCCGAACGGTCTGACCGTTTGAAAACGGCGCAAAGTTCTTCGTGTCCTGCTGGGTTGTGGCCGTGGAGAACATCCAGCGGCGGGCCGTCTCGGCCCAGGATTTGACGTGGGGCGAGTTGCTCAGGAAGCACTCAACGGAGGCCAGGCCGCAGGATGTCCAGCCGTTTTCTTCCATTTGCGTATTGGTAAAAACGCCGCTCTTGGGCGCCATGGCTCCGAACCTCTCGGCATAGTCCTCGTGCATGCGCGCGATCATACCCCACGTCTCGTCGTCGACCATTCCGCCCAGCAAGAGGGCGATGAGGCCGACGTCGGAAAGATTCGTTCCGCACTGGCTCTCGGGGAAAAACCCCCGGCCGCGTTCGCCCCACTTGGTGCCCCAGGTTCTGGGATTGCCCAGGCTCTTTTCGGGCCGTATACAGTCGGCAGGACCCGTGTCGTGGGTATAGCAGAGATAACGGATGCCCTTCAGCGCGATCTCCCGGAGTTCCTTCCTGGAGCAGCCGGTCCGTTTCGCGTCGTATTCGGGCGAATTCGCGAGCGCGGCAAATACGAAGGCCGGTCCGGCCGTGTCGCTGCCGTACCAGTGGGCGCCGCCGAAAAAATGCCCGCAATTGGGACGGTCCGGCCAATCTTCGAAATAATCGAGGCCTATGGGTACCCAGTTCTCCAGGATGCGCTTATAACGCCTGCTCAGCGGGGTTTCCATGGCAGGCACGGACGTCCGCCGGCGGTTGGTTAGAATTTCAGGGAGCATATCATCTCCTTTTCGGTGTTGACTGCACGAGAGGGGTAAGGCTTCAGTGAAAAACCGGATCTCTGCTCGAATAACTCCGGATAACCGGCCGCGATTCGATCCAGGGTCTCCATCTCAGGTCCGTACTCACGTCTCCGGGTTCCGTCCTAAGATCTTGTCGATTAATGACCTCCGTGAAAGTCGTTCCACTGCGTTTCGAGTGCTTCGGATTTCCGACGAAAGTTCGTCGACGACGCCGAGCTTTTCATGGATTCGAGCGAGCGCTTCCTCAATCGCCGTGAGCCTTTCGCCGACCTGCAATGGTTCGGTGCGTTGCAAGAGTTCAACGGCATTCTGGAACGCTGAAAGGGCACTATTCAGCGAATCAATCGCGTCTCTCGCCACAGAGGCGAGATCCGAGACGATGACATTGGCTTCACCGAGCCCTCTGCCTGCGTTGGCAAGAGAATGTTGGAGCGCATCGAACTTTTCGAGACGCTGCACCACCTCCGTGGCTCGACGTTCGGTTTCACTGAGCCGTTCCTGTAGATCTTCCAATATATCCATTTACGCTCCCAATGCCTTTGCCACGCCGGGCGCCTCATATTGGCTGGCCACCCGGTCAGCTATCTGATTCAACCGATCGACAACGTTGCGAACCCTTCGGATCGCAATTACGGCGCGGACGCGGGGATCGTCAAGGTCGCCCGTACGCTGAGACACCCGCCTTTCCAGGTATGCGAAGTCCGGCGCCGCATCGGCAAGATCGAGCAGCGCAACCGTGAGGGGCGGCCCGAGATCACCGGCGCGGGTTGACGCGAGGTCGTACATCTCGTCGATGGCCGCCTCGATATCCGTCCGCGAGATCCCATATTTTTCAACGCCGCCGCGGATCGCTGCGCCGATTCCCCTGGCGCTGACGGTTTCATCGTGATCCGAACACATCGACTCTGAAAGCGCGCGAGCCAGAAGAAGCCCGGGGTGGTCCGGGTCGGACTCGAGCGCGCGAATGCACAGACCACGAAGCTCGCCCGCGTCCATCACCGTCTGCACTTTGGAAACAAGATTCCACCACGAGGACAACTCGACATCCTCACTCTTTAGCAGTCTTTCAATGTGCTCTGCGCCAAAGCCCTCCTGAAGGTAGTCGAGCAGCCGTGTACGAATTTCCGCGTCGTCTCGCGCCTGACGTGCCAGTAACAGGGCCTCCCTGATCATACCCCGCCGCGAACGTTCGACGAGGTCGTACGTGAACTCGATCAGTATCGTGACCAGCGCAAGCACCGCGTCTCTCGGTCGGCAAGTGCCGATCCTATCAACGCTTCGGACGATCGACTTGCTCCTTCCGGGTTGGGCCGAGCGAACGAATTCAAGCAGCCTGTTCTTACAGCGATCGAAATCGAACGCCTCCGCATGAAGCACAAACTTGCGGGATCCGAAGTCGACCTCATAGTCGTCAATCACGCCAAGCCTGAGGAGCCGGTAGACGGCCTTCTCCCCTCTGATGCGGTTGTCACCGTAGGGTCGTTCGATTCGTTGTCTGGAAGAGAGATCGCCCAGCGCATTCAAAAGATCGGTCACATCATCGATTTCCCGAGCCGCCCCACTGAACGCCTGCAGGTGAAACCACAATGCCCGGGTGATGTCATCCGCCGTCTGGCGGTTTCCTTCAATCGCTATAAATTTGCTGCGAAGCGCCTCCAGGTCGAGATCGGGATCGATCAACTCCGAGGAACGACTCGAGTCGTATTCCGAAAACACCACTGTCGCGCGTGCGAGTTTTCGATCCCGCCCCGCGCGGCCGGCTTCCTGGTAGAAGCTCTCGAGCGACATCGGCATCCCGAAATGCACCGTATACCGGATATTCGGTTTGTCGATCCCCATCCCGAACGCTTTGGTCGCGACGAGCACGGGCACGCGATTGGCTTTGAAATCCGCCGCATTCTCACGCTTCTCCACGTCCCATTTCCCGGCATCCACGGACCCCGGCGGGTTGCCTGAGTATAACGTGACTTCCGCACCCGTAGCCTGCCGCACGATACTGCGCGCATCCTGTATCCCGTAAGTACGGGCATTGACCGTTGGGACGAAGACGATTCCCGAAGCGGTATGGGCGCCCGAGGGTCGGTAGAACTCCGCCCGGGGCAACCCGAATTTTCCCGGCAGTGCGTTCAGCACGCCGCGCAGCGCCGCCTTAGGTTCCTCCGTCGGCGAGGTGCGCACGATCTCGAAGCGAATCTCGGAGCGATCGAAGGACGCCGGTCGAATTAATGCGTCCGATCGGTTCCTGTCGATGCCCAGGTCGGCAAGCATGTCCCGTAAGACCGCCCGCGAGGCGGTTCCCGTGAGGGCCAGCAGCGGCGGCGGCCGGCGTTCGCGATCCGCGCCGAGCCGTCTCAGGTTGTTCGCGAGGTTCAGGTACGCGGGACGGAAATCGTGTCCCCACTCCGATACGCAATGCGCTTCATCGATAACCGCAAGGTTGACCGGCGCGCACTCCACCAGCGCACGGAGCGCCGCCCGAAACTGTGGCGACTGAAGCCGTTCGGGCGCGTGAAGCACGAACAGGTACTCGCCGCGTTCGATCCGCTGGAGCAGGCGTTCACGTTCCTCGCGCGTGGAGAGTTGGCCGGTAATCGAAACCGCCCGATCGATTCCGTAGGACCTCAGAACCTCGACCTGGTCTTCAATCAACGCGGTTATGGGATCGACCACCAGCGTTACGCCAGGCATCAGGAGCCCGGCGAGTTGATAGATGATACTCTTGCCCCCGCCGGTCTGAAGCAGCACGACGCTGTCTTTCTGTCGCAACACATTGAAGATGGCCTGCCCCTGCATCGGGCGGAAATCTTTCTTGCGAAATATGTTCCGGAGGAACATCCGGAGCGGTGCGTGAGCTTCTTCGTAGGTCGACACCGCGGTCCCTCGCCGGCGCAGGTCGAACGACTGCCCGGCCGCGATCAATGCCGGGACGTACACCGGGCGAATGACGAAATCCCGCCCCTCGTGCCTGACCCGATGAAACGGGCTCATTGTGGACTCGATGGCAATGCTCAACCGGTCCACGGGTGCGTCGATCAGGGTGGTCTCCACCCACCGGCCGGCGTCGCCGCGCATCCACGTCTTGTGAAACCCGTCGTCCGCGCGCACGGAACATCGGGTTGGGACCGAACAACCACCATACAGAATATCGATGCCCGCCAGCAACCGAAGCGCATCCAGCACCGCGGCCGCGGCCGGGGCTCCGGCCCCTTGTATGTCAATATCCCAGCTGCCGCCCGGCGTCAGCCACCCGTATTCCAGCGCGCGGGCGATCGCGAACTGTACCTTCGCTGCTGTTGCGCAATCCAGAACAAGCGAGGCAACGGCCCTTTCTTCACCGGCGGCCAGGCCGAATGCCGTCAGAGCCATCTTGCATCGACCGCGTATCTCATCCAGCATGGCGCCCTGGCCACTCAGCACTTCCGCGTTGGTGATCCGTAGAACGTCAATCCCGATCGAGCGCAGCGCCTCATCCCGCGCTTCGTCCACCGCGGTCGCTCCCTGGTGTTCCGGACCGTCGATTTCGATTGCGAAAGGTGATCCGCCCGGGTGGCTGAAGAGGAAATCGGCACGCCGGGCGCCGCTGCCATATCCGCCTGCGGACTCAACCAGCCTGTCCAGTGGCGCCTGCGGCGTGAGCCAGTGGCCGGCTGCGGGCCCGAGCGCCGTGGGCACCCATTGGTTGAGGAACCAGGCTTCCGCCTGGCTTTGCAGCAGCATTTCGTCCGAACCGGGATCGAAGTCGAAAGCAGGTTCGAGGATAAAGGGGACTCTTTGAGTGACACTTGAAAGGACGGTCTCGGTTGTCAAACGCAGTGACGCGCCTGGCCGCGGCTCCCAACCGACATCCGTCCCATCTTCGCCGATCTCGCTCACCCTATCCAGAAGACCGAGGGAACGCAGCGCTTCGCGTTCGACATTCAGGGTCGCCAGGGGCGTATGGCCGCGGCGCAGCAACTTGAGAAGCAGTCCGGTTGCTAAGCGGACGTGCTCAGCCGCCTCTCCGCGCTCCCGGCTTCTGCGGGAAAGCAGCACGCACTGGCTGAGCGCACGCTTCAATAGTCCGTCCTGCAGGAGCCGATCCTGAAGGATTCCGGGCACTGCCCCGACAGACACGTACTCGGGGATGAAATCGGTGCGCCGCACGCCTTCGATCCATTCGACGGGTAGCAAGGCGTCCGGCAACAACCGGGTCTGGCGGGAGGGTTCAGCCGGTTCCCCTTTGTCTCCAACGTTTCGGGTACCGCGACACCTCGGAAACTTCGTGCAGCCCCAGAACTGTTCGCCCGGGTTTCGACCCCGCTTCGCCGTGCGAAGCGCCATTGGAGCACCGCAGGAAGGACACCGGGGCGATTCAGACTGGGAGATCGATCTATTCATATCGGCTTTCGTGCCGAGCATCCCGAAAAGGAGGAGTCAATACGCGCGGACACCTGTCCTCTCGCCGATCCAATCGATCATGGCACCGAATGTGGGACATTGGTCCGCGATGTCGTGCAGGTCTGCGTTTTTCAGGATGGCATAACTATCCGTATTTTCGCGATAGGACCGTTTGAGATGTCTCTGGAAGAGTCCCTCAACGATTCTCTTCGGCGGTCTGTCTTGATTCTGTTTTTCGGGAGGTCGGCGCCAGCCGCGGGGTTCGTTCGTCATTCTAAGGCGTGACCCAAGTTGACTCGTTGCCGCAAGGAGCAACACTTCCATGTCATATTTAAAAGCACTGGCATAAAAACGTGCGAAATGACTGTTGAAATCAGCCTTGCTAACCACCCGCTGCAGATTCCGCCCTACGAGTCGGGTTTGGATGTCCCTTAGTTCCTCCAAATCACCGTGCTCGTATTCCGTGGCAAATCCTCGATTCGGGTATAGGTCCGGTAAGCCTACAACCAGGTCTCTGGGATTGTTTGCCAGTTTCTCAGTCGCTCGTGCGCCGATCTTTCTCAGATATTTTTGTTTGTTGTTCAGGGAAATCAGCTTAACGCCCCAACCCTCGTGACCAAGCTGCCGTTTCCAACCGCTCAACAACGCCGATAGTGCCTGTTCGTCCGAGTTCCCCTCCACAAAAATCCACACCTTCATGCGCCGGCCTCCAGTTCGCCGGAGCGGTGGAGGTCTCCAAGGGTTTCGCCTGTAACGTTCTTAAGCATCTCCACAAGCGTCTTCCGGTTCGCCGGGCGGTGCCATGCTACCTTTGCGTCGTCTTCGCTCCGCGCCATCACGGCTACGTCGTCAATATCGAAGCGGTTGAGCAAATCCGGGCTGTGAGTCGTCACCAGCACCTGGGTGCGTTCCGCGGCTGTCTTGATCATTTCGGCGACGACCGGCAACAGCCCGGGATGCAAACCCAATTCGGGTTCGTCAATTGCTACCATCATGCGAGGCGCCGGAGTCAATAGAGCCGTCGCCAGGCAGAGGAATCTCAGCATGCCATCTGAAAGATCCCACAGATTCATGGACCGGTGCATGCCCTTCTCGCGCACGCCGACGAGCACTTGCGGCGGCGTTCCATAGGTAGTGTCGCAATGTATCTCCTCAAATGCCGGGTAAGCTACGCGCAGGAATTCGCGCAGCTCCTCTGCCGATGACCGGTAGTCATATCGAGTCAGGATTTCGTGCAGCACGGTCCCGAGATTGCCGCCATTGCTTGACAATGTTGTAACTGGTAAAATGTCGGCGGCCTTGGTGCGAAGCGAGGAAGACCGTGTCATATCGAAACCGGGGTAGAACGCCATATGTGCCAACAAAACCCGAACGGAAGAGGGAACAGGAAACTCGTTGAAGAACCGAATTTGCGAAAGCAACAAGGCGACTTCCTGTTGTGCCGTCTGGGCAGGAACGCTCGGCAGAGCAGTTTCCGAAGGATTGGACTCGCGTACAATATCAGTTGACGATTGCGCTTCATCAAACGGTGTAAACTTACCTTGTCTTCTGTCGAATATCTGCCGGCGGTATGGGGTTGCCTCCAGGAACTTGAAGGGTTCCATATGACCAGGTGCTGGCTCTTGGTTTCTGAGAACCTCGTATCGGGGCTGCATTTGGTTCTGAGTATCTGGCACTAAAACGACCTCGTACACCAGCGACTTTTCCGCCTCCATGTTCAAAATGCCCCATAGGGTGGGGTCATGAAAAGTGATGTTCCAGGTCAACTGCTTGTTAACGTTACCCGAGGAAATGATGGACGCTGCCCCATAGTGCCAGCCAATTGCCGAATTCAGGGGGACCTCGCAACACTCCGCAATCAGTTGCAGGCAATCGATCAACGTACTCTTACCGACCGCATTTGCGCCGATCACCACGGTGAGCGGTTTTAAGTCCGCTTTGAAGTCGTCGAGAAGCCGGTAGCCCCCGATCTCAATTTCAGAAATCATAGGAAAATACCTTTCGCGTCAATTGTCGACATCGTTACAGTGCGCGGTTCCGGCGGTTGAGTACCTTGCGGGAGAGTTTGGCATCTGCGTCGCGGCCCTTGGCGCGCTTGATGCAATACATCAAAGGACGATTGCTTACAATTAATGCCCTTCAGACGGTCTGTCAAGGGGCATAACACAGGCAAGGATCGTGCCAGGCGTGGGGGTGAGGTTTTCTCTAGATCATTCATCATGGCACGCCGTAGGGACAGGTTCGGGCCGCTGGAGTTCTGATTCGACGTCGTCCGGTCCCGACCAAGCGCGTCAGCAGATGCCGTTGCGGTGAATCGCCGAATCGAAGGGTATCGGCCAGCTACGGTATCCGCTCTACTCGACTGCGAACAGACGGTTGCGCGACGGCAGGCTGACGAACTTCGAGAAGTGGTGGATCTGCAGATCGGGGTGGCGGGAATCGACGGCGGTGGGCGCTTCGATCACGAAATCGGCGAAGTGGGGGGCATTGAATGCCACGAAGGCGAGCGACAGGGAGTCGACAAGCCGCGTGGGCCTCGACGAGAGGTCGGGAAACGCGAGCGGGCCGGTGTCGACCTGGTACCGGTCGTCCTCGCGGCGGGTATTCATCGTCTTCACCGGGCATTCGATCAGGGCCCTGAGTCCGGTTTCATCGTTTCGGATCTCGGTCTGCGAGACCAGCGGCGCGAAGCGGTACGTTTCCTCGCGGATGGACGCGTTCGACGGCAACTCGCGAATTCTCCTGCCTTCGACGAGGTGGAGGTCGTAGCCGCCGAACATCTCCGCGTACGGCCGCGTTTCCCGGTAGCGGACGCTGAAATAGGCGGGACGCCGGAAAATGAGCCCGTACCCGGCACTGAAGATCGGAAGAAAATCGTAATTCTCGCGCCGGAACAGATCCTTTTCGTGGAAGGTGTTCTCGCTCTTGCACGAGGCGGTCTGGTAGAAATCCTCGCAGATCCCCTCGCTTTCGTCGATAACGCGGGTGCGCGACTCGATCCAGAAGCGCGCCTCGTTTGTCCGCCCCTTTCCAATCAGGAACGAGCGGCCGTAGTCGAGCGGGGTCATTTCGATCTGTGAATCGCGATTCATAGCGCACACTCGCCGGTTAGCGACACAAAACACAAAAACCCCAGAACCTCAAACGCTCCCGCAGGGTATCCCGAGGTTTAGCCCCAATCCCTTGGAACTTCCTTTGTAGCTGCGATACTTTCGGTTAACCTAATAGCAGGTTCCGGCGGGCAATCTAAGTCGCAAAAAGCGGGAACTTCTCATTGATAAGCATAAGCGTTTTCTGCTTCGCAATGACCCGGTAGGAGCGACTGATGAACTTCCCGCCTTCAAGGTGCGCGACGGCACGCGGCAGACCGCTCAATGACTCCATACCGCACCAGAGCAGTTCGCGCCGAGTCTCCAGACCGATTCGCCGCAGGAGCCCGCCCAATCCCTCCCTGTCAGACGCCAACCCTTCCAGAAAGGATTTCGGCAGACGATGCGGCACTATCAACGAGTCTGCGTACACATAAATGGTCGATGGCGAGCCGTCAGGCGTGTGGACTCGAATCACCGCCTGCCTTGAGATCACCTTCGCCCCGATGGGTAACTCCAACCACGGATGTCCGCCTGAGAGCGTCCGTTCCGACTGCTGTAGGCGGACAACCTCCACCGGCGTCATTGTATACGCTTCGATGAACCGTGTAACGATCCCGTCCGTAACCAGCATCCCCCTCTGAAACGGAGTGAGGCGGGACAGGTTGATTTCTCCCAACGCGGAAGGCTTGTCGTGTTGCGCCACAAAGAGTTCTTTCATGCGTGCACCGAGGACGGCGTCCGATTCGTCAGTGACGTCAGGTTTCATGGTCCAGGTTCGCTTTCACCTGCGAGGAACGTGCGTTGGCAGTGAAGAATCATTCGGCGCGGTGACAGACAACCCACACGAATCAATCTCTGAGGGGCAGCTTGATCGCTTTGCCAGTGTGGGACGAGCGGTAAGCGGCCAGGGCGATCTCGACGGCGGCCCGTCCGTCTTCCCCCGAAACGGAGGGCGGCGTATCGTCCACGATACAGGCGATGAAATCCCGCACTTCATCGGCAAACGCTTTCTGCCGGGGATCCGGGACCGAGGCGAAGTCGTACACCGTTTCCCACTCCGTTGCACCTTCACGGGCGACCCTTACCCGGTTGTAGGGGTCGACTTCCATCAGACCGTTCTCACCGACGAGTTCGGCGCCGCAACTGAAGCCCTTCCAGCCGGGCGGGGGAAGGGCTTCGGAGTAGATGAGGTGGGCGCTGCCGCCGTTTCGGAAGGTAATCATCACCATGTTGGATGTGACGTCGTTGGGAACCTCCGTACGCAGGGAATAGGACCGGGCAAAGACATAGTCGGCTTCGCTTTGGAACCACCACCGTAACCGGTCGATATTGTGGACACCCCACGCGATGAGGCCGCCCGGGCCGTAGAGATCCAGGTTCGTGAACCAGGCCCGGTCCGGATTGGGCCTGCGGTAGCCGGGTGTGGCGAGGGTATCCCTGCACATGAGCAGCCGGCCGATGGCGCCCTCGTCCAGAAGGCGTTTGGACACGGCGTCGCCTTCCCAGTACCGATGGCTCTGCGCGACCATGAGTTTGCGGTTCTTGCGACGGGCGGATTGAATAATGGCGTCGCACTTGTCCAGCGTGAGTTCCAGGGGTTTTTCCACGAGCACATGTTTGCCGGCTTCGAGGGCGGCAATGGCGTGTTCGGCGTGCAGGGCGTGCGGCGTGGTGACGATAACGGCGTGGATATCGTCCCTGGAAATCAGCGATTCAAGGCTCTTCTCGTAGTCCAGGCCATACTGACCGGCAAGGCCGGGGCCGACTTCCGGCAGGTTGGCGGGATCGTTCACGGCAACGGCTTCGCCCTGCGTTACGTCTTTGAGGGCGTCGATATGGGTACGCCCCATTTTTCCTGCGCCGACGATACCCACGCGGACGCGTTCCATTGGACCCTCTCAGGTGTGGAAAACAAGGCGGGAAAGCGGGGATTCAACTTACATCAGGCGTTTACGCTTGGCAAGATAATTGAACAAGACCGTATCGAAGGGCTCGGCGGTGTCCAGCAGGACATAGTCGATCAGGCTTTCACGGCATTCGCGGCCCAATTGTTCGGTGAGGGCGCCCATATGGTCTCTGTAATCGGATGCGATGTGCCACGGTTCGGTGGTCACGGAGGCACCGGATTCGAGATCGACGAACCGGGTTTCGCGACCAAAGGCGAGATCCCGTTCCCTGGGATCCAGAATGTGGAAGACGATTACTTCGTGTTTGCGGTGCCGGAAGTGTTTCAGGCCGGAAAGCAGGGAACGCGGGTCGTCCATCAGATCGGACAGGACCACGATAAGACCGCGTCGCACAATACGTTCGGCAAGGCTGTGGAAGGTTGTGGCCAGGTCGGTGTCTTCTCCCTCGGGGTCTGTATTCTGTAGCGTTCGAAGCAGGGCGTGAAGATGCGTACTCGCTGATCTGGGCGGGAGGTAGGTGCGGATGCCGCGGTCGAAGGCTACCAGGCCGACGGCGTCGCGCTGGCGCAGCATCAGGTGTGAGAGGGCGGCAGCGGTATAGGCGGCATACTGATACTTGGTGAGGGCAGTGGAGCCATATGCCATCGACCGGCTGGCGTCCAGGAGGATATAGGCCTTGAGGTTGGTTTCTTCTTCATATTGTTTCACGTACAGCCGGTCGGTCTTGCCGTAAACCTTCCAGTCGACGTTGCGCGGCGGGTCACCCGGTATGTACTGACGGTATTCGGAGAATTCAACCGAGAATCCATGGTACGGACTCTGGTGCAGGCCCGTGATGAAGCCCTCGACCACGAGGCGGGCAACCAGGTCGAGGCGGGACAGGCGGGCGACAACGTCGGGCTGGAGGTACGCGCGGAAATCGGGCATCGGCGTTCGGAATTGAGGAATCAGGTGGTTTCTTCAAGGAGGCGTTGGACGAGCTCAAGCGGCGTGACCCCCTCGGCCTCGGCGTTGAAGCTGGTAACGATGCGATGGCGAAGAACCGGGACGGCGACATAGTTGACGTCGTCAACCGAGGCGGCGTACCGCCCTTTGAGGACGGCACGGGCCTTCGCGCCCAGGATGAGGAATTGAGAGGCCCGCGGGCCCGCGCCCCAGTTGACCATGCGGGAGACGAATTCCGGCGCCCCGTCAGTTCCCGGCCGGGTCTTGCGGGCGAGTCCGACGGCGTAGTCAATCACATAGTCGGCCACCGGGACCTTTCGAATGAGGTGCTGGAGTTCGACAATTTCCGGTGCGTCGAATACCGGTTCGATTTCCGCGGTGTAGGCGCTGGTTGTCGTGCGAACGATCTTTTTCTCTTCCGCTTCCGAGGGATAGTCTATCCAGAGATTGAAAATGAACCGGTCAAGCTGCGCTTCAGGCAACGGGTAGGTGCCTTCCTGCTCGATCGGGTTCTGCGTGGCCAGCACAAAAAAGGGTTCCTCGAGGCGAAACGTGTCGCCGCCGGCGGTAACCTCGTGTTCCTGCATGGCCTGGAGCAGGGCGGCCTGGGTCTTGGGCGGGGTTCGGTTGACCTCGTCCGCCAGAATGATGTTGGCAAAGAGGGGACCCTTGACGAAACGGAAGGTCTTGTGGCCGGTGTGCTGGTCCTCTTCGAGGACTTCCGTGCCGGTGATATCCGAGGGCATCAGATCGGGTGTGAACTGAATGCGGCTGAAGCTGAGGTCGAGAGCTCTGGCAAGCGTGCTGATGAGGAGCGTTTTGGCGAGGCCGGGAACCCCGACAAGCAGACAGTGGCCGCCACACAGGAGTGCGATCAGCAACTGGTTCACAATTTCCCTTTGCCCGACGATAATTTTGCCAATTTCGTCCGCGATACGGGTGTGGGCGGTTTTCAGTCTTTCGACGGCTTCGAGATCGTCTGCGGGTTGTTCGGACATGGTTGGGAAATCCTTTGCGGGGCGGAAGGTACCGTTTTCGCCGATTCTCCAGGCCGCCGGCTGCTGACCGCCGGGGCTTCGTTCAGGTTTTCTGTTTCTGTTTTTTGGCTGCGGGAAAAAGGACGTTGTTCAATATGAGGCGATAGCCAGGCGAGTTCGGGCGCAGGGCGAGTTGCGTGGGCGGGTCGCCTACGAAGTGGCGATAATCTTCCGGGTCGTGGCCGGCATAGAACGTAAACGTGCCCCGGCCCACGTTACCGTGGATGTATTTGACCTGGTCCGTACCGCTCACCTCGCCCATAATGGTGACCGACTTCTTGATTCGGCCCTTTCGGAATGCCGTGGTCTGCCCCAGAAACCCCCGGACAACGGGAACGTGGTTCTGGGTGAGCATGGTGGGCACCGGATCAAATTTGGCCGAAAACTCAAACAGGGTGAACGCGTCCGCATCGGGCCCGCGGAACTGCGCGCCTGTGGTGGGCGAGACGTCGATGTCCGCGTGTTCATATTCCAGAGGGTCCGTGACCAGGGAAAAGTTCTCAAATGCGATGGTTCTTGAAAAATCCAACCTGGCCTGTGCCGCGGGGTGGGGCGGATCCCCGTCGTACACGGTATCGACAATGTCGACACCGGCCGAGGCCAGGGCAATGTCAAAGGTATCTGTGGCGGAACACATGGCAAAGACAAACCCGCCATCGGAGATGTATTCCAGAATGGTCCGGGCAACGGCGCCTTTTTCCAGGGACACCTTTTTGAAACCGAGGCGGCTGGCAAGGCTTTCGAACTGGGCCTGCTGACGCCGGTACCAGAGTTCGTGGCCGTGGCTGCGATAGAATTTTCCGTATTGGCCGGTGAAATCTTCATGATGCAGATGCAACCAGTCATACTCGGAGAGTTTACCGGCAAGCACTTCCTCGTCCCAGAGGATGTCGTACGGGATTTCGGCGTAGGACAGGGCCAGGGTGACGGCGTCGTCCCAGGGCTGTTTGTTGGGCGGCGTATACACTGCAATTTTCGGCGCTCTTTCCAGCCGAACGGGATTCATGTTTTCGTGCTCGATCTCCGCGAATATTCGTACGGCATCGGCGCCGGCGATGCGCTCGAAAGAGACGTCGCGCAGACGGGCCTCCATGGCCGCCGATTCCACGTATTCCATCATGAAGGCGCCGCCCCGGTAGTTGAGCAGCCACTCGACGTCGATACTCTGTTGCAGCGACCAGTAGGCCAGCCCATAGGCCTTGAGATGATTGGTCTGCCCCAGGTCCATGGGGATGAGCAGTTTGTCGGCGGCCGCGTGGGAAGAGAACCCGAGCAGACACAGACAGAAAGCCATGGTCCTGACGAGAAGACCGGGGACTCCACACGGGGGGCGGGCGAAGCGAGTGTCCACCCGGGGGCCTGGGGAGGACGTCTTTCGGTACTGCCGGCAGTGAGTCTTCACCTATCCGGGCTCCTTGCGGTTGGCCTCAAGGGCTTTTATCTTCTCTCGAAGCGCCCGCACCTGTTCCCGGGCCTCCTCTGCTTCCAGGCTGTGCGGATATGCCGCCAGCACAGATTCGTATGTGCGCAGTGCTTCCTGGTATCGGCCCAGCCGTTGGTCGTAGATCCTGCCCATGGTGACCATCGCCTCCGGGCACAACGGGCTCCACGGGACGGTCGCAAGCAGGTGCCGGGACATCCGGATGGCTTCGTTGTGACTGCCGAGTCTATCCAGAAGCGCGATCTGACTCGCCAGGGCACGGTCCAGTAGCCGCGACTTCCCATGGGTTTCTACAAACGTCCGGAAGGCGTCCAGGGCCCTTTCCGGTTTTTGCTGTCGCATGAGCCTGGACGCCGCTGAATAGGATTGAAGCACCCCGACATCTTCAAATTCGGCCTGCTCGAGCAGGACCGCCAACGCCAGCGCATCGTTGAAAGCGAATCGGTTGGACGAGCCCGACAAAAGGCTGTCAATAATGGCGCGGGCGGCGCCTAAGTCACCCGAAAAGAAACGGCACTGCGCAATACCGAAACGAGCCTGGGCGGCGTCTTCCTTGCCGTGTTGTTCACGTGCCACGCGGGCGTAAACCGATTCGGCCTCCGCGAGCCGGTCCGACAGAACCATCATATCCGCGATTTCGAAGAGGGCGCGATGGCGCCAGGAAGAACGCCTCTTCGCCCCTGCGACGGCGCGAAATACATCCAGTGCGGCCGCAGTATCCCGGTAGACCCCGCGCAAGAGACGTCCCAGACGATAACCGGCCTCGTGGGCACGTACAGTCCGGGGAAATCTGCCAATCAGATTCCTGTACATCGTCGCAGCCGTGTCGACCTGCGACAATCCTTCGCTTGCCCTCCCCAGGCCCAGCAATGCGCCGGGCAACTGGGCGGTGGTATCGAGTCGGTCCAACAGCAGACGATAAGCCGCGGCCGCCGTGTCGAACTCGCCGGCATCGAAGGCGTGTTTGGCGACTCGGAACAAGAGCGTCTTCTGAAGCGGATCGAGACGTGAGAACGTCGCAAAGACCCGCAGGGCCGGCTCCTCACGTCGGGCCGCCAGGGCGTATTCCGTGAACAGCCGCAGTGAAATCTCGTCTCCTGGATGGGTCCGGACCTCCTGGCCGAGTGTGGCAAGTATCCGTTCCTGGTGATCGCCCTCCTGGGCAAATTTCCTGAAGCGGGTTTCGACGAACCCGAGAGACTGCGGCTGTTGCCGAACAAAATCCAGGTATTCGGCGACGGCGTCGGGATAACGCGCGAGCCTGTCGGCGATTTCAGCCATTTCCCTGGCGAAGAGCCGCGGGTTTTTCAGGGTTTTTCGTCCCTGCCGGCAAACGGAAAGCGCCCGCGACGGAAGGTTGTGTTTCAGGAGGCTTTGCGCAACCCTCTGAAACGTACCCTCATCGGCTGCTTCCGTGACGATTCGGTTCCAGTTTGCAATTGCCCCATCCAGGTTGCCCGTTTCGGACTGGACGTCCGCCAGACGGAAACGGACCGACCTCTCCCGCGGTCTCTTTTGAAGATGGGATTCCAGGAGGCGAATGGCTTCGCCGCGGCGCCCCGTGCGGAAGAGAAGGGATTCCATACGGAGGAGAATGTCAGCGCGGTTCGGATACCGTTTCAAGAGCTTCCTGTAAAGGTGCAACGCGCCCTTCAGGTCGCCGGATGCTTTCTTCGCATCGGCGTGTTTCAGGGTCTCGCTGGCAGTGCCGGCGGGGAGACTCACCGGCAAGAGTACGACAAGGGCCGCAAGGATCGGGAACAGGCGAGATGAAGTCCGGGTCTTCATTGGGAATTCTCGCGTTTCAGCGCGTCCTGCATCAATGCTTCGAAGTAGTTCCGGATGAGTCGCTGGTATTCGGTGGCAAAACCCGCATCGAGCGCCTTCCGGAGCCGGTCACGGAGCGGGTTGTCCGCTTCTCCCAGATTTGAAGGCAGCGAACCCGGCCCCTCGTACGCGAGGTCTGTACCCCGCCTGGCACGCCGTTCTCTGCTTCGGTCGCGTTCACGAATCGACCTCTGGGCATCCAGCAGGCGTGAGAGAATCCTGCGCTGGCGTTCGAGTGTACGGCTGCCGACGCGGCGGTTCTTCATCTCCTGAATGACCGCGTTCATTTCGGAAGCGATATTATCCAGATCGCCGAGCAGCGCCTGTCTACGGCTGCCCATCTGCTGGCGGATTTCCTCCAGTGCCTGCTGGATGGCTCTCTGTCGGGCGGCCATGCGAGCGAGGCTCAATTGCTGGCCGGGTTCCTCCACCGCGGGGCGCTGCGGGCCGAACATGGATTCACTCTGAGCGTTCAGACCCGCCTGCCGGTCGGCCACGTCCTGCATGCGCTGAAGCATTTCTTCATAGCCGACCGAAGAACCGGCAGCGGCGATGTCCTTGACCACCCGACGGAGCGCCAACGCCGTGGCGTTGAGGGCGCCCATTGCGTCCTGGCCGGTACGCGTTGCCCGGGATCCGGCGCGGGCCTGGATATGTCCGGCGGTCTCGCGGATCTTAATGAGAGCCCGACCCAGCGCCGCGCCGGTTTCGGGCGTTACAAAATAGGTCCTGTGAGCGACTTCCATCAGGTGGTCCGCCAGACGCGCTGCGCCGGCCAGAATACGGGCTTGCTCAAGCGCAAGCGCCGTCGGGTCGCTATCCCGGGAGATATCCCCCGCCTTACGCGCGGTCTTTTCCTGCGCGGCGGAAAGGCCCAGCAGGTTGTGCGTTAACTGATCGAGTTGGCGCGTCAGCGCTTCTTTCTGCCGACTGACGAAGGCCTGCCTCGCCGCCTGGAGTTCGCTCGCGAACCTGTTGAGATCTTCCGCTATGCGTGCACCGCGGTTTCGGGCGGACCGTGCTGCTCCCTCGCGCAATTCGCGACTGACCTGCCGCATCCGCCCGGGGATACGCTGCTTTTCAAAACGGTCCGCCAGGCGTCCCAGTTCGTTCGCCACCCCGGGGTGCTCCGCCAATTTCCCGGCAGTCTGCGCAAGTTCATCCTCAAATGAATCGGCCCGCCTTTCAATCGCGTCCTGTTGCCCGGCCACGGACGAAGGATCACGTTCATCGGCGATGTTGTCAACCACGCGCCGCTGATCTTCAGTCAGCGCTTCCAGCGTCCTGGCCAGCGCCTCTAGGTTCTGCTCGTCCCTCAGTTGTTGCAGCAGAGCGATCGTCCGCTCCAGAGCCTGCTGAAACCCGTCCTGTTCGGCACGGAACGCCTTGAGGGCCTCCTTCACGGCTTCAGGGTCGACGCGCTGCATGGCGTCGCGGAGTTTCTCCATAGCTTCTTTCAATCCAGGCGTCTCAATTTCGGTGAGCAGCTCCTGAATCTGGTTCAGCTTTTGAAGCGTTTCGTCCCCGAGAAGTCCGCTCTGTTCCAGCCGGTCGAGCGTTTCTTCGAGTTTCTCGCTAACTTTCTCAAGATGCTCCGCCGCGGTGACCTGGTCCTTAATTGCGGTTTCCAGTTCCTTACGGTGCTGCCATTGCATCTCCTGTCCTTTCAAGAGTCGACGCGCAATCTCTTCTAGGCGTTCCCGAACCGCCTTTCCGCCTTCCCGGATGTCTGTCATCCGTTCCAGCCCCTCTTCCTGGGCTCTTTGCGCCTGCCGGTGGATTTCCAGGAGAGAAGGAAAGCGGATGGTGAAGGCCGGTGTTTCTGCTGTGCCGGGGCCGGAGACGATGTTGGTGTCATACGCGCGCAGCCGAAAGACGACCCGGTCGCCCGGCAGCAAATCCAGGCTTGAAAGATCCCAGACGGTGGTCTGGGTGAGTTCTCCTGCGCCCGGGTTTACCAGGGGGAGGGGTATGGTATTCTGCTCCGCGTCATCGTTCAGGAGGTAACGAATCTCGATCCGCGCGACGCCGAAGTCGTCGCGGGCTTCCACGAATAGAGGGACCCGCATGTTTTCCCCCAATTCGGTGTCTCTGCCCGGTCGGAGAAGGCGGATTTCAGGCGGTTGGTCCTTAAGGGCCACAACGCGGTATTCTACAGGATTCGTGCTGGGGATACCGTGGGTATCGCGCAGGACGATTGTATATCGCCGGTTCTGCCTGACGGTCAGATTGACACGAGCGAAACTTCCGTTAATCCCTGCCGGTGACGCGGTGCTGTCGTCGAAGACGATTTCAACCGTTTTCAGCGGCAGGCTGGATTCGACGTGGAGGGCGGTCGAGGTTCCGGCAATGGCCACAATGTCGCCACCGCCTATGTCCCTGACTTCCTCCAGCCGGGTATAGGCCGGATAACGGTTGTCGTGTTTGATCCGCACGACCATCGGCCGGGGTTTCGCGGTGAGCGTGTAAACCGGCGTTTCCGCGTCGTTCGCGCGAAGACGGTACTGAAACGACCGTGTAACCGAGGGCATCCTGTGCGCGATCCGCCCGTTCCGGACGGTAAGCTCAACTGGTGTCCACGTATCGTCTTCCCGCATGTGCATGTGGGCCCGGAGGGGCACGAGACCGGTGAGAGTCGCCGTTATTTCGAAGGGTTCGCCGGCGATGACTTCAGCGCTACCGGGCTGAAGTGCAATAAAGGTCTCGGGCGGACGGACATAGACTGCTGCCGGATGGGCGAGCCGTCGGGCGGCCGCGGTAAGCGGTCCGGGAAGAATTGCGAACGCGAGGAGAATGGCCAGACCGAGAGCGCCACACAGGGCAGCCATCCGCAGGGGTGGCGTGCGGGCGACAAGGAGGTCCAGATTCAGCCTCGCAAGCGTTTCATCCGCCTGAATCACCGCGGCTTCGACCATCGGGGACGAATAGTCGGTGTCCCTGTGGGAACCCCAGAGTTGCAGCGCACTGATCAGGCGTTGCTGCAGGCCTCCGAACGCGTGTTCGACCTGCAACGCCACGTCTTCCGGCGAAGGTGGAAGGAACAGCGGGCGAACGCAGTACGATGCCGCAAGGCCGACGAGAACAAGCCCCGCGACCCCCTCCGCGGCCAACTTGACAGCTGGCAGAAGATACAGGGCGGTCTCCAGGAGAAGCAAAACAAAAAAACCCGCCAGCGCACAGCAGAGGGTCAACCCCGCACCGTACAGAATGCGGGCGGCCGTTTGCCTTCTGCGAAGCGCGTACAACCTGCGCAGCAGGTTCTGGTATGCGGAATTTGCGATTGGCCTGGACATAAGTGAGGTGAGCGCAGGGACGGAGGTCCCGCTTTGCCGGCGTGAACGAGGTACGGGGCGGCGGCGTTACGGATCCCTTTCTGCGTGGGACCGGTCGCGCGGTTAATGCGTGAGCGTCCAGACGATGACGTTCGTCCCCATTTTCAAGGCGGCGTCCCGCTTCTCCGGCGGATCTTTGTGAACGGCGGCATCGTTCCAGCCATCGCCGAGGTCGCTCTCGTAATTGTAAAAGACCACGAGGCGTCCTTCGTGAAAGATGCCGAAGGCCTGCGGCCGTTTCCCGTCGTGCTCGTGGATTTTGGGCAGGCCGCCCGGAAATGGGAACGGGTGTTGAAAGATGCCGTGAGAGGGCGGCAGCTCCACCAGTTCTTTGTCGGGAAAGGTCCGTTTGATTTCACGGCGAAACGCTTCATCGAGTCCGTAGTCGTCGTTGGCAAACAGGAAGCCGCCGTGTTCGAGGTACGTGCGAAGGCGCCTGACCTCATCTTCTGTAAATCGGATATTCCCGTGCCCGGTGAGGTAGAGAACTGGAAAGGTAAAGAGGTTTTCGTCCATGATTTCTACGCGGGCTTCCTGTTTTGCCGTATGGATCGTCGTTCGGGTTCGGATAAAGGCCAGAAGGTTGGGAATCTCGGTCGGGCCGTTGTACCAGTCTCCGCCGCCGGCGAATTTGAGTCGCGCCATTGTGAATGACGCCGGAGGATGTGACAGCTGAGCCGAGGAGCGGCCGGCGAAGCCCATCAGAAGGAAGAGAACAGCGCACGGTACGCGCCAACGTGTGGTTGGCCCGACGGTGTTGTTGTGCTTTTTTTTTTGGTTCACGTCTTCTGAAAATAGCCTCTCGGTTCAGCGAAATAGGGGCCGGGCATGGGAAACGGGGGCCTTGCGTGCCCCGCGTTCCGGCGCCCAACCCCAATTTAGACGTGGTGCAAGAATGGAAGTTCCAGGGCTCCGGTCAATCGGAGTCGATCTGAAGCAGTGTGTGCGGCCGGTCCGACCTGGAAACGGGATTCTTCGCGAAGCTGAACGTGCAGTCGAATTCCACGTCGGCCAGGCATCGTTCATCGATCGGAAACGCGCTACACTGGCCCGGCCGGTCTTCGTAGATGCTGCACACGGAAAATCCATCGTCCTGTTTGATTACGAAAGGGCATTTGAAGAGAATTTCACAACAGTTCCCGCATCGGTTGCATTCGCCCGTTCGCAGGGTTGCCTGTTCGACAACATAGGATTTTCGGAAGTGAACAAAGAGAAAACGACGAACTTTGCCCGCGGCCTGGCGCGCCTTCAACGGCAATTTCATGTGCGCTCCGTTCCCTCTTTCGCATGGATCCAGTCAGGGGGTTTCGGTTCCGTTCTCAGCGGATACACCGGATTCGACCCCCGTCGGCTTCTGTAGCCGGAACAGTTGACGAATTTCCCGCCACTCTCCGGTTTCCAGGAAGTTCCAACCCCACAGAATGAGCGGATAGGCCAGCAACAGAATGCACCGTGTCGCGATGCCGGACGGGCCGACACCGGAGGCATATCCGGATACAACGAGAAAAACGATACCGCCGGCGACCGCGACCTTTGCAAGCCGTGCGTATTCGTAGGCAACCGGGTAAAACCGTCGTGTGTACAAATAGAGGAAAAGGACCATGACCCCGTAGGCGGCCAGGGTACTCCAGGCCGCGCCAAGCACACCCAGACGCGGGATGAGCAGAAGGTTTAACCCCACGTTGACGCTCGCGCCCACGCCCACAACAACGGGCAGCATGCGGGAACGACCCTCCGCGTAAACCCCCGCCGTCAGTATAATGTATATTCCGGAAAACAGGAATGCAAGGGTTACAATGGGGATGACGCCCTGCGCGGGTAGATAATCGGCGGCTTTGCTTCCACAGGCCAGCAGGATGAGATCGCGGGCAAAAGTGGAGAGTGCCAGCAGGAACAGGGTTGCTCCCGCCGCAAAGTAGGTGGTCATCCTGGCGACAACGCTACGGGCCTCTGTTCTGTCCGGAATGGCCAGAATGCCCGGCGCCCACGCGGCGCGGAATACGCGCGTAAGCATCTGCATGGGCAGGCAGAACCGGAAGAGGATCTGAAGGACACCGACGGAATCCTTGCCGAGGAAGAATTTCAGAAACAACCGGTCTGAAAGGTTGATCAGCAGAAGGGCGGCGGCGGACGGAACAAAGGGCAGCCCAAAACGCAGAAGGTCGCGCAGGACCGGCGGCGAGTAGATGGGCCGGAGTACACGGAACCCGATCGGGCACAGGGCCAGGAAGGCAAAAATGGAGCTTGCCAGGTTGCTCCAGAAAATAGCCCGTACCCCTTGACCTTCCCAGACGATCAGGTAAACGGTGAGACCAAGCTGCAAGGTATGCTGGACAAACCGTACTGACGCATAGATTGCGGATCGCTGCCGCACCCGGCACAACGTAAAGAAGGGCTCGGACAGGGTGTCCAGCAGCAGAATGACCGCGATAATCTGGAAGACATCCGTGTAGGACGTCGTGTTGAGAAACACGATGGCCAGGCGCGGCGCAGCGTTCCACACCAACAAAGAAAGAAAGACGCCGATGCCCAGAAGCGTCCAGTATGCCGTGCTGAACTTGAGGCGCATGTCCGCGGCATCGCGCTCGACAGCAAGGTGTCGGACGAGCGCATGGTTCAGACCCAGGGCGTACAAAAGAACGCTGAAGCTGACAAAAGCGTACGCCAGGGCCATGTCGCCGTTTTCGGATGTGGAAAGAAGGCGGGCGTAAACCGGCACCAGAAGGATGCCTGTGGCCTTTCCCAGCATGTCGCCCAGACCGTAAACGGCGGTGTGCCTTGCTATCGATTTGACGTGTCGGAAGCGCATGGACAATCCACGACTATCCATCTTCATCGGTGGTCGAAACGGCGGCCGACGTTCCGGCTCACCACGGGACCTGGTGAACGCATGACGTCTTCCGGCGCCTGGCCAACGAGACGCTTAGTCGGACGGATGGAATGATTACAACATTGAAACAGGGTCGATATCTACGTCCAGGGTCACGGCGGCGCGGCGATTTCGGCCGAATTCCCGCATGGCTCGGCGGGCGAGGACGTTCAGGTTTCTGGATGAGGGGGTCTTGAGCACGACCTGCCACCGATAGCTCCTTCGGATTCGGGCAAGCGGCGCCTGTGCGGGTCCCATCACGTCCACGTGCGGCAGCGCCATTGCACGCAGGGTCTCGGCGCACAATCCGGCGGTACGGGAGACGTCATGTTCATGCCGGCCCTTGAAGAGAAGCAGGGCCATTCGGCCGAACGGCGGATAAAGCACGCTGCGTCGTCCCTCGAGTTCAAGTTCAGCAAATTTCGGAAAATCGTGTGTCCGTGCGCACCGAACGGCTTCACCGTCCGGCAGGTGGGTCTGAACGACGACCTCTCCGGGCAAATGCCCCCGTCCGGCCCGGCCGCTCACCTGCGTGAGCAACTGGAACGTACGTTCTCCGGCTCTGAAATCCGGTAGATGAATGCCGGTATCGGCCGAAATGACACCGACGAGGGTAACGCCGGGGAAATCCAGACCTTTGGCCACCATTTGTGTACCCAGGAGAACATCCGCCTGACCCATCCTGAATGACTCGAGGATACGGTCATGCGCCCCTTTTCGACGGGTCGTATCGACGTCCATGCGGAGCAGGCGTAAGTCGGGAAATTGGTCCTTAAGGGCTTCTTCCACCCGCTGCGTGCCCACACCCATCAGCCGAAGGTTGGGCCCCTCGCAGGCGCGGCATACGGACGGCGCTGACGTATCGAAGGCGCAGTAGTGGCACACCATCCGTCGGCCGGGGGCATGGTAGGTGAGCGTTACCCGGCAATTCGGGCATTGTACACCCCCGCCACAATCCAGACATTGTACGAACGGAGCGTACCCTCTGCGGTTTTGCAACAGGATGATCCGTTCCCTTTTTTCAAGGCGGTCCCTTAGTTTTTCCCGCAACACCCGCGAAAAGAGGCCGCCACTTTCTTTTCTCATATCCACAAGGGTGACTTCGGGCAGGGGGCGGGAATCGATCCGTTCCGGTAGGGAAAGCATTCGGAATTTTTCGGTGCCGACGTTGTGAAAAGACTCGAGCGCGGGCGTTGCCGAGCCCAGAATGATGGGGATATTTTCCATTTTTGCCCGCATCACCGCCACATCGCGAGCGTTGTACCGCGGTGCCGGATCGGACTGTTTGTAGGCGCTATCGTGCTCTTCGTCGACAACGATCAGGCCCATGTTCGGTACGGGCGCAAAGACGGCGGAACGGGCGCCGACGACAATGGTCCGCCGGCCCTCGCGGACGTCCCGCCAGGCATCGTAGCGTTCGCTTTCCGACAGGGCGCTGTGCATGACGGCGACCCGGTTGCCAAAATGGGACCTGAAACGGCTTACCGTCTGAGGAGTGAGCGAGATCTCGGGTACAAGAATCAGCGAGCCCAGGCCGGATTTCAGAACCAGGTCAACGGCCTGGATGTAGACCAGCGTTTTCCCGCTCCCGGTAACCCCGTGCAGGAGAAAAGGACTGAAGTTGGAGGGGTTGAGCGAACCCTGAATTTCCTCTAACGCTTTCTGCTGATGCAAGGTGAGTGTCTGGCGTTCGGGGGGAGTCGGTTCCACTTCAGCGTATGGGTCCCTTCGGACTTCGCGCTGGTATATCCGAACCAGTCTGCGTTCCGCCAGCGCTTTGACGATAGCGGGTCCAATCCCGGCGCGGCTGAGCTTTGCGGTCGGCACAACGCCGCCACAGGCCCGAAGGCGCCGGAGACATTCCGCCTGTCGGGGCGCCCTTCGCTCCAGTGCGGGCCATTCGAGTTCGAACCACCGCGCATCGGGCACGAGTTGAACCATGCGCTCTCGCCGCGGCCTGACGCGGGGGTCTTCAATTGTCTGATAGGTTGCAAGCATACCCCTGCGAATCAATCCGTAGACTGCACTGCGGACCTCGTTTCCACACAGGCGACGCTGCAGTTGTCGGAGGCTGGCCGGGCCCCGCGTTTGCAACTGGTCGAGCACCTGCTGCTGAAAGGAGGAAATCGGACCCCGACCGGCGCCATCGAGGTCGTTAAGGGCAATGCGCTGCCCGCTGTGGGTGTGGATGCCGGCCGGAAGCGCGGCCGTGAGGACTTCGGACAGGGTGCAGACGTAATAGCCCGCTATCCAGCGGCAGAGGTCGAGGACGTTTGGTGAAACCACGGGATAGGCGTCGAGCAGGATACCGATCGACTTGACGTTGTCCAGGTCGGTCCGGTTCTGAAACCCGACGACAATGCCGGTCGTCCAACGGGGTCCCAGAGGAACGAGCGCTCTGCTGCCGACGTGGATTTGATGCTTCAGGTCGTCGGGAACAAGATAGGTCAATTCCCGGTCGATTGGCGTGGCGAGAGGGACAATTTGCGCGTAGTTGGAATCCATTGAGGATTAACGTACGGATGGCGGCGCCTCAGGTTCAATCTCTTCGACCCAGATATTGGATCGGGAGATGAACAGGCGGTGTTTCCGTCCGTGTTTTATAGGGAGGGGAATAGGCGTTTCCTGCAGGGAGAGGGAAACGGCGGCGGCGTCTTCAATTTCCACACGGAACCGATCTCGGGCGGTCCAATGCCGCTGGGTGCCGGAAAGCAGACGGCTTTCAAAGGTTGAATCGCCGTCGCTGGAAATACGTACCTGGGTCTCCGCCACAGCACGTACGGAAAGGATTAAATCGTCTTCCCAAATGCCGGAAAAACGCTGCGGGAGCGAATAGGACGAAACCACCCGCTCGCCCGGCGGCGAACTTCGATGGGTGTCCCGCTGCCGGGGGGCCGTCTGGAGGGACTCGGGAGCCGCTGTAACCGCCTGGCTTTCGGGTGGCGCCGTGTGAATCTCGGGCTCCGGTGTTGCAGAAGTCTCCAAAGCGGATGACGTTGACTGGCTTCCGATTTTCGACATCGGAGCCTCCGCTTCGACAGGGCCCGCCGACGTCGAATCACGCCTTAGCATCACGGCAGCGATGACAGCGCCGAGTGCCAATACACATAGAATTGCCAGGATGGGACGCAACGACAGGGACTGTTCTCGTAGAATTGCCAGGATGGGACGCAACGACAGGGACTGTTCTCGTAGAATTGCCAGGATGGGACGCAACGACAGGGACTGTTCTCGTTCCCGGCGTACGACGGGCGGGCGGGATGTCGCGTGAGGCCTTGTTTTGCCGTATTTGTCCAGCGTCGCCTGAACATCGAGCCCGACTTCCTGCGCGTATCTCTTCAGAAAGAGGCGAATGTAGATTTCAGGAAGGATGTCGTAGTTGCCGGTTTCGAGGGCGTTGAGGTACTCCGGATTGATTCGTGTCCGTTCAAACAGTTCTTCCAGGGACAGGCCGCTGGCTTCGCGTTGGGCTCGTAACTCTGATGCAAATTCACGCATAACCGGCTCCGATAACGACCTTTCTAATGCTCAGATGCAAACAGTAACGGCGATTGGCCCACCATGCGTTCGAGGAGTGAGCAGAAGAGTGAAAGCGGTAACCCGACGACGTTGTAAAAACAGCCGGAGATGGAGTGGACGAAGGCCGCCGCTCTGCCCTGGACCGCGTACGCGCCCGCTTTGTCCATGGGTTCCCGGGTCTGCACGTAAAACTGAATTTCCTCCCGCGAGAGCGGCCTCATCGCGACGTCCGTCACCGCAACGTCGCGGAGAGAACGGCCGGACCCGGTATCGATCAACGTAAGGCCGGTATATACGCTGTGTGTCTTTCCCGAGAGTCTGCTCAGCATTCGAATCGCCTCATCTTCCCCGGCCGGCTTTTCGAGAATGTCGCCTTCCAGCACAACTACGGTATCCGCGCCCAGAACCAGCTCCCCGCGGAAGTTGGCAGCGACCGCGCGCGCCTTGCGGGAAGAGATTTCACGGACGTAGTCGGCGGGAGGCATCGGCCTGTCCAGGGTTTCCGAAACGTGGCTCGGCACAACGTCAAAGGATATACCGAGCAGACGCAGGAGGTCGGACCGCCTTGGCGATGCGGAGGCCAGAATGAGTTTTTTCATTGTGGGAATGGCGATGCAGACAGCGGCTGCGCGGTGGCGAACTCCCGCATCCTGCGTCTAGTGTGCTGTCCCGGAAATAGGTTGCCGAATTCGGCCCACGGGTCGCCCGGCCCGCAAGGCGCCTGAGCAAGGCGACCTGCGGAAGGTCGGCCCAACGCAGCGAGCCGGGATGAACCGGCGCCTGCCTGTGCGTGCTGCCTCACGCACGCAGACAGGGATGAATGGTTACATATTTCCGGGAAAGGACACTATGTTTCAACCATCAGAGTAACGGGGCCGTCGTTGTGTATTTCGACTTGCATGTGGGCGCCAAACTCACCGGTGCATACGGAAATGCCCAGGGTGCGCAGCGTATCCACGAACTCGTTGTAATACACCTCGGCCATCTCGGGCCGCGCCGCGTTGGAATATCCCGGCCGGCGGCCCCTTCGGGTATCTCCGTAGAGCGTGAACTGTGAGACCACCAGGGCCTGCCCTCCGATGTCCAGGAGGGAGCGATTCATTTTGCCCCGTTCGTCTTCAAAAATACGAAGGTTGGCGCATTTGCCGGCTACATATTCGATAATTTCCGGCGTATCCTGTCGGCCGACGCCAAGCAGTATAAGCATCCCCCGGCCGATATCGGCGGTGGGCCGCCCGTTGATGGACACCGCTGAACGACTGACCCGTTGTACAAGCGCTCGCACTCTGGTTCCCGGAATTCGGAGAACGCCAACCAAGGACGGATTTCGATGGGAAGAAACAGAATGAGGGACGAGTGGATATTCGCTAATTAATTTAGCCCATTCGGGGGTGCGAGGCAAGGGAAGAAAGGACAGGGGGCATGGCGCTGAATCCGGTCATGGAGAGGACGGGATCCCGGATTGTCCTATACATTTCAGAGCCCGAAACCGCCCCTGCGATGTTCAACTTTGATCTGAGGGATGTCTTTGATATTGACTTTGAAATGGAAGCCCTTGTTGAAGCCGGTGGGATACCAGCTGAACGTGGCCTGCCAGCAATGCAGGTCCCGGTACACATAGATCGTCTGTGATATAAGCCTGGTATTGATGAGATCATAGTTCACTGAATAATTGAACCGCCATGTCCGCGTGGGGTTCAGCGCCAGGTCCGCCTTGACCCAGGAGCGCCTGGTGTCCGTGAAGCCGGCGGCGAAAGACTGCCGATGGCTGAAATAATGCCCCAGATTGAAATGCCAGGGCTGCGCGGCGTCGCCAAAGTCGCGGTAAATGTCGTCTTCAAAGTTAAAACCGGTCCTGGCCGTGGGAAGCATGGTGCTGCGGGCTTGGGTCGGTTCGGATTCCCGATCAGCTCGACCGCTGAAGCGCAGGCTTGTGTTGACGGTGACGCTGCGCAGACGCGGCCGATAGAGGGAGAGACGGCCCAGGGAGTCGTAAAAAGTGTGGGACATGCTGAGGCGAACGTCGACTTGTCGTCCGGGCTTGATCGAGGCCGAAGTGAGGAGGGCGCGCCATCTGCGCAACGGGCTGGTGTCGAAGTCGTATCCGGATGAGAAACTGGCCGTTGCAAAGGTGGACCGTCTTGTCTTGCCGTCCTCCTCGGTCTTGATTTCGAAGGAGTTGTTGAGCCTCATATTCAAAGTGCGCCTGGGGTCGTCCCAGTCGCGGTGGCCGTGAAATCCCAGTGTGGCGCCTGCAACCCGCGCGTTATGGTAATACCGGAAGTCGACCTGCGGCTGGAACCGGTGACGAATTCCCCGGAGGCGTCCTACGTGGGGTTCAAAGATGCCATAGAGCGCAGTGCCGACGGCGATACTCGCGTTGTAGGATTCCCGCCGGGTGCGCTCATCGTCGTTCAGGCGTGAGGAGGTCTGGCTGAGGTTGAATCGTTGGGTGAGATCCAGCCAGCCGAAGGGACGGTGCTGGCTGCTCATCCCGAGGCGGGAGTTGAGGGTCAGATTCCGCGTGTTGTCGGCCGGGTCCACGTTGCGCGTGAAGGCGTTGGTCAGACCGCCGGAAACGTCGTAGTAAAAAGCGTGGTGCCATCTGGCTTCGCGGCTTGATTCGGGCCGTCCGAAAATGCGTCGCCGGGCCTGGCGGAGCGAAAGGCGAGGGAACCCCTGGAAACGGCTCTGGCTCTGATCGAGGTCACGGTAGTAGTTGAGATTGAGGTCCATGCTGCGTCCGGCCTCCGTCCATCGTTTGTCCATGGAGAAGGAAGAACGAAGTTGCCGGTTCAGGTATCGATAGAGGCTGTTGGAATTGTGAAGGTCAAAGCTGGAACTGTTCGTGAAATCTCCCGTGGCCCGCATATTCAGCGTCGGGTTCAGCCGATGCTGATGATGAAAGTTCAGACGCCATGCGCGACGGGAGTCGCCCGATGTCTGCCGCCCGCGTTCAAAGGAGATATCCATATTTCCACGGAGGCGTCTACGTACGGAATAGTTAACGCCTGCATCAACAAGAAATCCGTTGCGTTCTCTCAATGCCGTCTTCATGGTGGCATCCCAATAGTCGCTGGGCGCCCAATAGTACCCGATGTTGCTTACCGTAATTCCGTCCCTGCTGTTGCTCCCGATGCGGGGTGTGAGAATGCCGGAGCGCCTGCCCTGGGTGAGCGGAAAAACGTAGAACGGGAGCCACATCAGAGGAACCGGTCCGATGCGGAAGGTTACGGACCGCGCGATGGCCTTGTCGTTCTCGACAACCTTAAGAGCCTGACAGAGAAAGTCGTAATGGGTATGATCCCTGTTGCAGGTGGACATGGAAATCGAACGGGCGTGAAGTTCACGTTGTTGATCGAGCAGAATCTGTTCGCCCCTGTAATAACGCCTCCGGTGACGCGCCCGGCCACCACGCACTTTGCCACGGCCGGTTTTCAGGTTGTACACCATTGACGATCCCGAGAACCGCTCCCCGCCCCGGATAAACTCAGGCATACCGATGGTTTTCCTGCCGGTGGAGTCCGGCAGCGCCTCGGCCTCCAGACGCTCTTCTTTCCGGTGGAGAATGATGCGGCCAGCGCGCAGTTCCACATCCCGATACTTTAGGACGACGTTTCCTGTGAAGACGACCCGCCCTCTCGCAATATCGACCACCACCCGGTCAGCCGCATATTCATAAAGCAACGAGTCCAACGCAGTCGACGCCTGCCGGGCGGGGAGCGGGCCGGGAAACATCTGCGCGAAAGCCGGATCGACCGCAAATAGCACCAGGAGGAACAGCGCGCCGGAGGCGCGTTGGATCGCCTTCCAGTGAGCAGTTGCCGGTTTTACGTGTCGCATGTTCATATCTTTGCGGCAACGCCTGCATCCACGAATGATCGTGAAGCATCCTGGAAAGAAAGTTAAACGGCGCGTCATTGGAAGGATCGACGGACGCCTCGTTTCGCGCCTCCGGGGCCGGTCCCGGGGTTCACATCTCCTGGCGCGCCGCGCAGGGACAACCCACATTCAGGAGGAGACAATAGCAGTTGACTTTTTAATGTTTTTCGCGTTATTTTAGTCGCTGTCCAGCGGAATGGGTTGGACATCAAGCACAGACTGAAACCTCGCGAAATATTAACTTATTGTAAGTAAAGCGGAAGTGGTGGAATTGGCAGACACGTCAGATTTAGGATCTGGTGGGCTATGCCCGTGGGGGTTCGAGTCCCCCCTTCCGCACCAATGTTGATGCCGGACGGCGGCCTCCGGGAATCCGGGCCGTGCGCTACTGTTTTTCTGGCGCACGGCTTTCCTCTTGTACAGGCGGTCATAAGCGAATCCGCCGGTCGGCGCTGCACGCCCTTCGCGCCTCATAACCGAACCTTTTCGCGCGCGCTCGGGAACGCACCAGGCATTTTAAGACAACTTCTAATGAATATTCCGTTTTTCGGTGAGTGAGTCAAGCCGAATTCCGGCAATTTGAACCCCAAGGAGCGAGGATGGAGCAGCTTGCGTTCTTGACGGAGGAAAAAATCCGAGAGATCAGGCGCCTGTTTGGCACGCCTGTCTTCGTCTACGACCAGGAGACATTGGAAGCTCGTGCACGGGACGTGTTGGATTTTCCGAACGCGTACGGATTGACCGCCCGCTACGCGATGAAGGCGTTGCCCGCGGCGGCCGTTGTGAGAATTCTGAACCGGGCGGGGCTGCACATCGACGCCAGCAGCGGATACGAAGTGGAACGTGCCATGCGGGGCGGCGTGTCTCCGGAGCAGATCCAGCTCACGGCGCAGAGGATGCCCGGAAACCTGGAGTACCTGGTGAAACAGGGGGTCATTTTCAACGCCTGTTCGCTGCAGCAACTGCGCTGCTATGGCGAACTGTTTCCGGGCCGATCCGTGACCGTACGAATTAATCCCGGTCTCGGGTCGGGGCATAGCAAAAGGACCAATGTGGGTGGACCATCCGCCAGTTTCGGGATCTGGCACGAATATCTGGATGAGGTGCTGGCCATTGCAAGGGCCTGCAAATTAAAGATTTCGAGTATGCATACCCACATTGGTTCGGGCAACGATCCCGAGGTCTGGGAACACTGCGCCATGATCTCGCTGCGCATTGCCGCCCGCCTGCCGGAGGTGGGGGTGCTGAGCCTGGGCGGCGGGTTTAAGGTGGGGCGTGTGGCGGGGGAGGCGTCTACCGATCTGAAGCGGGTCGGGTTGCATGTTGTGGAAGCGTTCCGAGCCTTTCGGAGCGAACATGGGCGCGGACTTCGGCTGGAGGTAGAACCGGGCACCTTTCTGGTGGCCAATGCGGGGGTGCTGATCTGTTCGGTAATCGATTGTGTGGATACCGGCAGCGACGGCTACAACTTCCTGAAAGTGGACGCCGGTATGACCGAGGTATTGCGCATCAGCCTTTACGGTGCGCAGCACCCGATTGTGGCCGTACCCGCGCAACCGGGGGCGCGACGTCAGCGGGAATATCTCATCGCAGGCCACTGCTGTGAGAGCGGGGATGTGCTGACACCGGCGCCGGACGATCCGGAGGGATTGCGGCCCCGGCTGCTTGCCGAGGCGAGGACTGGCGATCTGCTGGCTGTGGGGGGATCCGGCGCGTACTGTTCCGGCATGGCCTCCAAGAATTACAATTCGTTTCCCGAGGCCGCCGAGGTCCTGCAAGCCCCGGACGGCACGCTGCACCTCATTCGGAAACGGCAGACGCTGGAACAGATTACGGCAAACGAGGTGATGCCGGATTTTTTGGATGACGGGGCTCACCTAAACCCGCGACGACCTTCGGGCATTGAGCCTGCACACGGAGCCGCTCCATGAGCCCGTACCCTGAGCCTGTCGAAGGGTAGCGAAACGCGGGCATTTCGAAAAGCTCAGCGTCCATATTTCGAAAAACTCAACGAGACGTTTCGGCAGGCTCAACGACCGCAACGCGGCGAGACGGGATGAACCGGCGCCTGCCTGTGCGTGCTGCCTCACGCACGCAGACAGGGAAGAATGGTGACATATTTCCGGGACAGGACACTACCCGATTCCGCCCACCAGGTAGTCCCAGCACCGGCGTCGGATGTCACGCTCCTTGTAGTGATCGCTCTGAGAAACACCGAGTGGATTGCCAAACGTCAGGATATTGTTGACATCGCCTGCCTTCTCGCGCAGGTTCCAGTCCCGACGGCCGTCGAGCGCGTCGGGATCGTGGTTCCACGTGGGCCGGGTGTTGTCTTCCGTGCGGTGAAAGAGGAATTTGATCATGTGGCGTTTGGCCCCGGAACGGTTGGCAGCCGTGCCGTGCCAGAGATCGTAATGGGTGAAAGCCAAGGTGCCCGCTTTGACCGTAAGGGAGATCTGTCCGCGGATGTTGGTATAGGTGGCCATGCGGTCTGTGGGCGCGTTGCGGAAATGAGTACCGGGTACAATCACGGTAGGGCCCATGTCTCCTGTCACGTCGCGTGGATAGTAGAGGCCCAGGAAGCGGTTAAGGCGGATGTCCCGTTTGTTGGTGCTGTCCTGGTGCCACTGCATGTAACCTGACCCCGGCTGTTTGCAATGCCAGTGACGGTGGGATTGAACCTCGTACCCCGGGCCTAGCAGGCTGATGAGGACGCCCTTTACAACCGGATGGTCAAGAACCTGCCAGAGTTCGGGCACGGTATCGGTGACGGCGTCGCCGGGATTCTGGTCCAATGCGTCCAGTTGTCCGGCGATGCGATCGTTTAGTCCATCTGGCAGGTCGGGTCGCGCGATATGGTAGCCGGTGACGAGGAACTGCGCTACCTCGAAGTCGGTGAGCAGGTGACATTTACGGGTCATGGACGACCTCCATTTTTTGAAGGATGAACTCGTAGCCCACCACGTCCAGATTGGTATCGTCATACGGCGCCTGCAGGTGCGGGAATTGCACGATCTGCCAACCGTCTACCAGAGCGTCGTGCACGGTTTGATAGGGCCATTCCTCTTCACTGGCGGTGATTTCCGCCTGGAAACCCCGGACCGGTTCGATCAGCGTGAAACCCAGGATGGCTGAAAAAACGCTGGGGGTCCGCGCGTGCAGGTAAAGCAGGCGCTGACGTGGCAGCGTGGATGGACTGAATGTCGCGATTTTCATGTGCTTCGCGCTCCTCTGAGAAGACGCCGCTCCCTTTCCTCGTCCAACCTTCGTTTGGACAATCTACCTCCAAAACAGCTGCATAGCCCCATTGACTCTTGCCCCGAACGGATGGAACCTGCTGTCCGCGTTTCGTATTATTCGGAAACCCGGTAGCTGTAGAGATGGGATCCGCTGCCGAAGTAGATATGGCCGTCGAGGATGTCTCCTCCCGGACCGATAGATACGGGCGATTCCGCCAGCATCCGTATGGCGTATGTATCGGGTTCCACAATGGCGATGCCCTTTGTGAAGAGGATGTAGACGGCGCCGTCCGGCGCCGTGACAAACACCCTCGGGCCCTGTTGCGATGTCGTGGGACCGAACTCGGATTCGAGATCGTGCTGGTGGACCACCCTTCTGCCGCCGGGATCGAAGACGAAAAAGCGCCTGCGGTCGGCAATGCCGTAGACGACACCCTGCGGTCCTGAACACATGTCGGTATACCCCTGCACGCCAGGGAAGACGACCCCGTGCCAATCGAGTTGTCTCGTGGCCATGTCCATGATATAAAGCTCCGCCTCTTCGGCCTTCTGTTCACCGCCGGTGCCGGGGCTTGTCGTGGTGCCACCCAGAAGCCTGTTGTCGGGCAGGGGAACCAGGCTCATGGTGGATTGATCGGGCAGGATATCGGTGTGTTCGAGCAGGGTGTGCTCACGGGTCTGCCTGTCCCAGAATAGCATGCCGCCCCCGGTAAGCCCGTACCCGGGGGTGCCGGCGAGGACGACGGTTCTTCCATCCGGATGGGCAAGCAGCATGTGGGGGCGGTTGATGACCTCGTGGCATTCGTATAGCAGTTCCGGGTTGCAACCGGCTTTGTCTCGCTCGGTGTGTACCCATGGTTTGGCGGGGTCCCATTCTTCCAGCAGGCCGTGCGTGTATGCGCCGACAAAGAACATGTCGCCCTCTCTGGCAACGGTATTCCATTGCCCCAGGGCCGGGCGGTTGATCCAACTGGCGGTATCCGGATTGAAGCTGAAAAAATGCATGGGGAAGGCGGTGCCGCCGCAGATGGTGTTGTCCGGAGCCGTGGCCACGCCCATCATGTGAGCGCCCTCGCTTGTGTAGTCGAAGGAAACTTCGCGGGTTGCGCCGGTTCGGGGATCCTCGACGGCCAGTCTGCGGTCGACCAGGCTGCAGGCCACCATGCGTTTCCCATCCGGAAAATCGGTGTGGAAGAGACCCTGGCTGCCGGCAATAAAGGGTTTCTCGCGTCTGTTCTCAATTTTGCCGACATCCGTTCGCACACCGCGGTACAGTTCCATCCAGCCGTCCTCGGAACCGCCGTTTGTATGACCGTAGACCTTCCCGTTCAGGTCGCGGTACACAGGGGCGTGGGCCTGGGTTCGTTCGTCTTCTGCAAGAAGAGGTTCCGCTTTGCCGGTTTCCGGGTCCAGGGAGATAATCTGGCTGGCCGTGCTGCCCGCCCCGAAATATATCCAGCCGGTATCGTCAGCGGCGATGGCGCGGGGATACTGCCGCCAGTTCTGATCGTATAGATTGCCGTAGTCCCGAAATTCGCCCGTGTGGGGATTATAGGAAGCCACCGCACTGTTCGGGTACGTCCCTGACCAGATGCGGCCGTCGTCGTCTTCGGTCATGCTCATGGCCATCTGGGGCACGGTTTTGTGGTGGAAGGTGAATGCGCGCTTTTCCGGGTCGAATTCCACAAAGTGGCTGTTGAAGTGGGTGTAATACCTGTTTCGGCTGGACAGGATAGCGGCAAACGGGCCGTCGCCGCCCGGCGGATAGGGCATGGGGAATTCTTCACTATTTCCGGTTTCCGCATCGATCATCAGGAGGGCGTACCCGCCCCGGTTGTCATAAAGCCAGATCAGGACTACGTTGCGGCCCGCGCCGTCCACGGTAACGGCGGTGCCCCGGTGGTTGCTGATGGGGGTCGCTACGCCGTGGTGGAAAAAGCCGTTGCCCATCGCTTCGGTGCTGGAACCAGACATGGGTTGACCTCCGTTGGGAATTCGTAAGTGATGCGGGGGCGGAAGAATCAGGAGAAGGGGCTTGGTTCAGCGACTTGAACCAATATACGCCGTAGAAACGGAAGGGAAAAGCCAAATTCAGACGACGACCCACAGCGAATATTACGACTGATCGTCCGAGTACCGCTTTCCCGATTCAGGAACCGGAAGACCTGACCGGCATCAGGGCGGCGAGGGGCTCGGAGATCTCGTAGACGCTGTCGACCGCCAGGTCGTGGTTGAAGAGTTTTCTTTCTTTTTCGGCCCGCAGTTGCAGACGCTCCATATGAAATTCCAGCACGTCGGAGGGAACGGGCACCGCGGCCGGGTCCAGGAAACGAAGATAACCGTCCGTGTCCTGGACCAGGTGCGGGTCTGGCCGAGTTCGAGGCCGTAGTTGCGAACCCCCTGCGCCGCTGCAAGCAGCAAATCAAGAATGCAGATTGTGATGGCGATTGACGGCGGAATGTTGGTGCCGGTCAGGAATCCGGGTTGACGGCGGTGCAGTTCGATGCCCCGTTCGAGATACAGCGCCGCGAGACGGTCCAGGTACTGGTAGTTGCGGATGCCGTCTTCAATGGACATCTCCTTCGTATATGACACGTTATACGCGATTCCCGACCCGAGATATCCGGTGTAGCCCGCCGCGAAGCCGATTTCGGACGTGAGCTTCGGCATTGCCGTTCCCGACAGCACAATGGCGGGTTTGTCAATGGCGTGAATCAGACGGCGGCAGGAAGATATGCCGTAGTTGACAATCGGGAGACCGTTCAACATGGAGCGGCCGGCCCGTGGCTGGGTCAGGCACCGGTCTTCAGCCGCTGCCCGCCGCAGAACCGGCGCAAGTTGTTTGTGCCGCGGCAGGCTTCGGTGAAAGGCGACGGCTTCGTCGAGGTCCACCTTTGAGCCAGTGGGCCAGCGGGCGAGATTCTCGCGGCGCAGGCGGTCAACTCGCGTACCAGGCCCTCGTAATCAGCCGAAGTCCACCGGCCGCACTGCTGCAGGCCAGCCTGTAGCGGTAGCGTGGCTGTTTGGGCAGACGTCGGTGCAGAATCTGGAGGGCATCGGTGAATCCCAGCGAAACGTCGGATTCGACCGTCGAGGGCGCCTGACCGGATCCCAGAAGTCGACCCCTGTCCAGAAATCGCCGCTCCACTTCGCGCCAGTCCTGTTTTCCCACAACGACGTTACCACCGACGTAGATCAGAATACCTCCGATTCCCGCTTCGATACAGATATCGCGAAAGCCGCGGCAGTCGAGTTCGCCCTGTCCGTACAACGAGGAAACCAGGATGGCGTCGGCATCGGTTTCGACCGCCGCGTTGACGAATTCAATGGACGGCGTGAGGGCGCCAAGCGACACAACGTCGTATCCCGCCTTCTCCAGGGCCATGCTGAGAATACGGGTGCCCACGATGTGGCAATCCGATCCAATCACGCCGGTGATCAAAGTTTTCGATTCACTGGACTGCATCGTGCGTGAAGTCTCTCACTACAAAGTCAGGTTGGCCCGCAGGCGGGCGTTTTACCTATGCCGCTGCGCCCATCGGCGCACGACGCGGCTCAACTGCTGAAGACGAATCTGCCCTACCTCAGGATACACCGGAAGAAACAGCAGGTGCCGCTGCAGGTCCATCGCGCAGATTGACATCTGGCCCGGAAATTCCCGACTGGACCGAACCACGCATAGCGACGGCGGCCACAGATGTCCGTCGAAACCGGCTTCCCAGAGCCGCCGGCACAGGTCTGCAGCATTGCCGACCCGAACAACGAAGAGCCAGTAGGAGTGTTCCGCCCCGTGGCCCGGGTAGCAGAGGTCCGGAACCCTGCGGTGAAACGCCATGGCCTCCGGCCGGCAGCCGGTCCGCTCCAGGGCGTTCGAGCGCATGCGCCTCGAAAGTAGCGCCAAGAGGGCGCCGCACGGCTGACGGCGGATTTTTTTAAGCATTTCCAGCCCTCTGAAACTCCGCGTGGCCCGGTAGCTCACGGTATCGTGCGACCTGCCAAACAGATGGCACATCGCACACAGAAGGGTATAGGGTCCCGGCCTGCTGAGCAGGAGAACGACGCCGTATTTTGCCAGGCGCATGAAAAACCGCCCCTTGCTCTGTTCAGGATAGCCGTTATGCAGCCGCCGGACTCTGTCTCGCAGGACGGGATCGTCCACAAAAAGAAGGCCGCCCCCCAGGGCCGTGTTGTATTTGCTGGGGCCGAAACTGAACAGGCGCACGTGGCTGCCGGGGTGGCCGGTATAGCCGTCGCCCCAATAAGCCTGTGCGCAGTCTTCCAACAGCACCAGGCCGTGCCGCCCGGCGAAGCTCACCAGGGGATCCATGGGGATGCGGGCGCCGAATAAATGTGTTGCCAGCAGGGCAACGGTCCTGGGAGTGAGTCCGCTCTTCAGGCTCTCCGGATCGGGCGCGAGCGTGAGTGGATCCAGATCGACCGGCACGGGCACCAGGCCGTGGGCCCGGATGATTTCCAGCATGTCGGGAATGGTGATAGCCGACACCAGAATGTGGGACCCGCGCGGGAATCGGGCGGCCTGGAGATAGGCATCGAAGCCGCTGCGAAGCGAGAGAAAAAACTGCGCCTGGTCGGGGGCGCCGGTGCTCTCCCGGCAGGCAGAATGGCCTACCGCACGCCCGTCACTCACCAGGCATTGGCTCATGCCGAAAAGGAGATCGCGCCAGCCGACATCCAATCTTTTTCGAGGAACCATGGCCGATTCACTCATTCGCCGGCGCGGGCGGGTAGGATGGGGCGTTGTGGGGGAACTGACTCCGCATTGGGCAAACGCCTTGTGGGGTTGTGCCTGAGGTCCCTGCCCCGAAAAATCATACATCCTCGCAGCATGCGAACTTAAATTCGGATTCCCTCCATAATAGCCATTTCCACTTATTTACTGCAACACATTATTTAACTTCGATATCGCAACGCGTGGGCGCACACGGGCGCCATTGCCGACCCGGAAACTACGATCGCAGACGCGTTTCTTCCGGCGCGTCTTCTCGTCCCGTGAGAACGATCGTATACAATGGCCCTTACGAGAGCATTTGTTGGCTTTCCGACATCAGACTGGCTCCTGGTCGACCGACGCTTCGACCGGCTCGCCTCCGCGTTTTACCATCTGATTGAACCAACGCAAACCGACTACTGCGAGGATGATGCCGCACACGTTCAGCCACCACGGAAGGAACACCAGGTGATTGAAATCATCCATAGGCCCGAGTATCTCGTAGCGCGCAACCATGAGGAAAAGGAAATTATGCAGCGCATGACCCGCAATCGCGGGGATCAGCGAACCGGTTTGAATCACCCACCGGGCAAATACAATTCCCACGATAAGGGGCCCGGGAAATTGCCATGGATTCATATGAAAAACAGCGAACAGGAATGCCGACCAGAAAATGGCGCGTTTCCGGGTTTGGTGGGCCAACAAGCCAATCAGTATGACACTTCTAAACAGCACTTCTTCGGTAAGCGGCGCCTGGACCGCCAGGTTATAGAAGGCGAAAGTGTACGGCGTTTCTTTCCACACCAGTTCTCGGAATATCTTGACTATCGGTTCGGGCATCGGAATCAGGTAATGTACCGCGCTTTCCACGATGGATATAGCGATCGACAGGCCAACAATGGAAACCGCAAGGGGCAGGTACAATCCCCAGGGTACCGTTCTGAAGAGCAGGATATTGGGCCAGGTCCGATCGGTTCGCCGCTGTGCGTACACGATCACCAGAACGAGACTGACCAATGACACGAAGCTATTCACATAGAGAATGGAGAGCGGATCCTGGTCTAGAATCGTGCCGAGGAGGTAAAGAAGCAACGATGATCCCGCAATGATCAGGTAAAATAGAACCACCAGCCAAATGGATTGCTTCAGATTCGGATACGCCATGTATGGCCTCCCATTTAAACGATCAGCTGTCCGTACATCAATCGATCCGGATCCCCGGCGAGGGTCGTTTGAGGGGTTCCGCCATCAGACATGCTCCCGTTCTGCTAGCGTTTCGACCTGCTCGCCTTTGCTTTTTGCCATCTCATTGAACCACCACAAACCGACTACTGCGAGGATGATGCCGCACACGTTCAGCCACCACGGAAGGCATGCCAGATTATTGAAATCATCCAAAGGCCCGAATATTTCGTAGCGCGCAACCATGAGGAAAAGGAAATTATTCAGCGCATGGCCCGCAATCGCGGGCAGCAGCGAACCGGTCTGAATGACCCACCAGGCAAATACAATTCCCAATACAAGGGCGGCGGGAATCTGCCACGGATTCAAATGAAATAGAGCGAACAGGAATGCCGACCAGAAAATAGCCCGTTTCCGGGTCTGGTGGGCCAGCAAGCCAATCAGAATGACACCCCTGAATAGCACTTCTTCCGTAAACGGCGGCTGGACCGCAAGGTTATAAAAAGCGTAAGCATAGGGCGTTTCTTTCCACACCAGTTCTCGGAATATCTTGACTATCGGTTCGGGCATCGGAATCAGGTAATGTACCGCGCTTTCCACGATGGATATAGCGATCGACAGGCCAACAATGGAAACCGCAAGGGGCAGGTACAATCCCCAGGGTACCGTTCTGAAGAGCAGGATATTGGGCCAGGTCCGATCGGTTCGCCGCTGTGCGTACACGATCACCAGAACGAGACTGACCAATGACACGAAGCTATTCACATAGAGAATGGAGAGCAGATCCTGGTCTAGAATCGTGCCGAGGAGGTAAAGAAGCAACGATGATCCCGCAATGATCAGGTAAGATAGTACCAGCAGCCAGACGGATTGCTTAAGATTCGGATACGCCATTTATGGCCTCCCATTTGAACGTTGAGATGTGAACACATTCAACGTTCCGTATACCAGTACGCGGCCCGCGTTGAATCCCTTTCTTTCTATAGGATTCAATCTTCATGCATCAGCTGATTGTACATCTGATATTGGATACCAGAGCAGTGCCCTTAGACATACTCACGGTCTGCTAGCGTTTCGACCTGCTCGCCTCTGCTTTTTGCCATCTCATTGAACCACCACAATCCGATCAGAGCCAGGATAACGCCACATACGTGCAGCCACCCGGGAAGCAACATCACGGCATTGACATTATCCACGGGTCCGAAAATTTCCAGATGCGCAACGGTCACTATCAGAAAATTGTTCAGCGCGTGTCCCACGATCGCGGGCAGCAGAGAGCCAGTTTGGACGACCCACCATGCGAATACGAGTCCCAATATCAAGGCCGTGGGAAATTGCCATGGGTTCATATGAAATATAGCGAACAGGCACGCCGACCAGACAATGGCCTGATTCCGCGTTCGGTGGGCCAACAAGCCACCCAGTATAACGCTTCTGAAGAGGACTTCCTTAATCAATGGCGCCTGAACGACCATGACATAAAATGTGAACGGGTAGGACTTCTCCTTCCCTGCCAGATCCCCGAATACGTTGAGCATTATTTCGGGCACCGGTATCAGGTGCCGCAACAGGTTTCCCAGGTCCGAGCCAACGATTGCCAGTCCAACAATGGACACACCGAGCGGCATGTAGAATTGCCACGAAACCCGCTCAAAAAGCAGGATCTCGCGCCAGGTCCGATCTGCTCTACGCTTTGCGTAGATTACCGTCAAAACGAAACCGGCTAATGTCAAGAGCTGGATTTCGTGTGGACTGTGTTGTAAAGACCGGTCGAAGATGAGACCCAGGATAGCGATCGGCACGCCCAGTACCACGCTGATCAGGAAAAACAATATCAGGAGCCAAACGGATTGCTTCAGGTTCGGATACGCCATGTATTTCCTCCCATTTAAACGATCAGATGTGAACACATCCAACGATCCGCATACCAGTGCGGGCGCGGCTCAGTCTCAGTACCCTTTCTTCATTCATGTGTACACACCACCTGCAACTGCTGACCGCACACGTGATATTATAGACCGCGCCGCCACATCAGCTGACCGAACGTGCCGAAACGGGCACAAAAAAATCCCGCTCCATCCCCTCGCCATTCAGTGATGAACTTTCCGGCGGCACCCCGATTAAAGGGTGCCGGGCAGTGTCACCACTCACGCAGCTTTGAGGATGCGGGAAGGTCCTACGTATTCGCCGAGGACATGGGAGCTACCCTTGCCCCTTGAAAGTCAGCTATTGTATTCGGTAGGCTACCCGACATACGGGTACTGCCCGAGTGGTGACAACCGAAATATAGATTCCGCGAATGAGAAAGACAAGCGCAATTTCAGGTTAAGACTGAAGAATGCTATCGGACTGCAGCGTCGGCGTGCGCTTATCCGAAGTCAGCCGCTGCGTTGACGGTTCGCTACGATTGAGCCCAACCACCGGTAAACCGGAGGCGTACCTCGAGGTCTATTTCGCTGCCATTGGTGAAGCACGCAGTCACCGGCCTCTGCCGGGCATTTATTGTCGCATCTGCTTCCCGGCCTCCCAGATCGGATAGCGTATGTCCGCCCGTTGCAACTCTCTCTGCAGCCACTGGCTGAACAATGTGTTGCGAATCTCGTCTGTGATGCGATCGTCCAGCGTGGCGGGATAGGTTTGCTGCATCATGAACAGCGCAAACCCGCCCGATGCCTTTTCGGGGCCGAAGATTTCACCTGGCGAGGCGGCAAAGAGGCGTGCGGCAATTCCCTTCGGCAACTGCTTGCGCCGGACGCGCCCCATAAACCCGCCGGCCGGGCGCGTGCGATCATCTTGGGAGAACTCCCGGGCCATTGCGCAGAAATCGGCGCCGTCCTCACTCGTCTGAAGTCCAATCTCGTCGATAACGCCTCTGTCCCGATGGAAAATCCAGCAGACCTCCGCCTCGTCGAACTCCAGCGTGTGTTGCGCAAAATAGGGTTCGATCCCTCCCTCGGCGACTTTGTCGGAAAGCAGGCGCTCCAGCAGCCTGGCTTCGGCATCCGCCGCAACGTCCCGTAGTGTAATGCCTCGTGAAACGAGCCAGGCTTCCGTGTCTTCAACGCGTTCCAGCCGATTTTTGTACCGCCACCCATCCACATCGCGCTGGATGTCCTCCGGCTTCGTGCGAACACCCTCACGGATGGCAAGCTGGCGGATCAGTTCTCTTCGCGCGAACTCACCGAAAAAGCTGAGCTTGTCGGCAACACACATTTGACGGACTAAATGGTTCAACGAGACGTCGGCTCCGTTGACCCGAATCACGGTAATATCCCGCTGCGCAATTTCCGAAGCGGCCTCTTCCGGACCCCGCATCACGTATCCCCCGGAATAGTAACCGACGTTTTCGTGGCATCATAGGTCGCCGACTCGTACAGCTTTCGCAAAGGACTGAGCAGCATCAGCAATACCGATTGGCGGTCCGTCATGATCTCCGCCGTCCCCTTCATGCCGAAGAGCAACGGCTTAGGTTGTCCTTTTACGACCATGGAGGTTTCTTCCAATTCAACAACACCTTTGAAGATCGGACCGACACGCTCGTCGATGACGGCATCGGGCGAGAGTTGTTTGAGCCATCCGCGTTTGATGCCGAAGTCCTGAAATGCAAATGCGTCGTACTTCAGTTTGACGATCTGTCCCGGTTTGAGCAGGCCCACGTCTTTGTTCAGCACCGTGAGTTCGGCAACCATGGGGACGGAGGCCGGCGCCACTGAAACCAGCGCCTGCCCCTTGCTGATCACCTGTCCGACCGCGTTCACCATCACCTGGGTTACAATGCCGGGTTCGGGCGCCAGAATCAGATCCGATTCGGCTTCCAACTGTCGATCGACGCGTTTGCGCGCCTGGTCCAATTTCAATCGCGCGGTTTCATACGCGTGTTTCATCTGCGAGGCCTCACGCCCGTGGGCGATGCGAGCCTCGAGAATCTGCCGCTGGAGATCCTGGACAGCCGTTTCGTTCCTATAGATTTCCGACATGCGTCCCGGAAGCGCCGCCAGGGCGTTTATGTACCGGACGCGGGCGCGGTTGATTTCCGCCCGGCTGATCAACTTGCGCTCAAACAGCATTTTCTGCTGAACGTACTCCTGTTTCAATTGGTCGATTTCAGCCTGACGAAAACCGATCTGCGCCTGCAACTCCGCATCCGAAGCGGCTTCCCCGGATGACGCGGCATCGCCCAAATCGGCGCGATAGTCTCGCAGGGCATCCCGGTGTGCGTCCATAAACCGCTCCAGGACAGACAGTCGTTTCTCCAATGAGGCGATCGTTTCCCGGGTCAATTGAGTCCTCTGCGGCAATACCTTTACGACATCGTACCTGGCCTTTTGGAACGCCATTTCCGCCTGTTCCAGTTCTCTCAGGTCTCCCCAGGTCTCCCATGACTTCAGCTTGAACAACAACTGGCCTTCCTCGATCCGATCGCCCTCCCTGATGCCGATATACTCAATTTCACCGTCTCGAAGGGCCTGCAGCGTTTTCACTTTCCCCAGAGGTACCAAACGGAAGGGCGCCGATGCCACCACGTCCACCTTGCCCCACCACGCCCAGACGACCGCAATTCCGACAAATAGAAGAACGATATACAGCAACGCCCGACCCCAGAACGGCCTAAGAGACCCCACGAACGCGCGCATTTCTTCCGCGTCGTCGTCCCGGCCCGGGAGAATGACCGGCGTCGCTGCTGCCGACGGCTTTGTTAGTCCGGGTTCCGCCATCAGATCGGCTCCTGGTCTGCCGGAGGTTCAAACCACCTGCAACTGCTGACTGCACATGTGATAGTAAAGACCTCGGCGAACCATCAGTTCTTCGTGCGTGCCCATGTCGACGATGTGGCCGTTTTCCAGTACAACAATCGTGTCCGCATCCCTCACGGTGCTCAGACGATGGGCAATAACGAGGGATGTGCGATTTTCCAGGAATAGCGCCAGGTTGGACTGAATCGCCCCTTCAGAGTCCGTATCCAGCGCATTTGTCGCTTCATCGAATATCAGTATTTTCGGATCGCGATACAGCGCCCGCGCGATCACGATCCGTTGCCGCTGCCCGCCGGACAATCCGATTCCCTGTTCGCCCACCTTCGTCTCATATCCCAAAGGCATATCGCTTACGAAATCGTGTACGCAGGCCAGTCCGGCAACTTCCATAAGCCTGTCCATGTCTGCGTCGGGTTCTCCGACCGCGATGTTCTCCGCAATGGTGCCGCTGAACAGAAACGAATCCTGCATGACCATTCCCACCTGGCGTCGCAGCCAGTGCGGGTCGAAATCTCGCACATCCATCCCGTCCAGAAGCACACGCCCTTCCGAGGGATCGAACAGGCGGGGCACCAGCTTTACGAGCGTGGTCTTTCCCGCGCCACTGCGTCCGGCAATGGCGACCTTTTGGCCCGGTTCCAGTTCCAGCTTGATGTTGTTCAATACATAGGGTTCGTCGGATCCGACGCCGTACCTGAAAAATACCCCATCAAACACCAGGCGGCCTTCAACCCGTTTCAGTCTCAGCCCGTGTCCGCGTTGGCGCGCATCCTCCATCTTCGATTCGTAGATGTCATTCAGCCTATCCAATGCGACCCGGGCTTCCTGGACCTCCGGCCATATGCCGATCAGTCCCATAATGGGTCCCATCACATTGCCGATGAGGGCGTTGAACGCCATCAACTGCCCGACCGACAACTCCCCTTCGATCACCAGGGAGGCGCCATACCACAATATCACCGTGGAACTCAACAGGTTGATCATACTTCCGCCCGCACCGAACAACATCTCCATTTTCAGCCGCCGAAACCCGATCTGAATTTCCTTCGTAAACTTGCCCTCCCACTGCCATCTCGTAGCGCGCTCGACGGCTTCGGCTTTCACCACGTCAATGCCATGCAGCGAATCGATCAGGACAGACGACTGTTCCGCGCGGGCAAGAAAAGCGCGCTGGCTGAAGGACTTCAGAATCGGGGTGTAGATCAGCGTCAACCCCACGGACGGCGGCACGAATATCAACATCACGAGCGTCAACTCCCAATTGTAGTAGAACATCAGCCCGAGATAGACGAACAACATGATAAAGTCGAGTATCGCCGAGATGGTCGTGTCCGTAAACAGGCGCTGGATCGTGGCATTTTCCTCAAACCTCGTGGTCAGATCCCCCGTGCGGCGCAGCGCGAAAAACCGCATGGACAGGCCCAGCAGATGCCGATAGAACCGGGATAACATGGTCAGACTCAACCGGGCGCTCATATACCCGACCAAATACGCGCGCAACGTCGAGGTGCCCATTTGAAACAGCGCCACGACGACCATGCCCGCCAGCATCAGGTTCAAGAGATCCTCGTCGTGATGTACCAGCACCTGATCTACAATGGTCTGCGTGAAAATGGGCGAGGCAAGTCCGAACAGACTGAGCACCAGGGACGCCAGCAGAACCTCGACCAGAATGGCCGTATATGGCTTGATCAACGGGAAAAAACGTCTGAAGGAAGACCTGGAGGGTTCATTTTCCGCCACCTGATCCGTGTATTCCAGCAGCAGCGCCATGTTGGTCCAGCTTTTCTCGAACTCCGGACGCACCAACCTGCGAATCCCTACGCCGGGATCCGCGATTTTCACATCCTTTTTCGTGATCTCGTACAACACCACGAAATGGTTGCCCTCCCAGTGCAAAATCGCCGGCAGTCCGGTCCGCATCAGCGCTTCATAGCCCGTGCGCACGCCCCTCGTGACGAACCCCAACGTCTCCGCCGCCTCGGCCAGCGCCGCCATCGACGTGCCCTCCCGCGACACGTTGCACATTTCGCGCAACCTGTTCAACCCGATCGGCATCTTGTAATACTTGCAGATCATCCCCAGACACGCCGCCCCGCAATCGGACTCGTCGTGCTGTTTTAGAAATGGAAAACGAAACGATGTGGGCGCTCTTTGTTCCTCTTCACCTTCCCCGGCGCTCACGACATTGGAAGCCGTGTCTTCTGATTCCTCGACACCCTGCCCCGGCGTCGATCGAGCCTGGACCCGGGCCCGAGATCCGCCAGGTCGAGACGGATCGAATGGAGGCCCGCCGGATTCCTGTTTCGAGTGCAATCGCCGTGCCATTTCCAGCAAGGACTCCAATGCAGGAATTGCATATTTGAGGCTATCAAAATCGTTTTTGTCCAAATAATAGATAATGCAATCGTTTTGACTGCGGATCGCCAGTGACTCGCCACCGGAAGACTCCGTATCCTGGAAGAAATCACCCGCACCCAGACTAAAGGTGCTGCCATCCTCGGCAACCCCTTCCAGAAGACCGCTGCCCACCAGATAAAACCGCCCGCCCGAACGACCGGGTTCCACAACCGTCGTTCCCTCCGCCACCTCTTCGCGCTTCAAACGCCCGAACAACTCCCGCATCGCGCCGCCATTCACTCCGCGGTTCAGATGCCGGGTAAAATTTCGATATGCGATATCCGCAACCTGATCCTGAAGATGGGCTTCCAGTTCCGGTTCTTTCTTCAACACCTTGAAGAATTCATCCCCGGACACCTCCAACACCCGGGAATCCTCAACCGCCCGCACTGTTGCCCGATGACCGCGCCCCGTCAACAGCGCCCCTTCGCCAAAGTGATCGCCGGCGTACAAAAACCCCACGGTTTCCGCCTGGGCATCCGCAATCTGCTTGATCACCCGCAATCGACCCGACTGAAGTATGCAGAAGACATCACCAGGTCCCCCTTGATCGAAGACGACCGACCCGAAAGGAAACCGGGCGGATTCTGACTGAATCGAATGTTGGGAAAAAAGGGAAGACACGTCCATTATTTGTAACCCTGCCAGAACATCGTACAAGTGGGAACGATACGTCCAGAAACCCGGATCCTGAAATTAACGGATACAACGCCATGACATACTAAAAATAGTATGATAACAGCCATTGACCACAATCAGGATTCATCCAACCAGAGGATCAGTTACGCGTTTGGCAATGTAGCGATCTTTGGCAGGAGAATTACGATTCGGTAAATGCTCAATTGATGTGGTCTGTCACGTTGATAACAGAGAGCCATCTCTACAGTACTTTGGAGGCGTCGCCTGCCGGCTCTTGCGATTCCGGTTGGGTTTAGCCAGTGTCCGCGCATTTGTCCGCCGGCAAAATGCGGAAGCCGATTTCCGACGGGTGATCGCGAACGTATCTGTCATTCTCAAATCGGCGGACCTTGATAAACAGCAGCACATCTCCGGCACAACTGCAGAACGTGAGACTGAAGAGCAATAGCGACCAGATCGCCGGGTCCCACCACAGTATCAGACCGGCGGCCGGCGTGGTCACAATCAGGGGCAAGAGCGCGAACACCCGGTAAACACCCACCGTCATGGGTCTGTCGACGTGACAATACAAGGCCACCCATCGCCTGAAGATTCCGAAGTGCAGCGATTGAATTGGAATCTTACCCCAGCACAGGGCGGCAAGACCGTGGAGTGCTTCGTGGAAGACATAGAAGGCGATCAGGTATCCTGGAAACTTCAGTAAGTCGTTGAACATCAGACGCATATCGATTTCCCGTGACAAGGCATCTCCCGCCAGGATACCACTTGCAAACGCAGTCCAGAACATGAGCATGAAAATTATGCCCACATCTTCTATATCCAGACCCACATCTATAGGTTTCTGCGCGTTGTTGCGATCCTCTTCCCCTGTTCCCGATGTGAAGACATCGCGTATGATCGACACGAATCTGTCGCCATACGCACAGAGCGCCTTTCGTGACATCAAAAAGTACATCGACATGCCAGTTAGGACGCCAATCACTATCGCATAGTCAAGATCAAGTAAGTACCTGAGGATGAGCATGGCCGGCGCTACGGATAGCATCCCAAACAATGCGGCAGCGACAATCAGCCGTTTCCACGTGTTTCCGAGACAGGCGTACATCAAACAGGACCTCCGTTCATGGTTCCATTGCCCTTTTTGAGGGGACGGAAAGGGGCGCGTACCGTAAATTGCTCGGACCGAGAGGCCAGATACAATCGACCAGCGTCTACCGGTCATCACTTGCAGCATCTGGCGCCACAAGTCCGTCCGTGGTGTCGGGTTGGGTGCTGTTCGAGACGTGGTAAAACCACCACAATCCAAGAGATGCCACAATTGCCCCCGCTGCACTCCACCACCACGGATTAGAGGTCACAACATTAAGGTCTTCTGCAACACGGAAAAAAGGAATGTCAAAGTGTTGGATGGTCACTGAGACGAAATTATGCAATGCGTGTGCGACAAGCGCGGGCCACAAAGATCCCGTGAGGATAACCCACCAGGCAAATACGAGACCCCATATAAGGGCCGGCGGAAGTTGCCAGGGGTTCAGATGCCCCACACCGAACAGTATCGCTGACCAGACAATCGCGTAGATGCGGGTATAATTCGCCAGCAGACCACATAAAATGACACCTCTAAAAAGCAACTCTTCGATCAACGGTGCTACGAAAACTGCCACGAACAAGGCTGCCGAATAGGTTGTCTTGCGACCGGCCGTCGATTGAAAGACCTCTTGAAAAAAATCAGACATTGGAATTAGGAATGTGACGACCTTGTCCAATTCATCAAGGACCACCACCATGCCAGCCACCGTTATTGCAACGCAGGGCCATACTCGCCAATCAAAGTCTATTCTCATGAGTTGCGATACATCATTCCACGATCGATCAGTGCGACGAAAAATCCATATTAGAAGGAGAAGGAAAACTGCCAGTTGTAGTATACCGATCAGGAGGTTTTCCTCGTGCAAACGCTCGCCATAGGTGAGCCGTACAATACCGATGAGCACTCCCAAACCGACTTGAATCAGAATGTACAAGACCAGCAACCAAATCGCCTGTTTCAGATTCGGAAACACCATTCAACTGCCCTCTCTTACGACTCTTATGATCTCAATTTCCCGTAAATGTCACCGGCTGCGGTTGATAAAAATCCAACCGCTATGCCTGTCGGAATTGGCAATTTCAATCTAAAGGATATCGTCGCGGAGTGTACGGAATCAAGAAACCCCGCTCTCCTCTCCATTAATCCCTTACACGACTGGAGCGGGGGCGATTGTTTGTTCCTGTCCCTGGCGCAAAAGTTGCGAGTCCATCCTTACAGGTCATCTCATTCGCCATCTGGCGCCACGACTCCGTCCGGGGTAACGGGCTGTCTGCCGTTTGTAGCCAGGTAAAACCACGACAGTCCAGTCGCAGCTATTACTGCCCCCGCTGCACTCCACCACCACGGATTGAAAGACACAACATTCAGGTCTTCCGAAACCGCGAAATATGGAATTTCAAAGTGCACAATTGTCGCGAAAATGAAGTTGTTCAAAGCGTGCCCAACAAGCGCGGGCCATAAAGATCCCGTCCTGATAACCCACCAGCCCAATACCAGGCCACCTATCAGGGAAGCCGGAATTTGCCAGGGGTTCAGATGACTCACGCTAAACAGTATCGATGACCAGATAATCGCGTATGTCCTGGAATAATTCGACAGCAGGCCACTCAAGACAACACCTCTAAAGAGCAACTCTTCGACATATGGTGCGACAACGGCTCCCCGGAACAGGGCAGATGGATAGGATGTTCCGCGCCCGAGCGTTGTATGGAAGATCACCTGCATAGATTCCGGTATTGGAAATCCGCATACTACGGCTTTGTTCAATTCAAAAAGAACCATCACCGTGCCGGCTATCGATATTGCAACGCAGGCCCATATGCGCCAATCGAAGTTTGTTTTCGCAGGTTGCAAGAGACTTACCCACCGTCGATCCGTACGACGGGAAATGTATGACAAAATCAGAAGAAAAATCCCGAATACCAAGAGCCCCATCGCATAGTTGTTATGCTCAAGGGACTCGCCACTGATAAGTTGCACAACGTCGATGAATATTCCCATGACCACTTCCATCAGGATGAGCAGGGCTAACACCCAACAGGCCTGCCTCAAGTTCGGATACGCCATTTCAATTCCCTTTTTTGACCTTCAAACCTACGGGGTAGCGGTACTTCAGAGTACCGCGATCAGCCCATCCGCATTTTCCGGGATAGGAGCACGAATTGCAGAATGCTCCTATCCCAGTATTCAACACGAGGTTCGCCTACATTATTCTATCGCTTGCAGCAGCAACAACTGCAACAGCTTTGGTGGTTGGACGGTTTCTTGTTGTCGTTCGATGTCACCTCAGCCACAGTCACACCGGTGGCAACGCCTGTTATATACGTGAGAACCTGCTTGCCAACTTCGATGGCAATTCGTACCCAATTGCCACCGAGTGTTTCTCCCATTTGTCTACGATCGAGCAATTCTTCGCGCCGATGCAAAGGGCTGCAGGTTACAACCATGTTACCAGCATCTGTCGCCATCGGATTGGCCAAAGCATGAGTCATGAAGTCCTCCTGGAGAATTGATGGTATTAAACGATGTTCGACAATAGGGTGTGCAAACGATTGCAACAAGAGGGATTGGTTCCCTCAAAGTTAGGGGTTGTAAGGATTTCACTAAATATTCAACGACAAGTCACATCGCGCGCAGGTTCGATTCCATTTCCGGTCTGTCGAAGGCAGCCCATAGAAAATCGCTCCGTCGTTAACTTAACCCGCTCGGCCATTTTAATACGCCCTTTCTCGACCGCTTCAGTGAGGCGCAAACAGGTTCCGTTCTACGATGTCCCACGAACCTTCAGCAACTCGCTGAGATGTTGGTTTGCGGACGATTTTTCTCGGCTTCGGCAAGATATCAACACAGCGGACGTGAAGAACGAGCATGTTGAAAGTTCAGTTCGGAACGGCGGCTGTGGAGAACCCCGGAAGAACGGCTATGCAACAGACTACTTCCGCTGCTGGATTCAGCCTTCAACGAGGTCTGGCCAAGTGCTCGATAACTTCAGCGACAAGTCGTATGGCAAAACCCACGTATCGACCGAGTCGGTCATTTCCTGGAAAAACAAGCCCACCAGAGGCATGCATCATCTCACGATGCGCCAGTTCCATCTCCCGGCCGGGGAGTTGGGCACAGGTCACGGAAACCTGGCCTCGTCTTGAGGGAAATCGATCGCTCATTTCATCACCTCCTTTCTTTGACATCGCAGCGATGCGCCGGGATGTCTTGTGGGCTTCGCCGCGAAATCAGGGAAGTCCGCGGTGAAAAGTTGAAGACTCAGTTCGAAATGTCGACAGGAGAGATCGCCAGGAAAAACGGCTTTCCGCCCGGTCAGCCCCAATATCAGTTCCCGTCGTCGAAATAATCTACGATGGCCTCTGCAACTAACTTGGCGACTGCTAGGATCACGATGCTTGGTCCAAAGGGTAAAACGAACCCTCCCGCCGCATTCTCCATCTCGCGGCGCGCCAGTCCAATTTCACGGCCAGGGAGTTGGGAACAGATCACGGCAGCCTGCGCTGGAGTCGATTGAATTAGATCCGTCATTTCGTCACCTCCTTCCTCTTTGGGTCTCAGCGATACTCAGATGCATCCCTTAGCGCTAATTTGATGAGTCCATATACCTCTGCGCGAATGAATAGACGGACACATTTGGACCATCAAGGGCCACTTCTGGATGCGATATTGCTTGATGGCTACAGTACCGTAGACGGAACGTCGGGTTCAGGTAATTTCACGCCGAATAACTCAGCGATTAATCTTCGGAGGAGGCGCCCAAGCCCGGCGTCTCCACCGGAGATACGTGCGATCTGCCCGGCGGTCAAGTCTTCCGTCTGAATGGGTAACCGAGCCGGAATTCCGGACGAGTCCACAGGGCTTATTTCAATTCGTCTGGTCATTTCTTTCACCTCCTTTCGTCAACATCCCAGCGATATCCAATCAATCTCCATTTTCTCTGATCAGGTAGCCGGATGCACATCGCTGAAATGCCGTGATGCCCGAAGCGTTTTGTATGCCTTTTTCTGATCGCGGCACACGCCCCATTGGGGCGGCTTCGGCTGTGAGTCAACGGAAACTTCGTGACAAGGGACGCGGTTGGTCCCTCAATCCGTCGACGCATTGGACTCGCAAGGATTGTGCCACTCCCAGTACCCCTGGGCATAACTGTCTGGCTTGCAAACGCGGATTTATTTTTGAACTGTTGGCAAGTAGCCGTGGCACGGCTGGTTCCTGAATAATGTGTTCCACTCTGCGTCATTCAGATGAAACTTTGTTGCATTTTGCGCGGCGCCGAACGAACCCGGAAGCGTTGCAACAAAAAAAACACCGGTGACAAGAGCCACCGATGTTCGATCCAACAAGAAACTTCAGATGGGTAATTTCAGCCCGCGCTCGGCGGGCAAGCACGCGAAGGGTATTTGGTCAACAAGGCTGCTTTATTCGCGAATCAATCATCTTCCCCGCGCACAATGGCTTGTCGAGCCCTTGAGGAATCGTGAAGGTGGGGCAGACATTCCTGTCTGCCCTTCTCATTGTCCTTTTGCCGGAATGCAGACAGAAGAAAGGCTTGCGCCGCCACTATAGAACCAATACTCGGGATGGCGCTTGAGCCACAGCTTACGCGCTTCTTGGAAGGCACGGCGTTTGTCCCTGGGGGATCGCGTCAGCCAGGCGAAAGGTGATCCAATAGACAGCGCCGTCCTACTTCCAGTGGGGAAGACGGCGGCGAGTTTTGGCGTTCCCGGACACAGCATTCTGAGATTTCGGTTTGCTGTATATGAGCAGACAAGAATGCCTGCTCCACCTTTTCAAGCTTTTGTTCGAAGTATCGCTTGAGGGCATCAACCATCCGAGACAAACCGCCCTGTACTTGCTTCCGCCTCCCGAAACAGCAAGGCGCCATTGTCTCCTTTGCGCGTGCGGTGACGCAAAGGCAGACCGGTCGTCACCGTCAAATGCGAGCGGGAAACCGCTGGCATCCGCGAAGCGACGGCGCCTGGCTCTATCGTTCCGATAACGCCATCGAATGCCGCCGCTCGCTTTGACGTATTTCCACGAAAGACGTCCCGTTACAGTTGCCGAGGTTCCGAGATATCGTTAAACTTGGTAACGTCGTCGTTGAACGTTCCGCGGAACGCCAATGGGATGAGGATAACGAAGTGATAGGGCCCCGTAGCGTAAGCCGGGACCGCGTAAATCCACCACCAGCAACCAATCGACATCTATGCAACGATACGGAAAATTCCTGTCTCCGACATTCGTCAAATTCGTGCTGACCGGTCTCTCGGGAGTGTTCGTCAATCTCGGTTCGTTTCAGCTGTTGCTCAGTCTAGGCGTGCACGAATTGCTGGCGTCGCCGATTGCGATTGAACTGTCGATTATCTCGAATTTTCTGCTGAACAACTACTGGACCTTCAGCGACCGCGCGTTGTCCGGAAAGAAGCGCGTACGGGGTTTGAAATATCACCTCGTTACCCTGTTTACGCTTATGCTGAGCTATGGCACGTTCGTGTTGCTTTCCTTCCTTTTTCCCGCGGTACCACTCGTGATTTGGCAGGGCTGCGCGATTGCCCCGGCCGGTTTATTCAACTATTCCGTCAATTCCCTATGGACGTTTCGCGACGTGACCCTCGATCGGGCGGGAAACAGCGAGGACGGCGCCCAATGAATCGCGTGAATGCCATAAATAAAGGTTTTGAATCAATCCGCGATGGCACCGCTCTGGTTGCGTCCATTGTCGCGCCGCTCCTGCTTTACGTGCTGACGATGCCGCGCACCGTTGTTCTGGAAGACGACGGGTTGTTTCTGATGGCAGGGGCGCACCTGGGCGTGGCCCATCCACCGGGATATCCGCTCTATACGCTCATTGTCTATCTCTTCACACAATTGCCCTTCGGCAGCGTCGCCTTCCTCGGCCATTTATCCAGTGCGGTACTGGGCGCGCTCGCGTGCGGTTGCGTTTATATTTGCGGCCGTCTGACAGGCGCCTCGTCGATTCCGGCCCTGACCGCCGCGTGGCTGTTTGCCGCCTCCGAGCATTTCTGGTCTCAGGCCATTGTCACCGAGGTCTATACGCTCAATGCGCTGTTTTTCTTCGGACTCTACGTGCTGCTCTTGTTCGGCATCCGCCAGCCGCACCGAAACGGCATCTGGATTGCCGCGGCTGCGGCCTACGGATTGAGTCTCGCCAATCACCTGCCCCTGACAGTGCTGTCAACGCCGGGTTTGATCCTGCTGGTCTTTGCCGTTCGGCGCACAGTATATAGGAAACTCCCTCTGCTCCTGGCCATTCTCGTGTGCTGCGCGGCTTTTCCATATATCTGGATGATCTGGAGGTCGCACCATGAAATACTGATTAATTTCTACGGCCCTATCGATACAATTAAGGAAGTCTGGTTCTACGTCAGCCGGCAGGGGTACGTCGACGTCGATACCAGCCCCAGCGCGGGATGGGATGACCGGTTCAAGTTCATGCAGTGGCTTGGCAACGAGTCTTTGTGGCAATTGACGCTGCCGGGATTTGCCTTGTCGGTGTTCGGCCTGGTCGTTCTGTTTCGCAAGCGGCAGATCGCATTTGCGGCATCGGGATTGCTGGTCTTTTTGGGAAATAGTATTGTGTTGATCCTCCTGCTGCGCTTCGATTTCGACGATTTCCAGGTTGCGGTGTTTCGTCCCTATTCGCTGTCGTGTTACGCCATCCAGGCAATATGGCTGGGCATTGGTCTTCACGTTGTCTATTCCTGGTTGGCAAGGAGCTTCTCCTCCAGGACGGTCCGGCAACCGAAAGTCAGAATCGGTGCGGCATCGCTGGCCGGCCTCGCGTTAGTCTGTTGGTCCGTGAATTCGCACTGGCGGGCAAACGACAGGGCCGATAGCGACTTTGCCGAGCGCTACAATGAAATGGTGATGGACCTCGTGCCGGAAGATGGGGTCCTGTTCGTATTCGGAGATCCAACCGGCCACGTCGGCTACTATCGATACGTCGAAAACCGACGTCCGGACGTCACGCTGTACAATCTGCAGGGACTCGTATTTGGCACGCGCCTCTTCAGTCCGTTTATGTCCGCTGCGTCACGGAAAGAGACCCTGGAAAAATTCGTCGACTCGACCGAACGCGCGCTCTTTTTTCCACTTGATGTCGATATCTATCCCGAACGTGAACAATGGATTTATGGCTTTCTTCTGCAGACCGCCAGAGGTGGCAAGCCGGGGACGATAAAGCTGAAGCGCCACCCACGCGGCGAGGAGTTCTTCGTACACCTCATCAACCGGCAGCCCATCGATCGCTGGGAGCGCGTCAGGCGCAACGAATTGCTGTTTCAATATGGGCAATACCTGGGATTGATCCATTTTACGGGCCACCCGCTACGCGATCAAGTACAGGACCTGCTCCAACTCGCACATGGAACTTATGCAAGCCTCCTCGGCATGGCCACCGTCTTACTGGATAACGGAAACAGCTCAAACTGGGAGCAGGTCTCGGCATGGTTGGCCAGGGCGGAGACGCTGAAGCACGAAGCCCTGAAGAAGAAAACTCTCGCGGAGCTATACTACCTGAAAGGAAGGTTGCTACAGAAGCAGGATCAGACCAACGCGGCCATCGTGTCGTTCAGGAAGTCCCGAGATATATATCCCCATCCCCAGAACAAGGCGCTCGAAGCCCTCGACCAATACAGGATCGACTTCAAACGCGTCAATCCGCCTGGTCCAAAGAGCTCCAAATCCGGCTTGCCCCTCCCCCGTTAAAAACCCGCTCTTGTTGCCCGTCCGACCCGCCAAACATACGCCGATAACATACCGGCACAATACGTAGAAGCATGGGAATTCAGCGAAGATCCCATGCCCGCATCGATGTGAAAGGAGACGCTTCTCTTCCTCAATAACCAGCAAGGATCCCCAAGTACGAAGGTGGCGGTTTCTCCGACTGCATCTGCTTGACATTGCTGGACATGGTGGGTATTTTCAAGAGGCAAGCGAAGAAAACCGCGACGCCATCGCTAATTTACTAGTTTAATCGTGCGCTCTTCGAGGGGTTGAAGCCAGTCAGGGCGTGGAGGTACATACAATGAGAAATGTCGATATAGCCGTGTCCAGTACGGATGAAAAACTCCAACTCGTCGTGGAAATCAAGAACAAACCAGGTGCGTCCGCCGAGTGGGTCACACTCATGCGGCGCAATTTGCTGGTGCATTCATTTTTGCCTTTGGCTCCATACTTCCTGCTTGTGCTCCCAGACTACCTCTATCTTTGGACGGAGGCCTCTACAGCAGATAATCTGGCAAAACCTGACTACAAAATTGAGACCACCGAAATATTCGCACCCTATCTCAAATCCAACCAATCCCTTAATGATTTAAGTGGGTATGGGCTCGAATTGCTTACGATTTCGTGGCTGGAAGATTTACTTCATACAGACATGGGACGTGACTCGGTTGACAGAAATCTCCACTGGCTCTTTAACTCGGGGTTATATGAAGCAATTACAAACGGTTCACTTGAACTCGAAGCTACAACATGATTGTGTATTTGGAGTCAAATTTCGTTCTTGAACTTGCTTTTCTTCAAGCCGAGCATGAAAATTGCTCGGCACTTTTGCGTCTATCGCAATTGGGGAAGATTCGCTTGGTATTACCCGCCTTCAGTATTGGTGAACCGTACGAAACGTGGGTGCGCCGCTCGAAGCGAAGACGAGAGATTCACGAGGACCTTACATCGGCCATTCGAGAACTCTCTCGTTCAAGTCCTTACGAGGGGGCATCCGAACATTTCCACGAACTCACCAGCATATTGATCCGCAGTGGTGAAGAAGAGAAGCGCCGGCTGGATGAAACTCTGGAAAAAATCTTACAGACCGTTGAAGTCGTACCGGTAGGATTAAGTATTATCAGAGCCGCGATAAATTACCAAAAGAAGCTTTACCTTTCGCCACAAGACTCGATAGTTTTTGCTTCGATTCTCGATCATCTGAATACAGCGTCCCCGGAGCCTTGCTGTTTCATCACCAAGAATTCCAAGGATTTCGCGAATCCTGATATTGAAAACGAATTGACCGTGAACAATTGCAAGCTGCTGACAAAATTCGCGGATGGCGTGGGGTATGTCGGAAGTCAGTTGGGGTAAGTGAGGTCACAACACAGGACCGAAGGCCGATGTGATGCCGCGCGGTGAGGCTCCCCGCTTCACCCGTCGCGGATTGCATCCAACTCGGGCAGCAGCCGGACGCTCTCCTGCTCGTTTGGGTCGGTGCGGGCGATGACGACGGTGCAGGTTTCGGTCTCGCTCGGATTATAGGGAAGGTGGGGCACGCCGGGTGGGATGTAGACGAAATCGCCGCTGTTGACGCACATGTGCTCCTCCAGGTTGTCACCGTACCACATCCCGGATCTGCCGCTGATAACGTAAACGGCGGTCTCGTGGCCTTCGTGCAGATGCGCCCTGGCGCGTTCGCCCGGAGGAATTTTCAGCAGGTGCATGCAGACCCCGCGCGAGCCGGTGTTCTCGGCCGCGACGCCGGTTCGATACGTAAAGGCCTGCTTGCCGGTGTAGACTGCCTGGGAGCGAATTAACTTGCACGCTTGAGTAGTTGGCGACGACATAGTTCCTCTCTTCCGGATTTGGCGACAAGGTCGAATCAATACACGGCGGGCCCCGCGTTATCGCGGGTTTCAGATCTTCACGACTCGACAACAGAAAACCGGCCAAAAAAACTCGAAATCGTCATCACCTGAACGACGTATCCCGAACTCACTTCTGACATCCTGAGATGCGGCAGCGAAATCCCGATACAATCCCTCCGAGGCCGCCTCAGGTGTACCCGACCTGTTGACCCAATCCCAGAACGTCATGTCCACCTGCGTCGCGGCAGTATGGGTTATTTCAAAACCGGTGTCTGTCACGTGCCTGCGCCACTCAGACGGTGTTGGCGCCGTTGCGTGCGAGGGATCCCGCGCCACTTCCACACGATGATGCCACGTAGCGACGGCGGCGTCCTCCGATGTGGTCGTATCGCACAGCAGAAAGACGCCCCCGGGCCTCAACACCCGGTGGACTTCTGAAAGAAACTTCCCGATGTCCCGAAAATGGTGCGGTGCGGTCCGACAGGTGACCAGGTCAATGGATGCGTCCGGGTACGGAATATCGCTTGCATCGATCCTTTCGAAACGGACGTTTGCAATGCCTCGCCTGGCGGCGATTTTGCGGGCCTGGTCCAGCATGCCTTGCGCGATGTCAGAAGCCACGATTGTGTCGCAGAACCCGGCAACAGCGAACGCCGTAAAGCCGGGACCGGTGGCAATATCCAGACCCAACGGGTAGCGTTCGAGGGATGCCCACTCCGTGAGGATGCGCAAACTCTCTCCAGACGAGTGCGCCTCGCTCACCGCGTATTTCGCCGCCTGGCGGTCGAACTGCTCCCCGGCCTCGGTCGATGTCATGTTCAAATTTGTACCTTCATCGTGAAATCAAACGTCCGATCGATGGACACAGTTGCCACGGCTCATACGACGCTTCAAAATGCGTTGGCAGCCGACGCCTTACCGCACCGCATTCGAATACCAGCCCTTCCAGGCTGGTTTCCAACCCCGGAACAACGCGATATATAACGGGTTGGTCCATAGCAGGATCTTCCACACCGGCCACTTGTCGAAGCGCCGGCAGGATGGTTTTACCCGCAGTTCTCCAATAAATCGGACTGTCTGACCGGTTGACCTAGCAAAGAAGTCGACGTCTTCGCCTATCCAGGCCCCCTCGTCGTAGCCGCCTGTTTGCTCGAAGACACATTTGCGACAGAATTGCGTGGCGCCCTGAACCATCCCCGTAACGCGACCGAACAGCCGCCAGGCTTGCAGATAGACCCGGATAGAGTAACGCCGTGGATGATAGTCGACGTCCACACCCCCTCCGACACATTTCGGATCGCCCATCGCCGTGCAAATCACCTGGAGAAGGGCGCACGGTACGACGACGTCCGCATCGATGAAAATGAGTACCTCCCCGGTGGCGTGGCGCGCGCCTGCGTTACGTGCCCGGGAGATGCTCTGTACCGGCTCGCGAACAACCGCCGCTCCCTTCGCTCGCGCGACGGCCGCGGTGGCATCCCTGCTGTTGTTGTCAACGACAATCGTCTCGACGTCTACGTCAGTACCCGCACGGACCATTTCTGCGGCATCATGGATCGAGTCCAGCGTCGCCGCGAGATAGGCCTCCTCGTTGAAGGCGGGGATAATAACCGTCATCCGGAGACCGGAATGCTTCGCTTCATTGCCGACCGACATCAGATCTTCCAGGGATCTTGCCCGGCGGGAACAAAAACGCCAGATTTGGAATTTATACAGCGCTGCACCCCGCCACCGGATTGCCTGGGATGCCTACGGAACAAGCAAGAATGACTACAAATGAAACTTCAAATGCGTAAAACACGACGAGTGTCACTGAGAAAATGGTTGCCATCCAGGAATGTCTCGGCTTGTCCTTATGCTGGCCCGGGTTCATGGAAAAGTCTGTCTCGTCCTGCTGTCGGACACGGTCGTATTCGGCGCGAAACAACCGCTCCTGCCACAGGAAATACCCATCCAATATCCAAAATCCGATTACGGGTACGATAAGCGTCAATGCCAAAAGAGGCTGGTCTGTTCCGAGTCGCACCATTAATACGGCTCCAGCGACGAGGACGGTCATGCTCCAACCCTTGAGTAGGAATGCATTGGCACCTAAGCGATTTACGACGCCCTGGATAAATTCCAAGTGCTTTACGACTCGTTCAGAGTTATTCATTTGTCTTGTCCTCCGTCTAGTATCTCTTACGTGTGGCAATTGCGTCTTCAACCATACTCGAGAGGTTTCTGGAAATCCAACTATACCGATCCGTACTGTTCCAGCCCGATGGATTGTAGCAGGTCACAACTCTTGACATGAGTGTAAATGCCCCCGGAATCTGAATGTAGGAAAATGGAATGGAACCCATTATTGAGTTCTCGCCGAAAACATCCTTCAAACCATGAATATACACACCCACAACGCCCATACCGCGATTCCAGGACTCGATGATTTCATAGTTTATCCACTTCCTATCTGCCGTGTTTGTCCCAGCAAGAACGATCGTACATGACCTTCCAATCATCTGGCTCTTGATCCAATAGGCTATGGCCGCATCTCCTCTTCGCTTCACGACTTCCCAATCGTTGTCGGTCGCCGGCCTATTACCTTCGATAACGCCGATATTGCGAACTTGGGAAGCCCGCCAGTTATCTTCCCTGTAGTAGAAGCTGTAAAACGCTCTTCTTTTTGGCCAGTTCGTCATTCTAAATCCAACTGGGAGTCGGTGAGACGCGCCGAGGACTACACTCGGCAACTATGGTTCGTCTTTCAGGATATGTACACGGGCAAAGGAGCCTGTCGGAGAACCCCAATTTTGTGCGATCATCATTCAATATATTGATTTTATATTCCCAAATAACACTATTTATTGTATGCCGGGAGATGCTGGCATAGGTATTCCGACAGGCACCTAGTACCTGTTGACTTCTAATACTGCGCGTGCCTATAGTTTGATGTCTCCCCTCAAGACGAAGGAGCCATCGGCATGCCGAAGAAATACGTTGTACGTCTGACGCCCGAAGAACGGGAGCGGCTGCAGGATCTGGTAAGCAAAGGCAAGACGCAAGCCTACCGAATAAGGCACGCCCACGTACTTCTCAAGGCCGATGCAGAGGGTCCGGCTTGGCTGGATCGGCAGATCGCGGAGGCCTTTTCGTGCAATCGGTCTACGGTTGAGGGCATCCGGAAGCGTTTTGTGTTGGAGGGCCTGGATTCGGCCCTTGAGCGAAAGAAGCGAGCCCATCCTCCCACCGAAAGAAAGCTGGATGGTGCTAAGGAAGCCCGATTGATCGCGTTGGCTTGCAGTGAACCTCCAAAGGGACATAAGCGGTGGACGCTGAAGCTGCTGGCCGATGAACTCGTGGCCCTGGAGATCATCGATAGCATCTCATACCGAACGGTGCAGCGGACGCTAAAAAAAACAAACTTAGGCCTCACCTGAGAACGTGCTGGGTGATTCCGCCCAAGCAAAACGCCGCGTTTGTCGCCGCGATGGAGGATATCCTGGACGTCTATCAGCGGCCGTACGACGCCAAGAGGCCCGTTGTCAATATGGACGAACACCCGGTCCAGTTGGTCAGGGAGACGCGTACTGTGATCGCAACACGTCCGGGCAAACCTGAACGCTACGACTACGAGTATGAACGTAACGGAACCGCCGTGAACTTCATGTTCACCGAACCGCTGGCGGGCTGGCGCAAGGTCCGTGTAAGACAACGCAAGACCGCGGTGGACTGGGCCCAAGAGATCAAGGATCTCCTTGATACTCACTACCGTGAAGCCGAAACCGTCGTCTTGGTGTGTGATAACCTCAACACGCACACGCCCGCGGCACTCTACAAGGCGTTCTCACCCGAAGAAGCTCGCCGTCTGGCCAAGCGTCTCGAAATCCACTACACGCCCAAACACGGGAGCTGGCTCAACATCGCCGAGATCGAACTCAGCGTCTTGAGCAACCAATGCTTGAAGGAACGCATCCCCGATATTGAATCCCTCAAAGAGCAGATTTCCGCCTGGACGAACGATCGCAACAACAAAAGCAAGGCTGTCCATTGGCGGTTCACGACCAACGATGCTCGGATCAAACTGAGAAAGCTGTACCCAGACTACGCGGCGCTTTAGCCGTCAATGGGTACTAGTCATTCACATTCATTCTTTAACAATTTTGCAAATCTCGTAGTCGTCAATGTTGTCTCTCAGTTGTTCTGCATCCCTAAGGTATTTTTCCTTTTCTGCAATAAAGTCACACCACTTTAATGAGTATATGTAGCTGGATGCGCCAGTATACACAGGATTGTCAGATTTATGGTTTGGGCAACTGTTAAATTTGGGATTCTTTACATTAAACATATTGTCTCGTAGTATTTGAAACAGCTGGTTAGTGCATAAAGTTCTGCAGTGGCAATTTGAACAGGTGTCATCTTCAATATAGTAACCGTAGGAGGACGATCGATCCGGCAAGACTACAGCCAATATACCGTTTGTGCGACTCGTTCGACCACCACGTGAGATTTCCTTAAGAGAGTAGGAGATTTCCCACGGAATCCATTGATCGGATTCACTTTGGTATTCGTCTCTCATATTGGGCGAAATCAACACGAGTGTGATGCTGCTATCGTAAATCTTGTCTTTTAAATGAGTAGCGATTGTATCATCCTTGAATTCGCTCAAGTCTTCATTTCCTTCTCCTTTGTATATTTCATCGCCTTCAAATAAATCCACTATCTCATCCACATATGCGCGAGCAGTGGTTCCAGAGTTGAGGGGCTGCACAGCATCATCGTGATTAGCGACATTTAGAAATCCGTTCTAACGACAATTAAAATTCCCGGTATGGCAAGCGGTTCGTAAACTAACCCAGACCCCTTCCCCAAGCGATAGGAGGGCTGGATGGTTACGGACCAGCAAGTGAGGAGACTCATGGCGCTGATCCCGAGAGAACCGACGTTGTGCTTGGCAGCAGCAAAGGCCGGGATGGACGAGAAGACGGCACGAAAATACAGGAGGTCAGGTCAGTTACCCAGCGAGGTTCAAGCCCCCCATACGTGGCGGACCCGTCCAGACCCATTCGCCGAGGTGTGGGGCGAGGTCGTGCTGCTTCTGGAGGTGAACCCGGGGCTTCAGGCCAAAACGGTGTTTGAGCACCTGCAGCGTCAGTATCCGGGTCGGTTTTCGGATGGCCAGTTGCGCACGTTACAGCGCCGCGTGAAGGTGTGGCGTGCCACAGCCGGTCCTCCTCGGGAGGTATTTTTCCCTCAGGTGCACTATCCCTCAGACCGTTGCCAGTCGGATTTTACGTGTCTCAACGACCTATGTGTGACCCTCGGTGGCTTGCCTTTCGATCATTTGGTCTACCACTTCGTGCTGATGTATTCCAACTGGGAGACGGCCTCCATCTGCTTCTCCGAGAGCTTTGAGAGCCTCAGTGGAGGGCTGCAGCAGGCGCTTTGGGAGCTTGGCGGCGTGCCCCGTACCCACCAGACGGACCGGCTCAGTGCGGCGGTTCAGGACGTGGGGCGCCAGGAGATCTTCACCGCACGTTATCGGGCGCTGCTGTCCCACTACGGCCTGGAAGCCCGTGCGACCCAGGCTGCCAGTCCTCACGAGAATGGCGACGTGGAGCAGCGTCACTACCGCTTCAAGCAGGCCCTGGACCAGGCCCTGATGTTGCGTGGCTCCCGGGCGTTTGACACCCGCAGATCCTATGAGCGCTTTGTACGCCGTCTGCTTTCCCAACTCAACGCCGGCCGGAAGGATCGCGTGCAGGAAGAGTTGGCCCTGTTGCGTCCCCTTCCCCAAAGGCGTCTAGAGACCTGCAAGCGCCTGCGGGTCAAGGTCGGGAAAAGCAGCACCATCCGCGTGGTCCACAACGTCTACTCGGTCAACAGCCGCCTGATCGGGGAGACGGTGGATGTGCGTGTCCACACCGAACACATCGAGGTTTGGTATGGCTCCCGCCGTGTAGAGCGCCTGCCCCGGCTGCGTGGGGAAAGCCACCACCTGATCCAGTACCGGCACATCATCGACTGGCTGGTGCGTAAGCCCGGCGCTTTTGAAAACTATCGCTACCGTGCGGACCTGTTTCCCACCAGCCGCTTCCGGATGGCCTACGACAGCCTGCGAGCCCATCATACCCCACGGCGTGCCGACAGTGCATATCTGCGCATCCTCCACCTTGCCGCCAAGGAGAGCCAAACCAAGGTGGAACAGGCCCTTTGTCATCTTCTGCGACAGGATAGCCTCAAAAGCGCCGAAGCCGTCGAAACGCTCATCGGGCAGCAACAAGCCGACGTGCCCATCATCCCCGACGTCGCCATCCCTTCGGTAGATCTGAACCCCTACGATGGGCTCCTGCACCCACTGGAGGTGGCCGCCCGATGAGCACCGATCGTTTGCGATCCGACCTGGTGGGCTGTCTCAAGACGTTGCGCCTGCCCACCATACGGCAAGCCTTTGCACAGCAGGCCGAACTGGCAAGACGGGAAGGACAAAGCTATGAGCACTATCTCCTGGACCTGCTTCAGCAAGAATGCGAGGTGCGCCAACACAACCGCACCCTCCGCTTCCTACGCGAGTCGAAGCTGCCGTTGGAGAAAAGCCTGGAGATGTTTGACCGCACACGACTGCCCGCACCCCAAAACGCCCTCGTCGCAACCCTTGTGGACGGCGCCTTCCTCGACCGCACGGAAAATGTGCTCGCCTTCGGGCCCCCCGGCAGCGGGAAAACCCATCTGCTTTGTGCCATCGCGCAGACCCTCATCCATCAGGGACGCCGCATCCTGTTCACGCCCTGCAACCTGCTGGTACAGGAACTCCTTCTGGCCAAACGCGATCTGCGCTTGCCACGCCTCCTCAAACGCTTTGCCAAATACGATGCCCTCCTCCTCGACGATATCGGCTACGTCCAGCACAGCCGCGAAGAGATGGAAGTCCTCTTCGCCCTCCTGGCACATCGCTACGAGCGAGCAAGCGTCATGATCACTTCAAACCTGCCCTTCTCCGGATGGGAGGCCATCTTCAAGGACCCTATGACCACCGCCGCGGTGATCGACCGGCTCGTGCATCACGCCATCATCATCGATATGAACCTCAAAAGCTACCGACTCGAACACGCACAAAAATACCACAAACATCACCACTGATCGGGAATTCTAATTGTCGTTGAACAGAAAAAATAGTTGACGTTAGTCATCATCGCTGTGTTTATAGGAAACGAAAATCTTTCTTGCCACGCCTTTGTTCTCCCAAAGTGCGCGTATGTTTTACTCTGAACTACACGATCGACCCATCGGAAATCTGCCGACCGCCCTGATTTCACTCCCGTCAGGCGATTGAAGCCCGTTTTCGCTCACGACCCTCCCAGAACCTCCCGTAAGCGCCCACTGACCACGCCCAGGTCATCGTCCGTCAACGTGGGCACCGACACATGGAGCGCGTTTGCGCTATCCCCCAGCACAATGCTCGGCCGGCCCTCCTGCAATTCGGCCTGGATCTGCGATAGGGATTTTCCCAGGGCCTCTTCGTCGAACCGGATCAGCAGCCCATTGCCGAGCCCACGTTTTTCCGTTACATGCTCGACCTCGATGTGAGGAACTCCGTCCAGTGCGCGCAGGATTTCGTCGGCCTTGCGCCGGTGATCGGCGAAGCGCGCGTTGTGGTCCATTTCGAACCATTCCTTCAATGCGGCCGTTACGGCAATCACCTCCTGGCGGTCCACCTTCAAGGGGCGGCCGACCGTGCGCGGTTCCTCGGTTTCAAATCCGATAAAACCGTGCACGAAAGCCGCATCCACCAGGTCTTTCCGTCCGCACATAATCCCCGTGGAGTTGCACGCGCCGAAATATTTCGCGCCATACCCCACCAGGTCCGCGCCCATCCTGGGGTACCGGCACATGGCGTCCAGCGGAAACACCTGGGAGGCTGCATCCACGATCACGGGAACGCCACGGTCCCTCGCAATGGCCATGGCGTCCTCCAACGGGACAACGCCCACCCCGCCCCCCGGCGCGACATAGAGCAACCCGGCCGTGCGCTCCGTCATCGCCGCATCGAGTTGCCGCGCCGTCGTGCCCTCCGCGTCTCCCGCCTCCACCAGTTTTCCGCCAAAAATCGTTACACAGCGTTCGTACTTGTACCGCTGACCGGCCTGAATCAGAAACTCGTCCCGCATCCCCGTGGTGTCGGGCAACCGCTCCATCTTGCCTGGATCGTCTCCCGTCATGCACGCTGCCGATCCGAGCGCCAGCACCGAGGCGCAACCGGGCGTGACCAGCGCCGCCTCGGCCCCCAACATCCCGGCAATCACCTCGCCCGACCGCTTCAGCAGTTCCTTCATATCCACAAAGTACCGGTTCGCATCCTGCATGGCCTGCCGCACCCCGGGAGACAGGCGTGAACCGCCCAGTACGGTCTGGCTACCCATCCCATTGATCACAGGGTTTACCCCCAGGTCTTCGTAGATCCGGCGTCCTCTTTCGCTGTCCATACACACCTCTTATTTGGCAAATGATTCGCGCGAAAACTGAAAAATCGGCGGCTCCCTTCACCGCTGATGACGCCGACAAGATAGCTTTCTTATAATTGCCGATCAATTCCTTTCTGTTCACGGGTAAACCAACAAAGGGCGACCACAAGGGTCGCCCCTACGTATCATTGGAAACCGGTCAGGCGATTCCGCGATAACGGACTCCCCGGCAGCCCCGGGGCGACGTCATCGCTCGCCAATGGGTTTCCATCGCCGGGCCGTCGCGCCATCGTATTCCGCCCGCGGCCGGATGATCCGATCCTGCGCCGTCTGCTCGAGTCCATGCGCCGTCCACCCTGCTCAGGCGCGTCCACACGGTGGGGCCAGTGAACAGGTCGAGGCCTTCTTTCGCGAGATGGAGAGTCGACCCGACATCCGGCAGGCCATGCTGAACAGGCTCAAGCGGGGCGAAGCCCTGCCGGGATTCGGTCACGTTATCTACCGGGACGACGACCCCAGGGGCAAACTGCTGCTCCGGCTGCTCCACGAATCCTGCGGGTACCACCCCGACGTGCGCCTCGCGCTCGCGACGGTCCAGGCCGCGGCCGAAATCACCAGCCTCCCGTACAATATCGATCTGGCCCTGGCCACGCTCGCCCGCGTCCTCGACCTGCCGCCCGGGGGCGCGATGACGCTGTTCGCCCTGGGCAGAACCGTGGGCTGGATCGGCCACGCCATCGAACAGTACCGGATCGGACGGATCATCCGCCCCCGCGCGCGGTACGTGGGTGAACTCCCGGAGGAAACGACGTCAATCCGGTAAGCCATGCAAAATGGGGATCCCGTTCCCGAAACACTCCGAGGAATCCCCAGGTTGTTCGCGTCGTCGATTGTCGATACTCTATATCCCCGGCCGGCTGCCCGTCCCGTACCCCACGAGTTCTACGTACCCGTGCCCCATTGGCTTTCCGTCCGGGTCGGTGATCTCCACCGCCCCCTCCCAGTAAAACAGTGATTTCATCAATGCGCTGCGATTCTCCTGGTCTGCCATCACCGGCCGGATCAGCATCCGAAGGCCCTCGCCGGGCAACACGACCTCCCATCTTGAGGGATAGACCGCATCTGTCTCCGGACTCTTCCAGGTATCCGTTGGCCGTACGGAAAACTCCTCCGGCGCCAGGTAGCGCGCCTCACCCGAAGCCGCGACCATCGTCCCGCGGGAGAAATCCACGGCGCCCGACGTGTCCCGCAACACGTAAATCATCGCCTCCCGCCCGTCGTCAAGCTGCAGGCTGAACCAGTCCCAGCCCACCTGGTGGGCTTCGAGTTGGTTCGACCCGAACTCCTTGTCCATCCAACTCTGGCCCGTTACCGCCAATCGTTCGTCGCCCAGCCTGATCTCGCCCGTTGTCGCAAGCCGCGTAAAACTGTAATACTGGCTGGCCGCCGCCTCTCCCTTCCCTTTCCTGCTGTACCCGCCCGGCCCCTGAAACACCATCGGCTTTGCCGGTCGGGTGGAAAACGTGAATCCCGTACGCTGCCGATTGTCGGTCATCGAAAAATCGTATCCCTCGCCGTTCCAGCTAAGCGTCCAACGCGCCTCGGTACCCGCGGGGCCCCGGCTCCACGCGATTAACGAATCGGGATGCACGCCAAACCCGCCCAGCAGCGGCACTGCCCGGTATATCACCTCGCTGAACAGGTGCCTCCCCGAGGCCGGATCGCTGATGGCCGCGTGGCCCATGATCAGATTACCGGTCGCCCATTCCGACGCCAGGGACGGCCGGTGCGTCAACAACCCGACCCTGAAGAAGGTGAATTGGTACCCGAAGCGCCGGCCATCTTCCGACGTCAGATGTCCCGTAAAGTACCACCACTCCGTTTTGTATCCGTCCCGCGCCCAGTGATCGCGGGGAAAGTCCCAGGCGTAATCCCGCCGCGCGGCCTTCCACTCCTCAGCGTGGACCACATGGACGAAAGCAAACAGGCAAAAAGCGAGCGCAACCCTCATTCTGTCATTCCACAGGGGGGCGCGCTTCAATTTCACGTTCGATTTCAAGATTCGAGTGATCGGTCCTCCGACAGTTCTTCGAGATTTGTCCGGACGACGACCGTACCCGCAATAAAGTCATGGATGGCGCGTCGGTTGCGGTTCGTGAGCATGGTGACGATTTCGGCAATCCACCAGGTAAATAGGACCAGGAAAGTCCAAATTGCGACTGGCGACATTTTGCTGCGGGGCAGTTCATTGCTCATCGTCACCAGTTCATACATCACATAGACCCCCATCGGGATCAGGATAATGATGGGGATGCTATCCCGAAGGAGGGCATGTCTGAATGATATGGCGTCGTCGGTTCTGGCGTCGACGATCCGCACGCGGGTGACCATTTTGCCAAGCGTTTGTCCGTACAAGCTGTGAAGGCAGATCGTATAAATCCAGGAGCCTGCAGTCTGGACCAACAGAACGGCCGCGAACAGCCATATCGGGATATCGAGTCGCTGAATGTATTGTAAACTCTCGCTAAAGGGCCATAAAACCAGAAGATCGATCCAACCTGCCCAGAACCTTGGCCAGAACGTGCGATACCGATTCTCGAAAGCAACTGCGCATTTCTCATATCGCCACAAGACGATTAATGAGATTACCAACAATAGGACCAATGCACCTGGACCGGTAACGGTCATCCGGATTCACCCTTTTCTAGGCCCGTGAAGCCTTCCCGCCCACGGAGGATGAGCTCCCGGACGTCTTCGAGATTCGAGAGATTCATCCTCCGGGGGTTCTTCGAGATTTGTCCGGACGTTCACTGTGTCCGCGATAAAGTCGTACAAGTCCCGACGCCTGCGGTTCGCGAGCAACGAGGTCCGATCCCGTCGGGCATCCCAGTCGATGAGTTCAGAAGTTCAAACGACCATATTGTCCGACTCTTTATCAGATGGTCTTACGTGACTCCAACATGCTGTTGAGCCTCTTGTCGAGCCCCATAATAGCGGCCTGAATCGCATTGACCTCGCGCTCCTCGAAGTATGCCTCACCGCATTGGTCGCAGACCCAGGCAGGGACTGTGTCGAGTACAAGGTGATACCCGTTGCGGTCAACGTGGAATGGCGCTTTCGAGCGTTTCATCTGCCCGCGACAGTGGATACAGTTCATTTTGATCTTTCCCTTACCAGCCCCGCGAAGCCTTCCCGCCCGCGGAGGAACAGTTCCCTGACGTCTTCGCGCTGCCGGTCGGTGTTGTATCGACCCCACGTGTCGATCCACTTCAGCGAATCCTCGATTCCGTTCAGGAAATAACGGGCGGAATCGTCTCTTTCGGCGGGAGGGCGTCCGCACGAAAAATAAACCGGACTGCTGTGGGCGTAGATGGACTGGTCGAAGCTGTCACGCCGGTCACCCCATAGCCGCGCGGCGATCCAGCCATCGCGGTCGACCTCCACGCGGTGACGGATGGCGCCTTCGCGTTTGCCTTCAACATCGCCCTCGCTGTGAATCACGCGGCCGTTCATCACGATTTCCGCGCGGTGAACGGGATAGAAGGAGGTGAACCTGGATTCGATATCGAGCGATCCCCCGCTGGGCAATTGAACCGTAGATCCCATCGGCTGATCGTTGACGCTCAGATCGATGGCGGGACCATTGGTGATGAAGGTATTGCCCGCCTTCATGCCGGCGATCCAGTTTTCGTAGGAGAAAGTATCGCTGGTGTTGACGTACACCCTGTTGTTGGAGCAGACGAACCAGTCCGTACCGGTGGATGCGGGCAGGCGGATGCCGCAATTGAGGAGCTTGTACCAGAGATCGTACTCGGGGTCCATCCAGAAGGGATCGAAGAGATTGAAGGCGTCCAGTTTCCCGAGCACCGCGGCAACCGGAGCCTCCATCCCGCGGCCGTTGTGGCACCAGATGACAATGCCGCCCTGGTCGCGGGCTTCGTCGCAACAGAAGCACAGGGGTGGATAGTCCGGGTCGAACTGCGCGGTGAGGATGTGGCCGCGGCTGACGGGCTGGATGAGATTGCGGATATTGAGAAACATCACGTGTCCGTATCCGAAACCCCAGGGCGAGTGCTCGCCGTAGTGACGGTTCTCCTCGCCGATATCCAGGACGTGATGCGCCGTCGTAAAGTCGTTCATCACGCCGATGGGATATTTGTTGCTGGCGTATGGCAGCTGCCTCCTGTCCAGAACGCTGACCACGGTCACGTTGTAGCCCTCTACGCTGCAGTCGATGGCCAGCCGGTCGTCCGGGCGCGTTTCCTTTTCGTCGTAATGTATGTGCGTGTTGCCCGGGTACCAGTTGTTCTCCTGTGGGAAATACCATCGGTTCAGGACAATCTCGACGTCCCTTGCGCCGTGTTCGGGCATGTCGACCACCGTCCGCAGGGGCTCGTATTCCGTCCCGCGTTCGACCAGAACGTCGGTGCGTCCACGCCCGGCCCGAACTTCGAACGCTCCGTCGCTGAAGAAAAACGGCGTGCCGGGGCCCCGCTTGAGCATGGCCTCGCGTGGATGCGTAAAACGGCCGTCTGAAGTCAGGACGTGAACCTTGGCGCTGATCTGTTCACCGGTCGCGCCGTCGATTATATGCCCTCGCAAGATGCCCATAAAGATCTCCGGGGGGTGGTATGTGGTTGATCTCAGAGTGATTTTTCTCGTGTCAGGCGATACGCCGGATCGTTACGTCACGAGACAAGATAGGCCAAACTTCCGTATTGACGTACGACGGATTTCCTCCCCTTCAAGCAATTCGCACACAAATGGAGTCAATTGTCTTCGCGAAAATTGCGATGCAGCCGTCGTCCACCGATATATGCGTACCTGGATGCGCAGGTTGCCGCATGCCAGCCTAACTGCCGAAGGCTTTCGCAAAGATCAGAAAATCACCAAATCCAATGGCGCCGTCCCCGTCCAGATCATATTCCGCGTCGTACCCCGCATCGCCTTGATTCAACCCGAAGATCGCGGCAAACTGCAAAAAGTCGACGAAGTCAACGGCGCCGTTGCCATCGAAGTCCGCATTGGCGGTTTCAGGGGTGATGCGCGGCGCAATATTCCACAGTACAATCGTACTGTCCTGACTTCCACTCGCGAGGATCCTCCCGTCCGGTGAGAAAGACACGGAAAAGACATCACCCGTATGCCCTCGCAATGTGGCCTTTTCCTGACCACTGGCCACGTCCCACAGTCGAACCGTATGGTCTTCACCTCCGCTGGCGAGAATGCTCCCATCAGGTGAAAATGACACAGAACCGACGTCCCCCGTATGCCCAATTAACGTGGCCTTTCTCCGACCACTGACCACGTCCCACAATCGAACCGTAGCGTCTCCACTGCCGCTGGCGAGAATACTCCCGTCCGGAGAGAACTTTACGGAGGTAACCCAACCCTCATGACCCCGAAACGTGGTTATCTGCTGACCGCTGCCCACGTCCCACAGCCGAATCACACCGTCATAGCCTCCACTGGCGAGAGTCCTCCCGTCAGGTGAGAACGTCACGAAGTGAAGACTCATACTCTGCCCTCGCAGTGTGGCTTTCTCCTGACCGCTGGCCACATCCCACAATAGAATATCCACAAGACAAACTGCGAGTGTACTTCCATCCGGAGAGAACGACATGGAGACGGGAACACTTATATATCCCTGTAGCGACGCCTTCTCCTGAAGGCTGGCCACATCCCACAACCGAACGACTTCGCTGGCACTGGCCAGGGTTCTCCCGTCCGGCGAGAACGTCACGGACCTAACCCAACTCTTATGCCCCGTCAGTCTGGCCTTCTCCCTGCCGCCGGCCACATGCCACAATCGAACCGTTCTGTCCCAACTCCCACTGGCGAGTGTACTCCCGTCCGGCGAAAACGATACGGACCAAACCCGCCCGGTATGCCCTCGCAGTGTGGCGCCGCGTTCGGGCAAACTGATGGGGTTATTCTCTTGAGCGAGGCTGTTCTGTGCCAACAGGACACTGACTAACAGGACAGCAAAATAGAATCTATAGCTCTTCTTCATAGAATATCCCTTTCTATCGCCACATGCGGACCTCTCCCCCCGGCCCCCTCTCCTGCGAGGAGATGGGAGTTGGACTATGCGTTCGTCGACCGATCATAGTTTCCCCCTTTCTCTCAGGAATCGGAATAGGAGGCGGTCTGCCATCCATTGTGATTCCGGCATCAGCTTTCGTTCTCCGACGCCACTGCCGCGGATCAGCATGTCGCCTGCACGCCCGCCTAACCGCCGAAGGCTTTGGCAAAGATAAGAAAATCACCGAGTCCAATGGCGCCGTCGCCGTCTATATCATAACCCGTATAATACCCGACATCGCCAAAACTCAACCCGAAATGCGCCGCAAACCGCAAAAAGTCGGCGAAGTCAACGGCGCCATTGCCATCGAAGTCCGGATTGGCGGGCTGTGGGGTGATATGCGGAGACATATTCCACAGGACAATCGTGCCGTCCTTACTCGCACTGGCGAGAATCCTCCCGTCCGGCGAGAACAACACGGAAAAAACCCGACCCGTATGCCCTCGGAGTATGGCCTGCTCTTTTCCGCTGGCCAGATCCCACAATCGAACCGTATGGTCTTCGCCTCCGCTGGCGAGAGTCCTCCCATCCGGTGAGAACGAGAAGGACGAAACCGAGCCCTTAGGCCCTTGAATTGTTGCCTTCTTCCGTCCGGTGGCCACATCCCGCAATCGTATCGTATCGTCTCCACTGCTGCTGGCGAGAATACTCCCGTCCGGAGAGAACAACACGGTACCAACCGCACCGGCATAATCCCAAAACGTGGCTATCTGCTGACCCGTGTCCGCGTCCCACAATCGAACCGAAGCGTCATTGCCTCCGCTGGCAAGCGTTCGCCCATCCGGCGAGAACGCCACGGCAAAAGCACTGGGCGAATGCCCCCCCCCAGCCTGGACTTCTCCCGACGGCTGGACACGTCCCACAAATGAACGTCTCCCAGACAGGCGGCGAGCGTGCTTCCATCCGGCGAAAACGTCAATTCAGAAAAAGCCCTCATATGCCCCTCTAGCGGCGCCTTCTGCTGACCGCTGGCCACATCCCACAATCGAACGTCTTCGTTGCTACTGGCCAGGGTTTTCCCGTCCGGCGAAAACGCCACGGAATTGACAAGCCCCGCGTGCCCCGTCAGTCTGGACTTCTCCCGAAGTGCGACCACGTCCCACAATCGGATCGTCGCGTCATTACTACCACTGGCAAGCGTTCGCCCATCCGGCGCAAACGACACGGACCAAACCCCGGCGGTATGCCCTCGTAATGTGACCTTCTCCTGACCGCCGACAGCATCCCACAGTCGAACTGTAGCGACAGAACTTGCATTGCCGAGGGTACTCCCGTCCGGTGAGAACGACACGGATGGGACAGTCATCGACAGGACACTGACAGACAGGAGGGCAAAATGAAACGTATAGCGTTTTTTCATCGGACACCTCTTTCTTTCACTGAATGCGGAACCATCGGCTTACCAGCCTGATTGATTCATGAATTGTTAGCTGCTTTATTCACGGTTTTATATTCTCCGCCCCCGCACACTGGCTTGTCGAGCCGGAAAATCGCGGTGGCGCCCTTGAGTTTGGTGAGATGGCGGCGATTCACGGCGTGCCCGGACACAGGATTCTGAGGTTTCGGTTTGATGTCTATGAGCAGACAAGAATGTCTGCTCCACCTTTTCAAGATTGTGGACGAGGTATTCCTTGAGCATGGTCTCGCGTGGATGCGTAAGACGGCCATCGGATGTCAGGACGTGAACCTTGGCGCTGATCTGCTCACCGGTCGCGACGTCAACAATATGCCCTCGCAGGATGCCCACGGTAAACTCCCGGAGTGGATGCGCACACGTTGGGGTGATTGCTTGGTGAAATGATGCGATTCACGTAGAGGAAGAAGCCACAACTAAAAATGTACATTCACATCCCAGTTCAAGAAACTCGAACAAATCCGATTATTCAAGCTATGTGTCACGGCGACCCAAAATCCGATCGAACCGCATGTCTGGCGTTGACAAATCGATCAACGGCGAATATATTAGCAGAGGCCGTGACGAATAAATCATATTTCGGTGCGAATTTTATTAACGAAGGGGAAAAATGGAATTTGGCGAATACATGCGTTCACTGAGAAGGAAGAAAAATATAAGCTTACGGTCACTGTCATCGGCCGTCGGCGTTGATCCGGCTCACTTCTCACGAATCGAGGCAGGAAAAATCCTGCCAACTGAGTCGTTAATCGTACGGCTGACCCAGGTTTTGGATTGCGATCCTGACGAACTGTTGCTTCGTTCGGGTAGACTCACAAAAACGATGAAGGAGTTTATAAGAAAGGATCCTGAATATGCCACATCCGTCCTGATTCGCTTATCTACCATTTCCGTTGCAGAGACGGTCGCACCCTATGGTTTACCGGACTTAGTAGATTTCAGTCTTAAGATGGGCGAAAACACACTATCAGAAAGGACTGAAGCATACCGTAAGCGAAACGGACAATTCCTTACACCCGATCTGGTTGGCCGTTTTATGGCCAAGCAACTCGGACCGGTGCGAAACGGGGAACGGTTGCTCGATCCATCCATTGGTTCCGGCGTTCTGGCATGTGCCCTTATTGAGCGCACCATAATTGAAGGACGCCCAATAGAGCTATGGATCGACGGATATGAAATCGACAAAGACTTAGTTGAAGTAGCGCGCGAGGCACTTGAAAAGGCAACAAAGCGTGCTCAAGAAAAGGGCATTACGGTTCACGCACAGGTACATAATCGCGATTTCATCTTCGATTGCATCCCTTCTTCTCAGCCTACACTCTTCGAAGCTGACAAAACCGGTGAACCGAGAAAACGATTACTATACGACAAGATTATCGCGAATCCACCCTATTTCAAACTCAACAGCGACGACCCTCGTGTGAAAGCAGTAGCCGGCCAAATTAAAGGACATTCGAATATCTACACCCTGTTCATGGCACTCTCCACAAGAATGCTTGCGCCCTTGGGGTGCGCATGTTTTATCGTCCCACGAAGCTTCTGTTCCGGCGCTTACTTTTCCTCATTCAGGCGGGAGTTTATCAGCCAAACGCTCCCATTGTCACTTCACCTATTTGAATCACGCCACGAGACGTTTAGTAAAGATTCTGTATTACAAGAGAATGTAATTATTACATACCGAAGATCACAGGACGAAAAAGCACCCGAACCTACATTCATAAGAATTGGATCATCCAAGAATTCGCTGGATTTAGGCGAAACAAAATCCCGTATGGTATCGATGAAGCATTTCATTCGGGAATATAAGAACAAGGTGAACTTCAGATTGCCGACGAGCGAGTTCGACGAACAGGTCATTGAAATCGTGGATGGCTGGCCAGGCACGTTGCAGGATTACGGTCTGGAAGTGTCAACAGGTCCGGTCGTTGCCTTCCGCGCCCGACCATTTCTTACAGATGAAAACGCGGTTAAATGTGAACAAACAATCCCCCTTCTATGGATGCACAACATTCGGCACCGAAAGGTTGAATGGCCGGCGACGAAAAGTAACAAGCCGCAGAGCATCCGTCTCGGCGAAGCCACTCACGATCTGTCCGTTCCGGTTTCCAACTATGTCCTGCTTCGCAGGTTTAGTGCAAAGGAAGAACCGCGTCGTCTAATTGCCGCGCCCTTTCTGAGAGACCAATTCACACATAAAAGGATAGGGCTGGAGAATCATCTCAATTACATATACAAAAAGAACGGCGAACTCGAAGCAGACGAGACGCTTGGACTATCAGCTATCTTCAACAGTGCACTATTGGATCGGTACTTCCGCATTTCAAGTGGAAACACCCAGGTAAACGCAATGGAATTGCGCGCACTGCCACTGCCACCTCGAAAAGTCATCAGGCGAATTGGAGAACAGTATCGGTCAACTGATATATCAGAAACAGGAGTGGATATAGACGTCCTGGTTTTTTCCACCTTGAGAGAAAATGGTTGTATTCCGAGAGACTTCCCGACAATAAAGGAAACCCGCATGGCGAACGGAAGGATACAGGAGGCTCAGGAGGTATTGAAATCTTTAGGGCTACCTCCCGCACAACAAAACGAAATGTCGGCCCTGACATTGCTTGTTTTAGCGCAGCTTTCCGAAGATACACCGTGGGCTGATGCCAATTGCCGTAGTTTGCGAATACACGATATTTTAGAAGACATCAAGGACAGATACAATCGCGAATATGCGGAGAACACCCGAGAAACGATCCGTCGTCAGGTCATTCATCAATTTGAGCAGGCAGGCCTGGTCGTACGAAACCCTGATGACCCTACCTTACCGACAAACAGCCCGCGCACCCATTATGCGTTGTCTGACTCCGCGGTCCGGACTATTTGCGCGTACCGTACTGAGATGTGGCAACAAGCGATTGCATCATTCAATGAAGCAAAAGGCGCACTATTCGAAATTTACCAGAAACACCGAGATCAGCACAGAGTGCCATTACGGTTGTCAACCGGAGAAGAATTTCATCTCTCGCCTGGTCGACACAACGAATTGCAGGCCGCCGTTATTGAGGAATTCGGGCCACGATTCGCACCCGGAGCCCAGCTTGTCTACCTTGGCGATACCGAGGAAAAGGCGTTAATCGTGAATGAGGAGACCTTTGAGGAGCTTGGTCTGCCTGTTCCAAGCCACGACAAGCTACCAGATATAGTTTTATTTGAAGAAAAACAGAACCGGCTGTTTTTAATCGAAGCCGTCACTTCTCACGGTCCGGTGTCTCCAAAACGGCACCTCGAATTGGAAGAGACCTTTAAAGTCTGTTCTTCCAAACGAGTGTACGTAAGTGCATTTCCCGACTTCACGGTCTTCAAGAGTTTTATCGTAGAAATCGCATGGGAGACGGAAGTTTGGTTGTCCGAAATACAGGACCATCTGATTCACTTCAACGGAGATCGATATCTGGCGCCTCGGTAAGTCCCGCTGTCTCGGACGACAAGGGGAACCAACATATCTGTCTTCATCGAATAGGCCGAAAAAATCTATCACGCCTACGCCTGTTCACGCCGCCATCTCTTGCATCCCTCGCGAGACCTTTACTTACCGGCGAGTCACCCCGACCGTAAACACTGAACCACTCAACAAACTACGCTCTGTTCAGCTTCTTCTTGTCGTCGCTTAACTCATGAATCGGCTCCGCGGTCGGGACGGCCGCGATCCGAGAGGGTAGGTCAATTTCGCCACGCACGTGGGCGAGTACTTCCCCAAGTGCGGTCTCGATCTCCTGGCCTAGTTGAGTGTCGTTCCGATCTCATTTGCCTTTCTCTTCTTCCTGGATTGTCGCAACCTCACCCTTTGGCGCCCCTTGGTTTACGCTCGGGTTGACCATCGTGCCGGCGTCCGGTTCGCCGGTTGAAGGATCCGAGGCTTCTTGCAGTACCCGCAATGGGGTCCGGCCGGCGGCATGGATGTCACCCTCCCGCATCAATCAGAACACAGGGTTGGCATCAGCTATCGTCCTCCGGTACCTCGGATATAGCTGCTTCGTATTCGGCGATCCAATTTTCGGCCTCTTCTTCGCTGTAGGTACCTGTAATGGCGCCGCTATCTTCCGGCAAATTGTGACTTATCGGCTGGCCGATGTGCGGTTCCAAGCGTGCACGTAAGTTTCCGATTCCAGAATCAGACAGGCCCTCGACAACGGAGTCCACGTCTTGCTGACGCAATCCACCTGCGAAAATTACTCCAGATAGATCGGTAACTATATTTTTTCGATTCCGTATTTGATCCGCGATCAAGGTCGAATCGTTTATGTCAAAACTATCCACTCCTTGCAATTGCGCGCGCTCGGGATTGATCTCCTCGCTAAACGTCTCGCCAAAGTCTTTAAGACCCTGTAACGAACTGAATTTCGCCTCGTGTAATTGTGCAGCTCTGAGATATGTACCTTGCATCTGAGCATCACGTAATGTTGCCCCGTATAACTTTGTATTATGAAGGTACGCTCCTTGCATTTGGGCTGCGCCAAGGCTCGCCAATTGCATCCTCGCCAAAGCAAGGTTAGCCGCTTTCATATGCGTTCCATTCAGACCGGCTTCTTGCAGATGAGCAGCCGTGAGAATAGCTCCCTGCAGCAGAGCGTGATTAAGGATCGCGCCTCTGAGATCAGCATTTGAAAGAATCGCCTTTTGCATACGGGATTCAACAAGATTCACTTTACGTAGGTCGGCCTTTTCAATATATGCCCCCTGCAGATTTGTTTTATACAGATTGGCATATTGCAGGCGTGAATTCCCAAGATCCGCCTTGTTCAGGTGTGTCTCGCTCAAAATTGCCCCCTCAAAACGCGCCTGTCGCAGATTGGCTCCGTTCAACCAGCTTCCTTGCAAGTTGATATGGAGAGCTTTAAAGACGGAATGGTCCTGGACAAAAAGCAGCGTCAAAAGACTTTGGACCTCCTCCGACGGCTTAGAATTGTGCTCTCTCCGATACGCCTCATCACCTGTCGTCTGCCGAATATGAGCACATAGAATGTCCAGTACCGTCTGTCTCAACGTAGCCGTATCTTCAGCCAGATGGAAGAGTTCATATGCCCCACCCAAGCGCACGGAGTGCGATTCGTGCCCCAAGTGTTCGATGGCGTTTTTCATGCGCTCCTGACGCTGCCCCTGCTCGGTCTTTAATACAGCATTTGCCTGTGCATCCGCTGTCTCCTCCATTGCCTTTGCGCGCTTGTACGACATCAGCGCTTGCAAAGCTACCAACACTCCGCCCATGCCGATTCCAAGGAACTTAAGTACCTCGTATTTAGGTTCCGATTTACGATCAATTCCCAAAAGGTTGAAACTCCATTCCGGGTTCTCGGAACGCATAACCGCAACAAAAACCCCGACCAGGACGACCAGAAAAAGGATTAGTGAGGTCTGAAATATCGTAAAAAGCTTAACCTTGATTTTGTCAGAACTTTTCATTGCGGATTTTTGAAAGGAAAGTTTGAGATCCGTGCATATGCTGCCAATTACGGCAGAAATCGAAATCGCACGCCTTCCAGGTAATTTGACTATCAGCCTTCGTCTGTTGGAGCTCCTGTCGTGGCTTCCTCGTATTCGGCGATCCATTTCTCCGCTTCTTCGTCGGTGTAGGTTCCGATGACCGCGCCGCTGTGTTCCGGAAGTTCGTAGGACGTCCTTTTACCGACGTGGGGCGTCAACTTGACTCGCAATTCGGTTGCCGTTTCGTGGTACATCCCATCCAGAACGGATTCCACTTCCTCCAACGTCAATCCACCTGCGAAAACCGCCCCGCTCAAATCGCTCTCTTCACCGGTTGACTGCGTGATGCGCTGCGCAAAGGAATCGGGGTAATCCACGTAACTCCTGACGCCATGAAGATTCGTCTCGGTGAGGTCCGCCCCCTGGAGATGCGCGCCGACAATAAAGGCTCCTTGCAGATGCGTCCGGCAAAGTGCTGCCCCCCGCAACATCGCCCGGGCAAGATCGGCCCCCTGCAGATTTGCCTTGGAAAGGCTCACGCCGTCGAGCCGTGCGCCGACAAGGTCGGCGCCTTGCAGCCGCGCCCATGAAAGTCCCGCCCCGTGCAGGTGCGCCCACGACAGATCGGCCCCCTGGAGTTGCGCGCCGACAAGATCGGCGCCCTGAAGCCTCGCGTCCGAAAGATTGGCGCCGCACAGGTACGCAGCACAGAGATTGGCCCCGTTCAACCAGCTTCCCTGAAGGTCAATGCGAAGACCCTTGCAGATCCCGTCGGGCGCGGCAAACAACAGGCTCAGCAGGCTCTGGACCTCAACGGAAGGTCCCGACTTGTGCCTTCGCCGATACGGGTCCGGGCCCGTGGAACGCCGGATATGCGCGCAGAGAATGTCCAACACCGTCTGGCGCATCGATTCGGTATCCCGCGCCAGGTGGAAGAGTTCGTGGGCTCCTCCCAGGCGCACCGCCACCGAATCGTGTCCAAGGTGTTCAACGCCGTTATGCAGGCGTACATGCCGCCGCCCCAGTTCGGCGTCGCGGCTGGCTCGCGCCTGCTCCTTTGCGGCCGTGGCCTGCTCGCCCGCCGCGTCGGCCTGCGCTTTCGCAACCCGCTCCATTTCTCTGGCGCGCTTGTAGGACATCAGGGCGTTCAGGGCAACCAGGATACCGGCAGCGCCGATTCCGAGTAATTCAAGCGCTTCGGATTTCTGGTATAGACCCAGAAGCGCGGATATATTCAGCCCGACGATCGGGACAAACAGGAGGGCGAGGAACGCACCGAACGCCAGGACGAGCAGGGCGATAAGTACAGTCTGCAAGATCAGAAAGAAATTCATCGGGTCCTCCGGTCGTGGTGTCAATGATTGCAACCAGGATTCAATGGTCTTCCAGCGCAGTCATTATTCGGGCTGGCGGGGCAGCGCGTCGGCTGGAACGTACAGTCTGAAATATCCCGCCCCATCTTGGCTTTGGCAAACAAAATTCGCGCCACCGGGCTTCCCCGACCCGCGACGATGCGTGTTTTCACGCCAACAGGTCGTCCCGCCCCAACATCGTTGCCGGTGTCCGGCTCGCGAGCACGGCCGGATAGAGACTTGCCAGCAAGGCCGCGCCCAGTATGGTAGCCGCCTGCTGAAGGACCGGTCCCCAGGGCCAATAGACCTGGATGGTCCATCCGAAATACGCCCGGTTGATCTCGAAAACCAGGATCCCCGCCAAGAGGACACCCCCCAGGACCCCCAGGCCCAACCCCAGCAGTCCGAAACCCATGCCCTGGCCCAGAAACACCCAGAAGACCTGCCTGCGCTTCGCGCCCACGGCACGATACAATGCCAATTCGGACACCTGCTCCCGAACGAGCACCAGGAGCATCAACATGATCCCGCATACGGCAATCACCAGACTCATCCCCTGCAGAATCCTTGTCACCAGAAATGTCTGATCGAATATCCGGAACACCTCGTCTCTGAGCCGGCGATTGCTGCGTATTTTAAGGGGCGCCTCCGAAAACCGCGCCTTCAAACTGTCGATGACCGTGTCGCCGTCCCAACCCGGCTTCAAAAAAAGCGCTGCGCCGTTGACCGGTCCCGGGCCGAAACAGGTCTCCAGTGTCTTCAGATCCATCACGACCGCGCCGCCGCCGGTATGGTAGTCATAGTACACGCCCGCCACGGGAAATCGGATCTCTCCCTCCGGCCCGGAAACCGCGATTTCGTCACCCGCCCATCTATCCACCGCGCGGGCGAGCGTTTCTCCGACAAAAACCGCTCCCTCCTCCCGCACCCGCCGAAACGCCTCATCCACGTCTCCATCCAGCAGCGGGAAGCGCGCCTCACCTCCGGGAAGCGCCATGTCCACGCCCGCCAGTCCGATCCGGCGGTCGCCTGACCAGGCGGGGAAACCGCGAAGGCGGTCCACCGCCGCCACACCAGGATAATCCGACAGCGCCTCGACCCATTCATCCTCCAGAACGCCCTCGGTTCCCCGCCCCCGCCAGGAAGCGGGCGATATATACACATCCGCCCGGACCGACGCGTTGACCCACACCTCCAGCGTTCGACGGAAACTCCCGATCATCAGCGTAATGCCCACCAGCATGCTGACCGCAATGGCCAGCGACGCCACCGCGAACGACGTCGTCCAGATCCGAACACTCAGTCCCTTCAGACTGTACCCCGGCCCGAATCCTCTAACCCGCACGCGTCCGCAGACCTGGCGGATTGTGAACGGCGCGCATAACGGCAGCCCCATCAGAAGCGCCACGCACAGCACGAATCCCGCGTGTTTCCATTCCCTCCCCCACCCGAGGTACCAGACGCCCGCCGCCACAAGAATGCCCATACCCAATAAAAAGAGCCGTAAGGACAGTGAGCCCGTCCGCTCCTGAAGCGGAAATGACGAAAGCAAAGAGCGGGTATCGCGCCGGCACATATCCAGCGCGGGCACCAGCGCGCCCGCCAGGGCGCCGCCCATCCCGATCGCCACACCCAACCCGTACAACCAACGCGGCAGCGCCAGGGATGAAATCTCCTCCAGCAGGTAAAGATTCGTGAGCGTCGCGCTCACGACCTCGAGGTTCGCCTCGGCGGCCCAATACCCCATCGGCAGTCCAAGCAACACGCCCAGTATGCCAAGAAGCGCCACCTCGCCCAGTATCAATCCGAGAACCTGGGCCCTTGTGGCGCCCAGAGAGCGCAGAAGTCCGAACTCCGCCCGCCGCCGGACCAGGCCCGCCTGCGTGCTGCTGTAGACCAGGAAGAGCCCCACGAACAGGCTGATGAGACTCATCGCCGTCAGGTTCAGCCGGAACGCCGAAAGCAGCCCTTCCACCTGCTCCGACCGCTGTCCGGGCGTGACCACTCGCATTCCGGGGCCCAGCCGGTCCTGCAATCGTCTCCGGACCTCGTCCGCGTCCGCGCCGCGGGCCGTACGTACGTCAATCTGATGAAGCTCACCCCGCCGCCCCAGCAACGCCTGCGCCTGCGCGATATCCATCAGCGCCAGGTTCGGGCTGGCCAGCGGGCTTAACTCCTGGAAGTCCACCAGCGCTCCCACGCGCAACCGCACCCGCCGGACACCGCTGTGGACTTCGAACGTATCGCCGACCGCCCACCCGAACCGCGCCGCAAGCGCCGGCGTCACCGCGGTCCATCCATGACCCGCCACGGCCTCTGAAATATCGCCGGGATCGCCCCGCCACGGGATCCGCATCGGCGTAAATAAATCGACCCCCAACACCTCCAGAAAAAACCGGGCCCGATCCGCCAGGGCCACGTCCACCCGATAAAGCGGCCAGGCCGCCGCCACCCCCTCCACCGCCAGAACCTCGGCGTACAATTGCTCCGAAAACGCCGGCGTTCTTCCCATCACACTTAAATCGGCCTCCCCGCTCACCGCCCGCACCGTCCCCTCGAACGCGGCCAGCGCGTTGTAATTGACAATCTGAATGGAGAGTACCGACGCAACGCCCAGCGCCACGCCGAATACCGTCAGAAAATAGAGGCTGCCTCCCGCGCGAAGTTGGGCGCCCAGCGAATTTGCGAAGTAGCGAATCAAAGGAACAACCCTGATCTCCAGTAGAAAGAAATGGCCGCCGCACCCGGCGCCCACGGCCCCGGGGCGGGTCACGCGCCGGCGTAAGGCACGGGCGGAAGGCTTATCTCTCCGCTGTGCAACGCCCATACCTCATCGGCCAGCGTGGCGAATTCCCTGCTATGGGTCACATAGACAAGCGTCGCACCCTCTGTCTCCACCAGACCCATCATCAGGTCCATCACCCGCCGGCCGTTCTCGTCGTCCAGATTTCCCGTTGGCTCATCCGCCAGCAACAACCTGGGCCGCCGCACCAGCGCCCGGCAGATGGCCACCCGCTGCTGCTCGCCGCCCGACAGCTTCTGCACCGGATCTTCCGCGCGGTCGGCCAGTTCCACGCGTTCCAGCAGTTCCCGGACCCGGGGGCGGTAGTCCCGTGGCTTCTCGCCCGCAATCATCGCCGGCAGGGCGACGTTATCCGCCACCGGCAGGTGCGGCATTAAATAGAAGAATTGAAAAACAAGCCCGACCTCGTCGCGTCTCAGCATCGTTCGCGCTTCTTCCGACAGTGCGCTCAGGTCCCGTTGCCCCACCCGCACCACACCTTCGGTGGGGACGTCAATGCCGGCTGCCAGGTGAAGCAACGTGGACTTTCCGCTTCCACTGCGCCCCACAACCGCCACCTTCCGGGCCGCGTTGACGACAAAAGACACGTCGCGAAGCGCATATCGCACCCCACTTCCGGCATCGTAAACCCTGGACACATTCTCAAACGAAAGCGCAGGCGCCATGTCAAATTCACCATTCATCAGGACCGTTCCGCGGAACAACGCGAGGAAGCGATGAACCCGAACCGCCGTTCCGGATCGGGCGCGCCGATGGATTGGGGTTGCGATCGGGGTTGTTTTCCCGTATCTATTTCAGCACTGATCGCGATGCGCGCCAACCTCAGGAGGCATCCCGGTGTTTTCTTTCATCAGAAAAAAACATACCCTCACCAGCCTGGCGCGGACCTGCGGGTGAGCGGCCAAAGTCAGTCCGGTCGGACTCAAGAAACTCCTGGACCGCCTGCCTCAAAACGCCGATCCGAACCTGATGGTGGGATTTCAGTCCAGCGACGACGCCGGCGTCTACAGGATGGACGATGAGACCGCCCTTGTGCTCACGGCGGACTTTATCACGCCGCCGGTGGACGATCCGTACGTCTTCGGTCAAATCGGCGCGGCCAACGCCCTGAGCGACGTTTACGCCATGGGCGGCAGGCCCATCGCCTGCCTGAACCTTATCGGATTTCCATCCCGGCGCCTCGGATCGGAGATCCTGGAAGGCATCGTCCAGGGCGCCCTCGACAAGATCACCGAAGCCGGGGCCGTCCTGGCAGGCGGACACACCACCGACGACGAAGAACCCAAGTTCGGACTGTCCGTAACCGGGGTCGTACACCCCGATAAATACTGGCACAACGCCGGCGCCCGTCCGGGCGACCTGCTCATCCTGACCAAACCCATTGGCAGCGGCGTGCTGTTCAACGCCAATCTCAAGGGATGGGTCTCGGACGTGGCGCTGCAGGAATGCCTGAACACCACAACCGCCCTCAACAAAACCGCGGCCGACATCATGGCCGGGTTCGACATTCACGCGGCAACAGACGTGACCGGCTTCGGCCTGGCCGGCCACGCCCTGGAAATCGCCAGGGCTTCGGGCCTCACCCTGGAGATCTCCGGCACCGACGTCCCCGTGATGTCAGAGGCCCTGGACATGTACGGAAAAGGCATGGGCACCGGCGCCAACGCCGCCAATCGGGAACTCATTCGAGACTCGGTCCGTTATGACGCGGCCCTGCCTGAACGACACGAAGAAATAGTCGTCGATCCCCAGACCAGCGGCGGCCTCCTGGTCTCGGTCCCTCCTGATCAGGGCCGGAGCCTGCTGGCCGCCCTGCACGACGCAGGCGAGGACCGTGCGCGCATCATCGGATCCGTCAGACCGCTGGATAACAACGCGCACATCGTGTTTGCATAGACGAAGCGTCCCGCCAACGTAAGGATGGGCAATGGTTCCTGGCCCGCCCTGTCCCGTTTGCTCCTCATTACCATGCCGTGCGGATCCCGCGAACGGAACCTATCGACCCACCGTGCTTTCCGCCACGCGAAGCCCCGGACACTGCGCCAGGACCATCTGTCCCACTTTACCCACCGCTTGCTTCACGCCCCAGGTGGGCCGCGGCTGTCCGATCGGGGACAATTTGATCAGCACCCGATTTCCAGGGCGCGCCAGGACCAGAACGCCGAAATATTGGGAGAATGCGCCTTCCTTCACCATCGTTTCCACCAGGTAGTCCCCGTTGCGATCGGTGTACACGTCCACCAGCTTGATGACCACCGTCACCCCCCGGTAGCCCGTCCGCCACGAACAGGGCTCAAAACCCACCGGCAACCGGGTACGATCGTACTTCCCTTTCAGTAACATATTCGGCATCGGTCCGACCTTTTCAACGGGTTTCGGGTGTGAGACGCGGGCATGCCGTCGCCAGACAAAATAACGAACGGGCACGCCCGCATCCAGGGCCTTCCGTTCGTACTTGGTGGGTTTCCGCCCGGGCAACGCCGGCACCGACGCGGACGGGAAGCCGGATCGCAGAAGCGGCTGTGCTTCCAGCACTTCTGAAATCCACGACGCGTATCCCCTGTGGTCCGTCGCCACGGTTACCGTGCCGCCAGCCGTCAGTCGTTCCGCCAGCGCCCGCACAAACTCCGGCTGAATCAAACGCCTTCCATGATGCCGCTCCTTGGGCCAGGGATCCGGAAAGTTGATATAAACCTGCGCGACGCTATCCACCGAAAAGAGGCGCTCGAATACAAAATCCGCCCCGCCGTGAACCACCCGCACGTTCTCCGGGCCACCCCGGTCCAAGCGCTTGAACAGCCTCTGAACGGACACCCAGGACCGTTCGATGCCTACGAAATTCATCTCCGGATTCGCATGGGCCCGATCCACCAGAAACTCGCCGGTGCCAAAGCCGATTTCGACAGCCACCGAACCGGCGCGGCCGAATATAACCTCCCAATCCGGCGGCCAATCCTCCGAGGTCCAGGAGACCATGTAGTTCAGGATGGCTTCACTAAGTGGAAGTGTGGCCATGACACCGCCCCGTCTGGAAGATGCCCGTCGTCTAAAATCATCCGCGGCCGCGGCGCCAGGCAGCCAACTCTTCTCTCAAGGGCGCCCAGTAACGGCGGTCCACCTCACGTTCCCGATCTTCCTCCTCACGCAACAGACGCTCCGCTTCTGCGCGACTTCCCTCTCGAACACTTTTCAAAAGCGGGCGTTGCTCCACCATTTTACCAGTCAGATTCGGAAACCGATTCGCAAGCATGGAGAATCTCGAGCGTCCTGCATTCAGCAAGCCAGAACAGCACCTTCTTTTCAGAAGCACGGCTACTACGTTGATAGTAATCTGCCTCAATCAGCCGGCGGATCATCGGCCAGTCTTTGTCGCGTTGCGTTTTCTTCGCGCGAACCAGATCTTCCAGAGCCATCACCGGTACCGGACCAACCCCTGGAAGAACGATCTCCAACCGACGTTTCCACAACACATTGAAGTTCGCCAACCCTCTTATCCTACCCATGACATCGATTCTGAGTCCCTCTACACCATGTGCACCACACCGAAAATGGCAGGCATGGCCCTTCGTAAGCACCTCCCGGCTTAACAGCCCGTTGAAAAAGTCCATCCGGTCTGCGGCCGGCTCTTGTGGCCGAATTACTGCGTTGCGCTCCCTTCCCGAATCCCCCGATTCGACGCGGTCGCGCGCCTTATCCTCGGCCACAATGACTCGGCCTCGCCTGCAGAGCAACTTTATCAATGGACTGTTAAACCAGGCACATACATCGTCTCGGCCTGCAGTTGATCAAGTACAATCCGCAGATGATTCAGATTGCCGGCCGATGTCAGAATCGCCAAGTCTATGTCCCGACTGAACTCCGCCGCTCCGTAAAGGATACAGGCCTGTCCGCCCATCAGCAGCGCCCGGATCTTGGAACCGAAGATCGTGGAAAGGGCTTTGGGAATCGGGCTTTGGTTCACAGGTGCCTCCAAAAAGCAGGAATACGTCCCAGAGTTTCTGGGACTCAACAAAACGTTCCACCGGGGAACGGGCGTACCATTCCTGAACTTCACCTTCATCCATCGCGTCGTGTTCCTGTAGATTCCTATTTGCGCGGATCATTTGAACCCAATCACGCCTGTGGCTTTCGCTTCGCCTCTCGCGGTTAAGACTCGGACCCGTTTGAATTTAGCAGATAAGAGAAGACGAATCAAGAACAGCCTTCCGGCACCTGGGAGGTCGTGAAAAGGCGTTGACATCGCCCTTCGGGAAACGCATGTTGTGAACTCACAAGGGGACGCAGGCTTGAAGGTGAATAAAATCAACCAGATAAGTAATTCAACAGACTCACGAAATACCTACTCCCCTGACGTTTGCGCGCGAATACGCCGGGTTACGGAGCATGCCCGCACCTATTCGATCAAAAACAGCCGCCGGGAGTCGGGTATACTTTGAACTGGACATTCCGGACCGGGCCGTTCGGATAGCTTTTTTGATGCGCGGACAGGCGAATGCAATTCCCGGCCCGCGTGACATCCGCCCGTAACAGGCAGGGTGGGGAATTTTCAGAGAGGAGGCATTGCGATGAACGTGTTGATCCTGTCGGGGACCAATCACGGTTTTGACCAGAGCGCCGAACTGATCAGGGAATTCCTGGACGCGCAAGGCGACCTGTCCGTGGAACTGCGCGAGGACAAGGACCTGCTGGCTTCAGGGATGGACACGTACGACGTCTGCGTGTTCGGAACGGGGTTCACGCGGACGGTGAGGCGGGAGGACGGTTCGCTTGCCCGCGAAGCGGACCTGACGCCGGCTCAGGAGGACGGGTTGTTCGCTTTCGTGAACGGGGGGAAGGGGCTGGTGGGGATTCACGGGTCCGGATGGTGGATTGGCGGGCGGGCGGTGGATCTGCTAGGTGGTCACGCAAACTGGCACCCGCCCGGGCTGACGTTCACCGTGAAGGTGGAAGATGAGAACCACCCCGTGATGGAGGGCATCGCGGATTTTGAAGTCGACGACGAAATATATATGTCGGCGTACGAACCCCAACTGCGGATTCTGGCGTCCGCACAATGGCATGGCGGGACGTTTCCGGTGGCGTGGATAAAGGCGTACGGGTCGGGTCGGGTTTTCTACACGGCGCTTGGACACGGCCCGGGTACGTTCGCGAGGCCCCCGGTGCAGGCGATGCTCTGCCAGGGGGTCCGTTGGGCGGGAGGTTGAACGTCCAGGCGTGAAAACTACACCACGGGAGACGCGGAAAACCCGCGGGACGTGCGGGGTCCGACTGCGTTGACGTCTGGGTTCCAGGCTCGACGTTGACGGCACCGTTTCGATTCAAGGAGGGATTGAGATGTTGGATCTGAATCTGGCGGGGCGCGTGGCGCTGGTGACCGGGGGCAGCGAAGGGATCGGAAAAGGGATAGCCCGGAAGTTGGCCCACGAGGGTTGCAGGGTTGCGATATGCGCGCGGCGGCATGACGTTCTGTCGGGCGCGGCGGAGGCCATCAGGTCGGAATCGGGCGCCCAGGTGCTTGCGGTGGCGGCGGACGTCACGCTCGCCGCGGACGTGGAGCGGTACGTGAACGAAGCGGTGTCCGAATTCGGCGGCATCGATATTCTGGTGAATAACGCGGGGCGTTCCGCGGCCCATTACTTCGAGAATGCAACTGAAGCCATGTGGCAGGAGGATTTCGATTTGAAATTCTGGGCCGCGGTTCGCGGCTCAAGGCTGGCGGTTCCACACATGAAGGCCCGGGGCGGGGGCAGCATTGTGAATATCACACACCCTGGAGGAAAGGCGCCCGGGCCCGGTTCGGTTCCCACGTCGGTGAGCCGGGCAGCGGGTATCGCGCTGAGCAAAGCGATGTCAAAAGACCTGGCTCTGCACCGGATCCGCGTGAACACGGTCTGTCTGACCAATATCCGGTCCGCGCAGGCGGAGCGGGCGTGGAAGGCGTCCGGCAGCGACCTGGATTTCGATGCCTGGTGCGATGAACTGGGAAAGGACGTCCCGTTGGGTCGGATGGGCGAACCCGGCGAGGTGGCCGATCTGGTCGCGTTTCTGGTCTCCGACCGGGGCGCATTCATTACAGGCGCGGCGATCAACCTGGATGGGGGATCCGGGGAGACGGTGTAGACGGCTTATATGGCCAGTTGATGTGCCAGGGTGAAGCATCGGCGGCGGACGACGTGCACGACAATGATGGAGCCGATGGCGGTGGCGGCGACAATCATGAGCATCACGATTATCTGATACTTGATGGCGGTCATCGGATCCGAGCCGGCCAGAATCTGTCCGGTCATCATCCCGGGAAGGGACACGAGGCCAACGGTCATGAGGGCGTTGATGGATGGAATCATACCGGCTTTCACCACGTCGCGCAGAATGGTGGCCGTGGCTTCCTGGTAGGTGGCGCCCAGGCAAAGGGCGAGTTCAATCTGGGCTCGCTGTTTACGGAGGTCGGCAAAGAGGCGTTCCAGGGCGATTGTGACGGCATTCATGGAATTGCCGATAATCATTCCGCCCAGGGGAATGAAGTACTGCGGGGTGTACCAGGGTTTGACCTGGACGATTGCGGCAGTGACCAGGATGGACACGGTGGTGTAGCTGGCGACCATGGAAATGAAGGTGGGTACGAAGTAGGCCACCTCCTTTTCCTTTACCCGGCCGCGGATGGCGTGGGCGGCCCAGAAGACCATCCAGATGAAGAGAATGAGAATGAGGTACGGGTTGTTGATCTGGAAGATGTACTTGAGGACGTAGCCGACCAGGAAGAGTTGCGCGAAGGTGCGCACCGTTCCCCACGCAAGGTCTCTTTCCAGGTTGAGCCGGAAGACGACGGAGCCGGCGCCCGCGATGAGGACGAAGACGAGACACAGCAGCAACTGCAGGGGCGAGATCTCGATCAGGTTCAAGCAGACACCTCCTGAAGACCGCCGTCGAGCCGATAGCGTCTTGCACGGGCTCGTTGCGGTCTGAAGTCCAGATGCGTGACCAGGACAATGCCGATGTTCTGTTCCAGCGCGAGGCGTTCAAGCCAGGTTTCGACGACGGATTTGGACTCCGGGTCCAGTGCCGAGGTGGGCTCGTCGCAGAGGAGGAACCGGGGTTCGGACAGAAGCGTCCGAATGAGGGCTATCCGCTGTTTCTGGCCGACGGACAAGGTCTCCGCGTCGTCGTCGAGGTGCACGCCGTGAAGCAGGAAATCGTCCAGAAGCGTTCGTAGCCTGTCGTCGTCCGGAAATGGCCCGCCCCTGCCGGCTTTAAACGTGAAAGGAAGAATAAGGTTGTCACGCACGGCGCCGCCGGCCATTGCGGGCGTCTGCTGGACGTAACCGACGTTTCGCCGCAGTTCGGTCACGTCATGGCGCTCCACGGGTATGCCGTCCAGGATGATGTCCCCCGACGTGGGCTCCTGAAGCCGGTTGGGCAGCCGAAGGAAGCTGGATTTGCCGCTTCCGGATGGACCGTGGATGAGAATGAAATCTCCGCTGTCAACGGTGAGGTCGACCCGTTGAAACAGCGGTTTTTTTGTGCCGTATTGGAGCGAGAGGTTTTTGATCTCGAGGCGCATGGCTGTCTGAAATATACCCCGGGTTACACGTTCTCGAATGTATTGAGCACGTCGATGACGCTCAGCCCGGTGTGATACCCGGGATCGGCATCCGCGGTGGCCGGAATGACCGGTACGACCCGTCCTGTTTGGTCGCGGGTCTGGTAGGCCATCAGATGGAGGTCCGGGCGAACGAAGTGCCGTGTGAACGCGTTGTGGCAGGCGCTGAAAATGCGGAGGGCGTTCTCCTGTTCCGTGGCGGACGAGGCTATGGCCCGGCAATAGGCGGCCGCGCGCAACGCTTCAGGCAGGTTCCACCAGGGCATGTCGGTATTGGCGGGAGTCCGGGACACCAGATCGAAAACTTTGCAGATGCCGCCGGGGCCGGGCTGGAAACCGACCTCGAAGGTATGTTCGAGCAGAGACGGCATCAGAGCTTCGATGCCCGCGATTTCATCAAGTTGCTCCGTTCCTGCGAGGCCCTGTTCCCTGAGGGCCGTGGTGAACTTAAGCGTCAGGCCGACGAATTCCATGACGTGACCCGGATCGGAGAGGATCTTCCCGACGTCTTCGAAGGGCCGGCCGTCATCGTCCACGGCTTCCCAGAAGTCGTATTCCCGGAGCCCTGGAACCCGCCCGTTGAGGTTGACATAGGTCTCCAATTCGTGACGAATGAGACGCAGGCCCGTTTCCACGCTGTCGGGACTTCCGTGCTCGGCCAGGACTGCCGCGGCGCCAATCTGGATCATGAACGGTCCGTGAGGGTGGCATCCCGGCCGGGGTCCCGTGGGATTCTTGGGATCCAGCGCGATCTGGTCGGTAACGAAGCGACCCTCGTGAATGGCGTCGTCCACCCGGCGGCAGTAGTCGAGGGCTTCGGTTTCGGCATCCCGCAACTTAAGGTAGCGGGCGGCAGCGACCATGCCTTTGGCGCAGAACAGGTCGCTGAATCCGTAGCTCGATTTCTCCGTGAGCCTCAGCCGCCGCGTCTCGCCTTCCTCGTCCAGTGTAAACGGGTTCCCCTGCGGTGACATGAAAAAGGTAAGGTGGCCGGCGTTTCGGGCGCGGATTTCAAGCAGCTTCGTGAGCAAATCGGCCGCGATGCGCTCCAGCCGGAGCCGGAGGCCCGCGGCCTGGTTGTGCCGACGCATCCAGAGACAGTGCCCCGTCAGGGACTCGAGACCGCGCCCCTGGATCCAGCCATAGACCGCTCCGGGGCCCCTGACGGGATCGTCCGCCGCGAAATCCTCTCCGGTGATCAGGTCGAGTTTGGTATCGATGTAGGGATAACCGGGAGTACGTTCATACCGATCCGCAATGGCGGCCATGACAGCGATCAGCATGGCGCGGTAGTCGGGCAGGACGGACCGTACAGCGTCGACGCTTGGACGCTCAGGCAGGAGAACTCCCTGGTACACCGCTTCTGACATAGCAGCGACTCCCCGAGACGTGACCCGCGGATTCCCCTCGGGAAAAGGACGAAGTGTGCGCGACAAACTCCTATACGCTCCCGCTTCGCGCACAGGGGCCCGGGTGTGTCAGGACCAGACGTAGATTTCGCTGTCGTCGTCGGAATAGCCGATGAAGACGGCCAGGACGATTCTGGGGTCGGCTCCCTCGACCGCGGGGACCTCGTGGATGCAGCGGGTGTTGAAGAAGTAGAGATCGCCGGGTTCGAGGTCCACGCGGCAGTGTTCGATGTTGTTCTGCCGGGCGTATTCGTGAAAGGCGTTTGCGGCAATGTGAGATTCGACGTCTTCCGTCCACAGACAGCGGTGCAGGATGGCCTGGGTGGCCGGGCCGGCCTGGGCCGCGTTCTGGAAGCAGAGAACGCCCGCGAACTGGTGCTCAAAACGGGAGACCTCGTAATTAAAGCGTTTTTCACGGAGCGTGACGTGGTCAATGTGCGGCACGTAGGTGTGGTGGGTGTAGTGGATCCGGAAGATAGCCGGCCCGTAAAGGCGGGTGTCCGGTTCACGGGCGGTGAGCACCCGTTTCCCTGCGGCCAGGGCGGAGAGGCTGCCATAAATGACATCGACGGGGTTGTCGAAACCGTCGAAGAGATGTCCGAAAAGGTCCCGTGTCAGGGCGGCGTGTTCGAAAAAATCATTCCGGTCGTTACCCCGGTTTCCGAGACTGGTCCCGATGTCGATGCGGGTACGTTTGTCGTCGGAATCCACCTCCGAGGGATCCCGCATGAGACCCCGGTCTATGAAACGACGAATGAGGCCGGCGCACTGATCCGGGTCGTAGGCCTGCCGCAGAACGATCGCCGGTATCTCGGCCCTCGACAGGGCGTGGAGCGGACTGCCATAGCGCGCGGTGACGGAATTCAGGTTCGGACCCTCGGGCAGCCAGGTTTCGCCGGCGGTCATAACGGATTCCTTTCAGGCCAGGTCTCTGAATTCGATGTGCAGGTGTTCCCGGTATTCCGTGAGTTGGCGATAGACGACTCCTGCGCTGTTGAACATGCGCTTCGAGGCTCGGACGGAGTCGGTTTCAGCGTATTTGTCCGCCAGGTAGATAACCTCTCCAATGCCGGACTGAATGATGACTTTGGCGCATTCGTTGCAGGGGAAGTGGGTGACGTAGACGGTGCAATTGTAGAGATTGGTGTCGATCTTGTTCAGGATCGCGTTGAGTTCGGCGTGGCAGATATAGGGATACTTGGTATTGAGAAACTCTCCTTCCCTCTCCCAGGGATATTCGTCGTCGGAGCAGCCGATGGGCAGGCCGTTGTAACCGATGCCCACGATTTTCTTTTGTTCGTTGATGATGCAGGCGCCCACTCGGGTGTTGGGGTCCTTGCTTCTCAGGGCGGAAAGCAGCGCAACGCCCATGAAATATTCGTCCCACGAGAGATAATCTTCGCGCTTGTTCATTTGAGATCCGGGTGGCGTAGAAGCGCTCGCAGCGCAGAGTCGGGCCGCCTGTACCGAAGACGGAGAGAATCGAGGGTCCCGGTCATCACATTGTATCGCGGCTCCACATAAACGTTGTTAATATGACGTTCGGAAATCGAGATTGCAACGCTTTCTTAAGCCGGGGCGGTATAGGTTCATTAGCTGCAAAACCATTAAATAAAAGGCATCCGCCCCCAACTGACGGATGCCTACTTCGGAATCGTTAAAGAAAACGGACCGTCAACGCCCGAGGCGGTAGGTAGCCGCCAGCTTCAGACGCCGTCCCTTGGGATCGTGCGTGAAGCCATCGTAGGCCTGCTCGATATTAACGAGAGGAGGCCTTGTGTCGAGCAGATTCATCCCGGAAAGCGCGATGTTCACCCCGTTGGGCAAGTTCCACAGAATAGTCACATCCCAGGTTACAAATGGGTCGATGGTACCGAACAGACTCCTGATCTCCGAATTATCGGAGCCCATCGACCCCCGGTCCTCGTAAGACGAAATGTAGTTCAGAAAGCTGGAGACACTGTAGTCTTCCCAGTAATAGCTCCCCGATATCCGGCCCTTGAACTTGGGAAGCGACGTCGCGATGGGATTGCCGAAATTCAGGTACCCCGCGGCGTCCGCCGCCTCCTGGAGCGCCAGGCCGCCCAGATTCAGAGCCTTTGTCTCGTACGCCAGCGTATAGGTGCCATCCAGGCTCGCCGCGAATATCCCCGCTCCCGCCGGCGTCCTGGTGCCCAGATGCAAATCAAGCCCCGAGGTCTTGACCCCCGGCCAATTGACGATATCGACTTGCACCCGCTCGAGTTCCGAGGCCGCACACGTGCCGGTGCCTATCCCGTCCGGGCAGACGATGAATTGCTTAAGGGCATCCTTATTCGCTTCATCGGCGTATAAGGCGGTAATGGCGCCGTGGGGCATGGAACCGATGACATCGTTGAAATTGTAACTCCAGTAGTCGAGTGTCGCTTCAAAGCCCGTCTCCGTGACCAGGGCGAGGCCCGTATTGTAGGTGAATGCCCGTTCGGGATCGAGTTCCTTGCTCCCGAACCGGTCCACCGTCTGGTAGGCGCCCGTCTCCTCGATCCACTCGAGCGTCGAAAGCGGGCTTTCATTCACGTCGTCCAGGGCTGGCGTGCGAAACGTCGTCTGTACCGAGCCGCGCAGGAACAAGGATTGGGCCGGGGATTCCACCAGCTGATAGCGCCATCCGAACTTGGGATCGAAACTGCTCGCCACGTCGTGGAACTCGTAGTTGGCGGCGAGTTGCATATCAAAACGCTCTTCCAGGCTAAGGGGAATCTCGGCAAAGAAGCGATGCACCGTCTGAGATTCATCATAAGGCCGATTCACATTGGTGAACGCATAGGGACCGAACCTGTCCTCCGCTGAGCAGTTCCTATCCCCGACAACCGGACAGGGGTTGATGGTCACGTCACCGGCGTCGTTGGGATCGCCGCTGGCATTGAACAGACGGAACTGGTAGCCGGCGGCGTAACTCGCGTCTAACCAGACATTTTCGGTCCATGTTCCCGTCAGCTTCGCCTCGGCGACCAGCAGGTCGGCTGTGCTTTGCAGATCGACTTCCTGGTTGAGCCATTGCCGCAATTCGGAGCTGTTGGCAAGGCCGGCGCGGTAGTCGGGATTCGCCTGGGTTGTATACTGCGAGCCATGTTGATCCGCGAACTCGATGGCGTTGCCGAAGGGATTGTAGTACTGACAGTCGCCCTGACCCGCCACCTGGCCGCTGAGCGGGCCCAGCCGCATCCCGGCAAGGGACGTGCGATCCGCCGCCGCGCCAACGCCGCAACGCGGCCCACCGAAGCCCCGGAATCCGAGGAAGAGTCGCTCGATGTACACACCCGGCAGGTTGTAGTTGCCCTCGGTGCGTGAATAGGTCAGGCCCACGTCGAAATGCGCGTCCCGCCCGCCGAATGCCTCGAAGTCGCGATTCGCGGAAGCCGCCAGGCGCAACGTGCGGGAGTCGCGGTCCAGTGTGCGCCCGGGGCCCGAGTTTCCGAACGGACGACCGTTGAAATACCAGTTCTCGCCGCCCCGGCACGCCTCGTAGTATGGGTCAGACGGCTCGGCGCCGTAGTCCTCGCAGAATGCCCCCCGGCCCGGGTGGTCGGGTGCCACCTCCATGATACTCGTGTCCGTTAAGGGGAACGGGGGATACGAAGGCGTCGTGTACCAATCGGCAATCCTTGCCAGGGCCCACAGGCCCTCGAAGTGATACTCCGTGCCGTTGTCCAGAGTACCGTTGATCTCGGCGAAAGCACGGGTATGGCTCATGTCCTCGATCAGATTCTCATACTGCTGATAGCGGAAGCGGCATGTCCAGGACTCCTTGAAGCCCCCGAATTCCTCGCAACGGGGGGCATGGATCGCGGCGGTCCACGGGGTGGGGGCCCCGATGGCGAACGTACCGGGATTCCCCAGGCTCGACCATCCCAGGCGCTGCCCTCCGCCGTGCCACGGCTGCAGCAGGTAGTCCCTTTCGGAGGCCGGCAACTTTTGCCGTCCCCGCCATTCCGCGGAAACAACCGCGTGGGCCTCGCCGAGTTTGCCGCCCCATATCGCGCCGGCGTTGGTATCGCCGGCGCCGGGGAAATATTCGTGCGCGGCGGAGACTTCGAAGCCCTCGAAGTCGTCGCGCGTAAGGAAATTGGCCACGCCGGCCACCGCATCCGACCCGTAAATGGCAGAGGCCCCCTCCTTGAGCACCTCGACCCGGTCAACGGCGATGGAGGGGATCACATTGACGTCGACAAAGCGACCGCCGATCAGGCGCGCGGGGACGTAGGTCTGGCGGCGGCTGTTGATCAGCACCAGGGTGCGCGAAGCTCCCAGGCCCCGCAGGTTGACGTTCGCGATGCTCTCCGTGAGGGTGGCGGCCTGACCGGCGTTGTACCAACTGCTCCGCTCGCCGATCACGCCGTGGCTCGCGCCCAGATTTTTGAAAAAATCTACGGCCTGCGGAGAGCCCTGCTCGGCCATTTTTTCCCGCCCGACCACGGCAACCGCGTAGGTCAGGTTGATGGGGGATTCCTTGAAGGCCGTGCCGGTCACCACCAGTTCGTCCATGTAATGCATGGAAAGTTCCATCTGCAACGTGACGGTCAGCGTCGCTCCGGGGGACACGGTGATCGCGCGCGTCACTGGCGGGTAGCCGATCAGGTCTGCCCTCAGTTCGTGGGCGCCTGGCGGCACGTTTTGGATGGTAAAACGGCCCTGCGCATCCGACACGCCGACCAGGTTCAGGATTGCGATGGAAACATCCACACCTTCCAAAGCGTCCCCGCTTTCCGCGTCGACCACGGTTCCTGTGACGGTCCCGGTCGATTGCGCCCCAGCCCCGGGCACATGGAAAAGCATGGCCACACATACCAGAAACGGAACATATCTGCCGTGGAATTTCATAGGACGTCCTCCACTTGTCGATTCAGGCGTACATAAATATCGGCCTGTTTTCATGCCGCCGGGACGGCATTCACATGCGCCCACATGAATTTCTCCTCAACGCGTTTCGTCCCGGAGTCCTTTCCAAAGGCAGACTGCCATTACCACGAGGACAATGGCGAAGGGCAAGCCGGTTGCCAGGGAGGCGGCCTGCAATGCCTCCAATCCTCCGCCAAGCAGGAGTGCAATCGCCACCAGCCCCTCGATTATACACCAGAAAACGCGTTGTGCCACTGGCGCGTCAACCCGGCCGCCGGCCGCAATGGTATCGATAATGAGCGACCCGGAGTCCGACGACGTAACGAAAAAAACGATGGTCAGAAGCATTGCGACGGACGAAAGCAGCGTCGACATCGGCAATTTGTCGAGCATTTTAAACAGTGCAATCTCAAGCTTCCATGCCTCAACATTCCCGGTGACACCGTCATAGCCCTCTACGATGTGCTGATGGAACGCGGTGCCGCCAAAGACGCCGAACCACAACAGACACAGCAGTGTGGGCAACAGCAACACGAAGACAACGAATTCGCGAACCGTGCGCCCCTTTGAAACGCGGGCGATAAATGTTCCCACGAACGGCGCCCATGCAAACCACCACGCAAAATAGAACGTGGTCCAGTTCTGCACAAAACCGGTATCCTCGCGCCCGATCCAGTTGCTGAGAGGTACGATTTTTGACAGGTACCCGCCAACCCCGGCAACAATACTGCGGAAAGCGTAGCTGGTAGGACCGAGCAGAAACACGGCCAGCAGCAACAGAAGCGCGAGTATGACGTTGAACTGGCTCAGACGCTTGATACCCACATCGATACCGGTTAACACCGATGTCAGCGCGATGGACGTGATGACCACGATCAAAACCACCATGGTCGTGTTGTTCGCGGGAATATCGAACAGATAGTTGAACCCGGTCGTCACCTGCTGAACCCCCAGGCCGAGGGAGGTGGCAAGCCCGAACAACCCCGCAAATATGGCAAAGGTGTCGATGACGTGTCCCGGCCAGCCCCAGACGCGGTCGCCCAGAAGGGGATGGAACGCCGAGCGGATCGTGAGCGGCAACCCGCGGTTGTACGCGAAGTAGCCGAGAGCGAGTCCCACGACGCCGTAGATCGCCCAGCCGTGCAGCCCCCAGTGAAACGCCGTCGCCGCGATACCGGTGATGGCGGCCTCGTCCGTTCCCGGAGCGATGCCAAGCGGCGGCTTCCGGAAGTAGTAGACCGGCTCGGCCACCCCGAAAAACAGCAGACCGATACCCACGCCGGCCGCGAAGAGCATGGCCAGCCAGGTTGACTTGGAATATTCGGGTTTCGCGTCTTCACCGCCAAGGCGCACCCTGCCGAGAGGCGATATGGCGAAATATAGGCAGAACAGCACGATGAGATTGGCGGCAATGATGAAAAACCAGTCGAGATTTGTGGTCAGCCATTCACGGGTTGCTTTGAAAACTTCCGTCGCGGCTTCCCTGAAGACAAGCGACCCCAGGACAAAGGTGACAATGGTGATACTGGAAATCACAAACACGGGCGTCAGATAGATATCCAGTCCGAACAGCTTCCGGTATTCCCGGCCATCCAGCGATTGCGGTTGTATTCCTTCTGCAGACACTCGCAAATTTTCCTCTCATCAAAGCCAGGTTGGATAGGCGGCCGCGAAGCGCAGGACCTTAAGATTGCACCCCGTCGCCCCACGGACCGTTATATCGTTAAATATAGCATGTTATTTCAATTTGACAATCTTTCGACACGTGGCTCCGAGTAAGATCCAAGGGTTCCGGGAGCAAGGCGCGCGTGGGCGACCGCGCTTGCCTGGTTTCCAGGTGACCTGAAAAGGGCCGGTATGGCCGAATCGCGTTGTGCGTAAGGCAGTCTGAAGTGTGCTGATTGAAAATCGTTGAATTTCAGGTCGCTCGGGTCTCACCGGCGCGGGTCAGCGCCTGTTTCATCGCAATGGGGCCGATCATCTGATTCACGGCGATGACGGCGACGATCACGGTTACAAAGGCGTCTCCCCAGCCCGGAAAGCGCCGGGTGACCTCCAGGGCCAGGCCCAGGCTGACGCCGGCCTGGGTGAGGTAGGCCATACCCGCAATACGGTTGAAGCGCGCCGGGTCGCCGCCGAGGCGCCCGCCGGTGTACGCGCCCAGGTAAATGGCGGCGGCCCTGACGCCGACGAGCAGGATCGCAATGGTCCAGGTCTGCATCAGGGCGTCCAGGTTCAGCCCCGCTCCCGCCAGCGTGAAAAAGAGTACGTACACGGGAAGGCTGACGGACTCGATCGCTTCAATAAAGTGCGAACCCTGGCGGGAGACGTTCTGCACGGTGAAGCCCGCGGTAACGCAGATCAGCAACGGTTCCAGATGGATGGTGAGATGATAAGCCTCTTTGACGTATGCGGCAAATCCGTGGGAGATGCTGGTCACCATAAGGGCCGTGCCCAGCAGGAGAAGCGGAAGGTTTGCCCGCACGCGGTCGATGTAATAACCCAGCGCCAGACCCACGATCAGACCCGTTCCGATACCCAGGAGGATTTCCATGCTCAGACCGGCGATAAACCCGAGGTCCAGGGTGGCGGCCGGTGACATCATGACCTCGCAGAAGGAGATCGCTGCTGCAAAAAGCACGATGACGAATACATCCATTGCGACCGTGACGCCGAGCGCGGTTTCCGTGAAGGGACCCAGCGCCCGGGTTTCGTTGATAATGGCGATAGCGCTGGAGGGCGAACGCGCTACGGCAAGGACCCCGAAGAGCATGCCCACCGCCAGCACCTGGAGACTCGAAAAGGCGGCTGTGAATGGCAGCAGCGATCGCGTAAACCACACAAAGATGGTGACAATGGAAAAGACGATGGCTGTGAGCGAAAGAATCGTAAGGAGGATGACCTTCATCCGGTCCTTCAGATCGACAACTCGCAGTTCTCCGCCCGCGGCCAGGGCGATGAATGTAACCGCCAGTTCGTTCAGAAAACCGAGTTGGCCCACGGCTTCAACCGTCAGGAAGCCGAGCATGTAGGGCCCCGTGAGCATGCCGACGCACAGGTAACCCGTTATTCGCGGCAGGCGCAGTTTTGAAAATACATGGCCCGCCACGTGGCCCGAGAGGAAGAGCAGGCCCACGACCAGGGTTGTGTAAGCACCCGGGGCGCTGCCCGGAGGTATGGCGCCGACCCAGGCCATCAGAAGGCTCAGGGCGATGAAGATGAGGATAAGCCTCATGGGGTTTTTTTCAGCAGGCGTCTTAACGAGGCCGGAGCGATGAGTTCGCTGATAAGGATGCCCAGCAGGACGATGGATATGACGACATCCGTAAGCTCGGAGCGGTGGATCTGGTGCAGGTTGACCACGATGGCCACGGCCATGCCGCCATGGGATAGCAGGCCGAGGCCCAGTCCGTTCAGGGCTCGGGACTCGGGCAGGAAGAACTGAACGGAAAGGTAGGCGCCAAGGGTCTTGCCAAGGGTACGGGCGAGGATGTAGATCGGCACCAGAACCAGAAGCCAGGCCGAGTCGATGCGCCAGCCGGCGCCTACCAGGATGAGAAAGAGGATATAGATGGAGTGCTCGCCCCTCATGAGGACATTGCGAATGCCGGCTCTCGCACGGCCCCTTGCCAGGTTGGCGACAACGGCGCCGGCGATGAGGTTGACGAGGAGGGGAGATAGGCTGAGATACAGTGCGAGTCCGCCGGAGAACGTAATGGCGCCCATGACAACCAGGAGCATTTCTTCGTTCTTGAGACGGTAGGCGGTCAGCGCAACGATGAGCAGGCCAACGGTGAGGCCGAGCCCCACGGAGATGCCGATCCAGATGATGGTGGATGTGCCGGGATGTAAAACGGCCAGACAGGATATGAGACCGAAGGCGGTGAGGCCCACCAGATCGTCGATATTCGAGACGTTTTTGAGAAGCCGCATCAGGGGCCGCACGGAAGACCGCGTGTTTCGGGCAAATAGCGTCAGACCGCTGGATGCCGTGCCCGATGCCGCGGCGGCCAAGGTGACGGCGCCGATCACCAACAGGTCCGTCTCGTGCGAGAAAAGGCGGTGGAACAGCAGGAAGAAGGGAACCGCAACGACGAAGATGGTTATCAGACTCTGGGCGAGCGCAATGCCGTAGACCCTTGGCGGAATATGAGTCAGCCGTCGAAGCTCCCACTGAACTCCGAAGAGCATGCCGATCCATGAGAGACCCATGCCCATAAATGGATAGAGGCCGTCGAGCGTCGGTGCGTCGAGCAGGTCAAGCGCAGCGCCACCGAGGAGAAGGCCGACCAGGAGGTATTCAATGCCTGTTAGAAAGAGATTCCTGATGCCCAGTGGCAGGCGGATATGGACGAAGCTGAGCCGGGAACCGACAAAGGCGATAACGACGATCAGAATGGCGGCGGAGACCAGCTTCATGGAGTTTCTTCGCCGGCCGGGCCGAGGTAAAAATCAACGGGCAACAGAAAGAGTCTGCCGACGCCCGGTTGTGTGAAGTCGACACCCGTTTCTCTTAAGAGACGGATGAGCGGATCCAGCGCGGAGCGATCCTTAGCGGATGCGATAATTGCGCTCGTACGGCCCGGTCCGGCCTGCAGCAACCCGGCGAAAATGGGCACGTCCTCGGCCAGGATGCGCTCCATAGCGGTTCCATCCAGAACCGTGGCACCCGTGATTTCCATTTCCACGAGACCGGAGAGGACCTCGTCAAGGAGGTCTTCGCGATGGAGTAGGATGAGAAGCAGATACATTGCGATAGCCGGTACGCCAGGGAACGGGAATTCGGGATCCGGAAGGGAATCGGCATGCCCTTCCTTCCGGATCCCGAATTCCCGTTCCCGGTCCCTAAAACGGCTCCTGTGTACGGATGAGCTGGATGATTTCTTCGGGAGAGGCGGCCTGGAGGACCTTTCGACGGATGTCCTCGTGGTCGAAAATGCGGGCGGTGCGACTCAGAACGCTCATGTATGCCGGCAGGGACGCCTCGGAAGAAAGAATAAGGAACACCAGATGTACGGGTTGTCCGTCCAGGCTCCGAAAGTCGATGCCGGCTCGCGAGATGCCGAGTGCCGCGACCACGCCCTCGATGTCGTCCGTCCGCGCGTGCGGTATCGCCACGTCCTGGTCCACACCGCTGGTCTTGATGGCCTCCTGCTCCAGAATGAGATTAAGAAGCACATCCGGGTCGGGCAGGTTGACCGACCGGTGGATCAGCGCAATCATCTCCCGGATGGCCCCGTCCCGATCCGGGCCGGACAGGTTGAGTTCGATTCGGTCTTTGGCCAGCGCATCGCAGAGTTTCATAGAGCCTGTCTCCGATTTACTGGATTTGGACGGCTGTCTTGCGACCCGGCGGATCCAGGGCTGCAAAGGTAACGTCGTCTTCTCTGTAGAAGGTATGGTTTCGGAAGGCGGCCCGGGTGAGCGCGCGGGTAAGTGGTTTGCCATCGACCAAGACGGACCGGATGTCGGCATTTGTGAAGCGAAGCGTCAATTCAGGTACGCGTACGGGCAGATCGAGCGTAACGGTGTTGTCTTCAACGGTGATGCCGGCCATTTCCCGCATGATGGCGTAGTTGGTGATTTCGCTGCATTTGCGCCATAGGGTGCGTTCTTTGGCCGGGTCGCGTTCTTTGAGGCGGCGCACAACGGTCTTGAAGGCGTTAAAGCCCCTGCGGTCGGCGTCGTGCAGCCCGTAAAAGCCCTGCCAGTGGCTGATGAGTACGGCCGGATCTCCGGCATCGATGAGGGCCGGTAATCGGCCGCCCTGAAGGTCGGCAGTAATGTATTTATCGGGGTTGACTTCTCCGTACCCTGTCCAGGACCCGGTCCAGTCGCCTGTGCCGGCGATGATTTCGCCCATCGCCGTGCCGGCGTCGCGGTCGGGGTACCATACGGGGGTTTCCACGGCGCCGTTGGACACGCGTTTAAACAGGTACGGCGTTGGGTTACCGGTGACACGGCGGCAGGCGGCTTCGGCGCATCTGGCGTAGAAGTCGAGCGGATTTCCGAATCCGCCGGGCGACGTCACGCCTGCGGGCGTCAGACCGACGTTTTGGAGAATTTCACAGGCGAGCGCGATGTAGTCCGTAACCAGTTCCTCCCTGTCGGTCGGTAGCTGATCCCATCCCCACTGTTCCCAGAGGTTGGGGTCCACCGGCCGCAAGGTTTCGAGGTCTACCACAAATGTGTGGGTGATCATCTCGGGGGTGATGTCGTAGTTGGGCACGATGAGTTCACGGCACATAGCCAGCCAACTTTCCTGCTGGGTTTTGCCGAATAGCGGCAGGCCGTGGTCGATGCGTCCCAGCCCCGCGGGACAGGGTACGACGCTGAACTTCCCCTTGACGCCTTGTTCAAGGCAGTATTCGGCGAATTCCCGGGTGAAGGACTCAGGGTGGACGACGGGTACGTCCTCCCAGCGGCGGCGCTGGCCGTCGATGGGGTTCCTGTCCCTCATGAAGAAGTAGTTGAGGTTGACCAGTAGCGTGGAGTCATCGAAGATGATCGACAGGGGTACGCGGTCCAGGGCGTGGCGGGCAATTTCGACGCGCATCACGGGCTCCGGTGCAAAGGCAGGCCTCTGACTCCGTGAGATTCGTTGTACTGGGTCCATACGGACTTGATCGAAATTCTAGTCTGGCAGCGCGGCTTCCAGAACCTGTTTCAGGCGACCGGCGACAATGACATCCTCCCCGTTTTCCATCATGTAGGGCATGACTTCCACGCCATTCCCGGTGTGGAATAGCTCGATGCGCGGGTCGGCGTCGGTGAGTTGCCGCCTGGCTTCTTCGGGCGTGATGCGGACGGTTTCCGGATCCCAACGGATAGCCAGGACAGGGGCGACGTTGGACCGGCCGGGTTGAAGGACATCCGTCGTCAGGGTCGGTATATGTGCAACCGAGTCTGCGATCGTGTCGAGGCGGCGCTCCCATTCCTTCCATTCCGCGGCGTGGTCTCGTCGGACCCATTGTTCCACGGCCGCGAGGAGGCCCATCACTTCTTCTTTTCCCGCCTTCATCGGTCGGGCGAGCGAGTGATGGGGGGCGCCGTTCATAAAGGCGGCGTGGAGGATGTCCGTTCGGCCCAGAACCAGGCCCGACGCCTGGGGACCGCGAAGGCACTTGCCGCCGCTGTAGGCGACCACGTCGACCCCTTCGGACAGATAGGGATTCGGCACGTCCGGACGTTCCGCGGCTGCGTCGACGAAGGTTGGGACGTTGTGTTTCCGGGCAATGGAGACGATGTCGGGTACGGAGACGGTGCCCCGGTCGGCCGCGTCGCCGAAGATGGCGATCATGGCGGTCGATTCGTCGATGAAAGCGTCCATCTCTTGAGGGGTTTCGACCTCGACGATTTCCACGCCGACCATGCGGATGGCGTGGTCATAGACGTGCCGGTGGGAAGGCTGCGTGACAACCCGGTTTTTCATGCCCGACGTATCGGGCAGGCGTTTCATCCTTGCCGGATCCAGGCCCGCAACGCAGGCCGCGGTGACCTGGCATAAGGCCGCGGCGCAACCGCTGGTGACAATGCCCCATTCGCATTCCATAAGTTCCGCGATCCGGGCGCCGACCCTTTCCATCAGTTCGTCCAGATGCACGTACGCTTTTGAGGCTTCCTGTACGGCCTGACGGACTTCCGGCAACATCAAGGAGCCGGAAATGATGGTGTAGGTTCCCATGCAATTGATCAGTGGACGAACCCCGATGGACTCGTACGTGGCGCTGGTCGGAGACGACGTGGACATGGGCAGTATCCCGCGGGAGAAGGATTGAGAGACAACGCAGCGTTCGTTCCGGCTCGGGTCTCTCCCGACCGGCTTCGGTCGCGCCGGGCGACCGATATCAAGAGTCTACAACATGCCTGTCGGGATTGCAAGTCCCATGTTGCCAGGATTCCCCTTGACCCTCGGGGTGCGCGCCGGGGGGCGTTGCAACGGCGCGGATATATGGAAATATTGATCAATATTGATAATATATATGACAGTTGTTACGCGCCGGCGAAGCCAATGTTAAGAATCGGACCGGATTCGATGAACATCGGGTAGTCTCGCGGTGGGCAGCCAGCGGGATTCGAACGGGTGCACGGACCCGTCACGATAGTTCGGAGGGGGTTGGCCCGCAGGATCGGACACCGTTTGCGCGGCCGACGGCGGGTATACGCAAAATGGAATCCGGCGGTGGCGCGGTACCTGATGGCGGCACGTGAAAAAGGCGAGGGCAGCCGCACCGGGGATCATTTAAGGAATCTCATAGGCCCGATGATAGGCCGCCCTGTCATTCTGAGCGGAGTCGAAGAATCTCCCGTCTGTTTCGATTGTCCCTAACGCAAGAGCGCAGTAAACGCATTTGCACGGAGACATCGTCGGCATCGAGGCAGGCAGGAATGGCCGCCCCACCGTCTCATACGCTTCCTCACAGTGCAGGCCCACAAGGGACGCCCCTACACACGCAATGGGGCGTGATGTGCATGCGCTGCCTGAAAGGTCCGGCGGGCGCGTCGTCACACGGGCGGCATGTGCTGTCTGGCAGAACGGACCGGCGCGCGGGAACGGCGGGTGTGTCGCGAAATGCGTCGCTACTGTCGCGTTTTGCGACAGCTGGAGGGCCATATTACGCACCTTTGCCGAAAGCGCCGGCGAAGATGAGAAAGTCCGAAAACCCCACCTCCCCGTCCCCGTCCAGGTCAAAGCGCTGGTCATACCCGGCCTGCCCACGGCTGAACCCGATCTTTGCGGCGAATCTCACGAAGTCGCCAAAGCCCACCTCCCCGTCGCCGTCCCAGTCCGGGACGCGGGGTCGGGGCGTGGTGAACGAAGCCGTATCCCACAACTCGATCCAGGTTACGGTAGCGGCAGCCAACGTGCGGCCGTCGGGAGAAAACGCAATGGAGCACAGAGAGCCTGGATAGCTATACTTCTCCACGACTTCTTCGCTGAGCACGTCCCACAGTTCGATCGTTCCAATTTGCGATACGACTGCCAGTTTCCCGCCGACGGGAGAAAACGCCAGGTACGAACCGCCGCGCGCGCGCGCCCTTGTGAGCACGGCAACCTCGTTCCACGCCGCCGTGTCCCACAGCCTGACGGTTCTGCCGACCCCCCCCCCCCCCCCCCCGCCGCCAGGAGACCGCCGTCCAGAGAAAACGCCACAGACCGCACCGTACCAGTATGCCTAAGCACGGCGACCTCTCGCCGCGCGGCCAAGTCCCACACCCTGATGGTCCTGTCGTACCCCGCCGATGCCAGGACGACGGCGGCCGGAGAAAACGCCACCGAATTGATTATTCCCGTATGCCCTTCCAGCGTGCCCGCCATCTCCCCCGTCGCCACGTCCCACAGCGCGATATAGCTTTCTCGAATCCTCGCCCCGGCGGCCAGCAGCGACCCGTCGGGAGAGAACGCCACCGATTTAACGAAATCATCCCGACCGCTATGGTCCAGGACGGCGATCGCTTCATAGGTCTTCGTATCCCATAGCCTGACGGTCCTGTCAGACGATCCCGATGCCAGCATCGTACCGTCCGGGGATATCGCCAACACGGGAACGTAGCCCGTATGCCCTTCCAGCGTCGCCAGATGATACGGCGACTCCTGTGCGAAGCCAAAACCCTCGTAGCTTTCGTCGCCGCGCCTGTCCACCGCCCGGAATCCCACGTAATGGGACACACCATCCGACAGCGTTGTAGACCTCCCCGGCAGAACGCCGTCATACTCGTACTCGATCTCCACGTCCTGTTCGCCCGACAGGGCGCGGCATTCCAGGATTTCCGAGGAAAAAATCGACCCTGGCGTGGGCGCCGTCGCGACCAACTGAAGCAAGCCGTGCGGCGCCGTGATCCTGAGACGGATGGTAATGCTTTCCGACCCCGCAGCATACCTCCTCAACGGCGACAGCAGTTCGATCGTGGGACGTGACCCCCCAAAGGAATAGAGGGGGATGTCCGGGTTGATGTAGGGACCCACCGACAGTCTTGCCGCACTGCAGGCCGATATTCGACTGCGGACGCGGCCTATCGACATGATATAGGCGCCGTCGCGATAGTCGTGCCACCCCACCCCGAAGGCATGGCCCAGTTCGTGCAAGCCTGTGGAAATTCTGAAACCGCCGGGAACCATCACCAGGTGATAACTCTTACCACCGGCAGCGATTGCCCCTAATCGCCTGTTGCGAGTATATCCGATCGTGTCTCCTTCACGGTTGTCGATCACGATGAAGAGCACGACAGTCTCCGGATCGAACACCTGATGAACCTCACTACCCACCAGGGAATACGTGTAGTGGTGATAATATCCGTCGCCGTGTTCGCCGTCCAGGCGGTGCACCACAGGGTCGCCGTCCCCATCCGCCTCATAACGGAACGTCATATACCCATACCCGTGCGCGGCCAGCTGCTCGCCATACCACGCCTGCATCCCACGCATCCTCGCCTTCATCGTATCCACCACCGACTGGCGATACGGGCGGTCGTTCGGCAGAAAGTAGATCATGCGCACCGTCCGCGACTCCCCCGCGTTCAACTCCGCCGTACGCTTGCCCGAAACATGCGCGTCCTCACGCCGCAATGCCTCCTCCTCCAGCACCACGCAGTGAAGCACGCTGTCAGACGGCGCGGGCGACGTCGCGGAGACCACGGTAGATACGCATTGCCACGTCATTATGCATACCGATGTCGTGAGCAGTGCACGCAATAGATGAACAGCCCTTCTGTTCATGATCCAATCACCTCCATCAGGATGGCGACCCCTTCGCCGGCCGCGGGTATCGGCTTTCCCACAACGACGTCGAGAAGGGCAGAGCGGTGCAGGCAGACAGGAATGTCTGCCCCACCTTCACATACGCCTTCGTGACCGTGTATGCGAGGCATTGACGCACCCCCCAACGCATCAGCCGCCGCCTGTCCTTCGGGTTATCTGACGTTAACCCCCAGAATCACCCCCGCTGCCCGATGTATTCCCGCTGCCGCTGTTAGACGACGCGTCGCTTTCGATGTGCCGCGTCAGGATCACCATATCCGCCATATTGATGACCCCGTCTTTGTTCAGGTCCATCCTCCGGTCATACCCTCCATCCGACCTGCCGAGCCCCATCTTCTTGTTGAACAGCTTTGCATCGGCGGCATCGCGCGTGCCGTCGCCGAGGATGGAGACCCTTCCCCCGGCCCCTCCCCGACGCGGGGAGGGGAAAGGAGGTGGTGCCCGCCGTGCCGCGTGTCAGGTCGGTAGACGTGCAAGTCGCGCAGGGGTGAACCGATGCCGCAGTAGATCCTTCGTCAGCCTGGCGCCTGCCTGTGCCGGGCACGGCAGACAGGGCTTCCTCAGGATGACAGTTTGTGCCGACACCTGACAGACAGGTTTCGCCAAGGGTTATTGCAAAACATGTCATTCTGAGCGGAGTCGAAGAATCTCCCGTCTTTTCGATTGTGCTTAACGCAAGAGCGCAGTAAACACATCTGCGCGGAGATATCGTCAGTCTTCCGGTTTCCTCGGCACGACAGTGCGGGCACAGGCGGGACAAGCTTTCTTTCCGTCGCCGTTCCCATGCCAGGAATTGAGGCGGGCAGACAGGAATGTCTGCCCCACCTTCACACCCGCTTCCTCACAGTATAAACCCACATGGGCAGGCAACGCCTTGCGGATGACGAAAGGCCAACCGGTATTCCGAGCGCAGGCGAAGATTCTCTCGTCAGTTTCGTTCTGCGCAGGAGGCGGACGTGCCGCGTGTCAGGTCGGTAGACGTGCAAGTCGCGCAGGGGTGAACCGATGCCGCAGTAGATCCTTCGTCAGCCTGGCGCCTGCCTGTGCCGGGCACGGCAGACAGGGCTTCCTCAGGATGACAGTTTGTGCCGACACCTGACAGACAGGTTTCGCCAATGGTTATTGCAAAACATGTCATTCTGAGCGGAGTCGAAGAATCTCCCGTCTTCTTGATTGTCCCTGACGAAAGCGCGCAGTAAACACATCTGCGCGGAGATATCGTCAGTCTTCCGGTTTCCTCGGCACGACAGTGCGGGCACAGGCGGGACAAGCTTTCTTTCCGTCGCCGTTCCCATGCCAGGAATTGAGGCGGGCAGACAGGAATGTCTGCCCCACCTTCACACGCGCTTCTTCACAGTGCGGGCGCCTGCCTGCGCAGCGTACTGCGCTGCAGGCAGGCCCACAAGGGACGCCCCTACACACGAATCAGCCTGCACGCCATCGTCAGCTGTTCTTCCGCCTCGTCGCCACAGCGATCGTGTCACGCCTACGTGTTTGCGCCGAAAGCGCCGGCGAAGATCAGAAAGTCCGAGAACCCCACCTCGCCGTCCTTGTCCAGGTCGTAGCGCGGATCGTATCCGGCCTTGCCGCGGCTGTATCCGAACTTCGCCGCGAACTTCACGAAGTCGCCAAAACCCACCTCCCCGTCGCCGTCCCAGTCCGGGATCCTGGATCCAGGGCTGGTGTGCGGTGACGTGTCCCACAATTCGATGCGGCCCCCGAACAGGGCCCCGAACAGCGTGCGGCCGTCGGGAGAAAACGCAATAGAACTGTGCCCGCCTGGATGGTTATACTGCGCCACGACTTCTTCGCTGAGCACGTCCCACAGTTCGATCGTTCCAATTTGCGATACGACTGCCAGTTTCCCGCCGACGGGAGAAAACGCCAAGTGCGAACCGCCGTGCGCGCGCGCCCTTGTGAGCACGGCAACCTCGTTCCACGCCGCCGTGTCCCACAGCCTGACGGTTCTGCCGACCCCCCCCCCCCCGCCGCCAGGAGGCTGCCGTCGGGAGAAAACGCCACCGATTCGATCGTTCCCGTATGCCCTTCCAGCACGGCGACCTCTCGCCGCGCGGCCAAGTCCCACACCCTGATGGTCCTGTCGTACCCCGCCGATGCCAGGACGCCGGCGGCCGGAGAAAACGCCACCGAATTGATTATTCCCGTATGCCCTTCCAGCACGGCGACCTCTTCACGCCGCGCCACGTCCCACACCCTGACGGTGCTGTCGAACCCCGCCGATGCCAGGAGGCTGCCGTCGGGAGAAAACGCCACCGAATTGATCGTTCCCGTATGCCCTTCCAGCACGGCGACCTCTTCACGCCGCGCCACGTCCCACAGCTTCACGGTATCATCCGTTACCCCCGCCGACGCCAGGAGACCCCCGTCGGGAGAAAACGCCACCGATTTGACGTATTGCGCATCCCCTAACAGCGAGGCCACCTCTTCCCGCCGCGCCAGGTCCCACAACCTGACGTAACCGGCTTGCCCCCGCATCGACAGGGTGTAACTGTCTTGCGTGCCCGCCGCCAGCAGGTCACCCAACGGAGAGATCGCGATACCGTAGATGAATTTCGTCTCCACCGTCAGCGTCGCCACGTGATGCGGCGAGGCTTGTGCGATTATGAGACCTTCCGAAGACCCGTTACCTTGCGTATCGACGGTTTTAGCCGGCAACTGGTGCGAGGTGGGATTCGAAAGACTCGAATGGGCCATCGACGGGATCGCGCCGTCATACTCGAACGACACCACGGCTTCCGTCTCTCCCGCCACGTCGCGGCACGCCTTCACTTCAGGTGTCAGAGAGCGGCTCAGAGGATGGCCGGTCCACTGGATCACCTGGTGGACGCCGTCGGGGTCGGCCACGCGCCACGACACCGTGAAGCGCTCGGTGCCGGGAGCATACCAGACCGTCGGGCCCGCGAATTCGATGGTCGGCGCCGACGTCCGGTCTATTCCCAGGGGAATCTCAGGGTTGAGGAGGGGTGTCACCGCCAGATACCGCGCCGAGCACGCCGACAGCCGGGTGCGCAAACCGAAGCCATACGACAGGATGTAGGTGTCGTCACGGAAATCGTGCCACATCAACCCGAAGGCGTGCGCCAGCTCGTGGGCGGCAACGAAGAAACTGAAGCCGCCTCCAACCTTCGCTTGACCTCCATCTTTTCCGCCGCTTGCCATTCCGGCATACCTCTGGCCTCCCGGCTCGTGCAGCAGTCCGGTGCTGGTGTCCACCACGATGAAGTCAACCACATTCTTCACGTCAAAGCGCCGATATAACTCCCGCTGCATCTTAATCGACGTCTCCTCGAGATAATAGGCGTCGCCGTGGTCGCCGTCCACCCGGCGCACCACCGGGGCGCCGGCAGCGTCCGCCTCATACCGGAACGTCATGGGTCCATACCCGTGCGCCGCCATCTGCTGTCCGAAGAACGCCTGCAGACGACGCATCGTCGTCTTCATCGAGTCCACCATCTCCTGCCGAAAAGGGCGGTCGTTCGGCAGAAAGTAGAACATACGCACCGTCCGCGGCTCCCCCGCGATGAGTTCCGCCGCGCGCTTGCCCGCACCCACGGCGTGCTCACGCAGCCACGCCTCGTGGTCCATCACACCGCAGAATTCCACGTTATCGGCGCGCGCGGACGAGCCGGAGCCCGCACCCGGCAGGCACAACAGCAAAAGCCAGCACGCCGCCAGCCAAATCCTTGCCGGCAAACGAGGTACAAAGCGTCTCTTCATATCGCCATCACTCCTTTCGCGTCAATACCCTGAACCACCCGAATCACCCGTTCCGCCGCCGCCCTTCTTCTTCGCATCTTCCTCTATATACCCGGTCAATATCACGAAATCCGCATAGTTGATCGTCCCGTCGCCGTTCAGGTCCATCAACCGTACCGAAAACTGCCAGTTTGCTGCACATGATCGCACGTTGTCAGCTCAGAAACATCCCTTCGCGCTCATTAGGGGTGTCCCTTGTGCGCGCACGGGCACTATTGAGCGGGTTTGCGAGGCGTCGACGCCCCCCACCGCATCAGCCGTCGCCGGAAGGCTCGGCTTTTGCGACTCCCCCTCAAGGGGGGAGTGATTAAACCGTAGAACCGGCTACCGCCTATGCGGCTGCCTTGGATGCAGGGAACCGTAGCTTGACAGGGTGGAGCGGACATTCCTGTCTGCTCACGTACATCAAACCCAAACCGTTCATACCTCGTTCGGAAACGCCACGACTCACGGGCGTCACAGGGCCATTCCGGCTCGACGCTTCCGGTAATCGCGCTGTGCACCACAAAAAAAGTATTCGCGCTTTGTCCGCACCATCGCGGAAATCCCGGCAAAAGCCGGATCGCACGCCACGTGTATTGGCTGTGTCGAATCGGCACAAGCCTTGCTTCTGTCTCCATGCTGGCAGAACGACATCGAGGCGGGCAGACAGGAATGTCTGCCCCACCTTCACACACGCTTCCTCACAGTACGCGCGCGGGTATGACCGACGTGTTGCGCCAATGGTTGTTGCAGAGAATGTCATTCTGAGCGAAGTCGAAGCATCTCCCGTCTTTTCGATTGTGCTTAACGCAAGAGCGCAGTAAACACATCTGCGCGGACACATCGACGGCATCGAGGCAGGCAGACAGGAATGTCTGCCCCACCTTCACACACCCTTCCTCACAGTGCGGGCGCGCGTGTCACGTTGACGACGTGTTTGTGCCGAAGGCATCAGCGAAGATGAGAAAGTCGGAGAATCCCACGCTGCCGTTGCCGTTCAGCCTTCGTCGTCGTCCCGACTCAGTCCGAACTGCGCCGCGAATTGCACGAAATCGTCAAAGCCGACCTCGCCGTCGCCGTCGAAGTCAGGGTTGGCCTGACCCAAGTCGTACTTCGGTAAACCCTCGTCGTCCCGGTCCACGGGAAATCTCCGACGTCAGGGTTGGCCTGACCCAAGGCGGTAAAGGCCACGGGCTCCACGTCAGCTACCGCTGCCACAACCGTATTCGTGCCCGGCAGGGTCCCCAGCGTGAGGGTCGTGGCGGCGCGCCCCTGGGCATCGGTCGTGTCGGTGGTTACCGACAGCGTTCCGCCGCCGGCGGTCACGACAAAGGTGACGGTGACGCCAGCGTACGGCTGCCCGTTCTGGTCCTGCACGGCAACCACGAACGGCATTGCCAACGCCGTCCCTGCCAGACCCGTCTGTTCCAGGCCGGCGGCCTCCTTCAGCGTATGCGGCCGGGGCACCACGCGCTGCATATCCCAGACCAGCATGGTGCCGTCCCACGACCCGGAAACCAGCATCGTCCCGTCGGGCGAGAACGCCAGTGCACGGACCCCACCGGTGTGCCCCCGTAGCGCGGCGACCTCCTTACGTGCGGACACGTCCCACAGCCGGATGGCGCCGGACCAGTCCCCAGAGGTCAGTGCAGCGCCGCCGGGCGAAAATGCCAACGAAGACGTGTGAATTCGAGGCCGCGCGAGCGTGGCTACCTCTGAACGTGCGGCCACGTCCCACAACCTGATCCTCCTGTCACCTCCCGACGAGGCCAGCAAGGACGCGTCGGACGAGAACGCCAGTGCATCTACCCCACCGATGTGTCCCTGAAACACGGCGGTTCCGGTCCGTACGGGCACGTCCCACAGCACGATAGTACCGTCCCGCGACCCGGACGCCAGGATGCCGCCGCCGGGAGTGAACGCGGCGGACTGGACCCTTTCCTGGCCCGTAGTCATCGTGGCGACCACATGCCGCTGCCCGAAGTCCCACACCCTGACCGTCGCATTGTCTTCCGCAGATACCAGTGTCGACACGTCGGGAGACAATGCCAGTGCAACGACCCTCCCGCTGTACCCGTCAAGCGCGGCGACCTGTTTCCGCCTCGCCACGTCCCACAGCGTGATACGCGTGATACGATCGTGTTGCACCGATGCCAGCGTGGTCCCGTCCACAGAGAACGCGAGCGCGCCCGATCCGCCGGCGAGTCCCTCGAGTGGGATGACGCCTGATCGTGACGACAGGTCCCACAGCATGATCTCCCCACCTGACGATACGGCCAAGATGCTGCCGACTGGCGAGATCGCCATGGAACCGAAGTTTCCAAACCCCGGCAGCCTGGACGTGCTGCCTGTCGCCACGTGGCGCATCTCGACTCCCTCATTCCCGCCTGAGACCAGCGTGGTCCCGTCGGGCGAGAACGCCAGCGACCTGACAGCGCCGCGTACGCTCAGCGCTTCACGTTCTTGGCGTGTAGCCACGTCCCACAGCTTCAAGGCGCCGACCCACGTACCTGACGCCAGGATGCCGCCGCCGGGAGAGAACGCCACGGCCGTGACCCCGTGACTGTGGATTGTCAGTGCTTCACGCTCCGCCCGTGCTGCCACGTCCCACAGCCGGACCGTGCGGTCCCACGAACCCGACGCCACGGTCCCTCCGTCGGGAGAGAACGCCACGGACATGACCCGTCCGCCGTGGCCCCGCAATACGGCGATCTCATCCTCTGCGTCCAGGTCCCACAGCCTCACGGTACTGTCTCTCGAGGCGGAGGCCAGCATCGTACCGTCCGGCGAAAACGACAGCGAATTGACCCGGCGGGTATGCCCTTCCAGCACGGCGACTTCTCGCCGTGCTGCCACGTCCCACAACCCTACCGTTCCGTCGGTTTGGCCCGAGGCCAAGGTGGACCCGCCCGGTGAAAACGCCGCTACATTGTAATACGCCCCGTGCTTTTTCAAGGCGCCGCGCTGCGTGCCCGTATCGAGGTCCCACAGCCCGATCCTGCCCCGGTCCGCCATAGCCACCGTCGCGCCATTGGGGGAAAACGACACAGAGTAGGCGCCGCCAGACGGAAATAACCTCACGAAACGGGCAGCCTGAACGTCGTAGACCCACGCGCCGATGGCAGTGGCCACACCCACGTAACGGCCATCGGGCGAGACGTCCACTGCACGGTCGCCTTCGCTGATATAGCCCATCCCCAGCCGCATCACCGCGCCGACAGGCAGCTGCCACTGTTGAAAATCCCCTTCGGCAGGGACCACGCGCGTCCCCACGCCTTCTGCGTGAAACGTCGTCAACGTCCGCCCGCCAAGCGTCACCTCGACCACGTGCGCGCCCGGCACGGGTCCCAGCGTGAGCACGACAGAGGCACGGCCCAGCGTGTCGCTTTGTGTGCGCTGCGTATCGAACGTGCCGCCCAGCCTGCCGCCACCTTTCGTGACCGTAAACGTGACTGCAGCGCCCGCATACGGTTCCCCCTGCTGGTCCCGCACCTCTACGACAAAGGGGCGCGGGAGGGCGGAACCCGGCGCGCCCTGCTGCCCGTCGCCGGATAAGCTCAACAGCTGTGAGGCACGCGGAACCACCCACTCTGACGTGTCCCACACCTCCACCACGTCGATGGCAGCGGCGGCCAGCTTACGCCCGTCGGCAGAATACGATATCGATCTAGCCGTTTTAGTGTGCCAGAACGTCTGCACAACGTCTTCACGGACAACGTCCCACAGCCTGACGGTTCTGTCACTCGACCCCGAGGCCAATATGCCGCCGCCGGGTGAGAACGCCAGTGCATATACGGTGCTCAAGTGCCCTGCCAGCGTGGCGATCTTTTCCCCGGTCGCCGCGTCACGCAATGTGACGGTACCGTCAGACATTCCCGATGCCAACAGGCCGCCGTCCGGAGAGAACGCCACCGCGTAGACCCAACGCTCTTCCTCAAACGCAGAGACTGCTTTCCGGGACGCCACGTCCCACAGGATCACGGTATCGGTTCTTCCGAATGCCAGGAACCTGCCATCCGGCGAGAACGCGGGCGATTCCTCTTGCCTTCCAGGGTGACCCTTCAGCACGGCCGTCTCCGCCCTTTCAGCCACATCCCACAACCGCACCGTGCCGTCGTACGATGCCGAGGCCAATAGGCCGCCACCGGGTGAGAACGCCACGGACACGACGAAATCTTCATGCCCACGCAGCACCGCGATCTCTCTCTCCCTTAACACGTCCCACAATGTCACGGTTCCGCCAACCCCCCCCACAGCCAGGATGCCGCCGCCGGGTGAGAACGCCAGTGCGCTGGGTTCATCCCCACGCCCCGTCAACCTGGTGATCTCTCTCTCTCTCATCACGTCCCACAGCACCACTGCGCCAGCGCCTCTTCCCGACGCTATCACATACCCCAGCGTTCCACCGTCAGGCGAGAACGCCGCCGACGTAACAGATTCAGTTTCAGTTTGCCTGCCCACAGACGTCAGCAGATACGGCGATGCCTGCGCAATCCCAAACATGCGGACGGAGCCCGTCTCCCCTTTCGTGTCCGTCGCTGCAACCCTCATTCGACGCGACGGGGGATGCGAAAGACTCGTACCGGCAGACCCCGGCACAACGCCGTCATAGTCGAACGTGACCACCGCCGCCGTCTCCACCGCCAGCGCCCGGCACGTCTTCATCCGTGGGACGACGCTGCCTCCATCCGTCTCCCAGCTGAACAGGCTCACCTGGTAGACGCCATCCGGATCGGTGACACGCACCCGCAGCGCGACACGCTCCGCCCCGGCGGGATACCGGGCCCGCGGGCCGAGGAACGCGACGTCAGGCCGCCCCGACGGTTCAAGCGGAACCTCAGGATTGAAATACGGATGCACGGACAGATACCCCGCCGCGCACGCCGATAACCGATAGGGAGGGTTGTCGCTATATGACAAGATGTAGGCGTCGTCGCGGAAATCGTGCCATCCCATCCCGAAGGCGTGCGCCAGTTCATGCGCGGCAAGGACGAAGGTGAAGCGGCCAACGATCGCGTGACCACTGCGCTTATCTCCTCCGCCGAGGCCTGCCACGCCCCTGCCCCAATAAGTGTGAATCAAGCCCGAACTGTTGTCGACGAAGATCAGGTGAACGACGTTCATCCTCGAGAACACACGGCCGATCTCCCGCCGCACGCGCCCGTCCGTAACGACAAGATAATGGGCATCGCCGTGGTCGCCGTCCACCCGGTGCACCACCGGGGCGCCGTCACAGTCCGCCTCATACCGAAACGTCATGGGTCCATACCCGTGCGCCGCCATCTGCTCGCCGAAGAACCGCTGCAGACGACGCATCGTCGCCTTCATCGAGTCCACCATCTCCTGCCGAAAAGGGCGGTCGTTCGGCAGAAAGTAGAACATACGCACCGTCCTCGGTTCCGCCGCGTCAAGGTTCGACGCGCGCTTGTCCGCAGGCGAAGAATGGTCACGCAGCCACGCCTCATGGTCCACCACACCGCAGAAGTGTACGCTGTCCGTTGGCACGGACGACGCGGAGCCCGCACCCGGCAGGCAGAACAACACCAGAAAGCACGACGACAGCCAAAACGAGGCGGGCAACCGATGTACTAAGCGTCTCTTCATACCACCATCACTCCTTTTTCGTCAATACCCTGAACCACCCGAATCATCCTTGTCACCCCTCGCGCCACCCGCCGAGGATCGAGACCCCTCCCCCGGCCCCTCCCCGACGCGGAGAGGGGTGCCGTGCCTGAGGTGCTGCCTTTCCGGTCGGTACACGTGTAAGTCGCGCAGGGGTGAATCGATGCTGCAGGAGATCCTTCGTCAGCCTGACGGCTTCCTCAGCATGACAAGGCGGGAACAGGCAGGGCAATCCTTTTTTACGTCGGCGTTCCCATGCCAGGAATCGAGGCGGGCAGACAGGAATGTCTGCCCCACCCTCACACCGGCCTCCTCAGGATGACAGTTTGTGCCGAGATCTGACAGACAGGTTTCGCCAAGGGTTATCGCAATGCATGTCATTCTGAGCGAAGTCGAAGAATCTCCCGTCTGTTCGTTTGTCCTTAACGCAATAACGCAGTAAACACATGTGCGCGGAGACATCGTCGGCATCGAGGCAGGCAGACAGGAATGTCTGCCCCACCTTCACACCCGCTTCCTCACAGTATAAACCCACATGGGCAGGCAACGCCTTGCGGATGACGAAAGGCCAACCGGTATTCTGAGCGCACGCGAAGATTCTCTCGTCAGTTTCGTTCTGCGCAGGAGGCGGACGTGCCGCGTGTCAGGTCGGTAGACGTGCAAGTCGCGCAGGGGTGAACCGATGCCGCAGTAGATCCTCCGTCAGCCTGGCGCCTGCCTGTGCCGGGCACGGCAGACAGGGCTTCCTCAGGATGACAGTTTGTGCCGACACCTGACAGACAGGTTTCGCCAAGGGTTATTGCAAAACATGTCATTCTGAGCGTAGTCGAAGAATCTCCCGTCTTCTTGATTGTCCCTGACGAAAGCGCGCAGTAAACACATCTGCGCGGAGATATCGTTAGTCTTCCGGTTTCCTCGGCACGACAGTGCGGGCACAGGCGGGGCAAGCCTTTTTGCCATCGCCGTTCCCATGGCCGGCATCGAGGCAGGCAGGAATGTCTGCCCCACCGTCTCATACGCTTCCTCACAGTGCAGGCCCACAAGGGACGCCCCTGCACACGCAACGGGGCGCATGCGGTGCCTGAGGTCGGGCGGACACGTCGTCACGTGGACGGCATGTGCTGACCGCGAGGATGGACCGACGCGTGGGATCGGCATTTGCGGTACCGGCAGGTGTGTCGCGAAATGCGTCGCTACTGTCGCTTCTTGCGACAGTAGAAGGGCCATCTTATACGGACTGGCCGAAGGCTTTGACGAAGATGAGAAAGTCCGTGAAGCCCACGCTGCCGTCGTCGTCCAGGTCAAAGCGCTGGTCATAGCCGGCCTGCCCCCGACTGAACCCGATCTTTTCGGCGAATCTCACGAAGTCGCCAAAACCCACCTCCCCGTCGCCGTCCCAGTCCGGGACGCGGGGTCGCGGCGTGGTGAACGAAGCCGTATCCCACAACTCGATCCAGGTTACGGTAGCGGCAGCCAACGTGCGGCCGTCGGGGGAGAACGCTATCCACCTTGCGCGACCTGGATTGACGAACGTCTCGACGATGCTTCCGCTGTGAACATCCCACAGGTCCACCCGCCCGTAGTTGGATGCGACTGCCAGGATGCCGCCGTCAGGTGAGAACGCCAGAGCCCGGACAAAACCACGTCGATACCCCTTCAGCGTAGCGATTTCGCTGCGTGACGCCACGTCCCACAGTCTTACGGTACCGCCCCCCGACCCCGAAGCCAGGATGCCGCCGTCAGGCGAGAACGCCACGGAATAGACGTTCCGCCTATGCCCTTCCAACGCAGCGATTTCTTCCCGGGACGCCACGTCCCACAGACGAATTGTCCTATCGGATGACCCGGACGCCAGGAGGGTCCCGTCGGGCGAGAACGCCACGGACCATACCGGTGAAGAATGCCCGTGCAGGACGGCATACACTTTTCTGCCTGCCACGTTCCACACGCTCACGGTTCCATCAAACGCTGCCCCGGCCAACAGCCGGCCATCAGGCGAGAACGCCAGGTCCCAGATAGAAGATCGTGGATGCACCTCCAGCGTGCCGATGGGTTCCCGGGACGCCACGTCCCACAACAGGACCTCTCCCGGCGAATCGGCCGCCAGCACGGTCCCGTCGGGCGAAAACGCGACGGCAAAGACATCAGCGCGATGCCCTTCCAGCCTGGCCGCCTCCTCCCGTGCCGCCACGTCCCACAGCCTCACGGTGCGGTCCCTGTACCCCGCGGCCAATAGCCCGCCGACGGGCGAAAACGCCAGCGATTGAACCAGATCCGTCGATTCTGCCTCGAGGGTGGCCAGGTGGTACGGCGACCGATGCGCAAAACCAAAAGGGATACTTACCCGGGCCCCGCTCCCATCCGTCACCCTGACCGTGAATATATGTGCGTTGTCATCCGAAAGCGTCCCATTGGGACCGTGCGGAGGAACGCCGTCAACTTCGAACTCGACGATGCCGTCGGTCTGGCCTGCCATCATCCGGCACGCTTTGACATTGGAATTGGCGTAAGTTCCAGGGATGTGATACGACACTACAACCGGGTGGACGCCGTCCGGGTCGCTCACCCTGAGCGGGATCGTGAGGTGCGTCGAACCGGGAGGATACCACAGCGACGGTCCGATGAACGTCACGGTGGGGTCCTCCGAAAAAGGGGTTTCAAATGGAATGTCGGGATCGAACCACGGCGTCACCGAGAGTTGACCCGCCGTGCAGGACGACATTCGTGGCTGAACTTGCCAGCCCCACGACATGACATAGTTGGAATCCCGGAAGTCGTGCCACATCACGCTAAAAGCGTGGCCCAGTTCATGGGCGACTAACGTAAAAAAGAAACCCGCGCCAACCAGCGCTTCGCCTCCATGGCGACTCCCGCTTCCGCGTCCGAGATAGGTCCCGCGATTCGGCGTGTGTATATAATTTGTACTGTTATCAATCACAATGAGGTGAACCATCTCTCTAACCACATACGCCTCTCTATACTCCTCGTACGCGCGCCACGTGTCTTGAAGATAGTATGCGTCGCCATGTTCACCGTCCACCCGATGCACCAGCGGCTCGCCATCGGCGTCCGCCTCATACCGGAAGGTCCGGTACCCATACCCGTGCGCCGCCATCTGTCGTCCGAAAAAGGCCTGCATATCACGGATCATCACCTTCATCGAATCCACCACCTCCTGCCGAAAGGGGCGGTCGTTCGGCAGAAAGTAGATCATACGCACCGTCCCCGGTGTCGCCGCGATGCGTTCCGCTGCACGCTTGCCCGCAGGCACAGGGTGCTCACGCAGCCATTGCTCGTGGTCCACCACCGCACAGAAATGCACGCCGTCGGGATGCGGGAACGAGCCGGATCCCACGGCCGCGGGGCACAGCAGCACCAGAAAGCACGTCGCCAGCCAGGACGTTGCCGGCAATCGATTCACTAAGCGTTTCTTCATACCACCATCGCTCCTTTCGCGTTATTTCCAATCTCACGTCCATCAAAGTCTCGCCGTGCCGTTCTTCTGCATCAACCTCCGGAAGTATCCGATCCGCTTCCACCCTGCGATGACGCGTCACGTTCGATGTGCCGCGTCAGGATCACGAAATCCGCCCAGTTGATGATGCCGTCGCCGTTCATATCCATCCGGCGGTCATACCCTGACTCCGACCTGCGCATCCCCATCTTGGCTTTGAATAACTTGGAATCCGCCTCATCCGCCCTGCCGTCGCCGTTGAAGTCGCCCGATGAGATGATGATAAAGAATAAGATGGACTCGCTACGGCCGTGCTCGCCCGTCACGGTCAACGTCACGTCGAAATCGCCGGACTCCGTCGGCGTGCCTTCAATCACGCCCGAATCAGACACGTCCAATCCGGATGGCTGACCCGACAGCGAATAGTCATAGGGCGTCACCCCGCCGGAGACGTCCACCGGACCTTCCGAGAACGACGCGTAGAGTTCACCGTACATATCGTTGATCGGCCCGATGATGATGGCCTCGGCCACCCGTATCCAGAACGATCTGGAGGACGTCGTACCGTTGGCGTCGGTAACGGACGCGGTGATCTGCCAACTGCCTATCGCTGCCGGCGTCCCACTGATCTGCCCGCTCGACGATACAGATAGACCCGCTGAACTTGCATTGGCCGAAAGACCGTAGGTGTAGGGTGCGCAACCGCCGGAGACACTGACCTGAATCGAGGAAATGGCCTCGAGTCTGGATGCGACCACGTCCGAGATGGACGCGACGGACAGCGGCGGGCAGGCAGCGACTTTCATGGGGAATGTATCCTCGCCCGCACATCCCTTGCCGTCCGTCGCCGTCACCGTCACGGTGAAGGCACCGCTTTCGGTGGGCGCGCCGGTGATCTGCCCGCTGGATGCATTAATGCCAATCCCGGTCGGATTTTCATTGATCGTATACGATATCGTCCCGCATCCACCGGACGACGACGCCTGGATCGCGTTGATAGCCTGACCTACAGTTGCCTTCACGGTCGAAGAAGGCAGGCCTCCCACGGTGATTGTCGGACATCCCACGGTCATCCTGAATGAACCGCTGCCCGTGCTGTCTTCGGCAGACCTTGCTGTCACCTTCACGTTTTTGAAGTCGCCGGTCTGTGCGGGCGTGCCGCTGATGACCCCGGTCGACTCGTTGATCGTGACACCCGTCGGCGCGTCCATTATGGTAAACCTATACGGCGACGTACATCCGGTGGCCGTCGCCGTGAAGGCTTCGATGGCCTCGCACACCGTCGACGTCACGTCCGACAACCCGCCAACGGTAACAGTACAACCACCCGGAACTACCTTGATGATGAATCCTGGCGTCGTTGCAGCATTGCCCGGGAGGTCCGAGTCGGTCGCCGTCACCGTGACGTGGTAGTCGTCTGGAATGTCCCTGACGTCACCGCTGATGACCCCCGTGTCTTCGTCGATCACTACGGTCCCCGGCGGGTTGCCCGCAATCGAATATTTAATCGATCCGCATCCCCCGGACGCATTCGCCGTAATCGAGATGTTGGTATCCACGGGCACCTCTACGTCATCGATCTCTTCGATCTCAACCGGCTCGCACACGGTGATCGTGAATTCTGGTGTCGTTGCGGTATTGTTCGGATCGTCCTCGTCGAACGCCGTAATTGTGACGTCGTCGTGTTCGCCTGCGGCCGTGGGGGTTCCGCTGATGACCCCGGTCTCAGAATCGAACGTTACCCCTGCCGGCAGCGTGCCCGTCATCGAATAGTCAATGCCCCCCCCACAGCCCCCACCCACAATCGGCGTGATCGAAATGGAGCCACCTACCTTTACCTTTACGCTTGCGATATCGTCGATTTCAATCTGATCGCAATCTGGCGGATCCTCAACCGTGATCTTGAAGATTTCGTTGTCGTTATTTCCGTACCTGTCCTGTGCCATTATTGTCACATTGTGCATACCGGGCGCGGTCGGCGCGTTACAACTGATGACACCCGTCTGGCTATCGATGGAAACCCAATCCGGCTCTTCAGGCTTCGAAAATGTCTTCGTGCCACATCCCCCTGAGACGCTCGCTTTGCGCGTGAAGGACGAGCCTGTTGTTACCGTGGTGTCGCTGATCGATGCGATTCTGACATTCGGACAATCGACTATGATATCGAACTGCTTCGTGGCGGTAGTCCCTCGGTTGTCCGTCGCCGTCACCGTCACCGTGTGCGTGCCCGGCGAAGGGATGCCGTCACTGCTGATCGTCTTCGTGCGGCCGGCGCCAGCAGTCAGCGGATCTACCCCCTCCGGCGCTCCCGACATCGTGATATTTATCGGATCACATCCTCCCCTCGCTGTTGCCGTACGCGAGAAGGACTCACCCACGACGACGTCCACATCAGCAATCGAATCGAGGGTCAGCGTCGGACAATCTTCCGTTACTCTGATCTTGAATTTCGTCGTCGCGGTAGTCCCTTGCCCATCCGTCGCCGTCACCGTCACGTTGTGCGTGCCCGTCGACGGGATCCCATCACTGCTGCTGATCGTCCTCGTGCGGCCGGTGCCGGTCATCGTTACCTGCGACGGCGCTCCCGACATCGTGATTGTTATCGGACTACATCCTCCCCTCGCTGTCGCCGTGCGCGTGAAGGACTTACGCACCTTCACACTCACGTCCGAGATCGACGCGACGGACAGCGGCGAACAACTGACGGTGATCGTGAATACTCTTGTCGCGGTGTTGCCTCTGCCATCCGTCGCCGTCACCGTCACCGTGTGCGTGCCGGGCGAAGGGATGCCATTACTGCTGATGGTCTTCGTGCGGCCGGCGCCAGCAGTCAGCGGATCTACCCCCTCCGGCGCTCCCGACATCGTGATTGTTATCGGACTACATCCTCCCCTCGCTGTCGCCGTGCGCGTGAAGGATCCACCCACGTTTACGTTCACGTCATCGATCGCGTCGATGGTGAGGGTCGGACAGGGCGTTTCCTTGGGTGTCGCCCTGGCGCTGTCGGATACGCCCACGCCGGCCTCGTTGTATGCCCGCACGTCAAAGGTATACTCCCTCCCGTTTGTCAGTCCCGTCACGCGGTGACGCAACTTGGAGGCGCTGTCTTCGATGATATGATCGTCGCTCCAGTCCGGCAGGTTCACGTTGCTACGGCCATAGCGCACATGGTACCCGTCGATAGTGTCGTTGTTCGGGTCGTTCCACGTCAGTGTCACCGACCCGTTCCCCGCGCCTGCCCTCAGGTTGGCCGGCGGTGCGGGCGGCCCCGGTATCGTGATCAGGCTTGCCGCCGCGCCGTCGACGTTGCCGGCTTTCGCACGCACCTCGAACGTATGCCTGCTGCCGTTGGTCAGGCCGCCAATCGTTCCGCTCGTCGCAGCGCCGCCGCCCTGCGTAAAGCCGGTCCACACGGTGAAACTCCCCCCGCCCACCCGATACCGGTATTGGTAACCTGTGACGGCGGCGTTTTGCGGGTCATCCCACGACAGCGTCACGGACCCGTCGCCTACCGACGCGGTCAGCGCCCCCGGCGGGGCAGGCTGCGTCACGCCGGCATAGGCGCCGTCAGCGTCTGCCGCCTTCGCCCGCACATGGAACGTATACGCCGTCCCGTCGGTCAGACCTGTCACGGCGTGAGTGGTGGTGGCCGCGCCGCTCCCGCCGATGTCGCCCCACGCGGGCAGCGCCGCGCCGGCTTCGGCCCACCGCACCTGGTACCCGACGATGGCGGCGTCCTGCGGATTGGCCCACGACAGCGTGGCGGACGCGTCACCTGCCGACGCGCTCAGATTGCCCGGCGCGACAGGCTGCGTCACGCTGGCAGAGGCGCCGGCGACGTCACCCTTCTTCGCCCGCACCTGGAACGTATACGCCGTCCCGTCGGTAAGACCCGTCACAGGGTGGCTGGTCGTACTTGCAGTGCTTGTTATGTTGTGACGATCGCTCCACGCCGGCAAGGCCGCGCCCCGATCGCTATAACGGACCTGATACCCGGTGATGGTGTCGTCGTCCGGATCCGTCCACGCCAGCAGCACCTGTCCGACACCGGCCGTCGCCGCGAGATTGGCGGGCGGGGGTAGAGGATCAGTTGACCCACCCGTGTCGACCTCGATCGTGACGTTTTCGGACCAGTCGCCGAACCCTTCGTTACTCACGGCGCGTACCTTGAAGGTATACCGTACTATTCCCTCCCCGCCGTACACGACGTACTCCCATCGGGTGACGGCCGTTGGGGTGCCGATCGTCCCGGACCGCCCGGCGTACCAATAGGCGATCCTGTATGACCTGACCGATTCAACATGCACGACGGGCGGATCCCAGGTCAGTTCCACGTTGCCATCGTCCAGCGCCGCGCGGAGGTTGCGCGGCGCCCCCGGCAGCGGCAGCGGCAGCGGCACCGTTACACTGGCGGCATCGCCCGCACCGGTTCCGACGTGCGCCCGCACCTCGATCGTATACTCCCTCCCGTTGGCCAGATCGGGCACGGTGTGGCTTACCGTGTTCGAACTGCTCCCGGCTATAACCGTCCAGGGCGCTTGCTCCACGTCCGTATCACTGTAACGGATCTGATACCCGGTGATCGCGTCGTTTTGCGGATCGTCCCACGACAGCGTCACCTGTCCGTCACCCGGTGTCGCCTCCAGGTCGGCAGGCGCAGGTGGCGGCAGGGTCGCCATCGAAGGGGCCGACGCGCCGGACACGTCGTCCACCCGCGCGCGCACCTCGAACGTATATTTCCTGCCGTTCGTCAGATCCTCCACGATATGGGTCGTCGTTGCCGCACTGCTTTCAATGTCATGATCACCGCTCCACTGGGGCAGCGACGCGGCGCCTGCCGCCCACCGCACCTGGTACTGGGTGATATACGGGTTTTGCGGATCGCGCCACGACAGCGTCACCTGCCCGTCACCCGGGGTTGCCGATAGCCCTTCCGGCGCCGGCAGCGGCAGCCTCGCCGTCACGCCGGACGATGCGCCGAACGCCGAACCCCTCCTGGCACGCACCTCGAACCTGTACTCCACCCCTTTCGCCACGGCACGCACCGTGTGTCTCGTCGTGTTCGCATTGCTTTCAACGTCATGATCACCGCTCCAAGCAGGCAGCGACGTACGGCTTTGTCCATAACGAACCTGGTATCCCGTCAACGTGTCGTCACCGGGATCGGCCCACGTCAGCACCACCGTCCCGTCGCCTGCCATGGCCACAAGGCTGTCAGGCGCCGCAGGCGCCGGCCGCGGCGTCGCCGTCACCCTCGACGATCCGTAGTATCCCGCCGCGTTGCGCGGGCGCACCTCGAACGTATACTCGTTCCCGTTCGTCAGGCCCCCCACCTCGTGGGTCGTCGTGGCCGCATCGCTTTCAATGTCATGATCACCGCTCCATGTTGGCAGTCTCGTACCGCTTTCCTCATAACGGACCTGGTATCCCGTCAACGTGTCGTCACGGGGATCATTCCACGTCAGCACCACCGTCCTGTCGCCTTCCCTGGCCGCCAGGCCTTCGGGCGCGGCCGGCGGCTCCGGCACGTAGGCCCGTGCCAACCTGGACCCCTGGCTCAGAACCTCGCCGTACATCGCCTTCACCCGATAGGCATACCTCCAGCCAAACCCGACGCTCTCGTCTTCATACGTCGTTGCGGCACGGCCCGTCGTGGCGATGACGCGGAATTCTCTCGAGTAACCGCTCCTTACCACACGCCGCAGGACCTGGTATCCCGTAACCGATGCGGCGGGGGCGGCCCACGTCAGGACCACGTCGCCAGACGCCACCGTGGCCCTCAGGTTCGTCGGCGTCGCCGCCTCCGTCGTCACCGTCACGGCGGTCGCCTCCCCGTAAGCCGTCCCTGCTTGCGCGCGCACCTCGAACCTGTATTGTGTATCGATCGTCAAGCCCCTCACCGTGTGGGTCGTCACGCCCGCATCTTTCTCAACCACTTCATCGGCGCTCCAATCGGGCAGTGCCGTGCCGCTTGCCCCATACCGGACCTGGTATCCCGTGATTGAAGCGTCCCCCGGATCGTCCCACGTCAGCGTCACGTCAGCGGGGCCCGCCGCACCCGTGAGGTCACGCAGCGCCGCAGGCGGCATCCTCACCGTCACCCTGGCCGATTGGCCACGGCCGTCGGCGGTGAACGCACGCACCTCGAACGTATGCTCCCTACCGTTCGTCAGACCACTCACCGCGTGCGTGACCGTGTCGGTAAGGGGCCGGTTCTGCCATCCGATATCGGTCCAATCCTCAGGCAGGTCCATCCCGTTCTCGGCACGGCGGACTTCAAACCCCGTCACGGCAAGAGCCGTCGGCTCGTCCCACGTCAGCGTCACCATACTGTCACCCGCCGACGCGGCGAGGTTCGACGGCGCCGGCCCCAGCACAAACGTCACACGGCTCGAATCGCCCGCGCCGGCCGCGTTCTTCGCGCGCACCTCGAACGTATGCTCGACCCAATTCGCCGGGCCGCTCACCTCAAGGGACGTCGTGCCGGCATCGCTGCCATAGATTTCCGTCCAACCCTCGATCCATCCCGAAAAAGCAAGCGTACTGCTCTCGCCGTAGCGCGTTTCATACGCCGTGATGGTGTTGTCATACGGATCGTACCATGCCAGCAGCACCGTCCCCGCACCCGCCGACGCTCTCAGACCCTCCGGCGACACGGGCGGCGACACCGGCGTCGCCGTCACCCTGGCCGCCTGGCCCCGTCCATCCGCGGTAAACGCGCGCACCTCGAACGTATGCTCCCTACCGTTCGTCAGGCCCGTTACCGGGTGCGTAACCGTGTCGGTACCGACCTTCTTCTTCCAATCGATATCGGTCCAATCCTCCGGCAGGACAGCGTCGCTCTCGCCATAGCGGACTTCAAACCCCGTCACCGCAAGAGCCGTCGGCTCGTCCCACGTCAGCGTCACCATACTGTCACCCACGGACGCGGCGAGGTTCGACGGCGGCAACACGTCCTGCGCAAACACGGGCGGGGAAATCATCGCAATCAACAATACCGCCAGGTACGATGAATTGTGCATAAATGGCAAGCCGCCCACGACACCGCGTATACGGCCGAGACTCGCCAATCCGGCGACGAACGATTTATATGCCATACGTCCCACAGTCATACCCCCATTCCAATGCGTGTGTTGCTGCGAAAGCACGGCACAAAGGCGCCGGCGACAAAAAGGGCTTGCGCCCTCCCGGAGAACCGTCGGTTTGCGACTCTGGCAGGTCAGGGAACCGGCGGTCTCTCTTTGTGGCGGGACAGCCCGTCAATAACGAATTACAATGCCTGTCACAACCGTATGCAACGTCCGGAATATAGCCATTGAATATACTTTATTCAATCTATTCTTTCCGGTTTTATACACACGTCAGCAGTATCCTCGACCGTTATCACGTTTGCGCGTGTGAAGGGTTTCCTTGAACGGGAATGCGGACGGATGCGCCGATACGGTAGCCGGCGCCTTGAGTTGAACCCTCACGCCCTATGGAGAGGTGTGGCTACACTTCGCCATGGGATCTACCTTACGAATCTCGGACCGCGTGGCTGGGCATTCAGTCGTCCGGAGATGGGTTCGTAGACGGGCGTCTGCGGCGACTGCCAGAGCACAACCCAACGGGAGTACCTAAATGAGACGCAGCAGGGAGCCGTGTGGCTGGATGGCCCGGGTTTCGATCGTGAGGGTCAGCCTGCCGGCTGTATCCTGCGTCTTCAATGTGATCCGCCGGCCGCCATCGAGTTGGAGGAAGGCGCCCCGGTACGGTGTCCGGATGGAGAACCGGGCCGGAGTCGTGGTTCGCACGCGGAAGGTATCGTCCGAGACCTGTTCGATCCGGAACAGCGAGGGGATGTGATAGGTCGCGCCCTCATTGAAGGGAAATTCGTCCACGGCGATTCGGCTGGCGGTAGCGGACCTGATGCGGTAAGCCGTCCAGCAGCCCTGGTCGGGATCCCGGACCCGGACGAAATGGTCCACCAAAGCGTCGGGATGCGGGAGGGTATTGCCGGTCCGGAAGCCCCCGCGGTCCCGGTCGACAATGTCACCCTCGATCGCAGCAACCTCGAGGGCGACGGTCAGGTCGGTGGAGACGAAGCGGGTGGCTTCCGCCAGAAAGAGCGATTGCCGGGCATTCTCGCTTCGGGTGTAAACGGCGGCGCGGCCGGCAAAGGCGACGTCATCGAAGGTGCGTTCGGTCTGATCCAGGGTCAGGATAACCGTGTCGGCGCCCGTTCGACGGCCGATGCGGAGCGCGACAGGTCCGCTGGCGTCGCCGGGAAGACAAATAGGTTGAACTTCGCAGATGTCGGGGTCGTTCCGGAAATGGTCGATTACGGCGACAAACGTGTTTCCGGGGCCGGCTTCGGCTTTGCGGGCGAAGAGATAGTCGTGGCGGGCGCCGATTTCAGCATGGTCCCGCTGGCCGGGGCCTTCGCCCAGGATGATCTCGTCGACGGGCGACACCAGCCGCGCGCGCATGGTCATGCCGCAATCCCTCCAGGAGACGGCCCACTGAGCCGCGGGTCTGCCCACACGGAGTTTCCCGATGTCTTTTCCGAGTAAACCCGGACGCTCCTCCAGCGGAATCGGACGGTCATCGGCGGGCGGCGTGCTGATACGGCCTTCGCCATGGATGGCGTAGTCGTGGACCGCGCCGCCCCTGACGCGGAAGACGTCGACCAGGTAGGCGGGGCCCGCACCGGTGTGAATCATAACGCAACAACGCCGGTACGTTTCGGCCTGCTCATAGGCTCTGCAGTCGGCTTCGATAATCTTCGTGTCCGGCGACGTGGCCATGAGCCGGAGGTTGCCGGGAGGTCGGCGGTCCCGCAGGAGTTGTTCCTGTTCGTCCATGACCACCAGGTTATGCTTGAGGGTGCTTCGGATACTTGCGTTCAGGGGATGGTCGCCTATGTATCCCAGGTCGGAAAGGACCTCCACTCCTTCCGCTATCATGGCGATGTTGAGGGCGTCCGGGTGGTCATGACCTTCCGGTTTGTAAAAGTCCATCAGGAAGGTGGCCGTTCCGGTGAGATCGGGCTGGAACATGCCATCGTAGCCGGTGTTGAAGATTGCCAGCAGCCAGCCGGGGAAGAACCGGTCGCGCACGGGCGGCGGCGCCGTGGGTTCGAGTTCCGCGGGACGGTTGAAGAGGGCGAATGCGTCCCCCGTGTCCAGCCGTACGAATGGGGCAAAATCGTCGCCTAATCGCACGAGACCCAGGTTGTGAATCCACGCGGGATAGGGCCAGTCCGACGGACCCTCGCACGCGTCGGCGGCGTGGGGCAGGCGACCGTCGGGCAACGTCATCAGGGTTCTCGCGCGGAGTACGGTGTGGTAGGGACCGCCACGGGCATACAGGTTCAGGTCGTCGTAGCGGTCTCTGCCGCGGTATGTGGGAGGATCGGAATACCCGTGGACGACTTCGGGCAGATTTCGCACGTTGGCCACGGCGTAGAGGTAATAGCTGGAGCCCTCGGCGGTGCTGCCGTCGAATTTGAAGAACCCCTTCAGGTAGGGTTCAAAACTCTCGACGCCCCGATGGACGTAGTCCGGGGCGCCCAGAAAGCGGCCGAGAACGACTTCGCCCTCGCGGCAACCCGCAACTTTGTTGTTCAGGCCCTCCCAGTGGGTGAACGTGAAGAGGCCCTCCACCAGCAGGTCTTTGACGATGCGCTCGCGTTCCTGTTCGGTCAGGTAGAGGTGTCCATGGCCGTCCTTTTCGTCCCAGAGCAGATCCAGGGCTTCCGCGAACATAGAGATGAAATGGGCTTCGGACTGCACGCCGCCGCCCGAAAGGCGCCCGCAACCCCAGAACGTTTGAATGAGTCTTCCGCTGTTCATCGGGGAGCGGGCGTTCTGGTCCGGACAGGGGTTGACTTCGTATCGGGCGATACCCGTGTCCTGCGCCATGAGTTCGCAGGCGTAAAGGGGATCGCAGTCCATGTAAGTGTTCCAGTAGTCGCGGAAGAGATAGGTGGGATAGACGGCGGCAAAGCGTTTCAGGATGGCCGCCGCCGCGCGGGCATAGCGACCCTCGCCTTCCATGCGATAGAGGATGGCCAGATTGCGCGCCACCGCCGGCATGCGGTGGGTTTTCTGCTGTCGGACGGCGCCGCTATATGAGGAATGGACCCGGCGCCCGGCCCAGATGAAGGCGTTGCGGCCGGTGGTGAATTCGAGGTCGTTTTTTTCTTCGGGACGGATGTAATAAGTAAGGGTCTGCCCGGAGCGCGGCAGTTCCAGGCGCCCCTCTTCGGGAAAGGCCGCGTCGGTCATGGTGGCGCCGCAGTGGAAACACACGAGTTTGTCGGGGTCGCGGTCGTTCCATTGCATGCGGTAGGTGTTGTCCGCGCCGCAGGCGGGGCAGAATGTCCCGTAGATTTGCGTAGGCGTCAGACACGGGACCATGTCGGCAATCCAGGCATCTGATCGGTCCGCATAGTAATCCCCCAGTTCGAGCAGCCCTTCGTAGTGCTGTTTTGCCCAATCGTGGCGGCGAATATTGGCGCGGGCGATACTGAGGTTGTCGTCCTTTATACTCAGGCAGGGGTGCTCAACAACACTGGCGCCTCGATAGGACCTCGCCTTCTGTTCTTCCAGGCGACGCCTGCATTCTTTCTCTTCACAGCTGTTCCAGGCCGGCATGGGACCTCCTGTTAAATCGTTCGTAAAACGCCACATACTCGCGCCGCTTGCAAGGCTTCCTCAAGTACGCCCTTCCGACGACGCTTTTCCCGCGCACTCGTGTTGGAAATTACGAAATTAATACATCGCTTGGACGCGACCGATGCGCATATCGAAGAGACGATTTTACGGAAATTCCAGGGTATCAGAAGTCAATGTGAAATCCCGTTGAAGCGCCTGCGGCGGTCGAAAAAACCAAAATGGAGAAGGCGTCTGCGTCTGTCAAGAGAAAAGAACGATTCGGACGGATTCACGAAGCTTAACGGTGCCCGGCCTGGAATCCGATCCCGAGACCCGAAAGCGAAGGGTCATATCTTTTTGAAAACAAATAACCTGAAAGCTTATCGGGGACGCCGGCCGCACCGTAAGACTCTAAAGAAAACTTGATATTGTGCGCAACAATCCTTTATTTGTAAGGGTGGTTCCGGCAGGGGCGGGCAGCCCCGGGCAGGTCAGAACGGGGTCAGAGTCTCCGTTCAGGACGCAACGGGATCGCGTTTTTTCGTGACGCAATGAACGGAGTCGCGTAGAATGGAAAATCACTTTGACGTGATCGTAATCGGGAGCGGGCCGGGCGGAGAGGGGGCGGCGATGAAGGCGACCAAGGAGGGGAAGCGGGTCGCCGTGGTGGATGACCGGCCCCGGGTTGGCGGAAGTTGCACGCATCAGACCACCATTCCCAGCAAGGCGCTGCGGCACGCCATCCAAAAGCTCGTTGATACCGGTCGGTACAACGACTCCCGGTTTCAGGATCTTCTGCAGACTGCGGAGGGAGTGATCCGTCAGCAGGTCGACTTACGCGCGGGATTCTACACCAGGAACTTTGTGGATGTGATCCACGGACGCGCCGCGTTCGAGGACAGTCATGGAATTCAGGTCCGCCTGCAAAACGGGGGTATGAGACATTATCGCGCGGACGGATTCGTCATCGCCACCGGTGCGCGGCCATACCATCCCCCGGACGTGGATTTTTCGCATCCGCGCATCGTGGACAGCGATTCGATACTGGGGTTCCAGGAACATCCCAGGTCGGTGACAATTTACGGGGCGGGGGTGATCGGCTGCGAGTATGCGTCTATTTTCAGAGGTCTGCAGATCAAGGTGAATCTGATTAACAGTCTGGACCGTCTGCTGGCATTCCTGGACGACGAGATCGTGGATGCGCTGAGCTATCATCTGCGTGAACAGGGTGTGCTGATCAGGCACAACGAGGAATACGAACGGGTGGCGGCGGACGATCTCGGCGTACGCCTGCACCTCAAGTCCAATAAGGAAATCCTCAGCGACTGCCTGTTCTGGGCGCAAGGCCGAACTGGGAATTCGGATCGGATGGGTCTCGAGGAAATCGGCATCCAGCGAGACCATAGGGGCGCGGTTGTCGTGAACGAATACTACCAGACGGCTCAGAGCCACATCTACGCGGTGGGCGATGTGGTGGGGTATCCCAACCTGGCCAGCGCGGCATACGACCATGGGCGGTTCGCGGCCACTCATCTGATATCCGGGGAATGCGAGGCGCATCTGGTCAAAGATATCCCAACGGGGATTTACACGCTTCCCGAAATCAGTTCGGTGGGGCTGACGGAACAGGAATTGACGTCGAACAAGATTCCCTACGAGGTTGGACACGCGTCATTCAGACACCTTGCCCGGGCGCAGATCACGGGTCGGACCACAGGGATGTTGAAAATCCTGTTTCATCGGGAGACGTTGGAGATTCTGGGCATCCATTGTTTCGGATCCGAAGCATCGGAAATTGTCCACATCGGCCAGGCAATTATGGCGCAGAAAGGCGGCGGCAATACGCTGATGTACTTCATCAACACAACGTTCAACTATCCAACAATGGCCGAAGCCTACCGGGTGGCGGCGCTCAACGGGCTGAACAGGGTGCGATAAGCCGGACATCTGAAAGACTCCCGGGACCAAGTGTAACGAGAGTTCCGTATTCCCCCGGAAGGGGGACCACAACAGCACAGGATGTTGGCGCCTATGCGGTCGAATGCGGATTCAACCGCCCCGAATCTTGATATCATCTATGTCGACAACCACCTGCTGGTGGTCCGGAAACCCGCGGGAATGCTTGTACAGGGAGACCGCACGGGTGACCGGTCGCTGCTGGAATACGGCAAGGCGTACGTTAAGGCGGCGTTCAACAAACCGGGCGACGCCTTTCTGGGGCTGGTGCATCGGCTGGACCGACCGACATCCGGGGTCATGGTTTTTGCCCGGACGTCCAAGGCCGCGGCCAGGCTTTCGGAACAGTTTCGAGCCCGTCAGATTGGAAAGATCTACTGGGCGCTGGTGGAGGGAAAGACGCCCCGAGAGGGCCGCATGGCGGATACGCTGTTGCGCGCCGGACCCTCAAGTACGGTGTCCGACAGGGGGCAGGAAGCGGTGCTCGCGTTCCGGAGATTGCGATTCGAACGGGGGATATCGTGGGTGGAGGTCAGGCCGAAAACGGGCAGGCATCATCAGATCCGGGTACAGTTCGCGCACCGCGGGCATCCCGTTGTCGGGGATTTCCGATACGGAGGGAGAGTCAGATTTCCGGAGAAAAGCCTGGCGCTCCATGCGCGAGCCCTCACGCTTCTGCATCCGACCCGGAAGGAGGAGATGACGTTCACGGCGGCCCCTGAGGTGTTCTGGCCGGCGAAATTCCGGTAAGGCGAAGCGAGCGTCCGGTGGGGCTCCGGCGGTGGTTGCCCGGCACATGGAATGCGGGTGACGCCGTACCATTGTCCTTTACTTGGAAGTACGGCACAGCAGACGGATTCGAATTCATTAAGCCGAAAGAAGATTGTGAGTGAACCGGAACGAACAGCAGCCGTTGTCGTACCGGGCACGGGCGGACTGCCGGGCGCGCCTCCGCCGGGTGGGACGATCAATCTGACGTAGGACGCAAGCCTGCGCGAGGCTCCCAGCGCATCCCGAAGGCCGTCGGAAGTCGAGGCCGTCTGGCGAGAATCGCCCCGCGTAATGGTTGCAAACAGGGCGCATCTTGATGCGCCCTGATTTATGTCAGCAGCGGCTTCATGGCGTCTCTGAGTTCCGCCATTTCGGCTTCCGTGAGCGGCTGTACGGGCTTGCGGCAGGGACCCACGGGTCTGCCGGAGAGGTTGGTGGCGGCTTTTACGGACGCGTTGTAAACGTGAGTCCAGAAAAAACGGTTGGTGGGAAACATGCGCCGCCAGAGGTCCCTTGCCTCGGAAAGATGTCCGCCGGCGACCAGATTATAGAGATCGACGGCTTCTTTCGGCATGGCGTTGACCGCCCCCCACACGCAGCCCGGGCATCCTGCAACCAGGCTGAAGAAGGCGATGGGATCCCCGCCGTTGAAGACCTCGGCGCCAATGGCCAGCAGTTCCTGGATACGCAGTATGTCCGCCGTGCTGTCCTTGATATATCGAACGTTCTCTATTTCCATGAGGCGTTTGAAGAAGGCCGGGGTAATATCGATGCCCGTGTGGACGGGGATGTTGTAAACCATGATCGGCGTGCTGACGGCGTCGGAGATTTCCGCATAGTGCGCGTACACGCCTTCCATGTCCGGGCCTTCAAAGTAGGGCGGCAGCACAAGAAGGCAGTCGGCGCCCACGCCCTCGGCGTGTTTGGCGTACTCGATCGTCTCCGACGTGCTGACCGCTGAGGCCATGGCCACAAAGTCGGCCCTGCCGTCGACGTGTTCGGCAGCCAGTTCGGCGAGGCGCCTGCGTTCCCCCGGTCGAAGACAGGCGAACTCGCCCGTGCCGCCGTTGATGAGAATACTGTGGACGCCGGCTTCCAGCATGGAGTCGATATGATTTTTTAGCGCGGTTTCGTCGATCTGTTCTCCGTCGCCGGTAAAGGGCGTGCACAGGGCCGCGCAGATGCCTTTGAGTGCTTTCATTCCGGTCTCCTCCATTGATGAATCGGACGCCGTAAAGCGGAACACGTACCCATCGGCGAAGTGTACAGATGGGTGGTCTTACGGACGTTTTGCGAAGGTAACGTGAAATCCTGTTTTATCCAAGTGCGCTTTCGGGAGGGTGAATCGAGTAGAGGATCAGGGGGTGAGAAGGGTCTTGACACTGACCGGGGAAAAATCAATATTGGCGGAAATCAGAAACAGTCCGTTCGTCGGTTTTAACGTCGTCCAGGGGCTCGCATTGTCGGACTTTCGGAGGAGGTTGACATGTCGCAGGTGAGGGAAGTTGGCATTCCGGTTCGCGCGGTAAACCGCGCGCAGTTGTACGCGGGGCGGAACGGTGCCGGTGAAGCGTGTCTGTATGCGACGATGTCGCAGCAGGCCGCGAATCTTTTCGTGTTACAGATCGATCCGGAAACGGGGCGGTTGCGTCAGTTCTGGCCGGACGTTCCCGACTCGAATTACACCACCGCTGTGTATCAGGCGCGGAACGGACGGCTCTATATCGGGGCGGCGCACTCGGGGCAGCTGTACTGTTTTGATCCTGAGCAGGACGATCTGGTGAATTTCGGCACCATTAATGAAAAGGCGGCTATTTTTCCGTGCAGCATCGACGAGGACTCACGGGGACTCATCTGGATTTCCAGCTATGGCACCGCGGATCTGACGAGCTTTAATCCGGAAAACGGGGAGTTTACGCGGTACGGACGGCTGGACGAAGTGGATATGTACGCCTACTGCTACGTGAATACCGACGATACGGTCGCGTCGATGATCATGCAGACCCGGCCGCACGTTGTGGTCCTGGATCCGAAGACGGGTGAAAAACGGACGGTGGGGCCGGTCGTGACTCGCGGCGAAGGGACGCTGACCCTTCACCGGGGGGAGGATGGCAACCTGTACATCGAGTCGAGCGAAGGGAATTTCCGCCTGGAGGGCATGGATGCCGTCCCGGTGGATGAGACCGTCCCCGCGGAAGGCGTCAAGGCCACCCTGCCGGACGGCAGTACCTTCCGGTTCGTGGATGCGGCGGAGCAGACCTGCCGTATTCTGGAGGTAACGGGACCCGACGGAGCGGCGAAGACCTTCAACATCGAATTTGAGGCGGCCGGTACCGATATCTTCTGCCTGCACGGCGGTCCTGATGGCTGCGTGTACGGATCCAGCGTCCTGCCGGAGCGGATGTTCCGATTTGACCCCGGCAAGGATGATCTTACGGACCTGGGCATCTGTTCGACCGCAACCGGCGAGGCGTATTCGATGGCGAATCTGGAAGGAAAAATCTACATCTCGTCATACCCGGGTGCTAGAATCTCCATCTACGATCCGGCTCAACCATACCGATTCGGCGAAAGCCGTGGCAGCAATCCATGGGACATAGGGCGGGTGGACAACATATCGTACCGGCCGCGTTCGACGCTGGGGGGCCCAGGCGGAAAGGTCTGGCTGGCATCCATTCCGGACTACGGGAGGTGGGGCGGGCCGCTTTCATACTACGACCCGGAAACAGAGGAGAAAAAGGCGTTCTATCGGATTGTGGGAGACGGAAGCTGCTATACCCTGGCGCATCTGGAGGCGGAAGCACTGATCGCCGTCGGCACGACCGTCAGCGCAGGGAGCGGGACGCAGCCCCGGGTGGACGAGGCGGTGCTTTTCCTCTTCGACTACGAAGAAGAAGAGAAAGTCTGGGAGGGCGCGCCGGACCCGCCGGTGAAGATCTTCAATGCACTCGTTGCCGTTCCGGACGGGCGGCTTTTCGGGACGTTCAGTGGTGAAGAACGCGGACCGGAGATTTTCGTGTTCGACCCGAGGGATCGGGTGTTCACGGATCGGATATCCGCCCCCGAGGGCGGCCCGGTGGACAACGGGCTGCAACTGGGTCCCGACGGACAGATTTACGGTTTGACCCATACCCTGATCTACCGTTTGGATCCCGATTCGCTTTCCGTAGACGTCATCGTGGAATTCGACGAGAGGTTGGCAGGGCACGGGGCGGCCGGGCCGATTGTTGGGAATGACATATATTTCTCTTCGGGACACCGGTTGATGGCGGCGGAGATATTTTAACGGGCCAGTGCTTGAACACGCGTGGTCACGATCCGTGCATTTGCGCGATACAGAACGCCGCGCCGGGCCGATGCCGGCATTCGACGGGTTTGATGCCGTTGCGGATGCGGCGTGTTTCATGCGGCATTCGGCCAGCCGGCCTGAATAGGGACACGAAAGGATAACGGGAAATGGCAAACCTGTGGAGACCCGAGCCTGAAATGTCGGAGACGTTGCTGGATGCGGTGCCCGGGATTCTCGCGGACCAGCGGAAAGACGGCCGGTTCGGCACCGCGCCCTGGATCTGCCGGGACCAGCATAGCATTTTCCACCTGGCCGCAGCCTGGAGCCTTAAGGATAGTCCGTATCGTCACGACGAGCGGCTACTGGCCGCAATCGTGCGCGGTGGCGATGCGCTGATTGAGGCCCAGGACGAGGCCGGGATGTGGACGTTCTTGAAGAAGGACTATTCCGAGTGGGGGCAAATTTACATGCCCTGGACGTACAGCCGTTGGATTCACGCGTATCAGCTGGTTCGGGAGGGGATGGACAGCCCGGCGAGGGACCGGTGGCACGAAGCGTTGATTCTGGGATTCGAGGGGATTTCGCAGACGTGCCTGCATCGGGTTCACAATATTCCCACCCACCACGCGATGGCGCTTTACTGCGCCGGCATGGTATTCGAGCGCGAGGATTGGAAGACACAGGCGCAGGAATTCATTGAAAAGGTGGTGGCGGCGCAATCCTCGTACGGATGGTGGACCGAGAACGTGGGGCCGGTGGTGTCCTATAACTACGTCTATTCCGACGCTTTTGGTATTTACTACAAAATGTCTGGGGATGGGCGCGTGCTGGAGGCGCTTGAGAAAACAGCGCGGTTTCATTCCAATTACATTTATCCGGACGGGAGCGTGGTGGAGACGGTGGACGAGCGCAATGTGTACAAACACGGCATTCGGCTGGGCAACCCCGGATTCAGCCACACCGCCCCGGGAAGAGGGTATCTGGCTCGTCAACATCGGTTGTTTCTGGAGAACGGCGGGGCGTTCGACGTTGACTATGCCGCCCACATGCTGCTTTACGGGGGCGAAGGGGAAATCGAGGAGACGGCGGCCGACCGGGAGCGGCATACGTACGCGATGGGCGGCGATTCGCTGATCGTCTCGCGCAAGCCGTGGTTCCTGAGTCTCTCGGCCTATTGTTGTCCGCTCAATGAGAATCGGTTCCGGCAGGACCGGCAGAATTTCGTCAGTGTATTTCACGAGAAAACCGGGTTGATTGCCGGTGGCGGCAATACCAAGCTGCAGCCGCTGTGGAGTACGTTCGCCGTGGGGGACACATCGCTGATGCGACATACGCCGGGGGATATCGAACCGGACTTCGGCCCGTTTGAAGGGCTGGCGCATATCCCCGACAGGGCGGAAATCCTCAAAGATGAAGGGTGCCCGGGGGTTGAACTGCACTATGGAGAGCATGTGGGAACCGTGACGCTTGCGCCGCAGGGGGAGATGCAGCTGCTTCTGGTCTACGAGGTGGCAGGCAACTCCGGGATGAGCATGCAAGGGCACGTCACACTGCTCCCGCATCCGGATGAAGAACTGCGGTCGTCGTCGGGCGAATGCGTTGAATTGGGGGCGGATGCCGTGGAATGGAAGGGTGCGGATGGTTCCTGGTTCGAACACGCGGGCTGGCGACTGTCACTCCCGTCGGGCGCGCGGCTTGTGTGGCCGGCGCTGCCGCACAACCCTTACACGAAGGCAGGAGAGGCGCAAATCGAAGAAGCGCGATTGGCGCTGGTGCTGCCGTTTTCCGAGGATACCCGTCGGTATGAAATGAGGCTGGAAATTGTCCAGGAGTGAGCATCCGCGAAACAAAGGACGAAGACGAAAGGACCGATACGAGACCGATCCGTGATGGACGTTCCGTATTTTCAATTTTGTCCTGGGACACAAAGGAGGCCGTCGTGGCTGAGAAAATAGAAAAGACCGATGAGGAGTGGCAAGAAAAGCTGACGCCCGAACAGTATCAGGTAACAAGAAGGGGCGGAACGGAGAGGGCGTTTACGGGCGAATACCACGAGTTCAAAGGAAAAGGGTCTTATCTGTGTGTCTGCTGCGGAAATGAGCTGTTTCGTTCCGACACCAAATACGATTCCTGCTCGGGCTGGCCCAGCTTCTGGGCCCCGAAGGATGCGGCGAACGTTGAGACCGAGACGGATCTGGCCTACGGCATGGCGCGCACGGAGGTAAAGTGCAGCCGATGCGACGCGCATCTCGGGCATGTGTTCGACGATGGACCCCAGCCAACCGGTTTGCGGTACTGCATGAATTCGGCGGCGCTGGACTTTGCGGTGAAAGAAGCGGACAGGGAGGGTTGAACCGCCAGCCTGCGCGGTTTGTTCGAAAGGGCAATTCGCCGCGCCGCACCCCTGCGATTCGAGTGCCAATATCGGCCATGTGACACCCCTAACCATGGAGAATACACTGATGAGTCTGAGCTTTGCCACCCGGGAAATCGAGTCGCAACCTGTTGTGGGCATCCGCGCCACAACCAGGATGGAGGAGATTGCCGAAGTCATTGGCGCCCTTTTCGGCGAGGTAATGGACTATCTCAACCAGAACGGTCTTGCGCCGGCGGGGATGCCCTTTACAATATACCACGAGATGGATTGCGACCGCCTCGATATGGAATGCGGGATGCCCGTGGCTTCAACTGTAGAGGGTACTGAGCGCGTTCGATCAGGCGAACTTCCCGCAGGGAAAATGGTGACGGTGACGCACATGGGTCCCTACGAGCAGCTGGGACAGACGTGGTCGGCGCTGAAGGATTGGATGGAGAAACAGGGGATGCAGGCGGCGGGAGCGCCCTGGGAGGTCTACATGACGGATCCGGGCGCTGAGCCCGACCAGTCAAAATGGCGTACCGACATCTTCTTCCCCGTGCGTTGATCGGAGGCGCGGGTACAGGGATTTCGGTGGCGTCCGGATGGGCCGTTGGCGAATAGGCATCGGCCCTCGTTTGCGAAATACGGATGAGATTCATGCTTAAGGAGTAAAGAATGAAATACCGATTTGCCGAAATGATATGGTATGAAATCAAGGAAGCCGCGGAACAGGACCGGGTGGCGGTCCTTCCGGTGGCGACATACGAGGATCACGGCCCTCACCTTCCGGTGGATACCGACGTCGTACTCTGTACCGAGATCTGCGAACGGGCCGTGGCGCGGATCCCGTCTGAGGCCGTTCTGGCCCCGCCGGTTCCGCATGGGTACAGCCCCCACCACATGGATTTCCACGGGACGCTGACGATTACGTGGGATACCTTCATCAGATACGTCAAGGATGTCTGCTGCAGCCTCGCGCACCACGGCTTCAAGCGGATTCTGGTCGTGAACGGCCACGGAAGCAATGCGTCGCCGCTGGACCTGGCAGCCCGGTTGTCGGTGATCGAATACGAGGGCAGTATTCTGTGCGGCTCGGTGAATCACTGGGGGCTTCGGAAGTTGAAAGAGGTGGGCCGTGAACTGAGGGAGTCCGACTACGGCGGGACCTCCCACGGAGGAGAGTTTGAGACGTCATTGTATCTGGCATTGAAGCCGGACCTGGTGGACATGAGCAAGGCGGTCGACGAACGGTCGCCCCTGTCGAACAGTTTCCAGTCCGATCTGCTGGCGGGCGGCCACCCGGATGGGTCCAGTGCGAATTTCACGCCGTACTGGAGCACGAAAACGGCCAGCGGCGTGATGGGGGACGCGACAAAGGCCAGCAGTGAGAAAGGGGAACAATTCCTGGAGGCAGCCATAGAGGGGCTGATCGAACTGGTGCGGGAACTCAGGGCAACGGAAATTATGGACCGGCGTGACCAGCATTAGTGTTCCATCCCTGAACACCTGATCTGCCGCGAAGCCGGACGAAAGGGTGTATACGTGAAGACGAATGTTTTCACCAGCGGACAGGACGGGTACCACACGTACCGGATTCCGGCGGTTCTTGTTGCACCCGGCGGATCCCTGCTGGCCTTTTGTGAAGGCCGACGGAACAATCAGTGGGATCACGGTGATATCGACCTCCTGATGAAGCGTTCGGATGACGGGGGACGGTCCTGGTCGGCGCCGGCGGTCCTATACGGTGAGACCGGTGAGGTTACCATCGGTAATCCCTGTCCCGTGGTGGACGCGGAGACGGGCACGATCTGGATGTTGTTCTGTCGCGACAATGTGGATGTGCTGGTCACGCACAGTGTCGACGACGGACGGACCTGGTCGGATCCGGTCGACATTACGGAGGACGTCAAAGAGCGGGCGTGGACCTGGTATGCGACCGGCCCGGGGGTGGGCATCCATCTTAAAAAGGGCGCGCGCGAGGGGCGGCTGCTGATTCCCTGCGATCACCGGTATCCGGAAGCGTACGACTGTGGTTCCCATTCGATATACAGTGACGACGGGGGGAAATCCTGGCGGTTGGGGGGCTCGGTCCGTCCCGGGCACAACGAGTGCCAGTTCGGTGAGCTTGCGGACGGAACCGTCGTCATGAACACCCGGATGCAGACGCACAGCGACGGGTATCGCGGAACTGCGCTGAGCCGGGACGGCGGGGAGTCCTGGCACGGGTTCCGGCACGATCGGAACCTGCCGTGTCCCAAGTGCCAGGCCAGCCTCGTGGAAGGCGGCGGCAACAACAGCCTGCTGTTTTCGAATCCCGCGGCTCCCGGGCCAGTAAGTCCCGGTGGGGGAGAGCGGGTGAACATGACCGTCCGACGGAGCAACGACGGGGGAAAGACCTGGCCCGCGGCGAAATCGCTGCACGAGGGTCCTGCGGCGTATTCCTGCCTCGTGGTGCTTCCCGATGGCGCGGTCGGCTGTCTGTACGAAGCGGGATCGGCATCGGCGTACGAGCACATTGTTTTCGAGCGTTGCCGGGTGGATTGAGGATTCGTCATGGAAAAGACATCGGTCGGAGGCGGGCCGTCGGTGGAGGAACGATATCGGACGGGCAGCCCGCGTTCCGAAGCGGCTTTCGAACAGGCCAGTGCGGTGATGCCGGGCGGGGTGAAAGGGGCGTACTTCTACAAGCCCTATCCGCTGACCGTCGAGCGGGGCGAAGGGTGTTACGTGTACGACCTGGACGGCCGCAAACTGGTGGATTTCAACAACCACCATACGGCGCAGATTCTTGGCCACAACCATCCGGCGGTGGTGGCCGCGGTGCACGGGCAGCTTTCCCGGGGGATCGCCTTGAGTGCGCCCGCCGGCGTGGAGACGGGACTGGCCGAAGAGATGTGCAGGCGGGTGAAGTCCATTGAGAAAATCAGATTCTGCAATTCCGGAACGGAAGCGACTCTGCACGCCATTCGTCTGGCGCGCGGGGTCAGCGGGCGGCCGAAGATCGCCAAGTTCGAGGGCGGATATCATGGAAGCCACGACGTGGTGGAAGTGAGTGTGGCTCCGCCCCTTGATAAGGCCGGGCCCGCGTCGGCCCCGCGTTCGGTATCCACAGCGGGCGGCGCTTCACCTAACGCGGCCGGCGAGGTCGTGGTGCTGCCGTATGATGATGAGAACGCGGCGGAGCGATTGATCGCGCGGCATCGACGCGAACTGGCCTGTGTGATATTCGATCCCCGGGCGGGCATTCTGACGCAGCGCGAGGAGTTCACGCGGTTTGTATGTGACATGGCGCGTCAGAATAATGTGCTGTTGATTTTCGATGAGATCGTCGGATTCCGGGTCGGTACCGGGGGGCTGCAGGAACGCTACGGAATCACGCCGGATCTGACGACGTATGGAAAGGTAATCGGCGGCGGTTTTCCGGTGGGCGCCTTCGGAGGCCGGGCGGACCTGATGGATCGATTCGATTCGTCGCAGGGGCCGACCGGTTTTTTTCAGAGCGGCACGTTCAGCGGGCATCCCGTGGTAATGGCTGCGGGCCTGGCCACGCTGGAGCAGTTGACGCCGGATGTGTTTGTGCACCTGGACCGCCTGGGAGAACGCCTCCGGGACGGGTTGAACAGGTTGTTTGCAGACAGAAACGTGGATGCGACTGCGGTGGGTGTGGGATCGCTGTTCAGCATTCATTTTTCAGGCGAGAAGATGGTGAACTATCGTCACCTGGCGCGAACGGATAAGGCGGCGGCGCACCGTCTGCTACTCGGTCTGATCGAACAGGGATATTTCCTGGGCAACGGTCTGTTGATGAACGCCGTCTCGGCGCCGATGGATGAAGGCCATGTGGACGGGTTGATCGCGGCGGTGGGCAGGGCGATGTGAAATTCTTCACGGGTTTTCTCGAAACTTGTTCCATTTGTCGCCGACCCCTCACTGCCGCGCAAGCGTTCTTGGTTCTTCTGTTCACACGTTCGTCCTCGGACGGGCGCATGTGTGCTTTTGATTCCGGAGGATATTGAAATGCGATACATCGACACGCACGCCCACCTGGGGCCATGGTTTGATGAGATCACGACGTTCACGGCCGAGGGCTTTGTGGCGTTGCAGGAGCGGGCGGGAATCGAGCGGACCGTGGTGACGTCCGGATCGGCGCTGTTTACGGAGTTGACGTACGGCAACGAGTGGACCATACAACAGGCGGAGAAACTGGAACATCTTCTCGTATGGCTGGTGTTGAATCCGTTGAAGATGAGCGAGTCGCTGGAGTTGCTGGACCGGTTCAAGGACCATCCCAAGGTTGCGGGGTTTAAAATCCATCCGGTTCAGCACAAGTATCCGGCGGACATCAAACCCTCTTTCCGGTTATTGGAAAAGCTGGAACCCATCGGTTTGCCGGTGCTGTCCCACGGAGAGAACGAATCGTACGCAGCCCCGGCCCGGTTGCGGCGGCTGGCCGAAGCCTTTCCGTCTCTGACGTTGATCACGGCGCATTTCGGCGCGGGGCAGCCGGGGCAGACATACGAGGCGATTGATGCGCTCCAGGATTGCAAAACGGGCAACCTCTATACGGACATGGGCACGGCGAGGGCGATACGAACGGGCATCATCGGGTTGGTGGTGCGTGAGGTGGGCGCGGACAGGGTGTTGTTCGGTACGGATTCGCCTCTGTACGAGCCCATGGCGTTCCCCGCGTTGCTGGCAGCGGCGGATATAACGGAAGAAGAACGGGAACAGATCGCTTACAGGAATGCGGAGCGGCTCGTGCTGGCGCCGAAGGGGTTGGCGTAGTGTTCTGTCGATGGTGTCGAGGCAAAGCGTACGGAGGAATAGCCCGATGAAACTGGATCGGCGTCAGCGCCGATTGCTGAAGCGGACGTTTCTGGATTATCAGCAGACGTCGGCCTTTATGGAACATCCGTTACTCGTGAAAAGGGCGCATGGCCTCTATTACTGGGATATCGAGGGCAAGCGCTATTTTGACGGGATCGGCGGCATCTTCGTGGCCTCGCTTGGACACGGCCATCCCCGGGTACTGGAGGCGATGCGAAAGCAGGCGGAGACGCTCGGATTCTCGCCGCCGATGCACGGGCTCTCGGACGTGGCGCTGGATTTCGTGGAGAAACTGGGCGGAGTCACGCCGGGGAACCTGAATTTCATCAAATCCTACAGCGGCGGTTCCGAAGCCGTCGAATCCACGCTGAAGTTTACCCGGCAGTACTTCAAGCAGAGCGGCCAACCGGGCAAGTACAAATTCGTCAGCCGTTACTTCGGGTATCACGGAGCAACGTTCGGCGCCATGGCAGCCAGCGGGACGGGGAAACGCAAGACGCCGTTCGAGCCCCAGATGAGCGGATTCCTCAAGGTCTTTCCGCCTACGTATTACAGAGACCGTTTTGCTTCCTGGGAGGAATGCAACCGCTTCTGCGCGCAAATGTTCGAGGACGTGATCGTCAATGAAGACCCGGATACGGTGGCGGGTGTCATTCTGGAACCTATAGGCAATACCGGCGGGATTATTACACCCACCGAGGAGTATTTTCAGATTATCCGCGACGTCTGCGACCGGTACGATGTGATATTGATCTACGATGAGATTATCACGGGGTTCGGCAAGACCGGCTCGATGTTCGCAGCCCAGACGTTCGGGGTGACGCCCGATATCATCTGCGCGGGAAAAGGCATCTCAAGCGGGGCATATCCGGTGGGGGCCATGATGGCGCGGGAGGATATGGGAGACGTCTTTCTCGGACCGGTGGCGGCGGAGGTCAACTTTGCGCATGGGCATACGTTCGCGGCCAATCCCGTTGCCTGCGCCGTCGGAATGGCCGTAATCGACGAAATCGTGGAGCAGGAGTTGGATCGGAAGGCCGGGGAACTCGGCAATTATCTGGCATCCAGGCTGGAAGGGTTGAAGGATCTGGGCGTGGTGCGCGAGGTGCGGGGCCGGGGGCTGTTGCAGGGCGTTGAACTCGTGAGGGACACCACGTCAATGGCCCCGTTTCCGGAACTGGGGCAGGCGCTGAAACGGACCTCCCTGGCGAACGGGCTGTTGATTCGGATCGACCCGACCTGGTTTGCCGTGAGCCCGGCGTTGATCGTGCAGCGTGAGGATATCGACGAACTGTGCGATCTGGTGCGGAAGAGCCTCATCGACGCGCTGGAGCAGGTCGAAACTGAAAGTCCGTGATCCTTTGGCGTCCCGCAGGGTCGAGAACGACTGCACTCTGTTGGATTTCAGCGTTGGAGAACAATTCAGGAGGTCCAGATGGCGAATTATCGCGTGGCGATCATCGGCACGGGTCGCGTGGGATACCAGTTCAGTTTCGGAGATCTGCCGGACAACCACGCCGATACATTGCGGCAACATGCCGACTGCGAACTCGTGGCGGGTGTGAACCGGGGGCGCGAAAAGCTGGAGATCTTCGGACAGCGATACGGAATCGACGCGCTCTATCACGACTACCGGCGGATGCTGGACGAGATCAGGCCGGATATCTGTATTGTGGCCACCCATCCGGAATTGCATTGCGAGATGGTGGAGACATGCGCCGCTGCATCCACGACAAAGGCGATTGTCTGCGAGAAGCCGATGGCTCTGTCCCTGGAGGAATGCGACCGCATGATCGACGCTTGCGACAACGCGGGCATCCTGCTGCAGATCAATCACAACCGGCGGTGGTCACCGGAATGGAATCTGGGGCTGCAGCTGTTGCGCGACGGCGCGATCGGAGACCTGAATCACGTCTATTGTTATATGGATGGCGGCAAACCGGCGCCGTGGTGGCGAAGCGGGAACGAGGGGCCGCTTCTGCACGACTTTACCCATTATTTCGACCTGATGGATATGTACGCCGGCGAGGTGGCATGGTTGTGCGGCATGGCGGAACAGCGGATGCGGCCGTGGGCGGTCGAGGACTTCGGCGCTGCAATGATGAAGTTTGAGAATGGAGCGACGGGGTTGGTACATGGCGCGGAACTGACAGCCTATACGGACAATGCGTTTGAGTTGCGCGGGAGTGAGGGCGTGATCCGTTTTCTGGGAGAACGGGTCCATCTCTACCAGGCGGTTGAGGACGACTACGAACCGGACAGCGGGTTTCAATGGAGTTCGTTGAAGCTGGCGCAGGTCGACCATCCGCCGCCCGCGTCCACGTATGTCCTCGCGCTGAACGAGTTGGTGAACGCGCTGGAGGGTCGCGGCGAATTGAGGAGCGACGGACGGGTTGGCCTGCGGTCCCTGGAAATGGTGATGGCAATCTACCAGTCCCAGCTTTCGGGCAATCGGCCCGTCCATTTCCCGCTCGAAGCGCGCGGCTCGGGTGTGGAAGCCCTGCGCGAAGCGGGTGCGTTCGTTGAGCGTGAATGAGCGACCAAAGGAAGAAGCTGTTTTAAAATTACTGGTGAGTTCCCGAGCGCGAGCGAAAAAGTGACGGTTATGAGGCGCGAGGGGCGCGCAGCGCCGACGGGAAAATCCGCCTATGAGAGGCGAGCTAGCGTAGCCTCGACCTCGTAAGACGGGTGGGTTTGACCAACGCCGACCGGCGCTTTTGCAGCCGCGCGAAGACCGCTGGGGATTTTAAGACAGCTTCTAAGAAAGGGGATTGCGATGGCGGAATCCGAGGTGCGCGGTTCGTGGATCGAGTACGATGTGATCGTCCGAAGAAACGTGATGGTGCCCATGCGCGACGGCGTGAGGTTGGCGACGGATCTCTATTTCCCGGCGAAGCAGGGCAGCATTGTGCAGGGCACGTATCCGGCGGTGGTCGAACGCACACCCTACGATAAGGAATCGAAATTCAGCGAGGGGCGGTATCTCGCGCGGAGAGGGTATGTGGCCGTCCGGCAGGATGTCCGGGGGCGATTCGAATCCGAGGGCGTGTGGCACCCGTTTGCAAAGGAGGCGCCCGACGGGTACGATACCGTGGAATGGGTTGCCGCGCAGCCATGGTGCGACGGACACGTGGGCACGATGGGCGGGTCGTACTGCGGAAGCGACCAGAGCGCGCTGGCCACCCTGAATCCGCCGCATCTGAAAGCGATGGTGGTCGCGGTGGGCACGTCGAACTATCACACCAGTTCGATGCGGCAGAACGGCGCGCTGGAGTTGCGGTTCATGATATATGCGTTCAGGATGGCAACGACGAGTAAAGAGGCGCTGGCCGATGCAACGCTGAAGGCCGCATTGGACGCGGATTTCGCGCGGATCGGAGAATGGATGACGCGGACGCCCTACCGGAAGGGGTCGTCCGCCCTGCGTTTTCTGCCCACCTATGAGCAATGGGTGCTGGATCTTCTGGGCGAAGGGGACTTCAACGATTATTGGAAGCAGCGGGGATACGCAATCGACCACTACTACGACGAACACGCGGACGTGCCCACAATTTACCTGGGCGGGTGGTACGATTCATACACCCGGGGAACCACGGCGAACTATGTGGCGCTCTCGAAACGGATGAAATCCCCGCAACATTTGTTGATGGGTCCGTGGACCCACGGCGGATGGGGGAACTCGTTCGCGGGAGACGTGGACTTCGGTTCGGAGTCCGTCCTGGACGATTACGATGGATACCGGCTGCGCTGGTTTGACAGGTGGCTGAAGGGTTTTGACAATGGGGTCGACCGGGAAAAGCCGGTTCGCATATTCATGATGGGCGGCGGCGACGGCCGCAGGAACCGGGAGGGGCGCCTGTCCTATATGGGCATCTGGCGGAACGTAGAGGATTGGCCGCTTCCCGAAACGCGGTTTACGCCGTACTACCTGCATTCGGACGGCACACTCGGCCAGGAACTGCCGAAACCTTCCGGGCCGAGTCGGTACACGTTCGATCCCAGAGATCCGGTACCCACAATCGGCGGCAATCTGTCCGCAGGGGACCCGGTTCTCGTTGCGGGCGCGTACGATCAGCGAGGCGATACCCGATTTTACGGATGCAGCGACAACCTGCCGCTGCCGACGCGAGGCGACGTCCTCGTCTTCCAGACCCCCGAACTGGACGAGGCCGAAGAAGTGACGGGGCCGTTAACCATGATATTGTGGGCGGCCTCGTCCGCGACGGATACGGATTTCACCGTGAAACTGATCGACGTACATCCACCGGGCGCGGACTATCCCGACGGTTTCGCGCAGAACATAACGGACAGCATCATCCGGGGGCGGTATCGGAACTCGCGGGATAAACCGGAGTCGATGGCGCCGGAAGAGATCTATGAACTGGAAATCGTGATGTATCCGACCTCGACCGTATTCGGGGCTGGGCACCGGATCCGGCTGGATGTCTCCAGCAGTAATTTTCCCAGGTTCGATATCAATCCGAATACGGGGGGCGCATTGGGGCGGGACCGTCGGGTTGTCCAGGCGGAGAACGCGATATATCACGACCCCGACCACCCGTCACATATTGTCCTGCCAGTTGTACCGGGGTCTTGACGGGCAAATGGGTGACGATTCCGAGATTACTTATCGGGACCGAAGGTCCGGAAGAATGGTAACTGAACCGCTGTCTTTCGCATTCTTCCAGCGGTGGTTCGATTCTTCAGTCTTCCTTGGGCTTTACCATTTCCTTTTTAATAACTCAGCGTTTTGCCGGTTATACGGCTGGATGCAGGCGCGTCCCGGAAGTCGCCGCAAAATTCCCCGTTTCGTTCGGCAGTACGCCATCGATGTCGAAGAGATCGAATATCCCCCGGATCGGTATCCGAGCTTTAACGCGTTTTTCACCCGCCGGTTGAAACCCGATGCCAGGCCGTTTGACCTGGGGCCCGACACATTCGCCTGTCCCGCGGACGGAAAGGTTCTGGTCTATCGGCAACTCCTGGAAGGCGGCCGGATCCCGGTCAAAGGGGCATCGGTTCCTTTACATCTCCTGCTGGACTCCGAAGACAACGCGCTTCCCTATCAAGACGGGTCGGCGTTGGTCGTCCGGCTTGCGCCATACGACTATCACCGGTTCCATTTTCCGGATTCCGGAAAGGCCGGACCGGCGCGTGTCGTCGCCGGGCGGTACTATATTGTCAATCCGCTTGGCCTTGCCAGGGTGCCCGGCGTATTCTGGCGGAACAAACGCGCGATTACCAGATTCGATTCGGACCAATTCGGACGAATCGCATATGTGGAAATAGGCGGCTTTGCGGTTGGCAGCATTGTTGAGACATACACGCCGGGCCCGGTCCACCGGGGTCAGGAGAAGGGTTATTTTCAGTTCGGAGGGTCCACGCTTGTCCTGCTGTTCGAACCGGGGACGGTTGTCTTTGACGACGACCTGACGGAAGACTCAAGGCGTGGAATTGAAGTGCACGTACGGGCGGGTAGCGGAATCGGCACGCGGACTTAGAGTCGAAACCTCAGTGAATCAGCGAATGACAGCACGGCGGGTCGCGGGCCGTGAGGACCGGCGCCCGTCTTGATCGACCAAAGCACACGTAATCTGCCGTACCGGAAACCCGATCAGGGCGAAGCGCCTCTGCGTTTCGTCCTATCTTTCTTCCGGCCCCAGGCAGACGAATTCCGCTGGATTCGCAAGGTTCTGATAGGTAGCCTCGATCCACTGATCGGACCGGGCCGTGCTCGAGATACGGACTTCCTCGATTTCACCTTGAAACGGCGCCCCGCCGCCCGCGAGCCGGCCGATGACGACCGGTGCCTGACTGGACTGGATGGGCCCCGAAGCTTCGGTCGAAGCCACCGGCGTCCCGTCTACATACAGGGTCGTCCGTTCGCCATCGTATACGCCCGAGAGGTGATGCCTGCCGGGAGTGAGCGTCCTGTTGGCGCGTACGCTCCGGGTACCGCTTTGTGTGTTTATGGTGAAGGCCGGACCCGGCAGTGACGCGCAAAGTCCGCCATTGTGACCGCATTCGGCGTATTTGAGTATGAAGGAGGCGTCGCCCGCGGTGTCGTAGCGAAGCACTTTTCCGTGGGGTGCGTATTCGCGAGCGTCGTTCTCGTCGGGATCTTCACGCCACGGCGCAAAGTAGACGTACCGTCCGTCGAACGCGCCCCCATTGAAGCCGCCAGGGTTCGGCGGATAGGTGAAGACGCCCCCATCGGCGGCGTCCCAGGCCGCCCTGTCGTTGAAGTTCATGCACGTGTTGTAACGCAGAACACGGCAGTGGAAACCCCGCTGGGGTTGATCGCCTTCGTAGAACGGAATGTAATAAATGTACTGGCCGTCGAAGGCCGCGCCGTCGTAACCTTTGGTATGCAGACCCGACGTGCCTGCCGCGTCATAGGCTTCCCAGCTATCCGGGTCCACGAAGTCGGCACGAGTGTCGTATCGGACCGCATTGCTGTGCGCATACGGCACATAGTAAATGTAGCGTCCGTCGAAAATGGCGCCCACGCACATCCCCATGCCCTGACCACTGGCATCCAGAGCCCGCCAGGCTGCGGGATCGTCGAACTCGCCGCAGGTATCGTGCCGGAGCACGATTCCGCGGTCGTTGAGGGGCGAGTAATAGACGTAACGTCCATCGAAGGTGGCGCCGTCGTAATTCCTCGACTCCAGCCCGCCGGTGTTACCGGCATCGTAGGTGACATAGCTGGCTGGATCCTTGAAATCACCCCGCGTATCGTACCGGACGGCTCGGCCGGTTTCGGACCCGTCTACCTCGTATCCGGGTACGAGGTAGATGTAACGTCCGTCATAGGCGGCGCTCTGGTGGGAAATGTTATTGCCGATATCGTATGCCTGCCAACTTCCGGGATCGTGGAATTCCCCACGCCGGTCGTAACGCAGAATCCGGCTGTGATGCGCACGCCCGTCGGTACGTGGAACAAAATAGATATAGTCGCCGGCGTGTACGGCGCCGTAGTATCCTTTTGTGTTGAGGCCGTCGGTACTCCCCGCGTCGTACCCCTCCCAGCTGTCAGGACTGTTGAACCCGCCGCAGGAGTCGTATCGCAAAACCTGGCCGTGGCGCTCCTGGGAACCATTGAGTTGAGGCGCAAAATAAACGTAACGTCCGTCACAGACGGCGCCGAAAAAGCCCCTGGTGTCCAGGCCGTCGGTGTCCCCGGCGTCGTAGGACTCGAACGTATCCATAACTGATCGCAACGACCACTTGGCGACCAGGGCCTGGAAGGCGTCCGAACGGGTTTGGCTGCTCTCGACCCAGGCTTCGACAGTCAGGGTTTGAGCGCGGTCGAGCGCTTCGGAGCGTACCAATTCGCTCCCATAACTGACCAGTCTGTAGTCGGTATCCCAAACGGGGTCCGGACATGAAACCGATCCTCCTCCATAGCAGAGGTAAAAAATCGTATCCGCCGAAAGTGAAGGGATTCTGACTCTTGCCCTCAGGGCGCCGTTTTCGGGATCGTAGGACTCGATACGGTACGCCAGCGTATCGCCCTGGCGGGATACGAAGTGGATGTCGCTTCCGTCTTCCCTGAGAATGTGACCGCCCCGGTCAACCGGTTTCAGGGCGTTGTCCCGCAGGACCACGAGAAGAGGAAAGTCTTGAAGGTCCGGGACGACTCCCTCGGGGTTGATGCTGAGTTTTCGGCGGATGAGTTTCCCGGCTGTTTCCATGGTATCCTCTCCTGGTCAACGCTAAGTACGTGTTTAACTCAGACGGAATCCATCTCGATCCGGTATGGATCGCCCGCGATGTGGCGAATTCCGTAAAACAGCATTCCCGGTGGCCTGCCCGCCTGCGCGGGCGAAGATCTCGGGACCCTTCGCGCCTCGACCCGTTAAGGCTGAAGCATGACTTTGATGGAACGGTCGCCGGCGGCGACGAGATCGATGCCGTCCTGGAATCTCTCAAGAGGCAGGCGGTGGGTCACGATACGATCCATTGGCAAGAGGCCCTTTTGGATCATATCGATAGCGATGGGGTAACAACCGGGTCCCAGGTGGGCGTCGCGCGAAGGCATTTGAACGCGGACAACGACCTCCTCCGGTCCAGGGCGCGGCACGGGGCGTTCTTCCAGGCGGTAGTCTTCGGATCCGTGGCAGACAACCGCCGGAATGGTTTCGGGAATTCCGGTATGCGTCGTCAATGCCATTCTCCCGTGAGGACCGTCCGCGACGGCTTGAGACAAGTGTCGCCGCAGCGTCCGGAACATCCGGCGGACTCGTTACCTTCCAGGACGGACGCCCATCGGGCGTCTTCCGAAACATGACCGAAGAAAATAGTTGCCGCGGCTATGCACTGACTTCCCCTGACGCCATTCAAGATAGGATGAAAAAAAATGGATGGCAACCGATTCGGAAGGACCGGTCGCCCGGGTTTTTTCTTGTGTCCGCCGTCCCCGTCTCCTTACATTGCGGGTGACAATATCCGGGCCTTGACAGACCTGATTGAGAGGAGTGGATGATGGACCGTCGCGATGCGATGTGGCTGTTGGTATTCCTGGTACTGGGTGTGGGCGGGCTGGCGGTATTTCTGAATTTCTACACCGAGGCGATTCCTTCCGCGTCGCTGGATTTCAGGTTGAGCCGCGATGAGGTACTCCTGAAGGCGCAGGCCTATCTGGAGGACCTGGGATACGATCTTGCGGATTATGAGAACGCCCAGGTGTTCTCCAGCAGGCAGATGCAGCAGATTTTCCTGGAGCAGACGCTGGGCCTGGAGGAGACCAACCGGCTAGCCAGGGAGTGGTTGTCGGTCTGGTCCTGGAGCGTGCGGTGGTTTAAGCCGCTGCAGAAGGAGGAACTTCGGGTGGGGATGGATCCGGGCGGGCGAATTGTGGGATTTTCGCACCGCATCCTGGAATCGGACGAAGGTGCGAGCCTGACGCAGGACGCGGCGCTTGTGATTGCATCAGAATTCCTGCGGGATACCCAGGGGTACGACCTGGACGGCTACGAGTTGATCGATCGGTCCAGCACGGAACGCAAGGCCCGGGGCGATCACCGGTTCGCCTACCGGAAGAAGGACTTCACCGTGGGAGACGACGGGCACTACCGCCTGGACGTGGTGGTGCACGGGGACCGGGTGGGACGGTTCAGCGAATACCTGAAAGTGCCGGATAGTTTCTCCCGGAACTACCGGGAAGTGCGTTCGCGGGCGAACCTGCTGACGCAGGTCTTTTTGCCGTTCTGGCTCGCATTGGGCATCGCCATGCTGGTGATTCTGGTCAAGTATTATCGCAGGAAGGGCTTGCACTGGCAGGCCGGCCTGGTGGTCGGAACACTCGTGGCCATTGCCTGGCTTGCGGCGAACGTCAACGCCCTGCCTCTTGCGCTTTATAATTTCGATACAACGGTCTCATTCGGTGCCTTTCTGGTGACCGTTTTGTTCAGTGCTGTTCTGGTCGCGGCTCTTTACGGCGGGATCGTCTGCCTGGCCGGGACGGCGGGCGGGGCTCTCGGACGAGACGTGCTATTCGAGGGACGCGCGCGTCCGCTCGGACGCCTGTCTTTGAAAGGGGTATTTTCAGCCGGATTCCTTCGGTCCACGGTCGTGGGTTATGGCGTCGCCGGGGCCGTGCTGGGATACGTCGCTCTGTTTTATCTGCTGGGTGGCCGGTATTTCGATGTCTGGGTGCCGGCGGACGTCAGCGAGTACGACAACGCTTTCAGCACAGCCATCCCCTGGATTTACCCGTTGCTGGCAGGATTGTCCGCCGCGGCGATGGAGGAGTTTTTCTTCCGTCTGTTGGCGATTACTCTGCTGATCCGATGGTTGAAACGGCGGTGGCTGGCAGTGTTGCTGCCGGCGGTGGTGTGGGCGTTCTTGCATTCCAACTACCCCCATGAGCCCATTTATATACGCGGAATTGAGATAACGGTCATAGGAATCGTCTTCGGTATTGTGTTCTTGCGTTTCGGGATATGGGCGCCCATCATAGCCCACTACGCCATTAATGCTTTCATCGTAGCGTTGCCGATGGTGAAGTCTTCAAGTCCCTACTTTCAGGTATCCGGTGTACTGGTCATCGGGATTTTGCTGCTGCCGGCCATCCCCTCGGCTTTCGCTGTTCTGACCGGGAGGCCCCGACCCCGGGAAGTTGACGACGCGGTCGATGAGGAAGCGCCTGAACAACCCGTTGAAACCGGGGAACCGGCGCCCGAGCCCGACCGTGCGGCCGTGACTCAAAAAGACCCCGATGCCTATTTGCCGGATCGAAAGAGGTGGCTTGTCGCCGGCCTTTGCGCCCTGGCGGGTGTCACGTTGATGATCGGATTCCACGTGGACCGGTTCGGCTCCCGTACGTTGAAGCTGGAAGTGACCCGGAGCCAGGCGGTGCGTGTCGCGGAAGCCTTTTGTAAAGAACTGGGATTGGATGTGTCGGATTACCGCAGATCGGTGCAGTTTCGCAGCGGGGTCGGTTCCTCGCATTACACACATCTGATCCGAAACGCGGGTGTCGCGCGCGCGGATAGCCTGATGGCCGAGAACACAACCCCGTGGTATTGGCACGTGCGCTGGTTCAAGCCGATGGAGAAGGAGGAGATCCGGATCCGCGTGGACGCGGCCGGGCACGTTGCGGGCATAAACCACATCATTCCGGAAACTCGGGCCGGACCCGAATTGGAGACGGACGTCGCACGGGTGAAGGCCGAGGCATCTGTTGAGAGACAGTTCCACCGATCCGTAACGGATACGGTGCAATACAAGCTACTGGAGGCCCGTTCGGAGAAGGAGGAGGAACGGATGGACCACCATTTTGTGTGGGAACGGATGGACCGGAAGGTCGAGGATGGAGAGTTCCGCGTAAATGCACGGGTTCAGGGGGACGAGGTCGGATTCTTCGGTACCCGATATAAGGCGCCGGAAAAATTCCTTCGGTCGCTCCGGCAACAAGGCACCGGGCAGGTATTGGCCTCGAACGTGCCGGTTCTATTGGCTCTGGCAACCCTGATACTGGCGGGGATTTATTTCTTCCGGCTTTACCGGGCAAAGGAGATTTCCTGGAGACTCCCAATCACATTAGGCATTGCGGTTGTGGCGCTGATGGTACTGAATTGGATCAATTCGTTACCGACCTTTTTCCACACATATGATACAAGCCAGGCGATGACGACCTACATGGGTATCCAGGGGGTCTCTATGCTGATCGGCACACCGCTGATGGGACTGGCAATAGCGGTCATGATAGCGTTGATGGTTGCGCTTTGTGGATCTCTCTATCCCGAAGAGATGGGGGCCGGCAGGTGGCTGGGGCTCTTACGGATGCGAGAAGGCGGCTTGCGCTTCTGGGCCGGCACGCTGGCTCTGGCGGCGGCATTTTTGCTGCTTCGGACAGGTATGGGCAGTGTCGGTATATTTGTGAAATATCACGGGTTGACGGAGTTTCTACAAGCGGACGGGTTCAACTTGCCGGGAATAAACACCTATCTTCCCTTCATCAACGCCGCCGGTGACGCAGCCCTGGAGTTAATCGATCCCTTTGCAGTGCTGGCAATTCTGCTGATCTGGAAAGCCGGAGTGAAACGACCATGGCTGATTGTGGCCGGAATCGCGGTTGCAATGTTGTCCACGGAGGCGATCGCGCCGGCCAGGAGTTTTTATCACTTCGCCGTTCTGGCCGGCCTGGCGCTCGTGAATCTGGGTGTGCTGGTTTTCCTGGTCGCGTGGCTGGTCCGGTTCAACCTGATGGCCTACATTGTCGCGATATGGTCCGGCAAGCTCATCCTGGGCCCTGGAATCGCAATGATTCAACGGACAACGGAATCCGTTTATGAGTGGAACGGCGTTGCCATGCTCGTGCTTGGCCTGGCGCCGCTGCTCTTCCTTCTGGCTGCGTGTCTGCGAGAGCGGCGACAGCGGACGGAAGGATGAGCCGCTGCCCGTTGCGCCACGTTTTTCGATCCTCTAAGCCGACGGCTGAAATGACAACCCCCCTCCGAAGGACATCGGAGGGGGGTCTTTTATGGGGGACTATATCGAAAAGTGCCAAACACGTCAGACTGTCGCTTGACATTCCCGCGCCGTTTTCCGGTAGGAATTTACGAAGGGAACGTGGAATTGCCCAGTGACGCCTGGCCCTCGCTGGATCAAATCCACCCCAAGTCTTGCGGCTATCCCCTTTCCTCGTTCCAGGACCGGTCAAGTAATTGGCTTGATACCGTCCTCGCCGCTCGTAATGCCTGAAACGGTCTTCGGTGTACGCTTTCGAATATGGAATCCGCCCAGGATGAAACGTAAACTTATCTGTTACCGTATAAGACAATATCGTGAATGGGACCAAATTGGCGAGAAATCTTGTCGTGTGCACAGGACCATCATTCCACTTCCTCATTCATTCAAGACAATCGCCGTAGTAAAGCGTATTCAATTTCATTTCTTCAACCTATCCCAGCCAGGAGTTCTTCCTCACAACTCGATTGATCCGTCCGTTAACAAAAGTGTCAGCACCCATCAAAACCTCCTCTGCACAGTCTTCCCGTTTACCGCTATTTCCTGTCGTACGCACCTTGCCGATGGTCCATATCTACCACATATATCCGTCCCGAAAACCGTTTGTAGAAAATCCGATACGGCCTTTTTTCGATTCTGAACATGGGGTCATTGGCAGGACGCCCCTGTATCTTTTTCGATCCCCTCCTGTTAAGCGGATCTTTAAGCGATTCGATCTTTTCAACAGCAGAACGTCTCACCTTTGGTTGCAAAGTATCCAAGAACTCCCGAACAACATCCCGGATTACAATCTCTTGCTCTACGGGTTCACGTTGCCCTGTATTTTCTGGCGAGTTTTGCGCTTTCCTGGATCCTCCACGTGCTTCATTCACCGACTTTCCCTCTTCACCTTTTCAAAATATCGCCGCGTCTCCTCAGCCGAAAGCATCCTGCTCTTTCCCGTCCGAAGCTCCTCGTCAATCTCTAAAGACCGGGCCAGAAACGGGTCTTCCTCTTGCTCCGCAATAACGTCCTTCGGACGCTCGCCACGCTTGACGCGTTCTATCCACCCCAATACGACATCAGCAACGCCCATTACGACCCCCTCTCGTTATCCTTACTCAGAAACCACTCTATTCCCTCACCCAAGCCCCCAGAATCGTCGTTCATGCCCTCGCCCGTGTTCTGTGTGACCCGCAATAACCGCCTCGGCGTCCTCACCCGCCCTCGCGCGTTCGACCATCTCCAGTTTATTGTTCATAATATAACCTCCAACGATAGATTTCCAAAAATTCTCGCATCTTGTCAAGTGTGAATGTTAAATTGCCTTCCGCCGCGTCAACCCGACCAGTATCTGGATCCTTGACACCCACAACAACTTCATAGTCAGGTAACAAAGAAATGGCTCCGGTCCTGCCGCCAGCTAACCGCCTTCAACAGAGTGTTGCCTATGACTTTTCTCGCTGCACACGTTCCTTTTCTTCCTGGACCATCTCGTCTCGCTGATTCGACGCGAGGAAATCCTCCCAACCAGGCTTCGAGGGATCGGTTACAAGATTTACTTTTGCCTGGTTTGTGGAGACTGTAAACGTCAACGTTGTCTCAGTCATTTTTCAATGTCCTCCGTGTAATACATAATGCTGTGGGCATCTAAAAAATCCCTTATTGTCTCAATGTGTACGGCCCTCCCAACGTTCAAGACCTGGTTACGACCGGCACCTTGAAACCCGATAGGGTAATGGTGGGTGTTTACTTGAATGCCACATATGAGACCGTCAGAATCAGCCAATGGCCCACCACTTTGTCCCTTTAGCAGTCCGTTGATAAAGTTGCTCTGCAGGCGAGGCCGAGCAATTGTGACCGAAGACAAGGCGCGCGACCGAGTCGAATCGGGGGATACGGGGAGGAAGCGCAACGCTGTAATTCTGCCACAAAAGCCGGCCGCAGCCCGGATGGACTTTTTCAACGGGCTGTTAGACCCGGCGAACTCGTTTCGATCCCGGTTGCCACGTGTCGCAAAATCGGGTCCATCCTTTCAGGTAAATGGACATTCGACAGCGACATTCTCCCCCGTTTCTTCGGCCTTTCGGATGGCGTCGGCCACGGCCACGGCGGCGACCATGTCGTCTCCCAGGGGATGCGGCCGGCCCGTGCGGACCATTTCTTTGACGTGTTCGAGGATCACAGCAGACCCCTCGCAGGCATTGAAGTCGTTGAGAACCAGGCCCTGGATGGCGCCCTCGGGGCCGAATACGTGAGTGAACATCTCCGTGAAGCGGAAGTTGGAGACGCAGGGGATCGTGCTGGTCCATCTGCGCGCCGAACCACATCCCATGCATATCGCAGCGAATAATCCCCGTGCGGATCTTATCTGACAAGGGAAAAAAGCCTTTCGTCTATGGAACCCAAATTACAATGGAAACAGACGGTAGCAGACCGGACTCAATGGGATTTCAGAATGCCTGGAGCAAAGTGACAACCTCAGAGCAAAAGAATGGTCCGTGCTATAGCTCCAATGCGTCAGCCGTCCGAATGACGAAATATTTCTTTACTGGCTGCGAGACGTGCCAGTGGGTCTTGAGTCCCGCCGGAAAGTGGACGGTATCGCCCGGCCCAAGTGAGTAGCTTTCGCCCCCGTCTTCTTCAATGGTTACGCTGCCCTCGAAGATGTGGGCGAATTCGTCCCATCCGAAGGTCCATTCGAATTTCCCTTCGCTGCATTGCCAGTAACCGCTCGAAACCTTCTTGTCGGCGCTCTGGGTAACGATGGTGCCGCGGGCCGTCGGATCGCCTTCATGAATCCAGTCGGGATCGATGGGCATGGCGGGCAGATCTTCAGGCATGGCGGTGGTTTTTATCTTCAGCTGGTCCATGTTGCGCTCCTTGTCTGTGGTATCGTCAGGTGGTCAATTCCGGGGATCATTCAAGACCCTGCTCCCTGTCACTGCCGCGCCGCAATCAGGGGGACGCGGTTTTCTCGCATGATCGGCATGGTCGTTCCAGGTGTCAACAGGATTGTCTTCAGGTTTTGGAAAACACCGGACCGGTTTCCGCCGACCGCCGGAGCGCGATGCACCTACAACGCCAGGATTTCCTCCCAGCAGCCTTCTGCGACCGGGACGCCCAACTCGAGGTTCTCCTCTCGGGTCCGGAACATCCGCTCGCCGGGATACGACACGGGCTCGCTGCCGTCGAGCGATTCGGCGGCGTGAAAGTCGCCCAGCGTCTGATCCACCAATTCGCGCATCCGGTCTCCGGCCACAGCGGCGGCATGGATAGCAAAAAAGACCTGGGAGACACCGTATTCGGCCTCCTCCTGAGCGATCTGAAACGTGGAACGGCCCCCCGACAGCAGCGAGGCAACCAGATCCAGCGACATCGCGAGTCCGATCCCTTTCCAGTGACCGATGGGCAGCGGACGGCGAGCAGCCTGGATGGCGCCGGGGTCGTATGACAGGTTTCCGCTGTTGTCGTATCCCCCGGGGACCGGGAGTCGCCGGTTGGCTTTGCGATATACGTCGAGTTTGCCGTCGGAGTACTGGCTCATCGCCATGTCCAGAAGAAAATGACGGCCTTCCGGGCGGGGAATGGAGAAAACCAGGGGATTGTTGCCCACCTTGCGTTCGGCGGAACCGAACGGGGGGATAAGCTGGGTGGTATTGGTCCAGCAGATGCCGATACAGCCCGCGTCAGCAGCCCTCAGGCCGTAGGTTCCGGCCCGCATCCAGTGGTTGGTGTTTCTGAGGGTCACACAGCCGAGACCGTGTTCTTTTGCGACTTCAACGGCGCGGTCCATGCACACGCAGGCGTTGAGGATACCGGGGCCCAGTTTTCCGTCCCACTGTTCCAGCACGCCGAAGCCAGCCGCTTTTTCGGGTTCGGCGCGGAGGTCCATGCCCTTGCCGGAAGGGGCGTGCCTGGCAAATGCCGGGAACCGGTTGACGCCGTGGGAATAGACGCCGTCGCGGGTGGTTTCGGCGAAAATTCTCGCGCAACGTTCGGCGCGTTCGGTCGTGAAGCCGACTTTGAGCAGAACGCGGTTCAGTTCCGCCACCATCGCGTCAAATTGGATACGGCGCATTTCCATCGTGCCATTAACCTTGATTCGTAATTATTCGGGGACCTAAATATCGAATATACACAGAAGAACAAAGGCGAATTGATGTCGAAGTTCCAGGATGCTTGAGGTCACTGGACCTGAACGGAAAATTCATCCATTTGAACGACCTCAATACCCCGTTTCTGAAGTTTTCGCCCGCGGTGTTGCCTCGCTGTATTTTTCGAATTGAGGCTAATTGCCACAAAAGGCACAAAAACAGCTATCCTGTTACAGGGCGTATAGCCGAGAGTCAACGAAATAACTGCAGGATCACGGAGTTGCGACACACGCCGTTTCGCACCGATACCTTCTGTGCCTTTTGTGCTTTTTGTGGCCAATTTAGCGGTTATCTTTTTTCGAATTGAGGTTAATCCCTCTCGGTGTAACCCAGGACAACGAGCAGGCATGGACCGCCCGAGACGACCGCAATGCCGGCGTCTTGAGCATCTTCAACGGCTTTTTGGCTCTCGGCGCCGGGCTGCATCCAGATGTACTCAATGCCGGCGTCCGCTGCTTGCGTGACAATCCCTTCCGTAACTTCGGGCGGTGTGATAACGGAAATACGCGCCACCGGTTCGGGCAGCGCGGCGAGATTGGGAAAGGCTTTATGACCTTCGATTTCATCGGAATCCGGATTGATTGGAAACACTTTCAGGTCGTGCTGCATATAACATCGCAGGACCTTGTTGCCGTACTTTGAACGGTCGGTTGAAGCGCCGACGACGGCATAGGGACCGGTCTGCAGAAATGCGTCGATCTTCTCATCGAGTGTCACGGGCGTTCTCCCCGGCGGTGTGGATTCGTGAATGGCTAAATATCCTCATATCGCGGCAGGTGGTCCAGGAAGCAGTAGCTTCGTCGTTTGCGGTCGAGGACGTAACAGTAATGGGTGATGCCATTTGTCACCACCAGATAATTCGTTCCGACAGACGTGTTGTATCGGGCGATCTGATCGAACACGTCCTGTTTGATTTTCACGTCGGGCGCCTTGCATTCGGCCATGAGAACGGGTTCTCCCCTGCTGTTGTAGACAATGACGTCAGCGCGGTGTTGGATGCCCCCATGCGTAATGCCCGATTCGACAGCGGTTCGGCCCGCGGGAAATCCCAGATCCTTGACAAGGTGCTGCACGAGGTTCTGGCGAACCCATTCCTCGGGCGTGAGTCGCACATATTTCCGGCGAAGCGGATCGAAAATCGTCCTCTTGCCGCCGGTGGCGCGAATGTCAAAGTCATACCGCCGGGGAAAATTCAGACGTTGCATGGAAATCCGAAAGTAAGCAATAACGCCCTGGCGTAAAACACTCGAATTGCGTGTTGTCAATGGATTCGAGTCGAATCCCGGCAGATCGCAAGCCGTCCGGGAAGGGTTCCTTCAGCGAGCGAGCCAGAGTTCGGGTTGTTCAATGTGGTGGCGAATCGTGTCCAGGAACCGGGCGGCAGGGGCCCCGTCGACGATGCGGTGGTCGAAGGTGAGACTCAGAGCGACCATGTCCCGGGGTACAACCCGGCCTTCGTGTACCGCCGGTTTGGAGACGATCCGGCCCACGCCCAGAATGGCGCACTGCGGCAGGTTGATGATGGGGGTAAAGGTGTCGATTCCGTACGCGCCCAGGTTTGTGACGGTAAACGTGCCGCCGCGAAGATGCTCCGGATTGAGGTCTCCCTGCTTCGCCTTCTGCACCAATTCCGCGGTTTCGCCGGCGAGCGTTTCCAGGTCTTTGTGAATAACGTCCCTGACGACAGGGACCAGAAGCCCGGTGGGGGCGTCTACGGCAATCCCGATGTGGATCCCGTCGTGTACGACGAGGGCTGCATCCTCCCAGGATGTATTCATAACGGGATGGTCGGCCAGGGCGAATGCCGTCAGTTTCAGGATCACGTCGTTGTATGTCAGGAAGGGGATGTTGAGTTTGGCGCGCAACGCCACGAGTCCGGTGGCGTCCGCTTCGGTGGTGAGCGTTACGGGCGCGGTTGTGGCGTGACTCTCCGTCAGGCGCCGCGCAATGACCCGCCGGACAGAAATTTCGGCTTTGTCTCGGGATTTCGTCGAGGTCGCGGCCCGGACGTCGCGTTCGACAATGCGGCCATTTCGACCGCTGCCCTGGAGCGTATTCCAATCGACACCCAGTTCGTTCGCCAGGCGGAGCGCCCGGGGGCTGATCGGGGGTCGATTTTTCCTGGCTTGCGTACGATCGGCGCGAGGTTGGGGTGGGGCGGCTTGTTGGAGTCCGGCTTCCGATTCCTGTTCGTTTTCGGGCCTGGCGTGTGTCTCGGCGGGAGGTTGTTCGCCCGGCTCCAGAAGGAAGCCCAGCAACGTGCCGATGGGTACGGTGTCGCCCGGTTGGGGCGTGTCGGGCGGGATGAACAGGGTGCCGCTGTCGAAGGACTCGATTTCATTTATCGCTTTGTCGCTTTCAACGGTAAAGATGATTTCTCCCGATTCAATCGTATCCCCGTTCTGCTTGAGCCACTCGACGAGGGTGCCTTCCTCCATGGTCCATCCCAGACGGGGCATGACGATTTCAATGGGCATGGGAATCGACCTTCCGAAGACGTTAAGGAAACGAGCGGGAAGAGGTTGGCGCATTTCTGCTTCGGTGCATCCCTTCTCGCTAGGTTGTTTACGCCGCCTGCGTTGCCTGCGCTGCATTTTTCGAAGCCTTCCGGTCGAAACGCGCATGCCGAAACGTGGTCATTGAGCTTGTCGAAATGCCCGCGTTTCGCTACCCCTCGGCGGCCTCAGGGGAACGGCTCAGGGTGCACCGTTTGGCGCTCTTCACTGCCTTTCGCCGACCCTTCGACAAACTCAGGGAGCGGCTCAGGTCGTAGGTGCCTTTTTAGCCGGGCGACTCGTCGCCTTCCTCGCCGCCGCGACTATTCCTCCATCAGGTCGCGGATGGCCTGCAAAATGGTTTCCGGTTGAGGTGTGCAGGCCGCCTCCAACGGGGCGCTGTACGGCGTAGGTGCATGCGCGCCGTTGAGGCGGCCTATCGGCGCGTCAAGGTCGTCGAACGCCAGACTCTGAATCTGAGCGGCGATTTCAGCGCCGATGCCGCAGGGACCGAAGGCCTCGTCCACAATCAGAACGCGGCCGGTTTTTTGCACGGATTCCAGAATTGTATCCATGTCCAACGGCGCCACCGTGCGCGGGTCGATGAGTTCAACGGAGATGCCCTCCGCGGCGAGTGGGTCGCAGAGTTTCCATGTAACGGGAACCATGTTGGCAAACGCGATAACGGTGAGGTCCCTGCCCTCGCGGCGGACCTCGGCCTGCCCGAACGGGATGGCGTATTCCGTTTCCGGTACGGGACCCCTGTGGTTGAGGATGGACTTGTGTTCCAGGAAGAGAACGGGATCATGTCCCTCCAGGGCGGTTTTGAACAGGCCCTTGGCATCGTACGGCGTGGCGGGCAAGGCCACGCGGAAACCGGGCAGATGAGCGAAAATGGGATAGTAATTTCCGGAATGGTGGGTGGCGGCGGCGCCCCCGATGCCGATGCAGCCTCGGAGAATAACGGGCATGGAAAGGCGGCCGCTGCTCATGTATTGCATTTTGGCGACCTGGTTGACCATCTCGCCGAAGCCGTCCAGGATGAAGTCGATAAACATGAAATCGACCACGGGCCGCGCGCCGGCCATGGCCGCGCCCGTGCAAAGGCCGATGAATCCGCGCTCGCAAATCGGGGTATCGCACACGCGCATGGGACCGTAGAGGTCGTAAAGTCCGGTGGTGGTGTTGAAGTTGCCGCCGCGTTTGCCGACGCCCTCGCCGACGACGAAGATGGTCGGGTCCGCCGCCATGGCTTCGGACAGGGCTTCGCGGGCGGCTTCCGTAAAAGTGATTTCACGCATGGGTTCGCTTCCTATCCACTGAAGACGTAGTCCGTAACCGTGGCGGGATCCGGCCAGGGGCTTTTCCTGGCAAACTCGACGCCCGCTTCAACGGCTTCTCGGATTTCCCGCTCGATCCGTTGAAGTCCTTCGGCGTTGACAATGTCTTGATCGAGCAGTTTGTCCGCCAGCCGAGCGATGGGGTCCCGGGTTTTCCACGCGTCGACTTCGTCCCTTGTGCGGTAACCGGTATCTTGCATGCCCTCGGCGTGAGGACGGGTTCGGTAGGTTTTGCAATCCAACAGTGTGGGGCCGCCTCCCTCCCTCGCGCGAACCACGGCCTCGCCCGCTTTCTTGTTGACGTCGATGACGTCATTGCCGTCAACCGCAACGCCGGTTACGCCATAACCCTCCGCGCGCTGGGCGATATTCGTATTGCGGGTGGCGTATTCAAAAGCGACTTCGGTGGCGTATCGATTGTCTTCCAGGACGAATAGGACGGGCAGTTGCCAGATGGCGGCCATGTTCAGGCCTTCGTGAAAGGCGCCGTTGTTGACGCCGCCGTCGCCAAAAAAGGCCACGCTGACCCGATCGGTTTGGAGCATCCTGAACGTGTAGGCGGCCCCGGCAGCCTGAAGAATGCTGGGGCCCACGATGCCGCTGGTGCCCATCAGGCCGATTTCCGGCGAGAAAAGGTGCATGCTGCCGCCTCGGCCACGGGCGCACCCCGTGGATTTGCCGAAGAGTTCCGCGATGAGTTCCCCTATGGGCACGCCTTTGGCGAGCGCGTGGCCGTGGCCACGATGGGTGCTGAAGATCGTGTCCTCGGTGCGCAGGTGGGCGCAGACCCCCGTTGCGATCGCCTCCTCGCCGACGTACGTGTGGCACGCGCCGGGGATGAGTCCGGCCTGGTATGACCTGGCAATCTGCTCCTCGGTGCGCCGGATCGTGAGCATCTGCCGGTAAAGGGAGAGGAGCAATTCAGGCCCCTGATTGGCTGACATGGAGTTCCCCTGCTTGGTAGATGGGCGTAACGGGGCCGGACCCTGGCTATCCGCTGGCGATCGGGCCCCCGGGATAGGTGCCGCCCGCGTTCATCGCCAGGTTGCCGCCGTCCATCGGCAACAACACGCCGGTGATCCACGCGGACGCATCGGAGGCGAGGAAGATGGCAACGCCAACGATATCCTTCGGCTCTCCAAATCGGCCGGCGGGAATGCCGCCCAGCCATGTGTCGGCCATTCGGGGCTCGGCCCGCAGGCGTTTTTCCAGGAATTCATTCATGACCTGCGCGGGCAGGATGGCGTTCACACGCACCCCCCGGCCGCTCCACTCCGTGCTGAGTTCCCGCGTCATCTGCGCCACGGCGCCCATGCCAACGCTATACGCGATATGGCCACGGCCGATAGCGGAGACGCTGGCCAGAGAGCCGATGTTGATAATGCTGCCCTTGCCAGCCGCGAGCATGCGCCTGCCCCCTTCCTGGCAGCAGCAGAAGCGGCCGATGACGAGGGACTGCAGGCTCTGTTGAAGCTCGTCCATCGTGAGATCCTCCGGTCTTCTCACCATGGTTGCACCGGCAACGTTTCCCAGGACGTGAATGCGGCCGAATTCCTTGTCAAGGCGTTCGAACAGAGCGCGGACCTGGTCGGTATCGGAAACGTCGCACCGCACGGGGATGGCGCGTCGGCCCAGAGATTCGATCTTGTGTGCGGTTTCCTGCACACCGGGTTCATCGATGTCGGCCAGCATGAGGTCCGCGCCGGCTTCTGCAAAGCCGATGGCCATGGCTTTGCCCATACCCCTCGCAGCGCCCGAGACAAGCGCGACTCGGCCTTCGAGGTCAAAGATCGGATGAGACATGGTCGATCTCCCTATGTGGGCCGCAAGGCGCGGCTTCCCGGCCCGATCCTGTTTCGGATCCGCTACTCGCCGAGGTATGCGACCGCGTCGATTTCGACGAGGATGCCCTTGAACATGTCGCCCGCTCCGACCAGACGCCTGGTGGGCATCCGGCCTCTGTTATTGAAATACCGCATGTAGGTGCGATTGAAATCGTCGCGGTCGGCCATGTCCAGTAGAAAGACGTTGACGCGGACGACGTCGTCGAAGGTGGCGCCCTCTTTTTGCAGGACATCCTTCATGTTGTCCATCGTCAAGATGGTTTGTTCCTCGATATTCCTGCCGACGACTTCGCCGCCTTCGACGGGGCCGAAGCCGGAAAGGAAGAGCATATCGCCGGCGCGGCGGGCCATGGAATAAAAGGGCTCGGGGTTCTCCATATTGGCCATGGGGTTAATCTCCTGAAGTTGCGCTCCCCGCTTCAATTCCGCGTGGAGTGCGTCGCGAGCCACTAATGATCAAACAATGTGGGATCGTGTTCCTTCAGTGGATGGCGCGGTCGAACGCCAGGGTTGACAATATTATCGGTATGGGGCCGGCGGCCGCTGAGAACCGAGACGAGGTTCTCCACGCCTGTGGTCGCCACCTCCTGGCTGGCCTGGACGGACAGACCGGAGATATGCGGGGTGAGAATGACGTTATCAAGCCTTGTCAGCGCATGGTCCGGCGGAGACTCCTGTTCTCCGAAGATTTCTATGTCGTCAAAGGTGTCCAGAGCGGCGCCGGCCAGGTGCCCGCTCCGCAGCAGACCGGCGAGCGCACCTTCGTCCGTGATGGCGCCGCGGCAGGTATTGATGAAATAGGAACCGGGTTTCATTTTTTTCAGGTTGGACTCGTCCAGGAGCCGATAGGTATCCGCCGTGAGCGGCAGGTGCAGTGAGACAAAGTCCGACGTTTTTAAAAGCGTGTCCAGGTCCACCATTCGGACACCCAGGGCGTCGGCGTCGTCCCGCGGCGCCCGCAGGTTTTTCCGGGTGGCCTGGATGTCGAGGCCAAAGGGTCTTGCGCGTTTTACAACGGCCTTCGCCGAGGCGCCGAATCCGATCAGCCCCAGTGTGAGGCCCGATACGCGCCGGAGCCGGAGACCCTCGTCACGAGCCTGCTGGTAAGCGCCTGCGTAGAAATGCCGCGACATTTTCGGAATTTGCCGGGCAAGGCCGAGCAGGGAGGCCATTACGTGGTCGGCCATTTCTTCGTTGCAAAAGGAAGGGACATTTGAGACGAGAATGCCCTCATCGGTAGCGGTTCTGACGTCGATCTTGTCCGTGCCGTTGCCCAACCGGGAGATGATCCGGCATCTGGACAGGCTCCTGATGACCGGTTCAGGAAGCGACGCTGAGACAACGGCAAGCGCGTCGCAATCCGCAACGCGGGCGACGATGTCGTCCGGTTCATAGGCGTCCACCGGGATGGGCGCGATACCGTAGTGCCTGTAAAGCGATACCTCGGTCGGATTTATCGGTATAACGTCGGCATTGAGGCGGGCGAAGCGGACATCTTCAAAACCGGTCCCGGGCATAGGGTAAATTGACAACATTGAAAAGCAATCAGCCCTCATTGGAAAAAAATCAGGCGGCATTTCGCAGGACGACGCAGATATTCCGGAGTTGTTTTCGGTGTGTTAGTTTTGTTGCATTCGCAGCGTAAGACGCCATTCGGGGCGCACGAGAAGGCCGACGCCTGTCTGCGCGCATGGCGAGCGAGTAGATATTGGTATCGATCAAGAATTCGTTCACTGCCAAAGTTCCGAATCAATGCGTCGCTCGGAGTCAAATTTCTGTTGGATTCGAGCAAACTCATTTTCGTCCCAACGTCCGAACAGGTGATCCAGGTCGTTATGGATCGCGGTGAACCGACGTGATTTGTTTAGTCCGAACTGTTTTCGCAATGCGTCCAGTGCCGTCTGGTTCATGCTCTTGCCTTCCCGCTCGGCCACCTCCCTCAACTTGGCGGCAAGCTGGGGGTCCAGCCCACGCAGGGTCATGCTCTTCAGAACATCCGCCAAGGCGCACTCCCTTCTTGAAATACAATCAATATATGATGGCAAAATGATCTCATTATACGTGATCATTCTCCGCAGTTCAAGCATCATCCGTATGCCACCTTTGAAGCAACGGACGTCGAGGGGATTCGGCGCAGGTTCTGCCGCTCCATCGACGAGTACCTCAGAAGCTGTTTTAAAATTACCGGTGAGTTCCCGAGCGCGAGCGAAAAAGTGACGGTCAAGGCGGGAAAATCCGCCTATGAGAGGCGAGGGGCGCGCAGCCTCGACTAAAGATACGGGTGGGTTTGACCAACGCCGACCGGCGCTTTTGCAGCCGCGCGAAGACCGCTGGGGATTTTAAAACAGCTTCTCAGAGCCGTGAGGAAGACGACATCAAGCCTGAGTAGCCGTTCTCAGGCAAACTTAATGTACGGGTCTGGCCAGACGCTCAGCAGCGCGTTGCACACCAGGCGGCAAAGAACGGTCTGAGCTTGAATAGCCGGAGCACGCAAGCGCTGGGACGAGCCTGCCCGAGTAGTATCAAGACCCTGGACGATGTAGTCTTGCCGTCGCGTTATTGAGCCTCCTCCAAAAAAGTGGCGCAGAGGCAAAGCCTCTTCAGCGGATTTTTCCGCGCGCGTGCACCGGCCAGGTCGCTTCGACCTTTCCGTTTCGCGTGGCAACCATTTCATCGTGTTCGTTGACGCAGGGGCAGGGGTGAACGGGAAGCACTTGCACACGCTCGCCGATTTCCGGTTTGTCCGCGCATCCGGATATATCCACGTGGCCGTGCTCTTCGGAGGCGATTCCGATCCGGGCATCCGGGTATTCGACGATGTGACCCATGCAATCTCCCCGGTCGGTCTTATAAATGGATGCGCTCAGCGCTTTGCTTCCGGCGTCCAGGAACATACGGTCTTCGGTGGGCCTGCTCACGACGGTCGTGATCACGCGGAGCGCGCATTGCTCCAGGGTGTGGCGGCCTTCGGCAAGGTGCATTGCGCCGCCCACCGTGTATTCGCCCGCGCGGTACTCGGTGAGTTCCGGGATTTCGTGCGCGTCCATGGCGTGGGGCGTGCCGCCGCCGCTTACAACGGCGCGAGGCAGGCCGGCCCTGTCGAACAGGTCTATGGTCTCCTGAATGAGCGGTCTTGATTCGGGTGGCGTGGGAAAGCCCATGAATCCCCGGAGTTCCAGACCGGGGAGGTCGTGGACGAGTTTCGCCAGTTCCGTGGCTTGCCTGGGCGTGGGAACGCCCGTGCGTTCAAATCCCATTTCGACTTCGATCAGAATGCCGATGGAAACGCCTTCAGCGTCGGCCGCTCCGGAGAGTCCACGCACGGTGAATTCAGAGTCCGGTGCAATGGTAATCGGCAGTCGTTTCGCCAGGGCCGTAAGCCGGTCCAGCTTCTGTCTGCCCAGGATATTATAGGGAACAAGCAGGTCGGTGTGGATGCCACCCGCTGCCAGGACTTCGGCTTCGCCGAGCTTCTGACACGTCAGGCCTATGGCGCCATACTTCAATTGCAACTGGGCGACGGCCAGGGTCTTGTGGGTCTTGATATGTGGACGGAAGCCGATGCCGTGTTTTTTGAAATAGCCGTGGTATCGATCCAGGTTTTCTTCCAGGGCGTCCAGATTGATGACAAGGACAGGCGTGTCCAGTTCGTCGATGCGCATGCAGGGCTCCTTCGCCGGGAGTCGTCAGTTGGTCTTACCTGAATAAGAGATAGCTTGCACAGCGGCACAGGTCAAGGAATTTCGCAACCGGAGTACGTGGGATTGCTTTTTCCTTGACATGCTGCGTTTTCGGCCCAAAGTTAGTGTTGAAAACGGTCCGTTTGGGGTTAAGGATTGCGCATTCGGCACCGTGGCTTTGCTCTCGGAACGACCTGTCGATCGTGCGGGTTCCCGCCAGCCCGTCAGCACCGGCTGCCTGACGACCGGACCGGAAGGGGTCCGGATATTGGGCGGTCTTCGTTCCTTGACGGGGGATGGCGGGTTGGATAGTTTTCCATAGAGCAGTCCGTGCTGCTGACTCGATGCGCAAACGAACGGATAACCGGTTCCCGGAGGCAAACCATGAAAAACGACATTTATCGCCGCAGCCCATACCGTCCGGTCCGCCTGTGTTTCTGGGTGTGGCTTCTGTCCGTATCGGTGGTGTCGGAAACCCCCGCGGCCAAGCAGACAACACACACGTACAGCCCGGCCGCTCGAGACTCGCTGATTTCAGCGACCGAGCAGCAGTTGCGTTCGGGAGCTTTTGAGGAAGCGGCCGAAATCCTTCGGCAGCTTGTCGAGGCATTTCCGGATGACGCCGACCTCCAGACGCGCCAGGGGTACGCCTTGTTGAAGGCGAGAGATTTCGAATCCGCCATAAAGGCTTTCGAATCGGCCAAGAAACTCGATCCCGACCGTCCGGACACCCATGTGGGGCTCGGGCTGGCCCAGTTGAGAAAACCGGGAATGGGATTGGAGGCGCTTTTCAACTTTCGCCGGGCCGTGGGCGAATCCAAATCCGCCATCCAGATCAACGCGGCTTACGGGCCGGCCTATCGGCTCCTGGGGGAGGCCTACGGACGATTTGAAGAAGACCACGAAAAGGCCATGGGCTACTATATGACGTACATCGAGTTGGAACCCGACAACCCCGATGGACGCTACGAATTCGGGCTTTCGTGTATCCAACTCGGGCAGTACGAGAAAATCGACACCTATATCACCCCCTTTGTCGAGAAGCACCCGTCTGAGACCCGACTGCTTTCACTGGCCGCGCAGGCGCATTTCTTCCTGGAGCGTTTCGGACGGGCGATGGAACTCTTCGAGAGGTATCTGCAGACACTGGGCCACGCGGAGCGCGGTCTATATACCGACATTTCCCCGATTGCCTCGCAAGCGGAACTCGAAGAATACCGGGCCGCCACCGGCGAGGAACAGACGGCCTACCTGAAGAGGTTCTGGTTAAGCAGAGATTCCGATATCCTGACCGCGATTAACGAGAGGATTATCGAGCACTACCGCCGTGTCTGGTACGCCCGGACCTTCTTCGCCATCGGGGCCAGCCCGTGGGACAGGCGAGGGGAGGTTTACATCCGTTACGGGGAGCCCGATTACCGATCCCGGTCCACGCACAGGCAATTTGTGCAGAATCCAAAGGTTCAGGCCGTACGAGACAGGATGGCAGTCGCCCTCTACGGCGACGAGGCCGCCCTCCTGACCTTTACCGGCCCCGTGTTTCCGGTTCGGGCGAATCGCAGTCACCTGGCGGCCACGCTCTTCGACAGGGAGGAGACGCAGGATGTATCCGGCTCGACAACGGCTGACGACGAACTCGGAGTCGACGCCTCCCAGGTTTCGGCGCTGGCGGAGGGCGAAACGGACCCACTCGAGACACTTCGCGAAGGCAGCCGCTTCGACGGGTTCGGGAATCTGAATACACGGCTCAATTTCGGAGGGTACGCACCGATCACACTGGACAACGAGGGCGGAACCGTGCCCTGGGAAACCTGGACGTACACGCGTATCGGAAACGGCATGGAAATCACGTTTACGGACGAAACGGGCACCGGAGCGTTCGACTTCGCGCCCATCCCTCCTCCGTCTCTGGATACGGCCCTTTCCCGGCTCTCCCGATTCACCGAGTACGCCCCGGGCGTTGTTTTTCGCAACGCGGTTGCCCGCATGCCCGATGTCTACCGTCCCAGGTTTCACCATCCCCCGCTGGACTTTTACTTCGACCTGGCCAGTTTCCGGGCGACGGAGGGCCAGACCACACTGGAGGTCTACTACGGAATACCCGCCGCACAGGTGAAGATCGCGCAAAGGCGCGACGTGTCTTATATCCAGGTCAAGTGCGCGCTGGCCCTGGCCAACGCGGATTACAGCAAGATTCACCGGATGGATTCCAGCCGCGCCTACCGCGTCGCGAGCGATTACAGAGGATCCCAGAAAGCATTCATGCCGGAACTGCTCAAACTCCAGGTTCCACCTGGGAAATACGACCTTCAGGTCCAGATCAAGGATCTGATTTCCGGGCACACCGGTATATACAGGCAGTCGGTGGAGGTGAGGAAATATCCCGAAGATCGGCTACGTATCAGCGATATTCAACTTGCCGCCACAATCGGAGACAAGAAACTCCAGGACCGATTCAAAAAAGGCGACGTGTGGGTTGTACCCATGCCAACCCGGAACTACCGGGGAGCCCAGCAGGTATACGCCTACTACGAGATCTACAACCTGAAGAAGGATAGATTCGGCCAGACGCGTTTCAAGGTAAAATACGTAGTGCGATACGTTTCGAAACCCATTCGCGGGGCCCTCGGATCGGTCGCGACCGGACTCCGCTCGCTTTTCAGAAGCAAGAAACCCCAGGTCTCGGTTTCGTACGAACACGAGGGAAACGAACCGAACGAACAGGAATACCTGGAGATCGATCTCGGAAAGGTCAAACATGGGGTGAACATTCTCGAGGTGAAAATAGAGGATCTTGTCAGCGGCAAGAGCGAGGAACGCGAAATTCGTTTTCAGTACGGAGGTTAATGTTCGACCGGCGTGCGTTTCAAATGGCTCAGAAAACGGTGCCTGTTGCGGCGAATCGAGCCCTTCCGTCAATCGCTGCTTCGGCAGGGTTATCGTTCGCGTTCTTTACGGCGCTGGCCAGGGATTACATGGATATTATCCCGGAATCCGTTGCGGCCAGGGCATTGGTCGGAGGGCACCTGATCCTCTCGATCGGGTGGGGCCTGGTCGTGTTCGCTGCCGTGATGTCGTACATCCAACCGCAGATAGAGCGGATTTCCCTGCGGGAGAAAACAGCCAGCCACGACCAGGGGTCCCCCTGACGTGCGCACGAAGGCTCTGGCACGGAGGTCAGCAATGTTGAAACTACAGGTTTTGCAGGTTACGGTGAACCAGGTGCGGTTGGGCGTGGAACTGGCAGGTCACAACGGTGCCCGCATATACCGGTCGCGGCGGGCGTCCGGGCCCTACGAAGAGGTGGGGTTGGCGTTTGACGAGACGTATGACGATACCGTGCACCTGGAACCCGGAAAGACCTATTTCTACCTCGCCGTGGAGTGGCGGGCGCCCAGTCTGTATCCGGAAACGAGCAGCCTCAGGGAAGGAAGTCCGCTTCGGGTTACCGTACCCAGGGCGCAGAAGGAGCGGCGTTTCGTGCTGACGGGGAAGCACGAGGAATTCACGATTTCAATGGGGGGGTACCTGGACGAATCGAATACGGTGACGGTGGGCCCGGAAGTCTACTGTCCCGGTCCAAATTCGAGTATGCCGCCGTACGATCAGGCCTTCGAGCCCAACCGGTACGTCGCCATCGAGAACGTGGGAGACACGGACGTGGAGAACCCGTGGGTGGTGGCCAACGGTCAGCGGGACTGGTGGTCGGCGGAGACGATGGCGAAAGAGATCGCCGGCATCGCCGGCGGCGGCGGGCTGAACGACGGGGACAAGATGATGGCGATCTGGAAATTCGTGGTCGACGAGCTTTACGACAGCCGGATCGGTATGTCCTGGTTCGACCAGACCAGCGACCCCGTCAGACTCTTCAACGTCTACGGGTTCGAGGGCTGTGTGGCCAACGCCATCACGAGCCGGCGCCTCGCGGAGGCGATGGGCGTGGAGGGCCGGGAAATCTGGCTGGGAGGCACCATCGACGGACACGGACGCGGGCGCAGTTGCGGGCACGATATCTTCGAGGCGTTCGCGGACGGGGCATGGCATTTTCTGGATACGGATCTCATGGTGTTTTTTCTGAAACGGGACAACAGGACGGTTGCCGGTTCCGAAGACCTGTCCAGGGATATCGACCTGCTGCGCCGCTCCCACCGCAACCTGGGCCTGTGCGGGCGCGACCTGCCCGGGAAGGACTATTACTACACGCCTTTTCGGGAACGCCAGTTCGTATATCCTCCCAACAAGGGCGGCGCCTGGATGGACGCCGCGGGAAAGATAAAACAGACCCCGGGGGAATTCCCGCCCGCACAAACAATGGCGTTACGGCTGCGCCCGGGAGAGAAACTCATCCGCTACTGGGACAATGTCGGAAAGAATGTGATCCGGGGGAAGCGGCTTTACCCGACCGTACGGTATTCCAACGGCAAACTGGCCTACCGGCCCGACCTGCGCAACCCGCTTGCTTTGAAGGGGACCGAACGGACGAAGAACGTCGTACAGGAAACCGGTAGGCGCGTTGCACTGCATCCGGAAAAGGAAGGGGAGGTTTCGGAGGTGGTGTGGCGTGTGGCGTCGCCCTACGCGATTGCAGGGGCGCGAGTGGGTATCAGATGTCGATGTGACACGCAGGAAGACGGTCTGGAAGTGCTGTTTTCCAAAGATGGCGAAGACTGGCGCTCTTTGTGGGTCGCCATCGGGCGGAGGCTGGACGCCTCCGTGGAACTGGACTGGTATCTCAACCCGGCGCTGAACGATTGGCGTGGGGAGAAGGATCTGGGTTGGCGGATGGGCCCAGGTTACGAATACTACATCAAAGTGGCCATGTGGGCGGGATCCCGGCCCGAAGCGGTGGGTCTGGACGCGATCCGTTTCGATACGGACATCCAGTGCGCCACGCGGTCCCTGCCTTCGCTATTTTGCGGCGAGAATAAGATCGCCTACCGGGATGACGGCCCGGGGCAGCGGAAGGTGCAGGTGACGTATGGATGGAGGGAGGAGCGGTCCACCCGTCCACCGGGAGCCCCCGGGCTGGTGTACCCCGAGCCCGGATCCGACGTCGACTGCCTGGATTTCGAATTCCGGTGGAAGCGTCCGCGAGGGGGTAGCGGAAAGGTGGACGATTACCATATCCAGGTCAGCCGATATGCGGATTTCAGGTGGTGCGTCTGCCCCGCGTTCGACCGGTACGTGGAAAGAACCGCTTATGCGGGCGGGACGAAATGGCAGGCGGAGTTTCCCAATCTGCTGAATCCTGACGAAACGTATTACTGGCGTGTCAGGGCGCGGAATGAAAAGGGCGTGTGGGGGCATTGGAGCGAGGTGCGAACCTTCGTGCCGCACGGGCCGCGTTTTCCTGTAGGTCTCAAAGTGGAGGGCAGGGGCAGAAAACGAACGCTGGTATGGTCCGCGAACGACGAAGGGAACCGGGCGAAGCGTTATCTTGTGCACGGATGTGGGGAGCCCGGAGGATTTTCCGCAACGAATGGGAATCTGCTGGGTGATGTGGGTGAAGCCCGCTGGCCGTTGAACGACGCAGAGAAGGGGATGTCCTATCGGGTCGTGGCGGTGGATGCCGGCGGCGTCCCGAGCACACCGTCGGACTATGTAACGGTGTGAGCGCCATCCGACCTGCGCGTTGCAGGGCGTCTCGACTATTTTACGGGGGTGACATATGAACGGACGTGAATACCGCGCGGTTATCGTGGGACTGACGGGAATCGGGGCCAAACGTCCGGCGGAAGCGGAGGATCTGCCGGTATACGGCGCCATGCCGGCGTCGCACGCCTCCGCCTATTACCGGTGTCCTCAGACCCGGCTGACCGGTGTCTGCGACCTGCGTGAGGAGGCGCTGGACGGATTCAGGGCGAACTGGAACGACGTGTGGCCCGAGATGCGTTATTACGTCGATTATCGGGAGATGCTGGAGGCCGAGGGCCCCGACCTGGTGAGCGTCGCGACGTCCGACCACTTCCACGCCGATATCGTTGTGGCCGCTGCTGAACGCGGCACGCCCGCGATACTTTGCGAGAAACCGCTGGCGACAACGCTCGAAGACGCCGACCGGATGATTGCCGCGGCCGAAGCGAGCGGGACCATTCTCTCAGTGGATCACTCCCGCAGGTGGTACCCACAGTACCTCAAGGCGCGTGAGATTGTCCGAAGCGGGCAGATCGGACCGCTGCGCACCATCGGGTGCGAGATGTTCGGTCCGCGGTCGATGTTGTTTCGCAACGGGACCCATGCCCTGGATACGGTCTGCTTTTTTGCCGACGAGGACCCTCAGTGGCTGGTGGCGGACCTGCAGGACGGGTTCGAACACTTCACCGAGTATCAGGGAGGGGGAGGAAAGGATTCCGCAAGCGATCCGTATGCCTCGGCCTACATCCGGTTCGGGAATGGCGTAAGGGCCTTTTTCAACTCCTTCAAGACGGGGTTTTCCGGGTGGCGGTTCGTTCTGACGTGCGAGGACGGGCGGGTGGAAGCGACCGATACGTCCGCCAGGCTGATCCGCGGCGCCTCGTTCGAGACTTCCGAGATCGTTCCGGAGCATTACATGCTCCATTCCAAGGGCGCCATGGTGGCGGAATTGGCACACTTGCTTGAGCACGGAGGAGAACCGGTTTCTCCCGCTCGTGAGGCGAGGAAGTCGCTGGAGGTCATTCTGGGCATTCTGAAGTCGCATCACGCGGGAAACGCCCGGGTCGACTTTCCGATTTCCTGAGGAGAACGCTAAATGAAGATTGTGGATCCCGTTGCGGTCTGGGACGTGCGCCCGTGGGGGTGTCCGGCTTTCACCATCCGGGACTTTAACGGCGATGGGAAGAACGAAGTTCTGTTCGTACAAAGCGCGGGTGCGCATGCCAACGAGGCGTTCGATCCGCGATTTTCCGACGTACAGGGGTATAAGACCGGCGTGGAAGACCAGGAGCTCTTTTGTCTGACCCTTACGGATGGGGCGGGTCAGATTCTCTGGCAGGTTGGCGAGCCCTGGGCGCTCGAGCGGCCCTTTTCCTGGAACGGAAGCAATTTCTGCGAGGTGGTGGACCTGGATGGAGACGGACAGATTGAGATTATGATCATCCACAAAGCCGAGTTGATGGTGTACAAAGGGGCCACGGGCGAGTTGTGCAGCCGGCATGAGTTGCCCCATTCGGGGTTTTATTTCTCCCGCGCGGTTCGAACCGATCACTCCGGAAAGTATCACATCTTTACAAAAAGCGTAACGTCTTCCGCCACGCATGGCTACGGAAATCCCAGCCTGCTTCTGGATCACAACTTCAATGTGGTCTGGGAAAAAGAGGTGGACGGCGCCGGGCATGGGGGCAACTACGCCGACGTGGATGGAGACGGGCTGGACGAACTCCTGATCGGGTTCAGCCTGTTCGACCACGACGGAAGCCCCCTCTGGTCCCATCCACCCATGTCTCAGAACGACCACCTGGACGATTCGGTGATTGCGGATATCGACGGCGACGGACGGTTCGAGTTTGCGCTGGCCCACGACGGGCACGATGCGGTTGTTCACGACACGGATGGAACCGTACGGTTCACCGTTCCGATGCACCACTGCCAGAACATCCTGCCGGGGAGATTCTTCGAAGCCGAAACCGGGCTTCAGTTGGCCTTTGTCGACAAGGCGATGGGGCGGGCGGAGGAACGGGAGGCCGCGGTCGTAAACGCCGATGGCAGGGAGTTGTCTCGCCACCGCACAATGGGCTATTACGCTGTTGTCGACTGGCCCACCGACGTGGGCCACGACAGCCTGATCCGCCAGGAATGGCCGGCCGAGACCGACGCCGACCACCGCGTGCTCTGGGTGGATCCCTCGGGCAGGGAACTGGCGCGGCTGAAGGTACGGAAGAATTTCCACGACCGGTTTCAGAAGTTCGGTCTCGAGTCCTTTCCCGCCGGAGGCCGGTATTTCGGCACGAGCCATACCGCGGCCATTGGAGATCTTGACGGGGATGGCAGTGAGGAGGTGCTTGTTTCGGATCGTGAGAAGGTATGGATCTTCAAGAAGCCATGACCTTTCTCGTATTGGCCCGCGCCGAAACGTCGACGCCGAAGCGGTCGCCGGCGGACGGACGGGTCTTCCGGCGTGAGATACTTTTCGGGCTTGCGTCTTTGGAAAAATCGTCCGACCGATGGCACCCGGTTTACCGGAAAAAAGGAACCCATGACGCCTGAAGCGATTCTGAACAAGGTCTGCGATTCGATCGACGTGCTGATTGAGGCGGGGAAACCCTTTGACGGTTTGTTTCCGTCCCTGCTGGACCTGGAAACTCACCGGATGTTGGACGGAACTGCCTCCGCCGATTCAGGGGCAGCGGATGGGTGACCGCGCCTTTCTGGGTAGCAATCTGATGCACGACCAGCACGTGCTCAAGATCATGTACGCGCTGGACCGCGACGGGTATCCGGAAGCGGCTGACCGGTATCTGCGACGGTTTGCGACCCATTGCACGGATACGGTTACCGGTCTGTTCCCGTGGGGCGAGCACGCGTACTGGCACCTGGAGGAGGACCGGGTCGGCGACAGCCACCGGCTGGCCGTTCCCGAAAAGGAACCCGGGACCACGTTACACGACCATCTGCGGCAGGCACCCGTCTGGTTGTGGGAAGAGCTGTATGGATTCAACCCCCGGTGTGTCGAGCGATTTGCCGAAGGGCTGGATTACCACTACAAGGACGGGGAGCCGCGGGAATATATCCGTCACGCCCACATCGAACGCAAAGAGCGTCTCGAACGCGGGCCGGAGTCGACGGATTTCCCGCGTCACGGGGGGTTTTACATTCTGGACTGGTCGTTCGCCCACGCGAAGACGAAACGTGGGGATTTTCTGAGACAGATCCGGATTATGCTGGATTACTGGTGGCCGCGACGGGACCCGACCGGTCTACTGCTGTCCAAGACGAGGTGTCCTCAAGCGTCGGCGCGCATGCACAACGCGAACACCCCGCCGCAGACGGTTTCCCTCGCGGCCAGCCTGCTGGAGGCCGCTGAACTCCTAGACGGAAGTTCGCGAGGATTGATCGACCGTATGCGGAAGCGTGCCGGAGTGTATATCGAAGGCTTTCTGTCGGCCCCTCACGATCCGGACGCGGGTGTTTTTGTGTCTGCATGCCGGCGTCAGACGAATGAGGTCTTGAGCACGACCCCGGTTTGGGGAAGCGTATACGGGAATTGGCCGCTGGCCTACGTGGCTCTGATCGCCCTGTGCATCTATCGGTTGACGGAAGATGAACGGCTGATGAACTGGGCGGACCATGCCGGACGCTGGTATTTGAAAACCCCCTTCCCCGAAGGCGTACCGGTCCCGGCAATGGATGCGGGGCTCGCGGTCGAGTTGCTGGCTGACCTTTACGATCTGACCGGCGACTCGTATTGGCTGGAACGAGGCCTGGAGATGTCAGAGTCGCTGATCTCCATCTATATGGACGGAGATCTCATACGGGGCGCGGCGGGCATCTCCTGGTACGAGTCCCAGATGGTTCCCGGGGACCTGCTGCACGGGTTGGCGAGGCTTGCATTGCTGGGCCTGCACGGGGATGAATGTCCGTTGGATGCGAACTACACCGCGAAGTGAGGCGCGAAATGAGCGTGAGGACGTTCAAACTGTGGGCGGGAGGCGATGCGCATGTGGGCACGGACCTGGCGGCTGGCAATCGCCGGAGCCTGGCCGAGGCGATCCTGCAGGCCGAAGGGGGCGGCGCCGGGGGCGGACCTCCGTTCGATTGGGACATGATGCTGGATATAGGGGACCTGTCGGGGTCGCAGACGCCGCCGGACGACGAGGAAGGTCAGGAGGTGGTGAGACAGTACAGCGCATCGACCGGACATCCCCGGGAGGATTTCTACAACATTGTGGGCAACCACGACGCCAGCGGACCGGACGAGCCTTGCCAGTGGTGGTTCCGGAAGTGGGTGGACCCCACGGGCGAGCATACCGAATATTCCGGAGTCCATGCCGGCCGGCGGCCGTATCCGATCGAGGGAACCTGGGAGCGGTATTCGTTTCAGGTAGGGAATATCCTGTTTCTGGCGATGGGAGACCGCAACGACAGCGGGCCTCCGGTGGGTCGGGCCGATAGAGGTGGATTTCCAGCCGGCGCGGTGACCCGGGAAACGTTCGAGTGGTGGACAGAGAAGGTGGAGACGAATCAGGATAAGATCATCGTGACGGCGCACCACCATATGTTGAAGGAAACGACGGTGGCGTCGGGACCCTGGGAGGGCGTGGACGGAGGATACCACGGGCGGTTTGAAGACGGGGCACCGATTGGCGCATCGTACCTCTATTTCGTGGGGGGGCAGCCCGACGCCGGCGTGTTCGAATCGTACCTTGAGGCGCATCCGGGTGCGATCGATCTCTGGCTGGGGGGTCATACCCATACGAATCCGGACGACACCCACGGCGGGCGGTCGCACCTGGAGCGGAAATGGGGCGTGACCTTCCTCAACGTGGCGGCGATTTCGAGACATCACGGGAAAAAGAACATTTCCATGAGCCGGCTGCTGACGTTTTCGGAAGCGGCGGCGGAGGTCAATATAAAATGCTATCTCCATATGAGCGATTACGCGCCTCGGGGTTGGTACGACAGTGCGGAGCGGTCGGCGCCGCTGCGGAAGGCATTTGCTTTCTGATGTACGACTGACGCTATAACCTGCCTGAAGACGTCCTCTGGCAACCGGTCAACGTCGATGGCTTCACAATCCAACAGCAGGCAGTTCAAGGCGTTGTTGGCGAAGCGCGGAGCAATGGATGACGAAATTTGAGATCGAAGGACGCGACAAGAAGGGACCGATCCGGCTGAGGATTGAGGTCGACAACCCGTTCGAAGGCGGCGGGCGCTGGCTTCGGGGCGGTCTGCATTCCCACGTGGCGCAGATGGGCGAGTCCCACAGAGTTTGCGCGCACTACATGAACCTGGGATTCGATTTCCTCGCGACGACCGATTATCTGAGTATCACGCCAATGCCCGAGGCCACGGATGCATTTGTGACCGTGCCTGGAGCGGAAGTTTTCTGCCCCGAAGGGGACGATCTGACCCACATTATCTGTCTGGGCCTGCGGCATCTGCCGCGGCCGCTGGACGGCACGGTGGAGGATGTCTCCCGCCTGGTTCGGGACACCGAGGCGCAGGGCGGGCTGGCGGTTATGGCCCACCCCGCCTGGAGCGACTACTCATGGGCGAAAGCCTATGCCCTGGCGAGGTCCGGGGTCGTCGGGCTGGAGGTAAGCAACCGGTTGACCTGGCAGATCAACGGCAAAGAGCGTTCCGAGGAACTCTGGCAGATGCTCATTAACGCCGGGGTCCGCCTGGCCGCGATCGGCGTGGACGATGCGATTGTGCTGGAGGACGCGGACGTGACGGGGCGGACCTGGACCGGTGTGCTTGTACGCCGACCCGGCGTGGAGGGGATTCTGGAAGGGATTCGTTCCCACCGTACGTACGCCAGCGAGGGGCCCGAGATTCACGATATCCGCATCGAGACACGGGGTGCGATTGTCGTGGAATGCAGCCCCTGCACGGCGTGTCACTTCCGGTCGAAAGGGTTCGGCGTCCGCAGCGTCCAGGCTGCGGCGCCTTCGAAACGGTTCGAGGTGGACCTGACCGTGGACGGTTACCGCATGCGGGACTGGGTATTCGCTTGTGTGGAGGACGAATACGGGCGCCGGGCCTGGACCAGCGCCATTCCCGTCCGTGTTGAAAAGACAACCCTGTAATTACTGGAGAGGGGCAGGATGAAAAGGACCATTCGAAGGACCGCGATGCTGCACTTTGAAGAGGCCAGCTATTCCCGGGACTACGTTAAATGGGTCAGCGAGGAGGGTTTTACGGACATTGGATTGGGGCTGAAACCCGACGACGACAAATTCACCGGACAGGGGTACGTCTGGGAGAAGGTGTGCCGGCTGGCAGAATGGGCCGAGGAATTCGGCCTGGGTGTAATCGTGTTTACGGGATACATGAAATACCGGGAGACGTTCCTGCGGACCCACCCGGAACGCAGCCTGGTGTGCATCGGCGGAAGCGGTACGGCCCTTGACAGCGACAAACTCGTGATGACCAGATGGCTGTGCCCGTTCCAGCCCAAGAACAAGGCCGAATACGTGGATCTGATTCACAGAGTGATCCGGCTGCCGGCGCTGCGGGAAATCCATCTCAACGACGAGGCCGAGATCGGGTTTTCCAATGGCGACGTGGGCTGCTATTGCGACCATTGCGTGGCGGCATACGAACGCGAAACCGGCGGTCCGCCGCCCCGGGAGGTCGATTGGGCGTCCCCGGCCTGGTGGCGGTGGGTGCAGCATCGCATGGAGGCCTGGACCGCGGTTCACGCCTATTTTCGCGAGGAAATCAAGAAGGTGCGGCCCGACGTCGTCGTGGGCATCCAGCATTCGCCGAAGGTTGTGACCTTTAACGACAACCCCTGGCTGTCGGGCATCGATCTCTCTCGTGACGCGGAGGCCATGGACGTACTGTGCACCGATCCGTACCACCACATCCACTATTCCCACTTCACCTATCGTCCCATGCGCCGGATTCAGGCGGAGGCGACGCGCGCGTTGGCCGGAGCGACCATCGCGCGTTCCCTGTTCATCTATCCCCAGGGTTTCATGCCGCCGTCAGGGAGCCTGGAAATGACGCGCCGGGACGGGTTCATGGCCGGGACGGTTCCCTTCGCGCTGGGCGCGGAGAATATCTCGCCCTATACGTTCGATCTTTGCCAGATCATTCCGGGGTACTACGACGGGCTGAAGGAAGCCTCGCGGCTGATTCCCTATTTCGAGAAAACCCGGCCCTACAGCGCCGCCACTGTGATCAAGCCTTCCCAGACGGAAATCTACGGGTATCCTGGGAAGCACTGGGGACGCGACGTCCTGGCCATCTGGCCGGACGTGATGAACCAGGTCGGGCTGCCCTGGCGATGGGTGTTCGACCGGCGGCTTCCGGATGCGGGCGGGGCGTTGAGCGGCCCGGTGATTCTGCCTGAGACCCACTGTCTGACACGGGAACAGCGCGCCGTACTGAACGCGCACGCGGAGGGTGGCAACGGGCTGCTCTGGGTGGGCCGGACGCCGGCCGGGGAGTGGTCCGGCGAAGGCGCGTATCCACCCCCGCCCGGCGCCGCTGCAGGGCTTTCAGAGTTGAAGCCGGTCGTTTCCGATCACCCGGTTCTGGAGGGCATCGACGCGCCCATCATGCTGGGGTCGGCGTTTATGGAACCCGGTCTCGAAGGAGAGACAATCGCCCAAGTGGACGGACGCCCGGCGCTTGTAGCGAGCGAGTCCGCCGGTCGACGCGAGATCTGGATGGCGGGTACGCCCCTGTTCAACTACGTGGAGCCGGGAGATCACGGAGCGGTTCGCACTCCCACGGGTGGGATGACGCTGCTGCGGAACGCATTGGCCTGGTTGTCCGGAGAAGCTCCCGCGGCCAGGCTGTGGCCCTATCCTCCCAGGAACGACTATGGAGACCTGCGCCCCTGGGACCGGCGCGACGTGCCGACGATGGAGTTGTTCCCCATGTCGGGAGACGGTTGTCTCGTCTGTCTGATTTTCAACTATCTGGGGCTGGCTTACGAGACCAACCTGGTGATGCGGGTGCCGCAAGGGTCGTCAGCCACGACACTTGTGGATATATATTCAGGCGAGGATCTGATGACCTCCGCGGAAGTCGAGGGGCGGATCGTGAGGCTGCCAGTGACGATGCCCGGCGACAGGGATTTCATGGCGGTTGAACTGCTCTGGGATTGACGTTTCAGTGTTGCTGGCCGAATGACGTTCGTTGCACCTATCGAAGCGTGGTCATTGCGTGCGTTGAGCTTGTCGAAACGGCTTGTCGAAATGCCCGTATTTCGCTACCCGTGAGATGGAATTTCCACCGCCCCTGACGTCCCCAATCCCCTCCCTTTTACCCCCTTCCTGAAGGAACGAGGGAACTGTCATCGGTTGAAGAGATATCGACGTTAAATAATCCGCGCGACACCCGGTTCTGCTCCCCCTCTCCCCCCGGGAGAGGGGGCTGGGGGGAGAGGTTCTCCCCCTTTCCTTTAGGAGAGGGGGCCGGGGGGAGAGGTCACGGCGCTGGCGTGAATTTAATGGGCTTTGATTCAAGCTGACCGCAGATCACTGAAAGCTAATAGCTGTTCTATGCATAGAGAAGCTGGTAGCAAGAAAGGTGCGAGAGTACCACATTACTGGTAACATAATTTGTCTAACATTTGTTGCCCCTGCTGCAATGGAGCACGATGTAAACCTTAAGCTGCTCCCGTAAATACCGGAGGGATCGAACAATGTCCGAACGAGCCGACGCGCATATTCATCTGTTTGAGGGAGGCTACCAGGATTCCTTTGTGAAGCGGCTGGGCCGGCCCATCGATGAAGCCGTCGTTTACGCATCGCTGGCGAAGGATCACGGGGTGAAGGCCGCACTGATCGTCGGCTATGCGGATGTCCCTTGGGCGGTGGAAAATACCCGCTTTCTTAAACAAATGGTGGCCGAGTACGACTGGGTGTATCCCGCGGCCTATTTCGATCCTTCGGATCCGCCGGCGATGGAAGACCTGGAGCAACTGAAAGCCGAGGGATTCGTGGGGTTGAGCTTCTATATATTCGGGCCGGAACGCGTGCGAGCGCTCCTGAACATATCGGATGAGGTCTGGCGTTGGCTGGCATCCAGCCGTTGGCTCGTCAGTGTGAATTCAAAAGGCAAGGACTGGAGGGCATGGCAGGAGGTCCTGCGCCGACACCCGGAATTGCGCCTTGTCGTGTCCCACATGGGCCTGCCGCCGAGACAGGCCGAAACGCCCGACGCCGACGGTGCGAGGTCCGCGATGGACAGCGTGGTGGCGCTGGCCGGATTTGCTCAAACCAGGGTTAAGCTGAGTGGATTTTATGCGTTGACTGATCCGGGTCACGATTATCCGAACCGGGCGGCCTGGCCTTACGTGGAAGCCCTGCTGGATGCCTACGGCGTCGAACGGTTGCTCTGGGCGTCGGATTTTTCGCCCTGCCTGGACTGGCTCACGTTTCCTCAAACTTACGGCCTGTTTTCCATGATGCCGTTCCTGACCGAAGCGGACCGGGAGCGGATCGAAGGGTCCAATCTTCTGGCCTTGCTGGATGAGGTCGCAAGGTGAACCGGACGTCCGCATCGTGAAGGTGAAACGTACGACAGAATCACTATCGGACTCGGAAAGAAGCGACGGAGGTCTTGCAATGAAAAAACTGGGCGTTGGGATTGTGGGCATCGGACACGCGGGACGGGAACACTTCACGGCGTTTGAGGAGAATCTCCACGCTGCAGTACGGGCGGTCTGGGCCCCCAGCCGAAGCAGACTCGACCTCTTCCCGGGGCCAACCGGTCTTTTTGCCTCGAGCTACGAATCGATACTGGAACGCGACGATATCGATATCGTTTCCCTCTGCAGCCCCAACTACGCGCACGCCGATCAGGCGGTTGCGGCGCTCGAAGCCGATAAGCACGTGATCTGTGAGAAACCCCTGGCGACCACGCTGGAAGACTGCGAGCGGATCGTGCGGATGGCCGATACAAAACCCTCGCTCAAATTCATGGTGGGGCAGAGCGCCCGGTTCAATCCAATTTGCAAGACCATTAAACGCCTGTACGACGAGGGAGAACTGGGAGAGGCCTTCTACGCGGAGGCGGATTATCTGCACAACATCGGGAAACGGATCAAGGACTGGTGGGCCGACGACAAGAATCCGCACTTCGGACTGATGGGCGGCGGCGTGCACCCCATCGATCTCCTGCGATGGATCGTGGGAGATATCGATGAAGTATTCGCGATTTCCAACCATAAGGTGCTCGCCGACTTCCCCCACGACGACGCTTTCCTGATGAATTTCAGGTTTGAGAACGGATGCCTGGGAAAGATGGCCGCGTTTCTGGGATGTCAGCGGCCCTACGAGTTGAATCTTGCGATTTACGGAACAAGAGGCACCGCGATCAACAACAGGTTGTATCTCAGCAAAGTCGAGGAACTGGAGGATTTTATCCGGTTGCCGATAACGATTCTTGCCGAGCACCCCACGTTCGGGGAAGAGATGGCGCATTTCGTGGAATGTATTCTGAACGACAAAAGGCCGATGATCGACGTGCGGGACGGCGCGAAGTCCGCGGCTACCTGCATCGCAGGAGGTGAATCCATCGAGACCGGCAAGCCCGTCCGCGTGAGAAACGCGTTTTGATTTCCGTTCATTTGACGTGTATTATTCACGAAAAGAGATGGTTTCTTGAATAAACGATTGTTTTTAAAGAAATTCAGTGTTGACCATATAGACAACCTTAACGGGTGTGGGAACGGGGTGGTCAGAGTAATGTCGCGCAGTCTATGGTGGACGGATTCATCGCTGTAACCCCCAAAAGGGAGCATTTCTCGTGCTCTTGGTTTTTTGTCCTGTCTATCCTGTCCATCCATGTAAATTCCGGCTTTTGAATTGAAGAGGTTACGGAGGTTCCGATGAAGCTTTCGCTGTCCGGTCGACTGATTGAAATGACGAAACAATCCTATGCGATGACGGTGGAAGAATTCCTGCAGCTTACCGTAAAAGCGGGCTATCAGGGGGTGCATCTGAGGGACGGGCAGATCGATCACCTCTTCAGGGAGGAACGTTCCGACGAACTGGAAGCCCTCTTTGTCGAACACGGTCTGGGCTGCAGTATGCTCTGGGGACGGTTGGACTCCGCTTCGTTCGACGCGGAACTGACAAGGAAGAAACTGGCATTCCTGCGGCGGGTCGAACTGGATCAACTGATGATCGGGTACCCGACGGATATAGGATTGATCCGTGAATGGTGCGACCTGGCGGCGCAGCAGGAAATCACGCTCGTCATCGCGTGCCACGTCAACAGCCTGTTTGAGAATATTCTTCGCGCCCGCGCTTTCATAAAGAAGGTTGACCGCCCGAATCTCGGACTGAATGTCGATCCCTTGAACATATATATGGCGGAACAGGACTACGGCCTGGCCACCCTGGAACAGGTTAAAGACCTGTTACGGATCGTCAACATACAGGGCGGCGTATTGCACCAGGGCGAGCAGACCATTCGCCGGTATTACCTGAAGACCACCCCGACGTTCCGCAGGGTCTACCTGTGCGACGAGGATCATCTGGACATCCCCCGGTTTATTTCGGACTTGAAAACCGTCGGCTACGACGGTTATGTAAACGTCCTGGAGCCATATTCCAGGGACGATGATCTCTCACGCGTGGCGACGGATACGGCGCGATTGCTGCAAGGATATATCGACGGTTGATTACCTGCGCCGGTATGCGGGTATCGTCACGAAAGCATCATGCACCGTGCGCTTTCTGAAGCGGAAAACAGAAAAGCGCCTGAATTTTCAACGATCCGTGACCGGTCCGCAATATTCTCGTAAGATTTTTCTTTTTGTTAACGGATCGGCGACAGGAACCGACGCAGCCCTCGCGGGATTTCCCGCGCACACGCTGAACGAACCCGCATTTGCCTCCGGCTATATGTACGTAGCGGTGGTACGTCCCAAGCCATTTTCGTTACGTGACCCCGGTTCGCACGACGTGGATTTTTCTTCGAACCAGGCTGAAAATCACTTGACAAAGTTGATATCATCCATAAATTGCTGTCATTATGACAGAAGTGAAGCGGTCCGTCAATATGGACGAATTGAAACCGGTCTCCAGGGAGACGCTTGCAGACCAGGTTGTGTTTATCTTAAAACGCTTTATTCTGGCCGAGAGACTCAATAAAGGCGATAGGCTGCCACCCGAACGGACCCTGGCAGCCAATCTGGGCGTCAGCTATCGGGTCATTCGCGAGGCTCTGGCCGTTCTTGTCGGTGAAGGCGCCGTTACAAGGGAGCAGGGGCGCGGTACATTTGTCAGAACCGTGGACACCAACCCTCTCGAAAACGGCCATCTCGATGTTTTCCCATCCATCTCCAACCGCACGGACATTTATGCGCTGCGCATTTCCGTCGAGATGGCGGCGGTCGGCATAGCGGCCGAAAATGCGACGGAAGAAGACCTGGCGCATCTTAAGGCAATTGCCGACTTCAAGGCGCTGGACCTCGACCAGGGTATGATGGCGTATGAAATTCGCTTTCATCGCGCCCTGTTGCGGGCAACGCATAACCCGGTGCTGCAACGATGTGCAGACCTCATTACCGAGGCGTTGCGCCTGAAAGCCTACGATATAGACAGCCCTGTTTTTGGCGAGCGCCTGTCTGCTCGAGATTCCGGAAGGATTGCCGTAGCCGAGCATCGGGAAATTGTCAACGCGCTTTATGCACGGGATGGCGAGAAGGCGACTGCGATTATGTATAATCAGATGGCCAGCGTCCGCGCCCTGATCCTTGCTCTGGAGGTAAAAAATGATCACGCTGGCCATCAATGAAAGCCGAACATCAGAAATTACCCGTAGACAACGGACAACCACTGGTGTTCTGTCCATGAAATAGATTGCCGAAATTCGGCCGATCAGAAGCAGCAAAAACAGCTCTCAGCCGTCAGCTTGAACCAAAAACCCAATCAGTTGACATCAGCGCCGTGAAGAGACGAGACCAGAACGGGCGCAGCGAGACGGGATGAATCGGCGGATGAATAGTAACATATTTCTGGGACGGGACACTGCGAGGAGGTGATAGACCGAAAGGATTGAGGGATGTTTTGCAAAAGGGCACCGGGGAGTCCGGATGTCGCGTGTGACATCGGAACAAAAGGAGGTTGTGTATGCGAAACGTTGTGCTGGTATGTATTGCAGCGGCAATTCTGCTGTTCTCGGCAGGAGCGGTCTATGCGGGCGATGTGGGCGGCAGTTGGGGGATCGGGACGTTCCTGGATTATAACCGGTCGATCTTCAAGCTGAAAGACTGGTACGAAACCGGCCGTGGCGAGGTCGGGGTCGTTTTCACCTACGTGATGAGCCAGAGGACCAGCGTGGAGATGGAGTTTCACCGGTCCAAATTCGACAACGGAAAGCTGGAAGACCGCCCGTTTACGTGGCCGGTGGACGGGAAAGCGTATATGTCCCCCAATGCGGTGAGCGAGATGCGGATCAGCAGCTTTCTGGTCAACGCGGTCGTCCGGCGCGGGGGCATGGGTATCCTGGCTAAAGAGAACTATTCCACGTATGTAACCGTCGGCGCCGGGTTTTACGACTACAGGACGGATGTACGCGGACTGATCTTTCCCGGCCAGCGCGAGGCGCCAATAAACAAGGAGCTTGTGATAGATCCTTTCAGCGATTCGCGCACGGCGCTGGGGGCGAACGTGGGCGTGGGTGTCGAGGCGTTTGTGTTCGACAACATTTCGCTGGATGTACGTGCCCGATACAATCTCCTGCTCGGCGAGTTGAGGCCTATGGAAGCGTGGAATCTCGACGGCCAGACCTTTCCGATGCAGTTCTTGAATGCGCGCGGCGGCATCCGGTTTTATTTCAAGAAATAGCAATTCAGTCATAACCGGTAATTGCCAGGCGGTTGGATCTCTGTTGGAGAATCTCGCAAGCGAAATAAATGCTGCGTAAAGGAGGAACCATGAGAAGGCTCAGGTTTATGACGGGCGCTGTGGCCGTGTTGTGTTCCGTGTTTTTTGTCACCAGCGCGGTAACGGCCGCGACAACCGGCAAAATCGTCGGCCGGGTGACCGACGAGCAAGGAGAGCCCCTGCCAGGGGCCAGCGTCTCAATTGAAGAAACGCGGCTGGGGGGAACGACCGATGCGGATGGATTCTACGTCATCGTTTCCGTAACTCCCGGACAGTACAAGTTGACAGCTTCAATGGTGGGTTATCACTCGGTGGTCAAAGAGCAAGTGGCCGTGCGGGTGGACTTCACCACGACCGTAGACTTCCAGCTTCGTGAATCCGAACTGGAACTCGAGGAGATGGTGGTCGTGGCGGAAAGGCCGGCGGTCGACCCCGACAAGACGGACAGCCGTTACGTCGTAACCGCCGAGGAGATCCAGCGAACGCCCATTCTAAGGAACGTCACCGAGGTTCTGGAATTGGAGCCGGGTTATGCCGTTGACGGCAGCGGCGCCATCCGGGGTTGGGTTGCCAGCCACAACGTGGTCTACGTCGACGGCGTCCCCGTAGCGGGCAGGGACGGACGCGGCATCGGAGGGGGATGGGGCGACGGCGGCGAGAGGCAGTGGTACGGCGTCAACCTCAAGGCGGTGCAGGAGGTCTCGGTAATCACGGGCGGCATGAACGCCGAGTACGGCAACGCGCAGGCGGGCGTCATCCAGATTGTAACGCGCGACGGCGGCGCCGACTACCACGGCGAGGGGGAGTACCGTCTCACCCCTGGCGGCAAGAAGCACTGGGGGGCGGACGTCTACGAGGCGCCGGAGTTGCGGGGGAACGCGAAGTGGAACGATCCCTCTTGGACTTCCGAGGTGGACCCCGAGACCGGAAATCTGGTGCACCATCGAACCAATTATACAGACTGGAGAGGCCACTACCTCGACGGCTATCTGAGCGGCCCGCTATTCGGGCAGGCTTCGTTCTTCGCCAGCGCCCGTCACCTTCGCGACGCCGCCGTTCTCCCCGGTCCGTGGCGCACCCGGCCGCCGAACATCCGGACCACGGCGAAGCTGACGGTCCCCGCCGGGCTGAACATGAAACTGCGGATCGGATGGATGTACGACTGGTCGGAGGGAATCAACAACGGACGGCTGTCCAGGTACAGCTTCCCGAACATCCTCCGAGGACCCGGGCGGGATCTCTTCATTCCCGAGGGGTCGGTCGCCGGGACGGAATCCCAGTTGGACAACATGGTCTACGGCGTTCTCACCCATACCGTCAACCCCAGGACGTTCTACGAGGTGAGCGTGTCGCGCTACCGCAGCAGGACCGACACAAGCGGCGTGGGGAATGCAACCACGGCCGTCAGGACGGACAGCGACGGGTTTTTCTACATCGGCCGAGACGACGTTTGGGCCTTCAAGGTCGGTGAACAGAACCGATACAGCGTGAAGGCCGATCTGTCCAGCCAAGTGAATCGCGAACACTTCGCCAAGACCGGCTTCGAGTTCATGACGTTCAGCAACTGGTGGACGTGGACGGGCATGACGCCCGGCGACGCCAAGCGGGATATCCGTTACATCGGACAGCCCGAACCGGGCGAGCCCGTGACGCCCAGGCAGTTCAGTGTGTACGTCCAGGACAAGATGGAATTTGAGGGGTTGATCGTCAACGTCGGCCTGCGCTACGACCGGATGTGGGGTCAGGACGTACAGTTGCTGCCGACGTTCACGTCGGGATGGTACAACGCGATGGATACCTTCATCCAGGCGCCGACCGGGCCCATGCGGACGATCTCCGGCTGGAGCCCCAGGATGGGAATCTCGCACCCCATTACGTCCAGGTCCAGCTTGCATTTCTTTTACGGCCGATTCATGATGCTCCCCTCCTTCCGGCAACAGTTCGGCAGCCACTGGGAAACGGCTTCGGGGCCGTCGGGCGTTCCGGGCGTGCCGTGGAGTCATTTCAACGCGAAAGACGAAAGCTACGGCGCGAACGCTATCAGCCCGGTTTGGGACCACGGTCACCCTACGAACAGTTTTGAGGTAGGCACCGACTGGAACTTCGTGAGCGACTATGTGGCCTCTCTGGCCGCCTTTTACAAGAGCGGCCACCTGCAGAGCACCGGTCTCTGGCACGACGCCGTCGATCCCGTGACCGGGAGAACAGGCGCCATCGGTGGCACGTACGGTTCCGAGCGCACGGAGGACGTCAAGGGCTTCGAGTTCAGCATGAGGAAGGGATTCAGCAACCTTTTCTCATTCCGGGCCGCAATGAACCTGGAATGGCTGGAAGCCATCCACTGGCTTGGAGATCTGGAGTCTGTCGCGAGTGTCCTCGTCTATCCCGATGCCAGCTTCATCGCCAGCGGAAAGTACCACAAGGAGTGGCGTGCCGCGGGCGGCCGCAGGGAACCCGTTCCGCTGACAGCCGACGAGATCCGGGAAATCTCCGCCAAGGCCGAAGAGAACCTGCAAAAGGTCAGGGAAAATCATGAGTTCTTCCTCACCAGCGGTGGCGCCGGCCCGATTCAACCGGCGTGGGAAGCCCCGGGCCTGACGGCCGAAGCCAAGGAATATCTGCAGGGCATCTGGTTCCAGAAGTTGTGGTTCAGCACCGGGAACATCTTCTCACGCGGGCGCCGCAGCCAGGGCAGTCTGCAGATGTTCTTCTCCTCCCCGCTTGACTTTGGCCCGGGCGCCAGGATGGCCGGCACGACGCTCTTTGGCGGCATCAACGCCAACCTGATCTACCGGATCTACACGGGCGGCAAGTTCAATTACATCAAGCTTACCGGAAACAACACATCGGCGAGGGGTCCGTTGCACACGGAAACCGACTTGAACTTACAGAAGCACTTCCGCTTCGGGAGCTTCAACGCCGATGTGTTCGTCGAAGTGTTCAACCTGTTCAACCAGCAGGACGCGGCCCGCGTTACCAATACGGACTACATGTGGTGGGGGCTCCAGCAGCCCAGGCCCGACGATGCGAACTACCTGAATTACGGGGACTTATCTGACCGCTCGCGCTACATCGGCAATCCCCGGATTACCCACGTGGGGATCAGGTTGAATTTCTGACGCGGTTGAACCCCTCCGGTAACGGAGGGCCCAACCCTGTTGGACATCTTTGAGGAGATCTAGGTGATGAAAAAGATTATGGTATGCGGAATCGCATTCTTGGTTCTCGCCCAGGTGTTTGGCGGCGCCGGGCACGCGGAACTCCGCGTTCAGTCCCGCGCGAAGGTGTGGGATATCTACTGGAATTCAGGCACCCAGGGCGTGCGCGCCGCAACGCCCATGAGTTGGTACCGACCCGTCGGCCTGGCCTATCCCGGGACCTTCTGGGTGCAGTTCCCGCAGGAATTCGTGGACTACTGGGGCACCCGACGCTGGGGGGTCCGGTCCGAGTGGGTCGTCTATTACAACGAATTGTGCGGCACGATGCCCGGCTGGAACCAGTTCATCGCGACAAGAGTCGGAGGCGAATACCACGTCTCCGAATCCAAGGCGACTCTGGAATCCGAAGACGTGGTCCCGATGGCCTACGATCCGTCCCAGGGGCCTGAGATGAATATCGGCTACCGGAAGGTATCGCCCCTGGGTCCGGTCATGGCCAACTGGTGGTCCGGGCAGCCCGCGCCGGGGCCCGCTTCGCCTGTGGAGATCCACAACTACCGGTACAGCGAATACATGGAGCCCGACAAAGACAGTTTTCCGGAGAGCACTATCATCAGCAAATGGACCACGCGCAACGGCATCACCGTCACCAAGAAGGCATACGCGTGGAGCTTCCCCGACTTCGACGATTTCGAGATTCTGGAATACACGTTCGAAAATACCGGAGATTCCGACGGCGACGGCGTGGCCGATCTCGGCGGCGGGGGGTTGCAACTGAACGATACGTTCCTGATCTTCTCTACCCGCTTCTATACCTCCCAGTGCGGCCAGGCCCACTATGTCGGGGATTCGTTCTTCAGGTACACGCTGCCGTTAGCTTTGGACGATTGGTACAAATATACGGAGGCGGCCAATTTCGACGGTCCAGGCGCGGCGACGGGGCTCAAGATGTGGTACGCCTATGACGGGGAGAACCCGGACCTGCCAGGCGAGGACATCGGCAAGCCCTACAGTCAGAACCGCGCCAACCAGAGTTGGCACAGCTGCTGTCTCAAACAAACAAAAGTGGAGGGCCAGTTGGGGGCCTTCCAGTACGTGGGCGCCGCACCGCTCGCCTACACGCCGGGATCGGTCAACGATCCGTCATCCTTCACCTACGACACCGGAGGCGATGCGAGCTTCGTGGCGCCACGGGTCGCGGACCAGCCCCACACCGTAAAGTGGTGGGACTACCGGGACCGGACCGATTTCTCGGAACCCGGTTCGGAGAACAAGAGTTCCGAGCAGATCTATACCGAATTGACGAGTGCGTCGCCCTTCATCCAGGACAATCCCACGGTGGTGGACGGCGTTACGGCTTCGTTCGCCTATGGACCGTACGACCTGGCCCCCGGGGACAAGGTGAGAATCGTCTACGCCCTGGTGGCGGCCGCCCCGGTGGAGGAGAACATGTGGGGTTGGGCCAAGCAGGGCAGACAGGAGGACATGTACACGGATAAGGCGATGAACAACCTCCTCAAACACCACAAGGCCGCCGCGGACGCCTTCAGGTGGGGCTACGATCTGCCCGATCCCCCGCCGGACGTGAAGACTGAGGTAGCCGCTTCGGTCGACGGATTCAACCTGATCAAGTGGACCGACGACGGGGACGACGCGACCGACCCGGACTACACCGGCGCAGAGGCCCAGGATATCGTGGGCTATCGAATCTACCGCTCGGACTTCAAGATTGACGACTGGAAGCTCATGGCCGATATTCCGTTGAAGGATCCGGAGTATTATAGCGGTGGCACCTACCAGGTTGAAGACAGGAAATCCGTGGCGGGTTTTGAATACACCTACCGCGTGGCGGCCTACGACTCGGGCCACGACGACTGGAACGGAACGGGGATGGCCATCTCCTCCATGGAGGGCGGGAACAGTTCGCCCGAGCAATGGGTGGGAGGCGTCATGACCAGTGTTCCTTTCGTACCGGCCAATGCGGCGGCGGACCAGATGCAGCGGGACGTGATCATCGTTCCCAATCCACACAAAGTCGACGGAGCCCACAACTATCCGTCTGCGGGGCTGATACGGTTTACCAACGTCCCGCAGCGTTGCACGATCAGGATCTACACCGTGGCGGGGGAGCTTGCCGCTGTGATCGAACACAACGATCCCAGCAGGGGCGAGGCCGGATGGGACCAGATACCCCGCTCGCGCGGCGGGAACGTGCCCTCCGGCGTCTATTACTGGATCGTCGAATCCCAGATGCCGGGAAGCCAGGGCCAGACACAGTCGGGCACGTTGATGATCATCAAATAGGGGCAGATCTCTATTTCTGCACGGCTCAGGTCCATACTGAAACTTAAGGAGAGTACACGATGAAACGAACGTTGTGGATCGGACTGACAGCGGTGGTGATCTGCGCCCTGCTCTATCCACGGGGAGCAGATGCCCAGGATCAGAGGCGGCTCTCGCGGATGGTCCTTCCCGTACTGAAGATCGATCATGGAGCGCGTATGGCCGGTATGGGAGGTTCGTTTGTGGCCGTATCGGACAATATCGATGCCATCTTTTCAAATGTGGCCGGGTTGACGCATATCGAGGGGTCCGCGTTCACGCTCGGATACACCCGATGGCTGATGAACGACCACATTCTGAACGGCGGCCTGGCCTTCAAGACCGGGTACGGGGTTGTGGGTTTGAGCGTGGTCACATTCAGACCCAAGGGGTTCGAGGAGACAACCATTTTTCAGCCCACGGGCACGGGCCGGGAACCGGATATGGGCGATCTGTCCCTGGGCGTGGCCTACGCGAAAAAGCTGACGGACAAACTTTCGGTGGGCTCCTTGTTCCGCTGGACCCAGCAGACACTCGATACCGACCGTCTGACGGCGTACGACGTAAACGTATCGACGTTTTTCTACACCGGCTTCAAAAGTCTGCGTCTCGGAATGACGTTTGAAAACATGGGCAAGGACGTCAAGGTGGTTGAAGATGTGAGAAAGATGCCGGTTTCCTTCGGTACGGCGGTCGCAATGGAAATTGTCGGCGCCAAGGGCGACCCGTCGTACCTGACGTTTACTGCTGAGAATCACTACGCCACGGATTTCGCCGACCCTCAGTACCGGCTGGGCGGAGAATTCTGGCTCCAGAACAGCTTTGCCCTGCGGGCGGGATACAAGGTCAACTATGACGAAGAGTCATGGACGCTCGGGGCCGGTTTGAAATTCACGATGGCGGACGGCCGTGTGGTGCAGGCGGATATCGCCTATGGCGATTTCGGCGCGTACCTGAATGCCCCATTGAGGTTCACGCTGAGCGGGGCGTTCTGAGTTTTCCGGAACAATCGTGGTTAAAGGAAATGGCGGTCCTCAGGGATTGCCATTTCTTTTTAGTGTTCTTTCCCAGAAATAGGTTGCCTAAATTCGGCCGTCGAGTCGCCCGGCTCGCAAGGCGCCAGAGCGCAGGCGACCTGCGTAAGTTCGGCGAGCGAAGGCAACGCCGCGAGACGGGATGAATCGGCGGGAGAATGGTTAGATATTTTTGGGACAGGACATTAGGTGGTGGATTCCATATATTCTACCACTATCCGGATCTCGTGACCAACGCGCCTATCGGGGGCTGTCGTGGGTCGATTTCGAACGATATGCCAGAAGTGCGATGCGAAACAACAGGATGCCCGACTCTTGAATTGTGGTGTCTGCGGGGGTCCACTGGGGTTTCGATACAGCTATGCCGATGTTGCGTGGGACAACCGCTTCGAAGGTTCCATGTGGCGCTACTGGCCCCTTCTACCGGTCGACGGCCCGGACGCGGCCGTCACCCTGGGTGAAGGCGGTACGCCTCTGCTGCACGCACGGAGCTTCGAAGGGCGGCAGGTTCTTCTGAAGGACGAAACCCGCAATCCCACCGGGTCCCATAAGGACCGTTCTCTCTCGGTCGCGATCACACACGGAAAGTCCATTGGCGCGGATGTTTCCGTTATTGTGTCAACGGGAAGCGCCGGCATCTCCAACGCCGCCCTCGCAGCACGCGCCGGAATGCGCAGCGTGGTGGTCATGGCCGAGGGAACGCCGCCCGAACGGCTCTACCCCATGTTCGGCCTCGGCGCCGTGCTTCTCGAGGTGAGTGCACAGATCGACCCGATCGTGGAAGGGGTTATTGCCGTCTGCCGCAGCCAGGGACTCTATCTGAGCACCACCAGCCGGAACTCCAATCCGTACCAGTCCGAAGGGAATAAGACCATCGCCTACGAGATCGTGGAGGAACTTGGCAGGGCGCCGGACTGGGTGGTGGTTCCCGTGGGTGGCGGCGGTACGGTTTCGGGTGTCTGGCGGGGGTTCCGGGATTGCCACGCGCTTGGGCTTATTGACTCTCTTCCAAGGATGATTGGCGTGGTTCCTCGTGACTACAACGCGCTGGAGGTGGCCTTCGAACGCGGGCTGGAACAATGGAAAGAGGTACTGGCGCTGCCCTATGACAACCCGCCGCCCTCAATTCTTGTGAAGCTTGCCCACAGCTATCCCCCCGACGGAATGGAAGCCCTCCGGACCCTACGTGCGTCGAGGGGAAATTTCATTTCCGTCACGGACGAGGAGGCCCTGACGGCCCAGGAATTTTGCGGGCGGCAGGAAGGGCTGTTCGTGGAGCCGTCCACCGGTGCCTGCCTGGCCGGCACAGCCCGGCTGTTGGATTCGGGACGTGTGGATCCAGGGGATCTCGTGGTTGCCGTCGTGAGCGGTTCCGGGTATCGCGAGACTGCCTGCACCATGGCCTCGCGCCCCCTGAAGAAGCAGGCAATATCGATCGAGGAACTGTCCGGCACCCTTGCGGGCTTTGCCGGGTCCGGGTGAACGGCCCGGGCTTCCCATCCTCAATTGACCGAGTCGCCAGAATGGAACACCGGACAGGCATGCGCGGCGGCGAACGTGTTTAATCTGGACAATTCACAAAAAAGGTAGTTTCCTTACTCAAGTCAATGAGAAGGGCAGACAGGAGTGTCTGCCCCACATTCACACACGCTTCCTCAACGGCTCCACAAGCCATTGTGCGGGGTTGAGATGATTGATTCGCGAATAAGGCAGAAAATCCAATCCACCTGTCCTGCCGGGAAGTGGCGCGGCTCGACTCTGGCCGAGGGACTGAATGCATGTTCATGCATCGTGCGAAATGGCAGCGTAGCGAGCAGCCGGTTCTGTCTGCCCTGACCACCCGACAGGACTGGTCCCGGGTTGAACTCTACAATCCGACGGTGGTCCGCGTCGAGGACAGGTACATGATGTGGTACATCGGCAACAGTACCGCCACCCGTACAGACGATACGAAACTGGGCTTTGCCACGTCGGACGACGGGATCCACTGGGACGAGCATCCGGACAACCCCATCCTGACTGGCGCCCACCTGCCCGCCTGCGACGCCTGGCAGACCCCGCACGTAATATTCGACGCGGACGAGGGCCTGTTCAAGATGTGGTTCATCATGTCGACCGTCGTGCGGGGCGGGCCAACCTGGCTCATCAGCTTCACTCAACAGTTGGGTTACGCTTCAAGCCGCGACGGTCTGGGATGGGACGTCCATCCCGAGCCAATTTACCCCAGCGGGCGGCGGCCGTGTGTGATCAAGGACGGTCCGGGCGCCTACCGGATGTGGATGAACTCATCGCCGACGCCCGACGGTAGCTTCGACGATCTGGTCCGGCACATCTATCGATTCGAATCCACCGACGGCATCGATTGGACGCGGGACCCTGAACCTGTCGTGAGCTTCAACGAGAAGCTCAGGGGCACGATCTATCCTTTCGTTATGCGGGACGGCGACGGATATATCATGTGGTACGGCGGCTGGCCCGCCGAAGGCGAAGTGGTGATCGACGCGGGTTCCGACGCACCCCTGGTTCGCCCCGTGTTCGAAATATACTGTTCGACGTCCGCCGATGGCCTGAATTGGACCCACCACCAGGACACGCCCGCCCTGCCGGCGACGCGCAATCCCGTCGACTACGACGGGCGGTATACCTCCACGCCGTGTGTCGTCGACGGCGGGGACCGCTACCTGATGTACTATTCCGCCAGGGACTGGGGTACCCTCTATAGAACCGGAGCGGACACGCTGGGCATCGATAAAGCCGGAATCTATCGTCACATCGGCGTGGCCGTGTGCCCCAGGACTTGATGTGTCGTCCACAACAGTCCGTTGAAAAAGGGGAGAACGAGTGGAAGGCTCTCAAGCCCGAAGCCTGCGGAATCGGGCCGACCCACAACAACGCGCGTCTTCGGAGAATCTTCCTGCGTCTTCACAGGACGGTCTGACGTTGCGGGCTTTCCTGATCGGGCTCGTCCTTTGCGTGTTCCTTGGTGTCGCGCTGACGCACAACCGTATGGTCGTCCAGGGGCCCTTCATGGGCAGTTACTTTATGGACCGGGGCGTGCTGTTCGTTTTCTTCGTCCTTGTTCTGGCCGTAAACCCTCTGGCGGCGGCCCTGAAGCGCCGATATGCACTGGGGCGGGGCGAGTTGTTGGCCATCTATGTCATGTTGCTGTTTCTGATGCCGGCATGGAAAATGACCAAGGCCCTGCTGGGCTTTATGACGGGCGTGACCTACTATGCCTCGCCGGAAATGCGGCACCTGGAAGCGGTGTTGCCCTACGCCCTTCCCTGGCTGTCGATACTGGATACGCATGCGGTAAGGGGGCTGTACGACGGTCTTCCCGCCGGCGACCCGGTGCCCTGGTTGACGTGGGTGGTTCCCATGTGGAGCTGGGGGTCGTTCCTGGTGGTGTTGTACGTCGTTCTCGTCTGCCTGGCGGTTCTGATGAGAAAGCAGTGGGAGGAACACGAACGATTTGCGTTTCCCATCATGCAGGTGCCGCTGGAGATGAGCGAGGCGGGCGCGCGAAAGGTGGGACCCCTGTTCCGCAACAGGATGATGTGGGGGGGATTCGCGGTTCCATTTCTGATCGGATTGTTGAACGGGCTTCAGAGGTACTACTACTCCCTGCCCCGCATTCCGCTGAGAACGGTGATCTGGATCTTCCGCCGCGCGATTCCCTTGCATATCGGCCTTCATTTTGCGATCCTTGGGTACTCGTATTTCGTGAATACGGACGTGAGTCTGAGCATCTGGCTGTTCAACGTGATCGCCAAGTGCGTCAGCGGAATTCTGGCCATCGTGGGGGCGGAAACATACGGCGTTTCCGGGGTGGTGGGCCGGCACAGTTCCCAGGGATCGGAATTCCTGGCGATGATGGGCATGGGCTACATGCTCGCCCTTGCAGGGTACAGTCTGTGGATCGCGAGGGGGCACCTGCGGGAAGTGTGGGCCAGGGCGATGGGCCGCCCGTCACGCCTGGACGATTCGGACGAGGTTATCCCCTACCGGTCGGCCGTGGCGGGCATCGTTGCGGGGACCCTGTATCTGGGATGCTGGCTCTACCAGGCAGGCATCTCTCCCCATCTCGTCCTGCTGCTGGGCTTTTTCTGTTTTGTCGTCTTTCTGGTTCTTGCCCGAATCGTGAGCGAGACCGGTTATTCGGTTACCTACGCCCCGCTGAACCCCTCGGAGTTCGTGGTGTGTGCGGTCGGTTCCGCGGCGTTCAGCCCAACTGGCCTCACGACCCTCGGCGTCAGTTTCGCCTGGACGATGACCCGGCTGAATACGCTGATGCCCCGGGCCTCGGGCGCGCTGAGACTCGCACGGGAGATCGGACGCAAGCGGGGGCTGGTCCTGGCGATGGGCGCCGCGCTGGCGGCGGGCCTTGTCGCGGCGAGCTATACGACGCTTCAACTGGGATACGAGCACGGCGGCCGCAACCTGGATTATTGGTTCAGGGACGTAAACGATTGCGCGCTGCCGTTCGACGAATACATCGGACGCCGGTTGCTCTCACCGACTCCGATCTTCTACCCCGGATTTCTTTACACGGCGCTGGGGGCCGCCGTTGTCGTCGTTCTGATGTCGCTCCGGTCGCGGCTCCCGTGGTGGCCGCTGCACCCGGTGGCGCTGCCGGTGAGTACGATCGCGTATACGCACAATTACTTCTTCAGCGTATTTCTCGCCTGGGGAATCAAGGCGCTCGTGCTGCGGTATGGAGGGGCCAACCTGTACAGGATGACCAGACCGTTTTTCATGGGAATCATCCTGGGTGAGGCGGTCTGCCTGGGGATGTGGATCGTCATCGACAGCGTAACCGGGAAAGTGGGCGGGATCTGGATCCTGCAACCCTGAGCGGGCGTCGGGCGGGCGTGGAACGACCGGGACGTGGAGGTGGATCGGATTAAGTTGCGTTTTCGGCTGTATGGCCGCGCCAGGCTATACAGTTTTGCGTTCCAGGCTTCGAATGAGGCTAAGTGAGGACGATCAACCCACAAAAAGAGAGTTGAAGACATGGAAGCGGGAACTGAATTGGACGACCAGATGCAAAGCGAACTGAATCAGATGCGCGTCAACGGCTGGTGTGTCGTCAGGAACGTCGTCCACCAGGATCGGGTCGCGGCCGTGAGAAAGAGCGTTATGGATGCCGTTCATCGGCACGCGAATGCCGACACTCTCGATGACAAGGGCATCGGCCACGTCTCCGGATTCGTAGCCCGCGAGCAGTCGTTCGCGCCCTATGTGGCGGATTCCCGGGTCATGGGTGTCGTCAAGGGAATGTTAGGCGACCACGCCCGGATCTCTTTCACGACGGCGACGGTGAATTTCCCCGGAAACCCGCGCGGCGTGTGGCACGCCGACTGGCCCTTCAACCAGAACAACGCCGGGCATATCACGGCACCTTATCCCGATGTGGTGATGCACCTCACCACGCTATGGATGCTCTCCCCCTTCAGTGCGGAAAACGGCGGAACGCTCATTCTCCCCGGCAGCCACCGTTCGAATAACAATCCAAGCGGGGAGAACGGATTCGATCCGCTCGGCACGATTCCCGGGGAGTGCAACGCGGAAGGCGACGCGGGAAGCGTGCTGATGCTGGACAGCCGGCTCTGGCATGCCACGGCGCCGAACCGCTCCGACGCGCCGCGTGTGTCGGTCGTCATTCGCTATGCGCCCTGGTGGCTCAATACCGATGTCCTGATGCCCGGGTCCGAGGAGCGGGCCCGGATGTTGGAAGCAACCGGGCTGAAGGCGCCCGAGGTCCCGCCCGTTCCCCGGGACGTCTACGATACCATGCCCGAGCGGGTGAAGCCCCTCTTCCGTCACTGGGTAAGAGCAGAGAACTGACGAAGACCGGCCAGAGGCTCAATGACGTTCGCTGCGTGCGTTGAGCCTGTCGAAACGCCGTCATTGAGCTTGTCGAAGTGCCCACGTTTCGCTATCCTTCGAGACCCTTCGCCGACCCTTCGACAGGCTCAGGGAGCGGCTCAGGGTGCAGGCGCGATGGCGGTTGTGGTGGCGCTGCCTGTGCTGCCCGCACTGTTTACGCTGCCTGTGCTGAGCCTGTCGAAGCAAGCTTGTCGAAACATGTCAATCTTCTTTGGAGGTGCACCGAAATGGGAGAGACAGCAACAAAAACCAGGTATACCGCGCCGAATCCCGGATTCGGGTTCTCGGACGTGGCGCAGGCCGAACCCGAATATCCATTCCCGGCCCTGACGCTGGAACAGCGGATGCGGTTCGAGCTTTTCGGGTATACCATTGTGGAGGATCTGTTTACCGAGCAGGAGTTGCAGGCCATAGAAGCGGCAGCCAGGAGCGCCAGAGCCGAAATTCTGGAAGCAGTAGGCGACAACGAGATAACGCCACCTCCGCCGCCAAAAAAATACGAAGACTTCAGGGACGGGTCGATCTGGCGGGCCAATCGAAGGAGGACGGCTTCGGGTGACTTGCACATCGAACGTCTGGAAATTGAGAACGTGCTGGGGCTGGACCCCATTTACCTGTCCGTGCTGACCAAACCGCGCGTCCTGGGGGTCGCGACCGAACTGCTGGGCGGGACCTTCCGGTTCCACCAGGTCGCCGTCCGCTTCAACCGGCGCTCCGAAACGCCCGTCCTGGGATGGCATGGCGGGGTGACCCGGCACAAAGACCGTGCGGTGTGCAAGAACGGGTGGTTCCATACGCAAATCCTCGGCTTGATTCTCTACCTCACGGACGTGTGGCCCGGTGACGGCGGTACCGGGATCTTTGCGGGAAGTCACAGACTCGACCTTTCCTATGACGACCTGAAGCAGTACATCACAGATCATCCGGATTCCGAGTTCTTCCACCAGACCACGGCGAAGCGGGGGTCGGCTCTGCTGTTCGCCGACGGGCCCCTCATGCACCGGACCATCAACATCGAAACGGATAAGGAAAGGCTCATCATGCTCTCGCGGCTGGTCCATTCAGACTACGAGTTCGGCCGCATGGAGTCGCTCGGGCGGACCGACCACGTACCGCATGAGCTTATGCCGCTTTTCTACGGCCGGGCGTTTACGCCGAGATATCGACCCCGAGGGGAATAACACACGGAGGTAATACTGGTGGCAGCGAGTGTTCTCGAAGGGCCGAAGTGGTATTTGCCCCGAATCTGTGGGATCAATCCGACCGGTCCGCGGATTTCAGTCAAGGCCGGAGGCGCTGTGGACCTGCGCCTCGAGGTGGAGCCCTGTCAATGCCTCCCGACAGGCCAGGTCTGGCGGCGTCAGTCCGAGCCCATCCTGTCGGCCGCGACGACCCGTCAGGACTGGTGCCGCGTGCTCCTCTACATGCCCTGCGTGCTGAGACTGGACGGCATCTACAAGATGTGGTACGTGGGCAGTTCCGACCACGCTCGCGGTCCTTCGTACATCCACCTCGGGTACGCCGTGTCGAGTGATGGATTGAACTGGGAGGCATATCCCGACAATCCGATCGTGACCGACCAGGCGATACCCTGGGGCTGGCGTTTCCAGTCGCCCTGCGTGCTTTACGATCTGCAGGATAAGATCTACAAGATGTGGTTTACGGCGGTGGATGAGAGCGACCGGGAGGGCAGTCCGTGGTTGAACCAGCGGGTGGGATACGGCGAAAGTCCGGACGGGATATCGTGGACGTTCCGTGAGAAGCCGGTGTTGCGCACGGGGCGGCGTCCATACGTGATGAAACAGGATGGTGGGACGTACAGAATGTGGGTTAACGCCCCGTCTGCGGACACCCCGGGTTTGCAGATGACCGAAAACATCGTTTCCGCCCGTTCCGAGGACGGCCTGCATTGGAAAACGGAAGGAGACGCGGTCCGGTACGGCGGGATCTATCGCTCCTGCGTTTATCCTTTCGTCATGCGCGACCGGGGCGAACTGGCGATGTGGTTCGGCGGTCACCGGGCGGGCGGCGCTTTCGATATTTCGTTCGGACGCACGCACGACGGCAGCACCTGGTACTACCAGAACGACGTGCCGATTTTTCCGTCGAACCCGCGCAGGGAAGCGTTTGACGGCCGGTACACGTCCACACCGCACGTGTTGAAGCTGCCGGGCAGATACCTGATGTACTATTCCGCGCGGGACCTGGACGACGGCTGGTTCGCGCCCGACGGCTCGCGTCAGCACGACAGCGCGGGGGTGTATCGCCACATCGGGTGCGCCGAATTACCCGTCGACGAAATAGAAGATCCCGGACTCCGGTTTTCGTGGACATCGGACGGCAGGACGATGCCCGGAAACGGCAGTTCTTTGCGGTTTGAGGCAGACAGGGCGGGCAGACATTCGGTCACCTGCCGCGTGGAGAATTCCAACGGTTCCGCGGCTTACACATGGGAAATGGATGCAGAAGATGGATAGACACGTAATCCTGGCTGCGGGCCGCCGCGCACGATGCGCGGTGGAGGTGCCCGCGAAACCGGAACCCGGCGAAAAGACGGCCGGGGAAGAACTCGCTCGCTACCTGGGTAAGCTGGCCGGCGTTCCAATCGGCCTTCTTCAGGGCGAGAAAAGCCGCGCACCCGTAAGGATCCTGGTGGGGTCCAGAGCCAGGGAGGTGGTGGACGACCTGCCGCTGGATGCGGTTCGGGATGACGGGTTTGTGCTGCGGGTCTCGCCGGACCGGATTGCCTTGGCCGGCGCCAACGCCCGGGGCACGCTGTACGCCGCGTATGAACTGATCGAGCGGTTGGGGGTGCGGTGGTACGGGCCGGGTCCGGAGGGTGAGTATGTGCCGGCGGCGGGGGACATGGTGATTCCCGAGGGTGTGGCGGTGATCAACCCGTCCTTCCGGTTCCGATTCCTGCGTGCCATCTTTGCCGCGATGGTCGGGCTGGGCAAGTCGGGAATGTGGCAGCCCTTTTCGCCGCCCCGGAAGGAGCAGCTGCTGGACTGGGGCGTGAAGAACCGGCTGAACGCGGGTTTCTGGCCATTTGACGATCCGGACGTCACCACGTTCTTCGCCCGGCGCGGCGGCGTGGCGTGTGTGGACCACGCTCACGCCCTTCCTTACATGATCCCGCCTGGCCAATACTGGGAGTCGCACCCGGAATACTTCGCCGTCGACGAACAAGGCGAGTTGTTCGAGAGGCGGGCGAACGAGTACGGGATACACGTGTGCACGTCAAATCCCGATGTCCTGGACCTGGTGGTCCGGAAGGCCCTCGAGACGATGGAACGCGACCCGGATGCGGGCTTCGTGAGCATTACCCAGGCGGACGGCCAGTTCCATTGCCGGTGCCCGGCCTGCCTGTCGAAGTGCAACCAGGGATCTCTGGTATTTCTGGGCGACGAGCAGATCATCCGGACCGATTGTACGGTGGACTTCGCCAACCGGGTGGCGGAACGGTTCTGCGAGCGATGGCCGGGCCGGAACCTGATGATCCTGGGTCATCATCAGACGATTCCGCCGCCGACGATTGCCGTGCACCCGAACGTGATGGTCAAGCTGGCCTGTTCGCCGCACGGGTTCGTGTCGTTCAACCGGCCCCTCGAGGATCCCGCGGGGAACCACTTTATCTTCCAGAGGGCCGTGGAGGGATGGGCCGCCACGGGTACGCCGCTGGCGTATTACGGTTATAACCCCCACAGTTCGTTTGCCCACGCCCCCTTTTCGGCGGGCCGGAGGTTTCACAGCGATATCAGATGGCTGCACCGGCACGGCTTCGTGGGCGCCGAGTTTCAGGGTGAGGGTACGCTCTGGGGGTTCTACGGGCTCAATCACGTGATCCAGGCCCGCACATTGTGGGACATCGACGTGGATTTCGACCGTCTTCAGGAGGACTACTTCCGCTGTCTGTTCGGTGCCGCGGCCGAACCCGTGAAGGCGCTGCACGAGGCGTTCGAGCGGGCGGTGGTGGAACACGAACCCATGATGAAGGGCCTCGGCGCCTTCCTTTCGCCGGAGGTGATCGCCAGGGGAAGAGATCTGATTCGCGAGGGTCGCGACGCGGAAACGTCTGATGACGTCCAGGGCCGCCTGAACGTCCTGGCCGCCCAGGTTGAATATGGGGACCGGCTGATGGGCGCCAGACGAACCGCGGAGACGTACCACCTGACGCGGGAACGGGACCATTTGAAGCGGCTGGTCCGCGAACGGGACGCGATTGTAAGCTACATCGAAGCGAATCCCGTGGACGGCGCCTATCACCTGGGCGGCATCGGAGGGCAACGAGGGAATATAAACGGGTTCCTGCTGGGCCATCTGTGGGGAATCGACAAGATTTAACCATGATTCGTCGTTTTTCGGGGACGTTAAATCGTATATATGCAAGTTAATAAAGGCGATTAAACTGCGGATTACCAGGATACACCAGGTCACTGGATGTGAACGAAAAAAATGTCCTTATGAACGACCTCAATACCCCGTTTTGCACCGGTACCTTCTGTGCCTTTTGTGCTTTTTGTGGCCAATTTGACTGTTGTCTTTTTTCGAATTGAGGTTAAGCAGCCTGGCGCGGCTTCGCATCCCTCAACCGCAACCGATCATGTGCCGCCTGCCAGCCGCGCACTCACAAGCCGGTTCACGCTCACGCCCTGTTCCGCCGCTTCGATAACCAGGGCACGGTGTGATTCCGGCGGCAAACGCACCAGGAATTTACCGCTATAGGTTCGGTCGGCCAATGGCACCGGTACGGGTTCGCCGGCGGCGCGCATGTCGCCTACACACTCCCGTACCAGCCGCTGAATGCCGGACAGTGCCTCGTCGGGTGACGGCGCCAGCCAGCTCAGCGATGGGAATTCCGCGCAAAGACCCACATGTTCTTTGTCTTCGGCGGACCACGTGATGCGGTAGGTGTAATGGTCAGTCATTCTGTCGCTTCCATTTTCTCGATTGCCTTGATCGCCTGGCGGACTTGATATGCCTTCGCCATGCCCTTGTCATTCTGTATGTTCACGCGTGGATCGCCTGGCCACGGCGTTCGGTAAACCCGATGACTGGTGCCCTTCTGGCGCGGTTCCCCGAAATAGGCGTCACAAATCCTGGCAAGATCCGCAAATCGAACTCCCGTGGGATTGTAGCGTAGTGCTTTGAGGATTTCCGCCGCGCTTGCCATGAAATATGGTATCAATAATGATACTATTTGTAAAGTAGAAACCATTCCGGTCTGGAACGACGGGCGATGTGGAACCCACTCTCAATCTGCTTAGCGTGACACGAGCGACAACGTCATTAGGCTACGAGCGGTCAAAGGTCGCCTGCGTTCATTTCCCCCTGCAAAAAAGGTACCTGCATGGAACAACCCATCCTGATTCTTCGTCCGGACAGCGATCCGTCGGAAGGCCTCTGCGCCGAGGTGCTCCGGTGCGAGGGATTTCCCTGGCTTGAAGAGCGGCCCGCTGGCGAATTCGACGGTGTACCGCCGGGCGTGAGCGTGGTGATTCTGGCTGGCTCGGGCGTCAGCCGAAACACCGCCGAGCGGCTGGCAGGGGCAGTTTCCGAGGGTGTGTCGCTGATCGCGACGGCGCCTGACCCGGCCCTCGCGGCCGCGTTCGACGTCGCTGTCTCCATCGCTGTTCCCGACGCTCACCTTTCTGTAGAATCCCTTTATGGCTGGGAGCATGGGGAGGTGCCGCTGCTTTGTCCCGACGATACCGCGCGTCCCCTTCATGGGGGACAGGAAGTGGCGGCGCTGCGGACGGTTGACGGCGAGCGATGTGGATCGGGAATCGTATCCGCCCGTCTGGGTGAAGGTACGGCCTGGATCTACGGATATGACCTCTGCCGAACCGTGGCCACGCTGCGTCACGGCACGGGAGACGTGCGCGAAAGGCCGGCGAAGGATATGGGCCCGCTCACGGGGCCCCGGCATATCTACGGTTTCTTCGACCTTTCCGACAAGCTGCCCCGGGACGTGCCGGTATGCGACCTTCACCAGGATATTCTCCGGACGCTTGTCCTGTCCGCGCTCTCCGATACCGTTCTTCCACGACTGTGGCACTTTCCGGACGGCGCCCCGGCGCTCTGGTTCGTAAAAGGGGACGGATGCGGAGAGTCCGGCGCCGACGTTGAGGTGGAAGTCGTGGAGGAATACGGCGCCTATCTGACCTTCAACCGGCCGCCCGTGAGCCAGTACAGCGGGGACCTCATGAGAGATTGGCACGAACGCGGACACGGCATCACCATAGAAGCGAGCCTGGACGACGTCACCCGGCCCACCGTCGAGCACTCGGGCAAGATGGTCAGACGGTCCCGGACCGCGGAGGACCTGAACGAAAACGCACTGCCCGATATTCGCGCCAACCTCGAGGCGCATCGTGACAGCTTTGTACGCGACACCGGCCTGGATATGGACACGATTTGCATCCACGGATGCCAGTGGTCGGGGCATCCGATGGCGGAGATGGTCGTCGACCTGGGCTGGTATACACCCACCCATTTCATCTCGCACGATCCGCGCATGCGCCACGATGAGCGCTACGGGCCTTATATGATCTCCACCGCCCTGCCCCTCCGCTACTTCCAGCACGGCGTGGGGGTTCTCGACCTGTGGCATATGCCGGCGCAGTGGGACGAGAGTCAGACGCTTGGGGAACGGGATCCCGCGGATCCCAAATCGACGGGCAGGGTGGGCCTCTCGGCGGAGGCGTACGGCGAGGAACTCACCCGGTTCGCCGAAGACGCGGCGCGGCGCTGGCACGGCTGCCAGATCGCCAATTTCCACCCGAGCTACGTCGCAATGCCCCAGGACCATCCCCGGGCGTCCCGCCTGGCGCTGGAAATAGGTCTCGAGGGCGCCCGGTCGGCGGGATGCCGGTTCGAGAACCAGGAGCGGTGGTCCCGGTTCTCCAGGGCCCGGGCGGACGTGCGGCTTGTGGATCGGTGGAATGAGGGCGGGGCCGTTTTTCTGAAGATGGTCTCCCCCGGGGATCTGCATGGGCTCACGCTGCTGCTGCCCGACCCCGTTACCGGGGTCCGCGCCGCCGAGACGGGCGAGGTTCTGGAAGTGCGGGAGGCTGAGCTGGAGGGACAGAAACAGCGTTGTGTACATCTCGATCTCCTGTCGGGCACGCCGCGGACACTACGGTTGGCTCACGCGGAAACGGAGTGAAGGGTTCCGGCGTCGGGGCCGGCCCGCAGCGCTGGATCGTCGCGAAACCGACGTCCCGGAGGATGCGGTCTCTCCTTGAGTCCTCCCCTTCCGGACAGCAGGCCGATGCGGCGCCCGGATATAATGCATCCGAACCCCGTGGAGTGATCGACCAAAAGGAGAATCCGATGAACAGTCAGATGTGGGACCCCGTGCAGGAAGAGGTACGTCGAAAGCTCGGCGCCATCGTCTTCTCGGATCATCCATACCAAATGGGAGACCAGGACTTTCCATTTCCGGCCCTGACCCTGGAGGAAAGACTCCGGTTCGAGTTGTCCGGCTATACGATCGTGGACGATCTGTTTACCGAAGGTGAGCTTGGATCGATCGAGGCCGCGGCGAATACGGCCAGGGAAGAAATCCTCGCGTCCCTGGGCGACCGCCCGTTTCACCGCCCGCCTCCCCCGAAGAAATACAACGACTTCAAAGAGGGCTCGATCTGGTGGGGGCATCGGACGGTATCGGAGTCGGGCGAACTTTATCTCCACCGCTTGATCATCGAGAGCGTGCTTGGACTGGACCCGGCTTTTCTGACCGTCCTGTCGAAGCCTCGCTTACAGGGAATTGCCACTGAATTGCTCGGCGGGACATTCCGATTCCTGTCGCTCGCCGTGCGCTACAACCGGCGTTCCGACTATCCCGATCTCGGCTGGCATGGCGGCGTTGGCCGGTTCAAGGACCGGGTGGCTTACAAGAACGGCTGGTTCCACACGCCCATTCTCGGGATGATCCTCTTCCTCACGGACATCGGGCCGGAAGACGGCGGAACGGGGTTCTTCGCCGGAAGCCACCATCTGGACCTGCCCTACGATACAATGAAACAGTACATAACGGACTGTCCGGATTCGGAATTTTTCCACCAGGTCGAGGGCAGGCGCGGTTCGACGCTTTTTTTTGCCGATGGTCCCCTGATGCACCGGACCATCCCGATTCAAAGCGATAGGGAACGCCTCATCATGCTCTCGCGCCTGGTCCATTCGGACTATGAAATCGGTCAGACGGAGCCGACCGGCAGCGTTGAGCACGTGCCATCCGATCTCATGCCGATGTTCTACGGACGCGCCTTCATGCCGAGGTATCGACCCGCCGGGCGATAGTTTCGATTGCGGCAGATAAAACCGGCTTTCCGGCGTGGTTTGCGGTCGGACCGCCGTTCCCTGCGTACCAAACCGCACAGGACTCGAGAACGTAGCGTCGAGGCATTTCACCCGATCCGGGTTACGGGGAAGATGGATGAAACGGACGATTCGCAGGACAGCGTTGTTGAATCTGGAGAAGGTGAGTTATTCGCGCGACCACGTGGCGCGGGTCAGCCGAGAGGGGTTTACGGATATCGGCGTATCCCTGAAGACAGGCGTAAGAAAATTCACCGGCCAGGGATTCGACTCGGAACAGGTGTGTCAATTTGGCGCGTGGGCCGAGGAATTCGGCCTGGGGATGACCGTTTTCACCGGATATATGAAGTACCGGGAGACTTTCCTGCGGGACCATCCGGAACGGGCTATGGTGTGCGTCGGCGGCTCGGGGACCTCCCTGGACAGCGACAACCTCGTGCGAACGAAGTGGCTGTGCCCGTTTCAGCCGGAGAACAAGGCGGAATACCTCGATCTCTTGAGGAAAGTAATCGGGCTGCCGGCACTGCGGGAGATCCATCTGAACGACGAGGCCGCCATCGGATTCGCGAACGGCGACATCGGTTGCTACTGCGACTATTGCGTTTCTGAATACCAACGGAAATACGGGACACCGCCCCCTGCCGACTTCGACTGGGAATCGGAGGCGTGGTGGGCGTGGGTACAGCGCAGAATGGCGCGGTGGACCGAGGTCCATGCCTGGTTCCGCGCGCAAATCAAAAAAGAGCGCCCCGACGTCATGGTTGGCATTCAATATTCGCCGGTGGTCGTGTCCTTTAACGACAATATCTGGCGTGCGGGGATCGATCTCTCGCAGGACGCCTTGGCTCAGGACGTGCTGTGTACGGATCCCTATCACCATAACCATACTTCGCATTTCACCTACCGGCCCGCGCGTAGGATCCTGACCGAGGCGACCCGGACACTCGCCGGCGCCACGGTCGGGCGTTCGATGAATATATATCCGCAGGCATTCAGACCGCCCCTGGGCGGTCCGGAACTGACCCGCCGCGACGGATTCATGGCCGGCGCCGTTCCCTACGCGCTCGGCGCGGACAATATCACGCCGTATTCCAATGATCTGGCCCGTATCATTCCCGGTTTTCTGGACGGGTTCCACGAGGCGGGGAAACTCATTCCCTATTTCGAGAAGACAAAACCCTATGCGTACGCCACCGTAGTCAACCCCACTCAGACGGAAATATACGGGAATCCGGAAACCGGTTGGGGCCGGAAAGCGCTGGCGATCTGGCCCGACGTCATGAACCAGGTCGGGATTCCGTGGCGCTGGGTTTTCGACGGTCGCCTCGCGGACGCCGGGGAGGCGCTGCAAGGGCCGTCGATCCTGCCGGATACACACTGCCTGACCGGCGAGCAAAGGGCGGTACTGCAGGCGCGTGCCGGATCGGGCGCCGGCCTGCTTTGGGTGGGAAGGACACCGCGCACGGATTGGCCTGGAAATGGACCCTGTCCGCCGCCGGAAGGCGAAACCACCGACAGCGCGGAGATGCGGCCCGTCCAACGGGAACACCCCTTTCTGGAGGGCATTTCACTTCCTGTAATGCTGCAGTCGGCGTATTCCGAGCCGGGCATCGCTGGGGAGACGGTCGGTGAAGTCGACGGGAAGCCGGCACTGGTCGTGAACGAGGAAAACGGCGGGCGGCAGGTCTGGCTGGCGGGGGTTCCGGAGTTCAGCTACGTGACCCCCGGAGACCACGGTGGTGTCCGGACGCCCACGGACGGGATACCGCTTCTGCGGAATATTCTGAAATGGCTGGCGAAAGATGAGCCGGTTGCCCGCCTCTGGCCCTATCCGCCGGAGAACGCGTACCGGGACCTGCGGCCGTGGGACCGCCGCGACGTGCCGACCATGGAATTGTTTCCGATGATCGGCGACGGCTGCCTGGTCTGTCTGATCTTCAACTACGTGGGACTGGAGTACCGGACGAATCTGGTGATGCGTGCGCCGGAAGGCGCGGAAATCGCGTCGCTGACTGACGTCTTCACGGGAACCGACGAACTTCCCGCCTCACACGTTCGCGGGCGGGAGGTTGTGATGCCCGTCAGGATGTCGAATCAGACCGATTTTCTGGCGGTGGAAATGACGTGGCGATAGCATCCCGGGCTCGCGAAGCGCAGCGAGGATTGCCCGCGGCGCCACGAGGTAATTTGCAGCGTATTTTTTAACGGGGACGCGGTTTAGTGATCGAGGTCGTTGACAGTGGCATCCTTTCCCGGCAGCCGGGACGCGGGGCGTACATGCCGACCATCACCCCGCTGTCTGACGGGAGCATGATCGCCTGCCAGCACATGGGCGCGGAACTGGGTTCCCAGGACAACCATATCGAAGTCCTTCGCTCCAACGACGGGGCCGCGACATGGGTGAACGAGGGCAGCATCCACGGTGGCGGACCCCCGGATGATGGATGGACCTACAGGAGTCCCCACGTCAGCGAAGCGCCCGGCAACCGGCTGGTGATGACCGCGACGCGTTTCGAAATGCGGTCCGGCAAGCTGTTCGATCCGAACTCGGAGGTGCTGCAGCGACCGGAGATGCTGCTGTTCTGGTCGGATGACGCGGGGCGCACCTGGTCGGCGCCCCAGGTCGTCCACGTGGACCTGCCTCCCGAGAAATACACGTGCAATGGCGCCGGCGTGCTTCTTCAGCTCGCTCCCGACCGGTGGATGTATCCCCTGGAGACCTGGAAGCCGGAGGGGTACGCGGGGCCGCCCGACCAGAAGGCGGCGGCGGTGTTTTCGGCGGACCAGGGGCGAAGCTGGGGGGCGTTTACCGTTGTGGCCGACGACCCTTCGGGGGCATTGCTCTGGTGGGACCAGATGTGTGCGGTGCTGCCGGACGGCAGAATCTATACGATGCTCTGGACGCACCGTTACGGGACCTCGGAGGACCTGCACAACCACTGGACCGTCTCCGAAGACGGCGGGCGGACGTGGTCGGCGCCACGGCCCACCAACCTGCGCGGGCAGGTCTGCGCCCCCATCGCCCTGGCCGACGGACGGGTGGCCGCCATCTACAACTTCCGGCACGATCCACAGGGTATCCGCGTGGCCCTCAGCGACGACCTGGAAAGTTTCGACCTTTGCAGCGAGGTCGTGGTGTTCGACGCGGGGGCCGAGGCAACCCTCGGAGAGCCGGAGACGGACAATTTTCTGGCCGAACATATGCAGATCGCTTTCGGCAAGCCGGGCGGAATCCGCCTCGCCGACGGGGATCTGATGACGTATTTCTGGTGTACGGTCGGAGGCGTCACCCACACGCGCTGGGCACGGCTCCGGGTGAACTAGACCTTAAATAAGCGAGTATTGTTGTTTGCTGAACAGAAAGGCCAATTTGTGTTGCGGTTTGGTTGATAGAAGTATCGGTGCCGCCTAATGGGGTCGACGGGAGGTCGTTCTGCGGTTTGTTGCGTGTATGTATGAGTCGTAAAGCGACCCATTATTTGTGGGGTGGGCGTATTTGTCCGTTGCGTCGCGGTAGGCGTCGTGGGTCTGGTGGTCTATGGTCACGGTCCGTACCGGTGTCAGGTGAAGCCGGTGCGTTCGATGGTGGCCCAGGCGCTCAAGAGTCTATTCAGTGACGGCTGATAGCCGATGATGCGCACGGTGGTGCTTCGTGCGTGTCTCACGACACGACAGGGAAACAGGATGATGTGTGAGAGGAAGGTCCGAAAGTCCATACGGATATAGTGTCGGCGATGGTTTTTTCGATGCATCATCAAGGCAAACCACGACTTGATGTTCCAGGCCAGCGCGGCGATGACCATGTAGGCCCAGTTGCTGATCAAGTCATACAAGGGCACGCGCAGGGCATTGACGCCGTTCTTGAGCTGTTCGATGACGTTTTCCTGGTCGCATCGTTTGTTGGCAGCAAAGACGACCTCGGCGGGGGTCAGGTCGTCGCGCGTGGTGATGTAGAAGAAATAGCGGATTTCGTCGAAGAGGGTCTGCTCACCTTTGGCCTTACTGATGTTTTTTCGCAGCGCCACAACGCGGTAGGACCGTTCGCACTTGCCGGGCTGATAGTCAAACTCAGCCACGTCTTCGAAGTTCAGCGCCAGCTTGAGGTAGCCCCGCGCCTTGACGATACGCTGCTTCTCATTGTCGCGCCGCCGCCTTTTCTGGGGTGCTACAGGTCGGTGCAGGCGCTGCCAGTTGGCTTCGTCAAGGGCCTCGGCGCGTGTTCGTAAGGCGTCATTGCAGTCCATCCCGAAGATGAAATCGACGTCCTTCGCCCAGCGATCGAGGTGAGCCGTAAGCGAAAAGTCCGTGTCGCCGCGTAGGCACACGCGCCCCGCGTGGGGCTTCACCACCCGGATGGACGCATCGATCCAGGGGGCGGCCCCCTGGTGAGAAGACGCGTTGCCCGGACGGTTGACGATATACAGCACCTCTTTGGTATTGGCCAACGATACGATCAGGGGCGCATACCCCCACACGCCCTTGTAGGAGATGTCCATGCCGCCCTTCTTCTCCCCATACGTTGGGGCGCTTGTGCCATCCACGTCGATGTACGCCACCGGAGAAAGCAAACTGGCAGCCCGCGTGCGCCACAACTTAGACCGTACCGCGTTAATGCAGTCCATCAGCCCGATCACGTCCGCTTCCGTGAAGCGACGCGTAAAGTCGCCCGCAGTCGTCGGGTCCGGGATCAGCTTCGCGCTCAAGGCATTCATGTAGGCCCCGTCATGCCGCAAACGCTCGATGTCTTCCAGACGCGTGCCGCCGCACATCACGTTGTAGGCAAGGTTCAACACGTGATCCGACTCATGATACGGCAGATGCACCTTCAGCAACTTCAACGTCGCGTCGATGCCTTCGACCAAGCCCAACTTCGTCACCAGACGATGCACGGCCGCTATGCCACCGTAACTCATCCCTTCCGGCTGGGCGCTGACCTCGTAATGCACATAGGTGCTGCCAAACATTGGCTTGCCTTGCGCACAAAAACGACCGCCAAGCTGATGCCGAGTACGTACCTTGCGCCCACAATTAACACTGTTCCTGCGGCTTTCTTTTACCGATATTCTTTTCACCGGAAAGGCCTCCTTCGTTGGAGTAGCAATTTCTCGTCGGATACTGCTATCTTCAACAAAGATAAGTCTTTCCGGTGCTTTTGTACATAAAAATCTCAAAAAACCCGCTTAATTAGAGACTAGAGACAGACATATCACGTATATGGCACACTTCCCCCATGGCTTGTATGTCGCGGGGAGCATTTTAAAGTTTACATCATTATCCTCTGTAGTCCCGTTCTTGCCGAAACGTGGTCATTGAGCTTGTCGAAATGCCCGCGTTTCGCTACCCTTCGCCGACCCTTCGACAAGCTCAGGGAGCGGCTTGGGAAGCGGCTCGGGATCCTGGCAATAATTCCACGCGAAATCCGCGCTTGAGACAACTGGATAAGGGAGATTGAGAATATGGATGGCGCAGATCAGGCTGATACCCGTGTGGCTGCCGACGTGCTGGAAACATTCGTGCGCGATCTGTTTCTGGCTGCCGGCGTGCCCGGCGGGGATGCGGAAACGATTGCCCGAGCGATTCTCAGCCAGGAAATCCGCGGCAATACAACCCACGGGCTCCGGCTTGTCCATTTCAATCTGCGGGGGCTGGACGATGGGACGATCCGCGCCAATCCGGATCAGCCGGTCCTGAGCGATCGGGGCATGACCGCGGTCATCGAGGGAGACCACGGCGTTGGCATTGTCGGTTGCATGAAAGGGATGCGGCTTGCGATCCGGAAGGCCCGGGAGGGCGGCATCGGCGTCGCTCTGATCGTACGTAACAACCATTTTCTCGCTGCCGTTCCATATTGCCTGGAAGCGGCCAACGCCGGCATGATCGGCATTGCGTTCTCGAACACCAAGGGTTCCATGGGATATCCCGGCGCACGCGGCTCGGTGATCGGCAATACGCCGATGGGGTTCGGCATACCGACCGCCGGAGGTTTTCCGATCCTGTTCGACGCATGCATGACCGCCTCCGGGGGCAGGATGAGGCAGTGGATTCGAGAGGGCAGGCGCATTCCGCGGGATATACGAGGGTTTGACCGGGATGGCAGGCCCACCGACGATCCGCAAGCCGTAATCGGCGGTGGTACGACGCTGCCCATTGGCGTCCACAAGGGCGCGGGTCTGGCCATTCTCGTGGAGGTGCTGACGGGCGTGCTGGGCGGCGCCGCTTTTCTGAGTGATATCACGCCCCGTGATCAGTCGGACAGAACGGACAAGACCCATGCGGTCAGCCACTGTTGCATCGCCATCGACGTCGGGTCATTCATGCCCGTGGCGGAGTTCGAAGCGCGGATGGCAGACTTCATTGCCGATATCAAGGACAGTCCCCTGGACGGTGAGTCCGATGAGATCCGATTGCCCGGGGAACGAATGGAGCGAACCCGGCGGGAATGCGAGATCCTCGGTATCCCCCTGGAACCGGATGTGCAGGACGAACTGGAGGTGTGGGCGAAGAGGCTGGGTGTGCGTTTCCCCGATCCACTGTAGCACGCCGTCGCCACGATGCGAGGGGATATGGACGACAGATACCGGATTCGCGGCGCAACCGAAGATGATCTGGACCGGATAGGGGAAATCATCCGCCAGGCGTGGGAGCCGATTTTCGGGCTGCACGAAGAGAAATGGGGCGAGGAACTGTTCGACGTCCTCTATGCGAACTGGCCCGAGAACATCAAGGCCAGCGTGGGACGCCACCTGACGGAACACCCGGACTGGGCGTTCGTCGTGGCGTCGCGCGAGACCGGCGAGGTGGTTGCGTTCATCACCTATCTGCTGGATACGAAGAAGGGGATTGGAATCGTCGGCCTCAACGCCGTGGCAGCCGGGTTGCAGGGGCAGGGAATCGGGACGAAGATGTACGACTTCGTCATGAATCGGTTCCGGGAGGCAGGGCTTAAATACGCCCAGGTCCGAACGGGATTGAACGACGCGCAGACCGGCGCCCGGAGGGCCTACGAGAAGGCAGGGTTCAACATCGAGCGCAAAGAGGTCACGTATTACGCGTATTTGTAGAACGCCGACCGAACGGGAACCAGCATGTCAGATGCCGAGATCCCGGAACAATTCGTCGGCGCTGCCGAATCGCTTGCCCTTACCCTCCTCCAGTTGCGCCATCGCTTTGACGGTAGTGGGATTGGGGACCTGCACGGCGAACGGCAGCCGCTTTTCTTCGGCTACTCGCAGCAGAAGCAGGCGAATCGCATCTGATACGGATAGTCCCATCGCATGAAGCGCCTCGGTAGCCCGGGCCTTTGTATCGCTGTCGATCCGGGCGCGTACGACGGTATCGTTGCCCATTTTTTCAACCTCCGGAAATTTGTAGTTACAATGTAGCTACAATGACATAAATTGTCAAGGAAGAATCCTGTCAGCATTGACTCAGAGCACTCGTAGAAAGGGGACGGTTTTGGAAAAGTACACATTTCGTGGAGGCCCCGCCGAAGCGGGACGGGCACAGGGTGCGCTCAATCCCGAATATGCCCAGCGGGAGTTGGCGCGAAGGTTGAAACAGCCCCAGAACTTCGAGGAGCGCTACTTCCGTGAGAACATGTCCTTCATGCGGCGGGAATTCCCGGAACTGGTCGCGCAGATGGAGGCGTACGGCGAGGCGGCTGGGATTGAAAGCTTCGATCATACGTATCTGCTGCATGTGTACTTTACCGCCGCCGACCTGGACGGATGCTCGGCGTTCGGTATGATGCTTAAGGACGACGGTCCGGCAATGCTGAGGACCTACGATACGAGTTCGGTCAGCAGGGTTGAAGATTTCGTGAAGGATAAAATCCTGATGCGCCTTCCGGACAGCAGGCCGCGCGGGCTGGTCGGCATCGGAGAACGATTCGGTACTACAGTCGGCACGGCGATCAACGACGCGGGGTTGCTGGTGGGCAGTGCCTCGGGCCACCGGAAGTTCAACCCCGGCGTCAACCCGGAACACGTCAATCTCTATTTCACTGCTCACCTGCTCGCCCAGTATTGCTCCGACTGCGACGACGTGCGGCACTTCCTCCGTCAGTACCGGATCTCGGGCATCAAGGGACTCACGGGAGCGGCCGTTGACGCGTCGGGCGATATGGTCGGGTTCGAACTGGAATCGGAGAATATTGCCCTTAGGGAACCTGAAAACGGGATGGTTGTCGAGACCAACCACTGGCAGGACCCGGACCTTCAGCGTCCGTCCCGCGAGGCGAATCCGGACTGGTGGGCGAGCACCTCGTATTACAACTCCCAGAACCGGATCCAGTACATAGCCTGTCACCGGGAACCGTTCCGAACGATGCGCACCGTGGATGAACTGGTGGATTTCTCGTTCGACGTGCACGCGCCGGGAAGGCTCCTGCAAGCGCCGGAAACCAATATCGGAAACTGGTTCACGACTCACGGGATCTTTATGACGTCGAGAGACCGGAAGCTGCGCGTCCACCGGTATCCGCTGGACAAGGAACAATTCACTGAAGTGGCGTACGCCCAGTAAAAAGGGTGTAAGGCACTCAATAGAAGCACTCGTCACGTTTGGTTGCGGCCTGCTGGTTCGATTGGTAAACAGACGTGGCGAACCGGGAGGAAAAACGAATATGGGGGAGAATGCGCAAATGGCGGATAATCTGGACCGGTTGAACACGGACAAGGGCAGCGGCGACGGGTTTCTACTCATGGACGGAATCGAGTCCGTTTATCACGTGGCGCAGGCCGTGTGCGAGGCCGAAAAGCATCCCCTCAACCCGGTACTTCCGGTGGGCGACTCGCACGAGTGGGATTCCACGCACTGCGCACCGTGGTCGTCGCCCTCCGTTATCTACGACGACGAAGACAAGCTCTTCAAGGCCTGGTACGCGGGTTCCGACATCGCGCCTTCGCGATGGTGGGCAACCGGTTACGCGTTCAGCGAGGACGGGGTCAACTGGCACAAACCCGAGCTGGGCCTGTACGAGTACAACGGGAGCAAGAAAAACAACATCGTCCTCGACGGACGAGGACCGATCATCAAGGACGACACCGAGCCGGACCCGAACAAGCGATTCAAGGGGATCAAGCGCAGCTTCGGCGGACAGGCGGTCTATGCCCGCAAGGGCGCCCGGGCGAACTACTCGCCCGATGGGATCCACTGGACCGAGGGTCCGAATATCGACCTGCCCGAGTGGTTCCGGGGTCCTCCGGATATCGGCGTGCTCGTCCGCGACGACCAGGACCCTGACCCCACGCGGCGGTACAAGTCGGTTTTCCAGGAGATGGTGCCGTTCGACAAGCCGGATATCAAGCGCCATGCCGATCGGTACCGCGGCCTCGGCCGCGCCAAGATTCTGGCGTACGGCCCGGACATCGAGCACTTTCGACGGGCGGAAGAAAACCCTCTGCTTTCCCCTGCCGACGGCCTCGAGTACGAGGACCATCACATCATGATGTCGCCGTACGGGGGCGCGTGGATCATCTGCTACGAGTACGGCTGGTACGTGCCGAGCCGCTACGGCTGCTACGGGATGTACTCGGCGGACATTCGCCTGGCGGCCAGCGGAGACGGGCTCAATTTCCACCGCGTGAATCCTCACCAGAAGGTCATCAGCCGCGGCGCCCACGGCGAGTGGGACGGGGGGCTGCTCATTATTACGGATAAGCCGGCTGTCAAGGACGGGACCATCTACATGTTCTATGGCGGATCGGGCGAAGAATTCACGAGCTGGCCGCCGGAGAACGAGATCCCCGAGTTCATTCATGAAATGGGGAGCGGAAGCGCGCGCATGGCGCGGATGGGCCTGGCCACGCTTCGCGAGGACGGGTTCACGTGCCTGGAGACCCCGGACCGCGAGACGCCAGGCCACGCGACGACGGCGCCGCTGGCGCTGACCGATCGATCGACCGCGCTGACGGTCAACGTGGGAGACGTTCGACAGAACCGCAACTGGGTCGAAGTTGAAGTCCTCGATGCGGATTCCGGCGAGCCGATTCCGGGATATGGATGCGAGGACTGCGACGATATCTACGTCGACGGACTGCGGCGCCCCGTGAAATGGGGCGGCAAATGCCTTGCCGACGTCGGTCGGGACCGGTTCAAGTTGCGCTTTTGGCTCTATGGCGCGGCACGGCTCTATGGATACAAATTCGTCTGAGGGATCCGGCCGTACCGCGCGGAATCGAGATTTCCATGGAAGAGCAACAGACGTCCGACGTGATTGTGGCAAGAGACGTGATGGTCCCCATGCGGGACGGCGTGCGCCTGGCCACCGACCTCTACTTTCCCGGGAAAGTCGCGCACGAACGAACCGGAACCTTTCCCGCCGTCCTGAACAGGACGCCGTACAACAAACGTGGCGGTGCGGACACGGCGAGTTTTTTCGCGCGTCACGGCTATATGTCCGTGGTGCAGGACTGCCGGGGACGCTATGGTTCAGAGGGCGTGTTCTTTCCGTTCATAGACGATCCCGAGGACGGATACGACACCATCCAGTGGATCGCCGATCACCCGTCGTGCAACCGGAAGGTGGGAATGTACGGGTGTTCCTACGATGCATGGGTGCAGTTCCACGCGGCCACCCGGAACCCCCCGGCGCTGGCCACGATGATCCCGTTTGAAGGACCTATCAACGCCTACCATTACAGCATGCGCGAGGGCGGCGCCCTGCATCTGGGGCTTCTGAACTGGGCGGTCCGGATGTCGACCACGAGCCAGGAGGCGCGGGCGAACCCGGCGATCGCCGAAGCCATACGGCCGATGTCCGCCGACGGGCGGCAATTCCTGGAATGGGCTTCCCGAATCCCCTGGCGGCGCGGTCAGACTCCGCTGGCGATGGTGCCCCAGTACGAGGACGTCGTTTTCCAGCTTTATTTTGAAAATAACGATTATTCGGAATTCTGGCGGCAGCCCGGACTCGCCATGGACGAGTATTTCGATTCGTTTCCCGACATGCCCATCCTTTGGATGGTGGGCTGGTACGACTGGTATCCCAGGACGATTATCGACGGGTTTCAGAAGATGGTGAAGATGAACCGGAAGCACCAGCATCTGCTCGTGGGTCCCTGGACGCACGGCAACTGTAAACCCACCTGCGGCGACGTGCACTTCGGGCCGGAGGGCGGTCTCCATTTCCACCAAGATTTTCTTCAGCTCTACCTTCAGTGGTTCAACCGGTGGCTCAAGGAGGACGACGCGGTAGACGTGGGCAGCGCCGTGCGGATGTTCCGAATGGGCGGCGGCGATGGCAGCCGCGACCGGGATGGACTCCTGAAGCACGGCGGGAAGTGGTTCAGCGTGGGTGGCTGGCCGCCGGAGGGCTCCCGTGAGACGCCTTATTATATCCACAAAGACGGGACCCTGTCGGCCGAGGCGCCCTCCGCGGAAAACGCATCCACGACGTATACCTACGACCCGCGCGATACCGTGTCCAGCAACGGCCGCTGTATCATCCCCTACGGTCCGATGAAGGAGGGGTGGTTCAAGGGGATGGGGCCCCGCGACCAGATCGAGATCGAGACCCTTCCCGGTCATGGTATTCCGGGCATGCCCATCGCCTCGCGGCCGGATGTTCTGGTCTTCCAGACCGCGCCGTTGGATGCGGACGTCTCCATTGCGGGGAACATCGAGGGGATTCTGTGGATTTCCTCGGACGCGCCCGATACGGATTTCTTTTTGAAGCTGCTCGACGTATATTCCTCCAGCCTGGATTATCCGAACGGATACGCCTTACCGGTTTCCGAGGGCATCCTGCGCGTGCGATACAGGGACAGCTTCGAACGGCCCTGTCCGATGGAACCGGGAACGGTATATCGCATCGAAATCGACATGCAGCCGTCCGCAAATCTGTTCAGAGCCGGCCATCGCATCCGCCTGGATATCTGCAGCAGCAACTTTCCCAACTACGACATCAACCGGAACACCGGCGATCCGGACGACAGAAGCTGGCGGATCGCACAAAACACGGTCTATCATGAAGCCGGGCGAGGTTCGTTTGTTCAACTGCCCATCTGGACGGCGTGACGGGATCGCCGCATCCGGCGGGTGCGAAACCTGGGCAGGCGCCGGGTAAAGGGCAGAAGCGTGACGACCAGGCATGTCACGCGGAAATGCCGGCCCCAGGGATACCGTAGGGTCGAAGGAGTATAAATTGAGATCCGAAGGGATAGCGTCTGCTCCTGAGATTCGTGAACTTGCGTGCAGAAAATTGCTCTGCATGGATATTCTGGAAGAACCGATCGTGGTGTCGGGCTTCGCCTGGCTGGATCGGGAGCGACGGTTCTGCCGGCTGCCGGTTGACGTTTTGCCGGACATGAGCGATTCCGTCCGGAGCTTGGCCTGGCACACCTCGGGCGGCAGGGGTCGTTTCAGGACGGATTCCGGCACGATCGCCATCCGTGTGGAGTTGGCGGAAGTCGTCGACATGCCGCACATGCCGCGGTCCGGAAATTCCGGATTCGACATTTATGAGGGAGTCGGAAAAGAGAAGCGGTTTATAAACGCCGCCAGACCACCCATGAATGAGCAGGTATACGAGACGCTCCTGGTCGATGGACCGGGCTGCGGCATGCGGGAGTGGACGCTGAATTTCCCGATTTACAACGGCGTCAACCGGGTTGTTGTCGGACTGGACCCGGGCGCGCAAATCGACCCGCCCTCGCCGTTCACGGTTGAGAAGCCGCTACTGTTCTACGGATCGTCAATCACGCACGGAGGCTGCGCGTCCCGGCCCGGGAACACGTACCCCCACGTCCTGGCGCGTTGGCTGGATGCGAACCTGGTCAACTTCGGATTCAGTGGAAGCGCCAGGGGTGAACCGGCCATGGCCCGCCTGATCGCGACGGTGGACATGAGTGTCTTTATTATGGATTACGACCACAATGCGCCGACGGCCGAGCATCTGGAGCAGACACACGAGGCGTTCTTCCGAATTGTGAGGGAAGCCCGTCCCGAGCTACCCGTTGTGATCGTTTCGAGTCCCTCAATCAATGCCGATCCGTCACGCTGGGTGGAGAGGAGGGAGATCGTCCGCAGGACGTACGAGAATGCATTGAGACGCGGCGACACCCGGGTCTGGTTTGTGGATGGCGAGACCCTTTTTGGCATAACCGACAGGGATGGCTGTACCGTCGACGGGGTTCACCCGAACGATCTGGGTTTTATGCGCATGGCCAAAGCGATTCGTCCGTCGGTCGAGGCCGCCTGCCTCGCATAACGTACCAGGCGGACCTGATCCGGAATTCGGAGTCGGAAATCAGGAAGAAAAAAGATCCACGGCACAAGGAGGCTTATATGGAAACGCGTATTTTTCACGGCAGTCCCGCGGAGATCGGAAAGGCCCAGGGCGCGATGGACCCGGAGGCGGCCCAGGACTATCTGAAGTTCTGGCAGGCTCGTCCGCACGATTTCGACGCTTCCTACTTTCGAAAGAATATGGCGTTCATGCGGCGGGAATTCCCCAATATGATCGAGCAGATCGAGGCGTTCGGTGAGGCGGCTGGAATGGCCTCTTTCGAGCACGCGTACTTTGGCCATATACTCTGGACGGGCCCCATCGGGGATGCCTGCTCCACCCTGGGAATCGTGCTGGAAGACGACGGACCCGCGATGTTGTCCACCAACGATGGAGGGACGGATACGGTGCCGGGGACCGTATCGAGTACCGTTGTTTCCACATTTCCCGACACGAAACCGCACGGGATGATGGGGTTGGGCACCGCGCGACAGGTCACCGTCGGGATGGCGGTCAACGATTCCGGTCTGGCCGTGGGCGCCAACTCCGGGCACCGGAAGTTCAATTTCGTCTCCAATCCAGAACACTTGAACCTTTACTTCGTGGTTCACCTGCTGGCGCAGCACTGCGGAGACTGCGATGACGTCCGCCATTTCGTGGACCAGTACCGCCTTTCCGGGCAGAAGGGGATGAACCTGGTCACGGTCGACGCCGAGGGGAATATGCTGGGCCTGGAACTGGAGTCGGAAAATGTGGCCATTTCAGAGGCGCAGGACGGGATGCTCCTGGAGGTCAACCACTGGCGGCATCCGAGGCTCCGGAATCCGTCGCGCGAGGCGGACCCCGATTTCTGGGACGGGCCATACTATTACAACTCCCAGGCCCGCGTCATGTATTTCGAGCACTATCGAAACGTGTTCGCGCGGATGAAGACAATGCAGGAACTTGTGGACTTTTCGTTTGATGTCCACGCGCCGGGACGTATCCTGCAGATGCACGGGCTGAATGTGGGCGATCTGATCTCCTGCCAGGTGATGTTCGCGACCACGAGAGATCGACGCATGCGGCTCTACCTCCATCCGATCGAAAAAGACGATTACGAGGAGTTCGAATTTCCGAACTGACCACGCGGTAGGAACGAAGTCGCGAACAACGGCATCCATGGGCTTCCGTAGCCTGAGGTGTCGCATTTTGCGACAGAAAATGGCGCGCCGAATGAAGATGTTTATTGCGATTCGGACGCGAATATTGTAGACTTTAGGGTAAACTCGTCGATTCACCGATGTCAGGCCAATGGCAGGGAATCGCAAGCCACCTTCAGGCGCGGTTTTTCACAAATTCGTCCCCCGGTTTGCCCGACACTGTCCGGCAAACCGGGGGACGTATCGAAAAGGAGCATGATTTGAGGCACGCAAAAAAAATCCCGTACACGTACGTGCAGATTGCGAACCTGAAGTTTTTCTCACGAATGGTCCCCGTTTTCATCGTCGCCCTCGGTATCCTTGCGCCCAGGGCCGCCTTTGCGGGCGCGTGGACGTTGGAAAAGGGCGAGGTGTGGAGTAAGATCACCGGTCTGTACCAGGCCACCAGCAAACACTACGGCCAGGATGGAGACGCGAGCCAGTTCCCCGCCGATTACAGCGCTCGAGAGGTGTATCTCGACGTGTTTTACGGCGTGACGAAACGCTTCGACATCGGCGTGCAGTTCGTCGCCATAAACAGGAAGTTTGAGAATTTCACCGCAGACGTGCACCGATCCGCATTCGGGTATCGCGCCAAGGAATCAGGTTTGGGCGATATTCGCGCCTTCGCCAAGATCAACCTCGTGCACGAACCTGTAGTGGGCACCCTGAAGCTTGGAATCAAATCCCCATCCGGCAAATTCCGCACCGCGCCTGAGGCCATGTCCGCCAGCGATGGGCAATGGGATATCGAAGTTGTCGCGCAAATCGGCAAGTCCTACTGGCCCGTACCGGCATACGCCAACGTGGAACTCGGGTATCGTCTCCGGCAGACCAACGAGACCATCCACCACGACCCCGACGACGAGTTGATTTACAACGCCGAGGCCGGTTACAGTCCCGTCGAAAGGCTTACCCTTGCCCTCAAACTGGAAGGCATCTCCGGCGCCGGCAGACGCATCACCTACCTGATACCCACGGCCTTTGTAAACCTTCCTCAGAATCTGAGCGTCGAAGCCGCGGCGCGTGTGACCGTCCTCGGACGCGCCGACCCGTCGGTGGGTCCTCCGCCACATACGTATTTCGCCGGCTCCACATGGATGCTGGGTATCTCCTATACCGGAAACCTGATGATGCGCTAGCCGCTCCATTGGGGGAACCCGCCGTCGTCTATGTAGCGACAAGAAGAAAACAAAACAGAGGGGAAGGGGCGATTGCCCCTTCCCCTGTTTTTCAACTCTCGAATACAAACCGCAACAATCGAAGCCAGACTGAACGAGAGTCCGAGAAATAAAGACATGATTCGTCAAGGACAACGGCCCACCGACTTTCGCGTCTTCACTTCGCCATCACTCCCCTCTACTGGAGTCGCCACCTTCGGGTGGAGACGCAAGCGGCCTTAACAGCCCGTTGAAAAAGTCCATCCGGGCTGCGTCCGGCCCTTGTGGCCGAATTACTGCGTTGCACTCCCTCCCCGAATCCCCCGATTCGACGCGGTCGCGCGCCTTGTCTTCGGCCTCGCCTGCAGAGCGACTTTTAAAACGGACTGTTAACGTCAGTGTTTTCATCTGGTGCATTTGACAAAGCGTCGCCGTTCCGTCCCCGGGCTTTCAGACAAAGGGATCGACGAGTTCTACACCGCGGGCTTCGAAATCGCGACGATTTCGGGTCGCCAGGGGTAATCCGTTAGTCAGGGCGGTGGCGGCAATGAGGCTGTCTTTGATCGGCATCGGCTTTCCGAGAAAACGGAGACGCGCCAGCAGTTCGGCCCAGCGCAATCCCGTCTCGGCATCCCACGGGACACAGTGAATGCGACGGGCGACATCGTCGAACCAACGCTCGAGCGCGCGACGCCGACGCCCCGGTGGCAGCAGAAGGATCCCAAAGCGAATTTCTCCCAGGATCACAGGATCGACGGCCAGGTCGCGTTCGGTACGCGCCAACCATTCGATCACCCGCGGATCCGGCCTCGGCTGGGTCGCTTCGCACAGTACGTTGGCATCGACGAGATACATCACTGCGGCCATCCAAGGGAGTCGGTAGACTCCGATTCGATCGGCACGAACCAGCCTTTTTCAGGACACGCCAGGAGTGTGTTCAACAGCCCGTGGTTCATTGGGGGGTCGGCAACGACCAGGCGATATTCGCCTTTGTCCACCCGTTCTATTGCAAACGATTGGCCAGGTTCGAGCTTGTCCTGATGGCGAAACTCGGCCGGAATGACAATCTGACCCTTGGATGAAAGGACTGTCTTCATAGGAAGTAAGATAACGTCTTACGTCGGGATTGTCAATACCCGTCTTGCATGGTCTGTCCTGGCAGTCTGATGCGCCATATCGGACAACCGTGGTTCTGATAACCACACGTATGATCGGTGAATCTACGAATAGATCTGGCTATCGGGCCCTTTGCTCGACCGGGAAGGTGCTTTATTGAAAATATAGCGCCCCGATCCTCAACCGAATGGCCCGGCAACGGAAGGGTTCGCCCTTTACATTATCCGGTATCCACGGTATTTTCTCTTCGCGGAAAGTGGATGACAGGGCCGTGCACCGGATAGAGAAAGGTACGGATTGGCTGGAGAAGGCGCAGGGTTGATGCAGATCCGGCGAGCGATTGGACTTTGCGGGTTTGTTTTTGTGTGCGCGGCGATACAGGCCGAGGCCCAGACCCTGGTTTCGGAGGTGTCGCCTTTGACGGAAAGACACCGCGGGGTCTGTTTCGTGGCCGGGCCGGGCCGCCCCGCGGACGAGGCTTTCGACCGCCTGGCTGCGCTGAACGTGAACTGGATTTCCCAGACGCCGTTCGGATGGCAGCGAAGCATCGACGCCCCGGAGGTGATCCTGGCGACTTCCGGGCGGGTCTGGTGGGGGGAATCGGACGAGGGATTGGCGGAGACCGCCCGGCGGGCGCGGCAGCGGGGCCTCCGGACGGTGCTGAAGCCTCACGTCTGGATCCGGGACCGCAGCGATGGAAGGTGGCGCGGTAATATTGATTTTGCGACCCGGGCCGAATGGGATACGTGGTGGGCGAGCTATCGGAGGTTCATCCTCCATTACGCCCAATTGGCGGAGACATGCGGGATGGAGGCGCTGTGTGTCGGGACGGAGCTTCGCAGCAGCGTGTTGAAGCGCCCCGACGCATGGCGCAGGCTGATTGTGGACGTAAGGGCGGTGTACGGGGGCGAACTGACCTATTCGGCGAACTGGTACCGGGAGTTCGAGGAGGTGCCTTTCTGGGACGCGCTCGACTACATCGGTATACAGGTCTATTTCCCGCTGGCGGACAGCACCGGCAGCAGGTTGACGCTCGACGAATTAAAGGCGGCGTGGGCGCCCCACGTCAAGCGGATCGAGGCGCTGCAGCAACGGGTGGGAAAGCCGGTGCTTTTTACGGAGGTGGGCTACCGGAGCACGGCGGATTCGGCCATGGAGCCGTGGGTCTGGCGGTCGGGGGCGCCGGTGGACCTTGAACTGCAGGCGACCTGTTACGAGGCGATGTTCCAGACTTTCTGGCACCGCCCCTGGTTTGCAGGCACACACATCTGGAAGTGGTTCCCCGAGGGAAGCATGCGGTTTGGAGGGCGGCGCGCAAGTCGCCGGGAACGGGGTTTTACGCCACAGGGAAAGCCGGCGGAAGCCGTGCTTGCCAGGTGGTACAGGGGGGCCGGGATCGAGTGAAACTGGTCAGCAGGCATATCGGCAAATTTGTCGTGAATCGGGAAGTGGAAGCAAAGACAGTCGTTTTGTCTCGGATGATTGATGCGCTCCAGCGATACCTCTAACAAATGGTTGAAAAGGTGGAGCAGACATTCTTGTCTGCTCACATACATCAAACCGAAATCACAGAATCCCGTGTCCGGGCAAGCCACGACTCACCGCCGTCTCCCCCACTGGCAAAAGGACGGCGCTTGCCACCGACGCCTTTCCCGCCAGCGAGTTCGACTTCATGTTGTCCAATCCGCCCTACGGCAAAAGTTGGAAAGGCGACCTGGAACGCATGGGCGGGAAGTCAGGTATCCGGGATCCCCGTTTTATCGTCGAGCACGAGGGCGACCCGGAACACTCCCTGATTACCCGTTCCAGCGACGGACAGATGATGTTCCTGGCCAATATGCTGAGCAAGATGAAGCAGGACAGGACGAGAGCAACATCCGCCGGTGGATCATCGAGAACGACTGGCTGGAGGCCATTGTTGCGTTGCCGCTCAACATGTTTTACAACACCGGCATCGCCACGTACATCTGGGTGTTGACGAACCGCAAACCCGCGCATCGCCGTGGCAAAGTGCAACTCATCGACGCCACGCAATGGTCCAGACCGCTACGCAAGAATCTCGGCAACAAGAACTGCGAACTGTCGGACGATGACGTGACGCGGATCTGCGATACCTTTCTCGCCTTTGAGGAGAACGAGCAGTCGAAGATCTTCCCCAACGAGACCTTCGGCTACTGGAAGGTCACGGTCGACCGGCCCTTGCGGCTCAGCGTAGACCTGTCGCCGGACCATCGCGAACGCTTTCGAGCCGCCTGTCACGACGCTAGGGAAGAGCCGCTTGCAGACGTCATCGATCGTGTAGCATTGGTCCTAGGCGCTGGGCCTCACAGTGACTTCAACCAGTTCCTGGACGTCGTTGCAAAGTACGCCCCTGAGTGCGGCGTTAAACTGACAGCCGGACGCACAAAGCTGCTTCAGTCTGCCCTGGCATCCCGCGAAAACGCCGCCGAGCCCATTGTAAAAAGGTTCCATCGTCCGGGAAACGTCGAACCCGACTCGATACGTGGTCTGGTTGAAACAACTGTAGACGGCAGGCGACGGGTCGTCGAGTACGAACCCGACACCGAACTGCGCGACACCGAGCAGGTGCCTTTGCTCGAAGAGCGCGGTATCGAGCGCTTCCTGCGCCGAGAGGTGCTGCCCTATGCTCCTGAAGCCTGGTACGAGCCGAGCAGTGTCAAGGTCGGCTACGAAATCAGCTTCACGCGCTACTTCTACAAACCGCAGCCGATGCGTACCCTCGAAGAAATACGGGCCGACATTCTGGCGCTGGAGCGGGAAACAGAGGGACTTTTGGAGGAAATTCTCGGCGAGTAAATCCAAACGGCGCCGTAATTTAACGCAGCCCTTTACATGGAAACCATTGTTTCCCATATTAAACGCTGCCTTTAATAAGGCCGCGGTCATGCGCTATAGTGAACGTAGCCTTCAACGTAAATCATACAGACGCACGAGCCTCTTAACGCACACTAATAGATTTGGAAGAACGGGAGGGGGAAAGCCTCGCGTACCGAATCACCCCTACACGTAACGTTCACCGGCCGAATCGAATCCTCGCTTAAATTCATTTAGGCCGAAGTTAAAATGCTGGTACAGGATTCCGAACACTTAATGGAGGAGAATATCGGAGTCCGTGGCTTATGACCGATTGACAGAAAGGAACGTGCCCGCCGTACTCGGCAGACAATCCCTTCGCCACTGCCGCACAATAGTAAGTTTGCTCAAAAAGCAAAATTGCAGTTAAATTAGTTGACGCAATTAGCATTCACTTTTTAACGTGTCAGGATTGCCGTTGCGATGATTTTCAATGACCTGATCCAGGAATTGAACGAAGACGTGCGAAATGCAATCGATGAACTCTTCAATGCTGCATGGACGAATCAGAGTCATCCACAGGATTTGCTTCTCATTGACCAACATGGATACTATGACAACGTGTTTGCAGGTGTTCCGGAGAACCCTAATGTGATCGGACCCGGAGAGATAGGCTTCAGCGAAGATACATTCTACGAATTTATCGACATATTCTCTGTCGATATGCGAACACTATACATCATATGGCTCCGCTCCTCCCCATTCTCGTCCCGTGTTTAGATCATCACTTCATACAGGGTATCCTGTTTTAAATCGACAAAAGCACATTCACGAATGCGAGTTACAAACCCTATCCCCAATTCATAGATCCTTTCTCCCGAATCCGAACCACATACGATTCTTCCATGGGCTCTACATGACTAACGTCAACTATTTTTTCTGTTCAACGACAATTAGAATTCCCGATCAGTGGTGATGTTTGTGGTGTTTTTGTGCGTGTTCGAGTCGGTAGCTTTTGAGGTTCATATCGATGATGATGGCGTGATGTACGAGTCGGTCGATCACCGCGGCGGTAGTCATAGGGTCCTTGAAGATGGCCTCCCATCCGGAGAAGGGCAGGTTTGAAGTGATCATGACGCTTGCTCGCTCGTAGCGATGTGCCAGGAGGGCGAAGAGGACTTCCATCTCTTCGCGGCTGTGCTGGACGTAGCCGATATCGTCGAGGAGGAGGGCATCGTATTTGGCAAAGCGTTTGAGGAGGCGTGGCAAGCGCAGATCACGTTTGGCCAGAAGGAGTTCCTGTACCAGCAGGTTGCAGGGCGTGAACAGGATGCGGCGTCCCTGATGGATGAGGGTCTGCGCGATGGCACAAAGCAGATGGGTTTTCCCGCTGCCCGGGGGCCCGAAGGCGAGCACATTTTCCGTCCGGTCGAGGAAGGCGCCGTCCACAAGGGTTGCGACGAGGGCGTTTTGGGGTGCGGGCAGTCGTGTGCGGTCAAACATCTCCAGGCTTTTCTCCAACGGCAGCTTCGACTCGCGTAGGAAGCGGAGGGTGCGGTTGTGTTGGCGCACCTCGCATTCTTGCTGAAGCAGGTCCAGGAGATAGTGCTCATAGCTTTGTCCTTCCCGTCTTGCCAGTTCGGCCTGCTGTGCAAAGGCTTGCCGTATGGTGGGCAGGCGCAACGTCTTGAGACAGCCCACCAGGTCGGATCGCAAACGATCGGTGCTCATCGGGCGGCCACCTCCAGTGGGTGCAGGAGCCCATCGTAGGGGTTCAGATCTACCGAAGGGATGGCGACGTCGGGGATGATGGGCACGTCGGCTTGTTGCTGCCCGATGAGCGTTTCGACGGCTTCGGCGCTTTTGAGGCTATCCTGTCGCAGAAGATGACAAAGGGCCTGTTCCACCTTGGTTTGGCTCTCCTTGGCGGCAAGGTGGAGGATGCGCAGATATGCACTGTCGGCACGCCGTGGGGTATGATGGGCTCGCAGGCTGTCGTAGGCCATCCGGAAGCGGCTGGTGGGAAACAGGTCCGCACGGTAGCGATAGTTTTCAAAAGCGCCGGGCTTACGCACCAGCCAGTCGATGATATGCCGGTACTGGATCAGGTGGCGGCTTTCCCCACGCAGCCGGGGCAGGCGCTCGAGAAAGCGGGCGCCATACCACACCTCGATGTGTTCGGCGTGGACACGCACCTCCACCGTCTCCCCGATCAGGCGGCTGTTGACCGAGTAGACGTTGTGGACCACGCGGATGGTGCTGCTTTTCCCGACTTTGACCCGCAGGCGCTTGCAGGTCTCCAGACGCCTTTGGGGAAGGGGACGCAACAGGGCCAACTCTTCCTGCACGCGATCCTTCCGGCCGGCGTTGAGTTGGGAAAGCAGACGGCGTACAAAGCGCTCATAGGATCTGCGGGTGTCAAACGCCCGGGAGCCACGCAACATCAGGGCCTGGTCCAGGGCCTGCTTGAAGCGGTAGTGACGCTGCTCCACGTCGCCATTCTCGTGTGGCTTGGCAGCCTGGGTCGCACGGGCTTCCAAGGCCAAGTGGGACAGCAGCGCCCGATAACGTGCGGTGAAGATCTCCTGGCGCCCCACATCCTGAACCGCCGCACTGAGCCGGTCCGTCTGGTGGGTACGGGGCACGCCGCCAAGCTCCCAAAGCGCCTGCTGCAGCCCTCCACTGAGGCTCTCAAAGCTCTCGGAGAAGCAGATGGAGGCCGTCTCCCAGTTGGAATACGTCAGCACGAAGGGGTAGACCAAATGATCGAAAGGCAAGCCACCGAGGGTCACACATAGGTCGTTGAGACACGTAAAATCCGACTGGCAACGGTCTGAGGGATAGTGCACCTGAGGGAAAAATACCTCCCGAGGAGGACCGGCTGTGGCACGCCACACCTTCACGCGGCGCTGTAACGTGCGAAACGATTGCTTGCGTTGTGGCATCAGTCCCAGGCGATGGAGGGTGAGGGTTTCTTCGAGCCCTTCCTCCAGGCTGTTGAGGGCCGAAGCATTCATCAGGGTCAGGGAGGGTTTGAGGGCATACAGCGCGGCTTTGGCTTCTTTGTGCGTGTCCATGTCGTAGGCACTTTGAAGCGCTTTCTTGACCTCACTCTGCTGTGTCTTGGGCAAATAGGCGATCACGTTCTCCCGTTTGTGCCACTGACAGCGTTGAATGGCGACATAACCGGAAAGGGCTTTTGTGAGGGCACTATACAATCCCTTGGAGCCATCGATGAGGCAAAGCAGCCCCTGATGATACACCAACCCGCGATGGATGAGCGAATCCACAAAACTGGCGGCACACGCGCTCATTTTCGCTGGCGGCCTGGACAAAGCCCAGTGGGATCTTGTGTCCCTGGATCGTCACGCCAAGGGCGATGATCATTTCCTGATCGGCAAAGGTCTTGCCATCCATAAACAGCGCCACGAGGTCATAGCCGGACAGAGGCCGTTCTTGAAACTGCTTCAGTTTTGCCCCTGAAGCCTTAATAAACCGCCTCGAGACCGTCGACGAAGACAGGCCAAACGCCTCTGGCACCGCCTCGGCGCAACTCGCGTAAGAACGCGTGGCAATGCCGTTGACCACGCGAAGCAGCAGCCCTTCATCCATCGTTTTCGGGCGCTGCAGGCGGCGATAGACCTCTAAAGGGACTTCTACATTGGCTTCCACGTCGCGCACCCGCGGCACAGAAATGGGCACTTTCTGATCTGACAAATACACCGATCCTGGTTGCGTGCCCCACCGACGATTCGGGGTCTTTCCCCCTTTTCGACTGTTTTTCTGGCCCGACAACCCGTTGACCTCGCCCTGTAGAGCTTCTTTCACAGCTTCCAAACCAAGCGGGATCAGCGCCTGGATCAATGCCACGCGGACGTCCAGTTCCGACAGCGCTTCTTCAAGATCCATGCCGGAGGTTAAACCGGCATCCGTATTCAACTTGACTTCACGGAGGTTCGACGGTACTTTTTTCATCACAGGCTCCTTTGCTTGAGGATACAGTTTTCTTCCGCGAGACAACTGCATCCAATTTACATCGGAGCCTCTTCTATTTCAACTAAGATAGATACAATCCCGCCTTGGGGAAGGGGTCTGGGTTAGTTTACGAACCGCTTGCCATACCGGGAATTTTAATTGTCGTTAGAACGGATTTTTAAATGTTGCTAATCATCTACAATCACAACATCTGAAGAATGCATGCAAAACTCCATACTGTTTAGTAATATCCAGTTGAGATTACAGAAAAGAGATGATGATGGCAAACGACATTATAAATACATTGATCGAAGAGCGTATTGATGTATTCCGTTTTGCGTTTTCCATAAGTGCGAAAGCACTCTTTCGCGATGACGATAAATTGAATAAGATCAGACATCCGGGTGAATTCGGTGTATATAGAGAAGCAATTGTTCGAGATTTTCTACAATCATTCTTGCCTCAAAAATTGGCTATTGATACAGGATTCGTTGTAAATGCTTTGGGAGAAACCAGCAAGCAGATAGATCTGGTTGTCTACGATCCATCGTTTACTCCGTATCTGGAATCGAAAAATCGTCAGAGGTTCTTTCCTGTAGAAACAGTAATAGCTGTTGGGGAGGTGCGATCCGATGTGAACCGTGCCCAATTTGAAGATGCTTTGATTCGCATATCAGAAGTAAAGAAGATGCGCGCAAATTTGCCCAAAGAGGCAGGCGTAGTAAAAAAGTGGTACGGCTTGGGAGATCATGAATACGATCCAGACAAGATTCCGTTTGATCAAGTCTTTACATTCCTATTGTGTAATCGTATCAATTTCCCTCTAAGGGAGACTTTCCCATCACAACTGAACGAAATATACAAGTCTGTGAAGTATACCCATCGTCATAACGCGGTACTTAGCCTTGAGGATGGTCTTGTTCACTATGTAGGTGAGTTTCCACCGGGCGAGTTCGCAGATTGCTCTTTCCCCACTTTGCCAGGGGGAAATCAGCCCAACCGTAACAAATGGATACATAGTTACGATGATACCTACATCCCCTTAAAGATGTTCTGTTCAGATCTATTTATGCATGCTCTGCACTGCACGATAGGACATTGCAATTTGATTGAGTATGCTAAATCCGACAGTAGGCACCAATTCTTGGAGGAGGGACCGAAGTCTGATGAGTGATTGGGCCTAACCCAAAACCATTTTCACCAACTATCAGGCTTACCATCCTACATTTCCCCTTGTCAAGTTCAGTATGTAATCCCCATTGATTTTGTCTGATGTTATGACGGTTGCGAGCATGTCCCTTACGAATATACGCAATGGTAGGATCACCGATGTCGAATCGGCAATCAGGGCCAATGGCTTAACCAATAGAACCAACCATTATACGTTTGCAGGATAGACGGAAAAAAGCCTGTCAGATTGCTGAGAGTGAGGTCAAGAATGGACTTGATGACGTTTTTTAAGGATTTCCATTTGGATAAAGTCAAGATAGGCCCCAATTGGGCGAACGCGGAAATCAGCTTTAAACAGAATGATCGAGATGCTGCATGGGAAATGTACGTCGAGATGCTGACGAGAATCGTCACCCAACCGATGCCCTCTGAAACGGGCGACGAAAAGACGGCTCTCGACAGTGTATACGCACTTTTCGGAATTACTCGCGAGATTCTGCGACGGCATGGACGCGACACTGTGAACTTCAGCAAGGTTGCCATACCGGTACTTAACCAAATTGTGCGACCATTCACTGCAAAATGGCATAAGGAAAGTATAGCGGGAGCTTTTGCTTGCGAGACCAAACGACTCGAATTCCGGGAAGAACTCGAAAACCTGCAGTGTGAATTGCGTAACTACAACTCATTGTTGGCAAAGATTGCAGAAGTGGAAGATCTGACCAACTTGGAGCGGACAGACCCCAGTTGACGAAAAACGCGCTACAAAGGAGTAAACACAATGGCCGAAGAAACGAGAAACATCTTTATAAGTCACATCCACGAAGATGATGAAGGTCTGGGCAAGCTCAAGAGTCTCTTGAAGGACAACGGAATGACCATCAGGGATTATTCTATAAATAGGGATAACCCCAACAATGCCCATTCGGAAAACTACATCAAGTCGGAAATTCTCGCACCACGCATACGGCAATCAAGTACTCTAGCTGTATATATCTCGCCTGAAACCAAAGATAGTCCGTGGGTAGACTGGGAAATCGAGTATGCACATAAACATGGCAAACGCATTGTTGGCGTGTGGGCGCACGGTGAATCGGGCTGCGATGTTCCAGATGCCTTGGAGAAATATGCGGACGCTATAGTTGGTTGGACTGGTAATCGAATCATGGATGCCATAAACGGAAGAATAGATGGTTGGGAAAACCCCGACGGAACAAAGAAAACGCGTCGTGAAATCGAGCGATATAGTTGTGGAAAAAACCGATAGTCGAAGGCTGTTTTCGTATGTAATAGCTCGTGACTACGGATTCGCGCCCAATCCGTTTTTCGGTGTGTGCACATTGGCCACATGCAAACCGAGGATTCGTCAAACAGCTTCCATTGGGGACTGGATCATAGGCACAGGCAGCAGCAAATACGGTAGACAAGGATACCTGATATTCGCCATGCGCATAACCGAAACATTGACATTTAATGAGTACTGTAACAACGAGCGGTTTCAAAGAAAAAAGCCAAACATGATGGGCAGCATAAAACAGGCATTTGGCGACAATATTTACTTTGTGGCTGACGACGGGCAATGGGAGCAGCTAGATTCTCATCACAGCTACCGAGACGGTTCACCAAATACGCATAATATCCAGAATGACACAAAAACAGATCGAGTCCTATGCAGCACAGACTTTGTATATTGGGGAAGATCTGGACCTAAAATACCCCAAGAATTAAGGGACTATCGTGGATGCGACATTTGTTGCCTAACACAGGGGCACAAATGTCGGTTCCCGAATGGTCTGGTTGACCGCTTTATTGGGTGGATACGATCTCTAAACCAACGTGGATATCTTGACGCACCTATAGAGTGGAAGACACCATGACCTTGAGACCGTCACCATCTGTGGTAGTCAAGCGTGGTAAATTGGACATGGAGACGTCTATGCTAATTAGCAACTATATGCGTGAGATCGAGCACACGGATAGACTTCCTCAAGATAAATTGCAACCAGTTTTGATGGGGTTATTTGGAGAAATAGGCAGTATCATGGCGACGGTGAAGAAGGCCCACAGGGAACGAGCCGCGTACGCCGGATACCAGCAGGCGGTAGAAGAAGAGTTCGGTGATGTACTTTGGTATTTTGCGACACTGTGTCGACGTCTCGACACCGGTGTTGACATCATTCTTTCCGAAACCATAGATCAATCCAAATACAATAAGGTCGTCGCGGCAAGTGATCACTTGGATGGCCCTGTTTCTCAGGTCTCCTCCGTGGGTCAATTACATGATCTTGACAAGACGCTACTTAATCTTGGAGAAGCTACAGCCGCGCTGCTTGGAATCGAGAGATTGGACGAACGCACGGAAGATTCGCTGCGCAATTTTTCAGATTGCTACCTGCAAGCCCTTCAAGCCGCCCGGGTGAGCTTTTCGAAGGTTGTTCGGATGAACATCGACAAGGTATGCGGGCGTTTTCGCGAGCCCGATATAGAGGCTTTGCCAACATTTGACAGCAGCTTTACGCAAGAGGAAAGGCTTCCCCAAGATTTCAAGATTGAAATCAGTCAGCGCGCGAGCGGACAAAGTTACCTTCAATGGAACAATGTATTCATTGGGGATCCACTCACGGACAATATCGATGATGAAGATGGCTATAGATTCCACGATGTGTTTCATTTTGCACATGCTGCAATACTTCACTGGTCTCCTACGTTTCGCGCCTTGATAAAGCACAAACGAAAAAGTGATCCCAAGGTCGATGAGGTTCAAGATGGGGGCAGGGCGAGGGTTGTTGAGGAAGGACTTACTGCGTGGATATTCTCGTGCGCTAAAAATCTCGATTTTTTTCGGGGCCACAGTACCGTCTCGTTTGATTTACTAAAAACCGTGCAACAGTTCGTCCGGGGATATGAAGTTCAAAAATGTCCACTAAAACTGTGGGAACGGGCTATTCTAGACGGCTACACAGTATTTAGGCAAGTCCGAGAGAACGACGGCGGGATCGTAATTGGAGATCGTGAAGCCCGTACGATTAAGTACCATTCAACTGATTGAGACTTGCTCATGGATCTGTCGGGTTTTTTGAAGGAACTGAAGGAATTGGATTTTGAGAACACCTTTAATCCTTACACCCATCGCTGTGATGTTCACGATCTGGTCGATGCCCCCGAACGCCGTCTACGTCTGCTGCAGTCTATGCTAGAAATGGCAACAGAAACAGAAATTGACTCAATGTGGATAGGACGTGATCTCGGATATCGTGGCGGTAGGCGAACAGGCCTTGCTTTTACGGATGATGTACATATTGGACAACACGGCGCCCGTTGGGGGTTATCTGTTCAGCGGCCGACCAAAAACGAAATGGCTGCCGAGCGGACAGCGGGTGTTATCTGGACTGTTCTGTCCCAGGTTAAAGTGTCCGTTTTTCTCTGGAATGTATTCCCACTGCACCCGCATGAAGGCGGTAATCCTTTCAGTAATCGATCTCATAACTCTGTTGAACGCCAGACAGGGGAAATGCTACTTTCTCAACTACTACTCCTCCTAAATCCGCGCCGACTAGTTGCAATCGGCAATGATGCGGCACGTACTGTACGTCAGTTAAGCGACAATCTGGAATTCATCCATGTACGACATCCCAGCTATGGCGGAAAGGCACAATTTTTAGCCCAAATGTGCGAGTTATACAAACTCGAATCAGACCTCTTTTAGACGTCTCCGTAATCAACTATGCTGACCCCTTCAGGGCAATATGGGAACCATTGATGGGTTTGAACCATAAATCCTACCCTTCCTACAAACCTTCCGGTATACCCTGGTTAGGCAAAGTGCCCGTCAACTGGGACGTAATGCAAGTTGGACGCATCGGGGTATTTTTAAAGGGGCATGGAGGAACGAAAGAGGACCAAGTACATGAAGGCGTCCCATGCATTCGATATGGAGACATATATACTTCGTACAAGTTTCACATTCTGGATAGTTGCGCCTTTGTGTCTGAAGTGAGAGCATTGGACTATACTCCGATACAGTATGGAGATGTACTATTCGCTGGTTCAGGTGAGTCCATCGAAGAAATTGGAAAATCTGCGGTAAACCTTTTGAAAGAAAAAACTTGCTGTGGAGGAGATGTTATCCTTTTTCGGCCTGATATTGAAATCAATGCGAGATTTTCTGGATACGCCATTGACTCCCCTTATGCCCAGTATCAGAAATCGTGCATGGGACGTGGCATCACAGTGATGCACATATATAGTGACGAACTAAAGTACTTGTGGATAGCACTACCTCCCCTCCCTGAACAAGCCGCCATCGTCCGCTATCTCGACCACATCGACGAACGCATCCGCCGATACGTTAGCGCGAATGAGCGGCTCATCCGGTTGCTTGAGGAAAAGAAGCAAGCCGTCATTGATCGCGCCGTCACACGCGGCCTGGATTCGAACGTCCGGCCTAAGCCTTCGAGTGTCCGGTGGCTGCCAAATATACCGACGCATTGGGAGGTACTGCGCCTCAAGGCGCTGGTGCGCATTCGGTATGGGTTAGGGCAGCCGCCTCGCGAATCGGCAACGGGGCTTCCACTGATCCGCGCGACTAACATTGAGCGAGGGCGTATAATTGACAAGGGCCTTATCCACGTAGATCCCTCTGATGTGCCGGCCGGTCGTGACGCTCTGCTGAAAGCGCAGGAAATCATCGTTGTAAGGAGCGGAGCATACACCGCCGACTCGGCCATCATACCCAAAGCATTCGTGGGAGCAGTAGCTGGTTATGACATGGTCGTAACGGTCACGACCTCAATACCTCAGTTTGTTGCCTTTGTATTTCTTTCCAAGTACTTGCGAGATAACCAGTGGGCTGTTTTGAGCACCCGATCCGCGCAGCCTCACTTGAACGCCGAAGAACTTGGATCAGCGTTGGTGTTAGTGCCTCCGATCGCCGAACAAGCCGCTATAGTTGAGTATCTACATAAGGCCACCACTGACATCGAGTCCGCCATCACCCGCACCCGCCGTCAGATCGAGTTGCTCCAAGAGTACCGTACGCGATTGATTTCCGATCTGGTCACCGGCAAACTCGATGTGCGCGACGCGGTGTCCAGTTTGCCAGCTGAAACGAACGCAATGGATCTACATTGCTCCGTGGCAGCTCCTGACAGAGGAGATTCTGGATGAAGGCTCTTCGCTTTCGGGTTCGGAATTTTCGCAATATCGATGACAGCGACTGGATAGCCCTGGAGATAGTCACTGCCTTTGTCGGCCGCAATGAATCGGGCAAGACCTCGCTGCTTAAGGCGCTACACAAATTCAATCCAGCTACTCCTGAACCTTATGATGCACAGCGCGAGTTCCCGCGGGACCGCTACACTTCGGATTACGTTTCCAATGGATCCAATGGTGGAGACTGGCCCGTTTGTTCGGTCGAGTTTGAGATTCCGGAGGAACTTCGGATTGAAATTGGCAAAATACTTGAGGAAGACGGCGAAACTCCCGAGAAGGTCACTGCGACCCGCTATTACGATGGCTCCATCGAGTTTCAGTATGCGTCCACAATACAGGAGAAACCGCTCGCACCCGAACCGGTGTTTGACGCACTTGATGCATTCGCGTCAAGCGCTCGTCGGCTTGTGGCACCAGACCCAAGTCAGGAGGAATACACGGCACAGCAGCGTACGGAACTGGCAAATTGGGCGACGGGATGGAAGGACAATTTGAAGGCCATAGTCGATCTCCGAGGCAATGAAGGAGCAAATTGGCTGACCAAACTGCGCCACGAAGTGGAGAGCAAGAGTAACCCGGAAACTGCCGATATGGTAGAAGCGTTTCAACGGACGATTGAGCCAATTCTTGAGGCAGCAAAGAAACCCTCAATCACAGACCAAGCTAACAAGAAAATCGAACGCATCCTCCCTGTTTTAATCTACTTCGAGAATTACGGCATACTCGATAGCGCCATCTGGCTGCCGCGTTTTCTCGAAGATCTGAGGCGGGATCCGAACGATTCTCGTGTGCGCACTATCAACGCGATGTTCAAACATGTCGGGCTCGATCCGAAAGAGATAGCGGAACTTGGCGACGAGCGGACCCGCGAATCCCGCCGGCAGGGTTACCAGCCCGAGCCTGAGCAGATCGCCGAAGACCAGGAGCGCAAGGACAGGCGAGCCATTCTGTTGAATGCCGCTTCGCTGGACATCAGTAAAAAGTTCTCCACCTGGTGGTCGCAGAGGCGCCACAAGATTCGATATCACGCCGATGGCGACAGCTTTCGGATCTGGATTGCCGACGACCGTCGTCCGGACGTAGTAATCGAGCTTGAAGCCCGTAGCAAGGGATTCCAGTGGTTCTTTTCATTTTACCTCGTCTTTCTTGTCGAGTCTGAAGGTGGACATAAGAATTCGATTCTCCTGCTCGACGAGCCTGGTTTACACCTCCATCCTACAGCTCAGCAGGAGTTAATTGCGTTCTTCGAGAAGCTCTCCGAAACTAACCAGCTTGCCTATACAACCCACTCGCCGTTCCTGATTGATGGTGAACGCTTGCATAGGGTCAGACCGGTCACCGAGGACGAATTCGGCCATTCGCACATCACGGCTGAGACATGGCCGAGGGACCGCGAGACGATTTTCCCGCTTCAGGCCGCAGCGGGATACGCAATGATCCGTGGTCTTTTTCAACATCGCAAAAACGTCCTTGTAGAGGGAATGAGCGACTTCTACTACCTGCAGGCGCTATCGCAGCAGTGCGCGAAATCGGGTCGCAATGCGTTACCGGAGGATATCTACATCACCCCCTGTGGCGGCACAAAGCATGTCGGACACTTCGCGTCAATGTTTCTAGGCCATGAGGTTCGGCCACTTGTTCTTCTGGACGGGGATGATGCAGGACGGGCTCGTCAAGACGCTCTGATTAAGGAGCTATATGTCAATCATAGATCAAATATTGTGATGCTGGATGACGTACTGAACCGACCTGGGCAAAAGGTCGAAATAGAGGATATCCTGGGCGAGGCGCTTATCGTTTCAGGTGTTGAAAGGGTCCTGAAGCAATCTTTCCATCTCCAAGATCGGGACCGCTCGGTCGGAAGCCTAACGAGTCAAATTAAGGCCGCTGCCAAGCGCCAGAGCATCGAACTACCGGTAGGTTGGAAGGCATCGGCCGCCCTGGATCTTGTATCGACGTGGGCAGAAGAAGGCACTACACTTGCGGACGAAGTTCTCGACACCGCTGCCACGTTGTTTTCAGTGCTAAACGAAAGATTCGAAAGTGTTAATTCTTCGGGCTGACAAATTTGTCGCTAAGGTTGCAATTCGGATTTGCTAATGAAAACCTTGTAGCGGCCTCGTGCGTAATCCACGACGCTCCCACGCCGGGCTTAATCCTTACGCCGGCACCGAATACAGGAAATATGTACCGTGTTGGGCGACACCTTCGCATCCGAGGAAACAGCAAGCGTTTTACTTGACTCGAACCCTCTCCCTGATCCAACTTGCATCTACAAGTGATTAATTAATAGTAATATACCTTACTTGACGAGTACTTGACTGAAACTGCGCCAAAGGAATCACAGGTACATAGCCCCTTACGCAAGCAATCGGTTCTTGGGCATGATCAATCGTCCGTTCGGCCGCGACTCTTGTTGGCACGCTTCCAACCAACGCTCGCTCGATGATTTCCAAGAATCCGTCTAAACGCGAATTGTGCCATTAACAAAAAATAGTGCAAATGGCATAATTTCGGCATAATTGACTTTGTAAATGTTTGTTTTTTAAAATCTTATTATATTGTTCTTTCTTGACAAAGTATAAATCTACAAGCAAAAAAGTCTTAATTCATGTGTTCGGTGGGTAGATCCTCCGGGGACGATGAGAAACGCGCTCGTTGTAGTCCAACCGCGATTGCCGCGCCACCTGACATGCGGCCCGATCTCGGAGGTTGTCAGGCGCCGGAGCCTGAATTTCCATTCGCCGCTAATTGATCGAGAATTGTCGGAACGACACCCGAATCCTATAACCCATTGATTTTATTGCATTTGTTTAATTGACGGGTAATTGACTGGAAACGCCTCATGACTACTGGCGTCCGCGCGCTATTCATTTCGGATGTGTTTACCAGAAAGATACACGTGAGCGACGCGGTGGCTAATCTGTCAGAGGAGACCGATCAGCCGGAGTCCTGCGCCCTGCGGAAGCCGTGACCGACGGTGAGGCGAAGATCGTCAATGGCTTCGACACGACGTAAGAGGTCATAACATGGCAACCAATAGAAACCATGACTACCTTGTCGGCCTGGTACGGGAGTTGCGCAACCTGCCACATGAGACCGAATGGGTCGAATTCAAGGTCAATCACCGCAAGCCGCAGACCATCGGGCAGTACGTCTCGGCGCTTTCCAACGCGGCAGCCCTGCACGACAAGGTACACGCATATATTATGTGGGGCGTGGAAAATGGAACTCACGACATTGTTGGCACAGACTTTTCTCCCGCTGTTGCGAAGAAGGGCAACGAACCGCTGGAGACTTGGTTACTCCGGTTATTGAAACCACGCATAGACTTCCGTTTCCACGAAGTAATGATTGACGGGAAGCGAATCGTGATTATGGAGATTGATCCTGCGTTTCAACACCCGGTCGCGTTCGAAGGAGTGGAGTTTATTCGGGTAGGCAGCACCCGGAGAAAACTAAAGGACTATCCGGAAAAGGAACGAGCACTCTGGCGCGTTTTCGACCGGGTGAGCTTCGAAGATGGCATCGCCGCCGAACGAGTAAGTGACGGTGATGTTCTGTCAATGATCGACTACCCTGCGTACTTCGATTTGCGTGAATTGCCGCTACCTGACGGCCGCGATGCCATCCTGCACGCATTGCACAATGAAAGGCTTATCGCCCCCGGCGAAGCGGGCGGCTTCGACATAACGAACGTGGGCGCCATTCTTTTCGCCAGGGACCTCGGCGACTTCCCGAATCTTAAGCGCAAAGCCATGCGCGTCATACAGTACCGGGGTAAGGGCCGGATAGACACATTGAGAGAGCAGGAAGGCGTTCGCGGCTATGCGGTTGGATTCAAAGGAATTATCGACTACATCATGGCGCTCGTGCCCTCGAACGAAGTAATCCAACAGGCCTTGCGAACGACGTTGCCGATGTTCCCCGACCTGGCCATTCGAGAACTCGTTGCCAACGCGCTCATCCATCAGGACTTTCTCGTCACCGGTTCGGGACCGATGGTAGAGATCTTTGAGAATCGTATAGAGATTACGAACCCAGGGGAGCCACTGGTAGACACGGAACGCTTTCTCGACAGCCCACCCAAATCCCGAAACGAAGCGCTCGCCTCGCTGATGCGCCAGGTTCGCATCTGCGAGGAACGAGGCAGCGGGATCGACAAGGTTGTCCTTGAAATTGAGTCATACCATTTGCCGGCGCCGCTTTTCGAGGTTCCGCCCGGTTCTACCCGTGCGGTCCTCTTTGCCCACAAGAACCTGGCTGACATGGACGGAGAGGAGCGGGTGAGAGCCTGCTACCTGCATGCATGCCTCAAGTATGTGATGCGAGATTTCCTGACCAATGCGTCACTTCGAGAAAGGTTCGGCATCAAGCCAAACAACAAGGCTGTCGCGTCTCGCCGCATTCGCGAGGCCATGGACGCCGGCATGATCAAGCCGTTTGACGAGAATGCCTCCCGAAGATTGATGAAATACGTCCCATACTGGGCCTGACCTCGATTGGCCGGGATTGATCGACGGCCCGACGTCTCGGGAACCGCCAGGAATTGTATCAATTGATGGATAAATGATCGAACGAACCCGAAAATGGCTGAATAGGCCGACATATCAATATTTTTCAATAAGTTACGCCACAGAAGAGCAATAGACGGCCAATTGATCAGGAAACACCCGACAGACGTTGAAATTCTATAACCCGTTAATTTTATTGCATTTGTTTAATTGACGGGTAATTGACTGGAAACGTCCCGTGACCTACACCTTCCTCGCGCGACTCATCTCAAATATGACTGCCAGCGAGACAGATGTACGCGAGGCGGCCAGTCTAGCAACGGAAGGCCCAAACTTCAGTCTGACCTATGCCTAGCCGACGGACAAAAATAAGCTTGCAGCCCGGTGTCCTGCAGTGGGCACGAGAACGTGCTCGCGTCAGCCGTGACGAACTGGCTCGCAAGATGCAGGTCAAGATCGACCGCGTCGTAGAGTGGGAGGAAACCGGCAACATCAGCGTTGCCCAGGCAGATAGGCTCGCGGAACGCACACATACCCCGCTTGGGTTACTGTACCTCTCGAAGCCACCGGACGACATCCTGCCTATACCCGACTTCAGAACACGTCACGCCGATGCCCTACCGCTACGTCCGAGCGTCGACCTGCTGGAAACGGTGCACGCGATGCAGCGACGACAGGACTGGATGCGAGAAGAACTGATCAGGAACGGCGCAGAACCACTGGAGTTCGTCGGTGGATTCAGCCGTACATACGGTCACGTGGAAGTTGCAAGTGCAATGCGAGATGTGCTGCGAATTCCAGATGGGTGGGCGGAGGACATTTCTACCTGGATCGCTTCCCTCAGGTTCCTTCGGAGCAAATTGGACGCCGCCGGCGTGCTCGTGGTTTTCAATGGTGTCGTAGGCAACAGTACCAGCAGAAAGCTCGACACCGACGAGTTTCAGGGCTTCGCCCTGGTGGACGAATACGCCCCATTGATATTCGTAAACAACGCAGATTACATAGCGGCCAAGATGTTCACGCTTGCTCACGAACTGGCGCATGTCTTTGTGGGTGAGTCGGGCGTATCCCACTTTGAAAGGATGCAACCATCCCACAATGATACGGAGCGATTCTGCGATCAGGCTGCAGCGGAGTTTCTTGTACCCGAGTCCAGTTTTCGCGATCTTTGGAACCTTGATGGCCGTAATACCTTGGCGCCTACAAGTGTTCCATTCGAGTCGATTGCACGTCAATTCAAGGTAAGCGCAATCGTGGCTGCCCGGCGTGCCCTGGACCTGGACCTGATTGACCTCGACACCTTTTTGGGCTTTTATGAAAACCACAAGCAACAAGGGGGTACCATTCAGCCGACAACCGACGGTGGCAATTTTTGGAATACTCAGAGGTGGCGCATCGGTCCACGGTTCGCGGCTGCAGTCGCGCGCGCGACAAAAGAAGAACGCCTGACATATCGAGAAGAAGCGTGTTCTCTTGCCGGGCTTAGGGGTCAGTCCTTTGAAAATCTGGCCGTCAAGTTGGATATTCCACTATGACGAGTCAGAACCGAACAAAGCTCCTGGATGCTGATGTCCTGATAGCTGCACACCGCAACTATTACGCGCCGGAAGACCATCTATGTCTGTACCCAAAAATCCAAAGATCTACCATATCGTCCATGTCGACCGGTTGCCTTCAATAATCGCGGCTGGTCGCCTCTGGTGCGACGCGAAGATCATACAGCACAGCGGAACCGGTACAGCCATAGGGATGAGCGACATAAAGCGGCGTCGGCTCGAGCTGAAACTGACCAGTCATCCCACTTTATCCGTCGGAAACTGTGTTCCCTTCTACTTCTGTCCTCGCTCCGTTATGCTCTACGTGATCCACCGAGGGAATGACCCGGAGCCGGACTATCGTGGCGGTCAGGACCCAATAGTCCACTTGGAGTCAGACCTTCAACGGACGGTTGCTTGGGCGGACGAACGCGATCTTCGATGGGCGTTTACGCTGTCAAATGCCGGCGCGGTCTACTTCGAAGACCGGTGTGACTTGAAACAATTAAACGAGATCGATTGGAGCGCGGTGCGGGCCAATAAGTGGTCCGGTAACGGCGTCCCGGTGTCGAACAAGGAAGGCAAACAGGCGGAATTTCTGATTGAGCAACAATTCCCCTGGGAACTGATCTCGCGTATCGGTGTGTGCACCCAAAAGGTCCTCAACCAAACCCTTGCAGCCGTTGAAGCCGCCGCGCACAAACCATCTGTCGAGATCAGACGTAACTGGTATTATTGACGGCACGAGGAGAAAGGCCATGATCGAATACAAGACCGGCGACATCCTCGCTGAAAAAGCCGAAGCCCTGGTCAATACAGTCAACTGCGTAGGAGTCATGGGACGTGGAATCGCGCTTCAGTTCAAACGCGCCTTTCCTGATAATTTTAAGGCGTACGCAGCCAGATGTAAGCAAGAGAAAATGCAACCTGGGAAGGTGTTTGTCTTCGAAACTGGCGAACTTTTCCATCCGCGCTACATTATCAACTTCCCAACCAAGCGGCACTGGAAAGGCAAGAGCCGAATGGAGGATATTGAATCCGGCCTGGCGTCTCTCACGAAGGAAATCAGGTCACACCACATCCGCTCGATCGCCATCCCGCCGCTTGGCAGCGGGCTGGGCGGGTTGGAGTGGTTCGAAGTACGTGCCCGTTTGGAGGCTACTCTGAAAGAATTGAAAAATGTCAGAATCGTGATATTTGAACCGGGCGGCGGACCGGTTGATACGCGCCCTAACCGTTCGCGTGATGTGCCCAGGATGACAGCCGGGCGAGCCGTGTTGGTCGAACTCATGGAACGCTACAGGTCAGGCCTGCTGGACCCGTTCGTAACGCTGCTTGAAGTGCATAAGCTTATGTATTTTATGCAGGTCGCGGGTGAGCCGTTGAGGTTGAAGTTCGCCAAGGGCCCTTACGGGCCATACGCCCTGAATCTCCGGCATGTGGTGAATGCTATCGAAGGACACCTCGTATCCGGCTACGCCGATGGCGGCGATGCCCCAGACAAGCAGTTGGAACTGGTGCCGGGCGCGCTAGCGGATGCTCGTGCGTTTCTCGAGAACAAGGCCGATACGCAAGCTTGCTTTGATCGGGTTTCCGATCTCGTCGAAGGGTTCGAGTCGTCCTTCGGCATGGAATTACTCACTACGGTTCACTGGGTTGTCCGCACGGAAGGCGCGCGGTCGCTCAACGATGTGGTGGAACACACTTACGCCTGGAACCAGAGAAAAAACCAATTTTCCCGACGTCAGATCAAGATCGGTTGCCAGGTTTTATGTGAGAAGGGCTGGATTGAGCATATCGATATACCGGAATCCCTATGACCACGGACACCTCCGAACGCGGTCTTGAAGACCTCATCGGCATGGCGCTGGCTGTCGATCCGACGCAACGACGCATCCAGGGGACTAGGTCGACGGCCCGCCACCTATACCGCGCGTTGGCTTCGAGGAGACCCGCCTATCGCCGATGCCGTAACCGGCAATCTAGACGTGCGTGAGGCGGCTTCGCAACAGTCGGAGGAAGCGGATGACCACGACTTTATAGACGATGGCATTCCACTGACGGACGACATGGGCGACAGACGTTACAGTGCTGACAACGAGGCAACGGGGAAGCCAGTAATGGAAAGTGTGGTGACCGAATGACCAACTGGGAGACGTGCCCGGCGGTAGAACGACGTCCTGGCAAGCTGAGTGGGGTTTGGGCATTTGCAGGAACGAGGGTACCCGTATCCGCACTCTTTGAGAATCTTGGTAGCGGGGCCACGGTTGAACAGTTTTTGAAATGGTTTCCGGGAGTGGCGGAATGGAAGGTCAGAGCTGTTCTGCAACACGAAGCTGAGGCCGTCAAGACACCAGTGAAATCGTGAAAATAACTTTGGATCGGAGTATCCTGTACCAGCAGAACCATGCAGCCAGGCGACTGGCGATTGTAGTCAAGAACAAAGTTATCACAGAAAAAGGTGCCAAGAGGCTGTATGACCGTTTCCATACGTGAACTTCAAACCTGGATAAACAACCGGGAAGATGAGCATCTTGAATTCAAAGAGGCAAAGACGAGGTTCAACTTTAAGACCTTGGTGAAGTACTGTGTTGCCCTCGCTAATGAACGCGGAGGAAGGATTATCTTGGGCGTTGCGGATAAACTGCCGCGAAGGGTTGTCGGTAGCACGGCTTTTCGAAATCTCGAAAGGACAAAGGAAGACCTGATTGAGCGACTGCGGCTTCGTGTTGACGTCGAAGAGATTCAACACCCGGATGGTCGGGTTCTGGTCTTTCAGGTACCCTCCCGTCCGATCGGTGTGCCTATGCAGTATGAAGGCGCGTATTGGATGCGTGGTGGCGAGGCCCTTATTCCAATGACACCGGATCAACTCGAACGCATTTTTGCCGAGGCCACGCCAGATTTCTCGTCTGAGATTTGTACATCTGCCAAGTTGGACGATCTCGATCCAATCGCCGTGGAGGTTTTGCGTCATTTTTGGCAGCGCAAGTCGCCAGACCAGGATATCTCGACCCGCCCGGTAGAGCAACTGCTGGCAGATGCGGAGCTGATAGTTGATGGCCAGGTGACGAACGCGGCGCTGATCCTTCTGGGCACGCGCAAAGCCCTGGGCAAGTATCTCGCCCAGGCAGAGCTTATCTTCGAGTACCGATCCAACGAAGTGCCGGGACCGGCGGCGGAACGACAGGAGTTCAGACAGGGCTTTCTTCCTGTGCTCGACGAGATCTGGCGACTCATCAATCAGCGCAATGACCTGCAACACTTTCAGCAAGGGCTTTTTAATTGGGATGTGCCCACTTTCAACGTGCGCGTTGTCCGCGAGGCCGTCTTGAACGCAGTGAGTCACCGTGATTATCGCCTCGGAGGATCCATCTTTATTCGCCAATACCCTCGACGCATTGAGATCGTCAGCCCTGGAGGGTTTCCAGACGGCATCACCCCCGAGAATATCCTGCGGCAACAAAATCCGCGCAATCGTCGTATCGCCGAAGTCCTTGGCAAATGCGGCCTGGTCGAACGGGCAGGGCAGGGGTTTGACCTCATCTTTCGCGAGTGTATTCAGCAGAGTAAGCCGTTGCCCGATTTCACCCATACGGATGCGCACTCCGTATGGCTCACATTGGACGGCGATATCCAGGATCCGGAGTTTCTCCGTTTTCTGGAGGAGATTGGTCTGGAACGAGTCGCCGCATTCGGGCTTGACGATTTTCTGGTGGTCGATTTCGTCCACCGCGACCAACGGGTTCCGGATAACCTCGAACCGAGAATTGAGCATCTGCTGGAACAGGGGATCATCGAGCGCGTCGGACGCGGGCGGGGCGTTCGGCTACTGCTTTCACGGCGGTTCTACCGCCACATCGGTAAGCCAGGGGTCTACACGCGCAAGCGGGGATTGGACCGCGAGACGAACAAGGAACTGCTACTGAAGCACATTCAAGATAACCGGAAGGAAGGGAGTCCATTGAAGGAACTCGTTCAGGTGTTGCCAGCTCTTTCTTACGTCCAAGTACAGAAATTACTCCAAGCCTTGAGAATTGGGGGGCAGATCCACAAAGTCGGAAACACTCGCGCCGCTCGCTGGTATCCAGGCAGAGCTTAATCCGGGATTGTGCCTGAAAATAAATAATAGGACAAAAAGCATAAATTCGGCACAATTTTGGCATAATAGATTTCGTAAGTATCTGTTTTTTTGGACTTTTTTACTTTGTTTTTTCCTGACAAAGCATAAATCTTCAAGCAAAAAAGTCATAATTCAGTTGTTCGGGGAGCAGATCCACCGGGGATGATGAAGACCGTGCTCGTTTTTGCGCAAGCGCGATCGCCGCGCCACATGGCATGCGGCCCGGTCTCTCAGGTTGTCAGGCGCCGGAGCCTGAATTTCCATTAGCCGCTAATTGATCGATAATTGTCGGAACGACACCCGAATTCTATAACCCGTTAATTTTATTGCATTTGTTTAATTGACGGGTAATTGACTGGAACCTCCTTCTTGACCACAGACACCTCCGAACGCGGTCTTGAAAGCCTCATTTGCAGGTCGTTGGCCGGCGACCCGAATATTGCGACACATTCAGGCGATTCGGGTGACAGGCCCGCCACCTATAGTGCGGGGTGGCTTCACGGGGACCCGCACGATTATGACCGTGAATATTGTGTAGACCTGAATCACCTTTCGACTTTTCTGGGTCTGACCCAGCCCGACGTTGCAGAGGCGCTGGACCTCCGGCAGGATAGCCCGACGCGACGGAAGTTTCTGGCTCGCCTGCAGGGTGAGATAACCAGGCGCGGCACAATCGATGTACTTCGTAGGGGGATCAAGCACGGACGCCATCAGATCGACCTGTTCTACGGCGCGCCTTCGCCGGGCAACGATAAGGCCAGGGCACGGTACGAGCATAACCGGTTCAGCGTCACCCGCCAACTCCAATACAGCCGTGACAATACGCGGCTTGCTCTCGATTTGTGCCTTTTTATCAACGGCCTGCCGGTTGCAACCTTTGAACTGAAGAACAGCCTCACCAAGCAAACGGCAGAGGATGCCATTGAACAGTACAAACGCGACCGAAGTCCCTCCGAAAAGCTCTTCGAGTTCGGTCCCGTGCCGACCGGCGTGGGAACTGGAAAGCCCGAGCCCGAGATTGACCGTCTGAGCAACATACTGAGAATGTTCAACGAACTGTTCGGAAATATCGATTGGAAGGACGCGGACAAGATCGGACGGGGCATCGCCGAGGAGTTGCCAGCGAAGGTCGCCGCCGACAGGGCTTACTGGAACGCGATGGAAAACTCGGACAGGCAGAACGCACGGATCGAGCACGACAAGGCGCTCGAAAGGGCCGTGACGGAACTGCTGTCCGACCACGCCGAGCTATTCAAGCAGTTCAGCGACAACGAGTCGTTCCGGAAATGGCTATCAGAGACCAACTTTCGTTCCACTTACCGTCAAACAGCCAACGTTTGAAGGGGCCCCGCCCAGTCCGGCCGATGACAACCGTGCTGAAAAAGAGAACCTGTTTGCCACACGGACTCCACTGTGGTTCCCGTTGAACTGGTGGCTCGATCACCATCAACCATAATTCCAAGGCTGACTGAAAAGAAAGAATGAGTGGATACCATTCAACAGCTAGAATTGCCGGAGACGAACTGATCCTGTCCCAGGCTCAGGGTCAGGTCCAGACGTTCTTCGATGAGCTGAAGAACGGCACGCAGAATTATCGGACCATTGCCAGCCTTGGTGAACAGATCACGCAGGAATACCGGGGCCGATGCATTTTGGAACTGATGCAAAATGCCCACGACGCGCTGGCGAATGCCGCGCCAGATGACCCGCGACGGATCTCATTCGTTCTGACCACCTCTCCTGAACCCGTACTTCTAATCGCAAATAGTGGTTGTCCTTTCCACACTGATGACTTCAAGGGAATCTGTCAACTTGGACAGAGCCCAAAGGATCCCAACGAGAGCGTTGGTAACAAGGGTTTGGGCTTCCGGAGTGTCCTAGAAGTGTCAACCTGCCCGGAGATTTGGTCCACGACTCCTGCCGGAAGCGACACTGCCTTCGTTTTCCGCTTCGACCCCTCCGTTGCTGATCGGGTAGCGGCGGCAGCGCACACGTTTGACCAACATGGACTTGCTGCGCGTTCACCATTCGATACAAAACGCCCGCTTGTCGACTGGTCACAGGAACAAATCGAGCGATATCGTGAACGTTTGTCCGATGAGGAGAAAGAAGGCTCACACGAGGCTGAAAATTTCCTGTCGCCTTACCAGTTTCCGCTCCCAATCGAAGGCGTTCTGTTCGAGGTAGAGGAGCTATTGTGCGCAGGGCATGCGACCGTCATCCGGCTTCGCCTGGACGGTGGGAGGACTGGTACTTGCGAGGAAGCAGTCCGGTCGGTAAAGGAGCAACTTCAAAACTTGGATGCCCGATCGACGGTTTTCCTTTCTCACCTTGAGGAACTTGTCGTCGATATCGATGGCGAAAGACGCATATTGGAACGAGTAGTCGACTCGGAATTTGAGTTCTCAGGCTGCCAGCGCACTCGGCAGCAGCGGCTGGTGGTTGGATGTTCAGACCCGTTCCCAGACGACAACACGACCCGGAAGTTCCATGTATGGCTTCGCAAACTCGGAGGAGACGACGACCCCGAGCAAGCGGAGCAAATCCGCGCCCTCGTGAAGCACCTGCCAAATCGATGGCCGGAGGTCCGACAAGTAGAGGTGGGCATCGTCGTCGAGGAAGCGACCGAGCCCAAGCCGGGAGTCTTCGTGATTTTCCTGCCGACAGAGATGACGACCGGTACGGGGGCACATGTCAATGCCCCCTTCTACGGTTCCCTTGACCGGCGCGAGATCAACTTCGATGTTAACTACAACAAGCTGCTCCTCGAAAGTGTGTTGGATCTGTGCCTCGACGTGGCCTTCGGGTTAATCTCCGAGGAACCTGGAACTTGGCAGGCCTGCGCCGTGATTGATCTTCTTTCATCAACCGCGGCGGCTGGCGGACAGAGTTGGTGTTTCCTGGACGAACTGCGAAAACGCGCGGCGGAACGAGACAGCGCTCTCGAAAACCATGCGCTGGTTCTTTGTCATGGCGGCTGGCATGTTCCGGGCAAGGCAAGGGTAATGCCGTACATTGCTGACGACAATCTGATCGGCGCCGAGAGATGGCGCGAGCATGCCGGGTTCGCCGTCGTTTCGTCTGTGCTCGATGGCCGGCAGGAAGCTGTGGAGACACTTCTCAAGAAGCTTGATGGTTCGCCGAGCCCAACGCATTCCGAATGGCGGGGGTCCATTGAACAGGTCGCGAAGGAAATCAAGGCTTGCAGGATCGATGTGACGTGGGATGACTTTTTTAATAGCTTGCTCGCCGTGCTGCCAGAGGATATGCGATCCGAACCGGAACCGTGGGCAGATGACCCTGATCCGCTTGCTCCTGCAAGTTTTCTCCCTACGCAAGACGGGCGTCTGTTCAGCGCCTCGGACTCTCCGGTGTTGTTTTTTCAGCCTGTGCAAGGCACTGATGACGTCGTGGATATCGTTGAAGAGGTTCCCAACTCCGTAAAGCACCGTGTTGCTTTTCTACACCACGACATCCGAACACGAGAGGAGGCGCCACAGGGCCGCAATACCGCAGTACAAAAGTTCCTTGATGGTCGGTTCGTACGTACTTTTCGCCGGGAGGATATCCTCCGAGACATCGTCCTTAAAGCACTGCCTTCACTACCGACTCCTCACGGCGGGCAAAATGCTGAGCTTTGCTCGGACCTTTTCTCTTGGACAATGAGGTTGGTGGGCGAGGACGAACCGGACACGTTGCTGCCCTTGCTCAAATCGCTGCCCATCGCCTGCCTTGGCGGCTGGTATGCGATGCGCGACGCGGTGTTCGGGCCTGGTTGGCAGGGCCGACGTGGCGACCTTATCTGGTCGCTTGCGGACGAACTGCCTGAAGACGCGGCAAGGCTAGTGCGCGATACAGCGCTTCTCCCGCCGGAGGACCCGCGCTGGGGTGTCACTGTGGAAGGCCGCAATGGGTTATTTGCTCGAGCGGGGGTGTTTGATGGTCTTCCGTTAGAAAATTCGACCGAAGCTTGCTTTAATATGAGTAGCAGCTCCTACGAGCTTCCCGCCGAGCCGCCAGCCGGCACACCGCAGGCGGCGTGGGACGACTGGCGCAACGCGGTGCGCGAGCATGCAAAGCCCTACTTCAGCGGTTGGCACGAATACACGCTGTCGGAAGTCCAACTGCTGCCCGAAATCCACTGCTTGGAATCGTTGAGTCCGAACGGGCGGCAAGTCCTGTCGAACCTCATTCTTGCGTCGATCGGATCTTGGGGAGGTTGGGAGTCGGTTGAGATCACAAAGAATGGAGGGTATTCCTGGTCACACCGCGTCACTTCACCACTGAAGTATTGGTTGACGACGCGGGCATGGCTAAATGATCAGTCCAGTGTCGAGCAACCGCTTGGCCGTCGCTGGCTGGTGCCACAGTCATTGCTGCGAGGCCAGCGCGACCGCTATTCACATCTCGACCCGCTGTCGGTTGATCTGACCCGAAGGTTAGATGCCCAGCCAGAGTTGAAGACAGCACTCATCCAACTCGAACTGAACGTCTACCCCACAGACGATGACCAAACTGGGCCTGAATTGCTTGACGCCCTAGCGACAGCCTGGACGACCAACAGAATCCCGGCCGGACGATTCGACATCTTAGTGGGGCAGATACGCGACGCGTGGCGGCATCTTGCCCTGGACAGGGGACTCCCCAAGACGTTCCTGGTAAGGAAAGGCCGGCGGCGGACGTTTGAGACACGTGGACTTGATGAGCTTGCGGACGTCTACCTTCCCGATCGAGGGGACCGAACTCGATCACTTCAAGATCACGAAAAGCAGATCTTGGAGATGCACACGTCTGATGCTAACCGCACTGCATCAAGACTAATAGCCGCGACTCGAATCAGACGGGCATCTTCGCTTGATGAATCGTTTCTCATTGACGACGAGCCCTGGACCAGCTTAGTTGACGGAATCCCGCCGCTGGACGAAACCAGATACGCTTGGCTACCCATCACGCTTCTCACTGTCGCTGCGCAGGGTGGCACCAACCCTATGGGTGCAACGACCGTGGCGTGGCAACAGGCTGCGGAGAGGCTTCGGCGAGCCCGTGTCCTGGAGTGCGAGACCATTGCCGTTCAGTTGATAGACGATGACCAAGTCGTTGCTTCAAACGAGCCAGCAGCACGTTGGTTGTCTGGGGACGTGTTGGCCATACGGCGCGATGTTGGACTGTCGTACGAGGTGCTCGCCCCGGCAGCCCAAGCAATACTGGATCGACAAGATCTCCTTAAGGACTCTCGGCTCGTATTGGGTGCGCTCGCCGACAAAGAGGAGCCAACACCAAAGCAGATTGAGAAAGCATTGGAACGCGCGGAGATCGACTCGCAATCTCTCGCGGATGTCCGCCACCGTTGGTCAGGTAACATCAGCCTGATCCTGGATCGTATCCGGCCGGTGTTGTCGCTGTTTAGGATCGCCGACGACGGGCTTAATGCGGCAACGACAGACATCGATCATCTGACCGAATGGCTGTCCTCGAACCTTACGCAGTGGTCGGCTCAGGCCGCTATTTCGGCTGCTCAAAGAAGCCGGGACGACTCTGCAATGGGTGAGGCGGCTTGGCGCGCCATAGGCGATGTCGCCCAACTCCCGGTCTGGAACAAAGCTCTCGCTACGCTTGGCGACGGGTATGCGACCGTCGAAAACCCCCGTGCCGCCGATCAGACGCAGGCCCACCTTGACGAAGCAATGCCTCTACTTCGTGGACTTGCTCGCTATATCGCTGTCGACCGGGACAATCCAGATCTGTTTATAAAGATCGAGGCCGTCAATCAGAGCTTTAAGGGTAACGACGATTGGTCAACACAATGGTGGGCAGTACCGTTTGAAGCCGTTATTGGCAAGCTGCGCGTCGATTACGCCAAAATCATTGGTTCCGAATTCCATCTGGAGGTGCTTAACGGAGCCAAGACCGTCGACGACCTGCGCACCGCATTTCATAGGAAAGGCATAGGAGTCGCTGACCCCTACGAGATTGCAGGTATGAACAAGATGCGGCTCGACGAAGTGCTCCTCAGCACACGCGATCTTCACCGAGAGTGGAAAGAGCTCGGGACGTCGAACTCGATAGCACATGTACCTCCAGAAACACCGGCCGAATTGGATCCAGTGGCGTATCTGGGTCATTGGTCTGACTCAGAGTTGATTGAGCGAGCTCTCCGCATCATTGATGACGAGGACTTCATCAATGCTTGCAAGGGTTGTGAGAGCCTCGAAGAAATTCGTCAAGTACTCGAACTCACTTCCGAAAACATCCATGCCCGTCGCCAAGACCGGCTACGACGTGATCAGGAAGCGGAACGTCGTCGACGGACGTTTGGTGTTGCTGGTGCTCCCTTTGAAGTTGGAACGGAAAGCTACAGTGATCTATTCGAACGCCTAAACGGCCTCGCCGATCCCCAAGGACCAAACGTTGAGAAAGACGAGACGACTCCGCTGGCTGAAGCAGCCGAACGCATTGATGATCCGGGTGAAGGCGTTAGAAAGGCAAGTAGGATCTCACACTTACGCCCCTCGGACGATCTTCTCAACTTGGTGGGTGTCGTCGGCGAGATACACGCCTATCGCTTCTTGCGCGCGAAGTTTGGTAAGGACGTCGTGACTCGGGACGCATGGCTTTCTGAAAACCGACTGCAAGTTTTGCCGCTTGTGAAAGGAGAGCCGGATAGGACGAGCGACAGCCATGGCTTCGATTTTCAGTTCATTCACCGCCGCATTAAGTGGTATGTCGAGGTTAAGGCGACCGCGGGCGTCGACTCACAGTTCGATCTCGGGATTAGCGAGATCTATGCGGCGACCAACCTTGCACGGCGGCGAGGTGGACGATGGCGGATCCTTCGGGTTCGCAATGCGCTGTCCGATCAACCAGAGGTCGAATGGCTACCAAATCCGTTCGAAGAGGACTACAAGAAACACTTCCGCTTGGACAATAGCGGAATGAGGGTATCCTATATGCGCAAGAAAATTTGAATACACTGCTACGGCCAATACATCCTTGCCTGGCCAACTGCGAGCCGAAATCGTGATCCCGCACGAATCGGCTCGTTTTTTTTGACAAGCGTACCTTGGCGTTTGTCAGCACAGTAGAACGGCGAGTACGGTGGGACCCGTTTTGGAGACCCCACGCCCCCTAGCACTTTCAGACGGTTAAGAAAACAAAAGGGTTTATATTGGGCACTGGAGGAAAGCAGTTTGTCCCCAGCTTGCCGGAGGTTTTGCGACAAGAATGGGGCCTGTTTCCTTTCGGATAACCTTCTTTCCTTTCGGATAACCTTCTTTCCTTTCGGGTTGATTAATGACAATACAGGTCGAAGGCAGTGTTCGGGAAATGGCATCGGAACGCGGGCTGGAGAACGTCTGCGTTTCCAACGGGGAGCACGTGGTGCGGACGGATGCCAACGGGCGCTACGCCCTGGAGATATCGCCGGGCGGGCATCGGTTCATTTTCGTCACGGTTCCCGGCGGTTACCGGCTCGGTGAGGCTTTCTACCGGTCAACGCTCGGATGGTCCGGCGACCAACGCGGGGTCGATTTCGAGCTCGCAAGACTGCCGGATGCGGACCGGCGAGACTTTTCAATGGCCCATATCAGCGATACCCACGTCGTGCTGGACGAAGAACGGATACAGGGTAAAGTGCTGTCGCAGGATCTGCGACAGCTTGAGCGGGAAGCCCACCCGGACCTGATCGTTGCGAGCGGGGATCTGACCGATTGGGGGACGCTGGAGGAACTCGAACAGTTTCACGCTGCGATTAAAAGCATTTCGACGCCGGTAATGCCCATGTTCGGCGGGCACGACGGAAATCACGAGCGTTTCGGCGACCTGACTGTCGACGAGCTTGTCGCAATGAAACACAGGAGGGAATACGCAAAGATCGAGGAGATCCTGAAGCAGCGCGAAGGTGAACCCTTCACGCGCAACTATGAACAGGTACTCGGCCCCCCGTATTACAGTTTCGATCGCGGGCGATGGCATTTTGTCCTCTATCCGAACGAGGATAATTTCTACCCGCCGCCGGACCGGAAGGGTAAGGAAGACTGGCTGTGGGCGGACTTGGCGCAGCAGCAGCCGGACCGTGAAATCGTCGTGCTCCTGCATAAACCGCCGTCCATTCCTTTCCTGAATTCGTTGAGTCCGTACCGGGTAAAGCTGGTCATGCATGGGCACTGGCACTCCAGCAAGGTGTTCACCCGGAACGGGATTGTCGTTGCGGCGGTACCGCCGCTCTGTTTCGGCGGTCTGGATACACGGCCGCGGGGTTATCGTTTCGTTGAGTTTCGAGAGGCGGATTTCGAGTTCGGGCTCAGGCCTCTCACACGGACCGCCAGCCCGTTGCCCCGTCAAGATAGTGATCCGATTTCGCTCGACGAGGCGGGCAAGAGCCTTCGGCTTCTCTGGACGCATCGTCTTCCGGTGGGGCTGCACCGGGCGGCGCCGGTCCGTTCCGGCGATCGAATCCTCGTGAGCCTGGCCGACGAAGGATATCCCGCGCAGAGCGGCGTCGCCTGCGTCAACGCACGAAGCGGCGCGCTTTCGTGGCGGATGTTTACGGATACTTCGGTGAAAAACAGCGTGGCCGTGACGCCTCCCGCGGAATCGGCAGAAGACGAATCGGATTTGTGTGCGGCGGTGTCCGTTGCCGGTAGAGTGTATGTCATTGAAACGGGCTCAGGTCGCATTCGCTGGCAGGCCGACCTGCCCGGTTTTCCGGAACGGTGGATCTATGCCTCTCCGGTGATTGACGGCGAGACGGTGTACGCCGGCGGCAAAGCCGGTATCGGCGCTTACGACCTCAATACCGGGGGCCAAAAGTGGTACGCTGAAATCGAAGGCGGCGACGGCTGGCCCTGCTACGCGAGCCCACAGGTCTGCGGCGACCTGCTCATTGTGCTCGTCCAGCGACGAGGGCTATTGGCGTTGGACAGGCGCAAAGGGACCGTGGTCTGGGAGCGCACCCTGGGCGTCGAAAATCCCTATGCTCGGCCCGTAGTGGATCGCGGCATGCTGGTCAGCGGGAGCGACGCCCCCAGTCTTCACTGGTTTGAAGGGGACCCGGCGCATCTGGCTGTCATGAGAGTCGATACCGGCAGGTTGATATGGCACCGGCCCGTGCTTCCGTCGAGGTATCCCACCGGGCTTGCGGTGAGGGACGAACGGTTGTACGCGACAACGCCGGACGGCGAGGCATTGTGTTTCGACATCCCATCGGGTGCGTTGTTGTGGCGCTTCCAGTCGGGCAATGATCTAATGGACATGGTTCCTGCGCGCCGCGGGGTTCGATCCATCCTTGCGGCGCCGGTTATCCATAAGGACTGTCTGCTCATATGTGGCGTAGACGGTTGCCTGTACATACTGAACGCCCGGACCGGCGCATGCATCAGCCGTACGGACCTGGGCTCCCCGATCGCGGCCGCTCCATGTCTAACGGAGGACGGGTTCTGCGTGGGTACCTATGACGGGCGGATATGTGGCTTTGGATAACGGGCCTGATGAGGAAGGAGAGCACACCGTTCAACTTCATGCTGTTTCTGTCCAATGCGGTGGCAAACTTGCCCGGGTGACGTAAGTCATTACATTCCCATCGCTTCGCCCGATTGGTGCCTGGACGGCTTCCCTGCGACAGACAGGCGCGGGTTTGTGCGACCTTGACAAGCTGGCGAGTAAGTGATAAATGATTATATGCTATCTCGTCTGTTTGTCAAATTCAACCTTGACAATTGCTCTAATAAGAACTAAATTCATTACGTCTATGTCGACTGATCATCAAAAAAGGGGTCCGGTGAGGCTCAATGAATTCCTGGCGCAGCACGCCGTGTTCACGGTAGACGAGTTGGATCGCTTCCTGGCCGATCGGGGGTCAGGCAACACGAATACCCGCAAGTCGCTGCTGACCTACCACCGCAAGCGAGGTCGGGTCGTCCGGGTTCGCCGCGGACTTTATGCGGCCGTTCCCTGGGGAACGGACCCGGCATCCACGCCGGTCGATCCGTATCTCGTGGCGGCCAAAATGACCGGGGACGCGGTGCTGGCCTACCACACGGCGATGGAATTCCATGGAAGGGCCTACTCGGTCCATTGGAGACTGGTCTACGTCTCGGCGAGCAAGTCGCTACCACTCACGTTCCAATCTCATACATTCCGTAGCGCCCCCGTGCCGCCGCCACTCCGGGCAAGGGGCGAGGAAATGTTCGGAGTCGCCCGCCACAAGCGCTCCGGCGTAGAAGTCCGGGTTACCAACCATGAAAGGACCCTGGTCGATGTTCTGGATCGACCGGACCTGACAGGAAGCTGGGAAGAGATATGGCGGTCTCTGGAGGCGGTGGAGTTCTTCGATCTGGATCAGGTCATCGAGTACGCTATTTTGCTGGAAAATGCGACGACCGCGGCGAAGGTGGGATTCTTTCTGGAACAACACAGGGACTCACTGATGGTTGAAGAGGCCCACCTGGATACGCTGCGCAAGATGCGTCCTCGTCAGCCCCACTATCTGGAGCGGAAAAACTCCAAAGGCTGCCGACTGGTCAAAGGCTGGAACCTGATGATACCCGCCGAAATCCTGAATCGAGCCTGGGAGGAAATTCTGTGAGATTCACTGTTTCAGAAATCCTTCCCTCAGCAAGAGCCAACGGGTTCAACGAGGAAGTAGTCAAGAAGGTTCTCCATCTGTTGCATCTCTTGACAACTCTGAACACTCATCCGTCGCTCAAGGGGAAGTGGGTCCTGAAGGGCGGCACGGCCTTGAATCTATTTGTGTTCCGCCATCCCAGGTTGTCTGTAGACATCGACCTCAACTACATCGGCGCGTTGGGTCGCGAGGAAATGCTGGCGGAACGGCCAAGGATCGAGCAGGCGGCTCAGGCGGTCTTTTCCCGAGAAGGTTTCGCCATCCGGAATGTACCGGTCGTACATGCAGGTGGAAAGTGGCGGTTGAACTACGCAAGCTACACCGGACAATCCAGGAACCTCGACGTAGATTTGAATTTCATGTTCAGACAGCCGCTTTGGGAGCTTCACCATGTCGATTCTCATCCAATCGGCGACTTCCAGGCCAAGGGCATCCCCGTTCTTGATATACACGAACTCGTGGCCGGAAAGCTTTCGGCTTTATTTTCCCGCAGACAAGCGAGAGATCTGTTCGACTGCCATCAGGTACTCCATACGGACGATCTCCAGCACGACCGGCTCCGCATCGCCTTCGTCGTGTATGGAGGGATGAACCGCAAGGACTGGAGGACCGTCTCGGTGGAAGATGTGGAATACGACGGCGCGGAATTTGAGGGACAACTCGGTCCCACTCTTCGCGAACCCAAATTGCGAGAGCGAGCGGCGTTGGCGGAATTCGGGGCGCATCTTGTAGAGGAATGCAAGAATGCTCTGTGTGCCGTCCTACCGTTTACAGATTCGGAGCGCTCATTCCTCGACCTGTTGCTTGATGAGGGGGAAATCGATGCGAAAATCCTGACCTCCGAAGCGACCCTGCGGGAGCGCATCCAGGCCCAGCCGCTTCTCCAATGGAAAGCATTTAACGTGCGGCGTCACAAGGATTTGTAGCATTCCCCGAGGCTCTCAACTCCTGAAGCCCGGCAGTCTCTGTTCGACAATATTCACGGTGGCGATGTATTTTGCAGTTAGAGATCGCGAGATCACGGAGGTTCCATGATGAAGCCCGTACAATCACAGCCCTGGGAACGACCGGACACGCCTATTTTCAGCAATTCACCGCCGCCTCAACCGTGGATGCGATGTAACATATACTGTCCGCGTGTCATTTACGCCGAGGGTAAGTACCGGATGTGGTTTTCCGGTTCGGAGGTGCGTCCGACGCTGTACAGAACGTGTATCGGATACGCCGAATCGGACGACGGCCTCGCCTGGACGCTCCACCCCGACAATCCGATTCTGACGGCCGACAGTCTTACATGGGGTCAGAGCCTGCATACCCCCAGAGTGCTGTACGACGAGGACGAGCAACATTACAAGATGTGGTTCCTGAGCACGACCCACGTGGAGTATCGGGACGACGGCATCCTCGCGAATGATATCGGGTCGGCCATGGGGTATGCCACAAGCCAGGACGGGATCCGCTGGGATTTCTGGCCCGAGCCCCTGATCCGGGAATGCCGGGCGCCGTGCGTTCACAAGGAAGACGGCCGCTATCGTATGTGGCTCAACGCCAGGCCCAACCCCGATGACTCGTGGGAAACGGCCTATGCGTACGTCTACGAATACGCGTCGGAGGATGGGATTGCATGGACGCGGCGTGAACACCCGGCGGTTCAGGCAACGGGCAACACGAAGTCGTGCGTCTATCCGGAAGTTCATAAGATCAATGGGACGTATTACATGTGGCATATCGGACATCTGAAGAAGAAGGACGGTCCGATGAATATGGTCTACCACGAGATCTTCTGCGATACGTCGACAGATGGAATTAACTGGACGCTGAATCACGAGACCCCCGCGTTTGCCGCCTCGCGGGATCTGGAACGTTTCGACTGGAAGACGGTATCGACGCCGTGCGTGGTGGATATCGGCGACACGTTGCGGCTGTATTACGCGGGGTGCAATCTGAAGACAAATTTCAATCTGTTCGAGGGTGGCGACAACGGCGAGGGGATGCATATCGCCGTGGCGACAATGGCCAAAGATCAATTGTAGAGCCCATGGGGGTATGTCATATACCAAAGTGGAAGACCAGGCGGTGAAACAGGAGCCGGTATGCCGCGTGCAATCGATTTGACATTGGAGGTTCTGAAGGCCGACGATATCTTTCCCATACCGGACCGGAAGAGCCGGATGAAGTGGAACGGACCCTGGTGGCACATGGCGACGCTGTACGAGATGGGGGAATCCGCGCGTATTCCGGAATCGGCCGTCATCAAGGCGCTGGAACTGCTGAAGAATGGCGCCTGGCCCAGGTTCGTCATCACACGCGAGGATGCGCCGCGGCACGTTGCGGATCGGGCAAAAATGGACTGTTGCCACTGCGAGTTAGGCGTATTTTACATGATACTGGCATCGTGTGGATGCGACGTGGATGCCGAACTGCCCTGGATGCGAGAGTGGTTCGTGCAACACCAATTGCCGGACGGCGGCTTGAATTGCTCGCCGGTTGCCTATCGCGGGTCAGGAAAAAGCTCCATCGTTTCTACGCTGCCGCCACTGGAAGCCGTTCTCTTCTTCACCAATCGAAAATACACAGACGCCGAAGAGAACTTCGTGGCTGAGGGCGCGCGGTACCTCATTGAACATCGCCTGGTTTGCTCGAAGATAGACGGCCGTGTCATCAACCGCGCGTGGTTGAAGCCGCTCTTTCCCCGCTTCTTCGAATACGATATCCTCCGGGGGATGTACTTTTTGGTCGAGTGGTCCGGAAGAACCGGGAGATCGCTTCCCGTTGAGGTACTCAAGGATGGCCTTGACCGGCTCCGTTGCCAAATCGGCTCATCCGGGGTGGTCATCGGAAGACATGTGAATGATAAAAACGGCGGGTGGCACGGGAGCACGTTCCCGCTTCTTGAGTCGGTCGGCGCCGTTGGGACGGTATCGCCATTCCTTACGAACCAGTTGAACACGGTGCTCCATGCCGTTCGTTAGCCTTCTTTCCCGGAAATAAATCGCCGAAAATCGCCCGGTCCGAAAGGCGACTGCACCCTTAGCCGCTCCCTGAGCCTGCGGTCTCTGCGCCTTGCCCTGAGCTTGGCAAAAGGGGCAGCGGAATGTGGTACGAAGCCAAACCGCGCGGCGGCCCGTCCCGGTCTACCTCATGGCCGCCCGGTCGCGGTGAGGGGGCTCTTCCGCGCTATTCCGTCCGTTGGCCTTGCCCTGAGTGTACCTCAAGCGTTCGCAGGGCAGTAAGTTCGGTGTACTTCACTGTCGTAATTCGCGGAAGAGCAGCCCCGCGGCGTCTGAGCGGCGCCCTTCTTTTTCGCCCTTTTTCTTGGGCGATGCAAGAAAAAAGGCAAGGGAATAGGGGACGTTTGGGGTGGGTGAATTTCGACCTTCAGTATATTCCCTTGACCCGAAACCGGGAGGCACAACCCATGACGGCGGCGCGATATATCGTCTTTACGGACAACGTCGAACGCATGGTTTCGTTCTACCGGGACCGGATGAAGATGACGATCCTGATGCCCCCGGAAGCGATTGACCACGACCCCGAAGGCTGGGTTCGATTGGTCAGCGGAGGGGTGGAGGTCGCCATCCACTGCGCAGGAAAACCCGGTTGCGCCGGGCGGAATCGAAACAAACTCGTCTTCATTGTCAAAGACGTCGGTTCAGCGCGCGAGGAACTTCGGAAAGCCGGCGTACGGATGGGAGAGCATCATTTCTACCCAAAGTCCGAATGTTGCGACTTCAAGGATCCCGATGGAAACAAGCTGCAGATTTCGAATCGGTGATGTCGGGGACCGTTTCAATCTCGAAAAAAGAGGAGAATCCCATGGAAGTCAGTGAGGTCGTCCCCTTTTTCGCGGTGAAAGACATGGAGAAATCATTGGCGTTCTACGTCGACGGGCTGGGCTTCAAGATGGAGGGCAAGTGGGTAGACGAAGGCGTTATCAGGTGGTGCATGTTGCGCATCGGTAATGCCGCGGTGATGCTCCAGGAATTCAGGACCGAAGGCCATGATTCACGGCAATTCAGCGAGAAAAAAGGGGAACGTGTCTCGCTGTTCTTTTTTTGCGACGACGCCGTCGGATACTATAGGGACATCAAGTCTCGTGACGTTGACGCCTCTGAACCGCAAGTCGGCAACAGAATGTGGGTCACGTCCGTTTCGGACCCCGACGGGTACCATTTATCCTTTGAAAGCCCCACCGACGTTCCGGAAGAGACGAAATTATCGGAAGTAGAATGAGATGAATTTGCAATGGTCAGGAGCAGAGGTGTCGTCGTGAATCCTTGTCGGACCAGGTCTGAATTGGGAGGTGTCGGATGACGGATGCGGAACTGGAAGCAAAGGCCAACCGGATCCAGGCCGTGGTGGAGGGCAACGTGCTGCAGGCGCACGGGATGGTGCCCATGCTTGTGCGCGCCGGCGATTACCAGTTGCCGACAGAGGAGGATTACCGCGGCGCCTATCGCCACCGGCATCTCCTGGGCAAGACGGAAGCGGAGATCGGGATGGCGCCGATGCACGTCTGGCGGGCCTGGGAGAATACGCCTACCGACACCGCGTGGTATCTCGGAGCGATGAGCTACCGGTATCGGTGCACCGGGGGTTCCGACGTCCTTGAGATCTGCCGGCGGACCTTCGGGGCGCTCAAGTACATTCACTCACTCGGGGTTGAAAACGGCGAGCGGGGTTACATGTGCAAACCCTATGGCGGCGTGTACAGCAACCAGTCTTCGGGCGACCAGGTACAGTGCATTCTGGTCGGGCTCGCCGCCTACCGCCCTATTGCGCCGCCTGAAGACCTCCCCCGTATAGACGAAATCATTGTGGACATGGCTGATTTCGACATCAAATGGGAGTACGTCTCCCCTCACGGTTATTTCGGCTATACCTATGAATCGCTGGTGAAATCCATTCTGGGTGAGAACTGGATCAATGCCGGCTGGTCCTACGCCATCATACATACGCCCCTGCTCTACCTGGCCTGGCAGGCCACGGGCGATCCGAAATACCTCCGGGAAATCGAGCGATGGTACGAGGCCTGCGATACGGGCGTCAGGTTCGAACGCCCCACGGGAAAGCTGACCGGCGGCATCGGCTGGCGCGCGCTTTACCTGCCGGCGCTATTGATGTGTTTCGACCCGGCGAACCACGAATTGTGGCGAAGCCTGATGCTACAGACATACGACGTGCTTCGAACCGGCGTGCTGGACAACGGGACATCACCCTACCGGTGGACCTATGATATGGAAAGTGGCGAGCGCGATATCCCGCCCGCCACGTTGTGGGGGGCGGGCCCCGCCACGACAGGCAGGTCGGGCATCTTCGCAAGGGCATGCGTCGCCGCACAGCCGTGGTTTCACGAGGAGGATATGGCGTCCACCGCACGGCACATTCTGGAAAACCTGGATCTCGATACGTTTCGGTTTATCCTGCCGTTGGAGAAAGACCAGCCGGTACCGCCGGAGTGGAAAGTCGAGACCCGGCTGCTGGACATGGATAGCCTGACGGGATGGCTGTGGGGATACTGGGAGGGCCGGTGGTACGGGTACTGGTAGGCGCATGGACGGGCAACCTGGAATCTGAACGGTCTCGAAGCCGGCCATCCTCCTGCGCAAGGATGAGAGAGATCCAACCAGGCGGTTTGCGGGAATCACATCATCAGGACACACACGGGAGGATCGGATGAAACATCGGAAGATACAGCGGATCGCCTTCCTTCAGGACTATCGGAACCGGCCGGAATCCCTTGCGGACGAGATTCCGGAGGTGGCCGGCCTGGGTTACCACGAGGTGACGGTATCGGCCCGGATCGGGCACGAAGAGGCCGTAAAGGTAGTGGCCCGGAAGGCAGAGGAATACGGTCTCGAGGTGTCGACGTTTACCGGATTTATGAAATATGCCTATGAGCACCTGGCCGAGCATCCCGAACAGAAGACCGTATTCAGCAAAGATGCGGACCACGAGGAACTGGGAAACCTGCCGGCCGTGTGGGGCTGCCCATATAACGAGGTGTTTCAGAAGCGGTACCTCGATTTTCTGGAAAACCTGGGTGGGATTCCGAATCTCACGGAAGTCTGGGTGAACGACGAAGCGTATTTCGGCAGGGACGTGGACCTTCTGGCGTGTTACTGCCGGACCTGCCAGGCGGACTGGGAAAGAGAATACGGCGGGCGGATCCCCATGCCGCCTTTCAAGGATCTGGACGAGAAAGCGCGGCTGGTCACCTGGCGATTCCGCCGGTGGAACGACGTGCACGGAAGAATGAAAACAGCGCTGAACCATGATCACCGGGTCCGGGCGGTATTTCAGAGCGGCCCGCAACCCTTCTGGGACATCAATCCATGGGTGTGCGGCATGGACATCGACGGCATGGTCGAGGCCATAGACGGCCTGGCCGTGGATGCCTACTACACGTGCGTGCTGCCGGCGGTGGGCAGCGGGTTGTTCACGCCGCCCGAGATATTTCTGAGCGAGTGCTGTCGTTTCATCCAGGGGATGACGCTGGGAGAGGACAAGGTGAGCGTGATGCTGGCGCAGGGCATGTCTCATCCCGAATTCCACCGGCCGCTGGACGAACGTGACGGATGGTGGCAGGCCGTGGTTCCGCCCGCCCTCGGCGTGGATCGCGTGACGACGTATACGTACCGGCTCCAGCGGGTGTCGCCGATGCACCGGACCTTCCAGGACGCGTTTCGTCTGGACCCCTACTTCGAACGCACCGAACCCGTGGTCTCCGTTGCGGTGGTGGACAGCCTGGAGACCCAGTGTTACGACGAGTCGTTACCCGCCAGGGGCCGCGAGAACTGGCGCATGAGCCGGATGTTCTCCATGGGCCAGATGGCCTCGCATAACGGTCTCTCACACGGATATCTGCCTTCATCAAAGCTGACTCCGGAACATCTGGAAGGGTATCCGGTGGTGGTGCTGCCCAATGTCTCCTGCCTGTCCTCCAGCCAGCGAGACGCGCTCCTGGCGTACGTGCGGGGTGGCGGCACGCTGGTGGCGGCGGGAGAGACGGCCACCAGGAACGAGATGGGACGCCCTTCGAACGGGTCGTTTCTCAAGGAGGCATTCGGGATTACGTCGTGTACACCCCACGAGGGTTCCCGCATCTTCGAGGCCACCAGCGACCACGAGGCGTTCGAGAACCTGCCGTGGCCCGACGAGAGGACGGCCTGGGACCCCTGGAAGGGCAATAACCGCCCTGTCCTCGGGCTCGACCTGGCGGTCGAAGCGGAGGCGGACGGCACGGCCGATGTGCTGGCGGTCTTCGAGGAAGCAGGGCCCCTGGGACCACGTCCGGCGATCACACTGAAGCGACTTGGGGCCGGCTGGGGCGTGTTCGTGGCGGGCATCCCGTCCCGGTGGCTGGATCTGAGACCGGCGGGCACCAATGTGCTCAGTTTTTCCCGCCAGGTGGTGGCGCAACTGATCCTGTCGCTTGTGGGAGACAGGCTGCCCGTAGTGGTGAATGGCTTTCCGCCGAGGGTGCCTTTGCAGGAGGTCAGGCCGCTGGATATCCGCTGGAAGCCGACCGTGGAGATCATGCCCTCCGTGGGCGAGGACCTGATCCTGGTGACGGTGCCTTCCTATTTCAGAGAGCCCGGCGCGTTCCGGATCGAAGCCAGGCTGCCGGAGGGCAGGCGATGCGGCGAGGTGCGGGAACTGGTGTCGGATCAGCCCGTTACCGAGACCAGACAGAATGAGGGTACCGTGGAGATCGATGTCAACCTGACCACCGAGGATTTCTTGAAAGTGTATGCCTTCTCTCTGATTTAGACGTAACCGGCCGTGCCTACGCCTTTCTGTCCAATTACTCGTCCACTATCACGAACGTGGGTACCGCGACCGGATGCAGGCGTCCACGCCGTATTTTCCCGAGCCAACCAGAAGAAACATCACTGCGATGGCCAGGTACAGAAGCGCCATCTCCTTTATGCCGAACGGGTCGGCCGCATGTACGCCAAATGCGGCGACCATCATCGTAAATCCCATAAAGAACGTGCCTGGCCGCGTCAGTAGTCCCAACGCCAGCAACAGCCCACCGCCGAATTCCCCGAATGCGGCCGCCCAGGCGAAAAACTCGGGTAAGGGAAATCCCAGTTTTGCCGTACCGGCCACGAGCCCGGCGGAAGGCGGGATCTTTCCGATGCCGTGCCCAAATGCTATACTCAGCCCGGAAATTACCCTCAGGATCGCCAATCCCAGATTTGCCTTATCGGAATCGATATCCGCACCGCCGAATAACAGTTCCCTGTACATACGTCTTCTCCCTGTTGTGGAATGGATCAATACGTGAACGTACCAGTTCCTTACAATGATCTATAGATCTGAGCCACAGCGACAATCACGTCTCAAATGCCGGGCCGTACGGACTTTAGAGTCGCTTCCTACTCGACGAGTGGAACAAAGTCCTTACTCGTCATCGGTTTGTGCTTTTTCCAACGAGCCTTCATCTCGATCAGAACGCGCTGTTTCGATGGCGCAGGTAACGGATTCACGCGAACCACCTTGGCACGATAGTCTCCGGGCGACTCAGCCATCGCCTTGAACAAATCGTTCACTAGGTAACGTGGCGTCCATCCGATCATATAGTAGTCATCAGCGGTCTGGATTTGCACAGCCAGACCGGTCTTCGGATTGGTCAACTCAAGCGTAACGTAAAGCTGGTCGCCGGCTTCAAGGCGCTCGATCCGCTTCTGCGCGGATTCATTGACGTGCCGCCAGCCATGGAGAAAGAACCGGCAGACAAAACTCCCATCTTCGTCTTTTTCGAGTTTTGGAAAAACCTCGTACGCATCTGTCACCCGGGAACCGCCGCTTGCCGACAGAATCTCAATGGGATCGGCGCCCACATGCAGGTCGAGATAACTGAGATAATCGGCAAAGTCCGGTCTCGCCCGGTTGATCACCCGATTCTGGAAGAGCGGAAAGAGTCTCGGCGAATCGTATCTTTCTTCCAATCTGGGAAACTCGATTAGTGGCGGAAATCCTGCCTCAACCTTAGCGCGTTTCGCCCCTTCAATGTATCGGAATTGATAGAGCGGGCGTTCGATATCGGCATCCAACCGGCCCACCGGGAACCACTGCCTGCTCGGTTCTTTTTTGTGCTGCCACGCTAGATATAAAGTTCTAACACTCACTGAACAAGCCCTCCTAACTGCTCAATACTATAGCGCATCTGCGCGATGGCGAACTTTCTCGCCGAAGGTGACATCCAACTGCAGGGCACGCGGTCCACAAGTTCAATCAAGGATCCTTGGTCCAGGCTTTTGAGATTCTCTATTGCAGGAAGGAAGAAATCCGGATAGCTGCGAGTTGAACGTCGAGCGAGTTCGAGTGGGCTAGGGCCGTGCTGATCTTCCTCCGACCAGAAAATCGCCCCGTGCCCTCTTTCGACATAGTCGCCTACCCTATTCTCATCCAATAGCCTGTTGCGGCGCTCGTCTCGGAGCTCTCGGCCCAACGAGGACGCATGATCGAAAGACGGTGCCAACAACCACTCCAAGTCCGCGCCGGCAAGATCAAACAGAATTCCCCAGTTCTCGTGATGACGATCAGTATTGCCAATCAGTGCGTCCAGAACAAGGTACTCTGCGATGCAGAGTTTCCCTTGCATCTTTGCTTCGGATTCTACGAAAACCTCGTCCATTACTTGCCAGATATTCTTCAGCGTATGACTCGACTGATCGTATTTCCTTCCGGCTACGTAACCGCGAACAAACCATTCCAACATTTGGTTGCCGTGGACCAGCTCCTGTTCATCATGCACGAACGACTCCGTTACAGATCCTCGCACACCTTCAAAAATCGCCAATTCTACCGTCGCGTGTCGAATGTCCAGCAGCTCGGCGATCTCAGCAGCGATCTTCTCGGCCCATTGCTCCCCAGTATCCTCTCAAGGGTATTTGAAGAGCCACACGCTTTCATTTTTCCCGGGACGACGATACCAGAACTTCCTCTTGCTTCCCATTTCCTCCGGATCGAGGATCCATTCTTGTTTTACTTCATTTTCTTCGAAGTAAGCCGAGGATTTACTCATCTGACAATTGGATCAGGCTACCCATTCAAGCACCCTGCGGCGGCGCGGATTATTGAATTGCGGCACGACGAAGCCGATTTACAATTTTCTTGACGCCCGTGACTCTATATCGGTTGCAGCGAATCTTTAATGGCTGAGCGAATGGTTGAAGTCGAGATCGCGAATTCTTCCAGGGGCACTGATACGTTTGAGGCCATGTTTGAGCGTTCATTTGACGGTTAACTCTCGTAGATTTGCTTGCCCCTCCGGGTGCTCGGATTGGTTTCCAAAGGGTTTGCTACGCCAGGCACGATCTTTCTCAATCTAGCAGGCGAATCGGTCACGCACAACCCTCTTGACCGAAAAAAAATCCGCCTCGGCTTGCGTTGTCAATCGTGTTGCTCTTTGGAGTCCATAAGATTACCTTACGCCTAATAAAAACTCTTTCCATGCAGCCCGTAATCGGCCCATTCAATCTCGTTTGAAACCCCACTCGACCCTGCGACCATAATACCAAAAGCCAGCACCGCGAACGATACGACTCGGAGCTGCGCAGCATAGGAGGATCCCGCCTATTTTTCAACGCCGCCAGCGTTCCAAGTATAGTACATAACGCACTGAAAAGCAAGATTCGTCCAATCCCATGCTCTTGTTTGGCACGGGCGGCAACTATTGGGCTATCGTCTGAAATGAAAGGAGAAAAGCGCATGAAGATAACGGACGTGAAGGTCCTGCCGATCGATCGGTATCTCTTTGTCCAGGTTCTTACGGATGAGGGATTTGTGGGGCTGGGTGAATCGGGCGCGTGGGGATACCTGGAGGCGTCGGGAGAGGTGGTCAAGAGCTTCAGGGAATACCTCATTGGCAAGGACCCCCTGCGAATCGAACACCACTGGCAGGTACTGTATCGGTGCACGCATTTTCGCGGCGCGGCGATTATGGGAGCCCTGAGTGCGATTGATATCGCCCTCTGGGATATCGCGGGCAAATTTTTCGGCGTGCCCGTCTACCAGCTTCTGGGTGGCAAATGCCGGGACAAGGCCCGTGTCTACGGGCACGTGATCGGCCGTACCAAAGAGGAGCTTCTGAGAGGCTGCGTGCAGGCCAAGGCGGAGGGGTATACGGCCGTGGGACACCTGACGCCCTTTCTGGATGAGTCGCGAAACGTGCCCTATTACAAGACCCACGCGGACAAGATTCAGGATGCGATTCAGACGGTGGCGGCGTACCGGGAGGCGGTCGGCGACGACGTGGACCTGTGTATTGAAATCCACCGGCGACTGGACCCGGCCGAAGCCATCGTGCTTGGCAGGGCTATTGAACCCTATCGCCCGTTTTTCTACGAGGATCCCATCCGGCCTGACAATATCGACGCCATGGCCGAGGTGGCGCAGAAGATCGCGGTTCCGATTGCGACCGGGGAACGCATCCACACGATCTACGAATTCGAAATGCTCCTGACGCGCAACGCGGTCCAGTACGTGAGGCCGGACGTCTGCATGGCCGGCGGCATCACCCACTGCAAGAAGATCGCGGCCCTCGCCGAAGCGCACTACGTGGACGTGGTGCCGCACAATCCGCTCAGCCCGGTGAGTACGGCCGCGTGCGTACAACTTGCGGCGTGCATACCCAATTTCGCATTGCAGGAGTACCCGAGGGGTGAAGGCGAACCGCCGAAAAGCGAAATCGTATCGGGCACGCTCACGCTGGAAGACGGATTCCTGATCATTCCCGATGCTCCGGGTATCGGCGTGGAACTCGTGGAAGGCGCCATGGAAAAATACCCGTTCCTCTCGCACCGGCCGCTGCTGGATGAGGGAATGATGGTTACCAGGCTCCACGTGGACGGATCGGTGGTGGATCAGTAGGAAACAAAACACCGGCCAATCCACAAACTGTAGATTTCCGCACCAGACGCCTGATATTCTAATCACGGGAGGGCTCGGTATGTCTACCCATATCAGCGACGATCAGTGGGCGAAATTTGAGAATGAAGGGTACGTACGATTTGGAAAGGTGATGGACGACGACGAACTCACGGGCCTGCAGCAGCGAATCGACGACATCATGCTCGGCAACGTCAAGGTCCACGATCAGATGTTCATGCAGCTGGACAGCGAGACGGGCGACTACTCGGAGAAACGGATCACAACGAGAGGGCACCAGGTATCGACGTTGAACTATCGAAAGATCCAGGACCTCGAGTTCGACCCTTTGTTCCTGTCCTACATGCAGAAACCCGTTTTCCGCGAGATCTGCGCGAGGGCCTACGGTCCGGAGACGCCGATATCCTGCTACCGGGCCATGTTTATGAACAAGCCGGCGGGGAAGGGTACAAACCTTCCCTGGCACCAGGACCGGTTTAGCATTCTCGACACGGATCCGATCGTAACCGTGTGGACGGCGCTGGATCGGGTGTCGGTTGAAAACGGCTGCGTCGGGATCGTGCCCGGATCCCACAGAGGCACCTTCGACCAGGACGATTCGGCCGGCTTCGCCTTTCTGACCGACGAGCAGGCCACCGCCGTCCTGGCCGGAGAAGAGCATGAATACCTGGAAATGGAGGCGGGGGAAGCGACCCTGTTGCACAACTGGCTGCTCCACGGATCGGGCGTGAACAAGACCAACTCCTCCCGACGTGGGTTCAGCGTATGTTACATGGACGCCGCCACAAGATCCGACATGGGGAACGCGTATTCCATCATTTTCGGAGAGGGCGCCATGAGTCCAGCGAGTTCATAAATCGTAACGCCGATTCTTCTTCCGTAGAGGATTTCACCATTGAATACCGCAGCGGCGAGAGAGCGGAAACCTCCGGCTCCGGCGCCTGGCAATGAAACTGCCGCGCGGGATGGTCTGACGCCCCGAGCGTTCGGAATCGGCCTCGTCCTGTGCGGTCTGATGTGCCTGGGCCTGACCTACAACCGGATGATCACCCAGGGTTCCTTTCTGGGCGGCGGGTATTACATGGACCGGGGCGCGCTGTTCGTGTTGTTCCTCCTGGTCGTGGCCGCAAATCCGTTGCTGGGCGTGATCAAGAAACGGTTTGTCCTCACGCGCGGCGAACTGCTTGCCATTTACACCATGTTTCTCATTCTCCTGCCCGCCTGGGTGATGACCAAGCCGGTGATTCTCTATACGACCGGCACGATCTACCACGCGACGCCGGAGTTGCGTCATATCGAGGCCGTGCCCCCCCACCTGCTCCCGTGGCTGGTGCCGCAGGGGGAAGGGACAGTCAAGGATCTCTACGAAGGCCTGCCGAAGGGAGATTCGATTCCGTGGCTGGGATGGGTGCTGCCCCTGTGGAGTTGGGGATCTTTCCTGGTCGTCCTCTTCATCGTGCTAATCTGCCTGGGCGTGCTGATGCGGCGGCAATGGGAGGAACACGAGCGGTTTGCGTTTCCCCTGATGCAGGTGCCGCTTGCAATGGTTGAAGCTGGAAACGGACGGTTCGCACCGGTGTTCAGAAGCCGGTTGCTGGCTGCCGGATTTGGGATTCCTTCTCTGGTCGGCATGCTGCGGGGGCTGCGGTACTACTTTCCCAATATCCCGATCATCAACCTGGGAACCCACGTGCGAATCTTCCGGCGCACGATGGTTCTGCCCTTCAAGATCCATTTCCTGGTGCTCGGATATTCCTATTTCATCAATTTGGACGTGAGTTTCAGCCTGTGGGTCATCAACCTGATTACAAAGGTCATTCGGGGCGCGCTGGCGATGGTCGGCGCGGGCCAGACCTGGGGTGTGTCCGGGGTCGTGGGCCGTTACAGTTCTCAGGGGTCCGAGTTCCTGGCGATGATGGGGATGGGGTATATCCTGGCCCTGGCAGCGTATAGCCTGTACGTGGCGAGGGGCCACCTGCGGCAGGTGTGGGCAAAGATTCGCGGCAGATCGTCGCACCTGAAGGACTCGGACGAGATCATTCCCTACCGGACGGCGTTGCTGGGCGTCGGTCTGGGCGTGGGTTATCTCGGATTGTGGCTCTACCAGTCGGGGATTTCGGCGCCGCTGGTTCTGTTTCTGCTTATTTCCAGTCTCACTGTCTTTTTCGTGATGGCCCGGATCGTAAGTGAAACGGGCTTTGTTGCGACGTATTCACCCATCAATCCGTCCGAGTTCGTGGTGTGCGCGGTGGGATCCTCGGTGTTCAGTCCGGCGGGCCTGGCGACCCTGGGCATCAGCTACGTTTGGACGATGACGCGCAGAAACACACTGATGCCGCACGCTATGGGCGCCCTGCGGCTGGCGCGGGAAATTGGAAGAAAGCAGGGCTTGGTCTGGGCAATGGGGGTGGCGCTGGCCCTGGGGTTGGTGGCAACGGGATACACGACGTTGAATCTTGGGTACACGCACGGGGGCGTGAACATCGACTACCCATGGTTCAGTAACGTCAACGACGCCGCGTCTCCATTCGACGAGTTTATCGGACGGCGCCTTCTCGAACCCAGCCCCGTCTTCAAAATGGGTTTTCTCTATACGGCGTTGGGCACCGCGGTTGCCGCCGTCCTGATCCTGCTTCGGATGCGCCTGCCCTGGTGGCCGTTTCATCCGGCCGCGCTTCCGTTGAGCACGGTATGGTACATGGACTGGTTCGGATTCAGCGTGTTTCTGGCGTGGGGGATCAAGGCGGTTATCCTGAGGGTGGGCGGGGCGGACCTCTACCGGAAGGCGCGTCCGTTTTTTATCGGGATGATTCTGGGGGAAGTCATGTGCTCGGGGGGATGGTCGGTGGTGAGCGCCTTTACGGGGCGACTCAAAACCTGGCCGTTTATGGGCTACTGGAATTCATCGTGAGTTGCCCCCGGGATGGACGCTGAATAAGTAAGACACGGGTCGATGGTTCATCATCAACGTATACAGTAGAGGAGGAACGTAATGCCAGACGAGAACCGAACGCTCCGCCGGTCGGCGCTGCTGCTTTTTCCGGATGCCGTGCTGAACGAGAAGACGCTCGACCGGATTGTCGATGAAGGGTTCACCGACGTGGGCGCAGGCGTTGCGGTCACGCCGGCGATAAAACAACAGGGCTTTTCGCTGGAGCAGTCGGAGAGGCTTGCCCGGATGTGCGAGAAACGGGGCCTGGGTCTGATTGCCTTTACCGGGTATATGAAGTATAACGAACACCTGCTGGCGGAAGAACCCCACCGGCTGATGCAAATGGTCGGCGATGGGGAAGTACTGGATCTGGACGGACTGCGGGTCCGGTGGATGTGTCCCTTTCGCCCCGAGAACAAGTCACACTACCTGTCCCTGCTGATGGAGATTTGCAACTGGCGGGCGATTCGGGAGATCCACCTCAATGACGAGGCGTGTCTTGGATTCGGAGACGGAACAATCGGCTGTTACTGCGAATTCTGCCAGGCTGGATTCCGGGAGCGCACGGGATCCGATCCGCCGAGGTCGCCTGATTGGGACGATCCTCTGTGGTACGCGTGGCTGGAATTCCGCTTTGACAATTGGGAGGCGGTACACTCGGAATTTCGGCGGGCAATCAAGGATGTCCGGCCGGACGTCGCCGTGGGGATACAGCACAGTCCCGCCATGCCTGAGCGGAATTACAATGCCTGGCAGACGGCCGTCTGCCTTGCCCGGGATGCCCGTTCACAGGATGTTATCGCCACGGATCCCTATCATTTCAATCACGACGACCTCATCCTGCACCGGCCTCACCGCAGAATCCTTTCGGAGACGACGAGAAGCCTGATGGGGGCGTGCATGGATCGGCAGGTGGATATCTATCCACAGGGCTTCATGCCCCCGTCGCAGGCGGTGCCGATGGGAAGGCAGGACGGTCTGCTGGCGGGCGTGGTGCCGTTTGCGCTGGGTGCAGACCTGGTGATGCCATTTACCTATGAACAGATGAAGATCATCCCGGGGTTTTTCGAGGCGTTCGAAGAGTCCAGGCGGCTGGACCCCATGTTCGAGTCCCACCGGCCCTATAGTTTCGCGACGATGATTATGCCCCAACAATCCGAGATCACCGGCCACTACGATTCGAACTGGGGGCATCAAGGGTTGATCCAGATGGTCGATATGGTCTACCGGACCGGCCTGCCGTGGCGTTGGTTCTGGGACCAGCGCCTGGACGACGTGGGCGGCCAGCTGAGGGGACCGGTCATCCTGCCCGAGGTGCACTGCCTCACGCAGCTACAACTCGATCGCGTCAACACGGTTGCCGAACGTGGAGAGGGTCTCCTCTGGATCGGCAACAGGCCGGCCACCCCGTGGGCAGGCAGCGGCCCATGCAAGCTGCCTTGCGCGATTGAGTCGGGGGTCTTTGAACTCGACCTTCAGGGCGATCATCCACTGACAGACGGCCTGGAGCACCCGGTGATCCTCAGTACCCGCGTAAATGGTCCTTGTCCGGACGGACAGGTGTTGGGGACGGTGGATGGCCGGCCAGCACTCGTGCTCACGGAGGATGGGGAGCGGCGGGAGGCCTGGCTTGCGGGCATGCCGGCTGTAAACTACACGGGGACCGTACCCGGCAAGTCTTCGCTCGAGGAGACGTCCAACGTGGAACTGCTGCGCAGGCTGATCCTCTGGATCGCGGGCCGCAGGCCGTTGGCGCGGCTGGACCCCTTCCCTCCCGTGGATGACTACCGAACGTTGCGGCCGTCAGACCGGCGCGCCGTGCCCACCATCGAACTGTTGCCCATGGTCGGGGACACCGGTTCCCTGCTGGCGGTCCTTTTCCCGTATACGCCGGTGAGATGCCGGACGTCCCTGGAAATCAGCCTTCCGGAAGGGCAGACCGTGCGGAACGTCCGCGAACTCTGGTCCGGTGAGGACTGGAGCGACCGCCTGACGTTGGCCGAAGAAGACGCGATGCGCATTCCGCTGGACATTGCGGGGGATTGTGATCTCCTGGCAATTCATATGCAGATCGAGAGTTGAGCGCTTCCCCAACACAATCCGGAGATGTCGAACGAATGTCGCAGACAACCGGACGGGTCATGCCGGATAGCCGGATGACGGACGGAGACGGGCTATCGCTCCGGGCGTTCCTGATCGGGCTAGGTCTGTGCGCTTTTCTGGGGGTCTGGCTGACCTACAACCGGATGGTGGTGCAGGGGCCCTTTATGGGCTGGTATTTTCTGGACCGGGGCGTCTTGTTCCTCTTTTTCTGCCTCGTGGTGCTGCTCAACCCCATGCTGGGCTTTTTGAAGCGCCGCTATGCCCTGGGCCGCGGCGAGTTGCTGGCCATTTATGCGATGCTTCTGCTCTTGATGCCGGCGTGGGCGATGAGCAAGGCACTGCTCGGGTTCATGACAGGCGTGACCTACTACGCTTCGCCGGAGATGCGGCACCTGGAGGCGGTTCTGCCCTATTCGCTGCCGTGGCTGGCGGTCCTGGACGTCGAGGCGGTGAGAGGGCTGTACGAAGGATTGCCGAAAGGAGGATCGGTTCCCTGGTGGGCGTGGGTGGTTCCCCTGTGGAGTTGGGGGTCGTTTCTGGTCGCGCTGTTTGTCGTGCTGGGTTGTCTGGCGGTGGTTCTACGGAAGCAGTGGGAGGAGCACGAGCGATTCTCCTTCCCGATCATGCAGGTGCCCATTGCGATGGGAGAGCAGGGGACGGGGAGCGTGGGACCGCTGTTCGGAAGCCGGATGATGTGGTCGGGGTTTGCGGTACCGTTTACCGTCGGTTCGATCAATGCGCTTCACAGTTACTTCCACACACTGCCCCGAATGAACCTGAGGGCAGTCATATGGATCTTCAGGCGCGCGATACCTCTGTCAATCAGGCTCAACTTCGCCCTTCTGGGTTATGCCTATTTCGTAAACCTGGACGTGAGCCTCAGCATCTGGCTCCTGAATGTCATCGCCAAATGCATCAGCGGCGCGCTTGCATTGTTGGGGGTGGATCGATACGGCCTATCGGGGATGGTGGGGCGGCACAGTTCCCAGGGGTCGGAATTCCTCGCGTTCATGGGCATGGGGTATATGCTGGCGCTGGCCGGTTACAGCCTGTGGATTGCCAGGGGCCATTTGAAGGCGGTCTGGGCGAAGGCACTGGGCCGCCGGTCGGACCTGGACGATTCGGAGGAGGTGGTCCCCTACCGGACCGCGCTGGCGTGTGTTTTGATGGGGTCGCTGTATCTCGGATGCTGGCTTTATCAGGCGGGGTTGTCGCCGCCCGTGATCGCATTCCTGTTCGTCGCCTGCTTTGTGGTATTCCTCGCCCTTTCGCGGATCGTGAGCGAGACCGGTTATGCCGCGACATATTCTCCGCTGAATCCGTCGGAGTTCGTGGTTTGCGCGGTCGGTTCTTCGGCGTTCGGTCCCACGGGTCTGGTAACCGTCGGGCTCAGTTACGTGTGGACGATGACGCGGCTGAATACGATGATGCCTCGTGCTTCGGCGGCGCTCAGGTTGGCGCGGGAAATGGGAAGGACGCGGGGTTTGATCTGGGCGATGGGGGCGGCACTTGCCGTGGGACTGGTCGTCGCCAGCTATACGACGCTGGATCTGGGGTACGCGCACGGAGGACGAAATCTGGACTACTGGTTCCGGGACGTGAACGACGCCGCCCTTCCGTACGACGAATACGTGGGACGCCGCCTGTTGGATCCGAGCCCGATTTTCTATCGAGGATTCATATATACCGGATTCGGTCTGGGCGTTGCCGCCCTGTTGATGGTCCTGCGAACGCGGCTGCCCTGGTGGCCCCTGCACCCCGTGGCGCTGCCGGTGAGTACGATCTGGATGACGGAGCACTATTATTTCAGTGTTTTTCTGGCCTGGGGGATCAAGGCGCTGGTGATGAAATTCGGCGGGGCGACGCTCTACAGGAGAACCAGGCCGTTCTTCATTGGGATCATCCTGGGAGAGGCGGTCTGCCTGGGGACGTGGAGCCTGATCGACTTTGCCACCGGAAAGGTGGGAAACATATCCCTGCTTTAACGAACGACGACATGCCTGTTGATCAACGGATCACTTCATTCAAAAGGAGTCCCAACCATGCTGACTCAGGAACAGATCGACTTCTATCGGGCCAATGGCTATCTGGGTCTTGAGAACGCTCTCTCACAAGCGGAGGTCGAAGAACTTCGCCAGGTTACGGACGCGTTCGTTGACGCGTCCCGACAGGTCACCAGAACCAACGACGTATTCGACCTGGAACCGGGCCATACGCCTGAAAACCCGCAGTTGCGCCGTCTCATAGACCCATCCAGGCAGCACGACGTGTACGCCCGTGGCCTGCGCCACGAAAAGATCCTCGACATCACCGCACAGCTCATCGGTCGCGGCATTCGGACCAATGGGGATAAGCTCAATATGAAATCCGCCGAGGTGGGAAGCCCTGTGGAATGGCATCAGGACTGGGCGTTCTACCCCCACACCAACGACGATCTTCTCGCCGTTGGCGTCGCCATAGACGACATGACCAGGGAAAACGGCTGCCTTCTGGTGATCCCCGGATCTCACAGGGGTCGCGTCTACGACCACCACCTCAACGGCCGCTTTGCCGGCGCGGTCACGGAACCGGATTTCACTGGCGACGGCGCCGTACCGATCGAAGTCAAAGCCGGCGGTATCTCCATCCACCACGTCCGAATGCTGCATGGCTCCGCCCCGAATACGTCCGGCAAGCCTCGCCGTCTCCTCCTCTGTATGTATTGTGCGGTAGATGCCTGGCCGCTGGTTCAGCCCACAAATAGCTGGGAGGAGTTCAACGGCAAAATTCTCCGCGGGGAACCGACCCGCGAACCACGCCTGGTCGACGTTCCCGTTCGGATACCGCTTCCCCCTGCCGACCGCCGGGGGTCGATTTATGAAATTCAGACCGTCCTCGAGTCGAGTAAGGTAACTCCCGGCGATGTCGGAACTCCGAGTAAAATCTCTTCGATTCTTTCAGGAGAAGACAAAGTTGCGTGATTTTCCGTCAAAAGATGAGGTCACCATCTGTTTTGCCGGTACCTATCAGATGGCGGCCAGGTTTGAGAAGCGTGAATCCGGTATCAGCCACTACCAGGCGTGGACGCCGGATGAGGTAACCGAGCGAATCGGAGAGGTTGTCGTGTTCGTGGGTTACGGATTCTGGCGCAACGGTCTGCTCGACCTCGCGCCGAGGCTCCGGTTGATCCAATCAATCGGCGCGGGGTACGACGTGTTTCCATTGGATGAGTTGAGGTCACGGGGCATACGGCTTACCAGTTCCCAGGGTGTGAACAGGAACGCCGTGAGTGAGCACGCGATGGCGCTTATTCTGGCGTTTGCCCGACACATCCACACCGGACGGGACAACCAGCGCCGGCGCCACTGGCGCGGAATGATCTCGGACCTGTCGCGGCGAGAGGACGAACTGGGTGGAAAGACGATGCTGATCGTGGGGATGGGAGGTATCGGGTCCAGGCTGGCGGCGCTGGCCAGGGCGTTCGATATGCGTGTCCTTGCCACGAAGCGCGACCCGGCGACGGCCAGGGGACCGGCGGACGAGGTGCATACGCCGGACCGGCTGCGGGACCTGCTGCCGCAGGCCGACTACGTCGTGTTGACCTGCCCACTGACGCCGGAGACGGAGAAGATTATCGACGCGGAGGCCCTGTCTGCGATGAAGAGCTCTTCGTGTCTGATCAATGTCGCTCGGGGCAGGTGCGTGGATGAGCCGGCGCTGCTGGAAGCGGTGCGCAGCGGGTCGATTGGGGGCGCCGGGATCGACCTTTTGTGGGACGAGCCGCTACCGGAGGACTCGCCGTTTTGGGACCTGGAGAATGTTGTGATCACGCCCCACACCGCGGGCCAGACCCGCATGTACGAGGAGAATACGATCGATATTCTGTTGGAGAACCTGGAACGGCTGTGGCGTGGCGAGGTGGAACTGCGTAACCAGGTTCTGTAGAGGGGGCCCTCACCCCGCCCGGCTGCTGCGGGCAGGGTATAAGTGAAGGGTTTTTGTGTGCGGAGAATATGGCAATGGTGAGGTTGGAAGTGTTGAAGGCTGCGGTGAACTGTGTGACGCTGGATGTGGACCTTCAGGGGGAAAGGGGGGCGCGGATTTATCGTGCACGGCGGGCGTCCGGGCCCTACGAGGAAGTGGGGGTGGCCTACGGGAAGCGGTATGTGGATGGGGCGGATTTGGTGCCGGGGAGGCGGCATTTCTATTGTGCTGCAGCCTGGAACGGTCCCTACCTGTATCCGGGGCCGGGGTGGTGGGAGGAGCGGCAGCCGGTTTCTGTGGTTGTTCCACGGGCGCCGAAGGAGAGGCGGGCTATCCTGACGCGGAAGCGACAGGCGTTTACGGTGAATATGGGCGGGTACCTGGACGAGTCGAATACGGTGACGAAGCAGCCGGAGACGTACTCTTCCGGACCGGGCCGGAGTATGCCGCCCTACGACCAGGCGTTTGAACCCAACATGTATGTGGCGATTGAGAACCAGGGGGAGACAGATGTGGTGAATCCGTGGGTGGTGGCCAATGGGGAGAGGGACTGGTGGTCAGTTGAGGGCATGGCGCAGGAGATTCTGGAGACCGCCGGTTCGGGGGCGTCGGATGGTGAGAAGGCGATGGGAGTGTGGCGGTTTGTTGCCGAAGAGCTTTACGACCAGAGGGCCGGTCTGTCGTGGTCGGACGATTTTGGAGACCCGGTAAAGCTGTTCAATGTGTACGGGTTCGACGGCTGTATTGCGAATGCTGTCGTGAGCTGCCGTTTAGCCGAGGCAGTTGGACTGAAGGCCCGTGAGATCTGGCTGGGCGGAATTGCCTCTATCGATGGCTACGGCCGGGGACGGGCATGCGCCCATGATATTTTTGAAGCGTATGCGGAAGGGAACTGGCGTTTCCTGGATACGGATCAGATGGTGTATTTCCTGAAGCGGGACAACAGGACGGTGGCGGGGTCGGAGGATCTGGCGCGGGATATCGATCTGATGCGCCGGTCGCACCGAAACCTGGGTCTGGCGGGAAGGGATATGCCGGAAAATGAGTATTATTATACGCCGTTCCAGGAGCGGCAGTTTGTGTATCCGCCGAACAAAGGGGGGGTCTGGACGGACAACACGGGCGTTTTTACGCATGCGCCGGGGGAATATCCGCCGCCTCATACGATGGGGCTGCGGTTGCGTCCGGGGGAGAAGCTCGTGCGCTACTGGGACAACGTGGGGAAACAGGTGGTGCGGGGGCCTCGAATGCATCCGGAGGTACGATTTTCCAACGGGAAGCTGGTCTACCGGCCGGACCTGCGCAGTCCGCTCTGTCTGAAGGGGACCGAGGGGTTGACGAATGTGGTGCAGGAGGGCTCGGGGCGGAGAGCCGCGCTGCATCCGGCAAGGGCGGGGCAGGTGTCGGAGGTGGTGTGGAAGGTGGCGTCGCCTTATGCGATTCCGGGGGTGCAGGTGGGGATCACTTGCAGGCGGGAGACCCGGGAGGACGGTCTGGAGGTGTTATTTTCTAAGGATGGGAAGAACTGGCGTTCGATCTGGATCGCGTGCGGACAGATGCGCGAGGGCAGACAGGATATTGTGCGTAGGCTGGACGCGTGCATAGAGTTGGACGGGCTCATCAATCCGGCGCTGAACGACTGGCGGGAAGAGAAGGACCTGGTGTGGCGGATGGGGCCCTGCTATTCCTACTACATCAAGGTGGCGATGTGGGCAGGTTCCGGACCGGAGGCAGTGGGGCTGGACGCGATCCGGTTCGACACGGACATCCAATGCGCCACACGATCCCTGCCCTCGCTGTTTTTCGGGAAGAATACAATCGCCTACCGGGATGACAGCCCGGGACGGCGAAAGGTGCGTGTGACGTATGGCTGGCAAGAGGAACATGCGATAAGGCCTCCCGCGGCACCGGAGCCGGTGTATCCCCGAGATGGGGCGGCCGTGAACCGTCTGAATTTCGAGTTCCGGTGGAAGCGTCCCAAAGGGGGCAGTGCGCGGGTGGACGAATACCACGTGCAGGTGAGCCGGCACGCGGATTTCCGGTGGTGCGTCTGCCCGACGTTCGACCGCTATGTGGGGAGGACAAAATATGCGGGAAAGACGCGGTGGCAGCCGGAGTTTCCGAATCTGCTGAATCCGGATGAGACCTATTACTGGCGGGTGCGGGCGAGGAATGCGAAGGGAGTGTGGGGAGACTGGAGTGCGGTGCGGTCATTCGTGCCGCACGGTCCCCGTCTTCCGGTGGGTCCTGAGGTGAAGGGTCGAGGCAAGGGCAGGGCGCTGGTGTGGTCGGCGAATGAGGAGGGGAATCCGCCGGTTGGGTATCGGGTTCACGGATCGATGGAGCCGGGAGGTTTTTCGGCAGGTGAGGAGAATCTGGCAGGCGTCGTGGAAGAGGCGCGCTGGCCGCTGGAGGGGGCGAGGAAGGGGATGTCGTATCGTGTGGTGGCGGTGGATGCGCGCGGGGTGCCAAGTACGCCTTCGGATTACGTCGAAATCTAATAAAGAGGATGTAAGGGATGGCCGACGTCCGGGCGGAAGGTCTGCGAGGTCGAACCCCTGGCGAACGCAGGATGTCAGGGGAGGATGTGCGGGACGGACTGACGGGTCGGGCATTCCTGATCGGGCTTGCCCTTTGCCTCTTTCTGGCAGTGGCGATCCCGTACAACCGCATGGTGATCCAGGGCACGTCTCTCCACTTCTATTTTGTGGATCGAGGCGTCTTGTTCGTTTTTCTGTGTCTGATCCTCCTTGTAAACGTCGTCCTGAAGCCAGAGCACACACTGAAGCGGGGAGAACTCCTGTGCATCTTTTCGATGCTTCTGGTGTCGATGCCCACCCTGTGGATGGTCAAGTGGCTGATCGCCTTCCTGACCGGCATGACCTACTACGCTTCTCCGGAGCGTCCCGATCTGGAGGCGGTGCTGCCCCATGTTCTCCCGTGGACGGCCCCCCAGAACGCCGAGGCCGTGCGGGGGTTCTACGAGGGGCTGCCGCAACACGATCCCATTCCCTGGCTGGCCTGGCTGGCCCCGCTGTCGAGCTGGGGTTCGTTTTTCCTGGTATTGTTCGGGGTGCTGATATGCATCTCCGTGATTTTTCGCAAACAGTGGTCAGAACACGAGCGGTTTGCATTCCCGATTCTACAGGTGCCGCTGGAGATGGCGGAAACGGGAAGTGGGCGGTTGGGTCCCCTGTTCAGGAACAGGCTGATGTGGGCGGGGTTTTCGATTCCTTTTCTGATCGGTACGATCAATGGGCTGAATCACTATTTCTATACGCTGCCCAGAATCCGGATGGGGACGATGCTCCGGATCTTTCAGGGCACGACGCCATTGCCCCTCAGACTGCACTTTGCCATTCTCGGGTATTCGTACTTTGTGAACCTGGACGTAAGCCTGAGCATCTGGCTGTTCAACGTGATCTCCAAGGTCATCCGGGGGATGCTTGCGGTGCTCGGAGCCGAGTATACCGATGTGTCCGGGATGGTCGGTCGGTTCAGTTCCCGGGGTTCGTCGTTTCTGGCGTTGACAGGGATGGGTTATATGCTGGTGCTGGCCGCCTACAGCGCATGGACCGCAAGGGGCCACCTGCGAGGGGTTTTCGCCAGGGCGCTGGGAAGGCCGTCGAATGCCGACGATTCCGATGAAGTCATCTCCTACCGCGCGGCTGTTCTCGGGGCCCTGGGTGGGTTGGTGTATCTCGGGTGCTGGCTCCACCAGGCCGGAATCTCGCTACCATTGATTTTGTTTCTGTTTTTTTCCTGTATCGTGGTGTTTTTTGTACTGGCCCGGATTGTGAGCGAGACGGGGTTCGTAGCTACCTACTCGCCGATCAACCCCGCGGAGTTTGTGGTCTGTGCGACGGGTTCCTCTGCGTTCAGCCCGGCGGGGCTCGTGACGCTCGGGTTCGGCTACGCCTGGACAATGACGCGGGTCAGCAATGTGATGCCCCGCGCTCTGGGGGCTTTGTGGCTGTCGAGGGAGATGAAGCGCAAACGCGGCATGATCTGGGCGATGGGCGCGGCGATGGCGGTTGGGCTGATTACGGCAAGCGTGATGACGCTGGACCTGGGCTATGCGCGCGGCGGCCTGAACCTGGACCGGCACTTCCGCGATTATTCGCGCATCCCTTTCGATGCCTTTGTGGGTACCCGAATGCTGGAGCCGAGTCCCGTCTTCACTAAGGGGTTGCTCTATACCGGCCTGGGGATGGGGGTTGCGGGTCTGTTAACCCTGCTGAGAATGCGCCTTAGATGGTGGCCTCTACACCCGGTGGCGCTGCCCTTGAGTACAATCTGGTACACGGATACCTATTTTTTCAGTGTGTTCCTGGCCTGGGGGATGAAGGCGATCGTGTTGAAATTCGGAGGGGCGAGGCTTTACCGTAGAACCCGGCCGGTTTTCATGGGTATAATTCTGGGAGAGGCGACATGCGCGGGTGTGTGGGCCATTGTGGACTATTTTAATGGAATGATCGGGAACCGGATCTTCGTATAAGCGGCGTTCACCTCAAAGGGAGACGGAATGGATATTTTCGACATGAACTGTATGCTGGGACCCACGCGTACAGACCGCGAGCCGTGCTTTCGGACGCCCGGGGCGCTGCTGGCCGAGATGGATCGACTGGGCATCTCGGAAGCCCTGGTCTACGCGAGCTACGCGGCAATGGGACATCCGGCGGACGCGAACGCATGGGTGGTGGAGGCCACGCGTTCCCATCCGCGCCTGCACCCGTGCTGGGCGGTGTTGCCGCCGGGAACAGGGGAACTGCCGGAGCCGGAAAAGCTGGTGGCGCAGATGCGCGCCCAGGGGGTGCGGGCGGCCAGGATATTTCCGGGCGTACACGGTTTTCCGTTGCTGGAACGAATTCTGCGGCCGCTGTTGAAAGCGCTCGCCGAAGCGGGAATTCCTTTGCTTCTGGACGAGGGACGCACGAGCTGGAGCCAGCTCACGGACTGGCGATCGGTCTTTGAAATCTCAGAGGCGCACCCCGCGCTGCCGCTCGTGCTGATACGGGAAGGCGGCACTACCGCGAGGGCGCTGTTCGGGGTTTGGGATACGTTTCCCAACCTCTATGTCGAGACGTCCTACATCCAGGAGTCGCGGATCGTGGAGGAGATTTCAGAGCGTTTCGGACGCCGGCGGTTGTTGTTCGGAACGGGGATGCCCGCCTGGGACCCGGGAGGGCCGCTGGGCCTTCTGGAAGGCGCGCGGATATCCCGGAATCAGCGGGCCGATATCGCCGGGAACAGCCTCCGGCGGCTGCTGGATCTTCCTGAGCGCGAGGCAGGTGCGGCGCGGGTCTGGCCCTGCGGTGCGGGCGGGTTCCGCGTGTTTGACGTTCACGGGCACCTGGGCAGGTTTCATTCGAAGTACCACCTGGACTGGTCGGCCGAACAGATGGTGTCGCGGATGGACGAAGTGGGAGTGGAGCGGTTTGCGGTCAGCCATTTTCTGGCCATCGGAGCCGACTACCGGACGGGCAACGACCGGATCGGGGCAGGCGTGGCGGCCTTTCCGGATCGGCTCGCGGGATACGTGGTCTACAATCCGAATTACGAATCGGAGATGGCCGATGAGATGGCGCGCGGATTCGACGAACTCGGTTGCCGGGGCATCAAGCTCCACTGCGGGCTTCACGACACGTCAACCGAGGATCCACGCTACCGTCTGGCGTTTCAGACGGCGCACGAGCGGAACTGTCCCATGCTTTGCCATGTCAGCTACGGACCGTCTCCCGCTTTTTTAATGGATACGCTTGCGGCGTTCCCCAATGCGAAGTTCATCTATGCCCACCTCGGCGGAGGAAGCCGCGAGGGTCTGAAGCCCTTTCTTGATGTAGCCCACGCGCGGCCGAATCTGTTTTTCGATCTGGGTTACTCGAAAATGGCTCGTGGCACCCTCGCCTGGCTGGTCGAGCAGGCGCCGCCAACGCAGATCCTGTACGGATCGGACCATCCGGTAAACGGGTTTACGTACCAACTCGGACGGGTGCTGTATGCAGACATTCCAGACGCGTTGAAGCGCATAATTCTATGGGACAATGCGGCCAGAATATTCGGCGTGCAATAGTAGATTCTCAATCAAACGAGGAGGTCTTCATCCATGCAAATCGGCATTCTGACGCACCCGCCCGATCTCTCGGACTATATCGCGGAGATTTTCCAAACCTGGGGACTTGCCGTTTTCGATCGTATTCGTACGGACCGCATGGAGGGACTGGATCCGGCGTCCACTCCCGTACTGGTCTGTCCGGCAGCCGAAAGGGATGCGCAGACGCACGAGTTTCTTGTCGGATATGCGAGGCGCGGCGGCACGGTGGTGACGTTCTTGCCCAGGGATGCGCTAGCCGACGCCGCGGGGCTGGTCTACGAAGGGGCCAAGACCGCGCCCCTTCGCCTGCGTCCTGTGCGTTATCCGGCGGCGGGCGTTTCAGGTGAGGACTTCCCGGTCGTAGGGGAGGCAGGTCATTACGTTGCGCGACCCGGCGCGGGATCGGGTTTAGCCTATCTGTACCACCCGGACGGATTTGAGGGAGAGTCAGTCGGGGTAATCGAAACGCCAACCGGAAAGGGTCGTATCGTCGCCTTCGCTTTCGACCTGCCCAGGTGCGTGTTCACCCTCCGGCAGGGCGATCCGGATCAGGTCGAGCGGGCGGTGGACGGGAATGTACGGGCGGATTCCATAGGAATCGACCTGGGTCCGGCGGACAGCGGCCTGATGCCATTTGCCGATCTGCTGGCGCGGTGGCTGGTGGAACTGGTCTGCCGGTTTGTTCCGGCGCCCATGCCCGTGCTGTGGCATCTGCCGGGAGAGGCGGCCGCCCTTGTGCTCTACTCGGGCGACGAGGATGGGGCGGAGATTTCGGCGGTGGAGCAGGAATTCCGGGAAGTAACGGCGTCCGGGGCGCGCATGAATCTCTATATCATTCCTATCGGTACGGATTCGACGGCCGCGGACGTGCAGCGGTATCGTCAGAACCACGACGTGGGACCGCATCCGAACCTCCGGTCCCTGGACGGAACACCGATACCGGAGCGCGTCGCGGAATTCGAGCGACAGATTCTGCTCTTCGAAAAAATGTACGGGTTCAAGCCCACGAGCGTCCGCAACCACTGCCTGTCCTGGGCGGGATACCTCGAACTGGTGGAAGCGGAGGCGCGGCTGGGTATCCGGATGGATGCGAACTATCTGTGCTCCGCGTATATGCGGGACCGGTGCAGTGGTCCGTACCATCTCAGGGGTGCGGCTATGCCGATGCGATTCTGCCACCCGGACGGCCGCATGGTCGACGTGCTCCAGCAGCACACCCACCTGTCCGACGACGTCTGGTTCCAGGAGAGCGCGCCCAAATCCTTCCATTATTCGCCAGAGATGTATGGCGTACTTGTGGACCGCATCCTTGACGACAGCGCCACGCGATTCCACATGCCATACGGCGTGATCCTGCACCCGGGAAACTGGGTGAGATACTCGAGGGAGCATGGCCTGGTTCTGCTGAAGAAGGCGGCGGAACGGAACATCCCCGTCTGGTCCTACGATCAGTGGTGCGACTTCTGGCTTCTTCGGGACCGTTGGCGTCTGGAAAGTCTGTCCTGGCGAGACCGCACGCTGAAGTTCAACGCCACGGGCGCGCCTGACGACGGAAATCTTCGCTGGCTGATTCCCGCGACTTTTGGTGGCCGGGGGCTGAGCGCATTGTCGGTGGACGGCCAGCCCGAGCCATACAATATCGTCTCCCGGTATGGCCAGAGCGTGGCGCTGGTGCCATTGGGCTGTGGAAGGGCAACGTGCGAGATAGAGGCTGTTTACTGCTGAAGGCACGGCAATCGCCGTTTGAGAGCGCACCGGATAGAGCGGCTCGACCGATACACAACAACCGAACGATGAAGGAGGCGGCGCATGCAGAAACTGGTCTTCCTGGGCATCGGATCCAACAACTCGGACATTCTGGACGCCGTCGTGGAAATCAATGCCTTGAAGCCGACCTACGATGTGCTCGGATATGTAACTAGAGACGGCAACCCCATAGAGAAAGGCGGGCTGAAACACCTGGGTGACTTTGAGTCGGTAGGCGCCCTTCCGGAGGATGTGCAGATTACCGGCTTTGCCTTCGGTCCAGGCAGCTATCAGACCTGGCCGGATACGGTGGCCGGGCTGGGCCTGCCGCGGGAACGGTTCGCCACAATCGTCCATCCCCGCGCGTTTGTTTCCGCACAAAGCACGGTGGGACGGGGGTCGGTTGTTCTGGCGGGCACGACGTTGGGCGCATTTGTAACCATTGGCGACCACGTGATTGTCCTGCAGAATGTGGGCCTGTCCCACGACGACGTGATCGAAGACTACTCATGCCTTGCGGTGGGGGTGAGTTTCTCTGGGAGCGTTCGGGTGGGCCGGAACTGTTTTCTGGGAACGAACTCGACGATCATCGGCGCCGCAATCGGCGAGGGAAGCATGGTGGGCGCCGGCGCCCTGATCCGGCACGATGTGCCCGCAGGCGAAGTGTGGGTGGGAAATCCCGGGAGGTTTCTAAGAAAGGTCTGAGCGCACCGACAGCAACCACTCATGATTTCCAACTGGCTATATTTCAGTTAACTCAGGCCATTTGATTTTCTTGTGGGTCAAAGGATCGCAAAGTATAAATCCACCCTGTATAGCAATCTGTTCAAGCGTTAAATCTGTTAAGATAGGTGCAATATTGTTTATCAAGTCGCCATGAATAGATTCAAGGCCCCCCGTTGTTCCGTGGTCTATTGAAACTCTTTTGGGCACCCCAGGTTCATCGTGCATCTGTTTGAGTTTCTCAGCAGTCTCTGATGATAAGCTAAATGTCACCTGATCCTGAGAAACATTACGATGAATCACTATCCATGGGGCTTCAGATCGCCACTTGGGTGGCTCAGGCGAATCGAACAGAAGCATAGCCCGTTCTGCAAGGACCTTATACTCTCTTGCCTCCTGTCCCCTTAGGCCGTAAGAGATACCAAATTTGACGGCGATATCTTGCCTGGAATCGGTGAAGGGTTCCTGCTTCTCTCGAAAGTGACGTTCAATATCGTGTTCCTTTTGATGAAGGAAGTCACGAATGGGCTCTTTGTCGAGACCTTCCCTGCCAACGACATCGACAAAGCTCAGGACAGCATTGCTTCCCGGCACTAAATCCACAGATTCGGCGATGAGTTTTCCTGGATTTTGATTGGCGATTTGGTCAACGATACTATTGTCATTTTTCAAATTTTCGGGAAGGTCATGCTCTTCATGCTGGTGAAGGAAAACATTGACACCAACCTTGGCCCTCTCCCCCTTTATTCGTCGAACCCGCTGAGCGGTGAGGTACATCAAGCTACCTCCGTAAGAATCCGGGCCGGCGTCCTGAAATCGGAGTTCCTCCAGATATCCTTATGGGTCCGACCCCTGTACGAATTCGTCACGCTGGTGTCACGTATCAGAGACTTCGTACCTTCGCTGTACAATAGTTGCTGTTCCTTTTCACTCAATTCATACCAGACCTTCTCCATTGCATCCAGAATGGTTTCTTCTTCTTCAGATTCAAAACCGGCATGCTGCCAACGAATATAAATAAGGTCGCGTTCTAAAGAACGATATCGTTTGTAAGCTTCACTCATGACATTTCACCCAATCTTCTCTTGTCCCATGTAGATTGGCCTCATATTCCCGGAACAAACAGCACATTAATGGCTCAACCAATGCGTGAGTTAGCCGGTCTCGACGCAGAACCAGAGAGGAAGGCAAGTCAATCACTCTAAACGAAAAAACAGGATCGCGCCCTTCGCCTCCCAGGGACTTGGGCAACCTTGATTTCGGTAGTCGCCCAACTGTATCCGGCGTAACGGACATCCCTCCCGTCTTAGGGCGTACTCTGCAATTGTTTATCTCTATATCGGCATATTTTCCGCTGATGCGAACCCCCAATGTTCTTCCCGAACGTCCTGCGAGAGGTTTGCCATCTGAATCCTCCTTCATTGCTCGGAAAACAACCCGAGGATTTCTCTGCATTCAGCAAGTCCTTCGCGTCGGCGTCTTTACACAGTTTCCAGTGAGAATGGTAAGTGAAAAAGAATAGCCACAAAATACGATTTCGTCAAGCGGCTAGAATTATTTTCTCTCAATTGTCAATGTCACCACTCCCGACCCGGACCGCGTCAATCCCTGTGTTGATTCCCGACTTACGGTGTCTCGCCGATCACAATATCAAATTTCGCCGTTAACTCACCGATTTCCGATCCGGGCAACGGCTTGAACGGTACCGACAACAGATCGTCGGAAGCGCGGCCGGACCTCCGAAATATGGAATCCCTCTCATTGTCCGGGTTGCCCTTTACGTACAGTTGCGTGGTCAGAACCCGGTGTCCGTTTTTATTGACCGCGAAATGGATATGCGCGGTTCGGGCGCCGGAATACCTGACGGGCTTTATGGTCCGAAAACGATATTCTCCCGTGGAACCCGTTTCAAATCGCCCGAAACCCTGGAAGTTCCGGTCTCGCCTGTTCCTCCGCGGGGCCTCGGTATGGATGTAGACGCCGTTGCTGTCGACCTGCCAGATTTCCACCACGGCATTTTTCACGGGTTTGCCGCTCAAGTCTGTAACGCGCCCGGTCAGATGTGTGATTTCTCCCACAGCCGGCGTAATCGCGTCGTTGATGATCAGAAGATCGTTGTCGACATCCAGCGGCATCCTGTCCGGATAAAAAGGACCCTCGGTCTGCCACGGCGTTCGCATGAGTTGCTCGGCAAAAGCCCCTGGCGTCACAAACGCAACGGCGCCCAATGTCGCGGCACGACAGAGAAAGCGTCTTCGATCCATCGACATCACGGCCTCCCTGGTTGGAAACCTCCAGTTGAGTACTGATCCTTAGACCACGCCATCCGTCGGATTGTTCCCGCCCACCCTTGCCGATTCCGCAATCCCCAATCATACAACAGATCCCCACTTGCAGCCGACCGGGCGGGGATCTGTTTTCGGATCCGACGACGGATTGGACGGCAACTAAAAATTGTAGTGTGCGTTCATTTCGATGAAACTGTCGCGACGGGTCGTGTAGGATAAATCCGTGTTTTAACGTCGAGAAGGGCGATCGCCTCCAGATGCACGGACCAACTGTCCGAAATGCGCCGGTTGAATTCAAAGTTTAACACGCGTGTGGTCGTGTCGATATCGTTCATCATGCTGTTGAGCATTTCGGTACTTCGGACGTCGTTGAACGCAAAACGCGCGGCAAGAAAGAGATCGTTCTGGAAGATATGGGTCGCATTTCGGCCCCGTCCGTCGTAATTCCACTCTCCGATCAGGCTCAGGTCGACCGCTGTGCCGAATACGGAACTTAACGTGTATTCGCCGCCAAAGACGGACGCAACGTACTCCTCCTCCCTGCCGAGACGGTCTCGTGCGCCGGCGCGGCCGATCGCTTCGAACTTGAACAACCAGGATTCGACCGTCACCTGAACGTCCAATCCGAACTGCCGGATTCGCTCGTAGTACGGTACCAGAACCGGCTGTCCGTTTCGGTCCACGTCCGTTAACAGAAAGGGATCCCTGCTGGTGCCATCGAATACGCTGAGGCCCACGTCGGCGGTTCCGAAACTGCGGCTGTAACGGGCGGCGAGATCCGGATCTTCGGGCAGGCGATGGAAGGCCGGATCGTCGCCGTGCATGTTTCTGTTGAGGCGTTTCATAATGTCCGAAAACACCTGGACATGGGTCACCTCGGGCTGCTGCCTGTACCACTCGGCGAAAGCGTCGATCCGGCGCAGATAGTCGGGATCGGTGATGCCGCCTTCGCGTCCCGCTTCCAGCGAATATTCCAGCTTGTCAAGCCCGGTGAGATTGTCGATGATATAATCCGTATCGCGTCGGAACTCGTAACGATCATCGAAATACTGCGCCATGTTGTCGCTTAGCCTGAATAATTCACAAAAAACGTAGTTTTCTTACCCAAGTCATTGTATTATATTATGGTTAGACGAATAACCTTAACACAATAAACCGGGAGGAAACTACCGTGGAGATTCAAGATAAACATCACAGGGTGTCTTTCGCAAGTCTTTCCGGCAAACAGGTAGAAGCCGCCTTCGATGGGGGCGTCCTGACCAGCCTGCCTGTGCATTGCACGCAGACAGGCGACAGCGGGGTAATGCTGTTGCGGGAGGTGGAGTACAAAATCGGCATTTTGGCTCGGATCGTTGAGGCGTTAGCCGACCCTCGGCATCCCAGTTATGTGGATCACTCATTGACGGTGGACCTGCTCAAACAACGGGTCTTTCAGATGGCCTGTGGGTATGAGGATGCGAACGATTGCAATGCGTTACGCAAGGACCCCGGCTTCAAGGCGGCCTGTGATCGGTTGCCGCTGACCGGTGCGGCGCTGGCCAGTCAACCCACGATGAGTCGGTTCGAGAACCGGATCACCAGAGGTGACTTATATCGGATCGCGAAGGCCTTTGCCGATGGGTTTATCGCCTCGTATAAGAAACCGCCCAAAGCCATCCTGCTGGATATCGATGACACGGAAGATAAGGTGTATGGGTCTGGGCAGTTGTCGTTATTCAATGCGTATTTCAACGGCTATTGCTACCAACCGTTGCATATCTATGAAGGACAAACCGGCAAGTTGATCACGACGATTTTGCGTCCTGGCGTGCGGCCTTCGGGCAAAGAGATCGTTTCGATTCTCAAACGGGTGATCGCCTACCTGCGTCGAGCCTGGCCCCATGTGGCGATCCTGTTGCGTGGCGATTCTCATTTTTCGTGTCCGGAAGTTCACGCGTTGTGTGACACACAGAATGTGTATTTTGCCCTTGGACAAAGCGGCAATGCCAAGTTGCTGCCCAGGGCACAGCCCTTGATGGACCAGGCCAAAGCGCTGTATGCCGCTTCCGGCAAAACCGTGCGCCTTTTTTCCTCGTGGGACGATCAGGCCAGCACCTGGGCTTCGCCACGCCGCATCATCTGTAAGGCGGAAGTGACACCGCAAGGACACAATATCCGTTTCGTGGCCACCAACCTGAAACGCGCCAACCCATCATTCATCTACAAAACCGTCTATTGTGGACGCGGCAGGATGGAAGGCTTCATCAAGAATCACAAGACCTTTCACCATTCTGATCGCACCTCTTGTCACACATTCGAGGCCAATCACTTCCGGCTCTTTCTCCACAGCGCCGCCTATGTCCTGTTGCAGACCTTGGCTGAAATGGGATTGCGCGGCACAACGTGGACGAACGCACAGGTTAATACGCTGCAAAATCGCATCTTGAAGGTCGCCGGACGCGTTTGTGAGATGAAAACCAAAATCACGTTCCATCTGCCAACGGCGTTTCCACTCAAACACCTCTATGGCAAGATCCTCTACAATCTGGCATCGTCCGTTCCATAACGCATCGTCCGGTTGAATCCGCCTTCACGTCTTGATCGACACCACCAAAGCCCAGGCAGACGTCTGTGCTCTTGATCGGGGCATAAAGGCCAACCTGTGACGCCCCGGCCCTACCGTGTTGCCAGCACGTGCCACTGAAACGGCTTGGACACTCCAAATCCGTCACAGCCAGGGCTTCCTTCCGTTTCACGATTCACTCGGAACCTGTTCCTGCTTCCCGAAACTGCAATCCGTGACAATTCAGTAGAGTCGAGATGTGGCGCGGTGGTTTAGGAACGGCCTATCTGTTTCCGCCCTTTCGTCTGGCGGTGCCTCAATAGCCGCTCCGTGCTCCGTTTCCACATCCCGCTCATCGAACCGGACGTGCGGATTTCCCGCATCCGGCTCTCGGACAAGGATTCATGCGTTCGCCCACGGAAGGTTGCGCGTCTGCACCTCCAGCCGGGTCAGGCCCAACGTGTTGTAGAGGACCTCATCAGGGAAGCGTGCCGTTCCCATTCCCGGGATCTTGTGCTTGTTGCACAACCACCAGCGGAGCCGATGCCGGGTGTGGCTGTCCACACTCCGGTAGGCTTTACTGACCGGTCCAAGACAGAAGTAGTTGCCCCAGCCTACCAGCTTTCGGTTCAGGTGGGTAATCCGTTCTTGAAGGTCTTTCAGCAACCACCGTCGCGCTGTGGCCTCGCTGATGGCCTGGCAAATGTGCCGGATGGCCTTCTTTGACGGGCGCGTGCCGATGTAGGCCCTACCCGTCTTCGGCGAGTAACAGCGTTCGATGGTGTAGCCCAGAAAGTCAAATCGTCCTTCTAAAAGCGTGCATATGCCCGTCTTCGTCTCATTGACCGTCAACTTAAGCGCTTTCATGATGGATCGCATCGCTCGCATCGCTTCGGGCGCACTGCCGCGGCAGCAGATCACATAATCGTCCGCGTCGTTGACAATATGAGCGTTCAGGCGCTGCTGATGTCCCAGAAGCTGCCACCCCAGAATGAACCGGCGCATATACAGGTTCGCCAGCAACGGGGAGACGGGGGCGCCTTGCGGGATCCCCCTTCCCTGATCCTTGTTCGGCGTCGTTCGACGTTTCCGTCCCCGCGCGTCGGTCTCTTCAACCGGGGCGGTCAGCCACATCTTGATCAGACTCAGCATCTTCCCGTCTGAGATGCGACGCGCCACCGATTTCATCAACTCGGCGTGCGGGATCGTGTCAAAGTAGCCGCTCAAGTCAGCGTCGATGACCTGCGTATGGCCACGGTTCACCAGAGTGTGGACCGCCCTGATGGCGTCGTGCGCACTCCGATTCGGGCGGTAGGCATACTGCTGTGCTGGCAGGTCCGCTTCAAAGATTGGCTCCAATACCAACATCGCTGCCCTTTGCACCACCCGGTCCTTCACCGTCGGGATCCCCAGCGGTCTTTGCTTGCCGTCACCCTTGGGGATGTAGACCCGACGAATCGGATCCGCTCGATACGATTTGCTCCTCACGGCTTCCACCAGTTACTGGTCCCGTCCGTATGACTCGATATCCTCAAAGGTCTGTCCGTCCACGCCCGCCGCACCGCCGTTGGCCTTGCAGCTGCGGTAGGCATAGTGCAGGATGTCCTCGCGATACACCTTGTCATACAGCGCATAGAATCGGTAATCGGGCGATTCCTTCGCTTTGGCATGCAACGTCCTCTGCAGCTTCCGAACCTTTTCCGGAGGTCTCAGGCCCATGCCACTCTCCCGGCTCTCGCTCCTTTGACGTTGGCCTTGAACCGAGGCCCCTTCCCTCCACCGGCATTACCCGGCTTCACCGGTACTACGGGCCTCTCCGCCACCCCATCCGGCCCGGCCTGGCCCTCGCGGGCTGCCGGTTGGTGACCATCCACCACCGCTGGGGCTTCCCGTGTTGCGTCGGATCTCCTTGTATACATGCCGTCGCCACTACCCCGGCGGGACCGTTGGGTGCGCGTGTTGCTCCCTTCCCCAACGACGGCGGCCTTCCCCGAAATTCAGGCGGGTCGGCTCCCGCATTGCCTTTTTCGAGGCCTGCTCAGCGTTCATTCACGTTACGGCCTGCATACTCGCCGAGTCGCCTTGCGACCCTCTACACCGGAGGCTTCGGAGATGTCGTTGCCTTCCTCCCCGCTCCGATTGCTACCGACTGGAGCAACATTTGTCGGGTGGGACTCTCACCCACTGGAGTTCCGCGCCTTTTCACGGCGCACTGAATTATTCAGGCTGATATTGTTCAAGTCCGGCGGACCCAATTGCAACGGCTGGCCGAATTTAGGCTATTTCAAAGTCAAATATTGACATAGCCTGATTATTCTGTTATTTTTCGGTATGATCACACGTGACCTGACGCCAAAACTCAAGAAGGCCGCGCGCACGTTTCCGTCCATTACGCTTACCGGTCCCCGACAAAGCGGCAAGACGACTCTTTGCAGGGCCATATTCCACGAGCATCGGTACACAACGCTTGAGTCTCCGGACATTCGCGCTTTTGCAACGGAAGATCCACGGGGTTTTCTGGCTCAGTTTCCCAGGGGCGCAATCATCGACGAGGTGCAGCGCGCGCCAGACCTGCTCTCCTACCTGCAGGGCATTATCGACGATGATCCGGTGCCCGGACGCTGGATCCTGACGGGATCGCAAAACCTCTCCCTGCTCGAGTCGGTCAGCCAGTCGTTGGCCGGAAGGACCGCGGTTTATTACCTGTTGCCGCTTACCCGAGCGGAAGTCGAGCGATTCCCACGGTTCCCCGAGAGTCTGGAAGAAACTCTCTTTGCCGGCTCGTTTCCCCGCATATTCGACTATGATCTGGATCCATCCGACTGGATCCGTTCGTATGTCGCCACCTATATCGAACGCGATGTGCGCACAATAAGCAATGTAGGTGATCTGGCCACGTTTCAACGTTTTGTCGAATTGTGCGCCGGCCGTACGGCGCAGTTGCTTAACTTCTCGTCACTGGCCGGCGACTGCGGGATTTCTCAGCCAAGCGCAAGAGCCTGGCTCAGCATACTTGAGACCGGTTTTCTCACCTTCCGGTTGCCGGCATTTCACTCAAACCTTCGCAAGCGCCTCGTGAAGATGCCCAAGCTGCACTTCTACGACACGGGTCTTGTCTGCTGGCTGCTCGGTATCCGCACGCCTGAACAACTACGGAATCATCCACTTCGCGGCCCGATTTTCGAGACCTGGGTTGTTTCGGAAATTGCAAAATACCGAACCAACCAGGGTGAAACGGGCGGTCTGTCGTTCTACCGCGACCGCAACGGGGCCGAGGCCGACCTCATCATCGAGCATCCCTCCCACATCGAGCTTGTCGAGGCCAAGTCCGCCGATACGCCTTCGTCGAGCCTATTCGATGGCATAAACCGCGTCCGGAGGCACTTCACCGATTTACCCCTGCCATGTTCCGCTTTCGTCGCCTATGGCGGCAGTCAACTCCAGCGCCGATCCCGGGGGAGTCTCATTCCGTGGCGAAACCTCCACGAAGCGACATCCCAGGTCAACCATGTGGACGACGACATTGGGAAGAGCCGGTGACGGACATTACGGGTTTGCCAAATCGACGAGAGCCCTGCCACCGAAACCCTGATGGTAGTTCGAGAATCACCCACGGCGATTCCCTGCAAGACCTCGCTCAACGTGAACGACGTATCGTTGAGGTTGTTTCCCGATGTTTCGCGACATCGGCACGGTGCGTCGTGCGGCGCGCCTGGCAGGCGGTGTGCTCAATGAAGTGTATCTGGCGGAAGCTTCGCGAGGCAATTTCGTCATACGGGTGAATCGCGTCAGAAGATCGACGGCCGAGATCGAACGTCTTTCGTCATTCCTCTCGTACCTGAGCCTGCGGGAGATACCCGTGGACGGGTTGTTCGACTGGGATTTGCTCTGCAACGGCCCTCGGCTGTGGGATGTCGTGGTTGCATCCAGCGATCTGTCCAGGATGGTCGGGGGTCCCCTGTCCCGCCACCCCCGGGCGTGGCGGGAAAACTTCGCGCACCATCTCGCAACCTACGGGAAGGAAGCACGGCGTCTCGGAATGGACATTACCGAGACTGAGGTCAGGTCCATTCCAAGCCTGCTCGTCGCCGACATGATTCTCAGCGGCGTTCTCTTCGCGCTGCACTTGAGACAACTGCCTCTGAAGCCTTACGAAACAGCAGACCAGCGCCGTCAACGGTCGGACAGGCTCTTATCGGACTCTGTAGACGACCTGATAACAATTGACAGACAGATAGCCAACGGCACTACAGTGTTGTCCTCGGAGCCTTGATACGCTCAACACGGAAACACACGTATGGAACTCAACCGCGTGGTTCTGGAAGAGTTAACTGCGCTCTCTGAGCAGCCCAAACCGAAACCAGTGGCGTCACTATTTTCAGTTTCCCCGCGGCAAGACACATATATCGGGCTATTTCAAAGTTGAATATTAATATAGCCTGATTCTTTCGTTTCCAGCACCAAACCGCGGGGAGTCTCATTCCGGGGCGCCACGGTCTGACGCGGCAGCGGCGGTCCCGCCACGCCAGGCCACAGTGTCCCGTTGCGCTGAATGAGTACAGGAAAGGCAGATATGGATCTGAACCGTGTGGTCCTGGACCTGGGAATAGAGCAAAGCCGGGAGGTCCTTGAGTCGGCGTGGGAGGTCTCCCAGGGTGCGATGCCATCCGGGGCGTTACAATTTCTCTCGTCGGACTATGTGAGCGAGGCCTGCCGGGGCGTTTATCTGCCGGAAGAAATCGTTCAGGCTGCCGTCGGCACGGCGGCCCGGGTTGCAGAGAGCCCCGCGATGCGCGCGTTGGCCTGGCACTGCCACTGGTGCGTCTATCGAGTCGAGAGATATTCCAGCCGCTTCGTGGATAATTGGCCGTGTATGACGGGCCCACTCGGGGAAACGGCAGGCCTGTTCTACCTGCTGGTCTTGCTGTCGTGGTTTCCCAAAATGCAAGCGGTACACCGGGCGCACGGGCTTTCGGAACGGGTCGTGCGCGATAGCATGGAACAGATCTACCTGCGGGGCGTGACATGCAGCGAAAGTTTCGGCCGCTGGGGTCTGGATGGGCACGCCGCCCGCTGGCTGGCCAATTTCCTCCGCGGAGAGATCTATGCCCTGGGCAGGCTGGAGCACCAGTTCAGGGTGATGGACGACCCGTTTCGGGTCTATCGCCACAGAGAATCCTCGAAGGTCATCGCACTAAGCGAGGACGGCGTTTCCTATCGACGGGACGGGCAACGCCACAGAAGCGGAGATACGCAGCCCGCGTGGACCTCCCGGCTCGTCGTCACGAGAGACGCGATTACCGGGCACCTGGTCCTCCCGAACGGCAGCGCCGTTGAAAGGACGGTAGCGCTTGCCGCAGCGGACTGGGTTCCTGTCCTCGGCCGGGGCGACCCCATCCTCTATTTCCATATTCCGGGCGGAATCCCGCTGGACCATGCGGCGTGCGGGGATTCCTTCCGGGCCGCGATGGACTTCTTCCCTCGCCATTTTCCCGAACGCCCCTACAAGGCGTTCTTCTGTGGTTCCTGGTTGCTGGACACGCAGTTGGAGGATTGGCTGCCGTCCGGGTCGAATCTGGTGCGTTTCCTGCAGGAGTTCTACCTGCTGCCGGGCGGCATTTCGGAACGGTCGATTCTACAGACGGTGTTCGGAAATGCGTCAACTGACCTGGGCGATGCGCCCATGGACACGTCGCTTCAGCGGGCTATACGGGACCATGTATCCCTGGGCAGGCGGATTGATCCCGGCGCCGGGAAATGCTTTTTGTTCCCTGAAGATCTGGACTGGGGTCGCCAGGTTTATCGAACAACGAAGTTTCCGTGGCATCTGGTACGTGATTGACTTGAAATGCGCGGCGGTTAGCAGTCCGTTGATAAAGTCGCTCTGCAGGCGAGGTATCGTGTCCCGTCCCGGAAATATCTCACCATTCATCCGCCGATTCATCCCGTCTCGCTGCGTTGCCCTCGCTCGCCGACCTTGCGCAGGTCGCCTCGCTCAGGCGCCTTGCCAGTCGGGCGACTCGGCGGGCGAATTTCGGCAATCCATTTCCGGGACAGAACACTTGTCCTTGTGGCCGAAGACAAGGCGCGCGACCGCGTCGAATCGGGGGATTCGGGAAGGGAGTGCAACGCAGTAATTCGGCCACAAGGGCCGGACGCAGCCCGGATGGACTTTTTCAACGGGCTGTTATGCCCTGTTACACTTGTGAACGCACCGCGAAAATGGAAACTAAGGAGGTTGGCATGGAGCGGTTCGGACAGCTTGAGATGGACTACCTTGCGAAGGTCATCGCCAGCGGGACGCTGAATAGCAAGACTGGGAAATTCACGTCGCAATTGGAGGAGCGGTTCGCAGAGTGGGTCGGAGCCGAATACGCCGTGGCAATGAACAGTGCGATGAGTGTGTTGCACACGTCCGTGGCGGCGGCGGGAGTGGGGCCGGGCGTCGAAGTGATCTGCGATCCGGTGGTCCACTTCGGCGGCGCGGCCGTGATGTATCACAATGGCGTGCCGGTATTTTGCGATATCCATGAGGATAGCTGGAATATGGATTCCGATTCGCTGGAAGCGTGCGTTACGGAATACACGGGGGCGATCATCTGTACGCCGATGTGGGGGAACCCTCCGGATTACGAGGGGATTCTTGGCGTGGCGGGCAAGTACGGGCTTCCCGTGATCGAAGACGTGGCGCACGGGGTCGGGGGCTCGTACAGGGGAAGGCCGCTAGGGACCCTGGGGTCGATCGGGTCGTACAGTTTCCAGGAGGCCAAGCACCTCACGAGCGGCGATGGCGGAATGGCGGTAACAGACCGGCCCGAGATGATGGAGAAAATGCTGGAGATGCGGATTCTGAAGACGACCCTGGGCTGGAACTATCGCATGACGGAACTGCAGGCGGCGGTGATGCTGGCGCAGATGGACAGGGCCGAGCAGATCATTGCGGCGCACCACCGGGCGGGGGCGCTCTACTGCGAAGCCGCAACGGAGGCTCCGTGGCTCGTACCGCAACGGGTGGCGAACGGGTGCGTCCACGCCTATCACGGCGTTGCCTTTCGATTCGAAGGAGACCGCGAGGGGATCTCGGTGGAGCGCTTTCAGGAGACCATGGCCGAACACGGGTGTCGGGTCTCGATCGGGTACAAGAGACGCTCCGCGGCTGAAGATCCGATTTTCACTGAGGTCCTGGCCTATGGAAAGGGGTGTCCCATCCGGTGTCCCCATTACAAGGGCGAAGCGCGCTATGGAAAAGGGGTGACGCCCGTGGCAGACCGCGCAGTGCCCCGCATGGTCGTGATGCCGATGGACGTTTATACGCCCGGAAAAACCGAGGAATATTCGGAAAAAATCCAGGCGGGTCTGAAGGCGCTCGGGTAAGGCGAGGATCGCGAACGGAGAACCGACCGGGCCATTCGCATTGTCGCAAAACGTGGCCCGGGTCAAATGGAGTCGGCATCTGAATGAGACGAGTACGCATCGGCGTCGCGGGCCTCGGGACGTTCGGGGAGGTGCACATCCGGGCGATAAGCCGGATTCCGGAGTTTGAGCTGGTCTCCGTCTGTTCGCGTTCCGAGGAACGCGCGAGGCAAATCGCCCAGACGTATGGGGTCAGCCGCTGGTATACCGATCTACAATCCTTCGCGGCGGATCCTGAGATTGAGGCGGTAGACGTCGTGAACGAAGTGGGCAGGCACGCGGAGGTGGCGCAACTTGCGCTCAATGCGGGAAAGGACGTGCTCGTGGAGAAACCGTTGAGCGCGCGAATGGATGAGGTCGAGGCCGTGCTGCGTCTGGCCGAAGAAAAGGGGCGTGTCGTGATGGTGGGGTATATCGAGCGGTACGATCCGAGGCGGGCGGGGATGCGCGAGCAGGTTGCGTCGGGGGAACTGGGGGATGTCGTGTCGCTGTATGGACGCCGCAATTGCGGCCGTCACTTTTTGAACATGCCCCGTTTTCAGCTATGGCCCCTCATTATCGAGCCGGGCATTCACACAGTCGATATGCTGCTGTGGTTGGCGGGATCGCGCGTGGAAAGAGTCAGCGCGGTCGGACGCAGTCACAATGAATGGGATACGATCGATACGTGGTGGGCGATGTTGGAGTTCAATTCAGGAGCCGTGGGTGTGATCGAGCAGATCTGGCACATCCCGGAGGGAGCGCCGGCCTCCTGGCTTCACGACAATTACCTCGAAGTGATCGGCACGGAAGGGTCGGTCCAGATGCGGGATCCGCACGATGCGTTCTGGTCGTGGACACCTGAAGGAACTTGCAGCCAGGACTATTATCTCAACGTCGAGGTGGCCGGGCAGGCCGCAGGCGCGCTGGCGAACGAACTACGGTACTTTGCGCGCTGTGTCGCGAACCGGGAACAGCCTGCGCTTGGTTCGCCGTCCGAGATCCGGCACGCGACGGAGGTTGCGCTGGCAATCGTGTCGTCGGCCCGGAAAGGGTGTCCGGTTGAACTGAATCGATCCGAAATGTAGATACAGAGAAAGAGAACTGCGGGCTCAATGCCCGTGCGGCGCTTCCGTCCCATGAACGGCGGCGGATTCAACGAAGTACAGTCCATAAGCAAGTCCGATTCCCACCAGTAGGGATACGATGAGCTTGCCGCGGTCGTGGCTGTGGAAATGGATCTCCGGCAGCAGATCGCTCAAGGCGATACACAGAAAGGCCCCCGTCGCGAACGCCAGCACATAGCCGACTACCGACCCGTCTTCCAGGCCGAGCAAACCCATACCCCAGAAACTCGCCAGCGCGATCAGCGGGCAGAGCGAGGCAAATCCAATATTGACCGCCGTTCGTGCGCGCGAGCCATGACCGGCGAACTTCATCATGCCGATAATGGAGTACGCATCCAGCGGTTTGTGAAGCAGGATGGCGAGAAATACCCCGAGTGCGGGCAACGCCCCTCCGTCTTCAAGCGGCGAACTCACCCGCATGCTGGTGCCCAGGGCAACGCCTTCGGTCACCGTATGCACCCCGAGGCCCATGGCGACCCCTACCAGGCTGCGTGAATGTACGCCGGAATCGCCGTAGTCGTGATGATCGTAGAGACCGCTGGCTTCTGTGCTGAAGTCGTGCTGATGAAAATGGAAAATGCGCAGAAGGAAGATCATCAGGACCATCCCGGCCACCACCCACGCCATGGCTTCTTCGACAACCTCGGGACCGGTGATGCGTTCGAGGCTGTGAGGGAAGAGATGAAACATGGCGATGCCGAGGATGAAACCGGCCACGAGACTCATCAGAATCTGAATCCTCGTGTGGGTCATGGATCCCAGAACCGCCAGTTTCCCGCCAAGAAAGGAAACGGCAAAGATGCCAACTGAGTATCCCGCAACGATGAGCAGAGCGTTTGAATCCACGGTAGCGATATCCTTAAATTAGCTTGAAAAACCGTCCGACATTTCCTCGCGCGCCGGACAGGGGCCTACCACCAGGTCGATTGCGGCGACGAATCTTTGGCCCTATGCTATTCCGGGCCGAATTTTACGCAATAGCAGGGCCGCACAATGGGCGTCGCTCCACGGAGATATTTTTAGGGGCAACCCTCAGTGCCTGCTCCGGGCTGCCCCCGATAGAGTCAATATTCCGTGTCGGCCCTAACGCCTTCAGAACAACAGGTTGACCTTGACCACATCGATGGTCTTGAGCACCGGATGCGTCCAATGAACGTCGATGTCGAAGGACTCGGTGAGATACCGTTCCAGCGTCACGCGATGCACGTTCAGCAGCTGCTCCAGGTCACGTGCCAATATAAATGAACGGATATGGGCCCTGACGACGTCAGCGATGATCTCTTCCGGATTCGCGGTCCGGTAGTGATAAACGTAGGGATCGTTGATCCGATATTGCACATTGACTGTCAGTGAAAGGAGGTTGAGGTCGCCGGACACGTACTCTTCCGGCGCATCACACAGGATGGACTTCACCTCCCGTACGGGCCACTTGTCGACCTTAACGAAGGGCCGGGGGGCGAGATAGTGCAGGCCCGGCTGCAGGTCCTGCCAGTAAACCTCGCCGAAAAGGCGACCGTAGCCGACCGAATTGGGTGGTACGGTTGTGAAACCGCTGCCCAGGAAAATGGCGAGCAGCAATGCCCAGAGCATCAGGCCCATCGGCGCGGCCGGAGAAATGATGCCCACAATGGAACGACTGCGGGTCAGGCGGCCCCATACCTTTCGCAACGGTCCGGAGAGCGGTCGGATGTTCAGCAGAAAATCCTCCCAACCGCAGCGGAGAGCGCCGGCACGGAAACGCCAGACGATTAGAACGACGAGAATTACCGCGGCCGCCCATTGCAGGAACTGTATGGCCGGCGAATGAGACGCGCCAAGGTTTACCGGAACCATGATGCCCGTGGCCAGAAGCAGCACGTCGATTATGATGCCGAGGACGACCGTTACCGCGACGACCGCCGAGACGTAAATGGACGCGAAACGCGCGCCGAACTGGCTGACGATGATTGCGATCGTACCCGTATTGGTGGCCGGACCCGTCATGAGAAAGATCAGCGCCGCACCCGGGCTGAAGCCCTTCGCGACCAGCGCCGCAGCGATCGGGGTGCTGGCTGATGCACAGATATAGAGCGGAATGCCGATCAGCACCATTATCGGATAGGATACCCAGCGGGCATATTCGTTCGACATCAAATCGCTCGGAATCACCAGAAAGAGCACGCTTCCGAGCGAAACACCCACCAGCAGTGCAAAAAGAATGTCGTCCGCTATCTCCACGAAGCCGTAGCGGAAAATGTGCTTGACCAGTTTTTTGAAGTCGAGCGCGTGATCGTCGGGGGACTTGTCGCTGGAAGAAGCCTTTCCGGCCTCAGACGCCTGCAGAGCGTCACGGTAGAAGGCCGGCTTCACCCAGGAAAGGAACTTCCAACGGCCGGCCGCCGTAGCGACGCCCGTCAGCCAATCAACGAAAAGGCCCTTCATTCGCGAATAGCTCACGTAGCAGTCGTCACTCTCCGGTATGAGCGGCTCGTGCGAACCGTGGTCGTGGTGATGATCGCAACAGTGGTCATGGTGGTCGTCATGTTCGCTATGGCCCGACCCGGTTTCATCGTGGCCGTTTCGGATAAGGCCGATACAGAAGATCCCGGCGACGACTGCCGTGATGAAGCTGATGACAGGACGGACGACCGCAACGACAAATCCGAAGAAGGCGTTAGTGACCAGGATCGAGTCCGCCCCTGTCTCCGGCGCGGTTATCAGGAAAGACATGCATGCCGAACGAGACGCACCCTTCCTTCGCATTTCGGCAACCACAGGTACAACCGAACAACTGCACAAAGGTACGGGTACGCCGACGGCCGAACTCACGGCCACGGATTTCAGACTGTCGTCCTTGAGCCAGCGGAGAATGGCCTCCCGCGAGATGAACACATGGATCAGACCCGAGAGGAACAAACCCAGCAACAGCATGGGCGCCAACAACAGAAAGGACATCCAGAGAAAGTCAAAAAAACTGACGAACGTCTGCAGAATCACTCAATTGCCTCCTGTGCATCGGCAGAAGCGAGCCGACGCTTGGTAGAAGCTTCAGAAACCGTGGGCTGAAGGCGAGACAGAGAAAACGACTGACATCGCCCGCGCGCCGATGCGCCGGCCTTAAACGGCTAGCGTTGTCGCCTTCGGTCAGACGGACGTATCCACGGATGCAAAAGCCGGCTCCACTTCAGGGACCGGACCGGACCGGAAAAAATAACGATTACCAAAATTCAAGTCAAGGACAATATATATACCTACATATAGTGTATTTTATCACCGCTGCAAGGGGGCGAAACCCTTTTCGACGTGCCCCGGTATCGGTATGGTCGCGCCGACATACGACGGCGGCAGGCCGCTCACGGTTTCGATTCACCTTCCAGGTTACGTTTCGTAACGAAGGCGGGAACCACGGCTTGACTTCGGCACGGAATCCGTTCCCGGGATCGGCAGGGGCGGGGTCGCCTAAGCTGTGCTCAGGACATAGCGCGGGCGGTTGTGCATCGGGCGGAACCCGATCTTTTTATAGACCCTTTCGGCTGCACTGTCAGCCGCGACTTCGAGCACGGTCCAACGATTGCCCATCGCCTGCGAGTCCGCGACTGCGCGCGCGGTCAATGAAGAGGCCACGCCTTTGCGGCGGTGTTGCGGCAAGGTGCCGACGAAGTCCACGCAACCCATTCCGTGTTCGGAATAAAGCAGCGCTGTCCCCGCCGGCTCGCCATCCTGGTATGCGAGGTAGAGCCGTATTTCGGGAATGTCGAGGACCCTCCGGCCCAGGGCGCCCACATCGTCGGGAAAGTCGAAGCTGCGACACATGGTGTTGGCCCAGATCCCGTACCGGCCCGGATTGGGTTCTTCTATCTTAACGTTTCCGTGTGCAAAGGGTCGTACGGCCCGGTCGCAGAGCATCGCCACGGCCTGTAACGCGAACGTAAAGCCACGTCGCTGCAGCCGTTCTCCCAAATTGACGGGCCGGTCCAGGGGCGAAAGTGTGAAAGCACATTCGAACTTCCTCTCTTTGAAATAGCTGAGGGCGCTATCGATCAGCGGGTCGACCCGTGAGTCGGACACGTTCACCCGAACGACACGGTGTAACAGTGAATTCTTGACGTGCTCGTGGCTGAATGCCACGGCCCCACCGAGATTGTGGCTGTCGCACCAGCGGGCGCGGAAACCAACCCAGAGTTTTTCGAAAGTTGCCGTGAATTGACTGGACATAGGGTCTGAAGACAGGTGAACTTCCGCTCCGCTTCGCATTAAAGCTGACAATTGCGCAGATCGGGCGAATCCATCTGATCCGTTTCAAATGGACTATGGGGCGATTTCGGACCGACATCCATTGCCAAAATATGCCATCTTGGTATATTATCTTCTCAGCGAAATAAGATCGGCCTTATGAATATCGCGGGGGATCGGTCCATGTTTGAAGCCGGCGCGGAGATACGGTGAAAAGCCGTTGAGAAAGGTGGATCGATGAGTCATTTCATTGCATGCAGAAATCGGGGTTTCGCACCATGAGATTCATTGTAACGGGCAGCAACGGTTTCATCGGCCAGAATACATGCCGTCGCCTGACCCAACTCGGACACGACGTTATCGGAGTGGACAATCTGTCTTCTGGAACGGCTGCCAACGGCGTTGGCGGCGTTCAATACCACGCCCACAGCATTGTGGATGCGGATTGGCTCGAACGACTGCTGAAGAACACGGGTCCGGACGCGGTCCTTCACCTGGCGGCGAAGCCGCGTGTTCCGTACTCGGTGCAGAATCCGCTGCGCAGCGCGGAGGCGAACGTAATGGGTACCCTGTCCGTACTCAACGCGATTCTAAAGTCCAGGTTGATGGGGAGAACCCGCCTGGTTTTCGCCAGCAGCAGCGCGGTCTGCGGCGACGCTTCGATCCTTCCCACGCCGGAGGCATACCCCTCCGACCCGCAATCGCCCTATGCGCTGGCGAAGCTGCACGGTGAGCAGTGGTGCGACATGTTTCATCGATTGTACGGGCTGGATGTGGTAAGCCTGAGATATTTCAACGTATTTGGACCTGGCGCGCTTTTTGGCGGCGCCTACTCCACCGTATTGTCGGCATGGCCCTATCATTTGTATGTAGATCCTTCGTACCAACCCTTCCTGGAGGGCGACGGTACCCAGACACGGGATTTTTGCTTTGTTGACAACGTCGTGGAGGCAAATATCGCCGCGGCGACCAGAGAACGCGGCTTTGCGGCCGACGTGCTGAACGTGGGACAGGGTGAAGCCCACTCCCTGCTTGAGGTGAAAGATGTACTCGAACAGGTTGCGGGCAGAGAACTCCCGCTCGAACGCCGTCCGCCCCGCGTCGGCGATATCGCCCACACCCTGGCCGACATCTCCCGGGCACGGGCGGAACTCGCGTTCGACCCGTCGACCGACTTTCACGCCCAGGTTGAACGTACGGCAGCATGGCACCGCGACTGTTATCCGCAACGGCCGTCAGAGCGATAGTGTTCTGTCGTGGAAATAGATTACCATAATTCGGCCGGCGTGTCGCCCGGCTTGCGAGGTGTCTGCGACCTGTGGATGGTCGGCAAGCTCGTTTCGACAAGCTCAACGCAAGCAACGGACGCAACGCAGCCAGACGGGATGGACCGGCGGATAGACGGTGACATATCTCAGGGACAGAAGACTCAGGGCGAGAGGGGGAAAAACCAGGCAAGCACTGGAAGAGGATCTTTTCGCCCCGATCGTCGGGAGGCGGTACCCTGACGATCGGGCTGATAAATTGGTGGGCGATACTGGATTCGAACCAGTGACCTCCTGCTTGTAAGGCAGGCGCTCTAACCAGCTGAGCTAACCGCCCAGGGACTCTTCGGACGTCTCGACGGTCGGTTTTTTTGATTCGCCAAGCAACAGGCCGAGAGGAATCAGCACACAGTACCCAATCACCAGTAGAATCGGCGCAAGTGTGAGCGACAGGAAACCGTCGACCGGTGGTTGAGACAGGCACAGGTAGCCAATCAGGATCGTACCCAGGCCAGCACCCAGAAAGGTCCAATTCCTGCGTGAATACGGCAACGGACTCCGCGAAGGCTCCCGCCGCTGTGTCTGCCCCCTGCGACCTGTGCGGCCGCGAGGGCGTCTTCCTGGATTGCGCGACGCCATCCGGTTACCCATTTCCCCTCTACTTAGCGCTCCGTTTTTCCGGAATCCTTGCCGCCCTGCCCTGCAGTGTGCGCAAATAGGTTAAACGCGTCCGGCGCACCTTGCCGCTCCGAATCCGCTCGACCTTCGCCACGCGAGGTGAGTGGAGCGGAAAAATCCGCTCGACACCCACGCCACCCAACTCCATCTTTCGCACCGTGAAAGTCTCGTGGATCCCGTGTCCCCGACGCTGGATCACCACACCTTCGAACATCTGCGTGCGCTCCTTCTCGCCTTCAACCACCCGTACGTGAACCCGCACCGTGTCCCCGGCGCCAAACACCGGCACGTCGGTCTTGATTTGTTCCTCTGTTAGTGATTTCAACAACGCATCCATGATGACACTCCTAAGCGATGAAAAACATCTGACGAAAAACCTGCTGTTGTTTTCCGGTTGAATGCACGGTGAAAACTCGGCAACCAGCGTCCATTACTTCCTGTGCCCGCCAACGTTGTCGTTTTCTGAGCCGGACCCGTCTCCGGCGCCTTTTTTCCCCACCAGATCCGGACGCCGTTCCCTGGTACGCCGCTTCGCCGTGTCGCGCCGCCAACTTGCAATCCGCTGATGGTCGCCGCTCAACAGAACATCGGGGACCCGCAAGCCCTCAAACTCCCTGGGCCTCGTATACCACGGACAATCCAGAAGCCCGTTCTGAAACGAATCCTCCAGGGCGGATTCCGCATCTCCGATCGCCCCGGGAATCAATCGCACGATCGCATCCAACAACACAAGCGCGGGCAATTCGCCGCCGCTCAACACGTAATCACCAACCGAAATCTCTTCGGTAACGTACAATTCGCGAACACGTTCGTCAATTCCCCGGTATCGTCCGCACAAAAACACGAGATTCGGCGCAACCGAAAGTCGATTCGCCGCGTTCTGATCCAGCCGCCTCCCCTCCGGCGTCAAGAGAATAACGTGCTCCAGCGGCCGCCCGGCGTCTTGAATAGCGGCCAGCGCCCGGGCAATCGGTCCTGGCTTGAACACCATTCCCGCCCCACCGCCGTACGGTGTATCGTCCACCGTACCGTGAACGTCATCTGTGAATTCCCTCAAATCGTGCGCAAAGACGTCAACCAGGCCCGCCCGGATCGCACGCCCCGAAATTCCGTATGCAGCCACATCTCGAATCAGATCCGGGAATATGGTGAGAATGTCGATATGCATAGGCTCCGTCCAGTCGCATAGCAGCGTTTCCCGGTTTCTAATCCAGGAGTCCCTCCACATTCTTCACGACCAGACGGCCGCCAGCCAGGTCGATCCGAACCAGATCCCTTGCGGCGGGCACCAACAGCTCCCTCCCATCCTCCCTGTCGACCACGTACAGATCGTTTCCGGGATGGGAAATTACATCGACCACATGTCCGACGTCCACACCGGCCTCCGTCTCCACCTTCAGTCCCACAATCTCAAACACGTAGAACGTATCTTCAGGAAGCCGATACACCTCGTTGGCGGAGACCATCAGCTGGCTGCCGCGAAACGCGGCAACCGCGCTGGGCGTATCGAGATCGAGGAATTTAACGCCCATCCGCCGTCCGTAGTTCCGCACGCGGTCGATCCGAAGTGTCACCCGGTTCCCATCCGGCTTTTCGACCAGAACTTCCTTGAGATCTCGAAACCGCTCCGGAAAATCCGTAAGAGGATGCAGAAATGCCTCACCCCGGAGTCCTCTCGGTTTCAGAACCCTGCCGATGGCGACGTATCCTTCCCGATCTGCCGGATTTCGGGACAAGCACTATTCCTTGGCTTCAGGGACCGTTTCGTCCGTTTCGTCCGTATCCGCTGCGGATATGCCGCCCTGTCTCAGAACGCCCTGTTGTCGAAGCAGACTCTTCACCGTTTCTGACGGCTCAGCGCCCAAATCCAGCCAGTGGCGCGTCCGCTCAGTGTTCAACCGCACAATCTGCGGATTCCCGGTTGGATCGTAATATCCCAGGTTTTCAATGAACCGGCCGTCCCGAGGGGACCGGCTATCTGCGACCACAACCCTGTAAAACGGCGCGTTCCTGGCGCCCTTGCGGGTCAATCGAATCCTTACCAAAATCCATCCTCCTATTTAGTACCACACATCTCAACGATTTCAACAACGGGTTCAGCGATTCGAAAATTCGACCGGGCAGTCGAACACGATTGTTGGGTGCCACCCGCATCGCCTGTCAGCCGGCCGCTGCTGTGCCGATAACAAATTTCGCCTCAACCCGGAAACGGCACGCCCGTCCCGCGGCCCTGCTTCTCCATCCGCGACATCTGTTTCATCATCTTGCGCATCATACCGAACTGCTTGATCAACCGGTTGACTTCCTGGATGCGACAGCCGCTGCCTTTCGCAATCCGGCGGCGCCTGCTACCGTTCAGAATCTGGGGGCTGGCCCGTTCCTGCCGTGTCATTGACAGAATGATCGCTTCAGTATGCACAAACGCATCTTCATCCACCTGCAGGCCCTTCATTGCCTTTCCCGCCCCCGGGATCAGGTCCATCAACTGGCTCAGTGGCCCCATCTTGCGAACATGATCCAACTGCTGCAGAAAGTCATCGAATGTAAATGCGTCGCTTCGCAGCTTCTTCTCCAGCTGCTGCGCCTGTTTCACATCCACCGCGTCCTGTGCCCGTTCCACCAGCGTCACGACGTCGCCCATACCCAGAATCCGCGAGGCCATCCGATCCGGATGAAACGGCTCGATTCCGTCCACCTTTTCGCTGACGCCCGCGTATTTGATGGGCACACCGGTGACTTCACGGATCGATAGCGCCGCGCCGCCGCGCGTATCGCTATCAAGACGCGTAAGTACCACTCCCGTAAAGTTGAGTTGTTCGTAAAACGCTGTCGCCGCTGAAACCGCATCCTGCCCTGTCATCCCGTCCGCCACAAACAGAATCTCACCCGGCGAAACCGCGTCACGAATCCGCTCCAATTCTCCCATCCGCTCATCATCCACGTGCAACCGGCCGGCCGTATCCAGAATTACCGGGTCCATCCCGTCCGCCAGCGCCGCGTCCACGCCCTGGGCGCAAATCACCGCCGGTTCGGTCCCCTCCGCCGCCCGGTGGACCGGCACGTCTATTGACGCGCCGAGTACGCAAAGCTGGTCGATAGCTGCAGGTCGGTAAACATCAGCCGCCACAAGGAGCGGCCGCCGTCCCTTCCCTTTCAGGAGTCGCGCCAGCTTGGCGCACAGCGTTGTCTTGCCCGACCCCTGCAGACCGATAACCATCACCACGTTGGGCGCCGGTCCGGGCAGATTCAACTCCTGGTGCTCGTCTCCCATAAGGTGGATCAACTCGTCATGAACCACCTTGACGACCTGCTGGCCGGGCGTAATGCTTCGCAACACCTCCCGCCCGATTGCCCGCTCCCTTACACGGGCGATAAACGACCGCGCCACTTTATAGTTGACGTCCGCCTCCAGAAGAGCACGACGTACGTCTCTCAGCGCTTCATCAATATTGGCTTCGGCCAACCTGCCGCGGCCACGAAGCTTCTTGAAAACCCCTTCCAGCTTTTCCGTAAGATGATCGAACATGGGGCCGACCTGGCGTTGATCCTAAAAAGGGACACAGACTATTAATAATACGGGACGACAGGATATTACGCAACAAAAAACTCCAAAATAAGGCGCTTTCGGAAGGTGGGCGTATGCTGTCGAATCAGCGCGCGGCCGCGCGCCGTAGTGTGCCCGGGAGCAGATACCAATAATGGGTGTGCGACAGGTGACAGTTCGTCCGTTCAATGGTCCCATGCCGGCCGGACACGCCGAATTCCGGACCCGGTGGGACCCGTTATATATCTAGGCCAGTCCCGCCAGCCCCGCACGCCTCAACGCAGCCACATTTTCAACCACCTTACCATCCCGAAACGCGGCCGATCCCGCCACCAGCACTTCCGCCCCCGCAGCGACGGCCTGTCCCGCGTTTTCCAACCCGATTCCCCCGTCGATTTCTATCTCCGTATGCACGCCCTGTCGCACGACCTCCGCCCTCAGTCTCCGAACCTTTTCCAGAGACTCCGGCATGAACGCCTGGCCGCCGAATCCCGGCTCCACTGACATCACAAGCGCAAGATCCAGCGTGGGTAGCAGGGGAAACAACGCCTCCACAGACGTTGCCGGCTTCACCGTGGCGCCCGCCCGCATTCCCATCGCCCGGATTTCACGAAGCAGTGTCGGCAGATCCGCGTTAACCTCGACGTGTACCGTACAGATGTCGGCCCCGCTATCCGCGAAGTCCCTCAGGTACCTGCCCGGATCGTCAATCATAAGATGCACATCCAGTGTCAACGCCGTCGTTTTACGAATGGCTTCCACCACCATAGGACCGAACGTGATATTCGGTACGAAATGACCGTCCATCACATCCAGATGAATATACTCCGCACCGGCTGTTTCCACCGCCCGAATCTCGCGTTCCAGCGCGACAAAATCCGCCGCCAGGAAAGACGGAGCGATCTTAATCATAAAGAAGACCTCCAATTCTCAGATACGGGGACTCGGGAGGATGGCGGGGGGTTGAACGCTGAAACCAATGTGCGACGATGACCAACCGTTACAATTTGCTCACGACCAGCCGCACACGCGTCCCCTGCTTCACCTCTTCCCCGAATTCGGGCACATGCCGGATCACCACGTTCAATAGATGCTGGGTGCTGAATTCGTACCGGATATCCCGCAACAGGAGCCCGGCCTCCTCCAACTCCGCCCGGGCCGTCTCAAGCGACTTGCCGACGAGATTCGGCACAGGGACCATCTCTCCCGGAGGCCCGTTACTTATCGTTACCGATATTGGTGTTCCGACCTGTACCCGTTGTCCCGGCAGGGGATCCTGGCTGATTATCAATCCTTCCTTGACGATTGGAGACGCATCCTCCAGAGTATCTCCCATGGCCAGGCCGGACTGTGCAATCCACAACTGCGCCTGGCGAAGGGACTTTTCCCGAAGGTCCGGCACCTCGTAAAGGCGGGTCCCTCGACTTGGCACCGCATACACAGTCCGGTTAATCTTCACATGCGAACGCGCGGGCGGGTTCTGGTGTACCAGCCGGCCTTCGGCAATCGAAGCGTCCCATCGGGGCTGCTGAAGCTTCAACTTCAGGCCCCTTTGAGACAGCGCCTGGCTGGCATCTTCGGGTGTGAGATCCACGATATCGGGTACTTCAACCCGCTGGCCGGCCTGTACCAGACGCGGCATGATGAAACGATCGAGCAGGATCAGCGCCACGGTACCGGTGAGCACCGCGCAGCCCGCGAATAGCGCCACCTCTCGCAGAATCCTTTTGGCCATCCTTCTGGTAACCCGCCTTTTTCAGAGTAAACAACCGCGCCCGGCGCGGGGGGTTTGAACCCCCCGTTCAGTGTCCGAATGAAAAATAGGACAACATCCCCCCGGTGTCAAGATCACACCCCCCTTCAACGTCCCAGCGTCAAGGAGACCCGGTGTGACAGCCCCAACACCGTGTGGTACAGCGTCGCATAGTCGATCCGGAAGCCCCTGTGAGCCACACCCGCCCCCATCGAAAATCGCTCGGCGGGACCCCCGGCCCCCAGGCGCAACATGACCCGGCGGGCGAGGCTGTACTCCATACCCACGCTCACGCCCGTTGAACGGCCCGCCTCCTTGCGAACATCCACGAGCAGTGCCAAATCCGGCGCGACCTCGAACCCCACGCCGACCATACCACCCTGGCCCAGCACGTCCACCGACTGCCCGCCGGCATTCCAGGCCGCAAGCCCCAGCATAACCTGCGCGCCGAGTACCATCCTCGCACCCAGATCGAATGCCGTCCACGAACGCTTCGCGCCACCGGCAACCGACAACAGCAGACGCCGAATCCTCAGCCCGAGACCCAGCCGGGACACCACCCGATGCCCGAATGCAAGCCCGACGATCCGCTCCCGATACAGGCTGAACCCGTAATCCTGGTAACTCAGGCCGATTGCCGCCCTGCCCGTAGACGCGACTGTCCCAAACGCATTGGCATCCAACACATCTATCCCGAACGGCCGCTCATACCCTCCCGTTATGCTGACACCCTCGCCCCATGCGAGCGCCCCCGCGTTCCAGAAGACCCCGTCAACACCTGCGGCCCATCCCACAAATGCGTCTCCCAATCCACCGGCTCTGGCGCCGACTGCCTGAAACTCGAACGCGCCGTCGGCTTGAACGGGTGCCACGGACACGCACAGAAGCCCGTAGAAACCCGCGAACCCGATCCGCATCACGAGAAGACCGCACCACGCCCCGTTGCGAAGCCACGGATTGAACCGGCTACCGTGTTTTTTTTCTACACGCGAGCGTCGCTCTCCGAGGACATCATCGCCCCGCCCCGCCACGCTTACTTTCGATAATCCCATCCTATCGTTCCTCAGTCTGCGGGATATTCGGCAGGGCTCGAGACCCAACCGGTGCTTTCTTAATGGAAAACACCGCGGAAGCGGTTCGTTCGAACCGCCGAGGCCACGGCATACCGCGCGACGGAGCCGCGACCCTTCAGTTACTGTGTAGACGAGCGTGTAGCTGCTTCTTCATTGTCGTTTCCTTTCCAGATCGTTACTGCAAACCCTGTACCATGCCTTTACCGTATCCGATCACAATCGACCATCTTATTTATTATCAGAACTTTGAAACTGCCGTTTCCTGGGCTGTCTCAAACCACGGATCGAGAATCCGCCATACCGGATGTGACAGTCCACCTTTGAATTGACGACCGGAACAGGACAAAAAAAACGTGGGCAATCACCCACGGACAAGATTGAAATAGACCGGACCGCACTGCGCTGTTATATTTCTCACCTAACCGGAACGACGTTGACCGCTGCCACACCCACAGTAGATGGGATATCGGTTGCAGGATTGGTACTTCCTCAGTTCGCACAGGAGGTTGCGTGTCGCTTCAAAATCCGTTGTGCGAAAACACGCCAATGAATCAGGGTTGGACCTATCACAACCGTATCCAGCCTGAGGCGGAAGGAGAAACCGTTCTTCAGTTCTATGTCCAGCGCTATCCCCATTCCTCTCGGGAAGCCTGGCGGAAACGGATAAAATCCGGCGAAGTACAGCTGAATGACAACCCGACCACGCCCGAAACCCCACTTGCCTCGGGCCAGCGGCTCACTTTCCACCGTAGGCCATGGCGGGAACCGGACGCTCCCTGTTCGTTTGCGCTGCTCTACGAGGATAGACACCTCCTTGCCGCAGCCAAACCCGCCGGTCTCCCGGTGTTGCCCGGTGGCCACCATCTCCGGAACACCCTGCTTGCCCGCATCCGCGAACGCTACCCCGATGCCCCCGGACCGGCGCCCCTGCATCGGCTTGGGCGGGGAACCTCGGGCATCGTTCTGTTCGCCCGTACCGCATCGGCAAGACGAGTCCTTTCGGAGGACTTCCGAAACCGGCGCATTTGCAAGCTCTACCGCGCCCTCGTCGCCGGCACCGATATGCCCGATCGGTTTGCTGTGGATGTACCCATCGGACGGATTCCCTATTCACCAATTCGATACCTGTACGCGGCAATGAGCGAGGGGAAACCGGCCAGGACGGAATGCCGGGTACTCCACCGCAATCCCGAAAACAATCGCAGCCTGATCCGTGTCAATCTCGTCACCGGCCGCGCCCACCAGATCCGGATTCACCTCGCAGCTGCCGGACATCCCCTGGTTGACGACCCCCTGTATCGTGCGGGTGGCCTGCCCGTAGTGACACCCACTGGAGTTCGCGCCCCGCTACCCGGTGACATCGGATACCACCTCCACGCCCACCAACTCCACTTCACCCACCCCGCCACACGCCGGTCTGTTCATCTCAGGTGTTTGCCGCCTCCAATCCTCCGCACACCTGAGGAGATCGCCGAAATGCCCTGAAAGTTCGTTTGCAGAACTCCACGTGCACACCCGATTGTGAACGGGCTAATGTCGACTGACTAAATGCGGTGAGATGCAGATACCCCTCCGACTCCGGTCGCACCGGGCCCGGCGGCTGATGCGATGCGTGTCGGCGAGCGACGGAAATGCAGCGAGACGGGATGAATCGGCGGACGAATGGTGACATATTTCCGGGAAAAGACACTAATCCCTGATTCTGGTTGTCTCATCCGTACGGGCCTGCTCGATGTGTCTGCCGGTAAAACCCACGGCGTTTCGCAGGTCGGCGCCGCGCAGGTCGGTATTCTGAAAGTTGGCCTTATAGAGGTCGGTGTTTTCCATTCGGGCTTTGATGAGGCTCGCGCACCGGAGGTCGGCCAGTACCAGGTCGGCATTCTGCAGCCTGGCGCCTTGCAGATCGGCATTCCTGAAGTCAACCCCCTGAAGGTTGGCGCCCTGAAGGTTGGCGCCTCTCAGATTGGCGCCCCGGAGGTCGGCGTTGAGAAGATTGGCGCCCCGGAGGTCGGCGTTGAGAAGATTGGCGTCCTGAACGGCCGCTTTTCGCAGATCGGTTCCGTTCAGAATGGCGTCGCGAAGGTTGGCGCCCCGCAGTGTGGTCCCCTGCAACCGGGCACCTGAAAGATCGGCATTCAATAGATCGGCAAGTTCCAGGTCTGCGGGCGCAAGATCGGCGTTTTTGAGATTGGCGCCCCGCAAAACGGCTCGTTGGAGGCGAGCACCCGAGAGATCGGCGTCCTGAAGGTTTGCGTCGCGGAAGTTGGCCTCGTAGAGCCTGGCACGCTGGAGGTTTGCGCCGTGCAGATCCGCGTTCTGGAACCTCACGCCGCTGAGGGTGGCTTCGCTCAGGTCGGAGTATTCGAGTCTGGCATCCTGGAGTTCCGCGCGATTCAGGTTCACGCCGGACAGTTCGGCCCGTTCTCCTGTTGTTCCTCCGGAATCGATCCAGGCACGGTGCCGGTCTATGACAAGCCGCAGTTCAGAGGGCGACATGGACATGTCGAAATCCCATACGTGTCTTTAAAGTAGGTGATATTCGGTGAAACGGCACTGCCGTGTCGGGATTGTTAGCAGGAAACCGGCCGCTATTTGCCTGGTTTTGAGTGAAAACGGCGCGCATCCCATGCGCTGTTCGCGTTGCTGCGCCCAACATCCGCATTCCTTCGATGACGTGTCTTTCCCGCACACGGCACTCACTGTTTCCAGCGAATCACGCCTGTCTCACGGTGTGAATGTCAGATTCGGAGATGATCAGGTCCAGTGAGATATCGCAAGGGTCTGTCGGCAGACGATCGAAAATTTGGAAGTCGTAAGCCAGGCCGATTTTGAAAGCTGGCGTCAGTGAAAGGAAACGGTCGTAGTACCCGACACCGAAGCCGATACGGTTTCCGGCGTGGTCAAAGGCCAGACCGGGAACGAGAACGAGGTCAAGGGTGTCCGGTGAAACCTCGGTACCCGCCTCACCGACCGGTTCCAGCAAACCCAAGACCGACGGCTTGAGGTCAGCCAGTGTACGAATTTCCTTGTGGATTAGCATGTGGCTCTGCTTTGCAACAGGCACCGCGACCCGCTTGCCACTATCGAGAGCAGAGTCAATGAGGGTACACGTGTCGACTTCGTTCTTGACCGAGACATAGCTCCCCATGCATCCGGCGCGGTGGTAGATTTCCAGGGCCGTCAGGCGCGCGATGATGTGTTCGCTCCTGGTGCGGACTTCTGCGGGTGACAGTTCCGACCGTCGTTTCTTCATGGTGTTTCGAATTTGCATTTTGGATAGCATCAGGGCCGTTCCCACTCTTGGCTTTCCTGCGACGTCGGAATTCATAACTATACCGGGAGTATGGCGGGTTGTCAAGGCGGGAGCGCATTACCAGCCTGGTATTGCCGGTCGGGGACTGGCGCGGTCAGACGGAAAAGTTCGCTTGACTTTGACTGTGCGGACTTTTAAATTTACAAGTGCCGATTTTTTAAGGTAATAATGGCAAATCCTGAGAGGAAATCATGGATCGCCACGATGTGGAAATTCAGAACAAATTGAAGGCGGAAGACAACCTGCCCCGGCATGTCGCCATAATAATGGACGGGAACGGTCGCTGGGCACAAAAGCATGGCCTTGGCAGAACCCAGGGACACCGTGCCGCACGAAATGTCGTGCGCGATGTCGTGCGGGCTTGTGGCGAACTGGAAATAGATATTCTCACTCTGTTTGCATTCGGGACGGATAATTGGCGTCGCCCCTGGACGGAAGTCCTTTCTTTGATGCAATTGTTGCGCGACGTTGCGGTTGAAGAACTGAAAGAACTCCAGGAAAAAAACGTGCGCTTGATTGCCACCGGAGATACGGACCGCCTGGCCAGGCAGGCGCGGCAGGCCATGCGATATGCCATGTTTACGACAGCGGGAAATACCGGGCTAAAGTTGAATCTGGCGATGAGTTACGATGGCCGCAACGACATTCTTCAGGCCGTCAGACGGATTGCCTCCGCGGTGGAACAAGGAAAAATAGGCAGCGGTGGGATCGACGAAAAGCTGTTTTCGAGGATGCTTTACACCGCCGAATTGCCCGATCCAGACTTACTGATCCGCACCAGCGGAGAGGTGCGTCTGAGTAATTTTATGCTGTGGCAATGTGCGTACACGGAGTTCTGGTTCACGCCGGTCTTGTGGCCCGATTTCAGGCGCGAACATTTATACGAAGCCATTCAGGCGTATCAGTCCAGAGAGCGCCGTTTCGGTAAAACCAGCGCGCAGGTACGGTCCTCGGCCGTGGTCGCCGGGAACGGGGTTGTGAAGCGGATGGGTGCGGCGACGGGATGAAAACTCAAGTATCCGGCTTCACTCCTATTCGCGATTCCGTCATGTAGGGTTGGCTTTGTCGGTACAATCAAATCTGCTTCACCGGATCTTAGCGTCGGCGGTCTTCGGGCCGCTTTTTCTGGTTCTGTTTTGGGTTGGTGGAATACCGCTCCTGGTTGGCGTGTGCCTGGTGGCAGCATGTGGGACGTGGGAGTACTGCCTGATGCAGAAAAAGCGGGGGCTGCATCCATGGACGGAGGTCGGGGTTGTGGCCTCGTTGGTCTGGTGCCTGTGGTTGAATTATTTCGGAGAGCGATTCTGGTTGTTTCCTGCCACGGTGAATCTGCTTGTACTGCTAACCCTTGCACTGACTCGCAGGGATGGCCGATTTCGGCTGGCCGATGCCGAGACGACCTTTGTCGGTGCGTGCTATATCGGATTGCTGTCCGCCTTTGCACTGCTGGTACGGAACTATGCCGGATTTGAGGCGGCCGAAACCGGCGCCGCGGGGTTTGCGGTTGTGGTAATACTGGGGATCTGGGGCGCGGATATTCTGGCCTATTTTGCGGGGCGTTTCTGGGGGAAGCGGCATCCTTTCCCGCACATCAGTCCGGGTAAGACGGGGGCCGGTTTCGTTGGCGGAATTGTTGGGGCGGTGACGGTTATGTGTGCCGGTGGCCACATCCTGAAGTTATACGCTCTCCCGGCGGGTATCGCGCTGGGGATGGTGGTTGGCGTTAGCGCTATTTGGGGAGATTTGGTCGAATCGATGATGAAACGGAACGCGGGGGTTAAAGATGCTTCCGCTCTGATTCCCGGGCACGGTGGCGTGCTGGACCGATTCGATAGTTTTCTGTTTGTGTATCCCATGGTGTATCTTTACCTCCGCGTGTTTCATTAGGCCTCCGCACATTCCAGAATGCGGCAGTTAAATTCACCCGTTGACATAAACGGGATATGTGTATGAAGCGGGTTGCGCTGCTTGGGTCGACGGGATCAATCGGAACGAATACGCTGGACGTTCTGGCCGGTCTGCCCGACCGGTTCGAAGTGGAATGCCTCAGCGCCGGACGCAATATCGATCTGCTCTGTGAGCAGGTGACGCGTTTCCGGCCGAAACGGGTCTGTGTGGGAGAAGAAAACGCGCAGAACGCCGGCAAAAGGCGTGAGTTGCAGGGTGTTGAGGTGTTACACGGTCCGGACGGACTCCTCGCGTTGGCGACGGATTCGGAAGTGGATCTGGTCATCAACGGGCTGGTGGCGGGGGTCGGACTGCGGCCAACCCTGGCGGCGGTTGAGGCAGGCAAGGACGTCGCCATCGCGAATAAAGAAACATTGGTCGTAGCGGGGCACCTTGTAACAGATCTTGCGGCGCGGAACGGCGTGCGGTTGATTCCACTTGATAGCGAGCTGACACCTTTGTGGCAGAGCCTGCAGGAAGTCCCGTCCCGGCACGTGACGCGCATCGTGCTTTCCGCCTCAGGAGGTCCGTTTTTCCAGATGTCGTTGGACGAAATGGCCCGCGCGACACCAGACGAGGCCCTCCGTCATCCGACGTGGCGGATGGGTCCGAAGATCACGATCGATTCGGCCACGTTGATGAACAAGGGTTTTGAGGTGATTGAGTCCCGCTGGTTTCTCGGGCTCGACATCGAACAGATCGATGTCGTGATCCACCGGCAGTCGATCGTGCATTGTCTGGTTGAGTATCTGGATGGAAGCCTGACCGCGCATTTGAGCCGCCCCGATATGCGGTTGCCCATTCAGCAGGCGTTGACCCATCCGGATCGGCTGCCGACCGCCGTCCCGCCGCTGGACCTTTTGGCCACGGGTTCGTTGAGCTTCCATGCGCCGGACCTGGAGCGATTTCCCTGCCTTGCGCTTGCGTATGAAGTCGGGCGTGCGGGAGGTACGGCGCCGGCAGTACTGAACGCGGCCAACGAGATTGGTGTCTATTCCTTTCTGGAAGGTCGCATCGCGTTTCTGGATGTACCGGATGTCGTACGCCGGACCCTCGATGCGCATGTCAACGCATCCGGCTCGAATCTCGAGGCGGTGTTTGAAGCGGACCGATGGGGGCGAGAAAAGGCAAGGGAGATTGTCACACGGCTGGCAAGATAGCCCGAAGCACCGCGCCGGAACCGGAGAGTCGCGTGAATAGACAACCCGTGCTTTCTCGGTCCCTGTAAACCCTCCGACCCGTCCGGCCTGAGGATCGAGGGATTCCTGACAGGAGTTGAGCGCTTTGGAATTTCTGGAAACGGTCTTTTATTTCATTTTCGTTTTAGGAGTACTGGTCTTTGTGCACGAATTCGGTCATTTCGTTGTCGCCAAAAAGTCGGGTATTCGCGTGGAACAGTTCTCACTGGGATTTCCGCCCAAGGCGTTTGGGATAACGGTCGGCGAGACGGAGTATTGCATTTCCTGGCTGCCCCTCGGTGGATACGTAAAGGTGGCGGGAATGTCGGATTTTGGCAGTGCGGAGGTCAAGCGAGAGCCGTGGGAATTTCAGTCGAAACCCAGGGTAATTCAGATGGCGGTCATGGTATCAGGTCCCATAATGAATTTCCTGCTCGGTTTCCTGCTCATTTTGGGGTTGCGCCTCACGTTGGGGGACTATGTCCTGCAGACGACGAAGGTAGGTCGAATTGAGGCAACCTCTCCGTTTTACGGGGCGGGTTTACGGACGGATGACCGCATCCTCGCGGTTAACGGGAACCGGGTGGAGAGCTGGGACGGGCTGATCGAGGCATTCAACGTGAGCGGCGCCCGGGACGTGGCTCTGGACGTGGCTCGTGGCGACGATGTGTTATCCCTTGTAACAACGCTCGATCCCGGACAGGAGTTGGGCTTCGATCCTTTCCTTCCTCCTACTGCCGGATCGGTGATGCCGGGGTACCCGGCAGGGAAAGCGGGGATGGAGCCCGGAGACAGGGTGCTAACGGTCGCAGGTGAATCCGTAAGCCAGTGGGAGGAGATGCGAAAGAAGATTTCCGCAAGGCCGGGGCAGGAGACCGAGATCCGGTGGATGCGCGGCGAAGAGGAGATGGCAGTGCGACTCGTGCCTCAGCCACAACGGGGCGAGGGGCGAACCATCGGTGTGATTGGCATCGGCCCGTCCTACGAGCCCAGCGCGCGGGTGCCGGTGAGTCTGACCACCGCCATACTGCACAGTGGGCGGGACCTTGTGGGTTATACGACGCTTATTTTCATGGTCATCAAACGCCTGATCCTTGGCGAGATGTCGGGAGGCATGCTTGCGGGTCCGATAGGAATCGCGCAGATGGCGGGGAGTAAGGCGCGCGAGGGTTGGGAAGCGCTGATCGATTTTATGGCGATGCTGAGTATTAACCTCGCCGTCTTGAACCTGTTACCGATTCCAGCGCTGGACGGGGGCCATCTGATGATCTTGAGCGTAGAGGCCATTTCACGACGATCGCTTTCCACGCGGCAGAAAGAGAGGCTCCAGCAGGTTGGGTTTGTATTCTTGCTGGGTCTGATGGTCTATGTGACGTTTGGGGATATTAGCCGTATCTCGGGGTGGTTCTATTGATCCGGATGAAAGCGCATCCCCCATTGGAAAGAACACGCGAACGAGGCAAAACTGTCACCTGGATCACTATCCAGTCAATTTGCAGGGTGACAACGCCTGGTACGTTCCACTCGGATGTCCCAATAAGCCGGCGTGCCCGGGCCAGAACTGAGTCGGGGAAATCGGGTGGGCGTCAGAATTAAGAATCTGTTCCAGCATCACCGAAAAATGAAGGCGGGTTTTCGAACCCGCCTTCATTTTTTTTTGGGGGCTTGGTGCTTGCCATTGTTGTCTCTCTTCGTGGCCTCTTTCCAGCGAACGAAAACGCTATCCGCTTCGAGGGTTTCCGTGATTCGCCCTGTCAGGATCTCCAGTGCTTCGGGATTCGTCTTCCAGGTTGCGATTAACTGTTCGAGATCTTTCTCTGTGAACCGTCCTCGCAGCACGGCTCTTCGCTTGATGGCCAGACTATCGGGATGTTCCGCATAGCGATGATGGAGGCGGATGACTTCGAGAACAACGGTTTCCAGTTGTCGTTCGTTGGGTCCGGATCCGTTCCGGGCGGTACAGGCCAGCAGGCCGCAGAACAGGACGGCAAAGAGTGTCGGTTTCATCGTCAAAAAGATATCCGGGCACGACCAATGGGTCAAGGCAAAACAATTCGCCTCTAAACTGCCGGTAGGCACATGGGAGTATGAGGATCCACACCGTCGAGTGTTCTGTCCCGGAAATAGATTGCCGAAATTCGGCCGAAGACTCGCCCGGATGGCAAGGCGCCTGCGACCTGCCGAAGGTCTGCGAGCGAAGGGAACGCAGAGAGACGGGATGAACCGGGCGAAGAATGGTGACATATTTCTGGGACAGGACACTCGTTCGCCCTCACGTTTCGTCGGTCCGCCGTGCCGGTGGAACGGCCGCCCTTATACAATATCTGGTGTTTTTTTTTCATGTTACTTTCGATACCCACCACATTTTCCCTCGAGGACGGGTTGCGCCATGCATGTGCACTCATGGTCACTGGGTTGTTTTTTTAAAGATAAGGCGAAAAATCGATTAGAAATCCCTTGACTTTTGTATAAGCAAGCCCTACTGTTGGTGGTGGAAAGTGGTGGAAAGTGGTGCATTAGGGAGAATCTGAATAAACCAGTGAAGCAATCGCTCAGCACGACGAGCCCCGACCCGTTAGTCGGGGCTTTTCTCCCGACTCACGGCTTGGCCATGGCGAATTTCGAATTCACCTACCGCGCGTAGGTTCCGGCGCCACGTGTCACCTGTATCCCCCGAGTCGCTCGTATGCCAGACGAAACGCCACTGTTCATCGGAGAATTTGAGGATATTCCCGTCGATACCAAGGGTCGGCTGATTGTCCCCGCCGCCATTCGCCGGGAATTGCCCACACATGTCACTTCGCTCGTTATTGCCAGGTGGTTCGACGGCTGCCTGGCCGGGTTTGATCCGGTGGGTTGGCGGCAGGTCTTGCAGCAGATTAAGGACGGGAACCATAAAGGAAGGGTGAAGCGCCAGATCGCCCGTTGGGTTATGGGGGGAGCGGCGGAGACGAGAATCGACCGGCAGGGACGTCTCTTGGTTCCACGAAAGCTGCTTGAAATATCGGAAATTACGGATCGCGCGACACTCATCGGCGTGGGCAACCGGATAGAGATCTGGAATCCGGAACAATACGGCGCTGATATGAGCGATGCCGTCCAGAAGTTGGAAGATTTCGCGGAAGATCTGGATATTCTCTAAGTCACTGGGGCCGGGAGCGCCACAATTCTATTTCTTTATTGAATTGTGTGGAGGTGCGGGGAGTTTGCGCGAAATGAATTACGCAATATTTATTCAAGAAAACAACGATGTACGGGGCCGAGGAATTTCATACGCCGGTAATGGGGTGGGAAACGGCCCACCGGGTGGTAAACGACCCGAACGGTGTGTACATCGATGGGACGGTGGGTGGTGGCGGCCATGCTGAATATCTGCTGGCGCGGATGGGCCCGCAAGGACGACTGATCGGGATAGATCGAGATCCGGAGGCGGTTGAGACCGCTACCAATCGCCTGTGTCGATTCCACCATCGGGTGGAAATAATCGAGACGCCTTTCTGGGAACTGCCGCGGGTCTTGGATAACCTGGGGGTCGTACGGATATCGGGAGCGCTCTTCGACCTGGGCGTTTCTTCACATCAAATCGACGAAGCCTCCCGGGGCTTCAGCTATCTCCGAAACGGGCCTCTGGATATGCGAATGGGGCCGGACGCCCTTCGGACTGCACGCGAGGTCGTGAACGCCTACTCCCTGGAGAAGCTGACGCGAATTTTCAAACAATTCGGAGAAGAGCGTGCGGCCGGCCGGATCGCCCGAGCAATCTGCCGTCGGCGGATCCGGAAGCCGCTGGAAGTTACGTCTGAATTGGCCGCTCTGATTGCGGAAACCGCGCGGGGACCACAAACCCAAAAGACTGTGGCCAGAATCTTTCAGTCGATTCGGATCGAAGTCAACAGCGAGTTGGAGCGGCTCCGTGAAACCCTTGAGTGCACGATCGAAATGTTGGCGGGGGGCGGACGAATTGGAATTCTGTCGTATCACTCGCTTGAAGACCGGATTGTGAAGAGGGCTTTTCGGTCGGCTGCACTGGATTGCGTTTGCCCGCCGAATCTCCCCATATGCGGATGTGAACAAGTCGCGCAAGTGCGCGTCCTGACACCCGGAGGCATTCGGCCGGGGTCGGACGAGCGACAACGAAACCCGCGAGCCAGAAGTGCTACGCTGCGGGTGGCAGAGAAATTGTGAAGTCGAGTGCCGGGAGTGAGAAAGAACGCTTATGAATGGCAATTCCCAGGTGAAGACGTCGGGTGGGTATCGATACGTACTCTTGACTGTGGCGCTGGTGGTTCTGGGTCTGTTGGGTTATCTGTGGGCACAGGCGCAGACCGTGCAGCAGGGTGACGAGATTGCACGGCTTCGAACCGAGCACCAGCAATTGCTTCACCAGCAAGAGCGCCTCCGTGCAGAGATCTCGGGACTCCGCAGAAGCAGTCGAATCCGTGAGATCGCTTCAAATAGACTTGGGATGGTGTTTCCACAGGGTCCGCCTAAAAACCTGTACCTGGATATGCAACCCGACCGCCATGGTCTTTCCGGGCGCAAGAACTGAACCATGCGGATTGAAGTGCGCCATATTCGCCGGCAAAGAGCGATTTGCCTGCTGGGCGGTATCTTCGTTCTGGTCTTAATCTACAGGTTGGCTGCGCTCCAGATCTGGACGGGTGACCTCTATAGCGCCCGTGCCAAAAGGCAGCACGAAAAGCGGACGGTATTGAATGCGAGCCGCGGTCGTATTCTGGATCGGCAAGGCAGGGTGCTTGCAACGAATCTGGAAGCCCAATCGTTCTTTGTCAACAATGTAGCCGAGTTGGACAGCCTCGGATCCATCGCGGTGCGATTTTCCGGTCGTGATAGCGAGGACAACGCTGCGATCCTGCGGCGGCTTCAAAAGAAGCAATTTGTCTGGCTGGCTCGAAAGGTACTCAGCGACCCACGACAGGACCCGTTGCCAAAGGGTGTGGGCCGAATTGTCGAGATGCGCCGAAGCTATCCGATGGGCGGGCTTGCCGGACAGATGCTGGGGTACACCGACATCGACAATTTGGGAATCGAGGGCGTGGAACTTGCCTGCAATTCGCTGTTGCAGGGCAAACACGGAGATATGATCTCCAGGAGGGATGCACGAGGCGAGGTACTGGGTGCTCTGGGGGTTGTGAGGCAGATGCCCGAGGACGGCGAGGATGTGATGTTAACCCTCGATGTCGATTACCAGTCGATCGTGGAAGAGGAGTTGGCCGTGGCAGTGGCGCAGTTCAAGGCGGCGAACGGGATGGCGATCGTCACCTCGCCCCGGTCAGGTGAAATTCTGGCTATGGCCAATGTGCCGTTGTACGACCCCAATCATTTCGGCAAGTACGATGCGGCGGTTCGACGCAATCGCGCGGTCACCGATCTCTTTGAGCCGGGGTCGACGTTTAAGTTCGTTGCAGTGTCGGGCGGTCTGGAAGATGGGCTCTGGCGCCGTGAAGATCGAATCTTCTGTGAATATGGCCGGATGCAGATTTCCGGCGGTGTGATTCGAGACACACATCCGTTGGGATGGCTGACGGTCCAGCAGGTCGTGGAAGAATCCAGCAACATTGGAACCGTGAAAATCGCTCGAAAACTGGAACGGGCAGGGCTGTTTCGATATGTTCGGTGGTTCGGATTCGGAAGCAAGACTTCTGTCGATTTACCAGGTGAGGTGCACGGAAACGTGAAAAATCCTAAACGATGGTCCGGGAGAACGCTGGCATCAATGGCGATAGGGCAGGAGGTGGGCGTAACGGCATTGCAGATGGTGATGGCTTATGGCGCAATCGCCAACGGCGGCCGTCTAATGGCACCACGCATTTATCGCCGCCGTTCTCAGGACCGTACCTGGGTGGCTGAACGGCCCCATATCTTGCGGCGGGTGGTTTCTGAAGAAACGGCAAAACACATGGCGGAAATCCTCGAAGGGGTGGTACAGCGAGGCACAGGCGCAAACGCACGGGTGCCCGGTTATCGCGTAGCCGGAAAAACGGGCACCGCGCAACGGGCAAGTGAAGGCGTGCGGGGCTATGATCCGAATCGGTATGTTTCCTCATTTATCGGGTTTTTGCCGGTAGAGCGTGCGGAATTTCTATGTATAGTGGTCGTAGACAGCCCAGAGGGTATTCACTGGGGAAGCCAGGTGGCGGCACCGGTCTTCAGCCGCATCATGAAACGCATTGTGAGCCTGCGCGACACTGAAATGCGACATCGAGCAGTCGTTCAGGCCGGTGGGAAAGAAGGCGTGGAAGGGTCCGCGCCCATATTGGCGGGATTATCCCGGAATGTAGCGAAACGGGTGCTGGATCGGCACGGTTTCAACCCCGTGAAGGTGGACGTGGGCACGCCAATATCAGTAAAGGCGCCGACCCAATCGACTGAGATCGGGGAGTCGAAGCACGTGCCTGTTTCAGAAGATTCCGCGACGACTGTCGATACCATAACGACGCCCAGTGTGCTGGGGGTTCCATTGCGCCAGGCTGTGGTTCAGTTGACATCGTCTGGATTGGCCGTGAGCGCCTCGGGCAGCGGGAGAGTCGTTTCGCAAACCCCCGGTGCCGGGATGCTGGTTGCCCGTGGTACGGTCTGCAATGTGGTATGTAGCCCGCAGTACGTGCCGATTCCGGACGATATGTGAAAAAAACCGTGCTATGCGGCTGGACGACTTCATTTCCAGGATTCCAGGAGCACAATGGCTGCATACGGGCAATCCATGGGTTGCGGGTCTGGCCACAGATTCGCGGAAGGTTCGACCGGGTGATCTGTTCGTTGCCATCCGCGGCGGACAGCTTGAGGACCGGCATGCGTTTGTGCCACAGGCCGTGGCGGCGGGGGCCGTGGCAGTGGTGGTTGAAGAGCCTGTTGAGGCCGACGCCGCCGTCATACTGGTGCCGTCCACGCGGAACGCGCTGGGTGTATTCGCGGGACACTTCTACGGGTCGCCCTCGCATCGACTGCGGACGGTGGGGGTAACGGGGACCAACGGAAAAACCACGACCGCGATGCTGATTCAGGCGGCTCTGGAGGCAGCCGTTGGGGCCTGCGGATTGCTCGGGACGGTTGAATACAGGCTGGGCGGTCGCCGTATGCCGTCGTTCATTGGAACGCCTGAAGCCCACGATCTACAGCGGTTGTTGAAGGAGATGTTGGACGGCGGCTGCACTGCGGCTGTGATGGAGGTTACGTCGCACGGGTTGGCGTTGGACCGGGTACACGGCATCGAATTCGACACGGCGGTTTTTACGAATTTTTCGCGGGACCATCTGGATTTCCACGATTCCCTGGAATCCTATCTGGCCGCCAAAAAGCTGCTCTTTGACAACTTGAATCCGGATGCGCAAGCGGTGGTCAACGCAGACGACGCGGTGACAGAGCACTTGTTGAGTTGCTGCAGCGCCAGGGTGGTGTCCTTCGGCCGTTCGCCAGCGGCCGATGTGCGAATTGTGAACGCGAAAACGGACTTCAGAGGGACTCGGATGGATCTGAAAACGCCTTCTGGAACCGTTCAACTCGCCTTCGCGCTACAGGGCCGGTTCCATCAGATGAATGCGGCGGCGGCGATCGCTGCGGGACTGGCGATGGGTGTAGCGGCGGAATCGTCTGCCGAGGCCATCCGGGACGTGCAGGTGCCGGGTCGTTTTGAGCACATTCAGGAAGGACAGGATTTCAGCGTGATCGTGGATTATGCACATACTCCCGATGCGCTGAGAAATGTCTTGCGGGCGGCCCGTGAGTTTACGGACGGCCGTCTGATCTCCGTATTTGGATGTGGGGGTGATCGGGACCGGGGCAAGCGGCCCCAGATGGGACGAATATCTGCGCAGATGTCCGATTTGACCGTTGTGACGTCCGACAATCCCAGGACCGAAGACCCGGAGTCGATTCTCCGAGACATATTGGCGGGTGTTGGCCGGGCCGACCACAGGGTCGAAGTCGACCGGCGGAAGGCGATTTCACAGGCCATTGAATATGCTTCTAGCGGCGATCTTGTCGTTATAGCAGGCAAGGGACACGAGGATTATCAGGATATCGACGGACAAAAGATCCGCTTCGACGATCGGGAGGTGGCGCGTGAAGTCCTGGAGGGTCGGGTATAGTACCCCGGGGAACTCCCGATGCCTACGGGTTTGAGAATCAAGGATCGACACCCGGAACACGCAATATGGAAGGAATGACACTGGCGGAAGTGGCGGATGCAATGGACGGAGAATTGGTTGGATCCGTCGATTCGGCACTCTGTCCAACCGGCGGGTGCATCGATACACGTGTGTTGAAGGCCCGGGAGTTGTTCTTCGCGCTCGAGGGAGATCGGATCAACGGAAATCGGGATGGGCATCTCTTTGTGGGCGATGCCTTCAGAAGGGGCGCATCCGCGGCGGTCGTCTCACGCCAGTGGGCGGAAAGCCGAAGTTCCCGAAGAATGTCCGGGGCGCTGATCGTGGTTGAGACACCGGGCCTGGCGCTGGGCGCTCTGGGCAGGGCTTACCGCCAGCGATTTCGGATTCCGGTGGTTGGCGTTACGGGCAGCAGTGGAAAAACAACAACCAAGGATATGGCTGCCGAAGTGCTGAGCACGCGGTACAGAGTCCTGGCCACGGAAGGCAATTTGAACAACTGGCTTGGGGTTCCACTGACTCTGCTGCGGCTATCAAATGCCCACGAAGCCGCGGTGGTTGAAATGGGCATCAGCGAACATGGCGGTTTGAAATACCTGTGTGAAATTGCCGATCCGACGATCGGTGTGATTACCAATATCGGACCTGCACATCTGGAGTTTTTAGGCTCTGTAGAGGGGGTGGCTAAAGCCAAAGGGGAACTCCTGGATTATCTAGAAGAGTCTTCAATGGCTATCTTGAATCTCGATAACCTGTTCGTGTCGCAGGAGCGAGCAAGACTAAAGGGGAGACTCCTGGGCTTTGGTATCGAGAAGATATGTCAGTTTCGTGGGGAGGGACTTGTCATAGACCAGGAGGGCTGCGGTCATTTCTCTCTACAGGGCCGTTTTTTTCATCTGGCTGTACCCGGCCGCCATCAGGTGTACAACGCGTTGGCCGCGACAGCGGTTGGCGCGGCCCTGGATGTGCCGGTTGAACAGGCCGCGAAAACACTTGGCGGGTATCGACCTTCAAAGCTGCGTGGCCTCGTGGTCGAGCAGAATGGAATCCGGCTATTGGACGATTCGTACAATGCCAACCCCGCTTCGATGCGGGCGGCTCTGGAGACGCTGGCTCAGATGTCGATCACCGAGGGCGGGCGGCGGGTGGCGGTGCTTGGCGATATGCTGGAACTGGGCACATCAGCCATTCAGAGCCACCGGCGCCTGGGTATACTTGCCGCCAGACTGGGAATGGACGCCGTTTTTGCGCTCGGTGACATGTCATGTCAGGTGGCCGAAGGAGGCGTTTCGGGCGGTCTGACCCCGAATAGGTCGCGGGCATTCAAAGACCGTGCAACCCTGGTGACAAAACTCAAGGCATTTCTAAGGCCGGGAGATCTGGTACTGATGAAAGGGTCTCGCGGCCTGACGATGGAGGCAACTGCGGAAGCACTGGGTTTTGAAACAAAACCATGACCGGCTTGCGACGTTTCGATCTTTACGATCGACCGCAGTCGGCGCTTTGCATTCCGTGAGTCATAACACAATTCCGATCCTTGACGCGTTTCCTGAGATCCCGTTTCGGGATCCTTTTCCCTATAAGCTGGCATATATGTCGACCGGAGGGCCAGAACGACAGACCTATCTGCTGATGTTGCTGGTGATCGGGCTGGTGGGATTTGGCCTCGTTATGGTGTATAGCGCCAGCACGGCGTTGGGGCAGGTGCGGTTTGAAAGCGGCCACTTTTTCTTAAAGCGGTGGGCGTTGCGTACGGTGGTCGGTCTCCTGGCGATGCTCTTGATTATGCGGGTGGACTATCGGTTCTGGGCACGATTTGCCCGGGTCTTTCTGGCCATCGGCTTCCTGGGATTGGCTGTTGTCCTGGTTTTCAAACTCGCGGGCGTCGGCAGGGTGCGCGGCGCATATCGATGGATTCCATTACCGGGTGGCACCCTTCAACCTTCGGATCTGATGCGTCTCGCGCTGGTCGTTTATCTGGCGGAATCCTTGAGCAGGCGCCAGGGACTGGTGAAGGATCTCGTTCAGGGTTACCTCCCACATATTGCCATAATCGGCGTTGCGATGGGAATGGTAGTGCTCCAGCCCGATCTCGGAACGGCTCTGGCCATTGGACTGACCTGCACGCTGATGCTATATCTGGCCGGTGTGCGGGTTAAACACCTGGCCGGCACGGGGCTGGTATTGCTGCCGTTGTTATATATCGTCGTATTCGTTCTGGGATATCGGAAGGAACGGATCATGACGTTTTTCAGTCCGACCGACGACGTCCAGGGCGCCGGATATCAGATCATGCAGTCTTTATTGGCACTGGGCAGCGGTGGTTGGACCGGGTTGGGTCTTGGTCAAAGTCTGCAGAAATATTTCTTTCTGCCTGAGCCGCATACCGACTTCGTGTTCAGCATCGTCGGTGAAGAGTTGGGATTGGTCGGCACGGCCGGTCTGGTGATCTGCTTCCTGATTTTCGCCCGGTGCGGGTTTCATATTGCCCGCCGTGCGCCGGATCTGCACGGATTCTTCCTCGCGTCGGGAATAACACTCATGATTCTGGTCTATGCATTTGTGAATATGGGGGTCTGTACTGGATTGTTGCCCACCACCGGGCTTCCCCTGCCCTTTATCAGTTACGGTGGATCTTCATTGCTCTTCACGTTGCTTGCCGTGGGCATTTTAATCAACATCGGGCGGTGCGGTGCGGCCGACCCGGGAACGCTTCCCCAACGAACCGGTGCCGTCAGAATGTACCGGACATGAGATCGCGGATTCTGATGCCTTTACGCCTGTTGTTTGCCGTTACCCTTACCGGCGGCCACACGGTACCTGCGCTGGGCGTGGCGGCCGCAGTCCGCCAACGGTACCCGGATACCCTAATTCGATTCGTCGGTGTTGCGCGAGGCGTTGAGGCCAGACTGATTCCTCGTGCCGGATATGTCCTGGAGACCTTGCCGGTCATTGGCCTTAAGCGTCGCCTGCATCTCGATCTGCTACAATTTCCATGGATGCTCTTGAAGGGCGTCTGTTCCGCCTTTCGCATCCTCTTTACGTATCATCCGCATACGGTGATCTGTACCGGTGGCCACGTCAGCGGCCCGGTGGGTGTGGCCGCGCGGTTGCTTGGAATTCCGCTGGTCCTGCACGAGTCGAACAATTTCCCCGGCCTAACGGTACGTCTGTTGTCACGCGCGTCCAGACAGGTCTATTTGGCATTTGAAGGCGCGAGGCGACGTGTCGGCGGGCGTGAGAAATTTATCGTGGGCAACCCGATTCGGGAGGGATGGCGGCGTGTAGACCGGACGGAGGCACGCCGGCAGTTCGGGTTGGCCCTGGATCGGTTCACGCTGTTTGTGACGGGAGCCAGCCAGGGATCTCTGGGCATTAACCGTGCCGTGGCGGAAGCACTGCCGGTATTGACGGAACGTGGCTACCAGGTCTTGTGGCAGACCGGTAAGGTCGGTTACCACGAAGCGGCTTCCGTTGCACGCTCCTGGGGAGACCGTGTGGTCGTCAGGGACTTTATCGACGACATGGCGGTGGCTTACAGTGCGGCAGACCTCGCGCTGACCCGGGCGGGTGCCATAACGGTGACGGAAGTGACGCAACTGGGTGTCCCCGCATTGATGGTGCCACTGCCCCTCGCGGCGGAGAACCATCAGGAATATAACGCAAGGGCCGTGGTTCGAGCCGGCGCCGCACGGATGGTGCCCGAATCGGAACTGAACGCGGAAAGGCTGGTCCGGGAAGTGTCCGGGTTGGTCGATTCGAACGGCCTTCTTTCGGATATGGCCCGCCGGAGCCGCGCGCTGGCCGTGCCAGACGCGGCTGTGCGAATGGTGGAGGGAATGGCGCGAAGTGGACTCCTGCGCGGTGGGGGTTAGAGGATGGATGCCGCATGGTGAAATTGAAACCGGGTTGCCGCGTTCATTTTGTCGGCATCGGGGGTGTGGGCATGAGCGCGGTCGCGGAACTGCTGCTTCAGCAGGGATGCGATGTTACCGGATCGGACCGCGAGGCCTCCGCGTTGACGGATCGGTTGGGGACGCTGGGAATTTCCGTTCATATAGGACATACGATCGACGCTGTAAAGAACGTAGACATCGTTGTGTACACTCCTGCTGCGGGACCGGACAATTCGGAATTGATGGCGGCACGATCGAACGGCATTCCGACGGTCAAGAGGGCCGCGCTTCTCGGGCAGTTGACGGCCGGACACCGGGTTGTGGGCGTGACCGGTACACACGGGAAGACGACAACAACAGCCATGGCGGGCGGTGTTCTCGAGGCGGCGGGTCTGGATCCCACGGTGCTGGTGGGCGGGATCGTTCAGGGCCCAGAGAGAAATTTACGGCCGGGCTCGCAGACGTTGTGGGTGGTCGAAGCCGATGAGTTCGACCGTTCCTTTTTGACATTGCGTCCCGAGGTCGCGGTCGTGACGTCACTTGAAGCGGATCACCTGGATTGTTATGGAGACCTGAACGGTCTTGTTCAAGCGTTCCAACAGTTTCTGAAACAGACCAGCCGTTGTGCGGTAATGGGCTACGATGGACCCTTAGTGCGGAAATTAAAGGTAGGGCATCTTGAGATTATCTCCTATGGCCTGGATGAGGAAACAGGGATATCCGCGCAACGCCTGTGCCAGGATGGAATCGGAAGTCGGTTTCAGGTGGTCGATCGCGGAAAACAACTCGGCGATGTTGTCCTCAGGGTTCCAGGCCGGCACAATGTCAGCAACGCGCTGGCAGCCGTGGGTGTTGGACTGGCGCTGGGGCTGAACTGGAAGGCAATCCGGACCGGACTGGAGAACTTCCGGGGAGTGCGACGCCGGCTGGAGGTACTTGGCGATCCGGGTGGTGTGAGGGTGGTGAACGACTATGCGCATCATCCTACCGAGGTTCAGGCCGCCCTGGAAACCATAAGAGCGGGGTGGACGGGACGTCTGGTGGCTGTTTTCCAGCCCCATCTGTACTCGAGAACGAGAGATTTCGCGGTTGATTTTGGAAGGGTGTTGAGTGAAGCCGATCAGGTCTGGGTAACCGAAGTATATGCCGCTCGAGAGGATGCGATTCCCGGCGTGACCGGCGAGACGGTGGCACGTCAGGTACGGGATGCCGGCTCTCCCGAGGTGTTTTATGTCCCGGGCTTGGTTGATCTGGAGATGCGCCTTGCCGAAGCGCTTGCGCCTGGCGAACTCGTATTGGTGATGGGCGCCGGCGACGTGGAGCGGGTTGCATACGGGCTGATCGACCGGCTGTCCGACAGAGCATTGAGGGCCGATGGATGATGTTTCGAAGCGTAATTCGCTTGCCCGTGAGATCCGGGCACGCTGCAGGGGCGAACTTCTGGTTGACGAACCCTTGAAGAAGCATACCCATTTTGGTTTGGGTGGGCCCGCGGATCTGTTTTTCCGACCCGCGGATCTGGATGATCTGACCACCGCGGTGCCATTCGTTCTGGACTCCGAACTACAGGTGTTGCCTCTGGGCGGCGGAACCAACTTGCTGGTTGGCGACACAGGTTTCAGGGGCCTCGTAATCTGCTTGACCCGAGGACTTGCAGGAATGGCGGTCGGGTCGGATCAGGGCGTCGCGCAGGCGGGTGCGAGCCTTCAGGTATTTTCCCGACGCTGCCAGCGCGCCGGGCGAACCGGGATGGAGTTCGGCTGCGGAATTCCCGGCACGGTGGGCGGCGCAATCAGGGGAAATGCCGGCGCGTGGGGGGGCCAGATCATGGAGCGTACGGCGTGGCTGAGAGGTGTCGATCTCCGATCGGGTCTGGCGGTAGAATTGCAGAAAGAAGCAATATCGTTCTCGTACCGGCATACGGATCTTCCGGCAGGATTTCTGATCGTCGAGGCAGGCTTTGTTCTGGAAGAAGACGATCCGGCGATGGTGCAGACGCGCATGGACGAAATGCTTACCCAGCGAAGGGGCTCCCAGCCGCTGTGGGCGCGCAACGCTGGCTGCATTTTCAAGAACCCGCCTGGCACGTCGGCGGGGTTGCTCATCGACAGGGCGGGATGCAAAGGGCTTTCCGCAGGCGATGTCGAGGTGTCGGATGTTCATGCGAATTTTATCGTGAATCGGGGTCGCGGGACGGCAGCGGATGTCCTCTCGCTGGTTCGGAAGGTCCAAGAAAAAGTAATGCAGGTTTATGGCATCGAAATGAAGATGGAAGTTCGCGTTGTCGGTGAGCGAGGAATCGAGAATCCGTGAAGCGGGGAACCGCAACCGGTCCTATTGAGGAAATCCCGGTGCGGCGTCGTGTGCTCGATGAATGCCCGAGTCCCCTGACCGACACTTAATATCGATGGAGGTCGTATGTCCAGTCATAGACCGATCTATTCCCGGACGCAGGAAAGGGAGCGGATTTCTCACGAGGAGCCCGCGCCCCGATCGCCGGTTCGCATTTTACGGTGGATTGTGGTTCTCGCCCTGGTCGGACTGCTGCTGTTCGGGATCCAGAACGCGTATTCGGCGCTCACCGATTCCGACCTGTTTCGGTTGGACCACATTACCGTGGTGGGCAACAGGCTGTTGAAGGAGCGGGAGGTTGCGATTCTTTCGGGCCTGGAGATTGGCGTCAACCTGTTCGCGGCCGATCTTAGAGCGGCTACACAGCGGCTAGTGGCCGATCCGAAGATTAAGGATGCATTGTTGTTGAGGCAGCCTCCGGGCGGGTTGCTCATCGAACTGCAGGAGAGACATCCGCTTGCACTGGCCGCAACGTCGGAAGGGCTGCATGGGCTGGACGGGGATGGTGTACTTTTTCCACTGCCGCAGGCGCCGTTCAATCTGCCGATCGTGACAGGTATAGAAACGGCCGCGGATTCATCGGGGGATTACCGGTTTTCTCACCTCGTTGCTTTCCTGGAACAGCTCCGTTTAAAGGAACCGGCGTTTCTGGAAGAGGTCTCCGAGGTACACATGGTTTCTGTCACGGAGGCTCGGGTCTATCTGGTGGGAGATGGAATGACACTACGGATGCGACTTGAAAACCCGGCCGGTCAAGTCCGGCGTTTTGATGCGTTTGTAAAGGCGGGGGCACACAGAATTCAGACGCCCGCCTACGTCGATCTCCGGTTTTCGAATCAGGTTGTCGTTGGTACAAGCTAAGGGTTCCGAAAACCTGTTTCCAGCACCGGACCGGTCGTAGTTGGAAAGGAAATTCGGATGGCCAAAATGGATCAGATCGTTGGAATGGATATCGGAACGACCAAAATATGTGTGGTCGTGGCCGAGGTGGAAGAAGACGATCAGCTCAGAATCACGGGTGTAGGCACTAGCCAGTCCAACGGGCTGAAACGTGGAGCTGTGGTGAACGTGGCCCAAACCGTCCAATCCATCCAACGCGCTGTCGAAGAAGCTGAACAGGCCTCGGACGTACGTATCGGGGCGGTTTACGCCGGCATCGCGGGAGATCACATTCGCAGCCTGAATTGCCGTGGTGTGATCGCGGTATCCGGATCCGACAACGAAATTACCGCTCAGGATGAGGCGCGTGTGATCGAAACCGCCAAGGCGGTTTCGATTCCTATGGACCGGGAAATCATCCACGTGTTGCCCCAGTCGTTTGTGGTAGACGACCAGCCGGGAGTCAAGAATCCGATCGGGATGTCGGGCGTGCGCCTGGAGGTCGACGTGCATATGGTGACGGGTTCCGTCACGTCGGCACAGAACATATGCAAAAGCATCCGAAGGGCAGGTGTGGAGGTTGTCGATCTCGTGCTGGAGCCGTTGGCATCCAGCTATGCCGTATTGTCGCCTGAGGAAGAAGAGATGGGCGTGATGCTGGTCGACATTGGCGGTGGCACAACCGACATTGCGGTGTTTTACGACGGGAGCATACGGCATACGGCCGTCGTGGGGCTGGGGGGCGAGAACGTAACACATGACATTTCAATTGGATTGCGAACGTCCCCTGGCAAGGCGGAGAGCATCAAGCGCTCCCACGGCTGTTCTTCCCGCTCGTTGGTCGACAAGGACGAGGCAATAAGTGTTCCCGGCATTGGCGGCCGGCCCTCCTACGAAGTACCCCGTGAAGAACTGTCGGCGATTATCGAAGCGCGCATGGAGGAAATTTTCACCCTGGTACACCGGGAAATTCGCAGGACCGATTATGCCGATCTGCTGGCGGCCGGCGTCGTCATTACAGGCGGTGGATCGATGCTCGAGGGAACCGTTGAGTTGGCGGAGGCAGTATTTGGAATGCCGGTCAGCGTGGGCGTTCCCAACGGCGTGACCGGCCTTTCGGACGATGTCATAGCGCCCATTTACGCTACGGGTGTCGGCTTGGTGAAATTCGGTCTGCAGCAACAGGAATTTGGTGGCGGATTGCGGGTTGGCGGCAATAATTCGTTCGGTTCAATACTGAGCAGAATGAAGGGGTGGGTGAAGGACCTTTTCTAAGAGGCTGTCTTGAAATTCCTGGTGCGTTCCCGAGCGCGAGCGAAAATGTGTCGGTCCAGGCGGGCGAACCCGCCCCTATCTAAAGATACGGGTCGGTTTGACCAACGCCGACCGACGCTTTTGCAGCCGCGCGAAGACAGCTGGGGGTTTTAAGACAGCTTCTAAGGCGAACAACGGCCGGGTCAGGCCGGATTCACAACAAATACGCTTGCCAACGGATGGGTCGACCGAACGGGTTGCCCACTTCACAATTCGAATTGATAGGAGATGCTACATGGTGACATTCTCGATTGTTGACAATGAAAACCAGGCGAAGATGCGGGTGGTGGGTGTCGGCGGCGCCGGGGGCAACGCGGTGAACCGGATGATCGCAGCGGAACTCAAGGGTGTGGAGTTTATCGCGGTCAATTCGGATCTGCAGGATCTGGATAAATCGGAAGCATCAAAACGTGTACAGATTGGCCAGGGGATCACAAAAGGGCTGGGCGCGGGCGCAAATCCGGATACTGGACGGCAGGCCATGGAGGAAGACCGGGACCACCTCACGGAACTGCTGTCCGGTTCGGATATGGTGTTCGTCACCGCCGGTATGGGTGGGGGCACCGGTACGGGCGCTGCGCCGGTGGTGGCGGAGATCGCAAGAGAGGTTGGAGCTCTGACAGTTGGCATTGTGACCAAGCCATTCGAAATGGAGGGCGTACCCCGGCTGCGTAACGCGGAGATGGGCATCGCTCAGTTGAAGGATTCCGTGGATACGCTCATCGTAATCCCAAATCAGCGCCTTCTGGACATCTGTTCCGAGGAGACGACGCTGCGCGAGGCGTTTAGAGTGGCGGACGACGTTCTGCTACAGGCCACACGCGGGATTTCGGATCTGATTGCGATGCCGGGCGAAGTCAATCTGGATTTCAATGACGTGCGCACGGTCATGCAACAGGGCGGAGACGCTTTGATGGGAACCGGGACGGCCAAGGGTGAAGGCCGCGCAATCCATGCAGCCGAGGCAGCCATCAAGAGCCCCTTGCTGGAAGATCTGTCCATTGATGGCGCAAAGTACGTGCTGGTAAATATCGCTGCCGGGAGTGAGCTGAAACTGTTTGAAGTGGACGAATCGGTATCTACCGTTACCAAGGCAGTTGGCCCCGAGGCGAATATTATCTGGGGCACCGTGTTGGATGATGCGCTCAGCGATGAACTACGGGTAACGGTGATTGCCACGGGTTTTGCCACGGGAGAGGATCTCGTTGAAACGAAAGAACGGCGAGTTCCGACGGACAACCCTCTCGGTCTCGATGTTCCGGCGTATATGCGCAAAGCCGACACCGCCGAGGCCACGGAGCCGCAAACTGCCCCGGAGGAAAACATAGAGGGGGACGTCTCACTGGACGACCTGGAAATTCCGTCGTTTCTGCGGCGGCGTATGAAGGATACGGCCTGACACACGCGGGCGCTCCAACGCCGGCACGTACATTTTTGGGGGTGACGGAGGAACAAGGGCATGGAGAAGGTGCAATGGGGTATCGTGGGATGTGGCGATGTCACGGAGGTGAAGAGCGGACCGGGATTTCAGGAAGCGAAGTCGTCGAAGCTGGTGGCGGTGATGCGGCGGGATATAGACAAGGCGGCGGACTACACAAGAAGACATGGAGTACCGCGGTTCTACGGGCAAGCGGAGGCGTTGATTGAGGACGCCGAGGTCGACGCCGTTTATGTGGCGACCCCGCCGTCTTCTCATTTTGAACTGGCGCTGAAGGTGGCGCGCGCCGGGAAGCCATGTCTTGTCGAAAAACCCATGGCGATGAATCACGGCGAGTGCCAGAGGATGGTGGCGGCCTTCCGGGAGAGAGGGCAACCGCTTTTTGTAGCGTATTACAGGCGGGCGCTGCCTCGATTCTTGCGGGTTCGGGAGTTGCTTTTGGAAGGGGTAGTCGGCGAGTTGAGTTCAGTACATATCGTCCATTACGATCCGCTTGCACGGGGTGACGCGGCGAGTGGCTGGCGATACAGGCCGGAAATCTCGGGTGGGGGGCTGTTTATGGATTTGGGATCGCATGGTCTGGATTTGCTGGATTTTCTGGTGTGTCCGATTAAACGGGTTGGGGGTTTTGCTGCAAATACGGGCTGCACCTACAAGGCGGAGGATGCGGTGGCCGCCAGTTTTGAATTTGAATCCGGGATCGTAGGAACGGGTATTTGGAATTTTAACGCGGATTTTTCCGAAGATCGAATGACGTTTACGGGGTCGGAAGGGGAAGTGCAGTGTCCGGTTTTCTCGGATACCGATATTCTGGTCAAGAAGGGCGGCGTGACAACGGTTCTGGAATATCGGAACCCTCACCACGTCCATCAGCCGCTGATCCAGACGGCAGTGGATGAACTCCTGGGCAGGGGCGCGTGCGAGTCGAGCGGCGAGAGTGCGGCGCGGACCGGTTGGGTGATGGATCGATGTCTGAAATCGTATTACAAAGAACGGAACCTGACGTCATAGGGGGTCGTTCATCGGAGAAACATCCACAACAGGTTCAAAATAGCCAGGTTTCTTTAGACACGAACCCGCCCGGCCGAGGGTCAGGCGGTTTTCCCCGTTTGAAGGTATGCCTTCAGCGCGGATGGATCCATTCCCGCAATGCCCAGCTCACCAACGCCTCGACCGGACGTCCAGCCGTCCACGCCGATGACGATGGATCCGATGTCGACCATCGCGCGTATTGTGGGAGCAGGTACACCGTACTGGGCACCGACCGAATGCCAGGCGGCCAGACCAAACGGAACGTCTTCGGTAAGCCAACGGCTTTCCAGCGAGCCCGGCGCTTTGAGACGGGTGAGCATGTAGCTGCCGTTGATCGTGGCCCAGAGATCGCCTCCCGGCCCGAAGCCGGCGCGATGAAAGGCGACATTCGCCGGGCAAAGATCGTATCCGAGTCGCCTGGCAACCGCGCGGCGTTCGTCGTCCACGCGGGTGATCACCCTGGCCACAGCAGGAGTGACGCCCTCTTCGTAGAAGTAGAATTCACCGCGGGAAAATTCCACTCGGCCGGCGTTCAGGAGGACACCGACGGGATGAACCACCGGGTTCATTGCGGCCAGGCCGCAGGCCATCACGTCCGGGTAACCCGTTACGCCGGGAAAGAGGGAATCCAACCGTGTGCGCACATGTTCAAATTTACCGGCTGGCAGGACGCCCAGGCCCAGTCCGGTGACGATGCCCCATATTGTGGCGGAGTCCGGTGCGGTTTTGCGGCAAACGAAGGGGGCGGTGTCGACTTCGGCGAGAATGACACCCTCGGTTCCGGCCTCGCGGAGGATGCGCGCCCATTCAAGGGTCCCAAGGGTCCCGGGCATGATAACGACGGTCTGACCCGGCCGCAGGTGCGGGGCACAGACTTCTGCAAAGGGTTTGTGAGCGTACGCGGGTACGATGAGCAGGATGACATCCGGTGATTCAAGGGCCTCTTCGATATCGGTCGTCATACGATGGATCCTGGCCGGACCCTGCCCGGCTTCGCCGAGCAGGTGGATGATGCCGTCGTCCACGACGGGCTCCAGGGATTCCTTGAAATCGGGAATCTCGTAGAGCGTAATTGCAAAGCCCTTCAGGCTGAGGTTGGCGGCCACGGCAAAAGCCGTGTTTCCGCCGCCCAGGACGGTTACGGATTTAATGGACATGACGGACGCCTCTTATGTGTACGAGCACGATACGCAATTGGATTTGTCGTTGATTTGCAACCGGACTGGCAGATCAACGACACGTTACATGTCAGGCATAAATATATACTGGATGCCGTGCGCGGACAAGCCCTGATCCGTTCAGATCCGTTGTTGAACCCATCTGACGAGTTAACTGTTTCGCCGCTCATCCAGGCTGGAGTTCAGGACGAGACGCCTTTCTGGGGTCGCCTTTGCCACTACGATGGCGTATCCCTCTCCGCCCGTTCAACCCGAGGAGGAAACATTGCCCTACGAGGACCACAAAAAGCAGGCACAGGGTGCCGTTAACTGCGCCGTACTCACCATCAGCGACACGCGGACCGAAGCCGACGACAAGAGTGGAAAGATAATGCGGGACCTGCTGGAAACCGGTGGTCACACGACGGGCTTTTACCGGATCGTCCCGGACGACCCGGTCCGAATCCGGGACCTGATCATCAAGGTTACCGATAGAGGCAATTGTCAGGCGATTCTGACCAGCGGCGGCACGGGCATCGCGGCACGAGACACCACCTACGAAGCCGTGGTAGGCCTGCTTGAAAAACGGTTGGACGGCTTCGGCGAACTCTTCCGTTTCTTAAGTTGGGATGATATCGGCTCTGGCGCCATGCTCTCTCGCGCCGTCGCTGGCGTCTACCGCGACACGATGATATTCTGCATGCCCGGCTCCTCCGGCGCCGTACGCCTCGCGATGGAAAAACTCATCGTTCCCGAACTCTCGCACCTGGTCTGGGAAATCTGGCGACAAAAGTAGCCCTCGGCCCGGGTGGCGGCCAGGAATCCCGATAAGATCCGTCGGATTTCGTTCACGCCTCCGAGGGTCCTGGCGCGGCAATCGGGGGACGTGGGTGATCTTGCCTGCCTGCCGCCGGAAAGAGGCAAACCCACCGCAAATCGTCCCGAAAGGCCGTGTCTGGATATATTCGTTTTGAACCATTTCGTCATTCACGAAGGGATATCATGATCATCCGCGCGGTTCTTATCCTGGTGCTGCTTGTCTTCGTCGCCTGCGCGCGATTCGCCCGCACCCACGAAGCCGTAATTCCTCGTCAATTCAACGCATCTTACAACACGGCCGCCCACGATGCCCGTCCCTCTCCCGTGCCGGACCGCATCGTACTCACGTGGACCGGCGATCCGGCCAGTTCTCAGGCCGTCACCTGGCGAACCGATTCAACCGTTACATTGGCCTTTGTGGAATTTGCGCCCGCTGCAGCCTCCCCGCGGTTCATGCTCCATGCTCGAAAGATCCAGGCGCGCACAAAGTCCGTCACGACGGAAAACGGCTCTTCACACTATCATTCCGCCGTCATTAGCGATCTCCAGCCTGGCACCCTCTACGCTTACCGTGTCGGCAGCGGCGACATGTGGAGCGAATGGTTTCAATTCCAAACGGCCATGGATGAACCCGCACCGTTTTCCTTTATCTACCTCGGCGACGCCCAGAACAATATCCTGTCTCTCTGGTCCCGCACCATCCGCGCCGCGTATGCCACCGCGCCACATGCAAGCTTCATCCTGCACGCCGGCGACCTCGTCAACCGCGCCAACAGCGACGGCGAGTGGGGTGAATGGTTCCGGGCCGGCGCCTTTCTCCATGCAACCATCAACGCCGTTCCCACCCCGGGTAACCACGAATACGCCAAGGATCAGCAGGGTGTACGTCGGCTATCTCGCCTCTGGCGCCCCCACTTCACCCTGCCCGAGAACGGCCCCGAAGGCCTGGAAGAAACCGTATACTATATAGACTATCAGGGCGCCCGCATCATCTCCCTCAATTCCAATGAAGAACGCGGCGACCAGGTACTCTGGCTGGAAACGGTCCTCCGGGAAAATCCGAACCGATGGACCCTTGTCACGTTCCATCATCCCGTCTACTCCACCGGAGAAGGCAGGGACAACAAAACGTTGCGTGACCTGTGGAAACCCTTGTTCGACAGATACCGGGTAGACCTCGTACTACAGGGACACGACCACACCTACGGCCGCGGTTCCAATCTCCCTATGGGCACCATAGCCCGTGACGACGGAGACGGCACCGTCTACGTCGTCTCCGTGAGCGGACCTAAACAGTACAACCTCACGTCAAAACGGTGGTGGCGACGCGCAGCCGAAAACACACAGCTTTACCAGACCATCGCGGTGGACGGGGACACCCTGCGGTACGAAGCTCGAACGGCCACGTCCGACCTCTACGACGCATTCGACCTCATCAAACAAAAGGACGCTCCCAACATGCTCGTGGACCGCATCCCAGACACCCCGCTACGCACTCACCGAAACACCATCGGTGGTCGAGACTAGTGTTCTGTCCCGGAAATAGATTGCCGATATTCGGCCGCCGAGGGATGGATTGTCGCCGGCCCGACAAACGGTGAAGTCGGTTTTATCTTGCGGTTCGAATCTGGCCGTAAACACAACGCTCATGTGTATTGACTTCTGATCAAGAAACGGGCGCCGAAGGGCCGGGAGGGCTTATGTCAAGGGTGGGGCTGATCGCGCATCCGGACTTTTCACAGCATGACACGGGCCCCGGGCACCCGGAACGACCTGAGAGGCTTCACGCAATCCAAAGCCGCCTGGACGATACCGGTCTCGGAGGCCGGCTCATTCACATTGCGCCAAGAATACTTGAAGCCAACTGGCTCGAGAAAGTCCACACGTCCCGGCATATCGCCGATGTGCAACGCCGGTGTGAACAAAACATGCGCCTCATGGACGCAGCGGACACCTTTATCTGCCCAGCATCCTTCAACGTCGGCCTTCTCGCTGCAGGGGCAGCCTGCGAGGCGGTTGATGCCGTCATGAATAACCGTACAGACGCTGTATTCTGCGCCACGCGTCCACCGGGTCACCACGCGGAACCCGACAGAGCGATGGGTTTCTGCCTGTTCAACAACGTCGCCGTGTCCGTACGATATATCCAGTCCACCTATCGTCTGGAACGCATCCTCATCGTTGACTGGGACGTACATCACGGAAACGGCACGCAGCACATTTTCGAAGAAGACCCCAGCGTTTTTTACTTCAGTATCCATCAGTACCCCCACTACCCGTGGTTCAGCGGCAGCGGCGGCGAAACAGGAATCGGAGCAGGCAAAGGCACGAACCTCAACGCGCCCATGCCCGCCGGCGCGGGCGACGAGCAATACCTTCACGCATTCGACGAACTCCTGGCCCCGGCAATGGAACGCTTCCGTCCGGAATTCGTCATCGTCTCCGCGGGATTCGACGCGCACATCAACGACCCCCTGTCCAGCACGCTGGTCACCGAGGATGGATTTGCACAAATGACGCGCCGGACACAGCGAATCGCAAGGACCTATGCCAACGATCGTCTGATCTCGGTTCTGGAAGGTGGCTACGGCCTCAACGGCCTCGCCCGTTCCGTCGAGTGCCACTTAACCGCCTTATTGGAAAACGGTGAGTAGACCGAAACCAATTTGAATCCGATTGTCTGCGGGCGGAACTTTTCACTCGACTCAGTCGTCTACTACCTTGGCTTCCCGCGCGTCGGCCTTCTTCGGTCGTTTGCGTCGAACCCGTTCATGGAGGTTTAGTGAGCAAAAACGATCCCGCTGTTGCATTCCAGGGAGAAATGGGCGCCTTCAGCGAGATGGCCGCCCGCAGTTACTTCTGCGAAAACGTCCACGTAGTCCCACAGCCTGATTTCGAAGCCCTGTTCAACGCCGTCTCTGGCGGTGTATGCACGCACGGTATGGTACCCATTGAGAATTCCCTCATGGGAAGCATTCACGAAAACTACGATCTGCTCCTCCAGCAGGATCTTTTAATCGTAGGCGAAATCAAACTGCGTATCATGCACAACCTCATTGTCAACCCGGGCGTCAGGATGGAAGACGTCAGACAGATCTACTCACAGGCGCCTGCCCTGGCGCAATGTACCGATTTCATTCGATCATTCGATGGTGTCGAAGCTGTGGTCGCCCACGACACCGCCGGCGCCGTCAAACAGATCAAGGAAGAGAACGCAAGAGACGCCGCAGCCATCGCCAGCGCACAGGCGGCTATCGACTACGACCTGGAAATCCTTCGCGAAGGTCTTGAAAACGACCATCGGAATTACACCCGGTTTCTGGTCGTTGCCTCCGAACCGGCTGAACCCGTCGAACCCGCAAAAACCACCGTCGTCTATGCACTGGATCACATCCCCGGAGCCCTTTTTAAGAGTCTGGGCGTATTTGCGATGCGGGATATCAACCTGCTCAAAATCGAATCGCGCCCCTTAAGGGGCCGGCCCTGGGAGTATGTCTTCTACCTGGATTTTGAAGGCCACGTATCCAGTGAAAAAAACCGACAGGCGGTTGAGCACCTCGAACAAATGGCCAGCTTCCTCAAAATCCTGGGCTCCTACGCGCATGGCAAGACTGTCGAAGGCAGTCTGCGGGAAAAAAGGGTGGCCCCATGAACCTGGCGAGCAGGATGGCGCAGCTTGGCACCGAATCTGCGTTCGAAGTCCTGGTCAAAGCGCGAGACCTCGAAGCCCAGGGCAGAGATGTGGTCCACCTTGAAATCGGCGAACCCGATTTCGATACACCGCTCCATATTGTCGATGCCGCCCAACAGGCGCTTCATTCGGGTTATACGCACTACGGTCCTCCGATGGGCCTGCCGGAACTCCGCGAAGCCATCGCGAAGGATGTCTCCCGGTTCCGGGGAATTTCAGTCAATCCTGATCAGGTTGTGGTGACCCCGGGCGCCAAACCGATTATGTTCTACGCCATTCTGGCGCTTGCCCAGCCAGGAGACGAGGTTATCTATCCCGACCCCGGGTTTCCAATCTACGAGTCGGTAATCAGATTTGCGGGCGCCAAACCGGTACCAATTGCGCTCAAAGAGGAACGCGCCTTCAGTCTCGACGTGAACGAACTTGCTGATCTGATCACGGAGCGCACCCGGCTTCTCATCATCAATTCCCCTCAAAACCCTACCAGTGGCATCATTCCGCCGGGAGACCTGGAGGCGATCGCGGAAATCGTCGTCGACAAAGGTATCCCGGTCCTTGCCGACGAGATCTATTCCCGGATCCTGTACGAAGGCGAATTCCACAGCATCTCCGTTTACGAGGGCATGCAGGACCAGACCATCATCCTGGACGGCTTATCCAAGACCTACGCCATGACGGGATGGCGCATCGGTTACGGGGTGATGCCGCGAAGCCTTGCGGATCAATTCGGCCTCCTGATGGTCAACAGCAATTCCTGCACTGCGTCGTTCACCCAACGCGCCGCCCTGGCCGCACTCCAGGGTCCGCAGGATGACGTCCACGCGATGGTGGCTGAATTCAGACGGCGGCGGGACATCTTTGTCTCAGGACTCCGCGAAATTCCGGGCATTCGCTGCTCACTCCCCGGCGGCGCATTCTACCTCTTTCCGAATGTCTCAGACCTGGGTCTCTCCTCACAGAAATTCGCCGACTACCTCCTGTACGAAGGAAATGTCGCGGCTCTATCCGGACATGGCTTCGGCGCCCGTGGCGAAGGCCACCTCCGCTTCTCCTACGCCAATTCGATCGAAAATATCCAAAAAGCTCTGAACCGCATCGCAGATTGCGTGCGGAAAATCCGGGGATAACACGTCGCTTCAATCATGAACCTCCGGTTGAAGGGTTCCGGGAGCTTATCGACATAATGAAGCGAGCCCGACGTTTCGACGGGAAACCCGGCTTGCGGGCCGCACACAAATAGCCCCGACAATGAAAAGTTATCGGGGCTTTGTGTTTTGGGGGCGGGCGGGGATCCGTTTCACCCGTTCGAAGGTGAATGAAAAACCCGCGGGATCCTGTTCTCCAGGCGATTTACCACATCACACGAAAAGATGTCGCCGTGCTCACCTCCTGCCGGCTGTTCAAATCTAGAACATTCACGCGGAATTCCCTGGGCCCGGGGAACATCTCCAGGTTCAACACCTGATAAATCGGCTCCCACGCCTGCGATCCCTTGTGGGTGTAGGAAACCGCCGTGGTCCATTCCGGATCCGCCGCCTCGTCTTCCTTTGTGGTTCGGATCTGGTAGGTCACCTGATAGTTGGTGGCGCCGAACCGATCTTTCTGCAGATTGTAAATTTCGTAGTAGAAGTACGCCTGCGCGCCCTGCTGATACTGTTTGAGCGGATTGGGCAGAATGAGGTACTGCTCCCGCCCGTAAGTCGCTTGCTCCCTTTCAACAATTCGACGCGCAAGCAGCATATCGCTCACACTCAGCGAATCGAATCCGAATGTCCCAACCCGCAACACGCTCCGAAACGTACCTATCGATTTTGTCTTCCGATCCTCAGCCTCTGCCGCGATGAAATATTTCCCCGGCGCCAGCATCAGCTTCTCGCTGGCAAACAGATATCCTTCCCGGGTCGCCGCATATTGTACCCACGGCATCACATCCACCCTTCCGACGTCCTTCCTCAACGTATCCCAATTGGCGTCGAACAGGAACAGACCCTGGCGTATTTCCACGGCCTGCGCCCCGGTTTGCGCCTCTATGTGCTGTACTTCCTCTCCCGGAAGCGCGTAATATACCTCCACTCTGGCCTTGTCGCCGTCCCCTCGAAATCGGGCAATCTGGTAAGGCGCATCGTACCGCTCCCATTTATATGGATCCTTATAGTACTCCGGTACCTTTGTCGTCATCGCGTCGAAATCCACCGGCCGATTCCCCAACCAACCCACCCGATAGCGCCAGGTATCCCGCGCATCCGTATTTGCAAACAGCAGCCGAAATCCGCCGTAGTCCCACATCTCCAGGCGGGGACGATGTTTATACGGCATCGACCCCTGCTGATTCAGCCAATACAGATGATCCTGGTACCACACCGGCTCATCCAGACCGGTCTCGATCTCGGGCGGGCGGACACTCCTCGCCTCCGGACGTCCATACCGGATATACGCCTGCCCTTTGTCCGTCGTCCAGCCGGAAATTCCCCGTTCCGGATCTCCGAAACGCAGGTTGGCATACGCCACCCGTCCGCAATGTTCCATCAGGCGTTCGTTGATCGGCGTCAGGAATAACGGGTCCCGCCCCGTCCAGAATGCCCGCAACGCCGCGTCATCCGGCAGGTCTTCGTCCGCCTCCATGCTCTCTTTCCCCACCAGCATGAATACGGACATCATGAACTGCTGTTGGCGCGGCGACATCCGGCCCAATCCGTTCACGTAGGCCGGATAGGCACGCGTGAGTTCGTCCTGCGCCTGGTATGCCAACCCTGAAAAGAAATAAGCGTCCGGATCGTCCGGGTGGCGTTTCAGAAAATCCTCGAATAGCAACGCCATTTTGTCGGACATCTGGGCTTCGTAATACACCAATCCCAACAGAAGCAGCGAGGGTCTGTGGTCCGGATCGACATTCAGCGCTCTGGTCAGATATCCAATCGCCTGATCCCGGTCTTCCTCCCCGAATCTTTCCAGACTGAACGATCTCGTGCGTCGATTGCCCATATCGTCGTACTGATAATCGACCCGCTCGCCTTCCAGGTACCGGGACATCTGCCAGGCCGCGTACCGGCCGGCCAGGTACAGAGCGCCGACGTGGTCCGGATTCAGGTCAATCGCCCTTAATGCATTCTTATAGGCGTGTCCCCTTCTGCCCAGGGCCCATAGCACTCTCGCATACTCAATGCGAAAGTCCATATTCGTTTTGTCTTTCCGCATCGCCCGCCGCAGCCAGGTAGAGGCCTGTCTGCGTGTACCCGGCGTCCTTTCGTCGCTGTAGAGCCGGGCGAGTTCGTACATTGCCCATCCTGTATTGTCGGAGCGAATCGCCTCCCTGATAAGCTGTACACGTTTATTGTATTCAAACGTGGTGTCCAATGCCGCCGCAAGGAGCGAATCCACCCGCATCGAAACCGCTCTCGAGGCTTCGACGGGCGCCGCGCAGACCAGAATGGCCCCCACAATCACATAAGCCAATGGCCGCATACTGCCTCCTATTACAGGTGGCTCCCAACGTCGCGAAACATGTAACATCGCCATAAATGGCAGTTTGACAACGAAATAAATGACCGGTATCATGTATACGAACGATCCGTCGAAAAGTTCTCCGCCATTTCCACACGGCTGGTATCTCAACTGGAAAAAACGCCGGAAATGAATTATGTTACGGTGTCCTGCTTTTGAGGACGTGTAATCCGGGGCGGAGACGCACATCGGCAGCCACGTTCCAATATAAAACCCTATCCTCGGAGATTTCCATGTCCAGCCCCTACAGCCAGCCGCCTGAGGCCACCAGCCGCTGGATCAACGATCGCCAACGACTGCTTCGAAATGAATCCGAAGACTATCTTCGCAATGAAGTACTGAACTACGGCCCGCGGCAGGCCGCGCACTGGAATCGGGACTACAGTTCGGTTGAAGCCTTTGAAAATTCAGTCGAAGCCAACCGCTGCCGCTGGCAGGAGACGATCGGCATCTTTGATTGCGACGACACCCCACTCGAACCGGTACTGGATCCATGGTACGAAGACGACATGTTCACCGCGTGGTGGCTTACCATCGGATTATTGGGCAATTTGAAAGGCCGCGGAATACTCGCCCTGCCCAAAGGCACGGACGATCCTGTCCCGCTTGTCATCGCCCAGCACGGTATCGGATCGTCGCCCGAAAAGGCATTTGGCCTGGACGACCCGGGCGATCTGTACAAATCCTACGGTCGTCGCCTGGCGGAAGAGGGGTTTGCCGTCATCGCTCCGATGAATATCTCGGGCGCCTCTCCTCGAGCCCGGCAGGAACGCCTCTGCAAGCTCCTGGGCAAAACCCTTTGGGGCCTCGAAATCTTCCGTACCCGGCGCCTCCTGGACTACCTGGAAACCCGCCCTGAAATCGATACCAAACGCACAGCCATGTATGGTATCAGCCTTGGCGGCGCCTACACCATGTTCGCAACTCCGGTCGAACCCCGCATCAAAGCCGCCGTTGTCTGCGCCTGGTTTAACCACAGGCGCAATAAAATGGTCGTGGACGACCCCCGATACAGCTGCTTTCTTTCCGTAAACGAAGAACATGTATGGATTCCCGGTTGGCTGAGCGCATTCACCGACAGCGACCTGGTTTCCCTCATTTGCCCCCGTCCCCTGCTGGTCGAACAGGGCAAAGCCGACGGCATCGCCTGGTGGCCGATGATGCTCGAGGAGTATCACCTCGCCTGCGAACACTACGCCAAACTCGGTTTATCCGAAAGTATCGAAATTGACCTTCACGAAGGCGGCCACGAGATTCGGCTCGACAAGAGCCTTCGATTTCTCAAGAAATGGTTGGCGCTGTAGCCGGTCCCGTCTCACGACGCCGAAAGCCGGGACCCAGTGGTTAGCTGAATTTCGTTCTGAATCTTGACGGCTGAACCATACCGTCTATAAGACATAACGCAAAGGGAAAAAACATGGTTAAACTCGGTGTCTTCGGATGTGCAGGCATTGCGACCCATCAGCTGAGTTCCGTCTGGGACGACAATCGCTTCGAAGTGGTAGCCGGCGCGGATGTCCGGCCGGCACAACTCGACCTGTTCAGGGGAAAATTCGACATGCAGCACGGGTACACCGACTACCGTATCCTGCTTGCCGAAGCCGATATCGAAGCGGTTATGATCTGCACGCCCACCTTCCTCCATCCGGAAATGGTCATCGCCTCCGCCGAGGCCGGTAAACATATCTTCTGCCAGAAACCCATGGCAATGAGTTCGTACGATTGTTACCGCATGATCCAGACCTGCCGCAAATCCAACGTGGGACTCCAGATCGGTTTCGTGCGGCGTTTTGACAGCGACTGGGGCACGGTCAAAAGGGTGGTCGAATCGGGCCGGCTGGGCAAACCTGTTCTCTGGCGCCAGATCGCCGGTGGCTCGCCCCCGGGCAGCCCGTTCTTTATGGACCGGTTTCAGGGCGGCGGACCGATGATTGACGGAATGGTCCACAACTACGACTTCGCGGTTCACTGTTTCGGTGAACCCGTGGAAGTCAAGTCCATGCCAATGAAAATTCACCACACATCCACGGCCTGGGATACGGGCACCGTCCTCGTCCGCTTCGAACGGGGCGACGCCATTATGTGCTCCTGGACCTGGGGACTGCCGGCCGGCGTTCGCACCGGAGGCGGCACGGACATCATCGGTCCCAAGGGCGCACTCTTGTTTCCTGGAAACTACGATCCGAAAGTGGCCGAAGACAAATACGACTCCGACACCCAGGGCGCCTACCTCCTTACCATGGCCGACGGCGAAGAGGAAGTCATCCCCTTCGAAAAGAAGAACATGTTTCGGGATGAGATGCGGCATTTTGCCGATTGGGTTCAGCGCGGAGCCGATCCGCTCGTCACGGGTGAAGACGGTCTGTGCGCCACCCGAATCGCCGAACTCGCGCTCAACGGCGGCGGTCTGTATTAGCCCAAGGAGCGTACGCAGCAAGCAGGAACAGAAAAAAAGTCATCGAAACGCTTGAACGGATCTCCTACCATTAAGAGATATACATGACCCTGGTGCGCATCGCCCTGGCGCAGACACGCCAAACTGCGGATCGAGAGGACAACCGCCGCGCCATTCTCGAAGCCATCGACCGCGCGGCCTCCCAGAGCGTGCAAATCCTGTGTTTTCCCGAGACACAGACGATTGGCTACCGTGTAGACATTGCTTCCGCCGACGCATCCGTGCCCGTCGCCTGGCTCAATAAGGTCCACGGCGAGGTTGCAGCACGATGCGCGAAGCACGGCATAGCCTGCATCCTGGGTACCGAAATGGCCTCCGATAGCGGAAAGCCGTACAACACCGCTCTCGTGATCGATAAGGATGGGAACGTCCTGGGTAAACACCATAAGACAATGCTGACGCCACTGGACGCAATGGCCTACGAACGGGGAAACGCGCAGCACACGTTCAATCTTTCTGGCGTGCGCATTGGCGTGGTCATCTGCTTCGAAGCACTGCGCTTTGCGGAGACGACAGCCGAATGCGTACGCCGCGGTGCCCAGGTCGTCTTCCATCCGCAGAACAACACGACCCGTCCCAACGACTGGAAAATCCCCATCCACCACGCCATGATCGTCACTCGCGCAGCCGAGAACACCGTTTGGTTCGCTTCTTGCAACGCCTGCCTCCCACACCAGAACAGCCGCAGCCTGATTGTAGCCCCCGACGGCCGCATACACGGGCAGACGGAGCTGAAACAGGAGGAATTGTTGGTACGTGACATCGACATCCGGAAGGCAACGCGTGCGATGTTCCGCCTGGGAGAAGTCGGCTCAGCCGCGGGGGCGCTGGAACACAGCGCAAGCCTGCTCTTCGCCGACACGGTGAAGCCGGAAGAGTATGCCGCCGCGCGCGAGGTGAACAATTCCCCAACCGGGGCATCGCAATGACCACTCGAACCCTCCTGATTCTGGCCGTTCTCATCTGTACGGCGCCAACCCTGTATGCACAGGGCGAAGAAAACCCTCCCGACGTCGACTTCAACGACGACGGCGCCGTCGACTTCCAGGATTTCATCCAGTTTGCACAAGCCTTCGGCACCAGACAGACCCTATATGACCTGGATAGCGACGGCACTGTCGCTTTTGGAGACTTCCTGCTCTTCGTCCGGGCGTTCGGCCAGACCGGCACCCCCATTCCTCAGATCCGCAATATCGGCATCCCTGTACGTTCCGTAAACTGGGTTCGTCTTCATCCGGGTCGAAACAGTGAGGACCGCCCACGTGTGTACGTCACTATGGGGCAACAGGCCGACAACCTGTTCGTCCTCCAGATCGACCCCGAAACCGGCGCATTTCAACAATTCCTATCCCCGGTACCCGGTTCGAATTACCCCACCGCCACCCTGATGAGCCGGTCAGGACGCCTTTACATCGGTTCCGCGTATGCTGGCCATCTCCTCTGTTTCGATCCCCGCCAGAACGCCCTTCTGGATCTGGGCGCCATCAACCCGGGAGCCGCCACCTTCCCATGCCAAATCGACGAAGATCAGAACGGTCGCATCTGGATCGGTAGTTATCCAGGAGCCGACCTTACGGTTTACGATCCGAAAACAGGCGAGTTCACACGCTACGGTCGCATGTCCAGCCTCGACAAGTACAACTATCCCCTGGTCGCCCCTGATGGAAAAATCGCCTGCCGCATCTGGCCGACACGGCCGCACGTCGTCGTCTTCGATCCCACCACGAAGGAAAGTTTCCTGGTCGGGCCGATAATATACAAGGGCCAGGGTACGCTCACTTTGGAAAGAAAAAGGGATGGCAACCTCTACGTCATCACGTCGAACTACGGCAATTTCCAGATTTCCGGCAACGTAGGGATTCCCGTCACGAGTCTGCCGGGGCGCATACCCCGGCCCACGCTGCCCGACGGCAGCACGTTCTTTTTTGCGGACGCCACCGAACAGATCAATCGCACCCTCAGTATCCGCAGCCCCTTCGGCCGCGTCCGCTCTTTCGAGCTTGACTACAGGGCCAATGGCAGCGACATTTTCTATGTACACACCGGGCCGGACGGCCTTATCTACGGTTCCAGCATCCTGCCACTGCACCTCTTCCGCAACGATCCCGCCTCCGGTGATCTCGTCGACCTGGGCAAATGTTCCAGTTCCGGCGGCGAAGCCTATTCCATGGCAAACCTGGAAGGTAAACTTTATATCTCTTCCTATCCGGCCGCTCGCATTTCAGTCTATGACCCTTCACTCCCGTATCACTTTGGTTCAGGCCCGGATGACAATCCCCGCGACCTGGGCCGGCTGGACGACATCTCCTATCGGCCCCGTTCCACCCTCGCCGGTCCAATGGGCCGGGTCTGGATTGCGTCCGTACCGGACTACGGCCGGTGGGGCGGCCCCCTCGCCTATTACGATCCCGAGACCGATGTCAGAAAATCCTACAAGCGCATCGCGGGGGACGCGAGTTGTTACACCCTCGCTCATCTGGAGCGCCAGAATCTTATCGCCGTGGGCACCAATATCCGCGGCGGCAGCGGGACGGATCCCAGAGTCAGCGAAGCCACGCTCTTTCTGTGGGATTACCACGCCGAAGAAAAGGCCTGGGAGGGCACGATTGAAGGTCGAAGCGCCCCCGTTTCGGTCTTCAATGCGTTAATCGTCGGCCCCGACGGACTGCTTTATGGCACGGTTCGAGGGGGTGGAGTCGATGAACTCTTCGTGTTCGATCCCAACGCCCGCACCTTCACACACCGCATTTCCCTGCCCGGCGGAAGGCCGCTGGATCTGGGCCTTCTGAACGGACCGGACGGCAAAATCTACGGCTTCACCAATACTCTCATCTATACTCTCGACCCGTCCACCCGTCACGTTGAGGAGGTACTCAACGTCATTGACGGTATCAGCATCGCAGGGCCTATTCTGGGCCAGGAGATTTTCTTCGCGACCGGAGCGGTGCTTCGGTCGGCCAACATATTCTAACCCGTTTCAGGTGTGAACAATACCGGCACTCCCCGGTCAATCCTCCCGCGTGGTTTTTTTGAGTTGCATTTACGCCGTTCAGGAGATATCCTTGGACCACGAATTATCGTTTGTAAGCCTTCCGCCGGACGGAAAGCGGGTGGCTATATAAGGAGCGACGCTTTGCTCAGACTCGCCACAGGCGTCCTTCCTGCCGAACCTGAATATCAATCCCGACATCCGTTCGTAACTCTCTGACCGTGTGTACTACCGCGTTAGGTATCCCCATTGGCCGCTAAATCCACCGACAGAAAGCTCCGTATCGCCTTCATCGGCGCGGGCGGCATCGCCGGAACCCACATGCGCTGTTTCGCGGAGATGGACGACGTTGAAATGATCGCCATGGCCGACATCTCGGAGACGGCCCTTGAACAGCGTTCGAAGGAATACGACATCGCCAATTGCTTTACGGACTACACAACCATGCTACGCGAGGTCAAGCCTGATGCCGTAAGCATCTGCACGCCGAACGGCCTCCACGCCCCGACCACCATAGCCGCGCTTTCAGCGGGCGCTCACGTCATTGTCGAAAAACCCATGGCCATGAATGCCCGTGAAGGGATGGCTATGCTCGACACTGCAAGGAACCATCGTCGAAAACTCGTTGTCGGCTTCCAGCAACGCTTCGACCCCAAGAGCCAATTCATCAAGAAAGCCGTGGACAGCGGCCGGCTGGGCAGGGTCCTCTTCGGCCGCGTGCAGGCCCTGCGCAGGCGCGGCATTCCCAACTGGGGTGTTTTCGGCCGGAAAGAACTCCAGGGCGGCGGTCCACTCGTCGACATTGGCGTACATGTACTGGAGGCCGCACACTATGTCATGGGCTCGCCCAGACCCGTCGCAGCCAGCGGAAACGCCTTCACATACCCCTCGGCAACAGGAAATCAGAAACGGCCTGCAGGTGGCCCGACTGGGATCACGAGACCTACACTGTCGAAGACCTGGCCATCGGCCAGATCCGTTTTGAAGACGGCGCCGTGATTCACATTGAATCCAGCTTCGCCGCACACATCCAGTCCGACGTCTGGAACTTCCAGCTTATGGGCGAAAAAGGTGGCGCCACCTGGAATCCTCCGTCCATCGCCAGGGACGACAACGGATACATGGTCAACACTGAACCAGGCTGGCTGCCAAAATCTGATTTCGGTTCGGTTTTTGGCGCCAAACTTCGCAACTTTGTAGACCATATCCTTTACGACAAACCCACTCTTGCACCCGCCGAACATGGCCTGATGGTACAACAGATGATGGACGCCATTTACGAATCCGCCTATAAGGGACGCGAAGTTGGCATCGATTGACATGGTGCGTGGATCAGCGTTTCGCGTGCCTGGTCCAGGGGCTGAACGAAAGACGACGGATCGACGCTTTTCTTGAACCATCTATTACAACGGATTCAACAAGGACGACGCCTCTTACGGAGAGGCAGAATCCGATCCGTACGGTCATCAAAATACCTTTTTCCCTTCCCATACGGCATGGAAATACCGATGAATACCGAAGACCTCGTGGCCGCATCGCGCCACCTGTGGCAGAGCTACTTCCACGGTGCGGAGCCGGAAAAACGCCCAATGACGATTACCCATGGCAAAGGCCTCTACATTTACGACGCCGAGGGAAACGAATATCTGGATACCTTTGCCTCCTTGCTCACGACCCTGTGCGGCCACGGTCGATCGGAGGTCATCGACGCGGTCAATAAACAGATGGAAAAATTGGCCTACTTTCCCGGCGGCCAGGACTACCTGATCGAACCAGCCGTCCGGCTCGCCGAAAAATTGGCCGAAATCGCCCCGGGAAGCCTCTCGGTCTCTTTCCTTGTCAACGATGGCTCGGAAGCCAATGAGGCGGCCATTAAACTGGCGCGCAGCTATTACTGGGCCAAAGGCGAAAAAAACCGCTTTAAGGTCATATTCCGCCGAGGCTCATATCACGGCGCCACCCTCGGCGCGCTCTCCGCCACCGGCCTTGCCGGCGCTCGCGAGCCCTATGAACCTCTGCTCCCGGGATTCACCCACGCCATGCCGGCGAATTGTTATCGCTGCGAACTCGGCCTGGATCCCGAAACCTGTGCGCTGGCCTGCCTAAAGAATCTGGCATCCATTCTGGAATGGGAGGGGCCCCAATCCGTCGCCGCCGTCATTATGGACCCCATCCCCGGCTCCAACACGGGCTTTCCCCTTCCCCCCGATGGATATTTGCAGGGCGTGCGTGATCTCTGCGACAGGCACGGTATCCTGCTTATCTTCGATGAAATTCAGACCGGTTTCGGCCGCACCGGAAGGATGTTCGCCTGTGAAAACTGGAACGTCACCCCGGACATTATGACCGTGGCCAAAGGCTTTTCCGGCGGTTATTTCCCCATCGGCGCCGCGATTGCAACCGAGGAGATTGCCGAAGCCTTTCGAAGGGCCGGCACCGGTTTTCGACACATCCGCACCTTCTCCGGCCATGCGGCCGCCTGCGCCGCCGCCCTCGCCCATATCGAAATCATACAGAACGAGAACCTCGTGCAACGCGCCGCCGAACTGGGTGTCTATTTCCAGAGAAAACTGAACGAACTCTACCGATATCCCCTGGTGGGAAGTATCCGCGGTCTCGGTACCCTCTGGGCCGTCGAACTCGTGGCGAACCGGGAAACAAGGGAGCCCCTGGATCCTTCCGGCAACGCAGGCAGCTTCGTCGCCGATTACTGCCGGAAGGACGGCATGATTCTGCGCAATAACGGCGACGTTCTCGTCCTGGCTCCCGCCCTCGTGATAACCTGCGAACAGGCAGACCGGATTCTCGATCTTCTCCACGAAGCAATTGGCGAGGCGATGAATCATTGCAATAAAAACGGGGGTCGCCTGCGATGGCTGAAACCAGGGGTTGGCAGTTGAAATCCAGATCTCACACGGGTTACCTGGCAGCGTGCTTCGTTTCACAGGGACACAATACCTGATGATACCCCCCAGAGAAAAATGCCTCGACATGCTCCGCCTGATGTACCGCATCCGCCTGTTCGAAGAGCAGGTGAGAAATCACTACGACTACGCCAGCTATCTGCACGACAATCCCGAGAGCGAAGGGGTCATTTCGGGCGCCGCCCACCTGGCCATCGGCCAGGAAGCCGCCGAAGTCGGTATCTGCGCCGCCCTTGAACCCCATGACTTCGTGGCCAGCACACACAGGGGTCATGGCCATGCCATTGCCAAAGGCGCAGATCTCAAGCCGATGATGGCCGAGTTAATGGGGCGGAAACACGGGTACAGCGGCGGATGCGGAGGCTCCATGCACATCTTCAGTTCCGAACTCGGACTGATTGGAGGAAACGGAATCGTGGGCGCTCAGATCCCCATCGCCACCGGCGCGGCTTTCTCCGCCAAATACCGTGGAACACGCCAGGTAGCCGTCGCTTTTTTCAGTGAGGGGGCCGCCAATCAGGGCGCGTTTCACGAAGCCCTGAACATGGCCGCTCTCTGGAACCTCCCCGCGGTCTACGTCTGCGAGAACAACCTCTACGCCGCCACGACGCCGGCTGCCATCACGCTCTCGCCTCCCGATGTTTCCGCCAAGGCGGCCGCCTACGATATGCCCGGATTCATCGTCGATGGCCAGGATATCCTCGACGTATACCAGATCGCCTCGGATGCAGTCGCCAATGCTCGCGCCGGAAACGGACCCACCCTCATCGAATGCAAGACCTACCGCTTTGTCAGTCACGCAGGCGGCGGCCAATCCGCCCACAACAACCCGGATGAGTTGGAAGCCTGGAAACACAAAGACCCGATCGCGCTCTTCGAGCGTAAACTCTCCGGAACCGGGTACCTCACTGCCGAAGAGAGGCAAACCATCATTTCTGAAACCAGCGCCGCGGCCCGCGAGGCCGTCGCATACGGCAAACAATCTCCATACCCTGACTTCAAAGACATCCCCGTTACTTCCGGGGTCCCCCTGTAAAATACGCGTCTATCCCGTGGCCCCGGCTGAACAGCGCCTGCTCTTGAGAATCGGAGGCCGTTCTTTGCCTCACATTACGTACGCCCAGGCCGTCAACGACGCCGTCCGGGAAGAAATCAACCGCGACGAGCGTGTGTTCACAATCGGCGAGGATATCGGCCCGGTCCACGATCCCGAAAAACTCTGGGACCAGTTCCGCGAACGCCGCACGTGGCAGACTCCCATCTCCGAATCGGGTTTTGTCGGATTGGCGGTCGGGGCCGCCATGACCGGCCTGCGCCCGGTTGCCGTTATTATGTACTGCGACTTCGTCACCGTCTGCATGGATCCCATCGTCAACCAGGCCGCCAAGATCCACCTGATGTCCGGAGGCAATATGAACGTCCCGCTGGTGATCCGAACTCCCGGCGGTGCCGGCACCCGGGAAGCCGGACACCACAGCCAGAGCCTCGAAAGCTGGTTCGTCCATACTCCGGGCCTCAAGGTGGTGATGCCGGCCACACCCGCAGACGCCAAGGGTCTGATGAAATCCAGCATCCGCGACGACGGCCCGGTAGTTTTCATCCAGCACCGACTGCTGGGCGAAATCGCGGAGGCCGTGCCGGAAGGCGATCACGTCGTTCCCCTGGGCGTTGCCGACGTCAAACGCGAGGGCGCCGATGTCACTGTTGTCGCCGTCTCCTACGCCCTGCGGAAAACACTTCAAGCCGCCGAATTCCTGGATCCGGAGATCAGCGTTGAGGTGGTAGACCCCCGTACACTGGTCCCTCTGGATGTGGACTCGATCCTGCGTTCAGTAAAAAAGACCGGCCGCCTCCTGGTTGTACATGAAGCGCCGACCCGCGGGGGCATCGGCGCGGAAATCGTGCGTCAGATCGCCGAACAGGGGTTTGAACATCTGCGCGAATCCCCAAGGGTTCTGGGCGGCCTGAATACCCCGATGCCGTACAGCGCCTCACTCGAAGATGCCTGTTTGCCTCAGCCCGAGGACATCGCCAACACCATCAGAAATTGCGTCCGCGGCTAGACTGGCGCGGCTTCGAGATGCTCAACCCTTCCTGCGCCCACACGCTGGCGAAGCGCCTGTGAAGGTGGGGCAGACATTCCTGTCTGCCGCCTGGTTGGTCCTCCTGTGGGATTGGTGATAGAAGGAAGTTCTGCGCCGCCGAATCATCCGCGAAACGCGTCCGTCGCCTGTGCGCGTACACTCTGAGGAAGCGCTTGTGAAGGTGGGGCGGACATTCCTGTCTGCCCGCCTGGTTGGTCCTTCTGTGGGATTGGTGACAGAAGAAAGGTTTACACCGCCGAATCATTCGCGAAACGCATCGGTCACACGTGCGCGTACACTCTGAGGAAGCGGGTGTGAAGGTGGGGCAGACATTCCTGTCTGCCCGCCTCGTTGGTCCTTATGTCGGATCGGCCACAGAAGATAGGTTTACTCCGCCGGATCATTCGCGAATCGCGTCGGTCGCCCGTGCGCCTGGACTGTCATGCTGAGGAAGCCGCCAGGCTGACGAAGCATCTCCTGCGGCGTCGGATGATACCTGAGTGTCTTTCGCTGGCGCCAGCCTGGCAGACAGGCGGATGGGCGCCTGCTCCCTGAGCCTGTCGAAGGGGCGGGCGACGGCTGATGTGGTGGGGGTCGGTCTTCGACATGGACGGGTGTTTCCGGGAGCGGGCGCCGCGATGGCGTCGATCAGGCGGAAATTCCATCAAATGTCCACCAGAGTGGACTCAAATACCACAATCAAACCACAAACACCGGGTTATATCTCATTATCTTAAAAGGCATAATTGAATTTCGTGTTCCAACTATGGAACGCGTGCCGGCCTTTGTCTATCGCTGGCTTTGTTCGGCCAGAAAAATACCGTCGGTTTCCCTGACCGGCCAGAGTCGAAAACCGACGGTCATCCAGGAAGGCGAACAAGCCCATTGTCCCCCGGCGCTCTCGTGCCGTGAGACGGGATGCGGCCCTCACTGCTGGAAATATATGGAACATCTTCCATCGTGTCAATCGCAGCAGACAGAAATCTTACCTCTCAGGATCTGAGCAGAAATTTCAGGTTCCTCGTTGCGGACAGCGACCGCAGGGTTTGCCGTCGTCTCCGGAACATCATCCGGTTGGCGTCGGACGACACCATTGTCAGCCTCAGTCCGTGAAACTGTCGTGTACTCCCCGTTCGCCAGTCCCATGAGGGAATGAAAATCACCACAAATAAGGTCGAAAAGTTCATCAAGCCGTTTTTCTGCCCGATTTTTGGAAAGGAGAAGGAGTATGGCATCTTTAGAAACATCGGCATATAGTGCGATTGGATCAATTGTAGGGCGTTAATTCTGTTTCTTTTAGGAATATCTGTTCGACCTCTTAGATATTTTCTCCTTTTTAAGAGACATCACTATGAACTTGAGTATGACAGGTGTTTCGGAGAATGCACCTGGGACATTCAATGGGAAAATGAAAGGTTAACTCTAAAGGCTGAGAGTGTTCATAATGATTTCTTGGAAAATGTAACGTTGATCCTAAATGCCACGGAACCTGGAGTGTCAATTCCTCACATGAGCGTTAGTGATCGTTATCAAAGGTACGACGGGTGGCGAGTTCATTTAAAGCTCGCAAGTATAATTGAGACAATGCCTTCTAATGAAAATGCAGAGTATTTGGTTCATGTTGTTGTGAGAAGGCGAAGATGGTAAATGATTTAGCCCGTATACTTCTGTAAAAAGGGATCGGGCAAATAAGTTCATCGTCTAACCGATGTCAACACCGTTTTTGTTTTTGACAGATCCATGGGTTTGGAATTAGCCTTGATTCGACAAAAGTTGGTTCTCCGACCGACAATTGACTAAACGCCTTTGACTGGATAGCGGGACCGCAGCGATGTGTCCGCTTGAGACACTGCGGGTCATTGCCAGCGTTGAAGCCGTGTGTCCCAATCAAGCTTCGGATTTCTGCATCGGGAAAGTCGAGGGGCTGGTATTAGCCGGAAGGCGCTGATTTCTCATGTTCGGGATGCGTTATCGATAAGCGAGTCTACCATTTGCACGTGATTGACACATCGGCTATAGATGTAATCCTAGAGTTGGGGTTTTGCTATATGAAACGGCATTCTATTCTGGTCGCGGTCGTCGCGGGCTTTCTTTGGGTAAGTGTGGCTCCAGCGCACGCGTTTCAATCCGGACTCTTCCCCGACTTTGATGAAGACGGCGTTGTGGGATTTGCGGATTTTCTGCAGTTTGCCGGAAAGTTTGGTGCGGAGCTTGGCGATGAGACGTACGAAGACCGATTCGATCTGGACGGCGACGGTTTGATCGGATTTCCGGACTTTCTGGTCTTTGCGGGCAGCTTCGGAAGGGTGTCGCTCTACGCCGGCGATGAGAACGACGTGAACATACGCGATGTCAACCTGCGCGCCGTGATTGCGGACAGCCTCGGCAAGAGGCGCGATGCGCCGATAACCCGGGCTGAGATGGCGACCTTAACTGAACTCGAAGCGCCGGATGCAGAGATCAGCGATTTGACCGGCCTTCATTTGCTACGAATCTGACAGAACTGTGGCTTCAGGACAACGCGATAACGGATCTCTCGCCGTTGTGCGACCTGACTGGACTGACGGATCTGGTTCTCTACAGCAACAGAATCTCAGACATTTCCGCACTGTCCAGCCTTGCCAATGTTCACCACCGGAACCTTAACAACAACATTGTGTCCGACATCTCAGTGCTCGCCAACTTGACGAATCTGAGATACCTGGGGCTCGCAATAAACGGAATCTCAGACATCTCCGCGCTCGCAAACCTGTCCGGTTTGATACAACTGAACCTTTACGACAACATCCTTTCCGACATCTCCGTGTTGGCTGACCTGACCAATCTGACAGAACTGGAACTTAACCACAACACAATCTCCAACCTATCCGCGTTGTCCAGACTGACCCATCTCAAGGAACTGAATTTCAACGGCAACTGCATTTCTGAAATATCCGCGCTTTCCGAGCTGTCCAATCTTGTACGTCTGGATCTTGCCAACAACAGAATTGTGGACATTTCGCCTCTGGTGACAAATGCGGGACTCGGAGACGGTCACGTCGATATCTTTTATGCGCCAAGCGAGGGATGGCGGCTTGAACCAACGATTCCCGCCGAGTTGTACCTGAACGACGGCAGGGGGTGTTTCACGCTCGACACCAGTTTCCTGGGTGGAAATCCGCCGGGCCGTCTGGCGCCGAGAAAGGCCCTTCCGGGGGATTTCAACGGAGATGGCCGAATGGACGTTTTCGTTTTGGATCATGGGTATGACAAGCCGCCGTTTCCCGGTGCGGCTCCGTATGTGATTCTCTCCACGGAAAATGGATCCGTGCTCGGCAGCGGGTTGGAGACCCTGGTCGGGTTTCAACACGGCGGCGCGTCAGCCGACGTCGACGCCGACGGGGACATAGACGTATTCGTCACCCACTTGAATGCCATCCACGGGCCTTTCTTTTTGATTAATGATGGCGCCGGCTCATTTGCACTGGATGCCGATCGGGTCGAAGGCCTTGCTCATAAGGCGTTATTTACCGCTGAGTTGGTCGATGTCGATGGTGACGGCTATCTGGATCTCCTGGCCGCCGGTCACGAGTTCGATCCGTATGGAGATAATTTCGCAACCCGGATCCTGTGGGGTGACAGCACGCGTGTATACAGCACAGGCCGGGCGACGGTCCTTCCGGCTGTATTCGGCCAAGGCGTCGTCGTTGATATCGACGCAAGCGACACCAACGGAGACGGCGACAAGGATATCGTCATCAACCGCACCGGCGACGAACGTACGGCCTCCTACAGAGGATACTACGTACAATTGGTTGAGCAGGTCGGAAAGCGCCGCTTCGAGGACAGAACTGCGCAGTTACTTCACCGGAATGAAGACGCAGGAGCCGATTGGATCGTCTGGATCCGGATGTGCGATCGCGACGCCGACGGAGACGTGGATATCGTGGTCGACGATGCCGCCAGAGACCTGATCTGGAAGAATGACGGGACAGGCGAGTTTCACCCGCGGTAAGCGCGGAAGCCGCGACCGCATCGTGGAACTGCCCGCAGAGTGATTCGAACCGTCGGTAGGAAGTTTTCCCTACAACCGCTAAGCAGGCCGCCCTGTTCAGCCAGCTCCAGCACCTCTCTTGATCGCAAATTCAATAGCGTATGATTCGACCAAATCGTGCCGCCAAAATCAGGAAAACCTGCAGATTTGGGATGGCAACCGTCCCAGGACCGCCTCCCGGCATCCGGCTTTCCTGTGCGATCCCGTCAGGATCCGAATTCCCTCGCCCAGCGTGACACCGACAGGCTGTTCCCGGCAACAAGACAGGACAAACCATCCCGCGGCACAACAGTTCACGGGCTGCTGAGGGAGTTCATCACTCACGCGGTGGCGAGGGCCTTCGGTCAAAGCGTTAGGGCCAGTGCATCGGAATATGCCTCCGCGACATCCGAGAGTGTCGAACGGGGCAAACTCCATCGAAATACCATCACAATTGACCATAAGTCCACATCCGGATCACAGGATATGTGTTACCTTGCTTTGGCTATGAAAAAATCCGTCGATACCCCGGCCGGAGTCGTATAGCAGACGATTTTCCAGGACGGCGCAGGTCCTTCTACCCACCGGCGCTTTTTCCGCCCTGAGACTTGGCGTGGCTCTCACCTTTCGGAATAGATGGTTCGTGTGTTGCCGAATACAACGCTCCGGAATCAGGAGTCTCAAAAAACGGAGCGGACTACTAAGTCTCAGGGCTCTGTTAACGACCGTAAGGTTCATGCAAGGCACCGGAACATCAATCGCATGTAGTCGGATACAAACGCGTATGACGAAAATACGTAGATTCTTTGGGCAGGCGTATGCACCTCACATTGAAAGGTGAAACAGCATGCCGGCAGCAATCTGAGGGCTTTTCATTGTAATCCTGTTCGCGTTGTTCATCGTCACATTCGCCACTACCGTCGCATAATGCGTCAAGTGTTACAATTTGCGACACCTGTTATGCTTGGTCGTCACGGGCCGTCCTGCGGCTCGGACCGTACAGCCGGAACGGAAACTCGTTCAACGCACCGGACGACACGGGCTGTTTTGGCCAGACCCAATGGAAAATCTCAATCTCACAAACCTCTCACTTCCAAGACTAAACCGATTGTATCACTTTGAAATGGGCAGAACAAAGGTTGCTCTGCCGTTCCCCTTATAACCGATAGGAAAGATGTCAGCTAACCTGGTCAAACTCGCGAGTGCATTGATAATTGCAGGATTCGCTATTGTCTTTTGCATAACAGCATACAAGTCTCTACGAGAGTTCCCAAATCAAACTTGAGTCTCCTCCGAAAAGTCAAAATCCACTCTGACGAGGTCCAAGTTGGTGTTTCACTCAGAAGTAAATCAAAATCATACTTGATATAACACTATGATATATAATGATTTATGGGGATATAGCTTTTGTTGAAAATGGCCGTTCCTGATCCAAATTGGAAGAAAATCACGCGAATCTCACTTTTCGGAGTGGACTCAAACTTGAGTCCCCTCCGAAAACGGGGGTTATAAAGGCCTGATGTAAGTGGTCAGGGTTGGGTATTGTGATTTAGCGTGTGGCGACGATATAACGTGTAGGTGCGGCAAATCAACTCAGGGGCAACCTACGAAGTTGCTCAGGGCCTATGGTATGGAGGTTTTTGCAAGAAACCCCCCCTTATGCGGGGAGCATCGGAGGTGTTGCGAGGTAGTTCTTGATCCGAACGAGGTTGACCCATAAGCCGCGACAGTGCGCCCACAATTGGTGTGGCCTCAGTCCGCGATAGCGCGTCTTGCCATCTTTGGTGTAGTAGCTCAACTGAAAGATGCTGGCTTCGACGTTATTGCGTCGGTTTCTGATGTGGTCAGGCAGGGCTTCAATCTGTTTGCGTTTGAGGTAATTGTCGATGTGCTGTTCTTTAAAGTATCGGGGTTTGCCATCCATGATGATTTTGTATTTTCCCGGTTTGTATTCTTGGGCTATGTGAACCTCTCCGGTTTGTTGATCGATGACGGTGACGCCATCTTCTGTGCGTTCATAAATGAAACGTCCTGGGGTTCCTTGCAGGCCACTGTAATAGAATTGCTTGTCCTGTTCTTTTGCATACTCGGCGTTGGATTGATCATTATAGGCCCCATCCATTGACACTTCCAAGGCGTCACCCACGACCTGTTGCGTCCGCTCGATGGCCGCTTGTACAAACGCATTGTCGGGCGTCGTCGCCGGTTTGACGTCAACGTCCGTGATCAAATTGAGGCCGTCCTCACCACAGGTCTCGGTGAGGTTGACACTGTATCCTTTCACCTTGTCCTTCCCTTTCCTGCGAAAGGTCGCATCTTCATCATCGGCAGACTGCAAGGAGGATGAGGAGATCTCTTTAGGAGGCTTCGGAAGCACCTGTTTGGAGGACGATAAAACGGTATATTGATCCCCCATAACACGCACGATCAGACCGTAGTGACCGCTGTCTTCGTCGGTATAGGTCGCTTGAAGCCTGCTCAATAACTGCCCGCATTCCTGCAGCTTCTCACACTTTTCAGCGCGGGTGAGACCATAGACAACCTGATGCGCCTTCACCTTCAGCAATCCGTCCAAAACCTGCTGATTTTTTGCCGATGATCGTCGCTTTTGGGCCTTGTCCAGCGACCCCCAGAACCCTTGTAAGCAACGCACCACCAACTGCAACCGACAACACAGGGCAATGTTAGAGCCGATCAACTTACTGTCCATTCGGATGTGCTGACCTAATACACCAAAGGCGTTGGCCTGCGTCTGTGTCAAGCTGGAAAAGGTCTCTCCAATCAGATCTCGACCGGCTTCGAGTTGATCCGCATACAAGGCCTGCTTGAACAAATAATACGTGGACTCCGCAGGCACTTCATCGCATAGATTCATCAACCCCAATGCCCGCATCACCAGGATGTTGAACCGACAATGCTCGAATAGTTGGGCATCGCTCCACCCAAAGCCCTCCTTCAAGATCATCATCGACACCAGGTGACGAATCGGCGCATTGGGGCGGCCTTGGTTGGGATCAAACAACACCGAAAACACATCCTCTTCTATCTTTGACGTGACGTGCTGGTAAAACAGATTATGCCACGACTTCGGATCATTCAACTGGTCCTGCTTGCGCCTCTTGAAATGCGACTCGAAGCCCGAAAACAGATCCGGTTGGCTGCATGACGCGCTTCTCTTATACATTGATTCTATACCCTCGCTTTTTCCTTTATACGTCCGCAACTTTGAAACCTCTTCTCACCTTGAAATTTAGTACTTTTTCCTCAATAAGTAAACTCGACTTTTCGGAGTGGACTCAAACTTGGAGAGAACGAGCTGGAACAATCACATGGGCAGCAATAGCCGCAGGAATCCTGCTGATAGGGCAAGTACTATTTTTAGTTGAAATAGCAGAGGCGTTCAATCAGCGGCGAAAGCGTTTTGCGTGTCATGATCGAGCGCGAGATGATTGCGTAGGGCAAGTCTGAGGGTTGGGAGAAACCGGAACCCCTTGATCCTCCGCAACCGGGGCTGGATATCCAAAAGGGCCGTTGCCAGCCACCGGTATCGCTGATCGGAGTTATTCCATCGTTTCACATTACGGGTGCGCTGTGCGATCATGGCGTTGACGGATTCGATGCAGTTGGTGGTGCGAAACGATTGCTTGAGTTGTGGCAACAGTCCCAGGCGATGGAGGGTGAGGGTTTCTTCGAGCCCTTCCTCCAGGCTGTTGAGGGCCGATGCATTCATCAGGGTCAGGGAGGGCTTGAGGGCATACAGCGCGGCTTTGGCTTCTATGTGCGTGTCCATGTCGTAGGCACTTTGAAGCGCTTTCTTGACCTCACTCTGCTGTGTCTTGGGCAAATAGGCGATCACGTTCTCCCGTTTGTGCCACTGACAGCGTTGAATGGCGACATAACCGGAAAGGGCTTTTGTGAGGGATTGTGCCTATCTTAGTTGAAATAGAAGAGGCTCCGATGTAAATTGGATACGGCAGTCTCGACGAAGAAGACCGTATCCTCAACCAAAGGAGCCTGTGATGAAAAAAGTACCGTCGAACCTCCGTGAAGTCAAGTCGAATAGGGATGCCGGGGTGACGTCTGGCGCCTTCCTGGGAGAAGCCCTGGAGGATGTTGACGTCCGTGTGGCATTGATCCAAGCGCTGATCCCGCTTGGTCTGGACGCTGTGGCAGAAATCTTGCAGCAAGAGGTTGCCGGGTTGACGGGCAAGAAACACAGTCGTAAAGCGGGCAAGACCCCGAATCGTCGGTGGGGCGCTCAACCGGGATCGGTGTATCTGTCGGATCAAAAAGTGCCCATTACGGTGCCCAGGGTGCGTGACGTGGAAGCCAATGAGGAAGTTCCTCTGGAGGTGTATCACCACTTGCAGCGACCCAGAAACATGGACGGAGGGTTGCTGCTGCGCGTGGTCAGCGGCATTGCGACGCGTTCTTACGCCAGTTGCGCAGAGGCGATACCCGAGGCGTTTGGCCTGTCTTCATCGAGTGTCTCGAGGCGGTTCATCAGGGCATCGGCGGCCAAGCTGAGACAGTTTCAAGAACGGTTTCTTTCGGGCTATGACCTGGTGGGGCTGTTTATGGATGGCAAGACCTTTGCCGATCAGGAAATGATCATCGCCCTTGGCGTGACCATCGACGGGCACAAGATCCCGCTGGGGTTCGTGCAGGCCGCCAGCGAAAATGAGCGCGTGTGCCGCCAGTTTGTCGATTCGCTCATCGATCGCGGATTGCAGTATCACCAAGGGCTGCTTTGCCTCATCGACGGCTCAAAGGGCTTGTATAGTGCCCTCACAAAAGCCCTTTCCGGTTATGTCGCCATTCAACGCTGTCAGTGGCACAAACGGGAGAACGTGATCGCCTATTTGCCCAAGACACAGCAGAGTGAGGTCAAGAAAGCGCTTCAAAGTGCCTACGACATGGACACCTACAAAGAAGCCAAAGCCGCGCTGTATGCCCTCAAGCCCTCCCTGACCCTGATGAATGCATCGGCCCTCAACAGCCTGGAGGAAGGGCTCGAAGAAACCCTCACCCTCCATCGCCTGGGACTGATGCCACAACTCAAGCAATCGTTTCGCACCACCAACTGCATCGAATCCCTCAACGCCATGATCGCACAGCGCACCCGTAATGTGAAACGATGGAACAACTCCGATCAGCGATATCGGTGGTTGGCAGCCGCGCTGTTGGATATCGAGCCCCGATTGCGGAGGATCAAAGGATACCGCTTTCTTCCCGTACTCAGACTTGCCCTACGCAATCATCTCGCGCTCGATCATGACACGCAAAACGCTTTCGCCGCTGATTGAACGCCTCTGCTATTTCAACTAATAATAGTACTTGCCCCTGCTACGCCCAGGATACACCCACCGTAGGTCAAGCGATCTATATCGGCCAGGTTATTCAATCCTTGATCTAATCGGGCGATTGCCGCGTACACGCGATTCAACGGGACGTTTCCCGCCGTTGCAAATTGAATCCCAACGACGCTTGTCAACTCGCCGATTTGAGGGATTGATGTTTTTCCAATGCCTCTTCAAGCGACTTTTCCGGAATCTTGAGGGGCGTATGGATACGACGCAGGCTATTCACGTGTCCGTCCGTTTTCTTTGACAACTGTTGAACGCCCTGGCCGCTTTTCCAGAACATTCCGCGTATATTTGCAGTTGGGCCAATGCGTACAACCGATAAACAGTCCATATTTTCCACTCTTCTCCTGCAGCCATCCAAAGCACGTCGGACATCCCTCAACGGCCTGCCGGCAGTCTCGGCAACGGTAGTTCCCATCAACTTTCGCCAGTAATCCAGTCCTGCAATGGGGACACCCGGACTGTCGATACTCGCAATATGGCCAGTGCGAACAACCGTAGAATATCCCCCTGTCCCGAGCGTTACTTCTCCGCTGCAGCCGTCCATGGATGCATTTGGGGCACGGTACATCCCGCTTCGGTTGCTTTCCATGAACCTTTACGTCATAGCCATCCTTCATCAACTCCTCGACGAAAGCCGAAGGCGTTCCGATATCGACAACGAGATAGGCGCCGCGCCTGGCGCGAGTGACCGCGACATAGAACAGGCGGCGCTCCTCGGCGTTTGGATATGCTTCTGGCGCAGCCAGAACGAGATCCAGTAGCGGGTCGTCAACGATCTCGGTGGGGAAGCCGTACTTTCCGGAGCATAGGTCGAGCACCACCACATAGTCGGCCTCAAGGCCTTTGGAGCCGTGGACAGTCATGAAAGAGAGTTGAAGATTGGAATGTGCTCGCGCCAATACGCCCATATTCTGAGGCCTGGTGTGCCTGTACCGGCCCAGCAGCAGAACCGTAGAGCGCTCCTCGTACTCGGCTGCATGAGCGGCAATTGCGTTCAACGCATCCGCCAGTGGATCGGGACACGTTTCTCGGGCGACCATTACATGCACGCATGGTTCGTCTGAATTGAAGATAGACGAAACACGCTTACGGATCTGTGCGGGATTGCTGAGCACGAATCGGGTTGCGAGATCGGCGATACGATCCGTGCATCTGAACGTTGTTTCCAGGTTGACTCGTTCGCTCTCGCCAAAGCGTGCCGTGAACTCTCGCATGATGGCGATGTCCGAACCCGAAAATCGGTAGATGGCCTGCCAATCGTCGCCGACCGCAAACAACTGTGCCGTGTTCGATGTGTCCAGCAACGCCTTCAGCAGTCGCGCTCTCCCGGCCGAAATATCCTGAAACTCATCGACGAGTATGTAGCCAAACCGGTTGCGGTAACGCCCACTCTGCACGTGTTCCGTCGCGTTGGTGATCATGTCGTGGAAATCGATTTTCCGCAGCCGCGCAAGCGATTCCTGGTAACGCTCATATACAGGAATGAAAACGGTCAGGAAAGCCTCGGCCCGAGGACGGTTTCGAGCCTTGGCAGCGCGACGGGCCACGTCGTTTGCCGACAGTTGCGCACCCTTGTAGTGATGGAGGAACGTCGCAACCAGACGCGTGAAAGGATCGATTCGACCTTGCTGTTCGAGGACGGAGAAGGTGTCCTGGGATGGGATCGGAGATAACGTTACGCCATGGACGGCCAATTTTTCCGCCAGGTTCTCGGTCAGTTTGCCCGCATCCTTTTCGTGACTATAGGTCTCCACAAGAACCGTGCCATGTTCCGCATGCAGCCGTCGTTTCCAGTCCAATGACCTGAGATATTCGTCGCGGTCGATAAAGGGAGGCGTATTATTCGATTCGGAGAGTGCAATATGTTCAATGTATATCCCAGCGTTGGGAAGGTAGAAGTCGGGATGGTATTGCCTCTTTTCCGACGTGGCGGTTTCGTGTTCGTAGTCGCGTTCGTACTCATAGGGCACACCGTTGAGGTAAAGGAAGTTGGCAATCTCGCATTCTTCTAAACTCTTGAGCTTCTCGCCTTGCAGGGACCGGACCCCGTTGTCCCGGAGATAAGCCCAATACTCTCCCTGAGTCTGGAATTCGAACTCGCTTCGGTACGGAGCAAAATGCCCTGCGAACCATCTGAGCATGACCCCGGAGAACCTGGGATCGGCGACGAGGTCGCCGACGATGCCCTTCAGCAGGTCGAACAGGGCCTGTTCATCTACCGCAGCCTTGGCCACGGCCGGACGTCTGCGTTCCACTTCGCTGATGATCGACATGCCCAGGCTGTGGAATGTTCGTACCGTGAGTTCGGCACCCAACTGAACGCCAAGGCGTTTCCGGACCCTTTCCTTCATTTCTTCCTGGGCATCTTTGGCAAATGCAAGCAGAAGCAGTTCAGATGGGCGCCGGTAACCCTTCTGAATGAGCCAGCCCGCCTTGGCAACGATGACTGACGTCTTGCCGCTTCCGGCGGCTGCAACGATCAGGTTGCGGTCTTCATCGACGACAACCGCTCTCCGCTGCTCGTCCGTGAGCGGCTTCGCCTCGATCCTGTCGAAGAATTCCCTGGATCGCACCAGTTCGTTGACCACAAAAGTGTCGCAGGCTCTCGCCCGACAAACTTCGGAATCATCCGAGAAGTCCTGAATCGCCTTCAGCATTCGGATTTCTGCGATGTCGGATAACTGTTCGGGCCACTGAGAAGGGAACCGCGCGACCACGTCTTTGGCATCGTGCTCGATTGGGGAAAAGACAGTATGCGCCACATACCGCGGCGGGTCGGTAAACTGCGCCAGGCGGTCATAAACGGATTGAATCGTTCCGACATGTGTATCCAGGGCGCCTCGCCACCAGTCGACTCTCGCGCGCATAAGTGCGTCGCCGAACAACTGCGCGTCCGGCTTCGACAGTCCGGATACCGTTACATTGCCAGAGGCGAAACGTACTTGCAATCCTCCCCAGAACCACCCGAGCGCCACCTCCGCGGTCTCGATTTCCCGAAAGGGGATAACCATCGACCGGGACGGGCGTTCCAGGATCAATGTCTCACTGTTCAACGTGACCGCTCTGGCATGTCCCGGACGAAGGAACGGGAACACGTACGAGGCCAGGCCGGATCGTCCGGCGCGCATAGATCCCCTGGGGCCCGAATTACGACTGTGCGCACGGGCCATGTCTGTTTTCCACACATGCGAAGTACATTAGTTGACGCGGCACCTTCTCCTAACAGCCCGTTGAAAAAGTCCATCCGGTCTGCGGCCGGCTCTTGTGGCCGAATTACTGCGTTGCGCTTCCTCTCCGAATCCACCGATTCGGCTCGGTCGCGCGCCTTGTCTTCGGTCACAGTGGCAAGTGTTCTGTCCCGGAAATAGATTGCCGAAATTCGGCCGCCGAGTCGCCCGGCAGGCAAGGCGCCTGAGCAAGGCGACCTGCGCAAGGTCACCGAGCGAAGGCAACGCAGCGAGACGGGATGAATCGGCGGATGAATGGTGACATATTTCCGGGACGGGACACTATACTTCGCCTGCAGAGCAACTTTTTCAACGGACTGCTAAGCGTGGCCTTCAGGCACACTTGAATATTGCCCGGTAGCCTATCCGTTTCAAGCTGGGCTTTTTTATCCTGCAAACCGTATGCCAGGCTGGTCGGATATCGACTGTAAAACCAGTCGTGCAGGCGGTCGCTGCTCAGGCGCTGGGCTCCGCCTTATCGGCTGCCGCGCCCGCGTCGATTTCTGCCCTGAAGGGAGTTGTAAGGCATTCCACGATGAATTCGGCCTTTGTTTTCCGTTGACACGCTCCCACAATACCGCTTTCTTTCGCCTTCCTGCACGTGGCGTCTGCGTACAGACTCACGTGCGGTCTCGTTGCTTCCCGATGTCTCATAACCGTTGGCAATCTCTGTCGAGTATAGTGTATCTCCTCACAATGCAGTTCTGCCTCGAATACGCGCAGTCAAGTACCCGTATGACCGTTCACGCGTATACCGTCCTCTGAAACGCTTTTTTCATCAGGGAAAGGCCAGCCAATGGAAACCGTACGTGACAGGCTCTGGATCTTTACCTGCGTGGCCGGATCGGACAACGACTCCCTCACTCAGGCCGGGTACACGCAGGGCTCGCGTATGACACCAGCCGAAGGCGCGTTGTTTCTGGATGTTCCGAACCTGCATATGATCCGGTGGCGGGGCCTGCCAGCATACCCGTACGAGCAGTATGCCGTGACCTTCTCCTCACTGAAACAGGTGACCTGGTCCATTGTGGGCAGCGGGGGCCAGGTCGAAGGCGATGAACTGCAACGAGTAATCGAACTCGCCGAAAGACATCCCAACGTCGGCGGTGTCTACCTCGACGACTTCATGCGAAAAGAAGGCCGAGGCGCCCTCAGCGTGGATGACCTCGCCAACATACGTCCGCGATTGGGCGTTGCCGGCAGAAGACTGGACCTCTGGGTTGTCCTCTACATCAAGCAACTCGACCTGCCCGTTGCCCCCTACCTCGAATACTGCGACGTGGTCAATCTCTGGACCTGGAACTCCGACGACCTGGAAAACCTGGAACAAAACATGGAACGCCTCGAAGCGGTGAACCCCGGCGGCCGCGTTTCCCTGGGGTGTTATCTCTGGGACTTCCATAACCAGCGCCCCGTTTCCATCCCCCACATGGAGCACCAGTGCGGCCTCGGTCTCCAGTGGCTGCGGGAAGGCCGCATTGAAAGCATCGTTTTTCTCGCCAACACCACCTGCGACATCGGTATCGACTCCGCACCCTGGACCCAGGCGTGGATCAGGAAGGTCGGCGATTTGACACTGAATCCGGCCCAGGCTTGAATGCGGGCACGGCGTTCGTTTCAGAAAATCCGACGCCGCCAAGCCAACAGATACAACGTGGAAATTTACAGGCCTGAAGGAGGGGTTGTCGCATTAGCGCAGATCGGAGACAGACAATATGAATAGCAGCGAGCGAATTGGGGCCAATGTCGTCAAGAGCACCCACATAAAAAGCGATGGACTTCACGCGTTCTACTCGGGAGGACAGACGTACACGGGCGCGACCGGGGAAAGAATCGTTGAAACGGTGACCTCCGAGGTCCTCCAATGGGTGACTCACGAGGATGGGCGCACAACCCTGGATGCCTGTTACGACGGCACCTGGCTGAGGATGTCGGAAGATAATGGATCAAACTGGACGGATTGGGGTACGCGGGTACGATTCGACATCGAAATCCCTGATGAGCAGTTGATGCCGGCGGGGCTCAGCCTGGATACGAAAAACAACATCCTGTTACGTTTTTTCCGGGGGCAGAAGGCCGACAGGAGTTGCTACGGCTACATCAACCAGGGCGCCTACCGGGCACATTACAGCGTATCCGGAGATCAGGGAGCAACCTGGAGCGATCCCGTTCAGATTGTAGACCGACGGAAAGACTATGACGCGGATTGCTGGGGTCCGGGCTTCCGCTATGGAGAGCGCGGCGCCATCCTCAACGGCAGCCACTGCATCTGGATGGAAGACGGATCGGTGCTGGCGCCCTTTACGGAGTACGAACGATTGGACGGTTCCAAGCCCTGGTATTTTCGGGTCGTCTGCGCAAGGGGATATTGGAACGGCGACAAGAGCGGGCTTGACTGGAAGTTCGGGGATTTTATCGAGGTATCTAGCGAGAAAGCCGGCGTCGGATGCTGCGAGCCAGCGATCACGGCGCTGGAATCAGGTGCGTTGTTCGTCACTATGAGATGTCAGGGAAACGAGGCAAACGGCCATTATTCCATACCCTATTCCGCCGTTTCGGAAGATGGCGGGATGAACTGGTCGCAGCCGGAGCCGCTGGTTTACGACGATGGGACGGCCGTCTGGACCCCTGCCTCATGTACTTCCTTTCTTGAATCCTCCATAACGGGCAAAACCTACTGGATTGCCAATATCCTGGACGGCCCCGTCTTCGGGCAGACGCCTCGATATCCACTGAAAATAGCTGAATTTGACACGGATAAGGCCTGCATTCTGAAAGACTCGGTCCGGCTCATACAGGACAGGCCCGACGATGCGCACGAAAACGTGAGATATACCAACTTCGGGTGTTACGAAGACAGACAAACGGGGAAACTGATTGTCACGCTTCCCGAGCAATATCGCCGCATGGGTTGGGACGACATGAAAAAGCCGGGGGACTTTGCGGCGGATTGTGTCAAATACACGGTGGATATTGACGGGTAGGCCGTCTGTCACCATGACCCCTGAGCCTGTCGAAGGGTCGGCGAAGGGTAGCGAAGTGCGGGCATTTCGACAGGCTCAAAGCAGGCAACGCAACCAGTGATAAATCGTTAGGTTGGCGAACCATCCCCGGGAGAGGAGGCATGATCCAGTCGCTCGACAGCGAAGAATCAGGCTGATGCTGAACGGCGTTCGGTGTATGCCGATTCGAGGGCGACCACAAGGGTCGCCCCTACTTGCGCCAAATCACGGACTCTACCAGTCCCGCGCCCGGTGGTTGTGCGAGGGGTTTTTCCGCGTTATTCCGTCCACCAACGTGGTCCTGTTGATCGTTCCTTAAGCTCGCAGGGCAACGACGCCTGGTATTTCACGTGTGGCGGTTCGCGGCGAGCGGCACCCTTCTTTTCGCCCTTTTTCTTGGGCGATGCAAGAAAAAGGGCAAGGGAATAGGGGACGTTTGGGGGGTGGTGGAGATTCTACCTCATGGTTGGTGAAACGTTCTTTGATGTGGCGGCTCTACCACAATGCGGAATCACGACTTCGCGTATTTGGAGATGAGATCGACAGTGGCCTCATCTCCTTTTTTCTGCGCCCAGGCGAGGGGCGTGGCCCACCCGGCGCCGGCCAGCGTGGGATCGGCCCCGCGTTCGAGGTACAATCGGACCAGATCGTACTTGCCCCACCGGACCGCCCAGCCGAGCGGGGTGGACTGAAGGAGTTCGTCGATGACGTTCAGATCGGCGCCGTGGTCGAGGAGGATGGTGGCAAAGGTGATCCGTTCGGGTTCGGTCATAATGGGTTGTCCCCACACAATGCCACAGGCCGCCAGATGATGAGCAAGCCGGTACCCGAAACGACCCACGAGATTGGGGCTGACGCCATGGTCCAGAATCATGCGGAAAATTTCAGGATAAACCGTGCGGTCAAACTCGCGGAACTTGCGGTGCGGATTGGTGCGCCAGAGTCGAAGGGGCTGCTCGAGCAGGCCGAACCAGCGACGGTCTTCTGGCACCCAATCGAGTTGCCGCAGGCACATTCCCACAATATCGGGGTCGCCGCCGCATCCGGCCGCCCAGAGCAGCTTTTCTGCTATCGACGGGTCGTTGTGGAGGGCGACTGCGGCGGCGGCGGTTTCAGCTTCCAGTCCGATGGTGACGTGATCCAGACCGCCGCCGTATCGAAACAGTAATCCCTTCATCCGATCGTCGCGGTTATTGTACGCCGCGCCCACGGGATTGGCGCTGGCATAAATGCTGGCGTTGGGGTCGGCCCCCCGTTCGAGCAGGAGTTCTGCAATATCGTACTGTGAATTTTCGGCTGCGCGAGCGAGGGGTTGGCCCCAGGAATAGGGTTTGGATTCGTAGTGGTGCAGTTGATGCCGGTCGTCGGGATCCAGACCCAGATCAAGCAAAAGACGCAGCATATCGATATTGTCGTTTTGGACGGCGATCGCCAGAAGACCGTCTCGCTCGCTGTCGTTGGATTGAAAGCGTTCGGGATGGTCTTCGGCAAATGAGCGAACATACTCCATATCCCCGAGAGCGACGGCGGATTCGATGGATTGCTCGCATCCGGCCTGGAGCAGAATCCCCGCGCAGACCAGACACCCTTCGTTGAGCGGCCTGTTTCGGCCGCGAATATTGTGCACGGCGCCGTCCAGAGGCGACTGCCCCTCGGGCGTGAGATGGGTGATATCGGCGCCGCGTCCGAGCAGTTCAAGAACGAGTTGGTATCGGCCGTGAGATGCGGCCGCGTGAATAACGCTGCCGCCATTGCGATGGCAGGCGTCCAGCAGATCGGGTTGCCGGTTCAGGATTCGCAGCGCATCCCGGTCCCGGCCCTCGCGAACGGCCTCGAAGAGCGCATCATTTTCGTCGGTAATCGTGATGTTCTTGCATGCAGCCAGCTTGCGTTTTTCATCCTCTTCCCTGATGATATGAACAATGTCGACCAAGTCGCGTTCACGTGCCATGGTAAGCGCTGCGGTCGCATCCCGGTGTGGATAGATGCCCGCGTTTTGATCGGCCCCTGCTTCCATAAGGACCCGGACGGCATCGGCGTGCTGATACATCACCGCATAGTGAATCGCCATATGTTCGTTGTTTTCCGCCATGTGTACATTGACCAGATCGGGCTGCACATCGAGGATACGTCGGATTCTCGAGACATCCCCCTTCGCCGCAGCTTTACATAGATCAGCGACCCTGTAGATTCCATTTGTCGTCATTTCTGTTCCTTTCCGGGTTTACCCTTCATCCGATACCGCGAGCGACAACCCTCATCGCCTGCGTTCAAACCTGAACACGAAATCCGGTAACCGCAGGTCTCGCCTCGAGCCGGTCAAAGGCCGTATTCGAACGTGAGTTCCCTCGCAACATCCGTCCGCTCCACACTCCGTTTGATATCCTCCATCATTTCCAGCCACCTGTGTTTCTTGAATTTTCCGAAGTCAAGGACAAATCCAGGAAGCGCGCTTTGCCACCGGATGCGCCCGCACCCGTCAATATCCTTCTTCATGATCCGGTAAACGCGGTCGGCGTGTGGACGAAAGGTGTCGTAGCTCATTTCATAGCGGATAGAGAGCACAATGAGCAGCGAGACGGAATGAAACGGCGGATGAATGGTGACATATTTCTGGGAAGGGACACGAGGAGCCTGTCGGAGAACCCTAATTTTGGTCGACCTTCATACAATACTTAGAACTATTATTCCTTTATGACACTATATATTGTATGCAAGACGATGCTGGCACAGGGTTTCCGACAGGCTCCCAGGTTTCAGGACATCCAAACATAAACCCGTTTGTAGTAGGCGATCTCAAATCCATTTCGTTTAAGGTTCCCCAATGATGTCTTGAGCATCGAAAGTGTCTCGCTACAGGCCACACGACAACCCAGTTCGCCGGCACGGTTCAGGCGCGCTCTAATGAGTGCATTCTGACCGCCTTTTCTTCTGTACGCCTCGGCGGTTCCTGCCCATCCGAGATAGGCGAAGTCGCCGTGATGGGCGAGTATCGCGGCGCTGACAGGCGTACCCCCGTCATACGCCAGGAAATGGTCGAATCCGGGGTGATCGACGCTTTCAAGGAAAAACGTGCAGGGCCATGGATCGAATATGCGGAGAATCGCATCCCCCTGATTCTCAACCTCATGCCCCGATACGCGGCGCACGTCAAGATGGGTCTGGAAAGGCGCCACTTTTTCGACGGTACGAATCAGCGTTGGATACCGGGTGCCTCTAAATGGTTTGAGACGGTCGCCACCTAGCCACCCGTTGATTTCCTCTTCCTGGGGATTCGGGCTCAGCCAGAAGAAAAATCGCTCGACCCCCGATTGCCCGAATACGTCCAATATCTTCCTGAAATCGGCGCGGGTGACCGTTGTCCCGCATCCGAAGTAATACACGCCGTTTCCATTTGACGATGGATAAGGCGATGAAGCAGAAGGTGGATCGACCGTGACGATGGCGTTTCCGACGATCTTATGGATCTTCGAACCGGGCGGCGCACAGCCGAGTTCCTTGTGCTTGATCTCCGTCAGAAGTTGCGCGATTTCATCGGGTCTCATGTTGGGGTCGAGAACTATCTCTCGTCGAGATGGGGTTTCAGAAACTGTCCCGTAAATGACTGCCGAACCGCGGCAACCGCCTCCGGTGGGCCGGTCGCGACAACGCGCGCGCCGTGCACCCCGGGTCCGGGGCCCATTTCGATGATATGATCGGCGGCGCGTATGGTATCCTCGTCGTGCTCGACGACGATGACCGTGTTGCCGATGTCTCGAAGTCGCCGCATGGTGCTGATCATCTTGGCGTTGTCTTTCGTGTGCAAACCGATGCTGGGCTCATCGAGTACGTACAACATGCCCATGAGCCCCGAGCCGATCTGCGTGGAATGCGTTGCGCCTGGATGTTGACGTCATCTTCGCATAGTGTAACATGGCCCCGTTTTTCCCCGTCCTGCATAATGATCCACAGGTCGATATCCGAGTTCTCCCAGACTTCGTCGTAGGACAGACTGCCAAAGAGTATAGCCGCGAGTACCGTTCGGTCTTTTTCAAGTTTTTCGACCAGAGACAATAGTGCTTTCTGGTAGCGCCTCTGGATGACTTCCGGCGCGACAGGAGACATGGTAACTCCACCATTATATAATATATGGGAAGGAGCACATGATATACGCAGGTTCGAATCAGGTGTCAAGGTCAATTCCGGGAAAACGCTGGCATCCGGGCGGCACACTCACCAATCGCATGCTCCTGGTCAAATAACGTCACGCCCAAACCGGGCGTACTGTCACAAAACCGGGCGATCGACACACCGATCGCCCGGTTCAATTTGTCGAATCCCTGCGGACCGTTATGCTACAGGCATCTCCTGGAGTGTCGCATGCAAAACCAACCGATTTTTCGAATTACCGCCGAAAGACCCCGAAGAACTCTTCATCCGCACCGCCATTGCCCAAGTCGTATGTGAATGCCGTGAAACATGCCGATTAGTTGCTCGCGGTTTCTGATACAATACGGGCGAAATGCCACCTGCACGATACACACTCTCCCCATTTTTGGATAGAAGCGAAATTTTTAGATTAATTCCCGCGCGACCGACGATGGATCCTCTAAATTCAAAAATTCGTACGACAATGTATTAATTCTCACGTAATTGGAAAGTTTAACGATATCATGCCGTCGGCATCAATACCAATTTACTGAGAAGAGCCATTTTCCTTGCGATGCTCTGCCGTTCACTCTTGTTCGCCGGGAACGGTGTGATATTGGCATGTAGTTCATGAGGCTGCGTATCTGGAATGACGTTGAGGTTGTTTTCATAAACTTGCTCTGCCAAAAATCCGCCCTTGCTTTTATTCTTCGTTCCTCTGTTTCGACGTATTCTCTGCCAATTGCCCATACTTCGCGGTCAGCGAGGGATGAAATGCGATACACAGATATTTGGTCGCTGTTTGAGGGAGGAATAAACGCACCGAATTTTACGACCCTGTTCATAACTGAAAATTGGCTATTATAGAAAATATATCGGGCGAGTTTTTCACCCGGTGAAACATCCATATAAAGTTCTCAATTAAACGAGGAGGCTTGACAATGTTACAATAAAACCCCGCAACAAGGCAGTATCTGATAATGTACAGATTCCTTCGACTTTGCGTTTGTCGTCGAAAAAAGCACCGTAGATGACAAGATTATCTCCATATAGTCCCATCGACACTATCCCATTCTCTGGTCGCCACTCGAAGCCAAGACTGCCATCTTCTGCCCAGCCGATGTCGGGCATGGGGACATTGTAACGAGAAAGCAGATCTAGTAAAGAATCCGCGTCATCATATGCAGAATCAGGGATAGGATCAATATCGTTATCTATCGCTGATGCGGCCTCGGCTTCACGGCGGATCTCTTCTAATTGCTGTTGTGCATCGCCAAGTGTTCCCTGCCGCGCATAGTCCAGCCCAAAGAGTTGCACAGGTACTGTGAGACCGCTTCGGAGTGTTGAGAGCTCATATCCCTTAGTTTGGAGATGTTGGTAATGTTGCGTTGGCATTGGAGCATAAGGATTAGAGGTAACAAACCATTTCTGTTTGCCCTGAAAACTTGAGAGATCTTCGGCTTGAATACTGGATGATCCACGACGCACGAAATTTTCTTCAAGACTTGAGAGATCTTCGGCTTGACCAATGAAGGCACTCATTGCTTCTTCTCCCATATTCGTGTTTGAATGTCTTCCGTAAACATGCTGATGAATTTTTTGCGAATTTTATTGTGCGCCAACTCAAACCAGGTGATCATCGCGCCGAATTGGCTGTTCTGCGTTAAACCACGCATTGTAAAATCGGTTTGCAGCGTTTGCTTTTTGTCAGATACCCTAACCCTGTGACTGATGGCTACGTATAGTCGTCCGTTTAAGCTTTGAATGGGAAATGAAGTCCGCAAGAAAACAGAATCGGCGCCGGACCAATACGAATCCGAAGATTCGGATGCGACAAACAGGTTGTAAATCTTCCCGGCATCATTAAGTGTATCCCAGCCCTCCCCATGCATAAGATGATCGATATACGTTAGTTCGTACTGTAGAGGATTCAACGCACCAATTTCCATTTCTTCGATGATTTCGCCGAAACGGCAATAGAACTGTTTAAACTTTCCAAGAATCGACGAAAACCCGGGATATTTCTGATTCGGCTCGGTCTTACGCCAGTTAAACGTAAATCGATCCCGCTGGACCTGAATGATGTGATTTTGTTGTTCGTGGATGAACCAAATTCGTGCGAAGTTAGGGACATTTCCAAAATGTAGCTCAGTTTCTTGGTTTGAGTGAGTAGTATTTTCGATTGTAGGCATCACAAGCGGCTGTTCCACGACCTCTAAGAATCCCTCTTTCTTAAATTCCTGCCATATCACACCTAGCCTGAATAATTCACAAAAAAGGTAGTTTCCATACCCAAGTCATTGTATTATATTATGGTTACGCAAATAACCTAATAACAATGAAACAGGAGGAAACTACCGTGGGAGTTCAAGATAAACATCACAGGTTGTCTTTCGCAAGTCTTTCTGGTAGGCAGGTAGAAGCCACGTTCGACGGGGGCGTGCTGACGACCGACGTCGGGGTGATGCTGCTTCGTGAGGTCGAGGCCAATGTCGGCATTTTGCATCGGATGGTTGCGGCGCTCACCGATCATCGACATCAAAGTTACGTACATCATTCGATGATGGACCTGATCAAACAACGTGTCTTTCAGATGGCCTGTGGGTATGAGGATGCGAATGATTGCAAGACGTTACGCGAGGACCCCGGCTTCAAGGCGGCCTGTGATCGGTTGCCGTTGTCTGGCGCGGACCTGGCCAGTCAGCCCACGATGAGTCGGTTCGAGAACCGCATCAGCAGAACCGATTTGTATCGGATCGCCAAGGCCTTTGCGGATGTGTTTGTCGCCTCGTATGAGGAACCGCCGGAAGCCATTCTGTTGGACATCGATGACACCGAAGACAAGGTGCATGGGTCTCAACAGTTGTCGTTGTTCAATGCGTATTTCAATGGCTATTGCTACCAGCCCCTGCATATCTATGAAGGCCAAACCGGCAAGTTGATCACGACGGTCTTGCGTCCTGGCAGGCGGCCTGCGGGTAAAGAGATCGTCACCATCCTCAAACGGGTGATCGCCTACCTGCGTAAAGCCTGGCCCGACGTGGAGATCCTGTTACGTGGCGATGCGCATTTTTCGTGTCCGGAAGTGCACGTGTTGTGTGAGGAAGAAGATGTGTATTTTGTCCTCGGACAGAACGGCAACGCCAAACTCCTGCGGAAGGCACAGTCCTTGATAGACCAGGCCAAAACGCGGTATGCCGATTCCGGAGAAACCGTGCGCCTTTATCGCTGTTGGGCCTATCAGGCCGGCACCTGGGCGTGTCCACAACGCATCGTCTGCAAGGCGGAAGTGACACCGCAAGGTGTCAATATCCGATTCGTGGTCACCAACCTGAAGCGCGCCCAACCGTCATTCATCTACAAAACCGCCTATTGCACACGCGGCAGGATGGAAAACTTCATCAAAAATCACAAGACCTTTCTCCATTCCGATCGCACCTCTTGTCACACCTTCCAGGCCAATCACTTCCGTCTCTTTCTCCACAGCGCCGCCTATGTCCTGATGCACAGCCTGGCTGCAATCGGATTGCGCGGCACGAAGTGGACCAACGCACAGTTCAATACCCTGCAAAATCGTCTCTTGAAAGTCGCCGGGCGCGTTTGTGAGTTGAAAACTAAAATCAAGTTCCATCTGCCAACGGCGTTTCCACTCAAACACCTTTATGGCAAGATCCTCTATAATCTGGCAACGGGTGTTCCATAACCCATCGACGTGCTGACCCCGCCTTCACATTTGCATCGACCACCACCAAAGGTCATGGAGAAGTCTGTGCGCTTGACACGGGCATCGAGGTCAACCTGACGTCACGAGGCAAAGCAGGCGCCGCCCAAACGGCTTGAACACGCCAAATCCGTCACAGCCCATGCGCTTTCGTTTCTTGTCTCACTCGGAAGCTCTTTCTGCTTCCTTAAAATGCTCTATCTGACGATTCATGAATTAATCGGGCTAGATGGGGAGCCAGCAACATATCGAGAGACTTGAAAAGTACACTCAATACCACCTCATCTACCGGTGGTCGTGCGAAATCGAGCTTCTTGTGCTGGGTCTCCATTGTGTGGTAACGCCTGATTCAAACGTTAGGTTGCACCAAATGCGTTGCGAATGCTTGATCTAGCACTGGTCCTCCCTTTTTCTTAATTGCATCCGCAGTGCTCGGATATTTCTACATTGATTTTGTGTAAACTAACATATAGCCTGAATAATTCACAAAAAAGGTAGTTTCCATACCCAAGTCATTGTATTATATTATGGTTACGCAAATAACCTAATAACAATGAAACAGGAGGAAACTACCGTGGGAGTTCAAGATAAACATCACAGGTTGTCTTTCGCAAGTCTTTCTGGTAGGCAGGTAGAAGCCACGTTCGACGGGGGCGTGCTGACGACCGACGTCGGGGTGATGCTGCTTCGTGAGGTCGAGGCCAATGTCGGCATTTTGCATCGGATGGTTGCGGCGCTCACCGATCATCGACATCAAAGTTACGTACATCATTCGATGATGGACCTGATCAAACAACGTGTCTTTCAGATGGCCTGTGGGTATGAGGATGCGAATGATTGCAAGACGTTACGCGAGGACCCCGGCTTCAAGGCGGCCTGTGATCGGTTGCCGTTGTCTGGCGCGGACCTGGCCAGTCAGCCCACGATGAGTCGGTTCGAGAACCGCATCAGCAGAACCGATTTGTATCGGATCGCCAAGGCCTTTGCGGATGTGTTTGTCGCCTCGTATGAGGAACCGCCGGAAGCCATTCTGTTGGACATCGATGACACCGAAGACAAGGTGCATGGGTCTCAACAGTTGTCGTTGTTCAATGCGTATTTCAATGGCTATTGCTACCAGCCCCTGCATATCTATGAAGGCCAAACCGGCAAGTTGATCACGACGGTCTTGCGTCCTGGCAGGCGGCCTGCGGGTAAAGAGATCGTCACCATCCTCAAACGGGTGATCGCCTACCTGCGTAAAGCCTGGCCCGACGTGGAGATCCTGTTACGTGGCGATGCGCATTTTTCGTGTCCGGAAGTGCACGTGTTGTGTGAGGAAGAAGATGTGTATTTTGTCCTCGGACAGAACGGCAACGCCAAACTCCTGCGGAAGGCACAGTCCTTGATAGACCAGGCCAAAACGCGGTATGCCGATTCCGGAGAAACCGTGCGCCTTTATCGCTGTTGGGCCTATCAGGCCGGCACCTGGGCGTGTCCACAACGCATCGTCTGCAAGGCGGAAGTGACACCGCAAGGTGTCAATATCCGATTCGTGGTCACCAACCTGAAGCGCGCCCAACCGTCATTCATCTACAAAACCGCCTATTGCACACGCGGCAGGATGGAAAACTTCATCAAAAATCACAAGACCTTTCTCCATTCCGATCGCACCTCTTGTCACACCTTCCAGGCCAATCACTTCCGTCTCTTTCTCCACAGCGCCGCCTATGTCCTGATGCACAGCCTGGCTGCAATCGGATTGCGCGGCACGAAGTGGACCAACGCACAGTTCAATACCCTGCAAAATCGTCTCTTGAAAGTCGCCGGGCGCGTTTGTGAGTTGAAAACTAAAATCAAGTTCCATCTGCCAACGGCGTTTCCACTCAAACACCTTTATGGCAAGATCCTCTATAATCTGGCAACGGGTGTTCCATAACCCATCGACGTGCTGACCCCGCCTTCACATTTGCATCGACCACCACCAAAGGTCATGGAGAAGTCTGTGCGCTTGACACGGGCATCGAGGTCAACCTGACGTCACGAGGCAAAGCAGGCGCCGCCCAAACGGCTTGAACACGCCAAATCCGTCACAGCCCATGCGCTTTCGTTTCTTGTCTCACTCGGAAGCTCTTTCTGCTTCCTTAAAATGCTCTATCTGACGATTCATGAATTAATCGGGATAGATGCGTCCAAACAAAGCCAAATAGTGATATCTCCGATATCAGTCGCAACCGGCAAATCATCCGCAGGTATTCCTTCAGCGATGGAAATTAGATACGGTCAGTGGGCCAACCCGTCTGATGTGATTTTCGAGTTTGCACAGGCGTACTATGAAGCCTTTCTTTCATGGAAAAGTCCAAACAGAGATCCGCCAAAAAAAGCCCGATGCCGACTCCATATTCCTAAATTCCACGGTAGTTCGATGCGTAAAGGGTGTCTGCCTCTACAAATAAGGGTGGCCCGAAATTCAATCCTTTGATTTTCATTGGAATTTCGGATCGAATTCAAAGCCAAGAATTACTGCAGTATTATGCCATTTCCTTCGACAGCAATTTCAATCGACATAGAATGGCGTGCCGATCGTACCAGAGTTCCGCTGGCATCCGTGCGGCGGTATCCGGGCGTGTTACCCTCTTGACGAATCCGATCATTTCCGGTATATTTTTATGTGCATCTCGATGAGGTTTTCCCTCTTCTGGAGACCATAGGGTGTTTTATTCCTCCAGACGGATTCATCCTGTTGTCGTTTTCGCTCTGGTGATATTCGCGGCGTACCTCGCTGTAATCTTACTTGCCGCCTTCTCCGGTCACGATCACGATCAACAATGTACTGTCTGCGCCTGGTTCAACAACCTGAGCATCGGTTTGCTGGCAGTGCTGGTGTTGCAGCTTTGCTTCCTGCATTTCCGGCGGTCGCACTCCTCGTGCCATTCCCTCGGGACTTCCTTCCTTCTTCCAGATGGACGCGCCCCTCCTGTTTCCTGAACCATCCTCACGTGTCCTCCCGACACGTCCCTCGTACTTCCTGGTTTATTCCAAACAGGTAATTCCGGATCGGCCCTTGGCCCAGATCTGCGCATGCACGAATGTGGTATAATTCTGCGTGCGGGTGGACCTTTTTCTGCCGGGATCGCCATCGTGCAATCCCACCCCCTACGGGAAGATAAACCACGTAGCGAATCGGCAGGTCGCCAGTATGCCGGCAAATCCGTATCACGTCTGCACGCCAGCGGATATCCATCCGGGCTTCGGGGCGACGCGTAATGATGGTATACAGGAGAACATTAATGTTCAGCACGCCGAAATTGAAGACACCCCATAACCTGATTACAACGGCGGCAGTCTTAACCGTGTTCCTGGCTGGTTGTGGAAAGGATGACCCCCTGACTCCACAGGAAGAACATTACGAAGCCGAAGGCCTGGTCCTCATTGACTCCGGCCAGCGGTTCTTCCGTTATTTCCAGGGTAAGATCGACTCGGGCGACAGCCGCGTGGACGTCCTCGAGGTTCCTCACGGTCAACTCACCAGCCACTGGAGCATCCGCTTCCTTGATGAGAACGGGAACGAAATGGCGCCCCCCAGCGGAGAGGGCCACAGTTTCACGTGGGAAATTGCGGATGAGTCGATCGTGCAAGTCGTCCAGGACGAGGGCGACGAGGGTAAATTCGATTTCCACCTGCGCGGTCTAGAAGCGGGCGAAACCACCATCAAGTTTCAGATCTCGCACGAGGGACACGTGGACTTCACCACGCCGCCCATTCCGGTGCACGTGGTAGAAGAGTTCGAGGCCGAAGGGCTTGTCCTCATCGAATCGGGCAACCGATTTTTCCGCTATTTCCAGGGTGAAATCGACGCCGCAGAAGGCCGGGTGGAGGTTCTCAAGGTACCGATCGGCCTGACTCCTCCCTGGCAAGTGAAATTCCTTGACGATCACGGCGAGGAAATAGACCCGCCCGACGATCCGGAGTTTACTTTCGGCTGGACCATTGCCGACACCGATGTGCTCGAAGTTCATCAGGACGAGGGCGACGAAGGTACATTCGATTTCCGCCTACGCGGGTTGAAAAAAGGCGAAACCACCATTGTGCTGGAGGTCAGACACGAAGGACACGTGGACTTCCACACGAAACCCATATCCGTACACGTGGAGTCACAATAATCGCCCGGTGGAGGGCAGGCTCAATGGCCCATTTACACGGAATTCAGCGATTGGTTCCGATCGACAACGCCGGTGATCAGATCTTCCCAGGGTTTCGGCTGAATTGGATGGTGTCGGCGCTTCTTTGTCTGCTTTGTTCAGCAGGTATCGGTTCGGCAAATCAGGCCGTGTTGATCGAAGGGTATGTTTTCGACGGCGAAACCCGACGCCCCATGGAGAACGTGAATGTACAGGTCGGAGATCACTCTGCGGGTACATCCACTGATGACGGAGGCCGCTTTGTGCTGCACCAGTCCCGGGGTGTATATCGGCTGACCTTCACCCACGTCGGCTATCGGGATCTGCACCATGAACTGACCGTCTCGGGGGCGAAGCATCCCGTCATCTACATGGAGATGGCCCGGATGGACCTCAAGCTGGACCCCGTGGACATCGTGGCCAATCGCGCCGAAACCCGATTTGACGAACTCGAACAGGCCACCGGCGTGCTCTCGGGCGACGAACTCAGGAAGAAATACAGCATCACCCTCGCCGAAACTATGAAGAACGAACTCGGCGTTGCCATCCGGAGCATGGGTCCGGCGCCAGCCCGACCGGTTATCCGCGGTCTCAGCGGGGACCGCGTACAGATCAACGTCGACGGCATTCAGGTTCAGGATCTCTCTTCAACGTCCGCGGATCACGCGGTGACGGTCGAGACCTTCAACGCGGAACGCCTGGAAATCATCCGTGGGCCTCGTACACTGCTGCACATGTCCACCGCCGGCGGCGGGGTTATCAATGTCGTGAAACACAAAATTCCCGTAACACGGCCAAAGCGCTTTTTCGGCAGTGTCGGAGCCTATGGAGAAACGGTCAACCGGGGCTATTTCTCTTCCGCTGCGGTAACGGCGCCCGTAGGGCCGCTCGCGTTTCATGCCGAATCCACCTACCGGGATACACGTGACATATATACTCCGGTTGGCAGGCTCGACAACACACACATCAACACCCGTACCCATACCCTGGGCCTGTCCTACGCGGTGGATCGAGGCTATGTCGGCGCTTCTTTCGATCAATTCGACACCCGGTACGGCGTTCCCGGAGGGTTTATCGGCGCTCACCCCGACGGCGCAGACCTCGATATCACGCGTCGGGTATTCGACGGGAAGGCGGCATACCGGTTCGACGGCCGGTCGATAGACAAGGTGGAGGCGGGTTTCACAAAGGCTTATTACCATCACCTCGAGTTCGAGTCCAGCGGGCTCATCGGAACCGAGTTCCTGTTTCATGACTACAGCGGCGATCTCAAACTCCACGTGAACACGCGAAACCGGAAGCAAAACACCGTGCTGACCGCCGGCTTTGAACACCGCTATCTCAAGCTGGGCGGCGCTGTCTACACCCCCCACACGCGAAAACAAGACGTCAACGTCGGTATTTATCACGAAACCACCTATCGCCGAATAGAACTTCAGGCCGCAGCCCGCTACGCTTATGCCTCCTTCGACCCGCGTCCCGACGCGGATTCCAACGTGGGTCTGGATATAGACCGCACCTTTCATACCTGGTCCGCGGCCTTCAGCCCCCTCGTCCCGGTCACCGACCAACTGACCGCGGGCGTCAGCCTCAGCCGCTCCCAGCGCGCACCCACCATCGAGGAACTCTACAACCAGGGACCGCACCTGGCATCGTACACCTTTGAGGAGGGCAATGTCGAACTCAATGCTGAACGGAGTTTCGGCCTGGAGGCATTCATGCACTACCTGCAACCGGGTTTCGACATGGTCTTAACGGGATTCTGGAATGAATTCGGCAATTACATCGCTCCTCGAAATACGGGTGAAATCAACTTTGCTCTACTCCTCCCCATCTACGCCGCCGACGGCATAGACGCGAGATTGCTTGGCGTGGAAGCGCACCTGAAATGGCGTCCGAATGCGCGCCTGGAACTGGAAACGAATCTGAGCCACGTACGCGGCGAAAACCGGGACGAGCGTATACCCCTGCCCGAAATGCCTCCGCTCAAGTTCGTCGGCAGCGTAACCTATCGGCACCCCTGGCTTACAGCGGGAGGAACCGTGGAGTGGGCCGCCGGGCAGAAACGCGTGGACACGTTCGAAGACCCCACGGCAGGCTATTCCGTCTTCGGCGCCAATCTGCAGCGCGATTTCCTCACAGACCGCGCCCGCCACAGCGTTATCCTTTCCCTGGAGAATCTCTTCGACACGGAATACCGCAACCACCTGTCGCACATCCGCTCCGTGATGCCCGAAACAGGCCGGAGCCTTAAATTGCACTACAAGATGTATTTCTTTTAGGGTCCACCAGTCATCGGCAGCGACTGCACTACCACATTCCGTCTGATCTTCCCAAAGGTGGATGATCGCCCACAACTCAAAACCCCGGATCCAAAAGCCGATCCGGGGCTTGCACTTTTCGTGGCCAAGCTTTATCTTAGAGTTTGAAAATCGCAACAATTGCGGGGCAGAAGCTATTCACCATTCCATCGAAATCACTGGAGGTTCTCCATGGCTGAAACAATGATTAATGAAGATGGGCACCTCCTCCTGCCCAAGGAAGTCCGGGAGTATCTACATCTGAATCCAGGGGACCGATTGAATCTTGTAATTCAAAACAATGGAGATGTGGTTATAAAATCAAATTTGCGAGACGTTCGAGATTTGAAGGGAATTTTGCCCCCCACGTCAAAGCCGGTCTCTATTGCAGATATGAATCGGGCTATTCGGCTACGAGGTAGCAAGACACAATGATGGGTCTGGATACCAACGTACTGGTTCGTTATCTCACGCAAGATGACACCGAACAGTCCAAAATCGCAACACGACAAATCGAAACGGATAACGAGTCCTTTTACATAACATCGACTGGCTTGTGCGAGCTTGTTTGGGTTCTGGAAACGGCCTATGACTATGACCGATCGACAATTTCAGACACACTAAGGGTAATACTTCAAACACGTCAATTCGCATTTGACGATAAATTATCAATGGAGAAAGCGCTGGACGACTATCAACATAGTAAGGGTGATTTTTCAGATTACGTACTTGGCCACAAAAGCAAACTGGCCGGATGTGGTAAGACACTCACATTTGACCGAGCCTTGAAAAACCACGCGCTGTTCCGAATACTTTGAAAACCAGTCACCTGTTGAATCGCAATTTTCCACGGAATTCAAAGTGATTTAGACCCTCCTCCGGTACCGGATGTCCGTCAATCCCTAACCGCGGCGGAACTCTGTACCCTGTATGGCATCTGCTTGGACTCCGCCGGGTTCCAATCCGATCCTTAGATTTTTTCCAACATCGCCCGCCTCATCACGGCCTCTACAATGCGGGGACACCACGTACCCAGGAAGGCCGCCGCCCGATTCTTGAAACCCGGGATGATAAGGCGTTTTTTCTTTTCGATTCCTCTAAAGACCGTCTCCGCCAACGCTTCGGGTGCCATGCGTTTTTCCTCTCGCGAATTGCCCGGGCTGTACCGACGGGCATGGGCGGTGCGTGTCGGACCCGAAAAGACCGTCATGACGTGCATGTCCCATTGAGCAAGTGCGACCGAGAGACTTCGTGAATAGGAGGCCAGCCCGCTCTTGGTTGCCGCGTACGTCGCGGCCCCCGGATAACTTACGTAGTGGGAAAGAGAGGAGACAAAAACCAGGGACGCACCCCGGGCAATGCGGTTGGTCTTCAACAACCTCGCCGTCAACACCATGGGCGCGTAAAGGTTGACGGTGATCACGCGCTCCTGCAATTCCAGGCTCACTTCGGAAAACAGCCCGACGGCATTGATGCCGGCGTTGTGAATCAACACGTCGATCGTATCCATCGTGCCCAGTTGATCGTGAACTCCTGAAATGCCCACATCGGAACTCAAATCAGCAACGATAAACCGCGCCTCCAGTTCCCGCTCCAGATTGGCCGCATCCCTCGCATCCACGTCCACACCGGTTACGGAATATCACGCTCGTACGAATCTCCGGGTCAGCGCCTCGCCAATACCATTCGCCGCGCCGGTTATCACCGCGTGTTTCACCGCGCACTCCATCGCATCAGGGTATCGATCGCTCCGTCGCAATACCGCCCGCAGAACCGCAACCATTTGTTTCCCAATCCGATTGTCACCACAGACCTTCGTCCATCGATCGCACGCACAATCCGCCGGGCGACCCGATCCGCCGGCGGGAACACTCTCGAATTCTCGTTGTCCCATCCTGCCTTTCGATGAATGCCCGTTTGCGTCGCCCCCGGATGTATGACCTGGACGTCCACATCGCCCTCGACGCGCAAGTTGCGCCCCAGAACATTCAGCGCCTCCTTGGTTGCCGCATACACGGCAAAATCGGGACACGGAAACGCGTGAGCGATGGAGCCAATGAGCACGTGTTTGCCGCTTGCGTTTTTCACAAACGGTACCAAAGCGTGTGTCAGGCGTAACGGCGCCAGAAGATTGACGGCTACGATCTCTCGAATGCCGGCGTCGTGCTGATTGCCGACGGAACCGTAATATCCCGTTGCCGCGTTTTGAATCGCCAGATCCAATGCATCAATTTTCCGAAATCTCAGAAATGAGCACACCTTGTCCGCGCAATCCTCCTCCGACAGATCCACTTCACAATAGGTCTCTTCGCTGTAAAGCTTGCATTCGAGCGAATCCAGCGCCAGCCTGCCCACCAGCACCAGCCGTTCTTCACGCGCGCGATAGATTTCCGCAAGAGCCCGTCCAATTCCATCCGTTGCACCTGTGATCAATACGGTCTCTCTTTCCTTTGCCATGACATACATATCCTTCGTCGCGTCTGTCCCCGACACCCACGCCGCCCCCACTGGGGAGTTCGGGTGGATACGCACAGCACTGTATTGACCGTCCCATCCAGGGCTTGATCTGCGACGCGTCAGATCCTATCTTTCCTCGAGCCCTGGCTCACACAATGCCGGAGGCCAAAGACAATCTTCGCGAGTTGGCCGCCAAGCCCGATACCGTTGACATCTTGTCGGTAGCGGAAACCGGTATTTTACGGGAGGCGGCCGGAGAGACGAGACAATGAATGATTCGCAGATGTTGACCGAAGGAGTGTCCGACGAGCGGGCATGGCGGACGAGTAGCATCGATGATTCCGCAGCGTGGTACTATCCGTTGTCCGAGGATTATCTCTCCAGCTCTGAGCGCATCGTCCGGGATGCGCGAGTTCGTCAATTGCCCATTACGGAGATTTCCCGCCAGGGCGTATCGTTCAATTACTCCGGAGAATGCCTTCAACCGGTACGTGACGCCCTCGGAGCGGGGCGTGGATTTGCCATCGTCAATCGCATGCCGATCGAAGGGTATGTGATTGAAGAAGCGCTGTCGATGTACTGGATGATTGGCGAGAACCTTGGCACCCCCGTGGAGCAGAATATTGAGGGAACGCTATTGTACGATGTCCGAGATACGGGCAAGAATGTGGCGCAAGGAGCCAGGTTTTCAGTGACCAATGCTGAGAGCACGTTTCACAACGACAATGCCTTCGGCGAACCGCTGCCCGACATTGTGGGACTGCTCTGCCTGCGCACGGCGAAATCCGGCGGGCAGAGTCAGCTTGTCAGCGGCTACGCTCTCCACAATGAACTCCTCGAAAATTACGCCGATGTCCTCGAAACACTCTATCAGCTGTTCCATTTTGATCGTCGAGGACAGTTCAAGGCCGGGGACTCGCCCACGTCTCAATTCCCGATTTTTCAGTGGAGCCGGGGCGAACTGACGCTCCGATACATGTACTATTACATCCAGGTGGGTCACGAGAGGGCCGGCAAACCGCTAACCGCCGATCAGAGAAGCGCACTGGAAGTTGTGGAACAGTTGCTTGGCTGCGCGGATTTCAGGGTGGAGTTCAGTCTACAACCCGGACAGATGCTATTTACGAACAACCGCTGGCTACTGCACAATCGTACCGCATTTGAGGACGATGCCGACCCTGCACGTCGGCGGCATTACGTGCGACTCTGGTTGCGGCACCAAGGCTGAAGGATCGAAATCGCAAAAAACGGTCGCTCGTTTCTGCCGCGAATTCGCTGCTTTCGCAGTGTTCTGTCCCGGAAACAGATCGCCAAGATTCGGCCGACCAGAAGCAGCAAAAACAGCTGTCAGCTCTCAGCCGTCAGCTTGAATCAAAAACCCGATCAGTTGACGTCAGCGCCGTGAAGAGGCGGGACCAGAACGGGCGCAGTTAGACGGGATGAATCGGCGGTTGAATGGTAACATATTCACGGGACGGGTCTAATCCACGATCTCGTAGACGCCCGAATTGTTCATGTTCTCCCGCGTTTCCACCCTGTAGACCCAGCACCGCCCATCCGTCTTCTTGCGTATCATCTGATCAGCATAATCAAACACATATTTGGAGGAGGCCTCCATCCCCACGTTGGGTATCACGCGCAAATCCACAATCTCGCGGCGGTGCATCGCTTCGAACAACTCCCGCTCCGGGTCGTCTTCATTGATAAGCATCGTGTGGTCAAACATGTGCTCCAGCCAGACCTTCAGGTCCTTGAGCTTGCCAAAGTCAACCACAAAGTGATTCTCATCCAGTTCGTCGCACGTAAAATGAAACGTAATGTCCCGGTTGTATCCGTGGATAAACTTACAGTGCCCATCGTGATGCGCCTGTCGGTGTGAACAGGGCAGATTGTGAAATGTTTTGGTGGACGAAAACCGCCCTTTTCCGCTGGCCATAAACCCGTCTCTCTTCCGTGTTGATTCCTGGCGTTCACCTTAGAAAATACGGATCTCACGGTCTCTGTCAAGGCTTCTGCACTGGAATAACACAAGGAGCGCCCCGATGATAATTGACACCCATACGCATTTCTACGATCCTCGACGCCCTGAAGGGGTGCCCTGGCCGCCGCCGGACGACACCCTGCTCTACCGCAGTGTGCTTCCTGAAGATTACAAGGCCGTGGCCGTTCCGGAGGGCGTGACCGGCACCGTCGTCGTGGAAGCCAGTGAGTGGCTTGAAGACAATCGCTGGATCCTCGATCTGGCCGAAAAGGAGCCCTTCATTGTAGGCTTCATTGGCAATCTCGACCCGGAATCAAGTGCCTTTGAAAAAAACCTTGCGAGTCTGGCAGGCAACCGGCTGTTCCGCGGGATCCGCCTCCACAGGAGCGAAGTTCAAACCGTCAGCGACTCACTGTTTTCCAAACTCGAGCTACTCGAGCGGAACGACCTCTCCCTCGACCTCCTCATCGACGTCGCGCAGCTTCACTCCGCGGTCCGTATTGCCGCCCGGCTACCAGACCTGCGCATTGTACTCAACCACGTTATCCATGTCCCCATAGACGGCAAGGCGCCGAACCCCGAATGGATCGATGGCCTGCACAATGTCGCACAGTATCCGAACATCTACTGCAAGGTCTCCGGCCTCGTCGAAACCGCCCGAGCGAGACCGGCGCCTCCCGAAGTGATCTATTACGCGCCGACCCTGGACCACCTCTGGGAAATCCTGGGCGTGGACCGCCTTATCTACGCCAGCAACTGGCCCGTGTGCGAACACGGCGCCGACTACGCCACGGTACAGCGCATCCCCATGGAATACTTCAAAGCCATTGGTGAAGAAGCGGTCGAAAAGGTTTTCTGGAAGAACGCAAAAACAGCTTACAAGTGGCCCGACCGCAAACATTAGCAATCCGCGAGGCGATCGAAACCTTCCGCCTCGACAATCACCTCGGGTTCGGAACCGACGCACCCGAGGACCGATTCCGCCAACCGGACGCTCCGAATCACGACGAACCTCTATTCACGTCCGTTACCGGTTAAGCATGGGCCCGAGCGGGCGGCCACCGATCAGATGCATATGCAAGTGGTAGACCTCCTGACCACCATGGTCCCGGCAATTCACAATCAACCGGTACCCATCCTTGGCGATTCCTTCCTCTTCCGCAAGCCGCGCCGCCACCGTAAACAACCGGCCAAGCACAGCCTCATCCTCGGTCGATACATCGCACACGGTTGGAATCACCTTATTGGGTATGATTAAAATATGGGTCGGCGCCTGGGGGCTGATATCTCGAAACGCCGTCACCAGTTCATCCTGGTAGGTTATTTCCGACGGTATCTCCTTCCGGATAATCTTGCTGAAAATCGTCTCTTCCGCCATGGATTCTCCTTTCGGTAATCACGTCATTTTACTATCTTCTCTTGCCGCCGACTGCCCTCAACAAGAAAACATCCCGTCATTCGCAAATCAAGCCCATCCTGATCTCAACCATGAGAATGCACCGGAACATGCTGCAGCTCATCGACCGCCTTCTGGCCGGTACAACGAGATTCCTTCTGTGGATTTATCGGTTGCTGGTCTCTCCTTTTTTCCAGATGGTTTTCGGCCCTGGCAGCGGGTGCCGGTTTCACCCCACCTGCTCCCGGTACGCCCGTGATTGCTTCCGGCAGCACCCCTTTCTGATCGCCCTCTTTCTATCTGTCTCGCGAATTCTCAAATGTCATCCCTACCATTCGGGCGGATATGATCCCGTCCCGCCACAAAGTCGTTAGTGTTCTGTCCCGACTCCTATGATCGGAATCGCCCAGATCTATTGGAATGCCGACCCCGAAATTTTCCGCATCGGCCCCGTCGTCCTGCGCTGGTACAGCCTGTGCTTTCTGGTCAGCTTCATCCTCGGCTTCTTCATTATGCGCCGTATGTTCGGGTTCGAGGGGAAATCCGCAAAAGACCTGGACAGCCTGGTAAACCACATGGTCCTCGGCACCCTCATTGGCGCGCGCCTGGGACACTGTCTGTTTTACGACCCTGTATTTTACCTCACAAACCCGATCGAAATCTTCAAAGTCTGGCGAGGCGGCCTCGCCAGCCACGGCGCCGCCGTCGGTATCTTTACCGCCCTCTATCTGTACGCCCGAAACCGGCCGGATCAATCCTATCTCTGGATTCTCGACCGCATTGTTGTCACGGTTGCCCTTGGCGGATTCTTCATCCGTATTGGAAACCTGTTCAATTCCGAGATCTACGGCACGCCGACCGACCTGCCCTGGGCGATCGTTTTTTCTCAAGTAGACGCCGTGCCAAGGCATCCTGCGCAACTCTACGAGTCCATCGCCTACGGGCTGATCTTCCTCCTCCTTTATGCCGTCTATGCAAAACGGCGTGCCCGGACCCCGTCGGGGTCGCTTCTCGGCCTGTTCCTCGTTACCGTCTTCTCATTCCGGGTGGTCGTTGAATTCGTCAAAGTCCGCCAGGCCGCTTACGGCCACAGCCTCCCCCTCAGCGTGGGGCAATGGCTCAGTGTCCCCCTCATCATCCTTGGCATCATCCTGCTCGTAAACGCCTCCAGAAAATGAAGGTTCGGCCGCGTCAAGATCCGTCATAACGGGAGCGACAAACACAGCTGTCCCCAATAAACCATAGAAAGGTGAGATCCCATGAACGCGTATACAGCCATTGCCGGCTCGCTGCAGAAATCCCTGAACCTTGCCCTTCCACCCATTGCCGTCTGCATCTCGGACGAAGTGCCTGAGGGCGTACCGGACTACCCTGATCGGGCGCCGGCCGGCTGTCTGTTCTGGCAGAAGGCTGAGAATGGCCCCTTCGCCACCCAGACCTCCCACCACGAACTGTGCGCCATCGGCGTACACACACACCAAATGGCCGACCCTTCGCCATCATACGAAGCCGAACTGGGCGACGTCTTGAAGACCATGGCGGGGATGGATTACGTGCGCGAACAAGACGTGATGGATATCCCGGTGCTCGAGAAGAAGACAAAGCACGTTATCTACGCCCCACTGGCCAAAACGCCCCTTGAACCGACCGTGGTCCTGCTCTTCGCGCATTCACGGCAAAGCCTGATTATCACCGAGGCCGCCCAGCAGGTCGAACCGGCCGTGCCGCCAGCAATGGGCAGGCCCGCCTGCGCCGTGGTTCCCTACGTCGTCAACACGGGCCGGGCAGCACTCAGCCTGGGCTGCTGCGGCGCCAGGGCATACCTGGATGCCCTCACGGACGACGTCGCCGTGTGGGCCCTACCTGGCGACAGGGTCGGTACGTACGCTGAACGCATCGATATTCTCTCCAGAGCAAACACGGTCCTGGGTGAATTTCATTCGCTGCGTCGAAAAGACGTCGAAGCCGGACTTGAACCCACCATTGCGGAGTCCCTTTCGAGGCTCGGAAACTGACCGCGCGAGACACGGATAACGTCCGACCGAAAGACGCTTCGACGCCGTCGAACGAGTCCCCGTTCAACGCACACCCGACGCGTTTCCAGCCGGGCGGATCAGCCCGCTGACGTTAACCGCCGGGTGCTCATCTTTCGCTTGAAACAGCACCAATCCATGGTATATTGGGAAAAATTCATCAACTGAAGATTCAACTTCTCACCCTACGGAAATACCGATGCGTGCCGCCACGAATGAAGAAACTCTGGACCTCCGTGAAAAAGGCAGACCCATCAACGGACAGGTACAGGCCAGCAACCGACGGCTTTACATGCAGTTGCACGTGTTTGGAAACTGCACGCGCACGGACGTCCTCGCCGAAGCACTCCGCGAATCCGGCATCGATGCCGTCCTGTACGTCGACCTGAACGATCCATCCGGCGTCGCCATTCTCACCATCTCCGAATCTCCAGGCACCTTCGTGGCGGGCCTTCGTACATTGCTCAACAACCACCCCTTCAATGAGCTTCGACGCGATCCCGACCTCACCATGATCGGTCGAACCTACGCCCACGGCTACGAACCCGACGTCGAAGACACGCTGCTACACAAGCCACGCCGTAAGGTCCTCAACCCGGACTGGCCCTGGGCCGTCTGGTATCCTCTGAGACGCAAACCCGAATTCGGTCTGCTCTCGGGTGATGATCTACGCAAAATTCTCGGCGAACACGCCAGAATCGGACGCGCCTACGCCGAAGCCGGTTTCGCCCAGGACATCCGCCTTGCCTGTTATGGCATGGACCGCAACGACAACGACTTCGTCATCGGCCTGCTCGGAACCGAATTGCATCCGCTCTCCCACGTTGTCCAGGAAATGCGAAAGACCCGGCAGACCGCACAATACGTGCAATCTCTCGGACCGTTCTTCGTTGGTAAAGCCATCTGGCAAACTCCTTTGTAAAACCGGCGAAAAACGTACGGGCGGACAACGAGGTCAATTCACCCACGTCAGGCTGACATGATTTGTAAAGTCGAAGTCCTGCGCTACCGCTGCCTGCGTTTCATCAGCCGACCGCTCGATACGTTCCACATTCTGGTTGGCCCGAATGCCAGCGGGAAAACCACCCTGCTGGATGCCATCGCGTTCCTCGGCGACCTCGTTTCCACCGGCCTGGAGGAGGCCGTGGAAAAACGCACTGCCGACCTGCGCGATCTGGTCTGGCGGCGGAATTTCGACCCGTTTGAACTCGCCATCGATCTGAGTATACCGGCGCAGAAGACAGACCTCTTCGAGAATCGGCAATACGATCGATGCCGGTACGAAATCGCCATTGGGCCGTCGACCGAAACAGGCGAGACCGCCATTCTCGCCGAACGTGTTCTGCTTCTCCCCAACGTGTCCCACGAAGAACCCGCGTGCGAACAGCAGACACTCTTCCCAATCGACCGCCCCATGCCAAGCACGCTTGCCCTGCCCCGCCTCAGAGGCGCCAGAACCATCGTTCACAAAGTACACGGCAGCAACGACAACTTCTACTACGAAACCGGCACCGGATGGGATCACTCATTCAAGCTGGGTCCGAGGCGGTCCGCTCTGGCCAATTTGCCCGAAGACGAAACCCGTTATCCCGTTGCCACCTGGCTGAAAGGCGTACTCAACAACGGAATCCAGCGCCTGGTTCTAAACAGCGCCAGCATGCGACGTCCCAGCCCGCCCGGCCGTCCCACGGGGTTTCAGCCCGACGGTTCCAATCTTCCCTGGGTCATCTCTGCCCTGCAGACCGGAGCACCCGACCGATTCACGGCTTGGATCGCCTGCCTGCAATCCGTCCTCCCCGACCTGAGAACCATTCGCACAATCGAACGTCCTGAAGATCGGCACTGTTATCTGGTCTTCCAGGATCGCAACGGCCTGGAAGCGCCTTCCTGGACAATTTCTGACGGCACGCTTCGCCTTCTTGCGCTTACGCTCCCGGCCTACCTGCCGGACTTTGCTGGCGCCTACCTCGTTGAAGAGCCCGAAAACGGTATACATCCACGGGCCATTGAAACGGTTTTTGGAGCGCTCTCGGCCATAAGAAACGTCCAGGTTCTCCTAACCACGCACTCGCCCGTCATTTTGGGCCTGGCGGAAGGCAGTCAGGTCATCTGTTTCTCCAAAACCGAAACCGGCGCCACGGACCTGGTCCTCAGCACCGAAAATCCCGCGCTTCGCGAGTGGCAGGGCGAAACCGATCTGGGCTCCCTGTTTGTCGAAGGTGTGCTGGGATAGAACCGTAAACGACGGAAATGAAGTTGCGGTACGCCGGAAATCCGGAAATTTTGAGATCGTGAATCGGCCGGCGTAACCGCCGACGCCGCACGGAAGACTCCGGGAGGACCATCGACGACCCGCCCGCCCGGGCGAATTATCTTCATCGCCCGGGCTATTGTTTTCAGGTCACATCAGTTTCCGATTTCGAGCGCATTCGAGGACATACGCCATGTTTGAACTCGCCCTGAAATACGGGTGCAACCCTCACCAAAAACCCGCAAGAATATACAACAGAAACGGCCCGTTGCCATTTACAGTGTTAAACGGCGCGCCCGGTTATATCAACCTGCTGGATGCGCTCAATTCCTGGCAGTTGGTTAGAGAACTGAGGCAGACGCTCGACACGCCCGCCGCCGCGTCCTTCAAACACCTCAGCCCCGCCGGCGCCGCGGTGGCCGTGCCTCTGTACGACGACCTGAAGAAAGCCTATTTTGTGGAAGACCTCGACCTATCGCCCCTGGCCGTCGCTTACGCCCGCGCCCGGGGCGCCGACCGGCTTTCTTCATATGGCGATTGGGCTGCCCTGAGCGACACGGTTGACGTCTCCACAGCCAGCCTTCTGCGCCGCGAGGTTTCCGACGGCGTGATTGCGCCCGGATTTGAACCTGGGGCCCTCGATGTATTGAAACAAAAAAAAGGCGGCGCCTACCCGGTCCTTCAGATCAATCCGGATTACAATCCACTGGAAGTAGAGCGCCGGGAAGTGTTCGGACTCACCCTTGAGCAGCAATACAACGATCTGGTCACAGGTCCCGAGATATTGAAAAACATCGTTACTCACAACCAGGAAATACCCCCGGACAAAGCCCGTGATATGCTGTTGGCCACCATTACACTCAAGTTCACCCAGTCCAACTCGATCTGCTTCGCATTGCAGGGCCAGGCCATCGGCGTGGGCGCGGGCCAGCAAAACCGCCTTGCATGCACCGATCTTGCTGCAAATAAAGCCGAAGCGTGGTTTCTTCGCCAGCACCCGGCGGTGCTCAATCTGAAATTCAGAAAAGGAACCAAACGGCCTGAAAAGATAAACGCCATCGAACTCTATCTCAAGGGAGACATGACACCCGAAGAGCAAAGCGCGTGGCGGTCTTCATTCCGCGAAGCGCCCCAGCCCTTCGGCGATACGGCCAGGGGGGAATGGTTGAAGCGTCTCAAGGGCGTCGTACTCGGCTCTGACGCGTATATACCCTTCCGTGACAATATCGACCGGGCCGCTCGAACGGGTGTGGATTACGTTATCCAGACTGGCGGTTCCGTACAGGACGATACGGTGACCGCTGCAGCCGATGAATACGGCATGGTCATGGTCAATACCGGCATCAGACTCTTTCATCATTAAGATCGCCGGTTGCAGGCCCCTTTCTTGTCACGGAAACGGCTTCTTCTTCTCAACGCCGGACTGGACGCACGCAAGGAATAGTCGACGATGTTGTATCTCGTCCGTGACCTGACAAAACACCAAATTTCCCATTTACTACGTCACGACTCGGCCTTATATTTATCGCCCAACGCAGTTCAATTTTCAGGAAAAACGAAACTGTTTTTCGGCCATTTGCAGTCGATAACCATTGGCACCGGTGCAATCGCTCAGGTCCAGCAACCCAGGATACGGCTCCAAACTCCGGAAGTTCAGGGTGCGCATCAAAAAGCTTCTTGATGAATGAATGGGTGTACCTGAGGCATACACCATCGCACACGGAGATTTCCGAACATGCATTCCAAGTGTTTGGACGGCGACGCCAACATCTATCTGCGTGACATCCGAAAATTCACGCAGATGAGCAAAGAAGACGAGGCCGGCGTGATCGCAGACGCTCAGAAGGGTAACCGCAATGCCCTCGACCGTCTCATCACTGCCAACTTGCGATTTGTCGTTCGTATTGCACGGAAATATAGCGGACGAGGTTTGCCCCTGGCCGATCTGATTGCCGAGGGCAACCTGGGTCTGATCCGAGCCATACGGACATTCGATCTTGCCCGCGGACACAAATTCATCACTTACGCAGTCTGGTGGATCCGACAGGCCATCCTGTCCGCACTCAATCGGTATGCCCATCCGGTCGTTTTTCCTGTGAATCAGATCGACGACCTCGACGTGATCAATCGGGCTAAGAACGCCCTTTCCCAGTCGTTGGGACGAATTCCCAACCTGGGCGAACTGGTTGAAAAAACCGGTATGCCACTCAGAAGGCTGCGCCGAGCCCTCGAAGCCAACCGAACGACCGTTTCCCTTGACAGCCCCACACATGAGGGATCCTCGGGAGTTTACGCGGATACGCTTCCCGCCAAAGACGCTTGCCCAGACGAACAGTTTGACGACGCCCGAATCAAGAAAATCCTGAAAGAATGCCTTAACCGGTTGCCTCGACGGGAAGCGCGGATCTTGAATCTCTATTTTGGTCTTGGCACGGATAAGCCCGAGCCCCTGGAACGGATTGGCAAACGACTGCAAATCAGCAGGGAGCGGGTCCGGCAACTCAAAGACAGAGCACTCGGCAGGCTCCGACTCAGTTTTGTCCGGGAAGATTTAATTTCATAGGCTGAATGATAGCACATCCATAACAAAGCGGGCGGCCACTCAGGCCGCCCGCTTTGTTATGGATGTGCTATGGAAGTTACCGGCTTACTGCCCGGAAAAATCTGCCCGCTTTTGGATCATTTGCTGCTTCAACAACTGCAGGTCTCGTTGGAGTCGGAGGAATTCCTGATACAAGGCGGTGTTGCCCTGCTGCATTGTAAGCTGCGACGAGGCCGCAGGTCCGTCAAAACCGACCGATAGAAATCCTCTGGATTCCGGTGGAAGTTCACCCACCTCCACGTGGGGCGTGTCCGGTTGTTCACCTCGTTTGATCTTCATCCGAATCTCGGTCCCCGGAGTTGTGGAAAGGACCAGGCTCTGAAGATGCTCGGCACTTTCCACCTGCTGCTCCTGGAACGAAATGATAAGATCGCCCCGCACGATGCCGCTCCTTGCCGCAGGCCCATTCAGCAAAATGCCATCGACGCGCACGCCATGATATTCCAAATCGTATTTCCCGACGACGCCCAACCACCCGTATGCTGTTCGCGAGCCACTGATAAGACGTTGGGCAATCCGAATGGCACGATTGATAGGTACCACAAAAACCGTCGTTGGAATCTCCTGTGCCATTCGGGCGCCCGGAGCCCCTTCAGGCAGAATATCGGACCATGGATCGGGCGGCAACGCCCATACTAAGCCCAAAATTTCTCCAGTACTGCAAAAAACCGGTGCGCCTCCAAAACTGAGATGCACCGGCGCCGAAATATGAATCAGGTCCTGGATGCGGTCGACATTGTGAACCATACCAAACGAAGGCATCAGGTTTCCAAAACTGTTGCCCAGAATAAACGCATAGTGGCCAATGCGGACCTGATCGGAATTCCCGATTGCAATCGGCTGCAGACCCTCTGCCTCAACCCGAATAACCGCCACCTCCGATACCGGGTCCGATGCCACGAAACGAGCTTGGAGACGACGCCCCGTACCGAGCGTTACCCAGATTTCGTCGGCGTCCTTAACAGCACGATGGACCGTTATGATGTTTCCCTTGGAATCCAGAATAAATCCGGTGCCGTGCATAAATCCTTTGCCATATTGCAGACCTTCCCCTGCCCCTATTTGGGTATAGCTGGCATGGATGCGAACAACACCAGGCCGGTTCTTTTCGAGAATCTCGGCTCGCTCTTCTTCGATCCCCTTGAGCACGCTGCCGGCGTCGCACTCCGTCGCACCTGGCCCGGTGAACAGCAACCCCGCAATTGCGGGAACCGCCCAGAGGGATCTGCACCGTCGTGTTTTCATTGTCCGTGTAGACTTTCTCTCCCACAAGATTCACTAAAAGGACACCCGACCCACGTTGGCCAGATGACGAACCGGCCGCATACGTACCATTGACGCAGCCTTTATGGAATCCACCGACTCGGACCGATGAACCTGTCCTGAAACAGGATAGGACGTTCTCTGGGACAGCATCTTCAGCGCCCCCCGCCGGTCCGGGGCGGGAAAAAACGGCGAAAATGATGGCGCGACCACGGTCAACTGATGGATACGATCCGAGGTGACCGCACGCGTTGTCGGCTCCTCGTCGAGTGCCGTGGTCATGCCAAGCGCCATCAGTACAACCGCAACACCCGATGCAAGCGCCTTTGGCAGGGTTGGAAAAAACAGGGATGGCAGCTTATTCCAGAACGAAGTTTTTTGAGCCGCCTCCATCATCAGACGGCTCCGAAGGGCAAAATCAAACCCGACCGAAGGCCGCACACGCGACATCCGGGCGAGCCGCTGGGTCAGGTTCCTGACGCCTTCCAACGAATTGGCGCAGGTGGGGCAGTCTACCGTGTGGTGATCCATCTGCGCCCGCTTGGCGCCTGTTACCTCGTCTTCAATATAGGCCGATAATCGGGCCGCAAACTCGCCGCACGTTATGTGACCCTCGCCCATGTATTTCCTCCGATGGTTCTATTGGATTACGAATGTCCGTAGGGTTCGACAGACGGCGTCAGGCTCTCAGACTTCCAGCCCCACGTCCCTTCCCTCATTTTTCAGCTTTTGCTGCAGTTTCAGACGGGCCCGGTTCACACGCGACTTGACCGTACCCACCGGACACCTGCTGATCTCGGCAATCTCCTGGTAGGACATCCCTTCCACGTCCCGAAGCAGGATCACCTTTCGGTAGTTTTCCGACAACGACATAATGGCCTGTTGAATCTGCACGTCTGCGATAGAAGATTCGGTAATTCGATCCGGCCGGTAGGACTCGTCCGGCAATTCCAGCCCCGTCTCGTTCTCGTCATCCCGATGCAGTGAAAACAGCCGCCAACGTTTTCGACGCCTTAATTCGCTCTTGGCCAGGTTGCCGGCAATTGTGAACAACCATGTGGAGAAATTCGCTATTGCCCGATATTCGTTCCGCTTTCGATACGCCCTGAGAAAAGCCTCCTGGACTATATCCTCTGCTGTCTCCCGGTCTCCGACAAACCGAAAAACAAAGTTGTAAAGCCTTCCTCTATATCGATTTACAATCTTTCCATAAGCTTCAATATCGCCATTCGCAACATCGGTCAGAATATCAACATCCGACACCGCTGTGTTATCGGTTTTTACCATGAGCATGGATTCTCCCCCCTTTCACCTGCAACATCCGCGGGAATGGGGCATTCAAAACCCCCAATCCAGACGATCACCGAACAGCTATTAAACCCTCTGGTCTGAGAAAAGTTCCCGAAAAGCGGAAAATTCAGTACCGGTAACCGAAAGCGGCTCCTCGTCTCTGCACGACACGCTTAAGACCGGATTTGAAGAACAACTGCTCAAAAGATAAGGAAATCGAGGGAAGAAACCAGCTGAATATCCACGCTTTCGATCTGGTTTCTCCCCTTGACATCCGCTTGGGATTTGGTATAATAACAGCCGTTCCATCCAGGAATTGCAAGATCCTCTTTTACCGACATCGAATCTGCCAATTCAACCGTTTAATACCGAAAGAAAGGGTTTTCAATGGCGGCAAATCCAGACCGGATTTCAGAACAGGGCGGAAGATATTTCCCACCTCAACATCTCAGTGGGAAGGCCCATATTAAAAGCTTCGAAGACTACCGGCGGCGGTATCAGGAGTCCATAGAAGACATCGAAGCATTCTGGGCTGAAGTGGCAGGAGACTTCCATTGGTACAGACGATGGGACAACGTACGCGCATACAACTACAATGTCGACGAAGGACCCGTGTCAATTAAATGGTTTGAAGGTGCGAAAACCAGCATCGCGTACAATTGCCTCGACCGTCACCTGGAAACACGCGGGGATCAGGTTGCGATTATCTGGGAAGGCAACGAGCCGGGTGAAGACGGACGGCTAACCTACCGGGAACTCCACCATCAGGTCTGCAAATTCGCCAACGTCTTGAAGTCTCGGGGAGTGAAAAAAGGAGACCGCGTTTCCATATATATGCCAATGATCCCCGAACTGGCCGTCGCGATGCTGGCCTGCGCCAGGATCGGCGCGGTTCACTCAATCGTCTTCGGCGGCTTTTCCGCAGATGCGCTTGCCGATCGCATTGTCGATTCCACCTGCCAGTTGGTCATTACGACCGACGGAATGTTCCGAGGCGACAGACCGATGGAACGCAAGGCATTTGCCGATCACGCCATCTCCAATGCGGATGGCCGAATGGTCGGCAAAACCGTGGATACATGCATCGTCGTCCGCCGCGTGGGCGAACAAAAGGGTATTTCCTGCCCCATGCGAGAGGGTAGAGACATCTGGTGGCACGAAGCCATGGAAACAGCCAGCCCGGATTGTCCGTGTGAAGAGATGGACGCGGAAGATCCGCTATACATCCTGTATACGTCGGGCTCCACGGGCAAACCCAAGGGCGTGCAGCATAATGTGGGCGGATATATGGTATACACCGCCTACACCCACAAAAATATCTTCGACTATCACGATGGCGATATCTACTTCTGCGCCGCTGACATCGGCTGGGTTACCGGACACTCTTACATCATCTACGGTCCCTTGGCAAACGGTGCGACGTCGGTCATGTTCGAAAGTACGCCGGTGTATCCCGACCCAGGGCGTTACTGGCAGGTGATTGACAAATACGAAGTCAATCAGTTCTATACGGCACCCACGGCGATCAGGGCGGTTGCCAAGGAGGGCGAAGCGTGGCCGGCCAAATACGACCTCTCCTCACTGAAGCTCCTGGGGACCGTTGGGGAACCCATCAACCCGGAAGCCTGGCTCTGGTACCACCACAACGTGGGTCGCGGCCGCTGTCCGATTGTCGACACCTGGTGGCAAACCGAAACCGGCGGCATCCTCATCACACCGCTCCCGGGCGCAACCGCCACGAAGCCCGGCTCCGCGACTTTTCCCTTCTTCGGTATCAGACCGGTTGTACTCGACCCGGAGTCCGGCAAAGAACTGGAGGGTAACGACGTCCGCGGCGTTCTGGCTATTGCGGAACCCTGGCCGGGGCAAATGCGCACCATTTACGGCGACCACAAACGCTTCGAGGAAACCTATTTCCAGCAATACAAAGGCTATTATTTCACTGGCGACGGCTGCCGCAGGGACGAAGACGGCTATTACTGGATCACCGGTCGGGTGGATGACGTGATCAACATATCCGGGCACCGCATGGGCACCGCCGAGGTCGAGTCCGCCCTGGTCTCTCACGCGGGTGTGGCGGAAGCGGCTGTGGTGGGTTTCCCCCACGAAATCAAGGGCCAGGGAATCTATGCCTATGTAACCCTGAACGTCGGTGTGGAATACATGGATTCACTGAAAAACGAACTGAAGGGATGGGTTCGAAAAGAGATCGGTCCCATCGCCACACCCGACGTGATCCATTGGGCGCCGGGACTGCCCAAAACACGATCGGGCAAAATCATGCGCCGAATCCTGCGCAAAATTGCCGCCGCCGATACCGGCGATCTCGGCGACACCTCCACGCTTGCCGATCCGGCGGTTGTGGATCAACTCCTTGAAAATCGCTAGTGCTCTGACCCGGAAACGGATTGCCGAAATCCGGCCGACGAGTCGCCCGGCTCGCAAGCCGCCTGCGATCTGCCCAAGGTCGGCGAGCGCGTTTCGACAGGCTCAACGCAGGCAACGAACGCAACGCAGCGAGACGGGATGAATCGGCGCCTGCCTGTGCGTGCTGCCTCACGCACGCAGACAGGGATGAATGGTGACATATTTCCGGGGCGCGACACCTGGAAACCGTATTATTCACGCTAAGCCAAGAGGGAGCCGGATGGCTCCCTCTTGGTGTTCATCAGGGACGGGTACCGCCCCAAAATGACGTCTTTGCCTCAGAAATCCCTGCTCCTGCTCTCCGGCGGAATGGATTCGACGACCCTGCTCTGGTGGATGCGAGACCGTGGCATTTCCGAGATCCACACCGTCTCGATCGACTATGGCCAGCGCCACGCTATCGAACTCGAATCCAGCGCAACGCTCTCCCGAACGGCGGGCACCCGCTCCCACCGCTGTCTCAAGATCAATCTCCGGCAGATCGGCGGAAATCCGATCACCGATACAGGCCATCCGGTTCCCGCAGCGGAACAGGATCGGCAGGCTCTAACCGTGGTTCCTTTCCGCAACATGCTCTTCGTCACGCTGGCTGCCGCATGGGCAGAGGTGAAGAGTTGTACCGATCTCTATCTGTCGCCGGTCCGGGACGACTTTCAGATCTACCGAGACTGCCGACGCGAATTTTACGATACGCTGGAGAAATCCCTTGTCCTGGGCGCCACGCGACAGACCGACTACCGTATCCATACCCCTTTTGTGGAGAAATGGAAAGCCGAAGTCGTGAGCATCGGCCTGAAACTGGGGGTGCCCTACGCCGAGACCCACACCTGCTACGCAGGCAAACGCCCCGCCTGCGGCCGTTGCGATGCCTGCGTGGAACGCGTCGCCGCCTTTCGGACCAACCACGCCGTCGATCCCCTGGCCTACGAAATCGAAATCGACTGGACAACATCCACGGCGCCGCATCGATAGGCGACCCTGCGTGAGGTCCGCCGGCCGGACTATGCGTTTTTCAATGCTGTCAACGTGTCTATCAGCCGCCGATCCGCCTTGTATCGAAGTTCGAGAATCTGAGCGAGTTCCTCCGTACCGGTGTCTTTGGCGGTTAACCGATAGACCTCGAGCCGGTCTTCCAGGGCGTTCATGACCATATCGAGCAAGATGAGATCCGATGCATCGTCCTCGACCATACACTCATCCGCCAGCACACGGCGAACCACCTTCAGGCGGTCCCGCAACGCAGCGTCGTCAATCTCCTCGATCGTGTCTTGACTGACCAGTCGGGTGGACAGCGTCGCCAGAAATCCTTCACTCAAATACTTGCGGGCTTTCTCTTCGGTCCAGGTGTCCGCCAGGATCTCCACAACGGACTGGGGGATCCGCTCGGCCCGCTCCGTACTCTCCGCGGACCCGCCGCCTTCGTTCGGCCGCCGTGGCTGCCGCCGCCGTCTCGGCCGGCGATGTTCCTGCGAAGCGCCCCTGGAGGGCGGCTCCTGTGTCCGTTCAGCCGGTGTCTCCGCGGGTGCGCCCGCTGTAGCATCGGGCGCTGACGTCGCCTCAGCCTCCGCGTTTTCCACGACAGAATCCGGCACTGACTCCGGCGCGTTCGGCGGTTCAGGGGGCGTCGCAGCTGTTGCCGTCGCCGCCGACGGCTCAACGGTTGTCTCAGCCTCTTTTTGGGATTGGTTCTGCTCCTTGTCCTCCGCTTTCCCTGGTGGCGCGCGCTTCGGGGACTTCGCCGGCCCTCGCGACCGTTTCACGGGCCGGCGCGATACCACGCGTTTTTCCGAAACATCGGTGGTTTTCTCAGTAGACTCGTTTGCGTCTTCCGTAGCGTCAGCTTCGGACTTCTCCCCGTTTTCCTCGACCGGCGCGGTTCGGCTTCGCGTCGTCCTTTTTGGTTTCTTGGTGCTACTCCGGGTACGCTTGGCCGGTCGCCTTGACACCACGCGCCTTTCAGAATCCCGGGCGTCGTCCTTCTTCTCCGTGTCCGGGGCTCCCGACACGGTTTGGTCATTCTCCCCGGATGGGGGATCCAGATTAACGTCCATATCCCTCCCTTCCAGTTGCAGACGGCCCATTATAGGCCACATCGTCTCCAACCCTCCACAGTGTTGAACCTGCGCGAAAACATCATGCCGACACACCAATATAAACAAATGCCGTCATAGTTCAAGGGATGAAAAAAGGCCGGCCAGTAACGGCCGACCCTTGAACGGTTGCCCGATGTTGTGGACACGGTCCGGTGTTCTGTCCCGGAGATAGATTGCCTGAATTCGGCCGTCGAGTCGCCCGGCTCGCAAGGAGCCTGCGACCTGCGGAAGGTCAGCGAGCGAGGGCACTTCGACAAGCTCAGCGCAAGCAACGCAGCGAGACGGGATGATTCTTCCCTGCCTGTGCATGCTGCCTCACGCACGCAGACAGGGAAGAATGGTGACATGTTTCTGGGACAGGACACCTAATAATGATCGTGACCGTGGCCGTGACCCTGAGGCTCTTTTTCCTCTTCCGGAATTTCCGTCACCAGCGTCTCCGTTGTCAACAGGAGCCCGGCAATGCTGGCCGCATTCTCAACCGCGGAACGCACAACCTTGGTGGGATCGGCCACGCCGGATTCGATCAGGTCTTCGTAGGTCTCGGTAAGCGCGTTGAAGCCGAAGGCGCCGTCTCCTTCTTTCACCCGTTGCGCAACCAGGCTGCCCTCGTGGCCGGCGTTATCGGCAATCTTCCTCAGGGGCGCTTCCAACGCCTTGCTGAGGAGGTCCACGCCCGTCTTCTGATCTCCGCGAACCCGACTGCGCACCTTATCCAGGGAAGAAATGCATCGCACGAGGGCCACGCCGCCCCCCGGCACGATTCCCTCCTCCACTGCCGCCCGCGTTGCGTGCAGAGCATCTTCAACCCTCGCCTTCTTCTCCTTCATTTCTGTTTCTGTCGCGGCGCCGACGTTCACCACTGCCACGCCGCCGGCCAGCTTGGCGAGTCGCTCCTGGAGTTTCTCCCGGTCGTAGTCCGAGGTTGTCTCCTCAATCTGCATGCGAATCTGGCTAACGCGTCCCTGGATGTCGTCAGTCGCCCCGGCGCCTTCCACAATTGTCGTGTTGTCCTTGTCAATGACGATCCGCTTGGCCTGCCCCAGGTCGTCAAGCTGGATATTTTCCAGCTTGATGCCCAGATCTTCGGAAATCACTCTACCGCCGGTGAGAATGGCGATATCCCCAAGCATCTCCTTCCGACGGTCGCCGTAGCCGGGCGCCTTCACCGCCGCCGCTTTAATGGTCCCCCGGACTTTATTCACAACAAAAGTCGCCAGCGCCTCGCCTTCCACATCTTCAGCGATCACCAATAGCGCCCTGCCAGTTTGCGACGTTTTCTCCAGCAGCGGAAGGAGATCTTTCAAGTTGGACAACTTTTTTTCGTGGATCAGGAGGTAGGCATCTTCCAGAATCGCTTCCATATCGTCCTGGTCGGTCACAAAATACGGCGAAATATAACCCCGATCGAACTGCATGCCTTCCACCACGTCGAGTGTCGTCTCGATGGACTTGGCTTCTTCGACCGTGATCGTGCCGTCTTTGCCCACCTTTTCCATAGAATCGGCAATAATATCACCTATACCGCAGTCGTTGTTGGCTGAAATCATTGCCACCTGGGCGATCTCCCTGCGACCCGTAACCTCCTGAGACTGTTCCTTAAGGGCCTCAGTTACGGCCAGCACGCCCTGATCGATGCCCCGCTTGATATCCATCGAATTGGCGCCGGCCGTTACATTCTTAAGGCCTTCGCGGTAAATGGCCTCCGCCAGAACCGTTGCGGTGGTCGTGCCGTCGCCGGCCACGTCGGAGGTTTTGGAGGCGACCTCTTTCACCATCTGAGCGCCCATATTCTCGTAAGGATCGGCCAGGTCAATCTCTTTGGCCACCGTTACACCGTCTTTGGTTACCGTAGGCGAGCCCCATTTCTTGCCCAGAACGACATTCCGCCCGCGTGGCCCCAGCGTTGCTTTCACGGCCTTGCTCAGAATGTCTACACCATCGAGAACCTTCGACCGGGCATCGATCCCGAAGCTCATTTGCTTGGCTGCCATTATTATCCTCCTCTAAATGCTTTTGAACAAGACTTGGCGGATCCGGTTCCATGGACGGCATTCCCGGATCGTCATCGCCCGTCCCCCTCTGTCCGGGGCTCGAATCGCGACGTGCATTTATGCGGGTTTTTGTTGTCTATTCAAGAATACCCAGAATGTCGTCTTCGGAAGTAATCAACAGTTCATCTCCACCCACTTCCACGTCTGTTCCTGCATATTGGCCAATCAAGACACGGTTGCCCACAGTTACCGAAACCGGTATCGGTTCGCCGGTTTTGTTGTTGACTTTGCCCGGCCCGACCGCAACGACCTCGGCTTCGAGTGGTTTTTCTTTGGCCGTATCTGGAATAATAATGCCGCCATGAACCTGTTCATCGGCTTCAATCCGCCGGAGAAGTACCCGGTCGGCCAGAGGCTTCACCATCATAAATCCTCCTTCTCAAGAATGGAGTTTATGTTAACCCGTTAATTTATAGATGTTTTTTTCGGGTATTAGCACTCAAGGCGATCGAGTGCTAATAGCACAAATATACACGCTTTGATTTCGTGGCGCAAGGACAAATTCCCGAACGAAGAAAGCGCATTACGAATGATAATGCGCTTCGGTCGAATTACGCGGTATCGTCTTATGTATGTCCGCGATGCTCGGGCTATTGTATCGAATGCTTCAGCAGTTGTTTCTTCCGCGCGATCCGTTTCTCCAGGTGTTCTATTTCGGCCTCCAACAGTTCGGGACGATCCAGATCGTCGGCCTCTTCAGGCGGCGGTGGCTGTTCCGACGGAAGGGCGGCATCCGCCCAGTCATCGTACCCACCAGCCATCGAAATCACCCGCTCATAACCCAATTCTTTCAGAGATTCCGCAGCCAGCAGAGATCGTACCCCGCCAGCGCAGTAGACCACCACTTCCCGGGACTTGTCGGGAATCCTGGATTCAGCCTCCGCTTCAAGGCGCCCCCGGGGAATGTGAAGGGCCCCCTGCAAATGTCCCGCCTCCCATTCTTCAAGGGCGCGCACATCCAACAGGACCGGGCTTTCGCCGCTATTCAGATGGCTGTGCACCTCCTGTACGTTCATCTCCGGAATCTCCCTGCGGGCTTCACTCAACAGGTCATCTCGGGATTTCATCGCTTCTGAGCTCCTTTGTGTCGTTTCGGAAGGGTTTCGTATCGGACTGAAATGACTCGGCTGCAGTGGTTCTTCACGCCGGCACCCGACCCGCCTGACCATGACATTTTTTGTATTTTTTTCCGCTTCCACACGGACACGGATTGTTTCTGCCCACCTTCTGCACCCGAATCGGACGCTGCCTCGCCGGCCCGCCTTCCGGGGCGCTGGTGACGGTATCCGCTGTCGGCGACGCGTCAACTCCCGGGGCAAATCCCATACCTGTTGCATCCTGATGCATCAGGGAGACCTGTTGTGGTTGGCGGCCTCTGGGCCTTGTCAATTCCTCTTCAACGGGGATGCGAAACAGGGTTTTCAGTGTTTCGCGGTTGATCTCCTCGAGGAGATCGACGAACATTTGAAACCCTTCGCGCTTGTATTCGATCAGCGGGTCCTTCTGTCCGTATCCGCGCAGACCGATGCCCTCCTTGAGGTCGTCCATCTCCCGGAGGTGGTCCTTCCACTTTTCGTCGGTCACCCCCAGATAGACCATCCGCTCGATCTCCCGCATCCTTCCCGCTCCAATCAGACTCTCGCGACGCTTATAGGTCGCCCTGATCCCATCAAACAATTTTTCCCGGAATCCATCCTCGTTCAGCTCAGGCAACGCGTCCGGAGGCACGTCCGGGACCTGCAGAAAAATTTGGCGAAGATCCCGATAGAGTCCGTCCAGATCCCAGTCGTCCCGGGTGCCTTCATCCGGGAGATGGATCCCGAACGAAGCATTCACCACCACCTCCATCTCTTCCTCAATCTGTTCGTAGATATTGTGTTGCTCCAGCGCGTGGCGTCGCCGGTCGTAAACGACCTCCCGCTGCTGGTTCATCACGTCATCGTATTCAAGCAGATGTTTGCGCACCTCGAAGTTTCGACCTTCCACGCGTTTCTGCGCCCGCTCGATAGATCGGGTCACCATCCGGTGTTCGATCACCTCGCCCTCTTCGGCTCCCAGCCGGTCCATAATCCGGGCAATCCGTTCGGATCCGAAGAGGCGCATCAGATCGTCTTCCAATGAGATGAAAAACCGGGAATTTCCGGGGTCGCCCTGCCGGCCCGCACGGCCCCGAAGTTGCCGGTCTATGCGGCGGGACTCGTGCCGTTCGGTACCGATAATATGCAATCCGCACGGCACATCCTCCCGGCACCGGTATTCCTCCAGGTGCGGGCACAATGGACGAACGCCATTGGCCCCAAGATCGGGTATCAGCGCGCATTGATGGCCTTCCGGCGCCTTGACCACGCCGTCACCCAGCTTGATATCCGTACCACGACCCGCCATATTGGTTGCTATGGTCACCGCCGCCGGCTGTCCGGCGCTGGCAACGATCTGGGCTTCCTGCTCGTTGTGGCGGGCGTTGAGAACGGCATGTTTAATGCCTCTACGCTTCAACATTCGGGATAGCAACTCCGATACCTCAACGCTGATGGTACCCACAAGTACCGGCAGGTTGTTGTCGTTCAAGCGCTCTATCTCATCCACGATGGCGCTATACTTCTCCCGTTTGGTTCTGTGGATCAGATCCTCCGAATCCACCCGCCGAACCGGTTCGTTCGTAGGCATCACCACCACGTCGAGTTTGTAGATCTGGAACAACTCCGCAGCCTCGGTTTCGGCGGTCCCTGTCATACCGGCCAGTTTGTGGTACCATCGAAAGTAGTTCTGCAAGGTAATCGTAGCAATCGTCTGGGTGTCCCGTTCCACCTTGACCCGCTCTTTCGCCTCCAGGGCCTGGTGCAGCCCGTCCGCGAATCGCCGACCCGGCTGGGGGCGCCCGGTGAATTCGTCCACAATAATCACCTGGCCGCCATCCACGATATACTTTACATCCTTTTCATAAAGCGTATAGGCGACCAGAAGCTGTTGCACACTGTGAATCGCTTCGCTCTTCCGGGCGTAGTCCTGATAGGCGTCGTCCTGAGATCTGGCCTTTTCGTCCGGCGCCAGCGAAACATCCCCTTCGATTTCGTGCAAGACTTCATCCAGGTCCGGCAGCACGAAATCGTCCGGCAATCTGCTGATCTGGACGCGTCCCTTGTCAGTCAGGTCAATGACATGACTCTTCTCGTCAACGCTGAAGTAAAGGCCTTCGTCAATTTCACTCATTCGCTTGTCGCGCAGATAATCCGAATCAACCCGGCCGATCAGGCGTTTGATACCCTCCTCCTGAACCAACTTCATGAATCGGCGGTTTTTGGGCATCCCCCGCTGAACCTGAAGCAGCCGGATCCCCGCCTCGTATTCCTCTTCTTCAAGGAGGTCCTCCGCTTCGTTCAACGTTTCGGTCACCACCCGTGTCTGCGCCCTTACCAGGCGCTCCACCAGTGGCCGCATCTCGTCGTACCACTGGTTATCGGCCTCTGCAACCGCTCCGGAAATGATCAGCGGCGTCCGGGCTTCGTCAATCAAAATGCTGTCCGCCTCGTCAATAATTGCGAAATAATGCTCGCGCTGCATCAGGTCATCCGGGCGAACCGTCATATTGTCGTAAAGATAATCGAACCCGAACTGGTCTTTGGTGCCATAGATGATATCGGCCCGGTAGGCCTCCTGATGATCACATTCCCGAAGGCGGTACGCGCCCTGGCCATCCTCCTCCATACGGTACGCCTCTGCTTCCATGGACCGGTCCTGAATGATGCCCACGCTCATCCCCAGAAAGAGGTAAACGGGACCCAGCCACATGGCGTCTCGCTTTGCCAGATACGAGTTTACCGTTACCAGATGCACGCCCCGACCCGTCAATCCGTTCAAGTACAGCGGCATTCCCGCCACCAGCGTCTTACCCTCGCCAGTGGCCATCTCAGCAATCTTTCCCTGATGCAGCACGATGCCGCCGAGCAACTGCACATCGTACGGCACCATGTCCCAAACAATGGGTTCCCCTGCACGCTCCCATTGCTTTTCCTCCGCCTTGAACCGTCGGCACGTCTCTTTGTAGACCGCATATGCCTCCGGAAGAATCTCCTCCAGAGCTTCGTCCTCGACCTGCCTGACCTCCCCCTCCAGTTCAGTGATTTCATCCAGCAGCGAGGAACGATCCATCTCGTCCTCACGCTTCAACTCCCCGCGCAACCGATTCAGCTCTTCCGTATATTGCTGTGTCACGCCCTGCAGCCTTCCCTTGAACTCCACCGTCTTCTCGCGAAGAACCGCTTCCGGAAGCGCGGCGTAAGACTCGCAAAACCCGTTAATCCTGTCGACCATCGGCCAGAGTTTCTTCAGATCTCGGTCGTATTTGGTCCCAAAAACTTTCTTTATCACACCCATCATAAGCGGTTATCCACCGTTTAACGACAATCCATGGTTTTCGGCGGCAAACAGCCACCGCTGTCCGCTACGCAGGCCGGAACGCTGTTTAACGGCCGGCGGCCAGCCGTTCCGCCAGGAAACCCGGAAGCGCGGCGTTCCGGATCTTGAACTGTGTAATTGCAATGTCATAAGCCACGCGGCAGAGATGCATCTCGCAGGCCGCCTGGTCCCACACGACAAACGCCGCCCGCGGGTCTCTATCCCGCGGTTGACCCACACTGCCCGCATTGACCACATACCGCTGGGAGGCTTCCACTCTCACCGTGCCTTCCCCCAGAATCTCCACGTCTCCGGTCTCGGAACAGATAAAAGCGTGGTGAGAGTGGCCCACGAAACAGATGCGTGCATCCGTATGTGCCAGACACATACGGCCCTCGTCCGGACTGCCAATATATGCAAACGTATCCGGACGATACGGAGACGCGTGCACGTACAGCACCGCGTCTTCTTTTACCGTTAACGGCCGTCTTTCGAGGTAAGTCAGGTGGGCCTGACTCAATTCGGCTGCCGTCCACCGGATCGCGGCAAGGGCGGCCGGGTTGAAATTGCGGGCGTATCCAGAAGATACGGCAGCCCGATCGTGATTGCCGGCAAGTACCGTATCGGCCACCGCGCGGACTTCAGTGATACACGCATTCGGATCGGCGCCGTACCCCACCACGTCTCCCAAACAGACCACACGGTCCACCTCCATCCCGACGCACCGCTCCAGCACGGCCTGAAGCGCTTCTAGATTACCGTGAATATCGGATATAATCGCGATGCGCATGGGGGCAATACGGGCGGACGGACAAGTCGCAGCGTAACAGGATCCTGCGCGGATGCCCGAAAATACGATTGAGCCCGGTGCCGACCGAACGTTACAGCCGGATGCGGCAGGCTCAGGGCGCGCGGGGAACGTCGAACCGTTTATCCACAACGTGTATCGCGGCGTTTCTCATCTGGATACGTATGCATATCCGAATCGGCTGACGCCTTCGGTCCTTGCGATCCTAGTGTTCTGTCAAGATCCTCTGCTGCCTGACCAGCGCATCCAGAATTCCGTTGATAAACGTCGGCGCCTTCTCAGCGCTGTACCGCTTTGCAAGTTCTATGGCTTCGTTCATCGAGACCCTGACCGGGATGTTGTCGAATGCCAGCATCTCGGTCAGCGCCATCCACAGCAGAATACGATCGATTCTCGAGATGCGTTCCAGTGCCCAATTCCTGGAAATTCCCTCAACCATACGGTTCAGTTCTTCTTTCCGTGTCCATGTCTCGCGACCCAGCGCCTGTGCGAATTCGGTCGCATCCTCCGACAGTCCTTCTCGGAGCGCCACGGCGTGGAGCGTCTGATGCACGGGGTCTCCCGAACTCTCACTCCAATACAGCGCCTGCAGCGCAACTTCGCGGGCTTTTCGGCGTGAACCCGTCATGCCTCGTCTTTGCTCCAGGATGCCAGCAGATTCGCCATCTCGACGGCGCCCAACGCGACCTCCCATCCTTTGTTGCCGGCCTTGGTGCCGGCCCTTTCGATCGCCTGTTCAATCGTATCGGTTGTCAGCACGCCGAACAGGCACGGCACACCCGATTCCAGACCAACCGACGCAATACCCTTGGAGACCTCGTTGGCCACATAGTCGAAATGGGGCGTACTCCCTCGAATCACGGCACCCAGACAGATCACCGCGTCGTAACGCCCGCCGTGCGCCATTTTTTGAGCCATCAGTGGAATTTCGAACGAACCCGGAACCCACGCCACGTCCACATTTCCAGGGTCGCACCCATGCCGCTTCAGACAATCCTGGGCGCCTTCCAGCAACTGCTTGCTAACCAACGCGTTGAAGCGACTCACCACAATTCCGAAGCGTTTGCCGATCGCACTCAATCCACCTTCAAACACTCTGGCCATATGTTCCCTCCTTGGCGCCATCGACCAACTTCAAATCCTCTTCGTCAAAAATGTGACCCATCTTCTTCTGTTTGGTGCGCAGATACCGGATATTCCAGGGCGTCGGTACAATCTTAACCGGCACTCGCTCCACAATCTCGATTCCATACGCCTCCAACCCCACCCGCTTGGCCGGGTTGTTGGTAATCAGACGCGCCTTCCTGATCCCCAGATCCAACAGAATCTGGGCTCCAATGCCGTAGTCCCGTTCGTCCATCTTGAACCCCAGCTTTAGATTCGCCTCCACCGTATCGTAGCCTTCTTCCTGAAGCCGGTAGGCGTGTATCTTTTCACGGAGCCCGATGCCGCGGCCCTCCTGCCGCATGTAGACAACAGCGCCCCGACCCTCCCGTTCAACCATCTCTATCGCCGAGTGGAGGTTCGCACTGCAGTCGCACCTTAACGACCCGAAGGCGTCGCCGGTCAGGCACTCGGAGTGCATCCGAACCAGCACAGGATCGGCTGCGGAAAGGTCCCCTTTGGTCAATGCGACATGCTCCCGCTCGTCGACTTCGCTTTCGTAGAGATGGAGCTTGAACTCGCCGAACTGTGTGGGGAGACGCACGGTCTCCAGACAATCGACCAGCTTTTCCGATCGGCGACGATAAGCAATCAGATCCCGAATTGTGATGATCTTCAGGTTGAACTGCCGGGCCATTTCCATCAGCCGCGGCAGCCGCGCCATTGTTCCGTCCGGGTTCAATATCTCACACAGAACACCCGCCGGATAAAGGCCGGCAAGCCGCGCCAGGTCCACCGTCGCCTCCGTGTGTCCCGCACGGCGCAATACGCCTCCGGGTCGGGCGCGCAGGGGAAAGATGTGCCCGGGCCGGGCAAAATCAACGGGCTGGGCGTCCGGGTCCACAAAACGCTGTATTGTCATGGCGCGATCCTGCGCCGAAATCCCTGTGCTGGTGCCTTCTACCGCGTCGATACTAACCGTGAAAGGCGTTCCATGCAGCGCTGTGTTTCTACCCACCATCATCTCCAGTTCCAACTCCTGCAGTCGCTCCGGTGTTGCCGGCAGGCAGACCAGCCCGCGCCCGTGCAGGGCCATGAAATTGATGATCTCAGGCGTGATTTTTTCCGCCGCCGTGATCAGGTCCCCTTCGTTTTCCCGGTCCTCATCGTCCACGACAATCACCAGCCTGCCCGCCCGGATGTCGTCCAGCGCCTCTTCGATGGAGGAAACGCAGAACTTATTTTCGATTTCAGACATGAAATGCCGCTCCCGGCGAAGTGAAGGTGAGAAATGACGACATTGCAACCCGTCCGATTTTCATTTCAAACCCCTTCTCAATCATTACCGAACCCCATCTACCGCACCGCCGCCAATTCGCGATCCGGCGCGTGGCGGCCTGTCAACCTCTCCAGATACCGCGCCACCATGTCGACCTCGAGGTTCACCGCATCGCCGACACGACGTTCACCGATCGTTGTGGCCTCCAGCGTATGCGGAATCACCGTCACCGTGAAGTCGCGTGCGCCTGCCGACACGACGGTCAGGCTGATCCCGTCTACGGCTATCGATGCTTTATCGGCCACATACGGGCTCAGTTCGTCGGTCAATCCTATACAATAAACGACGTTGTCCGCCCACCGCCGCCGCTCCAGCACCCGACCCACTCCATCCACGTGTCCGGCCACCAGATGGCCACCCAGGCGGTCCGACAGCTTTAGCGACCGTTCCAGATTCACCCTGTCCCCCGTTTTCAACCTTCCCAGGGTCGTCCTCTCCAGGGTCTCGGACACGGACTCAAACGAGAACGTCAGACGCCCCACTTCGACCACGGTGTGGCAGGCGCCGTCGATCGATATGCTATCGCCGACCGCAACATCCGCCATCACGCGCATCGCTTCCAGTGTCGTCCGCTGATACCCCGTCCGCCTCTGAATCGCACGGACCCGCCCCACTTCCTCAACAATCCCCGTGAACATCGACCCCATCCTTTCGTGGATCGCGGAATATGGGAAATCAGCGACATGCCGATAATGGGTCCTGTTTTGCCATTCTATCCCGCGGCTGATGTCGACTGTGTCGGCACCGCGGCGTCCTTCACCCGGGCCGTGTAGAACAAATCCGGCCCGGTCCAATCCACGTTGACCTCATTCAGATTAACCGCATCCGCCATCCTCGATATCCCCAGATCGCCCACCGAGTCAATCCCTCTACCCAAAATCGAGGGTGCGATAAACACAACCAACCGGTCGATCAACCGGTCACGCAACGCCGACGCCGCCACGGTACCCCCGCCTTCGATCAGCACATGGGTAATTCCCTCGTTGCCCGCCCGGGTAAGCACGTCTCGAAGTATGGGCCTTCCTTCCTTCTGCGAACAGACCCAAACGTGAGCGCCGCATTCCTCCATCGTTTTTATTTTTTCTCGCGAAACCCCTCGCGCCGCGGCAAGAATCAGTGGCGCGCCATCGAAAACCCTTGCTTCTTTGTAAATCTCGAGCCTGCTGTCCAGTACGATTTTTATCGGATCAGCACCGTCCACGTACCGGACTGACAGTTGCGGATCGTCTGCGTCAACCGTCCCACGCCCTACCAGCACCGCCATTGCCTCTGAGCGCAGCCCGTGCGCCCGTTTTCGGGACACTTCCGAAGAAATCCATTTCGATTCGCCCGTAGCGGTCGCAATCCGACCGTCGAGGGTCTGCGCCAGCTTCAGGGTAACAAACGGAAACCCCTTTGTCCGGTGTTTGATAAACACCTCGTTCAGTCGGCGCGCCACTCCCTCAAGCACGCCAACCTCCACACGAATTCCCGCCTCACGCAACCGGCCGATTCCCCGACCCGAAACCCGTCTATCCGGATCCACCATTCCGCACACGACCCGCGCAACCCCTTTTTTTATCAACAGATCGACACAGGGCGGCGTACGGCCGGTGTGGACGCACGGTTCCAGTGTCACATAAAGCGTGACGCCTGAGGTTCCATCGGCCACACCTTCAAGCGCATAAACCTCCGCGTGCGGTTTCCCGGGTTCAGGGTAAAAACCCTGCCCGACAATATGCCCGTTCCGAACCGCCACAGCACCCACCATCGCTCCGTCCCGAACCCGGCCGCGTCCTTTTTCAGCCAACGACAACGCCAGCCGCATATAATCCACATCCGTCATAAACCACCCCGTGTCGCCAGGACCGGGAATCCCGGAGCGTCCGAAGGGTCCTACTTCATATCAACCATCGCTTTACCAACTCCCACGTTTCCCAGCGCATCGGTCGCACGAACCACCACCGTATATTCACCCGCTGTCATGTCTTGAATTTCAAAACGCAGGGTCTCAGTCATGGAGTCGAAAATCTGATCTACAGGAAAAACCACCTTCCAGTCTCCCGAATTCACCGCATACGCCGCCTTCCAAAGCGGGCTCGCAGCGTCGTTCAACGATCCCTCGACGGCGATTGCCCCGCCGGCAGTCGGCCGGACCTGCACCCGAACCGTGGGCGGTGTATGGTCGAGGTCGAACGGCTCGCTTACCTTTTCGCCAACTTGCGCCAGTTCGTCCGGATTGGTCAACCGGTCCGATACCACCACCCGGACCAGCATCGTGCCTTCGGGGGCGGACTCGGTATGCCAGTCATAGGTGCTGGCACGCAGGTCCGCTTTCAGGAGTTTCCAGCTTTTCTCGGCGCGACCACGATAATACAGCGCATACACCAGCCGATCGTCATTTGCATCTTCCGCTTTCCATGAAATCCGCCACACACCTCTCATGTTGACCGGCGCCTGCCGACCCTTTCCCGCGTCCTTCGGCGCAGCGCCGTTGCCCTGCGACTCCAGGGGTGAAGCCACCAGCGCAAGCACCCGCGGGCCCACGTTTTCCTGGAGTCCGACCAGACTCACTTCTCGAATCATGGGTGTCGTGGCGCCCGTTACCGAACCCAACTCGGCCCGATATTGCAAGAATCGGGCGGGCGGACTGGATATCTGACCTCCCTGGGCGATTGAAGACCACTCGCTCCATGTATTGTCCGGCATTTCACTGTTTCCCGACCGCGTCTGGAAACGAATCGACGCACCCTGGGCGGGTTCCGAATCCCATCTGATCTTACCCCATCTGGACACCAGGGAGAAATCTCTCACCTTGGATTCCAACCTGCCCTGGAGCGTGTATGCCTTGCCCAACCGGTACACCTTTCCGGCACCCGCGGTTCCCACCCAGAATTCGCCGGTTGTCGTCCTGCAGAATGCCCATGGTTGTACATCTTTCAGCCGGGTCAGCAGTGTGGCCTGACCGTTCAGACCCACGCGATAGATGCTCCCATGGTCTCCGGTCAGCGCGGTAATCTCTCCTTCGTCTACCTCCAATGCCAGAAGCATCGGCGCGTCGACATCCCAGAGACGAACCGTCGCACCCGAAGGCCGTATGGCATACAACACGGAACCCTGTTGTGAGGAAGAGGGTCCCTGACCCTTGGCGGCTGGCTGGGAACCGCCCTTTCCGCTCCCCTTGGAACGCCTGGACATCGCCCCCGCGAACAGGATCCCGTCTGGTCCAATCGCCAGTGCATGAATTTCATCCTCCGCCGCATCGTACAGTACTTCCACCCGTCCCTTTGGATTGACCCGATAGACCAACCCGCTCTGATCCGTACCCGCATACACCTGTCCGTCGGTGTCCCGAATTAGCGAAACCACATTGTGGTCTTCGCTCCGATAAACCACGTCGACTTCTCCGGCCGCCGAAATACGCAGGATGCGTCCGTGTTTGCCGCCCGTGGCCGCGTACAGACCTCCCCGTCCATCCACCACCAACGCCCAGACATGCTCATCTCCGGTTCGGCAAAACATCTCGGGATCTTTGCCCGGAACAACCCTGTAGACAATTCCGTCCGGCGACGAGCCGGCATAAAGCGTCCCGGTTGGCCCGACGGCAAGACTGAAAATCGCCACCTCGGGAGAATCGAAGAGAAGCACTGGCTCGCCCGAGCCATCAAACCCAAAGATCTTTCCACCATTACCCGTCGCAATATACAAACGGCCACCGTGCCCCTCCGCGAGCGCCCACACGAATTCTTCGCCCGTATCCGCTGCGGTTACCAGCTCCGGCGCGAGCAGCACCGTGCCCTCGCTGGTTATTGAGACTCCGTCCGACTCGCCCCTGGCAAACGCTTCCTGCGTACGGTCGCGCCAAACGATCGGCTCGACGCCTTCCGCGGAGCCAGACAGGCAGTTGAGTGCGAACCACAGGCCAAAAAACAATACGTGACCCTTCATATGCCCGTTTGCTCGATCCAACAGCCTCATCTCCTGTCTTTCGTTATCGGTTATCGCTTCTGTTGCCCAGGCCACGGCCGGCCCATCCGTTGCTGGCTCGCCCGCCGTGTTCGCGAAGTGTTCGTGTCGGCTGGACGCCTGTTGGCGGTTTTTCTGTGACCGCCTATTTCCCTTTACCGCCGCTGTTTCCACCTTCGGCAAAAATGACGCCGTTCCGTTTCCTGTTCACATTCAGTACAACGACCTGGCTTCCCGAAAGCACATAGTCCGTGGGAATTCGCGCCCTTTGTACAACTGTCTGCAGAACCTGTTTAACCGTATCCGACGAACGGGAAAACCGAAGCACCGAAAGCACCGAGTACGGAAGCCTTGACACTTCCCGCCCCTCAATCGTTACACCCTGCGCGCCGGACAGCAACTCAATGACCAATTCGTTGTTCCGGCCCGCTCGCCCCAAGAGACGGATGAGATGGTCCAGATCTCTGGCATTATATTCACCTGGCGCACGTTTGGCCTCCTGTTTTTCGTGGGCGGATGCGCTGGAAACGCGTAGAATCAGCCGGCCGCCAGGTGTTTGATTCGGAATGATCAGCGCCTCCTGAACTTGCTGCAGGCCTCCCCAATAGGGTCTTAAGGAAACCGTAACGCGCACCGTATCGCCAGGCTGGAACCGTGTCTTCTGCAGGCCAATCGACTTGATATGGGCGGTGTGCGCCCGCTCGGCTTCAACATTGAGGTCGAAGGTCACGCGTTCGATCTGAACCGGCTCGAACGGATTCCGGATCAGCTTCGCAAGTGGCGTGGTGACCCCCAGCACGGCGCTTCCCAGCCCCAGCGGGCCGGCATAGACGTTTTCAACCTCCACGGATGGCCGCCCATGCAGTTCAATTCGCACACGGGACTTCACCGTTACCTCTCCCGTCAGCTTCTCGGACGAAACCATCGCGCTGAATACCGCCATCCTCACAAGAGTGGGGCTCAGATCACGGTTTCGCAGGATCTCCATCTGGAACCGTTCCTGCTTGCCCGGGGAGCGCAAATTGATCTGCGCAGGCATCATGTCCACGTCCAGGCCGATGGCACCCGCGATGCCCGGCGCACGATCCTGCACGATGGCGCCCATGGTTTCCCCGGCCACACCCAGCTTGAAGGACGCATATTGACTGGGCAACACCTCGTGAATATAGGCTGCCGTCATCGGCAACGCCGTGGCGCCGCCAAAAATCATGGGATGTCCAAACCCGACCACCCGGTCTCCGTCGCGATGGGTCAGCGTTCCGATTCCCGTCATGCTGAGATCGCCGCGAACCAGTTGCACGCCCAGCGCAGCCCCCGGTTCGAACGCACCGGCAGGCAGTCCCGGATCCATTCCACCGCCGCCCTGAACCGGCGTCCATCCCATCTTCGAGAACTCCTGTCGAAATTCAACCACCGCCTGCTGTGCGAAACCGGAGATCACAATCGGCAGGCTGATCGGCTTCAACTCTGCAACATCCGTCCCGGTCAGATCGACCAGGCGGCGCGCGCCGATTTCCGTCAATCGGACACGCGAACGGACGCCCTGCAATGACGACGGACGATTGAACAAATCCACCATTTCCGCTATTGGCGTTATCCCGGCGATGGGCTCCTTGGCAAAAACGCCAATTCGATACGATACCGCACCAATCAGCTTTCCTTCGATATAAACCGGACTGCCGCTCATCCCCAGGATGACCCCGGTATTCGACAGGGGGCCACCGGACAGCCGGGCGAGAATCAGGTCGCTACCGGGACCGATCGCGTTGTGCAGCACACCCAGAATTTCGACCTGAAACGTATCGATCCGCGTGCCCTGGAAGACCGTACGGCCGATACCCCGCATACCTCTGTGGAGTTCCTTCACGGGCATGGTGGCCACAGTCGCCCAGGAATTGCCGACAATTGCGCCCCACAACAGAGCCGGTAGCGTTATTTGCAGCAGGCGCATCACTATGCAAACCCCTTTTCGAAAATTGGTGTGAGAGCCACGAAATTTACGGTGCGCCCTCAAAAAAGTCAAGCATTGCAGCGTCCTGTCTGCCGCGTCCTAAGTTCTTGCAGAACAATAACGGAACGATATCGATGGCGCAAATATAATACCGGTTTTCGGAGTGTGGAACAAGCCCCTTGTGCAAACCCGATCTTATTCTTATCATAATTCCATAGCGAATCATGTTGCTGGCCGTTGGCAAATGCCGCAAGCCGTACCTGAGACAAGGCGTGTCGGACTATATCGAACGCATCCGGAGATACGCCAGCCTGGAGCAGATCGAACTGAGAGAGGACCGGGCCCCGAGGAAGGGCACTACGCCAGGTGACCGTGACAGAGAAGGCGAACGCATCCTCCGAAACCTGCCGGAGAACGCTTATGTCGTCGTCGTGGATCCGGCCGGAGATACCTGCAGTTCCGACGCACTCGCGCGGCGTATCCAGAAATTGCGTATTGAGGGTATGAGCCGAATCGCGCTTGTCATTGGCGGACCCTGTGGCCTTGCCTCCCAGGTTATCCGGCGTGCCGACTGGCGCCTTTCGCTTTCTTCCTTCACCTTCCCGCACGAAACCGCCCGTCTGGTTCTCCTGGAACAGATCCACAGGGCATTTACCATAATGCGCGGCGAACCGTATCACAAGTGAAGGCCAGCGCAGACAGACCCGTAACGACGCGTGAAGGATTCAGGCCGTCCATATTCCGAAGCCCGTAGAAAAAAAAAGCCCGGAAAACAGGTCCATCCGACAGCCGTGGAGAGATGATTCCGCCACCGGAATCCGGCTGCCGCGAACGTCTCCTGTTTCCGGGCTTTTTAAATGCAGACAGAAGTGCCTGGATATGCAGTTTCGGGGGAATGGAAGGAACGTAGATCCGGCATCCACGGATAACGGCCGGAGGGGTATCGGCCCCACGGGTGCCGGAAGCGGGAAAGCTTCAATCGCAGGCGTTTTGAAAGCAATTGAAAGATAAGCCATTGTTTTTTTTTAGTCAAGGGTAAGTTTGTCATAATATACTGTTTTACATCATCTTGTGGTCACCTACACGAAATATACCTTATATAGATTTTAACGCAGCGAACCCTCCGGAACCGCAAATCGCGGCGCCGGGTGCGAGGGTATTCCCGGAATCGATAGCGATATCGCCCCTTCCCTCGACACTCTCTTCTCTTACGACTTCGAAAATACGTCCCTGTCCGATATCACCACGGTCATCGAGGAGGCCGGAGGGCACAACCTCCGGCGTAGCCAGATACTTCTGGACAGGCTCCCGTTTCGACGCTATCTTCGATGTTCGCGGCTCGCGTCCTGTCCCGGAAATATGTCACCATGCCTCCCTGTCTGCGTGCGTGAGACTCAGCGCACAGGCAGGCGCCGGTTCACCCCGTCTCGCTGCGTTGCTTGCGCTGAGCTTGTCGAAGTGCCCTCGCTCGCCGGCAGAATTTCGGCGATCTATTTCCGGTACAGAACACCAGGAATCAGGTCCGTACAGATCGAACCCACACGCTTTCAGTGTCGACGCAATTATCGTATGCCACATACCCTTACCATTACCCAGGCCAGCGCGGAAATTCGGGCAGGCCGTCTTGCTCCCCTGGAGCTTCTACGCGCCTGTTTTTCACAAATCGATGCCCTCGACGGACGCCTGCACGCCTGGGTCAGCGTCGACCGGGAAGGCGCCGAGCGTAGCGCCCGCCGTCTTCAGGAGGAACTTGCCCACGGTCGGTACCGCGGTCCCCTGCACGGAATACCGGTGGGGATCAAGGACATCATAAACACGAAAGGTTTACCTACCGCCGCAGGAGCAAAACACCTTTACAATCTGTTACCGAAAGAAGATGCAACGGTGGTTGCCCGCCTTCGCCGCTCCGGTGCGGTCATCCCCGGCAAGACGGTTACCACGCCTTTCGCATGCTTCGATCCAGCCGAAACCAGAAACCCATGGAACCCGGTCCATACGCCCGGCGGCTCCAGCAGCGGGTCCGCCGCCGCCGTCGCGGCGCGCATGTGCCCCGCGGCCCTCGGGTCTCAGACCGGAGGTTCCATCAGCCGTCCTGCCGCGTACTGCGGCCTTGTGGGCCTCAAACCCACCTTTGGCAGGATCAGCCTGCACGGGATCCTGCCCGTCAGCTACAATCTGGACCATCCCGGTCCGATCACGCGCTCAGTCGCCGACGCAGCCGTCATCCTCGAGAGCCTGGCCGGCAAAGATCCGCTGGATCCGCTCAGCGCCGACGTTCCCATCGGCAAATGCCGGATCGAGCCGTTGACCCGTCCGCCCCGCATCGGTATCATCCGGACATACTTCGTTGAAAACGCCGACGAAACCATGCGTGCCGCGACCAACGACACCGCAAAGCGTCTCGACTCCGCCGGCGCAGAAATCAAGGATGTGCGCCTGCCCGAATCCTTTGCCGAATTGCACGACAATCACGCCCTCCTGCTCGCCGTCGGCGCCGCGGCCGTTCACAGGGAAAGATATGACGCTCACGCCGACCGTTTTCCGCCAGGTCTACGCGATATCATGGAAAAAGGTCTCGCCGCCACGGCCGTCGATTTCGCCGAGGCCCGACGCCACCAGATTGCATTCAGATCGGAGGTTCTCGCTGCTTTCAAAGGCGTGGACCTGCTCCTCACCCCCGCAACGCCCACACCGGCGCCATCAGGCCTGGCATCCACCGGCAACCCGGCCTTCAACAGCCCCTGGAGCTACGCCGGCCTGCCCACGATCGTGCTGCCTGTCACATCTACCCCCGGCGGCCTGCCCGCCGGTATCCAGCTCATTGCTCGCCCCTTCGCCGAAACCCGCCTTCTCTCTATCTCCGCCTGGTGCGAATCCCTCCTTGAATGGACCCGCACCCCATCGATTCTTTGTGGCAATTAGAACGATGTATCCATATCGGACCCTCACGCATCTCACGTGGTTGACGCTCGTTTTTCATCTTTTCGGCATCGCCCACGCTTCCCGTGCGAATGTCCCCAGGCAGGATGCGGTCCGCCTCGGGATCGACCATATGCTAAACGAACGTTTCGACCTCTCCCACTCCATATTCGATTCCCTTATCGCCGTGGAACCCGACCGTCCCGAAGGTTTTCTGGGTAAAGCCCTGACTTACTGGAACGCCAGCATGCTTCTCGCGGACGGCGAACGGTTTGCCGACCGTGTAGACCACCTGACAGGGCGCGCCATCAAGATTGCCGAACGGACGCTCAAGACCGACAATGACAACGCGGAAATGGTCTTCCTTCTCGGAAAAGCCTATGGCCTGCGCGCGGGCCTGGCGCTCATCCATGGCAGCCCGATAGACGGTGTACTCCACGGCCTGAAATGCCGCGACTACCTCAAGGAAACCATCCGCCTGGATCCGAACCATGCAGATGCCTATTTCGGGCTGGGCCTCGCAGACTATGTCGCCGCTCGCCAGCCACGTTTCCTCAGGATGGTAAGCCGGCTCCTTTCGCTTCCCGACGGTAACCGGAAACGTGGCCTCGCACGCCTGGAACGGGTTGCCCGGGATGGCATCTACACCCAGCGTCATGCAGTCTCCAGCCGTGCGTACATCGCCCTCTATTACGAGAAAGACTACGGAGACGCCCGCTCCCGTTTCGCGGACCTGCACAGGCGCTACCCTCACAGCCTGGACTACCGTATCCGTTACCTGGACGCGCTATTCGGACTCACCATCCAGGGCAGGCAGGATCACCGGCGGGCCCTGATCGACTCCGCGCGATCCATCCGTCGCATGGCGAAGACGCGCAACTGGGATCTGAACCGCTGGTCGCGCACCAAGCTGGATTTTATCGAAGGCTTTGGTCACTACCTCTCCGGAAACGTGGAAGCCACAAAAAAACATCTCGAAATCTACATACGCGAAGCCACAAAAAAAAGCTGGCTGCTTGGCCCCGCACATCTCATCCTGGGCAAACTGGCCGACCTGCGAAACGACCGTGAAATTGCAATCCGCCATTACCGCCGCGCGCGAAACCATGAAGACGTATGGGGCGTCCACGTCGAAGCGGACACCTATCTTCGGCTTCCGTTTACCGGAGAAGAGCCCGTCCGGCGACCGCCGGACACGGTCCGTCGTTATCCGGAGAAACCCTGAAGCGGGTCGCGCGCCTGGAATCACAGAGCCCCTCACACACCGCGGAAGCCCCGAAAACCCGGCCATCGCCCGCAGACGGCGCGTCGGATCGCGCCACAGCGATCGCACTGGCAGCCGGTTTCCAATGCCTTCCACGGATTTTCTTCTGGCTCGCCAGGTATTCGATCAATTCCGGCTGTTAAACCTTGACGCCACTTCTGGAATACGCGTTATTTTATCGGATGGATCGTAGTGACGTGTCTATGGATGGATCGTAGTGACGTGTCTATGAATGGATCGTAGTGACGTGTCTATGATGGGACGATCAGCGGAATGACGGCTTGTCAAAAAAACAGCCGTGTTCCCGATAATGAACATGCCCGAATCTCTTCTTTCAGGGAAAGGTTATGGCGTTCGCGTCCTCAAATTCCCTGCGCCATCAAAGACTCGGTTTTACCCGGGAGCGTATCCACTATCCCGCGCCTTCGTCCCGGCCATGGATCGTCCCCACCGTGGTACGTTTCAAGAACCCGGACGTAGACCTGAAGCTGCACTACCTGAAAATCATTCGCGTTTCCGTAGTCCTCTCTTCAATACTCCTCGCTCTTTTGTGCCTCGTCTTTCCGACGTTTGAATTTCGCAGCTATTCAGCCTATCCCGCGCCGATTATCATCACGCTCGAAGATATCCCTGAAACCTATCAGGCGCCAAAACCCGAAACCGAAGATGTGATTTTGGGCTCAGGCGACCTGGATGGCATGGCCGTCGTTGACACCGTCGAAGGAGAGGAATCGGACATCGACTTTCTCGCCAACCTCCATATCGATGACACGCTCGGCGATATGGATCGGACGCTTGACGAGGATGCCGTGGAATTCTGGGCTGTTTCAAAAGAACCGGTACTCGTACGTGAGGTGCTGCCCATCTACCCCAAAATCGCCCACGAGTCCGGCCTCGAAGGGGCTGTCTTCGTCAAATTCGCCGTTGGCACGGACGGACGGGTCAAAGAAGCCTCGATTCTGAAGGGTCCCAGGATATTTCACGCATCCGCCCTGGAAGCCGTCTACCAATTTATCTTCAAACCAGCTCTTCAAAACGACAAGCCTGTCGCGGTCTGGATGACGCTCCCCATACGTTTCCGCCTTGTTGACAACCCGCTTGAACCCCGGCCCCTGCAGGTATTCGAAACGCCATCGGTGCGCATTTCGCATTGAACGCGCCAATTCCTCTATTCTACTCCTCCCGATCAATCGCGCCGCCGGAATAAGTCACTTCCTTTAAACGACCCTGTTCGTCCAGCCGAACCAGCAGGGTAAAAGCTCGCCTGTTCAGAAATTGCGGATTGTGATCCAGCGCCATCCGCAAGGCAAGCGAACCCAGCCAACCCAGGCCGTCGGCCCGAATCGCAAACCGCAGATCGTGAAGTAGAAACTTTCGTCCACTCTCCCCGGACTCCGCCACCGCCGGGAATCGTGCGAACCAGCGATAGATCTGCCCGTCCCGCCGTTCCCACACACGTTCCAGACGGGGCTCCGAAAGCGCCGACCGGTATGTTTTCGGCGTCCCGGCAACCCCTGAAAACAAAGACACGGGCACGTCGTACCATTCTTCCTCACTGGATGCGATTCCCCGCCGGTGCAGAGGAGAGAAGGGCACCGGAACCGCAGCGACGGCCTTCAGGCCCCTTTCTGTTGCCCAGCGGTCCAGATAAACGCAGGAAATAGTCGAAACGCCAATATTGAGCGCCATATAGGCGGCAAGCGCCATCGCGCCCAAACGGTACCCGCTGGTTCCCCTTCCCTTCCACCCGAGAATCAGCCCGCCGATCAGAATCAGATCCAGGTACGGGTCGATAATGAACAGCACGTCAAATAACGCCCGATACCTGGAAAATGGCATAAAGATCATCGTCCCATAGGAAGTCACCAGGTCGAACAGAATATGCAGCGACAGACCAAACAGGGCGACGGCATATAGCTTTGCAAGCGGGACTTCCTTGAGTATGAAACACCGGACAACCCATGCCACGGCGAGGGCGCCAATCGCGACGCCGAAAAACGAATGTGTCATCCCCCGGTGCGTTTGCAGGCTGTCGAGCGCGTCGCTCGAAAAGAACACATCCACATCCGGCAATACACTGGTGAGGGTAACCAGATTCACATACCCCCGGTTCTGCGGCCATACGGATCTTGCAACGAGCCTGCCAACCAGGCCGTGCGTCGGGGTATCCATCCCGTTTGCCTTTGCTTCCGAAAGGAATGAAGCGGAAATCGGCGGCGGCGTTCCCTCGTCTCAAGGTCCAGCCGCGCGGCACCGGTCTGCGACTTGCCGTACGCATTGAATATACCCAATGCCCGGGCGGAATCAACCCCGCGAAAACGCAGCTTGACAACGCGGGTTCCGGCGATGTAACATAGGTCCAGACGGGATGAACCCGCGCCTGCCTGTGCGTGCAGCCTCTCGCACGCAGACAGGGAAAAATGGTGACATATTTCCGGGACAGGACGCTAATTTCCCTTTCTTTGCACGGAAGGGTTGATGGGGGGTTGAAAATATGTCCAGGCTTGAAGGTAAAGTCGCGTTGGTAACCGGCGGAAATCAGGGTATCGGGAAGGGAATCGCGCGGGCACTGGCCAAAGAGGGCGCGAACCTGGTGTTGACGGCCCGAACGGTGGAGACACTGGAATCGGCGGCGAAAGAGATCCGTGCGGAAGGCGTGGAGGCGCTGGTGGCGCCCGCGGACGTCACCGACGAAACGCAGGTGGAGGCCGTGTTCGCGCAAACGATGCAACGGTTCGGAAGGGTGGATATACTTGTGAATAACGCGGCGGCGTTCGACGGGGGACCCATCGACAAGCTTTCCGCATCCGCCTGGGATTGGGCAATGGCGGTGAATCTGCGCGGACCCTTTCTGTGTACGCGGGCGGCGTTTCGCATCATGAAAGAACAGGGCGGCGGCCGGATAATAAATATAGGCAGCATTTCCGCGCAGCGGGTCCGTCCGAATTCCGCACCCTACAGCACGAGCAAATTCGGCATCACGGGCCTGACGCACGCCACGGCGCTGGACGGCCGGGACTACGGTATCGTTTGCTCATGCCTGCACCCCGGCAATACGCTGGTGGAACGTCGCCAGGTATCCGACGCGCCCACGGACGAGGAACCGATGATGACGGTGGATGAATTGGCGCAGGCCGCGGTCACCATGGCCACACTGCCGCTCCACGTCAACATGCTGGAGGCAATCGTGCTGCCCGTGGGGCAGCTATACGTTGGAAGAGGATGAAGGGTTACCGGCAATGTTCGAGGCCTATATGGTTCCGATTTCCAGGTGCAGGCGACAGGCGATCGTCGGAATGGGAAACGGCTTAACGGAGAACTGAATGCGCGTGAATTAAGGCCAGGTTCAAGGATCGGCGCGGCCAGTTTTTTTTGGATCGAGAAATTTTCTTGACACTCGGTATATGATTGTTTAATGTTACACCGTTCCTGTCGTAGCGGCTTTTCGCCGGAACCTGGCACCGGTACGAGGCGAACAGATGCCTTGATCAAAGGGGATCGAACGTGACGGAACATGGTCGGAACGGGTTTTCCTGGCGTGGATATTTTTATCGCTCCTACCGGTGGTATTACCGGAAGGTCGCAGAAGGTGATGTCTGCCCACGCTAGTAAACCGTTGACAGAGCCGGAAACTGAGCCGTGGGCATCTGCTCACGGTTTTTTTGTGACCCGGTCGAAACAGAACATCAGCGAGACGCTAATGCGGCAATCTTGCCGGACGGCTGCCTGTGGGTCGTTGCCGGAAAATCGATTGACCCTCATAACGGGACGCGGATGTTTGGATCGCACTTTGTAATGTATGTGTTGAAGTCATGAACACCTGGTGAATCTCTTGAGTACACCCGATTTGGAAACGTTAAAGACGCTGGCTGAAGGCCGTGGATTGGTTCCGATTTCCAGGGAAATCCTCGGGGATACGGAAACACCGGTGTCCGCCTATCTTAAGTTGCGGTCCAGGAGTCCCTACAGCTTTCTTTTCGAGAGCGTGGAAGGTGGAGAAAAGATCGGGCGGTATTCTTTCCTGGGGGTCGAACCGTTTCTGGCTTTTCGGTCGTGGAAATCCCGTATAGAGTTGGAAGATTTAAAGCGGGGTGACGTTCGGGTTTATGAGGGATCGCCCGTTGCCGAACTCAGGCGGCTGCTGAAAAAATACTGCTCAGCCCAGTTGAAGGGACTGCCCAGGTTTACCGGCGGGGCTGTGGGCTACGTGGGCTACGACGCAATCCGGTTGGTTGAAAATATCCCTGACCGCACGCGCGACGATCACGGTTTGCCGGACATCGTGTTGCTTTTCTACGATACGCTTCTTGGTTTCGACAACGTGCGGCAGAGGATCCATCTGATTTCCAACGTACATACGTCCGGGGATATTGAAGACAATCACCGGGAGGCGGAGGCGCGGATCGATGCGCTTGATAGGGCCTTGCGCGGGCCAATTCCCACGAACTGCGTTCCGGAAAGAGCGCCCCGACGCGGAGCGCTCAAGATCCGATCGAACACGGAGCGGTCTGTCTATTTGGACAAGGTACGGCGCTGCAAGGAGTATATCGCGGCAGGCGACATTTTTCAGGTCGTCATTTCACAGCGCTTTGAGACCGAGATAACCGTCGGATCGCTGGACATTTACCGTGCACTCCGCACGGTGAATCCGTCTCCTTATATGTTCCATCTGGATCTGAAGGAGGTACAGCTTGTCGGCGCGTCACCGGAGCTGCTGGTTCGGGTCGAGAACGGCGTCGTGCAGGTGCGGCCAATTGCGGGCACCCGCTGGAGGGGGGCTACGGAAGAGGAGGATTCCGCCCTGGAGGCGGATTTGCTGAAAGACGAAAAGGAACGTGCGGAGCACATTATGCTGCTGGACCTGGGCCGGAACGACGTGGGGCGGGTATCCCGTTACGATACGGTACGGGTAACGGAACAGATGGCAATTGAACGATATTCTCATGTGATGCATATTGTGTCGAATGTTCAAGGGGTTCTCAACGATGGCGTCGATGCCCTGGATGCGCTTTATGCCTGTTATCCGGCAGGCACGGTCTCGGGCGCGCCCAAGATCCGTGCCATGGAAATTATCGACGAACTGGAAACGACCCGCCGAGGACCGTATTCGGGGGCGGTGGGTTATATCGACTTTTCGGGCAATATGGATACCTGCATAGCCATTCGTACGATGGTGTTACAGGGCAAGAGAGCATACGTCCAGGCCGGTGGGGGAATTGTGTTCGATTCCGTACCGGAGGACGAGCACCAGGAGACGGTGAACAAGGCGAAGGCGTTGTTCAAAGCAGTGGAATTGGCGGAGGGTGCGGTTTAGCATAAAGAATGCATGCTGCCATCCTTCAACGATCACGGATCATTGACTTATGATTCTGGTAATCGACAATTACGATTCGTTCACCTACAACCTGGTTCAGTATCTGGGTGAGTTGGGCGCGCGGATGGAGGTATTCCGGAACGATCGGATCGGACTGGACGAGATCGGCGCATCCCGACCGGACAAGGTAGTGATTTCACCCGGTCCGTGTACGCCGAACGAGGCGGGAATCTCTGTGGATTTGATCCGGCGGTATACGGGGCGGATTCCGATGCTGGGCGTCTGTCTGGGGCATCAATGCATCGGACAGGCGTTTGGCGGCACGGTCGTGAGGGCTCCGGCGATTCTCCACGGTAAAGTATCGGAGATACACCACGACGGACGTTCGATTTTCAGGGATATGTCAAATCCGTTCATTGCCACCCGATACCATTCCCTGATTGTGGAACGCGAGAGCCTGCCGGACTGCCTGGAGGTCTCCGCGCAGACGCATGACGGGATTATCATGGGATTGCGGCACCGGGAGTATCCGGTCGAGGGCGTGCAGTTTCATCCGGAGTCCATCTTGACGTCCGAGGGCAAAGTGTTGTTGCGGAATTTTCTGGATGGCTGAATTCGGGGATCTGTAAATGGGTCCGGTTCTCTGTCTGCAAGTCAGGGAGATGGCTATGTCGATACAGGATTCGATTGCAAGGCTGATTGAGGAACAGAATCTGACACGGGACCAAATGGTCGGGACGATGAACCAGATTATGTCGGGCGGAGCGACGGACGCACAGATCGGTGGGTTTCTGGTCGCGTTGCGCCTCAAGGGGGAGACAGCGGAGGAGATCGCGGGCGCCGCGGAGGTGATGAGGGAAAAGGCGACCCGGATCGTGACGAGACATGCGACGGTGGTCGATACATGCGGCACCGGAGGTGATGGGTCGGGCACTTTCAATATATCGACGGCCGCAGCGTTTGTGGTTGCGGGCGCTGGCCTTTGCGTGGCCAAACATGGGAATCGCGCGGCAACCAGCTTGTGTGGCAGCGCGGATGTCTTAAAGGAACTGGGGGTGAATATCGAGGCGGCGCCGGAGACGGTGGTACGGTGTCTGGATGAGGTAGGCATCGGGTTCCTGTTTGCTCCGGCTTTGCACGGTGCAATGAAATATGCGATCGTACCCAGACGCGAACTCGGCGTGCGCACGGTTTTCAACGCTCTGGGGCCACTCACCAATCCTGCGGGGGCAACCCGGCACCTGATCGGAGTATATAGTCGATCGCTGACCGGCAGGCTGGCGGAGGTGTTGCGAACATTGAATTCGGAACGTGCGTTTGTAGTTCACGGCCTGGACGGACTGGATGAGATCACCACGACCGGACCGACGCAGGTGAGCGAGTTGAAGAACGGAACGGTATCCACGTATGAGATCAGACCGGAGGATCTGGGCATCGCCAGGGCGACGACAGGTGATCTGGCAGGGGGCAACGCCGAGACCAATGCGGCGATTCTGCGCAGGGTGCTGAATGGTGAGCCTGGTGGGCGGCTGGATGTTGTCTTGCTGAATGCGGCAGCCGCCATCGTAGCCGGTGGCGCCGCGGATGATCTGCCGGCAGGGATAGCCCTGGCCAGGGAGGCCGTGGATTCGGGGCGGGCAATGGAAAAACTGGAAGAACTGAAACTGGTCTCGGACGGAGGGTAGTTGACGTTGAGCGATTTCGTCACCCGCCCCCGAACATACGCCTTCAACGCGATCAATAAGGGTCGCCCGGCGGAAACGAAGATGGTTCAGTATGGCTACAATCCTGGATGAGATCATCGCTTATAAGCGTCGCGTTGTGGCTGAGGCAAAACAACGGATTTCCCATGGGGAGTTGCAGAAGCAGTGGGATCTGGTCCGTGAGCCGGTCTCGTTGATTGAAAACCTGACTGCCGGGGAGGATATCGCGTTGATTGCGGAGATAAAGAAGGCATCTCCGTCGAAAGGAGTGATTCGCGAAGATTTCGATCCGGTGGAAATCGGCCGGGTTTACGAAAAAAACGGCGCGGCGGCAATTTCCGTGCTGACGGATGTGAAGTATTTTCAGGGCTCCGACGACAGTCTGAAGGCCGTAAGCGAAGCCGTGGAACTGCCGGTGCTCCGGAAGGATTTCGTGGTTGATCCTTATCAGATCCATGAAGCCAGAACAATCGGGGCGTCTGCGGTTTTGCTTATTGTTTCAGCGCTCTCGCAACGTGACCTGGCAGGGATGCTCGCTGTCTGCAGGGAGTCGAAATTAGGCGCGCTGGTGGAAGTGCACACCAGAGAGGAAGCGAGGATGGCGCTGGACGCGGGAGCAGAACTCTTGGGGGTGAATAACCGCGACCTGAAGACATTTAAAACAGACTTGCGAACCACATTCGACCTCATGGAACATCTGCCAGACGAACTTGTGACGGTCAGTGAAAGCGGTATCGAGACCAGGGACCAGGTGGTTCGATTACGGGAAGCCGGCGTGGATGCGGTGCTGGTCGGGGAGCATCTGATGCGCCACCCTGATGTCGGTCGGAAGCTTCGAGCGCTGTTGGGCAAGGAAGGCGGCTGATTCAAACCATGGTTCGGGTGAAGATTTGCGGCATCACGAATCCGGAGGATGCGCTCTTTGCGGTTGCACAGGGCGTTGACGCCCTGGGGTTCATCTTTTATGAGCCCAGCCCGCGTTACGTGCATCCTGACCGCGTGAGCGAGATCGTGTCGGAGTTGCCGCCGTTTGTCACGCCAGTTGGCGTTTTCGTGAACAAGGTCAGGGAGGATATCCTGGCAATTGTGCGGTCGACGCGGCTTCGGGCGGTCCAATTGCACGGCGACGAGACGCCGGCTGATTGCCAGGGGTACCCTTTTCCGGTCATCCGTGCATTGCGGGTCGGCGAGGGATTCAACCCTGCGTCGCTGAGCGTTTATCCCGTAAACACGTTTCTGCTGGATACGGCAAAAAAAGGATGGTACGGCGGTACGGGAGAGACCTTTGACTGGCGGGTTGCAAGGGCAGCTGCGGCACACGGTCGGATCATCCTGTCGGGGGGGATCGATCCGCAAAACGTGGCGGAAGCGGTCCGAATGGTGAATCCGTATGCCGTGGACTGCGGCAGCGGCGTTGAGGCCGCGCCAGGCAGGAAGGACCACTGCAGGATCGCAGAGTTTTTCGAGGCGCTTCGCTCTGTAAACGGGAACTAGATTGCCGAAATTCGGCCGACCAGAAGCAGCAAGAACAGCTATCTGCTCTCAGCCGTCAGCTTGAATCAAAAACCCAATCAGTTGACGTCAGCGCCGTGAAAAGCCAGCACCCAGAACGGGCGCAATGAGGGCACTTCTACAGGCTCAGTGTCCACATTTCCACAAACTTGCTTCGGCAAGCCGTTTCGACAGGCTCGACGTAGAAAACGCACCCGGCGAACGCAAAGCGGATGGATTGCCGAAATCTGCGACAATCAGCGTAATTTTGCTTCATCAACCGAATCGATCTGGAGCGAGACATTGTGGACATCTTGAAAGATCTGGAGTTCCGGGGGTATGTTTTTCAGGTAACGGACGCCAGCGGACTCAAGGCGCGGCTCGCCCGGGGGCCGATTACGCTCTATTCGGGGTTCGATCCCACGGCAGACAGCATGCACCACGGTAACCTGATACCCATTCTGGGACTGCGCCGTTTCCAGTTGGCCGGGCACCATGCAATTGGCCTTATCGGGGGAGGCACCGGTTTGATTGGCGATCCGAGCGGCAGCAAGGAAGAACGCCGGTTGAACCCGCCCGAGGTGATCGAGGCATATACCGGGAAGCTGACAGAGCAATTGGCTAAATTTCTGGATTTCGAGACACGGACAAATCCGGCGCAGGTGGTCAGTAATTCGGGCTGGCTTTCCGAACTCAGGGCAATTGACTTCCTGAGGGACACCGGCAAGCATTTTTCCATGGGTTATATGCTGGCGAAAGAGTCTGTGGCCTCCAGGCTGGAGTCGGGAATATCGTTCACTGAATTCAGCTATATGGTCATACAGGCACATGACTTTATGGAGCTGTTTCGGACGCACGGATGCGAGTTGCAGATTGGTGGGAGCGATCAATGGGGCAATATTACCGCAGGAATAGAGTTGATCCGTCGTCGGCTGCGCGGGCAGGCCCACGGGCTGACGTTTCCGCTGCTGGAGAAAGCCGACGGGTCCAAGTTCGGCAAGACGGCATCCGGTACCGTCTGGCTGGATGCTGCGAAGACATCGCCCTATCAGTTCTACCAGCACTGGATCAATACGGATGACCGGGATGTGGTGAGTTTCCTGAAGCTGTTTACCTTTCTCCCAAAGGATGAGATCCGAAATCTTGAATTGGAAGTGGCACAACGCCCCGAGAAGCGGCAGGCTCAGCGGGTGCTGGCCCACGAGGTGACCACGTTCGTACACGACAGGGCCGCCACGGAGCGGGCGGAGCGGATATCCGAGGCGTTGTTTTATGGGGATCTGCGAAATTTGAGTGCTCAAGAGATAAAGGAAGCGTTCAGCGACGTGCCATCTCATGCGCTCAATGGCGTTTCTGAAGTGGGTCTGGTCAGTCTGCTGGTCGATGTCCGGATTTCATCATCCATGCGCCAGGCACGCGAAGACATCAAGTCCGGTTCGATACAAATCAATGGCCGGCGGTGCACCGATTTAGGCCGGATCCTTGAGCCTTCCGACAGACTCGCGGGAAAATACCTGGTGGTGCGCCGGGGCAAACGCCGCTACTTTCTGGTGCGCTGGAATAATTGGTAGGCGGGTGTGGGGCCGCTTATGCGTATCGGAATGCAAATCAGGATATGAATATTCGGAACTCAGCAGGAAAAACAAAAGGAGAGGATTCCTTCCATGAAAGCACCCTGGATTACCTATCGGCCGGAACTCAAAGTACTTGATTGTACGATTCGAGACGGCGGATTGATGAATGACCATCATTTTACAGATGATTTCGTGAAGGCAGTTTATGAAACGTGCGTTGACGCGGGCGTCGACTATATGGAAATCGGGTACCGAAATTCCAAGGAGATGTTCCCAAAAGGACAATTCGGACCCTTCCGACACAGCGACGAAGAAGATATCCGGAAGGTTACGGGTGATCACGACCCGGTGGCGACCGGCCTGAAGCTCGCCATTATGGCCGATGCGGGCAAGAGCGATTGGGCGGAAGACATCCTGCCGGCCAGCGAGAGCGTGGTCAGCATGGTACGCGTTGCGTGCTACGTCGAACAGATCCCCGAAACCGTCGAAATGCTTTGCGACGCCCATGAGAAGGGGTATGAAACCAGCTGTAACATTATGGCCATTTCGACCGTGCAGGAGGTCGAGATTGACCAGGCGCTGGAGGTTCTCATACAAACGCCGGTTGGAACAATATGCGTTGTAGACAGTTTTGGCGCATTGTACCGCGAGCAGGTGGATATGCTCATTCGGAAGTATATGGAAGCCGTCGACGGAACAGGAAAGGAAGTAGGCATTCACGCGCACAACAATCAGCAACTGGCATTTGCCAATACCCTCGAAGCGCTGATTCTGGGCGCCAACCGGGTTGATGCCACCGTGGATGGACTTGGCCGCGGCGCGGGAAATTGCCCCCTGGAATTGCTGCTCGGATTCTTGCGGAATCCCAAGTTCAAGATTCGTCCTGTCTATAGGCTGCTGGAAGACCATTTTGTCAAATTGCGCGGTGACTTGACGTGGGGGCCCCTGATTCCGTACAACATCACGGGTCAGCACAACCAGCATCCCCGCGCGGCGATGGCGCTTCTGGACGGGGAAGACCACAATCGGTATCTGGCATTCTACGATCAGGTGATGAGGGATATCTAGTGTTCTGTCCCAGAAATATGTTACCATTCATCCGCCGAGTTACGGCAATCTATTTCCGGGACAGAACACTCATCGCCGTCGCCCCGGTTTCTGCAGTCCGCACAGAAATACAGAGGTGAGAATGTCCGCCGTAAAGAGGGTCTGGAAAAGCGACGGCACCTGAATCTGCCTGGTCACCACACCTAAATAGGATGGAAACAATGGCACTTCTCAAAGCAGATGAACCAACCCGGACGTGGCCCGATTCCGGCGGACACTTCGGACCCTATGGCGGGCGCTACGTTCCGGAAACGTTGATGCCGTTGTTGGAGGACCTGGAGGCAGCCTACCACGAGGCGAAGGGCCGTACGGATTTCAAGGAGGAATTGGACCGGTATCTCGCGGAATTCGTGGGAAGGCCGACGTCACTTTATTTTGCACAAAGGCTGACCGCCAAACTGGGTGGCGCCAGAATCTATCTGAAGCGGGAGGACCTGGCGCACACGGGCGCGCATAAAATAAACAATACGATGGGGCAGATTCTGCTTGCCAAGCGGATGGGCAAAACGCGCATCATTGCGGAGACAGGCGCCGGTCAACACGGAGTGGCGACAGCAACTGTGGCGGCGATGTTCGGAATGGCCTGCGAGATTTACATGGGCACCGAAGACATGGAACGGCAGGCGTTGAATGTGTTTCGGATGCGGCTGCTTGGGGCCAGAGTGACCGGCGTGGACTCGGGCAGCAGAACACTGAAAGATGCGATCAACGAAGCCATCCGCGATTGGGTGACGAATGTGGAGGATACGTTTTATATTTTCGGATCCGTCCTGGGACCGCATCCGTATCCGATGATCGTGCGCGATTTTCAGCGGGTGATCGGGGTGGAAACGCGTCGTCAGATCCTGGAAGCGGAAGGCCGGTTGCCGGACTGTCTGATCGCGTGCGTTGGGGGCGGCAGCAATTCTATCGGGCTGTTTCATGCCTTTTTGGAGGACACGGACGTGCGGATGGTTGGTGTCGAAGCGGGAGGCCATGGGATTGCCTCCGGAGACCATGCCGCCCGATTTCAAGGTGGGGATCTGGGCGTGCTGCACGGGGCCCGGATTTACATCTTGCAGGATGAGGACGGGCAGATCGCCCTTACTCATTCGGTGTCCGCGGGTCTGGATTATTCGGGAGTAGGGCCGGAGCACTGCCATCTGCGGGATGCAGGTCGGATCGAGTATGTGTATGCAACGGACGACGAGGCACTGAAGGCCTTTCAACTGTTGAGCCGCACCGAGGGTATAATCCCCGCGCTGGAAAGCGCGCACGCGATCGCGTACGTGTCCAAAGCGGCGCCCGAAATGGGCAAGGACGCGGTCATCGTGGCGAATCTTTCAGGCCGCGGCGATAAAGACGTACAGCAGGCGGCGAAGTACCTGGATTAGGCACCTTTCCGCCGATTGTGTTCAAGCCGGAATCGAAGAATGGGGTCGCTCGAATGACAAGGATCGGGAAGCGGTTCGAAGCGTTGAAAGACGCGGGCAGGACTGGATTTGTGGCCTATATTACGGCGGGAGATCCGGATCTGGCAACCACCCGAAAACTGGTGCCGGAGTTGGAACGGCGCGGGGTGGACATTCTGGAGTTGGGCGTGCCGTTCTCCGATCCACTGGCGGATGGTCCGGAAATCCAGCAGGCATCGCAGCGGGCCCTGCGGCATCGGGTCTCAATCGGCGACGTGCTGAATCTGGTGGAGGACCTGCGGTTGGAGACGGAGATGCCGATCGTTCTGTTTACGTATTTCAATCCGATGCATCGATTTGGCCTGAAACGGCTTGTTGACCGGGCGGCGGAAGCGGGGGTCGACGGCATTCTCGCACTGGACCTCCCACCCGAGGAGGCGGCGGAGTACAAGTGTCTGATGGCGGAACAGGGATTGGACACGATTTTTTTGATTGCACCTACGAGCCGTGAGGATCGCATTCAACGGATTGCAGCTCATACCAGCGGGTTTGTGTATTACGTCTCACGCACGGGCGTAACGGGGGAACGGAACAGGCTGGAAGAGACGCTTGCCGCCAAGGTGGCGAGCATCCGACGGCATACGTCGCAACCGATTGCGGTAGGGTTTGGAATTTCGACGCCCGAACATACCAGGGAGGTTGCAGGTTATGCGGATGCAGTCGTCGTGGGCAGCGCGATTGTTCGGCGAATTGGGCAGCGGCAAGGCGATCCGGATCTTGTTTCACAAATTGGGACATTTGTGGAAGAGCTTGTGCAACCGTTGAAGGGAGCAGCGGATGGATCTTGAAGACTGGCGAAAGGAAATCGACGCCCTGAATCAACAACTGTTGGAGCTTCTGAATCGGCGAGCCGAATGCGCCCTTGAAATTGGCAGGATCAAACAGGCAATCGAGCAACCCATCTATGCACCGGAACGGGAGACGTCGATCCTGAACCGAATCCGCGAACTGAACACGGGGCCGCTGGCCGATGAAGCGGTGCAACGGATTTTTAAGCAGATAATCGATGAGTCCAGGCGGTTGGAACAGGAGCATGGCGAACGGGACACGGGGGGCACGAATCCCCTCTGAATCCACCCGTGAAACCGGCCGAGACAGGACACAAGATTGACCGTCGCGATTTACCGCGGAGTTGAAAGCATATGGCCTTCAGAAAAATCCTGAAGATACCCACGCCGGAAGCCGTGCTGGAGAAAATGTCGCTTCCGAAAACGCTGAAGACGATAAAGGAGGATCGCGACACGGAAATCAGGGATATTTTCGCGCGCAAGAGCGATAAGTTTCTGCTGGTGATCGGACCCTGTTCAGCGCACAACGAAGATGCCGTATGTGAATACGTATTCAGGTTGGCGAAACTGCAGGAGGCCGTCCGGGAAAAGCTGGTTCTGGTGCCGCGCATTTATACCAACAAACCCCGCACAACCGGCGAGGGGTACAAGGGGATGGGGCATCAACCGGACCCGCGGAAGGCACCGGATATTTCTCAGGGCATTTTTGCGGTTCGTCAGATGCACATCCGCGCGGCCCGGGAATCACACCTGACGGCGGCCGACGAAATGCTGTACCCGGGCAATCTGCCTTATGTCGAGGATCTGCTGAGTTATATCGCTGTAGGCGCACGATCGGTGGAAAATCAGCAGCACCGATTGACCTGCAGCGGCGTTGGCGTACCCGTGGGAATGAAAAACCCGACGGGAGGAGATCTTTCGGTAATGCTGAACGCGATTCATGCCTCACAGATTCCGCACGTCTTCATCTATAACGGTTGGGAGGTGCGCACCGACGGCAATCCCTTGACACATGCCGTGCTTCGGGGCTTCCTGGACGTGACAGGGCGTAGTATACCGAACTACCACTACGAAGACCTCATGTACGTTGCGGAACTCTATCAGCAGCGCCCACTCGCCAATGCCACAATCGTCGTGGATACGAATCACAATAACTCAGGCAAGCAGTTCCGCGAGCAACCCAGGATCGGGTTGGAGGTAATACGCAGCCGGCAGAGTTCGGAGTTTTTGAAGGATATGATCCGCGGGTTGATGGTGGAAAGTTATCTGGTTGAGGGCTCTCAGAATGTAAATGACGGCGTGTACGGAAAATCCATTACCGATCCGTGCCTGGGGTGGAAGGAATCCGAGGCGTTTGTAAAGGAACTGGCGGACAGGATATGAGAGCGGACAGGCTCAGGACTCATCAGGAAATCGGAATTGGCTTCCGACGCTTTTGCCCGCTCTTCCGAGGATGACCGTATGGAAAATGATCCTCCGTTTGCGCGTGAGACGATAGCCATCGTCGGCGTGGGGTTGATTGGCGGCTCTCTTGGTGTGGCGCTCAAGGGTCTGGGCATCGGGCGAAGCATCGTTGGCATCAGCAGGCAGGAGACGCTGGATGTAGCCGGCGATTTGGATGTAATCGACGCGGGCTATCGCTATGAGGAACTTGCCGCGGCGATTGCCGACGCGGCGCTGATTTTCCTGTGTACTCCCATAGTACGTATTCTGAACCTGCTGCCGCAGGTCCTGGGGGCGGCGCGGAAGGGTGCGGTCGTAACCGATGTGGGCAGCACCAAACACGCGATTGTTTCCGCGGCGATGGCTCATCGGCGGGATGGCGTGTATTTTGTGGGAGGGCACCCGATGGCGGGGTCCGAACATCGTGGGGTCAGCGCGGCGGATCCGTTCCTGTTTCAGAACGCAATATATGTGTTGACGCCGTCGCCCGATACGCCCGATATCGTGATCGACCGGCTCGCGCGCCTCGTCGGGGCGCTCGGGGCGAGACCCATGAGGATGACTCCTCAGACACACGACAGGGCGGCGGCGGCGGTGAGTCACCTGCCGCAGATGATGGCGACAAGCCTGGTGTCCATGATAGGCCGGATGACCGAGGCCGAAGGGCTGCCGATACGGATGGCGGCAGGCGGTTTTCGGGATCTGACACGCATTGCATCCAGCCCGTATGAGATGTGGCGGGATATCTGCCATACAAACGCGGCCCCGATCCGTGAGATGATCGATCTGTATATTGAATCGCTGGCAGCGATTCGGGGGGCAGTAGACCAGGATCGGCTGGAACGGGCATTCGTCCATGCGAATCGTGTACGTGGACAGATCCCGAAGGACTCCAAGGGGTTTTTACATCCGCTATACGAAATTCTCCTCATAGCCGAAGACAGGCCGGGCGTAATTGCCGACGTCGCTCAGACCCTGGCCCGTGAGAACATCAATATTAACGACATCGAGGTGTTGAATGTAAGGGAAGGGGAAGGGGGCACCATACGAATGGGGTTCGATTCACGTCCATGCGCGGAACAGGCCGTAGACGTGTTGGGAAGAGCGGGATACAGCGTCAGGCTGAGATAAACGCTAGGATCCGGAACGGGAAACGATTGAACGAACGAGATCGCTGTCCGTCCGTTTGTTATTCCATTCTGAAGAAAGCGTGGTTTTGGACTTCGCGGGTTCGGTAATGTCCCAGGGCACGGTCAAGCCCTCGCAGGGCCTTGTGGGCGCGTGCGATCTTCCCGGCGATGCAAATATGTCGGTAATGGCCCTTGTGCTTTCGTCCTCGGCCGATGGAATCTCCCGGATCCACAGGTGTTCGAGACGACCGGAAGTCGAGCGGACCGGGGTTCTGCTGTCGGAACTCGGGATTACCGTGGCGTGGGACGGTGAGACCGCAACGGTGACTGGCGGCGACTTATTAGAGCCGGACGCCGAGCTGCATGCGGGCGGGTCGCTGGTTCTGTTTTCCTGTCTGGCGGGATTGCTGTCGAATGCGCCTTTTGTGACCAGGCTTTCCGGGTTTCGGGCGGATACCAACGTCGACCGGGTTTTCGAGGCGCTCCGCGCGTTGGGCGCACACCTGGACATCCGGACTGAGGACCGGATATCGGCAGGTGTGGGAGGGGGTAAGTTAACGCCCGGATCCTACCGTATCGGACTTCCTGATCTGGCGGTGAAGTGCGGAATGCTCATGGCCGGATTGGGTGTGGACGGAACGGTTGAACTGGTACAGGAGACAGGCGGGGATGACGATCTGGAGGTGTTGCTGCAAGCTGCGGGCTGCGGGCTGAAAAAGAGGCGGATGAAGGGCGCCGGGGGTCATCAACTGTTGTTGGACGGACCGGTATCGCTCCACGGCGTTACACATGAGTTGCCGGGTAGTTCGGACGCGGCGCTGTTTTTTGCTCTCGCTGCGGCAATGCTGAGACGGTCTGAGTTGACGGTAACCCATTTCGGAATGGATTTCAGAAGCCGCAGGATCGTGGACATATTGCGCCGAATGGACGTTTTGATGGATATGGAGCACTGCCGGACGGATTCCGGTTTTCCCGTTCGACGCGTCCGGATAAGGGGGTCCGAATTGCGTGGCATTAAGATCTCGGGCGAAAACGCGAGACTTTTCAGGGACGTGATCCCGTTTCTGGCGGTCGCGGGCGCCGTGTCGCGGGGCGAAACCATAATACGGGATGCGCAGACGTTGCGGGACGGTCCGGTGGACTGTATATCGGTATTGGTGGAAAACCTCAGGAAGATGCAGATTCAAGTTGGGGAGATACCGGATGGTCTGGTTGTGAAAGGCGGCCAGTTGCAGGGCGCCGAGCTCGACGCGGGCGGCGACGCGCGCGTGGCAATGGCACTCACGCTTGCTGGGATGGCGGGCGAGGGGGAAACATCGGTAATTAACCCAGGCCCCGTGGGTCAGACGTATCCGGGGGTGTTGGAAAGATTGGCTGCCGTTTTGGAGATGTAAATCGCGCTCGTAATTCGGTTGCTTTGAGCATTTGATCCCTCCAGGGACGGTTTGAGTCCCTGGGTCAATCGTTGGTACGAGGAGAGTCATATGAGACTGGTTGTCAGGTTGTTCCTTCTGGCGTTAATGGTGTTTCTGGGAGGCGTGGTCTTCATTCGGTACACCTACAACTGTTCCTGGAAGGAGAGTTTCGCGATTGCTGACCAGTTTGTGTCGGATCTGACCCGTTGAGCAAAGTGTGGCGGTGCATTGTGCGGCGGGATTTCAACCGCGCAGATGTAAATTAGCAAAACATCAGGGCGGGGGAACCTGTTTTGGGTATTGTTGCAACCACGCAGTTGCTGGGGGTGATCGGGGATCCGATTGCCCATTCGTTTTCGCCGGACATGCACAATGCCGCCATCCGTGTTCTCGACGTCGACTACCGTTACATGGCGTTCCACGTGCTGTCGGATGGGGTTGAGCCGGCGCTTCAGGGTATGCGCGCTCTGCAGATCCGGGGTTTGAACGTGACCCTTCCACACAAGAGTGCCGTGATGGCGTACCTGGACCGGATTTCGGAAGAAGCGCTGGCCGTGGGCGCGGTGAATACGATTGCTTTCAAGGACGGCGAACTGGTCGGGTACAATACCGACGTGTACGGTTTGGCCACCGCACTGGATCTGACGGCGGGCCTCGCCGTGCTCCCGGAGCACTGCGTGGTTTTAGGCGCGGGCGGCGTGGCGCGGGCGACTGTTTACGCGCTGGCTACACAAAATGAGGTCCGGCGGGTGAGCATTCTCAATCGGACCGTTGCTCGTGCGGAGGCGCTTGCGCGTGATATGGAACGGATCACAGGCAAGGCGATCGACGCGGGCAATCTGACGAAAGACACCCAGACGAGGCGGTTCGCGGATGCCGGCCTCGTCGTGAATGGAACTTCGCTGGGGATGTATCCGAACGTGGAGCAGTCCCCTCTTGCGGATGCAGACGCGATTCACTCACAACTGGTGCTTTACGATACGGTTTTCAACCCGCTGGAAACGCGGCTGATGCGGCAGTTTCGAGCCGCGGGCGCCCCTGCCTTTGGAGGGCTGGATATGCTGGTACATCAGGGTGCGCGTTCGTTTGCCATCTGGACGGGAATCGAACCGCCCATCGACGTCATGAAACAAGCGGTAATTGGCCGTTTAGGGGCGTAGCGGTGTCAGGGAATATTCTGCAGGAACGCCAGGCCAAGCGGGCTTTTGTGCGTCAGATGTTCGACGGCATTGCCGGAACCTACGACCTGTTGAACCACCTGTTGAGCGCGGGCGTGGATATTCTCTGGCGGCGATGGACGGTGGACGCACTGGAATTGCAGGCCGGCTGGTGGATCCTGGACCTCGCTACGGGAACGGGCGACCTGGGCCTCGAAGCGGCTGCGCGCGACTCCGGGATTCGGGTTGTGGGTGCGGACCTGTCCGTACCTATGCTTCGGCTCGGAAGAAAAAAGCTGAATCGAAGATCCGGCCAACTGTTTCTCTTATGTGGAGACGCGGAGCGGCTGCCGTTTCCCGACGCACGTTTTCACGCCGTAACGATCGGTTTCGGAGTACGAAACTTTTCGGACCTGACGGCTGGCCTCCGGGAAATACAACGGGTTTTGCGCCCAGGGGGCCGGTTGGCAATTCTGGAGTTTTCCCGGCCCAGGGCGTTCCTGTTGCGACGGGTCTATTTTTTTTATTTCAAATCTATCCTGCCCGGGATCGGTCGGCTTGTTTCGCGAAATCCTCAAGCGTATCGGTATCTTTATGAGTCTGTGATGAATTTCCCGGAGGGAAAAGCATTCCGAAGGCGTCTGACGCAAGCCGGTTTTGTGGAGCCGGTGGAACGCCGGTTGACCTTTGGTATTGCGACCATCCATTTGGCTTCAAAACCGTAAAAACTCTTTGCTCGTCATACGGTCGTTATAGATTCTTGCCCCAGTTTTATTGAGCGCATCGATTGTGGCCTATTGGCGGTTGCGGCAGCACGTGTCTGGAAACATTTGCGTGCGAATCGGCTTGATGGCTTTTACTTTCGACGGCAACAAATCATCGACGGCTTTATTGTCGATTTCTACTGTCATTCAGTCGGATTGGTAATTGAAGTCGATGGCGAGGTTCACCAGAATCAGGTTGCGTATGATGCAAAACGGGATGGCATTCTCAAAGCGCGAGGATTACAGGTTTTACGCATTTCAAATGTTGAAATTCGCACGGATTTAGATGGCGTTCTCCAATCAATCAGAGCTTATATAAAACAGTGTTTACTCAACGCTTGGTTCAACTCCCCCTTTCCTCGTAGGAGAGGGAGCTGGGGGGAGAGGTCCTCCTTTATGGTCAATCCTTTTATTGAAGAAATCGTATTGCAGGTGTCAAAAGCGACTGATCTGCGCCCCGATGAGGTGAGGGCGCTGATCGAGGTCCCTCCAAAACCAGCGATGGGGGATTTCGCCCTACCGTGCTTCAGGCTTGCAAAAACGCTGCGGAAGGCGCCGAATCAGATCGCCAGGGATCTTGAAGAACGAGTGCGCACGGGCGGACGCATCGCCCGGGTCAGTGCCGAGGGCCCATATCTCAATATTTTCGTGAGCCAGACCGAATTTGTGCGGGAGACGCTATCGGAAATTCTCGCCGGGGGCGGGCAATTTGGCCAGAGCGGCGTGGGCGCGGGGAAGACGGTCGTGATCGATTTTTCGTCACCAGATATATCCAAGCCATTCACCGTCGCCCACATCCGTTCGACGGCAATTGGAAATTCGCTCTGCAGGATATACAGGACCCTCGGTTGGAACGTGCTCGGCATCAACCACCTTGGGGACTGGGGCGCCAAGCAGGGAATGAATATCGCGGCGTACAAACGCTGGGGAGATGAAAGCGCGGTTCGCAGGAATCCTCCCTATGAGCTATTTAACCTGTACGTAAAATTCAATGCCGAGATGGAACGGGATCCGTCTCTCAGAAACGACGTGAAGGACTGGACCAGGAAACTGGAGGCGGGCGATCCCGAGGCGATCCGGCTCTGGAGCTGGTTCCGGGATGTGACCTTTAAGGACTTCAAGCGAATTTATAAATTGATGGACGTGGAATTTACCGAATACACGGGAGAGAGTTTTTTTCACGATAAGGTGGGGCCGGTTGTCGAAGCACTTAAGGCGAAGGGGCTGGCTGTGGAGAGTGAGGGCGCCCTCGTGGTGATGCTGGACGATGAAGATATGCCCCCGGCCATCATCCAGACCGGACACGATACCAGCGTCTATCTCACACGCGATCTGGCCGCGGCGATTTACCGCAAGGAGACCTACGACTTCGATAAGTTGATCTATACGACCGACGCCGGGCAGTCCCTGCATTTTCGGCAGCTTTTCAAGGTGCTGGAACGGATGGGCCATGATTGGGCAAAGGACTGTATCCACGTCCCCTTCGGTATTATTTCCTTCAAAGACGGAAGGATGTCTACCCGCAGGGGCAATGTGATTTTCCTTGAGGATGTGCTGAACCGCGCGATAGAACTGACACGGGATATTATTGAGGACAAGAATCCGGATCTTCCCAATAAAGACGGGATCGCCCGGGACGTGGGCATCGGCGCGGTGGTCTACGCGGATCTCGATTCCCGCCGGACGCGGGACGTGGTGTTCGACTGGGATGAAATCCTTAATTTCAACGGCGAAACCGGCCCCTACGTTCAATATACCCATGCACGCTATTGCAGCGTGCTGCGAAGATACGGAGGCGCCGTGCCGCCGCCCGAGGCAGACCTTTCACTGTTAACCGAACCCGAGACCGTGGCGGTGGTCAAGTGCCTCGAACGGTTTCCGGCGCGAATCCGGAACGCGGCCGAGGCCTGCGAGCCGTCTCTGATTGCCGGGTTCCTGATCGAACTCTGTACAGAGGCGAACCGGTTTTACAACGCCCACCGGGTCAATTCGGAGGACCTGCCCCTGACCCGGGCGCGTATCGCCCTGGTTTATTCCATCACGGTCGTTCTGGCCGCCGGCCTTCATCTGCTGGGGTTGCGGGCGCCCGAGGAGATGTGAGTCACGGCCCGCTGTATCACCCTTCCGAAACGGCGTTGAACGCCGCCGGTATCCAGGCGTCGTCGTTATTGACGGGACACTGAAGGCATATTTCTTCAGAGGTGGTTGTGAATGGAAACCGGACTGGCAACGCTTAATTCCATTAACCCGTTACGGGAAACGCGACACCCGAGCCCTCTTGCTGCATCCGGAAAGAACTCCGCGCTGTTCGTCGCGTTTCAGAGCAACAGTACAGATCGCCAGGCGCAGGCAGGGCGGGGGCGCGCATCGTGAACCGGTTGCAGGGCAGGCCAATTTTCCTGACCGGGTTCATGGCGACCGGCAAGAGCAAGATCGGGCAAATTCTGGCGCAACGCCTGGGTCGGATATTTGCAGATACCGATGCGTTGATCGTGGAGACGGCCGGGAAGTCGATTCCCCGGATCTTCGCGGAAGACGGAGAGGCCGCATTCCGCCGTATCGAGCGCGGTTGCGTGGTGCGGGCGGCCGAAATGCGGGATGCTGTGATTGCTTTGGGTGGCGGCGCGGTCACACACGAGGAGAACTGGGATACCATTCGCGCGTCCGGTGTGTGTCTGTGTCTGCGGGCATCTGCTGAGACCATCTTTACGCGCCTGCGCAGGACAGAGGGAGAACGGCCGCTGATGGCTGGATTGAACGATGAGGACCGGATGGCGAAGATCCGGGCGATGCTGGCCGCCCGGGCGCCGTTTTACGACCGTGCGGATGTATTCGTGGAGTCGACGGAGTGTCGTACACTGGAAGAGACCGTTGAACTGGCAGTGTCGGCTTTGGAAGGCCTTGATTCGCAATAAGGGCGTTGGAAGGCCACTGCGTATGGGATCTCAAGTCGTACAGAGCGGAATGCGGACCGTAAGGGTCGGTCTTGGCAGCCGCAGTTATTCGATACTGATTGGACACGGGATTCTGTCCGGATTTGGCGACGCGTACACCGCGGCCGGGTTGGGTTCCACTGCGGCGGTCGTGACCAACCCGACGGTGGCGCGGCTCTACCTGGATCCGGTCAGGGCCGGTCTGGAGGCGCGGGGTGTGGCTGTGAGGGTGGTGGAGATTCCGGATGGAGAGGAATTCAAGACCCTGGAGACGGCAGGGTGGATATATGGCGAACTGATTCAGGCTGGCCTGGATCGGCGCAGTTGTATCGTAACGCTGGGGGGCGGTGTTGTGGGCGATACGGCCGGATTCGTGGCGGCGACGTATCTGCGCGGAGTCGATTTCGTGCAAGTCCCCACCACCCTGGAGGCGCAGGTCGATGCCAGCGTGGGCGGGAAGACCGGAGTAGATCACCCGCTGGGAAAGAATATGATCGGGGCATTTTATCAGCCGAAACTGGTTTATGTTGACGCGGAAACGCTGATGACCCTGCCCAGGCGGGAGGTGGCTGCCGGGATGGCTGAGGTGATCAAACACGGATTGATCCGGGACGCGGGACTCGTGGAAGTCCTGGAAAAATCAATCGAGAAGGTGGCGGATCTGGCGATAGGACCGGAACAGTTGGTCAGGTTAATCGCGCGAAACTGTCGCATTAAGGCCGATGTCGTGGCGGCAGATGAGACCGAGGCGGGATTGCGGGAAATCCTCAACTACGGTCACACGGTGGGACACGCGATAGAGGCGGTGACGAATTACACGGTTTACAAACACGGAGAGGCCGTTTTGTTAGGCATGCTGGCTGCGGGCAGAATCGGGGTCATCAAGGGGTTCTGGAAACCAGCGGACCTGGAACGGCAGAACGCGTTAATCGGAAGACTCGGGATTCCGTCCGGCGCCTGCGCAATGCAAGCAGACGAACTGATCGGGCGAATGGCGAGCGACAAGAAGGCGCGGGATGGCGTGATCCGGTTTGTCCTGCCGGAGGCGATTGGCCGTGCGGTGTCGTGCGACACCGTGAATAGACAGGAGATCGAGGACGGAATTCGGTATATGCAGGATCGTTCGCGCGAATCGGGCTGCGGGGCGTCGTAATCGGGAGACGATCCGCTTCAACGCGTCAAGCGTCTGATGACGGCGCTGTGTTCAGGGAAGCTCCGAATCAGATCGGTGCGATTCGCCAGTTCAAGCTCTTCAAATTCGAAACCGGGGGCAACGGTACCGCCCACCAGGGCGTATGAGCCGGGCTCATTCAGCGTGGCGCCGTACCAGCACCGGGCGCCGATTGCCGCCACGAAATATTCATCATTTTCGGGGTTGCTGCCGAGCAGGATGCGGTCGTATCTGCCCCTTTGATCGATCGTATGAATGGTGATGGACGATCCGGCGTAGAAGTGCCAGACTTCGTCGGACTGAATGCGGTGAAGGGCGGAAAATTCGTTGTCCTTGAGGAGGTAGTAGATGGCGGTAGACAACGATCGGGGACCGATGAAACGCTCCGGAAGCGCCTGAGCTGCGACTGTCTCCTCCGCGCGGTATATTTCCCGATAGAAACCGCCTTCCGGATGTTTCTTCAGATTCAATTTGGAGATCCAGTAATCGGCGTTCTGTTCCATAGCAATGTGTATGGCCTGCGAAAAAGTGGCGCTATGCGCCTACGCGATAACCCCGCCGCCCAGGCAAATGTCGCCATTGTAGAAGACGGCCGATTGTCCGGCGGCGACACCCGAATCCTTTTCCGACATTTGCACGGTCAGGCGGGTGCCGCCCGCAGGCGTAATGCGACATGGAACGCGTCGGGGACCGTGTCGGATCTTGACATGAACATCGTGTCGATCCGGGGCGCCGGAGATCCAGTTCGGATCTGAAACCGTGAAACGACTCGATGCCCGGTCCGTCCGGTGGGTCTTGTGGGACACGTAGATAACGTTGCCGTCGGTGTCTTTCTTCACCACGTACCAGGGGCCGGCAGCAAGGCCCAGGCCTTCACGCTGTCCGATGGTATAAAACCAGTAGCCCCGGTGCCGGCCGAGCCGGGCCCCCGATTCCAGTTCGATGATATCTCCGGGTTGCTCACCCAGATGCGCTTTGACAAAGTCGGTATAGCTTATTTTGCCCAGAAAGCAGATGCCCTGGCTGTCTTTGCGGTTGTGGTTAGGCAGGCCGAAATCCATTGCATATTCCCGGACCTGCTGTTTGGTGAGGTGGCCGATGGGGAAACATGCGCGTTGGAGTTGCGCCTGGCTGAGTCCGGAAAGAAAGTATGTCTGGTCCTTGATGGGGTCGGGCGCTTGCCTCAGGTAACAGGTACCGTCTGTTTCGTCGATCCGGGCATAGTGGCCCGAGGCGACTTTATGGTAGCTGCAGTCGATTCGGTTGGTGAACTCGCCGAATTTGATGCGCCGGTTGCAGACGATGTCCGGGCTGGGGGTCCGTCCGGCTCTGAGTTCGGACACCGCGTGGGAGACAACCCGGTCCAGGTATTCGGCCTGGAGGGGGATGATTCTGAGCGGTACCCCAACCTGTTCGCAGACAGCGCGTGCGTACTTGAGGTCTTCCTCCCAGGGGCAGTCGCCCAGGAAAGCAAGTTCGTCTTCGAGCCAGATCTTGAGGTAAAAAGCGGTGACCTCGTGGCGGTCCTCCCTGCGCAGCAGGGTCAGGGCCACGGAACTGTCGACGCCGCCGGAGAGCAGGAGTGCGATTTTCATGGCTCACTCGATGGTGCACCATCCGCGCAAAGCGGATATGTCGAATGTCGCGGGCACACGCCGCTGTCACAAACCGTTACATTTGCAGGCCGGTCGAGTGTCGGCGATGGAGGTTTCACAGGGCATGTCCGGACCTTACTCCCCACGCATCGACACGCCGCCGCTTCCGATACGCACCAGACATTCGGCCAACGGCTCGGTGGTCCTCAGATCCGGACAACGCAATATGGTCTCCACCAGGTGTTCTGCGCGGGATCTGCCAACGACCGGATCGATGAGGCGATGGGCTTTCGAGACGAGGTCGTTGAAGGTGATGCCGCTGTCCGGATCCCCCGGGGCCGGAAGCGGGCCGATTCTGTGTGTCCGCCCGCCCGAGGTGGTTACGATCACCCGCGCCAGCGCTTCATCCGGGAATCGGGCTTCGACGTCCAGGGCGACGGTCATTTCAATCCGGTCGGAAAGGGCCAGTACCTTTGCATCGTTCAAGCCCGAATCGACGATTTCAGGTACCCCGACCCTGCCGTGGACAAGAGCGCAGGCAACCGGGTAGGGCAGGCTGTATTGAGCCTCTTCGGTGTTGGCCGGCCGGCGGGTCCCCAGATGAGTCGCCGCTTCGAAGGTTTCGATCTTGACCGAGACGAGGTTTTCAGGTGTCAGGTTGTGCCTGGTGCGGAGTTCGATCGCGCCCGCGATGGCGGGTTGCGCCCAACGGCAGCACGGATGGAATTTGTAATAGACCCTTTCAATCCACCAGTCGGACCCAAGGGTTTGCATCGATGCGTGGTACTCGTCCGCATATAGAGTCGAGCGCATGCCCGTGAAACCGCGGGTCCCGAGTTGAGCGGCGGTGAGGCCCACAAAGGCGCCCCAGTGGATGCCGTCTTTGACCATGGCCGGATGACGCACACAATCCATTATTGGCGCGTGGTATTCGGCAATGCCAAGCGCGTTTTCCGCTTTCCGGGGTTCGAGATCCAGCAGATGGACACATGCGGCGGCGGCGCCGAGGCTGCCCCAGGAACCCGAGCCGTGGTAGCTCGGTCCCCGGTGGGGGTGGTCGTGCCATATCGCACCGGCGCGCATGGCGATTTCGTAGCCGATGGCCACGGCCTCGAGAAACCTGGCGCCCGATGCGTTTTCGGCCTGTGCCATCGCAAGCGCCGCCGGGATGATGACGGCGCCCGGATGACCCTTCGCCGGGCGGAACCCGTCGTCGACGTCCAGCGCGTTGGCGGCGCACGCGTTTGCCAGGGCGGCGCCGGGGGCACTGCATATTTTGCCTCTGCCCGCTACAGTGGCTTCACTTCCCGGAAAGGTCGCGGTGGCGTAGTCCGCCACAATATTCGCCGCGGACGTGGGCAGGCCTGCAATGGTTGCGGCAAACAGGTCCAGCAGGTTCTTGTTGAGTTGCGTCCGGACGACTTCCGGAAGATCGCCGTATCGGGCGTGTGAGATGAAACCGTTTATCGGGTGCACGTGGGGATTTGAAATGTCCATCCGGGATCATGGCTTTACCGCAATCGACCGAAACCAATATAGATCCAGGTCGCCGCTTCATTCCATGAGGATCTGTTTCTCGATGTTCAGTCCGACCCGGTTGCTCCAGGCAAGCAGCATATCTCTGTAAAGCGGGCCCGGCTTACCGCTGCCAACGGGTATGTTGTTGAATTTCGTACAGGGGGCGATGCAATATGGCGTGGTGGTCAGCCAGGCCTCGTCGGCATTCGCGACGTCGTAAGGTTGGAGGTCTTTTTCGATCCAGTTGAGACCGAGTTCGGCTGCCAGCTCTTTGACGGTGAGCAGGCTGACACCCTGGAGTATGTTGCGCGTGGTGGGGGAGTAGATCGTGCGGTCAACCACGATGACAAAGTTGGATCCCGCACATTCCGTGATGTTGCCGTCCAGGTCGAGAAGCAGCGTGATGGCATTCGGGTCTACCGCGTGCGTTTGCTGGTCAGCCAGCCACCAGTGAAGACGTGACCGGTTTTTGGTTTTTGGATCCAGACATTGGGGTGGCACATGCCTTAAGGCCGGTGTGACAACGTGAGCGCCATCCTTGAAAAGATGACGCCAGACACGGAAGGGCAGGGGAAACGAGTGGATACAGACGGTTGGTGTGAGGCGCACACTTCCCGCGGCGCTTCCGGCATAGATTTCGTTTTCTCCCGGGGTAATGAAGTGAACGATGCCCAGGTCGGTTTCGGGTGCGATCAATGCACGGTTTGTCTCGATGAGTTCCAGGGTTTTGACACGCATCTCGTTCCGCGTGAGCTGTGGATGAATGCCGGCGTATTTGCACGATCTGTAAAGCCGGTCCAGGTGATCGTGAAGGCGGAACGGAGCGTGGGCGAATGTGCGGGTCATTTCGGTGAGGGTGGCGCCCAGAATAATGCCCAGGTCGTAAATATTAATGGCGGCCCGGGAGGCGGGCACAAATTCACCGTTGAGGTAGACAATGGGTTCGGTCATGCGTTAGCTCTATCCGACAAGGTGTCGACACGCCTCGGACGCCCGGGATTTTGCCTGGTTTACAGCCTCCACCACGGCGGCGTTCAGTTCCTCGAGGTAAAGCCGGTCGTACGGCAGGTAGTCGCCATAGACCCAGTATCCGGACGCCGCACATTTCGTACATAATATACCGGATGAACAATGTCAAGACAAACGGAAAGGGATTTCGCGGGGCTGCGAGGGGAAGACCCGCTTCACGGTTGAGGGACGGTTACATCCTCAGGTCGTCTTCGTGACGCCGCGCCATCGATGACGGCCTTCCTACGGGCGCCGCCTCGGCCGTCGGCCGGGGTTCACATCCACAGATTCCGATCCAGACTGCGATACTGGATGGCCTCCCCCACGTGTTGAGGTTTGATTTCGGGTTCTTCTTCGAGGTCGGCGATAGTGCGGCTGACTTTCAGAATGCGGTCGTATGCGCGTGCGGACAGACCAAGTTTTGTGATTGCCATTTTGAGCAGTTCTGCGCCTTTGCCGTCGATTCGGCAATACTCCCGGATTTCTGCTGGACCCATGTGCGCATTGCAGAAAAGGTGTTGTTTCTCCCGGAAGCGATGGAGTTGCACCTGGCGGGCTGCATTGACCCCTTCGCGAATGGCATCGGACGTTTCTCCGCCAGGTTCATCGGCAAGCTCAGCGTAGTCGACCCCGGGCACCTCGATGTGTATGTCGATCCGGTCGAGGAGTGGACCGGAGATTCGCGCCATATACCGCTGGATGATCGGCGGGGAACATGTGCATTCGTTCTTGGGATCTCCGAAGTATCCGCAGGGGCAGGGGTTCAGGGCGCAGGCAAGCATGAATTGGGCAGGATAGGTCAGAGAGATCATCGCGCGGGCGATGGTGACAAATCCGTCCTCGAGAGGTTGGCGCAGAACCTCGAGGACATGCTTTTTGAACTCCGGGAGTTCGTCCAGGAAAAGTACGCCGTGGTGTGCGAGGGAGACCTCGCCCGGTCGAGGGTGACGTCCGCCGCCGATCAGGCCGGCGTCCGAGATGGTGTGGTGAGGGGAACGAAACGGTCGGTTGGCCACCAGGGTGGTATCCGGAGGCAACAGACCAGCCACCGAATGGATTTTGGTGGCTTCGAGGGCTTCATCCCGGGTCAGGTCGGGCAGAATGGTGGGCAGGCGGCGGGTGAGCATCGTTTTGCCGGAACCGGGCGGGCCGATCATGATAATGTTGTGACCGCCGCTGGCAGCCACCTCCAGCGCACGCTTTGCGTGCACCTGGCCCCGGACGTCGCGGAAATCGATACGGTAGTCCAGAGCCTGGCTGAAGATCTCGTCGATATCGACCTGGAGTGACGGCACGGCTCGATACCCTTCGAGGAAGTCCAGTGTCTCCATCAGGTCCCCGACCGGATGGACATCGATACCACCCGCGATGGCTGCCTCACGGGCATTTTCACGAGGAAGTATGATTCCCTTGAGACCTTCCCGGCGGGTTTCGACCGCCATCGGCAGGACCCCTCGAACGGGCCGGACCGCCCCGTCAAGAGCGAGTTCGCCAAAAATCGAGTATTGGGAGAGGATTTCAGGAGAGATGTCACCGGAAGCGGCCAGGATGCCCACCGCAATCGGCAGGTCGAAGGCCGAGCCTTCCTTACGGATATCCGCTGGGGCGAGATTGACGGTGACGCGTCGATTTGGAAAGGACCGACCCGTGTTCTTTATGGCGGCGGTCACGCGATCCCGGCTTTCTTTGACGGCGTTGTCCGGCAGACCTACCACGGAGAAAGCGGGCACCTGATAATCCAGATCGGTCTCTATACGTACGATATAGGCGTCAATACCCAGAGTGGCGCAGCTCAACACGCGGGACATCATACAGTCCTCCTCAGATCCTGTCAGGAACGCCATTGAACCCCGAAGAAGCGTGCCGTCTTTCAAGGAATCCGTTGTTGGCGAAGGCAATCGCTGACGGCACATGAGAACGCAATAGATGTGCCAGAGAAACCACATGTACCTAATATGCTGTCCGGAAATGAGATAGATCTCGGGAAAGGAGGATTGGAGAGACCCGTGTGAAAGGGATGTTCAATATTCGGAGAGAGGATTAAACAATGTGGCAATCCGGTTGGCGGGAGCCATCCCGGGGGACCCCTAAAGAGGCTGGTCCGGGTTTACATCGGTCGCATAGTCGACCTCGGGAAGGCCGAAGCCGAAGAGCTTGAGGAATTCCTTGCGATAGCCCTGCAGATCCGAAATCGCTTCCAGGTTTTCTGTCGTTGCGGATTCCCAAAGGGAAGAGATGCGGGACTGTACGTCTTCTCTGGTTTCCAGGTTATCGATGCGGATGCGCCCGCCCTCGTCGGTGGGGACCGGCGGTGCGGCATAGACCCGATCCTTCAGGAGCCGGTACATCTGTTGTATACATCCTTCGTGAATGTTCTTCTCCTTCATAACCTTGTAAAGCAGCGAAATGTAGAGGGGTACCACCGGAATCGCCGCACTGGACTGGGTGACCACGGCCTTGTTTGCGGAGACGTACGCGCTTCCGTTTCTCTTCTTCAGACGGGCGTCCAATTTCCGAGCCGTGGCTTCAAGGTGAATTTTCGCTTTCCCGATGGTGCCGTCTCCGTAGATCGGTTGGGTCAGGTCCGGACCGATATAGGTGAAGGCGACCGTCCGCACACCCTCGGAAAGCACGTCCGCTGCTTCGAGAGCCCGGATCCACAGCTCCCAATCTTCTCCACCCATCACGGCAACGGTATCGTCGATCTCGATGTCGCTGGCCGGTTCTATGGTAACCTCCGAGACGACCCCCGTGTGGATATCGACCGTTTTGCCCGTGTAGGGTGCGCCCACAGGTTTCAATACGGAGGTGTATTGGGCTCCGGTTTGGGGATGGGTACGCCGTGGCGACGCCAGGCTGTAGACGACGAGATCGACGTCTCCCAGGTTGTTTTTGATGGCCGAAACGGTTTGCTGCTTGATGTCATCGGAAAACGCGTCGCCATTGATGCTTCTTGAAAAACAGCCCGCGTCTTTTCCGGCTCTTTCGAAGGCGACCGAATTGTACCATCCCGCTGTGGCCGTGCGGTTCCTCAGGGCCGGTTTTTCAAAGAAAACACCCACGGTCTGAGCGCCTCCACCGAAGCACGCTGCAATTCGAGAAGCCAGCCCGTAACCCGTCGACGCACCGATAACCAGCACATTCCGGACGCCTTTCAGGGGCGGCTGTTTCCTCACCCAGTCGATCTGTTCGTGTACACTATGCGCACATCCGACGGGGTGCGCGGTTGTGCATATGAATCCGCGAATTCTGGGTTTGACAATCATGTAGCGGCGTCCTTTCACAAAAAACCAGGACTTATGTGGCGTGTTCCGCTTGAGTGTTGTTTCCAGTTTTCGTCCTGACGCTGACTGCGTATTTCATGAAGCCCTGCGCTTGCCGCCTCCGCGAAAGCGTGGAGATATCACGTTGCATCCACTGGTTCGGCGGCGGGTATTGCCTCTGCCCAGGGCATGAGCGATTCAAAGGCGGCGGAGGCGCGCAATACGCCCACATCGTCGCGCCAGCGCCCGACAATCTGCAGTCCAATCGGCAATCCGTTCCGGGCAAAGCCGGCCGGAACGGTGGCCGCCGGCTGGCCCGTGATGTTAAACGGATACGTGAAAGCGGTCCAGCCAAGATAGCTGGTCGGGTGGCCTGCGATGTCACCTGGATGGTCAAACCCGGTGGTAAAGGCTGTAACCGGGAGTGTCGGGGTGAGAAACAGGTCGTAACGGCCCATGAATTCACGCCAGCCGTGGTAGTAGTCGTTGCGCCGTGCGTAGGCGGAGGCCAGTTCGGCGCCGGAGACGCACTGGCCCCTTTCGATCACGTCGACAAGACCGGCGTCCATCCGGCCGTGGACGTCGTCCAGGTTGTCCTTGAACACGCCCGCGAATGACGCGGACCAGATCGTGTCTGCAATATCCCAGGGGTCGGGCAGTCCGGGATGGGCCTCTTCGACGGTACAACCGAGATCTTGAATCCGCGCTGCCGCCGCGGTCGCGATCGTTCGGACTTCGGGATCGATCCGGGCGTACCCGAGGTCGGGAGACCAGGCAATATGCAGGTCGGCGATATCGCCTTCCATTTCGCTGAGGTAGTCGGTGGAATCGGGCAGCGAGAGGCGGTCCATGTGGTGGGCGCCAGCCATGACCGTGAGCATCATCGCGGCATCCTTCACCGTGCGGGTAATGGGACCCGCGTGGGAGAGCAATTCGACCACACTGGCCGGGTACTGTGGAACCCGCCCCCAGGACGGTTTGAGTCCGTAAAGGCCACAGAAACTGGACGGGATACGGATGGAGCCGGCGCCGTCCGTTCCCTGGGCGAGCGGTCCCATGCCCAGGGCGACGGCGGCCGCCGCGCCTCCGCTGGATCCGCCGGCCGTCCGACCGTACATCCAGGGATTGTGTACCGGGCCGTTGACGCGGTTTCCGGAGTCTCCCTTCCAGCCCAGTTCAGGGGTGGTGGTTTTTCCAAGAAGGACCATCCCGGCGCTGGAGAGGCGTTCCGCAAGCGGTGCGTCGTAATCCGGTATCCAGTTGCTATAGAGCAGGGACCCACGGGCGGTGCGGATGCCCTTTGTGGGGGTGAGATCCTTTAGCGAACCGGGGATACCGGTCAGAATTCCGGTTTCTCCCCTGATATACGCACGTTCGGCGCGTCTTGCCTGTTCGAGGGCGAGGTCGTGAGTGACGGTGACGTACGGGTTGAACGTAGGATTAAGCCCTTCAATCCGGCGCAACAGCGCTTTCGTGACTTCGACGGGCGAGAGTTCGCGCTTTCGATACAGGCTGCGAAGTTCAACTGCCGAAAGATAGCAAAGATCGGCTGAATTCATCGTTCCGCTCCGGGTTGATGCCGACCCGCGTCCGGGGTTGACTGCGTTGAAGAGACGGGATGGCCCAGAAGCGTCAGTAACTGCGCGACCAGGCGGTATGAAATGCCCCAGAGTACACGCCGGCCGGAACCCGCCAGATCGATAGCCGGAAAGCGACGTTCCGCGTTCTCGATCCGGAAACTGCGCTCACGATGGCGTCTGGCGTCGACGAGTTCGCGCAACCGGACCCAGAAGGCGTCTTTCACTTCGTCATTTGGCAGAAACGGACCGTAAGTGCTGACGTTGTATACGAACCCCGAGACCAGAACCGGAAGGGTGGCGCCGGTTAGAACGTCATTTACCGGCTGCTGAGGGACCCGGTCGCCGGCTATGGGGACAGATTTCCGAGATTCCGAAGCGCCGCCGCGGTCGCGATTGCGGCGCACCTGCAGGTGTGGTTGGGTATCACTGGCCTTCCCGTCACCTGGCTGGCTTATATTTCTGATATTGGTTGACGATCAGAAATCCCAGGCCAAGACCGGCAATGACCAGCACCGGAATGCGATAAATGTTGACCACATCGTACCTGAACACGGCTCCCGAGGCGCCGGCGGAAACGATCAGAAACGACAGGATGATAAGCGGTTTACAGATCGCCTGCGGTACAAACGCCGCCGTTACGATAGACAGGAGCGCCGAGTGGAAGATGAAGAATCCGGCGTAGCCGTTCCGGACGGCCATCGCGATCTGCCAATCGTACCGGCAGGCCCAGACCAGATAAACGTGGGCGACGACAACGAGCGCAACCAGGGCGATGGCCGGGCGCTTGCAGGAACCCCTGGTAACGAGTACCATATTCACCGAAAGGCCGAGATAACCCAGAAAAGCCAGAAGAAACGTGAAGTTTTCGAGCGTCAAGATAAGGTCGTTTTCGGCGACGTAGAGCGTGCCGTGGATGAAAGAACCGGTGGACAGCAGGCCAATAAAATGGGCAAAAAACCGGGATCGGGAATTTGCCCATGAAAACGTTCAGGCCCCTGGTCGAAGAGGGCGCCTGCCGCGTTTATCCTGGAGAGTGCCAACAGATGCGGCATCAGCCGCCGGGGATTCTCACGCCGGACTATCTCCGCCTTACTCTTACTCTCCGGTATCGACCGGGTTTTTGATCCGATCGATCTTATCCTCGCAGTACTTTTTCCATTTACGGGCTCTAAGTCCTTTTTCGTAGCTCCGTATTGCTTTCTCTTTCCAACCCTGCGGTCGCCAGGCGTCGTATACATCGCCGATAATGACGTATGCCGGAACTCCAAACTTTCGGCTAGAGACGGCTCTTCGGGCGAGATTCAGGGCGTTCTGGTATTGTTTGAGTTCGAAATAGGCGACCGCCGCCCGGTACTGGGTTTCACTGTCTCTGGAGTTCAGCGCGAGCGCCTGCTTGTATGCGGAGACGGCACTCTTGTAGTTCTTCCTGAGTGCATGGGAGTGTCCCAGTGCTGTATAGATCTTGACCTTGTCTTTCCCGGTAGGCGCCACGGCAACGGCTTTTCTGAGCGTGACGACTGCTTTTGAATATTGTTTCGTGCGATTGTAAACCAGGGCCAGGCTTCGATAGGCGTTGATATTGTTCTTGTCTTTGCAATTCGGATCGCTATCGATCGCCCGGTTGTAACTCCGGATCGCCCTGCTGTTTTTCTTGGTAATCCGAGACAGGTCCCCCAGTTGCCGATGGGCCCTGGCGTATTTCGGGTTGAGTTCTACGGCCGTAGTGAAAGCGTTCTTCGCCTGTTTGTACTTCCGGGCTTGTCTGGCGGCTAACCCCAAATTGTAGTAATTGGTAGCGTCCGTGGGATCGAGTTGGGTGGCATTTTCGTACTCTTCAATCGCCTTTCTGTAGTTCTTGCGGTACAAAAACGCCATGCCCTGCTTTGCATAGGCCGCTTTCAGGAGTCTCCGGGTATTGCCGTCCTGAAAGTTGGGGTCCAGGTTCAGGACCTGGTTAAAGACCGCCTGCGCATCCTTGTATTTTTTCAGGTTGAAATACATGTTGCCCAGTTCATAATGGGCTTCGACGTAGTCCGATTTGACCGAAACGGCTAACCTGAAATTGCCGATGGCTTTGTCATTATCTTTGAGCTTCTGATAAGTCTTTGCCATCCCGCGATACGCCTGGGCGTTGTTGCCATCCAGTTTGACAGCTTCTTCGAACGCCTGAAGGGCTTGCTGATAACGCCTTTTCTCGAAGAGGGCCTGACCGGCGTTGTATTTTTCCGCCGATTCGGGAGACACTTGAGCCCATGCCGGCTGGCAAAATAGAAGACATAAAAGCAGGAGTAAAGACTGTCGGCAACGCATATCCGGTGATCCTCTCGAAAATGCTGGTTAACATGAACGCAATTTATAGACGAATAATATTGCCAAATTCGGGTATGATGTCAACCGTTTTAGACATGCGGAAAGGCCACCACCGGTTGCGTGATGGCCTCTGCGGAGAAAAAAATCCCCTGGTTCAGGTTCAATCGTGCAGCTTGAAGCGGATGCGCTGGGTCATCCAGACATTCACGGGTTTGTCGTTCTGTATGGCTGGCTTGAATACGAATTGTCTAACGGCATCGATGGCCGCCCGCCTGAAAATTTCCTGGCCCTTCAACACCCGAACCTTGTCCGTCCGACCATCTCTGCGCACCATAAACTTCACGAAAACATTGCCCTCCAACCCCGCCTTGCGCGCAATTTCGGGGTATTCGGGGCTGACTGCCTTGATCTGCACCGGTTTTTCCTCCACGCTCCAGAACTCCATCACTTCTTCTTCCATCGGCGCTTCGGTAGCACCCGGGGGAGGGGGCGGCAGATCTACGGGTGCCTGATCCAGGTCGAGATCGGTCGTTTCGATGGTCACGTCGTCGGGAACGTCGTCACTTTCGGTTTCAACCGGCATTGCGGGCCTCGGCGGAGGGGGCGGACGCTGTATCTGACGCGTCTCCGGAATATTCTCCATCTGGATGATGATCTGGTCCTTTTTGCCCGCGGATGCCCGTATATCGAACGTGGGAAAAACGATAGCCATGAAAAGGTGCAGGGCGCAGGAGATACCGACCGACGACCAGAAGACTTTGGGATAGCGCCTTCTGAGGTCGTGTTCAGGGTATTTACTGCGGACGATATCCTTCCCTTTGATATAGGCCATATTCGTTACCTCTCTCGATCAGTGGCAAAGTTGACGCGGAGGGCATCGGCATTGCGAAGTTCCTCGACCACTCTGGATACCAGCCCGTAGGGCGCCCGCGTATCGCATTTCAGTGAGACGATCAGGCGAGGATTCTGCACGCGGCGTTCGTAGAAGATGGCGGCAACCTGGTTGACCTGGGCGATTTTGTCGTCTATATAGACCTTCTGATCCGCGGAGATCCATACATAGGATATATGGCGACGCGTTTTGATTTCCTCGACCTTTTCCGCTTTGGGCAGCACAATACCGGTGACCCGATAGCGGACGAAAACCGTCGTGACCATGAAAAAGATCAGGAGGAGAAAGGCGATATCTGCCATTGAACCGGTCGGAATGGACGTATGTACCCCGGATTTTTTTGAAAAATCTGCCATGCTGAGGGTCTCCTGTTGCCGGACGTGCCTACTTTTCCGGGGATGCTAGAGAGATCCGCGTTGCGCCCGAAAGCTTGATCTCATCCAGAACGTCTATGAAGTCGGTATAGGGCGTCTCCTCGTCCGCCTTGAGGGAAACGATCAGTTTGTCGTTTTCGCCCAGACGCCGTTCGATATCGGCGCGGAGTTGCGTCAGACGTATTTCCTGTTCCAGGTTTATAAGAATATCACCGGAAGCATTCACCCAGACGTTGCAGATGTTCTTCTTCTGGATCTTTTTATTTTCTCCGGCGGGCGGAAGCTGCATGCCAATGCCCTTGTCCTGGTTCATCGTGGTGGTAACCAGGAAAAAGACAATCAGCAGAAAGGCGATATCCGCCATGGACGAAGTTGGGATTTCCGGGTTGGACTTGTTTCGCCTTGACAACGATGGCTTATTTGCCATGGCTTATTCTCCCGCAGGCGTATCGTAGCCGGCCTGGATCAGTTCGTCCACGAACTGAGAGGAACTTTCCTGCATATCGATGATGATTTTATCGATCTTGGAGACGAAAAGGTTGTGAAATGCCTGAATCGGAATGGCGATAACCAGGCCGGAGGCGGTTGTTATGAGTGCCTCGGAAATACCGGAAGCCACAATACTGGGCTCTACGTCACCGGCTTTTGCAATAGCTTCGAAGGCGCTGATCATACCGCTTACGGTTCCCAGGAACCCGAGCAGCGGGGCAATATTGGCCACGGTGGACAACCAGACCATGCCTTTTTCCAGGAAGGCCATTTCGATGGCGCCGGATTCTTCGATGGCCTTTTCCACGTGTTCAATCCCTCGATCCAGGCGGAGAAGCCCCGCGTGGAGAACGGAGGCGACCGGCCCGCGGTGGCTCGCGCAGACTTCGGCGACGCCTTCCGGCCCTCGCTGCTTGAGCGCTTCCTGAACCGCAGTGAAGAATTCCCGGGTGTCGATTGAAGACCGCCACAGCGACCAGAAACGTTCTATACTTACCGCAATACCGAAAAGCAACATAAGCAGTAGCGGGTGCATGAAGGGCCCGCCGTTAACATAAAGTTCAACCATGCTTCAATCCCCCCAGATGACGATGTGAATGTTCGCTGCGGTGGAATAATGCGCGCGTGAAGCGCGGGCCGCCGGCGATCGTCCAGGATTCAATCCTGGATCCCGGACGATTTTCGAGCCTCGGCATTCGTAATATTATTGCGACCGAAGATCAGAAAACATGTGACATTTCCAGAACCCGGCATGCCTATTTTTTCCCTTCGATATCCACCTCCTCGTTTTTCTTCTTTTTGAAGAATTCCAGTCTCTTTTTTTCCTCATCGGACATCGGAGGGTCGATTTCATCGATCATCCGCTTGGCGTTTCCGGCCCAAAGCGGATCTTTCCCGGCTCTCTTGTACCATTTGAGCGCGTTGACGGAATCCTGAACGGAATTGGATTTCTTCCATTTCCTGTAATGGAACTCTCCTTTCATGTAGCTGAATTTTCCGTTTCCCGGATCCAATCTGAGACCCCTGTTGACCAGCCTCATTTCGCCGGTAGCATCGGCCAGTTGCTCAACGACGCTCAGGTTATCGGGTTGAAGCCTGATCATTTTTCTCAGGAGGTCGATCTGAAACCGCCTTGGCTTGTTCAGCTGTTTTCCCAACGTAAACAACTGGTCCAGATAAAGTAAATCCTCCGGGCTGTGGTCGTGGAGCTTTTGATACGCGCTGAATGCTTTATGGGCCATTTCGAGCCGCCGGTACATTCTGGCGAGATTGTCCAGCGTGCCGTAATCGCCCGGGTTCATCTTCAGAAGCCGCTCCATCTCCTCGAGGGCTTCGTCTTCGTTGCCCATATGAAGGGCGAGCTTTGCAATGGCATCCTGTACGTCCGGATTGTCCGGTTCCAATTTACGCCACCGTCGCGTATGCTTCAGCGCCGACTCGTAGTCTTCAATTTCGATATAGAGTGTGACCAGTTGGTGCAGATATTGGATCTGCTGTTCCGGTTTCTTGGAGAGAGTGAGGAGCTTTTCAAACACCTCGATGGCCTCCTGACGCATTTCTTCCAATACGTACAGCTGACCGAGGTAGAAACGGGCGTTTCGCGCGTTCGGACCATTGGGATTCAGTTCGATCGTCTTCTTGAACCAGGCAATGGCATCATGGGTTACTTCGGTTGCGTAGTACAACTTTCCGAGGTAGTAGGCCGTCTGCGCATTCCTGGAATCGAAGCCCCAGGATTTGGTCAATTGTATACGGGCGTCTTCGTACAGTTTGTTATCCAGATATCGCTTGCCAAAGTAGACGTGCTTCCGTGACATCGCCCCCGAGTCGACGGGCGCCTCCCGTGGCTTGTGCTCTTTCTCCTTCGACTTCCTTCTGGCCTGTACCGGTGACAACAAGCCCAGGATCAGAAAGCCGCAGAGAAGAATGATGAAACGATTTGCATACCTGGAACGCATAACAAACACTCCTTGCCTGCACAGCCCCGACCTACCGCCGTATCTGCGTAAATCGCTGGTATCAAATTGTATACAAGTTGTGTAACTCTTAGAAACGTAGAAATCTAACGAATAGAAATTTGGATGTCAAGGCAAAATCCGTACCTATTTTAAGGAATTGAAATTGCGACGTGTCAGGATGGTGGATGTTCCCCGACGCGTCGTCGGGAGCGGGCCGGGGCGGGACGAATTCCCAATATATCAAAAGGTGGCGTTTCCGCAACTCGAACCGATGACCGGCAACTCCTTTGATCAGGCGCCATTCTCTGTTGAACGGTGCATGCCTGCCTCACCCCCGGGACGCGTGCAACACCCGGCCTGGCATCGCATCAATCTGCGCGATGTTTCACCGGCACCGTTCCGCTGGAATCCGGAGGATGGCCGGCTTTTCGGGCTGATTGAACCGGATTTTCACGACCTGTGATCCGCAAGCTGCCTTATCAAGAATCCTCATCAAATGCCTGTTGACACAACCTGGCGAATCCGGTATATTGGGATCATTGACTTTGTGCAGGAAGTATATGTACGATCATACCCGTAGTATCCAGCGAGTTTCGCATGCGCAAGAGGCTTTGGGCATCCGACCTTGTCGTTGAGGGAAGATTTTTTCCGCCCCTGATTAACTGCGCGCCCAGGAGGCATCCGGCCTTGTAATGGGCAAAATATGCAAACCCCTTGACACGTATGTCAAGGGGTTTCTTGTATCCGGGTGTGTTGCAATGGTTGAGTAATTGGATGCGCCGTTGTACTCAAACCAGGGAGACATTTATGGACAGAACCAAGGAAAAAATCGCCAGAGAGGGATTGACTTATGACGATGTGCTGTTGATTCCCGACAAATCCGAAGTGTTGCCCAACGAGGTGGATCTGACCACGCAGCTCACCCGCAGAATCCGGCTGAATATCCCGCTGGTGAGCGCCGCCATGGATACGGTTACCGAAGCCAGGCTGGCCATCGCGATTGCCCAGGAAGGCGGCATCGGAATTGTTCACAGGAATCTATCCATTGAAGAGCAGGCCGAGGAAGTGGCGAAGGTGAAGCGGTCGGAAAGCGGGATGATCGTCGATCCATTGACGCTTTCACCGGACAATTATATCCGAGAGGCACTGGATATGATGTCCAATTATCGAATTTCCGGAGTGCCGATCGTGGACGGCGGCAAGAGGCTGGTAGGTATCCTGACCAACCGGGACCTCAGATTCCAAAAAAACGTACATCGGAAGGTGTCCGAGGTCATGACACACAAGGGCCTGGTAACGGCCCGATTGGGCATTTCTCTGGAGGAAGCGCAGGAGATTCTTCAGGAACATCGTATTGAAAAGCTGCCCGTGGTCGACGAAAAGGGTGTGCTTAAAGGGTTAATCACTGTAAAGGATATCGAGAAAAAGATTCAGTATCCGCACGCGTGCAAAGACAGACTCGGGAGGCTCCGCGTCGGCGCCGCGGTGGGCGTGGGGAACGATCTGGAAGCCCATGTCGGAACGCTGGTCGACCGGGACGTGGATGTGATCGTCGTGGATACGGCCCACGGACATTCGCGGGGTGTGCTTGAATCCGTTGAACGCATCAAGAATGCCTTTCCGGCAACCCAGGTGATTGCCGGCAACATTGTAACGGCCGAAGGCGCCCGGGATCTGATTCTGGCGGGAACGGATGCCGTCAAAGTGGGTATGGGGCCTTCGGCAAGTTGCACCACGCGGGTGATTGCCGGGGCCGGCGTGCCCCAGGTATCGGCGATAATGGACTGCGCCGAGGTCGCGGAGAAGGCCGGCATTCCGGTGATCGCGGACGGCGGAATCACCCAATCGGGAGATATCACCAAGGCCATTGCGGCCGGCGCGAATTCCGTAATGATCGGTTTTCTGTTCGCGGGGACCGATGAAAGCCCCGGAGAGTCGGTTATCTACCAGGGACGGACGTTCAAGGTTTATCGGGGCATGGGATCGCTGGGCGCCATGCAGCGCGGAAGCAAGGACCGATATTTCCAGGGAAACGTCGAGACCAACAAGCTGGTCCCTGAGGGAATCGAGGGGCAGGTTCCTTATAAAGGATCCATATCAGGATTCATATATCAACTCATAGGCGGGTTGAGAGCAGGCATGGGCTATTGCGGAACGAGAAATGTTGCGGAACTCCGGAAGAACGGACGTTTCGTAAAGGTCTCGTCCGCAGGTGTTCGGGAAAGCCACGCGCACGATGTAACGGTTACAAAAGAGGCCCCCAACTACCGGCTGGAATAGAGTCTGAGCGGACGATCGGCGAACGGCAGATGGCACTCGACATCTGCCGTTTCATTTGGATTTCCCATAGGAAGCGGAAGGTCAGCGTGCAGATCGATATCCAGGATTTACGGGCCCGGTTTCCGGTTACGGAACATTGGATATACATGAATCACGCCGGGATCGCGCCCATCTCCCGGTGTGTCTACCGGGCAATGGACGGCATTCTCAAAGACCTGACCCACAACGGCATGGTAAACCTGCACGAGTGGGACGAGGTCTGTTTACAGACGCGTAAATCGGCCGCCCGTCTGGTTGGCGCGAGCGCTGCGGAGATTGCCTTTGTCAAGAATACGACAGAAGGTATTTTGATGGTTGCCAACGGATTGACATGGCAGTCGGGCGACAACGTCGTGATCCCCGATCGGGGATTTCCAGCCAATGTCTACCCATGGCTGAACCTGAGGTCAGAAGGCGTCGAGGTGCGGCGTGTTCCCGAGGTTGACGGGCGTATCCCGCTGGATGATTTGTTGAATGCCGTCGACGAACGAACACGTGTGCTATCTGTGAGTTCGGTCGAGTTCGCAAGCGGATTTCGGCACGACCTGCGGGAAATCGGCAGATTCTGCAGAGCACGTGGCGTTCTTTTTTTTGTGGATGTCATTCAGAGCCTCGGGGTGCTGACCCTGGACGTCTCGGACGCCCAAATCGATTTTGTTTCGGCCGACGCTCACAAGTGGCTGCTGGGTCCGGAAGGAATCGGCATTTTTTATTGCTCACGCCGCGCATGGCCTCATCTGCGGGTGGCGAACCTGGGCTGGGCGAATGTGGTCGAACCCAGGGATTTTCTGTCGTACGATACCACGCTGCTGTCCGATGCGCAGCGGTTCGAATGCGGCACGTTGAATACGGTTGGCATTCATGGGTTGAGGGCCGGCCTCGACCTCATTCATCGGGCAGGCATCGAACGGATCGAAGCGAAGGTGTTGTCATTGACGGATCAACTCTGCGCCGGGCTTGAGGAAAAAGGCTATCGTGTGGTCAGCTCGAGAACTTGTGGTGAAAAGTCGGGCATTGTCGTCTTCCATCATTCCCGAATCGACACGGAAGCGATCTACGGGAAGCTGTGTGCGGCACGTATCGTATGCGCGATACGGGGAGGCCGCATCCGACTGTCGCCGCATTTCTACAATACAGAAGACGAAGTCGATCAGGTGCTGGATATCCTTCCGTAGGATCCATTGCCGCTTGAGAGGCGGTAAAATCCCCGCAAGGCGGATATCATGGCGGAGAACGTCGCAGGCGAGATCGAGAATCTTCTGGCCTCACTTGAAAATGCCGTTATCCGACGGGATCCCCAAGCATTGGAAGACGTCCTGGCGGCGGATGTCTGCGCTTTTTTTTCGGGAGCATACGCCTCCGTACGCGGCCGGGAGGCGGTGCTGGCCACATGGATACGACACTTCGAGCGCTGGTCTGACGTCCGTATCGCACGACGGAATACAGTGGTCGGTTCACAGGGAAATGTGGCCTGGGGGCACTTTCTGTGGGATGGAGAAGGCAGGATGGGCGCGCAAAACTACAGGTTGGAAGGCGAACGGTGGACCGTGGTTCTGCAATTTGAGAATGGTTGCTGGCGGTTTGTGCAGATGCATTCGTCCATGCCATACAGGGATTGGGAAGCACATCGCACGGAGTGATTTTCCAGGGATAACGTCCGGTGCCGGTATACCGGATTCGCGGCGTTGGGAATCCCTGAACCCCTTCGGCGCGGGTAGGATGCATCTGCGCCTTACGATGCGGATTCCGTTCTCCTGGACAGCAGGGTAAAGCGTCGGCGAATACAGATTTCAAAAGAGGGTCGTGGTGGATGAATTGCCGGAGACGATTCTGCAATTTGGCGGAGGCAGTTTTCTCCGGGCGTTCGCGGATGTGTTCGTACACGAGGCGAATGCCTTCGGTGAAGCCGTGGGGCGCGTCGTGGTGGTGCAGTCCACCAAGGGCAATCGCGCGGCGTTGCTGAACGCGCAGGGCGGGCGGTATCACGTTGTGATCAGGGGGTTGGCGGACGGGGAAAAAATCGACAGAACACTCGCGGTTCGGAGTATCAGCCGGGCGCTGGTTGCGAAAGCCGAATGGGCAGGGGTGATCGCGGTTGCCCGGTCGCCGGCTTTGCGCATGATTATTTCCAACACGACCGAAGCGGGGTACTCGCTCGTTGACAAAGATGATCCCGAAATGCCCCGTTCATTCCCCGCCCGACTGCTTTGCGTTCTTCAAGCACGATACGAAGCCGGGCTGGCGGGACTGTCGGTGTTGCCCTGCGAACTCGTAGAGCCGAATGGCGAGTTGCTGCGGGAACTGGTGCTTGCCCAGGCCGAAGCCTGGCGTCTGAATGCGGGGTTTCAGGACTGGATTCGGATTGAGGTGCGATGGGTGAACACGCTGGTGGATCGAATCGTAAGCGGTACGCCGGAAGCGCATCCGCTTCTGGCGTCAGACGGGTTGCTGACGGCAGCGGAGCCGTTTGCCCTTTGGGTGGTCGAGGCGGAAGCCGGGGATCTCTTCGCACACCCGTGTGTCCGGTTCGTTAACGACGTTCGACCTTATGCGATGCGGAAGGTGCGCATCTTGAACGGAGCCCATACGGCACTGGTATGCAGGGCGCTTCCGAATGGGTTACGCACGGTTCGGGAGGCCGTTGAGGATCCGCTGGTTGGGTTGTGGTTGAGGCGGCTGATTTTCGAGGAGATCGTACCAACGCTTCAGGACGTCGTGGACGATGCCGATCGATTTGCCGAACAGGTTCTGGAGCGATTCGCCAATCCTTATCTGGATCACCGACTCGAGGATATTGCGCTACATCACGAGCAGAAAGTGAACGTCCGGCTGATGCCGACCTATAAGGCATATCTGGAGGCATTTGGACGGCCGCCGGGTTTACTGGGGGACATACTCGCTCGGGAAACCACGCGATGACGTCGTCCGAATGCCGCCGATATGCGATTCCTGGGGGAATTTACCGGACAGAAAAAGAGATTGAACGCAGCCGGTTCATCGCTACGATAACACACGCGCAGACGGTGGAATCGGCAAGGTCGTTCGTGGAACGGATACGTGCGGAATTCTCGGACGCGACTCACAATTGCTGGGCATATCTGATCGGACCGCCTGGCACGACGGGCACGGCGGGAATGAGCGACGACGGAGAACCCCGCGGCACGGCGGGGCGGCCGATGTTGACAACGTTGGTGCATAGCGGCGTGGGCGACGTCGCGGTCGTGGTTACACGGTACTTTGGCGGCACGAAGCTGGGCCGGGGCGGCCTGGTTCGCGCGTATTCCGGCGCGGTGAAAGCCGTGCTGGAAAAACTCAGTCTTGCTGAACGTGTGGTTTGCCAGATGCTGCACGTGACTATCGATTATGCAACAGTGACGGCCTTTAAGCGGTTGCTTGCGCGATACGAAGCAGACGTGGCGGCCGAGTCGTTTGCCGAGAAGGTGGAATACAGACTTCGATTGCCCTGCGAGCGCGAGGGGGCATTCCGTGCTGAACTCGTCAATCTGACCCAAGGTGAGGCGATCGTGGAGGTGATTTCTCCGGACCGGGGAGGTGTTGATGGATAAAGCGGCACTCCTGGGCGGCTCGCCCGTCCGATCCAGACCGTTTCCGTCCTGGCCGCAGTCGGACGGGCGGGATCTGGATTATCTGCGCGAGGTACTGGATACGAGCCTGTGGGGAGGTACCATCCACGGCCCGAAGGTGACGTCGTTTTGCGATGCATTCGCGAAGTATTCGGATGCGCGACATGGCGTGGGGATGGGCAGCTGTACGGCCGGGCTGGAGTTGTCCCTCCGGGCATTCGGCGTCGGACCGGGAGACGAAGTGATCGTCCCTGCCTACACGTTTATAGCAACGGCGCTGGCGCCGCTTACGATCGGCGCGGATATCGTATTCGTGGACATCGACCCCCGGACGTTCTGCGCAACGCCTGAGACGATAGAAAGGGCGATATCGCCGCGCACGAAAGCGATGATTCCCGTCCATTTCGCCGGTCACGCAGCAAACGTGGAAGGAATTCAGGCGTTGGCGGACAAATACGGGCTGAAGGTGGTATGGGACGCGGCCCACGCGCACACATCCGGATGGCGGGGCAGGATGCTGGGCGGTCTCGGCGACGTGGCGGTCTACAGTTTCAACCACGCAAAGAATCTGACTTGCGGTGAGGGCGGGATTGTGACCACGAACGACGAGGAGCTCGCGGATTTTCTGAAGTTTACACTTTCAACGTTCGGAAGAAAAAAGGGCCGGCCCTGGTACGAACATCACCATCTGGGGTTTTCGGATCCATTGACAGAATTTCAGGGCGCAATTCTGCAGGGACAGTTCGAGCGGTTGGAGGAGCAGAGCCTGAAGCGCGAGGAGAATGCCAGGTTGCTGATTCGCGGGTTGACGGAGGTTGAAGGAATAAAACCGCCGTTCATTTCGCCGGATGTCACACGCCACGGTTGGCACGTGTTCGTCATGACCTACAACGCGGAGGCATTCAAGGGGCTTCCCGTGGAGACGTTTCGCAGGGCGCTCGAAGCGGAGGGAATCCCGAACGGCGGGTATACCTATCCTTTGTATGACAATCCCATGTTCAACAAAGAGACAGGCGAGGTTGCCGGAGCGCAGGGCAGGTGCCGCGTGATGCCGTGTCCTGTGAGCGAGTGGGCATGCAGGGAAGGCGTATTCAATATAGCGCAATCGACGTTGCTGGATGACGCCGACGGGATGAACGATATTGTGGCGGCAATTGAGAAGGTAAAAGCAAATGCCAACGTTCTGGACTGGAAGGAGTGAGCGATGCCCGAGACCGTTACCCTGACACTGTCCCAGCGGTATCACTTCGACACCTGCGGGTACGTATTGCTGGAAGACGCGTTGACGCCGGACGAGGTGGAGCGCATGAAGTCGGCGCTTTACCGGCTGAAAGCCGATCCCGAATCAGCGGCTCCGCGCGTGTATGTGCGCCCGAGGGGCGACCACCATGTGCTGTTTGGAAATCTGGTGGAGTACGACCCCGCCCTGCTGGACTATGCGGCCCATCCCCGACTCGTTCCCCTGGTGGAAGAGGTGGTGGGCGGTGCCGTGCGGCTGGAGGAGACGGAGGCGATCATCAACCGGCGGGATCCGAAGGCGGATCTAAATCAACTTCGGAAACGCCGGACCAATCCAACGGGTTTTCACAGGGGTACAACGGCGACCTGGGGCTGCTATACGGAACAGGATCGGTTTCACTGTGTTTTCGTAAAGACGCTCGCTTATCTGACGGACGTAGGTCCGGATGACGGAGGCACTTGTCTGATTCCCGGCAGCCACCGATTGACATGGCCCCGCGAGGAGATGATTCGGGCGGCCATGGACGACGAACGGCTGATCCATCAGGTCGAGGCCAGGGCAGGTTCGGTACTCTTGTTCGGGGAGTCGCTCATTCACAGCACCACCGCCATCAAGAGCGATAAGGAGCGGGTGATTCTGGTTGCGGGATACACGCCGCCGATGCTACGGGAGTGGATGGGCAACGAAGTAAGCCCCGAATTTGCCGGGACCCTCCCGGAAGAGATACGACCGTTGATTACGGGCAGCGACAGCTGGAACTGGCGGCGGAACTATTCACAGTAACATCGATTCTTTCGAGGAGTTCTCTCAATGGCGGACTTGCGTGTATTTGTCGGAGATCTGACCCGATCAGAGTTTCGGAAGCGGATGGAGGCGGGTGTGATTGAGGCGGGGATTGTGCCGGTCGGTGCCACGGAGCAGCACAATGAACATCTGGAGATGATTCACGATGCATTTCACGTGAGTCACGTCGCGGAACAGGCCGCCAAACGGCTTCATCCGCAGGTCGTGGTGGCGTCTCCCGTAAGCATCGGCGTCTCGGAACAATGGATGGAGCATATCGGGACGCTGACGGTGCGGCCGGAGATTTTTTGCGAGTACGTTTACGATGTGTGTGATTCACTCAGGCGGGCGGGTCTTCGAAATATCCTGATTCTGAACGGCCATGGAGGAAACGTGAAACCGATTATGCGCCGCATTGACGAATACCGGGAACGGCTGGGTCTGAATCTCCGGTTTCAATCATATTGGGACGTGTACGATCCCGCGCTGGTCTTTTCGACCATGGAGACCAACCGTCTTCCCGGACACGCCTGTGAATACGAAACCTCCACGATGATGGCGCTTGCGCCGGAACGGGTACACGCGGCGGATATAGACAATGAGGCGGCGACGCTCGCAACGAGAGAAAAAGGGGAGCGGCTACTCGAGCCGGCGGTTGCGGGTGTGGCGGCCGTGGTACGCAAAATGATCGAGGGCGAACCGGTGAATAAGCCTCCGGTCACGTTCGTGGATGGACAACGCATTCATATGGTGACCGGCGACCCGGTTTAGCCTGGCGACCAAACGCGTTGCATATCTGCCTTCAGGCGAACCGCAAAAAATGGAGCCGCCCGGGGGACTCGAACCCCCGACCTACGGATTACAAATCCGTTGCTCTACCAGCTGAGCTAGGGCGGCTTGAATTCAGCAATTAATACTCCGGATCTGCGATGAAAGCCGTGCCCCTCCCGTGGTTATCCGGATAACGCTCTACGCCACAAAAACGGAAGACAGACGAACCTCAGAGCCCTCATGCGGGTAGAAAGGCGCTCTCGATCCGTCAGGACCGCTTCCAGACCGTCCCCTCGGGTGTGTCCTCCAACGTATAGCCCAATTCTGTGAAACGATCCCGAATCTCGTCCGCCCGCGCCCAATTCCTCTCCTTCCTCGCCTGGTCACGTTCTGCGATCAGCGCCTTGAGATCGTCGGGAATTTCTTCCTTCCTTTCATCCTCGCGTGGCGTATAAAACACCCCCAGCACCTGATCGATCTCATCCACAAAGCCGTTAATCCGGTTGGCGCCATTCCGGTCCACCCGTCCCTCGCCAAGCAGATCCTCAACGGCATTCACCATCTCGAACACGGCGCTCATTGCACGCGGTGTCTTCAGATCGTCATCCATATGCCTGACAAACCCTTCACGCGCAGTTTCCAACAGGCATGTCGGATCCTCCCCGCCGTCCGTCTGTATGATTTCGCTCAGCCTGCGCCTGAAATTGTCCAACCTACGTATTGTATTCCGTGCGGCGTCGAGCACCTCTTTGGAGAAATTAAACGCGGTACGGTAGTGGTTGCTCACCACCAGGTAGCGGAAGGCACGGGCGTCATCGGGTGTATTCACGATATCCCGCACCGTCAGGTAATTGCCAAGGCTCTTGGACATCTTTTCGTCGTCTACATTAATATGTGCACCGTGCAGCCAATAATTGACAAAGCGTTTGCCTGTTACCGCCTCGCTTTGCGCAATCTCATTCTGATGGTGCGGGAAAATCAGATCCACGGCCCCGGCATGGATATCGATGGTCTCCCCCAGATATTTGATTGACATGCACGAGCACTCCATGTGCCAGCCCGGCCGTCCCGTACCCAGGTCGGTTTTCCAGAACACGTCCCCGTCGGCCGATTTCCACGCCTTCCACAGCACGAAATCCCGCGCATCTTCCTTGTCATATTTGTCCGTATCCACACCACTGGCGCCTGCCTGCAGTCCGGAAACGTCCAGTTGCGCCAATTCCCCGTATGGGGGAAAGCTCCGTATCGAAAAATACACGGAGCCGTCGTGCTCGTATGCATGGCCGCCTTCAATCATCCGATGGATCATTTCCACCATTTCGGATATGTGCGCCGTCGCCCGCGGATAGTGATCGGCCGGGAGCAAATTCAACGTTTCCATGTCCTCAAAAAAGGCGGCGGTATACCGATCGGTGAGCGCCTTTAAAGTTGTCTCCTGGTCGCGAACTTTCCCGATTATATTGTCGTCCACGTCCGTAATGTTCATCACGTGGCGAACCTGATAACCCCGGTATGTCAGATAGCGCTTGATCAGGTCAAAGACGACAAATGTCTTGAAATTTCCGATATGAGAATAGTCGTGAACCGTTGGGCCGCAACTGTAGAACGTCACCTTGCCCGGTTCAATTTCCTTGAATTCCTCTTTTTCTCGGGTCAGACTATTGTAAAACCAGATGGCCATTGACGGTTCCCTCGCTGCCGCATTCCGGCGACCCATCGCACGCGGCTATACGGATGTCTTCAACCTCTGCTCCCGCCCGTGTCGTTCAAACGCCAACTGAATCAGGCGGTCGACCAGTTCCGTGTACGATATCCCGCTCGCCTCCCAAAGTTTCGGATACATGCTGATCCGTGTAAAGCCGGGAATGGTGTTGATTTCGTTGATCAGTACCTCGTCGTCCCCCAGCAGAAAGCAATCCACGCGCGCCATCCCTTCACAGCAAAGCACCTTGTAGGCCCGGATTGCCAGCGCCTGCACCTCGTGTACGGCTGACTCGGGAAGATCTGCCGGAATCGCCAGTCCGGCCCCGTTTTCGTCGATATATTTCGCTTCGTAAGTGTAGAATTCGTGGTGCGGAATAATCTCACCCGGAACGGACGCGATCGGATCGTCGTTGCCCAACACCGAACACTCGATCTCGCGGCCCCCGGCGTTTGCCTCAATCAAAATCTTGTGGTCGTACTGAAACGCAAATTCGAGCGCGTCGGCGAAATTCTCCCGCCCGTCCACACGGCTCACGCCAACCGACGAACCCATATTGGCAGGCTTCACATACACAGGCAGGCCCAGCCGTTTCACAACCGCATCGAAGTCGATCTCCGCGCAGGACCGGGAAAATGTCACAAAATCAGGGGTCGGAATGCCGGCCTCCCGCAGCAGGCGTTTCATGACGTCCTTATCCATTGCCACAGCCGAACCCAGGACACCGGCGCCTACGAAAGGAATATCGGCCAGTTTCAACATCCCCTGAACGGTGCCGTCCTCTCCGAACGGCCCGTGCAGAACGGGAAAAACCACATCCACGGCCTGCAGCCGCTGATGGTCGGAAGAACGAACGAGATGCGCACCGCCTGTATTCTGCGGCACCAGCAACACTCCGGGATCGGCATCGCCTACCGTCAGCGCCGGGAGTTCCGAACCTGCGGCCTCGACAGACAGGCGTGACGGAGCACTCAGGTGCCACTGCCCTTCCCTGTCGATTCCGATCAGTACCACTTCGTACTTGCGCTTGTCAATTGCCTCGACGACGTTCTTGGCGGACGCCTGCGACACTTCGTGCTCGGCGGACTTACCGCCGAAAAGCACGCCGACGCGGATCTTATTGCCCATCGACGTTACCTCAAGAGTGAATCGGCGCCTGTTGAGCTCAAATCGAGGGAGACCAATCGTTGCGGGTGACCGTCAGGACGCCCCTTTGTCAAGCGGCGTTGAATCGCTGGAATCCACGGAATCTCCCCGGCGTTTCTTTCTCCGCCAAAGCCAGTACCCGATCCCGCCGGCCACCATCAGTACCAGAATCATCCGATTATAAGCCCGCAGAACGTCGACCACCAGCCACCAGTTTTCGCCCACCTTCAACCCGAAATACACCAGCAGGCTGTTCCACAGGAGTGTACTCAGGACAACGTATACGAGCATCCGAACCGGGTGTATGCGGCAGATCCCGGCCACGATCCCCACAAAGGCCCGTACGGTGGGCAAAAATCGGTTGAAGATCACGATCCGATCGCCGTACCGCAAGAAACCCGCCTCCACCCGGTCCAGGTTCTTCTCTGAAAAAATCCGGGAATTGAATCCCAGGAAGAATGCACGCCCTTTCCAGTATGCCACACCGTAAACCAGCATACATCCCATTGTGCTGCCCAACCACATTGCCAAATATGCCGGCACCAGCCGAACAATGCCCATCCCGGCGAGATAGGCGCCAAAGACGATCAGGGTATCTCCCGGGATTGGTGGTACCAGATTCTCCAAAAAGGCGCCGAGAAACAAAAAAAAACAGATCAACTCCGGTGGCTGATCGTCCAGAATCAGCAGAAACTGTTCCCATGCCCGCGACAAGAACGCAAGATCGAACGGAAATTCCAACCGACCCTCCTTACCCCATGTGGCCTAACCCAAATTTCCTTTTCCCGGGTCATGGATCCCAACCCCCAACGCGACGAGCGCGACCGCCTGAGCGGCCATTCCCTCCTCTGTCCCTACAAACCCCAGGCCCTCGGTCGTCGTCGCCTTTACCGACATCCGGTCCGCCGCGATACCAAGCGCTGCGGCCATTTTTGCACGCATATCGGAAATGTGCGGCGCAAGCTTCGGGCGTTGCGCAATCACTGTTGCGTCCACGTTCATGATCTGTGCGCCGGCATCCCGGGCCAGCCCGGACACCCGCTCCAGCAGAATCAGACTCGAAATACCGGAATATGCCGGATCGGCGTCGGGAAAGTGCCCGCCGATATCGCCCTGGCCCATCGCACCCAGAACGGCATCCGCTACCGCATGGGATAGCACATCGGCGTCGGAGTGCCCCTGTAGACCCCGGTCGAACGGAACCGTCACCCCGCCCAGAATCAGCGGCCGGCCCGCGACCAGCCGGTGTACGTCATATCCCTGGCCGGTGCGTAAATCCGATGGCATGCCCCCCCCTCTGGATCTCAAAATCGATTCGGCCATCGCCAGATCCTCCGGCGCGGTCACTTTCAGATTGTCCTCCCGCCCAGTCACGAGGTATACGGGCGCCTTCTGTCGCTCCACAAGCGACGTATCGTCCGTACCCGCGAACGCGCATCGGGCGGCCGCTTCGTGGGCCCGTCGCAACATTGGCGCGCGAAACGCCTGGGGGGTCTGGACGCGCCACAACCGCGATCGGTCCAGCGTTTGCAACACACGCCCGTTTTCGATTTCCTTGACCGTATCCCTTACAGGCGTACCCAACGCCGCCGCGCCCTTCTCACGCGCCAAATCGATGACGGCGTCGATCTGCTCGGGCAGAATCAACGGCCGAGCCCCGTCATGGATCGCAACGACATCCGCGTCATCCGGTACCGCCCCCAGTCCCTCCGCAACAGAATCCTGGCGCCGCGCGCCACCCGTCACCACCGCGGCAACTTTCCGGATGCCCCACCGGCCAACGACCTCCCGGCAGCGATCCACGCTATCCGCCAGCGTGACAAGCACGACGCGGTCGACCCGGTTTGCGCGATCGAAGGCTGCCAACGCGTGGACAAGTAACGGACGCCCGGCCAGGGTGATGAATTGCTTCGGCAGTTCGCACCCCATCCGCCGGCCGGCGCCGGCGGCAAGCACAATTGCGTAAACCATATTGGACACCGCTTACAGAATCAACATTGCGTCGCCATAGCTGTAGAATCGATACTCCTGCTGCACCGCTTCTTCGTACGCCCCCAATGTGAACCCCCGGTCCGCAAATGCGGAAACCAGCATAAGAAGCGTCGAACGGGGCAGATGGAAATTGGTGACCAGCGTGTCTATCAGCTTGAACCGGTACGGGGGATAGACGAATAACCTGGTCCAACCGGAACCGGGATTCAAAATCCAGCCATCGCGTTTTTCCATCGCCGATGATTCGAGCGCGCGCACGGTTGTTGTGCCCACCGCCACAACGCGACCTCCATTCCGCCGGCATGTATTCACTTTCTCGGCGGCTTCGGAACCAATCTCAAAGTACTCCGCATCCATCTCGTGCCGCCGGGGGTCTTCCACTTCGACGGGCTGAAATGTCCCCGGTCCCACATGCAGCAGCACCGGGACGATCTCGACGCCGGATTCCCGGATCCGTTCGAGGAGATCCGACGTAAAATGCAGCCCCGCGGTAGGCGCCGCGACGGCGCCGGGGGTTCGCGCGTACACCGCCTGGTATCGTTCCCGATCTGTGGGATCATCTTCCCGTTTAATATAGGGTGGCAATGGAATGCGCCCGTGTCGCCCCAGAAGCAATTCCAGAGATGCGTTCCCGTTGAACCGAACCAACCGGCGTCCGGAGGACAGGACCTCCGTCACCACGGCGACAAGATCCACCTCCTGAAATACCACCTCCGCGCCTTCCCGCAACCGCCGGCCCGGTCGCGCGAGAACTTCCCAGCAATCTCCGTCGGGACGAATCAGCAGGAGTTCCACGGCCCCGCCACTTCCGGCACGGAATCCGTTGAGGCGAGCGGGGAAAACGCGCGTTTCGTTGACGACCAGACAATCACCGGGACGCAGAAAATCCGGAAACGACCTGAACACCGCATGTTCGATCCGCCCGGTTTTTCGATCCAGAACCATCAACCGGGCGCCGTCCCGTTCGGAAGCCGGGTACTGGGCAATCAAACCTTCGGGAAGTTCGTAATCGTAGTCTGCGAGGTTCATGGAACCCAATGTCCGGACTCAGGAATACCTGGACATTATTGCTACCGTCTCGTCCGGTGTCGGGGGGTTTGCGGCGTGCCGCTTTCTGAACGCGGACCGGCGAACCCTTGCTTTCCGCACCTGGCCCCGAGGACGCCCCCGTTCGCAGGTGAAAGCGGACGCCGAAGGTGGCGAATGCCTCCGGTTTACGTCAACGCCGGGAAATCAGATTCAGGACGACAGTCAGAACGATGCTAACCACAATACACGTCACAAGCGGGAAATAGAGGCCGAACCCCTCCCGGCGAACGGCGATATCTCCTGGAAGCCGCCCCGGAAAAGGGATCCTATCTCCAACCCAGAGCAGAAAACCCACCGAAAACACCAAAATCCCCACAACCATCAGGATCCTGCCGAAACCGGAAACCTCGTACACGACAACAACCTTTCAGAGAAGTCAAAACTTACAGAATTCTCGCTACAACGTCAAGGTATTGCATCTCAGAAAGAGGTTCTGGAACAGGCAGCCGAGAAGCCGGCAGCACGACAAATCCAAATTTTCGTCCGCGTCGGATGCTCGATCGAATCCACGGCCATTTTCGCCGACGTTCCCGCAAAACAACAAACGTGAAACACGTCGCACCGGAGCGGCGGACCGTTTCACGTTTGGCGTTCGACGCGGAGCGGCCTCTAGTGTTCTGTCTCGGAAATAGATTGCCTGAATTCGGCCGCCGAGTCGCCCGGCTCGCAAGGCGCCTGCGACCTGCGTAAGGTCGGCCCAACGCAGCGAGACGGGATGAACCGGCGCCTGCCTGTGCGTGCTGCCTCACGCACGCAGACAGGGATGAATGGTGACATATTTCCGGTACGGGACACTAGGGCGTAAAAACGACCTTCAACGCCTCCATATTCTCCGCTGCCGCGAACCCCTTCTCCCAATCTGCAAGCGGCAGCCGATGCGTAATCATCGGATCCACGTCGATCTTGCCGTCGGCAATCATCCAGATGGTCTTATCCCAGCTTGCATACTCCGTCGACATATTGAAATATAGCGTCACAACCTTGGTCATTGCCGCATCCCAGTCCAATTGCACCGGACGCTTGCCGGTAAGGCCGATCGCGCATATCCGGCCCCATTTGCAGACCAGATCGATGGCCTGCGCGATGGCAGGCGGAGCCCCCGAGCACTCAATCACCAGGTCGGCCCCTTTGCCGCCGGTTAACGCCATGCAGCGCTCCACCGGATCCGCCTCGGCGAAATTCACCACGTGGTCGACGCCCAACCTGCGCGCCGTCGACAGACGCAATTCCTCGTCTGCAGGCGCGCCCACCATCATCACCTCACGCGCGCCCGCCACACGGGCGACCTGGGCCGCCAGCAGGCCGATTGGCCCCGGCCCCAGAACCACCACGAAATCGCCCACCTCGATTGCCTGCCTGTCTATAATATCCGTCACCGTATTGGCCGCCGGTTCAACCAGCGCCCCCTGCTCAAAACTCATATGATCCGGTATGCGATGCAGCAGGTTGGTGGGATATTTTATATATCTGGTGAATGCGCCGTCAATTCCCCAGCCAGGAGATCTCTTCTCAAGGCAGTTCTGAATATGGCCTTTCCGACAGAGGAAACACTTGCCGCAGTGCAACGTATGCGGCTCTCCGACCACACGGTCTCCCACTCTCCAATCCGATACCGCGCTTCCAACCTCGACGATCTCGCCCGAAAATTCATGACCCAGGATCACGGGCGGCCAGTAGGGGAATGTATCGTGTTTCACGTGCACATCCGTACCGCAGATGCCCGCCGCCTTTATTTCGATCAGAACCTCGTCGTCTGTAATTTCGGGCTCCGGTACGTCGCGCAACTCCAGGAACCCGACACCTCGTTTGGTCTTGACAACCGCCTCCATAATCTGCTCCTTTTTTGTTGGATCAATACAACACCGCTCCATCAGCCGGTTCGAAACAACGGCAACGCTGTGAAACGGAACCATCAGGATCGCGGGTTTTCGAGTGAACCCTGCACAGCGGTGAAATCTCGCGAATTACGCACGCGCGAGACACGAATTCCCCTTGAATTTCCGCTGTGGATAATGTATAATCCACATTATTATATCGCGGCCGACCGGCGTGTTCCCCGGTCGGCTGATACGATTGCAGGAAGCTGTCTCAAAACACCCAGCGGTCTTCGCGCGGCTGCAAAAGCGTCGGTCGCCGTTGGTCAAATCCACCCGTATCTTTAGCTAAGGGGCCTTCGCCCGCCTGGACCGACACCTTTTCGCTCGTGCTCGGGAACGCACCAGGAATTCCAAAACAGTTGTCATGCGCACTCTGGGGCACCCATTATGATGAAAATGGTTGCGTCAACGTAGCTTCTAACGGAAATCAACCGCAATCCAGACAACGCACTTCGTCAAAAATCCGATTCTGCTCATCCGGCTCGTCAATCGCAAAATTAACGAGGCACCGTACGGCCTTGGAAGCGTCTTCCAGACGGTACCGGGCGGCGACCTCTACCAAAAACGCCATCTGATGTGTTTCCAGCAAGATCTCGAAACCCCGCTTTTCCTTGAACACGCCAGTACCTCCCTGTTGAGTCGGATGCCTTCGTGCAGCCGAAAATGTCCTTACGCATACGAAGATTCATTATAGGGGTTGCGGGATATATTGTCAATGGGGGATTCATCTCCCCACACCCGCTTTATCCGGACCGATGGATACCGAGCACAGGAGATTGACAGCCGGATGTTTTCTAACCACCGGCTCCCGAATTCATGTCCATACTTGAAACCTTTGTTGCCATCGACCTCGAAACCACCGGTCTGGAGCCTCCTGGTGCCGAAATCCTGGAAATTGGCGCTGTCCGGGTGGAAAACGGTCAAATCGTCGACCGTTTCCAAACCTATGTCAGGCCCGCGGGCGTCATCCCCGACGAAACCGTCCGTCTCACCGGGATCACGGCAGGGACGGTCCAGGATGCGCCGCCAATCGACACCGTCATCGAGCGTCTCAGGGACTTTCTGGGAGATCTGCCCCTCATCGCCCACCAGGGCCGGTTTGAATCCCGGTTCTTAATGGCCGTTGCCGTCGTTCCCTTTGAGAACCCGGTGCACAGTGTGCGAGAACTCGCCCGTGTCGCCCTGCCCACCCTCGACGAACACCGCGTCGAAACTCTGGCCGGGCACTTCTCCGTTCAATGCAACACGCCCCACAAGGCTCTGGCCGACGCGGAAACCCTGGCGGGGATCTACCTCCATCTCGTAGGCCTGTTCCGATCCGTATCCCTGGACCTTAAGCAACAAATGCTTCGTTTGCTTCAGGGCACACGGTCGGGCTTGCTTCCCATTATGGTCGAATTGGCCAGAGAAGGCGTGAGGAAAGAGTTCCTGAGCCCGAAGCCGGGCGGCCCGACGGGGGACACCCCGCTGTTCAATGTAGGCGGGGAGACGCCTCAAATCCCTGGCGAGCCATCCGATCACCCGCTGGACGTAACGGCGGTCTGCGGCATGTTGGAACCCGGCGGTTGCTTCGAGGAAGGGATCTCAGGGTATGAATTTCGTCCTCAGCAGGTCGAAATGGCGCAGGCTGTGGCCGAAGCCATCAACACGGGTCGGCACCTGGCCGTGGAAGCCGGTACCGGCGTGGGAAAATCGATCGCCTATCTCGCACCGTCCATACTGTATGCCGTACAAAACAACGTACGATTCATCGTTTCGACAAACACCAAAAACCTCCAGGAACAGCTCTTTTTCAAAGATCTACCCTTGCTGGCGGCGATCCTGGACGTGCCCTTCCACTTCGCCCTGCTCAAGGGTCGAAACAACTATATTTGCCTGAACCGGTGGAATTCCGCCCTGGCCAACCCGGACGCAAATTTCACGCCCAACGAACGCATCAGCGCCCTGCCTCTGGTGCTGTGGGCGGAAACAACCCGCACGGGAGACATCTCCGAGAATACCGGATTCGACCTGAGACGGCAAGCGGGCCTGTGGGCGAAAATCTGCTCCGATTCCGGCTTCTGCCGCAGCCAGCGTTGCCGCAACAACGGCCGGTGTTTTGCAAATAACATCCGCAGGACCGCAGCAAAAGCGCATCTCGTAGTAATCAATCATTCATTGCTCTTCTCCGATATTGTTTCGGAAAACGCCATCCTTGGCGAGTACTCGCACCTGGTTTTGGACGAAGCCCACAATCTCGAGAAAGTTGCCGCGCACTACCTGGGAAAAGAACTCAGTATATGGCGGGTCAAGAACCTCGCCGATCAACTGTGCGGCCCGGGTTCGTCGGACGCGGGTACGCTGCCGGCCCTGAGACACTGGATCGTGGTTGCGGATCCGGAACCGGCCAGGGTCAAAGCCTTTGACGCCGGCATCAAATCAGCGACTCTTGCGGCACAGGACCTCTGGCTCCGGGCCCGGACCTTTTTTGAGAACCTTACCCAACACCTTCTGCAACGGACGGGCGGTCCGGGAACTGCGTACAGAGAAAAAATCCGCTATCGACCTGGCGAACCCGCCTTCGACGCCCTGGCCGAATCGCTGACGGCGTTCTCACTTGCCCTGGGTGCGCTTTGCAGCCGTCTCAAGGACCTCTCAGACTGGCTCCGAGACCTACCCGGGCACACCTTTGTCAACCAGGATGAAATCAATAACGAACTCGGCGGTTGCATCGAGACCACGCAAACCATTCTGGATGACCTGGACAACCTCGTCACCGCCGACGATGAGAACGCCGTCTACTGGCTGGAATTACCGGGGACGGAAAAAAGCGCCGACACCCGCCTCTTTTCTGCTCCCCTGGACGTTTCCGAGATGCTGAACGACGGGCTTTACGAAGGCAAAGCAACGATCGTATTTACGTCCGCCACGCTGGGCATCCGCGGCAAGCTCACCTATTTCCTCCGGCGAATGGGCCTCGAATCCATACCAGAGTCCCGGATGCAGACCCATTGTCTGGGCTCCCCTTTCGACTACCGGAAACAGGCCCTCGTGTGCACACCGCGCTTTATGCCCTCGCCTAAATCCGCCGAATTCCAGCAGGCGGTGGACACGCTTCTGCACGACCTGATGCTCAAAACAAAACGAGGTACGCTGGCTCTTTTCACCTCGTACGGAATGTTGAACCGCACCTACGACGCCATCAAACCGGGCCTGCGCGCTAACGGCGTTCTCGTGCTCGGACAGGGCATTGACGGATCGCGCACGAATATTACCAACCGGTTCAAACTCGAAGAAACCGCCTTGCTCCTGGGTACCGCCAGCTTCTGGGAAGGCATCGACGTTCCGGGCAACGCGCTCCAGGTCCTGGGCATCGTACGTCTGCCATTCGCCGTTCCCTCCGAACCTCTCGTCGCCGCCCATATCGAAGAACTGGAAAAACAGGGCAAGAATCCGTTCCTGAACTACTCGGTACCCGAAGCGATCCTGAAGTTCCGGCAGGGCTTTGGACGACTTATCCGCAACAAAACCGACCGGGGCGCGGTCATCGTGCTGGACAGCAGGGTGCTCAGCACCCGATATGGACGGGCTTTTCTGGAGGCTCTTCCGGTCGGTTATCATTCTTTCAATACCCGGGAGGAGATGATCGGCGCGATCTCCGCCTGGTTTGACGACACAAACGGAACAAGCCATTGAATCCACAAGGCGTGACATCCATCAAGGAACCCCTCGCGAAACTGCTCGCGCAGGTACCACAGATAAACCACCCGCCGATTGGACAGGCGTATCACCTCGCCAACGCCAGCCACGAAGGACAGCATCGCGACGAGGGACAGCCGTTCATCACCCATCCCATCGCCGTGGCGCTCATCCTGGCATCCGAACTCGGCTTCGCCAGAGACACGGATATGATCTCCGCCGCCCTGCTCCACGATGCCGCGGAAGATTCCGTACTCGCTCCGGACGAGGACATCCTGCCCACGTTCGGCGCCCGGGTCACGGAACTGGTGAAGGGCGTAACCAAAGTGGACGACTCCAGTACCCGCAGCCGATCGGCCCGTCGGTCCGCTACGCTTCAGCGGCTTTTCACGGCCGCACACCGCGACCCGCGAGTACTCATTCTGAAACTCGCCGACCGAGTGCACAACATGCGCAGCATTGCAGGCATCAAGGACGCCAAACGACAACATCGAATCGCACAGGAAACCATTGACGTCTACGCGCCGCTATCCCGTCTGCTGGGCATGGACCGCATACGCAGGGAACTGGAAGACCGCAGCTTCGGCTGCCTCCACCCCAGAGTCTGCGATCAACTCATTCACCTCCTGCAGAACGGCCCGCCACAATCCTATCTCGACTTTCAAACCGAGATGCGCGATATTGTCGTGTACAACGGAATCCGAACGCGCATACGCCTTCAAACCAAGAGTCTGAGGAGTATCTACGGCAAGGCCACTGGCACCCGTTCCGGCGATAGCCCCCTTCAGGTAGACAACGTCCACGACCGATACACCGTCATCGTTATTGTTTCCAATCGATATGCGTGCTACAGGACCCTTGGAATTATTCATCACCGGTTCACGCCTCAGATGGACGGCATAAAGGATTTTATCGCCTTGCCCAAACGGAACGGTTTTCAGGCGCTACTGACAACCGTCATCGAGAAGGGGCAACGCTTTGAAATCGTCATCCAGACCCCATCCATGTACCGGATGGGGGAACTGGGCGTCGCGACCCTGCGTGGCGGGGAACTTCAGGAAGAGCGGCGGAACCGATGGCTCCATGATCTGGCCGAATGGCATGAACACGGCGGTTCCGGCGTTCAATTCCTGGACGAGATCAAACGCATCCTCTTTGTTCAGGAAATGGCCGTTTTCACACCCAACGGCGATCCCATTATTCTGCCGGAAGGCGCCACCCTCACGGACTTTGCCTTTGCCGTCCACACGGATCTCGGCCTCCACTGCGTTGGCGGACGTGTCAACGGCAAACCCGCTTCACGCTTTTCGGTTCTGAACTGGGGCGATACTATTGAAATAGAAACCGCACCCCACCCGCAGCTTAAACGCAACTGGCTGCGTTATGTAAAGACCTACCGCGCCCGCCGCCTGATCCGGCGGCACATCACCCGCGCGGAATCGACCGGCGACCTGATGATCGAGTAAGTGGAAATCCACGTGTGAATCGCCGGCGCCGCACAAGGGTCGGCGTCTCCTTTCGAGAATCCTTGATCCATGTTTTCACAGATTTCCCGAGGAGTCATGGTTTGAAATCCCACCTTCCCCTCTTGGCTGTCTTCCTGATCCTTGTGGCCTGTGGACGGGACGCCGAACGCGTAAAGGCTGAAATCGCCGCGCAGGAAAAGAAAATTGTCCACGCAAAAACCATTTTTCAACTCGAACAAAAGCGCCTGGTGGAGCTGCAGGACAGCCTTAAAATCAATATCAGGCAGAATATCGCTCTGAACATGGACACAACCACTGCCACCGCGATCGAAAAAGAACGGTTGGAACTCCAGGAAACGCTTGTCGAAACGGCGAAACGCAACCTTAACAGCCAGCAGGAATTTCTGGCCCTCCTGAAAAAACGCCTTCAAACTCTTAAAGACCCCCATCAGCCCATTGGTCAATCGATCAGCTCGGACAGGGTAGCGGCCAGCACCACGACCCAGCGGCGGGGGGACCCCGGATCTCCCGTATCCGGTTCAGAATGCGTGCGCACGAACGAATTTTGAACGGACCCAATCGGACACCAAACGTCCATATTCTATATCCCGTCCATTGTATTTTCGTTGAGCCCGCGCGCAGTTCCCTTCCCGTCAGTGGAAGCGAGGCGCCGGGCCGGGCATCCTCACGAGTCAACAGAGGAGACGCCGATGAACAAAGACTCAACATTGATCGCACATTGGAAATTGACCGACGACTGCCGGGATCATGCCGGCGATAACCACGGCGGGAATCACGGCGCGGCCCTTTCCCCCGACGGGGCCGGATTCGACGGGCGAGGCGCCTACATTCGGGTGCCTTCATCCGGCGCGCTCAACTTCGGCGCCGATGACTTCTCCATATCCGTCCACGTATATACCGATGAAATCCTGGACGACGTACCGGGAGACATTCTCAGCAAATTCGACCCGGGCAGCCGTACCGGCTTCAACTTCGGCCTGATCAACAGCGCGGGCGTCACGGCAGCCCAATCCAACTACCGCCACCTTCATTTCGGCATCGACAGCGGCCATACGGGCAGGTGGATCGACTGCGGGCGCCCCGGAAACAACCTGCGCGTCTATTCCCTCTGTGTCTACGACGGGGATCTCTACGCGGGCACGTTTGAAACCGGCGCGGACGAGTCGGGTGGTGTCTATCGATACGACGGAAGTACTGGCTGGATCGACTGCGGGCACCCCGACAGGTGTAACACCGTGGCATCGCTCTGTGTTTTCAATGGAACTCTATATGCGGGTTCCTCCCGCTACAAGGCCGGCGGTTCCGCCCTTCCGGAATCCGAAAACCAGAACCCGGGTGGCAATATGTACAGGTACGAAGGCGGTTCGGATTGGACGCCCATCGGCCGCATGGAAGGCGCGGATTCCTGCGCCGGAATGGCCGTCTACAGGGGCAACCTCTACGCAATCCCCCTCTACAGCCAGGGTGTTTTTCGCTACGACGGCGGCGACGTCTGGCGTTACTGCGGTACCCCTGGCCGACGTATGATGTCGCTGGGGGTCTTCAACGGGCATCTATACGGCGCGGGAAACGAAGGAGAGGGCGCCGGCGGCGTATTCCGTTACGACGGCGGGACCGGGTGGGCGCACGCCGGCGGCCAGGAGGGTGTGACTCAGGTCTATTCATTTGCCGCTCACGACGGCAGACTCCACGTGGGCACCTGGCCGGAGGGCAAAGTCTTCCGCAACGACGGCGACGATCCGTGGACGTGCGCCGGACGACTGGGCGAGGAACTGGAAGTCATGGCGATGGCCGTCTACAACGGCAAACTCTACGCCGGCACCCTGCCGCTGGGCCAGGTCTACCGGTTCGACGGGGGTGACACCTGGACCCTCACGGGCCAACTCGACACAACTCAGGAAGTCAAATACCGCCGCGTCTGGTCCATGGCCGTCTACCGGGGAAGACTCTTTGGCGGCACGCTGCCTTCCGGCCACGTCTATGCACTTGAGGCCGGCGCGAACGTGAGCCACGACCACGAACTCGCACCCGGATGGCGGCATCTCGTGGCGGTCCGGCAACGCAACCGGCTCCTGCTCTACGTCGACGGCAAACATGTTTCCACCTCGTCGACGTTCGATCCCTCGGAGTTCGACCTCACAAACGACGTGCCCCTCAAGATCGGCGCCGGTGGCGTTGACACCTTCAACGGGCGGCTCAGGGATCTTCGTCTCTACGGCCGCGCCCTCACCGGGGCGGAAATCGCGAATTGCCAAGACCCCGGGTCTGGAAATTGTACCGGGCGTCGCACGGCGGCGTAACGGCCATTGTCGCAGGGGAGAGAGGCGGCTTCACCGGGATCGACGCACGCGGACCCCGGCGCATCATACGCCAGCCTGTCCTCCACAAGGACGGGAGTCGAATCCGAATACCAACACCTCAGGGAGAACCGTAATGTTAAGAGCAGGCGCCTCCAGGGTCAACATTACCCCGTTTCTGGGCGGGCCGATGGCCGGTTACTCAGCGCGTAACCGGGGCAGCGAAAGTATCCATGACGAACTCTATGCCAAAGCTCTGGTGCTGGATGACGGCAGAACCAGCGTTGGGCTGATTACCACCGACCTCATCGGCATCGATCGGGAGTTCTCGGAGCAGATCCGCGGCCTTGTTGAAGAACGGGTTGGCATTCCGCCCGACCGGGTCTGGATGTGCGGGTCCCACACCCATTTCGGGCCGGCCGTGAGCACGGTCCGAACGGAGCAAGAAGATGCGGATCCTTATGACCGGTCCTATCGGGACGTGTTGGCGGTAAAGCTGGCCACAGCCGTACAGCTCGCGCATGACCGACTTCGTCCGGCCCGTCTCGGCGGAGGCGCCACCCGCGCCGAAGGCATCAGCTACAATCGCAGGCTCATCCGCCACGACGGCAAAGTGGAGATGAGCCTTACCCTGCCGCCACCCTACGACGGATTGAAGTTCGGTCCAATGGATCCGGAGGTGGGCCTCCTGAAAATAGAGGGCAAAGCCGACGGCGACACCATCGCCTCGCTCGTCAACTTTGCCTGTCATCCCGTTTCCAGCACGGACCGTATGTATGAATTCACCGCCGACTATCCGGGTTATGCGATGGACCTGATCGAATCCGTAGAAGGTGGTATCTGTCTCTTCGCGCTCGGCTGCGCGGGCAATATCGTGCCCATACAGCGGCAGGGCCGGTCCAAGCGCCAGGTCGGTCTTTCGCTTGGCGGATGCGCCCTGAACGCGCTCCAGTGGATTCAGACAACCGGTCAACTCAGCATACGCGCCGGCAGAAAAACGATCGAACTGCCGCTGCGCAAGTTTCCTTCTGCCGCACGAATGGAGCAGCAGATCACCGACGCGGAAGCTGCTTTGAACGATGCATTGAAAAGCAAGGCCCCATCTCGGGAAATAACCGAATGCCGGGAAGCCCTGGGCCTTGCCAGAAATCTGCCCCGCTGGTCGGAACGCTTCAGCGGACGGAAAACCCGTTCCACGGAAATCCAGGTCTTCTGGCTCGGGAACATCCCCGTGATCGGGCTGCCCGGCGAAGTCTTTGTCGAACTGGGGCTCCGGATCAAGAAAGCCCTGGACGCCTTTCCGGTTCTGGTTGTCAGCCTCAGCAACGACAGTGCAGGGTATATTCCGGACGACCGCGCATACCGGCAGGGCGGTTATGAATCCAATGTATCGGCCTTCGCCCCGGGCTGCGGTGAACACCTCGTCAAGGAAGCCCTCGCCCTGGCCGAAGCGATAAAATAGGCCATGTTCCCACCAGCCCGTGTCCGAGAAACAGGACGCGAATCACAAAGAGGCCACGCCGATGTCGATCCTCCCAATACTGATTGTTGTCGCCAGTCTCCTTCTCTTAACAAAAAAACACGCGACTGCGGCCGAAGTCACGCTTGCCGCCGGCACGGCCAGAACCGATATCACACCCGATCCCGCGATGAAAAACTGGGTCGATGGCAGACCTTATGACGGTGTTCTGGATCCGCTCACCCTGCGTGGACTCGTTCTCTCCGACGGGAACACGGAGTTCGCTTTGGTTTGCTGGGATCTCATCGACGCGACGGAGGAGTGCGTCGTCAACGTGCGCCGGGCGGTTCGCGGCGCTACAGGCATTCCGGAAACGCACATCCTCGTGGCCGCCTCGCACACCCACTCGGCGCCCCGGTCACCGTTTGCCGCATCCACGTTTGCCGGCCGCGGAAGCGAACGTCTGAGAGCCATTCTGGAAGATCCCGTCTTTCAGGCCTGGAGCCGGCGTCTCCCCGGACAATGCGCAGACGTCCTGAAGCGAGCGCAGGACCGCCTTCAGCCCGTCACCTTGGGCATCGGCCGTGCGAATGTCTCGGAATGGCTCTTCAACCGGCGGCCCGTCGATCCCCAGGGCAACGTTGTTACGATGTTTCAGCCGGAAAATCCGCATACGTTGCCGGATGGTCTGCGTTTCGGTTCGCTGGATCCCACCCTTACCGTCCTCACCCTTCAAAACGCCGACAACACCAACATCGCCACTGTCTACAGCGTACCCTGCCATCCCGTCTCGATCTATCCTTACCACCGCGGCGTCTCGGCGGACTGGCCCGGGCCTGCCTGTGAGCAGATTTCCAGGGCCCTGGGCGGCGAGACCTTTTTCGTCCAGGGTTGCTCCGGAGACATCGTCCCCGCCACCCGGGGGGAAGAGGCGCGCACAGAAATGGCCCGTTTCTTTGCGGAACGGGCCGTCGCGGCCGCACGGTGTTCCCACCGTCTGCCGTCTTCGCCGCTGAAGGTCGCAACCGGCGTCGTCGGCCTGCCGCTTGGTTCCGGAGAGCGAAAAGAAGCCGGCGCCGACTTCCGGCCGGTCGAACTTCAGGTGGTTGTCTTCGGCCCCTTCGGCCTCGCCGTCCTGCCCGGCGAACCCCTCAACGGCCTCGCACGTGAAATCCAGGCGCGTTCACCCCTCCCGCACACGCTAGTCATCGGCTATGCCAATGGGCGCGGGGTGAGCTACGTCGGCCTTCCCGGCGAAAAAGCCAGGGGCGGTTACGAAGCAGGCGCCGGCCAGGGCACCGAAGAAGCCGGCGACTTTATCGTTCAGACCGCGATTCGGATGCTCGGGGAAGCGGTTGAAGATATCTAACGGGAACGGCGAATCCTGTTTAAATACGGCCCACGCGTTTTTGATTGATCACCTGTCGGGGGACAACGGCTCCGTTGAACCTCGTTCCGGTGCGACGATAGCCTTTACCTCCCACCTCGTTTTTTTCCTCTTCGTCCTTTTTCTTGTGCGCTGGGAAAAAGGACCAAAGAAAAGCCCGCCGGAGACATGATTTTCAAAAAAAGATGGGCCGTTCGCCGGGCCCATCGAATTCTTTTCCTTCTTTCCCTTTGTGCCTTCGTGTCTCCGAGTGAGGCCGGCTTTTCTGGTTTTTCTCCCCCTCTCCCCTGGGAGAGGGGGCCGGGGGGAGAGGTCTGCGCCCTTCGCGTTCGTCCACATAATAGCGCTGACGTCAACTGATTCGGTTTTTGGTTTTGGCTGACAGCTGACCACTGATAGCTCTTTCTACGGGGGCCGGGGGGAGAGGTCCCGCGCGTCGTTGAGCGACTGTGTCGCGACGATGGCGATGGTTTTCCCGTATTTGTGCAGCAGTGATATCATCGGTCGTCTCGAAAAAAAAGACCGCGAACAACAGGCCCGCGGTCTCTGAAAGTCATAAAAAAGCCAGCATCATGTCCCCGAGATGGCGTCGATCATCTCCATCGTCTTCACCGCGTCGTCCAGACTACAGGCCGGGAACGGAAGTGCGCCTCCATTCTGGACCCATCTCAAGAACGTGCGATCCTGCTGATAAAATCCTGGTTTGTAGCGGCGATCAATGTCATTCCCTTCGACGTTCTCCGGCTGTCCGCCCCTGCGTCTCAAGGTTGCGGCTTGCCCAAGAGCGGACGTGAAGGTAACCCCATTGCCGCGCACTTCCACGCGGTGCCCTCCCGGAGCGAACCAGTCCATAGAGGCACGCCCGACAGCCCCGCCTGTGAAGGTCAACAGCGCCGAACAGCAGTCCGGCATGGGACCTTCCACAGTATGGTGCATCGGCTGGACGCTCACCACGTCACCGCCGAAGAATCGCAACAGGTCCAAGGCGTGGATGCCGTTTGCTACGCTCCAGCGTTTCAGGACCTCTTCAGGAAATTTCGGGTTTTCCCGGACCCGCTGGATATCTTCGTGGGCGTCCACAGTGACGCTTTGTACCGGCCCGGATTCGAGGATCAGCTCCCTGCCCTTGAGAAGCGTGGAATAGAACCGCCGATTTACGCCCACCATCGCCGGCGTACCCACCGCTCGCGCCAGATCGGCCAGCGCACGGGTCTGGGACGTATAGAGGCCAGGAGGCTTTTCCAGAAAGGTCGGGATACCGGACCGAATGAAGTCTGCGGCGACCGCAGCGACCTGGAGGACACTCACGAGAACGAAAACGGCGTCGGGCCGATCCCCTTCCAGCAGGCTCTCGTGCAAGTTCAGGCGATTCGACACGCCGAACCGCGCTCCTGTCTCTTCCAGAACGCGGGGGTTGCTGTCCACAAGCGTCGTCACACACCCCTCGCGAAGGTCGGTGAGTACTTTCAGGTGCCTTTGGGCTATGTTTCCGGCTCCGACTACCGCAATGTTCAGCATTTCGTCCTGTTCCATGTAAGCATTGCACGCCTTGAAGTAACGAATCTGTTCCTCTGGGCTCAGATCTCTCGTTTTGAGCCCGTCGGCAAGGGGTGATACTTCACCTCGACTTCCACATCTGTGACTCTCAGCGGTCTCACCAAATCGTCCGGTCGCTCCACCAGCGGATCTCCAAACGGTTCGCCCCCTGATGTGGCCGCACCCGCTGCAAGTCAAATATCAGCCACATGCTCTGGTACGGAGCGACCTTATAGCCGTATTCCCGGCGGCATATCTCCCCTTGCAGCGACTGGCCGTTGAGCGCGATTTCCAAGCGGTCGTCCGAGACCAGATCGACGATCTTGATCCGCAAGAGCACCTGACTGACGCGGCCTTCTTGCGCGTCGTCGACCAAGTAAAAGGGAATGGTATGCTGTGCCCGGTCGTCGCCTGCGATCTCCTCCGGCAGCGGGTGACCACTGCGAAGATAAGCAGTCCGATGAGGAGCACGGCGCCCGCACAATGGCTTGTCGAGCTATTGAGGAAGCGTGTCTGAAGGTGGGGCAGACATTCCTGTCTGCCCTTCTCATCGTCCGTCTGTCGCAATGCAGACAGAAAAACGGCTTGCACCGCCTTTATGGAGCCAATAGCCCTGGCGGCTCTTGCGTTACCACAATAAAGCGACTTGAGTAAGGAAACGACCGTATGGATTATTCGCTTACGGCCAGGTGGGGCGTTCCATCGAAAAAGACTCGGTGACGCACGCGTAGTCCAGATACCCGAGACGCCCCACGGGTTTCAGGGCTACGGTGTCGACAAGGCCATCCCTGATAGCCCGATCGGCAATGTGGATGCCAACCACCTGACCGAATACAACCGTGTTCGGATCGTCCGGATCGTCCGTGGGCAGATCCACGGTCCGGGTATGGATACACTCCAGGTGGACCGGGCTTTCCGCTACACGGGGAGGTTTTACGAGTCTTGAAGGCGCCTGGGTGACACCCGCGTATTCGAACTCGTTGACGTTTCCAGGCGCGGGTACTGCGGTCGCGTTCATCTGTGTCCGAAGCTCCCAGGTGACGAGGTTTACCACGAATTCACCGGTTTCCTGCGCATTCTTTATGGAATCCTTCAACCCGCCGTGGGTGTGTGTGGTTGTAGCGGCGAACATGACCTGCGGCGGGGCATAGGCCACCGCGTTGAAAAACGAGTACGGGGCCAGGTTGATCGAACCCCGCGCGTCTATCGATGAAATCCATCCGATCGGTCGCGGCACAACGATGGCGTTAAAGGGATCGCGACGCAGACCGTGGCGTTCGGACGTCTTGTAAAACATACTCGAGGCCTCCCTTTCCGAAGGTTAACCTCAATTCGAAAAAAGATAACCGTTAAATTGGCCACAAAACGCACAAAAGGCACAGAAGGTATCGGTGCGAAACGGCGTGTGTCGTAACTCCGTGATCCTGCAGTTATTTCGTTGTCTCTCGGCTATACGCCCTGCAACAGGATAGCTGTTTTTGTGCCTTTTGTGGCAATTAGCCTTAATTCCAAAAATACAGCAAGGCGACACCACGGCAAAGACTGCAGAAACGGGGTATTGAGGTCGTCCAATTGGACGTTTTCTCCGTTCACGTCCAGTGACCTTAAACATCCTGGAACTCCCACGTCAAATCGCCTTTGTTCTTCTGTGTATATTCGACTTAAGGTCCCCAAAAAACGACGAATCAAGGTTAAGTCGTTTTCTTTGTAGCAGGGCCTACTTCCACTTGAACACTACACCCAGCGCGGCGCTCGGATCGTCGGCGAGCATCGTGTAGATTTCCTGGCACTGCTCCGGTTCAGCCACGTGGGTGATGAGGTCTTCAACGAGCAATCTTCCCTCGCCCATCAGGCGCATCACCAGCCGGCGGTCCCGATCCTTTGCCCATCGGTAGTAAATGTGGTCGGCCTCCGGTGTTTTGGGCTGGTGGGCGCCCAGGATGCTGACTTCGCGCAAATGCACATCGGCCAGGAAATCCATGTCGACGGAACCGCGCGGAGAACCCAGCGCGACCACACGGCCGGCCGTGCACGCAAGACGGACAGCGGTGGGATATACCGCGGGTTTGCCGGTGGCTTCAATGACGACGTTGGCGCCGTCTTCCACGCAATGGCGGCCGACCGCGTCCCGGATGTCGTCCACCGCGCCGGGGTTGAAGCAAAGGTCGATGCCGCGGCTTTGCGCCTTGTCCAGACGAAAGTCGTCTAGATCGATGGCGATTACCGGCAGGGCACCGGAGAGCCGCGCGAGCGTCGCCGCGAGTTGACCGACTATCCCCAGGCCGATGACGACCACAACCTCGCCCAATTCGATGCGCGCCACCCGAATTCCGTGGATGGCAATAGCGCCCATGACCATAAACGCGGCGGCTTTGCCCGACACGGAATCCGGGACCTTCTGGTGGAAGGACCTGTCGCCGCGGAGGACGGTATGGCTGGCGTGGTTTCCCTGTCCGGCGACGCGGTCGCCGGGCCGGACACCCTCCACTTCCTTGCCGACCTCCAGGACGGTGCCGACGTTGCAATAGCCGGTCGTGCGGGGAAAACGCACCTTGTTTCCGGGTTCGCCGCCGTGGGTCCAGCCGTGGATCTCGGTGCCGACGCTGACGGCGGTGTACTGGTTTTCGATCAGGATGCCGTTTTCCGGCAAAGGACCGGTTTCGAACGACGCCACCTCCATGTGGCGAATGCCGGGACTGACGAGACGCCTCGCTTGCATCGGGAAGTCCTTTCGGGTTGCCTGACGGCGGATATGAGCGAGTGATCGTTTCGGACGCGAACACCCACCAGACGCCGCGTGTGGTTATTGCGCCTGCCTGCGGTCCAGGGTCTGTCGGAAGAGCCCGAGAAAGTTGCCACCCCAGACTTTCCGGATTTCGTCTTCGGAAAGGCCGCGAGCGAGCATGGCGCTGGTGAGGTGAACAAGCTTTGAGACGTCTCCGACAACAGGGGTAAGCGAACCCATGCCGTCGTAGTCCGAGCCGATGGCAACGTGGTCGATACCGACGAGGTCCGCCACGTAACAAATATGGTCGACCAGGCGGTCGACGGATGGGTTCCCGGGATCGATGAAACCCGGCACGAAGGCGATGCCCATCACGCCGCCGGCGCCGGCCAGGGCCTTGAGTTGATCGTCAGTGAGACAGCGCCAGTGGTTGCAGACCGAAAAGACCGCGGTATGGGTCATCGTCACCGGCAGCGAAGATCGTTCAAGAACCTCGTAGAAGGCCCTGTCATTGATGTGTGCAAGGTCCGTGATGATGCCCAGCCGGTTGCTTTCCTCAAGCACGGCTTTGCCGAATTCCGTAAGGCCGCTGGCGCTCCTGCGTTCACGCTCACGATCGTCGGGCGTGCACGGCCCGAATGGACTCTTGCTGCCCTGAAGATAGGCCGCGTCTTCGCCGCCTTCGCCGTGGGTAATTCCGATGCAGCGCACACCCAGGCGGTAGTAGAGCCGAAGAATATCCATCTCGGCTTCCAGCCATCGTCCTGCGCCTTCGATCGTGAGCAGGATACCTATTTTATCGGATTCCCGTGCCCGTCCCACATCCGCCGATGACAGCACCAGCATCAGGTCGGCGGGATACCGTTCCACGGAAGCCAGGGTCTGTTCAAGGGTTACACGGACGTTTGCCGTGGGACCGTTGCCGACCACGAAAAAGCCGGCGTTGAATCCGCCTTCCCTCATTCGGGGAATGTCGATATGATACGCATGGTCCGATTTTTTCAGGTCCATCGGGCGCTCGCCGCGGTGCACATGCTCCACGGGCGTGTCGTTGTGGCCGTCGACGATAAGGCAGCGATCGTGGACTGCCTGCGCTTCTTCAAGGGTGACGTCCGGCATGGGAATTGTCCTCTGGTGGGGGATGAGTGTGTGCCAGTGTGGGACGGAACGATGCCCGTTCGGGCCGGGCTACGGCGGGTCGATGGGTACTTTCTGATTCTTGCGAACCAGCGGGTCGTACGTGAATCCGCTGGAGCGTTTCTCGAACTCGGCCCGCACTTTTTTCATGTACTCCGGGCTCCGGCAGAGGTCAACCGCGGTTCCGGCGAAAACTTTGGCGGTCTGCTGGAGCGCTCGCCCGGCGAAAGGCAGGGCGGCCTGCGCGGCCATGTCCCGGTGATGGACAGGGGTGCCCTTCGCATAGCATACCATCTGGAATCGACCCAGGGGCGCCAGCCAGGAGACGTTGTCTTCGTCGGTGGAGCCCCGACCCTGGGAGCCGTTGCCCTTTGTGATTTTCGTATTAAAATCCTTTTTATAACCCAGGGTTTCCGCGCGTGTTCTGTCGGCTTCCGTCGGTTCTGGCGGCCCGAAGAGTTTCAGGTTTTTTCGGACGATCTCACACATCGCCTTGTTCCGCAGACGCGGGTAAACGGCAGTGATGCGCGACCATTTCATCCGCGTGTCGGTCGCCTTCGCGGCGCCCTGGGCGCAGGCGGTGAGGCGTTCACGCACATGGTCGACCTGTGCGCGGTTCTTGCCTCGAACGAAGTACCAGATCTTGGCATAGGCGGGCACCACGTTGGGGGCGTCGCCGCCTTGCCGGATGACGGAATGGATCCTGACATTTTCGGGCACGTGTTCCCGGAGATAGTTCGCGGCGATGTCCGTGAGCATCACCCCGTCCAGGGCGCTCCGGCCCCGGTGCCCCCACGCGCCGTGGGCAGTGCGTCCGAAGAATTCGTAAACGACGGAGTCCAGCGATGACCCGCCGAAATCGTTGACGCCGGAAGAACTCCCCGGATGCCAGGCGAGGCACGCGTCCAGGTCCCGAAACGCGCCATCGCGGGCCATGTAGACTTTCCCCGCCAGGGTCTCCTCGGCTGGACAGCCGTAGTAGATGATTTTTCCCGATGTGCCAATTGACTTGAGAATCTTTGCAGCGGCGACCGCGCCCGCGGCCGGGGCAACGCCCAGCAGGTTGTGGCCTCAGCCGTGACCCCACTGACCTTCCTCGGGACCGCAGTTCGGCAGCGCGTCGTATTCGCCGAGCATCCCCAAAGCCGGCCCTCCGTTGCCCCGGGTTGCGCGAAAGGCGGTGGGGATATTCTTGAACGGAAATTCGACCTCGAAGCCGCGTGAGGCCAGGTAGTCCGCGATGGCTCCGGAGGATTTGACCTCCCGGAAGGGCCGTTCCGCCCATGCATGTACCCGCATAGAAAGGTCGCTGGCGCGTTTCGACTCGTCCGCTACGGTGCGATCGATGAGGTCCTTTTTTTCTTTCGAGGTCATGACATATCCCTTCTGTAAAAAACGCCGGTCCACCGTGAATAGAATTGCCGCGTTGGATCGTCAACTGTTCCGGATCGATCTTCACCCCGAGTTTTCGAACGGTACATCTATGCATTAACGATGGCATCAACGACCGCGTCGCCCACCTCCGGCGTCGCCGCGGTCCCGCCCAGGTCCGCCGGATGGTTTGCCGGATAAACAAGCGTTCGATCGACGGCGCGGTCAATTGTCTCCGAGGCGGCGGCGGCTTCCTTATCGTTATGGCGGCTGCCCAGCCAGGACAGCATCATCCCCGCGGAGAGGATCTGGGCTATGGGGTTGGCGATGCCCTTCCCGGCTATATCGGGCGCGGTACCGTGGGATGGCTGGAACACGCCGTAACGATCGCCTACGTCGGCCGAGGGCGCCATACCCATCCCGCCGATGGTGGCCGCGGCAAGGTCCGATATGATGTCCCCGAACATGTTTTCGGCAACCACAACGTCGTACCATGAGGGGTTGCGTAACTGGTACACGGTGAAGGCGTCCACGTAGGCATAATCCCGTTCGATGTCGGGATAGGATTCTGCAATCTCGTCGTAGATCTGCCTGAAAAAGGCCATGCTTTTCAGAATGTTGGCTTTGTCTACCGAGGTGACGCGGCTTTTCCCGTCAACGGGTGCCCCCTTCCGCTGCTTTGCGATTTCAAAGGCGTACCGTACAATCCGCTCGGTGCCGGCGCGGGTGATGACCATGTTGTCAACGGCGAGACTGTCGCCAAGAAGAACCCCGGCGCCTCGGGAGGCGTAAAGGCCTTCGGTATTTTCGCGGAGGATGACGTAGTCGAGCGGCGGATCCCCCGCGAGAAGCGGAGGTACGCCGCGATATTTTTTTATGGGCCGGATCCCGGCGTAGAGGTCCAGTTCGAAACGCAGTGTCAGCTGAGGTGCGATTTCGGTGCCATCGGAAAATCGGATATCCGGGTCGCCGGCGGAACCGAAAAGGACGGCATCGGCCTGCTTGCAGGCCTCGAGCGTCGGTTCGGGCAGGTCATTGCCGGTTTCGGAGTAGCACCTGGCGCCGACCGGGTGTTCGGAGAAAGCGAAACGAAGATTCGGATGCGGCTCCTCGAGAGCGAGAAGGACTTTGAGCGCTTCTGCGACCACTTCCGGGCCGACCCCGTCTCCGGGGAGAACGGCGATGTTGTAGGTTGGCATGCACGTCCTTTACAAGGGTTGTTGAGGTTTGAAAACACCGAAACGCGGGCGTATCGTCAGCGGCGGCGAGGGGAACGCTGGCGATCATGGATGCCGACGCGGAATCCGCCCTCGGATCCCACGCCGCGCTCGAGCATATCCGGTTCGACGTCGAATCCCGCACCGGGCGTTTCGGGTACGATCAGCCTGCCGTCTCGCATCCGCCACCCGTCCAGGACGATGCCGGGCATATCGGCGGGCGCCGCTTCCAGGAGGCTGAAGTTGGGAATGGAGGCGGCGAAGTGGGCGTGTGCGTAGCGTTCGATGATACTCCCCCAGCAATGGGGGGCGCACTTCGCGCCCCAGGGTTGGATGCGATCCGCGGTGGCTTTCCACCAGGTCAGACCCTTGAAGCGGAAGTCGTGCTGCACGATATCAATCCATCCCTTTTCGACCATATCGAAGAAGTCGGGTGGAGGCGGCCCGGATTCACCGTCGGCCACGAGCGTGTTGCAGCCTCTCTGGACGATCGCCTCCTTAAAGGCCTGGTTGAACGCCCGATCTTCAGGAAACGGCTCTTCGAACCAATAGACCCCCACATCCCGGCAGCGTTCGAGTATGTCCAAAGCGATATTGAGCGTGGTTCCGTTGTTGGCGTCAACCAGAATTTTCGCATCCGGTCCCGCGGCTTCGCGAACCGCGTGGATCACCAGCACGTCCCTGTCCGTTCCTTCCCGAACGGGCATCCAGCGGGCTCCGCGACCGATTTTGATTTTAAAATTGCTGTACCCATAGTCGTGCCCGGTTCGGACTTCCTCGTGGAAGATTCGGCGCGCTTTATCGTCGGAAACACCCAGATCGTCGATATAGATGGAACCGTCGTAGAGTTCCACTTCGCGGGAGCCGCGCGCGCCCAGGAGTTGGTAAAGAGGCACCCCTTCACATCTGGCGGCCAGATCCCACAGAGGCAGATCAATGGCTGCGCCGGCCCCGTTCGACCCCAGGGGAAGTTCGAAGAGGTCCGAGGGACGTTTACCAAGCAGCGCTTCGGCGTGGCCTCGGTCGAGGGGCGACCAGCCGATACCCTCCGCGCCGCCCCCGGTGCAGATGCGCACGACCGGGTCCGTAACGGCCTGGCCATGTGCGCCGAGGCGGGCGTTAGAACCGATGGTACGCGGACGTCTTCCGCGGATGAGAACCTTTTCGATCTTGACGATGGGATCGGAGTAAATGCTGGGCATAAAGGGTATCCGGAACCCGGGTTGGATGTACGGTCAGGTAAAGTAAGCCAAAAAACGACAGTTGGAAATTAAAAAAGGCCGTGTGGCGCGGCGTCCGGTTTTTACCCGGAGAAATAGGTCTTGACGCGCGCTACAAGATGTAGTATTTTTTAGGCACCGCAACGGTTTCTTCCCCAATTTGTTGCGTCTTCCATATCTCCCCTGCCTTCCCCCTTTCATATTGTACTCGCTAATCCGGGCCAATAGCGAACGTCCGCAAAAGTCCGCGTGACGACACGGCGGATCGGACAGTCTGCCGTTCCTTCGCTATCGGTGTGCCGTTTTCGATTCGTCCCTCGCATCTGTATTGACACGCCGGATGTTCGTGTTCTTCAGGAGGCGGTGCTTTGCATCTTTCCCGACTGACGGCTTTGGGCTTCAAATCCTTCGTGCAACAGCTGGATCTTTCGCTTCAGAAGGGCATTACATGCGTTGTGGGCCCCAACGGCTGTGGCAAATCCAACGTGGTGGATGCGCTGCGCTGGGCGCTGGGCGAGCAGCGGGTTCGGTCGTTGCGCAGCAACAATATGGAGGACGTGATTTTTTCAGGTACCCGGAACCGGAAACCGCTCGGTATGGCCGAGGTGTCGATCACCATTGCCAATGAAGACCGGATTCTGCCGGTCGACTATACCGAAGTGACCGTTACCCGCCGTCTGTTTCGATCCGGAGACAGCGACTATTTGTTGAATAGGGTACCGTGCCGGTTGAAGGATATTCAGAATCTGCTGATGGATACGGGCCTGGGCGCGCACGCTTATTCCGTCATTGAGCAGGGGATGATGGATGAAATCATCAGCGACAAACCCGAGGAAAGGCGGCGGCTGTTCGAGGAGGCCGCCGGGGTAACCCGATATAAGGTACAGCGGAGGGCGGCCTGGAACCGCCTGGAGTCTGTCCAGCAGGACTTGAAGACCGTGGACGCTGTAATGGCGGAAGTCGAGCGCCAGGTGAACGCTCTTGCACGGCAGGAGCGGAAGGCGCGGCTCTACAGACAGCTTTCAGACCAGATGAAGGACCTCGACCTCCGGCTCGGTCGATACCGGTTCTTTCAGATGTCCGAACGATCCCGGCCGGTTGCGGATGAAATGGCCTTTCTCAAAGAGGACGTGGAGGTTGCCTCCGGAGATATCGCCCGCGCGGAGGCGCGCCTGGAGGAACTTCGAACGGAACTGGCCGAACGGGATCAAGCCCTTGTGGAAGCAAATGTGGAAGTGAGCAGGCAGAATGACCTCGTACATCGGAGGCAAACGGATATCGCGGTAGCGCGGGAGAAAATCCGATCGATCGATGCCTTCCTCGAACAGGCGGACCGGCGACAAAAGGACATGGCCGCACGGCAGGACACGGTACGGAGGGAAGGGGCGGCCGCCGCGCGGCGCGGATCGTTGGCGCAGGCGGCATTGCAGCGCGCGGAAAACGCATTGGAGACGGAGCGCGGCGCGCTGGAAGGGACGAACCAGGCGCTCGACGCGCGACGAACCCGTGCCGACGAACAAAAGACACAATTGATGAGCGCCCTGGGTGAAATCAATGAAGGGACCGGACGGTTGGAACGCGGACGGACCAGGCTGGAGGGGATTGCGCAACGCCAGGCCCGCCTTGAAGCCGATGCCAGGCATGTGGTTCTCCGCAAACAGGAGGCCGATGGTTCAGGACGTGAGGCCGCACGGCAGATACACAGCCTGGAACGGGGGGTGGCCGACCAAGGCAGGCAGCGGGACGCGCACGCGGCGGAGCATCGCCGCCTCCAGGCCGAACTGGAAGGAATGATGGAAAGGCGCAGCCGCCTGCTGGCCCAACGAGAGGCCGACGGGGCGCGGGTCGGACTTCTGAAAAGACTACGGGAGGGATTCGAAGGCTACTCGAGCGGCGTCCGCGCGTTGGCGGTCGATTCTCCCTTTGTGGATCGAGTGCGCGGCGTGGTCGCGGACCGGATTGAGGTGGATGCCCGGTACGCAACCGCTATTGAAGCGGCCCTTGGACGCGCGCTGGAATGTCTGCTGGTGGACGAACCCGCCGACGCGGTTAAGGCTATGGACTACCTGCGATCGGGCGATCGCGGATCCGCGGCGTTTCTGCCACTGGATCCCGTTTACAGCGGCAACGGCGCCCGCTGGACGCCGCCGGATGGCGAAGGCGTGGTGGGCAGGGCGTCGGATCTTTTGGGGGGCGAGGAATCTCCGGTTCATGCACTGCTTCACCGAACGCTGGTGGTGGTCAACGCGGAAAACGCGCTTGCGCTGCTGGAAGATATGCGGTCTGAGGGTGTGGATCTGGTTACCGAGAAGGGCGAACTGTTCTCGGCCGACGGCACGATATACGGCGGGAAGACGACGGATGGCGGCGCGGGCCTGATCGGGCGCAGACAGGAGATCGAAACGCTGGAAGCAAATCTGAGTGCTGGGCGCGCCGAATTGGAATCGTTGGATTCGGCACTCGAGAACGCCACCACATCGCTGGCCGAATTGCAGACTTGCATCGACGAAACGGACAGCAATCTGGCAAGTTTGAGCAATCGTCTGGCCGCGCACCGGCGGGAACTTCAGATCGCACAGTCCGAAGAACAACGGCAGGTGGGGGCCGAGGTTGAAATTCGGGATGAAATCGCGGCGCTGATGAAAGTTGAAACCGATTTGAGGGAAGCCATCGCTTCCGAGGCAGCACAGTTGAACGTACTGGATGAACGGCGCGCGCAACTGGAAGCCGCAACCCGCGAGGTGGACATGGCGCTGCGGGAACGGGAACAGCAGCGGCGGGCGGAGCAGGACGCGGTCTCCAAACGGCAGGTGGAGATCGCTTCATTGAAAGCCGGCGTGGACCGGCAAAGAGACGAGAAGCAGAGATGCGACCGGGACCATGCTGAAATAGACCGGGAACTGAAACGACTGGTCACCGAGTGCGAGGAACAGCAAAAAGAAAAGAACGACCTGGAGAACGCCGCTCAGGTTGCCGCGGAGGAACTGGAGAAATTGCATCGAAAGCGGGACGAACTGGAGGTCAAACGGGACAGGCAGGCGGAACGCCAACAGGCTCTGTCGACAGATACCCGGAAGTTGGAAGCGGAAGTACGGGAAAAGAACCGGCGCGTAAATCAGAACCGTGATCGATTGGGTCAGCTGCAAGTCGAGATGGCGGAGTTAAAAACGGGAGCGGAGGCGTTACGGGCGCGAATTCTGGACGAATACGAGGTGGATGTCAGAGAGGCTGGCGCATTGGACGATCCTGAGTTCATTGAAGACGTGACCGAAAAGCGTGCGAGTGAGATTCGCGACCGGCTCCGGCGTATGGGTTCAGTAAATCTGGCCGCCGTGGAAGAGTATGAGGAGCAGAAACGCCACCATGAGTTTATGTCCAAACACAGGAGCGATTTGCTGGAGGCGGCAGAAACCCTCAAGCGGACCATATCCCGGATCGACCGGACGGCCCGCGGCCGTTTTATGGTGACGTTCGATCAGATCAAAGAGAATTTCCGGAAGACGTTCGAGGCGTTTTTTGAAGGCGGCCAGGCGGATCTCCTGATGCCAGCCGATCAAGACCCGCTGGAGGCGCCGCTGGAGATTATCGCACGGCCGCGGGGCAAACAGCTGCGGCATATCAACCTGCTTTCCGGGGGAGAACGGGCGCTGACCGCGATTGCACTGCTATTCGCGATTTACCTCGTCAAGCCGAGCCCGTTCTGCATTCTGGACGAGGTCGATGCCCCTCTGGACGATGCCAACGTCGCCCGTTTCGTGCGGGTGCTCAAACGGTTTGCGGCTGACACCCAGTTTATCGTGGTTACCCACAACAAGGTCACGATGGCTGCGGCGGACTGCCTGCACGGTATTACAATGGAAGAGCCGGGGGTGTCCAGGCTGGTATCGGTCAGGCTGGATCACGAAGCACACGGCGGTAACGGACAGGCGGAGGCGATGGCGGAAACCACAGCCGCGGACGATTGAATCCGGAGAGCGTAAAACGGCCCACCGCCCCGGGCGGCGTGTCAATTGTAGGGGCAACCCTTGTGGTTGCCCGGCGTCATCGCAATGCGATGACTCGCCGCGGGTTGGTCGAAAGACAGTCCATTGACTCTCATGGTTAAACATCCTGTCATGCTGAGGATGCCGACAGGCTGACGAAGCATCTCTGGCACGGGCGATTGGAATGATAGATTGACGGCCAACGGGATGCGATGGTATCACCAGCCAAAAGTCGTGAGATGCGACAGGTTATACGCCAAAGGATCGGCCGCGTAAAAGCTGCCGATCCTTTGTCTTTTTGTGATCGCCGCGGCGATGGCGTCCGTCGCCGTAAGCCTGACATCAGGTTTGACGCAATCGGATTATATTTAAACCGAACCCAGGCTTTTCAGGATCTTCGCGACAACGGCATCCGTATCCCGTATTCCCAATCCGGCCAGCCGCTCCAGGATCATCCCTTGCGGATCCACCAGGAAATAGGCCGGTATCCCGCGAACGTTGTAGGCGCTGGTGGCGCCGGAACCGGATGCCCCCGAGCGCACGTGCACCCCTTCGATCCCGTGTTTTTCGATGGCCTTGCGCCATGCGGCGTCGCTGGAATCCAGTGAAAGGTTGACGAAAACCACCGGCTGACCGGCCGTTTGCTTCTTTATTTTTCGCAGAAATGGCAAATCGCCGATGCAGGGACCGCACCAACTCGCCCAGAAATCCAGAAGCACCACCTTGCCCCTGAACTGGCTCAGCGACACGGGTTGTCCTTCCAGGTCCGTCAACGTGAAATCGGGCGCATGGCGCCCCGGTTGCAGCGCCATCGCCTTGTCCAGGACTGCCTGGACCGCCTCGTTGTATTCCGGATGAGGATTGGTCGCCTGGAAATCCCGCCACATGCGGTTGGTCGACGCAAAACCGTCACGTCCGTGCTGAAAACTACTGATCAGCTGTTCGGCCAGGTACCAGTAGCGCACTCTCCCGTTCAGTTTCTTCTCGGCCAGATCGAACCTGCGTGGAAGCATGGGTACTGTCCGTTTCTTTATTGCATAGATCGAATCAAGCTTTGCCTGAACCGCCTGCGGCAGGCCCAAGTCCGCGAGATCGAGCTTCCGCGACAGCCTGAGCGGCTGACGGTTTTCGTACAGCGAGTCCAGTCGGGCGCCGATCTCCGGCGATATGTCCAATCCCGTGAGATCCATCATTTCGGTCAGTTTCCGCGTCCTGCGAAAAGACCTGAACCCTTTAAACGGATCCGCCCCTTCTTCTTCGGGCAGCCGGAAAACCAGCGCACCGTCCGTCGTATCGATTGCGAGCTTTTTCAGCTTGCTTGACGTGGCAATTCTGTATGATCCATCACTCTTTTCGTAGAAGGAGTCGAGCCGCGCCTGGGCGGCTTCCGACAAGCCCATCTTCGCCAGATCGAACATCTCGGATAGCCAGGGCTTTCTCCTGTTGGCGTACATCGAGTCCAAACTGGTCCGGACAGATTGCGGCAGTCCCAACCCGGACAGATCGATCATTTTGGATAGCTTCGGGCGCAGTCCGTCCTTTTCGTAAAGCGAGTCGAGTTGGGCCTCGGTCTCCTCCGGAAGATCCAGGCTCGTTAGATCGTAAATATCGGAAAGACCGGATGACGTGGGCATCTCCATTAATTCCCGGTCCAGCGTCCGGACAAGAAAGGTATGATAGGGATCCACGCCAATGGCCTTTTCGTCGACCATTGGAATCTGATTCAAGAAATCGTAATATTCCGGAGTAATCTTTCGGTTCTCACGGCCTGTGGCAAACCGGTAATTGGTCGGATAGGAGATCAACAGGTATGCGTACGTGTAGTTAAAGTAGCGCGACGCATACTCCACAAATCCTGGAGACAGCGCATAAACCGTGCGCCGCCTGTCCAGGTATTCGAGTTGGTCCGCGCGCCACCCGTCCACCATGCGAGTAAAAACATCCGCCTCCATTTCCCGGGAGTCCCTGATTTTCCGCTGGAAATCCTGGAATCGGGGGTACCATTCGGCAATGAAGCGGTTGTTGTCCGCGTTTTGGCCGCTGAACCGGAACGAAGTGTAGAAAGAACCGGGATGGATGGAAATATGTAGGCTGTCCCCGGGTTCGACGAAGAAAACCAGTGGACTGGGTTTCAGGAGGAACGCCACGGCCTGCCGCACCGGCTTCCATGTGATTCCCCCGCTCTTGTAGCTGCCCCGGACGAGGGTCCCCCGGACGAGGGGAATCTCGAGGGCGAAGCGGTTCCGGTTGTCCAGAACCACGCGCTGCCCGGCCTGTTTCCCCAGCGCCGCGGGCGAGTCGTAACTGAACGTGATTTCCCGCGAGGTCGGCTCCCGGACTTCACCGGTGATAATCGCGACAGATCGTTCGCTGCTTTCCGCGGCAAAGCCGCCAGTCGCCATAACGAGTAGGGCGATCAGAATGAGTATACCTGGATTCTTCATAAAACGATCCTTCTGAGCGGGTTTCGGGTTATTGCACGCCAAAGTACAAGATTAATCAAACAATATGCTCAAGTGTAAATTGGAGCAATGGATCTGCTGTCTCCTCATACTTAGATAGTTCGTCCGCCTTCGGTGAGATATCAGGCAGTGTGCCACGAGCTTCATCGCCCGCTTCAGGCATAGCGGCATAATACATCATTGCTGAAATTCCAAACCTTATCCCGCTCACTGGAAGTAAACCGGTCAAAGCATCGCCCGTGCTTTGCCTTCTCCCGCCTGTCTCTTCACCTATTAGTTTGCCCAGTCCGTGATCCTTCACGACAGCGGCAAACTCGGCTGCCGCCGAAAAGGTACACGGACCAATCAGTACATAGAGATCGCCCGTAAACAGGTCCTCTCGCCGCTGAGGGATTACCAAGTCGTCCGCCTCCGATAGCATTAATCCGGCCAGGTCGCTATAACGGGAGTAATTTGAATGCTGCTCGATCAGTAGGTCCGACAGTTTAATATCGACGCGAGACCACATCTTAAACGGCTTCTTTGTAAGAAACTCAAGCAGAAAAGCGACAAGGTCTGGATTTCCACCACCGTTTTGGCGAACGTCTATGATGAGGCGGTGGGATTTCTTCGCCCTCAATTCACTAAATAGACCTGCTATATACGTCCTTCTATCGTCTGTATCATCGAAACTATCGCAATTAAAATAGCACGTATTATCGTCACGACAGAAATGATGGAACCCTTCTGACTCCTCCCTTTCAGGTAAGAGGTCGTCATATTCGCGCAACGAAATTAGGTCAATTCGGCGTGTTGAAGTCTTTCGCTTTTCTGCAAATCGCATCGTTACGGGACTTTCGGTGAACAACGCGCACCACGCTCCGTAGAATCGCTGGTTATCTAAGAATTGCACGAACCGGCGAGTATCCGATTCCCCGGAAATCCTGCACAACGCTGGCTGCAGAAACTCCTTAATTGGTCTATCGTCTACGGATACAATTGATTTCCGTGTCAAATCCTCCAAACCAGGAATGGTATCCTCTACTACCAAATCGTTAAAGCGTCGTTTCAACCGAAATGGAAACATAAGAACATCGGGATTGGCTGCTTCAATGATATTTACAGCAGGCATGATCTCCGTATGCCCATCCTTTAAACGGGCGGCAGCCTCAGCCAGTATGCCTGACAGTTCGGGGTACGAGATATGGCCGCGCGATGCTTCTAGCCGCTGCAGTCGACAGCGAATAGATTTCTTCAGATCCAGATAGTCCTGTCCGGAAATATGACGCAACGGATAGGGATGTACCCTCTCAAGTGTTGTAAAGAAATACTCTGCGTCGACTTGGCCATCATCGGCGGAGAACACCAGAGGAGCGAAATTATCGTCCAAATTTCCGCCATTGATGACTTGATCTTGTAATGTGGCAAAAAACGTATAGTTCAACTTTAGACATTTCTTCATGCCTGTCAGGACAGTAGGGCTAGGTGCACAAAAGGCCGCTATATGCCCGTCTCCCAAAGGATTGTGGCCGACAGCCGAGAACCCAATTTCGCCCATCCCGCCTTCGAAAAGCAACTTCTGTTCCTCTTCTGACAGACCAAATGGCGTCTCATTAAACGCTGCAAAGACAAGGTGGTTGGGCTTCGGGTCGAACAAGCCGTAAACCACATAATTTCCTTTCTTTAGTTCGAGACGTGGGAGACCGTCATTATCGTCCGTGTACCAAAAGGATACGCGTGGTATGGAATGACGCTCCGACCATGCCCACCAGTATTCCTTTAGAGCCTGGATCTGTTTTTCCCATCCGGCACAGCCAAAATCAAATATGACGAAAAGCGTATCGCCTGCTGATTCCAATACGCGTTCAATTGTCAACGGGGACTGTGATACCGATGAAGGTTTCATAATACTCATCTCCTGTAAAGTCTATCCTCGCAGGCGGGTATATCGCAGTAATCGGTCTACGTTGCTCTCACCTCTCGCCTGTTTGCGTGTCATGTGCCTCGTCAGTTCCGGATACGAACTCTGCACGGGAAACGCCAATTCCATCCCATCGAGATATTTTCAAATGTTGTGGATGTAGGTGAGCGGTCCTGTGGAATTCGGCGGCGACGTTGATGTTTCCATCCTGGAACTGAACCCGTAGGACAGTGAGTTCAATAAGTTTGTAACTGTATAATCGGTGGCAGCGATTTTGGGTTTGCGTTGCCAGTAGCAATTGCGTCGTTTTCACCGGACGCTATTCCGTCCTCCGCGGCGCCTCAAAGATAGCCATTCTGCTGTTCCGAAGCGAACAGAAATGTCCGACCGACGGTATGTACATATCCAACGGCACGTCGCGCCGACGCTTGTCGAATCGACCGGTAATTATTCCGATTTCCTGGGTTTTTCGAAGATGGCCAGGTGGTTGTTCAAAAGAGCGTAGATATGATCGCCCTTTGGAATAAACATATCGCGCGCCGGGTCGACGCCTTGGCTTTTCAGGTCAAGAATGTCGAAATTTCGCCTATGTGCGTCATAGTCGGAGAGCCCCAATTTCTCCCGCCGCGAAAAAGTGCCGTAGCGGGTCTTGACATAAGTCTGGATCGCTCCCCCGCTCAGGGCGTACGCGGATTCTCCCACAATGGTCATTCGTCGGGGAAGACGCGTCCAGGGTATGTAATCAACCTCCACCGGCTTAAGGCGGTCGCTGATGTCCACCACCGAAATTTCGCGGGGCAGGTGTCGTTCAATATAGGCCCTGTCGTTCCCGACGGTGAGGGGCCCCAATCCGGGCGGAACAACAAACGATATATGTCTACCGTGAGTTCCGTACGTGTATTTTTCCGTTGCTGCCAAGTTCGGACCGTACTCTTCGAACATTTGAACGAGAGGTTCAGTAAGCTCCGTAGAGGTTGCTTGTTCGCGGAATTCCTGGACCAACTTCTCGTAAGTGGCGGCGCGTCCGAAGCGACGCAAAGGTATCCGGCTCAATGTTTCAGGCCGCCCGGGATCGGTTAGATCCAGGACTGCGAATTCCTGTCCCAGTGTCAGAAAAGTGTGCGAACCCACTATCTGCATTTCCCATTCGTGATCCCACACATGCTTCGTTGTCTCTTCGATCGGCAATACGTGAACGAGCGGAGGCGGACCACTTTTCCTAACGTCGAAACTGTGCAACTCCAGAAAATCCTTGCGGAGTAGACCGGCATACAAATGTCCATGAGATACACCCCACCCCACGAGCCGCGGAATGCGCCGCAACCATGGGGTTGGGCCCTCCTCCACGGGATAGAGCAGGCTTAGCGCCTGCAACTGAGGGCGATTGGGACGGCTGAGGTCAAATGTTACCACACCGACACTATCCTGAAATTCGCCCCATACATAGGCGCGGGAGCCGGTTAACGCGAGCCGTTCGAGCCGCCACCCACCCATCTCCACCTGGCCGATCTCGGTAGGAGCCGACACATCCGACACGTCCACCACGCTCAGGCCGCGCTCAAGCAGTACCGCAGCCAATTCATTATTAAGCGCCAGACCCATGGCTGACATCTTATATTTCAGGTGGCCAACCGGCGCCACCGGCTCAACCGGAGTGCGCTTTTGGCGAGATTGGGTGACGTCCAATCCGATAACGACAATCGTACAGATTAACGCGAGCGCTCCTACGACCCATTGATAGCGCCTGCTGGCCTGTGCGCTGAAAACCCTGCAGGCGCAGAACAAAGCGCCGCCGACCAGCATGGCAATTGCCCCTGCCCTCGCCAGTATGAAGGATGGGTCGAAGGCCTGCCGGAGAATTCCGGCGTGGCTGTTCAATTCAAGAGAGAACACCATCCTGAAATAAAACTCGGAGATCTTCGGAGCGAGCGACCCCGCGGTCACCAATAGGAATATCCCTACCCAGACGGCCATAAGGCTGGTCATCGCCGCCTTGAGTGGACGATCTGTAAGTATGGAGGCCAACACTGAGATACAATACGGTATCAGGTAGATAACAAACCACAATAACACCACACGGATGTAACCCACGTCTGACAGGAGTTCCTCAACCGGAAAACTCTCCACGGCCGTGTAAGTTCTATTCGAATAAGCCCACGATTGGAAGTCCAGGTCACCCCATTCCAGCAGCCCGATGAATGTCCCACCCCAGTACGACGCCAACACCGTCAGCAGCCCCGCGGCGCCGACCGCGAACTTAACCGTCAGCATTTTCCAGGGCGCAAAGGGTCGGCACAACAGATAAGGCAGCGTCATCCGGTACCGCTCCTGCGCAATGAGGTCCATACCCATCAGCACGGCACCGAAAAGGCCTACCAGATGGCTCAAAGGCTGAATTTCTCTATGATATGAGAACACCCCCTCTTGAGTGCAGACCAACCCGACAACCAGCGCCAGACCGGCGCCCGCGGCGATTTTGTAGGCGGCCTCACGCCCTTCTTTCCAGAAAAGAGCACCAATCGGGTTCATGGCTGTCCTCCTGAGTCAGGCCGTACGTGGGCGACGAAGGCCTCCTCCAGACCCACGTCCATGACGTCCAGGATATGCCCGCCCTGCGCCTGGATCCGCGCGGCCTGCGCCTCGCCGTATTCCGCCACGGTCAACAGCCGCTGCGCCCCCTCTCCCTGCACCTGCCGCAGGCCGGCGATTCCGGTCAATTGGTCTGCGTCTTCCAGCATGCGCACGACCACCCGCTTGACCGACCCTTTCACCTCGTCCACCGTGCCCTCGATCACCAGGAGGCCCTGCTCGATAATGGCCACACGGTCGGCCACGCGCTCCACCTCATGGACGAGGTGCGAGGACAGGAAGACCGTGCGACCCTCCTCCTGGATCAGCCCGATAATGCTCTCCAGAAAGTCGCGCCGAACCAGTACGTCCAACCCGGAGGCCGGCTCGTCCAGGATAAGCAGCCGCGGCTCGTGGCCCAGCGCCAGGGCGAGGGCCAGTTGCGCGTTCATACCACGAGACAGGTGCTTCACCTTCTGATCCGGGTCCAAGCCGAACCGTTGAATGAGCGCATCCACCCTGTCCTGGTTCCAGGTTTCGTAGAACTGCCCGGTGAACCAGACGAGTTCCCGCACTTTCATCCAGCCGTACATCACGCGATTCTCGGCCACGTACCCCACCTGCCGGCGAAGCGCCAGGGAATCCGTCACCGGATTCAGCCCCAGAACCTCCACTCTCCCGGCGGTTGGCCGCAGCAGGTTCATGAGTATTTGAATCGTCGTGGTCTTACCCGCGCCGTTACGGCCGAGGAATCCGCAGACCGTACCCGCCTGCACGTCGAGCCGAAGATCGTCCACGGCCGTGAGTTTGCCGAAGCGATGGGTCAACCCTTCAATTGCGATCGCTGAACCGTTCATATCGACTCCTTGTTCCCGGTCAATCTTCTTTCCGAAACCGGTCGAGGCGTTCCCGGATCACCTGCTCCATTTCCTCAGGACTCAGTTCCAGTTCGACGCCCTGCACCAGCGCCCTGTCGAGTAGTTCCCTCACGATCTCCAGCTTTTCCTCGCGGGATATGGTTACGTCCCGCTCGGCGACGTACGTGCCCATCCCCCGCTTCTTGTAGATGAACCCCTCGCGCTCCAGTTCCAGGTAGGCTCGCGCCACGGTATTCGGGTTGATGAGGTACTGTCGGGCGAGATCCCGCACCGAGGGCAACTCTTCGTGCGCCTTCAGCACCCCCCGGGCCATCTGGTACCTGATCTGCTCCATCATCTGCAGGTAGATGGGAACCCCGTTGGCGGAATTGATGCGCAGAGGCAACATGGCATCGCTCCTGGTTTGTTCCAACCCATCGTCGCCGGCAATCACGCGCATGCGTGCCGGCATTTCGAACATGCAGTCTGGCGAATTTCAGGTCTCGCCACACATTGTCGCTGGATATTGCACGGAGTATTACTGTATGAGTGAACCGATACAGTAATATACTAATTAATCCGCCCCTGTAAAGCAAGTACTTTTTCGCAACCAAGTTAAACAAAGGGCCGGTACGTGATACCAATATGTAGATAATTTATAAAAGAAACAATATGTTAGTGGAGGGACTTCTTATTCTGGCGGAAACAAAGAAGCATTTTGGAGGGGCCGAACGATGCAGGGCACGAGGCAAATCTCGAAAATGTGGTCGAGCACAAAGAGGCGGAAGCATTGTGCAACATTTGTATTTCAACGCCTAACGCGACCTTAAGAGTTTAGAATAAGTCCCGTTGGGTCGACATTAGTTTGTCTGGGGGCTTCGATTCCTCATCGACGCGAATTGCCTCAGATACACTATCTGCTGATTCGAATATTTCCTCATCGCATCCATTGTACAATCCACAGTATTTCTCCTGCGGATTCGGATCATAGATCAACTCGATTTCCCCGTTAGCGAACATTCTCATTTCCCTGACGTCATTGAACAATATTCCCACCTCCTGCTTTGTCATAACGGGAAATCCGTAGTTTTCGTTTCTGTATTTCAACGTACGCCCTGAAGCTGTTCTTTCCCTTACGAATTCCAGGTGTCTCGCCAATCTCTCGCTAATATACCGATTGGATGATGCCACGATCTCGGTTGTTCTTTTAGCCAGTGCATCTACAAAGTTAGGGTCAATTTCATAGCCTACGCTGTTTCTACACGAAGCCATCGCAGCCGCCATCGAAGTACCGGTCCCCAAGAATGGATCCAAGACTAAATCGCCTTTCACGGAGAACATATTTATTAGCCTGTACGCAAGTTCAAATGGAAAAGCCGCACTTCTCTTGCGGAGATTCTCGTCATCCAGGTCCTGCTTGGCTCCCTTCAAATCCATCCAGACGTCGGAAAACCATATATTCCTTTCTTCCCAAAAAAAGGCACTTCTCATCCGGAGAAGCTTATCGTTCTGGCTTACGAACTCTCTCTTTCCACCCTTTCTCAATACAAGGATGAATTCATGCTCCAAGGTTACGTAAGCCCCGGGCGGCAACATTCCACTACCCATAAATTTATTCGGTGCGTTCGTCTGTTTTCTCCAGAGTATCTCCGGCAAGGCCTGAAATCCCACTTTCAAACACTGACTCAATATTCTTGAATGGCTTGGATAGAGCTTGAAGATTCCGTTTATCGTTCGTGTGGCGTCACCCACGTTGATGCATACAATGCCCCCCGGTTTGACGACTCTGTAGACTTCGTTCCATACCTTGTCGAGAAGCTGATTCATCAACTCGAATGCGCGATTACCATCTTTGCTCTGCAATGCTTTCCCTATTTCAGGATTCTGCCGGGTAAATACTCCATCCCACATCTCAATCATAGGATAGGGCGGCGACGTAATCATCAAGTCCACTGAATCGTCCAGGAGTTCTTTCATATTATCGGAATCTGCGTAAAATACCGTATGCGTTGTTTTCAAGTCGCCCATCTTAGCCCATCATCCTCCAGTCTTGTTCCCTCGCTCAATTGCCATATCCAGTTTCTCTTCCAAATCGACGGGAATTTTACTTTCCCGTCAAAATAGTGTCGGCGGGTTTTCATCTGGAATTTCTATTGTAATGCCGTCTTTCTTCTTATCATAATAGACGATAGTTACGTAAATTGAATCAGCCAGACTCTGCTTTGATTTAAAGGTGATTGGTTTGATTGAAAACGGCTGGTCGCCAACAAATCCATCGATTCCTTGTGCCTCTTCATACGGATGTGCCAGACGGTAGAGCTATGGCTGATCATGCTTTAATTTCGTGTCGTGTGATGTACTCAAATGATCGATAAACGTACTCCCTCGGGATCTTTTCGGAGCGTCCTCTTGGAAGCAGGTGAATCGCTTGTGTGATGTATATATCCTAACGCTTCATTCCCGCAATGTCGAAGGCGTGGTCAAGCACAATATTGAAGGGTATGTGAGGCAGGTAACCCGTTTCCTTCAGCGTGTCTCGGTGCTTAATCGCGGAGGGCCAGTCCAACCAGTGGTATGCAACCAAAAGGGGGCCGGTCTCGTTGTTCGAAATTTTCTGAATGGGCGCAACATAGTCTCCGTCAAGTCCAACATCGGTGAGTGTCTTATATCCCCGAATCGAGAATCGGCGGCGGCGCGCGATAATGTCGGACCTTGTCATGTTCGGGTCCTTTGTGTCTAAGTGGTTACGTGCGTCCGGTGTACATACCCAAAATTCTTGACAACTACTTGCTTCTTCAGTAGACTTGCCGAAATAGAAAGAGGCCGAAACGTTCGGGTCCGTACATCCGCTTCCGGTATCCGAATGGGCGTGTAGCTCAATTTGGGAGAGCATGCGTTGTTAAATTTCGTTGTGCTAAGCTTATTTCCCCCGGAGGATAGCATTCTCCGACCAATGCTCCTGTCCGCGTCAGGGGCATTTCTTTTGCAGACAACATCAAGCATAACATATAGTTATCGATCAGTCAAGGAATTAATCGGGGCGCAGGAAGCGGGTGCTGCATCGCGGCGCGACCGGTGGAACACGGCCTTTTTGTTCATCCCCCGCCAAGGCGTGTTTAGGCATGCCCGTCCGTCACTGACTGACGAAAAGATGATCGACCGATTCCCCCGGGGAGTCGGCTTCTGATGGAGTTGGAATGGCTGGATGCGATCACCCGGGATACGGACCTCGTCGTACCCAAACCGATAGCCACCAGGGAGGGTGAATTACTGACGGTCGCCTCGACGTCCGGAATCCCGGAACCGAGAGTCTGCGCGCTTTTCCGGTGGGTGAAGGGCCGGTTTTGCGGCCAGCGCGACCTGACCGGGGGACATCTGGAAAGGGTCGGCCGCCTTATGGGCCGATTGCATTGCCACGCCGCGGGCTTCGTCCCCCCGCCCGGCTTTACGCGCATGCGCTGGGACGCAGGGGGTCTGCTCGGTGGTGTCAACGGTGGAACGATCGATCTCGCAAAAGCAATGCTCGATCCGCAAAGACTAGCCATTGTCGACCGGGCAGAATCGATTACGCGCAGCGCGATGGCGCAACTGGGAGAGGATTCGTCCGTGTTCGGTCTCATACACGGGGATCTGCACCAGATGAACTACGTATTCCTGAAGGGAGAAGCGCGCGCCCTCGACTTCGACGACTGCGGATGGGGCTACTTTCTCGGCGATATGGGTGCTACCCTCGGCCCGCTGGTCAGCCGGACCGATTTCGCCTCGCTGCGCGCCGCCTTCCTTCACGGATACAGGAGCGTCCGACCCCTTGATGCCGGCCACGAGCGAATGCTGACCTCCTTCCTGATCGCAGACCGACTGAGGATCGCCCTGTGGATGTCCGGCCGATCGGACAACCCGGACCTGCGGGACAGTATCGAGGGATTCGTACGGGACCGGGTCGACCAGATTGACGAAATGATGCGCTGGAGACCCAATGTCTTCGAGTAACCCGACGCCATTGGTTATAAGTATCCAACAGAGTCGGGCGACGCTTGCCATCCGTGCGACCTTTAACGGGGAAATTCAGGCGTATACCGTTCCTGAGAGGCAAAGGGTATGCGCAAGATTGAAAACCATATACAGATTGCTGAATCCCTGGTCATCCTTTTTGGGTGAAATTCATGACTGCTACATCCGCGTCAGGAAGGCAGCCGGACGCCCGGACATTCACGCCTTGCTCACTGAAGTCGGCCAGCATTTGTACGCCCCAGTTCATCCGTGGATAGAACCCGCTTCGGAAATTGAGATAGTGCTGGATGAGGAGTGTATTGACTATCCCCTGGACGCGCTCTATTACCAGGGTAGGCCTCTATTTTTGCATAAACCCGTTACGTACAGTTTGCACACGCACAGCGACACCGTACTTGCAGTCTCGGAGCAGTGGAAGGGCCTGCTGATTTCGCATCAGACGTCTGACCCCGAACGGGCCGTTCTGGCGGTCAAGACACTCTTCCCCGGTTCCATCTATTATGACGACCTGGACGTCCGCCTCGACGATCTGAAAAACATCGCCGCAGCTGATTTCGTGCTAATCAGCGGTCACGGGGGACCAAAGTCGGGAATTGATCTGGAACACATTCGGATTCGCCCCGAGACGCTTGTACAAATGGCGCCCGAACTTGTGTATCTGGACTCCTGCCGTTTAGGTTTACATCTAGGCTTTTTGGAAGACCTGCACCGATCAGGCACACGGTATTATCTCGCCCCGATTCTGAATAACGAATCGGGCGAGTCCTCCACAAGGACAATCAAGCGGTTCTTCGGTGCTTTGCACGAAGGCGAATCTCCGTCGAGCGCACTCTTCCTTGCGCGCAAGAAACTGTATGAACACTACACATCTCTGGGGGACGATTTTAATTTGGTGATGATACGTGCATTCCCTTTCAGAGTTTATCGGCTAAACTGATTGCGAGCCAACTCGAACGCAATCGCTTGAGCGGGAGAAAGATATGTGCGACGCTTCGATCGTCTACAGTGAGGCCCGGGACATACCGCTCGATGCCCTATTGAGGCTCTACTCGGCCAATGAATGGTCTTCCGCGAACAAGCCGAACGAGCTTCACGATGCATTGATGAACTCCCACTCTCTGCTGACGGCGTGGGATGGCGTCCGCCTTGTCGGGCTGGGCAATGCCATTTCGGACGGGCATCTCGTTGTCTATTATCCGCACCTGCTGGTGGATCCCGAATACCAGGGTAAAGGAATCGGATCGGAATTGATGAGAAGACTGAAGGCTATCTACGAAGGCTTCCACCAGCACGTGCTGATTGCGGATGGAAGGGCGATCGATTTCTACGAAAGATGCGGCTTCACCAGGGCCGGCAAGACAGAGCCGATGTGGATCTACGCGGGAAAGGACCATTAAGCGATGGGCGAAAAAGATTCGGGCAGCGGACGGGTGTCCCCGGCCTTCCGGGCTACCCTTCGACAGGAACTTGACGTCTGGGTGAACGAAGGCGTTGTCGATTCCGATCAGTCCGCCGCGATATCCAAACGCTACGGGCTTAACGAGGTCACGGAGAAGTCCGGCGGCATGGTTGTCCAGGCCCTCTATCTGATCGGGGCCTGCCTGATCGGCGGGGGCGCGATCAGCTTCGTGGCGTCACGGTGGGAAGAGATCCCCGTGCCCGTGAGAATGGCGCTCCTGTTCAGTACGCTGCTCGCATTCGAGATCGCGGGGTTCTACCTCTGGAAGGTGTCCGGGACCCGAAAAAAACTGGGTGAGGTCCTCGTGGTGCTGGGCGGGCTGGTCTTTGGCGCGAACGTGTTTCTGATCGCGCAGATGTTCAATCTGCACGGCGAACCATACGGGGCCTTCGGGATCTGGGCGCTCGGAACGGCGGTCATTGCCTTTGCGACGATGAGCGGACCATGCATGTTACTGACGTGCGTCACGAGCCTTGTCTGGTTCGTCGGACACACCGAGGGGAACCCTCACGTATTCTGCTGGTATCCTCTCGTGATCGTGGTTGCCGGTCTTCCGTTTCTGAAGCGTCGCAGCACGCCGGCCTTCGCCGGCGTGATCCTGGCGGCAGGGGCGGCGATTCCGGTATGCGCGGGGTTCGACAGCGGCGAATCCTGGCCGGCCGCCCTCGCCGTTGCGGGAACCGCCACGCTGGTCTTCGGCGTGGGCCTCCGGTTGGAAAGGATCGAATCGGCCCGGCTTATGGGGGTCATTGCGAGGATTATCGGGATGGCCGGAATTCTGCTTCTGGCGTATGTGATGTCGTTTCGAGAAGTCGCGAGCGAACTTGCGAAACACCCGTGGGGTTCAACCGGTTGGTTGTGGACGGTACCCTTCGGTCTGGTCTGCCTGGCGGCAATTGCAGTCTGGAACTCTGTGATTCGGACGCCGCCATCGAGAGACGAACTGAGACACCGCTCGAAAGCGGTCGTCCTTGCCGGCGTTCTGCTGGCCGCGGGCACGTTGACGATGCAGCCCGTCGGATTCATTCTCGCGGCTCACCTGGCTGTCGCCGCAATCGGTGCGAGCTTGCTCTATACGGCGGTCAAGATTCATCGACGGACATCTTTCTGGACGGGTCTGTTGCTCCTGTCGTGGGTCGTCTTTCACAACTTCATTCAGTGGGAATCCCACCTGCTCCTCAAATCATTCGTCTTCATCGCCTGCGGTATCGGGGTGATTTTCGGAGGAATCCGGTTCGAGCGGCATCTCAAACAGGGGGGCGCCGGAAATGGTTAAGAGATATCTCTGGTTCGCCGCCGCGCTGATCGCGCAGATCGGAATCCTGGCCGCGCTGCCCCTGAATCGAGGGGATTCGGGAAGGGAAATCTGGCTCCCGGCGAAGGCCACGAATCTTCAACATGTGATGCGCGGCGCCGGCATCCGCATCGAGTATAAATTCGCACGGACCGAAGCACATCGCAAACGGGGTGAGACGGTTTACGTCACGTTGAGTATGCAGGCGGATTCCACGTGGGCCGTTGAAAGAACGGGACCGGGGAAACCTTCAGAGGTTTCTCCGGGAGAGGTCGTGATCCGCGGCAAGACCGCGCATCGATGGGTTCCCATTCACGTTCGTCTTCGACGGGCGGCCTCCGGAGAATGGATCGCGGATTCGGTGGTGGCCGGGCAGGAGGACGGACCCTTCGGTTACGGAGAGACGGACCAGACCGTCGCAAGCGGATCGTTCAGGGAGAGATACGTAAACTTCGGGATCGGATACTACAATGTGCCGGAGAGATTGCGCAAGCCGATCGTCGAAGACATCATGCAACATCCGGATGAATTCGCAGCGCTCGTCCAGGTCGACCCGAATGGTCGCGCGTCGCTCCTTGGTTTCAGAGTTCAGGATCGGGAGTTCAGATTCTAATCCTTTAATCTTGGGGCATATATACTTAATTTGACAGAAAACGAAGGAGTGGATCAATGACTGATTTTGAGTGTAGAGATGCAGTTGAGTCTATAAAAAAAAGAATGGATAGACAGGCTGAAAAATGGAGTGCTTTTTGGAAAGAGAGCGAAAGAGGATTTGCTGTTCTTGCGTGTTCGTATTTTGAATCTTTTTTGGAAGAGGCAATAGATGAGGCTCTAAGTTGTCTTCCAGAGAAGATGAAAGGATATCTTCGTGGGCAGTATGGTGGAAAGACGGGCTTATTTAAGAAGATTTGTTTTGCTTATACTGTTGGTCTATTGAATGAGGAAATGTTTCGTGGTCTAATAACTGCCACAGACATTCGGAATAAATTCGCGCATGGAAAAGATCGGCTATCTTTTGATGACAAAGAGATATTTGATGAATTAGAAAAACTTAAGTTTGTGGGGAATTGGGCGTTAAATTGGCAGCAATATGGTGGTTTTTTCACTGTGGCGGAAGAGGAGATACGGGAGAACGTAAAGCATGTTAGAGAGCACTATAAGAACCGGCCCCATAGGATTTCCAGAGCAAGGACATTCTTTGGACAATGAAAACCAGTGTCAAGTTAAGTATATTAAGCCCTTAATTTTCAGAAACCGAAACTTACATGAATGCACAGGATCGGCAGGACAAAAACTAAATGCGGGTTAAGTGCCAGGGGCGGGACAAATGCTCACTGTTCCGGGCTAAAGCGAGGAATCCTTACCTCTGTAGACCGCGCAATATCACACTGACCAGTCAGATTCCGCGTTTCTTGTAGATGCTGTCGTACAAGACTTCGCTGGGTCTAAAAAAATAAAACCGATAATTCAACACAACCACCGGTCTTTGTAAATTGTCCACCTTAATAGTGAACCCTCGCGAAACAGGCATGAGAATTCAACTGAATTCCAAACCTGGTGGGAGGAGAGTATTCGAAATATGTTCTCTGGGGCGCCGTTTGGATCAATCGTAAGATATCCGTAAACGGGAAATTCGGCAGAGTTGGAAATCTAATATTAAAGGAGAGACGACCATGAAACTGCTTACACTTTGTCTAACCGCCGTATTCGTCGCATTTTCGGCGCAGGAAATGCAAGCCGAAGACCGTGTTTCGAAACTCGAAAAGCGCATTATCGAGTTGGAACTTCGAGTTGCGAAACTAGAAAAGTTGTTAAGCGCAACGCAATCCGAACCTACCATACAGATCAAGCCCGGCAATTACCAAAAAATGGCAAACTGGCGGCGGCTAAGAGTGGGAATGACCAAAGCTCAGGTTAAGGCAATCCTTGGAGATCCCCCACGTCGCAGAGTATCTCCGATAGGATTCGACTATTGGTATTATCCTGACGAATTAGGGGCACGGGTTCAATTTGATAGGTCTGGCAAGCTTTCAGGTTGGGACGAGCCTTAACCATCCGAAGAGACACGATAAGAGATCGAAGAAACCACAGGCCACCCGCCAGTGGGACTTAAAGTTACATCTCGCAAATGGCCGAAATCCTCATATACGCGTGAAATTTGCAATCGATGGTTCCACAGTAAATAGATGTTTCACTTATCCGGAATGGAGCTTTTCGCGTAGTATTCTGCATGACTCTCTTGCTTTCGCTGTCAGTCTGAAGTCTAAAAAGAGAGATGGCCTCAAGGGCTCGCGCCCCATGAGGCCATCTGTGTTATATGCTGGATTTCGTTTCCTGAATCTATCCGAATTCTTCTACCGTCTGGTGTGCATTATTCCTCGTTCGTACCTTCCGAAGGAGGAGGACTCTTGAAAAACGTTCCCTTTGATTCTTCCTCCCTTATCCATCTGACGAATCTCTCTTCGGCCTCCCGTCGCCCTCTTTTGCGCCCTCTGTTGAATTGCCACTTTCTGACCGTTTCCGTTAACGCACCCGCCATGTCAAGTGCCTCTATGGTAAAGAAGGAAATGACAACTGAACACTATAATCTTAACTACGGATAGTAGCGTATTCACCAGTACTTAATCTCCTTAAAATCTCTCGTCCAGCAGCACCTACTATAAAATCCTTATCGCCAGGTCTTGCCATTACGATCTTACCCATTGGCTCGATACTTCTATCAGAATTTGTTGGAGGGCAACGCTCGCATACAAATGTCGTTTGCACGAAATCAAATGACGGTACAAGCTATGCATCGCAAATTGGACAGTAGCACCAAAGATTTGAGATCCCATTTCCAGACCATTGCCAACGCCATTTAACTCCATAAATGGTGTCTTCTGTATAATTCCGAAATGAAGGTGTCTTGCTAGCTTGTTTTCTTAAACGTAGTTTAATAGAGCGAAATAAACCGGCAATTACAAGAACCACAACAATTAAGATTAACCATACTGGTACTGCATAATCCGTAACTAATATTCGCCCTAACCACAAAACACAACTCCAAACCCACCACAATAAATCTAAGAAAAACTCACGTACCAATGGTAACAGAATTATACCACCAACTGTCGTACCAATTATCGTTACAAGAATCCCATTTCGAACAGTGTATGGTTGTTTATCAGGCATATTTCTTCCAAACTATCTCCTACCTCAACACCCATCGCTATCGGAAGGCGTTTCGAAGATTGTACTTTGAGGTTCGAATTGGGTCAATTTGCGAGATTTCCGTTATTTCGCCGATCTGATACTTTCGAGCAAGTCACGCAAGGAATATGCTCCACCCACGGCGAGGATTGTTAAGGCACCCTCCGCCAACTCACCTTCGCCGAAAAGTCCGACAGCTGCGACCGTAAGAAACCACGCGATGATCACAGCAGCCGCACCCTTCGCCGACAACCTGATTCTTGGAAGTCGCATAATGACACCTCTATATGCTTGTTTTTCCAGATACACCTGAGCATATGTGAAGGTAGGAATCAGTCAAATGAAATTCCGCTTGAGACTGTGAACAGAAAATGTGCATTTTATATGTAGTTACTCTACATTTATCAAGGCGTTGCAGACACTTATCCCGTTGAATTGCAACTGGAAGATGGACAATTCATGGCTCAAATACACTACACCCTTAAAGATCTACTGGACGACAAGAATGCTGAACTGTACGAGACCTTGGTCGCAAGGGTGAAGATAAACCTCAAGGTTAGTAATGATGACTGTTGGACATCTGTGCTATCAGAAAACGTCGCATGTATCGGAGTACTCGATTCCGCATATCCAGCAGCCTGTTTCTCGCACGAGCTCTTGCACATTAAACTCGAACTTGATGGAATGACCCGTCCATTTTTCATTGACAACGAAGACTTCGGCGAATTTGGCAGTGAGCTTATCTCGTTTCTGTACAACGAACTCGCCCACCACAAGATGTATCCGGAATTCTTGGAAATGGGGTATTCACCAGAACAGTTCCTTTACGACTCTGACAGAAAGGATCTACGAAGAAGGTTAAGGCAGGATGTCCCGAAACTCGAACGGAGATGCAGGAAACAGAGTGGCAAGTTACAGGGTGGGCTAGCGGTCTTGATGCCATATCTGATTCTTAAGAGTCCAAATGACGCCGATAGGCCTATGCTCAGCATCGGAGAGAGGCTTGTGAAGATCGGCGACCCGCGTTTACTGTCTGGTGTAGACAAAGTTCTCGACACTTGGGTAAAGGCTCCGACTCTTGATTGCTGTCTCAGTCTCGCTCAACTCTTCAAGCTGGCAGGACGCCCCCGAATCGGATTCAGTCTAACTAAATCGTATAATGACCTAATTAAAGCCGCGAATGTCGAGATTGACTAAGGTAGTTCAATCGCACTGAACAATTCCATTGAAGATTGCCTTTACCACCTTCTCAACGGCCTCGCAGGCCAAATACGAGAGAATTAATGGAACGTGATCACGACACAGTCGCGCCTTTACCCAAAAACAGCACGCCCGGTCAACACCCGGTGCAGAGAACAAGAAAACCCACTAATGGTGTATGCTGTATGTGGCCTCGGTAGATTGCCTTCGCCGCCGAATGGGGCGGCAACGAAGAGCATCTCCTCGTTGATTCAGGCGTTTAAAGGCAACGATCAACCCGCAACTGTGGCTTTATGACCCGATGACGTCCGGGTCCCGTTCACCACGCACCAGATTTCGCCGGATCTGCCCCTCCTTCCGTACCTACTCACATTCCCCGTAGCTGTAGACGTGTGAGCCGCTTCCGAAGTAGATGCGTCCGTTCAGCCAGTCCCCGCCGAAGCTGACGGGCACCGGGGACGTAGCCAGCATGGTGAGGCTGTGGTCGGACGGGTTGACGCGGACGATCCCTTTGACAAAGAGCATGTAGACACTGCCCGCCGGCGTGGTTACGAAGACGCGGGGGCCCTGCTGCCTGGCCGTCAGTCCGTAACTTTCCGCGGTACGTTCACTGCGAAGGACTTCCCTGGAATCTGGATCAAACGCAAAGAAGCGTTCCTGGTCTACAACCCCATAGACGAGTCCGTCCGGGCCGGGGCAGAGATCCGTGTACGATTGCGCACCGGGGAAAACGGCCTCGCGCCACAGGACCTGCCTGGATTCCAGATCCATCACATAGAGTTCGGCTTCTTCCGCCTTCCGCTCGCCCCCCGTGCCGGGATTGGTGGTGGATCCGCCCAGGAGGTTGCCGTCCGAAAGGGCGATCAGGCTCATCGTGCTGTGATCGGGGAGAATATCGGTGTGCTCGAGCAGTACGTGCGAGCCGGTTTCCCGATCCCAGAACAGCATCCCGCCGCCCGTGTGACCGTAATCTGGTGTGCCCGCCAGGATGACGGTCTTGCCGTCCGGGTGGGCGAGCAGTGTATGCGGGCGGTTGATGGCCGGTTTGCATTCGGTCAGGAAACGCGGGTTGGAATCGGAGTTGTCCTTGTCGGTAGGGACCCAGGGTCTGGCGGGGTCCCATTCCAGCAGAAAACCGCCCGTGTAGCCGCCGGCAAAATAACGGTCCGTCTGCCGGGCAACGGTGTTCCACTGCCCATGGTTGGGGCGGTTGATCCATCTATCGGTCTCAGGATCGTAGCTGAAGAAGCGCGCGGGAAAGGTGGTGCCCCCGCAAATGGTGTTGTCGGGAGCAGCGGCAAGGCCCATCACGTGGGCGCCTTCGGTCGTGTATTCGAAGTCGACTTCCACGATGTGTCCGGATTCGGGATCTTCAACGGATAGGGTTCGCGTTACCAGATCGCACGTCACGATGCGTTTGCCGTCCGGAAAGCGCCGGTGGAACAGGCCCTGGCTTCCCGTGACGATCGGTTTTTCGTTCTGCACTTCTAACAAACCGACCGGTTTACGCGTGCCCTTGTAGAGTTCAAACCAGTTGCGGGAAATGTCGCCGGCATGTCCGTATACCTTCCCGTCGAGGTCGCGGTAGACGTGGCCGCTCCCCTGCACGCGTTCGCTTTCCGGGAGCATGGGTTCCACGGCGCCGGAATCCGGCTCCAGACTGATGATCTGGCTGGCGGTGCTGCCGATGCCGAAGTAGACCCAACCGGCGGCGTCAGTTGCGATCGAACGGGGATATTGCCGCCAATTCTGTTTATAGACGTGACCGTAGTCCCTGAACGCGCGGGTTCGGGGATCGTAAGACAGAACGCCGCTATCCGGATGGGTGGCCGCCCAGATCCGGCCGCTGTCGTCTTCGGTCATACCCATGGCCATCTGCGGTACTGTTTCGTGGCAGAACGTAAACGCTCGCTCGCCGGGATCGAAGGCCAGGAAGTGGCTGTGAAAATGGGTGCAAAAGAGGTTGCCGCTGGAAAGAAGGGACGAAAAAGGGCATGCATTGAAGTCATCGCCCGGAGGAAAAGGGAGGGGGAACTGTTCGCTGGCGCCGGTTTCCGCGTCGATCAGCAGGAGGGCGTAGCAGCCCCGACGATCGTACAACCAGAGCAGGACCACGTTTCGGCCCTGTCCGTCCACGGTGGCGACAAGCCCCCGGCTGTTCCCGATGTCAGTAGCGACACCGTGGTGCCGGAAACCGTTGCCTAGATCCTGTGACACTTGCATTGGCAGCATCTCCTCGTAAACAAGACTTCTGCTTTTCGAAGGCCGGCAGAAGCGTCAGCCCGGGTCCGAAAACCGTCCTTCCATCTCCTTGCGGAGGCGGAAAACGTCGCTGTCTTCGTCGAGTTCCACGTCGGATCGAAGGATCGGCTGGCCCGCTGTAATTCTGCGTTTCAGCCTGAGTGTGTGCGCCAGGCCGATGGGCAGGACCCCGCGTTTGAACGCGCCGGCCGCTGGCATAAGTTTGCCGTAAACTCTATATCCGCCCTCGCCGTCCAGGATTTCTCCCTCGTCAAGATCGCGTTTCGCGGTGGCAGCGACGTCTGCGACAAACGCACGGGGGGAGCCGGTCGCTTCGCCGTGCACACCGGCCCGCATCACGCTGGTGGCAAGTTCCATGCCGACCAGATGGTAGGGACGGTAGATGGCCGTATAACGTCCGGAGGCATCCGTCGGCAGGCCGTATTCGGCGAAACAGCGAGGTATATAGTCGCCCGCCCCTTCGATGGTGACGTACACACCCCAGCGCAGGTGCTGGTCGACCGGCGTTCCGTCCGGTTGCACGCAGGAAACGACCTCGACCGTTCCCTTGTGCGAGAGTTGACCGCCCGCGCTCCGGGGCCGGCAGACCTCGGGCAGGCGGTCGATTTCGCATGGCGGGAAGTTCAGACCCTCCGGCTGCGGTTCCAGCCCCGTGGCATTTGAGACAGCGGCCATTTCAATGGCCGATTTCGTTCCGTCCAGGAAGGAATTGAACATCCTCGGGTTCATCCCGCCGCGAGCCGCGGTTTCCGCGTCAATCCCGTAGTGGTCCCAGACGGTATCGGGCGTCGATGCATGGTAGGCGGGCCGATGTTTCGTGCCTTTACCGGCGCAGACGACGTTGAATCCGTTGGTCCTCGCCCATTCGACGAGTTCACAAATCAAAGCCGGCTGGTCGCCATAGGCAAGCGAGTAGACGAGGCCGGCGGATTCCGCCCGTTGCGCCAGTACGGGTCCCGCGAGGACGTCCGCTTCGACGTTGACCATGACCAGGTGGCGGCCTTCGTCGATGGCTTTAAGGGCGTAGTGGATGCCCGCGAGTGGATTGCCGGTGGCTTCGACAACCACGTCCAGGCCGGCCGCGCAAACCAGAGCATCGCCGTCGTCGGTGAGGTGGGTGGCCCCGGTCTTAAGGGCATTGTCGAAGTCCGTTGCGGCGAATTGGCCGGGCGGCCACTCCGCGCGCCCGAGGGCTTCGCGCGCCCGGTCAATGGAGATATCGGCCACACCCAAGACATGCAGATCCGGAATGCGGCGGGCCTGGGCCAGGAACATGGTGCCGAATTTTCCGGCGCCGATGAGACCCACACGGACGGGATTGTCAGGGTCGGCGTGCGCCGGTCTCCTTCGAGGGCTACGAACGTTATCCATACCGCACCTTGAAATGCGAAAAGCCTTGCGTGCCGCGGAGAAATACGATGGATCCAGTCCCGGATTGAATTACAGGTTCATCCGAGACCGGATATGCCACTAACGACCGTTCTCGAAGCAGGCGCCCATGTCCTCCAGGAACTGTTCGGGCTCTACCCTGCGATACCTTTCCACGCAACCATGCACGCTACCGGGGTTTTCAACTTCGTCCTGAATCGGGAAATGCCGCGTAGACAGCCCTTCAAGTTGGGACAGCCTGTAACGGCTTGTCTGTACAACCTCGTTCACGTTCGATTTGGCGCGGATTTCGACATCGGGTTCCGCGGATCTGTAGTAATGCACGGACTTCAGATGCGTCCGCATGATCTTGAACGCGTAATCCGGAAGACGCGACTCGCGCCCGCCGGGAACGAAGGATTCGGGCCAGAAGAGTCGATCGATCTGGAGATCGAACGCCTTCTTCAGCGCGCCTGAAACGCTACCGTCAAACGGAACCCACTTCGAGTCGGGCCAGACGTCCAGATTGCCCCACGGCCATCCCAGACGTTCCTTATCCAGTGAAAGGCGTCCGCTACCGGTATTGACGCCTTCCTTCGAAATGTCGAGAATGGCGAAGTGCTGCGGATAAATAAAGAAGTCATCCGTCCGTGCCCGCCAGGCATCGTAAAAGGCCGTGGTTAGCGCCAGAATCGCGTACGAGGTGTGGAGGATGCCGTCTTCGAGGCAGGGCGAGGCGATTCCCGTGCGATCTGACTCGCGGTAGTCGGGACAGAATTCCTCGAAGGGGACGGACGTAAGGCCGTTCCCCCCGCACTTCCAATATTCGAAATCCGGGGCGGCGAGGACTCTGCTGGTATGCATATCGGGTAACCTCGCGAACAGCGATAAACCGGCACTACGTTCGGGCGAGTCATCCACGCGCGGCGTGGATTCGGGAATCCTCAATTCGCCTCGCCAGGGGAAACAGCGTCGTTTTGAGGGACGTCACGCGGGTCCCGGATCTGGCCCCTCCGCACCACCGACCTCATGGATCGATACATCGCGTAGACGGAAATCAGGGCCCAGACCAGAGCGATCGGGTAAGCCAGAAGCGGCGTGTCCCAATGCCGGGCGAGGATGCCCGCATCGGTGCGTTCGGTATACATCCAGAGATCGGTGCGGAAGTCGTAGAGGCTGTAAAGACAGAGCATCACGCCGAGCCACGTGGCCACCCAACGCGCGACGCCTGGCAGCAGGACGGCCGGGATCAGAAGAAGGAGGCCGCTCGCGATACCGAACATGAAATCGATGCTGACCAGGGGTATGTAGACTACCGTCATCCCGATGGCGAGGCCGCCGATCCCGGCAAGTAGTATGCGCTGCAGCCGCGGCCAGGAACTGACGTAGATGAAAAATGCGCCCAGGAAAGCGGAACCGACGTAACCGGCAGAGGCGATGATCGGAAAAAGACCGCCCCGGCTCTGCGAATGACCCGATTCGTCCCAGTTGACGCGGATTTCAAGGACTTCGCCCCCGGTAGCGATAGTGGCCCCCGCGTGGCACATTTCGTGTATCAGGACCATGAAGACCCGGAAGGGTTTGACGACGGGCGTGTCCCAAAACGCCAGCGCGATGATGGCGCAGACGATCGCGGGCCAGAAACGTTTGAGGGTAGTCAGCATTTATTTTCTGTACTTGTTGACGACTCTGAGGTCGGTATCCCCCGACTCGGCATGAATGAACTTGACAAGCAGGGAGACTCTGTTCGCTGCGTTAAGCACGTCCCAGTAGAAGTCGCGGGTCGTTTCAATTCGGTTGTGCAGTTCGACGGCGTACGGTTCGCCTGAAAACGCCGGCGGCGGATCTCCGTCGTCCCTGTACGTGGTGATGCAGTGGCCGAATCCGGGAATGGCCGTTTCGTAGCTGAAGTAGTGCCTGGCGGCGAAATCCCCACTCCCGTCGACGGCTTTGAGAATAGCGAGCCTGTAGGCGACGCACGGGTCGTCCAGGTTGACGATGCCGGCGATGCGGGGCGTGAAGATGGGAGGATCGTGTTCGAAGGTCCGCGTATCCAGGGCGGATTCGAAGGTGCCGCCGCCTTGAAGCATGGCGTAAATGGTATCGGTCTGGTCGCCGTTGGAGACGATGTGATGCCGATCGAGGATTCTTATGGGAGTATAGACGACCAGGGCGGGATTCTCCAGCGCGGATTCGTCGAAAGCCCGCGTTCTGACGATGTCGTTCTCGGCGAGAAAGACCCGGTTCCGACTCCCCGTGCTTCTGCCCATGATCCAGTAGACCTGGACGAAGTTCCTGGCGTCGGGCGTCTGGCCGATAATAATTCCCCGTCCCGGATACGCGGAGTCTCTAAGCGTGTCCAGGTTGGTTTCAACGGTGCGGCCCAATTCGCAACTCTCCTTGATTCGTTTCAGGAACCGACTATGCGGCCAGGGTGTCGTAAACCGCTCTTGCAAGAGCGGCGAGGCGGAGGTCAACGGTCATCCGGTCCCGGCACGTCACCTGTTTGGCCATAATGGCGACCGTATAGGGACCGGTCGGCGAAAAGACGATGCCCACGTCGGCACGCACGCCGAGATAGTAACCCGTTTTGTGCGCAACCGTGGTTCCAACAGGCAGTGCGTAGGGGATCACGGTTCTGAGTTGCTGACGCTTCAGGATGTCCAGGGCCCCCTCCCGGGACGCGGGTGAAAGGATATCGCCCGAATAGAGCAGTTCCAGAAGACTGCACATATCGCGGGGGGAGGAAACGTCTGACCGGTCGAGGTCGTAACCCGCCCCGTCGGGTACGTATTCTTCGTTGAACAGCCGTTCGGTGCAAACGGCATACGTATGGTCGGGATTGTTCGGGTCCAGGCCGACGACGCTGAAGAGCAGTTGTCTGACCGTCATCGGGATACGGGTCTTCAGGAGTCCGAGTTGCTGCATCGTGTTGTTGAGATTGTCTCCGCCAACCAGGTTGTAGAGGATATCCGTCGCGGTGTTGTCGCTGATGATAATCATCAGCATGGCCAGATCGTGCACGGTGGGATTGAGACCCCCTGTCATTTCCTTAAGGATACCTGAGCCGGGTACGCGAAGGTTATCGGTGAGTTCGATGCGCTGGTTCAGATCGATATCGCCGCGGTCCACCTGGCGGTAGAGTTCGACGAGCAGGGGAACTTTCAGCGTGCTGGCGGTGAAGAACACGTCGGCGGCATTGTGTTGAATGCGCTGGCCGGTTTCCAGGTGTCTGGCCGACACACCCACGGTCCCCTCGATCCTGGAGATGGCGGTTTCGACAGATGTCATTTCAAATTATCCAATCTGCGCTTCGGTTTTTGCCTTTTCTCACGTCTCCCGTCTTGCTTCTACCCGATCTTTGGCATCGCCATTGAGAGTGCTTTTTGCTTCAAAACCCCGTAGCGGCGGGTCTCATAGGACGGCAACTGGCTTTCGCGCAGGTCAAACCCGAACGCGCGTTTGCTGAGCACAATGATCGGCGGCGCCTGGACACGCTTGAAGTAGTTGAGCCGCACCTGCCGCGCGATCCACTCCAGGTCTTCGATCCAGCTGTTCACGTCCGGGAACCAGGCCCGGAATTGCTCCCGGTCATCCCACCCGATCTCATCCAGCAGAGTCCCGTCCAAAAACCACTGGAGGAAGTCGAGAGGGTGTTTCCTATACTCGATGATCTGGCGAAGCATGGCATCGTGGTACCCATACTTGATCGGGTCTCCCAGGCCCCGGGTCACGTCCTGGGCTTCCGACAATTCCGCACTGGGTACCGTCTCCCCGCTGATCAGGTTACCCGGAATTACTTCCTTTGCAAACACTTGCGCGTTCAAGAACCGCGCCAGCTGAAGGACCTGCACTTTATAGAGGTCTGCAATCGGGGCCACGGCGCCGTTCACGTCGCCATAAAGCGTGGCGTATCCCAGCGCCGTCTCGGTCTTGTTGCCGTTGTTCGTAAAGACCAACCCGAACTTCGCGGCCAGTGCGGCGAGAATATCCGCCCCACGAATACGCGCCTGAAGGTTCTCGTCGACGAGACGGGTATAGTCGCCCGGCGACCTGGAGAAGCTTACGCCCCTGATCTTATCGGACAGGTACTCGTACAGATCCTGGATCGGGCAACTCAGGTAGTCCACCTCGAGAGTCCGGCAGACCTGCCTCGCGTTTTTCTGCGTGATGGACGAGTTGAACCGGGTTGGCATATTCACCGCGTACACCCGCTCGGGCCCGAAGGCCTGCGAGAGCATGCAGGTCACCACGCTCGAATCGATCCCTCCGCTGGCGCCCACCAGAAATTGGTTCTCTGTCTCCAGGATATCGTCGAGGTGCCGCAGTCCGGTCAGTATGCCATCGTAGATCGCGGCGACCTCATCCTGAGAAGAAGCGGGCGGGTCTCCGCCCCGGCTCAGAATCATCTGCTGCCGCCATGGCTGCGCACGCCGCAGAATGTCTCCCGCCGCGGAATAGACCGTCGTATCGCCGTCGAATACGATGATATTCTTGCCGTTGTTCTGCGCCCCCACGTGGTTTACATAAAAAACAGGGATGGGAGAACGCTTTAGAATCTCCCTGACAACCCGGTTGCGCTTCAGATTCTTCTGCCACGTCCAGGGAGAAGACGACAGATTGAACAGCGCCTGCGCCCCGCGGTCGTGGAACACGCGCAACGTATCCAGAATATCTCCTCCGTAGCCGTAGTCCTGGCACCATATATCTTCGCAAAGTTGTACGCCGAACCGAAACGTCCGGCCGTTCTTCAGGCGGACCTCAAAGGGCGCGATCCAGTCGTAAACCGATCTCCCGCAAGCATCGGCCAGTTTCCGGAGCGAGTAGAAGTGGCGGTCGTCGTCGAAGAACCGGTAGTTCGGATGCAGCGTCTTGGGATGCACCCCGGCCGGCAACCCGGAAGGGATCTCGCTGCGCGTCACATAGCGGCCGTCGGCGCAGACATAGACGGCATTGTACTTTCGTATCCGGCCGTCCTCTCCGATGTTCGCTCGATCCACCACCACGTTCCCGAAGAGTACGGTAATGTCCTGACTGGCCTCCCGAATCGTTTCGCTGTATGCCGCGAAATCCTCAACGAGCGCGTCCACCTCCCACAGGTCGCCCAGGATATAGCCGGAAATGCAGAGTTCCGAAAAAACGATCAGTTCCGCGCCCTCTGCCCTCCCTTTGTCGATGTAACGCAGCATCCGTTCGACGTTCAGATCCGGCCGTGCCGCCTTCACATCCATCTGGACCAGGGCGATTTCGGGCAACGCGTCAACGCCAGTCATATTTGCCGAGCCAAAGATGAAGGTTTGGTTTGACCTTCCCAATCCAACGCATTACCTACGAAATGCAGAGGGACCGACTCACGGCGGCGTGGATCCGATCCTCGGTGGAGGCCACGTACGGCCCCGTTCGCTTCCAGTACTGCTGGCTGAACCAGACTTCGTAGCCCCCTTCGGGGATCTGGCGCTTGACGGGGACGTAGCCGATGATGTCATTGGTATACCCAAGAGCCAGGACGTGGTCAAAATGCGGACCCAGTTCCCGTTTCAGGCGCAGGCCGTGCTCTACCGTCATTTCGCCCGCGAGTGTGACCACGGCCAGGGCATTTCCGAATCGTACCGTCTGAACTTCAAACGGGATGGTCGTGGGTACGGGGACATTCTTTTCGACGCATTCAAACAGATGTCGCGCCCACGCCTGAACAAACGCCCGGTTGTCATTCAGACTGGACCTGACGAGGTCCAAGTCGATGGGTTCGGTTTCCAGACCGAGAACGGTCTGTCTCACGGAAATCGGACCGGTGACCGGCTCGAGGGCGTCCGAGGCGAGGATACGGATCACGGATTCCCCCAGCTGGACGCCGATGTCGCGGATTTCTTCAATACTCCTGGATACGAATGTATCCGACGCGGGGTCGACAGGTCTTGTTTTCTGGTCTCCGGCGCAGCCCTGGAGAAAAAACGCCGTGGCGCCCGGGACCATCGCTTCAACGTGGTCATAGGCGAAACAGACGTAGTCGCCGCCGATAAGGGTGCCGCTCCGGCTCGTGGGGTGGCACGCGTAGCTGAAGATCACGCTTCGACGTTCGCCTTCGGGAGATTCGACGACCAGCACGTGCACATCGTGGTCGTGAGGCGCTTTGTCAGAGGCTTTCCACTCCACGCCGCCTTGCCCGTCGGGCTTTCGGCGTGAAACGGCGATGTCACAACTCCCGGTGCCGAAACGAAGCCGGGCGGGCTGCCGGTTCTCCCATGCCGTTTTCGCGCAACGGGTGACCCGGCTCATGAGTTCCTCGACGTACTCCTCGTCCAGGTCGCCGTGGCGCTGGCGGTCCATTTCACGGATACAGGGGCCGCAGTGGGTGTGCGATCCACTGAGAATGATGCTGGCCGGCCCGACGCCCGTTGCGGCGGCAATCCGGGATCGGACCTGGTCCGTGTGTTCATAGAAGCCGAGGACTTCGGCACTGACGATGAGCAGCGGGCTTGTGCCGTCGTCGATGGCGATGGCATTGGCTTTCAACGAATGGTAGACGGCCGTGGAGGGGTCCGTGCGGGCGGCGAACCCGGCCAGATAGATGCCGACTGGAGGCGTGATGTCATCGCCGCTCACGCCGATCCGATACGTGTGGTTGGACAACGTCATTCAATCTGCTCCCGTTTACAGATGGATGGCCTGTTTTTTGTGCGCCGATTCCACGATGGCCAGGCCCACTCGCAGGGCATCGCGCGCATCGTGCAATGAGCCATTTTCCGGATTTTGTTGTCTGTGGATGCAGTCCGCGAAGTGCCCGAGTTCCTGCTCCAGCGCGCCGACGATCTTACCGTGGAGTTCGGGTGCAAGATAGAGATCCGGGCTGGAGGTTCCCTCGCCGGTCCATATCCACGAGGCGTCGTTGGGTTCGGCAATGTGAGCCGTTCCGTCCGTGCCGACCACTTCCAGGCATGCGTTCGACCAGTAGAGCCGGCGATCGGGCATGAAAAAACTCTGTTCGATCACGCCGACAAGACCGCTTTCGAAAGTGAGCATGGCCCACCACGTATCGGGACGGTCCGGTTCCGCCATACTGCGCGTTCTGGTATAGACTTCCCGGACTTCCTCACCGGCCATCCAGAGCAACTGGTCGATGGTGTGAATGCCGGGCTGAAGGACGAGGGGATAGGGTTTGAAACGAGGCGCATCCAGGATGCCGCGCCAGATGTTTCGGCGGCCGTAGATGGAGACGAGTTCTCCCAGATCTCCCGCGTCGATTTTCTGTTTGATGTGCCCGCGCCGAACGTCGAAACGTTCGAGGAATCCGACCATGAAAACGGCGCCGCTTTTTTCCGCCTCGTCGATGAGCCGGTCGTTTTCATCCAGACTGTCGGTCAGGAGGATTTCGCTGAAGACGTGTTTCCGCCGTCGAAGCGCGGCGAGGGCGATTTCGGTGTGCCGGTCCACCTCGGTGACGATGTCGATGCCTTCCACGTCGGGATCGCGTATCAGGTCTCGATAGTCGGTATAGTGCCTGGGCACGTTGTAGGTCGAGGCGACATTTCCGGCGCGTTCGGCCGAGCGGGAGCAAACCGCCGTGAGTTCGACATGAGGAAGTTGGGCAAGGACACGGGCGTGCTGGACGCCGAAACGTCCCAGACCGATGACACCGATTTTTGTACGGTTCATGTCGCGTTCAGGTTGACAACAACCCTGCCCTTCTGTTGGCCTTTCAGCATGCGTTGAATTTCCGGCTCAAGCGTTTCCAGCTCACATTCCGTTACGAGGTCGTCAGACGCATCGATCTTCCAGGGACCCGCGATTTTCTTCCAGAGGTACGTCCGTTCGGACATCGGGCATTCGGCGGAGTCGATGCCATGGAGGCCGACGCCTCGCAGGATGAACGGGTAGACGCTGGTGTTCAGGTCCGCGGAAGCGACGAGACCGCAGCACAGGACGATGCCCCGGCGCCGCGTGGATTTGAGGGCGGTTGCCAGGATATTGCCTCCCGCAGTATCCACGACGCCCGCCCAGCGTTCCGCCAATAGTGGACGTCCGCCGGCATCGTCGACCTCGTTTCGATCCACAACCGCGGTCGCGCCGAGGTCGGACAGGAATTGGGCCTCGTGAGTCTTTCCCGTGGCGGCGGCCACCGTGTACCCGAGCCGGGCGAGCATGGCGACCGCGAGGCTGCCAACGCCCCCCGTTGCGCCGGTAACGAGAATCTCGCCTGTGTCGGGGGCGACGCCGTGGCCTTCCAGTCTGTGCACCGACATGGCGGCGGTGAATCCGGCGGTACCGTAAACCATCGACTCACGCAAGGTAAGGCCGTCAGGCAGCGGGACGATCCATCCGGCAGGCACCCGGATGAATTGGCCGAATCCGCCGGGTGTGTTTACACCCAGGTCATAGCTGGTGACGATGACGTTATCACCTGGCCGGAAGCGCGCATCCCTGCTCTCTTCAACAACGCCAGCTGCGTCGATGCCGGGCGTATGCGGATAGTGCCTGGTAACGCCGGGATGGCCGGTGGCTGACAACGCGTCTTTATAGTTCAGAGAGGAGTAGCGCACCCTGACCAGGACGTCGCCGTCGGGCAGGTCGTCGATGGATCGGCGCTCCACGCGCCGAACATAGACGTTGGCCTCATGGCGCACGACCAAGCACCCGAAGTCATCGGCGGACATCGCACGCTCCGTGTTTTTCCGCGTGGGAAGCGGGTTCCGTTTCGAGGCGCCAAGGCGCGCCCGGTCTTTCAGGAGAAGAATCGTGTGACTCGATAGGCGTCAAGATCAATTGGAAGGTCCCTATCCAGGAAGAGGTCGGCGATGAGTTTGCCGCTGTACGGGCCCAGTTGCAGGCCGGTGGGCCCGTGCCCCGTTGCCAGGTAGACGTTTCTCTTGCCGGGAACGGGGCCGAGCACGGGCAACAGATCCTGCGTATACGGACGCAGGCCGACTCGAATGTCAAGGATTTCCGCCGCAGCCAGGCCGGGCGCCACCCGCAGCGCCTCGGCGAGCACTTCCCTCACCCCGGCGGCCGTGGCGCGGGCGTCGAAACCGGAACCGGTTTCCCGCGTGGCGCCCACCACCACCCGATTGTCCGGCCAGGGCACCATGTAGTGGCCTCGAACGGCGCTGACGATTGCCCAGGACGACGTATCGGCGGCGGCAGGCAAACCCAGGTGAATGATCTGGCCGCGCTGCGGTTCTACCGGGATCTGGACCCCCAGTCGAAGGCCGAACGCGTGCGACCACGCGCCGCCCGCGATGACGACTCCTGTTGCCGATATGGTTCCCGTATCCGTGGCGACGCCGGTGACCGTGTCGTTGTCGATTCGCAATTGCTCGACACCCGCGTGTTCGACGGCAAGTCCCCTCGCAACCGCGGCCCGACGCAGGGCCTCAGTCAGGAGGCGGCCGTCGACACGAGCGGCCTCGCGGTAGTAGATGGCCCCCTGGACGTCGGCCAGAGCGGGAAACCGGTTGCGGGCTTCTTTGGGCGATATTTCGTACAGATCCTCCGCGGATGGCTTGCCGCGGCGACTCCGGCGGTTGAATATGCGGCGGCGGGCCACGTCAAAGGGTTCCAGTTCGTCGTCAGAGACGGCAACGATCATCATGCCGCATTTGGCGAAGCCGGTGTCTCCCGCCTGTTCGGCTGTCAGATTCTCAATCAGTCCGGGATAGTATTCAACGGCAAGAGAGGCCAGGCGCTGCCATGGGTCCGGATCCCGGATATTGGTGGCGGGAGACAGAATGCCCGCGCCGGCATCCGTGGCGCGTCCCTTGTCCTTGCGGTCGACAAGCAGTGTTCTGGCTCCGGCGCAGACGAGATGGTAGGCAGTGGACATACCTACAATCCCACCGCCGATGACAATAGCGTCATAGCTCATCGCGAACCCTGTGTTTATCGGGAAATCGCATACGAACAGTGCGAAGAAAACGCGCCGGCCGTAACGATTGAGACAGCGGGGCGGCTATTTCCTATGCGCCGTTCCCTGAGGCCCTGCGGACCCACCCTGCCCTTCAGACCGGGCGGTCGCCGGTGATGGTGATTCTGTGCATCGTGCGCCGGTGGCCGTGATAGTCGTTGACCGCGTAGTGCTGGGTACAACGGTTGTCCCATAGCCCAACGGTGTTTTCCCGCCAGCGGTAGCGGCAGGTGAATTCCGGTTTTGAAGTCTGTTGGTAAAGGTATTCGAGGAGTGGACGGCTTTCGTCCGGGGTCATATCCTTGAAGTGGGATGTAAAGAAGGGATTGACGTAGAGCAATTTCCGGCCTGTTTCCGGATGGGTGCGGAAAATGGGGTGTTCCACGGGTGGAATGTTTTCGCTGGCGGCTTCGATGTCTTCGGCGCTGGCTTTCGTTCTGCCTCGCCGCGCCGCCTCCAGAAAGATTCGTGTATAGTCGTGTACGGCGAACCGGCCGCCGAGCATCTGTTTCAGGCCGTCGGAAAGGGATTCGTAGACAAGGTACATGTTGGCGAAGAGGGTGTCGCCTCCGTAGGGCGGAACCGTCAGGGCGTAGAGGATGGAGCCCAGTGGTGGCGTTTCGAGGAACGACATGTCGGAATGCCAGCCATTGCCCACGTTGGTGTCTGCGGTTTCTTTTTTTTGTAAGAGGACGATTTCGGGATGGTCTTCCAGGTTCGGCAGAAAAGGATGGATGTCCAGTTCGCCGAATCTCCTCCCGAAAGCAATGAGCGCCCCCGGATCCAGGTGCTGATCGAGAAAGAAGAGCACAAGGTGTTCCAGGAAGGCCGCGTGGATCCCCGCAAAGGTATCCTCGTCGAGCGGATCTGAAAGATCGACACCCGTGACTTCAGCCCCCAGGGCGCCGGATATGGGTTTGACGTCGGTCTGGCGCAACCTCATGTCCTCATTCCTGCCGCTTCGTTCGGTTGAACTTGGGCGTTCAAACCCGGTGGCCGGGTTCGCTGAGCTAAATTATCCGCGAAAACCGGTGGTATTGTCTTATAAATGGGTCACACCTGTCCCAGATCGGTTTCTGTCTCGGGCAGCAGTGGCCTTGTAGTTTGCTTAATTACCGCGAAACTTGCGACCCGATTGCGATCGTTTCCGCACTGCTCTATACGTTCTGTGCCTTTTGTGCTTTTTGTGGCCATTGTCCTGCTCAACCAGTTTTGGCGCGCAAAAGCAATTGCCACAAGAGGCACAAAAACACATTAGATCACACCGGTCCAAAACCGATTCCTGTCTTGGACAGCAGTGATACTGGGTTGTTTTTCAATAATGTTAGCGTAGCATATTACGACAACCTTTTAAATCTCGGAATCCGGTTGGTCAGACCGATGTTGCGCGTTCTATAGTGGGCGGATTCATCGATATAATCCGGAGCTTTCCAGCTTTTTGGGTCTTTATCCTGTCGATCCTGTCCATCCAAGTTAATTTCGATTTAGGGAATAAAAAAAGGCTAGTCCGACATCCCGTCGATTGCGCTCATCTCGCCATCGGACAAGGTCCATTCAAAGACATCCAGGTTGGCCCGGAGATGCGGTTCCGTGCTGGCTTTCGGAATGACGTTCATGCCTTTCTGGATCAACCACCTGAGCGCGACGTGCGCGGACGTCCTGGTGTGGTTGCGGGCGATATTCGAAAGTACGGGATCCTGAAGGATATTCTTCTTTCCCAGTGGCGAGTAGGCCGTTACGGCCACCTTGTGATCCAGGCACCACTGCAGCACGTCGCGCTGTTCATAGCCAGGATGGGTTTTGATCTGGTTGACGCTGATCGGCGCTTTCGAAATCGAACGGGCTTCTTTCATTTGCTCGACGGAGAAGTTGCTGACACCGATACTTCTGGCCTTGCCGGCGTCGACGATCGCGTTGAAGGCGCCGATGGCTTCTTCCATAGGTACATTATCGGGCGGCCAGTGTACCAGCAGCAAATCCACGTAGTCCATCTGCAGATACTGTAGATTCTCATCCGCCTGTTTGATGGCGACGTCGTAATGCAGGTAGTCCTTGCCAACTTTGGTCGTCACATACAGCCTTGAACGGTCGAAGCCGGCTTCCCGAAGCGCTTCGCCGATCTCCCGCTGATTCCCGTAGATCCAGGCCGTATCGAAGTGAGTGTAGCCGAGATCGAGGGCCTTTTTGATCACCTGCTTGCACGGTTCGCCTTTCAGCGGATATGTGCCGAGGCCCACAACCGGCATGGTGTGACCGGAAAGCAGTGTCAAGGATTCCATCGTCTTCTCCCTGATGTCGAGGTGGCGAAGTGTAACATTATCGCGTGCAAACGAGTTGAGGGGCAAGGAGCGGATACCTGGTGGCCGCAGCCTGTAAATTACGAAGAAACACGGGGCGACGGCAAGTTGTAACGGAGCCGGGGGCAACGAACAGGACGCCAGTCCTTCAGCGAGGTGTGACGATATTGGGGCGGTCGTAGGTATCGGGTTCTTCGCGGAGCGAGTAACCCATGTCTTCCAGCCGGTAACGAGGGTGGTAACCGAGGACCTTCGCCGCCCTGGAGAGATCCCAGCGGCGCCGGCTGCTTTCTCCCACGAGGGTGATTATTTCGTAGCCGATGTCGGGAGCTTTCAGGGCGAGTTTGTAGGCCTGTATGAGGTCGGGAAAAGCGAGCCACTGGGGCAGAACGGGTGCGTTCCTGATTTCCGGTTCGTCAAGGTCGACGGGTTTGGGGATACGCATACAGAGAACCGAGAGGTCATGCATCGTGGCGTAGTATTCGGCGATTTTTTCGCCCAGATATTTGGTAAGCGCGTAGCTCCCTACGGGTTTCGCCGGCGCGTTGCCCTCAACCCACTGCGGCGCGGGATAGCCCCAGACGACGGTCAGGCTGCTGGTGTAGATCACCCGCTTGAGCCGATGACGCCGGGCGGCCTCAAAGAGGTTATAGGTGCCTTTGACGTTGATATCCATCCGCTGGCTGTTGAAGGCGTCCTCTTCGTAGTCGCCTTCTCTTCCAGTGGCGATGGCCAGGTGGATGGCCATGTCCATCCCTTCCGCGGCATCGCAGACCTGGTCGATATCCGTAACGTCTACCTGATGCCAACGGGGGTCATCCGCAATAGAACGCCGGCTCAGGAGGCGCAGTTCGTGATCGTTCTCAAGCGCGGGTACCAGCCTGCTGCCAATGACGCCCGTGGCGCCTGTGATGAGGATTTTCATAGGTGGGTAGTTTCAGAATACGTTGGGGATCCCCGTCCGGCGACGCGAAACAGGAGGACTCGTGAATTGGGGGAACCGGCAATGGGTGAGACGTTTCTTGCCTTTCCAATATGTTAGGATGTCTGCCTGGAAGGTATGTAGATTACACAACTGAACAGCTTTAAATATTCCCCCTTATCAAGGGTGGGCTTGGCGCGATAGACTCACAGATGGATCGAATAGCATCTCAGTCCGAAACTAAGGATTAATCACGGGGATTTACTGCTTGACCGGGCCGTAGCGCAACACTACACTTTCTTGCATACGCGAACGTCAGATTCAATTTATGCCATCGCCCCGGAACCACCTAATATCGCTATTGGCGGAACAAATCAGCGAGATCTGCCAACAATGGCGCAGGGGTGCCAAACGAAATATAGCGGAGGTGGATGCTTTGGTCAATTCAACATCACTGAACCATTAGGCGTGAAGAATCGATCGAAGACAGGGGAAATTACAGGAAGAAGTGCATCGACTACTGTAAAGCACATAACTGAATGGAGTGATCCAATGCCTATCCAACACACACTCTGGACAATCGACAATCCGCCGGTGGAAGTCGAGACATCCAAGCTTGCCGATGAGAAACGGCTGGAGGATATGATTGAGTCCAAACTTAGTATCCTTTCAGACGATTGGATGCTGATTGGTCGACAGATAGAAACGGATACTGGTGGACGAGTCGATCTACTGGCCATTGCATCGGACGCATCTCTAGTGTTGATTGAATTGAAACGCAACAAAACCCCACGCGACGTGATTGCACAGACACTTGACTACGCCGTTTGGCTGAAAAAATTAGATCCTGAAGATGTAACCGAACTCTATGAAAGATACAATTCCGGCGCGTCGCTCAGTAAGGCCTTTCAAGATCGATTTGAAAGGGTCCTCGACGACGACGAAGAGCCAATTAATCATACCCACCAACTCGTCGTGGTCGCGTCAACCCTCGATCCAAGCAGCGAACGCATTGTAACGTACCTCCAAGGCTGGGGCGTTCCCATCAACGTGCTCACCTTCGAAGTTTTCCGTCATGGCAATACGCAATTCCTCAGCCGGGCCTGGTTGCTACAACCGCTGGATACTATGGAATCCGCCACCTCCGGTCCCCGCGAAAGGCTCGCGTGGAACAATGAGTTCTATGCTTGCTTCGGTCACGACGAAAATCGCGATTGGGACGAGGCAGTAAAATATGGGAATTATAACCCAAAGTGCCAAAAAGCAAAGCTTGGAAAGAGAAATCGAATAAGAAATCTGCCTACGCCCCCCGATTCTTTAGCCACGCTTTCCACGCCTTTTTCGTTTCCTCCCCCTTGCCTGATTCCACCAACGGCGGATCATCGGGAAAGATCGCCCGGACCGCTTCCTCTATCTCCGCTTTGCTCGACTGATACTCACTCCCGACAGCCTTGACAACCGGTTTCTTCTTTGCGGTCTCGGAACCCATAGTGTTTTTCCTTTTTCGTTATTTCTTGTCGTACGCGCCTTGCCGATGGTCCATATCTACGACATAGATTTTCCCCGAAAAACGTTTGTAAAAAATCCGATAGGGCCTCTTTTCAATCCTAAACATGGGATCATCAAAAGGTCGTCCTTGTATCTTTTTCGACCCCTTCAGGCTTAGAGGATTTTTGAGACTTTCAATTTTCTCGACGGCAGAACGCCTAACCCTCGGTTGCAAAGCATCCAAAAATCCCCGGACAGTATCCCGAATGACAATTTCTTGCTCTGCGGGTTCAGGTTGTCCTGTGCCTCCTGTCAGCAAAGGAGCCTTCCTGGAACCTCCACGTGCTTTATTCACCGACTGTCCCTCTTGGCTTTCTTGAAATATCTCTGTGTCTCCTTAGTGGAAAGCATCCTGCTCTTTCCCGTCCGAAGTTCCTCATCAATTTCTAAAGACCGGGACAGAAACGGATCTTCCTCCTGTTCCACAATAACATCATCCTGACGAGCACCACCCCGCACCCGTGCAATGAATCCAAACACAACATCTGTAACGCCCATGACAACCCTCCTTGTCGTTCTCACTCTTATCGACACGGACAGCAACGAATATTCGCCAGAACAGCCAGGACAATCATCGCGCCCATCATTGTAATCCACATTACGAGGACGATCTTATCTGCCCGGCCCTCTTTCATGATCTCTATTCCCTACCTCTCCGCTTTAAAAACCGCTCCGTGCGCTCCCGTAAGCCCTCAGAATCGTCTTTCTCTTCCTTGTCCGCATCCAACCCTCAACAACCTCTTTGGCGTCCTCTCCCGCCCTTACGCGCTCTATTAACTCTGTTGCCTTGTTCATGGTAAACCCCCTGCTAAAATTGTCCAGAAAATTCTTGCGTCTTGTCAAGTGAGAATATTATATTGCGCTCGTTGCCCGACACTCTTTTTACACGGCATAAAGTAAAAGTCCGCCACCAAAAGAGGAGGAAATACCATGCAACATTTATTCGGCTGGCTCTTTATTGCGACCTTTATTGTCACGATAGTCGGCCTGATAAAACCCTCCGCTTTATGCATAAAACGTCTTGCGACTCGACTTAGAGTCTTCTGGACGGGAACAACTGCATTATTTGTATTCTTCGTGCTCTTTAGCGCCGTTTCTCCAGAGACGGAAGACGCCAAACAAAGACGATTGGCTGAAGAAACGGAAGCCAAAGATCAAGAACGCGTTACGGCTTTGCATGAAGCAGAACAAGCCAGAGCCGATGCAGAAACGCAAGCTAAGATCGAAGCAGAACTGGCCGCCGCCGAAAAGGCCAAAGAACGTGCCCGAAAAGACAAAGAGACACGAGAAGCCTTAGAACGCAAAGCAAACTTGGAGCGTGAAGCCAAAGAAAAAGCAGAATCCACACCCCATTTTTCCTTTACTGTAGACCAGTTCATGAATCGGTACACAAAAACAAGAAAAGTGATTGGTATCCGTCCATATTTCCTTCGGGAAACAAAAAAAACTGATTATGACGAATTTCAGGTGTTGATCCTGCAACCCAACGAAGACTCGCAATGGTACTTCTCAGTAAAAGTATCGAAAATTATAAATACCGTAGTGGCTTTTGAATATGTGCGTTTCATCGTGAAAGGCGACGACCCAGGAGAACTCACAAAACAGTTTTTAACGGAAACCGTTGCCTTCATTGTAGGCATTGAGGATTTCGATCTGCCTGATGACAGACTTGGGAAAAGACTCGATGATCTTGACTTCAATTCAGTCATGACAGAGGGACAGGAAACAAAAGCCTATGGCGAAAACGTCGTCTACAAAGCCGTATTCGTAAAAGCCGTATCAATGTTATCGTTGTCCGCAACGCCCCGATAAATCTACACCGTCTCATGAGCCAGGAGATACAAATGACCCAAGAATCCGAAGACGAAAAAATCGACCGGTTGTTTAAAGAACTTGGAACCCGCGTATACGCTGTCGAATGTATGATAGTAGGACTATGCCTACGTTTAGCGAGCACGCTTTCCGAAGACCCTAAAGCCGAAGTCGAAAAACTCAGAAACAATGCTCACCATATAATGAATCAATTTAACCTACTCCCCAATCTCTACGATTCAGAGTTTCATGGAATTGCGGAGGCAAGATTGCATCTCCATGACCGTCTTACTCAGGTGAAGTCAAATATGGATGCTTTCCTCTCGCAACCCGCGCCTCAGACTCGGCACACACCTTGAGGAACTCCTCCCTCGCCTCAAGATATGCCTCGTCGCTCGGATAATTTTCCGGTATAAATATGTCTGTATTCGGAATTCTCGGAATATCCTTTGCTACTTCACTTGTTGGCCTCAAACTCATGCCGTCAGTTCCTCATATTTAAGCCGCTTGCCGATCATGTCCCGGACGATCCACCCCATCTGGACAATCGTATCGGCCTCGCGGGCGTTGTGTCTTCCTGCAAACTCCGCAACGTACCGCCCAAGATGTTTTACGCTCAGCCGGTGATACGTTCCGTGATAACCCCTCTTGAGTAACGCCCAGAAGGACTCCAAACCGTTCGTAGACGCTTGCCCGTCCACGTACTCCCCAGCACTGTGTTTCACCTGTTTGTGATGCACGCCGGACAAGCCTTGGTACGCAGTCGCTTCGTCCGTAAACACCTGCGCGCCCGGCGCAACCCTGTGATATACAAACTGCTTCAAAGTCTTACCGTCAACAGCCGCCGCAACCTCAGCGTCAATACGGCCCGTCTCCCGGTCTTTCGCCCCCACCACCGCCGTCTTGCCTACCGTACCACGTCCGGCGTGGAGTTTCTTTTTGGCATGTTTGTTCTTCTCTTTCCCGCCGATATACGTTTCATCTACCTCTACCGGCCCGGAGAAGAAATCGCCCTCATTCTCGAAAGCCTTGCGGATGCGGTGCGCCAGGTGCCATGCGTTCTTCTGGGCGATGTCGAGATCCCGGTGTAACTTCATTGACGATACACCTTTGATGTTTGTGGTGAAAAGGTAGATCGCAATAAGCCAGTCATGGTATCCCAATTTGGAAGATTGCATGACCGTTCCAACACGGACGCTAAAACGCTTCCGGCAACCGTTACGTCGGCACCGCAAGGGCATGGACTTATGGGCCGTCCCGATCTGGATGTTGTCATAACCGCAATAAGGGCACCGGGGGCCTTCCGGCCAGCGGATGCGGGAGAAGAACACTTCCGCCGCTGCATCGTCGGGAAACACCTTGAACAGTTTCTTGAGAGAAATCCCTTTTCTGTGATTTTTCCCCGGCCCCTTCGGTCCCATCTCATCAACCCCCACAAAGGAGAACTACTATGCCTCAAAACGAAAAACACACATGGACAACAGGTGAACTCGCCGCTACTTCTTTTCTTGCCATACGGGAAATCATTCGATCCCTCGACGACGAAACTCGACAATCTCTTTCGGAAAACCTTCATCGTCGAGCTCTTGAGATTCAACAAGGGACATTATCAATTCATTTTCCTGGGCAAATTGACGGTGTTGTCGCCGAGAGTCTTCTATTGCTCTCGAAATACTCTGCCACTCCTGAATCCTAATAGCGTCCATTCCCATCGAACATCACTCCTTTAAACTTGTATCGTCTTTGTTTACAATTAAATATAACGATTTTATTAAGGCTTGTCAAGCTAATTCTTGGCACTTTGGGTTATAATTCCCTAAAATATGGCTTCATTTCCGGTGGCGGAGGTAAGTGGTATAGTAGCTCGCTAAAAATGCTGGAGAAGGGTGCCCGTGTCTGGGTAAAGATTCCTGGCAAGGGGTTCGTGGGCGTAGCCCGAATTAAAGGGTCAAGGCAATCAGCTACGGAGTTTAAGCTTGATGACGGACGTCCAGCGCTTGAAGTGTTGCAGGCGAAACACCACCGCGATGTCGGAGACGACCCCGAATTGATGGAATACTTCGTGCCGGTCAAATGGCTCGATACTGTTTCAGTTGGCAAAGCCGTTCGGGAGCCTGGTATGTTTGGCAACCAGAACACTGTCTGTAAACCCAAATCGAAAAAATGGCAGCCAACAATCGATAAATTGAAAGACGTTTTCAGAAAGTTTGACGACGAGTTTGAAATGTAACATTTCGTAGGAGCCTGTCGAAATCCCTCAGGCAGACACTCACGTCATATTATATATAATGGAATTTCGTAACTTTATATCGATATTTAGTATATCGACGCCTACGACGGGAGGTCCTCCGAAGGGCTCCTGGTCAACGGCACCGAAATTGCATACATCGATCTCCAAGACAAACTGGTACCCGCGTTCATCGGTTCGTCATTCACAACCTTGTAGATTGGTGCAAGTCAAACAAACACGCAATGATAAATGCCTGATAGTATTAAAATTCCACTTGTGATATCGATAGATTTATCGATACTATTTACTGCAAAGGAAAACGAATCTGCAACGAAGTTCTGGCACGAGCGATATTTACATGGGTCAGATCCAAAGATTCCTGAAAAGAGCCGTGCGTGGGTTTTTGCTGTTTCTGGGTTTTCAAGTGCCCTGTAAAGTATACGAAATGGTCGAATTGTGATATTCGTAGTGCAGTCTGCATTATGCGTGTTCGGTGGACGTGTTGTGGATGTTCTGCCATGGCGGGGGGCGAGGTTTAAGGTGGCGCAACTGAGAATAATTGCCCAAATTGAGCAAACGGAATCCACGCCCCAATAGGAATTACACATTCGCCGCCACGGACCTAATGGTGCTGAAAATGAGATTTGGCAAATGCCCTCGGTAGCTACGCTGCACGTCTAACCGATACCCATTGCGGGGAATCGAGGCAATGGGACGCGAACGCATTGCGGTTCCTTCTGACGGAGCCGAATCGATGAGCGGACCTGTATCCGTTATGCGATCGAATTCAGCGAAATGTCCGTGTTAGTTGACAGCTACTGGAGAGAGCCGTTAAGATGCGAATCGAGCCGGAAATCAGTGGCGTAACTGTCGTCTTACTAGGCGATTTCAACCCGGCAATTTTCACACCGGCATGGTTCGCACTGCACGGCCTCCTCCCCGAAAGCGTCGTCGAGGACGCCGACTTGCAGATCGCCCACCCGCATGTGACGCAATTCGCGGCCGACTGGCTTCGCCTGCACGTCACGGCCGCTCGTTTTCTCGTCGAGACCTTGCAGTCACCACACGTTCGCCTGCGCGACCTCGTCGCACGGACATTCAAGGAGTACCTGCACCATACGCCCGTTAGGGCGTTTGGAATCAACCGTGACGTTCATTTCCGGGTGAAGAGTTTCGCGGAACGGGATCGAATTGGCAGGATACTGGCGCCCGTTAAACCTTGGGGGACTTGGGGGCACGCTCTCGGACTGGATGGCGAGAATAATGGTATGAGGTCGCTAACGATGTCGCAAATGGACCCCGGGGGAAGGCCATCCGGGGGTAAAATCAACATTACGATCCAGCCGTCCAATAAAATTGACAAGGCTCGACCTGGTGTCTACGTGGGAGTCAACGATCACTATGCTATCGAGGATTCCGAGTTGGAAACGGCCAAACATTTGATGGATCTATTCGATGGCAATTTTGAGACCTCTCTTCAGCGTAGCGACGGCATTATTGACCACATCATGTCCTTAGCAGAGAAAGAGGAGAAATAGCTCATGTTGCCTGCGGCTCGATCCACAGCGATCCAACACGCCAATTGGCATGAAGGCCTGACTGATATTGATGAAGATGCCGTGAGTCAAAGCGTCGTCCCGAATGCGCACCAAGCCATCCGCTCCGCCGTAGAGCAAAGCACGAACTCAGCGACAACAAGCGTCAATGCCCAAGATCCGGAAGCGGTGACGATGCCACTATTTAACAATCGTGAACAGGCCGGCGATCTACTCTCCGGTATAGTTTTGCTGCTCGAACCGCAAGAACACCGTCCTGCGCCTGTGACCTTCCACGCCTTACAAGAATGGGAAGGCTACGTCACTGAGATTAAGGAAACGGAGTTCACAGCACGCCTGACCGACCTGACGTCCGGGGCGAATTATGCGAGCGAAGAAGCGAATATACCGCTGGACGAAATATCTGAAGACGACGCGGCCAAGATGCAGGTCGGTAGCATCTTCCGCTGGGTAATCGGCTACGAGCGCAGGGGGGGTTCGAAAAAGCGGGTTTCCCAGATCGTGTTGCGCGACCTTCCCATGATCACGAAGTCCGACCTGCGAGATGGGCGGGAATGGGCACATAGTATCGTAGCGACTTTCCAGCAATGACGGATGCCGCCACATCGTTAGACCGGCCGGGTGAGGACGAGATTGAGGTTGTTTTACTTGGACCCGGTTATGGCGAAAGCATCGTCCTGCATACAGGCCATGGTAGTTGGGTGATCGTTGATTCCTGCATCAACACCGAAGGAAAACCACGCGCGCTAGAGTACTTAGACAGCATTGGTGTCAACGCGGGGCAACAGGTTGATTTGGTTGTAGCGACGCACTGGCACGACGATCATATACGTGGGATGGCAACCCTCGTCGAGGTCTGCAGCAGGGCTGACTTCTGTTGTGCAAACACACTCCTCAACAAGGAGATTCTCGCAGCCATCGACGCTTTGGAGGCACGTCACCTAACCGTGGAAGGTTCAGGCGTTCGAGAAATCTACCACATTCTTAAATGGCTTCAGTCGAAGTCGTTTCGACCGAAGTTTGCGTCGGCCAATCGAAAGATTCATTCACAAGGCAAGTGTGAAATCTGGTCTTTGTCGCCGAGTGACGCCGCGTTTCAGAGTTTTCTGCAAACGGTCGGCGCTCTATTCCCCAGAGAAGGTGAGACGAAGACCCGGATTCCATCCATTTCCCCGAACGATTTTTCCGTCGTCCTGTGGATCGATATTGACGATGTTGTCGTCCTGTTAGGATCGGATCTGGAAAGAAATGGATGGATTGAAATACTGAATAGCAGGGAACGTCCGAAAGAGAAAGTGTCGGTATTTAAGGTTCCACACCACGGATCAGAGGGCGCGGATGAACCGAAGGTGTGGAAGAGTATGCTTGCGTCAGATCCGTACGCACTCCTCGCACCGTGGCGTAGAGGCAACCGCACCTTACCCAGCCAAAAGGATGTACAGAGGATACTTTCTTATACTCCAAACGCCTATGCGAGCGCGAAAGGGGATCGGACTGCTCGTTCTCCCAGATACGCCAATCGTGCGGTTGCCCGAACTATCCGAAGTACCGGAATCAAGCTTCGAGAGTTGGATATGTCGCCAGGCGCGATTCGCCTGCGGCGACCTATCAATTCGAGTAAACGCTGGCAGGTCGAGACGTTCGGAGCCGCCTGCCATCTCGAAGACTTTGCGGTTGAGTGAAGTATCTTCGACAAATGGCCACGGTCGATTGCCGACACCGGCCTTATTGGAGGCTCGCTTCCGCTCGCGTATGCTGAGCGCAAAGCGAGCACGTGCGATTTTTGGTTGAAATAGCAGAGACTTTTTGTTTGGGATCCGATTCTTAATCAGTCAGTATGCGCCGGCAAAGGATGAGATCGAAGCAAGGCCGACCGGATCGCTCGTGGGAGAAACGCCAGTAACCGTTGCCGCAAATGTTGTCTAATTGAAAAACAGCCGATCTCCTTTGGATCGGCCTTTTTTATTGATTTGGCGTTGTTTAACCGAAGCGGATTCTATCATATTACACGGTAATACGATGTAACGCACCGGATTCTTGCGCCAGGAGCATGGAAATCTTTTCCTTCCCTACAGGCTGGCGTACGCCAGACCCAGAACGGCGATGATGCCTGTGGAGACGAGGCCCAGTGCAAAGGGGCGAACCCCTCCGGTCTTGAGCGCGCGGAACTCGGTGATAAGGCCCACGGCTGCCATCGCTCCCGTAATCAGCCATTTGCCGGCGGACGCCAGCAGCAATCCCAGGTGGAATGTGCGGTCTCCGCCGCCGAGCAGGAAACGGTCCGTCATATGGACGGTGACTTCCGGTAGAAATCCCGTGGTTCTCAGAAACGCCAGCGCGAGGAAGAAGATGACAAACGTGGGAATCAGCCTGGCGTAGTTGACCCTTTGCCCCACGTAGACCTCCTGTTTGCGCCGCTGATGGGCGTACACCACGCCAAGAATAAAGAGCGCGGGACCAAGCAGTGAGATCCGGGTGAGTTTGACAATTGTGGCGATTTCACCCGCGGACTGCCCGCCGGTGGGGTGGGCGAATCCGGCCGCGATGACCTGCGGCGTGGCGTGTATGGCCAGGCCGCACCATTCCCCGTAGGTCTCGGGTGACAGCAGAAGTAGCGTGCCCACGACCGGGAAAAGCAACATGGCCATGACGCCGAGCAGATTGACGGCGGCGATCGAAATCGCGATATCTTCTTCATCGGATTCAATAACAGGTGCGGCGGCAACGATGGCAGCGCTACCGCAGATGGCGGTGCCAATACCGATCAGCATGGCCAGCTTGCGTTTGACGCTGACAAACCTGGACAGATACGGGGTCGCCAGAACGATGGCGGCGATGATGAACGCGGCGCCCACCAGAACCCGCATCCCGACCATCAGGAGGTTGTAGAAGTCCAGTCCAGCGCCCAGAAGGACGATGCCCATGGGCAGGATCCTTCTGATGACAAGGTCTGCCCCGGTCTTGAGCTGCGCGGTCGCGGGTATCAGGTTCCGAAGGATGAGGCCGAATAACAGAGCGAGGAGGACGGCGCTGATGGGGTGGCGGTTGTCGGACAGGGTGAACGGTGGGACCGGATACTGGTGCAGGACGAACGCCAGCCATGTAAGCGCCGCACAGACCGCGATACCGGGCCAGGGGCTGGCGCGGTTCCACATGGCGAGTTTTTTGCGGAACTGTCTTTCGAAGGCATCTTCACGACGGCTAAGATCCAAGCGTTCGGGTCTCCTTCGTTTATCCTTTGGGACTACAACAGGACGCCGGTCTGGTAGTCCTTTTCCTGATTGAAGTACTCTTCCACGCTGAAGTAGCGGGTTCCCGTGTCGCACAGAATCGTGACAACGTTCTGACCCGGGTCGAGGCGTTCAGCGACCTGTCGGGCCGCGACCACGGCCGCGCCGGAAGAGATACCCACGAGGAGAGACTCCTCTCTGGCCAGGGCCTGGGTCATATTGAAGGCCGCGCGGTCCTCCACGGAGATAACGTCATCGATGATGCCGCGGTTGAGAATGGCAGGGATAAACCCCGCGCCGATCCCTTCGATGGCGTGGGGGCCGTGCGATTTCCCGCTGAGCACCGCCGAGGCGGCCGGCTCGACGGCGACGATGCGGACGTTCGGAATGGCGCCCTTGAGGGCCTCGCCCGCGCCGGTTATCGTGCCGCCGGTGCCGACACCGGCGACAAACGCCGCGATATTTCCTTCCACCGTCTCCAGGATCTCGGGACCGGTGGTCTTCCGGTGAACGTCCGGGTTCGCCGGGTTTTCGAATTGCCGGAGTTCGATGCAGTTGGGGTTCTGCGCAACGATCTCCCTCGCTTTTCGTACGGCGCCCGCCATGTCCTGGTCGCCTGGCGTCAGCATGACTTCCGCGCCATAGCGGGTCACGAGAGCGCGCCGCTCGAAGCTCATTGTCTCAGGCATCGTGAGAATGAGACGGTAGTTGAACTGTGCGCAAATCATCGCCAGTCCGATGCCGGTATTTCCACTGGTAGCCTCCACGATGGCCATCCCGCGTTTCAGCCTGCCGGTTCGTTCGGCATCCCGGATCATACTCAGGGCGATGCGGTCCTTCACGCTGCCGCCCGGATTAAGGTATTCGAGCTTGGCGAGAATCGCGGCGGCGCCGGGCGGCGAGAGATTGTTGAGCCGGACCATCGGGGTCCGGCCGATGAGGTCCGCGATCCGGTTGTGCATTGCCATGGGGTTGCTCCGGAAAAATATGAAGACGCGACCGGGCCGCGCCTGCCGCGAATTGCGGGTAGAGTACCAAGAATGACATGGGGTGTCATCGGGAAACGTGACCGGACCCGGCAGAAACCGGTCACCCAGTCCCGCTCGCCGGTCCAGGCGGAAAAACCGTGTCGTCGCGGAAAAGCCCACGTTCCATCGGGCAGCCGGTACGAATCGTTTCGGTCCACACGCGGCGCACAAAACAAGTCGTTTTTCTTTTTCCTTTTTCCCGTTTTCCTGCTTACTTTGCTCCTAAAGGGCACAATTCTCAATTCGACGGGAACGAAAGGAACTTTGAAATGAAGACCGGTCGCACTTTACATGCGGAGGATGCGGTCCGCCGGATGAGGGACCACGTGGAGCGGTTTCCGGCTGCGAAGAAGATCGCGAATGAGATTGTCGACCGTGCGGAGGTCTGGGCGGAACTGGATGATGCCTTTGTTCGCGACCTGCCGCCCCCGGCGGACATATTTCGGGGGTTTCTGCCGTCGTTTGGCGGGTGTCCGGTTCACGGCGAGGCGGTTTTCCAGGCGCCGGGCGGGCCCTGGCAGGCGGATGTCTTCAACCGTCCGTGGAAAATAAAATGTTCCGTGGGCGGCGAGGAGTATCCTTCGAACGACTTTATGGCGTTTCACAGAACCGGAGACCGGTCCTTGCTTTCCGGCGACTATGCGGACGACGGGCTGGGGTGGGATCCTGGAGACGGACGACCCCGGTTCTGGTTCGTGGCGCACTACTGTTACCGTCTATGGCACCGGTTGATTCCGGCGCTTCAGGATCTCGGGCGGGCGTACCTGATAACCGGAGACGCACGGTACGGCCGTAAGGGGGCAATCCTGCTGGACAGGATGGCCACGCTGTTTCCGACCATGGACCATGCCGCGCAGTCCTGGTACGGCCTGAACTATCAGAAGGGATATACGGGGCGTTTTCTGTACGCCGTTCAGGAGTCGTTTAATATCGGACTCTATGCCGAAGCGTACGACAATCTGTATCCGGCATTGCAGTCCGACAGTGAAGTGCATGCGTTTCTGGACAAGGAACCCGAAGCGTTGGTCCGGCACGTGGAAGACAATCTGGTGCGGCAGTCGGTGCGGGATATCTGGGAGGGCAAGATCCGGGGGAACTACGGGCTGCACCAGGCCTCGGCGGTGAAGGCGCTGGCGGTACTCGACGACGAGGCATTTACGGATTGGGCGATAAATAAACTCCAGGGGTACACGGGATGCGGACCCAACACGGAGGTATGGGCATACGGCGTGGAGGGATGGGATCACGCGCTGGACAATTTCCTGTTCCGAGACGGGGTGTCGTTCGAGGTGGCCATCGGGTACTCGGCGGGCTGCTGGACGCGGTATATGCTGGATACGGACCTGGTACTGAAACGGCTGGGCAAACGCCGGCTGCCGGGCGAACACGTGCGTTCGCTGGGAAGCTGGTCCCGAAGACTGGCATGCTGGGACGGAAAGTTGCCGGCAATCGCGGATACGGGCGCGGAGGTAACCTATCCTCAGTTGGACCTCTCATCGCTGCAGCGGTTCTTCAGGGGTTACGGATGGCCGGAGTACGCCCGTGCACTTTTGAACGAGGGCGTGACGGACGAAAACGGGTTCAGGAGTTACGACGATCTGTTCGAAGTACCGCTGGCGAAAGCCGAACTGGAACGCGCCGCCGCGAAACTCCCGAAATGGCCCGAGGAAAGCGATAACCTGGGTGGGGTGGGATTTGTGATTCTGCGCAGCGGACGTGCGGAGAACCAGTTGGCGGCGGTGCTTCAGTACGGCCACGCCAACGCCGGCCACGCGCATCGGGACCGGTTGAACCTGGAGGTCATCGCGGGCGGCAAGAGGGTTGTGCCCGATACGGGCTATCCCACCCACGCCGCCGAACATCCGGACCCGCCGGCCTGGGAAAAGAATACCGTCAGCCACGTCACCGTGGTCGTGAACGAGAGCCGGCAGGATACGGCGGACGAAGGCCGCCTGGAACGGTTCGGAGCAACCCCTCGTGTGCAGCACGTGGAACTGTCGGCGCCGAGGGCCTACCTGGATGCCGACGTGTATCGACGCGGGGTGACGCTGTTGAACCTGGCGCCGGACCTGCAGATCCTGGTGGACCTTTTCCGCGTAAATGGCGGATGGGCGCACGACTATTCGTTTCATGGGTTCGATGGGACGTTCTCAACCTCGGGCGTCTCGTTTCAAGCGCAGAAGGGCGGCACCTTGGCGGGCCCGGACGTCCCGTTTCGAAAGCTTTACGACGATCCCGAACTGGAACGTCACGCCGCGATGCCGGGCCTGCCGGGGACAAAAAGCAAGCGCAGCTACCACTCGTACCGGGGCAGCGGCTTTTCCTACCTGTACGACGTGCATCGCGGGCAACCGTCGGGTGAATTCCGGGCCGAGTGGCGGGATGAGGAGATGGGATTGCGGATGATTGTGCCGGATGGGGTCGCTCAGGAGGTCGTTACGACCCATGGAAAACCGCCGGTCAGGCCGGGTGCGGCCGAACACCTGGACTATGTTCTGCTGCGGAATCGCGGAGACCGAGAACGAGGCGGCCTGAACAGTCTGTTCGCCGTTGTCTGCGAGGCGTATCGGAAAACCCCCAAGTTGACGGGTGTGAGGCGCCTGGACCTGGTCGCAGGCGAGGACGCAATCGGTTTGGAAATCTCCTGGAAGGGTGGAAAATGTTATCTGCTAAGCGGGTTGGAGGACGAGGGGAAATCCGTGTTCGAGGACGGCATTGAACTGGACGGCGGTCTCGGGGTGCTGGCCCTCGACGCGAAGGGCCGTCCGTCATGGGCGTGTTTATCGGGAAAGAGGCTGGGAGCCGGCAACGTCGATGTCAAGGGCGCGGGCACCTGGCGAGGGCGGATTGCCGGAATGGACGCCGGGAACTGCCGGGTGACGGTAACGTCGGACGCCGGAGGCGCGCCCAGTGCGGGCGAGACGCTGATGGTGTCGAACCCACCCCACGCATGCAATTTCCCGGTGAGGTCGGTGGAGCCGGCGGGTGACAGTTGGTTGTGCACTCTGGATGCGGAGCGGCTGCACATCGGGCGATTTGTGGTGGAGGCGGAAACCGACGACGGATTGCTGACGCGGACGTGGATTCACAGGGAGTGGGAGGATACGGAGGACTCGGGATGTCACTATTTGAAGGGAGCTCGTTTGGCCTACAAGGGGCGGCTCCACACCATCGAGCGGGTGATACCGCGAGAGGAGGGCGGACACCGGCTGGTGCTTCGGGACGCAATTCCGTGGCCCGACGCGCCGGACGACATGCCGGTGATCTACGACCTGGGGCCGGGGGATTCGTGCGTTGTGCGGCCGATGGTGCTCGTGGAACTTTGATGGCAGCGAACTAATGTCCCGTCCCAGAAATATGTCACCATTCTTCCAACGATTCATCCCGTCTGACTGCGTTGCCTTCGCTCGTCGGCCGAATTTAGGCAATCTATTTCCGGGACAGAACACTGGCTGAGGTTCGAAGTCCCTTTACCCGTTCATTTGAAACGACACAAAGACTTAGAGTTAAGGAGGGAAGCAGATGACGCAGCGCGTGGGTGTGATCGGCCTCGGTATTATGGGCAATAGCGTGACGCAGGTCCTGCACCGGAATCCGCAGGTTGAGTTGGCGGCATTCTGCACGCTGGACGCCGAAAAGCTCCGCAAGGCACAGGCCGAATTTTCGGTTTCCGGCGGGTATGTGAATTATCACGAGATGCTGGAGAAGGAAACGCTGGACATGGTCTACATCGCCACGCCGGACTGGGCCCACCGCGATCCGGTCATTGCCTGTCTGGAGGCGGGTTGTCACGTGCACGTGGAGAAACCGATGACAACGGACCTGAGCGAGGCCACTGAAATCGTGGAGAAAGTGAAGAGCACCGGACTCAAGCTTCAGGTCTCGTATAACCACCGGTGGCTGGCGCCTTACAATGCCACGTGGAATATGATCCGGGAGGGAGATATCGGCAAACCGCTGATGGGTTATGCGCGAAAAAACAATCCCATTTCCGTGCCGACGGAGATGCTGCCGTGGTCAGCGCGGTCTTCTCCCGCGTGGTTCCTGTCGGCGCACGATATCGACCTGATGTGCTGGTGGTTCGATCAGAGTCCGGTCGAAGTCCACGGCTACGGAATCAAACAGGTGCTCGCGGCCAGGGGCATCGATACGTACGACATGCTGCAGGGGCTCGTGAAGTTCGACGGCGGATCCATCGCCACGTTCGAGTCGGCCTGGATCTACCCCAATACCCATCCGTCGATGCCGGATTCCTTCATGGAGGTGATCGGCGAGAAGGGCCATGTACACCTGGACCGGAAGGCCGAGGCGATTGAGATGAGTACCGAGGAGAAGTTTAAATGGCCGCGGTCACTGCTGAATTACAAGGTGTTCGATAAATGGGTGGGCGCGTTTCCGTCTTGCGTGAACAGCTTTGTGGATGCCGTCATTGAGGACCGGACGCCTTTCGTGACGGCGTTGGACGGCTGGCGCGCGACGGCGGTACTGGAAGCGTGGCACCAGTCCGCGGAACGAGGCGGCATCGTGCGGGTGGCGGATGCACCCGCGTGGCCGTAAAAGGGGATCTGGACGATGTCAAAACCAGAAAAGCGGATCGGGTTTGTGGATTACAATCTGGAGAACTTTCATTCCAATGTCTACCTGAAGCTTCTCCGCAATGAACTGAAGCATCGGGGGTTTATCGTCGCCGGTTGTACGGGGATGCGCCCGAGAGCCGGCAGGACGTGGGCCGAGGCGAACGACGTGCCCTATTTTCCCGATGCGGCCGGGTTGAACGAGGCGGTGGACTATTTCATGGTATTGGCGCCGTCAACGCCGGAAACGCACCTTGAGCTGTGCAGACAGGTATTTCCATTCGGTAAGCCCACGTACGTGGACAAGACCTTCGCGCCGGACCTGCGAACGGCCAGGCGAATTTTCGCGCTGGCGGACAGGCATCGGGTGCCCATGCAGACGACATCCGCGTTGCGCTATACCGAGGTGCAGGACTATGTGGAGGAGGTCGGGCGCGGTCAGGTCCGGCACATGGTAACCTGGGGCGGCGGAAGGTCCTTTGCCGAGTACGCGATCCATCCGCTGGAATTGGCCGTCAGCTGTATGGGGCCAAGCGTGCACAGGGCCATGCGCCGGGGCGCCGGCAAACAATCCCAGTTGCTGCTGGATTTATCGGGCGGACGCACGGCCGTGGTGAATGTATATACCGGAGCGAGCACACCCTACGCGGCTTCCGTGACCACCGCTGCGGCGACACGGCACTTCCAGGTCGACTCCGGTCGCATTTTTCTGAATACCGCGGATGCCGTGCTGGATCTGTTCGAGCTTGGGGAACCCGGAATCGACAGGAAAGAGACCCTGATCATTCGCAGGATTCTGGATGTCGCCGGACAGAAGCGGGCGCTGTCGGGCTTTGTGAGACTGTAGACAAGACGGGGAGAGGGAAGAGGGGAGACGGGAGAAGTGCTGGTAACTATTCCGTATGAGACGCCCCGGAATCAACTCACGCTGTTGTTCTACGAGAAGTGGATTGCTGAATGCGGCGCGAGACCGGTGGGGTGTGGCGGGGTCCTCTTCCTTCTACCGTCTCACGTCTTCCCGCTCTTGAAAGAAGGGCGCCGCTCGGCGCGGGGCCGGGGGTAGAGGTCCCCCGCAGCCGTCGTGGATTGGCATCGCCAGGCCGTATCGCAATCCGCTTTTAGCTTTTCGATTTTAGCTGACAGCTGACCACTGATAGCTGATAGCTCTGTCTGAGGGGGCCGGGGGGAGAGGTCACCGCGCTGACGTCAATTGATTGGGTTTTTGCTTCAAGCTGATAGCTGTAAGCTGATGGCTAATAGCTGCTGTTGCTGCTTCTCGACGGCTAAAGTCTGGCGATCAATTGCCGGAACAAACAACGGCGTCAGTCCCCCTTTACGAACCCGGCGGCCCGGAGGAGGGTGACGGCGTCGCAATGGGTGGCGGGGTAGTCGCGTACGGTAATGGACTTCTCCGTAGCGGCTTCGATTTCGTACCCGGTGTCGTCACATAGCAAATACGTCCCGGGAAGGGTATGGGGGTCGGGCACGGCGTTTCGGACGTGGTAGGTGCGATCGGTGACGTCGGTGACCTCGAGGGAGATCTCCGCATGTTCGATGGTCAGCGCGTGCCCGTTGCAACGGATTTCGGTACCGCGCAGCAGATAGGCGCGGAGCAGGCGGCCACGGTCATCGACGGACGCAAAGGCGAACCGGCCAGTGATCGATAAGGGACCGACCTCATGGGTGCCGCCCTCGGGGGCGGAGAGAATATAGTCTGTACAGCCATGCCGTTCGACCGCGACCGCCATGGTCCCGTTGGCAGGATCGTCGAGAACCAGGCGAGACGACTGGACGGGCGTACGATCGACGTAGGGAGAAATCACCGAGGCGAACCGGCTGTTCAGGTGCGTGTCGTCGCTGCGTTCCGCCAGGACCTGCTGGACAGGAGGGGCATTGAGCTCATCGCCCAGGTCCGAGCGCCATCCCGGCGCGTCCACGAGAAGAAGACGATGGATGGGGTTGAGCAGCGTGAGGTCCAGTCGCACGTCCTGGTTTTCCCATGTCGCGGTGAATGGCTCCTGAGGCCGGTCGGCGCGGATGTTGTCCAGCCACTCGAACGGTTCGTCGACGGGTTTCAGGTCGGCCCCGATAATGCCGGCGAGGCGGCCGTTGCTGTGGAAGCCGTACTGGTGCAGCGTGCCGCCGTCGATTCGGAAAAAGTCGACAGCGTAGGTCTGATCGCCGGGGATCTGAACCAGGACGCAGGTGCGCCGGTACAGATGGCACTGCCGGTAAGGCGTTGCCGACGCCTGCACGACTTCCACGCCCGCACCCATGCCGAAGAGTTCCAGCGCTGCCGGTTTATTGCTGCCGATCTGGTTCTGGCCGTCTACGGTGACGATGTTGTGGGAAAGCGTGCTGTTGGTCCATGCGTTTCTGGGGTCGTCCCAGATATAACCCCTATCCGCCGCCATCTCCCGTCCATGGGCGATATAGATGATCCCCAGGGTGTCGTTGTGGCGATGGCCGCCGTGCGCGTAGCCGTTGAGGTAGAACGCAGTATGGCCTTTCGGGTTTCCGCCGCGAAGAACGGCAACGTGCCATCCCGGAAACCATTCCGTACGTTGGGGCAGGTCGGTATCCTCGTCCACTTTCAAATCGGGATCCCGGTGCCAGAGGGCGTATTCTTCCCCTTTTAGTGACAGTGGCGCACCCTGAGATTTCTCCAGCAGGCCGGCGTAGCGGCTGCCGTAGTGGGCGGCCAGGATCTCGGCGTAGATCGGGTCGATGGTCCGACCTTCCCTGGAGTCTCCGATGACGGGCTCCCGAAGGTTCGGATCCAGCATGCGAACCATGCTCTCCAGGGCCAGACGGTAGCGGTCGAAGTGTTGAAAAGGATCCAGGTCTTTGAGGGCTGGGCCGGTCTCCGGTTCGTAGCCGTCGGGATCGGCGTATCCGTCGAGAAGTTCCGGTATTTCGCGCAGCAGGTCGAGATGCATGGAGGAATAGCTCGGGGATTCCGTGCAGAAGCCATCAAAATGGAAGGCGTCTTCCATGAGCGCTTCAAACGCCTGAATCGCCCGGCGTACGCTCTCCGGTTTCTTGAAGAGAATGCCCACCGCGGCGCTGAGTGCCCGCCCCGGACCGCATTTGTTGTTGATATCGTTCCAGTTTTCGGTGTCCGCACAACCGGCCAGGATGAGGTCGTCGACAATGCGCCGCTCCATTTGGGAACTGATGACGGGAGAGCCATCCGGATGCCGCGCCGTTCGGACCAGGTCGTAGGCCAGCGCGACCCGGAGAATGTATCCGCCATCGGAGCCGCTGCAGCCAAAGCGTCCGGCGCCCCAGAAGCCGTTGTTGAGTACCGCGTGGTTATCCACCCGGTGACGGCCTTCAAAGGCGGAGATGATGGTTTCAACGGGAAACCGGCCGGCGGGTGGGTATTTGCCCATGGATGCCGCGGCTTCGGCGGGTGGACAATCCGCAACGGTACCGTCGTAGGAATGGAACAGCCAATTGGGATACCGCCGCGCCATACAGTCCATAATCCACGCGCTCCACTGCGCGTACTGCACGTCGTCGGTGAGTGCGTACAACTTGGCGAGAGGAAGCATCTGTTCGAAGCACCAGCGGCTTTTCTTTGAGCGGATGACGCCGGTCCAGCTTGTGTGGACGGGCCATCGGACCCATTTGAACGCGTGTTCGCCCGATCTGTCTTCAGGGTGTGCGCGTTCCGCATCGGTGAGATAGAAGGTGAACGTCTGGTTCATCCTGGGTGCGGTGACGCTGCCGGTCTCGGGATAATCGGCGTTGGGGTACTCGGTTTTGCAGTATCTGCAGATAAGCCGGTCCGGATCGGTCGGGTCCCAGTCGTAGATACCGCATTCGCCCATGGAGGAGAGACGGTCCACACAGGCTGGGCAGTTCTGGCCGTACTCGGGCCATGGGGTGAGTTCCGGCATCATCGCCTCGACAAAATCCATGTCCCGGCCAGTGAGGTAGTCGACCTCTTTTTTCCAGTCTTCGACGATGGCCTGCGCCCAGGAATAGCGACGCACGTTCTCTCGTGCGATTTCTACGTTGAGAAGGGGCATGACAACTCCTTTATTACACGTCAGGACCGAAACACACGGCACGGTGCTGATGGAACCTGGCCTGAAAAATTCATGCAATTGTCACGGTTAGCAGCGTAATTCGCGGATCAATCAACTCCACCGCCACAGAATGGATTTTCGAGCCGTTGAGAAAGCGTTTGTGAAGGTGGGGCAGACATTCCTGTCTGCCGTGCTCATTGTGCTTCTGCCGGAATGCGAACGGGAGACAGGCTTGCGCCGCCTGCACTTAGCTTGTCGAAGAGATGCCATCCGGGCGACTCGTCGGCCGAATTTTGGTGATCTATTTTCGGGACATAACGCACGCGCACGGAACGTCTATTTCTCCATGAAAGGGCCGCGCTGTTCGAGGCGTTGCAGCGTCTCTTGAAACGCCTCCGTGCCGTCGTCCTCCCACACGTCCAGACGGATGCCACGGGTATTGCCTTCCGGGAAGCCGGTGACGCGGGCGACGTTCGGAAATCCCTTCGTATAAAGCCTGTTTCCGCCCGGCAGGTGCAGGATGCCGATCGTGGTTGGGATAACCGTGGGTTTGTTGGCCGCACATACGGCCAGAGCGTCTTCATCGACCTCGACGCCGAGGCCGGGGCCCTCCGGTACCGGAGACGAACCGGCCGCCACCTCGATTCGCTGGCTGACAACGTCTTCGTCGTACTGATCGTCCAGGTTGGTGGAATGGGCCACGTTCGGAATAACGGCGCCCATATGCAGGGCCATCGCCTTTGTGAGGGTACCGCCCGTGAGCTGGATGACCGACGAGACATTGGCCAGTGCCGCGGCAAAGCCGCGCACGATAGTGGGGCCGATTCCGCCTTCGCCGATCATATAGGCGTCGGCGCAACCCCGGATGATTTCCTGGCCGCCACCGAGCTGAGGGACGTGCATCAGCAGAGGAAAGCTGGTCTTCTGCCGCAGCAGGCGCCACCCTTCCACGTCGGACAGAACGAGAGGATCCTCGATCATACCGACCACGGGTGAGCCTTCCAACTCCTTCAGAATTCTCAGGACGGCCGCAAGCGGCCGATTGTGATTGAAGTCGTAGTGCATCTTGAATCCCGGCGGCGCCACCTCCTCCACCGCCCGGGTCTGTTCAAAAACGTCATAATAGGCGGACGTATGGATCTTGAAGATCATATATCCCTGGTCAACCGCCCGCACCACCTCCTTGGCCAGGTCTTCCGGTGACGCAGGGCGGGTCCACGCCGCCACGGGCACCCGGTCGCGTATCTTCTGGCCCATGAGCTTGTACGCGGGAATCTCCAGATGCTTGCCCATGGCGTCGTACAGAGCGCCCATCAGGCCGGAATTGAGATCGGCGTTGATAAAGTCGAAGGGGTCGCGGCCGACAAGGTGCTCGACAGTGGATCTGTCGGGCGCCTCGCAGCGCGCGTCGCCGTACCCGACGATGTCGTTGTCCGTTGTAATTTTGAAAACAGTGCGATGGTTCAAGTTGATGAACCGCGCTTTCTGATCGGCGTTCCGGTCGGCGATTCTCGGATAGATGGGGATGATTTCGATGTCGGTAATTTTCATGATGAATTCCTTAATAACGGGATAACGGGAAGATTACGGCCTGGAATCGCGGCAATGTCCGTATATCAGGGTTGTCGAACTCCGCTCGTCAGACCTCAGCGGGCCTCGTAATATCGACGCGGGGCAGTATCCTGCGCAAGAGGGATCTTGACCGGTCCGCCGTGGACCGGATTTGCGCTGTGCGCCTATGCGTGCTATATATCGCCGTGTTACCTTGACAACAAGGATGTTTCGATAATATCACTTGACTTCCATCTATTCAAAGACCGACATTTGCTCGATGGAGAGAGGAATCCACATATCATGGCTGTAGAGGTAGGACAGTTGGCGCCCAACTTCGGGGTCTCAAGCTGGGTGCAGGGCGCCCCGACCAACTTCGACCGGGAGAGGGATCACATCGTGGTGCTGGAAGTCTTCCAGGTCAATTGTCCCGGATGCTTCATGTATGCCATTCCTGATGCGATACGCGTGTACAACAGGTCCAAGGACGACGGGGTGCGCGTCCTTGGACTGGCCACCGCCTTTGAGGACTTTGACAAAAACACGCTTGACAACCTCAGGCTCCTGGCTGAAACCGGTCAGGTGATAGGGGAGACCAGGAGTGCCCTTGCCATGAGCGGGCAGTTGCACGAGGGTGACAGGCTGTCCTACAGGATCCCGTTTCCGCTCGGGATGGACCACCTTACGAGGATGCCCGGCGAACCCGGCCACGAAGCGATTATGGACGTGATATACCCCCAGATACCCAACTTCGACTCGCAGCCTGAGAACTACAGGGTGCAGATCATACAGAGGGTGAAGGACTATCTGAGGGCAAAGGAATATTCGGCCGAGACGTTTGAGAAGTTTGACCTGCGCGGAACGCCGTCCACCATACTCGTCGACCGCAAGGGAGTCCTCAGGGACGTCTCTTTTGGCCGGACGGACCGCCTTGGGGAGATGATCCAGGGGATCCTCAGCGAAGACTGAGTCCGCGAGAGCGCATCTCAATCGCGGCTGATTGGATGTCGCTTTTCATACCTCGACGGGTCGTGTAATATCCACGCCGGGCAGTATGCAGCGCAAGAGGGATCTTAACTGACCTGAGGTGGACGGATCGATGTTGGCGCCGGGGTGGCGGACGTAGCTGCTTCTGATCAGCCCGCGCAGCCGGAAAATCTCCTTACGGATCGCCACGCCGGGTTGCTGTTCAAAGACGATGAGTGGCAGGTAGCGGCGATAAATGTCGTGCACGGCGTCGAAGTCGCTGCTCCGTGCAGCCCGGACCATGGCAATCAGAACTTCAGGGAAGGCGAAGCCGGTCATGAAACCGTGGGCGCCGCGGGCCAGGTCATATGCGGCGTAGAGGGCGCCAAGCCCGGTGAGTACGGTTACTGAACGGTCCCCGATGCCATTCAGGATGGCGGTAATTCTGGGCGGGGTGGGTGTTGCCTCTTCCTTGATGCATGCCACACGCGGTATCTCGCGGATCAGACGGTGAATGAGGGAGACAGACATGTGGACCTGGGTGGAGGCGGGGTGGTCCTGCACGACGATGGGAATGGAGATTCCCTCGGAAACTTCGCTGAAGAATTCAAAGATGCGGTCTTCGTTGGGAACCGGTTCTCGCATCGGCGTGACCATCACGCCAGCCGCACCGAGAGATTCGGCCATCCGGCTGAGTTCCAGGGTAGCCTGGGTCCCGCTGTGGCTTGTGCCGACGATAACCGGGATGCTGCCGTCCAGGGCGTTCACGGCGGTCCCGATCAGCCGCTCCCGTTCGGCATCCAGCATCCGGTTGGATTCACCCAGTACGCCGATCATCGTGACGCCGTCGACGCCGATGTCGGCCATAAAGCGTACCGTCCGGTCGAAGGATTCCAGGTCGAGGTCGCCGCTGTCGTCAAACGGCGTAACGAGGATGGGAAAAACGCCTTCGAAGGTTACGGTCGCCATATTTGAATATGCTGCCTTTTGTCCGTCATCATGGTAGCAATTCGAAAAAACGGTGCGGTCCAAGGAGAAAACAGGGGTTCACACCGGGCTCCAGGGCACCGGTTTCGATCGTCCAACGGGGCTGACCGGTCTGATTCCGTAACGGTATGTCGGTGATATCGGATACCCGGGCCTGGGTGTTAATTTTCGACCCGCATTCAAGCTTTCAATACGTGGAGGCCGCCATCCTCTGAACAAACAACGATTTCAGGGATGCCGTCCCCGTCGACGTCCGCGGGAACAATATCCAGGATGGGGCCGCCGGCTTGAAATCGGCCGACCTGGCGTCCATCCGCATTGGCGAGGAGGCGCACGGTACCGTCCTCGACGCCCGCCGCGACTTCGAGTTTTCCGTCGCCGTTGAAGTCGGCCGCCGCGATGCAGCGAACGACTTCGCCGAGGTCGGCGCGCCAGTGCAATGTCTTACCATCGCCCTTGACGACGTAGACGTTGAAACTCATGGACGATGCGACGATTTCATCCAGGCCGTCGCCATCCATGTCGGCCATCAGGACCCGGGTGACTTCGTCGCCCGTGTTGAATTGCGAGATGAGAGCCCCGTCGGCGTTGAGAAGGTGGATGTGGGTGTCCGCGCCGGCGAAGGCGACTTCCTTCAGACCGTCGCCGTCGACGTCGGCGGCCGCGGCGCAATTGGCGCGAGGGCCCGTGGACGGATGATAGGACCAGCGGATTTCGCCGGTCCCGTCGATGCAGTGCCAGCGGTGGTAGTCCGTCCCGGCGATAACCTCGTCCCGGCCGTCGCCATCCAGGTCGGCGGCGCAACCGGTGGACGAGGGGCGCACGGTCATCTGGCGCCAGAGTTCTTCCCCCTCGTGGGTGAAGGCGTGATAGCGCCACGATTCCACGGCGGCGATGACCTCGAGGTTGCCGTCGCCGTTGATGTCGCCGGTGAAAACGGACCGCACGACGGGATCCTGGAAGTAAAAGGGGATTTTGACGTCCCATTTCAACTTCCCCCTCGCGTCGAGGACGTACACCCGGGTGTCTTCCGAACCGGCGATGATTTCTGGCCGCCCGTCGTTTTCCAGGTCAGCGGTCCACACGGAGCGGACAACGCCGCCGGTGGGATAGTGCCACAGGGAGCTACCGTCTTTATATGCGTGAATCGAATGGGTGCGGCCGCCGGCAACGATTTCGTCCTTACCGTCGCCGTCCAGATCTGAGGCCCGTACAGACAGCAAAGCGCTGTCCTCCCTGCGAGACCAGAGCGCGGGAAGATCCGGAATGCGGCCCCTCCTGCGCGAGGTCCGGAAGCGTGGCGCGAAATGCGGTCCGCTCTTTTTGGCCGCGGCCCTGCGGAGTCTCGCCAGGACCGGGGAGTTCAGAGCGATGCGGTGTCTACCTCCCGGCGCACGGAACGTGACGGCGCCGTTCGAACCATCGGCGGCGATCGGCTTGCCGTCCACTTCGACCTCCGCTCCGCTTCCCGCGGACAGAGTAATTGTTGTCGGAACGGAGGTGACGAGAGTGCCCCGCGCCACTGACAGATCGTATTCGAGGGACACGGGATGGTCACTCTTGAACGTGGTATCTTCCCACGCAACTTCCGTTCCGTCCACAATAGCAATTGTGCACGGTGAGATCTGAAATTGGGCTGCCGCAACGGTGGGCCCGGAAGGTAGCGCCAGCGCTCTGCCGGACGTGCCGACGCCGGCAAAGAGGGTTTCCGATCCGCCATCGATGCGTACGGCATTCTCCGCGATCCGTGTCATTCTCAGCTTCTGCGGATTGCAATAAAGCAGGTTGAAATAGCGGTAGGGTTCCCCTTTTTTGAGATGCACGTCAACGATCTGCTGAAGTACGCGTACGACGGGTTCGGCGTGGGTGTAGTCGGCCCAGTTTTTCCCGGTAACGGGGTCATCCTCGAGCTTGAGCCTGGGACCGGGCAGACCATGGATAAAAAAGGTTTTGCCGCTTTGTTCGACGGCCAGGCCGCCGTTGCGACACTGCACCGAGCCCAGGGTCTGCCAGACGGCGCGGAAGCAATAGTCCGCTTCTTCAAGCGCTTCCATTTCGTCGACGACCAGGAAAAAGGCCCCCCGGTTCCACAGGATATTCCGGCGCCAGTCCACGCCGCTGTACGAACGAAGGGTAGTCTGAGAGAATCCGGTATTCACATTGGCGGAAAATCGTTCCAGTTCCGCAAAGGGCGGGATTTCGGCGGATTGCCCGTTTTTGAGAACGAGGACACCGTTGTGGAACTTGGGCAGCGATTTGATGTAGTCGCAATCGGCCAGCCAGATGCGGTTATTCTGGGTCAGGCGGCAGATCGAGTTGCCGTCGTAATGTTTGTGGCCGCCGTTGGAGAGGCCGTCGAGAAAGAGATACTGGTTCTCAGGGTCGAAACCATCCCGGAAGACGACCTTGTCGAAGGTCTTGTTCAAAGGCAGATGGTCGCTGCCACTGTTGGATTCGTAATAGAGCGGATCCACCGGGTAGACCTGAGCGCCCTCCATGTCCGTGGGTTCGACCGGATCGACGTCTCGGCTGTGTTCATATGGATGCGATTTGGGGGCCATGGCCCTTTTCTTGTCGAGCATCCACTGGTAACGGCCGTCGCCGGTCACGCAGACCATGGCTCGCAGGTAGGGCACTTCAGTCCACGTTCCGAACGGGGAGGCCGTGTCTCCGTTGGGCACGGCGCAGCCCAGGTTATCCGTTGTAAGGATGGCGTAATCGCCGGCGCGCTGCGCATTGCCGGTATCGAAGAAAGTCATATCACCCGAACTGAGGGTGTAGCGCATCGCGTGGAAGTGCGTGCGCCACTGGTAGTGGCCGCAGTCCTCCAGGGGTTTGAAGGCGTTGACCTGCGCCCTGAAGCATTTCTCCGAGATGGCCAGCCACCGGTAGGCCTGCGTAGCTTTGTAATATTTCTTAAAATAGACCCCGGCATAGTGCAGGCCCAGGGCGGCGTACGTGGCGTGGTTGTGACGGACGTGCTCATTGTCGACGTTGCCGACGTGCGATACGCAGTCTGTGATGAACTCGAACAGGATGCGGGTAATCCGCAGGCGGTCTTCATCGGAGATGACAGGGCTCTCTTCCACGAGGTCCCATCCCGGCATGACGTACTGCAGCGCGAAGTCCGCGTCGAAACCCCACACGCTGCCATAGTTGTCCGGATCGGACCTGACATGGTCGTACATCCGGTAGACCAGTCGCTTATAAATCTCCGCGTAGACGTTGTTTCCGGTGAGCCCGTAGTGCAGGCCGCGCTGGCCGATCCGGCCCCACAGCCCGGTATGACATCCCCGCTTGAGGTCATCGTCGGCTTCCGCCATCTCGGCGTCGGGATCCGGTTCGACGCGGATACCGGCAACATCCCGGGCATCCGCACCGCATCGAAGATCGAATACGGGACCCAGGGTGAGGGTAGACCCCGCCTTGAGGCGATCCAGCAGGATTCCTGTAGCGGTTTCGACACCGGACAGGTCGCTGCCGAAGACACCCACGGCATTCCTGCCGTTGCCCCAGGGATCATGAATTGTATGAAGAAGATGGCCGCCTTTACCGGGGTAGTGGTCGTCCGCCGGGGTGTAGCTGTAGCCGTAGAGCCGGAAGACCGCCCGGTTGGTGTTCACGTTGCCAAGCAGGATGAGGTTTCTTCGCGGAGTCTTTGAGACGGCGGCATGGTCCAGTATGGGAAGTTCGGCGCCGGAAAGGTCGTGGATTTTTGTCTGGACTGACTCGGCAAGGGCGGCGTACCGTTCATCCGACGGACGCACGATGGCGGCCATGGGTCGCCCGTCTTCCACCAGGCTGGTGTCCGGGTACCGCGGCTTGGGCTTTTTGAGGCTTTTGAGAGATGGGTTCCGAGGTGGCATGCCGGGCTCCTGAGAGAGAGTCGAATCGTGGGTCTGCACCCGTTAATGGAGTTCGGTCTACGTATCGGCCGGGACACCGTGCCGCCTCCGAAACGGGTAAGATCTTCCCTACTGTTTACCGATGAGTTTCTTCAGGTAGGCGATTTCATGTTCGGCGGTCTCGTAGGGCGGATGATGGCTGCCGTGTTCGATCGAAATATAGCCGTCGAAGCCCTTGGATTGGAGTCGACGCAGGAATGCGGCGAAGTCCACGTCGCCGGAGTCCAGAAACGTGAGCCGCGGCCAGTTTCCCAACCAGTTGTGGGCGTGTAGATGGACAACGTGTTCACCGAGTTGCTCGGCGGTATGAAAGACGGATTCGCCGACGAGCGGGGTCTGGAGGTTGACGACGAGGTTGTCCATACCCACGTCATCGAGTAGTTTCAGAGTACTCGGACTGGTGTCCGTTAGGTTGGGGCCGTGGTGGATGATCTGGTGGGTTTCCAATGGGAAGACGATATCGTGGACGGCGCCCATTTCACAGATTTTCTGCAAGCCCCTGACACAGGCGTCCCATTGCCGGGCTGCGGCGTCCGCACTCCCCACGTTGCCGGTGTAGGTGCGTATAAACGGACAGTTCAGTTCGACCGCATAGCCGATGAAGGTTTCAGCATCCCGGATACTCTGGTCCCACGTCGCCCGGCTGGTGGTGAAGTCGAAGTAGGGGCAGATTTGCACGATCTGAAGGTTGTGTTCGGCCGCGGTTGAACGGACCCACCCCAGATCCGCGTGGCAGAGGTACTGTTGCCACAGTTCGATGCCGTCATAGCCCAGTCCGGCAAGGTAGGGGATGGCTTTTTCCTGGTCGGCCTGCGTATTGCCGAAGGCGTTGGTGCAGAAAGCGGATTTCATCGGATCGAAAGGGCCGAAAATGCAGCCGCAGAGGTGTCTTGTTGGGTAATATCATACCATGGGTTCAGCAGGTCCGTAAAATAGAAGGAACCCTGGCAAAGTCAAACGCTAATTGGATGGAGTTCACCCGCCATATGGGAGGAGTTTATGTCCGGACCCTTTGACTACGGGATCATCTACAACTGGGACGGGGCGCCACACGGCTATTCCGAAGTGCCGCAGTCGATGGACGCGTTCCTGGAGAAAACCTACGCACCCCTCGAGGAGACGCAGGTGGGGGCGTTGTTCTGGTGCATCGGCGAGCACGCTGCCCGTTGGCCGGACTCCGAGCTGGAACTCCTGGGAGACGTCCATGGGCGAAGGTACGAAAACGCCTCGGCCTATACCCACACTGAAAACATCCGCCGGATGCTCGAGCGGGGGGAGGATCCGCAGGCCTCGCTGATCGAACGCGGCCACGCCCTGGGCATGGATGTCTACGCATCCGTGCGCATGAACGATAATCACTTCGACGGGGCGCAGGTGGAAGACCTGCCCACGCTCCACCACTCGGAGTTGACGCGGATGCGCCGGGAACACCCGGAGTGGGTGCTCGGCGATCGGACGTCGGAGTGGTTCGCGCTTTCGTGGAATATGGCTGTCCCGGAAGTCCGCGAGCACCGGTATACCCATATCGAGGAGATCGTTACGCGGTACGACTGGGACGGCGTGGAACTGGACTGGCAGCGCCATGCGTTTCACCTTCCCGAGGACGAGGCCTACCGACTGCGGTACGTGCTTACTGATCTCCAGCGACGGGTCCGGCAACTCACAGACGACCTGGCGAAGCGGCGAGGCAGGCCGTACTATCTGGCGGCGCGCGTGGCCGGTTCACAGGAGATGTGCCGCCGCATCGGCTACGATATTCCGGTGTGGATCGAGGAGGGGCTGGTGGACATCCTGATTCTGGGAGGCGGCGCGGTAACCGACGCGTCTCCGGAGGTGGCCGAGTTTGTCGGTATGTGCCGGGACAGGGGGATCGCAGTCTATCCTGGATTTGACAGCGGGTTGCCCGACCCGTTTGTGGGCCCCGAAACGCTTGACGCCAAGGATCGAATGCGCACGCGTGCTATAGCCGCCCGCTACCATCGCGCCGGCGCCAACGGCATCTATGTGTTCAACTGGCATGCCAACCGGGACTCCAGGCGGGAGTTGCTTTCGCAGATCGGCTCAGTCGAGACGCTTCGCCGCACCGACAAGATCTACGCGGCCACACACAGGTTCATCCAGGAAAAGGGACCCTGGCGCGGCGCCTATCGCATCGACCGGATCCTGGGCGAGGTGCCGGTGGCCCTCAAGGAAACCATGACGGGCGAGATGCCGGCCATCACCCTGGACATTGCCGAGGACGTCGAAAAAGATAGTCCGGCGCACCTGGAACTCCGTGTCCGCCTCGACCAGTGGGTGGTCGGCGATCAGGTTCGGGTATTCTGGGACGGGCGAGAACAAAGAGACCCTGAAATCCGCTACTGCGTAATGGACAACACCAATCCTCCGGGCGGCGCCTTCCAGCCTCCGCCGGGCATTCGCCGCATTTCCGACGTGAGCCGAGCGGCATGGCTTTGCTTCCCGCTTCGCCCCTCGGAAATCGCCCAGGGGAAGCATGCCGTCAGGGTGGGACTGATTGAACGCCATCCGCAATTGGCGTGCGATCTTGTCCTGACGGACGTGGAAGTGGTCGTTCGATACTGACACAAACGTCCCACGCCATTCAAATTCCGTGATGGAGCAGGCAGCTTTAGGTCTCCCACATCGGGAGAACGAGACGCTTCAAAAAGCCGCCGAACACGGACAGGCGGGACAAACGGCAAATTCGGAAAGAAGGGAGATGCTATGGCTGTTACCGATACACTGCGCGAGAAAGTTCGCGCCGAGTTACCGGAGGCCGGGGAAATCGTCGATGCTGCGCTGAGGGAGAAGGTCATCGAGGCGTGGGCGGCGGCGCTGGCGGCCAGCAGCTTCGGATCGATTGCCGAGATCCGGCCATCCGGAAATCCCGATACACCGCCCCTGAAAAAGGGGACGCAGACCGACCACATCCGCGGGGTGACCCGCCTGGCGATGCGGATGGCCGACGAACTCGCAGCGATGTTTCCGGATCTGGGAATCAACAGGGACATCCTCATTGCCGGCGCGATCTGCCACGACGTCGGCAAGCCCTGGGAGTTCGATCCGGTAAATCAGGCGCGCTGGAAGCGCGCGCCGGGGGCAGCCGGGTGGCCATCCATACGCCATCCGGCCTACGGGGTACACGTGTGTCTGAGCGTGGGGCTGCCTGAGGAGGTTGCCCATATTGCAGGCGGGCATTCGGGGGAAGGAGAACTGGTGGTGCGGAGCCTCGAGAATACCGTCGTGAACGCGGCGGACTACGCCTTCTGGCGGGTGCTGCGGGCCGGGGGGCTGTTGGCGGAGGACTGAGAAACAAGCCGTTCTGGAACCGTGGCGGCGCGGAAATCTCAGAGAAAAAACAAGAGGAGCGCACAGCCTGAACGCTCCGGCCCGCGTCCGAGGGGTATTTGATCAGTCCCCGGGGTTCGCTGGATACGTACCGTATTCGACGAAGATGTCCACGTCTTCGACCACGATCCCACCTTCGAAGCCGGGAGGCCTTTCCTGCAGGGATATTTCAAGCAAATTGTGGCCCTTCCGGGGACGGGCCTTTTCCAGGTCGAACTCCAGCAGTTGCCCCGCGTACGGATCCCGGGATCGGATCGGGGCGCGGCGACAGGACCCGGTGTCCAGCCGGGTGTCATTCAGGCGGATCTCGAGTCTGTCGGCCGAGACGAGATTGTTTATGCCGATCCGGAGGCGGATGCTCCGTATGCGGTCATTTTCAGGGTCGTCGGCGATGGAGAAAGGGATCTGACGGAATTTTTCCGGGTCCGGTGAGGGGATCTCGAGGGGCAGCGAGGCGCCGTAGTCAAATTCGGATGCAGCGTCACAGCGGCGGCGAAGGAAGTAGTGTTTATCGGCTTCATGTACGAGGCTGGAATCGCCCAGTTGAGCGAGGAGACTTCGCCCGGATTCACCCAGAGGCCAGGGAAGAAACCAGGTGTAGAGGCCGTCGACGTCGAGTTCCCGGAAATTCGCGGCGGCCGCCCGCATCATGGCGGCGGTGGCGTTGTCAGCCGGCTGGAATCGCCGGCTTTCGTCGCTGCTGTAGGGTTGAAGCATGCCGTAGACCGAAACGTCGTATTCGTGCGCGGCCTGCACGAGCCAGCCGATGGGCATATTCGCGTCCAGGACGAAGTCAATGTAGAGCATGGGAACGACGAAGTCGACCAGGCCTTCCCGGAGCCAGGTCTGCACGTCCAGTCCGGTCTTCAGGTTCAGTTCTTCGGTGGGGTAGACCCGGGCGCCGATCTGGGCGGGAACCCCCGGACGGCCGCGGACGATCTCAGCGGCATCCCGGACGAAGTCGGTCATAACCGGTGTGTATTCGGACACGTCCTCGGGCCCGAGCCAGAAGGGACTACCCCCGGGAGCGGCGGCGAAGTCCAGTTCCACGCCTTCGACGGGGTACCGTGTGGCGAGTTCTTTCAGTACGGCCCACTGATGGTCGCGCACTTCGGTGTGGAAAAAACCCCGCCCTCCGGTGTCGAGCGCGTGCTCCTGGGCCATGCCTCCGTAGCCGCCCATGCGCAGGCTTGCAATGAAGTCCATGCCTTTTTCGTGGGCGCGGTCGACAAGGACGGCGAGAGGGTCGAGGCCGCGGGCGATAAGGCTGTGCATGTTCTCCCAGGCGCGCCATTCGTGGGCGTGTTGAAAGGGACGCCGATCTTCACCGAACACGAGGCCGATCCCGGAGGGGTAAAAGAGCCCATCGGAACGGGAAACACCGTAGACGAAGGTGTCAACCGCGGTGCCGGCGACTTCATCTACGGGCGCCCAGGCGTCTTCCAGCCGCATCGGCGGTTCGAAGACAAATAGGTAGTAGTGGCGTGCGTCGTTGAAGTAGATGGTGCGGCGCTTTCTCATCACTGACACTTCCTGTCAAGTCCGGTCGTGCTTCACCGGATGAAAAAGGGCTGTGATCCGCTGCAATTACTCCCCCGAAGGCTCGGACGGGCCCAAATCCGGATCATCGATCCGGTGGAAGTTCCTGCCCATGAGGTACTTGATCTCAAGTTCCACGTCGCGAAGATAGATTTGTGCCGTAACGTCCGGGTCCCGTTCGAGCAGGAAAACCTCAAGCGTGTTGGTCCCTTCTATGGGCCAGCGGGCGCGGTCCGGCCGGAAGACGAACCAGTAGCCGGAGTCGGTCCGGTAGCGGGGGGCGCTCATCCGGTACATCTCGTTGATTCTGCGTAGTTGTCCGTCCGGAAGGTCTTTGCCGTTGAGGCGGAAGCGGAACCGGTCGCGTTCCGTGGTGTTCATGATCCTTACGCGCAGAACCACGTCGTACACCCGTCCGGTTTCGTGCCAGCGGGGAAGGTCGTCGCTGATCCTGAATGCGACGCGGGTCGGTTCTTCCACGGCCAGAGCGGCGGGCAGGTGCATGGCAACGCCGGGTTCGGTGACGGGTCTGGGGTACCGGCCGGTCTCGGTTGGAACATAGTAGTGCTTGTCCCTCGGGGCCATAACGTCCGGGTGCGGAAGTTCCCGCAGCTTCTCGTAGAAAGATGCCAGGTAGGGCCAGTTGCCGAACCAGTGGGCCAGGTAGAGGCCGTCGACACCCTGGGTCCAGAAGTTGCACGCTGCCGCCCGGATCATTTCGATGGTCGCTTCGGCCAGTCGGTCGGAATCCACGTGGCTGTGCAGAGCGGCATGGACCCTGCAGCCGGTGCCTTTGGCCGCGTCGACGAGTGGGGCGAAGTCGACGGTCGAGTCGAGAAGCTCCGGGGTGGAGAACGTCTGTCCGATGAGTACGTCCACGATTCCCCGCCGAAGCCATTCCCGCACGTCCATACCCACCTGCAGACAACCCTCGACACTGGCCGGAATGCGGATGGCGAGTTCACGTCCGCGGCCGCTATTCTTCACGGCATGGTGGACCCGACCGATCCATTCGGTCATAATTTCACATCCTTCTTCGACCGCATCGGGGTGGAAATAATACGGCGTGTAGTTGAGTTGCAGTTCGAACCCGTCGACGGGGTAGACGCTCAGGGTTTCCTCTATGACCGCGTACCGTTCGTCCCGCACTTCCGGGTGCACGAAGTCGAGGCAGTTCACGCCGGGAAAATCAGGTTCGAGGTCTCCACGGGCGCCGATTTCCAGGTGGGCGTTTTCAAATCGGAAGTCGGAGCACCGGACATCCTCTTCGGGATCCCCGCGCCCCTGCTGGACCAGAAGGGTAGGGTAGACGAGCATGCCTTTGTCGTGGGCCCGGTCGCAGATAAGGCGCAGAGGATCGTGGCCTTCCCGGATGAGACGCATGGCGTTCCGGCTCGCCCTGTCGAAGATGAGGTGGGACCATTTCTTCACGTTGTGGCCCCAGACTTCGCCGACTTTCGTGTCGTGGAGGAAAGTGCGGCCGTCACCCAGACAGAACATGATTGCGTCCACGGGAGTGCCCGCCAGCTCGTCCACGCCGGCTTCGAATTCCTCCTTCTGAATGGGCGGCTCATACATATAGATGAGAGGGTGGCGGCCGTCGTGGTAAAACATCATGCGTGGCTGTGGCATCTTGCGTTCCTCACTTGCCGTAACTGGACGGGTCCCGGCGCACGTCGGGAAGCACGGGCAGGAACGGGGTCGGCTCGTGTTCTGTCCCTGAAATAGATTGCCTGAATTCGGCCGCCGAGTCGCCCGGCTCGCAAGGCGCCTGAGCGAGTCGACCTGCACAAGGTCGGCGAACGAGGGGAACGCAGCGAGACAGGATGAACCGGCGGATGAATGGTGACATATTTCAGGGACGGGACACCAGGGTCCTGTCCCGCATCAGAGCCCAATCTCCTGGGTCGGTTGGTTTGAGATGGCGATGCTCCGCCCGTTTACCGTCAGGTGGCTGCCGCGCTGAACGAAGGCTTTCACGGGGCGGCCGTTCTGAAATTCGATGGCGGCGGTGTGACCCGAGAAGGAGACTCCATTGGCCGAGACGGTGATGCCGGGAGCGCCATGGAACACGAGGTGGTGGTGGTCCCCCGTAGTGATTTGCAGCGCGCGAGGCAAAATCGGAGATTCGGCACGGCCCTCAATCTGACACTCGAGCGTCGTGACGCTCGCACCGGGACGCATGCCCTGATACGGCATCAGGAGGACGTCGAATGGGACGACGGGCTCCACAACGCCCCAGCCTCGAAGGGCGATGAAATACCGATCCGGCCACGGCGTGGAGGGCGGGTCGCCGGAGTAAACCGGGATTTCCCGTATCATTTCTTCCAGGTAGTCGATTCCGGCGTACCCGTATTTGAGCTGTCTGGGGTTCGCGGGCGCAACGAGAAGGCCGGCGTCATCACCTTCGGCAGCGGCGACAGTACCGTGTGTGGTGAAGGGAAAGACGCTATGTAAGTACCAGAGCGCGCTTCTCCGACGATGGGAGCACGCGACGGCGTCAGATACCAAGAAACCCCATGGTTTCAAAAAGAGGATGCGGCGTTCGATGGTGACTTCCGCGCTGGCTTCGTACGCGCGGTGCCTGCCGGAGAAGAAATCGAAGGAAACGGTGCTGCCGAACTGGATGTGCTCGCCGCGGATTTCAGGGCGGGCGGAAGGAGCCCCTTCGACGACGACGTGGTTGTGCGCCTGCTCCGATCGGAAGTACATGTCCCACGGGGCATCGTAGGGGCCGAAACGGGAGACTTCGGCAACAAGGGGGATACCGCCGGCGTAGAGGTTGATGTCCAGTATGCCCATGTGGCTGTGGCCGCCGGGCCATTGCCCGTGGTTGACGAGCATGAAGGTGTCCTCCGGCTCCCAGCCGGAGCGCATCACGCAGAATTCGCTGGACTCCAGGCGCAGGCTCTCAAAACCGGGTTTGCGGGGTGCAGGGTCGATCGCGTCCAGATTGTGGCGGATGGGCCACAGATACGCGGCGTCTCCGGTGAAGGCGCCTGCCTGTTTCAGAAGCTCCGTCCCATCCATGAAGCTGCCGTCGTTGATACCCGGCAGTTCGCCCCCGGGTCCGGCCATCTTGAGGAACCAGGCGTAGGCATTTGAGGTGCGCTCCCGCCAATCCAGGGTCTGAGGCGGCAGGAGATCCGGGTTGGCCTCGGCCAGGAGGGTGGCCTCTTCCAGGTGGCGCAGGCAGCCGCTTCCGTAGGAATAACAACGTTCGCTGTGGCCGCCGTCTGCGTAATAATCCTTCTCCATGTGCTGCTCGAGGTAGTGCGCACCGACGGTACGGAAGGCGTTGGCTTCAAGGAATTCAGGCAGAAGAAAACCAATGATGAGCATAGCCGAGATGCCATGCACCTGCCAATTTCCTGCACGATAGCCCTTGGCATTTTGTTCCATAGTCAGCCAGCGGCCCGCGCCCAGGAACGACTTGAAGAACAGGCGGACGTGGTCCGCGGAGAGCAGGTGGCCTTTTTCCAGAAGCTTGACGGCGTAGAGGAAGTTCACGAACCGTTGGCTTCTTACGGAGAGGCCCAGTTCGTAAAAGACCGGATGCATCGGACGGGCGCCTGTGATTTCGTGGCGGACGGCGTACCATTGTCGGAATATTTCCAGGTAGGATTCGATGTACCGCTCGTCGCCCGTGTCCAGGGCGGCCCGAGATAAACAATCCATCCACCCGAGGTAGTGGAAGCCGTATTTGGACTGGTCGCCGAACCAGGCGTTAAACTCGACGGGACGGGAGAAGTCGAGTTCTACCTGGCCGAACTGCCAGCGCCCGCCGTTGAGGATGGTGTCGGCCAGGTCCCGGTTGGCGGCGATTCTCGGCCGGAGTTCGTCCAGGGAATGCGCGAAGGGGTTGACCGGTTTACCTCGAGCCAGAAAATGCCGCCACCAGGCGTCGAATGCCTCGTCGTAACGCCTCGAATCCGCGGCCGCGCGGATCTTCTCAAGGCCGGGGCGGTCCGTATCCAGGGCTTCGAAGAATGAGGCGTCGGTAATGTGAACGATCCTGTCGGGGAATTCGTCGTGATGGAACATGAGGTCTCCTCTGGTAGACGAAAACGCGCCATCTGCCGGGGCGCAAGCATACCGTATGACGATATGATACCCACGGTGGTGGCAACCGGAAGTACCCGCCGGTCTACGGCTGGAAAGGTCGGCCGGTTCTTTTCAGGTCTTTCGTAATGCCGATCTGGCAGGTGACGTAGGCGTTTTCTCTACGGAAACCCTGCGTGTTCAGTTGCCCGGCGGCGTACCCCGGGCGGGCGTCACCGATGGTGCCGACAATGAGGTTGGCGTGTTCCACGGTTGTGGCGTATCGGTCGGCGATAAGACCGACCATGTCAGACCAGGCGATTTTCAAGGCTTCTTCCCAGTTTGCGCCCATGCCGCTGGTGAGGATTTCGTCGGGGGTTTCCACAACGGGACCGCCGGTGGGAAAGCCGGGGGACCGGTCGAAGCGCAGGGTGAGCGCGGCGTCGATTTCAACGCCGGTGGCGGTGAGTTCGCCGTCGCCCATGCGGGCGTGGACATCGCCCACATAGAAGTGACCGCCGTATCGCTGAGACCGAATATGTACGGTGCTGCCTGGACAGATGGTGTTGTAGTCCATATTGCCGCCGTGGTTCCACGGTCCCGTGTGTTCGGAGACCGGCGCCAGTTGGATGACGCCGATCATGGGGCGGGCCGGGACCACGAAGTCCGGCGGGAAGTGCAGGAGCCCGTCTCTGACGGGGGCGACGGAGCGAAGGCTGCCGCGAAACGGCCCGCCGTTGTTGTAATAGCCGTAGGGACCCACCTCGATGTCGATGACTTCAATGGAAACCCAGTCGCCGGGGACGATACCGTCGATGAGAAACGGGCCTCCCTGGCGTGAGCCGCGCGGCGTGGTGGTTTCCGGAATGACGCCGGGCTTGAGGTCCCCGTCGGCCCCGCCGGGCGTCTCGATGACAAGGGTTTCCCCGAGTTCGATCGTGCCGCGAACCTGGCCTCGCTCCAAGGCTTCGGACCCTGTCAGATAAGGTTCTCGGGTAAAACGGCGCATAGGGAATCTCCTGTTCGGGAGCGCCGAGGCCCTTTTACAACTGCCGTTCCGCACCGGCGTCCGGGTGTTCCCGGGGGTCGCGTTCCCCGGGGATCATGTTGACTCGGGTGAAACTGTAAACGCGTCGAAACCACTTGATAAACCGGTCTTGGAGAGGCATAATAGGTATTGAGAATCGGGGCGTCAAGGTTTTGAAGCAGGGACCCATGAATAGGAGCGGTGGACATGCGGATCGACGCGCATATGCACGTCGCGGGAAATCTGGCGTCGGTGGGCTGGCGGGGCAAGTGGACGGATGACCGCGCGGTCATCGAGGCGGCTGATCGGCTGGAGATCGACCAGCTTTGCTGTTCGATACCGATTCAGGGTTTGAATACCGCCCGGACGGACGGAATGCGCGAGGTGAACGATAGCGTCCTGTACGCCATGCGGCGGTTTCCCGGGCGCATTCTCGGATATGTATTTCTGGACCCCCGGTTTCAATACGAGGCACGAAATGAGATCGACCGGTGTATTCTGAATCACGGGATGATGGGAGTGAAGCTCTATAATCAATGTAAGTGCTGGGATCCCCTGGTGTTGCCGATCGTGGAGCGGTGCATCGATCTGGGGGTGCCGATTCTGCACCACGGGGGAAAGCAGACGCCGGTCTCCGGCAGGCCGTGGCAACGCAATCGCTCGGATAGCGGGGATTTCGCGCGGCTCGCTCGCAGGTATCCCGAAGCCGTTATTATTGAAGGGCATCCCATTGTGGGAGACTGGGAATGGGCGATCAAGACACTGCGGGAAGTCCCGAATGTGTACGTGGATACGAGCGGTAGCCTGAACGACGACGGTTTTGTTGAAATGGCGGTGCGCCAACTGGGGGCGGGTCGCGTGCTGTTCGCGACGGACGTGGCGATGGAGGCCGGGGTGGGCAAGGTGCTGGGTGCCGCAATTACGGACAGACAACGCGCGAGGATCTTCGGAGAAAACATGAGACGAATTCTGCAACATCGAGTGTAACTATTGAACAGGAAGCGCTTGACGGTACATCGTTTTTGTTTATATTCCTTTTGCCTCACTCCTGAAGAAGCGTATTAATTCGTTGTTCCGGTGTAAGCTTACGTTACATAATGCGGCAACAGGGTCGTTGCTGGATATAATGAAGGGATCTACAGATGAGTTATCGTGACCGCGTCGTTTCAGGGGCTGCCAACGTCGCCTGGAATGTCTTCCAGAGCGTGAATACGCGGCTTCCCGAAAGCCAGCCATTTCAACCTGCCTGGGCTTCGGCGCCGCTGTTGAAGAGTTATCAGCGTTCCATGCCGACACTGGGTTTTCCACGCCAGACCGACTCGCTCTGCCCGGATTGCGTGAAGGAGGTACGGACCGCCATTATCGAAGGCCGGCGGGACGTCTCGGAACTGGTACACGGAAACCCCGGAGAGATCCGTGCACAGATCCTGGAAGAGAACGGATGTATTGTGATGCGCAAGACCTGTACGGTCCACGGCACCTACGAAGACGTTTTATCAATCGATCCGGAGTTTACACGCCTTATCGAGGCCAGGTTTCCAGGGCGCGATTACCGCACCTGGGGAGATGCGCATGTGCACCGGCACGGTACCTCCAGCATAAAATACGGGCGGGGGGCCGTACTGACGATCGACCTGACGAACCGCTGCAATATGATGTGCAATCCCTGTTTTATGGACGCGAACCAGGTGGGTTATGTCCATGAATTGACAATGGACGACGTGAAACGGATCCTGGATGCATCGATTTCCTTTAAGCCGCGCCGGCAGATGTCGGTACAATTCTCGGGCGGAGAACCCACGATTTCACCGCATTTTCTCGATGCGTGCCGGTATGCCAAAGAGGTCGGCTATTGGTGTGTGCAGGCCGCAACCAACGGGCTGCGCTTTGCCGAAGAACCGGATTTTGCCTTCGAGGCGAAGGCGGCCGGTTTCGACATGGCGTACCTGCAGTTCGACGGCGTAACGAATGCGGCCAACCAGCATCGGCACATTTCCAATCTGTTCGACGCCAAGCTGTTGGCAATGGAGAACCTCTCCCGCGCCGGAATCGATATCACGCCGGTCACGACGGTTCTGAATACCATCAACAACGATCAGGTCGGGCCGATCCTCCAATTCTGCATCGACAACAGCGACAAGGTCGGCTCAGTCTCCTTCCAACCCGTGTCATTTACCGGGCGGGACGAAGATATATCCGACGAGATGCGATACCGCCAACGCTACACCATTGCCCACCTCGCTCACGATCTGCAGACGTGGTCCGAGGGGAAAATCGACGCCCACCGGGATTGGTACCCGCTGGGGGCGGGGACGCTGTTTACCACGCTTGCCGACCATTTGCGCGGGCAGGACGTCGAATTCGGCGGTCAGACATGCTCCTGTCACCCCAACTGCGGTTCCGCGGCCCATATTATCGTGAATGAGAAGACCAGGCAGTGGGCGTCCATCACCGAGTTCTTCAATCAGGGACAGTTTATGAAGGACATCGAAGTGATGACCGATACCGCGCGGGACCCCAAATGGATCAAGGTCCAGGTCGGCATGTCGCTGCTTCGGAATTTCAACCCCAAGAGAGCGCCGGCCGGGTTTGGCCTTCAAGATCTTGCGCGGATTCTGGACCGCAGAGTGGGGGGTTCCATCAGCGGCGGTCCGAGGCCGGCCGACAGGCAATGGCGCATCATGTGGGTAGGCGGAATGTGGTTCCAGGATCTGTGGACCTACGATTTCCGCCGAACCGAAATGTGTGTGATCCCGTACGGCACCCAGGAGGGCGAGATCTCCTTCTGTGCGTATAACACCGGAGTCGGCTGGCGTCAGATTATAGAGAATATGCATATGACCGCCACAACGGCCAGTTGGTTCAAATCCAAAGGCCGGCACCCCATCTACGCGGGCGACCGCGACATGCCGCTTCCGGAGACGGACCACACGCTGCGAGTCCGGGAGACGGAAACCGGCGAACTCGAGCTTCCGGTCATAAACGACAGCCAGGGGGGCAACGGGTGCTGCGGTTCCGAAGAGGACACCATTCGAAAGATCATTGCCGCACCCGAAGCGCGGGAGCCGGTGGCCTCCTGACAGTACCGCCCACAGACGTCGAACCGATCCGGGCAGGAGTTGTGTCCGGATTTTTTTCGGGGTTCAGGTTTCTCATGCGCCGGCGCGCGAATACCCGCGGGAGCCCAGCGTCAATTCGAGTCGGAAACAGGGAGGTACGTCAGACCGCGGTAAGTTTCGGGTTTCGCGGAAGGCGGTCCCTCGCCGCACCACGCCGGAGCTACGGCAAACGGATTGACAAATCTGCGACAAATATGTATCATTCGCGTTTGGATCGTTCCGAGATTGACGGCGACAATATCGACCCGTTGGAAGGATGCCGGACGTTATGACGGTGACCGTTTCAGAGTCGGGTACGTGGCACAGGACGCTCGAGGTCGAGGTACCCGGCGAGGATGTGCGCCGACGAATCGAGACCGCATATAAGAAATACAGTAAAACGTTGAGTTTGCCCGGTTTTCGCAAAGGAAAAATTCCTGTAAATCTGATCAAGAAGCGATTTGGAAAGATGATTCAGGGCGAGGTTCTGCAGGAGGTGATGCAGGAGTACTACCGGGAGGCCAGCAAATCCGAGGGGTTGACTCCGATCACGGAAGCCACCATCGAGGACGTCAACTACGAGGACGGGCAGCCGCTGACGTTCAAGGCGTCCGTGGATGTAAAGCCGGAGATCCTTGTCCAGGACTATAAGGGCCTGAAAGCCACTCGCCCGGTGTTCGAAGTCGCCGATGCCGATGTGGCGGAGCAACTCCAGCGTGTGCAGGAGCAGAATGCCACGGAGCAGGAGGTCGACCGGCCTGCCGCATTGGGCGACATGGTCGTTGCCGATCTGCAGGAACTGGATGAGAACGGGCTGCCGATTATCGGTCGCAAACAGGAAGAACGCCCGTTTCATATTGGAGGCCGGAATGCCAATCACGACCTCGACAACCAGTTGGTGGGCATTTCCACGGGCGAAACCCGCCAGATTCGTCTGACTCATACGGAGGAGGTCGAACACGACGCCCACACTCACGGTTCACACCACCAGGAGGGCCGGGAGATTCGCCTGATGTTTTCCGCCAGGGAGGTCCGGGAACGCAAGCTGCCGGAATTGGACGATGAATTCGCCCGGGACCAGGGTCAGTTCGCGTCGCTGGACGAACTCAAGGCTCAGATCCGGAAGGATCTACAGGCGCAGGCCAATTTCGGCTCCCGGCGCTACCTAGAAGGCCACATTGTAGACGAACTGATTCGAAAGAACGGTTTTGATCTGCCTGAGATCATGGTGGAGAACGCTCTGGACACGCTGCTGGAAGACCACAAGAAGGAACACGAAGGGCACGATCACGATATCGATGAAGAGGCGTTTCGCCGGGAAAGCCGGGAGGGCACCATTCGCGGGTTGAAGCGTCATATACTATTGGAGGCGATTCAGAAGCAGGAAGACCTGGTGGTGGAAGAGGCGGAGATGGACCGTCACCTCGACACGATGTCGCGTCGATATAATACGGAACGTGAGCAACTCCGCCAGATACTGAAGCGGTCGGATCAGATCGAAAAAATCGAATCGAACCTGCTCACGGAAAAGGCGTTTGATTTTCTGATTCAACATGCAGAAATTGAAGATGTTAAGGAGAAATCGGATCGCCTGTGACAGGGATCCGGGATCGGAAAGCGAGGGAGAATAGACGCTTATGGCACTTGTACCCATGGTATTGGAACAGACGGGGCGCGGCGAACGGTCCTACGATATTTTCTCGCGTCTTCTTGCGGATAATATTATTTTTATCGGGTTCCCCATTAACGACACCATTGCAAACCTGGTGATTGCGCAGATGCTGTTCTGCAGTTCGGATTCACCGGATAAGTCGATTCGGCTGTACATCAATTCGCCCGGTGGCAGCATAACGGCGGGGCTGGCCATTTACGATACCATGCAATACGTGCCCAACGAAGTCGAAACGGTGTGCGTCGGGCAGGCGTTCAGCATCGCCGCCGTGTTGCTCTCGGGAGGCACCAAGGGGGAGCGGTACGCGTTGCCGAATTCACGCATCCTGGTCCATCAGCCCATCGGCGGCGCGGGTGGACAGGCTTCGGACGTGGAACGCCACGCCAAGGAGATTCTCCAATGGCGGGACCGGCTCAATGAGATTCTGGCGGAGCAGACCGGACAACCGATCGAACGCATTGCCAAAGATGCCGACCGGGATTTCTTTATGTCGGCCGAAGAGGCACGTAACTACGGTCTGATCGATGAGATGCTGGTTCCCAGTAAGGAAGACGCCCTCGTGATCGAAGACGACGAGTAGACCGCGCCGGGGTGGCGGCGAAATCGCCGGATATCAGCCTTCGCGGTATCCTGGATGACATATGAAACGACGAACTTCAAGGACCGACGTCCAGTGCTCTTTCTGTGGCAAGGGCAACGACCAGGTCGACAAGATCATTACGGGAACTTCGGTGCACATTTGCAGCGATTGCGTCAAGCTGTGCAGCGAAGTACTGCAGGAGGATGCCAGGCAAAAGCCGGTATCATCCCTCCAGAAGCTGCCCAAACCGACGACCATCAAGACCCGGCTCGACGACTATGTGATCGGGCAGGAGGCGGCCAAGCGTACACTTTCCGTTGCCGTTTACAATCACTATAAACGGATCCGGTCCCGGGTGGCTGCGGACGACGTTGAACTCGAAAAGAGCAATATACTGCTGGTCGGGCCCACCGGCACCGGGAAGACCCTGCTGGCCCAGACGCTCGCACGCATTCTGGATGTTCCGTTTTCCATTGCGGACGCAACAATTCTTACGGAAGCGGGATACGTGGGCGAAGACGTGGAGAATATCCTGGTTCGTCTGTTGCAGGCGGCAGATTACGACGTGGCGCAGGCGGAGATGGGCATTCTCTACCTGGACGAAGTGGATAAGGTTTCGAGGAAGTCAGCCAATCCGTCAATTACCCGTGACGTATCCGGGGAAGGTGTGCAACAGGCCCTGCTGAAGATTCTGGAGGGCACCGTCGCCAGCATACCCCCGAAGGGTGGACGTAAACATCCCGAGCAGCCCCTGATCCAGCTGAATACGCGGAATATACTGTTTATCTGCGGCGGGGCATTCAACGGCCTGGAAGAAATCATCAGCAACCGGATCGGAAAAAAGACAATCGGTTTTGGCGCGAAGAACGGCCCCCATGAAAAACGGAACGCGGGCGCGTTGTTTGGAGACGTGGAACCGGAGGATCTCATCAAATACGGCCTGATTCCCGAACTGGTCGGGCGGCTGCCCATCTCCTGTTCCCTCAACGATCTCGATGAGCCGGCGTTGTACAAGATTCTGACAGAGCCGAAGAATGCGATTATCAAACAGTACCAGAAACTCTTCGAAATGGATGGCGTCGACCTGGAATTCGAAGATGCGGCCCTGAACGAGGTGGTACGGCGAACCGTGCAGAAGGGCACGGGCGCCAGGGGCCTGCGATCCGTTCTGGAGGACATCATGATCGATCTGATGTACGACATTCCTTCCAATCGGGACCGAAAGCCGGTTGTGATCACAAAGGAGATGGTTGCCGGCAGGTTCAAACCCCAGCTTCACATCGAAGAGAAAAAGAGCGCATAGTGTTCTGTCCCGGAAATAGATTGCCGTAATTCGGCCGCCGAGTCGCCCGGCTGGCAAGGCGCCTGAGCGAGGCGACCTGCGCAAGGTCGGCGAGCGAGGGGAACGCTGCGAGACGGGATGAATCGGCGGATGGATGGTGACATATTTCTGGGACGGGACAAAAGTTGGGTTTCACCCTTCGTGCGCCTTCGGAACCGGGGTCCATAGCCCCGGTTTTCTATGTGTCTACCCCGGTTACCCGTTATGCAGATCCGTTCCGCCGATTTTGTCACCAGCGTCGCCCATCCCGACCGTCTTCCGATGGAAGGACTGCCGGAAATTGCGTTTGCCGGCCGCTCGAACGTGGGGAAATCCTCCCTGCTGAACCGGCTGTTGAACCGCAGAAAACTGGCCGGCATCAGCAAAACGCCCGGTAAGACGCGCACCTTGAACTACTACCGGGTCAACGAGACGTTACATTTCGTGGACCTTCCCGGGTATGGTTACTCAAAACGAGGGCAGCAGGAACGCAGGCAGTGGGCCGACCTGATCAACGGGTATCTGGAGGCCCGGACGTCATTGCGAGGCATATTGCATCTCATGGATGCCCGGCACGATCCGACCGCGCGCGACGTGGAGATGGCCGTATGGCTCATGCAGTTCGGCCGGCCGTTTCTCGTGGTTGCCACAAAGGTGGATAAGCTCTCCGGGAGCCGGCAAAAGTCCCGGCTGGACCGGACGCGAAAACTGCTTTCCCAGCAGGGCGATTTCAATTTCGTATCTTTTTCGGCGGTGTCCGGACAGGGTCGGCAGGCTGTCTGGAGGTGGATCCGGGATGTCATCGAACAATAAACCCGCGCGGGACGACGAAAACGGTTTGCCTCACGGGCATTGATATGAGGCTGCAACGGCTTTTTACACCGGGTCCGACGCCCATACCCGTAAGGGTGCAGGCCGCAATGGCCGGTCCCCTTGTCTATCACCGGGGACCGGACTTTCCCGCGCTATTGCGGGATGCGGTCGAAGGGCTCAAGGAGGTCTTTCCCACCTCTTTTGACGTGTTTGTACTGACCTGCTCGGGCACCGGCGTGATGGAGGCGGCGGTAGCCAATACCCTCTCCGCCGGAGACCGGGCTCTGGTTGTGCAGGCTGGGCAGTTCGGCGCGCGGTGGACGGACCTCTGCCGGGCTTACGGGGTCGACGTGGTCGAACGGAGGTTTCCCTGGGGCGAGGCCGTGGACCCGCAGGCGGTGGCGGAGGTCCTTCGGGACGATCCCGGCATCCGGGTCGTGTTCGCCACCCACAGCGAGACGTCCACCGGCGTATTGCACGACATCGCCTCGATTGGCGCGATGGTGAGGGAAACGGATGCGCTGCTGGTGATAGACGGTGTCTCGAGCGTGGCGGCCCACCCGTTGCCGCTCGAGGCCTGGAACGTGGATCTGGCGGTAACGGCATCCCAGAAGGGGCTGATGCTGCCTCCCGGGATGGGAATCGCTGCGGTGGGGCCGCGGGTCTGGACGGCCCGCGAGCGATGCCTGCTCCCGAAGTACTACTGGGACCTGGAACAATACAGGATATCGCTGGCCGAAGGCCGGGCGCCGGCCACGCTGCCGGTTACGCTCCTGGCCGGATTGCGGGTGGCGCTACAGATGCTCCGTGAGGAAGGCATCTCGCAGGTCTGGGCGCGGCATGCCCGGCATGCGCTGGCGGTGCGGTGGGCGGCCGGCGCGCTGGGACTGTCGTGTTTCGCGCGGCGCCCTTCAAACGTGCTGACCGCGATTGTCCTGCCTGAAAATGTGGATGGCCTCGAGTTGATGGAAGAAATGCGGCGCGGATGCGGTGTCGTGGTTGGCGGGGGGTTGGGCGATTTCAGGGGCCGTATGGTGCGGGTGTCCAACCTGGGACACGTGGATGATGCAGGCATTCTGGAGGCCGTCTCTGCGCTTGAATTCGGTCTGAAGGAGACTGGATGGATTTTTGACGTGGGAGCGGGTGTGAAGGCCGCTCAACGAGCGCTAAACGCGAAAAAGTAAACATGTCCATCGGACACCGTAAAGCATGAAAATTGTGGCGTTGACAGACGTGCGAACCTCTAAGCGATAAGCGCTTGGCATTCAGCGGTCAGCCGCTTCAACCCTCGAGGCGCAGGAGCGCGTGGCGCGCCAGGTCGCGCAGGGGGTGCTCGAGGTCCTGATGGACAGGCCGGCGCAGCACACGGTGAATATGCCTTCGATGGATCCGGCAACCTATGAGATCGTCCGTCCGTACTTGCTGCTGGCAGAAAGGGTGGGCGCGTTGCAGGCTCAATTGAGCCGGGGAAGCCTGCGTCGGATTGCGATCGAGTATCACGGAGATATGTTGAACTACGCGACGTCTCCGATGACGGCCGCCGTCCTGAAAGGGGCCATTACGAATCTGACTGATGAACCCGTAACGTACGTGAACGCGCCTCTTTTCACGCAAAAACGCGGGGTGAAGATAGACGAGACCCGCAGCAGCGCACACAAGGATTACACCAATCTGATGACGGTGGATTACGAGACGTCGGACGGAAAAACCTCCATATCGGCCACGGTATTCGGCAGCAGCGACGCCCGGGTCGTGCGTATCGATCGGTTCGAGGTGAAAGCCAAACTGGAAGGAAATATGCTGTTCTGCTGTAACCGGGACATACCCGGTGTGGTGGGCTGGATCGGGACGCTTCTGGCCGAGGAGGAACTCAATATCGCCGATATGGCGCTGGGACGGGACATCCGGGGCGGGCAGGCCATTATGGTCATCAGCCTGGATTCTCCGGCATCGGATGCCGTGCTGAATCGTATCGCCGAGGCGCCTCAGTTCCTGTGGGTGAGGCAGGCGAAATTTTAAGAGCGGTGAGACGTTAGACGTGAGAGGGTAGAAGACCACATAACCCGACCGGCTTTATGATGTTTTGCATGTAAGGGTTCCGCTGTTTGGTTTTCGGTCTTTGCTTCAAGCTGATTGCTGACGGCTGACAGCCGCTCTTTCTGGCCGCTGATTGCTGTTTTTCCTTAGTGTCTTTGTGTCTTTGTGTGAGTTGATGTTGGATCTAAGCTGACTGCTGATCGCTGTGTTTACGGAAAGACGGGAGAGGTGTTGATAACATTGTACAATGACACGTCCGCAAACGGACTTTCATTGTGATAAACGAGAAATCGATTGCGAATGGGAGCATGAGACCGGTGGCAGTGCGGCGGGGCCCTCTTCCCTCTCCCGGCTTGCGTCTCACCGCATTTTCGAGGAGATAGATCATGTCCGTGCGCGTTGTGCTGGGGGCCCAGTGGGGAGACGAGGGTAAGGCAAAGGTGGTGGACTATATGACGGCGGACTCGGACGTCGTGGTACGGTACCAGGGGGGCGCCAATGCGGGACATACGATCAAGGCGGGAGATCTGGAATTCGTGTTTCACCTCATCCCCGCGGGGATTGTGCATCCGGACAAGACATGCGTGATCGGCAACGGTGTGGTCATGGATCCCGAGGCGCTGTTCCAGGAGGTAGAGGAACTGGAATCGAAGGGCGTTTCCATTGAAAACCGGCTGTTCGTGAGTCCGAATACCCACCTCGTCATGCCGTATCATAAGCGCGTCGAGCAGGCCAGCGAGGCAACGGTTGGGTCGGGCGCGATCGGGACCACGCTGCGCGGTATCGGGCCGTGTTACCAGGACAAAGTTAATCGGTCTTCTGGCATTCGCGTCGGAGATCTGTCCGACACGGACGCGCTGCCCGACAAGGTGCGGGAGAACGTGCGTCAGAAGAATGAGATCCTCAAAAATGTGTATGGACAGGACGGGCTGGATGCGACTCCGATCATTGAGGCGTATATAGCGTTCGGCGAGCGCCTGGCGCCGTTCGTCACGGATACGTCCGTCTATCTCAATGATATGATCGACGAGGGCAAGGACGTGCTGTTCGAGGGATCCCAGGGCACGTTGCTGGATATCGATCACGGGACGTATCCGTTCGTGACGTCCTCCAATACCACCGCAGGCGGCGCGTGCACGGGCGCCGGTATCGGCCCGACCCGGATTTCCGAGGTCATCGGAGTCGTGAAGGCGTATACCACGCGGGTGGGCAATGGACCGTTTCCGACCGAACTGACCGGCGCCATGGGAGATCGCATTCGGAAAATCGGACACGAGTACGGGGCGACCACGGGCCGGCCGAGGCGGTGCGGTTGGCTGGATGCCGTGATTCTGAGGTTTGCCGCGCGGGTGAACGGACTGTCAGGGATCGCGGTGACCAGGCTGGACATACTGGATCCTCTCGAAGAGATCCGGATCTGCACGCACTATATCTACCGCGGAGCGCGGTTGAAACATTTCCCGAGCGACGTAAAGGTGCTGGCCGAATGTCAGCCGGTCTACGAAACGTTGCCCGGTTGGCGGGCGCCCACCAGCGATGTGAGGCGGTGGGAGGATCTTCCGGAAAACGCCAGGCGGTACCTGGACAGAATTCAGGAGTTGAGCCGCACCCCCATTGCCATGGTGTCCGTGGGGCCGGACCGCAAGGAGACGATCGTCGTGGATTGATCACGTATCGGGATCGCCGGTCCACACCGATTCGGATACATGTCCGCGGTCTGGTCCAGTCTGTTCGAATACGTGTTTCTATGCGGGAGTTTCCCGATATCTTCGATTTTCGTGCGCCGGGATATGGGTTGACCAGCCTGGGAAGTTTGTTATATTTTCACGAACGTCAGTGTAACGACCGATTGACGCCGATAGCAGAGAAAGGTAACGGATGGGCGCCGTGTTCGTCGACAAGGAAGCGTTGATTGCCAGGGCGAAAACAACCGGGGATCTGGCGGGAGAAGATCTGACGGGCATTGACTTTGAAGGTGAGGATCTCTCCGGCGTCGATTTTTCATACGCGAAGCTGGACAACGCCCGGTTCAGAGATGCAACGCTCCTGGAAACGCGGTTTCACAACGCGAGCATGAAGGGAGCGGACCTCAGTGGAGCGAAAATGAACGGGGCGTATCTCGTCGCCGCCGATCTGCTGGGCGCGAACCTTGCGGGGGCGATGATGGACGACGCGTTTCTTTCGGGGGCGGTACTCGGAGGAGCGAATTTCGCGCGCGCGAGTCTGAAACGCGCCCGCCTGGGTGTGGTGCATGCATCGTTCCCGAATCCCTCGGGGCGGCCAACGAGTTTCAAGAATGCCGACCTGGAAGGGGCGGTGGTGGGCGCGACGGACTTCAGAGGAACGGATTTGCGGGGCGCCAATCTGAAGGACGCGTTCCTGTATGAGGCACGCCTCCGTGGGGCGATCGTGGATAAAAAACAGGTTGCGGAAGCCGTTACGAGGCCAGAATCGTTTTAGCGTGAATTATTCGCAAAGAGTTGTGGGATCGGGTTGGTAAGAGTGATGTCGCACAGTCTATGATGGACGGATTCATCGCTATAACCCGGAATAGGGAGCATTCTTCCTGCTTTTCGTTTTTATCCCTTCCATTCTGTCCATCCATGTAAATTCCGGTTTCTGAATTTTTAAGGTTTGTAGGCGGAAGTGGTTTTCGTTATGGCGGACGTTGCGACCGACAGATTGGGCAGACCGCTCAGGGATCTTCGGATTTCGGTGACGGATCGGTGTAATTTCCGGTGTCCGTATTGTATGCCGGCCGAGGTCTTTGGAGAGAACTACACGTTTCTCCCCAGAGCCGAAATATTGACGTTCGAGGAGATTGAACGGCTGGTGTGGCTATTCGCGGGTCTGGGGGTGCGCAAGGTCCGGGTCACCGGCGGCGAACCGCTGCTCCGGAGGGAAATCGAAGCGCTGATCGGATGTCTGGCGGCGGTAGACGGGATTGAAGATCTCACGCTCACGACCAACGGTTATCTGCTGCCGAAGAAGGCGGGAGAACTCAAAGAAGCGGGGTTGCACAGAATTACGGTAAGTCTGGATTCCCTGGATGAAGACGTATTCAAGTTGTTGAACGGCAGGGGTTATCACGTATCGCAGGTGCTCGAGGGAATCCGGGCGGCTGAAGAGGCGGGGTTTTCTCCGCTGAAGATCAACGCGGTGATCCAGCGCGGTGTGAACGACCATACCGTTGTGGATCTCGCCCGGTACTTTTACGGGACCGGGCATATTGTCCGGTTCATCGAGTATATGGACGTGGGCAATCGAAATGGCTGGCGCCTGGATCACGTGGTCCCCGCGGCGGAGATCGTGCAGCGCATCCATGAGGAAATGCCGGTAGCCGCCGTGGCGCCGAATTACCCGGGTGAGGTCGCGCGGCGGTTCCGATATCTGGACGGGGGCGGGGAAATCGGCGTCATTGCCTCCGTCACGCAGCCGTTCTGCGGCGACTGTACCAGGGCGAGGCTGTCCACCGACGGAAAGGTATATACCTGTTTGTTTGCCGGAACCGGCATGGATCTCAGGGGACCCCTGCGGGACGGGGCGAGCGACGACGAACTGAGGGCGACGATCTCTGAAATATGGGATGGGCGCGAGGATCGGTACTCGGAGATGCGGACGGCCGAGACGACGGAAATGCCGTCGTATTCGAAGGTGGAAATGTACCAGATCGGGGGATAGCAGCCCGTTGAAAAAGTCCATCCGGGCTGCGTCCGGCCCTTATGGCCGAATGACTGCGTTGCACTCCCTCCCCGAATCCCCCGATTCGACGCGGTCGCGCGCCTTGTCTTCGGCCACAATGTCTCGGCCTCGCCTGCCGAGCGACTTTTTCAACGGACTGTTAGCGGACACGTCTGAATGCAATACGCGGGTGCCGGTCTGTCAAACCGCGACCAGCGGAGGCTGATTTCTCACGTAGAGAGAGACGATTGTCTCTCTTTTTTGTTGACAGTGTTTCCTTTCGCCCTATCTTTAATAATCATATATACTATAATCTTGATCAGAATACTCAACAATTCAGCTCGCCTCACAGGACCCGCTGGGAGAAACTTAAACCATGAAGGGCAAGATAAGCATTATCACGCTGCTCGTCGCTGACATGAAAAAATCCATATCGTTCTATCGGGACGGACACTGTTTCCGGATTATTTCGTTGACTTCACAGGGTGAGTTCAATAGATTACGCGCTTGATCAATGTGGTCGCCTTTCCAATCTGGAGCCAGGAGGCGTTGACATGTCTGAATCTACAACCTGGAAGGAAGTTCTCGCGGATCGGATACCCGACGAACTGGGCCGGGAAGTCGATATATTCGCCACGCAAATCGAGCTTCGGAAACAGGGCAAAATCGAAGATACCGTTTTTGCCGAGACCCGGCTGCGCAGAGGGGTTTACGGACAGCGTTACGATAACGGCAAACGCTTCGACGGGAGCAACACCCAAGTTCTGGATTTCCCAAGCGGGGAGCTGGTGAAAGGTCCGGATACGGTGTGGGACGCGCCGGGGATGCAACGGATCAAGATTCCGTTCGGCGGGATGACCGCGGACCAGCTGGATATGCTGGCCGATGTGGCGGAGGAGTATTCGGATGCGATCCTGCACATTACCACGCGCCAGGACGTCCAGTTGCACTATATGCACATCGAGGATACTCCCGATCTCATGTACCGCCTGGCGTCCGTGGGCATCACAACCCGAGAAGCCTGCGGCAATACGGTCCGGAACGTGACGGCCTGTCCCCTCTCCGGGGTGTGCCGGACCGAAACCTTCGATGTGACGCCTTATGCCAGGGCGTGCTCCAGATTCCTGCTGGGGCACAAAGACGCGCAGGACTTCGGACGGAAGTTCAAAATCGCCTTTTCCGGTTGCGAACACGAGGCATGCGGGCTTGCAAATATGCACGATATCGGCGCCATTGCGGTTACAAAGACAGTGAACGGCAGGGAGAAACGCGGGTTCAGGTTCTACGTGGGCGGGGGGTTGGGCGCCGTTCCCCACCAGGCCAAGCTGTTTGAGGAATTCCTTCCCGAAGAGGAGCTTCTACCCGTCTCACAGGCCATCTCCCGGGTGTTTGCCCGCCTCGGCGTAAAGCGGAATCGGGCGCGCGCGCGGCTCAAATTCCTGATCGCCAAGTTGGGACTGGAGGCGTTCAAGCGCCTGGTGGAGGAGGAACGGAAGGTCCTGCCTGACGACCCGGAGTGGACGGCGTTTCTTTCGGATCTGCGCGCATACGACGAAAAGCCTTTGAAAATCGCGCAAGCGATGAACGGCGCCGCCGTGGCCGACGGTTTCGACGACTGGGCGCGAACCAATGTCTACTGGCAGCGGCAGAATGGCTACGCGGTGGTTACGGTAACCCTGCCGCTGGGCGACCTGACGTCGGACCAGACGCGGGCCCTCGCCAATATATCAAGACGTTTCGTGAACGATACGGTCCGGGCCACTGTGGAGCAAAACATCGTGTTCCGCTGGGTGAGCGAGGCGGAGCTTCCCGAACTCTACATCGCGCTCGCCAGGATCGGGTTGAATGAACCCGGCGCCGGAACGATTGTGGACGTGACGGCATGCCCCGGAACGGATACGTGCAAGCTGGGCATCGCGTCGTCCCGCGGGCTGGCCGGCGAACTACGCACGCGCCTGGCCGCGAAGAGTGTGGAAATGGATGCTGCCGTGAAAGGGCTCCGAATCAAGATCAGCGGCTGCTTCAACTCGTGCGGGCAGCATCACGTCGCGGATCTGGGATTCTATGGGATCAGCCGCAAGGTGAGCGGCTACACGGTGCCGCATTTTCAGGTGGTACTCGGAGGCCAGTGGACCGGCAACGCCGCGTCCTTCGGACTGGCAATGGGGGCGGTCCCTTCCAAGCGGATCCCCGACGTGGTAGCGCGAATCAGCCAGAGCTATATTCAGGGGCGAACCAGGGACGAGAGTTTTCAGGATTACGTCAGGCGGATCGGCAAGGTGCAGGTGAAACGCATGTTGGACGACCTGACCGACGTGCCGCCCTATGAGATCGACTCCTCCTACTACATGGACTGGGGAGACAGCCGGGTGTTCACAACCGGAGACATGGGGAGGGGCGAGTGCGCGGGCGAGGTGGTGCCACTGGTCCAGTTTGAGCTTTCCAGTTGTGAGCGGGAGGCCTTCGAGGCCCAGGTGCAGCTGGATAACGGCCACTACGAAACGGCTTATAAACAGGCATACAGCGCCATGGTTCACGCCGCCAAGGCCCTCGTAAAAACGCAATTTCTGGATGTTCCGGAGGATCCCGATACGATCGTGTCCGAATTCCGCACGCGGATCGTCGACACCGGACTGTTGCACGACAATCCTGTAACCCGGGGCAAGTTTGCCAATTATCTCTTTCTCGCCCAGAGGCGCAACGTTGAATCCTACAGTGAAGACCTGGCGCACCGGTTCATCGAGGAAACGCAGCTTTTTATCGAAGCCGCGTATGCCTGCTACGGGCGGATGAACGTGGTCAACAACTAGTGTTCCGCCCCCGAAATATGTCGCCATTCTTCCCTGTCTGCGTGCGTGAGGCAGCACGCACAGGCAGGCGCCGGTTCAACCCGTCTCGCCGGCCGAATTTCGGCAATCTATTTCCGGGACAGAACACCAGCCGGGCGGGCCGTCGGCAGGGATTTCCCTGTATTGAGATTCTGACTTATGAACGCGTATCGAATTCAAATCAAATTCTACCTCGAGCGCGGTCAGGATGTGGCCCCGGAAACCTGGTTCCGGGTTTTCAACACCTGGATTCCCGAGACCAGAGACGAGGTGCTCGTGGACGTGGCGGACTATAGCCACGTGCACGAGGGGCCGGTGACCCTGCTGGTGGGACACGAGGCGAACTATAGTATCGACCGTTCAGATGGAAAAACGGGGCTCCTGTATGACCGCAAGCAACCTGCCGGCGGTAACTTCGCCGACCGGCTGCGGAGGGCTTTCGTTTCGACCCTTAAAGCCTGTCACAGGCTCGAACGGGATTCCATACTGGCCGGAAGCGCGAAATTCAGGACGGATGAAGTTCGGATTGTGTTGAACGACCGGTTACTGGCCCCCAATTCGGAGAAGACGCAGGCCGCCGTACAGACGGATCTGAACCACGTGCTGAAGCGACTCTACAACGGCCACGATTTCGATATCGAGCACAATTCAGACCCCAGGCAGCGGTTCACCCTGAAGATCCATTCCGGCTGCCAGGAAAGCGTTGCTTTCTTGCTTCGACGTCTCGATGCCGATGTTTAGCTTTTGGGGCTTGACAAACCGAAAGAAAGTTCTATATTTCGGAAGAGATTTTCTCCGGCAAGGCGTTGTAAAGCGGTGGCCTTCGTGAAGATTCCCGGCATCCTTCCTTTTTGGGCGGATTCGATCTCACGAACCTGTGTCCAAATGTATAAGATAAACGTGTAGACCGACTCAAGGAAAGGGGTGAAGAGAATGACGTATATTATCACCGAGCCATGCTTGGACGTGATGGATAGGGCATGTGTGGAGGTCTGCCCGGTCGACTGTATTTACGAGCCCGAAGCAACGAGCCTGCCGGAAGACGAGCAACGTCAGATGCTCTACATCCACCCGGATGAGTGCATCGACTGCGGGGCCTGCGAACCCGAATGTCCGGTTGAGGCGATTTTTGCGGAAGAGGATACACCTGAAGAATGGAAAGAATACATCGAAATTAACGTGACGGCTTTCGATTAAAGCGTTCCGACTTCTTCGCTCGTTCAAACGACGTGGAGAAAATGCCAGGATCCATCCGGTCCTGGCATTTTGCAATTGGAACCGCGGGTGGCGCCGTCTGTTTTGACACGTCCGGCAAATACGCGATTAATAAATCAGCCAGTGTTCAGTTCGAAAGATAGTTTGCTGAAATTCGGCCGGCGAGAAGCAGCAGCTATTGGCTCTCAGCGGTCAGGGAAAACAGCAGTCCGCTATCAGTCGTCAGCTTAAACCGGTTAACGATACGGACAGCCGAAGTCAATTCACGGTTGCCCGGTTTTCGTAGGGGCGACCGGCCGGTCGCCCCTACAGATCCCGAGCGGCGGTTCCTGCGAGGACACCTCACGTCCGCATGGTGGCGGAGAGGGGGGTTTTTCCACGCTAATCCGTCCAGCATTGAAGCAACATGGGGCGGTATTCGTACGCAGGTCACAATCGCTAATCTACGCCACAGACGAGATTCGTGGAAAAACCGGCTCCGCGCCGAGCGGCGCCCTTCTTTTTCGCCCTTTTTCTTGGGCGATGCAAGAAAAAGGGCAATGGAATAGGAGACGTTAGGGAGTGGGGAAGATTCTGAGTCACCGGTAACAAAACGTGGGCATTTCGACAAGCTCGTTTCGACAATCTCAACACAAGCAGCACCTGCAACGCAACCAGCGCAGACATTCCGACACGCTCAATGCAAGCAATGCAGCGAGACGGGTTGGACCAAATAGTGACGTTTTTCAGGGAAAGGACATTTCGCCCGGCCTCAAACTCAACTGTCAATAAGGCGAACTTTACATTTCACAAGGAAGGACGAAGGCGGTGATGCAAGTAACCTCCAGAACCGGGCTGTACCGACCGGAATTCGAACACGATGCATGTGGCGTTGGTTTTGTTGCGGATATCGGAGGCAATCGTAACGGAGAAATCATGCGCCGCGCCGTGCTTGGGCTGGCCAATCTGACCCATCGGGGCGCGATGGATGCGGATGCGAAAACCGGGGACGGGGCCGGGGTGCTCACCCAGATTCCCGGGCGGTTGATCGTGCGGGAGGCTGAACGTCTGGGATACAGGGCGCCCCGCGCCGAGGACCTGGCCATCGGCATGCTGTTCCTGTCTCAGGACAGGGTGACGAACGACCGGTATCGGATCATCGTCGACGAAGCAACCGATCACTACGGGCTCGTGCTGATTGGATGGCGGTCGGTGCCGGTGGACCGGACGGTCCTCGGCGACAGGGCGGCGGAGCTGATGCCGGATATTCAGCAGGTGCTTATCGCCCGTGGAGAGCGGATGTCCGACGCGGAGTTCGAGCGTGCGCTGTATCTGGTTCGACGGCAGGTGGAGAGATCCGTGCGGAGGCACGGAATGGAGGGTTGCTATATTTGCTCGCTGTCCAACCGGACCATCGTTTATAAAGGGATGATGGTGGCCGCGCAGCTTGCGCGGTTTTACAGGGATCTTCAGAATCCTGACTTCGATACCGCACTGGCCGTTTTTCACCAGCGCTACAGCACCAACACGCTGCCCGACTGGTTCCTTGCACAACCGTTTCGATATCTCGCCCACAACGGCGAAATCAATACCCTTCGGGGCAATGTGAATTGGATGCGGGCGCGCGAGGCGGAGCTCAAATCCAGGGCCTGGGGCCGGTATCTGGATCGAATCAAGCCCATTATCGACGAAACACGCAGCGATTCGGCAATGCTCGACAATGTCTTTGAAACGCTCGTGGTGGCTGGACGGGATCCGATGCACGCGATGATGATGCTGATTCCGGAGGCATATCGGGAAATACCCGACATGCCGGAGGATCTGCGTGGCTTTTATGAGTATAACGAGTGTCTGATGGAACCCTGGGACGGACCCGCCGCGGTCGCGTTCAGCGACGGCGCGGTCGTCGGCGCAACCCTGGACCGGAATGGGTTGCGGCCGGCCCGGTATAAGATCACGGATAGCGGTCTGATCGTTATGGGTTCCGAAGTCGGGATGCTGGAGATAGACGACCGCCATGTTGTGGAGAAGGGTCGTCTCGGGCCGGGAGAGATGATCGCGGTGGATACGCGCAAGGGCACGCTGCTGAAAAACGACGAAATCAAATCCCATTATGCAGGCCGCCGGCCCTACCGGCGTTGGGTGAGAGAGAACCTGGTCCGTTTCGAACCGTCGGATACCCGGCGCGAACCGTTTCCCGCGGGGGAACAGACGGATTTTGAACGGAGGCAGTTGGCGTTCGGGTACACGGCCGACGAAATCGAATATGTCCTGGTGCCGATGGCGAACGACGGCAAGGAACCGGTCGGATCCATGGGAGACGATACGCCTCTGGCCATGTTGTCGGAGCGGCCCCAGCTTCTGTACAACTTTTTCTCGCAGCGGTTCGCGCAGGTTACGAATCCGCCGATCGATCCCCTGCGGGAAGAACTGGTGATGTCGCTGGACCTACACCTGGGGCGTCGTCGGAATATCTTCAGAGAGAAGGCGCCGTACGCACGGCTGATCCGCATCCCCTCCCCTGTGCTGCTGGATTCTGAATTGCGGCGGCTATCCGGATCCGGGTTGCCAGGGTTCGACGCCGAGACGCTGCCGGCGCTTTTCGCTCCTTCCGAGGGAGCCGAAAGCCTGCGAAGGGCGCTGGACAGGATATGTCTGCAGGCGGTGCGCGCGGTCGAGTCCGGCAAGACCCTGTTGATTCTGAGCGACCGCGGTGTCGATTCGAACCAGGCGCCCATTCCCATGCTCCTGGCCGTGGGCGCCGTACATCATCATCTCATCCGGCAAGGGAAGCGGATGCAGGCGAGCCTGATTGTGGAATCGGGCGAGCCCAGGGAAGTGCACCATATCGCCGCCCTGATCGGATACGGCGCCAGCGCAGTGAATCCTTATCTGGTTTACGAAAACCTGTACGAACTGATCCGGGCCGGCAGGCTCGAAGACGAAATCACCTACGCGACAGCGCTGGCCAACTACCGGCACGCGTTGGAGGCGGGCATCCTGAAGGTGATTTGCAAGATGGGCATTTCCACGTTGAGCAGCTATTGCGGGGCGCAGATTTTCGACGCCGTCGGCCTGCATTCGGACGTGATTGACCGTTATTTCACCGGCACGGTTTCGCAGGTGGGCGGGATTGGACTGGCGGACATCGCGGAGGATGCGGCGGAAAGACACCTGCAGGCGTTCCAGCCCGAGCGGTCGCCCGCGTTAAAAGATGCGGGCATCTATCGGTTCCGGCGAGACGGCGAGTACCATGCCTTCAATCCCCCGGTTTTCAAGGCTATCCACAGTGTGGCCAAAACCGGAAATTATAAGGATTTCACGGCTTATTCCCGGCTGGTGGAGGGGCGGCCCGCGGCTTCGCTGCGGGACCTGATGGCATTTCGAGAGGGACACTCCGTCCCGCTCGAGGAAGTCGAGCCGGTTGAAGCCATCCGCAGGCGCTTTGTGTCCTCGGCGATGTCGCACGGAGCGCTTTCACGCGAGGCGCACGAAACGCTGGCCATTGCGTTGAACCGCATCGGCGCCAAGAGCAATAGCGGCGAGGGCGGAGAAGATCCGGCCCGGTATCGACGGCTGCCCAACGGAGACTGGCCCAACAGCGCCATCAAGCAGGTGGCGTCCGGCAGGTTTGGCGTCACGCCGGAGTACCTTGCATCGGCCAAAGAACTGGAAATCAAGATGGCGCAGGGTTCCAAACCGGGCGAGGGCGGACAGCTTCCGGGGCACAAGGTGTCCGCGGAGATCGCGCTGATCCGGCATTCGGTTCCGGGCATTACGCTGATTTCGCCGCCCCCCCATCACGATATTTACAGTATCGAAGACATTGCACAGCTGATTTACGATCTGAAACGGGTAAATCCCCGGGCAAAGGTATGCGTCAAACTGGTCTCCGTGGCCGGCATCGGCACAATTGCAGCGGGTGTGGTCAAAGGGTACGCGGACGTGGTCCATGTCAGCGGACACGACGGCGGCACCGGCGCCTCGCCCCTGGGCGCCATCAAACATTCGGGCGGGCCGTGGGAACTGGGCCTGGCGGAGGTCCAGCAAACGCTGGTGATGAACGACCTGCGCGGGCGCGTTGTGCTCCGCGTGGACGGCGGGTTAAAGACAGCCCGGGACGTGGTGGTCGCGGCGGTTCTCGGCGCCGAGGAGTATGGGTTCGGCACGGCGGCCCTTGTGGCCATGGGTTGCGTGATGGCCCGGCAGTGCCATCTGAATACCTGTCCGGTGGGCGTGGCCACGCAAAAACCGGAATTGCGGGAAAAGTTCGACGGCTCGCCGGAGAATGTGATTCGCTACTTTACCAACCTGGCCGGTCAGGTCCGGGAGGTCCTGGCGGGGCTGGGATATCGGTCGCTGGAGGACCTGATTGGCCGGACCGAGCTTCTGGAAGCCAGGGTGGACGCGGAGAAACCCCGGTGGCGGGGGATCGACTTGAGCGATCTTTTGGCCGATCCGGATCCGGCCGGCACCCGGCCGAGGCGGCATACCCGGGAGCGCAACGACCGGCCCGATGCGTCAATCGACGACTTGCTGCTGCAGGATGCAATGGACGCAATTAAGGAGAACAGCTCGATCACGCTGAGTTACGATATTCAGAACACGCGACGCGCGGTCGGGGCCAAGCTGGCCGGAGAGATCGCATTTCATTACGGAGACCGGGGCCTTGACAGCACCGTCGAATGCCGCTTCCGTGGCAGTGCGGGACAGAGCTTCGGAGCTTTCTGCATACGCGGGCTTCGGCTGGTCCTTACGGGTGAGGCCAACGACTATGTCGGTAAAGGGATGCACGGTGGAGAACTCATAGTGCGGCCACCCGGCAACGCCGGATTTCCGAGCCACAGGAATGCCATTGTAGGCAATACGGTGATGTACGGCGCCACCGGAGGCGTGCTTTACGCCGCAGGCTGCGCCGGTGAGAGATTCTGCGTGCGTAACAGCGGCGGTCACGCGGTCGTGGAGGGAGTGGGAGACCACGGGTGTGAGTACATGACCGCCGGGGTGGTGGTTGTGCTGGGAGGTGCCGGGCGGAACTTCGGCGCCGGAATGACGGGCGGAACCGCTTATGTGCTGGACGAAGAGGAATCGTTTGAGAATCGATACAACCCGCAGCTTGTCGGCATCCATCGCGTCGAACAGCCGGGGGACGTCGGCCTGCTGAAAAAAATGATCGGACGGCACCTCGAAAAAACCAACAGCCGCAGGGCGAGTGCCATCATCACCCGATGGGACGAGTTTCTGCCCAGATTCTGGAGAATTTCGCCGCACCCGCCGGACCACGGCGATGAATTGGTCATTCCGGATCGCTATCGAGAAACACATCGGGAAGCCCGCCGCCAGAAAGCGCATGGCCAGCGGGACAAGCGGCCTTCCGGAAATGCGTACAGCCGGCCCGCGCGCGCGGCGACACCCGGCGGTGCGAACGAAGGATAATACCGGCTTTCTTCCGGATCCCGTACTCCCAGGATCTTATAGAACAGGAAGGGTCCTTATGGTGGATATGACAGGCAAGGTGGCGTTGATTACCGGATCTTCCAGGGGCATCGGACGTGGATGCGCGGTGGAGATGGCCCGTGCCGGAGCGGATATCGCGGTGAACTACCATTCACATCCTGAAGACGCGGAGACCGTCGCGAACGAGGTCCGGGCACTGGGTCGGGAAGCACTGGTCGTGCAGGCGGATGTGGCGGATCGGGCGGCCGTGGACCGGATGGTGGACGCAACCGTAAGCCGTTTCGGCAGGCTGGACATTGTCGTGGCCAATGCCTATTACAGCAAACGTGAGCCCTTTCTGGAACTGTCGACACAGGCTGTTCGGCGGACGTGGGAGGTCTGTCTGTGGGGCAGCTTCCACACCGCCCAGGCCGGCGCCCGGCAGATCGTGGACCAGGGCGGAGGCGGCAGCATCCTGTTCATCAGTTCCGTGCTGGCGGAGGTGCCGATGCCGACGTCGATGCCGTACAATACGGCCAAGGCCGGCATCAACCAGATGTGCCGGACCATAGCGGCGGAGTTGGCGCCGCATCGTATCCGCGCGAACGTGATTGAACCCGGATATACCGACACGCCAGGCGAACGGCAATTCGCCACCGACGAGCAGATCAGTGAGGCGGCCAGGGGTTTGCCGTGGGGCAGGCTGGCAACCATCGAAGATCTGGGAAGGGCGGCGACGTTTTTGTGTTCCGACGCCGCCGATTACATCACGGGTACGATTCTTAAAGTGGACGGCGGGTTCTGCCTGAAATAGTCGATACGGACCTCTCCACCCGGGGTGTAGGGGACCGGATGAGGCAGCGGGTCACGCGACGGCGATTCGCTCCACGATAATTCGGAGGAACGGCATGCGGTTCGTTCGGAATACGATCTTTCTGTTGGTTCTCCTGCGGGGGGTTTCGATTCCCGCGGCTGACGTGGTTGTGGAGATGCATCAGGACGAAATCGAAACGGAGTTGCGGTACCGCGTCGGGGTGATCGACGCGGAAACCCGTACGGTTGATTGGGGTGAGGTCGGGGCGCACGACGATGGACGGGCGCCATCGGTCGCCGTGGACGGCGACCTCGTGGTCGAGGTACACCAGTCCCATTTTGGTACGAATCTGTGGTATAAGGTTGGCGAGGTCGACGCGAGGACAAAGGCGATCCAGTGGGGCGAGGGGACGAGGTTCGACGGCGGCCAGTTTCCCATGGTCGCGCTGGAGGGCACGGTCGTGGTGGAGGTGCATCAGTCCCACATTGGCACGAATCTGTGGTACCACGTAGGGATCGTGGATCCGCTCGAGAAGACAATTGAATGGGGCGAACCTCAGAAATACGACGGGGGGCAGTTCCCGTCGGTGGCGCTGTCGGACGGAGCGGTCGTGGAAGTCCACCAGTCCGAAGAGGGCGAACGTCTATGGTATAACGTGGGGACCGTGGATACCACAGCGAAGTCCATTGCGTGGGGCGACGCACAGGAATACGACGGGGGTCATACGCCGTCCGTCGATATGGACGGTGGCGTGGTCATGGAGATGCATGAGTCGATCGGCGGAGGGGTTCTTTGGTATCACGTGGGCGTTCTGGATGTGGAGCGCAGGATAATCGATTGGGGCGAGGCGACGAAATTCGATCGGGGCACGGCTCCCAACGTGGCGCTGGATAACGGGATCGTAATGGAGGTGCATGAGGGGCACAACAGTTTGGATCTGTGGTATCACGTCGGTCCGGTGGATGCGGAGGCGAAGACGGTGTCCTGGGGAACAGCCTGGAATTACGGAGAAGGCTTGCTGCCTTTTGTGAGTGTTAGTGTCCGGGAAAGATCCGCGGATTTCGACGGCAGCGGCCGGGTGGATTTTGGTGATTTTGTGATTTTCGCAAAGGCGTTCGGTTCCCAAGTAGGGGATGTCGATTACGAAAATCGACTCGACCTAGACGGAGACGGTCGCATCGGGTTTGGCGATTTTATCCGATTCGCACGGGAATTCGGCACGTAACGCATTAATGCGTAATTGGCGGCGCCGGCCGCGCTGATCCGATCCATTTCCGACCCCGCGCCGGCACTTTCCGTAATTCAATTGGCGTTGCGACCGTTGTATAACGGGGAAGGGTATCGATCACCGCCGCGGAAATGGGTTCTGCGGCGGTATCTTTATGCCTGTACCAATGGATGAGACCCCTTCTGGGAATCCATCTTCGGATCGTGGGGCATCTCCGTGCGCCGCCCTTGATGGGATCTCGGCCCCGCAGGCGAGGTTAGATGTGGCCTGGCCGGATATTGGTAGAAACCGGTGGTTCCGGGCTTTTTTGTACACCATGTAGAGTCTATTTCCTATATTTCCTGAATACGCCGCGGGTTATAACGGGGTGGTCCGAATCGACAGGAAATCTCATACGGATATCCTGGTTTCCCGGCGTTCCGCGAAGCAGAAACAACCTGGTCCTTTATGAGACGAATCCACAAGATCATCGTCGGATTTCTGATCGGTTCGACGGCATATGCAGGCGATCCGCCACCGGAATTCCATACGCCTTCCGGAGATTCAATCGTCATTCTGGAACGATTCGAGTATCCCGAGCAACTCGGGCGGTTTCCCAGGAACTGGGAAGCCAGAGCGGGCTGGCGCCAGAAGAAAACCAGGAAAAAAGAGGATCTGTATTACAAGATTCAGATGGAGGACGGCGATTGCTTTTTGAGGGCCGAAACCGTCGGCGGGGCCACGAATGCGGGGCGCCCCGTAAGAATCAACCTCCGTGTCTTCAAGAAGCTCAGGTGGCGATGGCGGGTACACAGCCTTCCGGCAGACGGTAATGAAACCTACAAGAAAACAAACGACAGCGCGGCGGCGGTGCGGCTGGTATTCAAGGGCCGATTGGTTCCCAAGACACTCAAGTACGTCTGGAGCGCGACACTGCCGGCAGGCACGGAGACGGTAAGCCCGGCCAGCGAGGATACAAAAGTGATCGTCCTGGAATCCGGCCGGGGAAGGATGGGCAAATGGATCTGGGAGGAAGTCAACGCCTATGAAGACTACAAACGTGTGTTCGGCAGCGACCCCCGGCTCGTCGGAGCCGTTGCCGTACTTACGGATTCTGACAACACGAAAGCGCACGTGAAGGCCGACTACGACGACATTTCTTTCTTGATGGCGCGATCCGATGCACCGGATATGGATTCCGAGGCCGATGCCTCAGACCAAGACAGGGGGACCGAGCGATGACAGGAAACACAGGAGCGAGGCGGGAGCAGATACTGAAGGTAATCGCGGACAGGGAGCCGGGTTCAGGCTACGGTTCTGCACCAAAGCGCTGTATGAGACTGCCGCAATGGAAACGCAGGACGATGCTGGGCCATCGTCCATGTTTTCCGGTGGGTTACGTCTATTTCCTACTCAGGATATTGCTGATAAGGCCAGCGGCGGTTTGTATGCTGACGGTTTCGGCCGTATCGGCTCAGAACGTATCGATCACCGATTACGTGGTGCCCGTCAGCCGGGCGCATAACCTGCGTATCGACGCGCTCAGCTTCAATTTCGCGACAGAGGGAGAAAGAACGGATGTCTTGAATGGGAACCTGACGGTCGTATACAAAAAGTTCTACGAGTCTCTCCCATACGCTTATTCCGTCGACGCGACATCCGAGGGTTTGCTCACGAAGAATACGTCTACCGGAAAGATCGAGAGCGATGCCCTTACGCTTCTCCGGACGAATATCAAGAAGTACCATCGGAAAGAAGGCAATTTATTCTATTCCTGGAGTACCGATTCCGACGTCGACACGGGATACGACAGACCGAACATAGAGATGACCCTGGGTATCGGACACGGCCGGTTTATTGACGCCACAGCGCTTCGGAAAGCCGTGCGGATCGAGGATTTTTTCCTTGAGGAGGGCATCATCGGCGATCATTTCCCCAAAGAGACGATGATCGAACTGGCGCACATTATCGATAGGGAAAGAGAATACAAGGAACTTCACGGAGACCGGTACGAGAACTACTGGTTCGAAGACATGCTGGCGGAGATCAGGAAGTCTCGCATGGTTCTGGGAGAGGAAATCGGATTCGGCCTGGTGCGGATACAGGAAGTGCTGACCCAGGAGCAGATCAGCAAGAGATTCTACGGGTGGGATTTCACCACCGGCGTGCAATTCGAGGTATTGAACCCCTACGATGACCAGGACAGGCGGCCACCCGGACTTCTGATCAATTTCAGGTACTCCCACCCGATTAGTTGGAGCACGCAGATCAACACGGATTTCAGTTACAATACGCCTTTTTCCGGGGACTTTGGAAGGGGCTTCAACATGCGTCTCAGAACGGACTTCATCTACGAGGTCACGAACAGGATCCGGTTTGCAACATTGCAGACAGTGCGTGTACAGAAGCGCACAAAAAAGCAGGCCAGCGTTCGTACGAATATTTCGTTCGCGCTCAGCTTTTACATTGAAAACAAATTCAACATGACGCTTTCCGAGTCCTTCGCCGTCGTGAGAGGCGAAGATTCCAGGCAAAGCTTCAATATGGGGCTGAGTTACAGGATTTTTTAGTCGTTGGAATTCTGGCTTGCGGATAGCGAGTCGGAGCGGAATCTCAACGCGCGCTGCGGATTCTTCGCGGCCCACAAAGACACTCGCGATGTCGGTTCGGCATCGCTGCGCGCCGGCATTGTAGAATGCGGGTACGCCCGCCGTCCGACGCCCCTTGTTTTTGCCCTTCCTTCTTTCACCGCCCCCCGCCCGTCGCATATCTCTCGCAGGTGTAGACTCTATAAGCTTTCCACCGCATCGACCAGCGCCCCGGTGGTGATGCCGAAGTGCGCCCAGGTTTCCATATGGCCGTCGGATGGGGCGGTTCTTGGATCGGTCAGACCGATGTGCGCATGGGCAATTCCAACCGACGAAGCCCCGGTGGCCACCAGGCCGGCAAACCCCCTCAGCCCGGTCTCGGGCGTACCGATTTTGCCGTCTTCGACGGTCACAATCCCATCGGTGTATTGAGAAAGCAACGATTCCAGGCGATGGTTCGCCACCGGCAGGCCGTTGACGATATGTACGTCTGCCGAAACGCCGCGGTGATTCAGGATGTCCGCAGCCTCCCCGGCCAGAAAGGCCGGCGCTCCGAATGCGAAAATCGCGCGCCGGGCGCCGGGAAATGACCGGAAGGATGTGATGGGCTGCCATTCGTCATCGGGTTCCCAGAGGGGGCCGGAACCGTCCTGTTTTTCCAGGATGGGCAGGTTGTCGCGGGGAATGCCGACAATGTGCCCGCCATAGTGGGCGGCCAGATCCACAACGGCCAGAAAGGCCGAGCGTGCGTCAGACGGGGCGTAAAACCGGTGCAGGTACGGAAGGTAGTTGAGGCCCACGTTAATCCAGTCCAGACCCCATCCGGAGAAGTGATCCCGGCCCGTACACGCGCCCACGTGGGAGAGATGAAACGTGACGTTCAGGCCTTCGTTGACGCCTGTCAGGTTACGCTGATATTGCCACATGTCGAACCCTTCGCGGGCGATGCCTTCGAAGAACGCGGCAAAGGTGGACACCACGTTCAACTGAGGGTTCCGCGTACTGGTGGCCAGGCCGTCGGCGATGAGGGTGGCGGCCTGTTCTTCGATGCTGATTTCGAACTGGTGATTTTCGGCCAGATGGCTTCGGGCCTTGGCCAGTTTGGTGGAAGCGTCCAGGTCGCAGCTGACCACGAAGACCCTTTCGGGAAAGGTTTCCGCCACGAGCGCATAGCCGGCTTCCGAGCCGTCGCGGGCGCTCTTCATCTCTCCCGGGCCTGGCAGCGAGACCCTCTTCAGCGCGCTTTCGGGTAGAACCAGATTCGGGCTTCCAGGCGCGGGTCGGGCGTGGGTTGTGACCGTGTGCGCCGGCTGCGATTTCAGACGCGCCAGCGCGGCCGCCTGTCCCGGCGTTGCCCGGAACATGGGATTGGCAAGCACGTCCGCTTCGTTACGGTCTTTCATGCCCCCATCGTGGTGGCCGGCGCCACCCGGGAGTTCGTTCACCAGGAAGAGGCATTCCAGCATGGGTTCCACATCCCGATAGCTCATCAGCGCCCCGGGAACCCAGATCTCATGGTTCAGAGGCACATCGTGCCGGTCGGCGAAGGCTTCGACCTGTTCGGGAATGCCGTTGTATTCGCCGAAGTGCGCCAGGTCGATCCGTTTGCCGTTTCGGGACCGGAATCCCACGGGGAAGATGAGACTGGGGCGGCCTTCCTGCGCCAGGATGTACGCTTCACGGTATGCCCGGTACAGACCGGCGGGATCGAGGAGCGTAGGGATTTCGAGGATTTCGACGCCCATAGCACCGATGATGGACCGGGGATCTTTGTCCAGAATGCTCCGGGTGCTTCCGGAAAGCTGGATGCCGTTCCGGTCCATCACAAACGTGACGGGCGCGCCGTGAACGTGGGCGGCGTTAAAACCGTTGAGCGCCTGGCCCGAGATCCAGCCGGCGTCTCCGCAATGGGCAACCACCCAGCATCCATCGCCGAAGGCGCCTCGCTTACCCAGCGCGTTGCCCACCGCAACGGGAATCATCACACCCAGACGGCCGCCGTTCATCTGCGTGCCCCCCGGCAGCCAGGAAACGTGGCCGGGAAGATCCATGCCGCGACGAAAGTCGGAAACGACGTGTTCGGGGTCGACAAATCCCAACGCGGAAAGCGCGGCATAATATCCGACGCTGGTATGGGCGTGTTCGATGGTATACTCGATGCGTTCAAAGTCGACCACCGCCAGGGTGAGCAACAATGAGGGGATCAGGCCGATGCCGCCGCCCAGGTGATCCGCTTCGCCAATTCCGGCGAGGGACGCCAGGGAGCGAACGGCCGTGCGGGCGGCCTCGATTTGAAGGGCGGTAAATATGTTGACCTGTGTTTCCGTCAATGTCTCGGTTTGCCGGATGTCGATTTGCAGAGGCAGAACTTCGGAAGTGACTATGTCGGACAGATATCGCGAACCGTCCAGCAGCGTCCGGTTGCGGTCCTCTTGCAGCGTTGTCGCGTGTTGCAATGCGGACATAAACGGGCTCCTCTGAGAGGGAGGCGGGTTCGGTTGAAGCAGGGGGAATTGCGCAATACGGGGGAGGGAATGGGGAGCGGCAACTTCGAACTAAAAATACAGTGGTTTTGGAAAAAAACCAGCTAAAAATCGGTCCGTCGATCGCCGAGCCGCTTCCGGATTCTGCCGGGAAAACTTAGCTTGGAAGTTCGACGGTCCTGTGGTATTTTGTGCTTGAAAATGAGCTTGCACACGGTACATTGGCGATTTTGGAAAGGAGCGGAAGATGGCCGGTACGGTATTGGCTGCGCAGATGTATACAGTGCGTGAATTTACAAAAACACCCGCGGATGTCGCGGACAGCCTGAAAAAGGTGAAGGCGCTGGGATACGACGCCATGCAGGTGTCGGCATTTGGAGAGATCAGCCCTCAGGAACTCAAGAATCTGGCGGACGGGGAAGGCCTGGAGATCTGCGCCACCCACACCAGCTACGAACGTATGAGGGATGAAACGCAGGCCGTGATCGACGAGCATCTGTTGTGGGGGTGTAAATACCCGGCGATCGGGGGGATTCCCCAGAATTTTCGCCAAAGCGGAGGAGACGGATTCAGGCGGTTCGCCGTCGAGGCATCCGAGGTGGCCAGAAAGCTTGCGGCGGCGGGGCTCACGTTCGGATATCACAACCACAGTTTTGAACTCGAGCGATTCGGCGACCGAACCGGCCTGCAGATCCTGTTGGAAGACAGCGACCCCCAGGTCTTTCAGCTCGAGATCGACACCTACTGGATTCAGCACGGGGGCGGCGACCCCGCCGAGTGGATTCGAAGGGCCGCGGGCCGGGCGGACCTGGTTCACGTGAAAGACATGGCCATGCGCGGCCGCGACCAGCTCTACGCCGAGGTGGGAGAGGGCAACCTGAACTGGCCGGCCATTCTGGATGCCTGCACGGCAGCGGGCACGCTTTGGTACATTGTGGAACAGGACACGTGCCAGCGGGACCCGTTCGAAAGCCTGGGCATCAGTCTGCGGAATCTGCAGGGAATGGGATTGGAATAAACACCCCGAAACCCAACACCAGGGGCCTGTGAATCAGGGAAGACGAGATCGCTTCTATCCCGGAATCGCGGGCCTGTCAACAGCAGACCCGATTCAGGTGTTCGTGCCAGTGTGAGGAGTCGTATGCCGGCAGTAAACATCCCATCCTGTGACGCAATCCTGCAGTCCGACGACGAATCAATCTACGAGGTTCGTACGCGGGCGCCGGGGCCCGAGGGGCGTTTGACTTCCCTGACGGAAGCGCACGTCATCGAATCGCCCAGCGGAGATATCTTCGGCTATAGCCAGAACGCGGGTATGGGGTGGAATCCGGCGGAACTGGGGCGGCCCGAGTTCCTGATTTTAAGCACGATGGGCGGAATACGTGGACCGGAGGGACAACCGGTCGCGCTGGGATATCATACGGGACACTGGGAGGTCGGGCTGCTGATGCAGGAGGCCGCCGAGGAGATTAAACGTCTGGGCGGCATTCCGTTTGCGGGTTATTGCTCCGACCCCTGCGACGGGCGTACGCAGGGCACCACGGGCATGATGGACAGTCTCGCCTATCGCAACGACGCGGCAATGGTGCTCCGTCGGCTGATCCGGTCGCTGCCCACCCGCAAAGGGGTAATTGGCATTGCAACCTGCGACAAGGGATTGCCCGCGATGATGATCGCCCTGGCGGCGATGCACTCCCTGCCCACGGCGATCGTTCCGGGGGGCGTGACGCTTCCACCCGAAAATGGAGAAGACGCCGGCAAGATACAGTCGGTTGGCGTCAGGCTGGCGCACGGGGAGATGACGATTTCCGACGTACAGGACCTGGGATGCCGGGCCTGTGCCTCGCCCGGCGGCGGTTGCCAATTCCTGGGCACCGCGGCGACTTCCCAGGTGGTGGCGGAAGCGCTCGGATTCGCGCTGACCCATTCGGCCCTGGCGCCGTCCGGTCAGCCGGTCTGGCTGGACATGGCGCTCAGGTCCGCCCGATCCGTTTTTGCAATGCAGGCGTCCGGCTCTACCACCGCGGACGTGATTACGGATTCCTCGGTTCACAATGCAATGGTGACCCATGCCGCGTTCGGCGGATCGACAAACCTGCTGTTGCATATTCCGGCGGTGGCGTATGCGGCCGGTCTCACCCGGCCCACGGTGGAAGACTGGAACCACGTGAACCGCCAGGTCCCCCGTCTGGTTGACGTCTTGCCCAATGGTCCTGAATTCCATCCCACGGTTCGAGCGTTTCTGGCAGGGGGGGTTCCGGAAGTGATGCTGCACCTGCGGAAGCTCGGGCTGCTGGAAGAAGGTGCGATGACCATTTCGGGCGGAACGCTCGGGGAGAACCTGGACTGGTGGAAGGGGTCCGAACGAAGGGTGCGGTTCCGGGAGGCATTGCGGACGCGGGACGGAATCGACCCGGATAACGTCATTATGGATGCGGACCGCGCGCGGGCAAGAGGGTTGACCAGTACGGTCTGTTTCCCCACGGGAAATATCGCGCCGGAAGGGTCCGTGGTAAAAAGCACGGCAATCGATCCTTCGGTCGTCGACGCGGATGGCGTCTACAGGATGAGCGGTCCGGTGAAGGTGTTCATCACCGAGCGCGCCGCGGCGGCCGCGCTGAAGGATTCCGGTCCGCAGGGCGTCAAACCGGGCGACGTGATGGTGTTGATCGGGCGTGGCCCGATGGGGGCGGGGATGGAGGAGATTGCGCAGATCACGACCGCGCTCAAGTACCTGGACTTCGGCAAACACGTGGCCGTGCTCACGGATGCTCGGTTTTCGGGGTTCTCCACTGGAGCGTGCATTGGCCACATTGGCCCCGAGGCGCTGGCCGGCGGCCCGATCGGCAAGTTGAAGGACGGAGACATCGTGGAAATCGCGATCGACCGGAAGGAACTCTCGGGCAGCATCCACTTTGTCGGCGTGGGCGAGACCCGGTTTGGACCTGAAGAGGGTCGTCGGATTCTGGCCGACCGCGCCACGCGCTCCGATTTGGCGCCCGACCCGGATCTTCCTGACGATACCCGGCTATGGGCGGCCCTTCAGAACGTGGGCGGCGGTACGTGGGGGGGATGCGTCTACGACGTGGAGGCGATTGTGAAACGGTTGGACGGCGGTACACCCCCGTGAGTCATTTCAACCGATCTGCATCCGAAATCTGGCGCCCGCCGCCTGAACATCCGGTGGTATCGGACGACGAGATTCAGGTCTGGCGCATGAATCTGGACCGGCCGGCATCAGAGATTCGCGAGATGCAGGACGTGCTTTCCGAAGACGAGAACACGCGCGCCGCCCGGCTTGTCTTTGACAGACACCGGGCGCGTTTTATTGCGGGCCGGGCGTCCCTCAGGAGGATTCTGGGTCGGTACGTGGGCCTGGCACCGGACCGGCTGGAATTCGGCTACGAATCCCGGGGTAAGCCGTTTTTGAAGAGGGGTTCGGATGGGGACGCCGTGCGCTTCAACCTCTCCCACACCGGCGAACTCGCCCTCCTTGCGGTGGTCAGGACGCGGGAAATCGGGGTGGACGTGGAACGCATCCGGGCGGTCAAAGAACACCTTCGGTTGGCGGGACGTTATTTTTCGCCCGGTGAAGTCACCGCGATCCGGGAATTGCCCCGGGAGGTTCAATACGAGGCGTTTTTCAATTGTTGGACCCGTAAAGAGGCGTATATCAAAGCATCGGGAACCGGGCTTGCGTGCCCGCTGGATGGATTCGAAGTCTCTCTGGCGCCCGGAGCACCGGCAGCCATGCTGCATATCAACGAGAATCCAGCGGCTTCGTCAGAGTGGTTTTTACAGGCGCTGGAGCCCGGGAACGGCTTTGTGGGGGCCGTCGCGTTGAAGGGACAGGGTTACCGGGTGACCTGCTGGGAGTGGCGGGCCGGTTGAACCCGGTAGGCCAAGCCCTGACGTATCATTACGTTCTTTTCATTCCCCGGGAGCGCCGCCAGAGTGCTCCCGGATTTCTTTGTACGCTTCCGTGGCCGACTGGGGTTGCTGGTAGTCCGCGGCCCATTCGCGCTCTTCAGCGGGCATTTTTCCGATGGTGCGCGCCATCTGGCGGATGTGGGAACCCTCGCATCCGCAGCATCAGCCGATAAAATTCACGCCGAGGTCCAGGGCTTTTTTTGCGAAATCGCCCATTTCGTAGCGCGTGATCTTGGATGGGTCGAGTTTGTCCGGAAAGCCGGGCTGACCGGTGAAGAAGGGCACTTCGGGCGTGCATCGATAGGCCACCGGCTGGGCGGCCACGTGGCACGTTACCGCCGCCCGCATCTTTTCGATGGCGGGGAGCATGAAAGTCGGATCCTGCCAGCAATTGGCGCCCACGATGTCGGCGCCCGCGCCTTCCAGCATCCGCGCGGCCTCTCCGGGGGTCTTTCCGTCCCGCGTTTCCGGGCCTTCAAACGCCAGCGTAATCATGGCGGGAAGGCCGGTTTCTTTTGCGCGTTCGAGGGCGATGAGGGCTTCCCCCACGTAGAGGAACGTCTCTCCGATGATGAAGTCGACGCCCTCGGCCATCTGGTAGCCGAGTTGAGCATCGAAAAGGCGGCGGCATTCGTCCTCCGATTCGGGATACTTCCACGTCAGACAGATATTCCCCGCAACCAGGGCCCTGTCGCCGGCGGCCTCGCGAGCGATTCTGACGGCCGCCCGGTTGATTTCCTCCAGCCTGCCGGCACAGCCGATTTGCGCCAGCTTGTTTTCGCTGGCGTAAAACGCGAGCACCTGCAGGACTTCCGCCCCCGCGTGGAGGAATTCCTCGTGCAGGGCCAGGAGCGCGTTGGGGTTTTCAATCGTGACTTCCGGCGTGAACGGGCCGGCCTGGACGTAACCCCGATTCTCCAGCGCGAGCAAATATCCCCCGTCGCCAATCACCACACCCGCCTCCAGTTGTTCCAGTATCGACTCGGACATCGGAATTTCTCCCGTATGGTTGGAGATGGAACCCAAATACACGGGCAACCCTAATGGTTGCGCTTGTTTCTTTCGCGGTCAGCGTGTTCATGTTTGGATCCAGTGCTCCACCGGTTTCGAGAGGAACTCGTCGACGGCAATGCCGTCGCCCCCTACAAGCAGGCTGCGGGTCGGGCGGAACGCCTCGGCGAAGGCGGCCATTCCCGGCGGGGTCCGGCGGGTTCGCTCGCTCTTGACTTCAATCGCAGTGACCGACCGTCCCGCGCGCACCACGAAATCCACCTCACGGTGGCGGTCGCGCCAGTAAAAGACCTCGCACGAGCCGCAGGCGGCGGCATTCACCAGATGGGCCCCAACCGCCGACTCAACCAGCCGTCCCCAGAAATCGTGGTCGGCTCGCGCCTGGGCCAGGGTGAGGCCCGATCCGGCGGTCATCAGGGCGGTGTTGAAGACTTGCAACTTCGGGCTGGAACTCCGACGCCGCACTGCCGCTCCGGCGTACTTCTGCAATCCCCTCAGCATCCCCGCAACCGCCAGCAGATCGAGATAATGGGCCAGCGTCGTGGAGTTGCCGGCGTCGTGGAGTTGGCCCAGCATCTTCGTATAGGAGAGGATCTGACCGGAATAGGCACAGCCCAATTCGAACAAACGGCGCAACAGGGCCGGTTTGTCCACGCGTGAAAGCAGCAGGACGTCGCGGGAAATCGTGGTTTCGATGAGTGAGTCCCTGATGTAGCGGGACCACCGGGCCGGTTGCCGCGCCAGCGGCGCCGCGCCGGGATAGGCGCCGTAGAACAGGAACTGCTCCAGCGACCAACCGAAAGCGGTCTGCATTTCCAGAAAGCTCCAGTGGGGCACGTGCAGCAGTTCGAAACGCCCGGCGAGGCTCTCAGTGAGTCCCCTACCGATCAAGAGTTGTGCAGAACCTGACAGCACCACCTTGAGCTGTCGCCGGCTCGTCGTATCCTCGTCCCACAGGCGCTTGACCACCTCCGACCAGTTCGGCGCCTTTTGCACCTCGTCCAGGATGAGAAGCGCACCATCGTCCCCCCCATCGCCAGCGAGGAGCCGCGCGGCGTCCCACTGCTGAGCAATCCATCCCGGGCCGCGCAACGTCGGCTCGTCGGCACTGGCGTAGCGATACGACAATCCGGACTTCTCCGCGGCCTGTGTGATCAGGGTCGTCTTGCCCACCTGCCTCGCCCCGGTGACGACCTGAATAAAACGGCGCGGCTCATACAGACGACGCAGCAGATCCGCAGCGTGAGGACGCGTATATGACAAATTACTCATCATAATGAGTAATAATACTCAATACAATGAGTAGATGGTAGTGATTTTTTTTGTCTTATTGGGATGATGGTGTGGATTGAGGGTTGTAGGAGGCCTTGGCCAAAGAAAGAGCTCCGAGCCTCATGCAGCCAGTTCTACTCTCGCCTCTTCACGCCGGCTCCACACTACCGGTCTGACGTCGTAGCTCCGTAGCGCGGCCATCACGGTCTGATCTACCTTTCGTTCCGAATCATTCAGCAATGCGTACACACGCGATCCCGGCGTGCGGACCTCCTTTGTGTCGATCCATGAGAGTACCATCGCTTGAGCGGTCGAGCGACTCGGTCGATTGACGGTCTGTAGAATGCGTTCAGGTTGCTGCCGGGACTTTGGAATTACGAAATGAAAGAGATGGTCGTACCCGGTCCTTCCGGTAAACTTCACCTTCGGGGTGTGGCGAATATCTTGAAGATCAAGCCACGCAACGACATCTTCGTAAAAGATGTTCGCCACCGTGGGCGCCGCCATGTAGAACATATCGTTGACGGCAAGCATCGCCTGCAAGAGATTGTGTTTGCGCATCGCGAAGTTTTCGGCCGATGCGAGGATCTGTAACTCGCGACCATTCTGGTCAACACCAAAACCATTTAACGTCATCTTGAGCAGATCATGACGTTTAGGGCTGTCAAGATTGCAACCACTCTGCGCAAGGTCCTCAATGGTATATCCATCATCGGTTAAGACGAACCCACCGTTGGATTCCTTTGCATATATCTGCAAATAGTCGTTGTGTCGATCCAGATATGGCGTGGTGATCTCGACCCACTTGTCGATTTGGTTCAGGACTGTTTTGTCCTTGAGCCAGTCATAATAATTATCGATGAGAATCTGAATTTCTCTAATCATGTGAAAAGCTCCCGTAAGACATTTGGCGGTCGCGTGACGTTGCAGAACTGCAGGAATTCTTCGAACATCCCCCACACATCACCGACTGTACGGAACCCGTCCGACGGGACACCTACGGCCCACTTGTCGCCGAAGCCTTCTCGGTAAATGTGGAGGTGCGGTACGGGTATTTCCTCGCCATCCGGATTTCGATGTGGCGCACCACCTAGGTCCAGACGAACCAGCACGACGACTTGCCGCCCGCGAGTCTGCATTTTGACTTTTGAGAGATTTATGCTTGCTCGACTCAAGTCGAGCAGAAACTGCTCTCGTCTGTCGACCGACTGAAGTGGGACGGCAACTGACTCGCCCCCCATAGGGAAGTTAGCCTGATCATCATTTACCCGATTTTTTTCCATTTCTATCAAAGCGTCTGCTTCTGCTTGAGTTAGGTCGAGGTCTGCCATTCGAATCTCAATTGTTGGTTGGATTTCAACTAATTTTCAGCACAATGACTGCGACATCCAAAAGCAGTCTTTGTCAGTGAACGCTGACCGGCTTACCCGGTGGACGAATCACCAACACTGTCCACTTCGACATCCCGAATTTCTTTCAACGTCCTCCCATCCGCGTCCTTCCAAGCCGTGAGGCCATTCATCGGGGCTCCCAAGAGGACGCTGGCCGCCTTTGATGGTGAACTGAAGGGGTAGTCTTGAACGACCCTGTACTTGGTGCCTGTATCTTCGAAAATCCCCTTCTTGAAGAGTATGTTGCGCAGGTCTGATATAGAGGAAGAGATTGAAGCGACCTGTTCCTTGACCGCTTCCGAATCGGTACATACGACGAAACCGCTTGACGCTTCATAACCGCGTGCCTCTATACCCTTTGCGTTCAGCAGCAGATCTCGGCTTGTTCCCGCCTCACCTCGCGGCTTATCAAAAAAGTTCACGCCTACAACCGGAAGACATAGTAACATGTCGGCTAAATACAACTCCGCGTCCACTTTGTCCGCGGGCGACAGCGACGGCGTTCGCGGGACATTGCCATTCGTCAATTCGCAGCGTTTTGCATGGTCTGCGAGTTTCACCAGCCGCGCTTCGAGATACTTCGCGTGAGCTTTATTCAAGCTCTGGTCCTTGCTCAGGAACGCGATTACGTGCGTCCAGAAATCCTTATTCTTGGCGTGGTGCTCCAGCCTTCGTGACAACATTCTGCAACTGCCTCACCCACATAAGCCAGTGGTAGCTGCCCCAATTCGCCAGGTTCCCAGAGAACGTACACGCCAGTGTGATTGAGTACTTCCTTAGCGCGAACGTTGCTAAAAAGCGACCGGGGAAAAACGATACCCTGCCCAGTCCAATTCGATTTCTCGACGACACGCAAGCCTTCCGGCTCGCCGGACGGCACGAAGATTCTAACCGAGAATCCCAATGGTTCAGTCACAATCACGCTCCAATTCAGGTAGTTTCGCGCTTGGAAGCTTTCTCTCGGTGGGATGCGGCATTCGGCAAGACATGAGCAAGATCGCGCTGCGTGTTTCGATGAAATGGCAATTATTCACCTTTCGGAGGCGGCGTCGAGATCGCGAAGCAATTCCTCGACGTGAGTCACTAGGTCTTCATTGTCGCTTTTCCGCGCGAGATCCAAGGCGGTTTCCAAGTCGATCCGGCCCTCGCTCTTGAGACCCAACTCTACCTTTGAAACGCCTCTGTTGGCGTATGCTTCGCTGAAATCTGGGCGCAGGCGGATCGCCTCGTCAAAATTGCTGACGGCCTCTTCGTAGCGCCCCATTGTGAGCATTGTAGTGCCAAGATTGTAAATGGCTTTGACGTAATCCGCTTTCAGCCGGACGGCCTCGCTGAAATCGTCGATTGCCTCATCGAAATGCTTTAATGCAACCCTAGTAGTTCCCCGATTGTAGAACGCTTCTGCATAGTCCGGTTTCAGGCGGATGGCCTGATTGCAGTCAGCGATAGACTCATCGTAGAGTTCCATAGCAAGCCTGGCTGAAGCTCGGCCATTGTATGCTTCTGCAAAGTTCTGTTGCAAACGGATTGCTTCATCATAGTCCGCAATAGCGTCCTTGTACCGGTTGAATTGTTGCTTCGCGGTGCCTCGGTTGACAAAGGCTTCGGCTAAGTCCGGCTTCAAGTGGATTGCTCGGTCGTTGGCCGAGATGCTAGCCTTGGGGTCGACGTAAAGGAACAAATATCCAACAGAAAACCACGCTCTCGCAGCGAGAAAGTTATCGGCATCTTCCGCGACGTGAGCGATTGCACGCCACTTTTCGATAGCATCATTTCTCTTGCCCTGCCGTTGAAGAGAGACTGCCTGGGCAACAGCTTTGTCAAGCAGCGATGCGCTTGGGTCGTTCTGCACATTTCTGACAGCTTGTCCCACTTTGTCTGGATCATCGGCGACAAGCTTAGCGTTCATCCTCTGGATAATCTCGTCCGATTTTTCGCGGATATTTGCAATCTCTCCCAAGTGACCTTCAGCGGCCTCCTCCAGTTCCGCAACCCGCTGAATGCTGTTCCTAGCCTCGGTCTCGATTTCCCTGAATCGCCTGAAGCCCATGATTCCGGCGATTGCTACTACGACACCGAAAAAAGTAAGTACAATGCCAATAACAACTAGCCACCAGTTGACGACTCTTGCACGGTCATCCAGAATTTCTCTACGGAGTTCGTTAAAACGACGTTGGATTTCGACATCGACTGTAGCCGGAATACTTATTTTTCGGGGTGGAACGATTTTTGTGTGGGTTCTCGAATCGGTGCTATCTGATACGACCACAAGACTCGCTGCAATTGTCGCTTTTCTCGACAGCCCTCGCCGGTCTTCAAGCAATGGTTCTGTCGTCTGCGCGAACGAAACCAATGGGGCGGACACAATCGTTGCTACAGCGATCCACCGTTGCCCAACCAAAGCTCCCAGCAACCGAATCATCCGGCGATCCTTATGGATGTTTGTATATGTTATTCCACATCTACTCGCGACTACTCGATAAAACCCGTTACGGCATTATTCCATTACCCGATTCGGATATTACATCCGCGAGTTGCGTCAAGGTTCGCACATTGGCGTTAAAATCGTTCGCGGGAAACGTCGGACATACAACGACCGTCGCAACCTACGATCAATTACGTGACGACATCGAAATAGTGTTTCTTCTGGGTGCAATACGGCTAAGATCGGTCTGTGGGTGTATTTCCGACCCTTTACCCCATGGTAATTTGGGCTTTGGTTGTGGATCGTATAGGCATCACAATCCCCGGCCTCGGACAACTCTCGACACGAATCTTTCGAAGTTCTCAAGCGATTGCGTACACTCCGAGTGGGTGGCACCGAAAATGCCGCATTTTACGTACGCGGATGCATCCTCTAACTGAGATACAGAATTCGTGATTTCTGTCATTATACGTTGCATAGTCTGAGAGCGAAGGAAAAAGGCACCCGGTGGAAACCAATCAATTGAAAATTTCGTACGATAACCGAACCCCAGAGCAATCAGAATCTCAAACTTATCAAAGACGAATGTGTATTTCTGTTCGTCCGTTATGAGATTGTTCAGAGGCTGTCGTAGTGCATCGTGGATCCACTCGCTCAAGGGTTCAACGCTCTCTTCCATCCCATCCAATAGGCGACCCCACGGAAACCTCGCGGTCACCTCTATATCAAATAGGGCAGTGATGACGTTCTCTGGCTGATATCCTGTAGGTCCATAATTGACAGGTGTACTCAAGATGCGATTTAAGAGGCGTAAATTTCCAGATTCGACCACACCAAGTCCGAATGCATAAAGGAGCAATCTTGCGGGGTATGTTTTTACGGGAAACCAGGAGGTCCCTTTACCAAGAGACGCTGCTGACAATCGCTGTATTGCCCTCTCCCACGCCGTGAGATTGTCGTCTTCACCCCAGTAACCGCCAACAGATGCAATCGCCAGAAGTGTTGAACACTTAGACTCGTACGCGCGAAGACGGGCCGTAACCAATCCTCGATTTGGCTGTTGCGTTACCAACTCCTTGGAGTCTTCTCTGGAAGTTGCATTTAGCACTTGATTCACTGCCACATCGACAAGGTCTACAAGCCGTATTCTGTGTTCGGGAGATGACAAGTAACGCTTCAAACTCCCGACGGCCACTTCCGTAGAAAGCGGGTGCGGCTTTGAAAACTCCTCAATCGACTCGACGTTTTCGTGGATGTCATCGAAGAATGTCTCGGCGTCCTCAATACGAACGAGTTGGGCTTTTCGATGTTCTATGAGCCGCTGGGCTATCTCGCCTGCATTGCCCCTCACCGCCCAGTATGTCGTGAAACGTCGCGAGGACGCACGGAACAATGCGTTTCGCAATGCGCCGTCCCATTCAGCCGACCACCCGCAGACGATCAGGCCGAACTCATCGAAGATCTGGTCCAAGAGTTTATGGTACTCGGGCGGATACTCATCAAGTTCGGCCGGGGTATTTTTAATACGGGTATCGAGATAATCTCCATTTACCTTGAAGACGCAACACTGCGTGTGAATCAAGGGAAGTGCGCCCTTAACTTGATCTACAGAACTCAGGATAATCGGTACAACCCCTTCATCAATCAGGGCGGTTTCTACGAGACGGTCAAAATTAGTGGTGATAATGACCTTAATGAAACCTTGCGCGGCCAATGCGGCGATGGCGCGGTGGGCCGCGGTCGGCGCTTTCACGCCTTCCTCGCGCTCCTCGTCGGTTGGTTCAAAATAAGGCCGAAGCAACTGTTGCCGCTCGGCCTGGGTTGTGGCAAGTTCGTCGAGAAGATCGGAGTATGAGACCTCTTTCTCGAATTTCTCCAAATACCAGCGTTCTGGATTGGATTCGCACGTTTCGCCGCTGAGACTCGCCAGTTTACGAATCAAATCAAGCGTTATCTCCCAACCCGTGGAAATCTTTGCCGCCCGGGATACGCCTGAGCCCACAAGAACAGCGTAAACCCCAGGATTTGCTTGGATAGAAAATGCCAGTGAGTGGACAGGATCGATTGACCTCATTCCCCCTCTTCCTGCATATCCTTTTGCGGAATGACGGCAACAACGCGTGGATTCAACAAGTGCCAACGCTGACCGTGGCGATCTAAGTCGCCTTCTACCACTATTGGCGCCTTCTCCTTGTGAGCCTGGATCGCTCGTGCGTAATCGGACTGACTCAAAACGGCAACCACTGACTTCATTTGCTCGTCAATATATGCTCGCAGAGTGATTGTACCCAAATCCTGCTCGTAGCGTATCAGCCTGTGGACAGGGCCAGTGAGCCGGACGTTCGGCCGCGGTTCACGATCACGGAATAACCGCGCGGCCTGACGGAAAATCGGAGCGTCACCCTTGGCAAAGCGAACCACCTCCCGTACCGTCTTCATCGGATACGTGCGGGCCCAGGTCAAACTGACGTCCAGTGCTTCGAAGGGTTCGATCAACTTCACGAGCGCTTCGCACAGATTGGCGCTTACACCATCGTCCACGGCCAGTAGGAAAGCGTCGACGTTTCCACCGATTATTCCTTCCGTCGCATGCCGGGCGGCTCGCAGCGCGGAAACCAGACGCCTTGTCATCTTGCGCTCAATCGGGTCTTCGTTGTGCTCCGAATCCTGAATGAAGGACTGTTGTATGGTTGGCGGCACTACAGGGGTCAGCATGGTAACAACAAAGCTGCCCTGCTCGGTCTGTCCCAAGCGTAAGTTTCGCACATAATCCATGGCCTGAATGTTGGCGCCCGGGCGATAAACCGCCCTTGGATTATGCAGAGAACAGGCTGCTGCCAGGATCATATCGTGTGCGCCGCACACAAGGTCGATCCCATCGCTTACGGACACGGCGCCGTCGACGCCTTCTGCTGCCCGCACGCGAATGACATCTCGGTCGGCGGTAACCAGGTCGCGGTAGAGAGAAAGTTCGTCGGTACCGGCAACATCGGCAAAGATATCGATGAGTTGAGATACAACGTTGGCATAATCACCCAATCGTTGGGTTCGCGGCAAGATGATTTCCGGTAACCCGTCCGACACATAGACGTCTGAAGAGTCACCGTAGTTGTCCGTCCGTGTCCAGCCCGTTGCGCGGGCATAGGCTGATAGGGCCGCAGGCGAAATCTCGCTCAAGGGCCCCTTGTCCCGAATGCTGACCCTCATCGGATTCTCCCTTGTTGTGACTGTTCCATGAGCGAACGAAGATTATCCACGTCAAACACGTTGCTCCTCGGTATTCGGACCGTAACGGACGACTGGTTGTCCGTCTCCGCAAAACCGTTCAGGTTCAACCAATATGCTCGGCGCCTCAGTACAAGCTCATCCTCGGTGATCGTAACCCATTGCTCCGTTTCTTTCGGTAGGTCTAGCACCACGAGCAACCTCGGCGTCTGTGTTTCGATACGCAGCTGGTCGTAATTCCTGCGCTTCAGTGGAAAGTGAAAGCACCCACCATCTCGCGTGGTCAGATTGACTGTCGCCTTTAACTGCAATTCGAGCGCGGGTCGCATCGCCCCACCCGCTTGAATCCGAAGATCGATGCTGTCGCGATCCAGATCTGGGCGTGCCGTGACATAACCTGCCCGCGCCGCTACTGCCTTTGCATAGACGAGAGACAACGCTTCTTCCTGGTCGGAATCTGTCATCAGCGCATCGGTCATGCAACTCCCTCCATTAGATTCCACCGACACCTACCAACGAGGCGACGTCCTCACCTTCGAACCACTCCATTTTACCATTGCAACCCATAGCGTAAGGCAGTCGAAACTCGGAATCAGGTAATACCACGTTGGTGTTATGCGGATTCATATATAGACAGGCGGATGCATTCCTTAGATTCCACACGTCAACCTTGGAGAACATCAATATAGCATCAATTCGGCTGTGTCGACCGCAAGACCAGAAACCATTCTGCTTACGGTCTAGCCGCGGGGGTGAGTCAGGGTGGTCACTGGAAAAGACGAGTTGCTCTTTGCCGAACAGCACCTCCATATCATCCTGGTGGCCGTTGTAGAACATATTGCGGACGTTCACTGCCAATACGACAGGCGCTCCATGCGTGCGATATTTCTACGCTTTTTACATTAACGCGTTCCGTAAAGGGGCCGAACAATCTGAAAATGCACCGAAACGATGCCCTACGGCAAGTTGACGCTCTCAATCATCCTTTCGTTCCTCCGATGAAATCGGGGAATGCCAGGCTTCTATGTATCAATCGCCTTGGCCGCGATAAAATTAAAATGCCTGGTGAACAATTCACGCGAGTGGATCAAGAATTGTCTTGGTATTCCTAAACATTCAAATATGTGAATACCAATCTCGATTGCGTCACCTATTGCATCACCAACTTGATCCATAGTTAAAGAGTCTGACTGCGGAACACTGCGTTCTGGTAGCACCGCAAAGGTATCGAGTGATGTACCACTCGGCACCAGTACGTCTGTATCCTGCACTACGGGAAGACCGTATTCTTCGATATGTTCCTGGTACGCTGGCAAATCTACAAAAGGCACGGTTCGCCAGATATTCTCGAGGTGAGCCTTGACATAAAACGGCCCCTTTACCTTCGCTTGCCAAACAAGGCGACGATGTCGCCTGATCAATGACATCAAAAGAATCAGTACTAAGTTTAAGTCCAATACTCGACTACTATCCAGTCCATGTTCACGTACCTTTGAAGTGAAGGACTCATATATTGAGGCTTCCGGTTGGTGCGCATAGGAAAAACCTGATGCAGCCGACTGTACGGGAAATGTTATAAACGAATGGCAGTGTCTGGAGAATTCCCACGTAAGGATGCGGCTGTATGGGTCGTTGTTTTTTGCCTGCCTTGCGACATATCCTCCAGACTTGGAGTAGATATTGTCGAATGGTAAGTTCGCCTCCCCCATCAGCGCGCTGAATTTCGAGATTCCTTCTGGATACCAATGCCCCATCGTCTCGTACGGATCCGACATGATGCTAAAGTGAATATAGCATTGGTCTTGCTCTCCTTTGGATACGGTCGGAATTCGGGTTATTCGATCAGATAATCGAGAACGTGCGGTCTTGCTACGCTCAATAAGCAGATCCAACCTCGACCGATCTGTCTCTGGTTTTGGATCCGAGGAATCAGCGATCCTTCGATAGATGCGCCCATCGTTGTGCACGTAGGGACAATCTGCTCCTTGAGGGATTTGTACAACGACTATAGATCTATCGGCCTCCAATCCAAGGGATTCGACTGGCCCGCTGAAGACCCGGCTGGAGTAGAATACATCAGGGCTGATAATGTCCTTCGACGCGTTTCGCAGGGCTTCAAGAAAACTCGCAACTTCCGCGTTTGGAATACCAGGAAAATTCTCTGCAACGTGCAATTCTCGGTCCTCGGAGACCCCGACGAATAACCAACCTCCAAGCTGATTCGCGAATGATGCAAGGCTCTTGGCGATATCACGAGGCTTTATCGACTCTGACTTATATTCAACGTACCAGCCTTCATGTACGTGCCTAAGACCTGCCAGATCGTCGCCTGAAAGTTCAAAAAGCTCTTTCTCAAAGGGTCGGTAACGATGGTTCATAGTAATAATTCCAATTGGTTGAAAAATCGTCCAATTTCAGATTCTCACAACACGAACAATTACGATGCACACTAAACTGTTATGGATGTCTGGATGCAATCAATGCCTGATATCGTCTTCACTACCGCTTGAGCCTCCACCCTATTCTTGCCTACCGCTACTCACCCGCCGCCGCCGTTTCGGTTTCGCCTTTGCGGCAAGCGGCGCAACCATCTTCTCGTAGAGACCGAGCAGGTGTTCGACCCGCTCGCGCTCGGTTGTGAAGCCGCTACGTCGGTACAGCCTATCGACGGCGCGGTCCAGGGCCTGATGTACTTTGCGAAGGTCGGGTGGCATGAAGTCAGGGTCGTATAGGTTGGCCAACGTTTCGCCTGGATGGTTGGCGCGAGCGGCGAGAACGGCTTCCGCGGGGGGCGCAAGGCGTTCCAGGCGTTCGGCTGGGACGGGAGGCAGGGGGAAGGTATTGTACACAATGCCGATCCCGTACGAAAAGTCACTCTTGAGCCGCCCGCCGATGTTCCGGACCCACGCCATGTGAATTGTAGATGTAAGGAGTCCAAACTGCCAAAGGGCGGCGTTGAGTAGTACGCGTACTTTATTGCTCGGAATCACCGGTGGTTCCAGCCACGCGATTGGGATATAGTCACGCCGTTCGGAACTGACCTCCGGTACGACCAGGTACGGGTCCGAAGGAATGACGTTGACGTGGTAGAGCTTTGGCATCATTGACAGTGCCTGGGTCGGCTTGCTCTTGCTTGCCAGCCTATATTCGCGGACGGCCGCTATGCGCTCCCGTACTTTCGGCAGCGTCTTGAGCACGTGCGGCGGCGCTTCCGACAGATGCAATATCCAACGTTCTCCGCCCTGCAAAAACTCGCGGCTTCCCACGAATGGTCGCAGATACGGTTCGGCACCCGGTTCTTCGCGAAGAAAAGTAGCCCGTTCGTCGACCTTAAAAATGTAATGGCCGCCGTCTATGGGCTTGGAGCCTATTATCAGCTTCGGCAGCCCATTGATGGGTAGATGTGCCTCCCGTACGACAACTCCAGCGTCTGTCAATCCGCTCGCGTCGAAGAGGTAGGGTGAGAGGGCGGTGGGTTGGCTCTGTTGTGGATCGCCGTTGACCGTTTCGTAGGAAAACAGACGCTTCTGTCGTGGAGCATCGTCCCGTTTGGCCAATCCGATAATGACCACGTGAACGTGCGCCATACCGCGCGCGTCCGAACCCCATGCGAACGTGCGGTGCGCAAAGGCGATTTCCAGTTTGTGGCGTTCGAACAAAATCGGCCAGAGTTGCGCCACCTGTTCGCCCTGCGTGATGGAATTGGTCGCGACAAAGCCGATTCGCGTAGTGCTATTCTGTACGTATTCCCCAGCTTTGATGAACCACGCGGTAACGTAGTCGAGCGTGCCGCCGCTCTTTCCCAATGCGGCGATGCCGCGCACCTGTTCGCGCTGTTCGGGCGATTGAAACTTCGCGCCCACGAAAGGCGGATTACCCAGCACGTACGAACATTCCTCCGGCCGCAGAAGTTCGGACCATTCAAACTCAAGCGCGTCACCATGCCGGATGTGCGGCGATTTCTCCAGCGGAATGCGGACGTACGTCTGTCCGAACTCCAAGCTCAGCCGGTTATTCATGATATGGTCCATCATCCACAACGCGACCTCGGCGATGTGCGCCGGAAACTCCCCCAACTCAATCCCGTAGAACTGGTCCACGTCGACCACCGAAAGCAACTTTGCAAAGGCATCAACCTGGCCCTTCGGACGAATCTCCTTGAGAACCTGGATCTCCAACTCTCGTAATTCACGGTAGGCAATGATGAGGAAATTCCCGCAGCCGCAGGCTGGATCGAAGAAATTCAGGTCACCGAGCCGCTGCTGAAAGGAGATCAGTTCGGGAATGCGGCGCGTGTCGCGACGCGCCTTCAGGCGTTGGAACTCCTCGCGCAGTTCGTCGAGGAATAGCGGCTCGATTACCTTGAGGATGTTCTGCTCGGTGGTGTAATGCGCGCCCTGTCGGCGGCGTTCGTCCTTCTCCATTACGGACTGGAATAGCGAGCCGAAGATGGCCGGAGAGATATCGGACCAATTGAAATGGCAAGCGTCGATGAGCCGCTGGCGCATTCTGGAATCGAACGATGGTATGGACAGCGTGTCTCGGAAGAGGTCTCCGTTGACATTGGGGAAGCGGTCGAGGTCTTCGTCGAGCGTTTTGGCGCGTCGGTCTTCGGGTGTGTTGAGCACCTGGAACAATTGCGCCAGCCACCCGCCCAGGTCTGAGCCATCTTCGTTCGTCCTATTTTCCAACAGGTCAAGGAAGATGTCACGCGGCTCGAAGATGCCGGTGTCGTCGGCAAAGAAGCAGAAGACGATCCGGACGAGGAATTGCTCCAGGTCGTGGCCGGTGTAGCCGGAAGCCGCCAGCGCGTCGTGGAGAAGGCCCACACGCTCGGCCGCCTGAATGTTTACCGGGTCTTGATCCTTGAAGGTGCGCTTCTGGAGGCCGAGAATAAAGCCGAACTTTTCAATGTTATCAGGTAGATCGGCCAGGGCGAAACGCACCTCCTCGCGCTCGTCCCTGTCGATCAATTCAAAGGTCTGGAAGTCGCACTGCAACTGGTAGCGCGGTCGCTCGTGCTCCTGCAGGGCATCGAAATAAGCGTCTGCCTGGTGCCGCGCCTTTTCCAGATTTACTCCCGCGCTCTTCTGCTCGACGAGCAATACCCCAGGCCAAAACAGATCGATGAATCCGTGGGAATCGTCCAGCCGTTTGACCTGCTCTTCGTAGCGGGCGACCGTGCGACGTTTTACGCCGAATATCTCGAAGAATTCATTGTAAAAGCTCTGCGTCTCGCCCTTCTCGTAGCCCGAGTCCTTCCACTCTCGTGCAAAATTGGCGGCGCGGGTGCGGATTTCATTCCATGATAGTCGCATGTAGTGCCTTCAATTGCATCACGTGGCGGGATTGCCCACAATGCATTTTATAGTTCTTCAATCGCACTCAGGAACGGTTTAATATACACCGCAGATAACTGAGTGACGATATTGCTTTGAGACTGTTGATTTCCGTTCCGAATGTTACTGCCTCTCCGTGTAGGACTTGATGCCGATTTAGTCCTTCGAATGACTCGCTCCTTTCATGTTGATTCATCCAAAGAGGGCTCGAAATCGAGAGAGGGGTCAACATCGCCTCCAAGAAACCACCGGGGGCCTCGTTGCGTTTATATTTACAGGCGACAGATTTTCTTTCGTAACTTTTAAACAAACTCTTTGAGGATGCCTCCCAAAATATCCCGTCTGACTGCGCCAGTAAAACCGGTATCGCGAGGTTGTACTTTCGTTCTCGATGTGCTTGGAACGCATCACGGAAGAGATGGCTTCTCTCCGGATAGGACTGAGAGAGTTCCAACTCTATGGCATCTACTCGCTCCCGTAGGAAGTCGATGGCAATTTTCTCGGCGCGATCACGGTCAGCGCTCACAGTGCGCAGGATTTCTTGCAGGTTATCCAAGGGCAATCCCAAGTCGGGGAACCATCCAATCTTGGCAAGTTTAATCAAAGCCTTTCTGTTAATTTCCGGTAGTTCTTGCAAATACTTCAAGAACAGCACGGCATACGGCGCCAATGCCTGGACTGTTTGTCTGATCGTCTCTATATCTTTTTCTAGCGATGGAATCGACGCAAAAAGTAACTCGGCAAAATGCTCTGCAAGAGTGCGATTCCGATTGTGTTGACTATCACTTTCCTGCGCCATCGTCAATCTTCCTCGGGGTATGTTGCCTGTCTATATAATGAGAGCTCCCGTTAACGAGCAACGTGATCTATTGCCGACCAATCCTGATCTTCCGCATCTCTCTGACAAACAGGATATCCTTGAATACCCTTTCGCTATCTTTATCCAATTGGAGTTATCCCTCGATCTCACGTCGCCGTAATTAATCTTCGGTCTCCAAATATACGATCCTGAAATCTGTTGGATCCCCACGCCTACCAACGAAACACGGCCAGCCATCGACATGACCATAATTGCCACGTAGGGCGAGCAATTTCGAGCATCGTGACGCGTTTCGCCGTCGTAATCGCAGCCGATTCGTCCGGGGCAAAGGATCGTTGGGCTATCCCGTCGGGAAATCATTTTCCCTCTGGTGTCCAACTCTCCCTAAGCTTTTGGAGTGTCTCGACAAATCGTCTTGCGTGGCGCGACGCATTCGTGACTTTCGCAGAGTCTATTGTAGCCAGGATTTCAAAACTGTGACGCCCTTTGTCATAGCGGCCTTTCGAGGTACGACGCGTAGCCTGGCGAATTCTGTTGAGTACATCATTCTTGGCAACCTGCTCTATCTGTTGATTCGACGGGAGCGCGGTTTCCTGAAAGCCCTGGCCGTAGTATTCCTCAAGGGCCGTACGGTCCGCCAGAAACCAGGATTCCATGACCTCTACCATGAGGTGGCACTGGTCGTCGGTTGCGCCAGCTGGGCGATCCCGGCCATCACGGCCCTTGAGGTGTTGCCACGGCCCCGTTTCTCCTACCGCCCTTTCAGCGTCCAACAGAAGCATCGGGCCTTCATTTTTGGCGGCCGTATTACGTTGTCTCGTCCTAAAGTCCTCGTACGCGTTCCTGCGACTGCCCGAGGCTACAATTTCGGGCATTGTTCCTTTCAACCCCGATTTTTCAATGAATTTCCGAAAACCCCTGCGGCACGCCCTTTTGAGCGCCCTGCTACTGCCTCCTCCTTCGACATATAGCTTGATCTTCACCACCGATTCCCTCCTATTTCCCCTTTCACCCAGAGCTCACCAAGTCGATATTTATCGAGCCATTTCTCAAGTTCCTCGCCGTCCAGCCGGCGAAGTTGGCTCGCTCCGTTGGATTTTTCGCAGACAATTACTGCCTCCGGAGTATCCGTGAGCGCGTCAATGAGAATGTCAGAGTGTGTTGTGACGAAGATTTGGCTGCGGGACGACGCCTCGACTAGAAGCTCCGCCAACTCCGGGATCACGTCAGGGTGCAGTCCGATCTCAGGCTCCTCAATGCATACAACAGGTGGCGGATTGGGATTGCAGAGCACCGAAAGCAGGCAAAGATAGTGTAGAGTACCATCAGAAAGCCGGGTGGCCGGCACGGAATGATCCAAGCCTTCTTCATGGAAGGACAACTGCACCGTGCTACCCTGTATCGTCACGAGAATATCCTCTATCGTCGGATGAAAGGCCTTCAAGCGTTCCACAATCTTGCGTTTTACGGGAGGTTGGTTCAGTAAATTGCCAAGAACCAAGCCGATATTTGAAGCGTCCTCCAACAGGCTGTCCTGCGGGAGGTCGGCCTGCTGCGGAAGGCGGGATGGTGCAGAGCGACCGAGGTTCCACTCACGATAGAAACGCATACGTTCGAAAGCCTCAGCCAGATGGGTTAATTCCGGATAGGAGTCCGGATCGCGACGCTGCGCGAGAATGGACTGGTCGGGAATTACTTCATCCCGTGTGAGGCGTCGGTCTGGACGAGGCTCCTGCGTGAAGACGTTGAGCACTGGCTGACCATCTCGGTATCGGTAGAAGATATATGGCTCCTCGTTTCCTGGAGTCGGCTTCTCATTCTCGATCGCCTCTTCCAAGAGTTCAAACCGTGCACCTGTCTCGGTGAACGACAGCCGATACCTGAGCGGCTGCTTCTCCGGGTATTCGACTGTTACGTCTACGGTTGCCGTGCCGAGTCGAGTGGCTCCTTTCCAAAGCCAATCGTGAACGCCTCCTCCTACCCGAATCGGTGCCTGCAAATCCCTGGTCGGCGCTGCTGACAGGATCGATAACACTTCAATCAAGTTTGATTTTCCAGACGCGTTAGGACCAATGAAGACGTTTAATGGTTCCAGATGAAACTCCTCGTCCCCGGATCCGTAGGACAATATGTTGTCGAGACGGATTGTTCGAATCAACCTTTTGCCTTTCATAGCGCACTCCCCTCATTTCCCATTTCGGCTCCAACTGCAAATGGAATTTCTTTCTTTCGTCAGGATCTCCACTGAATCGGCTAAATCATCCGTGATTCAATTGCAATCCCTGATTTCCGGACTGATTCATTAAATTGCCCCGGCGATCTCTTCCACTTTCTACAACCCCCTCTACAGACCCCACAAAATCGACGGTTGTCGGACAGCCATTGCCATCAAAGCATTTTGTCGGCCACTTTTCATCGTTATTGACCGACAACTGACGTTGTGGGACAAGAGTGTCCGTCAAAATACCTCTCTGCCTTCTGCGACGTTTAAGAGTTCGGGAAACGCAAGAACTGCTGCCCTACGGCCCCTGCCTTGATGAACCACCCTCAGGACGTCACCTTCGCACAAGACATCCAGAATCCGCCGCGCGGTTCGCTGTGTAATGCCCGCGGATGCCGCAAAGTCAGAGCTGCGGAATATCGGACGTTCAAAAATCCAGTCCAGTGCATGGACGGCGTAGCGGGAGCGGGTGAGGTCGGCCACACGCCGCTTCATCTCTTCGTAGAGGTCGATGATGCCCTGTGCCTTTGTCAGGTTGTCCTGGGCTTGAACCCTCACCGCTTCCAGGAAAAACCGGCACCATCCGGTCCAGTCGTCGTCACGCGAGACGGCAAGCAGGCCGTCATAGTAGGCGTCACGGTGGGTTTCGAAATAAGCACTGATGTAAAACATGGGAGCTCTGATAAGGCCACGCTGCCATAGGAACAGCGGCACCAGTATGCGTCCGAGACGACCGTTGCCATCCAGGAACGGGTGCAGGGCTTCGAACTCGGCGTGCAGAATGGCGAGTTGAACCAATTGGTCGGCCGCATTATCGTGGATGTAACGCTCCCACGCACTCATGGCCTCTGGAAGCTTGTCCGCCCCAATCGGCACAAACTTGGCTTGATCGATGGTACATCCAGTGGGACCGATCCAATTGGGAATCCGACGAAATTCACCCGGTGACTGACCCTCTCCCCGCACCCCAGCCAACAGCACCCTATGGGCCTCGCGGATCACCCGATGGGAAAGCGGTAGCTTCTCCAGCATTTCTACCGCCCGCCGCATTGCGGTGCGATAGTTGATCACTTCGTGAATGTCCTCCCGACGTGTGGGCGAATCCGGCTCCCGTCCGGCCTCGAACTCCAGCACCTCGCCCATAGTGGCCTGAGTGCCCTCGATGCGCGAAGAGAGCACGGCTTCCTGTGTTGTCAGAGGCGCAAGCAGATTGTCGGTGTTTGGGGTGGCGGCGAGTGTACCGTCGTAACGTGCGACTGCCGCGGCGGCTGGGCCAATGAGTGGAATCAGCGCTGACCAGTCGAGGTTTTCGGGAGGGAACCGGCCGGCGTGGTATTGGACATGCGTCATCAATCGTCTCCAAGCTCCCATTGCATGTGATGGCCGCAACGCCTGGTGCAATCGTGCGGCTTTGGTGGAAAAAACAGCGTCCCTGCATAAATCTTATTATGTAGATGCGAAATTTCTTGTGCATATAGGTTTCGACCTTCAGCCGAGGAACCGTGGTCGATCCCTTGCGGCTGCGGCCGTCGCCTTAGTAATCGCCATTTACCGCAGATCTCCGAGAAGACGCGGCGCAGTTCTGCCACTTCGACGTACAGCGACAGATTAATTCTTCGCCGCTGCACGATATATTTCGCTTCTATAGCCGCGGTCAGGGCCCACTCGACGAAAACGGCTGTTGTCGGTCAGTCATTGCCGTCAAAGTATTTTGTCGGCCATTTTTCCTCAAAATTGGCCGGTAAGCGATGTTGTGGGACATACGTGACCGTCAAAATACATTTCTGCTTTCCGCAACGTTTACGCGAATTCCAAAATCGAGTCCACCCATCCCCCGTGGGCCTGCCTGTCCTGCCTGCTGAAGCAGACGAGGCAGGCGGCAGACAGGCAACCCTTGTGGATGCCCTGGTTTCTTTGGCGGAGATCGTCGCTTCCTGGAAGGCCGGGCGCCCACAAGAGGCGCCCCTACAAATGTGATCATTCCACGGATGTGGTTGGGCATTGGCATAAGCCCTTGCATCGAGGTGGATCCAAAACGCTTGGACATGACCGCCCAAGTGGCTTTTGCGGAAAAGCGATAAGATGGCGATTCGGTTCCTCGGTTCATTTGCCTTGAATTAAGGACATGGTCTGTACTCGACCAATGCCGACCGGCCGACTATGTCGGCGATGCGGACAAACATTTCGGTTCCGTCGGCATCGGTCAGCCGCAACTCTTCTCCGAGAATGAAGTGGACCGGCTGCTGCGCTCCCTGGTTAATCGAGACGTTGGAGGCGTACAGGTAGGTTCTGCCGTGACTATCCAGGATGGGGTTCAACCTTCCGGTTAAACCCGGTACCTCGCCGGTTGCCTCCGGGAAAATGACCGCACCCCCCTCCGGAAGCGTCCCAAGTTCAATCGCGAGCGCTCCACGGCTCGGCACCCATTCACGCTCCACATGCGCGGCGGATCCGCGAGCAGCCACAAATACTGTCATCGGGAGGTGCGTGGTGTGCAGATCAATCGCCGCCTCGCCGTATTCGTCCGTGGTCGCGCGCTTCCATGTCTTGTTCGGAAAAAGTGTCAGAAGGTCGGCACCAGGCCGGGGTTGGCCGACGAACCGCACGGTGATGACGGCGCGGGCAGGGCTCTGCTCCTGCGCCGCCGCTGGTAGGGTGAGGCAGACCTCCGCGTCATCGATCAGTCGGTATTCAGGCATTCTCCCGCAGAGTTCCCACGTTTCCCGCCGAATGATCGGAACACCATCTCCGCGGCGCTCCATAAAGTATTGTCTGTCCTCTGAGCCCCGGACTCCCCCTACCGGCATTCGTCCCAGCACGGAGGTCAATGCTTCGTTTCGAGTCGCTTGCCGCGTTGCCATACTCTCAAGCGTCAGGTTATTCGGCAATGAACCCGGCGACTGGATCTCAATCCGATCCTCAAACATGGATAGGCGGATTCTACTGCCCTGAATGGAATAGTCGCGGTGCGCCACGGCGTTGACGATGGCCTCGAACAGCGCCTTGTCGCTGTACTGAGGCAAATCCACGCGCCACGGCTCCTTGCGCGCCGCAACGTGCATGTTCCTTACGCCGAAGGTCACCGCATCGGCGATTTGCCGGTTCAACGGGCCGGTAATTTCCTGCGCATCGATCTGGCCAGAGGCACGATCCTTTCCCCTGTAGCGGGTCGCCGTAATGCAGGCGTTGGAGAGCCACTGCGCGGGATTCTGGGTGCACAACAACACGCCAGCAACCGTGGCACGCGAGACCCCGGCTTCGTCGGGCGCTAGAAGCGCCAACTTCAGGAGCGCTGCCTCAGGATCCGCTGCCCCTTCGGCACTCAACAGGGGTTTCCAAAGCGATTCATCAAGAGTTTTGAACCCGGTATCCGGAACCGTTTGCTCGTCGAACGATCGGAAACGCGCCTGTCCCCGTCGTTGCGCCAGGCGCAGCCGCTCGTCACTCGTCATCCTTCGCTTTGAACCGCCTACACGAACATAGCTTCCACCGGGGCTGTCATGCTGCGAATCGCCCTCCGGGACATCCACCAGCAGCAACCGATTGTCATCAGGGAGTTGTTTGTGATATGTGTGGATACGAACGGCCGGTCTGATGGAGTCGGAGCTCACTTCGACCAGAAAAGAATCCAACGCGACGATCTGCTCAAGCGACATGCCCTGCACCTCGCCTTCGTCGGTGACGCTGCAAAGCAGTACGCCGCCGCTCGCATTGGCGAACGCCGCGATCTCGTCGGCCAGATCATCCCTGCGGGGACACTTGGGAACGATGCCGGCAAACACGATTTCCTTAAATTCCCACTGGCTGTCTTCACCCAATTGGAGTTGACGCTCGATTTCTTCGACGCTGTAACTCATCACTGTTCTCCAGATCCAGGCTGTGTAGACCCGGCAAAGTTTACCCTTGTTTCAACTCGTCGATCGCCCCCCAGCCCTGTTTATGTCGTTCACGCCGGTTGCAGCTGGAAAGACGGCAACGCAATTTCGACGGACCGGCTTCCCCCCGCAGCATGGCGTCGCGCTGGTATCGGCTTTGAAAGGGTACCATCAATCCAAACCATCGGCGACCGTTGCGTCGAGACCGCTCCATTCTTCACTGTCGGCAGCCATGGCTCGGTAGGTTTCCTTGAAGGATAGCTTGTTACGTTCATTGCCATATATGAGGACGCCCTGTTCAGTCTCTTCCAGGACCAGCGAGTCGCCCCAGCCGTATTTCTGCACCAGCGCTCTCGGTAGCCGAATGCCCCTGGAGTTGCCGATAGCGATCAGTTTGACATCCCTCGTTGCCATACAGTCGACCTCCGTCGGATTCCTTCTATTACAGAAGTCATATAGTTACTTTATCGGACGATGTCAAGCCTTCCGTGGAAATAAAAAGCAAGCAGGGCGCCCACAAGGGACGCCCCTACAATTGTAATGTTATTGCGGACATGGCCGTGCGTTATGCTAAATGTGTACATAACGACGATTGGACATTTTCATCCAAATCCGCCGGGACACCTCCCCGCCGCCTTCACCCAAATCTGACCGGTACATACACCATCGTAGAGGCAACCCTTGTGATTGCCCTGGTTTTCGTTAGGGCGATCGTCGCGTCCTGGAAGGCAGTGCGCCCACAAGAGGCGCTCCTACCATATTAATGATTCCGCGGATGTGGTTGGGCATTGTAACAAATGTAGCAACTGAGCTGGATCGATAGCCGTTCGCCATCTCCTCCCAAATCGAATCCGACCATTCCTATAGGGGAAACCCTCGTGGTTAGCCAGGTTTCTGTGTCGGCTATCACAATGGTCACTGTGTTTTCCAGGGATTGGTGACGTCAACGTCCAGGCCATTGAAATCCGCGACATTTCTCGTTGCAACCGACAGATCATGAGCCCTGGCAGTTCCGGCAATGAGCGCATCCCCCAGGTCCAGCACCCGTCCGAATCGATGCGCCTGTGCACGAAAGTAGGCCGCCCACTCTGCTCCCATTCTGTCCAGAGGCAGGATGCGGTCCTGGTAATCTGGGATGAACCCTGACAGCACCGAGCGCAATACGTCGCGACGTTGTCCATGAGGCAATAGCTGCAAACAAAACTCCAACTCATGCACTACCATCGCCGACAACCATAAGTCGTCCTGCTCAGCCAGGAATGCCATAACCTGCGAGTCCGGCGCGCTTCTGGTCAGTTCTGAGACGATGTTTGTGTCCAGGAGAAAGCCGCTCACCCCGTTCCTCCGTCGTCGAACGGAATCTCCCGCCGGGACGTTCGATCGCCGGGGATTTCGAGATTCACGCCGCGCGGCATGTTGTCGATCAACCACTGGCCAAGCGGTTTGCGCGGAGACGACTGAGCCTTCCATACGTGCTCGGGCACCACAACGAAGGCCTTCCGCGCGCCGATGCGCTGCGGGCCTTCCTCTTCGGAAAGACGAAGGATTTCAGACAACCGTGCCTTGGCCTCTGCGACAGTCCAGACCCGGCGTGGTTTGGCATATTGGGTGGTCATATATTCTCCTGTCGTTGTATAGTAGTCCAATATAGACCATTTTAATCGGTAAATCAAGGGGTTTCATATCGGCTATCTGTAAATACGGCCGATCCTCGACCAAAGAGGACCGGCCAACCATGTCGACGATGCGACCCGGCCAGTATCCTTACATATTACAGGGAGCAACCTATAGTTTACATCCTCCGCAGCAGCAGTTGAGCCTGTCGAAACGAGCTTGTCGAAATGTGTACGCTGAGCTTGTCGAAGCGCCCGCGTTTCGACACCCGTTCGGTCCCCTTAGACAGCCCTTCACCGACCCTTCAACCCTTCCGACGGGCTCAGGGACCGCAAGCTCAGGGAGCGGCTCAGGGAACACCGTATGGTTTACATCCTCCTCTGTAGCAGAGGTAAAAACCGTCAACTATTTTCCGTTCCTGGTAATAAGATTTCTTGTGAAATCATAAGAATTCTTATGGTTTCACATCAGATGCCTGGATGGCGGATCAGGATGTCAATTTCTCGCGGCGGGGATCGTAGAGGGGTTCGCGCGACACCCAGGCGCGGTAACATTTGCCGAAGTATTCGATTTCGACGGATGTTCCCGGCTTCGCGCACTCCTGCGGGAGATAGCCGTAGGCGATGAATTTGCCAATGGTGTATCCGTGGTTGGCGCTGGTGACGTATCCGAGGACGCGGCTGCCGTCCAGTATGGGTTCTTTCCCCATCACAACCGCACATGGGTCGTCCAGGGTGAGGCAACAGAGTTTCCGGGTGATTCCCTGTTCCCGGATTTTCAACAGGGCGTCTCGCCCCACGAAATCGCCTTTGTCGAGTCTGACGGCCCAGCCGATGCCGGCTTCGTAGGGGTTGTATTCCGTATGAATATCCGCGCCCCAGAGGCGGTATCCCTTTCCAAGACGGAGCGCGTCGAACGCGCCGCCGCCGAGTGCGGCGAGACCATGGGCGCGGCCGACCTCCCAGAGCGTGTCCCACAGGCGAAGCCCGAATTCGGAGGGCGCGTAGATTTCCCATCCCAGTTCTCCCACGTAGGATACGCGCAGCGCAAGCGCGGGAACGGGACCGATCCGGATCTGCCGTGCGGAAAAATACGGGAATGCGCGGTTGGTCAGATCGTCGTTGCAGACCCTTTGAAGGAGCCTTCGGGCTTCGGGGCCCCATAGGCCCAGGCCACAATAGGTGGATGTCACGTCGGCAATGTGAACGTCCCCATAATCCGCGGCCTGGAGGGAAATCCAGGCCAGGTCCCGGGCGCCGGCCGCGCCCGTGAGGACCAGAAATCTGTCGCCGGCCAGCCGTGTGACGGTCAGGTCGCAGGCGATTCCGCCCCGTGAATTGAGCAGGGCCGTATAGATGACCGTGCCGACCGGGCGGTCGATCTGATTGGCTGCGATACGTTGCAGAAATTCCAGGGCGCCCGCGCCGGCGAACTCGATTTTCGTGAAGGGCGTGAGGTCGCACAGTACGGCGCGGCTTCGCGCGGCCCGGTGTTCGACGCCCTGAATGGCAGACCAGTATCGCGCTTCCCAGCCGCTTCGCGATGACAGATCGCCGTCTTCCAACAGGCCTCCGTTGGCTTCAAACCACTGCGGGCGTTCCCAGCCCGCGCCTTCGAAGAAGACGGCATCCAGTTCTTTCAGGCGCGGATGAAAAGGGCTGACGCGCAGGTCGCGCGGATGATCCATCTGTTCCAGCGGATGAATAATATCGTAGACTTCGCGGTACTGCTGCGCCCCCCGGGCTTCGATATATTCCGGGGTGTGAACGTGCGGTCCGAAGCGGTTGACATCGGCCTCCCGGAGGTCGATTTCGGGCGCGCCGGTTTCCATCCATTGGGCCACGGCCTGCCCGACGCCGCCGCCGTGCGTGATCCACACCGCTTCGGCAACCCAGAGCCCGCGGACGTCGACGGACTCTCCAAGAAGGGGCGACCCGTCCGGTGTGAAGGAGAAAAGGCCGTTGATCCTGTAGTCGAGACCCGCGTGTTCCAGGGCGGGCAGAAGTTCGTCCGCCGCCTTTCGCGCCACCGTGAAGTGTCCGGGCGTGAAATCCATTATGGAGGGTGAGACCTTTGCTTCATCCGGGCTGACCAGGTCGTCCGGACTCACGAGCAGGGGTTCGTGTCTGTACGACCCGATGCCATACCGGTCGGCCTGCTGCCGGAAGTACATGGCGTAGTCCTGGTGGCGCAGGATGGGATGGACGACCTCCCGGGTTTCTCCCGCCAGTTCCGGAAGCGGCGACGTGAGGGCATATAGATGCTGAACGGGCGCGAGCGGAATGGAAATGCCCGCCATGCGACCGATTCGAGGCCCCCAGATTCCCGCGCAGATCAACACCTGGTCCGCGGCGATACGACCCCGATCGGTGATGACGGCCCGGACCCGGCCGTTGACAACCTCGACGCCGGTGACTGTGGTTCCGCCTCGAAACGTCGCGCCGGGTTCCGAGGCGCGTGCCATGGCTTCGCAGGCGCGTACGGCTTTGGCAATGCCGTCGGAGGGCACGTAGTACGCGCCATGGATTCGATCCGCATCCAGGAGGGTGAGTTTTGCCCTGGTCTCCTCGGGCGAAATGAGATGGGCTTCCAGGTTCCAGGACCGGGCGGCGCCCAGTTTGCGCTTCAGGTCTTCCAGCCGTTCGGGCGTGTACGCAACTTCGAGACTTCCGACCCCATAAAAACAGGGCTGGCCGGCCAGGTTCAGCGCGTTGTAGAGTGCAACCGCGTTTCGCGACAGATCGGTCATCATTTTCGAGAAATTGGTCTGGAAAACCAGTCCGGGCGCATGGGAAGTCGACCCGCCGGTATCGAACAGTGGCCCCTGGTCCAGAACCACAATGTCCTTCCAACCCAGCCGGGTGAGATGATACACGGTGCTGCAACCGACGATGCCGGCGCCGATGACAACCAGGCGCGCGTGGGATTGCATGGCGGCCTCTCCGATTATGCCGGACAACGGAATCGCCCGCGCATCAGGGCGACTGAGATGCGCCCAGATTCGAATAAATCGCTTGACATTGATACTTCAGTTATTTTCTTTATTATCCTATACCTGGTTGTGGTGTCCTGAAGAAGGGTTTCGGGTACCCGATGATTCCTGAGACGACCGGAACCTACCAACGAATCACAAGAATAAGGAGGTCTGTTATGCCATTGCGATTGGGAGACGACGCGCCCGATTTCACCGCGCAGACGACGGAAGGTACGGTCCGCTTTCACGAATGGCTGGGAGACGGCTGGGGCATCCTGTTCTCGCATCCGGCCGATTTTACGCCGGTTTGTACCACCGAACTGGGCGTTGTGGCCAAGCTGAAAGCGGAGTTTGCGAAGCGAAACGTAAAGGTCATCGGGGTGAGCGTGGACCCGCTTGATTCCCATAACAGCTGGGTTAGCGACATTAACGAGACCCAGAATACCACCGTAAACTTCCCGCTGATCGCAGATCCGGACAAAAGCGTGGCCAGCATGTACGACATGATCCATCCGAACGAAGACGACAAGGCAACGGTACGGTCCGTATTCGTAATCGGGCCGGACAAGAAGGTCAAACTCACATTGACCTATCCGGCTTCTACCGGAAGGAATTTCGCCGAAATTCTGCGGGCAATCGATTCGCTGCAGCTCACGGCCTATCACCAGGTGGCCACACCGGCCAACTGGGAGGACGGCGAGGATTGTATCATCGTTCCAGCGGTGACCGACGAAGAGGCAACCGAAAAATTCCCCAAGGGGTTTACGACTGTGAAGCCGTATTTGAGGTACACCCCGCAGCCGAACAAATAGCCGGAATCTTACCTGTCAGCCTGCAATGCTCCTCCTTGAGAGATGCGTTGCAGGCTGTTTTTTTGTTGGGTGCAGCGCACGCTTCGGGTCAACGGTAGAAGGGTACCGCGTTTCGCGAGCCGGTTGTGGACGCCGCCAATCCAGGGGCTTCTCCGGAAGCCGGAACATCCATCCGAGTCGCCAGGTATTATGTGACGAGTCCGCTTATGTCCTGCAGGCTGGATATTTCGTAGTGAGGCTCTGGAATGTGCGGTTTGAGTGCTTCACCTTTACGGTTCAGCCAGGCGACCTTGATGCCCGCCCGCCGTGCGCCGACAATGTCGTCGTCCTGGGAATCGCCCACGTAGAGGGTTTCTTCGGGGCGGCTGCCGATCAGGCGCAGGGCTTCGTGAAAGATTTCCGGTGCCGGCTTGTAGGAGCGGGCGGACTCGGAACTGACGACCACGGGAAACGCCAGGTTGTTCCTCCTGAGTGCGCGGTTCAGATGGTCGTCATCCGCATTGGATACCACGCCCGTTCTGAACGAACCGAGTCCGGCCAGCGCGGGCTCGACGTCTTCGAAGATGGGCACATTGGCAAATGCGGCGAACAAGCCGTCGGGGTAGTGTTCGAAGGAAACTCGTCTGCCGAGGTTCTCGAACGTCTGTCCAAGGCTGATGAGATGCGCCTGCCGCATGGTGTAAAATGTATCGCCCTGAATAAGCGGGAAAAACGACCGGTCCCAGGTTTCAAAAAAATCCTGTCCGGACATGCCGACGTCCTGTTCATTGACGATGCGGTCACACAGGGCATGGAGTTTCTCCATGGCGCCAGCGAGGAGGGTTTCGTAAGCGTCAAATAATATGGTGGTGATACCGTTCGCCATTAACGGAGATCCTTCCCCACAGTTTCAGATATCGGCTCTCCGCGTTCAGGGCAAGACGCTACTGTCCCGCCCGCTTTGCGGATACGCCACGGCCCCTTGAGGCGACAGGTTCGGTGGGGGCTTCATTGCTGTATAGGGCGCCGCCCCGCTCGTAGGAAACCGATACCTGCCCGTTGTTGACTTCCAGGCGGGGAACGTTTTGGTTGAAGACGTCCCGGTCAGGGCCGCGCATGACCGCCAACTGGACGTCAGTCATGTCGGCTACGAGGTCACCCCACCGGTTCTCGGGGTGGGCCATCTCGCCGCCGCTGCGGTTGAAACTGCGGGAGGAATACTTGATGAGAATTGCCCGGCGGTCGTTTTCGTTTTTCCATGCCAACGCGCCATGCGTCTGTCCCCCGTCCATAAAGAAAAGCACGTCGCCGGCTTTCATTTCGGGCTGGACGACCAGGCCCATGTCGTCGTCGCAGGATCGCACGCCGGGCGGCAGGCGGTACTGGGCTTTATGGCTGCCGGGCACGCAGGCGAATCCCCCCATGCCGGCGGGCACGTCTCGCAACTGCCAGGTGACCGTCACGGCCTCGCAATAGCTCCGGCCGTTCTGGTAAACATATCCGCGGCCCGGGTTGAGCGGCTCGTTGGCGTCGTGCAGGGAGTGTCCGGAACCGCCCTTGACGGAGCAGAAGGCCGTGGCGTCGCCCAACCGTCCGCCGCTGGCGCCCATCCAGTTCAGGCGGTGCTCCACGACGGGGTGCGCGACCATTCGCCGGAAGGGATTGCAGTAGGGTTCCGGAAGTTGTAGAAGGTTGGACAGCAGCGGCCTGCCGGTTCCAGCCAGAGTTTTCGATCCTCTGGAGAGTTCCCTGCCCACTTCGATCCGGTCTTCGTATCTATCGATGGCGTCGTTGGCCTGTTCCAGCCACGCTTCGTCCATCACGTTGCGGAGGATGAGGTGACCGCACAGATCCAAGAAGTAGAACTCTTTCTCGTCGATCCCGGATTTCGGATTCCTGACGTAAATGGACGGATGATAGACCTCACGGGATTCGTCGAGGCGCACCGACTCTCCGTCCGTGAGGATGGTGGGCGGCGGCGTGGTGCTTTTGTAGCCGGGTCGCCAGAGGGAGGCCTTCTGTTCGGCGGTGATGGCGGACATCCATTCGGGCGTGGGGTTTTCTCCGGTTTTGGGGCCGCTTCCGGCGGAGCGGATGACGCCCCGGCCCGCGAACTCGTAAGAGAGAAGGCGCTGGGGATCGTTCCCCGCCCACGGTCGCATGCCCTGCAGCAGGGCGCCGGCGACCAGGAGCAGGTCGCCCGCTTTGAGCGTGGGCTGTAGCGTGAGCCCCATGTCGTCCGTACCGGTGAGCACGTCGTCGGGGGTCTCCACGTTGGACTTGTGAGAACAGGGTACTATAACGAAACCTCCCGCGCCCGCCTCCGCATCCGCAAGGGCCCACACGGCGCGAACCGTTTCACTGAAGCGGCGTCCATTCTGGTAGTAGTAGGCCCGGGTGGGATCGCGCGGTTCGTTGCCGCCCTCAAGAGGCGCATCCGGTTCGCACGTGGCGTCGTAGAGCAATTCCGGTTCGGTTTCCAGACGGAAGCCCTGCCCGACAATCTGATTGAGATACCAGACGAGTTGGGGATCGATCAGAAGGTCGCGGAAGGGTTTGCGAAGGGGGTGAGGCCACCCCAACATGCCCTGCGACCTCCCGCCGGCATCGATTGCTGAATTCAAGGCGGCGATTTCTCCCCTTGCCAGTACGCCTCTGACAATAAGGTATCCGCCGACGTCGAAGCAATAGTTCTCTTCGTTGCTCATTGATTCGCGGTCCATATTTCTTTCTCCCTGAAATGTGGTTTGGAAATCAGGATCCATCCGCCCATTTTTCCCGTTCCCATTGCTTCTGTCCAATCCGTTCCACGTAGTCCTTGCCTTTGTACTTCAAAAGCCATCCCTTGAGCGGGACATCGGCATCCGTCGGCTGCCACCATCCTTTGACATCCACCCCGTCGCCCAGAAGTTGGCGTCGAACCGGATCGCATCTTTCGAGTACCCTATCCGGCATCACGTTGTAGTCCAATCCTCTGAGCCAGCGATAGCTGTATCCCAGGAATACCACTTTTCGCGTTGTATCGGACGTATTCAACCCCCGCGCATGCCATAAACGCCTGTCGAAGAGGACCGCTGTTCCTGCTTTTACCCGGACCTGCATCATGTCTTCGAAGCCTGACGCCCTGGTTGACCCATTGCCGCCGTCGGGCCAGCGGTCTGGCGGGATGTCGCGTTTGTGGCTGCCCGGAACGATGCGAATTCCACCCCGGTCGGGGTCGCTGGTGTCAGATAGCCAGAATGCGACTTTCAGCGAAAGCCGGGGATGTGGACGCTCCATCTCCGGTACGGGACGGCCGCCATCCTGATGCCAGCCGCCGGTTCTCGTATCAGCCGTGTCTCGCGGCTCCGGCGGATAGTAGACCAGGTGCGAAATATAGTGCTGGACATTCCAGCCCAGTATGTCCCAGATGAGAGGGAATGTACATGGCAAGTCCAGTAATTCCAGTAAGGCGACGTCTTCGACAATGGTTCGAAATTTGTTCATGATTTGACCGGGCCCGAGCCCCTGTTCTTCGCGTTCACGCGCATCGACGCGGTCACAGGCGTCCAACAGCCGTTCCAGCATTCGCGAATCCAGTGCATTTTCGACGATCAGAAAGCCTTTCTGATCGAAGTGTTCCCGCTGTTCGTCCGTCATACAATGGTCAAGACAGGTTGTGTCCATTGCTATTTCTCCAACTTACGTATTTGCCGTCGTAAAAAGGCGGTAAGAGGGAAGACGGTAGACGGTAGAAAATCGGGTAGAGGTAAGAGGCAAGAGGGGAGAGGTGGTGGTAACTTTGCCAAATGACACTCCCGCATCGAGAGACTCGCCGAGAGACAGCTAAAGGAGACTTTACCGGGAGCGAGACCGGTGGGGTGGTGTGGCCCTCTTACTTCTCACGTCTTACGTCTTCCCGCCTTTTTTAGAATATCGGCCAGAACCTGGGGAAGGCAAGGACAAAAAACGGGGGGCGCAGGGTATTCGCGTTGATTTTTTCAGCCGGGCACATTAGATTGCGGCACCCCTGCGCCCGTACCTATCTTCTTCACCCGGGAAACAGGGCGCACGCGGATGTACATCTTCGAGAAAGTGAGAGTATATTGGCTTCCCGGAAGACAAACGTCGTGTTTATATTAACGGATGACCAGGGGGTCTGGGCGGCGGGGTGCTACGGCAATCCCGAGATCCGTACGCCCAGTATCGACCGGATCGCGGACACCGGCGTGCGGTTCGAGAATTTTTTCGTGGCATCGCCAGTCTGTTCGCCCAGCCGTGCGTCGTTCTTGACGGGACGCATTCCTTCCCAGCATGGCGTCCACGATTGGATCAGAAATGGAAACGTGGGGCCGGATGCGGCTTCCTACCTGGCGGGAGAGGTGGCGTACACGGATGTGCTGGCGGAACACGGATGGACGTGCGGGATCAGCGGCAAGTGGCATCTGGGCAATAGCCGGATTCCGCAGCATGGGTTCGAGCACTGGTTTGTGCATCAACGGGGCGGCGGAAAATACAACGATGCGCCGATGGTGCGGGACGGCAGGCTGATTACGGCGCCCGGATATGTGACCAACGTGATTACCGACGACGCGCTGGCATTCATCGACCGGCATGCGAACAACGATGACCCGTTCTACCTCGGCGTGCACTATACCGCGCCGCACAGTCCGTGGACGGGGCATCCGCAGGACGTCGTGGATTCCTACGAGGACTGCGCGTTTGCGTCGTGCCCGCAGGAGCCCCGGCATCCCTGGGCCATCGGGTTGACGGATCAATGTCTGGGCAACCGGGAAAAGTTGAAGGGATATTTCGCCGCCGTGACGGCAATGGACACCGCCGTGGGAAGGATTCTGGACAGGCTGGAGGCGCACGGCATTCGGGAACAGACACTGGTCGTCTTCGTCAGCGATAACGGGTTCAGTTGCGGGCACCACGGGTTCTGGGGCAAAGGGAACGGCACGCGTCCCCTGAACATGTACGAGAATTCCGTCAAGGTTCCGGCCGTGATGAGCCATCCGGGACGAATTCCGGAAGGATTCGTACAGCCCGCGATGGTGAGCGCGTATGACTTTATGCCGACGCTTCTCGATTACCTGGACCTGCCGCTTCCGGACGGACGAAATCTGCCGGGAAGGAGTTTCCTTCCCGCGTTGCTCGGCCGCGGAGATTCCGGCCGGGAATTCGTGGTCATTTACGACGAATACGGCCCCACCAGAATGGTGCGGACTGCGGATTGGAAATACGTTCACCGGTACATGGGAGGGCCGAACGAACTCTACGACCTGGTAAACGATGGGAATGAACGCGAGAATCGGGTGGGAGATGCCGGGCAGGCGTCGCGGGTTTCGGAGATGAGGGCAGTGCTGGAGGATTGGTTTTCGATCTATGCGGACCCGGAGAAAGACGGACGCGAGAGGGCCGTTACGGGCGGCGGACAACTGCGGCCGGTCGGAGGAGATTGGGAGGATGGCCGGGCCGCGTTCAATGAGAAGATCCCTTAGCCGGTACTCACGCCCGACGCGTGCCGGGGGGCCGGACCGGTCGGCGGTAAGCCGGCTCGATTGTCAAAAATTGTAAGCGCGAGGAGTAACCCATGAACGTTGCAGACGTGGTGGCCCATATATTGAAGGCAGAGGGCGTGGAATATTTATTCGCTTATCCGGTAAATCCGCTCATCGAGGCCGCGGCGAAGGTGGACATCCGGCCGATTCTCGTCCGCCAGGAACGGATTGGCCTTCATATGGCCGATGCGTTGAGCCGCATGACATCGGGAAAACAGATCGGCGTCTTCTGTATGCAGAGCGGTCCGGGGTCGGAGAATGCGTTCGGCGGTGTCGCCCAGGCATATGGGGATTCGGCGCCGATCCTGGTGCTACCGATGGGTTATTCCAGGAAGCTGACCAATGTCCAGCCGAATTTCAACTCCGCGCTGAATTACCGGCATGTCACGAAGCTTTCCGAACAGGTCATCCTTCCGGAGACCGTTCCGGAGGTCATGCGACGGGCATTTACGCAGGTTCGAAACGGACGCCCCCGTCCTGTGCTGGTGGAGTTTCCAACCGACGTTTTCGACGAGGAGGTCCCCGGACCGTTTGACTACCGTCCCGTTCCTGCATTGAGAACCGGTCCCGATCCGGACGCGGTTACCGTGGCGGCAACCATGTTGCTGGACGCGCAGAGGCCCGTAATTTACGCGGGGCAGGGCGTCCACTACGCCGAGGCGTGGGAGTCCCTGCGGGATCTCGCGGAACTCCTTGAGGCGCCGGTCACCACCAGTCTCGGCGGGAAGAGCGCGTTTCCGGAGAACCATCCGCTTTCTCTTGGCTCCGGCGGCAGGTCCATTCCGGGCACGGTTCACCGGTTCCTGCAAGAGTCGGATCTGATTTTCGGGATCGGCTGCAGTTTCTCGCGCACCCATTTCGGGGTGTCCATCCCCGAGGGCAAGACGGTTGTCCATGCGACACTGGATGCGGGGGACATCAACAAGGACGTGGAAGTCGAGCACGCCCTGCTGGGGGATGCAAAGCTCATCCTGGAAGCCGTGACGGCGGAGATTCGAGAACGGCTGGGCGGCCGGCCACGTGGACGGACGGAACAGGTGGCGCGGGAGATTGCCGCGGTCAAACGCGAGTGGCTCTCTCACTGGATGCCGAAACTGACGCTGGACGAGGCGCCGCTATCGCCGTATCGGGTAATTCGGGACCTGATGCGGACGGTGGACGTGCCCAATACGATCATCACCCACGATGCCGGCAGCCCGAGAGATCAGCTTTCTCCGTTCTGGGAATCGCAGACGCCGCTCTCCTACATCGGCTGGGGAAAGACGACCCAACTCGGCTACGGGCTGGGTCTGGCGATGGGCGCCAAGCTCGCCAGACCGGACAAGCTCTGTATAAACGTATGGGGCGATGCCGCTATCGGATTTACAGGTATGGATTTTGAAACGGCGGTTCGCGAGCGGATTCCAATTCTCTCGGTACTATTCAACAATTTCAGTATGGCCATCGAACTGCCGGTGATGCCCGTCTCCACGGAAAAATACCGCAGCACGGATATTTCCGGGCACTATGCGGACATGGCGAAGGCATTCGGAGGCTACGGAGAACGCGTGGAATCCCCGGACGACATCGTGCCCGCCATCATGCGGGGAATCCGGAAGACGGAGGAAGGCGTACCTGCGCTGCTGGAGTTCATCACGGCGAAGGAAATCGAGTTTTCGCTCTTCTGATCGCGTCAGCTGAATCGACCACTCCTTCTCCGGCGAAACGCGAATCCGTTGCGCCTTTCAACATCGGTTACATAATCAGACAGGAGCATTTTGATGGGACGTACAGGAATTTTCGCCTTGGCGGTCCTAATTGGTTTCATGCTGTCCTGTGGTGACGACAAACCCACGGAGCCGGTCCACGAAATGGTTGGGTTGTGGACCTACCAGGGATCCGAATTCAGTGCCACGGCAGCCAGAAACCTGCAGAGTTACATGGTGAATCAGGGCCTGGACCTGACGGCCGCGGTGCGCCTGGTCGCTGAATTCAGGAATGAGATGAGTAGCGGCTTCCGGGAAACGGGATTGGAGATCGTGCGATTCAATCAGGACCGAACCTACGAAGATAATTCCGGCAATTCGGGAGTCTGGTCGGTTCAGGGCGACGTCCTCACGTTGGCAGGCGAAGACGGGTTTACCATTCAATGCCAGTACTTTGTGGACGGCGAAGACCTGACGCTCCTCCTGAACAAGGAGCGGTACCTGAACATCGTCAGGCAGGCGGAGGGTACGGTTGAGATTGACCCGGAACTACAGACGCTTCTCGATATTTTGTTTGGTGACGGAGACTCAATACGACTCTTCTATAGGGCCGGATAGCGGGCGGAAATTTTCGTGCACCTGGCAAGTCCGGGCGCGAAGCTGATATTGCGACACAGACAGAGGGCGTCCTGATGGGCCGGGTATCGGTTTTCGGCTTGGCGGTCCTTATTGGTTTCGTGATGTCCTGTGGTGACGACAAACCCACGGAGCCGGTTCACGAAGGGGTTGGATCCTGGACTTACCAGCGATCCGAATTCAGTGCCACGGCAGCGACAAACCTGCAGAATTACCTGGTGGGCCAGGGCCTAGCCTATATACCCCCTGGGCTGATCGCCCGGCGGGTATAGGCGCATCAGTGGCGCACACAGACCCAATGGGCACCCTACTTGTTATCACTATAATGCGTTACAGCCATTAAAAGAAATCACTGTTCATGATAATCATGATCCCGGAGAGTGGAATCAGCCTGAAATTGAAATTTACTATTACAACAATTCCGTTTCCTCGACACCTCGTTTTATTCTTGAAGATCTTAATGTAATTGATTCATTATATACCGAATGGAGTGATGAAAGAGTCCACGGCACATGTTATAAAAAATTAGATAAGTTACAAGTTTGGGAGGCGGATACCTGGAACAGTGATGACAATGTGGCATTTTGGACGGATACTCAGCTTAGCACAAATCGAGACATAAATCTTCTACCTGGTGACGCGGACAGTGAAGAAGATGACGCTACGGTAAAAATTCGACAAACAAATGAAAATCTGTAGTATCAAATTTGCCCAGGGGGGACCCTGTTCCCCCGGGAAGGTCCGTTCAGGAGGCGTCTCTGACGGGCTTTTAGTTGCGCTCGAAAAATTTGCGAAATCTTTCGGGCAATGGACAAGGCCCATTGGTAGGGGATTTTTTACATGAAGGGAAGGTCTTAGATGGACCGATTTGCATTGTTGGAGAGAAAATTACGGTATCAGAAATGGGCGATTATTGTATTGGCCGCTTTATTTCTATTCACAAGTATTCCGGTCAAGAGCACGATTCATTCAAGGATAGTTTCTGGTAAGCCAACAGTGGCGCAAATGCCAGAAGATACGTTAAGAATTTCGGTATTAGAAATCATAAATTCAGCAGGAACGCCGGTCCTTGTTTTATCTTCTGATGTTGCCGGTAATGGCTCATTACAATGGTATGATCATCAAAAAATCCGTGTTGACGCCCTGGGGGTGGGGGATGGGGAGAATAGACTCATAACTGAATTGACTCTCTTTGATTTTGAGGGTGATCCCGCAATTGCCCTAAATTCCAGAGAACGCACTTATGGTAGTTCGATAGGTGTGTTTAGCAAAAAAGGATTTGACGTAGAAGGAGAGTTTGCGGTCGCGGGTATGGGAAACTTGGATGGAGTTTTTGGATTTTCCACCTTTGGGGAACGGCAAGGCCGCGACTTTTCATCAACACTTATGGGTGACTTTACTAATGAAGAAGACCCCACAAGTCTTATAGGGTCTCTCGACGATAATGAAACATTCACTGGTTTTTGGAATCAGGGTGGAAAAGATGCACAATTTCGGGTCATGAATAGTAAAGGAAAAGCTGTTGTCTTGGCGGGTTTGGATAGTATGGGAGACGGTTATTTAAAAACCTTCGATAGTGATAGTAAACCAACCTGGGAATCAAACAGTGCGCCAGGGGATCTGGATGGTGACGGAGACGTAGATTTTAATGATTTTGTGATATTTGCCAAAATCTTTGGGTCTGGATCCAAATGATACCCACAACCAATTAAACAAGCCCGGGCGGGGCGAACCTGCCTGGGCTCTTTTATTTAGCTTCTAAGATCGGACAACGGCGGACCGGCCCGGGGTTTACTAAGGGAATTATAACCCAAAGTGACATGGGTTATGGTTCCTTTTTTTTGTTAAAGGAGGTTATCATGAAGGTGTACTGGTGGCAAGGCGGTGTATTTTTTCATCCTGAGTCGGACTATGATTGTGATGCTTTACTGGCGCTGACCAGGGATGTACTTCCTGTTTTTTTCAAGGGCTCGGAGGTTATTTCAATGACTGGCCTTGATGAGAAAGCGATAGATGACAATTGGATTCATAATGAGGATTCTGTTTGGAGGAAAGAGGTGGTCAAAGAGGCGGCCAAACTGGCGGCTAAGAAGGCGGCTACTCAGAATCAGGCATGAGGTTGAGGTGTACGCTTGAATTCAGGTATAGCGGACAGATCAGTACTCTGTCAACGTCTTCGTCGAAGTGATGTTCGATGAGATTATATACTTCGCGGGCGGTTTTGATGGGCGTCTGTATCACCCACTGAGATCGAAGAACTCGTTTGGCTCCTAATTCTTCGAGTTCTTTGTTTAGTGCTGGTCGGTCTCTGTAATCTGATCTCAGGTCATAGCTTATGAGGAATTTCATGGTGCGTCGTCCTTCCGGAAGGGTGGATTCCTTACAAATAAGTTACATTTTGTCCTTGACAGACAACCTTTAAATCGTTATCTTTAAAGTAGATAAAGCGATTTAAAGGGGGCTTGAGATGGGACAGAAAGGACCAGAGGGACCGGGGAAAAACTACCGGAAGGGTATTTCCCTGAAGAAGCTGTTCAAGATGTTTCCGGACGACGAGACGGCGCGTATGTGGTTCGAGAAGGCGAGGTGGCCTGATGGTCCTCAGTGTCCATATTGTCGTTCTCATAACGTCCAGTCGAACGTCAGGCACAAGACCATGACCCACAGATGCCGGGATTGCGAAAAGAAGCCGTTCTTTTCCGTGAAGGTTGGTACGGTGATGCAGTCCTCGAAGTTGGGGTACCAAACGTGGGCGATTGCAATTTACCTTTTCACGACGAATATCAAAGGCGTTTCGTCAATGAAGCTTCACAGGGATCTGGATATTGCCCAGAAGAATGCATGGCACCTTGCGCATCGTATCAGAAAGGCGTATGATAATGCAGGGGACTTCTTCTCCGGCCCCGTAGAGGTCGACGAGACGTATATCGGCGGGAAGGAGAAGAACAAGCATGTGTCGAAGAAGCTGAGGGCGGGGCGCGGTACCGTTGGCAAGACGGCGGTGGTAGGGGCGAAGGACCGGGAGACGGGCCGTATTGACGCTGAGGTTGCTGCGGCTGTTGACGGCAAGACGCTGAAGCAGTTTGTGTACGACAGGGTGGAACCTGGCGCGAAGGTGTTTACGGACGAGGCAACAGCGTACCAGGGGTTGTCAGGCGTTCACCACAAGCAGGTGAAGCACAGTGTGGGGGAGTACGTGAACGGCCAGGCATCCACGAATGGTATGGAAAGTTTCTGGAGTTTGCTTAAGCGGTCGTACCACGGAGTCTACCATCACCTGAGCGTGAAGCACCTGAATCGGTACATTTCTGAGTTCGCAGGCCGCCACAATGCCCGCGAGGCCGATACCATTGTCCAGATGGCGTGGATCGCCAGGGACATGGTCGGCAAGCGGCTTAAATACGAGGAGTTGGTGGGATAAGGAAAAGCCACCTTTTGTAGGTGAAAAGGTGGCTTTTGCAAGATCCCTACTCTATTGTTTGTTCGTTAATGGGGTTTTGTTATTCCTCTAAAAGCTGCGCTCAAGTAAAATACTCCGGATATTGTAGCATATTGGAGTTGTTGCCAAAACGTAGGTGAACTTACATGAGAATTGGTTCTTGATCGCAATGGGAAGAGTACTATCTTTTTAGCGGCTTGATATGCTAAAAGCGACGATACGAAAATGGTAGAGCAAAAGATCGAAGTCTTAATAACGTGTAACTTCATTTGCATAATCGTATTATCATACGTATCCAACAAGAGGTCTTGATTCTCAGTTGACAAGTCACTTGATTTCTGTTGCAATAATTCCTTCAGTTCTACTGTAGCCTCACGTTCTTCTTTATATGAAGCAAGACCGTTAAAAAACGATATTTTTGCGGCTTCTTGATTGACAATTTGAATAAGGCTCATTACTAAGCTATAAGCCTCATGATTTACTGTTACAGATACGTCTTCCGACCATTTTCGTGTTAATTCAGATTCAAGTTTGGCTAAATTATGTCGAAGTCGGTCAATACAATAATCACGCCATAGGGTCAAATAGCCTACGACAACGAAGAGTATTGCAAAAGCTGTCTTAATGACATCGAACGTCATATCTGTTTGATTCATTGAGTTCACCGTTTAATTCTTAATGCGTTCTTTTTCTCTTTTACGCAGGCCTCTTTGAAGTAATCCGTAGATTGCGCCACAGAGTGCCGGTACGGTGCAGGCTAACCAGCGAGTTAAATTCGCTTCCAGACTCGCCAAAAGTTGAAGATGGATCTCGGTCTCAACGCTCCTAAAGACCATATATGTGCAAAAGCAAACAGTAAAGCAGATCACTATGCATCTAAGGTCACTCAACGTAACGCCTCCTTACTCGTCTTATGTGGCAAATTTAACAAAAAGACCTGACGAGTCAAGGAATAATTCGAAGGTTCCTGCTTATTCACCTATGGAGGTTGTTATATTGGGCCGCCCGCCCGACATTACGGAATTGCATAGACAACAGACGGCGGGAATATAACATTTCCGATTGACAAGATGCAAGAAATTTCTGGATTATTTCACAGGGGGCATAGCATGGACAAGGCGAGAAAGCCACGGATGGAGATTATGCAGATGATTGAGCGTGTGAGGGACGGCGAGGATGCCGAGGAGGTCATTGCGGGAAGGAAGCCGGGGAAGGAGAAAAACGGCGATCCTGACGGCCTGGACGAACGCCTGGAGCGGTTTCTGGGGGACTTTCGTAGAATGCGGTAGGTTTAAACTACGGGGCGTTTAGACAGGTCTAATGTAGTGGGTAGTCTCATGGGTGTTAGGTCATCCTCACGTGAATTTAAAAAAGTAATAGATTTGTAATAATCGTCCAATGGGATAAACACGCCATTTTGCTCTACCCAAGCTCGCATTGCACGATGGCAGCTTTGAATCCAAGACAGGAGTTCAATCTTCCAACCCATATTATGTATTCGTTCAATATTACGATAAAAACCATGTCCCTCGGAATATCCGGCACCGTCACCTGTTAATACTACCATAGTACTTGGGGCGTGATCGGCGGCATCCTCCAGCATACGCAACTGTAAATATTGGTCGGTTGTCTCCTGTTCTCCACTTTCACGAGAACCTCGGTCATATAAATGAACCTTGATGCCCTGATTTTCTAGGCTATTCCATAACTGTCGCATTTCAGGTGGAATAGAACCGGCTGCCCATGCTTTTTCCACTGGCCTATCGGCATGCGCCAATCGAAACAAATTTTCAAATTTCAAGCGTACGCGATAATATGAGGCAGGTTCATTACCGTTCTTGATCTCTGCCAATTGTTGCACTTGATAGAAAATATTGGAGTTGTCCCAATAAATAAACACTTTGTCCATTGTATGCTCCTTTCGGGTGGCAAAATACAAAAGTGCGCCGCGTATGTCAATACGCGCGGCGAAAAAAGATAATTGACTTGGGAGGTCGCAATGGGTTCCGAGGAATCAAAGCCGAAGCGGAAGGCAAGGGCCGCGAAGACTGAGTATCAGCCTGCGGAAGAATCTGTGAGTCCGGAGGATGTGGCGCAGGCATTGTTTCCCGGATGATCCGCCACTGGTGGAATCCGGCAAGGGAAAAGAGACAAAGAAGGCATGGAAGGCGTGGCTGAAGCGTTAGCGGGAGCGGCGAGTGTCTATCGAAAGAACGGTATGAGAATACTTCCTCGGATGCTGGACGTTAAGCAGATTGGACACGGTGAAGAATATACGATTTCTTGTGTGGACTGCCGCACAATACTCTTTGATTCCACTAAGTCCGGGCCAGTCAATAGCGTGGGCATCTTGGTTCGCGCACCTTGCGATTGTGATCCCGACAAAGAGAAAGAAGAGTCGCCAGAAAAACAAAACAAAAGACTCACAATGCCGGTGGTCGTCCTTTTGATTTTCGTGATGCTGTTTCTCTCGTATGGTGTATACGTGTCGCACAATAGATATTACGTCGTAAAGTCAGGACAACACACCGCGTACAAGGTGGATCGTTTCACCGGCGAAGCGTGGTTTCTTGCCCCGCACCCAAACAGGACGCGAAAAATCAAGTAATACCTATGTACGCATCTTCTGTTTACCTTGTTACAAGGATCGGCAAGAGTGAAATACATACCCATCATAATGTCAATTGGTGTTACTTTAGTTGCGGGTATCATACAATTGTGGATAATGGTGTCGGTGCTTGCGGATTGGATCGGGAGCATGATACTTGCGTTGATTATCGCATTCATGTGTACGTGGGCTGTTCCACTTCCGTGGTTTGTGTTTACGTATTGGATTCTTGAGGGGCACTTCCTGTGGGTTTATATGGTCGCCTGGGTGGTTGGTTGGGGGGCGCAAATATTCTTGGGAATCTTGGTAAACCGGTTCAGAAGCGGAGGTTGAAATGAGCGCTAACGATGATCGGAAGAAGAAACCGGTTGTGGAGGTAGCGAGGAGCGAGTATCAGCCTACGAAGGAGGAGATGGAGGAGGAGGTGGTGATTGACGCCAGCCCGGAGGAATTGCTACGGGTAGTCGTGCGGGAGGTGGACTTGAAGCTGATTAATCCGAAGAAGGAAGATTGAGGGATTAGTCTTTCTCCAACTGATTGCCGCAATGATAGCAGAAGCCGGTATAGTTGAGGTGTTCGTCCAGATAATCATGCTTCATGGACTCTATGTCTTCATCAGGAATTACGTCAATGTCATATTTATCACTGAGGTTTTCTCTTAGCGTGTCTTCCTTGAATATATCTTCAGGGCATCTTGCGCATTGTACGACAGCGCCCAATTCACCATACATCAGGTCGGCGTCGGCACCACCTTTTTGCGCGATTTCCAAAAATTCTTCGTACGTATCAGGCAAGAATCCATTTTCCATGTCTGTCTCCCGGTTGTCTTTGTGATGAGTTTTCTGTTTCTGGAAAAGTACGTGATGCAGTCCATTTTGTCAATCGTAAATATATAAATAAACGTCAGCGCGGCGTAATGTCACTTTCGGTAATAATTCCCTTTACTAAGGTTTGTGCCTGGTTGCCCGGCACAGGGCTTAGAAGATGTCTCAGGGTTGCTTTACTGCCTCAGCGAATTCTCTTAGGTAGTTGCACAGGCCCTTGCCCTGGTTCAACCACTTTTTCTTTCTCAAGACATTCTGACTCATTTACCTTGCGCCATTCTTTAATGAACATACTTGTGTATTTATCGACCATGCGTAGGATAAATTTATTTCTTCGCCCATGCACACCAACAACGCCTATTCGCCAAGTGACGGCATATTCCTTCATCCCGGAGTAGTTATCCAACACAATTTTCCGTAATTCAATTCCAATGCTGAAAGCGGTTTTGGATGTATTGACCTGGACGTATAGGATAGGGTGTATGTCCTCTGTTTCACTAACCACAAATTTTCTGGGCACATAGTCTGAATAATTCACAAAAAAGGTAGTTTCCATACCCAAGTCATTGTATTATATTATGGTTAGACGAATAACCTTAACACAATGAATCGGGAGGAAACTACCGTGGAGATTCAAGATAAACATCACAGGGTGTCTTTCGCAAGTCTTTTGGGCAAACAGGTAGAAGCCGCGTTCGATGGGGGTATCCTGACCAGCGACAGCGGGGTGATGCTGATACGGGAGGTGGAGGCCAAGATCGGCATTTTGCGGCGGATCATTGAGGCCTTAACGGATCCTCGGCATCCCAGTTATGTGGATCACTCATTGGCGGACCTGGTCAGTCAGCGTGTTTTTCAGATGGCGTGTGGGTATGAGGATGCGAACGATTGCAATGCGTTGCGCACGGACCCGGGCTTCAAGGCGGCCTGTGATCGGTTGCCGTCCACCGGTGCGGCGCTGGCCAGTCAACCCACGATGAGTCGGTTCGAGAACCGGATCAACAGAGGCGACCTATATCGGATCGCGAAGGCCTTTGCCGACGGGTTTATCGCCTCGTATAAGAAACCGCCCAAAGCCATCCTGCTGGATATCGACGATACGGAAGATAAGGTGTATGGTTCTGGGCAGTTGTCGTTATTCAATGCGTATTTTAAGAGTCATTGCTACCAGCCGTTGCATATCTATGAAGGGCAAACCGGCAAGTTGATCACGACGGTTTTGCGTCCTGGCGCGCGGCCTTCGGGCAAACAGATCGTTTCGATTCTCAAACGGGTGATCGCCTACCTGCGTCGCGCCTGGCCCCATGTGGCGATCCTGTTGCGTGGCGATTCTCATTTTTCGTGTCCGGAAGTACACGCGTTGTGTGACACACAGAATGTGTATTTTGCCCTTGGACAAAGCGGCAATGCCAAGTTGCTGCCCAGGGCACAGCCCTTGATGGACCAGGCCAAAGCGCTGTATGCCGCTTCCGGCAAAACCGTACGCCTATATAACGCGTGGAACTATCAGGCCAGCACCTGGGCTTCGCCACGCCGCATCATCTGTAAGGCGGAAGTGACACCGCAAGGACACAATATCCGTTTCGTGGCCACCAACCTGAAACGCGCCAAACCTTCATTCATCTACAAAACCGTCTATTGTGGACGCGGCAGGATGGAAGGCTTCATCAAGAATCACAAGACCTTTCTCCATTCTGATCGTACCTCTTGTCACACCTTCGAGGCCAATCACTTCCGGCTCTTTCTCCACAGCGCCGCCTATGTCCTGTTGCAGACCTTGGCTGAAATTGGATTGCGCGGCACCACGTGGACGAACGCCCAGGTTAATACGTTGCAAAATCGCCTCTTGAAGGTCGCCGGACGCGTTTGTGAGATGAAAACCAAAATCACGTTCCATCTGCCAACGGCGTTTCCACTCAAACACCTCTATGGCAAGATCCTTTACAATCTGGCATCGTCCGTTCCATAACGCATCGTCCGGTTGCATCCGCCGTCACGTCTTGCTCGACACCACCAAAACCCAGGCACACGTCTGTGCTTTTGACCGGGGCATCAAGGTCAACCTGACTCCACCGCCCTACCGTGTTACCAGCAGGTGCCACTGAAGCGGCTCGAAAACACCAAATCCGTCACAGCCGGCTTTTCTTCCGTTTCTCAATTCACTCGGTAGCTGGTTCTGCTTCCTGAAACTGCAATCCGTGACGATTCATGAATTAATCGGGCAAGATACGTTCCCGGATACATTTGTGCCAATGTTTATCAGAATCCGAATGTGGGACACCTGGCGAAAAATCAGCCCATAGACCGTGTTGAATGGTCGTTGTCGACCACAGCGTCCCGGCGGCAATCGCCTTCGTGCCCGAAAAATAGGTACCCGGGGCGGGATCGATGGGGGTTTGGAATGGAGTGAGGGAGGGGTTCTTCAACAGGTCGAGATTTATCCATGGCGCGGATCCGCATCCCAGAGCGTGGCCCATCTCGCGCAGAAAGACGGCATCAATCAAGCTGCCCGAGTACACGCTCAGGTAGCCCGGGTCAGATTCGATTATGCATGCATACGTCAGCGAGAAAGGGTCCTGGCTTCGTATGTGCATCGTACCTGTGATGCCGCTGAACTAGTTGCGCTGCCGGCTGAACCGGGATCCACAAGGATCTCAGTACCGATCACATGAAAGGAAGCGGCGGCCGTATTTCCGGACAACGCCGTATACGTCAGCAGGTCCCTTTCTGGCTGCTGAACACGCCGCCTGCGGACACGTTCTCGACGGCACCGTCCCACCGTCCTCGAACACCTGACTAAAGCTCGTTCACGACAATTTCATTGTCCGTGCCGCCAATAACCTCGTACTTCATCGGCGCATTCAATGCTCCACTTGCGTTCAGGGTGATCTTCCCCTGCCCCGAGGTTTGCACGCGGATTCCGATCCTGGCGGCCGTGATACTCCCGGTGTGGGTAATCGTGATATCCCCGCCCTGGCTCACCACGTCGATACCTATGCTGGGAGCTTCGGTGACGCCCTCAGGGGCGCCGATGTCGCCGCTGTTCCAGACCACGACGTCGCCTATACGGTAGACGTTCTTACAAACGATGTCCGGGTCCACCGGATCGCCTGCCGCCGTCTCACATCCCGGTCCAGGAACATCCCCACCCATCCCAGCAATTGATATTCCCGCCGAGTACGAAGATTCCGCATTCGTCGAGTACTTGTTCGTCGCCAAGATATTCCCGGTGTTGAATACCTTGATCTCGCCGCCGCGGTAATGCTCGGCGCGAATACCGTGGGCCGCCTCGCCGTCCGTGCTGATCGTACCGGTATTTTCCACATGAACGCCATCGTGCTCCGATGTGTCCGGGTAGTCTGGAATGTCGGGGTACGAAGTGTCATCGAGATCTCTGTCGTTATCGTATCCGTAAGCATATATGCCGTGGCTCCATTTTCCCTCCGTATCGATCGTCCCCTGGTTGATCGCGAAGACCCGGCCGGACATCGAACTCCTGGCGATGATTCCATATCCGTGGCGGTGTCTCCGTGTGTCGTCCGTGCGTGTCGTCGCCCTCGTGGTGATGGAGGCGTCACTGTAGTTCCTCGCGTAGACATCGCCCGGCACGTTGCTGGTCCGGTCGGGGACGATCTCATCCAGGTTCCCGTGGCAACCGTTGTTCTCGAACGGCCACGGCGCGCAGTTCCCCGTGTGCAGGCCTATCGCGTACAGACCGTTGATTTCGATTGAGCCGAAGTTGAGACCCTGTGACGCTCCCCAGAGACTCTGAGCCGAGATCCCGCGCGCGCCCTCTCCTTCAATCCGGATCTGGCCTTCCGCATAGTTGACCAGTCGTGTGAGATGTCCGCTTCCAGTCTCGCACTTAAGACCGTCAACTCGCTTGTTGTAGGGACCGGTAGCAATGAGTTGGCCGCCGGGCATGTTGAACAACTCGACCTTGTGGCTGTAGTTCGAGAAGTCATGGGGCTCCGCCGCCTTGTTGAGGCCCCCGACCACAAGACGATGGTTGGATTGAGCCAAGTCCGGCGCGGTGGTGAGGCCGTTCAGTGTGATTTCTCCGTCGTTCACGAGGAGTATGTTGGCGGGGGAGGCCTTCATCACCGCGCGGATGCCGATGCCCGCGCTATCGAGAGTTACGGAGCCTTGGTTCAGGATCCAAAGGTTCCCGGTGTTGCCTTCCGTTGTGATGTTGGCCGCGACGCTTCCTCTTGCAGTTACCTCGGCGCTGTCGCCGATCGTGATCGCGTGGTACTCGGAACCCGCGTTCTTGTTGGTGATGTTGATCCCTGCAGTACCGGTTGCCGGCTCGAGCGTTCCGTCGTCGTATTCGACGTGGGTGCGGTTATGATCGCCGGGATCGAGCGTACTGGTGTGGTCGCCACTATAGGCGTGAGTCACCGGTTGACCGAAGCGATGGTCCTCATCCGGAGCCGCCGTGAAGACCGGAGTCGAGGAAGGAACAATCGACGCGGGGAGGATCGTGCCGTAGACCTGATCGGACCATGGGCCCTTCCCTTCGTCGTTCTCCGCCTGCACCTGAATCCGGCAGATCCTGCCCGAGCTCAAGCCGGTGATCGTGCGAGACCGGGTGGGACCGGTCTCGTGCCAATTGCTGAAGGCGCCGCTGGCGCCTTCCCTGTACTGCACGTAATAGTTCGTGATGTCGGGACCTTGGTTTTCTGGCGCATCCCAGCTCACGGTCAGGCTGCTCTCCGTCTCGCCGCTCACCGTGGGCGGGTCGGGCTTGCCCGGCGGTTCGACGTCATCCTTCACGAGGACGACGACCGTCTTGGTGCCCGGCATTTCGCGGGTGCCGCTGCCGCCGGTCGCCTCCACCACCACGCTGTAGTCGTTGTTGCTCCCTGCATCCGCGGGAGTCTCAAAGTCGGGATCCTCCTTAAAACGCAGCTGGTTCGTGCTCGCGATCTCGAACAGGTCCCCGTCTGCGGCGCCGGTGACAGCGTATCCGGTAATGGCATCACCGGCATCGACGTCCTGGGCCACCATTAGTCCGGCGAACCGGGTGTTCTCGGTGACCTTGAAGGTGTCTTCAATGGTGAAAACCGGCGGCTCGTTCTCGTCCGTGACATTGACGGTAACGGTCTGCGCGGCGGTTAGTGCGCGACCGCCGGAACCGCCGGTGGCGGTGACCTCCACGACGTAGCTGTTGTTGCTTCCCGCGTCCACGGGACGCTCGAAGTCGGGGTCATCCCTGAACGTCAGCGCGCCGGTGTTGCTGATTTCGAGCCTGCTGCGGTCGCTGCCGCCGGTCAGGGTGTAGTCTGTGATGGCATCGCCCTGGTCCAGGTCGTCGGCACTGACCCTGCCGGCGAAGGACTGGTTCTCCGTCGCCTCGAGCGTCGGCTCGCCGGTGAACACGGGCGCCTCGTTCAGATCGGTCAGATCGATGGACACGGGGATGCTGCCCTCGCCGCCGTGGCCGTCGGTGGCTTTGACATTGACCGAATAGCGCGACAAGGCCTCAAAGTCGTAGGTCCTGCCTGATCTGGTTTTAAGCTGACCGCTACGCGTGTCTATCGAGAAGGAGTCCGCGTGCGTGCCTTCAAGGGCGTACGTCAGCGGGGTCATCTCGGGGTCCGTGGCGCCCACCGGATCGCCTATGTCCTTCACGCCCGTGGTGTTCTCCGCCACGGTGCGTGTCGCGCCGAGCCCGTCAGTGAATGTTGGCAACTGATTGGGATCGGTGCTTCCCGTGCCCGATTCCGACCAGTCGCTCGTGCCTTCTGGCGAGCGCGCCAGCACCTGCACCTGGTAGCTCGTACCCGGGGTGCGGCCCGTGATGGTTGCGGTGCGCTCCGCGCTGTTGTGCGTCCAGCCGCTGAAGCCGCCGCTGTCCCCTTCCCGGTACTGCACGTCGTAGTCGTTGATGTCGGGGCCGGTGTTTGCCGGCTCGTCCCACGTGACCTCCAGGCTGGTGGACGACGCCGCCGAGACGGAGGGCGCGTCGGGGGTGCCGGGCCTTTCCTGCTGGTCCGTCAGGTTGATCCTGACCGCAATCGTGTTGCTGCCGCCCTGCCCGTCTTCGACGCGTACGATGACGTCATAGCGGGGCTTTGCCTCAAAGTCATAGGTGACTCCCGGTTGGGTCTCAAGCTGCGCGCCGTCCAGCGCGAACGCGGCCTGGTCCGTACCTTCCAGGTCGTAGGTGAGGGTTCCCCCGTCGATATCCCTCGCGGTTAAGGGGTTGCCGATATCATTTGTGCCCGTGGTATTCTCGGCCACCTCGCGCGTGGTGCTCGTGCCCTCGTTGAACGTCGGCGCCCGGTTGGCCACGGTCCTGGCATCGGCGGACTCGGACCAGTCGCTCTCCCCTTCGGGAGAGCGTGCCAGCACCTGCACCCGGTAGGGCGTGTCGGCCGTCAGGGAGGTGATGGTCGTGGTCGTCCCCGGCCCCGTGTGCGGCCAGTCGGTGAAGGCGCCGCCGTCCTCGCTGAACTGCACGTCGTAGTCGTTGATAGCAGGACCGGTGTTGGCAGGGGCCGTCCAGCGTATGGACAGGCTGTTCAGCGTCTGCGCCGTGACCGTGGGCTTGTCAGGCGCCTCCGGCGCTTCGCTGTCGTCGTCGGTCACGTCTATGGTCACGGCAATGGTCGCCCGCCCGCCCTGCTCGTCCTGCGCTTCCACCGTCACGGAGTAGCGGTCCTTCGTCTCGAAGTCGTAGGTGGCGTCCGCCGATGTTCGCAGTTGACCCGTATTCTCATCGACGTCAAAACTCTCCATGTCGCCGCGGGTGAGGCTGTACGTCACCGCGGTGTTCTCCGGGTCGTCCGCCCGCAGCGGGACGCCCAGGTTCTGCACACCGGTCGTATTCTCCGTCACCTCACGCGTCGTGCTCCGTCCCTCGTCGAACACCGGCGAAAGGTTGGAACTGGTCGTCCCGAAGCCTGATCCAGACCACCCGCCCTCGCCTTCGTCGTTGTGTGCGCGCACCTGCACCTCGTAGCGGGTGTTGACGTCGAGTTCGATGATCGTCGCACTCGTGCCCGGCCCATCGTGGGTATGGGGGAGGAAGTTGCCGCTCTTCCGGTATTGCACGTCGTAGTCGGTGATATCCGGACCCGTGTTGTCCGGCGCGTCCCACGTGACCGTCAGGCTGGTCGTCGACGCCGGCTGCACCTGCGGCGCTGCGGGAATCTCCGGCGGCTCGTCCACGTCGGCCACGTGGATGGTCACGCCGATCGTGGCCGATTCGCCGTAGGGGTCGCTGGCGTCCAGTTCAACGGAATACCTGTCGTTATCCTCGAAGTCGTACGTGATGCCCGACAACGTGCGCAGTTGGCCACTCCCGGTGGCCACCGAAAAGCTGGCGGAGTCCGGCCCCGAGAGTCGGTACGTCACCCGGTGTCCGTCCGGATCCGTGGCGTTGACCGGATGCTGAATGGGACGGTGCGCGGGCGTGTTCTCCGCCAGGGTGCGCGACGTGCTGTGCCCGTCGTCGAAGGTCGGCGGCCGGTTGTTCTGTGGCGGCGGAGGCGGTGGCAATGCTGTCGTTACGTCGACGGCAAAGGTCGTCTGTGCGCTTTTGCCCTGTACATCGCTGGCAGTGGCGGTGATGGTCGCGCGCCCCGCGGCCACGCCGCGCACCGTCGCCATCGTATCCGCCACGGTGACCGTGGCAACCCCCTCGTCGGACGACGTCGCGTCATACGTCAACGCCCCAAGTGCCGGCCGCGTGAACAGGCTGGCCAGGTTCACGGGAAGGTCGCGGTCGACGACCACCGTCAGGTCGCCGATCACGCCCAGGGGCCGCGGACCCACCGTGGGCGCGCCGGCAACGGTCTCCGACCAGGGGCTCGCGCCCTCCTCGTTCACCGTGCGCACGCGCACCTGATACGCCCGCTCGTTGTCCAGACCCGCAATCGTCACGCTGGTGTCCGTGCGGCCTACCACAAGCAGCCCCTCCCGCCATTCTTGGGCTTCTGCCGGGTTGTGCCCCACCTCGTACCCGCTCACGGGAGGCTTGCCAGCCTCGTCCATCGCCGCAAACCAAGTCACGGCGAGCGCCGTGTCGCGGGAGGCCACCCGAACGCTGTCAGGCGCCGCCGAAGGGGGCTCGTCCACGTCCGATACGGTGATGCCCACCACAACCGTGGCGCGGCCCCCCTGCCCGTCGCTGGCGCGTACCGTCACGGAATAGGTGTCCCTGGCCTCGTGGTCGTACGCAGTTCCCTCCCTTGTGAGAAGCTGACCCGTGCCCGGTTCAATCGCAAAGCTGTCCGAGTGCACGCCCCGCAGGCCGTAGGTCAGGGAATTGCCGTCGGCGTCCGTGGCCGTGACGGGGGCCCCGATGGGCTGTCCAGATGGCGTGTTTTCTTCCATGGTACGCGTCAACGGAGGTGTGGCGTCGAAAGCGGGAGCGCGATTGGGATTTTTGCCGAAGTTGCTGGCGAAGACCAGAAAATCGTCGAAGCCGATGCCGCCGTCCTGGGTCAGATCGTACGCCGCCACGTACTTCCCGTCTCCGCGCTGCGACCCGAAGACGCCGGCGAACGCCACAAAGTCGGAGAAGCCCACCACGCCGTCGCCGTCGAAGTCCGGAGAAGGCGGCGCGGCAACCTGCAGCGCCACGCCGGCCGCTGGCGAGATCGTCTCGGTCTGCCCGCCCCGCGTAAGCTCGGCGTGCTCCAGCCACACCTCCGTGTCCGAAAACGATGGCGTGGTGCGCAATCGCAGCGTGCCCACAAGCCCGGTGTTCACCGATGCGGAGCCGCTCGACCACGACACACCGATACGGACCGACGTGGTATCCGGCTGTGTAACGGTGTGCGCGTTCGGCAGTGCCGCGCCCGGATCGAAGCCCTCGTATAGGACCTGGGATGCGTCGAAACGCAAGCGCGCGGAAATGCCGGTGGCATTCTGAATATCCTTGCCGAAGATCTGTATGGCGAAAAGCTGATCGGGAAGGAGGTCGAGCGAGGACACGGCCTGGTCGCCTGCGGCATCGTCCAGGTCCAGGGTGAGGGAAAACCCGACAGGTTGCGTCGACGGCGACCACGGATGCACAAGCAACAACAGGTAGAGCAGGCTGGAAAAACCAAGCGCAACGGAGGCTGATTTCAGTTGGGGTTTCACGGTGCCATTTCGCGTTGGAATTCAGATAGGCTGCAGCTGCAAAACGCTACAGCTGTAGAATTTTCCAATATAATACAATGGGGCGTGAAATATCCGAAAAAAAATCGATTGGTAGAGGGTACCCCGGGTGGCATTTACCCGGATCGGTGGGATGCGGCGCGGCAGAGCCTGACGCCGTTGCCGGGTTGACGGATGATTGCGGCGGCGGCGAAACATGTCACCCTGAGGAGGCTGAGAGGCTGGCGAAGTGTCCGCGCGAATTCGTCATTGATAGCTTCGATCACGCGGACATCCGAAGCGGCGGGAGATTCTTCGAATTCGCTTAGAATGACATGTTATCCAATGACAATCACGGTAATGTATCCGCCACTCGTTGCCCCGGCTGTCATGCTGCGGAAGCGTCCGTGCGATTTTTTTACCGAGGGTTTCATTCATATCGTAGTGTTACAGTTTTCGTTACGGTTAAGCATAGCGAAGTCTCGGCAGACGAGGTATTGAATTTTCGGAATGACGTCGAAAATCCAAGAGTGTGTTTTAGATATTCATGTATAATCGAATATCAAATTTAGATTTGATCGGCGATCAAACCTGTTTTTTTCGAGTCCCCGCCATACCCCGGACCGTATCCTGATCCTGCCCTGGCGGGATTTCCTGGAACGGCTCTGGAGCGGCGCGATCGTCCCGGCGGCATAGTCTAACCTTGATTCGTAAGTTTTCGTGGACGTTAATTCGAATATGTGCTAGTTAATAAAGGCGATTAGACGGCGGATTACCAGGATACACCAAGTCACTGGACGTGAACGGAAAAATGTCCTTCCGGACGACCTCAATACCCCGTTTTGCACCGGTACCTTCTGTGCCTTTTGTGCTTTTTGTGGCCAATTTGACTGTTGTCTTTTTTCGAATTGAGGCTAAGTTCCGCGCGATCCCGCGTTTGCACTTTTTCCCGTTACCCCTCTCCATGTTTTCCCACCGCCGCTTTTTCGTTTTCCGATCACCCGGTCCCGCGTCTCTCGCCTCCCCTGCCGGTTGGGTGTATACTATCCCACGATCGCATTGATGTTCTGCACAATAATGTCCGTCGCGCCCAACGTGCGCAGGCGAATCAGAAGCCCCGCCGTCTGTGATTTGGGCACAACGGTTTCGATCGCGCTGGCGCAATCCGACAAAGCGCTGAGTGTCGGCGCGCGTCGGGCGGGCAGCGCATTCAGAACGGCGGACTTGTGGCGATTGTCAATGTTCAATTTAACGAGTTGCTGGTTTTCTGCCTCGAGCGCACCGGCCATCAGATCTCCCAGGGCGACGAATTCGGAAATTCGGCTGCGTGCAATGACGACAATGGGAGATACCATGATTTCGTCTAAGATTTGCAGGCCGTTTTCGCGCAGACTGATGCCCGTTATCGTGACACCCACGCCGGTGTCGAAAAGCTTCATCGCCACCTTGATCTCCGTGCTTCCGTGTGAGAAGTCGATATCCGCATTCGGATAGCGGTCGCGGGTGATGGCCGGATATTCGGAACTGATCGTCACTGTTGCATTTTGCGACAACGGCGGGCTGTCCGGCCGTCCGAACAGGATGACGCGCGCGGGGTCGCGGGTATCCCGGCTGATGTTCAGTTCCGCCTGGCGTCGAATTCGGGTGTCGAATTCGGCCCCGTGTGCGAGTTCGGTTTCGACCACGCAGTCCAATCCGCAGATTCCGCAGTCGATTTGTCCTTTCAACAGGGCCAGCGGAATATCCTGCGGGCGCATATAGACGGCCTGACTGAAAAGGTCGAGACCGTCTATCGCAACCTGACCGTTGCGTCCCCTGGGGCGAATGTCCAGGCCGATGCGGGAGAGCAGGTCGCACAGCGGACCTTGCATGCTGCCGTTGGGCAGACCGAGCGTGAAGTTCATGTGTCACTCCGGGATGGTTTTGGGATCCACGAAATTGAGTTTTCCATTGTCAATGCTGCGGTAAAAGCAACCGTAGCGTGTTCGATCGTTCTCCTTTGTGTGGCACGACCCATCGCCCTTCAGGCGCACCATATAGAGCAGTGAGTTCTGCTCGCAATTGATGCGGACGTCGATCAGTTCGAGCATATCCCCTGACGTTGCCCCCTTGATCCAGAGTTCGTCGCGCGATGTACTCCAGAATGTCGCCACTCGATGTTCAAGCGCGTGACCCAGCGCCTGTTCATTGGCGTAGCCGATCAGGAGTACCGCTTTGCTATCCACATCCTGGACGGCCACGGGAATGACGGCATGGCCGGTTTCTGCAACCCTGGACAGCTTCTCGAAGTCGAGCTGGATGTCAGTGCCTTCTTCAATTGTGTGATTGGACGCCATGGCGATTTCCTTCCTGCTTGGGAATTGTGGACATTCAAGCTTTGTCGATGATCGCTACGTATACGGTTCCCGTTTCGGGAACGAATCTGGAAATCCGCCAGCGGCGAGGTGTCGATGCCCAGGACGTCAAACCCCTTCTGTTGAAGGTGGATGGCATGTCGGCCGGGCCCGCAGCCGATATCGAGTACGCGTCCTGAAACATAGTTCATCGACTCCTGATGAAGTGGCGGCCAGTCACTAAAGGGCTTGAAATAATCGCTCGACTTACCGGTCGATATGAGCCCATCTTCGCGTTCCACGATTTCCCGGGCGTCCACGCCTTGATGAACGTCCTACATCATACGTCCGTAAGCGTCGTCATTGTGTGCCATTTCTCAGTCACCTGTCGAAAATAAGCCAAACCAGTGAGATTGCCGTCATCGGCGAATCCGCTCATCGCCGCCACCCATCAAAAAAGCCCGCTGTCTCTCGACAGCGGGCTTTTGTTTCCTACGCTTGAAATTAAGGACTAGGCCACCGCCGAGCAAATTACGCGAAGGGTCGCGGAACCGCTATGATGGGTATGGCGATGGGCGGTGTGGGAGTACCGGATCCCCGTTGGAATGTCGTTGGGTCTTCGGGGAATGGCCGCAATGTTATTCAGTGGTTTCATAGCGCCACTAAAATAGACAAGCCGCGTTTGCCCGTCAAGGATTTTCTTCCAATACGCACCGTCGGGGCCACGTCCTTTTGCGTTGTATACGGGGGTTTGATTGCCTATTTTACGGCGATTTCGATTGTCGATGTCAACGCCGATTTTTAGCGGCGAGGACAAGATGCCCTCGATCCGGGAACCTCTCCCCCCGGCCCCCTCTCCTAAAGGAAAGGGGGAGGAAAACCAGGGTTGACCTATCGCGATAATTTGCCACGTTTATACATCGACCTCCCGCCTGGAACGCAGTTCCGCAAAGCAAAAAGCCCGTGTACCATACGTTGAATGAGAGGATCTGGAAATGTCGAAGGTGAATCCCAATGCGCTGACCGTTTCGATTGAGACCCCCATGCCGCCGCCGGAATGGGCGGTACTTGAAAGAGCATTAATTCGGGCGCAGACGCGTGCATGCGAAGCGTTCTTCAACCGGTACTTTGACTCACGGGGTTATCTCCAGTGCGTACCCCGGTGGGGTGGCAACGACGGACCGGACGACGCGATCGAAAATCTGACAGGCTGGCCGATTCTCCACGCGGTCGGTGCGCCGGATTGCATTCTGAAGATGTACAAGCTGGGGTGGGAGGGACACCTGTTGCAGTATACGGAGGCGAAAACCGTGGAGGTGCCGCTGGCCCGGGATGGGATGATCTATAAAGAGTTTCCGGTGAGCCTGGACTGGTTCCACCACGGTGAGAGCCTGGCCGTCTTCAATTTACAGGGATTGTCGGATCCATACGATATCAGCTTTCAGCACCGTGCGCGCAGGTACGCGGGACTCTATATGGATGAGGACCCGCAGGCCAGGAATTACGATCCGGAGCATAAGATCATCCGCAGTCTGTTTACCGGAAGCCGTGGGCCCTTGCTCCGGAAGGCGACGGCGCTGGATTGGGCGGGAGACCCAATTGAGGTGGAGGGACGATTCGGCCCGGCGCATGGCGAGCGCAATTTCGAGGAGATGCTGGCGCATTTCGAGGATTACACGGACGTGGTTGGGGACCATCCCATCAACCTGGCGGCCACTACGCTGGGTCTGAACGCGTTTATGGTGGCTGGAGAGAAGAAATACAGGGAGTGGGTGGTGGACTACGTGGGTGCCTGGGCGGAAAGGGCAGAGGCCAACAACGGGATTCTTCCCAGCAATATCGGTTTGGACGGCACGATCGGGGGCGAGTGCGATGGAAAGTGGTATGGCGGGTGTTACGGCTGGGGGTTCACGGTGGTCGTGCCCCAAACGGGCGAACTGGCGGACAGGAACGCGACCTACCGGGGTGTCGCGGGCTTCGGCAACGCGCTGTTGCTGACGGGCGAACGGAAATACGTGGACGTATGGCGCCGGATGCTCGCCGCGGTGAATGCCAATTCCCGGACGGTGGATGGCAGAACGGTGTACCCGCACATGTATGGCGACGACGGCTGGTACGCCTATCAGGAATCCCCATACAATCAGGGTGCGCTTGACGTCTACTACTGGTCGATGAATCGGGAGGATCTGAAATACGTGCCCGGGAACGCTTGGCTGAAGTTTCTGGACGGAGAAAACGAGGGATTTCCGGAGACCGCCTTGCGCCGGGAATTTGCCTCAATCCGTGAAAAGGCAAACGGTATGCGCCAGGATACCAGCACGCCCGATACCCGGATGTCGGACGATACGCTGCGGTACAACCCGGCCATCAATAGCTGTCTGACCCAGTTGATGATGGGCGGATTGACCCCCCGATACGGCGAGGCGCTGCATTGCCGTTTGCGATATTTCGACCCCGTACGCCAGCGGGCGGGGATACCCGAGGACGTGGCGGCGCTCGTGGAGGGGATGACGGACGAAACGGTCACGGTGTCTCTGGTGAACGTGAATCCGGTGGATCATCGGACTGTCATCGTCCAGGCGGGGGCCTACGGCGAGCACCAGGTGACGGCGGTTCAGACCGACGACAGTACCCATTCCGTGGATTGTCCTTTCTTCACGGTACGTCTGGCGCCCGGAAGCGGCAGCCGTCTCGTTGTCACGGCAAAGCGATACGTGAATCAACCGACATTCGTATTTCCCTGGGATAGGGAATGATAAGCTGTCAGTGGTCAGTTATCAGAGGTCAGCTCCCCACCCAAACAGCCCCAAAGGCGGAAGTCGCAGGGAGCCGGCCAATCGCTCGGAATCGGCCGGAAACGCAAGACGGACTCTAATCTGAATTATTCATGAATTGTCACGGATCGCAGTTTCACGAAGCAGAAACAGCTTCTGAGTGAATAGAGAAAGTGAATCCCCATGTGTAATACATTCTGGATTTGGATCGTTTGAAACAAACGAGACCTACCCCCTATCCCCCTTCCTGCGAGGAAGGGGGAACTGTGATCGGCTGATGAACGGTTGGATTGGATGAAGACGTTTCGATTGATGAAAAAATCCGGTCGAAATATCGTGATTGGTCGGCGAGTTGCGCTTGGGAAAGTGACGAGATGGCGTTTTTCAATCAGTCAGATATTGCATAAAATATCGTTTACACGATACGTAGTCCGACTCCCCCTCTCCTCGCAGGAGAGGGGGACGGGGGGAGAGGTTCTTTTTTGTTAATCATGCAGGCTATGACGAAGCGCGTCAACGTGGCGTTCAAACTTACGGAGGATGTGAAATGAGTCTGGATATCGAAAGGTGGCTCCGCCGACCCAAGATCGACGTGCATTGCCACGTCTGGAATCTGGGGAACGAGGCGGAAGAGGCGACCTCCGCCGAGCGGTTGATCTCGGCGGGCGAGATGCTGGGCATTACCGAATACTGGTGTTCTTCGCCCATTACGGGTGGACGGCTCGCGAGTATTGAAGAAGTGCGCGCGGAGAACGACGCGGTGTTGCGGGCCATGAAACGCTTTCCCGAACAAATCCGGGGCATGTGTTTTGTGATTCCGGGGCACTACCGGCAGGCGGTGGACGAGGTGGACCGGTGCCTCGACGCGGGGATGATCGGCGTCAAACTCTACAACCAGTACCGGATCAACGATCCGGCGGTGTTTCCGGTTATCGAACGTGTGATCGAGCGCGGGGTGCCTCTCCTGGAGCACGCGGGTTTCGTGTGTGGCAGAGAATTCCTGGATCAACAGCCGCTGATTTCCGATGGACGTCATTTCGCGGAGATGAACCGGTTGTATCCGGAGGCGATGGTCATCCACGCCCACATCGGCGGCGGCGGCGACTGGGAAAACACGATTCGCGCAATGCGGAACACGTCGCCCAACCTGGTCTGCGACGTCAGCGGCAGCAATCTGGATGACGGACAGGTCGAACTCGCCGTGGCCGAAATGGGGCCCCACCGGGTGTTGTTCGGCACGGACGGCACCATGACCGGCAGCGTTGGGAAGGTCATCGACGCAACACTGACGGACGAGGAAAAGGACCTGATTTTCTGGGGCAACGCGGAGCGGATTCTGGCCGCCCAGGGCGCGGCGCCGATCTTGACGGAGAAGGAGGCCGTGGCATGAGGTACGTCGATATCAATGCGTGGTTGGGTTCCTGGCCCTTTCGGGGATTGCGGGACAATACGCCTGAAACACTCATCCGACGGCTGGACCGGGCCGGGATCGCCACGGCCGCCGTATCCCGGATCGACGCGATATTGCACCGGAGCGTACAACCGGGTAACGAACGGTTGGCGGAGGATCTGGAGGGGTTTACTGATCGATTGATTCCGATGGCGACAATCAATGCGGCCGATCCGAATTGGGAAGGCGATCTGCGCCGCTGCCACGAAAATCTGAACATGAAAGGCGCACGGCTGTTTCCGCAGTATCACGAATTCGCCGTGGACGGACCCGAAGCCCGCAGGGTCGTGGCGGCGTGCACCGAGCGGGGGCTTCCGGTGTTCATTCCGCATCGGATCGAAGACGTCCGGCAGAGGCACTGGATGGACCCCGGGCGGATGGTGGATCTCAATGGCGTGGCGAATCTTATTGCCACGGCCTCCGGGGCGACAATCGTGATTCCGAATGCGCGAGGGCTTGCGAACACCCCCGTCTGGCAACGCACGGAGATTCGGGACCGCGACTGGTATTTCGACCTGTCCCTGGCGGAAGTACACTACACATTGAGTCGAAACGTGAATCAGATGGGCGATCTGTCGGATTTCATCGAACAGGGCGGCGCGGATCACCTCGTATTCGGCACACACGCTCCGTTCTCCTATCCTTCGGCGGCCAGGGTCAAGTGTGCGGTGTTGCCGGTGGATAACGAAACCCTTGAAGAAATCTGTTACAGGCGGGCGGAACGGATGTTGTAAGCCACGTTATATTAATGTAGAGGGCGATGACGCATGGTCACCGTAGACATGATAACCAGACTGGAGGGCGCGTGCATACCCGCCGCCGAGACGCCGACGAGCCGGCGTTATCTGAGGATGGCACAGAAGTGGTTTCCGACCGCGCTGAGCTATTTTGAGGACTGGGGTGAGCGCCCCCGTTGCGGGCATTTTTTCGGCGGGGTCCATTGGTACGGCATAGAGACGGCGGTTCCATTGCACGCCCTCGCCGCGGTGAGCACCTCGCCGGAGTACGATGAAAACACGACGGGATTGTCGATTGACGACCTCCGGGAGGTTGTCATCAAGGCGATCAGGTACCTGTGTTTCACGCACGATACGGGCCCCGGGGAATGCCTGCGTCCGTCCACGGGGCTGGGAATGCCCAGGTCCTGGGGTACCAAGTGGGGGGAAAGAGGCCGGGGATTTTTTCCGGAAAGCCAGTGCGGCGGGACCATCGCGAATATGACCGCCGCGGCCCTGATGTTGCGGCCGTACGTGGACCACGAAACACGGATGATGCTGGCGGAAATCTGTATCGACTATCTCGAACGGTTTGGAGAAATGGCGCCGAAGAGCGGCGTCTACGCCGATACGCAAATGGAGGAGAACGCGTGGACGGCGCACGGCCTGGCGGCGTGCTATCTGTTTCTGTCCGGACACGAGCGTGCGGAAGCATGGGAAACATGCGCCCGGCGGTGGATGTTTTCGGCCTGCGCAACGCCGCAGGACCGGTTCAACGAAGGCGTGCTGGAAACCGGGTTGACGGCCGCAGCGCTGACCGGGAAGACATTCACCACATTGCCGGACTACATGGCCGAGAACCACGGTATGGTCCACCCCGGTTACACCGCCTCCGGTGTCCAGTCCGTGGCCGGCCTGGGGTTGCTCTATCGGATGTACGGGCGGACCGAACCGCCGGAGGCCTACTGGAACCGCCAGCGGGTCTACGATGCGATCAAGCTGCTGACGGATGAAACGGGTTCGGCGATGCCGACACAGGGGATGGACCGCCTTTACCTGGGGGAACAACACGCGTTGCACGCATCGGCCTATCTGTTTCTGAAGGATCCGGATGCCGGGTACTTCGAGGAGGTATCACTGGCGCTCAGAGAGAAAAAACAGGAAGGAAACGGAGGGCGGTTGATCGATCCCGAGGTTGCGGCCACGTGCCACGAGGTGGAAGATCCCATGGAGATCAAGGAGTCGGAGATGATCGAAGGGATCGTGAAACCCTACCTCCTGCACCGGTTGATGGATGGAGAGGCGCCGGCGCCCACGCCCGAGGCGGAGATTGCAACAAAGTTCAACGGTGTCCGGCTCTTCCCCCATTCCGGATTCGTACATCACCGGCACAAACGAGGCCAGACGTCCTTTTCCTGGCGAAATTATGTGATGGCGCTGCCGTTCACCCGCGACGGCGTACACACAGTCGGGCCCAGCCGGTGGAGTCTGCTGGCCAACGTAACGGTAAAGGACCGGCCGGGAAGCCACAATCTACGTGTCATGTGGATCAATCGTAAGGACGACGGGTTCGCGGCGTTGATGGTGAACGACCGGGCACAGGATACGATTCGCCAGCGCGTGCTGTGCTGCTCGCTTCCGGATGGACGCATGGTATGCAGTGAGCGACTCGAGGCGCTTCGGGATTGCACGGTGGAGAAATTAGATCAGGGATTCATCAGGGTCATCAACGAAAACTTCCCGCTTGTTGGCGGGGTCTGCGATGGAGAGCGTATTCTCTATCATCAGCACGGATCGGAGACGTTTCCCGGGTTTCCGAGCAATGACCCCGAAGATGATGTCGTGTTTGATATGCGCGACCCGGGCTGGTTGAACTTGGACGATCAGATGGGGATTGTGTTCGAAGGGACGAGCAGGACCCGCTATCTGAACCGTCACTATTTCCCGCCCTTCGCCTTCCGGGCGGTCGCCGACGATCTGTTTTTGAGCCGGAACGACACGGCGAAGGAATACCGAGCGGGCGAGCAGGTGGGCACGCTCGCCATGCTGATTTGTCCCGAGCAGTCGCATGAGGAAACGCCGGCCCAGTTCCTGAGAGTAGCTGAATCGTCGGAAAATGCGGTCGGCCTGATTGTGGACGGCTATTTGTGCGCCGGTAATTTCGGATCGAAGCGGAAGGTGTGCACGTTTGAGACAGGCATTGAGAAACCGGTTCCGGTGTTTGGAAGCACAACCCGTGTTTCGGGACAGCGCGTTGAGTATGCGATGCCCATCGAAGGTGGAGAGGCGGTCTACGAGAGGGAAGTCATGAAGGTCCGGACGGATGGGGATATTCGGATCGAAGCGGTACCCGGCGGTGACGCGTATATCACAAATGAAGCGGGACGCAATGTGGAGGTGTGTGTTCTGAGAGACGGACAAGAACGGAATTTTCGAATGGAAGCGGAACAGGTGGTGCGCATTTGACGTCGGGGATGGAATACCTGGAAGTTGGCCGATGGTCCATAGCCAGGTGTAAATGAATAGGAAATAGCGAAATGCGGCTGGCGATCTGCGGAATCAGGCATGAAACGAACACATTCTCGGCGTTACGCGCCGGGATCGAGGATTTTCATGTCTTGCGGGGGGACGAGATTCTTGCGGATGGGCCCTGGCAGGCGTTCGACGACGTCGAATGGGCGCCGACGCTGGTCGCCAGAGCGCAGCCGCATGGGCTCGTTCTCCGGGACGCGTACGAGTCGATGGTGGCCGAGTTGGTGGATCGTTTGCGTAGGGCATCGCCGGTGGACGGCGTGTACCTGGATTTGCACGGCGCGATGGAGGTGGAAGGCCTGGGCGACGGCGAACGCGACCTGGTTTGCCGCGTGCGCGAGACGGTCGGTGGCGACATTCCGATCGTCGCCAGTCTGGACCTGCACGCCAATCTCGCGCCAGAGGTCGTGGAGAAGACCGATGTGCTGACGGCGCTGAGGACCGCGCCCCACGTGGACCGGACCGAGACGCAAAGGCGGGCAATTGGACATCTCATCCGCTGTGTGAGAGAGAATCTCCGCCCCGTTAATGCCATTGTCAGGCTGCCCATGCTGCTTCCGGGTGAACACGCGGCAACGGGAGTGGAACCCGCGCGGTCCCTGTACACAGGACTTCAGGAGGTGGAATCACGTCCCGACGTTATCGACGCGTCGATTATGATCGGGTGCGCGTGGACGGATTCGCCTTTTACGTCCGTGGCCACAATTGTGGTTTCGGAGAATCGGTCGGTTGCCGGGGAACACGCGGAACGCCTGGCGCTGGAAATCTGGCGAAAGCGTGAGCGATTCGCGCCGGATGTGCGGACGATGCCGGTCGAGGAAGCCGTGAGGAGTGCCGTCCGCGAGACCCGGCACCCTGTGTTTGTTTCCGACTCGGGAGACAATGTGACGGCCGGCGCGGCGGGCGATATCACCCTGGTCCTGAAAACGCTGCTCGAGGCCGGCGCCAGAGATGCGGTCGTCGCGGGGATTGCCGATAACGAGGCCGTGTCGCGGTGTCTTGAAGCCGGTATCGGCGCCGAGTTGACCCTGGCCGTGGGTGGCAAGCTCGACAGGGTCAACGGATTTCCTCTGGACGTAACCGGCCGCGTGATCTCGATGAATCCGCCGCGCATCGTCGTATTCCAGGTGAGGGGAGTGAAAGTGGTGTTATCGGCCGACCGTATGCCGTTCCTGGATCTCCGGAGCTTTGAAACGGCAAACGTGAATCCGGCGGAACACGAGATCGTGGTTGTGAAACATGGATATCTCGCACCCGAACTGCGGGAAATAGCCGGGACGGCCTTAATGGCAATCAGCCCGGGGTGTACGACCCTGGCGCTGGAGACGTTGCCCTATGAACGGATTCGACGGCCTGTGTTTCCACTGGACGAGGACGTCGCATTCCGCGCGTGATGGACTTGGAAATGATGTTGATCTGTGTGTTGTTGACCCTGGCGATTCTGCTGTTTCTGTTGCCGGACCGGATTGATGCGGAACCGGTGTTTCGGCCTCAGGTCGACCCGAGTCAGGTTGCGGGTCTTAAGAAAAACCTGGCGTCCCTGTTGGCGCTGTCCGAAAAAGAACTGGCGCGTTTGATTCCGAACCGGTCCGGTTTTCGGTTTGTGGATTGCCCGAATTGCTCGGGTGGAGCGGAGGAGAATCAACTGTCGTGGTCGATTGAGGACCCCGACCGGGTCTTCTGCCAGTTCTGCAACATGCGGTTTCCAAACGAGATGTACCCCGAAAACGGGGTGATGCGGGTGACCAATCCGCGCGGCGAGGTCCAGGAGTATCCTTATTGGGAAGCGCCGTTTTCGCCGCCCGCGCAGTTGCCGGGATCGCTTTCGCACATCGAGCCCGATAAGAAGTACCGGCACTATTTCCGGGCCAAGGGATGGTACGTCGCCCGAATGTATTTTTCGGATGCGGCCCATCAACTGGGTAGGCTTTACTATCTCACGAGGAACTCGGCATTCGCTCGAAGAGCGGCGTTGATTCTGGATCGCTTTGCTCAGGTTTATCCGGGGTATTGCGCCCGGTTCGACGCGCCGTTCCGGACCAAGGTGGTATTCGAGGGAGACCACGCGTTTCCCTATCCGGTGTCTCCGTATCTGGCGGCAAAGTGGGATTACTGGGCGTATGGGGATATACCGTCGAACCTGATCCTTGCCTACGATCTGATTCGAGAGAGCGGTCAGGTAGACGACGGGATGCGGCGGCGGATCGAGGATGATCTGTTTCGCGGCAGTGTCGGATTTGTACGGTCGTATCCGATTACACTCAGCAATATGGACCCCGCGATCCTGCGCGGGCTGATTTCCGCGGGACGGGTGCTGGGCGAGCCCGCGTACGTCCACGAAGCGGTGGACTGGATTGGGGATATAATCCGGAAGCAGTTTTTTGTCGACGGGATGTGGAGAGAAGGAGCGGTGTCCTATCATAATCAGACGGTGGACGGGCTGGCGGCCGTCATGGACCTTTTGAAGGGATACAGCGATCCGGAAGGCTACGTAAATCCGGAAAGCGGGGTGCGTTACGAGGATCTGGATCTGTCGGACCGGTTTCCGCTTTTTGAAAAGGCCAGACGGATTCCGGATCTCTTGCGATATCCGAACGGGCGCCTCGTCGCGGTGCACGATACGTGGGCCTGGCAAAAAAGAGCGCCCACGACAGAGACCGGTCCTTATCTGCTGGGCGGCGTCGGACATGCCTGGCTGGGGCGGGGCCATGGCGAATATCAGATGCAGGCGCACCTGCACTATTCGGGAGCATACGGACACGCGCACGCGGATCTGTTGAGTATCACGCTGTTTTCACATGGGCAGGAACGCCTGTCCGATATCGGGTATACCTGGACCCACCAGCGGCAGTGGGCGTCGAGTACGCTATCGCACAGCACTGTGGTTGTGAACGGCGAGGACCAGGTGCGAGGACATGAAAACAACCCTTCGGATGGCAACCTGCTGATGTTCGTTCCGGGGGATGAAGGGTTTCAGGCGGTGGCCGTACAGGGCGACAGGGCGTATCCCGGAGTTGTACGGGAATACTCGCGATTGCTCGTTATGATTGGCGTTTCGGCGCGGGATGCGTATGTCGTGGATGTGTTTCGCGTGGACGGGGGAGCGCGGCACGATTACGTGCTGGTTGGAGATGCGAATAACGATGGGTCTATCGAGACGGATCTGGATCGGTCGATCTATGGTGAGACGCTGCTGCCGCCCGATGTGGAGGTCGTGTTTCCCAGCGGGGAGACCGTACCGGGTTATGCGAAGGGGCACAATTTCGTCTACGGGTACGTGCGGGACGTGAGCAGGGCTGAAATCTCCGCGCCGTGGAATGTGGTCTTCACCAGCGAGGGCGAACCGAAGGGTGGTGTTCGTATCCACGGGGTTTCAGAGCTGGACGGGGAACTGCTTTTCGGCAAAATGCCATCCGTTCGGCGCGCGGAGGAGAGCGAGGGGAGGCTGGATGACTACACGATGCCGGCGTTGATCCACCGCCGCGAGGGCAGGGATCTGTCCAGCGTCTTTGTGAATGTGCTGGAGCCTTTTGGCGAAACGCCATTTATCCGGTCCGTGGAGCGACTGGGGAAGGAGTCGGACGGTCTGGCGCTGAAGATTGAAGGAGAGGATTATACGGACTATCTGTTCTGTAACTTGGACGGTAAACGGATGGTTCTGGGAGACATGACGCTGGATGGCCGGATCGGGTTTGTGCGTGAACGGAACGGAGCCGTGGAGAGGATGACCCTGGTGGGTGGGGCGCTGCTGAAGAAGGGGAACGTCCACCTGTCGGGAGATGGTATCCTGACGGGTACTATCCTTGGCGTGTTGCGGAAGGAAAGTGGCGCCGATATGGACGGTCTGGTGGTGGACGGCAACATTCCGGAAGGCGATAGGATGAAGGGATTGACGGTTGTGGTTAAAGACGGGGCAGGGTTTACGCTGGGGCTCCGGTTGGCGGATGTCGTGAAACGGGATGGCCGGACGGTGCTGGTACTGGCGGACGATCCCGGATTCGAAATGGAACCGGACGGGACGAGCCGGCATGTCTATTTTCCCCGACGGTCCTGGGTCGGAGAGAATCGATTTGAGATTATGGACGTGAGGCATAGAATCGGATCGAGATAATCAAACCATCCGCCCTGAACCGAACCTGGATTCGACAAGGGGTGTCGAATGGACTTCGACCCCGGCAGGACGCATTTTTTCCGTTAGAAACGCGACGGTGGGCGAATTCATCTCAGGGAGTTCCTGCCGGAGGTTTTAAAGGTCTTTGTAATGGGCGCATTTGAAATTGACGTAACTCGGAACGTCCATATTTCCGCACCCACGGGTGCCGCGGTGTACGCGACGCCGACGTACGCGCGGGCATTCGGTGTGGAAATGATCGAGGATGTGCAGTATGCGGCAATGCACGTCAAACCCGATGGGTCGCCGCACTATTATGCAAAGCGGATTTACAGGAGACGTTCTCCGGATAACGGACAGACGTGGACCGACGCCGAGGAACTGCATCGGACCGATCCTGAGGACGTTTCGGAGGTGCAGCGTCACGACCTGGCGACGATTCCGGATCCGGCGAATGATATCCTGATTTACCTGTATATGACTCACGAAGTGGACCTCAACGAGGGTCCGTTTACGAGGGGAAACCGGATCCAGCGGACACAGCGGACCTACTACCGGTTGTCGCACGATGGCGGCCGCACGTGGACGGGCGCCCGGCAGGTGATAGACGAACGCGACCCATATGACGAAACGAACTGGGCGCCGTGTGTGGCATACGGAGTGCAGGGAGCCCGCTCGAGCGGACAGTGGGTGTTTTTGCCCGACGGAACGCTGGTGATCGGGTACGACGTTATGCAACCCGAGCAACCACCCGGTTTTCCGCCGGGGATATCGAGTTACTACATCAACACAATTTACGCACAGGCCCGTCTGGCCGCGGACAGACAGACGCTCAACTGGCGATTCGGGGACACGATTGAGGTGATGTACCCCAAATCGATGGTCGGGTGTTGCGAAGCGGCGCTGGCTTGGTTGGGCGGCGACCGGTTGTTCAATACGATGCGGTGCCAGGGAAACGCAGCGCACGGCATTCATTCCATTCGTTATACGACGATTTCTGAAGATGGAGGGTTGAACTGGACGGATCCCGCACCGCTGGTCTACGACGACGGCGGAACGGTCTGGACGCCGGCGTCACCCCATCGGTTCTTCCTGTCGTCGAAGACCGAAAGAACATACGTGCTGGCCAATATTCTCCCGGGTCCGGTTCACGGGCAGACCCCGAGGTATCCGTTGTCGATAGCCGAATTTGATACGGATCGCCTATGCGTGTTGAGGGATACGGTGCAGGTTATTCAAGATCTGCCCGAAGGCGCGCCAGAGTCCAGGCGATACACGAATTTCTCAATGTATGAAGAGCGCGGTTCGGGCGATCTGATTTTGCAGATGCCGGAGCAACCGAAACACGTGGAATTTGAAGCGATGACCAAACCCGAGGATTTTACGGCGGACTGTATTCGGTTTCGCATTGAAATCAGCGGATAACGCAGACCCCTGGGAGCAACCCTTGGTGTTGACCGCCCACCGACGTGAGGCGAACCGGGGGTTTCGTGAAGTGACGGGAGAATACGAAATGACGCGGATGGCAGACACCACGGAATTGAAGGCGCCGTTCTTGCCGGCGGAGGAGAATGAATTGAGCCGCCGCTACCTGCGGATGATCGAAAAATGGATTCCGGTGGGCATCGAGTATTTTCAGGAATGGCCGGACAGGCCGGATTGCGGGCATTTTTTCGGCGGGTGTCACTGGTATGGAAACGAGACGGCGCCGCCCGTGGAGACATTCGCCCTGGCGAGCGTCTCGCCGGAGTACGATGAGAAAGGGGTTGGCGTATCCCGGGACGACCTTCAGCGCATGGCCATTATGGGATTGCGCTATCTTTGTTTCACACACGACTCCGGGCCGGCGGATTGCGTGCGGCCCAGTGAGGGAATGGGGCGGCCGGAGATCTGTGGAACCAAGTGGGGGGAACGGGGGCTGGGGTTCTTCAAGGAAAGCCAGTGCGGCCACGGGATCGCGGCGCTGGGGCGGGTATGCCTGCTGTTGCGGGACCGGATCGACGACGAAACGTGGATGATGATGGCGCGGGTGCACGCGGACTATTCGGAACGGTTCGGGAATATGGCGCCGAAGAGCGGGATTTACGTGGATACGCAGATGGAAGAGAATGCCTGGACATCCAACGGATTGACCTCCTGCTATTTATTTCTTGAGCGCCACGAACAGGCCGCTCAATGGGAAGCCACGTGCAGGCGGTGGATGTATTCCACCTGCGCGGCGCCCCAGGATGCGAAGGACCGCGGCGCGATTGGCCAGACCACGGCAGGGGCGTTGGCGGGGAAGACGTTTACGGCGCTGCCGGATTACTGGGCGGAAAACCACGGGATGGTGCATCCGAATTACACGGGGTCCGGCGTCCGCCCGCTCACCGCGGCGGGAGCGCAATTGAAGTTGTGGGGGCGGGAACTGCCGCCGGAGTTGTTCTGGAACCGCCGCAGAGTATACGAAAATTTGAAGGCGATGACCGACGGGTGGGGGTACGCCCAGGCCGTGCAGGGGATGGACTGGCACTATCTGCCCACGACCGGAAGCGAGACCCCGCATTCCGCGGCGGCTGTGTTCTTCGACGACCCGGACGCCGCCGCGCTTCTGCGAAGAGGGCTCCGGAACGCGGAACTGCGGCAGGATGGAAACGGGGGTCGGATGTACGACAAGGAATTCTCCATGAGGGCGCACGACCAGCAGGATCCGATGATCATGCGGGAAGTCACCATCGGCGCCATCGCGCACCAGTATCTGTTTCACCGCTTGTTCGGCCCCGGCGCGAAACCCACCCCGGAAGATGAACTGGAACGGCGATTGGCCGGGGTGCGGGAGTATCCGCACGCGGGTTTCGTCCATCACCGGCATCCGAGAGGGCAAACCTCGTTTTCCTGGCGGAACTCCGTGATGGCGATGCCGCTGACGCGGGAGGGAATCTATACGATCGCGCCCTGTTCGGATAGCTGGCTGGGCAGGCCGGTGGTGAAGGGACGTCCGGACAGCCATCGACTGAAGCGGGTGCGGGTGACCGACTATGACGACGGATTTGCCGCCGCGATGGTCATGGACCGGTGCCAGGAGTCGCTGCGGCAGCAGGTGTTATTCGCCAGTCTGCCCGATGGACGGGCGCTGTCCTACGAGCGGTTTACGGCCCTGGAGGATCTGACCGTGGAATCGCTCGACCAGGGATTCCTGCGGATCACCAATGAACATTTTCCGTTGCTCGAGCCGAACTGCAGAGGCGTCCGGACACTGTACCGCCCCGACGGGTCAATCGACTACAGGGGCTGGCTCGGCGATCGCGAGGAGGACGATATCCAGGATCGCCTCGGCAGGCCGGCATGGCTGAATATTGACAACCGGCTGGGCATTGTGTTTTCGGGATCGGGCAACGCGGTTTATCTCAATCGGCACTATTACAAACCGTATCGCGCCATCGCGGATGATTTGACGCTGTCCCTTCAAGCAAAAGAAACGGCGTTGCGGGCGGGCGAGGAAGCCGGATCCCTGGCGGCGTTGCTGATTCCCGAGCAGGCCCACGAAGACACGGCTTCGAGTCACCTCGACGTCCTGACGGGGCCGGACCAGAGCGCCTGCCTCGTTTCAAACGGCTACCTCGCGGCGGCCAATTTCGCCACGGAACGCAGGGTGTGTGCGTTTGCGCAGGCCCGGCGGGAGGAAATCGTCGTTTACACGGGAGCGACGGCGGAAGTTCATGGAGATTCAGTACGATATGACGTGCCGCTCAACAGCGAGAGCGCCTGTATGCTCGGTGTGTCGCATACGCTGCGCGTGAAGGGCGACATACGGGTGGATGCCGCCCCGGACGGGGTGATCTATGTGACGAACACCGGTACAGATCAATTGGCGGTCGAGATTACAAGCGGGGAAGATGCGGGCGGGGAGCGGGCGATCGACGCCGGGCAGATCCTACGTATCGGATAACGAATGACCGGAACCGTTCGTTACGCTTGTCGAAATGCCCGTGTTTCGCTATCCGTTCGATGCCCTTTGACAGGCCCCGGGACCTCCTTCGCCGACCCTTCGACAAGCTCAGGGAGCGGCTCAGGGTGCAGGCCCATTGATGTTCGTTGCTTGCGTTGCCTGTGCTAAGCTTGTCGAAACGGCCTGTCGAAGCAAGCTTGACGAGGGACGGTATAATACCTCCCCTCCCCGCGCCGGGGAGGGGTCGCCGGCCGAATCTCGGCAATCTATTTCCGGGACAGAACACTGAGGAGGCATTTCCTTGACCGATCAATGGGTACTTCAGAATAGCGCCTTGATTTTGAGATGGGAGGGTGGGGATCTGCAGGTGGAGAATCGGCTTTCGGGTAAGTGCCGTTCGTTTGACTTTCCCGCATTCATGATCCGGCTGGGTGAAGTGGAGATTCCGGCGGACCGTTTTGTTCAGACCGGTATGCAGCCTGGCACGGATCAGATGATGTTTGACTATCGGCACGAAGCGACTGGAATTCGCGTCCAGGTGCGGTACTGGATCGATGGAGACAATCCCTGGTTCAGGAAACAGTTGACGCTTCAGGCGCCGGACAGTCCCAACGCGCCGACGCCGGACCGGCTATGGGTGGACATACAGGAACAACCTCCGCGGCCGATTCGACGGGTCGGATACGGCGTCCGCGGTGGGCCGGACGTGGAAGAACAGGCCGGGCTCGACACGTACGCCCCCCCGGTACCGGGATGCGGGTATCCGGTGTGGGCAGGAGACTGGTTCGCCGGCCTGGAACATCCGGTGGGGTTTACGGTTCCTGGAGAAAAGCTGGAGCTCTTTCACCACCCGGTGTGGGACGACGAAAGGCGAATTGAGAGTTACACCGCGGTCTACGGCGCGGCAGAGAGTCATGAGACCGTGCGAGACGCGTTTATGGACTATCTGTGGCAGATCCGCCTGCCCCGGCTGTCGAAGCCGATTTTCCATCTTTCCGTGGGATGGTCCGTGCGGTATCTCGGAAATCGGGAGTATATCGACTCGTTCGAAATGAACCAGGCCTACGCCGACGCGGTATCGGACCTGGGCCTGAAGCCCGACTCCCTGGCGTTTGACGCGGGGTGGTTCGACCGGAAGTCGATCTACCGGCATAAGGCAGACGACGAGAATGACTCGGGGTTTATCGCGTTTTCCGAAGATCTGAAACAGAAGGGGTTCTCGCTGGCATTATGGGTGACCCACAATGGGCCGGTGGGTTTTGACACCGATTGGATCCAGGAACAGGGTTGGCGGGTCGGCGAGGGACCCGGCTCCTACGGAAGCGGGACGTTTGTGGTGATGGCGCAACCGTCCTTCGAAGAAGCCCTGGCGCAGCGCTGGGAGCGGCTGGTGAAAGACGTGGGAGCCGTGCACCTGAAAATCGACTGGGACAACGAGTGTGCCACCCATCCTGATTTCCGGGACCGTTTACCCACACCCGATCACATGCGAGAGGCTTCGGTAAACGCGTTCAATCGGATCGATCGCCGGCTGCGGGCGGTTAATCCGGACCTGGTGACACGGAACGGGTGGTGGCCGAGCCCCTGGTGGTTGTGCCTGGCGAACCACACCTGGCTGGTTCATTCGGGAGATTGTGAGTACGCATCGTGGCCGTCTCGAACCCAGCGAGACCGGGCCCTGACGCATCGGGACGCGGTTTATTATCAGATCATGCGCCGGGCGGAGACGCCCATCTTTTTCGACGCGTACGACAATCACGAATTCGTGCAGGCATTGACCAATGCGTTTGGAGACCCGGACCATACCTGGCTGGACAATCTTGTGCTGGCGGCCTGCCGCGGCACCACCTATATGCCGATGCCGGTGAATCCTGAAAGTCTGAGGGCGGAACGGGCTGAACAGCTTCAGTCAATGATGGACTGGATGCGTTTCAACGCGGACGAACTGGGCACGAAGGGGACGCAGATGGTGCTGGGGAGTCCGGCCTTCGGCGAAGTCTATGGTTTTCTGCATCCGTCGGATGGAAGCGCGTGGCTCCTGCTGCGAAATCCCTCCGTCGAGCCGCAGGCGGTGGATCTTGGGGTGGACTACGGGTTGGGATATGTGCCGGACGCCATCCGACAGGTTTATCCTTTCTGGCAGGACCTGGAAGGGTCGGTGACGATGTTGGGGAACGAAGTACGTCTGCTGAAGATCTTCGCCGACACACAGGAGGACGTTTCTCCCATACCCGGCGCCCCGTTCATGGCGCGGCTGTGCGATGGCGGGTGTGAATACCTGTTTCCGGGAGACCGGCGGCTTGCGGACAACGTGGGGCCGGTGGTGCATCCGGATATGCAGATCAACGGTCTTTCCGCCGAGGCAACGTGCGACGACCTGAACGACGGGATGCACAGGATGCAATGGTACGTCGCGGTGCCCCACCGATTCGAGCGTCCGGAGCTGCAGGTTGTTCTAGGCGGGCCGGAGAAGGTGCTGGATAGTGTGGACGTCCGCGCCGGCGGATCGCGGTACCGGGGTGTGCCCGGTTGTTACTCGTACGTGACCCAGCGCATCCACCGGCAGGCCCGCAGCGGCCACGGCACGTCCAGGTTCCTGCCCCCCGTGGGACCGAGGGAACGTGACGACTATCTATTCAGCATTCACGACAGCGGATGGTCGTCCGTAACGGTGGATATTACGGGCGACGACCTTGAAGAACTGACGGTAAAGGCCTGGATCACGGGGTACGAGGCGCCCGCCAGGCAGACGATTGTCCGGGACAGACCGCCGATGTCGGGCACGTTGCTACCGATGCATCCGTATGGGTTTTCGAGATGTCTTGAAATCAGGTGAGGCGGCGAGCGCAAACAGGCTGCGATCGCCCTTCCTGGCTTCGCTCTGCTTAGCAGCAACCCAAAAAGGTGAAAGCGAACCCGCAAGCCCGTTTGGCGGGCTAATCACTCCCCCCTTGAGGGGGGGGAGTCGTAGAAGCCGAGCCGACCCCCTGTGGCTTGTCCTGAACCTGTCGAAGGGCAGGCGACGGCTGATGCGGTGGGGGATTTCAACGCCTTGCCGTATGCAAGCGGCATGAAAAAACATGAACGCATTTAGCGTAGAAGTCTTACTGCAAGACTCCAAAAAGGAGGCTGAGAGATGGCGTTGAGACACGATGCCGAACGGGGCGTGTGGCACTTTGAAACTGAGCAGATGACGGGACACATACAGCCGGACGGGGACCGGCATGGGATCAAGGAGTTGACCCATAAGCCCACCGGGGAGCAGGTGGTGCATCCGAAGTACGACCTCCTGAATCTGTTTTTCATGTTTTCACAGAATCACTGTATGGGGCAGGCTCGTGAGAACGAGCGCACCATTACATCCGAGGGCAATGCGATCGACGTGCACTGGGCGCCAACGGACGATCACAAGGCGGAGATGACGGCCAGGTACGAAGTTGTCGAACCGAACGCGGTGGACATGTCGATAACCGTGGCGTCCAACTGGCCGTACCCGGCTTATGAAGTGTTTTTGTCGAACTATTTCGATCTGTCGCTGAGGCCGTACGTGTATGTTCAGGGCAGTCCGTTCGATATTCCGGCAGACCAGGCGCGTTGGATAGCGCCGGAGGTGAACGACGTATTTGTGGGAACGGGACTGGTATTCTCGAGGGATCAACACGCGGCCAGGCGGTCTACCGACGGGCGATGGGACCGAATCTGGGGCCTCTACCAGTGGAATCCCCAGCGTTATTTCGAATTGCCGATGATCATGAGCGCGAACCTTGAAAAGGGCGTTGCGGGCGTTCTGATGTCCAGGCCTCAGGATTGTTACGCGGTGATCAGCGGGTACCAGAGCGAGAACATGAAAGATCCGTTCAGGGATCAGAACCCCCTCTACCTCTCGTTGTTCGGGGATGATTTCCGTGTTGGCGATGAACGGACCGTGGAGGTGCGGTTCGCCGTCACCGAAATCGATGAATCGATGGCGCAGCCCCTGGCGTTATACGAAGCGTTCATGGAAGCAAAGGGGTAGGCGCGGTCGCGCAGAATACGGGGGCAATCCTCGCCTCTCCCTTCGCCGACCTGCGTCCGACGGGGGACAAGGGCGTCTTTTCAGTACGAGAATGTGCCTGCAGTCATACATATTTGGCCGCAACTCAATGAATCCAACGCCCAGGATCCGGAAAATTGATGCCGCACCCACCGTCGCCCGTCCGCCGTATCAGCGCTACTGCGGTGGGCAGACGCCCGAACCTGAGCCAATATCGCAGCCAGATTTCCCTTGCCTGGGAACGAGAAAATGCCGTTTTTTCTTCCAATCCTATCGTCCACCGTCAAGAAGCGAGTAAAGCAAAGTGAGAGAATCATCGAAGCGGGGAATGAGCGTCGGCGGCGTTGATCCGTCGATTCTTCGAGAGCTTTCCGGCGTCTACAAGCCATTTATCAAAGCATTCAAGGAACTCGTCAGCAACGCGTACGACGCCGACGCGGCCGATGTTTCAATCGAGTTTGCGGACGACTTCACGTCTGCGACCATTGCGGATGACGGCAACGGGATGAGTCCGTTTGAGTTTCGATCCGACTTCACGCGGATCGGCGGCAGCAGCAGCAGATGGTCAAAGGGAACGACGCCCCAGAAAAAGCGAAGCCGCATTGGGAACAAGGGCATAGGCTTCCTTGCACTTGCTCGCTACTGCAATCGGATGGTCGTTACTTCGAGCAGTCCTCGTCAGTTCAAACAAGAACACTCGGTCGAGACGACGTCACCTTCCATCGACGTCGTCAGCGCTCTCGGAGTACCAATTAGCCCGCAGTTACTCAGCAAAGTGTGTAGGTTTGTCGTAACGCAATCTGGAAAACGATCGAAGATTGCCGCTACCAACTACGAGTTGAATGCGAATACTGGTCGCCTTGCCTTCAAGGAGGACTTTGGTCCTGTCGACATCGCAATTACGATCGACTGCAACAGCTTGGGTTTCCAAGCGACTCTGGACTTTGATCGCTTGCTCAAGCTTGCGGATTCTGCCGACCTCGAAAGGCTGTCCGATTTCACGTTGATCGAAGTTCGCGAGCTGCCACGGAAGTCAAAGTCCGGAACAACGGTCGCGATAGAAGGATTGAAGTCGTTTGTCAAACGCGAACTCAAAGCAGATCGCCGGAAGGGCTTCGTTCGAAATGTTGCGAGTCGTAGCGGGTTTGAACAGGTCGCGTGGCACTTGTCTCGTTGCACGCCAATCGGCTACGCGAAGGCACCAGATCAAGCTGAATATCTTGAAGCCCTCTTGGAGGATGCGGCGCCACCGACGCTGGACAAACTGACACTTCGACACGGCAAGACGGAGAGCGAGTTGACGCGCCCTCTCTATCCGTTCGAGCCGGACGCAGCGACGCTACACAAGGACATGATCACGGAGGTGGACATCAACGAGGGTGGTTTTGTCGCGAAGGGGTTTGTTCACGGCTACGAAAGCGTCGTGTTCCCATCCGAGTATCGAGGCGTTTCGATAAGGGTGCGTGGTGTCTCCATCGGCGACCCGACGTTTCTCGGTGCAGAATTCCTCCTAACGGGAGCACATAAGGCCGCGTTGAGCCAGATCACTGGCGAGATAAATGTGCTGAGCGGCATGGACGCGATGGATGCAATCAATCCAGGTCGTGAAGGTTTCTATGAAGAGAGTGGTGATTTTCTCGCCCTGCGTAGGTATTTCCGTGGCGACGGTGAAAAGGTTGGCGGCTATCTCGGCAGAACGATCGACGCCGTCTTGAAACGAAGCCAAGCGAGATCGTCACTCAACAGCACCTTGAGTCGTGCGGCATACATGCGGCGTGCGATGGACGATGTGTCGGCGGGGATAACACACCTGATGTCCGAGGGAGGAAAAGAAGCGAGCGCGATACGTGAGATGCTCAAGTCGAACAAATCGCACCCGAACGGGTTGGCATCCGCGAAGCCGGCAGGATTTGACGTTCCCAACAAAGTGGCCGGAATGGCGGTCAATCAGGCGAGACGTCAATCGGAAGCAGCAGCGATCGACTATGAGAAAGCACAGGTAACAATCGACGTATCTCGCCCTGAATGGGATAACGCGCTCGTGTTGTTCAAACGGCGGTTCGACGTCATCCACAAGCAGGGCACGGCGATTCAACCGATCGCTGAAATCGACTTCAACCAGGACCGTATTCTCGTCAATTGGGGCCACGCTGCAAAGTCGCAGATGGACGAGCGGGGATTCCTGCGGACTGCCCTAGCATGGGTGCTGGCACGGACAGCAGCCGATGGCGACGCCGATCAGATGATGGAAATGGCCATAACATTGTTATCTTTCACTACGCAGCCCAATGACTAAGTCTGTCACAGGACACGCACTGCTGAAGCAGGTCCAAAAGGGCGACCGGATACTGCTGGTAAACCCACCGGTGTTCGAGACACGCTATAGCTGGCTGCGGTGGAATCAACCACTGGACCTACTCAGGATCGGGGCGTACCTCAAAAGCAGCAAGAAGTGCGACGTCGAGTTGTTTGACTTCATGCTACCTAACGACAAGGGCCGCGTTCAAAAGCGAGGGTTGACGGGACAAGAACGGTACAAAAAGGTCGGTGACGGAGACTTCGCCTACACATATCCGATGTGGAAATTCGGAAAACCCTTCGATGCACTCAATGACTGGCTGGTCGAGCGACGTGCCGGCAACAAGCGAGGCGAGCCAACTCAAGTGTGGATCACTTCGCTGTGCAGCTATTGGTACGCCAGCATTCACCAATTATGCACGAAGCTACGCCTTTGGTTGCCAGACGCGAAACTGGCTGTGCTGGGCAACTACCCACGATTTATGGTGGACAACGCAGTGGACTTCTGCGATGCAGACCTGATCGTCAGGACGCCACTTAAACATGCCGACAAGGGATCATCTCTGAGGCTCTACGGAGCCGAGAAACCTCCATTCATTTCGGTCACTCTCAATCCACCTACAGCCATCCCTGCGATCAAGGAAGCAATCGAACTGGGAGTATTTCACGTTGCCGTGTTTGATGGCGAGGACGACATTTGCCGCGACAAGGGCAAGCCACTTCGAGAGATCGTCGAAAGCACGAAGAACTTCCACCAGCACCTACGTTTTCATGCGGTATCGGGACTACATCCCGAACGGGTCACTTCAGAATTAGCGAAAGTGTTCGTGGAACGAGCGTTCGCGGAGCTGTTTTTTGAGCAGTCCGAGGAGGAATTGGAGTTAGACGAGGCGGCATACGAGCAGTGTCGCGCCTACCTGCTGGAAGCGGGGATTGATCTTTCAGATGGAGGCAAAACCTGCGGATTCGTGTGGATTGGACGCCCGGACGAAACACTGGAAGGGATCGTCCGTCGTAGTTTCACCGTTCTCAGCACGTTTGGGAGTGTCATCCTCAAGCCGTACACGGCCGTACCGGGAACAGGGCTGTACGAACGGCACAAAGATTATCTGGACGATCTTACGTACGCTGATCTGTCCCCACACAGATTTCCGTTCGCCGAGTACAATGGAATCACCCGGAACGAATACCATGACCTCTACAGAATGGCGGCGTTCCTCAACGAGAAAGTACGCAACCGGTCTTTCGACTTATTGAACGGCAGTATGGGTGCCGAGTTGCTGCGAAACAGTTTACGTCTCGAGGTTTGGAATCTTGAAACGTCCCCCCTCAGCATTATTGATTAGCCCGCCTGTCTACGACGTACAATATTGGGCGAACTGGAGCATGCCCTATGGCTTGTTGCGTGTCGCATCGTGGCTTCAGGGCAAGGGCTACATGCTGAAGCTGATCGACGGTATGGAGGCTAACAAGCGGCGTACCGTGCCAAAGCAGAAGCGATGTGTACGAAAACTCTGCTCAGCGGACGAACCGTTCACGCCGGACAAGTGGACGGACTACGAACCGCAGCCTGACGAAAAGATCGAGTACGTGTTCGGCATGCCGCTAAAGGAACTGCGGAAACGGCTCGAAGCGATCAAGGCACGTGCAAGGTATGCGCGTGAATCGCTGTTCGACGAAGTGGCCTTTCCAGATCCAGATGAAATCTGGATTTCGTCTATCATGACGTACTGGTGGGAAAGCACTCGCGACGTGATCCAAGTCTGTCGGCAAGTATTTCCGAAGGCCGTTTTCCGCGTTGGTGGAATCTATCCGACGCTCATTCCCGAACACGCGATGCAGAACCTCGGGTTGAATGATCCACTGCACTTAATGGGTCGTGACCTTGATCCGCTTAATGCCAAGCAGAAGAAGCGTGACATCGTAGTGTCCGCAACGATTCCCGATGCGAATCCGCTCCCACTTGCGATTGAGTTGTACGACAAGGACGGTGCGGGCGACGACGAAGAAGGCGAAGAAGGCGAGAGGTTGCCCGATTACCTCATCATGACGACGAGTCGTGGCTGCCCTTTCAAATGTTCTTACTGTTCGGCTAACGTTTTGAACGAAGGACGAAAGATCTGGGTTCGGGAATACGAGGTTGCGTACGATGAGATCAAGCGACGGTTTGAGCAAGGAATTCGCGAATTCTGTTTCTACGAGGACAACCTGCTGCTCGGCAGAGAGAATTTCAAGCAGCTTTGCCGACTGATTCGTGACGATCGCGATTTGAAAGGGATCGAGCTGTACGCACCAGAGGGCATCGAAGTCCGCCTGCTGCACGAAGACACCGTCCAACTGATGCGTGATGCTGGCTTCAAGAAGCTCTACCTGCCGCTCGAAACCGTCAACGCCAACATGGCGAAATCGTGGCAACGCACGCACACGAACATGGACAAATTCTTCTACGCGTTGCGTAACGCGGAAAAGGCCGGCTTCAAGCTGCGATGCCAAGACATCAACTGCTTCATCCTCTTCGGCCTGCCAGACGAAGACCTGCAAGCGGTGTACGACACAATCACATTTGCCTCAAGCCGTGTCGGCTCCGTGATTCCCATGCTTTTCACTCCAGTGCCAAGCACGCCATTGTTCGAGCAGTACCGACCGTACATCGAAGACAAAGGTTTCGATCTACACCACTTGAATGGAAAGCTGCTCCCTTTCCTCGATTACAATCGCCGCAAGTACACGTCGTTATCAGTACACGACTACAACTCAATCGAAGGGTTGATGTGGAGACTTAATGCGAAAGTTCGCAACGCGAGTTTCAATCTCGGAGGAGATGGCCGAGTGGCGAGGGCGTTCCGAGACGTGTACAACGCGCTGGAACCGATGTCCGTCTGATTGGCTACGTCAAGTCACTGGTGGTTCGACCTGTGGCGGATAGAGCTCGACTCGCGGGATCATCCCGTCCAATCGACGTAGCGGATAGTTGATTATCTCTGCGAGAGATTTTGCTTGCGTCAGGTCGGGCAGAGCTCCCGTTTGCTTCAGGAATTCGGCATAGAAGTGAACTCCCAGGTGAACGATTCCAGATATCGTCAAATGTTGTGGATGGCGGCGAGAGGACCATGACGGATTAACCGGCGGCTTTGATGTCTCTGTCCTGGAATTCAACGTCTTGGACGAGGAGTTCAAAGAGTTTGTGACTGTGTAATCGCCATTGGAAAAGTTGATCAGGATACTTAATCAGAGATTACCTTATTTCATACAGTGAAAGACTCGACCATATGATTCAGAATGAACGCCAAACGCGGCGAGTTCAGCTAGAGAGTTGGGAGGTGGGCGGGGAGCTATTAGACATCCTCTCTCGAGGCTTGTACTCCGATGCAAAAGACGCACTCAGGGAATACGTCCAAAACGGAGTCGATGCTGAAGCCGAACACACTCTCATTACGGTTGATGGCTCCCAAGCAGTGATAAGAGATGATGGCCATGGCATGGATGAAGAGGGCATCCGGATCGCTCGACGATTTGGAATGTCTGAGAAAAGCCCTAGAGAAATGGTCGGATACCGCGGCATCGGCATCTATTCGGCATTCGGCATTTGCGAGGAAATGACGATCACTAGCCGCCAGGCGGGTATGGATAACCTAGTAGGTTGGACCTTCCAGTTTGGTGAAATGCGCCGACTCCTCGAAGCAGATAAAGCTTCTGATGCCCGTCATGGTGTTGGCCTACCCGACCTCATGTATCAGTACAGTGAGTTGTTCGTTGAACCTTACCACGGCAATGCGGACGATCACTTTACTGTTGTGGAGATCGATGGATTGGGTGAAGAATACAGAGCCCAGCTAAACAACGCGGGAGAAGTCAATGATTATCTTCTGAATACGATTCCTGTAGCTTTCTCGGAGGATGGTTATGGCGACACGGTCAATGGATGGCTCGCAGATTACGTAGACCTCAATCCAGTTCGGATTACTCTTCGAATCGCCGACGAGAGCGAGATCAACGTCCATCCGCCAGTCGCCAAAGGCGTGTACAGTCCCGAATCTGACTGGATAAGGGCACCGGACGATACGCCGTTGGCATTCGTGTGGTACGCCCTGTCCACTAATGGCAAACAGCTTCCCATGCATGAGGGTTCCGAGGTCAGTGGCTTCCTAATGAAGGTGAAAGGGTTCACATTAGGAAATCGACTTGCGCTCAAAGGGCTTTGGCCAGCCGTTGGTGGGGGAACTTTATACCATCACTATACAGGGGAGGTGCATATTCTGGCGACCGACCAAATCTATCCGAATGCTGCTCGGAATGATTTGGAATCTAGTCCGGCTAGGCAACTGTTTGTGAAGCAGGCCGAAGATTTCTTTTATCCCCTCAGCCGGAAAGCTCGGGCTATGCAGGCGATGACTAGGGGAGATCGCCTTCTTGAGGGAATTGATCATACAATCAAACAGTTAGCGGGACTAAAAGATGCGCCGAACGCAGACATATTCGAGGTATATAGAAGCAGCGAGAACTATCGGAAAGAACTAGAGAATGTGCATCAACAGATCGAGAGCCATAAGAGAAAGCCTCGCGGGCGGCCGCGAGTGCAATTCGATGAAGTACAACAACGATTATTGGACAATGTCACCAAAAGGCTTCAAGGCGCTATCAGCCAATTAGGTGGAGTAGCTAGGGCCGCGCAAAAAAGTACGGAAAGACAAAGAAGAAGAGCTACTCAACCTCCTCCTCAAGAAAGACTACTTTACAGCGCACTTAGTGCTACATTGCGAGCAGCGGATAAGACCGACGATCCCCGGTTTAAGGAAGCGGCAGAGGCCTTGGTATCTTCGATTAATAGTAGATCAGTTCCGAGGACTATAGGGATTCTTGACGAACTTAAGGCTGCAGGAGTCGAACTCGGTACCGAAGTGGAGTCGTCTAGGAGGGAGTTGAGGGCCTCATTAGGTTGGTCTCCTTTGGCACCAGTTTCACTGGGTGAGGCGTTGACGCAGCAAGGGGTTTCGTTAGAAGGCAAGCATGAGGAGAGCCTTGTAAAGGCAATCGACCGAGGTCTGGTGGTCGGGCTGGGTGGAAGAGGTGAGAGATATGAAACTGTGCTACGAGCTATAGTTGAAGCGATTGCCGAGGAAATGGGGAGCTAGGGGAGGCAATGGCAAGAAGGCGCGGTCGTCGACGAGGAAACTACTATTCCAGTGAAGAGAAGAACGTAGTTAGAGAAAAGTATGATTATCCGTTGGTCAAGGCAGCAGCTCGTAGAAAAAAGGGGGGAATCAGGTATTTTGGCATGCCGGGCGAGGAAGCCCTGGACTTACACAGCTGGGGCGGACTCTGCGAGTACGTAGCTGCTGTGGAATTCAGCGACGAAAGGTTTCAGTACGTAAAGCATGTACTGAGAACCCAGTTTGGCAGCATACGCCATCGAGCCCATTTAGGAGACGTCGACAAGGTTATCTTGAGAAACAAAAGTGGGAACCCACCTTCGGAATTTGTCTCAACCACTTTCCGATGCGGCGCTGGGTACATATGGGATTTTGACGTCATATACCTAGACTACTTTGGCAAATTCCTGCCTCATAAACACGGTGGCTCAGTTGTTCGAAACAGAGCGAATGCGCTTAGACGCCTTTTCGCTACTGATCGCCAAGATGCATGGCAACCGTGGCTCTTAATGCTTACGGTTGAGTCCACGCTTTTCGGTTCTAATGACAGGAAACAAATGCGACAGTTCTTGTCCGCTTCAATAGAAGAAGCGGATGCGGAAACGGAAGATGCTATTAACTTCCTGCTACATGATACGGCGTGTAAAGAGCAAGAGGCAACTAGGCTGGTTCACGGTACATTGAGCTATTTGATTGCTTTGGCCGCAAGCAATTCCGACGTCCGCGTATCGCCCAGACCGACCGTTCTGTACAGAGGGGCAAACGACACTCCGATGTTGCATTTTGCATATGAGGTGGCTCCTTCTGAAGTGTTGTCGGGTTCTCATCCGGCATTACCCTTGCTCCGGTCTCCTTTACTGCAGGTAAGGAACGATTATATGGAGCCGTGGTTCGAACTATTGCCTGCTCAACCGCCTGGGCAGACTGACTCCGTTATACGTAAAGCATTGGATTTTCTCGACGAGGATCAAGTCGAGCAAATTCTATGTGGGCGACGGACGACGTAAAGCCCCCAATTGGACAAGAACGAGAACCTTCGGGCTCAGGTTCCGGCCGGCGGTGTTATTCTGGAGCCGACGTTGCCGGGCTACCCACCAAAGACCCGAATGCGCTAGGTCCACCCGGTAGCGGATGGAGTTATCGAGAGAGGCCCTCTGCTGCGCTGGCAGAGAGCCTTTTCTTGAGAGCAATGTCGGCGTCATTGACCCGGCTTCGTCCTTTATGTAGGATGTAGAAACGTGGTCATTGCGTGCGTCGCTTGCGCTGAGCTTGTCGAAATGCCCGCGTTTCGCTACCCTTCGATACCCATCAACTTCACGGCATCCAGATATTCCACTTGCCATGCTTTTCCCAGATGCGGCAGGTGTCACAGGTGCACATCCACCGGAGTGCGAAACGCGGCTTGTTGCCTGTATTCAGAGATCCGGCGTGTATCAGCAGATAGTAAAAAAACAGTACGTCTCCCCGTGACGGCCTCAACTCAACCGGCGCTCCCAGTTCGAACTTTTGCTGCGGGTTCTTGAAATCCGACAGCATTCGATACCGGTCGGGGTCCTGCACTGCCGCCTCGCCGAGCTTCCGATGGGACCCCGGCCAGACCGCGGTACCGCCACCCTGCGCGACACCCGAATCGAGATAGGTCAGTGATGAGACGCGGAATGATCCTGGAAAAACGCTGAAAGGTCGATGAACACCATCGGCATGCCCGCTGTGATGATTCCATTTTCCGGAGACCGGAAATACACATCGTGTCCACACTGCCTCGGGCTGTGGTTTCTGACAATGAAATGCCTCTTCATTTTCCCTTGCCAATTGGCTCTGCGCTTCGTAAAACGTGGGAGTACAACAAGCCAGTAACGCAGGGTCCTGGAGCCCGAAATGTTCAATCACCCCCTGGCTGGCAACTGTTGTCACCTCGTCTGTATCGTCCGGTAGAGGAGACCACGAAGCCGGATCGTCCCGATCCATACCCAGGACAGACCACATCGCCTCCTCTGCGCCGGCAATTGTCTCTTCCGGAATTAAGCCCGACACCAGCACATACCCGTCCCGGTCATATTGCGCCATTTGTTCTTGTGAAAGCATGGATTCCTCCCGGGTAGATCGAATTTTGTACAGGAAAAATAAGGCGCCGATCATTCACTCGAAGAAAAGCGTTAAAAAATCCAATAGGACACCCCTCCCGTCACGAAACCTGCCGAAAAACCGAAAAATTCTCTCGTCAATTTCTGTTATACGCCCATTTCAAATGGTATGGTTTTCTGAAAATTTTATATTTTTCGATGTGGAAAAATCGTAAATGGTGAATTAAGAATGGAGCGATCGGGAGAGGAGTGAGGAAAAGTATTGTGGGATTTAGTTTGATTTTTGGCAGATTCTTGCTATTTGAAAGTTGCTACCTGATTAAGATTTTTGCTGGAAATTGAACCTTCCTCATAGCAAGAATACCAATCGGTAGCGTTTGGGATATTCACCATGTCTGCTTGTGCATTCTTCGCGTTGCCCTCTAATTCCCAGTAAACAATGTCGATATAACCTCCATCACTATTCCTGTGAATCTCCCACTTTTTGAAACCTGACTGTCTGCTCATCCAATTTTCCAGAACATCACTTGCAACATTCAGTAGATGTTCCTCCGAGATATTCTCTGCCAACTCGTAACTGATTATGTCTTTGTACATTTTGTTGCCCCTTAAATTGATGAATTGCGTACAAGTCGTGGGTGTGGAACGAACAAACGAGCGCTTCCCTCCAGTTCGCAACAGAAGACAAAGGATTCTATCATAGTTACTATGTAAAACAGACAGTCTCCGAGGGTTGTGCCAAAAATGAAGTCTACCAAATTACAAACAACCCTTTTGGATGAGACGGTCTTGAAAAAGGATAACATTGAATCGTTGTCAGGTCAAACCCTTATTTTTGCAGGTGTTATGTATAGTAGAATTACGCGCCGATGTCGCTAACATGCATTTCGCCGAAAACGTATGCAAGGGTCCGGCAGGTTCACCGATGAATCGCTTGTCGTCGCACAGAATCGTCCGGGACAGAACACGAGGAACATCCGCTATGGACAGTGAATTGTTGCAACGGGGGTTCGACCCCCAGCCGCTGACGCCCGCCCAGTGCAGCGCGCTGGACACCAACGGCTTCCTCATTCTGGATGCCGTCATCGCGCCCGACTGGCTGGCCGGGCTGCGCCGTGCTTTTGACGAGATCTTCGCCCGCGAAGGCGACAAAGCCGGCGCTGAGGTTGCCCGGATGGATGGCGTGCGCCGACTCGCCGACCTGGTCAACAAGGGGACGGTCTTCGACGCCGTGTACCTGCAGCCGACGCTTCTGTCGGCGGTCTATCACGTCCTGCAGCGGCCGTTCAAGCTCCACTCGCTCAACGGACACGATCCGCTGCCCGGCAGCGGATTACAGGGCCTGCACAAGGACTGGGGGCAGCCCACCGTACCCGGCGGACCGTACCACGTCGTCAACTCGATGTGGATGCTCGACGACTTCACCCGGGTTAACGGCGCGACCCGCTGCGTCCCCGCGAGCCACCGCAAACCCGGCAGGGTTGCCGATGCCCTGGCCGATCACCCCGATCAAGTCCAGCTGACAGGCCGCGCCGGCTCGGTCGCCGTCTTCAACGGCAGCCTCTTGCACAGCTCGTATCGCAACCTCAGCGACGCCCCCCGCCGCACCCTGCACTGCGCCTTTATCGCCCGCGAACACCCGCAGCAGACGAACCAGCGCGAGTACTTGCGGCCCGCAACCGCCCGACGACTCTCGCCGCTGACGCGCTACATCCTCGACGTCGAGTGAACCTCGACGCATAACTCAAACTGCTTTTTCTTCAGATGATCCATCGCGTACGCATAGGATAATATCGCACCGATATCGGTAATATGCAATTCGCGGAAAACGTACGCAAGGGTCCGGCACGGTCACTGATGAGTCGCCTGTCGCCGCACAGACTCGCTTCGCCATCGTGTTCGACGATCGCGTCCATTTTCATTGATCCACGAACGCCACTTACACGATATTCTTGACACCCCCGGCCAGAGGCCGTTCTTGAAACTGCCTCAGATTCGCTGCCGACGCCTTAATGAACCGCTTGGAAACACTTGAGGACGATAAGCCAAACGCCTCCAGTACCGCCTCGGCGCAACTTTCATAGGAACGCGTGGCAATGCCCCTGACCACGCGCAGCAGCAAGCCTTCATCCATGTGTCTCGGGCGCTGCAAGCGGTGATACACCTCCAGAGGAACTTCCTCATTGGCTTCCACATCACGCACCCTGGGCACCGTAATGGGCACTTTTTGATCCGACAGATACACCGATCCCGGTTGAGCGCCCCACCGACGATTCGAGGTCTTCCCCGCTTTACGACTGTATTTCTTGCCCGTCAACCCCGCGACCTCATTCTGCAAGACGTCCTCCACAGCGCCCGGACCAGGCGGGATCAGCGCCTGGATCAATGCCACCCGGACGTCAACATCCTCCAGCGCTGCTCCCAGGACCGGGTCGGACGTCAGACCGCCATCCGGTGACCAGCGCCGTTTGGCCGTCGAGCTTAAAAAAATCCAAAATCCCCATGCTATTCCCCTTGGTTCTGTCCTTGAAGAACGGTCAGTGCATCCCACGTCGCCGGAAATCCGCCGAAAGCGCTCATCTGCAACATGACCTCCTCAATCTCCGTCCTTGTGGATCCACAACCAAGGGCTCGGTCGATGTGAACAGCAAGTTGTTCCGGCCTGCCGAGAACCGTCAAGGCCGCGATCGTGCACAGCAGACGGGTCTTGATGTCCAGCCCGTCCCGTCCGTACAGGTCATACATCACGTGCTCCATCACGAGTCGCTCGAACTCGGGATGAAGTGTGCGCATCTTCTTGGCAGCGGCCTCTGCAGCGGCCTCTCCGACCATCGTCGAGAGAACTCTGCGCCCTGCTTCGTAGCGTTCACTTTCAGTCATACTTCCTCCCCCTTGGGTGTCGATTAAAATTTCGACCGTGCTGTCGCCGCAGTAGCAGGCAGCCTACATCGCAGGTGCCAGTCTGCGTCTTCAAGCGCCTCGTAGACCACGCCGCCCCCCACCTGCTCGGGCATGGGGATGCCGAGCAAGTAGCACAGCGTCGGCGCGACATCCACCGCCCGCACCTGCCGACTGAGCGCCAGCAGCCCCTCAGCTCGATTCAGCCACGGGTTCAGCCTGGATGTACCCCGATAAATCATTCATACAAACAGCTCATGTACCAGCGTCCGAGCCCGCTCGACCACGGTTTCGAGGCAGCCGGGGGTGAGCTTGGCCCAGTAGGTAACGTCTTCGTTGGCCTCGTGTCCGCCTCGGGCGTAGGCTGCCCGCGTCGGCAGGTAGCCGACATAGTGGGTCGTGAGGTGCGCTGGAAAGAGAAAAGGTGCCGCTGAGTTCGTTTTGAGTGCGAGTTGTCCTTCGACAAAAGGTTCTCCAGGCAGGCCGATAACGCCGAGGTCGCCGATGCGGAAAGCCTGGATTTCATAGGGGAACTCGGAGTCCCGCTGCCGGCATAGTTCGACGCTGCGGGTCGAAGCGGCCCGAAACCAGTGCCGATCCACTTCGCCGTTTGCTCCGCGCGGCGGTTGTGGATTCTCAGTGAGAGTCGCATTGACCTCGCACAAGCGCTCGGCCGGAATCTCGCGGAAGGGCAGGCCGACCTTTTCGACTCTGCAAGCCAACGCAGCGTTATTGGCAAACGTCATATTGTGAACAATTCGTTCGCTCATCCGGGCCAATTCGCGCCCCATTCGCTGGTGGTCCGGCCGGCAATCCGGGTCGAAAGGATGCCAGGGGTTGATGTTGCCGCAACAGCCGTTGACGACCAACGGCACTGCGTCGGAGCCGAACAGCTGCTGCATCTGCCGCGTCCAGGCGCCAGGCCAATCCGCCGACACCGCCCGGTAGGTCTCGGGATTTCCGAACGCATTGACCGGGTGACAGGTGTAGTGCAGGAGAAAGGCCAGCGGCCGCATATCCATGTCCTGGACGCAGCACACGCCGACTTCCGGGTCCATCGGCCCTTCGAGATAGCAGATATCCGCGTTCCCGAACGGCTGTTGTTCCCGACCCAGCGGCTTGGGCATGGCGATGCCGCCGTCCCGGCGTATGCCGCGGCGATTGAAAGCCAGGTCCCCCAAGACGCCACGCCCCAAACCGATGCGCACGGGTTGCAGCTTGCCCACCGCTTCGACCGCGGCCTCCACTGCGGCGGCGGCAGTCCGGTCGCCGTAGGCGCGCTCGCCTCCGCGCAGATACTCCGTCTCCGCGTTGGTCTCCAAAGGGAAATCCGGATCCAGCATAAAGTAGCCGAGGCTCGGGGCGGAGTGCGTCTGGGTCGCCTGGACCATGATCGCCTCCGGTGCGATGCCCGTATGCTCGCCGATAACGGCGCGGATCCGGTCCGTGTAGTCCCAGGTGACAATGGTGAGATCCAGGATCACCATGCAGACGCGCCGCTGGCCGACTTCAAAAACGATGGCCTTTGCAAAGAGCGGATCCATCACGGCCTGGGCCGGGCGGTGCTCGCCAGCCCCGCTTCCCGCCAGATGCGTCCCCGGCGGTGGCGTGATGTCAATCATCGCCGCTCCGGCTCTCAACAGGTTGGTCTCGTGCATGGTTTCTCCTTTCGGCTCCGAGGGCGTCAAAGCGCACAAAAGGCTCGGCGTCGGTCAGCGCCTCGGGTGCAATGGCAGGTTAAACGGAATTTTGGCTGATTTGGAAAGGATCCAGGCGGTCACGCGAACGTGTGCGTTGTTCGGCCTGAGGAAAAATAAGGTGCCGATATCGGTAATATGCAATTCGCCGAAAACGTACGCAAGGATCCAGCGGGGTCCCTCATGAATCGCTTGTCGTCCCACAGAATCGTTCGGGAATGCTCAGAGTACCGCGGTAAAGGATTTTGTCGCGTTTCAGGGATCGGCCTGGCACTTGAGGGCGCACTCCTCCGTACGGCTCACGCAGGGAGCGAATCGCGTAGGAGGTCAGGCGGCGAACTCGAACTGCGGCGGAGGGGGTAGGGAGACGATTCAATATTGGCAAAACGGAGGGAGCAGCTCGTTCTTCCTGAACCGTACTTCCAACGGGGCTATGGGTTGCTATACACCCAGCACATTGAGCAGGCGCACTTGGGCTTTGATTTTGATTTCCTTTAGTTATACCTTTACTGTTAAATTATTGAAGGAGAAAAGCAGAATGCTCGAAGAACAGTATCAAAAAGGCGTTGAACAGTTTTCAAGAATGGTTGGCACCAATAAAATAGACGAGTTAAGGGAGAAATTCAGGTCGTTATCTCCGGATTTTGAAAAGTGAGTGATGGGAGTAGTTGGCGGTGAGATTTGGAGCCGTCCAACCGCAAGGGCAAAAACAAGCAGCGCCGCACCGCGGCCCAGCAAGCAGAACGCATGGCGCGCATCGGCGACCCTCATGGAGGAGTGGGTGGAGGCCGAGGAAGCCATGGATAAAGGAGACCCATGAAACGCAGAAACATACCGACTAGCAGCCCGTTTGGCGCGGAGTTTGGTTATTCGCGCGCCGTGCGCGTGGACCGGCACGTCCACGTCGCTGGCACCTGCGCCCAGCCGCCGCAGGACCAGGGCGATGCCTACGAGCAGGCCAAAGGCGCATTGCAGATCATCGACAAGGCGCTCGTCAAAACCGGTGCCAGCCTCGGCGATGTGGTGCGGACGGTCGTGTACATCACCGATGTGACCCATGCCGCTGGCGTCACCCGCGCTCACCGCGAGGTGTTTGGCGAGATCTTGCCGGCTTCGACCTTGGTCGTCATAGCTGCGCTGCTAAAGCCGCATCTGGTCGTCGAGATCGAAGCCTACGCCATTTTGCCCACCGAAAGTACGTGAACAAAGACCGCCAAGTCCAGTCTATTGGCGTGTTGGGCTGCGGACCATCTACCAATTTGCCCACTTTGAGTCGTGCATCAAGGCCCGCAATACGCGGCCGTACGCGCTTTGCGACCAAGCGCCGGACTTGGTCGAGCGCATGGACTACCACGAGGGCTTTCACATCTACGGAGAACACGGCAGCGTCGTCGGCAAAACCTACCTGCCGTGGTTTTTGAAATCCAGCGATGTCGAGTGCTTCTCCACGCGAGACGGTCAGTACCACCGGCCTTTAGGAGCCGACGCGCATTTCTACCGACTCCAGCTCGAAGGTTTTGCCGATGCAGTCCTCCACGGCGCGCCCCAAATGGGGGCTGATGTGGAGGATGGAACTCAAGCTATGCGGGCGATGGCCGCCATTGCCCGCTCGGTCGCAAGCGGCGATTGGGTCCGCTTGGAGACCGTCACCGGCGGCGTCTAACACAGCGGATCAATGCCCATGTTCTCGGCTGGCCCTCGCTTATGGCCTCTCTATTTGCTCGGAGGCGTCGTCGTCCTGGCGCTCCTGTTGATCTGGTTGCCCGAAGCCCCCCATCGCCAGCAACAGGTCATGCGCACCATGGCCACCTTCATTCTCGCGATTTTCTTTGCTTTGCTCTGGTTGCTCTTCGCGTCGCGGCTGGCCTGGGGACAGCGCCTGCGCTATTTCGGCGGTATCGTCCTCGTCATTGCGCTTGGGATCGGGTTTTTTCGCGTTAAGGGTATGAGCGGCGACTTCGCACCGATCCTCGAATGGCGTTGGAGTACTGAGGACGAAGCCACCGCTGTCGAAGGAGGGGACGCCACCGCGCTCGACGCCCGCGATTGGCCGCAATTTCTCGGCCCCGAGCGCAACAACCGCCTCCGCGGCGTCCACCTCGAGCGCGACTGGGCCAAGCACCCGCCGCGCGAAATCTGGCGTCGCCCCGTCGGCGCAGCTTGGTCCTCCTTTGCCATTGTCGGCGGCCGGGCCGTAACTCAGGAGCAACACGGCCCCGAGGAGCAGGTCGTCTGCTACGACTTGGCAACGGGCCGCAAGCTCTGGCACCACGCCGACTCGACTCGCTACGAGACCGCCATTGCCGGCATCGGCCCGCGCGCTACGCCCACTATCGCTGGAGACCGGGTTTTCACGCTGGGCGCTACTGGCATCCTCAACTGCCTGGATCTGGCCAGCGGGGCGCTGATTTGGTCGCGGGACATCCTCGCCGACAATCAGGCTAAGGCCCATATGTGGGGCATTAGCTGTTCGCCGTTGGTTCTCGACACCTTGGTCGTGGTCAGTGCCGGAGGCCCGGATGAGCGCTCGCTAGTGGCCTATCACCGCCAAAACGGCGCGTTTGTCTGGGGCGGGGGCACAGACAAGGCCGGCTTCAGTTCACCGCGTCTGGTCACGTTGGCTGGACGCGAGCAGATCCTGATCTTCAACAACCACAGCGTTGTCGCGCACGATCCGCAGAGCGGAGCTCCCCTCTGGCGTCAGCCTTGGGATCGGGCCGAATGCATTGCCAATCCCCTGCCCTTGCCCGGGGACCGGGTTCTGGTCTCCACCGGCTACGGCATTGGAGCCAAGCTGTATCAAGTGAATGCCGCGCCCAACGGCGAGTTGACGACCGATATCGTCTGGAAAAGCCCCCGGATCAAGGCCAAATTTGCCAACATGGTCTATCGCGATGGTTTTGTCTATGGCCTCGACGATGGGGTGCTGGTCTGCCTCGACCCGCAAGACGGTAAGCGTCGCTGGAAGCGCGGGCGCTACGGCCACGGCCAGCTCATTCTGATAGACGATATCCTTCTGATAATGAGCGAATCGGGTGACGTGTTACTGGTCGAGGCTCGCCCCGACCGCCACGTAGAACTAGCGCGCATGACGGCCTTCGACGGCAAAACCTGGAATCCCCCGGCCTTTGCCACACCCTATCTGTTAGTGCGCACGGACAGCGAGGCCGCCTGCTACGAGCTGTCGCTTGCAAACGGTGCTCAGGCGCAGCGCTTCTAACAGGGCCATGGATTTTCCCGCTACCCCGCCAATCGCGACTCTAATAACCGGGCACTTGTATGGAGGAAAGTCATGGCAGACTATTCGCACATTCAAAAGCCGGACTTGGGCTACCGCCGGGTGCTTGCGAGGTGCTCGACTACGAGCCCTTCATGGTTATTAACCGGCACCTGATTGCCACCGACGAGTTGACGATCCACCGCTCGGCTGCCATCATCCGCCGGACCGGTTCGGCTCCCGTAGGGTGGCACACCGATTGGCGCAGCTATTCGACCGAAATCAAGCACTCGGGCGACGTCCTCAATCGCGGACTGTGGCCGTCGGGCAAGTGGTTCTACCTGACCGGGTCGCGGCGACGAAATTACTCATTCGGACCTCACTGCGTCAGCGAATTCAAGTGTTCGAGAATTTCTTCCTGTTCGGCTAAATCAAACTGATTCGAGCCGATGTACATATATCTGATAGTGCCGAGTCTATCAATGATAAACGTCGCCGGGCGGGCAATGCTGTTGCTGAGATTGTGATCCGCCAGGCCGATCCAGTTGTGTAAAGGATAGCCGAGATTGTCGATGATGAACGTCGCGGGGCGGACGATGTTGTAAGCGAGGTTGTGCATCGCCAGGCCGAACCCGTGATATACCCCATAACTCTTGATGATGCTCCAGTCTTCGTCCGCCAAAAGAGGATAGGTGATGCCACTGCGCTCGGCGTATTCGCGCAGTTCGCAAAGCTGCTGACCTGCGGCGATAGCAATAGATGTCGCGTTACGTTCGGCGTACGCGTCTATATGTTCTTGCACAGTCGCCAACTGACGACGGCTTCTCCTTCACCAGGTCCCCCGAAAAAACGTCAGCACGACGTGTTCTTTTTCCCGATGCGATGCCAGCGACACGTATCGTTGCTGTTGTGAGGGGAGGGTAAATAAGGGGGCCGTATCGTCCACGCTGAGGACCCGTAGCTTGTACCGCGCAGTGAACCGCCGGCGCTTCGCCTTCTCTGACACTTCCGGGTCAGGGCGGGGCGCCTCGGTAGCAGTCCCTTCGCTCCGCTCCGGAACTGCTACCGACACCTGCTCCTGTCGGCCGTTGTCCATACTCATCATCTCTTGCTCTCCTCTCCGCCCTCAAGACTACACTAAACTCGGATGGGGAGTTGTCTCACTCTATATTGGCACGTAGGGATATAATATTTACATTTGACAAACGATCTCCAAAAGGCTATATCATAAGTAGGAAGTTAGCCAACAAAAGGGATCGGAAATGGAACAGAAAAAGACGACATACAAGCCGATTAAGGATATGAGTATTTTCCAATTTAGCAAGCGGTTTCCGAATGAAGCTGTTGCCATATCTTATGTCGAAAACCTGCGATGGAAAGATGGGATTTACTGTCCGCATTGTGGGGTTATCGGCAATGTTCAGAAAACGAAAAACGGCAAGCCGCAACCTTATCGCTGTCGAGAATGCCGCAAGCATTTTTCAGTAAGGACCGGAACGATCATGGCGCAGTCCAACCTGCGATTGACAACGTTTCTCAATGCTATCTATCTTATCATCACACATCGCAAGGGTGTGCCGAGCACTATGCTTGCCAGGGAGTTGGGTGTTACGCAAAAGACAGCATGGCATCTGGCCCACAGAATTCGTAAAGCGTTGGAGATGAAGGGCGGTTTGTTCTCCGGACCGGTAGAGGTTGACGAAACCTATATTGGCGGCAAGGAACGGAACAAACATTCTTCCAAGAAGTTGCATGCTGGCCGTGGTACTGTTGGCAAGACTGCGGTTGTGGCAGTGCGAGATCGTGAAGATGGTAAGGTTAAAGCCAGGCTGGTACAGGGAACGGATAAAAGGAAGTGGACCCCATCGTCAAGACCAATTTGAGGCGAATTTAAGGTGGATATGTTTTTGGTTTTCGATAGGGTTCTTCTTTGCGGCCCGTGCAACCGGCTGAAGAGCAATGTGTATACGCTTTCAGGGTTAAGGCGGGAGAACAAGAAGCGGAGATATTTGTACAACGGATAAAGGGGGTACAAGATGGGTGCTGTTACCGTTGTGATGGGTTTGATTAATCGAGTAGTAAAAGGGGAGCGTCCTGAGGTTGTCGTTCGAGAGGCGGCGGAAGATCCCTTTCTGGCCCGATCTCTTCAGATTGATGAGGATATTCGTACCGGGCGGAACCGTCCGTTATCACCGGAGGAACAGCGCCGGTTTATTGAACGAGTAAGAAGGGGCGGGAAGTGAATGAGGGGCGCGAGAGGCAACGGACCAGAAAAGCAGAGACGCCCGTTGAACAACCCAAACCGGAAGCACCACCGGTAGAGCAAGAGGTTATCATCTATCGGCGTGTTTCACGGTTTATAGAGAGGAAATTGCAACCAAAAGTACAGACACGTGCGCTTGCGGCGATTGATTCTCTCAAAGTCCCCACAAATATACGGGGGTCGGTAAAGATAGAGGGACGACCTGCCAACGATCCCATGTTCAGGATTGATAAAGATGCTTATAGGATCTTCTACAAGCGTCTTGAGGGCAAGGTTCATGTGGTAGACATGGAGAATCGGCAAGGTGCTTATGACAAGGGTCGCACGAGGAAACGCTGATCTCCACAAGATGGGGACAGTGATATTAGATTCCATAGACGTTGCGGGGAAGGCAATGAAAAAGACAGGCAAGCGCAGGGCGGCAACCAAAGGAAGAATTAAGGTTGCAAAGTCTTCGTACAGTCCCACGAAGGCGGAGACGGAAGAGTTGGTAAAGATTCCAAAGAAGTTGGAAGGTGCGTCTTTTGACGCTTTTGTGAGTGTTGCGATAAGGCCAGTTGAAGTTAAGGAGTCGGACAAGCCGAAATAATTAGATTTTCCTCGTGTGCAAACTTCACTTCCCGTCGGCTAACATTGTATATAGTTCCCATTGTAAAGGATTTCGGCGCGTTTCCGGCGTCAACCCGATACTCCCGCCACACGTCTCCCCGGCAGTCCCGCTCCTGCGGAGCGCAGATGCCCGGACCTGTCCCATTTCCCGCCAGATTCCCCTTGCCTGTGAAGGAGAGAACGTCGTATTTTCTTCCTATACGCCAACAATACACCAGGCTTGCAACGGCTCCGCAGGGTTGCGCCATATCCAGAACATTTCAACGGAGGCACGAGGTGATCCAGAGAGGTCTTTCGGAAATCCTTTCTGTTCAGACCCTGTTCCCTCCATTTGATTCAATTGCCTAAGTCCAACGACATCAGGTGTAGGTGTTATGGGTAATCGTGAAGCTCACTATATCGTAGACCTGTTCAGTGGGGCAGGAGGCCTTAGTCTTGGCTGTGCCCGCGCAGGGTTTGTTGTTAGTGGCGCTATTGATAACGATCCAAAGGCTAACGAAACTCACAAGCGTAACTTCCCAAACGCGGTACATGTAAACACAGATATTGCCGAACTTACCGGTACTGACCTAAAACATGAATTGCATCTTAACGGCGAAACCATTATGGGGATTGTGGGCGGCCCTCCGTGTCAAGGCTTTAGCGCTATCGGTAGAAGGGACAAAAACGATATGCGCAATATGTCGTTCGTCCATTTCTTCCGCATAGTTTCTGAAGTCCAACCCAAGTTTTTCCTTGTCGAGAACGTGCCAGGAATCATGCATGACATGCATGACGAAATCAGAGAGCAGGCATTCTCTCTCGTCGACGACAACTATGATGTTTTGTCTGAAATGTACTTGTCGGCAAATGAATACGGGGCTCCGACTAATCGGAAGCGAGTCTTTTTCTTTGGATATCGCACCGACGAGATGGACCCTCTGACGATTGACAGCTTTGATCCTCCTTTGGACGCAGAAACCGTTCATGTGAAGGATGCCCTGTGTGGATTGCCTACGAGAATAGACCCCGAGTGGCAAAAGGAAGAACAGAGCTGGCAGGTTGTTGGCATCTCCCCGAACGGCAGCTTCGGACAAAGACTCCACGGACACATCCCCTCCGGTGTCGGCGACCAGGACGCTATTCGCCGGCTATTGAGTAAGAATGAAGTCTCCGGTTTCTTGGGCACCGCACATACAGCAGAAGTAGCTGACAGATACGCCAAGACCGAGTGCGGCCGATACGACTCCATCTCTAAGTCGTATCGACTCGATCCTGACGGCTTTTGCCGGACATTGCGTGCGGGTACTGGTCCCGCCCAAGGTAGCTTCCAAGCGGTAAGGCCCATACACCCGACTGAAGCCCGAGTAATAACTCCACGTGAAGCCGCGAGACTTCAGGGCTTTCCTGATTGGTTTCAATTTTCCCCTACGAAATGGCATAGCTTCCGGCAAATCGGCAACAGCGTTAGTCCAATCCTCGCAGAACGAATCCTTAGAGTGGTAGCCAAGTCGCTGGGTATCCCCAATGCGACGGAGGACAAATGTGAATAAGTCACAGCAAGGCAAGTACGAGCCGGTCGATGCTTCCCCGGTCAAGTCGTTCTTCGTTTCCATGCTCACACGGGATATTCAACTGGAAGATGCCATACTCGACTTGCTCGACAATTGCGTTGACGGCATCTTGCGCTCCAAGGGAACTAACGGTCCGCGGCCGTACGAGGGCTTCAAAGCTGAAATCGAGTTCGGCGCCGAATCGTTTTCGATTCATGACAACTGCGGTGGCATTCCTTGGGAACTGCACGAATACGCATTCAGAATGGGACCAGATCCTGATAGACCACGCGATGAATCCGGAACCGTCGGCGTATACGGAATCGGGATGAAACGGGCGATATTCAAGTTGGGCAAACAGTGCCTCATATCCACTCGCAATGACGAGGACCAGTACGAGGTCGAGATCACTCCAGACTGGATAACAGACGAAGCTGTGTGGGTTATCCCTGTTCGTGAGGCCGATATCTCTGCAGATTACGACGGGACTACCATTATGGTCGGCGAGTTGTATCCCGGTATAGCTAAGACCTTTGGTGAGGGAGCGAAGTCCTTCAAAAGTGATCTGAAACGAATGATTGCGACACACTATGCATACATCATCGATAAGGGGTTTGAGGTCACGGTAAATGGTGATTCGGTCAAGCCCGGATCTACGAAAATCGTACACGATGAACGAGACACTGCATGTGCAGATGCGATTAGACCATTCGTCTTCAAAAGCGCCATCGATGGCGTCAGCGTCTACCTAGCTGTGGGCTTCACTCGTCCAATTCCTTCCGAGAACGAGCTTAGAGAGGAACAGGAGGCCGCGAGGTATTCTTCCGTAGATGCAGGATGGACCATTCTTTGTAATGACAGGGCCGTGCTCTACTGTGACCGCAGTGAATTAACCGGCTGGGGGGAAGCTGGTGTTCCACGTTACCACACTCAATTCATCGCCATATCGGGCATAGTCGACTTTCGATCCGACGACCCCTCGAAGCTCCCTACAACAACGACCAAGCGAGGAATCGACGCATCGTCACCTCTATATCTTCAGGTCAAGAATAAAATGCGTGAAGGTATGAGGATATTCACAGACTATACCAACAAATGGAAGGGCCGAGCAGAAGAATCTAAGTATCAAATCGAGCATGGTACTCCTCTTCCCCTTGAGCAGCTAAAGACAAGTACCGAGCGACTAACCTTCACGAACACTCGCATTCTGCCTCTTGGCGAACAATATAAGCCTCAACTCCCTTTGCCACGTAGGCCTGAACGGACGACGCGCCGGATCTCGTTTGTCAAAGAAATTTCTAAGATCAAGGCGGTAGCCGACTACTTGGGGGATCCCGACATGCAGACCTCGGAAGTTGGCGAAGAATGTTTCGACGCCATACATGCTGAGGCTAGGGAATGACTACTCCGGCGTATCATCTTAGACCTAACAAGGCAGCTGATCGCTTTGCCTTACTTGAAGCGATCAGACGCCTTCCGTTGCTAGGCGACGGAGGTCTGGACAAATACACGTACTTCAGCATGGGGGGAGCATACCTAGAAGATTTTCGCCTGTTGTACGAGTTTTGTCCCGAGATGGGTATGGTGTCGATTGAGAGCGATGGGGAAGTTTACAGGCGCCAGAAGTTTAACCTTCCTTTCCGGACACTGAAACTCATAGAAGAAGATGTGTCCTCATTCATTAGTCGTTACGACCCTGGCGACAACAAGAGCGTCTTCTGGTTGGACTATACAAGGCTGGAATATGGATGCTTTCTAGATTTTTCAGCTTTGTTAGAGACAGTACCCCCAAACAGTATGATTAAGATTACATTGCGGTCCGATCCTCGGATATACTGGGATCAAAATCCTGCTGGACCGAACAATAAGCAGGCCGAGAGATTTAAGAGGCAATTTGGGGGTATCATGCCCGACTCGTCTGCCAACCCTCCCAGGGCACCAGAAGATCTAGCTTATCTTCTTCAAGAGATGCTCCAGATTGCTTCAGAGAAAGTGCTGCCGCCTGGCGCTACAGGCAGATCGTTTGTACCGGTGTCTTCGTTCTATTACTCCGATGGAACGTGGATGTTCACCTTGACGGGCCTTGTTTGCGATGTCGACAAGACACAAAGCGTGAGACGGGCATTCAGGAATTGGGAGTTCGCAAATCTGGATTGGAGTAAGCCAATCAGGATTTCTGTGCCGGTGCTTAGCACTAAGGAACGGCTGCATCTCCAGAGGATTTTGCCTACTAAGACAGCGGCTGGAAGAAGGCTCCGTAAACGCCTGGGTTATCTAATCGAGGACGATGTCCTAAAAACTGAGGATGCGCTCGAACAGTACGCGGCATTTCATCGGTATTCCCCGTATTTTGTAAGGGGAGTGCCGTAGATAGGTAGCACAATGGACACCCGGACTCAAGAAGAGCGGAGCCGGATAATGGCAGCCGTTCATAGCAAAGACACTAGACCGGAGTTATTGGTACGTCGCTTCTTGTGGTCGAAGGGTATACGATATCGACTGCATGCTGCCAACGTGCTAGGCACACCGGACATCGCTGTGCGGCGACATAGATTGGCGATATTCGTTCACGGCTGTTTCTGGCACGGCCATGAGGGATGTTCAAGGGGCAGGCTTCCGAAATCTAGGTTAGAGTACTGGGGTACCAAGATCGATGCCAACAAGTGCAGAGATGCGGCGACCGCGGAGCAATTGAGTCTGGAAGGTTGGCATCGGCTAGTGATCTGGGAATGTCAACTAAGGACGCAACAGGCTGCTGCTATTGCTTTGCCCCAACTATGGAGTGAAATCCGTTCGATATGTCCGGAAATCGGACAGACTCAATAGTTCATTAGCTATACGCGTCTACTGCGTTCCAACGTACCTTGGTTTGGGGCCACTGATCAGATGGATGCCCTCGTACTCGAAACCGATGTCTTAGGGCCAGCATCGCAGTCCAGGTACGACGATAACCTGACGAGCTACCAATTCCCGAGTCGGTATTTGAGGCACTTCAGGCCGCTCTCGGAAGGTGCGGACTTGTTGGCTATCGTTTATGAACCGAGAGGTAAGCCTCCGCGTGGCCGCATGGCGTATGTTGGCTGGGCGGTGCTTAGTGGTTCTCCCCGCAGGGATCTGTCTGTGCCGGGTAACGCATACAGAGTAGATTTCCTGGACGCATTGCGGAGTTTCGAACAGCCCGTGCCGAGAGAGATAAATGGAGACCCCTTGGAACGATGGCTTCGCGACTATCCTCGCGGTCGTCTGCGAAACACCGCAACGAGAGGACGAGCTGTTAGGGGCTTAGCTCCCGATGAAGCCGAAGCCATTATCCTGTTCGGGGCGACTGACGTCGCGTGGGATGCCCGGGAAGAAACCAGCGGGGAGCATCATGTGACAAGCCCTGGTGATTCGCGTGTGCGGCAGGTTGTCACAAGGCTCGAGCGGAGCGCCCGATTTAGACAGGACGTCCTGGTGGTTTATGGGAATCAATGCGCTGTGTCGGGATTGTCGGCCAACGGCGTCGAGGGTCTCATCGAAGCGGCCCACATTAGAGGAGCCGGACGGCCAGAGGACGGTCCGGATCACATCACAAACGGAATAGCGCTGACCCCCACCCTTCATCGACTGTTTGATCGTCACCTATTCTCGCTCCAGTACATCGGCGAGGAGCTTGTCGTCGTTACCTCCAATCAGCTGTCTGCTGGCATGGTGCAGGATTCGATCACTGGAAGCTGGCTCAAAGTAATACAGGATCAGCGAGTACGCCTACCGTCGCATGCTAGTGTTTTGTCCCTAAAGTAACTTGACTATTTATTGAGCCTGTCCTATGTTCTCTCTACACGCTTCTTACACCCATCGGGAAAGGAGAGAACCATGGGACGCGGTCGTCCTCGGAAGCCCATTGTGTTGTCTGGCCAGGTCCGTGAGGAACTCAACTCACTTTCAACCTCTCGTACGTTGTCGCATGGTCTCGTGCGACGTGCCAAGATCGTCTTGATGAGCGTCGAAGGTCTCAGTAACCGGGTGATTGCCCAAAAAGTCGGGCTGAGCCAGCAGAGCGTCATCACCTGGCGTAACCGCTTTCTCCAGCAAGGATTAATGGGTCTGTATGATGAACGCCGTTCGGGCAGACCACGCACGGTTGAGGCCGAAGACATCACCGCACTGATCCGCAAGACGCTGACCACAAAACCCGAAGACGGCAGCACCCATTGGACGTGTCGTTCCATCGCTGCCGAAACGAAGATATCCAAATCCGAGGTGCAACGTATCTGGTCCACATTGGGGATTGCGCCACACCGTCAGAAGCACTTCAAGCTATCTAACGATCCCTTCTTCACAGAAAAAGTCCACGACATCGTCGGTCTGTATCTGGACCCACCGGATTCTGCGATAGTGCTTTGTGTCGACGAGAAAAGCCAGACGCAGGCGTTGGAGCGTACCCAGCCGCTTTTGCCGATGGGGCTGGGATATGTGGAGGGCGTGACGCACGATTACCGCCGCCACGGCACCACGACGTTGTTCGCTGCCCTGGACATTGCCTCGGGCGAGGTGTTGACGCAATGCAAGCGCAGGCACCGCCACCAGGAGTTTTTGCAGTTTCTCAACCACATCGACCAAAACGTCCCTGATGATCTCGATGTGCATTTGATCGTCGACAACTATTGTACGCACAAACACACCAAAGTGAAACGATGGCTTTCACAAAGACCCAGATACCACGTTCACTTTACACCGACCTACGCATCCTGGCTCAACCAGGTCGAGATCTGGTTCAATATCATCACTCAGAAGGCCATCAGGCGCGGCTCCTTCAGATCTGTCAATGAACTTATCGACAGAATACAAACCTTCACCGACAACTACAACGACACGTCGAAGCCTTTCCTCTGGACCGCCACCGCACAATCGATCATCCAAAAAGTCGAACGATTTTGTAAAGCTATTTCTGGGACGGGACACTAGCTCCCGCCCTGGTCGCGAGTTTGTTGCCTTCCACCGGCGTTTACTCCGTTCATAGCTGAAGAGCCGGTATTCGTAACATAGACTTACAAGGGTGTTCCTTCGTCTCGGCTCACAGCCGACACAACCAAGTAGGCTCTTGGCGACGAGCAATGGGTGTATGTATAGGTAAAAGTGAGGCGCCGATTTCGGTACTATGCTGTTCGCTGAAACCGTTGTAAAAGGATTTCGGCGCGTTTCAGGCGTCAACCCAATACTCCCGCCACCCGTCTCCCCGGCAGTCCCGCTCCTGCGGAGCGCAGACGCCCGAACCTGTCCCATTTCCCGCCAGATTCCCCTTGCCTGTGAAGGAGAGAACGTCGTATTTTCTTCTTATACGCAAACAATACATCAGGCATGCAACGGTTCCGGAAGGTTGCGCCAAACTCATGACATCTCACAGGAGGGACCAAATGACTACCAACAAGGACTGGTGGCCGGATCAGTTGAACCTGAAGATTCTCCGCCAGAATTCTCCCCTGTCCGATCCGATGGGCAAGGATTTCGACTATGCTGAGGCGGTCAAGACTCTTGACGTCGATGCGCTGAAGGTGGACATCGAAGAAGTGATGACGACATCGCAAGACTGGTGGCCGGCCGACTACGGCCACTATGGGCCTCTGTTCATCCGCATGACGTGGCACGCCGCAGGCACTTACCGCATCAGTGACGGTCGGGGTGGCGGCGGCTCCGGCCACCAACGCTTTGCGCCCCTCAACAGCTGGCCCGACAACGGGAATCTGGACAAGTCGCGCCGCTTGCTCTGGCCGATCAAGCAGAAGTACGGCCGAAATCTTTCCTGGGCCGACCTGATCATCTTCGCCGGCGACTGCGCTCTGGAGTCGATGGGGTTCAAGACCTTCGGTTTCGCCTTCGGACGCCCGGACGTCTGGGAGGCCGACGAGACTGACTGGGGGCCTGAGGGCACGTGGCTTGGAGACGAACGCCACAGCGGCGACGGAGACCTCCAGGGACCCCTTGGCGCCGACCACATGGGCCTGATTTACGTGAACCCGGAGGGGCCGAACGGCAACCCGGACCCGCTCGCCGCGGCAAGTTACATTCGTCAGACGTTCAAACGCATGGCGATGAATGACGAGGAGACGGTTGCGCTTATTGCCGGCGGACACACGTTCGGCAAAGCACATGGCGCCGCCCCGGAGGATAATGTCGGTCCCGAACCGGAAGGGGCTGGCATCGAGGAGCAAGGCCTCGGTTGGAGGAACAGATTTGGCAGCGGTAAGGGCAGCGATTCGGTCACCAGCGGCCTGGAAGGCGCATGGACCAGTAACCCGGTGAAGTGGGACAACGACTTCGTCGAGAATCTGCACAAATACGATTGGGAGCTGACGAAGAGTCCGGCCGGGAAATGTCAATATGCGCCCAGGAACGCCGCTGAAGCAGCCACCGTGCCGGACGCGCACGATCCGTCGAAGAAGCACGCCCCCATGATGCTCACCACGGACCTTTCACTGAGGATGGACCCGGACTATGCGCCGATTGCAAAGCGCTTCCTCGAGAGCCCGGCGGATCTTGAAGACGCCTTCGCCAGGGCGTGGTTCAAGCTGATCCACCGCGACATGGGGCCCCGCAGCCGGTACATCGGACCCCTGGTTCCCGCAGAGCCGCTGTTATGGCAAGACCCTGTGCCCGACGTGGATGACGAGTTGGTCGGGGAGCAGGAGATCGCCGACCTCAAAGCGAAGGTCCTGGCCTCGGGATTGTCCGTTTCCCAACTGGTCTCGACCGCCTGGGCGTCGGCGGCATCGTTCCGCGGTACCGACAAACGCGGCGGCGCGAACGGGGCGCGCATCCGTCTCGCCCCGCAAAAGGACTGGGAAGTAAACAACCCGGCCGAGCTTAACGAGGTGCTGCAGGCGCTGGAGCAAATCCGGACGGAGTTCAACGGCTCGCAGACCGGCGGGAAGAGGGTCTCTCTGGCTGACCTGATCGTCCTGGCCGGGTGCGCGGGCGTCGAGCAGGCTGCCAGGAATGCCGGTCATGACGTGCAGGTCCCCTTTGCACCGGGACGCGCGGACGCGTGGCAGGAATGGACCGACGTGGAGTCGTTTGCCGTGCTTGAACCCACCGCAGACGGGTTCCGAAACTACCTCCAGGCAGGGCAGGAAGGTACACCGGAGGACCTCATGGTGGAGCGAGCGTGCATGCTGACGCTTACCGCTCCCGAAATGGCGGTGCTCGTTGGCGGCATGCGCGTCTTGAATGCGAACACCGGGCAGTCCGGGCACGGCGTGTTCACCGATCGGCCGGGGACGTTGACCAATGACTTCTTCGTGAATCTGCTCGACTTGAACACCCAGTGGAACGCATCCTCCACGTCGCAGGACGTGTTCGAGGGACGCGATTGTCGGACCGGCGAGCTCAAGTGGACCGGCACTCGGGCGGACCTCGTCTTCGGTTCAAACTCCGAACTTCGGGCCATCGCGGATGTCTACGGATGTGACGATGCGCAGCAAGTGTTCGTGCGCGACTTCGTGGACGCGTGGGACAAGGTGATGAATCTGGATCGCTTCGACCTGGCGTAATCTCAGCGGGTGCTCACAACGGCGGCATCCGAGGAGCCGAGATAGGCGCGGACTGCAGGGCATCAGTCGACAACGCGTCATTGACGTAGAGCAATTCGTCCCGAAGCCGCACTTCGGCCTGCAGCGCATATTCGATGAAGGTAGTAAAAGAAGGGACCACGATGGCAATCACGCTGGCGGCAGGCGATGTTGCCCCGGATTTCGCGCACGCCGACCAGGACGGCAATATCCATTCGCTGGCCGAATACAGGGGCCGGACGGTCGTCCTCTACTTCTATCCGCGCGATGAGACCCCGGGTTGTACGACTCAGGCCTGCTCTTTTCGGGATCATCACGCCGAAATCCTGGCCGCGGGTGCAATCGTGCTCGGCGTTTCTAGAGACGATGCCGATTCGCACCGGGATTTCCGCGAACGCCACCGGCTGCCGTTTCCCCTGCTGGTAGATGACGAAGCAACCGTCGCCACGCGCTATGGCGCCTGGGGTGAGAAAGTCCTCTATGGTCGTCGGTTCCAGGGAATGACGCGGTCGACTTTCATCATTGGCCCCGATGGAATACTGACCAGGGTTTGGAAACGGGCCCGGCCCGCCGAGCACGGCGCGGCGGTGCTAAAGGCGCTGCGCGAGTCCGCTTAAGCGCGACCAAACTGCTCTTTGCGTTGGCCGGTGGCCCGCGAACTTACCACCGTCGACTCCCCTCCGGCAAGCTGATGGAGACTATCATCGAGAATGACCCCGTCACTGGAGGAAGGTGCATTCGACGATGATTGAATGGCTTGGTATTGGCCACCTTTTCGAACTTTCAGGGACGGAAGCGATTGCGGGGTATTTCACCCCGCTGGTGATCTTCGCCGTGTTTTTCCTGGCGCAGCTCATACTGCCTGGAAAGTGGGTCTCCGGCTACGTCATCAATCCGGAGACCGGCGAGCCCCGCAACTAACGGCTGAACGGTATTCTGGTATTTGCAATCGCGCTGATCGTGTGGGCGTTCGAGCTCACCGGGATGCCGCGTGATTGGTTCTACCGGTCATCAATCTATGCCGTGGCCGGCGGAACGGTTTTCACCACTATCTTTACAGTCGTAGCGGTGTTCAGCCAGCCGCAAGGCAGGATAAAGAATCCGCTCCTGGCGCTGTGGGCCATGGCCGCTTACCCGGACCCCGGATTCTCGCCGGCGTGGCCGAAGTTTTGGCTCATCGGAACGCCTGCGCTGTTTCTGGTCGGGTGGGTTGAACTCGCGCAGCGCCAATATGCAGAAATACACATTCAAGCGGTGGCCCGACCGCAAGTTTCTCGGTCTGATCGAGCCTGAGTTCATTGAGGCCGGTGACCGCAAGATCCTGTGCAGCGGACTATGGGGTGTCGCCCGCCACTTCAACTATCTGGGCGAGGGGTTTCTTTCCCTGTCAATCGCCCTGGTGTTCGGCCACTTCACCAATCCCTGGGCCTGGACCTACTTTGTCTTCATCGTCACGCTGTTCACCGTGCGTCAAGTTCAGGACGACAGGCGCTGTGCCGAGAAATACGGCCCCGAAAAGTGGGCGGAATATCAGGCACGGGTGAAGCACCGAATTATTCCTGGCATCTATTGAGAATGGCCCCGCGAATTTCATGCAGGGCGCCTGTGAATCGTTGACCTGGCCCGACGCGCGGTCCATACGGCCGCGCGTGTGCGGTTTAGCCAAACGCGAAAATTCGTCTGCCGGGATAAGCGACGTTTCTTTGAAATAAGAATGGGAGAAAGAAGGACTACCCTAATGAAGGGGCTTTTTTTTGTCACCATCGTGGCGTTGTCAAGCCTGTTTTCCTGTTCAGGAAATGACGACATGCCACTCGATGCACCTGCTACAACAGGATTATTTACACAAACACTGTCCCATAACGGAATAACAAGAGAATATATCGTGTATGTGCCGGATTCTTATGATGAGAATTCAAGAGTCCCATTGATGTTTAACTTTCACGGATTTGGTCAGACCGCAGACCAATATTTGAATTTCGCAGATATGCGGTCATTGGCGGATACAGGGAATTTTATTCTGGTTTATCCTCAAGGTACCCTGCTGGATGGAGACCCGCACTGGAATGCCGGACTGAAAACAGATGACAACAAAAGTGATGCGGATGACTTTGGCTTTGTGGAAGCACTGATCGTTGAAATCTCCTCCAATTATAAGATTGATCCAGCAAGAGTATATTCCTGTGGTTACTCAAATGGCGCTTTTTTTGCATATGCACTTGCTTGCTATCAAAGTGATAAAATAGCGGCAATAGGTTCTGTTGCCGGAACGATGATGGAGGAAACATTTAACAACTGCAGTCCATCACACCCAACGGCCATGATAAATATCCATGGTACGTCAGACGCTTATGTGCCCTATGGGGGGATTGAAGGACTAAAATCAATCGATGACGTGCTTGCTTATTGGACAGGTTTCAATAATACGGGTACTACTCCCACAGTAAATCGCATAAATGATGGTGCAACAACAATCGAACGCTATTCCTATACGGATGGAGACGACAATACCGCCGTTGATCATTTTAAGGTTATCAACGGAGGGCACGTCTGGTTCGATCTCAACTACGACGGTTCCAATACAAGTGCGCTGATCTGGAATTTTGTTTCAAGATACGACATTAATGGATTGAGGTAATTCGTCGGGATCCAGGCGACTCAAGCAACGGGAGCTAAACTTCCACATGAAAGCTAAAAATTCACAAGAATCCCAAAGATTACTGGACTCCGTAAAGGAAAAGTACAACGATCCTACAGAACTTGAAATCCGAAAAGAAGATCTGAAAATCGGTATCAGAGAGGAAGAACAAGCGTTTGTTGGAAAATACCCTGTAGACAGCCGCCTGTTAGACATCGGATGTGCGACAGGACGATTATGCTTCGCACTTGCGCGGCTTGGATATAGCGTCACCGGTATTGATGTCGCAAAAAAGCAGATTGAACAGGCACGGCGAAATGCTGCAAAGGAACCCATCAACGTGACATTCCTACAATATGAAATGCCGACGCTACCTTTTTCCAATGCCTCATTTGCCGCTGCATTTGTGGGAAACGTATACTGTTATGTCCCCCACCGCGCATCAAGAATCGCTTTCTTAGAAGAGATCTCGCGTGTGTTATATCCAAATGGCGAAGTTTTAATGTCTCAGACAGTGCTGGATTCTGTACTGAAGAATTACGAGGAGGTTTACGATGACAACCATCGTCAATTTGCTCTCAAATATGACACCCTGGAAGAAGGGGACGGATTTGCATTGGGATCACCAAATTACCTGCATTTTTTCTTCGCTGAAGATCTCATAGCAGAACTGGAAGCATCTCCGTTTCAGGTTGTGAATTCAGTTTTGAAGAAAGAGAAATTCACATGCGTTTTAAAGAAGCAAAACACATGATGTTTCACATCTACAATCCTTGCGATGTTGTGAAGATTTATACTGAACCAGTACGATGACCATACTTTCATCAGGGTTTTTCCAGGCATCGCGGTTCGTCGCAGTGGTACCTCAACCGGTTGATTCATACTCTATATCGGCACGTAGGTATAAAGAGCTTATCAAGATTCTGGGGCTAAAACATGATAAGAAGTGTGGCTGAGGCGGGGCCCTCGGCGGGGGCACCGCTGATAGCCTTACGCGAATCAGCGGAACGGGTTACAACTGACGAACTCTCAGACCAGTTCATGAACACACCGACCAGCCCCCAGTCCCCAGGCCCCGCTTCTCAATGCTTACACGCCACATGTCGATCTTCGTATTTTCCCTTTAGAAACCTTTCCGGATTGAGTTCTTCCGGCAGATAATGCCAGGCCGTACTATAGCGCGTGCGATTGCTGTGGTTATCATTAGCACCGTGCAGGAGATTGGCGGAAAACAGAACAACCGTGCCAGCGGGAATGACCAGATCCACAGCCCGCGATTCATCGACCTCCGTCCAACTGCCATGCCTGCCTGGATTTTTGCGATGCTCGACAATCTTGCCTATCAGGTGGCTGCCGGGCACGACCCGCAAACACCCATTCTCCACATCTGAATCTTCCAGATAAATTCCGCAACTGACAATGCGATCCGTATCGGTGCCAAAATAAAAATTGTCCTGATGCCAGCTCGTTGATGTGCCGCCGTTGGGCAACTTCGGAAAAAACTTGGTGCCAAACACATCGATATTCTCACCAATCAAACCTGCCACGCGGTCTAAAATCGCCGGTTCACGCGCCAGTTCCAACACGCGGGCATCGACCACGCAAACCCCCTGAACTTTGTGCAACAGACCCGCCCGGGGTTTACCGCGTTCGTCCAACTCGAGCGCCCAGTGCGGCGTCTCCTCGGTCATTTTGCGTCCCTCTGCGACCAGTTCATCAAACACGCGTTTGTAATGGGCCAATCGCTCGCCTTGTATCAGGGCTTCAAAAACGAGATACCCATCTTCTCGAAACTGCCGGACCTGTTCGTCAGTTAACATTAAGACCTCCTCAAATTCGCTCGGCTACTTCGGTCGCGCAGAGGCGACCAGCACGGCATCGGGCCTGGAATCTGTCTCGATTACAGTGGAAATACGCCAGGGAATCCATGTGCAACTCAGTTCCTGTTAACGCGCAGTCTATTGGCTGCCGCGAGTAGATCTGAAACGAGTACCGCGAACGACGCGGCAATCACATCCGGCTCGACGCTGGGGTGGGCCGCGCGGACCGCCAGACATGCTCGTTCTTCTCCATCCACGTCAGTACGTGTTCGCCCTGCGACGGTTCCCGTCCTGGACCGGTCAGGAGGTCCGCGGCGAGTTGGCTGGGAGCCACGCAACGAAGGCCGTCGCGGTCGACTGCCCTATCAAAGACCACTTGGTCGAGAGGCTCTATAATCACCACGTTGGCGCCGGCTTCTGTCTCCCGAAGATCCAGTTGCTGGATAAATTGGATCGAGTCATTAACGTAGACGGCCACCAGTGCTGCCGGGGCAATCGGATCGAATCGCTGGGCAGCGAACGCGCCAGTGGCGACGTACGGAAGCTTCGTCGCGCGGAGCTTCTTCTCGAGAGCCGATATTCCCCGTGGCTCAAGAGCCATCGTAGACGTGTTCGAGTCCGTTTGGTCGTAATCCTCAGTCCATCGCCTTATCACGCCTTTCCAATCGACGGCGGATACCCCTCCCCGCACGCGGGTCACGATGGCTTCCCGTTCGAGCAAGTCCAAAACGCGCGACAAGGTCGGCGCCGACGCGCTGGTCGACTCGGCCAACTCTCGGACACCGTACGGGGGAATTGTGTCGATGATGGCCCTCACTGCTCGTGCAGCACCCCGGCCCCGCAGCGATTGGAGCTTGTGATCCCTCGGCCAGGGATCACGATTCACCCCGTCGGCAGAAATGAACAGCCCCGGCATGGACGCTTCAATTCGGACATTGCCCGTAGTGTCGATGTATCCGACACCTCGGTCACGAATGAGAGCACGGGCGCGGGGAGAAAGGTAGGAGGACGCAACTACAGGTACCGCCCGCGGCATCGCGTGGGCTTTGATGGTGGAGAGCTGCTCGATCGCGCGGAGGACGCCGCGTGGTTCCAGATTGCGCTTGATCTCAATGACAAGGACCACCGTAGCTCCTGCCGGTGACGCGATTTCTGCCAGCAGATCCACCTGGTAACGACCTGCCAGGGCCTCCATCCGGGCGCAAAGTGACCAGCCGCACGGCATTCGTTCAGCCAGAGCGCGCTCGACGTGGCGAGCGACCTGAATGTCGGTCGGTGGCTTTTTGTCTGGGAGAGGCATGGATCTCCTATGCTGCTACGGGTATTTCATTAAATATAATGTTTCGCGTTGTCTGAAACAAGTTATTTTATGAAACACAGACTTTACCTTGCACCGTATCTCTGGAGATTTCTCTCATTGCCGTTGAAAGGATTCCGGAGCGCTTTGGGGGTCAGCCGGATTGCGAAAGTTCCCAATCCTACGAACGGCTCACAGGGCAGGGTGCGAATCCTGGAAGACACAGGATCAGTCTTTGGCTATATTAGGCCGGTAGTCAAGGGCCTGAGCGCTCGAACGTGTTCCGGTCGGGGACTTTCCCTATACGCTGACACTTCGGATGTTTACTTGAAGGTTAAGATCAGAAAGGAGTAGACCCGTGTCAAGAATCGAACCCGCATCCCGACTGTCCCGCCTGAACGGCGCCAGGATCGGACTTCTGGACCCGGGAAAGCGAACCGCGGGAGCCGTTCTCAATGCGGTCGGTGAGCGACTCGCGGCAGAGTACGACGCGAACGTGGTCGGACCCTGGAAAAAGTCATCCCCGTACCGCGTCTGCACGAAGAAGCTTCTGGAGGAAATCGTCCCGCAGTGCGACGGGCTTGTTATGGGGGTTGTGGACTGATGCGGCGCCAGTTCGTGCAGTTTGCACGATATGCTGGAGTTCGAGTTGAGAGGCATACCGACCGCCTACATCACGGCCGCGGGACGGGTACCGATGATCGAACGCGATGGTGATGGGTTCAAGCTATCGCATGCAACAGGAAACTATCTGGTTGAGGCGTGGGAGGACTCGGGACCGCAGCCGGACAACGTGCATCGCAGGCTGATTCACTTCGGAGTACACCGCAGGATGAGGATGAGCGACGTGAAGGAGGGGGATCAGGTCCGGTACCGCGGCAGGGACCTGCGATGGGAGTATCCTCGAAAGGAGCTGGAAGCCAGATTCAGGCCTTCCGGAGCCGGTGCCTGGTCGAGCAAGCTTGACGGCGTCGCAGACTACAGGAATATCGAACTGCGCGCGCACGCTGCACCCATGGGAGGCGATAAAGTGGATGAATGCGTGGAGGAGGCCGTCCCACAGGTGGTGTCGATTCTGACCGGCGGGAGGGCATGAGTTCACGCGTCGAATCACTGTAGCAACATGACTAACCCATCTCCGGCTGTACGATGCAGAAGTCGGCGCCTTGAGGATCCCGGGCGACCACCATTCGTCCGAATCCCGCAATGTCGTCCGGCTCAGCCATCAATCGACCTCCGTGCCCCTGCACGTGACCCGCTGATTCGTCATAATCCCGGACCTGAAAATACACGTACCACTCGGACGCGACCCCTTCTTCGATCATCCGGTCCGGCATCTGCATGATCCCGCCCACACCCTCGTCTCCCACCAGCAAGGTCGTATACTGAACCGGCTGTTCTTCGCCCGCCGTCGCGGTTTCGATACCGAATACCTGCTCGAAAAACCGAACCGATGCTGCACGATCCGTACTCAGATGCTCACACCAGGAAAACGCGTCCACCTCCGACGTCACTCCGCATCCCGCGAACTCGCCGGGCTCCCACAGCGTCGTCACACAACCCGTCGGGTCCGCGATCACCGCCACCCGACCCGCGCGATCGACGTCTCTCGAGCCAGCCAGCACAGCCCCGCTATTCGCCGCCACCCGCGCGACCACGGCGTCGACATCATCCACCGAGACGTAGAGGTTCCACTTCGCGGCCCCGTCCGGACGAATCTGCCCGGGGCCGGATTCATAGATCGCCGCCGCTGCCGACCCGTCCAGCATCGCCATCGAATAAACCCCGATGTCCATCTCCCCCATCTCCTCATCCACGTACTCCCAACCGAATAGGCCGGCGTAGAACGCTTGCGCCCCGGCCAGATCAGTCGTCGCCAGATCGACCCAACACGGTGTTCCGTGTGTGTAGTCTAAAGTAATAAGTGTTTCCGCTTTCGCAACCGTGGGCATCCAGCGGAGGTTCACCATCCAGTAACATCTGACAAAAAGGTGTTTCATTCAGATGCGAAAGGGTGGAATATTCCTCCGCCACGCTATTAACGACCCATGGACGATCTATACTTCCATCGCCCGTAGCCAAGATTGCCAATATACCTTCTGGATCGGCTGACATGCTTTGTCTCCGAACACACGGATCTGATTGCAGGGATCATTGAGTGGAAATGAGTATCAGTAGCCCCGCCCTTATGTTTTGGACCTTGAATTTAGTCGATGCTAATTTTCGTTTCCCCATATTCGCTTGTGCAGGAATTGATCCAGAGCATCCGCGCCGCCCTGCTTGTCCACGCCGGCAGCGAGTTTGAGGTTTCTGTGAACCGTCTGTTTCGTGACGTTTCTTTTTTCAGCCAGCGCATTTTCGGCCTCATTTCTGACCTCTGTGACGCCCGGAAGCGAGGAACAACGGTCTTCTTTGTCTTTCATGTATCGTTTCACGTACGACAAATCGCATATTGCTTGTCGTTTCATCTGCGCCCCCTTATACCTATGTTCTATCTTGGAATCTGAGTTGCGCCTGTTTGAGTCCGCGACCAACGGCACAGGGAGGATCAGAGCGCTTGCCCACGGGTTTCTCGTCCACTGTGAGCAACTGTAGGCGAGGATATATGACCTACCCGATCTGCACGTCGCCTGCCTGCACCATTTCCCGCTTCAGCTTGTGTTGTTTTCCACTGCTGTCCAAGAACCGTGGGATTCTCAGAGATGAGGATAGAAAAGTGGCTTCAATTGGCGACTTTGTACGGGTTTGACCCGGATGACAAGAACCAGGTTGCCGTCGTCTGCGAAATGCTGTCCAAGAACAAAGTGAGTTTCCTGGCAGCCAAAATTGTGTTGTTCCCGTCTCATTAAGCGCGTGAAATAGGCAGTTTGTGAAACTCAGGCGACGTTGGTCGAGGCGCTGCTTCGCGGAAGCAAACCAGATGCTGTCGAGTACAGAAACCGATTTTGAACAGGTGTGATCCGTCTTATACAATACGCCCGTTTTTTTGCGTTTTTTGCCGAATTTTCGGTACTTATTTGGGTTGTGGGAGAGGTGGGACATCCTATGGGGTAATGAGGCCCGGGCATCGAATTGTCCCGTCGGGAAGATTACAAGATACCCTGGGACCTCTGCCTTTCGTTCAGATCATGGACCAATCTCATCTTTTTCGGGAAAGTCCATGAGTTCACGAAAAAAAGCTTCTGCTACTTCGGTATTTACAGGATGGTCCGGACTTTCTCCTTCAAGATCTTGAATGAGAAGAAGGACATCGCACCATGCTTTCTGCTTTTCTCTATCAGGTATTTCTTGCCCCAATGTCTCGACTATGGTCTGCATCGAGCGAGCCATGACATACAGGGCGGCTTTGGGAGGAAAGTCTGGTTTATCAAAATGGGTAGTATGCATGGAATATCTCCTATTTGCCGAAGGTTGTTATGGGTCTATTTTATCAAAGACGTTATGGATTTTTCGAATGTCGTGGTGGAATTCGAGTAGGAATCGAGGGACGTTTTACAGGTCGTCGTAAGGATATTTTCTCATTTTGTCTTGATTTTTCAAATTGGGATCCGTCGGCGGAATGTTTCAAACATTATAGAAGATTCTGCGGTTGTTGACGGCCAGTCCTAGAGACGGCGATGATGATCGTTCTTTAAGTTATGAGCTGTAGTCTAATTTCCCCCGAATTATTCATAAAAAAGGTAGTTTCCATACCTAAATCATTGTATTATATTATGGTTACACACAAGAAACCATAACACAATGAAACAGGAGGAAACTACCGTGGAGGTTCAAGATAATCAACGCACGCTCTCTTTCGCAAGTGTTTCGGGCAAGCAGGTGGAAGCCGTCTTCGATGGCGGTGTGCTCACCAGCGATATGGGGTTGATGTTGCTTCGGGAGGTGGCGTCGAAAACCAGCATCCTGTCTCGTATCGTGGCAGCCTGTAGGGTACAGTACGGCAAAGGCGGATTAATGTCAAGAATGAAGCCGTGGATGTACCGCTGGGTTTGTTTATCATAGATTAAGAAACTATAGGGCATCACTCATCCGAAACCAGCATATAAAATCCCGGAAGACCTCCCCAACCTTCACTATCAATATAAAGCTAAATATCCTCTTCGAGACACAAAGCAAGGTGCACCCTCCCACGAATTGTCAATACATCCATTTCGGTAAATGGAGAATGCACTGTGGTAAGGTTGTTTTGCCTATTTCAAAAAGAATGAGGGTATAAACAAACAGGTCATATTTCAGTGTAAATCATCCCCGGGATCGAGTCAATAAAGAACACCTTGATTCTGAAGACAAAGGAGTTATTCTAGCGAGCATCCAGGGGTTTGTCTCCCGGATGTCCGGAGCTCTAAAATGCGTGGATATATGTTCCATACCTTTGAATTGTAAAAGCAATTCGGTATCAGCCTTATTGCAGTGGTGGAGTTGACGATTACATTCTGGTATAGCGTCTTTCGATACAAAAAAGGGGGCCATGCGTTGACTTTAGGCAAGGAGGAAAAATGCGGATCTCCGTTTGTCGTATAGCCGTAATATTCCTGGTGCTCGGGTGCGAGGGGCGCGCTGTTGTTAAAGAATACAATCGGGGGTTGGATGTCTCATTCCGAGAAAATGACTGTGGGCCTTATACTCAGATGGCGGGGCTGCGGTGTACCGGAGTCAAGTGGAGGTTTATATCCCACAGGAAGGTAAAACTCCCGCGCAAGCCTCCCATATCTGTTTCAGGTGTGGCGGTTGTATTTTGGGAAAACGAGACAGATAAAGAAATATCTGCGAAATGTGCCTTGTTGTGTAAAGATGAGCACGGATTAATCATTACCGGAGATGTGAAGACCGTTTCCATCCTGCCTGGGGTGGACAACGATTCGGTGTTTTTCGACCTTGAGATAGACGATATCGGTGCTGCAAATTTGGTCACAGCCATACATATTAAATGTGTGCCTCCGAGTACGAAATGATCGAAAACCTGTATGCTTAACTTGACACGATGCATATATGAAATTAAGATGCCTGGTCGCCTGATGGCGGAAAAATTGCCTTCCTCTCCAACCCCGAGACGACTCTTGATATTTAGGAATCTCTGATTAAGTTGCTTATTGATTATGTGGGTATGAAGTCGTATATACAAGGATAAGGATGGCCGCGTGTTGGGATTTGAGATGGAACAACATAGAACGAGGTGCCCAGCGATGAAACAAATGAGTTTTTCGGATTTGTCGTATAGAACGAAGAAGAAGCAGACGCGCAGAGAACGATTTCTGGAAGAGATGGATGCGGTGTTGCCGTGGGAGATTCTGCTTAAACCCATTAAGAGGAAGTATCCGAAACCTGGAAACGGTCGTCGTCCGATAGGCGCGGAGGTGATGCTGAGGATCTACTTCATGCAGCAATGGTATGGGTTGAGCGATCCGGGTATGGAGGACAGTCTTTATGACGTGGAATCGATGCGCCGTTTCGCCGGTGTGGAGATCAACGGGGTGCCTGACGAGACGACGATCTGCAAGTTCCGGCACTTTCTGGAGGGGCATGGTCTGACCGAAGCATTGTTTAAGCAGGCGAAGCGGTATCTGTCGGGGCGGGGCATGATCGTCAGTGAAGGCACGATTGTGGACGCCACGATCATTCATGCGCCATCGTCGACGAAGAACCGGGAACGCAAGCGGGACCCCGAGATGAAAAGCACGAAGAAGGGCAACACCTGGTATTTCGGCATGAAGGCCCACGTCGGCGCCGATGTGAAAGGGCGGGTGCACAGTGTGGTCACCACCGCCGCTTCGGTGCATGACTCCCAGGTGATGGACGCGTGCCTGCATGGAAAGGAGCGGACGATCTATGGCGACAAGGCCTATGCGGACCAGACGCGAAAGGAACAGGCCGAATCCAATGACATCGAATGGCGTGTGCTTCGCAAGGCCCGCCGTGGCAAGCGTCTCAACTGCGCGGACCTGTCGTTCAACAAGAAGAGCAATCGCACACGCGCACGGGTCGAACATCCCTTTGGCGTCATCAAGCACCTGTGGGGCTATCGCAAGGTCAGATACCGGGGCCTTGCCAAGAACACGGCCCACCTCTTCACTCTGTTCGCCCTGGCCAATTTCTATCTCGTCCGACGGGAACTGGCCACCGCTTAGGGACAAATCCGTCCGGATCGGGCGGACGGGGGCACAAACCCCGGGACGGGGCGCATCCCACCCTCGAATAGCCCCCACAACCATCCAAAACCACGTCCTTTTCAACATAAACGTCCTCTCAACACGATCATATCACACCACGACTTCGTATAACCGGGTTGATCAGACCTTCCTTCGGAGTACACCGCAGGATGAGGATGAGCGACGTGAAGGAGGGGGATCAGGTCCGGTACCGCGGCAGGGACCTGCGATGGGAGTATCCACGAAAGGAGCTGGAAGCCAGGTTCAGGCCTTCCGGAGCCGGCGCCTGGTCGAGCACCCTTGACGGTGTCGCAGGCTACAGGAATATCGAACTGCGCGCGCACGCTGCACCCATGGAAGGCGATAAAGCGGATGAATGCGTGGAGGAGGCCGTCCCGCAGGTGGTGTCGATTCTGACGCGAGGGAGGGCGTGAGTTTACGGTACGCGCTCAGATGCACCGAGGGTACCAAGGAGGCAATTATGTTTTTCAGATCAGTTGCCATATTGGCGGTCCTGGTTCTCACAGCCCAGGCTTCCGGTTGTCCCGGTGACTTCGACAACAACAGGCGGGTTGACTTCGCTGATTTTATCGCCCTGGCCGTTGCATTTGGGGCTCAGCAGGGTGACGCAGGTTATAATGCCGCAGTGGATCTGGACACTGATGGCTCAATTGATATGGCCGACTTTCTGGCCTTCGCGAAGTTGTTTGGTAATCCTTGTTTTGCCGAACTCACCCGTTTGACGAATAGCGAGACCATCGAATTACATCCCACGTGGTCACCGCCAGACGGCCGCAAGATTGCTTATCTCTCTGGTTTTGAAGATCCGGAATTGTGGGTGATGAATGCGGATGGTGGTGATTCAATAAGATTAGCCACTTCTATTGCAGTGGATACCGAATTATACACGACGCTAGCCTGGTCACCGGACGGTGAGCACATCGCTTTTTCCTCTGCTCGGGATGGGAATTCAGAGATTTATAAGGTAGGTGCAAATGGTGAAGGTCTCACTCGTCTTACAAATAATGACGCAGAAGATATATACCCTTCTTGGTCACCTGACGGCACCAAGATCACCTTTTCTTCCAACCAGGACGGGAACTTTGAAATTTATGTGGCGGGTCCGGAAGGCGCAGATCTCACACGGCTAACGAATAGTACTGTCCACGATTGGCTTCCGGTCTGGTCACCCGACAGTAAGAAGATTGCCTTTATGTCTATAGGTGTTGATTCCAATGATAATAGGTTCGCTGTAATTTCTGTGGTGGATGTTGAGTCGGCAACGGTTACGCAACTCACCGCAGATACCGAAGGTAGTATTTTGCCTACGTGGTCGCCTGACGGAACAAGAATTACCTTCTGGTCAAGGCGCGACAATGCCCGCACAAACTATGGCGATATGTATGTGATGAATGCTGACGGTAGCGAGGTTACTCGCCTGACCTTTCAGGATATCTGGGATGATTTGTGGGTAGGTGCTGCATGGTCACCGGACGGCACCAGAGTCGTTTACTCAGCTGAGGGAGACGGCCCACTTTTTGTAATGAACGCTGACGGAGCGAATATCAAACGCTTAACGAATAGCGAGACTGCGGAGTATTATCCGGCCTGGTCGCCTGATGGCAAGAAAATCGCCTTTCTCTCCAACCCCGAGAGGACTTTTGATATTTATGTTGTAGAGGTTCCGTCAGAGTAACTCACATAACGAATCATATCAAATGACTTACGCGGGATTCTATAGACTTCGTGCGGGGGAATGTGCCTATCATAGTTGAAATAGAAGAGGCTCCGATGTAAATTGGATACGGTAGTCCCGCGAAGAATTACTGTATCCTCATACGAAAGGAGCCTGTCATGAGCAAGGTATCATCGAAGTCCCATAAATTCAAGTTGAACACGGATGGCTGTGTATTGTCCGGTCCTGTCAGAAGCGCTGGAGGATGTTGACGCCCGTGTGTATTGATCCTGTCGCTGATCCCGCTTGGTCTGAACGCTGTGGCAGAAATCTTGCATAATGAGGTCGTTGAGACCCAGGCTCTGCCCGCAGGGCATCACTCGACAAGTATCGCTCTGGAACGTGCCTGGGGACGTGCCAGCGAGTCCGTCGAACATCCCGCGGACCCACGAAGTCTAAAGTGAACTGGTTGAGCCGATGTCGCGCGATTGGAGCCGACAGGAGGTCGAAGCCACTGTCCGAGACTATTTCGACATGCTGGCTTCGGAACTTCGTGGTGAACCGTTCAACAAAGCCGCCCACAACAAGGCGCTCCGGGCTCGGTTGGATGACCGCACGCGCGGCGCAGTAGAGCGCAAACACCAGAACATCAGCGCAGTCCTGATCGAATTGGGGTTCCCCTACATCAACGGATACAAACCGCTCGTCAACATCCAGAGCATGCTGAGGGATGTGGTGCACGAGCACCTATCGTCGCTCGAGAATTTGGTAAAAGCCGATGTCGAGGCACGCCAGATTCAAGTCGCCGTCGACGATCTCCTCGGTATCGGAGTCGATCCGCCTGTGCCTGCTTCTAGTTCAGTAGGTGAGGGACCCATTGACTACGTCGTTTCCGGTCAACCTGCACCAACGATCAACTACCTCCAGATGGAGGCGCTCAATCGATCTCTGGGGTGTGCCGGAGAAGCGCTGGTCATGGAGTTTGAGCGCGCCCGGCTACTGGGCGAAGGCAAGGACCGCCTCGCCAGAAACGTCGAGCAGGTTTCCAAAACTGTGGGCGACCATGCCGGTTTTGATATTCGTTCGTACGAAGTCAGCGGGCGGGATCGATTCATTGAGGTAAAGACGACACGTTACGGTAAGCTCACGCCATTCTACATCAGCGCCGGCGAGGTCCGATTTTCCGAGGCGAACGTACACGCCTATCATCTCTACCGGCTGTTCGAGTTTCGGAAGAGACCCAGGCTCTTCCAGTTACCAGGGGATGTCGGACGTCACGTGCAGCTGCAGGCCGTCAGCTACCGCGCACGCTTCTGAGAGCCGCGTCTGTATGGAGGGCGAAAGGCTCAGAAACCTTTCTCCTTACTCGCGTCGACCCGCATCGTGGCCGACGACCGTCCCGCCTCTAGCGCTTATGCCGACTGAGGAATATCCGTTGATTTCGAACATAGTTAAGACCTTTCTGGAGTTGGGTGACGCGACGTCCCGCAATCTTGAGTTCTCCCATCGTACAGACGTGTACGTCAGTTACGGTGAAGAAACGATCACCGAAACCAACCTGCTTGAGATCAGGCGCCGACATAGCGACCGCGTTCACCTTGAGACGTTTTCCAAGAAGAAGGAGGCCCATAGCGGCGCCGACTGGGAGTGGCACATCGTCGGCAATAGGTGGACCCTAAAAATGCGAGTACAGGCCAAGAGAGCAAGATACAAAGGTACGTTACAGATCAAGTACAACCAGCAACGTGAACTGCTCTTGGACAAGGCAGAGTTCGCCAATATGAAACCGATCTACTGTTTCTATTGCACCGAACCCCAGCGCTCCATTTGGAAGCAATCGAATCAAGAGGAATGCCATACTGGCTGTCTGTTGGCGGATGCCAACGACGTACCCGAGACAACCACGAAACTGTGCGAAATCGAAGACAAATGCATTCCGTGGCACTACCTGTTTCAGCGTGCAGACTTCGCACGTTGCAAGTCGGATGGGTTGTTTTCTGCTCGCGTTGCGAGAATGGTCGATTTAGGCGATGCCGACAGGGACCCAGAAACGACGTGGTGGAAGGCTCCCACGATCGCGGACCTTAACGAAAAAGGGGATGGTGATTTCGACCACACCGGCGTTCACGAAACCAAGGGAGAAGACCTCCGTCAGTCAAGTTATCCGCAAGAAGATCACGCGGAACTTTCGGACCGCGGGATACATCGAAAACTCGTGATTGACGTTCGTGTTCAGGAATAGGTTGTTTCCAGAACCCGATTCAGAATGACAATGAGCATGGCAGACAGGAATGTCTGCCCCACCTTCATGCACGCTTCCCTCACGGGCTCGAAGAGCCATTATGCGAGGGATGGAATTGATTGATTCGCGAAAATAGCGGCTTACCTTGACAGCTCATGTTTTAATCAGCCCAGGATGAGATCGCTCGCAACGCCATTGCGTTTACATATTGTCAGTAGCGGAAAATAGTTGACAGTTTTTCGTCTGTTACACTGGAGAATGTAAACCATATGGTGCTCCCCGAACCTGAGGTCGTTAGCCTTGCCCTGAGCCGCTCCCTGAGCCTGTCGAAGGGTCGGCGAAGGGCTGTCCAATGGAGCCGAACGAGTTCCGAAACGCGCATTTCGACGAGCTCAATGAACGCATTTCGACAAGCTTGCATCGACAGGCTCAGCACAGGCAATGACCACGTTTCGGTAGGCTCAAAGACCGCTTTGACAAGCTGAGCCGCTACAGAGGAGGATGTAAACTAAAGGGTGCTCCCCGTAATAACTACGAAAGCTGAGCGACTGGACGGTAGCGCCTCTACATCTTTTCGAAATCCGGTCTCACACCCGGCGTTTTCCACCACCTAGACCGCTCCCCAGCCCCTGCACGCTCCCTCCCACATAAGGAAAAATCGAAATGCCAGAAAGTCATCGCCCGTCAGTCCGCGGGAAACGGTACGTTGTCTCATCGGTGCACTATCTCGCAACCATGGGCGGGGTTCGTATCCTCGAAAATGACGGCAACGCTGCCGATGCGGGTGTCGCCGTCGGTATCTGTATCAACGTGCTTCAACCGGGATCCACCCATTTTGGCGGTGTCGCACCGATTATCTATTGCCCGGGTTCGGGCGCACCCGTTGAAACCATCAGCGGACTCGGACGCTGGCCTCAGGCGGCAAGCATCGACTACTTCCGAAAATATCACGGCGGCGACCTGCCCCCCGGAATCTTGCGAACCCTTACACCGGCATCGCCCGATGCGTGGTTGACGGCGTTGGCGCGGTTTGGCACCATGACCTTTGAACAGGTCATCCAGCCCGCGTTAGACCTCGTCGAAAACGGGCACCCGGTCGATCATCAGTTCCACGCCTTTGTCAGCGGGGAGCTGGGAGATCGGCCATCGACGGCTGCTGTTTTTAATCCCGGTGGACATATTCCACAAGTCGGGGAAATTTTTTTCCAGAAGGATCTGGCGAACACCTTCCAGCGGATGATCGACGCCGAACGAGGGGCTGGGGGTGATCGGGAAACGGGAATCAGAGCCGCGCGCGATCTGATTTACAGGGGTGAAATTGCCAGGGAAATTGCCGATTTCCATGCGCAGGAGGGGGGGCTGCTGACCTACGAAGATCTCGCTGCATTTTCGGTTCGCGTCGAACCACCGACGCACATCACCTACAAAGGCTATGATGTATATACCTGCGGACCCTGGTGTCAGGGGCCAACGTTGAACATGGCGCTGAAGATTCTCGAAGGGGTTGACTTGCAGAGGATGGGGCACGAATCCGCGGACTATCTCCACACAATTATCGAGGGACTCAAATTGGCGTTTGCCGATCGGGAGGCGTACTTCGGCGACCCCGATTTTGTGCAGGTGCCGATGGCGGGTCTGCTCGATGAGCGCTATGCCGCTGAAAGACGGGGCGCCATTGACCCCCAACGAGCTGCTCGTGACATGCCGCCCGCCGGTGATCCGTGGCGATTCCATCCGGAACCGCGTGGGAAAAACGGACCCTTCCCGACCCTGGATCCGGATCGTCCGCAACCGGAGCGTATATCGCATTGGGAGAGCGATACCAGTTACCTTTGCGCGGTGGACGAACAGGGCAACGCCTTCTCGGCAACCCCTTCGGATGTCGTTGGTTGGTCCCCGGTCGTTCCGGGCTTGGGTTTTCCCGTCTCAGGACGGGGTACGCAGACGTGGCTTGATCCAGTGCATCCCTCCTGTTTGCAGCCGTGGAAGCGTCCACGCCTCACCCCAAACCCTGCGCTGGTACTTAAAGATGGAAAGCCGTTTATGCCCTTTGGTTGTCCCGGTGGCGATGCACAGGTCCAGGGGATGCTGCAGGTGTTCCTTAATATCATTGAGTTCGGAATGGAACCGCAAGAAGCGATCGAAGCCCCCCGTGTCATCAGTCACAGTTTTCCGAATTCGTTCTGGCCCCACGGATCATTGCCCGGCGAGGTAACGGTTGAAGCCCGCATCACCCCACCGGTGCGTGAGGCGTTGCGAGGTCGCGGGCACCTCGTCCAAGATGATGACGATTGGAGCGCAGGGGTCAGCCGGGTGTGTGCGATTACAGTTGATCCTGAGACGGGCACACGCGTCGGTGGTGCAGATCCACGTTCTACGTCGTATGCCATCGGTTGGTGAATGAACCCACCGAAGGTGGACTTACTATGCAACCGGTAGTCTGAGCTGGTGCTTTTACAGGAAAGGCCTATGCTGACACAAACTGATTATGCCGTAATCGCGGCTTACGCAGCATTGATGGCCTGGATCGGAATTCTGGCAAAGCGGAAGTCCGGAAATGTGGAACAGTACTTCGCGGCGGGGCACGGGTTGCCCTGGTGGATGGCGGCCATCTCACACCATGTGTCGGGATATAGCGCGGTCGCGTTTGTGGGTTTTGCCGGCCGTGCCGCGGTCACGGGGTTCAGCATGTGGACCCTGTTTTCGCTTGGCGTGTTCGTGGCGCTGGTGATCGGATGCTTTGTGTGGGCGCCGAGATGGTCCAGGTTGAAAGTTCTGACGCCGGTGGAATACCTGGAAGCGCGTTACGGCAATTCCGTGAGGGGTCTGATTGCGATTTCCGGTATTCTCATCAAGTTTATCGACCTCGGCATCAAGTTGTTCGCGATCTCAATTGTGGTCCACGTGGTTACCGGCTGGGCGGTACTGCCTGTTATCGTTGTTTCGGGTCTGATTACCATCGCCTACGTGTTTATTGGCGGGCTTTGGGCAACGGTACTTACGGATCTGGTACAGTTCGTGGTCCAACTCGTCATGAGTCTGGCCGTGCTGTTTATCGCGCTGGATATGGTGGGCGGATGGAACGCGATGTGGGACAGCTTGCCCCGGGAACGTGCCGGCTTCTTCAACGCGGCGGGGGGGATCAGTACGAGCTTCTGGCTGGTCTATGTGGTTGTGATCATTTTCAGCTACAACGGGGGCACCTGGGGACTGGCGCAGCGATTCGTGTCGGTGGCAAAGCCGAGGGATGCCCAGAAGGCGGCGCTTCTGTCGGCGATTCTCTACTTGTTCTATCCCATCGTCATTTTCGTCCCCGCGTGGGCCGCGCCGCTGCTGATGCCAGAATACTTCGATCCGGTCACGCTTCAGCCAATCGCCGGCTTCGATCTGGATCAGACATATATCCTTGTCACGCAGAAACTACTGTCGCCTCTGGCGCCAGGGCTGATCGGACTGCTGGTATGCTCCATGTTTGCCGCGACCATGTCCATGATCGACAGCGATATCAATGCGCTTGCCGCGGTGTTCACCAAGGATTTCTACCAGCGTAATTTCAAGCGCGAGATCGACGACAGGGCGTTGTTCAGGGCGGGCATGATCATAACGGCGATTTTCGGCATCGCGGTTGTGGTAACGGCAATTGTGATCTCCCAGAGTCAGGGAATGAATAAGGTGTTTGCTCTGACCGTAAAACTATTCGGCGGCCTCCTGTCGCCCATCGCAATCCCATTGATGTTCGGGATGATATGGAAACGCCCGACGGCGCGAGGCGCAATCCTATCGTTTATCGGCGGTGTAACCACCTATTTCATCATGATTCAGTTCACCGACAGGTTCGAGATCTACACGGGGGTGGAAATCCTGGTTGCGCTGGTCATCTACTTCGGCGAGAGTTATATCGGCAAGCGCAGCGAGGAGAAGGACGCGGAAGTCGAGGCCTTGTTCGAAAAAATCAGGAATTGATGCCTCGGCATCTGGAACACAAAAACAGCCGTAAGCTATCAGCTAAAATCGGTGAGACGAAAGAGGGGAGACGGGAGAGGACCACACCGCACCATGGGACATCGATAGGGCCGGGCGACATTACCTCGCGGATGCGCAGACCTCTCCCCCCGGCCCCCTCTCCCGGGGGGAGAGGGGGAGCATAAGGCAGCCATCAGCGTACAGCTGTCAGCTTGAAGCAAAAGCGAAAATCAAAGGCGGCAACCGGCGGTAAGACCGACTATCCAATGCGGTTTTTCCGATACGACCTTACTGCCGTCCGGTGGCTGAGATGGAGGCTTTCGTCCGCTGCATAAAACGTGCTGCTCACCATCATCGTCGATCGCCACAACTTGGGGTGAATCCGTCTTTGTCGGTTGGCCAGACACGTGGATTTCGGTATCATTCATCTTCCAAAGACAAGCTCGATTGCTTCTGTCGCCATGTACATATTGAGGCGTGTTTTCTTCCACGCGTCTTGTGGCGCATTTCTTGGCCAAGGAAGACTTGGAGTCACCTTTTTCGTTGGACCATTCAGCGCATAGGCTCTCCCGTCGATCACCATCCAAATGATGTAACGCTCGACACCACGAAATCGGGTCTTGGGTACGTAAATAAAGACGCCCTCGCCCTTTGAATTGCCCACTGCACGGAGATCGGACGCGTTGACGTTAAGCGTATTTTTGCCCAAAGCAGCCGTAACGACGTTTAGTGCCTGATCTAGGTTAGCAGTCGCGCTCCTTGCCATAGGCTTTGGCTTTTCAATTGTCCTTCGTCTGGCCTCGTTTTCTTTACCCGCAGTGTCCCCGGCTCTGGTTTTTACTTCGGCTTTTGGTGCGGAAGCCTCCCGTTTTTGCCCGGCGGTCTCCTCTTTTGACTTCGAACCGCCACAGCCGGGAACCACTATCCAAATACCGAGAAACAGAAGAGCGATTAACGATCTAAAACGTAACATACACTATTCCTCCGTTGGACATGGATCTCCAAGTGAAATCTCGTAGGCTTTATTGATCGAGACCCATAAGTTAGGAATTCTAAAAATAATCGATCAACATTGAATATGCCAATATTCATCCAGCAGGTCTGCCTCGACGGGGGTAACCACCGGGGTTGCCACTGCGAAACTAACCTTAGAAATAAGCGATCAGCACAAATATCGAAAAGCAAACGGGCGTAAGACCGACAATGCAAACGACGGTTTCTCCGTATCGACGTCACAACCGTACGGTGGCGGAGTCGGGGTTTTTCCACGCTGATCCGTTAGGCACCCAAACGCTGAAGTTCCGGATGCGTACTTAGGGGACAACTTGTAAGATTTGCCACTGCAAGACTCGTGGAAAAATCGGCCCCGCGCCGAGCGCCGCCGTTCTTTAAAAGGCGGTGAGTCACGTTAGACGGTAGAGGCGAGAGATTGCCTGCCCCGTGCGGTTTCATTTCTTGCCGGTGGCATAAAGGAAAAACCAATCGGGCAAGCACGTCTTCTCCCGGCTTCCGGCTCACGTCTACCCGCCTTCAGGTTTTTCCTCTTCCGTCTCCCCGCCTCTCGAAAAGGGCAAGGAAATAGGGGAATTTAGAGGGCGGGGAAGAAGTAAAGAGAAAGCAAGAACGAAAAAAGAACAAAATACGAGATTCAACATCCACATTTCCCTAGGGCCCCTGCCCTCGGCGGACAAAACTGGCTATTGGTTCGCCAGAATATTATTGATGGGAGTACCTCCATGCTGATCGTCGACGCCCACCTCGATATCGCCTACAACGCGCTCGAATGGGACCGGGACTTGCTCCAGCCCATCGCCAAAATACGCGAGGCCGAGGCGGGAATGGCGCAGAAGGGCCGCGGCCTGAACGTGGTGAATTTCGCCGAACTGCGGCGCGGCGGGATCGGCCTCTTCTTCGTCACCATGGGCTGTCGGCTTGCTTCGATGGGCAAGCGCTTTCCCGGGGTGCGCACCCAGGACATTGCCTACGCCAAGTGCAAGGGCGAGTTAGCCTACTACCGCCTGATGGAGGCCAAGGGAGTCTTGCGCCAGATACGCGATCGCGCTGAACTCGACGCCCATCTGGCCGAGTGGGACAACGATCCGCAGACGACCCCGCTGGGGTTTGTTCTCAGCATGGAAGGGGCGGACGGCATTGTGGCGCCCGAACAGGTAGCCGAGTGGTGGGATGAAGGCCTGCGGATCGTGAGCTTATGTCACTACGGGGTCAGCTCCTACTCACACGGGACCCAGGCTCCCGGTGGCCTGACGGCCAGGGGCCGCCCCATGCTCGAAGCCCTGGAAGCGGCCAGGATAATCCTCGATGTGAGCCACCTGGCCGAGCAGGCATTCTGGGAAGCCCTGGAGATTTTCACCGGTCCCCCGCTGGCCACGCACAACTGCTGTCGGACCCTGTGCGACCACGACCGCCAGCTCGACAATCGACAGATCAAAACGCTGGCGCAGCGCGGCGGAGTCATTGGCACAGCCATGGACATCTGGATGATCTCACCCTTGTGGGACCCGGCAGCCATGGACAACACGGGCATCACGCTGGAGACCGCGGTAGACCACATCGACCACGTCTGCCAGCTAACCGGGAGCTGCCGCCATGCCGCCATCGGCACCGACCTGGACGGCGGCTACGGCAAGGAGCAGTGCCCCTCCGATCTCGACACCATCGCCGATCTGCGGAAGATTCCCGCCATCCTCGAAAAACGCGGTTACTCGCAGACCGACATTGCCGACATCATGCACGGAAACTGGGTCCGCTTGCTGCGCGCGGCGTGGAGATGACCAGGATCGAGTGTTCTGTCCCGGAAATAAGTTGCCAAAATTCGGCCGTCGAGTCGCCCGTCTCGCAAGGCGCCTGAACGCAGGCGACCTGCGTAAGGTCGGCCCAACGCCGCGGGACGGGATGAATCGCCGGCCGAATGGTGAGGTAGTTTTGGGACAGGACACTTGTCAGAGGAGTATTCAAATATGTCGATAGAGAGCAGTTTCTGTTTCGCGCTCGATGCCACTGCGCTCGAAGTACGAGGTCAGTTCGATCAACTCCAATACTGCGAGCTGAAAAAGGCTATCGTTCTCAATGATATGCTCCTGGTCGAAGACGATGCGCCAGCCATCGGCCGGCCCCAGGGCGCTGAGGACCGGTCGTGGTTTGAGAAATTGCAGGAAGGCGTGATGGCCCGCAAAGATCTCGTCCTGGATGATCCTCGCGCCATAGCCGCCTATCTGATCTTCAACGGACGGGAAATGGACGACAATGACCATGCACTCCACATCTCCATCAATGGTCACCACTTGATCCGCCCTCCGAGCAAGATAGCCCACCCCTCTGCTCGCCACTACTACACCACCGACTGGGGAGGCTCGCACTTCGACAACTGGTTCGTGGTGGCCGTGCCGGTGGGCGCCCTGCGGCAGGGTACCAATGAGTTCGTCCTGTGGGCCGAATCGGAGGAGACCAGTTGGGAAATCATGGTGGCCGCCGATGGAGAATACAAGCGTGGCTCTGAAACGCGGCTCTGCCACCCTGACCGCAGCGCCAAGAGCCGAGACGGAGGCCGTACCTGGGATTTTGAGCACCTGGGCTGGAAAGATGAAATCGACGGGGAGTACACCATCCGCCTCAGTCTGGATCGCAGCGTACCGCAGGGCACCTTTGTCTCGCCGGTGATCGACCTGGCTAAAGGAGAGGATACAAAAAGAATAGCGAAATTGCTCGACGTGGAAGAGTGCCGGGTAGGATGGGAGGTGGATGTGCCCGAGGGAAGCCAGGTAGAAATAGAGGCACGTCTGGGCGATAATCCAGTGCCTATAGCGGCCGCGTGGTCCCCTTTCGAGTCCGTAGCGAATTTCTCCAGGACATGGTGCGCTCCTGCTGGACGCTACTTGCAGTTCAAGATTGTCATGTACGCCCACAATCCGCTGGTGACGCCGGTATTCAAAGGTATTTCCGTTGAAGCGAAGTGCCGCGAGCACAAGCACCGCTCCAATAGACGTTACCACATTCTCCGGTTCCGCAACCGTCGCGTCATCCGTCCATCCCTACCCTACGTCCACGAAGAATTCGCCCGCTTGAACGAACTGCGCCACCGCTTTGAACTGGACGCGATGGTCTCAGGCGCGGCGACTGAGTTCGAAGCCCAGCTGCAACTCATGCACTGGGCCTACAAAGTGCCGCTCGGTCGCCTGGATGCCTACCAATGGAATTACTTTGATCTGCCTCGACTCGATAGGGATGCACGTGGACGCCCCGGTCTGCCGGGCGACTACCAGAAACGCCGACGCGATGGCCACTGCCTCTACTGTAACCTGGCCTTAATCGCCGCCTGTCTGGCCATGGGCTTTCCGGCCCGCTGGGTCAACATCTCCACCAAGCACACGTACGGGCACGAAGTGGCCGAAGTATGGTCCAACGAGTTCGACAAGTGGATATTCCTGGATGCGACGCGCGATTACTACATTTACGATCCCGACACGGGCATTCCCCTGAGTCTGGTGGAAATCAGCGAACGCCTGGCCGAAATCATGCCGGGACCGGCGACCTGGGAATATCCCATCCAGTGGCGCCTGCCGGACCTCGAAATGCTCCGTGCCGCGCGCGTTGCCTATCGCCAGGGCGACAATGCTTTTTCGATTGACGACCTGAGCGGAGGGCCGGAGCACCTGATGCTCAAAGGACACTTGCAAATGGTGCGGCGCAACGACTTTGTCAGCCGGCCCTGGCCGCTACCGTGGCGACTCTCCAGCAACTGGGGAAGCGATCTCTTCTATTGCTTCTACAGCGATGTGTTCCCCCGCAAACGCGAATACCCCCAACACACCAAGCGCTGGCAGGATTTCAGTCCCCCGCTCAACCAGACGGAACTCTACTTGAGCGAAACCGCCGAGCCAGATGTCCTGCGCGTGGATGTAGATACCGAGACGCCTTGCTTTGACGCATTTCTGGTGCAGATCGACAGAGCCGAATGGAGCGAACAAACAGACCCCTCGCTGGAGTGGAGACTGCACGAAGGCCTGAACCAACTGCGGCTCAAGGCGCGCAACAGCGCGGGGGTTTGCGGCCCGGATAGCCATGCAGCGGTAGTGATGAATACTTGATTGGCTACAAGCGTGGGTCAATAGATGAATTAGCCTTGATTCGTCATTTTTCGGGGACATTACATCGAATTTACACAGAAGAACAAAGGCGTTTTGACGTCGGAGTTCCAGGATGCTTAGGGTCACTGGACGTGAACGGAGAAAATGTCTAATCGAACGACCTCAATACCCCGTTTCTGAAGTTTTCGCCGCAGTGTCGCCTTGCTTTTTTCGAACTGCGATTAATTGCCACAAAAGGCACAAAAACACCTATCCAGTTACTGGAAGTATAACCAGGAGAAACAACGAAATAGCCACGGGATCACGGCGTCACAACACACGCCGTTCAGTACCTGTTCCTTTTGTGTCTTTTGTGCGTTTTGTGGCCAATTCAAAGGTTGACCAATTGGACGATCTTACGACCCCGTTTCTGAAGTCTTCGCCGCGGTGTCGTCTTCCTGTTTTTTCGAATTGAGGTAAGCCCTTCAGCCGGTCAAAGAGTGCTTCGACTTCTCGCTCTTCAGTTGTCCTCCACCGACCCGTCCTCGTACCTGAGTTCCTCGCGGAGTTGCGGTTCGTAGGGGTGCGCCCGCGCCACCTCCTCGTTCAGCTCGAGTCCGAGACCGGGTATGTCCGGCAACCTCACGAAACCGTCCTCGATCTGGTACCTGTGCCCGAAGAACAGGTCGTCCCTCCAGTCGGTCTTCTCCCTGGAGGGGTCGTCCGCATAGGAGGCCATCTCCTGGATGACGCTGTTCGGGCAGTTCAGGCCCATGTGGATCTCGGCGGTGACTCCGACTCTGCTGTAGGTGATGTGGGGTGAGACCTGAATATACTGCGCCTCCGCCATGGCCGCGATCTTCTTGAACTCCGAGATGCCGCCGCAGTGGACGATATCCGGATTGAGGTAGCTCACCAGGCGCTTGGCAATGATGTCCTGGAAGCCCCACTTGGTGAAGTTCCGCTCGCCCATGCACAGGGGCACCGACGTGCGGTCGCTCAGCCACTCGAGGGCGTCGTTCGATCCTTCCACCTGGATCGGTTCCTCCATCCAGAAGGGACGGTAGGGCTCAACGGCTTTGCAATACTCCAGCGCCATGGTCGGCGTCAGCCGGCCGTGTGCGTCGATGAGGATGTCGAAATCATCGCCCCCTTCGACCCGCATCTCCTCGATCTGCCGGGCTGCCCGGTTCAGGTCCCATGGCATGGGAACGGTGAGAGGGTTGCCGACCCTGGTCACCGGCGGCCCGGTCTTGACGGCATTGCATCCCATGCTCCGGGCGCGCTGCACGCCCGACTTTCCGCTGCCGCCGGCGTAGATGCGGACCTTGTCCCGCGCGGCGCCTCCGAGGAGCTTGTAGATCGGCAGGCCCGCGATCTTTCCGAGGATATCCCACAGGGCGATATCGATGGCGCTGAGGGCGGTGCTGAAAAGCACGCCCACGTGCCAGCGGTTCCAGCGGTAGAGCCCCTGCCAAAGATACTCGATGTCCGTGGGATTCTTGCCGATGAGGTGGCCCTCCAGGTCTTTGATGCACTGGGCGATCGTGCCCACCTTGTTGTCGCTGATCGAGCCTTCGCCCAGTCCCGTGATCCCCTCGTTGGTGCTGATCTTCACGAAACAGCAGTTGCCTTCCACCAGAAAGGTGTCCACGGCGGTGATCCTGATACCGGGGTACTTCGCGCTTCCTTCGTCCGCCATCGTCAGTGTCTCCTATAACAGGCCGCCCCTCCACCCCGCGCCCCCAGGGTGAGAGGGTAGACGGGAGAAGGGAGAGGACCACACCCCACCCACCGGTGTCGCGCTCCCATCAGCGATGTACTTTCTCTTTGATGTGACGAGAGTCCATTTGTGGACTCTCATACGGAAAAGTTACCAAAACGGCTTATGTCTCCCCTCTTCCGTCTTCCCTCTCACGGCTTTTGACACTCACACCGGATAGTTGACCTTCAGATCCTTGAAGTTATCGTTGAGCTTGAAAGCCTTACCTTCCGCGCGGGCGCGATCCCGGTCGATATTGTTGGCTTCCTTGACGAAGGCGTTGCTGACGACGTCCTCGGCCTTATAGTGGTTCTCGATCTGCCCGAGTTGGTGCACGGTGTCGATGTAGGCCTGCCAGGATTCCAGGTCGCTGTATCCGTACCCTTTGCCAACGCGGTCGCCGTCAAAGTAGTTCGTGCCCAACTCGAGCATGGAATCCATCGCAAGCTGGGGCGCCATCTGTTCGCGCAAGTCGGGAAAGCGGCCGTAGGTGATCTGACCTGCCGCACGCGGATTGGCTCGCGTAAACTCGTAGGCCAGACAATTGGCCTTGAAGAAGCGCGTCCAGATGTCGACGCGGATTTCGTCCTTCAGATCGTCGCGGTGGATGGCATAACCGTTGGATGGATGATTGGAGAACTCCATCCCGACAAGGAACTTGAGCTTCATTCCCAGGGCTTTCCACTGGGCGGCCAGCCCTCGCCATGCAAGTCCCGCGTCCGCGCGGCCGAGGGCGACCATCTGCCCCCACTGCGGGCCGCCATTCAGGTAGGTGACAGCCTTGGGGTCGACACCCGCTTCCACCAGGATGGGATCGATGATCACACGCCAGCCTTCGGAAGCGACGGCAATGGTTTTGCCTTCCAGGTCCTGGACTTTCGCAATAGGACTGTCTTCGGGCAGGGCGAAGTCGAAGACCTGCTTCATCACCATCTCCCAGACGAGCACAACCGGGATACCCGCGTCGACACTGGAAAGCAGTACGCCCGGAGACGGAAAACCGATGTCGGCCTGTTTCTGGCCCACAAGTTTGGTTACCGCCATCGCTTCGGTGGGACCGGGTTCCAAAACGACATCCAGGTTCAGTTCCTTGAAGTAGCCCCTTTCGTGGGCAATCCACAGGTTGAAATCGTCCATCACTTCCAGGTTCCCACGGGGTGAGACCCATACGATTTTGTCGGCCTCGCCAGCGCTGAGTGGGTTTGCCGGAAGACAAAACAGGACGCCCATGGCGGATGAATAACCCAGAAACTGGCGGCGTGTGACGGCATTTTTCTTCATCTCTTTTCCTCCTGATTGACTCCTTGCAGTTCACAAGGGTGCTGGCGTGAATTATTCGCAAAGAGTTGTCGTATTTTTGAATAAGAGGTTGTTTTTCAATAAATTAATCGTAGGAAATAACGACAACTTTTGAAGCTGTGGGATCGGGTTGTCAAGAGTGATGTCGCACAGTCTATGGGGGACGGATTCATCGCTATAACCCGGAATAGGGAGCACGCTTCCTACTTTTCGTTTTTATCCCTTCCATCCTGTCCATCCATGTAAATTCCGGTTTCTGAATTATTTGGACTAGTTTTCCCAATTCGCCCATTTCTTTCCGATCAGGTAAAAGGCGACGTATAGGCCGATGCCGATCGCGGCAATCAGGATAATTACGGCGAAAAAGCTGGACATGCGTGCGAGGGAGGAATAGTAGACCAGGCGATTGCCCAGGCCGGAACCGCCCCCCACCATCTCCGCGCCTATCGCGGTCAGCAGGCCGAAGATGCCTCCCACCATGAGTCCGACGATGATCATCGGCAGAGCGAGCGGAAAGCGGACCTTGTGGAAAATCTGAAGTGTCGTAGCGCCGTACGAGCGTGCGAGGGCGATTTTTGCCAGGTCGGTTCTGCGGAAGCCCGTGGCGGCGTTGATCATCACCATCGGGCCGACCGCGAGAGCAACCGCGATAACCCGTGGCGTCTGACCGAACCCGAACTTGAGGATCAGCAGGGGCACCAGGGCGAGCATGGGCGTGGTGACCAGAATGAGGATATACGGCGTCACGATTTTTTCCACAAAAGGAAACTGAGTGATGAGAGCGGCCAGAAGAATGCCGACGACAGCCCCGATAGCGTATCCCAGACCCAGTTCCTGAAGCGTGACCAGCAGATGCGGCAAGATTAACGGGAAGGACCGGTAGAGTGCGGATGCAATCTCACTCGGCAGCGGGAATACATAGGACGGAATGTCCCAGGCGCGGACCGCGAGTTCGGAAGCCGCCACGACGACCAGCGCCACACCGGCGATCGCAGCGATCTGTACTCCGGCGAAACTCACGGAGGTCAGGGCTGACCAGTTAATGGGTTGCTTTTCGTCCTTAGTAGGCATGGGGCGAACCCGAGGCGAAGTGTTCTGTCCCGGAAATAGATTGCCGAAATTCGGCCGTCCAGAAGCAGCAAATACAGCTATAAGCCGTCAGCGCCGTGACCTCTCCCCCCGGCCCCCTCTCCTAAAGGAAAGGGGGAGACGAGCGTTGACCCGTAACAATATGTCGCGTGGATTCTTTAACTGTCGTTATGTCGTCAACCAATGACAGTTCTCCCCTTCCTTCAGGAAGGGGGAAAGGGGGTAGGTCTTGCGCTCCGCTGCACGTGGCCGGCTTTGGTCAGGCCGACGCGGTGTCGTTTTGAACGTCATGGAAAATGGTCTGTTTGATTTCCGCGACGATCTCGAAAAAATGGGGTTCGGCCGTAACGGATAACGGGCGGGGGCGTGGCAGATCGATGTCATAGATTCTTGAGTTCCTGCCCGGACGGGGGGTCATCACGTAGATCCGGTCGGAGAGGTAGACGGCTTCGGGGATCTGATGGGTGACGAAGACGATGGTCTTACGGGACTGTTCCCAGATGTTGAGGAGCATCAGATTCATTTCGTCCCGTGTGAACGCGTCCAAAGCGCCGAAGGGTTCGTCCATGAGCAGAACCCGCGGGTCGTACGCCAGCGCCCGGACGATGGAAGCCCGTTGCTGCATGCCGCCCGAGAGTTCGCGCGGATAGTGATGTTCAAAGCCCTTCAGTGCCGTGATCTCGATCAGGTCATCGATACGATCCCGGTAGCGTTCGGGGTCTTCCCGCATGATTTCAAATGGAAAACGGATATTCTGCAGCAGGTTCCGCCACGGCAGCAGGTTGGAGGTCTGGAAGACCATGCCGATCTCGCGCCGGGGTTCCAGGACCTCCTGTCCGTTTACGGTAATTCTCCCCTCGGTGAGTGGCCAGAGCGCGGCCATCGCCCATAGCAAGGTGCTCTTTCCGCAACCGCTTGGCCCGACGATGGAAACGAACTGGCCTTCCCGCACGGCCATATCGAAGCCGTCCAGGGCCTGGACCTCCCCGCGGTCTCCGGTAAAGGTCTTGCACGCATTCTCTACGGTGATGATGGGTGGGTTTTGCATCAGATAAGAAAACAGGAACGCCACGACACCACGCGGCATGAAGGCGAGACACTCGAGCTTGCACGGGACATGGGGCGGAATCGTGGCGGGTTGGAGGCGACAAAAGGGCGAACGGGAGTATATTCGATTTCGTGAATTGCAACAAGGGATTTTTTGCACGGCGCGAAGCAGCGAACAGCGATCAGCCTGAAGCGAAAGGCGGTGAGACGACCTCTCCCCCCGGCCCCCTCTCCTGCGAGGAGAGGGGGAGGAGAACCAGGGGATGAGCCACAAATTGTGTCGCGTCTCAGGTTTTCGTAGGGGCGGTTCGCGAACCGCCCGTGCAGCGTACAGGATGGGTTAGAATCGCCACGACGCGAGATGTAAGAAGGCCAGCCCTCGACCCGGGGGGCACCAATCAGTCAACAGCAGTTAGCTTTAGGTAAAAACCAAAAATCCACATCTCACCAAATTCCCTGCCTCCGGCGGGTTCCTTAAAACCGTGAGACGTTAGACGGGAGAGGGAAGAAGACCACGCCGCCACCCACCAGTTTCGCGCCCTCTTTAGTGATCTGTCTCTATTTGCCCGTTAGCAGGAGACCGGTTCAGAGGGTGAAATATGACAAAGTCTTTAAACCCTCTACCGTCTCGCCTCTTACCTCTTACCGCTTTTACAAAAGTCGCCGCTGGGCGCGGGGCCTTCCATATGCACAGCGCAAATTACCTCACGAGATGCACATAATCCTCTGCCCTACCAGCCACGGAAGTACATCAAACCTCATTGCGGGATGGACTAGCGCGCTCTGCTCTGGTTGTGCTCTGTAATGGCAGCGCATCGGGAATCAGCCCGGATAACTCATTGCGAGCAGCCGACAGAGGCCAGCAATCAGTCAAAACCGGTTTGCGATACCGCCTGGCGATATCAAATTCGCGGATGCCCGGCTTATGCATGGGCGACCGGCCGGTCGCCCATGCAAATGCAACGACGGCGCCAAACGCCAGATCCGGATATCGCGCATTTCAGTTACTTGTAGGGGCCTGCCTACTGACGCAGACGAGGCAGGCGGTTCGTGAACCGCCCGCCTTTCTCGGCAATCCTTTTGGGACAGCCTCGGGATCCGTTTCGGGACCACATTGTAGCCGAATGTCTGTGTATGTCTGTCCAGGTGCGGCGTGATGGGCGCCGTACAGCAATCCAAGAACCTCGAAACGGACAATACAATGGTTTTTTGCCTCATTGATGACAAAATAAATAAAGTTATTACACTTAATAACTGTTTTTTGATTGTATACAATTCGTTACATTTTCCGTATCGCAGATACACAGCCGCACATAGAGCACCGACGTGAAGGAGACTCACTATGAAAGTCGACTCTGATTGCCTTCGTACACTGCGCCAACGGAAGAAACTATCACGGCCCGATCTTGAACGGGTTTCCGGAATTACTGTGCGCACGATCCAGCGCCTGGAAAATGAACCGGATAAGTGTCGGAAAACCCGTGAAGACACTGTGAACGAACTGGCGAAAGCGCTAGATGTCGAACCGGGTGTGCTCACGGGTGAACTGCCCCTTCCAGAGCCCGATGAAGCGCCCGCTTCCGAACCCGACCCCGTCCGGATCGGCGCTCAGATCGCCCCTAAGGTCCGGCTCGCCTACGATCTCATCAAACGCCGGTACGGCGTCAACGCAACCGATGTCATCACGATGGCGCCGCTGTTTTTTGCGCTGCTAGCGGAGGGAAGCCTTACATGGCGACGAGAGAAATCGCAGTTAGCGGATGATGGATTCGACCTCTTATTGAAATCAGGAATCGCCCATGACGTCCTGGATGAACCCTTTCGGAATGAAGACGAGTCTATCGACAAGGCCGATATCTTCGGCGAGCATCTGTTTATTAATGAATTTGGTCCCGAACCCTTCGATCCCTCCATAGAGAACCCATTCGCCAACTACCTGTGTAAGTTACCTGATGACCTCGAAATCCACTCTGGCGTTGTAAACGTGGACAATGGCGGTCTGAGTTTCGGCTCACCGGCGGAGTTCCCGGACTACAATATTTGGAACGACGAGATCGAACGCATTACTAACGGTTCTGCCGCTGCAAAAAGAGCTCTTGAGACGGGATTTGCACGGCTTCTGGACATTCCCGAGGAACTGATGGCCGAAGACAAGGATGCTGAACGCCAGCAATGGCTTGAAGACCGCCTCCCGCCCATCTACAAGGGTCCAAAAATGGATGTACTCGCGCGAATGACGGCCTTGTCGCCAACTGGTGACAAAGTGCGGGATATCTTTAAGGATGTGCATCCACGAAAGAACACTTCCGAAACAGAAGACGAAGGAGACGATCAATGAGTAATCTGACCTTTTCCCGTCACGCCGAGACGCGCACGCAGCAACGGGCGATTCGGAAAGAGGACGTCCGGCTAATTCAGGAATTCGGGACACCTGTCGACGCAGACACCTGGTTGATGCGAAGCCGGGACGTTGCCCGAGAGATCGAAAACCGCAAGCGGGAGATCCGCGCATTGAGCCGCCTCAGGAATCGCAAGGTCGTCATTTGCGGAGAGCGCGTCATCACGGCGTATCCCTCACGGCCCGCAGACCAGAAACGCGCGCTGCGCCGTGGAAGGCAGAAGGGGTATCTGTAACCTCGACTCGTCAAAGACTCCGTCCCACCGACGGTCACGCCTTCACCTCCCCATCACTCCCCCGCCTTGTAGGGGCGTCCCTTGTGGGCGCCCGGCCTCCGGCGGCGGTGGGGGGATAGCGACCGTATGGAGAGCTCGAAAGATCGTTGGCTCGTACCGCCAATTTTCCAATCCCGACATTTGACAGCTATGGCAGGAGGCGTAAAATGGAACAGAAAAATAAGACGATCCGCGATGAAATACATGAGATCATAAACATGCACGAATCGGATAGCCCGGATGATCATTGGCTAAGTACAAACGAATCGATCGAGACGGTTTCGGACTTCGAGATGTTTGCAGAACAGTTAAAACGAACCGCGGATGACCCTCACCGATGGAAATGGGCCATTATCGCGCTGCACAGCGGCCTCCAAGGCATGATGGTTCTCGCGCTTAAAGGAAGCAACGGCTTGAATGTTTTAAGCGACGAAAACAAGAAACAATGGCTAAAATGGCACAACAGCGACCGATGCGACAAGGCGCGCCCAAAGGATTTAAAGCTGGCGAGTTTTCTTGGGCTTTATAAGAGGATCAAAAGCGACAAAATGAACATGTACGTTCAAAGCCGGAAATTCCGCCCCTCCGAGACACATGACCGATCTGTCGGACTATTAAACAATACAAGAAACGACTTTATCCACTTCACGCCCAAAGTCTGGGGACTCGAACTCGGCGGACTTCCCGAGATAGCAACAGATTGCCTTGAATTAGCCGAATTTCTGGCGTGAGAATCCGGCAATGTACGATTCCGGTTGTCAATTAAACCTGACCTGGAGGATAGACTACAGGACGCATTTACTTCTGCCGACGAGTCTCTGTGGGCGTTTCGGCAGCAAGGGTAACAAAACGACGACACAAACGCCCTGTCTAAAGACGGTTATTATCGAGCGTATTTTAGCCATCAGGACGCAACTAAAGGAGCAAACCGTGTCAATATCTCGGGATGATAAGAATCGACTATACGCGGCCCTCCGATCTGTACTGAACAATCTATCGGTCCAAAACATAAGAAATACAGTCGCCGCTGCCGGGTTCGACGTTTCGCAGATCACAGCCAAAGCCGAAGCGCGGAGTGGCCTCGGCAGTCGAGCGGAGGTGATGCCGGCAGTGGATCGGCTGTTCGGAAAAATGAATGAATCTGCACAAGAGACGGCATTGCGTATATTAGCAGAGCGACTTACGGAACACAATCCTGATCTGCGGACCAGTACCCAGGACATTCTGGGCCGTCATGGTTACCAGTTTATCGACGGCAACTTCATCCCTGTGCATGAACTTGATGCAAGGGAGGCCAGGTTTATCCCAAAATCTGCCGCAAACGAGCTTGGCCGGGCCATGTCTCGACTTATCGATGATGACTATAGTGGCGCCATCACATCGGCCTGCGGCGCGGTGGACCTGGTAACCCAATCCATCTATGAAAACCAAGATATTGGAAATCCGGGACGCGTTTCATTTCAGACAAAGGTAAACACGGCCCTTAAGCGGTTGGGCGTATTCGAGGCGATGAGCGAGGAGTTCGTTAGCATTGGCATGAAGCCTGAGGATGTTTCAGCCGCTGTTGACCACATGAAGAAATCCTGCAACCACGCGGCACACGCTCTCCAGGTACTCCGCCGCGCGATGGGAGATACCCACGGCTCAAAGCCAGCGTTGCGCCAGACAGCCTATGACGCAGTAAAATGGTCGTCCGCGATCTGTGGGCTTCTTCAACGAGATGGGTGAGGCCAGGACTCCGTTTTCGGCCGCCAGGTTTTGCCAGTTGAAGAGCCACATTGAGAGGAAACCGACTCGACGGATATTGGACAACCGCCGCCCCGTCGCTCGTGCTTTGGAACGCACATAAAAACGCGAAACTAAAACGTAAATCCATCTGAAATCCGCCTCACATTGGTCTTGACTCTGTGGTCGCCTTTAGACTACACTTTGATTTCCGAACCGCCAGGATATTTCGTCGTTCAAGCCCACAGGGAGCATAGATCGATGCGAATGATTCAATTTCTGATGTGTCTAAACGCATTATTCGGTGGTTGTTTCACTTCTTTCAGCCATGCCTCGCCAGAGTCGGCCGAAACCGTCCATTTCTGCCTGCCCCTCGACATTGAGCAAATGTCGGCACGTGACAGCACCTACGCCGCGAGCAAGCAGGCGTTGAATTTGAACGTCGGACCCCCGCGTACGGTCAGGATGATCTATTTCCTCCCCAACGACCGGCCGTACCGCGCCAGCGTGGTGGACTCGATGAGAAGGACCATTCGCCAGATTCAGACCTTCTATGGCGAGCAGATGCAGGCGCACGGTTACGGATACAAGACACTCGCTGTTGAATCCGATGCATCCGGGGAACCGATAGTCCATCGCGTAGCTGGTAAGTATCCCGTCAACCATTACTCTGACGACACCTTCCAAAGGGTGTTTGAAGAGATTGGCCAAGTTTTCGACATCCAAGCGAATATATATCTTCTTGTCCTTGACAATGGTGTAAATACGGTTGTTTCCCGAGGTCGTGAGGTCCTCGGCGTAGGAGGCCAAACGGGAAAAGGTGGAGGTGTTGGGTTGGTTTCTGGGGATTTTGTTTTTATTACCGTGGCCCACGAAATTGGACACGCCTTTGGCTTGAAACACGATTTCAACGACGGCACCAATATTATGTCGTACGGACTGGGACGGGATCGGTTGTCAGCGTGTAGTGCCAGTGTTTTGGCGATACACCCGTATTTTAGTGCCGGAGTTGGAACGACGGAAGGGCCCGGGCCAACTGTTGAACTGATTTCGGAGACTCGCTATCGTGCTGGCTTAAAAAGCGTTCCCGTGAAAGTTAGAATACGCGATTCGGATGGGCTTCATTTGGTGATCTTATTTGTCCCAACAAGAGAACCGCATCCTGCAGCCGAATTCCTTGAGGTGAAGGCGTGTCGCATATTGGAAGGTGAACGCGTGGCGGTCGTTGAATTTGACTATAACGGCGTTATTCCATCTAAAAAAGGCTTTTCAAGCCTAATCAAACATGACGAACACCCGATTATTATTAAAGCGTTTGATACAGCCGGGGATGGTGGCCAAAAAGCCGACGACAACGGCGTAGGATGGGCGTCTTTCACGCTCTCAAAGATCCCGCCCGAGAATGTGCCGCTTTTGACCTTTGAGCATTATGGAGGTGGCCTTATCTCATTTTCGCCCGATGGCGCAATCCTTGCTGGTCGCACTTCCCTTTTCGAAAAGACGAGGTTTATTATAGTAGCGTTAATCTGTGGTCTACCGCAGCAACCCACGGCGATAACTCAAGAAGACCTCTAGTACCCTTTGACGGCTAAAGCGCCGCGTAGTCTGGATACAGCTTTCTCAGCTTGATCCGAGCATCGTTGGTCGTGAACCGCCAATTGACAGCCTTGCTTTTATTGTTGCGATCGTTCATCCAGGCGGAAGTCTGCTCTTTGAGTGATTCGATATCGGGGATGCGTTCCTTCAAGCATTGGTTGCTCAAGACGCTGAGTTCGATCTCGGCGATGTTGAGCCAGCTCCCGTGTTTGGGCGTGTAGTGGATTTCGAGACGTTTGGCCAGACGGCGAGCTTCTTCGGGTGAGAACGCCTCGTAGAGTGCCGCGGGAGTGTGTGTGTTGAGGTTATCACACACCAAGACGACGGTTTCGGCTTCACAGTAGTCCGTATCAAGTAGATCCTTGATCTCTTGAGCCCAGTCCACTGCGGTCTTGCGTTGTCTTACACGGACCTTGCGCCAGCCCGCCAGCGGTTCGGTGAACATGAAGTTCACGGCTGTTCCGTTACGTTCATACTCGTAGTCGTAGCGTTCAGATTGGCCCGGACGTGTTGCGACCACACTACGAGTCTCCTTGACCAACTGGACCGGGTGTTCGTCCATATTGACAACGGGCCTCCTGGCGTCGTAGGGCCGCTGATAGACGTCCAAGACATCCTCCATCGCGGCGACAAACGCGGCGTTCTGCTTGGGCGGAATCACCCAGCACCTTCTCAGGTGAGGCCTAAGTTTGTTTTTTTTAGCGTCCGTTGCACCGTTCGGTATGAGATGCTATCGATGATCTCCAGGACCACGAGTTCATCGGCCAGCAGCTTCAGCGTCCACCGCTTATGTCCCTTTGGAGGTTCACTGCAAGCCAACGCGATCAATCGGGCTTCCTTAGCACCATCGAGCTTTCTTTCGGTGGGAGGATTGGCTCGCTTCTTTCGCTCAAGGGCTGAATCCAGTCCCTCCAACACAAAACGCTTCCGGATGCCCTCAACCGTAGACCGATTGCACGAAAAGGCCTCCGTGATCTGCCGATCCAGCCAGGCCGGACCCGCTGCATCGGCCTTGAGAAGTATGTGAGCGTGCCTTATTCGGTAGGCTTGCGTCTTGCCTTTGCTTACCAGATCCTGCAGACGCTCCCGTTCTTCGGGTCTCAGACGTACGACGTATTTCTTCGGCATGCCGATGGCTCCTTCGTCTTGAGGGGAGACATCAAACTATAGGCACGCGCAGTCTTAGAAGTCAATAGGTACTAGACAGACTTGACGGTAACAACGGGCCCGTCAGTTCGGTGGCGTTTTCGCCCGACGGTACATTGCTTGCGGCAGGAAAAAATGATCACTCTGCTTCAACGAGCATTGTTGAACTGTGGGATGTTGCGCAGTCAACGCCGGTCCGACGCCTTACCGCGACCTTAGATGGGCCTAGTGGTCGATTTCAGAAATAGGTATAATGTTGTCTGGAACCGGGTGTGTGCTTATAATAAGGTTGTCTCCCCGACCGCGTTGGGAGGTAACCGATGCCTGGACCGAAGCCGAAGTATCAACCCGAGTTTGAGACGGAGGAGATCGCAGAGGCTCGTAGGATTGCACGACAACGAACGGCACCCAGCTCCCATGTTCACCGGGCCAAGATGGTCGTGATCTTGTCGGAGCATCCGGACATCTCGCACGAGAGGCTGGCTCAAGCCGTTGGGGTGCACCCGAGAACGGTGATGAAATGGCGAAAGCGCTGGTCGGTTGAGGGTTTTTCACTGTTGGATCAGCCTCGTAGTGGAAGACCCCCGGTTTTTCCCCCCCGAAAGCGTCGCTGAAATTAAGGCCATCGCCTGCCAATTGCCAGCCGTGCGGGAGATCCCGCTTTCCCGCTTCAGCCTCGCAGAGATGCTTCGGGAAATCCGTTCGGAGTCCACCGTGTCGATCTCCAGGAGCACGCTGTGGCGTCTCCTCAAACAGGACGCCATTCGTCCCTGGTTTCACCGATCCTGGATCTCTGTCAAGGATCCGCGCTTTCTGGAAAAAGCGGGCCCCGTTTTGGATCTGTATCAAGGTGATTATGAGGGCGTGCCACTGGGGCCCAAAGACTACGTCCTCAGTGCGGACGAGAAATCGCAGCTCCAGATCCTGGAGCGGGAGTTCCCGTGTTCACCGCCGGGACCGGGCAAACCCATTCACTGTGAGTCGGACTACAAGCGCCACGGGACCGTGGCCTACCTGGCCGCACTCGATATCAGAAGCGGAAAAATCTTTGGTCGTGTGGATCAAACCACGGGGATCGAACCCTTTCAGGCTCTGGTCGACCTCGTGATGAAGCAGGAGCCGTATGCTTCGGCCGAACGCGTGTTCTGGATCCTCGACAATGGGGCTTCCCATCACCCGTCGACCTCCCCTGCGCGACTCCGGAAGGCTTACCCGAACCTGATCGCCATCCATCTTCCCGTCCACGCAAGCTGGCTCAACCAAATCGAGATCTACTTCTCTATCCTTCAAAGAAAGGCACTTACGCCCAACGACCTCGCAGACAGAAAGCAAATGGAAGACCGAATCCTCGGTTTTGAGCGCCGCTACAACCAAACTTCCAGACCCTTCAACTGGCGATTCACCCGCAACGACCTCGAAGAAAGGCTCCGCGAACTCAAAATCGCCGCCTAACTTGATACTAACTTCTGAAATCGACCACTAGCGACTTTATAGGTCCTGTCATGTTTTCGCCCGATGGCCGCATTTTGGCCGGCGGTGGCGCGAGCGAAATACGCTTGTGGGATGTGGCCAAAAAAGAAAAGATCGACGACCTTCCGGGGTATGGTGGGATCTCTGTTGCATTCTCACCCGATGGTAAAACGCTTGCTTCCGCAGTTAGCGGTGGCGCTCAGTTATGGGATGTTGCGACACAGACACCCGTAGCTTTCCTTAGGGGGCGTCGCCGGGATATGATTCCCCACGTTGCATTTTCGCCGGATAGCACAACGCTTGCTTCAACTTGGGGATCAGATGGCGTTCAGTTGTCAAATGTCTCCACACAAGAACAAATCGCCGTTCTTGAGGGGGACGATGCCGAAGAATTCTATTCTGTTGCGTTTTCGCGCGATGGTAAGACGCTTGCTTCCGGCAGTTGGGATTTTCCTAGTAAGGTTGTACTTTGGGAGGTAGCGACGAGACAGACAATCGCCACTTTTGTTGAAGGGCATGATGGCGTGAGCATCAATTCTGTTACATTCTCGCCCGATCGCACAATCCTGGCCAGCGGCAGCGGTTCCGCAGAATCAATTCACTTGTGGGATGTGTCTAAATGGACAAGCCGCCGACCGCAGCCCCAGACTCTCCAGATAATTTCAGGCAATAACCAGCAATCACCGACCGGTTCGGCGTTGGCGAAGGCGTTTGTTGTTGAAGTAAGAGATCAGAATGGCAACCCGTTGCAAGGTGTTAAGGTCCGATTTTCTGTTACCGAGGGCAACGGAAAACTTAGCGGGAAATTTACCGTTCAAAACACTACCACCGATGCAACTGGCAGGGCGCAACTTACTCTTACGCTTGGGCCGGATGCTGGAACAAATGTTGTCGAGGTTTCTGTCGACGGCATTGTCGCAAAAATCAAGGAGACGTTTAGTGCGAAAGGCGTTGAAACGGAGACTTTGGATCGTGATTATCGAAAGTGGCACTTGCCCAACGGCACCATCGCTCGGCTGGAAAAGGGAAGCATTAGTGGTACCGTTGTGTTTTCTCCCGATGGACATACGCTCGCTGTCTCAAGTGGCATTGGTGTCTGGCTTTATGATGTTGCGACACAGAATGAACTCGCGCTGTTAACGGGGCATCAGGGCTGGGTCAATTCAGTGGCTTTCTCTCCTAACGGTACCATGTTGGTTTCCGGGTCGAGCTCATCTTACAGCGGTACACTGAAGCTGTGGGACGTTTCGACGGGAAGCAACATTGCAACCCTTGGAGATAACCGCACCTGGCGGCAAGCAATCCAGTCAGTGGCGTATTCACCTGATGGAAACTCGATTGCTGCCGGTTCTTACGGCGAGGTTAACCTTTGGGACGTTGCCTCTAAAACAAAAATCGCTACCCTTGCGGGGCATGCACGATGGGTTCATTCCGTAGCCTACTCCCCAGACGGCAAGATGCTCGCCGCAGGGCTCAATGATGACAAAGTCGAGCTTTGGGATATTGCCGCAAGGACGAAGACGACATTGACACATGAAGGTTTGGTAGGGTCCGTCGCATTTTCTCCCGATGGAACAACCCTTGTGTCTGCTGGTTCCGGAATCGTGAATTTCTGGGATGTAGCAACAGGGACTATTGTCTCCACATTGAGAAATACTTATGGCCCTGTGGCGTTTTCTCCCGATGGCACTAAGCTTTTTGCTGGGGATAAATTGAGGGATGTGAAGACAGCCACAATTCATGCTACGTTTGACCGACGAGCCGTTACCGTTGCATTTTCACCCAACGGCAGAACCCTTGCGACAACGGCTTTTGAAGAGGTTAGACTGTGGGATATTCACACGCATAATAGCGTACGAATAAGCCATAGTTCCCGAGTTGGATCGGTTGCGTTTTCGCCAGATGGCAATACGCTTGCTGCGGGGGCTAAATTATGGGATGTGAAGACGCAATCGAATTTCGCTACGCTCCGAGGATCCGGTCGCGATGTGGCGTTCCTACCCGGCGGCACGTCGGTCTTGATCGGAAACACGCTGTGGGATTTGGCGACGCGGACAATCCTGGCAACATTTCCGGGTCGGTTTCTTTCCGCTGCGGTTTCGCCCGATGGAACAACAATTGCGTCCGGCGGACGGGGAAGCAGCGTCGAACTGTTGGACGTTTCAACCAAGAAAGTTATCGGCACACTCGAGGGGCATACCGGTGACTTCATTGACGGCGCCGTGCAGGGCGTCGCGTTCTCACCAGACGGTATGACACTTGCTTCGGCATCGAGGGACAGGACTATTAAGCTGTGGAACGTTGCAACGAGACAAAATATCGGCACACTCCAGGGACATAGTAAACATGTTGAATCGGTGGCGTTTTCGCCCGATGGCGAAACGCTTGTGTCCGGGTCCCGGGATGGCTCGGTCAGGCTTTGGAACGTCTCGACAAGGTCGAATACGGCCACATTAAGGCACGGTATGGCCGTTATGACAGTCGCGTTTTTACCTGACGGCTCGACAGTCGCGTCAGGGATCTCGGGAAGTACCATCAAGCTATGGGATGTCGCGGCAGCTCGAAGTATTGCTACTCTTGAAGGACATTCGGGATGGGTACTGTCTATTGCGTTTTCACCGGATGGGGAATTGCTCGCTTCGGGCTCGTCTGATGGCACGGTTCTGCTGTGGGATACGTCTTCCTACGGACCAGGAGCGACATCAGACGCCACCTTCTCCATTTCCCTGGACGGGAACGCCGCCGCAGGAGATCAGGGCGTCACAACGCTTGATGTTGCCACCGGATCGGTTGTCCCGATACAGCTTTTTGGCAATGGCATCCGGGATGCAAACGGTGTTTCCGCCCGGTTTGAATACGATGCTGCTCAGGTCGGTTATGACAGGTTCGATCCGGGAAGCCTGTTGCCAAATGCGCAGGTGCTCGCGGTGCCTGCTACAAATCCAACTGCCATCGATATCAGCGTCGTGTCTTTTGGCGGGCAGGCAACGGTCGATAGCGGCCTGGTGGGCAGCGTTCGTTTCCGCACGATGGACGGGTTCTCAGGTACCACGCTTCGGCTCGTGAGCGCTGAGATCGGCAGGGGTGATCAACGTGAGAAACTCACGCTGTCAGATACCGGCGTCATGCTAAGGCTGGCTCAGGCGACGCCGGACTTCAATGGCGACGGCAAGGTCGATTTTGGCGACTTTGTGGCGTTTGGCATGCGGTTCGGCGCAAGCCGGGGCGATGAAAGGTATGAGGCCAAATACGATCTGGATGAAGACGGCACGATCGGTTTTGGCGATTTCCTGATATTTGGCCGCGAGTTTGGTACGTGAGCGTCACAAACTGCACATTTAGAGTCTTACGGTAAGACTTCTGCGCAAAATGCGTTCATGCTTTTTCAGGCAACTTGCATACGGTAAGGCGTAGAAATCCCCCCACCGCATCAGCCGTCGCCTGCCCTTCGACAAGCTCAGGGAACCGGATCGGCTTCTGCGACTCCCCCTCAAGGGGGGAGTGATTGGGCCGTCAAACGGGCTTGCGCGTTGACGTCCACCAATTTGGTTGCGGCTGAGCAAAGCGAAGCCGCGCTTGGAAAAATACATTGGCCAAATCTATTAAGGATCTACCAGGAGAACAGATGGCGTGTAGACTATGTAAGGAAGACAAACCTCTGCTCAAGTCCCATATATTCCCGGAATGGCTCTATACTCCACTTTATGACGAGAACCGTCGGTTCTTTGTTCTTAGTACGGATGAAAACAAGAGGAGGGGTACACGCCCAAAGGGAATTTACGAGAAACTTTTGTGTAATGAATGTGAACAGCTATTCAGCAAATGGGAGGGATACGCTCGAGCGGTTTTCTATAGGGATGATCCACGAATGAAGATTCAGGATCGCGGACCCCAAGTTGTATTCTCATGTCTGCAATATGCCCCATTTAAGCTCTTTCAGATGTCCTTGATTTGGCGTGCATCGATCACGAATAGGCATGAAGTCCGCAGGATCAACCTGGGGCCACATGCTGAAAGACTTCGAGAAATGTTGTTCGAAGAATGTCCGGGGGAGAGTTACGAATACGCCGCAATTCTAATGTCGCTACCCAGGTCGCAGGACCAGATAATGCGGGAATTCATATATCCTCCAGAACCCCTCCCGAAAAAAATCGACGGTCACACAGGATACCGGGCTGTTTTTGGTGGTCTTTTCTGGCAGTTCATTGTCTCAAATCACTCAGCCGATCTTCAAGATAAGGATCTGTTTCTTTCGAAGGATGGGCAGCTTCCAATCTATAAAGTCGGGGAACCTGCCGTAGAATTTATGCGGAAACTGGCACTCGATTTTTCGAAAGCAGGTATGTTGAGTCAGCCGCTCTGATTCTCGGCGCACACCCTGGTCTGCAGGCGCTCCCTCGCGCTCCCAGTTGTCGCAAAATGCGACACCTGCGTTTCGAAGCCTAATTGTTCGGCATTCCTTCCCGTATACCTCACGCCCCGCCGGTGGTGGCGTTGGGGCTTTCCGCCGATTTCTGCTTTGGCAACTCGCACCCGTACGTTTGTTGTGTGGGGGGATCGTTCGCGGCATGAATCGCGCCGCTCACCAACGGCCTTAAACGCAAAAACCACGCGTCCCCTGTTGTCCCGAAAAATCGCCGGGACAACAGGTCGCCCGTTTTTCGGGTGGAGGCTGGTTCTCCGTGCCTTAACGTACAACAACATCAAGTACTGTAATTCTTCCCTCGTGCGGCCGGTGGTGGAGAGGGGGGTTTTGCCACGCTAATCCGTCCAGCACTGAAGCACCGAGGTGCCGTATTCGTACGTAGGGCACAATCGCCAGTCTATGCCACTGAGGAAGTTCGTGGAAAAACCGGCCCCGCGCCGAGCGGCGCGGTTCTTTTTGGTCCTTTTTCTTACGCGAATAAGAAAAAGGACGAAGAAGAAAAGAAGTTGAAGTAAAGGGTAAGGCCTGTGTCCGCCCGGAACGCAGTTCCAAAAAAGCCGGAAGAGGAAAGACGGACGACGTAAGGCCGCCCAACCTCCGCCGAACATCGATACGGCCTGACGAGATCAATTCGCGAACGTCTGGTTCTTGCAGGGGCGGTTCGCGCTGCCTCCTCCATTCCTGACAATAGATTCAAACGGCTTCCGTTACCGCCCCGCGCATCTTCAAGATATACTTCGCCCGATCCAGCGGCGATATCCCTTTGTAGGGCCGCACGACTCCCTCGCCCGGCGGGCAGGGCTCATATCCGCCGTACTTGAAGGAGAACTTCGCCGTTCCGCCTGTCAACGAGTTCAGCCGGATCGGATAGTCCATCGAAGTCGCCAGGGGTAATCGTCCTGTAACCGATAACGCACCTCCGTCAGCCTCCACGGGATCGAAGGTGCCGCGCGCATTTATGATATCCGACGTGATCTTTCCAATGCAGGTCTCGGGCACCGAAATTTTGAACGCCAGAATCGGTTCGAGCAGAATCGACCCGGTCTCGGTCAGGCCTTTCAACACCGCGATATTCGTTGCCAGTTTGAAATTGCCCGCGCGGCTGTGCAAAACGTGATCGCTCCCCTCCACCAGGGTGATCTTCAGATCCGTGACTTCCCATCCCTTGATTCCCTGCTTGAGCGCGGCCTCGATCGATCTTTCGATCTCCTTCTGATATCGTGCCTTGATGTCGTTGACGCCGACCTGTGACGAATAAACAACACCGCTTCCCGGCTCGCCCGGTTCCATCCGATACTTCACGATGGCCCAACACGGCTTCGGCATCGTGTAGCGCTCAATGCCGTGTCCGACCGAAGCAGGTGTCTCCTTGTAAATGACCATCGGGTCATTGAACCGTGCTTTGACGCCAAAGCGCGCATCGAGCATCTCCTTCAGAATCTCTGCCTGAACGGCGCCCATGATCTTCACGTGCAGTTCGCGTTCATCCTCGAACCACGTGAAGTTGAGGTGTGGGTCTTCGCTCGACAACTGCTGCAGCGCCCCGGCCAATCGAGAGTGATCCGCCTCGTCTTCCGGGATAGCCTGTACCGACAGCAGGGGCTCTCCGAGCTCGCAGGACCTGGGGATGGGGCCCGGATCGCCCAGGATGTCGCCGATCTTCGCGTCCGGCATCCCGCAGAAGAAACCGATGTCGCCGGCGGAGAGGACGCCTGCGTCCTCATATCGATTGAGAAAGGATTTCTTGATCTGCGTAATCTTCTCGTCGCGATCCGCCGTGACATTCCGGATGATATCTCTGTTTTGGAGTCTTCCTGCATAGAGACGAACGCCGGCGATGCGCCCAAGTTTCGGATCGTGGTCGAGCTTGAACACCACACCGGAGGCAGGACGTGAGTCGTCGGCATTCGCATCGGGGAAATAGGCCACGATCTTCCCCAGCAGTTCCTCCGTTCCGATCATGTTCTTGGCCACGCCGCAGAGTATGGGAAACAGCTCTCTCTTTGCCGTGCAAGCCGCGATTACCTTCTCGATCTCTGCTCGTGAAATTGGCTCCTCGTTCAGGAATCGCTCCAGGTACACGTCGTCCTTCGCGGCGACGCTCTCGGTCAGGGCGGTCAGACCGTCCGGGTCAAGATCGGCGATACCCGCGTCCGATTCGCCTTCCTTCTCCGGCTGATTGACCGGAATCGCGTCGGGTGAAAATCGGCGCTTCAGATCGTCGACGACCCTGGCCGTATCGGCGCCCATCCGATCCAGCTTGTTCACGAACAGGATGACGGGTATGCTCAGCGCTTCCAGCGCGGCCCAGATCGATTCCGTCTGAGCCTGGATGCCTTCGACCGCGGAAAGAACGAGCACGGCGCAGTCGAGCACACGCAGAGATCGCTCGACCTCGGCGGAAAAATCGACGTGCCCCGGCGTGTCGATCAGGTTGATCCTCACGCCCTCCCACTCGAATGACAGCGCCGATGCTCGGACCGAGATCCCCCGCCGCCTCTCCACGTCGAGCGCATCGGAGAGACTTGTCCCTTTGTCGACATTTCCAGCCGAGCGGATGGCGCCGCTGAGGAACAGCATATTCTCAGTCACGGTCGTCTTGCCGGCATCGACGTGCGCGAGGATACCGAGATTGCGAATTCTTGAGGAATCTTCAGGAGCCACAAGATTGTCGTTCAATAGGTGGGTGGCGGGACGGCACACAAGCGACGTGCGCGGATACACACCTCATGATAAACAAAAGCCGTCACGCCGGCGAGGAGTAAAGGAGACTAAGAAAGATCAAAATGTGAAGGGAGAGGTGATGCCGTTGTCCGCCCGGAACGCAGTTCCATGCGAAAATTTTCCGCTGGCAACGCCCGATTCCGTTCCTTTTCCCGTATTCCTTGCGTTCAACCATGCTTTTCTTTACTATACCGATCCCCGGTGTCGATCCCCCCACCCCACGATTCGAATATGAAGTGAGAGGTAGGGAATTTTCCACCGGCCTTTGCCATTTTTGAACACGGGAGAATGCAATGCAGACCGATTACGCGTTTGAAATGGGGACTTCGAATTTGCGGTTCGGTCCGGGAGCCACGCGGGAAGTGGGAATGGATCTGTCCGAGTTGGGAGCCAGGCGGGTGATGCTGGTTACGGATCCCAACCTGGTGGAACTGCCTCCTGTGCGGACCGTGGTCACGTCCCTCACACGCGAGGGTGTCGAATACGCGCTTTTCGATCGGGTCCGGGTAGAGCCGACAGATGTGTCTTTCCAGGAAGCGATTGACTTTGCATTGGATGGAAATTTCGATGCTTTTCTCGCGGTGGGCGGGGGCTCCTCAATCGATACGGCAAAAGCCGCGAATCTTTATTCCACCTATCCCGATGATTTCTACGCGTACGTAAACGCGCCGATTGGAAGCGGCAAGCCGGTGCCCGGGGCGCTCAAGCCGCTGATCGCGATCCCGACGACCGCGGGAACGGGCAGCGAGACCACAGGAGTCACGATATTCGATATCTCCGAAAAACACGTGAAAACCGGTATTGCGCACCGCCGCCTGAAACCCACGCTGGGCATTGTGGATCCCGAGAATACGCGGACGATGCCTCCGATTGTCGCTGCGTCTACCGGCCTGGACGTGCTCTGCCACGCCCTCGAGTCCTATACGGCGATTCCGTACGATCAGAGGCCTTTGCCCGAACGGCCGATTCTGCGGCCGGCATACCAGGGAACCAATCCGATCAGCGATATGTGGGCCCTCAGGGCCATCGAACTGGTCGCGGAAAACATCGTCCGCGCGGTTGCGGACCCGGAGGATGACAAGGCGCGGTGGAATATGATTCTGGCTTCGAGTATGGCGGGTATGGGGTTCGGCAACGCGGGCGTTCATCTGCCTCACGGGATGTCCTATCCCGTGTCGGGAATGGTGCGGGACTACAAACCCGAGGGGATGGTGAGCGAACATCCCATCGTACCCCATGGGATGTCCGTTTTCCTGAATGCGCCCGCGGCCTTTCGTTTTACGGGACCGGCCTGCCCGGATCGACATCTCAAGGCCGCGGCATTGTTGGGCGCGGATATTGGCGGGGTGAAAGACCCCGAGGCGGAGGCAGGCGAGGTACTCGCGAATCGCATTGTGGCGCTGATGAAGCGTCTTGAAATGCCGAACGGCCTTTCGGCAATCGGATTTACGGAGGCGGATGTGCCGGCGCTGGTAGAAGGCACGCTGCCCCAGCATCGCGTGACCAAGCTGTCGCCGAAGCCCGCCAGCGAAGCGGATCTGGCAGCGCTATTCACGGAATCGCTAACAGCGTGGTAACTGTAAAGCGACGGACACAACGGCTGCCCGCTTGCGACTGTCACGGTGGGCTGCGTTCGGTCACTTGATCGTTGCGTAGCAGTGCCTTTATTCATACCATTGCCGGGCCTGTTCTTCACTATTTCTACATTTCCACCGGAGGGACGGACGTTGTGGAAGCCAAGCTGATCTGGTTGTTGATCTTTGTGGGTCTATACTGGGCCTATTGTCTTTTCTGGGGGTTCCGGGGGGCGCTGCGCTCGCGTACCTCCGCGGACTATTTCGTGGCCGGTCGCAGTATTGGGGTCTGGGTTTTTGTGCTCGCCGCCACGGCCACCAGTTTTTCGGGCTGGACCTTTGTGGGCCATCCGGGCCTGATTCTGGAGGCGGGCCTGCCCTATGCGTTTGCTTCCTTTTATGCGTTGACGATCCCGCTTACGGGCGTGTTTTTTTTGAGGCGGCAATGGCTGATCGGCAGGGCGTTTCAGCATATCACGCCCGGCGAGATGTATTCTCGCTATTACGGGGGCGATACGATCCGTTTGCTGACCGTACTCGTGGCGTTTCTTTTCAGCGTGCCTTATCTGGGGGTGCAACTTCGGGCCTCGGGGGTGTTGTTCAACGTCCTTTCCGATGATCTGATAAGCGTCGAAGTGGGGATGTTCGCCCTGTCCGCCATTGTGATGATTTACGTGGCTGCCGGCGGGCTGCGTTCCGTGGCTTACGTGGATTGCGCGCAGTGCATTCTTCTGGCGTTCGGGATTGTGGCGCTGGGGTTTGTTGCGGTTCATTTCGCAGGCGGATGGTCCTCATTCACCGAGGGCGTCGGAAATCTGGTTCGGCAGGACCTGGCATCGGGAAAGGGACTGACGGCCGCGGGGCATTCACATTACGTGGCGCTTCCCGGCTCAATTCAAATTGTCTCCGCGGGGTCGAAAGCGGTCGGCGGCGTCTGGACAGGTATGATGTGCATGACTTATATGTTCGCACTGATGGGCATCCAGTCTTCGCCCGCGTTTTCGATGTGGGCCTTTTCCAACCGCAGCAGTAAACCGTTCCGTTGGCAACAGGTGGTGGCTTCTTCGCTAATCATCGGGATCATCCTTTTTACCTTTACCATTTTTCAGGGGCTGGGCGGCAATGTGCTGCTGGCCAACGGGGTCTTCGACGAGGTGAGCCGGCCGAAATTGGTGCCCCAGTTGATCAACTTGCTTTCGGACAGTTATCCGTGGCTCGTGGGATTGCTGGCTGTGTGTGCGCTGGGGGCCATGCAGAGCACCGGGGCGGCTTATATGTCGACGTTCAGCGGGATGGTAACCCGGGATCTTTATCGGCGCTATATTTCGCCAGACGCGTCGGACAGTATGCAGAAACTCTACGGCCGAATTTTCGTGATTATCGTAACGCTCGCGGCGCTTTTTGTCGCGGCCAAGTCGACACAGGCCATCGTGATGCTGGGCGGTCTGGCCGTGGCGTACGGGTTTCAGATGTATCCGGCCCTGATGGGGCTATGTTACTTCCGCTTTTTCACGCGGCGGGGTGTGGTGTGGGGGCTGGTGGCGGGACTCGTGGCTGTCACACTCACGGACCGCACGGTTGCGGAGATCCTGCCTGCGATTATGGGATCTATACAGCTGTTCCTTCCGGAGCGCATTGCATCGTCGATCGGAGACGCGCCCTGGGGAGCGTACCCGTTGACGATTCACAGTGCCGGCTGGGGAATTTTCTTCAATCTTCTGGTCGCCGTGCTGGTTTCCTACCTGTGGCCGGAGACCGGCGCGGACCGGGAGAAAAAAGCAAAACACCACCGCTTCGTTCAGGCGGTTTCGGGTATTTCCGAAGATCGGCGCAGACATGTACCTCTGGCATGGCTGCTGACCGTGGTCTGGTTTCTCGTGGGTTTCGGACCCTTTGCCGTGGTGGGAAATTCGCTGTTCGGCGATCCCAACCAGCCCGCGACGTGGGGCCCTTTCGGCCTGCCTTCGCTGTGGGTATGGCAGTTGTTGATGCTTGTTTTCGGAATCTTCGTCATGTGGTACCTGGCGTTTTATGTGGGGCTTTCGAAACCGATTCCGCCCGAGAAGGTGGAGGAGGCGCGGAAGGCGCATCTGACGGAGACGGATGGCGCAACCTGATCCAAGCGACAGTCAATAACAAATGAGGGGATTTCACAGACAGGCCCGCATCCACACATGAGAGTGTGGTTCAAGATCGAAAAGGAAAAGGACGGGTTCCGTTAACGGGCCGTCCTTTTCGGCTTTTTGAAGACGTTCAGGTGACAATATCACCACAGCAATACCGGTCCTCGCTCGTCCTCCCAGTCCATACGCACGCGGTCCCGTCCCCCGTCGGCATGTGTGATGCTGACGGTCCACACGTTCGCCCGGCGGATGGTTTTCGTCGTGATTCCGGCAGTGACGCGGTCTGCGCCAAACGGGTATATCACGTATCCTGTTCGGAACGGGAGCCGGGTCCGTCTTTTGTAGACGGCCACGGGCGACGGCACGTCCTGCCCGCTGATGGCCAGCCAACCCTGCACCGGTTCGTTCCGCCCGCAAATCAACCGGGGGGTCATCCTGACCAGGGGAAGGAGTTCCAGGTTGGGTGCGTTCATACGCCCCGTGCGGACGGCTCCGGTGTCGGGGTCGATAAGCAGGCGGAAAGGCATGAAGTGGAAGAACGCCTCGTACGTGTACCTGCCATCCCCGGTCAATTCATCGAAGATCACGAAATAATCGGGTTTGACGAAAATTATGGCTCGGCGGTGCCGAATCGACGAATCCAGGTCCGCATAGGGTGCGTCGTAGCTTGCCACGGCGACGTCGGAATGGTCATCCGAATGCCATATCGTCGTATCGCGAGCGGATTCGGTCCACTGTTCGATGGTCTGATTGCGGCCCCGCGCCTGTGGCCGACCGTCCACAAGGACGGTATTGTGCGCCTGCGTTGTGGTATAGAACCGGGTCCACGGGTTGGTGTAATAAGACGTGATGCCGGGATCCACAATGAATGGGGTGCCATGCGCATAGACTTCGAAGCTCAGTTTGTCTTCGTGCTGGTGCCAGCGGCCGTAGGGGCCGCCCTCAAAGAAGAGATATCGGGCGTTCCGATCCCAGCCGCTTCGCATAATGAAGTAGCCCGAGTCCCGGAGGGCAATTGATTTGTAGTCGGGCGGGGCGCCTTCGCGGCCCTCGGTGCCCACCCACACCGAGGCTGGATTGTCGAAAATGCGGCCGGGGTGAGCGAGGGAGTCTGCATATTTCGAATCCAGGCTTCCGGCGTCGGATACGGAGGGATGGGTGAAATCCGGTCGGGTGATGGCCACGCACCAGTCGAACATCGATCGAATGCCGGCCTCCAGTTCGGGTTCGAGCGGATGGTTGAATTTCCGCGCCACCTGAAACGATTCCAGGAACCAGGTGGCAATGCCCATCTGGTAACCCGGCGTGAGTTCGTACGACGCCCCGTCGGACATCACCTGCACGCGCATGTCGTCCAGCAGCCTGCGATATCCCTCTTCCCGCCAGGATGCGGCGTCTCTGAATTCGGGGAAAGCGCAGCCCAGCGCGCCAATGGTGCGGGCTTCCGCAATGGTCTTGTTGGAGGGCGGGTAGGACTGGAACTTTAGCAGGTAGGCCTGGTGCTCGTAAATGGACTTGAGCATGTCAATTATGGTAACGTCGTCGGTTTCCGGACATGCGCACAGGACGCGGAAGACGTCCACGAGCGTGCTGAAGGGACGAATGGCAACCACTAGCGAATGGCCCCAGGGGTAGCCGCCGGCGCGAACGCCGCAGGGTACCGGGCAGCGCCGCATCCAGTCCGCGATGTACCGTTCAATGCCTTTTGCGTATTTCGCCTGTCCGGTTTCCCAGAACGCGTCTATCGCGGGCCTGAGGAACAAAAGATAGTGGATGGCGAGTGTCCACTCGATATAGCCGGTGGGATTGGCTTCCCAGTCGATATCCGCGGACCAGTCCTGGCCCAGGATCCGGCCTTCCAGAATTCGATCGGCCTGATCGGGATCGGCCGTCGGCGTCTGTTCGCTCCGAATCAGTTCCCGGTCGAAGCCGCTGGATCGGAAATATGCCGCGACTTCAGGCAAAACAGATCCGGCGGATGCCCCTTTTGCCGCTTCCAGGCCGGGATGATCCAGGTTCAGCGCGGCAATGAGGCGTTCGTCCGTCAACCGGGGACCCGGTGTGACGTCGCGTTCCACCAGGCGAATGTTGCGAAACCGGCTGCCCTGGGGGCCATCGACCGTTGCCGATCGCGTTTCCTTCCATCCCGAAGGCATCCCCTGCGTATAGAAACACCCGGCGGGGAACCGGAATTCCCGCCATCCCTCCCAGATGTTGCCGCCGCGCGGGGAGACGATGGCGTTGAACTGATAGCCATCGTCCTCGCTCATGCCCTCCGTGCGATTGCCCGACGTCAACCGGCACCGGATCTGGCCGTCCGCGTTGGGCGGTAGACAGATGTCGGCCCGTATTTCGTTTGCGCGCCGCCAGTCCCCCGCGTCCACGGGTAGATCGACATTCTCACCGTGCTCGGATTCCACAAGAAGCTGTTCCGAGATTACCGTGTCGTCCTGGAATTTCTCGAGGTCCATGGATGGCTCCCTTTTCGTGTACGGGATCGAATCGCCCGCCCCGGGTGAACCTTGTCCGATACAGATATGCCTGATTAAGGACAAACGATGGCTTGCAGAGGATTTACATTCTACTGAGTTAAAGCGCCGAGGGCGGGACTGGCGAGCCACTTACATGGAGGAATCAGTGTTCCGCCTAAAGTCAATCCAGTAGAACTGTCGACAAACAAGTCCTATCTCACGGCTGGTATTTGACGGAACTGTCATCTGACCATGGTTCGAGCCAAGCAGTGGATTATTTCCTTTCCTGCTTGATACGAAGAGACTACTTCGGAAAATGTAGCAGTACTAGGGATCTGGCCTTGGTGGGCAAAAGAATGGCGCCACTGAATGATGTTGTTATAGGACGATCTCACATTTATGCCACTTGAACGAAGTAGCTGTTGTTCTGCCTGCTGCACTTCCCTCGTGTAGCGAGATACATACTTGCCACCGAATCGTGGGATGTGGGTACGCCGCAAATCTTTTGTACCAATGCGACCGTTTAACCGCCCAAAATAACTGCTGGCATAATGTCCAAACACTCTGTGCTTCTTCTCGCAGAATTCAATGAATATATCTTTCACTGCCAATTCGTAGACTGTAGTAGCCGCTACCGCAACGAATCCTACGTATCTTGATGTAATAAACGGATCATCTAACGAATCAACAACCTCGTTGAGATGGGAAAGCAAGTCGTCCGCAAGCTTAAAATGGTCAGTGTACATATCACCTTACTGAACTAGATGATTTCTGGCCGCTGCAAATCGATCTTTGAGTAGCTGGGTGTTTGTCGTACTACCTCGAGTACAAGCCAGGAAGGATTCGTCCTTAGTGAGTCGTGAGTACCGATTCTTCAAATCCGTTGGGAGCGATTCGATGTTGTCTAGGAGTGTGCAAAAGACTGCATCGAGAACTGACGCGTTGAGTGGTCCCCGCAGGTGAAAGGGCTTCTCACCAAGGGCATTTACGATTAAGTCACAGGTATGGGTGAATAATCTAATGAACTGCATTACACGGCTGGAAGTTCCCTTCTGATTCTGGCTCATTGATTTGTTCAGATACTCTTTCATTGGCTTCTCGTACGATTGCCAACTTCGACTGAGTGCGAAAGCACGGAGTATCAGTTCGACATCGCGCTGATGCTTGTCGCGATCCTTTCGGCCAATTATCAAACGCCAGTTTGGATCCCTGTTTAGCTTATGTAGTGTTTCCGCGAAATCACCACGAAACACGCAGTTTCGTATCTCTTGGGGTTTAAGGGCGGTTCCCCCTGTGTTCAGCCTCTCAAATATGTGGTAGATGCTTGTGTTTTCGTCGGACGGGCTGAGTTGGCGAACGTTTATTGCCCGCAAGACAGAATTGTGAAGCTTCCTCCTGTCCGAGTCACTCAGGTCTCCATAGCGTAGATTGTGGTATGGACTTTTTTCATCAAGCCCCCTTAACCTGAAGACTTGCTTGCGCCCCTGGGTCGTTTCTTCTCCAAAGTACCCATCAATGTAGTAGACGATGCTCAAGATGCGCTGTTGACCATCAATGACGAGATTTCTGTTCTGGTCATCGATATAGAAGAAGACATTTGGAACCGGAAGACCAAGCAAGAATGACTCAATTAGAAGAGAAGACTGCTCGATCTTCCAAACAAAGCCACGTTGGAAACTTGGAATCTTTATATCGCCGCCATGCCACATTTCACGGATACCACCTAACGTGAAATCTGACGGATACGTGGCTATGTCATACTCAACCAGTGGCGCCTCCTCAGGTTCTTCTTCATCAATTTCCAATTCGACAGTGTCATCAGCCATCTATTGTTTCCTCCATGCCAAATTCACGAAACATGTTTTCAGATTTGCCGCATAGCGGCCTAAGTTGCCATTCGCACAAATGTACGATGTTTATCCGGTACGGGCAACCAACAATTCTCGTATGTAACGCCACCCTGCGCTCCAAATTTAAGTGATGCTTTTTCATATCGCATTACCATCAGTCTCCACAATGACTCGAGACGAAACTTTATCCCAGCAATCGCATGTGGGGCCCTTTTTTATAGGGTCCTTTTCGGTTCTTAAGCGGACGATCAGTGATAAACAGTCGAAACCCGCGGAGTGGTCGAAGTTTACTACGGGCTTGAAATTCGGCCCACGCCTAAACGGAATGGTTGACATTCAGTGGAACAAGATTACATTCTTAAGCCTGCTTGGACCGTGCGAACACGAGATGTCTTCCAGTATGTTCCACCCAAAGCCAGTCCGAGCGCCGCCTTCAGAGTTCGATTCGGTCCGGGGTGATGAAGATTTGAGATTGAAAAAGACGCGGCGGCGATATCTGTAGAAGGAACGATTTTATGGACCTGACCTATCGGCCCCGCCGGTTGAGGCGCACGGAACCCATACGGACGCTCGTCAGGGAAACCGTATTGAACGCAGGGGATCTGATCTTTCCCATGTTCGTTACGGAAGGCGTCAACGTGCGGGAGCCAATCGACTCGATGCCGGGGCAGTTCCGGTTTTCGGTCGACGAACTCGTACGGGAATGCGAGACGGTGTTCGGCCTGGGCATCTGCGGCGTGAACCTGTTCGGCTATTCGGAGGAGAAGGACGAGCGCGCCACGATGGCGTACAAGCCGGACGGGTTGATCCAGAGGGCGGTGCGGGCGCTGAAGGCGGCGCTTCCCGACCTCTGCGTGCAGACCGACGTGGCGCTGGATCCGTATACCACGCACGGGCACGACGGGCTGCTGATCGACGGAGAGATCGCCAACGACGAGAGTGTCGGGGTGCTGTGCAGAATGTCGTTGTCTCACGCCGAAGCGGGTGTGGATTGGGTGACGCCGTCGGACATGATGGACGGCCGCGTTGGCGCCATCCGTGTGGCGCTGGACGACCTTGGGTTCAGCAACGTCGGCATTATGGCCTATTCCGCCAAATATGCATCCTGCTTCTACGGTCCCTTCAGGGGGGCGCTCAAGTCCGCGCCGGTGAAGGCCCGTGGCGTACCGAAGGACAAGAAGACGTACCAGATGGATCCCGCCAATATTCGGGAAGCGATGAAAGAGATCGCACTGGATATCCAGGAAGGAGCCGACGTGGTGATGGTGAAACCGGCGCTGCCGTACCTGGACGTCATCGCAAGGGCGAAGGAGAGTTTCGACACACCCATTGCGGCGTACAACGTGTCCGGCGAATACGGGATGGTCCTGGCGGCCGCGGAGCGGGGATGGGTGGAAAAGGAACGAGCCATGGTCGAAACACTGACGTCCATCAAGCGGGCGGGCGCGGATATGATTCTGACCTACTTTGCCGTGGAAATGGCGCAACTGTTGAGGGATGGGACGTAGCCGTTGCGTCGGACGATACGCACGTGGAGAAACCGGAAAAAGGAGAATTTGCTTGACATGGGAATGAGAATTCGATATCGTTGGCCGGTTCCTCACAATTCTGTCTAAAGGAAAAAGAGATGGCGGCGCACATTGAAATTTCCAGAAGCTGGTGGCGGTACGATACCCACCGTACCGACCGGCTCACTGCGTGCTGAACTAAGGATTCAAAATCAAGAGATGAGCGTCCCTTCCGGTCCACGGCGGGGATTTTTGTTTTGGAGGGAATCGCAATGGACGAACGGAAACGGATCCTGACGGGAGACCGGCCCACGGGGAGGATGCACCTGGGACATTACGTCGGCTCGTTGAAAAACCGGGTGCGGCTGCAGGACGAATACGAATGTTATTTCCTGGTGGCGGACCTGCACATGCTCACAACCCGGCCGCAGAAGGAACATATCCATGCCCTGCGGGAGAACGTACGGGAGATGCTGCTGGACTACCTGGCAGTGGGCATCGATCCGTCCAGATCCACCATATACCTGCAGTCGGCGGTGCACGCGGTGTACGAGATGAATCTCTTCTTCGAGATGCTGGTGACCCTGCCGCGAGTCGCGCGCTTGCCCAGCATCAAGGATATGGCCCGCGCCGCCAGGTTGGACGACGAGGCGATCCCGTTCGGGCTTGTCGGATACCCTATTCTGCAGGCGGCGGATATTATGACGCCGCGGGCGCACCTGGTTCCCGTGGGAAGGGATAACTTGGCGCACGTGGAGGTGACGCGGGAAATTGCCCGGCGGTTCAACAGCTACTACGGGGAGGTTTTCCCGATTCCGGACGCCCTGATCGGTGAGGTCCCGGTTCTTGTGGGTACCGATGGCCAGGCCAAAATGAGCAAGAGCCTGGACAATGCGATATTTCTGTCTGACGATGCACAGACGGTTAAGAAAAAGGTGCGAGGAATGTTCACCGATCCCAACCGGGTGCGGGCCGATATTCCCGGCAAAGTGGAAGGGAATCCGGTGTTTGTCTATCACGATGCGTTCAACCCGAATCGGGAAGAGGTGGCAGACCTGAAGCAGAGGTACCGGGCCGGGAAGGTCGGCGACGTGGAGGTGAAGGAGAAGCTGACACGGGCGCTGAACGATTTTCTCGACCCAATTCGGGAGCGAAGGGCGCGATACGAAGCGGATACCGGGTACGCGGAAAAGGTATTGTACGAAGGAACGCTGCGCGTTCAGGTGGTCGCCGATGAAACGCTCAAGGCAATGAAGAAGGCGATGGGGCTCACCGGTGTCTGGAACCGGATATCGAGGAAGGGCCGGGAGCGGATGCGGAAGGACTCCGAATCGTGAGGATACCCGTGGCACAACGTTTGGGCAATTCGATCGGAGAAGTGGAGATTTGCATTCAGCGCTGGTGGTTTTGCGCAACGGGAGCCGTGCGTCCGCCACCGGATGATCGCTCGAGACTGACGGCGGTGGGGTTCAATACCGGCCAGTACGCTCACTGTTGGCGGCCTCGAACAGGCCGGCGGCGAGCGCTTCGAGGCGCTCGCGCCATGCCAGTTTGTCGAGCCAACCGGTGGGCGCGCCCGACATGCCCCACAGCGCGCCGGCAAGCTGACCGGTGACGGCGGCCACCGTGTCGGCGTCATCGGCGAGATTGGCGGCCAGAATCAGGGCATCCTCAATCGATCCCGATCTGTCCACGCACCACAGCGCCGCTTCGAGCGTGTCCAGTACGTATCCCGACGAGGAAATGGCGTCGCGCTCCCTGGCGCGCCACGACCCCGCAGCCACCTCTGCGATCTGAGCGTCGCCGCTCCAGACTCGGGTGCGCAGGACGGTTTCTTTCGGAGTTCCGGCTATCGCCTCGATCAGCAGTTCGGTATAAAGGGCACAAGCCTCTACCGCTTGCGGGGCGCCGTGCGTGGTGCGGCTTTGCAACCGGGCGGCCGCCGTCGCCCTGGACCGGTCGTGCCACCAGCGGATCGCCACCGGCGACAGCCGCATGAGCGAACCGTTGCCGGCACTCCGCGGATCGGTGCTGCCGCTCAACGGCTCACCGGTATTTCTATAGGATTGGAGCGCGGCGACCGTGGTCACGCCGATATCGAAACACTCGCCGGTGACCGAGTTGTGTCCCTCCTCCCACCACCGGAGAAACCGTTCCATCAGGTCGTGCACGTCGAGCAGGCCCCGTTCAAGCAACGAGTCCGCGAGGCAGAGAGCCATGCTCGTATCGTCGGTCCACTCTCCAGCGGCGCGGCGGAACGGGCCTCCACCCACCAGGTCGGTAACCGGTGGCTTTGTGTCCCGCCCGGAAAATTCGAGCGTCGTGCCGAGCGCGTCGCCCAGCGCAAGTCCAACCAGCGCCCCTTTTGCGCGGTCCAGAGCCTCCGCCACGTCACGGTCAGGCGCCCGGTCCCTCACGCCACCCTCGGCGAACTTCTGCTCGATGACCTCACGGAATTCCTCCAATGCGATAGGGGGGCGCCGGACCCTCCCGGAAAGTAAGTCGCGGCTCTTACTTGAAAAAAAGCGTGGCGCGGCAGATGCCGCGCCACGCTTAGTCGACCCTTTGACGCGTTCAGAAGCGCAGGCTGACCTGGCTGAAGACGAGGCGGCCCACTTCCGGGGCGCCGATGAATGATCGGTAGGGCGTATTCAGGACGTTGCTCCCGTCGACATGGAGAACCAGATCCCTTTCGACGGGTAACCGAAAGTTCAGCGTCAAGTCAAGTACCGTATAGGCATCCACTTCGCCCACGTACACACCGGATTGCATGGGAAAGGAATCGGTGAAGCGCAACGCCCCGCCGACCCCCAGCCCCAACCGGGAGAAGTCGTACGACGCCCCGAGTTTGAACTTGTGCCGGGGCGCATTCAGCGCGATATCGCCGCTCCCCGGGACATGGGTGTATTTCAGGTTCTCGAAGATATTTTCGTTCACAAAGGAGTAGTTGCCAGTCAGCCTCCATTGCGCTGTCGGATAGTAGGCCAGGCTCAGATCCAATCCGTGGATGGTGACATCTTCATAATTGCGGTATGTCAACACCATCGCGTAGGGATCGGATGCCTGCTCGGGCGTCACCGTGCCGTATGGAATCGCGGCCGCCCCGGCCACAAAGATGGCAGTAAGTTCGTCCACCGGTGAACCGTTCCCGTTGCCCTCCAGAAGACCTGGCACGTGCACCTCGTCCACCACCTGCAAGCCCGCGGCGATTAGCGCATTGGCCGGATCGGACAGCGTCTGTTCAAATCCCCGATTCAGAGCCGCGCCCAGACTCTTCGGTTCGAGAAAGACGTTGGGGGTTTCCACCGAAACCGAGCCCACGTAATTCTCGATTCTGGACTGATACAGATCCGCGGCCACGACGAGTTTGTCGGCCACGACGCCTTTGTAGCCGAATTCGATTGTCCTAGTAATGGCGGACTGGATGCGCGGAACGTCATAGGCCGTAACAGGCGTGGCGCCGTCCGACTCAACAAAGAAGAACGGCTGTCGACTTTCATCGGGCTCTTCACCGAGCGGCTCCGCCTCGATGTTCAACCGGCCCATGACATTGCGCAGACCTGTCAATCGCTCGGGTACGATACCGGGAAAGGCCTCAGCCAGTCCATTCGCAATGGCCTGGGCTTCTTCGGCACCCAGGCCCTGTTCGATCAGGATGTCGACGGCCATTTCTTTTATAGTGGGCAATAGTTGCGCCAGCACCGCCTCCCGGCCGACACCCCACATCACGTTGGTGAAGACCGGGTCGTCCAAACGCAGGTACTGATCGGCCGGCAGACCGGCTATAGCGGCAAAGGGCGAGCGGAAAAGCGGCCGGCCTCCTTCCCGCCGGAACGTGAAGCCGTAACCGTTGTTCCGGTAGTTTCCCTGGGTCCAGAGGTCCATTGCATCGAACTCCAGGCCGCGTGCTGAAAACATCGGCGTGAAAATCTCGCTGAACCCGAAGGGGTCTCTGGCTGCCTGCAGATCGAGGTAGAGATTGTTCGACGTGGGTGTGCTGAAAGCCCGGTTGTAGGTCAAACGCCACGTCTGGGTCGGCTTTGGCTTGAACACCAGTGCGGCACGGGGCGAAAATTCAGGATCCGCAAGGCGGCTATGGTAGTCGTAGCGCAGGGCAAGTACCAGGTCAAGCATCCGGGAAAGGGAGGTTTCACTCTGCAGGTAGACGCCGAACTCGTTCAGGTCGTCGTCATCCTCGTTCCTGCCCATGATTGTACCTTCGGTATTCGGCCGCGTCATCAGCGCGTCCAGGCCGTAGGTGAATCGCTGGCGGGCGCCCAGATTCGACGTATGTTGCGCCTGGAATACCGTGAGGGCGGATTTGTCGACCACGGGAGTGCCGGTACGCAACAGAAAGGTGCCGCCCGCATCGGTCCAGTTGCGGAAGGCCTGGATAAACCAGTCGCCGTACAGCACCCGCAGCTGGGCGTAGTTGTACTGCCAGTCTATCGTTTGCGAGGCGCCCACGGCAGTCAGCCCGACCAGGTCCGCCTTGTTGTGTCCCGCCGACAGGATGGCGGTGAAGTTGTCGGAGGCGCGCCAATCCAGACGCGCTTCCAGGCCGAGATTCTTGGTATCGGGATCGCGGGTCTGAAGCGGCGACAAGTTCAAATCGGCGGCGATCTCCTTCTCTCGTCGCTGCCTGGCTCTTACCTCTTCCGGGTCGGTATACTCCCACTCCCTCCCCGTGTAGTACCGGGCCGAAACCTTGTAGCCCACCCGGTCCCCGACCGCGCCTGCGTGCCGAATCGAGGCCTGGTGCAGGCTGCGCTCTCCATATCCGAAATGGGCGCTCGTACCCTGCGAGGTAAACGGGGAATGGGTAATGATATGCATGACTCCATCGGCGCTGTTGGGTCCGTACAGGGCCGATCCCGGCCCCAGGACCACCTCGATCCGTTCCACGTCGTCACTGGTAATGGGAATGAAATTCGGGGCGTTGACCCGCACGGAGGGCACCCGGGCGAGACGGTTGTCCGTCATCATGAGCAGGGTCCCCGTGAATACACTGTTGAAGCCGCGCACCACGATGCTGCTGTTGGCCATCCCAGTCTTCGCAAAGTCCACCGCTGGCAGATTTTTGACGTGGTCGGCGACGTTCATCGACGGGTTGTTGCGGATGTCGGCCTCCTCAACCACCACGACCGAAGCGGGGGCCTCCAGGGCCCTTTCCTGCCGTCGTGAAGCGGAGACCACGCTCTGCTCCAGAAAAATGACCTGTTCCTTGAGGATCACATTCAGCGTGGTGGACCGGCCTGCCTGCACCGACACGTTTTCCCGGATTTCGGGCTTGTAGCCAATGAATGTAATCTCGATCCGGTAATTCCCCGCCGGAACGGCAAAACGGAACCGCCCCTCGGTGCCTGCCGCGGCCCCGGTTCTCTCCGGCCGATCGTTGCCCTGAATAACGATATTGGCGCCGGACAGGGACTCCCCGCCCGCTCCTGTAACCGTCCCTTCGAGATAGCCACCGGGTTGGGCCCAAACAGTCCCGCACCCCAGCATCAACCAGCAAATTAACAACGCGCGCACCGTGTTTTCCCCCTCGAACGTCCAGGGCCGAGCCCTGAATTGGCGGTTTGAGAACCAAACACTTCTAAAATGCGTCATTTATCCGATGGCTTGACGACGACTTTGGCCGTCACCCAGCGGCGTTACCGTCGAAAATCCAGTGTTCAAAGGTCGTAATCCGCCCGGTTTCCGAAATACCGGATGCATCGAATTATCCGGATAACTTGCGCCGGCCATTGTCCGAATTTCGATATTTTATTATATATTTAAAGTTATATCGGAATACCCGGTCTTGTCAACTTTTGAATTACCGTCGGCATTCCAGAGGTCCGTTGGCATGTGCCAATTTACTCAAAGCAACGATCTTTAGCGCATTTGTCACTTTTTTCTATGTGGCAATTGCATTGGAATGTTTCTCCATCCGTCATTACGGACTTGGAGCGTGTCTTCAGATATCGTCAATGGCTTGCACACGGCCGTTACTGGACGCCAAAGATCGGTCGAGAGTGTGACTATGACGATATCTATTCACTTGCTGAATCGGTATATAACGGATTCCCTTTCGAGGTATGAACCAATGTATACGAAGAATACGTTGTTTTTCATCATATTTACCCTGGCATTTGCCGCCTGTAATGATGCGGTCGGACCGCGTTATATTGAGATAATTGAAGTCACGGTGGGTCCGACCCTGGCCAGATGCTACGGCGTCGGCGAACGGACCTGCATGGTGGTTGATGGCTATTTGTTTTACGATGGGATCGATGGCTTCAACTTCGAACCCGGCTACACCTACCGCCTGCGCATCGGGAAATACGACCCCTGGAATGGAGAAGAACCACCCCAGGATGCAAGCCGATACGCCTATCGCCTGCTGGAACAACTGGAAAAAACCCGTGCGCCATCCACGCCAGCGACATTGTCCGTGGGGCCGACTCGGGTGAAATGCTTAAATACCGATGACTTCTGTCTGCTGGTTGACGGTGCGCCATACGACGATATCATCACGAACTTTGAATACGAGGCAGGATATCACTATACATTAATTGTAAACAAATATAGCGATGGCCGCTACCTGCTGAACGAAAGCTACACGAAGACCGAGGCAACGGGTACGGACGAGGAAGTCATCGTCGTGGGACCGCACCGGGTCAAATGCGACGACAACTATCCTGTATACTGCAACGTCGTCAATGGAGCCGCGTTCCGAAGTGAAATCGTGAATTTCCAGCCCGCGCACGACTACAGCTACCGTTTGCGGGTGGTACGATTCAGCATGTTTACCGGCGGAGTCGCCGCGTCGTCACCGGATGTTCCGACCTTCGGCTACCGCTGGTTGGAAACGCTCGAGCGAAGTCCTGGCAACTGAACTTCGGACCGGGCGCCTTCGCGCTGGGTCTGGAGGGGCCGGTCGCTTTACGAATGCGAGCCCGTGTTGCGGGCGGTTCCGGATCGTTGCGACGGGCTCCTTTCCAGCGCCGCCGCCACTGGATTTAACGAGGGGGTTGCCCACGCCGGGAGTTCCAAAACAACAATCAGGCCGCGCCGCGACAGAACTCAGAGAAGGGCTTCGACGTATCGGCGCGCGGAAATGGCGGCCGGCAAGGGCTCATCCCAGTCGACGGCCGCAAGTTCAACCACGAGCGGGCCATCGTAGCGGCAGTCCGCCAACAGTTTCAGCAACTCCGAAAACGGCAGTTCTCCCTCGCCGAAGGGCACGGGCCTCTCGCCCCTCTGGTCGCGCAGATGGACGAGACCGATGCGCCCGGCGAGAGCCTCGGCAAAGGGCATGATTGATTCGCCCGCCGAAAGCAGATGGCCGGTGTCTACGAGAACGCGCGCCCGTTCCGGCAACTCGGGCATCACCGCCTGGTAGTCGGCCAGCCCCTGGAGGCGGTTCCCCGCCCGATTGCCCAGGTTGAGGACAATATCGGGAATGTTTACCAGGAGGGTATTGACGCCGTCGATGAGATCGGCGAGCGCTTCGGATGTGCGGTCGCCTCCACTCGTATTCAGGGTCTTCACGCCAAGGGCGCGGCCCAGGTGGATGTCCCATTCGAGTTGGCGCAGGTTGTAGGCGAGGTTTCGCTCGTCGGAGTCTGCCTTCCGGCCTGTGAGATTGCGAATGTTGAAGCCGGAAAGCTGCATACCGGCGCATGCAATGGCGGAACGGACCATCGGCACGGACCAGTCGCGGTGGACGGGGGTGCTCTGTGTGCAGGCGCGGAAGAGCTCCACGCGGGAGAATCCGGCCGCCCGGGCCAGATCCAGAACTTCGGGCAGGTGCAGGTCCGGACAGAGCGTCGGGCTGAAGACGAGGTGCATCAGCTGATCCCCTCCCAACGAACCCATGGGTCGTCGCAGGTCTCAAAGCGGATATCGTCGGCGTCCTTGCGTGAGAAGCGACCAATCAGAGCCATGCGGATATTGCGATTGACGTTTTTGGATCCCGTGTGAAAGAGTTGGCTGTGCCAGAAGATGGCATCGCCGGCCCTGCCGGTAAATTCGTGTCCTTCCGGAAACGTCCCTTCGGGATAAACATCGCTGGAAACGCCGCCGCGGACCGACAGCAGCGAGTGCGTCGTGAAGTGCTCGTATGACACATTGTGGCTGCCGGGCCAATAGGTGAAACTGCCGCCCCGCGAGGCGATGTCCTCCACGTAGATCGTGACGTTGATGGTCATGTAACCGACCGTTCCTTCGGGCACGCCGTTGGTTGGGGTGTAGTACCCGTCGAGATGGCCGCGTTCCGGCAGCGACCATGTCTTGTCTCCGGATGGGTAAACCAGCGCAGGACCCGCGCTTCCGGGATTGAGGCGACCCGTGCCCACCATTTCCTCCATCATTGCGAAGAGCGGCGACTCGTGAACGGCGGCCCGGATGGCGGGATGGTGTGCGGGCACCGGGGTGCGCGGACCTGCGTCGATCCAGGTTGCCGGATCGTCGCGGTCGGCCTCAATGCCGCTCCAGAGGGCGTCCTGGGCGGCGCGAACTTGAGCGGACGTAAGCGCGCCGCGAACGATGAGACAGCCGTTTTCCTTAAAGAAACGCTTGTCTGCGGCAGAGAGATGAGGCATGGCGTGTACCTCTTGACTTGGTTTACGTCGTATGTATTGCGTGGTCTGAATGGCCAATATAGCCAAAAGGCTTTCCTGAGAAACGGGTTTTTTCTCGGCATTCTGACCGGGCGGAACGGTGGGCATCGTGTCGGAACACCGATTTGCTCACAATAACGGATTGACTTGACGCGAGACGATCGCTATCTTTCCGTTCCGCTTCAACCATCCACACGACGAAAGGTCATGCACATGGCGTCAACGGATGAACGTATCAGCATGCTCGTCGCGGATAAACTCGAAGTGGATGGGTAGCCGATAGCGCTGCCGGCGGATCTGAATATCAGCCTCCTTGATGTGGGCGTATCCTTTTTCGATCTCGTTTCGTTCGCAAGACTCGCCTCACAGGAGTTCAATGTTACGTTTGCTCCCGAAGACTGTGCGAACCTTAACACAGTCAAGAGCTTGATCGAACACATCGATTCCCGGTCCGGCTGAATCTCGCTGAAGCCCTGCCAATCCACTGCACGGGTGGAGATGTCGTCGGTCCCGTTCGGGATCTTTCTTCCCGGAGTGCAAAGTGCTGCCCTGGCGAAACACCAGGTATCCCAACACGAGCGACATGCCTTAAGAATCATCCACCGGATTGGACCATCCCCGTGCGCCGACCCGACCTCCGCCAATTTCAGACGGTTCTCATTTCTGCCCTGCAGCTACTCATCTGCGCTGGCGTGGTCGCGTCGACGCCTGCCGGTACCGCGACACAGGAAGGACGCGATGGTAACACCCCGTCGTGGTCCACGACGCTGAAGATAATCCGCGCAGGGTATCCGACTGTCGCGCAGATTTCGACCGCTACGCTGCAGTCATGGCTCGACAAATCTCCGAACCGGGAAAGCCTCCTGTTGTTCGACGTACGAGCGCCCGAGGAATATGCAGTCAGCCACCTGCCCGGCGCCCGGCCAGCCCGCTCGAGAGACGAGGCGCTGAGAGCGCTCCAGGGCGTATCCTCGAACCAGCGTATCGTCTTGTACTGTTCCGTCGGGTACCGCTCTTCGGAACTTGCCCGGTTTCTGGGGAAAAAGGGATATACAGAGGTCTACAATCTGGAGGGATCGATTTTTTCGTGGGCCAACGAGGGGCGACCGGTCTTCCGGGGAAAAGAACGGGTTAACGTCGTCCATCGCTATGACAGACATTGGGGTAGATTGTTGAAAAAATCGCTGCGCTATCCGTAAGAAACGTCTTCGGCCTTCGGGTACCCGGTGGCTTACACTGTGCTGCGCCCATCAGACCCGATACAAGCCATCAGACAAACTCATATAGGATAGTCAATAGACCACTAGTGAAACTGATCGTTACAAACGACGATGGCATCGAGGCGGAAGGTCTCAATACGCTGGTTCGTCTGGCATCGCGGTGGGGCGAGGTCATCGTAACCGCGCCGGCGGAGCCTCAGTCTGGCGTTGGACATCGTTTGACAACCGACAGGCCCATTCGGGTGGAGAAACTGACGGAAGCGCGTTACCGGATATGGGGCACACCCGTAGACTGTACACGCCTGGCCCTGAGTCGCCTGGCATCCGACGGCGACTGGGTACTCTCGGGTATCAATGACGGAGGCAATCTTGGGGTGGATGTTTACGAATCCGGTACCGTAGCGGCGGCCCGCGAGGCGGCTATTCACGGGTGTAAGGCCATCGCCCTGTCCCACTATACCGTGAAGGACCGGCCGATCGACTGGCGACTGGCCGCCGAACGGCTCCAACCGGTTCTGGACAGTGTACTGAATGAGACATTTGAAGCAGGATGTTTTCTCAACGTGAATCTGCCCCATCCTGAACACGACAGGGTTCGTCTGGAAACAAGGCACGCCCCTGTGGACACGAGCCCTCACCTGAACACGTTCTCGCGAATCGATAACGGCTTTCAGTACACGGGCGTTTATCAAGACCGCCCGCGACAACCCGGCAGCGACATTGAAGCCTGTTTCAATGGACGTATCTCGCTATCCAGGATTCCCGTCTGACTGGATGGCATCTTCTGTACGGGTTCGCTCAGACAACTGCCAATTCATTGAATGGGTCTCCACGATAATCGATTCAGAAAATCGCGGACCCAACCCGGGAGGCCCTATGCCCCAACATTCCAAATCGAGCATCGGACTCGACAATCCCTGGTACCCCGAAGGAGGTCCCGGACGGCACCTCAAAGCCCGTCTCAAGCGAGGGAACGTGTTGATCGGCGCGACGCTGGAAGCGTATGCCCATCCTTCCCTCATCAAGTTGTTCCAGCACGCCGGTTTCGACTTCGTCTACATCGAGTACGAGCACAGCCTCTTCGACCTGCAGGACCTGACCGACACCATCCTCTCCGCCCGCGACAACGGTTTGCCCGTCATTGCCAAGACGCCCCAACTGGAACGGCAGGAGGTCTCGAAGTTGCTGGAAGCAGGAGTGGTGGGAATTCAGCTTCCCAGAACGGAAACCCGGGAGCAGGTTCAGCGCCTGATGAGCTACCTGAAATTTCCCCCGGCGGGAACCCGGGCCGTGGCGCCGGGTTGGGGAAACAGCGACTACAGGGCAGTCACGGACTGGAAGGGCTGGATGGACGAACAGGACCAGGAGACCACGCTGGTAGTGCATCTGGAAACGGTGAGGGGTTATCGGAACGCTGAGGAGATTCTGAGCCCGCCCGGGGTCGACATGTGCTTCGTGGGACCGGGAGACACCTCTATTGAGTTCGGACACCCCGGCGACTTCGATCACCCTGAGGTGCGAGGTCCGATGGAAGCGGTTTTGAAACTCTGCGAAAAGTACGGCGTGGCCTTCGGCACCATGCCCCCGAGTGGTGTCGCCGCGGGCAAGTGGGCCCGTAAGGGTGCCACCTTCTTCGAAGTCGAGTCGGAATTGGGGTTCATCCGCGCGGGAGCCACCGCTTTGCTGGACGACTACCGGAGACACCGCGACACAGAATAGGGAACCGCCCTCCCCTGGACGCTCAGCAAATGCATAGTTATCCCGCACTACGAATTTCGTGCATCTCGGGCTGACCCCATCACGGCCTCGCCCTCTGTACGCGCAACGACTATCAGGCGCGGCGCCTTTTCCGCAGGATATTCGTTATCCGGCTCCAACAGGCTCGCCAGCGTCTCCTCACCCGCGGAGCGCAGCCGCTCGGTCGCGCCGGCGTTGTTCCGCCTGAGAGTTCTGTCCATCCATGACTCGGATCTGCTCGACAATCCGCAACAAAAAAGCCCCTCTAAAATCCCAAGCGAGTCGCCCGCATACCCGCCGCTATTACGCTCGCGTTCCCCGCGTAAATCGGAATTTTAAAAAGGCTTCTTTGAGTTCAACGGCCGCCTGTTCCGACCTTACAATTCAACTTCCCGGACACATTCCCCGCACGACCATGCTTGTGGTGGCTGGATGATGGCTCCCTGATCTTTTCCCAGGCATCCGGCAGGATCGGAACAATCGTTATTGCTTCTTATCGGCCACTTCATTGAGCGTACCTTCGGCCAGGGTGAACAGCCCCGCCAGAATCTGTTTGTGCCTCAGACTCAATTCCGCAACTGTGCTTCCACAGGGCGTCCCGTATCCTGGCGACTGCTTCCTCGCGCGTCTTGAGAAGAGAGGGTACAGTTGTTCCTGAATTCGTATTTCTCGACCGTGAATTCGGCAATGTCCGATATGTTGTCTCCAAAGATATCCATATCGACCGAGTTTTTCATCGATCCGATTTTTTCTCTATTATCGCTCATCTCTAAGCTCCTGTGCGGTAGGGTACGGTGCTTTCTGCCGGTTAAACAGAGCACACACAGACAAAAGTTACAGCTCAAGTAACATCCACTGGCTGAATCGAGACCGCGCTTTCGCTCTCCGGTTGACAAATGCGAAACAATGACGCACGTGACGATACCCATAACTCCGTATTGACTATTATAAAGGAATTTTGGGTAAGAACAACCCCGCATACATTAAAACCCTGTTCGAAGCGACGGCGCCCGGAGGATACGCTGTCTCAACCGAGCAGCCACTTTCATTACCGCCAGTCTGCGTGTGCCAGTGGCGCACGGTTGAGTTCGTCCCTATGATAGCGCCACAGTGGCATAAACCTGTCCATCAGCTTCCAAAATCGAACGTTGTGACGGCGCTCAATCAAGTGCACCATCTCATGTACAACGACGTAATCAAGGCAGGGTGGGGGTTTCTTTGCCAGTTCGAGATTCAGCCAGATTCGGCGGGCAACCGGGTTGCAGGTTCCCCAACGGGTCTTCATCTTTCTGATGCGAACCTCATTGACCCGCACACCCACTTCGGGCTCCCATTTCGCAACAAGGCCGGGTAGACGATCACGGAGATGGCGTCGGTACCATCGATCCAGTACGGCCTCTCTGATATTCCGCTCGGCGCCCGGTCGAACGCATATTGCCATCGTAGACTTATTAAGGAGATGAACCACAGGTGGACCGTCCCGTTCCGTTACATCGAGCCGGTAGCGCCGGCCCTCGAAATAATGGCTTTCACCTGTCGCGAATTCCCGCTGGGACTGGCGACCCTGCTGCTGGAATTTCGCCTTTTGGCGACCAATCCAGCCGAGGCGGGAAATGACAGCCATGCGCACCGCGTCGTCATCAAGGCGGAGCGGAGCGGCCACTCTTACCCGACCGTTCGGCGGGTAAACCCCTATGTGGAGGTTCTTGATGTCCTTGTGGACGACGTCTACCGCAGTCCCCCGTACCTCGATGCTGTAGGTTTTCCTCTCAGTATTCACTCTGCGCCTTTACAATCTCGAATATGTGGTACACGAGGTCCTCGTTGTCACCGAGTTGAGACTTGATAGCATTGCGGACTTCCCGTTCTTTAAATCTGTTTCCTCGCCAGTCCGCTTTCTTGACGCTTCGGATGGCGTGATCCACAGCGACCGCCTTCGAGGTAAGTTCATCCGTGGAAAGCTCCGTCCCTGAGTGCGCATGCGGTCTGTCTTGCCCGACCGCGGCACCCTGCAAGTTATCGAATAGAGACCTGAGCGTGGTGCTGTCGATTCCCGACGGATATGTCGTCTCGGATTCAGGGCTGCTGACTTTCCTGGCCAGCTCAATAATTCTCGCAAGGTACATCTTGTAGTCGAGGCTTTCCTGTTTGCGCTGGAGGATCAGGGCGTCGAGCAACTCAGACATCTTGCCGTAGTATTTCGGGTTGACCGGGGTCTCGTCGATGATAAGACGTCGGACGTTGTTCTCTATCGTCTCGGCCACCGCCTCTCGATCGTTGCGGATACCTGCTGGAAGCGCATCTAACGCCTTGTCACCTTGCTTGACAATAAGTTGTACAAGGGTCAGGTCGTCAAACGCTGAGACCTTTTCGCTCTCCTCGGCGCGGATGTACGTGTCGAGGAGGTGCCGCATGGAAGGCTCATACATCTTCAGGTCAATGTAGTCACCGCTCGCGAGCTTGATCTCCTTGCGGACATTTTCGTAGTGGCTCACCTCGGCTTTGATTTCTTCCGCCTCGGCCTCGCTGTAGCCGGCGTTGGACATCTCGTTGGCCAGGTTGGCGTACGCTCGTAGAAACGCCGCAGTCCGCTTATACAGAGCTACCCGCCGTGGCTCACTTTCCTTGAGGTACTCGACATTGCCACTATCGGTACCGCAGAAGAAACGCCGATACGCCGTGGTGTCACGTGGCGGCTCGACCGGCTCGCACAGCGCTTTGACCGCCTCGCGTGTTTCCTCCAGCCGCTCCCGGCCCTGCTTGAGTCGATCCTTGAGCAACCCCCTCACGTCGGCCTCGTCGTACCCGCCGAATGCTTCACCGGTATAGTCCTGTATCGACTGCTCCAGCGAGCGGAATAGGTCCTTGTAGTCGACGATGTATCCGTATTCTTTGTCCTCGCCGTCGAGGCGGTTGACACGGCAGATCGCCTGGAAGAGCCCATGGTCCTGCATGTGTTTGTCGATGTAAAGATACGTCGCAGATGGTGCATCGAAACCGGTCAGCAGCTTATCCACCACAATCAGTAATTTCATCTGACCCGGTTCCTTGACGAAACGCTTCTTTACCTCGTGTTCGAACCGCTCAACCTTGTTCATCGCGGTGTCTTCGGGCTCGCCGAAGTGCGCCGAAAGCATCTCTCGGTAGATGTCGTACTGTCGTAGCTTTTCGGTAAGCCCCTCTCCGGTCTCCTCACCTTTTATGTCCGCGGGGGACGGTTTGTAGGACGTGACAATGGCGCACTTATCCGCCAGATCGGTCTGTTGTAACATCTCGAAGAAGCGACAGGCTGAGTGGATGCTGCCAGAGACGAGCATGGCGTTGCCGTGACCGCTCTTCAGGCGGTCGCGCGTCTCCATATCGAGCAGGATATCGGCGACAATCTTCTCCAATCGATCCCGCGCACTCAGAACTTTCCGTATCGTGCCCCAGCGCTCCTTGAGTTGTGCCTTCGCGACGTCGGTCAATCCTTGTGTCTTGATTTCGAACCACTGATCTATATTCTCCTGCGAGGTGATATTCTGATCGATGTCACGAGCCTCGTAGCGCAAGTCCAGCACCACGCCGTCGCGCACTGCTTCGTCGTACTTGTAGGTGTGGATGTAGGTCCCGAAGGTCTCGATGCTTCGGCGTTTGTCAGACTTGAGTAACGGGGTTCCGGTAAAGCCGATCAGCATCGCGCCGGGCAACATGGCCTTCATCGCCTCGTGTAGTTTCCCGGACTGGGTACGGTGGCATTCGTCCACGAAGATAAAAATATCGCCCTTGGCCCGGAAACCACTGGGTAGATTCTTCCTGATCTCCTCGACGTAGGATTCAATGTCCCTCTCGCTGATGTCCTCGGTGGTGCCGAACTTGTGAATCAGCGAGCCGATCAGCCACTCGTCAGGTTTGTTTAGCACCTGCACCAGATCCGCTCCGCTATTCGTGCGGTAGATGTCCTCGCTGACACCATTGAAAACAGCCTCAATTTGCTCATCCAACTCGGTGCGATCCGTGATCAGAAGAACCCTTGCTTCGGCGACATTTTCGCGAATCCATTTCGCCAGCCAGACCATGGACAGGCTTTTGCCGCTGCCTTGCGTGTGCCAGATGATGCCGCCCTCCCGACTATTCACTCGCTCTTGGGCGGCCTGCACACCGAAGTACTGGTTGTGGCGACAAATCTTCTTAACACCAGCGTCAAAGACGACAAAGTCGTGTATGATCTCGAGTAACCGCTGTTTGCTGCAGAGTTGGGCCAGTTCACGCAACAGTGGATTGTCGCCGGCAGCCGGGTTAGCTTCCACTTCTTTCCAGTGCAGCCAGTATTTCTCCGGCGTCTCGATCACGCCATAGCGCAATCCCTCGGTCTCATTGCCAGCCATCAAAAGTTGTACCGTTGTGAAGAATGGCCGGATGAATTCCTTCCTTTGGTTGTCGAGGTTCTGACGAATGCCCTCTGTCACCGATACCGTCGAGCGCTTCAGTTCCAGGATCCCGACGGCAATCCCATTGACGTACAGTACGACGTCGGGTCGCTTGCTGTTCGTAGCTGAGACCGAAACCTCCTCGGCGATTGCAAAGTCGTTATTGCCGGGATTCTCCCAATCGATCAACCAGACAGTGACGTTCGGTTCGCCCACATCCGGCCGGATCTTTACGCCGTAGCGGAGCAGGCCGTACACCTCTCGGTTGGCCTCGTAAAGCGTCTTGCTACCACCAAGCGCCGCTGCCTTGTCCAGTTCGCGCAGCGCCTTGTCGATGATCTTCTCGCTGCGGCCCTGACGCTTGAGCCAGTCGGTGAGCAGACCCTTCTCGATATTTACATTGTCGGCGCGGTCATGCCAGTTGCCCAAGTAGGCATAGCCCAACACATCGCTGTAGAATGCAATCACGCGCTTCTGCGTGCGGATTTCCCGTTGGCCGACGGTGCTCATATATCACCGCTCATCATTTTTGAGTGGGCAAGGCAGCCTTCGCCGTATCCGATAACCGATACTTCCGCGTCCGGTCTTGTCGTCCTGGTGATCCAATTCGTCATCTTTACGACCAACGACTGCGCGCCGCCGTTTTCTGCAATATTCATCCTCACTGTCACTTCCATATTCTCCACTCCGACTCAAGATACTACACTAAACTCGGATGGGGAGTTCTCTTTTCATATATTGGCGCGTAGGGGGGAGTTGACGCGCAATGTGCTTTTTGCGGCGTGGATTGTGAATTGAAATTGTTCCAGTGGGTCAAGTTATCCAGGCACCTGTTACCATCGCATCTCTCGCGGTTAGGTGCTCTGCTTCAAATAGTTGGCGATTCTTTCGCGGTTTGAGGTAAGGCTGGAGAATTGCTTCTCGCAGACGTCGCTGAAGCGGGCTAACACTTTGCGACTGATCGACTCCTGGTCTTCGAAAATGGCAAGTGAACGAAACGGGATCACCCACCGTTCGAATTGGAGAAGCGCGATCGTAGCGTCTCGGGTTCTGCCGTCATTAGCAAGTGCGTGAACGAACAACGGCCGATGCAAACCGTTAACTCGACAGTCCACGGTGTACATCCCTTGAGGATCACGTTCAGGATCGCTCCAGTCAAAACTCCTGCGCTCTTCCGGAACGGTCTCACTCATCACCGTACGAAAATCGTCCATAAATGTGGACAGAACCCGTTCCCTCGACAGGTACGACACGTCGGATATCTTGAGTAGCCCCTGCACAAACGAATATAGTGCGTCACCGTAACGCTCCTCCGGTACGTCGAGTACTAACTCTCCATCGCGGTCCTCGATCTGAAACATGGACAGCGCATTGGAGATGATCTTTTGACGCGTGCCGCTATGAAGATCCTTCTCATCGATGTCGTAAGTCAGATGCATGTACGTATGCGCCTCATCGGAAAGCACCCAACGCGCTCCGTCCTTCCTTAGAACGATGCCCAGGTGATCACCGTCGTCGAATTGGAACGGGGTGAACACGCGGAACCGTTCCATACCCTCGGCTGCAAGCCGAATCTTCGACGAAACCTTCTCGTGAAAATCTCTCTCTATGGTCTGGACGGACATTGGTTACCTCTCCTCAAATAGGTCGCTCTGCAGCTCCGGCGGTATCACAAGATTCGCATCGTCAATCAGACAGCGAAGGACGCCGTGATAGTCTCCGTATCGGTCCGTTGGCTCGGCGTACGCGTCCTCCCGGGTTCCAAATTCCTGATACCGCTCCTTCGCGACGTGAATATGAAAGTCATAGAACTTCACGCCTTCGATTTTGTTCGTATGTTCTTGGCTTTTGCCGTTGTAACGCCGGAGGCGGAAGAACTGGCTTGACCCCGGTACTCGAACAGCCAGAATAACTGAGAAGTCGAGCGCATTGATCTTATTCTGCCTGAGGATCAGACGGAATTCGCCGCCCGTATCACCGGCTAAATCGAGGTGCTGTTCGTCGTGGCCACGCTTGGACTTTAGACGAATCCGGCTGCGCCAATCCGGAGGCAGGAGCTTGCGCTCTTGTATCAACGACTCTATCTCATGTTCCAAGAACATTACCGCCATGACGATTACAATTCGATGGGCCGCACCCGGCCGGTGAGAAGGGGTCGCATCCTTTGTCCGACTCGGACGACCGAAGCCGTTTTGGAGATCAATCCTATCTCGCGAAACTTTTCATAGCACCGAGGCGAAACCCTGGTTCCAGAATTCCTGCCGCCACCGTTTCACCTGCTCAGTAGATGGGTCTTTCCTTTCGTGCTTGAAGTAGACGGTGAGCGCCGAGTCGCTGCGCCACAAGGCATCGGGTTTAAACTCCCGGGCCTGGCACCTGGAACGCGCGTCGTCTTCGAGGTACACACCATGTGCTGGTGCACCATTGTCCAAATAGCCTGTGGCTTCAAGTACTTGGCCTAAGGATTGGGCGATCATCCGCACTTCCTCACACTAATGCGAGTCCTATTGAGACGGCAATATACACTATTATAGTCACAAAGGGCTTGGCATTCAACAAAACCTGCGACTTTGTGCGATTTTTCACCAAATTCGACGCTTTGCGCTGATGAATATGCGAAAATTGGATCATATCCCACTATGTTGAGAGGAGAAGGTCTCTACGGACGGGATTATACCTACTCTTAGCAGAAACAGAAGATGCTACGATGTAAATTGGATACGGCAGTCGCGTCGTCCCGGAGGGCATCAAAACTAAAAACTCTTGGGGGAGGATCTCGGGGTGGCCGACGGTTCTCATAAACCATCGTCCGGATGGCGCTTTTTGAAACCTTCGCGCCATGTCTTAAGCGACTCCAAGTCTGCGCGGAGTTCCGCCTCGTCGGGAATGAAAACCGGCGCTTCCATCGACTGACTGTGCTCATAGGAGGAATACTTGGTCATTAGATTATCGATTAACCTGCAGTCTTCAGGATTGACGCTTGCCAGTCGCTTGAGTCTATTGTCGGTCGTGACACTCCTTCGGTGGCGCCGTACGACTTGGTTAAGTAGGTCATCTTCGACTGTCCGCTCCAGAAGCTTGCGAAAATCAGTGCAAACCGCTTGCGCATGGATCCGGTAGGCATTGGAGCCCTCCGTTTCTCCGGCCTTTTTGGCTGCGTCAAGACGATCCAAGAGGATATTGTTGCCCTTCTTGGTGTTGACATTCCAGACAGCGTCATCCGCCGGGTGCCCTGCGGCGCCTGAAAACGATTCAATGCAGCGTTGCTCTAAGTGTTTCCTCTTCCAACCTTCACCAACCTTTTTTGCGGCATCCTCCATCGCACCATAAAGAGAAAGCCGGTGTGTGAACACCAGGACCTGACGACTCTGTGCGAGTTTCGCAAGCCGAGTTGCCACGCGCCACTCGAATTCTTGATCCAGCGACGAGATCGGATCGTCAAAAATGAATGGCGCCGCGTGGGGCTTCTCTGCCACATCGGCCAAAAAAGCCGCCAGAGAAACGACCCGACGCTCTCCTTCGCTCAGGACCGCGGCGGGAGCGTTCTCCGTCGTAGGTTGTACACCCTTCAGGCGGAGCCCATGGAGTGCTTGTCCTTTTTTCGTCTGGGTCTTGATGAGTTCGACCTTTATTCGCGACGCGCCTAGCCTGAATAATTCACAAAAAAGGTAGTTTCCATACCCAAGTCATTGTATTATATTATGGTTACGCAAATAACCTAATAACAATGAAACAGGAGGAAACTACCGTGGGAGTTCAAGATAAACATCACAGGTTGTCTTTCGCAAGTCTTTCTGGTAGGCAGGTAGAAGCCACGTTCGACGGGGGCGTGCTGACGACCGACGTCGGGGTGATGCTGCTTCGTGAGGTCGAGGCCAATGTCGGCATTTTGCATCGGATGGTTGCGGCGCTCACCGATCATCGACATCAAAGTTACGTACATCATTCGATGATGGACCTGATCAAACAACGTGTCTTTCAGATGGCCTGTGGGTATGAGGATGCGAATGATTGCAAGACGTTACGCGAGGACCCCGGCTTCAAGGCGGCCTGTGATCGGTTGCCGTTGTCTGGCGCGGACCTGGCCAGTCAGCCCACGATGAGTCGGTTCGAGAACCGCATCAGCAGAACCGATTTGTATCGGATCGCCAAGGCCTTTGCGGATGTGTTTGTCGCCTCGTATGAGGAACCGCCGGAAGCCATTCTGTTGGACATCGATGACACCGAAGACAAGGTGCATGGGTCTCAACAGTTGTCGTTGTTCAATGCGTATTTCAATGGCTATTGCTACCAGCCCCTGCATATCTATGAAGGCCAAACCGGCAAGTTGATCACGACGGTCTTGCGTCCTGGCAGGCGGCCTGCGGGTAAAGAGATCGTCACCATCCTCAAACGGGTGATCGCCTACCTGCGTAAAGCCTGGCCCGACGTGGAGATCCTGTTACGTGGCGATGCGCATTTTTCGTGTCCGGAAGTGCACGTGTTGTGTGAGGAAGAAGATGTGTATTTTGTCCTCGGACAGAACGGCAACGCCAAACTCCTGCGGAAGGCACAGTCCTTGATAGACCAGGCCAAAACGCGGTATGCCGATTCCGGAGAAACCGTGCGCCTTTATCGCTGTTGGGCCTATCAGGCCGGCACCTGGGCGTGTCCACAACGCATCGTCTGCAAGGCGGAAGTGACACCGCAAGGTGTCAATATCCGATTCGTGGTCACCAACCTGAAGCGCGCCCAACCGTCATTCATCTACAAAACCGCCTATTGCACACGCGGCAGGATGGAAAACTTCATCAAAAATCACAAGACCTTTCTCCATTCCGATCGCACCTCTTGTCACACCTTCCAGGCCAATCACTTCCGTCTCTTTCTCCACAGCGCCGCCTATGTCCTGATGCACAGCCTGGCTGCAATCGGATTGCGCGGCACGAAGTGGACCAACGCACAGTTCAATACCCTGCAAAATCGTCTCTTGAAAGTCGCCGGGCGCGTTTGTGAGTTGAAAACTAAAATCAAGTTCCATCTGCCAACGGCGTTTCCACTCAAACACCTTTATGGCAAGATCCTCTATAATCTGGCAACGGGTGTTCCATAACCCATCGACGTGCTGACCCCGCCTTCACATTTGCATCGACCACCACCAAAGGTCATGGAGAAGTCTGTGCGCTTGACACGGGCATCGAGGTCAACCTGACGTCACGAGGCAAAGCAGGCGCCGCCCAAACGGCTTGAACACGCCAAATCCGTCACAGCCCATGCGCTTTCGTTTCTTGTCTCACTCGGAAGCTCTTTCTGCTTCCTTAAAATGCTCTATCTGACGATTCATGAATTAATCGGGCTAGATCTCCCAGTTCTTCGTTGAACCGATCCACATACGCCTGCGTGATGACCTTCTCGGCCACATATCCAGCCTTTAGGGATATTCTCCGTGAGTTTGCCAGTCGCTCCCATTCGTCATAATCCTTGATTTTCTTTAGACGAACGATTTCACGGCGAATTGCAGTCGCTTGCTGCGCCGTCCAGCGCCGAGCCTCCAGATTCAGCTTGTCTTGGCCTGCCTGTTCTCGATCGAAGTTCTTCGCATCCTCGTCATTTTGCAGTGCATCGCGTTCCAGTAATTCGGAACGTTTCGCCATCGCGGACAAGAGTTCATCAGGCCGTTCTATGGCAACAGCTTTTCCATCTTTTTCTCCGTTCAAGAGATCCTCACACGTCCTGTCCACTTTGTCCCAAAAGGATCCAAGTTTGTCGGTCCAACCACCTTCGGTCAACCCGGCAGCTTCACACCTCGTGCGAATCTCCTCGTTATTCCATTTCTTCGGTAGTTGCGCCAATGCCGCACTGTAGGCTTCTTCAGCCGTCTTGGCTTCAGTTTCAACAACACCCTGGACGAATGTCTCGAATTCCTGCAGACGATTCTGTGCCTCTTGAGCCAATTCCTGATGGCACAAGACGCACCGCGCGCCGTCTTCCGTAACGGGATAGTCTCGTCCCGGGTAGGCTATTTGAGAATAGACGCGTGCTGCCTCCCAAAGAGCGTTCCACGTTTCTGTCCCGACCCCGTCAAACTTGGCATTGCTTAAGAGGGCGGCCTCTGTCGCAATCTTGCGTTTATAATCTGCGCTTTTTCGAGCATCCCTAAGAGCTTCCACCTGTCGCTTACTTACGGCATCCGCCGCGTTTTTAAGCTGCACTCTGAGTTGGTCCAGTTGGTCCTTTGTGTTGCGCTTCAATTCCGCCAGCTTTGCCGGTTCGTCAGCACTGAGGCGTTCTGTCAATTTCTCGAGTTCCTCTTCGTTATCCTTCCCCCAGTCCGTTAGGCGCTGGATATCTTGCTCGCTGAGATCGTGTCTCAACGCGGCAAACGCTTTACCAGCGCCAGTGTTGTAATAATCTGGAGGTAAATTGGGGAGCGCGCTGACCAAAAGATTCCGTTCGCTTTGAAGCCTCCCTTTGACTCTGTCACACACAGTTGCTAATTCCTCGAACAAGGTGACAGCTGGTGGCGTGTAGGAGATTGCTTTCTCCTTGCTGATGTAGAAGGCAGCAGCATCAGCGTCGAATATGTCGACAGCTCTGAGGTCATCTAACGTAGCGTCTGTCGGCTGCCAAGTAACTGATTGGTCTCTTCCTGCCATCATGTACCGTATCCGGCATTCCCGCTTCACAGGCCGACTTTCATAAACGTTTGATCTGATCTCTGGTGCGTTGGGCTTGCCGCACGCTCGCTTGAGAATGCGGGTGTAACCGGATTTTCCCGAACCGTTGGGACCGTAGATCACTGAAAGATTACCGGTTCCAAAGACAAGAGGACTGTTGGGACATAGATTCTCAATACCACAGATATCGCCTATTTCCAGGAGGTGAACCTCGGCCGAGGATGCGGAAGCAGAAACTATGCCCTCGAAGTTCCGGTGAGCGGTTATCTGCTGCCCTGCTGTGGTCTTGAGACGCTGAGCAATGGCCACGACGTCACGATCCGACAAGCTACCCGAAGCGAGCAGTTTCTCGGCCGCTTCCTGAAGCCAATCCTGTTGCTGGTGAAGCCATCTACGTATTTCCGGTTCAACATTAGGCATCTTCGATACTTTCTGCCTCGACAAGCCGCACACGGCCGGTGAGAAGTTGCTGTATAATGCCTTGCTTGATTGCCCGAGTCTTATCCCTGCGTCTTTCCAGGCAGACGATCTCGACGTCCATGTCCGAAAGCACGGTCGCGACCGCTTGTTGTTCCTCGACACTTGGTACGGCAAAGCTGAAATTAGCCATATCGCGACCATATAGATGAAAAACCGTTGATCCAGTTACAAGCTGCATCACCTGATCTCGGTCTGTCCTGACTGCATATGCGAGAAATTCTCCCTTGAGGACATCTTCCGGGACACGAATCACAAGTACGTCTGACCCTATTACGATCTCGGAAGCGAGAATACAACTTGCAGTTGCTAAGCCATTGGGAGTCACATCCGACGTAGGTATCAGCACGTCGTTACGGGAAGAATAGAAGAAGGTGCCCTCTCGGTCAGTTCCGTGTATAACGTCGGTGATGCGTTCGCCATAGACCGTAAATAGCTCTCCGTAATGAATACATCTTCGCTTTCCATCAAGTGATAATTCGGCCTTGGAAAGACCGGAGCCTTTGAAAAATGAAGCAATCTCACCCAACCGCTTCGTCTCCCACTGCCCACTAAATCCTGGCAGGCGGGTCTTGCCGGTGAGAAGCTGTTGCATGGCGGCCTGCTTGATGGCCCGCGTCTTGGCGATCAGCGCCTCCAACGCCCGGAGCAACCCATCCACGTTCGACAGGGCCTCAGCGATTGCACGCTGCTCAGACTTTGCTGGTACTGCGATCCACACAGCCGACAGTGATCGACCATTGGTCAGAGCACGGGTTGTGTACGTTGCATTTGATACGATCTGGGACCTGACTGCTCTGGAACCAAAACAATACTGCTTGTAGCCGTTGTCAAGTCGGCCGTCGCGGGGCCGAGCGCGAAGAACGAAACCACTGAATACGGTATCGCAGGGTTCGTTGAGCATAACGGCTGTAACACCGACATCCTCAACGGTCTCGGATGTACGCGTAAAAAACACGTCCCCTAACCGCACCTCGTAGTTCTTGATCTCTTCAGGACTGAGGTTAACCCGTCCTGATAGGTCGTCCGTCCTAAGCCCCGGGCTTTCATAAACATCCATGTAATTGACGATGGGTGTCCCAGTACCGAAGAAACGCTTTGCTTTGTTTAAGCCATTTTTGAATACGAAGAGGTCACCGAGAAGCACTGCGTCCCAATCGTTAGGTAGTAATCCGAGATCAGTCCACTTGAAGCCCGCTGGCACATCTTTTGATAGGGCGTTTCCGGCTTCCAGGCCCTTACCCATTGTATCCAGTCTATTACTCATCAAATTTAATCACCGTTAACCTTTGCCAAGTGACGTCGGTAAGTAACCTGCCGCCAGCGCAAACTGGACTTTCACTGACACAATTCGGCAATCATCGCCGCATTTTCCCCGAGTTGATCGTTGAATTTCTGATACATCCCCACCAGAAGAATATCGTTGGTTTTGATATTATCGAGAGTAAAGGCGAATTCTTCGCGAATTTGATTCTTGGAACCAATAGTGCGTCCAGCCGCGAGGACTTTGAAAGCGATACAGGGTTTACTGGTACTTTTAATAATCCGACACATGCGGTTGCGATGTTCGCGGAGATAGATTTCACCAAGTGGCGGATAGCCGAATTTTCGCTCGAATTCCTCCCGTGCGCCCTGCAAATAATACAGCGCGGTCATGTAATAGTCGATATCCCAGTCTTCTTCTTCGGCAATTTCGATGAGACGGGGATTGTGTACCGACAACCCGACCATTACACCTGTGTTACGAATGCGCTTTAGAATATCTCGAAGATGTTCGAGGCGATTTTCCTGAAAACACCTTCCGGCAACACCACTTCCGTGGGGCGCCATACCAATGGGATCTTGTTTGGCGGCTTCGTCGATCAGTGAGGGATCGTCAACCCAGTTTCCACCTCGGCTGAGACAAAAGTAATGAATCGCACCTCCCTCATCGCGGAATCGCTGAAGATCGGCGGCCGATCGTTCGGTAAGCGTATTTTGCCAGGCGTTTATGCCCACTTCTTCTGCTCGGCGCAGGGTCGCGATAACCTGATCGGATGTGTTGGCTTCCTTCTGATGTCCTGAGAGCAACGGGTTAAAATGTGAATATCCATAAATTGGATTGTCGCCCATGATGAGCCGGCTGATCTGATATTGTCCGAACGGAACGGTCGGAAGATTTATCGCATTTAATGCGGACATGTTGTCTCTCCTCTGTGCTGCTTACAACGAAAGCCCCATTTTCTTCAGGTGGCTCTCAACCCTGGCACTGTATTCATCGACCTCCCGCTCCAACTCCGGAAGTGGTCGGGCATAACGCTCGTCGAGTTCCTTTATCCTACCCTTAAGTTGCTGCGTAACTCGCTGCACCTCTTCGTGAATGTCGGCCCGGATGCGCGCGAACCACTTGTCCTCGATCACCAGCGTCTTGATTTCTTCCTCAGTGAGTTGGGCGTACGTCGCTATCACCGACTCGTGCAGGACTTCCATCTTTTGCTTGTGCGCTTTCTTTTGATTCATCTCATCCGTCATCAGCTGAAGATAGTCGTAAAGAATATCCAGTTCCTCGAATAGGCCTTCTTCGTCCCTGACGTTCTTGGTCCAGTTATGAACTCCAAAGGTCGTTTTCTTGATAGACTTAGCCTGATCGTGCTCGGGCATTCCCTCGGGATACGCTTTCAGGATGGCTTCCTTAAGTTCGACGGCGCGTTGCTGCACATTACCCTTGGTTATTCCACTCTTGCCGTCAAGATCGCTGAGAGCGCCCTCGTCTACGGCATGTTCTGCTTCAAATTCCTCCTTTCGTTCCGCTAATTTTGTGACTTCTGCTTCAAGTTGCACGAGTTCCTGCTGTTCGGCGCTGAAAAACCTTGCGATTACCATAGATGCGGGGATCATTTCTCCTACGTACTTGGAGGTCGTTTTGCCCTTCTTGATCGTAAATTCCGGCGTTTCATTGTCATATGGGGATCGAAGGGTACGACCCGCTTTCCAGCCATCTGCGGCAATTAGATAGACATCGTCCTGCATAACCTCGTCCCAAGAATCCATCAATCGCTGGTAAACGTCGTTAGCGTCGATCAAGGGAAGGTCTGCGAAGCACTTCAATAGGTCCTCCGCCAACATTTGGATGATGCTCTTGGGAATGGTGCCTGGACCAAGACCCAGAAGAGGCGGTCCGTGGGCTTTGCACCAACCGTCTAGAAGGGCGGCTACCCGCGCCTCGTATAACTTGAATTCCCTGTGTTCGAGGATGGCGGCCTTTACCCGCTGCGTCTCAACCCGGGTTTCGCTGTAGCCTGCACGGCCATTGCCCACAAACAATGCCTGCCGCAATGAGGGGAAAACCTCCCAAAAAGCACCGAGCGCATCGAGATCGCGGTGGGGGATCCCGCCGCGCAGATGTGCGTCGAGGTCGTGCAAATCTTCCGGATCACTGGAATCAATATAACGTGGGATGTTAAGGTTGTAATCGTTAGCATGACTTCCAATCTCGGCCACCGGCACCATGCGGGAATATCGAGCCAACTCGATCTGCTTGTTGAACACATCGACGATCCGGTGGATGTCCTGTGCCCGCAGGCGATTCTTGTTCCCATCCTTGAGGAATCCCTTGCTCGCATCGATCATAAAGATACCAGTGCGAGCATAGGCGTTCTCCTTATCGATGACCAGTATGCAAGCGGGAATGCCGGTGCCATAGAACAGGTTGGCCGGAAGGCCGATGATACCTTTGATAAAGCCGCGCTGGATAAGGTTTTTTCGGATGTCGGCCTCCTTGTTGCCGCGAAACAACACGCCGTGTGGCAGGATAATCGCACCCTTGCCCTTGCTCTTGAGCGACGTGATGAGGTGCAGGAGGAAGGCGTAGTCGCCGTTCCTGGCCGGGGGGATGCCGTACGCGAAACGCCCGTACTCGTCGTGCTCCGGATTGAGGCCGCTGGACCAGGCCTTTGCCGAAAAAGGCGGATTCGCGACGGCGAAGTCGAAAGCCTTGAGACTGTCGTCAGGGTTCTTGAAATACGGTGAGGCCAGCGTATTGCCGCGCCACAGTTCGGCGGTCGGGTGGCCATGCAGGATCAGATTCATCCGAGCCAGCGACCAGGTGGCGTTGTCCATCTCCTGTCCATAGATAGTGATGCCGTTTGGTGCCTCGTCCGCAGCCTTGAGCAGTAACGAGCCGGAGCCGCAGGTGGGATCGTAGATGGTCTGGTCCTGGCGGGTGTCCGGTCCGATACCGATCACTTTCGCCATGATACGGGACACCTCGGCCGGCGTGTAAAATTGCCCTTTGCTCTTGCCCGACTCGGTGGCGAAGTGCATCATCAGGTACTCGTACGCGTCGCCGAGCAGATCATCGCCCCCGCCGCGGTTGGCCCGGAAGTCCAGACCGTCGAATATGGCGACCAGTTTGGAGAGCCGGTCCTGCATTTCCTTGCCCGAACCGAGCTTGCTCTCGTCGTTGAAGTCGGCTTGATCGATGACGCCCTTAAGGTCGTTTGCTCTAGCGAATTCGGAAATAATCGGGTTGATCTTGTCCCCGATCTCCTTGTCGCCCTTCAACTTTACCATATCGGCAAAACTACCCCCAACAGGCACTTCAATTATCGCGTCGGGCTTGCCTGCGTACCGGTCCGAGATATACTTCATAAACAGCAGTGTGAGGACATAGTCCTTGTATTGCGAGGCATCCATGCCTCCCCGCAATTCATCACAGCTTTGCCAGAGCGATGAATAGAGTTGGGATTTCTTCAAAGCCATGTTTCAGTCCTTACCGAGAGCGATGGGCGACTCATGAATTCGGGACCCATATATAGACACCTTAAGATACACACTGCGAAGCCGTTTTTATTGCGGAATCCGACCGAGTTCCCATGCGACCCGGTTCTCAGTCCGAACCGTATAGGGGACGCATTATCTGGCAAGCCTCTCAGTCAAAAACCAGTACCGTTCGCGCCACTTTCCCCTGAACCATGTCTTCGAACGCCTCGTTGATCTCATCCAACGGGCGATAGCGGGATATCAACTCATCCAACTTGACCTTTCCCTGGCGATAAAGATCCAGAATCCACAGGAAGTCTACACGGGCGCGGGCAACGCCATGCCAGGAGCCCATAATGGCGCGGTCCCTTAACAGACTGTCGCCGTCAACGGATATATCCTGGCCGGTTGGCTGTACCCCCACCACGACTGTGGTTCCACTGGTGCGGACCGATTCAAACGCCTGCCGGACCAGCGAAGGAAATCCAACGACCTCAAAGGCATAATCTGCGCCACCTCCTGTAATCTCCACAATTCGCCGAACGGGATCTTCGCTATCTGCATTGACAACGTGCGTGGCGCCGAACTGTTCCGCCAACTCCAATTTATACGGCACCTTGTCCACGGCGATTATCTTCCCTGCGGATGCGAGTACACCCCCCTGGATGACATTGAGGCCGACCCCGCCACAGCCGAACACGGCCATTGTGGCGCCTGCTTCCACCTTTGCGCGATTCACCACGGCGCCGATGCCGGTAATCACCGCGCAACTGATAAGACACGCTTTGCGAAGATCCGTGTCATCCGGCACCTTCACACACGCATCCGCCAATACAACCGACTGCTCGGTGTATGTGGGCCGGCCGTGGTAATACGCGGTCCCATTCCTGGAAATGCGGCTCGGTATTTCGCCCTGATGGGTTTCGCAAAGCGCCGGGCTGCCCTCGCTGCAATTCCTGCAATGGCCGCACATCGCATCGAGAGAGAGGATAATCTTGTCGCCACCCCGAACGCTGCTCACGCCGGGTCCGACTTCCCTGACGATCCCGGCGCCCTCGTGTCCCATAACCCAGGGCAGTGCGCGAGGCACAACGTGTCCGTCCACGTAGTGATAGTCGCTGTGACAAACGCCCGCTCCCACGATATCGAGAAGCACTTCTCCCGCTCGGGGAGATGCGATATCGACATCTTCGACGGAGACACGGGTCAGTGGTCTGTGGAGAATGGCTGCCTTCATATTTGGCTCCTATCGCCAGGATGACATCGGTAGGGAGGGCGGACCTATGGACGGCCGCAGCGCCGCCCGAACGGGCAAATTCTGTCGGGCGGCGCCGGTTTTGTTCTCTCACCCATGCTCGATGCCGAGTTGAGTGAAGACGTCCGACCATCGTTTCGCGTGACTGTCGTGCGTGTGAAGGGGCCGGAAACCGGCGGTGAGATAGCTCCTGACGGCCGCCAGGCGCCAGTCGTCGGTGAGGAGGTGGGCCTGACGATAGCCCAGGTCTTTGAGGCGGTGGAGCACGGCTGCGTTGACCAGGTGGCCCAGGCCCTTCCCCCTGTGGGTTTCAAGTACGGCAACCATGTGCACTTCCCCCACGATGCGTTCGTTCAAGTCCCGGCTCCAGGCGCATGCGGAGCCGACCGGTTGGGAACCGAAGGTGGCGAAAAAGAGGCTTTCCGGGTGGAAACGGGGATCATCAATGAGTTTCTCGCGGCACGTTTCAGGCGTCCAATCCCGCCCGACGTTGCCCTCCATAATAGCGCACCACGCGGCTTCGTCGCCTGAATGGTAAGTGCGCAGTCCATACCCATCGGGGATGCGAATCGCGGGCGGGTCGTTCAGCGTATCCCTCAGCATTTCGAGTTGGGGCATAGGCGGAGGCGGCGATTTGGCGTTCAGTTTCGACAGAAGTCGGCGAAGCATGGCGTATTTCCCGTCAGAAATTCGAGGCAGGGGCCGCCGGGATTGTACCTGGTTCGCAGCCTGGCTGCGGCTGTTTCAAATCTTGCCCGACCCCCTTGATTTCCTCGTTGCGTCGATAAACGATTATTGAAGGTTGCCGTTAACGAAAATGCAGTAGAGACATCCCGACCCGACCGGGTGGGTTTGATCGACAATATGAACGACATTTCAGGCGGTGTCAACGAATAATCGCCCGTTCGTATCCTGAAGCGTCAACCCGAATTTGTGGCTTGCAGGCTTGAATATCGGTCCCGCGCAGACCATCAAATCACACGCTTAACGAGGCGTATTAATTCTTCCGGAATGGCTTGACTTTTGATAATCCTTATGATATACTATCACCGCCGAAAAACGGGTCGTCCGTCGGAAGGAGTGCCGTTCCGGAGCTGCTTTTTACGCCCTTGGGAGGTCCAGGGAAACGATGCTGGTCGATTATCTTCCGATCGTTATTCTGATGGCCGTGGCCGTTGGGTTCGCAGCCGTCAGTTTAATTATGACGCATCTGTTCGGACCCCACCGTCCCAATCCGGTCAAATTATCGCCATACGAGTCGGGTGTGCCTCCCGTAGGCGATGCCAGGCTGCGGTTTTCCGTCAAGTTTTATGTTGTGGCGATGCTGTTTATTGTCTTCGATATCGAAGTCGTGTTCCTATACCCCTGGGCCGTTGTCTTTAAGGATTTGCTGGTCCAGGGGAGTTTTATTTTTACTGAAATGATGGTGTTCCTTGGCGTCCTGGTTCTGGGCCTTGCGTATGTCTGGAGGAAGGGCGGGTTGGATTGGGACTGAGGACCGGCGCCACCATACTCCCGGTCGGACGGACGGCGCGTCCGAAGATTTGAATTTTAACGATCGGGCAAGGGCATGCCCTCAAAAGAGAAAAACGGAACACCGGTGGCTGACGTGGCGGTCGGTAACCTGACGTCGAGAAAGTTGGAGGAACGGTTCGGGGAAGACGTTCTCGAGGTCTCCGAATTCTGCGGCGATTGGACGGCCGTCTGTGAGGCAGACCGGGTTTCGGAAATACTGGCGTTTTTGCGGGACGACCCCGAACTGGATTACGACCGGCTGTCGGATGTAACGGCGGTCGACTATTCCGAGTACCCGGGACAGCAGGCGGAGGCCCGGTTCAACGTGGTCTACCACCTGTACTCTCATCCACACAACCACCGCTTCCGGCTCCGGGCGAAGGTGGGCGAAGAAAGGTGCGGTATCCCATCCGCGTGCGGGCTGTGGAAAGGGGCCGAATGGCCGGAGCGGGAAGTGTACGATATGTTCGGCATCAGGTTCGAGGGACATCCTGATTTGCGGCGCATATTGATGCCGGTGAATTTTCGATACTACCCGATGAGGAAGGATTACCCGCTCAACGGAATGGGAGAGCGGGATGTAATCGCGCCGGAAGATCCCGGGTTTGAGGGCAATCCTTTCGAGGGCGAAGATGCCCGGGACGACGATCCGCTGGCTTCTGAGCGGATGATCCTGAATCTGGGGCCTCAGCATCCGGCAACCCATGGGACCCTGCGGCTCACGCTCGAATTGGATGGAGAGCGCGTCACCAGGTGTCTTCCGGACATAGGATACCTGCATACCGGCTTTGAAAAACTGGGGGAACACCACACCTACAATCAGTGGGTCACGGTGACCGACCGGATGAACTATCTTTCGCCGCTGTGCAACAACATTGGTTATGCGATGACGGTGGAAAAACTGATGGGCCTGGAGATCCCCCCTCGCGCCACCTGTATCCGTGTGATTCTTGCGGAACTGTCGCGCATTGGGGACCATATGGTCTGGCTGGGCACGCACGCACTGGATATCGGCGCGATGACGGTGTTCCTGTACACCTTTGAACAACGTGAACGCCTGTACGATATTTTCGAGGCCGTCACCGGCACCCGATTGACCACAAGTTATACGCGGGTCGGCGGGTTGGGGTGGGATGTGCCGGACAACTTTCACGAACTGGTTACGGATTTCACGGCGCAATTCCCAAGGGCGGTCGGGGAGGTGGACAGGCTGCTGACCCGCAACAGGATCTGGATTGACCGCACCAAGGACATTGGCGTGATTTCCGCCGAAGACGCGATTGCGTGGAATCTGACCGGGCCGATGGCGCGCGGCTCCGGCGTGAACTACGATTTGCGGAAGGCCGAACCCTATATGGGTTACGAGAATTTTGAGTTTGAGATTCCCGTGGGCGAAAAGGGCGATGTCTACGACCGGTACCTGGTCCGGATGGAGGAGTTGAACCAAAGCATCCGGATTATCGAACAGGCGGTGAACAATCTGCCCCAGGGCGCCGTAAAGGTCGATGACGCCAAGGTAATTCTGCCGGAGAAAGACGACGTATACACGGGGATGGAGGAGTTGATCCACCACTTCAAAATAACGATGAACAATCATGGTATCGCGCCGCCGCCTGGGGAAATTTACCTGGCTACGGAGGGTCCCAACGGAGAATTGGGCTTTTATATTGTCAGCGACGGAAGCGGGTCTGCTTACCGGTTGAGGGTACGGCCCCCGTCGTTTATGAATTACCAGTGTTTTCCGCAATTGGTGCACGGACACATGGTGGCCGACGTGGTGGCCATTCTGGGAAGCATAAATGTAATTGCGGGTGAGTTGGATCGATGAGTGGCGTCACCGCACGACCGTCCGCCAATTGCCGTCTTACGTACCAGGAAACCTGAGAATATGGCGACCGCGTTTTCTGAACAGACACGAGAAAAGTGCGAGGAGATTCTCACGCGCTATCCACAGGAATGGCGCAAGGCGGCGATTCTGCCGGTTCTGCATCTGGCTCAGAAGGAGTGGGGGTATATCTCTCTGGAGGGGTTGAGGTACGTCGCGGATCTCCTGGAAATTCCGCCAGCCCATGCCGCCGGCGTGATGAGTTTTTATCCGATGTTCCACAAAGCGCCCGTGGGCAAATATGTCATCCATGTATGCGGTACGTTGTCCTGTGCGCTCTGCGGAGCCGGGGAAATCACGAAATACCTGAAGGAAAAGCTGAAAATCGACGTGGGCGAAACCACCGAGGATGGACGGTTCACACTGGCCAAGGTGGAGTGCATCGCAGCGTGCGAAGGCGCGCCTGCGATTCTGATTAACGAGGAACTTCATCGCTGCGTGACGCGGGAGAAGCTGGATCGGCTGCTGGACCAGTCCGCGTGAACAATTCAATCTAGCCGGATATGCCTGAAGAATACAAGATCATAACAGAACGGTTTGGCGTTGAACACCTCCAGAATATCGACGTCTACCGGGCCCATGGCGGATATACAGCCATCGAGAAGGCCTTTGGAATGTCGCAGGACGAGGTGATTGACGAGGTGAGGGAGGCGTCGCTGGCCGGCCGGGGAGGCGCCTGGTTCCCGGCCGGGGTAAAATGGGGGTTTATGCCCAAAGAACCCCGGGAACCCAGTTACCTCTGTGTGAATGCCGACGAGAGCGAGCCGGGCACGTTCAAAGATCGGCATCTGATGGAGCAGAATCCACATCAGCTTCTCGAGGGTACCATCATCGCGTCGTATGCAATGCGGGTGAGCGTGGCATACGTCTACATCCGTGGCGAAATGTTCGAGGCCAGGGCGATCATGGAACAGGCGATAGCCGAGGCGCGGGCGGCGGGATATATCGGCCGGAACATCCTCGGGTCGGGCTACGATCTGGAGGTCTACAACCATCCGGGCGCCGGAGCCTATATCTGCGGTGAGGAGATGGGTCTGATCCAGTCCCTTAACGGCAACCGCGCCGAGCCGCGCGCAAAACCGCCGTTTCCCGCCCAGCAGGGCGTGTTCGAGCGGCCCACCACGGTGAATAACGTGCAGACGCTGTCTTATGTGCCCCATATTGTGAACCGGGGGGCGGACTGGTTCAAAGGAATCGGCAGCGAGCGGTTTCCCGGAACGTTTATATTTTGCGTTAGCGGGCATGTCAATAAACCGGGCATGTTCGAATTGGAAACCGGTTCCGTCACCATGCGGCAGATCGTGGAGGATTTCGCGGGTGGGGTACGGAACGGGCGCCAGTTGAAGGCGGTGATTCCGGGTGGGGCGTCAACGCCGCCGATGACACCCGATCAGATCGATATTGTAATGGATCCGTCAAATTTCCTGGCGCCAGGCGGCGGCGATTTCCAGGGGATGTTCGGCACGGGCGGGATAATCGTGATGGACGAAACGGCGTGCATGGTCGATGCGTTGTTGAATTTTATGGTCTTCTTTGCTCACGAGTCCTGCGGTCAATGCACGCCTTGCCGTGAGGGATGCCCCTGGGCGCGCGATATTGTATGGCGTATTGAGAATGGTCTGGCGAAACCTGGCGACCTGGATACGTTGCTGGACGTTGCCAATAACGTCGGGCCGTTTCTATGCCCGCCTTCGAGGCTGACAACCATATGTGGATTCGGCGGGGCCTTTGCGAATCCGATCCACGGATTTGTACAAACGTTCCGCAGTGAGTTCGAAGCCCACATCGAAGAGGGACGATGCCCCATTCATCAGGACAAATCCATACGGGTTCCGGGGTAAATAAGGATGGCGACATTTACTATTGATGGCAGTGAAATTGAGATCGTTCCTGGAAAGAACGTGCTTCAAACGGCAATCGACAACGGAGTATACGTTCCTCATTATTGCTACCACCCGGGGCTGAGCGCACCCGCGAACTGCCGTATGTGCCTTGTAGAGATGGAATTAGGTGGGCGGCGCAGCCTGGGACCTTCCTGTTCGGCCATGCCGGCCGAAGGGATGGTTGTGGATACGCAGTCCGATGTCGTAAAGAATAACCAGAATGCCGTGATGGAATTCCTGCTGATACATCATCCGCTGGACTGTCCGGTGTGCGATCAGGCCGGTGAGTGCGAACTGCAGGACTACAGCTATACGTATGGATCCGACAGAAGCCGGTTCCACGAAAAGAAGCTGGTGCAGCCCAAAAAAGATATCGGTAACCACGTGTTGTTGTATTCCGACCGGTGCATCCGATGTACCCGCTGCATCCGGTTCTGCGACGAGATTTCGGGCACCGGTGAACTGGGATATTTCAATCGGGGGGTCTATAACGAAATCGACGTCTTTCCGGGGGCCCGGATGGACAATCGCCTGTCGGGCAACACCGTGGATATCTGCCCCGTAGGCGCGTTGCTGGATAAGTCGTTTCTATTCAAGCAACGAGTGTGGTTCCTGAAGTCCGTGGACACGATCTGCCCGGGATGCAGCACGGGATGTAACATCAGGGCCGATTATAACAATGAGCGGATCTACCGCCTGGTGCCGCGTCAGAATCCGGAGGTGAACGAGTACTGGATGTGCGACGATGGTCGCCATGGGTGGGGTTATGTTCAAGACGACGACCGCCTGCTGTTTCCTATGGTGGGGCGCGGAGAAGCGCAGGAACTTGCATTGTGGGAGGTCGCGCTGGACGCTGCGAGGGAGGGATTCGAACGCGTTCGGGCGGAACACGGCGATAGCGCCGTGGCGGGGATTGCGTCGGCTCATCTGACCAACGAAGAGCATTTCCTGTTCGGCAGCCTCTTCCGGAGCGGGCTGGGGGGCGGTTCCGTTGCCGTTCGTACCAGAGTCAGCGACGAAGGCGACGTGGTGTTCAAGGGCGGATTCACCATTCACGCGGATAAGGCTCCGAATGCTCGCGGCGCGCGGGCCGTTCTGGAGGGTCTCGGGCTATCGCTGACCGAGACGTCCGAAATCTGGCGGGACGTGGCGGAGGGACGGATCAGGGGGCTCTATTTATTAGGTGGCGATCCTCTGGAGTCGATGTCGGACGAGGAACTCGCGGCCCTCGGAGCCCTGGATTTTCTGGTCGTTCAGGATGTCCTGTCCCGCCCTTGGACTGAGATGGCGGACGTGATCCTGCCGGGTGCGGCATTTATCGAAAAGGATGGCACGTTTACCAACGTCGATGGACGCGTGCAGCGTGTCCGTCAGGGGCTGGCGCCTGCCGGCGACGCCCGTGCGGATTGGGAAATCCTGCGAGATGTCATTCAGGCCATGGGCGGCGACGCCGTACAGACGCGGGTTGAGGAGGTTATGGCCGATTTGACAAGCACCGTTGCGGCCTTCGAGGGGATAAACTATGATGGCGTGGGTGATCAGGGCAGGCCGCTCCTTGAGATCGAAGCGGCCGGGACAGAACACTAGGCGCACATATGGATTTTGCGATTGAGAGTGCCATCAAAATAGGTGTGGTATTCGCCGGGATTCTGGGCGGGGTTGCCTATCTCGTACTGGCCGAACGGAAAATCAGCGCGTATATCCAGAACCGTTTAGGTCCGAACCGCGTGGGGCCGTGGGGTTTGCTTCAGCCGCTTGCCGACGGCCTCAAGTTCCTGTTCAAGGAAGATGTGATTCCCCGGCATGTGAACCGCTTCGTTTATCTCGCCGCGCCGCCCGCCATCCTCGTCCCCGCGTTGATGGGTTTTGCCATCGTGCCGTTCGGCGATACCATTACGCTGTGGGGCCGGGAGGTCCGCCTGCAGATCGCGGATCTGAACATTGGCATTCTTTACCTGTTGGCGCTGGCGTCTCTGGGAGTCTACGGGGTCGTGCTGGGTGGCTGGGCGTCCAACAACAAGTATGCCCTGCTGGGCGGGCTGCGTGCGTCCGCCCAGATGATCAGCTACGAACTGGCGCTGGGGCTGTCGCTGGTTGGCGTACTGATGGCCGCGGGCACCCTTCAACTGGATGAAATCGTCAGACAGCAGTCGGAGCAGACCCTGTTCGGTTTTTTGCCGAGATGGAATGTGTTCACCCAACCTCTGGGTTTCGTGTTGTTTACCGCGGCCGCGTTCGCCGAGTGCAACCGGCTGCCGTTCGATCTTCCGGAATCGGAACAGGAATTGGTGGCCGGATATCACGCCGAGTACAGCAGTATGAAGTTCGCCATGTTCTTTATGGCGGAGTACGCCCACATGATAACGGCGTCTGCCGTTATAGCCACATTGTTCTTCGGCGGCTGGCATATGCCCTGGCTGGTGGATCCGGGGAATACCTCCACCGTCGCCAGTCTGCTCAAAGTACTCGCGTTTTTGGTTAAGACCGGATTCTTCATGTTTTTATTCGTGTGGGTACGCTGGACCCTTCCGCGTTTTCGATACGACCAGGTGATGTGGTTGGGGTGGAAGGTGTTGCTGCCGCTGGCGCTTCTGAACGTCTTCTTAACCGGGCTGTTTTTGACGCTTGCGAACTGAGTGTTCTGTCCCGGAAATAGATCGCCAAAATTCGGCCGCCGATTCATCCCGTCTCGCTGCGTTGCCATCACTCGCCGACCTTGCCCAGGTCGCCTCGCTCAGGCGCCTTGCGAGCTGGGCGACTCGGCGGCCGAATTTTGGCGATCTATTTCCGGGACAGAACACTGAGCGGCGCCCTGCGGGAGGGAGAATGGAGCAGACCTTCTTTTTTGTTTTTGCCGCAATCGCCCTGGTTGCGGCCGTGCTCCTGGTCGCATTCCAAAATCCGGTGTACAGCGCCCTGTCTCTTGTGGCAACCTTCTTTGCCCTGGCAGGGCTTTTTGTTTTGCTGAATGCCTATTTCCTGGCGGCGGTCCAGGTGATCGTCTATGCCGGGGCGATTATGGTTCTCTTCCTGTTTGTGATTATGCTTCTGAACCTGGGCCAATCCGGCACGCTCGAGCGCGTCGCGGGAAAATATCGGCGGGCCGCCGTTGTATTGCTGGCAGCGGTACTGGTTGCACAACTGGGCTTCATGGCGGGACGGCGTTGGGGCGGCACACCGGTATCCGGAGAGGCCCCCCTGTTTACAGACAACATCCATACCATCGGTAAACTGTTATATACCAGGTTTCTGTTTCCATTCGAGGTGGTTTCAGTGATTCTGCTGGTGGCGCTGATTGGCGTGATGGTAATGGTGAAACGGGATCGTGAAGGCGGCGAAAACGAATCCCGATAGACGCTATCTAAAATGCACGTGCAGTCACCCGTCCGGTCGTCGTCTGAGATACGAATTCGGGATGGGTCTTTACAGTGAGATCGAGATGGCCGTTCCGGTTTCCTATTACCTGATTCTGAGCGCGATGCTGTTCGCCATCGGCGTGACAGGCGTGCTGATTCGGCGCAATGCAATCGTGATTTTCATGTGTATCGAATTAATGCTGAACGCGGTTAATCTGTTGTTCGTGGCAATGGCGCGGTATATGGGTTCGGGTTCCGGTCAGGTATTCGTGTTTTTCGTCATGGCGGTTTCCGCCGCCGAGGTGGCAGTCGGTCTGGCGATAATAATTTCGCTATACAGGAATAGACAGACACTGGATGTGGGTGAGGTGAATCTGCTGAAATGGTAGGCGCCGAGAGATATCAAAACCACAATCCATCTTTTTCTGTTTGAACTGAGTGGGCCTACAATGTTGACCGTGGTGATTCTGATTATTCTCTTTCCGCTCGTCGGGGCGGCCGTTAACGGATTGTTCGGGTATCGGCTGCGAGAGGCGTCGGGGTATATCGGTGTGGCGGCGGTGGGACTCTCGTGGGTTCTGTCGCTTCGGGTTCTGGTCTGGGTGCTGGGCGGCGGTGGATTGAACGAAGACGTATACGCGTGGATCGCAGCCGGGTCGTTCAAGGCTGCGGTAGGGTTTCAGGTCGATGCGCTATCGACCCTAATGATCGTAACGGTTACGACAATCTCGTTCCTGATCCATGTGTATTCTTTCGGATACATGCGCAACGACCCTGGCTTCGCCAGATTCTTCGCTTATCTGAACCTGTTTGTGTTTTCGATGCTGCTGCTGGTACTCGCGAACAATTACGTGCTGATGTTTGTGGGTTGGGAAGGGGTAGGGCTTTGTTCATACCTCCTGATCGGTTTCTGGTATGAGCGGAAATCCGCATCGGATGCCGGCAAGAAGGCGTTTATCGTGAACCGGATTGGGGATTTCGGCTTCCTGCTTGGCATTTTTCTGATGGTCAGTTACCTGGGCACGGTGCAGTTCACAGAGGTTTTTGAAAAGGCGCCCGTGATGTTATCCACGGGGGTCGCGACGGCGATTGCGCTGCTGCTTTTTTTGGGAGCCTGCGGAAAGTCGGCGCAGTTTCCACTTTATGTCTGGCTGCCCGACGCAATGGAAGGCCCAACCCCCGTGAGTTCGTTGATACACGCGGCCACAATGGTCACAGCGGGTGTCTATATGGTGGCGCGTTCGAACGTGCTCTATACGCTCGCGCCTACGGCGGGCGCGGTGGTGGCCTGGGTCGGCGTTGCCACGGCGATACTGGCGGCGACAATCGCGCTGGTGAATACCGACATCAAACGGGTACTGGCCTATTCAACGGTCAGCCAGCTGGGGTTTATGTTCATTGGTGTGGGAGTTGGCGCATATACGGCCGGAATTTTCCACCTGTTCACACACGCGTTTTTCAAGGGGTTGATGTTTCTGGCCGCGGGCAGTGTGATGCATGCGATGCAGGATGAACTGGATATGCGGAAGATGGGCGGGCTCCTGGGCAAGATGCGGGTAACGGGCGTCACATTCTGGGTCGGCGCGCTCGCCATCGCGGGAATTCCGCCGCTGGCCGGATTCTGGAGCAAGGACGAGATTCTGGTGAGTGCGTACCGTTCCGGGAACACGGCGATCTGGTTGTTGGGCGTCGCGGGGGCGGCCCTGACGGCTTTTTACATGTTCCGGCTGATCCTTATGACGTTCCACGGAAGACCCCGGGATCAACATCTGTACGACCACGCTCACGAGTCGCCGTGGAACATGAAAGCGCCGCTGGTTGTGCTGGCGCTCGGTTCAGCCGTCGTGGGTTTCGTGGGCGTTCCGCCGGGGCATGGTTGGATAGATGCGTTCCTGAGCGATGCGGCTGGCGGGGCCCACAATGCGGCATCTGGCGGGCTGTCCGGCGGAGTGTTGATGGGTATTTCAATCTCGGCGGGCCTGTTGGGAATCGGATTCGCGTACGGGATGCACAGAGCCGGTAGGCTGGGATCGGCGTCCTCAAATCCGCTGCATGGATTGCTGACGCGCAAGTGGTACGTCGACGAGATCTACCACGCCCTGATCGTGCATCCGATTCATTGGCTTTCGCTGGCATTGTCGCGCGTTCTTGATGCGATTGTGGTGGATGGGATCGTGAACGGGCTGGGGTTGTTCGTGAAAGGCGCGGGCTGGGTCGTTACCCGCTTTCAATCGGGCAATGCACCCACTTATGCGCTTTGGATGGTGCTTGGCGTGGTCGCGGTACTGTACTATGTGTCAGGGAATTGAAATTCATTTGCGCCCGAATCGCGCGGACAGGTTCACATTCCCGGCCCCGCGAAACCCTGCATACGATTTTTCCATTGCGCGATATGAGGAATTAAACCTATGCCTGGACTCCTTACAGGCTTGATTTTTATACCGTTGGTTGGCGGCGTGTTGGTTCTGGTCCTGGGTCGCGGGCGTGACGGGCTCAGCCGTGGGTTCGCCCTGGCGGTGGCATTGGTGAATTTGCTGCTGTCCGTTTTGTTATATGTCAATTTCAGAGCAGGCGCCCCGGGGATGCAGTTTGTAGAGCGAATGGAGTGGGTGGGGTCGTTCGGCATCTCCTATTTCGTGGGGATCGACGGGATCAGTCTGTTGCTGGTATTGGTGACCACCCTGCTCACGTTTCTGGCGATTCTCTCTTCGTGGACGTCAATTACATCCCGGGTGCGGGAGTATATGGCCGCGATGCTGCTGCTGGAAACCGGGATGATTGGGGTGTTTTGCGCGCTGGATCTGTTCCTCTTCTATGTGTTCTGGGAGGCCATGCTGATTCCGATGTATCTGTTGATCGGCGTCTGGGGCGGAGAACGCCGGATCTACGCGGCGGTGAAATTCGTGCTCTTTACCCTTGCCGGCAGCCTGATGATGCTCGTGGCGATTGTCTATCTCGGGCTGGAGTTTGGCACCTTTGACCTGATGGTGCTTCAGAAAGTGACGTTTCTTCACCCGGAACAGAACTGGCTCTTCCTCGCGTTTTTCCTGAGTTTCGCCATCAAGGTGCCGCTGATTCCGCTTCATACCTGGTTACCGGACGCGCATGTGGAGGCGCCAACTGCGGCCAGCGTGATCCTCGCGGGCGTTCTGCTGAAGATGGGAACCTACGGGTTGGTTCGATTCTGCCTGCCATTGTTTCCGGTTGCCGCGTTCTACTTCACCCCATACATAATGGCACTTTCCGTGATCGGTATCGTATACGGCGCCCTGGTGGCGATGGTACAGACGGATATCAAGAAACTGGTGGCTTATTCGAGCGTGAGCCACCTGGGTTTTGTGGTCCTGGGTATTTTTTCGATGAACACACAGGGAATGCAGGGCGGAATTATTCAGATGGTGAACCACGGGTTGTCAACGGGGGCGTTGTTTTTGATTGTGGGCATGCTATATGAACGCAGGCATACGCGGCTGATTGCAGATTTTGGCGGGTTGGCCAAATCCATTCCGGTATTCGCCACGTTCTTTTTGATTACGACACTATCGTCCATTGGGTTGCCGGGGCTGAACGGGTTTGTGGGTGAGTTCTTGATCCTTTTGGGAGCCTTTAAGGCGAACATGGTATTCGGCATCATTGCCGCCTCGGGTGTCGTGCTGGCGGCCGTGTATATGTTATGGATGTTCCAGCGCGTGGTATGGGGCGAGATAAAGGATGAACAAAATCGCAAACTGCCAGATATGTCCATACGGGAATGGTTTATCATGGTGCCGCTGGTGGCGCTGATGTTCTGGATAGGCCTGTACCCGCGGACGTTTTTGGAGAAAACGGAGTTGTCCGCGAAACGCGTGATAGAGCAGGTGCGCATCCGGCAAATCGAAGGCTCCAACAATCCCTTCGCGGCGGTTCAATCGCGTGAAAAATTCAGATAAATCGATCCGAAGATCAGATGTGTTCGGCCATTGCCGGGCATGGGCGAGAGGAGACGGGGTTTGAGAATTCTCCTGAGTCTGGGCGTTGTTTTGCTTGGGGTATGGCTGCTCTGGTCGGGGCATTATTCCATCGTCCACAGCCTGGTTCTCACACTTGGAATCGTTTCCTGTCTGGCGGTGGTCGCCATCGTGCGGCGTATGGGCATCGCCGATTCCGAGGGACATCCGATTCACCTGGTGGGTCGCGCGTTTGGATACGTTCCGTGGTTGCTGCTTGCCATTTTTCGGTCCAATATTGATGTGGCTTTACGAATTCTGCATCCACGACTGCCCATCAGCCCGACCCTGATTCGTACCAGGGCAAGCCAGAAACACGCGCTGGGGAAGGTTATTTACGCCAACTCCATAACACTGACTCCCGGAACGGTGTCAGTGGAGGTGGACGACGACATGATTCTTGTTCACGCGCTCTCTCGGGAAAGCGCCGAGGAACTCCAGGAAGGCGAGATGGATCGCCGCGTTACGGCAATGGAAGGAACTTCCTGATGTTTGCGGCGGCAATGGCGGCAATCCTTATAACAATGGCCCTTGCTCTGGTTCGGGCGTTTGCGGGTCCCACGGTTTACGACCGTATCCTGGCCGCAAATATGTTCGGCACCAAGATGATTCTTTTGATTGCGGTACTGGGCTTTCTCACCGGCAGGCCGGACTTTCTTGACCTGGCTCTGATCTACGTCCTTCTTAACTTCATCGGGACATTCGCCGTACTCAAGTACGTGCAATTCGACGATTTCGGATCGGCCGGCGGCGAGAGTGGAGAAACGCACAAATGATGGTTCACGATGTCGCGAGTTGGATCTGTTTGCTCGTGGGCTCGCTCTTCTGTGTTGTGGGCGCTATCGGGCTTCTCAGGTTTCCCGATTTTTACAGCCGGATGCACGGTGCCGGAATTACCGATACACTCGGCGCCGGGCTTGTGCTTGTGGGGCTGATGGTCCAGGGCGGACTCAGCATGGTAACCGTCAAACTGTTTCTGATCCTGATGCTTCTCCTTCTCACCAGCCCTGCGTCGACCCACGCGGTCGCAAAGGCCGCCTTCACCTCCGGGTTGAAGCCACTGCTTCAGGAGGATAGCCACCGACAATGATCGAACTGATAGACGTTGTTTTGCTGGCTTTCATGGCGGCCACCGCCGTCGCCGTCGTCCTGATCCGCAATCTGCTCGCCTCCGTGATCCTGGCCGGGATTTTCAGCTTGCTTTCCGCCGGGATTTTTACCGTGATGGACGCCGTCGACGTGGCCTTTACCGAGGCCGCCGTGGGCGCGGGAATCTCGACCGTGCTTCTGATCGGGACCCTGATGCTGACTACCAGGGAGGAAAAGAAGCCGTCCCGACCGTCTCCGCTGCCCCTTCTGGTGGTTCTGGCGACCGGGGCGGTCCTGATCTACGGCACGCTGGACATGCCGCGTCTCGGCGACGCCGGAGCTCCGGTTCACACCCATATAGCGCCGGAATATCTCAAAGATACCGTGCCGCACCTCAGCGGCTCAGCAAAGAGAGTCGGCGTTGAAAATATCGTGACTTCGGTGCTTGCCAGCTACAGAGGATACGATACGCTTGGCGAAACCACGGTGATCCTTTGCGCGGGCATCGGGGTGTTGCTGTTGCTGAAGGGATCCAGGCCGGGACGCGACCGGGAGGACGGGCGGTGAAGAATCAGATCATTCCGCGTGTAATTGCGAAGCTATTCATCCCGCTTATCCTTCTGTTTGCGTTCTACGTCCAGTTTCACGGCGATTTCGGGCCGGGGGGCGGGTTCCAGGCCGGTGTGATTTTTGCGGCGGGGTTTGTGCTATACACGCTGATATACGGCCTGGACGAGGCGAAGCGGGTGGCCAGGCCCGCCGTCGTGGAAATTGTCATTGCCCTCGGTCTGCTCCTGTATGCAGGCACCGGGGTCGTGGGGATGATAAAGGGTGGCCGCTATCTGGACTACGGCGTGCTGGGAGCGGATCCGGTGCACGGCCAGCATTTGGGTATTCTTTTAATCGAACTCGGAGTGGGGATCACCGTGGCTTCGGTGATTATCGGGGTCTTCTTCGCCTTTGTCGGCAGGAAACGACCATGACGGCATTCCCGGGTTTATACAACTATTGGATCGTAGTTGTCCTGATGATGATCGGATTCTATGCGGTGATCACCAGCGGCAACCTGGTCAAGAAACTGATCGGCCTGAATATCTTTCAGACTTCGGTCTTCCTGTTCTACATCAGCATGGGCAGAGTCTCCGGCGGGAGCGCGCCGATTGTCGCAGAGGGGGTGCAAAGCTATTCGAACCCGCTGCCGCATGTGCTCATTCTGACGGCAATTGTCGTCGGTATCGCTACTACGTCTCTCGGGTTGGCGCTGGTGGTGCGGATTCAGGAAGCCTATGGCACAATAGAAGAAGAGGAAATCTACGGTCAGGGTGAGGAGTTCCCCTGATGGCCGTCCACTTGCCTATTCTGCAGATTGTGGTACCCCTCATAGCCGCGCCGATCTGCCTGCTGCTTCGACGAAGGATGCTGGTCTGGGCCTTCGCTACGGCTGTCGGGTGGACCGTGCTGGGGATCGCCGTTCTGCTGCTGATAAGGGTCCTGGATGCCGGTACAATCTCCTATGCGCTCGGGAGCTGGAGCGCCCCGTGGGGGATCGAGTATCGGATCGATGCGGTCAACGCGTTCATATTGGTCCTGGTGGCCTTCATCGGCGCCGTCGTGCTTTTGTACGCGCCTCCCAGCGCGGCCCGTGAGATCTCACACGACCGCCACTATCTGTTCTACGCGGCATATCTCCTGTGCCTGACGGGCCTCCTCGGCATCGCCATCACCGGAGACGCGTTCAACCTGTTTGTCTTTCTCGAGATTTCCTCTCTTTCTACGTATGCGCTGATCAGCCTTGGAGAAGACCGCCGCGCCCTGACGGCCTCTTACCAGTACCTGGTAATGGGTACCGTCGGGGCCACGTTTATTCTGATCGGCGTGGGGCTCCTTTATATGGCAACGGGGACCCTGAACATGGCGGACCTCGCGGTTCGTCTGGGTCCAGTCCTGGACACCAGGACAGTGCTGGCGGCCTTCGCGTTCCTCGGCGTCGGCCTGTGTTTGAAACTGGCACTGTTTCCGCTCCACATGTGGCTGCCCAACGCGTATTGTTACGCGCCATCGATGGTGACGGCCTTTCTTGCGGCAACGGCGACCAAGGTCTCCATCTATGTCTTCCTGCGGTTCGTCTTCACCATTTTCGGACCCCAATTCGCATTCGATTCGGTCGGGTTGCAGTTCGTGCTGGTGCCACTTTCGCTGCTTGGTATTTTCGCGGCCTCAACGGTCGCCATATTCCAGAGGAACATCAAACGCATGCTCGCCTATTCCAGCGTTGCCCAGGTCGGCTACATCATGCTGGGGGTCGGCCTTGTGTCGGTGAGCGGCGCCGGGCCGGAACTCCGGTACGGACCGGGGTCGTTGAATGGTCTCACCGCGGGAATCGTTCACCTTTTCAATCACGCCGTTATGAAAGGCGCACTGTTCCTGGCTATGGGTTGTATCGCCCTCCGCGTGGGCTCAGTTCAACTTGACGATATGCATGGTCTCGGACGTCGAATGCCGGTGACGATGGCCGCCGTTGTGCTTGGCGGCCTCAGCCTGATCGGCGTCCCTCTCACGGTGGGGTTCATCAGCAAGTGGTACCTGGTTCTTGCGGCCCTGGAAAAGGGCTGGTGGCCGATCGCGGTTCTTGTCCTGCTGGGTTCCCTGCTTGCGGTGATCTATATATGGCGGGTGGTCGAGGTGGCCTATTTCCGTGAGCCCGCCGAGCCTGCCGGGGTGAACGAGGCGCCGCTGCTGATGCACATCCCGATGTGGCTTCTGATTGCAGCCACCCTCTACTTCGGAGTTTCGACCTCCCTCACCCTGGGCGTTGCCCGGAAGGCCGCCGGATGGCTTTTGGGAATTGCGCCATGACCGCTTCGGATGCCACGCTGCTCGCCGTTTTGCTGCCCCTGCTCGGCGCCCCGCTGATTGGTCTTCTTCGACAATGGCCCAATCTGCGCGAGGCGGCCACACTGGCCACAGGTGGCGTGCTGTTTTTCGTGGTGCTTTCCCTGGTACCGGAAGTTCTTTCGGGGGCGAGGCCAGGTATACAGATCCTCGAGGTGATGCCAGGCCTGGCGCTGGCCTTTGAAGTTGAACCTCTGGGCATGCTCTTTGGGTTGACTGCCTCGGGACTATGGATCCTGACGTCTCTGTATTCCATCGGGTACATGCGCGGTCATCACGAACCGAACCAGACCCGGTTTTACGTTTTCTTTGCCGTGGCCATTACGGGCGCCTTAGGCGTCGCATTCGCCCGCAATTTGTTCACGCTGTTTATCTTCTACGAGGTTCTGACCCTGTCGACCTATCCGCTGGTCACCCATCATCGGACGGAAGAGGCGCTTCGGTCCGGCAGGATCTACCTGGGCATACTGCTCGGCACGTCGGTCGGGTTGATGCTGCTGGCAGTGGTGTGGACCTGGAATCTGACGGGCACCCTGGAATTCGTACCCGGCGGGATCCTCAAGGGCAAAGCGAGTCCGGCCGTGGTGGGCATACTGCTGGCGCTCTACGCGTTTGGAACCGGCAAGGCCGCGCTGATGCCGTTCCACCGCTGGCTGCCGGCGGCGATGGTGGCGCCCACGCCGGTGAGCGCTCTGCTGCACGCGGTGGCCGTTGTTAAAGCAGGCGTGTTTACGGTGATGAAGATTGTGGTCTACATCTTTGGCATCGATCTGCTCAGCAGCAGCGGCATGAGCGTGTGGCTGGCCTATGTGGCCGCGGCAACCCTGCTGATTGCGTCCCTTGTGGCATTAACCAAGGATAATCTCAAGGCGCGTCTCGCCTATTCCACAGTCAGCCAGTTGTCTTACGTTGTACTCGGCGCGGCCCTTGCCAACAACTGGGGGATCATTGGCGGCTCCATGCATATTGCGATGCACGCTTTTGGCAAGATCACGTTGTTCTTCTGCGCCGGCGCTATCATGGTGGCCGCGCACAAGACGGAAATCAGCGACATGGCCGGCATCGGCAAGACAATGCCAATTACCATGTTCGCCTTTTTTGTCGGATCGCTGAGTGTGATCGGCCTACCCCCGCTTGGCGGTTCGTGGAGCAAGTGGTACCTGGCGCTCGGCGCGGCGGAGGCGGATCGGTTCATTCTCGTGGCCGTGTTGATGATCAGTTCGCTCTTGAGCGTCGCGTACCTGATGCCGATCGTCGCCCGCGCATTTTTTGTGACGCCCGCCTCGGCGTCCTCCAATGCGACTCCAATTAAGGAAGCGCCGGCGTTCTGCTTGGTTCCCCTGTGTCTGACGGCCCTCGGGTGCCTGGTGCTCTTCTTCTATGCCGATGAGATTTACCGGTTGCTGGCGCCAATTGCCCGACCCTGAGGGATGGAGCCATGGAAGACAAAAGGAAATACTGGCTGGACGAGCCCGGAAATGTAAGGAAGATCCGCGGGGCGCTGTACGTGATCTGTGTACTGCTGGTATTGATGGATCTGTTCTACCATAAGCATACACATTATGCTGTGGAGAAATGGTTTGGCTTTCATGGGTTTTACGGATTTGTAGCATGCGTCCTGCTGGTGCTGGCCGCCAAGGGGTTGCGCGTCATTCTGGGACGCAAGGAAGATTATTATGATTGATCAGTTTCCGCCTGCATTGATCCTGATTCTCGGTTCGTTGCTGATACCGTTTCTCCGCGGGCGATTCCAGGCGGTCTACATGCTGTTGCTTCCGGTTGTCGGATTCGCCCAACTGCTCGGCCTTTCCCCGGGCGAATACTGGCAGATTCCGATCTTCGATTATAGTCTGACGCTGGTTCGAATCGACAAGCTCAGCCTGGTCTTCGGCTATATTTTCCATATCGCTGCCTTTCTGAACGTCATCTATGCGCTCCATGTGAAGGACAACACGCAGCATGTCGCGGGCCTGATCTACGTGGGCGGCGCCATTGGCGCCGTCTTCGCGGGCGATCTGATTACCCTGTTCGTCTACTGGGAACTGACCGCGATTTCCTCCGTATTTCTGATCTGGAGCCGCCGGACCGAACGCGCCCAAGCCGCCGGGATGCGCTACCTGATCGTACAGGTCGGATCGGGCGTGATTCTGCTCGCCGGTATTCTGATCCATCTGCGAGAGACCGGCTCGATTGCCTTTACCGGACTGGGGCTGAATGGTCTGGGAACGACCCTTATCTTTGTCGCTTTTGGGATCAAGTGCGCCTTCCCGCTGCTCCACAACTGGTTGCAGGACGCCTATCCCGAGGCAACGGTGACCGGCACCGTGTTCCTGAGCGCGTTCACGACCAAGCTGGCGGTATATGCCCTGGCACGGGGCTTTCCCGGCACGGAGATCCTGATCCCGATCGGGGCGGCGATGGCCGCGTTTCCGATTTTCTATGCGGTCATCGAAAACGACCTCAGGCGCGTGCTGGCTTATAGTCTGAACAACCAGTTGGGTTTTATGGTGGTCGGTATCGGTATTGGAACGGAGATGTCCCTGAATGGAACCGCCGCCCACGCTTTCACGCATATTCTCTATAAGGCTCTGTTGTTCATGTCGATGGGTGCGGTGTTGTACCGAACCGGTACCGCCAATGGTTCGGAACTGGGAGGCCTGTACAAATCCATGCCTCTGACAACGGTTTTCTGCATAATCGGAGCGGCGTCGATTTCGGCCTTTCCATTCTTCAGCGGCTTCATCAGTAAATCGCTGGTGATTTCTGCAACCATCGACGGACACTACACCCTGACGTGGCTGGTGTTGCTGTTCGCATCCGCCGGTGTATTTCACCATTCGGGCATCAAGATCCCCTTCTTCGCCTTCTTTGCCCATGATTCAGGGATCCGCTGCAGGGAGGCGCCGCTGAACATGCTCGTTGCGATGGGTGCCGCCGCCGCCATGTGCGTCCTGATAGGCGTCTTTCCCAGGCCGCTGTACGATATTCTGCCCTATGCCGTGAATTACGAGCCGTATACCGCGGTCCATATAATTTCCCAGTACCAGCTATTGTTTTTCTCCGCACTGGCCTTCACCTTTCTGAAGCTTACCGGGATATACCCGCCGGAACTCAGGTCCGTAAATCTGGATACCGACTGGGCATATCGCAGGCTGCTGCCGGGTATGGTCCGGATTGGCGCGCGGGCGGGCGGGCCGGTGCGGGATTCGGTGCTGCTCGGTGGCAAGGCTCTCCTTACGGCAATCATTTCAGACTTCCGTCATTACCTCGGCCCCCAAGGCGTTCTTGGTCGAACCTGGCTTACCGGCAGTGCCGTGCTGCTGGTGACAATCTTCCTTGCCGTGTTTTTAATCGTTTGCTTCTGATACTCGCGACGGAGCCAATTTACTTAAGATTCCGAAAAATAATTAGTTAAGTATATATTCCGCGTACAGAAACCATTGGGTCGTTCACCTATTTGCACGCCTGCATGCGATTGCCGAACTTTAGGCTTGACTTTTTTATCGCATCCCTGTTAATTAATGCTGCTAATAATTTTCACCGGAGATTTCTACCTTGCCTGACCTGAGCTGGACTGTTCTCCTTCCCTCTCTGATTGTCACGGCGAGTGCGCTGTTGATTCTGTGTATCGACATCGTCCGGCCCGAAAATCGTGGCGTCGGAGCGGCATATGCGGCCCTCGTCGGAACGGGTCTGGCGGCAGTGGCCTCAGCCGGGCTGTGGGGCCGATCCGAGCAGGCCTTTGGCGGCATGCTCGTGCTGGACAATTTCGCGCTCTTTTCCAACATCATATTTACGGTTGGTACGGGGCTGACCATTTTCGTTTCCACCGGTTATCTGAGGCGGGAACACAACAGCCGCAGCGAGTACTATCTGCTGCTGCTGACGGCCACGCTGGGCATGATGCTCATGGCCGCGGGAACGGACCTGATTGTGATCTTCCTGGGTCTGGAACTGATGTCTCTGTCCCTCTATATCCTGGTTGGCTTCATCAAGTCCCGCTCCGCCTCCAACGAGGCCTCGCTGAAATATCTGCTGCTGGGGGCCTTCGCTACCGGGTTCCTGCTTTATGGGATTGCCCTCATCTATGGATCGACCGGTTCCACAAACCTCGAGCAAGTCGGCGCGATGCTCTCCCGACGCGTGGAAAGCGGCGGCCTGATGTTATACGCCGGCATGGTATTGCTGGTTGTGGGCTTTGCATTCAAGGTGGCGGCGGTTCCGTTTCACATGTGGGCTCCCGATGTCTACGAAGGAGCGCCCGCGGCGGTCACCGCGTTTCTCTCGGCGGGCCCCAAGGCGGCCGCCTTTGTGGCATTTTTCCGCGTGCTGATGGTATCTCTGGAATCGTTGAAGGCGGAGTGGACTGCGGTGCTCTGGATTCTGGCCGTGTTGACAATGACGGTAGGCAACCTGAGCGCGCTGAACCAACGCAGCCTCAAACGGATGCTGGCCTATTCTAGCGTCGCCCATGCCGGCTACGTGTTGATCGCGCTGACCTCGGCCAGTGCAAAGGGCATTTCCGCGGCGTTGTTTTATCTGCTTGCCTATACGTTTATGAATATTGGCGCCTTTGCGGTACTGATTCTGGTTGCACGGAAAGGCGAAGAGAACCTGGATATTTCCGACTATGCGGGTTTGGGTTTCAAACATCCGGTTCTGGGGCTGTCTATGACGTTATTCATGCTCTCCCTGGCCGGACTGCCGCCCACAGCGGGTTTCTTCGGGAAATTCTACATATTCCGGGCGGCCATCGACGCGGATCTGATCTCCCTCACCATTATCGGCGTGCTCAACAGCCTTGTCTCGGTCTATTTCTATCTCGGGGTCGTAGTAAGCATGTATATGAGACAACCCGCTGATGAAGAGCCGGTGGTATCTTTTCCCGCGCTTGCACGAACCGCGCTGCTCGTGACATCCCTGGCGACCCTCTATTTAGGCCTCGCCCCCGCACGTTTTCTCGAGTTGGCCAGGCAGACGGTGGATAATCTCATAGGGAGTTAAGCATGCCGCGGCTTGCAATGTACGGGGAAACTCCGGCCCCGACGCCCTTTCGTCCTTAACGCATCACGCGGATCGATGTCGGACAAAAAAAAACAACCGGGCCTGGCGGCAGCCTATCGGAAAGCGGGCCCCTATCTGAACCTGGGTATTGAGTTTGCGGCGTCTATCTTGCTCTGTCTATTTGCCGGGCGCTGGTTGGACGGTAAACTTGGAACACACCCTTTTCTGATGCTGGGGGGGGTGTTGCTGGGCATGACGGTCGGTTTTTTAAACCTGTACCGTACGGTGATGCGGCTCCAGGACCAGGAAAAGCAGAAGAACAGGGAAGGGCGGCCCGGAGGTGAAGCGTGAAGACGGAGTTTGCCCGATTTCTTAAACAGGTCGGATGGGTCCTGGTCCTCACGACAATTCTGGGAGGGTACCCGCTTTTCGTCTACTATGGCGTTGAGATGACTTGGGCGGCAGCCATAGGGTGCGGCATCAGCACTGTGAACGTGCTGATTGGAGCCCTATCGGCAATGTGGTCGTTCGACAAGCCTCAGGCGGTGTTTTTAAAGACGTTGCTGGGTGGGATGGCCATTCGGATGGTCGTTATCTGTATAATTCTGGTCCTGTTGATTAAATTGACAACGCTTTCGGTTTACGGATTGGTTTTTTCTCTTTTTCTTTTCTACGTGCTTTTTCAGATTTTAGAGGTTCGACTCTTCGTAAGGCGCATTGAGGCTCGGCGGAGGTCAAGCGAGGGGGTTTGAGACGATGGCTTCAGAAGGGGCCGCTGAAGAAAAAAAAGATTACATTATGGAGCACCTGCTCGATTCTTCGGAACTCCATCTGCCCTGGGGGGAACTCCATCTGCCCCATTTTGAGTTGTTTGGAATTGACTTATCTATCACGCGGCATGTCGTCATGATGTGGGTTGCCGCACTGTTTCTCCTGGTTGTCTTTTTCTTGACAACCCGGCGGCGGGGACTCGTTCCGTCCGGGCTGGCAAACCTGCTTGAGTCGGTCGTTGTATTTATTCGGGATGATGTTGCAGTTCCCAACATCGGGGTAAAAGAAGCCGGGCGTTTTTTGCCGTTTTTGTTCACTATTTTTTTCTTCATCCTGACCTGCAATCTGTTGGGCCTGGTACCCTATGGCGCAACCGCGACCGGCAATGTGAGTGTAACTGCCGGTCTGGCAATTTGCGCCTTTTTGGTTGTTCAAGTGGGCGGCATTGTTCATAACGGTTCATTCGGCTATTTTAAGGGACTTGTGCCCCACGGGCTGCCGCTGCCGATTACGCTGCTGATGATCCCGGTTGAGCTCATCGGTCTCCTTGCAAAACCGTTCGCGCTCTGCATCCGTCTCTTCGCGAATATGACCGCCGGACATGTGATTATCCTGGCGCTGCTCGGTTTGATCTTTATCTTCAAGTCGTATGCTGTTGCACCTGTGTCCGTGCTTTTTGCGCTGGCGATCTATTTGCTGGAAATTTTCGTTTCATTGGTGCAGGCTTATATATTTACTTTGCTATCGGCCGTTTTTATCGGTATGGCCGTGCATCAGGATCATTGAAGTGGAATGTGTGTTCAATTTTCCATTGTTAAACCTTAACTTTTTAGCCGAGGAGGTGTGTTGTGGCAGACGTAGCATCCGTGGCAGCTGAAGCATACGGTTATTTGTCCGCCGGCATTGGCGCTGGGTTGGTAACGATCGGGGCGGGTCTCGGGATCGGACGGTTGGCTGGAATGGCGATGGAGGGTACAGCACGCCAGCCGGAGGCGGCCGGCGATATCCGTACCTCTATGCTCATTACGGCGGCCTTTATAGAGGGTGTGGCCCTGTTCGGCCAGGTGATCTGTTTTCTTCTGGCAACACAGGGGGGATGAAGCTGCAATAACGTCTGTACGCTAGTGTTCTGTCCCGGAAATAGATTGCCGAAATTCGGCCGCCGAGTCGCTCGGCTCGCAAGGTGCCTGAGCGAGGCGACCTGGGCAAGGTCGGCGAGAGAAGGCAACGCAGCGAGACGTGATGAATCGGTGGATGAATGGTAACATATTTTGGGGACGGGACACTATTACTGGGGAAAAGGGTATCATATGTTGTTAAATGTCGATGAAGGTCTGATAATCTGGACCATTATTACCTTCATCTTACTGCTGCTTGTTCTCAAGGCGGTTGCCTGGAAGCCGCTGCTGGCCATGCTGGACGAGCGCGAAAGGCGTATTCGGGAATCCTTGAACCAGGCCGAAAAGGCCCGGGAGGAGGCTCAGAATGCGGCCGACGAAAACCGGCGCGCTATGGAGCATGCCCAGGCCGAGGCCCGGCAGACGATTTCGGAAGGACGGGAGGCGGCCGAGCGTGCGGCGGCGGAAGTACGTGCTCGAGCGGCGGATGAAGCCCAGCAGATGCTGCAGCAGGCCCGGCGAACGATTCGGCAGGAGAAGGAGCAGGCGATCCAGGAGTTGAGAACCCACGCCGCGGGTCTGGCCATCGACGCCGCCGGTAAAGTGTTGAACGAAAACCTGGACAATGCCAGAAACCGGAAGCTGGTCGACGAGTTTATAGACAGCATTCCTGATACAGACCAAAATTGATTTCTGGAGCGGAGCTTGAACGAAACTCCCGTCGCAATGCGTTATGCCAGGGCGCTTATCCAGGCGGCCGAAGAGCGAGATGCGCTGGAACGGGTCCATGAGGATTTGCAGGGCCTTCTGGACCTGCTCCGGGAATCGGAAGACCTGCGCGCCTTTCTGAGCGACCCCCTGATTTTTCCTGAGCAGAAGCGGACGGCCCTCCGGAGGCTTTTTTCGGGTCGGATCGGGGATCTCACGCTGAACTTCCTGCTGCTCTTGTGCGACAAACGACGAGAGCGGGGGCTCGACGGCATCATTCGAGCGTTCCTGATGCTCCTGGACGAGCGCCGGGGCCTGATTACCGCATATGTGCGTTCGGCGCAGGAACTCTCACAGGATCAACGCGCGCGGCTTTCACAGCGGCTGTCGGCCTATTCGGGGAAGCAGGTCCGTCTCGAGGTGGAAGTCGACAAGGGACTACGTGCGGGCTTTGTGACCAGGATGGGCGACCATGTGTTCGACGCAACCCTTGAAGCGCAGTTGAACCGGATGCGCCAGAGGCTGGTTTCGGGTTTATCATAGCAGTCCGTTGAGAAAGTTGCTCTGCAGGCGAGGCCGAGCCATTGTGACCGAAGACAAGGCGCGCGACCGAGCCGAATCGGTGGATTCGGAGAGGGAGCGCAACGCAGTCATTCGGCCACAAGAGCCGGCCGCAGACCGGATGGACTTTATTAACGGGCTGATAACCGAGGTGTAGACACTTATGGCGATGAACTTACAGATTCGCCCCGATGAAGTCTCCGATATTCTCAAACAGCAGATTCTGGAGGCAGAACGGGATATTGACGTTTACGAAACCGGGACCGTGCTGCAGGTGGGCGATGGCGTGGCGCGCGTTCACGGGCTGGGCAACGCGCAGGCCAGTGAACTGGTGGCGTTCCCCAATAACATCATGGGCATGGCGTTCAACCTGGAAGAGGACAACGTGGGCTGCGTCCTCTTCGGGGACGACACTGCAATCAAGGAAGGCGACCGGGTCAGGCGGACCGGACGCGTCGTCGAAGTGCCCGTGGGAGAAGAATTGCTGGGCCGGGTGGTTACGCCTCTGGGTGAGCCGCTGGATGGAAAAGGGCCGATTCGCACCTCGCAGACGTTGCCCGTAGAACGGATTGCACCGGGGGTGATCCAGCGCCAGCCGGTGGAAGAAGCGCTACAGACGGGAATCAAGGTGGTGGATGCCGCAACGCCGATCGGACGCGGGCAGCGGGAGTTGATCATCGGCGACCGGCAGACCGGGAAGACGGCCATCGGGCTGGATGCAATCATCAACCAGAAGGACAGCGGCGTTAAATGTATCTATGTGGGCATCGGCCAGAAGGCGTCGTCCGTGGCCAAGGTGGTTGCCGAACTCGAGGCAAACGGCGCCCTGGCATATACAATCGTGGTATCGGCAACGGCCAGCGATCCGGCGCCGCTTCAGTTCCTCGCCCCCTATGCCGGATGTTCAATGGGCGAGTACTTCCGCGACAAGGGCGAACACGCACTGATTGTGTACGACGATCTCTCCAAGCAGGCATGGGCGTACAGGGAAATGGCCCTGGTCCTTCGCCGGCCCCCTGGGCGGGAAGCCTATCCCGGCGACGTATTCTACCTGCATTCACGCCTTCTGGAACGCGCCTGCAAATTGAGCGACGACAAGGGCGCGGGCTCTCTCACGGCGCTGCCCATCATCGAGATTCTGGAGGGGGACGTATCCACGTTCGTGCCCACCAACGTGATTTCGATAACGGATGGTCAGATTCTGCTGAAACCGGAATTGTTCTATTCCGGTATCCGTCCGGCAATGGACGTCGGCGCTTCCGTTTCCAGGGTCAGTTCGGCCAAAACACGGGCTATGAGGGCCGTTTCCGGCACGTTGAGCGGGGATATCGCGCGGTACAACGAGGTTCAGGCCTTTGCGCAATTCGGGGCCTCGGACCTGGACACGGCGACCCGCAACCTGCTGAACCGCGGCGAGAAACTGATCGAGATTCTCAAGCAGGACCAGTACGCTCCGATGTCGCTCGGGGAGCAGGTGGTATCTCTTACCGTGGGTGCGAGCATCGACGAACTGCCCACGGCTGACGTAAGACGATTTGAAGCCGAAGTGCTCGCGTATATGCGCGACCACCACCAGGACGTGGTTGATGAGATCACGAGCAGCGAAGAGCTGCGCGACGAGGGGCGGGCCGTCATCGACACCGCCATTGAAAAAGTGAAGCGCGGCTTTCAGGCGTCGGCGTAGGCGCACGGGAGAGTAGCCGGTGGCAACATTGCGTCAGCTCAGAAACCGGGTGACCGGCGTCACAAATATCCAGAAAGTGACCCACGCCATGCAGTTGGTGGCCGCGGCCAGGGTGCGCAAAGCCCAGGACGCCATTCTGGCTGCCCGGCCCTATGCCGAACAGCTGGGCCGAATTCTTCGACGGCTAACCGCGAGCATCGACGCGGATCGGCATCCCCTGTTCCGCCAGGGGGAATCCGGCCGAATCACCGTCGCCGTGGTGGCGGCAGACCGCGGTCTGTGTGGTGGCTTTAACGCCGGAATTTGCCGGAAGGTGCTATCGGAACTGGATAATCAGGGGGAAGTCGAACTGGTTGCTATCGGCAGGAAGGGGCGTGATTTCTTTCGCAAACGCGGATATAGGATCAGCCGGGAATACCTGGACGTTTTTGCCGATTTGAATCTCGGTCAGGCCGTCCACATCGCGCGTGACCTGACAGCTCGTTTTATGTCCGGCGACGTGGATCAGGTGTGGATTGCCAACAACGAGTTCGTCTCGCTAGGCCGGCAGGATCCCGTGATCAACCAGCTTTTGCCAATTGTGCCCCAGGAGACCAACGAAGAGAACCCTTCGGGCGAGTACATTTTCGAACCTGAACCCGAGCAGTTGCTGGATTCGCTGGTGCCCCGGCACGTGAACTTCCAGGTCTGGCGCGCCCTGCTGGAATCCAACGCAGGGGAGCAGGCCTCCCGTATGACGGCGATGGATAACGCGACAAAAAATGCCGGTGACCTGATTGAAGAATTGACGCGCGAGATGAATAAAGAGCGCCAGTCTTCAATTACACTGGAGTTGATGGATATCATCGGCGGTGCGGAGGCGGTGGCGTAGCAGTCCGTCATGCGAACCGGTTTGAGCTGATCGCTGACTGCTGATAGCTGTAGTTGCTGACCGCTTTTTATTGGGAGAGATCGGTTTATGAACGACGGCGTAATCAAAGAAATCGTGGGCGTCGTGGTGGACGTCGATTTTACCGGCGGGGAACTACCGGCCATATACAACGCGTTGAATATCGCGCGCGACGGTCGTGATCGCCTCGTGCTGGAGGTCCAGCAGCATCTGGGCGAACATTTGGTGCGCTGTGTCGCAATGGACTCGACTGACGGTCTCGCCAGGGGTACCGCGGTGACGGATACCGGGCAGCCGATCCAGGTGCCGGTGGGTGAGAATGCGCTCGGGCGCCTGTTCAATGTCATCGGGGAGCCGATCGACGGAAAGGGGCCGGTGCCGGAGGATACGCCGCTGCTGCCGATCCACAGGGATCCGCCTGCCCATGCAGATCAGGTCACCACGGACGAGGTGCTGGAGACCGGAATCAAGGTGATGGATCTGATCTGTCCGTTTGCCAGGGGCGGCAAGCTGGGGCTGTTCGGCGGTGCGGGTGTCGGAAAGACCGTGATTTTAACGGAACTCATCAACAACGTCGCCAGCAGCCACGGGGGGTACTCGGTATTTGCGGGCGTGGGCGAACGCACCCGGGAGGGGAACGACCTGCTCCACGAACTGACGGACTCCGGCGTGATCAACCGGACCGCTATGGTTTTCGGGCAGATGAACGAGCCACCCGGCGCGCGCCAGCGCATCGCCCTTACCGGACTGACCATCGCCGAACACTTCCGCGAGGAAGGCGGGCAGGACGTGCTTTTGTTCATTGACAACATCTTCCGTTTCATCCTGGCCGGCGCGGAGGTGTCCGCGCTTCTGGGCCGGATGCCCTCGGCAGTGGGATACCAGCCCACACTGGCAACGGAAATGGGCGCCCTCCAGGAACGGATCACGACCACCCGCAACGGATCCATCACGTCGGTGCAGGCCATCTACGTGCCGGCGGACGACTATACGGACCCGGGCGTGGTGACCGCCTTCAGCCATCTTGACGGGCGTATCGTGCTGGAACGCGCGCTGGCGGATCAGGGGATGTATCCGGCCGTGGACCCGCTGGCATCCAGTTCGCGAATTCTCGACCCCCGCGTGGTGGGCGAGGAACACTACGAGGTTGCCCGCCGGGTGCAGCAGATTCTGCAGCGCTATCACGACCTGCGGGAAATTATCGCCATTTTGGGAATCGACGAACTGTCCGAAGAAGACAGGCTGGTGGTGGCGCGCGCGCGCAAGATCCAGGCCTTCCTGACCCAGTGTATGCACGTTGCCGAGGGCTTTACAGGCATTCCAGGCGAATATGTCAAAATCGAAGACACGGTGAGGGGGTTCAAGGGGTTGGCCGAAGGCGAATACGATGATCTCCCCGAGCAGGCCTTCTATCTGGTCGGGACGATTGAGCAGGCCATAGAGAAAGCAAAGACGCTTTAAGGTTCGAATTTTTGGGTGGGAATGCGATGCCGACGTATCAACTTGAGATTGTAACACCGGAAAAGACGGTTTACTCGGGCGAGGTCGAGAGCTTGCGGGCGCCGGGAACCGAAGGCGGGTTTGGTGTGCTGGCGGGGCACCATCCGATGCTGGCCGCCCTGGGCATCGGACAGATGGCCTTTTCCGAACAGGAGCAGGGATCAAAGTCCGTGGCGATCAGTGGCGGGTTCGCGGAAGTCCAGCGCGACCGCGTCACCGTACTGGCCGAAACGGCGGAATTCGTGCAGGAAATTGACGTGACTCGCGCCGAGGCCGCGAGAGACCGCGCGCGGCAAAGGCTGGCGCGAAAGCGGGATCAACAGGTCGACGAGGCACGGGCGAGGCTGGCCCTGACGCGGGCGATCAACCGGCTTCGGATCGGGGACCAATAAAACGAACTGAGCAACGTGGCGTGGGCGGCCGTTACCGTATGGGTGGGTTCTGAAACCCGCCCGTTTTTATTGGCCTGCATAATTCACCAAAAAAGAACCTCTCCCCCCAGCCCCCTCTCCTGCGAGGAGACGGGGAGTCGAACGAAGTGGCGCGTAAACACTGTTTTTACATGCTCTGATTGATTGGAGAACGCCATCTCGTCACTTTACCAGGCGCAACTCGCCGACCAATCACGAAATTTCGCCCGGATTTTTTCATCAATCGAAACGTCTTCATCCAATCCAAACGTTCATCAGCCGATTACAGTTCCCCCTTCCTCTCAGGAAGGGGGGTAGGGGGTAGGTCTCGTCCGTTTCAAGCAATCCAAATCTAGAATTTCTTACACTTTGGGATTCACTTTCTCTATTCACTCGGAAGCTGATTCTACTTCGCGAAACTGCGATCCGTGACAATTCATGATTTAGTCAGGGTAGCTTTAAGCTATCAGCATCCAGCCTCTTCATTGTATTTCCAATGTCCGACTGACCCCGGTTTCGCGTTGTCTCCCGTCTCAGGTTTTGCTTTTCGGTTGTTTGGGTTTTCGCTCTTGTTTCAAGCTGACTGCTTTCAGGCGGGCAACCACAAGGGTTGCCCCTACGAATACGAAACACGACGAGCGGCGAGACGTTTGTGGTTCGCCCCACCCCGGTTTCGCGTTGTCTCCCGTCTCAGGTTTTGCTTTTCGGTTGTTTGGGTTTTCGCTCTTGTTTCAAGCTGACTGCTGACCGCTGACAGCTGACAGCTGTTTTTATTCTCACCGCTTTTGAGGATTTCGATATGTCCAATCCCACAATTGATCTGTTGCTCTCACACAGAAGTATTCGCAGGTTCGAGAATCGGCCGCTTCCCGATGGCGTCCTCGAAACACTGATCCGGTGCGGGCAGCAGGCGAGCACATCCAGCAACCTGCAGGCCTACACCGTCATTCACGTGGCGGATCCAAAGCGAAAAAAGAGACTGGCCGAACTGTGCGCCGATCAGGTGCAGATACACGAGAGCGCGGCGTTTCTGGCCTTCTGCGCGGATTTGCACCGGGACAGGATGGCCAACCGGATGCACGGGGCCGAGCGGTTCGACGGGGACTATGCGGAGGCGTTGACGATCGCGACCGTGGACGTGGCGCTGATGATGCAAAACGTGGCCATCGCCGCGGAGTCTCTGGGATTGGGAATCTGCATGATCGGCGCGATGCGGAACAACCCGAAATCGGTGGGCAAATTGCTGGACCTGCCCCCGTATGTCGTCGCCGTGGCTGGCTTTTGCATTGGGTATCCGGCGCAGACCCCGGAAGTCAAACCGCGTTTGCCTCTGGATGCGGTCTTGCATCGCGAACGGTATCTCTGCGACGAGACGCATCGATTGGCGATGGAGGAATACGACGGAAACATGGTCGACTTCTATACCTCGCAGGGGATGCACGAGGGCGACCAGCGATGGACAACGGTCATGGCAGGACGCACCGGTCAGTTTCACGCCCGCGCCGAACTGGATGAATTCCTGACGGCCCAGGGTTTCCGGCTGCGCCGTTGAAATTCCGTCCTATCTGTCTTACCCTTGACCTTCAGCGAGTCATTGTGTATAAATTGAGAAACTGTTCTGATCGTGAGTAAAAAAAGTCCAAGGAGAAGCCATTCGGGAAATTTCAGGGACTACGATGCACAACGCAATTGCGGACGCGGCTCTTCGTGGCCCGCCGGCAGTACCTCATCCGTAGAGAAGCTGAGAGATGGCCAATACAGTAATAGATAGGCTTGTTGGCGAGGTTGTAAAGCTTGTAAGCCCGCTGCGAATAGTGCTTTTCGGCTCGGCGGCAAGGGAAGAATCGGGAGAGCACAGCGACATTGATCTGCTTGTCGTCATGCCGGAGGGTGCTCACCGCCGCCTGACAGCGCAGAAACTGTACCGTGAAATCAAGGGTTTAGGCGTGCCCTTCGATATTGTCGTAGCAACCCCGCAGGATCTCGAAAAGCACAAGGATAATGACGGATTGATCTATAAAAACGCACTCAAAGAAGGCATAGAAGTATATGGACTCTGAATCTCTGGTTCCAGGGAATGCTGAGGATTGGCTACGTTACACGGGAGCGACCTGGAGCTTGCGCGTATCGAAAAACCGGAAGGAGTCTTGCTGGAGAATCTTTGTTTCCATGCCCAGCAGGCTGCAGAAAAGACACTAAAGGCAGTTCTCGTCTTTCTTGAGATTCATTATCCCACAACCCACAATATTCGAACATTGATCGATTTCTTACCTGATGGTATCGATATTCCTCAAGTGGTAGAAGACGCCGCAGCCCTGACGGACTACGCTGTCGAATCTCGATATCCTGGAAATATCGAGCCGGTCGAGGAAGAAGAATACCGGAATTCGATACATATTGCAGAAGCAGTCCTGCGTAGGGCAGAATCACTGATCTACGAAAACTGACCATGAGCAATGTGATTGCAAACATCGATCGGCTGAAAGCGCAGTTGGACGCATTGCGGCCGCTGCCGTCCGATGTCGTAGGACGGATCGAGCAGAAGCTCAGAATCGAGTCGAACTACCACTCCAATGCCATAGAAGGAAACAGCCTGACCCTTGGAGAAACGAGAAGCCTGATCCTCCACGGACTCACCGCCCATGGCAAGCCCATGCGCGATCATCTGGACATCGAGGGACATGACGAAGCGGTAAAAGCGATAGAAGATGCAGTCAACAGCAAAGAAGAACTCAACGAGGTCTTCATCCGCAATCTCCATAGTTTGCTCTTGAAAAAGCCATATGAAATCGACGCACTGACACCCGACGGACGGCCAACAAAACGACTCATAACAATTGGGGAATACAAGACGCACTCCAATAACGTCCGGACCTCAACCGGTGAGATCTACTACTTCACGCCGCCAGACCAGGTAAAGCCTGCGATGAGCGATCTCATCGACTGGTATCGACTGACCGAGAACGCAGGCGAACATCCCGTTGTCATTGCCGCCACGTTTCACTATCGCGTTGTCCGCATTCATCCGTTTGACGACGGAAATGGGCGCATGGCTCGGCTTCTGATGAATATGATTCTGATTAAGCACGGCTACACGGTGACAATCATTCCCATACAGGAAAGAAACCGATACATTGACTCGCTGGAGCAGGCCGACAAGTCAGAAGACCTGGCCGGGTTCATCGATTACATTGCGAGCTGTTGTGACTATACCCTGAAACTCCATCTGAGAGCCGCCCATGGAGAAGATATCGAAGACGCGGAGGACATAGACAAAGAAATCGCGCTCTTTCTGAAAAAGAGCACGGGCAACACAGTCGAAGCTCGCGATTACGCCGATGAAGTGCTGTATCCGTTTTTTATGTATTGCAGGAAAAAGGTTGAACAGTTTTCAACGGTATTCGGGAGTATAGATATTTCGGGCGATGCGTTTGTAAGACAGATTGACAGCAAGAATATTCGTTTTGACCTTATGGAAGCAGAGGGCCCATTGCCTGAAGACGCGTTTTCTGTTTCCACTCGCACGAATTTCAGATTATCGGAATTTCGGGGGAACCAAAGAGAGGGAGTCTTCTTGGATATTACTAACGAAGCGGATCCGAATGAATACCTTTGGAAATTTTCCGCAAACTTCAGCACGGATGGTCACGCAACTTCCCATCGCTATCATGTGAACCAATATGCGGGCCGAGAACTGGATCAGCTGAAGAAGATCTTTAACGACATGATACGGGGCATGATGAAAGAGCTCTCAGAGATTTCTGACGACGGCAAGGGTGAGAGATGAAAAAAAACTCAATGACCCAAACGACAGCGCTGCGGCAAAATACGCGGAAAGTAAGGATGTTTCAATTCATGATTTTCACGTTCCAACCTGGACACCGACGCCTTTGCAATCAATGAAGGCATGTCGCGCATAACCTGCGGTATCGGAAGTTGTACGATTTTTGTCTTTGTGTCTTCGTTGCTTAGTGTGCGTCCATTCCTATGAAGCCGAAAATCTACCTCTCAAGAGAAGAGACCGCCGCCTTCTGCCGGCGCAACGGGATTAAGCGGCTGGCGCTGTTCGGCTCGGTGCTGCGTGACGACTTCACGCCCGATAGTGACGTAGATGTACTCGTGGAGTTCGAGCCGGGCCAGACGCCAGGATTGGAGTTCATTGCCATGCAGGATGAGTTGTCGGGGATATTCGGGAGGAAAGTCGGTCTTCACACCTACAGAGGGGTCGAAAACAACCCCAATTGGCTGCTTCGGGCGGAAATACTCAGCTCGGCGGAGGCGGTGTATGAACAGGCGCGATGACCGGGACGGTGCATCACGATCATGTGCTCAATCTCCGAGGATCAGGCGCTTCGCTCGAATTGTCCCACCCCGCCATCACATGGTGGCAGCGGTCCTTGCGCCGGCGGCGGCCAGGACATAGAGAATCCAAAGTCCGAAGACGCCGATCCCCGCAAGCTTTGTCCGAATACCCGTAACGGCCGCCAGACCGACCGTAATCAACAGGTACTTCCAGACGGCAAAGACGGTGATCATGGACAGGAAGTAGTATATGTAACTCCCTTCCATGGATCCCGGCACAAGCAGACCCAGGCCGACCTGGAATGTTGCAGAACCCGTGGCCATGGTAAGCAGCACCGTAACAATGGCGGCGGGAATGGCCACAAGTGAGCTGTAGCTCACAACAGCCAGCGTCTTTTTGAAAGTACCTTCCCCACCGAATACGAAATTCGAAAGTGCGAGGAAAATCGCCGCCTGGACATAAATGGTCACGGCCGTACCGATGGACGGAAGGACAACGGCGCCTAAGCCCATCACCCTTTGTGCACTTTCCAGGGCCATCGCCCGCTGTTCTTCCGTAAGGGATTCATCTTTCGCAAGCTGCTCCTGCACGGCCTGCATCCCGGCCGTCTTTGCGGTGGGCATTAACAGATATGCGGAGAACATGCCGACGATTGCGATCACAATAATTGGGAGATACCAGTCCCTGTGTTCGAGATGGGCATTAACGGATGCGAATGTCCGCCCGGGCGACAACAAGGCACCGACCATGCGCCCGCCAATCCCCATTTCTTGACCGCTTTCAACGTTTCCTGAGTCTGTGGATTCCCTCATCGTGCTCTCCTCCATTTGTGTGCGTCGTGAATAAAGGCTTGTCCTGGCGGCTGGCAACGCAGAAATCCCGCCTAATATAACCTCCGCAGCGTATATTTCAACCCGTATACCACGACCCGATACACGTCGACCGGTCCATTAGAGTGCGCGGGTAGAGGTGCTCCGGGCCTCGCCAAAAACAGGTTAGGCGTGGACGCGGCTTGACATTCGACTTAGTCTCGTGAACTGAAAGGAGTGAACAGGGTGTCAATTGGGAAAAAGCGAAGCCGATTCGTCAGCGCCACGATGCGGTCGAATGCGCTGGCGAATGCCGAAAAGAACGAATGGGCGCGGAAGCATCGGGATCGCGCGGTTGCGGCGGCCGAGGAGTGGATGGGCCGCACGAACGACGCGTTGTGGGATATGGTGACCGCACAGGAGTTACCGCGGACAGTCTACACCAACGAAGGTGTGACATACAAGGGCCAGAAGCCCTACTGTCCCGGCTGCGGGGAGGAGGCGCCTGCGAAATCGGGGCGCGAATGGTGGGAATTCGACGACGCGAGGCCGTGGAAAATTTGGTGCGAACACTGCAAGGAGGTCTATCCGAAGAATGACTTCGGGGCCTTCTACAGGACGGCCCTGGACGCGCAGGGGATGTTCCGGCGTGAGTTGGGGGACCGGTCGCTGCTTTTCAATGCCGACCATCCCGATCCGGCCGATCCGCTGCACAAACTCTATGTCGAAGACGGATATGGCATGTTTGACGAACAAGGAAACCGGCACGATATCATCGCATACTACAATTTCGAAGCGGTTTGGCGCCGGATCCAGCGAGGCGTTGCCTCATTGGCCAACGCGTACGCACTCACCAGCGACAGACGGTACGCCCACAAGGCGGGCGTGCTGCTGGACCGGATCGCAGACGTCTATCCCGAGATGGACTACCTTCCACTCCACGAGCTCGGTTTTCAGCACAGCCAGGGCGGTTCGGGAAGGGGCCGCATCGAAGGTTGCATCTGGGAAACCTTCGTCGCCCAGGGCCTTGTCCGGAGCTACGATATCGTCTTCGACGGACTCCAGGGCGATGATGACCTCGTCGATTTCTGCTCGGACAAAGCCACACAATATGCCCTGGGGGACAAGAGCAATAGTGCAGCGATCTGTGGGCATATTCACGATCATCTGCTGCTGGAAGCGCTCAATTCGGTGAAGGACGGCCGGATCAGCGGAAATACGGGTATGAACCATTCCTCGCTGGCAACCGCTGCAATCGCATTGGATGACCCGGAGTTGACTCCGCTGTGGCTGGACTGGCTGTTCCACCCCGGGTTTCCCGGGGACTACTCGGCTCAGAAAGATCCGGTGCCGTGGGTGCTGACCGAGGGGCTCGACCGGGACGGCATGGGGGGTGAGTGCGGCGGTTACGGTCTCATCTGGACCCGCCACATGCAGGAACTGGTGCGGATTCTATCCGTATATCCGGAGTACACGAGACACAATCTCGTTGCGGATTACCCGAAGCTCAAACAGGCTTTTCTCGTTGAGAGCCGGATAAACGTGCTGGATGGGATGATGCCCAATACGGGTGACAGCGGCGCCGTGGGTGCATGGGGAAGGCAGGGCGAGGCCGCGACTTACGTCCGGGCGTACATACTGTATGGGGATCCGCGTTTCACGGCCCTGGCGTGGCACGAACACGTGGCTCACGGGTCCTCCCTGCGACTGGATGACGACATTTTCCGGGAGGATCCGGACGCGCTGATCCGTGAGATACGAAAAGTCGGTCAACAGGGCTCGGGCAACCTGAAGTGCGAGCACTTCGGCAGGTACGGACAGGCGCACCTGCAAACCGGAACTCCGGAAAATGGCCGCGCCGTGTTCATCCACTACGGGCAGGGCAAGGGACACTCGCACCACGATTCTCTCAACCTGGGACTGCTGGCGAATAACGTGGCGATGATCCCGGACCTGGGCTATCCCGAATATACCGGATCCTGGCCGAAGCGACATGCATGGACGGCCAACACGATCAGCCACAATACGCTGGTGGTGGGCGATACCCGATCAGAATACAGCCCGGGCGGGCAGATCGAGTTTTTCGCGGTCGCGCCTCCCCTGCGCGTGACGCAGGTGGATGCAAATGGCGCGTACGAAGGCGTCCGGACCTACCGCCGCACCTTGCACTGGTGGACGTGGACGAGGACAACAGCTACGTTCTCGACCTGTTCCGGGCGCGGGGCGGGACGAACCACCGTCTTTCCTGGCACGGAGCCGCGGAAACGGCGCAGGTTACCGGCATTGAACTTGTCGGGCAGGAAGGCGGCACCTTCGCGGGCCCGGATGTTCCGTTCGCCACACTGGAGGGTGAGGACGCGGACTTCTACAAACAAAGCGGCTTCACCTACCTGTACGACGTGGCACGCTCCCCCGGGGCCGTGGAGACGCCATACACCGTCGACTGGAGGATCGAAGATATCCGCGGCCGAATTCCCGAAGGCCGCGAACCCCATCTGCGCCTTCACGCGCTCACGCCCTGTGACGAAGTTGCGCTGGCGACCGGGGACTCGCCGCGTAGACTGCAGCGGCCCGGATATCTCATCCAGAGCAGGCTGGGCGACGCGTTGCAAAGCCAGTTTGTTAACGTGCTTGAGCCCTACGATACCAGGCCGTTCATCGTTCGGGTACGCGAACTGGACGTGCGACACGATGGGGATGTCGGCGCGGCAGCCGCCGTGGCCGTGGAGATGGCCGGAGGGCGCACGGATATACTGATCAGTTGCGAGGAGGCGATTCAGGTAACGGTAGAAGGCGGGATCAAGTTCGACGGCACATTCGGAATGATCCGCCTGGTCGGGGAAGAAGTAAAGCTGATGCGGATGATCGGCGGCACGTTACTCGCATTCGGCAGCGTTGCGCTGACGGCGGAACGCGCCGCCTGGCGAGGGAAGGTGGCACGGATCGACGCTTCCGACCCGGCGAACAATCTGGTTGACCTCGATCCACCCCTGCCGCGTGATCGCGACCTCGCCGGCCGAACCATCCATTTCATGAACGATTTGCCGATGGACACGAGTTACAGGATCGCGGCCGTCACGACCGGAGGCGTCTCAACGGGCGACATTACGATTGTCAGGGGGCTCATGAAGGGCACCGATCTCGCCAGCGGCTATACGTACCTGGTCAATCCTGGAGATGACTACGTCCTGCCGGTGATCGCAGGGTTCGGAGGCGGGGCCTGAGACATCTCACACGAAGACACGAAGCCACGGAGACACGGAGACACAAAGGGTAAAATCAGCAATCAGCAGTAAGCTCTCAGCCGGCAGCCAAAACCGGCTAGCGATTCGGCATTGTGATATCAATTCACGGATGCCTGGTTTTCGTAGGGGCGACCGGCCGGTCGCCCTCGTTACTGGAAAAACAGCAGTCAGCCAACATCGGTTAGCGATACGGCCTGGCGATTCCAACCAGCGATATCCGCGCCATTATGTGGGCAACCACAAGGGTTGCCCCTACAAATGCAAAGGCCGCGCGTAACACGGCGAAATCAATATCACGTATGTCCGGCTTTTGTAGGGGCGGTTCGCGAACCGCCCGCGCGGCCTTTCGCTTTAGCCCCTCATCCGCACGGTGGTGGAGAGGGGCTTTTCCACGCTATTCCGTTCAGCACCGAAGCGCCATGGGTCCGGATGCGTACGTAGGGCACAACCGTCAGTATTCGCCACTGACGAGATTCGTGGAAAAGCAGCCCCGCGGCGCATAAGCGGCGCCGTTCTTTAAAAAGCGGTAAGAGGTAAGACGGCAGAAGTAAGAGGTCCACACCACGCCCCACCGGTCTTGCGCTCGCATCCGTAATCCACTTCTATTTCAATATAGTGAGAGTCCATTTGCGGGCGTCAAATACGGAAAAGTCGTCAGCACCTCTTACGTCTCCCCTCTAACGGCTTCATGGCGAGAAAGAAAAAGGACGAAGAAAAATAAAAAGCGAAAGGGAGAGGAAATGTTGATGTCGGCCCGGAACGCGGTTCCAGGCATTATTTATCCGCGGATAGGCGACGTGCTCGACATCAGCTCCAGAGGAGAAGGGATCGCTCGCCACCGCCGATGCTCAACGTTATAGAGCTGCCCCACGAGCGTTGAAGGACGTTAGAGAACGGCAGCGCGTTTTTCATGGCAGAGTTGGGCAACCTCGGCACCTGCGATGAAGACGATGGCTGAAAAGTAGATCCACAGGGCCACGGCCAACGACAGCGTATAAGCCCCGTACACATACCAGATGGAGGCGAAATGGCCCAGGTAATAGCCGAAGAGCCATTCGGCCAGTTTCCACAGCAGGGCGGCCCAAAAAGCGCCCATAGCCAGCGCGTTTATCCGGGGTGCCTCATAAGGCACCAGCCAGTACAGGCCAAGGAATACGGCAAAGGCCACGGCAAAGGAGGCGAGGTCGTAGAAGTAGGCCACATAGGAGTGCAGCGGTGACAGGACGGCGTTGAGGACCGCGGCCAAAATGGGCAGCGAGAGGATCAACAGCAAAAAAGCGCACAGTACCAGGAGTACCATAGCGAGGTCTTTCAATTTGCCCACCGCTACCGGCAGGGCCATGCGCAAGAAATTCAACCGGAGACCTGAAGTACTCATATTCTTAAGTTTGTCCACCGCTTCCGGCCACTGCTTGAACAGTTTCGCCACCAGGTTATGCTCGTCCCCGGAGGCTCGGAAGACCGTGTTGAGGAGGGTTCTCATGCTGCTGAACAGGCTGCTGACACTCAGCAGCAGGATTGACAGGCCGGAAACGCCGTACGCCTCTTTGAATTCGACGACGTCGGGGATGCGCGAGGATAGAGCATCCTTCAGGTACGCGGCCTGTTCTTCATAAGGGATGAACACCTCCACTGTCCTATTGACCTGGTCGGCTATGGAGGCCGCGTCCTGGACTGCTCCGAGCACAAAGAAAATGAGGAAGACCGAGGGCACAAGACATAGGAGGGTTGCAAACGCAAGGCCGGCGGCGAACAGGAAGAGGTGGTTGTCGCTCATCCTGACAAACAGACCGCCCAGATAATAAGCCCAGAAGCCTTGTTTAGCTGTCTGTTTGTCTTTCAAGGCAGAAAGGCCAGGGGGGCCTCCTCCGGGGTCGCCTCGCCGTCCGGCACGGACCGGCGCAGGGAGGGGGAAAAATTGACGATCTTATTGCGCAAGATCACCATATTCGGCACTACCAGCCGCACATTTTCGAGCGTCACCAAGCCAGTAGCGGAGCGTTCGCGAGATTGACCTCAATCCACCCCTGCCGCGTGATCGCGACCTCGCCGGTCGAACCATCCATTTCATGAACGATTTGCCGATGGACACGAGTTACAGGATCGCGGCCGTCACGACCGGAGGCGTCTCAACGGGCGACATTACGATTGTCAGGGGGCTCATGAAGGGCACCGATCTCCCCAGCGGTTACACGTACCTCGTCAATCCCGGCGACGAATACGTCGTACCGACAATCGCTGAAATGGGAGACGGAATCTGAAAACAACTCACACGAAGGGTAAAATCAGCAATCAACGGTCAGGAACAACAGCTATCAGCGGTAAGCTCTCAGCCGGCAGCCAAAACCGGCTAGCGATTCGGCATTGTGATATCAATTCACGGATGCCTGGTTTTCGTAGGGGCGACCGGCCGGTCGCCCTCGTTACTGGAAAAACAGCAGTCAGCCGGCAGCGATCAGCTTACACCGGTTTGCGATACGGCTTGGCGATTCCAACCAGCGATATCCGCGCCATTATGTGGGCAACCACAAGGGTTGCCCCTACAAATGCAAAGGCCGCGCGTAACACGGCGAAATCAATATCACGTATGTCCGGCTTTTGTAGGGGCGGTTCGCGAACCGCCCGCGCGGCCTTTCGCTTTAGCCCCTCGCCCGCACGGTGGTGGAGTGGGGGGGTTTTCCACGCTATTCCGTTCAGCACCGAAGCGCAACGGGGCCGAATGCGTACGTAGGGCACAGCCGTTAGTATTCGCCACTGACGAGATTCGTGGAAAAATCGGCCCCGTGCCGAACGGCGCCGTTCTTTTTGGCCCTTTTTCTTTGGCGAGAAAGAAAAAGGGCGTAAAAATATAAAAATAAAAAACTTATGCGAAATACATGGATGTGCTCATAGCACGACCTATCGTTCAGCTTCCCCTGTATTTCCTGGTTTCTTCGTGCCTTTCCAGCATTGTGTGAGAACGGGTTCTTCGATTACTGCGGCCGGTGGTTTCCTTACCTCAACCGCTCATAGACCTCCCTCGTTATCTCGAAATCCAGCACCTCCCCACCTTCCACTTCCCTCGCGACGTTTAGTCCGAGCGACCGCCACAACCCCACTGACCGGACATTGTCGGCGGAAACGTCCATCGGACAGAACCGATCGATTCCCAAGTCCTCAAACGCATACGCCATCAGGCACCGCACCACTTCTTTTCCGTAACCCCTTCCCCACAAAGACTTGTCCCAGATTCCAATGGGCAGGCGCATCACCTTCTCGCCCATAATCTTACGGCGCTCCAAATTCATCCACTGAAGACACACTTCACCGATGGTGCGGCCGCTGGCCTTTTCAACGACCGCGAACAGGAAACCCTGTTCGGCCATGGCCCTGCCCGCGCCTTTGAGATAGTCGGAAGTCACAGGTGCGTCAGGCGGTTCCGTCTCCATCGCGGCGAGAAAATCGGGATCCCTGTAAAAGGGAACGGCCAGATCGAAATCCACCTCCTCAAATGGCCTCAGCCTCAGGCGCGCCGTTTCCAGGTGAAGATTATGGCCCGCGAAGTTTTCCATTCTCCGGATTTCTTCTTTCTTTGTTTCGCGGTCTGTATCGGGTCTCAACTCTTCGCCGAATACGCCAATTCCATCCCGTCTTCAACATCCACCGTCACGCGCAGCACGCCGGGGCGGACGAGAGAAGCGGGTATGGGTTGATTGTTGACGCGAACCCGGGGATACCGGCACCACGCCGCGGGTACGTCCACGTCCAGGGTGAGCGCACGGCACCTAACCCGGTCGGACAACCCGTCGAGGTTCAGACGGTAACGCCTTTCATCGGCGGTATCGGCGAGGGTTGTGACCTCGGTATGGCGCCGGGTGAGATGGTAGAAAATGGCTTCCTCGGGCACGGCGCACCATACATCTTCCCCGCCCTCGCTGAGAACGGTCTCAAAGCGGCCTCGAAGCTGGTCGGCGGTGCAGTCTTTGTTACGATGGACCACGTCATCCAGCGGACAGTGGCAGTAGTCGATAATCCACCCGCTGTCCACCTGCGCGTGGCGTATGTTCCTGTACGGATCGAATTCGCTGTAGAAGGGCTCGTAGAACTGGTCGTGCAGGGCCGTGCGGTTCAGCCAGAAGAGTTCGTCGCCCGGCCGGTTTAGCGCGTCGGTGAGACTCATCGCGCCAAGGTATCCGTACTCCCGGCAGGCATCCAGGACATGGTCCGCCATGTTCGTATTGTTTCCGGGCGAGCAATAGATGTCGACGGGGCCGTCGATGGCCTCTTCCAACACGGCTTTCGCTTCGCGCAACTCCCGGTCCAGCATGTCCGGCTGGATGACCTCGTGGCTCCAGGAGTGGTTGCCCACACCCCAGCCCCGGTCGACCATCTCCTTCATTTCCTCACCGGTCATGTGGCGGAAGCCGTTGTAGCTCGAGTTACCGAGGCGCCGTATTTCACCGATGTGGCCGGCCACCGCTTCCATGTGTCCGGGCATGTTGAAGGCTTCATGAATTGGCACCGCGCGTTCGTGCAATTCGATCAGCGCTTCGTCGTACGTGATGGAATAGACCCATTTCTTTCCGTATTTCCAGTTGCAAATTTTGACGGCCATTGAATTTTCCTTTCTTTGACGCTTCGTCGGATGACTTTCAGGCCTTTTGAGCGGTCCCGGCCGCCGCCATAAACGCCTCAAACGTAGTGCTGTACCCGATTTTCCATTCGAAAATATGGATGCCGTATCGGGTTGCAAGGCGTTCGTCAAAGGTATCCGGACGTTCCACGCCAACCGTGCCGTCGCGCATCAGTATACAGCGGTAACCGCGGGAGAGCATCGCCTGTCCGCCGCCCTCGGAACCCAGAACGCACATATCCGCGGCGAATCCGGTATAGATGAGGGTGTCGATGTTGTTGGCTTTCAGGAATGCGTCCAGGGTGTCGGTGTAAAAGACCATCGGCTCTTCGTCGATGGGAGACACGACTTCGGCCCGGCGCATTCTTGCGAGCGGGGAGTCTGTCATGTAATCGGGACCGTGGGCGCGATCCAGCATTTCCTTCTGGCGGCCTGTGGGTTTCCAGACGGTTGTTCTGTCCCGTCTGGACGGGATGTGAGGGTATTGTTCGTCCATCCAATCGGCTTCCACGTGAACCACGGGAAGCCCGATCGTCCGGGCCGCGTCCATGGCCGGGCGCATCACGTCGCACATGATACGGTACCCTTCGGCCGTGGCCTCGGGCCAACCCAGGTCCACGCAATAGTTCATATTCAGGGGAGGGCCGTCCGGACACCCGATATTCCAACAGTGCATGCCGACGAGGGCCGTCCGTGCGACAGGAAGTTCGAACGTGACCGATTCGTACCCGGGATTATCGATGGGCAGGGCGCGGTAATAACGCGCGTTCAGATGGATGGTTGCGGAGTCGGACATTGCATACGCCTCTCGGGAACAACGGCGAAACGGAAGGATCAAACGGGATGCGCCGGATGTTCCGGACCTCAACGCATGGGTCCGCGCCCGTCCATAAGAATGTCTACGGGGTGGGAAAGCAGGATCAGGTCTTCGATGTCGAACTGTTCGAGCAGCCCGAAACAAAACGGGACGGGCTCGTTTGTGTAATCGACGCTCCAGTCGATGAGCCGGCGGAGGGAGTCGGGCAGGTTGGCGGTCAGTGCGTCGATGCCCCGGGGCCGCAGCGCCGCAGCGCAGATGGCGATAAGGCCGGTGGAGAGGCCCTGGGTGGTCATGTTCAGGGACTTCCGGCCAGTTGTCGACTCGATCCAGCGCCTGAGGGCGAGCAACTGGGCCGCACAGATGCCAAGGGGACGGTCACCGGCCGCGGAGATGCATTCCATAAACAGGTAGTGGTAGGCGCCGTCCGCAATGACCTGTTCGCCAAAAGCAAGCAGGTCGGCCACAAAAACGCGTCTTCCGGACCGGAGGGCGCTGTCTACCGCCCTCGCTGCGCCGGCCCGGCCATTTTCCGGGAGGACGAGCAGGACGTCTTTCGATCCGTTCGGGCGAAATTCCGTGACGGGAATATTCCAGCGGTCCATCTCCAGGAGATGGTGCGAGATTTGTACTCCGGCCAGCGTTCGTGTCTTACGCACGGATCGCGCTTCAACGGTGTACGCAGACGGCAGCCGCAACACTCTGGTAAGGCGTCTTCGATCCTGTTGTTTTGTATCCGTGGTCGATCGTTTCGCGGGCAGCCGCCCGGCGAGGTCTCCCGCAATCGAGAGAAACGTGGGGTTGTCCCGTGGCAACCCGACGTTGAGTTCCCACTCGGAGCGGATCTCGTCGTCGCAGGGGATATCTTCGGTGGAGATATCAAGGTTCCAGGCGTTCTTGAGAATCTGATACAGTTGTTCCCGTATATCTTTCTCATAGTTGTGGTTGCCGGGATCTTCGTTGGCGTAAAAGCCGATACGATCGGTTACACCGAGCCGTTCATACACACGCCGGGCAGGTGTATACAGGGCAGGTCGCATGAATTCCGGGCGAAAGATACCGTCGTTGACGCTGTGTACGAGCAGCGCCGGACGGGGCGCGAACATCGCGGTGAGGGTGTCATAGTCGGCCACGGTGCAGAGATCGACCGGCGTCTGTTCCAGGTCTCCGTGGTCCTGCCATCGTTTGGTCGCCCGGTGCCAGATAGGGGAATGCCCGGAGACAGGCACGGAGACGCCGATGCGTTCATCCATTGCGGTAAGCACCGCGGTCTGCCACCCGCCGCCCGACAGACCGGTCATCGCCACCCGGTCAGCGTCGGCATATCTGTGAGCGAGCAGCACGTCCAGACCGCGCTTCATGGCCAGATACATGGCGCTCACGCCGGCCACGCCGCACAGGTCGATGTGCGCCTGGTGCATGTGGTTGGCCGAGCCCTGAAGTTCACCCATGCCGATGAATTCGAAATTGAGGGCGAGCATCCCGCGTTTGGCCAGGTTGATGCAGCGGGCCTGCTTGTAGTCCATGGCCTTGCCGCCGCGGTGGTGGCCATTGGGGTTGAGCACGACAGGAACTTTGCTCTTGAGATTCTCGGGCTCGTATAACAGGGCGGGGATCCGCATGCCCGGGTACCCTTCGTAATGAAGTTTCCGGATGCGGTAGCCGTTGCCTTCCAGGACGCCCCGCCACTGTACCTTCGGCGGGTGGCTGTTGACGTCCGGATCGAGGCCTGTCAGGAAGACTTTATCCCGGAGGTCCCGGCGAATCCGGGCGGTTCGCCCTTTCCATTCCTCAGGGGATTCAGGTGTCTCGAGGCGCGGTAGTTTTTCCGTATAGTAATCCATCATGATACGGGTATGCCGGCCGCGCAGGAGTTTGCGCGAAAGCGCGTGTGTGATCTGATTGGACGTGAGGGACATGGGGATGATTCCCGAAAGACCGGGTGGAAGGCGTTGCGGCGCGCGTGCCGATCAGTTCAGCGCATAGGTCTCATAAGGGTTCTGGCAGGGGTTGTTCCGGCTCACGTGCATGCGGCCGGTATCGGTTTCGATGATGACGGAGAACGTCGTGGCCCAGTACCCTGTCGTCGGATGATCGTTGGGATGGCGGCAGATGGAGGTGGGGCGGTTTTCATGATCACTCAGGGCGGCTTTGAGGTTTTCGATGGCAAAGGGACGTTCCATTTCAGCAAAGAGTTTCCGGATTCGGATTTTCCTTCCGCCGGACTGGATGAGTTCGGGGAAGACGTCGTTGTTATGCGCCAGTTCCGGATGCTCGCAGTGGTTGGTATGAGTCACCAGGCCCACACCGTCGTCCCGGATCACATGCACGTTTTCCAAAGTGACCTCCAGGTCGGCCGGCCCCTGTGGCGTCGACAGGATGATGTTGGCGGGGATGGCGCGACGCGCCCGGCGCACGGCCTGCACGGCATCTTCCAGGGTACCGGTCTCGTAAATACCGCGGACCGTGAAGTAGTGGGGTACGCCCACGGGACGGGAGGGCGCGGGCAGGGTATTCAGGCAGACGCCAATGCCTTCGCTGTTCAGGCCGATATAGGCGATGATGCCGGCCTGGGTAATGTTCAGGATGGCAGGTTTTCCCGTGGGGCGGCGCTTGAGGACGATCGTAAACGGATTGAGTGCCGGGTCGTTATCCCAGTTCTGACCCACAATGTTGGCCCTTCCCGCGGGCGCGGTGACTGAAAAGGACGTGCATCCCGCGTCGGCCGCGGCCTGAAGCTGATTTCGGACCTGGAGCATCATGAGATCGTCCATAGGGACGCCGGAGGACTCGGCCATGCCTCGCATCTCGTCGAGCATGTGGGGCGCGTATTCCTCCACGTACGGAATGCAGTCCCGGGCTACGGCCATTGCCCGTTCGACGGGGACGGTAACGCTCTTGTTCACCCGTTCGAGGGCGATATGCGCAAAGCCGCGGATCTCGTCGCGGGCGGCCTCGCCGATCTGCCTGCCCATTTCAATGGGCGAACCGGCGACTTCGATTTCACGGTAGCGTGTATCTGACATCTGGACCTCCTCCGACCTGGAAGGCGTTCCAGCCATCCCCGACGGCCCGGAGACGGGCACCTTTTCGGGAAGGGCAACGCCTATGCGCGATTTCGATCGGCCACTTCCCGGACGACCTGCGCGGCGAGTTCGCAGTGTTCGGGTTCATAGCGTTCGCAGAAGGAAGACCAGCGAACGAAAGTCTCCAGGAAGTTCCGGGCATTGGGGCAGGTATCCCCGTTGTACGAATATTCCCTGGAAGCGGGGGGCATCGAATAAGGATGCAGCTTCTTTTTCGCTTTTTCTGTGAGAAAGGGCAGGGCCGCGGGTAACAGGTAGTAGCGACCCGTTCCCGCGCCGGGGATACCCCCATCCGCGACCTGTTGTGCAAACGCGTCCGGCGTGCAGACAAACGCGTCGGGGTCGACGCTGAAACCGGCCATCCAGCAGGAGTAGACGTTCATGTAATCCGGGATGGGAAGTGGGGTGATGCCGGGGATCTCCTCCAGTCTCTCCGTGAGCAGACGGATCATCCGGTCGCGCTGCTCCACGTTGGGACGGATGATCTCAAGCTGCGCCAGGGAGACGGCAGCGGTGCATTGGGGCATGCGGTGGGCAAATCCGGGCACAACGTGCTGCCGTCCGAACCCGCCGAGCACCTGGCCGCCACGGCTGTGGCCGATGAAGCGCATGCGGTCAGCCAGGTTGTCGTCGTCGGTAACCACACAGCCGCCAATGTCCGAACCCATGGTTTTTTCTGAGTCGAAGGAGAAGGCGCCGGCAGTTGATAGAGACCCGGCCAGACGACCCTTGTATTCCCCGAACACAGCCTGACAGGTGTCCTCGTAAACGATGAGACCGTGTTCGTCCGCGAGTTCGACGATGGGATTCATATCGCAGATCGTGCCCGTCATGTGCACGACGAGAATGGCGCGCGTGCGGTCCGTGATGCAGGGTGCGATGGTTTCCGCGCTGCTGGCCAGGGTACCCGCATCCGTATCCGCGAAAACGGGTATATAGTTCTCTCTTATGAGACCCTGCACGGTGCCGTAATCCGTAACCGAACTGACGACGATTTCATCCCCCGGATCGAAATCCAGCGCACAGGCCAGAACGGCCAGGGCTGGCGTACAGCCGGGCGTCGCAATGCAGTGTTTCACACCCATCTCTTCCGCGAATGCGTCTTCAAATCGCCCGATCATGTTGCACGTCAGACCCGAGTCGACCACCTCCCGGAGATAGGTCATCGCGTTGGGTCCGATGGTGCGCGGAAAGGGCTGGGGCAGCGTGCCGGCAAGCCCGGCGGCCGCATCCGCGCCGTATCTGGCCCTCTCTACGGTCATGGTTCATCCTTTCTGGCAGTTCGCGTTGATTGGATCGGCCCCTCGACGACTTCTCCCCATAACCAGCCTCGCCCGGCATCACAGCTTTCAGGCGTTCCGCCGCATCGAAGCAGGGAAAAGGTTTTTTGGTTATGCCGTGGTGCTACTTTTTCCCCTGTGCGGCGTGCATTTCTTTGGAAAAGACATGGGGCTGTATTTCGCGGCTTCCGGCTTCAATCATGCCCTGGAGGTATTCCACGGTTTTCTGAACCGCGGCTTCAACCAGAATCTTGCCCAATTCTTCAGTCGCTTTCATAGGCTCCTGGGCTTCCTGGTCCGCCATCGCATCGTGGCGGATGTTCTCCGGACAGATGACCATGGCCATCGCGGTTTCGTATTCCCCGGCATGACCGGGTACCCTGCTCGTGCAGTGCTGCTCGGCGATTTCCCGGCTCAGGTTCCAGTAGGAGTGGAACTGCACGTTGGCCTCCGGGGCCGTCATTTTAAAGAAGAGTTGCCACTGCCGGAGGATGCCCATCATGGGGGCTTCGTTGCCCCCGTGTCCGTTCAGGATAAGCACGTTGTTGATTCCGTGGCGCACCAGGCTCTCCACGGCGTCGAAGAGTACCGACAGCCAACTGCCGGGTTTGGCGGTGACGGTTCCCTTATGGATCATGTGATGTTCGGAGATGCCGACCGCCATCGGCACGTTTACGGCAACATTGGGGTACAGCCGTCTGGCGGCTTCGGCGGCCACGTGGGTGGCCGCACGGATGTCGTATTCCATGGCCAGGTGTTCCAGGTGCTGTTCATTGCTACCCGTTGGTATGATTGCGGTTCCGAACCGACCGGCTTCCAGGGCTTCCCGGAACTCCTTGCGGGTGAATTTGGCCACAGCGACTTCCTGGTTTTGCATATGGGTTCTCCTTTATGGGACTTGGCTTGGAATCTCTGTTCAGTGTGCCGGTGCGGGCGCACTGTCATAACGCGATTTGAAAAGCGGTTCGGAATGGATCGCGAATGCAGCATATGCCACATCCGGATAGCGAGATCGGGCTCAAACGCCTGTCTTGAGACGGGCAAAGTTGATGGTATCGTCCAGAACAATAAGGGCCATATAAGTCGTGACATCGGTGCGAGACGGATCCAGTTTGGCGATTACCCGGCGGTACCAGGCCTGACGCTTTGCATCTTTCGGTCCGATGGTGCTGATTTGACGGTTGAAATCGCTGATCTCGGCCTCGGATTTGCTGTTCTCTGTATCGAGCCAGACAAGGACGTCTTCATCGGTGCGATGGGCTGCGAGTGCGTGGCTAAAGTCTCCTAGGGACACCCCCAGGAATTCCGCAATCTTACGGTCCAGGCCGGAATCCTCGCCATACCAGTAGTCGCCCAGCCTCCGGTGAATCGCCGCCCTGCCTTTGTCGATCATCCGGGCGAGGCCGTAGATACCTCCCGCGGAAGCGTCGAATGGGCTTCTTGGCGCGTGGCGCGACAGATCCACGACGTCGAAGGATGCTTCGTCGTCCAGGTCGAGCAGGTCGAACCAGGTGTAAACGTCGGTACGGTCCGGCGCGGCGTCATTCAGCGCCGATTGGAAGATCGTGCGTTCCTTTTCGTTCTCCGGACGCTTCCTGGAGATCCGATAGTTGAATTCGGAGATCTCACCGGACGTTGCACCGGTGTGTTCCCGTACCCAATCCCCGAGTTCCAGATCGTTCGGATTGAGGTAGGCCGCTTCCCGGTAGTCCTCCGCTGTAAAACCGAGAAAGTCGGTAATCGCCTGGTCGATGGGGCAGTTGTAGATATATTCGCCCAGCAGCCCGGCCCTGTCCGCGCGGGCTTTGTCCGCCATCCGGGCAAGGCCGAAGATCCCCGCGACGTCCCGGCGGTAGGGTGACCGCGGTGCTCTTTGTGCGAGGTCGACGTCTCTGAAGTTCGCCCAGTCGTCCAGTTCGATGGATTGGAACACAGTGACGATATCCGTTCGCCCCGGGGCGTACTGTTCAAGGCGATCCTTGAGACGCTGTTTGCCGGCTTCGTCGTCCGGCTCGCGCTTGAGATGAAACTGATTGAAGGCGTCGATCTCCTCGTCCGTCCGATCGGAAACCTCCCGTATCCAGAGACCAAGATCCGAATCGCCATAACGTCCGGCGGCGTCGGCAAAGTCGTCGTGCGAGACGCCCAGAAAATCCAGCAGGATTTTATCCAGGCCCGAGTCGTCGCCGTATAAAAATTCACCCAGCGTCCGCGTGTTGTATGCGCGGGCTTTGTCCGCCATACGCGCGAGGTTTACAATGTTGGCAATGGAGACACTGGACGGACGACGCGGTGGCTGACGAATAAGATCCACAGGTACTTCCTTTCTACACGGAATTTGACAACGTAAAATGCTACCAACTTACAAGAGTTATTGCCTCTATCTCATCAAAATGGCTATCGCGAGCCACCAGAGTCAACTGGTGCTGAATCGCTTGCGCAGCTATCCGGATATCATTCTCCAGCAATATTCTACCATTTATTATAATCTACTCGTTCGCATCCTTCATCAATCGATCGAGCTATTGTTCTCAGGTCATCCTTGTCGATTATGCCAGCAAACTTCAGAAGGTTTTTCCCTGGTATCCCTGGTGGTTGGTCATTCACCAACGAACGTGCAAACTTCAGCACACGTTCCTGCTGTGGCGTAGCCAACTTGTGAACTTCCTCAAGGATATCTTTCTCTATAGATGTTTCCGCCATGTTTTCGCTCCAACTACAAAGATGGATAAACGGTGAACTGTCGAAGTAAAATGGCGCGCCAGGCACGGGCGCCAGTGTTGAATTATCGTTGGTTTCTGTGTGATCCTAACTCAATGATTGCGGAGAAGCGCGTACCTCCGATGCGACCTTCGGCAGTTTTTAAAATACTCCTTAATGTTACACGGTATGCGCAATGGCTTCTGCTTCGATCTCCGCTCGGTCTACGTCGTAACCTGCAGACTTCACATCTGCGATTGCCGAGAGAATGGCGGCTTCAAGAGAATCTCCCTCACGGGAAAAATCAACTGAGAAAACCCCGTTGCACAATCCTGGCGATCCATCATCGCAACCGGCCTTAAACAAATCATCCGCGATCTCTTCGGTCAATTCGAACTGACCCTTTAATATCAAGGCAAACTCGTACTTTGCCATGGTGTACATCCTTTCCAAGCTGCCGCCTATATCGCGTGGTGCGGGCACCGTTCAACGGACCGGCGGATTACTCTGGCATGGTCTTCAGGATTCCTTGGCGTTGAGTAAACGGCCCTGACACATCCGTTCCGATTCCTCAACGGACAAAACAATCGACCCCAGGTGTGGGACCGCGGCCCGGCTTTTCGAAACGTCCACCCTTGATCCAGGGCGTACGCAATTGCTGCGCGAATATACCTGTTTGGATGATCTGACAATAGTACGCAAACCCCCGTTTAGTGTCAAGGGATCCGGCAAGTCACAACCCGGCCGACATCGACCCCGAGACTGCCGATGTTCGCGGCTACGTGTTCATACGGGTGAGCATATCCCGGTCGTTGAGATAGGGGACGGAACCGTCCAGAAAGGTCTGCAGGAGGTCTTCCGGTGTCAGGTCGGACGTATCAATTTCGAATTTGCGCATGATCCAGCAGGCGCCGTACTCCGCCTGGAATTCGTCCAGGATCTCCTGGATGTCCTCCCTGGGGACAATGTGATAGGTATGTCGGTCTTCCTTCATGCGTCTTTCAATGACATCGGCGCGGGCTTTGAGATGGACCAGGATGGTGTCCCGCGGCATCTCGGCTTCCCAGGCTCTCGGCGTTTCGGAAAGACGGCCGACAGTGGGGTAATAGTACCGGGGGCCGTAGATGTATTCCTCGATGTGAAACCCGCCCAGCAGAATGTTTTCGTATTTGTTGATCAGCCGAACGTGGTAGGCAAGCTGAAATCGCTGGTAACGTTCCTTGATGGCTTCGGGCAACCCCAGCATGATCCGCTGGTCGCCTTCCGTTTTGAGCATCTGGCAGTCGGGAATGCTGAAGTGATCGTCCAGGTGGTGGACGATGCCCCGGTCGCGTCCCCACTGCATGAGGCCGTTGAAAAGGGTTGTTTTTCCGGTGTACTCACAGCCAATGGCGATGATGCGCATGGTGAAATCTCCTCAACGAAGTGAAAGTTCGCGGGCGACTACGGACGGAAACCGGATTCGGAAGAAATATCGAGAAGCACGAACCGTATCATCGGCCCACGGCGTTTATAAAGGCTTTGACGCGGTTGGGATCCGCGAGGTTATGCGAAAACTCCGGTGGGCGGAACTCACCGCCCATAAACACGTTGGGGTTACGGTACGTCATACGGCTGGAGACACCGCTCCCGGCGGCGACATGGATTTCGCGGGCGCCGGTGCCGGAGACGACTTTCGCGACATTGCGTTCGGTAATCCCGCCGCCGGGCATGACCACGATACGGCCGTCGGACCTCTTGATCAGATCCGAAATGAGGTCGACGCCTTCGAGCGCGGAATTCTCCTGGCCCGACGTCAACATCCTGTCCACGCCAAGCGCAATCAGATCGTCCAGCGCGCGGTGAGGGTCGGCGGCCATATCGAAAGCGCGGTGAAACGTGACGGCAAGGGGCCGGATGCGTTTGATGAGAATGCCGGTGCGCTGCACGTCTATGGAGCCGTCCGGATTCAGCAGGCCGATGACAATCCCGTCCGCGCCGCAGTCGACGGCCAGTTCGACGTCCCTTAACATCGTTTCGAACTCGACCTCGGAATAGCAGAAGTCGCCCCCCCTCGGCCGCACGATGACGTTGAGTCCGATGTCGATATGCTTTCGGGCAACCTGAACGGCGCCGGCGCTGGGGGTGGTGCCGCCTTCCACCAGGTTGTCGCACAGTTCCACCCGATGGGCGCCGCCTTCCTGAGCGGAAATGGCGCCCTGCGCGGAACCGACGCAGATTTCAAACAGTACTGGCGGGTTCAAATTAATCCTCCGTCGGTGATGTCGTTGATCCCCCGCAGTCCGGACAGGAGCCCGTTCGTTGGGTCCGGCTCCGGTTACGTCCTACGCGATATACCCGAATTCCATATCGTCCATCCACAGGATCTGATCGGGTTCCCCTCCTCGATCGAACGCGATGGAGACGATTGTGTAGCCCGGTTGGACGTCCAGTTCCGCCCGGTATTCGGTCCACGCCTCGCTGGGTCGGATCGGAACGACAAGATGGGTGTCCTGCTGGCCGGACACGGAAACGTGCGCATGGGTGGCGGAGCCCCTGGCTTTGAACCGCAGGTGGTACCGTCCGGCGGTGCAAAGACGCATTGGACGGCTCTTGAGCGATATGGGATCCCTGGGCCTCGTAAACTTGAGACAGGCGCCGCCTTCCACGGCATCCTCCGTGCTCCACGCCGGCCAGCCGGGATCGTGCGTGCGTGGGTGCTGTACGTTCCAGTAACGCGGCGGATAATCCACGATACCGGCTTCAAAGCCGCCATTGCAAAGCAGGTTGATGAGTCTGCCTTTGTAGCTTTGTATCGGGTGGGCCCGGGGGTCCGGGGGTCCGGCAGGCGGATAGCGGACGAAGACTTCCGTTCCCTCTCTCAGGCAGGCGGCGGCGCGGCCCGTCGCACGCACACTCATGTCCGGGTCCCATCGGTCCTGAACGAGCAATTCCGCGCCGTCCGCGACGAGTTCGTAGATGCCCGGCTCACGCGGCGTGATCTCGGCAAAGGCAATGATGTCCCCGTTGTCCGCGATGGCTGTCTGCAAACGCACTGTCTGCCGGCCCTCTTCATCCGTAAGTGTCAGCTGAAGGGATTTCGTGGGGGCGGCAAGATCCGCGACCGGGTCAATCCACAGGACCGATTCACCCGTGTCCTTCAACTCGACTTCGACCTTCCCGTCCCGCCATGTAAAATCGATCGGTTTCGCGTCCCGTGGACGTTCCGGCGGCGACGAGAATATGCATCCTGGCGCACGGGGAAGGTGGACCGCGAGACGCACCGGCGCCGAATGCTGAACCTGGATCTGTGCACTCGCGCCTGGCAGGTTGTAATTCGCTGCCGCGTCGCACTCCGCATCGGCGATCATGAGAATCTCGCCATCCAGGCTGAGCCGGGTGCCCCCGTGCAGCAACCAGCGATGAAGTCGATCCCCGCCGCGGCTGATATTGGCCACGCTGGCGTCGGTCTCGATACCCGCACCGGCAATTGTCCCGCCCCGTCGGGTCCGGAACAGGACGCATTCGGACCTGTTCCCGGATTGAAAGTATAGGGCTTCGGCGCCTTCCGCGTCGACCCGGCGGATGTCACTGATCCGCGCCCCCGCCGTTTTTCCGAAGGTATTCATCACGGCCAGGATTTGCGCACTGGCTTTTTTTTTCGTTGTGGCGCGGATGTTCCACTGCTGGGGGAAGGCTTCGGTAAAGCGGCACCAGTCGCGGGTTTTAAGGGGAAACGGCCGGTGGTTGTTCTGGGCGTATTTCAGAGGCCCGTCTGTCAGATGCCGGACCAGAAGGCGCTGATCCCGCTGCCGGATGGTCATGGATTGACTGCGTTCACTTATATCTGCGCGTTCGAACGTGTTGAGCGTCCAGGTGTATTCCCTGGGTTCAGGCGCCTTCAGATCGTCACAGATGACGAAGACGTCGGGCCGGATAAACAGGACGTGGCGGCGGAACGTTTCGAGCCGTTCCCCGTACGCGTCTGAAGCGTCGCCTGTGAAGAAACAGGCGTCGGGTGTATTGAAAAAGGCCGTTATCTTTCCCTTGTGGGCAATGCCCCGGCACTGGCCCTCGCCGTCGACGAGCATGGAATTGTGCGCCTGTGTGGTTCGGCTCCATTGGGTATGGTAGGTATCCCCGGAATAGGTGTAATACCCCGCATCGCAGCAGAGGATCTCACCGCCCGCGTGGATGACGAATCCGTTCTGATCCTGGTGGGCGTGGCTGTGATCGCCCCACGGGCTGCTGCGGAAGAAAATGCGGCTGCTGCCGTGGTCGTAAAACCGGTCGTAAGCGGCGAGTTGGCCGACATCGGGAAACAGGCGGGCCTGCGCGATATCCACGGGCGGTCTGGATGGGACGCCGCTGTCGGAGAGATACTGGAGCGGGAGATGGACCGGGTTGCAGACCCGTGTATCGCTCCACCACTTGACGGTGGGGTCGCCCGTCATCGCGGCCACGAAAGCGGAAACGTACGTATCGGCATCGCTGCCGAAATTGGCGTCGATCAGGGAATAACAGTCCCCCCAGTGGTTCCACCAGTAATTAAGGGACATGCAGTACATCCAGAACGCGCCGGTATTCTGCCACCGGGGTTCCCGGGAGAGGTCCAGGCCGGTAGCGGTTTTCAGGGCGGCGAGGCCTTCCAGGATGAATTGAACTTTATGGCCGTACTTCTGACCTTCGGTGTACCCGCCATCGCTGCTTCCCCAGGCAATCCGGTTGACGTACTGGCGGATGAGGTAGTCGGCCCATTCCCGGGTCCGGGCGGATTCGGTCGCGACGGCCAGAACCGTGGTAAGCAGCGCATGCATGCACTGTTGACCGTGGGAATTCTGATAATTCAGGTGAATCCGCACTCTGTCCCGGATCCACATGTAGGCTGCTTCACAATGGAATTCGATGTGGGCCAGCGCACTTGCGCGTTCTTCGGGATTCAGGAGGGCGTAAAGCCGATCGTACGCGAGGGCCATCCCCTTCAGACCGAATTCGTAGCAGTAGACAACGGTGTCGTGTTGCCCACGGTCCTCGAGGTGGATGTCGACGCGGAAATTCGAGAGGAAGGCCATCCAGCGCCGCGCGGCCTCGGCGTACTTTTCGCTGCCCGAGATCAGATACGCAAACGAGAGTGCATTGACGTTATCGGCGCCCTGCTTGAGTTCGGCGATCCGGTAGTCGGCCGGAAACGTGAGACGGTCGTTTTTCAAATGAAAGACCTGACCGCGCCGTTCGGCCAGGTTCGCCGGTACGGATTGCAGGTTCAATTCGGGCGGTTCGGTCTGCGTCAGGCCGTCGGCGCGGTATCTGAGGTGCTTCCAGGCTTCGCGGCCGGGGCCATGCCTGCGGGTGCGGAACGCCTCCAGGGTGTCCGGGGTGACAAAAACGCGCGGATGGTCCGGCATGGCGTCCAGGATACGCTTCGTTGGCGGTACCGGAAGCGGGATGGATTCGGGCGTGATGTGAAAGCTGCGTGCAGGGCCGGGTTGGGATTGTTCACCCTGGGACGTCGCCGCGAAGTAACGCCAGTGCCACGTTCCGCCGGCCAGTTCGATCGACGGATTGTAGAACGGCATGTCGATGCCCGTGCAGCGGATAACGTCCTTCCGGAAGTCGGGATCCCTGCAGATCTCCACGATGTATGTGGCGGCCCTGTCGTCTACGCGCCAGATAAGGGCCGGCGGATTCTGGATCGCGATGGAGCCTTCGGCGGGCGTGATCGGCGGATGGCGCGACGGCGAGGGCGACGTGTCGACGGCAAGAGCCATGTGCGGTTCTCCAATGGAATATCGGCGCGGGCGGGTTCACCCCCAGTTCTCGCCACCTGCGGCAATGCTTGGCGTCGTCAACCGTACGGAAACCCACCCCAACGTCCAACCGCGGACCGGCATCGTCCCATTCGAACGGCAATGTCGGTACAATATAGCGACCCCGTCGGTCCGGGGGCAAGTGCCTTGACATGCCGATGCCACGGGGGTATCTTTGTACGAGAGGCGCAAGCGCGATATGTGCCCTTCACGCTGGTGGTATCCCGACCACATGAACGGACTTTTGATATCTTTGAGTATCCGTGTCTTCGGGCAAGACGCGTTTCCCGGGATTTGCGTTTTAAGGAGATGCTTATGCAACAGTTTCGATGGCCGGTAATCGTATTCACTGTGCTCTGGGTTGGGGGGTGCGGCGCACGGGATCCCGTTAAGGAAATGCAGAAGAGCCTCGCTAACGCGCCCGAGTATATGATCATACTGGAAGATATGAGAGAAGCGGGTACTTTCTCCACGGACTATTACCATAAGTACACCGTGGTACAGGGGGAGCGGCGGCGCACGACGAACTGGATCGAGGTACCCCACAAGGTTTATCGGCGGTACCAGGCGTTTCTTGGCATGGCCATTGTGGCCAAATCGGACAAAGGGGTGAACGATACCCCCCATCCGCCCGGATACCACTATGTCGGAAACTCGCAGTACGGGAGTTGGAATCACGGAAGCGGAGGGAGTTTCTGGGTGTTCTACGGTCAATACGCGATGATGCGGAATTTAATGGGTGGGGGCTACGGGGGGCAAATATACCGGAACGACTACGCCGACTATCGCAACAACCGCGATCGGCGGCGTCCGTACTATGGGCGCAACCGCCAGTACGGTACCGAAGGGTCGGTCACGAAGAAGCAAAGGCCGGCGTTCTACCAGCGTCGGAAACAGGCGATAGCAAACAGGCAGCGGTCCTTCTCCCAGAGGGTCAGGGACCGGTCCGGTCGCAACAGGTCGGGCTTTGGCAGCCGCAGCAGAGGGAGGTTTGGAAAATGATGTGGGACAGTTTGATGGAATCGGGGATTTACCTGGTCTGCGCGTATGTCTTGTTCTGGATTGGCAAGCTGGTATACGACTGGACCACGCCGAGCTACCGCGTGAAGGAAGAGCTTGTGGAGAAGGACAACACCGCCCTGTCGGTGGCAATGGTGGGGTACTTTTTCGGACTGGTGATGGCCATAGGAGGCGTGATTTCCGGTCCGTCGCATGGGCTGGAGATTGACCTGATCGACGTGCTCATTTACGGACCGTTGTCGATTGTGCTGATGAATCTGTCGCGGATCATCAACGACCGGTTGATCCTGCACCAATTCTCCATTCGGGATGAAATTATCCGGGATCAGAATACCGGCACGGGAGCCGTGGTGTGCGCCTCTTACATCGCCACGGGTCTGGTGATTTTCGGAGCCGTGTCGGGCGAACTGGGGGGCGTGGGCACAACGGTCGTTTTCTGGGTGCTGGGACAGGCGGCGCTGGTGCTGGCGGGCGTTGTCTACAACTGGACGACGCCTTACGATCTGCACGCGGAAATCGAACGGGACAACGTGGCGGCGGGCGTGGCTTTTGCGGGCGCACTGATAGGTATCGGCATTGTGGTGCGGCACGCGGTTGCCGGAGACTTTATTTCCTGGACAACGAGCCTGCAGGACTTCGCGCTTGAGGTGGTCCTCGGGCTGGTTCTGCTGATCGTAGTACGGGTTGCCACGGACAAAGTGCTGTTGCCGGGTTTGAACCTCTCGGCGGAAATTTCGGATCCCGAGAAGCCGCACCTGGGCGCCGGATGTATTGAAGCGTTTTCATACGTGGGTGCGTCGCTGCTGATCGTGTGGGCCTTGTAGGAAACGGCTACGATGGGAAATCGGCTGAAGGATAAGGTCGCGATCGTAACGGGGGCCGGTTCGGTCGGGCCCGGATGGGGTAACGGCAAGGCGGCGTCCGTTCTCTTTGCTCGAGAAGGCGCCCGTGTATTTGCCGTGGACATCACCTCGGAGGCGGCGGAGAAGACCCGTGACATTATCGCACGCGAGGGAGGGGAATGTACGGCCCACACGGCGGATGTGTCGCGGTCGGAAGACGTGGAAGGCATGGTCGCGCGATGCCTTCACACGTACGACCGTATTGATATTCTGCACAACAATGTCGGCATTCTGCATGTGGGCGGTTGCGTTGAACTCAGCGAGAAAACCTGGGATCGCGTGGTCGACGTGAATCTCAAGAGCATGTTTCTGACCTGTAAGCACGTACTTCCACATATGGAACGCCGGGGCGGAGGGGCGATCGTGAATATTTCTTCAATTGTCTCGATCCGCTGGCTGGGCGTGCCCTATGTTTCCTACAGCGCAACCAAGGGTGGGGTGAATCAACTCACCCAGAGTATTGCCATGCAGTATGCCATGAAGAATATCCGTGCGAACGCGATTTTGCCCGGATTTATGAACACGCCCATGGTTGAAAAATCACTGGCCGAATTCTACGCGCAAGGCGACGTGGAGACGATGATAGAAATTCGCGACAAACAATGCCCAATGGGCCGGATGGGCGATGCCTGGGACGTGGCCTACGCCGCTCTGTTTTTGGCATCGGACGAGGCAAAATACATCACCGGCGCCGAACTCGTCGTGGATGGTGGGCTGACGTGTAAGGTTGTGTAACGCAGCACCGAAGAAGAGGGTATGGCGGAGAAAAACAGCGTCCCGGAAGACCGTGGCGGAGACGCAGCGTCCCACCCGGCGACGCCCGACCGCACGGGCAAAGGCCGGATGTTGAAGACGTGTCTGTTCGCGACCGGGCTGGCGGGCATCGTCGCGGAATTCGTGCTGTCCACGGTGGCAAGCTATCTGCTGGGAAATACGACATTGCAGTGGACGCTGGTGATGTCGTTGATGTTCTTCACGATGGGGTTGGGCAGCCGGCTGAGCCGGTACATGACGGAGCGGTTGCTGGACCGGTTTATTGTGATCGAGTTCATACTTTCGGCGCTGTGCGCAACGTCCGCCGCAGCGGCCTATTGGAGTACGGCGTTCGTCGGGGAGGCGAGCGCCGTAATTTATGGTTACGCCGGATCGATCGGTTTCCTGATCGGGCTTGAGATTCCCCTCGTAACACGCATGAACGACGCCTATGAGGCGCTGCGTACCAATATTGCGTCGGTTATGGAGAAGGACTACTACGGCGCACTGGCGGGTGGGTTGTTATTTGCATTTTTCGCGTTGCCGAAGCTGGGACTGACCTATACGCCCATTGCCCTGGGAACGGTGAATTTCGCTGTTGCCTCCGCGTTGCTGTGGCGATATCGAGGGTTGCTGGCGCGCCCGGCGGCGCTGATCGCCGCGTTCTGGATCACCGCGGCGGGACTGGTTGCGCTGGGCATCTATATGAAGCCGATTGTGCGTTTCGGCGAGCAGAGCCGGTATCGGGACCGGGTGATTTACGAGACGCAGACTCCCTACCAGCGGATCGTGATGACGGAATGGAAAGGGTATCACTGGTTATATCTGAACGGGGGATTGCAGTTCAGCACGTACGACGAAGAAAGGTACCACGAACCGCTCGTGCATCCGGCGATGGCACTGGCGTCATCCAGGGAACGGGTGCTGATTATGGGTGGGGGCGATGGACTGGCGCTGCGGGAAGTATTGAAATACGGCGACGTGAAACGGGTGACGCTGGTGGACCTGGATCCTGAAATGATCCGGCTGGCGCGAACCCATCCCGTATTCGTGGACGCGAATGCCGGGGCGTTGGAAGATAAACGGGTGCGGGTGGTGAACCGGGACGCGGGTCGATTTCTGGCGGACGCCGAGGAGATTTACGACGTTATTCTCATTGATTTGCCGGACCCGAAGGGGCCGGACCTCGCCCGATTGTATGCAAAGGAATTCTACTCGGCTTGCAGGCGGCATCTCTCCCAATATGGAATTCTCGTGACGCAGAGTTCAAGTCCTCTCCACGCCAGACGGGCGTTTCTGTGCGTGTACCAGACCCTGAAAGCGGCAGGATTCCACGTCGTGCCCTACCATAACGCGATTCCGACCATGGGAAATTGGGGATGGCATCTGGGCATGAAGGCGGAGGTGATTTCCGAAACGGACTTGAAGCGGCGGGCACTCGCGTTGGATTTTTCAGACGTCGAAACGGTCTTCCTGAACCACGAGGCGATGGCGGGCATGTTGCATTTCTGGAAGGGGATGTTCGATGGCATATCCGACGTGGCGGTGAATACGGAATTGGCGCCGGTCGTGGATCGGTACTACCGGGAGGGAGAGTGGGGCTGGTAAACGCGAATTTCGGTGAGAAGGGAGACATGGGCGACGCATGCGTCGCCCCTACGATTGCAACGGCGGCGTGGTCATCTGATAGTTGTTTTCGCCAGGCCGTATCGCTAACCGGTTCAAGCTGATGGCTGATAGCTGACGGCTGTTTTTCCACTAACGAGGGCGACCGGCCGGTCGCCCCTACGAAAATCAGACATCCGTAAATTGATATCACAATGCCATATCGCTATCCGGTTCAAGCTGACAACTGATTGCTGATAGCTGTTTTTCCTGACTGCTGATAGCTTCTCGTATTTCCATAAAGGGTTCGTACAATGGATTTCGACGAAATCAAGCACCGTCTCTCCCGCCTGGACACCGCGTGCGTCTGCGATGGATATAAAGCGCTGGATAAACCCGTCAGGGCCGTCGACCCCGCAGTCCGGTCCATCACGCCCGGCCTCAGGCTGATCGGGCGCGCGCATACGGTGACCTGCCACGAGGACTTTCTGACCGTGATCCTGGCCCTGCGGGATGCCGCACCCGGGGAGGTCCTGGTGATCGATTCTCAGGGGAGCCGGAAGGCGCTGACCGGGGAACTGTTTCCAACCGAGGCGAGGCGTAAAGGGCTGGCGGGTATTGTCAACGACGGACCGTGCAGGGATACGGCCGCGATTCGCCAGTTGGGATTTCCCTATTACGCCCGGTCGGTCAGCGCCGTCGCCGGCACAGCGGATAGGCACTTTGAGACGCAGGTTCCAGTCACATGCGGCGGGGTGCGCGTTCATCCGGGCGACATCGTATTTGGAGACGACGACGGATTGATCGTGACTACCCCCGGAGAGATCTCGGAGGTGATTCCCGTTGCGGAAGAAGTGCAGAGGAAAGAGGCGCGCATGCTTTCGGAAATGGAAAGTGGCGTGAGTCTGGTCGAGATGCTGAACCTCGACGTTCACTGCGCCAACATACGCGCCGGCCGGGAGAGCAAATTGCAGTTTCTGGTGTAAAAAGGTGAAGTGGAGAAGCAAAAAGGGATTACGACGACTGTCGTAATCCCTGTCTTTTTCTGAAAGTGGCAATGTCTATTCGGATGGCAGGATGTCGCTGAATTGGTATTCCTCGACGATGTCGCCGATCGAGGCTTCGAAGTCGTCCTCGCCCCACTGTTCGATGGTCAGGATCCTTTGTTCGGAACCGTCCAGGTACTCCCAGACGATCAATTCCTGCGGGGGTTCTTCGCCGTTTTTGTAAAACTCGCCGGCGTCGGACGCCTCCGCGGAATACGTGATGCCGTCGCAGGCGACCTCTTCGGGCGGGTCTTCGTGTTCGACAATGTGGGATTTCAGGTCGCCGTCAATCTGAGAAATCGGTATCTTGCGGGAAAAGGTCCAGGAAAGGCCGTCATCTTCCTCACGCTCCAGGTACTTGACTTCATCGGCGCAGGTCAATTCCCATTCGTCCACGCGGTCTCCGTCGTAATCGTAATAATTCTGTGCGGTGACTTTCCAGGTCTTGAGGTCATAGTCGACCACGTAACCGGGCTTGAGGTCGGACAGTGTGAAGTCGACCATGGGGTCGGATTCGGCCCTTTTTTTCTTGAAGGGATTCCAGTTCATGAGATCACCACCCCCGCACCAGGGACATGAATTCCCAGCCGCGACGAAGTGCCGGATTTACGCTTGAATTCCCATTTTGCTTTTGAGTTCGGCCAGTTTGTCCGAGCCGGGATTCTTTTCATGGAGCGCGGCGTCTATCTCTTCGTCCACACTCTTGGAAGCGTCGGCCACCTCGCCATAGGCCTGCGACAGGGACTCGTCTTCTTCCACCCGCTCCTTCATGCGTTCGAGCATGGCAAGCGTGCCGTGAGAGTCCACCTTCGCGAGTTGCTTGTTGATTTTTTTTGTGGCCGCTGCCGTCCGTGCCCGGGCGCGCAGTGTAACCAGGTCGTTCTCGTACCCGGCAATGGAGGATTTGAGCTTGTCCACCTGGGTCTGTAGCTGAGCGGCCATTTCCTCCTGCTGCTTGGCGGTCTGGCTCAGCGTGGCGGCCCGGTTCACGTTTTCCTCTTTACGAGCGAGCGCTTCGGCGGCGAGGCGGTCGGCTTCGGCAGCGTCGATATCGTTATTCTGGGCTTTCTGGAGCAGAGCCATGGCTTTGCGTTCATAGTCTGCCGCGGCCTTCTTGTTGTCCGATGCCTGTTTTCGCAGCCGGATGCCCTGCCCCTTGACTTCGGCGAGACTGGTCATGGCGTTACTCAGATCGTTTTTGAGATCGCGGATGCCCTGTTCCGTCAGGCGAATCGGATCCTCGAATTTGTCGATGGCAGAGTGAACTTCGGCTTTTCCCACACGAAAGATGCGTTGAAAGATGCCCATGGCGTGCTCCTGTCTGATATGGAATCCAGAGGCTGGAGATCGGATAACGTAACGGATTGCATCTCCGTGGGTTCGATCCCCGCGCTCACTATTGTCTGCTGTAATTCAAGAGTTCCTCGGCGTTCTCGCCCAGGGCCAGGCCCAGGGCGTTGACGGTGCCTTCGATCTCCGCCCGGTCCAGCGTATCCAGGCGAAGGGTGTCACGGAACAGAACGGTTCCGGTCTCCTCATCGAGGGCGAAGGCGCCGTGGATGAGCGTGCGGTTCAGTTCCAGCAGCCGCTTGTAGAGGTCGCCGGGGTTCTTGGGGACAGGCATGACGGCCTGTTCAAGGATGAGAATGGGATCTTCGCAGTCGACAATAAGCCGGTGGATCCCCCTGTCTTCGTCGGTGACGACCACCAGTTCCTCACCGGAATCTTCTTCTTCAATGACCAGTTCCAGGTCCTGAAGAAATCCTTTGACGGTTTCAAAGTGCCGCGACATAAAAACTCCTTTGAAAATGCGCTGACAAGAGCTGACCGCTCGTTCGTGAATATATGATTCTCGAGGTTGTATTTTGTTTCAAAAAAAGCGTTGCTGTCTCATATATTGAGCAACTTCCCTACCCGGGCGGCGAGGAATTCGGGCGTCGTCGGTTTTTCCAGGATATGACCGCACGAGATACCGAGACCGGCAAGTTCCTCCAGGCACTCCGGACCGGGGGTCTCGATGAGAACCAGCAATGGAAGACGGGCGAGCATTTTCCGAATGAAACGAATGCAATCGGGCCCGCTGATTTCGGGTAGATCGTATGCGAGAATCGCGAGGGCATAAGCCCTGGGATTTTCGGCAAGGGTCTCCAGTGCGCTGCGTCCGTCGGTGACCACGTCCAGTTCGACGGTACGATGATCGAACAGACCGCCGGCGAGGGCCATGGCCGTCGGGCCGTCTTCCGCGAGCAGAATTCTGGGCAAACCGGGAACCGTTTCGATTTCGGGTTGACTCCGAGTCGAATATCCGGGTGACAAATATACGGAATTCGCTTGATGCGCCAAGAATTATATTTTCCTGAACGGCATTGTCATCCGGCCGCACCCGCCGAAAGCAGGTCAACACGGAAAAACAGCGAATGATTGGGTTGTGCTCCGGGCCTGCGAGGTCATTTCCCTTTCTCTCTTTATCCTAATTATTCTTTTTCTCCGTCCTTTTTCTTGTACGCAAGAAAAAGGACCAAAAAGAACGGCGCCGTTCGGCACGGGGCCGGTTTTTCCGCGAATCACTTCACAGGAGATTGCCAGCGTCGTTGCCCTGCGGCCCATTGGAGCGATCCCGTACCACATTGCTGAACGGACTAGCGCGGAAAAACCCCCAACGCCACCACCGGTCGTGCGTGAGGTAGACCCACAAGGACCGCCGCGTGGATTTGCGGTTCTCGCTGGCTGCTGACAGCTGATAGACGATAGCTTGTGGCTGCCGTTCCCGTCGCGTCTTCGTGGGAGGTCTTGCTTTCTGGCCGGAGGCAGCGAACCCCGGAGAAGTCGTCCTTTTGGACATTTTGAAAGCGACGAGACCTACCCTCTCTCCCCCTTCCTGAAGGAAGTGGGGAATTATAATTGGTTGAATACATTTCGATGGATGAATATATCCAGGTGCAATATCTCGACGGGCCATCGCCCGGTTTTCCTCCCCCTTTCCTTTAGGAGAGGGGGCCGGGGGGAGAGGTTCCCGGGAATATCTGTAGGGGCAACCCTTGTGGTTGCCCTCCCAAAGGCGCGGATATTGCGAATTGCCATCACCGGGCCTTATCGCCAACCGGTTTTGGCTGAACGCTGACTGCTGATCGCTGTTGTTCCTGATCGCTAACCCATAGTTGTGTTTTGTTTCACGTATAGAGTCATTATATTTCAGTCGCCGCTCACGTTGCGGAGACCCACTCGTTCTCGAGGCATCGATGCAAAAATACGCGATCTGGTCGCTCAGACACACGAGAGATTCCGAGTCTTGCCCGGATGGTTCCTCCGGATCCCTTGTGGATGTGGTTATGGCGAACCGCGATTTGACCGCCGAGGATATCTCGGATTCTCCTGGAAACCTTCAGGACCCGTTTTCCATGAAGGACATGGACCGCCTCACGGAGCGGATTGTGACGGCGGTTCGTTCGGGCGAACGCATCGTCGTATTTGGCGACTATGACGTGGACGGGGTGACGAGTACAGCCGTATTGATGGATTTACTGGAGAGGGTCGGAGCGGATGTCGTGTCCATCCTGCCGGACCGCCACCAGGACGGATACGGGATGAAGCCACCCGGCGTCAGGCGAGCGATCGAAGCGGGCGCGCGTCTGATTGTGACGGCGGACAACGGCATTTCCTCGTTCGAGGCGGTTGAGGCGGCGAATGCAGCCGGCATCGACGTGTTGGTGACCGATCATCACCAGCCTCAGGAACGGTTGCCTGACGCACTCGCGGTGGTCAATCCCAACCGCCCCGATTGCGGCTACGCGTTCAAGGGGCTCGCGGCCGTGGGTGTGGCATTCAAGGTTGTCCAGGCCCTGTCACAAACCCTGGTCGAGGCGTCGGAACGCAGGGCCTATCTGAATTCGTTGCTGGATCTGGTTGCACTGGGAACGGTTGCGGATGTCGCGCCGATGTTGGGCGAGAACCGGTTGCTGACTCGCCGGGGTATGCAGATTCTGGATCGGACGCAGCGTCCGGGGCTCCAGGCGTTGAAAGCGGTAGCCGGCGCCGATACGCGGCCCGTGGATACAACGGCGATCGGATACTTCCTGGGGCCGCGCATCAACAGTGCCGGGCGGCTGGCGTCCGCGGACCTGGCGCTGGACCTGCTGCGCACCTCGGAGGCGAACGAGGCGGCCCGCCTGGCGGAGCGGCTGAACGCGCTCAACCGACAGCGGCGAGAACTCGAGCTGGCAGGCGTAAAACAGGCGGTGGAGCAGGTGGAGTCGATGGGGCTGGGCCAAAACCGGATTCTGGTTGCGAAAGGCGAAAGCTGGCACCTGGGCGTGGTGGGGTTGATCGCGGGTCGACTGGCGGAGCAGTATGGCAGGCCTGGCATCGCCTGTACCGAGGTTCGCGGGGACGGAAGTTTTACGGGGTCGGCGCGTTCCGCGGCAGGCTACAATATGGCGGAAGGGATTTTCCGCTGTGCCGATCTGCTGACCGAGTACGGCGGGCACGCTGATGCGGCCGGTTTTACCGGCCCGCTCGGGCATTATGAAGCGTTCAAAGCACGGCTGGAGGCAGATGCGGCGGATCGGGTCCTGGATGAGGATCTGAGAACCCGGCTGGAACTGGATGCCACGCTTCAGCCAATGGAGATTTCGCTGGAGACGGTCTCGGCGCTGTCTGCCCTGGCGCCGTTCGGTCGGGGAAATGAAGCGCCGCTGTTTATGGTGCAAGACTGTACGATTGAACGTGCGATTGCGGTTGGGAAAGGGGCCCACCTTAAAATGAATCTGGACACGGGGTCGTCCGCCGCCCGGGCGGACGGCTCAGCGCGGTCGAGCCCGCGGATATGTGACGCGGTCTGGTGGGGAAAGGGAGAATTGGCCGTCCGGCTTCGCCGTGGCGATCGCGTGGACGTGGCCTGCGCTCTTGAAGCCAACACCTGGAACGGCCGGACTCAGGTGCAGCTTGTATTGGAAGATATGCGCCCCGCAGAGGAATAAGAGGGATTCCTGCACACGGAACCCATTTCAAGGCGGTTTCTCACTTCATAACCGGAACTTCGACTCGCTTCCCGGTCCGGGCGGATTCGTGGGCAGCCGCGGCCACGGCGACCACCCGCCGTCCGTCCCTACCGTCGGATTTTGGCGCTTCGCCCCTTTGAATACAACCGATGAAGTGAGCGATCTCGTCTGTCATGCCGTTGTTCGAGGGCACCTCTATAGCGGTGGACTTCTCGCCGTGCCGGGCGAATAAGATAGGCCCTTCCGAGACGTTGAGCTTGAGCGCGCCTCCTGTTCCGGCAACGCCGAGTTCGTAGCTGTTAACCGGGTAGACGCGGCTGCTGCTTAAAGAGCCGATGGCGCCCGAGGCGAATTCGATGCCGATGAAGATGCTTTCTTCGATTTCGTTCGCCGGGTCCTCTCCATATCTCATGACAGCATTGACGGCACGGATTTCACCGGCAAGCCAGGCGAGTTGGTCCAGTTCGTGGCTGTACATGGAAAACATACCGCCGTACTGTTCCTTCCGCGTCTGCCATCCGCCGACGCCGCCCGGCGCGGCGGTGCCCAGACGTACGGCATGCGCGAGGGTAATTTCACCGACGTCTCCCCTGTCCACCCGGCGTTTGAGTTCCTGATAAGCGGCCTGAAACCGGCGGACATAGCCGATCATCAGGAATACGTTGGACTGTTCGGCGGCGCGGATCATCGTATCGCAATCTTCAACGGTAAGCGCCATTGGTTTTTCGCAGAACACATGGGCGCCCGCCAGCGCCGCGTCTGTACTGATGCGGCTGTGCGTGTGGTTGGGCGTCACAACCAGCACGGCGTCCGGTTTCTCGGCAGCCAGCATGGCGCGATGATCGGCGTAGGGCATCGGGCTGGAATCCAGTTGCGATGCAAGCTGCGCGGCGGATTCCGATACCACGTCGCAGACGGCGACAAGCCGCGCGCCCTCCATCGCTTCTATGTTTCTGGCGTGGGCGCGGCCCAACCCGCCACATCCCGCGAGCGCGACTTTTAGAGGTTCTTCAGGCATTGTTGGCTCACGATTGGCTCGAAACAGTTGGAATTGGTTCGCCGCGGCGGCGGTTTCTCATTGCAACTGGATCGGTATGGAACCCTGTTCTGCGGATTCTTCCGCCGCGAAACATGCGGCGTGGGTGTTGACGGCTACAGCGAGATTGTTGTCGGATTCGACGTCGTCGAGGATACATTCAACAAGGTGGTCGACCATTTCCTGGAAAGGATGGTCGGCAACGGCGCCGCTGTCGGGCATGACCGCGGGAAAACTGCCGAAGGCGTCCTGGCCGGATAGCTGCCGGGTGTAGAATTGGTTGTTTCGGATCACGCCCTCCGTGCCGAAAACCTCCAGGTTGAAGACATAAGGCATGAAAAAGGCCGTGGATCCTGAGAATTTTCCGGCGGCGCCCCCCGCGAATTCCACCGTGGCGACCGTCGTGGAACGGTAGTTCTCCGCATGGGTTCGATGGCGCGGGGAAACGCCCGTTACCCGGGTGACGAGATCATTATCCAGAATGTAACGGGCGGCGTCGAGGGCATGGCAGCCGCCATGCACAATGGCGCCGTTGACAAACGGGTTCCAACCGGTGCGGCTGAATTTTTCCGGGCGGGCGTTGGTGGGGCCGTGCCAGTAGTCGGCATGGACAAGCAGAGGAACGCCGACCCAGCCCTTCCCGATGGCCTGTTTGATGGAAATGATGAGTGGATTCCACCGAAGCACGAAGCCGACGACGGTCTTGACGCCCGCGCTTATCACGGCCCGGTGCATCGCATCCAGTTCGTCGGGGTTGGTGGCCACCGGTTTCTCGATCAGCAGGTGTTTGCCGGCGCGGGCGGCGGCAATGGCTTCCCCGGCGTGGCGGTCCGGCGGGGTACAGATGGAAACGACGTCGACTTCCGGATGATCGAGAAGCCGGTCGTAGTCATCGTACAGGTCGCATTCAAGCCCCAGTTCAACCGCTTTCTTCTGGGCGCTTTCCAGCGTCCGGCTCCCGATGGCGACCAACCGGGTGTTAGGGTTGTTAAGATAGGCTCTTATGTGTTCGGTGGAGACGTTTCCCGCGCCTTGAATTGCAACGCCAAGCATGGCTTCTCCCTTTAGACTTTCCTGTAGCATGATGTTCAAGCTTTTCGGCGGACGACCTGAGAATGCCTGTCCCTCATTTCGCCGCGCGTCGAACGCAAAGATACGAGCGCGTCGTGGCGCCGTCAAGATGGATCCTGTACGTCCTTTGTTGTCATCGTTAAGGCCGGGCGGGCCGTCTGGCGCTTGCTGTGCGCGGTCGGAGACGTTTGAAGGCGGCCCGGTGAACCGTTGATTTTTCAGGAAGGCCGCTTTATTTTAGCGCGTGACGTAGAGTTTTTCTCCACATATCCGAGGTGAATGGTGCCGAAACGGATCAATAAAGCTATTGAGCTCCTGGAACAGGGACAGCCGATATATTATGTCGGCGTCTCCGAGGTATCGTACGAAGCAGGCCGGGAGATGGCCGGGACGTGGGCCGACTATATAAACGTCAGTATGGAGCACGGTGCGTTCGATATGCGGGGGCTCGGTGACTTCATGCGAGGCCTGGTGGACGGCGGTCCCACGGCCGGCGGGCACAGGACGCCGGCCGTCATCGTCGATCTGCCGGTGGAGGGGTCGAGTGAAGCGGTGGTTCGCGCCAACGCCTGGATGTTCAAGCAGGCGCTGGCCCGAGGCGTGCATGGAATTCTGCTGTGCCATGCCGACGATCCGGAGGGCGTCCGGGCCTTTGTGGAGAGTTGCAGGTATCCGTTCCGGAAGCCGGCCGTGGGGCACGGTGATGGCCGGCGCGGCGCGGGGGGGCAGGGCTGGGCCGCACAGGTCTGGGGCGTTCCCGCAAACGAGTACCTGGAGAAAGCCGATCCGTGGCCGCTGAATCCGGACGGAGAATTGATGCTGGGCGTGAAAATCGAGAACAAACGCGCGCTGGCCAACGCGGAGGCGACGGCGAGGGTGCAGGGGCTCGCCTTCGGCGAGTGGGGACCAGGGGATATGGGGATGTCGCTTGGGCACGCCGATCGGCACGACCCGCCCTATCCGCCTGAAATGGGGGCTGCCCGGGCCCGCGTGATGGCGGCCTGCAAGGACGCCGGCCTATTCTTTCTGAACGGCGCGAATACGGACAACGTAACGGAGATGATTGACGAGGGCGTGATGATCTGCTCCGGAGGCGGGGAGGCCGTGGCGAAGGTCGGACGGGCGTATACTGGCAGAAGATAAACGCACTTCAGGTCGAACGTGACCGAACAATCGAAACTTATATAAACTGACGGCTGTCCTTCGGAGAAAGGAGCGCAAACACGAACGAATACCGTTGCTCCTGGCGCTTGCCGAAGAACCTTTAAAGCAGGCGCCAAAACCACGGTCGTCTGAATTGGCGGTGAACCGTCGATACGAGGAGGGAAGAGATGTCAAGTTCGAACATACGTACCATCGTGGAGGTCGTGTTGGCGGCGGCGTGCGCGTACCTGGCGTACATCGCGTACATCGCCCCCGTTAATGTCACCATCAACTACGATGAGGACAAAATGGTGGCGCACGGCGCGGTTCTGGACTCGATCTGGAGCAAGGATTTCGCCAGAGAAGCGACGCTCGGATGGTTGAAAGAGAAGGACGTCTATCACTACCAGGACAGCGGATTGGCCGGTCGCCTCGGCGACGCGATGCCGGACGCGACAACACATGGAAACGGCGAAACACTGGATGAGCGGAAAGCCCGCCTGGAAGGCGCGATTGCGGAAAATCCTCTGATTGCCGATCTTCGCGGCCGGGCGCGTGAACTGCAGCCTCCCTTTCAGTATATCGGCAAAGAAGTCCGCGTGGGCGTTCCGAGCGGAAACAGACCTCGAAAAAATGTGGCGTACGTCGCCTTCGGGAGCGAGTTCGACGGCAGGGTCGTTGAAATCTGGAATCCCGCAAACAACAAACGCGTGACGGTGTTTGCGCAGGGTGCGTTCCTGCCCACGGAAACGGTCACGATCGACTTCCAGATGAACAGGCAACAGGCGGTGGACCTGTTCGCTCGCGTCGAGCAGACCGCGGACGCGGTGGCAGTCATTCTTCCGCCGTCGACGCCGGCGCCGTAGACGGGTGGCCGCGGGATCCGATTCGGCAATTGTAAGATCACCGGCGGCTCAGCGCTTCTGCATGGCGCGGCCGCCGGTTTGCTTTAGCAGCCCCCGCCATTCCGAGTCGCATTCCTCGGATCATTCCTCTCTTCCTCATCTACCGCCCCAACAGTTGTTCGACAGCCCATTCCAACTCCGTTCCGGTATCGGGACCGTAGCCCGTTTGCATGAACCTGAGTCGGCCCTTCCTGTCAACCAGATAGGTGGTTGGAATGCTACGGATGCCATAGTCGGATCGAACGCCCGGATCGGCGAACAGTACCGGAAAGGTGTAACCGTTTTTCCTTACAAACGGTTTCACGCGCGCCCGATCGAAGTCCGTGCTGATGGCAAGTACGGTCAGGCCTTTATTGCGGTATCGTTCGTGTAATTTCTGAACGTCGGGTAATTCGTACAGGCACGGCACGCACCAGGTGGCCCAGAAGTTGATCAGGACAACACGGCCCTTATTCTCGGACAACCGGACTACCGAACCGTCCAGACTTTCCAGTGCAAAGTCGGACGCGGCCGGTCCCACGGGGAGGGCGTTCTCCGGCTCCGGCGTCTCGACGAAGATCTGACCCAACGCGACGCCGGCCAGAACCACTCCCACGGCTATCAACACGGTGTACTTCCATCCGAACCTCAGTTGCATATCGCTATCCTCTTCCGTTCAACAGACAGGTTCTCGCGCGCCATTCCTTCGATCTGACAATCGACCCCCATGTCATTCTGAGCGAAGTCGAAGAATCTCCCGTCTAATCGATTGTCCTGACGCAATAGCACAGTAAACAAATTTGCGCGGAGACATCGCCGCCAATTCGGCCTCCTCAGAAGGATACGCGAGGCGGGCAGACAGGAATGTCTACCCCACCTTCACATCGGCTTCCTCAACATGACTGTTTGTGCCGACGTGTGCCTGACACATTTCGCTGATTGTTATTGCAAGACATGTCGTTTTGAGCGCAGCGAAGAATCTCCCGCTACTTCCGTTCTGTTTAGAAGGCGGACGTGCCGCCTGTCCGGTCGGACCGAATGCAAGACGCTTGGGCATGATCCGATGCCGCAGTAGATCCTTCGTCGGCCTGACGGCCTCCTCAGGATGACAATCTTTTGCCGATACCTGACAGACAGAATTCGACGATGGTTATTGCAAAGCATGTCATTCTGAGCGTAGTCGAAGAATCTCCCGTCTATTCGATTGTCCCAACGCAGAAACCCAGTAAACAAATTTGCGCGGAGACATCGCCGCCAATTCGGCCTCCTCAGAAGGATCGCGAGGCGGGCAGACAAGAATGTGTGCCCCACCTTCACACCGGCTTCCCCAGCATGACAGTCTGCGCACGTGTGTCCCTAAGGCGTGAAGATCAGGATCTGATCCGTAGTTTCCTCCTCGAACGTGTGATCGCTGTCTGTAGAAACGTCCTTGTCCTTGGTCCCACCGGCAACCATTACACTTCCGTCGGCAAGCAGAGTTACCGTCGGAAAAGACCGCCACCCTATGCTGTGTCCTGCAGGGGAAAATTCATGTGTGGCGGGATTGTACAGTACGATATCGCCGTTATACGAGTGGATGAGGAACACTCTGCCGGAGGGAAGCAGCAGGGCGGCGCTCGGATCGATTGTAGAAACGCCGGCCGGCGAAAACGAGATTGTTTCAGGGTCGTACATCTCGGCGGTATGTACGAAAGGACCTTCACCGGCATGGCCGCCGATGATCAGGACCTTGCCGTCCTGTAGAAGCACGGCCTTATGGTTTACGCGGTCGAACTGCAAATCACCTGCTTCTGAAAAGGATTTGGACACGGGATCGTAAATCAGATTCCGTCCGACCAACCCATCCTCAATTCCGCCGCGTATACCCCCAACGATCAGCACGCGGCCGTCCTTCAAAAGAGTCGCCGTTTGGAGTCGGCGTCGATCGTCCATCGCGAATATGGAGGTGAATGCGCGCGCATCCAGGTCGAAGACACCCGTGTGTTCTACGCTAGTCACAAAGACCCTTCCGCTTTGAAGCAGGGTTGCGGTAAGGATGGTTGCATTGTAGGGTACGTCCGCCAGGGCGTCGAATATCCCTGAATCAGGATTGTACATTTCAATAGGGATATGACCATACCTGGGCATGATAAGGACGCGACCGTCGGGAAGCAATATTCCGTTGTCTGCGTACCGACTGACGGTCATGCTTCCCGTTGGCGACGAGGTCCCGGTTTCAGGATCGAATATTTCCGCCGTAATGAGAACACCCGCGGGCCGGTAAATGACGGTCCCTCCGGGAGATGGGTCCTCGACTTTGGTCGGTGGTTCCGCGTAGCCTCCGGCGATCAGGACCTTCCCATTCTGCAATAACGTAGCGACATGCTGATACCGCGGCTGGGTCATTTTGCCGACTTCATGGAGACCCCTTTCAAGGGCCGGTGCCTCCGGCGTCGTCACCGAATCGCCTCCACAAGCCCAGACGCTCGAGACGATCAACAGTGCTATTGCGATTCGGGCAGTCATTCTGAGTCTCCTTTCCGACAGAAGGATCCCGGGGCGGGCAGACAGGAATGTCTACCCCACCTTCACACCGGCTTCCTCAGCATCACAGTTCGGGCCAACGAATAACGAATACATCTCGAAGATGGTTATTGCAAAGCATGTCATTCTGAGCGTAGTCGAAGAATCTCCCGCTACTTCCGTTCTGTTTAGAAGGCGGACGTGCCGCCTGTCCGGTCGGACCGAATGCAAGAAGCTTGGGCATGATCCGATGCCGCAGTAAATCCTTCGTCGGCCTGACGGCCTCCTCAGGATGACAGTCTTTTGCCGATACCTGACAGACAGAATTCGCCAATCGTGATTGCAAAGCATGTCATTCTGAGCGCAGTCGAAGAATCTCCCGTCTGTTCGGGTGTCCGTAAGCCGGAAACCCACGGTAACACATCTGCGCGGAGACATCCTCAGCCTCACGCCTTCCTTCAGCGTGTGGGCGCACGTGCGCATTCAAGGCGTGAATATCAGGATCTGATCCGTAATCTCCTCTTCGAACACATGTCCGCCGGCTGTGGAACCCTCCTTGTCCTTCGATCCACCGGCAACCATCACGCGGCCGTCTTCAAGGAGCGTGGCCGTAGGAAAGGACCTGGGCGGGCTGATGCTGTATCCTGTGAGGGAGAATGTGTGCGTAGCGGGATCATACAGTACGATATTGCCAGTGGGCTCATGGACCAAAAACACTCTGCCGGAGGGAAGCAGCAGGGCGGCGCCTGGATCGATCGTAGAAACGCCGGCCGGCGAAAACGTGTTGGTTTCGGGGTCGTAGATCTCGACCGTCTGCACGGATGGCCCTCTACCGGCGGTGCCGCCTAGGATCAGTACCCTGCCGTCCTGGAGAAGCACCGCCTTATGGTGTACGCGGTCGAACTGCAAGTTACCTGCTTCCGAAAAAGCTCCGGACGAGGGATCAAAGATCAGATTCCGTCCCAGCAACCCTGCGTCCCCTCCGACATTCTGTCCTCCAACGATCAATACCCTGCCGTCCTTCAACAAAGTGGCCGTATGGCCAATTCGGGAAGGATCCATCCTGAATATGGGGGAAAACGGGCCTTTAGTGGGGTCGAAGACACCCGCGTATAACGTGCTGGTCAAAAAGACCTTCCCGTTGGGCAGCAGCGTGGCAGTCAGAATCCCAACTTTCCCAGGTAGAATTGCCATAACGTTGAATCTGCCGGAATGAGCATCGTACCTCTCAATGGGGAGATCAGGATTTCCGGGTATGATCAGGACTCGGCCGTCGGGCAGCAATATTCCGTGGTCCTCGCTGCGACTGGCGGCCAGGTCTCCCGTTTGCGTTGAGATTCCGGTTTCAGGGTCGAATATTTCCGCGCTGATGAGACGCTTCGGCTGGGGAATGGCGGTATTCGGGGGAGGCGGCCCATCGAGTACGATAGGTAGTTCCTCGAGGCCGCCCGCGATCAGGACCTTGCCATTCTGTAGTAGCGTCGCTACATGCTCAGATCTGGGTCGGGTCATATTGCCGACCTCGTGGAGACCCCTTTCAAGGGCCGGCGGCTCCGGCGTCGTCATCGAGTCGCTTCCACAGGCCCAGAGGCTCGAGACGATAGACAGCGCCATTCCGATTCTGGCAGTCATCTTCTTTCCCCCGGGTTTAGACCTTTAAGTGCATCTTCTACGCGATAGGCCTGGCGAGGCGGGCAGACAGGAATGTCCGCCCCACCTTCATACCGGCTTTCTCAGTATGACAGTTCGGGCCAACGAATAACGAATACATCTCGAAGATGGTTATTGCAAAGCATGTCATTCTGAGCGTAGTCGAAGAATCTCCCGTCTAATCGATTGTCCTAACGCAAAAACGCAATAAACATATTTGCGCGGAGACATCGTCGCCGAATCCTTTGAACGTGCCAAATGGTCCTTCGCTTACCAATTCGAGCGGTCGCTTCGCAAGCCTCACGTCTTCCTTAGAAGGATCGCGAGGCAGGCAGACAGGAATGTCTACCCCACCTTCACATCGGCTTCCTCAGAGTGAGGGTGCCGAGATGGCGTTGTCCGAGCAATCACGGCGCGTATAAAACGTTGTTTACGCAACACTTCATTCGGCTCCGCCTCTCCTCGCAGGAGAGGGGGCTGGGGGGAGAGGTCCATTTTCTAATTACACACTCAAGGCGTGAAGATCAGTACCTGATCCGTGATCTCCCGCTCTTGCCCAGGCCCACTTTGCGACGACCTGTCCCTGTACTTCCAGCCGCCGGCTATCATTACCCGGCCGTCTTCAAGCAGCGTGACCGAAGCCTCGTCCCGCCACGGTCCTATGCTGTGTCCTGTGGGTGAAAATACATGTGTAGCGGGATTGTACAGTACGATATTGCCTGTAGGCCCGTGGATGAAAAACACTCTGCCGGACGGCAGCAGCAGGGCGGCGGCAGGCCAAATGGCAGAAGTTCCGGCCGGCCAGAACGTGTTTGTATCGGGGTCGTACATCTCGGCAAGGTTTGCATGCTCTGAACCGGTATGGCCGCCAACGATCAGAACCCTGCCGTCCGGAAGAAGCACCGTAGTATGGCCCCAGCGGTCGACCTGCAGATCACCAGCTTCCGCAAAGGCATTTGACGAGGGTTCGTAAATCAGATTCCGTCCGGTCAACTCGTTGTCAATTCCCCCGCGTGTTCCTCCAACGATCAGCACGCGGCCGTCCTTTAGCAACGTCGCCGAATGGTTTATTCGCGTTTTCTCCATCGCGACTATGGAGGGAAAGGTACTCGCAGCCGGGTCGAAGACAGCCGTGTGCGCCTGGGTAGTTACAAAGACCTTGCCGCTTTGCAGCAGATTTACAGTCGAAATGGGCGGATACCAGGGTATTTTCGCCAGGGCCGTGAATCGAGTGGAATGAGGATCGTAGACTTCAATGGGGAAGTCATGATATCTGGGCACAATCAGGATGCGACCGTCGGGAAGCAATATTCCGTGGTCCGTATTTCGACCGACGGTCATGTTTCCCGTTGGCGAAGAGGTCCCGGTTACCGGATCGAATATCTCCGCGCTGATGTGACGATTCGATACGTCGGTGAAGTTCGGGATCCCCTCCTTGTAGCCACCGGCGATCAGTACTTTGCCATCCGGCAATAACGTCGCGACGTGCTGATACCGCGGCTGTGTCAGATTGCCGACCTCGTGGAGACCCCTTTCAAGGGACGGCGGCTCCGACGTCGTCACCGAATCTCCTCCACAAGCCCAGATACACGAGACGACAAACAGCGCCATTACGATTCTGGCGGTCATCTTGTGTACGCCCAAGTTAAGGTATGATCTGACCGACGAGAGTAGGGCGTGGCGTTTACGGCCTGCCTGCCTGTCTGCCGGCCAGGCAGGCCGCGACAGGGTTGGCGACCCCTCCCCCGGCCCCTCGACAGGCTCAGGGTGCGGACGCCCATGCGTGAATTCAGCCGAGCGATGTACATCTCATCTCTTACTTTCACGATCAATCCCTCCAGGTCAATCCCGAAATCACATCAATTACAGTCTCTCCTTGCGGTTTAATCACAGTCCATCCCGATAATCATAGTCCATCACAGTCCTGTGGGCCCTCAAGGCGTGAATATCAGGATCTGATCCGTGATCTCCTCGTCGAACGTATGCCCACTATTGGTAGAGCCCTCCTTGTACTTTGATCCACCGGCAACCATCACGCGGCCGTCTGCAAGCAGAGTTACCGTAGGCTGCGTCCGCCACCCTATGCTGTGCCCTGTAGGAGAAAATTCATGTGTGGCGGGATTATACAGTGCGATATCGCCGTTAATCGAGCGCATAAGGAGCACCTTTCCGGAAGGCAGCAGGGTGGCGGCCAGCGGATCGATTGCAGAAACGCCGGCCGGCGAAAACGCGTTTGTTTCAGGGTCGTACATCTCGGCTGTATGTACGAAAGGCCCTTCACCGGCAATACCGCCTATGATCAGGACCCTTCCGTCCTGCAGAAGCACCGCCTTGTGAAATATGCGGTCGAACTGCAAATCACCGGCTTCTGAAAAGGACCTGGTCGAGGGATCGTAAATCAGATTCCGTCCGACCAACCCGTCCTCGATTCCGCCGCGTATTCCTCCAACGATCAGCACCCGGCCGTCCTTCAACAACGTCGCCGTATGGAGTCGGCGTCGATCGTCCATCGCGAAGATGGAGGGAAATGTGCCTGTAGCCGGGTCGAAGACACCCGTGTGTCCCATAAAAGTCACAAAGACCCTTCCACTGGGCAGCAGGGTTGCGGTCTGGATGGTTGCATTGTAGGGTACGTCCGCGACGGCGTTGAATCTGCCAGAGTGAGAATCGTAAATCTCAATGGGAAGATGACCAAACCTGGGCATGATCAAGACGCGACCGTCGGGAAGCGATATTCCGTGGTCCGAATTACGACTGACGGTCATGTCTCCCGTCGGCGAAGAGGTCCCGGTTCCCGGGTCGAATATCTCTGCGCTGATATGACGCTTCGTCTTGGGAATAACGGCATTCGCGGGAGGCGGTTCCGCGAACACGGGAAGTAATTCCGCATAGCCGCCGCCGATCAGGACCTTGCCATTCTGCATTAACGTCGCGACATGCTCATACCGCGGTTGGGTCAGACTCCCGACCTCATGAAGACCCCTTTCGAGGGCTGGCGGCTCCGACGTCGTCACCGAATCTCCTCCACAAGCCCAGATACACGAGACGACAAACAGCACTATCGCGATTCGAGAGGTCATCCTATTCCCCCGACAGAATGGTGCAAATTGGCGTGTGAATTCTGAATCTTGGGAAGCCGTTCTTCTCTCGCTCAAGGATCAACGTTTCGCTCCGACCCATCGGATCCATTGTTCTGCCGTTACCCGCCCTCGTCGTCTCTCCCGAATCCGGCGAGCCGTTGCGGCGCGCCCGAAATCCCTCCAGGTTATCCATGAGTAGATCGAGCATATCGAACAGGAATGTTTCGTACGGCTTCTTCGCGCCTTCGCTGGCGGCCTTTTCGTTCTGCACCCTGTCAGCCACTTCGTCGAGACTGTTCCTGATCTGACGCGCCAGACGTCCAATGGCGTCTGCAGCAGTCGACTCCTGTGCGAAGTCAATGGAGACTTGCATATTGAAAACCCGTGCGTAAATCGCCAGGTCCTCCAGTTTGAGCCGATCGTTCCTGCTGTTCTCGATTCTCGAGATCTTGCTCTGCGTGCAACCGGCCCGTTGCGCCAGTTCCGCCTGCGTCACATTCTGAGAACAACGCAGCGTATACAGTGCCCGTGAAACATTGTAATCAGCAAGATGACCCTCCAATTCGCCGTGGAGAATTTTATCCGGCGCGGTGTCGCGCACCATTTCAGACACCGATGCATCATGTTTTTCCATTGCGACGCTCCCTTTGAAGACAATCGACGTACTTTCGGCAGACTTCGAGATCCTGCTTCTGAATGTTCTGGAAACTGAAAACCATGAGGTGAGGTTATTCGTACCACGATCTTTTAGCCTGATTAATTAATGAATTGTCACGGATTGCAGTTTCCGATTGGATTGAGAAAGTGAATCCCAATGTGCGATACATTCTGGATTCGGATAGTTTGAAACAGACGAGACCTAACCCCTAACCCCCTTCCTGAGAGGAAGGGGGAACTGTGATCCGCTGATGAATGTCTGGATTGGATGAATGCGTTTCGATTGATGAAAAAACCCGGGCGAAATATCGTGATTGGTCGGCGAGTTGTGCTTGGTAAAGTGACGAGATGGCGTTCTCCAATCAATCGGAGCTTGTATAAAACAGTGTTTATGCAACCCTTCGTTCGACTCCCCCTCTCCTCGCAGGAGAGGGGGCCGGGGGGAGAGGTCTTTTTTACCGATAATGCAGGTCAGTCTGCTCACAGGAAGAAAGCGTGACCCCTGGGCCCGGCCACCAGCGCGTATCGCTTTTCTCCCATGCGTGCGACCGGATTTTATCTAAAATCGGGATAATTTTTGCTGAAAGAGTCGAAATTATGCAAATATAAGATAATTACTCGATAACGCAATCGGTCCCTGGGGGTCAACATTGACGAACCAGGCTATGTGTTTGGCCGTTTGCCCATGGGATGTAACTCGACAGAAATGACCTTGACACAATATGACTTTAAAGTCATATTACTGAGCCATGGACTGGGAAGTCAGATTCCATCCGGCATTCGACCCGGAATTCGATGCCTTGCCCAACGACGTACAGGAGGTCAACATGACGACACTCACTGAGAAAATTGACAAGCTGCCCGAGGCACGCCGGAAGAAAGTGGAGGAGCGAGCCAGGGCGCTGATTGCCGAAGAGATGTCACTGCAAGATCTGCGAAAGGCTCGAAAGTGGACGCAGGTACGCGTAGCGAAGGAACTCGGGATCAACCAGGAGAACGTATCCCGTATCGAAAAGCGCAGCGATCTGCTGCTATCCACGCTCAGTGGCTACGTGGAAGCGATGGGTGGAACATTGCGCCTGGTGGCGGAATTCCCGGACCGACCGCCCTTTGCGCTGACTGGCATCGCGGCCCTGGACAAGGAGGACTTTCAGACAAAGCCTTAAAGTTCACGCGAAAGGAGTGGTCCACTGCCGTCCTCCCTACAGCGTAGAAACCGTCGCAGACGGGGGACCCTCATTCGGAGGTCGCCGGTAGTCCACGGCGGTGATCCGATAGAAAAAAGATCCGGATGCCGCACCTCGATCCACGTACCGCGTGGTGTCCAGAGGGGCCTTGTTCAGCGGCGCGAACGGCCCTTCCGGCCCGGTGGCCCGGTACACAATGTACCCTTTAAGCCCTGTAAGCGCCGTGCCGTCGGCATCGGTTTCCGGACGGCGCCACGAAATCCGCGCGTCCGGTCCACTGCAAACGACTTCGAGGTGCAGCGGTGCGCCAGGCGCCCACCTGTCGTACGCCTGCATGGATATGCCCAGCATCGCGGCCGTCGCGGCAATATGGGCCGGTCCGTCGTGAACTGAAACCTCCTTTTCGAAGTACGCGGCCATCGATTCCCAAATCTGGTAGTTGTACCCGGCCAGATAGAGAAAACCCCACCCCCTCCAGCCCCGTTCCGCGTCGTGCTTACCTGGAGGGCCGCCTATGTAGTACCTGAACTTCGGCTCCTCCAGGCTCCCGTTCCAGACATGGTGGTCAAACGTGTTGGCCATCCTCTCGAGGTCCTTCGGGGCGAAACTCAGTCCGCTTTTCACGCCCTGCAACGCCACTTGAATATCGATAAAGGCATGCCCGACATCCTCCATCAGTTCGGGCCAGTGGCTTTCGGGACCGTATTTCCAGGTGTAAGCGTCCGCTTCCGGACCGTACAGCAGTTGATCGTGGAAGAACCGCATCATCTGCTCGCTCTGTTCAGCGTAAAACGGTACAAACCCTTCTTTGTACGGCTTGTAGTACGGCGACCTGGTCAAGCGACGGAGCGTTACCAGCGCATCCGTAAACGACAGAAACATATTCAGCGGTTGGTGCTTCCACCCGGACCATTCGTACACGTGGTATCCTGCGTCCTCGCCATAGCGGCTGTTGTCCTCTACCGTCCACCCCGGGTCCGGCGCCCAGTTGGCGTACCACTTGGCAATCACGTCCTCTTCCACAACGCGCAGGAAATCATCCGCTTTGGCCCTGTAGGCTGCGTGTAAGGACGGATCCTCCCAGACCAGCTCCACAAAGGCCAGGATCGGGCTGACAATCAACCCATCGTCGGAAAACCATTCGGTGTATTCGGGACTGTACTGGCGGTACCGGTTCTGCCCCCAGCCCCTGTATCCGTCCACGTATCGGGGATCGTAGACTTCATAGGGCGGCACGTCAGTGCGGGCTATCAGAATGCGATCGATATGACTTACCAGTTTGTCCAGCCAGACGGTTTCTTTGAATGTCCCGTAGAGGTTCAGGTACATCCTCTGCACGTAGGCCGAAGGGCCCCAGGCGAACGACCCTCCATCGTGGCCGTCCAGATAATTGTCCCCGAATGTTTGATCCCACGTTAAAAAAGCCGCGTACCAGTCGGTACTCGTGGGTCCTTCGAACGTTACGGCCGGAGGTTTCTTTGCAGGGGCGGCGATATCCGGCCCGGACGGTGGAGTCTCCGGCTCACTCGCTTCAGACACTGACCTATCCGGCTCCTCTTGTAACCTCGGCCCGGGAGAGGCGATCTCGTGCCGCTTGACGGTAACCCTCCCTGACGGAAACGCCACGGCCGCCCACCCCGGCAGGGTCTTCCCAACAATACATTTCGGCGTCGACGCGAGTACGCCAGGTTTATCGACTGCATTGACGTGCGCACCTTGAACGGCGCCCGCGGAAGGGACGTCCATCCACACGAACACAACGGGCAAAAACGCGCAGAGACAGAGACGTAGCGGAAAGACAATCGGGGTATGTCCGGTGTTTACCATCGAACGATACCTCGCGCAATGTACATCGGTCGTTCGTCCTTCATAAGATGACCCGCCCGGATGGATACAGCCTGTACATCGTGAATGGTGACACTGCCCGCTTAACGTCGGTTTCGCGACGACTTCCCCGACCTCGACTACGGTCTGTATATCAGGATATGATCCGTCGCCTCAAGGTCCTTCAATCCCCCAATAATCAGCACACGGCCGTCGCGAAGGAGCGTTGTCGTATATAAGGCGCGATTTTCACCTATGCTGTCTCCGGTAGGACCAAACGCGCCAGTGGCCGGATCGTAAAGAACGACCTCTCCACTATGTCCGATGATAAACACGTTGCCCGATGGCAGCAGGGTAGCCGCGCGAATCGGTTCGATTCCGGGATCACCTTCTGATGAAAACGTCCCCGTCGCGGCGTCATATCGCTCGGCGGCCGTTACCGACGCTTCAGACGCCTCATCGCCTGTGCTCCCGCCAATGATCAACACGCTGCCGTCCGGAAGAAGAATCGCTCTGTGTCCTCGCCGTTCGTATTTCAGGTCGCCTGTCCGGGTAAGGGTATTGGAGGATGGATCGTAGATTTCGGATCCCTTAACCATGCCCTCTGCATTGCCGACACCAACGATGAGTACACGCCCATCCCGCAGCCGAGTCGCCGTATTGCCTCCGCGAATAACAACCGTCCCCGGAAGTGACGTGAAGTTCCCCGTGTTCGGGTCGAAGATGGCGACGCCCAATGAGTAATAGGTGAGGATCTTCCCATTGGGCAATAACGTCATCGTGGAGATTCTTGCGAATGCGGGGTAATAGGGCGCAGGCGTGAATCGTCCGGTATGCGGATCGAAAAATTCCATCGGGGCTTGATGAGCGCCTGCAAATAGGACCCGGCCGTCCGGTAGCAGTATTCCCATGTCGCGTGTTCGAGCAGAGGACATGTCGCCCCTTCTGCTCGAGGTCCCCGTTGCCGGATCGAATATTTCCGTGCTGGTACGAAACATGGACGAAGGCGCATAACCCGGGCTCTCTGTTGCGGCGCCGCCCGTGATCAGAACCTTTCCGTCCTGCAACAATACCGACGCGTGCCAGAATCGCTTTTCCGTCATTTTTCCGGCGACTTCAAAACCCTTCAGATCGCTCGAAACCTCCGGGGACGTCGGCACGGTTCCACCGCAACCCAGAGCGCTTGAGATGATAAGGAACGAGGATACCATTCTACCGGACATTTCGTATCCTTCCTGGGCGTCGTAACCTCTCCCCCCGGCCCCCTCAGACAAGGCTATCAGCTATCAGTGGTAAGCTGTCAGCTAAAAGAAAAAACCGAATCAGTTGACGTCAGCGCTATTGTGTGGACGACCGCGAACGGCGGAACCTCTCCCCCCGGCCCCCTCTCCTAAAGGAAAGGGGGAGGAAAACCGGGCAATGGCCCGTCGAGATATTGCACGTGGATATTTTCATCCATCGAAATGTCTTCAACCGATGACAGTTCCCCCTTCCTTTAGGAAGGGGGTTAGGGGGTAGGTCCGCGACCTCTCCCCCCGGCCCCGCGGCGTCTGAGCGGCGCCCTTCTTTCAAAGGCGGTGAGACGGGAGACGGTAGAAGGGAGAGGACCACACCGCACACCGCCGGGCTCGCGCTCCACTAAGCAATTCTCTTCTATTTGAATATTGCGAGAATCCGATTGCGGACGTCTCACCTGTCAAAGTTATCACCACCTCTTCCGTCTTCCCTCTACCCTCTCACGGCTTTTTGGCGATGCAAGAAAAAGGGCAAGGGAATTAGGGACGTCAGGAGGTGGGGGAGATTCTACGTCACAGGTAGCGTAACGCGGCATCTCCATCGTACCCTCACTTGATGTCCACAGCCCTAATGGGCGATAACGAATGCCACGTCTTTTTCGGCCGTGTCGCCGCTGTTTACGTCGTTGATGGAAACCCTTAGTGAATATCGACCCGGGGTCTGTTCATCCAGCGCGAGTTCCACGTATTCGACCTCCTGTGCGGCCGCGCCCTGCTGTTCGTACGTGACGGCCAGTTCCTCTCGTCTGCCGGTCCCCCACCGGAACAGACGAGAGATGTTTCCCGCCCGCCCGGGCGCGTCTTTTGACGTAATCTTATAGGATACGTTGTAGTTCGTCTGCCCGAATCCGTCCTTCCCCAGGTTGTAGATTTCGTAATAGACGAACACGCTCTGGCCCGTCTTGTAAGTTCGCGATGGCATCGGGACGACGTTCAGTTCTCCCTTTGTAAACTTACTGTCCATTTTTTCCGCACCAACCCGCCAAGCCAGTTCCAGGTCGCTGATCTGCAGTCGATCTTCGCCATAGGGCTCCACGACGACCTGCTGCTGATAGATGCCCATTCGTCCTCTCAGGCGGTCCTGCGATTTCACCTCCAGCCGGTAGGCGCCGGGCGGCAGAATAAGCTTCAGGACATCCGGCGCCATCAGGCCTTCTCCGGCCTGGTTTCCCCTGGCTTCGTACGTCATTTCGTCCGTTTGCCGATAGACCGTGTCCAGCGCGGATGATATAAGCGCCGCATGGTGCGTCAGTATCTGCCGCGTGACGTCCTCTTCCGCAATGTAGTGTGCCGGGAGGATGGGGACGCCGTAGTAGATTTCCAGGAGGCTGCGGTCGTCCTCGCCCCTGAAGTCGGCCAGCGAATAGTGGAAATCAAGAGGCGGCGCCTCATGTCTCGGCGCATAGAAATCTGGCGTAACCCGCGCCGCTCGCCGGTAGACCGATTGAGGAGAGTGCCTGCTCAACGAGGCGGTCTCGCCTATCGATATATCTCCCTGGTTCGGCGGCATGGGCGCGTAATCGTACGTCCCGGAACCGATTTCATCCGTAAAGGTAATTTCAATGCCGCCGCCCACGCCGGTGTAGATCCAGGTTTCCCAGGGCACGGTACTCAGATCTTCGTCGGACGTGACCGGGTGATAGTCGCCGAATCCGAGGCTTTCGTCCATGGGTAAAATACCTATCCGCGCGGTATCCATCCGCGCTTGCGGCGCTGTATCTCCACACTGTGTGCAGTCCTCGCCCGTATGCTCGTGGTCGTCTCCTGCGGCCTCCCCAGTTTCAGGCCCGGTTGCGTTTGCGTTTCCAATTTCGATGTCTTTCAGTTCGTACCACGCACCGTCGAGTTGTCCGAGGCTGCGTACGGGGAACACGGGTCCGACAAACGTGTGCGCCCTGACGTCACCTTTGTATAAATTGAACGCGAGACGCTCCTTGACCCGCTGAACCTTCAGACTTTGCTTGAAGTTGGGTTCGTCCGACCTCGACCGATGATCGGGTTCCCCGAATCGAATATAGACGTCTCCTCTCACGTCCCACGGCTGCCTGCCCTCCGAGAATTCCGTCAGTGCGTGCCAGACTCTTCTGTAGTGTTCCAGCAGGCGCTCGTTAACAGGCGTGGACAGGTCCGGGTCCTTCCGATTCCAGAAACGTTTCAGATCGGCCGCGCGATCCGGACCCATGGCATCTTCATAGGTCCTGAGTTCCTCGCTGGAAGCGACCAGCGTTATATCTACGTACAAACGTCGTACATCGGGCGCGAGTTTGGAGATGTAATCCTCGAAGAACGCCATCGCCATATCCGGGTTCTCCTGTTCCATGGCGGAAATGGCGACAATGGGCATCAATTCGATGGCTTCGGGGTGCTTTTTGACAAAGTCCAACAAGTGGCCCATAATTTTCGAATAGTCTCTCACTTTCAGGTACGCAACGCCCAGCCGCCGCTGAGCTTCCGCGTCTTCCGGGCGAAGCGCGAGATACTTCGTATACCACACGACGGCCTTCTCGAATTCCCACGAAAGGTTCAGATAGTAGTCTGCAATCAGCAGATAGGCGCCCGCGTGGCCCGGGTCCATTTTCAGGACCCTTTTCAGTTCCAGTTCCGCGTCGCGCTGTTTCATCGCATAACGCACTCTGGCCATCTGATATCGCGCTTCCACAAAGTCCCGATCCTTGACTAACGCTTCCGTGAAATGGTGAATCGCGAAGTGGCGCTGCATCGGCCACGTCGTGTAAAGCATGCCCAGGCCATGGTGGGCCAGCGCCTTGCTGCCCAGGGTCAGCGCTCGATGAAACGCGCCCTTTGATTCCTCGTATCGTTTCAACGCCAGTAAAATGTGGCCCAATCGGATGTATGCGTCGGGATCCTTCGGTCGTTGACGCGCGACATTCCGGAAGATCAGGCGCGCCCGTTCCAGTTCATCCGCCTCCATCGCCCGGCGGCCACTGGATGCCAGGCTGTCTACCTGCACCGAGCGAATGCTTGATACTTCCGCGTGACCGCCGTCGCGACCGGCGACTCCATATATCTGCTCTCCACGGTGCCAGAAACAGACCAGGGCCGGCGCTCCCGGAAAACCTTCTTGCCTGTACAGATAATCGCTGAGGAATGTGTAATCCAGGTTTTCCGGGCAGGAGAAAAGTACGTCCAGGATCGCGATCCGGTCCTTTTGTTCGTTCCCGTCTCGAGTATCTTCCATGACTCTCTTTGCCGTCCATTGATATAATTCAGGAAGATCCTCCGGTTCACTGTTGTTTTGGTCGCGTTTGAATTCCTGTATCAAACGGAGCATCCCGATCAGGTGCTCACGACAATTTCGGGCGGCGGCGGTTCTCTTGTCTGTATCGATCCAATAGTCGCAGGCTTCGATATATCGTGCGCAACTCTTCCTTGAAAATCGGTGGCTCGACGCCTGATCATAGAGCTTTTTGAACGCGCGCCTGGCATGATTGAACAACCTTTCCGCCTTCGCATCGTTGCCTCTGTGAAGCGCATTCCTGCCGCGTATGTACAGGTCCAGACCGGCACCGATCATTTCCAGGGCGGAATCAGAAGTATCGGATTGGCGCAAGGCTGCCGTGGATTGCCCGCCCGACAAGGACTTCCGATCTCGTTTTACGATTGCGGGTATGTCTTCCCTCAGATTCGTCTCAACAGTCTCTCCCGTGTCTACGTGAACGCGGATCGATCTCTGCCCATCCTCAATACGGCATAATACAGCCTCTCCATCAGCTGACCAGTTTACCGGCCCGCTGATGTTGCCGGCAAGGAGAAGCCTGATGCCACCCCGATCATCCGCGATCCAGAGACCGTGGTCCGGCCTGGCGAAAGCGCTTCCCCGGTACCCGACAATCGCCAATGACCTTCCATCAGGAGAGGGTGACATTTCGAGAGTCTGATAATCCGCGGGAAGCGGCCACGGTTCCTCCCTGGCGCCATCCAGACTCAACTTCCAAATTCTGTTTCTTATAATCGGCAAAGAATGTCCGCCGTAGAAATACGACCCCCACGCTTCCCGTCGTAAGCTTCGCTCGAGATAGATCAAGCCTTCTCCCGCCGGATCGAAAAACAGAGTTCCGGGTTCTCCGGGGTAGGCCTTGGTCTTCCTGGGCCGATTTTCCTTCCTGGAAACGACCCATATTTCCGTTAGCGAGATCGCCCCGTCGCCACGCCGGACAGCAAAAGCCAGATCCCCGTCGTCCGCCGACCTCACGGTCAGGGACTCCCCGCTCGCGGATACGACAATGCACTGCATTGTCAGAACGCAGGACGCGCCTATGAGCAGGTTTTTGATCGACTGCATCACAGCATCTCCCGAGTCGTTAATGACTCGAATCACGAACGAACACCGCGGACGGGCAGCCGCTCCCGCACCATTTCGTACCCCTCAAACAAATCCCGCGCCACCGTTCCCTGCGCCTGGCGAGGCGGCTCGGCCCCCAGGATCTGGCAGAAGGTCGGCACGACATCGGCGGCGTGGATGTACCCCAGTTTGTCCACCGGCCGCTCGTAGCCTCGTTTCACGCCCGGCCCGGCCAGCAACCACGAACCAAAGCTGGACGAGGCCTCACTTTGGGTCGGCAGAAAACCCCCGTGGTGCGCCCCGAACACATTGGGCGCTCCAACGCAGCCCCCACCCGCAATGCCCCGCCATTGTCCGTAGTACCCGCTCACGTACCCGTGGTCCCAGGCAAAGACCACGTCGCCGCATTGGTCTCCCCACTGCCCGAGGATGTACGCGTCCCGGCGAGGCAGGGCTATGGCCACTGGATTGCGCCCCACTTCCTGGTCAACCCACGTGCGCAAGGCCAGCAGCAACTCGGCCTCAATCCCGTCGAATTCCGGTCCCGGCTCGGCGTTGATGAAAATGTCGAACCCCTTGTCGTCCTTGAGATAGGCCCGGGTACGCACCCAGTCGATATCCTCCTCGCGCACCTGATCTCGCAACAAGGCCTCTTCCCCGCCGCCTTTGAGCGCCAGAAAGCCCTGCTCATGCAAAAATTGCCGGATATTGGCCACCCGTACATCGGGCGAGCACCCATGGTCGGACACAACGCCCACGTACGTATGCTCATCCGCGTCCTCCCACAGCCGTCCCAAAATGCGGTCCCCCACCTGATAAGCCCGCCGAAAGTAGTCTACGTACTGTTCGGCGCGCTCAGCGTCGTACCCCGGGCATACAGGATCCACGTCCCCGAGGTGGATGTGGTTGAGGTAATCGTATAGATGCCAATGGCAGATAAAAAAAGAACAGCCCCGCTCGCGCAGCATGTAGCGGGCGACCTCGGCAAACCACGTCCCCTGGTACTCGCATTCTTCCAGAGCCGTGTCAAAATCAGCCATCCCTGTGGTATAGGGCAACATGGAGGCGTGTTCCTGATACGGGCCAAAGCGGTCCACAAGTTCCCCGGCCAACTCGTCGGGGACAGTGAAGCCATCGGTATAAGTCACCTGGGTGCGGTAGAGCTTGAGTCGGCTGCCGTCCGCGACCAGGTCCATCAGCTTGAAGCGCAGCGACGCCGGGCGTTTGTTCCCGTCAATGGCGAATTTCTCCACCGCCCACTCGCTCCATTCCCCCACTCCGGCAACAGCGATGCAACTGGCCCCATCCCGGTCCCGGCACACCAGCACCCGGTCGTAGCCCCTCCCGACGCTATCCACCACCAGCAAGTAGAAGGCGGAGACATCCCCGCCCAACCGGGCTATCACCTCAATGCGGCTCTCCAGCGGCGGGGCCTCGCTCTCGGGCAGGTTCCGCCAATCCTGCGCCGGCGTCAGCGGCGGAATCGGCTCGACGCTGCGCTGGGCTTGCCGCACGGCCGTGCCATCGTGGTCCATCTCGATGGCCTCCTCCAGCGCAGCGTCCGTGGTATAGGCCTGGCAGGTAGCCACTTCAAAATCCGTGCTGCGATGTCCGGGATGGCCAAAGCCGTCCACGACAAAGCCCGTCTCCACCCCGGAAGGATGGGCGGCCGGATAGTGCACGGCCACACTTTGCATGCCCGCCCGTTCCAGGGCATTCCATATGCGCTCGGCATTGTTGGCCCGTCCGTCGAAACTGTCGATCCGCTGTCCCGGCGCGACTTCCACCCGCCAGCGCGTCACCCCGTGCGTGCCCGTGTGCGCCCCCGTCGAAAGGGTGGCCCAGTTAGTGGGGGTCCACACCGGGAAAGAGGGCAGGGTCTGGTTGACCGCACCCTCGCGCAGCATGCGCTCGAAGTGAGGCAAGGCTCCTTCCGCTGCGAATCGCTTCATCATCGGGACGATAAAGCCGTCCATGCCAAAGGCATAGATTTTGCGCTCCATATCTTCTCGTGTAGCGAAAGGTCGTTAGCTGTTCAGGTGGTTACCGGCATTCCCCGCAGACAGCAACCGGATCGCCGCTATCTTTTATCTCGGGGTCATCCGTTTATTGGCGGGCGGCCGCGCTCAGGATGGGATCGGGACGCGGTTCAGGAGGTATTTCTACTGCGCGAGGATAAAACTGCCCTTTTTCCGGGCCATTTCACCGCTTTTCATATCGATAACGGTTACGTTCAGGGCGTACTTGCCCGCGGGGCGGTTCTCCAGTTTGAGTTCCACGTATTCGACTTCCTCGGTGTCCACACCCTCCAGTTCGTAGGTAACTTCCAGTTCTTCCTGTTTGCCTCTCCTCCACCGGATCAGGCTGGAGATGATACCGAGTGGGCCGGGTTTGTCATCTGACGTGACGGTGTAGGAGACCTGGTAGTTCGTATGCCCGAATTCGTCATGCGTCAGGTTATAGATTTCGTAATAGACGAATACATTCTGGCCTACCCTGTAGGTCCGCGTAGGCATCGGTATGACCCACAGCTTGCCTTTGTTGAACTTATCCTCGGTCTTGGTCTTGGAAATCCGCCATGCCAGTTCCAGGTCGCTCACCTGCAGGCTCTTCCGGTCATAGGACTCGATCTCAACGTCCTGCCGGTACCGCCCGTGCTGTACGGACAGGTTATCTTTTATTTTGACTTCCATCCGATATCGCCCCGGGGGCACGTCCATGCGCGCGAGGTCCGGCACGAACGCGCTCCGTTCACCGGTCAGGTCCCCTTTCGCCGCGAAGTGTATCTTTTCCTCGCTCCGGTAGACCGCTCCGGTTGTCGGATTCCGCAGCGCCACGGTCCTGTCGACCTTGATTTCCGTCCGGTTGTCATCATTCAGATAGTGTCCCTGATGACGCGGTATCCCCACGTAGACTTCAAGTGCCGTTGCGTCATCCCTTTTGCTTTTGAAATCAGCCGAGGCGAAATAGAATTCCATTGGCAACGTGTTTTTCGGCGGTACGTAGTAGTTCGGCTGCGCAGCGACGGCCATGCGGTAGACGTTACGGGGGTTGTAGCGGGTCAACATAGCCTGCTGGCGGACGGGAATACGGGCATCCAGCGGCGCAGGCGCATAGTTGTAGGTACCGTTGTGGAATTCGTCGGTGAAGGTCATCTCGATTCCGCCACCTACGTTGACGTAGGTCCAGGTCTCCCATGGGACCATCGAGGCGTCGTCCGCAGCGGTGACCGGGCTGAAGTGCACTGATCTTCCGCTGCCCTGCGCGTTCCCTGCAAATGCTGATTCATTCTCTTGTGTTTCAGTATCTTCGTCGTAGACTTCCGCGCGAAACCCCGGAGCCTCGCCCACGCCGCCGCGCATGCTGCGTACCGGGTAGACCGGGCCGACGTAGGTGGCGCCGGGTCCGGAGGACTGGATAGGCTCATCGCCCCAGAGGTGCCCCACGCCGTCGACGTCGGTTGAGGGCTTCATCAACATGTGTGGCGGCACGGCAGACCCGAACAGCGCCCGGGAAAGGCGTTCTTTTACCCGCTGAACCGCGAGGGATTGCTGGAAGTTCATGTCGTCGGAGCGGGACCGGTGGTCGGGCTCGCCGAACCGGATGTAGACTTCACCGCGCTGGTCCCACGGCTGCTTGCCCGCGGAGAAACTCTGAATGGCGTACCACACGCGCCGATAGTGCTCCAGGCGGCGTTCATTGGCTGCCGTGGTCAGATCCGGGTCTTGTTCCGACCAGAAGGCTTCCACAGACGCACGTCTGCCGGACGCCGGAGTCTGGTCAAATGCCGCAAGAGTCTCGGAAGAGGAGATCAGCCGGATATCGTCGTAGTGCGCCCGCTCGGCCTCTTCGACCCCCTCGAGATAGTCTCTGAAAAAGGCAGCGGCCCTGTCGTAGGCCTCCAGTTTCATGCAGGCCTGTGCGAGAATCGGCAAAACCTCGTCATCTTCCGGATGTTGTACGGCGTAGTCCTCCAATACCTCCAGGATACGGCCGTAGTCCTTCGTTCTCAGGTAGATCGCTCCCAGCCGCTTCCTTCCCTCCGGATCATCGGGTCGAAGGCCCATGTATTGAGCATAGTAGAGCGCGGCTTTTTCGTAGTCTTTCTCGAATTCCTCGACCCATTTCCCCATCAGCAGATAGGCGGGAGCATAGCGGGGATCCATTGACAGCACCTTTTTGATTTCCCGACGTACATCGTGTTCATCGAGTTCGTGCCGTATATCGGCAATATTGAATCGGGCTTCCACGTGGTCCCGGTCGTACTGGAGGGCTTTCTGGAAATAGCGGATGGCGTCGTACGATCCTCTGGGCCATTTGCGGAAGGTAAGGCCCAGGCCGTAGTAGGCTTCAGCCAGTCTGTGGTCGCATTCGATCGCGCGTTCGAAGGCCTTAATGGCGCGGACCAGCCTCCCGACCTCCAGATAGGCGAATCCAAGCCTGCTGTGCCCGCGGGCGAAGTCAGGCGCCACGCCGGCAAGGATTTCCAGGGTAGATATCGCCCTGAGCGGCTCACGCGGGGTGAGTTCAATGCCGAGAGTGAGCAGTGAGTCGATCTGTGCCCTACCCACGCGCCGGTCGACGGTACGGTAACCCGCGCCGCTACGGACGGATTCAACCAGGTGACCGTCGTGGAAGTAGCTGGTGACAACGGCTTCAGCGTCCACTGCCTCCGGACGGTATCCGTGCGCGTAGCTGATCCGGCGGCCTTTTTTAGGGTCCGACGCTGAGCGGAACAACGTTTTCATGACAATTGAGTCGGCCGGCGTCAGCGGATGGGTTTCGATCCAGTTCTTGAGGGTCTCCAGGTCGGACGGCCGCTGGTTTTCATGGGCCTGTTCATAGGCGTAAAGGACGTCTCCGATAACGGTCAGATGGTCCCGGCAGACCCAGCGGGCGCCGGGCGCCTGTCCGGCTTCCCGGGCCGTTGCGGCCAGCGCCTTTGCGTAAGACAGGACCGGCTCATCGTAGAGCCCGTACTTTCTGAATCGCACAGGCAGGGCCTCCCATGCCCGGGAGGCTTTAACGTAGCGATCCACTGCCGCTCGAAATTCCCAGCGGTGCACGGTGGTGTAAGCCAGGGCCGAGGCGTTGAATGCGGTCGCAACGCCCCGCAGCACCGCCTTTGCAGCCGGACTCGGGGAGGGCGGTCTTCCGCGCTCCGCATCCGACGCCGTTCCCGGTTCCACGTCGACGGTTCCGGTCAACCGTGTGATGGAACCGTCGCGGATCGAGACTTCCCAGACATTGGATGGGACCAGCGGTACGGATCGCTTCGGCACCATGGTCAGACTATGCACGGGGACTCTCAATGGGGTATCCCGATAGCGAAGTCGTTCCCCGCGTGAAACCCACGCCAGCCGCCCGGGGCGCCCCGGAAAGGTGCCGAGATGGCGAGGCGGGTTTCCCTCGGTTTCGACCCAGATTTCGGTAATGGCAGACGAACCGGTTTCCAGCTCGATAGCCCACGCGGTATGGCCATCGCTGGAAGCCGATATCGAGGTTTGACGAACTTCCGCATTGAGATCCGTGAGTGGATAAAATGCGGAAATAGTCGCGGCCAAAAACAGAATCAATGCCCGTTGTTTCACACGCACAGATTCGCCACCTGATGTCATGTCATCAACCTTTTCTGCCTAATAGCGATTGAACGACGGTTGTTGTTCCAGGCCGGGAAGACGTGTCCCCTCGTATTTCGTCGTCTCACCGTACCTCGTTCCGATTCAGCAAGATATGCGATTTTTTACGACAGAGCAAAGGCTTTGCGAATGAACTACCGGGGTTATTTCGAAATTGGCAGCAGGATGGGAAGACCCAGACCTGCGGGGCGCGCCACCGGACGGCGACCCCTCCCCGGCGCGGGGAGGGGTGGGATGATCCCACGCGAGCAGGAGATGCTTCGTCAGCCTGCCGGCTTCCTCAGCATGACAGCGTGGGCGCACGTATGACTAACGCATTTCTCGAATGATGATGATTGGCCGCCCTGTCATTCTGAGCGCAGTCGAAGAATCTCCCGAAACGCGGACGCTGCGTGCGTTGCGCTTGTCGAAGCGCCCGTGTTTCGGCTTACCCTTCGCCGACCCTTCGACAGGCTCTGGGCGCGAGCTCAGGGAGCGGCTCAGGGTGCAGGCGCCCATCCGTGGATTCAGCCGAGCGATGTACATCTCATCTCTTCCTATCTCCATCAATATCTCCAGGCCAATCCCGAAATCACATCAATTACAGTCTCTTCATGGGTTTTAATCACAGTCCATCACCACAATCATAGTCAATCACTGTCAATCACAGTCCATCCCGATAATCATAGTCAATCATAGTTAATCACAGTCCAGGGGTGTAGATCAGAACTTCATCTGTCGATTCCAAATTCTTCAGACCGCCGGAAACCATTATCCGGCCGTCATTGAGGAGCGTTATGGTATATAACGATCGGTTCTGACCTATGCCGTGTCCCGTACGTGTGGCAGTACCAGTTGCTGGATCATAAATCGCCACGTCTTTGCCACTCAAGAGAAACACTTTGCCCGTGGGCAACAGTAACGCGGTGTGGATGGATGGTAATCCCGTATCACCTGGCGGCATAAACGTGTCTGTTGAGGGGTCATACAATTCGGCTGTCAGTACATACTGTACGTTCTCCGGTGTGATGTCGCCCTCTTGCCCTCCAATGATCAACACCCTTCCGTCCTGGAGAAGCATTGTTTCGTGTCCCCACCGTTCGTCGTTCAATTCGCCAGCTTCGGTAAAGGAATTGGACGAGGGGTCGTAGATTTCAGTTCCTTTGACCAGGCCGTCAGCATTGAATCCCCCAGCGATGAGAACGCGGCCATCTCGCAGAAGGGTGGCCGAATGGGCCGATCGGGGAGTGATCATCCTTTTTGCGGGCGTGAATTTCCAGGTATCCGGATCGAGAATACCCGCGCTGCCCTGCGCATCGGTCGTGAAGATAGCTCCTGTCGAGAGTATGGTGGTCGCCACACCCCTTCTCAACTCGGGCACGTCCGCCAGCACCGCGAATCTTCCGGCTTGCGGGTCGTAAATCTCCGGTGGATAGAGATCGGTACCTTTGATGAGAACTCTACCATCCTGCAACAGGATTGCTTTGTGCTGTGTGCGGGGTTGTAAGTCCCAGGAACAAAGACACGGGGTACGTCAGGCGGGTTCAGTAAATTTGATGTACAACCCCGGATATGCCGGAAAGGAGGTCATTTTGCATTTTTCGGTACCAATGACCTACCGGCGTGCGTTTGTTTCTTTTTGGGATATTGTTAGGATGGAATAGCGTATCGGTGGGAGGATAGGATACTCCTACAACTGGAGGGAGCCTGGCAATCTCGTCTTGCAACTTCAGGCTATCAAGGAGGCAGATTTCAAGTGCTGAGTCTCGATGTGGCGGATGACTGGTAGGAGCAATCGAGGGATAGATCTGCGGAACGTGTCAATAAAAATGAGACAACTCTCGTAGGAATTTACTGACGCAACTGATGGCATTCGATGGTGTTCCCAGGTGGGTGTAATCGCAGGAATTAGATAGTGAGGAAATAATCTATAATTGTATTTTTGGTGGAGGCGGCGGGAATCGAACCCGCGTCCGGAAGAAAATCAACGACAGCGTCTACGTGTGTAGTTTACCTTTTGAATCTCACGCGCGGGCGCCCCGGTAAACGGGGTTGCCAGCGCGCCAGCTCGATTAAATCTCGCTCACGGTCCCTCGAGCAGAGGTCCGCGAGCCAGCCCGCATAAGTCGACGCCCCGGGCGGGCCCTGCAGGCAAAGCCCGTCGGAACGGGCCGCGTTTTAGTTACGCAGCCATTGCGTACGTATTGTCCGCAATTACATGGGTTTCCCACAGTTTAACGAGGTTATGGGACCTCGACACGCAGCCATCGCCTCTCCACCCCCGTCGAATCCAGGTCGCCCCCACACAGTAGTGTTCTGTCCGGGAAATAGATTGCCGTAATTCGGCCGCCGAGTCGCCCGGCTGGCAAGGCGCCTGAGCGAGTCGACCTGGGCAAGGTCGGCGAGCAAAGGCACTTCGACAAGCTCAGCGCAAGCAACGCAGCCAGACGGGATGAATCGGCGGAAGAATGGTGACATATTTCTGGAACGGGACACAAAGCCCGGGCCACCTGGTCGCCCGAACCACTCGAAATATAGCCCGGTAGCCCATCGCTGTCAAGCATGGCCGTGCTTTCTGACCCTATAACGGGGGCCAGGTCGGTCGGATGTCGACTGAGAGGCCTGATGCCGTGGCGGTTGCTGTGCGTACCTGGACACAGGGCTGCGGCACACGAACGCTCAGCGGAATTGATCATCGTGGCGTCTCCGGCCATCACCGCGTCGCCTCGTCCGGTTCGTCGATCGGTGGAAAAGGCGACTCTGCCGGCCACCAATTTACGGGCAGCGGCCAACCCAGCGCCCGGTACACCGTCTCGCAGACCCTCCGATTGCGCTTTGTCATGACGGAAAGGAATCCCAGGCTTAGATACGTCCTTATAGCCGCCAGTTGGAGGTTTTGGGGCGTCACCCTGAGCGTGGTCAGGGTCGAGGCGGGATAACCGCGCCGGCGTTGATACCGAAGCACCGCGGCGCACACACGAAATGCGAGTCTGGCGCCCCGGTGTCCGGGACGAACGCACACATAGTCGAGTTGTCCCCACGCCGGATCGACTTCATCCCGCCGGGTGGCGAAGCACAGCGCTGCCAGCCGTCCCTGGGTCTCAACGACGTACGACCCTTCCAGCCGGTCCGGGGCCTCCAGGTATTCCGTCATCCCAGGGGCGTCAAAAGGGGTCCATCCCACGCCGGCCGATACCATCAGTTCGGGCAGATGAACCTCGTCGCCCGGTCTCAACGTCCGTAAACGGTAGTCTCGAGGACACGCCCGGACCGGTAGCGTTCCGATTGCCCCGGCGGAGATATTCATGCGTATCTGAAGGCAAAAGTCTTCAACACCCATCCGGAGAAACCTTTCAAACGGTGAGACGCAAGACGCAAGAAGTAAGAAGACCACCCAACACCCCGTCGTTTTTCGCCTTTTTCACGTCGTGGCGTGGTGTGGACGGGCGGGCTGAATGCTGATTGCTAATTGCTGTCAGCTTCTTTCTCACTTCTCACTGTCTTTACTGATCGCGGGCGATCCGTGGATCGCCCCTACAGATGCGATGTCGTCGCTTGTGGATTTCGCTGTTTGTTTTAAGCTGAACGCTGACAGCTTATTTCTCGCTTCTTGCTGTTTTTGCTGACTGCTGATCCCTGACAGCTTTTTTCCCAAGAGTTGACGGGGGTCGTTGATTCAATTAAATTAAGGTGCGGTGGACCGAATGCAAAATGGAAAAGGTCTCGTCAAGGACGATAATACGACTTGCTGGCGGAATCCGAGAAAGGGAAAAAATGACCTTGAACAAGTACAGCTCCAGGATAACGCAGGTGAAATCCCAGGGCGCTTCCCAGGCGATGTTGTACGGAACGGGAATGACCGAATCGGATATGGACAAGGCGCAAGTGGGTATCGCGAGCATGTGGTACGAGGGCAATACCTGCAATATGCACTTGCTGGACCTTGCCGCAAAGGTGAAGCAGGGCGTGGACGCGGCCGGTCTGCTGGGAATGCGATTCAACACCATTGGCGTCAGCGACGGAATTTCGATGGGAACGGAAGGCATGAGCTATTCTCTTCAGTCGCGGGACCTCATTGCGGATTCCATTGAGACGGTGATGGGCGCACAATGGTACGACGCCAACATATCTCTCCCGGGCTGCGATAAGAACATGCCCGGTTGTGTGATGGCCATGGGGCGGTTGAACCGGCCGTCTTTGATGATATACGGAGGTACGATCAAGCCGGGTTTCCGTGACCACAAGAAGCTCGACATCGTGTCCGCGTTTCAGAGTTACGGAGAGTACCTGGCTGGCAAATTGGACGACGAGGCGTGGAAGGGTGTGGTGCAGCACGCCTGCCCGGGGGCCGGAGCGTGCGGGGGGATGTATACCGCGAATACGATGGCGTCCGCCATCGAAGCGATGGGTATGTCGCTGCCCTACAGTTCTTCGACGCCCGCTGTCGACAAGGGAAAGCTGGAGGAGTGCTTCAAATCCGGCGCCGCCATCCGGAACTTGCTCGAGCAAGACATCAAACCGCGGGATATCATGACCCGCGAGGCGTTTGAGAACGCGATGGTCGTGGTGATGGCCTTCGGTGGGTCGACCAATGCGGTGCTGCACATGGTTGCAATTGCAAAGTCCGTGGGGGTCCCGCTTACCATCGAGGATTTTCAGGCGGTGAGCGACCGGGTGCCGTTGTTGGCGGACTTCAAGCCGAGCGGGCTCTATGTGATGGAAGATCTGCATAACGTGGGCGGAACGCCGGGTGCGATGAAGGTTCTGCTGGAAAACGGCTTTCTGAATGGAGACTGTCTGACGGTAACCGGCAGGACGATTGCCGAGAATCTGGCGGGGTTGCCCGGGCTCGATGAGGGACAGCAGGTGGTTCGGCCGGTTGACCGGCCGATCAAGGCCACCGGGCATTTACGGATTCTGAGGGGAAACCTGGCGTCCGAAGGCGCGGTCGCCAAGATTACGGGCAAGGAAGGAGTGCGCTTCGCCGGTCCCGCCATGGTCTTCGACCGGGAGGAGGATGTGCTGGGGGCAGTGGAACGGAACGAGGTAAAGAAGGGATGTGTGGTCGTCATCCGTTACGAAGGGCCGAAAGGCGGGCCGGGCATGCCCGAGATGCTGACGCCCACGTCGGTGATTATGGGCGCGGGCCTCGGACAGGACGTGGCATTGATTACCGACGGACGTTTTTCAGGCGGTTCGCACGGGTTCGTCGTGGGGCATATCACGCCAGAAGCGCAGGAGGGCGGGACGATCGCCCTTATCGGAAACGGGGACGTGATTACCATCGACGCGGAATCCAACGAGATCAACGTGGACCTGAGCGACGAGGAACTGGCGAAACGCCGGGCGGCATGGGCGGCACCGCCGTACAAGGCCACACAGGGGACGCTTTACAAATATATCAAGACCGTGACGACGGCTTCCGAGGGATGTGTGACGGACGAGTGAATGAAGGTCCGCTCGTCAGTACATCAGCCGGGGGAGCGATTCGGAATTGTATTCAGCACTGAGTCTCGGACATCATCATATAAAAAAAGAGATGCCCGCTGTCAAAGACAGCGGGCGTCGGGCCGGAGAATACTATCCTCCGGGGGGCACATATGCCATAGCACGTGATAGATTTACCACTTACTGGCTAATTGTCAAGAAAAACACCCTTACGGCCATATTCTGCGTTGTCCTAAGACGTGGAGAAACTGATTTGTAATGCATCGTGAATTGTCCTCTTTTGATTGGGAAACCTTTTGCCGTCACGTGGAAAATAGAGGAAGGGTAGTATTCAACGTGTCGTGGAGAAACAGGTGCGCGCTGGAGTTGAAGCTGCCCTGGAGTTTTCTTCTTCTGAACCTGTTTGTTCGCAAGTTTGAATTAATCGTGCTTGCGGTGTCCGTCTACCTGACTTTCACCGGTGCATGGCTATTCGGCATTGTTGGTCTTCTGGTTTGGTACATCGTCCTTTTCCCATTGAAGAAAAAGAGTGTAGTTACTGCTATAACGCTCCACGCCGTGGATGATCGTGAATACTTCAATCTGGCCAGCCAGCTTGGAACTTTTCGGTTGGAATAACGAATGATAACCGTAATTCACCTGAAACTCGATGCCAGTATGTGCGGGCACGATGCCCGCGTTCCCGGTAAAAAATCGCGCCGCTCACCACCAACCTCGAACGCCAACACCAGGCGTCCCCTGTTGGCCCGCAACATCACCGGAACAACAGGTCACCCGCTACGCGGGTGGAACTGGATTCTCCGCGCTTTGACGTCAAGAATCATCATTGTACGGAAAAACCGGCACCGCACAATGGCTTGCGGCTTAAGATTTTCTCTCACAGCCGCCCGGTCTGGGTGGAAGGGGCTTTTCCGCGCTAATCCGTTCAGCATCATCGTTCAAGAATGCCTGAACACGCCGCAGGGCAACGGTTTACGTTCTTTCCACAGTGGTGGTTTGCGGAAAAGCAGCCCCGCGGCGTCTGAGCGGCGCCCTTCTTTTTCGCCCTTTTTCTTGGGCGATGCAAGAAAAAGGGCAAGGGAATAGGGGACGTTAGGGGGTGGAGGAGATTGTATCTCAAAGGCGCCGAAACGCGGGCACTTCGACAGGCTCAGTGTGCACATTTCGACAAGCTCAACGACCACGCGTCGGCAAACCCAGGGCAGGCAAGGAACCTTGAACGCTGTTTTCCGTCCTTTGTCATCTACATTAGCGATCCTTGTGATCGCTTTTTTTATTCTGGATTGCCGTGGTACCTGGCGGTTTGTACGGCTTGACGCCATCTCTTGAGCAGGGTTCCGCGTTCTTTTTCGGACATGCGGGGCTCGAACGTGCGTTCGGGAGGGTTGAGGCAGGAAAGCGCGTCGGGTCCCGTCCAGAAGCCAGTCGCAAGGCCGGCGAGCATGGCGGCGCCCATAGCGGTGGTCTCGGTATGGCGGGGGCGGATAACGGGCGTATTGAGGATATCGGACTGGAACTGCATAAGAAAATCGTTGGCAGAGGCGCCTCCATCCACGCGCAATACGGAGACCGGACGGCCCGTATCGGCAGCCATGGCATCCACAAGGGCGGCGCTCTGGTAGGCGATGGATTCCAGGGTGGCGCGCGCGAGGTGGGCGCGGCTTGTACCGCGGTTGATGCCGACAATCGTTCCGCGTGTATCCGGATCCCAGTAGGGCGCGCCGAGGCCCGTGAAAGCGGGTACCAGGTAGACACCGTCGTTGTCCGGAACGGACTGGGCGAGCGCTTCCGTTTCGGCCGCCTCGGAAATCATGCCGACACCGTCTCGCAACCACTGAACGGCCGAGCCTGCGCTGAAAACGGAGCCTTCCAGGGCGTAGGCGGGACCGCCGCGGGAATCGCAAGCCAGCGTGGTGAGCAGGCCGTTCCGCGATGGGACGGCGTTGATGCCCGTGTGGAAGAGGGCGAAACAGCCGGTGCCGTAAGTATTCTTGACGTTACCTTCGGTGACACCGCGCTGGCCGAATAGGGCGGCCTGCTGGTCACCCGCGATACCAGCTATCGGGATGCCACCGGGAAGGGAGCCCGTGGCAGCGGTCCTTCCGAATTCATAGGCGGAAGGGTGGACCTCCGGGAGGATGGACCGGGGAATGTTGAATGCGTCCAGCAGATCCGCGTCCCATTCCCTCGCGTGGATATTGAAACACATCGTGCGTGAGGCGTTGGTGAGATCAGTTGCATGGACCGCGCCGCCGGTAAGTCGGTAGAGGAGGTACGTGTCGATGGTACCGAAGCAGATGTCGCCTTTTTCCGCGCGGTTGCGGAGTCCGGGTACATTTTCCAGGAGCCAGACGACTTTGGTCGCGGAAAAGTACGGGTCTATGACGAGGCCTGTTTTTTCGCGGACTATTTTTTCGAGCCCCCGGTCCCGGTACCGACGGCAGAGCCCGGCGGTGCGGCGGCACTGCCAAACAATGGCGTCGTGGACGGGTTCACCCGTTCGCCGGTCCCAGAGGACGGTCGTTTCTCGCTGGTTGGTGATCCCGATGCCCGCGAGATCCGCCTGGCGTATACCCGCGTTTCGGACCGCGTCGGCGACGACGGCGCAGGTTGTCCGCCAGATCTCCTCCGCGCTGTGGGAAACCCACCCGGGTTGCGGATAAATCTGGCTGAATTCCGCATAGGCACGGCCGGCGACTTCGCCTTTGAAGTTGACGATAAGTACGGTCGTGCCGGTCGTGCCCTGGTCTATGGAAAGAATCATATAGACGCCCTCTGCGGGTCTTGCGATGGTATCCGGAGAAGTCGTTTGCGCGTCACTGCTTCTTTACCCGGTTTGTTCCGGGCAAATTCCCGGCTCAGGTGAACGGCGCATTTCCCATTCTTCAAGCTGGATTTTTCCATCTTCCAATATCGCGTACGTGTGGTTGTGAATCCAGTCGCCCAGTACGACGAGCTCTCCGCCGCGTTCGGCGGGGCCATCGGATTGATTCCCGGGAAACATATTCGTACCGAATTGGTCGGTCGTTGAACCACCCACGCTGGCGTGAAGGGAAAAGTGGTAGTGGCCGTGGATCACGATGTCGGCGCCTTCGGCGATTTTTTCTGCTGCTGCCTCAAGGAGAATGTCCCGGCTACTGGAACCCCGGCTCCGGATGCGGAACTCGGAGAGGCGGGAGGTGAACCTGGCGAGGATGGCCCCAAGGTCCGGGTGAAGCAGGCGAAACAGGCCCACGCAGAACCGGTTTTTCAGGATGCCGCGACTGAGGCGGAATCGCCAATCGGTCCGGATCTCGTCTCCGTGTGCAATGTGGATTTTGAGGCCCTGATGGGTGACCGTGATCGGACCGCCCGGGAGTTCAACGCCGAGTTGCCCGGAGAAATATTCGCCCGGCCAGAGGTCGTGATTGCCGGGCAGGTAGACCACGCGCACGCCGGCCTCGACCAGGTTGTAGAGTTCAAATAGGACCCGGGCGCCGCTCGAAGGAATCGTCGTGCGGTATTCGAACCAGAAGTCAAAGAGGTCGCCGACGATATAGAGCGCCCGGGCGCCGTGGCGGATGGACTTCAGAAAGTCGATCAGGACGTCTTCCCGCTCGCGGGCGCCGGCTCCAATGTCCGGCGCCCCGATATGGACGTCGGAGATGAAATAGATTCGGTTCAAGTACATCACCAATGTCAGGAAAAACAGCTATCAGCTGTCAGCAAACAGGTGTCAGCCAAAACCGGTTAGCGAAATGGACACGCGATGTTAATCAGCGATATCCTCGCAATTATGGGGGCAACCACAAGGGTTGCCCCTACAAACTAAAATCCTGCGCGGAATTGCCCGCGGCTTCGCGGGTCCTCCTCTCGCGCGACCGGTTGTAGGGAGGGGTCTTTTCCGCGCCAATCCGTTCAGCAACGAGGTTTGTGAACGCCCGCGATCCAAGCAGGCCACCGACCCAAGTTTATGCCCCTGAGGCGGTTCGCGGAAAAGCAGCCCCGCGGCGTCTGAGCGGCGCCGTTCTTTTTGGCCCTTTCTCTTTGGCGAGAAAGAAAAAGGGCGAAGAAATATAAAAAATCAAGAATTTACGAGAAATACATGGACGAGGTCATAGCAAAACCCATCATTCACCTTTCCCCAAATCCCCTTCCTCCGTAGAGTTCCCCTTAGAATCCACAATTGCAGTCAGCGGTCGCCCATTTCCACGCGACCCGCATTGCGATTCGGAAATAGCTACGGAATGCCCTGAGAATAGGGATCACGTTCCCTTTTGCAGAAATAGGCGCCTGGCCACCTTCGCCGACCCTTCGACAAGCTCAGGGAACGGCTCAGGATGACCGGTGTCTTGGTTCCCACTTCTTGTTTATCACGTCTCGCTTTTTGCGTCTCACGTCTATTTTCTTGCCCTGGTGTGGTGTGGACGGGCTGGCTGGCCGCTGAAGGCTGACAGCTTACTCTCTCAGTAGCTGCCTGATCATGGGCGCCTGCGGATCGTTGGGACTCAATTCCAAGACTTTTCGCAGGTTGGCTCTGGCTTCCTCCATGCGATTCAGGGCCCCGAAGGCCAGGCCCAGGTTGAAGTAGGCGTTCGCGAGCCGGGGGTTGATTTGAATGGCTCTTTGAAGGTACGGGATCGCCTTTTCGTACTGCCCCATGCTGTGATACGTACCGCCGATGTTCAGATAGGTCTGAGCGCTGCCCAGCGCGGGCTGGAGCTCGATTGCTTTCTTTAGGTGTTCGACTGCCTCCTCGTACCGGCCCAGACCATGGTAGGCGGCGCCGAGATTGACATGCGCGCCCGCGTGTCCGGGTTGTATCTCAAGGGCTTTATTGAGAGGGCCAAGGGCTTTGCCGTGCCTGCCCATCTCGTTGTAGGCGGCGCCGAGGTTGACGTGCGCGATTGCGGCTTCGGGCTGGAGTTCAACGGCTTTCTCGAGAGATTCAGTCGCGGCACCGTGACGCCCGGTTCCCAGATAGGCAGCACCCAGATTGATATGCGCCTCAGCGAGGTCGGGTTGGATCTCCACCGCTTTTCTGAGGTGGTCGATCCCACGCTCCGCCTGCCCGAGGTCGCAGTAGATGATCCCGACCGACAACCAGTGTCTGGGGTTTTTCGGACTCGCTTCGAGCGCGCGCCTGTAGGCGTTGAGTGCGGGTACGGTTCTGCCCCGCAACCGGAAGTAGGTACCAAGCGTTTCCCAACCGTAGGAGGCGGCGTGTCCGCTCAGCCGGCCCATGAGGTGGACATATCGTGCCTCGGCGAAGGTGGGGTTCGCGTTCACGCCGATCCAAAGGAGGGTGTGCAGGGCGGCCGCGGCGCAGATCACGGAGACGTTTCGGAACCGCAGTTCGTCCTGACGCCTGCGCGCCAGTAGCGCCGAGGCAGCCCAGAGCGTGAGCGGCAGGGCGGGAAGCGCCAGAATGTCCCAGTCTCTGAAGGCGCCGATCTCGGGATTGGCGATGAACGTAAAGAAGAGCGGGAAAGCGGCGGCCACAAGCAGGAAGGGATGGTGACGAAAGTCCTTCCTGCCGAACAGCAACAGCGCCATCAACGCGGCGGGGGCCGATAGAATCTGAAGGTTGATGAAATCGAGCACGTGAGATATTGAGGCGAGGCGGTAGGGAACGTGAAATCCAGGTTCCGAAACAAGGGGGAGTATGTGGTGTTTTCCGCCGGTCCGCGCCAGAAAGGCAGCGAAGTCGAAGCCGGCGGTCCAAAGGATCAGCACCGCGGCAAGCGGGACCGTGCACAACACGGCCAGATTTGCCAAAACGTTAATCCATCGCGGCGATGAGGCGTCACTGCGCCGATACCCGCAATACGCAAGGATGAGAAGGGAGGGTGCAAAGAGGACAAACAAAAAGTGGAACGGAATGAGCACACCGAGTACGATCGCGGGAACGTAGAGGGGCGCACGGTTGGCCAGGCATCGAAGACCGGCAAGCAGGTAGAGTAGACTGGCCGGCATGTAGAAGGCGTAGTTTTCCACGTAACCAAAGAAGAGTTGTACGTATCCGGCCGTAACGAGGAAGGCGAATACCAGAGTTTTCTCGCGGTTGTTCCTTCCGAGGACGCCAGCCGTGGCGAAGCCGAGCAACAGATAGAGAAGACCGGAGGCATAGCTGTAGACACGGTACGTGTTCTCGGCGGTCTGCCAGACCGTGCTGCCTGCCCGATGCAGGAATCGAATCAGATCGAAAGTGAGCGGCGCCCGGTCGACCCGCTGCCAGATGCCGGCGTCCAATTCCCGCAGGTAAAGGTACCCATCGCCCAGGAGATGCCGCGAGGATTGCAGCGCAACGAATCCCGCCAGCGCAAGGAGCATCACCAGGGCGCGGGTCAACCAGGTGCGGGCGCCGTTGCCCCAGAGGGCGGCAGGAAGCGTCTCAAGCCAGGCACGGGCACGAGCCAGCACGCACGGGACGAAAACGAGTATCGCGAGAAGGATGAAAACAGCCCGCTGAGAGTCGGGATAATAGTACAGAAAATCTGCACCCCAGAAGGGATTGGGATGCCAGAAGGCGAGAAGGACGTGGAGCCCCAGAAACACGGCGGCGATGGTGGCGGGCTGCCTGATACCCCCAGATCGTTGCCGTTTCGAATTTCGCACGAGCTTCTTTCTCAATTCCCCGTTCCTCCGGCCCTCGTCGCCATGGTTTTCTCGCTTGACGCATCCGCCCGATAAGGATATGTTAACAGATACCGTATGTCGAATCTATCGCCGTCGTGATCCAGAGACCCTATGTCGGACCCTCAACGAACCACCTATGATCTGATAATCGTCGGCGCAGGCCCGGCGGGCGCCGCAGCCGCCCTGTACGCCGCCCGACACGGACTCAAGACCCTTCTACTGGACAAATCCACCTTTCCCCGTGACAAAATTTGCGGCGACGCCCTGTCGGGAAAAGCCATTGCCATCCTGCTCGAACTCGGGCTGCTTGAAAAGACCCGCCAACTGCCCGGCGCGTTTATCAACAAGATTGTCTTCAGTAGCCCGAATCACGTGGACGCCTGGATCGATTTAGGGCGTCATACGCTTCATGACATCGGTACGGGTCAGAATATCCCAATGGAAGGCTTCGTCATCCGCAGGACGGTTTTTGACGCCTTCCTGTTCCGGGAAGCCCGGGACAGCGTCGACGCGTGCATCGAAGGGTTTACGGTTAAGGACCTGTTGCGAGAAAACGGAGCCATCAAGGGCGTAACCGGCGAGGTCAACGGAGAACATCGCGCCTACCGCGCCAACCTGGTCTTGGGCTGTGACGGATTCAATTCCGTGGTGGCCCGCCGAACAGGGCGATATCGCCACGACGGGCGGCACTGGGTTGTGGCCCTGCGCTGCTATTATGAGAATGTGGCCGGTCTGAAAGACCAGATCGAACTTCACTTCGTCAATGAAGTCCTGCCAGGATACTTCTGGGCCTTCCCCCTCGAAAACGGCTGTGCGAACGTCGGCATCGGGATGTTGCAAAGCAGCCTCAAGCGCCGCAAGGTCAACCTGAAGGAGGCGCTTCAGGACGTGATCGGCCGCCCTCCTTTCGCGCGCAGGTTCGTCAATGCGCGCGCCCTGGAGGAACCCATCGGATGGAACCTGCCCATCGGCAGCATCCGCAGAAAAAGTTACGGCAACGGATTTCTGCTTCTCGGCGACGCCGCCGGCCTGATCGACCCCTTCACCGGTGAGGGCATCGGCAACGCACTGTACGCCGCACGGTACGCCGCGCAGGTCGCCGCCGAAGCCAAAGCGGCGAATGATTTCAGCGAATCCTTTTTGAAACGATACGAAGACCGCTTATGGGACGCCATTGGCGACGAACTCAGAACCAGCAAGCGCCTGCAGGACCTGGGCCGCTGGCGGCCTCTCCTCAATCTGGTGATCGAAAAAGCGGCTCGGAATCAACAGATCAGCAACCTTATCACCGGTATGATCGCCAACGCCGTTCCCAAGAAAAAACTCTTCAGCCCCCTTTTCTATTTCGGGCTTTTTCTCAAGTAAACCGGATCGTAAACATAGGAGGATTTCACATGAAATCTACTGCCAGATGCCTGGTCCCGTGTCTTGTTTTTCTGTTGTCGATGGGCGCTTCCACACGGGCAGCGGACAAAATCACCATTCGGATCTCCCATCCGGACGGCCGTACCGTCAAGTACAAACACAAATATTCCTTTTCCTACAAGAGCGACCGCGCCGAAATTCTCGTTCCCGGACGCACGAATCGCGGAAATACCTCCGGCGAGATCAGGGGCGAATGGCAAAGCCGGGAAATCACGCAAACCGGTACGGACGGTGAATCCGATGTGCAAACCACGCGCATTGTCGCAACCTTAAGCAAAGCCTTCAGCGGTTTCTTCTTCGAGCGGAAACGCCTCACTTACGACCAGTTTCCCTATACGCTGGATCAACTGGACGACCGGCAACTCACCTGGATTCTGTCTTCGGATGGAACGATTAAGCGGTTTTCACCCAATTTTTCCCCGGCAGAACTCAACCGGCCTGACATTCTCACGGACATCTGGCAGGTCTGGGCGCCCGAATTTCAGCCCGTCCTTCCGCCGGAGCCGGTCGGCCCCGGCGACACCTGGACGGGCGAACTGAATTTCAAAACCCCGGTCCTGCGGCTCGATGACGACGCCATCGTGGAACTCAAGAGCACCTACAAGGTGAAAAATATCGCCACCAAAAAGGGAAATAAAATTGTCACGTTTGAGGAAGACAGAGACGTCCGTTTCAGAGCGCCTGTCAATATTGGCTCCCTGTCTCTGGTCGTCGACGGAACCGGAGAAGGTAAAAGCACCTGGGTCATCGACACGGACCGCGGAATCGTGCTGTCCCAAAAGGTACGGATGAACATCACGCGCCCCCAGGTAAGGCGTATAGACCACAAGAAACCCGTGGACAATATCCGCGCCGAAATCAACATGAGTTACGAACGGAAACTGGACAAAGTGGAAAAGGAATAAAAAGGCAGCAATCAGCGGTCAGCGTACAGCAGTCAGCTTAAACCGGTTGACGATACGGCCCGGGACCTCTCCCCCCAGCCCCCTCTCCTAAAGGAAAGGGGACAGTGGCTAGTTCGCGTCCTATCACGCGACCGGTGGCGGGGATGGGGGGGGTTTCGCGGCAAGACCGCAAACCCGTTCAATAATCCGACCAGGTATCATTCGTGCCCGCCCGGTTGAGGTGATGGGGGGCTTTTCCGCGTTATTCCGTTCAGCAACGTCGTCTCGGACAGCCTGCGGCGCCGGCAGGGCAACATCGCTCGTATTCTCCACTGAGGATATTTGCGGAAAAGCAGCCCCGCGGCGTTTGAGCGGCGCCGTTCTTTTTGGTCCTTTTTCTTGGGCGTACAAGAAAAAGGACGAAGAAAAAATGAGAATTGATTGAAGTGAGGGGGTGTCTATAAATCCCTCTATCCTTGATGCGCGACCAGAATAAAGCCTACCTCTACGCCATAGCCACGGTTCTTCTCTGGTCGACCGTCGCCTCCGCCTTCAAGATCTCCCTCCGATATCTGGACCCCCTTCAGCTTCTCTTCTACTCAGTTCTGGTCTCTACGTGTACCCTGGCGATCATTGTCGTCATCCAGGGAAAGCAAAGCCTCGTCTTTTCTTATTCAAAACACCAATATTGGAAATCCCTCCTTCTCGGCCTGCTCAACCCCTGCGTCTATTACTTCGTCCTCTTCAAAGCGTACGACCTTCTGCCCGCCCAGGAAGCCCAACCCCTGAACTACACCTGGGCCATTACGCTCTCGCTCCTGTCCATTCCGCTTTTAAAACAGCGCATAAAACCACAGGAAATCGTTGCCGGGTTCGTGTGTTATTCCGGCGTCCTGGTGATCTCCACGCGCGGCAACGTCCTGGACTTCCGGCTCTCGGACCCGCTCGGCGTAACCCTGGCCCTCGCCAGCACGATCGTATGGGCATTCTACTGGATCTACAACACGCGGGATGACCGGGACGCCGTTGTCGGCCTTTTTCTCAACTTCACGTTTGCCATGCCGTTCATTTTCGTACTCTGCCTGCTCTTCTCGGATCTCCGTATCTCGAATCACTACGGCCTGATGGGCGCCGCATACGTCGGCGTTTTCGAAATGGGCATCGCCTTCGTTTTCTGGCTCGTCGCGCTACGACTCTCGGAAACTACGGCCAGAGTTGCCAACCTGATCTTCATCTCTCCGTTCGTCTCCCTGATCTTCATCCACTTCCTGGTGGGCGAAGAAATCCTGCCTTCCACCCCGATCGGGCTGATTCTCATTGTCGCCGGCCTGGTGATCCAGCGGCTCGGTTCGCGATTGACGTGGCGAAATCAGGAATGATCTCTTGACATTTCATCCGGAAGTTACCATATTGGGAACATATGCCGTCGTGTGTTCAGGTAATCCCCTATGCACGTAATTACCCGTAAGAGACTACAGGAATTCTGTAGAAACCATCCGGATTCTCAGCGTCCCCTGAAAGCTTGGCTGGCCATCGTAAGATCGAAAAACTATTTCAGCCCTTACGAAGTTCGATGGGATTTTCCCTCTGCAAGTTTCCTTGGAAGATGGCGGACAGTTTTCAACATCGGAGGCAACAAATACAGGCTGGTTGTCGATATGCGTTACGACCTTGGGAGGATTTACATCCGACACGTGCTTACACACGAAGAATACGACAGACGCACTCGAAGTGGCGATTTATGAACAATCTCCAAAGGCAATGGATATGACCAGTTTGCTGGACTTCTCTAGACCTCATGTCTTACGAAACGAAGCCGAATACGACACGGCAGTGCGCGAAATCGATGACCTGCTGGACGCCGATCCCGAACCGGGTTCAGAAGCATATGAACGCCTGGAATTTCTTTCCGTTTTGGTACATGCGTACGAAGATGCCCGGTCTCCCATCGATGAAAATATGGATCCCCGGGAGATCGTGGAGTTTATGCTGGAGCAGAAGGGACTCTCGCGATCCGATCTCGCCGAATGGTTCGGTGGCAGAAGCCGTGTTTCCGAATTCTTCAAAGGCTCCCGAACCCTCTCCATTCGCCAAATTGCCGCCCTGACGAAAAACCTGGGTATCCCTGCCGACTTGCTTATCGCGCGCGATAGAAGGAGTTGAGCCGGCGAAATACGGTAAAGCCGTCAGACTGCGCTACAGACCACCTGACGGCCTTTTCTTGTTCCTTGCAGATGCAACCATCATGCGACGCAACCGGGACATCTCGCGATAGGGGCGTCACGATCAAATTGCAATTCACAGAAGTCTACGAATCGGATTTGAGCATAGAGAGCCCCATTGCGGCCAGGATCAACGGCAGGGCGGCGTCTATCACAATCCACACCGCGGAAACCGTTTCCATTCTTATGGCGGTGAAAGCGGGACTGTGGAGGTTGAAGAAGTTCCAGAAAAAGAGAATGCCAACAAAAAGGAGGCCGTAGAATTGCACGTTGGCTTCGAGATATTCACGGGTTACCGGAGCGCCACCCTGGTCCTGGCCAAGACCGCGCTTGCGAATATATCCGAAGATTACGCCCAACACGATCGCCAGCACCATGAGCGCATTAATCTTGCTCCAATGCGGGCTGTACGGGCTGGCTTCGGTGGAAGTATAATACAGGGGTTCGGCGACCGTATGGATTGCCACCACGGCCGCAACGACTATAAGATAGACGCCAACGATGCGTTTGAACGAATCCATACGTTGTTTCTCCTTTCTCTGGTGCGATCGTCTACTGGGGGCCGCTCGATGTCCGGGAATGTGTTAAAGCGCACTGAACGCCGGGCAAAAACAGCCGTCGAAATATAGCGGGCGTGACCGACCGCGGCAATCAAAACCATGCGCGCCGGTCAGTCGGGATATTCGATTTGCCCTCATCCCGGCCGGACCCGGACCTACAAGAACGGAAACATCCTCGCTGGCTCGTATCCCGGCATCACCGACCGGTGCTCACGGCCCGCAATCAGAGTCTCCCCGTCCGTAAACCCCTCGGGCCTCCCGTCAAGAAACCCGATCAACCGTTTCCGCCACGGTGCCAACCGATCCTCCGCGCCATCCCCCGACGCCAGGTCTTTCAGTTCAAGCGGATCTTCGTCCAGGTCGAACAGGTGCTCCCGGCCCGTCTGTGTGTACCAGACGTATTTATGATGCCCATCCGTTACATAGTGATTTCCATGCTCGTACGCATAGCACCCGGAATGCTCGCCGTGCAACACGTCGCGAACTCCGACGGCTTCCCCGCGCAGGACCGGCGCCAGACTCCTTCCCGTGCACGTTTCCGGCACCTCCAGGCCGCAGGCATCCAGAATTGTCGGCATGATATCCTGAAGCCCCACTGGCGTATGGCACGTCACCGATTCCGGCGCCCCCCAGCTCTGCGGCGCCCGGATCAGATACGGCACTCTCGCCGACGCCTCATAGGGCCACGTTTTCCGGAACAAGTGATGATCCCCGAGCATCTCCCCGTGGTCTGACGTGAAGATGATGAGACTCTCATTCAAGACACCCCGCGCGAATTGAATCAGCCTTCCGATCTGATCGTCGATAAAATTCACCATCCCGTAATACGCCGCCCGCGCGCACTGCATATCGTACGCGCCAAGACAGATTTCCGGCGCATTCGGATCCAACCCCTTTCGCGGCCCGTCGAACTCAGGCGCCCAATCTCCCACAACGGGTTCGGGCAACGCCCGATTGATATAGCGGTCATAGTAGACCTCTGGGGGCGTCAACGGGGGATGCGGATCGATGAAGGAGAGATTCAGGAAAAAGGGCGCAGACGGATCCCGCTTCTGAAGAAACGCCATGGCCCGGTCCACGCACCAGAACGTATGCATCTGCTCTTCAGGCAGATGGTGCGGGCGTCCCACCCAACCGTTCGACGAAAGGCCGTGCGCCATCCCGGGATCCACTTCCATACGCCCATGCCGCTCGCGCAGCCAATCCACATAGTCGTTCTCCTTCCCCCGAGTACCATCCGCAAGCTGCATATGGTCGAATCCGTACCGCTTTCGTATCGGGTGCAAATGTAACTTTCCGATCATCTCCGTCTGATATCCCGCCCTGGACAGTTCTCCCGCCAGGGTGTGCGACGGTTCCCACTCCGTTCCCTGAAACCCCACCACGCCGTTCGCTGCGGGCGCAGTCCCCGTCATCAGACACCGCCTTGCGGGAATACAACTCGGACACTCCGAATACCCGCGACCAAAAAATGCTCCCGTACTGCCCAGCCAGTCGAGATTGGGTGTCTGTAGAACCTCCGGCGCTTCGGGGTCCAGACCCACGCAATCCCCCCGCTGCTGATCCGTCGTAATCAACACCACGTTAGGCCGATCTTTCGGCATTTCACGCTCCTTTCACGTAATTCCAAGCGCCGCGTCTATCTCCGCCTGATAGGCGTCTATCTTACCGGCCTCTACTTCCGACATCCGTACCGCCCGACCCGCCACGGCGGACTCGAAAACCCCATACACCGCAGCCACGTCCTTCATCCCCTCCGTGCCGTCCACCTCCACTTCCTTTCCCTCCGCAATGGCTTCGCCCAACTCGTAGTACTCCATGGCAAGAAGCTTCAAATCCACCTCGCGGTCCGCCGACGTGACTCCGGTTGGGAAAAAATAGGCCGTCAGCGCATCCGGCTCGAAGCCCTCCGCGCCTGCCAGCATTTCCTCTTGTTCCTGGAATTCGCCGCGGCCGCGACGCAAACGCACCCGTCCACCGCGTGTGCCAAAACCCTCAACGCACCCCTCCGTGCCGAGAATCAACTGGGTACCGCATCCTCCATATCCTCCCAACCCAACCACCCAGCTCACGGTGGCGCCATTGGCCATGCGAAATATCGCCACGGACGAATCCTCTGCGTCGGCCGGAACGGCATGCGCCATGTCTTCGAATTGTTTCCGGTAAAACTCATAGGGCATCCACATCGTCTCGGCCTTTCGCCGCACCGGCTCCACCAGCCGCACATCGCCGTACACTTCGTGGATATCCCCCATTTGATAACGGATCAGGTCGGTATAGTGTACCCCCATATCCACCAGCGGCCCTCCGCGATTCTTGAGGTGGCGCCAGGGAGTGATGAAGATCCGGTCCCCCTCGCTCACCTGATGAAACAGACCCATGTACGGAATCCCTATCGCGCCGCTCGCCACCATATGGTGCGCCAGCCGCGCCGAAGGGTCACGGCGGTAGTTCTCCGCCACGGACAGCACCCGGCCGTTCCGCTCTGCCGCCTGAATCATCATCAAACAAGCCCGAACGGTAATTGCCATCGGCTTTTCCACCATCACATGCAGCCCACAGTCCAGCGCCCGGCAGGCCACCTCGTGGTGTACCGACGGATCGGTCACCACGTCCACGGCATTCAGTTCCGGCATCGCGGCGGCCATTGTCTCCAGATCCGCAAAAACCACCGGCTCGACCCCAAGGAGCTTCCTGGCTTCCCTGGCCGCCATTTCGGCGTTGTCCCGATTGATGTCGCACAAGGCCCGCAATTCGATCCTGTTGAACGGCGTCTGTGCAAGCGTCCGCAGACCGTAGAGGTGCCGCGTCCCCATGCCGCCACATCCCACCAATCCCAGGTTGATCCGCTCCATATCGGTCTCCTTGCTCAAAACTCCCGGCGCGCCTGTCCAGACGCCCTTGACAAGCACGCCACGTTCGCTATCTTTGCCCCGCCGGGTGGCGGGGCAAAGATAGCGAACAGCCGTTAGCAACAACAGCTATCAGCCGACAGCCAACACCGGTTAACGATAGGGCAACGCGATGTCAATCAGCGATATACGCGCCGCGACGTGGGCAACCACAAGGGTTGCCCCTGCAAACTCAAACACGGCGATGAAGGGCGTCTGCGGTCCATTGTATAAGCCGTTGATCCACAACATTTGTTGAGAGGTGCATTTCTGGCGCTCGCTCACGGAATATACCCGTCACGCGACCGGTCGTGGTGTGGGGGTTTTTTCCGCGTAGATCCGTCCAACCGTGTCGCCTCGTGTATGCTCAGGCGGTCTCAGGGCAATGTCTCACGATTTCTCCACTAAGGAGATTCGCGGAAAAGCCGGCCCCGTGCCGAACGGCGCCGTTCTTTCGAAACCGGAAGAGGTAAGACGTTAGAAGACCGCCCTGCCCCCCACAGATGGGGCGACCTCTACGGGCTTCCCTTTCGAATCTCCTCTGGCTTCTCGCTTGCGAGGGTCCAGAGGCGGGAGTGTAATGTGACAAAGTTACCAACCCTTCTCACCTCTTCCTTCTTGCGTCTTACGGTTTAACAATGATCCCCCTCGGCTTCAGTACCTACGCCACCCAGGGCGTCGACGTTTTCGACGCTTTGCCGAAAATCCGCGCCATCGGCTACGACGCCATCGAAATTGCCATTGGCGACGCATGGCCCACCGCGCCCAATAAGCTCGACCGGAATGCGCGCGGCAGACTTGCAGGCACCCTGCGAGATCTCGGCTTCCCGCCACCGGCCCTCTTCGGACCGGTTCCCACCTGTGCACGAGGCCGCGACCGCCGGACCATGCGAGCCCGTTTCATTCAGAATTGTGTCCTCGCCCGCGATCTGAACTTTGGAGACGCCCCCAGCGTTCTCACCACCACGGTGAGCGGCCCCCTCTCCAATTGGGAAACCGAGAGAGAAACCGTCGCGGCCGACCTGCTCGAACTGGCGGATCTGGCGGCCGCACATCACACTATCCTGGCCGTGGAACCGCATGTCGGCGCAATCTTCGACACACCCGAAAAAGCCGCGTGGCTCATGCAATACACCCGCCATCCCAACCTCAAAATCCACTTCGACCACAGCCACTTTCACGTGCAGGGCATCGACCTCGCTCGCGCCGCCGAACTGTGCCTCCCGCACACCGTTCACATCCACATCAAGGACGGCTACATGGAAGACGGCGCCGTGACCTTCCTGCTACCCGGCGCGGGCAGCCTCGACCTCGTGGCCTATTTCCGGACGTTGCACAACGCGGACACGGCTGTACCGGTTGGCGCTGAAGTCAGCGCCATGATCTGGAACCGGCCTGGATACGATCCGTGGAACGCCGCCGAATTCTGCTACCGCGCGCTTGCGTCCGCCCGCCGGCAGGCCATCGCGTCGACGTCGGGGCCCGATTAAGAGTTGAAGAGGCAACCCGTATTCCGTGGAGCACACGCGGTTAGAACGTCATCTTCCGTACCGTCCCGATCCGATAGGTGGGGTGTCTCTCCATTTCCAGGGCCGCGTGACAGTAGAACGGGTACACACTCCACTCCACACATCCCAGCAGATCGGGCTTTCCATCGCCGTTGAAATCTCCCGCCCACGCGTTCGGCCCGTGAATCGTAAACGCGATCTCCTCGCCGTAACACCTGAACTCTCGCGGCAGGTCGAACACCGGCGCATCCACCGAACCCACGTTGCGCAGCAAATAGATCTTACCCGTCCCCGCGAGATTGTACACCAGGTCGATCAACCCGTCCCCGTCCCAATCCACGGCGCGGAACGACTCGGTCCAGTGTTTTGTCCGGCCTACAATCGAATCGTTGATCTCCCTCCCGTCCACCAGCCTGACGGGGTCCCCCCGTGTGAGTCTACGGCGGCCCTCCCCATCCCGATACTGAAGGAAAAGCGTTGCCTTGCGCGTGTGGTCGTGTGCGATAAAGTCCATCAACCCGTCGCCGTTCCAGTCTGCAAACGCGACCCCGGACCGCCAGAAAAACGGCGAACGCGTGTCGTGCGGATAGGGACTGTTGGGGCGGGTTTCGTCGGAGGCCGCCCTGCCCGTCTCCGCCCGCAGAACTTCGGAATCCGGGAATCCATCCACTTCCAGAAATCTTCGAGGGCCAAACATCGGTTCTTCGAGCGAGCCGATGTTACGATACCACACAATCCGATTGGTTTCGTTCGGCAGCATCAGATCCGGCAGCCCATCCCCGTCCCAATCCACAAACACCGGATAGGGGTACCCCATATTGTGCCAGTGTTTGCTTTGCAGTATCTCATCGCGCAATATCCGGATCGGCTTACCTTCGGAACAAATCAAATCCGGCTCTGTCCAGACCGGTCGTTCATTGCTGCCGGCATTGACAACCACGCGCGGCCACCCGTATCCCCCACCGATCAGGAGATCGTAGACCCCGTCGCCATTCCAGTCGCACAAACACGGCCACGACTGATCGCTCAAAGACATCACGGCCGACACCGACCGGGCCCTTCCCAGGAGTTCGAAACGTGGTTGGCCCGCCCGCGTTCCGGCGAGTTCATAAAGAGTGAGATTCTGATACATATTGTGCTGCACCAGAATCCCTCTCCGATTGCCGTCCTTAACGGCGCTGAGCCGGCTGCAGAAATCCGGAGACACGTCGCCCAGTTCCTGCCGTGGTCCGAACCGGGGCGGATCCCCGCCCAGATTCCTTCGCCACGTCAGAGGATGGTTATACCCGCCAACAGGCATCGACATTACGTCCGGTAGTCCATCGCCATCCAGATCCATGAACGCGAGTTGTTTCCCAACCTCGAAATCCACCGCATCGGCGGCCATGAACGGCCAGCCATCCGGATTCAGATTCCGGATATAGTGCCCGTTGACCACCAGGTCCGGAGCGCCATTCCCGCTCAAATCCACAATGTGGATCCCCGCGTTTTGTGCAACCGGCGCCGGAATCTCAATGTCCTTCACGAAAACGGGCAACCCGCCCCCGTCGCGTTTCCCTGAATTAAGGTAGACTGTCACCCCTTTATCGAGCATCCCCGCGTACACGATATCGGGCAGCCCGTTGCCGTTCAGATCCGCAAAATCCGCTTCGGCGTACACATCCGGGAAATGCTTGAGCTCGCGCGATCCTCGTTCATCCACGTACCGCAACCGGGCAAGATCTCCAAACGTGAAGTCCTCATCCGGTCCCACACGAGGATAACACACAATCCCGCTGATCGGCGAACCCGGTCGATAATAATAATTCCAGCACCCCACCAGATCGGCGCGGCCGTCACCGGTCATGTCAACGAGCCGCATCGAATGCGAGAGCGCAATCGGCCGCGGGTCCCCCGCATTGTACCGCAGGAGATCTCCGACGCCGATCATCGGCGTGTACTCCTGGGGTTGCAACGGGGGCCTTTTCGGCAGGGCACGAAATCGGATCTCATATTCCGTATGGGTCGGATCTTCAACCACCCACTCGATTCTGCCCCGATCGCCATAGGCGAAGTCCTCGGTCCTTGCGAACGCCATCGCCTCACCCGACACCAAGTCGACAACTTCAATGGAATTCGGATCGAACACACCCGAGGCCTGGATCTGCCGCGCCATACGTCCAAAATCCATTTCCACCGACATCGGAATGCGCCCGAGATGCGTGGGCAGCGCCGACGTCACGACGAGACTGAATCCGTATCGCCCTCCGTTCATGCCATCACTCTGCCTTCAACCGATCCTGAAACGCCTCCCTGAACCACTGCATCTTCGGATCGATCGCGAATACGCAGTAGGGTTGGGCGCGATTCGAGCGATAGTAGTTCTGATGATAATCCTCGGCCCTGTAGAATTCGGTCAGCGGTGAGATCTCCGTCACGACCGGATCCGGCCACAACTCCGACGTATCCGTCTCCGCCATGGACTGTGCCGCTTCTGCGCGCTGTTGCTCGTCGTGATAAAAAATCACCGACCGGTATTGCGTGCCCACGTCCGCCCCCTGCCGGTTCAGCGTTGTCGGATCGTGAGTGCGCCAGAACACGTCCAGCAGGACCCGATAGGAAACCGTCTTCGGATCGAATCGAATCTGCACGACCTCGGCATGCCCCGTGGTTCCGTCGCACACCTCCCGATAGGTCGGTTTCGGAACCGAGCCTCCCGCATATCCGGAAACCACTTCCAGCACCCCTTGCAGGTCCTGATAAAACGCCTCCACGCACCAGAAGCATCCCCCTCCGAACGTCGCCAGTTCTTCGGCCATAATCGTCTCCTGGATGAGTTTACTTTCTCGACATCCCCCGGGTATACACCTTGCCCTGGATAATCTTGTGCGCCGGTCGCCCGCCCATCATCCGGTCCCGTGCAAACGCCTGCCCGCATTTCGGACACTTCAAATCTCCGTGGGTGAAGTCCTCCACAATCCGTTCCACGAAGCACTTGACCAGGCCACCTCTGCCGCCCTTTTGGTACCTGTAAAGCAGCGTCCGGCACCTGGCGCAGTGGATCGAAATGGTCCGTCGATCGACCCGCTCTTTGCGCACCATAGCTCTACTCCGGCCGCAGTTCCCCCAGCGACGATTCGCCCGGCGAAATGAATTCCACCGCCGGGTTTTCGACACGGCCGTACGCGTTCCACACCTTGAACCCGAGCAGCGTCAGCAACTCGGGCGGGGCATCCTTCAGTACGTCGGGCGACGTTCCAACGGTGAAATTTTCCTGCGGCCGGAACTGTGGACCGCAGAACGTCGTCAGCAGTGCAAGCCGTTGACCGCCCGTCACGTTGGCCCCGGTACCGTGCCAGATTCGCGCATCGATTATCAGGGCCGTGCCCGCCGGGCCCTCCGCGGCCACCGCCTCCACATCGGAAGCCCTATCTGGCTGCCGACCGAACAAGTGGCTGCCGGGAACGACGCGCGTCCCACCGTTTCCGGCGGTGAAATCCACAAGCATCCATAACACGTTCACCGCTGCCGCCGGCGCGATCATATGTGGGGCGGCGTCTCCGTCCAAATCAAACCGCTCCCGGGTAATCGAGCCCACCGGCAATGCCCTCCGGCCCGGCCGTGTGGGCGAGGGCATCCACCACTGGTCCGTATGCAGATCCATCTCCACGCCCCCGGGCTTGGCGATATTCGCCGTAAAGCTCGAAAGCAGGTACTCCTCGCCCAGAACGTGGCCAATCACCTCTCGCACCCGTTCCTGAAACAACACCTGATGAAACAACCGCCCCTTGTTGATCAACATCCAAAGCCGCTGGTTGACGCCCCCGTGGGCCGCCGTGAACGCCTCCGGCCGCACCTGCCCCCTCTCGTCCCGAAACGATCCCCAGTTCTGGTCCGGCCCCCCGTCTTCATACGCGGCGCCCACCTGTTTTTCCGCTTCGGCCTGCTCCAACAGCCGTTTCCGCATGGCCGCCACCTGGTCCCGGCTCAACGCGTCCTTCAGTAAACAGTATCCGAACCGCTCGATATTTGACTTCGCCACCGCCAGGTCGCCAGTAAGCCGGGGCAACCGATCGCTTCCCGAACCGGCCATAAAAACACCTCCACCTTGGTTCGAATTCATTACAACCCGTTCAAAAACACACTCTATATGCTACACCTGGATCCCGACCAAGTCAACCCCTTCCGCTACGGCCCGCACCTTGCCCGGGGCAACAAAGAAGTCTTGAAATCCCCCTAATTTTTTTTGTATTTTGAATCCATCGAAGCCAGTTGCAAAACCCGGAGTCATGCCTTTTCCGTATCAGCTCCGACCACCCCGCAGTGAGGATTGTATGGAATCACAGCACGTCCAGGCATCGCTCGACAGGCAGATTGCCGAATACATGGACAAACACCCGCGATCCCAAGCGATGTTCAAACGGGCCCAGGCATCGCTTCCCGGCGGGAACACACGCACCGGCGTCCACTTCGATCCGTTCCCGGTCTACGCCGACCGCGGCGAAGGCATCCATCTCATCGATTTGGACGGACATCGCCTTCTCGACTTCGTGAACAACAATACCGCCCTCATCCTGGGCCACGCCCACCCCGAAATCGTCGCCGCGCTCAGGGAACGGATAGCCCTCGGCACGGGCTTCTCAAGACCGTTGGCCCTCGAAGTCGAAATGGCTGAATTTCTGAAGAACCGCGTCGGCTCCTTTGAAAAGGTACGCTTCTGCAGTTCCGGCACCGAAGCCATCCTCAATGCCATCCGCGCCGCGCGCGCCTTCACCGGCAAAACCAGAATCGCCAAATTCGAAGGGGCGTACCACGGGATGGATGAATACGTAATGGTAAGCCACCTCCCTCCGGTCGACGGAAATCTTGGGCCGGCTACGCGACCCTGCTCCGTGCCTTCCTCACGCGGCCTCACCCCTCAGGCCGTCGAGAATGTCATCGTCCTCCCATTCAACGACGCCGACGCCTGCGATACAATCATCAACGAACACCGGAACGATCTGGCCGCGGTGGTGGTCGATCCGCTTTCAACAGCAGCCGGTTTTACCCTTCCGGTCGACGGCTTTCTTGCGCGTCTCCGCGAAATCACGGAACGCGCCGGCATAATGCTCATATTCGACGAGATCGTAAGCTTCCGCATCTCCTCCGGCGGGGCCCAGGAAACGTATGGCGTGCGCCCTGACCTCACGTGCCTGGGTAAAGTCGTGGCTGGCGGCACCGCTGGCGCGGTGTTGGGCGGACGCTCCGACATCCTGGACCTCTACAACCCCGCGGGAGGGGCCCCGCAAATTCCCCATTCCGGCACGTATAACGCCAACCCCATCGCCATCGTCGCAGGCCTCACGACCCTTCGCATGCTCACGCCGGAAGCCTATGAGAGGCTGGATTCTCTGACGAGGCGACTCGCCGATGGGCTCAGACGCGTTTTCCAGGATGCCGGCCTTCAGGTCCGGGTCACAACGGCCGGCTCCCTCTTCCGGATTCACTTTCTCTCCGAGAAACCCCGGAACTACCGCGAAGCCGCCCGGGACAACCAGACTCTGCACCGATGGCTGTTCTTCGCCCTGCTCAACCGCGGGATCTACTGGAAACTCGGCGGCAACGTCTCATTGCCCATGGAAACGTCTCACGTCGATCAACTGGCCTCGGCCGTGGACGACGCGCTACGAACACGAAAATAAGGAAAAGGAGGACCTCTCCCCCCGGCCCCCTCTCCTGCGAGGAGAGGGGGAGTAGAGCGAAGCGTTGAGTAAACACTGTTTTACATAGGCTCTGAATAAGCAGTTCCCCCTTCCTCTCAGGAAGGGGGGTAGGGGGTAGGTCTCGCAGGTGTTGCCAGAGCTGTTCTTCTTCTGTCATCTGATCTCGCATACCCGGAGGGATTATTCTGATGCTTTTGAAAGCCGTTATTGGACAGGTGTGGAACCGCCTATGAGCGTCGGATTCCCGAAAGGCACGAAAGCGCTTAGATGTGGAGGAGAGATCGTTCAAACGAAAACTGAACAGGCGAGGTGATTTATGAATTCCAAATTAAAGAATGCTTTGGCCGTCATCGTCGGTATCATTGTAGGAAGCATCGCAAATATGGTACTGGTCGTAACAGGGCCTGCAATCATCCCACTCCCTGATGGTGTCGATGTGACCAATATGGAATCCATCAGGTCATCCATGCACTTGTTCGAATTCAAACACTTCGTCTTCCCGTTCCTGGCTCATGCCTTGGGCACCCTCGCAGGCGCGTATTTGGCCGTCGTCATGGCTGCGAGCCGCAGGATGGTAGCGGCGATGGTTGTTGGTGGATTTTTCCTGATAGGCGGCATCATCAACGCCGTCTCGATAGCGTCACCCGCCTTGTTTACCGGCGTGGACCTGGCTGGCGCCTACATACCTATGGCGTGGATCGGTGCAAGATTGGCCGGAAAAGCGTAAGGAACAACGGCTGAATGTGCAGGGGCCAGTGGGGACGGTTGTTAATCCGAGCCGCGAAGCTGAACGGCGTCAGGGCGCATTGGCCTTCGGCAACCCGCTTCGCAGGTTCGTAGGTGCCGAGAACATTAAGCGACAGCGGCTGACAAGTGTCGACGTGCGGAGAACATAGATGAGTGCCAAGCTCTACGACCTCCCTCAGCTCTATGATATCGCGTTCTCCTGGGATCTTTCTCGAGAGATCGACTTCTTCAAAAGAGCTTTCGAAACGCACGTGCCTTTCCCGGTACGGCACATCCTGGAGCCAGCGTGCGGCTCCGGGCGCTTTCTGAGAACCTTGCCTTTCAATGGGTTCCAGGTCACTGGCTACGACGTCAACCCCGCCATGGTCCAATACGCTACGGACTCTGTTGCGGCTGCAGGTTGCCAGGGGAGTGTTCGGATTGTACTGGCCGACATGGTCTCCGCTGAGATCCCCGGTGAGTTCGATGCCGCGTTCAATTCGATTAACAGCATTGGTTACCTTCATTCCGACGATAACGTGGTTTCCCATCTGAAGGCTACGGGTTCATCGCTCCGTGAGGGCGGGATTTATCTTGTCCATCTGAATTTCGCACACGAGGGCGAACTCCCCGATGGGGATCACTGGACGATGGACCGTGACGGCATCAACGTGAAAATCTCGTGGCGAATCCTTAGCGAAGACAAAGAATCAAGATTGAGCCACCAAATTGGCTCGTTTGAAATCGAACAGGATGGCAAGATAGAGCATGTTGATTCTCGCCATACCCTGAGGCTATGGCTATTTTCCGATCTACAGGAGTTAATCCACCGATCAGGTCAGTTTGAGGTCGTGGCGATTTATGGAGAGGATTTCGAAGAACTGAACGACTGGGAGCGCCTGTCCGGGGAACTTGGAAACGTCTACTTGACACTTCTGAAGATTTAAGCTCCCTTCGGCGATGCACCCGGGGATCATAGCCGTCGGATTCCGCCCCGGTTGCTGAAGGGACCCCCTACGCTCAACAACACGGTTTGCGCTGCACGGCATACGCCGCTTGGCCCAATCAGGCAAACCCTCGACACGCTTCAACACCGTTCGACAGGCTCAGGGATCAGGCTCAGCGGCCGAGCTCGGAGTTCGCAAATCGGCGAATCGTAAAGCGCAATTTCGGCTCATGGGAAATGAGAAGTATCGAATGCTGATCGACACCTTCCCTGACTTCATGAAAGTTTGGCAGAAGTTCGTAGCGGCTGACGAAGGCGGCAAACTGGAAGCCTGGATGGACTACATGTCTGCGTAGCTTCAACTCTTCATCGATGGTATTGGCCAAACTCACGAACGGCTTTGGCCGGAGAGGAGATCGGTATGGATCGCCGTGCGTTCCTGCGCATTGCCGGAACCGGGGCAACGCTGGCGATGATGCCGGGCGGGTGTATAATCGCGGGAAGCAGTAGCGAGAATGGAAGAAGCGTGGAGTTAAAGAAGATGAGACGAGCCAGTCCCGAGTCCCAGGGTATACCTTCCTCCGCTGTGCTTGCTTTCATCGACGACGCAGAGGATACGCTCGACGCACTGCACAGCGTGATGATCGCCCGCAACGGTCGTGTCGTCGTGGAGGGGTGGTGGACGCCGTATTCTGCAGAACGGAATCACATGCTGTACTCGCTGAGCAAGCCCTTCACGGCGACGGCGATCGGCATCGCGCAAGCCGAAGGGCTTCTGAGCGTGGAAGACACGGTATTGTCGTTCTTCCCTGACGAGCGCCCGGAGCAACCCGGCCGCAATCTGGAGGCGATGAGGATCCGTGGACTGCAGACGACACGTTCGCTGTCAAGCTTTGCTATACGGAATCCGCGCCCATTTACACCTTAACGTTGCGGTTCGAGCAGCAAAGGGTGGTATTCGGACAGGTTCATCAATATAAAACCAATGGAGCGGCTTACGCTCGTTGGCAGTGCGTCCTGAAAACAGGGCGGCCTTGCCATCCTGGAAGGCCGCCGATGCAACAGTAAGAAGAACGAACTCCCACGGCTTCGGGCCATTCCGCCCTGTCGCCAGACCGGCTGCGCGGGTTGTTGGGTGGCGGGAAGGTTAACTGAAATCGGGGCATGAATGAGCAAGTGCGTCAGAACCTACTACGACTCGGCGCCAGAGAGAGAGTGGGAACGGTTGGATACGGGGCTTTCGCGAATCGAATTCGCTTCCACTCTGCGACTCATTGAGAAATACTTTCCTGCCAGCGGAGCCGTGTGTGACATCGGAAGTGGGCCAGGCCGTTATTCAATTGAGCTCACCAGGCGTGGGTACCAGGTGACTTTATTCGACCTTTCCGGGAAGCTGCTGGAGAGGGGAGAGCGGGAATTTGCATCAGAAGGAATCAGCGCGACGCGGTTTGTACAAGGAGATGCACGCGATCTGGGTGTCTTTGAGGACGAATCTTTTGATGGTCGTGAACTCTCCGGTTTCACCGAATGTCACTGGTCCAATCCTGAGATCGCTGGCAGAGAAATTCAGGATGAGGGCTACGAATCGTAAGCTATGCGGGCGTAGAAGGCTTTGTTGGAGGTATGGCGCCACTTCTGGAGTCGCTCAGGAAAAATGAACGTTCGGCATATGACAACGTTTTAGAATTCGCAGCGGAGACCTCGGAGTTGCCTCAGTTCAGGGATGCGACAGACCATGTCCACTTTGTCGTCGAGAAGTAGTGCCAGCCGACTCCGACATTTTGAAGTCGAATAAAAACAGTCACACCGCACCTGCCCCACAACGTACGTTAATCGGATTCTACATATCTCTATGACAGATCAGAATGCAGTCCACAAGAAAGATATCCAGACAGGTTTCCATTCTCTCGGGCTTCGAAACGGCGATGCACTCCTCTTTCACAGTTCCCTGAAGAGCTTTGGTTACGTGTACGGAGGCGCGGATACCGTCATCGACGGCGCCATCGAAGCCGTTGGCGCGACCGGTACCGTCGTTGTGCCCACTTTCGTACAAAAAGTCAACGGCGAATCCGCCACTTACAGGACCCGACGCGAAGCCTGGAACATCCGTACATCGCCCTCGGACGTGGGCCACGTCACCGAAGTCTTCCGCCGGCGCCCCGACGCCGTGCGCAGCGACCACTGCTGCGACTCCCTGGCCGCCATCGGCGCCGAAGGCGGGCGCGCAATGGGCGGCCACAAGTCCGCTGGGCCCCGGCTGAGTCCATGGGACGAGAAAGCGTTCGGTCACGGCTCTCCGTGGGACTGGCTGGTCGAACGCAACGCCCTCTACGTCCTCATGGGCGTCGGCTTCAACGTCTGTTCCATCTTCCACTACAGCCAGGCCCTCTGGGTGGAAAGCAATTACAAGAACACCGACGCGTCGCGCATGTGGCCCGGATTCAACTTCAGCATCATGGGCGACCGTGTCAAGTCCGCCGGCCTCGTCCGCCAGGCTTCGGTGGGACCCTCGATCTGGCAGGCCTTCCGCGTCGTTCCCGCGATCAGATACGTTGCCCGCGTCCTTCGCGACGAACCCGCCCTCATCACGCTCTCGCCACTCAAACTCTACGGCGATTGACCACAGCGGACAGCGGTTAGCAAAAAGCCAATCAACAGACGTCAACACCGCAAAGTGGGCAACCACAAGGGTTGCCCCTACAAACCCCAGCGCGGCGCGCAATGGCTGGCGGCCTCACGGGTCCTCAACTCGCCAGCGGACCACCACAAAAAGTGTTATCCATGTACCCGAACATCTGTTATCCATGTACCCGAACATCTGTTATCCATGTACCCGGTTTGTACAGGCGCACACGAAAAAAGAGCTCTTCAGCGTGTTTTCACGCCAAAGAGCCCATATAGCCAAGTTGTAAAGGCCGGCGGCTCTTACATCCCCGGCCGTTCATTGAGCCGCGTGGTGTCGGATCCGTCTCCTACCTCTCTCCGATCGACGCATAGTCCCGGTGGTCTTCACCGATATAGACCTGCCGCGGACGTGCGATACGCTGTTCCCGGTCGTTAAGCATCTCCTTCCACTGCGCCAGCCACCCGGGCATCCGGCCCAATGCGAACATAACGGTCATCATGTCCGTTGGCAGTCCCATGGCCTGATAGATGATGCCTGAATAGAAATCCACATTCGGATACAGCTTGTGAGAGACGAAATAATCGTCTTCCAGCGCAATGCGTTCCAATTCCAGAGCAATGTCGATGAGCGGATTCCTGCCGGTCACCTCGAACACCGCGTTGGCGGTCTGCTTGATGATCGCGGCTCTGGGATCGTAGTTCTTATATACCCGGTGCCCAAAGCCCTGCAGGCGCACTTCCCGGTTATGCACCCGCTTAATGTAGGACGGGATATTATCCACCGACCCGATCTCATTCAGCATCTTTAGCACAGCTTCATTCGCGCCGCCGTGCGCCGGCCCGTAGAGTGCGGCAGCGGCGCCGGCCGCGGAGGAGTACGCGTCTGCGCCCCCGCTGCCGATGCCGCGCATGGTGCTGGCGCTGCAGTTCTGTTCGTGGTCGGCGTGCAATATCAGAAGGACCTCCACCGCGCGTTCCAATGCCGGATCCGGAGTATTGTCGTCAGATCCGCCGAACATCATTCTCAGAAAGTTGCCGCAATACCCCGCCGAGGGATCCGGATCCACAAAGTCAAGTCCCTGGCTCCGGCGGTACACCATTGCCGCAACCACGGAAGCCCAGCCGATCAATCGCCGAATATGCTGTTCCCGTGCGTCGTCGGAACTGACGTCCCTTGCGTTTTCGAAAAACGTCGACAATGATCCCAGCACCCCCACCAGCATACCCATTGCGTGAGAGCCCGCCCGATACCCGTTCACCAGTTGGGTCAGCTTCGGGTCGGCTGTCACGTTCGCCATAATCGACTCGCTCCACGCATCCAGTTGCATCCGGCCGGGAAGTTCTCCATCCAACAACAGATATGCCGTTTCCAGGTGGGTGCTGTGCTCGGCGAGTTGCTCGATCGGATATCCACGATATCGGAGAATGCCCATTTCTCCGTCGATAAATGTCACGGCGCTCTGACACGAGCCCGTATTCAGGTAGGACGGATCGTATCCGAGCAACCCGAAATCATCCTCCGATACTTTGATCTGTTTCAGATCCGCGGTTCTGATCGCGGCGCCATATTCGGGGTACGTGCCGTAAAGAATGGGAACATGGTAAGTCTTGCCGGTCCGATTATCCGTTATCGATAGGGAGTCGTTGTTCATCCACACAATTCCTTTCAGATCGTCTTTCCCTGCCGGTCAGGCCCGAACCGCGTAGATCATACTTTCAAGCGGTGTTCCGGTCAGGTTATGGTCACACGTTTGTTGTCGAGTCACCCCGCCGAAAACTCTCTCCAGCGCACGTTCGTACGAATTGCTGGCCACCTGGCTCCAGATCGCCAGCGTTCCTCCCGGGCGCAGCCTCGTTCGGAGTGCCTGCAGTGTGGAAACGCTATACGCACGCCGGCTTTCCGAACGCACGACCCGGTCGGGACCATTGTCGATATCCAGTACGATGCCGTGGTAGCTTCGGGGATTGCCCTGAATGTAATCGCAAAAATCGCCGACCACCACTTCCGTGCGCGCATCGTCCAGAATATCGGCATTGCTCAGGTATTCGCGATTCCAGTTTACAATTCGCGAATCCAGTTCCACGACACACACGGAACGCACATTCGAATAGGCGAGCGCCTGCCGAAGGGAGATTCCCAACCCCAGACCGCCGATAAGAACGTTGATGTGCCTGTGGGACTTCAATGTTTCCAGGACGGTGTCCATCAATGCCCGATCGGACGAGGCATTGTAGGTGGCCATCAGGAAAACGCCGTTGAAGATAAGTTCGAAATGGGTGACCGTGCCGGCCTTCACGGACGCCAGCTGTAAGTCACCCTGACGGGTGGTTGAATGCTGCACAACCCATCGTTCCATTGCCAGCCCCTGAAACGCCCCATCAGCCACCTTCTCTATCGAAGTCAGAATAGGCACGATATTAAGATAATGTAGAATTGAAATTTGACAAGCAAATTTGGACTCAATGACAGGGGGCCAAGGGGTTAAATGGCTTGACAATTTTCGATGCGCATTTAGATTGCCCGTCTGGTGCAACTCCGCCCGACAAATCCACGATTTTTCCAGACAATGAGGTCAATCAGTGGTCTTACCGGATAGATCCGATTCCTTGCGAGTGGATGAAATCGAACGGGTGAACCACGCAATAATCCGGGGGCGCTTTCGCTCGGTACTTTTCGATTTCGACGGAACGCTCTCGCTGATCCGCCAGGGTTGGCGGGAAATCATGGTTCCGATGATGGTGGCAACGCTTGGTGAATGCAACACCGGCGAGACCAGGGCGCAACTTTCCCATGTAGTCGCTGATTTTGTCGACCGGCTGACCGGAAAGCAAACCATTTACCAGATGATGAAGCTTGGCGAGGAGGTTCAGAAACGCGGAGGCACGCCTCCGGATCCGGTCGCCTACAAACACCGGTATCACGAACGGCTTAACCGTCATATACGTAACCGCGTTAACGGCCTCCTTTCCAGTAAAATTGCACCGGAAGATATCATGGTGCCAAAGTCGCTGAATCTTCTTCGCAATTTGCAACGCCGGGGACTTACGCTTTATCTGGCAAGTGGAACCGACGAGGTGTACGTTAAAGAAGAGGCCGCCCTGCTGGGGCTGACACCGTTCTTTGAAGACCGCGTCTACGGCGCGCTTGATCAATATCATAGTTTTTCCAAGGAGAGGGTGATTCAGGATCTGATTGTATCACAGGGCATAGAAGGCGAGGAACTGTTGGGCTTTGGCGATGGATACGTGGAAATTGAAAACGTGAAGTCGGCGGGCGGAACGGCCGTGGGCGTCGCATCGGATGAGGAACGCCGCCGGGGGGTGAATGCCTGGAAACGGGAACGGTTGATACAGGCGGGGGCGGATCTGATCGTACCGGACTTTCGGAGCCAGGAATTACTCGTGGACTATCTCCTCGATGCTTAGTATTCTGTCCCGGAAATAGATTGCCGGGCCGCTGACGAGAACAGAACGCTCCCGTTACGGCCCAATTTTTTCGTTATGACTTCTTCCGCTCTGAAAAATCTTCTGGATAATTTTCCGGACCTTTCCATTCTCGTGGTCGGGGATTATTTCCTGGATCGATACCTCGTTATCGACCCGGATCTCGCGGAAATCTCCCTGGAGACGGGGCGGGAGGCCAGGCAGGTCGTGCAGGTCCGCAACCGGCCCGGAGCAGCCGGCACGGTGACCAGCAACCTTTGTGCCCTCGGCGTGGGGCGGATTCGAGCGCTGGGGGCGATCGGGGAGGATGGGCAGGGGTACGACCTGAAGGCGGGCCTGCTTGCGACTGGCGTGGATACGCGGCATCTGATCGAGGTTTCGGATCTCGTCACGCCAACCTATACAAAGCCGATTCTCAGCACGACCGGGCAGGAGATGGAGCGACTGGATATCAAGAATCGCTCGCCCATCCACGGCGACGTTGAAAATCGCATCCTCACCACCCTGGAATCGCTCCTGAGCGAGGTCCACGGCGTGGTCGTGCTCGACCAGGTCCAGGAACGGAATTGTGGTGTGATTACGGATCGCGTTCGGGCGGGAATCGCGCGCCTCGCAGCGGTGTATCCGGAAATCGTGTTTCTGGCGGATTCCCGTTCACGCGTCGCTGCGTTCAGGAACGTGGTCGCCAAGCCCAACCGCGATGAGGCCCTCCAGGCGGTGTCCGAAAATTCCGGCACCGAAGCCGAGGCCTGTCTGAACGCCGCCATTCGGTCTTTTGTCGATCGCACCGGACGACCCGTCTATATTACACTTGGCCCGGAGGGTATCCTCTGTGACGATGGGAACGCGATTCGCCACGTCCCGGGCATTACAGTGCCCGATCCCATCGATACTGTGGGTGCAGGGGATAGCGTTTCCGCCGGGATCATTTCGGCGCTTTGTGCGGGTGCGTCTTACGTCGATGCGGCACGGGTCGGGGTGCTCGTGTCGTCCATTACCATCCAGCAGATCGGGACAACCGGCACCGCCTCGCCCGAACAGGTGCTTCGACGGTTCGAGGAATCCTGTCAGGATGCCTGGTTCCTGTAGGGGCGACCCACGGGTCGCCCGCCTGTCCGCGTACACGTTGCATTTGTAGGGGCGGTTCGCGAACCGCCCGAATGGTACGGTGAAAGGGGACGGCGGTCCCTCAAGTTTCACCTCTCACCCGCCCGGTTGTGGGGAAGGGGAGTTTCCCGCTCTATCCAGCGATTCGCCTCTCGCGCATCCGGTCTGGGGGTTGGGGGTTTTTCCGCGCTAAACCGTCCAGCAACGCATTTCAGTAACGCTTACGACGTACGCAGGGCACCGACATTCGTATTTTTCCCTGCGGTGTTTCGCGGAAAAACCGGCTCCGCGCCGTGCGGCCTGCCTGCGCCGAGCCGTGCTCGGCAGGCAGGCGCCGTTCTTTTTGGCCCTTTTTCTTTGGCGAGAAAGAAAAAGGGCATAGAAAAAAGAAAGGAAGGGAGGGGGGTAGAAATAGTATCGCAGCGAAGCGTTCTAAATATCAAAATGCGCTTCGAGTCGCTCGGGAAGGGACGTCCACCATGCGTCTCCGGCCGAGAGACGGAGGATGTGCGTGTTACCCGGAACGTCGTTTGCGCCAAGGCCTTTTTCGAAGACGATCGTGCGGGGGTCGCGCTCGAGAAATTTCCCGATGCGTGCTTCCAGGCGCTCCCGGGTTCGGATGATGCAGGCGCCGGTCAGTTCGGCGGCCGGCAGGTCGAGCAGGTGGTCGACGTTCCAGTGCAGGTTCTTGAGTCTTTTTCGAGTGAGATTTCCGTCTCCGAGACCGATGGCATTGAATCGCCGCAGCATTTCGTCCCGGATGTTGTGAGGTCGCCTTCGGCCGGTCCGGGTGGCGTGGCGGACCAGCCGGTTGGCCAGTGACGCGGGGCCCTTCTGTGACATGGCGGACCCGACGTACACGTACTCACCCGCCGGAAGCGTTATGATTTTTCCTCGTTTGAATCCGCCAAAAGAAAGCGCGGCACTCTCCTTGAGTCGAATCCGCAATACATAAGACCCGCCCTGGAAATCGCCGCCCAGAAAGACGATGGAGGATGCCTCAGGATTCACGTCAAGCACTTTGTTAATGCAGCGCACGTTGGAACTGCCCCACATTTACCAGTCGGCACGCAAAGAGCGCCTCAATTCGTCGTACCTTTTCGCTTCCCACGCCTGATAGTCTTCTGGTGCACGCCAGAATTCCTGCCATGCCGAGTTCAGGAGACCCACGATTGGCGTCAACGCGCCTGGCTTTGCTGTCACCACACCGGTCCCTTCGACTCCTTCTTTTGTCGCCGAGACGACTTTCGATAGCAACTCTTCGGGGTAACACTGACGGTATTCGGGCTCTACTTTGTAGCCCATTATCTCAACGAAATCCCGCCAGGCCGTATCGATCCGCTCCACTTCCCCACCGAAGCCGTTCGCCGTCAGCATCGACAGCATCGCACGCATACGTGCATCGTCTGCCGGGTGCGTTGATACAAACTTCAGAGGAGTCTCGAAGGGATCACCACCGCGTTTTACACATAGGTGATAATGAGACCAGGCAAAGGCCGGTCCTGTTGTCAGCACACCGAAGAGGTCACAGAAAAACTCTTCCATCCAGTATTTCGTCCACGAAGTTTCCCACAAACGTAGTTGATAGACCTTTCCCTTCGGCTTGTTTATGCGTTCGGCGGCTGTGATTTCACCTCTAAAGTACTCTACCATGTGAAACAGGTTTCGCTTGTAGGCCGCATGGTATGATACAAGAGCCGGAAGATCTAGTTTCTGCTTGTAATGAAACGGATGGCAAAGTTCGTGATAAATATCTGGGAGATGAAGCAGAAACCGGCTCTCGATTAAAGGCAAACAGAGAAGATTAAAGTCCCGATAAATATGAAAATAGCCCTGAGAGATATGGCTAACGACTGGGCGAATCAGAGGATACATTATCTCGCCGCAAACATCCGTAATCAGGCGGTTAAGGAACTCATCGTCTCGACTCACCCGGCTGAGGGCGAATGCGCCGACGTTTTCAACATTGTTGAGTTGACTTACAATGCGTTTAAATTCTCTCACTCGCCGGGGTGTCTGTAACGCCGTATCGACAATCGTCTCCGCGGACAATCGTTGTAGAGAAGCCTGCGACTCGTTGAGTTGTTTCAAACAGATCTTCCGCAATCTGTCATATTCGCACGGGTATTTCCCCTGTACGATTTGGCGTAACTGACGCGCCCGCTCGAGTGATTGGTCAATGGACCCGGTCAAGTACTTCTCGACCATCAATGCCCCCGAATTCGCCGGGCAATGTCCGCCCGTTCCTGTTCCAGTCTCTGAGCAAGGCTTTCTAACTTTTCGTGATAGCTAATATCAACCTGGCCATTGAGTAGACACTTGCCAAGCGCTTTCAGGCCGACGAAGGGGTCGCCGGTGTTTGACCGAAGCAAGCTGTCCAGGGTCAGCGCTTCAACGGATTGGGATTTGAGACCCTGATCGCTGGCATCGACAAGAAGCTGACCGAGTTTCAACTGATCTGGATCCGGCGAAAAAGTTCCGCCCTCTTCAAGGCGTTCAATTACCCTGTCTATCAAGCTGCCATATTCCTCCACATCGGCGTAAACCCCCCTCAGCAAACTCAAATCACTCATTTTACGACCTCCTCCTGAAGATGGGCACTTGCAAACTCGATGGCGTCTTGATCGTATTCCGCGGCTTCGTCGAACAGGCTGCGATCACATAACTTGATCGAGACCGGCAGACGCGTCGCACCTTCCGGGCGAGTCCAAGTCAGACAGCTAAGTGAAAAAACATCGGACAGGCAATGTTCGAGGGGCATTTCACCAGCCGCGCGGCGGACATGTAGTGGATTGGACGTCCCCGGAATCCAAAATGGTCTTCCGGTTGTACTTACGAAGCCTTCGTTTGGAGCAGTTTGAATCCAATTTCCGACCAACGGGTTCTCGACATTGATCCCGTGGGCGTTACCTGAAGGCTTCACATCAAACAGCCGCAGTGGTGCTGGCGCGGACTTGGCTATTTCAACGACTGTGAGCTGCCAGTCCTGGTCGAGTTGCCCTTCTATAGATAGCCGCCGACATGCTTCTTCTAGCCCTTTGATTTCCGACGGCCATGTCCGTCCGTCGCGATGCACCACGACATGTTTTGGGCGATTGCTCAAATGGTGTTTTTCTTGGCGGATGAGATCACTCACGAACTGTGTAACTTGATTCTTTAGCAATTGTTCTTTTTGACGGGATGAACTCGTGGAAAGTCTAATTATCTCACCTCCATTTGCAATCATCGTGAAGGCAGCGGTGTTATTCTTGACGTCAATCCCGATCACTACATCAGCATGTAACGGTTTATCGAGAATAAACGGCCATTTACCATTGGTGAGTAGAATCTTATTGAGCGCGACGTTGCGAAGGTAAGCGAGGAAACGGGCGCGCTCACTTTCCTTTAATCTGTAGCTTGTTTCGTCCTTTATTGTTAAACTCGCGTACGACTTCCTTGCCATTTGCGTGTGAATAACAGCTGCGTTCAGCCCGAATACATCTGGAAATTCCTTTACGGTCCACGCCACCAGTTGATCTTCAGATCTTGTCCGGCGATCATAACGATGCACCATTACGAGAGCGTAGCCTGGCCTGACTCTGGCAGTTTCAACTGCCTTTCTGATCGCACTCGTCTGACCGACGAAATCACGTTTGAAATTAAGGTCGTCATATACTATCACGTAAGGATTGTAACCACCTCCGTCGGGATAGAGGTTTTCAACCTGTTTTCTAAGGTCTTCGAGAAACTTCGGACCATAGCTATTCTCAACACTCTTGGGTAGCACGAGGTATTGCCGATCCAGGAAGTTCTTCACGAAGAAACCCGCGTTCTCGTCCCCCAATAATGCTAGCCTCTTTCGCCCATAATCTTTAATTGCTAAGTCCGCATCGCGTTCTTTGTCTACAAGGCGTAGCGTTACACCATTTCCAAAACGCAAGTCAGGTGGTAAGAACGGTTTCGTTGTTATACGCCCCGGACAATCCGAAACCGAGAGATTGGCGTCTCTGACCCGCACGCGACTCAGAAACATCTTAACGAGTCGTTTAATCTGACTGTGCCGTACTTTAGGTTCTATAACCGTCTCGTGTTGATATTTGGCGCCCTCTCGGGTGTGCGTATCTTCGACTAGATGGCAGAGCGCTGCTGGTGCTGAACGTTGTTCCGGTCCATTTGTGCGATAATAAATCGCAGCACCATCTGGCGATAGATTTGCGATCGATGGAGGTACCGGTTTGGGTGAAGTTCTGTTTAGATAATCGATCAAACTAACCACTTCTCTCTCAAGTGGTATCGAGGGAGTGCCGATATCCATATCGACAAGGCCGGAGAGAGTAACCTCGAACCAATTGCGTCCCATCTTATAGACGCATGATCGACCTTTGAGCTCGTTGATCTGCTCTCGCTTCGCTCCCGTTGGTAGCGGAGATCTCGAGACGAGTTTACGCCGAAGATCTGCTACAAGGCCAAAACCACCCTCTGGGTGTAATACGGTACGCATAGCGAAGCCTTCGTAAAGGTCAATCTTGCCCAGTTTTTTCTCCGGTTTCTTAAAAAAGAATGGCTGTCCAGCTCCTGGCTGCCAGAGGCGCGAATCCTTCCAGAGCACTCCCTGAAAAATAAACTGAAGGAAGCGTAAACGGACGGGGTCGAGATCCGGATCGGTCGTTGTGAAATCAAGATCTATTGTCTCTCGAGTGTCTTTCAACGTAACGACGACGCCAACAAGCATGACAAGATTTGGCGGATCCCCATATCCGGTTGGAATTGCCAAAAAGGCCTCGCTCTTCCTGTCGTAGGTAGTCACCGGTGCCTTCATCTGAAAGCTCAACTGCCGGATGAGCCGTTGTACATTGGCATAATAGTCTAACCCATCTCTTTGCAGACCAGCGATTTGGTACAGACGGTATGTTGAATTTAACGCATCTAAGCCATCAATGCGAAAGCAATTCGTTTCAATAGACATACGGCTTCTCCCAGCAAATGTTGCGAAATGCACAGCGTTGGCAGGTTTCTGCATGAACGGCGGTTCGGAAATCTTCGACATATAGCCTGAATAATTCACAAAAAAGGTAGTTTCCATACCCAAGTCATTGTATTATATTATGGTTACGCAAATAACCTAATAACAATGAAACAGGAGGAAACTACCGTGGGAGTTCAAGATAAACATCACAGGTTGTCTTTCGCAAGTCTTTCTGGTAGGCAGGTAGAAGCCACGTTCGACGGGGGCGTGCTGACGACCGACGTCGGGGTGATGCTGCTTCGTGAGGTCGAGGCCAATGTCGGCATTTTGCATCGGATGGTTGCGGCGCTCACCGATCATCGACATCAAAGTTACGTACATCATTCGATGATGGACCTGATCAAACAACGTGTCTTTCAGATGGCCTGTGGGTATGAGGATGCGAATGATTGCAAGACGTTACGCGAGGACCCCGGCTTCAAGGCGGCCTGTGATCGGTTGCCGTTGTCTGGCGCGGACCTGGCCAGTCAGCCCACGATGAGTCGGTTCGAGAACCGCATCAGCAGAACCGATTTGTATCGGATCGCCAAGGCCTTTGCGGATGTGTTTGTCGCCTCGTATGAGGAACCGCCGGAAGCCATTCTGTTGGACATCGATGACACCGAAGACAAGGTGCATGGGTCTCAACAGTTGTCGTTGTTCAATGCGTATTTCAATGGCTATTGCTACCAGCCCCTGCATATCTATGAAGGCCAAACCGGCAAGTTGATCACGACGGTCTTGCGTCCTGGCAGGCGGCCTGCGGGTAAAGAGATCGTCACCATCCTCAAACGGGTGATCGCCTACCTGCGTAAAGCCTGGCCCGACGTGGAGATCCTGTTACGTGGCGATGCGCATTTTTCGTGTCCGGAAGTGCACGTGTTGTGTGAGGAAGAAGATGTGTATTTTGTCCTCGGACAGAACGGCAACGCCAAACTCCTGCGGAAGGCACAGTCCTTGATAGACCAGGCCAAAACGCGGTATGCCGATTCCGGAGAAACCGTGCGCCTTTATCGCTGTTGGGCCTATCAGGCCGGCACCTGGGCGTGTCCACAACGCATCGTCTGCAAGGCGGAAGTGACACCGCAAGGTGTCAATATCCGATTCGTGGTCACCAACCTGAAGCGCGCCCAACCGTCATTCATCTACAAAACCGCCTATTGCACACGCGGCAGGATGGAAAACTTCATCAAAAATCACAAGACCTTTCTCCATTCCGATCGCACCTCTTGTCACACCTTCCAGGCCAATCACTTCCGTCTCTTTCTCCACAGCGCCGCCTATGTCCTGATGCACAGCCTGGCTGCAATCGGATTGCGCGGCACGAAGTGGACCAACGCACAGTTCAATACCCTGCAAAATCGTCTCTTGAAAGTCGCCGGGCGCGTTTGTGAGTTGAAAACTAAAATCAAGTTCCATCTGCCAACGGCGTTTCCACTCAAACACCTTTATGGCAAGATCCTCTATAATCTGGCAACGGGTGTTCCATAACCCATCGACGTGCTGACCCCGCCTTCACATTTGCATCGACCACCACCAAAGGTCATGGAGAAGTCTGTGCGCTTGACACGGGCATCGAGGTCAACCTGACGTCACGAGGCAAAGCAGGCGCCGCCCAAACGGCTTGAACACGCCAAATCCGTCACAGCCCATGCGCTTTCGTTTCTTGTCTCACTCGGAAGCTCTTTCTGCTTCCTTAAAATGCTCTATCTGACGATTCATGAATTAATCGGGCTAGATCAGTGTATTTCTTTCCTTCGGTCAGACAGGCAATCTCATATGCAGAACTGATCATATATTCTTCAGCTTCTATGATTTGTTCTCCCCCAAGCGAGTGCTCCCGCACGGCATTGGTCAAGAGTTGGACCTCATAGAGAGCTAACTCTTGAGGTTGTTTTTCAAAGCCAACTGGGAAATCCGTATGCGGATTGCAGCGACTGAGTGCAATCGCATATATCGCCAATTGTAACCAGGCATCATGTATACCGAAGGCGTGAACTTTCCAGTCAATGATCGCCGGTGGAGCATCACTACGGAATGCAATTGCATCCGGATAGGCCAGCACTGTAACGTTGTCCATTAGCGTGAACTGAAGCGCACGTTGTGCCACTATGTATTGGGAGGACTTTAGGATACATTTTAAGTCATCGAACGAGAACAAGTTAACGAGAGCGGTCTCGACTTCAGACCAAGCTTGCTCGATTTCACACTCTGAGACTTCCATTCCATACTCTATAGCGTGAAAAACTGCGAAATCGTCCCCTTCTCGGGACACTTTAAGGTTTAAATCGGTGATCGGATGACGCCGAGCATAGTCAAGCTGCCGGTCAAAAAATCGTCTTGCAAGATTCCTTGCATCTCGAAGTGTTACGTAAATACCCCTACTGACGTTTGGTATGATTGATTTTGAAATCACGTCATCGACAATTCTGCCTCGCCAGGCACTGATGCTTTGGAGCTTACTAAGCAAAAAGGCCCGCTTCCGGAATCGGTCTTTGGCTGTCGCGCTCGCTACGACATTTTTGAAATACCATTGTCGCTGGCATTGACGAAACGAACGACTTGCCGAATAGGACCACCGCATTAACGCCTCCGCCTCCGAGATCGGATGAACTGAAGGTATTCCACAAGTGCTTCTTCTTCTTCCACGGTAACGGTTCCAATGCGAGCAGCAAAGCTGGATAAAGAAGACTGACCCTCGGCCGATCGATCTTTTGGCACGGGATAACCGGCCAATTTCATCAATAGTTCGTAGGGTACACGATAGAGTTCGGCGAGTTTGTACAAATTCTGCGGGGCCGGCGTCTTTATCTTGCCGTGTTCCAACTGGCTTAAATAGGCGTTCGAGATCCCAGTCTTTGCCTCGACAGCCCGGAGCGTCAACTCGAGCTTGTTTCGCGCCGATGCAAGAAAGGTTCCCAGTTTTTCTTCTGACCGTTCCATATTGCTAAATATATTTAATGTTGCTAAGTTTGTCAAGCAGAATGAAGAAAAAGATCACCCGATATACATTTGGCAAGGCCGCAACTGTGGGCATAGTGCAGATTCCCAATCGTATGGGACGATCGATACGGTGATTTTTTCAGCAAGCGCGAAATCTTTTAGCCTCTCGACCCGCCCCTCGCACTTTGTTTTAGATCGATGGTGTCATGCAGCGAAAACCGGATGATTAAGCCTATCGCTGGCAAACCGCAAACAGGCGCGAATGTCCTCATGTTCAAGGTCTGGATGCTCAGTTAAAATCTGTTCACGAGTCAGGTCGTGTGCAAGTAAATCCAGCACATCACTGACGCGAATCCGCATACCCCGAATACATGGTCTTCCCCCGCATTGTTTGGGGTTCACCGTGATACGATCCGCTAAAGTAGCCATAGCTATCCTCTCTTGCATACGATCTTAACCTGGCACCGATGACACACTGGAAATATAGATCCTGTCACGCATCTGTCAACACCTGAGGCTCAAGAACGCGCACCTCGGCCTACAATTGTGCGCCGACTTAAGCGCCATCCGGCGCGATGCCGCGCGCCTTCATCCAATCCATGACGATCTTGTGATTGCCTCTCTTCGCCTGAAGAAACGCGGATTCACCGGCCGGGTTTACCCAGCCCGGATCGGCGCCGCGCTCGAAGAGGATCCTGGCGATGGTCGTGTGGCCGTTTCGACACGCGAAACCGAACGCGCTGTCCAGCGCCGTCTTCGGCGGTCTTGGCGAATCCCAGCAGGGCAGGGTCCCGGCGTTCTCCGCCACGTTTCCATCCGCGTCAAAGTACCGATCCACCAGGTCCCTTCGCCCGGCCCCCGCGGCGGTCATGAGATTCGACGCCGCCCCGCGGTCGATCAACAAACGGGCGACGTTTATGCAGCGAAAAATGACGGCATTCCATATCGGCGTCCCGTTTGCAATGACGCCACCGTCACTATCGATTTCCGCCCCTTCATCGAGCAGCAGTTCCGCCAGGTCGATGTCGTCGTTGCTGGCCGCCCAGTGCAGGGGCGTCTCCTTCACCGCTTCAACCTGCCCGTGCTGAAAACGCGCGTTCACGTCGCCTCCCGCGTCGATGACCAGCCGGGCCATCTCCACGCCTTTCGGTTTGTGCCCGGGATAGTCTGCGATGGTATGCAGGAGCGTGCGATCGTTGTCCTCCGACCTGAGATTAGGCAAGTCGGGATGCGATGCGATCAACGCCTCCAGCTTTCCGATATCGCTATGTTCGATGGCTTCACGCGCTTCTTCGATCGGCGTCATTGTCCGTCCTCTATTGCGTGATTCAGGGGATTCCCAGTCGCTGCCGGTAGATCTCATCCAGCGTCGTTTTCAGCCGCCAGTAGGGTTCGCGGATCGTTACCATCAGTTCCCCACGGCCTCCCGACCCGTCTTCCCACTTCAGAATGCGGTGCGGGTACGCCGTTTCCACCCAGACAGTCTGGTTCCACTGGTCCGCTTCCCAACGCCACGGAATGGCTTCGAGGCTTTCGTCTGACACGGTAATCGTCTCTTGAGCTCCTTTGCTTAAACGCGCATCCACCAAGGCGTGGGGACGGTGCCGTGTCCGGAATGACCACAGGCTGCGCAGAAGCCGGATCGGCCGAGATTCGCCTGCCTGCATCATGGGACCTTTGAGTTCCCTGATTTGAATGAGCAGATGGTCTTCGCTTTGAAAACCTTCAGGGATGTCCAGGCTATATGAACGCAGGCCTTCGCGTTCAAAGTAGCTGTTCAGGGCGCCGCGCACCCCGCCGTCAACCACCCGAATCTCATCGAATATATGCCCGCACCATTCCTGCGAACTCAGATTGACTTTCATCAGTTCGAACGGCTTAGTGCCCCTGAAACCCTCAACGGCGCTGAAAACCGAGGTCATCACGGAGTAGTCGTAGATGCCGGTGGTGAATTTCAGGACGTTGTTCAGTTTGAGAACGTAGACTTTCTCCGCTGGTGGTGTGGGCGACTCTACCTTGATGTAGGTATTCCGGTTCAGGTCTTCCGTGACAAAAATGAGGACGCCGTAGCCCTCGCGCGACTCTCCGTAACGCGGCTGCACCACGCGATAGCTGGAGATCTCCGCTTTACCGTCCCCCCAGTGCGCATAGAAGTCAGGCGTCTCAGCGCCGACCGGCGTGACGAAACCCAGCGTAATCAAGACCGTTAAAGTGATTCCGGTTAATCGGGACATACTTCCTTCCTTTCGTTGATCGAGCGGGTCGACCCGCCGGGCGAATTGCGACCGGTAACTTCGACGTGAATATAGACAGAACCCCGCCCCCATTCGGCCAGGGTATCGAATGGCAAAGGCCGCCTCCCGATCGGTGGCGGCCCCGACAACCCCTTAAGAACATCCGGCTTGCTTATTTCAATAGCAACATTCGTTTGGATGCGGTAAAATTGGCGGCCTGTATCCCGTACAGATAGATTCCACTGGGCATCCGCCGCCCCAGTTCATCCTTCCCGTCCCAGGTCGCCGTGAAGGAACCGGCTTCCATAGGCTGGTCGACCAGAACGCGAACCTCCTGACCCCAGCAGGTTGTAGATGGCCAGCCTGACCGGACCCGCCTCGGGAAGGCTGTATCCGATGACGGTAGAAGGATTGAACGGGTTGGGCATATTCTGATCCAGGTCATATCGGCCTGGCAATGGCGTCAGGCGGGCAAAATCAACATTCACCAGCCTGTCGATGGTTCCGTCGAGGCCGACCAGCACGCCTTCCGAAATCCGAAAATCGGCAGACGCCGGTGCGCCGCGTGTCTTGAAGACGAGTTCTAAAAGCTTGCCGTCACCGCTGACCCCCTCACCATCCACCTTCGCCGCGCCGAGATCCACCCTGCCAGGCGTGTGGTTCGCGGACACGAACAGCGTCTGCTGGCCCGGACCGGATTTGAGCAGATTCTCCTCCAGTTCCCTGGCTTCCATGAACTCATATTTCGCGGGGTCGTAGTGCAGCGAGAATCCATACCCTTTCAGGTCCTTCGTTTGCGCCAGTGAGACGTGCAGTTTCAGAAGCCCGTTGTCCTCGCTCAAGTCGTCGACCCTCTCGAGTTTTAGTGTGGCAAAAGCGTTCCGGCCACCGGTGATGTTCAAACCACTCGTCATCTTTCCTGTGGCGTTCGCACCACCCACACTGCCGGGTTTTGAGTCCGAGGCCCCGAAAAGCGATGACCGGTCGCGAACGGTGGCGCTCAACGGATCTTCATCCGACGCACCGGCGTTTACGATCTTGTACTTCGCGGGAACGCGATCCAGCGAAAGCCCATACCCCTTCAGCGCCCGTTCTCCTGTCGAAGGAACGGGTTTCTGTAAAGGACTCTTGTTTTTGTCCAGGACGCTAAGCTGCCGCGACTTCGGCTTTGTAATGGCGCTCCGTCCGTCGTCAGCGGCCATTTCATCGGCAAACGCGGGTCCGAACGAAACCAGCGACGCGCAGACTGTTACAACAAGGAACTGTTGCATATGGTTACTCCTCGTGAGCCCATCGCCAGGCCACAGAAATCGACGAACCACAATTATCAGTACAATTCATCAAACTGTCGGCAAACTCGATTTGCGTTAACGAACAATCGGTTGACCGATGGGTCCATAAATTCCCGCATTAATCGGGAAGCCCGATATCTGCGTCGATCTTTCGGACTTCGTGGGCTATCCGAACCACATAAGAAATCTATTGCACAAATCCGCCCCTGTCAACCCCCTTGAACGCCGACAAGCCGAAATCACGGTTTGCGATTCCATCCATCCGTCCCCGGTTATCCCACCACTTCCCAGACTCATCGGCTACCTCCCGGGGAACCCGCCGTTGTTTCCGCCGAGCTCCTCACGCTTTCCTCGATGCGTTCTCTCACATCCTCGGCGACCTCGCGCACTTCCGCGGGCGCGCGAACCTTTTCGCCCTGTCGCTCGCGAAGCGCGACGACAAGAGGCGCCAGTGCACCGGATTTAGCGGGATCACTCAGCATGATTGCAACAAGCTCTCGCTCCTCAGCACCGGCAGCGACCAGGTTAGAAACAACCTGTAGCATCTCTCGCATTGAAATCTCGCTGTTGTGCGCAAACGCGGCATACGCGGAGCGAAACGCCTCCATAGCGGCACCGTTCTTATTCTGAACCATCAGGGCCAAAGCCCGCACACACAGCGCCTGCCATCTGAGCCGGCCATCCCCTGTTTCAGGCAGGGCGCCGATTCTTCTTTCGAGTTCCTCACAGACGTGCAGAGCTTCGACCGCGCGACCCATTTCGGCTTGTCTCATGCCTTTGTTTACCAGCGCCACGTTGACCCATTGCTGAAGGTCTGATACGTCGCTTTCACCATAGCGCTCGACCACCTCCTCCCATGACGCGATGGCACCTTCAAGATCCCCCTGTTTCTCTCTCGTTCTTCCCTTGTCGATCAACGCCCCGGCGACATACCTCTGAAGATCAGACACCTCGCTGCCGCCATAGCGTTCGACCACGTCTTCGTATTTTGCAATGGCTTCCTCGAGATCACCCTGTTCCCTTCTCATTCTTCCCCTGTCGATCAGTGCTCCGGCAACCCAGCTTTGAACCTGTGGCACGTCGCTTTCGCCAAAACGCTTGACCACTTCTTGATATAACGAATCCGCCATCTCAGGATCGCCGTATTCTTTGATCGCTTCTGCTTTATGGACTAACGAAGCTGCGACCCAGCATTGAAGATCTGGTAAGCTGCTTTCGCCATAGAGCTCGATTACTTCGTCGAACGCCGCAATGGCTCCCCGCAGATCACCCTGTTCCTTTCTTGCTCCTCCCTTGTAATCCAAAGCCACTGCAGCCAACCAGTGAATATCTGACACTTTACTTTTCCTGCAGCGCTCAACCACCTCATCGAAGTCTGCAGCGGCTTCATCCATATCGCCCACCTGCTTTTTCGCTCTCCCTCTATCCATCAACGCCGCAGCGACCCGCACCTGAATGTCCTGCCCATCGCTTTCGTCAAAACGCTTTACCACCTCCTCGCACGCTGCAATAACCGCGTGGAAATCTCGAAGTTGCTCGTAAGCGAAGGCCTTCGCATGCAAAATGCGGGCAATGAATGATTCCGACAGTCGGGACGAATCCGCATTCGTGGATTTGAACACTTCGTCAATAATTTCGATTACTCTCTGCCATTCCTGTTCCCGGGACGCTTCCTCGATATCTTTCTGAAGCCGCCTTTCAGCCATCCCCTGGTGACAGATCGCAACCTTGTCCGCTGCGTCTTTAACGAAATCCCATTTGGCTCTTGAGTAAATGTCCTCGCCAGGTGGTATCTTGGCAAGCGCCCGGTCAATTCCGGCGTGGAAGACATTGGATTTGATTGCCTCCGAGTATAACGGGTCGCGAATCCCGTCCAACTCGCGAATGTCGTAAAACGCAACCATGAAATGGATCAGATTCTCCACTATGGCCGCCTCGTCGCGCTCGCGCCGCAGCTTGTAATAGATGCTATAGAGCGGCTCGGAGGGGGCGTACAGTCTTTTCCTTCCGCCGCCTTCCACGACGACCGCGCCCCGCTCGACCAACCTGCCTAGCATTGTCGATACGACACGAACGTCCATGCGGGCACGCGATGCGACTTCGCCGGGGCTCGACGGCTGCCAGAGGTCTATCACCGAGACGTAAACGCGCCTTTCGGTCTTCGCCAGAACTTCGATGTGTCCGCGAAAATACTCCGTGTGCTCGTCGATCAGCGTTACCAGTTCTTCCATCAGCCGGCGGAGGGAACGGTGTCTCGAGAACTCGGCGACGATGACCAAAAGGCGTGGGTTACCGCCGGTCAGGATCTGAAGCGGCCTGATCTCACGTGAACTCATGGTATCTCCGCTGACGACTTGCCAAAGTAGGCGGCACTCATCCGTGTCCAGCGGCTGCAGGTTGACCGTGCGGAACAGTTCGAAGAACGGCTGCTCTGCGTCGTCGAGACCTTCGAACCTAGTCGTGGTAGAAGCCAGCAGCATAAGGTCAGGTTCCGACTGCAACGCCCCTCTGAGCTTCCAGCCGAAATCGTCGTCCACGTTCTCGCATAGCAATTGCAGGTTCTCGACCATGAGCACAAGTTTCCTGTCCAGCCGATCCGCCGCCGCCAGTACCGCGGAGCGAGCGTACGCCTCGATCGACCCTTCGCGCCAGCGGGAAGACAGGTCGCCGTGTGTCCTATGCAGATCCCGTGATAGGCCTGAATCCTGCTCCGCGGTCTCCCTTGCCAGATGGTATAGCGTTTCCAGCCAGAAATCTGCCAAGTCGAAAATCTCCTGGCTCTCTTCCATGAACCGGACAGGAAACAGGCGTCTGACGAGTAGCCCGTCAGTCCTAATCTCGGCGGCAGTACGTACCATAAGCATAGTTTTCCCGCGACCTCTAGGGCCCACCACCAGGACGTGTTGACACGACGGCGAATCTATATTTCCTCGGAGGACCTCGAGCACGGTTTCAAGTTCTCGTCTTCGGACGACAAACTGCTCGATCACCTCCTCGTCTGATTGAAACGTACCCGGATTGAACTTTCGGATAGGACGATGCGCGGTCTGGTTCGCCTCTCTTTCACCTGTCATACGTCGACTCCCTTTACTCAACTTCAGACTGGCGACATTGTAACGGGATATGGTGATCCTTGAAGCGGGCCAACCACCAGTCCTTCAGCATGCGTGACTCAAATCCGTGGCCATCCTCGCCGGCTTTGAGCCTGCGCCCGAGTTCCCGGACAATGCTGGTTTTTCCCATCCGCCGCTGTCCGGTCAACAACACGTGGTTTCGGTCTCGGACGAGTGTTTCCAGTATTTGCAATTCACGATCACGGTTGAAAAAGTCATCGCCGCTAACCCAGCGGCCCGTGGATGAGTTCATTGTCCGCTCCTTAATTTTCGAATCCAATGAAAATATATTATACAACAAATTCGTTGTCAACCATTTTGTTGTATAATTCGACAAGCCGATGAAATCGGCGCCGTTGAAAGTCGTAGGGGGCGCCCCTTGGGTCGTCCCTGCAAATGCGCCGAGGGAGCGGACTTTGATTGTATCGCCATTGGCTGACCGCTGTCATCCATGCGCCGCAGGTGCGCAAGCCTTGGATAAATAAAAACGACCCGCGGTGTCTGCACTGGTCGTAATGGTCGTATTCTTCATCCTGTGAATTCTGCCGCAGCCGCTACCTTCGCAGAGTCCTTTTTCGCTTTCTCCGAACCTGGATGGCGCGGAGCGCGATCAGGGCGCGACGTCTCTTGACTTGCCTGCCGAGGACATCGTTTCCATACAGGTTTTCGGCGATGACATTCAGGGGGCAACTGCCGTCTCCATGCTTTTCCAGTACGACACGCGCCAGGTTCTCTTCGATGGCTTCGACGTTGGCGGGATTATGACCAATGCCGTGGCGGTAACCCGGGAAAATATGAAGCCAGCGGAGTCGCTGCGGCAGCAATCGATCACCCGTATCGCCATCTCAGTGCGCGTCGAGCCAGTTGGCCCCCGTTCCCATCTCCACGACAATGGGAACCTGCATCGGAATGGAGGTCCTCATCCCGTGTTCAACGATTGGCGGGAGGACATCCCCTTCGTCTTTATGCATATCGAAAACCAGTTCGTCGTGAACCTGCAGCAGCATCCGGGACCTGAGACCTCGATCCAGAATCTCGCGATGGATGTGGCTCATTGCGAGTTTGATCATGTCCGCTGCCGTGCCCTGGATGCGCGAGTTAATGGCGTTTCGCTCTTCTCCCTTTCGGGTGGTGGCGTTGCGGGAGTTGATGTCGCGCAGGTAGCGGCGGCGGCCCGTGACCGTTTCCACGTAACCCTTTTCGCGTGCGAACTCGATGGTTTCATCCATGTAGGATCTGATGCCCGGAAACTGATCGAAGTAATGGGCGATGAGGTCCGCGGCGTGCTTGCGTGAAATGTCCAGACGATCGGCAAGGCCGAACGCGGAAATGCCGTAGATGATGCCGAAGTTGACGGTTTTCGCGTGCCGCCGCATATCTTCGGTCGCCCCTTCGATGCCGTAGATTCTTTCAGCGGTCGCTGTGTGGATATCACCGCCCTGTCTGAAAACTTCCATCAGGGCTTCGTCTCCGCTGAGTTCGGCGGCCACCCGGAGTTCGATCTGGGAGTAGTCGGCGGCAAGCAGCACGTGGTCTACGTCTCTGGGCACGAAGGCTTTTCGGACTTCCCGGCCCATTTCGGTGCGGATGGGGATGTTCTGCATGTTGGGGCCATGGGACTGCAGGCGGCCTGTGGCGGCAACCGCCGCTTCGTAGTTGGTATGGATGCGGCCGGTGGGTTTGAAGACCGATCCCGGCAACTGGTCGACGTAGGTCGATTTCAATTTCGTACACATCCGGTAGAACATCACTTGTTCCACGATTTCATGTTTGTACGCCAGCCGTCGCAGAACCTGCTCCGTGGTCTGGTACTGTTTGGTCCTTGCAGTGCGCCGCGCATTCGGATCGAGTTTCAGTTTGTCGAAGAGAATGTCGCCCAGTTGCCTGGGGGAGTTGAGGTCGAAGTGTTCTCCCGCGAGTTGGAAGATCTGCTCCCTGGCCCGATCGATTTCACCAGAGAGACCCTTGGATAAATCTCGAAGCACGCCGGCTTCACACCGGATGCCTTCGTATTCCATTTCGACAAGGGCCGGAATGAGCGGGCATTCCACGTCCCTGAACACCCGCACCTGGCCCATTTCTTCAAGCCGGGACCTCAGTATTTCGCTCAGCTGAAAGGTAATGTCCGCATCCTCAGCCGCATACTTGGTTACCTGGTCCAGGGGGACGTCTGTCAGGCTCAACTGGTCCTCGCCCTTTTCACCGATGAGATCGGAAATCGGAATGGGACGGTATCCCAGCAGCGCTTCCGAAAGATAGTCCATGGTGCGGCGAAGGTCCGGCGTGGCCAGATACGCCGCAAGCATGGTGTCGAATAGCGGGCCTTTAACGTGAAAGCCCTTCCAGCGCAACACGCTGAGATCGAACTTCAGATGGTGGCCGATTTTTTCGATTTTCGGATTCTCCAGAACGGGGCGGAACGACTCGAGGATCGCGTTCGCCTCGTCGGGAACCTGGGGCAGTGGCACGTAATATCCGGTGTGCGCCCTGTAAGAGAAGGCCAGGCCGATCAGTTCGCAGGTCTTGGGATTCAGGCCGGTGGTTTCGATGTCGAAACAGAAGGCTTTTTGCTGGCTCAACGCGGCGATCAGGTCCCGGCGAGATTCGGCAGTGCCGACCCGTTTATAGTCGTGCTCGACGTCTTCGATGGTTCGGACGTCGCCTCCGCCCTCTTCGGTGGCAGCCATGGGACCGGCTTTGAACGTTTCGCCAAGCAGGCGCTGACCGAGGGTATTGAATTCGAGTTCGACAAACAGCGCCTTCAATTTTTCTTCGTCCCAATCGCCGCGTGCCAGGTCGTCCGGTTTGACTTCCAATGACACGTCACGAGCTATCGTAACCAGTTCCTTGGAAAGCAGCGCCTGTTCCCGGTTTTCTTCGATGCGTTCTTTCTGCTTTCCTTTGAGTTCGTCCACATGGTCAAGCAGGTTTTCGATGCTACCATACTTTCCGATAAGTTTCTGCGCTGTCTTTTCCCCCACCCCCGGCACGCCGGGCACGTTGTCCGAACTGTCGCCCATGAGACCCAGGATGTCAATGACCTGTTCCACGCGTTCGATCTGCCACCTTTCCAGGATATCCTTCACGCCCTGAACTTCCACGTCGCCTGTGCGCCCGGGTTTACAGACAAAGGTGCTGTCCGAGACCAGTTGGCCGTAGTCCTTGTCGGGCGTGACCATATAGGTAACGAAACCGGCCTCCTCCGCCTGTTTCGCGAGCGTCCCGATCACGTCGTCCGCCTCCCACCCGGGGACCCTGACAACGGGCAGGTTAAACGCTTCACACAGGCGGAAGACATAGGGAAGCGCCATGCTGAGATCTTCCGGCATGGACTCACGCTGCGCTTTGTATTCCGGGTACATCCTGTGCCTGTGGGTTGGCTCGGGTGTGTCGAACACAACGCCGATATGGGTAGGGTCCGCGTTGGCCAGAATATCCAGCAGGGTGTTGGTGAGCACGAAGACGGTGGACGTATTCAGACCTGTGGAGGACATGCGGGGGTTGCGGATCATTGAGAAATGGGCCCGGTAAACCAGCGCCATTCCGTCCAGCAGGTAGAGCTTTTTGTCGGTATCGCTCATTACTTTCTCCCTACCCCCGGCTCCCGGAAAGGGAGCATAGCGGGGGTTTTCATTTTGCTTGCTAACGCCGCTTGCGCAGCCTACTTTATTGCGTTGATTGGCGAGGCCGTTGCGCGGTGACAGGACTTTCCCGTGGAGGATCTAAATGGTGAAGTTTGAAAGACGCGATTTTCTCAAGAAGGCATCCGGTGCGGTTGCCGGCGGCGCCGCGGTTCTGGCGGGTTGCAGTCCGGCTCCGAGGGAAAAAGCGGATGCGCCCGCCGTGCATACCAATAAGAAATACGAATGGAAAATGGTAACGGCCTGGCCGCCGCATTTTCCCATTCTTGGCCAAGGCGCGGATTTGCTGGCCAAATGGATCGGTGAAATGTCCGCCGGACAACTGAAAATTACCGTTTACGGCGGTGGCGAATTGATTCCGCCGCTCGAAGGTTTCGATGCCGTCACCCAGGGAACCGTCGAGATGTGCCACGGCGCCGCATATTATTGGGCCGGCAAAGCGCCCGCGACGCAGTTTTTCGCGGCGGTTCCATTTGGAATGAATGGACAACAGCTCAATGCCTGGATCTACAGCGGTGGCGGGCTCGAGCTCTGGCAGGAGCTATACGCCCCGTTCAACCTTATCGCGATGCCGGTTGGCAATACCGGAGTTCAAATGGGCGGCTGGTATAATCGGGAAATGAACAATATCGCCGATTTCCAGGGCCTGAAAATGCGGATCCCGGGTCTGGGCGGCAAAGTAATCGCCAAGGCCGGCGGCTCCGCCGTGCTTTCGGCCGGCGGCGAAATCTACACCAACCTGGAACGGGGCGTCATCGATGCAACCGAATGGATCGGACCCTATCATGACTATTTGATGGGATTCTTCAGAGCGGCGAAATATTACTACTACCCGGGTTGGCACGAACCGGGTACCGCGCTTGAGCTGATCGTCAACAAGCTCGCTTTCGGCCAACTGCCGTCCGAACTTCAGAGCATCGTGCAGGCGGCGGCTGCCCGCTCCAACGCGTGGATGCTCTCGGAATTCGAGGCCAAGAACTGTGTTTATCTGAAAAAACTCACCAAAGAACACAACGTTGAGTTGCGCAGGTTTTCGGACGAGGTCCTCAAAGCGTTACGTCGTTTCTCCACTGAAGTGGAAAACGAAGTCGCCGCAGCCGATCCGATGAGCAAAAAAGTATACGGTTCTTTTGATGCTTTTCGGCGAAACATCACCCCGTGGGCGGCGCTTTCGGAGAAGCTATATTATTCCAGTATAGGCGGTTAGAAATCATGCTGAACAGAAGTCGTGGCGCACGGGGACGCGGAAATCACGCGTCCCCTTTTTGTTGCGTTCCGATCAGGACGCCAGGTACCGGGGCAGCCACGTGGCCACTTCAGGAAACAGGATGACGAGAGTGAGGCCTATGAGTTGGACGATGATGAACGGTACGATGCCGCGATATATGTGGCCGGTCCGCACTTCGGGCGGCGCGACGCCTTTCAGGTAGAACAAGGAGAATCCGAACGGCGGGGTCAGGAATGATGTTTGCAGATTCATGGCTATGAGGATACCCACCCAAAGAAGGTCCACACCCAGTTGTGCGAAGATGGGCGCGACAACCGGAACGATAATGAACGTGATTTCGATAAAATCGATAAAAAAACCGGCAATGAAGATAACGACCATAACGATGGCAAGAAAGACGTGGGGCCCGGGGTCGACTTCCAGGATCAGCTGCGTGAGGTACGCGTCGCCGCGCAATCCCCGGAAAACCAGGCCGAAGGTGGTGGCGCCAACCAGTATGATAAAGACCATACAGGTGAGGTGGGTGGTTTCCGCCATAACGGACCTGAGAGTCTTGAGCGAGAGTTTGCGCTTGCACAGCGTGAGTACGGTCGCGCCAAAGGCGCCCACGGCGGCTGCTTCGGTGGGGGAGGCGATACCGGCAAAGATGGAGCCGAGGACGGCCGTTATCAGAAGCCCGGGCAAGACAAAGGCGTGGATGGTCTGTTTGACTCGAACGGCGCCCACAAACCGGTCCAGTTCCTCTCTGGGCATCGCGGGCGCGAATTCGGGTTTGGTGATGGCGATGATGACGATCCAGGCGAGGAACAGCGCCACAAGGCACAACCCGGGAATGACCGCGGCAATGAACATGTCTCCAATGGAGATGTTCAGGATGCTGCCCAGCAACACCAGGACGATGCTGGGTGGAATGATCTGGCCGAGCGTCCCTGACGCGGAGATGATACCGGTGGCGAGTTCGGTGCGGTAGCCGCGTCTGAGCATGGTCGGCAGGCTCAGGAGACCCATGGTGACAACGGTTGCGCCCACAATGCCGGTGGAAGCGCCAAGAAGGGCGCCGACAACGATTACGGAAATGGCAAGGCCGCCTCGCAGTCTGCCGAAGAGCAGGGCCATGGTTTCCAGAAGTTCCTCGGCAAGGCCGGATTTTTCGAGCATGACGCCCATGTAGATGAAGAGAGGGACGGCGATGAGCACGTAGTTGGTCATCACGCCCCAGATGCGCAGGGGCAGCAGGTTGAAAAAATCGATGCCTAACGTGAGATAGCCCAGGATGAAGGACACGCCGCCCAGGGTGAATGCAACGGGGAAACCGAACAGGAGCAGCACAAACAAGACCCCGAACAGAATGAGCGGCATGGCTTCGATCATACGTCCGCCCCCTGTTGTTCGGTTTCAGGGTCGATCGCCTGGCTGCCAGCGATTTTGAGCAGCGAATCAGAGGCCAGAGCGAGGCCCTGTATGGTCAGCAGGAAAAAGCCGACCGGAATGGCGGCTTTGAGGATGAACCGCGCGGGCAGTCCGCCGGGATCGGGTGAAACCTCCCCGATAACGTAGGCGCTAATGACAAACGTGCGGGAACACCAGATGGCGACCAGGCAGAAGGGTATGAGAAACAGCAGACTCCCCGCGAAGTCCACGCATGCCCTGGTTTTCGCCGAGAAGCGATTGTAGAAGACATCCACACGCACATGCTTGCCATGTTTCAAAGTATAGGCCGCGCCTATCAGGAAAATGACGGCAAACAGATGCCATTCCAGTTCTTGCACCGCCACGAGGCTGCTTTTCAGCAGATAGCGCGTGAAGACGTCGTAACAGACAACAGCCACGAGGACCGTGGTGAGCCACGATACGGCGGCGCCGACGCGTTCATTCAACCGATTCGCAAAGCTGACGTAGGCACGCAGGAAATGCAAGGAAGGGATGCCCCGATAGCGGTTCAAAGCTGAAAAGCGGACCTGCCCGGCAGGGTCGTCAGGAAGTTGTTTTTGCGGCATAAACTAAGGACGGCCCCAGTTGTTTGCAATCAAAAAAACGTTGCCATCACAACATCTTTTCGTTTCCTTACCGCGCGGGAACATACGTCCCGGGTGCTGTTTGCCGCTGAACTTCGCGTTTGCGGGACGGGTCCGCGCTTGCCCCGTTAGTGCATGCGTGGCCGCTTTGTGTTTGTTCGCACCCTGGTTATATTTGGCGGTAGAACGAAGGTATTGTGACTTCGAGCCTGGATGCGGCCATACAGGGACCTGAGACAAGGGCAGCGGCCAACGGGCTGGAATCGGCTTTCGTCAGGCGCCGTATTCCCGCCAGAACAGGAATTCGGATTCATGCGCGGTTGAGGAGCCCTCTGCGATGCGAAACTTTGATGGCATAACCCTGCTGGTCGCGTTTGTCTTCGCGACGGCGCCGGTTCACGCGCAGGAAAAAGCAACAGTGAACACGGCCTGGCCGGTGGACGGGGCGCGGCCGGGTGACCTCGTTGCGCTGGCCATCGTGGTGGAGATCGACGACGGATTTCATATCAATCCGGATCCGGCGCAGGTGGTGATCGTCGGCGACTTTGAACCCTATCCGACGGACGTACGTATTCTTGAGGCGGCGAGTGGGCTGACGTTGGAAGCCGTTCGTTTCCCGAAACCGCATCCGATACAGGCCGATTACGCGGACGGCGATCTGATGGTGTTCGAGGGCCGAACGGTGTTTTACCTGCCGATTAAGGTGGGCGAAGCGTTACAACCCGGATCCCAGCGGCTTGAACTGGAGGTGGAATACCAGGCTTGCGATGCGTTCACGTGTTTCATACCCAGAACGGTCGTGCTGGAGACGTCGCTGGCGATCGTGGACGCCAACCAACCGATAAACCGGATAAATTCCGAGTTATTCGAAGGGTACGGTACGGCAGGCGCCGTTTCCGAGGGAAACGGGGTGCGCTTCGATCTGTTCGGCTGGACATTCTTCGTCGATACGTCATCCGCGGTGGGATTGATCCTGCTTCTGGTCGTGGCTGCCGTCGGCGGCGGGTTGTTGAATCTGACGCCCTGCGTGCTTCCGGTGATACCCATCAAGATTATCGGGCTGGCGCAGGCGTCGGAGAACCAGACGCGACGTCTTCTACTGGGCGCCGCGATGTCGCTCGGGGTGGTGGCTTTCTGGCTGGCGCTGGGGACGATGATTGCGGGCATCAGCGGGTTTACAGCCACCAATCAGCTTTTTCAATATCCTACATTTACGATCCTGGTTGGGCTGGTCATCGCCGTCATGGCGGTTGGCATGTGCGGTCTGTTTTACATCCGATTGCCGCAGACCGTGTACCGATTCAATCCCGGGCAGGACAGCCTCACGGGTTCCTTCGGCTTCGGTATCATGACGGCAGTGCTTTCCACGCCTTGCACGGCGCCCTTTATGGGGGCTGCCGCGGCGTGGGCGGCCACACAGTATCCGGCGACGACGCTGCTGACCTTTGCCTCGATCGGCGCCGGGATGGCCGCGCCCTACCTGGCGTTGTCGATCTTTCCGGCGCTCGCAAACCGGATGCCCCGTACGGGCCCGGCCAGCGAGTTGATCAAGCAGGTAATGGGACTGTTGATGCTGGCGGCGGCGGCCTATTTTGTGGGCGTCGGGCTGAGCGCGTTTGTCGTCACACCGCCAGACCCGCCGGGCAAGGATTACTGGTGGGTTGTCATGGCTTTCGGCGCTGCTGCGGGATTCTGGCTGGTTTACGGAACCGTACGCATAACCGCGCGTTGGGGACGCCGCGCGGTTTTTGGCTGTCTCGGCGCGGCGCTTGTCGTTTTTTCCGCAGTCGGCGCCGTCCGGTTTACGGACAAAGGGCCGATCAATTGGATCTACTACACGCCCGCGCGGTTGGAAGAGGCACTTGAGGAGGGCCAGGTTGTGGTGATGGATTTTACCGCGGAGTGGTGTCTCAACTGCAAAGTACTGGAACACAACGTGCTGCAAAGTCCGGAAGTCGTGAAATTGTTGGCGCGGCCCGACGTGGCTGCAGTCAAGGTGGACATAACAGGCAATAACCCGCTTGGCAAGGAAAAGCTGCGAAAAACCGGCCGGTTGACCATCCCGCTGCTGGTGATCTATGCGCCCGACGGACGGGAGGTGTTCAAAAGCGATTTTTACACGGTTGAGCAAGTGGTAACGGCGGTGAATAGAGCCCGGAGAATGCTTGGATTCGGGATTCGGGCAACTCAGTGAAGACCGGCGCAAGAGGAGGTTGAACGATGGCCGCGACAAATCATCTTCTGACGGATGCGCAGATCCAGCGGTTTATTCTGGATGGCTACATTACGGTACAGACGGATGCAATCCCCGAGATACACGGCAAGATCTACGATGAAATCGAAACCGTATTCGAAAAAGAAGGCAATGTCGGCAACAATATTCTACCCCGCGTGCCCCGGATTCAGCAGGTGTTCGACCAGCCGGTGGTGCGGGGAGCGTTAACGAGCCTGCTCGGACCCGATTATATCCTGAATCCGCATCGGCACTGCCATCTGAATCCGCCGGGTAGCAGGGGGCAGAGTTGGCACAAGGACTGTTATGTCTTCGACCACAATATTCGACATCCGCGCTTTCAGTGGCTGCTGGCGTTTTATTACCCACAGGATACCACGCGGGACATGGGGCCTTCGGGGGTGATTCCGGGCAAACAGAACTATAAGACCATTTCGAATGCCAATCCGGAAGATACACTTGAGCCGGGGTATCCCATTTGCGGTGATGCCGGTATCGTTACATTGATGCATTTCGACTCGTGGCACCGGGCAAACCCCAACGTCAGCGATAAAAAAAGATACATGCTGAAATTTCAGTTTACGCGTTTGCGGGAGCCGCGGGCGCCAGCGTGGGACCATCAGGAGGAATCCTGGATGCCCGCTGAAGAAGACGTCAATCCCGCCATTTCCCTGGATGTGTGGCGCTGGCTGCAAGGAAAGGCGGTCAACGGACGTTCAAAATCGATCGCGGGTGCGGAGGAGGAGGCGCTGTCCGACGAGGACGAGTGCGTGCGCGTAAACGCGGCCTATTCACTTGCGGAAGATGAAACGGCGATACCACTCCTGGTAGATGCGATGCGCAAGGAGACGCTGGCTGCCATCGAGGAAACGACGGCAAAAACGGCGGACAACGCACATGGGACCAATCCAACCGCCGGTGCGGCCGCGCGGGCGTTGTCAACGATGGGAGAAACGGCGGTTCCCGCGTTGCTGGAGGCGCTCCAGGACGATCACTGGTGGATTCGTGCCATGGCAGCCGATGTGCTTGCCCGGATGGGCACGGCAGCGGATGCGGCGGTGCCCGACCTGGTCAGCAGGGTTTCCGACGATCACTGGTGGGTCCGGCGCAATGCTCTGGAGGCGCTCCGTTCAATGGGGGAAATTTCCGAGGATACCATGCCCACCGTGGTCCGGGCCGTGAAGGATCCGGACTACCGCGTGCGCCGCAACGCGGCGTTGGTGCTTTGCAACGTGGGAGAGGCGGGGGATCCGGCGGTGAATAACCTGATTGACATTCTGCACGATGAGAATCGCTACAACCGGTTTTATGCGGCGCTGGCCCTTAGACGCATTGGAACGCCCAGAGCCCGGAACGCGTTGCTGGACGCGCTGTTTACCGCACGGTGGTGTGCGGTGACGACGGCGGACGATCTGTATTGAGTACTGTAAACGATATGGGACGGATTTGAGGCGTTCGAGCCGGTGCCCGTGTGCCGCTGTCGAGTCAAAAAACCGTAAGCGGTCGTTCAAATGATACCATGAAGGGGGCCGTCGCGCTCACCCAGACGATCGACTCGCCGCGTGATTCGCGGGTCTTCAACCAGAGGCGGGGCATGGTGGGGCTTCAGGCGGGCGTCGATGATCAACGGTCCGTGACAGCCCCAGTGTTTGTTTTCGACAGAACTCCGGACACCATGGATGTCGTGGGAGGGGTTTGATCGCGTAAAGGCAACCCATAGGAAATTGTTCAGCGTGCGCGCGGTGAAGTCGGCGTCGTCGACAAGCAGGATCAATGGAAAGCCCTGAGCCCGATCCGTGGATTCCAGGGCGGCAGCCAGCCGTTGCGCCGCTTCCGCGCCGGCAGGGGTTTCAAAGGGCGGCGCTTCAACGGCCAGGATCCCTGCAAGCGCAACGCTTGGATTCTTTAACTCGTCGGGCAGGACCAGATTGCGTGGAATCTCGGTGGGCAGATCCCGCCTTTTTGCGCCCGCCGCGGCGATCACGACCTTGGAACCCTCGTTCAGGCCGGTGCCGGAATAGTCCAGGGTATCGATGGTTGTGCGCGTCTGAAAGTGGAGGTCGCGGGTCCAGTCCACGCGTTCGAGCAGATGGCGGAGAAAGTCGGCGATGTTGTGAATGTCCAGATTCGGATTGTCTTCGCCGGCGACGATCAATAGATATTTGGCCAGCGAGCACGCACCGAATCCCAGCAGGGCGTTGGCTATGGTGAGAATCTCCTGCGGTTGCCGTTCGCGATAAGGCACGTAACGCTCGCTGCCGATGGCCAGGAGCAGGGGGTGGACGCCGGCGGCGTCGACGGCGTTGATGGCCTTGAGGCCGGGAAGTTCAACAGGGACCATTGGGCCCGTCAATTCGTGAATGAGTTCGCCAAAGGCGGTGTCTTCCTGCGGCGGGCGGCCGACAACGGTGAAGGGCCAGACCGCACCCTCGCGGTGATAGACGGTATCGACGTTCAGCACGGGAAATTCGTGTGCCAGGCTGTAATATCCCAGGTGGTCGCCAAACGGGCCTTCGGGCAGGGTCTGGCCTGGATTGACGGTGCCCGTAATGCAAAAGTCGGCTTCGGCGGATATGGTGAAGCCGTTTTTTTGTACATATCGGAAGCGGCGGCCGGCCAGCCCTCCAGCGAAAGCGACTTCGGGCAGGCCTTCGGGAAGGGGCATCACCGCGGCGAACGTGTGGGCGGGCGGCCCGCCGACAAAGACGCTGACCCGAAGCGGCTCGCCTATTGCGATGGCGTTTGTATGGTGGATGCCGATGTCCCGCCGGATCTGGTAATGCAGCCCAACCTCTCTGTCGGGTTCGTATTGGTTGCCCGACAGCTGAATGCGGTACATCCCCAGGTTGGATTTGAGGATTCCGGAATTCAGAGGATCTTCGGTGTAGACCTGGGGGAGCAGGATGAAGGCGCCGCCGTCGTCCGGCCAGCACCTGATCTGCGGAAGTCGGCCGATCGTGGTTGTATGTTTAAGGACGGGACCGGACCGAACCCTTCGGGGCGGGATATTCAAGGCGATGCTGGCGATGCCCGCGGCTTTCCAGGGCGCTTTCAGATAGGCGGGCGGATCGGCCTTGATTTCGATAAGACGCCTGACCCACTTGAGCGTGGAGCGGAAGATGAAGCGGGAACGTTCAAGGGTGCCATAGAGGTTTGACACGGCCGGAAAGGCGCTGCCTTTCACGTTTTCAAAAAAGAGGGCGGGGCCTCCGGATCGATTCACGCGGCGGTGAATTTCGGCCATTTCGAGGTCCGGATCGACTTCATTGCTGATTCGGACGAGGTGACCGTTTTTTTCCAGGTCCCGGACGCAGTGGAGCATGCTTCTGTAACGCATCATATCCTCGACCGAAGCGAATTAATGGATGGATCGTCTTTGGATCCGGCAACTCGCGACACACAAATATGACAAACGACCCGGGGCGCCTCCAGGCGGCTGAGCCTGTCGAAGCCGCGGCAGGCGCCAGAGCGTTAACTCCCCCGTAATTTGTTAACGTCGGATGCAGTTGCCTTTGCGGACCAATAGGCGCTGTTTTTAGGTAATGAATCCAAACAGTGCTGTCAACACAAAGGTAAGGAGAGACAGGTGGATATCTCAAAACGAAAAATCTGCTCGTCGGCCGCGTACGGGTTCGAGACAAGCAATCGGTTTCGAATCCCGACACGTGACGGGATCTCGCTGGGCGCGACGATTACCCGGCCGTTGGCCAAAGATGCGTTTCCGGCACTGGTGTGGTACGATCCGTATCGCAGTGGATCGGACGGAACCGCCTTGCCCATGGCCCGTTATTTTGCCGAGCGGGGGTATGTATTTGTCTATCTGAATGCGCGAGGGACGGGCAATTCGGAGGGGGTGAGCAGGGATGAGTACATGGCGGAGGAAACGCGGGACGGATACGATGCCATTGCATGGCTGGCCGATCAACCATGGTGCAATGGACGCGTGGGGATGCTGGGAACGTCATACAGCGGATTCACGGCGCTGCAGGTTGCGGCCACGGCGCCGCCCGCGTTGAAGGCGATTGCGCCGGCCTACTTTACGGACAGACGATATACGGACGACTGTCACTACAAGGGCGGGTGCCTGCGCGGCTTTTACGATATGTTGACCTACGGCCTGAACATGGTGGCGCGCAATGGGCTGCCCCCGTTTCGCGAGGCCGTCGGTGAGCTTTGGAGCGAACTCTGGCAGCAGCGGCTTGAGCAGAACGAGCCCTATCTGCTGAAGTGGATTTCCCATCCCGTGGAGGATGACTATTGGGCGGTGGGATCAATTTCGGGGCGGTACGATCGAATCCGGGCGGCAGCCCTGTTGATTGGCGGGTGGCACGACGGATACCCCACGCCGCCTCTTCGGGTGTACCGGGCGCTACGGTCGCCCCGGCGTCTGCTGGTGGGGCCGTGGTCTCATTCGTACGGAGATCAGTCACACTGTGGACCCCGAATCGACATCTACTATGAATTACTGCGTTGGTGGGACTGCTGGTTGAAGGAAATGGATAACGGGGTTATGGAAGAACCCCCTGTACAGATTTATGAGCGGGAATATGAAAAACCCGTGACGGATCGCACCATGATTGCCGGCGGATGGCGGATGGCCGACGATTTGCCTCAGCAGACCCCAGAGTCTCACTTTCTTCATGCGGGCGCGCTGGCGGCCGGTCCGGCGGCCAGTGCGGGCGAAGCTTCGATACCCTATCTGCCGGCTGCCTGCCGGCACGGTGGGTTGTGGGACGGTGGGACGCCATTTACGCTGCCGGGAGACCAGCGAGAGGATTCGGCGCGCGCGATCAATTTTCTCTCAGCGCCGCTTGCGGAGCCGGTGTCGATTCTGGGGACGCCGACATTCAGCCTATATATCAGTTCCGATGTGGAAGTGGTACCAGTAGCTGTGCGGCTATTGGAGATTTCACCGGATGGGACAAGCGTACTCGTAACAAAGGGAATATTGAATGCGACACGGCGAGAGGGAATGGATCGACCTGTCCCTCTGATTCCGGGCGAGGTTGCTCTGGTTGCGTTTCATATGGAAGCGACGGCATGTCGATTCAAGAAGGGACACCGAATCGGGATCAGTATCAACGGATCGGATTTTCCAAACGTATGGCCCACGCCGCAGGCGGGTCGGATCACGGTTCACTGGGGACCGGAATACCCGTCGAAGATCTCGTTGCCGGTATGGAACGGCGGACGCGATCCGGAATTTGCGTATTCCCCTTCGCCGCATGCCGCCAGGCCGACGGGGTCGGGCGACGCGCCCTGGCAGGTGGTGCACGATGTGCTGGAAGACAGGTACCGTTTCCTTCTGTTCGGCGGAGAAGGAGAGATGGGGGTGTCGAACCGAACGCCGGCAGAGGCCTGGTCTCGTTCGAAAAAGCAGGCGACGGTGGCGTGGCCGGGGTGCAAGGTGCGTTCCGAAGCGACCGGATCGCTGACAAGCAACGCGGATTGTTTTGTGATGAATCTGGGTCTGAACGTATATTTGAACGGTGATTTGTATTTTCGGAAGCGGTGGAGCCGGACCGTCAAGAGGCTGTTCTTGTAAGGAACCGGTGCGCGAACTCCGATGGCGATGTCAGTTCATGGTGCCGCAGGGGTTGAGGCGCCGGAAAAATCAGAGATTTACTTCCTCGGGAGATCCGTATGCGGGTGGTATTCTACTGGGGCAGGGCGGGGCTTGGGTTCGAAAAAAACAACCCTTACGGCCCGTTACTCGCCAGGGAGATGACCGGACTCGGGGTGGATGTGGAAGCCGGATATGATGAGGATTTGAGCGAATCGTGGTTGATGGACAATCGTGGACGGGTGGACGTACTGCATCTGCATTGGCCGTCCTATATGTACAACACGGCCGAAATGGGCGAGAGCATCAGAAGGTGCGCGAAGCTGATCGGCCATCTTGCCCACGCGCGATTCCTGGGTTACAGGGTTGTGTGGACGGTTCATAATTTGTATCCACACGAATGTCCCCATCCGGGCCTGGATCGTCTGGCGAGGCTGGCGATAACGCAGCTTGCGACGGCCTTGATTGTGCATTGTGAGTACGGACGCGGGCAGGTGGCGGCGCACTTTCACCGGACGGACGGCATTTTTACAATTCCCCATGGCCATTTTATAGACGCGTACGAGAATTCGACGTCGCGCGTCGAGGCCAGGAGAAAAATGGGGATTACCGGGGACGGGTTCGTGTATCTGTTTTTCGGAAACGTGAAACGCTACAAGGGCGTCGAGCGGCTGCTCGAGGTTTTTTCCCGGCTTCCGGGCGAACATTTGAGGTTGCTCCTGGCCGCAAAGTTGAACAGCGAATACAGCGCGCAGTTGATCGCGCAGGCCCGCACCGGCGATCCGAGAATTCTGGCGCATACGGCGGAATTCTTCCCGGACGAGGAACTCCAGCTTTTCTTTAACGCGGCGGACGTTATGGTGCTGCCCTTCGTGGATATGCTGACTTCCGGATCGGCGATAACGGCGATGTCTTTCGCGCGTCCGGTAATCGCGCCTGGCATCGGCTGTCTTCCTGAACTGTTGGACGATAACTCCGGAATCATATACGACGCAAAGGAGAGGAATGGCCTGAGGCGGGCAATGGAGGAAATCCGGGAGCGGGACATGGCGGCCTGCTCGGAAAGCGCGTTTCAGCGGGCAAAGGCGTTGTCATGGGAGGCAATAGCGGAGAGGACGCTCGAGGCGTATGAATATGAACCCAATGCCCGAAATTGAGAAAGAATGGCAATGGCGGGTATGACGTTTGTGATGCTGGGCAGCGGCGCGGTCCGGGACAACCCGCGTCGAGCCGGTCCGGCGCAGATGCTTCGGATCGGAGACGAGGTGTTGATGTTCGACTGCGGGCGGAGCGCCAGTACGAACCTGGCGCGTGCGGGTGTGGGATGTGAGGAGGTGGATCGGTTGTTTTTGACGCACCTGCACTTCGATCACATTGTCGATTTGCCCTATCTGGTCTTCGTGGGGTGGGTGAAGGTGCGGAAACGTCGATTGAAGATATATGGACCGGTGGGCACACGGAAATTCGTGGAGCGAATCATCCGGCCGCCCTTTCAACAGGACATAAGCAGCCGGCTGAGCCACGGAAAGGACATTCAGCCGCTCGACCCGGAGGTGGCCGAGGTGGACGGAAAACACTGTTTTCTGGAACTCGCGGATTACAGGATTTCCGCCACGTTTACGGACCACGGGAATATTCCGACCCTGGCCTACCGGGTGGATGCGGGCGATCGTCGGGTGGTCATAACGGGAGATGGAACGCCCGATGAGGACTTTCCGGAATTCTGTAAAGGCGCGGACCTCCTCGCCATCGAGTGTTCGGGCACGCCGGAGTTCCTGGCGATGCAGCCGTGGGGTGCCTGGCACATCGCGCCCGCGGATATTGCGAATATCGCGCGGAAGGCGGAAGTAAAGCGAGTGATGATCAAACACCTTGTGATTGAAGACATCACGGGAGACCGGACGTCGCCCTACCAGATGGCGGACCAGATCAGAAGCGGATTTGGGGGCGACGTGATGGTGGCTGAGGACGGGCTGGTCGTTGAGATTGAATAAATGCCTGCGGCCTAGCCGGAAATAGATTGCCAGAATTCGGCCGACGAGTCGCCCGGCTCGCAAGGCGGCTGCGACCTGCGCAAAGTCGGCGAGTGAAGGCACTTCGACAAGCTCAGCGCAAGCAACGCAGCGAGACGGGATGAACCGGCGCCTGCCTGTGCGTGCTGCCACACGCACGCAGACAGGGATGAATCGTGACAACTTTCTGGGACGGGACACTAGATGTACGGTAGACGTTCGGGATCCTTTATAATCCAGCGAGGAGGGATGGAATGACGATTGTGGACGGCCATGTGCACGTGGGGTTGACCAAGTACGTCGCCGTTGAAGTGCTGTTGGCGCAGATGGATTCAGCCGGCATCGACAAGGCACTGCTGGTGCAGTACGGAGGATGTCACGACAACGCCTATTTAAAGAACTGTATGGACCGTTTTCCGGGCCGATTCGCATCTCTGGGAGCCGTGGACTACGATGCCGCAGACGCAGGAGAGCAGATCCGGCGGGAAGTGACCGAGTTCGGTCTCGCGGGATTGCGAATTCCGGCTTCGGTCCAAAACGAGGCGGTGTGGGAAGCCGTGGGCGAGCTGGGCATTATGGCCAGTTTGAGCGGAGGGATAGCAAACATACTTCATCCCCGCGTGGCGGAGTACATTCATCGGTATCCGCGCGCGATGTTTCGTATCGAGCACATGGGATGGTTTCCCGATGTGGAAAAGACACCGGATGAGCCGGATTATGAACGATTGATGGGGTACGCAGCTTATGAAAACACGGTTTTTATGCTATCGGGATTCTACGCGTTCGGGAAGGGATATCCCTACAACGAGGCCGTGCCGTTCATCGAACGTGCGCTGGAGCGGTTCGGTGCGGAGCGGATGATGTGGGGGAGCGATTTCCCGCCCGTGAGTCTTCACGAAACCTGCGAAATGGCGGTGAATATGCCCCGCCGCTGGACGTTCCTGTCTGAAAACGAACTTGAATGGATCATGGGCCGGACGGCCCAGAAGCTTTTTGATTTCTAAAATCCGCCATGCGCGCCGGGGAAGCGAGCAGCGAAGATCGATCGATATTGAAAGGGGTCTGGATGCGGTACAGCAGCTTGTTTACTCAGACACTCCGGGAGGCGCCGGCCGACGCCGAATTGGCCAGCCACCAACTGTCGTTACGGGCTGGGCTGATCCGTCCGCTGGCAGCGGGCATTTTCAGCGCATTGCCACTGGGGCTCCGGGTCGCGCGGAAGATCGAGGCGATTTTTCGGGAAGAGATGGCTGCAATCGACTGCGTGGAACTGCTGATGCCGATCGTGCAGCCCGCGGAGTTGTGGCGGGAGAGTGGTCGGTGGAACGAGGTGGGTCCGGAAATGCTGCGCATGGAAGATCGATCGGATCGGGAAATGTGTCTGGCCATGACCCACGAAGAGGCGGTAACGGATCTGGCGCGGCAACTGATTCGGAGCTATCGCCAGGTGCCGTTGTGCGTGTTTCAGATTCAGACGAAGTTCCGCGACGAGCCACGGAGCCGGGGAGGTCTGATTCGCGTGCGGGAATTCACGATGAAGGACGCGTACAGCTTCGACCTGGACGAATCCGGCCTGGAGTCGGTCTATCGGGATATGTACCGGGCCTATGAGAATATTTTTCGGCGCGTCGGCCTGGCGGATAGCGTGGTGTCGGTTGAAAGTGACACGGGCATGATGGGCGGAACCGGGGCGGACGAGTTCATGTATTTGAATCCGGTGGGTGAGGATACGCTGCTCATCTGCGACGGGTGCGGGTACCGCGCGAACCGGCAGATTGCCGTGTATAGAAGAGAGGACGCGATTCGGGAAACACCGGAACCGCTTCAGGAAGTTGAAACACCGGGATGCACGACGATTGAGGAACTGGCACGATTTCTGAAGATTCCCGCGAGCCGGACCGCCAAGGCGGTGTTTATGGCAGGTTCCATTCAAGGAGACGAACGGTTCATTTTCGCGTTGGTGCGAGGGGACCACGAACTGAGCGAAACGAAATTGGCCAACGCGGCCGGCGCCGTGGACATGCGCCCGGCGACAGAGGAAGAAATCCGGGCGATCGGCGCGGAACCGGGGTACGGATCCCCGATCGGCATTGCGGACGATGCGCTGGTGATTGTGGATGACCTGGTGGCGGCATCCGGCAACCTGGTGTCCGGCGCGAATAAAGTGGATTCTCACTATCTGAACGTGAATGAGGGTAGGGATTTCAAGGCGGACGTCGTCACCGATCTGGTGGCGGTGGAGGCGGGGATGCCGTGCGCCTCGTGTGGCGCCGCGCTTCGATCGACACGTGGGGTCGAGGTGGGGAATATATTCAAGCTGGGCACAAGGTACAGCGAGAAACTGGGGGCGACCGTCCTGGGCGAGGACGGCAGAGCCAGGGCGCTGGTGATGGGATCCTACGGGATCGGCGTCGGGCGACTGCTGGCGTGCGTGATCGAGGCGCACCACGACGATCAGGGTATCATCTGGCCGTTATCGGTCTCGCCGTTCCATGTCCATATCGTGGTGCTCTCGGGCAATCGGCCTAAGGGAGAGCTGGAGGCGGCGGAGCGGATCTGTCGGGACCTGGAGGCGGAGGATATAGAGGTCTTGCTGGATGACCGCGACGAGCGGGCGGGTGTGAAGTTCAACGATGCGGATCTGATCGGCATCCCAATTCGGATTACGGTGGGCTCGAGGGGGTTGGCAAAAGGCGAGGCGGAGGTAAAAATGAGGAACGAGCAGGAACGGCAGGACGTTCCGATCGAAAAGTTGGTCGGGTTCGTGAACAAGATCGTCCACGACAATTAGCCTGTATTCTTCATAAAAAAGGTAGTTTCCTTACCCAAATCATTGTATTTTGGTGACACAAATCATGTTATAACAATGAATTGGGAGAAAACTACCGTATACGTTCAAGATAATTATGACAGGGTCGCACTTGCAAGTCGGTGCGCCAAGAATATGGAAGGCGCCTTCGACGGTCGCGTCCTGACCAGCCAGCCTGTGCGCCTGCCTGCTGCGCCCAACGCGGCGCAGGCAGGTCACCGCAAGCAGGTCGGTGACAGTGGCACCTTGCTGTCTCGGGAAATGGAAGCCAGAACAGGCGATCTGTCTCAGATGGTTGACGCGCTCAAGCGATACCTCGAAAAAAGGCTTGAAAGGGTTCACGTCCACTTCCTCAACGGTTCTACAAGCCATTGTGCGGGCGTGGAGATGATGGATTCGCGAAGAGAGCAGCCTGATAGGCTGTGATGTAAACATCGAACGAGAGCTTGAAAGGGTGGAGCGGACATTCTTGTCTGCTCACAGACATCAAACCGGAACCTGGGAATCCTGTGTCCCGACACGCCACGACTCGCCGCCGTCTCCCCCACTGGCAAAACGACGGCGCAATCTATCGGATCACTTCTGTCTGCATTCCGGCAGAAGGACGATGAGAAGGGCAGACAGGAATACCGCTTATATTAAATTCAACAGTCGCGAACATCGGATTAAGGGCTATTGCGAACTGGCGAACAACGCATCGGTGAGCAGCTTGCCGGGCGGTGTATATATAGTACCTGTTCAAGCGTTATCGATTCTGGATGAACAATATATCTCCTATCGACGTGCCTCGGATGACGAGGTTGAGAAGTCTTATGCTCAGATTCGAAATCCTGCTGCCTCTGAATTACAATGACGGTCGCCGCATTGAAGAGGAGAAATTCATACAGACCGATGAGGATTTCGTGCTCGCGATGAGGATCGGTTGATTCGTATCCGCATTGATGCAGAAGACACCGGGGAAAACACGAAATTCTTCAGGAAGTACAAGGATACCCTCAAATCTCGTTTTGACCAGCAGGATATTTGGATCACCGCTCAGTATATCGATGTCATTTGAAAAGGCACGGACAGGACGTCCGGCCGGGGCCCTGGAGACGCGATCTCCGGGGCTTTTTTCTATTCATCGAAAGACCTGAAATGAACGGCCCGTTCCGTGGTAATGGATTCTTCAATGGCTTCGAAGTAGGCGGCGACGTTGAAGGCGTCCAGACCATTTACCGAGGGGGTGGCCCCAGTCTCGATGCAGCGCGCGAATTCGGCGAGTTCTTCGTACTGTTCGTCAATTCGGTCGAAGGATTCCCTCCGATGGACACCGGGACCGATCAGGGTGACGGCGTTTTCGTCGTGGCTGTCCCACGTGATTCTGGCCTCGCTGCCTGCAAAGGTGATTTCGTAGCCCAGTTGGGAGACGTACGACGCGCCGATGTAGGAGAGGCGCCCATCGGCGTAGCGGCCGATAACGGCGCCCAGGTCCGGTGATTCTCCAGCCCCGTCTCTCTTGGACATGAAGGCGGCGATCTTTTCAGGGGCGCCCATGATGTGCAGGACAAGGTCGATAAAGACAACGGCCATCTGCGCGAAGGGCAGAAGGGGCGCGTTCCTGATGTGGTACCGCCAATTGTCCGGCGTGAGATGATAAGCCGAGGCGCCTCCGACGGATGCTTCGACGGAGTGCAGGGTGCCGACATCGCCGGCGTCCAGACGCTTCTTGAGGTGGGCGATAGCCGGGTTTTTGCGGAGGTTATGACCGGCCATGCAGGTGAGCCCTTTTTCGCTGGCGAGCCGCATCATTTCGGCGGCTTGCGTGCGGCTGGTCGTGACGGGCACGTTGACGAAGATGTGTTTACCATGAGCCGCGCAGATCTTGAAGTCATCGTAGTGGCGCGTGTTGGGCGTGGTGATGACGACGCCTTCGACATCGGGGTCGCCCGCCAGATCTTCAATGCTGGACGCCCGTCTGGCGCCGGAGATACGGGCAACCTCCTCAGCGCGTTCGGTGACGATGTCGAATACGGATACCAGAACCAGGTCCGGATTCTTGTCGACGGCCCGCCGGTGGTTTCTGGAGTAGTTTCCCAGACCGATGAATCCGAGGTTCATGGCTGGACCTGCCGACAGGACATCTTCAACCCGTCCGTTCGATTATGACCGTGACGTGAAGTTGTGAGGCGTCGTGAGCCACGGGTACGGTCATGTTCGCGGTTAGCCCGTACCCCGCGTGCATATAGCGCGCCATGTCCAGGTCCCAGGGACCGCTGTTGCCGGCGAGGGAAACGCGGTAACCGATGCCCTTCCAGCGCAGGACCAGGGTGCTGTCGTGTATACTGTATCTCAGTTCCTCCTTGCCGTCCCAGAGGAGGATGGGAATTGAGAAAACGGCCTGGTCGTCGTCCTTGAGGTCTGTGACACGGTACGTCAGCCGAATGCGTTCTTTCTTCAGATCGAGTTTAAGATTCAGCGCAAGTGGACCGGTCAGACTGTATTCATCGGTGGCAATCGCCTCCGCGTCGCCTTCCATGATGCGGTAGGCCCCGCCGGCGTCTTTGACGAGAATGCCGAAGTAGGGTTCCAGCAACGGATCGGCGTTGCCCGGATCGATGATCTGGCCATGGAAGGCATGTTTGACGCCGTCCCGTTTGGCGTCCGCAATGGGTTCGATCATCGGGTTATTGTCGAATTTGAGCGCAATCGGCTGGAGCGGCAGGTGATAGCCCCAGTCGTGATTGCGAAGGGCGAAAGCCAGCCGGGACTTCTCACCGTGCAGGATCGCGTACCCTGCTTCCGGATCGACCACGTCCCGAACGGGAGTGGCGGCGACCGTGTCGAACCCCGGCCACTTCTGGTCGACCAGGAGCGCCAGCAGCGCCCAGGCCACCAGGCCCGCTCCCAGGTCGGTGTTCAGACGATTATAGGTCCATTCCAGGCCCGCGAGGGCGTATGGCGACAGGTGGTTGGGCGAATGGGAGAAGACGTCATTTCCCGGATTGAAGGACTGGCAGAAGGCGAGCAGCGCACGGATTCTGTCGCTGGCCGCTTTACCTTCGCCCATGTACGAGAGAAGCGCGACCATGGGATACACGTACATCTGGTAGATACTCCGGCTGGCCAGGAATGGGAGATGGAATTGACCGTTGGCCCGTTTGAACCACGTACATAGGGTCTCGAGGAGCCGTTCCACCTGGCGCCGGTCGTCCTCGGACGCTGCGTAGACATCCGATTTGCTCTTGAGAAGGGCAGCGGCCAGGAAGGTGCCTGTGAGGTAGACGTGAGCAACGGAGTGCCCGTTCACATCGTCGTCACGGAGGAAACCCCCGGATGTGACGCGCCTGTTGAACGCGGCGATGAATGCTTCGGATCGCTTCCGGGCTTTTTCCTCCCGCCCGCTGTCCAGTAGAAGGTCACACAGCAGAGAGGCGGCGGAGACATGACAGTCGGACAATCCGGCGTCTTCAGTATAGGAAGCGGCAAAGGCGGCTTCCCAGCCTTCCAGGATATCCCTGTCCAGGACGTCGGATAGAATGGGAAAAACCATCGCGCCGTATCCCATCACGTACTCTCGGAAACCGGGCGCGTTTCTTGCGCCTTCCATAATCTCGGCGGTGCGTTTCATCCATCGGTCGGTCCACTCGAGATAAACGTCGTCACCAGTGAGCCGGTAGAGCGATGCGCCAACGACTGCCCAGCACGCCGGCGCGAAGTTCTCCGGCCGATTGTTTTCATAGGCGTCGTTCAAGACGCCGTTCTCGTCCGTCCACCGTACACCGAGGTCAAAGCCTTTCTTGAGGCAGGCGGTGATGTCATTCAACATTGATGGCTTCCTCCTGTCGTCGTGGTGTAGATGGTTTGCCGAAGCTTCGACCCATCCGTCGTACGACCTGTCGCATATTCTGTCTCCATATTCCCGTTCGATCCCCGATTGTGGGCTGCCGGAAAGACGGCGACGCGCGTGCTTTTCCATCCACAATCGAGTCTCACCCCGCCAGACCGCTGTACCCCCGGTCGAGGTCGGGCAGGTCCGTGGATTTGCCGAGCGCCTCGGCCATGGCGCGGACATGGTACGGTAGGGCGCCGCAGCAGGATCCGATAAGCCCGATGCCCATGCGTCTGGCTTCGGCGGTATATTCGGCCATGGAAAATCGCGTGACAACGCGGGGCTCAACCTGCGTCCAGAGGTTGGCGACACTCAGGGGACGGTTGAAATTCTCGCCCGGTTCGAGTTCGTAACCCGTGGGCTGGGCGCAAAGAGGCACGGAGACGGCTTCCCTGACTTCGTACATCAGCGGACGCATCGTGGACCAGGGGCGCATGCAGTTGATGCCCACGACATCGGCGCCGGCGTCGACAATGCGTTTGGCAGCTTCGCCAGGACGGTAGCCTTCCCGTGTATATTCCCCGTCGCGATAGGTCAGGGTGACAACGGCGGGGATACCCGCCTGTTTGACAAAGGGAATAGCCAGGCTGACTTCATCCACGGAGTAAAAGGTTTCGACGATGAAGAGATCCACGCCCGCCGAGGTCTGTTGAGTGACACGGCGCTCGAAAAATTCACGGGCATTGGTCTTGTCTTCTTCAGTCATCGGATCCCATTTCGAGCGGCCTGAGTAGATGAAAGGGCTGAGGGTGCCGGCCACAAAACGGTTCGGGCCGGCGGCCTCCCGCGCGAGTTCCACGGCCCTCGTGTGGAGTTCCTCTTCCCGTTCCATGGGGCGTACGCCCCAGACCATGGCCTGGAGGACCTCGGCGCCCGCCCGCGCGAATTCTTTATGGAGTTCAAGTACGCCATCGGGGTAGTCGAGCACGCCCATGGGGATTTTTGAAGCATAGCTGCCAAGGCAACGGCGTTCGAATTCGAGATAGTAACCGCCATCGCACAGCAGGTGGTCTTCGGTGATCCGATCTAGAAAGTCAGACGGCATGCGTGTCTCCTCAATTGGAGTTTTTGTGTGATTCCGACCGGCACAATATAACCGCCTGAATCCTATAGCTCTACCCTTTTGAATGCGTCTTCTGAACGTTCGGAGTAGGCGTTGCCGGTCCGTTCGAGGCGAATTTCAGTTTCGCCGTAAGCCAGGGAGGTGCCGGAGGCGAGACAGAGGGACTGGAGGGCCTCGTTTTTCAGCGTGACAACGGCCGCGCGTCCCTTCAGCGCGAGTCGGTCCACGCGCACCTCATCTTGCGCAAGGGTATACAAGAGGAGGAAGCGTTCGTCCTCCGTGGATATCCGGAGCGAGAGGGTATCGTCGGACAGGGTGTGGCATTGAACATCTATTGTGGGCAGGCGGTGTTTAAACGGCACGTGTACGGCGGCGAATATTGCGTCCGGACCGGGTCGGGAGACCTGGAGGTGGCCGCGGTACGGGAGGACGGCCCCCGGTTTCAGGGTGCCGCCCTCGGCATGCAGGTCCTCGATCACGTCCTCTTCAGGAGGACACTGGGAAACCGTAACCGTGGTGTCGCCGATACTTGGTATGATCGTCTGCAAACCGCCGCGAGCCATCGTCCAGGTGGCGGTAATATCACCAGACCCTCGCCCCGACCGGCCGGACCGCAGGGGTTCGGGGACGTCTGTGGGAACAAAGGCATCAACGCCGTCGACTTCGAGGTCTCCGGATCGCGCGTGCAACATCCATGTGTAGGACCCCAGATCTCCGGAAACGCGGAAGATGTCGGCGATTAGCGGTTCACCGGAATGGCGTGGCAGCAGCACAATAAGGCGCGCATTGGCCGGCGGCAGCCCCGCTTCCGCCAGCTTTGGACCGGGGGTGGTGCACCACAGCAGCGGTTTGCCGCCTTCTCCCTGTTCCGCGCATTCCAGGACGGTATTGTGGGAAAGGGGACCACGTTCCCACAGACGCGCCCATTCGGGATTCCAGTTGTATCCCATTTCGGTGACGAGTTCCTGGCCGCAGGACCACAGTCCGAAATTGAGGTAGTCTTTCTGTTTATGGGCGGCCGGGATATAGGGACCGTAGTCGATGAAGGCCATGGTCCGCGACGGCTTGTCTTTCCCGTGACGCAGAATCATCAGGCCGATATCGGACAGGTGGTCGCTCGCCACGGCGTAGGGTTCGCCGTCGCTTTCGGCGGCTGCATCCGGGTCTCTATAGAAGAGCGAGTATTCAGTGCCGCCGCTCAGGTCCGGACCCCAGACGGTCTTCAGGTGTCGAAGTGCTTTCCGGTTGTTGTAGGCGATATAGGCGACTTCTGAGCAGAAGGGTCGCAGCGGACTTCCGACGTGCGAGTCGTTGATCGCCGGGTTGGTGTCGTTCGGGAAGGCGGCATCCAGAAACCAGGTATAACATTTCTCCAGAAGGGCGCATCGGGGGTTGGCGTACACGTCGGTGTCCAGGTTGCCGCGGATGATTTCCGGTATACCCGTAATATTCTGAAGCAAACCCAGAGTGTAGTCGGCCGTACATTCGTAAAACGCGCCGTCCTGGAAGAAAACACCGGCCTCCGGCTTCAGCATGTCTTCGTATAGCGTGACTACGGATCGCAGGATTTCCCTGTCACCGGTTAGCGCGGCCGAGGCCGCGATGCACCACCATGCGCCTCCGTGATCCTGGATGGAGTAGTGGGAGAGATAGGGCGAAAGGGCATCGGAATATGAGTACCCTTTCAGGGTCGAGGTTCCCGGGTTGTTGAAGGATTCGACAAAATAGTCACGCACATATTCAACAAAGGCATCCATGGACCTGCGCTGTTCGTCATCAAGAACGACCGAGTCCCGTATGAGGTCATAGGCAATCAGCACTTTGCGCGCGCACCCGGCATCCCGCTGTTTCCAGCCGTCGATCTTCCCATAAAGGGGATCGTTCTGATCGTGCCAGACGTTTTTGTTCACCTGGTTGAGGCGATAGTTCTCGAAAACTTCCGCGAAGCGTTCGACAAGGATGGCGGCTATCTCGGCGTACCGCACGTCGCCTTCGATTCCGTAGACAAGACCGGCGCTTTCCAGGCCTCCCAGGATGTATTGCAGGCGATACGTGCGGACGACCGCCTGAATATTCCATGTTTCGGAGGTGTCTTCCGGATCCCAGTCCCACGTCGCTTTGCAGTCTGTGCATAGAAGGGTGTCGCCGTGGTTGATCAGGCTGTAGGCGTACCAGGGGCCGCAGCCGCAGTTGGGGCAGACAACGGTAACAAGTGGGGTCTTGTCGCTGATATAGGAACGCATGCGGTCCCGGTCCATCGCCAGGTAATATTCAGGATGGGACCTGATTTGCCCATAGAGTTTCTTCGCCCAGGCGTGGCGTTTAATATTCTCCCTGGCGCGGGCAAGGTCGTCGGGCTTGTACATCGTGCATGGATACCGAATGGCTGGCATATCAACCTTCCGTGGCGAATAAGTGTTCGTTTCGGGCAGCGGGCCACCGATTAATCCAGGGAACGGAGCCTGAAGTTGCCCCACCAGGTTCGGAGGGGGTCCGGCGGATTATCGAGGGTTCGGCCTTCGGCCTTCTGGATTGAAGTGAGGCGTGCCGTCCCGAGCAACCCGGGATGCAAAGAGATGGTGTCGATGCCCCGCGTCAACCGGTTCTTCCTGCCCCATAGGCCGTGGATTTCGATTTCCGTCTCGCCCTGGTATTTCTGAGGGATGTCGTCGATCCAGATTCGTTGCTTATTGGTTTGCGCGTCCCACGCAATTTTGAACCGGTACGCCCGGTCGTTTTCTGGAACAACGGAATTGTCAAACGTGTTGAAACCGGGCGTCGGATGACCGGTGGCAATGGTCATTCGGTTTGTCAGGATACCCGTCTGGATCTTGCGAAAACACTTTATGGATCCGTCGTATTCACCCAGCAGGATGCAGGCTTCTGCGGAGACATCCGGGGACCTGACGTCGAATTCAAGCGTCCCCCTCGGGATGACGGGAAAGGTCGTCGTGACGAAACCGTACCGGGTGGCGAGTTCAAGCCATCGATTCTCAACGGGTCTGAGTCTGCTTTCGCAGACGTTGTCGTCCGGTTCGCCGTCCCGGGGAGGGGGGATGGGTTTCCAGTAGAGCGGGTAGGTTTCGTGATCGATCTGTTCGCCTCCGGCGAACTGTTTGACATGTTTCACGCGAATAAACCGGCCGATATCGATGCCGCCCGTCTGGAGTTCCAGTTTTGAAATCTCACGTACGGAATTCTGGAAAGGTACGGCGACGGGTTGTTCGCCGTCCAGAAGAAATGTGGCCGTCTGGTTTGCAAAATCGAATCCTTCGAATTTGTAGACGTGTTCATCGGATTCCACGACGTACCATTTGCGCCTGGAATGATCGCTGAAGGGGCAGTTGCCCTGGAATGTGAGAACCGCGCCGGAATCCACCAGTTCGTTCCTCCCCTGGAATAGCAGGCGGCCGTCTCTCCGGATGTGACATGCAATGGCAAGACGGTCCGCGCTGTCGTAAAGGCGAATGGTGTATAGGGTGTGGTATTCCGGCTCGTCGAGAACGACCCGCATGGCCAGTTCAAGGGAACCCGCCCGGTTGGTGATCTTCTCGTTGAGGTAGCGGTAACATCGGACCGGCGCGTTGGAACCGTCCATTTTCAGGTAGCCGTCTTCGCCGAAAACGTAGTCCTGGTTCCCGTGGATATCGTGCCAGTTGAATGTCTGATGGATGTCGACCATAACGATGTCTCCCGAACTCCTGGTAGTGAACACTGGCAAAGACAGCCGATGCCTGGAACCGCGTTCCGGCCGACGTTTGAGCGGCGCCCGGTTCGGCGCTCGTACCGCTTCGACTTGCAGTACGCCGTTTGCTCCGACCGACCGTACCGCTGACTGTCAGTGTAGGCTAATCACAGATTATCAGCCCGTTGGGGGCAAGCGCCTTCACCTGTTAATCACAGCCCATTACCATCTCTCCATGGGGTTCATCAGGATTTAATCACAGTCCATCATCGTCCATCACAGCCCATCACAGTCGATGTTTAGTATCCGTGGATCGAGTGGCCGGCGCCGGGGAACCAGATGATGTCAACGACGAGCGAAAGCCCCACACCCGTCGTATAGCCCGCCAGTACGCCCAGAAAAAACGGGATGTAACGTCGGTACAGGGCCGCGCCGCCGATGCGCAGGATGATGAATTTGATGCACCACGCGATGAACACTGAAAAGGTGGAAAAGTGGACATACGAAATGCCGGCAATGGCGAAACCCACCGGGTGTAGGGGCCACCACGGAAAGCGGTATTTCATGAAGGTAAGGACAGACATCAGGGCTGCACCGATGCCCAGCAGAATTGGGCGGATGCTGGTTTCAACGGCGGGATCCTTCATTTTTGAAAGCGCATTCGCGAAACCGCTTCGGCTGTACCGTGTGAACGGGAAGTCGTTGAAGTTATAGGCGCCGTGGGTGTATCCCAGGTAAAGGGTATAGGCGATGGATGCGACCACGCCTGCGGCAAACGCCAGGAAGATCGCCGTCAAGACGCGGGGCCGGTCTTCGCGCGGACACAGATCCGCGATTTTGGCGGCATGAACCACGGAGGGCATGAACAGGCCCTTGCCAAACGAGGTGAGGGCATTTGAAAAAGCCAGTACGGTGAGGCTCGGCCCGGAGAGATTTCGGGGGCCGATCAGTCGGGTGACGATTTCCTGCTGGCCTACCGGCGTGCAGACAAAGACCAGGCCGACCTCGGCCACGATGCGGGAGACGCCAAGAAAGATGAGCAGGGTTGCCATAACGGAAAGACAGGCAACCCCGAACCCCATGCCGGCACGCCAGAACCAGAAGACGGCAAAGAGAGTGCTCAGGATGAAACCGAGCACGGCGGTGCGGTATCGCATCATTTCGTCGGCGTCGTCAAGGGGCGCACTGCGGCCAAGGGCGATTCTTATGACCGATCTCAGGTGGTGTCGCGCGACCCACAATCCCCAAATGACGAGCGCGAAGAATCCGCCGAGCTGCAACCACGCAAACTCGCCCGATGTCGTATAGATGCTGCTCGCGTTGTAGCCGTATCGGTTGAGGACGCCGCTGCGCAGGATAAAGAGGACGCAGAAGAACCAGAGGCTGAAGAGAACGTCGATGTTGGCGAAATAAGCAAAGGAGATGGTGAACATGTTGATGCGGGTCCAGATGCCGGGGAAGTAACGCTCGAAAAGCACCCATGGTCCCCAGCGAATATTGGGAACCTGAGGAAATCCGGGTACAAAGTAGTGGATCATGTTCCAGCTGATAATCCCCAGGGCAATGGCGAAACCGATCCAGAAACGCCTGGAAAAACCGGGCCCTTCGCGGTCTGTGAGATCCAGAACCGGCTTCAGGATCGGGTAACCGAGCCGTTCACTCTCCACCCATTGTTTTCGGAGTATGACCGACAGGCTTGTGGAGGCTACAAAGAGTGCCGTGATCAACGCCATCCAGGCTGCCATGGGGATGTACCAGACCTCCCAGGGAATGTCCATGCCGGGTGGGCCACCTTCAAACAGGTGGTCCAGCGCATGGTTGACATTGCGAGGCGCCAGCCAGCGGGGAATATAGGGATGGAAGAACTCACCCCATTGGTTCTCCGGTGTGGCGAAATAGTACGGCGCGGCGATAGCGCCCAGAAAATAGCCCGTCAGACCCACCGAAGGGATGGCGCCGCCAACCAGGCCGCCAGCCAGGATAACCTTGAGTTCGGTGGGCGAGAGGGCGTATCTCGCGGCCAGTTTTCTACACAGTGGATTGAGGAGCAGGGCAAGGGTGAGGTAGACCATCAGCGAACCCATGGGAAAATGGCTGAGGGTCATGCGGGAGGCATGGATAACGTATTCGACGTAGTTGACCCAGAGGCAGGCCGCGACGGAGACGAGAATGGCCAGAAAGATTGATCGGAGAGTGACGCCACGGCCCGCCGGGATTGGCACGGACGAAGCCTGGGATGCGACGGGAGGATTGGACGTTGCGGGCATTGAAATGAACGGTAGTTTTATGCGGCGGGTGAATTGTAGAAGCGCGCGGGATCTTCCAGATCCCAGTCGCATTCGGACTTCAGGCGGGCGATGAGTTCAAGCCGGCCGTCCTCGTTCAGAAAGGGATTGCTCATGGCCGCACCCATGAGGGCTATGGAGGCGGGCCGTCTGCGGCTCTGTCGGGTATGGGGGACATCGGATTCGTGCCCCTGCCATTCTCTACCACCAAAGATGCGATAGTCAAAAAGGTATCCGGTCTTGCCCCGATCCGCCGACAGCCTGCACCATCGAAAGGTGCGTGCGACGCGTTCCTCGACGGAAAGGCCCGCGGGTGTGCCGTCCGGGAACAGGAGGACACGACCCAGTTTGGCAAAGTGTTCGAGTCTGGAATCCGCGTCAAGCCAGTCGACGATGCTTGCTTCGTCGTCCGCGCCCCAGGCAAAGATGTGGCGGATGGATTCGGGCAGACACCGGAGATCCCTCGACATCTGCAGTTTACCGGGTCTATCGGGCGGCATACTCAGGTGCAGAAGGATTTCGGCGTCTGGCTTGAGGACGTGGATGCGTTCAACGAGAAAACCGATCACCAGAGCGTCCCACTGAAACGGACGAAGGGCCAGACACCGTTCGCAAACGCAGTTTCGGCCGATTTCCCGCGCGGGCTCGATGTCGATGCCGCCCACGCCCGGCGCAAGGCGTTCGGCCAAAATGTCACCCATCCAGGCGCGAGATTCGGCGTCGTGGGGACAGAGGGCGCTATCCGGACCCCTGGCGCCGCGCTTGAGCAGGTGCGGCGGCGCATCCGGTTCGGCCATGGTGTACTCGGAACCGCCTCCGCTGAACCCGTAAATGGCGCGTATGAGCTTGAGATCGACCGCACGGGCGTGTTTCACCGCCTCATGCCAGGCGTCGGAAAAGCCCCTGGCGTTGGTCCAGAACACCACGAGGCGATTGAGGCCGGACTCGGCAAGGTGGTCTATATAGGCGCGATTGACGGATATGTCCCGCGGATGATTTGAATATCCCTTGCGACAAAAGAGGTTCCACCCGCATTCAAGGGTACCGCGCAGGGCAAAGCCGCGTTCTGTTTGATACATGTGAATTCTCGCACAAGAGGGTCTCGTTCATGATAAACGGGATTCGGCGGTTGTCAACGATAGAACGGGATGGATGTACTTGCCAAACGGCATATTCAGGACTTTATTAGGGATCTGACGGGAACGGCGTCAGTGGCGTACCCTCGTAGATGAAAGGTGTCTATGGCACGTCAAGTCGATAAGTTTCTGCTGATATCCGTCGACTGCCTTCGGTACGATGCGATGAGCCGGGTCAATAACCGGCTGAACACGCCCAAATTCGACCTGTTGACCAGGGATTTTGCGTTCGGCGAGCGGTTTTTTGTGACGGCCCCGGCTACGCGCCCATCTCACACGTCCATGTTTACAGGGTTGTACGCGTTTGAGCACGGACTATGCGGCCAGACGTATTTGAAGATGTTCGCCGGGATCCCGAATCTATTTCGGCTATTCTCGGATGCGGGGTTTGAAATCCATGGCCGGTCGGAGCGGACGGACGTGTTTAGGTTTCTGGACTATGAGCGGTTTATCGGACCCATGGATCCCCGTGCGAGGGAGCAGCATCTCGGTTCAATGGAAGATCTGTTGCATTCGGCGTTCGAAGGAGAGGATCGCCCCCGGTTTTGTTTTTTGCATTTCTGGTATACACATGGCGGGTACGGGGCGAGGGGGATTCCCGGAACGCCGAATCTGAAAGCGCTGGTGGACGCGGGAAGGGTGGAGGAGGCGCTGCGGTTCTATTATGCGGCGGTGACGCACGTGCAGGAATTCTTACTCGTTGAGATTTTGAAGCGTGTGAATCTGGACGATTGGGCGGTGTTTATTCTAGGTGATCATGGAGAGGGGTTCTGCGAGGAGGTGATGGCGCACGGAGATCTCCTGCACGAAAATGTGATCCACGTTCCGCTGCTGGTATCCCTTCCCGGACACGACGGACTGAGATTGCCCGGGGGGCCACTGTCGACGATCGATCTGTTCCCCACAATAGCCAACCTGGCTGGGCTCACCGTCGACTATCGGGGCCATGGCCGTGACTTGCTTGGAACCGATGATCCTTTCCGGTGTCGATGGGTATATTCGGAACTCGACAGCCTGTACGGCTTAGGATTCCTTAATCCGGGCAACCTGGAGGCGGCGCAGGAACAGGTGACTTCCCGTGTGGCGATGGATGGTGAAGAACTGAAACGGGACGTCGATGGTTTGCGTATGTGGTCGGTTACGGACGGACGGGTATTTTACAGAGAACGGGATGGCGGTGAGGATTATGTGCTGCGGGATGTGTTCAGCGGTGCGGACGTGCCGTGCAACGATCCCGGACCGTTCAGGGCTTCTCGGAACGAGATCTTGAACGGTTCGAATTACAAACACCTTCAGGCGCAGGAATCCACCCAGGCTGAGGCGAATCTTCTGGCCGCAAGGTTGAGAAACCTGGGATATATCGAATGAAATAACGGAAATACCGCGGTTTCACTACCACCGCCCGCGCCGTTCAGCCTCGAGAAGGCTCGTGCATTTCGGTGCGCGCCCTGGCGGCCAGACCGGCCAGGTGGCCGTCATGCGCAAGACCCTGTTCAAGGTGAATTTTACGCTCCGGACCCGCGGTTTTGACCATAGTTTCGCTGTACAAACGGTCGATCCAGAAGCGGGCGTGGGCAGAAATGTAATTCTTGAAGTCTTCGATACTGTCTTCCGGAAAGCGCTGTGAACAGTTGATGGTGAACATGCGTCTTCGCGGGCTGCCGCCGAATGCGGCGTGTTTTAGATTGTGGTTGAACACGGCGATATCGCCCGGACGCGTTTCCAGCGCGACCCCCGGAAGGAGGTCTTTGCCTTCCATTCCCCAGTTTCCCTCGGATTCGCGAACCTGCGCCTGGATGGTCCGGGCATACCCGTCTTCCAGGATGTGGCTGCCGGGGATGACACGTAGGCAGCCGGTGTTTCGGGTCAGCGCATCGAGGTAGAAGGCGATTTTGACAAAGGGAACGGTTTTGCCCCAGCCGTCCGAATGCCAGACCGTATCGCCGGCGTAATAGTTGCCGTCTGAACCGACGTAGTTGTAATCCGGTCCGAGCAGGTCGATGAGCAGGCCGTTGATGCGTGGATCGTCCAGCAGGGCACAGAGGCGTTCGTGCTGGTCGATAAACGGCACGATGCAGGAGCGCGTTTCACCATCGTGCGGTTTTCCATGGTGACCGCCGCCTCGGTTCGTCCAGACTTGTTCAAACGCGGCAGTGATGTCTACGATGACGTCGGACACTAACCCAGGCAGGTGCAGGTAGCCGAAGGTGTCGAAAAAGGCGAGTTGCTGTTGAGTGAGCAGACTCGGCATTTGGGCACCTCAATGGGAAGATTCGGGTTCAGACAGCTATCCCTGCCCGTTCTTCTCACAAGCAGTGATCGTTTGGCGTTCTTTGCGGAGTCGTTTCTTGTGTGGCAGATTAATTCGTACGGTATATTACAAATAGTAACGGAAGAACCGGGAACATGAAAGGCAAAAATTTACAGATACAAGATTGTCGACTGATATAACGGGGAGGCAAGATTGTCGACTGATATAACGGGGAGGCAATATGTCGGTTCGGTTTGCTTTTGTTGGATTTCGTCATGCGCACATCCACGATCTTTACAGACGGGCGGCTGGTCGGGACGGCGTGGAGGTGGTGGCTGCCTGCGAACAGGATGAGGCAGCGAGGGCGGCTGCGGAACGGGCCGGGGTTGCGGTCACGCATTCGGATCCCGGCCAGATGTTGAACGAAGTGGATTGCGACGTGGTGGCCATTGGGGAGTATTTCGCGCGGCGGGGCGGGGCGGCGATTCACGCGTTGAACGAGGGCAAACATGTCATTGTGGATAAACCGCTCTGCACAAGGCTGGAAGAGGTGGACGAAATCGAACGCATCGCCAGCGAGAAGGATTTGAGAGTGGGGTGTATGTTGTCGATGCGGGATCACGGGCAGACAATCGGCGCAAGGAATATGATTCAGGAGGGAACCATCGGGGAGGTCCACGCGATTTCGTTCGGAGGGCAGCATCCGCTGATGCTGGGGTCGCGGCCGGGATGGTATTTTGAAGAGGACAAACACGGAGGCACGATTAACGATCTTGCCATTCATGCAATCGACTGTCTGCCGTGGATAACGGGTCGGCAGTTCGAAACTGTGAATGCCGCCAGGTGCTGGAATGCCTTTGCGCCGGAATTTCCGCATTTTCGAGATGGCGCGCAGATGATGTTGACAATGGATAACGGATGCGGCGTGCTGGGAGACGTGTCGTATTTCATGCCCGATAAAGGGGGATATTCTCTGCCGTTCTACTGGCGGTACACCTTCTGGGGGCGGGAGGGTGTGCTCGAGGCCGGTACCACGCAGGATACGATTCAGATTGCGTGGAAGGATTCGGAGCGGGTGGAAACAAGATCGATACCGGAGGATCGGTCCGGAGGATATCTGGAGGCGTTCTTGAAGGATATCAGGGGCGAGGCGGAAGAGGAGGAACGGCACACCGAATCGGTGATTCACGCCGCGAGAACGGTGCTCAGGATTCAGAAGGCCGCTGATGAAAACCAACACGATGTCGCTTTACGATAAACGCCGCCGAAACCGCGGAACACAGGCCACCATTGTCAGGCGTGGACGTTTTTCGGCCGATAAATGAAACACAAATTGTGACCTTGCGGTCCAATCGATAAGCGTCCGCGACGTCGAACCCGGGTGCAAGCTCGCGGGCTGCGCCGTCGAACGGCGGAAGCCTGGGGTAAATCCGAGCCTCCCGCGTCGATGAACGAATTGGCGGACATACGACGGGATTTCTTTCACGGGTCTCCTCTTGTGTCCAACTGATATTGACTTGTCCATCGGCATTGTTTAATGTTTGAGGGATTCGGTGTCCGGCAGGTTACCAGGGATCAAGGAGTGTGCAGTGAGTTCCTTCGGGTGGAAATTGCGGGTCTGCTGCCTCGTATTCGTGTTCGGTTGGACCTGCCGGGTTGCGACGGCCGGAAAAGGAGCGGGGTTCGTGATGCTGCGCGAGGGGGTTGGCGCTCGCGCGGAGGCAATGGGCGGGGCTTATACGGCGGTAGTGGGCGACCAGACGGCGGCATCCTGGAATCCGGCCGGCATAGCGGCTCTGGAGGGCAGAGATTTTCTGGTCTCCCATCACAGTTCCTTTCAGGAAATCCAGCAGACCTATGGCGGGTGGGCTTATGGCAATACCCGATCCGGCGTGGCTCTGAGCCTGGGGATCTATTCGGTGGGTGGAATTGAGGCGAGGACCGGGCCATCCGCGCAACCACAGGGTACGTTTGGCATTTATGACATCAATGCGGGACTCTCGTATGCAAAGCGGATTAAAAAAGGATTTTACGCTGGCGCAACCGTGCGAGCATTGCACGAGACGATCGGCCCGGAACGAGCTTCAGGGTTCAGCGTGGACCTCGGCGTACTCTACCGCTTCGGGAATGAGCGACTGACCGTGGGGGCAAGCTATCGGAACCTAGGGCGAATGGAGGCGCTGGATGTGCACAGAACCCCTCTCCCGGAGACGTTTCGTGCCGGAATTGCCTGGCAGGCGGGGCGATTGACGGGGTCTTTCGATCTGCGTGCGCCCAGGCACGGCCCCGCAGGAATGCATACGGGCCTGGAATTGCGCTTGAAGGGAGCGCTGTGGCTGCGGGCGGGGTACCGTTCGGGGAACGACATCCGCGACTGGTCGTTCGGGCTTGGGATTCAACCCGGCAGGTGCCGGATTGAATATGCCTATGTCCCGGCCGCACTGGGGTTGGCAGGTTCTCATCGCCTCGGATTGGGAATCAGGTAACCGGCATGGAATTCCCGTTCACGGCTGATTGATCGCTTGCGGTACCGCCGGGGCACCGGATCGACAGGTGCCTGCTCGTACTGAACCATGGGAAACACAGCGGGTTTTTCGGAGGCTGAAATTTGGCCGACGGTGTGAACGATGGGGGGGGGCGTGGACGATTCGAGAACGGGACACTAGAGACCGCATCTGGGTCAACGTGCTATTGTTCGCCTTGACCGCGTATACGACCACAACGGCGGGTGTGCACATGGCGGTTTCCATGCGCATGGCGGTTTCACCGGAGTCGTTGCCGCCGGACTTACTTTCAGCGGCGCTGTTCTGGAATCCGAAATATCTGATTCTGGGGCTTCCGTTTTCGGGAACACTACTTCTCATCCTGGGTATCCACGAGATGGGACACTATCTCACTTCTCGCCGCTGGATGGTGCGCGCGACCTTGCCCTATTTCATTCCCTTTCCTTCTATGATTGGTACGATGGGTGCGGTAATCAGGATCAAATCCCGCATTCCGAACCGGCGCGCGCTGATGGACATCGGGGCGTCCGGACCGCTTGCGGGCTTCGTTGTGGCCCTGCTTGCCCTTGTCGTGGGATTGCATCTGTCGGAAATCGTGCCCGTCTCGACGTTTGAGCGGGGTTCGATTTCACTGGGCAATTCCATTCTGGCCGGCTGGCTGATGAATCTGGTTATCGGGGACCTTCCTGAAGGATTTGCGATTTACGATCATCCGATCTTCGTGGCCGGCTGGCTCGGTCTCTTTGTGACCGCGCTGAATCTGATGCCCGTGGGGCAGTTCGACGGCGGGCATATTGTGTATGCTTTCGGAGGAGCACGCGTTCACGCGCTGGTTTCGAAGGCGGCGTTGATCATTCTGGGTGCCCTGTGGGCGCTGGGGCCGCCGTATGACTGGTTGTACGCCCAATATGATTTTTCGACCTGGCTTGATACCCGGTGGCCGGGATGGCTGATCTGGATACTCATCGCGTTGGCGCTGGGCCGTCGGCATTCCACGCCGGACGACCCCCATTTGGTTCTCGATCCGTTTGGAAGACTGATGGGATATGTTTCGCTGGTCATTTTCCTGCTTTGTTTTGTGCCAAGGCCCATCAGTTTTGCAATACCCTGAACAAATCAAGATCCCGCTTTGTATCCTCAGTCCCGAAATTCATCCTCAACAATTGACTCTTGATTGAATCGGTCTACACTACCGGCGCCGTTTCCGTGTGCCGCCTCGTTTTCCAATCGGCCTGACCCATTCCGCTTTTTCTCACGTTCCTATGGCTAAGGTATCCGGCAGGCGCCCCGGCCTCCAGGGCCTGCAAAAACAGACCAGACGTTCTCGCCGGATGAAGATGGCCCGACGACGCCGACGCATGTCGTTGCGCCTCTGGACCCTGGCATGTGTGCTGGTGTTGGTTGCCGGCGTGGCGGGATGGATGCAGTGGCGCACCTGGGAAGCCCTGCCGTATGAGCAGGAAATCGCGTTAAGTCAGCAGGTGCATTGGCGAACGCTTCCGGCGGGTCCGCTGGCGTTTGCAGATTCCGTGGCATCACAGGCCCCCGGGGTTCTGAAGGGGCTTGGAGTTCCGGAACGGGTCGTGGGGACAAAGCGTTTGTCGGCTCGGGGCGATAGTACCACCCGCTGGGTCATGACCTCCGATGTACCTGGCGAGTTGCCGTTGGCGGTCTGCAATCTGGAATTGACCCGGCTTGCACGGCGCCTGGGCGGAGAGGTAATCGAAGCCCGGGAGGACCGTAGCGGCAACAGGCTATCGTTGTCCGTGGGCCTGGATGGCGCCCGCACCAATCTGATTAAGTTGAAACGAAATGCCAGGCTCGATCGAATGCCGGGCCAACTCGCCATTATCGTGAACGAATTCGCGACTCAGAACGAAGCGCTGATTCGAGGTTTCTGCGCGTTGAAACAGACGATTACGCTCTCGATTTTTCCAGGCTTCGACAAAACCGCCTGGATTGCCGAACAGGCGGCTGCGGCTGGGCACGGGGTCATGCTAAACATTGCGATGGAACCGTTGGATTATCCCAACCGCGACCCGGGTCCAAACGCGGTGTTGGTGGACCATCCACCAGAAACAGTCAGGAAGCTGATTCGGATGGCGCGTGCGAACCTGCCTCAGGCAACGGGATTGAACAACCATATGGGTTCGCGGTTGACGGCGGATCGGACCGCAATCGGCAGGGTATTGAAGGAGGTGGATTGCCTCGGTCTCTTCTTCGTGGATAGCTTCACGAATCCGCGGTCGGTGGCCTATACGGTTGCAGAGGAGATGGGAATACCGACAGGCCGGAACTCGATGTTTCTGGAGCAGAAGATAACCCAGAAGTCGATCGAACGATCCCTGGAGACCCTGGCGGAAATGGCCGGCATTTCCGGAACCGTGATCGGCATCGGACACGCAAAGCCAGCCACGCTGGCGGCGCTTGAACACATGCTGCCGGAACTGGAGAAACGCGGAATCGTATTCATCGATGCGAAGGAAGCTGTCAGGTGAACCATTAGCAAGATTTGTGGCGATGGGCACGGTCTGGATCTTACCCTGTTCGATACCCATTACCCGTTGACTTGCACGTGAACGCTTGGTATATTGGGGCTGCTACAGGGCTGGGATCCGTATCCGTCATTTGAGTAAGCTCCTCTCGCCTGCCCAGGCTTTCTTGTGACAAATGTGGCATCGGACGCCTCCACTGTCAAACCAGAGAGATAAGGTGCTGAAACACGGAGTCCAGCGGCATTCGCATAGCGCATTCTCCGGCCCATTTATCCAAAGACTCATTTTTTATGGTTGATGGATCCGCGTACCTGTTGGTGGAGGTGCGAAATCGGTAACACAGGCTTCCGGTTTGAGGTGTTGGCCACAGACCAGAGCGCACGAGCAGGGGTACTTCATACGCCGCATGGGGTTGTGGAGACCCCGGTTTTTATGCCTGTCGGCACCCGTGGCACGGTAAAAACGCTGGGGCAGCAGGATCTGAGAGAACTGGATGCCCGGATCATCCTGGGCAATGCCTATCATTTATACTTGAAACCCGGTGCGGATCTGATTTCCGAGGCAGGTGGCCTGCACGAATTTATGAATTGGGACCGGGCGCTCCTGACCGATAGCGGTGGCTATCAGCTGAGCAGCCTGGCGGGATTGAACAAGATTACGGAAGAGGGGGTTCTGTTCCAATCCCATATCGACGGATCGCGTCATCTGTTTACACCGGAGCGGGTCGTTGAGATCGAGCAGGCGATTGGCGCCGATGTTATCATGATGTTCGATGAATGTACGGCCTATCCGTGTACGTACGACTATGCGAAAGTAGCCGGTGAGCGTACGTTACGGTGGGGAGCCCGGTGCCTGGATGCGTTTATTGAATCAGCGGGCCGGAGTTCCACGGGGCGCGAACAGGTGTTATTCGGCATCGTTCAAGGAAGTACGTATACCGACCTGAGAGCGCGATTTGCGGATGAGACGGTGGCGATGGGATTCTGGGGGTTCGCGGTCGGAGGTACTGGCAGGGGCGAACCGAATGCCGCCACGTGGCAAGCGGTGGAGACCGTTGTGGAGCGTCTTCCGGAGGCGTCGCCGCACTATCTGATGGGCCACGGAACCCCGAAGGATCTCGTTGAAGGCGTATCCCGCGGGATTGACATGTTCGACTGTGTGATACCGACCCGAAACGCCCGGAACGGCACCGCGTTTTCCCGATGGGGCAGGATGAACCTGCGCAATGCGAAATTTGCGCGAGACTTCGCGCCGATCGACGCCGAGTGCGCGTGTTATACATGCAGAAACTACTCGCGGGCCTACCTGCGTCACCTGGTTCACTCGAAGGAGATTCTGGGCCTGCGTCTGTTAACCCTTCACAGCCTCCATTATTATCTTTCGACCATGCGGGAAATGCGGTCCGCCATTCTGGAGGGGCGGTTTACCTCATGGAAAGAAACGTTTTTGAACGCAACGAAGAAAGAAGCGTTAACAGTAGGGAATTAAAGCGGGAACATCTCTTCCCGTGCAATTTACATATCCGATTTCTTCAAGGAGGGTTCTTTTGTTTGGCGTAAGTGAAGCATTTGCTATGGGCGGCCAGGGGACAGAGGGGTCCCAGGCGGGATTTCTGGTGCAGATTTTCCCTTTGATTTTGATGGTCATCGTCGTTTATCTGTTGATCTTTCGCCCGCAGATCAAGAAGCAGAAGACGCAGCAGGCGATGATCGACGCACTGAAAAAGGGCAACAGAATCGTGACGTCCGGGGGAATTCACGGGACGATTGTCGGGGTGAAAGAACAGGCTGGCATTCTGGTCGTACAGATAGCCAAGGAAGTCCGCGTTGAGGTTTCCAGGGGATCGGTTTCTCGGATTTTGGAAGAATAGTGATCCGGGACCGGATCCGGATGGGTGCCGCGGGACATTCGCGGAAACGGATCCCTGATCGGAGACTGTCTTGAAGCTGGTGTTTATGGGGACGCCCGATTTCGCGGTGCCGTCTCTGGAGCTACTGGCCAACCGCGGCCACGAGATCGCCGCGGTCGTGACCCGGCCGGATCGGGCGCAGGGGCGCGGACGGAAGCTCACGCCGCCGCCGGTGAAGGCGGCCGCCCATCGATTGGGGCTTCCGGTATTGCAACCGCACGCTCTGAACGCCCGTGATTTTCTGGTGCGGCTTCAGGGCCTCGACGCGGATCTTTTTGTGGTAGTCGCTTTTGTAATATTGCCATGGATCGTGCTGACAATACCAAAGGTCGGCTCGGTAAACCTGCATCCGTCTCTGTTGCCGAAATATCGGGGGGCGGCCCCGATCAACTGGGCGATTATCCGGGGAGAGACGGAAACAGGGATAAGCGTATTCCGCCTCACGAGGCGGGTGGACGCGGGGGATCTGCTGTTTCAGCAGGCTGTGGGGATCGACCCGGACGAGACGGCCGGAGAGCTTTCGGAGCGGTTGCGGATATTGGGGGCGAATGCACTGGCGAACGTCGTCGAAGGGCTGGAAAGAGACGAATTGGCATCGAAGCCGCAGCCGAAAACCGGGGTCACCAGGGCGCCCCGGTTAGAGAAGGAGGACGGTCGGATCGACTGGACATGCAGGGCGGCTTCAATCCGCAATCTGGTTCGCGGAACCAACCCCTTTCCAGGGGCGTTTACGACGTGGAGGGGTGAATATCTGAAGGTGCACCGGGCGGCGGTCGCCGACGGAACGGGGCTGCCCGGCGAGGTGGTCTTGGCAGATGGGAGAAAGGGATGTTTGGTAGCCGCCGGTGAAGGAGCCGTCGCACTTGAAGAAGTGCAACCGGCCGGCAAGGGGCGGATGAGCGGCGCCGAACTGGTGCGCGGGTATCGGATTGAAGCCGGCGAGGTTCTTGGGGATTCCTGATAGTCATCACAGGATCCTTTTCTCAAGTCTATTCGGTGAAAAGTGAAGGGATTGATCATCAGGGAGGACCTCTCCCCCCGGCCCCCTCTCCTGCAAGGAAAGGGGGAGTTGAACCAGGCGTTGTGCCAACACGGTTTTATATGAGCTCTGATTGAGCGGACCCATCACAATATTTCGCCTGGATTTTTTCATCAATCGAAATGGCTTCAGCCAATCTGACCGTTCATCAACCGATCGCAGTTCCCCCTTCCTCTCAGGAAGGGGGGTAGGTCTCGTCCGCCAAATCCGTCACAGACAGGTTTTTCTTCCGTTTCTCTAATCACCCGGAAGCTGTTTCTGCTTCCTGAAACTGCAATCCGTGACAATTCATGAATGAATCAGGTTAAAGAGGTGTCGCGTTTATGTTTCCTCTTTTCTGGGACCCCACGCTGATTCTTGTGATTCCTGGATTCATCCTGGCGCTGTGGGCGCAGTTTAAGGTCAAGCGGACGTTCGCCAGATATGATGAATTCGGTTCCCGGAGCGGGTGGACCGCGGACCAGGTCGCCCGCGATATTCTGCGGCGGGGCGGTGTTTCAGTGAAGGTGGAGAACGTGGGCGGCAACTTGACCGATCATTACGACCCGAGAGACTATACCTTGCGGCTCTCCGACAGCACGTACGGTTCCCGGTCGCTTGCGGCCATCGGCGTCGGCGCTGGTGGCGGTGCTTCATCTGTTTCGGCTGTTGATCCTTTCCGGCCTTCTGGGCGGAAGCGATGAATGAGAACCCCGCCGTTGAATGGGAACGGTAGCCTCAAAGCCGAGGTGTTTTTATCAGGAGGGAAGCAATGTACGACGTGGTGACCTTTGGCGAGGCGATGATCCGGTTGTCGTCTCCGGGGTACCGCCGGATCGAGAATGCGGCCAGCCTCGATGTGGAGGTGGGTGGGGGCGAGTACAATGTGGCGGTAGCCTGCGCTCATTTGGGGCTGAATACGGCGTGGGTATCCCGGCTGGTGGACAATTGGACGGGATGGGCCATTCGGAATAAGGGTCGGGAACACGGGGTGAACATGTCCAATATACACTGGGTGGATTTTGATGGCGTCGGTATCGAACGGAATGGATTTTATCATCTCGAGCACGGCGTCGGGCCGCGGGCCAGCGCGGTGACCTACGACCGGGCGCATACGGCGATTTCAAATATCGAGCCGGGCATGGTGGATTGGAAGTCTGTGTTTGATGGCGCGAAATGGTTCCACGTCAGCGGCATCACTCCAGCGCTTTCGGACGGTGCGGCGGAAACGACATTGGAAGCCCTCGGGGCCGCCCGCGAGGCGGGAGTAACGACGAGCTACGATTTGAACTTCCGGTCAAAACTGTGGCGTTCCGAGAAAGCCCAGGAAACCACCAGGAGGATTGTTCCGCTGGTAAGCGTGCTGATTGGCAACGAGGAGGATTTTGAGAAGGTGTTGGGGTTGAAGGCGGCGGGATCGAAGGATGACTATAGTCGCCTGGATCCCGATAGCTACAAGGATGTGGCGCGGCGGGCGGTCGAACGGTATCCCAATGTGGACTACGTGGGCACAACCTTGCGGGTTGCAAAGACCGGATTGCTGAACGATTGGCGGACGCTGTTGTTCGACGGTGAAGCGTTTTACCTGTCCCGAATCTACGAGGATCTGGAAATGGTTGACCGCGTGGGCGGAGGCGATAGTTTCTCGGCCGGTTTGATCGCCGGATTGATCGAGGGGGCGGACCCCCAGGCCGCCGTAGATTTCGCCGGCGCGTATTCAGCGCTTGCCCACACCTTCCTGGGCGACGTAAACTGGGCAACCCGGGCGGAGGCGGAATCCGCCATGCAGGGTGCGGCAGCCAGAATCAGGCGGTAGGTCGATCGGACAGACAGAGGAGAGTATCCCATGGCCGGTGTGCTGGACCGAATTATCGACTGTGGTGTGGTGGCGGTGCTGAGGGCGGATTCGCCCACGGAACTGATGGATGTATCCAAGGCGTTGCGGGAAGGCGGCGTGGTTGCCATTGAAGTGACGATGACGGTGCCAGGGGCGCTCAAGGTCATTGAGGAGGCGTCGGCGAAAATGGAGGATACGATTGTGGGTGTCGGATCCGTCCTGGACCCGGAGACGGCGCGCGCGGCCATTCTGGCCGGCGCGGAGTACGTGGTGGGGCCGACGTTGAACCTGGACGTAATCACCATGGCCAAACGCTACGGAAAGGTCGTGATGCCCGCGGGGTTCACGCCCACGGAGATTCTTGCCGCATGGCAGGCCGGGGCCGATGTGGTGAAGGTGTTCCCGGCGGGTGTCGGCGGCCCTTCTTATTTTAAAGATGTGAAAGGGCCGCTTCCCCAGGTTCGGTTGATGCCGACGGGCGGTGTCGACGCCGGGACGACCCCGGAGTTTATCAAGGCCGGGGCGTGCGCCGTGGGGGCCGGCAGCGCGATGGTGGATAAACGCGCTGTGGCAGACAGGGATTGGGCCGCGTTGACTGCGACCGCCCGGGCGTTTGTGGACGCCGTGAAAAAGGCGCGGGCAGAGATGTGACTGCACTGACAGTTGGCGTCGACCTGGGCGGAACCAACACCCGCGCGGGTTTGGTGACGGACACGGGCCATATCGTGGCGAGGTTCCGATGCCCAACCCGGCCCGACCTGGGCAGTGATCGCGTGATTGCAGGAATCGAGAGGTGCGTCCGTCAGGTGCTACGGGAAGCGGGCGGCCGGGAAGTGCGCGGCGTGGGCGTGGGGGCCCCGGGTCCGCTGGATCCGTTTAACGGGGTCATCATTTCTCCCGAGAACTTGCCGTGTATGCACGGCGTGCATCTGAAAGATCGGCTGGTGGCGGCGCTCGAGATGCCGGTGGTCGTGGACAACGATGCAAATCTCGCGGCTTTTGGCGAACAGTGGCAGGGCGCCGGCAGGAGGGCGCCTCATTTTTTGTGTGTGACGCTGGGCACCGGAGTGGGCGGCGGCTGGGTGTGCAACGGCGAATTGATGCACGGGTTCAACGGCAATGCGGCCGAGGTCGGCCATATTACGATTAATTGGAACGGACCCCGTTGCCCATGCGGGAATTACGGTTGCCTGGAACTCTATGTTTCCGCCACAGCGATGGTCGGTCGGACCCGCGAGCGACTGGAAACGGAAACACCCGAGACCGTGCTGGTTGCCGACGGACTGACAACACAGGCGATATTCGAGGCAGCCGAGGCAGGTGATGGTTTTGCCCGCGCCATGTTTGAAGAGACAGGAACGCTGCTTGGAATTGGTCTCGTGAGTCTCGTGAGTGTGACGAACGTGGAGGTGGTGGCGCTGTGCGGTGGACTCGCGCGCGCCGGAGAACAGTTATTTGAGCCGGTAAGAAGGACCTTTCACGAGCGCGGTACGGTCGGCGTGAAAGAGCGGGTGAAAATCGTTGCGGGTATGCTGGGAGACGACGCGGGGATTCTGGGTGCGGCAAGATTGGCGAGTGGAGCATGAATCGTGAGGTGCAAGGCCTTGTACCGGCGACTTGCGAATCCGGGTTACGGAGGTCCTGCCGCAAAGATTCTGGCGTTCGCGGCAGGAATGGTGCTTTTCGCGTGCGGCGTTCCGGCTGCCGCCGAAGGTCCGGATTCGACGGCCGTGGACAGTGTCCGCGAGGCCCGGCCCGCGCGGGGGGCCTTGTTGCGGTCGCTTGCGCTGCCGGGATGGGGGCAGTTTTATAACCGCCGTCCTATAAAAGGAAGCTTGATCGCCGCCGCGCAGGTGAGTTCCACGGTGGCGTTTTTTGTTCGCCGAGGACAATTGAACCGGCGCCCGCCGGTCGATGGATTCTCGGAACGAAATATCTTTCTGTATACCACGATTGGCCTTATCCTATTCAGTATGGGCGACGCGTATGTGGATGCGCATCTGGATCAGGTGGACTGGGGAGCGGCTCAATTCCGACCCGGCGAGGAAGGCCTGGAATTTCGTATGCGGTTCCGCGTCAGATTCTGAGCGGTCCGACAGAATCTTTGTAGCCACGGAGACCGGATAATGGACACCGGGTTTCCCCTTACGCGAATTGTTCGCGGCTTGCCCGCATCGGTGCCGTTCGTGGGGCCCGAAGCACTGGAGCGTCGACGCGGAGAGGCTTTCAGAGTGCGGTTGGGGGCAAACGAAAGCGCTTTCGGGATTTCGCCGCTGGCGCGTGAGGCCATGTTTCGGGCGGTTGAGCGGGTGAGTTGGTACAACGACCCTGAAAATTATGAAATCCGTGCCGCAATTGCCGGATTCCACGGGGTTCCGTTTGAAAACGTCAGCGTAGGCAGCGGAATCGACGACCTGCTGGGACTTGTCGTGCGGGTTTTTGTAGAGCCAGGCGAGACGGTCGTGACATCCCTCGGGGCTTATCCGACGTTCAACTACCACGTGAACGGGTTTGGTGGCCTCTTGCATTTCGTGCCTTACCGGGATGACAGAAATGACCTCGAGGGACTGGCCGGGGCTGCCACGGAGACCGAAGCCCGGTTGGTATACCTGTCCAATCCGGACAACCCGGCGGGCACCTGGCATACATCGGCGAATATCAGAACATTTGAAAAAACACTTCCGGAGCGGTGTCTGTTGATTCTGGACGAAGCGTATTCGGAATTTTCGACTCGCGACGCACCACCGCCAACGGCTCCGATCCAGCCACGGGTCATTCGCATGCGGACGTTTTCCAAGGCGCACGGGATGGCAGGGGCGCGGATCGGATATGCGATCGCGGATGCGGCCATTGTGGAAGCCATTGAAAAGGTGCGGCACCACTATGGTGTGAATCGCGTCGCACAGGCTGGTGCGCTGGCCTCGCTTCAAGATACTGACTTCGTGGCGAACGTGGTGAATTCGGTTGTGGCAGGACGGAGCGACTATGCGCGGCTCGGGGAGAGCCTCGGTCTGCCCACGTTGCCTTCGGCCACGAATTTTGTGGCGTTCGACGCGGGAACTGCGAAACGTGCGAATACGATACTCGAGACACTGCAAAGGCAAGGCGCATTCGTGCGCAAACCGGGTTCGCCGCCCCTGGACAGGTGTTTCAGGGTAACGGTGGGTACACCGGGGGAGCGGATGTTGTTTGCCGAAATATTGACGTCAGTCCTGGATGAACTGTCGCAGAAGCGAACCTTGTGATCTGCTGTCGATCCGGAGCACCCTCCTAACTCGGCCACTGCGCCTTGTGGCGCCGAAGCGTGTCCGGAAAAACACGTGGAACAACAAATGAAATACGGAAACGGTTACCTCGTGTTCTGTCCCGGAAATAGATTGCCGTAATTCGACCGGCGAGTCGCCCGGCTCGCAAGGCGCTCACGCACGCAGACAGGGACGAATGGTGACCTATTTCCGGGACAGAACACCAGCTGCGGAGGGAGAAATGGAAGTGCCAGGAACGCTGGAACTCTTTCGGATGGATGGTCGTGCGGCCCTGATTACCGGAGGATCGAAGGGCCTGGGAAGGGAAATGGCGCTGGCGCTGGCCGAGGCGGGCGCCGCCACGGTCGTCTGTTCGAGAAACGGTGCGGACTGCGAATCGGTTGCGGCAGAGATCGCTGAACAGACGGGACGGGAAAGCCTGGGTCTGGCCGTCGACGTGACGGTGGACGAGGATGTGGACCGGATGATTCAAGCGGTCAAGGATCGGTTTGGGCGACTGGACGTCCTGATCAATTGCGCGGGCATCAACATCCGGCATCCCATAGACCGTTTTCCGGTCGAGGAATTCAAGCAGGTTATCGATACCAATCTGACCGGATCCTGGCTCTGCTGCAGGGCCGCGGGACCGATAATGACGTCTCAGAAGAGCGGATCGGTGATTAACGTGGGATCGACGCTGAGCGCCGTTGGCCTGGCCGAACGCTCGGCATATTGTTCGTCCAAGGCCGGGATCGCCGGGTTGACCCGGGCGCTCGCGTTGGAGTGGGCGCCGTTCGGGGTACGGTGCAACGCGCTTTGTCCGGGGCCCTTTCTGACGGAGATCAATAGGCCGCTCCTGAAGACACCCGACAAGGTGAGGAGTCTGCTCATCCAGACGGCGTTCGACCGCTGGGGTGAGATGCACGAAATCCGCGGTGCGGCGTTGTTTCTCGCCAGCGACGCTTCGACCTATGTGACGGGAACATCGTTGTTTGTAGATGGCGGATGGACGGCTCGCTGAAACGGGCGTCCGAAATCCGGGTTCGGAATCGGTGTATTTCAACAGGCGGATGGAGGATCGGAGAGCCAATGGCATTTTTTCCTGCGAATTTTTCACGATGGGCGGTCGGGCTGGTTTTGGGAAGCGTGATTCTGGTGGGCGTCCCGAATGCCGGGCAGGGGCCGCCGTTCTACGAGGATAAGATGAATATGCTGGTTTACGTGGAAGCAGAGGGCAAGGAGCGGGCGATATCGAACGCGGAAGACTGGAAGAATCGACGTGCGCATATTCTGGCGAATATGGAAAAGGTGATGGGACCCCTTCCCGACCGTTCCAGCCTGCCTGCACTGGACATGGAGGTGGTGGGTACCGAGGACCTGGGCGACGTGATAAGGAAGAAGGTCACGTTTGTGTCGGAACCGGGGGATCGCGTGCCGGCGTACCTGCTGGTCCCGAAGGGCTTGAATGGAAGGACGCCGGCAATGTTGTGCCTGCATCAGACAACCAAGATCGGCAAGGGAGAACCCGCGGGTGTGGGTGGGAACCCCGATCTGCACTATGCGCTGGAACTCGCCAGGAGAGGGTATGTAACGCTGGCGCCGGACTATGTGAATTTTGGAGAGTACGAATTCGACCCCTATCAAAATGGTTATTCCAGCGCCACGATGAAGGGGATCTGGAACCATATGCGGGCCGTCGACCTGCTTCAGTCGCTTCCTCAGGTGGATGCACGGCGGGTCGGGTGCATCGGCCATTCGCTGGGCGGACACAATTCCATGTTTCTGTCCGCGTTCGATCCGCGGTTGAAGGTCGTGGCGTCCAGTTGCGGATTTAATTCGTTCTTCAAATATTACAAGGGCGACCTGACGGGCTGGAGCCATCGGGGGTATATGCCGCTGATCTCCGAGCGGTACGGCAAAGATCCGAAGCAGATGCCGTTCGACTTTACCGAGGTGGTTTCCGCGCTTGCGCCGCGGGGGTTTTTCATCAACGCGCCCACGCGAGACGGTAACTTTGAAGTGTCGGGTGTGGAAGATTGTGTGCGGGCGGCAGCGCCAGTTTACGCATTGCTGGGCGCCCCCACCCGCCTGTTGGCGGTACACCCGGATGCGGGGCACAGTTTTCCGCCGCACATCCGGGAACAGGCATATGCGTTTGTCGACGAAATATTGAAGGCCGGTGATCAGCGGTCGGGGACCCGAGATCACTAGGAACGAACCTGATGGTCCCCGGAGCGTTAACCGCAGGAGAGGAAAAATGGCCGATCTGAAGCTGGAAAGGATTGAACCCTGGGCGCCGCATCCTTCTGCCGCGCCGTTGACGGAGCGGGGCGGGAAGACGTTTGCGGCGGCGGCCAATGGGACACGGACGTGCGTGGGTGGGTGGCAGGCGGTATTCTCAGGGGTCGAACCGGGACAGACGCTCCGGGCGGTCTGGGAGGTGGATTACAGGGTGCTTGAACACCCCAGGGACGCACTGCGTTGCAAATCCTATTGGGGAGAGATGCCGGCGGACGACGCGACGGTGCGTACAGGTGAAATTCGGGGATGGGACTATCTGCTGCCGGAGCGCGCCGGAACCCAGACAATCCGGTTTTCACGGACGTTGACCGCGCCCGAAGGGACCAGCCGGTTGACGTTGCGCTGCACGTTCCGGTGGGCAACCGCGGGTGAGTCGGAGTGGCACCTGCCCGAGGTAAAGGTCGTCGAGGCGCCGGAGATACCCACGGCGGTGAAGGTGGCCGTGGTAACCGGCAGGGCGGGATCGAGGAAGGGGCCTTTTGCCTCGGTTGCCGAGAACATCGACTATTATCTGCCCCTGTGCGAAGCAGCGTGCAAAACGGGGCCGGATCTGATCGTATTGCCGGAAATTGCCCTTCAATGGGGGATTACTGGAAGCCCCATCGATCTGGCGGTGCCGCTGCCCGGCCCGGAAACGGAACCGTTTGCGGATCTGGCCCGCCAACACGGTCTCTACCTGCTGCTGGGCCTGATCGAGCGGGATGGCGACGCGGTTCACAATACGGCGGCGCTGATCGCGCCGGACGGCGCGGTGGAAGGCCGGTATCGAAAGGTGCATTTGGCCGTGGGAGGCGAGAGCGAATCCGGAATTTTTCCCGGAGACGGGTTTCCGATGTTCGATACCGTGATCGGACGAATTGGATGCAATATCTGCATGGACAGTTCGGCCGCGGAATCCTCACGGATGGTGGGGTTGAGCGGGGCGGACTTCCTCCTCCTGCCAATCATGGGCGATCACCGCGCCAGCAGGTGGAGTCCCGGATCACCGATCTTCAGCGAGGACCGTTGGAAGGCCATCATGCGTACTCGAGCGATGGACAATCAGGTGTGCATGGTGGTTGCACGGAATACAACGCAGGGTAGCTGTGTCGTGGATAGAAAGGGCGACATCCTGGCGTGGAACGAGGGAGACCGCGACCATATTCTGGCAACGGTGGACCTGGCGGACGGGTATCGAACCTGGAACGGGGGGTGCTTCCGGGAGGTGAACTGGATGCAGCGCCGGCCGCATCTTTATGAAGCGTACAGCGACGAGTCAAACCGGGGGTCGTTGACAACCGCGGCATATTAGGTCGTCACCCCCTGTTTCCCTTCTTCCCAATGAGGAATGGGACAAGCACCCGTAGAGCCCGGCGGAAGATCCGCCGGGCTCTACGGGTGTGGGGCCGGTTCTCTATGTTTGAACAGCAGGATACCCGCGGCAACGGCGATGTTGAGGGAGTTCGTGCCTTCGGCCATGGGAATCGAGACGGATTGGTGGACGCGTTTCTGGAGTTCCGGGTCAACGCCGAAGGTTTCATTGCCGAACAGAAGGGCGATACGGCCTTTCTGTCTGATTTCGTAGAATGGCGTACCCCGGAGTTGTGTGGAGAAAATGCGGACACCCCGCTGCCGCAGGTCCCGGATCAGCGTGGAGAGATCTTCGTTCCGAAAGACGGGAAAACGAAATATGGCCCCGCGAGAGGCGCGAACAACTTTCGAATTGTAGAGTTCGACGGATTCGGGAGACAGGAAAATGGCGCTCGCTCCGGCGGCTTCGGCGGTGCGGATAACCAGGCCGAGGTTGTTGGGGTCGCGCAGCCGGTCGAAGAGAAGGAGTGGGCCGCCCGCGTCCAGGGCCCCATCCCGGTTTCGCGCCAGGAATCGTACCACGCCCAGCACGCCTTCGGGATTCTGATGTTCGCCCATATTTTTGATCGCGCGACGGTCTGTTTGTTGGACGATAATCTTCCGGCGTGTCGCCTCGCGGTGGAACTGCTGCAGGCGTCTGTCGACCTTGAGGGTGTCCCGGTCGAAGATCAGTTGCTCGAACGGCGCGTCTGACGTGAGTGCTTCTTCGACAAGGCGAATGCCTTCGATCACGAATTGACGTTCGCTTTCTCGCGCCTTGCGATGCCTGATAAGCGAAAGGATTCTGCGGGCGTTTTTTATGGCCATAGGAAATCTGCGGCGGCGGACAGCGGCCTTCCGGCCGGCGTGCCGTCTATTGATGTTCGCCTGAGTCGGTTTCGGTTTCGCCGCTGCCGATGGATTCACGTAGATCCCGGAGTTCGTTCCATATCTCACGTTCACGGCGGCCGAGGCCCAGGAAATAGATGAGTATCGCCGCCCATATTATGCCGTAGGCAGCAGCCATGTATCCGAGGTGTTGCATGGGGGTCCTCCGGAAGTTCGAGACAGGTCAGCCCGAGATACGCTCCACCGGCGTTGCCGTAACGCGGATCCTTGCCTTCAGCGATTCGAGTTCGTCGCGGGCAAGCTCGAGGGAGACACGTTTGACCAGAATGGCGCCGAAGAGCAGAATGAACACGGCAGCGCAGAAGACGAATGCGACCAGCATGTCGGGCGGGAGTCCGATTTTTTCGGCCCGTACAACCTCGGGATGCTGGGTGCGCCACAACCGTGTGGAATAATGGATGAGTGGGGCATCGAGAAAGCCGATGATACCCAGTACAGCCCTGAATCTGGCGCTTTGCAGGGGGTCGTCACTGTAGCTCTTCAGCATCATATAGGCGACGAATATTAGCCAGAGGACCAGAGTGAGGGTCAACTGGGCGTCCCACACCCACCAGGCGCCCCAGACGGGTTTTGCCCAAATGGGGCCGGTGAGAAGCACGAGTGTGCAGAAGAGAAGGCCGACTTCGGCGGCGCACGCAGCCCATGTATCCCATCGTTTTTCCTTGCGAACGAGGTACAGGATGCTGAAGACGAAGACGAGGAAAAAGGCGGCATACATCGCGAAGGCCGAGGGCACGTGAAAGTAGAAAATTTTCTGGGCGAGACCCATTTGTCTTTCCACGCGCGCGTGGACGAGGGCAAGGTAGGGCGCAATCAGCATGCCGATCAGCGCCAGGATGCCGAAGATCCGGGACCACAGGTATAGGCGTTTCCCCATGTTATTCCTCGATCACATAATCGAACAAAAGTACGCAGGCCGCCACAAACAGCAGTGCGAATGCCCCGCTGATTTTGATCCACGCGCCGATATCCGAGAGAGAATCGCCCGCGAGCACCGCCCGGAACGATTCGACGGCTGCCAGGAGGGCCGGAACCAGGACCGGAAGGGTGAGCATTGGCAACAGGGCCTCCTGAAGCCGGGTCTTGAGGGACATCGCGGCGAACAGCGTGCCGACGGCCGCAAATCCGAGGGTTCCCAGCAGAAGCGGTGGAATCAGGCGGGGCAGGTGTTGCCAGACGGCGATATTCAGAAAGACAACCATAAGAGGGAGAAGCATGGCCTCCAGCAACAACATGGCGCCAAGGTTGGCCGCCATTTTGCCAAGATAGATGGCGCCTCTATCCGCGGGAGAAAGCAGGAGGCCTGTCAGGCAGTCGTTGTCACGTTCCGAGATGAAAGAACGCGTCAGGCCCATGAATCCGGAGAACGTAACGGCTATCCAGAAGATGCCCGGTGCCGCGTTTCTGATGGTTTCCGAATCGGGTGTAAATGCAAAATTAAAGACGAGAAGCACCAGAAACGCAAAAAAACACATTGCGCTGAGCCGTTCTTTGGTGCGTACCTCGGTCTTGATATCTTTCCAGAAGACAGCGCACGCCTGATGAAAGAAGATGGCCATGGGCGCTCAAGTTCCCTCGTTGCACAGGATTTCAGAAATCAGCGGGTTCCTGTCCCGCCTTTATCCTGACGCCGGGGTTAGTGGAAGCGTGTTGGTTAATGGCATTCTCATAGTGCCTTTCCAGCGCTTCGAGCGACAGTCCCGCGGTACCTCCCCGCGCAACAAACCGTCCCCGGTTCAAGATCGCGAAACCGTCCGTGAGTGTAAGACCCCGGTGCAGGTCGTGGGTCACCAGAATGACCGTACGACCCTCCTGCCGAAGCTGGTGCAACCGATGGCTCAACATGGCGCAGGCGGCGGCATCCAGGCCAGCGAACGGCTCGTCGAGAAGAAGAATCTTGGGCTGGTGGAGCGTAGCCCGGGCAATGGCGAGGCGCTGTTTCATGCCCCTGGAAAATCCCCGGACGCGGTCGTGCTCCCTGCCAGAAAGACCAACCCCTTCCAGAGCCTGCCGCACACGTTCTTTCAGGTTGCGCAGACCGTACAGGCGGCCATAGAAACGCAGGTTTTCACTTGCGGTCAGATCATCGTATAGAAAGGACTGGTGGGAGATCAGGCCGATATCCGCACGCACGCGTTCCGGTTCCCTGCAGGCGTCGACGCCCCGGATGAAGATCTGCCCCCGCGTGGGTTTGGATAGGGTCGCGATAAGCCGCAGGAGCGTCGACTTGCCGGCCCCGTTCGGGCCCAGGAGCGCAAGGGCGCCACCTGGAATGTTGAGGTCGATGCCCTCGAGGACGACGAGGGGGCCAAACCGTTTTTCCACGTTCTCGAGAACGATGGCCGGAGCGGGCGAGACCACAACGCCTACGCCTCCCCTTCCAATAAACGGGTCATTTCGACGAGCTCCGCTTTGAATGCATTTCGTCGGGTCTGGTAATCTTCTTTCAAAAGGCGGCCTTTTTCGTACCGCTCGTCCAGGTCCGCAATCTGATGGAGCAGGACATTTCTGCGGACTGGAAGACCGGGTTTGCGTTCGGCGGTTGTCCGCGCCGGAGCGCGGGGTTTTCCGGTCGGGCGAAAGAAGATGGCGAGAAGGGCAAAGCCGATTGCGAGACCCAGCAGTGTCCATTTGATGTCGATACCGGTTAACAGGCCGGATACGGACCATGCCTCCGGTCTTATTCTCAGGTCAATTTTGTCTCCCCGGTTAAAGCCGGCACCGGAAAACCTGCGGAAGCTGTGCTGCTCGAAGGTGACTTCGCCCTGGTCCTGAAGCGCACCGCCGGTGATGTCGGCTCCCGACGGGTGGACGAGGACGTCCACGGCGCCGGTGGGATAACTCAGGGATTGTGACAGACGCCCGGAGGGAGGGAGGTCGAAGGTAAATACCAGTTGGCTGCGGCCTGGACGTACAGGATCGGGATTCACCAGGATGTCACCGTGCGTGTGCAGCCCCTGGGGGCCGCCCGTGATCTCGGTCACGCCTTCGGGAAGAAAAACTTCCAGGCCATGTCCATGCCCCTCGCCGGTTTTAAACGTGCGGTTGCCCTCGTTCTGCACGATGAGAATCTGCTCGACTTTCTTCTGGGCGGCATCGACAATGATGTGGTGTGCGGCAACGGAGATGGCCGTATCTGAGTCGGTCGTTTCGTAGACGACAATTTCGTTGGGGCCGTCCTCAACCCGTTGGGCGTAGTTGACGCCCCCATAGGTCGCGGAAAGAAACCAACGCGCGTTGTTGCCATCCTGGACTTGGAACGAGAAACGACCCTGCCCGTCGGTCGTATCCTGACGGATGGTTTCAGTTTCGGCGTCGTGGCGAATCAGGGAGACCGGGCAGCCCGGCTGAGGTTGCGACCGCGTCTCATTGGTGACATGTCCAATGACAAGGTTAGCCGCTGCGGCAGGATCCGCAATACCGATCAGAACGAAGGCGACGCAGCAAAGACGTGTGCTCATTGACGAGGTTCCACGAGGTCTTTGCCGCATTGAGGACAGAAATGGGCGCCTGCCGGCGCTGCGGCGCCGCACCCGGTACAACTTCCCGTATCAAATTCTCTGAGGGCGGCGATTTCCTGTTCGATGCGATCCTCGATTGCCAACGTGGGGCCGGCGGTTTCCTCGATGGCTCTCATCAGTTCCACGGCCCGATTTTCGTAGCGCGTGCGCGTGGCGCGATAGTCGTCCTCTTCGACCTTTCCCATGCGGTAGTCGAAGTCCAGTTCGCGGATGGCGTCATAAAGGGTTTCCCTATCCTGAAGGAGTTGGCTTCCGCGACCGGACCCTGCATTCGCCTGTCCTACCCGACCTCGCTTGGTCATGAACGGGCGGAAGACAAAGATGAAGACGACCGCGACAATACCGATGCAGACCGCGCCGCTCACTGATCTCGCTCCCTGAGTTCCTGTTCCAGCCTCAATCTATAGGCGTCGTCCGCCTCTGTTTTCGAGACCCGGCTGGCGACGGGAGCGACACGTTGCCGCGACCAGTTGCGTAATACAGCAAACACCCCAAAGGCGCCAAGTACCAGGACCAAAAAGGGCATGATCCAGGCACTGAGGTTGAAGCCCTCCGCAGGGGGCGTCACAAATATTTCCAGGCCGAATTCGTCCACAAAACCGGCGACAATGGCCTCCTTATTCTGTCCGGCCTCCAGCGCGTCGGCAATGCGTGCCCGGTTCCGTTTCGCCCAGCCGCAGGCACACTCGTCCAATGGCCGGCGAGGACAGTCGCCGCAGAGACAGGCGAGACCTTTTGCCACTTCCTTCACCCGATCCGGATTGACTTCGGCCCTTGCGGAGAATACAGGCGAGAGAAGCAGGAACGCGCAGGCGATCGCCGGCACCTGGAAGATGGAGAACGGAAAGAAGAGGACACCGGCTTTCTTTCGTTTTCCATGTTTGGTTGATCGTCTCTTGTTTTTCAGGCCGAACCCTTTCATGACGCGGCAGGAAGCCCGACTGTCCGTCTGCGCCTCTGGCGGTCCCGTCTGTCTGGCAGGATGGCAATCCCGGTCCCGAGGGTAAGGACCCATGCGCCAATCCAGACCCAAATCACGAGAGGATTGACATAAATTCTGAATAACGCGGCGCCGTCCGGATCCCGGCCTTCATAGAGAACGTAGAGGTCTTCACGCAGGCTGGACCGGATGGCAACTTCGGTCGTGCGCTGCTGGTCTCTTCGTTTGTAAAATTTATGCTGTTCGGGCCACATCGTACCCAGGCGTCTGTCACCTTGGTACACGCCAAGCTGCGTCTGGTGAACGATGGTAAGCGGATTCTGGCTCCGGGAATAGCCTTCGTAGACGACGCGGTATTTGCCGATGTCCACGGACTCGCCATGTTTCAACCCCACCTCGATTTCATGGTTGAAGGCATTGCCGGTGAACCCGAAGAAGAGCAGCACAACGCCGAAGTGAACGATGTACCCGCCGTAACGACGGCGGTTTCTTACGGTGAGCGCCCAGAGCGCCTTGAGATATGGCTCATTGGAACTGCTGCCCCGCGCCCGAGCGCCTCTGTGAAACTCCGTGGCGATCGCGCCGGTAACGAAACCGCAAAAGGCAAAGGAGATCAGCGCGTACGGATCCCGCACCCCCAGCCCGAAGGCGATTGCGCTGCAGACAAGCCCGAAGATGCCCGGCCCGGAAAAATGCTTTTTCAGGCTGCGCCCCGACGTCTTGCGCCAGGCCAGCAGCGGGCCCACGCCCGTCAGCAGAAGGAGCAACAGGCCGATGGGCGTCATGACCGTGTTGAAAAAGGGCGGGCCCACCGTGATTTTGGATCCGGTGACGGCTTCGGACAGCACCGGAAACATGACGCCCCAGAACACCGCAAATGCGGCTGTCAGGAAGAGCAGGTTATTGAGCAGGAAACCGCCTTCGCGGGAGACGGGGGATTCATATTCGTTCCTGCTCTTGAGCAACGGGCGCCGCCACCAGAGTATGCCCGCGGAAAAGACCACGATTGCCGCCACAAAATAAAGGAAAACGGTACCGATGGGCGACTGAGCAAACGCGTGCACGGAGGAAACCAGGCCGCTGCGGGTCAGGAAGGTACCGTAGATGCACAGGGTAAACGTGAGGATAATCAGCGCCATGTTCCAGGTTCTGAGCATGCCCTTTTTTTCCTGGATCATGACCGAGTGCAGAAAGGCGGTGCCTGTCAGCCAGGGAAGCAGGGCGGCATTCTCAACCGGGTCCCAACCCCAGTACCCGCCCCATCCGAGAACCACGTAGGCCCAGTTACCGCCCAGAAGCTGGCCGGTTCCCAGGAAAAACCAGGCCCATATGGTCCAGCGCCGGGTCGTGCGAATCCATTCTTCGTCCACCCGTTGGCTCAGAAGCGCGGCCATTGCAAAAGCATAAGGTACGACAAATCCGACGTAACCGAGGTAAAGCATCGGGGGGTGAATGGCCATGGCCGGATGGACCAGAAGCGGGTTCATGCCCTGGCCGTCGGCCGGCATGAAGTCGAGCTCCCGGAAGGGATTCTCGTAGTGACCGATGAGGACCAGGAAGAAGACCTGAGTGAGCGACATGACGACCGACGCGTAAGAGGCGAGCGGGCCTCGGAACCTTCGGGTGTTACGCGTGGCGAAGAAATTGAATCCGGAGAGAATGAAGGCCCATAGCAGGAGCGAACCCTCCATGCCCGACCAGACGGCGGTGAACTTATACGGCACCGGCAGGTCGCGGCTGGAATGGCCGGCTACGTAGTGGAGATCGAAGCGATCGGTGAGAAAAAAGGACTCAAGCAGGCCGAATGACGCCAGAACCATCAGAAAAGTGGCGCCAACCGCGCGTTCGGTGCTGAGTGTGAGATCCAGCCTGCCAGTCCGGCCGGCCAGCGAGCCCGACACCGCCGCGTATAAAGAAGTGGCAACGGAGAACCAGATGAGGAAATTGCCGAGTTCAGCCATCGTTGGAACCACGGGGCATCGGATGATCCGGCTTTCCTGTTTGAACCTTACCTTTTATAGGCATTCTTGATGTCTTCGTAAGATTGGCCCTCGTATTTGGAGGGGCATTTCGCCAGCAAGTTATCCGCCCTGAAGAGTCCGTTCGGGCCCACTTTGCCTTCCAGGACCACGTCTGCTTCGTCTCTGAACGTATCCGGAACAATGCCCGAATATACCACCGAACGTTTGGCGGAGAAGGCTTCTTCTCCCACCGGTTCCCATATCTGAAACTCGACGGTTCGATCCGGACTTTTCCGGATGGAACCGGGCGTGACCTTGCCGGCGAGTTTGATGCGTTTGTCCGCAAATTCAGTCTCACGTGCTTCCAGTTCGGAAACGGTGAGGTAATACATCCCCATCTTCTGGGAACTGGTTACAACCAGCAGAATAAGGCACGCGACAATAACGGCGAATCCAGCGATGAATTTGACTTTTCGGACCGTCATGATCGAAGTTTCCGGCGAGAATACGGCTTCACGAAACCCTCTGGAATCGTCGCTTTCGAGCGTGTCCGGGCCACCGTTTCGCTTCGTTCTGGAAAGTCGGGACCGGAAGTCCGGGGGTAACCCCGTTTGCGAACGAAATATATAAAAAATCGACACATTATCCACATAAAATCGGAAAGCCGGAAGGAACCCGCCGGCCCGAGTCCCGCGGCCGGATCGAAATGACTTGACAGCGTTCGTTCCGGAACCATATTCAGGATCGCCCGGTACCGCCGGGAGATTGCGGGGGCATTTTTCATTCCGTTCCATTGGATGAGGGAGGACAACATGGCTGTTTTGGACGCCGAGGCGTTGGATTTCTGGGAGGAGAACGGATACGTTGTCGTGCCCGAGGCTGTCCCGCCGGAAAACTGCCGCGAGGCCGAACGGGCCGTTTGGAGGTTTCTGGACATGGACTCCGGAGATGCGAGTTCGTGGTACCCGGATCCGCCGAGGCCCGGAATCATGGTCGAAATGTACCAGCACCAGGCGCTGTGGAACAACCGGCAGCACCCCAGGGTGCACCGTGCGTTTGCACAGATCTGGGGGACCGAAGAACTCTGGGTGAGTTTCGACAGGACGAGTCTGAACCCGCCGGAGCGACCGGGTTTTGCGTTCAAGGGACCTTACCTGCACTGGGATATTTCACTCGAAGATCCATCGCGCTTCATGGTACAGGGCGTGCTGTATCTGTCCGATACAGCGGCCAATCAGGGCGCGTTCACGTGCATACCCGGCTTTCATCGGCGTATTGCGGACTGGCTCGAGACGTTATCGGAGGAGGACGACCCAAGGAGCCGGATGCAGGCGGAATTCGGACATCAGGCAAAGCCGATCGCCGGCAAGGAGGGTGATCTCGTAATCTGGAACAGTCTGTTGCCCCATGGAAGCAGTCCGAACTCGGCCGACCGGCCGCGCATTGCGCAATACATCACGATGACTCCGGCGAAAGATGACGACGAATCGCATCGGGAAAGCCGTATTGAGGGCTGGCGTGAACGCCTGACTGGGCTGGGGAAGAACCAGAAGGAAAAGGAGCACGTCGAAGGCGAAACGGCGCAGTTGACGCCGATCGGGCGAAAGCTCCTGGGCCTGGATCGCTGGTAGCCCGGAACGCCGACTGTCGGCAACGTAGGGTCTCCTGCGGACCGCGGTTCGCTGCGCACCGATTTTCGAAGCCGGGGCGATCTATGGTGTTTCGCCATGAAAATCGCGAGTTTATACTGAATGCCAGATATGACGGCGATTTCTGGATTGTCGGCGTATTCGAGTGTGTGGATGGGAAGCGGCGCCTGCGGTTCGAGTACAAGTTGAATACACCGTCGGATGAATCGGCGGCGTGTGACCGTGCGTGGGAACTCTTTTCCGCGCGGAAACTGGAGGGGCGATAAACGATGTAGCCACCCGATAACCATGCGCAAACAAAAAAGCGGAGGCCATCCCCATGGAATCGCCTCCGCTGTTCATTTGCGATTGTGGATTACTTCTGTTTGTCGTCATCCACGACTTCGTACTCGGCGTCGACAACGCCGTCGTCTTTCTTCTGCTCGCCGGCGGCCCGCCCGGGATCGCCCGGAGCTCCGGCCTCGGGACCCGCCTGCGAGGCCTGCGCATAGAGTTCGCTGGCCACCTGGTGCCACTCCTGCGTAAGCGCTTCGGTGGCGGATTTGATTTCTTCCACGTTTTCGCCTTTGAGCGTTTCCTTCACCCGGTCCACCGCGGCCTGCACCTTGGCTTTGGCATCTTCGCTGATTTTGTCGCCCATTTCACCGAGTTGTTTTTCGGTCTGGTAGACCTGCTGATCCGCCTGGTTGCGAATTTCGATGCCCTCGCGCCGCTTCTTGTCATCCGCGGCGTTCGCCTTGGCGTCGCCGACCATCCGTTCGATTTCCGTATCGGACAGGCCCGAGGAGGCTTCAATGCGAATGCTCTGCTCCTTATCGGTCCCCATGTCTTTGGCGGAGACGTTCATAATTCCGTTGGCGTCGATGTCGAAGCTGACTTCGATCTGTGGTGTGCCTCGGGGCGCGGGCGGAATACCGTCCAGGTGGAATCGGCCGATGGTACGGTTGTCAACCGCCATATCCCGTTCGCCCTGAAGCACGTGTACCTCGACCGAAGGCTGGCTGTCGGCCGCCGTTGAAAAGACCTGAGATTTCTTCGTGGGAATGGTGGTGTTGCGATCGATGAGCCTGGTCAACACGCCCCCCAGGGTTTCAATACCGAGAGACAGGGGGGTGACATCGAGCAGCACGACGTCTTTGACGTCGCCCGAGAGGACACCGGCCTGGATGGCGGCGCCCACCGCGACCACTTCGTCCGGGTTTACGCCCCGGTTCGGCTCTCTTCCAAAGAGTTCCTTGACCGCCTCCTGAACTTTGGGAATGCGGGTGCTGCCGCCAACCAGAATGACTTCGTTGATCTCCGACGGGGAAAGACCCGCGTCTTTGATCGCCTGGATACACGGCCTCTTCGTGCGTTCAACCAGGTCTTCCACGAGTTGCTCGAACTTGGCCCTGGACAGGGTCAGGTTCATATGCTTGGGACCCGATGCATCGGCCGTGACAAAGGGCAGATTCACATCGGTTTGCAGTGAACTGGAAAGCTCACACTTGGCTTTTTCGGCGGCTTCCTTCAGACGCTGCAGCGCCATCGGGTCGTTGCGCAGGTCAATGCTGTTCTCGCGCTGGAATTCCGCCGCGAGCCAGTCGATGATGCGCTGATCGAAGTCGTCCCCGCCCAGGTGGGTATCCCCGTTGGTGGACTTGACTTCGAAAACGCCGTCGCCCAATTCCAGAATGGAAATGTCGAACGTACCGCCACCCAGATCGTAGACGGCGATAATCTCGTCATCTTTCTTGTCCAGGCCATAGGCCAATGACGCCGCCGTGGGTTCGTTGACGATGCGCTTCACGTTCAGGCCGGCGATTTTCCCCGCGTCTGTGGTGGCTTTGCGCTGGGCGTCGTTAAAGTAAGCCGGGACCGTGATCACGGCGTCCGTAATGGTCTCGCCAAGGTATTCTTCGGCCGTCTGTTTCATTTTCTGGAGGACCATGGCCGAGATCTCGGGAGGGGTATACGTCTTGTCGCCCACCCTTATGGTAGCAAGGGCGTTGTTCTCTCTTTTGACTTCGTAGGGCACTTCCCCAATTTCATTGGGTACTTCCTCGTAGCGCCTGCCCATAAACCGTTTGATGGAATAGACGGTGTTGTGCGGGTTCGTCACGGCCTGTCGTTTTGCCACCTGACCGACGAGGCGTTCGTCGTCTTTGGTGAAAGCGATCACCGAAGGCGTCGTGCGCCCGCCTTCGGTATTGGGAATCACGACAGGGTCGCCCCCCTCCATAACAGCCACGCAGGAGTTGGTCGTTCCCAGATCGATTCCGATAATTTTGCCCATTGGTTGAATTCCTTTCTATTGAAACCGGGTCTGTTTTATGCCGCCTTTTCCTTTTTTTTGGACTTGGTATCGCTGCCGCTTTTGTCTTTTGAGTCTTTTTTTGTGTCTTTAGGGGCATCTTTTTTTGCGTCCGCTTTATAACCGTCGCTCCGGTAGTCGGTAATATAGAATCCCGACCCTTTGAAGAGCAGTCCTGCACCGGCGCCGATGAGCCGTTTCAGCTTTCGTTCGCCGCATTCCGGACATTTGCGCAGCGGAGACGACGTAATGCTCTGAAAGTGCTCGAATTGATGGCTACACGCTTCACAAACGTAGTCATATGTGGGCATAAACGGCATCCTTTTCTGTGGGCTTCGGATTGACGAAAGAACCTACTGTGCATTTGGAGCAACATGAGTACCATAGAAATAGAAATATAGTGAAATATATTAAAAACAAGTAGATATTGAATCCATCGCGAGATTTGCACCCGTTCTGATACTGCTAATTCTGCATAATAATGCCAATATGGCACATACAATAAGAGATGACTGCAAAGAATGCAGCGATCTTGGATGACAGGGTGTCGGTGGTGGCAGGGCAGGCCGTCAATCGCTGTGGGCGGGGTCCCGGGCGGCGCCGCGACCCGCTGCCGAAACCGCTTCCGCCGCTTCTTTCAACTCCCGTGCGACCGTGAATTTCAGATCCGAGTTCTCCAGAATTCTCGCGCCCTCTTCGGCGTTCGTCCCCTGCAGGCGTACCACGATCGGCAGGTCCACGGAAAAATTCTCGAGTGCCTGGACGACACCCTCGGCGACCCGGTCGCAACGCACGATGCCACCGAAAATATTGATTAGCACGGCCTTGACACCGGCGTCAGACAGGAGGATACGGAAGGCGTTCTCTACCCGTTCCACGTTGGCGCCGCCGCCCACGTCCAGGAAATTGGCGGGGGACGATCCTGCATGTTCGACGATATCCATGGTTGCCATCGCCAAACCGGCGCCGTTGACCATGCAGCCGACCTCGCCGTCGAGTTTGATGTAGTTGAGATCGAATTTGGAGGCATCCACTTCCAAAGGGTCTTCCTCATCGGTGTCGCGGAGTTCCCGTATGTCCCGGTGGCGGAAGAGCGCGTTGTCGTCGAAGTTCATTTTGGCGTCCAGAGCCACAAGGTTGTCATCTGCGGTGACCACAAGGGGGTTGATCTCGGCCAGGGAACAGTCGGTGCCGATGTAGGCTGCACAGAGCCCGTCGATGAACCGCACCCCCTGCTTGAACGCTCCGGCTTCCAGGCCCAGGCCAAACGCCAGACGGCGGGCCTGGAAGGGCTGAAGGCCCACTGCCGGATCGACGGTTTCTTTGAGGATTTTTTCCGGCGTGGCGGCGGCCACTTCTTCAATGTCCACGCCACCTTCCCGGGAAGCCATGATGACCAGTTTGGACTGATCCCGGTCCAATACCACACCCAGGTAGAGTTCACGAGCGATATCGGTGGCGCTTTCGACCCACACCTGTTTGACGTTCTGCCCTTCAGGACCCGTCTGAGGGGTGACCAGTTTCCGGCCGATCATGTCTTTTGCAACTCCGTAAGCCTCGTCCGGATCTTTGGCGAGTCTGATCCCGCCGCCCTTGCCCCGACCGCCGGCGTGGATTTGCGCCTTGACGACGACGGCGCCGCCGATTTCCGCCGCCCCGCTTCTGGCTTCGTCGGCCGTTGTGGCCAGACGTCCATCGGGTACGGGTACGTTATACGATTTGAGGATTTCTTTGGCCTGGTATTCGTGGATCTTCATGGGGTCTCCTCGTGGGAGGGTCGCTGAGAGGCCACGGAGCGTGATTCAGTAAACCTCTCTGAGGTCTTTCCCCGTCATGGCTTCCGGTTTGTGAAGGCCGAGCATGCCCAGAAAGGTGGGGGCCACGTCGCAGAGGCGGCCGCCGTCCCTGAGCCTGCCGTGGAACGCCGGATCGACAAGGATAAAGGGCACGGGATTGGCCGTATGGGCGGTATGGGTTTCCCGGGTTTCAGGGTGAATCATCTGTTCTGCATTCCCGTGGTCCGCGGTGACGATGGCGGCCCCTCCGACTTCGGCAATGGCCGCCAGGACCTGCCCCAGACATCGATCAACGGTCGTCACGGCGCTGACGGCCGCGTCCAGGACACCGGTGTGGCCGACCATATCGGGATTTGCGAAATTACAGATGGTGGCGTCGAATGTTCGAGAGTGGATCGCATCGACGAATTCTCGAGCGATGGCGGGCGCGCTCATTTCGGGTTTGTGGTCGTACGTGGGCACGTCCCTGGGCGACGGGATCAGAACACGCGCTTCGCCTTCGAAGGGATCCTCCTGCTGGCCGTTGAAGAAATAGGTGACGTGCGCGTACTTCTCGGTTTCGGCGATGCGAAGCTGCCGGAGACCCGCCTCGCTCAACGTCTTCCCGCAGACGTCCGGCAACTCCTGCGACAGATCTTGGGGCGAAAATGCGATCCCGTCCACGGGCAGGCCGGCTTCGTAACGCGTGAGGCACGTGTAGTGTACCCTTGGGCGGGCCTTCCGCTCAAAGCCGTCGAAGCCCGGCAGCACAAAGGCGCGGGTGATCTGCCGGCCCCGGTCGCTGCGAAAATTGAAGCAAAGCACGGAGTCGTCGTTCCCGGCGGTCGCCAACGGATCCGCATTGGAGCCGGCGATGACGATCGGCTTGACAAACTCGTCGGTCTCGTTTCGATCGTAGGCGTCCCGCAGGGCCTGAAGCGGATCCTTTGCACGTATCCCCTCGCCGAGTGTCATGGCGTCGTAGGCCACGCGAACGCGGTCCCAGCGCCGGTCCCTGTCCATGGCGAAGTAGCGGCCGCAAACGGTGGCGATTTTACCCACTCCGGCCGACGCGCACATCTCCCGCAGGGCTGCCAGATGACGGATACCGCTTCTGGGAGGTGTGTCACGCCCGTCGAGCCATGCGTGGACGTAGACCTGATCCGGTCTCATCCGGCGGCCGGCCGCCATTTTGAGCAGACCGTTGTAATGGTCGGGCCAGGAATGTACCCCGCCGTCGGACACCAGACCGATCAGATGGAGGCGCCGATCCGTACCGGCAACCCGGTCCATCGATGCGATCAACGCTTCGTTCCGCTGAAAGCCGCCGTCCTTCACCCTGTCGTCGATCCGGGTGACGGCCTGCATGACCACACGTCCCGCGCCAAGGTTGAGATGCCCGACTTCCGAGTTGCCGATCAATCCATCGGGCAGGCCCACGCTGCCTCCGCAGGTCCGGAGGGTCGTGGACGGGAACGTCGCGCCGATCCGGTCCATCGTAGGCGTATCGGCCAGCGCGACCGCGTTGTGGTCCTCACTGGAAGCCAGGCCCCAACCGTCGAGAATAATCAGCGCGACAAAACGTCGTTCAGCACGGGTCATCACAGAGTCGGAAAATACGGGTTTGGCATAAGAAAGGCAAGTTGAAACGGGAATGAAATCAGCCCGGGCCGGAGAGGTTCGAGGGGATGGTTTTCCTGAGCATCCGGTGGAAAGATCTTACGATAGGACGGGCGAAAGCGGTGCTTCGACCGACAAGCGCGATCGGCCGTGAGAGCCCGGGATCGGGGAATCGAATAAGCCCCCGTTCGGGAATGCCCAGCGCCCTGGCGATACCCAGCGGCACGAGCCCGTGGCCGAATCCGCATCGGGCCATCTGGGCGATGCCCGCAAAGGACTGAAGGGTCTGTACGGTTTCGATGTGTATGTTCCATTTCCCTGAGAGGGCCCTGATCCGCTGTTCCAGGTGGCGCCAGGTCGCGGCATGGGGTTCGATCGTGATGACGGGAAGGGTTGTATCGGGGCGCAGTCGAAACGGCTTCAGACCGGAGGGCACCAGGACCATGGGCTCGTCAACGAGGGGCTCCGACGTCACGTCGGCGCTGTATTCCCCCAGGTCCGCGCACAGCGCGAGCATGTATTCGCCCGAGCGGACATTGTCAATGGCGACCGGGCTTCTGTGGGCATTGATGACGAGTTCAAGCTGCGGGATGGCCTGTACCACGTCGGCCAGGACGCGCGAACCCCAGGAGGACAAAATGGATTCGGAGATGCCGATCACGAGGCGGCTGCCCTGAACGGGGGACTCGTCCGCCACGGCCTCCCGCAAAGCGGCCATGAACGGCGCGGTTTTTTCCAGCAGTTGGATGCCCGCGGCCGTGAGCCGGACCCGTCTGCCAACGGGTTCGACGAGTTTCCGCCCCAGCGCATTCTCGAGTGCGTCGATGCGTTTGCTTACGGCCGACTGGGAGATACGCAGCCGTGTGCCCGCCTTTGTCATGGTGCCGGCTTCGGAAAGCGCGGCGAGGGTTTCTATGTTGTCGATCATAACGCAACGTCCTCGGTATAGGCAATCCTCCCGCGCCCTCCGGTCCGACGACACCTCGCTACCACTCCCCCTTGAGGGGGAGTCGCCGCCTCCGGCGGCGGTGGGGGGACCCGCCCGTGCGCGCTACGCCTCCTCCCCTGGGAGCGCGGGCACCTGCCCGAGCCGATTTCTGCTCGGCACGAAGGTCCTGCCCGCCCGGGGTTCCGGCTAGACAGTGACAATCTATTCCTATTAGGAATATTATCTATAACAACGATTCGTTTTTGTATTGTATTGAATTTAGCTAAATTTGATCCGGATGTAAAGAGGGAACCCGCGAATCGCAAAGGCGGGGGATGGTAACATATTTCTGGGACAGGACACTGAATTTCGGCTTGCAAACTTTAGATAATGTGATATCTTATGTAAGTATCTCTTTGATTCGATTAGACCGGACGCACGGTATATGTAGGGGCAACCCTTGTGGTTGCCCACATATTGGCGAGGATATCGCTGGTTGGTATCGCTAACCGGTGTTAGCTGACAGCTGGTAGCTGTTTTTCCAGTAACGAGGGCGACCGGCCGGTCGTCCCTACCAAAATCAGGCATCCGTGAACTGATATCACAATGCCGAATCGCTAGCCGGTGTTGGCTGACTGCTGATAGCTGACCGCTGATAGCTGTTGTTCCTGACCGCTGACCTCTTTTTCTTCTCACGTCTTACGTCTCTCTTCTTACCGCCTTTTGAGGATTCCCGTTATGAGCAACGTTAAGGATCCGTTTGGATTACGTGACGTGTTGTCCACTGCCGGCGGTGAGGTCCGGATCTATCGCCTGGATCAATTGGAAACGTCCGGCGTCGGAGCGATTTCGCGATTGCCGTTCACCATAAAGGTGTTGCTGGAGGCCGCGCTGCGGAATCTGGACGGTTATCTGGTAACCGAAGACGACGTGGCGGGGCTGGCCGGATGGAAGGCGGCGGCGCCGACGCAGGCGGAGATCCCTTTCAGGCCGGCGCGCGTGGTGTTGCAGGATTTTACCGGCGTGCCCTCCCTGGTCGATCTGGCCGCGCTTCGTTCCGCCATGGCCCGGATGGGAAAAGATCCGCGGCGGATCGAGCCGCAGATTCCGGCCGACCTGGTGATCGACCATTCGGTGCAGGTCGACCGGTTTGCCCGCCATGACGCGCTGCGTATCAACGCGGACATCGAATTTGAACGGAACCGGGAACGGTATGAGTTCCTGAGGTGGGGAGCCAATGCGTTCGAGAAGTTTCACGTGGTACCGCCCGCTACGGGAATCGTGCACCAGGTGAACCTGGAATACCTGGCGAAGGGCGTGGTGCGCCAGCGAGGCGTGGCGTTTCCGGACAGCCTGGTCGGAACCGATTCCCATACCACAATGATCAACGGCCTGGGCGTGTTGGGTTGGGGCGTTGGCGGGATCGAGGCCGAGGCGGTCATGTTGGGGCAGCCAATTTATATGGCGACGCCCGAGGTGGTGGGCTTCAAGCTGCACGGAAGCCTGCCCGACGGCGCCACGGCTACCGATCTGGCGCTGACGGTCACCCAGATGCTGCGCGCAAAAGGGGTGGTCGGCAAGTTTGTGGAGTTCTACGGCACGGGGCTGTCGAGCATCAGCCTTGCCGACCGCGCAACCATCGCCAATATGGCACCGGAATACGGCGCAACCGTGGGTTTCTTTCCTGTAGACGCGGAGACGTTGCGTTACCTGGAGCGCACCGCGCGATCGGAGGAGGAAGTCGACCTGGTGGCACAATATACCCGGGCGCAGGGCTTGTTCCGCACGGACGAAACGCCGGAACCCGTGTTTACGGAAACGCTCGAGATGGACCTGGGCGGCGTGGAACCGAGTCTGGCGGGGCCGAAACGGCCGCAGGACCGCGTGCCGCTGGACGCCATGAAGCGGGGTTTCGAGCAGGCGTTGGCATCACCCGTCGGTCACAGCGGATTCGGGGTGGACGAGGCCGTCCGCGGGAGGAAGTTGACCGTGGCGGCCAACGGTGGGTCTCAGATCGGACACGGCGCGGTGGTGATCGCGGCGATTACGAGTTGCACGAACACGAGCAATCCCACGGTGATGGTTGGCGCGGGACTTCTGGCCAGGAAGGCGGTGGAACGGGGGCTCACGGTGCCGTCCCACGTGAAAACAAGCCTGGCGCCGGGGTCGCGTGTGGTAACGGATTATCTGAATGCGGCGGGGCTGACGCCCTACCTGGAGCAACTCGGATTCCACACGGTCGGATATGGATGCACCACCTGCATCGGAAACAGCGGCCCGCTGCCGGCGTCCGTGGTGGCGGCAATTGACGAAGGCGACCTGGTGGCGGCATCGGTCCTGTCTGGAAACCGGAATTTCGAGGGACGGGTAAACCCTCACGTAAAGGCGAACTACCTGGCGTCTCCGCCCCTGGTGGTTGCCTACGCGCTGGCGGGCAGGGTTGACGTGGACCTGGCGAACGAGCCTCTGGGCGAGGATGCCGATGGTCATCCGGTAACCCTGAGGGACATCTGGCCCACCCAGCAGGAAATCGCCGATACCATTGCAGAGGCCCTGAAACCCGAGATGTTCGCAACGCAGTACAGCAACGTCTTCGACGGGAACGAGACGTGGAACGCCATTGTCGGGCAGGAATCGGCGCTCTATTCCTGGAACGAGGGCAGCACCTACGTGCTGGAGCCGCCATTCTTCCGGGACCTGTCGGAAAAACCGGCGCCGATTCGGGAAATTCACGGCGCCCGGGTGCTCGTGATGTTGGGCGATTCCGTGACAACCGACCACATTTCACCGGCGGGCAGTATTGCCGTGGACAGCCCGGCGGGACGGTACCTGATCGAAAAAGGAGTGGCGCCAAAGGATTTCAACTCGTACGGATCCCGGCGCGGCAATCACGAAGTGATGGTGCGCGGCACATTTGCAAATATCCGCATCCGAAACTTGCTGGCACCCGGGACGGAAGGCGGCGTCACCGTCCATCTGCCCCGCGGCGAGCAGATGCGAATCTACGATGCGGCGACACGCTATGCACAGGAGGGTGTGCCGCTGATTGTCATGGCCGGAAAGGAATACGGAGCGGGTTCGTCACGCGACTGGGCGGCCAAAGGGCCGGCGCTGCAGGGGGTTCGAGCCGTGATTGCCGAGAGTTACGAACGAATTCACCGCAGCAATCTGGTGGGGATGGGCGTACTGCCGTTACAGTTCAAGCAGGGCGAAACCGCGGCTTCGCTGGGACTCATGGGACGAGAGGTCTTCGATATCACGGGCATCGGCGACGACCTGCGCCTGCTTCAGGACGCAACGGTCACGGCGACCGCCCCGGATGGAACCGTGACGACATTTGCCACCACGGTGCGCATCGACACGCCCGTGGAAATTGACTATTATCGGAACGGAGGCATTCTGCACTCGGTGCTGAGAACCTATCTGAACGAAACCTGATCTCCGGCTCAGAACCGGCCAGGGATGAGAAACAGCTCCCCGCCCGGCGGCCCTGAAAAAGAAAAGGGCCGGATCGTTCAGGTCCCCGGCCGTGTGTAAAATTCGGATGTCAAATCGAAGGCTGTTCTCAGAAGGTCAGTTTCCGGACGCTCGATCGAACGGCCTCGGCGGAGGCCTGAAACGCATTCTGTTCGTCCGGCGTGAGACCGATTTCGATGATCTCCTCTACGCCGGAAGCACCCAGCTTAACGGGCACACCCATAAACAGATCGTGAATGCCGTATTGGCCGGTGAGCCAGGCAGCGCATGGAAGGATGCGTTTTTTGTCCCGCGCAATGGCCGCCACCATTTCGGCAATGGCGGACGCGGGCGCATAATAGGCGCTGCCCGTTTTGAGGTGTCCGACAATTTCGGCGCCGCCATTTCGGGTGCGTTCAACCAGCCGGTCGATGGCGGCTTCGTCTAACAGTTCGGAGAGTGGAATGCCGGCAACGGATGAGTAACGGGGCAGGGGCAGCATGGAATCGCCGTGGCCGCCCAGAACGAATGCGGTCACGTCTTCCACGGAAACGTCCAGTTCACCCGCGATGAAATAACGAAACCGCGCGGAATCCAAAATGCCCGCCATGCCAACGACACGTGCGGGCGAAAACTCCGTAACTTTCAGCGCCACGTAAGCCATTGCGTCGAGGGGATTGGTTACGACGATAACAATGGCGTCGGGCGCTGTTTCTTTGACACGTTCGCAAACCGAGCCGACGATATCGGCGTTTGTGGACAGCAGGTCGTCCCGGGTCATGCCGGGCTTACGCGCCAGACCCGCGGTGATGACGACGATGTCGGATCCGGACACGCTGCCTGAATCGCTCGAACCGACAACCCGGGTGTCAAAGCGGTCAACCGGCGACGCCTCGGCCAGGTCCAGGGCTTTACCCTGAGGAATTCCCTCGGCGACGTCCAGCAGGATCAGTTCGCGGGCGAGTTCCCGTTCCGCAATATGCTGAGCGGCGGTCGCTCCCACGTTGCCGGCGCCAACCACTGCGATCTTCAATGCTCGGCTACTCCGCCTTGGGGTAAACGCTGACCTTTTTGTGGCGTTTGTCCACGTTCTGGAAGGTCACAATTCCGTCTGCCAGCGCAAAAAGAGAATCGTCTTTGCCGCGCCTTACCATGTCTCCGGGATGGATACGGGTGCCGCGTTGCCGGATAATGATGCTGCCCGCGGTGACAAACTGACCGCCAAAGGCTTTGACGCCCAGGCGCTGTCCCCGGCTGTCGCGGCCGTTCCGGGAGCTTCCGACCCCTTTTTTGTGGGCCATTTCGTTGACCTCCTCACCCTGCCTCCGGTGGAATCCGGACTTCCTGAGACCGTGCGAAAACCAGGGATGGGTTTATGCTGAAATGCCGTCGATCCGGAGTTCCGTATAGGGCTGCCGATGGCCGTTTTTCCGCCGGTAGCCCTTTCGACGTTTCATTTTGAAGACGATGATTTTGTCGTGCTTTCCGTGCCCCAGGACACTGGCCTCCACGGCAGCCCCTTCAACCTGCGGTCTGCCGATGCTGGTTTCGCCATCTTTCGATACCAGCAGAACCCGATCCAGGGTGAGTGATTCTCCAGCCTCGGCTTTCAGGCGGGAGACGCGAATGCGATCTCCTTCCTGAACTTTGACCTGCTGGCCGGCGATTTCGACAACGGCGTACATGAAAAAACCTCCGGAAAACGATTTGGTACATCCGTCCGTTTCAACCGCGAAACGGGCCGGAAACGGTAACAAAGACGGGGGGTTTTGTCAAGTTTTAAATTTGTCCGTAATGTCCAGGTTTTGTTTCCGGGAATGCATCCGGTAGGCGTCGACCTGCAGATCGGGGTCATTTTCCACGTTCAGCCACACCCGCGTGGACCGTCGCAGCCTCTTCAGGCGTTCGCGACGGTTTTCAAGGATGAATTCTCCGACCGTGGGGTTGACGTGCACGGTAAGTCTGCGCTCAACCGAGGCGGCCCGGGACCGCTTGAGCCACCGCTCGATGCGGGCAAGGGTGAACTCCCGGCTGGGCACGCGCCCGCTGCCGTGGCAGTCGGGACAGGATTCGCTGAAGGTGAACATAAGGCTCGGGCGAACCCTCTGGCGGGTCATCTCCATGAGGCCGAACTCGCTGATCTCCGAAAAGCGGGGCTTGGACCGGTCCCGGCGGACGGCCTGTCGGAATTCAGATTCCACCTTTTTGCGGTTCTGGACAAAGGCCATGTCGATGAAATCGATCACGATGATACCACCGATATCGCGCAGGCGAAGCTGCCGTGGGATCTCGCCTGCGGCCTCGAGGTTGATTTTCAACACGTTATCTTCCTGGTTCGACCGGCCGACGAACCGGCCGCTATTCACGTCGATGGCAAATAAAGCCTCGGTGTGGTCCAGAACCAGGTATCCGCCGCCCTTCAGCCAGACCTTGCGGTCCGAGCATTTCTCAATTTCACTTTCGATACCGAAGGCGTCGAAGATGGGTGTGCTGTCTCTGTGGTATTCCACCCGGCTACGGAGATGGGGCGAAGTGGATTTGAGATAAGCCAGTATCTTCTTGTATTCCTGTTTTGCGTCAACCACCAGGCGGTCGACGTCGTCGGTAAACAGGTCGCGGATCAGACTGGACGTCATGCCCATTTCTTTGTGTAAAATGCTGGCCGCATCGGCGTTTCCGTATAGTTTCTGGACGCGCGACCAGACATTCATCAATTGCTTCAGGTCTCGCATCATCTCCCGGTCGCCCTTGCCGGAGGCTTCGGTCCGCACGATGATGCCAAAACCGTCGGGGCGGATGTCGTGGCCGAGTTCCTTCAGCCTTCGTTTTTCGGAGATGTTGGTGATCTTCCGGGAAACACCCACCTTCTCCCCGTTGGGCACCAGCACCATAAACCGCCCTGGCAGGGAGGGCACCGCCGTCACCCTGGGCCCTTTGGTGCCGATGGGTTCTTTCTTGACCTGGACAAGAACGTGCTGGCCCTTCCGGATGAGTTCCTCTATGGGAATGACCGATTTGCCGTTTACGTGGGTCCTGGCGTCGATTTCCTCAAGGGTTTCTTCATCCAGCCCCACCATTGACCCGGGCGAACCGGGCATATCTGAGGCATGAAGAAAAGCGCTTTTCTCCAGGCCGATATCCACAAAGGCGGCCTGCATTCCGGGGAGTACCGCAGCAACGGTTCCTTTGTAGATATCGCCGACCATGCGCTCGTTCTCGGCGAATTCGACGAGAATTTCAACCAACTTTCCATCTTCCAGGACAGCAATTCGAGATTCGTGAGACCCTACGTTAATAATTATTTCGTTCTTCACTCGCACCTCATCCTTCTTCACAAATAAACATCTGGTATTATTGTATGTTACAGAAATGTAACAAAAACCCGAACGATAGACAAGGAGATTGTTCCAACGCGGCAGCATGAACGCGTGACCAGTCGTTCGATCTGCGGATAGGAAACTCTACTTTGCGACATCCCGTCTTGGGAAGATGGTGATTTCTTCGACGATCGCCCGGCCGGGTAGCTGCGCGACCATCAGCGCGGCGGCGGCGATGTCTTCCGGCGGAAGCGCGGCGGCCCGTTTTTCGTCGGAGACAGGGTTGGGGCGAAGATCCAGGATGGGGGTGTCGACCTCTCCCGGAAAGATGCAACACGCCCGGATGCCGGCCTGGCGGAACTCGGCGTTGATGGACTGGTTCAGGGCGGCCATTCCAAATTTGGATGCGCAGTAGGCCACCCCCGCGACCATGCCGGACCGTTTGCCTGCCATGGAAGAGATATTGATGACCAGGCCGTCGCCCTGTTTCTCCATGTGCGGCATGACGGCCCGAAATGCGTTGAATGCGCCCGTGAGATTGATATCCACAACCCGATCCCAGTCCTCGTCGGATATATCTCTGAGGCCGCGCTTCAGGGTGTTGATACCGGCGTTGTTCACCAGGATATCGATCCGCCCGAAACGCTCGATGGCGCGATCCGAGAGGGTTTTGACAGACTCCCGGGAGGTGACGTCGGCCGGTACACACAGCGTCTCTGTTTGGGGATTGCGCGCTGCGTCGGCGGTTTCTTCCAGGACTTCGGCGCGGCGTCCGGCAACGACGCAATTCATACCTGCATTGGAAAAAGCGACGGCGATGGCGCGGCCGATGCCCGTGCCGGCGCCCGTGATGATGGCGGTTTTGGGGTCAGTGCCTGTCATGAAGTCTTGAACTCGCAGGAGAGATATGGGATGAGGATTCTGCAACTGGAATGGGACCGGTGATGATTGCGTGTTGCGGTCCGCCTCGGGGTTTGAGCACATCGGCGGGGTGGCGGCAGCGCGGAATCCACCGTTTTCGACGCTTCACACACGTGCATAATGTATGCATTCGAAGCGGGAATGTCAAATCACCGACCCTGCAGAACAAGGTTAGCGCGGAATGGGTTAGCGCAGTTGGCAGAAGCCGCGGGCACGCATTCGCCTGGCGGCGCGGTTTCCGCGGTATTCACGGGTGTCGGGAGCGCTTTGCCATCGAATCGCGCGGATCCGCGACGTACGTTCGGATGCCGCTTGATCCCGATCCGGATCCGGATGGAAGGATTGCATTTGGAAGTGACATTTGCACCGGGTTTTTATATATTTATCCCCTGACGTCGGAAGAATCCGGCGTAATGGAGGGGACCACCGATGGATATGATCACCATGGACGAAGCCATTCGCGTCGTCCTGCAACATACGTTCGCCATCGACGGAACCAATGTCAACCTGATGGACGCCCTGGGGTGCACGCTCAGGGAGGATGTGCGATCGGACATCGACATGCCGCCGTTCGACAAAGCGACCATGGACGGGTACGCGGTGGTAGGGCAAGACGTCGCGGACGCACGCCAGGAAAATCCCGCCGTTCTCGACGTGATCGAAGAGATTCCGGCCGGAACGGTTCCCCGGAAGGTGGTTTCAAGCGGTCAGGCCGCAAGAATCATGACGGGCGCGCCGATGCCCGATGGCGCGGACACGGTTGTGATGGTGGAAGACACCGTTGCCGAACGGGATGGCCTGGGCGTGCGGGTGCTGGCCGTGACGGAGGAGGGACGCAATGTTGTCCCTCTCGGCGAAGATGTGAGATGCAATCAGATCGTGCTCGAGGCCGGAACGCTCATTCGCCCGCCGGAAATCGGAATTCTGGCGACGGTGGGTGTGGTCAGCGTACCCGTCTATCGCAGGCCGATCGTCGGTGTGGTCGCGACCGGCAGCGAAATCGTGGAACCGGGAAACAACCCGGCGGCCGGGCAGATCCGGAACAGCAACGGGTATTCGATGATGGCGCAGGCGCTGCGGTCCGGCGCACAGACGCGGTATCTGGGCATCGTGGAAGACGACGAAGCCGCACTGAATGCCGTGATTTCCCGCGGTCTCGACGAGTGCGACGTGGTTCTTCTTTCCGGAGGCGTATCGGCCGGCATTTATGACCTGGTTCAGGGCGCGATGCGGGATTGCGGGGTGGAGATCTTCTTCGATCGGATCCTGATGAAGCCGGGCAAACCGCTCACCTTCGGCGCACTGGGAAAGAAACTCGTCTTCGGGTTACCGGGAAATCCGGTCTCGGCGGTGGTGGGTCTTGAACTGCTGGTCCGTCCGGCGGTTCGGAAGATGCAGCGGATGTCGGAGGTTCATCGGCCGATGGTCCGGGGAAAATTGGCGCAGGGGTTCCGGCAGTCGCCGGGGCGCAAGCAGTTCGTGCCGGCCCGGTCCGAGGAAGTCAACGGATGCTGGGAAAGCCGCTGGGTGGGCCACCACGGATCGGCGGATCTCTTTTCTCTTTCACGAGCAAACAGCCTCTTCGTGGTCGAGGCCGAGGTGGAAGCGCTCGACGCGGGCGCGGAAGTGGACATCGTGTTGCTGGAAGACTGGTAGCGCGAAACGGTCCTCCATTTGTCTGCGACATGGCCGGATAACCCGCACACCTGAAATGGTTCGGGCAATTTGTATGTCAAATCTGACCCATATTGCCGAAGATGGATCCGTGCGGATGGTGGACGTCACGGAGAAAGCCGTGACCGACCGCGTGGCGGTTGCGGGCGGTGAGATTGTCATGGACCCGGAGACAGCCCGTCTGGTTTCCCGGGGCGCGTTGCCCAAGGGAAACGTGCTGGAAACCGCCCGGATTGCGGGGATTATGGCGGCGAAACGCACGTGGGAATTGATCCCGCTCTGCCATCCCGTCGATCCCACGGGTATCGAACTCAGCTTTGAGGTGGGACAGGATCGTATCGAAGCGAAAGCCAGCGTGCGCGTGACGGGCAAGACCGGCGTGGAGATGGAGGCGTTGACGGCCGTGAGCACGGCGCTGCTGACCATCTACGATATGTGCAAAGCCGTTGACAAGGACATGGCGATACGGAATATTCGCCTCCTGCGGAAAACCGGCGGCCGCAGCGGGGATTATGTCCGAGCCTAGAAATTCATAGCACGCGTTGCTGTCGTTTTCAGTTTGATCTCGAAAAGATAACTTGCCTCGATTCGTCTAAGACACCGGGCCACCCACCATCGCGCACCGCCACCTCTCAATCACTCCCCCTCGCCTTGTAGCGGCGTCCCTTGTGGGCGCCCGGCCTCTGGCGGCGGTGGGGGGCCTGCTTCGTCACGCGGCGAGGCACACTGACGCAGATCGTCCGATCGTTGCGCCAGGAAAGTCAATGCGCCCATAGCTCAATAGGCAGAGCAGCTGACTCTTAATCAGAAGGTTCGGGGTTCGATTCCCTGTGGGCGCACCAGATTTTCCGCCGTCTGTTCCGACGGCTCGACGGCGAAGACAAGACCCCGATGGACCATCCCGCCGGGGTCTTGTCGTATCGGTCATCCGTTACGTAGGGGCAGGTTTGAAACCTGCCCCTGCATTCAAGGGTGTTTTTGGAAACAGGTTACAGGAAACCGTCATGCAGTTTCGCTATGCCGCCCGGCTTCAACCCGATCGCTCGGGCGAGATCACCGTCTCATTCCGGGACTTTCCGGAATGTCTCACCTCCGGTGCCGACGAGTCAGCGGCCCTCGTGGAGGCCCGCGACGCGCTCGAGGAAGCGGTTGCTGGTCGCATTGACGATAACGAGCCCATCCCGGCGCCCAGTCGCCGACGCGCAGGCGAGCAGTACATTGCCGTTCCACCCGATATGGCTGCGAAGGCCGCGTTCGCCCTCGCGTTCCGGGACAGCGGTCTGTCTCGCCTTGCCTTTGCTCGACGACTCGGCGTCGACGAGAAAGTGGTGCGTCGCATGCTTGACCCCCGACACCACACCGCCGCCAACCGCATTCACAAGGCCCTGCGGTCGCTCGGACGGGAACTGATCGTGGAGTTCCGCCCGGCGTAGAGTATGTGAGAGGAGAACCCGTGGCTGAGAACCGCGCGATTAAGCGTCAGAAGCAGCAGACGATCCAAGAGCGACTGGATGTTCTTCGACGGCGTGGGATCCTGGTGCGATCGGGAGCGTCAAAGCAAACGTTTCAGCCGGTGGCGCGTCGGCCGGGCGCCTTGGGGCGGTTCCTGGCTGAGCGTGGCGAGTAAGCGCCTCTGATTCAGAAACCCCTTTTCAGCTATACTATTTACCCTGAACAGGCTTGCATAATGCAAGCCTGTTCTTTTTTCTTCCACGTGCGTTATTTATTATCGATTTAAACTGTTTTCGATAATAATAAACCTCCTTTTCTTCACATGCGAAAACAAGAGAAGGCCTTCGCGCCTGCCGATGCCTCTCCAGTAGGGGCAGGTTTCAATCCTGCCCCTACATGCGTCTACCGGGCACTGTTTAGAACGCGAAAAGGCCATTCTCTGTTTTATTGCCATTTTGTGTTATATTGTTAGCGAACTGAACAGGAAACGCGTATAGGGGTCGTCGTTATTTGCCCAATCGAAATCGTGGAGCGAACCGATGAATCACAGTGAGATCGTCAGCTTTATCTGGGGCGTTGCGGACCTGATCCGCGACAGCTTCAAGCGCGGCAAATACCAGGACGTCATTCTGCCTCTGACCGTGCTGCGCCGTCTTGACTGCGTCCTTGCTCCGACCAAGCAACGAGTGCTCAAACGCCAGGCGGAGTTGAGAGGTCGCGGCCTTGAAGATCTGAAGGCACAACTGCGCGAAACATCCGGCTTCGCATTCTACAACACTTCACGCTATGACTTCGACACTTTGCTGGCCGATGCGCCCCAACTTGCCGCCAACCTGAGAAACTACATCGCCGGCTTCAGCGATAACATGCGCGAGGTGTTGGAACGATTCGACCTCGACAACACGATCAGCAAGCTCGACGAAGCGGGGCTGCTGTTCCAGGTGCTGGAGCGGTTCAAGAACGTCGACCTGCACCCCGATCTGATCGACAACGCGACCATGGGGACGGTCTTCGAAGAGTTGATCCGCAGGTTCAACGAAGCCCTGGATGAGAATCCCGGTGAACACTTCACGCCGCGCGATGTTGTGCATCTGATGGTGGATCTCATGCTCGCCGGTGAGAAAGACCGCATCGCCCGACCCGGCGTTGTGCGCAGTGTTTACGACCCGTGCTGCGGCTCCGGCGGCATGTTGACCATCGCCAAGGAACACATTACAAGGGGCATGCGAAGCAACGGCGAAATCCTTCGCCCCGCCATCAATCCGGAGGCGGAGATCCACCTCTTCGGCCAGGAAGTGAACCCGGAGACGTGGGCGGTCTCAAAGTCTGACATGTATATGAAGGATCCGACGGGCCGCGACGCGGACGAAATCGTTTTTGGCAGCACGCTTTCAAACGATCGCCATGCCAGCCGCCACTTCGATTACCTGATAGCGAATCCGCCCTACGGCAAGGACTGGAAACGCGACAAGGCCGCGGTGGAGTCGGAACATGACAGGGGCGCGGCCGGCCGTTTCGGCCCCGGACTCCCGCGCATAAGCGACGGGCAGACACTGTTCCTGCTGCACATGCTCGCTCACGTCCGGGCGCCGGACCAGGGAGGCGCGCGCATCGCAATCATCATGAACGGTTCGCCCCTGTTTACCGGCGACGCAGGCAGCGGCGAAAGCGAAATTCGCCGATACATCATGGAGAACGACCTGCTGGAGGCGTTGATTGCGCTGCCCGAGCAGCTTTTCTACAACACCGGCATTGCAACCTACGTGTGGATTTTGAGTAACCGCAAGGCCCCGGAACGTCGGGGCAAGGTGCAGCTTATCGACGCCACGACCTTCTGGAAGCCAATGCGCCGGAGCCTGGGAGACAAGCGGCGCGAGATCCCGCCGGAAAAAGCAGACGAAGTACTGAAACTCCTGCGCGGCTTTCGGGATGGCGAGACGCGGAAGGTCTCCGAAGACGGCGAGGAAGAAGACAAAATCGTCAGCCGTGTTTTTCCGACCACACGGTTCGGGTATCGGAGAATTACGGTTGAACGGCCGCTACGGCTCAATTTCCAGGCGAACGCGGAACGCATCGCCCGGCTGCGCGAACAAACAGGCTTTCAGAATCTGGCCAAATCGAAGAAGCGGGGAGATGCAGGCGCCAGGGAGGAGGCCGAAGGCCGCGCACACCAGCAGGACATTCTGACCATGCTGGAGAGGCTGCCCGACACCCTTTACAAAGACCGGGAGGGATTTCTGGCAAGACTCGCGGAAGCGGCGCGGAGAGCCGGCATTAAACTCGCGGCGCCGGTGCAGAAGGCAATCCTCACGGCTCTTGGCGAGCGCGATGAAACGGCCGCGATCTGCCGGGGAAAGAACGGCGCGCCGGAACCCGACCCGGAGTTGCGTGACACCGAGCGCGTGCCGCTCGCCGATGGGGCGGACCCCGTGGATGGCGACGGCGTCCCAGCCAGCGTTCGCGCCTTTTTCGAGCGGGAGGTCAAACCTCACGTTCCCAGTGCCTGGATCGACACGTCCAAGCGCGATCATCGGGATGGAAAGGTCGGCTTTGTCGGCTACGAAATCAACTTCAACCGCTATTTCTATCGGTACAAGCCACCACGACCGCTCGCGGAGATCGAAGCCGATATCCAGGCTATCGAAAAGGACATAATGGAGATGTTGAAGGATATGTCCGGCGCAACGGCCTGAGCTACGAGGTGCGTGTCAGAAGTTCTGGACGCGAAGAAAATTCGATTCGACCCAAAAGCCCGGTGGGTTTGAGGGTGATTTTGGTCTGTATCAAGTGGGGACGAGCCGGATCGCGGCCTCGGGTACGTGGAGATCGTCGTCTATAAATGATGCCAATCTGAGGTTCGGATTATGGTACGTATTCCAACCGATCGTGTCCCCACTCATCCGGGTGAGATGTTACTGGAGGAGTTTCTGAATCCGTTGAATTTAACGCAGCGCGAATTGGCGACCGCCATTCATGTTCCCTATCAACGGGTCAACGAACTGGTGAACGGTCGACGCGGTATCACTCCGAGCACGGCCCTGCGACTGGGGAGGTGTTTCAACGTGTCTGCCGCGTTTTGGCTGAATCTCCAGCTTCGCTGGGATCTGTATCATGCCACCCGGTCCGAGGTCGAGGTACTGGAGGAGACTTCGCCACGTGACATGGAACTTAGTGCATAACGAGAATGTCACGACGCATTAGACGGATTTTCTGTTGACAATTAAGCAAGAATACAATATAATGTCGGCAGTCCTTAATAAGATGCCGACAATTTTATGAACATGCCTACAATTCAACTCGACAGAGATCGCCTTCACAGCGCCGGCCTCGGTGTCTTCTTTCGTCCGAGCCAGATCAATGCGTTGGGGATCACGTACGACCAACTCCGCCGTTTGGTCTCAACCGGGGCCGTTGAGCGGGTCAACCGGGGCCTTTATAGGCTCGCCAGTGCGGAGCCGACTGAACATTACACACTCGCTGCCGTATGCGCACGTGTGCCCAATGCCGTCATTTGCCTGCTTTCGGCGCTCAGCTTTCACGAAATCGGAACTCGGCTGCCACACGAGGTCTGGATTGCGATTCCCCACAAGGCGAGACCCCCTCGCCTTCCGCAATTCCGAACCCGACTCATCAGGTTCAGCGGCGCCGCCTGGACCTATGGTGTGTCCGACACCGCATTCGAAGGCGTTCCGGCGCGAATAACCTCGCCCGCTCGCACGATCGTCGATTGTTTCCGATTCGAACACCTGATCGGACGCGAAACTGCTATTGAGGCATTGCAAGACGGTCTCCGGGGAAAAAAGGTGACGACCGGCGCCCTGCTGCGAACCCTTGAGGAATTGCCTTCGCGCCGGCTGAGCGCGGCCCTGGAAATAGGAATTATATGATCACCGATGTCGCGGCGTCCATCAGATCTCGCCTGTACAATAAGGCGAAAAAAAGTGGCATAGAGTTCCAGTTTTTTCTTGTGCGTTACGCCTGCGAAAGATTCCTATACCGCCTCGGCGCCTGTCCAGTACGTGACCGGTTTATACTCAAAGGCGCAACTCTGCTTGCGGTTTGGATGGATGAACCCTACCGTGCTACTCGCGATATCGATTTGTTGGTGGCCTCCGGTGGCGCTGATGAAACGTCCGTCCGAGAAACCATGAAAACGATCTGCGATGTCCCCTGTCGCGAGGATGGCCTGGTTTTCGATCTCAATAGCTTGCGGATTTCTTCGATTCAATCGGGGCAAATGTTCCCGAGCCAACGCGCCAAGCTGAACTGTTATCTTGGAAAAGCGAGAATTCTCACCCAGGTGGACTTTGGTTTCGGCGATGTCGTCACCTCTGGTGTTGAGCAAGCGAAACTAAAGACACTCATAGACGGTGTCCCCGCGCCCTCGCTGCTCGTTTATCCACTATCGACAAGCGTCGCCGAGAAGTTCGAAGCTATGGTGCGATTTGGGCATCGCAATAGCCGCATGAAGGACTTCCATGACATTTGGGCCCTGTCTGATCGGTTTTTCTTTGATGGCGAAAAACTCCGCGAAGCTATCCGGGACTGTTTCAGCCGGCGTGGCACGGATCTAAACTCAGAGCCTCCGGCTGCTCTCACTTCGTCGTTCTACTCAGACACTGACCGGAATAGGCTGTGGCGCAACTATCGGGTTGAGATGGGGCTTCTGACACCGCCGCCCGATTCTTTCGAAATCGTAGGTGAGCGCTTGTTGAGATTTCTTGAGCCTATCCGTGAAAGCATCCTGGCGGACAATTCGTTCGAGTTTTGTTGGCCCGCTGGCGGACCTTGGCGACCCGTTTCGGACAAGGACTGCGAAAACAGAGACCGTGCGTAATGCCGTCAGATACAAACATTGGGACGGCGTAACTCAGCGCAAGGAAAACGCCGCTAGGGCCGGAGCACTGCGGAGGTTGAAACCCAATCCGGCTTACAAGGCCTCGGGCGTCGAATGCCTCGCATAGATTCAGTGGTATCGTGACGTCTCTGCCGGAAATCGGATTGCCTACGTCGCTAACAAACTTGAAATGCTGAAGGGTTTGCGCGAAGAATCGCCTGAGTGACATCATATGTCGGCAGTTACGATGATGTGCCGACATTTCGTATAGTTCGCCAGGCTGCAATTCAACTGGCCAAATTCATCTCGCTACGTTAAGTAACGCTATTATGTCCGAACTTGGTGCAACACAGATTCCCAAGCCTAGCGACGAGCAAGCCTTTGAGCGGTGCAATGTTACGCTTTATCAGAGGAGGATAGACGCTTGGAAGGCGACGTCAGGAGATTGATCGACGATCCCCGGTTCCGGGCATACCATCGGGATTTCCTGAAACCAAGGGAATTCAACACCTTCGACGTTCTCCAGTACGCGGACTACGAAATCCGCCACAGCAACGTGTTGGCGTGGCTGCTCCGGCCCGGCGACACCCACGGTATCGGCGCACGGTTCCTGAAATGGTTTGTGGACCAGATCGATAAAGGGCTCGCGGCGGCGAATGCAGGGCCTCTTCCCGCAATCGGCTTTGAGGCGTCGAATGTCGCTGTCTGGAGAGAGCGAGACCATGTCGACATCACGGTCTTGTTCAAGAAAGAGCGGTGTTTGATCGCCATCGAGAATAAGACGGGACCGGCGTCTTCCGAGCATGTTGACCAGGTCAGGGGTTACGAGCGGAAGCTGCGCGGCAAGCACGAGGGACACACGGTGAAGTGCGTCCTTTTGACCACCTCGCCCGACGGAAGTGTGGACTTCCCAGGCCTTGTCCATGTTGGTTGGAAGTCGGTCCATGAAACCATCGACAGTTTCCATTTGGAAGGCAGGTTCCAGTCTTGTGGCGTACGGGCCTTCGTCCTACAGTACCTTGAATTGGTCGAAAGGTGGTTTGGTTCCGCAGGAGTCGAGGGTTTCAAGAAGCTTCTTGACGACTATCACTCCATCTTGCAGAAGATGCGGCAGGTCCTGGACAAGGACGGCGATGGCGGTGTCCGTGGGATGGCGCCGGAGGACCGGGCAGACTACGGCGACGCGCTTGTCATGCTGGTGAAGGCATCGAGACAGGATCCGGTGAAACTGCGACAGGCGGTGGCATATCGCCTCAGGGGACAAGGCTGCGAGCTCCATTTCACACAGAATAACAGTAACATGACTTATTGGTTGAACTGGCACGATACGGACCTTGCCGATATCGCGCGGAGACTGGGCTGCGGAAACTTCGCCCTCTCGTGGGGGATGACGTTCACCCATCACGAAGTCCGAGCGGGTTTCTATCTCTATCAAGAGAAGCCAGAGGAGCAGGCCTCGCTGGACCGGCTCAAGCATTTCCTGAAAGCGACGCCGATCAACAGACGTAAGCCGGACGAATACGTCATGCGGGACAATGGCTTCGGCTGGTATCAGGTCTATGACCTGGAGGTCGTTTCCAGGGACGAGCTTGCCGGCATGTCAGGACATGAGGTCAAGGAGGAAGTGATCCGGAGACTGGAGAACTTCATGGGTTCGGACGACTCGGAGTACAGACGCATCGACGACTACTTCCAATGCCTCGCCTTCACACCCGGCGATTCGGCATCCGCGCGGGAGGATTCGCCATAGCGGTTTGAAACTGCCGCTCCATTGAAGCGCCGAATCGGTGCTATATTGCTTTTGCGGTCTTGCGCGACAACTCGAGATCAAACGCTGGAGGGATCAATGACATTCGGATCCGCCGGTTCCCTGGTTTCCGCCGAGAGTAGCGCGGCCTCGGTCGCGCTACTGCTCGCCCTGCTCGCCGCGACCGGCTGCCGTGAATCGACGCTCGATCCGGATGTCCCCGAAAGCAACGTGGTGGTCGCCGACGACCGCGAACGGGGAGACGACCCCTGCGTCGTGAACTCGGCCGCCATCGGCGGACACCGGTTGACCATCGAAGTCTCGTACGCCGGCGGCTGCCGGAGGCACGACTTCACGCTGGTAATCTCGAAATCGTTCAGAGAGTCGGATCCAGTGCAACTTCCGGCCGTGCTCGCCCATAATGCGAACGGCGATCGCTGCGAGGCATGGCTGACCGAGTCCCACGTCTTCGACCTCGCCCTGGTCAGGACGCGCTATCAGCAGTTATACGGACCCGGTCCGGGCAAGGTCGTCCTTCGAATCGCGGGCGTGCCCGGTGACAACCTCTTGTACGAATTCGACGGATAGCACCGGGCGGGTCGCTCAACTCGAAACCGGCAACTCCTGCTTTCTTCGATTGAACGCGACGAGAGCCCCGATCTGTTCAATTTACAGGCTCTATGTACTTATATCGGTCATACGGGTGAGGATCTTCAATCGCATACCGCCCTCGGGGCCCAGTTCATTAATGGCCTCTGGGCGAGCGCCCGACCTATTGTCTTGTCCGACGTTCCCGTTGATTCTAAGACTCAAAAAGCCACGGACCTGGTGTTCCGGGCGTTGATTGGTGATACCAATAAAGACGAGTGGCCCAAAAGGGCGGCTGCGCTCTTCCGCACGCTTGACGAAGATCCAGGACGTTATCTTCTCCGCTGGTGCGAGGCGAAATTTCTGCCTGTCGATCAGATTCGAAAGATTCTGCGAGAAGAGATCCATTGAGTGGTCAATTGGGATTCTTATTGGGCGGGGTAAACCGGGCGAACCTCAATGGTTCGACGTCAGGACAACCGAAATGACATTGCGTGACCTTACAGAATCACAAAGCCGGCCGCGAAATCGTTGAGCACAGCCGATAACCGATCATGGCCCTGGCCCCTGTGCACGAAGACACCCACCGGAGGGGCAGGTTTGAAACCTGCCCCTCCGAAGAACACGATATATGGAACCACGCAGCACTTAATCGCATTCGTCAGGGCATCATCGACAACCCGGCGCAATGGCGTGAAGAACCTGAAAATCCAGCGTTACATGAAGAAAGGCCATAGGGCCGTCATGACACCCGCTCGCCTCCACCCTTACGCTGCATACAAGGACTCCGGCATCGTCTGGCTGAGAAAGATCCCTGCGCATTGGGTAGTGACGCGGTTGAAGTCGTTTGCCACAGTTCAGCTTAGCAACGTAGACAAGAAGTCCACGGAAGGGCAAGATGCCGTTCAGCTATGCAACTATGTGGACGTGTACTACAACGAACGAATTGACGATCGTGTTGATTTCATGTCTGCAACTGCGACGTCGGAACAGGTACGTCGTTTTTCCCTCCAGTCAGGCGATGTATTAATAACGAAGGATTCGGAGACCTGGACGGACATAGCTGTTCCAGCGGTGGTCTCCGAGGATCTGCCTGGTGTATTATGCGGGTACCACTTGGCTCACATCCGGCCGGGCCAGCATTGTAATGGCGGTTTCCTTAGCAGATTGTTTGCTGCGATTGGACCCCGAGATCAGTATCACATTTCGGGTAACGGTATCACACGGTTCGGTCTAACCGGCGATTCCGTTCGTGCCGGAGTGTTTGCACTCCCACCCCTCCCCGAACAACGTGCGATTGTCGCCTTCCTCGACCGCGAGACGGCCAGGATCGACGCCCTCGTGGCCAAAAAGGAGCCGTTGATCGAGTTGCTCCAGGAAAAGCGCACCGCCCTCATTAGCCACGCCGTCACGAAAGGCCTTCCTGCCGACGCTGCGGCGCAGGCAGGCCTCGACCCCAACGTGCCAATGAAGGACTCGGGCGTCGAATGGCTGGGGACAATTCCGGCGCATTGGGAGGTGAAGCGGCTAAAACATCTCGTAATTGCGCCGCTCAAATACGGTGCGAACGAGCCAGCAGTTTACACCGATAATTATCTCCCAATTCGTATTACCGACATACGGGAAGATGGGACATTGCGAGACGACAGCTTTAGGTCGATCCCAGAGGAGATTGCTAAACCCTATCTTCTTGCCGGAGGCGACATTTTGTTTGCACGTAGCGGGGCAACCGTCGGAAAGACTTTCCGGTACAACGCCAGTTGGGGCAAAGCAGCACATGCCCGGTATCTGATTCGTGCACGTTTTGATGGATCCGTCGTTGAGTCTGTTTTCGTTCAGTATTTTACACAAACTCAAAGATACGCTGATTGGCTTCTAAGCAACTTGATTCAAGCCACAATTCAAAATGTGAGCGCCGAGAGCTACGCATCCCTGAGCGTTCCTTTTCCACCTCTTCCCGAACAACGCGCCATCGCCGACTTCCTTGATCGCGAGACGGCCAGGATCGACACCCTCGTCCGCAAAGTCCGAGAAGCCATCGACCGTCTTAACGAACTCCGCACGGCACTCATCTCGGCAGCTGTAACAGGCAAGATCGACGTGCGCGAGGCGCCGGCGCGGGCGCCGGATGAATCCGGGAACAGCACGGCAGACGGCAGCGTCATGCCTGGCGCATCGGGCGACATGGGGCGAGATAGATGAAACAAGGCGAAATAGTCTTTGAGGCGCGCGTGGCCGTCGAAGGTGGTGTCTCGTCAGGCGCGAAGTTGATTCCACGGATACCGCATTGTCCCGCTCAACACTGCCTAACTCACGGACACACGGTTCGATAGCGCAAACGATGCGCATGACAGGACTAGTCTGACTAGTTATATTCACGCCATGACACTGATCTACTCAACCTACGAAGCAAAAGCGCGGTTTTCGGAGGTCATCCGGCACGTGCGGAAAGGCAAGACCGTCACGGTTTCTTATCGAGGAGAGCCCGTGGCTGAGATCCGCGCGATCCAGCGTCACCGGCAGCAGACGATCGAAGAGCGACTGGATGATCTCCAACGACGCGGGGTCTTGGTGCGATCGGGAGCGCCTGAGCAGACGCTTCAGCCAGTGGCGCGTCGGCCGGGAGCCCTGGCGCGTTTCCTGGCTGAGCGTGGCGATTGAGCGTCGCATACGTCGATACGTCGGTGTTGGCCACCATCGCCTTCGACGAACAGAACCCCGGGCCAACTCTTGTTCCTCACGCTTGACGACCGACAGAGCGCTGTGGCCACCGCGCTCGGCTTTGTCACTCCGGAGGGACTGTATTCGCCATGAGGCTCGCGGTTTCAATAACCTCTTTCCAGTACGCCACTGACCCGGGAACTGGCCTGTATCGTGGAAGCCAGTTCTTTTTTCTTGCCCATTTGCATAATATTATTAGTGAATTGAAGCAACAGCGCTAACAAGGTTGACTCTTATTTTCCTATGTGCAGACAAGGTACGGTCGTGACATCCGGCACTAATGGGCGACGCCGACCCCACGGCCGATATTCGACAGACCGAGCGCTCATCATCTGGATTCAGGCGAAGTCGACTGGGCGGGGATGAAAGATTGACATCTCCAATGAGGATGTGTATTATTTATACACATCCCGCCGTGAACCAGGAGGTGCACAAATGGCTAGAATTCAACTGGTGTTATCCGACGAGGACCGCGACCGCTTCGTTCATCAGGCGCGAAGAGAGGGTAAGACCTTAAGCGAGTGGCTGAGAACCGCAGCCCGCCGCCGGCTGGAGGAACAGCAACGGTCCCATCCCTTCGAGTCGCCGGCGGACCTCGAGGCGTTCTTTCGCGCGTGCGACGCGTTGGATGGTCCCGCGCGAGAACCTGAATGGGATGAGCACCTGGCGGTCATCGAGGAATCCCGCAGAAGGGGTATATCCAGCACATGATCTTTGTCGACACAAATGTCTTCATGTACGCAGTTGGCATGCCGCATCCGCTCCGGGATACCGCCCGGGGCTTTTTCAACGAGTGCACTCGAAACCGCACGCCTCTGTGCACGTCGGCGGAAGTGCTGCAGGAGCTGGCGCACGCTTACCTTCCGGTGGCGCGGCTGCAAACGCTCGATGCGGCGCTTTCGCTGATCGCCAGATCCGGCGTGGAGGTATGGCCGCTCGAAGAAGAAGATGTCATACTGGCGCGGCAGCTCTACGAACAGCATCCCACCCTGGACGCCAGAGACCTCTGCCACCTGGCCAGCTGCCGGCGGCGCGGCGTACGCGAGGTTTGGACCTTCGATAAGGCCCTGGGTGCCGTTATCGGCGGGACAGCAGGGTGAGAAGGCGCAGTCGGAAAGATATCCTGCAGACCGAAAACCGGCGTTAATCCTGCGATCGTTTGACCCATTTTCCAGACGATATGTCCGGCTCATCACAAACTGGGTGTTCCGGATTTGCACACCGAATCACCCCGCAGTCCAAAGCCAGGGGCGGACACCGCATTGTAATCGCCACCAATTTTGAGATAACCCGAACCGGAAATTACAAGAGCCGCGATGTCAAATCTAAAGCGTGTTGAATCGTGTTCCCTCGACCGCATTGAGAGGATGAGAAACCTGGTCACGGGGGAGATCAAGAAGATCGAAGGCCAGTTGGCCGAGGAAGAACGAAAAATCGACCTGATGGCCAGAAGTGCGGACACGGTCGCCCTGAGCAAGCGGCACGGCCATTACGAACTGAACCTGGATACGGCCGAATCGCGGATTTCGACGTTGAACGAGGAAAAACAGGAATTGGAGGACAAGGCCCGGATCATCGAGCAGGCCTTCCAGAAGAAACACCTGATGGATAGGCAGGCCAGCGTATTGGGCAGCGCCTGGCGCGTGAACGTCAAGGACATAATCATCTTTCTTCTCATTCTTTTCCTGATCTCGATCCTTGTCGTCGACCTGCTCGGCATCGGTACCAGCGGCGGCGGAGCAGTCGCAAAGGCGGAAGTAGAAAAGGGAAAGATCCGTAAGATTGTCATTCAGAAAATGGGCGCCGGGTATGTGCGCGTGAACATAGACATTGTGGACACGGACGGGGCCGGCGCGCTCGTTTCCGGGCATGTGGCCGGAGGAAAATTGACAGGCGCGGACGTCGTCGATGGCGGGGGAAATTACACGAAACCGGTTGTGGAGGTACATCCTCACTTCGCGGTGAGCACGTTGTGGATCTTCTGGATCATCGACGTGGTATGCTGCACCATTTTCATGGCCAACTTCTTCTTCGAGCACAAACTTGCCGCTTCCAAGAGGTGGTATTGGAAGAACAACTGGATCGACTTCATCACGTCCATCCCGCTTCCGCCGGTGCAGGTCATCGCAGCCTCCGGCAACATAGGTGTCGTGCGCCTGGGGCGTCTGCTCCGGGCCGTACGCATTTTGCGGGCGCTGAGGTTATTTCGCATCGGGCTGTTTTTCTGGCGGGGCATGGACCACCTGAGCACCACGCTGGACGTGCGGCTCCTCAAGCGGTCCCTTCTTTACGGCCTGTTATCGCTCGTGTTCGGCGCATGTGTTTTTATGGGTCTGGAACGCATGGAGTCCGGTTCGGGATTCTGGGCGAGCCTCTGGTGGAGCTTTACCACGCTTGTTACGGGTGGTTACGCAGACATCCACAATCCCGAGACCGCTTTCGGCAGAATCCTCACTGTTTTTCTGGTAATAACCGGAATGGTCCTTGTGGGTGTTTTCACAGCCACGCTGACGAGCATCCTCGTCAAGGACGAGGACTCCTTGAAAGCAGAGGAGCTCGACGAGCAGATCGGGATCGTAACGAAGATCCAGGAAGAGATAAAAACCACCAACCGGCGCCTGGACAGGCTTGAAGGAAGCGTCCGCGAAATCCGCGACGCCGTTACGGACCGGGAGCAATAGCCGATCCACGCATCTCCGCCGTCTGTCTGCTTCACGTTGGCCCCGGGAAGGGAATTCTCCGGGGCTTGTTGTATCCCTCGGCGGCCGCCTGCGCGTTTGGCCTTCCTGGAGGACGGACCATTGAACCCGGTACCCAGCAATAGAACCTGAACCGACATGTCAGTTTCCAGGAAGCACGATCCCTACGCGGCCTTCCGCATCGTCAACTACCGGCGATACATCCTGGGCTGGTTTTTCGCCATCGCGGGCAACCAGATCCAGAGCATCGCGATCGGTTGGGAGATTTACCAACGCACCGGTCAGGCGCTCTCCCTTGGCCTGGTCGGGCTCGCCCAGGCCCTGCCCACCATCATCCTGGCCCTGCCCGCAGGTTACCTGGCGGACAGATTCGACCGCCGCCGGGTGGTCATCTTCAGCATGCTGGGCACGACCCTGACGTCGCTCGGGCTCCTGGCGCTCTCGCTTTCGGAGGGGCCGGTTCTCCTGATGTACGCCCTGCTGGCGCTGGATGCCGCGGCCACGTGCCTGGGCCGCCCGGCCAGAACAGCCCTTGTGCCCCTGCTCGTCCGGCGCGAGATCTTTCCGATTGCCGTTACCTGGAACACCAGCCTGATGCAGATGGCCGGGGTCGTCGGCCCGGCCCTGGGCGGCTTTGTCGTGATGTTCAACGTTCACTCCGCCTACGCGCTCAGTGCGGCGAGCACCCTCGTTTTCGTCGTCCTGCTCACGCGGGTGGACTTCCGTGCAGAGCCCCAAAGAGCGGAACCCGCTTCGATCGCGACCCTGCTGGCGGGCATCCGCTACGTCTGGCGCACCCGCCTGATCCTTTCCCTGATGGCGCTGGACATGTTGGCCGTGTTGCTGGGCGGCGCCGTTTACCTGTTGCCCATCTATGCGGAGGATATTCTCCGCGTCGGCCCGCAGGGATTCGGCTGGCTTCGCGCCGCCCCGGGCGTCGGCGCCTTCTGCATGGCGCTCCTCCTGGCCTACCTGCCTCCGATGCAGCGCGCCGGCCGGAACCTCCTGCTGGCCGTGGCGGGATTTGGCGCGGCCACCATCGTCTTCGGCCTCTCTCAATCCTTCTGGCTCTCCCTGGCGATGCTTTTCCTCACCGGCGCCTTCGACAACGTCAGTATGGTCGTCCGGCACACACTCGTTCAGCTTCTCACAACCAATCGGATGCGAGGCCGCGTGCTGGCGGTCAACTACGTGTTCATCGGCGCCTCCAATGAATTGGGCGGCCTGGAATCCGGCCTGGCGGCCCATTGGTTCGGGCCGGTCGTCTCGGTGGTCAGCGGCGGAATCGGAACCGTCCTCGTGGTTCTCGGCGCCGCAGCCGGCGTTACCGGCCTTCGACGCTTCGGCGCCCTCCACGAAGCCAGGCCGCAGGAAGAGGAGCCGGCAGTGGATGCCTCCGGGAAGGAGGGACCCTGAGCCCGGTATTCGCGTTCCACCGTCCGGATGCGTGGTTCCGGCGGGTGTTGCCGGTTCTGTTTGCGTTCGTCGCAATCTGCACCTCGCCCGCGCATGCGCAACGGGTCCCGCCGGACGAGTCGTGGCGCACGTTCGATACGGAACACTTCCGCGTCACCTTCTCCGGACATCTGGAGGACCTTGCGCGCCGGCTGGCCAGGCAAGCGGAGTGGGCTCACGCCCGCCTGTCCGAACGGTTCATCCCGGGACCCCGTGGGCCTATCGATCTGGTCGTCACCGATCACACCGACGTCTCCAACGGCTACGCGACCCCATTGCCTTCGAACCGAATCGTCCTTTTCGCCCGGCCTCCAGTTGACCTCATCGCCCTTGCCTACTTCGATGACTGGCTCCAACTTCTGATTGTCCACGAACTGACGCACATATTTCACCTCGACCGGCAGGGCCGTTACAGCGTTCGAGGGCTTTTCGGGCGGATCCCGTTCCCTGTACTCGGTTTCCCTGCAGCCACAATGCCACGGTGGGTGATCGAGGGCATCGCCACCTGGTATGAATCTGCGCTCACGGGCAAGGGCCGCGTTCTGGGAACCTACCACGACATGGTGCTGCGAACGGCGGCCCTGAAGGGCCGATTCGAGTCCATGGGCCAGGCGGGGGGATGGTCGCCGCACTGGCCCGGCGGGACCCGCGTGTACGCGTACGGATCGCTTTTTTTCGAAACCCTCATGCGGAAGTACGGTCGGGACCGGATGGCGGCTTTCGTCCAGGCGGTGGAGGGCCAGTGGATCCCCTATCGGCTTGGCGCGGCCGGAAGGAACGCCTTCGGCGCCAGCCTGTCGAGCGAGTGGACGACCTGGGCGAAAGCGTGGCGGGATTCAGTGGCGGGGCTGGATACCCGCCTCGCCCGGTTCGGTGCGGTTTCCGAGCCCGAAAGGCTGACCCATGGCGCCCGCTACGCGCGCCACCCAAAGGTGTCGCCCGTTGGTTCGGCGCTGGTCTATCTTCGCTCCGATGGCCGTTCGGATCCGAAACTGGTATCCGCCAGGCTGGATGGCGGCGGCGAATCGACCGTCGCGCGGATACGCGGGAACACATTCGCGTTCACACCCGGCGGCGACATCCTCGTCGACCAGTTGGAATTCTCCGGGCGCTACCGGCAATTCAGCGACATTTACCGGGTGACGCAGGACGGCGCGGTGCAGCGGTTGACCGCCGGCGCCCGTCTGACCGCCCCGTCGGCCGGCCCCGGGGACTGGGCGGTCGCCGTCGCGGAAGGGGACGGCACCAACGGACTGGCCCGGGTCAATACCCGTACCGGCGCGGTCGAGACGCTGGTTCACCCCGAAGACGGAGTCTACTGGGCGTTTCCGGCGGTTTCACCCGATGGGCGTTGGATTGCGGCGACCCGCTGGACAGGCGGGAAACACGATATCGCCATCCTGGATGGGAGCGGCAGCCTCGTCAGCCAGGTCACCCATGACCGCGCGCTGGACTTCGCCCCCGCATGGAGCGCCGACGGACGTTGGCTGTTGTGGTCGTCCGACCGCACCGGCATCCTGAACGTTCTCGCGGCAAGAATCGACAGCGGACGGACCACACCCCCGGTCATGCTCACGAACGTCCGCACGGGCGCGGCGTGGCCCAGCGTGGATCCGGCGGGGCAATGGCTCTATTTCTCAGGCTACCACGTCGACGGCTGGGAGATCGAACGGATTCCGTTCGATCCGGTTGCCGCGCCGCCGGCGCCACCCTTCCGCCCTGATTCGACGCGCACCGCGGCCGGCTTGTCCGCCGCAGGGGTCGTAACCTCAGCAACCGGACCTCCCGCGCGCGCCGGTGCGCCAATACGCGCCTATTCGCCGTGGCCGACCCTCCTTCCCCGCTACTGGATCCCTATTGGGACTCTATCCTTCTCCGGGGCCGGGAACAGCACAACGCCGCGGACAACGGTGCTTGGCACGTCCGTCGGCGCCTTTACGTCGGGGGTGGACCTCGTGGGCCGGCACGCGTATAACGTCGGAGCCCGCATCTTCCTTCCAACGGGAGGATACGCGGGCGGAAGAGCGGCGGGTTTTCTGTCCTATGGGTACGCCGGACTCGGCAACCCCACGTTGGGCCTATCGCTGTCGCAGAACTGGGACGAGGAACTCGTCAGGGTGCGGGAAGAGGGCAGCGACGCCCCGGCGGACACCACGTTCATTCTTGAACGAAGTCGCCGGGCGGCCGTATCGATGACCCTGGCGCGCCCCAGGGCGTGGAGTTCGTTCTCATACACGCTTTCCGGCCGGCTGCTTCGGGAGGACCGGGAGGCGCTGGATTCCGCGCTCCAACCAGCGGATCTGTCGAAATACGACAGCCCTCACAGCACCCTGGGTGAAGTGACGGCGCGTTTTTCGGCGTCCACCGCCAGGTCGCACGCGTTTCAGATGGGCCGGGCTGCCGGCGCGTCATTCTCCGCCCAGGCCAACCGGCGCGTCGACCTCGCCGGGGAGTCTACGGACGACCGGTCCGTCGACGCTATCTCTGGCGACTTCAGGACCTACGCGAAACTGCCGGGAGGCAGATTTGCCGCGCCCGTGCTGGCGCTTCGGGCAAGCGCGGGTGCTGCGCGGGGCCCTGACAGCGGCAGGGGCTACTTTAAGGTTGGCGGTTCCGCCCGGCGGACCTTTCCGGTGCGGGGATACGAGAACACCCCGCGATCAGGGCGGCGGGCCTGGTCCGCGTCGCTCGAACTTCGGCTGCCTGCTTCCCTGGCAAACCGCACCCTTGGAACGCCGCTGATCCACGTCGACCGCCTCTTTTTCACGCTCTTCGCCGACGCGGGTAACGCCTGGGGCCGTGACAATCTCAGCCAGGAATCGACACCGTCGGCACTCCTTTCCGCGGGTGCTGAGTTCGTCTACGATTTCGGTATCCTCTATCTTCCATTCCGCTTCCGCATCGGCGCGGCATACGCGTTCACCAGTCCAAAAGGCGCCGTGCCCTATCTCCACCTCGGCACGTCGTTTTGAGCCGATACGGACGAAACAAAACAGGCGGAACACAAAAGATCCCACGCCAAAAAAAGAGCCCCTGGAGATTCCTCCACCGGGGGTATGTTTTGCCAGTCTTGGTGTTTATTCGCCTGTGCCGTGCAGCACATTAGCTTCGGATTCTCTGCGCGGATGGTGCCCTCCGCTAGAAAATCAATCGAATAAATCCGTGTGCCTTCCAGTACGTACAAAAATTAGAGTATCATCCCTCCGCTCCCAGATCAACAGCCAATCCGGTTCGAGGTGGCATTCCCAGAAGGAAGACCAATTCCCCGACAAGCGGTGCGGTTTAAGCCGTGGCTGCAGGGGATGCCGTGACAATAGTGTCTCAACCACCTTCCAGAGCTTACTTAGGTCTTTTCCCCGCCTCGTGGCGCGCTTCAGGTCCTTCTCGAATCGACTCGTGGTTAGTAGGCGCACGGATTAACCATGCTCCGCCTTGAGCGCCTCCAGGTCGGCGTATTCGTTTAGACCCACTCCCGTACCTGCTTGCCGCATTGCCTCTATGGTCTCGCTATTGGGAACCCTGACCGCGAATGGCAAACCGCCATGCAAAGTGACTTGGGCGTAAAATAAGGTTATCGCCTCCGTCGTAGATAGCCCGATCTTGGAGAAGACCTCCTCGGCTCGGTACTTCAACTCAGGTTCCACGCGGGCGCGTATGAATTCGGTCTTGGCCATGTAGACCTCCGCTTTTTTAAAAATGTACCACAAACGGGATACAAACACAACCTCTTTTTGAACGCAGCCGGAAACCCGACCTCAAGTTTTTCATTCACGGGGGTTTGTCATATCCGTACTGATGTTCAGTCACCTGTGCAGGCCGATTTGTACATCCACCCGCTTTTAAATCCCTGTTGTTCTGCAATTGACATGAGAGGCTTCAAGGTTTTGTGATACACAGATTTCAATTTCTCACAATCGAGCGTTTCATCGGCCTTAATAAACAGGTCTGTAATATAGGGCTCAACTTCCTTTTCCCATTTCTTGTTGCTCAAGCTGTCCCGTGCGATGGATAGCGCGGCACGCTGGGTTTCAGCCAGGCGGTCAATGTAAATTTCAGATGGGATGTGGTCGCTCTTAAAACTATTCGCCTGGGAATCAACGGGAATGAGATTCCACAACTGATTGTGCGCTACGAATCTCCATGGCAAAAAGTGATCCAATTCATAACCACGTCCCAGCTTCTTCCCTGAGTAAATACAACGGATATCCGTTTTATCAATAGCGATATTCCAGAAGCTTCTCTGTGCGTTGAGAGACTCCCTCTTGTCTGGCGGGAGCAATTTTCGCGTTACAGCAGGAATACCAGGATTGCGTCGCTGCATATAATCTGCCCAATGCCATAGCGCCCATCCCTCGAGAATCGATTGATGTTGTTTCAAGTAAGCGATCCAATCCGGATGCAAAAGGATACTTTTCTCGGAATTGTCGAAGCGGAAAAGAGGGCGTCGTTCATGGAAATGTTCCGCAGCGAGTTTACAAACTTCCCGGTTCACTCTATAATCTCGCATGCCTCTGGTTTCTGCAGAAAAAAAAGAGCGCAAAATCCGGTGGGGAACATAACGCGTCAATTTGCAATCCGGTACTTTACCATGAATGGCGAGTTGTTTCCGCAATTTTTCTCGCCCGGTTTTCGACAGGGCATTTTGATCATCCTTAATGCATTTAGTCGATTCAAAAGCCGAAGCAATTTTGTCCTGCGTGCCGAATGACAATTTAAAAAAGACATGCGGATACCATGCAGTAACCAGCATTTCAATCTCAATTTTTCTCAATGGAATACTGTCATCAGTCTCCAATTGCCTGTCCTTTACCAAAGTCATTAACGAGATGAAAAATAAATATTTGTACGAATTCGTCCTATGCGTGAACAAACTGCTCAGTGCTGCAACATCCAGTTGATCTGAATGTGGTAATTGCTGGGTCATAAAGGTTCAATCCGATTGGCGAATCTCTTCGACCTCTGCAGAAACAAACCTGTCCATTTGAACCGGCAATTCCTATGTCTCGTGGCGTTTCAAAGCGTTGCGCATGTCGCAAAATGCAACATCCCGTACTATCGTACGGCCCAGCAGTGTTGTTGTCAACCCGAATCCTTGCGGAAGTTAAAAAACAAAACCCGATGGGAAAACCAACCCACCGGACTATTCATATCGCCGATATCCTGGCGCGGCTTCGCCACGCTCAGCCGCAACCGAAACTGTAACGCTTATATGCGCCGCCGAATCATCCGCAAAATGCGTCCGTCACACCTGCGCCTACACTCTGAGGAAGCCGTCAGGCTGACGAAGCATCTCCTGCTCGCGTCGAATGATGCCCGAGTGCCTGTCGCTGAGCCAGGCCTGCCAGGCAGCACAACTGCTTTCTCTTCAGGCGCCGGCATCCACGGATGGGCGCCTACGCCCTGAGCCGCTCCCTGAGCTTGTCGAAGGGTCGGCGAAGGGTAGCCGAAACACGGGCGCTTCGACAAGCTCAACGCACGCAGCGTCCATGTTTCGGTCGGCGCGTTTCGACTACGCTCAGAATGACAGGTCGGCCGATCAGGCCAGTAAGATCCCTTCAACGATCCCCGGCGCCGCAGGCACGCCGTAAACGCCAGTCCCTACCCTTGACCCTTTATCATTGACACGAATCCCTGAACAAGCCGTATGAATAATCATGTACCCAATTTGCGTAAAAGTCACACTGTAAGACTCGAAACTATAACTGACGTTTCACAGTATTCAGACAGGCCACACCAAGAGCAACCCCCCGACTGCTCGGTCGCCGGAGAGAGTCCCCGAGCGCCTGTTGTCGGGGAATCTTTTTTGTCCCGGGCGGAACTTTGAGGTATATTTAACGCTTTCTGTTTCGACGTGCCGACTGCAACGCAAAATTGTGGATTTCGGGGCGGCGCCCCTGGAACTTCGGAAGATTGGAGGGATGTTTCGACTATGTCCGACTTGATACCGCCTCATGGCGGATTGTCTGCGCCGGTTTGTTGCATGGTTCCGGCCGACGAGAGGGACACTTTCCGCGAGAACGCATCAAAGCTGACGCCGGTTCCCGTCAGCGACGCCGATCTGTCCACCGTGTACCGTTTTGGCGACGGCGGGCTGAGTCCGCTCACGGGGCCCATGGACGCGTCCACCTACCACAGGGTGCTTGACGAGAGCGTCATCGCTTCCAACGGAGAAATCTACGCGTGGACCATTCCTTTGGCTTTACCGATAGAGAGCGGCCTGGCCGGGCAACTCGAGGTCGGACAGACGGTTGCCCTTGTGCGTCAAGACAGGGAACTCGTGGCCACGCTGGAAATCAGCGACGTCTTCCCCTGGGACAAGCAGGCGTATCTCAAAAGCGTCTACCTCACCGAGCGGACCGACCATCCGGGTGCGGATATGGTCCTGAGCGGAGATGCGGACAAGAACCACCTTCTGGGAGGGAAAATCAGGGTTTTGCCGCAGCCGAAGCACCCTGCGTTCGGTCGTTATATGTATACACCCGCAGCGGTCCGCAGTCTCCTGTCCAAAACGGGCTGGCAGCGGGTGGTTGCGTTTCAGACCCGAAACCCGCTGCACCGTGCGCACGAATATGCCCTGGTCTACGGACTGGAAACGCTGATTCGGCAGGGGACCAACGCGGGGGCCTGTCTGAACCCTCTGGTCGGAGAAACCAAGTCGGACGACGTCAACGCGGAGATCCGGATGCGGACCTACGAAGCGCTGATCGAGTCTCGCGGGTTGGGGGAGGGGGATAGCGATGCCGATTTGTGGAAACCCAGGGGCGAGGCCGTGCCGGACCGGGTGATGCTCATCGGCCTGGATATCAAGATGTTCTACGCCGGTCCCAAAGAGGCGGTTATGCACGCCCTATACCGCCAGAATTACGGCTTTACCGATATTATCATCGGCCGCAAACACGCCGATGCGCCCTATCACGACGGCAGTCCGATCTGGGGAGATTTCGACGCGCAGGAGGTGTTCCGCCATCTGAACGGAAACCTGGAGATCCAGCCGCTGAACGTGGGATTCGCGGCGTTCTACGAGTCGCTGGGGCGGGTGGATTTAATGGAGAACCATCCCAGTGAACAACCGGTGTTCATTTCGGGAAAGCAGGTGCGGGATATGCTGATGAGCGGGGAGGCGGTGGATCCGCGGATTATGCGGCCCGGCACATCCCGGATTCTGAGCGAGGCCATGGCGAGAACGTGAGATCCTCCGAATGGGCATGGAACGATGTGCGGGATGCGTCCGTAACCTGTCGCCCATTTCGTGCCGGCGCCGAATTTGAGGGAATGGCCTTGACAATGATGGGCGTATAGGATAAATTGGGCGGGCTTTGGAAGCTGGCAAACCAGTCGTATATTCACGCGTCATCTGTGGGAAGAAGGGGAAGCGATGCACGAGTTCCTGTTGAACGAAGATCCGGAGGAAGAAGAAGAGGAGGAGGAGGCGCAGCCGGGCGGCCACGGCGGCGAGTTCATCGTCAGAAGCCTGATCAAGGCGCGCACCATTCTGATCTCCGATCCCATCGACCATAAACTGACAACGCGGGTGATTGCCCAGTTGTTGCTGATGGACAGCGACGATCTTGAAAAACCCATCACGATTTTGATCAACTCGCCGGGGGGCAACGCGGACGACGGGTTCGCAATTTACGACATGATTCGCTTCATTCGTCCGCCGGTGAAAATTATCAGTGTGGGATTGTCCGCCAGCGCGGCCACGGTGATTATGCTGGCCGCGGAAAAAGAGTACCGATTCGCGCTGCCGAACGCACGAATAATGATCCATCAGCCTTCAATGCGGTATATAGGTGTTGCGGAAGACGTAAAACGCACGGCGGAACAGATTCTCAAACTTCGCGAGCGGATCAACGTACTGTATGCCCAGGAGACCGGGCAGCCACTGGACAAAGTGGTTGAAGATACGGATCGAGACTACTGGATGTCCGCACCGGAAGCGGTGGAATACGGTCTGATCAGCAGGGTGATTGGGCGTTTCAACGAACTTGACGGTTAGTGGCGCAATGGTTTCGCGATTCAGCAGGGGCACAGAACGTCGTGCCCCTGCTTTGTTTGAATGGGGAGCGGTGCGATCAGGGGCGGGATGAGGATGCGCTTGAAAGCGGAAGTCCCTATTTCTGCGCGAGACGCTTCGACTCCGCTCAGAGTGACAGGCATGATTGGCGCCAGACGCGACCGGCGGCAATCGCATTGCGGGTTGGCCGAGGGACAGTCCATTAATTCTTGTGTATAAGCATCCTGTCATGCTGAGGAAGCCGACAGGCTGACGAAGCATCTCTTGCCCGGTCAATCGCAGTGACCGGTTGACCGTCGATGGGATGTGATGGCATCACCTGTCTAAAGGACGGGAGACGGGAGAGGACTACCCCGCCAACCCCCCGGGCCAGTCACCATTCAGCTATGAGCGGGCAGCGGCACAGCACCATGTGCCCCTGCCCTGTTTGAATTGAAGGCACAAATGTCCCGAGCCGACCGTTTCCTGAATGCATGCCGCCGCGAGGCGGTGGACGTCACGCCGGTCTGGCTGATGCGCCAGGCGGGCCGGTACATGCCCGAATACCGGAAGCTGAAGGAAAAATACGCCTTTCTGGAGATGGTGAAGACGCCGGATATCGCCACCGAGGTCACGTTGCAGCCCGTTGACGCGTTCAATGTGGACGCGGCCATTATTTTTCAGGATATCCTGCCGATCCTGGAGCCGATGGGCCTGGAACTGGAATACGTGGGGGGCGAAGGTCCCGTGATTCACAACCCGGTTCGGACGCCCGCGGACGTGGAAGCCCTGGCCATTCGTCCCGCTGCGGAAGCCATGGACTTCGCCGCTACAGCCATCCGCCAGGTCCGGCGTGCGCTGGACGGCAGGGTTCCGCTGATCGGGTTTTCCGGGGCGCCGTTTACGCTGGTCTGTTATGCGGTGGAAGGCGGCGCTTCACGGGACTACCGGCTTGCCAAGGGCCTCATGTACGAACAGCCGGAGACCTGGCGGCGCCTGATGGAAAAAATGTCCGTGGCCGTAGGGGACTATCTTCAGGTTCAGGCGGCGGCCGGGGTCCAGGCGCTGCAACTGTTCGACAGCTGGGCGGGCGCGTTGAGCCCTGCGGATTATGAAACGCACGTGCTGCCCCATACCCGGCGTGTGATTGAGATGGTCACGGCAACGTGCGACGTGCCGGTGATCCATTTCGGTACGGGCACGTCCGGCATTCTGCCGCTGTTGAAGCGGGCGGGCGGTGACGTGATCGGGGTGGACTGGCGGATTGAACTGGACGAGGCATGGAATCGGTTGGGGCCGGAGGTTGCGGTGCAGGGGAATCTGGATCCGACGGTGCTGTTTGCACCGGTGCCGGTGATCGAAAGGCAGGCCGCCCGGATCCTGGATCGTGTGCGGGGACGGCGGGGACATATCTTCAATCTCGGCCACGGCATCCTGCAACACACCCCGGTAGCGCACGTGGCCGCGCTGGTCGATTTCGTACACGCCTGCGGATAGGGGACAATGAAGAAAAAAGCGGTGTTAATGCTTGCATACGGCAGTCCGGATTCTCTGGATGACATGGAGGCGTACCTGAACGACATTCGCGGGGGGCGGCCGATGTCCCGCGAATTTGTGGCGGAATTCAAGAGCCGTTACGCGCAGATCGGAGGCCGGTCTCCGCTTAACACAAACACATTTGAACAGGCGGACCGGACGGAGCGGGTGTTGCGGGCTCGCGGGCATGACGTGTGCGTTTACGTGGGAATGCGGCACTGGTCTCCGTGGATTGGAGACACGGTCGACCGGATGCACGCCGATGGCGTGGAGGCGGCGGCGGCCATTGTCATGGCGCCGCACTACTCGAGTCTGAGCATCGAAAGGTACCGGGATGCCATGGATCGCGCCAGGGATGCGGGGGGAAGCGGGATTCGGTTTTCGTTCGTGGATTCGTGGTGGCGGCAACCCCGGCTGCTGGATGTGCAGGAAGCCCACGTTCGTGCCGCGCTGGCAGCGTTCTCGCGTGCAGACCGAGACAACGCGAAAGTCGTCTTTACGGCGCATAGCCTGCCGGAACGCCTGTTGAAGATGGGCGATCCGTACGATGAAGAGTTGAAGGGCAACGCGAGAGCCGTGGCGAAACGCCTTGGAGACGTGGACTGGATGTTTTCCTACCAGAGTGCCGCTCACACGGGAGAGCCATGGCTGGGTCCTCAGATCGAAGACGTGATCCCGGATCTGGCCGACGAAGGGTACCGGCATGTGCTTGTGGCGCCTATCGGATTCGTCTGCGACCACGTGGAGATCCTGTACGATATCGATATCGGGGTCCAGGCCATCGCGAGGTCGCGGGGCGTGAACGTGAAGCGCATCGCGTCCATGAACAGCGACCCCGCGTTTATCGAAGCGGTGGCCGACGCGGTGGAAGAGAAGCTGAACTAGGTTCTGCCCCGGTATCCGGACGCTTCCAATCCGCGCACCGACTCCCGGCGCTATGTTGAGGTTCTGATATGCATGTGACCATCGTTGGCGGGGGAATTGCGGGGTTGGCAACCGCTTTTTATCTGCAGGAAAAGGCCGAAGCGCACGGGATGGAGGTGGATTACACGCTTGTTGAGGCGGGGGAGCGATGGGGCGGAGAAATTGTGACCGAGCGGATCAACGGGTTCACCATCGAAGGCGGGCCCGATTTGCTTTTAACGCGAAAACCGTGGGGCATCGGGCTCTGCCTGGACCTGGGGCTTGAGAATCGACTGATTGCGCCCAACGAGGAACGGCGGAAGACCTTTCTGGTGCAGGAGGGTGACCTGGTGCCGTTCCCGGAAGATTTCACACTGATTCCCTCACGGTTTGTGCCCGTCGCCCGCTCCCCGCTGCTTTCGATTCGGGGTAAGCTGCGAATGGGGTTGGACTGGTTTGTCCGACCCCGGGCGACGACGGACGATGAGAGCCTGGCATCGTTTGTCCGGCGCCGTTTGGGGCAGGAAGCACTCGACAAGATCGGTGGGCCGATGCTGGCGGGCATTCATGGGGCGGACCCGGAGCGGCTGAGCCTGCTGGCCACTTTTCCGCAGTTTGCGGAAATGGAGCGCAAATACGGGAGCCTGATCAGAGCGGTGCGGGCCGGCCTCAAAAACCGGCCGTCTTCCGGCGATACCAAACCGGCGCCGCCGATGTTCCAGACCCTGATCGGCGGGCTCGGAGAACTGGTTGAGGCGATCGTGAACCGCCTGCGGGGCGGCCTGCGCACGATGTGTCCGGTAACGGGACTGGCGCCGGTCCAGCGCGGATTTGAGGTATCGCTGGGCGGGGAGGAGTTGAAGACCGATGTCGTGGTACTGGCCACACCCGCATTTGTAACGGCCGATCTGCTGGCGGGTATCGCGCCCCGGTTGTCGGCGCAACTCCGGCGGATCCGTTACGTTTCCTCCGGGACGGTGGCGCTGGCCTACCGGAAGGCGGATGTTCTGGCGCAGCATGACATCGATGGCTTCGGATTCCTGGTTCCCAAATCGGAGGGCCGCCGGATGACGGGGTGCACCTGGGTGTCGTCCAAGCTTGGCCATCGGGCGCCGGATGACGGCGTGTTAATCAGGGGATTCGTCGGCGGCGATGCGCAGGAAGAGGTGGTCGAGATGCCCGACGAGGCGCTTGTGCGTGCGGTGCGTGAAGACCTCGCACACGTGATGGGGCTGACCGCCGAGCCGCTGTTCACCCGGATTCACCGCTGGCGGAAAGGCAGGCCCCAATTCGACGTGGGACACCTGGATCGCTTAGCGAAGATGGAAACGCTTGCCGATGAGCTTCCGGGGTTGTACCTGACCGGCAGTGCCTATCGGGGTTCCTCTGTACCCGATTGCGTCAGGCAGGCAATGGAAACCGCGGATCGGATTCTGGGACTGTAAACATCCCGCACGCACGCGGTCCACTCCATGGCAAAGGAAAAAGGGGCGAAAGTATCTCGCCCCTTTTTCTCGTGTTCGGATTTTCAGCGTTCGTTTATGGTCCCGCGCGACGACCCGCCCGGGATTGAAGGAAATTCCCCGGTGGGTTGGCGTTCTAGGCTACGGGCTCCAGAATCTCCTGGCCGCCCATATACGGGCGAAGTGCTTCCGGAATGATCGCCGTGCCGTCAGGTCGCTGGCTCTGCTCGACAATGGCGGGAATCAGACGGCTGGTCGCCAGGCCCGAGGCGTTGAGCGTATGCACAAATTCGTTCCGGGCGGTTTCGGCGCGTTTGAACCGGATGTGGCCGCGCCGGGCCTGGTAGTCGTGCGCGTTGGATGCCGAACTGACTTCCTTGTATTCCCCCATGCTCGGAATCCAGATCTCGATGTCGTAGGTTTTGGCCATGGATGCGCTGGAATCCTGGGCCGCCAGTTTGGAAACACGGTGGTGCAACGCCAGGCCCTGGACGAGGCGTTCGGCCTTTGCGATCAGTTCTTCCAGGGCCCGTTCCGAGTCTTCGGGACGCGTGAACTGAAAGATCTCGACCTTGTTGAACTGGTGCCCCCGGATCATGCCGCGTTCCTGGGCCCGATAACTGCCGGCCTCTCTGCGGTAGCAGGGCGTATAGGAAAAGTATTTCCGGGGCAGTTCCGCTTCGTGAAGGATTTCGTCCCGATGGAAGTTGATCAATGCGGTCTCCGACGTCGGCAACAGGAACCGGGGCTCCTTTTCGCTTTCCCACTTCAGATGAAACACGTCGTCAGCGAATTTGGGAAACTGCCCCGCCGTGTAACCGCATTCATAGGTGAGCAGATGGGGCGGAAGCACGAATTCGTAGCCGTCGGCGAGGTGCGCGTCGACGAAGTAATTCAGGAGCGCCCACTCGAGCCGGGCGCCGGCGCCCCGGTAGAGCCAGAATCCGGCGCCGCCCATTTTGACACCGCGCTCGTAGTCGATCAGCCCCAATGAAGTAACCAGGTCAACGTGGTCCTTGGCCCCCTCGCACAGTTCCGGCCTTTCGCCCCACGCACGCACGACCTCGTTGTTTTCCTTCCCTCCCGGGGGTACGTCGTCCGCCGGTATATTGGGCAGTTCCTCGAGAAAGCTCCGGATAAGGCGTTCAACGTTCGATAGTTCCGATTCGAGGGTTCTGATCGTCCCGGAAACCGTCCTCATTTCACTTTGGACATCGGCAGTATCCCGGCCCGCCTTCTTCATCTGGGGAAATTGCGCGGAAACCTTGTTTCGCCGTTCCCGCAGGCCCCCGATTCTGGCGATGAGAGCTCTCCGGTTCTGATCCCATTGGAGCAGATCCGCAAAATCCACCGTCTCCATGCGTTTCAGCAGCGCCTTCCGGACGCCCTGGGGATCTCTCCGAATCAGGTTCAGATCCAGCATATCGATACCGCCTCCCGCCTCCAATACAGCAACCGGGTGAGTCCGGTGAGATCCTTCCGGCTGAACGGACAGTCAGGGGTCGATCAGTCCGTTCAGGTGTACGGGTGGATTTCACCACATTTTTCACACTGTGTGGCGCAATTGAACACTGTTGTCCCGCGTTCGACGGCTTCTTACTTTCGGCCCGTGCCCTGAAAATGCCCATAAACGCTTAAAAAATGGAAAACAACTTGTCCATTCCGACACTATGGCACGATATTCGCTGTATATCATGGGTGTTCATCATGACCGTTGTCGTTCTGTCACCCCTTTACGTACGAGGCCCGAAATGGTTCTCAAAACAGCACTGAATCCACGCGACCGCCTGGCTTTTCTGGCACTATATTACGCGCTCCGGGGCAACGAGAAGCGATCGGAACAGCTACGTCGTGCGGTACGCCGGCACGATCAGGCCGTGATGGGCCGCCCGCAAGTCCACGGGATGCCGGCGGCCTTTTGAGCTATGGGTCAGGAGCCGCAAACCTGTTTGCAGTTAAGCGGACCCGCTCTTCCATTCGTTCCAGATGGCGCGGGAGCGGCGAGACCTCTCCGGTTCGCGCTTCCTGAACCGGGAAATCGCCCCTTCCGTATCCCTACATCCTCAAAACCGGTGGCATACCGTACGTGACAGGCCATATTTCATGGTCTGTCTTTTTATAGCCACGAATCCCGGCCCCGTCTCTCCTGGCACCAATGCTGCCGCTATGTCAGGAATCTTCGGATGTTGAATTTTTCGTGGGGAAGTGTCTGCCGCGTGATCATATCCGCCAGTAGCCCGGTGCACATGAACTGAACGCCCAGCACGGACAGCAGGATTCCCAAAAAAAGAAGCGGATGGCGGTTCTGAATGGTTCCCGTGCGTAACCACAGCAATGCGATAAAGCCATTCACGGCAACGCCCAATGCGCTCAGGAGTATTCCGATGGTGCCGAACAGGTGCAACGGACGGCCGATGTACCGTCCCAGGTACATCACAGTAAGCAGATCGAGGAATCCCTTGAGCAGACGCGTCCATCCGTACTTGGTTTCGCCGAAGCGGCGGGGACGGTGCTGGACAACGATTTCGTCGATGCGGTAGCCTTCCAGGTGGGCGAGAACGGGAATGTACCGATGGAGTTCGCCGTATATCTTGATGTCTCCCACCACTTCACGGCGGAAGGCTTTAAGGCCGCAGTTGAAGTCATGGATCGGAATGCCCGAAAGCCGGCCGGTGACCCAGTTGAAGAACTTGGACGGGATGGTTTTGCTCAGGGGATCGAAGCGCTTCTTCTTCCATCCGGACACCAGGTCAGGTCCACTGTCGATTTTTTCGATCAGGCGAGGGATTTCCGCCGGATCGTCCTGAAGGTCGGCATCCATGGTGACAATCATCCGGCCCGCCGCGATGTCGAATCCCGCGGCGTACGCCGCGGCTTTGCCAAAGTTGCGGCGGAACTGAACGACCTTGACTTCGTCGTGGGCGTCGTAAAGTTGCTCCAGAACCTGCATGGAGCCATCTGTGCTTCCATCGTCTATGAAAATGGCTTCAAAACTGCTCCCCGATGCCGCCATGGTCTCCCGGACCTGTTCCATCAGGGGACGAAGGCTGTCCGCTTCGTTCAGGAGCGGGATGACGATGGAGATATCAACCGTTCCCCCGGTTGGGGTATCGGGTTCGGCCAGGGGGTCGGTATGCGTATCCATAGTTTCAAGCCCGCGATCATCGGTCAGCAATTGGCCCCTCCCATCGCCCCGCGGGCGAGAACCGGGAGGGTTGTGGCGCGATGGATTGCCTCTCCCTTCTCACCTTTCACGTCTCGTCACTTCCCAAGATAGCAAAGAAGGACCCGCTTTTCAAGTCCTGTATCGCCGCGCCGCGGGTTTCGGGGTGCCGGGAGGTTCCCCTGAAATTCCGGAACGTCAGCCGGCACCGTGTTTCAGGTCGACAAAAAAACGTTTTTGATCCCGGTTGCCGACCTCGTCCACAACATCCAGCGTGTGCCATCCCCTCGAGAGTTCCGCGGTTTTGACATGCCGGCCACGGCTGCTTCCCAGGTACCGGTCATCCAGGTACCAGTATAGGATCCGATTTCTCTCCCTGTGAGCCACACGCATCGCAATCTTCTGCCATGCGCCGCCGAAGTCCCTGGGCAGCCATAGCCTGGCGTTCTGTTGCGGATAGATGATCTTCAACGGATAGGGCTCGTTCCCGGCCGGGCAATCCAATTTGTGCGGCGGAACCCTACCCGGAACATGTCCCCGTTCCTGCAAATATTGCGCGACGTCTGCCGGAAAGACAAGCTGGCGGACCGGACGGCGGTCCTTCGGTTCCCAGCAGAGCGAGCAGACGCGATGACCCCCGTCCAGCGTCACCTGAAACGTCCGGTGATAGGGACAGGTCCGAAGGGGCTTCATATGCAACGGCGCTTCAACGGAAACCGGGCGCTCGCAATGCAGACCCGATCGGAATCCGGTATCCGCGCAGAGTTGAAGCGCGCTCAGGTCGCCAACCGGCGCGTCAATCCAGGCATATTCCCGTTGCTTCGGCAGCATGTTGAATAGATCGAACAGAAGGGGCGCGGCCGCGCTTGCGCCCGTGAGGTTCGCATTGCCTCGTCCGCCAAAATTGCCTATCCAGACGGCCACCGTCCACTCGGGGCTGACGCCGACCGCCCAGGCGTCCCGCTTTCCGTAGCGAGTTCCCGTCTTCCAGGCGATCGGCCACTGGTTCTGGTACTGCTCCCAGTAGTATTCCACACCCGGCCGCTTGAGATCCCGAAGCATGTTCAGCGTCAGATAACACGCGCCGGGACTGATGAGCGCAGGACCCTCGACATCGGGTGTCCCAGCCAGGTACCTGAGTGGACTGAACCGGCCCCCATTGGCCAGCGCACGGTAGCACAGCGCCATATCCCACAGACAAACCTCGACCCCGCCGAGAATCATCGGCAGACCGTAATCGCCGGCGGAGCGAAAAAGCGTCGTCAGCCCGGCCGATTTCAGAAACCTGTAAAACGGATCGACGCCGTACGCGTCCAGCAATCGGACCGCGGGTACGTTGAGAGAACGAACCAGTGCTTCTTTGGCCGATACCAGCCCGCCAAAGGTTCCATCCGCGTTCCCCGGGGAAAAAGCGCCGTAGTGGGTGGGAAGATCCCGGATCCGCGTCTGCGGCAGTACCAGGCCGTCGTCGATGCCCAGGGCAAATAGAAACGGTTTGAGCAGAGAACCGGACGACCTTGCGGCCACAACGCCGTCCACCTGGCCCTGGTTTCGGGCGTCGAAGAATTCCTGGGATCCAACGTACGCGCGTACCTTCCCCGTACGGGTCTCAGCTACCAGGGCCGCGCCGTTTCGGACCCCCAGACGCTTCATAAAGCCGGCGTGTCGATCAACGAGTTCCTCGCTTTGTTTCTGAATCGCTCGTTGAATAGTGGTTCGTATATACGTATTCCGGTGCCGGGACTCAAGCCGTCGCGCCAGATGCGGCGCATCCATTGGCAGCGGCCTGGTGCCGTCCGGCACCACCTCCATCCTCGCCAAACCAAAGGTCTCGTCGTCTATCATCCCTTCGTTCAGCAGCCGGCTCAGAAGCCGGTCGCGCCGGAGCCGCAGTTTTTCCGGGTTGGCAAGAGGCGATATCAGCCCCGGCGCGTTCGGAAGAACCGCCAATGTGGCGGCCTCTCCCCAGGTCATCCGTTCGGGCGACTTGCCGAAATATCGATGCGCAGCCGCGCGGTAGCCCACAATATTGCCGCCATAGGGTGCGTGACCCAGATAGAGATTAAGGATCTGTTTCTTGTCATAATTCAGCTCGATCTTCAATGCCTGGAGCATCTCCAGGGCCTTGTTGATATAGGTCCTCCTCTTGGGCGTCGCGCTCATCCATATACTCTTCCCGGTTCAGATTCAGGCGACTCATCCATCGCGGCGCCATCCGATCGGACAGACGCGGGTTGTCGATTTCCCAGCCGGCGGGCAGAACCTGAACCAGCGCAACCTCTTCGACGTTGCGCGCGACGGTCGGATTGCGAACGCGAAAATGGCCCCAGAAACTCTCTCCCTGAGAAAGTTCGGAGGGATCGACCGGCATTCCGTCGTTGTTGAGCCAGGCCACCTCCAGCGTCAGCTTGCTGGACGTATCTCCCCCGTCGTCGGTAAGCGGAACGCCGTCCCAGTCCAGGGTTGCAAACGCCCTCTTGACGGTCGAGGTAGAATCCAGGAAGACCTCTACTGCCTCGCCAAAGCCCTCTTCGATTTCAAAGTGATACGCCGACCGATCTGTCTCAAACCGCATCTCCCGTCCGTCCGGAAGACGGATTGTGCCCGCGAGCACGGACGGGCTACCCTCTTCCTGTGAGAGAGACCGGAGGTATTTCCCCATGGCCAGAAGCATAAACCCGGTGGTCTGGGTGCTGTACCAATTCTGCGACGCGAGCGCCAGTCCCAACTCCGTGGCGACCTCGTCCGCCTCGGACCAGCGTTCGAACAGGACCAGCGCATTCAGAATGATCGCCAGATCGCGCCGGCCCGAACCGTAGGTGCCGCCTGGCGCACCTGTTCCAGCGGGGTCTTTTCGCTGAACACGACTCGCCCCGTGTAGACCACCCGCCGCGGGTCGTCTTTTTCGATCAACTCAAAATCCGCGTTCAACGAGACAATCTCCCGGCCTGCAACCCGAAACGCAAACAGCAGGGGTTGCAGGTTATTGCGCTTTGGAAACAAGGCGGCGAGATCCAGGGTGCCCCGGTAGTGCTGCCGGAACGGGAGCGGCGCGTTGGGTTGAAAGAGAAGGGTGCGACGGTCTGCCCAACGGGCGGTACCTTCGATACGCGGAGCGAACGAGAACACGGCCTTCTCCAACCTCTCGCCGAGTTGGTTTCCGGACGTGGCGGGCGACACGAAACGTACGCGAATATCGTCTCCCGCGCGGATGAGATCCGAGGTCACGTGACTGACCAGCCTGGCCGTCTCCCGCTGGTAGGAAATCGTCCCCGTCTCGTTCCGCTTCGAAGCACAGCCGGTTATCAACATGCCGACCACGAACAGCGTGCCGCGTCCAATCCGATTGGGCATCATCCGGAACTCTCCCATGGTATATCGTGGAAGCCCTCCAAAAGCGGCAAGCAAAGCGCCATCGGAGCCTCTGCCATTGGCAACCCGTCTCCCGACGCCGACCGGGAAACCGCTTGACATCATCGCTTCGATCTTTACCTTAACAGCCCGTTGAAAAAGTCCATCCGGGCTGCGTCCGGCCCTTGTGGCCTAATTACTGCGTTGCACTCCCTCCCCGAATCCCCCGATTCGACGCGGTCGCGCGCCTTGTCTTCGGCCACAATGACTCGGCCTCGCCTGCAGAGCGACTTTATCAACGGACTGTTAAGCGCCGGAAACCGGCACCACGACAAAAATACTCGGGAGATTTCCGATGCAATTCGGCCAATTCTATCTGCTGGAAACACCGCCCGGTAAAGACCACGCGCAAGTTTACCACGAAGCATTCGAACAGTTCAAACTCATGGACGAAACGGGCTGGGACGCCATCTGGCTGGCCGAACACCACTTCGACCACCGGGCGCCCGGCGCGAACTATTATTCAATCACCCCGTCGATCCATACCATGGCCGCGTACGCGTCGGCCATTACCGAACGCATAAAAATCGGCACCGCGGTCATCGTGCTGCCCTTCCACAACCCGGTCATTGTCGCGGAAGACTTCGCCACCGTGGATATCATGTCCAAAGGGCGGCTCCTCTTCGGCGTGGGGCGCGGCTACCAGCTTGAGGAATTTCACAACTGGGGAATCGATCTCGAGGAAAGCCGCGAACGCTTTCAGGAAGAACTGGATATTATCCTGAAGGCCTGGACCGGCCCCGTCGAGTACGACGGCAAGTACCACAAGGTCCGCAAAGTCAATGTCATCCCCAAACCCGTACAACAACCGCACCCGCCGGTTTACGTCGCGGCGGTGAGTCCTTCCACGTACGAATGGGTCATCAAAAACGGCTACAACGTCCTGACCTCGTTCCTGCATCCCTACGACCAGGTATTCGAACTCTATGAGGCGTACCACAAGACGGCGGCCGCGTGCGGGCTGTCAGGAAAGCTGGACTTCCCCCTGGCGAGGTTCCTCTACGTTGCCGAAACCACCGAGAAAGCCCGCGAGGAATGCCACGACCAACTCATGTGGTACTTCCGCACCCTGCTTGCTGAGGTTATCGCGCCCCCGCCGGAAATCGCGCCTCCCGGACAGATGGAATTCTACCAGGAACTCAAACAGAAATTCTCGAACATCAGCTTCGACGAGATCCTCGCAGATCATGCCATCGTAGGCGATCCCGACTTTGTCGCCGACAAAATCGGCTGGATCCGGAAACATACGGGATTGCAGAACTTTATGGGGTGGACCCGTATCGGAGACCTGCACCCCGATCTTGTCTGCAAATCCCTTCGGATGTTCTCCGAACACGTCGCGCCTGCGTTTAATTGAACCTTCCACAGTGCAACGACTCCGCTCGCGCGTTTATTCCCGCCACGCCGGCTGCGTAACGTGCAGCAGCAACGCGCCCTCCGGGACCGTTATCACGGTTGACGTTCCCTTTTCGATATAGCCCAGATCCCCGACTTCGAAACGCACCGGCTCCTGACCCTGCGCGTGAACTTCCAGCGCACCCTTCAACATGAAAAAGACCTCGTTGTAGTCGAAGGTCCATTCCAGCCGGCTGGGTTCAAGATATTCCGTGAATCCTGCCGCGAGACAGTCGTCCTTTCCGAGAATGGGATCGGATACCTGTACTCGTGCGCCGGGCGCGTCGTACAGCTTCATGTCCCGCTGATCCGGTTTGACAATCTGTACCATGTCGACTCTCCTCTGTAGGGCAGCAACCAGCATGCAGCAAAAACAGCTATCAGCTTTCAGCGGTCAGCCAATACCGGTTAGCGATAAGGCCACGTGAAATCGACCACCGATATCCGCACCACCATGTGGGCAACCACAAGGGTTGCCCCTACAAATTCGATCGCCGTGCGCGATGGTTTGCGGCTCCTGGCGTCTGCGCGGCGCCCGCCTACGGCTCCAGGCGCTGCCGCGTCTCCGCTTCCGAAGCAATACGCTCCCATTCCCACAGTTGAGGAATATACCCCACGTCGGCCCAGAGTCGGGCCTGATCCGAATAGTGAGCGCTTCCGGGATGCCCGGAGGCGCCCAACGGCACGATCCACCGGGAATCGCTCCAGTTCGAAGGATCATGAATATATCGGTTCACCGACATCCCTGTCGCAATAAAGGGATCGCTCACGTCATAGCCTCCGGCCAGCGGGACATCGCCGTCCCCATGCGTGGGCATCGAGGGAGGATCCAGAAGCCTTGCGCATTCCGGAAAAACCCGCGAGAGCGGATGCCTCGGCCGCGTCCGGTGGACGCGGCCCCACCGCCACTCGGACATCTCATCACCCAGGCGGCCCTTGAGATCCGCTACGGCCCGCTGGAGAGACACGGCCAGCAGATCTCCCCAACCGCACCCGTCCGGTAACATCGACTCGTCCCCGCGCTCGAGACCCAGGATCATCTCCAGAACGATCAACCGGATATGCATTTCCGCTCCTGGAGCCCCCTCAAGCGCCGGGGTCGCCATTTCGCCGAGCAGATGCTCCGCCAGTATTCGGGTTGTGCAGAGGCGGGTCTGCGAATAGATCGTCGGCTGCGCCAGGTCCCGGTCCATGCGATAGTCCCACTCGTTCAGAAGCGCCAGGGCCCGTTGCGAATCCGCGTCCGGAGCCTGGATTTCGAGAAGCGCCTCCGTAAAAATCCGCGCCGGAATGGAGGTCCGGTCGGCGTGCATACCCGCCATATCGTCCACGGTCGCCGCGCCCGGCGCCAGATCCAGGATGCGCAGCTGAAGCCGTCTGGCCCGGTACTCCGGGCTGAAGTACAACCCCACGTAGTACGGGTAATCAGATCCGGCCACACGCTGGTTGCAGGTCACCGCGTACCCGGCCTGCGGACAGATCGCCCGTGGCAGATCATCGTGGGGAATATATCCCCGCCACTCGTACTCTCCGGTCCACCCCGGCACGGCGCGCCACCCGTTGGCCTCCGTGCGAACCGGGATCTTTCCCTCGTGCAAATAGCCGAAATTTCCGTGGACGTCCACGACCGCATAGTTGTTCACCCGATCGGTCCAGTTCTCAAATGCGTCGTGCAGTTCCTGCACCGTGGTGGCGAGCATCGCGTCGCGGGCGGCATCCAGCCAGGGCGTGCCCTGAATGAGCCCGGGATCGCTGATCGCAATTCCGTACCCGGATTCGGGATTGCCCGTGATCACGGGGCCGTGATGCGTGATGGTCACTTCGATCTCGACCGGCTCGGCGTTCCGGACCGCGATGGTCTCATGCAGAACCTCGGCCTGTTTCCACGTCTCCCCGAATGCATACTCCCGCCCTCCCGCGCGTTCTCGAAATCGTTCCACGAAAAGATCTTGCGTGTCGGCATTTCCGTAGGTCATCCCCCAGCCCACGTGCGCGTTGTGGCAAAAATGCAGGATCCCGGGCATCCCGGGTATTGAAGAGCCGATCATCGAAAAATCCGGACAGGAAAGATGCGCCTGATAGTAAACGCACGGCGTATCCAGGGCCCGGTGAGAGTCGCCCCCCATCAGCGGCAACCCGGATCGGGTCAGTTCTCCCGAAATCGACCAGGCATTGGAACCGGCGTCCGTCTCCTTCAGCCAGTTCACGTCTTCGAGCGCCCTGCCGAGTTCCTCCAGTCCGTCCACGCCAGGTCCCGAATACACCTCTCCCGGGGGAACGGTGAGCAGATGACCGCCGGGGTAACCCTTGATAATGCGTGCCGCCTTTTCGGGGCCGATTTCCAGAGCCAGGCGCGTACGGTAGAGTTTCGGCTCGAACGTTCCCAACAGCGTATTGCGCATCTTGTAGACCGCGATACAATGCCAATTCTCCCAGGGCTCCGGCGTCCTTTCCAGAAGATTGTACTCGACCGGGTACGCCGACGTCGTTTCGATAAAAGCGTTCACGCCCGCTGTATAGGCATCCACCATCGCCGTTGCCTCCGCGCCTGCCGCCTCGTAGTCCAACCTGGCGGTGCGCCCCATTCCCGCCGTTCGCAACAGCCTATCCTGGGCAACGCCATCCGGGCCGGCAAGTTCCGCCCATCGGCCCAGCGCCCGGTACCGGTCGTAATCCATGTGCCAAAGCCGATCCTGAGCCGTGGCGAAACCCTGCGAAAAAAAGAGGTCGTGTTCGTTCTCCGCCCGGATATGCGGAATGCCCCACCGATCGCGGCAGATCGTAACGGTATCGATCAAACCGGACAGGCGCAACGTGGATGACAGATCCGGTAGTGCGGCGGCCAGGTCGGCTTCGGTAAGCTCTACACCCATGAGTTGTCCTCGTCAATGGCGATCCTCGTCGAAACGTGGATTGCCGTGTAGATGCTGGATGTCTGGATGTAACGATGCCTCACGGCGTGGAACGAAAACACAAACAGCGACGAGTGTTCCTGCCCGACCGCATTCGCCTCAGGCAACAATATGGCGACGATGAAAGACCGCATCGCTCCCGCCGTCAAACGATTCAGTGCCTGAACCGGTTTCCCCATATCTACATATCTTTGTGTCTCTGTGCCTTTGTGTGCGAATGATATGGGGTCTAACCGGGCTCCACGTCGCCAAGCCACCGCTGCACCGCCTCAGAAAACCCGTCCGCGTTGTGGTCGGACACCACCGGAAACCGTTTTCTCAAGGGTTCGGGGGCGTTCTGTACAACAAATGGAAACCCACACCACTGCAACATATCCGAGTCGTTGTAGTCGTTGCCGACGGCCGCGGAACGCTCGGCGTCCGCGCCCAGCCGTTCGCACAGTCTGGCCGCGGATCGGGACTTGGAGACGTGCCTCGGAAAAATCTCAAACCACGTGGACTGGTGGTCCGAAGGGGACGTGGTCCGGATCACCGTAAGGTCCGGCAGGGCGTTCGAGAGCGCGTCATGGGTGCGCCAGGGATCCGCTTCCCGGGGACAGACCACCAGGAATTGCGAAGCGCGGCTGTGCCGCGGGCTGCCGGGATCCAGCGGTTGGCAGAATTCCGCGTTGTATTGACGCCTGCGCAAAAAATCGGGATTGTGCTCGTTCTGTTCCCAGTACTCGAACGTATGGTTCTCCGGAACCGGTGCGTGAACCATAAAGTCGAATCCCGTATCGATCAGATGGTCGGCAACAAGGCGCACGGCTCCGGCGGAAAGGGCATGGGATTCCACCAGCGTCTGATCCCGGAAATCGAAAATTCCGACCCCCGACGAAGTAACAAGGAAATCAATCGGAAATGTGTCCGGCAAAACGGTCCGTGCCGACATAAGGGACCGCCCGGTGACCACCGCCCTCCAGATGTTCTTTCTCCCCAGCGATTTCAGCGTTTCCAGGCTTCGTTCGCTCGCCTTCCGATCGCTCTGCAACAGCGTTCCGTCCAGATCCGTAAACAAAGCGAGGTTCGTTCGTTTTTCCTGCGGCTCCAACCCGTGCCTCCATCCCTGTCGGGCCATCGGTTCGGCGGGAGTCTGCGGTCTCCGGCGCTCCTCAGGCATCCGCAATACGATATGAATACAGCGACGCCTTCCTCATGTAAAACCGATATCGGGTATAGCCGACGATCGTATTCACGGCCGGAACCCCATTCCAGGAAACCACGTGGTTCACGTCGTCTCCGGTGAACCGGTCGCAGTCCTCGCGACGATACCGTGCCCAGGGGTTCTCCATCGCATCCAGAACCTCGACGTCGATATATCCACCCGGGGCGCACCGTGCGTTGATGATCAGTTTCTCTCCCGTGGAAAACTGCGGCCTCGTGCAAACGATCCCTTCCTGAAGCCCCGCATCGAGCGAGATGAATCCGTCCAGCCTAATGGTCGCCAGGCCAAGCCCGCCGTTCAACTGATCGATTGTCAACGCCGCCTCCGGCGTATCCAGACCCCGCGATTTCCCCAAAACGTACCAGTCGTGATGGTAGTCCGCCCCACCGTAGTAAATGTAGTGGCGGTCGCCGACACGGAACGGCGTTATCACCGTGTCGATCTGAAATTCATCCCAGGAACCCCTTCCACCCCTGGGAACCACCCGCGGGCCGTGAGGATAATGGCGCCAGTCCACGCCGTCGTGGCTATAGACGAGTTCCGTGTCCTTCGTGCTGTCCACGGTATGAAATACCGGCATCAGTCCACAGTGATACCGGCCCATCCTGAAGGGGGCCAGCGAATAAAACTGATCGTCCAGATTGTGAAGCGCTCCCGGCGCCAGCACACGCACAGCGTCGGACCACGTGATCAGGTCTTCGCTTTCGATCCGGTAAATTGCGCGTTTGGGGATCCATCCGAAGGGCTGTGAGGGATAGTGTCTGACGAAGCGCTGATCCGCGTCGGGATTGCCTGTCTCCGCCGCGTAGTGGACACGCCCGTATATCACGTATCGTCCGCGTGATTCGTCCTTCAACAACGTAAGCACGTCGCTTCCCCATATCGTGCTGACGGGGTTCCTGGCTTCCAGCGACCAACTCAGCCCTTCGCCCGAGTAAGCCATGCAGAGGCCCAGGGCATGCGAGTGAGCGAGCGTGGTCTTCTTGGGAACGTTGACGTTTTCTTTTTCGGGAAGAAACGCCATCTTGTATCGCCTTGCCGGATCGGGGTCTTCTTCGTCCCGAATCACGCAGAATGCCACCGGCGTTCCGAAGGTCTCGTCCCAGGCCACGCGATTGGTGCCGGCGGCCTCAATTGAAACCGCGCCCAGGGCGGGCTTTTCCCACCGGATGCCATCGGAAGACTCGGCATAACTGATCCTCGGCTGCATCCGATGCTCCGCCGCGCCGCCCGCGAAGTCGCTCATAGAGATGTCGAGATACCAGCACCGAAACCTGCCGTCCGGCTCGCGGAGCATCGTCACCGTTGTATTGAAATGCGGAAATACCTCCCACGGCTTGTCTCGCTTCAAAACGGGATTGCCCGCGTGTTTTGTTGCCCGATGGCGGGTCCTCTTGACGTTCTTCACCCATTCCAGCACCGTGTCATCCAGAAAATACTGTACTTGCTCGGCAATGCGTTCATAGTGCCGTTCAGGGTTATAGCTGGCCAACATCGCATCTCTCCGGTTGGAAAGTCGGGTGAGTCCATGTCATTCAGCGCAAATATAAAAAATCCGGAAGAAAACACATAACCGATTCTCTTCCGGATTTCCGCTGGCGATTCCAAACAAAAACGGCGCACCGTCGTGCGCCTTCTGCCAGGTGACTCCTTTGACTCGTTTTCAGTTCACGCGAATCCTTTCGGCCATCCGGTCAGTCGCGGGACCGCTTGCGAAAATACAATACCCGGTGCAGCGCGGTATAGTTGGCCAGAAACGCAATCGCCCAAATTGCTACCGTAAGACCGATTTCGCCCACGAGCGCCCCCACGCCGATGGCGATTACCCGTTCCGGCCGTTGCATGAAACCGACCTTGCACTCTTCGCCCAGACCCTCCACACGTGCCCGGATATAGCTCACCATCAAAGAGCCTGCCAGCGCAAAAAACACGGCGGACGTGGTCCACAGGGAGTCCGACCGGATAAAGCTCACCGCCATTCCGAACCAGATGAAAATCTCGGAATACCGGTCGACGGTCGAGTCCAGGAGCGCGCCGAACGTGGTTTCGCTTTGCCCCACGCGGGCTACCTGTCCATCCAGAAAATCGAACACGCCGGCGAGCAGCACAACCAAGCCCGCCCACCGAATGTATTCGAATCCGAAAAGCACCGCCGCAACCAGGTTCAGGATGAACCCAACCAGGGTCAGTACATTCGGCCGGAAACGCTTCTTAACAAGAAACTGCGTGGAGGGTTCGAGCAGTTCCGCGACGTCGTTTTTAACCTTCTCAATCACGAGCCAGCATTCCCCATTGGCCGGGATATTGCATTTCCGGGCAATATACTACCTGCGATTTTTTCAAAATATAGAATAATCGCAGGGGGGTAGCAAGGGAAATCTTCGGTCCCGGACGCCGCGCCGATCGGCCGATATCCGCGGGTCGACAGGGGGTGGCCATTGGCTGGAGGGGCCCCTGGATCGGTCGCTTTTCCGGGTTGATCTTCCGTCGTCACCGCCCCGTTACGCCTCGCGCGAAACGATCGCATCCGCAGGGGTTGTCGAGCGCGATCCGGTCACGGTCGTCGCGGCCCTGGAATCGCGGCGCGTGAAGGCGTCTACGGTTGGCGGGTGGCTGGCGGATCCGCCGGATGTTTTCCACGTGTTTTCCACAGAGCGTGTTATAGCTGTGGAAAACACGTGGCTTGTTTCCGTTAAATAACACAAAAATAAGTAAATAATTATAAACACCTGCTTCCGTTCAGTTATTCTATGATGTGGATTAGTAACGGTTCCGAGTCCGCATCCGGCCCGGGCGCGCCGCCGCCGACCGGTGGTATGCCGCCGCTCGTTTCGTCGCCCTTATGCCTTGACAGACGCCGGCCCGCATGTTATTCTTCGCTCTCGGTTCCGCAAAACAACGCCATTTCTCAAGAGAAAGGCAACCCATCTCATGCGATTGCTTACCTTCGAATACCAGGGAGCGCGGCGCGTGGGCGTCCGGTCGGGAGATACGATCGTGGATGTGAACCGCGTCGATGCCGATATTCCCCCGGATCTCGTAAGATTGCTCGAGGCGGGGCCGGCTGCGCTGGGTTCGGCGCGGGAGGCGGCAGAGCGCGGCGAAGGTATCGATGCCGATCTCGTCCGTGTCGTGGCCCCCATCCAGAACCCTCAGAAGATCCTCTGCATCGGCCTCAACTACGCCGACCACGCGGCCGAAAGCAATATGCCCATTCCCTCCGAGCCGGTGGTGTTTTCCAAGTTCTCTTCCACCATTGTGGGTCCCGGCGATGCGATCCGCCTGCCGTCGGTTACCCGGTCTATCGACTATGAGGCTGAACTGGTGGTTGTCATCGGAACGTCCGGAAAAGACATTTCCGAATCCGACGCGTTTGGACACGTGGCGGGCTATACGGTTGGTCACGACGTGAGCGCGCGGGACTTCCAGCTTGAAAAACCCGGCGGACAATGGCTGCTGGGGAAGACCTTCGACACCTTCGCGCCGCTGGGACCGGATATTGTCACACCCGACGAGGTCGACGACCCGCACAACCTGGATATACGCTGTATCCTGAACGGCGAAACCGTACAGGACTCGAATACGCAACAGTTGATTTTCAAGATCGACCAACTGATCGCCTACCTGTCCCGGGTTATCACCCTTCAGCCAGGCGACCTGATTTTCACGGGTACGCCGCCGGGAGTCGGCATGGCCAGGCAGCCGCAACTCTGGCTGAAGGCGGGGGACACCGTTGTCTGTGAAGTCGACGGTATCGGCAGGCTCGAAAATCCGGTTGTCTAGGGCTGACGGATTCCCGGTCAGAAAATCGGGGTCATTGCGGTGGACCCGAATATCCGGTGATATGGAATCAACCCGGATCTCGTCGTCCCCTCGGTCCTGGACACTCGACCTCCCGATATACGGGCCCGTATTGAGTTTCGCAATAACACGTAAATACGTTATATTACGCCAAAAGCCTACACACACGAGTGTGTATGGGTCCGGTCGCGGCGGCGCAATCGTACTCTGAAGCCCGCATGCCGCGCAACGGAGGTTTCGAGGATGAATTTCGGCGACATGATAGCCAGCGCCCGCAGGGGCAGGTTCAGCCAGCAGGGGCTGGGCGAAAAGATCGGTGTCTGGGGCACTTATATTGGTCAGATCGAGAAGGGAAAGCGAATCCCTTCGGATGAGCGTTGTCTGGACCTGGCCGCAGTCCTCGATCTGGAACCCAGGGCCGTTCTGATACAGGCCTACAGACAGCGCGCTCATACTAAAGAGGCCAGGCGGCTTTTCGATCAGATCGCGGGGTTGCTTGCCGATCCGGCCGGGCAGGGAGAACTCGCCCCGGAACGGATCGGACGCGCAGGCGAGCCGCCCTTCACCCGCGGCGCTTATCCCTCGATGTACCGCGGACGCCTTTGGACCTTCCGCCAGTATGCGGGATTCTCCACGCCATCGGAGACAAACGCCCGGTTTCGCGCGCTGCTTGCCGGGGGCCAGACCGGCCTGAGCGTGGCCTTTGACCTGCCCACACAGATGGGCTATGACTCGGACCATCCGAATGCAGAGGGAGAAGTAGGCAGGGTGGGGGTGGCCGTTGACGGTCTGTGGGATCTGGAAGCCCTGTTCGACGGGATCCCGCTGGACCGCATCAGCACGTCGATGACAATCAATGCGACGGCGTGTATTCTTTTTGCATTTTACGCGGGCCTCGGAAAGAAGCGCGGGATGGCTTCGTCGGTGCTTACCGGTACGGTTCAGAACGACGTTCTCAAGGAATATGTTTCACGTGGAACCTATGTCTTCCCCATCGCCGATTCGATGCGCATGGCCGTGGACCTGATGGGCTATTGTCTCCAAGAGGCCCCAAAGTGGAATCCCATCAGCGTCAGCGGCTACCACATGAGGGAAGCGGGCGCAACCGCCGCCCAGGAGCTAGGTTTCACGCTCGCCCACGCCCTGGCGTATGCCGATGCCGCCAGCGAAGCCGGCCTCGCGCTGGAGGGGGTGCTTCCGAAATTCTCCTTCTTCTTTGGGGTCCACAACCACTTCCTGGAGGAGATCGCCAAGTTCCGTGCGGCCAGGCGCCTTTGGAGCCGCCTCGTCGCGGAACGCCTGGGCGTCGGGGATCCTTACTGCCGGCGCCTGAGGTTTCACGCTCAGACGGCCGGCTCCACCCTCACTGCCCAGCAGCCGCTGAACAACTGCGCGCGGACCACGTTTCAGGCGCTGGCCGCCGTTCTGGGCGGCGCCCAGTCCCTGCACGTCAACGCCTATGACGAAGCGCTTGGCCTGCCGTCGGACAGGGGAGCGCAACTGGCCGTTCGCACCCAGCAGATTCTGGCCTATGAAAGCGGCATCCCCGACACCGTAGATCCGATGGGCGGATCCTTCGCGGTCGAAAAATTGACCGATGAACTGGAGGAGGAAGCCATGGCCGTCCTGGAGTCCGTCGACCGCGAAGGCGGGGCAACACAGGCAGCCGCAAACGGCTTCACAGCCGCCTGTATCGCGAACTCCGCATACGAGGCGCAGAAGAAGATTGAATCCGGCGAGACCGTTGTGGTGGGGGTGAACCGGTATCAGGGTGCCCCGGACCCGCCGGTTCCGGCGTTCCAGCCCCCGCCGGATACGGAGCGTACACAGAAGGCGGGCCTGGCGCGGGTCCGGCGGCTGCGAGATCCAGACGCGATGAATTCTGCGCTTGACAACGTCGCTCGGCGGGCGCGAGGCGAGGGGTCGATCACGGAATCGGTCGTGGAGGCGGGGTTGGCCGGCGCAACGGTGGGCGAGATATCGGACAGCCTGCGTTCTGTTTTTGGATCCTACAGACCCGGAGGATAACCGTGGACGGATGCGTGGATCACGTGGGCATTGCGGTGGAGGGGATCGACCAGGCCATGGCTGCCTATTCCATGCTTGGGTTCCAAAAAATGGAAGACGAGGCGGTGGAGGCGGAAGGTATCCGGGCCGTTTTTCTCGGGGGCGGAGGCCGGACCCGGATCGAACTGCTCGAACCGTTGGACGACAGGAGTACCGTGGCGCGATTCCTTTCGAGACGGGGCCAGGGTCTCCACCACATCGCGATCATCGTAAAGGACATCGAAGCGGCCGTGTCAACCTGTAAAGACGAGGGGTTCGCGATCTCCGGGGATATCCGGATCGGAGCGCTCGGCAGACGGGTGGCGTTCGTGCATCCCAAAAGCGCATCGGGCGTCCTGATCGAACTCGTTCAGGCCGCGTGATCAGCAGTACCCAGCCGATACCCTGACAAGGATCGTATTCCTGCCGTGAGCCTCGGGCGCCATTGATTCTACGGACAAGACGGGGCCGTGGGGCCCGAATTCCCCTGCTTCCAGGAGGGCGCCGGGGCCCTTCATTGCGAACAACTCGCCATCTTTTTTGAGGAATCCCGACGACAGTCGCCAGAGCACCGGCAGGGACCCTACGGCGCGCGCAGTTACAATATCGTACCGCTCCCGGTGTTCCTCACGCTTGCAGGCGTCCTCCGCCCGTTCGGTTGAAACCGATAGCCCGGTCAGTCCAAGTTCCCCCACCAGGTGGTTCAGGAAAAGTCCCTTCATTCGAGCCGACTCCACAAGCACAACATTCACTTCCGGGCGGGCTATCTTGACCGGCACCCCCGGAAAACCCCCACCCGATCCCAGGTCCAGCAACGAGATCGGCCCCGCGGGCAGAAAGGGCGTCACTCTCAAACAGTCGATAAAGTGGCGATCTCTAATCCTGTCCCGATCCCCCCTGGAAACCAGTCGCACCCTTTCGGACCACGACCTGAGCAGCGCTTCATAGCGGAAGAACTGCGCGGCCTGTACTTCCGACAGGTCAACCGACAACGTCTTCGCGGCTGCAAGAAATTCCTGATCGGTCACCGATCCTCCACAGGCGCCCGGAAAACCGACGCTTCGATTCCACGGACAGCATCCGATGTTTCACGTGGAACATGAGCCGTCAGCGGTCAGTTTGAAGCAAAAGGCGAAAGGCAAATTCAACATCCACTTCTCCCCAAATTTCCTGCCTCCGGCGGGTTCCTTAAAAACCGGGAGAAGTAAGACGGGAGAAGTGAGACGACCGCTCCGCAAACCACCGCTTTCGTGCCATCCTTCGCGATACACTTCTGCTTTCCAGTTAGCGAGACTCCGGCTACGTAGGTGTCATATGACAAAGTTACCAACCCGTCTCCCTTCTTGCCTCTTTCTTCTTTCCGCTTTTAAAGGTCCCCGCTAGGCGCGGAGCCTCCCATATGCACAGCGCGAATTTGCTCACGGGATGCACCGGATCTGCTGCCCTACCAGCCACAGTGGATATCCGTGTTCGGTGCGGGACGGAACCCGGCGCTCTGCTCTGGAAATACTCTCAAATGGCATCGCGTCAGATACCGGCGTGGTTGCCCTGTGAGCGAGGAGCCAATAGCAGTCAGCAGTCAGCTTAAACCGGTTTGCGATACGGCCCAGCGTTACCATTTACCGTTGTCAACGCAAATATGTGGGCAACTTTGAAAGTTGCCCCTACAAATGCAAAAACGGCGCAAAGCATATAGCGATAGGCGGTTCAACCGCAAATCCTCACGGCGGCCCTTCGGGGTCTTCCTCTCGACCGTCCGGCGGTGGCGAAGGGTCTTTTCCGCGCTATTCCGTCCTCCGCCTTCGCATGGGGAGTGCCGAAAACTTGGCAGGGCACAATCCCTGGTTTCCGTTGTAAGAGTAGTTCGCGGAAAAGCAGCCCCGCGGCGTTTGAGCGGCGCCGTTCTTTTTGGTCCTTTTTCTTTGGCGAGAAAGAAAAAGGACAAAGAAAAAAGAATAACAGGATAAAGACAGAAAGAAATGACCTCGCGCGCCCGTACCACAACCCATCCTTCGGGTACAGCTGTTAGCGGTCAGCCGTCAGCTTACACCGGATAACGATGCGGACTGGCGATATTAATTCACGGATATCTGCGCCCGTATGCGGGCAACCACAAGGGTTGCCCCTACAAATGCAGCGACCGCGCGGCGTAAAGCAGCGGTCAGCAGCCAGCGAGAAACCAACAACATAAAACCGGCGAGAATCCTTTGCGATATTGCTAAACGATTGGGCGAACGGGACGTCCGCGTTTCAAATTGTCGCAAAATGCAACACCGGTCGCGCGGAGGGTTTTTCCGTGTTGATCCGTACAGCACCGCGGCTTGGTGTATCCTTCTCCGCACGTAGGACAAAGGCGCTTGTAGTCATCCGTCCTGCGATTCGCCGAAAAACCGGCCTCGCGCCGAGCGGCGCGGTTCTTTTTGGTCCTTTTTCTTGCGCGAACAAGAAAAAGGACGAAGAAAAATTAAAAGGCGAAGGGAGCGGAAATGCCTATATATGCCCGGAACGCGGTTCCAGGCACCGATTGTCCGCCAACAGGCGGACTGTTTAGACCTATTGAATAAACCACCAGCGGACCACCCCAAAGAGTGTTACCTATGTACGCGGTCTGTACAGGCGTACAGGAAAATGAGCGAAAAAATCATATATAAACCGATTTAACGTGCCCGTGCGTCCTTCTTCCTTCTCCCCTCTACCGCCTCCCGCCTCTATTTTCCGATACAGAAGGTACTGAAAATCCGGTCCAGGATCTCCTCCGACGTGGTCTCGCCTACGATCTCAGCCAGCGCGTCGGTCGCCTCCCGCAAATCCACCGCCACCACTTCCCCGGGAAGTCCTTCGTCCAGCGCCGCAGTCGCCCGGCCAAGCGCGTCTCCCGCCCGCCTCAACGCCTCCACGTGACGCCCGCGCGTCACCACGCCGGGTTCGGGATCGGAGATCGACATGACCCGCCCGTGTATCCGTTTCCTGAGACGGTCGAGGCCATCCCCCGTGAGGGCGGAGATGGAGAGCCCTGGAAACCCCTGATCGCCGCGCCAATCGGAATGAAGGCCAAGATCCTTCTTATTCATCACCAGAAGCACGTTTTCACGATCCACACCCTCGACCATGTCATCCAACCCCGCGGTAGCCGAGACGGACGCATCGACGACAAAAAGCACAAGCATGGACCGTGTCATCGCTTCCCGTGACCTTCTGGCGCTCTCGCGCTCAATGGGGTCGCGCGGCTCCGAAATACCGGCCGTATCGATCAGTGTGACGCGAATACCGTCCAGGGTAATGGACTCTTCAATCGTATCCCGCGTGGTTCCGGACACCGGCGACACAATCGCCCGATCCTCTTCCAGCAGCCGGTTGAGCAGGCTGGATTTACCCGCGTTCGGGGGGCCCGCCAGCGCAACGAGGGCGCCCTCGCGTATGACTTTACCATGCCGATAGGAGGCAATCAGGCGCTCGATTTCTTCCGCCGCCCGGCTGAGCGACGGACGTATCGCGTCCTCGTCGACGCCCGCATCTTCGTAAAAATCCAATCCTGCCTCAAGCAACGTCAGCGAATCACGCAGGGCTTCCGCCAGAACCTCGAACCTGGCCTTCAATCCACCGCGCAACTGGAAATACGCGGACCGCAGGCCCCGGTCCGCGCGGGCGGCGATCAAATCCCCAATCGCCTCGGCTTGGGTCAGATCGATTCGTCCGTTGAGAAATGCCCGCCGGGTAAACTCACCGGGCTCGGCCGGTCGGGCGCCCGCCGTCACCAGGGCCTCCATCGCCCGTTGTAGAAGGAGAGGGCCTCCGTGGCAGTTGAATTCGACCGTATCTTCGCCCGTAAACGACCGGGACGCCCGCATCACGGAAACCAGAACCTCGTCCAGGTCCCGGTCTCCGACAACAAATCTCCCGTACGTCAGGCGACGGTCCTCAAGGCGGTTCAATTCGCGTGAACCACAAAAAAAACCGGAGGCAATTCCAACCGCCACCGGACCCGTTAGCCGCACGATGCCTATCGCTGCGTCGCCGGTTCCGGTGGCGATTGCGACAATGGTATCGCGATCCGAAGGTCGCATTGTGACAAACCCTCAGTGGCTGCCGAGCACGCGTTTCACTCGTTCCATAACTTGCTGCTGCAAAATGGTGAGTACGTTGAACATGGTCCAGTAGAGCACCAGACCGGAGGACATGCTCCAGAAAATCCAGGTCATGAAAACCGGCATCATGTAGACCATGACCGCCTGCTTGGGATCCTTCATGGTCATTTTTGATTGCACAAATGTAGACACGGCCATCAACAGAGGCAGAAGGTGGATTTCAATACCACCAAAGAACAACCGGTCCGGCTGTGACAAGTCCGTTATCCAGAGCAGAAACTCGGACTGTCGCAGTTCGATCGCGCCCCGGAACACATTGAACAAGGAAAAGAGGATGGGCATCTGGATGACCATCGGCAGGCAGCCCCCGAGAGGACTCACGCCCTCCTCCTTGTAAAGCTTCATCATCTCCGTGCTGACCTTCTGTTTATCGTCCGGGTATTTTTCTTTCATCGCCGCAATCTTGGGCTGGAGTTGCTGCATCTTGGCTGCCGCTTCGAGACTCTTGTGCGTTAGCGGAAACACCACGATTTTGATAAACACGGAAAAGACGATAATGACCAGACCAAAGTTCGGGATCAGTTGGTGCAGCGAAAGAAAGGCTCTGAGATTCAGAATAGTGATGGGTTTAATGATGGGTCGGAAGAGGGCGAAGCCATACTCCATGAACTCGTCCATCTCCAGTTCACGATAATTGCCCGCCAGGTCCTGATTCTGCTGCCTGAGCCGATGGTAGGAGATCGGACCGAAGTAAATGCCGTACCGCTGTCCCGGATCGGCGCCTTTCGCCAGGATTTCGACATCGTACCATTCGGCGACATCGCGCATAGCGCCGCTCAGATTCATGCTATAACTGCCATCCGGCGGGATGAGGGCAACCAGAAAGTACTTGTTCTTAATCCCGACCCATGAGATCCGGCCGCCGGGAGGGGGATCGCCGTCCGGTCCCAGATCCGCCACATTCCAGGTTTCGAGCTCGCCGCCCGCGCGTGTGACAACCGCCATATAGGCCGCGTTCTCTTCAGGGCTGTTCTCGGTGTCGGCCAGGCTGCAGGACCATCCGACGCCCAACTTCTCTTCAGGCTGCAGTCCGGACACGAACAGCGCCATGTCCAGCCGATACCGATTGCCCTGAAAGCGAAGCCGCTTTTCAATCGCTCGCGCACCCAGTTGCGCCCTGAAGATCAATTCGGCCTGCTCGCCCCCGAACAGCGTGAGCACCGGAGTGTCCGTAGCGAATTCCTGGTCGTCCAGTGATTCACCGGCTAACGATAGACCCAGCGCGGTGCTCCCGGGCGCCATCAAATCGAGTTGGCCGCCATGCGGGTCTTCATAAGCCTTCAGCCGAAGACGGGTTAACACCCCGCCCCGGGTGCTGAACGTGGCAACAAAGAGGTCGGTTTCGACAATGATGTCCTGCGGTGTAAATTCCCCTGGCGCAGACCGGCGAATCCGTGGATCGTTCGAAACGCGGGGCGACGTCTCCGGCTGGATACTGCGCTGACTGTTGGGTTGTTCCGGCGGCGGCGCCGGCCGTGTCCGGAGGGTTTCGTCCCGTACCGGATCCGATGGAAGGATCGGGGTTGTTTCCCCCGTTATCCATTCCATATAGTGGGGATAAAGGATGATGATCAGGCCGATTACAATAAAGGCAAGGATTGTACGTTTATCCATTCGTCAGACCTGTATTGTGTATCTGCAATTTTAAGACAGGAACAGGACGGGTTCCGGGTCGTATGCAGAACAACGAATCCCGCGAACAAATAGGTGGGCGCGATGAGGAGGGCGACACACATCCGAAGACAAAGCGGAGGACGATTCAACGAGGAAGCAACCCCAACGGCATGACCGAGCCGCGGAGAAGACCCAGATTTCCAAACGCGAAAATCAGATCTGTACGGAGATCCCGGAACCCTGCGGAGGCCGACCCGTCGCCGACGGAAACGATCACCATATGACCCATGACGCGGTGAGGGGCCACTTCTCTACAAATAGCACGAATTCGCCGGCGCGCGCGATTTCGCGCAACAGCCTTACCGAACCGCTTCCGCACGGAAATAAAGATACGATCTTCTGCGGATTTACTCACACGTACGTGCAGCCAGCGGCCTCTGAACAGCGATCCTGTCAGGCGAAGATTCTGAATCTGCTTGCGCAGCCCGGCTGTCGGCCTGCCCATTCTAGAGCGAGACCCGGCCGCGTCCTTTGCGACGGCGCCTTGAGAAGATTTTCCGTCCTCCAGGAGTGCGCATGCGGTGGCGAAAGCCGTGTTTGTTTTTGCGTTTCCGGTTGCTGGGCTGGAAAGTCCGTTTCATTCCAATGTCCGTGCGTTACGCAAAGAACAGCTGCTGTTGTATCTAAATGAATTGTAGGAAGTTAGGAATATAGAGGGGGAAGTAATCTTTGTCAAGGGATTTCGTCGGTATCTATACTATCCGGAAATATACCACTATATATTGTGTTTTATTTATAGTATATACATTATATAGAACCCGAACGCTGTCGGTTGATGGGTAGAAAAGAAGCCGATTTTTCTTCCTAAAAGCGCTTGACTTTTGGAAATCTATTCTTTAGTTTGACTCCATCCAACAGCCGAGGTGGTTCCTTCGGCAACTCCCCCGTTATATGTTCATCATTACTTGAATCTCTATAATTTTATCTAACCGGCTCGGCCACCGGCAGGCCTTTGTATTGTCCGTTTGTAAGGAATTCAACCCTTCCTCTCCCGCGAATTCCATCCCCCAGAATATCTTCTGTAATACACCCTTCAATAGATGATCTTCTGGCTTCTGGCAGGGTCTGCGTAATTCCCGGCCAACTCTCTCTTGTATTGAAAATCGGCTTTAGCGACGGTGGATCACCCTCGCTACGGTATGGGCGGTTTAGTCTCCATGGTTGAAAATCCTTCCGACCTCTGGGGCCGGTGTCTGCGGAAAATCGAGGGGAAAATCGAGGCGGACGCCTACCTGGCATGGTTCAGCCAGACATCCTCGTCGCGACTTGGGGCGACGTTGGCGGTTATCGAGGTACCACGCTCCTTTTTTGCAGACTGGCTCGAGGAACACTTTGTCGGTTTAATTCAGTCTACAATAGAAGAAATCACCTCCTGGACGCCGGAGATCAAATTTGCCGTCGGAAATAACGTTCAAACGCCGGCGGGGGCACCCGTCGATTTCTCGGGTACTGACGATTCCGTTCGCCCGCGGAACAAAGAACGGCAAACAAAAGCGGTCGTTCCTCCACCTGCCTCTGAAGCCGTCTTTCCGCTGAATCCCAGATATCGGTTTGAAGATTTCGTCGTCGGTGAGAGCAATCAGTTCTCATTTACGGTGGCGAAAGCCGTCGCGGAGTCCCCTGGCCGGATATCCTACAATCCGCTGGTCATCTATAGCGGCGTGGGCCTGGGGAAAACGCACTTATTGCAGGCTATTGGAGATTATTGTGTCCGTAACAACACGGCACGCCGGGTGGTATATGTCACGGCAGAGCGGTTCTTTACCGACTATCTGAGAGCCATTCAGAAAAAGGATACATCCGCGTATATCGAAACCTATCGAAATGCGGACATTCTACTGATTGACGACATTCAGTTTTACGTAAAGACCGAAGCCTGCCAGCGGGAACTCCTTCACACATTCAACACATTATATCAGCTTAACAAACAGATCGTCTTGAGTTCAGACCGCCCGCCGTCAACGCTTAAAGGATTCGAAGACCGGCTTATTTCGCGGTTTCAGTGGGGCCTGGTTTCTGATATTGACCGCCCTGACCTGGAAACCCGGATGGCGATTATCAATCAGAAGGCCGGCGATCATGGCGTCTCGATCCCCCCGGATGTGGCTCGTTTCCTGGCCGAACACGTCAATTCCAACGTCAGAGAACTGGAAGGCGCCCTGACCCACCTCATTACCTTTTCGGTATATAAGCGCGTACCCATTTCACTCCAAATCGCCCGGGATACCATAAAGAGTCTGGGACGGGTGAAGGGTATCACGTCTCCGGCAATCAGCATCGGGGAAATCCAGAAGGGAACGGCGGGTTTCTTCAACATCTCCGTGGATTTGTTGACCGGATCCACCCGGAAGCAGGACATCGCCACAGCTCGACATATCTGCATGTACCTATGTAAACGGCTGACGGGAGCGCCGCTAAAGGCCATCGGAACCGAATTTGGGAATAGGGATCATACAACGGTCATTCACGCATGCAAAAACATAGCTACGAAGCTTTCAACCGACTCCGATTTTCAGGCACTTGTCAGCCGCATCCAGAACAGGGTTCAACAGTTCGCGTCGGCCTGATCTCGTGTTGCCCGTTGTTTCAATTGTGCCCCTGACGGGAATCGTGACGGTCGTTGGCGAGTGTGTGCGCAGTTCACGGGATGTGCCCGACGTGTATCATATGTTTGCCCATATGGACCGGTTTCAATTTGAAACCGGTTTTTTTTATATCCGAAAGTATCCACAGAATAGGCGTTGTAATATTGTTAGAGTAGTTTAAAGGATCTTTTGTTTAACCATTAAATACAACAATAACATGTGCGGGTGAAAAGTGGAAAACATTGAAATCAGCCGTTTAGAGAAAGGAAAATCCGGATGTAGTAATGTAGAATTCCTATGGATAACATGTGAATATCTGGAAGGATATTCACACCACCCCGGGACCCACGCTACGGGTTGATTGTTATCCACAAATTGTCCGGAAAGTTTTCCACAACACCGGATCTCGGTAAGTTAAACCGGTAAAATCGTTACATCTGATAATTTAATAGATATTTATCACACGTATCCGGAAAAGTACGTCTTGTATTGCGCTGGTATTATCCACAAATGGTGATTGTGAATAGTCCCCCCGAAGCCCGGCGCGGATAAAGGGTGTCGCGCCGACTGCGGAATGCGACCCGAGGCTGCGGGCGGACAGGTTCGTTGCGGCCCGCAGCCTCGACGGTCACAACCGCTGCCGGAGGGGCAGAAAGCACTCGCGGTCGTATCGTATTCCACGGTCTCCGGGCGGGGCGGTCAGGCGGCGGCTGAAAGGGCTGAAACGACAGTCCGTAGGGTGGAGGAACGGGGGGGGTCGGGATGGGGGGTTGTATTGGACCGCAAAAGGGACAAAAACATTGACAAATTCGATAAAAATCAGTATATTACGTCATGGTTGAAAGTGGCCTGACAAGCCGTTTTTTTGCAACGTATGCAAGCCGGATTTTTGAACCGCAGTTCGGTGCGGCAACGTCATTGCCAGACCGGTTCTCAGGAGACCGAAAATGAAGGTGGTTATCGAACAGGATATGCTCATCTGGGGCATCAATTCAGTGCTGGATATTGTCCCTTCCAAAACAGCCCTCCCTGTGCTGTCCAATATTCTCGTCGGGACCAACGAGAGCGGGGAAGTTCGTCTGAGTGCGACAGATCTGGACATTTCCATTCAATGTATCCTCAAGGGTACCGTGGAAGCGCCGGGTTCAACCACGGTGCCGGCCAGGAAATTTGCCGAGATAGTACGTGAATTGCCGGAAGGCCCCGTTGTTCTGACCGAAGAGTCCGGGAGGGTGACCCTTCAGTGCCAATCCGGGCTCGAAGGCACTTATATCCTCATGGCGGCGCCCGCTGAAGACTTTCCCGAATTGCCCACGGAGGTCGAGGGCCCCGAGATGGTTTTCGAGACCGGGGAAGACGAGCCTGAGGGTGGTGGCGAAAGTCAGTTGTTGAAGGAGATGATTTTAAAGACGTCGTTTGCGGTGTCCCGAGATGAAACCAGACCGGTCCTGAACGGCGTGTTCTGGAAGGTAGGCAGCGGCCGGATGACCATGGTTGCCACGGATGGGGCGAGGCTGGTCAGATACTCCAGGTCACTCTCCGGTTCGGAGGCGCGTGAGGTATCGACGGAAGCAATCGTCCCCACCCGTGCGCTGAACCATCTGGTCAAGCTGGCGTCGGCAGGCAGCGCCCTGGGCCGGGTGCAGTTCGGGCAGAATCACCTGATGTTCGATCTGCAGGCCGCCAATGACTCCGAAACGAACGCCAGGGGTGCCATTCGTCTGTTTTCCCGCCTGGTCGAAGGGCCCTATGTCGATTACGAGCAGGTGATTCCTCAGGACAATGGCACAAAACTGAAGGCACCCAACAGCCTGTTTACGCCCGCTGTCCGGCGGGTCTCCATTCTTGCAAGCGCAGAGACCCATCAGATTCGTATTGAAATCAATAGCAACCGCGTCGTGCTCTCCGCCTCGAGCCAGGAGATCGGAGGCGAGGCTCGCGAGGTGCTCGAAGCTGAATATAGCGGCAATGAAATGGTGGTTGGTTACAATTCGAAATATCTTCTCGATATTCTCAGGCATATCGACTCCGAGCAGGTGTTGTTTGAGCTGGACGGACCGATGGCGGCGGGGATCATTCGGCCGGCCGAGCAACCGGAGGGCGAAGACTACCTGTGCTTGCTGATGCCGCTTCGGATCAACGACTGATGGGCGATGCGTTTTGTACATTACAGCGCTCAAGCTTGTCAACTATCGGAATTTCGATACCGTCGACTTTGCGTTTCAGGGCCGGAAAACGGTTGTTTGCGGCGAAAACGGCCGGGGCAAGTCGAACCTGCTCGAAGCCATATACTTCCTTGCCATAGCCAAGTCCGGCCGGGGGTCAAGAGACAGGGACGTCGTTCGGTGGGGGGCGGATTACTTCAGCATCGACGCGGCGGTTGCCTACGAAGACCACTCGCGGTCGATCCGGATCGCATTCGATCGACAAGCGGGCAAAAAAAAAGCACTTCTGGATGCAGCCCCACTCTCTCGTCTTTCGAGCCTTATCGGCACCTTTAATGCCGTTCTGTTCTTCCCGGAAGATGTAGACCTGGTCTTGCGGGATCCCCCCCAGCGTCGCCGTCTCCTGGACATCCTTGTTTCTCAGTCCCAGACCTCCTATCTGTCCGATCTGGATCAGTACCGCCGTGTACTCGCCCAGAGGAACCGGCTGCTGAAAGAAGGTCAGGGGCGAGCCCAGGATGTGCGTCATCTCGCGCCCTGGGACGTTCAACTGGCGGAATTGGGAGCACGGATTATTCGCGACAGGCTGGATGCGCTTGATGCGATGCGGCCCACAATCGATGACTATTATCGCCAGATTTCACACGGCAGAGAACAGATCGGGTCCGTTTACCGAAGTTCCGTAAAGGCCGATGCGCGAGACCGTGGTCAGGAGATTCTGGAGGCCGAACTGCGGCAACGGCGGGCAGACGAAGCGGGACTGGGCTTTACGCTGGTCGGACCCCACAGGGACCATTTGATTTTCACACTGGATGGCCGGAGCGCTCACAAGTTTGCATCCAAGGGCCAACTCAAGTGCATTCTGCTGGCTTGGAAGCTTGCCGAGGCGGTCTATCTGGAGTCCCACACCGGTCATGCCCCGGTGATGCTGATGGACGATATTTTCGCCGAACTGGATAAACGCCGGGCAGAGGCGTTGATGGACCTCGTCGCGTCTTTCGGACAGGTTTTCATTACCTCCGCGCGCGAACTCGAAGTGAATTTCAAGGACCGAGGTTTTCAGTTGTTGACGCTATAGCGTTGATGGTGCCGCGTGGAGAAAAATTGGCGTACTTTGAAGAGAGTGGAGACCAGGCGCGTCTGTCCCATCGTAGCGGCGCAGGCATCGTTGCTCTGGGTGAGGCACTGAGAGAGGCCGTACAGGCCCTGGGCATCGAGACGCGGCTTCTGGAAGAGCGTGCCGTGATGCTGTTGCCTGAGGTTATGGACGAATTCAGCGGTGTGCCGGATGCGATGGCCCGATCGGCCGAGATTCGTCGCGGTGAGCTTGTTATCTGGATCAAACACCACGCCGTGCGTCACCGGCTGCTATTCGAGCGGGATCGTATCCAGGCGAGGTTGAATGCGGCCCTGGGGCGCGAAGTTGTAACGTCGATTCGTTTCGGGTGATGAACCGACACGCAGGTGAACACGCCAAAGGCGAGCGTCATCAAGAACCACAAGACATAAAGGCCTTACCGGAGAAGAGCCGGGGTACACGTTGATCCAAATAAGGAGTTGAGTCACTATGGCTGAGGTCGTTTCGCAGCCGGAATACGGCGCCAATAACATTCAGGTTCTCAAGGGGTTGGAGGCGGTTCGGAAGCGCCCCGCAATGTACATTGGAGATACGGGTGCCCGGGGGCTTCATCATCTTATCGAGGAGGTGGTGAGCAACAGCGTGGACGAGGCGCTGGAGGGGCATTGCGACCGCATCGACGTAACGATCAATGCCGACGGAAGTCTGACTGTCGCTGACAATGGCAGGGGAATCCCGGTCGATCTGCACCCCACGGAAAACCGCTCCGCCCTGGAGGTGGTGATGACGGTGCTGCATGCCGGAGGCAAATTCGACAAAAAGACATATACCGTCTCCGGCGGCCTTCACGGGGTCGGTGTCTCGGTGATGAATGCGGTGTCGGCCTGGTGCGAGGTGGAGGTCTGTTCGTCGATGCCCGACAAGTGGGGTCGGGTTTTCCGCCAGCGGTACGAGCGGGGCATTCCCACGGGCGAGATGGAAGAAATCGGCCGGAGGGACGCGCCGGGCACAACCACAACCTTCATGCCGGATATCGCGGTATTCGAAACCGTCGATTTTCAGTTGGAAACGGTGGTCAACCGGATGCGGGAACTGGCGTTTCTGAATAGCGGCCTGACAATTGTGCTTGCAGACGAACGGGCGGGTTTCGAGGAAATATTCCATTTCGACGGCGGGCTCAATGCGTTCGTCGCGTATCTCGACGAAGGGCGTGCGGCCCTGCATCCCCCGGTATATTTCGAGGGTGCCCGTGACGGCGCGGGTGTGGAGATCTCCTTTGAGTACAACGATTCGTATTCGGAGAATATCTACAGTTTCGTGAACACCGTCCACACGAAGGAGGGAGGCACCCACGAAACGGGGTTTCGAACGGCGTTAACGCGAACGTTGAACGCATATGGCACCAAGTACAACCTGTTTAAAAACGAGAAGGTCAGCCTGAGTGGAGAGGACGGCCGCGAGGGTCTGACCGCCGTTATCAATACCAGGGTCCCCGAACCGCAATTCGAGGGCCAGACAAAGATGAAGCTGGGCAATAGCGAGGTGAAGGGGATTGTGGAATCGCTGGTTGGTGAGGGGCTCACGGCATATTTCGAAGAAAACCCGTCGGTTGCAAAGAAGATCCTGCAAAAGGCCATCGAAGCCTCCAGGGCAAGGGAAGCCGCACGAAAGGCGCGGGAGCTTGTTCGGCGCAAGAGCGTGTTCGAAGGCGGAGGACTTCCGGGCAAGCTTCTGGATTGTACGCTCAACGACAAGGAAGAAACCGAAATCTACCTGGTGGAGGGAGATTCGGCGGGCGGATCGGCGGCACAGGGGCGAGAACGTGCATTTCAGGCGGTATTACCCCTGTGGGGAAAGTTGTTGAACGTGGAGAAGGCACGGATAGACAAGGTGTTGAGCAACGAGAAACTTCAGCCCATGATCCTGGCGCTGGGTGCGGGCGTCGGTGACGACTTCGACGTCGAAAAGCTGCGTTACGGCAAAGTGATCATTATGGCCGATGCAGACGTGGACGGGTCTCATATCCGGTCTTTGTTGCTGACCTTCTTCTTCCGATACATGCGCCCGATGATTACCAACGGAAGGGTCTATATCGCCCAGCCTCCTCTGTTTTTGATAAAAAAGGGTCGCAATCAGCAGTATGCCTTCGACGAGGCCGAGCGAGATTCTATTCTTCAGTCGATGGGCGACAACGCCAATGGCGTCATGGTTCAGCGATACAAGGGGCTGGGAGAGATGAACCCCGAACAACTCTGGGAGACCACGCTTAACCCGGAGACCCGCACATTGCTGAATCTTACCCAGTTCGACACGATGGAGGCCGAACGCGCGTTTACAATGATGATGGGCGACGAGGTCGGTCCACGTCGGAAATACGTGGAAACCCATGCGCTGGAGGCGGACGTGGATGTGAGCGGGCCGGGGTAAGCGTGTACCACACCTGTCCGGCCGCCCCGCAAGGGCGGGCGTTGATCTGACAAACACGTAGGAGATAAAACCGATGATGAGCGCGCGACAGCGGATTGTCCCGATGGACATCGGCGATGAATTGAAGAAGTCCATGCTGGACTATTCCATGAGCACGCTGGTGAATCGTGCGTTGCCGGATGTGCGTGACGGGCTCAAACCCTCGCAACGGCGCATCCTCGTCGCAATGAACGACCTGGGCCTTGGGCCCACCCGGCAGCACAGGAAATGCGCCAACATCGCCGGGCATACGTCGGGGAATTACCACCCGCACGGCGAAGAAATCGTCTACCCGACGCTGGTCAACCTGGCGCAGGACTTCAAGCTGCGCTATCCGCTGGTGGACGGACAGGGTAATTTCGGCTCGATCGACGGGTATCCCCCCGCGGCGATGCGATATACCGAGGCGAGGATGGCCGGCCCGGGCAGCGAGATGTTGCGGGACCTAGACAAGGATACGGTGAATTTCAACCCGAATTACGACGAACGGCTCATGGAACCCGCTGTCCTGCCTTCCCGCTTTCCGAATATGCTCTGCAACGGGGGCGTGGGTATTGCGGTGACTATGGCCACGGCGATTCCGCCCCACAACCTCCGCGAGGTCGTCGCCGGACTGGTGGCGCTGATCGACAATCCCGACCTGGAAGTCATGGATCTCATGGAATACATCAAGGGCCCCGATTTTCCCACAGGCGGGGTGATTTACGGGATGAGCGGTGTGCTGGATGCCTACCGCACCGGCCGGGGGTTGATCAGGGTGCGGGCGACCGCCACGGTCGAGACCTTGAAGAACGGACGCGAAAACGTCGTCATTACCGAAATCCCTTATATGGTGGCCAAAGCCACAATGCTGGAGAAGATGGCCGATCTGGTTCGGGAGAAGCGGGTTGAAGGGATATCGAATATTCGCGACGAGTCCGACCGCAAGGGTATGCGGGTCGTGGTGGAACTGAAACAGGACGTCTACAGCGAGGTGGTCCTGAACCAGCTTTACAAACATACGCAACTGGAAAGCACGTTCGGCGCCAATGTGATCGCGCTGGTGGACAGGCAGCCCAGGCAGTTGAACCTGAAGCAACTGCTTCAGCACTATATCGAGCACCGCCATGACGTCGTGGAGCGGCGCACCTCGTACGAGCTTCAGGTGGCCGAAGATCGCGCGCATATCCTGGAAGGATTGAGAATTGCGCTGGATGCGATTGAAGAGGTGATTCAAATGGTCCGTGGAGCGGCCGATCCGGATGCCGCCCGTTCGATCCTGATGGAACGGTTGTCCCTGACCGAAAGGCAGGCGCAAGCCGTCCTGACAATGACCATACAGCGGCTGACGGGACTTGAGCACCGGAAAATCGAAGAGGAATATGGGGTTCTGGTTAACGAGATCGCGCGGCTGAGGTCGATTCTGGACAGCAGATCGGAGCGAATGGCGCTCGTGAGGTCGGAATTGTTGGAGGTTGAAGCGAAGTACGGAGATGAACGACGGACCGACATCGTTTTTTCAGCTTCGGAATTCAATATCGAAGACCTGATCGCGGACGAGGATATGGCCATCACGATTTCGCATCAGGGGTATATCAAGCGAATTCCGGTGGACACCTACCGGCAGCAACGCAGGGGCGGGCGTGGCGTGGCGGGGATGCGGACAAAAGAAGAGGATTTCGTGGAACATCTCTTCATCGCTTCCACGCACAGCTATATTCTGTTTTTGACGGATCGGGGTCACTGTCACTGGTTGAAGGTACACGAGATCCCCGAAGGCGGCCGTGTTTCCCGCGGCCGGCCGGTCGTCAACCTGATCGAGATCAACGTGGGTCACAAGGTGGCCGCCATTGTGCCGGTCAGGGCGTTTGACGATGGACACTATCTGATGAAGGTGACGCGCGACGGCCTGGTCAAAAAGACGGTTTTGTCCGCGTACAGCCGGCCCCGGCGCGGCGGGATTATTGCGATGCATATTCTGGACGATGACCGGTTGATCGGAGCCGCGGTCACGAACGGGTCACAGGAGATTGTGCTGGCAACCCGAAACGGCCAGGCCATCCGATTTCACGAACGGGATGTGCGCGATATGGGGCGCGGGGCCCAGGGGGTGAGAGGGATTTCCCTGGAGGGAGACGACGAGGTGGTGTGCATGGTGGAGGTACAGGGCGCCGACAGCACGCTGCTTACGGTCTCTGCGAAGGGATACGGTAAGCGGACGGGGGTGTCGGATTACCGGTTGACCCGCCGCGGCGGGAAGGGGGTGATCAACATCAAGGCCACCGAGCGAAACGGAAAGGTGGTGGCGGTGAAAGGCGTGGTGGATGAGGATGAACTGATGATTGTGACCCTGAATGGAATCCTGATCCGGCAGCCGATCCGGGAAATCAGTTCGATCGGAAGGAATACGCAGGGGGTACGGCTCATCAATCTTGACGACGACGACGAGGTGATCGACGTTGCGCGCGTGATTTTCCAGAGTAACGGGGACGGGTCAGAAGGCCTTCCACCGGAGACCGGTCCCAATGGAAACGCGCTATAGGATTTGAGCCCGGATCCGCCGCCGGTTCTGGCTACAGCGCTTCAATGCGGAGGATCTGAGACCGTTCGGTTACAATGGGAAGGCGATCGATTTGATGAACGGCCGTTCGCATGCTGGCTTCGCGGGCCTCGTGGGTCGTCATAATGAGGGGTACGGTTCCTTGTTCGGTTTCGGACCTGCCGTGCTGGATGACGGTTGCTATACTGATCTTGTGCTCTGAGAAAATGTGGGCGATCCGTGCGAGTACGCCGGGTTGATCATATACGGCAAAGCGACAGTAAAAACTGGTTTCGACCTCTTCGGGCGGAATAGGGTCTGCGTGGGGAAGATCGGCGAGGGCGGCACGCCCCGTGGATCGACCTGTCAGACGACGTTCCGCCAGATCGAGTAGGTCGGAGACCACCGCACTGGCCGTGGGCATCTGCCCGGCGCCGCGGCCATACAGAACCTGTGGGCCAGCGGCATTGCTCACGATCTCCACGGCGTTGAATTCGTCCTTTATATTTGCGAGCAGTGCGCCGGAGGGCACCAGGACGGGGTGGACGCGGGCTTCAATCCGGTTTCCAATCGCTTTTGCGATGGCCAGGAGCTTGATTGTATATCCGAGTTCCCTGGCGAAGTCGATGTCCAGCGGTGAGATGTGCGAGATGCCCTCTTTGAGGATGTGCGAGGGATTCAGGCCAACTCGGAAGGCGATGCGGCACAAGAGGGCGAGTTTTTGGGCAACGTCCGTGCCGTCGATGTCCATGGTGGGATCCGCTTCGGCGAATCCCTTTTTCTGGGCCTGGCGGAGCATGGCGTGAAAGTCTCCACCCTCATCGGCCATCCTGGTAAGAATGTAGTTCGTGGTACCGTTGAGAATCCCGTAGATGGACTGAATCCGGTTGGCCGCCAGGCCATCCGTAAGCGTTCGGATGACGGGTATGCCACCGCAGACGCTGGCTTCAAAGCCGATGTTTGTGCCGTTGCGCGCGGCGGCGGTGAACAGGTCGTCGCCGTGTTCCGCGAGCAGGGCCTTGTTGGCGGTGGCCAGATCTTTTCCGTTCTCGAGCGCTTTCAGGCAGAGTTCCCTGGCGGGATCGAGCCCCCCCATCACTTCAACGACAATCTGAACATCCGGATCTTCAACGACCTCGCTGGCGCTGGCGGTGAGGATATCCACGGGTAGATCATTGTCGCGCGATTTGGCAGGATCCCGCACGGCGATGCGCTTCAGATCGAACGCCACGCCACGAATGGACCGGAAATATTCGGCGCGCTGTTTGAGAATACGAACGACTCCGGCGCCGACGACGCCCATGCCGATGAGTCCGATTCCGATGGGTTGAGGGTTGGTCATGCTGGAATCCATGGTCCGGATCGTGGAACTCCGTGAATTGCCGATGGTCGTTTCCGCCCCGGAAGCGATTATCGGATATGGACAGAATTGAGGCAACGGACCAATTATAAGACAAAGGGGAGCGGGAAGCAAGGAGGGACACGCCACGAAGTGCGCGCCGACGTCGTCGCCTGGCGATCGTTTCGACCTCCCGGGGGCGGTGTGGCAGACACCTGAAAAGGCTTGACAGCTTCAGGGGGCTGTGTTATCTTTACGCCCGCTCAAAACAGAAGTCGATTTGAGCATTTGTTCTATGGTGCGGGGTAGTAGCTCAGTATTGGTTAGAGTGCAGGCCTGTCACGCCTGAGGTCGCGGGTTCGAGCCCCGTCTACCCCGCCATATAAAAAAAGGATGGCCACGGAAGGCCTCCCCCGATCGCCCTCCGCCCGTGCAGAGGGATGCGGACTCCCACCACTTCCTTTCACCGGGACGGGTGGTTTTTTTGTGTTTGTGTTGATAATGCCCGACTCAAAGCAGGGTCGGGCGTTTTGGTGTTACGGTCGGGCCTTCCGGAAAACCCTGTTCACTGGTCAATAGACCATTGCGATCGCAGCTCCGTGGCTGACGATTTTTGCTACCGGCGCGTTCGCGTGTGAAGCATTTGCGGCAGAGGGGAACCGGGGGAATTTGAATGTCGATCAAACGGGTTTACGACAGAATGGTGAAGTCCGAGCCGTTTGCGGAACTGGCGCGGCTGATCGAAGCCCGTACGCCGGCGATTCCGGTGCGCGGGCTGCCGGGTTCGCTTACTGCGTTCGGCATTGCATGGGTGGAGGAGACGGCGCCCGGTCCTGTACTGGTGGTTTGCGCTTCGGAGAATCGCGCGGAGGAAGTGCGCGACGATCTGGAGCGGCTGCTGGGTTCGAGCCGGGTCGGGATTTTTCCAGCCCGGGGCGGATCGCCTTATGACCGTCGGTCGCCGCATCTGGACGTCATGGGGCTTCGGTTGGAGGCACTGGATCAGTTACAGGGGGCAGGTTGCGGAATTGTGGTTACGCCGGTGGAAGCCCTGATGAGCCATACCCTGCCACCGGACCTGCACGATCTGGCGGTGCAGGAGATACGGGTAGGGGAGGAGGTTGCGCCCGATACGCTGGCAGAACATCTCGTGGATATCGGCTATGAGCGCGTGACACTGGTGGGCGGGGTGGGTCAGTTCAGCGTACGCGGGGGGATATTGGACGTCTGCTCGTTTGGCAGTACGCATCCGATCCGAATCGAGTTTTTTGGCGATGAGGTGGAATCCATTCGAGCGTTTGATCTGGGTACACAGCGGTCGGTGGCCGGGCAAGATTCGGTAAGGGTACTGCCGTGCCGTGAGGCAGTCCTGATAGAGACGCTGTCGGACGTGTATGCGGCGCACGTGACCGAAGCGGAACGACGGCTTGGGATGGGTCTGGAGGGGCTGCGTGAAATGATGGAGAGCCAGGGCGCATTTGACGGGTTGGAGCAGTATCTGGGCGTTCTGTACAGGGAGAAAACCTGCCTGCTGGACCACGTTTCGGATGGTTATGTCGTGGTGGACGACCCCGGCGCGGTAGAAGCGGCATCGGCTGACGTGTGGGCGCGGGTGGAGGTGGCTGACCGTCGACAGAAGAAGAGGCGTGGAGAACCGGAACCCCTTCCGGCGGAGGCCGTGGCCCGGCGTCCGGAGGCGATTCTGGACCGGCTGGACGGCATGCGACGGGTGTTGAACTGGCCGCTGGGCGGAAGGACGGAAGAGGGCGTCCACTTTTCGGGCATCGGGGGCCGGCGATACGAGGGTCACCTGGAAACCCTGAAGGAGGATTTGAGAAGACACTGGCAAGCGGACTACGATGTGGTGCTGCTGTGCGAAAGCCAGGGCCAGAAAGCGCGGTTTGAAGAACTGCTGGAAGAAGAGGAAAACCTGATAACAATATTCGTAGGCACCCTGCACAGCGGCTTCACTTTTACGTCTTCGAAGGCGCGGATGGTGGTGCTGAACGACCACGAGATTTACACCCGTGCGCGCCGCCGCCGCCGTTACAGGCGGTTCAAGGACGCCACGCCCATCCGCAACATTTCGAGCCTGCAAGCTGGCGATTTCGTAGTACACGTGGACCACGGCATTGGGCGCTACGAAGGGATCGAGCATCTCACGGTGGACGGAGTCCGGCAGGACTGTTTGGCCATGTTCTATAGGGGTGGCGACCGGGTGTTCGTACCGGTGGACCAGATGGACCGTGTGCAGAAGTATGCGGGACAGGACAGTATCGCCCCTGCGTTGAGCAAACTGGGTACGGCAACCTGGGAACGGATAAAGGAAAAGGCCAAAAAGGAGGTCTTCAAGATGGCGGCGGAGTTGCTTTCTCTCTACGCGGAGCGTAAGGCGACTCCCGGCACGGAATTTTCGGATGACACAGCGCTCCAGGGAGCCCTTGAAGCCTCGTTTCCATTCCAGGAAACGAGGGATCAGCTTCACACGATTCAGGATGTCAAAAAGGACATGGAACATTCGGCGCCGATGGATCGACTGGTGTGCGGCGACGTGGGATATGGTAAGACCGAAGTGGCGGTACGTGCTGCGTTCAAGGCCGTGGCCGATGGAAAGCAGGTTGCGGTTCTGGCGCCAACGACCATTCTCGCGCAGCAACACTTCCGGACGTTCAGGGAGCGAATGGACGGCCTACCCGTTACCGTCGAAGTGTTGAGCCGCTTCCGCACGCCGAAAGAGCAACGGATGGCGCTCAACGGCCTCGCGGCCGGACGGGTGGATGTTGTGGTCGGTACGCACCGCCTTCTGTCGCAGGACGTTCAGTTTCGGGATCTCGGGTTGCTCGTGATCGATGAAGAGCACCGGTTCGGCGTACGACATAAGGAGCGACTCAAGCAGATACGGCGGCAGGTGGATGTGCTGACGCTGACCGCCACGCCGATTCCCAGGACGCTTCACATGTCCTTGATGGGAGCCCGGGATATGTCAATCATCCGCACGCCCCCCAAGGACCGGCTGCCGATTACGACCGAAATCCTGCCGTTTGACGAAGAGAGGGTTGCGGAGGCCATTCTGCGGGAGATTGATCGAGGGGGGCAGGTGTATTTTGTCCACAACAGGGTGCGGTCGATGCCAGCCATCGTGAATTTTCTCGAGCAGCTTGTCCCACAGGTGCGGTTTGGGGTGGCCCATGGACAGATGCCGGAAAGACAACTCGAAAAGGTGATGATGGATTTTCTTGACAGCAGGTACGACTGCCTGGTTTCCACGATGATTATCGAGTCGGGGTTGGATATTCCGAGTGTGAATACGCTAATTGTAAACCGGGCGGACCGGATGGGGCTCGCGCAACTCTACCAGCTCCGCGGCCGCGTGGGCCGATCCACGCAGCAGGCGTATGCGTATCTGCTGATTCCTTCGTGGAAATCACTGAAGAAGCCGGCGGTCCGCCGCCTGCGCGCGATAGAAGAATTCGCGGATCTGGGTTCCGGGTTCAATATCTCGATGCGAGACATGGAGATCCGCGGGACAGGCAATCTTCTGGGCGCGCAGCAACATGGGCATATTACGGCGGTTGGTTTCGAGCTCTATTGCCGGTTGCTGGATGAGGCGATCGCTCAGAACCTTGGGAATGAGGCCGAACCTGCGGCCGAGCCGGAGGTTCAGGTGGCCGTATCCGCGTATATTCCGGAGGTGTATATATCAGACGAAGATCTGAAGATGCAATTTTACCAGCGGCTCAGCGAGTGCCGGCAGACGGTGGAGGTCCTGGCATTGGAAGAGGAATTGGAGGATCGGTTCGGTCCGTTACCGGGGCCCACGACGGCCCTTCTGGATACAATCATGGTGCGGATACTGGCACGGCAGCTTCGGGCGGATACGGTAAGGACAGGTCGAACTCTGGCGGTCAAATTTCCGAAGGATAGGATGTTGACACGGAAGCAGGTGGAGGACTGGGTGGCGGCTGCGCCCGTACCGCTGCAATTTTCCCTGGGCGACCAGGTGCGCATTGAAGCGGAGTTGGAGGGCAACGGCCCTGGCGAACGCCTTGCAAATGCCAAAAAGGTGTTGCAGAGCCTCGTTTGAGCGCATATATTCTCGTGTGAACGCGGAACCATACGATGCTCGGGCAGTCAGCTATAAGAAGCTGTCTTAAAACCCCCAGCGGTCTTCGCGCGGCTGCAAAAGCGTCGGTCGGCGTTGGTCAAACCCACCCGTATCTTTTGATAGGAGCGGGTTCTCCCGCCTTGACCGACACATTTTCGCTCGCGCTCGGGAACTCGCCAGGAATTTTAAAACAGCTTCTAAGGGCGACGGGTTGAAAATATGCGATCGCCGTGAGGCCGTGGAGACGTTTCGGACATTCGGAGACAATACATTATGGTTACAAACCTTGCAAAAGGTGTGTGTGGCACCTTGGTCGCGGCTCTGGTGTTGATTTGCACGGCGGGCGCCGCGGCGAAACCACAACTCCTCGATCAGATTGTGGCGGTGGTGGACGATCAGATCGTGTTGCGTTCTGACGTGATGTCGAACATGGCGCTGGTTGCAATGCAGCAGGGGCTGAGCCAGGAGGAACTCACGCCGGATAGGGTCAGTGAGATGTTCGAGCTTATTCTGGGAAACATGATCCAGGAAAAACTCCTGCTGGCCAAGGCGGAAGAGGACAGCATTGAGGTGGACGGGGAGGTAATCGAACGCGCGGTCCGGTCCCGCGTCCGGGAACTCAAGGCGGAGCATGGCGAAGAAGTGTTTGCCAGCCAGCTTGCCGAAGGCGGCGTATCGGAACGGGATCTTCGCGAACAGTTTCGGCAGGAGTTTCGGAAGGATTTTTTGCGGCAGCGGATGTACACACACCTGAACCAACAGGTCGAAGTGTCGTTCAAGGACGTTCAGGATTATCTGACGCGGTATCAGGACCGGCTTCCGCCGTTGGTGAGTATCAGTCATATTCTGGTGGCAATCGAAGCATCCGACGATCGCGATGCGGAGGTCAGGGCGCAGGCAGACGCGATCATTGACCGCTTGCGAAAAGGCGAAGATTTCCCAGGATTGGCACAGCAGTATTCGAGCGACATGGGAAGCAGGGAAGATGGCGGCGACCTGGGTTTTTTTCCGCGCGGAACCATGGTTCCGGCGTTTGAGGAGGCGGCTTTCGCGCTACGGCCCGGGGAGATCAGTACGCCGGTCAAGACGAAGTTCGGTTACCACATCATCAAGGTGGAAGCGGTGGCCGGCGACCAGGTACGGGCACGGCACATTCTTATTCCGTTGCAGTCCTCGGCACGGGATGTGAAGACGGCCTACGACAGGGCGTTGGAATTGGCAAAAAAGGCACAGGCGGGAGAGGATTTCGCGGAATTGGCTCGAAAACATTCCACGCATGAGGAGACGGCCCAAAAGGGCGGGCGGCTTCCCGGGCTGAACACGCCAGAAAACTTACCAGCCGAATTCTCGGATGTCCTGAAAACCATGCGCATGGGCGAAGTGAGCGCGCCGATTCAGACGGAGTACGGATGGCATGTCGTAAAGGTGAATGACGACCAGGGCGTCGTTAAGGAAATCATACAACAGGAGCGCCTGCAAGAGCGGTTTGAAGCGGTGCTCGCGGAAACACGGGCTCGTCTTTACGTGGAGGTTCGGCCGTACGATTTGGGGTACGGTAGCCCGTCACAAAAATGACGGCCCCTGCAGCCGCGGTGCCATCCTTGACGGTCCGTGTCCTGCGCCGCCGGATCGGGTACCGGGAAGTTCCTGAATTCGGCATCGACAACGAGCGTTTAATTCGATATGCGGCTGGATATATTCTTAAAGCGATGTTGTTTGGTGCGGCGACGGATCGAGGCAAAGCGCGCCTGCGAGAACGGGATCGTGATGCTTGACGGGCGGCGGGCGAAAGCGGGGCAGGCCGTTGGGCCCGGTAAACGGGTCAGCATCTCCTTTCTGGATCGGTACCTGGAACTGGAAGTTCTCAAGCTGCCCAACGGGAATGTCTCCAGGGCGGACGCCAGATCATATTACGAAGTGCTTCGGGACGAGGCGCGTGAGGTCACCGACTTCTAGACGGCATCCGAAGCCAGGACGTCAGGCCGGCGAGTCCAGCCCGAGATGGGCTGGGCATTTTTTTGGAGCATAACCGGTGTCGGACAAAAGCGGGCTTGTCGTTTGCCCTTTCCCTGTGACCTGTTTATATTGAATTTATGTTCGGAAGAAAAAAAGACAAATGCAAGGCGCAACCCTACACCCGGCTTGCGGCGATATATGATTTTGTGATGCGGCATGTGGATTATGTGCATTGGGCGGATTACGTGGAGTCCGTGTTCGCTCGACATAACGTGACGCCGACGCGGGTGCTCGATCTCGCATGCGGTACGGGCAGTATGGCATTGGAATTGCGGAAGCGGTCATATTGCGCTTCCGGGGCGGACGGTTGCCGGGAAATGCTGGACGTGGCGGAAGAGAAAGCACGAAAGGCGGGGTGCAATGTGGATTTTTTCCATAGAAACCTGCTGGACCTGTCAGACCTGCCGCGGTTCGAAGCGGCGCTTTGCCTGTACGATAGCATAAATTATCTGATGACGATTGAGGATGTCGCCCGGGCATTGAAGGAGGTCCACGCGATTCTGTTGCCGCACGGCGTCTTCGTATTCGACGTTTGTACCGAGACGAACTCGCTGCGGTATTTTCGAAGGCTGACGGATAAAGACAGCGGCGATGGGTTTACCTACGTCCGCGAGAGCTTCTACAGGAACGGGATCCAATTCAATCGATTTAACATCCGGTTCAAGCAGACGAATGAGGCCGTGGAAGAGGTGCATTGCCAGCGTATATATGCCCTGACGGATATATTAACCGCGCTGGAGCGGTCTCCGTTTTCGCTGGAAGGAGCCTACGACGGATTCGGCTTTTGCGAGCCCGGCGAGGGGGCGGATCGAGTGCATTTCGTGCTGAGGAAGGTCGGCTCGGATGGCGCAATTGGGCCCGGGAAACGTGGCGCAGGGCCCGCGGCCGGATGAGAATGCGATAGAATGCCGCCGCGTTCGGTTGTCAAGCGGCGCACGCTCGCACTGCTGGCGGACGTTGAGCTGATGCATAAACGCTCGGTTCGCCCCGGTGCACTGTCCGGTGGCGAGCAACAGCAATTGGCGATCGCCCGTGCCCTGGCAAATGAACCGTTTGTACTGCTGGCGGACGAGCCCACTGCAAACCTGGATCCGGAGACGACGGATCTGGTAATGCAAACATTGGCCGAGGTTCAGGCGCGAGGAACAACGGTCCTGATGGCGACGCACAACGAGGCCCTGGTGTCGCGGCACCGGCGAAGGGTGCTGCTGCTGGAGGACGGGCGGATTTCGGGCGCCCTGAGGTTGCAGGCCGTGCGGCACGAACGTCAGAAGGCCCTGTTGAATGTCAAACGGAAAACCGAGGATCGGCTGGCAATCCGCGTTAGGCGGCGGGAGTCTGAACTGAAACGGCTTCGGGTCGATGCGGACGCTGGCGCGGAGGCGGTTCGAAAGACGAAGGCGGCCGTACTCGGAACGGTGGGCAGCACCGGTCGGATAGACGGTATTCCGCAACTCCATTTTGAGATTATGCGGGGCAAGGAGCCGATCAATCCGGTGCGGTGGCTTGCGAAGAGTCAATAATTGTGATTCGTTGAGACCGTCCTGAAACTGTGCTATGGATTATACCGAGGCCAGATCCTTCTTCGAGCCGGAAGAACCGTATCTGCTTTCAACCCACGTGCATGCGGACGGCGATGGGATTGGCAGCCTTCTGGCGTTGAGGGAAATGCTGGTCCAGAAGGATCGGGTGTGTCGGCTTGTGGTTAGCGACGAGACCTTGAATCCGAAATTTGCTTTTCTCCCGGGATTTGAGCATATTGAGTTATACAGGTCTCTTGCGGATCGACCGGCTATTAACCGTGCGGTATTTGTGGACACGCCCACACTCGACCCTCGGCGAGTGGGCGACGTGGGTCGCCTGCTCGGTGAGGACGCTCGCACGATGATTATCGATCATCACGCGAGCCGGGGATCGGAGGGCGACGTCCGGATCATCGACCGTACGGCCAGTGCGGCCAGTGAACTGGTTTACGGGTTGCTTCTGGCGGAGGGAACGGCGATCGATCCGGCGATTGCCACCCAGATTTATGCGGGAATCGCTTTCGATACCAAGCTCTTCAGGTTCTCCCATCCGGAAAGGGCGCTAAAGGTCTGCAGCGAACTTGTGGAATTCGGCGCGGATCCGGAGGCGATCGCCGATGCATTGTTCGCCCGGGAGAGCTATGAAACGATGATTACGCTCGCGGCCGCGTTGGGCTCCCTGGAGCTTCATTTCGACGGGCGCGTGAACACCCTCGTCGTGGACCACGGGACTTACAGGAAGGGCGGCGATCTGGATCCGGTGGTTGACCATGCCATGGCAATTGACGGGATCCAGGCGGCGTTGTTTTTTAAAGAGGAGGCGCCCGGACGGTTTCGCGTGAGCCTGCGTTCCCGGGGAATGGTGGATGTGAACCGCATCGCGCTGTCGTTTGGCGGCGGCGGGCACCGTCGGGCGTCGGGGTGCAAGATTGAAAAGCCGATTGAAGAGGCAAAACGATTGTTGTTGGCCGAGGTAAAGAAGCAGTTGAAATGAATGGCGACCGCCAATCGACGAGGCGCCCGGAGGAGGAGGAAGGTCATTCGCCGATGGATTTGATTACGCTCAAGGCATGGTCGACGGAGGATGTCCTGGATACAGTGGAAGCGGGTCTGTTGATGAAGGCAGACCCGAAACGGTTTTCGGGATCGTTGCGGGGCCGAACGCTGTCGATGTTGTTTCAGAAACCGTCTACGCGGACCCGATGTTCGTTTGAAACGGGGATGTACCAGTTGGGCGGGCATGCGGTAAACCTGGATTGGCGCGCCACCAATTTCCAGTTGGCGGATCTCCAGGACGAAGCGCAGGTGCTTTCCCGTTATTCAAACGCAATTATGGCCCGGATGTTGAAGCATACCGACCTTTTGCAACTTGTCGCCGGGGCCGAGGTTCCGGTCATCAATGGGTGTTGCGATCGGTACCATCCATGCCAGGCACTTGGTGATTTGATGACGATCCGGGAGATCCGGGGGAAACTGGACGGCGCCCATCTGGTTTACGTGGGCATCCGGAACAACGTGTGCAATTCGCTGATTGCAGGTTGTACCAAAGCCGGGGTGCGAATCACGTCGGTGACGCCGGAGGTGAACAAACCTTCCGATGATGAAGAACTCACCGAACAGGCACGAAAGACGGGTCTTTTTGAGGAGACCCTGGATCTGCAGGTGGCGGTGACCGAGGCGGATTTTCTTTATACGGATACCTGGATCGACATGGAATATTTCGAAGATCCTGGGTATGAAGCAGAGAAGAAGCGACGCGTTGAGGCATTTTCTCCGTATCAGATAAATGCGGACTTGCTGGACAAGACCGGAGCGCTCGTCATGCATTGCCTGCCCGCACACAAAGGGTACGAGTTGACGGCGGAGGTGATGGCGAGCCCAAGATGCGTGGCGGTGGATCAGGCGGAAAACAGGATGCACGTCCAAAAGGCGATTCTGACGCGGTTGCTCGGATAGCGGCGCCACCCACACGCGGCAGGGGAGTATGGATCGGCGTGGCCGGACTGTTTATTACGTTTGAAGGCATCGACAGGAGCGGGAAAACCACGCAGGCCGAACGGTTGGTAGAGCGTCTTGGCGCGGAGGGCCTGGCCGTAGTGTTCACCCTGGAGCCGGGCGGCACCGGGCTGGGCCGGAAGGTTCGCAGTCTGGTGCTGGCGCGTCGATCGGAGGTGGATCCCGCCGCCGAGATGCTGTTGTTCGCGGCCGATCGGGCTCAGCATGTCAACACGGTCATCCGGCCTGCGCTGTTGGAGGGGAAAGTGGTGGTTTCAGATCGCTATGTCGATTCGACGGTCGTCTATCAGGGTTATGGGCGTGGGTTGGATCTGGATCGGATCCGGGCGGTTCAGGAGGTGGCCACCGGGGGGCTCAGGCCGGACTTGACCGTTTGGATCGACATGGATCTCGAAACGGCTAAACAGCGGTGGATACCTGGAGATGCGGACCGGCTCGAGGTGGCTGGCGATGCGTTTTTCGATCGGGTAAGGGGAGGGTATCGAAAGATGTGGCTGGCGGAACCTGAGCGTGTTTTTCGGGTTGACGGCCGGCTCCCGGTCGAGGATCTGGCGTGCCGCATCTACACCGAGACCCATCGACGGCTGGCAGGCGCGGCCCGGTCGAACGCGTGATATTCAGGAGATGTGGCCGCATGGGTGGATACCCCGGCGCCTGCCTGTGCGTGCTGCCTCACGCACGCAGACAGGGAAGAATGGTGACATATTTCTGGGACAGGACACTGGCCGCAGCGCTGCGGAATAGCGGGACCAGACAATGCGGAGGCGGAATATGAGCGGACGGAAACGCAAACGACTTTGGGTAGGATTGGGGCTAATCGGCCTCTTGGGGACCTGCCTGGTTCTGGACTCGCGGCTTGTCAAAGGGGAAGACGGGTACGCCACTGTTTCACGTAGTATAGACGAATACGCCGAAACGCTGAAACTGCTGACGACAAGCTACTATAAACCCCTGGCATCCGACTCGCTCACGACGTCCGCCATTGAAGGCATGCTGGACGCACTGGATCCGTATACGCAAATCCTCAATCGGCGCGGTTTCGAAGATCTTATGATCGATACCCGGGGCAAATTTGGCGGTTTGGGCATCACCATCAGCACCATGAAGAAGAATGGCGTCGAAGTGCCCGTCGTTCTGAGTGTGATCGAAGGTACGCCCGCAGACACGTCCGGACTGGTGGTCGGCGATCGGATCGTTGCGGTGGATGGCGATCCCACGCTCAATAAGAAATTAGAGGAAGTGGTGGATGTGCTGCGTGGAAGGCCGGGCAATCGGGTCGTGATTACAATTGACCGAGCGGGTCAGCCCGAGCCGTTCGACCAGGAGATTATCCGGGCGCACATTCGTGTAAAAAGTGTCGCTAGCATTGTAGGAATTGAAGGCGGCGTCGGTTACATCGCGATGTCCGGTCTGATTAGCAGCCGGTTCTCGGAAACCACCCCCGCGGAGCTGAAGGCGGCAGTCGATGAACTGAAAGCGAAGAACATGCAGGGCATTATCCTGGACTTGCGGGGAAATCCGGGCGGGTTGCTGGCGCAGGCCGTCGCGGTTGCCGACGTGTTTCTGGAACCCGGTCTTCTGGTTGTCACCACCAGGGGCCGGGTGGAATCCCAAAATAAGGAGTACCGTACAAAAGAAGGGTCTCGGGTTAAGGATATTCCACTGGTGGTTCTGGTCAATGCACACAGCGCCAGCGCTTCGGAAATTGTTGCGGGCGCGATTCAGGACTCGGACCGCGGCTTAATCCTGGGGGTACCGACCTTTGGAAAGGGATCTGTGCAGTCCTTCCAGAGGGTTAGCGAGGGAAAAGCGCTGAAATGGACAACGGCCCTCTACTATACGCCCAGCGGGCGGAGCATCCACAAAAACAGACGGTTTGGACGGCTGGGCAACCTGGCGCTGAACGTGGGGGACTCTAAGGTGCCTCTGTACCAAACGGTTGCGACGATTGCCGGGGAAGAGAGTCGGGAGGACGCCATCACGCGGCTTTTCGAACAGTTCGATCTGGAATCCACAAAGCACGCGGAGGAGCTTTTCGAGATGGAACTGGGGCAGGTGCTGGGGATGGCGTTGAGAGAGGATGGCGTTGATTCCGAGTTGTCCGACCCGGCCAGAGCCTTCAAGACCGTTGGGGGGCGCACGGTTTACGGCGGAGGCGGTATCACACCCGACGTGGTGGTGAAGCCGAAGCGCAGGCCACGGCTTGTACTCGAAATGTACAGAGCCGGACTCTTTTTCGATTTTGCCGTTGAATACGCCGCGCGGAACATGTTTCCGAAGCGTCCGGAGGGATTTGACGTGGGGGATAAGGAAATCGCCGCGTTCCGGGCATTTCTCGCAGACTCGTCGAATCTCGGGAACTTCAGCCGTTACCGAACGCCGGCCGGAAACGAACTCGAGAGTCTGACCCGGGCGCTGGCGTCCGCAGGCCTGGAGGCGAATGCGGGCCAGGCATTGGAAGTCCTGCGGAACGTTGTTGAAACGGAACGGGAGGCGGAATTTGAAGAGGCCGAACCGTTTATCATGCTGGAAATAGGCAGGCAACTGGGAAATCGGGTCTGGGGCAAGAAGGGGCGTATTCTGGCGCGGCTAAGGGGTGATGAGCAGTATCGTGAGGCCGTCCGGATTCTCAAAGATCCCGAACGGTACAGAAAGAGCATGAAGTTGGCGCTTGCCGGAGAGAGCGGGCCCTGATCGCGGAACACGTGGCGCAATTCTTATTGGGTTAACGGAAGTGCGTTCCATTGAGACTCCATACGAAAATCGCGAGACGTTTCAGTCTTGGAGTCCGGGATCCGGCATGGAGTTTTGGCTTGCCAATTTTCAATGCGTGGTTTATACTTAGAGCGCTGGATAGAATTCAAGTACTTTAAGAAACAATAGCTTAGAACGTCGACATCGTCAATGCGTGGGTGGAGATAATGGACGGATCAAACGGCGAACGGGACAATCTTTACGAACAGGTGCTGGAGCACGCCCGGCGGGAAATAGATGCCTCCGCCTCTCAGGTTGAGGAACTGAGGCGCACGCTCGGCCTTCTTGAAGCACGCGTCGAGGCGGCGAAAGCGGTATACGAGGCCGCTGCCGCGCGTCTGAATCTGGAAGATGAATCGGATGGTCAGGGTCTTTCGGTTTCGGATACATTGTCATCCGTTCAGGCGCTTCTGTCTGTTGACGAACCCGCCGTGCCGCGGTCTCGCGCCCGAACCCCGCTGCCCGCCGGGGTGGAGGCCGGGGAACAGAGCGGCGAGTCCGGCGACACGCGAGAACCGTGGCGGCAGCTGCAGATCGGCGGATCCACCGTGGTTTGGAAAAGAGTGAAGAGGCCGAAGCGGCGTCAGCGCCAGAGCGGGGGCCGGACATCCTGAGCTTTTGCAGCCGCGCGAAGACCGCCGGGGGTTTTGAGACAGCTTCTCCAGGCGAAACCCGGATGCCGGGGCAGGGAATGTCATTTAATGGCACATTCCCTCTTTTTTTGCTATCTTACATTTGCGACGGGCCAGCGCGTTGTTTCGGGCAATGTTGCAGGTTTCGACGCCATCCTTTCGCGCCCTTACCGCGACAATTAGCCGACAACGGGTATCCGTGCCCGCCATCAATGAGTCGTTTTCGGACACCACCCTGTCAGGTGATCACGTATGGGAATCTGTGCAAGAGAAAAACCGATTGAAGAGACGGATGCGAAGGAGCGCAGCCTCTGTATTGACAGGATGACGCCCTCTGGCGGCCTGTATACGGATGTCCGGCGCGCGGTGCATCCCAACTCGAACAGTCCGTGGCGGGTATCGCCCGAACCGTTCTGGATGCCGCAGCGGGTTATAGACGACCTGGAACGGCTGGGCCGTCATCTGTACGATTTCTATAAGGCCTGCAACCTTCTGTATTCTCAGAGCGTCAGGAATATTCAACCCGCCTGGGTAGCGGCTTACCTGGACCAGGGAAAGCCGGAAACCGTGATCGGATACGGTCGGATGAACCGTTTCAAGCAGCATCTGCCCCTGGTGATCCGGCCGGACCTCATTCCAACACCGAAGGGAACGATCGCTTCGGAGTTGGATTCGGTCCCGGGGGGCATCGGGTTTACGGCCAGCCTGGCGGAACGGTACGGCCGATTCGGGTTTGAAATTGTGGGTGGTTCCGACGGAATGGTGAACGGATTCATAGGGATGGTACGGTCGGTTGCCGGGATGGGGGAGCCGGTACTGGGCGTAGTGGTTTCTGAGGAATCATCCGGCTACCGTCCCGAAATGACCTGGTTGGGTGAAGCCTTGAACCGCGCCGGACTTGAGACCTATGTTGTGCGCCCCGACGAGGTGTTTTTCAGCGAGGCCGGGCTGTTCGTAAATGGCGCGGACGGAAGGCGGCAGATCGATGTGCTTTACCGGTTTTTTGAATTGTTCGACCTGAAAAATATCCCGAAGATGGATCTGATACTCTATGCCATTCGAAAGGGAACGGTAAAAGCAACACCGCCGCTGAAGCCCCATCTGGAAGAGAAAATGCTTATGGCCCTGTTCCACCACCCCCTTTTGCGTTCGTTCTGGCTCCGCGAACTTGGAGACGAAGGGGTGGATTTCCTGATGCAGACCTTTCCGAAAACGTGGATTCTGGACCCGCGTCCCCTGCCGCCGCACGGCGTCATTCCAGGATTGAAGGTAGACGGCCGGGTTTTCGGGAACTGGCACGCCCTCGGCTCTTTAAGACAGAAACAGCGCCATTTTGTCATCAAACCGTCCGGGTTCTCGGATCAGGCCTGGGGAAGCCGGGGCGTCGCGGTCGGCCACGATATGTCCGAGGCGGACTGGCAGGCGACCATCGGGTCCGCGATCGCCGATTATTACAAGTCGCCCCATATTCTGCAGGAGTTCCACACGGGTTCCCGCTTTTCGGTGGCGTACTACGATTTCGAGTCGGATCGCATGATGCGCCTCAAAGGGCGGGTGCGTATCCAGCCTTACTATTTCGTTTTGGACGGGCAGCCCGTGTTGTCGGGCGTGCAAGCCACGGTTTGTCCGCCGGACAAGAAAGTATTGCACGGGATGGTCGATGCGGTGGTGATGCCGGGTGGGGTGGGCAATCCAGGGTGAGGTCTTGAGGGGGTCGCCTTATGAGTGAAGATACGGGAGCCAGGCACTTGCAGGCTGAAGAAAAACTGCGGCGGCTCGAGAACCTCCTCGAGCGGATGGGGAGCGTCGTCGTGGCGTTCTCAGGGGGTGTGGACAGCACGTTTCTGGCCGCGGCGGCGCACAGGGCGCTGGGAACGAAGGCGCTGGCGGTGACGGCGGTTTCGGCCAGCTACGCTACAGGAGAACTCGAGAACGCGCAGGCTCTCGCGGCACGGATCGGTATTTCGATGGAAGTGGTCCACACGCGGGAAATGGAGAATCCGGACTACGTAAAAAACGAGCCCGACCGATGCTATCATTGCAAGACGGCGTTGGCAGACAAGCTGGATGAAGTCCTCGAAAAGTATGGGGGACGGTATCGATTTCTGATTTACGGGGCCATCGCGGACGACTTGGGTGACTTCAGGCCAGGCATGAGGGCAGCCCAGGACCGGGGGGTCCGGGCGCCGATGGTCGAGGTGGGCCTGACAAAAGAAGACATTCGGCTGTTGTCCAGAATCTGGGGCTTGCCCACCTGGGATCAGCCAGCGTCGGCGTGCCTGTCATCCCGCATATCCTATGGTACGCCCGTCACCGCGGAAGCGCTGTCGATGGTTGACCGGGCAGAGGCCTTTCTCAAAATGCAGGGATTCAGCCTGGTCCGGGTGAGGCACCATAACGATATCGCCCGCATTGAAGTTCCGCCCGAAGAGATCGGCCGATTTTTTCTGGATGGACTCGTCGACCGGGTCGTGGCGCAGTTGAAAGAAATCGGATACCGGTACGTCACGGTGGATCTGCAGGGGTACCGAAGTGGGAGTCTGAATGAAACGTTACTGACCATTCGGGGCAAGTAATCATCACCGCGGAAGACGGCCAACATCCACGGAATCTGAACAATGGCTCTGCTCGAGATAAAAAAATTCGGGTGTCCGACACTCAGAAGGAAGGCGCAACCGGTTGAGGCCGTTACGGAAGAGGTGCAGAAACTTGTGGACGATATGTTCGAGACGATGTATGCGGCGGAAGGAATCGGGCTGGCGGCCCCCCAGATAGGCGTAAGCCGGCGCGTCGTGGTTCTGGACGTGAGCCCCAGCGACCCGGCGGTCGAAACAATGGTGTTGATCAACCCGGAATTGGCCCGGGGAGAGGGGGAGGTCGTGGGCGAAGAGGGGTGCCTGAGCCTGCCGGGGGTTGTCGGAGATGTAAAACGCTGGGCGCAGGTGCATGTAAACGCCCTGGATCGGGACGGCAACGTTGTCAGTGGGGTGATGACGGATATTGCCGCCCGCGCGGTTCAACACGAGGTCGATCATCTGAACGGCGTTCTGGTGACGGACCATTTCAGCGCAATCAAACGGAATCTTCTTCGCGGCCAACTCGTTACCTTGAAGCGAGAAGGCAGCCGCCAGCGGCGAGGGTTGACGTACCTGGAAGCAATCCGTCCGGCCAGCGCGGAAGGCGGCCGTCCGAGTAAACCGAAGGTCGGGCCATGAACCCGCATATTGACCTTCATCTGCACTCGACATGCTCTGACGGTACATTCACTCCCCGTGAAGTGGTGCGTCGGGCCGCAGACGCCGGACTCAGCTTGATCAGTCTGACAGATCACGATTCGACCGAAGGTGTTTCCGCGGCGCAGGCAGAAGGCGAACGGCTGGGTGTCGAGGTGGTGCCAGGGACCGAGTTGAGTGCCCAGGCCGACGGCACCGACGTGCATATCCTGGGGTACTTTATAGATCCCAATCATCCGGACCTGATTGCCTGTCTTGAAACCTATCGAAACGCGAGGTTGCTGCGGGCAGAACGAATAGTGATAAAGCTGAATCGTATGGGGTTACGGGTGTCCATGGAGCAGGTCCTTGCGCGGGCGGGTTCCGGCTCGATCGGACGTCCGCACATCGCCGATGTGATGATGGAAGAAGGCCTGGTTTTCACCGTCGACGAAGCGTTTCATAGGTACCTGGGTTATTCGAAACCGGCTTATCAAAGCAAACATTCGTTGTCCCCGTTGCGGGCTATTCAGGTAATCAGGGCCGCGGGCGGGCTGGCCTGTCTTGCGCATCCGGGGCTGTACCGAAGGGACGATCTGATTTCGTCAATGGTCTCAGACGGGCTGGATGGCATCGAGGTGCGACACACCAAGCACAACGCCTCGCAGGTCGCTCGGTATTCGAAGATTGCGAGGCGGCACAACCTGTTATGCTCCGGCGGCTCCGACTGCCACGGCGACGGCAGGGGGGATCCGGTGATCGGGAGCGTCGAGGTGCCGATATCCTATGTCGAGGCGATGCGGGAGCGGCTGAAAACCGGAGAAACCTGAGGATGCGATGCAGGAACGCGGAAAACGCGGGCACTTGCCAGGCGCACCGCCGGCATCACGACTTTCGAGTCTGGATGGAACCAGCCAATGCGGTCGGGAAATGTCTTTTTTGACGAAGACCGGGCCGATCTCTATTTCCTGAATACCCGAGAAGTGTTATCTCGCGAGGAGATCGATCCCGTTGTGGCGATGGAGGTGTTTCCGAACGGGAATGGTATCCTTTGCGGTATGGCAGAGGTGCTGGAGAACCTCGCGTCGGTGTGGGCCGATGACACGTCCGTATGGGCGCTGGGCGAGGGCCAGACGATGTCCCGCAAGGAGGTCGTGCTTCGGATTCGGGCCCGTTACAGCAGTTTTGGTATCTTCGAGACCGCTTTTCTCGGCACGCTTGCCCAGAAAAGCGGCTGGGCGACGGCGGCGCGGACGTGCGTGGCGGCCGCAGCGGGCATTCCGGTCATCAGCTTTGGCGCGCGGCACGTCCACCCGGCGATTTCCGATCACATGGAGTATTCGGCCATGGTGGGAGGGTGCTCCGGTTGCGCCACGCCGGCGGGGGCGCGGTTGGCCGGCCGGGAGGCGACGGGCACCATGCCCCACGCACTGATGTTAATCATGGGAGACACGTTGACCGCCGCCCAGGCCTTCGACCGGCATATGCCGGAGTCGATCCGGCGGATTGTGCTGGTGGATACATTTATGGATGAGGCGGACGAAAGTGTTCGGTTGGCCCGGGCGATGGGAGGACGGCTGCTGGGCGTGCGCCTGGACACACCCTCTGAACTGGGTGGCGTGACCCCCGATCTCGTGGGTCGGGTTCGAAACCGGCTGGATCGCTCTGGTCGTCCGGATGTGAAGATCTACGTAAGCGGTGGGATGACGCCGGAACGGATCCGGGAATTCGTAGAGGCCGGGTCCGCGGTGGATGGGTTCGGCGTGGGCAGCGCAATCAGTGGAGCGCCCCCGATCGACTTTACGGCGGATATCAAAGCCGTTGGAACGCGGACCGTAGCGAAGCGGGGGCGGAGGGCGGGGGTGACGGAGAACGCCAGGCTGAGCCGCGTGCGTTGACGGAGCGATTTCACAGCCGTCTGATATTCCAACTACAGGGGTGGAGAAGGGCGATGGAGGTCAAGGTACTTTTTTTTGCGTCGTGCAGGGATCTTGTTGGAAAACGCGAGGCGTCGATTTCGCTGCCCGAAGGTGCCGGTGTGGCCGACCTGCTGGCGCGGTTGGCGGCCGATCAACCCCGGTTGCTGGAAATGGAAGCCAGCCTGATGGTGTCGGTCAACCAGGCGTACGTGGATAGATCTCAGCGGCTTAATGATGGCGACGAGGTGGCGTTTATCCCGCCGGTAAGCGGAGGAAGCGCCGATGGCCGGTGATCTGTACCGGATTCAGGAGGATCCCATACCAGCCGATGCGCTGCACGACGCTGTGCTGAGAGATTCGGATGGCGCGGTGGCGACGTTTGCCGGGGTGGTGCGGAACCATGCAATGGGCCGCCAGACCAGATATCTGGTGTACGATGCCTACAAAGAGATGGCCGAGAAGAAGATGTCGGAGATTGGCGGGGAGGTCAGGGAAAAGTGGGAGGTGGATGCTGTTGGCATGCTGCATCGTTTGGGACGCCTGGAGATTGGCGAGATCAGTGTGTTGATTGCGATATCCGCGCCGCACCGGAAGGCCGCTCTGGAGGCCTGTCACTACGCGATTGACCGCTTGAAGGAAACGGTGCCCATCTGGAAAAAAGAGGTGTGGACGGACGGAGAAGAATGGATTGAAGGCGATCCGTCGGCGTCTCATGGGATAGCGGGCAGCAGATAGCTGTCAGCGGTCAGCAATCAGCTTACAGCGGTCGGCAATACGGCCCAGCGATGGCAATTTACGGATGTCTGGTTTTTGTAGGGGCGGTTCGCGAACCGCCCTGTCTTTAGCGTCCAACAGACAGCTGTCAGCCGTCCGCGATGTGGACAGTCGATGTTAATTCATTTTGTAGGGGCGACCGGCCGGTCGCCCCTACAGATACCGCGCAGCGGTCCTGCCCGGTCTACCAAATGACCTTACAGTCCCGGAGCACAACCGATCATTCGCCTTTCCGAATTTCCCCGGCCCTTTGCCATCTGTTGGGCATCACGGTGTTGGTTCTAGGCGTTTCTGCCGCAGTGGAGGCGGCGGCGTCGGACTCGAGCACGCTCCGGACGGCATCCGGTGACAGTATCGTCACATCTTATGCGGATTCGGCGATCGCGGGGAAGCCGCGTCGCTACACATACCGCGTAGTACATACGTATCCGCACGATCCCGGCGCATTTACGCAGGGCCTCGTCTATGAAGATGGATATTTGTACGAGGGAACGGGGCTTTTCGGGCGGTCCTCGTTGCGCAAGGTCGTACTGGAAACGGGCAAAGTTACGCGGATGCATCCGCTGGAATCCCGGCTTTTCGGAGAAGGAATAACAATATTCGGAAATCGTATCATTCAGCTGACCTGGGTGGCCCGGACCGGATTTGTCTACGATAAGGAACGGTTCGAGCGGTTGCGGTCTTTCACCTATTCCACCGAGGGGTGGGGGATAACGCACGACGGCCGGCGGTTGATCGTGAGCGACGGGTCGTCGACCCTGTATTTTAGAAATCCCGAGACGCTTGAGGAGGTCGGACGGGTTGAGGTCCGGGACGATATGGGTCCGGTAACCCGGCTGAATGAATTGGAATTCGTTGAAGGCGAAGTCTACGCGAATGTATGGGAAACGGATCTGATCGCCAGGATCGATCCGGAGTCCGGCGGGGTGGTGGGCTGGATCGACCTGACCGGGTTGTTGGAGGGACGGGAGCGACTCGGCGCGGATGCCACGTTGAACGGAATAGCCTACGATTCAACGAGAAAGCGCCTGTTTGTGACCGGGAAACGATGGCCGAAGCTGTTCGAGATCGAAACGGTGCCTAGGTAAAGACGGAACGGTCGTTCGGGACGTGGGCCCCCAGGCCCGGTGGGAGATGTCAGAGGCACGGTGAAAGCCGTGCCTTATCTGTTATGGCGCCATTTGAGCAGCGTGCCAATATCCATCAGATAGGTGTGGTCTGATTCTTCACTTCCGGTGAGATTCTCCAGGGATTCGATCCTGGCCGTGGTGGAACGGCAGAGACCGTTGAAGATATTGGGCGGCACGGGCACGCGGTTGCGGATCTTGTAGAAGGCGCGGATGAGTTCGGCGCGGGCGGCGCCCGCGTTGCCCACGGGGTTGCCCCCGCTGTCGAGATGGAAATCCCGGTCGTATTCCCAGCCCATGCAGTAGTCCCCCGACGCAGTTTGCAGAAAGGTGGCGAAGTTGAGGGCTGCGCAGAGCCGGGCCCTGAGCGGCTCGCAAAAGGAATGGTCCGGGGGCAGGACGTCGTACAGAGAGGCGAGTCCGTTGGCGGTAATGGACTGATAGCCGATATGGAAGTTGTGACCCGGCCACCCGCCGCGGGGAAGCTGCGCAAAGAAGACGCCGCCTCGGGTACGCCAGATAGCCGTCTCCAGGTATTTGTCTTCGCCGGTGAAAGCATACAGCAGGGAGAGAAACCACAGGGCGAATGCATCGTAATTGTTGTTTCCGGTAAAGGGGCAGGTCATCGTCCAGTCGGCGGCCCTTCGAACGGCATCGAGGTATTTTTCTTCTCGGGTGACGCGATGCCCTTCTGCAAGGGCGAGGCCGGCCCAACCCGTGTCATAGAAATTATCTCGCTGGTTCATCACGCCGCCCGGAACGCCTTTGTACCACCAGCGGAAGGCGCCGTTCTCATCCTGCTCGGCAAGGAGATAGTCCAGGCCGCCGAGAGCGATCTCTTTGTATTGCTCGTTGCCGAGGGCCTCATACGCGTAGAGATACCCGAGCGTGACATTGGCGGGCCAGCGGTACGCAGGTTTTGCGAGGTTCGGGACCTTGCCCCAGCCGCCGTCCGCGTTGCGGCAGCGTTGGCAGGCGGTATGGGCCGTATGAAACGCCGCCGCGAGCGTCTCCGGGTCAACGGGTTCAAAGGTACAGGAAGCGTCGACGATGCAGTCCCGGGGCGCAACCGGGAAGCCGTCGGGCATGCGGCGCCCGGGCACGACCACCTCGAAGGATTCGGTGGCGATTGCCCTGGTATTCTGCAATTCCGAGAGGACCTGCGCGGTGATGAGATATGCGCCAGGCGGAAAATCGGGTTCCAGGTCGCAGTGGAACGGGAGGACAGAGTGCTCGCCGTCCAGGTCCCGGTCTACATCGCGGAATGAGAGCCGCGTGGCGCCGAGGGGATCGTTCACAGAGAATCGGACGCGGACCGTTTGCTTGTCCAGCCCGATGACGTGAAGATCAATGGAGATCCGCTGGCCGGGAACGAAGCCGATGCTCTTTTCGGGGATAGATATGAGGAGAAGGGGTTCGGGCATGTCCGGAAGCTCTTTTCATGCGCGCTGGGTCGGGACGGGAGGGACGCCGCCCGCCAGCCGCCTTTACGGGTCTTGATAGTTATGTTGCCGGAATAACCGGCAGGACGATGTGGGACGGATATTCCTTTGAGTGATGGACGGTCTGACGGGCCTGGCGCATTTCGGTCTCGCTTCCCAGGCTGCGGCCCGTGTTGAGATTGCGGTCGAACCGCGGAAAGTTGGAAGACGAGATCTCGAGGCGGACGCGGTGACCTTTCTTGAAGACGTTTCCCGTGACGCCCAGGTCGATTTCATAGGCGTAGACGCTGCCGGGTTCAAGCAGGGATGGGCTGGCAAAGCCTTCACGAAAACGGGCTCTCAGGATGCCGTCGCAGAGGTTCATGGCGTACCCGGAGGGGGATACGTCCACCAGTTTGGCGGTCCAGTCCGTGTCCGTGCAATCGGTGGCGGCGTAGAGTACGGCCTTGACGGGTCCCGTGACTTCCAGGTCTGTTTCCACAGGGTCGCTGGTATAACAGAGCACGTCGCTCCGCATTTCGGCCGGGCGCTGGTCCTGCGGCCCCCAGGGGACGATATGTGGCGAGCAGCAGTTGTTACCGCCCATCGTCGGCGCGGGGTAGCGCGGATCATAGGTGTAATGATCGGGGCGCTCCTGGCCCGGTGGATCGGTCGAGAGGCAGCCGTCGCCAAGCAGCGTGTTGGCGTGGCCGGCGGAATGCAGTTGCCATTTTTGCCACTGGGTTCGTGCCAGGGGCCATTCGCATTCATCTCGCCACTGGTTGACACCCATGATGAACAGCCTCAGCGGCGGTTCGTCCACGATGCCGTTGTCGATGCCCTTGAGCCAGTAATCGAACCAGCGCTGTTCGAGGCTTTCGAGGTCGACCATGGAAGGCGCTCCGAAGTCGACGTCGCCGGTTTTTGGCGACGTGCTGAGGGCATGCGGCCAGGGCCCCACGATGAGTTTGCTCTTCCTTGCCTCTTCCGTGCCTCCATTCAGACGAAGACCGTTGTAGTTGCTGAAGGTCTGGGCGGCATAGAGGTCGTACCACCCGCCCATATTGAACGCGGGGGCGGCAATTTCGCCCCACCGGGTCTCGTCGTTGAATTCTTCCCAGTAGTCGTCGTAGGCTGCGTGTTCGACCCAGTCTTTCCAGAACGCGACGTCCCGGCCCGCGTGTTCGTCCATTCTGTTGAGGGGCAGCGCGCGGAAGGCTTCTGTCCAGTTGTGAAATTCGATGGTCTGGCCGGTGCGTGAGTTGGTGCGCATGCCCCAGGTAAGCATCACGTTGAGCTGAAAGGCGCCGCCGGGGTGGACGAGGCCGGTGTAGTAGTCGGTGCAGATGACCCGGGGCGTCATGCATTTGAGATAACGATTCCCGTACGGCGCGCTGCGCCACTGTACGGCGCCGCCGTAGGAACTGCCGGCCATCCCGATATTGCCGCTGCACCATTCCCGTGTTCCGATCCACTCCTGGGTGTCGTACCCGTCTTCACCTTCGCGAAACGCGTAATAGGTGCCTTCGGAGTCCCAGCGCCCGCGGCAGTCCTGGAGGACGCAGGCGTATCCGTTATTGGCCAGCCGCCGGGCCTTGTCGACCATCCCGTCGGCATTATTGCTGTAGGGCGTGCGCATGAGTACCGTGGGAAATCTTCCATGCGCACGAGGCACGTATATGTCGGCCGAAAGATTCACCCCGTCGCGCATGGGGACCTTAACGTCCAGCCGCATGTCAACATCGTAGTTTGGCAGCATTAAGACCTCCAATTTTGCATTTTCATTGTTTTCCGCCTTTCTCTCCAGTGCCATGGAACGATTAAACCAGCACCGGACCGTTCCTGTCGGACCAGTCCATTCTGATTCGATCCGCCTTCCCGTCCGGATGCGCGATGCGCACGTTCCAGGCCTCGCCCCGGCGGGTGATCCTTGAGGTGACGCCAGCGCTGACGCCGTCCGTGAAAGGCACGAGGGCGTAGCCGGTCCGGAAGGGCAGCGCCGTGCGTTTCTTGTAGACGACGACCGGCGCGGGAACGTCCTGCCCGCCGATCGCGAGCCAACCCTGTACCGGATCGTTCTGGCCGCAGACGACGCGGGGCGTCATCTTGACGAGGGGAAGGATTTCCAGATTGGGCGGATTCATCCGGCCCGTACGGACGGCGCGGGTGTCCGGGTCGATCAGCACCCGGTAGGGCATGAAGTGGAAGAGGGCTTCATAGGTGCGGCGGCCTTCGCCCGTGAGTTCATCGAAAATCAGGAAGTAATCGGGCTTGACGAACATGACAATCCGGCGGTGGGCGACGGACGCGTCCAACCCGGCATACCCGGCATCGTATGTGGCGATGGCGACGTCGGAGCGGTCATCCGAGCGCCACACGGTCTTGTCCCGGGCGGACTCAACCCATTCCGGGATGGTACGGGCCCGGCGGTTCTGGCCGCAGCCGTCCACCAGTACCGTGTTGTGCGCTTCGGTTGTCCTGTAGAACGAGGTCCACGCATTCGGGTAGTACGACGTAATACCGGGGTCCACGATGAAGGGCAGGCCGTGGGCGTAGAGATCGAAGGAGAGCATGTCTTCGTGCTGGTGAAAACGACCGAACGGGCCTCCTTCGAACAGGAGGTAGCGGGCGTCCCGATCCCAGCCGCTGCGCATGACGAAGTAACCGGAATCCCGGCGGGCGATCGAGGTGTAGCCCGGAACGCTGCCTTCTTCACCCTCGCTGGCGATCCATGTGGCGGCTTCGATGTTTAGGATGGCGCCCGGGTCGGCGAGAGCGCCTGCGTATTTTCCATCCAGGCTGCCGGCGTCGGAAATGGAGGGACAGGAAAAGTCGGGTCGGTTGATGGAGACGCACCAGTCGTACATGCGCCGGATGCCGGCTTCCAGTTCAGGATCCAGCGATCGGCCGAACTTTTCTGCCACCTTATAAGCATCCAGGAACCAGGAGGCGATTGAGATCTGGTAGCCCGGGGTGAGTTCGTACGAGGCCCCGTCCGGCATGACCTGGATGTTCATGTCGTCCAAAAGACGCCGGCTGGCCGCGTCGTACCAGGCTTCGGCCGCTCGAAGTTCGGGGAAGGAGCAGGCGACGGCGAGAAGGGCCCTGCCTTCGGAGATGGTTTTGTTCGAAGGTGGAAAAGATTCGAATTTCAGGAGGTAGACCGCGTGTTCGTAGACGGATTTGAGCAGATTCAGGATCGTCCGGTCTTCGGTTTCCGGGCAGTCGCACAGCACGGTGAATGCGTCGACAAGCGTGCTGAACGCCCGCATGCTCACAATCAGAGAATGCCCCCAGGCCAGGCCGCCGGCGCGGACGCCGTAGGGCATGGGGGTCTTGCGCATCCAGTCGCGCAGGATGGCTTCAATGCCTTTCGCGTATTTCGGATTTCGGGTCTTTTCCCACGCGGACTCGAGCGGTTTGAAGTACGAAAAAAAGTGGATGATGATGGACCACTCGATGTATCCGTAAGGATTGGCGTCCCAGTCCACGCCGTCGGGCCAGTGGTGGCCCATAATGTGGCCGGCGAGGATGCGGTCCGCTTCTTCAATATTGGCCTCGGGATCGGGATCGGGTGTGACGTGGCGCCGGTCGAAGGCGCTGGAACGGAAGTGCGCCGCGATTGCGGCAAGCTGGGTCTCTCTGTTTGTGGCCTGTGCCGCAGCTTCGAGCCCGGGATGGCTCAAATCAACGGCGGCGACGAGGGCGTCATCCGTCATGCGCGGACCCTGGACGATCCGGCGCTGGATCAGACGGATATTTCGGATGCGGCTGCCGGGTGGCAGACGGATCTCGCCTGAGGACATGTCCCCCCACCCCGCGGACGGGATGCCCCGGGTGTAAAAACACTCGGCGGGAAATCGGAATTCCCGCCATCCCCGCCAGACGTTGCCGCCGCGGGGGGAGACGATGGCGTTGAAGTGATACCCGTCGTCTTCGCTCATACCCTCGGTACGATGTCCCGAGGTGAGGGTACAATAGATCTGGTCGTCCACTCCCTCGGGCAGGAAAATCTCGGCGCGGATCCCGTTCGCCCGGCTCCAGTCGCCGGCTTCCATGGCGAGATCGATCCGTTCCCCCTGTTCGGCCTCCGACAGGTTCCATTCGGCTACGATGGCGTCATCCTGAAACCTGGATAGGTCCATGGCGCCTCCTTTCGATTGTGCCAATGTACGAAATGTGGGTCCGGTATTCAAGAATCATCCCACGCGCGGGAAGAACACCCCGTGAGCCCGAAATCCCGACCGACTGTTCTCTCGGACATTTCAAGGGGAGGACAGGTTTAAGGCTTGCGCATTGTGTGTCTGGTGCATTTCTTATCGGTCATGGGCGAGGTCTCGTCAGTAACACGTTGGCAAGGGAAATCGCGAAATAGTCGGATTTTCACCACCCCCCTCTCCACCACCGGGCGGGCGAGAGGTAAGTAGAGAGGCCGCAAACCCATTCGCCCCGTCATTGGATTATGTAGCGGCAACCCTTGTGGTTGCCCACGTCGCGGCGTGCATATCGCAGATTGACGTCGCCGGTCCGTATCGCTAACCGGTTTTAGCTGACTGCTGTCTGCTGATTGCTGTTTATGAGGTAATTATGGGCATCCGTGTTGGGATCTGTGGGACCGGAGCGTTCGCGAATTCGTTCATCCCTCTTTTCAAGGCGCATCCGGAGGTGGACCACCTGGTATTGTGCGACCTGGACGCGGAGAAACTACGGGAGAAGTCAGCGCGTTTCGACGTTCCGGATACATATCCGTCTCTCGATGCGCTGTGCGGATCCGAGGTCGATGCGATTGCGATTATCACCCAGCATCATCTGCACGGGCCCCAGGCGGTGCAGGCGTTGCGCAGCGGCAAGCATATTTACTCGGCGGTGCCGTCGGCGGTGAGCCTGGATGAGGTCTCCGAGCTTGTACAGGCCGTGGAGGAGACCGGTTTGATCTATATGATTGGCGAGACGAGTTACTATTACCCGTGTACGATCTACTGCCGGGATCGTTTTCAGACGGGAGATTTCGGACATGTCGTTTACGGGGAGGCGGAGTATTACCACGATTATTTTCATGGACTGTATGCGGTGTCGCAATGGCGGCACGGCGACCAATGGAAGCGGTATTACGGGGCGCCGCCCCTCTATTATCCCACCCATTCCACGAGTATGATCGTGTCGGTCACCGGGGCGCACGCCACGCACGTGAGTGGAATGGGGTTTGAGGACCGCCATGAAGATAATCTATATGCGCGTGAAGACAATGTCTGGAAGAACCCGTTCAGCAACCAGACGATGTTGTGCAAGATGTCGGATGGGAGTATGGCGCGTTTCAACGAGTTCCGGCGGATCGGACATCCGGGCACGGTGGGGATGAGTCTGTATGGAACGGAAGCCGGATACGAGGAGCAGGTGGGCGGGAATGTCTGGATCACTAAGGACCGGAAAACGTGCGTGGATTTGACGGCGGAATTGTCGTGTGAAGGCGTGCCGGCCGGACCGGCCGACGACCCGATGGGCGCGGTCACGGGAGATGATGGCACGCACCAGGGGGTGTCGCGGGTACATCCGGTACACCGGCTGCCGAGGGAGTTTATCGGCCTGGGAAACGGGCACAAAGGTGCCCATCAGTTCCTGGTGCATGATTTCGTGACGTCGTGTGTGACGGGCGAAACGCCGCCGAATAATGTTTGGCAGGCGACGCGGTACCTGGTCCCGGGGTTGGTGGCGCACGAGTCCGCGATGAATGGAGGCGCGTTAACGGCAGTGCCCGATTTTGGCGACGGCACGAAAGAGCCGTGAGAGGTAAGACGCAAGAGGGCAGGAAACGGCAGGAGATCAGCACCTGGAACCAGGCGGGTGAGGGCCGGCACGTCACAAAAAGCGGCCAGCCTTCTGCTCTCAGCGGTCAGATCACCCATTATCTCCACCACCGAGGTGCAAGAGGCGAACCTGGAAAGGAAGTGAACATTAAAGAGACGCATGGTTGTTCTTTCAGGCTGTCTTTACGGGAGAAATATCGTGATTAAGCGAACTTCAGGAGAGGGATGGGCGTTTGTTTCCGAGGATGTGTTTGACACTGACGAGGAAGTGCTGGTCTCCCGCGCGCCGGAGGAGCAGCGGATTCGGATTTCGCTGGAGAAACGGAAGAGGGGCAAGGTGGTGACGCTGGCTGGCGGTCTGGTGCTGGCGAAGGGAGATATGAAGGATCTGGCGCGGGCCTTGCGAGAAGCGTGTGGAACGGGCGGGACGTTTCGGCGGGATACGATTGAGTTGCAGGGAGATTGCCGGCAAAAGGTTCGCGCCTGGCTGGTGGAGAATGGTTGGGGGGTTCGATAGTGGAAGCGACACGAAGGACGCGGGACGGGAACGGAACACGAGCCCTCGCCCGCTGATCACTGACCGCTGTCAGCCGCCCGGGGCGGAAAGGTGCGGCCCTCTTACGTCTCCCGTCTACCCTCTCACTGCATGAATTGACCCATCGCAAATCACTGACTGCTAACCTGAATACTTCATGAATTGTCACGGATTGCAGTTTCACGAAGCAGAAACAGCTTCCGAGTGAATAGAGAAAGTGAATCCCCATGTGTAATACATTCTGGAGTTGGATCGTTTGAAACAGACGAGACCTACCCCCTAACCCCCTTCCTGAGAGGAAGGGGGAACTGTGATCGGCTGATGAACGGTTGGATTGGATGAAGGCGTTTCGATTGATGAAAAATCCGGTCGAAACCTGGTGATTGGTCGGCGAGTTGCGCTTGGGAAAGTGACGAGATGGCGTTCTCCAATCAATCAGAGCTTATATAATACAGCATTTACGTAACGCTTAGATCAACTCCCCCTCTCCTGCAGGAGCGGGGGTCGGGGGGAGAGGTCTCTTTCACTGACTGCTAACAGTGCAACACTCATAGTGGAGAATTCAAAATGGCCACGGTAGATTGCGATGCGGTGATCCTGGGAGGCGGGCATAACGGGCTTGTTGCGGCGTCCTACCTCGCGGATGCCGGAATGGATGTGCTGTTACTGGAACGGCGGGACCTCCTGGGCGGCGCTTGTACGACCGAAGAACTCTTTCCCGGTTACCGGTTTTCGTCCTGCTCCTACATTTGCCACCTGTTGCAGGACCGGGTGATCGACGAGTTGGAGCTGCGAGAACACGGGTTCGACGTCTATCACCTGGACCCGTCCCGGTATCAGCCCTTCCCCGATGGCTCCGCCCTCCGCCTCTGGGACGACGTGGAACGCAGCCAGGCGGAACTCGCCCGATTCTCGCGCCGGGACGCTGAGGCCTATCCGGATTGGCTTTCCTTCTGGGAACGTGCCGCCGGTATCCTCTATCCCTATTTTCTGACGCCGCCGCCCACGATCAGCGAGATTGCCTCGCGGGTGAGGGGAACGCCGGATGAGGCGCTTCTGGACCGCCTGCTGACGACGAGCATGGCCGATATCGTGACGGACTATTTCGAATCCGACCACGCGCAGGGCGCGTTTATCCAGGCGCAGGACGTGGGCGATCCCGCGGCGACCGGCAGCGCATGGTGTTATGCGTATATCAAATGCAACGTGTTCGGCCGGCCGGAGAACATTGGCATTGTGAAGGGGGGAATGGGCGGAATCGCCAACGCCCTCGCGAGGGCGGCACGGGCGCGTGGAGCGGTGTTGCAGACAGGCGCCGAGGTGTCAAGAATCCTGGTCAGAAACGGAAGCGCGTGTGGTGTGGCGCTTGCCGACGGCACGGAGATTCGCAGCCGGATCGTGGTCTCCAACGCGGATCCGAAACGCACGTTTCTGAAGCTGCTGCCGGCCGAGGCGCTGGATGCGCGATTCCTGGCCAGGGCGGGCCGTCTGAAGACCAGAACGGCCTATCTGAAATTCCACGCGGCGCTCACGGGCTTGCCGGATTTCGCGCGGGGCGAATCGGATTTTGATCCGCGCTGGATGGCCGAGATTAAAATATGCCCGTCCATTGACTACTTCGCCCGCGCCTGGGACGACGCCCGGCGTGGAGATCCCGCCAGGGAACCGGTGATGGAAGTGCAGATTCCATCGGTCTTCGACGACACGATGGCGCCGCCTGGCCACCATGTGATGTCCGTCTGGGTCCTGTATGCGCCCGTGCGCCCTCGCGACGGCACCTGGGAGGAGAGACGGGAAGAGGTGGGCGAACGGCTGATCGATACGCTGTCGGTCTATGCGCCGAACCTTCGGGATATTATGGTGGACTGGTCTCTCTTCACGCCCCACGACCTGGAGGACCGGGTGGGCCTTACCGACGGCAATATCAGGCATCTGGACATCGTGCCGGACCAGTTCCTGGCGCAGCGGCCGCTTGGCGGATGGGCGCACTACGCGACGCCGATTCAGAACCTCTATCTCTGCGGTGCGGGCACCCACCCCGGTGGCGAGGTGACCGGGGCCCCGGGGCACAATGCAGCAAAGGCCATACTGGAGGATTGGGGGTAGTGGCCACTTGAGTGCTCTCAGCCTGAAGCTTGACTCAAATGCAACAAAATTCGCCCACCCTGCAGGCTAGAGGTCAGAATCGGAGGGTAAATACGGTTTCTTCTTCGGGTGTGGACCGGACACTGATGCCGCCGCGGTGCTGGCGCATAATCTGGCGGCACAGCGACAGACCGATACCCGATCCTTCGCGTCTGGTGGTAAAGAACGGGATGAAGATGCGCTCCTGCACGTCTTCGAGGATGCCCGGTCCGTTGTCCCGTACTCGGATGAGTACCCGGCCTCTTCGGTCGAGAAGGGCAACCAGGTCGATGCGGGCCCCGTCGCGTCCGTCCAGCGCGTGCATGGCGTTGCGCAGAAGATTGATGAGCACCTGCTCGATGAGGTCGGGGTCGGCCGTGGCCTCGAGAGACTCGGGATCGACTTCAGTGCGCAGCGCGATGCGTTTTCTCTCGCATTCCGGTTGCATGAGAGACACAACGCGGTCGAAGAGTTCGGCGACCGGACAGATTTGAAAGTCCGGGCTGGGTATCCGCGTGAGCTGGCGATAGGTGTCCACAAAGTGTTGCAAACCTTCGCTGCGGGATTGTATGGTCTCAAGGGCGGCGTGCACGTCTGTCACGGTTTGGGGATCGAGCGACGACGCGCGTCCGGGTTCGGGAAAATGGCCGCGCACGGTTGAAGCGAGGGACGAAATGGGAGTGATCGAGTTCATGATTTCGTGGATAAGCACGCGGATGAGTTTCTGCCACGCCTCTATTTCCTGCTCTTCGAGTTCGCTCTGTATGTCCTGTACTGAGGCCAGAATATACGTATCGCCCCGCATTCGAATCTCGGTGCCGTGGATGATGATCTGCAGAAGTTCGTCCTCGTCCTGAACTTTGACCAGGGTTCTGTCGCCCGGGCGAAGGCCGAGCAATGTTTCAGAGAGGATTTTGCTTACCGGTTCAAGTTCGTGCACATTGTGGATATGGGGTCTGCGAAGCAGGCGCTGGGCCGCGGTGTTCATCAGTTCGATGCGTCCGTTGGGATCGTAACAGACCAGTCCCACGCCCACGTGTTGGACCACGGTCTGGAGGTATTGGAAGTTTTCTTCTTTTTCCGCCCGTGTCCTCCGGAAGGCGTTCAACACGTCGTTGAACGCCTTCCGGAGGTCGTCGAAAGCGGACCCGAGTCCGCGGCCGCTGAAGGATTGGGAGAAGTCTTCGTACCGGATGGCCTGCAAAAAGCGGGTGAGATCCCGGTTCGTGCGCTCCACGTAGTGGATGAGGGCATAGGCCTGGTAGAGCGCGATGCCGGCAAGGATGATGACGGTGGTGTAGTACGACGTCTGAAAGAGGACGAACACAAGGGCGCAGATCGTGGCGCACAGAAAGGCCACCCGCACGATGCAGAGCGTCCGGAAGTGTCTATAGACCATATTTTTCCAGCCTGCGGTATAAAGCGCTGCGTGTGATGCCCAGTTCCCGGGCGGTGTGGCTGATGTTGCCTTTATACTTCTCGATGGCTTTGCGAATCGCGGTCTTCTCGATGCGTTCGAGGTTGAAGTCTTCGCAGTGGATGTGGTCGCCCGTGGTGGTTTCTGATGTGCTGAGCGGAAAGTCCGCCGGTTGCAGCGTGCCGTTTTCGTTCATGATGACGGCGCGCTCGATGGCATGCTGGAGTTCGCGGACGTTTCCTGGCCAGGAATAGGTTTTGAGTTTTTCCATGGTGCGGGGATGCAGGCCGATGCGGTGCTTTTTGTATTTCCTGCAATACCTGTCCAGGAAATTGCCGACGAGGAGCGGCAGGTCTTCGCCGCGGTCCCGGAGCGGCGGCAACTGGATTTCAACGGTGTTGATGCGGTAGAGCAGGTCCTGGCGGAATTCGTTCCGGGTGGCCAGTTCGTGGATGGGCGTATTGGTGGCGCAGACGAGCCTGATATCGATCGGGACGGGCTTGTTGGTGCCCAGACGAAAAACGGTGCGTTTTTCGAGTACGGTGAGCAGTTTGGCCTGAAGCGGTAAAGAGAGGTTGCCGATTTCATCCAGGAAGAACGTTCCGCCCGACGCGGTTTCAAACCGCCCCGCCCTGCCTTCTTTGGCGTCTGTAAAGGCGCCTTTTTTGTGCCCGAAAAGTTCGCTCTCGAAAAGGGTCTCGGGGACGGCGCCGAGGTCGACGTGGATGAAGACCTGGTCCGCGCGGCCGGATCTCCGGTGAAGGGCGCGCGCAACCGCGTCTTTGCCCGTTCCGTTGTCGCCCAGGATGAGCACGTTGGCGTCGGTGGCGGCGACCTTCCGGATGGTTTCGAAGACTTCGCGCATGACCGGCGAGACGGCCACGATGCCGGGAAACTGCCTGTCCAGGTCGGCGTGGAGTTGCTTCTGGCGAGAGCGAAGCCGAACGACGTCGAGGCGCGACCGGCGGAGGCTGGCTGCCGAGGACAGCGTGGCCAGCAGTTTCTCGTTCTGCCAGGGTTTGAGGACGAAGTCAGTCGCGCCTTCCTTGATGGCCTGCACAGCCGTCTTGACGTCGCCGAACGCCGTGATGAGGACGACCACGGCGGAAGGATCGATCTCCAGAATCCGCCGCAGCCAGTGAAACCCTTCCCTCCCCGAGGTGGCGTCCCGGGCAAAGTTCATATCCAGGAGGATCACGTCGTAGGCGTCGTTCTGCAGCAGTTCGGGAATACGGTCGGGATCGGTTTCGGTATCCACCCGCCCGGCGTGCTGCTTGAGAAAGAGCTGTGCGGCCAACAGCACGTCGCGGTCGTCGTCGACAATAAGGATCTTATCGAATGATTTCATTGAAGCCTCATGCGTTCAGGCATGAATAGGCAGACGATACCCGAACGCGGGAACCCGCGCGAAGGGTACGACGACCAATCATGCTGGAAATGTCTCATTCCTTAACAAGAGGTGCATTTTTCGTGCCAATATGCCTCTTGAATCGAATTTGCGTACAACCATAATGATCACAGAGACTTATCCTGTCAAGCAGTTCGAGGGCCGGCGTCTCTTATGTGTTCAATTTCGAACACTGCTGTATCATTATCGGACACTTAAAGGCTGGCTTTTTCGACGGAACAGTGCTAAGTACCTGTAAAATCGGGCGAAAAGCACGTGGCACGCCTGTTGCTTCAGGTACGGATGGATCAGCGTGTCGCCAGGGAGTGCAATGCGGGCGCGGGCATTGTCGGTTACAACCAGAAAGGAGTCGGGTGATGTTCTGGAATTATCTCAAAGTAGCTTACCGAAATCTGGTGCGGCACCCCCTTTATGCCGCGATCAACGTGGTGGGCCTGGGCATCGCGATAGCGTTCTGTGTACTGGCGTTCCTTTATGTACGTCACGAGTGGACTTACGATGCGTTTCATAAAAATGCTGATCGCATTTACAGGGTCTACGCGGAATTTGAAAGCAGCCGAACTTCAGACAATACACCAAGGGCATTGGGGCCTACGATGTCGGAGGCGTTTCCGGACGTCCGTTCCGTTAGAATGAATTCCGTGGCGCGCCTGATCCGTCATCGAGATCAAACGACTCGTGCAGGCTTTCTTCAGGCAGATCCATCAATTCTGGAGGTTTTCTCCTTTCCTCTGATCAAGGGAAATCCGGCCACCGCGTTGGAGGCTCCGGACTACGTGGTGATTACCGAAACCATGGCTGAGACATATTTCTCAGGACAGGATCCGATCGGAAAGTCGATTTCCGTCCGGGATGTCGAACCGAAAGTGATAGAATTGGCTGGCGGAGGATCCGGGGTGCGTATGATCTCCTTCGGACTAACGCAACCGTCACCTGAAACCAAGCAGGAAGAGTCGGATAAACTTCCGACTCAGGAATTGACTGTAACCGGTGTGATCAGGGACATTCCCAAAAACTCCACCCTTCGCTTTGACTTTCTCTTTGCTTTCAACCCTGCGGTGCAGAAACGGGAATGGGACATCGTGAACACTTACGTTTTGCTACCGGAAGATCTGAGCCCCCTGGAAATGGAGCGCCGGCTTGACGACCTTTCGATACCGTGGCCCGGGAGCCGACGCCCGGAGAAGCTGAAGTTGCAGCGACTTAGAGACATTCACTTTAATTCTGGAGACATCGGCCCCGACCTTAGCGTCGGTCGCGTAATTAGCCGTCCCGGAAAGCCCGTCCATTCGTATATCCTGGCGGGCATTGCGATCCTCGTGCTGATCGTGGCCACAGTCAACTATACGAGCCTTTCGGTGGGCCGGTCGTTTTCTCGCGTCCGCGAAGTCGGAATGCGCAAGGTGGCCGGGGGTATACGAACGCAACTGGCGAGGCAGTTTCTGGCGGAATCGGTTATGCTGACACTGATCGCGGTTGCGCTCGGGCTGGCTCTGGCCGAACTGTTCATGCCGGGTTTCAACAGTCTGATCAGCAGGAAATTTGCCCTGTCCGATCTGGCGGATTCGACCTCTCTCGTGTTTCTACTTGTCCTGGCTCTGATTGTAGGCATCGTCGCCGGTGGTTACCCGGCAATATTCATGTCCGGATTCCTTCCCGTCGACGCGTTAAAAGGGCGGTACAAGGTGGATCGAATGGGCTTTTTCAGCCGTGCGCTCGTGGCATTCCAACTGACCATCTCCACGTCATTGGTGACATGCATGACCATAGCGTCCATACAGATGAACATGCTGAAATCAAAACCGCTTGGTTTCGAGCCCAGCCATGTCGTCGTCGTTCGGCTATTCGGGATATCCCAGAGAATGGACTTGGCCAAAGCGTTCGAGACGGCCATCCGGCCATACCATTCCGTCTTGAATACTACGAGAACAGCACACGGATTCAGCAGTTTAATGCGAAGTAGTTCTCACATCAGTTGGAAGGGGACGACACTGAAAGGTGTTGAGAGCATTTTCTGTGATACGCGTTTCCTCGAAACAATGAGTATAGGGCTAATGGAGGGTCGAAATTTCGAGCTAGATAGCGACGCGGAGACATCGGTAATTGTAAACGAATCTCTCGCCAGGAGACTTGGATGGGAAGCGCCTATCGGCGAGACGATTCGACTTGGCAGGAAGGAACAGACGGTTATCGGTGTCGTCCGGGATTTTCATTTCCGGTCCCTTCACCACGCCATCGGCCCCGCGGTGTTGCAATTGCAGGCGACCTCGTCGTCCGCCCGGCCCCGGGCGGACTTCAGATTCCTGCTCATGATTCGGATTCGCCCGGACAATGTCCACGACACACTTGATTACCTGAGAGAGAAGTGGGTTGAAATCGTACCGGATGTTCCGTTTAACCATAATTTCCTGGATGAGGAAATAGAACGACAATACCGGGAGGAACGACGGTGGTTCAGAATCGCGGGCTACGCGACTTTCTTTGCCGTATTCATTGCATGCATGGGCGCATTCGGGCTGACGTCGCTCACCGTCGCCAGGCGAACCAAAGAAATCGGGATTCGGAAAATCCTTGGCGCGCCGACATCACGTATCGTGTCTTTGCTGACCCGGGAATATGTGATCCTGGTCGCAATCGCCGGTCTGATTGCATGGCCGGCGACCTACGTCGCGGCGGAGCACTGGCTGCGAGATTTCGCGTATCGCGTGGATCCCGGGATAGGCACCTTTCTGCTGGGAGGCCTGCTCATGCTTCTCGTGGTGCTTCTGGCGGTAAGCCTGCAGGTCGCCCGTGCCGTCCGTTCGAATCCCGTGGACGCGCTGCGGTATGAGTGATGGCGGGCAGACAGAAATGTCTGCCCCACCTTCACGCCCGCCTGTCATTCTGAGCGGAGTCGAAGAATCTCCCGTCTGCTCGATTGTCCTTAGGCCGGAAACCCACGGTAACACATTTGCGCGGAGACATCCTCAGCCTGATGGCATCCTCAGCATGACAATCTTGGCCAACGAATGGCGGATGCATTACCCTGATTGTTATTAGATAGCATGTCATTCTGAGCGAAGTCGAAGAATCTCCCGTCTTTTCGGTTGTCCTTAGGCCGGAAACCCACGGTAACACATTTGCGCGGAGACATCCTCAGCCAGACGGCTTCCTCAGCATGGCCGTGCAGGCGCAGGGCGGGCTGGGCCTGGCGAAGCCGCGCCACGGAAGACGCAGGAGGTCGCCCTACATGATCGCAAACTACCTGAAAGTCGCCATACGCAACCTGATGAGGAACAAGACCTTTTCGGCGATCAACATCCTTGGTCTTGCAATCGGAATCGCGTGCTGCATCCTCATTTTACTCTATGTTCAGGATGAACTGAGCTATGACCGACACCATAAAAACGCGGATCGAATTTTCCGGCTTGCCGATGAGGTTCGCGTGAGTGGGAAGACGCTTCGTATTCCGATGACGTCGTTCCAGATGGGTCCGGCTCTCGTGCAAGATTATCCTACGGTGTTAGATGCTGTCCGGTTTCACAGATTTGATGAAAAATTGCTGGTCGGAAACCGCCTAAATCAATCCTATGAGCGCGGTGTGTTGTTTGCGGATGCCAATGTATTCCGGGTATTCGATTTTCCCCTGAGCAAGGGAAATCCTCAGACAGCACTAAAGGAGCCCAAATCTATTATCCCTACGGAAGCGATGGCGCGAAAATACTTCGGGGACGACGATCCGATGGGACGGATCCTTTCGGTGGGCGGGAAGACGTATAACATCACCGGTATCCTGGAGGGCGGTTCCTACAATACCCATCTGCGGTTCGATTTTCTGGCGTCGCCCGTTGAGCGTAACGATTGGATCTCTCGCGATTATTACACCTATCTGCTCCTTCAGGACAAACACGCTGCCGACGAGTTAGAATTGCGTTTACCTGAATTTATCGACAGACACATTGGGAAAGTACTCAAGGCGGGAGGTATGCAGCTGAAGCCCTTTCTCCAGCCATTAACAGATATTCATTTGTATTCCGGTTTGGAATGGGAAGTCAGTCCAAACGGGGATATTCGATACATCTATCTCTTCCTCGTTATCGCCTTTTTCGTTTTGCTGCTTGCCTGCATCAACTTTATGAACCTCTCGACCGCGCGCTCCGTGTACCGGTCAAAGGAGATCGGCATACGGAAAGCGGCCGGCGCAAAACGGCCGCAATTGATGTGTCAGTTTTTAGGCGAGTCGACTTTGGTAGCTTCAATCGCCATAATTATCGCCGTTGCGCTGGTCGAAATTTCGCTGCCCTCGTTTAGAGCCATTGTAGAACGCGACCTGGTTTTAGATGTTCTGAGAAGTGGGGACGTTTTGTTGGTTCTGGTTGGCATTGTTCTGATTGCGGGGGCGCTCTCCGGAAGTTATCCCGCCCTGTTCCTCACTGCCTTTCAACCAGTCGCCGCGTTAAAAGGCGTTACGGATGCCAGTCTGAAAAAACCGTGGACGCAAAAGACGCTAGTGTTTTGTCCCTAAAGTAACTTGACTATTTATTGAGCCTGTCCTATGTTCTCTCTACACGCTTCTTACACCCATCGGGAAAGGAGAGAACCATGGGACGCGGTCGTCCTCGGAAGCCCATTGTGTTGTCTGGCCAGGTCCGTGAGGAACTCAACTCACTTTCAACCTCTCGTACGTTGTCGCATGGTCTCGTGCGACGTGCCAAGATCGTCTTGATGAGCGTCGAAGGTCTCAGTAACCGGGTGATTGCCCAAAAAGTCGGGCTGAGCCAGCAGAGCGTCATCACCTGGCGTAACCGCTTTCTCCAGCAAGGATTAATGGGTCTGTATGATGAACGCCGTTCGGGCAGACCACGCACGGTTGAGGCCGAAGACATCACCGCACTGATCCGCAAGACGCTGACCACAAAACCCGAAGACGGCAGCACCCATTGGACGTGTCGTTCCATCGCTGCCGAAACGAAGATATCCAAATCCGAGGTGCAACGTATCTGGTCCACATTGGGGATTGCGCCACACCGTCAGAAGCACTTCAAGCTATCTAACGATCCCTTCTTCACAGAAAAAGTCCACGACATCGTCGGTCTGTATCTGGACCCACCGGATTCTGCGATAGTGCTTTGTGTCGACGAGAAAAGCCAGACGCAGGCGTTGGAGCGTACCCAGCCGCTTTTGCCGATGGGGCTGGGATATGTGGAGGGCGTGACGCACGATTACCGCCGCCACGGCACCACGACGTTGTTCGCTGCCCTGGACATTGCCTCGGGCGAGGTGTTGACGCAATGCAAGCGCAGGCACCGCCACCAGGAGTTTTTGCAGTTTCTCAACCACATCGACCAAAACGTCCCTGATGATCTCGATGTGCATTTGATCGTCGACAACTATTGTACGCACAAACACACCAAAGTGAAACGATGGCTTTCACAAAGACCCAGATACCACGTTCACTTTACACCGACCTACGCATCCTGGCTCAACCAGGTCGAGATCTGGTTCAATATCATCACTCAGAAGGCCATCAGGCGCGGCTCCTTCAGATCTGTCAATGAACTTATCGACAGAATACAAACCTTCACCGACAACTACAACGACACGTCGAAGCCTTTCCTCTGGACCGCCACCGCACAATCGATCATCCAAAAAGTCGAACGATTTTGTAAAGCTATTTCTGGGACGGGACACTAGGCGTAGTTCAATTTACCATCTCCATTGTTCTTGTGATTGGGACCGGCGTGGTATATGACCAGGCGGGTTTTATTCGCAACAAGCGCCTTGGATTTCAAAAGGAACAGGTAGTTGTAATGCCGGCCGTCAGTCGCCAGGCAATGAAGCGATATGGAGACATGGTATCGACACACAGCGCCGTATTAAACGTATCCGCATCGTCGACCGTGCCGGGCCGAGAAATCGCCAGTCATTTTTTCCGACCCCTCATGGACGACGGACACAATGACGTACTGGTGATGAATGTAATGTTTGTAGACCATGAATTTATCGAGGCGTTTGGTATTGAAGTTGCAGATGGAAGGGCTTTTTCGGAGGATTTCGAAAGCGATCGACACGGGACATTTATGCTAAATCAAGCGGCCATGCAAAAATTGGGGTGGGCTTCCAGTGAGGATAAAGACTTCGCGCATGTCTATAATGAATCTGGTGAAATTAAAGTGAACGTTCAGGGAGACGTGGTGGGGGTTGTAAGGGACTTTCATTATAAATCTCTCCATCATGAAATCGAGCCGCTTGTGATCATGTTGGTAGACGGTGCATGGACAAATTACCTGTCGATCCGGATACGCCCGGATGATGTTGCCGTCACACTGGATTTTCTCAAAACCCAGTGGCGCGAGGCCGTACCGAATACGCCGTTTGAATATTCCTTTCTGGATACGTCATTCGACCGGCTATACCGGACGGAAGCTCGGTTGGGGATGCTATTCGGCAGTTTCTCCGTCCTGGCGATTGTTGTGGCAGGTCTTGGTTTGTTTGGCCTGGCGTCCATTAGCGTCCAACAGCGTACCAAGGAAATCGGTGTCCGAAAGGCGGTGGGGGCATCTGTTTCCAGTATTGTTTTGCTCTTGTCCAAAGAATATGTCCTGCTTGTGGGGGCTGCCAATTTGATCGCCTGGCCAGTCGCCTACTATGCGATGAACCGGTGGCTGGAGAATTTCGCATACCGGGTTGATCCGGCGATCTCGACGTTTGTTCTCGGTGGCCTTCTGGCGTTGTGCATAGCGCTTTTCACCGTGAGCTACGACACCTGTAAAGCAGCCGGGGCGAATCCCGTGGACGCGATGCGGTATGAGTAGAAGCACCGAGGTTACCGGGAGACGTTAGACCTTACAGTAAGACTTCAACGCAAAGTGCGTGCATGTCAATTCACGCTGCTTGCATACGGTCAGGCGTTGAACTCCCCCCACCGCATCAGCCGTCGCCGACCCTTCGACAGGCTCAGGGGACCGGCTCGGCTTCTGCGACTCCCCTTCAAGGGGGGAGTGATCCGAGCGCCAAACGGGCTCCCGTTCAGTTCCACCCATTTGGTTGCGGCTGAACAACGCCAATCCGCGATAGGCGTAAGTTTACGGGAAGTTTGAAGGCGACGGACGAAGAACGGTTCCTTGAAGAATCCAATCCGCGAGGAGTCGATTGATGTTCTGGAATTATCTCAAGGTAGCCTGGCGGAATCTGCTGCGGCATCCGCTTTATGCCGCGATCAACGTGGTGGGTCTGGCCGTCGGGCTTGCGTGTTGTCTGTTGGTTCTGATACTCGTATTGGACGAAGTCAGCTACGACAAGTTTCACGAAAAGGCGGACAGAATCTATCGCGTCCTCTGGGACGGGCAGTTCGGGGACAACGCATGGACTACGCCATTGAGTCCTGTTCCGGTGGCTGAAGCGCTGTCCAGCTTTCCTGATGTGGAGCGCACGGTACGCATGCGTCGGGAACGGCGCACGCTTCGGGCCGGACAAACGCGCACAAACGAGTCCGGCTTTTTTTACGTGGAGACGGGCTTCTTCGACGTGTTTACCGTGCGTTTTATAGCAGGAGATCGGGTGACCGCGCTTCGGGACCCCGATTCTGTTTTGATTACCGAACAGACGGCGCGGCGATACTTCCGGGGTCAGGACCCACTGGGACAGCCGTTGAACCTGGCCGACGGTTCGACGTTGCGGGTCACGGGCGTGGTGCGAGAGTTTCCTCAGCAGTCCCATTTTAAATTCGACTTTCTTGCACCATTGTGGACGCTTCCCATAGTAGAGCAACGCAAGACGCAATGGGGATCGGCTACCACTTATACATATGTCGTTTTGAGGGACCAAACCAACGCTTCCGATGTGGAAACGAAACTCCGCGAGTACGTCAAACGTCGAGGGCTGGCGGCAAGCGCTACCCGATCAGGGGGTTACAGCCGGTTCCGTTTGCAACCGATGACGCAAATTCACCTGCGCTCACACCACAATTACGAACTCGAGCAGAATGGCGACATTGTGCAGGTTTATATCTTCAGCCTGGTTGCCGTACTTGTTCTGTTCCTGGCGTGCGTGAATTTCGTGAATCTGCACACGGCGTTGTCAACCAGCCGGACTCGGGAAATAGGTATTCGAAAGGTGCTGGGTTCCCGACGCGGGCGACTTGTCCGCCAGTTTCTCATCGAGTCGTCAATGCATTTTGTTCTGGCGCTCGTTCTGGCACTGGGGCTCAGCGAATTGGTGTTACCCCAACTGGTGAACCTCACCGGAAAACATTTGTCGATGAGTAGCCTGAGTTCTCCGTCGGTCGTTCTGGCGTTGAGCGTAGTATTCGTGGTAGTAGCCGCACTGGCCGGCACATATCCTGCACTCTTGCTGTCGTCCTTTCGGCCTGCGGACGTGTTTACAGGGCGAATTGCGGCGGGCCTCGGCGGTAAGCGGTTGCGTAATGGGCTCGTTGTGGCGCAATTCTCCATCTCGATCGGAATGCTCATCGGGGTTTTGGTGATTCGTGACCAACTTCGTTATTTGCAGGATAAACCACTTGGTTTCGACAGAGAAAACGTACTTGTGGTTCACGGGGCCAGGAGTCTTGGGCGGCAGTCCGACGTATTCCGGGAACAACTCGAAGCGCTTGCCCCGGTGGTCGCGGCCTCAGTTACCCAAAGCGTTCCCGGCAAAGACTTCGACTCTACGTTGTTCCAGCCCGAACAACCTGCCAACTACGAAGAGACCTCGCTCACCTACGCGACAGTTGATGAGCATTTTGTGGAAGCCGCGGGGCTGGAGGTCATTCAGGGCCGGAATTTCGATCCTGCAGAATTCCCTTCGGACTCCACGGCGTACCTGATCAACCGATCCGCCGCCTCGATACTCGGGTGGGACGACCCGGTTGGAAGGCGCATGACGTTTGCGGGCCGTGAAGGAAAAGTTATTGGAGTGGTCAAGGACTTCCATTACCAGTCACTCCGGTACCGGATCGAACCACTGGTGCTTCCTTTTCTCCGCTGGGGCCGTTCTTATGTCGTCGTGCGGTTGCATCCCGGCAGCGTGGCCGATGCTGTATCATCGGTGCGAGGCTTGTGGGAGGAATTCGCACCCGATCAGCCATTCGAATATACCTTTCTGGATAGCGACTATCTCCGGCTCTACGAAAACGAACAACGGATGATTCTTGTAGTGCAGATATTCTCCGGCCTCGCGATTTTCATCGCCTGCCTTGGTCTCCTGGCGCTGGCTTCCTTCGCGGCTGGAAAGCGGAAAACAGAGATCGGCATTCGTAAGGTGCTGGGGGCCACAGTGGCGAGCATTGTGTTCCTGCTGTCCAGGGACTTTGCGCGGCACGTGCTGATCGCATTTGTTTTCACGTCGCCAATCGCGTATTACGTCCTGTCTCGGTGGCTGCAAGATTTTGCCTATCGCTCGGACATCGAATGGTGGATGTTTGCGGTCTCCGGGGGCCTGGCGATGGGTATTGCACTCTTGACCGTCAGCGGACAGGCGGTCCGGGCCGCGACGGCCAACCCTGTGGAAGCACTGCGCAGCGAATAATGTGAAACCTGGTCGCCGAATAGGGTGGGAGCCCTGAACGCTTCAAGCGATCGACCGGTCAACATGACCCTCGATCAACTCAGGGGCTTCCCGCCCGTGAAATTGCCGTTTAGTGGTTTTGCGCGAGGACGATACGCGACTGAATTCGCTGAAGACGCCCGGTGCGAGTTGACATGATCGCAAACTACCTGAAAGTCGCCATTCGCAACCTGATGAGGAACAAGGTATTTTCGGCGATCAATATCCTTGGTCTTGCAATCGGCATGGCCTGCTGCATGCTTATTCTTCTGTACGCTCTGGATGAACTCAGCTATGACCAACACCATAACAATGCGCACCGGATCTACCGGCTTGCCGAAGAGATACAATCGGGAGGGGTGCCCCGTCGGTTCGCCATTACATCGTTCCCGATGGGTTCAACTCTCGTTCAAGAATTTCCGTCAGTAGAAGATGCGGTCAGATTTCTCCGGAAAGATGAAAAGACGCTTGTTGCAAATGAGCAGCGTCATTTCTACGAAAGAGGCGTCCTGTTCGTGGATGCGAACGTCTTCCAGGTCTTCAATTTTCCCCTGAGCAAGGGAGATCCTCAAACCGCACTCCTGGAACCAAATTCCATTGTCTTGACGGAAGCGATGGCTCGGAAATATTTCGGCGACGAGGATCCGATGGGGCGGACGCTTTCGGTGGGCGGCAATACGTATAAGATTACGGGTGTGTTGAAGAACTCCAAACACAGATCGCATTTGCGGTTCGACTTTCTGGCATCGCTAAACATCAGCAAGGGTTGGCTTAGCATGGACTTTTATACCTATCTGCTCTTGCATGCCACGCAGGCTGCCGACGAGGTCGAAACGAAGTTGCCGGATTTTATCGAAAGACACATCGGAGCAGAAATGGAAGCTGCGGGTATACATTTGAAACTCTTTCTGCAGCCCTTGACCGATATTCATTTGCATTCCAGCATGGAATTTGAAATCAGTCCCAACGGGGATATCCGGTATGTCTATCTCTTTCTGGTTATCGCGTTTATTGTTTTGCTGCTTGCCTGTATGAATTTTATAAACCTATCGACCGCCCGCTCGGTGTACCGCGCAAAGGAGATTGGTTTGCGAAAAGTGGTCGGGGCAAAACGCGGAGAGCTGATCGGTCAATTTTTGGGCGAATCGATGTTCCTGGCTTCATTGGCCGTTATTTTTACCGTTGTGGCGGTCGAGATCCTGCTGCCCTCATTTAAGGGCTTTGTCGAACGCGACCTGTTTTTTGATTATTTGAAAAGCCGGGACGTTTTGTTGCTCTTGATCGGCATTGCGCTATTTACGGGCGTACTATCCGGGAGCTATCCCGCCCTTTTTCTCTCGGCGCTTAACCCGGTCGTGGCATTAAAAGGGTTGGTGGACGCGGGTTCGAAGAAATCTGCTATGCGAAAGACGCTTATTATTGTCCAATTCGCAATATCCGTCATTCTGGTCATTGGGACCGGTTTGGTCTATGACCAGGCCGAATATATTCGAAACAGGCGCCTTGGATTTCGGAAGGAACATATCGTTGTCATGCCGAACGGCGGTGGAGAGCCGGAGCGACGCTACCGAAATAAAGTGTCGGCACACAGCGCCGTACTGAATGTAACAGCCTCTTCGACTGTACCAGGCGGAGGGATGTCCGCTAATGTCTTTTACCCCCTCACGGATGGTACATACAAAGATGCTGTGCTGATGAATGTGTTTTATGTGGATCACGGGTTTATCGAGACGTTTGGTATTGAAGTATTGGAGGGGAGGGCATTATCGGATGACGTTGCAAGCGATCGCAAGGGGGCCTTTATGCTGAATCAAGCAGCGATGAGTAAACTGGGGTGGACTTCCTGTGCGAATAGACAGTTTGGAATGGACGTCCATGGAGAAGGTGCTGAAATGAGAGCGGGACTCCAGGGAGACGTTGTGGGGGTTGTAACGGACTTTCATTACAAGTCTCTCCATCATGAGATTGAACCGCTGGTGATCATGATGGGCGGGGGGTGGACAAGAGACTACCTTTCCATCCGGATACGGCCGGACGACGTTGCCGGCACGCTGGATTTTCTCAGAAACCAGTGGCGCGAGGCCGTACCGAATACGCCGTTTGAATATTCCTTTCTGGATACGTCATTCGACCGGCTATACCGGACGGAAGCTCGGTTGGGGATGCTATTCGGCAGTTTCTCCGTCCTGGCGATTGTCGTGGCAGGTCTTGGTTTGTTTGGCCTGGCGTCTATCAGCGTGCAACAACGTACCAAGGAAATCGGTGTCCGAAAGGCGGTGGGGGCATCTGTTTCCAGTATCGTTTTGCTCTTGTCCAAAGAATATGTCCTGCTTGTGGGGGCTGCCAATCTCGTCGCCTGGCCGATCGCCTACTATGCGATGAACCGGTGGCTGGAGAATTTCGCATATCGGGTTGATCCGGAGATCTCGACTTTTGTGTTAGGGGGATTGCTGTCGTTGTGCATTGCGCTTCTCACCGTGAGCTATGAGACGTGCAAAGCAGCTCGGGCGAATCCCGTGGACGCGTTGCGCTATGAGTGATGGCGGGCAGACAGGAATGTCCGCCCCACCTTCACATCGGCTTCCTCAGCATGACAGTTCGGGCGAGTGGGTGACGAAGACGTTTTGCCGATGATGATAGGCTGATCTGCCATTCTGAGCGAAGTCGAAGAATCTCCCGTCTACTGCCGTTCCACGCAGGAGGCGGCCGTGCTGCCTCTCAGGTATTGACACGTGCAAATCGCGTGGGGATGATCCAATGCCGCAGTAGATCCTTCGTCTGCCTGGCGGCTTCCTCAGGATGACAGTTTGTACCGACACTTGACCGACAGTTTTCGTCAACGGTTATTGCAAAGCATGTCATTCTGAGCGGAGTCGAAGAATCTCCCGTCTACTCGATTGTTCGAAAGGCAGATACCCACGTAAACACATTGGCGCGGATACATCATCAGCCGTTCGGCCTCCTCAGCATGACAGTGGGGCGCACGAATAGCGGATCCGTATCGCGGCTGATTCGCCGGCGCGATACAAAGAACGGTCCTTGAAGAATCCAATCCGCGAGGAGTCGGTCGATGTTCTGGAATTATCTCAAGGTGGCTTATCGGAATCTGCTGCGGCACTGGCTTTATGCCACGATCAACGTGGTGGGATTGGGCATCGCGATTGCGTTCTGTCTGCTCGCGTTCCTGTATGTGCGTCACGAGTGGACCTACGATGCGTTTCACGAAAACGCGGATCGGATTTACAGGGTCTACACGGAAAACGATCGAGGACGAAGGTCTGCAAGCGCTCCGGCCGCATTGGGGCCGGCGTTGGCGGAGGCGCTTCCGGATGTTCGCATCGTGCGAATTGATTTTGATTGGAAATACCGATTCATTCAACACCGAGGTACGAAGATAGCGGAAACGATATACGTTGCAGATCCCGACATATTCGAAGTGTTCTCCTTTCCGCTTCTGAAAGGGGACCCGGCAACGGCACTTAAGGATCCGCAGAGTGTCGTCATTACCGAAAACATGGCCGAAAAGCATTTCCCGGGTGAAGACCCGATTGGGAAAACGCTATCAATCCGGACTGATCGTGACGCGATATCCGGAAGCCTGGATTTAACGGTTACCGGATTAGTTGAGCGGATTCCCAAGAATTCGAGTATTCAATTCGGATTTCTTTCCAGGCTCGATCTTGTGGGCAATGAACCTCGTAGGAGACGCAGTTTTTTTAAGACCTATTTATTGCTGCCAGACGACGTGAGCCCCTCCGAAGTCGAGCGGCGGTTGAAAGATCTTGTGTCGACATGGCCCAAAAGCCCAATATGGGAGAAATTGAAACTGCAGCCGCTTAGCGACATTCACTTCGATTCCAGGGGCGTCGGACTAGTACCCATTGACGGCTAAAGCGCCGCGTAGTCTGGGTACAGCTTTCTCAGTTTGATCCGAGCATCGTTGGTCGTGAACCGCCAATGGACAGCCTTGCTTTTGTTGTTGCGATCGTTCGTCCAGGCGGAAATCTGCTCTTTGAGGGATTCAATATCGGGGATGCGTTCCTTCAAGCATTGGTTGCTCAAGACGCTGAGTTCGATCTCGGCGATGTTGAGCCAGCTCCCGTGTTTGGGCGTGTAGTGGATTTCGAGACGCTTGGCCAGACGGCGAGCTTCTTCGGGTGAGAACGCCTTGTAGAGTGCCGCGGGCGTGTGCGTGTTGAGGTTATCACACACCAAGACGACGGTTTCGGCTTCACGGTAGTGAGTATCAAGGAGATCCTTGATCTCTTGGGCCCAGTCCACCGCGGTCTTGCGTTGTCTTACACGGACCTTGCGCCAGCCCGCCAGCGGTTCGGTGAACATGAAGTTCACGGCGGTTCCGTTACGTTCATACTCGTAGTCGTAGCGTTCAGGTTTGCCCGGACGTGTTGCGATCACAGTACGCGTCTCCCTGACCAACTGGACCGGGTGTTCGTCCATATTGACAACGGGCCTCTTGGCGTCGTACGGCCGCTGATAGACGTCCAGGATATCCTCCATCGCGGCGACAAACGCGGCGTTTTGCTTGGGCGGAATCACCCAGCACGTTCTCAGGTGAGGCCTAAGTTTGTTTTTTTTAGCGTCCGCTGCACCGTTCGGTATGAGATGCTATCGATGATCTCCAGGGCCACGAGTTCATCGGCCAGCAGCTTCAGCGTCCACCGCTTATGTCCCTTTGGAGGTTCACTGCAAGCCAACGCGATCAATCGGGCTTCCTTAGCACCATCCAGCTTTCTTTCGGTGGGAGGATGGGCTCGCTTCTTTCGCTCAAGGGCCGAATCCAGGCCCTCCAACACAAAACGCTTCCGGATGCCCTCAACCGTAGACCGATTGCACGAAAAGGCCTCCGCGATCTGCCGATCCAGCCAAGCCGGACCCTCTGCATCGGCCTTGAGAAGTACGTGGGCGTGCCTTATTCGGTAGGCTTGCGTCTTGCCTTTGCTTACCAGATCCTGCAGCCGCTCCCGTTCTTCGGGCGTCAGACGTACAACGTATTTCTTCGGCATGCCGATGGCTCCTTCGTCTTGAGGGGAGACATCAAACTATAGGCACGCGCAGTATTAGAAGTCAACAGGTACTAGATCCCGCAGGCAATCCCGTGTATTCGTACATCCTGGCGTGCATTGCAATGCTTGTGCTGGTTGTAGCCTCGGTCAATTATACAAACCTCTCGGTAGGCAGGTCATTCTCCCGTGCCCGCGAAGTTGGATTGCGCAAAGTGGCCGGTGGTCTGCGAACCCAATTGGCAACGCAGTTTCTGACAGAATCGGTACTGCTGACATTGATCGCGCTTGGGCTTGGCCTGGCGCTGGCCGAACTGTTCATGCCGGGCTTCAACAGTCTGACCCGAATGGAGTTTTCAATTTCCGATCTGGTGGATTCCACCGCACCGGTTTTTCTGGTTATCCTGTTGTTGGTGGTAGGCATCGTTTCGGGCAGTTATCCCGCGCTTATTGCGTCAAGATTTCTGCCGGCTGATGCGCTTAAAGGGCAGATGAGATTGGAACGATTGGGGCGCGTTAGACGGGTGCTTGTGGTATTCCAGGTTGCCATCTCGATTTTATTGGTTGGGTGCACGACTGTAGTCGGCCGGCAATTGAATCTGATGACGACAAAACCGTTAGGTTTTAGTCCGAAGGATGTTTTAATAGTCCATAAAATGGATAAACTGGATGACAAGGGCGTTGCCGGAGCCTATCAGGAGGCAGCCCAGTCCTACCATGCCGTGTTGAAGACCACAAGAACAGGGCACGCCTTCAGCAACAGGGTCCAGACCTTTGCAGATGTAAGATCAAACGGTACTATCTTGAACGACGTCGAGATCCTTGACGGTGATCTGGGCTTGCTGGAAACGCTGGGTGTGCGGCTGAGATCGGGTCGGGGATTCGAGAGAGACGGCGACGCCAAAACATCCGTACTCGTTAATGAAGCACTGGTTGAAAAGCTGGGATGGCAAGCGCCTCTGGGAAAGACACTACAGTTAGGCAGCGGTAGCCGGAAATTTACCGTGATCGGCGTGGTTCGCGATTTTTACTTTCATTCCGTTCATCGTTCCGTAAAGCCTGCTGTGATGAGCCTCAATCCCAGATCTCGTCGTACAAGAATGCTGATGGTTCGCATCCGACCGGACGACAGGGCAGGCGCCGTTCGTTTCCTGAAAGAGAAGTGGGAGGAAATGGCGCCCAACGAAGTGTTTTACTCTTCCTTTCTCGAGGACGACATTGACCGTCAATACCGGGAGGAACGGCGGTGGTTCAAAATCGCGGGCTACGCGACTTTCTTCGCGGTATTCATCGCCTGCCTTGGCGCCTTCGGGTTGACGTCGCTCACCGTTGCCAGGCGTACCAAAGAAATCGGGATTCGTAAAGTCCTGGGGGCGCCAACAATCGGTATCATCTCCTTGCTGACCCGTGAATATGTGGTCCTCGTTGGTATAGCCTGCTTGGTTGCGTGGCCCGTGACCTACGTCGCGGCGGATCGCTGGCTTCAGAATTTCCCGTATCGCGTGGATCCGGGGATAGGTACTTTTCTGCTGGGGGCCTTGCTCACGCTTCTCGTTGTGCTCCTCGCGGTAAGCCTGCAGGTGACCCGGGCAGCCCGGGGGAATCCCGTGGACGCGTTGCGGTATGAGTAACGGCAGGGCGTGGCGTTTACCGCGTGCCTGCCACGCCAGGAAACGTTGAAGGGATCCCAACGGCCTGATGACTCGCCGCCCTGTCATTCTGAGCGGAGTCGAAGAATCTCCCGGGCTCTTGCCGCATAAACAGCATCTGGCGCTCGATGAATAGCGAGGGAGGAGAGCAAATGGAGACTGAATTTTTCGAACGTATCAAGACCTGCAATGTGGGCGACCCGTTCGCCGCTGCCAATCGAAACCGCGGCGACGCCTTGCTGTCCGTGATCGCTGGCGAACGCGCAAGCCAGGGGCCGGGGAATAAGATTGTTGTCTGCTGCGGTAGAACCCACATTGCCTGGCAGGACTCGTACAATCAGAGGTACTTCGCTCGGGTACGCACGCTCGATCATGAAACGCGCAGGTGGACCGCCGGTGCCATCCTGGCCGAGGGCGTCGACGAGCATTCTCGTCCCACCCTTGCGGTCGATAGCCAGGGCTACCTGCACGTGGTCATGGGCGGACACAACTCGCCTCTGCAGTACCAGCGATCGCTGCGGCCGCACGATGCGTCGGCCTGGACCTCCGTCGAGGCCTTTGGCCGAAACACCTATCCCGTGCTCCTGTGTGGCCCCAACGACACGCTTCACCTCACCGCCCGCGACGGCAGCCACAACGGCATGGAGCTTTGGGAGAGACCGTCTGCCGGCCCGTGGCAAAGCCGTGGCCTGATCGTCACCCGGCAGCGGCGTTTCACCGGGTACACCGGCATGAACAACGACGTGGCCTGGGGCCCGGGCCGGAAGACAATGCACATGAGCATGGCCTTTTTCCTGGGTCGCAAGCCGAATGCGGGGGAGCACTCACGTGACGTATCCGGTCTGTACCAGGCCGTGGGCTACATGCGCTCCTTCGACTTCGGCCTAACCTGGCAGAAAGACGACGGGACGCCGGTTCCGCTTCCGGCGACGTCGGACACGCTTGACCTGCTAGAGGAGGGTGAGAGCAACAACCCCAAGCCCGGCATTGAGCACTGCGGCCTGGCCGTCGATTCGAAGGACCGACCCTACGTCGGCTACGTTCGTCACACACCCACGCCCTGTCGTGCCTTCTTGAAGACGTCCGACGCCGGGAGGTGGCGTGGACTGCCGTTAAGTGAGGCCGTGGCGTCGCACTGGCCCGGTTGGGGGGTACTCGCCTTCAAGCCGGTAATGACGTCCGATGACGTCCTTTGCGTTCTCGCCCAGCTCGTTGCCCTGGGGCACCCGGATGAGAACTGGGCCCCGGGTATCCATGGCCTACCCTCCTTCTGGCTGCGCGACCATCCGGAACTCTCACGCGTCGTCTGGCTCGAATCGTCCGATTACGGGGAGACATTCACGCCGCGTGAGGTACTCGCATTCGACCCTGAACAAGGTCAGGTTATGCCTTCCTTGGAACGCCCAAACGGCTCCAACCCTATCCCACCAGGCACCCGTCCTTCATTCATCTACATGCTGGGCGAATCCCGATACGCGGACGAGGGCGAGACCATCGACAACCACCTGTACTGGGTGCGCGTCTGAATCGATGCGCCTGCAGGGACCGGCACCGAGGACGACTTCAAGCCGGGTGGATCGTTCGGTCGCACGTTTCATGCGTCGTCTCGCTCTCGTAAGGCGTCTGAGATAGTCTACGAACCGTTGCTGATTCCGGGAATTCTAATTGTCGTCAGACCAGAATTCCAATTGTCGCTAACTGGCTTGATATTTGTCATTCCCTGAATGACCAGTCCGGGTTATCTTGGTGCAATCCGAATCCGGAGATTAAGTAAGCGGTCATTCAGGACCGCTTTTCATTTGCGGGTAACCAATGTCCGGGAAACGCCAGGAAGAACGATTCCAGACCACCGACGTGATGATGCTTTCCGGCGGGCACGCCGTGCATGACACGTACAGCGGATTTCTTGCGCCCCTGTTACCGGTCTTTATTCAGACCCTGTCTTTGACCAAAACCGAGGCAGGCATGCTGATGGTGGTCAGGCAGGCGCCGTCCGTGTTTCAGCCGATTGTCGGGCTTCGGGCGGACCGCTCGAATCTGCGCGCCCTCGTCATTCTCGGACCCGCCGTCACGGGCATCGCGATGAGTCTGCTCGGCGTGGCCGGTGGGTACGCGACTCTCGTAGCCCTCCTGGTAATCGTCGGCTTCAGTTCGGCCGCTTTTCACGCGGTTGGACCGGCAATGGCCGGAACACTCTCAGGACCGAATCTGGGTCGCGGCATGGGAATCTGGATGTTGTGCGGTGAACTCGGCCGCACGATGGGGCCGATTCTGATCGTGAGCGTCATCGGCCTGTGGGGCGTCGCCGGAACAGCCTATCTTCTCCCCGTGGGCATTGTGGCCTCGCTCGTCCTGTTGTTGCGGATGAGACGCGTTGCGGCTGAGGATATGTCATTCTACAGGGCGCTGCCGTGGCGTTCCGCGCTGAAACGCATGGCGCCGGTTATGGTACCGCTGTCCGGCATCGTGTTCGTCCGCGCGTTTACAATGGCCTCCCTCACCGCATTTCTGCCCACGTTCCTGAGCGAAGAGGGCGTGAGCCTGTGGCTGGCTGGCGCGTCGCTTTCCGTACTCGAAGGCGCCGGCATCGCAGGGGCCCTTATCGGCGGATGGGCGAGCGACCGGTTGGGGCGCAAGCAGGTACTTGGCTTCTCCATGATTGCAACACCCATCCTGTTGTTTGTTTTTCTCGAGAGCCAGGGCTGGGTCCTGTTTCCCGTCCTGGTCGTCCTGGGCTTTGTCGCGCTCGCGACCGGCCCCGTGGTTATGGCGATGGTCCAGGAGAGCTGCCCCGAAAACCGGGCATTCGCCAATGGGATCTATATGGGCGGGGGTTTCACGCTTCGGGGAGTGGCGATGTTGCTGCTGGGTATGATGGGAGACGCCTATGGCCTGCGGCGGGCGTTCGAAGTCAGCGCCGTTTTGATGTTGATCGGCGTCGCGCTGGTATTGAAGATACCGGAAAGGCGGGGAGACGGGAGACGGGAGACGTAAGAGGTCCACACCCGACCGCCAAACCATTGGCGATATGGACACGTGATATATTTCGGCAGCGTACGCCTTTGTAGGGGCGACCCATGGGTCGCCCGCCTGTCCTGAAGGCGGTGAGAAGGCAGACGGTAGACGTAAGACGACCACACCCCGCCGCCGAACCAGGTTAACGATAGGGCCTGCCGGTATCACGTCACCAATGCCCGCGCCGTAACGTGGGCAAACCTGGTGGGTTGCCCATACGAATACAACGACGGCGCGCAACGCGTCGATTTCAATATCGCGGATTTTTGTTTTGTAGGGGCGGTTCGCGAACCGCCCGCCTGTCAGCTCAACCGCCGCCTTCCCGCCCGACCTCACCCCAATGTAGTGTCCGACCGTAACGCGAACTGTTAGTTCGCGGGTTATAGTCACACGCGCGCTACGAATCTTCAGCGGTGAGCGAAACGCGGTGAGAGGGAAGACGGTAGAAGGGAGACGGTAGAGGGGAGAGGTGAGACGTGAAGGGCGAGATGTCAGAGGCGAGTAAAGACAGGTGTAAAATGGTCCGTTGGGTCGGTACTCAAAAAGGCCAATTGATAATCCGCGGATAGCAGAATTATTGGCGAAGTGTTCGATTTGGGACATTAGTGTATCGTTTTCGAACACTTATTATTGGGTCGAGAGCACACCATGTGTTTTAAATATCTGTTAATTAACAAATTGAAGCATTGGCACGTTACTCGCTAAAGATATGGAGCATGAAGGTGTCCGGCGTCCTTCATCGTCGCGTCCAGCGCGGTCTCAGGGGAATGCGTGGTTGATGGCGGTGTGTGTGCGCGGGCTCGCCGGTGCATGTAGATTTCACGATCGTACCGTGAACCTGGGCATGCGGTGTACTGCCGGAAGTCGAAGCAGTCACGAAGATCGCGAGATCCAGGTCAGACTTCGCGGCTCAAATCAATGGAGGTTGTGACGCAATGCAGCCGATTTCCGTTCTGTTCGTGATGTTCAGCGTGTGTTTGACATTTGTTGGCTGCGGGGCGGGCGATTACGTGCAGGAGGAGGTCATCGAGCGTTCAGCAGTCATCCAACCTTCTTAATTCAAAAAGCGGGAATTTACATGGATGGACAGGATGGACGGGATAAAGCCCCAAAAGCCGGAAGAATGCTTTCGATCCTGGGCATTAGCGATAAATCCATCCACCATAACCTGCGCGACAAAACTCAGATGACGCCGGTCCCACGGTGCAGAATCCATCCCATGCACGATGCCGATCTGCAACCCCACCCCCCCAACGGCCAGCGCGCCACCATCGCCTGTCGGCCTGTGCCGTTGGCACGGCAGACAGGTCTCTCCCTTGAAAGTCGCATGACGCCAGGGGAAGTCCACAGCCCCACAAGGCCGCCCGACCTGGGCTTTTAAACAGCATCCAATAGAGCTGATAGTGAACGGCTAAATGCAGTACTGAGGAATTGCAAATCACGACCCAGGAGGCACGAGTCCCATGCTCCGAAATTACCTGATCGTGGCGTACCGCAATCTCATGCGGCACAAGGTCTACTCCGTGATCAACGTGGCAGGCCTCTCAATCGGGATCGCATTCTGCATTCTGACGTTCCTGTACGTCCGGCGCGAGTGGACGTACGACACGTTCCACGAGAACGCGAAACGGATCTACAGGGTCTATGTCAATTCCCGTTTCGGGCCGTCAGCTGAAACGCCGGACCCGCTGGGGCCGGCGCTGGTGGAGACGTTTTCGGACGTCCGGACCGTGAGGATTGGCGGGGGCGCTTCCTTTGCGAAGTATCAGGAAAGGACCCTTCGCGGAAGTTTTCGCTTTGCCGATCCGGCGATTCTGGAGGTGTTCACGTTTCCACTGCTGCAAGGAGACCCCGCGACGGTTCTGGAGGATCCGTACTCTCTCGTCATCACAGAAGCGGCGGCGCGGAAATACTTCGGAGATGAAGACCCCCTCGGCAAGGTCCTTTCAGTGAAACTATGGGGGCCACCGGCGGTGGACCGGGATTTCGTCATAACCGGGGTTGCAAAGTCGGTGCCCAAGACCTCCAGCATCCGGTTCGATTTTGTGGCTCCGTTTTCGGCCAGAGGCGAACCCAGAGGTTGGAATATAAGAGCTATCCGGACGTTCGTATTACTTCCTCAACACGGACGTCCGTCGGAACTCAGCGCACGGTTTTCGAATTTGTTACCCAAATATCTGCCGGCATGGATGGGAGAACAGTCGGACACCTCTGTGGGCCTCCAGCCACTCCTGGAGATGCATCTCGGACGGGGAATACCGGGACTCAGGGGAGCAGGCAATCCGGCATTTTCTTATATTCTTCTGGGAATTGCTCTGCTCGTTCTGGTGAATGCCTGCGTGAACTTCATAACCCTTGCCGTGGGCCGGTCATTCTCCCGCGACCGCGAAGTGGCGATGCGAAAGGCGGCCGGTGCGTCGCGGACACAGTTGATGGTACAGTTCATGGGAGAGTCGATGCTCTTGAGCGTGGTAGCCATGGTGGCCGGGATCGGTTTGGCGGAACTCGTCCTGCCGGCCTTCAACAACCTGGTGGGCAAGGACCTCGCCCTGGGCGATCAGGCCGACGGCGCGGGTCTGGCGTTTCTGTTCGGACTGGTGGCGGCCGTCGGGATGGCCGCGGGCGGCTATCCGGCCTACGTGCTGTCGGGGTTTCAGCCGGTTGCGGTGTGGAATCGACAGCGCAGGATGGGAGCCTCCAGCCTGTTTGGACGGGCGCTCGTAGTTTTCCAATTCGCCCTTTCCGTCTTCCTGGTTGTCAGTACGTTGCTGATGGTCCGGCAACTGGAGTACCTGAGGACGAAACCGCTCGGCTTCGAGAGTGATTACGTCCTGCGCATCCGGGCGTGGGACCTGTTTGAACGAGATTCAGACCTGCTTGGGGTGTATCGCAACGAGGTGATGCGACACCATTCTATCCTGGGGACCACGACGACGAGTCACGCGCTGAGCAACAGGACGAGGTACCTTACCGACATCGAGTACAAAGGCGAAGGAATAGACGTCGAGCAAGTCAATGTCGGCTACGACTTTCTGGCGACGATGGGGGTCTATCTTCTGGAGGGCGCGGATTTTGATCCACAGAGTTCGGGTTCCCGGGCTTCAATTATCGTGAACGAGGCCCTTGTCCGGCATTTGGGATGGCAAAGTCCGGTCGCGGGCAGGATGCTGCGCATGAATAAACGGGATGTTACGGTGATTGGGGTGGTAAAGGATTTTCATTTTCGCTCTCTGCACCATACGATCCGGCCGGCGGTGTTGCAGTTCGACCCGAACGGATATGGCGCCGTGCTTGTCAGGGTCCGCCCGGAGAATATCCCCGGCACGCTGGCCTTCCTCGAGGAGAAGTGGCTTGAAGTCGCTCCCGACATTCCGTTTCAGTTATCATTTCTTGACGACGAAGTGGATGGGCAATACAGGAAGGAGGAGCGCTGGAACCAAATTGTCATGTATTCTGCGTTGCTCGCGGTCTTCATCGCCTGTCTCGGGGCGTTCGGGCTAACCGCTCTTGCCGTTTCGCGCCGGACCCGGGAGATCGGGATCCGGAAGGTCCTGGGAGCCCATGGAACCGAAATCGTCTCACTCTTATCCGGGGATTTCGTTAAGCTCGTGGTCATTGCGAGTCTGATTGCCTGGCCGGTGGCGTACTATGCGTCGGACCGATGGCTGCAGGACTTCGTGTATCGGATAGAACCGGGCATCGGCACGTTTGTATTGGGCGGGATATTGATGCTGGTGGTTGTGTTGTTGACCGTGAGTGTCCAGGCCATCCGGGCGGCGTGGGCGAACCCGGCGGACGCGCTGCGGACCGAGTGAAGAGACTTGGCGTGCCCGTGTATTGAGTCTGTCACCCTCCCCAGCCTGGTAATCGGGGTTATACCGAGGGGCGCAGGCGGATCTTGCAGTTGGACCCTTGCTTCGTTGCGGGTCGCCGCCAACTGTTCGTTTTCGGACATATATGTATCGAAATCGAACACTTTATTGTCGTTCGCTTGAAAGCGGTTTCGCATAAGTCTTTAAAAATTAACAATAAACAGTCAATGGCACGGTTGTCGCTGCTTATATTCAAGGGCTTGGTACCTTGTAGGCATTCGACATGAAAACGGAGTTTGTCCCGTTGTGATGAAAATGAAAAGCGAATACAAGACGCTACAATGCGCGCCTGAGTCCGACGCGACGATGATCGAACGGGCGCTTGCGGGCGATGAGTGGGCCTATACGTACCTTTACAGGGCGCATCGCGACCGCGTGCGGGCGCTCGTGCACCGAAGTGCAAGGAACGCAGATGAGACCGAGGATCTGGTTCAACTGGTCTTTATAAAGGCTTTTCAGGGACTGGCTGGGTTTCGGGGACAGGCCGCGTTCTCCACGTGGCTGACGCGCATTGCCATGAATGTGCGTACATCCCATTCTCGGTCCTTGAGAAAGCGGAAGAACTGGCTGAGTGAGGTTGAGGATGCCGTACCCGCGCTCCAGGCGCGGTGGTACGCGTCGCCTCACGAGGATCCCGAAGCGGTGATGGTGCGGAAGGAGCGCAGGGAAATTGTGATGCGGAGCATCCGGGCGCTGCTGGAACGGCATCGGGAGGCGGTCTGGTTGCATTATGTGGGTGAACGGTCCTATCATGAGATCGTCGAAGAACTCCAGGTGCCCATCGGAACGTTGAAAGTCTGGCTATACCGAGGAAGGCATCAGTTGAGACGGGAGGTTGAGCGGCTGGGGATGGCGGTGAGTCTATAGGAACTGGAAAGAATCGACCTGGAATGGTTGCACGCCAACGTCTCAGGGGTTGTAAAGGTAAGTCCTATGGCAGAGCGAAAACCACAGAAGGACAAGGGACGGGTGTTGAAGCTGGATCAGGCAGGCGCGCCGGCCGATCGCCAGACTTCCAGTCGGGAATCGTCCGAGGGAACGTCAGACTCCGTTGGCGGAGATAGACCGATGCCCGGTTTCGTGGGTGCCGGTACCTCGGCGTCTGAAGGGGCACGCCAGAAAACGATCCCTGGCACGGACCGCAAACTCGAAAAGAAATTTTGGAAGCCGAAACGCATCCTGAGCGTTGGCGCGGTCGCGGCATTTGTGGGACTGGTCCTCTATATGGCCATTTTTGGAGACCACAGCGCCAGGCTCAACGTGCAGGTCGAGCGAATTACGATTGCGGAAGTCACCCGCGGCCCCTTCCAGGAATTCATTCCCCAGCGCGGCACCGTGATGCCCATTCAGTCGCACTACCTGGATGCGCTGGAAGGCGGGCAGGTGGAGGAGATATTCCTTGAAGAGGGGGCAATGGTAGAAAAAGGCACGCGGATCTTGCGCATGTCGAACCCATCCCTGGAACAGACCGTATTGAGCCAGGAAGCGCAGTTGTTCGAGCAGATCAACAGAATGGAAAACACCCGATTGAGCCAGGAGATACAGGATATCCAGCGCAAGCGTTCCCTGATGGACATCGAACTGGACCTGCAGAAATCCGAGCGCGATTTTCGGAAACAGAAAGCGCTATTCGAAAACAAATTCGCCTCGAGAGACGAATTTGAAGAGGCAAGAGACAAATACGGACACGCGCAGAAGCTTAAGGTGTTCATGCTGGAGACCTTGCGGCGCGACTCCCTCTATCGAATCAATGAACTGGCTGCCCTGCAGAAGCGCGCATGGAGCCTGCAGCTCCAACTGGATGACGTGCGTCGCCCGCTGAGGAATCTGATCGTCCGCGCGCCGATCGACGGTCAACTTTCGCAACTCAACGCCGAGATCGGCAAGTTGATCGCGAAGGGGACCAGCATTGGCCAGATCGACGTTCTGGACGCTTACAAGATGCGTGCGGCTATCGATGAATTCTACATTACCAGAATCACGACTGGGCTGAAAGGGACGATTGAAATTGACGATGAGACGTATGAGTTGAAGATCCGTCGGGTTTTCCCCGAGGTAAAGGAGGGCCAGTTCGAGGTCGATATGGATTTCACAGGCGAGGCGCCTCAGAGCATTCGTCGCGGCCAGACGGAGCAGATTCGGCTGGAGTTGGACGCGCCCGAAGAAGCGTTATTGCTGCCGCGGGGCGCGTTCTATCAGACCACGGGCGGCAACTGGGTCTTCGTGGTCGAGGGCGACCTGGCCGTGCGGCGCCAGGTTCGCATCGGACGCCAGAATCCCGAGTACTTTGAAGTGCTCGAGGGCCTGTCCCCAGGGGAACGGGTGGTGACCTCGTCGTACGAAAATTATGAAGAAATCGATAAATTGGTCTTACAGCGGTAAGAGGTGAGAAGGAAGACGTAAGAGGATGGAAGTCTCGCCACTTTGTTCGGCGCTAAAGTCAAATGGGATAGAGCCAAAACACGATGTTGAATCTCAGCCACAAAAAGCTTGAAGCATGGAAAATGAGTATTGATCTGGTGAACGAGATTTATACTTTGACCTCTGAATTTCCTTCCACCGAAATCTATGGCATTACCAGCCAGTTACGTCGGTCTGCTGTCTCAATACCGTCTAACATCGCCGAGGGATCAGCGAGATCTTCGAATACTGAACGCAGAAGATTTCTCGAAATAGCCAGGAGTTCGCTGGTTGAGTTGGATACTCAACTTGAAATTGCACTAAACCTCCAATTGTGTTCGGACGATGACGTTCAATCAATATCAGAAACGATGAATCGTTTGTTTGGTTTACTCTCAGGATTGATTAGTAGAGTTTCCTCGTAACCCGTGCCGATTCGTTAGCCATTTTTGTTACGGCCAATAAAACGAACGGGCACTCATATCCTCTCCCGTCTAACGTCTTCCGTCTAACTTCGGTAAGAGGTGAGCCGGGAGACGGCAGTGGAAAAACCTTGCCACCGGATGCGGCGCCAGAGCGAGAAGGGATAGCGCCAAGACACGATGCTGATTTTCAGCCAAATTGCGTTACTGCCAGGACTGACAAATAGGGTTTCGTCGTAATCCGTGCTGAAAACTCAGCCAATGTCTTTTGCGACTTTTGAGACGATAATGCACTCATATCCTCTCCCGTCTCCCGTCTAACGTCTACCCTTTCATCAGGCACTCATATCCTCTCCCGTCTCCCGTCTAACGTCTACCCTTTCATCAGGCACTCATATCCTCTCCCGTCTCCCGTCTAACGTCTACCCTTTCATCAGGCACTCATATCCTCTCCCGTCCAACGTCTTCCGTCTAACTTCGGTAAGAGGTGAGCCGGGAGACGGCAGTGGAAAAACCTTGCCACCGGATGCGGCGCCAGAGCGAGAAGGGATAGCGCCAAGACACGATGCTGATTTTCAGCCAAATTGCGTTACTGTCAGGACTGACAAATAGGGTTTCGTCGTAATCCGTGCCGAAAACTCAGCCAATGTCTTTTGCGACTTTTGAGACGATAAGGTACTCACATCATCTCCCGTCTCCCGTCTAACGTCTACCCTTTCATAAGGCACTCACATCATCTCCCGTCTCCCGTCTAACGTCTTCCGTCTACCCTTTTTAAAAGGAGCTCCAAGATGATCAAAACGGTTAATCTACAGAAAGTCTACCGAACGGAAGAAGTCGAAACGACCGCGCTTCGGAATGTCAATCTGGAGATTAGCGAAGGCGAGTTCGTGGCGGTGATGGGCCCCTCGGGTTGCGGCAAGTCCACGCTTCTGAACGTGCTGGGGCTGTTGGATAACCCGACGGATGGGGAATACTATCTGAACGACGTGGAGGTGTCGAAACACACGGAGCGGCAGAGAGCGGACACCCGGAAAGAGAATATCGGATTCGTGTTTCAGAGTTTCAATCTGATCGACGAACTGACCGTGGCCGAGAATATCGAACTGCCGCTGCTGTACCTGAAGATGCCGTCCAAAGAACGCAGGAAGCGCGTGGATGAGTCGATGGAGTATATGGGCATCAAGCACAGGGAGAAACACTTCCCGCAGCAGTTGTCGGGCGGCCAGCAGCAGCGGGTGGCCGTGGCGCGGGCGGTCATTTCGAATCCGAAAATGATCCTTGCGGATGAGCCCACGGGGAATCTGGACTCCGCCAACGGCAATGAAGTGATGGGATTGTTGACGGAATTGAACAAGAACGGGACGACCATCGTGATGGTGACGCACAAAGCCCACGATGCGGGATATGCCCATCGCGTCGTTCACCTGTTCGACGGCCACGTGGTGACCGAGAATATCAAGGAGCAAGCGCCGAATTAACCGCAGCGCGACGATAGAACGGGGGTCGAAACCGGGTACCTGACCCGAGTCCGGGGGGTTTACTCGTTACTCCCCATTTTTCTGTCGCCGCTCATCTCGCCCGTGCCCGCCCGTATTCCTCCGACAGCGACGTTCCCGTCCCTACAACGTTCCCTGGTGCCCGGCGCGGATGGCCTCGCACAGGCGCATGGTCTGTACGGCGTCGTCCAGGGTTGACCATGGCTCGCGGTCTTCCAGAATGCAGTCGACGAAGTGGACGATCTCGTTGTAGCCGGACCCGCCCACGGCCTCGATCTCATCGCCCTCCAGTGAAAAAGCCTCGCCCTGATCATAGCCCTCTACTTGCGGCGCCCTTGTCAGATCGAGATAAACCGAAAGGTCTTCGCCGTGTACCTCAGCCCACTGGATGCGATAACCCACGCCATAGTGGCTCATCAAAACGCCGAAGGCGCCCGTATCGAAGCGCACCACGGCGTTGTGGCGGTGGCATCCGGGGCGCTCGCCATCCTGCACTATCCCCCGCACCTCCACCGGTACGGCCGCTTCCTCGGGGCTGGGACCCGCCAACCAGCGGATCAGGTCCACGTGGTGAATGGCGTCGCAGATCACCGGATCCGGCGTTGCGGCCTTAAACCGGGTTACCCGTTTGTTGTACGTGGCCGCGACGTGTACCGCGCCCCCGCCCGCCTGGATACGCCGCCGGACGGCCAGCACGTGAGGATAGTATCTCCGGTTGAACGATACGATGGCCTTGCCCGTGCTGCGCCGGGCGGCGTGCGCCATCTGCTCGGTCTCATCGGTGTTCATCCCGGGCGACTTCTCCACCGACGTGTGAATACCGCGTTCCAGGCAATCCAGCACGATGGGCAGCAGATGACCGGGGTCCGTGACGACGTACACGAGATCCGGCCGGCACGCGTCGAGCATCTGCCGGTAGTCCGTAGAGGCCAGGTCCGGCGCCCATTCCGCCCTGTTTTTTCGGAGACGCTCCCCGTCGAGTTCCGCGATGCCCGCCAGCTGAAGGCGTGGCTCGTCGGCAATCATCTTGAAATGCGACTGGGCGTGCCCGCCACAGCCGATAACCGCGGCTTTCAGATCAGTCATGGTGAATTCCTTTCAAGGAGGGTAGACGGAAGAAGGAAATAGATAAGAAAGAAAAACGCGAAGATGTATAACCTACCCCACCCCCTAACGTCCCCTATTCCCTTGCCCTTTTTCGAAGGGCCGGGAGACGGAAGAGGTAAGACGGTAGAGGAAAAACCTTGCCACCTGATGCGGCGCCAAGCCAAAAAGGATAGCGCCGGAACGCCATATTGAAACATGTGCGCCATGGTCTTGAGATTGACACAACAGCGTTTCCACGTGACCCGTGCCTATTCAGTAGCCATAGTTGAGTCCACTCCGAAAAGTGAGATTCGCGTGATTTTCTTCCAATTTGGATCAGGAACGGCCATTTTCAATAAAAGCTATATCCCCATAAATCATTATATATAATAGTGTTATATCAAGTATGATTTCGATTTACTTCTGAGTGAAACACCAACTTGGACCTCGTCAGAGAGGATTTTGACTTTTCGGAGGAGACTCATAGTTGTTACGGCAAATTAAACGACCAGGCACTCATATCGTCTCACTTCTTCCGTCTAACGTCTCACTGCCTTTAGAAGAAGGGCGCCGCTCGGCGCGGGGCCGGTTTTTCCGTGAATTTCCTCAGTAGTGGAATTGGAAATCGGGTGGCCTATGAGCCCTCCAGGAGCTGCCGGTGTACGGAGATTTACGGAATAACACGGAAAAACCCCCCGCTCCACCTCCGTCCGGTCATTAGTTATTCCTTGAAGTTCTGGCGAGCGGAATGGCGCTTGTACCGCTCTTTGCTGTATGCCGATAGTTATCTGCCAAATGCTGACCGCTGATCGCTCCTCACCCCCAGGAAACCACACCGTTCTCTAACACGATGCCTCTTGAGAGGACTACCAGAGCAGGGCGCGTTTTTCCGTCCCGCTCCAAATTACGATTTCCTCCGTGGTTGGCAGGGCAGCGGATTGGGTGGGTCCCGTGAAGTAATTCGCGCCATGCATAAAACAGGCCCCGCGCCCAGCGGCGACTATTGCAAAGGCGGTAAGAGGTAAGAGGCGAGACGGTAGAGGGCTAAAAACTCTGTAATATTTCGCCCTCAAATCCGGTCTGTCACTAACGGGCTAATGGAAATGGATCACGAATGAGGGCACCAAACCGGTGACGGTGTCTTCTCCCCTCTCCCGTCTTACGTCTCACGGTCTTAGGGAACCCGCCGTAGGCAGGGAATTTGTGGAAAGGTGGATTTTGATTTTGACTTTCCCCTATTGCCTTTGGCTGACCCCTGACCGCTACGTAGGGTAACATCTGTTCGGGCACATAGATAACACTTTTCGTGGCGACCCCTGCAGGCTGCCACGTGACCGTTGAGGTGAGAAGTGTCGATAACCGGAACGGTCGCGCTCGGGGTCGATGCGGTGCGCCGCAGCAACGTTCGACCGGGGGTAAAGCGAGTGCGAACGCGAGGTGCGTCCCTTTTTCTGTTGACAACTGTGGAGTTCCAACAGTACCATGACACCTGCAGTTTGCGTTGTTTTCTGGCGATTGTACAACATAGAGGAGGTAAGAAATGGACCGGGAGGAGATGAGCCACGAGGAGAACTACTGTTTCGATATCTCGGGCTACCTGATCTTACGGGGTGTTTTGACGCCCAAAGAGGTCGAGGCCTGCAATCGGGCGCTCGAGCGCGAGGGCCGCGTGAGTGGGATGCTGGGATGGCCCGCACCGCATAGGGAGCCGTTCCGGGACCTGATGGCCCATCCCGTGCTGGTTGGGTACCTGAACCAGCTCATCGGATATGGTTTCCGGCTGGACCGGGAACCGGAGCTGATCGGCAAAGCGGATGGGGCTGCCGGCGGCCTCGTTGGCGGCAATGAACCGATGGACGCCGGCCGGGCCTACTACATCCTCAACGGCCGCCGGCACTGACAGGGAATACACGCCATCTGGGCGCTGTCCGATACGAGCGCGGGAGATGGCGGGTTTTCGCTGGTCCCGTGCAGCCACAAAAGCAATGTGGGAACCCCCGAAGATGTGCTGACCGGGAGGGACGACCTGGGACTGACCGTGCAGCCGGTGCTGAAGGCGGGCGACCTGCTGCTGTGCACGGCGACCCTGCTTCAGGGCGTACGTCCCGGAACGAGGGAGCACCCGCAGCGGCTGCTCTTGTACAAATACGCGGGGCACGCGGCGGTGCAATCCATCGGCACCGGGCCGAAGACCCGACGGGAGGACCAGCCGGAATGGATGGCGGAATTGACGCCGGAGCAGCGTGTTATGCTGCACAAGCCGGGATACGGGGATTCGGACCCGCCTCCCACGCTCAGCTCGGATGGAGAGACCTGTTGGGTGGACCCGGAACCCGACCTGTCCCACCCTTCCATCTATATCAAGAATCCGGATTCGAACATCGACGAGAAGGAGTTCTATTTCTGGGACCTGTGCGGTAATCTCGTCCTCCGAAATGTGATGACTCCGGAAGACCTGGCGCTGGCGAACGAGGCGGTCGACCGGTTTACGGACCGCATCGTGGTTGAAAGCGTAGATCTGGCCAAGGGGTCCAAGAGCCTGGCCGGAACCGGGCGGCCCACCATGACCGGCCTGCTTGAAATGCCCAGGCCCTACTGTGAACCGTTCCGGAAGATGCTCGCCCACCCGGCAGTGGTACACCGCCTCACCTGGATGGGCGGGAAGGGCTTCCGGTGTACGGGCTTTGAGGCGATCTGTACGGCCAGCGGAGGCGCCGGACATTTTCTTCATGGCGGCAACGAGCCGTTGAGTCCATCTCGCAACTATACCTTCCAGAACGGCCGCAGCTATGCGCTGGGGGGCCCGTCCGTTGCGGTGGCCTGGCAATTGCGGGATGTCACCGAAAACGACGGGGGGTTTGCCTGCGTGCCGGGAAGCCACAAGGCGCAGTACCGCATCCCCAAGGGCGTTTGGACCTGCGACGAGGACATGGGGCTGGTGGTACATCCGCTGACAAAGGCCGGGGACGTCATCTTTTTTATGGACGGCCCGCAGGCGCACGGTGCACTGGCGTGGAAGAGCGACATCCAGCGCCGCGTAATCCTGACGCGGTACTCCTCGCGGCACTTCAACGGGGGAGCGGCAATGGCGACCCCGGAGGAGAGATGGGGGGGTCTTCTGGAGGGGATGGGTGGGGCGCAGCTGGCGGTGATGCGGGGGCCGGACCGCGACGAGAAGGCCAGCAACGTGCCGCGGCTGGTTTCGGAGAACGGAAAAATCGAGGTCGTTTACGACCGGAGTCAGGGTGGGCTTTACACCGGGGCGACCCCTAAGGGGGCGCCGTCCAGGCGTTGAGACCCGAGGCACGTGAGGTTGAAGTTTCCCCACCCCCTCAACGTCCCCTATTCCCTTGCCCTTTTTCTTTCTCGCCAAAGAAAAAGGGCCAAAAATAACGGCGCCGCTCAGACGCCGCGGGGCTGCTTTTCCGCGAATCACTTCACCGGAAATTACCAGCGTCGTTGCCCTGCGGCCCATTGGAGCGATCCGGAACCACAATGCTGGACGGATTGGCGCGGAAAAGCCCCCGCCCCGCCTCCGGACGGGCGAGAGTTGGAACGCGAAGGACCGCGCCGCTGGATTGGTGGTCGTGCCGCTGAACGACGCATGGTATCCGTAGGGGCGACCGGCCGGTCGCCCCTACAAAACCGGACATCCGAGATATAGATATCGCAATTTGACTCAGGCAGGCCGTATCGATGTCCGGTGCGGTGCGGTCCTCTTCCTTCTACCGTCTCACCGCTTTTCCTCCGCCCGCTTCCTCATCGGATCGTATCCGATGCTGAGCGGGAGTTCGATGAGTTCACGGGTGCGGGCGGATTCGTGCATGGCCATGAGGAGTTCGGTTGTGGCGCGGCCTTTTTCACCCGTGCTCCGGTGTTCGGGCCCGCCTTCGAGCCAGGCGATCATTTCACGTGTTTGTTCAAAGAAGCCGGGTTTGGGTTCCTCGCGAAAGCTTGTGATGCCATTCTTGTCCGTGAGGACGACTTCGTCCAGGGCGGCGTCTATCGTTGCTTCGCTGCCCAGAACGCGAAAGCGGAACCCGTCTTTTGGTGTCTTTTCGCCCATTTCGACGAGGGCGCGGGTCCCGGTCTTGAAAGCGACAAGCCCCATGCTGGATTCTTCGGCGGGCGATCCCTGGTACAGGGTGCCGCGTTTTCGGGAGGCCTGGCCCATCACCCAGTCCGCGTCCGGGTCGCCCAAAAGGTAGCGCATCATGTCGACGATGTGCGTGCCGTTGTCCACAAGGCAACTGGTGAGATAACTCCAGACGAGGCGCGGTTCTCCAACGGCGCCGTCCGCGATCAGGCGGCGCGCCTTGTCGAAGTTGGGGTTCTGGCGGTGGCGATGGGCAATGACCAGCCGCGTATTGTTCTGCCGGCAGGCGTGGATCATGCCGTCGGCTTCGTCCAGGCTCAGGCACATGGGTTTTTCGCAGAGCACGGCTTTCGCGCCGGCATTCGTTGCGGCGATGGTCTGCTCGGCGTGGACCTTCGGGTAGGTGCACACGCTGACGAGATCGATGTCGTGCTCGTGCCTGAAGAGGTCCTGGTGGGACGCGTATCGACCCGATATGTTGAATTGGTCGCAGGTTCTATTGAGGTTCTCCGGGTTGATGTCACAGGCGGCAACAAGCTGGACGCCGCCCTGTTCCAGGTAGGCCTTTGCATGGCGGCCGGAGATGTTGCCGCAGCCGATGAGGGCCGCTCGGTAGGAGGGCATTGATGTCGCTCCGTATGACGGGGTTGGACGATGGGCCTGCGAGAATCGGCGCCGTACGGTTCAAACGCCGGAGATCAGGGAGTCCAGGATTTCGCGCATTCGGCGTATTCTCGCGCCTGTGCGGGGATATCCACGCCGACCTCCTCCGACCAGGCTTCGATGAGACGTCGATACACGGGGCCGGGACGGCCCGAGCCGACCGGCTGGAAGTTGAAGCGGGTGATGGGAATCATGCAGATGGTGGTCGACGTGTACCAGGCTTCTTCGGCGTCGCGGACATCGTAGGGTTCGATATTGGCTTCCCGGACTGGGATGTCCAGCTTTTCGGCCAGTTCCATGCACGCCTGTCGTGAGATACCGCGCAGGATATCGTGGGGCCTGGGGGTAAGGACTTCGCCATTGAGGACGATAAAAAAGTTGTTGCCGGTGCCTTCGGTGATGAATCCATGTTCGTCGGTGAGGAGGGCGTTGGCCCCGTTTTCCATGCGTTGCGCCTGCAGATTGGCAAGCTGATAGTAGATGCGGCTGCGGTTTTTTGCTTTGGGGTCTATGTAGCGGGCGGGTACGGACTGCTGGGGCGTGACCACAAAATGGGCGCCCTGATCGTAATAGTGCGCCGTGCCCCCGATGTGCCGCACGAGTGGGATGACATTGATGGTAACGATCGGACGCAGCCCTTCCCGGACGAGCGTGTCGTACAGGGGAAGGGCCCCCCGGGTGACGTTGTGCATGATCTGGTAGTCCAGGCCTTCCAACGCGGGCAGATTCCGTTCTATGATCTCCCCGGTGGCGGCTTCCATCTCTTCAATACTCAGGCCGCAATCGATTTCGGCGTATTTCATGGACGCGTAAAGCCGGTCCAGGTGGTTGCGCAGGCGGTAGGGTTTTTGCTTGAATGAGCGGGTCATTTCAAATACCATGTCTCCGAACATGAGGGCCGAGTCGAATATGGAGATGCGGGCGTCGCGTTCGGATACATAGCTGCCGTTGAAGTAGACGAGGCGCTGAGGCATGGGAACACCTCTCAGTAAGGGTTTGGAAAGCGGTAAGAGGCGAGAGGTAAAACGGGAGAGGGGTTGGTGACCCCATAGTCTGAATGAGAGGGGGCTGTCCGCCTAACGTTGCCCGCTAATTGCCGACCGCTGCTTTTTATATATACAATCAAATTTTGTGAAATTCAAGCTTTGTTACCCGGTGGAGCTTTTGGGTTGGCGGGGCAGCCTATCGTGGCGGTTGCGGCAAGGAGTATACCAATGAAGATCACGGACATTGAGGTGATACCGCTTCGGGTTCCTTACGAGGCGCGAATCCGGAAGGCGTACCATCACTTCGCAATGCTGGAGGAGGTGACGGTTTACAAATTTCACACGGATACGGGACTTGTGGGGCTGGGTGAAAATGCGGGACCGCCGTTGGTACGGGAGGCGTTGGATGCTTATATCGGGACGGATCCGTTCGATCACGTCATGGGTCGGGGGCGTTTCAATCTTGACATGGCGTGTTACGATCTCATGGGCAAGCACCTGGGCGTCCCCGCGTGGAAGCTGATGGGGCAACAGGCGCGCCAATGGGTGCCCATGGGGTGGTGGATGCCGAGCATGTCGCCGGAGGACACGGCGGCGGAAGTCCAGGTGGCGGCGGGTCGCGGGTACCGTGGATTGAAGTGCAAGGCGCGCGCGTTTTACGACGTGGTGGAATGCGCCCAGGCGATTCAGGAGGTGGCGCCGCCCGATTTCCGTGTGGAATTCGATTTCAACGGCGCGCTGATCTGCGTGGAAAAAGCGTTGCCCGTGCTGAGGGCGCTGGAGAAAATTTCAGTGGTAAAGGGCGTCGAGGAGCCGATCTTCGCATACGATATTGAAGGATGGCGCAGGCTGCACCGGGAGATCCGCATACCGTTTTATCTGCACGGCGTGCGCGTGCTGTCCGAGGCGGCCTCCCGGCAGCCGTCCGGGCCGTGGACAGGGCTTCGGGCCGGCGACTTTGAAGGCGCGTTATGCAGCCACGAGTGCGTCCAGGATGCGCTGGCGGCAGGGTGGACGTTCGCCGCGGCGAATACCCCGATCCTGCTGCAATACGTGGGAACGGGTATTACGACGGCGTTTGCGCTTCAACTGGGCGCGGTGATGCCCACGGCGACATTGCCGGGGGTGACGGTAAGCCATTCCAATGAAGACGATCTGATCGAGAACACGCATCCGATCCAGCGCGGTTTCATGAAGGTCCCGGAGGCGCCCGGCCTGGGCGTGACCCTGGATGAAGAGGCCGTGGCGAGGTACCGGGAGACGCCCGCGCCGGAATGGCGCCGGCATCTATCGGTGGTGACGTTTCCAGGCGGCGTAAAGCACTATTATCGAAATCTGCAACAGGCCGAGCGGCTGATGAAGCAGGGTGTGGACGAGTCCTTCGCGCCCGGTGTGCGGCTGGATGAGTGGGAGGACGACGGCAGCGAGGGGTTCGACGGCCTGTGGAGGCGGCTGCAGGCTCAGGATTGGCCGGTATGGGACTAAATGTAGAAGAGATGGAGAAGCAGCCACAATCGGTCTGGAAGGAAGATCGCCTTCCCAGGCGTCGGGAAGGCTTCCGATTGGGGTCTCATTCGGAGAGAGGCGTGGATAGATGAGAGCGGCTAGATTGGTGGCGCCCCGGCGGTGGGAACTGGCCGAGGTGGAAGCACCCCGGGGGACAGAGGAGATGATGCTGGTGCGCCTGGAGCGGGTGGGGATTTGCGGGACGGACAGACCGGCGTTCTATGGTGTAGGCGCTTCGTATCCGATGGCGTTGGGGGAGACGGGCCATGAAGGTCTCGGCATTGTCGAGGCGTGTTCTTCAGGCGCCTTCAATGCCGGCGATCGCGTGCTGCTTTGGGGGTTCGACCGGGGTCTGTTCCAGGAATACGTGCTGGCCGATCCCGCAGAATGCGTGAAACTGCCGATAGACCTGGCGCCGGAGGTGGCGCTGATGAGCCAGTTGTTGGGAACGGTGATTCACTGTTTCTACAAGCTGGGAAATGTGATTAACAGGAAGGTGCTGGTGATGGGGCAGGGGCCGGTGGGACAACTGTTCAACGCGACGTTACGAAACCTGGGCGCAAGGGATATTATCGGGGTGGATCCGCTTCCCCACCGGCTGGAGGTGTCGCCGAAGATGGGGGCGACCCATACCATCAACCCGGAGACGTGCGATCTGGCGGAGGCGGTGTCGGAGATTACCGGCGGGGAGATGGTGGACCTGGCGGTGGAGGCAGTGGGCAGGGAGGCGACGTTCAACCTGTGCGGCGATCTGTTGAGCCGGGACGGCACGCTGGTTTACTTCGGTGTGCCGAACAAGGAGAATGCGGAGGGGCGGATGACGCTGGCGTTCCTGGAAATGTTCAGAAAGGAACTGCAAATCGTGACGTCCGTGGGACCGAATCCGGGCACGGACTATACGATCGCGCTGGACTGGATCAGGCAAGGCCGATTGGATGTGCGTCCGATTCTGACACACCTGTTGCCGTTTGAGAAAATTCAGGACGCGTTCGATCTGGCATTCGAACATCCCGAAACGGAAGGTGCGGTTAAGGTGGTTCTGGCATTTTGACGGCGCCAGTCGTCACCCGGCGGGACGAAGGGTTGCGATCCGGCGAGGGGCAGATGGGAAGCACGTTCGTCAATGAATCGCGCTGCCGAAAGACAAAACCGGAGTGTTGGCTGGCGATGCGCTGGATACTTACCGGTTTGTTGCTCTGGTCGCCGCCAGGGCATGCCGAGGAGACACACGTAATGCGAATGACAACAACGGTTGATTTCGGGAAGGACGTCGGGCAGAACTGGGGCTCTCTGTTTGAGGCCCGCGACAAAGAAGGCCGTGTGGTTCTGGGGGCGGGCTTTGTGGGGGACTACAACACCGCGTTCAGGATGGATCGGTTTACGTTGCAGTTCTTCCTGCGCGACGACGAGGCAGAGGAGGGGTTCGAGACCCTGCCGCCGTCCACGGAGGATGGAGGGAGTTATCTGTTCGATCTGGATGGCCGGGTGTACTCGTGCAGCTATCACCAGGACCGGACTGCACGATGGTGGGACGACGAGGCGCGGGCGTGGCAGGTGGACGAGAGCTTCGGCGTGGGTGAAACCGTGGCCGGCGACGGAAAGATGCGGGTTGCCGGGAAGATATTCCAGTTCAAGGGGGGCGAAGCCTGGTACGACGGCGAGCGGATCCTGGAAGAGCCCGCGTCGGGGTATTTTCACCATTTCTATTACGCCCTGGGTTACCTGACGTTTTTCCACAAAGACGACGAGTCGGATTCACCGTATACCAGGCTGTACGCGGCGCCCTGGACGCCGGGAAGTGCATCTGTCGACCTGGAAAATGCGGTGACGCTGGATCTGAAGTATCCCCAGGAGACGCCGTTCTCCATTGGGCAACTCGGAGATGAGATCGTGAACTCGTCCAATATGGGGGGTGTATACGTATTTGACGGGTCCAGGTGGAAGGTGGTGCGCGCATCGCTGGCGGGAGTGAGTTTTCAGCTCTATTCGATGTTGAACTGGTACGACGAGTTGCTGATCGCACAGTACCCGACGGGAAATCTGTTCAGTTACGACGGCAAGGAGCTTCGCCACCTGAAAGACTCGCCGCCCGTAATGCCGGGCGTGTCCGGCAGTGCGCGCGAGGCGCAGACAACGGCGATTTATGGAGGGAACCTCTATGTGGGGGTATGGCCCTGGTCCGAGTTGTGGCGGTACGATGCCCACGGAAACGCGTGGCATTTTGTGAAGCGGATGTTCCGGACACCGGCGATTACGGATGAGATGACGCATCCCTGGGAGGATCGGCTGGTCGCGTACAACGAGGAACATGGTACCGACCTGGTGATCAACGATTGGGGACAGCGCGTGACCGGCCTGACGCCGATGGGAGATGCGCTTTATCTCTCAGTAAGCGCCAAGGGTTGCCCGGTGCGGGACATGCGGCACTCGTTCCTGCACGATGACGAGGTGTGGAACCAGTACCGCAGGGTCTACCGGGTGCGAAAACCCGGCAGCGTTTCCGTGCCCGTCGCATGGACGGGAGAACCTACGACGCTGGTGTTTACCATAGGCACGGAAGCGATCAGCATCGCACAGGACGGACGGATTCTGGGTTCGGCGCCGATCCGCCCCGGACGGGCGGAGGCGGCGGCAAAGCACGCGGGTATTCAATGGGGTCAGGGCATGTTCGGACCCCTTCGGGCGGAAATGCGGTCAAATGCGGTGGAGTGACACCCACCATCACGAGGATCGGAAAATGGCAGATCGATATCGGACGGCGTTGATCGGTTGCGGGCGGATGGGGGCGACGATCGACGACGAGGTGCGGGACCATCAAAACTCTCATCTCTGGATTCCGTACTCTCATGCCGCGGCGGCCGTGGCGTGTGAGCGGACGGAACTCGTGGCGGTTTCGGACGTGGTGGCTGAGAAGGCGGAGTCGATTCGGGACCGGTACGGAGTTCCGGTCTGCTACACCGACTATCGGGAGATGATCGATAAAGAGAAACCGGACATCGTGTGTATCGCCACACGCCCCGCGACCCACGCGGAGATGACGGTATTTGCGGCCGAACATGGCGTAAAGGGGATTTATTGCGAAAAGCCGCTCTGCTGTTCAATGCAAGAGGCGGACGCGATGGTGTCAGCGGTTGAGAAGAATTGTGTGAAGTTCAACTACGGCACCCAGCGGCGATATATCCCGGTTTACCGAAAAATGAGGGAGCTTGCCGATGCGGGCGATCTGGGTGCGGTACAGGCCGTTATCGTGCAGCAGGGCGTGACGGCCGCGTTGTGGGGACTGACTCACGGTGCGGACATGATGCTGTTCCTGGCGGGAGACTGCAAGATCGATTTCGTGCAGGGCACCATTGTGTGTGAGGATAGGGATTGGGACGACAACCGTTTGAACGTGGATCCGGGTGTGGCCAGCGGTTACGTTCGGTTTCAAAACGGCGTTCACGGATATACGACCGCGGGCAGCGGCGCGGAGTTCGAGCTTTGTGGTTCGTCGGGAAAGTTGAGGACGTTCGACAACGGAATGACCTGTCAGTTCCGGAAGGCCTGCGGGGTGGGGCATATGCTGGAAGAACGGCCGTTTCCCACGGTCCCGATGCAGAGCGGCACGGTGAACGGGCTGAGGGATATCGCCGAGGCCCTGGATACGGGTCGGGAGACAGCGGGGCCGGTTCAACTGGCGCGACGCAGCCAGGAAATGGTGATGGGGTTTATCGAGTCCCATAGGCTGGGCGGCGTGCGGGTGCGTTTGCCAATGAAGAATCGAGGCCTTTACGTGGGGCGGCAGGGTTGGTAGAAAATCAGCCTTTAGCTATCAGCTGTCAGCCGTCAGCCAAGACCGATTCGCGTAACGGCATCGCGACGTCAATCCGCGATATCCGCGCCTGAACGTCAAGCGTTTCATTGTCTTGGACCTCGCGCAAATCTATCACGCGGACGGTTGCGGTGTTGGGGGTTTTTCCGTGCTATTCCGTCCAGCAACGTAGCTTGGGATGGCCTGCCCCGGTAAAAGGGCAACCAATTCCCATTTACGGCACTGAGGTGGTTCACGGAAAAACCGGCCCCGCGCCGAGCGGCGCCCTTCTTTTTCGCCCTTTTTCTTGGGCGAAGCAAGAAAAAGGGCAAGGGAATAGGGGACGTTAGGGAGTGGGGAAGATTATGAAGCACGTGTAGCAAAACACAGGTATTTCGACGCACTAATCACACAAGACAGATGTTTCAACAAGCGCCCCTCACAAAACGTCCCGCGCCAAGTATTCTTCGTGGCGAGGCTTTTTTCTTTGCGGAGGGAAGTTCGAAACGTATTAGCCGCGGTTTTAAACTGTGAAATCAGGAGATGTTCATGCCGGAATATGAATGGATTTGCGTTAACGAACAGGCGGCGTTTGCAGGGCGGGACGGCGCGGGCGCGCTGGTGTTTCAGGACAAAATGTGGCTGCTGGGCGGATGGAATCCAGGTGACAAGGTCAATTTTCCGCGTATCTGCAACAGCGAAGTGTGGTGTTCCGCGGACGGGGAACTCTGGATCGAGGTGAACGAGGAGGCGCCCTGGGAGGGGCGGCATACAGCGGGCTACGCCGTTCATGATGGCCGGATGTGGATCGTGGGAGGAGATTGCAACCAGGGTCACTATCAGAACGACGTGTGGCGCAGCGGGGACGGGACGGATTGGGAATTGGTGTGCGACCCGGTCCCCTGGGGACCGAGAGTACTGCATTATACTGCGGTTCACGACGGCAGAATCTGGGTGATGGGCGGCCAGACCATCCCCCAATTCGCGGATGAAGAGGAGGTCTTTTTCAACGACGTATGGAATTCGGCCGATGGCCGGACCTGGATCCGGGTCGTCGAAGACGCGCCCTGGGAGGCGAGGGGTATGATTGGCGGCAGCGCCGTTTTTCAGGACCGGATATGGATTCTGGGCGGCGGGACGTACGATACCCCCCGGATCGATCGCCGATTGATGTATAACGATGTCTGGAGTACCGGCGACGGCGCAAACTGGGACTTGCATACTCCGGCGGCGCCCTGGAAACCGCGCCAGTACCACGACGTTGCGGTGTGGGACAACAATCTGTGGGTGATGGAAGGCTGCTATCACGAGGCGGCCCATCGTTCGATGGAGGAGGCAACCGGCAGCTGGAACCGGAACGACGTTTGGTACAGCCCGGACGGGGTGAACTGGTCCGAACTTCCGGATACGCCGTGGGCTCCGCGCCACGCCGCCAGTGTATTCGTCTATGCCGACGCGCTCTGGATGGTGGCGGGCAACAACATGTTTCCGGATGTCTGGAAGCTGGTTCGCAAGGATGACGCGCAATAGTGGAGAATGCATCCACTTCAAAGAGTGTTACCCATGTACCCGAACACCTGTTACCCGTACTACCGGCCTATACAGTACGCAGAGAAGAAAGGACGGTGTGGAATGGATGGGATCGGCCTTTTGGTGTTGGTGGTCTTCTGCTTGATTGTCCTGGGCTGGGCGAGATCGGTCCTGGCGGAGACGACGCACCCGGTCTATCCGGTTGATGCGTCGGCGAAACGAGTGGCCGCGTTGAAGCGCGTGGTTTCCAGGGTGATGGCGATGTCCGAAGACGAGATGGTGGCTCTGGTTCCGGACAGGACGGGCTTTCGTTTCATGGGATGCCCGAACTGCGACGAGGGGACGCAGGAGGGGCAGTTGCGATGGTCGATATCCGATCCGCATCGGGTGAAATGTCGATTCTGCGACATGGTCTTTCCGAATGATCGGTATCCCGAGGATCGGGTGATGAATGTAGTGAATCCGGTGGGCGTGGAGGTGGAGTATCCCTACTGGGAGGACGCGACCGGGTACAGGTACCTGTTTTCGGCCAGGGGATGGCGTGAGGCGCGATCGTATTTTTCGAGTACCGCGCAGCGGTTCGGCGATCTGTACCAGATGACGGGCGAGCGGGCGTATGCGCGGCGTGCCGCGTTGATTCTGGACGCATTCGCACGGTACTACCCCGGATTCCTCGTGAGCCGCGATTGGCCCCACAGACCCAAGGGATTCGCAACCGAGCCGCCGTATCCCAATGGCGGCGGAAAATGGGGGCGGTGGCGCCACGACGAAATGCCGACAAACCTGGTGTACGCGTACGATTCGATCTACGGTAGCGGCGAGCTGGAGCGGCTCTCGGCAGAGGTGGGGGCGGACGTGAAGGCGCGTATCGAGAACGATTTCTTCCGCGGCGCCATTCGACAGGACCGGTTTCACGAGACCGATTACGGCAATGCGGGGCCGCGAATATACGAAGGATACATTGTGATCGGATGGGTCCTGGCAGATCCCGGGCTGGTGCACGAAGGCGTAAGGCGAAGCCGGGAACTGTTCAGGCGGATGTTCTACGAAGACGGGTTCTGGATGGAGGGCAGTGTAGGTTATCATCAGATGACAATGGGTGGAATGAACAGAGTTTTCCGTGCAGTTCGGGGCTATAGCGACCCGCCGGGCTATGTCCATCCGGTCGACGGGACCCGCCTGGACAACCTGGACCTTTCACGGGATATCCCTGTGATCGCCAGGGCGGAGCGAATCCTGGAAACCTGCCGGTATCCCGACGGGCGGCAGATAACGATGCACGACAACTGGGCGCACTTCAGAAACCTGAAGGTACCCGATCGCTCGGTCTCGACATTGCTGGCGGGTGTCGGGCACGGGTGGCTGGGGCGTGGCATGGGCGACGAACAGGTGCAGCTTCACCTTCACTTTTCGGGTGGCTACGGGCACCAACACGCGGACAATCTGAACATGGGTCTGTTCGCCAAAGGCCGCGAACTGTTTCCGGACGTCGGGTACACCCACACGCGACACCGTGTCTGGAGCACGAGCACGCTGTGTCACAATACGGTGGTGATCGATGAGCAGCGGCAGTATTCAGGTGGCAGACAAGGGCCTTCGGACGGGCGGCTGCTGGCCTTCGAACCGGGATTCGACGCGGTGAAGTGGGTCGAGGCGAGCGGGGAACGGGCGTATCCGGGGCTGGCACAGGTCTACCGGCGGGCGCTGCTGCTGGTGAATGCCGGGGAATCGGATATTTATGTGGTGGACCTTTTTCGCGTGGTTGGCGGATCGCAGCACGACTGGGCGCTGCACGGAAGTGCGGATTCGGACGGAGAGGCGCGGGTGAGCGTTCCCCTCGCGCCATTTGGCGAGCACATGCTGCCCGGCGTGGACGTGCGGTTTCCCGCCGGAGAGTCGGACCGCGGCGACGCCCGGGGCAGGAATATCTCGTATGCGTATTTCCAGAATGTCTCTCGCGGCGAGGCGGAAGACAGTCTGGGGATCACGTTCAGCGTTGACGATTCGCCGGTGGCGGTGCGGACGCATCTTCCCGTGCAGGCGGGCGCCGAGGTTTTCGTCGGTGATGCCATATCGTTTCGGCGGGCGGAGGAGAACGATGCGCTGCAGGATCGGTTTCGGATGCCGATCTTTTTGCTGCGCCGTAAGGGGCCGGCGCCTCTCTCGAGCCACTTCGCCGCGGTGCACGAGCCGTTCGACCGAGCGCCGTTTGTAGACGACGTGCGCGTGGAAGCGCTGGATGGAGACGCGGTGGGGATCAGTGTACGCCACCACGGTGTGGTCGACCATTTCGTGTACAGGGAAGGATCGGGGCACGAAGACGTCGCGATGGGTGATCTGTCGCTAACGGGCGAGGTCGGGTTCGTGAGGGAGCGTGACGGCCAGCCGGAAATGATGGGGCTATGGGGCGGCACGCTGCTGAAATGGAAGCAGGCGGCGCTGGAAGGCAGCGGCGCGTATGAGGGGGAGGTGACCGGAACCCTGAGGCGGGATGCCGGCGCGGCTTCCGATGCGCTGGTCGTTACCGGCGAGTTGCCCGTGGGCGAGGAATTGAAGGGCGCGACCGCGATCGTGACGTTCGGCGACGGGTCAACGAGGGGTTGCAGGGTGAAAGCGGTGGCGCGCGAAGGAAGGGAGACGCGCCTGTTGCTGGACGCCGACCCGGGATTTGCGGTGGAAGGCGAGGGCATGCGGCATCTGTTCTTTCCCCATCGTGAGATTCCCGGAAAGGTGCGCTTCCGTCTGCGTACGTCGGCTTTCGTCCGAATCGCGGATGGTTCACTCACGTCTATCGGCAAGGCGGAGTTTTCGGGATTTTAGCGTGAGGCCGTTCGCGTGGCCCTGCATTGCATAGAAATCTGCGAGGACTGATCATTCACCATCGAGCCTGTTGAGGAGATATGCCCTACGGCGCCGTTACAACGAACTGACGCGTAATTTCCAGGAGATAAACGTTTGTAGGATTTTCCTGTCCTATAGAACAGGTTCCAAACACGCCTTCCGTTCGATGCGGGGGGCTATTTTTATAGCTAAATTTCAACCACGACAGGAGAATGGCGAATCATCACGGTTGGGGTCTCAAATTTAAAGGAGGTCGATTATGTCAACGCGAACAGCGCTTATTACGGGCGCATCTCGGGGTTTGGGTCTCACACTCGCGCGTGAACTCGCGCGGCGAGGATGGCGATTGGTCATCAACGCAAGAGGCGCGGAGGCACTGGATGCCGCACGGGAAGAATTGGCAACATGGACGGATGTCATCGCCATTCCGGGAGATGTGACAGTGGCTGAGCATCGGGGGGAACTGGCTCGCGCCGCGAACAAGCTCGGTCATCTGGATGCCGTCGTCAACAATGCAGGTATGTTGGGGCCGAGTCCCCAGCCGGAGCTGCTTGATTATCCACTCGATATCCTGGAGGAAGTGTATCGCGCCAATGTGATTGCACCCCTGGGCGTGCTGCAGGCGGTTCAACATGCCTTGAAACCCGGTGCACGCATAATCAATGTGACCAGCGACGCGGCTCGCGAGGCGTACGGTGGCTGGGGTGGATACGGTTCTTCGAAGGCGGCGTTCGAGCAGCTTTCAAACGTGCTTGCGGCGGAACGTCCGGATTGGCGCGTCTACTGGGTGGATCCCGGCGACATGCGCACTCAAATGCATCAGGATGCGTTTCCCGGCGAGGATATCAGCGACCGACCTCTGCCAGAGACGAGCGTATCGGGATTTATTGAACTCCTGGAAGGCTCGCACGAAAGTGGTCGCTACGCGGCGCGTGAGTTATTCAACACGAACGATAGTTGATTGTTGAAGGGGGTACGTTATGTCCAATTCGATGCCAACGACGGTATCGCCCATTACCATGGTGAATTCAAAGCTGGACTCTCTGGCCTTTGATCTGCCGTCGAAACTGGAGGCGGGCGAGCCACCCGAGGCGCGCGGCCTCAGTCGAGACGAAGTTCGGTTGATGGTGTCGCGGATAGGCAATGATACGATTGAACACATTGCATTTCGCGATCTGCCCGAGGCGCTGCGCGCGGGCGACGTGCTCGTGATCAACACAAGCGGCACCCGCAAAGCGTCGTTGCCTGTTGTTCGGTCCGACGGACTGGAACTGAGGCTGCATTTGTCAACGGAATTGCCGGCTGAAATGTGGGCGGTTGAAGTGCGCTCAGCCGATGCGTCGCGGCCCTTCCCGCACGCCCGGGCGGGCGAGGTGTTGACGTTGCCCGGTGGCGGATCCGCGCAGTTGCACGTACCCTGTCGGCCCGACTTGCGGGAAGATCCCGCCGCTGCCGTTCGTTTGTGGATTGCAACGATGAATTTGCCCTATGACGTGGAAACGTACCTGGACGTCTACGGGATGCCCATTCGGTACGGATATGTACGGGACAATTGGTCCATCGGATATTATCAGACCGTATATGCAACGGAAGCAGGCAGCGCCGAGATGCCATCGGCCGGCCGCGCGTTCACTCCCGAGGTCATCACGGAATTGGTTGCGAAGGGGATTCAGATTGCGCCGCTGATTCTGCATACAGGCGTGGCAAGCCTGGAAGCCGATGAGCCGCCCTATGAGGAGTATTACCGGGTACCGGTCGAATCGACCCGGGTTATCAACAATGCAAGTGAAAATGGCGGGCGGATTATCGCCGTTGGCACCACAGTGGTTCGGGCGCTCGAAACCGTTGCCGATAGGGCCGGACGGGTTTCTCCGGGTGAAGGGTGGACGACACTGGTGATTTCACCTGAACGACCCATGCGAGTCGTACGCGGTTTGCTGACCGGGCTGCACGAACCGAGCGCCACGCATCTGTCCATGCTACAGGCATTGGCGGGGTTGGAACACCTGAAGTTGACCTATAGCGCCGCGCTCGCCAAACGTTATCTGTGGCATGAATTTGGCGATCTGCATTTGATTTTGCCCTGAACGGGAAGTATATTGGTAAAAGTAGCGCACTAAACACCTTAAAGGCAGACGAAGAGATCCATGCCAACGCAAACCGACCAACTCAAGCAACGCAATCGCGAACTCTCCATTCTAAACGCGATCGCCCACGCGCTCAACCAGTCCGTGGACCTCGATCAAGCCCTCGAAGCTGTACTTGAAGAAGTGGCCGCGTTGCTCGATCTGAGCACCAGTTGGATATGGCTCTTCAACGAAGAGACCAATGAACCCTATCTGGCTGCCGCACAAAACCTGCCTCCCGCGTTACACGACAATCCGGCCAAAATGGAGGGTTGGTGCTATTGCCTGGATACTTATCGGAGAGGCGATTTGACGGGGGCTGCGAATGTGAATGTCGTCACGTGCAGCCGGCTCAAGGGGCTTGTAGAAGGAACGGACGGATTGCGGTATCACGCGAGTATTCCACTGTACGCGCACAGCAAGAAGGTGGGCGTGTTGAACGTGGGCAGTGTCGAGTGGCGCGAACTCTCAATGGAAGATTTACGCTTGTTGAATACGGTAGGCGATCTCACGAGTATTGCAATCGAGCGTGCGCGATTATACGAAAAGAGCGTCGAAACCGGCGCAGCGGATGAGCGTCTCCGACTCGCGCGAGAAATACACGACACCCTGGGTCAGAATCTGGCGGCAATTCTGATGCGGTTGGAAACACTGGATGCTCTACTCGAAAGCGATACGGACCGCGAAAAGCTGTCCGAAACCGTGCGCGATGCGATGGCGATGGCTCGCGGTAATCTGGAAGATGCGCGACGGGCCGTGTTGGATTTGCGCGCCGCACCGCTGGAGAATCGCTCGCTGCCCGGGGCGTTGGAAGCTTTAGCGAATGAGATTGGATCCGAGGCAGGCCTGGTCATCCGGATAAATTGCGTTGGCGGACATCCCCTGTCCGCGAGGGTCGAAGCCGGGTTGTATCGCATGGCGGAGGAGGCGCTGAACAATGTCGCGGCGCATGCAGATGCGACGAAGGCCCTGGTTGAATTGACGTCAACTCCTGACTACGTGGCGCTTATTGTTGAAGACGACGGGCGCGGATTTGACGCGGAAGACACGTCAGAAGCACGATATGGGCTGGTTGGTATGCGTGAGCGGGCACATTTGCTGGGGGGTTCATTTTCCATTGAGAGCGCCCCCCGGCACGGCACGCGTCTGGAGATTCGGATTCCTCTGGAGCGTCGCGTATGAGCGAGCCGATCCGCATCCTCGTTGTCGACGATCATCCGGTTGTTCGCGACGGCCTGACCGCGATGTTGAATACGCAGTCCGATTTCGAGGTGGTGGGAGAAGCCAGTGACGGGGAGGAGGCGTTGCAGAGGGTTGCGGAGTGGGACCCCGACGTGCTGTTGCTCGATCTGGAGATGCCGGGCGTGGATGGGATCGAGACCCTTCAGCGGTTGAGACAAAGTAAGGCCAGGGCGCGGGCGATTGTATTTACGGTTTTTGATACCGACGAGCGCATTGTCTCGGCGATGAAGGCTGGCGCAAAGGGCTATTTGCTCAAGGGCGCGCCCAGAGACGACGTGTTCCGCGCCGTGCGGGTGGTCAACGAAGGCGGGTCGTTGCTCGAGCCGCTGATCGCTTCAAGGTTCCTGGACAGCATCAATAATCCCGATGCGTTGACAGCGCGCCAAAAGGAAGTGCTGAAACTGATCGCAACGGGTCTTCTGAACAAAGAAATCGCCGACCGACTCTACATTTCTGAACGAACGGTCAAGTTCCACGTCAGCGAGATCCTGGCCAAGCTCGGCGCGGGAAATCGTACGGAGGCAGTCGCAATTGCGACACAGCGAGGGTTGATATAAGCAATCAGCTTTCAGCTATCAGCCCGGTCCCATCCACCCACTAAAGTTGCCTTTTCAGGGCCGCTGGCATGTGCGCGCATTTAATTCAAGCGGCATCGCGTCCTGCTCGTTTTCGTCATTCAATCCACTGAGGAGAAGGACATACTGAGATGAAAGAGATATATAGTTGGGTGCCGTGGTTTCGAGAGTTGGCTCGAAGAATCGCCGATGAAGGCGAAGCTTATCTGATTAAAAATGCCAAACAGGTGGTGTGGGGTGAAAACCCCCCTCTGCTTAAATATGGAGATGAGGCAATCGATCCGTTTTCGTTCTTTTATTTTTTGGCTTCAAAAAACACGACTAACCAACTGAAACCAGTGTACGACAGCGTCAGTAGCGTATTTGAAATAAAACCCCTGGATACGGATATAGATGAGGAACTTTACTATCCCACTCCCAAATTCAACAGGCTTTTTTATGACGAAAGAAAACCCAATTCGCATCTTCTCTGGCGTCTTTTCGGCCAGGCAGCAGCGGACGATCCAGAAATAGATCCGAATGACTTTAAGGATGTTCTGAACATAAAAAACGTTGCAGCTGCAAAATTGACACAATCCCTATTTTTGATTAATCCCGGATACTTTCTGCCGGTGGATAATTCATCAGCGGATCTGTCTGAAGCTCTGGATTTGCCGGCGCCGTCAGCAATAGACAGCGGTGGCTATGAAGCGTATCGATCTTTTCTTCAAAAGTTAAAGAGAGCGTTTCCAGGATGTGAGCCGTATGAAATCAATATGCTCTTATATCTACAAAACTCCCGAAAGATAGTGGTGAGCGATAGATTCTATCAAATCAGCACTTACGTATTTGATCCAGCGGGCGGTGATTATTGGGAAAACCGTGACGGTAGCTTCAAGGAGAATAACTGGGTGTTTACTGGAGGACCGGGTTCCGGAAAATCGTGGGAGGAAGAAGGAGGCTATCCCCTGACCGAACCTGCGCCGGGAGATGTTGTTCTGGTCAGAACGGGAAGACAAAAGGGAAGAGCAATCGGCATCGTTCACAAAAACGATTATGTCAAATCAGGGATGAATGAGAACAGTAGGATTCATGTTCTGTGGATAAACAAAACGGAAGAACGTCTGTCAAGGTTCACGCCTATCGTCGGCTTTAGCAAGGCCGGCGACTCGACGCATCAGGCTTTTGAAAAGACGGATGGCTATAAGCCTACGTTTGATTTGATCAAAGGACTTGCCCCGAAATCAAATGGGTACAAACCACAATTACATCCGGATGCACTGCAACCGGGTAAACAAACTATGAAAAATCCACATCCTTTGAATCAGATCCTGTATGGACCTCCGGGTACGAGCAAGACATGGCACACGGTCAATCATGCGCTGGCGATTGTTGACAACAAACCCGTGGATGAGCTTAAAGAGGAGAAAAAGGAAGTCCGAAAGAAAAAAACGCGGCGATTCAATGAATCGAAAGAGAACGGCCAGATCGAAATGGTGACTTTTCATCAGAACTACAATTATGAGGATTTTATCGAGGGCATCCGGCCAGTTCCTCGCTGGCGACGGTGAGGGAAGTATAGAATATGAACTTTCCAATGGCGTTTTTAGGGAAATCGCAAAACGGGCTGAGGACAATAAGGAACGATCTGAGCAAACAGGTGACAAATCATGGGATACAGATGAGCTACTTCAGGATTTCGCCGAGTCTATTGAGGAGAGGTTGGAATCAGAAGAAAAAATCAAGCTTTTTCCTCCTGATCAAAGGAGTGGTGTAACCATTGCAAAGATCCATTGGTCACGTGGTGCCTTTTTGTCTGTACAGCTTGGTGGTTCCGTAAAGGATCATAGACTTACAAGAAAAGTGATAATTAGGGACTACGGTGCCTTTTACAGGGGCGAGATTAAATCGCCGCAAGACATTAAACCCACGCATAAATCAACTGCGAGTCAACACGGCAATGCAAGGCGCTACTTTCAATTATACGAAAGGATAAAGCAATTTCATGACAAAGAGTGGAAGCCGGAAAGACTGGAGGTAGTACATAATCAGAACTATGTCCTGATCATTGATGAGATCAATCGTGGAAATATCGCTAAAATCTTCGGCGAGTTGATTACGCTGATTGAAGAATCCAAGCGGATCGGAAGTGATGACGAAGCAACCGTTACTCTCCCCTATTCAAAGGAAGAGTTCGGCGTGCCGGATAACCTCTACATCATTGGTACGATGAACACCGCGGATCGTTCCATCGCGCTGCTGGATACCGCACTCCGGCGGCGGTTCGAGTTTGTCGAGATGATGCCGGATCCAAAGCTTGTTGGTGGCAAACTCGATAAAGTGGATTGTCAGAAATTACTTGAAGCCATGAATAAACGCATCCGTTTCCTGTTCGATCGCGAGCATCAGATTGGGCACACGTATTTCCTGGGAATTGATGACTTGAAATCGCTCGAGGCAACGTTCAAAAACAAAATCATCCCGCTCTTGCAGGAGTATTTTTACGACAACTGGGAGAAAATCGACCTGGTCTTGAATCGCAACGGGTTTATTCGAAAAATCCACATTGAGAACGGCCTGTTTAAGGATTCAGACTTGATTGACGATCAGAGTGAAAGTTATGAGTTGCTGCCAGTCGACGATGGCAAATGGCAAGATCCGGAACAGTACCGGAAAATTTACGAGAATGACAAACAAGGCGATGCCGGTGAAAGTTAAGAGGACGCCTGAATATGCCCGACACGAAGGTAGTCAGAGAACATGAAGAACTGAAGGGTCTCCGTGAGGATGAGCTTCGTGACCTGAAGGAGTTTGCCCTCGAACACCAAAGAGATGATCTGGGAAACTACAGGCCGGTACTGACAGTCAGGAACGGCAAACTGAAGGCCGGAAACTACGTCGGAATTATCGAAACGCGCAGGCAAACCGTGCTAGAGATTCTGCCAAAGGTGGATATCGCGAAGGGTGGCAAGATTGAAGAAACCAAACGGGTTCTTTTCAACATGTTGCGCTCCTGGCGTGGATTCAAATCGAAGGCTGTGTTCAACGAAAGTAATATCAACGCTGTGCGGCGTTTCAATATGTTGGAGGTGTTCGTCCATTTGTTTTTGAACAACCTCGTCATGCTCACACAGCGCGGTCTTGCCCGCCACTATCAGCCGGTTGAGGATAACCTGCCCTGCCTCCGCGGGCGCATTTTGTTTCCCCAACACATCCGGGAGAATTCGTCCAATCGCGCGCGGTTCTACGTCGGCTATGACGAGTTCAGCGCCAACCGTCCGGCCAATCGCCTGATTCACAGCACGATTAACAAATTGACTGGTACCGTTCGGCAGCCGAGAAACCAGCAGTTGCTGCATCAGTTGCGAATCGGCTTTTCCGATATTCCGTTGTCAACGCACCCGCAAAGCGACTGGGACCGGCATGGTGTGGATCGTACGATTCAACATTACGATGCGGTGATGCAGTGGGTCGGGCTGTTTCTGTTCAATCATGGCCTGACCACGTTTGCCGGTAAACACGTCAACCAGGCGCTGTTGTTCCCGATGTGGGAGATATTCGAAGACTATGTGGCAGACTGTTTTCGGCGGTACGGGCCGGAATTCTCGGTGCGCCAACAGGGTCCGATGAAGCCGTTAGCCCGCCGGGGTAACGACAAAGTCTTTTATATGAAACCGGATATCAGTCTGATGTCTGGCGACAGGACTGTATTCATCCTGGATACGAAATGGAAACGCTTAAACGCGGAGGACGGAGATCTAAAACGTGGTGTCAATCAGGCCGATATGTACCAGATGTTCGTTTACGGTAAGAAATACCAAAAATTCGGATGCCGGAAAGTCGCACTTGTCTATCCGAAGACGGATCAATTTGATAAACCGTTGCGTTATGAATTCGACAAACAATTGTCATTGGCGTGTCTTCCATTCGACGTGACCCATCCAGAGCGTAGCGTGAGAGAGATAATCCAACATCTGAACAACTGAATTTGCTCGATTCAATCTTTGCCAGGATGAACGACCAACGATTCTCCGAATCTTCCGCGGCGTTCGTAGAGATGTTAAATCAATAAAGCCCGCTGCCAGAAATGGTGCGGGCTTTTTGTATGGATCAGGACGGCAGCCTTGATAATCGGTGTGAGCGCCAAATTGCCAGGGCTATGGAAAAATCACCGCCAGTACGGAAGGCCCGAAGAATAGGGATCATGGTCCCATCTGTAGCCATGACCCTTCGCCGACCCTTCGACAAGCTCAGGGATCGGCTCATGTTGCGGGCGCAATGATGGTTCATTGAACTTGTCGAAATGCCCGCGTTTCGCTTCTCGTCGATACCCTTCGACACCCTTCGACAGGCTCAGGGCACGAGCTCAGGGCACGCTGAGGGGCCACAGGCTCAGGATGCTGGCTCCATCGGCAAGTTGGTGCGTCGGAAGACAGCGGCTGCCAGAATATTCCCCAACTTCTGGGTTTTTATCCTGTCTATCCATGTATATTCCCGTTCAGTGAATCAAAAAGCCTAAAACGCCTGGCTTATATTTCTGCGATGCAGGATGAACCAGATCACGACCGGTGCACCAATCAGGGACGTGACCGCATTCAGGGGAAGAACGTATTGACTGCCCGGCAAATGGGCAAACAGATCGGATAGCAGCGCCAGGGTCGCCCCGAGGCAGATGACGGCGGGCATAAGCACGCGGTGATCCGACGTGTGCAGGAGACTGCGGCAAAGATGGGGCACGGCCAGGCCCAGGAACGCGATCGGGCCGCAGAAGGCAGTGGTGGCGCCGGCAAGAATGGACGCACTGACCAGAATCCACAAGCGGGCGCGCTTCACGTTGAGACCCATACTCCGGGCGTAATTCTCCCCGAGCAAGAGTGCATTGAGAGGTTTGATGCACAGTAACGCCAATAGAAGGCCGAGGAACGTGGCACAGACGAGCACGGGCATCTGACGCCACGTCACGCTGCCAAAACTGCCGAAAGTCCACAGAATGTAGGACTGTATCTGCTGGGGAACGCTGAAATAGATCAATATGCTGACGAACGCTCCGGTCGCATACCCGAACATCAGACCCAGTATGAGCAGCGTCATCACACTCTGCACGCTACGGGAAACCAGCAGCACGCACCCCAAAACCGTGGCGGCGCCCAGGATGGCCGCAATCGCAAGACTTAAATCGCCCATGACGCCCAAACCAGCGATGAGCGCTCCGCCGACCGTTCCCGCCGCCAGCACCACAATGGCGACGCCGAGACTGGCGCCGGCGCTGATACCCAGCACGAACGGATCGGCGAGTGGATTACGAAACAACGTCTGCATCTGCAAGCCGCTCACGGAAAGCGCCGCGCCGGCCAGCACGCCGGTTACCGCCCTGGGCAGACGAATGGTGTAGATAATGACCTCCCAGGCGGGAGAGGGTACATCCCTGCCCAAAAGAACGCCGAACAGCCCCGCCAATGGAATTCGGACCGACCCTAGCGACAGGCTCAACCCGAACGCGATCAGAAGCAGCAACAATAATCCCGGCACGATAACCGCGCGCCGTGGTCCCTCCTCCGTTTCATCTCTCTGTTGCGCCTTCATCCCGTTTATTCCGATTCTGGCAGGGCTTCTATTCCATATTCGCCTTTTAGCGCCGTGATCAAGTCGTAAATGGAATGATATCTCCGGGTCACTCCGTTGTGCTCGACACACCATGCGCCGTTTTCGCCATCGTGAACCGTGATGCGCCGCCCGGATTCCGCACCGCTAACGTGAAACCCCGCCCTCGCCAGTGCGCGCTTTGTCCAATAGGCGCGCCGCCCCTGCCCGGAAACAACGACCGAGGCGCGGCCGCGCTGAGAGGTGGTCCTGAATGCACCCGTATCGGCGTCAAAACGCACGCCATCACTCTGAAACGTGCTTTCAAATGCGCCATTCAGAACCAGATCTTCGGGCGCACCGGACTGCAATGCGCCCTCGGACGGCATAAGATAAATACGGTCTGCACAACGCAGCGCCAGGTCGAGGTCGTGCGTCGAGAGGAGAATCGCCTTCCGAGTCGTATGTGCGAGATTCTGCAATAAAGCCATGATTTCCACGCGGCGGGGCAGATCCAGAAAGGCCGTGGGTTCGTCAAGAATCATGAGGTCGGGCTGTTGTGCCAACGCGCGCGCGATCAATACCTTCTGACGCTCGCCATCGCTGAGTTCGGCCACATTGCGGTGTTCCAGATCCCCGGCGCGCGCCACCCGAATCGCCCAGGAAACGGCCTGCTCGTCTTCGGGGGCGAAGCGTCCAATCCAATCGGTGTGGGGATATCGCCCCAGGCCCACCAGATCACGCACCGTCATGGCACCCACGCTGATGCGATCCGTGAGCACCACGCTTAGCACCTGGGCAACTTCGGTCGCGGACATATCCGCGATGTTCGCACCTGCGAGAAAAACGTGCCCATTGAGCGATGGCTGCATCCCGGCAAGCGTGCGCATAAGCGTGGATTTCCCCGCGCCGTTGGGCCCCAGGAGACAAACAAAATCACCGGGATCGAGCGATACGTCGATATTGCGAGCCACAACGCGAGTCGGCCGACGACCGCTTTTGTAACCGATGGAGAGATCCAGCGCCGTTAGAATCGCCTCAGTCAACGCGCCTCCGGAATTGTATGACCCCTCCCCCAGCCCCTCCCCGGGACGGGAAGGGGAGCGAGGAAGGTAGGTCCAGATAAATTTAAAATAGCGATTAAGGTGCTCAAGGCTATTCTTCCATCCGCGTGAACGAAAAGACGGGTCGCGCTTTAACGTCCAGAAACATCATTGTACGGAAAAACCCGCAATGCTTATCGTTGAGAGGTTCGACTGCTGCTAAGCTTTATCCTTCGCGCGACCGGTGGCGGAGATGGGGGTTTTTCCGCGTTAATCCATTCAGCAACGTCGTTTTGGACAGCCTGCGGTGCCGGCAGGGCAACATCGTTCGTATTCTCCATTGCGGCAGTTCGCGGAAAAGCAGCCCCGCGGCGTTTGATCGGCGCCCTTCTTTTTCGCCCTTTTTCTTGGGCGATGCAAGAAAAAGGTCAAGGGAATAGGGGACGTCAGGGGGTGGGGAAGATTCTAACTTACGTGTAGCGAAACATGAGCTTTTCGGCAAGTCCAATAGTGCTCATCTACCTCCGAATTCCGAAGCGAAGATCAGAAAATCGGGAAAATCGACCTCTCCATTGCCATTCAAATCGAATCTGGCATCAAACTCGCCGTCGCCGGCTGTCCTGCCAAAGCCGGAAACAAATGCCACGAAATCGCTGAAATCCACTTCGCAATCATCATTGAAATCCGCCGCGCTGCCGACAAACGCAATACTCGACGGCGGCAAGCCTGTACTGATCGGACCGGCCAGAAGTTCATCCGTATTCACGTCGTAGACCTTCACGCCGACGGAAGCCGGATCGCCGAAACTCCCCTGATCCAGAATATATAACCGCGTGCCGAATAGGCCCAGGCCGGGCACAAATCCGCCGGAAAGACCGTCCAGGCCCTGGGACACGGACTGCGTCGCCAGATCCAGCCGCTTGACGGTATTGACGAAATTTTCGTCGGTAACCACGGCATACCCCTCATTATCGGATGCCATCACCAGAGAACTCAGGTTGCCGCCCACGGTCGCCTCATCAAGCACGATACCTTCGCTCCGCAAGTTCACCAGATCGATCACCTCAATGCCGCCGTCTGTCAAATCGGTGTACGAATTGACCGCACTCAAGAACCACTTGCTCCCTCGTTGGGCGGCGGCCCCGGGATTCTTGCCCGCCATTACAATCCCCTGTACGCCCTCGGTATCCGCATCCGCGTCCACCAATAGATCGGTCGTCACGTCAACAACAGCAATGGTCGAAAATTCAGCCGGCGCCCATCCATTATCCCTATCCAACCGTTGACACGCGGCGAATAAATGACTCCCGTATAAGGCCAGTTGAGAGACTTCCGGCAGGCCGTCCGCATCCGCGAATGTGGATAGATCGACCGCGCCCAACGAGTCACCGGTAACCGGATTTACGATGAGCATATGCGTTCGTTCATACAGTGAGATATACGCTTTCTCTACGCTGAAAAAGGCGATATCCTTCGGATTCGAACCATTGCCCGTCGAATACTGTATCAACGGCGTCATTAGATCGCTACGATCCAACACGATCACATTATCCTGCGGCAGGCGATTGAGAATATACACCTTGTCGCGATACGTGCGCACAACCGCATCCGAATGAATCGTCAGATGATCGAGTGTTGCCGTATGTGTGGCAAGGTCCAGGCTCGAAAGACCGCCGCTGCTGTAATCCGTCGTGGTAATAACCGCCTGATTTGCCAGTGCATCGGTTGCAAGAAACAGAACGAGCAGGAACCACCGCATTGCATTCTCCCCTCGGGTCAAGAATGAAACACAACTCCTATCTGAATCACGATTTGCCTGACGATACGGCGCGAAGCCGGGGAGTGTACACCCTGCGGCCCTTGTTTTCTTTGCATTCAATCCGTGTTCACGCTTACAAAAAACGCACGCCCGGGAAGTGGATAACCCCAGGTATCGGCGATTTGCGCCCCGAACATATTCTTGGCCTCCAATCCGATTTGAAACCGCTGCCCGGTATCCACTTTCACGCCCGCACTGTGAATGTGGCGCGCCGATAGCGGGCGTCGATTCGCCTGGTCGAGAAAGCTGCCGTCCTCCAGGCTGTAGTCGTAAGCCACGGTACAGCGTCCCAGTCGCGCTGTCACACGGGCAAACAGCGCGTGGGGCGGGCGATTGGGCAGAACGTTGCCGTTCAAATACGGAATTTCCGATCGGTCTCTGGCATCTTGAAATGTGTAATTTCCGGAAACGTCGAAGTGACGGCCAAAGCGTCTTTGCGCGGTCATTTCGAGCCCGTACACCCGCGCTCTGCCAATGTTGACGGGGCGCGACGTGGCCTGCGACGTGTGGACAAACTGAATCAGATCTTCATAGCGATGATCAAAAAACGCCACTTCCAACGTGGTTGTCCCATCCGAATAACGCAGGCCCCCATCCCACGCGAATCCGTATTCGGGCCGGAGATTGACGTTGCCCACCACACCGCCGCGGTCGCCGAAAAGCTCGAAGAAGGATGGCACCCGGAACACACGCCCCGCATTGGCCTTGAACGCCAGGTGCGATGCCAGGTCCAGACGCACGCCCGAGCGCACACTGGTGAGATTGCGCGTATTTGAGGAATCGGGCGCGAGCGGCGAAAAAGCGAAGGGATTGGCGCCCGTAAACGAACTGTGTATCCGGCGTTGTTCGGCGGTCAACGACCACACGCCGATTTGTCCCGGCAAGGAAACATCAACGCCCGCGCGCGCGGAAAGGATCCATCTCCGGCTATCGAATAGATTGGAGATGGTTCGGATGCGCGTTGTGGGGAAATAAGCCTCGCGGTGCAAGCCGACCACTGCCGAGATATCGCTGTGCGAAGACAAAACGGTTTGCAAACGGCCCCGCCATCCATAGGTGCGCGTGCGATAATCGTTGTCCTGCCTGCCAATCCCAACTTCGCCATCGAGATCTCGGAACCGCTCCCTGGTCCGGGTGACATAGAGCGATTGGCGCGTACTCATTCCTGGGGAAAGCGCTCGGTCTTCATACGTGATTTCGGTCATCGTCCGGAAGGCATCCAATTGTGCATTCCGTGACTGATTGTTGCTGATTCCGGGCATGCCCTGGTATTTCCAGTACGCCGTTTCGTGGATGGATAGATTGCTATTGTCCCCGAGAGCGCGACGCCATTTGCCCAGTAGATTGAGGGATCGGTGGTCGTTGTTCCGGCGCTTGCTCCAGGCGTCGTCATCGGCATTGTATTCGGTTCCGTTGTCGTCCAGAAACCCGAAGTCGTTATCGCTTTGCGCGTAGTCGGCCACAACGAGAAACTCCGACTGCCCGAGCCCGCCCGCGAGCACACCACTTAGCAACCGCGTATCAAAAGCCCCCCACGAACCTCGAATGCCATGTCGCCATCGTCTTTGCGTCGGACGGGTGCGCACGTGCACCGTGCCGCCCAGTCCATTGCCGCCTGCGCCCGCGCCGCGATACACCTCGATCTGCCCGACGTGCGCCAGCGGCAAACTGCCGAGGTCCACGCCTCCGCCAAAAGCGGCGTTCAACAGAATGCCGTCGAGATAGACCTCAACCTGATCGGCGGATGAACCCCGCAGAGAAAGCGTGCTGAACGCGCCCAACCCGCCCAGGCGCTTGACGTGTACACCCGTGGCTTCGGCCAATACATCGGGCAGCGTGGTTTCTCTACCCTCGAAACTCTCTCGCGTAATCACGGTGGCATAAGCCGGATTCCTGTGAACGTCGCCGGCCCCCATGGGATCGGCGATCACCGAGAATTCACCGAGAGGAAACGTCCTGGGAGACAGCCGGACAGAAACGTCGGTCTTTCCTTTCACGCGGACCGTGCGTTGCCCGGACAGGTAGGCGATATGCGTTATGGCGAGCGTATAGGTACCGGCCTTCAGATCGTAAAAAGCGAAATGACCGCGGTCATCCGTCATTGTCGCAAGATCGTCGTTGAGAACGCGAACACGCGCATTGGCGATGGGCATTCGCGTCTCCGTATCGGTGACGCGGCCGGCAATCTCCGCCGCCTGAAGCGGCGTGTTTGCGAAGAGAATCAGGAAGATCACGAGTCGTATTATTAGCATGGGCTATGGATCCAGCTTCCGATAGTATTTGAGTTGGTGATCCGACAGCAGGTTCGGGTGCAGGATTTCGATGAGATCAGCCAGCAGAACGTCCGGTTCGATCAGGCCCGTTTCCCAATAGTCGTTTCCGCCGTTTGCATTGAGCCTCGCATTGGCATTGAAGACTTTCCCCGTTTTGACCGCCCCGAATTTCCCGTAACGCTCGTCCTCGGCCACGACGTCGTTACGACAACGCCACTCATTTCTCATCGTGATCCAGAATTCGGCATCGTGGGCTTTTTCGTAGACCGCTTCGAAATCGAGCGACAGACTCCGTTGCGATTCATTGTCTGACCACAAATAATCCGCTCCCGCGTCCTCGAGCAATTGCGCGGCATATGTTTTTCCGCCCGACATGAACCAGGTCCCGCGCCAGAGGGACCCTACAAAGACGGTGGGTTTTTTGTCCGCCGGCAGATTCCGCGTCAACGCCTTGCGCGCATTGTACCTGACCACAATACTGTCGAACCGTGCGGCGGCCAATGCCTCCTTATTGAAAAAAGCACCCATGAATTTGAGCCACTCCACGCGTCCCAGCAGCGTCGGTTCGGCATAGGCGGCATTCACCACGGCGGTCACCCCCGCCTGCCGGAGCGAGGGAAACGCGTTGTCCTGCGTTGGCGCGTCGATGATGACGATATCGGGTTGGAGCATGAGAACTTGCTCCGTATCGATGGACCTGCCCCTTCCGACTTCCGATATCCTGCCTTCTGCAAAACGTTGTCTGACGGCTTCCGAATTGACGAATTTGACGTTGTCGACCGCAACGAGGCTTTGAACCTCATCCAGCTTTTCGATATGCGGCAGGTGCGTCGTGGATGTGGTTATCAGAGCCCGCACGGGAATCCGTATCCTCGGAACGCCTCCATAGCCATCGGGCGATTTCCGGCCGCGCTGTACCAGGACGTACCGAAGCGTATCCCGAGTTCCGGATCCCGGCTCCAGGACGGTCACGACCTTGTACCCATCGAAGTAGTCAACGCGAAATCCCTCCGCATATTGCAGAGGCATTTGCGCGCAGATAGGCATCGCCGCACCCCAGATCCCGACGCAACAGACCAAGCGTGTCCAAAACCTGATATTCAACACGACGAAAACCTCCGGCAATCAGCGGTCAGCTTTCAGCAGTCAGCTCTCAGCAAAACAGCCAACAGCGATCAGCTAAATCCGGTTTACGAAACGGCCTGGCGAAGTCGATCAACGATTTCCGCGCCGCGATGTGGGCAACCACAAGGGTTGCCCCTACAGATGCAATCACGGCGCATACATTGCCCTTGACGTTTCGTTTCAAGCTGTTTGCTGACCGCTTATAGCTGATTGCTAAAGAAAATCCCCGACTTCCTTGCGGAAATCAGGGTGATTGCCAACCACGTGGCGGAAACACACGTTTATGTCACCTTTTCCCAAATCCGCGAGGAAACTTAATCAGGTCTGGGATTCAGGCAGGTCTTCTGGCTCCTGGATCAACTGTTTCCCGCGCCTTCCCGGTTTCTGACCAGTGGCGTCTTTGCGGGAAACATCCCCAGTTACAGCGGCGGGACCGCAACGGATTTTCACCGTTTTCCCTGTTTTGTAACCTGAATCCGGAATTACTATGTGAATGCTGCTTTATTTAAATCTGAAAAGTCCTCCACTGAATGACCATTGTGGCGAATCGTGAGCCGACCCAACGTTGGCGACCCGTAGTCTGTGGATACGAAATATAAGCCGCTGATTCTGAAACATCAAGAACTTTGTTTTTCAGTCAACCGCCCCAGGCTTCGATGAACCCGAGATACTCAGGAACAGGCATCATATCCAGATCTTTGCCCCTGAAGCCCTCGGCCTCCCTCTCGTGATAGAAGTTGGCCATAAACTCATTGAATTGTTCCCATATCACTGTACCGCTCGGAACCCCATTGATGCCGACCTCAACAAACCAGTTACGTACTTGACGGATCAGTTCTTCAGGCTCATCACGGTGGCGTTTAATGTCGGAGTTCGAGAGATCAGACAGTGCCTTTTGGTACTCGTACTGTTCAGTCTCCAAAATCAAACATCGCTTTTGACTCATTAAGCCACGAGAGAAGACCCGGCAACCGATGTCGAGACCCAGTTCGAAGGGCATATTCATCCTGTGGATTTCGCCCTCGAATGACGCTCGCATCCTTGACAGATCATGCACACTGTATTTGGATTCACGTACCAAATCACATATTCGATGGATCCTCGCAACTCCGGAGTCAAAAATCTCCGATGCAATTCTCACCGTCAGGCCTGCACGAACAGCACTGAACAGGAGAGGTCTCAGTAGGGGAGTGTAATCGTCATCAAAAGGACAGTTGATGAAGACGTTGGAATGGAAATCCCCCCGGCTGTTCACTTAGCCCTTATCCATTTTTGTACCGATCCATCTCGTCTATGGATGACAACATCACTGCCTTTCGATATTTCGCTAGCACCTTTTTCGGCAGCAGATTTGGTGCCGAAAATTCTTGACGCTCTGGAATTTCCTTCCTTCTTGACTGCCCAACGATCTTTTCTTGAGATGACATGAACTCTCGAACCTTTAGTCGCCTGTGACTTTCTTGACATGGCACCTCCTTTCTCACCGAGCTAGTAGAACCGTTGGCACATGGAATTATACCTACAAAGGAAGGCGACGGCAAGAGCGTTGGCGACTTCAGGGCCGAAAATGTGTCCAGATCCACAAACTCAAATGATGTCGGCCGTAGAGCCGCTCCCTGAGCCTGTCGATGGGTCGAATAGCGTCAAAGGGTAGGCGACGGGCTTTAAAACGCAGCCGGAACGGTTTGTCAGATGAAATTTTCGCAAGTTCAGGCTTGCTATGTTCAGACAGAATTGTACGTCAACTCCCAATGCTTCTCTCCCGGCCACTCCCGGTACTGGATGTCCGTTCCGAAGCCACTCAACGTGGCAACGAGTTCCTGTTCTGTCGGGAAATTCTTCACGATGTCGTATTCCCGCCCATCCGAGAGAACCCGCCGCTCGATGGTATCGCCGTTGGAATCTTGGTGCCGTTGTGTGGCCATTCCGTCAACTCTGGGAACGTCATATTCGAGCTGGTCCGAAAACAGCACCAGCGCTCCGGGGATCAACCTGCGGTGAAGCGATTGCAGAAACTCCCGCACGCGGGACCTGGGAATGTGCGACCACCACCAGACGGCGAATGCTGCCGGGAATGCGCCGGCCTCGGGGCCGAGGGAATACGCGTCTGCAAGACGGAATCTCACATGGGGGAGACGTTCACACCTCGATTGAGCCCGGGAGATCATCTCCGGGTTCACGTCGATTCCGACAACCGACTTTGCAGTTTCCGCAAGGACCTCCGTCCAGTATCCGGTTCCACAGGCAATCTGAAAGACACGCTGTTTGACCAGGTCCACCGTCGCATGATCGACATAACTTGGATGCCGACGGTCGGTTAACGCCGCTACGATGCCACACAAAATGCCGATTTTGGACTCCACCTCACGAAGCAACAACGCCCCACTGTCGCTGGTCAGGATGCCCCATCGAAGGCGGCTTCCAGCCTTTTGCCAAAAAGACTTGCGAAATGGATTCTTTGATGATTGTCTTGAGCTCCCACGGTAATTTCCTCCAAGTTCATTGTTATCGATTATTTGTGTAACCAGTATACAATGACTTGGGTTAGGAAATTACCTCTTTTGTGAATTAACCAGGCTTGAGGTGTCCAGTCTGTTGAGTTGTCTGCCAAGTCGCTTTGCCAGCGCAGGGAACTCGCTGCCGAATAGGATATAGCCTTTCCGAGTTACTGACTGCCCCGGTGCAATATCACCAAAAAGAGGTCTGCTATGCAGACAATGATGCCCGTCAGCGTTCTGAAAAGCCGAAGTTGCACACTCATATCCGAGCGCTATTGCCTTAGACCTATCATGAGAAACGGCACCCAGGATGGCCGGACGATCTATGGCCGTGTTGCTTCTTCCCCAGAACCATGCTGACCTGTTGACCCATTCTTTTTCGTATTCCATAAGATCTGCCTGATACATGGTCCGAATATCCATAGTTCTGTGAAGATCGCCCATGCTCTCCGGCTTACCTTTCACCAGGATGTAGGATCGTTTGACTTCATTTTGATCCAGGAAATCAGATGACTTTGCCTGGAGACATCCACCATCAGAAACGACGTCATAAAATCCTGCGGATGACTGATTCGTGAGGGTCAACGTCAATTCTACTCTGTCCTCGAGTCCGGACAACGCTGCTTGGAGAATAAGACCTGTTATGAAGTTGTGTCGAATGACCTTCCCTGAGGGATCCTTTTGACGGTACGCCAACTGCTCTTTGATGTACTCAGGAGTTGTTTGCCATTCGTATGCCCACGCATTGTCTCCTGTCTTGGTCCATTGAGGGCAGATCTTCTGCCACATCATCGTCACGCCATTCATCGACGTGATGACTTCTGGAAACTGGAGGGACCACTTCAGATCCCAGTCCAGGTGATGAATATCAACGAATCGCGTTTTGGTAGGCCGTACTCGTATCACTTTTCTCTTCCCTTCTGCATGAACCACGACAAAATGTCGTAGATCTCCGCTCATTCTGGAGTACACCAACTCTACGACTCGCTCATCATCCCTGGGCTGCCGTGCTGCAAACGTTCCCGCGGTGCGCGAACTACCAAAGGCAGTTGCGCGAAGGGCCGAATGGTCTGAGCCGAACACGGTCGTGTTACACGTTGCCGTGGCCGGGTGGACGCGACACGACCTCGATAGCCAGAAGGTCGTCAATCTGGTCGGCATTCAGACGTTCGTTAAGTTCCCAGAGTGCGATTCGGTTGCTTTCCCATGTGTGAGTAGCCTTATGGCTTCCCCAAAAGACAACCAGCTCACTTTGTCATGTTCATGGGACAAATCAAGTTCCTGACCGCGTACATCAACCGCAAACGAGTATTCCGGCACGACAAAGATGTCCCTGGGCCAGTGTTCTGTTGGTGAGAACGCCGTCCTGGGGACGGATGCACGAGAATCCAGCCGGAAGAAACGTGCCCCCTGTGGAATGCCTCCCTCCTCGTCAGGACGTTCCCTAGTGAGACGAGCTGCGTTCCAAGCTCAAAGAAGCGCCCGACCGACCAGGGATCCGGTACCATGACCATGTGGATGTCCAAGTCAGGCCATACCATCGTGTTCATTTCGTAGCTACCCCGGTACCAGACATCTCCGAAAGAGCTTAGGACTCTACCAAGTCCGTAATCGGAGATTAGGACATTCGCCTCTGCTTTTAAGTTTTCCGCTACCTTGAGCGGCTCATCTGCCATTGACCGTGTCCTTGAGTGTCTACCAAGGGTCAGGTGGTGATGTCGGGTTCTGCTGGCGTGTAACGTGCTCACTATTTACGACCCCGCGTATGCGGGGTGCCGGATGGCCAAGGGGCGTATGCCCCGCAGCGTAAATGGGGTGTTATCGGTAGTAGATTATAGACTTGGTGCTTACCGTTTTCTTGAGTGGATGAATAACGCCGTCGGTAATCCTTTTGCCAGGGCGTCAGCGGGGGCGACTGGGTGGGCAGCCCGACGCTTTTGAATTTCCTATACTTTTCTCGCGATATAGATCGCCAAAGGTCATCAGGGGCTCGGTTGCGCCGCCTCGCGCTCCGGCCGCCGTATATTGGGTCCCGCTTTGGTGTTGACGAAGCGCCGCTCGCGAATGGGGTTGCGCCAGCTGCGCACGCCGTGCGTCGTCGTGCCCGTGTACATGATCACCGTCCCGGCAACCCCGTGCATATGCTTGACCTGCGGCAGGTCGCAGCTGGTTTGCTTCGGGCGCGGCAGCGGTAGCCGCGCTTTGTGGCTTCCGGGGACTAACATCAGTCCGCCGTCGCCCGTCGCCGTCTCGACGTCTTGGAGCAGCCAGCCGATGTTCACCTGCTCCGTACGAGGCTGTCCGTCCCGGAAATGATAGGTAGGGCCGGCGCCGTAAAACCAGCCGCCATGCAGGGGCTGGCCGGCCGCCCCGTCGCGGCTGACGATGGTGTAGCACGTCGTCATGACGAAGCCCGGGTCGATCATCCACTTCAGCCGCGCGTTCACGAGCGGATTGTCGATCATGCGTCGAAAGCCGTCGCTGAAGGGTGGGGGATGGGTCCAGGTCTGCGAGATGCGCTCTTCGGTGCAGCGCGTGCCCGGGGCCGGGGCAATAGTCTGCGAACAGCCCTCGTAGTCCGGGTACTCGCCCACGACACTGCTCGAAAAGCCCACCGGCCGACGGTTGGCTTCGGCGAAGTGCGAGTCGAGCGCTGCATTGCACTGCGCTAACCACTCGCGGTCCATCACGCCAGGCAGCACCAGGTAGCCTCTTAGGTCCCAGAACCAGACCTCCTCGTGGTTCGGAGCGTCAGGCCGCGTGTTGACGCCCAGCAGCGACGGCGCCAGCTGCTGCTCGTTGCTGAGGGGCTGGCCGTCGTGGCCGAGGCCGCGTGGTGGGCCGGCCACAAGCGCTCGGCGCGCCGGCGTGAGCTCATCCAGCCAGCTGTCCACACCCGTCGCGCCGTGGCCGAAGGCCCCCCCAGGGTAGCGGGAGTCGTCGCAAAAGATGCACTCCTGCAGCGAGGAGCCTGGGGCGGCGCCGACCAGCGTGGTGGCAACCGCGAGCAGACAGTCGCCAGCGCGGAGCTGCACGCACTCCGTCGCCCCGAGCTCCTCGGCGCGCGCCATGCTCGGGGGCGGCTGGACGTTGGCTTTGTGCGACGCGGGGCACACCACCACGCAGCTGTCGCCCACGGCCCACAGCGCGCGCAGCCCCCAGACGCACACCCGGTCGGGCCGGCTGGTCGTGTCGTAGCCCAGCCGGCGCTGCTCATCCACCGTCAGATCATTGGCCCACTGCCCCTCTTTGGTCAGGCGGCGCGACGGCCGGTCCAGCTCAAACTTGATCGTGTGGAACTCCTGTTCCTTCCCTTCAGTACCGTCGTACGCAGCGCGGTGCCACAGTGGTAACTCCCCGCCAGCTAGCTGATCAATCGCAGCCAGCAAGTCCGGATGCTCAGCCAGAGCGGCGGGTGTGGCGTGCGCCGCTGCCGGCGCGCCGAGCAGGCTCGGGAGGAGGATATAGCCGTCGAGCTCGAAGGCCCACCTCTGCTCCTCGGTCATCAGCGCCATGGACCCGCTCCGTGGACATCGAAGAGGTATTTTTCCGTTTCGGTCATGAGGCAACCCTTTCTCTCACAGATCGTCGCATTTGCGATTTGAGTTTGTTAGTGGGATGTGACAATCATCGGAACGAAATGGTTCGGTAAGCCCGCTGTGGCGTTCTCTGTTTGCTTCGTGATATTGATTCACACCGATGCTCTCTTTTCTATTGCCGATAACGTTTTCCGTGCCCCCGAACCGCGAAGCGGTTGCGCGGAGGGCCGAATGGCCCGAAGCCGGGGGCACGGTCGTGTTATGTGTTGTGCCAGCCGGGGGGCGAGGGCGGCCTTGCCACGGATGGCAAGGCCGCTTTGTCGCTGAAACAGAATTCCCGCTAAATGAATTATTCAGCGGAAATCTTGAAAGAAGAACGAGGGATTATGTCTCCTGTTTCACCGATTCTTCTCTACTTTTCCGCACCAGCTTTTCAGGATGCTCTTTCTGGCGTCTTATGTAATACGCCACCAATTTCTTTGGGTCGTGATCACATTGCTCCGAAATCCTATGACGCACTTCACGAATCCTACGAATGGTCGGATCATCTTTCATCTTCAATACCCCCCAGGAGTTCCAGCGGAGTCACCAACGTGGGCACATATAAGCCAAGAATAGTGTTGACTCGCTTGATGTGGGCAAACTTATTCGCGTTAGCCAGATGATTGCAATTCCATGTGAGCAAAAATTCACACTTATGATAAGAGGCTGTAGCAAGATGGAGTGCATCGCCCAGGGGATCATTAGGCATCATCTGGTGTTGGATATATGCTTCTACAATCTCAGCGATTTCTGGTTCAATTGGCAGCAGTGGCAAAGGAGCAACCAGGGCCAATACTCGGTCCTTGTTAGGATACTCTCCTACACTGAGTTCATCGATAACCGCTTCACTGGTGAAAATCTCATAACCCTCACGCCGTTCGTCCCACCATTGGCGTGTCCAAGTCCGCTTTGCAGCCATCTCGGGTTCTGTACGTGTTTCGTAATAGAAACTGGGAATAGATGTCTCGATGTAGACCTTAGGGATCATTATATATCATATTGTTTTTAATATGGTAAAGACGGTTCAATCCTGCTGCGATTGGTCACCTATTGACCTGCTATAAATCTACATATCTTAATCAAGTTCTTCAAGCGAAATTTCCGCTACTGAAGAACGTAGTGAGATTCTCTTGGGCGGCCAGGACGGCCGCCTGCTTTTGGAGGAAGGCTGGCATTGCACATAACGTTCTTGGGCCTTGCGAACCCGCGTCAGCGGGTTGTGTCGAAGCCCGACAGGGCTGAGCCGCAAGCGGACCTGTTAGCAGCCGGTGCTTCGGAGAAGGCATTCGACTGCCCCTCTACTCCAGGAATTGACCTCTGTGCCTTTGTGGTGCGCCTTACGTTCCGCTTCCGGGAAGGACGTTGGCATAACAGCCTGGCCAGGTCGATCATTGAATCAGAACTCGGCGGCAATCATCGCGTACTGTCCGATGTTCGTTAATGTGGTTTCCAAGTGGTTTCCGTCGAACGTGACCTCCAGGTCATCTCCCGTGCAAACGTCCCATACGCGACGAGGAGTGCCCCGCTCCGTGAGCCACCAGCGCAGGTTCACTTCGGGTATCGTGGTCACATAGTCAAACTGTGGGCTGAAGCGCGGCCAGATCTCCGGCAGATGCTCGACGCGCTCGCCGGTGTGATTGATCAGAAACAACACTTGGCTTCCTGGTTTTTCATTCGGAATCATCACGAGTTGGTTCGGGCCATCGGTCATCAGAGGCCGGCCCTCCGGGTAGAGCCAATCCACCACGGCGCCTAGAAGATCGCGGACCACCAGCAGGCGATATTCAAAATGAAGCTCCTCCACCGGCGCGGCCAGATAGACGACGCGCCCCTTGCCGACCGACCGGCAGGTGACGGCGGGACACAGAGCGTCGTCCGCGCGCCCACCGAAGACGATGTTCGCCACCACGTCGGTTCCCGGCCGCGCTTGGACGAACTCGAACCGATTGAGCGGCCACAGCTCATGCGAGCACCCCTCGGCCAGCCATTGACCCGGAACGCAGCGACCGTACGTGTCGAACGTCCCCGCGGCCCAGAGGTGTTGTTCGTAATCAGCGAATTGGTCGGGGTTCGGGTCCACGCGGTCCACGCCCAGAAGGTCCGCCAAGGCGAAGTTATCGCGCATCTCCTCAGGCTCGGCACCGTACAGGCTCGTCCGGTACGTTGCCAGGAGCCGCCCGCCCACCTTCACATATTCCGTGATGCCCTCGACTTCCTCCCGCGTGAGATGGCCGACGTTGGGCAGAAACAGAACAGGATACTTTGCCAACGCCGCTGGATCGGAGAGAACCCGCTCCTCGATCACCGATGTCGGCAAATGGTTGGCCAGCATGGTCGAGAAAGCCCCGCGACGGCAGGATTGCTGCGGGGGCGTGCGCACGAGATAGCCCGCCTCGGAGAGCGGGGCCTCGAGTTCCCCCGGACGGTCGGCGAGGTCCTGCTTGAACTGGCCGATGACATCGCGCGGACGATCGCGCATCACCAGGGGCTCGGCGCGGAACCGCACCCGCTCGAGCATCTCATACACCCGCACCGGCAAAACAAATGGAATAGCAACAAACGGTGACGGGTGGAGATCTTCGAAGAGTGATTCATTCGTCTCCAGGATCTCAAGGAGCTCCGCCAGCTCACGATTGGCTTTGTGGGGAGGCGACAGCCAAAGGTTCACGCCGCACGCCACCAGGACGCCCCCTCCGGAAGCAAAGCTGGCTGCCGCTTCCTCGACGAGTTCCATGCCGAAGCACTGCGTCCGAGACCAGCCCGTCAAGGCGCCGACGTATTGCCACATAGCCCAACCCGACGACTCGGCCAGACTGGCCGCCTCGAGCCGATGAAGGAAGTCGCCCCCGGCCTCGTAGAGAAATCCATTGTGCACCTCCACGATCCTGCGTTCGGGCCAGTTGCCCACACCCAGGCCGTGCGTCAGCACCGGGATGTCCTTCTTCTTTCGCGTCGCGGCGGCGAATTCGAGAAAGACATCGCCGACGATCCTGCCGTACTGCAGGCTCCACTCTTCCAGCATCTCCTGGTCTTCCCGAGGCAGGCTGTGCGGATCGGGTGCATACGGCATTGGGCAGCCGAATTGCCTCTCGAACTTCTCGAGGCAATAGTCGCAGTAGCACAAGGGCGACTGCGGGGTGTGGTGCGAATGGTAAGGACAGGCAGAATCGGTGTAGATCGCGTCGACGTCGTGGTCCACCACTTGTGCGATGAAAGCGCAGATGGCCTCTCGGTACGGTGTGTTGAAGCAGACGTGCCGGTGAAATCCGCCGCCGTGGTGCCTCAGGACAGGAGCGTCGCCTTCGGGGCTGGGGCGGTACATCCACTCCGGATGATGGATCAGCATGTTGTCTTCGGGAATAATGTGCCCCACGGGAATGTACCCGATGACGCGCACGTCCCGCGCATGGGCCTCGGCGATGGTCTCGGCGAGCAGGTCGCGCTCACTTAATTGAGGGTGCGGGGGAAAGAACTCATTGGGGAAGACCGCCCATTTGCCCGCGCTGCCGAACCAAATGGCGTTGGCGTGGTATTTCCGCACGACATCGACGAGCTGCTTCGCGTCAAAGTCGATGTCGGGCCAGAAGGGCGGGTGGTATTGCTCTATCTGAAAGGTGCGCGCCCGCCGTACCCACTCGTGACTTGGCTTGATCATAGCGATGACCTCCAAAATCTGTACCGTCTTTTTTTACCCGCAGAGCCCGCGGAGAACGCAGAGAACGGCCTTCCATGATTCACGGCCGCTCATCATGATCGAGAAGCCGAGAAATATCAGGCTGAACCCCAGCCAGCAGCCCAAGCTCGGCTGTCGGCACCAACTCAGGACCCGAGCTAACAGGAGCAACGTCGAGAATGGACGAAGAACGCTTTGGTTGCCGGCGGAAGGTCCGCTCCCACGTTTAACCCGAGGACCTCAACGACCCTCCCCGCTGTCATGAGAATGGGAAGCAGGAGTGCAGGTAACGCCGCAACCAGAGCAGCACGGAGGTCATTCGCAGTCATTGGTTTCGACTGGCATGGCTGCTAACGTTTTCCGTGCCCCCGAACCGCGAAGCGGTTGCGCGGAGGGCCGAATGGCCCGAAGCCGGGGGCACGGTGTTAGAGGCTGTGTGGCAGGGGTGGGGTTGAGTGGTTGCTCAAGCGCTTAACGACCGAGCCACGGTTTCTGGGTTTTCCGAAGCAATCTTGAGTAGGGCCCGAGCAGGACCCTCGGGACGGCGCCGTCCCTGTTCCCAATTTTGCAAAGTAGAGACGCTGACGCCAATCATCAGGGCGAATTCAGATTGCGACTTATCCAGTTTCTTTCGGATCATCCTGATATCGGCGGGATCCATCTGGGTCGTGCGCCCTGGCTTCAACTTGCCGCGCTTGATCGCGCCAGCTTGCTTGACGCTGGCTACAAGTTGGTCAAAGTCACGCTCATTCATGCCAGATACTCCCTTACGAGTTTGCTAAGCAGATTGCACTGTCGAGAGGTGAGATCTTCCTGCCGGCTCTTCCGATACACCCAGAGCATATAGACAACCTCGGCCGGCTTGTCCCAATAGTAGATCACACGAAGACCGCCCCGTTTGCCAGCGTGCGGCAATTTCCATCTCAGTTTTCGCAATCCACCTGTATGCGGAATCAGCTCTCCTGATTCTGGCCGGAATAGGAGCGCCAGCTGTATTGCCCGGTAGTCCTCATCCGATAGTAGGGTCAAGATCTCCTTTGTGAAGATTGGCGTCTCGACGAAGATCATACGCACAATATACGCCAATGACGTATAGCACGCAAGGTCTTTACTTTGGCCACATGGCCTCTAACTACGGTATTACCGAACAGTTACGGTAACGCGTACCTAATGCGAAGATCTGCGAACATTCGGGAACATGTTGCTTCGAAGCGTGTAGTCCGAACATGCTCAGGAATGCATCCTATAGTCTTCACGATTGTACCAGAGTCTGATCTCGCGCTTAATTTCCCTGCAGCATATATATGAGGGTTTGTTGCCCTCGTTGGAAGAATTAAGTCGCGGTCGCGAGATATGTAGAAACGTGGGCGTATGAATTATACCTGCAAAGGAAGGCGACGGCAAGAGCGTGGGCGACTTCAGATCCACAAACTCATATGATGTCGGCCGCAGAGCCGCTCCCTGAGCCGTCGAGCAGCAGCAGGCACGCCGTGCAGGTTGAAGTCATCGCAAATTCAGGCTCGTGGCGTTAGGCGAGACTTGTACGTCGGTTCCCAGTGTTTCTCGCCCGGCCACTCCCGGTACTGGATGTCCGTTCCGAAGGCACTCAACGCGGCAAACAGCTCCTGTTCTGTCGGGAAATTCTTCACGATGTCGTACTCCTGTCCATCCGAGAGAACCGCCGCTCGATGGTATCGCCGTTGGAATCCTCGTGACGTTGCGCGGCCATTCCGTCAACTCTGGGAACGTCATATTCGAGCTGGTCCGAAAACAGCACCAGCGCTCCGGGAATCAACCTGCGGTGAAGCGATTGCAGAAACTGCCGCACGCGGGACCTGGGAATGTGCGACCACCACCAGACAGCGAACGCTGCCGTGAAGGCGCCCGCCTCGGGGCCGAGGGAATACGCGTCTGCAAGGCGGAATTTCACATGCGGGAAATGTTCACACCTCGATTGAGCCCGGGAGATCATTTCAGGATTGACGTCAATTCCGACAACCGACTTTGCAGTTTCCGCAAGGACCTCCGTCCAGTATCCGGTTCCACACGCAATTTCGAGGACGTCGTGGCCGAGAAAGAGCTGCTGATATCTTCTCTTTTTCGCAACGCGGAGAGTTTCTGCGTCGTGAGTCAGATACCCCGCGCTAACGTCGTATTCCGGAGCGCGCGCGGCATAGTATCGGGCCGTTTCTTCGGATGTCCCATCGCTGGAATGAGGCGTCATCTCGACCCTATTCGCAGTTCTGTCTCTCGAAATTCCGAACAACCATTCCCACGCACTCCGAGAAACCCTGCTTGACGTAGAATTCAGCCACATCCCGGTCGCACACCAGGTCTACCATATAAAGATGCCCGACCTGATCGAGCATTCGCCTGACAAGTTCGGCGCCAATGCCCATACCCTGGTATTCCGGGAGTACGCTGAGGTGAGGAATATATGCACAGGACACACCGTCCGAGATGGCGGAAATCCAACCGACGACCTGTCCTTCCGGCGAAATAGCCAGAACATGGAAATCGCTGCCCTGTAAAATTCGGAGATGCGCCTCCGGGGAGGGAGGATCAGGCCAGTTTTCGAAGTGACCCTCAAGATTGTCGGGCCGGATTCCCTCAAGGGTACTCTGGTATCTGATTGACATCGGGTCGTGTGCGTTCATGTGGATTTTTCACTGGCCATGTGGTCTGGCGTCTTGCCGCGCCTCAGCCGCGAATGCAGATGGGCGAAGGGGGTCTGCCCGAAGGCACATCCCGTCGGGTCGCTCGCCTGTGTTGGTCTCCGCAACTGAAAACGCGCTGCGCAGTCAACGGGACGTGGCTCGTTCCGCCGTATGATCAGGCAGCTGTCAGTGCGGGTCTTCTGGCGACCGCCACAAGACGATTGGATTCCCTGCCGTATTCCTCCCCCTCGAAACTCCCGTAGAGTTTCACATCGCCAAATCCAACGGCAAGCAGTCTGTCCTTCAGTTCCTGGCCGGAATATACGGTGTGGTGAAACTCGAAGGTGCGGACCTCCGGACCCTTGATGATGATCCATTCATTTCTGATGCGAGACCATTCGTCGAAGATCTCGTGGCGCTGCACCATCAGCGTACCGTCTTCAAGCTTCTCGGACGTCGTCGGCTGGAAAATCCTCGCCAGCTTCTCCTTGCCGATGATATCCATCACAAGACGTCCACCGGGCTTCAGACTGCCAAAAATCCTCCTCAACACCCTGACGTCCTCGTCCTTGTCATCAAAGTAGCCAAAGGAGGTGTTGAGGTTGAGAACAAGATCGAAGGATGCGGGGCGCTCAAACCCCCGCATGTCTTTCTCGACCCATTCGATGTCCGGATTCCATTGCGCCGCCCTTTCCGCCCCCTTGCCCAGCAGAAACGGGCTCCTGTCCACCGCTGTGACCTGAAACCCGCGCTGCGCCAAGGGGATCGCAAAGCGGCCGGGGCCGCAACACAGGTCGAGGACCGACCCTGAGTCCACACCGACCAGATTGAGGATGTCGTCAAGGTGCTTCTCGGCAGCCTCAAACCTTGCCTTAGAAAAAAGAAACGGATAAATCGCGGTCCAGAAGGACTCGTCTTCAAACCATTCCAAATGCCTCACCTCCTGGACTTACCAACTCAATACAATTCGACTTCCCGTTTAGCGGGCGTGTCCTCACAGTTCTCAGGAAACGAATACTTTGCGTAACTTTGGTTTTGCCAAACAGGGACGGAAATACGGACCGGACCGGAAAACGCCCGAACGCTCGCGACAGGTCACTCCTGGCCCGATCATCAAGCTCGTAGATGCGCTTTCCATCCGACCACAACAATTTCACGTTCCGCCTCGGCAGGCACAGCGCGAAGTCCATCCGCTCGCCGATCCTCAAGGATGAGCGATATCGCATCCCGTAGACTCATAAGGGCTTCATCCTTAGACTTTCCCTGGCCATTGGCACCCGGAATCTCAGGGCAATAGGCAATGATCCATTCGTTGTCATGTTCGATCACTGCGGTGAATTCGTTTCTCATATTCGACCCTCCTGGAATCCTGATTCAAGGCTCACTGCTCAAATCAATATATCCTCTTCCATTGGGAAAATACAGAAAAGATATCTGTTTCATCCCAGCCGATGTCATTTAACGTTCTCCGGTTTGCGAACCCAGAGCTCGGCCGCGGAGCCTACGCGCTGAGCCGTTCCTGATTTTGCGATCTGGCACCTGCTTGCCGAAGCATCTCGGCGATTTCCATATGCCCACGTTTTTCAGCCCAGGCTAAAGGCGTTGCCCATTTCGGTGTGTTGGAAATATTCGCGGAAGCCCCACGTTCAAGCAAAAAAGCAACCACATCTTTGTGGCCCGCGCGGACATGCCAGCCCAGTGGCGTCGAACACAGTTCGTCATCTTGAACATTCAAATCAGCCATATAATCGAGCAACAATTCTGCCATCTCAATCATCACGGCTTCACTATTGTTCCATACTTCCTCACGTTCATGATAGCTTCCCCCGATCCAATGCAATAAGGTTGAGTTTTCCGGCCCCCGGATGTTAACATCAACACCATAATCCAAAATCATCCGTACGGTTTCTCCGGCGCCGCTTTGCAGCCCCCAGCGTAAACACTCAAACCAATAATCCGCATCAAAATCGGGTTCACAGCGCAAGCACATTCTTACGACATTGACATCTTCAAAGCTCAATCCCGAACGCATGGTTTGTCGAACCACGCCTTCACTACGATCCTGTGGCAAATAGCCGGCTTCCCGAACAGCCGTGGCACGATCCAGTAACTCACCTATCACGCAATATTGTCTTGCCTTCACGTATGTCCACATCATCGGGTGCCCACCATTTACATAGATGCGATCCGCCAAACCCTGGTTGCCAGACAGCAACGCCTCGTCAGCTACGCCCAATTCCGAATCATTCGCGGGTGCATCCGTGCGCGCACCGCGATCCATTAACCGTTCGGCCACATCAAAGTGTTTGCGTTCCAGTGCATAAATCAATGCACCGCAAATATGGACCACCTTACCACTGCGTTCACATTTTGTATCCACGTCGGCTCCAAAATCCAAGAGCAAATCTACGACCTCCAAATGCCCCTCGCGCGCCGCCATCGCCAGGGGATAGGTCGATGCATTTTTGTTATTCGCACGCCCGCACTGATAATTCACCAGACTGGCGTCCGCTTCCAGCATCTTCTTGACACCTTCCAGATCACCAAGAGCACTGGCTACCCAGATGTCGTAATTTGCCCCATGTTCAAGCAACAATTCAGCCATCTTTCGATACGCCGGCTTATCACGGTTGGGGTCGTTGCCTTTAAATAGAGCGCGGTGGATGGGTAATTCATTTTCGGCGTTCTTGATATTCACATCAGCGCCAGCGGTGAGCAAGTCGGTCACAAGTTTAAACTGCATATGCCACACCGCATAATGAAGGGCTGTATTGCCGGCTGTATCGCATTCGTTTATGATTGCCGGTTCCTTTTCCAATATGAAGCGCACTTTCTCAAGCTCCTGCATCCGGGCCGCATCACAGAATTCCACCCCACGAGATGTTGTCCCATGTTGTGTGTTCAACCACGCGTCAATTAAAGCGACGACCTCCGTATGCCCTCGGTCCCGTGCCAATGTCAACGGTTGCGACGCCTCCCGGTTAGGCCAAATCCCAACGGTCGGACCGGCGCCCGCTTCGAGCAGTATCTTCACTACCTCTGCATGACCTTCCCGAGCGGCATAGTGAATGGGGCGTCGTCTGTGTTGCTGATGGTTTTTGGCAGTTGCCAAATCCGGATTCTTCTTCAACAGCATCTTTACCCTTTCCACGTCTCCCGCTTGCGCAGCGTGGCATATTCTGATAGCATCTGCAAACACATCGTCTCTTGAAGGGGCTTCATTTCTAAAAGTCTTCTTTGCCATTATTGGAAACCGTTCATTCAAATGTCGGCGTGCTGAACGACGCAGGCCGTATTGGCAAACCCAATCCGAAATCTCAACCTCGCAAACCTCTTACTACCAAAATTACGCCGATCGTCTCACATTGAAATAGGCAAGACAAAAGAGCCATGCAGATACTTTTCGAAAGGTCAATTGGAAGAGAAGAGGAGGGTGGGAAAAGGGATTTGGTTTGGGAGTTTCTTTAGGGGATGGCGGAAATTGCGTGTAACTACGGTATTACCGACAGGTTACGGTAAAACGCATCAGGTCCGAACATCTCCCAACGTTTGGAATGGTCAGAATGCGCACCCCTTCTGTCATAATAATGTGCTTACCCTGGCGTGCAATGTGAAAACCGGCTTTCTCCAATGCACGTACGGAATCCAAACCTGCCATATCGGACACCTCGTCTAGTTTTTCGGAGAGCGTCGCGCTAACAAATAACCACGGCAGTTCTCGGAAAACCGCTCGCCAGTGTTCTGTCCCGGAAATTGGTTGCCAAAATTCGGCCGATCAGAAGCAGCAATAACAGCTATCAGCTCTCAGCCGTCAGCTTGAACCAAAAACCCAATCAGTTGACATCAGCGCCGTGAAGAGACGAGACCAGAACGGGCGCCGCGAGACGGGATGAATCGGCGGCCGAATGGTGAGATATTTTCGGCTAATTGGCCACGAAGTGCCGGTAGAGCGGTTTCACTTCCTCCGGAAGCCCCTCGTACACGTCGCGGCGCAGGGGCTCCATCTCGTAGTTCTTCCCGCCGGTCTCCACCACCATCATTTCGTGCTCCGGCGTGCCTACGTGCGTCGGATTCAGGTTCAGCCACCAGGGAGCGTAGCGCACGATCAGGGCCACCCGGGGGCTGCCGCTCCGGTTGGGGGCAACCGCGTGCCACTGCCGGCTGTCGTAGAGCAGCACCGAACCCGCCCTGCCCTCGGTGTTGATCTCGGCCGGCTGGGGTGCCTCGTTGTCGAAGCCGGGGAGGTCTCCCGTCGCCGGATTGTGGTCCTTCCGGTGCGTGCCCGGCAACAGCAGCGTCCCTCCGTTGGAGGCGGAGAAATCGGTCAGCATCCACAGCGACGACGCGTGCATCATCACGTCCGGGTAGGGGGCGGCGACATTGGAGGCGTTCGTCTGGTTGAACGGCCAGTCCGCGTGCCAGTAGCCGCGCTCGTTCCCCGGGTGGTTCACCACGGCGTCGGTGCAGGAGATCCGCAGCCAGGGACCGAAGAAGATCTCGAGGGCCCCGACGATCCGCCGGTCGGCCAGGTACGGCGCGAACGACTGGTCGTGGTTGACCGCCTGCTTGAGCACGCGGACGCCGCGGGCTCCGACGCGGTGGCCCCTGGCTCGAGTCGCCCTTTCCCTGGCCTGGTTGGCGGCGTCGTTGGCGGCGTGCGCCCGCACGACGCGCTCGCGGATCCTGCCCACTTCCCCTGAGGGGATGACGTCCTCGACGATGCAGTAGCCGTTTTCCCTGATATGGTGCGCTATTTCAGCTGGTTCCATGTCGTTGTCCTTTGCCCAGGTGCCGGTTCGGTTGTCCGGACCGGAAGGAATGGCAGGGAGCATTTCCCTGGCAAGGTGGATGGTCCAGGGTGACCGTCATCGGTACTTCCCGGATCGCCTTGGTCCACCTGCATATGTACTAATGTACTAACCGTAGACCGCCTGTATCATGGCATTGATGTAGCCGAAGCAGTACGCGTAGGACTGATAGGAGCGCATCGGATCGTCGTCAGTCCACGGAACGTGGTCCGGATCGATGCCGTAACAGTAGCCCGTGTCCTTCAGGGCCCTTAATACCCGGTGGAAGTCCATATCTCCTTCATCGGGCAGCGCCTCGCGGAAGCTGTAGCGCCCCCCAAGGAGGTTACGATAGTGAACCAGGAAGATCGTGTTACGGCTGCCAAAGTATTCGATGGTGGGGTAGATTTCAGTGGCCGGATCTTCCAGCCCTTCAGCGATGGAGCCGACGCAGAAGTTCCAACCGTGATACGGACTGCGCTGAATCTCGATGAAACGCTTCATGCCCTCAAAGTCGTTGAGGACTTTGTCAACGCCCATATAACCGGGGGGTGTGGCAGGGTCTTCCTGGGAATTGCCCATCCGAACCTTGAATTCTTCTGCCACCGGAATCATGCGTTCGAGCAGATAATCAATTCGTTCCCAGTGCATGTCGGCCGTGACGCGTCCGGCATCAGTCAGCCTGGCCTGTTCTTCTGCCGGGATCTTGTCCAGGCGGAACGCGGTGTGGTAGAAGCCGCCGCGACCTTCCTCCGGTTCCGTACGGTCGATGGGAAGGACGCAAGTGTTATAGCGCAGAGAATCGATGCCGGCGCGCGCAGCGGTCCGGATCATTTCGCATACGAGGTCGATTTCCCGGTCGCGCTCCGGGCTTTTGCCGAAATAGATGATGTTGGGAAATCTCTCGTATATGGGCAGCGAGCTCATATCCAGTGTTATCCCGAAGGCCTCGTGGCGCTCTCGTACCTGGACCAGTTCCTCATGGTCCCAGCCCCTTCCGGGGTGGAACGGAAAGACAACGGCCTTGTGACGCACGCCGCAGCGCTGCAGAAAACGCAACTCCGCATCGGTTGACCCGAAACTCTGTGTGCGCACGTACATACGCCCGCCGTTCGACGATGACTGTGATGCGCCTCCGGTGGCGGAAGCGGCCGCCTCACCGGCTGCGAGGCCTTTTTCAAATGGATCGGATTTCGTCATTTGGTTCCTTTCGTTGGTACGGCGCCGATGAAGGAATACAGAAAAAAAAGCCCGGAAGCTGGATGAGCCGCCTCCGAAACCCTTTCGTTACACTGGACGTCATTGCCGAGATGGATCAGCTGGAAAAACATCATCAAATGCAATCGTTTCGCTCTCAGCAGTCTCTCTTCTTGCTGCTTCGGCCAGACGGTCCCACTGCTCATCGGCTGTGGCATTAAAACGTGCTGTCCAAATATGCTCATCTTTCAGGTCGGCCAGAATACGTGTGGCAATGGCATCCTGCTTGTCTGGCGGCAGCTTCTGAATTTCTGAAAATGCCTGCTGAAGCAAGTCGGTCATTTCTGCAGCTCCTTGTGTGAGTGCGCAGTTTTCTGAAAATATAACTCCAAATGGCGATATTGGTTGGATTGACTTCTGCTCATTCGCTCTTTCGATTGCTCACTTATTTACGGGGGACCGCTGTCTCATTAATATAGGCACAGAGGGTCCCTCATTTCAGTGCATCCGTCTCCAAGACATCGGCGAGTGTTTCAGTCGCCCACTGATTGATACTCTTTCCGCTGACTTCAGCCGCCATGGCAATGGCTGCGTGGACCTCTGGTGGGATGCGCAACATCAGATTGCCGGAATAGGGCTTTTGAGGGGACCTGTTGAGCTTTTCACAGGTTTCAAGATAGTCGTCAACCGATTCTCCAAAAGCATCACGCAGTTCTTCGACCGATTCGCCGTGAAAGCCTACCACATCATTGATCCCTGCAATATGACCAATGAAGCAGCCGTCTTCATGGCTATAGTCAATTCGAGCCGCGTATCCTCTATGGGTCATTGTGTTCATGGGGCTACTCCTGCCTGTTGTCTGCAGATCGCTCTCGCTGTCTTGCCCATTGTGTCTCTGCGTCTTTGTGTGAGCCGGCTTTTTCGTGACGACGCGAGGCCCGGGGGTCTCCCCTGCGAAATCCAGGCATCCGCGAATTGATATCGCAAGGCCATATCGATGTCCGGCGGGGTGCGGCGTGGTCCTCTTCCCTCTCCCGTTTACCTTCTCACTGCTTCTTGTGCTACCCCTACGCGCCTTTTTCGTGTCGGCCGAGAAGGTGCTGGGCGATGAATCGCTGGCTGTAGACGACGGGACCCACGTATCGGACCTGGACGGAGTTGTTCCGCGACCCGCAATGCCAGATCTGGTTGTGGAACATGTAGACGTCGCCCGGTTTCGCGACCAGGGATACCGGCTGCCGGCCTTCAAAGGTCGGAATCTTGCGGTCGTTCGGGTTTCTGCCGGCGTAGTGGCAACTGAGTGTTATGGTAAGCTGGACTATCAGCCCGTGCTCGTGTCTATTGATGGTTCCTTATGATCATCCGGTTTTTGTCCCGATCTTTCTTCAATATACTCAATTTGTTGTTGAGGAGTCATCCCTTGCATCTCTTCGCTCATTTGATCACGAAGAGTCCGCATGAGTTGAACCGCATTAGTCTGCTGTTTCGTCTTCATAATACACCTCCTGAGGAGAGCGAATCTCCAAGGGGTGGGTGTCTTAAAAGGGCTTGCACGGCATCCGGGGCCTGGCGCAGTTCAGCAAGGGTAACGTCCGATAGTACGGCTGTCAATCGACCCGCTTGAAAGTCGGCAAAAAGACGTCCAGAATGTGGTCGCAGCCCCGAAAGGCGCGAAGCGCCTGGAGCACAAACATGCTGTTAAGCGAAGTCACAGTCTTGGGCGGTTGAGCTGCTTTTCATATTCGACTTGAACTATTCGGCAAATTACTGTAGTTTTTTTCAATCAATGAATAATTCTGACAGTGGCTGGTGTTTGCCATAGGAGATTTATGGATGCTTAAAATCTCGTCTGCAAAAGCATTACCTGATTATAAGATTTGGATTCAATACTCAGATGGCGTTGAGGGTGAAGTAGATTTATCCCATCTTGTTGGCAATGGTGTATTCTCCGCTTGGAAAGATGCAAATGTGTTTCAGGCTTTCCGGGTTGAAAACGGCAGATCTATTACTTGGACAGACGAAATCGATCTGTGTGCAGATTCGCTCTATTTGGAGATGACAGGAAAAGCTCCCGAGGATATTTTCCCTGCGTTGAGGATGGAAGATGTGAATGCCTGAGATATGTCGGTTTTATGGAATTATTATCAAGATGTACGTGAATGATCATCCACCCCCGCATTTCCATGCGGAATACGCAGAATATGCGGCTGTGATCAATATTGGGACATTGGCCGTCATCGCAGGAAATCTCCCTTCACGGGCGCTGGGTTTGACAGTCGAATGGGCATCGTTACACCAAGACGAAATGAGAAATCTATGGGAGCGAGCACGAAATCATGAATCCTTGGGCAAATTAGATCCTCTGCAATAGAGATCCGATCATAACCCGGTACTTCTACCGCAATGACCAAAGCTAAAGCTTCCGGTTGTTGCGGTTTTTGTCTGGGGGGGTAGACTGTGATTTTGCTTAACTACGGTATTAACGAACAGGTACGGCAATACGGACCGGAACGGAAATTCCCGATCAGTCGGCATGTTGAATTACGCCGACCAGTGAAAGCGTTGGCAGGAGCCCGGGCGACTCAAAGTGCGCTTAACCGTACGCGCCCTTTTCGTGTCGGCCCAGGAGGCGCTGAAGGCGGGGTCTGGCGTCTTCCCAGACGTGGTCGGGCATGCGGTAGTCGATGAACGGATAGAGGCGCTGGGCGATCATCCGCTGGCTGTAGACAATGGAACCCACGTACCGGACCTGGTCGGAGTTGTTTCGGGACCCGCGGTGCCAGACCTGGTTGTGGAACATGTAGACATCGCCCGGTTTCGCGACAAGGGACACCGGCTCTCGGCCTTCGAAGGTCGGATTTTCGCGGTCGTTCGGGTTTCTGCCGGCGAAGTGGCTGCCCGGAATGACCTGGGTGACGCCGTATTCGATGGAATCGGCCCTGCTGAGCGGGATCATCACGTTGATCACGAAACAGGGGATGGGGATATCCGGATTGTGGCGCGGGACGCCATCGGGAAGCGGGAACTGGATCTTATCGTCCAGGTGCCACCCGCCGCCCTGGCCGGGTTCGTAACGCAGGGCGTTCTGAGACATCATGTGGCAATCTTCGCCCAGGATGGCCTCCGCCAGGCTGACGATGGGCTCGCGTTCGATAAGGTCCCGGTAGTTGCGGTCATACTCGTACATGCGCATCATGCTGATTCCGCGGATGTGATCGCCCGCTTCGTCCGCCTGAATCCGGGGGTCGTTCCACTTGCGTTCCATGCCGTCCCTGAGCGCGTCCACTTCCTCGGGGGTGAGCACGTTTTCCAGGAAACAATAGCCGTCCCGGTTGAACTGTTCCACGATCTTCCGGGTGGTTTCTTCGTCGAGGGCCTGCGCGTTTTTTTCGATAACGCTGCTGTCTCGGGTATGCATCGGGATCTCCTCAATTGTGTGGTCTGGCAAAAAATATAGGGATCTGCCGGTGAGGAGACAATTGATTTGAAGGGAGGCGCACAACGCCATTTTTCTTTGACTTCCGGGGGAAACTGTGCCATCATGCCATCGTTGCCGCCCGTCGCGGGGTCGGAGTGCTGAATGAACGGCATTCGCCGTAGATCCGCGACGCTTGCGTCCACATTCTATATGGAGGAATCCATGGCTGTAACTATCCAGGATTTACAGGCCGCTATCGAACGGTTTCCACGTACGGCCCTGGCGGAACTCCCCACGCCGCTCCACGATTGTCCGCGTTTCTCGGAAGCGTTGGGAGGTCAGGTGCGGGTGATGGTGAAGCGAGATGATTTGACAGGTCTGGCATTCGGAGGGAACAAGACCCGAAAGTTCGATCTCGCCCTGGGAGACGCGCTGGCGCAGGGGGCTACGGCCGTGGTGACGGGCGCGGCCTCCCAGTCGAACCACGCGCGGCAGGCGGCTGCTGGGGCCGCGAAGCTGGGGATGAAGTGCGTGCTGGTGAACCGGCACGATCATCGAAGCCTGATGGGCATCCAGGGAAACCAACTCCTTGACAATATTCTTGGCGCGGACGTCAGGCTGGTCGCCGATGGCGTAAACCAGGAAGAGGTGAAGAACAGGGTATTGGAAGAATTGCGGGCGCAGGGGGAGAAGCCCTATCTCATCGGGCGGCGGGCGGTGGTGCTGGGTACGGTGGCGTACGTCGGCTGCGTGCTGGAGATTGCCGCGCAACTCGAGGCCATGGACGCACGGACGGATTTCATCTGTACGGCGTCCGGGCATGGAACGCACGCGGGGCTGGCATTGGGCGTGAAGGCGCTGGGACTGCCGGTTCGAGCGCAGGGATTTTCGCCGAGCAGGGGAGATGACGCGCGGCGGAAGGAGCAACTTGCGGAAGTCGCCAACGAAGCGGCGGCGCTCATGGAACTGGATGTTCGAATGACGGCTGGTGAAATGGAGAATACGGATGCCTACGTGGGCGAAAACTACGGAATTGTGACCGAAGCCGGCCTCGACGCGTTGCACCTTCTGGCGCGGACGGAGGGGATTCTGCTGGATCCCGTATATACGGGCAAGGCCATGTCCGGGGTCATCGACCGGATTCGGTCGGGGGAGATTCCGGAGGGATCCACAGCGGTGTATGTGCATACCGGAGGAAACCCGGCGCTGTTCGCCTATGCACCCGAACTCATTGCCCACGGCGATTATCGCCAGAACATCGTAAGTCGGTAAGACGCCTGTCAGATGGCAGGCGGCGGCCTCTCGCCTTAAGGAGGATTGAGATGACGGATGACGAGAAGTATCTTTTCGATTTGACCGGGTACCTGGTGCTGAGGGATGTCCTGAAGCCGGAGGAAGTCGAGCGCTGCAATGCGGCCATCGACAGACACATCGATCAGCTCAAGGAGAGGGAGGGGTCGCTCACGGTGGGCGCGCCGGCGCTTGGGGGTACGTCGAACAGGAAGGATCTGGGCGGAATGCTGGCATGGGAGCGACCGTGGTGTGAACCCTTCAGGGCGATGCTCGTGCATCCCCGTGTGATGCCTTGTCTGCACGTGATTCTGGGCAAAGGATATCGGCTGGATCACGGGCCCGGTCTGATTGCCATGGACAAGGGCTGCGAAGGGGGCACGTTGCACGGGGGCGGTGTGGAACGTCCGGATCTTTCAGAGGCGTATTTCTTCAAGAACGGACGTATCTATTGCGGATTGACCGTCGTGGAATATCTATTGGCGGACGAGGGGCCGGGAGACGGGGGCGTGGCCGTGGTTCCTGGCAGTCATAAGGCGAATCTGGCGTGTCCGCGCGAGATGAACCGGGGCGAGAAGTACGGCGAGCATGTGGTGGAGGTGAACGGACGGGCCGGAGACGCGGTGATCTTTACCGAGACTCTGACACACGGGACGTTGCCGTGGGAGGCCGAACACCAGCGGCGGGCGCTGTTGTACAAGTTCAGTCCCTCATTCCAGGCCTACGGGGTGGGCGCGCATACGGTGACGTATCCGGACTACATCATGGACATGACGGATGCGGAGCGGGCGGTGATGGCGCAGGCGCACATGCGGTAAAACTGTTGTGTGCAAGCGAAACATCGAAACAAAGGCTTGAAAGGGTGGAGCGGACATTCTTGTCTGCTCATAGACATCAATTCGGAACCTCGGAATCCTGTGTCCGGGAACGCGGGTGGACCATGATTGAAGCCGAGGGTTTGACCTACGCCTATCCGGGCGCGGAAGATCCGGCGGTGCGGTCGGTTGACTTCAAGGTTGGGAAGGGGGAGATCTTTGGTTTTCTCGGGCCCAACGGCGCGGGAAAGAGTACAGCCCAGAAAGTGCTCATCGGATTGCTGCGGGAATATACCGGCCGGGTTCTGGTTTTCGAGCGGGATCTCAGGACATGGGACAACAGCTATTACGAGAGGATTGGGGTTTCCTTTGAGTCTCCCAACCACTATTTGAAGTTAACGGCGCTTGAGAATCTCCGGTATTTCCGAACGCTCTATGACGGAGAGACGGAAGCGCCACGGCGTCTGCTGGAACTGGTGGGGCTTCATAAGGACGGTGACAAATACGTCGGTGAGTTCTCCAGGGGTATGCGCGCAAGGTTGAATTTCGCGCGGGCGCTTTTGAACAAACCGGAACTGCTTTTTCTGGATGAGCCCACGGCGGGTCTGGACCCTGTGAGCAGCCGCCGGATCCGGGATCTGATCCGGGAGCGGCGCGAGACCGGTGCCACGGTCTTCCTGACAACCCACAATATGGCCGTGGCCGATGAACTCTGCGATCGCGTGGCTTTTATCGTGGATGGCGGCATTCGGCTTGTGGATGCGCCGCGGGCGTTGAAGTTGCGTTACGGCCGGCGAACGCTGCGCGTCGAGTTCGTTGCGGATGGCAGCCTCAACCAGAAGGATTTTCCTCTGGACGGCCTGGCGGATCGCACGGAGTTCCTGGAAATCCTGCGCGCCGCGTCGATTCAGACGATGCAGACCCAGGAGACCACGCTGGAAGACATCTTTGTCCAGGTGACGGGGAGGGTGTTGACATGAAACGCCTGTTGTCGGTTCTCCGTTGGGACGTGACGCTGCAGTACAGGTACAAATTCCTCTCGGTAGGCGTTGGCATGGTGTTGTTCTGGGGAGCGCTGTTCAGCCTGATACCCGGTATCGGGCGCGTGGACGCCGGCGTCGTGGTGCCGGCTTTTTTCGTCATCAATCTGTACGTGACCACGTTCTATTTCATCAGCGGCCTTGTGTTGCTCGAGAAAAGCGAAGGGATCCTCACGAGGTTGGCGACGACGCCGCTCCGAGACGTGGAATACCTGCTCTCGAAGGTGGTGTCACTGACACTGCTCGCCCTGGTCGAGAGCCTGTTGATCGTCCTCGCGGTTCTCGGAGCAGGAGGGGAGTGGGTGCCGCTGCTGTCGGGCGCGTTCCTGTTGGGAGCGCTCTTCGCGCTGGCTGGATTTATCGTGGTTGTTCGGTACGACTCGATCAATTCATTCCTGATTCCGTCCGTCCTCTATGTGACGGCGCTGCTGCTTCCTTTGCTGCCTCACTTCGGGCTCGCAGACAGAACGATTTTCTACCTTCATCCTGCGGAGCCGGCCCTGGCGTTGATGCGCGCGGCATATATGCCGAAGGGTGTCTGGGAAATGGTTTACGCGGTGGCGGCCGCTCTCGGATGGGTCGGTATCGGTTTTATTGTAGCACGGCGGCGGTTCTACAGATTCGTTGTCCGCGAAGCGGGCACATAGCCGGAGCCTCGATTCTTGCAGATCTTGGCAGTCTATCGATCCCTCGGGTGGGTGGATTTCAAGAACGTGAAGCGCGACAGGTTATTGGCCTGGATGGTGGCCATGCCGCTGATGATCGCGGCCCTGTATCGTTTCGGCCTGCCGCCGCTGGCCGATTGGCTGCTCGATGGCTACGGGTTTGATCTGAGGCGTTATTATCCACTGCTGATGAGCTTTTACGTGATGACGGCGCCGGGCATGATCGGCACGGTGATCGGTTTTCTGCTTCTGGACGAACGGGATGATCGGATGTTGACGGCGCTGCTGGTAACGCCGTTGTCGTCGGCGAGATACCTTGGCTATCGGATAACGATACCCATGGTGTTCGGGTTCATCCTTACGATTCTCGGTTACCGGCTCACCGGCCTGACGCACGTTCCCTTGCCGGACCTGATGGCGGTGGCGCTCCTGGCTTCCTTCAACGGGCCGATCACGGCCCTCGCGTTGGCGGGATTCACGGCGAACAAGGTAACCGGGTTTGCCTTCGTAAAGCTCCTGAACGTGATCAACATGATTCCGGTGGTCGCTTTTTTCGTTTCGTCAGACTGGCAGGTCGTCGCCGGGTTGGTGCCCACGTTCTGGCCGATGAAGATGCTCTGGCTGGTTGCATCCAACGAAGGGTACGTATTGTACGGACTCGGGGGACTGGCGGTAAACGCCCTGGCGGTGCTGCTGCTGCTGAAGCGGTTTCATGCGGTCATGCACCGGTGAGGGACGGCCGGTTCCGGAAGGGATACTGGAAAACGGGCATGTTGCGAAGGGGATACCAAGAATGACCTATGACCTGGTGCTGAAGGGGGGCACCGTGATCGACGGCGCGCAGGGATTGAACGGGATATATGACGTCGCGGTTCACGGAGAGACGATTGCCGCCGTGGAGAAGGAGATTGTCGAGCCTGCGAACGAGACGGTGGACCTTTCCGGCAGATTTCTCACGCCTGGCTGGGTCGATATTCACACACACATCTATGCCGGGGCTACCACGTGGGGGATTCAGGCGGATGCGCTCTGCCTCGCAACGGGGGTGACTACCGTTGTGGACGCGGGCAGTCCGGGATGGGCGAACTTCATGGGGTTCCGGGACTACGTGGCGGCGCCGGCGCGGACGCAGGTGTTGACGTTTGTGCATATCAGCGGCATCGGGTTGACCTATGGGCCCGTGGGCGAGATGCATGATTTGCGTTATGCGGATCCGGAGCGGACCGCGTTCGTGATTGGCCGGTGGCCTGAACTCTGTGTGGGCGTGAAAGTGCGCGAGGGCAGACACCAGGTCGGCGACAACGGGGTGGCGCCCCTGAAATTGGCCGTGAGGGCCGCCGAGCTTTCGAATTCGAGGGTGATGGTACACGCAGGTGCCGGCGTTCCTCTGCCGGACGTACTGGGGGAAGTTCGACCGGGCGATATCGTCACACACTGTTATCACGGCGGCGGCGATACGATCCTTGGTGGCGAGGACATAGTTATTCCGGAGGTCTGGGCGGCACGGGAGCGGGGTGTCTTGTTCGACCTGGGCCACGGAGGGGGCAGTTTCTTGTTTGAAATTGCCAGAAAAGCCCTGGCTCAGGGGTTCCCCTCGGATGTGATCAGCACCGATCTGCATGTTCACTCTTTAAACGACCCGGTCTACAGTTTGCCCGAGACGGCCTCCAAGCTACTGAACCTGGGGATGGAGTTGCCGGAAGTCGTCTACCAGACGACAGCTGCACCCGCCGCGGCGATTGGACGGGACGATGAACTGGGAACGTTAAAGGTCGGGACAGTGGCGGACCTGGCGGCATTCGAAGTACAGGAGGGTGCGTTCGAGTTCCGGGACGTGGGTGACAACCTGGAGGTGGGCTCGCGGTTGATAGAGCCCGTACTGACCGTTCGCAAGGGGAAGGTGTACAGGCCGGCGGACCTGAAAGAGGAAGTCGCGGAGACATTCCTCAGGGCGCGCGAGATGAATGCGCTGGTGAGGGGCAATCTCCACAAGCTAAGCCCAGGTCCGAAGAGGTAGATCAATACGGATGGGCGCCGATGTTGGAGATTCAGGAAGGACGCGTTTCATGTCAATGACCGGTGCGGAGGTGCTCGTTGACGGGCTGATATCGGCCGGGGTGAAGCATCTGTTTTCGCTGTCGGGCAATCAGATCCTCTCGGTCTACGATGCGACGATCGGGCGGGAAATCGGGTTGATCCACACCCGCCACGAAGCGGCGGCCGTCCATATGGCGGACGGGTGGGGGCGGTTGACGGAGGAACCCGGCGTAGCGCTGCTGACAGCCGGGCCCGGTCATTGTAATGGGCTGGGGGCGCTTTACGTGGCGTTGATGGCGGAGTCTCCGCTGTTGATGCTGAGCGGCCATTGCCCGGAGGCGCAGATCGGGAAAGGCGCGTTTCAGGAAATGGATCAGGTGGCCGCGGCCCGACCAGTGGCCAAGGCATCCTGGCGGGTGGCGAGATGCGAAGATCTGGAAAATGACCTGTCCAGGGCGCTGGAACTGGCGGTATCCGGGCGGCCCGGGCCGGTGCACTTGAGTCTGCCGGCCGATGTGCTGGAGGCATCCGCACCGTGCTTGCGTGGTGTTCGTTCCAAACCTAAGGGCGACGTGGTGGACGGTGATCCGGACGCAGTGCTGACTTTGTTGAGTGAGGCGGAGCGGCCGCTGATCCTGGCGGGACCCGCGATGGGGCGGGCCGGGCGGTGGATAGCCGTGGAGAAGCTGGTGGAGGCAACCGGGATTCCGGCACTGCCGATGGAAAGCCCGCGCGGCGTGAACGATCCGTGGCTTCGGGGGGCCACGGCATGTCTGGCCAGGGCCGACGTGGTGCTGCTTCTGGGGAAGAAACTGGATTTTTCGCTGCGATTTGGTCAGCCGCCGTTTTTCTCTGAGGAGCGACGGTTTATCCAGATCGACGCGGACCAGGGTGAGTTGCGGGCCGACGCCAGCGTGGCGCTGCGGCTGTGTGCGGATCCGTTGAAAGCGGCGCGGCGGCTTGCGGACAAAGCCCGGTCACGGTCCTGGCATTACGGGACGTGGCGGTCGGAGGTGGCAAGGTTGCGGGGCGCCACGCCTCCGGACTGGGACGCGATGCGGCGCGGAACCGGTGCCCCCGTGCATCCTCTGGGGGTGTGCGAGGCGGTGCAGCCATTTCTGGACGCGGGTGGGATTTTTGTGAGCGATGGAGGGGAGTTCGGGCAGTGGGCGCAGGCGGGATTGACGGCGGATACCAGGTTGATCAACGGGCCATCGGGCGCAATCGGGAGCGCGCTGCCGATGGGTCTGGCGGCAAAGCTGGCGCATCCGGGAAGGGCGGTATTCGTGTTGCTGGGGGATGGGACGTTTGGTTATCATGCCCTGGAATTGGATACGGCGCTGCGCTATGGGCTGCCTGTCGTCGCAATCGTCGGCAACGATGCCAGGTGGAATGCGGAGCATCAACTCCAGGTCACAACCTACGGGCCGGATCGGATCGTCGGGTGCGATCTGCAGGAGACAAGATACGATCGGGTGGCTGAGGCTCTGGGCGGGTACGGCGCATTTGTGGACCGGTCGGAGGATCTTCCCGCCGCGCTGAACGATGCGGTGGCGTCCGGCCTTCCCGCGTGCGTAAACGTGGCGATTGAAGCGGCGGCGGCGCCCATGTTTCGATGATAAAACATCCTGTGACCTGAGTTCGACGAAGGGTAACGGAATAGGGGACGTTAGCAGTCCGTTGATAAAGTCGCTCTGCAGGCGAGGCCGAGTCATTCGGCCACAAGGGCCGGACGTAGCCCGGATGGACTTTTTCAACGGGCTGTTAGGGCGGAGGTGGAATTTCAACCTCGAAAGGACAGTTGAGTTGGGGGAATTGTGCGCGCAGAGATCGTCATGATTGGTACCGAGCTTCTGCTTGGAGAGATCGTGGATACCAATGCGAATCTGCTGGCCGTGGCGTTGCGGAATATTGGCCTGGATCTCTACTACAAGACCACCGTGGGGGACAACGAGGAACGAATTACACAGGTGCTTAACCTTGCGTTGGATCGGTCTGACGTAGTGATTACGTCTGGGGGCATCGGGCCGACGGTGGATGACGTGACCCGGCAGGCGATTGCCCGGGCAACGGGGCGGAAGCTGGTATACAGCAAGGAACTGGAAGGGCAGATTGCGGCGCGCTTCCGCGGCTTCGGACGGAAAATGGCCGCGAATAACAAGCGGCAGGCGTATCTTCCTGAGGGAGCGCTGCCGCTGGAGAATCCCGTCGGAACGGCGCCGTGTTTTCTGAGCGAAGACACGAAGGGGCGGGGGTTCATTGTCTGCCTGCCCGGTGTTCCCCGGGAGTTGGCGCATATGATGGAGCATACCGTCCTCCCGATACTCGCGGAAAGGATGGGCGGGGTGAAGGTCATCCGGGTGCGGGTACTTCGTACCTGCGCGGTAGGGGAGAGCAATATCGACCGGGGGATCGGGGACCTGATGGCGTCGTCGAACCCGACGGTAGGTCTGGCAGCGCATGCGGGGCAGACGGACGTTCGCGTGACAGCCAGAGCCGAATCGGAGGCGGAAGCGGATGCGCTGATTGCCGGTATGGAACTCGAACTCCGGAATCGGTTGGGTGTGGCGGTCTATGGTGAGGAGAAAGAAACGGTGGCCGAGGTTGTGGGCAGGCTGCTGGCGCAACGGGATCTGAAGCTTGGGGTGGTGGATACACTTACCGGGGGACAAATCTGCCGGGAGTTGAATGAAGCTGGATTCGGAAGCGTGGTTTTGGCGGACCTTAATGGGCGCGACGCCGAGCAGGCGCTGGCGGCCGCGCGCACCGACTTGTCACAAGGGATCGACGACCCGACGCTGGCGGGACTGCTGGCGGCGAGAGTCGCGCCTGAAGGCGGCGTTGGGCTGGCGATGATCGGACCTTGTAACGGGAAATCTACGGTAATTGCGATCCACGGGCCTGGAGATCTGCGGACGAACGAGGCGGGGCGGCGCTTTGAGGATACAGACCTTATGCGGCGGTGGCTGGTGATTCAGGGCTTGGACCGTGTGCGGCGGGCGCTGCTGGGTGAGATGCATTCGCCGGTGGATTGGAATTAGCCGGCAAGTCGGCGGGACGCCGCAATACATGGTCGTCTTGCGAGATCGACACTCACGGTAGTGATTTGGGCGACCGGATGTGAGTTTGGGAAGGACCCCGTCTGTGTGATAGATGGCCGGATGTCCGTGGCCGCCGCGGGGGACTTGACCGCCGATCCGCCACAAGTTAAGGCATCGGCGTGTATCATAATGAGCCATCAGCGGCGTATCAGGAGGATGATCCATGGCTGGCACCAGAGACATACGCTCCAGGCTTGAGCTATTCGTCGACGACTGGCTGATCGACACGATGACGGACACAAGCCTCAAGCTCCATCCTCCGGTGCCGGCTGAGGTCGTCCTCGATTTCGACCAACCCTGGGAAGGGGAGACGTCGTGGGTCGCCAACGTCATCCTCGACGACGGGCGCTACCGCCTCTGGTACCGCGCCACCGGCCCTGAGGGAACGAACCGGACGACCTGTTACGCCGAAAGCCCCGACGGCATCCACTTCGAGCGTCCAACCCTCGGGCTGCACGAGTTCGAGGGCTCGAAGGAGAACAACATCGTCATGGGGGCCGCGCACTGGAACGCCTGCGTCTTCAAGGATCCCAATCCGGCCGCGCCAGACTCACAGCGGTACAAGGGCTTCCTGAGGGGCGAAAAGCTGGACAAGCGCGCCACGATTTACGGCTATGGTTCGCCCGACGGCATCCATTGGGAGCTGATCCAGGACGGGCCGATCCTACATGCGCCACCCGACGACCACCCCAGCTTCGACTCACCCAACGTGGCCTTCTGGGACGTCAATATTCGCAAGTACGTCAGCTACTTGAGGGGTTTCACGCCCGATTGCGATCGTAGCGGAGCCCCCGCTCAGGGTGGCGTATACCGGTCGATTCGGAGGGCCGAGTCGGACGACTTCCTGGACTGGACCGTGCCGGAGCTGATCGACATGGGCGGAAGGCAGAAGGAGCACCTGTACACCAACGCAGCGACCCTATACTTCCGCGCTCCCCACGTCTACCTGATGTTCCCCAAGCGGCTTAGGCTTGGCCGGAAGTTCCACAAGGACTGGGTGTCCGACGGCCTGTCCGAGGGGGTCTTGATGACCAGCCGGGACGGCGTCCGGTGGGACCGCCGGTTTATGGGTCCGTTCATCCGTCCAGGCCTTGACTCAAGGAACTGGAATGAGCGGAATATGGCCGCCGGCGTCGGCGTTGTGCCCACCGGGGCCGAGGAGATCTCGATCTACTACGTAGAGAACTACCGGAACCCGACGTGCCGGCTCCGTCGAGGCGTCCTTCGGACCGACGGTTTCGTCTCCGTCAACGCACCCTTCGGCGGCGGCGAGTTCGTAACCAAGCCCTTCACCTTCGCTGGCAGTGAGCTGGTCATCAACTACTCGACCTCGGTGGCCGGCGAAATCCGGTTCGAGATGCAGGACGAGCAGGGCAGCCCCATCGAGGGCCACACGCTCTCCGAAAGCGCCGAGATCTTTGGAGACGAGATTGCGCGGGCGGTCAGCTGGGACAGCGGCTCCGACGTGTCTGCGCTGGCCGGAAGGCCGGTGCGTCTTCGCGTGGCGATGAAGGAGGCCGACCTCTACGCCATACGCTTCCGGTAGCGGATGGTACTTGCGCCCCTAGTCTCTAATTAAGCGGGTTTTTTGAGATTTTTATGTACAAAAGTACCGGAAAGACTTATCTTTGTTGAAGATAGCAGTATCCGACGAGAAATTGCTACTCCAACGAAGGAGGCCTTTCCGGTGAAAAGAATATCGGTAAAAGAAAGCCGCAGGAACAGTGTTAATTGTGGGCGCAAGGTACGTGCTCGGCATCAGCTTGGCGGTCGTTTTTGTGCGCAAGGCAAGCCAATGTTTGGCAGCACCTATGTGCATTACGAGGTCAGCGCCCAGCCGGAAGGGATGAGTTACGGTGGCATAGCGGCCGTGCATCGTCTGGTGACGAAGTTGGGCTTGGTCGAAGGCATCGACGCGACGTTGAAGTTGCTGAAGGTGCATCTGCCGTATCATGAGTCGGATCACGTGTTGAACCTTGCCTACAACGTGATGTGCGGCGGCACGCGTCTGGAAGACATCGAGCGTTTGCGGCATGACGGGGCCTACATGAATGCCTTGAGCGCGAAGCTGATCCCGGACCCGACGACTGCGGGCGACTTTACGCGTCGCTTCACGGAAGCGGACGTGATCGGGCTGATGGACTGCATTAACGCGGTACGGTCTAAGTTGTGGCGCACGCGGGCTGCCAGTTTGCTTTCTCCGGTGGCGTACATCGACGTGGATGGCACAAGCGCCCCAACGTATGGGGAGAAGAAGGGCGGCATGGACATCTCCTACAAGGGCGTGTGGGGGTATGCGCCCCTGATCGTATCGTTGGCCAATACCAAAGAGGTGCTGTATATCGTCAACCGTCCGGGCAACGCGTCTTCTCACCAGGGGGCCGCCCCCTGGATCGATGCGTCCATCCGGGTGGTGAAGCCCCACGCGGGGCGCGTGTGCCTACGCGGCGACACGGACTTTTCGCTTACGGCTCACCTCGATCGCTGGGCGAAGGACGTCGATTTCATCTTCGGGATGGACTGCAATGACGCCTTACGAACACGCGCCGAGGCCCTTGACGAAGCCAACTGGCAGCGCCTGCACCGACCTGTAGCACCCCAGAAAAGGCGGCGGCGCGACAATGAGAAGCAGCGTATCGTCAAGGCGCGGGGCTACCTCAAGCTGGCGCTGAACTTCGAAGACGTGGCTGAGTTTGACTATCAGCCCGGCAAGTGCGAACGGTCCTACCGCGTTGTGGCGCTGCGAAAAAACATCAGTAAGGCCAAAGGTGAGCAGACCCTCTTCGACGAAATCCGCTATTTCTTCTACATCACCACGCGCGACGACCTGACCCCCGCCGAGGTCGTCTTTGCTGCCAACAAACGATGCGACCAGGAAAACGTCATCGAACAGCTCAAGAACGGCGTCAATGCCCTGCGCGTGCCCTTGTATGACTTGATCAGCAACTGGGCCTACATGGTCATCGCCGCGCTGGCCTGGAACATCAAGTCGTGGTTTGCCTTGATGATGCATCGAAAAAACCATCGCCGACACTATATCCGTATGGACTTTCGGACCTTCCTCTCACACATCATCCTTTTTCCCTGTCGTGTCGTGAGACACGCACGAAGCACCACCGTGCGCATCATCGGCTATCAGCCGTCACTGAATAGACTCTTGAGCGCCTGGGCCACCATCGAACGCACCGGCTTCACCTGACACCGGTACGGACCGTGACCATAGACCACCAGACCCACGACGCCTACCGCGACGCAACGGACAAATACGCCCACCCCACAAATAATGGGTCGCTTTACGACTCATACATACACGCAACAAACCGCAGAACGACCTCCCGTCGACCCCATTAGGCGGCACCGATACTTCTATCAACCAAACCGCAACACAAATTGGCCTTTCTGTTCAGCAAACAACAATACTCGCTTATTTAAGGCCTAGTGTTCTGTCCCGGAAATAAGTTGCCAAAATTCGGCCGTCGAGTCGCCCGTCTCGCAAGACGCCTGAACGCAGGCGACCTGCGTAAGTTCGGCGAGCGAAGGCAACGCCGCGAGACGGGATGAATCGGCGGGAGAATGGTGAGGTATTTTTGGGACAGGACACTAGATTCCCTTCATGGCCGAGATGCCGCCCATGATGTCACGAATGTGAGCGACGACCCGACGCTGGCGGGACTGCTGGCGGCGAGGGTCGCGCCTGAAGGCGGCGTTGGGCTCGCGATGATCGGTCCTTGCAACGGGAAATCCACAGTTATTGCGGTGCGTGGGCCCGGAGATCGGAGTACGGATGAGCAGGGGCGACGTTTCGATGATTCCGACCTGGTTCGACGCTGGAACGTGATTCAGGGTCTGGATCGGGTGAGGAGGGCGGTGTTGGGTGTGATGAAGTCACCGGTAGATTGGAATTAGTCGGCGGGCCGGTCTGAACGTCGGGCTCCGGCATCGCTTTTTGCTGGGAGAAAAACAGCATGGCCGAATCGGGTAAGCCGGTATTTCGGAAGCCGATTCCAGATGGCGTTATGGAGCACGTCGGGGTGGGCGCCGGAAGCGCAACGGCCGTTGTAGAGGTGCAAAACGGGCTGTTGATGATTGCGGGACGCCGTTGTTACCTGTCCGGAGACTCAGGGCTGACCTGGGAAAAAGTGGATGCGCCGGACTGGGAAATGCTTGGAGAAACCTCCTGCCTGTCTTGCCTCCGGTTGCAGTCGGGCCGGCTTGCCCTCGCGCACCTCGGGGGCAGGAATAGGCATCATGGTTCGGAGATGTTCAACTGGAATCCGTTTTATCTGTCGGTGTCGGACGACGAGGGCCGGTCCTGGTCAGGAGAATGGCCGATGAATCTGCTCGGGGGGCCGTATTACGATACGATGATTCAGATGCCGAACGGGCGGATGGTGATGCCGAGCCGGATCTGTCACAGCAACAACCATCACTCCGGGTTGGAATACGAACGGGTGAGCAGTTATGGGGTTTGGAAAGGCCGGCGCATCCAGGTGAGTGGACACTACCATTACCCGGAGGTGGATATTGCCTCGGTGAGTTATTCGGACGACGAAGGCCGCACATGGAAGATGTGCCGGGGCCAGTTGATGGGGTGGTTCGACGCCGAGGGTATTCCGAACGGTCGTGGAGGCATTACCGCGGTGGATGAGCCGGGCGTGGCCGTGTGTCCCGACGGACGGTTGATGATGATGGCGAGGTCCACGGTGGGGCGACTGGTGCAGAGTTACAGCGAGGACGGTGGTGAGACCTGGACGCCCGTGATGCCAAACGATCTTGCCGCTTCGTATTCGCCGCCCAGGCTCAGGCGGATTCCGGGTACTGGGGATTTGTTGTGCGTCTGGAACCAGACATCCCGTGAGGAGATCTTGAGAGGGTATCGGCGGGGAAGATTGTCGGCGGCGGTTTCGAGCGATAGTGGGGCCAGTTGGTCTCACTTCAGGACGATCGAACTCAGCGGCGGGATGGAAGACGTGGCACGGGTTTCGCCTCAGTATCCGGTCAGCCCCGTCGTTGCGCTCCCGGAGCTGGGGACGCTGCCCGAGGATTTTGCGACCTTCGATTACGCAAACGTGTGGTTTCACGGCGACAGGGTGCTGCTGATGTATCATCGGAGTTGGGTGGAGGCGGACGAGGACACAGGTGAGGCCGTGACGCTGGGGGAACGGGAGCGTACGGCCAGAAAGCCCGGAGAATTGGTGCTGCGCGTTTATCCACTTGCGTGGTTTTACGATTGAGTAGACGGATAGGCCGATGGCGCGACGTGGATTCATTGAACAGGTGGGCGACTATGTGATCCGCGAACAGGGGTTCGGGGAGATCCAGAGGGATCCCGAGGTGCAGTTCACACTGTGCGGGGTCGATCCGTACGGCTATTTTGAAAACATCCGGCGGTTTGTGGCGGAACTGGATGGAAAGATCGTCGGCGAGGGTTGGACGCTGACGTCCCGTCACGGGCCGTGGGGGAGGTTGGGGCACTATGGGATGTTTGAGGAGGAGCACAAGCGGAAAGGGTTGGGCGGGCGGTTGCTGAAGCTGTGCATCGACGCGGTGAAAGAGACGGGTGTGGAGGCGATGTTCATCGATACCGGGCCGAGCATCGCGCACCGTGTATACGAAAAGTACGGGTTTCGTGACGTAGTGCAGGACCATCCGGAGTGGCTGGGATTGGATTATGGCGGCAGGACGATCCACGAGTACCTTGAAGTTTTTTACCGGGTTCGCGACGGCGACTCATTGAAGGTGCGACCCCTGGATTTCAGCCATTTAAACGAGATTCAGGTACTGTTGAACTCGGCTTTGGAACCGGACGTTCTGGTGAAGAACTATCTGCTGACGCTGTTTGCGGACGATCAACTTCACGAGGGTCAGATTCTTGTGGAAATCCCGAAGGTGTCGGAGGGGCGGTCCGAAGTGCGGCAGGTCCGGATGCTGGGGCTGTTTGCGGGATCGAAGCTTATTGGATTTTCAACGCTGGCGCCATGGCGCACAACAAGGTGGGACAACCGGCACGAGGCCCATATCGGACTGATGGATATGTACCTGCGCCGGGGGATGTGGCGCCTCGACAGGTGCCGCGTTTTGTTCGATGGAATCCGGGATTCGGCCCTGGACATGGGATTCTGCCGTTTGCGTACGATGGAAACGCCTCGGGAAACGGTGAAGACCGGAATTTTGCAGGCTCTGGGGTTCCGGGCGGGTTACGAGATGCCGGCGGCGCTGGTGATGGGGGTCGGCGCGCCGGAGAGGGGCGCCTATCCGGGGGTGCGAACGGAGAACCTGGCCGCTTACGAAATCGCGCTGGACGAACCGGGAGAGTTTACGCATCCGTATCGGATTCCGTGGGACTATTGAACGGCAATGGGTCGAAGGCGGGCGTTAGGAGTTGGCCGGTCACAAGGCACAGAGGTGCGCGCTGGAATGACAACCTGTAGCGTCCATGGTTCACGGCGGTAGGCGAATGTACGCCCGCCAGGTCCCGAGCGGGTCGGAAAATTTCTCCAGACAGTGTAACATAAATGCAATCTACGGATATATCTTATTTATTTTCAAGGATTACGCACGCCTCTTCTCGACAAACGCAACCAAATGCATTGACTAAACTGATGCTTTGCATTATAAATTAGGGGTTCTTGGGAGATTCCGACCAAAAGGCGATTTTGTGGGGATCTGCCTCAAGTGCCCGTTTTTGTTTGCAAATCTCGCCTTGGGAGGAATGCGAACCCACGACACTGCCGCGAATTCCCAGGTATTCATTCGTCATTGGCACCCTGAAAATCATGAGCTAAAAATGACCGGGTCTCGCCACTGGCGTCCGGTTTGGTAATTCTGGGCAGTACGATAGCCACGATCACTCACCGTGAACCGACGAGGAGGCTTCCATGGATCGCAATGCAGATACCGCAGGACTGTGTCTTAGTGTATTCAGCGCCGGCGTGTTGGCGGGCATCGCCCTTGGACTGACAGCCGGCGTTTTGCTGGCGCCCCGGAGCGGCGTCGAATCCCGCGAATCCGTTCGCCGCAGTGTCGATAAGGCCGTCAAAAAGGGCCGATCATACGTTGAACGAACCCGCGTTCAAGACGACGACGGGGCGGAAGAGGCCACAGAAGAATAGACCCTTTGGGCAGGAGTCGAAAGGAATTTCAGGTAATGCCGGCATTTCGTTGCTGGCGTCCGACCCTTCCTCTCCCTTCTCGCCAGGAGGAATTCGACGCTCGGAGCGCATACGGTCCGTCTCAGCACAGGAACGTTATTTGTTAAGGGGCGATACTTGAAAAAGGTAATTGCCGCAGCTGTACTGGGCTGCCTGCTGGGTGTTGTGGATCAGGCTCTTGCCGGAGAATTCACGATCTACGGATTCGTCCGTTTCGACGCCGTTATCGACGATTCCAGGATGCAAAGTCACCAGTTCGGTTTCTGGGTAAAGCCGGAGCCGCCTGACGCCGAAGACGATGGCAATTTGACCATGTACCCGCGTCTCACCCGCCTGGGGCGCCCCACGCTGGCGAGCACGTTACACCGATATGGGATTCCGGTACATGAGAAGATGTGAACGCGATCGAGCGTCGACCGGCGTATGGCGATGCCGGCGCGTAACGTGGATGTACAGTGCATTGTCGTAAACGTAATATCGAAGGATCCATATTCCTTGAGTTGAAACATCACGGACCGAAACCCGAAATCTCAAAATCAGACCTGCGGAATACCACCCCCTGAATGTTCGGCCTTACAATCCCCGTACTATTTTTCCTCTCCGATAGCAACAAGAATCTCGCGGCCGTTCAGCGCCTGTACCGGCCGGTTATTTTTGTGAACAATTGCTTCGAATGCGGCAATCTGCGCCTCTGAGATTTCAATGGGCGTTGCCAGCACGAACCACCTGACCCCCTCAGAGCAGGGTGGGGTCGTCAGGGAACCTTCGTATCGATAGGCGCGCCCGTCCCGCGGAAGCCAATCGCCGGGGTTAACGGAGACACCTTCGATGCGTTTCATTTCGCCCGGCGCGCGCGGCAAATGCTCCGACACAAGATTGAATGCGACGTGGTGGCTTCCCCGCTCGATCAGCACACCAATTACGTGCAACGCGCCGTCCTCGTTTCGGTGAACGAGGTGCATCTCCATGTCAAATGACTTGCCGTCCATCGTATGTTCGGATGGCGCATGGAAATGGCACTGTAGCAGGTTGTATTTATTACCGGCAATCTCGATCCAGTTCTCCCCGGTGAATGCCATTTTTATGGTGTGGCCGTTATTGCGGATATTCAGGGCCGTTGGCTGGTAGTTGAAGACGATGGCAGGAAGTCTTGCCGGCGTCGGGTTCCGGAGGTCAATGGGGGATTGGCCCGACCCTTCGGCGCAAAGCGCATATTTCCGGCTCAGCCGGCCCCAGGAGTCCGGTCCGTTCTCGGCATCGTACCCCCACGCAACCTTATCCAATCAGGATGGCGAATCCTCCGGCTCTGAACAGGCAATCATCAAAATACACACTATACACATCAAGATGGTAGGTTTGATAACTGTCATGTTTTTGCGTTCTCTAGGAGTCTGCGCCGCAGGAAAATTCATTTCAATGGACAGGTAATGGTAGGTATAATGGGTCGTGTCGTTCAGAAATGTCAAGCAGGAATAGGGTTGTGAGTTGTGTCAACGGGGGGAGCTATCGATGCCAACGACCTTTCGTGCGTATCACCCGGACCAGATATTGCTGTTGGTCTGGCGCCTGTAGTCGGGTTGTTACGCGGATCGACCGGGAGAGATAAATGCCTTCGGAAAAAACCCGTACAAACGAAACCATCCGGTACGAGCCGGACGAGCGGCCCCCCCACTCAGTCGCCGCTGCGGTCGGCTTTCAGGCCGCCGTTGTGGTCCTGGCGCCGGTTGTGCTCAGCGCGGTGATTATTGGCCGGGCGGCCAATCAACCGGAAAGCTATCTGAACTGGATCGCCTTCGCGGCACTGGTGGTCAGTGGCGTGAGTACGGTTCTGCAAGCGGCCAGGGTTGGACGTATAGGGGCCGGGCACGTACTCATCATGGGCACCTCGGGCGCCTTCATCGCGGTGTGCATCACGGCCCTGGTGAAGGGTGGGCCGGCCCTGATGGCGAGCCTGATCGTTGTTTCCTCGCTGTTTCAGTTCGCGCTGGCCGCGCGGCTTTCACTTCTGCGCAGGATTATCACGCCGGTCGTTTCCGGAACGGTGATTATGCTGATCGCCGTTACCGTGATGCCGATTGTTTTCGGATTGTTGACGGATGTGCCGGAGGGAACGCCTGTGGCCGCGCCGCCGGCCGCGGCCGGCGCGACGTTTGTTACCCTTGTCGTGCTGGCGTTACGCGCTCCTGCAGCCTGGCGGCTGTGGGCGCCGCTGATCGGGATTGTGGTGGGTTGCGCGGTGTCCGCAGCCTTCGGGCTGTACGACATTCGTCCCGTTTTGGAGGCTTCCTGGATCGGTCTTCCCAATTACGGCTGGCCGGGATTGGATCTCACTTTCAGCGCTGAGTTCTGGGCGTTGCTGCCGGCATTTGTGGTGGTTACGATCGTCGGGGCGATCGAGACCGTTGGCGATGGTGTTGCCATTCAACGGGTCTCGCGCCGCCGGCCGCGGGCAACCGACTTCCGCCTGGTGCAGGGCGCCCTCAACGCCGACGGGATGGGCAACCTCCTTTCCGGTCTTTTCGGGACGCCCCCCAATACGACCTATTCCACCAGCATATCGCTTGCCGAACTCACCGGGGTCGCGGCGCGCCGCGTCGGGGTATATATCGGGATCCTATTTGTATTGCTGGCCCTGTCCCCCAAGGTAACGGCCCTCGTGATTGCCATTCCCAATCCTGTGGGCGCGGCCTATGTTACCGTCTTGATCGGTCTGTTGTTTGTGCAGGGGATGAAGCTGATTGTGGAGGATGGCATCGATCACCGGAAGGCCACAGTGGTGGGGCTGTCATTCTGGCTGGGTGTGGGTTTTCAGAGTCAGGTGATCTTCCCCGACTTGCTTGGCGGGACGTGGGGCATGTTGCTCGGCAACGGGATGACCGCAGGCGGTCTTGCAGCAATCCTTCTGACCGCGTTCATGGTACTGACGGCCCGACGGCGGAAGCGTCTGGAGGTCGAGTTGGCTACCGCCTCGCTGCCCGGGATCGACGAGTTCCTCCGCAAGTTTGCGGCAGGTAACGGCTGGAACGACCCGGAAACCGGGCGGCTGTGCGCCGCGGGGGAAGAAACCCTGGCGATTCTGATACAACAGGCGCAGGAGAGTGCGCCGGAGGGAGGACGGCTACTGGTCCTCACCGCACGGCTTATGGAAGGGACGACAGAACTGGAGTTTCTGGCCGCTCCGGCGGGAGAAAACCTCGAAGACAGGCTGGCGTATCTGAGTGAACAGCCCGAGATAATGGACGAACACGAAATCTCGTTTCGCCTGTTGCGCCATTACGCTTCGTCGGTGCGCCACCAGAAGTATCACGATATGGACATTATCACGGTGCGGGTCGAGGGTACGTCGTAGTTGAACGCCTGGCAGGGACAGGCTTTTTGTCAATCGCCGGCCGAGGATCGACGTGTGAAGCCGGCGCGATTCGACCTAGTAAGGCCTCATCTGGACGGCCAGGGCGAGCGAAAGTTCGATTTCCGTGATTGCCCGGAACGTAGCCTGGCCGATCAGGTCGAGCCGCCGCACCTGGTTAATTCGCGGGGCAACGCGCGCGAGTTCGCGGGAAGACAGGATCTGGTTGAACAGGTTACAGGCGTGCGCCAGACTGATGATCACCACGTCGCGCGGGTCGGGTATCTCATCGCTGAACAGGATTTCCATAATCCTGAGCTTGACCTCCCGTTCAGCCTGGTCGTCGATGACGGGATAGCGCCTCGTCCGGAAAACCCACATGAACCGGTCGTCCCGACGTTCAAGGACGCCTCGCTCTACCAGCCGGTCGAGCGATCCTTCGCGAATGCGCTCCGCGCTGCGAATGGCGGTGCGTTCCACCCAGAAACGCGCGTCGTGCGTTTCGGTTGCCCGCGATATGTCGGCAAGCGTCGGATCGAGAAGGTTGTCCTGAACGGGTGTCGAATCCACGAGGACAAGCTGCTTCGGATCGGTGTCGATACGGTTCTCCATCGCCAGGTCCATCAGCACCCCGCCGGCAAGCGCATACCGCAACGACGGGTCCGGCACCCGGGCGAATTTCCCGTTCTCGTCGTCGAGAATGAGGAGCATGAGTTCTTCGGGGAATCTCAGCATTGACCTTTCCTTTCGTGTAATCGGGCTAATATCATGATACGGCATGTTCGGCTTCAGTCAAGCCCGGCTGCCGTTTTACGGCGACAGGAAGGCGGCGCGAAGTCATTGCACCCCGACAAGGGTGAGCAGAGACATGAACGGGTTTGATGAAAACCGGGAGGGGCCTCGCGTTCCGGAATTCACCTGTACCGCACGTCAATCCATTAATGTGTCCCAACGCCACTGAGAATCGGAGGCATCGATTTCTCCGAAGCCACCTATCTCGATGACAGCGCGGCCGTGGTAATAGGGGAACTCATGGATCTCGCCGAAAGCGAACAGACCGAATGCATCGTGATGGGACTGTCCGGTCTGACGGCGAGAACGCTAAATACACTCGGCATCCTGCAGCATGTTCCGAAGCGTCGCATTGTCGAAACACTCGATGACGCACGACAGGCCGCAAGAGGGATCCTTGGCGCATAGAACGAAATTTCGGGAATCGCTACCGAAAACTTCCGTGACTACGATCCGTCGGCGCAGACAATCGATATTCAGTCGAGACGGAGCGCGCCATGCGTCCCGGTTTTTTTATCCATGCGCCTTGCACAGAAGTATCCCCCGGTGCGCAATGATCGCAGGCCGCTGCGCCAACTCCCGGCGAAACCGCCTCTGTAGATCGCATGTACTTCTAGCACGGTAAAGGCCCCGTCGAAGAGCATTGAATCCCGCCGATTGGCGTCCGCGCCGAGGCGCAGCAGGATGCGGCGCTTGCCGTCGTGGAGGCTTTCAAGAACGAGCACGCCAGGGGCCTCCGGATCCGTGCTGGCGGGATCACCGACCCGGTGCGCGCCCACGGCGCGGAGGTCGACGTCGGTAAAACCGTACAGAGGAGTCGACGCTGTTTTCAGCATCTCGAATCCCGGAGGCTGGCGGCGCAGGTTGAGAACGCCCTGTGCCCGACGAGCGTCGGCACCGTCGACCACCTGTATAAGGGTAAGGATATAGGTACCTTCCCGGCCGGCCAACGTCGCTCGGGCATTCAGGCGCCTGGAGGCGGGTTTGCAGAAAGGCGTCTGCGCCGCCGATTCAGAGAGTGCCTGTTTCCGCGGCCGCTCCACGGACAGGCACACGGTAAACAGAGCCAGAATGGCCATTGGTACGACTACAGTCCTGTTCAGTCTTGTCATTCGCTCTCCGAGACTCTGCGCAGATTCAGGATGACGGGCCCAGGCCTATCGGGTCCGGCCTCGGGGTGCGTTATAACACAGTTGAGCAGGATCAGACCTTCAGATCCGGTTGCAATCTTGGAAGACGACGTGGAAGGCAACGTGTAGGCGTCCGCCTGTGTCGCGTCCACGGTGTAGCCTATATCGGCCAGCGACTGGATCGTGATCGCGCTGAGCGGATGCCGAACGACGTCTCCCACCCTGGGCGTCATCAGTTCGCTCTGCATCACCGATTCCCGCCAGTGGCCGTCCTGGCTGCCCGATCCGCCCCAGGTGTTCTCCACGGGCACCTTCGCGCCCATGTAGCTGGACCCGCCCGCGGCATTGAAAGCGGCAATTGCGTTCGCGCCCGAGAAATACGTATCCGGGGCGGGGACAATCGGATCGTCGTTCATATCGAGGGAGGGGTCCTTCAACAGGTTGTGATCTATCCACGGTCCCAGACCGAATCCCAATGTGTGGCCCAATTCATGCAGGGCGAGGACTTCCAGTTCGTTGTTCGACATCGTCCTCAGGTCGTCCCGGTCGAGTGCGATTCCGGATGCGATCGGCAAAGAGGAAGGAACCCGCCAGACCAGGCGCCACGCCTGTCCGAGCGTGCCTCCGAAGCCGTCAATTTCGGTGACTTCTACGTAGACCAGGAGGTCATCAACAACCTCGGGGGCGGTGGTCCCCGGATAAAGCCCGTCAAGCAGACTGCGCCCTCTGGCTGACAGGCGGTGGTTGGGGATGTCCTGGGCGATAATACGCTCCCAACGCGCGACGGCATTCTCAAAGGCCAACTGAACCCTCCTGGCCGGTGTGCCGCCGGCGTAGACGAGGTCAATATTGAACGCGGGGGTCCCCGGTATCGTCGCCTCGGCTGCCGCGGAGCGTACGCCCGTCAGGCTGCCGCCGCAGGCCGCCCCGAGGTATCCGTAATCCGCCTCGTATGTGTTACCGGGCACGAAGAAATCGGAGACCAGGTCCTGCACCGTTAATGTGACGGAACTGGCGGTATTCTCATCGTTGGTTGCCGTGAGGCACCCTGTCGCCCACTGCCCGATTGGCTCCTCTTGCCGAATTCTGACCTCGTAGGCCCGGGTTTCATTAGCGGCGAAGTTATCAATGAATACGAGGGTGAAGAGATTTCCAGTGATGCTCAGGGTGGGCGCCGAGAGGGTCGGCGACTGGATATTGACGTCGAACGATTCCGTGGCGGATGCGCCCCATGGATCGCTCGCCGTTACTGTAATCCTCGCGCTGCCCACCGTGAGGGGATCGACCAATACCTCCGCATCGATCACCTGAACGGACGCGGCGGACGAGTTGCTCGAAGAAGCCGTGTAAGTCAGTCTGTCAAAGTCTGGGTCGCCGAAGACGTCGTCCGCGGACACGATCTCAACGACGCCCCCAACCGGGAGGGTCAGGTCGTCGAAGGCGCCGTCGGCAACCGGTGACTGATTGGGGATCGCTGCCTCGGCCGACGGAGACCACTCGCTCTCCCCTTCGTCGTTCTTCGCACGCACCTGCACTTCGTACGTTGCGTCTCTGTCCAGGCCCGTGATTTCCGTCTTCCAGTCCGGTTGAGTCCAGTCCGGCTCCGGGTCCGGGCTATGGGTTGTAAAATCGCCGGTATTCCCTATGCGATACTGGACATCCCAGTTGGTTATTGCCGGGCCGGTATTCGTCGGTTGTCGCCGGCCGGGGCTAACCCCGATCCTGCGGTAAGATGCGTATGAGAGATCCAATATGGGCGCGGGAGGCCGTCCCGGCGGTTCGTCATCGTCGGTAACGGACACCTGGATCGTCTGTCGGGCGGTCCGTTTCCGAACTTCGATGCCGCTCTTCGCCGTGACCGCGACGACATACGTATTGCTGCTCACGGATGGACGTTCGAAATCGGGGGCGGTTACGAAGGTCAGTACGCCATCGCCCGTGACTGCAAAATGCGTCTGTTGGGCGCCGCCGGTAATCTCGTAGCCGGTGATGTAGTCTCTGTCATCATCATCCGTGGCTATGACCGTGGCCACGCCGGTTTCATTTTCCTTTACGTCATACCTGCTGGCGCTGGTAAAGGTTGGCAACTGGTTGCCCGTGGCGTCGTCGATGAACGTCACGTCCACGTCGTCGGCCGACACGTTCTGGTAGTCTCCGCCGCTGACCATGTGACTCAACGTGACCATATCGCTCGTCACCGCGCCGGTATCCGCGATCACGGTCACCGTTTGGGACATGTCGTAGGTGTCGGCCGCGAACATCCGTTCCATGGGGTTCACCGAAACGTCGGAGCCCGCGGGCACATCCACCGTGACCGTCACGTCCATCGTCGGCCGGGAGTTCAGAGCCATCGTATAGGTATTGCTGTCGCCCACGGCTACGGATAGCGCCGTCGGGTATATATTCACTTCCGGCAGCCCCGGGATGACTTCGAGCGGCAGGTCGTCGGACTTGACCAGCGCGTATCCATTGTCGTTCCCGGGAAGGGCCGGAAACGTGCCGATGTCAACCGTGACAGCGGCGGACGTGCCCGTCGTACGGGTTAAAATGAGTATGTTGCTTTCCAGGCTGCCCTGGGAGATTTCAATGCTGCCTGCGCCGCCATCGATGGCGCCATTGACTATGTCGACTGGCAGGATCATATCAAAGGGTGCGCCGGTGTGCACTGTGGCCTTGAATAGGCCAGACCCGACCCGTTCCAGCGATACATTGACGGGCAGAGGGTCAACCGTGTTGTTCTCAAAGTTTAGCGTTGTCAGCGAGTTGAGCCCTGAAAATATGCCATCGGGAAGGCTGCTCAGGCTGTTGTCGTCCATCCGGAGCGTTTCCAGGTCGGTCAACCCGGAGAAGAGCCCTGCGTCCAGGCCGCTGATATCGTTGTGTTCCAGCCGTAGCGTTGTCAACGCGGTGAGGCCGGAGAATATATCGGCGTCCAGGCTGCTGAGTTCGTAGCCGGATTGCTGTTCGTAAAGATGGAGCGTTTCCAGCGATGACAGACCGGTAAATATATCCTCTGGCAGGCTGCTGAGTTGGTTTTTGCTCAGGTCGAGGCCTTCCAGTTTCGTCAGGTTTGAGAAGACAGTCTGCGGCAGACTGCTGAGTTCGTTGCCGTCCAGATCGAGGCCTTCCAGCGCCGAGAGGTTGGAGAATATGTTTGCGTCCAGACTGCTGAGTTGGTTTCCGTCCAGGTCGAGGCCCTCCAGTGCCGTGAGGCTGGAGAAGATATTTGCATCCAGGCTGCTGAGTTTGTTGCCGTTCAGGTCGAGGATTCTCAGCGCCGAAAGGTTGGAGAAGACACTCGCATCCAGGCTGCTGAGCTCGTTGCCGTCCAGATCGAGGCCTTCCAGCGCCGAGAGGCTGGAGAAGGTACTCGCATCCAGGCTGCTGAGTTCATTACCGTCCAGGTCGAGGATTCTCAGCGCCGCGAGGTTGGAGAAGACATTCTGCGGCAGGCTGTTGAGCTCGATGCCGTTCAGATCGAGGGCTTCCACCGCCGAGAGGTCGGAGAACAGATCTGTATGCAGGCTGTCGAGGTGGTTGCCGTCCAGCAAAAGGATTCTCAGGTCTGACAGACTCGAAAAGAGATTCGCGTTGAGGCTCGAGAGATCGTTGTCACGGAGGGAAAGCGTTTCCAGTGCTGACAGCGCGGAGAAGAGGTCCTGCGGCAGACTGCTGATCTGGTTGTCTCTCAAAAAGAGTGTCTCCAGAGCCGTCAGCCCTGTAAAGTCATTGGCCTTCAGCGTTGAGATGTTCTTCTCGCTCAGCGAGAGCCGGGTGATTGCCGACAAATGGTCCCCGGTTACCTCGCCGCACGTGCTTACCCCTGCCGCATCCATGATCGCGTCGCGCACCTGCTGGGTGCGGACGCAGACGTTCAAAGTCTGGTCCTGAGTGTTGTTTCTGACCGTCAGGTTTGTGAGCGCGATGGCGGGGTTCTGCGCCAGGTCTTGGATCGGATTGGTCCCCGGCGTGTAGGCCAGCGTCACCGTCTGTCCGGGCGTTACGACGGGGTCGAGGGTGAGCGCCACGTCGCTGGTGTGGATCGTAACCGCAGTGACGCCAAGTGTCGAGTCGTCCGCCGTCACGGTAAAGTCCCCCGCTGCCGGCCTGGGATCTCCGTCGAGTCCCTCGCCGAAGGTCAGCGTCAACTCGTCTTCCTTCACTTCGGTGTCGGTAAGCGGAGGGGCAATGCCGTCGACCTTTTGGTTCGAGACATTGTTGCGTGCAGGGTGGGCAAGGTCTGCGTTCACGGCAACGTTGTTCTTGAGGATGTAGATGCGGCCGTTGTTCAGCTTCAGGCCGTTTTCGTTGATGGTCGCGCCGTCTTTGTCCTCGTCGGTTTCGGCTACCTTGTATTGGAACAATAGCCGGGTTGTGGTTGAGCCGCTTTCGTAGTCGGCCTTGCGCTCGGCGGTGCCAATCGTCAGGTCGACCTGGGGCGCGCCTGTGACGGTCACCGCTTCGCTGAAGGTCGCGGTCACGTCTATCACGTCGTCCCGCTTGTAGGCGCCGTTCTGCCCCGTGGCCGGCGTGGAGGTGAACGCGACGCTTGAAACGGTGGGCGCGGTGAGCGTCGTTCCGTTCGCCCGTCCGGACCTCGGTCCCTTGCCTTCATCGTTCCTGGCCTGCACCTGGATCTGGTAGGTTCGACCCGAGCGCAGGCCGGTGATCGTGCGCGTCCGGGTCAGTCCACTGTCCGGCGAGTCGATGAACGCGCCGCTCTCGCGGTATTGCAGAAAATAGTTCGTAATGGCGGGACCGGGGTTGTCCGGCTCGACCCAACTCACCGTCAGACTGCTTTCCGTTTCGTCGCTCACCGTCGGGGGATCCGGTTCGCGCGGCGGTTCGACGTCGTCCTCCACGGTAACGGTTATGGACTGCGTTGCCGTCAGCTCCCTTGTATCCGCCCCGCCCGTCACCTCAACCACAACGATGTATTCGTTGTTCCCTCCGGAGTCCGCCGGCCGCTCGAAGTCAGGTTTATTCTTGAAGTGCAACTCCCTGGTGTTCTCGATCTCGAACCGATCTCCGTCAAGCCCGGCGTTGACCTCGTAGCCCGTGATCCCGTCGTCTCTATCCACGTCGTCCGCGGCCATCCTGGCTGCCAGAAGGACGTTTTCCGTAACCGTGAAGGTATCCACACTGGTGAAACGGGGCGGTTCGTTCTCGTCCGTGACGGTGACGGTAAAGTTCTGCTCGGCGGTCAGCGCGCCTGTGCCGTTGATGTCGAACTTGCCGCGGTCGCCGCCTCCGGTAAGGGTGTAATCCGTGATGGCGTCGTCGCGGTCGAGGTCCTCGGCGGCGACCGTTCCGGCGAAGGACTGGTTCTCCGACGCCTCGAGCGTCGCCTCGCTGGTAAACGCGGGAACTTCGTTCACGTCGGTCAGGTCGATGGACACGGGGATGCTGCGGTCGCCGCCGTGTCCGTCTGTTGCTTTCACTTTTACGGAAAAGCTGGACTGTGTCTCATAGTCATATGTCTTCCCCGTCCGGGTGCGCAACTGCCCGCTGCGCGTGTCGATGGAGAAGGAATCCGGGTGCGTGCCTTCAAGGGCGTAGGTCAGCGTTGTGTTCTCCGGGTCGGTGGCGCCCACCGGATCGCCGACATTATGCACGCCCGTGGTGTTCTCGGCCAGCGCGCGCGTGGCGCTGGATCCATCGGTGAATATCGGCAGCTGATTCGGGTTGGTTCTTCCCTCGCCGGACTCCGACCACGAACTCGCGCCTTCGTCGTTGCGCGCCAGCACCTGCACCTGGTGGGTGGTGTCCGGTGTCAGGCCCGTGATGGTCGTCGTACGTTCCGCGCTGTTGAAGCGCCACGAGGTGAACCCGCCGGTGTCTCCTTCCCGGTATTGGACGTCGTAGTCGCTGATGTCCGGACCGGTGTTGACCGGCTCGTTCCATGTCACGTCCAGCCGGGTCGACGAGGCCGGGACAACACCCGGCGCCGCGGGTGCCTCCGGCGGTTCGCGTTCATCGATCAGGTTGACGGTCACCGCAATGGTGTTGCTGCCGCCCTGGCCGTCTTCGACGCGAACCGTCACGTCGTAGCTGGGCTTCTCCTCAAAGTCGTAGGTGAGGCCCGCTCGTGTCTGAAGCTGGTCGCCATCCAGCGCGAAGGAGGCCTGATCCGTACCTTCAAGGTCGTAGTTCAATGTCCCTCCATCGCTGTCCCTCGCGGTTATCGGGTTACCGATATCATCTGTGCCCGTGGTATTCTCGGCAAGACTGCGCGTGGTGCGCGTGCCCTCGTTGAACGTCGGCGCCCGGTTGGCGACGGTTCTCACATCAACCGACTCGGACCAGGGGCTTGCGCCTTCGTCGCTGCGTGCCAGCACCTGCACTGCGTAGGGCGTGTTGGCCTTCAAGCCCGTGATGGTCGTGGTCGTGCCGGGACCCGTGTGCGGCCACTCGGTAAAGGCGCCGCCGTCCTCACTGTACTGCACGTCGTAGTCGTTGATGTCGGGACCGGTGTTGGCCGGGGCCGTCCACCGAATGGAAAGACTGTTCAACGTCGAGGCCGTGACCGTCGGCTTGTCGGGTGTCTCCGGCCGTTCGTTGTCGTCGTCGGTGACGTCAATGGTCACGGAAATGGTTGAGTGTCCTCCCTGTTCGTCCTATGCCTCTACCCTCACCGTATAGCGATCCTTTGTTTCGAAATCGTAGGTGACACCCGTCCTGGTCTTCAGTTGACCGGTGTTCGGGTCGATGGCAAAACTCTCCGTATCCCCGCGGTCGAAGCGGTAACTCACTGCGCTACCTTCCGGATCGGTTGCCGTGACTGAGCCGCCGATGTTTCGATCGGACGGTGTGTTCTCGCCGAGGCTGCGCGTGGTGCTTCCTCCCTCGTCGAACACCGGCGGCAGATTGGCGCTGGTCGTCCCGAAGCCCGAAGGGGACCAGAGGCTCTCACCTTCGTCGTTGTGCGCGCGCACCTGCACCTCGTACCGCTTGTTCACGTCCAGGTCCGTGATCGTCGCGGTCGTGCCGGTGTTGTTGTGCGGCCACGGATCGAAGTTACCGCTGCCCGTCCGATACTGTACGTCGTAATCGAATATGTCCGGGCCGGTGTTGGCCGGCACGTCCCACGTCACCGTCAGGCTGGTGGATGAAGCCGGCTGGACCCGCGGCCTGTCAGGGACGTTGGGCGGTTCGTCGACGTCGGAAATGTGGATGGTGACGTCAATGGTGGCGTTGCCACCGTAAGGGTCGTCGGCTTCCAGGTCAACTGCATAACGGTCGTTATCCTCGAAGTCATACGTGACCCCCGACAGGGTGCGCAACTGGCCGCTGCCCGTGTCCACGGCGAAGCTGGCGGAATCCGGGCCCGTGAGATTATACGTCAGCCGGTGTCCGTCCGGATCGGTGGCGCGTACCGGATGCTGTATGGGCTGCCGCGCCCGGGTGTTCTCGGGCACGGTGCGTGAGGTGTTGGCCCCGTCGTCGAAGGTCGGGGATCTGTTGTTCGCTGGTGGGGGAGGGGGTGGCGGTGGCGGCGGAGGGCGAAACGGCCCGATCGGCCCGACGGGTCCGGGCGGCGGCGGCGGTGGCGGCGGTGACGTCACGACAACGGGGATGGTCGTCTGCGCGGTGTTGCCGTACGTGTCGCTGGCAGTTGCGGTGATGGTCGCGCGCCCCACGGCAACGGCGCGCACCGTCGCCATCGAATCCGACACAGTGACCGTGGCGATGGCGTCATTGGACGATGCCGCGCCGTACGTCAACGTCCCCAGCGCCGGTCGGGTGAACAGGCTTGCGACGTTCACCCGAAGGTCGCTGCCCAGGATCACCGACTGATCGCCGATGATGCCCAACGCTCTCGGCCCGACCGTGGGCGCGCCGACAAAGGGTTCCGACCATTCGCTTGCGCCCTCGTCGTTCAACGTGCGCACCCGCACGTGATACGGTTGTTCGTTGGCCAGACCGGTCAGCGTGACGCTGGTATCCGCGCGGCTGCTCTGGAAGAGCCCCTCGAGCCAATCCTCGCTATCCACCGGCCGATACGCCACTTCATACCCGCTCACCGGGGGCTTGCCGGCTTCGTCGAGCGCCGCATTCCAGGTCACGGTCAATGCGGTGTCGCGCGGCGCGACCACCACCCCCGCAGGCGGCGCGCCGGGCGGTTCATCGACGTCCGTGACAGATACGCCAACGACAACGGTGGCGCGGCCCCCCTGCCCGTCGTTGACGCGCACGGTGACGGAGTACGTATCCCTGCCTTCGTGGTCGTAGTCGATTCCGTCCTTTGTGATAAGCTGACCCGTGCCCGCCTCAATGGAAAAACGGTCCGCATACAGGCCGCGCAGGCGGTAGGTGAGGGAGTCGCCATCGGCGTCATTGGCGGAGACGGGATCGCCGATGGGCTGATCCGCCGGTGGGTTCTCTTCCACGGAGCGCGTGACCGGAGGGGCGGCGGCGAACGCGGGTGCGCGGTTGGCTGTTTCGCCAAAGCTCGTGGCGAAGATTACGAAATCGTCGAAGGCGATCATGCCGTCGTTGTTCAGGTCGTATGCCGCCACGTATTTCCGATCCACCTTCCGGGCACCGAACGCGCCGGCAAAGGCCACAAAGTCGGAAAACCCCACAAGTCCGTTGCCGTCGAAGTCCGGCGAAGGCGGCGCGGAGATCTGTAGAGCCACGCCGAGGGCGGGCGATATTGTCTCGACCTGTCCGCCCCGGACAAGCTCAGCGTGCACCAGCCAGATCTCCGTGTCTGAAAACGAAGCCGTTGAGCGGAAACGCATCGTACCGACCCAACCGGCGTTCTTCGTTGTCGATCCACTCAAGGACGAAACGCCGATACGGATGGACGTGGAATCCTGCCTTACAAGCACATGGGCGCTGGGCAGCGCGTTGCCCGCATCGAACCCCTCGTAGACAAGCTGGGTGGTGTCGTATGTGAAGCGCGTGGAAATACTGCTCGAGTTCTGAATATCTGCGCCGAAAATCTGAGCGGAAACAGTCTGTTCGGGCGAGACATCGAGTGACGAGACGGCCTGGTTGCCGTCGGCATCATCCAGGTCCAGGGCGAGGGTAAAGCCGCTGGGTTGCGTGGATGGCGACCACGGGAAGATGAACAACGCCAGGCACAGGAGGCCGGAGACGCCAAGCGCAAGGGTGGATGATTTAAAATGGCGTTTCATTGTGGCAATTCGTACGTGAATTAGAAATGAAGTCAACCGCGATCGGAGATCAACCCAGGAGTGAAGGACTGGCAATCGCGGCTTTCTCGCCTCGTAGTCGACCCCGTGCGGCCGGCTGGATGCTTCAACGTCGGGCGGGCGCCTGATGGACTTCGTTACGATTCAGTCGGCAACCCAACCGTTTTCGAACTCTGTTGAATCATCCACAAACCATTTTGTCCGACCATTCCGTCGAGCCCTGACTCAGGACCACAATACGATACACGCGCGAACTGTGTCCGTCAGCGGCTTCCCGTCGTCACCCATCCCATATGTAGCAAAATACGACATTTGGGCAATATTGCAAAATTCCACCATTGACTTATTACGATCCTTCCTATAACTATATTAAAAAATGTATAGTTGCAGGATTTCTTCCACATGCGCTTTTTCTCCGTACCGGGTTTGCATGTTGCAACCCGGTCTTGATCTCCGAGAACTCCACAGGGCTCCCACATTGTGCCCTGCCCGTTCATCATGAACGAGTTGGCCCGCTCATTTCAAGAGTTGGACCGAATTTCCATATAGGAAGACCCTATATGGTCTCACCAGACGCGCTTCATTTTACCCGGTACTCCATAAGCCGTTTCGGGGCCGGAAATTACCTTCGCAGCACGCATACCCGTGGGCGACGGGGAGATTTTTTTGGGCGGTAATTGTCGACACCCGGATATGGAACGCGATGAATCGCATGCGCATTTAAATTCACCCGGGAAATTGCCGTTTTTTTTTTTGGAAAAGAAATCCAGATATGCCCTTGTGTACATGCGAAATGGACTTATATTCTATATTAAGCATAAGCAGGTCGGCTCATTCGAACGCTGAAGCCGGGAGGTTCGTTGTTTAGTTCGTGATCTTCATTATATATATGTTAACGAGTCAGGGGCCAATTGGGACGGGCGCGTTTTTTGCGCGCGTTGCTTACAGCTTTCTGGCTCTTTTTCGCTGGCAATCCACAACATTGGGAGGGTTCGCTATGTTTGGAAGTTTTCGCAGCGTGTTCTTGTTGGCGCTTTCCGCAGGCTTGACCTGGGGATGCGGCAGCGAACGCCTGACAACGTCGCACGTCCCCGAGGCAGGGGACCGCACCGGCCAACCCCTCGGTAAACTGGCCCTCAATGGGATGGCGCGGGCCGTGGTCGTTGCCCGCGTCCAGGAGGGTGAGACGCCCGTAAGCGGGGCAACCGTCGAGTTCGCGCGTTCCGTTTCAGGTCGGGCTCCGAATTATGAGTGGTCGGGCACAACCGATGCGCAAGGCCTGGCGCGGGTAGAAATTGAGGGTACCGGTTACTATCGGGCGCGCGCAATGATGGACGGAAGCGTCCTGGGGTCGTGGTCGAGCATACCCATTAACGGTGACTACGATGTAATGCTCGACTTGCCCATTGGCGGAAGTGCGCGCGTGACGGGTTCATCCCTTCGTGGCGTCGTCACGATTGGCGAAGGCGAGGCCGTTCAGATCCGTACATTGCTATCGCACACCGTTGTGCCCGGGCTTGCCGACGCATCGCGGTACAGCATCGAGTTAGCTGTCCGGGACTTCGGCGCCATTCACGGTCACGAGATCGAACTAGGTGCGGCTATAGACGCCATGTGTTCGGCTGCCGGCGGACGTACGGGTGCCGAGCAGATCCTCAACGACCTGCGGGTCGTCGGCGTCATTGGTACGAACTGTTCGGGCGCGGCCGTGGCGGCCTCACCGCTGCTGAGCGAAGCGGGGTTGGTCACGATCTCGCCGTCCAACACTGCGCCTGCGCTCACGTCCGACCTCGCCGGCAATGCGGGTCCCAACTACCATCCGGGCTATTTCCGCACGTCTAACAACGACCTCTACGAGGCGAACGCAGTCGCCGATTTCGCCTATAATGAATTGGGCCTGAGGCGTTTCGTGACGATTGACGACGGCGACCCGTACACCATGGGCCTCACCGTCGCCTTCGGCAATGCGTTCCGCGCTCTCGGCGGTGAAGTAGCAGTCGCTGCCAGGATCGAGAAGGGCGCAACGGACATGGCGGACATCCTCGCGGAATTCACGGAAGCCGGGCCGGACGGCATCTTCTTCCCGCTCTTCGATATCGAAGGCGCTCCCTTCGCCGCGCAGGTGAAGGAGTCCGAAGACCTGAAGGATGCGACGCTTATCACGAGTTCAGCCCTTCTCCTGTCGGAGTTTCTCGCCATGCCGCAGTCAGAGGGGATCTACTTTGCCGGCCCGGAGCCGGTGGAGGGTTCAAACGTCAACGATGCCACCGGCAAGAGTGTCGACGAGGTGCTCGCCGCGTACGCAGCCACGTACGGCGGGATTCCGAACACGGTCTACTGGGCGCATTCATACGATGCCACAACGCTGCTGCTCAGCGCCATACAGTCTGTCGCAAGGGCCGACGGCGGGAAGGTGCATATCGATCGTGACGCGTTGCGCAAGGTGCTCCACACTGCGTCCGGCTTTCAGGGTCTGCTCGGTACGCTCACCTGCGACGAATTCGGAGACTGCGGCACCGGACGCATAAACATCTATCACCACACGGACACGAGCATCACGGATCCCGCCCAATTGACGGTCGTCTATCGGTTCACGCCATGACGCGATGTCCGGTGCTCCGGATTTGGATTCGACTCCGGACTCGTTCTCTTCCGATGCCAACGGAGACGCGGCGTATGACCCGATTGTAGTGATTGTCCTGGACGGTGAATTCCAGATGTTTGAGTGATCGCTTTGCGGAAGTCTCCGCCAGGTGGGACGTATTTATCCAAAATGACAGGCAGTTTTCACTGCCTGTCATTTTGGGGTCTGGCTGGATGTGTGCCAATGCCACGTCTTTCGCATTTCCGCAAACGACTGTATCATTCACCGGCATTTACCGAATTGTTGAGGAGGCCCGGTATGTATCGTAGTATCCGAAGTGTGTCGGAAGTCCATTCGGCCGGATTGGGTTGTTTTGGAAATCACAGGTAGGCCCGTAAGGCGATCTGCTTGGTTTTCATGTTTGTTTCGCCGGTAACATCCAGAAAGGAGGGACTCGCTATGTACAGCAGAATTCGCAGTGTGTTTGTGCTGGTGTTTGCCGCGAGCGTGACTTGGGGCTGTGGCGGTGAACGCGTGACAACGTCGCAGATGCCAGAGGCCGAGGGACAGATGCCACCGCCGCTGGGCAAACTGGCTGCCGGTGGAAGCATGACGCCTGCCCTCGTCGTGGCCAGGGTACTGCAGGGTCAGACCCCACTGAGCGGTGTCAACGTGGCGTTCGCACGTTCCATTTCCGGGCGCACGGCGAACTACGAGTCGTCGGGCGCCACCGACACGAACGGCCTGGCGCAGGTGGAAATCGAGTCCGGCAGCGGCTATTATCAGGCCCTGGCGACGAGGGACGGGAACCAGGTCGGTTCCTGGTCGAGCATACCCATTAATGCAGGCTACGAAGTGATGCTCGACCTGCCCGCTGGCGGCAGGGCGCGCCTGACGGGTTCATCCGTGCGGGTCCTGGTTACGATTGACGAGGGCGAGGCCGTCCATATCCGTTCTTTGCTCACACAGACCATCGCGGCGTCGCTCGGCGTGCCGTCGCGTAACGCCGTTGAACTTGCCGTTCGGGACTACGGGACGATACACGGTCACCCGGTCGAACTCGGCGAGGACGTAGACGGAATGTGCGGGCCGGAAGGCGGACGCATGGGCGCCGAGCAGATTGTCGCCGACCCGCGCGTGCTCGGCGTTATCGGCACCTCGTGCTCCGGCGCTGCGGTGGCGGCTTCGCCGGTGATCAGTGCGGCGGGTCTCGTGATGATCTCGCCGTCCAATACCTCGCCCGCACTCACATCCGACCTTGCCGGCAACGCAAGTTCCGACTATCGCCCCGGCTATTTTCGCGTTGCGGTAAACGATCTTTACCAGGCGCGGGCCGTTGCAGACTTCGCATACAATGAATTGGGCCTGCGGCGCATGGCGGCGATCGACGATGGCGACCCGTACACCATGGGTCTGACCATCGCGTTTGGCGACGCGTTCAGCGCCCTTGGCGGTGTGGTCGCGGCCACTGCCCGGATCGAGAAGGGCGAAACCGATATGATCACCGTCCTTACAACATTCGCGGAAGCCGGGCCGGACGGCATCTTCTTCTCGCTTTTCGACGAGGAAGGAATACCCTTCGCGAAGCAGGCGAAGGAATTCGACGGACTGGAAGGCGTGACACTCATCACGGGCGCGGCCCTCCTGGATTCGGAGTTCCTCGCCACCCCGCAGTCGGAAGGCGTCTATGCGGCTGGCCCGGAGGCGGATCTGGGCACAAATGTGAATGCCGTAACGGGCAAGAGCGTGGACGAAGCGCTGGCCGCCTATGAAGCCGCGTACGGCGGGATTCCAGGCACACCGTACTGGGCGCACTCTTACGACGCCACAACGCTGCTGCTCAGCGCCATCGAGTCCGTTTCGAGGCAGGATGGCGGACAGCTGATCGTAGACCGCAACGCGTTGCGCAGGGAACTCCATGCGACGTCCGGCTTTAAGGGCCTCGTCGGCACGCTTTCCTGCGACGAATTCGGAGACTGCGGCACCGGCCGAATCAACATATACCATCACACGGATCCGAGCATCACGGATCCCGCCCAATTGAACGTCGTCTATCGATTCGTGCCGTGAAGCGCTTGGAAATCGCTCAATTGGCGGGAAACACGGGAACATCTATATTATCATTCTCTTCCGAGACGGTACCGTGGTCTTTCACGGAGATGACATAGGCGCGCGGGGCAAGAACATCTTCGCCGTCGAAGACGACAGGGGAACAAGGTTGTGCAAGAACTCATCGCGGCTGCGGGCAAGGGCGGAGGCTTTGTGGAATACTATTGGGACGATCCGGATCAAGAGGGCGTCGAGGACGATGCAAAAGTTGCCTACGCCGTCGGCTTTACTGGCAATATAACCGGGCAGGAGACGGTCATCGTCAGCGGCTACTATCAGGATCTCTCAAAAGTCGGCCAGACGACGCTCGATCCGTCTGCCATTCCGATTCCCGCCGTCACAGCCTCCGAGGTCGTGGACCGTGAGACGCTGAAGGCCTTTGTGAGAGGCGTTTTGCCGTCGTCCGAGCGAGGTCCCACGTAGGCAGCCGCTATCCGCCCATTTCCGCGATACGCCGGGCCATCCACTCTACGTACGCCTTACGGGTCATACCGCGCCTTCGCGCCTCGCTGTCGATGAAGGCTGCGACGCCTTCGTCCAGCGTCATATGGGCGCGTACGTTCCGGCCCGAGATGCGGATCAACGGGACGGACACAAGGGCCTGCCCGGTCGGAACGTCCACTTGCTCGAGAGCGCTGGGCAGCGCGATTGCCTCGCCGTCTTTTCCCGCCTCGATCATATAATCGCGAAGTGCTTCTTCGGCGTTTATCAACGCTGCGTCAACGGTGTTTCCCATGGCGACGACACCGGGGAGATCGGGAAACGTAACGCCGTAGGCGCCTTCTTCGCCATCGATCAGTGCGGGATATCGAGCCATATGTGAGTCCTCCGTCGGAATCGATTATTCCGGCCAGCCCGCCTTTCTCGCGATGGAGCGGGCAACGCCGGGAGATACTGTTCTGTGCCTTGGGAGAGTAATGATTCCCCTGATGCATGGGTGCCGATAGATGTCGTGACCGGAGCCGTGGCGCGCCAGGTACCACCCGTCCTTTTCCAGCAAGCGCCTGATCCGCTCCGTTCTGGTTTGCATTACCGCGCTTCCCTTCCGATATATATGCACCTTTTCCAGGGAGGTGTCAACTCGTTTCGTGCAAATAAATGAACTTTTCGAGTGACGTGGCCAGGATTCCTATCCAAGAAGCGGTTACGTACAATTGACAACGTGCAATTGTGGGCGGTGCGAAGGCGGTGTGAACGACACAAATAAACGGGTATAAATGGCTGAACCCAACCGGCGAGACAAAGGAAACCGCGCCGTTGAGAATGAGGCGGGATCGGGCGAAATCGCGGACCTGCGGATGCCGCCCGAAATGATGCTCGACCTCGCGCGAAGGGCGGCGGGATTCAACACCAACGTGTGCACATGGCTGGTTGCCAGCGGCCCGAGCCAACTTGAACTGGTGGTAATCGACTGGCTGTGTCGCTGGATTGGCTATCCGGACGGTGCGGGCGGCCTGCTCACGAGCGGGGGTTCGGCCGCCCGCCGCGACGCGTTTGTTCCGGCGCGCCGTGTCGAAGGGAATCGAGCTTGCCGCCCGTGCCGGGGAATACGTGGAAGCCAGCCGGAACCTGGAACTGTTGACGCCGGTGTCACTGGGAATTGTGTGTTTCCGTGTCAATCCTTGTGACGGCGACCTGGACGAGGCCGCCCTGGAAGAAATCAACAAGAAGGTGCTGGCGCGCGTGTTCTGGGAAGATCGCGCGTTTTTCTCGTCAACGCTTCTTCACGGGACGTTTTCGCTTCGGTTTTGCATCATCAACCATAACACGACGTGGGACGACGTGCGGGAAACCCTGGAGACCGCCGAAGGGTTCGGGATGGCGGCGTTTCGATAGAAAACGAGGGTGCGGCGGGATGTGCGCCATCTGGTAGACAGCCGTCAATCTGACCGACCGGCGACGGACCGGTACGATCGCGCAAGCGACCGGTGGCCGGTCGAGTTGCGAATGTTACGGATACAGCGGCGCCAGTTCACGGTTTATCAATTCAGTTTGTTGAGGATATTTGTCCTTTGCTATTTGAATAATCCGGCCGCTTCTGGCGTTTTCAATAAACTGTCGGGTTGTCAGATTCAGACCTCTCGTACATCGGTAAGCAACGGCGGTTCTGCGGACCCCCAATTTTTCCGCAACCATCTGGAAAGCCTCCAAATGGCTTTTCCCCTTTTTCATTTGTTGTAGAACCGGAATCAGGCAATCCTCAAGGTTGTCATATCCTCTTGCGTACGTCTTGGGCCCGTTGTTGCAGGGCGGCCCGACGATCAGCGTCTCCCGCAGCAACAGGCGCATGACTTTGTTGCGCGCGCTCGTCAATATCGCCTGGTCATCATTGGCCTGGTTTTCCAGTTTAGCCAATTCCATTCTCCAGGCGCCCAGTTCTGACCTTAGCATGCCTTCCCAATTGTAATACAAACGGCGTTCCTGCACCCGGCTCTCCGGCCGTTCCGTTTCCGACATGGCAGCTTTATATTCTTCGAACAGGGCATCCAATCCGCCGTCGTCTTTCAGTTCCGTTTCCCGCGCTTCAATTTTCGCAAGCAGTTCCCGCTTTCGCGCTTCGGTTGCCCGTTTAACGCTTCGCAGTTCCCGTTCAAGCAACTCATTGAACAGTTTGGCGATCTGATGGGCGAGTCCGTTTTCGGAAAACCGCATAGTATCCCTCCCTATCGTCTTCATTACAAATCGAATTTCATAGTGGCTCCTTAACGGACAGATCGGCATCTAAACGAGGTCAGCGGAATTGCGGGCTGCCCGCCGTATGGCCGCCATCGCCGCTGTGGTTATTTTCAATTCCGTTCCTGGTATGTGGGCGAATGACTGGCGTTACCGGCACTGAAGAAGCGACACCGTGCATCGGAGGGAGGGCTCTTGAATACGCGCAAAATCCGTGCCGATGCCGGGGTGGAATGCCAAACTATTGAAAATCAACATGTTATTCTTTAAGGAGACTGAATGGCGGCGGGCGGACGTGTCGCAGAATGCATCTCACAGGACACCCGGCGAAACGGGTCCAAACGCCGAAAAACGAAATAAATATAGATTAGTAAAGGAATTAAGTGACAATTCGGAGATGAGGACAAGGATACGCCGCAATTTGCGACGCAAGTCACATTTTGCAACAGAGGTCGCCTGCGCCACGACATAGGCGCCGCAGGGCGATGCGGAGGCTGGCTGGCTGTGAGCAGACGGATGAACGGCTTCTAACATCTTCCCGCCGGGGGGCGGCTGTCAACATTGACCGGGTTCGACGTATTCGATTATTTCGCCACGCCTGAAAGATTGGTTTGAACTCACACACAGGAGGAGAAACATGAAGGGTCCCGGAATTGCAGCAGCAGTCGTTGCAGGAATCGCCATCGGCGTTATCGCCGTCGCCCACGAGGACCGCGACAAGGGTTCGGGGTCCGAATCCACGGCGTTCACCGCGACCACACCGATCCTGAACGTGGGAAGTGTCGAAGCGAGCATCCAGCACTACACCTCGGTTCTCGGCTTCAAAAAGGACTGGGATTGGCCTGCCAAGGAAGAGGACAAGACCTTTGCTTCTATTTCAAATGGCGACGTGCACATCTTTCTCGCCGAAAATGCGCAGGGTGCCCGACCTGTGTGGATTTACTATAGCGTTGGTGATGTTGACGAGTTGCACGAGGAGTACGCGAAGGCGGGGGCGGACATAAGGGAGAAGCCCGCTGACCAGCCCTGGGGTGCGCGGGAAATGCTGGTTGCGGACATGGATGGCCATGTTCTGCGCATCGGCGGGCCGAGCAAGAAAGAGCACGGTGAGGGTAAGGAAAAACACGGTGAGACCGAGGAAGGGCACCATTAGAGCGATAAGCAGGCGCGTGTAGAAGGGGAATGTTAGAATCTTTACTGCCCCTCTCCCGTCATCTCACATTTTTTATTTTTTTACGCCCTTTTTCTTTCTCGCCAAAGAAAAAGGGCCAAAAAGAACGGCGTTGCTCAGACGCCGCAGGGCTGGTTTTTCCACGAATCTCTCCAGTAAATGGAACGTGAGACTGTGCCCTGAGACCCACAAAGCATGCACGCGACGGCGGTGCTGAACGGATCAGCGCGGAAAAACCCCCAACCCCCAGACCGTTCGTGTGACAGGAGAACCTATGAAGCCGGGGGCTATTCCGCGCCGTCGTTGCATTTGTAGGGGCAGCACTTAGGTTTGCCCACGTCACGGCGCAAATATCGCTGGTTGACATCGCCGGTCCGTATCGCTAACCGGTGTTGGCTGACCGCTATCTGCTGACGGCTGCTTTACCCCGCCGGGCGGTCCTCTTGCTTCTCCCGTCTTCCGTCTTGCCTTCGTTTTTGAAATAGTTTATCTTAAGTTAATCTCTAGAAAGGATCCGTGATGCCAGAGATAATCAACGCCAAACAGCTGCGAGCGCGTTTGAAGGAGGTCGTCGCAAAGGTGCGGCACGGTGAGCGCTTTACGGTCCTGTATCGCAGTCGTCCGGCTTTTGACATCGTCCCCGTTGGCAGTCCAACGATGGGAAGCACGCCGCTCGAATCCGATTCACTCTACCAGGCCCCGCCCGTAGGCGCATCGGAATCGGGAGACGTTGCCGCACGGCATGACGAGGTGTTGTACCGGTGAAAGAAATGTTCGCGGATACCGCGGGATGGGTTGCGGCGGCGGATAGCCGCGATGCGAAGGGCTCAGCAGTACGGGAAGCGCGGGACCGCTGGCTGTCGTCCGGAGGCCTGTTGACGACGACCGACTACGTCATCGACGAGACGCTCACGACCATCCGGTTCCGTCTTGGTCTCGATGCCGCCGAGGCCTGGTGGGTGCAAATCGACGGCTCATCCCGTCTGAGGATCGAGTCCATCGACGAAACGCGAAGAGAACGGGCGCGGTCACTCTTCTTCGGATATCGGGACAAGAAATTCTCCTTTACGGATTGCTGCAGCTTCGTTCTCATGCGAGAGTTGCGAATACAACGGGTGTTGACGCTGGACCATCATTTCCTACAGATGGGGTTTGAGGTAATTCCATGAACCGGCTAGACGTAAGAGGGTAGAGGTGAGACGCGGAAAAATTCCCAACAACAGCGGGCGGGTGAGAGGTAAGACCTGTGGGGACGTGAGAAAACCGGACCCATGGAACGGCCTGGAATTGAGTTGGCATTCGCACGAGTGTTTCGTAACAAGTGGACTCACCAGTTCGACCATCACATCTAAGGCGCTATTGTCGAGATCACATTGAAAGCGACCTCAAGGAAGCCCTCTTGCCGTCGTTTTTTTCTTGCCATTATCCCCCATTTCCGCGATCATATAGTTGGTTGCCTGCTGACGGCACGCGTCCTCAATGAAACATTCGGTATACTTGAATGTAAGCAAACTCAATCCGTCTCCAACCCTTCATCGAAGGGCTGCACAATGCCGATCATGCTCTCCAAAACCTACGCAGCCTTTGTCGCCGCGGGCACTCCGGACGCGCACGCCCGCGAAGCCGCCGAAGAAATCGCAGACTTCGAACACCGCCTAACGGGTATAGAGTCCCGCCTGCAGAACATCGAAGGCGACATCAGGCTTGTGAAGTGGATGCTTGGTGTTGTCCTGGCATGTGTCGCCATTCCGCTGGTAAAGTCGTTGATCGGCTAAACCCATCCGCCTGTGGTGCCCGCCTGTTGGTAGACAAGTGCCCGGCATTGCAGGCAGTTCTACCGTGCGCCCTCCAATAATTGTGCCCGATCGCAAGGCGTCGCGCAATTAACACCACCACCGAACCCCTCGAAGTTCGCGCCCCTTCTGCTGGCCTCCCTTCCGGTGCCCGTACACTCCCGCCATATACAACTAATTCCGCAATCATACTGATCGCCTGCCCTGTTAGATTCGGAGTGTAGGTTGTCTCTCCCCGAATCTTACTGATAGAGGCGTTTTTGCATCTTAGTCGGAGTGTCTCAGTGGATGTCGTCACACGTTTGTGCTCAGCCAATCGTCTTCTGGGTTATCCGACTCTTGCATTTGTATCACTTCGCGGATTTCGTCTCGAAGCTCTTCATTGTCATTTTTCATTATATGTCTCCTGACATTCCAGCTTAAGTACCGGAATCGAAATGCATTGGAGAAGCCTCTGCGAAGAAGATCAACGCCAATACCCGTAACTCGCGGGGTTGTTTATCGGTATTTTTCGTTTCTTCACTCAATTCTCTTCGGGCTGTAGTCGTCCCGCATGTAGTCAACAGGCCTAACAGCCCGTTGAAAAAGTCCATCCGGGCTGCATCCGGCCCTTGTGGCCGAATTACTGCGTTGCACTCCCTCTCCGAATCCCCGATTCGACGCGGTCGCGCGCCTTGTCTTCGGCCACAATGACTCGGCCTCGCCTGCAGAGCGACTTTTTCAACGGACTGCTAAGGCCGTTATCAATGAGACTGTGGTTTCCTCGTGCACGTATCCATGCACGCACACATTTCAGCAAATTGCCGACGTTCTGAAGACTTGAGACCTCAAAGATCATGTGTTTCTGAAAGAGGAAGCCGAAGTGCTCCTGTAAAACAGCGCTGATAAGATGCATGATGTCATCGATTTCATCGTTGCTCAACGGATAATCCGTTTGAATTGACTTCGTTTCGTCGAATTACTTTTTGTCCATATGGGCTATCGTTTTGTCCCTGTGCGCCTTGATTCGATCAATGACATCTTTCTGAGCTTCCAGTTGGGCAATCTGATCATCAATTGTGGCGCGATACTCTTGGGGTTGGATGGGTTCGTAGTCAGAATGGGTTGCATTGTAGCGAGTTGGCTTCATTGATGCTGCGTGCTCCTTCGCTTTTCTCAGCCAGTCAAGCAGCGATCTGTCCTCTGCCTCCGACAGGAACATTGACATTTCGACCAGGACTATTCGCGAAATGCTGTAGGTGGCAAGCTGAAAGAAGTAATGACCTAGCCCGATTAATTCATGAATCGTCAGATAGAGCATTTTAAGGAAGCAGAAAGAGCTTCCGAGTGAGACAAGAAACGAAAGCGCATGGGCTGTGACGGATTTGGCGTGTTCAAGCCGTTTGGGCGGCGCCTGCTTTGCCTCGTGACGTCAGGTTGACCTCGATGCCCGTGTCAAGCGCACAGACTTCTCCATGACCTTTGGTGGTGGTCGATGCAAATGTGAAGGCGGGGTCAGCACGTCGATGGGTTATGGAACACCCGTTGCCAGATTATAGAGGATCTTGCCATAAAGGTGTTTGAGTGGAAACGCCGTTGGCAGATGGAACTTGATTTTAGTTTTCAACTCACAAACGCGCCCGGCGACTTTCAAGAGACGATTTTGCAGGGTATTGAACTGTGCGTTGGTCCACTTCGTGCCGCGCAATCCGATTGCAGCCAGGCTGTGCATCAGGACATAGGCGGCGCTGTGGAGAAAGAGACGGAAGTGATTGGCCTGGAAGGTGTGACAAGAGGTGCGATCGGAATGGAGAAAGGTCTTGTGATTTTTGATGAAGTTTTCCATCCTGCCGCGTGTGCAATAGGCGGTTTTGTAGATGAATGACGGTTGGGCGCGCTTCAGGTTGGTGACCACGAATCGGATATTGACACCTTGCGGTGTCACTTCCGCCTTGCAGACGATGCGTTGTGGACACGCCCAGGTGCCGGCCTGATAGGCCCAACAGCGATAAAGGCGCACGGTTTCTCCGGAATCGGCATACCGCGTTTTGGCCTGGTCTATCAAGGACTGTGCCTTCCGCAGGAGTTTGGCGTTGCCGTTCTGTCCGAGGACAAAATACACATCTTCTTCCTCACACAACACGTGCACTTCCGGACACGAAAAATGCGCATCGCCACGTAACAGGATCTCCACGTCGGGCCAGGCTTTACGCAGGTAGGCGATCACCCGTTTGAGGATGGTGACGATCTCTTTACCCGCAGGCCGCCTGCCAGGACGCAAGACCGTCGTGATCAACTTGCCGGTTTGGCCTTCATAGATATGCAGGGGCTGGTAGCAATAGCCATTGAAATACGCATTGAACAACGACAACTGTTGAGACCCATGCACCTTGTCTTCGGTGTCATCGATGTCCAACAGAATGGCTTCCGGCGGTTCCTCATACGAGGCGACAAACACATCCGCAAAGGCCTTGGCGATCCGATACAAATCGGTTCTGCTGATGCGGTTCTCGAACCGACTCATCGTGGGCTGACTGGCCAGGTCCGCGCCAGACAACGGCAACCGATCACAGGCCGCCTTGAAGCCGGGGTCCTCGCGTAACGTCTTGCAATCATTCGCATCCTCATACCCACAGGCCATCTGAAAGACACGTTGTTTGATCAGGTCCATCATCGAATGATGTACGTAACTTTGATGTCGATGATCGGTGAGCGCCGCAACCATCCGATGCAAAATGCCGACATTGGCCTCGACCTCACGAAGCAGCATCACCCCGACGTCGGTCGTCAGCACGCCCCCGTCGAACGTGGCTTCTACCTGCCTACCAGAAAGACTTGCGAAAGACAACCTGTGATGTTTATCTTGAACTCCCACGGTAGTTTCCTCCTGTTTCATTGTTATTAGGTTATTTGCGTAACCATAATATAATACAATGACTTGGGTATGGAAACTACCTTTTTTGTGAATTATTCAGGCTAGGTTAAATGCCTCGATGTTGTCCGGTGATTTTGCATTTGTGGTCCATTCAGAGATACTGTTGAGTTGTTGACGCAAGCTGTTGATATTGAGATATCGATTAACCAGCTTCTCAAGATAGCTCCGAAGTTCATCAGGCGGATTTTTCATCGAAAACGACCTCCCAAATGTGATTCGGGCTGCAATGAGATGTGCCCTATTGGCCTTCATGCCCTGCAAATTTGGTTCTGTTGAATTGTCAGGTTTCGGTTTTCATCCTGTCCATCCTGTTTATCCATGTTACCCTGCTCTTCATTTCACCAGCCCCTTTCCCCGTCCCCGGCGCAACGCCAGTTTCTGATCCGCGCGACGTGACGGATAGGCCGTGACGACCCGATCGTCGCGGATAACGACCTTGCGATTCTTGATTTGGCGGATGGCATCCCGGTTACGCATCAGCCAGGTGTCGTTGTCAACCCGTGTTCCGTACTTCTCAATGAGCCGGATATCTCTCTCGCGAATACCGCGCTGCTGCATGCGCGTCCGGCCATGTTTTGTGCAATCGATATCGTTCATTCGTCGTCTTTTTCGTTGTCTGGATCTTTCCCCAGAGTATAAATTTCCTCCAACATCCTTGTTATCCTCATTAATTCACACAAAAGGAAGTCTCCTTGCTCAAGTCATTGTATTCTGGTTACTTAATTAACCTTATAACAATGAACCTGGAGCAACCTGGCGTGGAGGCTCAAGATAATCATCACAGAATCCTTTTCGCGAGTCTTTAGTGAGGACCTCTCCTCCCGGCCCCGTCTCCTGCGAGGAGAGGGGGAGTTGAACCAGGCGTTGCGTAAATACTGTTTTTTTACGCTCTGATTGATCGGAGAATGTCACCTCGTCACTTTCTCGATCGCAACACGCTGACCTATTACAATATTTCGCCGGGATTTTTTCAACAATGGAAACGTCTTCAGCCAATCCAACGGTTCATTAACCGATCACGGTTCCCCCTTCCTCTCAGGAAGGGGGTTAGGGGGTAGGTCTCGCAGGTCTCGCCAGAGCTGTCGTTCTTCTTCTAACATGTCAGCCCGCAAACCTCACGCCGACTTCACTTTCTCGATTCACTCGGAAGCTGTTTCTGCTTCCTGATACCGCTATCCGTGACAATTCATGAATTAATCAGGTTATTTTGTTCGATGGATCACTGGACACGCTACGTACTAATACTTCGCTCAGTTCCTTGTAGATGTTTGGCAGTTTCCCTTCAAGCCACTTCTGACGCTCCTCGGCTTGGTCATCCGCCATCAGGTCTTCTGGGATCTCGGACAGCCGCGCACATCCGGTTTCAAGAGTTCTTCTGGCATTGGAGGAGCCATTTGTCACGCGTTCGATCTCATCATGCCAGAGGTTATAGTCGGGGAATTCCGCCGGTGAGCCAAAACTGAGATCGCCTTTGTCCAGGTCTACAACGCCAGGGATCGCGAGTTCGGCCGCCAACTTGTACAAATAGCTTGCGAATGGATTGTTTTCTGTGGGATCGAAGGCTTGGTCTGTCATTCCACCGCTATCATCGAGCAGATGTTCGCCGAAGAGATCGTTCTCGTGAATAGAGTTATGTTCTGCGCCTCCATTCATATCCGCGACCACGAGGGCACTCACGAATACGCCATGCCCAGACGCGATTTGCTCGAAATGGCTATTTGCTTCGTGCAATTCCTTGCGCCTATGGGCGAGACTTCCTTCGGCCAGAAGAACGAAGAAGAGCGGCGCCATCGTGATAATATCGGTGGCGTTAACGCCGTATCGGCGTTTGATCAGATCGTACGCCAGTCGGACCTTCGGCGGGATCTGCGCGCCGATCTGGATGGGGTCCGGATCGGCCTCGGGCGCCTTGTCGGACTCCGGAAGCGGCAATTCACCCTTGAGCACACCCGGTTCGACGTCAAGCGCTTTGGCCAAGAGATTCACGGTGTCCTCCCGAGTGTTCTGGCACCGTTCCGGTTCGTTTTCCAGCCGCTGAATCGTGCGGGCGGAGATTCCGGACCGGTCGGCCAGATGCCGACGTGACAGCCGTTTTCCCTTGCGTAGGTTGAGGAGGCGATCATGTTCGATTTTCATGGCGTAGCTCCTTTATTTTTTCAAGGCGGGTTGCCTTGCAATCGAGACGCCATGAATATATCTGAATATTGTTTGTATTATAAGAGGCTATATAGAGAAATATCTACAATATTATTATATATAAATAGGAAATATTGCCTATAATGACCGTTTTAGCTTGTGAAAATCCGCTTCTGTCTGCCAACCCGATGCAAGAGATTAGACAAATGCGGACATTGCGCCGGGGACCCCTCACGCGGGCGACCACAAGGGTCGCCCCTACAAATGCAACATGAGCGCGGACATCGGCAAATTGATATGGCACGGTTGATGCTGGCCGCTATTTGCTGCCCGGGAGCGGTCTCGATACGAACTTCCGGGAAGGTCCGTGACGTCCGGCCTGCATGCGCTTCCACCAACGCGATGGTATACCACCTCTACGCTTCCCTTTGTGCTTGCAAGGCGACATGATTATGGCTTTAATGACAGGCATGGCGCATCCATATCAACATACGGGCGGTTCACGAACCGCCCCTACGAGAAACCGTGACGACGGTCATCGAAACCGACGACGGCGTTGATTTTGGTGCCGCCCGGGCGACCACAAGGGTCGCCCCTACAAAAACGAAACATCCGTGAATTGATATCACCGCCGTTGAGCTGACCGCTGAATGCTGTAAGCTATTCGCTGTATTCCCCTTTGTGTATACGTATGAGTACAGTTCCGTACGCTCGCAAACAGGAAGCCAATGTAAATTCGGTTTGTAGTACCAACCGGAGGACCACCAGAGCAGAGCGCGCTATTCCGTTCATCTCGGAGATCGGGTACCCGCCCTCGCTGGTAGGGCAACGGGTTGTGTGCATCCTGTGAGGGTGTTCGCGCTGTGCATAAGTACGGCCCCGCGCCCAGCGGCGACTTTTGGTTACATAATGCGGTAAGAAGAAAGAGGCAAGAAGGGAGAGGGGTTGGTAACTTTGTCATATGACACCCTCGGAGCCGGACTTTCGCTAAAGGGAATACAGAAGTGGATCGCGAAAGAGGGCGCGTAACCGGTGGGTGGCTGAGTGGCCTTCTTACCTCTACCGTCTTACGTCTCACGGTTTTAAGGAACCCTCCGGAGGCATGGAATCTGGGGAGATGTGGGTTTTGTTTTTGTCTTTTGCTTCTCGCTTCCCGCCGAAGGCAGGAAACTTGGGGAGAGGTTGTGATTTTGGAGTTAAATTCTTATTTATTATTTTCACGCCCTTTTTCTTGTACGCCCAAGAAAAAGGGCCAAAAAGAACGGCGCCGCTCAAACGCCGCGGGGCTGCTTTTCCGCGAAACCCCTCAACAGTGTCGACACGCTTTGGTGCCCTTTGTCCCTTCCATCCGTTCCTGAACCATGGTGCTGGACGGAATAGCGCGGAAAAGCCCCCCACGCAGCCACCGGGCGGGTTAGAGTGAAGCGCGAGGGACCGCGGGGTGCTCTGACCGTTGTACGCAGGACATTTCGCGCCGTTGTTGGAATTGTAGGGCCACCCACGGGTCGCCCACGTCAGGGCAATGTTATGGGTAATGGTCTTCGCCAAGCCATATTGCAACGGACTCTCGCCGAGTTGAAGTTGACCGCTCATCTTCCGAAAGCCAGTCGGTTTTCGATCGCGAGCCCTGTCCGGAGGACCACCAGAGCAGAGCGCGCTATTCCGTTCATCTCGGAGATCGGGTACCCGCCCTCGCTGGTAGGGCAACGGGTTGTGTGCATCCTGTGAGGGTGTTCGCGCTGTGCATAAGTACGGCCCCGCGCCCAGCGGCGACTTTTGGTTACATAATGCGGTAAGAAGAAAGAGGCAAGAAGGGAGAGGGGTTGGTAACTTTGTCATATGACACCCTCGGAGCCGGACTTTCGCTAAAGGGAATACAGAAGTGGATCGCGAAAGAGGGCGCGTAACCGGTGGGTGGCTGAGTGGCCTTCTTACCTCTACCGTCTTACGTCTCACGGTTTTAAGGAACCCTCCGGAGGCAGGGAATTTGGGGAGAGGTGGAATGGTAGAATCTTTACCATTCCTCCTCCCCTCATCTCACATTTCTTATTTTTCTCCGCCCTTTTTCTTTCTCGCCAGAGAAAAAGGGCCAAAAAGAACGGCGCTGCCCAGACGCCGCAGGGCTGGTTTTTCCGCGAATTACCTTTGGGGCATAACCTGGTCCGGTGCCCTGCATACCCATGCGCATACACCAGACGGCGGTGCTGAACGGAAAAACGCGGAAAAACCCCCCACACCACCACCGGGCGGGGGAGAGCGAAACGCGAGGGACCGCAGGCCCTTCCACCGCCCCTACGAATGCAACATGGTCGCGAGGTTTGGGGGTCGCGGGGTGGTCCTCTTGCTTCTTCCTTCTTGCGTCTCACGCTTTTCTTGATGGAGCTTGCCATGGATCGTGATGAAGTTCGGGCGCATCTGACAGGGATCATTTCGTCGATCGCGACGCCGTTCAATCAGGACGGCAGCGTGGACTACGATGGCTTGCGGAACCAGATCGATTTCGTGCTGGCGGGGGGAAGCCGCACCGTGCTGCTGACGGTGGGCGACAGCCACTATATCTGTATGTCCGAGGCGGAAATCGCGGAGGTGACGCGGGTCGCGTGCGAGCATACGGCCGGCCGGGGGATGGTGGTGGCGGCCGATCGGTATTACGATACGCGGCGCTCGGTCGCCTTTGCGTCGTTCGCGAAGGACCTGGGAGCCGACGTGCTGATGGTGTTGCCACCGAACTGGGGGCCGTCCTGTACGGTGGAAACGATGGTCGAACACTACGGCGAGGTGTCCGGGACGATGCCGGTTATGATCGTAACGGGCGCCTTTTCCGCGCACGGGCCGGAGTTCGGACTGGAGGTCATAGATGAAACGTTGAATCGATTCGAAAATGTCGTCGCCATCAAGGATGACATGTGCGGGGATTTCGCGCGGCGGCTGTGCCTGGTCGCGCACGAACGGGTGGCCGTATTCGCCGGGGGGCAGAAGGTGAACCACATCAATATGTGGCCGTACGGATGCGATGGGTATATGTCGACGTATATCACCTTCAAGCCGGAGGTCGCGCGGCGATATTGGGACGCGATTCAGAATACGGACGTCAAAGCGGCGAGGACGATTATCCGGGAATACGACATGCCGTTTTTCGACTGTATCGGAAAGCTGACCGGCGGGTGGAACGCGGGGTTTCACGGGGCGATGGAGATCTTCGGCGTGGCGAAGCGATGGCGCCGGAAGCCCTACTATTCATTGAACGACGAGGAGATGGAGGGTCTGAGGGAATTCTTCAGAAGCTGTCTTTAAATTCCTGGTGCGTTTCCGAGCGCGAGCGAAAAGGTGTCGGACCAGGCGGGCGAATCCGACTGTGAGAGGCGAGCGAGCGCAGCCTCGACCTCGAAGGACGGGTGGATTTGACCAACGCCGACCGACGCCTTTGCAGCCGCGCGAAGACCGCCGGGGGTTTTGAGACAGCTTCTTAGGTCGAAAAAGCTTCTGCAGGTGCGCTGAAATGAAATTTGTCGACATCGACATGATTCCGATCAATCCGGGGCTCGCGGCCGGGAATGCGGATCATACGGTTCGGTTTCACAGCATCGATCAACGGACGATTTTCAAGGTGGTGACGGATAACGGGGTCGTGGGTTACCGCAACGGTGGATCGGCAGCGTTCGCCAGGGTATACGAGCGGGTTCAGAGGGACGGGGCATTTATGGAGAGCGAGGACTGAGGGATGAAGATTACGGACATCCGGGCACACGTCATGAACGTCCCTGCGGCCGACGGGCAAACACCCAGGCGGAACTGGATATTTGTGGAGGTGGAGACCGACGCCGGCATCACCGGGATCGGCGAGGCCACCACGGAGTATCATGAGATGGCGGTAGCGGCGCAGGTGGAGACGGCGCTGAAACCCAGATTGTTGGGAATGGACCCAACAGACGTCGAGCAGGTCTGGCAACTGGGCCACCGGGACTTCTGGTGGAAGCGGGGCGTGGTACATACCAGCGCGGTCAGTGGCATCGACATGGCGCTGTGGGATATCATCGGCAAGGCGGCGGGACAGCCCGTGTTCAAGATGCTGGGTGGCAGAGTTCGCAATAAGGTGCGGTGTTACGCGCGGGCGGACCTGGGGCTGGATTCGCTGGAGGCGCACGCGGCGCAGGCATTGGAAGACGGGTTTGATGCGTTCAAACACGGGCATGGGCCGGCGGTCACGCCGTTTGATATGGACGCGCAGGTGGACGTCGCTGTCAGCGAGATGACCCGGTTGCGCGAGGTACTGGGGCCGGACGTGGCGTTGATGATCGACTGCGGCGGCGTGTTCTCGCCCCCGGCGGCGCATCGCCTCGTGCGGGAACTGCAGACGTTGGACCTGTTCTTCGTGGAAGAGCCGATTGAGCAGAGCATGGTGGCGCCGTACGTGAGGTTGAAGCGGGATTTTCCGGGGGTGCGGGTTGCCGCGGGGGAGCGGTGGATGACGCGATGGGATTGCAGAGAGTGGTTCGAACGACAGGCGGTGGACGTGTGCCAGGTGGATATCTGCCACGCGGGCGGGATCAGCGAATTGATGAAAATCGCCCATTTCGCGGAGGTGTACGGGATCGGCATTGCGCCGCACAATCCCTACGGTCCGGTGGCGCTGGCAGCGGCCGCACACGCGGCGGCCGCGATGCAGAATTTCGAGATTCTCGAACATTGCCGGCTGAGGCCATGGTTCGACGACGTTCAGGCGCTGCGGGTGCCGATTTCGGGCGGCCGCGTGGACGTCGACGAATTGGGGCGGCGCCCGGGGCTGGGTGTCGAACTGGATATGGAGATGGTGAAGTCGCGGCCGTATCGGACGTTGCCCGCTCGCCGCTACGTGGGGCCGGATGGGAACACCCATCTGTACTGAGGGACGGCGCGACCCCTCCCCGGCGCGCGCGGAGGGTGCTGGTGATGGACGGCGCAGGCATCGACGTTGGCACCCACGAAGAATTGCTGGCCCGGCATGAACTCTACGCGGACTTTCACGGACTGTGGCGGTAGGCGTATTGCCCTGGGTAGGGAAATAGCCCTCCGTCGGTATAAGTACGGGGAGTTGGAATGGTAAGACATGTGTTGTTCGTTGGCATCATCGTGCTGTTCACGGCGCCGACCGTTGCGGCAACGCCACCGGGGATTCGACCGGCCCTGGCGGCATTCATCGACGGTCGATATGGCGCCGCCGAGGACATTCTGAGGAAACTGCTCCGGCAACCCGGGACAGACCGCGCCCAAATCTGCTATCTGCTGGGACGCGTCAACGCGTGGGAGGGGGATGTCAAGCCGGCATTCAAATGGTTCGAGAAGGCCGTTGAGGCCGATTCCGCATCGGCCGATTACCAATACCGGCTGGGACAGATGTATGGCGCGAAGGCGCAGGAAGCCAATATTTTCAGGAAACCCGGACACGCCCGGGGCGCGCGCAAGGCGTTTGAGAAAGCGGTCCGGTTGGATCCTGATCACCTGGACGCGCGGACCGCGCTGGTGGAGTATCACCTGTACGCGCCGGGGTTTCTGGGCGGCAGCATGGAGAAAGCGCTTGAACAGGCCGACGAGATCAAGTCCCGGAATTTGACAGAAGGCCACCTGGCGTGGGGCCTCATCCATGCCGAAGAAAAGGCACAGGACAAAGTTGAAAGCGCCTATCTTGCGGCGGTCGGGTCCGCCAATACCGACTCCCGTCCGGCTCTCCGGCTGGCGGCGCTCTACTTACGCAATGGACGGCGTCCGGAGGCGGTCCGGGTCTACGAAGCGTATTTGCGGTCCTTTCCCGACCACGCCCTGGTCCTGCGCCGGTTGAGCGACCAGTATCGTCTGGAGAAGGAAAACGAAAAGGCGTTTGAGGCCGCCCGGCGGAGCCTGGAAGTCGCGATGGATTCTCTTGCAACGCTGGCGGCCGTTTCGAACGCTACTGTTCAAACCTTCGAGAACGTGCTGGCCGCCCAATCGAACCGGATCCATGCGCATTATGAAATTGGCAAGTTCAGCGCGCTGACCGGGATGAAGGTGGATCCGGGTCTGGAATCGTTGACGGCCAATCTCAGCCTCTTACCCCAGCGATGGCGCGGGTCTCGGGTTCGGAGCTATTACAGACTTGGCCGTATCCACGTGCGCCGGGGAGAACGGGATCTTGCACGAGATGCTTACAGGCAGGTTCTGAAATTGGACAAAGAGCACAAGGGCGCGCGAGAAGCGCTGGAGGAACTGGATTAAATACAGATCCCCCACGCCTACACCGGGCGGGCGGTTCGCGAACCGCCCCTACACAAGAAACGGATGTCGGTAAACTGACGTCGCGTTGCCGTATCGCCAACGGGTTTCAGGTGACTGCTGTACGCTGACGGCTGACCGCTCCCCGTAATGACATTGAGGTTGGGCAGAACCAGGTTTCCCTTCCCCGGGGGGGAAGGAGTCAGGAGGGCACGACCATGTCAAAACCCGAATATCGAGCCGTAATTATAGGACTGTCCGGCATTGGTGCCAGGCGGCCCGAGGAAGATGAACACCTTCCGGTATACGGCCCCATGCCCGGCTCTCATGCCGGGGCCTATGACAGGCATCCCCGAACCGAAGTGGTGGGTGTGTGCGACCTACGGGCGGAGGCGCTGGCGGATTTCAAGGCGCAGTGGGGAGATGTGTGGCCGGACGCGCGGCTCTACACCGATTACCGGGAGATGCTGAAGGCGGAGAAGCCGGACCTGGTGAGCGTGGCCACTTCCGATCATGTCCACGCCGATATGACCGTTGCCGCCGCCGAAGCGGGCGCGCGCGCCATTTTGTGCGAGAAGCCGATCGCCACCTCGCTGGAAGACGCGGACCGGATGATTGCCGCCGCCGAAACCAACGGCGCGCTGCTCTCCATCGAGCACACGAGACGTTGGAATCCGAGCTATCTGAAGGCGCGTGAGATCATTCGAAGCGGGGAGATCGGGCCGCTGCGCACGATTGTGTGCGAGCAGTTCAGCCGGCGCGCAATGCTATTCCGGAACGGGACTCACCTGCTGGACATGATCTGTTTCTATGCCGAGGCCAACCCCCGGTGGCTGGTGTCCGAACTGGAGGCAGGGTTCGAGCATTTCACCGAATACAAGGGGGACGGCGGAAAAGATCCTGCCGTCGATCCGTACGCGTCGGCATACATCCGGTTCGACAACGGCGTCCGGGCATTTTACAATGCTTACAAAGTCGATTTTCCCGGTTCGAAATTTGCGCTGACGTGTGAGGATGGGCGCATCGAGATTTCCGACCGGGGCGCATCCCTGATCCGGGGCAGGTCGCATTTCGAGTCGACGACGTCGCCCATTTTGTCTGGAAAATATGCCATGGAAAATCAATCGGCGGCGGTGGCGGAACTGATCCGGATACTGGAGGAGGGCGGCGATCTGGTCTCGCCCGCACGCGAGGCGCGCAAGACGGTGGAGATCATGATGGGGATCTTGAAGTCGCACCACGGTGGGAATTGCCGGGTCGATTTCCCCCTGTCGTGACGGGTGGCGCCGCGCTGCGGGGTCTATCAGTCCGTTGATAAAGTCGCTCTGCAGGCGAGGCCGAGTCATTGTGGCCGAGGACAAGGCGCGCGACCGCGTCGAATCGGGGGATTCGGGGAGGGAGTGCAACGCAGTAATTCGGCCACAAGGGCCGGATGCAGCCCGGATGGACTTTTTCAACGGGCTGCTATTGCGGGTCACTCACCGTTCCGCAAAGGACTCGCTAAAGGGATCCGCGCCTCGGCCGTGCGTTCATAGGGTTACCGCCTGCGAGGTTGCGTGCAGTGAACGGACCCCTGCCTCGGCCGCACGCATCGCATTGAGACCGTCCTCCTGAGTGACGCTGAAGGGCTCGTTTTTCAGGCACCGGTCGACAAAACAGGCCAGTTCCCGCTTGTAGGCCGGACCGAAGCGTTCGATGAAGACGGGGACGTCCTCGCCGTAATCCCTCATTTGGAAGACCTGCTTTTCGATGGCGCCCTCCCGGTTGTACGCTTCTACCGTTACCCGAAGCGGATCTTCGTTGAAATGGCCCACGTGGATCAGGCCGTCCCGGCCGTAAATCCACGTTTCGTTGCGATACCCGGCCACGTGGTTTCGGCTCACCTGGACCTGCGCGATAACATTGCCGGGAAACGCCATCTGGAGGAACGCATCGTCGAAGTCTTCTTCTACCGTCGTTATTCTGAAATTGTGCAGGTTCGCACCCATGGCGCTGGCACGTTCCGGCCTTGCGCCCAGAAGCCAGATCGCTTCATCGATGTTGTGCACGGCCATGTCCGGCAGGATGCCGGGGCTGCTGTAGCCCACCGGGGGAGGGTGCGGGTCCTCGAGGACGGACACGACTTTGAACGGGGCGCCGATGGTATTCCGGTCCAGCAGCGCTTTTGCGTGGAGTAGAGGGTCGTCGAAGCGCCTCATAAAGGCCTGCATGAGGGCGTGCTTTTTCGTATTATCTTGCGACAGGTATCTGACGAAGTGGACAGCGGTCTCGACCGAATGGGTGAGGGGTTTCTCCAGCATCACACGATAGCCCGCGTTAATCAGCGTCCGGGCGTCGGATTCGTGGTCCCCGGTCCTGGAGGCCACCACGGCCGCGTCGACCAGACGGGCGTCCGCCAGGTCGGACGTGCTCTTGAAGGCACGGATTTCGGACGTCTGATTTTTCTGAAGCGCTCGGGCAACGTCCTTCGCGGTGCTGCCGTAGCGATCCACTACGGCGGCAAGCTCGCACCTTCCCTCCGCTGCACCCAGTTCCTGGACGTGCCTGGCGTGGAAGACGCCGATGCGGCCCACGCCGACAACGGCGAGTTTTAAGGTTTCACGCATTGTTGCAGGTACTCCTGGGAAGGTCCGGATAGAAAGCAGAATTGTTATGTTATATGCATTTTGCTAGCCGGTTTCAGTTGTACACTTCGGACTGATCGCTGTCCACAAATATCGGAGATAATTACATATCTATATTTTTTCGTGCCCTTTTTCTTGCTCACTTGCACAGACCGGGTACATGTAACTGGTGTTCGGACACATGGGTTACACTTTTTTCGGGATGATCCGGCGGCGGCAACGAAACCGGGTGCGGTCGTCGTTATAGGCGTCTTGAACCAGACGAGACCTACCCCCTATCCCCCTTCCTGAAGGAAGGGGGAACTGTCATCGGTTGATCGCATCTCAATCGATGATAAAATCCCCCTGACATATTGTGACGGGTCAACGCTTGTCTCCCCCTTTCCTTTAGGAGAGGGGGCCGGGGGGAGAGGTCCCACGGACCGTGCGGTCGTGAGATAGACCCGGAAGGACCGCCGCATGGTCGCTTCAAAAGGAACCCGCCGGAGGCAGCGGTCAGGAAAAACAGCTATCAGCCAAAACCGGTTAACGATATGGACACGCGATATCAATATCACGGATGTCGGGTTTTCGTAGGGGCGGTTCGGGAACCGCCCGCCTTGCGGCCCCGCATGATTACCTTTATCCCGGCCGGTGGGGGAGAGGGGTCTTCTCGGCCTGTCGCGGATTTTACCCCTGGTGCGACCGGTTGTGGAGAGGGGGGTTTTTCCGTGTTATTCCGTCCAGCAGTGCCGCCTGGTGTATACTCGGGGAGTCTCAGGGCAATGTCTCAAGATTTCTCCAATGAGGCGATTCGCGGAAAAACCGGCCCCGTGCCGAACGGCGCCGTTCTTTTTGGTCCTTTTTCTTGGGCGTACAAGAAAAAGGACAAAGAGAAAAAAAAGGTTGAGGGGTAAGAAATGCCTATGTATGCCCGGAACGCAGTTCCAAAAAAAGCCGTAAGACGTAAGACGGGAGAAGTGAGAGGACCGCCAGGTGTCTTCTGTTTGAAAGGCGTAACCGGAGGCATCGATCCTGTCCGGATCGATGGTTTCCCGGACAATTCGATGGAGGGACGACATGGTCAGGATGCCGGTGAAGGGGGAGGTCGTTGAGGATGAAACGGCGTTTCGGACGCTGTGCGAGGGATTGCATCTGCGCGAACCGCTGCCGGATCATGAACCGGATCGGTATTTGAGGGCGGCGGGATTCTACGAGAATGTGATCGGCGCCGGCAAGCGACAGGGGAGGGTGGGGATCTACAATCGGGAGGACCTGGAGCGGGCGAGGCGGAACGCGGAGCGCCTGGCGTGGGCGCGGGACATGGTGGACGAAATTGTGCGGGATGCCGACTTCTGGGCGCGGTTTTCGGACGAGACGCTCTATGCGATGGTGCCAACGCAGAATCCGCTGGCATTGACCGTGGCCCAGTACGACGGGTGTCCGATTCACGGGGGCAACCGGTCCACGCTCGAGGGCGATCTGTTACATCCCTACCAGTGGCGGTGCAATATCGGAGGGGAGTGGTGGTACGAGGGGATCGAAGTCGAAAACCCGGGTACCGGCGAGCGGGTCCGCGTGGTGGACGACGGGCCGGGGTGGGTGGCCCCGGAGGGGTTCATGAACGCTGGCGTCACGTATTATTTCACGGGGGCGTACCGGTGTTATCTGCTATACCGGCTGTTTTCCAATCCCTACGCCCCTCAGACAGGAGCGGGACACCAGGGGCGGCCCGCGTCCCAGGCCCTGGCGCTGGCGTACGCCTTCACGGGGGAGCGGAAGTACGCGCGCAAGGCGGGGATTCTGTTGAACCGGCTGGCGCAGGTGTACGGGAGGTTGCGGGGCATCAAGGAGGGATACGACGCCTACGACAAGAGCAAGGATCCGATTCGCGGTTACGTCGGCGAGGCGTCCGGCAGGGAGCAGTTTTTTCTCAATGCCGTGGCGGTGACGTACGATCTGATCTTCGAGGCAATGCGGGACGACGAGGAGGTGGCAGGGTTCTTCCAGGCGCGGGGCGGCGAGGATTTCGATGGGGACGGGCGGGTGACAACGAGGGATATCATATTTAATATCCACCGGAACCTGTTCGCGTATGCCTACGAGTTTCTGGATCGGACGCTCCCGATTGCCGGCGGCGACTTCCTGACATCATCGCTTTACTCGTTACTCAAGGTGGGGGCGTGCCTCGAGAACGGCGCGATGATCAGGCAGGCGCTGGAAGCGCCGACGGGGCTCTACAATGTGATGTCCAATAGTTTTTTCCGGGACGGCAAGTTCTGGTATGACTCGATTGCCTACAGTACGGGCAACATACGGGAGGCGGTGGATGCGGCGGAGTGGACCCTCGGGTTTCAGGACGGGGAGCAATTCACGTCACCGATGGACCTGTATCACGATCCGAGGTTCCGGCTGCGGGAGATGATGGAATTCGCGCGCGCGGTGGACTGCGACGGGCGCGTGCCGATGATCGGGGATACGGGCGGGGGCCGGAACCGCGTGCTGCGGACGCCGTATTCGCTGGAGGACGAGATCGGTTACCTGCGGCTGCCGGAGGCGCGGGATCTGTATGCGCGGCGTATCCTGGCGGGCGCCGGTGGCGATCCGGACGCCGCGCGCAAGGACGGCGATCTCTTTCTGTTGTTCCATTGCGAACCGTGGAATGGGACCGTGGAGGCCGGAGACATATCGCCCGAGAGCGATGTGTTGCACGATTCGGGGTTCTGCATCCTGCGGGCGGGAGATCAACAATCCAGCCGCCGGCACGTCGTATTGAATTATGGGAAAGGGAACCACGGCCACGGGCATATGGATAAGCTGGCGGTGAATCTCATTGCGTACGGATACGATCTGTCTGCTGATCTGGGATACCCGCCAAGCTGGGTGGCGCCGAAGAAGGCGGGATGGGAAACGCATACCGCCAGCCATTTTACGGCGGTAATCGATGGCGAGAATCAGGTGTTCGCAACGGGAAGTCTGAATCTGTTCGTGGATGGACCATGGGTGCGCCTGGCGGACGCGTCAGGCGAGCGGGCATATCCCGGGCTGGCGAATGGGTACCGACGGGCGGTGGCCCTGGTGCCGGTGGACGAACAGCGGGCGTATGTGGTCGACTTGTTCCGGATTTCCGGAGGTGGAGAACACGACTACGGTCTCCACAGTTGGGCCGGGGAGAACGCGGAACGGTTCGAGATCGCACTGGCCGAGGGCGTGGCCCTCGAGGCGCAGCGCGACGGCACACTGGCCGGCCCCGACGTCCCCTTCGGGGGCGCGCCGGGGTACGGGTTCGTGAAGGATGTGGCAAGGGCCCGGACGGACGGCGGGTTGACGGCAACCTGGCGGACGGAACCGGCAGGCGCCGGTATCCGGCTCCACATGCCGGGAGAGACGGGTTCGACGGTGATGACCGGGCTTGCCGAGGGGGCGGGACTGCAGGGCCACAGTCCCTGGGACCGGTACGTGATTGTGCGGAGGACCGGCGGGGAGGGGAAGGAGAACCGATTCATGGGCGTTCTGGAGCCGTATTCGGGTACGCCCTATATAGATGGCGTCGAGACGCTATTCGTGGCCGGTCGGAAAGCGGGATTGAGGGTGGCCATCGGGAAACGGTCGCACGATATCGTCTACGGAGTGGGTGGGGTGGTGGAGGGCGAGGTGGACGGTCTGCCGTTCCGTTTCGAGGGAGACTGGGCGTTCGTGGAGCGGGAGGGCGATACGATCCGGAAGGCGCAGGTGGTGAACGGGAAGCAGTTCCGATATGGAGACGTCGAGATGGAGGGGCCGGGAGCATTGGCGGGACGTGTGGATGCAGTGGAAATCGACGACCGCCGGATCGTCGTTACGTCGCCGGTTCCGCTTCCGGTCGATGGATCTCTGACCGGGCGGACCATCGTACTCTCGCATCCCGACTACATCTGCAATTCGACGTATGAGATTACGGGTGTGGAGGCGGCGGGCCAGGGCCGGTACCGGATCGCGCTGGAGGAGATGGACTTCCTGTTGAGCGAAGGGCGGATCAACAGCGTGGAGGGCGCCTCGTTGCTGACGGAAACGCCGATGTTGAAGCTGGAAGTCGTGCGTGACCTGTTCGATGGAAAGACCATTTCACACACGCGGGGGCAAACCGGACCTCGGTTGAAAACTGCGGAGAAGGGAAAGCTTATACTGGCCGATACCGCCGAGGCGGCGGCGTTTTCGGGAAAACCCTTCTACGTATACGACGTCGCGCCTGGAGATTCATGGCGGATAGCGGATGTCTGGCACTGTTGAAGTTTCTGAGGCGCAGGCAGGGAATCTGGGGAGATGTCGTCGTTATGGGCGTTTTGAACCAGACGAGACCTACCCCCTATCCCCCTTCCTGAAGGAAGGGGGGAACTGTCATCGGTTGATCGCATCGCAATCGATGATAAAATCCACCTGGCATATTGTGACGGGTAAACGCTTGTCTCCCCCTTTCCTTTAGGAGAGGGGGCCGGGGGGAGAGGTCCCCGTGGCCGTCGTGGATTGGCATCGCCAGGACGTATGGCAATCTGCTTTTTGCTTTTCGTTTCTAGCTGATAGCTGTGTTTCTGACTGCTGATAGCTGAATTAAAAAAAAGGATCCACGATGAACACCATCGATTGTCGCAGGTTTCCTTCAGCTACCGAGGTGCATCTCTGCCGCGACTGCGGCTATTTTCCCGTTCTCATCCATGTGCGCGGCGAGGAAATCCTGGCCGCGGAACGCGCCGGAGCGGGTCACGTGGGTGTTAACGGACGCCTGGAGGCGGTTCGTTCGCCGGACGGCGGGCGGACGTGGGGGGCGCCGGTCGTTATTGTGGACACGCAGGTGGACGACCGGAATCCGGCCGTGGGCGTGGCCCCCGATGGGGCGGTTGTGCTGGCCTACCACGCCCAGGGATCCTATGGCGAAGACGGAAGCTGGATGCCGCAGTTGCGCCGTGTGCAGATGCGCCTGACCCGTTCCCGGGACGGAGGTCGAACGTGGGAGGACTCCGAACCCCTCGGCTTCAAGGAGATGGAAAAGCACTCCGCGTACGGCCGTATTGTCACCCTTCCCGGAGGGACGATGCTGCTACCGCTTTACGGTTCCCATATCCATTCCGGGGACGAGACGGGCGATTGCGCGTATGTTCTGCGTTCGGACGACAGCGGGCGGAACTGGGATCGTCCGTCGCTGATTGCCGAAGGGTACAACGAAACGGCCCTGCTCCTGACGTCCGGCGGTGTTCTGCTGGCAGCGATGCGTTCCGCTGACCGGGGGGGCTTGATCGCGGTGTGTCATTCCACGGACGGCGGGTACACATGGGACGCACCGTTGGAGGTGACCGGCGGACGGGAACACCCTGCCGACCTGACGTTGCTATCCAACGATTGGATTCTTATGGTGCATGGCGTGCGGCACGAACCTTTCGGCGTGCAGGCCCGCGTGAGCAAAGACGCGGGGCGGACCTGGAGCGGTCGGCTGATCGTGTGCGATGACCTGGGCGACAGCGATCTGGGGTACCCCTCTACCGTGAGGCTGGGGGAGCGGCTTGTGACGGCCTATTACAGCGCGCCCAAAGCGTGGAATGCGCCCGACTACGTGGGAAAGGGCGCCTTTGCTCGGTCGCTTCTCTATAGCGAGGTCGACCTGATCGATGCGTTAACCCGAGATTCCGCATAGAAGGGAACTTCCGATGAATTTTGGCCGCAAGGTCCAGGAAATCGATACCCTGGTTGAGAAGCACACGACATTTCGCGAATGCAGTTTGAACCTTGTCGCGTCGGAGAACAGGCCCAGCCCGCTTGTCGAGCGATTGATCGTGGATGATCTGGACCACAGGTACGGGTCCTATTCCGGTATCGATCCGCGAAACCGGGGGTATCCCGGGAATGCGTTCCTCATGCAGATCGAGGAGATGGCCCAGGACCTGGCGAAGCGGCTCTTCGGGGCGGCTTATGTCGACCTGCGACCGCTCTCGGGGAATATTGCAGGGATTATCGCCGTGTTTGGGCTGGGTCGTCCGGGAGATACGGCACTGGAGGTGCGTAACGGGCACATGTATGCCGCCAAGCTGGCGAACTCGGACTTGAAAGTGAACCTGAAGTCGATTCCGATACCATGGGATTGGAAGAAGTACAATATAGATCTGGATCGGACGGTCTCGCTGATTCGCGAGCACCGTCCCGGACTGGTGATCGTCGGATCGGCGCTTTTCCTTTTTCCCCAGCCGGTACGGGAACTGAAAGACGCGATGAATCGGTACAGTCCCGGTTCGCACCTGATTTACGATGCGGCCCATGTGATGGGATTGATCGCTGGCGGGCGGTTTCAGTCTCCCCTTAAGGAAGGCGCCGATGTGATCATTACGAGTACCCATAAGACGCTTGCCGGTCCGCAGGGGGGAATGATTCTGACCGACAACAAAGACGTTGCCGAGCGCATTGCAAAGGCAACCGTGCCGTTGATGATCGCCAACCATCACCTGAGCCGCCTGCCGTCGCTTGCGGGCACGTTCCTGGAGTGGATGGCGTGCGGGGAGGCGCATGCGGACGCAATAATCGGCAATGCCAGGGCGCTGGGCCGGGCGTTCGACGCACAGGGGGTGCCGGTTGTGGGGGCCGAACAGGGGTTCACCGAATCTCACACCGTGCTGCCGATTGTTGAAGCGTTCGGCGAGGCCGGTACGCTGGCCAGACAGTTGGAGGCGTGTCATATTCTCGTCAATGCGGCCGGCGTTCCGGAAGAACTGGGGACGCACGGCCTGCGCATCGGCGTGCAGGAGGTGACCCGATACGGCATGACGAAGGCGAACGCGCCTGAGATCGCCGGCTGTATTCTGGATGTGCTGAGCCAGCGGGACCCGGCAGGCGCCAGGGAACGGGCGATATCGCTGGCCAGGCAGTTTAACCGGGTGCGTTTTACCCTGGCGGATACCAATTCGGCTGTAACGTGATGGGCGACATGTATTCAGGCACGGAATACCGGGTGAAGACCGCAACGCCGGCGATTTCGTTCGATCTTCATCCGCGCCCACGTTGAATTCGTAGGGGTAGCCCATGGGGTTGTCCACGTATTGGCGGGAACATCGCAGGTTGATTTCGCCGGTCCATATCGTAAACCGGTTTTAGCTGACGGCTGTAAGCTGAATGCTGATCGCTGATTGTTGCGACCCATGGGGTTGTCCGCATGGCGACGCGGAACCGATCGACGTTTTGGACTGAGATTCTATACGTAAGGAGGATCCGATGCCTTCAACGAATATTGTGGATCGACTCGAATGTGGCGCCACTCTGCTCCTGGACGGTGGAACAGGCTCCGAACTGCAGCGCAGAGGAATTGACGTGCTGAAAGGCGCCACGGCCGAGGGCGGGCTCGAGGCCTGGTCCGCCACGGCGAATATCGAAGTGCCCGAAGCGGTCAGGGAGGTCCACCGGGACTACCTGCGAGCGGGCGCCGATATTATCATCAGCAACAACTTCTGGACGAGCCCGGCGCGAATGGCGCCGATTGGGCTGGGCGACCGATGGGAAGCATATGCCCGCGCAGCCGCGGAAAACGCGATCGCGGCCCGCGACGCCGTAAACCCGGAGGCTTTCGTTGCGGGCGGCATCGCGCCTCCGTGTCTCCAGCGGCAGTCCGAGGGGAGAGAATCGGACGTCGCAACGATGGGAGAGAAAGCCTTTCGCAGGGAGCTTGGCGACCACGCGAAACTGCTGGCCGGGGTCGGCGTGGACGTGATCTGGGCGGAATACGTGGGGTATATCGCGGACTGCGTGGCGGCCGTGGATGCGTGTGCGGAGGCGGGCTTGCCGGTGTTTCTGGGCGTGCGGCATATCCGGGAAGACGGAGGAATGCAATACCACGAGCGGCTCGAAGCCCTGGCCGAGTCCCTGGAAGGCCACAGGGTCGACGGGGTTCTGATTATGTGCACGCCGCCGGAGGAAGTCTCGGCCGGACTACCGCGCCTTCAGGACGCGTTCGACGGCCCGGTGGGCGCGTACCCCAACATCGGGTACCGTCCCCTGGCGCCGCTCGGATCCGCGGAAGGCGGAGAATCACCGGATGAGCCGGCCGAAATCTTGCAGCAGGGTGACAACACACCCGAGCGGCTGGGCGCGTTCGCACGGGAGTGGAAGGCGATGGGCGCGCGGATCATCGGCGGCTGCTGTGCGACGGGGCCGGAGCACATCCGGGCGATGCGACCGGCCGTAAAGGGATGAGTTCACTCGTGGCGCCGTCGCTGCTTTTGTAGGGGCAACCCTTGTGGTTGGCCACATAGTGGCGCGTATATCGCTGGTTAACCTCGACGGTCCGTATCGAAAACCGCTGTAGGCGGGGTTGCGGTGTGGTCTTCTCACCTCTCCCGTCTTACGTCTAACCGCCGTTAGCTGACTGCTGATTTTGCATTAAATTCTTTTTTTCTTCGTCCTTTTTCTTGTACGCCCAAGAAAAAGGACCAAAAAGAACGGCGCCGCTCAGACGCCGCGGGGGCTCCATTTTCCGCAAATCTCCCCTGCGGAGAACACATGAAACGCTGCCCTGCGACCGTTGATGGCGTTCCAAGGCCACGTTGAAGAACGGATCACCGCGGAAAATGGCCTCCCACCTCTCCGCCGGACTTGCGCCAGGTAGAACGTGAAGTATCGCCGCGTGGATTTACGGTCGTACCGCCATCCGGTGTTGACTGACTGCAAATTGCTGATCGCTGCGTATTGCTACACCATGGAACGAGGGCTTCCAGCCCTCGTGGCGCCGTCGCTGCTTTTGTAGGGGCCACCCTTGTGGTTGGCCACATAGTGGCGCGTATATCGTTTGTTGACATCGCAGGTCCTTATTGCTAACCGCTGTAGGCGGGGTTGCGGTGTGGTCTTCTCACCTCTCCCCTCTTACGTCTAACCGCCGTTAGCTGATCGCTGCCCGCTGAATATTGCAAAATAATATAAAATTTGTATATTTATTATATTATAGAGATCGGGCTTTCGTTATTGAGTTCTTGGTAAACTTCCCGATAGAGGTAAAATGGACGGATGCCGTCTATGGTGTTCGAATTCGACGCCCTGAAGAGCAAGAGAAATATGGAAAAACACGGCATCGATTTCATTGAAGCCCAACAGATCTGGGAGGACTCCGACTTGATTGAGATTCCGGCTCGGGCCGAAGATGAACCCAGATTTCTGGTGATCGGCAAGTATAGGGGAATATACTGGTCGGGCATTGTCACGTATCGCGCGGAGAAGACCCGGATCATTTCTGTTCGCCATTCCCGAAAGGAGGAGATCGAAATCTATGAAAGCGAAGGAACTTGACGAAAAATTCGACAGTGGAGAGGACGTCACCCAGTTCCTGGATCTCGCGGGGGCGAGAAGACCTGCTCAGGAACCGAAGCGGGTGAACGTCGATTTCCCGATCTGGATGGTTCATTCCCTGGATAAGGAAGCCAGGCGTCTGGGCGTAACGCGGCAATCGATCATCAAATTCTGGATCGCGGAAAAACTAAAGCTGGTGTCTTCCTGAAACGGGTGGGCGAGAGGAGGACCCGTGGAGCCGCAAGCCAATCCGCGCCGTTTGAGTTTGTAGGGGCAACCCTTGTGGTTGCCCGCGTGAGGGCGCAGACATCGCCGGTCCGCATCGCTAACCGGTATTCCCGCCGGAGGCAGGGAATTTGTGGAGATGTGGATTTGGGATCTGGTTTTCGCCTTTTGCTTCAAGCTGTCTGCTGACCGCTAATTGCTGATCGCTGCTTTTGTAGGGCCAACCCTTGTGGTTGCCCACGTAGTGGCGCGGATATCGCTGGTTAACCTCGACGGTCCGTATCGAAAACCGCTGTAGGCGGGGTTGCGGTGTGGCCTTCTCACCTCTCCCCTCTTACGTCTAACCGCCGTTAGCTGACTGCTATCCGCTAATTGCTGATCGCTGCGTATTGCTACAGCATGGAACGAGGGCTTCCGGCCCTCGTCGCGCCGTCGCTGCATTTGTAGGGGCAACCCTTGTGGTTGGCCACATATTGGCGCGGATATCGCTAGTTAACCTCGACGGTCCGTATCGAAAACCGCTGTAGGCGGGGTTGCGGTGTGGTCTTCTCACCTCTCCCGTCTTACGTCTAACCGCCGTTTGCTGACTGCTGCCCACTGATCGCTGCGTATTGCTACACCATGGAACGAGGGCTTCCAGACCTCGTGGCGCCGTCGATGATTATTGTAGGGCCAACCCTTGTGGTTGGCCACATATTGGCGCGTATATCGCTGGTTAACCTCGACGGTCCGTATCGAAAACCGCTGTGGCGGGGTTGCGGTGTGGTCTTCTCACCTCTCCCGTCTTACGTCTAACCGCCGTTAGCTGATCGCTGCCCACAAAAAAGAGACCGGCGAGGGTACCGCCGGTCTCTTTTTTGTGGGCTTTGTGGGCGCATTGTTACGCGATCTCGATCGCCTTCGACGTGGTCGCCTTCAGCTTGGGGAGGGTCAGCGTGAGCACGCCGTTCTCAAATCCGGCCTTGATCTTCTCCGCGTTCACTTCGGCCGGAAGCGTGAACGACCGGGCAAAGCGTCCGTAGGTCCGCTCCGACACGTGGAACCGGTTCTCCTTCTCCTCGGCCACGTGGCTCTTCTCGCCCTGGATGGCCAGGACGTCGTTGTCCATGTTCACCTTGATGTCCTTCTTGGACAGGCCGGGAAGCTCAACGTGAACCAGCAGTTCCGTATCGGTCTCCTGCACGTCCGTCGCCGGACTCCACGTGGACAACACCGGGAGTTCGTGTTGCGGACCTCTCCAGAAGCTGTCGAAAAAACGATCGATCTCGGGCACGAGCCCAACGCGCCGCCGGGGTTGCCACCTTGTGAGTGTCATGGTAATGACCTCCTGTTGAATGATGGGTTGTTGAAGGAATCTGTCGACTGCGTGTTCTCGAAAGCTGTTGGCCTGCTCTCGAGCACGCACCCATCTCAATTCGCAAGCGCTGTGCCAACGGCGGCCTATTCGGTTCGTTCTATACTTATTTACTTATAAAATAACCATTTAGTAAGATATCCCAGTCATAAACCGGGACAGGTTCGTGGTTAAGGTCCGAAAATGGCCGCCCTAAATATGACAAAATGACATACACTGCGCCATAGTATGCAAAAATGGCATATATGATGTCGCGTACCGGGGCATATTGACAGAAACGCCGATATCCGGCCGGTAATGGATATTCGTGAACGATTCATTCCGGTTCCGCCGCATCAAAAAAAAAACCCGGACCCACGTGGGAATCCGGGGGCTCCGGAACCAATCATCCGGAGGGAGGATATGCGCCTTGTCTTGCAGGCGATTCGATACGCCCGACCCGAAGGAACAGGGACACAAAGCGTGTTACTACTTGTGTATTGCACAAGAGATTATGGATGACCGTCATCCATAACTTCCTGCAAATCTGATGCAACGTCAACAAATAAGCGGGGCTGGCCGCTCTCTTGAATTTTCTCGAGCTTCGTTCGTTGCTCGATCTTGTAACGCAAACCAATATCCTGGCTCTCGAGGAAATTCCCCCACTCGACACTGTTTCTGAATTCTATAAACTGTTTCTCTGGTACATTGTAAATCAAAGCCTTCTTATTTTGCGTAAGCAGGCGGAAGAGATTGAGCATGGTTCCAACACTCTTTCCATGGGAATTATATACCAAAGTAAACACCGGATTTAAGCAATTGCTTTCATCTTGGCTTTGAGGTATTCCATTGGGCGGTCGCCTTTAACACGGTTGCAATGCCCACAAAGGAGTTGCAGATTCTCCCGCTCGTGACTGCCGCCTTGTGATTTAGGTATGAAATGGTCGATTTCCAAATGTTGGACCTCGAATTTCGTAAAACAACCGTAGCATTTTGAATTTTGCTTTCCGAATAGGTGGAATTTGTCTTCCTCTGTTGGTGCTTTCTTGTGCGGGATGTCGGTTCTTGTTGGAACATTTGTTCTGAAGATAGGTTCGCCCCGGAACAAGTCGGACGGTACTTCTTTCACGAGACGTTCTTTAACCAGGTCGTATGCTTTGTGTGATACATCAATACCTATCCATTGCCTTTGAAGATTTTCGGCGGCGATACAGGTCGTTGCGCAACCACAGAAGGGGTCGGGAACGATATTCCCTTTGTTGGAACTGGCATTTAGGATGCGATCCATTAGCGCAAGGGGCTTCTGTGTTGGATAGCCCACACATTCGCGTCTGGATGGGGGGTGGATATCTGTCCATATATCCTGTAAGGGTACACCCGGCATTTCGTCCAGATAGCGTTTATATCTAGGCATGCCTGTCTGGGAGTAGACAATCCTGCCTTCACGTGCGAATTCGTGCATTTTTTCCTTGGAATAAGCCCAGGAACGGCCTCGGTATGGAGGGACGCCTTTATATTCCCAGTTTGGTTCAGGATTTTCCCATTGGTTGCGAAGATCGCTTTCCCAATCGTCACCCCGTAGGCGCTTGACCCTCCATTCGTATAGAGTGTCGCCTCCAGGTTTAGCGGCTGTCAGGTTATCCTTTTGGTAATGGCGATTTGTTTCTGGTTCAACGAACCGATAGGTATTCTCAACATAGTCCTTGTCATATTTGGTAAAGACGGGGTTCCAGCACCAGTTGTTGGTTTTTGTGTAGAAGAGTATTATATCGTGTATCCTGCCATGCAGTTTTCTGCCCTGTTTGGTGTCGCTATGTGCGGTTGTTCGTTTCCAACTTATTTCTGTACGAAAGTTTTCCACGCCGAAAACAGTATCCATGAGCAGTTTTAGATAATGACTGGCCGTGGGGTCACAATGGAGGTAGATGCTTCCTGTCTCCTTTAAGATTCTACCCATCTCCATCAACCGCACGGCCATGTAGATAAGGTAGTATTTGGCCGAACTGCTTCCAATATCGCCCACTGAATCGAGATATTTATACAACTTAGGGTATTTGTCAATTATCTGATTATGCCATTCATCTTTGACACTATCCGGCGTCCAGATATCGGAAAAGTCAGCGCCTTCGGCGGTTGTACCGATCGGCGCATGGAACTGGCGTCCCTTATTGAACGGCGGGTCCAGGTATATGAGGTCTATTGAGTCACTGTTCAGGCCCCGGAGGATGGGTAGGTTGTCATGACAGAAAATTGTTCTTGGCTTTGCATTCAGGTTCATGCTAAACCCCTCTATGATAAGCCACTAAAAAACCGTTTAACAGCGTGACGCGGATTACGGGATTTTTGCTTGTCATTTAAATATCTTTTTAGTATCTTTTGGTTAGATTATAACCATAATGGCGGGCAATTCCCAAATATTTATAACTTTACAATCAAGCCATATCTTCTTATCTTAGAGGATGTTACATAAATAAGTCTATTCAGGAACCAGCCCAGCGGAGGGTACGATGGAAACTCAAAAGGCTCGAAAACGCGGAAGGCCGATAGAGAAACCCATGCCGGAAAAAATCGACCTGGACCCGGAAGAGGTGGCCAAGGTTCTGATGCGAACACCGATCAAGGATACGACGCAATGGCGGTATCTGGAGAAGAAAACAGTTTAGAAGATCGAGATCCTTTGTGGAGCATCAAATCAGAAGACAGGGCGCTGTTTAATGGTATTTCCTTTATTTCATTTCTCGTGTGTGTAGCGATTATGGTTGTTGTTCCGTTGTTTAGCGAGAAGAGGCCGACTTTTGATGCTGCAATTAAGGCTGCCATTACAAGTGCTGGCGCGTCGGTCGTTTTCGCTTTCGTCGTTTTAGGAGGTAAAGACACAATGGGGGCCTTGACAGAGTGGGTCAGGAAAAGGAATTTCGAGCAGGGGGAAAAGGCGGGGATCGAAAAGGGGATCGAAAAGGGGATCGAAAAGGGGATCGATCAAAGGGATCAGCAGTGGAACGCATACTTGAAGCAGAAAGGAATAGATGTACCAAGTCCCCCTCCGCCACCTGATAAGAATACAGCTAAGCAATAAGGTCCTTGTATCTCAACCTCTTGCCGACCATGTTGATTACAACATCCGCCATTTGGTCGGCGGTATCCAGATCGCGGACGTTGTGACGACCACAGAACTCATTGACATAACGTCGCAAATGCTGATCGCTCATTTTGTGGTAGGTTCCGTAGTATCCCCGCTTCAGCAATGACCAGAATGATTCAATACCGTTTGTGTGCGCCTGCCCCTGCACGTATTCCCCCACGCCATGCTTGACTGCTTTATGGTGAACCCCCGACAGCCCTTTGTAGGCCGCTGCTTCATCCGTATATACCGTTGTGTCCTTCTCTCCGTATGCCGTGCAACAAAGCCCTTCAGCGTTGGCCCATCAACGGATGGCGCAATCGCTGCCTCTACCTTGTTTGTATCTCTGTCACGCGCCCCCACGACTGCCGTTTTTCCAACTGTCCCGCGTCCAGCATTCAATTTCTTTTTGGAATGCTTGTTTCGTTCTTTGCCACCGACAAATGTTTCATCTACCTCCACCGGTCCGGCAAACGTCGTTTCCCCCCTGTCAAATGTCTCGCGGATTCTGTGGGCCATGTGCCAGGCTGTTTTCTGAGTCACACCAATATCCCGATGCAGTTTCATGCTTGACGTTCCCTTTATGCCCGTTGTCATAAGATAAATCGCTATTGCCCATTTGCGATAACCGATCTTTGACGATTGCATGAGCGTTCCGGTCTTGACAGAAAAGAACTTCCGACAGTCCATGCAATGATAGGGCATTGTCGGATGGCCGCCGTTGCGTTTGACTCGCAGGCTGTCACAATGGGCACAATGAACGGTATTGTCCCAACGTTTTTCAATAAACCACTGTTCCGCTATATCGTCTGTTGGAAATTTGTCGAATAGCTGAATCAGCGTGATACCTTCTCTGTCTGATCTTCCCGGCGCTTTGTGTTCCATGACAACCTCCAAAGAATCAATTGTTTATTAATTACAGTAGAAAGATAAACAAAAATTTGGGGATTGTCAAGGGAAAACGTTTACTTTGGTATATAATTCCCATAAATATGGCCAGGCTAGCGTACCTGCAGGCTGGTCTAAGTACGGCGAACTTTAAGAGTGTGGTGTACTGGGAGTAGATTAGTAACGCGGCAAGCGCCGACAAGATGGCAATGATGTCACGCGGCCATCTGACTAAGTTGGATCTGTCACGCATCGGTTACCTTCCTTCGCTAACCGGTTCCAACCACTGCCTGATCTGACCGGCCTGCGGATGGCTGGGTTCGAGTTCCAATGTTTTCTCAAAATGAACCCTGGCTTGGTCGCCACGTTTCAAGGCCCGATATGACAGGCCCAGGAGCAGGTGTGCGTTCGCGTGGTTGGGGTTCAGTTGAACGGCTTTTTGGATATATGGGATCGCTTTTTCGTGTTCCCTCATGTCGTAGTACGTATCGCCGATGTTCAGATAGGCCATCGCGTTCGCCTGGCCTCCCTGAAGCTCGAGCGCTTTCTCCAAGTGTTCAATGGCCTCCGGGTAACGGCCCCTGGCTCTGTGAATCAATCCGAGATTCCTATGAGCCCGGGCATCGTCGGGTTGCAGTTCCAGGGCTCTTTCAAGGTATTGGATACCGGTGTCGTACCGGCCGATTATGCCGTAGACAGCACCGAGGTTCGCATGGGCAGCGGCGTGTTCGGGTTGGATAGCAACCGCTTCTTTAAGGAGTTCGATCGCACGGTCGTTCTGCCCTGCGTCACTGCAGGCCAAGGCGAGGTCCACCAATGTGCGGGTGTGCCGGGGCCGCAACGTGTTGGCTTTTTCAAGGTGAAGGATCGCCCTGGCGTGCTGCCCCGCGAGGCGGTATGCCCTGCCCAGATTACCGTGAGTGGTGGCGCTTTTCGGTTGTAGCACGACGGCTTTTTGGATGTGTTCAATGGATTTGGCGAGTTGCCCGGTTCTTTGGAATAATGCGCCGAGGTTCATATGTGCATTAGTTAAATCGGGTTGCAGTGCGATGGCCCTCCTGGTGTATTCGATGGCTTTTTCGACCTGGCCCATATCGCTATAGGCGGCGCCGAGGTTCATATATGGAAGGGCGAGGTCCGGGCGGAGGTTGACAGCTTCCTTGTAGTATTCAATCGCATTGGCGGACTGCCCCGTTTCTCGGTACACGTTCCCCACGACCAACCAGCGATTGGGATTGGTCGGGTCGGCGTTCAGCGCACGTTTATATGCTTCGAGGGCCGCTGATGGGTTCTCCTGCTGTCCATGGAATTTGCCCAGGCTGAGCCAGCCGGTAGCGCTGGCGTGGCCCGTAAGTGTGTGCAACTGATTCTCAAAACGTGCTTCCGCTGGTTCGGCGCTCGCGTTGACGCCAATCCATAAAAGGGTATGCAGAGCAGCCGCTCCGCAGATAAGAAAGCCGCGGTGAAAGAGACGCTCGCGCTCTCGCATTCGTTCGACAAATGCGGCGGCCGCCCACAACGTGAGCGGAAGCGCAGGAAGAGATAGAATGTCCCAGTCTCGAAATGCGCCAATATTGGCTTTTGCGATGAACGTAAAGAGGAGAGCAACAACGGTACACAAAGTGAGGAAGGTGTGACGGCCCAAATGGTTCTTTCGAAAAAGGAACAATGTCATACAGGCCGCGGGGGCCGCAAGCAGTTGCAGGTTTACGAAGTCCATTAGATGCGCGAACGAAAATATGCGATATTGCGCGTAATACCCCGGTTGCTCGAATAGAGGTAGGAACTCGCCGCTACCCGTCCGGCCCAAGTAGCCCTCGAAGCTGACCCCGCTCAACCCCAAGCAAACAGCGGCGCCAAGAGGAACGCAGAAGAGGCCGGCCGTGGTGGCGAGGATGACTTTATAGGGCGGGGCATTTTCTTGTCTGTTACGATAATCTCGGTAGGCCAGGTATAGCAGAGACGGCCCAAAGATGGCGAGAACCCGATGGAATACAATCAGCACGCCTAGAAGCAGCGCGGGAACAGAGAGGTGCACGCGGTTTTCTAGTGTGCGCTGTCCCAAGAATAGGTAGAGGAGGAGTCCTGGTATGTATAGTGCGTAATTCTCCACGTATCCGAAGAATTGCTGGATGAAACCTGCCGTAAGGAGAAACGCAAGAAAGACGGATCTTTCCAAGGCGTTCTTGCCAAGAGCGGCGGCAACCGGGAAGGAAAGTAGAACGTACAGGGTACCTGAAATGTAGCTGTACAGACGGTAGGTGTTTTCGGCGGTTACCCAAAGGGCGCCGCCCGCCCGGTGCAGGGTGCCTATTAGGGCATAGGTGAGCGGTGCCCGGTATTTGTCGTGCCAGGTGTCAGCTTCGAGTTTTTCAAGCAGGTGGTACCCGTCGCCCAGGAAATGCCTGGAGGAGGAGAGCGCGATAAAGGCGGCGAGCGCAATGAGCAGCAACGCGGTCCGCGTGATCCAGACGCGGCGGCCCTGACCCCACAGCGACAACGGGACGGCGCACGCACATGCGCGGACCTGCCGGCGGAACCCCGGAATAAACAGGAGGACGGCAAGAAGTATAAACAGTGCCTGGATCGGCACGGGCATATAGAATAGAAAGTCGACGCCCCACATGGGGTTGGGTCGCCAGACGAGCGGCAGGAGGTGGAGACCCAGGAATATGGCTGCGATGATGGCGGGTCGTGAAATTGCGCGTCCCTCTGGTTGGCTCACTTCTGTGTTCGGGTTGTTGCTCAAGTGAAGGTCTTCCATTTCACGTGCGTCGTACGGGCGACGAGGTCGGAGCAGCAAATCGGTCCACCCACAGCAGATACACACGATTCTGCCCGATGATCAAGGTGTACCCTTAATTCACCGGGTATCTATGCTTGTTCTTAAGGAAATACTTTATCGGTACACTGTGACGAGCCCGCCATCCGAAGTATCCGATGCAAGCAGTGACCAATGCGATGTTCAGGATAAGCAATCCGCGTCTCAGTGGTGACAGAACGGGTTTCAAGACGATGCGATGTTCCCCCTCGTTCAGGCGCACGGCGATGAACCGTCCAGCCGTCTGGTAGGGCACGACTTGCCTGGAGTTGACGGTCACGTTCAGATAGGGAGAATACGCATAGGCCAATCGGGCAAAGCATGCACTGGAGGTGCGGACGAGTATCTCAACGCGCTGATTCCAGGTTCGGTGCTCGAGCACCTGGACCGAAGGCGAGGTACCAAGATCTTCTCCGCCCTTATACCCTGCCAACAGTATCTGGTCGCAGGTGTTTTCCGACTGGTCTAAGCCGATTGCCTTTATCAATTGTAATAATGCCGATTGAGCTTGAGAGTCTACGTGGCTATTTACCGGAAGATCCCAACCCTGGACAGTTGAAGAGACGACTACTGGTGAAGCGGCCGGTACCGTCCAGATCATTAGTTCTTTTTTATTGGAATGGCGCGCGATAAAGCGCTTCGTATTCAACAAGTAAAGCCCGTCGTTAAGAGGTCCGAAATTCTGCGCGGCGGGCGATTCGAGCCTCTCCGCCTTTCTTATCGAAGAATTGAGCGACTTCTCCAAGGGATGGCAGAAGATATTTGTAGCCAGTGGCGCTTCATTGAATAAGCCAAGAAACGTCACTAAGCCCGTCTTGATAGTCAAGTACGAGATGGAAAATGGACGATACTCAGAGTCTGTTGCATAATAACTGCGAAAATTGGGGATTTCACCATTAGGGAACTGCGATGCCTCGCTTTGCAGTAGCTGGGTTGCTTTAGTGCCTACGATCAGTGGTCGTTTCAGATCACTGTGGCGTAAATAGGGCTGTTGAAAGGTAGTCGGTCCCAAATCAACGAATACGATTATCAGCAGAATGGTGAAAATATGGATGCCCGTTCCCCGACGGCAAAAAAAACGGACGAGAGAGATGGAACTCACGCCGACCGTTACCGACAAAAAGAAGACAACAAAAAGCAGGTAGCGCCCCGCGTTGAATGCCTGAACGAAGCTCAGGGAACCTAACGGCCATCGATACCCGAAAACCAATAAAAAGGAGACCGTCAGGCATGCAACTGCTGGCCACAATTTCGAAGGCAGGTCTGCAGCCAACGTCATCTTGAAATCTTCCTGTTTCGCGGATCCGGACGCATGCGGGCCCGGTTGACGACTCCTGAACAGCAGCGTACCAGCCAGCCCCACCAGGGACAGTGCGATTAGCGACAGTCCCAAATAGCCGCCGTACCAGTGGTTGGTTTCAATGAAGAAAAGACGGAAGCGATAGTTGGACCAGATGAGAAGCTGGCCCAAGGTTGGATCCGGCAGGCCCGAAAGGTTGACGCCTAAATTCAGTCCGACGTTTTCCCGCTCCAACCACATCGGAAGTGTAAGATAGGCGCCAAAAGCCATGCCTCCCGTCAACAGCAACAGACTGTGCCAGGAGACGGAGCGGTTCGCGTGACGGCCTGTGTCGATCCAAATCCGAATGCACACGTAAAGACCAAACAACACCGTGGCCCAAAAAGCGTAGCCCGGATGTGTGAAGGCCAACAATCCCAGGGTCAGCCCGCCTCCCATCGCACTCGGCAATTTAGGAGTACGCGCCCTAAGACGCTCGAAGAAGTAGAAAGGAAAGGGAAGCACGGCATAAAACACCGAGAGTGGGTATCTCCCCATTATGAGGACCTGCTGGGTATGCCAGACACACATCACGTAGGCCATTGCCGCCATAAAGCCAGCTTGTCTGTTGAAGAGCGTCCGTACGAACAGATACATCCCGATCCCCGAAATCACATGGCTGGCCCCCATAATGAACTTTAGTGAGAATTCCAGATCAGAAAAAAGCTGATTGACCGCACCCGACAGGTAGAAGAAGAGAAAGCCATAGAACTGGCAGTATGGACCGCCCGTTCCGAAGTAATTCGTCCATATGGGGAACTCTCCCTGGGAGAACGCCTGGGAAGCAATCCAGGCATAGCCGATATGAAAGTTCGCATCGCCAGCCCATGCGAGTCCTCCCCGAGAGAAATAATAGCGAGCGCAAAACAGGCAGGCGATGACCAAAACCAAAAGTGTCCGCTTCTCGGTCTCGAATACCTTGCTCAGAAATGTCGACAGACGCTTTTTGCGTAGTTCCAGGACGATGATGGTCACGAATAAGGCAACAATCAGGCCTGCCACAATCGCATCTGACATATCGAACTGTACATGCCGTTTTACGACCGGTACAAATATGGCTAAGCTACGGTACCTCTTGGCCGGTCCAAGTACCGCGAACTTAAAGAGTGTGGTATACTGGGAATAGATCAGTAACACAGCAAGCGACAACAGGATTGCGATAATTTCACGTGGCCATCTGACTAAGTTGGATCTGTCACGCATCGGTTACCTTCCTTCGCTAACCGGTTCCAACCACTGCCTGATCTGACCGGCCTGCGGATGGCTGGGTTCGAGTTCCAATGTTTTCTCAAAATGAACCCTGGCTTGGTCGCCACGCTTCAAAGCTCGATAGGCCAGGCCGAGGAGCAGGTGCGCGTTTGCGTGATCGGGATCCAGTTGAATGGCCTTTTGAAAATAGGGGATCGCTTTTTCGTGTTCCCTCATGTCGTAGTACGTGTCGCCGATGTTCAGATAGGTCATCGCGTTCGCCTGGCCTCCCTGAAGCTCGAGCGCTTTCTCCAAGTGTTCAATGGCCTCCGGGTAACGGCCCCTGGCTCTGTGAATCAATCCGAGATTCCTATGAGCCCGGGCATGGTCGGGTTGCAGTTCCAGGGCTCTTTCAAGGTATTGGATACCGGTGTCGTACCGGCCGATTATGCCGTAGACAGCACCGAGGTTCGCATGGGCAGCGGCGTGTTCGGGTTGGATAGCAACCGCTTCTTTAAGGAGTTCGATCGCACGGTCGTTCTGCCCTGCGTCACTGCAGGCCAAGGCGAGGTCCACCAATGTGCGGGTGTGCCGGGGCCGCAACGTGTTGGCTTTTTCAAGGTGAAGGATCGCCCTGGCGTGCTGCCCCGCGAGGCGGTATGCCCTGCCCAGATTACCGTGAGTGGTGGCGCTTTTCGGTTGTAGCACGACGGCTTTTTGGATGTGTTCAATGGATTTGGCGAGTTGCCCGGTTCTTTGGAATAATGCGCCGAGGTTCATATGTGCATTAGTTAAATCGGGTTGCAGTGCGATGGCCCTCCTGGTGTATTCGATGGCTTTTTCGACCTGGCCCATATCGCTATAGGCGGCGCCGAGGTTCATATATGGAAGGGCGAGGTCCGGGCGGAGGTTGACAGCTTCCTTGTAGTATTCAATCGCATTGGCGGACTGCCCCGTTTCTCGGTACACGTTCCCCACGACCAACCAGCGATTGGGATTCGTCGGGTCGGCGTCAATCGCTCGCTCGTATGCATAGAGCGCTGCGGTAGTGTTCTGTTGCCGGCCATGGTATTTGCCCAGGGTTATCCAACCGTTAACGGCGGAAATGCCGGTGAGCCGGTTTACCAGGTGGACGAATCGGTCTTCAGCCGGCCCGGCACTGGCGTTGAGGCCGATCCAAAAAAGTGTATGGAACGCCGCCGCCCCACACAAGAGGAAGGCACTATGGAAGAGCGGTTCACGAGCGCGGATGCGTGCCATGAGCGCTGTGGATACCCATAGAGTCAGGGGCAGCGCCGGCAGCGAGAAAATGTCCCAGTCTCTAAAGACACCGATTTCCGGTCTCGCGAGGAACGTGAAGAAGAGAGGGAATACGGCGGCGATGAGGAGAAAGGGTTGATGACGGAGGTCTCTCTTACGAAGCAGGGCGCAGGCCATACAAGCAACGGGGGCCGTGAGCAATTGTTGGTTCAGAAAGTCGAGGAAATGCTCGAGCGAGAATATTCGGTATTGCGACTGAAGGCCCGGTTCCGCAAATAGTGGCAAGAAATTTCTGCCGCCCATCCGACCCACGTAATCTTCGAAACCGATTCCGCTCAGCCCGAGCAACACGGCGGTACTCACCGGCACGCAGCAAAGGGCTGCGACGGTGGCGGCGGTGTTTTTCCAGGATGGGCCGGCATCCTGCCGGTGGTGCCACGTGCGGTACGCGAGGAAGAGCAGGGACGGTCCAAAGACGGCGAACGCCTGGTGAAGGGCGAGCAGCATGCCCAAGACGAGCGCGGGGGCGTACAGGGACAACCGGTACCTAAGTGTGTACAGGCCCATGAGGAGGTAGAGTAAAAGGCCCGGAATGTACAGGGCGTAATTCTCCACGTACCCGAAGAAAAGCTGCATATATCCCGCCGTGAGCAGGACGGCCAGGACGACGGACTTCTCCTGCTTGTTTTTTCCGAGGGCGGCGGCGACCGGAAAGCTGAGCAGGACATAGAGTACGCCGGACGCATAGCTGTAGATTCGGTACGTGTTCTCGGCGGTCTCCCAGAAGGCCCGACCCGCATGATGCATGGCACGGATCAAGGCGAAGCTGAGCGGCGCCCGGGACTGATCCTGCAAGGTATCCGCTTCCAGTTTTCGAAGCAGGAGATAACCGTCACCCAGGAAATGGCGGGCGGAGGAAAGCGCAATAAAGGCGGCGAAGGCGAGGAGTACAGCCAGGGTTCGGGTGACCCACACGCGCCGGCCGCCATCCCAGAGTGCGATCGGGAAGGCGTCCACCCATGAGCGGATTCGACGGCGTAAACTGGGAATAAACAGCAGGACGGCCAGCAGAATGAAGAGGCCCTGGATTGGTCTGGACATATAGAAGAGGAAGTCGACACCCCAGGAGGGATTGGGCTGCCAGAAGACCACCAGGAGGTGCAAACCCAGAAACACGGCGGCAACGATGGCGGGTTGTGAGAGCTTTCCCCGGCGTGGATGGTTTGATTTTGAAGGACGTTCTTTGCTCAAGGGCTCTTTCCTCTCCTGCCGGCGCCTTACTGTCCTGGACCGCCACAGAAGGAAGGTTAAAAAAAACCGATGGCCCTGCGTGAAACTGCCGGGGCAGGAACGGCGATGGTACCATATTTAAACCGTCCGGGCCGGTTGCGTACGTGTCCGGATTCTTCCCGTAGCCTTCCAGATATCAGCCGAATACCGCATCGATACAATTGGGGATACGGTCGGTGTTGTACGGTGCTTTTCCATGACATTAGCTGTGCATGTACTTACACTCTTGACATGATCCGGAAGACAGATCGGGTCAACCAGAATCTGGGAGACCTGTAGTGTTTCCTGGCAAAATGGTGCAGGCTTTCAAATAGCATCTTCTTTCGGGGTCGCGGTACGGGGGATCTGCCTCCGTAGTGCACGATCGGAGCCACGGGAAAAAACCAACACTGAAATCCGAGTTGGCCAACCCGGTAACAGAGATCCACGTCCTCACAGTACATGAAAAATCGCTCATCGAACCCGCCGACTTTCTTGAAGACGCCTCGGCGGATCCACAGATAGGCGCCGGTAACCCAGCTTACCTGATGCGGTTTACAATAGCCCACCCAGTGCTGATGAGAAAAGCGTCCCAGAAACGGTCGTGCCGGCGGCAGGTATTTGAGCAGGCGGCCTAGTCCCATACTAAAAAACGAAGGAAGCGACCCTGCGGATCGCTCCAACTTTCCCCGGTCGTCCAAAACGATACCCCCAGCGACTCCGCACTGAGGATATTCCTCAAATCTCAGCAATAACTCTGTTATGCTGTCTTCACAGAGTGTTGTATCCGGATTCAGAAAAAGCAGAATCGGCGAAGTGCAGCGTTCTGCACCAATATTGTTCGCCGTGCCGAATCCGACCGTTTTTTCAATCCGTACCAGTTTAGCCGCAGGGAACTTCCGCTGTACCATGTCGGCGGATCCGTCGGTGGATCCGTTGTCCACAACCACGACTTCCAGTGAGTCGAATATGTCATGTTCTTGCAAAGATTCCAGACATGGTTTTAGCCATTTCCTGGTGTCCACACTGACAATGACGACGGAGAGCAATGGTGCGGTATCAGGCAAAACAGGAGCCTCGAATCAACGTCCGGGAGTGGATTGAAATATAATCAGGCATGAGGATCGGATGATTCCCGTTTGCCGTGGACCCGTTAGACAACCTCATCTCCGCCTGTCTGTTTCTTCACTGTTTTCAGTTGAAACAAGATTTCCCTGGCGGGTATGAGACCGGCAAAAAAGGCCTCATAAAGTTCAGGATAATTATTTGCAATACGCTCAATGCCGATCCATGCGAATACCCTGTTGAATCTCAATCGGACGTATTCCTTGCGAAATCTTGTTGGACCGCTTGTCCTGAGCCTAATCTTGCCGGGGTTGTACAGGAACCGCAGGATTCGGTTTATGTACCCACGTCGGCCGGCGGAAAACGAGAAATAGTCGAATGTCCGACAAGCGAAATGGTGGCAATGTGTAGGATCAGCGTAGGAACCGGACGATGAGAAATGTGGTGTGGCGCCTTCCACAATCGCACAGTCGACGGTTACCCTCCCAATTTCCTCCATCAGATGAACCGTATCCCATATGTGTTCGATGACGTGGGTCATCTTCACCCGTTCAAACACATTGTCCCGAAACGGCAGGTGTGGCCCACTCAGATCAGCCAGAACGTCCGCATCGGATCCGCGCCAGATATCCACACCAACCGCACCCTTGGCTTTATTTCGTCCACATCCAAGATCAAGACTCTTCATTTCTCCCTTTCGCATGATCTCTATCAAGCCAACTGACGTTCTTCACGGAATTCAGCCAGCAGATCCTCATAAACCCGCAGGCTGTCGCGCGCCAGGTTTGCCCAGGAGAGTTGATTTCGCGATACCTGCAGGGATTTTTCGCCGTGCCGTTCCCGCAGCTCGGGGTTTTCGGCATAGCGCAACATCGCCCGCGCGAGGCTGGCACGGTCATCGGGCGCAAACGGCAGGCCGTTATCCCTTTCAACGAGGTAGGATGTTGCGAGATGGTCGGGCGCGATGAGAGGACGCCCGCAGCCGAGGATCTCCTTCATGCCGCCCAGTTTGCCCGGCATCACGCCCACGTCGGCGGCATTGTAGCAGGCGCAGAGGTCGCGTTCGGCCATCCACTTCAGGAAAATCACGGCGCCGTCCACGTTCAGGTCTTTCACCAGGCCGTGAAGTTGCGCTTCGTATTCCGGGGTTCCGGAGCCGGCGATCGCCAGTCTTGTGGAAGGGCAGCGGCGGTGGATGTCCGCAAAGGCCCTGAAAAAGAGCTCAAATCCCTTGCCCGGCGTCAGCCGCCCGGAGGTAATGAATACACAGGCATCGTCGGGAACTGCCAATTTACTTCGCCATTCCTTGCGTTTCACCGGATCGGGGCAGAATGTGTCGGTATTGATACCCAACGGAAGCAGGTGAACGCTCTCAGGCCGCGCCGCATACACCTCCTTCACGAACTGTTCCGCAAAAGGATTGGACGTGAAGATCATGCTCCCCAGGCGGCCGAGGTGTCTGCATACCTGCTTGCCAACCCCGAATCGGATGATGTTGCCCGGTCCTGCGGGCAGGTTTCCATTGTCGGAATGGTCATCTCCAACATGAACGAAAAAGGGGCGCTTGAAGAGAACCTGCAGTACGGGAATAAATCTCAATCCGTGGGTGTTAACCACGTCCGGCCGGATTCGGTAGATCACGCGGTTCAGGTTCCGAAGGTAGATTTGAGCCCGGCTTTTGATGGGCACAATCGAGGGCAACCTCCAGATCCGTACGGCGTCTTCTCTGAATACTCCCTGTGGAAGCCGGCCCCCGGATTCGGGGTATTTCTTCGGGTGGGGCATTCGATCGCTTGTCAGGATCCACACCTCGTGTCCCAGCTTTGCCTGTTCGTGAGGCAGGATATTATCCTGGTAGCTCAGTCCGGGTATATAGAACTGATTGACGTGGACGATGCGCATGAATTCCCTTTAACGAGGCGGATTGGATGTTTTCGCGACGACGACCTCCGGTATCACATGGAAACATGGCCCCTTTATGAAGCCGTGCAATCGCTCTGCCATTGTGTCATCTTACAACATCAGTATCTTCCCGCCGTCCCGCATCCGGACTGGCCGTTCAGTTCCCCGCCACGACGGTTTCGATGTGATCCGAACCAAGGAAGACAATCAAGCCGGCTTTCGCCCCGGTTGCCTTCATATAGGCGCGAACCTGGTCCCGGTAAATTGCGATCTGTTTCGATCTGAGACTGATGTCGCTCTTCCAGTCCACCACCACGTCGATGCGGCCTTCGTCATCGAAGGCGACGGCGTCGGCGATGCCCGCCGTAATCGACATCTCCGGCCCATCGGCGTGGCTGTCGTAGACCCAGTACTCGGGAACGAGCCGCGGGCGAAGGGCCGCGATCTCGGGGCGTCGAAGAGTACGGATGACCATCTCCGCCATTCCCGCGCTGGATATACGGGACGACGCATCCGGGGAGTCCTCGAGTTCCTGCTGGGCGATGAGTTCGGCGCCCCGAGCTTGCAAATAAGCCGAATCATCCGGCGTTTCTCCAGTCAGTACTTCCTCCATCAGCTTGTGCAGGATCAGGCCTCGTTTCAGCGCGACATTGACGGGGCTCCCGCCGGCTTCTTCTTCAGTGGCTTCCTTGGCCTCCTCCTCCCCGGAAAACACGGCCAGCGGCAATTCCTCTTCGACCTGCTCCGTATCCTCGTGACGGCTGGGCCTGTGCCAGGTGATCCGCCTCAGGTTGGCGGCGATGAACGCTTTCTCCCGCTGCCAGGTTTCCGTGTCCTGTCGGTTGGCCATGGGCTCGTCCGCGACAGGCGGCGAGCGCGTGAATCGCTCGGCATCGAAAGCGGGTAGTGAATTCACGTCGATGTCGATCAGGCTCATCCAGTCCCCCTTCACGCGTTCGCTCTGCCTGGGCAGCAGCAGCAGGTCCCGCGCGCGGGTCAGCGCCACGTACCATAGCCGCACCCGCTCCCGGTTGAGTTCCTCGACCTCCTCCAGCATGGCCTCTTCATATTCAGTACCGGCATAGCCCAATATCTTGAAATGGACGGTGTCGTCGCGCCGCCGATAAAGGAACGTATCCAGATACGTGGGACTGGTTGTGGAATTGATCGGGATCACTATGGGCCATTCCAGGCCCTTGGCCGAATGCATGGTGATGATCGAAACCGCATCCGCCGCCGCGTCGTGACGGCCTTCCACCTGGGCCTCCGCGTCTTCCCACCTCTGCCAGAGCGCTCGCGCGAAGTCTTCAATGCCCCGCGCCGCATAGGGCCGCGCCATTTCCAATAACAATTCAACGTTGGCCATGGCGCGTTCGGCGCCCCCCCGGTGGCGCGCCATGAGAATCGGACGAACGTGAAGCGCCTCGACCGCCTCCGCGATGATCTGGTAGGGCGTGGTGCCGCGGCGTTTCCGGCGCAGGTCTTGCAGGACTTCCAGCGTCTGTTGCAGAACCGGGCTCCGGACCAACGATGGATCGGTATTGACGTCGAGGCGGACGGCGCGGTCCGCGCAGACAGGCAACGCCAGGATCTCGTCGGCGATCTGCTCTTCGGAAAGGCCAACCAGCGGACCCCGGATCAATGCGCCGAACGCCAGCGTGTCGCGGGCGTCGGCGACTGTTCTGGCCACCGCGATCAGATCCTGGACCTCCTGCCGTCGGAAGAAACCCTTGCCCGCCTGAGTCGCGATGGGTATATCGCCGTCCTCGAGAGCCCGCTCGTAGATCCAGAGGCTGGTACCGGTGGGGGCGAGCAGGGCGATGTCGGAGGCTCGCGCGGGCCTCGATTTCCCCTCGTCCTTGTCGTAGACGGGATAGGATCCGATCAGCCGCGCTACGACATCGGTGACGACTCTGGCTTCCTCTTCGCGGATTCTTTCGACAACCAGCTTACCCTTCGTGTTCCTGTGCGCGTCGTCCAGTGCGATATCGAAGGCCGCGACGCTTGCGCCGATGGTTTCATCGCCCGCCTCGCGCGTCGTCGTTAGCGGCGTAAAGCCGGGTTGTCCTCGGGACGCATCCAGCAGGCCCTCGAAGTGACTGTTGACGCAATCCAGAATCGGCGCCCGTGATCGGAAGTTGGCCGTGATGCTGAGGATGGATGCCGGGTCGCGGCTGGAAAGCGCGCGCCTGGCCTCAAGGTACGTCTGCACGTCCGCGCCGCGGAACCTGTAAATCGCCTGCTTGGGATCGCCCACCAGAAAGAGCGCGCCCGGACAAATGGCGCGTTCCTGCCAGGGTGTCTTCGGATCCCCCTCTCCGGCCAGTCGCCAGACAATTTCGGCCTGTAGCGGATCGGTGTCCTGGAACTCATCCACGAGGATGTGTTGGTAGCGCTTAGACAGGGCACGGCGGACCGGTTCGTTTTCCCGGAGGAGATCCCTGGCCCGATACAACAGGTCGTCGAAATCGAGCAGAGCCGTGTCGCGCTTGAACTTTCCGTAAAGATCCCGTAGCGCGTCAAATTCCCCAACGAAGCGCTGCAACGCCATACTGCCGAGGGTGTCGCAAAATGCGCCGTACATCCTGTCGCACGCTTCGTATAGCGCCAGACCCTCAGCGTAAAGGCGTGCCCCATACGCGCCGCTGCCGCCCGCGGCTTTCGCCGCCCTCTGCCACTTTCCCTTGGCATGCCACTGTTTGAACTTCCTTTCGCCTTTCTTGCAGGCAGACGGCGGGCGATGATAGATCAGATCGGCAAGGCCTTCCCCCGGAACAGGACCGGCCTCCGGTGTGTCCGTCTTTTCCGCCACGTCCAGAAGATCATCGATTACCGCGGTTGTGCCTGGTTCTTCAATACCGGTGTCTCCATACCAGGCCGCGAACGCACGCGCGGCATTGACGAACGCCACCTGGGCTTCCCTATCGACTTCGGAAATGGCCGCCCGGGCTGTCCGGTGTGTTCTGAGAAAGTGCGCCGCGCCCCGGATCAGGCTTAGCGTCTGATCAGGCGATCTCTGCAGGAGGGAAGCGAAGAGATCTTCCCCTTTGGCGCCGGAATGCTCAATCGGAGGCATACGCCCCAGGCCGTCGTCGCCCGGGTTCCGTCCGAACCGCGCTGAGAGCCAGGCCTCCACGAGATCCTCGAAGACGAGTTCCGCCACGCCGGGATCCATGATGGCGGCGCCGGGATCCTGGCCGGACTCCACCGGATACGGCGCGATCAGTTTCTGGCAGAAGCCGTGGATGGTGGTGCAGGTCAGTTCATCGAGCGCGCCGGCGCCCTTCTTGAGATTGGCGCGTTGCAGGTCGCTCAGACCGGTCGGCAGGGCAGGGGCAAGCTCGGGAGGCACAACGCCGGATTCCAGATCCCGTACGATGCCTTCTATCCGTTCCAGAAGCTCGGCAGCGGCCGCTTCGGTGAAGGTAATGGCCGCGATGTGCTTCGGAGCGATACCGGCGGCCACGAGCAGCGCCGCCCGCCCGGCCATGAGCGCCGTCTTTCCACTTCCCGCGCCGGCCTCGACAAGAAGCGAGCGATGGTGATGCGTCAGCGCCGTGATGCGCGCCTTTATGTCGGCAATGGGTGCCTGTGGGTGATCGCATGGCATCTCAGGGTGTCTCCCACAGGAGCGGGAGCGGGGCGAGAGCCCTCCTAACCAGTCGTCCCTTGGTCCTCAGATAGCCGTCCTTCGCGCCCGCGGGAAGCGCGAATGAAAGATCGTACCACCTGTCCTCCGCGGGAGGACCGCTAAACGCGTTACCGTCGACAAAGAGGATCCTGGCCGCATCGAGATATCCCGCCAGTTCTGCGAGTGTTTCCTCGGTGTCGTCCAGGACCAGGGCTGGATCGTCGCTGCGCGGATAGACCAGGCGCGCCTCGACCTCGGGCCGCGTCACGATGAGCGACCTGACCGCAAAGCCATAGAGGCACCGTTGCAATTCCGCGCCGCCGTCGATCTGAGGCGGTTTGCCGGGTACCCTGCCCGATTTGTAGTCCGTAACGCGGGCTCGTCGTCCGTCGTCCGAAAGGTCCAGCCGGTCGATGTATCCGCCGATGCGAATCTGCGTGCCGTCGATGTGGACGGGCGCCGAGGGGTCCCACGGCAGCCGGGCGCGTCCGCTGGAGGGTTTAACGTTCCACACGTTCCCGAACGGGATTTCCGCCCAGGTGCGCTGCCCCGGCAGCGAGGTCTCCTCGCGGGTCAGCGCGGCCACCGCCAGCAACCGTGCCTCTTCGCATTTCCGCTGCCAGATGACGGGTGGCGGTACCGGGCGGGTGGCCGCCCATCGATCCGCGACTGCGTGTGCTGCCGATGCCACCGCGCGTTCGATGGCGCCGTGAGAAGCGCCGGCAAATCCGCCGGCTTCGACGCCCTCTGTTCGGGTCACAGCTTCCTGGAGGAATTGGTGCAGAAGCTCGCCGAACGCAAGCGCGTCAAGCGTGAGCGGCTCGTCCGTTTCCTCGGGCGCCTTCCAGCCGAAACCGTAGGTCCACAGATAGCCGAGGGGATCCCGAAGCAGCCTCGCCAGCGAACTGGCGGATTGGGTGCGGTTGAGGGCGCGAAGCAGCATCGGATGCCCCGGCATGATCACGCCGTCGTGGGCCGTCAGCTTCTCGCTCCGCCAATCCATCCAGGTCCGGGTCGCGGACCCCGCCAATGGCAGCGCGGCGAATTCGCGGGGTCTGGCCATCAGTCGATCGGCCTGGCTTGCGGCATGCTCCGGCGCCCGGCTCTGGGCGAGGAACGCTTCATCGCTGTCCTGCGGATAGAGGGGCGAAACGCCGTTGAGCCGTCCTTCGCTATCCCGCCGCGCCCGCGAACAGACGACCTGGCGGTCCGTCATCCTGCAGATGGTTCCGAAATCACGACGGTCTGATTCGTGAACAGGCAGGGGATCCAGGCGCTCCTGCGGCATGACGTGAGTGGGAAGCAAGGGGTCCTCGCTGGCGCGCCGGGGCCAGGAGCGCGAGGTGAGGCCGACCAGCCAGCAAAAGGGCCGGGGAACCGCCGCGACGGCCGATGCCGGCCCCCATACAATGGCAGCGCCCGGTTCTGCGTCGTCCTGTACGCGGAGCCCGGCCAGGGTCACGTCCAGAGCGGCAGGCGGCCCCTCCACCAGGGCCCTTTGCCAGATCCCCAGCGCCTCCGAATCTTTGAAGAGCACCGCACCCATCTCTTCCGCCCGGGTCAGGCCCAGGCGGAGAACCTTGACGATATGCTGCAGCAGCGGCCGGTGGTTTTCGCCGTCGGAAAAGTCCTCCGGCGTCAACTCGCTCAAGCGTTGGTCCCATCGGTCCGCGGATAACAGTGGGGCATGGTCCGGCAGGATTTCCCACCAGTCTTCCGGCAAAGATTGGAAAGGCTTGACGCAAGACCGAAGCAGGCCTATGAAGCGGACCATGCGCGGGCGGGACAGCCCGCGGAGGAGAATTTCGGCGAGCGCCGCGGCAAGCTGCCCGTCCTGGGTCGCAAGAGCAGGCCGGCCGTGAATGAAGTGAACCGGCAGATTCGCGGCGGCCGACAGGGCCAGCATGTGATCGTCCCACGCCGCGGGTGATGCCGCCGCGATCGCAATCTGACGGGCGGGTGTTCCTTTTGTGAGATGCCTCCGCGTCCATCGAAGGGCTTCCAGTATTTCGTGGCGGGGCGTGGCGCACGACACCGCGCGGATCTCGGGTTGTGACGGCTTCGTCGTATGTACCGTGATACCCGACCCGGAAAGCCAGTCCGGAAACAGCCTGGCGCCGGCCACCCAGACCAGATCCGTTTCGGTGCCGAGCCGCAACAACAGATTTCTCCACACCGGCGGCAACTCGGTGCGGCCGTGGATCTCTATGCGGCCAAAGAGGGTGGGGGCAAAGTGTACTCGCTCGATCGCCGCCTTCGCCAGTTCGGCAGGCGGGAGTTGATTTTTTGGCAGCCTCGAACGCACCTCCCGTTCCAGGGTCGCCAGGGAGCCGGTGCGCGTTGAACCGTTCCCGTCCACCGCCAGGCCCGCTCGCCAGGCCTTTGACAGGGTGGCCGCGGCCGCGCGTTGGAACCCGGGCAGGCCTTTGATTGTATCGAGTTCCTCGAGCGATCCGGCGGCGGCAGCGTCCCTCAACCGTTCCTTCAGAATATCGGTCCGGATGGACCGGAGGAATCCTCCGGCAAGCCGTGCGGCCAGCTCCTCCATTGATACAACCAGCAGACCCTGTTCGCCACCAATGGCCGCTTGTGTCTGATGCCATCGTCGCGGGTACCCGCCTTCCACCACCACCGTCCTGCGCCATTGCGAATTCAATTTCAGGTCATGTTTTGTTTCTGGCATAGCTGCTCCGACGCCTCCACCTGCCTATTGCATTTCCTGTCGTCGAAAAAAAAGACCTCTCCCCCCGGCCCCCTCTCCTGCGAGGAGAGGGGAAGTCAAACGCAGTGTTGCGTAAACAACGTTTTATACATGCTGTGATTGCTCGGACAACGCCATCTCGTCACCCTCCCAATTGCAACTCGCCGACCAATCACGATGTCTCGACCGGATTTTTTCATTCGAAACGTCTTCATCCAATCCAACCGTTCATCAGCCGATCACAGTTCCCCCTTCCTCTCAGGAAGGGGGTTAGGGGGTAGGACTCGTCAACCGACGTTTACACTTTCACCGGTGACAACCATCGGATGCGCCCATACGGTCGACTCGTCCTTGACGGATCCATCCCTGTACGTGGAGATAAAGCACCAGCGGTCCGCGCCCGTGATATTCGGATAGGAGCTGTGCAGGGTCTGATCGTGAAAAAAGACCGCGTCGCCCCGGTTCACCGCAAGCGTGGTCTCGGGGCGTCCGGCGAACTCTTCGTTTTCAATGCGCCATGCGAAGCCGTTCTCTCCCCGGACCTGTTTCACTTTGAACCGCTTGGCGTGGCTGCCGGCAATCATCTTCAAACAGCCGTTTTCCGGCGTGGCGTCGTCCAGGGCGATCCATACGGAAATCTTGTTCGCACCCTTCCAATAGTACCAGTCCTGGTGCCAGGGAGACCCGAACCGGGTGAACTTGTTCTTGTAGACCGACTTCACGCTCAGAAACTCCACGTTCGGACCGATTATCCGGTTCACGATGGACACCACGCAGTCGTCTTTCATCCGGTCCCGGAAGAAGGGGTCCAGCGTCTCCGGCATGAAGACGTGGACGCCAGTAGACGCCGGGTCCGTGCTGATATGACCCCCCGCCTCGAGGATGTTTATTATGCGCGACTTCCAGTCCAGCATCTCTTCCGGAGAATAAAGGCCCTTCGCAATCAGGAATCCATCACGTTTAAACGCCTCGGCGGCATCTACTACAGAATCCGGAACCGTTTTATTGGATACCATCCCGCGTCTCCCGATTTTGGATGACAGTAATTGATACCCTGGTTTGAGCCAGGCCCCCTCTACACCACCTTTTGAAGTTGACGCAAAATGCGACACGGACAATCCGATACGGTGGAACACGGATATGATAAACCAAATCCGATCAGCATCCAACAAAACGAAGGGGCGGTTCGCGAACCGCCCCTTCAAAATCCAGGCATTGGCAGATTGACCCCACCAAGCCATATCGCCTTCTCCCCCTCTCCTCGCAGGAGAGGGGGCCGGGGGGAGAGGTTCCCCCTCGTCGCGTCACGCAATTAGCCGATTGACAACGCCAGTCCGTATCGATGTCCGGTGGGTGCAGGGTGGTCCTCTTCCGTCTCCCCTCTCCCTTCTAACTGCCGTTCGTGGTTGCTCATGTCGCGGCATGGATATGATAATCCAAATCCCTTCAGCATCCAACACTACGTAGGGGCGGTTCGGGAACCGCCCCTACAAAAACCGGACATCTGCGAATTGATATCTCCGGGTTTCGCGTCTCCGTCGTTACAATTGTAGGGGCAACCCTTGTGGTTGCCCTCCTTGCGGCGCTCACGTCAATCGATTGGGTTTTAGCTGATCGCTGCCTGCTGACCGCTGATTGGTTCTCGCTGGCAGGAAACAACTGGAAATTCGGTCGACAGACCTTTCGAGAGAATAACCAGAGCAGAGCGCGCTGTTCCGTCCAGCAACGAACACCACTATCCTCCATCGTTTTCAGGGCAAAGGATCATGTGCATCCCGTTAGGTAGTTCGCGCTGTGCATGTCGACGGCCCCGCCTGCCTGTGCGTGGCCGCACGCAGACAGGCGCCTGGCGGCGACTTTTAAAAACGGTAAGAAGCAAGAGGCAAGAAGGTAGAAGGGTTAATAACTTTGTCATATGAAACCCTCTGAACCGGAGTCTCGCTAACTGGAAAATAGAAGTGGATCGCGAAAGAGGGCGTGTAACCGGTGGGTGGCTGAGTGGCCTTCTTACCTCTACCGTCTTACGTCTCACGGTTTCAAGGAACCCGCCGCAGGCAGGGAATTTGGGGAGAAGTGGATTTTGTGTTTATTTTTTCCGCTGTGCCTTTGTGTGAGCTGTTGTTTCTGCACCGACAGGCGGCCGACCCGTGGGTCGCCCCTACAAAAACCAGACGTCGGCAAATCGATATGGCGTGGCCATGTCGCTAACCGGTGTTGGCTGACTGCTAGTTCCGCCGGAGGCACGAAAAAACATATAGGCAAAGGCGAATGATGGGTTGTGCTCCCGACCTGTGGAGTCATTTCTCTCTCTATCTTTTCATTCTCTTTTCTTCGTCCTTTTTCACGCCCAAGAAAAAGGACCAAAAAGAACGGCGCCGTTCGGCACGGGGCCGGTTTTTCCGCGAATCACCTTAGTGGAGAAATCGTGAGACATTGGCCTGAGACCGCGTGAGCATACGCGATGCGGTGGCGGGTGACGGAATAACGCAGAAAAACCCCCCTCTCCGCCACCGGGCGGGTGAGTGGGAACGGTGTTTGGCCGCGGTCGCCTCATCCTCACCAAACGGGAGGTTCGCGAACCGCCCCTACAAAAACCGGACATCCGCGAATTGATATCGCCGGGTTTCGCGGCGCCGCTGTTGCATTTGCAGGGGCAACCCTTGTGGTTGCCCCATGATGGCGTTGACATCGGCAATTGACATCGCCGATCCGTGTCGCCAACCGGTTCTGGCTGACCGCTGACTACTGATGGCTGATCGCTGTTTTTTTCTAACCGCTATTCCTTCCGAAGTCTTTCGCGAAGACCAGAAAGTCGCCGAACCCAATTGTCCCGTCGCCATCCAGATCGTACCGCGTGCTGTAACGCAGGTCTCCCTGACTCAACCCGAATTTCGCCGCGAACTGAATGAAGTCGTCAAAATCCACGGCGCCATCGCCGTTGAAATCGGGATCGGGGGTTTGCGAAACTCGGTACGGCGCCAGGTCCCACAGTAGCATCGTGCCAGCATGAGATCCCGACGCAAGCGTCTTGCTATCGGGAGAAAACAACACGCTGCTGATGGCGAGATTGTGCCCTTCAAAGGTAGCGACAATGTCGCCCGTCGACATGTCGTATAGCCTCACCAGCGTTCCCTGCTCACTCGTGGCGAACATCGTCCTGTCCGGGGAGAATGCCACGCAAGCTTTCGCCTTTTCTTCCAACGTGGCGCTGGCAGAGCCCGTCGCCAGGTCCCACACCTTGACGGTACCGTGGTATGAAGCGGTAGCCAGTGCTGTCCCGTCCTGTGAAAAGGCCATGGAGAGAACCCGTTCAGAATGTCCTTCCAGGTCGCGGGTGGTGGAACCCGTCACCACGTCCCACATCCTGATCTCGCCGTTGCTGGTCCCGGCAGCCAGCGTCGCGCCATCCGGGGAAAAAAGCAGCGTCCCGACGCGATAATTGAGGCTGTTAAGCCTGACGATCCTGGTTGCGGTTTTCGCGTGCCAGAGGTTGACATTTCCTTCGAAGTCCCCCGAAGCAATGGTTGTTCCATCGGGTGAAAAGGACACCGAAGCGACTTGAAAATTGTGTGGGAATGTGTTGATGCGGCTGTGTGTGTCCAGGTTCCATAACCTGACCGTCCTGTCGGATGATGCGGAAGCAAGGGTCGCCCCGTCCGGTGAAAACGATATCGAGTAGACCACACTGGTATGCCCGCTTAGGGTTGCCTGCATCAGTCCCGTTGCGGCGTCCCATATATTGACGTCTCCCATTGCTGCAGGGGTATGGGAAGCCAGCGTTGTGCCGTCTGGTGAAAACGCCATACCCCAGACATCTCCCATGTAGCCTGAGATGGCGGTGGTATTTCCCGTAACCAGGTTCCACAGGAAAACGCCACCATCTTCAGATGCGGTGGCGAGGGTCGTCCCATCAGAAGAATATGAAATCGCACTGACCTTGCCCCGATGGCGGTCAAACGTGGCGATATTTCGGCCAGTCGCCGTGTGCCAGATTTTGACCGAGCCGTTATATGCCCCGGAGGCGAGAGTGGAGCCAGTTGGAGAAAACGCGACAGCGTAAATGCCGAAACCTTGTTTCGGGAGGGTAGCGGCTATTGTGCCCGACGCGACATCCCACAGCTTGATCGTGCCGTCAGCGGATGCCGACGCGAGGGTTCTCCCATCTGGAGAAAAGGACACGGAGGTGACCTCCCGACCATGCCCCTCCAGGGTAGTGGTATTGGTGCGCGTCGTCACGTCCCACAAATGGACCGTGCTGCCACCGGAAGCCCACGCGAGGGTCTTCCCATCCGGTGAAAAGGACATCGAGATGTCGAAGGACCAATCTCCCACGATTCCCACGAGGGCAGAGGTGAGTCTTCCGGTGGCCACGTCCAACCGTTCGAGTCTTCCACGACTGGAGGGAAAAATGAAGGTTTTACCGTCCGGAGACAACGACAGATATATCTTTCTCCACGTTTCAGGTGTAACAGTGGCCGTATTTGTTCCCGTAGCCACGTCCCACAGCCTGACCTCCGAGTGTCCCCGCAAGTGGCCTCCTGCGGCAAGCGTCGTACCGTCGGACGAAAAGGACAACGAATGGACGACGCCGGACGGTAGCAGAGTGAATCTTTCGGGATCCTCCACGGAGTAGAGCCATACGCCGATGCCGCTTGCTACGGCGACAAGTTTACCGTCCGGAGAAAAAGCAACCGCCCTGTCGGTTAGTCCAATGCGTCCCTTCCCAATTCGGACGGTGGCGCCTTGCGGAAGGTGCCACGTCGGATAATCGAGGGCGTTACCAGGCGATGCGGAAATGGCAGACATCGGTGAGAGGAAGAGCCCGACCGCGGCGAAAAGGCAAGTGCTGAAGCCTTTAACTGACACAAGCCGATGAATGGCATTGCACATGGGAAACCTCCTTCTTTGTGAGAGCGGGTTGCCTGTAACGTGAGGCGGGCCCGTATACCACCGGCGTCGTGTAATTTCATTCACTTTCGGAACCTCAAGCAGCCCGTTACAGGCAGGCGTGCGAACCGTGTCCGGAATCGTCGAAGTTCTGCTATTGAAGATCAAGAGGATTGTATGTTTTGCGATCTTGTCTCTTTCGCTACTTCATGCTCTCTTAATTCGTAAAATAAGGCTCATTGATTTAGATAACAAGAGGAATTCGTGGTTTTTTTCAATTGCCATTCCTGGTTGAAATTGCCTGTGCCGATGGGTCTGATGCGAAAGCGTTATTCGGAAGTGTCGCAAAACGCGACAGTGTGTCTAGCGATTTCCCCTTCGTATGAGCCGGTGTTTCCATGTGGTCAGGCGGGCGGTTCGCGAACCGCCCCTACAAAAAACGGACATCCGTGAATTGATATCGCCAGGCCAAATCGTTAGCCGGTGTTAGCTGATTGCTGTAATCTGTCCGCTATCTGCTGCACGTTCTTCCCGGGAGCGAGGGATTCCAGCCCTCGTGGCGCCGTCGTTACAATTGTAGGGGCAACCCTTGTGGTTGCCCCATCATGGCGTTGACATCGGCAATTGACATCGCCGGTCCGTATCGCCAACTGCTGATCGCTGACCACGCCGGCCGGGCGGTTCGCGAACCGCCCCTACAAAAAACGGACATCCGTGATATTGATATCGCCGGGCCATATCGCCAACTCCCCCTCTCCTCGCAGGAGAGGGGGCTGGGGGGAGAGGTCCCGCCTTTAGCTGACAACTGAGAGCTGTACGCTGATAGCTATTTGCGGAGCTGCTTGAGAAGGGCCAGGTCTTCCCGGGTGACGCCTTTCAGCAGTACGATCAGCGCGCCGTAGACGAGAAACCCCGCCACGCCGGCAACGAAGAAGTGATCCCGGATGGCAGCGACGCAGAGCACCGTCAGCAGGGTCGCCAGCAGCGGTTTGACGGCGGCGGCGCCCAGTATGACCGCGTACTTTCGCAGAGGAGCGAAGAAGAGCCCCGCAACCGGGTACGCGATGGATCCGACCAGGACGGCCGCGGCCGATCCGAGAATGTGGTGGGCGGGGATCAGCGCGATATTCAGGAAAATGCCGAGCAGCGCGGCGGCGCCCAGGCAGACGAGGCGTCGTTTCTCCTGTCCCACGGCCACGATCAGAAAACTGAAGGCGGTGCCCATGTATTTGAACACCTGCGCCCACACGAGCAGGACGAGGGTCCCGCTGGCATAGGCGAACAGAGCTCCCGGAATCCGGCCGGGATAGAGCAGGTTCAGGATGTCCCGGGAAGCGAGGGTGCAGAAGCCGGCGACGGGGACGACAAAGAGCAGCAGGTAACGCGCGCTGCGGTGGTAGATTCTGTCGAACGCAACCGGATCGGTCTCCCGATGTCTCACCATCACGGGGAAGACGGAGGCGATGAATATCGAGGCCAGAAAGGGTAGGCTGTCCGGAATTCGCGCCGCCATATTGTAAAGGCCCACGGCCTCCTTGTTCTTGATGGATTCGAGCATCATGATGCCGATTTTGTCGTGGACGGTGGCGCAGACCGAGGCGAGCATCAGCGGGATGCTCTGCCGCAGTAGAGATTTGACGATTTGCGGATCGAACCGGAACCGGGGAAGTTTGAATAGACGCCGGTGCGTGATGCACAGACCGGCAAATGAGAGGATCTCAGCGGCGATCAGCGCGCAGAAGATGGAGGTAAGAAAGCCGTTGTTGAGGACAACAACGACAAGCAGGCCGGCCATGAGAAGGTGGGAGGCCGTGTTCCACGCCACCACGTATCCCATTTCGAGTTTGGCCTGAAACCGCACCTGGAACATCCTGCGAAAGGCGTTCAGCCGCGGCGATACGAACAGGGTGAGCGAGGCGACGAACGCGGGCATGAGGGTTTCCGCGCCCTGGCCTGTAAGATAGAGATATGCGTTTGAAGCCAGAATGGCGGCCGCGGAACCGATCAGGCCGATCGATAAGGCGTTCCCCAGAAGCCGGTCGGTACTCTCGCGGCTCGCGGTCTCTCGCACCAGGACGTTAAAGGTGCCCGCGTCCGCCAGCACGCTCCACAGCATGAGGTTGGTCAGGATGAACGTATAGGCGCCGAAGGCTTTCAGGTCCAGGTAGTGGACGAGGAACAGAAAGATCGCCAACTCGATGGTTCGTCCGGATACCTGGACCGCGGTGTTGCCGGCGATCCGTCTGACCGGTGTCTTGCCGCCCATGGATTACTCCGCGGTGGCGGGGGCCGCGTCCCCGGAGCGTTGTCGCCAGTACCAGCCGGCGGCGCATGCGATGGCGCAGAGGGTGGAAAGGAGGGTGATCCAGCGGCAGGCCGTGGCAATGGGATCGTGGAAGCGGAGTTCGACCCGGTGTTCGCCCGCGGGCACGGCAACCGCCTTCCACGCGTAGTTGGCCCTGAACAGCGGCCGTTCCTCGCCGTCGACGTAGGCGTGCCAGAAGGGATGGTAATTCTCGGAGATCACGAGGATACGCGGGCCCCCGGCGTTGACGTTGAGTTCGATATGTCCCCCGCGTTCGCCGTACGCGACCTTCTCGATGGGGTCCTTCGATCGCGTGTCCGCATCGTCAGCCGAAAATCCGTCCGGCTCGGCCTCGAGGATAACGGTCTCATCGGGCTTGAATCCGGGCTCAGACAGCAGTTCAAGGATGCGGGCCTCGTCGGTTTCGATTCGGTAACGGGACGCCAGGTAGAACCAGGGCAGCGCGAAGTCGTTCCTGTAGATATGCAGGCCGTTGGCAACCACGGATGCCGGCGAGCCCGGAAAGGGTTCCCGGGTCACGACGTAACGGGTGTTCAGCAGATTCAGGATGGGGAAGTGCCTGAGGGTTTGGGGTTCGGTGATCCGGTCATAACGCAGCATGGTAAAGGGTTCGTGATAGTCCACGCGGACCCTGTCGACAATCGTTCGCTTTCCCGCGCCCATATGCGGTGGGGGCACGGAGAGTTGTGATACGAATAGCACGCGGTAAAGGTCCGCGTCCTGATTGAAGTAACGCAGGAGGTCGCCGTAGACGCGTTCGGGCGGCGGCTGAAGGCCCGGGTCGAAATATCGGAGGAACTGCCGGTCGATCCGCCAGGTGTCGAAGAGCATCAGGGGAATGAGAAGGCAGCCGAAGACGGCGGGGGATACGGCGCCGCCCAGGCGTTTCCAGGTAAGAAAGGCCAGGACCGCCACGAGCATGGCGGCCAGCATGGCGCCCCGGCTGAGGTTGTGTGAGTTCGCCTGCGCGACCCGGACGGCGGAATCCGGAATATCGCTCCAGAACAGGCCGTTCCATGCGTTGATGGCGCCCTGGGGAGCCAGGGCGACGCCCAGCAGGAGGAGCACCGCGACGGCGGCGCCGATGGCGAGATTGCGCCGCGATTGAGGCGAGATGTCCGTCGGGTAAAGAACGCGCTGCAAGCCGATGGCGGCCAGAACACAGGCCGGGAAGGCGAACAGAAAGGCGATCATACCCGGTGCGCGGAGCACTTTCATGCCCGGAATATAGCGGTACGCGTAACCGTGCAGAAAGGTATGGGGCCCGAGGGCGAATGCCAGGGCGATGAGAAAGAGCAAAAGGAAGATCGAGATTCTGGGGTCGCGACGGACGCGGCCGAAGGCGAGGGCTGCGAAGAAGAGAACGGCGATTCCGAAATATTCGGAGTTGAGTTTAAAGGGATTGCGGCCCCAGTAGTTTCGTGTTCGCCGGTCCGGATCGTCGAAGTGCGCGAATTCCGGAATGACCAGCGATGCGATTTCTTCGGGGTGCAGCGACCACGTTTGGGCGTATTCGAGGCCCTTGCCCCCGCCGTTCTCCAACGCCCGCCTGGATTCCGTGCGCGTGTACCAGTATTGAGGAAACACGCCCATTGCGCCGATGGCCAGGCCCAGGCACACCGCGCCGGCGCTGAGGAGGCTTCGGCGGAATGCGGCCGCGATGTTTCTTTCACAATAGAAGAGATGGACGAGCCTTGCGGCGAAAATGATGCCCAGGCCGCAGAGGGCATAATAGAGCATCTGGAGGTGCGGTGTATAGATGCCCGCGCCGACGGCGACGGCCACAACGAGGTAGTAGATCAGGCGGCCGGTTTCCAGGCCGCGGTACAGCCCCCAGACCATCAAGGGAAAAAGGCCGATGACCAGCATTTTGGCTTCATGGCCGGCGTAGATGAAGGTGAGCAGCGTGGGTGCGGAGGCGTAAGCGATTCCGGTGAGCCAGGCGGTGAGCGGTTTCAGGCCAAGGCCGCGGATACAGAGGTACATGAAATATCCGGCCATGAACATGGCGAAGACATATCGCCAACCGAGAAGACGGTGCCGGGTTGTAAACAGGGCGATGATCTCGAGTGGGAAGTACTGGGACGTCCGTTGTCCGGTCACGGGTGTGCCGCCCAGGTACCGCGTCCAGTTGGCGGGGGCCAGGTCGGCCAGCTTCTGAAGGAAAGGCTCTCTGCCCTTGTGAAAATCCGTTCCTGTGTCCTGTCCGAGGATGACATGGTCGGTGAAGACGAATCCGGCGAAGTACACCACGCTCAGGAACAGAAAGAACACGACCGGGGCCCACGGCGAGGCGAGGTAGGGAGCGAAACGGTCGGGGAGGCTTTTCGAGGCCTGCGGCCGCGGTGTTACGCTTCGACCGACCGCTCTTTTTTTGCGTTTGCTCACGTTACGGCTCCACGGGTTGGGCGGCCGTGCCGGGGCAGGGGGCGTGGTGGGCAATAGGGTTCAAGACCGACATCCGGGTGTCTCGATTTTCGCTCGGTCCAGCAGGCGCCCGCGATGAATCGGCCGGCCGCGCCGTACTCAGCGGAGACCGCCCGCGCGGTTGTGTCTGGGGGCCGCGTTGACAACCTCTTGGCGCGATCTCCGGCTGGCTCGGCGCGAGTTGGGAATGCAGGATCACCCGAGGGAGTGGACGTAAACCCGATCCTGTTCGCGTGCAATCCGGTCCCAGGAGAAATTGGCGGCCCATTTTCGCCCGTTGTGGCCGAGGTCGGCGCGGCGTCGGGGGTTTTCGAGGAGGTGTTTCATGGCGCCCGCGAGGGCGTCCGCGTTCTCCGCGGGCACCAGCAGGCCGGTCCGGTCGCGTTGGATCGCGTCGACAAGCCCGGGGATCTCCGTGCCGATCACCGCTTTTCCGGCGGCGCCGGCTTCGATGGCGGTGATGCCCCACCCTTCGTAACGGGAAGGCTGACAGGTGAACAATGCGCCGGCGTAGAGGTCCCATTTTTCCGCTTCGGAGACGGGGCCCGTGAGTTCCACGCGATCCGATATGCCGAGGGACCGGGAGATGGACCTCAGTTCTTTCAGGCGCGCGTCGGTACCCCGCCCCGCCAGGACCAGGCGGACGTCCGGATGCGCGGGTCTCAGCCTGGCGAATGCGGGGAGCAGGATGTCGATGCCCTTGTTATAGGTGTCCAGGCGGCCGAAAAAGAGAATATAATCTTCTTCGCGGGTTTCCGCGATCTGCGGATGATTCACGCCGTTGCATATCGTATGGATGGTCGTGTTCGGACGCGCGCGCCTCCGGAGGTGCAGGGCCGTACTCGGGGAAACGGCGATGATCCGGCGTTGGAGCCGGGTGTGGAGGCATTCGGCGGCGGCGGCCAGCAGGCCGATCCCGGGATATTTCCGCGTGGCGTGCCCAGCAATGGGATGGTGGAAGACCATCACCGACCGTGCCTGCCGGGAAGGAAGGGCGAATACGGGCGAGAAGGCGGAAAAGTCGTAGACCCAGAGGTCGAAGGGCCATCCCGCCAGCGCCCGGGCCGCCAGCGCCGAGAAACTCAGGCGGCTGAGCGCATAGTTTCGATTCGACCCCACCCGGCGGATGCGGATACCATAACGATCTTCCTCCATGCCGGCGCCGGGAAAGTTGCCCGTCAACAGGGTGATGTCGTGATTCCCGGCGAGGCGGCGGTTGATCTCCATCGCGCGGACCGCCCCCCCTCCTCCGCACCAGGGGTTGTCCACGTCGTCGTAAATGGTGTGGAGGATTTTCATAATGCCGTGAGAGGTAAGAGGTAAGAAGGGAGAGGTGTTGGCAACTTTTCCATATCACTCGTCCCTAATCGGATTCTCGTTCTGCTCCCCCTCTCCCTGTGGGAGAGGGGGTTGGGGGGTGAGGGACTCGGGGCCGGGGGAGGGGTCGCCATCCTCCCCTCCCGCTCTATCTCGCGGCCTCCAGGATGCGTTTTATGACGGCGGTGGTGGAGGTGTCGAACGCCGTGGATACGGTGGCGGCGCGGCCCCCGGCGTTTTCAACCACCTCGCGGGCGACGATCTGATCCGGCGAATAATCCCCGCCCTTGACGAGAATGTCGGGCAACAGGGCACGGAGCACATTATGCGGGGTGTCCTCTTCGAACACGCAGATATAGTCCACGGCTTCCAGGCCCGCCAGCACGGCTGTCCGTTCCTCAACCGAGAGAATCGGGCGGCCCCTGCCCTTGATGCGGCGGACGGAGTCATCGCTGTTGAGGCCCAGCAGGAGCGCGTCGCCCAGGGCGCGCGCCCGCTGCAGGAAAGCGACGTGGCCCGGATGGATCAGGTCGAAGCAGCCGTTTGTGAAAACCAGCCTGGCGCGGGTTCGTTTCAGGCGCTGCCGGACACGGCGGGCCTGATCCAGGGTAAGGACCTTTCGGCCTGCGGCATCGGGATCGAATCGTGGAGTTTCCGGGAGCGCCTTGTCAAGAGTCATACTGAACCCAATGCGGATGGACGGGCGGGCCCTACAACACGCCCTTGGTCGAAGGAATCCCCACGACGCCGGGGTCCCGTCCGCATGCCTGCCGGAGCGCCAGGCCAACGGCCTTGAAAATCGCTTCGGTGGCGTGGTGGGCGTTCGTGCCGCGAATCAGGTCGATGTGTGCGTTGAGACGCCCGTGGTCCGCGAGGGACCGGAAGAACTCCGGGCTCATTGTCGTCGGATACGCGCCGACCATCTCGTCCGCCAGATCGGCGTTGTAGACCAGGAATGGCCGGCCCGAAAGGTCGATGGCCGCGCGTGCGAGGGCTTCGTCCATGGGAACGAAACTGTGTCCGAAGCGCGTCATGCCGGCTTTGTCTCCCAGCGCATCCGAGAATGCCCGGCCGAGGCAGATGCCCACATCTTCCACCGTGTGGTGCGCGTCCACGTCCAGGTCGCCCCGGCAGGCCACGTCCAGGTCGAAGCCTCCGTGCCTGGCGAACGCGTTGAGCATATGGTCGAAAAAACCGATGCCGGTTTCCAGCCTGCAATCGCCCGAACCATCCAGGTTGAGCGTGAGGTCAATGTCGGTTTCGGATGTCTTGCGTTGTATGCGGGCGGTGCGCAGGGCCGGCATGGGGTTTACCTTTCCTGAATGACTGCAACTTTCCGGGACAGGACACCGGGTGTGTATTATACACACGAGTCCTTGAGTGTTTGTTCGAGCGCGCTCAGGAACCGGGTGTTGTCTTCGGTCGTGCCGATACTGACGCGCAGGGCGTTCTCGAGCAGAGGATAGGACGTGACGTTTCGGATGAGGATGCCCCTTTCGATCAGCCCGTCGAAGACCTGGCCCGGGTTGCTGACCTCAAAAAGGGTGAAGTTGGCATGCGATGGATACGGGCGGACGCCGTCGATTTTTCGCAAAGCGGCGAATACCCGCTGGCGTTCGTCCCGGATCAGCCCGACGCGTTCCCGGATCAGGCGATCGTGTTTCAGAATGTGCAGTGCCGCTGTATGAGAGAAGACGTTGATGTCGAATGGGATTTTGACTTTCAGGATCTCCCGCGCGATCTCGGGGTGGGCCATCAGATAACCGATGCGGATGCCCGCGGCGCCGAGGGCCTTGGAGAAGGTTCTCAATACGATGAGGTTCGGGTACCGGGAAATCAGGTCTCGGGCGGTGTCGTCCGTGAACTCGGCATAGGCTTCGTCCACCATCACCAGCGCGTCGGTTTCCCGGAGCAGATCTTCCAGGTCCGGGTTGGAAACGATGCAGCCCGTGGGGTTGTTGGGCGAACAGAAGATGACCATGTTTGCCGATTCACGCCGTACGGCTTCCCGGATTCCGGGCAGGTCGAAGGTATAGTCCGTCTTGAGGTCCACCGGAATCACGCGCCCCCCGGAGAAGCCGGTGTAAAGCCCGTATAGCGAGAAACTTGGCGATGGGATGACCACCGGCGCGCCCGGACTGGTGGTGGCGGCCAGGACAAGCTGTACGAGGGTGTTGGAGCCGTTGCAGACGATCAGCGCGTCCGGACGCCAGCCGGCGTATTCCGCCAGGGCATCCACCAGGTCCGTCTGCATGGGCTGGGGGTAGCGGAACCAGGGCCGCTTCCTGACGGCTTCCAGGATCTCGTTTTTCAGATCCTCCGGAAGGTCGAACGGGCTTTCGTTCTGATTCAGCTTCACCGGACAGGTGTAGTGCGTCAGGTGGTACCCGTCCACCGAACGGACTTCCGGCTTGATGCGTTGCAGGGGCGGATCGATCATCGGGACCGATTTGAAATGAGAACGCCTCGCCCAGGGCCCCCACCGGTAAGGGGAGGTTGCGCGGGCGGGCGGTTGCGGGCTCTATTCCTGCCGGACACGGATGGCGTTGGCGTGGGCGTCCAGTCCCTCGGCTTCGGCCAGGGCGATAATGTCGCCGGCCGTTTTTTTCAGCCGGCGGTCCGTGTAGGAGACGATACTCGCGCTTTTCAGAAAGGTATCCACGCCCACCGGCGAGGCGAAGCGGGCGGCGCCGGCCGTCGGCAGGATGTGGTTCACGCCGGCGTAGTAGTCGCCGACCGGCTCGGGCGAGGCCGTGCCCAGAAACACGGCGCCCGCGTGTCTGACGTCGCTCAGGCAGGCCCATGGGTCCCGCACCAGGAGTTCCATGTGTTCCGGGGCGATCCGATTGGCCAGCCGGATGCCTTCGTCCAGGTCCTTCACCACCACAACCGCGCCGAAGTTGCGCAGGGCCTTTCGGATGGCGTCGCGTCGGTCCAGGCGGGCGGCCTGCCGTTCGACTTCGTCCGCGACCCTCCTGGCGAGGTCGACGCACGGCGTGATGCAGACGGCGGCTTCGAAGCCGCTGCCGTGTTCGGCCTGGGATAGCAGGTCGGCGGCGACGTGTCTGGGGTTGGCGGTTTCGTCGGCCAGAACGACGATTTCACTGGGGCCGGCGACCATGTCGATGTCGACGGTTCCGAAAACGAGTTTTTTCGCGATCTGGACGGAGGGGTGGCCGGGACCCACGAGTTTGTCCACCGCCGGGATGGAGGCGGTGCCGTAGGCCATGGCGGCAACGGCCTGGGCGCCGAAAACCCGGTAGATTTCCGTCACACCGACGATATGTGCGGCCGCCAGCACGGCCGGATGGACGGAGCCGTCGGGTCGTGGTGGCGTGGCCATGCAGATTCGCGTCACCCCCGCGATGCGGGCGGGAATGGCGGCCATCAACAGCGTCGAGAAAAGCGGGGCGCTGGCGCCGGGGATGAGAATGCCAACCCGTTCGATGGGGAGCACGCGTCTGCCGAGCACCACGCCATCGCCGTCCTCGATGAACCAGGAGGTCTGTTTCTGCACGTCGTGAAACCGCCGGATGTTGTCCGCCGCGGCCGTGATGGTTTTGATCAGGTCCGGATCCGCATCGCGGTAAGCGGCTTCGATGTCCGACCCGGGCACCCGCATCCGGTCCGCGGTAAGGGCGACGCCATCGAATTCCCGAGTGTATTCCAGGACCGCGTCGTCCCCGCGTTCCCGCACGGCCCGGACGATTTCCTGCACGTAGGCCAGCAATTGGGGCTCGAAATCGGTGGTCCGGGAGAGAATGGCCTGGAGTTTTCGGGGCGGATTCTGCGGATCGTAGGCGACAACGTCGATCATCAGTAGATCACTTTGTTCAATGGGTATTCGATAATGCCTTCAGCGCCCTTGTTCTTCAGCAGGGGCACGGTGTCGCGCACGACGCGTTCGTCAACGACAACCTCGACGGCCACCCAGTCGCCGTCGAGCAGATTGGAAATGGTGGGGTTGTTCAGCGCCGGAAGCAGCCCGACGACCGCATCCAGGTCTCTCCGACGGACGTTCATCTTGAGGCCCACCTTGTCTTCGGCCTGAAAGGCGCCGACAAGCAGCGTGGCGATATTCTGCGCCTTCTCCCGTTTCCACGGGTCGTCCCATGCGCTTCTGTTGGCAATGAAGCGGGGGGTCGTTTCAAGCAGATTTTCCACAATCCGAAGTTTGTTGGCCCGGATCGAGGATCCGGTTTCCGTGAGTTCCACAATGGCATCCACCAGGCCGGGCTCGTAGACCGGGCCGTCCCCTTCCAGTGCGTTTCCGCACGGCGTCCCCGCCGTCCGGACCTTGGCTTCGGTGGACCCCCAGGAGAACTCCACCTCCGCCTGTACGCCCCGCGAGTCAAGAAATTTTCGGGTGACATTGACCAGTTCGGTCGCGATACGTTTGCCCTGAAGATCGTCGACCGTCCGAATGGGCGATTCTTCCGGAACGGCGATGACCCAGCGCGCCGGCTGCGCGGTGGATTTGCTGTACGGGAGTTCCGCGACCTCGACCACGTCGGCGTCGTTTTCCAGGATCCAGTCTTTGCCGGTCAGGCCAACGTCGAGCACACCCCGCTCCACGTAATGGGCGATTTCCTGCGCGCGCAGGAACAGGCCCTCCAGATCCGGATCGTCGATCGACGGGATGTAGGACCTGGGGTTGGCGAGAATGCGGTAGCCGGCGTTCGCAAACAGATTGAGGGTGGATTCCTGGAGGCTTCCCGACGGAAGCGCGATTTTCAAAACTGCCATTGAAGTTTCCTCTGTGTGGCGGGGTGGACGGTCTCAAAATTCACATAATCTATCATACTTGTCAACATAAACTTACACGGTTTCTCCGTTTGACAACCCGGAGACACAGTCGTATAACAATAACACTTGCCCTGGAAAACTGCGAAACATATACTAAGGTGCTACGTGCCTGATTGACGGATAACCCTGAATGCCCGGAGGAAGTTTACTTGTGCAAGCCGGTTAGGTTGAACATCGGGTGTGGAGACGATATTCGCCCGGGCTATCTCAATATCGATCCCTTTGCGGATGGACCTGTTCTGAGAATGGAGGCCGCGCGGCTCGGTTTCACCGGTCACTCAGTGGACGAGATCTTCTCCTCCCACATGCTGGAGCATCTGTCCAAGCACGAGGTGATGGACGTTCTCGTTGAATGGAACCGGGTGCTCAAGCCCACGGGGAAGGTGGAGATCGTCGTTCCCGACCTGCCATGGTGCTTGGAGCAGTGGCTGCGGCTGCCGGAGCAGGCGCGTTGGGACTGGGCCCTGGACACGATCTTCGGCTTGCAGAATCATCCGGGAGGGTTCCACAAAACCGGGTTCAGCGGGGACAGACTGCACCATCTCCTGAAGGAGGCGGGTTTCCAATGGGTCAAGGTGAACACCTGTTTCGACCACGGCATGCAGTCGATCCGGGCCCTGGCGTCGGCTGGCGACGCAGCACACGCCCCCCTTCCGGATGGTTGTCGCGCAGCAAATTGGATCCGTAAACAGCTCGTGTTTCTGTTTTATGGACTTGCCCGTATCCGGACTTTCCATAGGAGCAAGGGAAAAAACAGATCCCTCTGATTATACGTTTGAGAGCGAAAGGGATTTTCGAAAATGATGGACACGAACGATGAAAATCCGGGGGGAATTGGCGGCAATGATCTTTCAAAGAATCATTCCTCATGACCGGGTATCCTTCTCAAGGTCCTTGCCGAGATAAAACCGGTTTTCAAAACACGCAAACAAACGGATGGTTTCCATGGCACACGCGCATCTGGTGGGGCTGATTGCCGACACGCACGATAACAGGATTTCCGTGGAGAAGTCGGTGGCGCTGTTCAATGAACGGGAGGTTGGGCTGGTGGTCCACGCGGGAGACTACATCGCGCCCTTCAACGCCAGGTGGATGGCGGACCTGAACGCGCCCATGGTGGGCGTATTCGGTAATAACGACGGCGAGCGGTTCGGGCTTCGCGCCCAGTTCGAGGCGTTGGGCCCCATCCACCGGGCGCCCCATGCGTTAGACTATGAGGGCAGGCGGCTGCTGGTTCTGCACGAACCCGATGAACTCGACGCGCTGGCGGAAAGCGGCGCCTACGACGTGATCGTCTACGGCCATACCCACGAGATAGACGTCCGACCCGGCGGGACCCTGGTGGTCAATCCCGGAGAGGCGGGCGGCTGGGTGACCGGCCGGTCCACGGTCGGGATGCTGGATCTGCAGCGCATGCAGGTCGAGATTCTGGACATTTGACCGCGGGAGTCGGGCGGCAATGCGCCTCCCGCGGATAACAGTCCGTTGAGAAAGTCGCTCTGCAGGCGAGGCCGAGCCATTGTGGCCGAAGACAAGGCGCGCAACCGAGTCGAATCGAGCGATTCGGCGAGGGAGCGCAACGCAGTATTTCGACCTCAAGGGCCGGCCGTAGCCCGGATGGACTTTTTCAACGGGCTGATAAGGCAGAAGAGATGGATTCGGGATCCACGGACCGGATTTCAGAACCGGCGAAAATAAGCCGTAAAGCCGTGCGCAGGCGCCTCAATGAGATTGTGGCCCATATGCCGAGGGAACCCGGTGTATATATGTTGAAGGACGAACAGGGGCGGATCATATACATTGGAAAGGCCAAGTGTCTGCGAAGCCGGGCGCAATCCTACATCCGGTCCAATGCGGACGACGGCCGGCGTCAGTTCCGGGCGCTCGTGCGCAACGTGAGGGATCTGGAATATATCGTGGCGGATACCGAGGTGGAGGCCCTGATTCTGGAGGCCAACCTGATTAAGGAGCACAAGCCCCGTTACAATATCAATCTGAAGGACGACAAGAAGTACCCGTTTATCAGAATTACCGATGAACCGTTTCCCCGGATTGTGTTTACGCGCGACGTAGTCAAGGACGGTTCGCGTTATCTGGGACCCTATACGGACGTGAAGGCCATGCGCCGGACCCTGGAAACGATGCACCGGCTGTTCCGGATCCGCAGTTGCGACTACGCGTTGCCCGCGGGCAACGTCCGGCTCTGCCTGGACTATGAGATCAAACGGTGCGACGGCCCCTGCGAGGGGCTGATTTCTGCGGTGGAGTACCGCAAGATCGTGCGCGAGGCCGTGCTGTTTCTGACCGGGCGCCATACCCAGGTGGTGGCCGCGCTGAAGGAACGCATGCGGAATGCGGCGGCCGGGCAGCGTTACGAGGAGGCCGCGGTCTACCGGGACCGTCTGAGGGACCTGGAGCAGACGACCAACCGCCAGAAGGTGGTGTCCCCGGAACAGAAGGACTGGGATACGATCGCCGTTGCCAGGGAAGACGACGAAGCCTGCTGCGTGGTAATGGAGGTCCGGGAGGGAAGGCTGATCGGGAGGCAGCACTATTTCCTGGGCGGCGTTCTGGACGCGCCGATGGCCGAGGTGGTTGGTTCCTTTGTCCAATTGCTTTATCTGACGGCCTCGTTCGTGCCGGAGGAGATCTGCCTGCCGTGCGATATCGAATCGCGCGAAACCGTGCTGGATTGGTTGCGGGGGCGGGCAGGCGGTCTTGTGGAAATCCGGGTGCCCCAGCGGGGCGACAAGGCGCGGCTGGTGAAGATGGCGGAGAACAACGCCGCGCTGTTGCTGAGCGAACGCCGGTTGAGACGTGAGAACCGGAGGGCCCAGGCGCCTGCCGCCGTTGCCGCGCTGCAGCGCGACCTGCGCCTGGAGGGTCCCCCGAAACGGATCGAGGCGATGGACATTTCCAATTTCCAGGGAACGGATCCCGTGGCGTCGCTGGTCTGTTTTGTGGATGGCCGGCCCCGGAAGTCCGAGTACAGGCACTTCAGGATTGCCGGAATCGAGGGGCCGGACGATTTCGCGATGATGCGGCAGGTGGTGACGCGGCGGTTCAAACGCCTGATGGAGGAGGGGCGGGTGTTTCCCGATCTGCTGTTGATCGACGGCGGAAAGGGGCAGCTTTCCAGCGCGGTGGCGGCGTTGCATGCGCTGGGCGTTCGGAAACAGCCCGTGATTGGTCTCGCCAAACGCCTGGAGGAAGTGTTCCTGCCGGCCCATTCGGACCCTCAGAATATTCCCAAGGCCTCGGCGGCGCTCAAGTTGTTGCAGGCCGTTCGGGATGAATCGCACCGGTTTGCGATTACCTATCACCGCAAGCTGAGGCAAAAGCGAACGCTGGCTTCCCAACTGGATGATATCGACGGGGTGGGTCCGGCCCGTCGCAAGGCGCTGTTGACCCATTTTGGCTCGATGAAGAAGATCTGGGAGGCGGGCGCTTCGGAAATCGCGGCGGTGGAGGGCATCGGATCGAAGCTCGCGGAACAGATAGCGGAGCAATTGAAAACCACCGTTCATTCCAGAAAATAGATTACCGGCCGTTTGTAATACGGGGAGCAAGCGATGAAAAATGGATCGGGCAAGGCGCGGACGACGCAATCCGCGGTCATGCAGACGGGACTGGGGCGGGTGAGCGTAACATGGGATAAAAGCAGGCTGGGGTCCATCCAACTGGGGCGTTTCGAGCGGGTCGACGTTGCCCGGCCCGACCTGGTGGAGGGCGAACCCCCGGATCCAGCGGGGGAGCGCCTCATGAACGCGCTGGCGGGTTATTTTTCCGGCGATCTTGTGCGATTTCCCAACGTTCCCGACCCGTCCCGATATACGGATTTTCAAGAGATGGTCTGGCGGGCAACACGGGAGATTCCGTATGGCCGGCGACGATCCTACGGCAGCATTGCCACGGCGATCGGGCGCCCGAAGGCGGCCCGGGCGGTGGGCGCCGCCATCGGTAAGAATCCGTACGTGATCCTGGTGCCATGCCATCGGGTTGTCGGAGCTTCCGGAGCCCTGACGGGATTTGCCTATGGCGGGGAATGGAAGGCCGCCCTGCTGGCGCTGGAGGGTAATGGCGGACGCGGGAGCACGCAGGAATGGCGGACGTAATGGGTATCGAGGCCGGAGAGCAGCGCCTCACAGCGGAATGGCGGGGGGCGCTGCAATCGTTTATGGACTACGTGCACCTTGAGCAGGGGTTAGCCGAAAATACGGTATCGGCCTATGCGCGGGACCTGGACCGGTACGCCACGGTTCTGGAGGCGCGGGGCGTAGGGAGGCCCGTCGACGTCTCACAGGCGGACGTGTCGGCGTTATTGCAGTTGCTGGGAGACCTCGGCCTGGAAGCGTCCAGCGTGGCGCGCAATCTGACCTCGGTCCGGATGTTTCATCGGTTTCTGCAGGCGGAGGGGGTGATCGATAACGATCCCACCGAGCACATGAAGTCGCCTAAACAGGGCCGGAAACTGCCCTCTGTCCTGAATATCTACGAGGTGGAACGCCTGATGATGGAGCCGGACGCTGAGACGCCTCTGGGATTGCGGGACCGCGCGCTGCTGGAAATGTTGTACGGAGCGGGTCTCCGGGTGTCGGAATTGATCGGACTGGAACGGGTGCACCTGTTGTTCGACCTGGAGGTGGTGCGCGTGATCGGCAAGGGCAGCCGGGAGCGGATCGTGCCCATCGGATCGGAAGCCGTCGACTGGGTCAATCGTTACCTGGGCGAGGCCCGGGCCGAACTGAGCGGGCCGACGTCCGGCAATACGGTCTTCCTGAATTTTCGCGGCGGCGCCATGTCCCGAATGGGAATATGGAAGAAAATGCGCGGATACGTCCGGAGTTCCGGCATTGAAAAGGCGGTCAGCCCCCATACCATGCGCCATTCGTTCGCGACCCATCTGCTGGAGGGCGGCGCCGATCTCAGGGCCGTGCAGGAGATGCTGGGGCACGTGGATATATCCACAACGCAGATCTACACCCACGTCGACCGGGAATACCTGAAGGAGGTGCATCGGACGTTCCATCCCCGGGCATGACGGGACACCGATCGAAAATGACTATGCACGCGGATCTCAGCGCACATCTTAAGACGGTTGAAATCGTGTCTTCGGCGCCATGCCGCCTCGACGTCGGCGGCACGTGGGACCTGAAGTGTTTCGCGCTTCCGTATGCCAGCCTGAATCCCGCCACGACCAATATTGCCATTTCCGCGCGCACACGCATCCGCCTTAAAGCCTACCGGCCTGGCTGGGTGCGAATCGTCGATGAGTATCATCACGAGGCGTTTCCCGCCGATGCGTTCGACATGACGGGACATTTCGGGCTGCTGTTCGCCATTGCGGCTCATTTTGCGCTGGGCGGCGTCGAAATCGAGATCGCCTACGGTTGCCCGCCCCGCAGCGGCGTGGGCGGTTCCGGCACGCTCTCGGTCGCCCTGGCCGGGGCCCTTGCCCGCACGCGCGAGCTTGTCGGCGGCGTCCGACTGTCGCCGGAGGAAATCGTCGAGATCGTCTACAATATTGAAGACGGTCTGCGGTACTCCTATACCGGCCTGCAGGACCAGTGCGCCGCCACGTACGGCGGCGTCAACACCTGGCATTGGACCTACGGCGACCCGCGGGGCAAGTTCCGGCGGGAAGCGATTCTTTCCCCCGATCAATACAGCGCCCTTAGCGACCGTCTGCTGGTCGCGTATATTGGCAAACCGCACGACTCCAACGACGTCAACAGCCGGCAGGTGGACGACTTCCTGGCAGGTCGACATCGCAAACGGTGGTTCCGGATCAACGAAATCGGCGCGGAGTTCGCCGAGTCACTGAAACGGGCCGATTGGGAGGCCGCAGGCAGGCTGATGGACGAGGAAACCGGGGTTCGCTGTGCGATCGTCCCGGCCCGTATGACCGTCGTCGGAGAAAAACTGCAGGCTGTATGCAACGAATTCGGGGCGGGTTTCGCCACGGCGGGCAGCGGCAACGGCGGGTGCGTCTGGGCGCTTTTGCCGCACCCCGGGGTCGTTCCCGAAATCTCGGACGCCTGGCGGGAGATCCTGTGCGCCGTACCCACGGCACGAATCCTTCCCGCAACGGTGGATCCCCGGGGTCTCGAAGTCAAGCGGGTCGCTCCCGGAGCCGCCGCCTGAATACGGTTTCGATTCCTGCGCGTTTTGTCCAGGATGGTTGATGCGCTCAAGCGATACCTCGAACCAAAGTTTGAAAGGGATTCACGCCCGCTTCCTCAACGACTCGCGGATCCAGAAAAGCGCGAACGACGACTGGAAGGTGGAGCGGACATTCTTGTCTGCTCACGTACATCGAACCCTAACCTCGGAATCCTGTGTCCGGACACGCCGCGACTCGCCGCCGTCTCCCGCACTGGAAGAAGGACGGCGCTATCTATTGGATCACCTTTCGCCTCGCTGACGCGATCCCCCGGGACAAACGTCGCGCCTTCCAGGAAGCGCGTAAGCTGTGGCTCAAGCGCCACCCCGAACCGTGGACGGACGCTGAGTGGAAAGAATACAACCGACGTTTCGATGAAAAGATCGAATCTTGGCTCGATGCCGGATTGGGTTCCCGCGCCTTGGCGCACATCGATGCCCGCGAAGCTGTCAAGAACTGTCTTTTGCGCTTCGACGGTGAAAGACTGCGGCTTCACGCAGCCGTCATCATGCCCACGCATGTTCACCTCCTTATGGAACCGCTGGGAGGCCATAACCTTTCGCGGATTCTGCGGGGCATTAAGGGCGCATCTGCCCGCGAAATCAACAAACTCATTGGCGTCACCGGGACTTTCTGGCTCGACGAATCCTATGATCACGTAGTGCGCAGCGAAAAGCAGTATTGGCGCTTCGTCCGCTACATCATGGAAAACCCCACAAAAGCCGGACTGCGCAACCAGGAGTATTGGCTTTATAGAGGCGGCGCAAGCCTTTCTTCTGTCCGCATTCTGGCAGAAGGACAATGAGAAGGGCAGACAGGAATGTCTGCCCCACCTTCACACACGCTTCCTCAACGACTCGCGGATCCAGAAAAGCGCGAACGACGACTGGAAGGTGGAGCGGACATTCTTGTCTGCTCACGTACATCGAACCCTAACCTCGGAATCCTGTGTCCGGACACGCCGCGACTCGCCGCCGTCTCCCGCACTGGAAGAAGGACGGCGCTATCTATTGGATTACCTTTGTCTGCATTCCGGGAGAAGGACCTCTACCCCCGGCCCCCTCTCCTACGAGAAGAGGGGGAGTCCAACGAAGCGTTGCGTAAACACGAGAAGGGCAGAATGGAGGAAAGCGTCAAAACAAACGCTCAGGATTACCTGCTTTCCATCATGATTCCCGTGTATAACGAGTCGAACACGCTGGGCGCCGTGATCGAGCGCGTCAGGGCCGTTCAGGTTCAGGAAGGCGTGCGTAAGGAGATCATCGTTGTGGACGACGGTTCCACCGACGGAACGGATTCGATATTGAGGAACCTGGACGACGCCGGCATCGTGGTCGTACGCCACCCCCGGAACCGGGGCAAGGGCGCGGCCGTTCGCACGGCCCTGGAACACGTGAACGGGGACTGGGCCCTCATCCAGGATGCCGACCTGGAATACGCCCCGGAAGACGTCCCCGAACTGATCGCCCCTCTTCTGCGAGATCCTTCGATCGACGCGGTTTTCGGTTCGCGTTTCCTGGGCCAAATCGAAGGCATGAAGCTGCCGAATTTCATCGCGAACAAACTGCTCACCTGGTTCACGAATCTACTCTTTCTTTCGCGGATCACCGACCTCTGCACCGGATACAAACTCTACCGGACCGATGCCCTTCTTCAGATACCATTGGTTCGAGACGGATTCGACCTGGAACACGAGCTTACGGCCAAGCTCCTGAAAAATGGCTGCCGGATCGTTGACGTCCCGATCACGTACCGGGGCCGGGACGTGAGTGCGGGCAAAAAGGTGCGCTGGACAGACTTTTTTCTCAACATTAAAACCCTCCTCAAATACCGATTCTCCAGAATATGAACGCGCGATATCTCAGCCTCATCTTTCCGTACAGCCTCGTGGTTCTTCTGGCTTTTCAGTGCCTTTACGATCTGAACCTGGCCACCCTCGCACCCACTATGGCCTGTATGGTGGCGATTCTCTGTGTCGCCGGCCTGGCGGCGTTTCGCGGGATTCCTGAAAACCTGTTTCTGACCGCGGCCGCTGTGGGTTCCCTGGCCGTTTGCGGCATATATCTTCTTACGTGCAACGAATGGGTCCATATTATCGGCGACAATATTGCGTACATCAGGGACGCCAGGCGCCTGGTTCAGGGCACGGGCGTGCTGGACAGCCAGTACGGTCTGGGCGTGAAAACGATGCTGATGCCGGCGGTCGTCCTGTTCCCGGACAGTGTAGTCGCGCTCAAGGTGACGATCGCCGTTTCGGGTTTCTTATTCCCGTTCTGCACGTTCCTGGTCCTCCGGGATTTTATCGACAACAGCCGGGCGCTTCTGATTGCGATGATCTCCGGTGCGTTCTGGATTTCGGTGGAATACGCCCATGTCGTAACGGCGGATATTCCCTTCCCGGCCTTCTCGATGCTCGCACTCTGGGCGATCCTGCAATACATCAAACAACCGGGGATTTCCCGGAAATGGTTGATTGGCGCCGCTTGCGCCGTGGGCTGGGCCTACCACGTGAAATCGCCGTCCATCTACCTGGTGATTGCGGCAACCCTCTATCTTTTACTTCGCAAGGAGATAAAAAAACCTCTGCTTCTTGTCGTATTCGCCTCCGTGTGGGTTCTTCCCTGGGCGTTCTACCTCAACGTCAACTTCCCCGAATCCCAGGGCTACCTGGGAATGATCAACCAGATCGCCACGGGAACGTATATCCCGGAAAGCGACGTGGGGTCCTTCTGGCATAATTTCTTCTATTATTTCTTTCAGAAGAATCCGGTGGGCTATCTCAAGAACCTGGAATACCTCCTGCTGCCCAAACTATATATGAGCCAGTTGCCGATCTCCGCGGAGTGGCGTCCCGTGGGCTGGTTCTTCCTCATTCTGATTGCCACAGGGTTCGTATTCGGCAGAAGCCCCGCCAGCAGAAAACCGCTCCCGCTTCTCCGAAGCCTCCAGGTCCACGATTGGTACGTTTTAGGCTACGTTGCCACGCTCTTCACGCTGCCCGGTTCCCCCAATCGTTACTTGCTCCCCGTATTGCCTTTTATTGTTTTCTACGTCTTCAAGGGCGTGGAAAGGATCTGCGCTTGCTTCCCGGAAACCATCTCCCCGCCCAAATGCCTACCCAGCTATCTGCCATTGGGGAAAGTCATCGCCGTCTTTCAACGCCCTGCATTGGCCAGGCACAACCCCGTTTTTCTGGCCTGTTTGTTTCTGCTGCCGTCCTTGTTCACGGATTTCGCAATCATCAAAAGCCAGCGAATGACGCCGGGCTATCACGCTTACTGGAAACCGTATTACGAGGCCAGCGTCTGGATGAAGGATAATACGCCCCCCCAGAGCCGTGTCACCACGCGGAAGCCGGGCCTGGTGTGGTTCTGGTCGGGGCGGGAAGCCGAAGGCTATCCTCCCTTCGAGGACCCCGTTAAGGCCCTGCAGGCTCTGGAAGCATTCGATTACATCCTGCTGGACAACCTACCGTTTTTTCGCGAGAAACTGAAGTACATCGTCCCGGTCATGAAAGCCTATCCCGAGAGTTTCAAGGTAGTGCATGTCTCGGAACCCCCTAAAACCTACGTCATCAGAATCAAAAAAACGGTCCCTTAAAACGGGACCGCTCTGTAGGGGCGACCGGCCGGTCGCCCTGGTGTCGGCAGACAGCCAACGCCCTTCAACGTCAACCTGACTCTTCGCTGTCGAGGGACGGGATCATGCCTCCCCTCCCCGTGCCGGGGAGGGGCCGGGGGAGGGGTCGCCATCCGGTCGCCCCTACGCCGGATCTGAATCGGAGGCCGCATCAGATGGAGAGTAACGGTGGTAGATTCCAATGATTCAAGAACGAAATCAGCGTTTTTGCTTACCGATGAAGACGGAGTTGAGGTATCAGAGGTCGATTTCTCTAATTTGCCCATTCCGGTAAACCAGGGCTATGAATGGCGGCCTGTGTTGCTCTGCAAAACTTACGATCCTGTTCATTGCCTTGAGGATAATTTCAGCCAGTTCCCGGGAAGACACATTTTTCGCAGTTATTGCGAAGAATGAAGCTCCGGAGTTCTTGATGGCCTGTTTTTCGACCTCGTTATACCTAATTTTCAGATCTCGAGACAATATCAGCCAACCGCGTTCGCCGATTTCTCCCAACCACTCCGCGTCGGTCACCTCGCCTTCGGTATTGAATTCAGGAAATTCCGTTACGTGGTCTCGGATTTCGAGGCCCAGATCTTTTGTGATCTGAGCCTCGCGCAATTCTCGTAACAAAACGCGACTCGACAGGTTGCGGTCAACAAATAGGTGTATAGGGGATTCAGGCGGCCCGGCTGATCGCGGACTCATACCTTAGAACTTCCTCAATCTGGACGGGTGTGAGACGATAGTCCTTACACATTTCGCTGATGGTGTCTCCCGCAACGAATCTGTCGCAAACAACCTCGGTGGCCACTCCTACGCCAGTGATAGATGGTCGACCAAACGAGACGTATGGGCTGATGAGAACGGGACGTCTATTTGCTCTTTGCCAATTCAACCGTGGATCTATGGTGAAGGGATGAAGGCGCACTGGGCCTATCTCATCCCGGTCGATGCGATGCAAGTAAATTTGTATAAGCTCGCCCACCTCTATCTGTCTACCTCGATTAAGGTTGAACAGTTGGCCGAGTTTCTCAACGATCAGGTACTTCCCATCGGTGAAGAATTCTTCGGTTGCCAGCGGATATTCAGCGTCTGGCCATTGATGTTGTAATTCGTTTAAAGCAATTCGAATGCGTTGCATCGAAAGACCGAATCTTCCACGAAGTGCGGACAGTACATGAGCCTCGACAAGATTCAAAAAAGACAGTTGAATTCGCGGTGCTTCAGGAAGTCCAAAAAGCCCGCTGCCCTTCAACCACGTTCTGAGTGTCCCGGGGTGCATCCTGAGAAAGCGAGCGGCTTCAGCCACTTGGTAGGTGGCTAAGAATCTGTATTTAGGATCCTTGTCGTTCATTTCGGGGAGCCTCTCGGGAGTCGTTGTTCGTGTTCTGAAAATCGCTTATGAGTGTATCAATAGGCGACATATCGACCAGATTAAATTTGCCGAATATACCTACCCTGACGGCGCAACGCCGTACCCGTCGCATTTGGATATCCCTGCCATTTATATAATATAGAATGTTGTGGTGGTCTTGCACAAGGGATGTTTTCAATTTCCCACGTGGCGTGGCTGCGTTTCAGGATCGATATGTTTTCGTAGATTCAGAAATCACACGGCAACCGTCACCTGCCATTGGCGCTCCTGTAGGGGCGACCGGCCGGTCGCCCTGGTGTCGGCAGACAGCCAACGCCCTTCAACGTCACCCCGACTTTTCGCTGTCGAGGGACGGGATCATGCCCCCCCTCCCCGTGCCGGGGAGGGGCCGGGGGAGGGGTCGCCATCCGGCCGGTCGCCCCGAGGTGCTAAATAGACAGAAAGCCCGGCGGGATGCCCGCCGGGCTATTTTTGGTGTCGTGAGAATCGATGTGGTGAGCCGCGTCGGCGCCGTGTGTGGCGATCGGCGGATGCGTTTCTATTCAGGTATTTTCATGGTCAGGAACAGGTTGCTCGTTCCCCGGCGGACGAAAAAAGCGGCGTTGCGGCCCTTTTCAAGTTTGGCCAGGGAAGCCTTGAAATCAACCACGGAGCGCACCTCCAGTTCGAAACGGCCCTGGCGGATCTTGAAGATGATATCGCCCCGTCCGAAGCGGGCCCTCCCCGCCGGGCTTCTGGGGGCCACGTCCGTTACGAGAATGCCGTCCATCGCGTCTCTCAAGCCCCAGCTCTCGGCGACGTCGGGAGTGATGTCGCGCAGACTGAGGCCGTGAAGGGCGGTCGGGCCGGTCGCCGCCCTCGCCGAGGCGGTCTCGCCGAGCCTCGCGGGCTTTTCCCCCAGTTTGACCCGGAGGGGGATCGTCTTGCTCATCCGCTTGATTTCCAATGAAACGGTGTCGTCAGGGTGTTTTCGCGCAATCAGGCTCTGAACGTGGTTGGGGCGATTGACCGGTTTGCCGTCTATACTCAAAATGATATCCTCGGTTTTCAGTCCCGCGGCATCCGCCGGCGTGTCTGAAAAAACATCGGCGATGAGTACGCCGCGGGGGCGGTCCAGGCCGAACGCATCGGCCAGGGCGGCGTCGACCTGTTTGAGGGCTACGCCGAGAAAACCCCTGCGGACCCGTCCATCGGTGACGATATCGTCCATTACCTTTCTTGCCAGGTTGATCGGAATGGCGAAGCCGTACCCGATAAACCCCCGATCCTCCGTTGCGATCGCCGTGTTCACGCCGATGACTTCGCCTTTGAGATTAATCAATGCGCCGCCGGAGTTGCCGGGGTTGATGGCGGCGTCGGTCTGGATGAAATCTTCCACGCCGAACGAGTTCGAGATGATATTCAGGTTGCGGCCCAGGGCGCTGACAATACCGGAGGTGACGGTGGAACGCAGGCGGAGCGGCGCGCCGACCGCCATCACCCACTCCCCGATTCGGACCTGGTCGGAGTCGCCCATAGGCGCGGCCGGGAGGTCGCTGGCGTCGATCTTGATGACCGCCACGTCCGTAAGCGAATCGGTGCCGACCAGCCGGGCTTCGAACTCCTGGTTGTCATTGAGAATGACCGTGATCTGGTCCGCTCTGCCCACGACGTGGTGGTTGGTCAGTATATATCCGTCCGCGGTCATGATAATGCCGGAGCCGAGTCCCGGCCGTTCCTCTTTCCGGTCACGCGGCATCCGGAAATAGGGACGAAAGTAAAACCGGGGGTCCATTTCCCGGCCCGAAACCGAAACGGTCTGCCTCGTGCCGATCGTAACCACGGTGGGCGTAATCCGCCCGGCAATGCTCGTAAAGGCTTTGTTGAGGTTCTGAAGCTGCTCAATGGCCTGGTCCTCGGATCCGATTGCGGGCGTCGTAAAGGCGCCTGCGGCGAGGAGCAGGCCCGCGAAAAGCGTCAGCCGCCGGTAGCGGATCATTTGAATCGACATCGTGAAAAAGCCCCTTTCGTTTGTATCCTGGTTTGCTCGATATTTCGAGGATGAATCACCCGGGTTCACGGGAATTAGACCCGGAAGGCGGGGGAAAGGTTCCGAAAAACCGCCTTGAATCGGTTAGAGGTGAGACGGAAGAGGTGAGATGGGTCGGTAACGTTGCCGCATGATATCCCGCTGGGTGGTCTTAATGCTGTGCGCCGCCGGCTTCCTCTGGGAGCGCGGGTGTCCCGCCCGCGTGGCGCCGTCGTCTTTGCATTTGTAGGGGCAACCCTTGGGGTTGCCCTCTAGATAGCGAGGATATCGCTGTCTGAATCGCTGCAGTTAACACCCGGCAGTACGCTGTCCGTTGATTGATATGGGGTATCTGTAGGGGCGACCGGCCGGTCGCCCCTACGCCTTGCTGCGCCCTATCTGATCCTGCCACGTCACGGCGCCGACATCCGTGAATTGATATCGCCAGGCCTTGTCGCAAACCGCCTTTAGCTGACTGCTGATAGCTGACTGCTGATCGCTGATGGCTGGTGGCTGCGAGCGGCGTGGAGGGGTGGCCTTCTCACCTCTCCCGTCTTACTTCTTGCCGCTTCTTTACAGCTTATATTGCTGTATTTTCCGGTAGAGGGTGCGCTCGGGCAGGTCCAGCAGCGCGGCGGCGCGTTTGCGGTGTCCGCCGGTGGCCCTGAGCGCCCGGGCAATGGTCTCGCGCTCCACGTCACGAAGGGATTTGATCTCGTCGCCCGGCGACGGTTCGGCGTCGGCTTCCGTATATTCGACTTCCTCGAAGCGGTCGGCAACGGGAGAAGCGCCCTGGGAGTAAACGGGCAGAGAGGGCAGGTTGTCGGGGTTCTCTATCAGGTAGGCTTTGAGTTCTTTGATGTCTCTCGCGACTTCGAGAACGGCCCAGTAGAGCAGGTCCCGCTGGGATTCTTCGGGGGTCTTGCCCACCGGGACTGGCAGGTTGGAAGCGGCGCGTCCCAATACGTGCGAAGGGTCCATGCCTTCGAGGTGCTGCGTGATATCGGCCGGCCCGATCATGCGGTTGACGGAAAGCACCATCAGGCGCTCGATCAGATTTCGGAGTTCGCGGATGTTGCCGGGCCAGCGGTAATTGAACAGGATATCCATCGCCCTGGCGTCCAGTGAGATGGGCGGCACGCCGTGTTCTTTCGCGTAAAGCCGGATGAAGTGGTCCACCAGCATCGGTATGTCTTCCGGGTGGCTGCGCAGGGGCGGCACCCGGAGTTCAACGACCTTGAGGCGATGATAGAGGTCGCTCCGGAAGCGGCCCTGGTCGACGGCCTGCAGGAGTTCCTGGTTGGTTGCGGCCAGCACCCGCACGTCCACCTTGATGGGTTGCGTGCTGCCCAGCCGGGTAATTTCCCGGGTATCCAGTACCCGCAGGAGGCGGACCTGGGCGGTGAGGGTCATTTCGCCGATTTCATCCAGGAAGACGGTGCCGCCGTCCGCGGCCTCGAAGATGCCCTCGCGCCGGGTTCGCGCATCCGTAAACGCGCCCTTCTCGTGGCCGAAGAGTTCGCTCTCCAGAAGGGTCTCGGGAATGGCGCCGCAGTTCACGGTGATGATCCGCGCGTCCGCCCGGGCGCTGTGCTGGTGCAGCGCCTGGACCACCATGTTTTTACCCGAACCGCTCTCGCCGGTGACGAGCACGCTCACGGGAACCGGACCGACCTGACGGATGGTTTCGCGAATCCGGCTGATGGCTTCGGAATTGCCCAGCAGATCCGTGCCGATGGCCGACAGAGATCGTTCGCTGACCAGTTGCAACGCCTGTCTGACCTGCTCGGCGTCCATCGGAAGGTCCAGGATGGCCCGCGGCTCCAGACCCTGAAGCAGCGTCCGGTCCTGGCGTCGATCAGGCGTCAGGAAGACCAGAAGGGAAACGCCGCTGGCGCCCGCCAGCAGGGTGCGGTCCGGGTTGGACGCCGCGCGCGACAGGTTTGCTTCGTCCACGAGAAGCAGGTCGACGTCGCCGCGCCTGAGCAGCTTCGGCACGGGCCCCACGCTATTGGTCAGAATGGTCTTCCAACCCTGCGTCTCCAGTTCCGAGCGCAGGGCCTGGCCCAGGTCCGGATCCGCGGTCACGATCAGGGCGTCTTTTTTGGATGGTGCGGCCATGGTGAATGGATGGTTGATTCGGGTTCGTTAGCTGGAAACAGCGGGTCATTGCGCGCGCGGCGTGGTTTCCTGGATACTTTGCAACAGGTCCTGCAGCATCTCGATGCGTTTTCCGGCCTGAAGGCCCAGGTCGCTGGCGGCACCCTCCCGGCGCCGGATGGCCTCGAGTTCCCGGATCGCCTCCTTGAAATTCCCCAGGGCTTCGTAGCAGTTGGCCAGGCCCCAGTGTGCGCTGGCCAGCCATTGCGGCTGGCCCTGAAACTGGTACTGGAGTTTCAGAAATTCCCGTTTCGCGCTTTCGTAGTCTCCGAGGGCGAAATGGCACTCCGCGAGCAATTGCTGAATGGCCGACCAGTCGTCTCCCTCGACGTTTTTCAGCATGGGAGTCAGCCGGGCGATTGCCAGCCGGAATTGCTTGTTGTCGTACAGCATACTTCCGATGTCGATGCGGACGTCCGCCGCAAGGCGGTGCCGGGGAAACTCTTGAACGAGCCGGTTGGCATAGGCGATCGCCGTATCGAACAGCTTCAGACGTCTGTGAACCTTCATCAGCCTGGACAGCACCTTCGGCGTTTCATCGGGCGACGGGCCGGCTTCAAGCACGTTCCGATAGGCCCTGGACGCCCTCTCAAAGTCCCCGTCGTTGTAAAGGATATCGGCCAGATCGAGGGCCGCGGCGGGCCAGTTGCGACTGCCTGAACGGGTTTTCACAAAGCCGGCGAGGGCTTCCCGGTACGCTTCCTTCCGTCCTTCCTTTTCCAGTGCCCGGACGCGATAGTAGGCGGCTTCGGCCGCGGCGTCGCCGCCGGGATGGGTCTTGACGACGCGCTCGAAAATCTGGCGGGCCTTCTTGAAATTGCCCGCGTTCAGATAGTACCTGCCCTCTTCGTTCTTGAACCGGGCGAGCCAGGTTCGGCTGTCCGCGTGGGTCTTCTTGAACCTGCCCGCGGCTTTTTTCGCCTCCTGCACGCGCTTCAGACGGAACAGGCTGAGGACTTCGCGCCCGTCAACCGACGCGTCTCTTGCGCCCGCCGGGACATTTCCAAGGGCCGCAAGCGCGTTCTGGTAGTCCTCGGCTTCGAACAGGAGGACGGCCAGGGTCGTGGCCGCTTCCGCTTTGAGCGGGCTTCCTGGATACTGTTTCGGGAACGCCCTGAAGGCGGCGACGGCTTCGGGTTTCCGGTCGAGGCCCGCCAGGAGCCGCGCCCTGGCGTACGCGAAGCTGTCCGCATCCGCGGCATTGGGAAACGCGCTCAGCAGGGTCTCGCAGGTTTCGATGGCTTCAACCGCCTGCCCGTTTGCTTGGTAGGACCGCGCCAGCCGGCGAAGTACGGAGCCGTCGGGCCCGGCCGACAGCAGTCCGGTGTCGATTTCAATGGCGCGCCGGTAGTCCCCGGCCCGGAAGGTACTCTCGGCCAACAGGGCGCGTGCGGCGCGCGCCAGTTCGGGCGGTGCGGGCCCCGCGAGAAGCTCGGCCAGGTCGTCCGCCGCGCTCCGCGCGAACCCGCGCTCCAGGAGGATGCGGCCCAGTTGATACCTGGCGTGGCCCGCCAGGTCGCTCTGCGGAAACTCGAAGAGGAAATCGCGCAGCGTTTCCTCGGCCGCGACGTAGTCTTTCTTCAGGGCCTGGCACAGCCCGATGCCGTAGGTTGCCCGTTCCGCGGCCGGGCTTTGTGGATTTGCATCCCGAATGCCGCGATAGGTTGTCGCGGCGGTATCGATACGCGAGGGTTCGAACCGGCCGAGAACGCGCATCGCGTCAGCCATGCCCAGCAGCGCGCGGTCCATCCGGTCGGAATTGGGGTAGGTGTTCCTGAATTCGCCGTATGCCGCCAGTTGCCGCCGCGCGCGCGCGGTATCGGGGGCCGCCGCGCCTGCCTGCGCCGTGTCCGGCGCGGCAGGCAGGCGGGTTACCGTTTCGATCCGCAGCAGGCCGGCGTCGTCGGCAGTTTCGCTATCGGGATGTCCGGTTTCAACTTCCCGAAGCGCCGCCAGGCCCCTTTCCCGCCAGGACGCCGCCGCTTCGGGCCGGCTTTCCAGATCCGCTCTTCGCGCCATTTTCAGGGCGCTCTCGCCCAGAAGATAGGTGGCCTCGGGAGCGAACGGCGCAGGCGGGTCGGCGGACAGCGACGCGGTGAGTTTCTCGGTGGCTTCCCGGAATTGCCGGCGGCTGAAAAGGAACTTACCCAGAACGAACTGGGCCTGCGGATCGGCGGCGATTGCCGGGAAATTGGAGAGAAGCGCGGCCAGGTCGGCTGGCGGAACGCCCGGGCTCTCGGGCGCGAACTCCCGGAGGTACTGGATGCGGATTACGGCCTCGTCGGCGCGTTGATGGAAGCTCTGCAGGTAGGAGCGGTATTCGCGGATCGCCAGGTCCTGTCGCCCCGTTCTTTCCATAATGCGGGCGATGCCGAACTGCGCTTCGCCGGCAACGGCGGCCGGGGCCGTGTCCACCAGATCCCGGTAGGCCTCCAGCGCGAGGTCGTGCCAGCCGAGGTCGTGTTCGCAGGTGCGCGCGATGTGCAACTGTACCGCCGCCACGGCGCCGGGCGTCTCCGCCCGTTCGATATAGGACCGGTAGGACCTCAGCGCCCTGCGAGGGGCGCCGGCGGCCCGCCAGGCGTCGCCCATCTCCGCGTGCGCCTGGATGCCGGCCTCCGATTCCGGGTAGAGCTCACGAAGGCGGCGGAACGCGTTCAGGGCCTCGCGGTATTGTCTCAGACCCGCGTGGGCGCGCCCCATACCCAGCCACGCGCGATCCAGGTAGGGGCTGGCCTCGTATACGTTGATGAACTCGGTGAAGAGCGCGAGCGCTTCCGTCGAGCGTCCCAGTTCACGATAGGCGTTGCCCAGCCCCAGGACCGCCATCTGGCGGACCTCGCTTTTGGGCAGGCTGCCCCGGGCGAGTTCGTGGATTTCGGCCGCCCTGGCCCAGTTCCCGCGGCCTTCGAACCAGGCGGCCAGTTCCAGGGTGGACGCACCGGCCGCTGAACTGCGGGGATAGGCCCTTCGCAGCCTGCCGAAGACTGCTTCCGCCTCCTTGACGTCCTTCATGCCCAGGGCGATTTTGCCGATTTCGAGCAGGGCCTCCGGCGTCCGTTTGGAATTTCCAACGGGTTCGGATATCGTTTTGAACCGCTCGAGCGCCTCTTCGGGACGTCCGGCGTCGAGCAGTACGAGACCCCAGTTGTAGTTCGCCTCCGTGGCGAGGTCGGATTGCGGGTATCTCGCCACGAGTGCGCCGAATGCCTTCCCCGCGGCGTCCGGTTCCTTTCCCTTGTGGAAGTTGATTCCCGCCGCGAGCAGGTTCCGGTCGGCGTGTTGACCGCCGGCGAACCGGTCGTGCGCCTCCTGGAAGGCCGTGCCGGCCTTTGCGTATTCCGAGAGGCGCTCGAGGGCCTCGGCCTTGCGCCGCATGGCCGGGGCGGTTTCGAGGCGCCCGGGGTAGCGCACGAGAAAGTCTTCATACGCGCCGACCGCTTCCTTGTACTGTTCGTCCAGAAAATGGGCCTCTCCCAGTTGATAGAGCGTCGAGGGAAGCCGCTCGCTCGTGGGATACCTGGCGAGGAACCGCCGGAACTCCTGCGCCGCATTGGCATAATCGCGGTTGTCGAACAGGCGTTGCGCGAGTTCGAAGCTCTCGCTTTCCTCCTCGACGGCCTGTCCCGGGAGCGGCGTGGACGAGGCCGGCAGAAGACAGAGACCGAGGGCCGCGCCCGCGAGGAATCGCGGCCATGAAACCGGTTTGTGAAAAGTAGATAAAATAGCCATAATTTATAGAGGTTACGGATGTTTATAACGCCACCGCGCGACGCATTTCAATTTATCACATTTGCGCGGGGGCGTCAATCCCTAACTTCGATTTCGTCCGTACACGGACGCCACGGGGCGGGGCGGGCAACCGGGAAATTCGCGTGTGGGTCCGGGTCGATGCGGACTGCAAGTTTGGCAGACGGTCCCGTCTCCCGGGCGAAACGCCGCCGCGGGGAATCGGCCTGGATGCCTATCCGTCCGTCCAAATGCGATCGGGTCCCGGCCGCGCGGGCGCCGCGGATTGGCGCTTGACACAACCGCGCCGGGCGTCGTTATTGCCGAACTCCGAGATCCGCCGCGTAGCGCCGCTGTTGCATTTGTAGGGGCAACCCTTGTGGTTGCCCAGGTGATGGCGTTGATATCGCCCATTGATATAGCCAGGCCATATCGCTAACCGGCTTTAGCTGACCGCTGCAGGCTGATCGCTGACATCAGAGCTAAGGTGAATTATTCGCAAAAAAGGTAGATTCGTTACTCCAAGTCATTGTATTATGGTTACGCAAATAACCTTATAGCAATGAATTTGGAAGAAACTACCGTGGGGGCTCAAGATAGTCATCACAGGATCCTTTTCTCAAGTCTATTCGGTGAAAAGTGAAGGGATTGATCATCATGGAGGACCTCTCCCCCCGGCCCCCTCTCCTGCAAGGAAAGGGGGAGTTGAACCAGGCGTTGTGCCAACACGGTTTTATATGAGCTCTGATTGAGCGGACCAACCACAATATTTCGCCGGGATTTTTTCAACAATGGAAACGTCTTCAGCCAATCCAACGGTTCATTAACCGATCACGGTTCCCCCTTCCTCTCAGGAAGGGGGTTAGGGGGTAGGTCTCGCAGGTCTCGCCAGAGCTGTCGTTCTTCTTCTAACATGTCAGCCCGCAAACCTCACGCCGACTTCACTTTCTCGATTCACTCGGAAGCTGTTTCTGCTTCCTGAAACTGCAATCCGTGACAATTCATGAATTAATCAGATCTAAATTATTATTTTTCACGCCCTTTTTCTTGTACGCCCAAGAAAAAGGACCAAAAAGAACGGCGCCGTTCGGCACGGGGCCGGTTTTTCCGCGAAACGTTTCAGGGGTAATAAAGGGAATTGGCTGCCCTGAGAGCCACTCAGGTGTACCAGTGCGATGGTGCTGGACGGATTAGCGCGGAAAAGCCCCGTCACCACCGCTGTTGCATTTTGCGACACCTGGAAGCGGGGGCGTAGCGCCGTCGTTTTATTTGTAGGGGCAACCCTTGTGGTTGCCCAGGTGATGGCGTTGATATCGCCCATTGATATAGCTAGGCCATATCGCTAACCGGCTTTAGCTGACCGCTGCAGGCTGATCGCTGACATCAGAGCTAAGGTGAATTATTCGCAAGAAAGGCAGTTTCGTTACTCCAAGTCATTGTATTATGGTTACGCAAATAACCTTATAGCAATGAATTTGGAAGAAACTACCGTGGGGGCTCAAGATAGTCATCACAGGATCCTTTTCTCAAGTCTTTAGCGAGGACCTCTCCCCCCGGCCCCCTCTCCTGCGAGGAGAGGGGGAGTTAAACCAGGCGTTGTGCCAACACGGTTTTATATGAGCTCTGATTGAGCGGACCAACCACAATATTTCGCCGGGATTTTTTCAACAATGGAAACGTCTTCAGCCAATCCAACGGTTCATTAACCGATCACGGTTCCCCCTTCCTCTCAGGAAGGGGGTTAGGGGGTAGGTCTCGCAGGTCTCGCCAGAGCTGTCGTTCTTCTTGTAACATGTCAGCCCGCAAACCTCACGCCGACTTCACTTTCTCGATTCACTCGGAAGCTGTTTCTGCTTCCTGATACCGCTATCCGTGACAATTCATGAATGAATCAGATCTAAATTCTTGATTCTTATTTTTCCTCGCCCTTTTTCTTGTACGCCCAAGAAAAAGGGCCAAAAAGAACGGCGCCGCTCAAACGCCGCGGGGCTGCTTTTCCGCGAAACCCCTCAGTGGCGCAGACCAGCTTCGATGCCCTACGAGCGTTTGCGGAGTTCCCAGGCGACAGGCGTTGGACGGAATAGCGCGGAAAAACCCCCCACGCCACCGTTGTTGCATTTTGCGACACCTGGAAGCGCGGGTTCCCGCGCCGCCGTTGCAGTTTGTAGGGGCAACCCTTGTGGTTGCCCAGGTGATGGCGTTGATATCGCCCATTGATATCGCTAGGCCATATCGCTAACCGGCTTTAGCTGACCGCTGCAGGCGGATCGCTGACATCAGAGCTAAGCCTCTTTAATTCACACAAAAGGAAGTCTCCTTGCTCAAGTCATTGTATTCTGGCTTACTTAATTAACCTTATAACAATGAACCTGGAGCAACCTGGCGTGGAGGCTCAAGATAATCATCACAGAATCCTTTTCGCGAGTCTTTAGTGAGGACCTCTCCCCCCGGCCCCCTCTCCTGCGAGGAGAGGGGGAGTTGAACCAGGCGTTGTGCCAACACGGTTTTATATGAGCTCTGATTGAGCGGACCAACCACAATATTTCGCCTGGATTTTTTCAACAATGGAAACGTCTTCAGCCAATCCAACGGTTCATTAACCGATCGCAGTTCCCCCTTCCTCTCAGGAAGGGGGTTAGGGGGTAGGTCTCGCAGGTCTCGCCAGAGCTGTCGTTCTTCTTCTAACATGTCAGCCCGCAAACCTCACGCCGACTTCACTTTCTCGATTCACCCGGAAGCTGTTTCTGCTTCCTGAAACTGCAATCCGTGACAATTCATGAATTAATCAGATTTAAATGCTTGATTTTTCTTCGCCCTTTTTCTTGTACGCCCAAGAAAAAGGGCCAAAAAGAACGGCGCCGCTCAAACGCCGCGGGGCTGCTTTTCCGCGAAACCCCTCAGTGGCGCAGACCAGCTTCGATGCCCTACGAGACCTTGCGGAATTTCCAGGCAATAGTGCTGGACGGAATAGCGCGGAAAAGCCCCGTCACCACCACCGGGCGGGTTAGAGAGAAACGCGAGGGACCGGAAAAAAGAACGCCTCCCTCGCGTTCGGAAAGCAAAACGGGACTGGAACGCAAAGCCCGTCCGGAGGGCAACCAGAGCAGAGCGCGCTATTCCGTCCATCTCGGAGATCGGGTACCCGCCCTCGCTGGCAGGGCAACGGGTCGTGTGCATCCTGTGAGGAAATTCGCGCTGTGTATAAGTACGGCCCCGCGCCCAGCGGCGACTTTTAAAAGCGGTAAGAAGCAAGAGGCAAGAAGGTAGAAGGGTTAATAACTTTGTCATATGAAACCCTCTGAACCGGAGTCTCGCTAACTGGAAAATAGAAGTGGATCGCGAAAGAGGGCGCGTAACCGGTGGGTGGCGGCGTGGCCTTCTCACCTCTACCGTCTTACGTCTCACGGTTTCAAGGAACCCTCCGAAGGCAGGGAATTTGGGGAGATGTAGAATTGGATTCTGGTTTTCGCTCTTTGCTACAAGGTGTCTGCTGACCGCTAATAGCTGTTTTTTCTGATCGCTATTTGTTGCTTTGGGGTTTCTCCAATGGATCGCGTGGTTGAAAACGCCCCGGCCAAGCTCAACCTGGGTCTGAAAATCCTGGGCCGCCGGGCGGATGGGTATCACGATATCGTTTCCGTGCTTCAGACGGTGGATCTGTGCGACCGGCTGGTGTTCACGCCCGCGGCGCCCGGGGAAACCCTGATTGTCTGCGACCATCCGGACGTTCCCGAGGGGCCGGAAAACCTCGTCCATCGGGCCGTGGAGATTCTGCGCCGCGCAACGGGGGCCGACCACGGGGTGCGCGTGGATCTGAACAAACGGATACCGACGGGTGCGGGCCTGGGCGGCGGAAGTTCCGACGCGGCCACGTCCCTGCGGGCGCTGGACCGGCTCTGGGGACTGCATTTGCATCCGGAAAAATTGGCCGCGCTCGCGGCGGAACTCGGGTCCGACGTCCCGTTCTTTCTCACCGGAGGCACGGCCGTCGTGACGGGGCGCGGGGAGCGGATCCGGCCCGTCGATTGGGGGGGCGAATTCTGGTACGTGCTGGTGTATCCCGGGTTCCCCGTGTCCACCGCCTGGGCCTATCGAAACGTGAGAATTGGCTTGACAGAAACCCGGGCGTATGGTAGATTTCTGGACTTTACGATAAAATCCGGCCGGATCTGCGCTGGCCGATTGTTCGCGTGCCTGGAAAACGACTTTCTGCCGCTCGTGGAAGCCGCAAGCACCGACGTCGCGCGGATCCTTACGGCGCTGGTCGGCGAGGGGGCGGTCGCATGCTCCCTTTCGGGCAGCGGATCCACGCTCTTCGGCGTTTTTCGCGAGGCCCGGCAGGCGTCGGCCGCGGTTGCGCTTGTACAGGGCCGCGGGCGTCGGGTCTATCTGTGTCGTAACCGGCCCCGGGCGTGAGTTCGGCAGAGCGGCCGGCCTCGTCGGAACCGGATCGGCTGTTGCAACGATATATTATTGTATAGAAAACGACCCCGGTCGATTGCCGCCTCAATGGAGGTTTGGGGATCGATCGTAGCGCGCACCCGGGTTACCGTATTTGATGCCGGGTCGTCTAAAGGTAAGACAACGGCCTTTGGAGCCGTCTATCGGGGTTCGAATCCCTGCCCGGCAGTTTAAAGTCGCACCGTTCAGTGGAGGATCAGTCAATGGCTGACAATAACGGCGTAAGGCTGCAGGCCGAAGTACGCACGGGAACCGGAAAGGGCGAGGCCAAGCGCATCCGGCGTACCGGAAGGATACCGGCGGTGGTCTATGGGGACCGGAGCGCGCCCGTCACCTGTTCGGTCGACGCGAAGGCGTTATCAACGGTCTTGCACGAACACGGGCGGAATACGCTTCTGTCCCTGGTTCTGGGCAACGGCGAGAGCGAATCCGAAAACACCGCCATTGTCAAAGATCTTCAACACCACCCGATCGGCGACCACGTCCTCCACGTGGATTTTTACCGGATTTCGCTCACCCAGAAAATCGTTGTGGAAGTGCGCATCGAGCCCGAAGGCATTCCGGCCGGCGTCCGTGCGGAGAGCGGTATTCTGGAGCAGTTGCTGCACCATGTGGAGGTGTCCTGCCTGCCCGGCGAGATTCCGGAACGCATCGGGTACGAGGTTACGAATCTGAATATCGGAGATTCGGTGCATGTGTCCGATCTGAGCGTGACGGCCAACGTGGAGATCGTTGCCGAGGGCGACCGGTCCGTGTTCGTGGTGGTTCCGCCAACCGTGGCCCCGGTCGTAGAGGAAGAGGAAGAGGAAGAGGACATGGAGGCCGAGGCCGAGATGCAGGAACCCGAGGTGATCGAACGCGGCAAACGCGAGGAAGACGAGGACGAATAGCGGTGTGCCGACGTGTCGCAAAATGCGACACCTGGGGCCGCGGGGAGGTCTTCTTGCGTCTCACGTGTTGCTTCTTGCCGCATGAAGGCGGTGCGGAGTGACAGCTAAGGTTGTCGTGGGTCTGGGCAACCCGGGTTCCGAATACGCTCATACCCGCCACAACCTGGGCTTTCGGGTGGTCGATCTGCTGGCGGGAAGGTTGAAGGGAACCTGGTCGGAAAGCACCTGGTATTTTTTTTGCCGGATCGCGACGGGTTCCGAGACGCTGGTGCTCGTGAAACCGACCACTTTCATGAATCGAAGCGGCGTTGCGGTTACAGACGTTCTGGATCGATTCGAAGCCGATGTCGAGGACGTTCTGGTGGTGGTGGACGACGTCCACCTCGACCTGGGCCGGATCCGGTTGCGGCGCGGGGGCAGCGACGGGGGGCACAACGGGCTGCGGTCGATTATCGATTGCGTCGGGTCCGCCGCGTTTCCCAGGCTGCGACTGGGTATCGGCGCACCGCCGGAGGGTACGGACCGGATCGGGCACGTTCTGAGCGCGTTAGAAGCCGGAGAATACGACACGGTCGAGGCGGCGATTCGCGAAGCGGCCAGCGGTGTGAGATGCTGGATGGAATCCGGAATAGACGTGGCGATGAATCGGTATAATTCACTGTAGGAGCAACCCTCACGGCCGCTCCCCGGGAGCGCGGGCGTCTCGCCCGCATGGCGCCGACGTCGCATTTGTAGGGGCAACCCTTGTGGTTGCCCGCATCACGACGCTGACATCCGTGATAATGATATCGCCAGGCCATATTGAAAGCCGGTTTTAGCTCACTGCTGATGGCTGACATCAGAGCCAAATTCTTAAATATTATTTTTCCTCGCCCTTTTTCTTGTACGCCCAAGAATCGGCTGGAAGCAAGAGGGAAGACGTGGGAAGGGTTGGTAACATTGTCGGATGACACCCCCGCACAATGGCTTGTCGAGCCGTTGAGGAAGCGTGTGTGAAGGTGGGGCAGACATTCCTGTCTGCCCATCTCGTGTTTACGCAACACTTCGTTCGACTCCCCCTCTCCTCGCAGGAGAGGGGGCCGGGGGGAGAGGTCCTTCTGCCGGAATGCAGACAGAAGAAAGGGTTGCGCCGACGTCAGCATTTGTAGGGGCAACCCTTGTGGTTACCCGCGTCAGGGCGATGTTATCGGTAATGGTCTTCGCCAGGCCATATTGCAACGGACTCTCGCCGAGTTGAAGTTGACCGCTCATCTTCCGAAAGCCAGTCAGTTCTCGATCGCGAGCCCTGTCCGGAGGACCACCAGAGCAGAGCGCGCGGTTCCGTCCATCTCGGAGATCGGGTACCCGCCCTCGCAGGTAGGGCAACGGGTCGTGTGCATCCTGTGAGGGTGTTCGCGCTGTGTATATGGCAGGCTCCGCCTGCCTGTGCGTTGCCGCACGCAGACAGGCGCCTGGCGGCGACTTTTAAAAGCGGTAAGAAGCAAGAAGGTAGAAGGGTTAATAACTTTGTCATATGAAACCCTCTGAACCGGAGTCTCGCTAACTGGAAAATAGAAGTGGATCGCGAAAGAGGGCGCGTAACCGGTGGGTGGCGGCGTGGCCTTCTCACCTCTCCCGTCTTTCGTCTCACGGTTTCAAGGAACCCTCCGGAGGCAGGGAATTTGAGGAGAGGTTGTGATTTTGGAGTAAAATTCTTATTTATTATTTTCTTCGCCCTTTTTCTTGTACGCCCAAGAAAAAGGGCCAAAAAGAACGGCGCCGCTCAAACGCCGCGGGGCTGCTTTTCCGCAAATCGCCTCAACAGTGTCGACAGGCTTTGGTGCCCTTTGTCCCTTCCATCCGTTCCTGAACCATGGTGGTGGACGGATTAGCGCGGAAAAGCCCCGTCACCACCACCGGGCGGGCGTGAGGCAGATCGGGAAGGACCGCCACGCGGATTGGCTTCGAACCGCAGGTGTCGCATTTGTAGGGGCAACCCTTGTGGTTACCCGCGTCAGGGCGATGTTATCGGTAATGGTCTTCGCCAGGCCATATTGCAACGGACTCTCGCCGGGTTTAAGCTGATTCCTGTTTTTCCCCTTGTGTCTTCGTGTGAGTTGATTGTCGACTTTCCTGCTGTATGCTGACTGCTGCTTTTTCAGGAGGATTCTTATGGTCTGGACGCCAATAGTCTGGACGCCAATCTTTGGGATTGCCGGGTTGCTGGTCGCCGGGCTGATTTACTTGAGAATTGCCCGTAAACCGGCCGGAACGGATCGGATGCGAGAGATTTCGGATGCCATCCACGAAGGCGCCATGGCGTTCTTGAAACGCGAATACGTGGTTCTGGCGGTTTTCATCGTGGCGGTTTTCATCTTGCTTTCGATCGGGATCAGGCCGTTCAGCACGGCGTTCGCGTTCCTGGCCGGCGCAATCTGTTCCATCGGCGCCGGTTTTTTCGGTATGAAGGCGGCCACCAAGGCCAACGTGCGCACCGCGTATGCCGCCAACCGCGAGGGCCAGGCAGAGGCCCTGGGCGTGGCTTTCTCCGGCGGAACGGTGATGGGCCTCTCGGTGGCCAGCCTCGGGCTGTTGGGCGTGGGCGTGCTGTTCCTCCTGTTCGGTAATGCGGACCAGGCCGTGGTCATCAACGGATTCGCCATGGGCGCCAGTTCCATCGCCCTGTTCGCGCGTGTGGGCGGCGGTATCTATACCAAAACGGCCGACGTGGGGGCCGACCTGGTCGGCAAGGTGGAGGCCGGCATTCCCGAGGACGACCCGCGCAACCCCGCGGCGCTCGCCGATTTCGTGGGCGACAACGTGGGCGACGTGGCCGGGATGGGGGCCGATATCTTCGAGTCCTACGTGGGATCGATCGTGGCAACCATCGCCATCGCGGCCACGGCCGGGCCGGCCCTGATGGACACGTTGGCCGGCAGTTCCGTGTATGCCGACGCGGCCGTGAAACTGACGGCTATGCAACTGCCGCTTATCGTGGCCACGATCGGCCTGGTGGCATCGCTGATCGGCATGTTGTCCATGCCGGTCCTGCAGCGTTTCAATCCCGCGTCCGCCCTTCGCTACGCTTCGTTCGTGGCCGCCATCGTCATGTTCGCCGGCAGCTATTTCGCGGTGGACGGCTTGGGGCTCTCCGAAGGCGTGTTCTGGGCGATTCTGCTGGGCGGCCTCACCGGCATTCTGATTGGCCTGCTCACCGAATATTACACCGGCGGCCCACCGGTCAGAAGGGTGGCCGAAGCCTCTGAAACCGGGCCCGCCACCAATATCATCTCGGGCCTGGCCATCGGCATGCAGAGCACGTTTCTGCCCGTACTGGCCATCTGCGCCGCCATCGGGTTCGCCCATCATTTCGCCGGGCTTTACGGCATCGGCATCGCGGCCGTGGGGATGCTGGCAACCGTGGGCATCACCATGGCGGTGGACGCGTACGGGCCCATCGCGGACAACGCGGGCGGCATTTCCGAAATGGCGGAACTCGGACCCGAAACCCGGAAGATCACGGACGGCCTGGACGCGCTGGGCAACACCACGGCGGCCATCGGCAAGGGCTTCGCCATCGGATCGGCGGCTCTGACGGCCCTGGCCCTCTTCTCGGCCTACGCCTCGACCGTGAAACTGGAGGTGATCAACCTCACCTCGCCGATGGTGGTGATCGGCCTTTTCATCGGTGGTTCCATCCCGTTCCTCGTCGCCGCCCAGACCATGACCTCGGTGGGGCGGGCGGCCTTCCGGATGGTGGAAGAGGTCCGGCGGCAGTTCCGGGAGATTCCCGGGTTGATGGAAGGCACCGGCAAACCCGATACCCGGCGCTGCGTGGATATCAGTACGGTCGCGGCGCTGCGGGAAATGGTGCCGCCCGGGGTCGTTGCCTTGCTCACGCCCGTGCTGGTCGGATTCATCCTCGGCAAGGAAGCGCTCGGCGGCATGCTGGCCGGCGCCCTGTTGAGCGGCATGCTGATGGCGCTGATGATGGCCAACAGCGGCGGCGTGCTGGATAACGGAAAGAAATACATCGAGGACGGCCACTTCGGCGGCAAGGGGTCCGAAGCCCACATGGCCTCGGTGGTCGGCGACACCGTGGGGGATCCGCTGAAGGACACCTCCGGCCCCTCGCTCAACATATTGATCAAATTGATGTCCGTCGTCTCGCTCGTGCTTGCACCGCTATTGATCGACTGATATAATAACACGGCCGGTTCGCAGGATTCCCTGGCGCCGCGTCGTCGTTGCATTTTGCAGGAGCAACCCTTGTGGTTGCCCGCATCAAGGCGCTGACATCCGTGATTATGATATCGCCAGACCATATTGCAAGCCGGTTTTAGCTGACCGCTGTCAGCTCGACGTTGAAAAGCCAGTCGGTTCTCGATCGCGAGCCCTGTCCGGAGGACCACCAGAGCAGAGCGCGCGGTTCCGTCCAGGGCCGAGTACCGATGTTCTTCCGTGGTTGGCAGGGCAGAGGATCATGTGCATCTCGTGAGGGGATTCGCGCTGTGCATAAGTACGGCCCCGCGCCCAGCGGCGACTTTTGGTTCCTTTTGGTCGGTTCAAAAGGAACTCGCCGAAGGCAGGTAATTTGGGGAGAGGTTGTGATTTTGGAGTAAAATTCTTATTTATTATTTTTTACGCCCTTTTTCTTTCTCGCCCAAGAAAAAGGGCCAAAAAGAACGGCGCTGCTCAGACGCCGCAGGGCTGGTTTTTCCGCGAAACGCCTCAGTGGAGAAATCGTGAGACATTGCCCTGAGACCGCCTGAGCATACACGGGACAATAGTGTTGGACGGAATAGCGCGGAAAAACCCCCCACGCCACCACCGGGCGGGTTAGTGAAACGCGAAGGACCGGAAAAAAGAACATCTCCCTCGCGTTCCGAAAGCAAAATGGGACTGGACGGCAAAGCCCGTCTGGAGGATAACCAAAGCAGAGCGCGCGGTTCCGTCTCGCACGGAGTACCCAATTTCTTCCGTGTTTGGCAGGGCACCGGCTTTGTTGCGTCCGCCGTCGAGATTCGCGCTGTGTATAAGTACGGCCCCGCGCCCAGCGGCGACTTTTAAAAGCGGTAAGAAGCAAGAGGCAAGAAGGTAGAAGGGTTAATAACTTTGTCATATGAAACCCTCTGAACCGGAGTCTCGCTAACTGGAAAATAGAAGTGGATCGCGAAAGAGGGCGCGTAACCGGTGGGTGGCGGCGTGGCCTTCTCACCTCTCCCGTCTTTCGTCTCACGGTTTTAAGGAACCCTCCGGAGGCAGGGAATTTGGGGAGAGGTTGTGGTTTTGAATTTGTCTTTTGCTTATAGCTGACCGCTGTACACTGACTGCTGACCGCTGAAAGCTGTTTCCCATTCACCCCGCTCGAGGCCGCCCGGTCGGGCCGCCTTCGGGCCACACGTCCAAGGGGAGGTTCCATGGCAAAACGTTACGAACTCACGATCATCGTCAATACCCAGGCGCCGGAAGGCGGTGTGGACCGCATCGTCGCGGGTTTCGAACGCCTGCTTTCGGAGAACGGCGGCAGCACGGTCAACGTCAACCGTCTGGGCACGCGCAAGCTGGCGTACGAAATCGGCAAACAGCAGCGCGGCGACTACACGTTCATCCGCTTCGAGACCTCGCCGGACGTCCTTCCCGAGGTGGACAGGATGTTCAAACTGGACGAATCCGTGCTGCGGCACATGGTCGTCCTGGACGAGACCCCCGTGGAGGAAGAACCGGAAGCGGCCGAAGAAGACGAAAACACGGATTCAGACGCGAAAAAGGAGGGCGCATGAACCGGTCCAAACAACGCGAAAAAGGAGGGCGCACGAACGGGCCCAATATACGCGAAAAAGGTGGGCGCATGAACCGGCCCAGTATAAAGGTTTGCAGATTTTGTGAAGACAAGGCGTTGACGATCGATTACAAGGACGTGCGGATGCTCCAGCGGTTCGTGACGGAACGGGGAAAGATTATCCCCCGGCGCGTGTCGGGTACCTGCGCCAGGCACCAGCGCATCCTCACCCGGAATCTCAAGCGCGCCCGCCAGATCGCGCTGTTGCCCTTTACAACAGACAACATGAATTAGAGTGGAAAGAGGTAAGAAGTAAGAGGCAAGAGGTGTTGGTAACTTTGTCACATGAGACGTCCGCAACCGGACTCTCGCAATATTCAAAAAGAAGCGGATTACGAAAGGGGGCGCGAGACTGGTGGGTTGGGGTGTGGTCCTCTCACTTCTCTCGTCTTTCCTCTTACGGCTTTTTTTGGAACTGCGTTTCGGGCAGACACTGGCATTTCTACTCTCTTCATCCTTTTTTCTTTTTCCTCGCCCTTTTTCTTGTACGCCCAAGAAAAAGGGCCAAAAAGAACGGCGCCGCTCAAACGCCGCGGGGCTGCTTTTCCGCGAAACGCGTCGGTGGCGGTGAACGGAGGAGGTGGCCTAAGAGCCTCTAAAGAGTTCCTGTACGCAGGCGTGGGACGGATTGGCGCGGAAAAGCCCCATCTCCGCCACCGTGCGCGCGAGACGTTGACCGGTAAGGCCCTCCGAGCGGGTTTGCGATTGTACCGCTTTTCGCTGTCTGCAGCTTGCGGTTTTTTCCTTTGTGTTTTTGTGTGAGGCGGTGTTTTCGTGGGTACAGGCGGGCGACCGGCCGGTCGCCCCTACCAAAACCAGGTATCCGCGAATTGACATCGCCGGTCCGTATCGCTAACCCTCCCCCTCTCCCCGTGGGAGAGGGGGCCGGGGGGTGAGGGACTTGGGGCCGATGTGGATTGGCATCGCCAGGCCGTATGGCAATCTGCCTTTTGCTTTTCGTTCTTAGCTGACCGCTGATAGCTTTCTGCTGCTTTCGTCGATGCTGCTGCCCGCTACAAATATATCGGGGTTAACTCCCCCTTTCCTTTAGGAGAGGGGGCCGGGGGGAGAGGTCCCGCTTTTTTTTGCCTTTTGTTGTAAGCTGACTGCTGACCGCTGATAGCTGTTCGCTATATAATTAATGTAAAACGCCAGATGGCCATCGCGCCGAACGAAAGGGAACCACCATGAAGGTTATATTGACGGAAGAACTGAACAACCTTGGCCGGGCCGGATCCGTTGTGGTCGTCAAGGACGGCTACGCCCGGAACTACCTCATCCCCCGGAAACTTGCCCTGGCGGCCAGCAAGGGAAACATGAATGTCTACGAGGAACTCAAGCGCCAGAAAGAGGCCGGCAACACCCGCGCCCAGCGCGAGGCCGCGGCCCTCTCGAGGAAACTCGAAAAGGCATCCTGCACCATTCCCGTGGCCGTGGGCAAGGAAGACCAGATCTTCGGCTCCGTGACGGCGCAGCACATTTCCGATCAACTCGTGGAGCAGGGCTTCGAGATCGACAGGCGGTGGATCGAACTCGAGGAACCCATCCGAGCGCTCGGGGTCTACGACGTGTCCGTCCGGCTCCATGCCGAAGTACGCGCAACCGTGAAGGTGTGGGTGGTGAAGGAATAACCCGGCTTTTGACGTCTCAGGTTTGGTTTTCGCTTCTCGCTGTATGGTTTTCGATTTTTGCTTCAAGCTGACTGCTGACCGCTGATAGCTGTTTCCAGGGAATAGCACGTCATCGGCATACAAAAGCAGTGGGGAAAGACGGATGGTGGGTCTTGTTCAAGGCCCATGAGACGTTTTTCCTCCTTTCTTTTTGTTTTTTATTCATTTACGCCCTTTTTCTTTCTCGCCAAAGAAAAAGGGCCAAAAAGAACGGCGCCGCTCAGACGCCGCGGGGCTGCTTTTCCGCGAACCACCTCGGTGTCGGAACAGGCGTCTGTGCCCTACGTACCCATATGACCACACAGCGCTCCGGTGCTGGACGGATTGGCGCGGAAAAGCCCCATCTCCGCCACCGTGCGCGCGAGACGTTGACCGGTAAGGCCCTCCGAGCGGGTTTGCGATTGTACCGCTTTTCGCTGTCTGCAGCTTGCGGTTTTTTCCTTTGTGTTTTTGTGTGAGGCGGTGTTTTCGTGGGTACAGGCGGGCGACCGGCCGGTCGCCCCTACCAAAACCAGGTATCCGCGAATTGACATCGCCGGTCCGTATCGCTAACCCTCCCCCTCTCCCCGTGGGAGAGGGGGCCGGGGGGTGAGGGACTTGGGGCCGGGGGGAGAGGTCCCGCGCGGTCGTTGCATTTGTAGGGGCGACCGCTGGGTCGCCCGGTTCGTGGCGCGCATATCGCTGATTGACATCGCCATGCCATATCGCTAACCCTCCCCCTTTCCTTTAGGAGAGGGGGCCGGGGGGAGAGGTCGTGAATTTGGTTTTCGCTTTTGCTTCAAGCTGATTGCTGATTTCTTTCACATATGTGAAAGAAAATTTCGATCGTTCCGAGTCATTCACCGCCCGATGCCTCACGCCTTGAGTCTCTTTATAGGCTGAGGCATTATCTGTATATGCTGTAACGTTTTTGTCCGTATGTCGCGCCACAAAGCCCCGCCAATAGCTTCTGCAACCTCAGCGTCAACCCTATTGGTCTGCCCCGTCCCACCCTCCCACAACTAGGGTGAATTATTCGCAAAGAGTTGTGGTGTTCTTGAATAAGAGGTTGTTTTTCAATAAATTAAGAGTAGGGAATCACGACAACTCTTGAAGTTGTGGGATCGGGTTGGCAAAAGTGATGTCGTACAGTCGTATGATGGACGGATTCATCGCTATAACCCGGAATAGGGAGCATGCTTCCTGCTTTTCGTTTTTATCCCTTCCATCCTGTCCATCCATGTAAATTCCGGTTTCTGAATTTTTAAGGCTGGGGTCTTGCCTGCAGTGCCGCGTCCAGCGTTCGGCTTCTTGCTGGCATGTTTTTTGCGTTCCTTGCCGCCAATGGTGGTTTCCTCTACCGGACCCTCAAAGAGCCCGTTGGTTGCTGAGCCTGTCGAAGCATCGGCGCATGCCTCGCGGATGCGGAGCGCCATGTGCCACTCGGTCTTCTGAGTTACGCCAATGTCCCGGTGCAATTTCAGAGGTGTTTTACGGCGCAGCAAGGCAGTTTTATCGGAGCGTGCTGATTCACAGGGAGGTTGGTGATGCAGGTTCGAACGTTTTTAAGTCCGGGTTTGGCGTTTTTGCTGTCAGTTGGCGTTGTTGGCGTCGCGTCCGCACAGGAAGTCGCCCGCACGCGGGGTATTATGATTCGCGTCGACAAACCGGCTGCCAACGCGTGGGTGAAAATCGACGACAAGATCGAGATTCGCATCCTGGCTTTCGACGGTCTCCTCAATGGCGGTTTCCGGGTGTCGGTTGTCGATTCAAAGCTCGCTGACGACGATGTCGGTACCACTGCCGGCGGGTCGGCCGCCGCCGATGGATTCGTTTACTATAATATAAGGCACCTATATACTTAACTACCCGTCCATAACCCTTTAATTTATAACGGTTTAATAATTATTATAAGATGAATATTGTCTTTACTTAAAATAATTGTTATAATTGTTGTAAATTAAAGGGTTATGGGGGTACCCTAGACTATAAATAAGTGAAAACCCTCGATCGGTCAGGATCGAGGGCTCAGACAGGTCATCGTTGGTTGGGGTTTAACCACGGGGTGGAAACGGGTCTTTCCCGTAGCTGTTTTTGGTTCCGAATTGCCCATTCTTCTTATGGATGATCAATTCGCTTTCAGAAACCTTAGCTATCATTCTGCCTATGCGAGCGGCTTCAGCCTGTGTTGTGGCATTGGAAATTGGTTCCGGTCGGCCAGCCTGCTTTACGGCCCAATCTCCATCATCGGGTACAACATGGATTGAATTTGCCATCGCGGATTCCTTCCACGATGACCTGTCGTTTGAAATATACTGATGAGGCTATGTTTAGTCAAGTTCCAGGGTGCGTCTAAGTCGCTTTGCCATCAAGAATTTCATCTATTCTATCCAATAATGGTTCGATTATTTCTCTATTTTCTTTAATCCAATATTCAGTATCTGTTAAATCTTCCCTGATTAATGAAACATGATTTAAAATATCCTTCTTAATATCAGGAAATTTAGTACCTACGCTTCTCATAAAAATGCGAAGGAAAGAATACATTAAGAGATTTTCCAAATACATTTTTGCAATAACTGGTGAAGCGTTTGCCAAAACGGTCTCTTTGGCTATTTCTTCCATCATATTCCGAATTTCTTGAATAGAATATCTTCGTTTAAAACCGATTCGTGATTGTGTAGACATAATTCTCCTTTTGCCTCCTCGAAAAAACCCCTTGTCTTCTGGATCTTCCTTATATATATTATTAATACACCTTATAGTTTATGATAAACCCGTATTAATAATATATATGAGGAGGTGAATATGTCAACTGAAATATCGATATTTAAGCTGCACGAGATGTTCCCGGATGAAGCCTCGGCCGAAGCCTGGTTTGAGAAGTTACTTTGGCCGGAAGGTGTTCGTTGCTCAGGCTGTGGAAGTGAGGATATCCAGGCACGACCGACGAAAAAGCCTTTGCCTTATCGCTGCCGCAGTTGTCGGACAGATTTTTCGGTAAGGACTGGAACCTTACTGCACAGGTCACATCTACCCTTGCGGAAATGGGTTTTCGCCATTTACTTAATAAGTCGCCCAAAGGGAATTCCTTCTACTCAGTTGGCACGTGATTTAGGCATAACGCAGAAAACAGCTTGGTTCTTGGGCCATCGAATACGACAGGCTTGTTTACAATTTGGACGGAAGTTTTTGGGAACGGTTGAAGTAGATGAAACTTTTGTAGGTGGGAAAAAATCAAATAAACATCGTATTAAAGGGCAAAAATTTAAGCGAGGAACTGCGGATAAAGTTCCCATAATTGGTGTTTTTGAAAGAGGGACGAAAAAGGTTCAAACAAAGGTCTTAGGTGATATGTACGGAGGAACATTACGTAAACCGATATACGATTGGGTATATAAAGGAATGTCCGTTTATAGTGATGAAAAATTAGAATATAAGAAAATATCTGAAGACTATTATCACGCATTTGTCCGACACGGCGCAGGACAGTATGTTAAGGGTAAGGCGCATACCAACGGGTTAGAAAATTTCTGGAGTCTGTTCAAACGTGGGTATATGGGAACTTATCATGTAATGAGCCCTAAACATCTTTGGAGATATGCGCGAGAGTTCACCGCCCGACATAACGCAAAACCCTTGGGCGTTTACGGATTTATGAAGAAACTAGTCCAGGGGATGAGAGGTCAGCGACTACAATACCAGGAGCTTATAGCATGAAGAAAGAGAAGACATTTAAAACGAACCTCAGCCCTGAAGATGTTGGCCGGGCGATATTACAGCCGAATAAATTTGCGGCACCAAAAGGTACACGTCGAAAGAAAAAGAAGAAAAAAGTAAGGGTTAAGTAGTTGGGTTAGATTTATTTTCTTGTGATTTTTTCTCTATCAGTTATATTCACAATTGCAAGCATCCAGGAGGTCGCTATGCCGGGTCTCCTGCCTAATATAATAGCCAATTTGTGGCGAATAAGCAGGGCTCACCCTCCTGTGATGCTTGCAAGGCCCGTCACCAATTAAAGTAGTACTCGCTCCGCAAGGGCGACAGGAGGAAAAATGAACTGGCTTCGTAGGGAGGGGTATGTACCCTATCGTTTAGCGATAGGGTTTTTTGTGTTATTAAGCTATTCACAACAGATCAATGCAGAAGAAAAATCAGTAAAAGAAGAACCGTTCATAGTAAGAAAGGTCCGTTGGGGAATGAGTAGGAAACAAGTGTGGCTGTCTGAAGATTGGAAACTAGTCCATCAAGAATCTAATATTTTGATTTACAAAGGTTCTGTCGGTGGCTATGAATGTCGCCTCAACTATCATTTTGTAGCGGGTAATTTAAAAAAAGTTAAATATAGTTTTTCCTATGTAACTATAGATTTTTATCGTCGTACGGTAACTCAACTTATTGCAAAGTATGGTCACCCAAAAACTAAATTTCACATAGGATTTCTATGGACGGTGAAAGATGAAACATTTATTGGTATTGCGCACGAACCTGAATACCGTAAACCGAGTCCGATGATAGTATCGTATGAAAAAATAGACGAATCAAAAGTAAACGAAGACGTTCTCTTTGATGAATTTGCATTTTAACATGAATATATGTGTTGATATTTTTTACCCAATTTACTTAATTCTTGATCTGAGTACCAACCTTCCTTTAATGCTACCGTTGGCCAATCTTTGATTGGAATTTCATTTTTCAGTTTTGTATAGAGTTCCTTTTCAAGTAGTTGCATCCTCTTAGGTGAGGTATGAGGGGCAGCTGTTTTTACCATTGTCGCCAGAATTGGGAGACGGTATTTTGGGATGTACTTGACCGGTAAGGGAAGTCTCATGGTAAAGTCTCCTTTTATCGTTGTCATTTGTAGTTTCAACCGTCGTGTGTCTGCACGGCGGTTGATTTATTGTGGGGTCATAAATAATATACTGATATGGGGGACAGGAGACAACCCTTATGTCAAGTTTCTACTAGGCTTATAGGCGCGGGTAATCAAGTATATAGGTGCTTAATATAAATGTGCCCAATCCTGGTAATCTCCCAGGCGGAGTCGAGTTTGGCGACGGCGAGTCGTCAGGTGTCGACACGTTCAATGTTTCCATAGCCGTCGTCGCGCAGGGTACAGCCTTCGAGTCGGAAAACAGCCGTGCTGTGAAAGTTGTGGTCGACCTCGACGCGGCCACGGCCGGCAACGAGTTGAACAACCTGATGACGAACAAGAAGATCACCCCCGGTTCCTCGGGCTTCGGCGCCAGCAGGGTCGGCGACGGGGTGCGGTTCGGTATCGACGCCAATCGCCCGAGGCACGCCAACGTGTTCAAGTCCTTCTCCGTTGAAACAGAAGACCTGAGTGTCGATACGACCCGGGCGGGTCTGATCGATCGGGTGAAGATCAGGAGTGGAGATGAAATTACCATCAGACTCGGTCTGAACACGGGCAGTGTGTTAAATGCAGGAGCAAACAGCATCCAGGTCGGTATTGTGGAGACAGACTCGGCATTTTCCACGGCGCCAGTTTCCTTTGAGCTTCGCCGAGACAAGCTGTACAGTGCGAATCTGCGGGATTCGGAGATCGTTGAGGAGGGCGATTTTGCCGATAACCAGCGGGTACGGGTCGAAGCCTATCTCGTGGATGCCGCCGGTAACCTGGGCGGCGCCTCAATGGGTGCTCGAACGGCTTCAGCCGTCAGCGCCCCGCATGGATTTCCCGACGGTTTCGATCCCAATGGTGTCGAGTGGATCGCGGACGCAACCCCGCCCGGGATTACGATCATCTACCCCCATCCGGATCGCATGGAAGATCGGATCTCGGCGGCCGTCACACAGACGCTGTCGGGTTATTATCCCCTGCCCGGGGAGGCGCAGGATGTTCAGACCGACCGCAGGTTGAACCCGCTCGAGTTTGAAATCAGCGAAGTTCCGGACGCCATCAGGATCACCCATGGCGACAGCACGCACGGGTTTGGCAGTGGCGCTATCGATGATGCAACCCCCACGGACGTCGACGAAGATATGGCTCCGACCGGCAACGATTCCACGGCCACGCTCAGTCTCCCGTGGAAATACGCCAAAGCGGGCGGTGTAAAGAAAGACCTGAAGATTGAGGTCTGGGACAGCCTTGGGAACACGTCTTCGATGGACCTTGCGGGCATCTGGTACGACGAGAAAGCGCCGGAAATCGGCAATCTGTTTCCCTCCGACGCCACCGCGCCCAGGGACGTGGAAAACGACGACGAGCGCACCATCAACCTGGCCACCAGGGATCCGGTCTTCACGATCGATGAAGCGTTGGATTCGCTGTCCGTCCGTTATATTGAGACCGGCGGTGGAGCCACGGCCATAAAGCAGAGTTTCGGCCAGGGCAACCCTCGCCTGAAGACCACCGGCGAACGGGTGTACTGGCCGGTGCACGATACGAACTTTGTAGAACGAAGTCGGTACGATTTGCAGATCCTGGCGATCGACCTTGCCGGTAACGCCAGCGTGACCGACGGCGGGACGCTCACGTTCACCCGGGGCTTCCTGAACCCGAACGCCGACATCTTCAAGATCGTCGACATGCCGGATCAGCAGGGCGGGGTCGTTACCGGTCGGGATTTCTCGATGCGGATCTCCGTCCTGGACACCATGCTGACCCGCATCGAGGAAGCCGACGTTCGCGCGGCGACCTATCATCGGATTGCGTCGTTAGGCGTCATCGTTTCCGGAGACCAGGCCGACGCGCTTGCCGGCGTGAGCTTCAGCGGAATCGGCGTATCGGATGCGCCGGACTTTACTCTTCCCGCCGAGTTGGCGGCCGCGGGCATGGTTGCCAGGGCCGCCATTCTGGACGGCGAGGGATGGCACGCGGGCCAACGTGACGTCAAGTTCAAATCGTCAAAGCCGCTCAGCAATGTCACCGTTATGGCGGCAGAGCGATTCAAGGACCCCGCCACCGGGAGCTACTCCCTGAAGACCGTCGGGCAGCTTGATGTTCCCGTCGACGTCAGCGCCTCCGAGTTGTCGCGGTTTGTGGTAACGGCCATCGAGGGCCAGGCCACGTCCAGCAACGTCGTTGGCGGGTTTACCGTCCGGGTGGTTCCGGCCGATGAATTCGGCAACCCGAGTATGAAGATCGATCCAACGCCCGATTCCAGGACGTATGAATCGGTGGCCGTTACGTTCGCTTCCAATAACGGCGCGGTAAAGGTGCCCTTTGGCCGGCAGGAAGTTGCCGCCGGTGGGACCGATTTCGGGGCGGTGGCGGCCAACATGGACGGCAGTGCGGTGGTTTCCGTACGGACGATCAGGGAAGACTTCATTACTGACGCGGACATCCACTTCGCCGCGGCCGATGGAACTGATAGGGATGATACCGCCGGCGCCCTCAGCGGTAGCGTGACAGTCAGTTTCGCGCCTGAAGGCGGTCCCGTACCGGATCCGGGCGCCCCGTCTGCTCCTGCATACATTGGGGTCCGGGACTACATGGGCGCGGACGGACAGGGCGACCAGGGCGGCCTGGTGATGATCAACTTCCCGTATTCCGCGCAGCACGACGCCGTGGTGGCCTACCAGATCCACAGGGAAATCGACAAGACCGCCAGGTTGGATGATGAGGGCAACGTGATCGAGCTCGAAGTAGCCGTGAAGGAATGGGTGCCCTGGGCCAGCATCAGCTTCGGCGCCGATGATCTCGGCGGCAACGTGAAGGGCGACATGCAGAATGTGGTCATCCCGGCACTCGACAACGTATCCACCAACTGGGGCGTCGTGTCTGTGGGCAAGGCGGGAACCTCCGATATGACCGCGGCCGGCAAGCGCGTGTTCACGGTGGAGAGCGTGCAGCAAACCCTCGAGTTGCCGGGTATGGCGCCCGACGCGGTTCTGACGGACGAGGAACTGGCGGATCGGTTCAATGCTCCCGAAGACGACGTCAAGTCCATCATCGGCAATCGGAAGAACCTGGTCTTCGTCCCCGTCAATCCCGATGTGAGCGTGTTGATGGGCAACGCCTCGGTTCCGGCCGACATCCGGACGGCCGCGGGTAATCTCATGCTGTCCGATCGCACGGTCACCGAGGAGCCCGTCGCAGCCGTTGACAACATCGCGCCTGCCGCGGTCACCGGCGCTTCCGGCGACGGCGCCGGAGGCGTTGTACTTCGGTGGACGGCTTCCGCCGATGACAGGATTGTGTCATACATCCCCTATACCATATACAACAACGAGGACAGCAACATCCCGATTCTGGGTGTCAGCGGCTACAAGGTGATGAGGGGCGCCTCGGCCGACGACCTCGAGGAGATTGCCACCCTCGATCCGGGATCCGCGCAGTTCACGGACGACAACGTGCCGGACGGGGCCACCTCGCTGGTGTACCGGATTGACGCGTATGACGACAACAACGTGGCGATGGGTGAACGGATCGCGGTCGACAACATTTCGGTCCGTGTGCGTTTCGTCGATGCCAACGGCGATCCGGTCTACCTCGTCAGGCTGCCGTCGCAGGGCGGCAACATGGAGGTTGACTTCGAAGACTTCGTCGCCTTTGCACAGGCCTTCAACAGCCGGAAGGGCGATGCCAACTACAATCCGCAGGCCGACGTCAACGACGACGGCTCGGTGGACTTCTCCGACTTCGTAACGGCGTCAGCTACCTTTGGTCTTACGGCCGTGGTTCCGGCAGGCAGCAAGCTGGCCATTTCGCCGCAGCGCCCGGGCGTGAACGCCAATACGGAGATGACCCTCGAACTGACCAGCGAGACGGTGAAGGTTGGCGAGACGATCTCGGTGACGGTATCCATGGCCAACGCGAAACAGTTGAACGGCTTCGGTCTGGAACTGACGTATGACGCCGAGAAGTTCGAATTCGTCAGTGCCGTTCCCGCTGAAGACGATCTGTTGAACTCTCAGGGTGGCGAGACGCCGTTGTTCAAGAACTGGCCGGAAGAGGGCCGGGTCTCGGTGGTCAACGCCATTATCGACGCGGGTTCCGTGAGCGGCGAGGGTGCGCTTGTGACCTTCACGTTCAAGGTTCTGCGGGAGTTCGAGGACAACGCCCGGTTGGAGATCGCACAGGGCGTGGTATTCGATCCCGATCAGCTACAGAACCCGGTGGTGTCGCTCGGTGCGCTGGACGTGCAGAGCACGCCCACCGAGTTCGCGCTGCACCAGAACTTCCCGAACCCGTTCAATCCTCAAACCAACATTCCGTACGACCTGGCGGAAAGCGGCGACGTGGTTCTGCGGATCTACAACCTGCTGGGCCAGGAGGTGCGCACGCTGGTGCGTGAGCGTCAGCCCGTCGGTCGCTACACGGTTCAGTGGAGCGGAATGGACGACCGTGGCGTCTCGGTTTCGAGTGGAATTTACTTCTATCAGGTCTCGGTTGCCGGTAAGTTCCAGGATGCCAGGCGGTTGACGTTGCTTAAATAATCGCTTTCGCGCAGCAGGATATTCAGGAGCCGCCGGACATCGTCCGACGGCTCTCTCTTTATTATTACCACACCCGAACTCTGCCCTATACTTCCCCACTCCCCCACTTCAACATCCACCTCTCCCCAAATTCCCTGCCTCCGGGCGGGCGACAGGTCGTACGCGAGGGACCGCGGGGTGTGCATGGATGCTCTGGCCGATGTACGCACGACATCTCGCGCCGTTGTTGAAATTGTAGGGGCAACCCTTGTGGTTGCCCACGTTGTGATTTTGGAGTAAAATTCTTATTTATTAATTTTCACGCCCTTTTTCTTGTACGCCCAAGAATCGGCTGGAAGCAAGAGGGAAGACGTGGGAAGGGTTGGTAACATTGTCGGATGACACCCCCGCACAATGGCTTGTCGAGCCGTTGAGGAATCGTGTGTGAAGGTGGGGCAGACATTCCTGTCTGCCCTTCTCATTGTCCTTCTGCCGGAATGCAGACAGAAGAAAGGGTTGCGCCGCCGTCGCATTTGTAGGGGCAACCCTTGTGGTTGCCCACGTTGTGAATTTGGAGTAAAATTCTTATTTATTATTTTTCACGCCCTTTTTCTTGTACGCCCAAGAAAAAGGGCCAAAAAGAACGGCGCCGCTCAAACGCCGCGGGGCTGCTTTTCCGCGAAACCCCTCAACAGTGTCGACAGGCTTTGGTGCCCTTCGTCCCTTCCATCCGTTCCTGAACCATGGCGTTGGACGGATTAGCGCGGAAAAACCCCGTCACCACCACCGGGCGGCCGTGAGGCAGATCGGGAAGGACCGCCACGCGGTATGGCTTCGAACCGCAGGTGTCGTATTTTGCTACATCTGGAAGGGCGGGCGTAGCGCCGTCGTTGGAATTGTAGGGGCAACCCTTGTGGTTGCCCACGAAATGGCGCAGACATCGCTGGTCGACATCGCCAGGCCGCATCGCTAACCGATGTTAGCCAATCGCTATACGCCCACAGCCGATCGCGGGACGTTGGTCGACGTACGGTATCTGTAGGGGCGACCGGCGGGTCGCCCTTACAAAAACGAAATATCTGTGAATCTCTATCGCCGGTTCGTATCGCTAACCGCTGAATTTTAATTAAATTCTTATTTATTATTTTTCACGCCCTTTTTCTTGTACGCCCCAAGAAAAAGGGCCAAAAAGAACGGCGCCGCTCAAACGCCGCGGGGCTGCTTTTCCGCAAATCGCCTCAATAGTGTCGACAGGCTTTGGTGCCCTTTGTCCCTTCCATCCGTTCCTGAACCATGGTGGTGGACGGATTAGCGCGGAAAAGCCCCGTCACCCCAACCGGGCGGGCGTGAGGCAGATCGGGAAGGACCGCCACGCGGTATGGCTTCGAACCGCAGGTGTCGCATTTTGCGACATCTGGAAGCGCGGGCGTAGCGCCGTCGTTGCATTTGTAGGGGCGACCCTTGTGGTTGCCCCTGTCACGGTGCTGACATCGTAACGGGATTTCTAAGGTTTAACGCTGACCGCTGTCAGCTCGTCATTGGAAAGCCAGTCGGTTCTCGATCGCGAGCCCTGTCCGGAGGACCACCAGAGCAGAGCGCGCTATTCCGTTCATCTCGGAGATCGGGTACCCGCCCTCGCTGGTAGGGCAACGGGTCGTGTGCATCCTGTGAGGGTGTTCGCGCTGTGCATAAGTACGGCCCCGCGCCCAGCGGCGACTTTTAAAAGCGGTAAGAAGCAAGAGGCAAGAAGGGAAAAGGGTTAGTAACTTTGTCATATGAAACCCTCTGAACCGGAGTCTCGCTAACTGGAAAATAGAAGTGGATCGCGAAAGAGGGCGCGTAACCGGTGGGCGGCGGAGTGGCCTTCTCACCTCTACCGTCTTACGTCTCACGGTTTCAAGGAACCCTCCGGAGGCAAGGAATTTGGGGAGAGGTTGTGATTTTGGAGTTAAATTCTTATTTATTAATTTTCACGCCCTTTTTCTTGTACGCCCAAGAAAAAGGGCCAAAAAGAACGGCGCCGCTCAAACGCCGCGGGGCTGCTTTTCCGCGAAACCCCTCAACAGTGTCGACAGGCTTTGGTGCCCTTCGTCCCTTCCATCCGTTCCTGAACCATGGCGTTGGACGGATTAGCGCGGAAAAGCCCCGTCACCACCACCGGGCGGCCGAGGGATTAAACTTGAGGGGCCACAAGGCGGGCGGTTCGCGAACCGCCCCTACGAAAACCTGACATCCGCGATATCGATGTCGCCAGGCCGGTATCGCTAACCCTCCCCCTCTCCTCGCAGGAGAGGGGGAGGGGGGAGAGGTTATCGAGACCTACCCCCTAACCCCCTTCCTGAAGGAAGGGGGAACGGTGATCGTTCAATCTGTTGTGCTCGAGCTAGTGGCGAGATCGCGTATTCCAATCGATCAGAGCTTATATAACACAGCATTCACGAAACGTGTAGATTTACCCTCCCCCTTTCCTTTAGGAGAGGGGGCCGGGGGGAGAGGTTATCGAGACCTACCCCCTAACCCCCTTCCTGAGGGAAGGGGGAACGGTGATCGTTCAATCTGTTGTGCTCGAGCTAGTGGCGAGATCGCGTATTCCAATCGATCAGAGCTTATATAACACAGCATTCACGAAACGTGTAGATTAACCCTCCCCCTCTCCTCGCAGGAGAGGGGGCCGGGGGGAGAGGTCAATGAAAAAATCCCGGCGAAATATCGTGATTGGTCAGCCTGTTGCGCTCGACAAAGTGAAGTTGGCGGGAAGTTTGCGGGCTCACATGACAGAAGAAGAAAAACAGCTCTGGCAGCACCTGCGTGCGAATCGGCTTGATGGCTTTCACTTTCGACGGCAACAAATCATCGATGGCTTTATTGTCGATTTCTACTGTCATTCGGTCGGTTTGGTAATTGAAGTCGACGGCGAGGTTCACCAGAATCAGGTGGCTTATGATGCAAAACGAGATGGTATTCTTACAGCGCGAGGATTACGAGTGATGCGTATTTCGAATGTTGAAATCCGCACGAATTTGGGTGGCGTTCTCCAATCAATCAGAGCTTATATAAAACAGTGTTAACGCGCCGCTTAGTTCAGCTCCCCCTCTCCTCGCAGGAGAGGGGGCTGGGGGGAGAGGTCTCACAGTGTTAACGCGCCGCTTAGTTCAGCTCCCCCTCTCCTCGCAGGAGAGGGGGCTGGGGGGAGAGGTCTCACAGTGTTAACGCGCCGCTTAGTTCAACTCCCCCTCTCCTCGCAGGAGAGGGGGCTGGGGGGAGAGGTCTCATAGTGTTAACGCGCCGCTTAGTTCAACTCCCCCTCTCCTCGCAGGAGAGGGGGCTGGGGGGAGAGGTCTCACAGTGTTAACGCAACGCTTAGTTCAGCTCCCCCTCTCCTCGCAGGAGAGGGGGCTGGGGGGAAAGATCTCACCGCCGTTCGCTTTTTCCTTGATTTTTCCGGCGGTTTCGACCTATATTATTGATTAACAAATGTATTTAAAGAAAATACCCCTCCCCCGTCGGCCCAATCCCTCCTCCCCCAAACGCCGGGAAGGATGCGCACCCTATGATCGAAATGTACGTGGTTGGCGTGGCGGTCGAACCCAATACCAACCGGCCCCTCGTGTGGCTGAAAGATAAAGAGCAGCAGATTTTCCTGCCCATCTCCGTCGGCAATTTCGAAGCCACGGCCATTTACATGGCGCTATATGACGAGGAGACGCCCCGGCCGCCCACCTGCGAACTCCTGCGGTCAATTCTTGATGGGATGGGCGTCAAGGTCAAGCGGGTGCTCATCAGCGCGCTGAAAGAAGACGTGTTTTTCGCCGAGGTTCGGCTGGACGCCAACGGGAAGACCATCGGCGTGGATTCCCGGCCCAGCGACGCCCTCGCCCTGGCGCTCCGCACGGGCGCGCCGGTCTACGTTGAGGACCGGGTCGTCCAGGAGGCCGGGCTGCCCATTAATTCCTCTCTGGATATCGAGGTCGAGCAGGTGGAGGGGGGGATTTCCGAACGCGTGACCGCCCTCAAGGCGGAATTGAAGGAGGCCGTGGCCCGGGAGCAATACGAAGAGGCGGCCAGCCTCCGCGATGAAATCCAGCGCCTCAAGCATCAGATGCGGTGATCGGGGCGCCGTTGTTCGTTTCTCGCGCATTTGTCACGCCTTTTGGTTTTGATCCCGTTTAATCGTTTTCTAATCCTGTTAATCCTGGTCGGTTTTGGGCCTTTAATCCTGCTAATCCTGGTCGGTTTTGGGGCCGTTCGGCATTGTTGTTTTTGCGTGAAGAATAAAGTACAAAAAACACTTGACAGCCCGTTTAGTGTTGCGTATACTTAGGAACCTGTTTGACGCCATAAATGGCGGTCGAAGGGCGGAATTGGCCGAATTCACGGCTGTTTTCATCGACTATCGGAACCGGGTTGTTGAAATCTCATCACACAAAAGTAACGCGTCAACTGTGCTATCTCTGGCATGTGGGAGACGGAGGGGGTGGCTTTCGTGCATTTAAAAGGAGGTGTTACAGGACCGATTGCTTACACGGGTTCAACCTAAATCGATAGTCACACTTAAGTTGTTGCAGGCCAGGCATTTTGAATTTTCCGACAGAAGGGAGGAACGCCATTACAGCTAAATATTACAACTCTTCGGACTACAGGCATCCCCCCCGCGAGGTGCCAGAGTTGTTAAAGAGGTTGCTTTACGGCGCAGCAAGGCAGGTTTACGGTAGGTTTTTCGAAGCGTCCTGTTTCATAAGGAGGTTGGTAATGCAGTTAAAAACGGTTTCAAGTCTTGGTTTGGCATTTCTGCTGGTTGTTGGAGTGGTCGGCGTGGCCTCGGCTCAGGTTGAGGTGGCCGCCACGCAGGGTATTTTAATTCGCGTCGACGCACCGAAAGCCAACGAATGGGTCGCGATCGGCGATACGATCAGAGTCCGGATCCTGTGCTACGAAGACCGGCTCGAAGGTGGTTTCCGGATTGCGGTGGTTGATTCCGGCGTTGCCGACGCCGGCATCGGAAGCTCTGAAGATGTGGCAGGGAAGATTTATTACAATATTGCTTCAGACGACAACGATCAGGTGAGATCGGGAACCGGTTCCGGCGTTGACACCTTCGAGGTCAAGATCGGGATTGTCGCCAACACCGTTCCCGCGGAGAATTTTGAGAGCGCCAGCAACCACGCATTGAAGGTTGTGGTCTCTCCAACCGCGGCCGTCGACGGACCTCTGAACAACCTGATGAGGAACCGGAAGATCACGCCCGCCACAGCCGGTTTCGGCGCCACCCGCGTGGGTGACGGGAAGCTCTTCGGCGTCGACGCCGAACGCCCGATTCACGGCGATGTATTTGAGAGTATCGACCTGGATCTGGGCAGGTTAAACACCGTACTGGTCGATACGTCGAGGGCCGCCGATCTCACCGACATCGGCCAAGAGCCCTACATCCGGGAGATCCGGATTGTCACCGACCAGGTATTCAGAGCGGTGCTGAATCTGAGTACCTCGCAAATTCTCAACGCCAGGGCAGACAGGATCGAAGTCGGTCTCGCGCCCGTCGACTCGATTGCGCGCTATGAGTTAGAGATAGCGGATGGTGGCCTTGGTTTGAGCTCGGAAGTGGCGAATGCCGCCGCTTTCAAGGACGATGCGCGGGTAAAAATCGCGCTGCGCGGGGACAGGCTGTACAGCCCGAATCCGAGCGTTGATATGAAAATCGAAGCGGGACAGTTTGCGGATAACGAGCGGCTCGAACTTTTCGCCTATCTCGTGGACGTCGCCGGTAACGTGGGCGGTACGGCTGCTGCGCCCGCCGCTGCCGATTGGAGAACCCTCCACGGCACCGACGGTGAGCTCCTAGCCGAAGTGGGAACTCTTACAACCGCAGCCGGTCCGGACGACAACACAGACATTCCGATTATCGGCGACGCGACCGCGCCCAAGATCACGATTAATTATCCCAATCCGGACAGTCTCGCGGCCGGAACGCACGATCCTCTGATCACGGCGGCAATCACGCAGATGATTACCAATTATACGCCGTTGCCGGGTGAGGCGTCGGGCATAAACACGCGCGATTTGAATCCGCTCGTGATCAAACTCAGCGAAGCGCCGAGTAAGATCACGATCAAACACGCCGACAGTACGCTTACACTGAACCCCTTCACTGGCGATGATCCCGCCACCGAAGAACCAGAAGATGACTTCCCCTTGGATCCCACCGGCGGCGATTTAGTGGCCACGGTGGACTTCCTCAACGATACCCCCGAAGGCAACGGATGGTACAAGGTAGATAGCGGAACCGGCGCCGTGGCGGGTATCGCGAAAGGGAAGTACGAAGCCAAGGGCGGAACGTCCGGGGACATCGTGATCACGGTCTGGGACAGCCTGAACAACAAGTCCGAGATGACGCTCGAGGGCATCACGCTCGACGGAAATACCCCGGGGATCGACAATTTGTTCCCCACGGATAAGACCGCGCCCAAAGACGCGGACAACGAGGACGCGCCCACCATCGACCCGGTCACCAGGAACCCGGTCTTCATAATCAACGAAGAGCTGGACTCGCTGTCCATACGTTATCATGAGGCGGGCGGCGGAACGGCCATTGTGCAGGCCTACGGTCCGGGCAACGCCAGGCTGGAGACGGTTGGCAGTCTGGTCGACTGGCCGGTGAACGATACCACCTTCATCGATCGCCAGAGGTACGATCTGGAAGTGCTGGCGTTCGACCTCGCGGGCAACGCCTTCGCGAAGGAGGGCGGTACGCTCACGTTCAAAGACGTCTTTATGAATCCGGACGCCGATATGTTCATGGTTGTGCCGGATGCAGCCCTGAAAGAGAAACAGGTTGCCGGCGTGGACTACGCCATCGCGTTGTCCGTGCTCGACACAACGCTGACACGTGCCGAAAAGGCACAAGATAGTGACGCCGCCGACGTTCGGGCGGTAACCTATCACACGCCGTCGGCACTGGCCGCGATCGTTTCCGGCGACCAGGCCGAAGCGCTTGAAGGCGCGAGCTTCAGCGGCACCGGCGTGTCTGCGGCGCCCTCGTTCGCGCTTCCTGCCGAGTTGGCCGCCGCGGGCATGGTGGCGAAGGCCGCCATCCTGGACGGCGACGGTTGGCACGCGGGTACGCGGACCGTCAAGTTCAAGTCCGAGAAGCCGCTCACGGGCGTGCAACTGATGGCGGCCGAGGGCTCCCTCGATCCCGCCACCGGCGCCTACACGCTGCGTATCAGCGGAATGGCTGCCAAGCCGATCGACGTCCAGATCGCGGAATTCTCCAAGTTCGCCCTCACGTCCATGGAGGGTGAGATGTCAACCAACAACGTGGCCGGCTCCTTTACGGTCAGCGTTGTGCCGACCGACGCGTTCGGAAACCCCAGTTTGAGGATTGACAACAATACGGGTGCGAAGGATTACACATCGATTTCATTCACCTTCGCTTCCAGCAACGCCGCGGTGACGGTGCCCTCCGGTCAGCAGATGGTGACCAGCCTCGAAGGGTCCATGTACGGCGCGGTGGCTGCCGACGTTGGCGGCAGCGCGACGGTCAGCGTCAGGACGATTGTTGATACCTACGTAACCGGCGCTTTACAAGCTTTACAAGCAGATTCACCTGAGGATGTAGAAGATAAGACCGGCGCACTCGTGGGCAGCGTTGCAGTCAACATCGTGTCCGACGACGGTACCGGACCGGATCCGGGCGCGCCGGCTGCTCCTGCCAACATCGTGGTCCAGGACTACCTGGGCGCGGACGGTTCGGGCGACCAGGGCGGCATTGTAAAGATTACCTTCCCGAACTCGTCGCAACATGACGCCGTGTCCCACTACCAGATCTCAAGGGAAATCGACTCGACCACCGGTCTGGATGACGAAGGCAACGTGGTTGAGCTCGAAGAGCCCGTGAAGGCGTGGGTGGCCTGGACGAGCGTCAGCTTCGCCGCCGATGCAGGCGACGAGATGGGCGACGCGGGCGGCGACATGCAGAACGTTATCGTCCCGGCGCTGGACAACGTGGCCACCAACTGGGGCGTTACGGCGGTTAGCGGCGCGGGCTCCTCCGACCAGACCACGGCCAGCAAGCGCGTGTTCACGAAGGAGAGCGTGGAGCAAGCCCTGCAACTGCTGGGTATGGCGCCCGAGGCGGTTCTGACGGACGACGAACTGATGGCTCAGTTCAACGCTCCCGAAGACTACGTCAAGTCCCTCATCGGCGATCAGAAGAACGTCATCTTCGCGCCGGTCAATCCCGACGTGAGCGCGCTGATGGGCAGCACCTCGGTACCGGCCAACATCCGTACGGCCGGCCATATCTCCGCGGGCAGTTTCCTGTCGTCCGCTCGCACGGTTACCGAGGAGCCTGTCGCAGCCGTTGACAACATCGCTCCCGCCGCAGTCACCGACGCTTCCGGCGACGGTGCGGGCGGTGTGGTGTTGAGTTGGACGGGGTCCGCCAGTGAGGGGACCGTGGGTTCCATTCCTTATCGCGGATACAACATCCCAATCCTGGGTGTCAGCGGCTACAAGGTGCTGAGAGGCACGTCTGCCGACGACCTCGAGGAGATTGCGAGCCTCGATCCGGGTTCGACGCAGTTCAGGGACGACAATGTGCCTGATGGGGCCGGTTCCCTCGTGTATCGGATCGACGCGTATGACGACAACAACGTGGCGATGGGCGAATTGATCGCGGTCGAGAATATCTCGGTCCGTGTGAGCTTCGTCGATGCCAACGGCGATCCGGTCTACCTCATTGCGCTGCCGTCGCAGGGCGGCAACCTGGAGGTTGACTTCGAAGACTTCGTCGCCTTTGCGCAGGCTTTCAACAGCCGGAAGGGCGATGCCAACTACAATCCGCAGGCCGACGTCAACGACGACGGCACGGTGGACTTCTCCGACTTCGTAACGGCGGCCAGGTCCTACGGTCTTACGGCAGTGGTTCCGGCAGGCAGCAAGCTGGCGATCGCTCCGCAGCGCCCGGGCGTGAACGCCGATACGGAGATGACCCTCGAACTGACCAGCGAGACGGTGAAGGTTGGCGAGACGATCTCGGTGACGGTATCCATGGCCAATGCCAGGCAGTTGAACGGCTTCGGTCTGGAACTGAAGTATGACGCCGAGAAGTTCGAATTCGTCAGCGCCGTTCCCGCTGAAGACGATCTGTTGAAATCCCAGGGTGGCGAGACGCCGCTGTTCAAGAACTGGCCGGAAGAGGGCCGGGTCTCGGTGGTCAACGCCATTATCGAGGCGGGTTCCGTGAGCGGCGAGGGTGCGCTTGTGACCTTCACGTTCAAGGTTCTGCGGGAGTTTGAGGACAACGCCCGGTTCGAGATCGCACAGGGCGTGGTCTTCGATCCCGATCAGCTACAGAACCCGGTGGTGTCGCTCGGTGCGCTGGACGTGCAGAGCACGCCCACCGAGTTCGCGCTGCACCAGAACTTCCCGAACCCGTTCAACCCTCAAACCAACATTCCGTATGACCTGGCTGAAAACGGCGACGTGGTTCTGCGGATCTACAACCTGCTGGGCCAGGAGGTGCGCACGCTGGTGCGTGAGCGCCAGCCCGCCGGTCGCTACACGGTGCAGTGGAGCGGAATGGACGACCGTGGCGTCTCGGTTTCGAGTGGAATTTACTTCTATCAGGTCTCGGTTGCCGGTAAGTTCCAGGATGCCAAGCGGTTGATGTTGCTCAAGTAGTCAGGAAGCGTATGGGAGGTTCCCCCGGGAGCCTCCCATACTTAACGTTTTCCTTCTGGAGCGAGCATTAAATCCTGGAGCGAAACACACACACCGAGAAGGAGAAGCGCGATGTATGGAATAAAACCGATTTTGAGCTTCGTTGCGTCGGCCGCGTTTCTTGTGGCTGTTACCGTCGGAGGCGTCGATGCTGGTGCGCTGGCCGGTAAGAAGCTGCTGGTCGACACCGCATATAGTATGATGGACGCCGGCGACAGGGTGAACGAGGGTGTGAACACCCTTGCACCCGTGGCGGCCGGCGACACCGTTAAAGTCGAGTTGTTTATGGAAGATGGCGGCGGTGTACAAATCATAGGAGGCGAAGTCAAATTTGCCGATCGCAATATGGAGATGATGTTCGAGGAAGGTTGGGAGGTAGTCGGAGTTAGTTCTATCGTCCCGGCCGCTCCCGGTATTTCCCCCCAAATCTCCAAGGCAGGCTTTGCTTTGTTGTCTTTAGCGCCGACCGAGGCCCCGGCTAACGGTTATCTGGGCACGGTGAAGATCGTTGCCCTCGCTGATATCGGCGACGGGTCGTCCTTTTACGTCAAATCCGCCGCTATCAGCAGTGGTGCGTCGTTACAGGCCATCGAATCGGATAGTCTGGACGTGTCCGAGGCCATCGTGACCTTTGCGACCCCGACGGGGCCTGGCCTGATGGGCATGGGCGACATGCTGATCGAAGGGAATATGCTTCAGATTCCCACCGACGGCAGCGGCGCCTCAGTGACCGTCGAGCTGGAAAATGTCGAATCCGAAGAGCCGGTTGTTAGTTGGACGGTGACCAGCGAGGGCAGCGGCACGCTGGCCATCCTCGATGCGGATGACATGATGCTCGATCTCGACGACCAAATGATGGTGTCGGGGCCGACCAAAATTATACTGAAGGTGACCGGTGGCGATCTCCAGGTGACGGTTAAGGCCAACGTGGACGGGGAAGATACGGCGCCCGTGACCTTTACGTTCACCCAGCTGAACCCCGCCGAACTGGCTTCCTTCGACGGCGCCATTCAGGACAACAGAGTGGTTCTGAATTGGTCCACGATGTCGCAGACGAACAACGCCGGCTGGCGGATCACGCGTAGCGTCGACGGCGTGAACTTCGAACCGGTAGGAAACTTCGTTCAGGGCGAGGGAACCTCCGACGCGCTGTTGAATTACACCTTTGAAGACAAGAACCTGCCGGGTGTGGAGAAAGTTTACTACAGGCTCGAGCAGGTGGACCTGGACGGTTCGGTCTCCCGTTCGAACGTGATCGAGGTGCTTCTGGGCGCCCGGATGCCGTTGCCGACCGAGTTCGCGGTCAACGTGTATCCCAACCCCTTCAACCCCAGCACCACGATTTCTTACGACATTCCCGAAGGCTCGCCGGTGTCGGTTGTGATTTACGACGTGCTCGGCCAGCAGATCCGGCACCTGGTGTCGCAGCACAACGCCCCGGGCCGGTATCAGATTCAGTGGGATGCCAGGGACAACCAGGGCCGCAGTGTTGCAAGTGGCGTCTACATCGCCAGGGTCAACGCCGGAACGTCCTCTTTGTCTCAGAAAATGCTGCTGCTGAAATAATCGCAGTCGCGCATATGTGAATCGAAAGCCGCCGGACATCCGTCCGGCGGCTTTTTGTACGTAGCCATCAACGGTCAGCCATCAGCATTCAGAAAAATAGCTAAGCCGTTATATTCGCGAATCAATCATATCCACCCCCGCACAATGGCTTGTGGAGCCGCTGAGGCAGCGTGTGTGAAGGTGGGGCAGACATTCCTGTCCTTCCCTTCGTGTTTACGCAACACTTCGTTCGACTCCCCCTCTCCTCGCAGGAGAGGGGGCCGGGGGGAGAGGTCCTTCTGCCGGAATGCAGACAGAAGAAAGGCTTGCGCCGCCTTTATAGATCCAATACTCGGGGTCGCGCAGTCCGGCTCTTGCGGTATTTTCCACGATGTAACGGACGAGGCGCCAAACCTGCTTTTCGCTGCGCACCATGTGATCATATCGGATACGTCGAGCCGGAAAGTCCCGGTGACCCCCGTGAGTTGGTTGATTTCGTGGGCAGATGCGCCCTTAATGCCCTGCAGAATCCGCGAAAGGTCCTGGCCTCCCACCGGTTCCTCGCGGCCACCTGTCGACCGCCCGGTTGTGGAGTAGGGGGTGTCTATCGCCCTCTAACGTGTTTAACCGTACCTGCGCCCGGTGGCGAAGTTTGGGGGTTTGCGGCCCCACCGGTTCTCCCGTCGACCGCCCGGTTGTGGAGTGGGGGGTTTTTCCGTGCTGATCCGTCCAGCAGTGTCGTCTGGTTGATACTCGGGGGGTCTCAGGGCAATGTCTCACGATTTCTCTACGAAGGAGATTCGCGGAAAAACCGGCCCCGTGCCGAACGGCGCCGTTCTTTTTGGTCCTTTTTCTTGGGCGTACAAGAAAAAGGACGGAGAGAGGAAAAAAGCACGAAGTATAAGGAAGCGTGTGTGAAGGTGGGGCAGACATTCCTGTCTGCCCATCTCGTGTTTACGCAACACTTCGTTCGACTCCCCCTCTCCTCGCAGGAGAGGGGGCCGGGGGGAGCGGTCCTTCTGCCGGAATGCAGACAGAAGAAAGGCTTGCGCCGCCTTTATAGAGCCAATACTCGGGGTCGCGCAGTCCGGTTTTTGGGGGGTTTTCCGGGATGTAGCGGACGAAGCGCCAAACCTGCTTTTCGCTGCGTACCATGTGATCATAGGATTCGTCGAGCCGGAAAGTCCCGGTGACGCCCGTGAGTTGGTTGATTTCGCGGGCAGATACGTCTTTAATGCCCTGCAGAATCCGCGAAAGGTCATGCCCTCCCAGCGGTTCCTCGCGGCCACCTGTCGACCGCCCGGTAGGGGAGTAGGGGGTGTCTATCGCCATCTAACGTGTTTAACCGTACCTGCGCCCGGTGGCGAAGTTTGGGGGTTTGCGGCGTCACCGGTTCTCCCGTCGACCGCCCGGTTGTGGAGTAGGGGGTTTTTCCGTGCTGATCCGTCCAGCAGTGTCGTCTGGTTGATACTCGGGGGGTCTCAGGGCAATGTCTCACGATTTCTCTGCTGAGGAGATTCGCGGAAAAACCGGCCCCGTTCCGAACGGCGCCGTTCTTTTTGGTCCTTTTTCTTGGGCGTACAAGAAAAAGGACGGAGAGAAAAGGGACGTCCGGGGGTAGGGAAGATTCCACCACCCGCAAATTCCGTTCCGGTGGCGGCGTGGGGGTTTCTATCGCCCTCTAACGGGTTTAACCGTACCGGCGCCCGGTGGCGAAGTTTGGGGGTTTGCGGCTTCACCGGTTCTCCCGTCGACCGCCCGGTTGTGGAGCGGTGGGTTTTTCCGTGCTGATCCGTCCAGCAGTGTCGTCTGGTTGATACTCGGGGGGTCTCAGGGCAATGTCTCACGATTTCTCTACTAATGAGATTCGCGGAAAAACCGGCTCCGCGCCGAGCGGCGCCGTTCTTTTTGGTCCTTTTTCTTGGGCGTACAAGAAAAAGGACGGAGAGAGGAAAAAAGCACGACGTGTGTAGAAATACCAGTGCCTGCCCGGAACGCAGTTCCAGCAACGGTAGTCCGGCAATACAGGACGTAACAAGTTGCATTCCGTAAAACTCAAAAAGGACCACGCAACGCGGACTCTCGCATGGATGCGCGTTTCCGCTCCCACGCGTGCCGAACGGCGCCGTTCTTTTTGGTCCTTTTTCTTGGGCGTACAAGAAAAAGGACGGAGAGAAAAGGGAAGTCCGGGGGTAGGGAAGATTCCACCAACCCCAAATTCTGTATCCAACCGACCGGAAAAATCACTTCCCCTACGGAACGGAACCCCATCCGATTCGTTAAAAGATTAATCGGCCACGGTTCCGGAATAAGTGGACAGATACGAGACAGGGCAAGGAGGAGACAAGAGATGAGAGGGCGAATCCCATTTGTTGGCGCCGTGCTGCCGCTGCTCCTGGTGTCACAGACTTTCGCGGGTGCCTGGACCCAGAAGAAGGGGGAGTATTACGCGAAACTGGCGGGCGGGTATCTGAATGCGACCCAGGACATCGACGCGGCCGGGGAAAAGGTGGCCAAGGCCGGGTTGGGCGAGTTAAGGGATCTGAGCGCATCCCTCTATCTGGAGGTTGGGCTGGCCGACGAGCTGACCCTGGTGGCCTCCGCGCCCTACAAGCGGATGAAGGATATCCGCACGTTTCAGACGGGAATCGCAACGGACGAGCGGTGGGGCTTCGGCGACGTGGAGCTTCGGTTGCGGCGCAGGCTGTTGAGCAGGGATTTTGTGGTCTCCGTAGCGGCGGGCGCGAAGATTCCAACGTGGTATGAGAGCGACGTGAATACCCGGGTGCCGCTGAGCACGACCAAGATGGACGGGGACGTGCGGGTGCTCCTCGGGAAGTCCCTCTACCCGCTGCCGGGCTATACCACGGGCGAGGTGGGCTACCGGATGCGCGGGGGGACCTTCAGCAACGAATGGTTCTATACGCTGGAGGGTGGCGTGACCGTGGATCGGTTTCTGTTCAAGGGCTTCATTTCCGCCATCCAGACGTTCGGCAACTGCGAGGCCGTGGAGGAAGTGGGCCTCATTGGAGATCAGAACGTGTTCAAAATCTCCCCGGGGATCATCTATAAAGTCAACGCCAGGCTGGAGTTGAGCCTGGATCTGGTTCACATCTTGTCCGGATGCAACACCACGGCGGGCAGTACGTTTTTTGTCGGCGTGGCGCTGAAGCCATAGCGAAGGCGCTGGACGGCGCCTGATGCCGGACCTCGCAGTGTTCAGATCACCCGAATCATACGAATCCCAGTATTCGCGCCGGATCCCGGGTCCCATCCCGGCGTACCTATCACAGTTTGGGTCTCAATCAGCCTTTAATCATTGCAATCATTGTAATCACAGTCAATCACCGTATTCGCGCCGGATCCCGGGTCCCATCCCGGCGTACCTATCACAGCTTGGGCCTCAATCAGCTCTTAATCATTGCAATCATTGTAATCACAGTCAATCACAGTATTCGCGCCGGATCCGGGGTCCCATCCCGGCGTACCTATCACAGCTTGGGCCTCAATCAGCTCTTAATCATTGCAATCATTGTAATCACAGTCAATCACAGTATTCGCGCCGGATCCGGGGTCCCATCCCGGCGTACCTATCACAGCTTGGGCCTCAATCAGCTCTTAATCATTGCAATCATTGTAATCACAGTCAATCACAGTATTCGCGCCGGATCCGGGGTCCCATCCCGGCGTACCTATCACAGCTTGGGCCTCAATCAGCTCTTAATCATTGCAATCATTGTAATCACAGTCAATCACAGTATTCGCGCCGGATCCCGGGTCCCATCCCGGCGTACCTATCACAGTTTGGGCCTCAATCAGCTCTTAATCATACGAATCACAGTATTCGCGCCGGATCCCGGGCCCCATCCCGGCGTACCTATCACAGCTTGGGTCTCAATCAGCCTTTAATCACAGTCAATCACAGTTAATCACAGTCAATCACAGTCAATCACAGTCAATCACAGTCAATCACCGTATTCGCGCCGGATCCCGGGCCCCATCCCGGCGTACCTATCACAGCTTGGGTCTCAATCAGCTCTTAATCATTGTAATCACAGTTAATCACAGTCAATCACAGTCAATCACAGTCAATCACAGTCTAGGAGGCGTTCCATGGCAGGCATTGTGATCCCGAAAGGATGGCGTATCCCGGAACGTGAAGCCACGTCGGAAGACGTGTACTTCAACCGGCGGAAGTTCCTGAAGACCGCGGGGGCGTTCGGCGCGGCCGGGGTGATGGTCAGTTGTGGGAGCAAGCAGGTGTTCGAACCGTTCGAGCCGGAGCCGGACGGTTCCACCGATGGCTCGGGGACGGATAAGGACAAGGAAGAAGAGGAAGAAGAGATTAAGCCGGCGTACCCGGCCGACGTGAATCCGAAGTTCTCGGAATTGGACCGCAACCTGACCGACGAGACGATCGCCGGTAGCTACAACAATTATTACGAATTCAGCCGCGGTAAAACCGGAATCGAGGAAAAGGCGGAGGATTTCGTGACGAACCCCTGGACGCTGGAGGTCAAGGGGCTGGTCGGGAACCCGTTGACGCTGGATTACGGGAGTCTGTCGCGGCAATTTCCGCTGGAGGAGCGGCTCTACCGCCTGCGCTGCGTGGAGGCGTGGTCCATGGCCGTTCCGTGGACGGGATTTCCAATGAAGGCGCTGATGGACGCCGTAGAACCCCGGTCCGATGCCACCCACGTGAAATTCAACACGTTTATCAACCCGGACCAGGCGCCCGGGCAGTTCGACAACCCCCAGTGGCCGTGGCCCTACCAGGAGGGGTTGAGGATGGATGAAGCGATGAACGAACTCACGTTCATCGCCACAGGCATCTACGGCCACGAACTGCCGAAGCAGCACGGCGCGCCAGTCCGGCTCGTGATACCGTGGAAATACGGGTTCAAAAGCGCGAAATCGATCGTGAGTATCGAATTCGTGAACGAGCAGCCGACCACGTTCTGGAATCAACTCGTGCCCAGGGAATACGGGTTTCTGGCCAACGTGGAACCGCAGGTACCGCATCCTCGCTGGTCGCAGGCCACGGAGCGGTTCATCACAACGGACGTGTCGAAACCTCTCATACGCCCCACGTTGCTGTACAACGGGTACCAGGAATTCGTTCAGCAGATGTATGTCTGAGGCAACGGGTGCTGGTGGGATAAACAATGATTATTGACGTCAACGCATGGGTCGGGCACTGGCCGTTTCGGCAGTTGCGCCACAATACGGTGCAGGGGCTGCTGAGGCTGATGGACCGCAGCGGGATCGACCGGGCGGTGGTTGCGTCGGTCCACGGCGTGTTCTACAAGAACGCCCATTCGGCCAACGAAGAACTGGCCAGGCAGGTACTGCGCCACCGTGACCGGTTGATTCCGTTCGCCACGCTGAATCCGACCTACGCGGGATGGGAAGCGGATCTGCGCCGGTGCGCCGAGGATCTGGAACTGTGCGGGATTCGCCTGTATCCGCAATATCACGGGTACGATCTGGAGTCGGACGCGGCGCTGGATCTTGTGGATGCCGCTACGGACCTGGGATGGTCCGTACAGGTGCCAATGCGGATTGTGGACCGGCGACAACGGCATGCCTGGGATCTGGCCGATGACCTGAAGCCGGCGATGTTTCGCCGGTTTTTTCATTTACGGCCGCATGCGCGCTGGATGATTCTGAACGGCGCCGGCTTTACCGGGCGCATCTTGCCCGCGGACGTCCGGTTCCTCGTGGACATCTCCCGCCTGACCGCGGTGTTGGAGCGCAGCATTCAGGGTCTCGCGCAGGCGTGGGGTGCCGAGCGCCTGGCCTTCGGTTCGGGGATGCCCTTCAACGCGCCCGCGCCCGCGTTGCTGAAATTGCAGATCCTGGACGCGCCCGAAACGGTAAAAGAAGCCATCGCCTGGCGAAACGCCGAAGCCATGCTGCGGTCCGGGCATTAATCAGCCTTTAATCAGGTCTTAATCACAGTGAATCACAGTGAATTACAGTCTCTCCTTGGGTTTAATCAGCCTTTAATCAGGTCTTAATCACAGTAATCACAGTAATCACAGTAATCACAGTAAATCACAGTAAATCACAGTAAATCACAGTCGCAGTCCGAATGCCCTCGCGAAAATCAAAAAGTCGCCAAACCCGATGGTTCCGTCCCCGTCCAGGTCGAACCTGGGATCAAAATCTTCATCGGTTGTAGTCCTGCCGAACGCCTCCGCCAACGCGATGAAGTCCGCGAACCCGACGCTTCCATCAGAGTTGAAGTCGGGAGACGGCGGCGCCTCGATGGAAATAGGCTCGAATCTTCTGAAGCCCAGGGAACGACTGCCATTTCCCCACAACCAGATCTCAAGCGCATAATCGTCGCCAATTCGCTGTTCCGGTGGGAATGAAAGCACGGTATTGAAACGTCCATTCACGACAGGCGCGTAGAATTCCCTGATGCTCGAGAAGGATCCCGGTGGCGATTCCTGATCGCTCCCGTCCCAACTCGACGCGAAGAAACGGAATTCGATTTGAGATACCGAACGATCGAGGACCGTGCCGGCAACCCCGATCCCCTGGCCAATTCGATACGCAACCGGCATTGGCGAATCGAGTGTGATTTGGCGGAAGAAGTCAACGGGGAGCAATGCGGTCCCTTCCCCTCTCCTTACGACAAAGGGCCCAAAACCATCTTGCGGAGAAGAATATGCTGTGTTTCCTCGATACCGGTTTATCGCGAAATCGTACACGCCCGCTTTTCTGTGCGCAAAGAATATCGTCGTTGCGAATTGACCGTCTATCACAGGCGCTTCGAAGAATATGTACTCGTTGATATCGTCGTGCCAAAACCCGAGTGAAAGAAGCGTAATCGAAGGATCGGATACGGTGCCGGAAAGCCGAAGCGCCTGCCCCGTCTCGACTGCAACAGGAATCGGTGAGGAGAAGAGGATATCGGTAAAATAGCCAACGGGAATCGGTGACGTCTCCGGACCTTCCTGTATTGTAAAGGCATTGAAAGTGCCGGCCGGAGAGAAGTCTTGTTGGTCTTCCCGTCTCGTTTCGGCCTGGAGCCTGTAGTCGCCGGCCTGTTCGTGTGAGAAGAAGAAGGTATGCCTGAATTTTCCGTCTCGAACCGGGACACGGTAAGCGTTTTCTACGCCATAATCGGTTCGCAGGAGAGAAAACCGGACTTCGGATACCAGAGGATCGGATACGGCGCCGGAAATGCGAATCGGTTTGTAGGACATGAAAGGGCCGGAAACGGGAGTGTCTAGCGTTATATTCGTGAAAAAATCGGTCGGAATCGAGATGCGGGTTCTGTCGCCCGGCGGAATCGGGATGAGTACCGCCCGGAATAAACCCTCGGCGTCGGTCTGAATCCATATCGTGCGGTTCGTTTCGTACGACAGGCGCACGAAGGCGCCGGAAAGGGGTTGGACGCTTCCGATTGCAGGCGAGGTCTCGGGCGAGACGAGAAATTCCTCCGGATGGGGGAAGGTGCGTGCGCCGCTGGTGGTGTCTGCCAGAAACGGAGTGGTGTAGTCGAGCGTGGCGTTGAGGCCCAAGCCGCTCAGGAACAGCCGGGACAGGTGCCGTTCGTAAATGTCCGTAATGCGGTCGCCCGCTGCATTCTTGACATTGGAGATACCAACCCTGTTCGTCTGCGTCAGACGCGAGAGAATTTCCGTGCCATAGTCTTCAATGAGGCTTCGAACGAACAGATAGCCAGCGCCACGGACGCCCGGGTTCTCGACCGACCCGCGCAACGGCGTACGGTGCGGGTTGGTGAGGAAGCGTTCGATATTCTGTCGATTGTGCGCTTCGTGTCCGCCGACCAGGTCCTCACAGACGTGCGACAGTCCTTCGTTGAGCCAGTTTTCTTCCGGCCTTCCGTTGCGAATGAGCACGTGCTGGTAGAAGCTGAAGAGATGTTGAAATTCATGGGCAAGCACGGCATCGGTGACGTCGGGATCGTTGAATGGATTGATAAAGAGCAGGTTGATCTGGTCGCCGTTGCCGCCCTGGTTCTCAGGCAGGACCGACGCGGCGTTGAAGAATCCGCGTACCGTGGTGGTATCGTCACCGACTTCGTCAACCAGGTGGGTGTAGAGCAGGTAAACCCTCCCAATGTCCCCCGCACCCGGATCGCGTACGAGCGCGGACGTGACAACGGGATGGATCTTTAGGCTGAATAGGTCGACATCCGCCTGGATCCGCGTCCTGCTGACGCGGCCGGTGTCGGACACGTCCACGTAGGCGGTCGCCCGGTGGCCGCCCGCGAGGAGCACCGCCGTAACGGTCGTATCGGCCACGTTACCGAATGCCGGAAACACGAACCGGCGGGCGCCGACCAGATGCGGCGCGACTTTCGTCGCCGAGGGGCGGTATCCGCCGGTTTGTCGTACGCGGCGGGCGAGCTCCTGCTCCTGTCTTCGAAGCTGCGCTTCCAGACCGCCGCCCGCAGGTGTGGCCGTGCCGACGCCGGAATTGTGAACCGTCACAGCATTGGCGCCGGTGGATACACTGAAAACCGAGAAGTCGTACTCAGGATTGTTTTCGAGATCGGGGGGACCATCCGTATTCAGGGAATAGAGGACCAACATGTAGTCCCGGTCGGAAAACTCGAGGGTCAGCGGGGACGATGTCCCGAGGAGCTTGACCGGGTAGGGTTCGCCGATTCTCTGCGCGAAAACCGGCTGAAAGCAGGTCAACAACAGGAGGAAGGAGTACGCTCGATATCTCATTCGGTACCGCCGGGCGGCTATAGTTTCTCCAAGGGTTTTAATCAGCTCTTAATCACAGTCAATCATGGTGTAATCACAGTCCGGTATTGTCAAGCCTTTTTATCGAACTTCAACAGGGAATGTTCTGCAGGAAGGCAAACACGTGCGGAAAGCGGGTAGGGAATCCCGGCGGAGAGGCGCTACGGTGGGGTCGATCCGAGATGTACAACGAGCGGCTTTTTGGACGATGAGTTGATGACGGAGATGCAAATGTCGAGGAGCAGTCCATCCTAAAGTCTATTCATGAGATATTGTCACGGATAGCGGTATCAGGAAGCAGAAACAGCTTCCGAGTGAATCGAGAAAGTGAAGTCGGTGCGAGGTTTTCGGGCTGGCATGTTAGAAGAAGAACGACAGCTCTGGCGAGACCTGCGGGACCTACCCCCCCCCTTCCTGAGAGGAAGGGGGAACCGTGATCGGTTAATGAACGGTTGGATTGGCTGAAGACGTTTCCATTGTTGAAAAAATCCCGGCGAAATATTGTAATAGGTCAGCGTGTTGCGATCGAGAAAGTGACGAGATGACATTCTCCGATCAATCAGAGCGTAAAAAAACAGTATTTACGCAACGCTTGGTTCAACTCCCCCTCTCCTCGCAGGAGAGGGGGCCGGGGGGAGAGGTCCTCACTAAAGACTCGCGAAAAGGATTCTGTGATGATTATCTTGAGCCTCCACGCCAGGTTGCTCCAGGTTCATTGTTATAAGGTTAATTAAGTAAGCCAGAATTCAATGACTTGAGCAAGGAGACTTCCTTTTGTGTGAATTAATGAGGCTAAAGTCTATTCATGAGATATTGTCACGGCAATCGTGCCAATCATACAATCACAGGCAATCCCCCCAGAGTTTATCAACGGGTTTCAATCAGGTTTTAATCACATTAATCATAGTCAATCACAGTATGGAATGAGATTTGCATGAGTATTGTATGTGAAAGCCCTGACGCGGGTCGGCGGATGTCGAGGGTCCGGCAACAGCGACGCAAAGGATCGACAGGATGACGAATAGAACCGCTCAAATGCTGACCTTCTCGTTCGTCCACTCGTTCGAACCCACATAATCCCTCGGCCTCTACTTTCGATCCATTTGATCGCAGCAATGACCGTCGGCCCGTGATTTGCTTGAATGTTGGACGTGATAAACAATGAACACAAACATTCCGTGCTCACAGGGAGGATCATCGGATGCGCGATGACGGTACATACCGCGCTGGGCAACGGCTTCCAGGAGTTCATTTATCAGAATGCGTTGAAGATAGAAATGGAGGATTATGGTATTTGCTACAGTTGTGAGCATGAAATGCCCATTTATTTCAAAGGAAAACAGATAGGTATCAGAAGAGCCGATTTCCTGGTGGAACACGTCGTCTGTGTTGAATTGAAGGCAGTGATCGAGTTGCAGGACGTCCATCTGGCACAGGCCATCAACTACCTTGAGGCGTCCGATCTGGAGGTCGGTCTGCTCATCAACTTCGGCGCAAAAAGCCTCGAATTCAAAAGAGTAACGAACAAAACGTTCAAACAACGAACCCAGGGCAACCCCACAATCCCACCATCCCGCAAATCACGTTAATTACAGCAATCCTCCAAAGTCTTTCCATGGGTTTCAATCAGGTTTTAATCGCAGTTAATCATAGTCCATCACAGTAATCATAGTTAATCATAGTTAGTGGTTGACATTCCAAAAACACCGGGCTATACTTATGTGACGTATCGACTCTGGTTGATAAATTCTCTTGATTGGAGTGCTTCATAAAGGCTGTCGCCGTTGGCCGAGGGCGGCGGCCTTTTCGATAACATCACACCCTAGCAATCCCAGTCCTTATTTGCCTTTATCACAGTTAATCAGGATTTAATCCCAGTCCATCCCAGTCCTTATTTGCCTTTATCACAGTTAATCAGGTTTCAATCCCAGTCCATCCCAGTCCTTATTTGCCTTTATCACAGTTAATCAGGATTTAATCCCAGTCCATCCCAGTCCTTATTTGCCTTTATCACAGTTAATCAGGTTTCAATCCCAGTCCGTTTTTGCCTTTATCATGGTCAATCATAGTTAATCCCAGTCCAGCTCTTGTTTTAATCATAGTTAATCATTAGTAATCATAGTTGTAATCATAGTCGGGGGAGCCATGAACCGGTCTCGTTTTCTTTGCCTTTTCGTTGCTTTCGTTCTGTTCATTCCCGGGGGAACAGGGCATGGCGGGGAGAAGGTGGCGCTCAATTTCGTCTACAAAACAGGGCAGTCGAATCTCTATAAGAATTCCTGGACAATGGAATATTACAGCGGTCGAGCAGATCTGATCGACGAAGACAAGACTTCGGGTACGGTCGACGTGCGGATCTATGGAAACTGGAAAAGCAGGGAAGCGGTCGGCTCCATTGAAGAGGGCGCCGCCACCGTTGCGGCGGCCGTTCAGAACGCCGAGAGTACAGTGATGGAAGACCGCGTCCAGATAAGCGAAGACAATTTTCCGTATCTGCTCGATATGTTCAACAATAGGACGTTCTCCTGGCATGTGACCGCGGCGGGCGACGTGACGGGATTCAAGCCCGGCTTCAAGACGTATGAGGTGCGCCGCGAAGGCGCGATCAGCGATTTGCACCAACTCTGGTTGCCGGAAATTCATCCGGTCCTGCCCGACAGGGAGGTGGGTTCCGGCGATTCGTGGTCCGGCCTCCGGCGCCTTGAGATCCCGATCCCGGCGCTGAGGGACAAGGGTCTGGTGGAGATCAACAGCGTCTATGTATTGAAGCGGCTGGCGAAGAAGAAGGGCCGGCGGGTCGCCCTGATCGACGAGACCCGGCAGATGCGGTACCGCGGCTGGATATTTTCCAACGCGGTATCGATTATGGTCGAAGGCACCGGCGAGGGGAAGGGCAAGTGGACCATCGACGTGGGCCGGGGGCTCGTGATAGGACACGAAGTCAAGCTGTCGTTCAAAGACCTGGACGTGACCGTGATCCGGGGCAACGTCAAGGTGGAGAACCCGGGCGCCAAGATGAAGCTCGTTTTCAAACGCGAACTGGACGATTAGCCGTCAACGCCGGTAGATAACGGCGGGCCGAACTTCAAATGAAGTCCCTTCGCGGGGGCTTCGTTCCTCCACGCGACCTCTCACGCCACGGCGACCGCATCATCGGGTCCCGCCGGCATTCGGATTATGGAGGTGGGCGCCATTAACCAACCGAACGACGCAAATCGCCAGCGAAAGTCGCCGGATGACTTTCTGCAGGACTACGTGGATATGCAGCACACGTTCCGGTCGCTGTCCATTATCGATCAGATATTGATGTCCATGGACGAAAAGGACAAACGCCGGCCCCAGCTCTACGACCTCCGTCGACAGCTTCAGGAGGACGAGATTACGTTCGAAGAGGCGCGGCGGACCATCGTGGAGATGGAGGCCGCGCTCGAGAAGGTGACGGCGCCGGCCAACCGGGTGGGCACGCTCCTGGAGCCGCCCCGCGACGGGGTGGCGTATATCAGCGTGGGCGGGTCGGAATATTTCGCCAATGTCGATTCCAGGCTGGACCGGCAGACGTTGAAGGTGGGCACGCGGGTGCTGGTAAACGACGCGTTCGCTATCGTGGGCGAACTGGGATATACGTTGTCCGGCCAGGTGGCGAAGATTTCAGACGTGCTCGAAGACAGCCGGTTGCGGGTCGGCCAGGAACCTGGCGGGCAGGTCACGGTGCTCTCCCGGTCGAGCGACCTCATCGAGGCGTCGCTGAAGGCGGGCGACGAGGTTCGCGTGGATCCGAATTTCCGCGTGGCGCTGGAACGGATGCCCAAAAAAGACGCGAAAGACTATTACCTGGAAGAGATTCCACATCTGCCGTGGGAGAAAATCGGCGGCCAGGACGAGGCCATCCAGGCCATAAAAGATACGATCGAGATGCCGGCGTTGCACCCGGTCCTGTTTTCCAGGTTCCAGTACAGCGTTCCCAAGGGGTTCCTGTTGTACGGGCCGCCGGGCTGCGGCAAGACGCTGATCGGCAAGGCAACCGCTTACAACCTCGTCAAGCAGGCCCGCCAGGAGGCCGGACTTAAGTTGAAAGAATGTTTCATGAATATTAAAGGTCCGGAAATCCTGAATATGTGGCTGGGCGAGTCCGAACGCCAGGTTCGAGAGATTTTTTCCCGGGCGCGGGAGAAGCGGAAAGAGGGCTGTCTGCCGGTGGTATTCATCGACGAGGCGGAGTCGGTTCTCGGCACGCGCCGGGCGATGCGATCGCACAGCATTTCAAATACCGTTGTGCCGATGTTCTGCTCGGAGATGGACGGCATCGAGTCGCTGCAGGACGTGGTGATCATACTGGCGTCCAACCGGCCCGACCTGATCGACCCCGCCATTTTGAGGCCGGGAAGAATCGACCGGAAAATAAAGGTGAAACGTCCCGACAGGGAGGGCGCGCACGAGATCCTCAAGATCTATCTGACACCCGATCTTCCAATTAACCGGAAAGCGTTGGAAGAGCACGGGGGTGACGCGTCGGAGGCCGTGGAGGCGTTCGTCGCGCGCACGGTGGAAGAGATTTTCTCTCGCAAGGACCATACGCGGTTTCTCGAAGTGACCCTGCGAAGCGGCCGGAAGGATATTCTCCGCCGGGGGGATCTGGCCAGCGGGGCAATCATGGAATCCATTGTGCGGCGGGCAAAGGAAATGGCCATCCGGCGCTCGATCGCGTCTGGAGAGGAAGAGGGCATTTCCCAGGACGATCTGCTTCAGGCCGTCGAGGCCGAGTATACGGAGAATGAGATTTTCCCGTCGACGGATCACACGGAAGACTGGCTGAAGTTGCTGGACTACGATCCCGAAAACGTCGTGCGGGCGTCGCCGATTCGCCCCGGGCGGGAGACGAACCGGCGCGTGAATCGGAGCGTGTAGTGTTCCGGAGTCAGCGGTCAGCTAAGAGCCGGGCTTCTCCCCCCGGCCCCAAGTCCCTCACCCCCCAACCCCCTCTCCCACAGGGAGAGGGGGAGCAGAACCAGGGGTTGACCTATCACGTTATCTCGTCCAGGTTTTTTCATCAATCGAACTGTCTTCAACCGAAGACAGTTCCCCCTTCCTCTCAGGAAGGGGGTTAGGGGGTAGGTCTCGTCCTCACGCCCGCCTGGAGGTGGTGATGGGGGTTGTTCGCGGCAAGAATCGCGCCGCTCACCATCAACCTCGAACGCCAGAACCAGGCGTCCCCTGTTGTTCCGAAAAATCGCCGGAACAACAGTTCACGCGCTGCGCGGGTGGAGGTTGGTTTTCCACGCTTAAACGTCCAGCATCATTACTATACGTTACCACGTATAGATTTGATTTTGACTGGCGGCAAGACCGCAAACACGTTCAAAACTCCTTCGCGGTATACCTCATGGCCGTCCGGTGGCGGAGTGGGGGCTTTTCCGCGTTATTCCATCCACCACCTGTGCTTGGTGGTCGCAATGAAGCCCGCAGGGCACAGCCTCCGGTTTCGGCCTCCGAGGGAGTTCGCGGAAAAGCAGCCCCGCGGCGTCTGAGCGGCGCCCTTCTTTCAAAGGCGGTGAGACGGGAGACGGGTAGAAGGGAGAGGACCACACCGCACACCGCCGGGCTCGCGCTCCACTAAGCAATTCTCTTCTATTTGAATATTGCGAGAATCCGATTGCGGACGTCTCACCTGTCAAAGTTATCACCACCTCTTCCGTCTTCCCTCTACCCTCTCACGGCTTTTTGGCGATGCAAGAAAAAGGGCAAGGGAATAGGGGACGTTTGGGGGTGAGGGAGATTCCATCTCACGGGTGCCGAAACGCGCATTTCTTTCGCCATAGGATCGGAGATTGAGCGGGGTTCATGAATCGACTTTTCGGTCTGGAGACGGAGTACGGAATCACGATTGACGGGGTGGACAGCATCGACGTCGTGGAAGAGTCGATGCAGCTGATCCGTTGCTATCTCCAGGGTAAATTTACGCCCCTGTGGGACTATCAGCTGGAAAACCCCCGCAAAGACGTGCGGGGGTTTGAAGTGAAATCCCTGCTGAACGATACGGACGAGAAGGTGCACCTCCAGAAGGATCGGAAGCGCAAGGTGCCCCTCGAGGAATTGAAGAGCGACCTGATTATTCGCAACGGCGCCCGCTTTTACAACGACCACACCCATCCGGAATATTCCACGGGCGAATGCCTGAGCCTCTTCGAACTGGTCGCGCAGGACCGCGCGGGCGAGCGGATCGTGGACATCTGCGCCCGCAGGCGCACGGAGATGCTGCCCGAGGGCGTCGTGCGGATCTACAAGAACAACACCGATTTCGAAGGCCATAGCTACGGGTGTCACGAGAACTACCTGATGGACCGTGTGACGCCGTTCGAACGAATCGTGAAGGGCCTGCTGCCCTTTCTGGTCACGCGGCAGATATACGCGGGCGCGGGAAAGATGGGCGTGGAACGCGGCGACAGGGCGTCCATCTATCAACTCTCGCAGCGGTCCGAGTTCTTCGAGGTGATCGCCAGCGTCGACACCATGCACAAGCGGCCGCTGATCAACACCCGGGACGAGCCCCACGCCGACGCGAGCCGCTACCGCAGGCTGCACGTGATTCTCGGCGACGCGAATATGTCGGAATATGTCACGGCGCTGAAAGTGGGCGCCACGGCCATGGTGGTGGCGCTGGTTGAACAGGATGATCTGCCCGAATGGGTCTTGAAGGATCCGGTTGCCGCCCTGAAGGACGTGTCGCGCGATCAGAGTTACCAGTGGCTGGTGGAACTGGATCGCAAGGGCGACCGGCTGGTTCCGTCCGTCGACGTCCAGCGGATGTACCTGGCGCTGGCGCAAAAGCGGTTCGGCGGCAGCGACGTGGAAACGGACTGGGTCCTGAACGCCTGGGAGGAGATTCTGAACGGCCTCGAACGGGATCCCATGGCAATGGTGGGCACCTGCGACTGGGTGAGCAAGAAGTGGCTGCTGGATTGTTTCCGCGAGGCGGAGGGTCTTTCGTGGGACAACCCGGACGACCTGGCATGGCTTCAGAGCCAGGATCTGGAGTACCACAACGTGGACCGGGAGTCCGGACTCTATTATCTGCTGGAAGACCAGGGCAAAATGGTCCGCCTCCTCGACGACGAGCAGATCGTGGAAGCGATGTCTGTTCCGCCTACGGACACGCGGGCCTATTTCCGCGGACGATGCCTGGAGAAATTCGGCCACGACGTCAAATCGGTCAACTGGGACCGCATTGTCTTCTCCCGAAATGGGAAACAGCGTTCCGTGGATATGAAGGATCTGGTTGATGTGGAGAAGGTCGCGTATTATAATAAGGCACTGGATCGCTCGGATGAACTGGAGGAGTTCCTGGACGCGCTGGGGGTCTGACCGCCGGTCGCGTCGGCGAAGCGTGGAAGCCTTACCCGTTTGAAAGCGGATCCGGGGAATCCGCCGGCGTTTTTGAACGGAATGGAGGAGGATGTGACCATGAGGAAAGATTTGGCCAGTCTGGAACGGCGAACCCGCCGGTCGGCGCCCCCGGAAGGGGGTCCGAACGAGGGGGACGACGGACCGTCAAGACCGGACGTAGACCGTCCCGATACCCGTGACCTGCTGCGTCGCATGCGCCGCGTGGACCCCAATCAGGCGCGACGCTACCGGCAGCGCACGGGTGAGTGAGCCTATGGGTCCTGGTGGGGATTTTCTGGATCTGCTGAAGGCCGAAGGATACCGGCTGCCCGGCGCCGACCTGCAGAAAAGCGCATCGGGCGGCCCGGCGTCCCTTCCGTTTCAGCCCACCGAAGGCACAACCATCCTCGCGCTGCGCTACCGGGATGGCGTTCTTATCGCGGGCGACCGCCGGGCCACCGCCGGCCATACCGTGCTTTACGACCGCGCCGACAAGGTCATCGATATCGACGCCCATTCGGTGATGGCCATTTCGGGGTCGCCGGCGATGGCATACGAGATCGCCCGGATTCTGGAACACACGTTTCAATATCACCGGCGGCGGCAGTTGCAGGAGATGAGCCTCGCGGCGAAACTCCGGCGCCTATCGCTTCTGATTCGCGACAATTTGCCCATGGCCATGCAGGGCATCGGTCCGGTGATTCCCATTTTCGCCACGTTCGATCGACGGGACAACCGCGGCAAGATCTTTTTTTACGACGTGCTGGGCGCGCAGTTCGAGAGCGGGGACTTCGCCACCACGGGTTCGGGCGCGGCGGCCATCCGGGGTGCGATGTATTACAACAACCAGTGGGGCGAGCGTCCCTTTGCCGAACTGGACCGGAGCGAGATCCTCGGAATGGTGCTGCGCCTGCTGCACACGGCGGCGGAATACGACGCCGCCACCGGACGGTACGAGCGGCATTCCGGCGTGTTGCCCACGGTGAAGACGATCTCCGCCGATGGACTGCTTACCGTGCCCGAGGACGACCTGCGGGCGTCTTACGAGCGGTACATTGCCCAATCCATAGGACAGGGAGACGCCGACGGATGATGCTGGACGAACCCTATCGATGGGCGGATGCGGTAGCCAACCGGCGGGAATACATCGAAGACCAACTTCGGGGCGGCAGTCCGGTTGTGGGCCTGGGCTACAGGGACGGCGCGTTATTGCTGACGCTTGGACAGGGACAGCAGAAAATCTTCGAGGTGTACGACCGCATCGGCATGGCCGCGCTCGGACACCCAACCGATATCGAGAAGTTGCGCCAGGCCGCCGTCGACCTGGCTTCGGTAATTGGCTTCAACTATTCGGAGCAGGACGTCAACCTGCAGCAGATCGTGCATTTCGGTCTTGGCCCCGCGGTCAAGACGGCTTTCGACGAGGTGTTCCGGGCGCCGTATCTTGTGCGGGTGTTGATGCTGGAACTGGATGGCGCGGAAGAGGGCGCCGTCTTCTATACCGTGGAATACGATGGCGCGTTTCAGAAATACGATGGCCGCGGCGTTGTGGGCGAAATGCCGGAAGCGGACACGTTGATGCGGACCTATCTGCCGGATACGGCCCGGCTCAGCCTGCGAAACGCACTGAAGGCCGCGCTGGAGGCGTGGGCGGCCGGACGTTTTGCGGGAGACCTGGATGAGGTCCCCCGGGACGTGTCGGAGTTGGAACGGGCGGCCCGAGAGGCCGATCTGGAAGGCATTTTAAAGGCTGCATTGGAAACGTCCACGGTTGAGGCCGTGGTTTTCGAACGATCCGGGCCGGACAAACGCAGGTATCGCGTTGTGACCCGGAAAGAGATCCAGCCCGTCGTCAAGCCGTATCGCTGAGACCCCCCGGAACCCGCTGATTTTACCATCCCCGGGGGCGCCGGAAACGGTTCTCGGGCCGGTCGAATTGTGGAATCGTCGTGCGCCGCTCCGGGCGGGTGCGGACAGGCGGATGCGGATCATCCAAGAGATGGACATGTAAGGGCCCGCGATGGAACGACGAATTTTCGGTCTGGAAACCGAGTACGGGTGCATGGCGCCGGAGCACGAGGGCCTCGTGAGCCCGGATGCCATTACGGTTAAGGTGAAGGACCATATTTTCCACACCGAGCGTAAGGGGATTGTCGATATCCATTATCGGGGCAGGGACGAACCGCCGGGTAACGGCGGTTTTTTGTTTAATTCCGGCAGGGTCTATATCGATATGGGTCATATCGAATACACGACCCCGGAGTGCAAGAGCCTGTTCGACCTGGTGGCCTTTGACCGGGCGGGAGAACGCATTCTGCAACGTGCGCTCCGTTCGCTGGGGCTGGCGAAGGAAGCTTCGTTCCTGAAGAACAACATCGACCACTATACGGGGGCTACCTTCGGCTGCCACGAAAATTATCTGATCCGCCGAAACGTGCCGTTCTCGATGGTCGTGATCCCGGCATTGCTGCCCTTTCTTGTAACCCGACAGATCTTCAGCGGCGCCGGCAGGGTGGGCAGCTACGACGACAGCTTCTATTATTATGGCCGGGAAGACGCGGACGATGCCTCCCATGACGATCCCGTCGCCTTTCAGATTTCGCAGCGCGCCGACCACATTGTCACGGAGATCTATCAATGGATCCAGTTTTCACGTGCGATTATCAATACGCGGGACGAGCCGCTGGCCGACTATAACAAATACCGCCGGTTGCACCTGCTGATGGGCGATTCGAATATGTCGGAATACGCCACCGCGTTGAAGGTCGGTACCACGGCGATGGTGTTGAATTTGCTCGAGCATAAGATTTTTCCGCAGGACGTGGGCCTGGGCGACCCGGTGTTGGCGTTGAAGGAGATTTCCCGGGATCCTACGCACCGATGGATTCTGGACCGCAAGAATGGCCGACCGGTTACCGCGGTCGACATTCAGCGGCGGTACCTGGATCTGGCGAAACGCCATCTGCGGGGTATGGACGAGGAGTCGGACTGGGTGCTGGCCGAGTGGGAGCAGACGCTGGATGCGCTGGAGCGGGATCCCATGAGCTTGAAGGACCGGCTGGACTGGGTGGCCAAGAAGTGGATGCTGGAGATGTTCGTACAATCGGAAGGCGTGGACTGGAACGATCCGTGGCTTCAGAGCCTGGATCTGGAGTTTCACAATATCGATCCCAATCGGGGGGTTTTCCTCGACCTTGAGCACAAGGGCATGACGCGTCGCATTCTGACGGAGAAGCAGATCGCGCGCGCGGACGACGAACCGCCCGCCGATACGCGAGCCCGGGGCCGGTCCGACGTGATCAGGGCCCTCTCGGAGAACCGGGTGCGGTATATCGTGGACTGGGATTCGGTGTATCTGGAGAACGAGAGCCAGCTGAGTCTTCAGGATCCGTTCGAGACCTACACGGACGCGGCGGCCAGGTTCATCCAGGAGATACGTTCGGCCTCACCCTCGCCACGACGCCCCATGCGGCGACGGTTGAAGTGAATACCCGCATGCAACCATCGTAATCGCCCTGCCATAAGCAAAATGGCGCACACGGGATGCCCGAAGGAACCCCCACCTTCGCGCATCCCGTTTTTGTGATTCATACCGACATCAGGCGGTTTGGCGGCGCATCAACCTGCATTCACACTTACCAGGGAAAAACCTGAATTATCCTCTTGCCTGAATTTACTCAATATAGTAAATTTACAATATGACTTCCTTTCAACGTGTTCACGTAAAGACCCTGATGGACAGGTTGGACGAGGCCCCCCACCAACTCATCGCCTTGTTTGGACCACGTCAAACCGGCAAGACGACCATCGTGCGCCAGGCGTTGCGTCAGATCCACATCGAAAGCCGCTACCTGTCCGTGGACGAACCCGATGGCTATGAAATTCGCGTTCCTTCCGATGCCGCCACGTTAACCTACCCTCTCGAACAGGTGCGCGACACGGCGTGGCTGGTGCACAACTGGGAAATGGCGCGGCAGGAAGCCGAGCGATTCGGGCGCGGCTTCGTTCTGGCGATAGACGAAATTCAGAAGATACCCAGGTGGTCAGATACGGTGAAGGGCCTGTGGGACGCGGACCGTGTCCGGAACTGCCCCCTGCACGTTATAATTCTCGGGTCGGCGCCCCTGCTGATGCAATCCGGTTTGAGTGAGAGCCTCGCCGGCCGCTTCGAGTCTATCCGCGTCACACACTGGTCGTTCGCCGAAATGATGCAGGCGTTTCGTCTCGATCCGGCGAGCTATCTCTACTTTGGAGGCTACCCGGGCGCTGTCCGTTTCGTTAGAAACGCGGACCGTTGGAGCGAATATATCCTGGGTGCGCTCGTCGAGCCGAACATAGAGCGGGATATCCTTGCGATGACCCGCGTGGACAAACCTGCGCTGCTCAAACGGCTATTCGAACTCGGGGCCGCCTATTCCGGGCAGATCCTTTCGTACACGAAGATGCTGGGCCAGTTGCATGATGCCGGCAACACCACCACACTTGCCCGCTACCTGGACCTGCTTACGAGCGCCGGCATGCTCGCGGGCTTGCCGAAGTATTCCAACCGTCCGCATCGACGTCGCGCCTCGAGCCCGAAGCTCAACGTGCTCAATACCGCACTGATGACGGCCGGTTCAGGGTACTCGTTTGATGAAGCCCGGGCCGACCGCTCGTTCTGGGGGCGCATTGTCGAGAGCGCGGTCGGCGCGCATCTGTTCAATACCTTGTCGCCCGACACCCGCCTCTACTACTGGCGGGATGGTTCACACGAAGTCGATTTCGTCCTGCAACGCGGTCCTCGCATCATCGCCATCGAGGTCAAAAGCAGTACTAAGAACCTGACTTTTCGGGGAATGCACATTTTCGAGCAGCGTTTTTGTCCGTATCGGTCCCTGCTTGTCGGGGAAGGCGGCATCGGGCTGAATGAGTTTCTGACTGTACCGGCCAATCACTGGTTTGAGGAATAATGAACACGATCGTCCCACGCACTTGTACAGTGATCCCGCTCGGGGATGAGAAACGGAATCAGGCAAGGGACTCACGACCCCTGGCCGGGTTTCGGGATACTCTGGCCTATGTGTTGCTCGGTGACCCCGGCTCGGGGAAGACCACCGCGTTCGAGACCGAGAAAGAGGCGCTTGGGGACGGCGCCTGTATGATCTCCGCCCGCGACTTTATTGCCCTGGACGTGGAAATGCACGCCGAGTGGCGCAATAAGACACTCTTTATCGACGGTCTTGACGAGGTCCGCGTTGGCGCTCCAAACGCGCGCACACCCTTTGAAGAAATCCGGAATCGTCTCGAAAGACTGGGTCATCCGCGTTTCCGATTGTCGTGCCGGGAAGCGGACTGGCTCGGGGAGAACGATTGGCAGCATTTGACGACCGTGTCAAAGGACAACAGCGTCACGGTTCTTCGCCTCGATCCACTTTCCGAATCGGACATTATGCGGATATTGGAGGGCAAGGGCGTCAAAGATCCCCAGGTTTTCATGGAAAATTCCCGGGAACGACGGATTGACGGACTGCTACAGAACCCGCTGACCCTCGAGTTGCTGGCCACCGTTATAGCGCGTAGCGGACAATGGCCTGAGAGCCGCCTGCAAACATTCGAGCAGGCCTGTTTACACCTGGTCCGCGAGCACAATAGAGAACACAAAGCTGTCAAGAGGCCTCTTAATTTACAGCGGTTGCTGGAAGCTGCGGGGCATCTCTGCGCCGTTCAGCTGATTTCTGGTATCGAAGGGTACACGCAGGGGCAGGGTGATCCGGACACAGACTTTCCCTCTTTGGAGGAAATTCAATTCGAGAACCCGGAGTTGCTACAGTCCGTGCTGTCGATAAAGCTATTTGCGGCAGAGTCCGCTTCGTTTAACCGTTTCGCCCCGATTCACCGGCACGTCGCTGAATTCCTCGGTGCTCGGTACCTCGCATGGCTGATCGAAGACGGACTTCCTGCCCGGCGGGTCCTCTCTCTCATCACGGGAGAGGACGGAATCGTGGTGACCGGGTTGAGGGGGCTGTCCGCCTGGCTCGCGGCGCACTGTAAGAGCGCCCGAAGTGAGCTTATCATTCGGGATCCCGTCGGTGTCGGTCTCTACGGCGATATACACGGGTTTTCGTTTGACGAGAAACGGGCGCTCCTGAATGCTCTGCACAGTGAGGTGTCCAGGCTCGGTTCCATTCAGTTGGCGGCGGCTTTCGGTCCTCTCGCCACACCCGAAATGGAACCCTGTCTCAGGGACATCCTGAGTAACGCGAGCCGTGAAACCGAACATCAGATGTTTGTCAGTTTTATACTGAGATTCGTACGTGACGGGTCGCGGATGCATGGTCTTTCCAGTCTCTTGCTTGATATTGTCCGCGACGTGACACGGTGGCCGGACATCAATGCGTTAGCGCTCGACGCATTCATCCACTGTGAAGACGAACGGACAGGAACCTGCGATCTCAAGATGCTCTTGAAGGAGGTGAATAACGAGAAGGTCTCCGATCCTGACAAGAAACTGCTTGGAAAGCTGCTATCACAACTGTACCCCCGTGAACTTTCTCCCGCCGATGTGTGGGCATACTTGGTCGAGACCCCCGATTCAAATATCGCTGGTGCCTACTGGTGGTTTTGGGAGCATAAGCTTCTTGAAAAGTCTACGGATGAACACGCCGTTGAACTCCTGGACAGACTGATACATCGGTTTCCGCGTTTGTCTTCCACACTGCAAAACCGTCTCGAGTTGGCAGGTCTTCCGCGGAAATTGCTGGCGCGCACCCTGCCGCATTGCGGGGAGACTGTAGACGCAACTCGACTCTACGATTGGCTCAGCTTGGGTTTCTCAGAGGCTCATGGGGTAAGGAGCAGCGACGAAAACAAATTTTGTGAAATTCGGTCCTGGCTTGAGCAACGCCCCAAAGTGCAGAAGAGGGTCATCTCCGAGGGATTGAACCGGTTTCCCGAATCGGACAAATTCAGGTATCACGCCTTCAACGTTCTAGCGCGTCTGTACGGCGCTGGCCTTCCACGTGACTTTGGGCGCTGGTGTCTCAACCAGGCTGTCGCTATGGCCTGTCGAAGGTCGCAGATCGCGGAGTATCTTCTGGAACTCGCTTGGCGGTCGAACACGGATCGACGGGGGAACGAAGGCCTGACACCGGAACTCCTGGAGAAGCTTGCGAGCAAGAATAAAGTGTTGAAAGCCCGTCTGGCGGAGTTACGGGTTCAGAGTTCTCCCCCCCGAGGTGATCGCGTGGCAGACCGTGATGGTCAAGGGTCCCGATACATCGATCAGCGAAGGTTAAAAGAAAAGCAATGGCTTGACAATCTCCGATCCAATGAGGTCGCGCTGCGCGAGAACCGGGCCGGGGCCGGCCTGCTATCCCGAATTGCGGCCAGGTACTTCGGCGCAACGATCAATCCCCCAATCGCTGGGGGCACTGGAGACATTGAGAAAGACCTGGGATCGGATCAGAGCTTGATCGATGCAGTTCGTGTTGGAATCCGCGGCGTTATCGAAAGGAAGGACGTTCCAGGTTCCGGAGAGATTCTCGCGCTCAAGGAAAAAGGCCAGGTGTATCATATCGGTTGGCCCTTCCTGGCGGCACTGGAGGAGATTGAGAAGTCCGCGCCAGAGGAGCTTTCCCGGCTTAACGAAGAGCAGATGCGCAGTGCGCTGGCGTTCCATTTCTGTTTGGGCTATTGGCACGAGCCCAATTGGTATCGGCGAATCCGAGATGCCTGTCCGGACGTCGCCGCCGACATGCTGAAACGGTGCGGCATTTCCGAGCTTCGTCGCCGTAGTGGCGGAAATTCCGGGCTCTTTGCACTCCTGCCGGACAAAGAAAACGCTAAGGTCGGCGGGCTCGCAAGCCTGCCGCTCCTGCGGGCTTTTCCCACGCGATGCAATGCCAAACAGATTCACACCCTGGACAATCTCCTCTGGGCCGCATTACGGCACGCGGACAGGTCGTTGTTTGAGGAACTGATCGAAACAAAACTGTCTCGCAAGAGCATGAACGACGCTCAGCGCGTGCGCTGGTTGGCCGCGGCGGTCGTTCGTTCGCCTGAGGCGCATACGTGCATGTTGACTGCCTTTGTACAGGGTAAAGAAAAGCGGGTGCGGTGTCTGGCGGAATTCTTCTCCGGCGAATTCCGACGCGCCGGTTTCTCGCTTGCGGAAGTCGAACTACCGACTCCCGTACTGGAGATCCTCGTTCGCCTTATCGGAGGCTGCTGCCGACCCTTTGAGCCGAGGCGCGAACCAGACGATGACTGGGATGCGCCTGTAAATACTTATTCTAAACTTGGTCGTGCGTTTCTGGGACGACTCGCCGCCTCCCGCGACAGAAAAGCGGCCGATGCACTGGACAGGCTTCTAGTCGAACCGGCGCTATCGGCCTGGCACGACGTTCTCTCTCAGGCGCGAGATTCCCAGAGGGTCATTCGCAGAGACGCCGACTATCGCCATCCGGAAATCCATGACGTCTGCCGGACCCTGGACAGCGGTAACCCCGCCAACGTGGCTGACCTCGCTGCTCTCGTGACCGATCATCTACATGAGATCGCGCGAAATATACATGACGGCAATACCTCCGATTGGCGTCAATATTGGGAAAACCCTTCTGACGAGGAAACCCGAAAACCGAAACATGAAGAGCTTTGCAGGGACGCGTTGCTATCCGATTTGAAATACAAATTGGCCCGATTGCCAATTGACGCCCAGCCGGAGGGCCGTTACGCAGACGAGAAACGGGCGGACATTCGAGTTTCCTTCGAGGACTTCAACGTGCCGGTGGAGATCAAAAAGAACAACCATCCCGATCTGTGGACTGCGATAAAGACGCAGTTGATCGCCAAATACACCCGAGATCCGGGTGCGGCCGGACACGGCATCTACCTGGTGTTCTGGTTCGGCAAGGCGAACACCCGGTTTCATCCATCGGGCAGGCGCCCGGAAACTCCCGGTGAGCTTGAGCGACAGCTTAAAGAGACACTCTCGGAAGAGGAAACTCATCGGATATCCGTGCGTGTAATTAACGTCAGCGGGGAGGATGCGGACTGGCGGGAGAACTGATGCCGGCGATCGGAGCGTGTGGCGTGACTCACAGGAAGGGGTACGTTTTCGCCCTGGTAAATTTGATCCAGCGTTGAGGCTGGTTGTATCCGACGATGCTACTTCGGGAAGTCATCTCTGCCTGATATCCTTCTATATTTCCACTTTCATTTCCGTTACATTTCAAAACTAACGCTTTAAATATAATAAGTTATACAATTATAAACAAATCGAATTCAATCTTATTTCACGATTCGTTTCAAACTTATTTCCCGTTCCACCTGCACGTTGGTGGTCGATTTGGAGCCATTCCGCCGGCTTGTCCCGCAGCATTCATCGTGACGCGAAATCTTCCTCGTCGTTCCGGTTCGTCTTCAGGCCGGCCGCTTCGAGGCAGCGGTCCATCTCGGCGACCAGATCCCTGTACCGGGCGCTGCGGAAATAGGCCTTTGCGCGGTCCGACTGCCGCAGGCCCGTTCTGTCGGTGTAGCGCATGGTCCCGGTGTACACGTCGTCCGCGGCGTCTTTCAGCAGCCGCGCGAAGCGGGCCGGCTGACCGTAGAGCAGAGGCGCCACCGCCGCGGTAACGTGAATGCCCGCTGCCCTGAGGCGCCGCATGGTTTTCAGCCTGACTTCAATCCGAGGCGCGTGCGGCTCCAGTTTGCGCCGGACGCGTTCGTCGTCGGTGGGCACGGAGAAACACACCCGCAGACGGGTTTTGAACCCCTGCAGCAGGTCGGTATCGTCGAGGACGAGGTGGCTCCGTGTGTGTACCACAACGTCTTTCGGGTTACTGTCCAGCAGGACGCCCAGGCAGCGGCGGGTCAGCCGGTATTGCCGTTCCACGTATTGGTACGGGTCGGTGGCCGAACCCACGAAAATCCGCCGGCCCCATATCTTGTCGCGCGCCTTGGCCAGAAGAAAGGGCGCGTTCGTCTTGGGCTGGACCCATTCGCCCCACGGCAGGGGGTGTTCCGCGGCGTAGTGGTATTTCATAACGTAGCAATAGGCGCATCCCATGCCGCACCCGACGTACGGATTCAGGGTGTATCGGGTGGCGGGAGGGCCGTCCTGTGGCATCAGGACCGAACGCGCTTCGGTCTCTTCGATTTCCAGATGGGTGTGCGCCATATACTGAATATACTGCACAAATGTTCATTAATCAAGTCCGAAAGAGGTCTGGGCGAAGAGCAGGGAAACGCGCTTTAACGTTAAGCAACGTCATTATACGTGAATACGTCCCGCTTTTGTTGTACCAGGGGTAAGACCCCGAACACATTCAACAGTCCAAGGCAGTCTTGTTCCCGCGCGACCGGTGGTGGAGAGGGGGGTTTTTCCGTGCTATTCCGTCCAGCACAGTGGTACAGGTACACGTGAAAGGTTTGCAGGGCACCCAATTCCCATTTGTGCCTCTGAGGTGATTCACGGAAAAACCGGCCCCGTGCCGAACGGCGCCGTTCTTTTTGGTCCTTTTTCTTTGCGAGAAAGAAAAAGGACGAAGAGAAATCGAAAGGTGAAGGAAGCGGAAGAGCCTGTGTCCGCCCGGAACGCAGTTCCAAAAAAAACCGGAAGAGGTAAGACGGGAAAAGTGAGAAGACCACGCCGTACCCCAACGGTTTCTCGTTCCCATTCGCAATCCACTTGTCGTTTCACGCAACCAGACTCCATCTGCCGGCGTCCTATACGTAGTACTTATTGACACTTCTTACGTCTCCCCTCTTCCCTCTCGCGGCTTTAGGGATACCATCGACACGCCAAATTTGTTAATTTTAGTCGAAGTGATCCAACACGCTGCATCCAACCCGGATATCCGATTCTTCAGGAGGATCCCAAATGAAAACGACCCTTGTGCTGTTGTTGACGGCTGCCGCCCTGATTGTCGTCCTGGCCTTCGGTGTGCGGGACGGCCGGACGGAAACGAAAAACGTGGAGCAGGCCACGTTTGCGGGCGGCTGCTTCTGGTGCATCGAAGCCCCTTTCGATAAGCTGAAGGGAGTCGTCTCCGCCGTATCCGGCTATACGGGCGGGGAAATCCGGAACCCCACCTACGGCCAGGTCAGTTCAGGCAATACCAGGCACATCGAGTCGGTCCTGGTCACATTCGACCCGTCCGTCATCACCTACGCCCAATTGCTCGACGTGTTCTGGCGGCAGTTCGATCCCACCGATGCCGGCGGGTCGTTCCATGACCGGGGTCACCATTACACATCGGCAATCTTCTACCACGACGAGAAGCAGAAACAGTTGGCGGAAGCCTCAAAAGAAGCCCTGGCAAAGTCGGATCGCTTCGAGGCCCCCATCGTCACCCCGATCCGCTCCGCGGAGACGTTTTTTCCGGCGGAGGAATACCACCAGGATTACGACAGGAAAAAGCCGGCCCATTACAACCGCTACCGTAAGGGCTCAGGGCGCGACCGCTTTATCGAGCGGATCTGGGGGCGGGACTTACCCGCCGGGTCCTCCGGCAGGACCTGGGTCAAACCCCCCAAAGCAGAGTTGCGCGGTAAGCTACACCCCTGCAGTGGAAGGTGACCCAGGAAGACGGTACCGAGCGTCCGTTTCGCAACGAGCACTGGGACAACAAGAAACCGGGAATCTACGTGGATATCGTCTCGGGCGAACCACTATTCAGTTCAACGCACAAATTCCGGTCGGGTACAGGCTGGCCCAGCTTCACGCAGCCGCTGGTCCGCAACCATGTTGTGAAGCACGTCGACAACAGTCTCTTCATGGCCCGCACCGAGGTTCGCAGCAAGTTCGGGGACTCCCACCTTGGCCATATCTTCCCCGACGGACCTCCGCCCACCGGGCTGCGCTATTGCATCAATTCGGCTTCCCTGCGGTTTATTCCCACGGATGAATTGAAAGCCGCCGGGTACGGCCAGTACCTCGACCTGTTCAAAGGGCTTGACATTTCCGGGAAATGAACCTATTGGGTGATTTCGTCGGCAGACACGACGGCAACGCCGCGGGTCTTCCATCCGTCGACGAGTGCTTCGCCGCGTTCGGTAGAGATGGCCTGCGCGGCGTCCAGAACCAATTCGATCGCGGCGGTGTTTCTCTCGAGGAAGCCGTTGATGGCGTGGGCATTGCATACGTCGAGCGCAACGCCGTACAGGACGATGCGATCGGGTCTGATCATGTCCAGAACGGGCTCCACGTTCCGGTTGGTGAAGACGTCGAAACGCTGTTTACGGAAGATGACTTCGCCCGTGTGATCCCGGATCCGCTGGCTGAGGGCCATTGGATCCTCAGCGTCGCCGTCGATCCACAGCGGATTCACCGGGCGGGTTTCCGGAACCTTCAGCTGGCCCGGGGTGCCCTTGAGGCAGTGTGGCGGAAAGGTGTTCAGGAAGTCGGGGGCTTCCGAAATTTCGGGATCTTCGGGGTTGTGGTAGTCCACCGAGCCGAAGATGGGAACGCCTCGCTGTCGCGCGTTGGCGGTGAGCCGCGCCAGGTTGGGCAGGATTTTCTCCGCCTCCTGGATGTAGAGCTTGCCGCCTGGCATGATAAAGTCGTACTGGGTATCCACGTCCCAGAAGATGGTGTCGTGCATCGGCGCCCCCTCGGAAATTTTCTAAAAAGATAATAAAAAACCGGGATCGTAACAAGGGAAGCGCCGTTCGCGAAGATGCCTCGCCTTGAATCTCTAAGACGGGGCGGGCGGATCCGGCGGGGTGGCGAGTTTCTGCATGAAGATACCCGCGGCGACGGAGACGTTGAGGGAGGCGACGGTACCCGTGGAAGGGATCTTGCACGTGGCGTCGCATTTGTCCAGTGTGAGGCGTCGCAGGCCGCGTTCCTCGTTGCCGAGAACAATCAGCCATGGGCGGTCGGCCCCGATCTGGGCAAGGTTGGTGTCGGCGTTTTCGGAGGCGCCCAGGATCCAGAGATTTGTCTTCTGTGCCAGATCCAGAGCGCGGCTGAGGTTGGTCAGGATGGAGAACGGCACGTGTTCGATGCCTCCGGAGGCAACGTCATACACGGTTTCCGTAAGCGGGGCGGAGCGGTCGCGTGTGAGCAGGATGCCGCGGACACCGAAGAAGGCGGCGGTCCGAAAGATCGCGCCCACGTTGTGCGGATCCTGCACCTGGTCGAGGGCAAGCCAGAGTCCGTTCGCGGGTACGTCCGCAAAGAGGTCCTGGATGGTGACCGGATGTCGATCCTTGACGACGGCCTCCGCGTTGCCCGCGCGGCCGGCACGGTTCTGTCTCCCGGATGGCCGCGTTTCGCGGGTGACTTTAACGCCGATTTCCACAGCGGACGCCCGGATCTGTCTCCACGGGCCGGCAACCGGGTCCGAGAGGCGGATTTCGTAGACGTCCTGGGGTCGGGCCTGCAGGACGGCCAGGATGCTGTGAGGGTTCTTGAGGTGGAGAGGCATTGCGTTTTCTCGTGTTTCGGGTTGTGGCCGGCTATCCGAACATTCCCTCCGTAAATTGCCGGCGGATGACTTTCTTGTCGAGTTTTCCAACGCCGGTCTTGGGGATTTGGTTGACGAAAACGATTCTGTCGGGCACCCAGTATTTCGGATACACGGACGCCAGCAGCGCCCGAAGTTCCTCGGCCGTGGCCGCGTCCACGTTGGGCGACCGGACGGCGACGGCGAATGGCCGCTCGGTCCATTTCTCGTCGGGTATGGCGATAACGGCCGCTTCGGTGACGCCGGGGTGGCTCATCAGGGTGTTTTCCAGTTCGACGCTGGAGATCCACTCACCGCCGCTCTTGATCAGGTCTCTGGTCCGGTCCGTGATGGTCAGGAAGCTGTCCGGGCTCATCGATCCGACGTCGCCGGTTCGGAACCACCCGTCGGTCGTGAAATGATCCGGACCCGGATCCTGCTTGTAGTAACTTCCAATCACCCATGGACCCCGGACTTCGATTTCGCCTATGCTACGGCCGTCCCACGGCGCTTCGTTGCCGGAATCGTCCACAATCCGCATTTCTACACCGGAAATGGGATACCCTTGCCTGGCTTTCGCGTCCCACTTGTCTGCGTCCGAAAGAGCGTGATGATGGCGTTGCAGCCTGGAGACGGTGCCCAGGGGCGAGAGTTCGGTCATTCCCCAGGCGTGCACGACGGGGACGTTGAGTTCCGTCTCGTAGGCTTCGATCAGGCCGCGCGGCATGGCCGAACCGCCGACGATCAGAGACCGGATACAGGAGATGTCGCGTGGATTGGCTTTCAGTTCTTCATAGAGTCCGGTCCAGATGGTGGGTACGCCGGCGGGAACGGTAACGCCTTCTTCCGCGATCATCCTGGCCAGGGCGCGGGGTTTCAGGTGGGGACCGGGCAGTACCATTTCCGCGCCGGCCATGGCGCAGGCATAGGGCAGACCCCAGGCCATGGCGTGAAACTGAGGCACGACGGGCATGACGACGTCCGATTCAACAATGCCGACGGCGTTGGACTGGTTCACGCCGAGGGTGTGAAGAAACATCGAGCGGTGGGAATAGAGCGCACCCCGGGGTTCGCCGGTCGTGCCGCTGGTATAACAGAGGCCCATGGCCGCCGTTTCGTCGGTTACGGGCCATTCGAAGGTGTCGCTTCCGTTCGTGATCAGATTTTCATAGCAGTAGGTGTCGGACAGGGCGGTCCGGATGTCCGGATCGGTATTGAACAGGACGATGCACGGGGGGCGGTCGAGTCTGGCCGCTACAGCTTCGAAGAGCGGCAGCAGGCTCGCGTCCACAAAGATGGCTTTGTCTTCCGCGTGGCTGATGATATGGGCCAGTTGGTCCGGAGAGAGGCGGATGTTGAGTGTATGGCAGACGGCGCCGCGGCACGGAATGGCGAAGTACAGTTCCAGGTGCTGGTAGTTGTTCCACGCGAAGGTACCTACCCGGTCGCCGGGTTCAATGCCCAGGCTGCACAGTGCGCTGGCGAGTCGCTTTGACCGACGGTAGAGGTCCGTATATGTGTATCGGTGGACGGTCCCGTCGGGCAATCCGGTGGTAATGCGTTTTTGGGGGTACAGACGATTGGCGTGCTCAAGGATTCGGTCCATGGTGAGGGGATAGTCCATCATGAGACCTTGCATGGATTGCGCTCCTCGGTGGATGGGCGGCAGGCGCCCGGTTTTCGGTGCGGCGTGGGCCGCCACACGCGTCGATAGCCCACAGGGCTGCGGCCGAGAAGGCGGTCCACAGCCACAACGGCGCGCCGGTGAAGCCCGGAGCGCATACAAGAATCAGGATGCCCAGGGTTTCGACGGCCGAATGGTTAGATATTTTTGGGATAGGACACTATATTCTCGAAGATTCCCGCCGCGCCCATACCGCTGCCGATGCACATGGTACAGATGCCGTAGCGGATGTTGCGACGGATCATCTCATGCAGGAGGGTAGCGGTGAGTTTGGCGCCGGTGCAGCCCAGGGGGTGGCCGAGCGCGATGGCGCCGCCGTTGACATTGACGATGTCCTGGTTCAGGCCCAGTCTACGGACTACGGCGAGGGCCTGGGCGGCGAAGGCTTCGTTCAGTTCGATCAGGCCGATATCATCCAGGGTGAGGCCCGTCTGGCGGAGCGCTTTCGGCACGGCCTCGGCGGGGCCGATGCCCATGTATTCCGGCGCCACGCCGGCCACGGCATAACCGGCAAGCCGCGCGATGGGTTCCACCTGGAGTTCTCTGGCCGCCCGTTCGCTCATAACCACCGTTGCGGCCGCGCCGTCCGATACCTGGGAGGCATTCCCCGCCGTGACGGAGCCGCCAACGCGGAAGACCGGCCTGAGGCGGGCAAGGGCTTCGGCGCTGGTGTCCGCGCGAGGCCCTTCGTCCGCCCTGAACGTCGTCTCGGTGGATGTAGCCCGGCCATTGTCGTACACGGTGTCCACCACGTGCATCGGTACGATCTCGTCATGAAAACGGCCTTCCCCGGCGGCGGACAGCGCCCGCTGATGGGAACGCAGGGCAAAGTCGTCCTGTTCCTCCCGGGAGATGTTTTCGCTTTCCGCCAGATTTTCAGCTGTGTTTCCCATGTCGATGTAGAGGTCCGGGTTGTCCCGCGTGATGTCGGGGTCGGGCATGAAGTGGTTTCCGCCCATGGGTACGAGGCTCATGGATTCGGCGCCGCCGGCGACGATGACGTCGGCCTGACCGGCGGAGATCGCCTGGTGGGCCATCGCGATCGATTGCAGGCCGGAGGCGCAGAAGCGGTTGATGGTGACCCCGGGTACCGTATCGGGCAGGCCCGCTTTCTGGGCGACAACGCGACCGAGAACCATCCCCTGTTGCGCTTCCGGAAATGCGCAGCCGACGATGACGTCGTCGATACGTTCGGGCCCGAGGCCGTCGACCCGGGCAATGGCCCCGTTGACGGCGGCCGCACCCATGGTTTCGGGGCGGACGTTGCGCAGGGCCCCTCTCTTGGCTTTGCCGACGGCGGTGCGGACGCTGCTGACGATGCAGGCTTCGTTGATCATGTCGGATTCGCCCTCTTCTCCCGTGTGACGTCCGGCGGACCGAATTGCGCCAGGGTTAATTTCGAAGGGGTCTGTTGTTTCGAAGGATGCTGTAGATCCGTTCCCGTGTCTTCTTCTCGCCCGTAAGGGCGACAAAGACTTCGCGCTCCAGTTCGAGGAGGTAGTCTTCGTGGACGTTCGCGGGGCCGGTGAGGTCTCCGCCGGTGAGCACGTAGGCGAACCGGTTGGCCAGGTATCGGTCGTATTCGGTGATGAAACCCGAGCGGAGCATGCTGTAGGTTGTCACCTCGAACCGGGCGCGAGCCGGTTGGCCGAGAACTCTGACGGCATTGCGAACCGGGGGCGGCGCGTATCCCTGGTTGGAAAGACGCAGGACTTCCTGCCTGGCGGCGTGGAGCCGGTGATCCTGGTTCATGACAATCGGCGCGCCAGCCGGCAGAAACCCGTACTCTACCGCCTGGTGAGCGCTGTTGGATACCTTTGCCATGGCCACCGTTTCGAAGGCCCTTGTCAGAAAGGGCTGGATGTGGCTGTCATACTCGGACGAAGCGCGCTCGTGTGACAGCGCCGCCATGCGCATGGTGCCGCATCCACCCGGGATGAGCCCCACCGCCAGTTCGACAAGACCGATGTAGGATTCCGCCGCGGCCACGGGGCTGGCGCAGGCCAGCGTGAGTTCGCATCCGCCGCCGAGGACGCGGCCGTGGGTGGCAACCACGACGGGTTTTGCGGAATAGTGGACACGCTGGATCATTTGTTGGAAATTGACCAGGAGGCGGTCCATCAGGTCGAAACGGTTCTGTTCCGCGTGCGTGACCATTTCCTGCAGATTGGCGCCCACGGAGAAGTTCTTGCCCTCGTTGCAGATGACCAGCCCGCGGTAATTCCCCTGTTCGACGATGTCGACCGCGTCGATGAGTCCGCGTACGAGTTGTTCGCCCATGGAATTTGCCTTGGAGCGGTATTCGAAGAGGGCGATGTCCTCTCCGAGGTCGAGCAGAACGGCTTCTTCGTTCTGCCACCGGACGTGCTGTTTATCCGAGCGGATGGCGGGCGCGGAGAATTCGTCGGTCGTCCCGGATTCCCGCGTGTATCCGCGGTCGGGCAGATAGACCCGTGACCGGTCGCGGAATCCGGAGGCGCCGGCTCTGGACATGGTTTCGACCCAGCCGGGAAGGGCGATGTTCTCGGCTGCCATGTCCTCGAGGACGGTATCGAACCCCACGGCGTCCCACATTTCAAACGGTCCAACCTCCCAGCCGAATCCCCAGCGAAGGGCGCGATCGATGTCGGCCGGATTAGACGTGATTTCGGGGATGCGGCGTGCGCTGTATCCCAGCGTTTCGAGGAGGTGCTTCCGGAAGAAGGCTCCGGCCCGCCCTTCGTGCGCGTAAAGGTCGCGGAGTCGCCGGGAAAGGTCTCTCTGTTTCCGAATCGGTTCGAGATCGCCCAGGTTCTGTTTTCCGGGAGGTTCATAGGCGCGGGTTTCCGGGTTGAACGAGAGGATGTTCCGCCCCTCTTTTTTGTAAAAGCCCCTGCCCGCCTTGGCGCCGGTGGCCCCATCTTCGACCAGGAGTGTTACGAGTTCGGGAATCCGAAACTGGTCCCTGCTTTCGTCGTTTGGCAGGGCGTCGTGGAGGTAACCGGCAACGTGCGCGAGGGTGTCCAGCCCGACGACGTCGGCGGTTCTGAACGTGGCGGACCTGGGACGTCCCAGCATGGGGCCCGTGAGGGCGTCTATTTCCTCGATCGTGTAACCGCCCTCCGTAAAGGCGCGGATACACTGAATCATCGCGTACACGCCGATGCGGTTGCCAATGAAGCCGGGCGCGTCGTTTGCAACGACGATGCCCTTGCCCAGCCGTACGCGCCCGAACCAGGAAATACGGTCGACGACGGCAGGATCGGTTTCGGGATGGGGAATGAGTTCAAGGAGCTTGAGGTAGCGCGGCGGGTTGAAGAAGTGCGTGCCGAGGAAGCGTCTCTTGAAGTCCGAAGACCGTTCGTGTGCGATCCGGTGGATCGGAATGCCACTGGTGTTCGTCGAAATTACGGCCTGTCTGTTCGCGGCGGCTTCCACGCGCGCCATAATCTGTCGCTTGACGTCCGGGTTCTCGACAACGGCTTCGATGATCCAGTCCGCTTCAGACGTGCGGTGAAAGTCGTCCTCGATGTTTCCGGGAGTGATGCGGCGGGCCGTCCCTTCCGTAAAAAGGGGATCCGGGCTGATACGCCGGAGTCCTTTAAGCGCCCCCTCGACAATGGCGTTTCTGTTTCTTCCGTTGCCCGGAATATCCAGCAGGTGTACGGACAGCCCGGCGTTGGCCAGGTGGGCGGCAATTTGCGATCCCATGACACCCGCGCCCAGAACTGCGGCGGTGCGGAACGGAAGATGTGCTGCCGGATGCATTCTGTTTGACCTTTCCGAACGACGTCATGTGAACGTGTCGCGGGTCGGGGGAAGACACCGGGGCGGGAACGGCAAAGATGCGCACGTACTGTCCCCGGGAAAGGTACGGCACAATGGGTCCCCGATCAAGAACGTCCGAAAGGGGTTCCGGTTGGGAGACGGGCTGAACCGGCCTGCCTGTGCGGAAGACCTGCACGCAGACAGGCGGCAGAAGGGCGACGTATTTCTGGAACAGGATACTAAGGCGCCGTCTGGTCCTCGCCTGGAAACGGGCGGCCGGGGCCGAGGGATTCCATCACGGGCCGGATCCCCGGCCCGTGTTCGTATGTCATTCGACCTCCCGTATATCCGCTCAGGGCAACGAGAATTGCCGTTGCCGCCATACCCGCGAGATAGACGAAACGCACCGTTCCGGCGAACTTTCTCTTTAAGGTGAGGTGGGTGCGGACGAGGGCAAGTACGATGGCCAGCCATGTGGCGGCGGAGGAGATGGATTCGTGCTGCTCGAGCGCAGCGGCGATACCGGGGATATCGGCGGCCGTGTCCGCGGCGGCGTTCCCGCTCAGGGTGGCCGCGATCGCTGAGACGGCGCCCAGAACGAGGAGGAGGTAGCCGGCGTAAAGGAGGTGATCTCTGCGGAATAGTATGCCGGCGGCGTCGCAAAAGAAACCGACGGTGAGCAGGGCGACCGGAAAGTGGACGATAAACGGATGGAAGTCCATAGAAGCGGTTTTTGCCTGGGATTCGGGCGATCAGCTCCAAGCGCCTTTTGCCATCATGCCGCCGTCTACGCAGACGTTTTCGCCGGTCATAAACGAGGCTTTTTCGCTGGCGAGGAACAGCACGGCCTGCGCGATGTCGGCGGGGGTTCCGATCCGGCCGATGGGATGGGACCGGCTCATCCGATGTCGATGTTCCCTCTCATCGCCCCCAATGGCCTTCAGGGCTTCGTCGACCAGCGGGGTATCGATGGTGCCGGGGCTGACGGCGAGCACACGTACATTGTCTTCGGCGTACTCCAGGGCAAGTTGTCGCGTCAGCGAGAGGATGCCGCCTTTGCTGGCGGCGGAGGCGCAGACGCCCTTGGTGGATTGCAGACCCTGGACGCTGGCCGTGTTTATGATGACGCCGCCTCCACGTTTTATCATCTCGGGGATGCAGTGTCTGGTCATCAGGAAGGCGCTTTTCAGGTTGACGTTCAGGATGTAGTCCCACGTTTCTTCGGGGAGTTCATGGGCGGGCAGGTAGCTGCTGGTAGGCTGGACGCCGACGTTGTTGCAGAGGATGTCCACGCCACCCCATTCTGAAACGACGGCCTGCGTGAGCGCTCGACAGGCGTTGTCCCTGGCGACGTCCGCCTCCTGGAAGCGGATATGGCCGGGAAGAGAAGCGCATTCTGCGGCCAGGAGTTCGCCCGCTTTCGCATCCACGTCGGCGCAGAGCACACGGGCGCCCTCCCGGGCAAAAGCCCGACAGATCCCGCTGCCGATGCCCTTGGCGCCGCCGGTGACAATAACAACTTTGTTCTGAAATTCCGACATGATACACTCCTGGTTCGAAACCGGTTACGGAAGCGTGCGGGCGGACAGGGACAATAAGTCAAAGCGGCCATCGGATGTCAACGATTAGGCGTTGTGCCATGGGCGGCGGCCGCCCGATATCCCGCTTTGCGCAAGCGACAACGGAGGGTCTTTGGGGCAGCCGTGGAGGGGCCCACCACGGCAGGATGTTTTTTTGCTGACAGAAAGCCGTTTTTTTGTTTTCTTGTAGAGGAACTCATTAGTGGGTCGCGTGTTCTGTCACTGAAATAGATTGCCGAATGGTGACATATTTCTGGGACAGAACACCAGTTATCGGCAAAGGAGAAATCATGAATCGGCGTCCGGCGGGATGGGTTGTTCTTGGTGTGCTGGTTGGCGGGTATTTCGGAATCAGTTTTTTGGTGTCGTACTATACGGATTGGCTCTGGTTCAGGAGTCTGGAGTACGATTCGGTTTTCTGGCGGATCATTCGCGCCCGCTTCGGGTCGGGCCTGATTTTCGGTGCGATTGCGGCGGTCGTGGTGGGGGTAAACCTGTGGATTGCCGGACGGGTTACGCGGCGGGCGTTGCGGGTCGACGACGAGGCCGGTGGCATGTTGCAGTCCAGGAAAACCTACCTTTTCATCGCGGCCGTGTTGGTGTTTGTCCTGGGCAACATCGGCGCCAGCCAGTGGCCGGTTCTGTTGCGGTACCTCTACGAACAGCCGTTCGGCGCCTCCGATCCGATTTTCAATCGGGAGGTGGGGTTTTATGTGTTTCAGTTGCCGTTTTACGATTTCGTTTCCGGGTTTCTGATTGCGGCGCTCGTGCTGGCGGCGCTGGTGGTGGTGGTGGTGTATGTGGTGGCGGGCGGCATCGGGTTCCGGGAGGGGCTCGAGGTGACTGAACGGCCCATGGCCCATCTTTCGGCATTGGGCGGTGTATTTCTTCTGGCGCTGGCATGGAAGTACCGGCTGAAAATTTTCGGCCTGCTGTATTCGCAGGGGCGGTTTTTCGGAGCCGGTTACGTGGATGTCAACGTTCAGATCTGGGCTTACTGGGTAATGGTAATTGTCTTTCTGGTGACGGCGGTGTTTCTGTTTATGAACGTCAGAGCGCGCAATACCCGGCTGCCGCTCAAGGGTATCGGTGTGCTGGTCGTCGGCACAATCGTCGTTGGGGCGATCCCCGCCACCGTGGTCCAGAAGCTGGTGGTGGAGCCGAGCGAACTTCGCCGGGAAGCCCCATATATCAAGTATAATATCGAGGCGACGAATCGGGCCTACGGGCTTGATCGGATCGAGGAACAGCCGTTCGAGGCTTCGGACGACCTGACGCTGGAGGATATTCGCGCCAACCCGCTGACGATGCGCAACATTCGGATCTGGGATGAGCGCCCCCTGAAACAGACTTATCAGCAGGTGCAGGAGATCCGGCCGTACTACGTATTTCCGAATGTGGATGTGGACCGGTACACGGTGGATGGCGTCTACAGGCAGGTGATGCTGTCCGCCCGGGAACTGGATACGAACCGGTTGCCCTCTCAGGCGAGGAACTGGGTCAACGAGCGTCTGCAGTATACCCACGGATACGGGGTGGCAATGAGCCCGGTCAACCACGTGAGCTCGGAGGGGCTGCCGGCATTCATGATAAAGGATATCCCGCCGATCGCGGATTCGGGGCTGGAGGTCGAGCAGCCCGAGGTTTATTACGGGGAGAGAACCTACGCTTATGTGGTGGTAAAGACGGGGATTGAGGAATTCGACTACCCGAAGGGAGACGATAACCGGTATTCGACGTACCAGGGGCTGGGGGGCGTGCCCACGGGCAGCTTCTTCAATCGAATGGCGTTCGCCATTCGATTCTGGGACGTGAGCCTCCTGTTGAGCGGTTACATATTGCCTGAAAGCCGCATCATGTTCCGCCGGCAGATTCGGGAGCGGGTTCAGACGCTGGTGCCCTTTCTCCTATACGATACCGATCCCTATATCGTGGTTTCCGAAGGCAGGCTTTTCTGGATTCAGGACGCGTACACGATTTCGGATATGTATCCATATTCGACACGATCGGGGCGGATGCGGATCAACTACATCAGGAACTCGGTGAAGGTGGTGGTCGATGCCTATAACGGCACGGTCACGTATTACCAGGTGGATACGGAAGACCCGTTGATTCGGTCCTATGGGGAGATGTTTCCGGGGCTGTTCCAGCCGATGTCCGCCATGCCGGAAGATTTGAAGGCGCACGTGAGGTATCCGATCGACCTGTTTTTCCGACAGGCGGTTATGTACCGGAATTACCATATGGAAGACGTCAACGTCTTTTTCAACCAGGAGGATCTCTGGGAGGTCCCCAACGAGATCTACAGCGACCAGCCACAGGCAATGCTGCCTTACTATATTATCGTCAAGCTGCCGGGAGAGGACCGGGAGGAGTTTCTGCTGATGGTGCCGTTTACCCCGGCAAAGAGAGACAATATGATTGCGTGGCTCGCCGCGCGGTCGGATGGAGAAAATTACGGGCATCTGCTGGTGTACAAACTGCCCAAAGACAAGCTGATCTACGGCCCGATGCAGATCGAGGCCCGGGTGGATCAGCAGCCGGAGATCTCCAGCCGGTTGACGTTGTGGGGGCAGCGGGGGTCGGAGGTGATCCGGGGGAACCTGCTGGCGATTCCGGTGGAGCGGTCGTTCATCTATGTCGAACCGATCTATCTGCAGGCCAGGCAGGAGCCCGAACAGCAGGGGTACGGGCAGGAGGGAGAGGGCTTCCCCGGGGCGCAGGGCGGCGGATCCCCGCCGAGGCGCCAGCAGGAACGCAGTTCGGCGATTCCGGAGTTGAAGCAGGTGATTGTCGCATTCGGCGGACGGGTGGTGATGCGGAATACGTTCGAAGAGGCACTTACAGTCCTGTTCGGGGCGGGGTCCGGCGCCGTCTTCACCGCGAGTGAGGAGGAAATACCGACGCCTTCCGTTGCCTTGGAGACGGGGCGGTCGGCGTCCGAACTGGCGGCGCAGGCGGAAACGCACTATTCCCGGGTCAGAACGGCGCTGCAGCAGTGGGACTGGGAACAGGCTGGGAAGGAGATGAAGGCGCTGGAGGAGGCGATCAGGGCGCTGAAGGAAGAGTTGAAATAGAAGCCGGAAGGTCCTCGTGTTCTGTCCCGGAAATAGATTGCCTGAATGGTGACATATTTCTGGGACGGGACACTTTAGGGCGGGGTTCCATTTCTGTGAAGGATCTGCGGATGGCGGTGAAGGTTGGTTTTATCGGCGCGGGGAACATCTCGCGTGCGCATCGGCGGCATTTGAAGCACATCGACGCCGCGACGGTGGTGTCCATTTGCGACGTGGACGAGGCGAGGGCCGCCGAGGCGGCGGCGGAGTGGGATGCCAGGATATTCACGGACTACAAGTCCATGTTGAACGAGGTGGAGTTGGATGCGGTTTACATCTGCATCCCTCCCTTTGCGCACGAGATGCAGGAGATCCTGGCCGCGGAGAAAGGGATCGCGCTGTTTGTCGAGAAGCCGATCGGCCTGGGCATGGATACGGCGCGGGAGGCGGATGCGGCCATCCGGGAACACGGCGTGATTTCGTGCGTGGGCTTCCAGGGTCGGTATCTGGACATTATCGAGAAAACGCAGGATCTGCTTGCAAGCCGCCCGGTGGGGCTTGCGATCGGGTATTGGATGAGCGGGCTGCCGGGCACGTACTGGTGGCGGCGGAAGCAGATGTCCGGCGGGCAGGCCGTAGAGCAGACGGTTCACGTGACGGATATGGCCAGGTATCTGTTCGGTGACGTGAAAACGGTTTATGCCGGAGGCCGTACGGGTTTGATAACGGACGTGGAGGACTACGATATTGAAGACGCGAGCGCGGCCACCTTGATTTTTGAGAACGGAATGCTGGCGACGCTTTTTTCAGCCTGTTTCCTTTCGTGTGGGCATCGAGGCGGGCTGGATATCTACACGAAGGATATGGTCATCGAGTACAAGGAGCGGAAATCGATTACGGTTGTGCAGGCGGATCGGTCCGAGTGTATCCATGTTGGAAACGACTACTGGCAGGAAATGGATAACGCGTTTATTGAGGCGGTGCGCACCGGTGACGGATCGAAACTGCGTTGTCCGTACTCGGATGCCGTGAAGACCCAACAGGTGGTTATGGCGGTGAACCGGTCGCTCGAGACGGGCGAACCGGTATCGGTTGCGGAAATTTGAGACCTCCCGATCGTCCGGTTTTGTGGATACGGTGACGCGTTCCACGCCGCATCGGGTTCCGACGCGGAATTCGGCCGGTTCGATTCGCCAGGTTATGACGTCTTCAAACGAAAAAGGGCGCTGCAAAAACCGCAGCGCCCTTTTTGTGCGGTTGTTCGCTGCTATTTGTACCTGGTCATCTGGCCGGATTTCAGTCGGTTCCAGTATTCGGTGAGAGTGGCTTTGATCTGTTGGCTCAGGATCACGCCGCCGATGATGTTGGGGAAGGCCATTCCAAGGATCATCATGTCAGTGAAGCTGAGCACGTTGTCCAGGGCGGTAACGGCGCCCAGGAAGACAAAAACGACGAAGATAACGCGGTACCCAATGATGGTCTCTTCTCCGAAAAGATACTCCCAGGCTCGCTCGCCGTAATAGGACCAGGATATCATCGTGGAATAGGCAAAGAGCACGACGGCGATTGCGAGCACATAGCGGGCGCCGGGAATGAAGGTTTCGAAAGCCGCGGCTGTCATCGCGGCGCCGACCGGTTGTCCCTGCTGGGCCTGGCCGATAAATTGAGGGTCTGCGTAGACGCCCGTGATCAGACAGACGAGGCCCGTCATCAGGCAGATGACGATTGTGTCAATAAAGGGTCCGATCATGGCGACCATGCCCTCGCGGGCGGGTTCGTCGGTTTTGGCGGCGGCATGCGCGAACGCCGCGGACCCGAGGCCGGCCTCGTTCGAGAAGGCGGCGCGCTTGATACCGGTTACCAGCACACCCACAAAGCCGCCGTAGAGCGCATAGGGGGAAAAGGCATGGCTGACGATGGTGACCAGCAATTCCGGAATCCGGGTAAAGTTGGAAACGATGATCAGAAGGCAGGCGGCCACGTACAAGAGGCACATAGTGGGCACCACCCGGGACGTGACGCGGCCGATTCGCCGGATGCCGCCGATAATGACTACGGCGACCATGGCGGCGAGCAGGATGCCGACCAACCAGTTGTAGGTTTTGAAGACCGGCGAAACGGTACCCAGTATTTCCAGGGTCTGATTGGCCTGGAACATATTGCCGCCGCCCAGGCTTCCGCCGACGGTGAGAAAAGCGAACATCACGGCCAGGGTACGGCCGAATTCCCGCAGGCCCTTTGATTTGAGGCCGTTTTCCAGGTAATACATGGGTCCGCCGGAGACACGGCCGTCGGGGTGTATGTTCCTGTACATAATCGCCAGGGTGCAGGAGGCGAGTTTGGAGGACATGCCGAAGATCGCGGTGACGAGCATCCAGAAAATCGCACCCGGCCCGCCAAGGCTGACGGCGATGGCCACGCCTGCAATGTTCCCCAGACCGACCGTGGCCGAAAGCGCGCTGGTGAGGGCCTGAAAATGGGAAATTTCTCCGGGATCGTCCGGATTGTCGAAGCGCCCGCGGATGATGTCGATGGAGTGGCGGAACCCCCTTATGGAGAGCCAGCCGAAGAAGAAGGAATAATAAATTCCCCCCAGTAGAAGGACCAGAACGATGAGTGGAATACCCGTGCCGAACCGCGCGAAGAGAATGGCTTCCAGGAGCTTGACCGAGGTCCCGAAAAGGCTGTCGAGTTCGGCAAGTTGTGCCTGTATCCAATCGTTGGACACGGCCGGTTCCAGAGCGGCGGTTTCTTGTCCGAAGGCCAGGATGGGAAAGACGAGTGTCAGCAGCCAGATTGAACTGAATAACACCACGGAACCACGATTGACTCTATGCATAAAGACCTTCCTTGCCATCGGGTTGTGGGATACGCAAGTGTTGAACGCACGTCGCGTTGCGTGAATATGTTGAATCCTGAGCCGATAGGCAACAGCAATCCCACACGCTCGAATCACGCTTCCGAAAGGCGACATACAGCCCGTTCGGCTTATTCCAACCGTTACTGAATTGCAGTCTCCTCACCATCACTCGGGCTTCGGCCGGTAATCCAGCGCAGGCGCTCCTCGTGTGATATCTCCGCGAGCCGGAGGTTCTCCTCGGTGACGGATAGACACCGTGAAATCTCCCTGTACCCGCGGATGAAGGTCTCGGCGTAGCCGATGTTGGCCTTCCACCCCTGAAATCCGGCGCTGGACTCGATCCGCTTTCTCGCGAATTCCGCCGTGTGCCCCTGGGATTCGAAGATTGTTTCGGCCTTTATCCGATTGTCGACCTGGTCGGAGATATCGATACAGACGTCCACCTCGTGGAAGCCGTAGTCGACGCCCGTATAGTAGATGGAAGCCACCCTGTGAGGCGCGCGATTCCGCTCAGTGTCGGGGATGGACACGTGGTTGAGCGCCTTTTGCACGGCAATACCGGCCGCGGTATGGTCGTTGACCCATGCGTAGTGACAGCGGCGGTCGGGCAAGGTGTAGGGCGCATGGGTCAGAATCATTTGAGGACGGACATCGTACAGAATCTCGGCAAGCGCCGACACCACGTCGTCGGTGACCTCAAGGGGATGATCGGAGAATGGCAGTACCGTCACGTCGGTGATGCCGAAGACGGCGCAGGCCTTCACGAATTCGCGTGTTTTGCGCTTTGCATAACTCTCCCGGGATCCGTCAACGACGTTCTTGTCTCTCCGGCCGGGCGGCTTGCGCAGTTCGTCGGCCAGTTTTTCGTTGTGGGTGCGCTGCCCGCCGGTTAACGCCACCACGGAAACGGGGTCGCCGCGGTCGACATGGTGCGCACAGGTACCCCCCATGTGGCACACATCGTGCGGATGAGCGACTACGACCAGGAGTTTGAGACCACCTTCGTTTGGGGACGACATGGGTTGATCCCCTTTCCGGCTGCGATGGGTTGAAAGCACTTCGGCGTGCCGTGCCTTGTCGCCAAACCTGTGTCAGGCCGGCGGAGACCACGCCGGCGGGGCGATGCCCTCGATATGGGTTTTGACGTCGATAACGGCGGGTTTTCCGGATGCGATCGCCTGGTCGAGGGCGCTGCCGAACGCTCCTGTACGGCGGACCGTGATGCCAAGGCAGCCCATCGATACCGCCATTCCGGCGAAGTCGCCGTCCGTCATATGCCAGAGTTCGTCGGATCCCGGGTCCGGGCCTCCGTAGATATCTTCGTTGAGTTCCTTTTCCTGGTTCAGCGAATGGTTGTTGTTTACAACGATGACAACGGGAATGTCGTTTCGAAGGGCGGTGTCGAGTTCCGTGACGTGGTACCAGATGCCGCCGTCACCCGTAAAGCACACAACCGGGCGATCCGGTGCGGCGCACCGGGCGCCGATGGCCGCGGGGATTCCCCAACCGAGGGAACCGGAACATCGGACATAGGACTGACCCGGATGTATGAGATCGATCATGGTACCGGTCCAGATTCCGGAGTGGCCGGTATCGGAAACAAGAATGGCATTGGGAGGAAGGTGTCTCGTCAGTTCCCCACACAGCCGCTCGGGCCGAATGGGCACGTCATCGGAGTTGACGAACGGGGCCACGTTCTCCCGCCATTCGGAGGTGAGTTGCCGGACGCGCGACATCCAGGCGTTTCGGTGGGTGGGTGGGGGTGCGGCTTCGATCAGCCTGGACAGGCCGGCTCGCGCGTCGGCCTGAATGCCAAGCAGGATCGGGTAGGAGCGTCCGATTTCAGCGGGATTGATATCGAGTTGGAGAACAGGGGTGCCGGCACGGGGAACGGTCCAATCGTTCGTGACCTGCCCACCGGTATGGCTGCCGATAAAGAAGACCAGGTCCGCCTCGGAGACGGCGCGGTTGGCGCATTCGCGAGAGTACAAACCGCAGACGCCCACGGCGAGGGGATGGTCATAGGGGAAGGACGCTTTGGCGTTCAACGAAGTCGCTACGGGTATGGAGAGCCTTTCCGCGAAGGTCTGAAGCTCCGCGCTGGCGCCGGAGGCGATGATCCCGCCACCCGCGACGATGATTGGGCGTTTCGCCGCCGTCAGCAGATCAACCGCCTCGTGGACGGACGCGGGCTCCGGCTCGGGGCGAAACGGAGGCAGTTGGGAGAAGGGTTCTTCAACGACCACATCCAGTTCGGCCTCGCCGTTCGCTACGATTTCCCCGATGAATCCTGCGATGTCGAGGTGAACAGGCCCGGGGGTTGCCGTGGTGGCTTCCCGGAAGGCCTGCCTGAGAAAATAGGGGAGCTGATCCGGCTGGTCCACCAGAACGTTGTACTTGGTTACCGCATCGAAAGGCGCAACGTGATCCACTTCCTGGTACGCGTGCCTGTGCCGGTTGATCTGTGTCTGACGGCCGGTGATCGCGATGACGGGAGAACATGCGAGGTATGCGTCCTGAAGTCCGGCCGCGAGGTTTGCGGCGCCCACGGATTGGGCCATACAGATGCCTGCGCCACGGCGGACACGCGCATAGGCGTCGGCCATATAGGCCGCGCTTTTTTCGCCATGGGTCATGATGCGCCGGATACCGAGCCGCTCCATTTCCATCAGGGCGCGAGGCGCGATCACGGGCATGAAAAAGACATGGGTGATACCGTGCCCGTGGAACGTCTCAGCGATGAACCGACCGCCGGTCAGGCGGGGCATGAATTCGCTCCTCTACGATGTATTGTCATGTGGGGCGCAGGCGGAAGTTGTTGGGCGCGTGGATCGAAATCTAAGGTGACAAGGTTGAATTTGAAAGTGAAAACGGGACGGCCCGGAGAAACGCGAATCGGCGACGACAGCCCTCCGCGCCTCTATTGCGTCCCGTAAAGACGAGGTTCCAGTCTCTCTGGCGGACGTTGAACCCGGTGTTTCCGCTTGACTTTTCACGCCGTGTGGGAGATTATGAGACCTGCGGCGCTTTCGCCCGTCGCAGCGCGTAAATTCAGGAGGTCGGTGTGGAGCTTTCTCTGTATCTGCCTATTGCGGGCACGAGCGTCAACCTATGGATCTTGTTGACGTTGGGTGCTGGCGTGGGTTTGCTTTCCGGTCTTTTCGGCGTGGGTGGCGGGTTTCTTTTGACGCCTCTGTTAATCATGATCGGGATTCCACCCACGATTGCCGCGGCATCCGACGCCAATCAGATCGTAGCCGCGTCCGCATCCGGCGTGTACGCCCACTGGCGGCTGAAAAACGTCGATCTGCGTATGGCCTTTTTTCTGATTCTGGGTGGGTTCGCCGGAGGTGCGGCCGGGGTGCACCTTATCAAGGTGCTGCGGGCCGTCGGCAGCGCGGACCTTGCCATACATATCAGCTATGTGCTCATGCTGGCGTCCGTGGGTGGCTTTATGTTTGTGGAGGGTCTGCTGAGTCGGCGTACCGGAGAGACGGTGAAGGCCGCAGACCGGTCCAGGGAGGAATTGCGAATCACCTGGGCGAAACGCCCGCTGGCATGGGTGAGTAAGATGGCCCGTGTGGTGTCCTGGGTCGTCGGGCTCAACCGGGCGCTGCCGTGGAAAATACGGTTCGAGACGGCCGGCATGACCATGTCGTTGCTGGTTCCGCTGGGGCTGGGCGTCCTCGTGGGTATGCTGGCGGCGATTATGGGGGTTGGCGGCGGGTTTATCATGGTGCCAACCATGCTGTATGTGTTGAAAATGCCCATGCACGTGGTGGTGGGAACCAGCCTGTTGCAGGTGATGTTTACATGTATCAACGTGACCCTGATGCATGCGTATACGAATCATACCGTGGATTTTGTGCTGGCGTTGATGCTGCTTGCGGGGTCAACGTTGGGTACGCAGGCGGGCGTGCGAATTGGCAGGCGGTTAGGGGCAGAGCAGTTCAAGATGCTTCTGGCGGCGATTGTGCTCCTGGTGATGGCAAACATGCTGGCGGATCTTCTGCTGGAGCCGGCGATCAGGCTTTCCGACTGGGGAGGGCTCGGATGAAATATCGGGTCCGGGTCGGAATGTTTCTGACGCTTCTGTCCGTGCCCTGCGCGGCACAACCGTCGCTCCAGCTGGTCCCTTCACGCATTGAGGTCGACCTTTTTTTCCGGGGCGCGGAACTTGTCGCGACCGGGACGGTCCCGAGAGATTGCCGGGTCGTTTTGAAGCTGGAAGGGGAGCGGCGCGTCGTGGCTTATCGCAGAAAGGACAGACGCGGTCCTTTATGGATAGGTACGGGCCGCGTTGTATTCGACTCGCTCCCCGGTCTGTATTTGGTCGCTTCCTCCAGCGATTCGCCGGACGTTGGGCTGCAGCTGGAAACCGTGGGGGTGGGCTTTGAAGCGCTACGGCGGAACGTCTCCATTGAACAGTCGCCACCCGCCGATGACGGCTTCGTTTTCGACGAGTTCCTGCGTCTGGAAAAACAACGTGGTTTTTACGCGGTGCGGCCCGGATCGCTGGTGTTGTCAGATCGAGACGGCGCATTGGCGGAGTTTCGCACGGAATTCCGGATTCCGGCCACGGTGCGACCCGGAGCCTATCGAGCGACACTTTACTGCTTCAAAGAACACCATCCGGTTTCGGAGACCGTTCGGACCTTTACCGTCGAAAAAGCCGGGCTCGTTCGAGTGCTTTCCGTCGCCGCCTTCCAGCATGGGGGTCTCTACGGCCTGATCTCGGTTGTCGTGGCGCTGGCTGCGGGGTTGGTTGTGGGCGTGATCTTCCGTAAATTGTAATGGGCACACGACGATGCGCATGAGGAGGGCGGTCGTGGTCATGTCCCATGGGGCGTTGCGTCCGCTCAGTTGCCCATACGCCGCGAGTCAGTGACGGTTTTGCGGCTCCCGATAATAACCTCTGTTCCGGCGGGTGGGCATTGGGGATGCTATCGGGATGGATAGACGGTCCGGCGGGAAATGCAGCGAGGAGAGGGAATCTCACTTCTTTGAAGCGAGTATCCTCAACCCGCCGCCCGGGAAAGGAGTTCTGGCATGTTTACGGTTCGGACGACGCTGACGGTCTGCTTTGCGCTGTGTACGATGGCAATTGGAGGGCGCGCGAGCGCGAACAAGATGTCAACAGGCGATTCGAAGACCGACGGTCTGATGGTCGCCATTCAGGAAAAGCTGAAGACGATCAAGACCTGTGAAACACGAGTCAGAACCCTGTTGACGCTGGAGGGCGAGCAATTTGAGATTATGGACGATATCACCATACAGGTGCCGGTCAAGATGCATGTATCCCGTGTGCTTGCAGGCCGGATCCATCAGACGATTGTGTCGGATGGCAGTCTGTTGTGGCGTTACGACCCCGAGGAGAAGATCGTCGCACGAATCAACAAGGCAAGGGTCTATCGTGCAACGCAGGTGGAGGCGGACGCAGACCAGCCGAATCCCACCCGGCCCTTCCGCGCACTCGAATGGAAGTCGATCCGCTATTCGGAGACGGACACGTTGAAGGGCGAGATACTGCGAGTGTTCGAAGCGGTGCCGCAGGTTTCGCTGCTCTACGCCGACCTTTCGGAACCGCCCGCCAGGGTTCGTTTCTCCATCCACCCGGAGGACGGCCTGTTGCGGGAGGTGAGGTACTTTAACGCAGAGGGCAGGGAACTGCTTTCACGGCAATTTGAAACCCTGAAAACAAACGTAAAGGTCGACGATGAGTTGTTCGAGTTCGTCGTACCGGCCCGGGTCCATGTGATGGATATCACCGACGACATCATCGAACTGATCAAGACGACGAAGTCGAATATAGGGGACGGTAAATGAGGTACGTACCGGCGCCGTTCCCTACAGGGCCAGGCCGAATTTTCCCGCCATCAGGGCGGCCAGCCCCAGAAAACTGATGAACCCGATAACGTCGGTTACGGTGGTCAGGAAAATTGACGCCGACTGCGCCGGATCTTTGCCCAAAACCGTGAGAACAATAGGAATGAGCGCACCTGACAGACTGGCCATGGACATGGAGAACACCATCGAAACGCCCAGCACAACGGGAAGCCCGATGTTTCCGGACCAGAGGTAGGCCGCCAGGGACGCGACCAGCGCCACGACCACCCCATTGACAAAACCAGCCAACAGTTCCTTGCGGGCAACCCGGAACCAGCGCCGCGGCCTGAACTCGCGCAGCGCCAGGCCGCGAGACGCCACGGCCAGCGCCTGGGCGCCGGTGTTGCCCGCCTGTCCGGCCACCACGGGCAGAAACACGGCCAGGGCGGTGAACCTGGCGATGGTATCCTCGAACAGGGCGACCGCCGCGGCTGCCAGAAAGGCCGTACCCAGATTGACCTGCAGCCAGGGCAACCGCTTGCGCACGGCCAATAGCGGACCTGAAAGAGCGTGTTCCTCCCGCCCAGCGCCGACCATCGTCAGGAGATTCTCACTGGCCTCATGCCTGGCGGCAACCACCAGGGCATCGTGGCGGATGATTCCACATAACCGACCCTCGAAACCGCTGATTACGGGCAGCGAAGCCAATTTATGCGCCTCAAGAAGCTCTACCACTTCCTCTCTCGATGACATGGCCTGCACGGACACGGGAGGCCCGTCCGCCAGTTGTCCAAGGCGGTCTCCGGGCTGGGCCACGGCGACTTCCTGAAGCGTAAGTACCGCGGTCAGCTTCCCGTCGGCGTCGACAACGCACAGATCGTGGATACGTCGCTCAGGAACGGCGCGGATCCGGGTGAGGGCCTCATGGGCGGTCTCGTCGTCGCTGAACACGGTCACCGAGCTATCCATGATCTGGCCGGCCGAACCCCGCGGATAGCTCATCAGTTCTTCCATTTCGGAGGCCAGTTCGGGAGGCAGCGAGGCCAGGCGCACGGAACGGCTCTCCGGCGACAGCCGGGCCAGGAGAGAGGCCGCGACGCCTTCGTCCATAGCCCCCCAGAGCCGACGGAACAGGGCCTCGTCCATGTTCTCCACGAGCATGACGGCCCGATCCGGATCCAGGCGTTTCAGAACCTGCGCGGCCCGGTCGCCTGCCTGGGCCTTTAACAGTTCAAGAGCCTCGGTTACGGGTGTCGTGGCCAGCGCACGGGCGGCCTCATCCGGATGGAGCCGAAAAAAGGCCGTTATAAGGGCCTGCGAGGCCTTCGTGTTTTCAGTCATACTGGACTCCTTACCGGATGGGACCTACCCCCTACCCCCCTTCCTGAGAGGAAGGGGGAACTGCGATCGGTTGACGAACGGCCAGATTGGCTGAGGACATCTCGAATGATGAAAAAACCCAGGCGAAATATTGTGATGGGTCAGCTCAATCAGAGCACATATAAAACAACGTTGATTCAACGCCTGGTTCAACTCCCCCTTTCCTTGCAGGAGAGGGGGCCGGGGGGAGAGGTCCTCCCTTATGATCAATCCCTTCACTTTTTACCGAAAAGACTTGCGAATAGGATCCTGTGATGAATTTCTTGATCCCCCACGGTAGTTTCCTCCAGGTTCATTGTTATACGGTTATTTGCGTAACCATTATACAGTGACTCTGAGTAACGAAACGACCTTTTTTGCGAATTATTCAGGCTAACGATCGGAATGATCGGCGATCGGTTGTCCGAAATCCTCCGCTCCAAGGGCGCTTTTCGCGAGGGCCGACAGCCCGATGCGATATAGTTCTCCCAGCGCCGTACCGGCCTGACCGGGTTGCTGGAGGCGGTCCGTGCCCCTCGCCAGTTGGCGGAGGGTCTTGTGGCGCAGGACGCCGGCGAACAGATCCTGCTCGTCGAGTACGGGCAGAGTATGGAAATCCAGCCATGCCGGATGAACCAGCACCGAAGCCAGCGAATCGTCCGTTCGCAGAAACCTTACGTCCCGGCGCATAAGCGAGGCCGCGGATGTCCGTTCATCGGCAGCCAGCAGTAACCTGAGATTGAGAACGCCTGCCAGTCTCCGATCCCGTTCCACAACATACACGTAGTACAGGGCATCGTCGGGATTGGCGTGCAATCTGGCCAGCGCCTCCCCGGCGGATATTTCGGGCGGGACGGTGAAGACCCGCGCATCCATAAGCGCCCCGGCGGTCTTCTCACGGTAGCGCAACATTCGATCCAGATGCCTGGTGACGTCGGCGGGTAACTTCTCAAGGATCGCCGCTCTTGTTTCCGGCTTCAGCCGGCGAACGAGGTGGGCGGCGCGGTCCGTCGGCAACCCCCCCAGGGCGCCTGCGGCTCCCGTCGCCGACATACGCTCCAGACAGGCCACGGCAGTGCTCGCTTCCATCGTGTTGAAAAGGGCGGTAGCCAGTTCGGGCGGGGTTTGGGAGAAGAAGGGCACCAATTCGTCCAGTGAACAGTTTTCCAAAATGCGGGCAGCTTCCGCGGCGTGGGCGCGGATAAAGTGATAAATAAGATTCGATGCCCTGTCCATAGTTTCAATTCCTCTCTACGAGCAGAATCGACGCCTGTTCGGCAAAGACCGACGCGGGCACCGAGATTCGCCCCTCCGCGGCATCCAGCACCACTGCGGTAGCGGTGAACTGGACGATCTCTCCCTGGTAGTTCCCAACGCGGACACGGTGACCCACCCTGTAGGTTTTTTGCAGGTAGTACGAGGCCAGTATATTGGCCACGGTGGTACGGGCCCCGAGAGCAAAGGTCAGGGCGCTGCCAAGAAGGCCAATGCCCAGGACGAGAAGCAGAACGCTGGTCAGCAGGTCGACGTTCAGACCCGCCTGGTCCACGGCGATCAGTGAGCTTGCGACCACGACCGACATCTGACCCAGGCGCGCCAGGGCGGTTGCGTAGGCGATGCCCGTGGACGTGATAACGTCCCTGAGAAAATGGCCGCCGACCAGGCCGGCGAACAGGATCAGGACTGCCGCAAGGAACCGGGGAAGATAGACGACTATGCCGTTGAGCCATACTGAAACCACTGGCAGCCCCAGTATTTCGGTAGCCACGGTGAGAAAAAAGAGCAGAACCAGCCAGAAGAGCACACGACCGACGGCCCAGCCGGCCGCGGTCCGGAATTCCGGACCGCGGCCTCTGTGCAGCCTGAGGCGCGGAACCAAACGGTCCAGCCCGGCGATCAGCCTGCGGCTCAGGGCGCGGACCAGATAAGCCAGCGCCAGACCCAGCAACGCCAGGGCGAGGGCGCCGACAAGCCGGGGCGCGGCATCGACGAGTTGGTGGCCGATATGCTGGGCCTGCGCCTTAAGTTGGGCTATTACTTCCTGGTAGGACAATTCCTTGGACCTTTCTCGTTTGAGACTGCTGTAGAGGCTGATTTATGTAGTTCCGTCTCTCTCCCTCGCGCGGACCCTTTGTTCCTGCCAGGGTTTCCTCTCTCCGTAAAACGCCTTGAGGGGGCGCCATGGGCCGGTCGTGCCGAGATGCCTTCCGTAGACGGCGATCCCGGTCAGCCCGCATGCCGTTCGAAGGCGACCGGGCAGGACCGCCTCGCGTACGAATCCGGCCTCCTCCAGCCGTCTCCCGGCCTCCGTATCGCCGTCCGCGGCGTATGTCTGCAGCACCGAAATACCGATCCGGTGAGCGCGCACGGCGACGGCGTCGAGCAGCGCGACGGTCTGATCTTCGTATTCCGGGGCGACGCGGACGCTCATCTGTGCGACGTGCTGCTGTTGAAACGTGGGCAGGCGTTCGACGATGGCACAGCCGACCACGCGTTGCCTCCCGTTCTCCAGCACCATGAAGACGCCGCCGTCCTCCTCGACGCGACGCATCAGCTTCACGTAGTGGCCCTCGAAGCGGGTGTCGCGGAAACAGTGGCTCAGGTACTCCTTGATCTCCCAGGCCGGCTGCGGGTGGCAGAACAGGACGGTGGCGCCCGGCAGGTCTCCCCAGTGCGCCTCACGCGCAACCGCCTCGCCCGCGCGTGACAGATACCTGGCATCGAAGTCGCCGGCCGTGTCCGACAGGTAACGCATGCCGTCACCCACGAAGTAGTCGAACCCGCAGTTTTCGTACAACTGCCCGGCCGCGGGATTCGTGGTACACAGATAAAGGGCCAGTCCGCCGTTTGCTTCGAAGCGTGCGATCAGTTGCCTCAGCAGCGCCGTCCCCACGCCCTTGCGCCGGTATTCGCTCGCGGTGCTGACGAACTCCACGAGTCCCACCTCGGGATTCCGCACGGATGTGAGGCAGGTCATGTACCCGGCAACTTCCCCGCCTATCTCGCCGATGTAGTAGGGACAACGCAGCCAGGGCGCGAGCGCGCCCGAGAGAAGATCCTCTTGCACCGCTTCCCACCAGCATCCCACACTGCCGGCGTAGCGCCCGAGAGGCGGTTCGACCTCGTTGATAACGAGCGGTTCGCCCGTTTTGAGTTTCACTGTCGTGCAGTTCGTCATGTTCGCCGCGACCGTCCTGTATCGGGTGTGATATGTATCCGCCCCGCTATTCGGATGCGTTGGCTGGTCCGGCCTCATTCACGCCGCGAGGCTGGGGATCCCGCTCCGGGTGTCCGCGACCACGAGGTCGACCACCCTTCGAAGGGCTTCCCGTTCCGAATCGCCTTCCAGCACCCTCACACGGCTGTCGGCGTCGCCGAATCCGGCATGGATGTGCATCCCGCCGACGAGCAGTTCCCTGACTGCCTGTTGATAGGTCATCGCGAATTGCTCGTACCGGCGTCCGGCGGTGACGACCTGGTTGTGCCAGGCCGCAAAGGGATGTGTGGAGGCGGCCAGCACCGCGGCCCCGTGATTTTCCGCCGCATTGATGACGAAGCGTCGGGTCTCCACCAGGGCTTCGCGCACCTCCGCCACGGATTGGCAAACTCTGGTCGTGGTTTCTATCTGAGATCGGAGGAATTCGGCCACGACCTTGTGAGGACCGCGGTTTTTCTCGCATTCCTCGAAAATTCGGCCGTCCGGGTCCGGAAGAAGATCGCGCGTACCCGGATCGATCAGGAAGAACTCTTCCTCAACCCCGAGCGTAATCGCCAGGGGGTCGACAATACTGCCCTGCGTCATATTGTCTTGTCTCCTCAGATGGGAGATATGCGAAGCCGCCCGTCGGTCCGCCGGGCGGCACTCGTTTGTGTACTTGAAGTGCGCCGGAGTTGCTCTATATTGTTCGTCGCCCTCCCGGCGACACGCCGCCGGCCGGGTGTATTTATACTACATTTGCAGCGTACAATGCAACCATTTTCCCTTTCCTCCATCACTGAACATCTGTTTTCCGCACGCGGTACCAGTCGTAACGGCGTTGCGCGCCGGAGGGTTATATGGACGACACATCAGATGCGGTTCGGCTGGATAAAATTCGATCCGCAGTGAATCGGGAACGGCTTGTTGAAACGGCGATGGCGCTGATCGCGTTGCCCAGCCCCACGCGGAGCGCCGGCGCCGCGGCGGATTGTCTGGCGGAGATACTGGCCAACGATGGATTCGAAGTGGAACGACCGGACGCAGACTGGCCTGAGGCGCCTGCGGTTGTCGTTCGTTTGGAAACAGATCGGCCGGGACGTACCTTGCAGTTCGACGGCCATCTGGATACGGTGCATCTGCCCTTTGTACCGCCCAGATTGGAAGACGGTGTCCTGTACGGATCCGGCGCCTCGGATATGAAGGGTGGAATCGCGGCGGCGGTCGAGGCGCTACGGGCGTTGGGTGATGCCGAAGCACTTACTGGCGGGGGTGTACTGCTCACCGCGCACGACCATCACGAAGGTCCCTGGGGAGATCGGCGCCAGGTGCGCGCGCTGATTGCGGCGGGTTGCGTGGGCGACGCCGTGATGCTCCCGGAGTATCTGGCGGATCGATTGCCGCTGGCCGGTAGGGGGATGGCGATTTTCGAGATTTCGTTGCGCAGGAAAGGGGATCCGGTGCACGAGGTTCTTCGGGCGCCGCATACACCCGACGTGCTGGGGGCCGGCGCGGAACTGGTGTGCCGCTTGCGGGAGTTGAACCGGTCGCTGTCGGACATTTCCGACCCCTATTCCGGGTGCGATACGGTATTTGTAGGACGGATAGATTCGGGTGAGATCTACAATCAGGCGCCGGTCGCATGCACGGTACATGGCACGAGAAGGTGGGTGACCCCCGGCGGGGCGGGGGACGTGGAGCGTGAGTTTCGGACAATGCTGGAAGAACTTGCAGTGGAGACCGGGACAGCAGTGACGGCCGATTTTCAGGTTCAGGGAGACGCGTTCAGGATCTCGCGCGAAGCCGCCATCGTCAACGCGTTTCAGGCAGCGCATGCGGGTGTTTCGGGTAGAGATCTGCCGATTGGAGGCAAGCCGTTTGTGGACGACGGCAATACATACGCGACGCTTGCGGGGATTCCGGCGCTGACGCATGGGCCGGATGCAAAGGGAGCGCATACGTTGTCCGAGTCGGTGGCCGTAGACGAGTTGGTTCGGGTGGCGCGGGTATACGCGATGACGGCGATGGGGTACTGTGGTGGGATGGGATAGGTACCAAAATAAGCCATACCGTCGGTTTTCCTTAGGATTCCGTACGTGAAGATTGCAACTGCCGTTGAGGGGTTATGAAGATAGGTGTTGATATCGACGGCGTTACGGCCGATTCGTCTACACGGCCACCCCGTGGTCGTGGAGGTAGGATTCAATTCTTCCTTTAAGGTCGGATGTGAGAGCGATTCGGCCGTTGATGCTGCGGCCGGGCAGGTAATCAAGGATGTCGTGGACGGTGATAATGGATCGGACGGGTACGCCTGTGGCGGTCTGGAGCGCCGCCACGGCGTCTTCGCCGTCAGCATTTTTTTCTTTACGGTCCAGAGCGATGACCAGGCCCGAGATCCGGGCGCTGCAGGTTGCCTTTAGCCTGTCGATCATGTGGATCTTGGTGGCGCCGTCGGTGACGACATCGTCTACCAGCACGACGCGGTCCTGCTTGTCGGGTTCCTTGCCTACCAGCCAACCGCCTTCTCCGTGTTCCTTCATCTCTTTGCGGTCGAAACCATAGTACGCGTCCACGTCGAAACGCTGGCGGAGCGCAATGGCCGCGGCGATGCACAGGGGGATGCCCTTGTAGGCCGGGCCGAAAACAAGCGTGGGTTCGACGTCGAACTCACGGATGGCGCATGCGTAGTAGTAGCCAAGGCGCTCGATTTCCGCACCCCTGTTGAATTGTCCGGCGTTGAAGAAGTAGGGTGACCTTCTACCGCTCTTTAGAGTGAATTCACCGAAGCGGAGGGCGCCGGTCTCGATGAGGAAATCCATGAAATCCTGCTGATAGGCTTGCATTGCGGGAACTCCTGATTGGTGGTAGCCGGACGGTAGACGCGGCCTGCAAAATCGTTTAACGGCCGGGTTTGTGCTTGACGCGAATTTGTCAAAATACGATCTTAGAGATCAATTCGAGAGGCGACCTGCGCAAGGTCGGCGAGCGATGGCACTTCGACAAGCTTGCTTCGACAGGCTCAGCACAGGCAGCGCAAGCAACGCAGCGAGACGGGATGAGTCGGCGCCTGCCTGTGCGTGCTGCCTCACGCACGCAGACAGGGATGAATGGTGACATATTTCTGGGACGGGACACTATACCTCGCCTGCAGAGCAACTTTATCAACGGACTGCTAAACGGCGAATCGAGGTCGGATTGACAGTCAAACGGTGGCGAATTGCGCTGGCGGGTTGGATGGTACTGATTTTTCTGATGTCGAGCAGATGGCTGGCTTTCGGGATGTCTGCGGATGCGACGGAGGAAGTTCTGGGCGTATTGAATGGTACGGTTCGCAAGCTCGCTCATCTGACCGAATATGCGATTCTGACGTATCTCTGGCTGCGGTTAATCTGGACAGAGCCACGGCGGTTCGGTCCACGTCTGGCATGGAGCGCGGTGCTTTCCGTCTGTTACGGTGTGACCGATGAGCTCCACCAGAATTCCGTGCCGGAGCGCCTTGGAACCTGGTCCGACGTGCTGTATGACGCCGCCGGCGTGTTGTTGATGGTGTATCTGTTGTGGAAAATTAAAAACGGGAAAAACACGGCGTTGAAACACAGGGTGCTGGGGTCCCCCGTACATGCGGCGGACCGCGCCTAAGATAAATGATCTCACCCGGCCTGACAAGCCGATTCACCCTTGGGGAACTCAAAAAGGGACCGCCATGGCGACAGACCATCGCAGCGTACTCTTGTTGATTGCGGACGACTGGAGCCCGATTGCCGGATGTTACGGGAATTCGGCGATCCGGACGCCTAACGTGGACGCACTGGCGTCTCGCGGAACGGTGTTTACCCAGGCTTTCTGTACGACGCCATCCTGTGCGGCCAGCCGGGCGTGCGTGTTGACGGGACATTACAGCCATACCCACGGGCAGTACGGGCATACGCATTCGATCCACAATTTTCACACGCATCTGTCCATGCCCTCCATCCCCCGGACCCTCGGATCGGCGGGGTTCGCTACCGGGATTGTGGGCAAGCTGCACGTGCAGCCCAGAGAGGTATACCCGTGGACCTATGACGGGGAACGGGTGCGCGGCGGAACGCGGAATGTGGCGGAGATGGCCAGGCTGGCCGGGGCGTTCCTTTCTCAAACGGGCGACCGGCCCTTCTATCTGCATATGGGTTTCGGCGATCCGCATCGGGATTTCGGAAATCGGGGGACCTATCCGGAGGTGGCGGAGGTGTATTATTCGCCGGAAGAGGTCGTCGTGCCTGATTTCCTGCCCGACCATCCCGCGGTACGGCGGGAACTCGCGGAGTATTACCAGTCGATATCCAGGCTGGATCAGGGTATCGGGATGGCAGTAGATGCGCTGGAGGCCGCCGGCCGGTCGGAGGATACGCTGATTGTCGTGATGAGCGATCATGGGATGCCGTTTCCCGGTGCGAAGGGGTCGTCGTTTGACTCCGGGCATCGCTGTCCATTAATCCTGGTGCGGCCGGATGCGGCGTCCGTTCGGTGTGATGCGCTTGTGAATTGGTGTAATATCGCACCGACGGTTCTGGAGTGGTGCGGGGTGGAACCACCGGAAGGGCTTCCGGAACGCTCCCTCATCCCCATCCTGGATGAGGCGCATCCGGAAGGATGGGAAGAGACCTTCTTTTCGCATTCGTTTCACGAGGTGACGAACTACTATCCGTATCGTGTGTTGAGGGGGCGAAATTACAAATACGTGCGCAATCTCTATCCCGAGCTGACAACGCCGATACCGGGCGACCTGTGGGCGTCTCCAACGTGGCAAGCGATTCTGGCGGAGGGGATCGGGATGATGGGGCAACGGCCCACGGAACGGTTCCTGCATCAGGATGGAGAAGCATTGTTCGACGTTGGTGCCGATCCGGCTGAGTCGACCAATGTCATCCACGACCCGGACGTCGCGGACGTCGCAGAGGCGATGCGGCGGAAGGTAAAGTCGTTCCGGGTCGGGACACGGGATCCGTGGGTCCTCGCGTCGATTCACGCCGGAGAGGAAGGCCTCGAGGCATGAGGACGCGACATTGGGCCTGCACCCTGAGCCGCTCCCTGAGCTTGTCGAAGGGTAGCGAAACGCGGGCATTTCGACAAGCTCGTTTCGACGGGCTCAACGCACGCAATGACCACGCATCGGCGAGCCGTTTCGACAGGCTCAGCACAGGCAACGCAAGCAGCGCAGGCAGCGACCGCAACGCAGCGAAACGAATACTACCGCGACGCTCCCGCTGTATCTTTCTTTAGAGGTGTTTCTTGATCTTCAAGTCGATTGTGGTCGGTCCGTTGCAGGTGAACTGTTTCATCCTGGCCTGCGAAAAAACCCTCGAGGGCATCATCGTCGATCCGGGCGACAACATCCCGGACGTTCTTGAACTGGTCCTGGAAGACAACATCCGCGTTGTGGAAATCATCGCCACACATGGGCATTACGACCACATCGCGCATGCTTCCTCCGCCGTCCGCGAAACAGGCGCCCCCTTTGCCATTCATCCCGCCGATCGCTTTGATGTGGAAAACCTGGTTGAAATCGCCGCATCGATCGGTATGGACGCGGATCCACCGCCACGCATCGATCGTTTCCTCGAAGCGGGCGATGTCGTCAAGATGGGTGAAGAATCGCTTGAGGTTGTACACACGCCGGGCCACGCCCGCGGCAACATCACCCTCAAATGGCCGGGGCATGCGATTGTGGGGGACACCCTGTTTGCCGGCTCGATCGGCCGCACCGACCTGCCGGGCGGCGACCTGGCCCTTCTGCTCAAGTCAATACGGGAGAAGATTCTGATACTGGACGATGAGACCAGAGTCTATCCCGGACATGGTCCCTTCACCACCGTGGCCCGCGAGAAAATGAGCAATCCCTTTCTCGTGGGACGTTCCGGCGTGTGGTAGGTCCGGAAGCTCCGCGACCTCACCGGTCCGTACGCCCCTTCGAGGCCGGCTGGACCGTTATGTGAACAACCCGGAAGGGCAGTTGCTTCCGGAGGACTCCGAAGACGAGGCAACGCAGCGAGACGGGATGAATCGGCGGATGAATGGTAACATATTTCTGGGACGGGACACCAAGGGAGGTTTTGTGAACATTTCGGTTGCGATCGAAAATATTCTGGAACGGGATGCGGAAGCAATTGTGCTGAATCTCTTCGAGGGGGTCACCGAACCGGGCGGCGCCACGGGCGCCGCGGACGCGGCCCTGAACGGCCAGATCCGAAACCTGATCTCCGACGGCGACTTCACCGGCAAATTCAAACAGATTGCCGTCCTTTATCCGCAGGATGGAATTTCCGCAAAGCGTCTGCTCCTCGTGGGCCTGGGTAAACGCGAGGAATTCACGCTCGACAGGGTCAGGCAGGCCTCCGCCGTTGCAGCCCAGCGAGCACGCAGCCTAGGGGCAGCCAACCTGGCCACCGTGATTCACGGAGGCGGGGCAGGCGGCATGGACGTAGCCGAGGCCGCGCAGGCCGTTGTCGAAGGCGCCATCCTCGGTACTTACCGCTTCACGCGGTATAAGAGCGGGGAAGACGACGACGCCAAAGAACTCGAACAGCTTGCACTGGTCGAATTCGAGGCAGGTAAGCGGACCGACGTTGAAAAAGGGTCGGATGCGGGGCGAATTATCGCCGAAGCGACTTGTCTCGCCCGGGATCTCGGCAGTCATCCCGGGAACGAGATGACGCCCGCCATACTCGCCGAACGTGCGGAAACGATGGCCCGCGAGACCGGTCTGAGATGCGAGGTCTTCGACGAAAACCGGATTGCAAAGGAAGGCATGCGAACCATTCAGGCCGTGGCGCAGGGCAGCGCACAACCCCCCAGGTTCATTATCCTCGAACACGAGGGCGGCCGGCCGGCGGCGGCGCCCGTCGTGCTCATCGGCAAAGGGATCACTTTCGACTCCGGCGGTATTTCCATTAAAGGCTCCGAGGGCATGTGGGATATGAAATTCGACATGGGGGGGGCCGCAGCCGTCATCGGCGCCATGCAGGCCGTGGCGCGGCTGGACCTGCCGGTACGAACGGTCGGCCTGGTGGCCGCCTCGGAAAACATGCCTGGCAGCCGCGCGCTCAAGCCGGGCGACATTATCCGGTCCCTTATCGGAAAAACCATCGAAATCCGGTCCACAGACGCCGAGGGCCGGCTGGTTCTGGCCGACGCCGTGGCCTATGCCGCCCGTTACAAACCCTCTGCCGCCATCGATCTGGCCACGCTTACCGGCGCCTGCATCATTGCCCTTGGACACGAGGCCAGCGGCCTCTTCTCCAACGATGACCCATTGTCATCTGAAATTGCGGCCGCCGGAGAAAGAACGGGCGAAATCGCGTGGCGCCTCCCCATTCTGGACGGCCACCGCGAGGAGATGAAGAGCGATGTTGCCGATCTGAAGAACACCGGCGGCCGCCCCGGCGGCGCCATCACGGGTGCGGCGTTCATCGAAGCCTTCGTAGGGGATTTTCCCTGGGCCCACCTGGACATTGCCGGCACCGCCTGGGCGCACAGAGACCTGCCGCACATCCCCAAGGGCGGCACGGGCGTGGGGGTGCGTCTCCTGGTCGATCTGCTCCGAAACCGGGGTTGATTCCGTCGAAACAGGACTTGGATGACGCACACATCCCCGTGGCAGCGTGTCTGAATATCCAGGTACTATTGGAGCGTAAAACGAGAAGCGCCGGCACCCTGAAGAGGGTTTCCGGCGCTTTCGAATTCCCGATGTTCACCCGCGGTTTGTCCGGTCCTCAACCTCCGCCCAGATTGAAGCGTACGCCTGCCTGTACTCCAATCTCATTTGCCGCCGTGTGATCTTCAAACGATCGAAACCAGCGTACCTGCATAAACACCCCCGCGTGGGTTCCCACGTCAAACGAAAGACCGCCCGCCACTGTGATCATCCCGTCGGTACCCGTTGCAAGGCCCGGGCTGGGTTCACCCCGAATCAGCAACGCGCCTCCGCCGGCGCCGAAATATATCGTGCCGCCGTATTCCGAAAGGGGCGGTTTGTATAGCAGCGAGATGCCTATTGGGATAATCCTTGTGCCCGAATTGCTGTACAGCTCGCAGAAAGGCGCGAGGTGGGTGGGATACTCATCACTCAGCGACATCTCGAACGAAAAGTGACCGCCCGGCCTGCCCGGGTCGAACAGCGTTCCCCCGCCCGCATTCACCGCGAAGTCTCTGGCGGCGACGGGCGTGGCCGCCAGCAAGGCGAAGCCCGAAAGCAAAGCCAATATTCGAACCCTCATTATACCTCCAATACATGCGGCCCGTGGGAGCCGCGAGAAATAAGTCTTGCCGTTTCCAACGGAAACATCTTTGGGGCGGACCGCTGCAAATGACGGTCGCCTTTTGACGCCAGGCGGCGCGCCGTCAACCACGCATCAATCGAATTTTCAAGCGCGACGGGTTTGCCTAATATTCTTCAGATACGGATTTGCCGATATTGATGGACAAACCAACCTGGAATGCGAAACTCTTCACGGCCAGTTCAGGCGCCACCTCCTCGCCATTGGAGAGCGGGTATTTTTCGGGTTCTCCACTGTACATGCCAATCCACTTGACCTGCAGGAAAACCGATGCCCTCTCGGTCGTGGCAAATTCCATTCCAATCAGCACATCGACCATGGCCTGTGTTCTTGAAGCTTCGACCGTCTCTACGGATAAATCGGTGGTTTCGCCAATGTCAACATCAAATTCCTGCGTGTCCTTCACGCTGCCGACCCCGCCGCCGCCCCCGACGTAGAATAGGCCTTTTTCACCCACGGGACGTTTCACAATTAAATTCAACCCACCCCCCAGCACCTTGCTGCCGGATTTGGAGAAGTAGTCGAGAAATGGCGAAAACGCGACCAACCCCTCCGAGGCATTAATGTCGTACGCGAGTCCGATACCGGGCGTATCTTCGTCAAGGTGTATACCGGCGCCCAGCTTGAGCGTATGCTGCGCCCACGTGGTAGAAGTGGTGAGCATTGCAGTAAAGCAAACGACAAAGAGAACGCGGATAAACGCCTGCATTCAAGCCTCCCTGGATTTGCTGCGGTTTTGATCGTTGGATCGATTGGATATATGTACGGTTCGACACCAACAATAATCGCTAAAACACCAGCAGAAATCAACCCAAAAACCGCCGAAGAAGATCAAGGGGCCATTCGTACGAATCCGTCCCCCGTCTTCGGTCGCCGAAACCGGAACACCATTGCCGGACATGATCGACCGTTTTGGCCACGGAAAGGGGGACCCGCACTCGCGGTGGCCCGCCACCCGTCGGAGATCGCTATCAGCGCCAGAAACCGACCGTGATGCCGGCTTGCGCCGCGAAATCTCTGAGTTCCAGGTCGATCGCGTCCGGAATCGTAACGGTCCTTCCTTCAACCTGACCCGAAATGTCCACCCGGCCTCCGCCAAAGGTTCCCAGCCACTTCACCTGCAGGAAACCTCCAAGGTTTTCGTTCAAGCTGAATTCCATTCCCATTACGAAATCTGCCATCGCCTGTGTTTTCGACGCCGAGTCGGTGATGCCGGCCGAGCTTTCTTCCACATTCACGGAGGCGACGCCTCCGCCCACGCCAATATAGAGTTGAGACTGCTCGCCTCCGGCACGTTTGACGACGAGATTGAGCCCGCCGCCGAAAAAGCGGAAGCCGGATTTGCCGAAGTAATCCACAAATGGCGATAGAGCCAGTCCCTCATCGCCCAGGTCAACAGAAACGCCTCCCCCCGGTACATAGTTGTTGAAGAACATCCCGCCACCGGCCTTGAAAGACCCGGCCAACGCGGGAGAGCAAACAAAGAGAACCGTCATTGCAGTAAAAAAGGCGTAAGATAACGAAATCGTATGCCGGGTTGTTCGACGTCTCATGTCAGCCAGGTTCTACCGGGATGCGTTGCAAGTTTTCTGTCGCGGAAATAGATTACCGAAATAGGTTCGACAAGCCGTTTCGACAGGCTAAACGAACATGACTGAGCCGGCACCCTGATCCTGTGGCGGCTAAGCCCTGCCCTGAGCCGCTCCATGAGCTCTCGCCTTGAACTCTCGCCCTGAGCTCGTCGAAGGGTGTCGAAGAGTCGGCGATGGGTGTCGAAGGGCAACGTGCTCACCGCAATATATGACCGGTAAAGAACAGGCGGCAAGGGATTTTTCCATCGGGGCCCCGGCAGGATGGCTATTGCTCCCTATGACCGGTTATCCTATATTCATCATTGCCTGCCCGTACGGTTGGATGCAGAAAAATTGCGGCGAACACAACGCGCGTGGGTTCGCCGATACCGCCGGGACGCCTTGACCTGCGCGGCCCGGTGAGCGCTTTTCGGGCAGTCGTTTGCGTTGTGGCCGGTGTCTCTCAACGTGTACGGGTGAACGCCCACGATGTCCGGACACGCTTATGCCTGAATCTGCCGCTTACCCGGCCGGATGCGCCCGAACACACCGCATCGCGAACCTGGCCCCCGGAGACGAGGCAATACTGGCCGGTCGGCTTGTTGCAGGCGAGGCCGCGGGTCGAGTGCGACTGATTGACGAATCCGGCGAAGTGTCCCTCGCATTCAGCCAGACTCCGGAAAATCTCCGCCCGGGAGACGTGGTGGAGTTGCAGGGAATCTGGCGGCCCCCGACATTTCAAATCAGAAGCCACCGCGTTCTGGCGCCGGCCCTGAGCCGGTCCGAAGCCGGGCCGGCACCCCGGATTCTGCGCACGCGCGCACGCGTTCTATCGTTTGTCCGACGCTTTTTCGAGGCCGCCGGCTTCCTGGAAGTCGAAACCCCGTTGCTCGTCCACAGCCCGGGCATGGAACCCCATCTGGATGCTTTCGAAACCCTCTACAACGACAATGGACGCGTTGGGCGCCTTTACCTCCCGACTTCACCCGAATACGCGATGAAACGCCTGCTGTCGGCCGGGTACGAACGCATCTTCCAGATCTGTAAATCCTTCCGCCAGGAAACGCCCGGCCCGATGCACAGCCCTGAATTCACACTCCTCGAATGGTACAGGGCGTATGCCGACTACACGTCCATCATGGCCGACACCGAAACCCTGATTCACGCCCTGGTGTGCGAAATCACGGGGAAACCTACGGTCGTGTATCGGGGCCGAACCGTCGATTTCACTCCCCCGTGGCAACGCCTGACCGTGCGGGAAGCATTTGCGCGGTACGCTGGCGTGTACACCGATCCCGCTGAGAATCCGGACGCGTTTATTCGAGAAGCCCGCCAACAGGGCCATCGGTCGGTGCGTCCCGGCGATCCGTTTGAGGTCGCTTACTTCAAGGTGTTTCTGGACGCAGTGGAAAAACACCTCGGCGCGGGGCGCCCCACCTTTCTCGTGGATTACCCGGCCGAAATGGCGGCTCTCGCCAGGTTGAAACAGAACGCGCCCGGGATTGCGGAACGGTTCGAACTCTATGTCTCTGGCGTGGAACTCGCCAACGCTTTTACGGAACTGAACGATCCGGCCGAACAGAGAGCCCGCCTGGAAGAAGAAGCCGGGCAACGCAGAAAAAACGGTCGTCCGGCTTACCCGATCGACGAACGATTTCTGGGAGCCCTCGAAGCCGGGATGCCGCCAGCGGGTGGCATCGCCCTGGGCGTTGACCGCCTCGTGATGGTGCTTACCGATACGAAGCACATCCGCGACGTCGTCGCCATCCCGTTTGCCAGCTTGTGACTCCAGAGAACAACCCTGAAAAACCAAAGCGAAAGGATTTATTATGGGCCGTTTAGACGGAAAGGTCGCGCTTGTAACCGGCGGCGGCACAGGGATTGGCAGAGCGACCTCCCTGCTCCTGGCGTCGGAAGGGGCCGACGTGGCCGTCAACTACTCGCGTTCGAAAACCGAAGCGGAAGCCACGGCTGCTGACGTTCGCGCCCTCGGGCGAAATTCGATCGCCATCCGCGCAGATGTGGCGGTCGAGAGCGCCGTTCTTGAAATGGTGGACCGGGTGGCAGACGAACTGGGCCGCCTGGACATCCTGGTTAACAACGCGGGCACCACCGTCTTCGTGCCGCTGGCCGACCTCGAGGCCCTTACCGACGAAGCCTGGGACCCGGTCTTCGACGTCAACGTCAAAGGCGCCTTCTACTGTGCGCGGGCCGCGATATCCAGAATGCCCGAGACGGGGGGACAGATCGTCAACGTCGCCTCCATTGCGGGCACCAGCGGGCAGGGCAGTTCCATCGCGTATTGCGCCTCGAAGGCGGCGTTGATTTCTCTCACGAAGTCCCTGGCCATCAGCCAGGCGCCCCGCATTCGGACGAACGCCGTGGCCCCCGGCGTGGTGAACACCCGCTGGGTAAAAGGCTGGGACGAATTTGTCCGCGCGAATCGCGAATCCACCCCTCTCAAACGTGTCGCGGAACCTCACGAGATCGCCAATGCGATTCTGAGTCTGATCATAAACGAATACGTCACCGGACAGGTGATGGTTGTGGACGGCGGCAAAACAATATAACCCATATGCCCACGACCGGGTACGGCAACGTCCACGCCAGACCCGATCCATCCCTGGCGGATCACTGAAATGTCACCCCAGACAATTGCTGTCATCGGCCTGGGCACGATGGGCCATGGTATCGCGCAGGCGTTCGCGGCTGCAGGCCACGCGGTCCGCTGCTACGACGAATCCGCCGCGGCCCGGGAATCTCTGTATCGCCGTATAGAATCAAACCTGCGGCAACGTATTCAGGCAGGGATGGACACCTCCGGTTCGGCACGGGAAACGCTTGAACGAATTGCCGTGTACGACAGGGAGGCGGAGGCGGTTGAACCGGCCCGGTTCGTCACCGAAGCCGTTCGGGAAGACCTGGACGTCAAGCGGGAACTCTTCGCCAGAATCGAGACCATCGTCTCACGGGCAACCATTCTGGCCAGCAACACGTCTTCTTTTCCCATCACCGAAATTGCGCGGGACCTTCGAAATCCGGGGCGGGCCGTGGTTACCCACTGGTTCAACCCCCCACATATCGTACCACTCGTGGAGGTCGTACCTGGAAAACGCACGACCGGGCGAACCGTGGAAAACACCGTCGATCTCTTGAAGCGGATCGGTAAATTGCCAGTGCGCCTCAAGCAGGAGATTCCCGGTTTCCTGGTCAACCGAATCCAGGTGGCCATGTGTCGCGAAGTCTGGGATCTGCTGGATCGGGGCGTTGCCGATCCCGAAGACATCGACCGGGCGGTTAGAGCCAGCATCGGCTTTCGCCTGGCCGCAACCGGCCCCCTCTCGGTTCGAGACTTCGCGGGCCTTGACGTCTCGTCCCTCGTTTACGAAATCCTCGTTTCTGAAATCCGTTCCGACGTCGAACTCCCGCAGAACGTACGAAAACTGGTTGACGAGGGACACTACGGCGTAAAGACGGGTCGCGGATTCTACGAGTACACGTCCGAATCCATCGATCGGGAACGAAACCGGCGGGACCGGCTCTTCCTTGCCCTTCTCAAACTACTCTATGAAGATGAAAATGCCGGAGGACGATGAAGGCGCCCCGGTTGATTCACGCAGTCCGTTTGAGAAAAGGCGGGACGACGCGATGTGCGTTTCCCGCCAAACATGGGTAGGCGTACGCCCGGTTGGCCTGCCTGCGCCAAGCAACGCGCGGCAGGCAGGCGCCTGAACGCTCGCCGTCTTTCAATCCACGTTCGGGCCAATCCGAATCGAGTGCGCTTTCACCAGGCACATTACCGGGTCGCCAACCCTCAGGCCCAACTCCTCCAACGCCTCCAGGGTGACCTCCACGGCGAGCCGTTTTCCCACGTCCACGTAGACCAGCTGTTTACCATCCACGTCCGTCATGTCAAGGATCCGGCCCCGCATCGCGTTGCGAATGCTCAACCCCTTTGGCTGATTCCTGCTCAGAATGATGTCATTTGCGCGTATGCCGATGAAAATACGGCTTCCCACCGGCCTGTCGCAGGGAGGCACCCGAAGATCCCGATCTCCAAAACGCACACGGCAGCCCTTCCGGACCCCATCGTGCGCGACCACCTCCACCGGCAGCACATTTTCGAATCCGTGCGCCTCGACCAGCGGCAGCACCTCCGGGTGTTGAGCGACGTGAAAAAAATCGCCGTGCGCCAGAACGCGTCCGGCTTTCAAGACAATCACCTGCCCCGTCAATTCCAGAATCTCCGCGACCGAGTGGCTCACGTAGAGTATGGGAATGCCGAGGTCCGATCTGATGTGCCGCAGGTACGGAATAATGCGGTCTTTCAATTCCTGATCCAGCGAAGCCAGCGGTTCATCCATCAGGAGCAACTCCGGCGAGGCCAGAATCGCCCGCCCCAGCGCCACCCGTTGCCGCTCGCCGCCCGACAGCCGCATGGGTCGCATGTCCAGCAATGCCGTCAATCCCAGAAGGTCCACAATCGGTCCGACCTCGAACCGGCGCGAGTCCGGAGACAGCAGATCGTACCCGTATCGCAGATTCTGCATCACCGTCAGGTGCGGAAACAGCAGGTCCTCCTGAAATACGTACCCCACGCGGCGTTGTTCGGGTGGCAGATTGAGGTTCATATCGGAAGAAAAGAGCACGCGATCGCCCAGTTGGATTTCGCCGGCGTCCGGCCGCAGGAGTCCGGCCACGAGGTTCAACAGCGTGGTTTTCCCCGCTCCGGAAGGTCCGAAAATCGCCGTTACCGGGTACGGACAGTCCACGGCCACGTTCAATGTAAATGCCGACAGCGTCCGGCTCGCCCGGATGGATAGCACGTCAGTTCCTCCTCAATCGTCGGGCTACCGCCTCGCTGGCCACCAGGGCCGCAAAAGACAATATCACGGAAAGAACCGCCAGCCGGACGACGGCCGCGTCACCCCCCGGCCGGTTGATATACGTGAAAATGGCCAGGGGTAGTGTCCGGGTCTCACCGGCGATATTCGACACAAAAGTGATCGTGGCGCCGAATTCTCCCAGGCTTCTTGCGAATGCCAGCAACGCGCCAGCCAGCAGCCCGGGCGCGGCCAGTCGCATCGTTACCGTCAGGAAGACCCTGAGGCGGCCGGCGCCCAGGGTGCGCGCAGCGTGTTCGAGGCGTGGATCCACCGCTTCAATGGCCAGCCGGATGGCGCGGAGCGCAAGAGGAAATCCCACTACGGCCGATGCAATCGCCGCCCCTTTCCACGTAAAGGCCACCTGGATTCCCAGCGACTCCTCCAGAAAACCGCCCAGAATGCCCCTGCGGCTGAAGAGCAAGAGGAGTACGTATCCGGTCACCACGGGCGGCAGCACCAGGGGCAGATGGCACAAACCGTCCAGCAGCATTTTGCCCTTGAATTCGCCACGGGCCAGCGCCCATCCCAAAATGACCGCCGGAGGAAGGCTCAACAACACGCAGACCAGCCCCACGCGCAGCGAGAGGGCCAGAACCATCCACTCTTCGGAAGTCAACAAGACATCCAACTCCATCAGAAGCCGACTCCCCGGGGGAATCTGTCGATAGTCTTTTCAACAGTCAGTGACGGACGTGTAAGTAAAAGCAGGCCCTGTCGGGAAAAGAACCGAAATGCTGCGGTCCAACGGTCGCACCGCGATGCAGCACCCGCTTCCTGCTCGTCCCGGCGTGTGGACCTGATTATATAACATGGATCGAACTACCGATCAAGCCGGTTCTATTCACTGTACTTCCTCTGAAAGAGCCGCGCCCCGGCGGTTGAAGCGCAATTTTCAAAATGGGTCTGGACTCGCAAGAAAAAGGATGCAAACCGATCGCTGAGTAACGGCTTGAAGAAATCCAGACGCCGGGGGAGGGTGGCCGTTCAGGATAGTCTTGAAATCAAGTTCCTCAAGACTTCCATACCTGTATCTCATTTCATCGAGACTGACTTCGCCATTCTCAAAGGACCACGTCATCACCAGGTTCAACGCCCCTGATCACGATTCCCACCCTTGATTCTTTGCGCAGTGACGGGATTATCGCCATCGCCGCATAGTGGTTTCGGGTTGAGTGGGTTTGTGACGTGTCCGCGGATGCACTGTTATCGGCTGTCGCTAAGGATCAGGTCGCCACTTACAACGCTCAAGATCGGGGCCACAATCCGGCGTGCAACACAGGCCTGGTTGTGTTTCTTTTTTCAGAGGTCCTCCATCCATTCAAGGACGAACCGTTCGCCGTTGAGATATTTCTTACAGGCACGTTCTATAAAACAGGACAGCGTCGGGAAATCCGCCTTTGGATTCTCCGTCCGCCAGGATAGCAGGCGAATGCAGGATTCGACAAAGAAACTTTCGATTGTCTGTAGATAATTGTCGGGCAACGTGTGCTGTTGCCTGTAACCGTCGAGAAAAGCCTGACAAAGCGTGGGACTCATGGGGTTCACGGCGAAGCACCATCCCACATCGGCCAGGAAATACCCGAAGCAACACCAGTCAAAATCAATGGGACGGATCTCGTCCCGATGTACAATGCAGTTGCCGCACGAGAAATCCCCATGAAGTAATCCCCAGTCTTGTGGAGATTTGTCCATTCCTGCGACATCGGCAATGAGACGGGAAGCAGCCTGTTCCATAACTGCGAAATCACCGGCGCCAATGCGGCCTTGGTCTGCGGCCAGACGTAAGTGGTTCAGGTTCCGGGACAGGTCTTCGGTTTCGCTCCCGGGACGAAAGAAGCCTTCGGGAAGGGTCCATTGACTGCTGTGCCTGTGGAGTTTGCCGAGGACAGTTCCCACATTGTGTAGCATTCCTGAAGGCAGGTCAACGAACGCCTCGTCACTGTAGTTGTCCCAGACCATCTCGCCTTCGACCCAACGCAGAAGCGTGATGAGAAAGGAATTTTCGACATCGGACTGGACGTCGGTGATGAAGTCGCCTGACCCGCTGCGGATGGGTTTCTGAATGACCAGATCGGTGTCGCGGTTCAAGGCTTCGATCCAGAGAAGGTGGGAATTGATGGCCGTTCGATAGCTATGGATGTCCCGGTCACCGTGGGTATAATACACGGTGATAAGGAAACTGCCATTTGCCCCGGCTGCACGGAACTTGACCATGTGGTAGCCGGAAAAGCCTATATGGCCCACTTCTTTGCTCTCGTCGATGTCGACTTCCCCTATATCGTAGTTTTCCAGGGCCAGTCTGGCGGCGTGAATAAAGTGGAGAAGATGTTCTTTCATAGGCTTTCAACCCGGGTTTCGACGAATTGAATCTTGAAGTCGGGATTGGTCGTTCTGGTGGCAAGTATGCTCCCGGAGTATTTTGTGCCGTGCCGAGCGAGTTTCAATCCGAGCACGAGTCGAGGCCCTGTTTCTTGCGTGCTACCAATAGTGTATTCGGCGGCTCCCGCCACGCGAATTCAGCGTTAAATCCGGCTTCCCGCAGGGCGGCGAGCTCATCGTCGAGCGGGAAGTAAGTGTCTTCGGAGGCCCACTCGTCGAAGTGTTCATAGGCGCGCTGTTCGTCGATGCCGCACGAAACCAGGTGGGCCGCCCAGATGCGGTAACACCGCTCCCGTTCCACCGGGTGTGCGCTTATGATCACGTCGGCGTTCACGAACAGCCCGCCGGGGCGGAGCGCCCGGAAAACCTGCTCGTACAGGGCATGCTTGCGTTCCATCGCAGGAATATGGTGCAGGGCCAGTGAAGCGGCCACGGCGTCACACGCGGGGAGCGGAGCCTCGAATGAACACTTGCGGAAACGCGCTCGGGATCCGAATCGCTTCAGCCGGGTGCGGGCCCGGTCCAGCATCTCCCCATCGACGTCGATGGCTTCGACGGCGCCCACGCTTGCGTGTTCGAGCACCACCTCGGCCAGAGCCCCCGTTCCCGTGCCCAGGTCCAGCACCAGGGCGGGGCGTATGCCGGCGATTTCACGGGCGATCCGGTTCAATCCTTCCTCGTAGCCCGGGATGAACCGCCGGATGGTCTCGTCGTAGGCATCGATCTTAAGACGAAGATGGCTGCGGACGGAGTGATTCATTCACTTTCCCTGATCCGGGCTCGCCCGTGACGACAATACAACTGTGTGTGCTGCTCATGACTCTGTTTTCTTTCGTTTTCCCGACGACGGCGATCCAGAGGAGATGACGGAACGAACTCGGAAGGTTCGTATGCTGATTGAGGCTGGCGCCGACGTGAATGCAACGGCCTGTGTAAACGTGCGCTCCGATTGGGGGCACGGTTACGCTGTGCAGGGCGAGACACCCCTTCACATTGCGGCCAGGTGTGGCGGGAAAGAGATGATTGGACTCTTACTCGACGCGGGCGCCGACAAGGCGATGAAAACGGCGCTGGGTGAGACGCCGTTGGATTTCGCGAAGAAGGAAAGGCGTTCTGAGGATATTCTCGAGGTTTTGAAGTAATGGGTCAGGTGAATAATCAATAGGCGACTCCAAAATGGGAGTCGCCCGGCGAAATCAGGTCAACTGGATGCGGAGCTGCTTGCCCAGAGCCCGTGCAGCGCGGTCCATTGTCCGTAGCGTTACGGAGGGATTGGACGAGTCAAGCAAACGGTCCAGCGCTGACCGACTGGTTTGCATGCGCCTGGCCATCGCCGACCTGGACAGCTTGTTTTCCTCCATGAACTGACTCAACTGAAAGGCAATTACGCGTTTCACTGCCGTAGCCTCTGCTTCACTGAGAAGGCCCTCTTCTGTGAGGAACTCGTCAAAACTGCTGCCGATATGTTTTCTCATCGTGTCCCCCGAAGGCGCGGGCAGACTAATGTTATGGCCCGGTGTTGAGCGGCTGGTTTGATCGTCTTCAAATCGCAATGTTCGACGCGTGCGACTTCTCGACGACAAAGTGAACGTGATCTGTTGTATCCCTGAACTGAGGCAAGTCCGACGTTTCCGCGGCGAATTCCAGGACGTTCTCGTACGCCTCCGGGTCATTCTCCCTGAGCGCCTCAAGGAGTGGCGCCATGCCCCCGACAAAGCCTTCCGCGCCCGCGTGGCTGACGATTCTCAGCCCTGCATCCTGGATTTCTTTGCCGGCGATCTCAGGATTCGACCAGTGACATTCGGTGAAACCGGAAAGTTCATGGTCTTCAAAGGCCTTTTCGCCGAGCATGCTCCGTAGAAAGGCGGGATTGAGGAAGCGCTTCGGGAAATCAACCACCCCGGACCTGATCAAGCCCCACGAATTGAGGAAGGCTACAATGGCACTTCCGCCCGGCTTCAGAATGCGGACCAGTTCACTCATAGCCTGAGATCGATCATCCCTCCTGACCAGGTGGTATAGAGGACCGAGAAGGAGGGCGGCATCGAACGATTCGTCCTCAAAGACGCCAAGATCGCGTGCATCCCCCTGGATAAACTGCGTCGCTCTGATTCCTTCCGATGCAAAGGCACGTTGTGCCAGCTCCAGCAGTTTCCCGGAAAGGTCGAATAAAGTGACCCGGTACCCGCGTTTGGCGAGCTCAATAGAATAACGGCCTGGTCCGCTCCCGACGTCACACACGGTGCCGTTTGCGGGAAAGTATTTCTCAATAAGGCGCAGGGTGGAAGCGAACTCGATTCGTGGAAGCCCCGCTTCCAACCGTTGCCACTCCCTATCGGGCGCTGCGTCGTAGAAGCTTCTGACGTATTTGCTCATTCAATCTCAATTTCAGTAAACGTCACCACTGCGCCCGAACCCTGAATGCGAATTGGCGAAGGGGCGGCTCCCCGAAGCCGGTGGCACAATGTCAGAGGATATCTCATCCGGGGCGGGAAGGTGCATTCCGTCCCCCGAAGAATGTTTTATAGATGAAATGCCGGTCGGGAACATCGCGACTTTCGAACTCCTGAAACAGGGCGCTATCATCGTAAGGTACGTGACGCATTCCCAATTCGTAGCTCCCGCTCTCGCACGCCAGGATGGCAAACCGCGCAATGGGTTCAGAATGGCAGCCCAGAGAACCGGGATTTACGTATCTGGCCGTCCCCACTAAATCTGAAGGTGAATGATCGTGGCCATAACATACGAGATCGGATTTTATATCCGCGAAGACTTTGTCCAGGTCCACAGGACGAGGGTTCTGGATGACGGACTTGAAGTCAACCTGCGACTCTGTAAGGCCGTAGTGAAGAAACGATATTCGAACGCCTTCATACGCATCTTGAATCAGGTACGGCCATTGTCTCACTGTATAACGCAGTGATGGATCAAGGCAGGAATGTACCCACTCCTGATGTTTCAACTCGCCGTCGCTCATCCTCGATGGTTTTGGAAGCCCGCTCGAAAACCACAAATCATGATTACCGCAAATCAGATTCATACCAGGCGTGCTCAGCAGCAGTTCCAGGCATTCTGCCGGGAATGGACCAATACCGATGGCATCGCCTGTATGAAAAATCGCATCGACACCCTCTCGCCGAATTGCACTCAGGGCAACCTGAAGTGCCGGCAAATTGCCGTGGACATCTGTCAGTACCGCGATCTTCATGTTCCTTCCAGGGCCATTTATCCTCTAACGTTTCACGGTTTGCGAACCCCGAGCGGAGCCGCTGAGCCTGTACCCTGAGCTTGCCGAAGGCCAATCCGCCCAAAAGGCGACACAGCGCGAACCGCTGCAGATGTGGTGAGCGGTCGACTCCTGCCCGAAGTCAATTCTCAAACAAGATGGCACCAACGGCTTCGAGTCCATATCGGTTGCCATCGTAGTCAATGGTCGTCACGGAGCATTCACGCATTGCTTCAGCACTGTATGGATCATTGCAGAATTCCGGACTGATGCGACTCAGCTCTTCAGAGGAAAAGACGTTGAGAAGGAAGTCCGCCAGGACACCGCCATGGGTCACCCCAATCACTGTATCTCCGGATGACTGAAAGTAGCAATCAGAAACAAAAGCCTCGATGCGTCTGCCAGCCCCAATGCTTGAATCGCCAACACCGGGCTGGTAATCCCTTTCTCTCGAACAACGCTCCCACTGAGCCATGAATTCATCGAAAGACTGGCTTTCGATGTCTCCCCAGTTCATTCGTTCACGCAGCCGTGAATCTTGAGTCACTTCAAGATCCAAAATGGCGGCGATGATCTCTGCTGTTTCTCTTGTTCGTGCCAGTGGACTGCTGAAGATTCGTGTGATGCCGTCTGATGCCAACTTCCTGGCGAGTCGTTTAGCCTCTTCCCGACCCTCGGATGTCAATGACGGATCGCCGATCCTGCGGTCTCTCTTACCGTGGCGAATAAAGTAAAAACACATTAAGTCTACCTGTGATCCTATTTTTCTCGTGCACAATTTGCCGGAATGGGGTTGCCTAAGGCCAGTGCGCCCGTCGGCACGCTCAGGACAAACTCCGCGACAGCAAAGGCAACCGTGTTGTTAAAGGATGTGGGACATCCATACGCAAGTTGGCTGCGAAGACCCTTCTGTCACGACTCGATAGGAGGAAGATCAATCGGGGTCAGCACGCCGAAAAAGCCATACTTGATTCCGGAAGGATCTCCCTTGCCGGGTGGAAAGTACTCCTCTATCAGGTCCAGGAGCCGACGGTTGAATTCGGCCGCCTGCCCTTCCGAGAGTCGAGCGCGGTTATGGTTGACAGAGCTCTGAAAATCAGGGCCGAATATGCCGTCCGCACTTTCGCGAAAGGCCTGGTTAAACTGGCTGACAATCTCCGAATCTACCGGCTCGGAGGTTTTGGTCGTCTCATCCAGCGGGTCCCGGATTCGAATCTTGCCCGCCGCCGGGAGGCAACGCCAGGCCCTTGGGTCGCTACCCGTTTCTTGAAGATGTACGATATCCGATTCCGCGAGTCGCCCCAGGTGGCGGAGAATCCGTGTATCGGTAACTCCCAACATCGACGAAATCTCCGCCACGGACTTTCCCTCCCCAAGAGTCTCCAGGATGCGCCGCCGGAGAGGATCCGCGAGCAAATGGACTCGTTCGTCATCGATAACAAGCACGGATCCCTTTCCCGCGTCACCCGGGAATGTCAATTCGATCCAGCCGGCCATTCAGATCCTCCATTTGACTGTCTTTGACCTTGTAGAATTGGGCAATCTGAGCATTAATTCCACGACCGCGACGCGACCGGGAGGGTTATACGCTGACAGCCCCCTTCGCGTTAAACGATAGAGGGCTGTCACATCCCGGGCGTACCATCGTCAATTACGTATGCAACTAAACCGATGTCTTCTGACTTGAGCCTTCAAAAAAGCGAAGGCGTTCTTCCAACGAGGAATCTTTAGTCTGAAGATAATGCACCTGCCGAATGAAGTGTATTTCCTGCATCATTTCATCATTTGGAAATTCCTTCCGTACATCCTCCCGGATCTTCTCCTTCTCTACCTGGGTCAATTCCCTCATGGACCTTCTCCTATAACTCCGGCGGAGCGAATATCTCCAGCGGACCATACCCCTTCAATACATTGATCACATTTACTTCCCGTCGCGTGTTCACCTTTACAAGATGTGTGAAATTCCAACTGCAAAAATACCCAATTCCATTGGTCACTGCAATAGCAACGTGGTTGGCGTCATCTATGTATTTTTCGGGAAATACTCCCCTTCGGACATATTCCTGAGCGAGAGCGTCGGCTTCTTCGTCGAACGCCAGGACTCCAAATCCCTCCACCAGATCTTCCAATTGCCGTCTTCTGTCGGCATCTGGAGTGCCGCGAATTTCTGACAAGACAACGCTTGAAATAACAGCTTCAAATTTAAACAAAAGAAACTCCCAGAATTGAAGGGTCTGTCCCTGCCGTTCAGGCGTTCTTGAATCGTAATATGCGCTTGGAACAGTTGAGTCTAAATAGACCTTCAGTTTTGCCATACTTTTTTTCTATCAATCTGGAAGCGAAAAATACGGGTTCAGATGGAGGCCGGAGTAGCTGTCGTTGCCGTTGTCGCTTCGGAAGAGCCAGGATTCTAAACGTCAAGGAAACCGCATACTCGGTGCGAGATCAGCCGCGACCGACCCCCAACAATGGAGGCAGGTCAGCCCCGCGGGCGGCCAACACCTACGCCGCGTCCCCGCTGGCGCCGCGCAATGCACCCTTCTTCGCTATCCTGGCAATCGACGCGGTTCCAACGGCCGAGGCCGAACTCAGAATTGTCACGGCACCGATGGTAATGATGCCCCACAGCCAAAGCGGAAGGGCGGGATTCACCGTTCCGACCACAAACGGAAGCACGCCTACCAGCAGACCACTCGCCGCCCCCCACGCGCCGACTCGCGACAGCGCCAACTCGTCGATTCTGCGACGGGCCTCCGCAATCCCCACGACTGCGGAAAAGACCGCGCCGCACAGGAAGCCCGGATACGCCCCTACCGCCACCCACATTTCATCCATGGAACCGCCGGGATCCACGATCATTCCTGTCAGTACTCCAACCGGCGCCCACACCACGGCCCAGACCAGGGCCACCATGACCACACCGAAGATACGTCTGAAGCACATGTTAATTACTCCTATCGACCTATGTCAGCTATTCCAAGCTGTCTGCAGATCTTGAAGGCTAGAAAGTTTGGAGTCTCGATATGTCGCGGTACTGCCTCAACTGCCCCCGTGAGAGGATTTCTCCAAAGAGAGTGAGAACGTCCCTCGCGTTTGAGATGGCAACCGTGACGACGCAAGTGCTTTAGCAATGCCTGGCGTTTCATTCGATCACGACAATTTCACGTTCGGCCTCGTCGGGTACAGCGCGAAGTCCGTCCTCGCGCCGGTCCTCCAGGATAAGCGATATCGCATCCCGCAAGCTCGCAAGTGCTTCGTCCCTGGTCTTACCCTGTCCATTGGCACCCGGGATCTCGGGGCAATATGCAATGATCCATTCGTGGTCGCGTTCGATTACCGCCGTGAATTCATTTCTCATGTTCAAACCTCCTGGAATCCTGGCCCAAGGCTGATTCTATAAAACGACGAATTTTTCGGATTGCGTACGTCATTCTTGAGCCTGCGATTGGATGTGGTCGTCGTCTGAACGTCCGCGAAATTCGCCCGTCACGCGCGCTCGCATATGGTTGACCTTCAACGACAACTCGGTAAGCTGTCGCTCCTCCTCATACAGTCGCCTGAATCGCTCATCCTTGAGCTTTTCGTTCAGATGACGTCTAAAGTTCCTCATCCAGTTCCTCCTTTAGACTGCTCTCGTCAAATCGATACAGGAAATCCTCACGATAGTCCCTGGCGAGGTGAATTTCAGTGACCGGCACGCGATTCGAACGGCTCAGTCTTGCCTGCCCGGTATTCAGCAAGAGCCTCATTTGCAGGGCTCGCTAACTGCTCTGCCGTCGAGTCAAATGCGCGTTCCCATTGGCGCTCTGACTTCAACTCCGCCACCAGGACCACCGCAATCGCATCCTGTTCATCATTCGAAAGCTTCTTGATTTCCGAAATCGCTTTATCGAGAAGTTGAGTCATTTAAGCCTCCAAATGCTGAATTACAACAGGCTATTCGCCCTCACACCTAACAGATCAAAATACGGCAGTTTCACATGAGAGTATTCGTGAGATTCTGTAAAGTTTGAGGTCTATCGGTTCGCGAACCCGTGTAGTGGGTTTCAGCAAGCAAGTGGCAGGAAAAAGACCCAGGAGCCTGCCTGGCCAAAGCGTGAATTCGCGTAGCCTGCAGGGCGATGTTATGTGAAGAAGATCAGGTTGATCTGCGCTTTAATGCTAACTCTTCCTGCGAGGGAGTTCTATTAAATATTAACTGCATCCAAATTCTCGCCGGCAAGTAGTCTTCCAACTGATCAGGCTGCAAAAGACCAAAAGCTTCATTTCTTGTAGGCTCCAAAACAAAAGATCGTAGAAGAGATTCTACTCCATTAGGATCATCGGATTTGCTTTCTGCTCCCACATCGCACCGTAGCCATTTATGTAGCCAATACATCAGACCATCCCAATTACTACAGTCAAAAGTTCGAGTTTTCTGATCAGCAGGTTGACATCTAAAATCATCCCGAATATTGGACGCACTTTCAATGCGTATCAAACGTCGTTGTTCGTCAACTGCGATGACAAACGACCTCTCCAATACCAGGTTGAGTCTTGATGCCTCGCATATCTGATGTCTTTCTACTACTACATGAAAATGCGACTGTAACTCGGTGCAATCGGACTTGGCACGACTCTGAATCTGGTCGAAGGTGTAAAAACTGGTTTTTAATTGGATAGAAGGGGACATTTTGGAAATCGCAATACAATCGTCACATTCAGATGTCTTTACCTGCTTGCCTCACTCGGTCACTAAGACGAGTGAACAGTTCGTACTCCTGCAGCTCTTCGACGGTCAGCGTGAGCACTAACGAGTGTCGAAGGGTCTCATAGCTCATCTGCTTTTTGGTAACGCCACGCTGACCAAGAAACCAAGCCAGATGCTTAATTGCATCTCGTCCGTTCGACGAATGTCGTACATCCTGGGGCATCTCAGACAAAAAGACTGACACTCGCTCCTTCAAATCCACATATCTATCACTAACCTGCCCTTTGTTGGCCACACGCCAAACGTATTCGTCCAAGTCTAGAACAGCGGAATCACCGTCAAGATGTACACAGCGCACATTGTCTAGGAGTGAGACCTCAAGAGATAACTGTTCCAAGCTCGCCCTTAGTCCGAACAGAGATCGCAGAACTTGAGAAAGTGCCTCGATGACCTGGCGACCTGAAAGGTCATCGCAACCCCAGGTTAAAGTGAGGCACTTTGCAATCGCTGACTCGTTAAAGAAGTACATGTCCATACAGGTAAAATCGGTGTAAAGTAGACATGAAATCTCCAATGGAGCTCTACCAAATACACGATCGAGATCTCGATCCACGATACATGTTACTGAGCACAGTTTGTCTTCGAGCGATGTAGCCAAGATCTGAGCGAGACGTACCACACGTCCTCTATTACCACCGGAAATTTCTCGTGCCTCTTCGCCCAGATCTACGGCATCGATCGGATAGACATTGACGCCCTTTAAACCAGTCTCTTGCACGAAATACATCACGATGCCCTGATCCGTTGTGCCCTCTACAAATACGTTATGGATGGACGGCTCATGTTCGTGCAGAAAAATGAGTTCTTGGACTTGTCTTCTTGGGATCATATTCGCCATCTAGTCGTCGATGTCCCTAAGTGGAACTACATACTCTCTGTATTGGGATAGAATCTCTATTGAATGAGTCGCCAGTATTAGTTGTGCTTTAACTCCCTTGAGGCACTCCATCATGGCACCGACAAGAAGCCGTTGCCACTTGACGTTCAGCGAGAGTTCTGGCTCGTCAACAATGAACACAGTGTTATCTCGACGGGCTTGTATTGCGTTACAGAACAGCAGGAGTAACTGTTTCTCACCTGACGATAACACGCTCGGGTCGAGGTCTAGCCCGGCAGACGACTTAATCGTGAGCCCTCTGCCAACGTGAATTGAGACAGACTTTTGAGAGTAGAACTCTCCAAGTAGTGTGACAAAGGTGTCCATGACTTTCTGTAGGTCTTGTAACGCATTAAGGCGCGCCTGATGTCCATCGAGATAAGGGGTAAGAACCGAACTCAGGAGAGCAGACTGATTGTCCGCCGCTTCGTCAAGCAGGTCAGAGATTGCGCCTGCATCAAGTTCTGGAACTAGACCAAATCTCGCGAATGTCTCATTCCGAGTCCCCAATCCAATAAGGCGTTCATTTAGATCCTGAAGAGACTCGCTGGCGTCCGTCTGTGCGTTTCCCCCAAACTTTACTAACTGACGAACGATGTCACGGTAGATCGTGTACACAGATGAATATCCAATGTTCGACTGCGATAGTGCTTGTTGCCCAAACGTTTGAATTGTGTTTCCAATGGTCTGTTCTAATAGAGCCTCGGGGGAGCTGGGGTCGTCCTCATCGCTGTCATTCAACCGTACTCTCCTTCCTGACGAATCTCTAATAATCCTGTGTCTTCGTCCCTGTGTGGTTTCGTCATCAACGCGACGATTGTCTGGGAGAAAGTGGAGGCCGATCTTTAGCCCAGCTAGGGCTTCGCAAGCTTGGCGGTATGCTGGCTCATCGTCTTCGCCCGGTTTGTTTTCTTTCCACTCCCATTTGGTAATCGGTGTTCCGTCTGGATCGCTGATGGTGAGCTCATAGGGACCAGGAGCGCTGTCACCTGTACGCTCGACCACGACACGGGTGCCGTCGGTAGCCCAAACTCGGAATCCTTGGAACGGAACCTCGGCAATGTTTGTCTTGTGTCCTTCAAAGATCCGAGGAGAAAGGAGATGGTACAACAACCTCAGGATTGTCGATTTCCCAGTGCCGTTGTCCCCATACAAAAGCAGTAGCTGGCCGGACTCTGGGTCTGATGTCTTCGGTACCATAATATTGTAAGACAAGCTACCAAAGAGACGGGTGATTTCGATTCTCTGAATTAACCTTTGCGTTTTGGATTCCATACCAATAGCCCTTCACTGAATTACGACGCTGCCCAAAATACCGGTCTATAGCCAAGAACCAAAAGAGGGAAATACGGTTATTTCTGCGAGTTATGCTTCCATTTCATGCATTTGGAATACTACGTAACAAATGCCGGGATGTGGGTCGATGCTGAACATCTCCGAACTTCCGAGATAATTCTAGCCGGGAGGCTTGTACTCCGAATATATCGAAGGATGCCATCCAACGGTCGCATCGTTTGTTATGTAGACCGTTCTCCTGTATACCAGTCAATTCATCCGGCGGGCTCCGCATATTTGTATTAACCCGATACGTGACCTCGCAGGCGGTGACCGGGGTGTTACAGGAACGGGTTTAAAGTTAACCCTGTATTTCAATCGCTGCTCTTCCAAGCGTCCACCGACCCTTCTTCCGCGTTCATAAATGACCGAAGCGCATCATTTACGGCTTCCTCGGTTGGAAATGCCTTCGCGACGTCAGGTTGTAGCAAAACCAGGTTGGTCCCTGATCGGAAAGATTCCAGATACTTTCCACGGACGCCGGGACCGAGATCTTCACGGCGATATTCGGGACGAAGCTCTTCCGGATCAGCCTTCTTCATAGATTCTCCTCCTCGACCGATATAATGCATTAAACTCGGAGGGAATGTTGTCTCACTAATATAGGCACAGAGGGGTGGACTCCGATTAATTGAGTTATCCTGCTACGTTACTGCGAAGCGGTAACCTTGGTGTAGTGGGCCGTGGAACGCATTGGATCTGGCCCAACTGAACAGTCAGGGGATCGCAGGCGAAACATCTCTGACATGTAGAATCTCACCCGCCATTGGAGGACGCACGGCGGAATCTTCCAGGGTCAGAACCGCGATAGTGGTACCGCGGGTATCCACGAACTCTACTTCCGACGCTCCCTCATCGTCGTATCTATGCACGATCGTACCGACGTCGCCCACCACTAGACCGTGTTCTACTATTGACTCCTTGAGAACTACCAGATCCAATTCAGTCATCTTGAATAAATCTTCCTTGGTCTGTCTTCTACGCAACAACCGCGGCGGCTTTTTCCTTCAGCGCCGGCAGCAACGCTCCGGCCTCCCGCTCAAGCCTGGCCAGCGCCTTGTCCACGTCTTCAAGATCCCCTTCGTGCGCCATGTTTTCCAGCCGCAGCGCCGCCTCGACGGTCGGATCCGCATGGAAAATAGCCGCCGACCCCTTCAGTGTATGGGCCGCGCGTCGCAGCAGGGAGCAATCGCCATGCCCGATAGCCCGTTTCATTTCTTCAAGGTGCTTCGCGTACTCCGTAACAAACAGGCCGGCCAGTTCACCCAGCATCGCCTCGTTGCCGCCCACCTGGTCCAGGGCCCCCTGCCAATCCAGTGCGCCGCCATCCACGCCAGGCTCCGACTGCGATGCACTGTCCGATGAGACGTTATTCTCCACAACATCGTAGAGTTGTCCCGCCCTGATCGGCTTGGGGAGATAGTCGTCCATCCCCTGTTCCAGGCACCGCTCACGGTCTCCCTGCATCACGTGGGCCGTCATCGCCGCAATTCGAATATGTCCCCCCGTCGTCTTCTCCCGTTCCCTGATCATCCGCGTTGCCTCCAGCCCGTCCATCTCCGGCATCTGAACGTCCATCAGGACCAGATCGAATGCCCCGTTATCCACCGCCGCGAGCGCCTCTCTGCCGTTGTTGACGAGCGTAACGTGATGGCCGCGCTGCTCGAGTAAGTCCACAATGACTTTCTGGTTCACCATCCCGTCCTCCGCCAACAGGACGCGGCGCCTATCGGCGGGCGGCAACGGTTCCATTATCTTTGCGATATCTACGGGCTCGATAACGCTCACTTTGAGGGCCGCCAGCGTCGCATCGAGCAGGTCGGACTGCTTGACCGGTTTTGTCAGACAGCGCGCAAGCCCCAGCGCATCGCACCGGACAACGTCCTGCGTCCTTCCCGCGGACGACAGAATCAGAATCGGTACATCTTTAACGGCGGGATCCCGCCGGAGGCGCTCCGCCAGCGCAAACCCGTCCATATCGGGCATCATCGCATCCAACAAAAACAGGTGGAACGGAAAACCGGTCTTGCCAGCCTTTCGAACTGTATCCAGCGCCGTCGGACCCGAATCCGCGACCTCAATATTCATACCCCAGGTTCCCAGCATCTCCTCGAATATAAACCGGTTTGTACGGTTGTTGTCCACCACCAGCGCGCGGAGACCCACCAGAGACTGGAGATCGGCCGCCGACCGCTTCGCCATTTGGGGTTGCGCCTCGAAGATCGCTGTGAAATAAAAGGTACTCCCTTTGTCCAGTTCGCTCTCCAACCACATCCGTCCGCCCATCATCGCGGCCAGCTGAGATGATATAGCCAGGCCCAGTCCCGTTCCTCCAAACCGCCGGGAAGTTGAAGAATCCACCTGGCTGAAAGAGTCGAAAATCAGCCGCTGATCTTCCGGTTCGATGCCGATGCCCATGTCTCGAACAAAAAACCTCAGGCAAACCTTCTCCTCTTCCCGTGCGTCCACCTTGACGTCAACCAGCACATCGCCTTTCGCCGTGAACTTGATGGCGTTGTCCACCAGGTTGATCACGATCTGCCGCAAACGGCCCGGGTCCCCCACCAGCCTGTCCGGAACATCCGGTGAGATATGGCACGCCAACTCCAGCCCCTTTTGTGTGGCTTTCACTGCAAGGGTCTGCACGGTGTCCCCCAGCGTATCGCTGAGGTCGAAGCCGATTGCTTCCAGTTCCAGCCTGTCCACCTCAAGCTTGGAAAAATCGAGAATGTCGTTCAAGAGTGCCAGCAATGCCTCAGAAGACTCCCTGCTCAACTTGAGATACTCGCGCTGTTGAGGTGTCAACTCCGTGTTGCCCAGCAACTCCGTCATGCCCATGATGCCATTCATCGGCGTGCGAATCTCGTGGCTCATATTGGCCAGAAACTCGCTTTTTGCGCGATTCGCCTTTTCCGCTACGTCTTTTGCTTTCTGCAACTCCGCCCGCGAGCGCTCCAGGGCGACCGTACTCTTCTTCAGCGCCTCGTTCGCTTCACGCTCGGCGGCTGCCGTTTTCTCCAGTTGCCGGTTCTTTTTCTGAAGCTGTATCTCGGCGTGCTTGCGCAGCGTGATATCCCGGACCGTACCGATCATATGCACAGACTGCCCCGCCGTGTCGCCGAATACGCGGCCTTTGTTTCCCAGCCACCGAATCGTCCCGTCCGGCCATACAACCCGGTGCTCGACTTCAAAATCCACGCGTTCCTTGGTCGTCCGCCGCACCGCACTACGGACCATCTCCCTGTCTTCCGGGTGCACGTATCCATAAAACGCTTCGCGCGTCCCTTCGAAATCTTCCGGGGCAAGGCCGAACAAAGGCGCAACCAGATCCGACCAGACCAGTTCCCCGGTCAGCAGGTTGGAATCCCAACTTCCCATATGGGCGGCTTCCATTGCCAGCTTGAGCCGGGCTTCACTCTCTCTCAACGCTCGCTCTGAGCGCTTCCGCTCGGAATCCAGATAAGCGAGTGACCGCGAGTACCACCAAATCAGGATGTTCAGCGCTACGATCACCCCAAGGGAGAACAGAGACATTCCGGATTCGAACCCCAATATCACTTCGCCGTGAGGCCAGAGCCAGCCCAACGCCAGCGGAATCAGGAAGGCGGGCGGCAGCAACCGGCGCGCCATAGAACCGCCGGCGGTCGAGCTGACGATGGTTGTCGTTGGTTCCAGGTCCGGACGGGACAAAAACATGCCAATGCACAACAGGCCGAATGTGAGCGTTGTGACGGCGCTCATTTGAATATCCCATGTCACTTCCCTGGGAGAGAGCGTCAGATAAAAATGTCCAATTGCATAGCCGGACGATACGATTGAGGCGACAGACAGACACGTCAGCGCCGGCCACGCGCTTCCTTTGACTCTGAATTGCCAGAGAAACAAGGCCAGGCCGATCAGGGCGAAGTTACACGCCTCATCGCGCAACATATGCCCCGCACCTTCCTCGAAACCGATAAATACGGGGCCCGCGCCAACCAGTTCCAGAAATGCGAATACCACCACGACCGCGCTGATTGCCTTCCCCAGGAACTGCCGCCTGTCGGATGACCTCCCGCTCCGCAGCAGCCACAGCGCGGTGCCGGCCAGTACGAACATCCCAGCCGTCAACAAAGACATCCATTCCGCGACGGGGGCGTTGACCAGCCATCCGAACAGAACCAGCAGGGACAACAGAACTACGGCCAGGTTCGCCGCTTGTGCGGCTATCGAGGTCAGCCGCACCAGACGAGGGTCGGCATCAGTGTTCATATCAGACCATCCTATTGTTCTGTCCCAGAAATAGATTGCCGAAATTCGGCCGCCGAGTCGCCCGGCTGGCAAGGCGCCTGAGCAAGGCGCCCTGCCCAAGGTCGGCGAGCGAAGGCAACGTAGCGAGACGGGATGAATCGGCGGATGAATGGTAACATATTTCTGGGACGGGACACTATGGGAAGACGCCCCTCAGGAGTTTCGCCTGAGTCACGCGGTGGATCCCTTCAATCAGCGCCGCCGTACGTATATCCAGCCCATCCCGTTCGGACCGCTGCATCGTCCGTTGGAACGCGTGGAGCAGTATCTGCCTGAGTCGTTCGTTAATCTCCGCGAGCGTCCACATATAATTCTGCGTGTCCTGCACCCACTCGAAATAGGAAACCGTAACCCCGCCGGCGTTGCCAAGTACATCCGGCAGAATAAACACCCCTTTTTCCTCCAGAATCTCATCCGCTTCCAGGGACGTGGGCCCGTTGGCGCCCTCGGCCAGGATTCTGCACCGGATCCGTTCGGCATTGTCCGCGGTGATCTGGTTCTGTATTGCCGCGGGAACAAGGATGTCACAGGGTATTTCGAGCAATTCCGGGTTGCTCACGGCGTCGCCGCCGGCGTATCCTTCCAGACTCCGGTTTTCGTCCGCATATTGCAGCAACGAATCCACGGACAGACCATCGGGATTGTAGATTCCGGTGGTCACATCGCTCACGCCCACCACCCTGACACCGCAGGCTTCCAGGAATCGCGCCGCATTGCTGCCCACGTTTCCGAACCCCTGGACAATGGCGGTTGCGCCGCTCAAGTCCATCCCGATATGTTTGGCCGCCTCCTCCACCAGATACACCAGCCCCCGTCCCGTCGCCTCACGGCGTCCTTCGGAGCCGCCCAGCACCACCGGCTTCCCTGTGACGACCGCAGGAACGGTATGTCCCATCTGGTGGCTGTAGGTGTCCATCATCCAGGCCATTACGTGTTCGTCGGTGCCCATATCCGGCGCGGGGATATCTTTTTGCGGTCCGATAACGTCGATGATCTCCGAGGTATACCGGCGCGTGAGGCGCTGCAGTTCGGGGCGTGAGAGTACGGTCGGATCGATCCGTACTCCGCCCTTGGCGCCGCCAAACGGCAGGTTCATCAGAGCGCACTTCCACGTCATCCACATGGCCAGGGCGGTTACCTCGCCCAGGTTCACGTCCTGATGATAGCGCACGCCGCCCTTGGTGGGGCCCATTGTCAACAGATGCTGAATCCGATAACCCGAGACCGTTTCCACCTGATCGTGTTCATCCCGCCGGAACGGAAAGGTGACCACGTGGGTGCGCTGAGGAAACAACAGCCGCTGCCGGATGTTGTCGTCCAGTTCCATCAGGTGGGCGGCCTTCAGAAACTGCTGCTGCGCCAGCCGGAACATCGGCGACTCCCATTCGGCGTGCAGCGCCCGGCTGCGTTCAACGGCGTATCGGATCGACCTCACCAGCACCGTGCTGTTCAACTTCGATTTCACGAGATAATCCTGCGCGCCCGCCTGAACGGCACGAGCCGCCAGTTTTATGTCCTTCAGGCTGGACAGGATCACAACCGTCAGGTCCGGATACGCGGCGCGGACCCGGAAATAGGTGTCCAGATCCTCGCTGTCGGGCAGCACCAGGTCCAGCAGCAGCAACTCGTATCCGTCCGCCGCAAGCCGGTTCAGCCCGGCCGCGAGCGTATTCGCCGCATCCACCTCGAATACCGGACCGTGTGATTCGGAGAGCAGTTCTCGAATCAAGCGCGTGTGCAGGGGATTGTCTTCAATCAACAACGTCTTTAGGTTCGTTCCAGGCATGGTTCCATTGCCCACGCAATTTCAGGTGCGTTTAAGGTACGACCGCGGTACATCGAATATTTAGCCCTATTGCCGATTCCAGTCAAGTCCAAAGCGCCGCATGAGACGCATTTATGCAATTCGACCTGGTATTTCCTGTGGAAACAGGTAGGGATTCTCCGATGCCCCGCCCGTTTTTCGTCACGAAACCTATCCTGAGGATTTAGACGAATAGATCCATCTCCGGTTGCACGTTATCCGTCATCGGCTGCCCCGTCGCAGATCCAGCCAGTCCACCTCCCCAGGCGTAAGCGGGATATCCAGAGCCTCGAGGTTTAGCCGGCTCTCGTCGACCGACCTGCAACCGGCCACGGTGAAGAGGTTCAGCGGCTGGTTGACGAGAAACGCGAGCGCGATCTGCGCCACGGTCTTTCCGCGCTCGTTGGCAAGTTCGACCGCGCGGTCCAGCCGCTTGAAGTTCTCTTCGTACCCGTAGACCTGCGCGCAGCCTTCCGTCATTTCATTCACCATCTCCGTGATATTTTCGCGCCCCAAAAGACCGGAGAAAAAGCCCTGCGCCAGGCTGGACCAGGAAAACACCGGCATCCGCGATTGCTGGTACCAGGCCCGTTCCTCAGCCCCCCGAGGGCCGGAGATACTCAGACAGCCCTCCCAGATCTCCTTCAGGCGCACGGCCAGGCTGAAATTCGGACTGCTGGCCACAAAGGGCCTCAGGCCGTGGGTCTCCGCGTACAAATTCGCTTCACGGATGCGATTCACCGACCAGTTGGATCCGCCGAAAGCACGGATACGCCCTTCGGACATGTGCTCGTTCAGCGCCTCCACGAGCGGCCCCACGGGCACCCCGAGATCGTCCCGATGAAGCATGTAGAGGTCGATGTAATCGGTTTTGAGCCGCGCGAGCGAATCGAACAGGTCGGACGCGATGTCGAAAACCGTCACGCGGCGCCGGTCCGCATTGTGATGACCGCCCTTGCTCAGAATGAATACCTCGTTTCGATTTCCTCGCCGATCCATCCAGGCGCCTAGCGTCCGCTCCGCCTGTCCGTTCCCATATATCTGCGCGGTATCAAAGCTGTTGCAACCCAGCGCCCGAATCCCGTCAAGAAACGCGATGCTCGCCTCCAGGTCGTCCGTCGACAACATCAACGTACCCTGTACCAGCCGGGAAACCGGTTTGTCAATCCCTCCAACGCGTCCGTACTTCATCGGTTCCTCCATATTATATTTAGTATAAATATAATATAAAAGGTATGTATCGCGTCGAAGAAGCTATCAGCTGTCAGCCGTCAGCTAACACTGGAAAGCGATAAGGCCTGGCGATGTCGACCATCGATATCTGCACCGTTACGTGGGCAACTTTGAAAGTTGCCCCTACAAATTCAACAACGGCGCGTAACACGGCGAAATTAATATCACGGATGTCCGGTTTTTGTAGGGGCGGTTCGAGAACCGCCCGCCCGGCGCCGCGGCGGAAGGGAGAAGGGCAAAACCAAATTTAAAATCCTCACCTCCACAAATTCCCTGCCTCCGGCGGGTTCCTTAAAACCGTGAGACGTAAGACGGTAGAGGTAAGAAGGCCACTCAGCCACCCACCGGTTACGCGCCCTCTTTCGCGATCCACTTCTGTATTCCCTTTAGCGAAAGTCCGGCTCCGAGGGTGTCATATGACAAAGTTACCAACCCCTCTCCCTTCTTGCCTCTTTCTTCTTACCACATTATGTAACCAAAAGTCGCCGCTCGGCGCGGGGCCGTTCATATGCACAGCGCGAATTGCCTCACGGGATGCACATAATCTGCTGCCCTACCATCGAAGGCGGATATCGAGGTTCCGTGCGGGACGGAACCTCGCGCTCTGCTATATAAGCGCTCTGGAATACGGTCGCGTTCGAAACCGGCTTGGCTTCCTGAGTACGAGGAGCAATTAGCCGTCAGCAGTCAGCTTGAAGCAAAACCGAAAACCATACAGAGAGAGGCGAACAGCAATCAACAAAGGCGGTTCGACCCACAATCCACGCGACTGTCCAAACCGGTCAACCACCAGCCAGCCCGGTCTGGCTGAAGGGAGAGTAGATGCCTGTGGCCGCCCGGAACGCAGCATAAGGGATGAATTGTCGGCAGAATACCGGCGTATTTAAGAGGCCGGACTCTAAGGTTATTCCATCGGGAATTTCAGCGCTATCCGGTCGCGGACCCTATCCATCGTACCCATGATCGCAACGGTCTCATCCAGCGGAATAACGTCGCTTTCCAGTTTCCCGTCACGCAAATAACGTCCCACCGCTTCCGCCTGGCAGTTGTAGCCATTCCCGGCGTACCGTCGCTCGGCCACCGTCTCCTTGCCGTTTCTCACCAGCGACGCGGTCGTACCACGCCAGAACGGCGGATGGATGCGGATCATCCCATTCCTTCCCATAATATATGCACAGTGAGGCGTGCTGCATTGGATCGACGTATACAGCAGGGCCATCTCTCCCCTATCGTATCCGAGCATGATCCCGGCCTGCTCGTCCACCGCCAATTCACCGATATGCGCCATGCTTACGACCCGCGACGGCTGGCGTTGGAACACCATGGACGCGAATGACAGTGTATAGATGCCCACGTCCATCAGCGCACCGCCGCCCAGCGCGGGATCGTAGAGGCGGGGTTTTGAAGTGCCGGGACTGGATCCGAACCCGAAGTCCGCAGACACCATCCGGACCTCGCCGATCGCGCCTTCACGCAGCCACTGCCTCACCTGGAACATGATCGGCAGAAAGCGCGTCCACATGGCCTCCATCAGAAAAAGGCCCTCCTCACGCGCCACCGCAACGACTTCTTCGGCCTCCGAACGATTTATCGTAAAGGGCTTCTCGCACAGTACCGGCTTCCCCGCCTTCAGGCACAGGATACTGTTCTCTTTGTGGAGTGAATGCGGTGTGGCAACGTAGATGACATCGACTTCCGGATCGTTCGCCAGATCCGCATAGCACGGGTGTCGCCGTGGAATACCGAATTCATTTCCGAACGTATCCGCCGCTTCCTGCGTCCGCGATCCCACGGCGACCAGTTGCACATCCGGAACCGCTTCCAGGCCCTTCGCAAACGACCTTGCAATCGACGCCGTGCTCAATATGCCCCACCGGATTCTGTCGCCCATCTCCATTCCTCACTCGTGATTTTCTGGCCTGGCGGATTCGCGTAATCGGCCGAAACGGCGGATTGACCACCCACGTTCAACTTCCGGCGCTGGAGGACGTTCCTTCCCGCCAGGACGGCAGCACACCTGGCAATAGCGCCTCCAGTTGTGCCAGCGGTTCCTCCAGGCTGCGAATCGCGCGCACCCAGAATTCCGGCTGATCCAGGGCGCTGCCGATACTTCGTTTCGCCACATTCTCGGCCGTGTCTTTGCCCGTCAGCCGCAAGAACTTCTCGTACCGGGGCAGGAAGTCCGGCCCTTCCTTCTTGAACATTGCAAAAAGCCCACGGCTCAACAGATAGCCGAATGTATAGGGAAAATTGTAAAACGTAACGCCCGTAATGTAAAAATGCAGCTTGGATGCCCAGAAATAGGGATCCTCGCCCCCAACCTGAAGCACCTCGCCAAACACCCTGCGCTGCTTTTCCGCCATCAACGCCTTTAGCTGAGACACGCTCAACTCTCCGCTGCCCCTCTCCTCGTACAGCGCCCTTTCGAACTCAAACCGCACCGGAATATCCAACAGGTATGCCCCCGCGTGGCCCACCTCCGAGTCTAGAATCACCGCCCTCTGCAGGTCATCCATTTCCGGATCTGAAAGAACCCCGTCGGCCAGAATCATCTCCGCGAACGTGGAGGCCGACTCCGCCAGCGTCATCGGGTACCCCCGCGCGAACGGACGCAGATCGCGCATGACATGGCTGTGAAACGCGTGTCCGGCCTCGTGCGCCAGGGTCAGTGCGTCACCCATGGTCCGGTTATACGTCATAAAGATCCGCGACTCCGAGATCATCGACGAACCAGTACAAAAACCACCGGGACGTTTTCCCGGACGCGGTTCATAGTCGATCCACCGCTTGTCGTACATCTGCTGTGTAAACCGTCCCAGCGCGGGATAAGCCCGTGCGAATGCCCGCTGCACCAGGCCCTTGCCCTCATCCCAATCCATTGGCGACACGTCGGGAAACGGCAGCGGCGCTCCCAGATCAAACCAGGACACTTTTTCGATGCCCATTGCCTTTGCCTTGAAACGCAAAATCCGGCGCCCAAGCTCAACCTCGGAAAAGATCGCTTCGAACATGGCGTCCAGCGTCTTCCGCGTGATGGCGGACTGGAACAGGGCCACCTCCAGGAAATGTGGAACTCTCCGGTACCGATTCAACGTCAGTCGCGCGCCGGATATCGCATTGAGTGCGGCCGCCGTCACGTCCTCAACGCTTTGCCACGCGGCGTTGCCGCCCTCGAATGCAGCCTTGCGGACCCGCCGATCCGGATTTTCCATCAACGACCGCCGCTGGGAAATGGGCAGCGTCTCGGTCCGTTCATCCGGAAACCTCATTTCAAACTCGAGCTTTCCGGACAGGGTGTCGTAAAGCCGGCCCCACGCCGATAACCCATCCACCCTCAGGTCCGCGGCCAGTGCCTCGCGCTCCGAATCCATCGTATATCGCGCCTCCCGGCGCATCCGTCCTAGGAAATAGCCGGCGTCCGATAGCGCCTCCCGGCCGGCGAACGTCTTGAAGCTGCCGTCGGATGCCGTTTTCAAACCCCGCAACAGCTCGGTCTGCAGTTTTGAGCCCTCGGCGTATTGGAGCGTCAGGGCGGCTTCCTCCTTCAAATACGCCTCGTTCCGCGCGTCCGCCGCCGTCAGACATCCCACGTACGATCCGAGATGACGCAGCCGCGTAAACAGGTCCTCGCTTCGGAGAAAGATGTCCTCCCACGTATCTACGTTGTCCTCCGCCAGCGGCGGCAGCGCCCTTGCTTTATCCAATAGATCCCGGGTATCCCGTTCCAGGGATTCCTTGAACCGCACCATCTTCGGCCCGTTGAACGCCGGGAAATAACTCGTCAGATCCCAGTTCATCTCCTGCTCGGCATCTTTCCTCACCATGCGCGCGTTCCTCATGTATTTAGATCCAGCCCCAGAATCCTCGCGGTGGTCCCGCCCATAATCATCCTCAGGTCGTCCTCGCTCAATGAATCGCAATACTTCTCAATCCAATTCCTCGACTGCCGGTACGTACAGAAACGATTCTGAAACGGCATATCCGTGCCCCAGTTCAGGTGATCGGCGCCCACGTGTTCCACCATGGACTCCAGTACCGGCCGCACCTCCCGGTATGGAAAGTCGAACCCATCACCAATTCGCACGGGGAAGCAGACCTCCAGATTACAGTTCGGACTTTCAAACGGCAGCCAGATCTCCCGGGGCATGGGCAGAAACGCTCCGTCCTCGACGAACGCGCGCCACGGGAATCCGTGCGTTAAATTCACGACCGCATCGGGATATCGTTCCATCCAGCGTATCAACACCTTTTGCTCGTCCAGATACCCCTGGCGGGCGCCCTTCGGCGTCATCCGCCGCGTGACGTCCCCCGGACCGGAACCCAGCGTAAAGAAAATGGGCACGCCCAAAGAGGTCGCCGCATCCCAGAACGGACGGCAGGATGCCGCATCCCACGGCTCCGTCGTGCCGAAATAGGCCGGCCGGGCGTTGAACTTGATGGCGTGGAGCCCATGTTCCTGAATGCCTGTCTGGAGTTCCTGAATCACGGCATCCGTCTCGGACCGGATGCGCCACTCGTCCACGGGCGCCATGGATCGGAGCCGGTCCGGGTACTGTCGCACGCAATCGGCCAGGAATTCACTGTTGCGGGTCAACATCGGATTCGTGTGGATGAGCGCCATGTCGACGTCCGCGTAATCCATCTCAGCGATCAGGCTGTGTGGCGTATACTCCAGGTTCGTCAGATTGGGCGGATAAAACTGCTTGGTATAGTCCTCCCCGTCGATGGTCCAGAGTACCCGCCCTTTCAGTTTATCCACTCGAAAGTTCACATCGGGCAGTTTCCACAGGAACTCGTAATCCGGCGGGATCAATCCGTCCGAAGTCGCCGGCGCCCGATCTCTCACGCGCCAGGCCGGCTGCTGGTGCAGGCCCTGAGCCTCCTGGATCCAACTCAAATGCGCATTGCTGGTTTCGAAACCGGCCGGCGCATCTCCAGGCTCAAAACAATACGCGTGGGAATCGATAATCATTGCACACCTCCCGGTGTTCTGCTCCGGAAATATGTCACCATTCTTCCGCCTGTCTGTGTGCAGGTCTTCCGCACAGGCAGGCCGGTTCATACCGTCTCCCTGCGTTGCTTGCGCTGAGCTTGTCGAAGTGCCTTCACTCGCCGACCTTGGGCAGGTCGCAGGTGCCTTGCGAGCCGGGCGACTCGTCGGCCGAATTTCGGCAATCTATTCCCGGGACAGAACAATAGCTATGCCGCGACCTGTTCGGGCATCAATGCGCTCTCTCCGAAGATCATCGAGAATGATGATTTGCGACTGGAGCGGGTTCGTGCGTCAATATAACACGCGCTGAACGCCCGCCTGGCGATATCCATCCGGTTCACCCCGGACCGGTGCAGCAGCCAGTTGTGCAGAATCACGACCTCCCCCGGATCCATTGTCAGGTCCGCGATCCTTTCTTCGGGGCACAAGTCCCGTTCCTGTTTGCCCGTAATGGTATGTCCATGCCCGCTCAGAATCCCCAACTGATGCGAACCCGGCACCACCTGCACGCATCCATTCTCCGGTTTGGCCGGGTCCAGCGCCGTCCAGATCGTCACCAGCGGATCCCGATCCACATGCCACGAACCCCCGCCGTCCTGATGCCAGGGCAGATCGGAACCCTGATGTGCCGGTTTGTTCATGAACATTGCCCGAAAACAGGCGATCGATGCGTGGGCTCCGTAGATATACGCGCAGATTTCCCTGAAAACAGGCTTCTTCATATAGGATAAAAATAAGGGATCGAACTCCAGCCCCTGGATCTTGCGATAGCCCAGACTCGCCCCCTGATGGCCGATTCCACCGCCCTTCACGTCGTCATACCGGTCGGTGTTCGGATCCAACTGCATCGTCAGCCGGTCATAATCCAGCGGCGCCCGACCCAGCATGATCTCGTCGATTCGCCGCTGCAACCCCGCCAGTTCCCCCTCGCTGCACTGCCTGCCGATTTTCAGAAACCCGTTCCGGTGGTAGTCACTCCATTGGTCCTGCGAAATCATACGCTTCATAGGGTTTCCTCCGGTGTAGATTGTAAACGAAAAGTGGGTGCCAAGGCGGTCAGCTCCGTACGTCTTCGTCACGGCGCAGATACCAACCGGTCCCGTACAACCTGCTTCTGGATTTTACCCACCGACGTTCTCGGCAACGTATCCACAAATTCGATGCGTTCCGGCACCTTGAACGCCGCGAGCCGTTTCTTGCAATACGTCCGTATCGCTTCTTCGCTCAGATCGGCTTCCGGTTTCGACACGACGGCCGCAACGACGCGTTCATCCCGAATCTCGTCAGGCACGCCAATCACGCAGACATCCACGACACCTTCGCATACCTGAATCACGCCCTCTACTTCGATACTGGAGATATTTTCTCCGGCCCGCTTGATTAAATCCTTTCCACGATCCAGAAAATACAGAAACCCGTCGTCATCCGCACGCACCGTATCCCCCGAATGCAACCAGGTCCCGTCCGGATGGATTTGAAGGGTTTCGGCCGTTGCCCCGGGATTCTTCAGATAGCCCAGCATGATCGTTCGTCCCGGAATCCCCTTCACAATCACTTCGCCCGGTGTGCCCACGCCCACTTCCTCACGCTGCTCATCCACCACCTTCACTTCATATCCGGGTACCGGCTTTCCCATCGCCGGGAGGTTGCGTCTGCCCGTCAAAGGACTCATCACGGGGAGCCCGCACGTCTCCGTCATCCCCCACAACTGCTGCAACGGGGCCTTGTACCGCCGCCGCCACGTCTCGTACTGCGCGGTGGTGAGATTCTGGGCGAACGTGACGTTCCGGATGCCGTGTGCCGCATCGGTCTTCCGCTCCGGCTGGTTCAAGAGCATCCGCAACAAGGCCCCGAACATGGCGGCCACGGTGCAGCCGTATTCGATGGCCTGTTCAAAGAACCGGCTCGCGCTGAATCGGGCCATCACCGCCACACTCGCGCCAGCAATCAGGGACGGCCACAACGCGTGGCATTGCGCCCCCGCGTGAAAGAGCGGGAGCGCAACCAGATGCCGGTCCTCCCGCCGCAACCCCGTACACCTGGCGAACACCTCCGCGCCATAGATAAAACAGGTATTGGTCAGCATCACCCCTTTGGGCCGCGACGTGGTCCCCGAAGTATAGAGGAGTTGCACCACGCCCTCCGCAGAGCCGGCTCCATCCGGCGGTTCGACGCTCTGCCCGGACAGCGCATCTTCATACACCGGATATCCGCCGGGGATCATCTCGCCCGTCTCGCAAACCACGGGTACGATCCTGGAATCCGCCGCAACCCGGTTCGCCACATCCAGACACCCTGCCTCCGTAAATATCGCCTTGCTCTCGGAATGTGCGACAAGGTACGCCAGTTCATCCTCGGTAGACGCCGGATTCGTGGGCATTGCCGTTGCCCCGAGGTGTGATGCGGCAAGTATCAACTGCGCGTAGGCCGGATGGTTGGACAGGTGAAGATTGAAAACGTCCCCTGCACGGATTCCCAGTTCGATCAGCAGATTGGCCGCCTGATGCACGCTTTGAAGAAACGTGGCGTACGTCCATCGCAACACGTCCCCGTCTCCCCGTTCGTACACCATCCACTCCTCATCCGGCTGTTGTTCAGCGTAACCCGCAAAATCCTGGTAGAGCGTGCGATCCCACGCAATGTCCATCATCGGCCTTTTTTTCGCTCCATGAAAGCCGCCACGTTCGCGCGGGCCGCGTCGGTACCGAAACAAGCCTCGAACGCCTCCGAGGCGGCGGCATCCCACCTGGCGTCGCGAAGCGTGGATATCCGGTTCAACAGGGCCTTGGTCCGGCTCAGTGCCTCCGTCGGAAACGACGCGAGACGCAGCGCAAATGTCCTGACCCGATCCCTCAACGCGTCGTCCGCAACGCAGTCGTGCACCAGGCCGAGCCCCTTCGCCTCGCTGCCCGTCACGGTTTCGCACCCCATGGCGATCCATCTTGCGGCCGATCCGCCAACGACGTCGACCAGCCGTCCCATCCCCCACGGCGGCGTCCATCCGAGTTTCACTTCCGGCATCCCAAGCCGCGCCGATACCGATGCGATCCGGAAGTCATGATATAGCGCCATTCCCACGCCGCCGCCGAGCACGTAACCGTGCAACATGGCGACAGTCGGCTGCGGCATCGCGTCTATGAGGGCGAATGCATTCTCATGTTCCCGTTCCACGGCCGCGGCCTCCGCGGGAGACAACGCCGCCAGATCCGTCAGATCGCTCCCCGCACAGAACGCCCGACCCGCGCCTTCGGTGACCACGACCCGCACGTCCTCCCGTTCGCGTATCCCTTCCAGGTGCGCGGCGAGTGCCCGCACACTTCCCAGATCCATCGCGTTCAACACCTCCGGCCGGTTCAGCGTCAGCCATGCGATCCCGTCTTCAACCGTGAGACCGATCATTATTTCGACCTGTGTTTTTTCGGATAGTCGTACGATACCATCCGACCGATACCGGCCGATACGTGAGCCCAGGAGTCAACCGCCAGATCCACGCAGCAGACGGCGCAGGTTGGCATATGGAGCGGCGGGTCGGAAGTGAGATAGCCGGCCAACGCGGTGAAACCCGGATTGTGTCCCACCAGGATGACCTCTTCGCAAACGTCGGGAATTTCCTCCACCACGGCGTTGAGATCCTGCAGACTCGCCTCGTAAATCGCCATTTCCTCGGCGATTTTTCCGACCGGGTATCCCACTGCCTTCGCAAGCGCGCGGGCCGTCTGCGACGCACGTCTGGCCGGGCTGGAGATGACCATGTCGGGTTTCGCCCCGTCTTTTTTCAGACGCGTACCCATAAACGGCGCGTCCCGCTTGCCACGTTTGTTCAACGGGCGCTCGAAGTCCCCCAGCCCCGGATCGCTCCAACTCGATTTTGCATGTCGAATCACATAAAGCCGTTTCATACAGTTGCGCCCCCAATCGTGTCGATGAGAGCCCGCCGCGTTTACCCGTTTTATACCCTTCTTACCCGGCACACCGCCCGGGAACCGGCGTCACAGTACCAGAACGCCCCCTCCCACATCGTCATCCCGTGCGGTTCAGGGTAGTCTTCGGGAATCTCGATCTTTTCGCGGATAGCTCCGTCCGCCGCGTTCAACCGGTAAATTGCACGGTGGTTGGTTTCGACACACCAGAGATCCCTGCCCTCCCAGGCAATACCGTGCGGCCGTTCCCCGGGAGAGGGAAAAGAATGTACCACTTTGAAACCGCTCTGCAGATCCACCTGATATATCGTCGCCGATGGCGGCACGGCCATCCACAGGTGGCTGTCACGGATCTCAAGGCCGTGAGCCCCGGTGACATCCGCGCCAGGGGTATCGAACCGTTCCAGCGTTTCACCCGTCTGCCGGTCCACACACAGAATTTCCCGGTTATATGTGGACGCCAGCCACAGCGCCGGCCCCGTATCCGTAATCCCGCTCCCGCGATCCGACGCCGTATCCATTGTCTTTAATACTTCACCCGAGAAGGAAACCAGATCCGCCTGGTTCGTTTTCTGATCCAGAATCCAGATTCCGTCGGGCGTTGCCTGCATGCCATTCGGCTGCGGCCCGGGCGCGTAAAATTCGTGTGTAATTTCCACCATGCGATTGTTCCCGATCACCCGTTTTCCAGTTTAAGAGGTCCTGTCCAGTCCGATTTCCCAGGCGCCCCGAGGGCTTCGCAGCGCGAGAAGTGTGAGAACGTCCTTAACCTACCCTTCGACCATTGCCCCAACGGCCACGGCGACTGAATCGCCAGCGGAGAGGAGGACAGCATCCGCGACCTCTTCGGCTAGAGTTGGAGCCGGCTACGCTCCAATGCCCGTTTCACTAACTCAGTAGGAACAGACGCCTGCGAAGTCCAGAATCGGCTTGGGTGGGTCAGTTGCACCACCTGCAACCCATACCCATTTTTAAAAGTGAGGCTCTCATATCCGCGTCTGTTTTTTTCTGTAAAGGAGTCTATTGGCCCAGAATCGGCCTTCAAGAAATTTCGAACGAGGTTCCCGCATTTCCGCTTTCCCAAGCAGACAACCACCTTAACTCCCAATTTTCCTATGACTTCCTCGTGGAATGGCCAACACTTTCTTGCAAGACGCCTCATCGCTAGCGTTTGTTCGCTTTGCGATCTCAAGAAGACCAGGTTGCTTGCTGGCACTTCGCAAGGATCAAGTTCAAGATAATCGAAGAAATGGTGGCGTAGTCTCTTGTGGAAATCGTCCGCGCCTTCCCGATATCTTGACCAATTCTCCATTTCCGGGCGGTTGAGGATACTCTCTACGTTGTCCCCGACTCGATCTTTTGCGTCTGCAGGGTCTCCCCCGGAATTTATGCCAAGCAAGTACAAATCTCTTGGCGACTCAAAGGCCTTCCTGCCGGAGTAAAACACTCGGCCTGGTTTCTCTATTAGCGATTCGGGCACCAGCGCTGCGAACTCTTCAATTGTCGCCATACACCTTCCCCATCCTGATTAATTCATGATTTGTTAGCTGCTTTGTTCGCGAATCCATCATCTCCTCGCCCGCACAATGGCGTGTAGAACCGTTGAGGAAGTAAATATGAAGGTGGGGTAGACATTCCTGTCTGCCCTTCTCATCGTTCTTCTGCCGGAATGCACACACAAGAATGGCTTGCGCCGCCTTTATAGAGCCAATACTCGTGGTCGCGCAGTCCGGATTTTGTGGGGTTTTCCGCGATGTAGCGGACGAATCGCCAATACTGCTTATCGCTGCGCACAATGTGATCATAGGACTCGCCAAGCCAGAAAGTACCGGTGACGCCCATGAGTTTGTTGATTTCGCGGGCAGATGCACCTTTAATGCCCTGCAAAATCCGCGAAAGCTCATGGCCTCCGAGCGGCTCCGTAAGGAGGTGAACATGTGTGGGCATGATGACGGCTGCGTGAAGCCGGTGTCTCTCGCCGTCGAACCGCAAAGGACAGTTCTTGACAGCTTCACGGGCATCGACGCGCGCCAGGGCACGAGAACCCATGCCGGCATCGAGCCAGGATTCGATCTTTTCATCGAAACGTCTGTTGTTTTCTTTCCAATCGGCGTCAGTCCACGGTTCAGGGTGGCGCTTGAGCCACAGCTTACGCGCTTCCTGAAAGGCGCGGCGTTTGTCCGGGGGGATCGCGTCGGCGATGCGAAAGGTGATCCAATAGATAGCGCCGTCCTTTTGCCAGTGGGGGAGACGGCGGCGCGTCGCGGTGTGTCCAGACACAGGATTCGGAGGTTCCGGTTTGATGTATGTGAGCAGACAAGAATGTCCGCTCCACCCTTTCAGGCTCTCGTTCGATGTTTACATAACAGCCTATCAGGCTGCTCTCTTCACGAATCCATCATCTCCGCCGCATCCGCCCGATCGCACATCGTCTCCCAGAGCGCCTTCAGATGCCCGGCGCGTATCCCTGCCTTCACTTCTTCCACCGAGCGCAGGCCATCATCGATCTTCTCGGCCGTAACGAAAATATGCGGTCTCATCGGGACTCACTCGAGTATTGTGAAACCGGATAACGACCAATCGGCAGGTGCGTCACGCCACTCTCGTCGACGCCATATTCATCAAGCCGATGATGCTGTCGGGGTGCTCGTCGCGGGTGCTGAAACCCGGTGTATCGCCGCGCTTTCTGTAACGCGCGGTACGCACGTACGGAGGCATCATCTCCGGATATCGGAAAGCCGCCCGATTCGTCTTCAGCTTTTCAATCGCCTCCAGGGCTCCCTCGCGGATCAGCGCGCGGGACCGTGCCGGCGCAAGGTTGACAGCGCTCAGCTTGGCGCGGCCGTACGCTTCGGCATCCAGATCGTCCAGACCGTCGGGAAGGAGCCCGCGCTTGACGCCCACCGTTACCACGCCCGACGTAAGCGCCTCCGCCTCCCTCGAAAACGCGTCCTCGCCCGCCGCGAAAATCGTAGGCACCCCCAGTTCCATCGCACACAACACGAGTTGCCCGTATTCACCAATCGAAATCCCGTTGATTGCATAGTCCACGCAGGCGAAACTTCCCGTATGGGTCAGGTGCGAATAGGGTGTACCCGCCTTCGCGTGCTGTCCCACGTATGCCAGCCCCTGGTACGATCCATCCAGACTCCAGGGCCAAATCGGGTCGGCGTGGCCCCGCATCAACTGCGCGCGCTCGTCCAGAATCTCCGGATCCATCGCGCCGTGCCCGTGTCCGTCGACCACCAGGATCTCCTCGGCGCCGCCTTCGCAAAACCCGTCCACCGCGGCGTTCACCTCTTGAGTCAAGAGTCTCTTCGCTTTATCGTAATACATCGCGCCCGGCACGCACCAGTCCTCGAAATTCAAAATGCCTGCCACGCCCTCCAGATCCGTCATAATCATCAGCTTCATCATCGATCTCCTGTCACTAAGTATTTATCGCAATGCGCGCTGACGCTTCGCGCCCAACCCAGAGGTCGTTAAAGCCCGTCACAGGCCCGTCGTTATTCGGCCCGCTCGCCAGGTCCAGCCCGCCGAACAGATAAACCGATTCATCCATGGCCACCATGCCCGGCACCCGCCGGACGCCGGGATACGCCGCGGATGCCGAATAGTCTTTCGATCCGTCGTGCGCCTGGTGACAGGTCCACTTCCCGGAACTCAGGTTCAAACACCAGAGATCGTTCAGTTGCGGTCCATTCACTTCTTCCGGCATGAACGTCCCCTGCGGTCCGAACCCGCCGAAAACGTACCATCGATCTCCTATCCGGGCCGAACCCTGGCCGTAGCGGGCGGAAGGCCGGTCTCCCGCGCCGAAGTCGTTCTTCCCGAGGCAAGTCCATACGCGGGTATCCGGATCGAACCGCCAGAGATCGTTATAGAATTGCGGATCACGGTCCTGCGTGTCCCGCCCCGCCCACAGATAAATCCGATCCTTCCAGGCTATCATCGACATCACATAACGCTTCGGCGGCCAGGCCGCGCCATCCGCCGCTTCAATCCGCTCCCACGTCCCGGTACCGGTATCATAAGTCCAGAGTTGCCTGCTCAGCACCGCGGTCTCTATCGTCGGGGGAAGCGGCGCCCGGTGACCCCATCCGCCGAACAGATGGATCTTCCTCCCGATAACGGCCGTTCCGAACCCGCCCATCGTCGTCGGACGACCGATGCCGGCGCAGTCCGTATGCTCCAGCAGTTCGCCGTCGTCGGGTTCCAACAGCGTCCAGCGTGCCTCAGAAGGATCGTACATCCACAGGTCGTTCAGCAGGGTGAACTTCCATCCCTCGCTCAGGATCGACAAGCCGCCGAACAAATAGAACCGGTCGTCTATCTCAACCCATGCCGGTAACATACGGGCGCACGGACGATCTGCCGAGATGTCGAACCCGGCCGCACCGTCGTTCTCTTCCAGCAACGTCCATCTCTCGACCGACGGTTCGTACACCCAAAGGTCGTTCAATGCGCCGAGCGTGGACTTGTTGCCCTGTCCGGACGACGCGCCGTATCTGAGCGTGCCGCCCCCGAACATAACTATCCGTCCTCGATAGGCCAGCATGGCCCCCGGCGCCTCCCTGGCGCAGGGCACGTCGCCATCTGTCGCCTCGACTTCAGGATGACAGAGACGCCAACGGAATGCGGAAGTCATGTGATTTTCGCGCCGCCTTACCCGGTTTCCACGCGTATCCGCTTCGCTTGTCGCCGATTCAGTCCACAACCTTCAGGATCAAACGTGAAGGATATTTCTCCGTGTGATGGACTTCCTGTGTCGCCGTCACCAGTTCTGTCCCGGCGAGGTCGTTCCCGCCCGTGTTGTGATTCCGGTCGTGATTCGGAAAATCGCTGCTGGTGATTTCCAACCGGATCCGGTGCCCCGCGAGGAATCTGCAGGCCGTTGGCGTCATGCGGATGCAATACTCGGTCACCTCTCCGGGTGTGATGAAATCTTCTTCGTCCATCGACAGACGATGCCGGGCGCGGACCATCCCATAGGCGACCTCCATCGCCGGACCGTCCGGTGCTTCGTCCACAAGCCGTGAGAAAAAATCGGTGTCCGGCGCCGAAGTCGCCGCGTACAGCACCATTTCGGGATACCCCACGGTTTCGAGTTCAACCTCCAGGGGAGGGGTCCGAAAGATCAGGATGTCCTGGCGGTAATCGAGTATCCTCCTGTCCGAAGGCTCCGTAAACAACGCCCGCGACCAGAGGGTGGGTACCGGGTCGTTCGGATCGTACTCGTATCCATCGGGTTTCCGGCCAGCTCCGGGTTCGTCCTGCAGACTTCCCGACCCCGAGGCCAGGTGCGCGTCGCCGTCGCTGTCCAGATAGTAGTCGGCCCGAATCGTTCCCCCGGGGGGCCAGGTCGCCGCCGACTTCCATTTGCCCGAGCCCATCACGAAGTACCGCACCGGCGGTTCCCTGTCCACTCCGTTATCGGTATCCTTCAGCCAGCGGTCGAACCACCGGATCATCCGATCCTGCATATCCATTTGGGCCGCGGGTCCGAAATCTACCGCGCCCTGGCGCCGGTTTCCCAGCCCACTGTGGTTCCAGGGACCGATAACGAGTCGGGTTTGTGTTTTTGCGATATCCGTTCGACCGTTCTCCTGCATGAGCCCCAGGTGAGCCATCGTTCCGCCGCAGTGGTCGTACCAACCGCTGAAATCCAGGTTCGGCACTTCCACCTCCCGGTGCACCTCGTCGAATTTCCAGCATTTTCGGTTCGGATGCCGCAACCAGTCCTGGGCGTACCCTGCCATTCCTTCGGGCAGATAACGTGGAAAGTCCAACCATGGCATAAAGTAGAGCCAGCGCATATGCTCCACGTTCTCCCAGACTTCCAGCGCTTCTTCCTTCCGGTGCGGTCCAGGTGCGCCCTCCCGCCTGCGGAGATCCGGCGCGATTGTGCCCATCCACCATTTGATGCGCCGGCCGGGTCTGAAAGCACCCCACCAGTCGACCTCGGTGTTTTCCAGTGGAATCGACCAGGCGCACATGGCGACCAGGTGCGGCGGCCGGAGCTTTGCAAGCATCCACTGCATCCAGGCGTTGTAAGACCCACCGAACGTGCCGACCCTTCCGTTACAGAACGGCTGACGCGCCAGCCACTCGACGCTCTCGTAGCCATCCTTTGCATCCGGGGTGCCGCCCTCAACCGTGTACGGAATATACGTTCCGTCCGAGGCATAGCGGCCGCGGGAATCCTGGGTGACAACCGCATAACCGGACCGGACGAACCGCTCGAATCCGCCCTGGGGTTTTCCATACGGGGTTCGCATCAAGAGGCCGGGATACCGTCCCGGAGCATCCGGTCTGAACACGTTTGCTCGCAGTACCACACCGTCCGACATCGGCACTGCAACGTCTTTCTCTGCAACGACCTTGTGTACGCCCGCTTTCTCGCTCATATCCTTCCTTTTGAGTCCTGCTGGTGCGGGATCTGCCTTTCAAATCCGCTCGATTATTTCCCGAAACCCATTTACGGATCGCCAGAAACCGGAACGGCCGGGCAATGGCCGGAGGCAGATGACCCCGTTGAAACTTCGACATCGGAGATTGGATAGAATCTCGACGAGTTCCGCGTTTCCGGTGCCCGGAACCGGCTGTTGTCCATTCGCGCTCACGACGTCTCGCAGGTCGACGTGCGCCACGAATCGGCGCACTGGCCCCTTGTACAACCCCATATAAAACGGGCTTCCTCCCGAAAGCGCGACGGCCGCCGGATCGTATGCCATCTGCATCCTGGCCGACCCGATCTTACTCAACGATCTGGCGATTTCCGACGGGTCCACACCTGCGGGATTCCCCACAAGCACGTCCATCCCATTGTCATCGGCGACCCGGGAGAGCCGTTCAAGTGCACCGTTCAGGTCCGCCCGATCGAGGTCCTCAGGCAGCCGGACATGCAGGTGCTTTGCATCGAAACCGGCTGCAATTTCACAAGCTTCCGCCAGCGTCTCAGCAGATGCGAACGGCGTGCGCAATACAACAACGTTGAGGCCCCGATCCCCCAGGCCTTCACCAAGGATAGCCATATGGACCAGATGATTCGTATGCATTTCGACCCACGAAACCCCCGCCTTTGCGATCGAATCAAGCGTTTTATCGGGAGCGGCATCAACCGCCCACAGCGGCACGCTAAGCCTGAATTTCTCGTCTTCCAATATGGACGCCAGGGAGTCGGTTCGTATCAGCCGATCTTCTCCCCGAACCGCCTGACGGCTGCCGGACTGTTTCCGGATCTTCTCTCTGTATCCCACGCAGTCCGTGCAGTTCGGATTCTCGTCCAGCGCAAACCCCGGATCCCGCGACATTTCCCGACGCATGATCGCTGCGGCCCCGGGCGCGTCGATCAGCCGGCAGACGGCCGGTCCGATCCTGCCCACGTCCATGGCCCCTTCGGCTCGGAACAGGCGGTCGAACTTCAAGACGCCCCCACGGTGTCCGCCCGGACAACGGCGTATCGACAACGTACGGACCTCGCCACCCGCATCGATATACTTCATTTCCAGTTCGCGGAGGTAGGGCAGGTCCAGTTCCGCCTCCACCGTATGCAGCAGCGTCATCGTATCCAGGTCGCATCCCAGGTGCAACACCTTTCCGCCAAGAGGAATCAGGCGGCCATACGGCGTTTCCGGTCCATCGGGCGCCGCGCTCATCTCATGATTGCACAGGATCTCCTCCGCCCTCGCTCCGCACCCCGCCACCGGATGATACGGATGCCGGCTGCGCGACACGCCCGCCCGCAACCGGAACGTCTCGCTGATGACGCCCATGTCCGAAGGGATGGCGTCCGGATCGAAGGTGCGACCATCCCGGGCCGGGTGCGTGGGCATCAACAACGTTCCATGCCTCCCGAGTACCTCCACCAGAGCGTCGATTACCGCGTTCGCGCCGCCGGATACAGGCCCCAGACTGCTCAGGGACGAATGTACCATCACAATCGTTCCCGGTTGCAGCCCCAGGTCCCCGACCCCATCGACAATATCCTGTTGGGATAGCATCGCGGCCATCTCTCCTCTTCGCTAAAGCGGTCGGCCCGCTACCTGCCACAAGATTTCTGCCTCTGTTACAAGCGACGTCCCCGGCTCCAAACCGGAAAGGCGTCCCGCGGAATCCCGCCTCTCAATCCTCCACGCCGGTCTCGCGATTAGCGCCATTCGATCAACGCCTTCGCATACGCGCGTCCGACCAGTCTATAGCCGTCCCGCAGATACGGCATATGGTGTCCTGACAGAATACAATCCACGTGCCGTTCCGAAAGTCGCTTCAGGGTCCGTATATACGTGGGTTTGTCGAATTCCTCTCCGCCCTGCCAGCCCAACTCCGGCTGGTAGTTCGTATTTCCGCAGAACAATACGTCGCCGGCCAGCCAGATGGTCTTTCCCGCGTGTTGGAACTGAAAGATGACACATCCGTTCGTGTGGCCCGGCGCATGGATGACCTCGAACCGAAATCCGCAGGCCTCGATTGTGTCGCCGTCCTCAACCACCCGATCCACCCTGCAGGCCGGCAACCGGAATCCCGCGGCGTACGGAATGGTGCGCGCGTCCGAACGCTCAATTCCCTCCGCGTCGCCGGGCCCGGCGATCACGAACGCGCCTCGCTCGCGAATCGCGGCCGCATTGCCGATATGGTCGTAGTGGCTATGCGTCAGGAAGAGGAAATCGACTTTCTCCAGCGAGATTCCCCAAACGCCCAACTGTGCTTCGGCTCGATCCAGGTCGCCGGGCACCGACCCGGCGTCGACTACGATCGTACCCGCGTCGCTATGCAACACGTAGAAATTCGGGTGCTGCGCATACGCAAACCCGTCTGCGAGATAGATATCGGGTAGAATCTGCATACCTGCCTCCGTCGGCTGTCATCCGGTTACACGTCCGAGACACCCCGGTACCCCGGGGGAATAAGCCCTCTCTGATGATCCCGGCACTGCTCGATAAAGCTGCGGTCCTTCAGCAAAAAGCCGGGATCTTCCAGGATACACCGCGTCCCCGCGTCGATCAGTTCCCTGGCGTTCATAAGCGTCACGGTCGCGTCGCCGATTTTGCCGTACTGAACAAGATTCCGCCTCCGCATCTCGGGCTCCATCAGGAAATAATCCCTGGGCACGTTGGGCGTATGCACCTTCTGCACGTGGAGATGAATCCGGCCATTTTCGTCCGCCACTTCCAGACGGGAGGGCTCGTCCATCAACGCGTAGGGCGCATGCGCGTATTCCTCGCATGCGTGCATCATCGTGCAACTGTTCCATCCAGTTCCCAGGAACATATAGTGAGCCTCCAGCTCTCCCAGCTTTCCCCAGGCCGTATCCCGTCCACACGGTGTGAAGCAGCGAATCGCGCCTTCCGCCAGGTACTCCGCGCCGTGCCCGATCGCGCACATCGGATTGCTCGAATCCAGGCATCTGACGGCCCCTTGATGATGCCGACAACACTTCCGTGATCCGTCCCATCCTGGACGGCGAGTGGCGCACGTCGAACGCTGGCGTCTTGTTCGTGCGGGCATACTCGCAGTGCCATCCGTTGAAATGACACGTATGTACAGCGATGGTTCCCCGGGGCCCTACGGCTTCCATGAAAGCCTCGATCACGGTGTCCGCTCCGCCTTCTACGTATCCCATACTGCTGAGGGAATTATGGAAAAACACCGAGTCGCCGGGGTTCACTCCCAGTTTTCGAAGGCCGTCGATGATGTCGTTTTTTTCAACGGTTGCCTTTCCTTCCGGGGAGTATGGCTTTTTTCCCATCCAAAGGCCTCCTGTGAATTCAAATCAGCTGTGGTAAGTCGCCAGAGACGGGTGGCCCAGGACGGTGGCGAGCCAGGCCCAGCCCTCGGCGCATCGGCTGGATGTTTCAAACGGGACAAAACCAAAGTCCAGATATAGATTGATCGCGCGCACACTGGTGGTCTGGGTGGTCAGGTAGGCCCGATCGTGAAGCTCCGCGATTCGTCCCAGGGTGGCCGCGAGAAGCGGCTTGGCCAGACCTCGGCCCTGATACTCCGGGCGGACGGCGATCCAGTGGATGCGGCCATAGTCCCTGCCGTTGAACGCGTCGTTGTACCAGGCCGTGCTCGTCCCGATCGCGTGGCTGTCCGTGTCTTCCAGAAACAGACACCGGGCTTCCATCCCGTCGCGGTCCTGTCCGAACTCGCGTTCGAAGCAGGCCAGTGCCCTGTGCCTGGCATCGAAAGACGCGACTGCGACCTCGATGTCGGCCCAGAGGTGGTCTTCGCCGTTCCTGTAGTAGCGGAGGCGGTAGCCCCGCGGGAGCGGAAACGACGGAGGGTCCGTCAGATCTTCCCTGACCATGACCACGGGTATGTGCTCCTGCTCCCGTTCCCAGGCCGCATTGATTCTCACAATGTCTTCCTCCATTTCGAATCCGAAGCGGATCGGCCGGGCGTATCCACCGCTCTTCTGTCTATACCTATAAACGAGCCGTTCCGGCCTCCGTCAAACCATATGCCTGGCCCTCGCCCAGCACCGTCCCCCATCGCTCGTCGTCCAGGTGCTCGAGCGCGAGCCCGATCCGGCCGCCGGACGGCCCTCCAAGCACATATATGCTCTCCGGCCGTTCCGGAAGCACCGGGCCCCGGACAGGGGCCGCATCGTCCTCGGACGAAGGCACAAGAACAAGCTGTGGCGAACTGCCGGGGACTGCATACCAGAGAGAGATCATCGAATCGTCCGCCGTCCCAGTGACGATGCAATCTCCGCCGTGAGGCAAAATCGCCCACAGGACGTCCAGGGTCGTCTCGCCGGCCATCGCGAAACGAATGCGGAGGTCCACCTGATCCATCGCATCCAGATCTTCGGGCGGAATGTCGTAACCGGACAGATAGACTTTCCAATAGGGGTCGACCGGCTGCGGGACCCGTTCGACCGTCGACGCCTGCGAACAGATCTGATAGAGCCGGCATGCCTGCCCGGAAGGCGCTTGCAGCCGGATCGATCCGTCCGTACCGATCCGGGTTTCGACCTCATGCCCGACGTGAAAATGGGCTTCCACGGGGCGGGGCTCACGGCCGGAGAACCGGACACGATCCAGAACGAACACGGTGTGGCGGTCCCTTGCGTGCAACACGGTTCGTTCGAAGGAGAACAGGCCCGGTACGTCGGGATACGCCCCCGCCGCCTCACACCGCACGGCCGAATACACGTTTTTCTCACCGCAGTAAACGCCCGTCACCTCGCCGCTGGTGTCGGGGTCGACCGACTGTCCCCGCCCGTCGAAGGTGAGCGTATTTTTGAACCCGGTATCAAACCGAAAATACCCCGAAGGTCTGAAAAAATAGTGCCCGTTGACAAAATACGTAAAACTCGCACGGTCCCGATAATGGGCGTGTTTATTGTGGGTGATGGTCTGTATCGGAAGCCACGAATCTCTCCGCGCCTGCGACAGACGGCCGCCCGGAAGCGTACACTCGAAACTCAACACCGACGCGTCGTTGTCGAATCCGGTGCGTGAAAAAAACTGACCCAATGAGGGGAAATAGGCCGCTGCCGGCAGACCGTCCGGCGGCCGCGCCTCGACCCGTGGATCGTACCACAAGAGGCTCCAGCCGTATTCGTGGTAATCCTTCAGAAACGTCCGGTAAGACTCCTGTTCCGCCTGCCACTGCGCCAGGCCGTCGTTGAACTCGGACGCGAGTTTGTATAGCTGGAACGCCACGACGCCGCCGGTTTCCCCGTGATACCGGCCGCTGGGCGTCGAATCGTCCAGAAATACGTACGTTCCGTCCGGCAGAAGGTGGTACGCACGCCAGCAGGACAGCGCCTTGAGCCATGCGATATCAAACGCATTTTCTCCGAAGATTCGCTTGCGGCCCTCCAGGTAGAACAACATCGGCCCCAGCGCGTAGTTCAGTGGCGCCACGCCCTCGTTCCACGCGCCATCGCTCCCCTGAATGGAGACAATCCGTTCCACCTCTTTTTCAACCGTAGACAACCAGTTCCCGGCTTCGTCCGTGAACGGAAGCAGCGCCAGACAGCCGACGCCGGCGCCGAAAATCGGCACCCAACAGTCGTGGTAATGGTATCGCCGGCTCCAGCCGGCCTCCCCCGTATCCATATGCCGGACCATCCGCCCGGTCTCGACCCGCAACACCTCCACCGCCCGGCGCACGAGCGCATCCGGGAGAACTTTCCCGAACAGGTCCACGCCATAGGCCAGCGCCATGACGTGGAAGGCCACCAGATAGGAGGATTTGACCTTTTCGTCATCGGCGGCGCCTGCCTCGATCCATCTGGCCAGCCAGCGTTCGGCCAGATCGCTCCAACGTTTGTCGCCGCTGAGATGATAGGCGATGCCACAGTTCACAACCAGAGAAAAACAGATCTCGAGGATATCGCTATACGCCGGCTCCTCCAGATCCCAGAGCGTATTGGGAGGATCGTGGGCCAACCGTCCGTTCAGATCTTCGACCAGCGCCCGGTAGAACTGCGCATGCGAAGAGGCGATGCGCCCGCGCAGTTCGTCGAGATCATCGGCAGACAGAATCAGACGCGGCGCCGCTGGATCCACCATCGGGGAAATTCTCTACCGAATCGGGGATGAAATCGAGTGGCCCAACCTGCACAACATACACGAGATGACAGGGATCTCCGGGTTGAAAACAGTTCCCGCGTTGCGCCGACGGCACAGCGAAATTCCGCTCCGATACCGTTCAAATCCCAAAGAGCGCCAACTTTACGAAATTCCTCATCCCAAGTCTAAACCATACCAGGAGCAATTGCAAGTCCCATTGACCGTGGAGTGAACGGCGGCGTTTCAATGACACGACGTTTTTGGACCTCAGTCGCTGGAAAAACAGTTTGGCCGGATCAACCAACACGTCCTGATAGCGGAAGTGGCACCGAGATTCGGGCAATGCGCGTCCTGTGGATGCAGAAGGGACCGAGAGGCTCCTCCGTCCCCGACGTTAGTCGCCGGCGATCTCGTGCGACTGATCGCCTGCAGGTACGTGCGGCATAGGGCGATTATTCAGGGGAACTGTGTCCCCGATGCCGACCCGGATGAGGTATTTTGGTGATTTTTTTTGTGGGACAACCTGTTGCGGCGCATACACTATTAACCTAAAAAATACTACAAATTATAATATTTCATTTGACTCTTTGAGAATGAAACTTATAAATTGGCGTCGCATAGTACGAAAAAAATGTCTCCGAAACAGCGTCCGCGAACGGTCCGAGGACACGTCGTCAGGGAAACTGCCCGCCGGCGCCACCGTGCCTCATCTCCCAAAGAAACTGTTCGCCCTATTGCAAGGACATCTTGTGCAACTTCACAGATTCGAATCGCCCGGTGCCCGGCACACCTCTGCCTCTTCTGGGATGCGAAGGCAGTACTGTGCCTTAAACCGACGGCGCTTCGCACGCTATGAAATTTTCCCGGAAAAGTGGGCCGACAATATACCCCTGAGCAAGCAGAAAAAACGCAATTTGTGTAGAAATCACAAACATTAAGGGTGCGACATAATGTATTACGCTAAAAGAAACGCCGCCAGCGGTATCGCTTTGTTCTTTGTTACAGTGTGGCTCTTGGGCTCTCCTAACCAATCTCACGGTCAGGATATACCAACGCCGACCGTAACTGCCGTCGCGGGCGACGGGCAGGTGACGCTGACGTGGGGTGAAGTTCAGAGTACAGATCGAGTTACATCCTGGAGATACGGCGTCAAGGAGGGCAGAAATCCGTATGATTGGAATGAAATACCAGGAAGCAACAGGAACACGACAACCTATACTGTGACGGGTCTGACCAACGGGATCTCGTACCGGTTCAAGGTTCAGGCGCGAGACGGAACAGAGACCGGTGCTTCGTCGAATACGGTGTCTGCCACCCCCGGGCAGGGGCAGGAATTCCCGACGCCGACCTTGAGTGCGTTAGCGGGAGACGAGCAGGTGACGCTCACGTGGAGTGAGGCCGGCGCCACCGATCGAATTTTATCCTGGAGATACGGCGTCAAGGAGGGCAGACAATCGTATGTTTGGAATGACGTGCCTGACAGCGACAGGAACACGACGTCCTATATCGTGACCGATCTGACCAACGGTACCTCGTATCGGTTCAAAGTCAGGGCGCAAGACGGAAACAACCTTGGACCTTCGTCTGACACTGCCTTCGCCACGCCTGGCCCGCCGCCGGGTGATGCGCCCGGTGCGGTGACGGGGCTGGGTGCGAGTGGGGGCGTGGGAGAGGTGACGCTGTCGTGGACGAATCCGAGCGGCACGGTCACGTCGAACGAGATCCGCTATGCGGCGGCGGGCGAGTCGCTGCCGGAGACGTGGACGGACATTGGGGTTGCGACGAGCTATACGGTGGGGAGTCTGACGGACTGCACGGAGTATACGTTCGAGGTGCGTGCCGAGAACGCGACAGGCGCGGGCCCTTCGGAGAGCGTAACGGAGACGCCGGGTGATGCGCCCGGTGCGGTGACGGGGCTGGGAGCGACGGCGGGCGTGGGAGAAGTGGCGTTGACGTGGACGAATCCGAGCGGCACGGTCACGTCGAACGAGATCCGATACGCGGCGGCGGGCGAGTCTTTGCCGGAGACGTGGACGGACATCGGGGTTGCGACGAGCTATACGGTGGGGAGTCTGACGGACTGCACGGAGTATACGTTCGAGGTGCGCGCGACGAACAGTTGCGACGATGGCGGGTCGGACAGCGTAACGGAGACGCCGGGTGATGCGCCCGGTGCGGTGACGGGGCTGGGAGCGACGGCGGGCGTGGGAGAAGTGGCGTTGACGTGGACGAATCCGAGCGGCACGGTCACGTCGAACGAGATCCGATACGCGGCGGCGGGCGAGTCTTTGCCGGAGACGTGGACGGACATCGGGGTTGCGACGAGCTATACGGTGGGGAGTCTGACGGACTGCACGGAGTATACGTTCGAGGTGCGCGCGGTGAATGGGTGCGGCGATGGCGGGTCGGACAGCGTAACGGAGACGCCGGGTGATGCGCCGGGTGTGGTGGCGGGGCTGGGTGCGAGTGGGGGCGTGGGAGAGGTGACGCTGTCGTGGACGAACCCGAGCGGCACGGTCACGTCGAACGAGATCCGATACGCGGCGGCGGGCGAGTCGCTGCCGGAGACGTGGACGGACATCGGGGTTGCGACGAGCTATACGGCTGGGAGTCTGACGGACTGCACGGAGTATACGTTCGAGGTACGTGCGATCAACGGCTGCGGCGATGGCGGGTCGGACAGCGTAACGGAGACGCCCGGCAGCGCGCCGGGTGTGGTGGCGGGGCTGGGTGCGAGTGGGGGCGTGGGAGAGGTGACGCTGTCGTGGACGAACCCGAGCGGCACGGTCACGTCGAACGAGATCCGATACGCGGCGGCGGGCGAGTCGCTGCCGGAGACGTGGACGGACATCGGGGTTGCGACGAGCTATACGGTGGGGAGTCTGACGGACTGCACGGAGTATACGTTCGAGGTACGTGCGATCAACGGCTGCGGCGATGGCGGGTCGGACAGCGTAACGGAGACGCCCGGCAGCGCGCCGGGTGTGGTGGCGGGGCTGGGTGCGAGTGGGGGCGTGGGAGAGGTGACGCTGTCGTGGACGAATCCTGGCGGCACGGTCACGTCGAACGAGATCCGATACGCGGCGGCGGGCGAGTCGCTGCCGGAGACGTGGACGGACATCGGGGTTGCGACGAGCTATACGGTGGGGAGTCTGACGGACTGCACGGAGTATACGTTCGAGGTACGTGCGATCAACGGCTGCGGCGATGGCGGGTCGGACAGCGTGACGGAGACGCCCGGCAGCGCGCCGGGTGTGGTGGCGGGGCTGGGTGCGAGTGGGGGCGTGGGAGAGGTGACGCTGTCGTGGACGAATCCTGGCGGCACGGTCACGTCGAACGAGATCCGATACGCGGCGGCGGGCGAGTCGCTGCCGGAGACGTGGACGGACATCGGGGTTGCGACGAGCTATACGGTGGGGAGTCTGACGGACTGCACGGAGTATACGTTCGAGGTACGTGCGATCAACGGCTGCGGCGATGGCGGGTCGGACAGCGTGACGGAGACGCCCGGCAGCGCGCCGGGTGTGGTGGCGGGGCTGGGTGCGAGTGGGGGCGTGGGAGAGGTGACGCTGTCGTGGACGAATCCTGGCGGCACGGTCACGTCGAACGAGATCCGATACGCGGCGGCGGGCGAGTCGCTGCCGGAGACGTGGACGGACATCGGGGTTGCGACGAGCTATACGGTGGGGAGTCTGACGGACTGCACGGAGTATACGTTCGAGGTACGTGCGATCAACGGCTGCGGCGATGGCGGGTCGGACAGCGTGACGGAGACGCCCGGCAGCGCGCCGGGTGTGGTGGCGGGGCTGGGTGCGAGTGGGGGCGTGGGAGAGGTGACGCTGTCGTGGACGAATCCTGGCGGCACGGTCACGTCGAACGAGATCCGATACGCGGCGGCGGGCGAGTCGCTGCCGGAGACGTGGACGGACATCGGGGTTGCGACGAGCTATACGGTGGGGAGTCTGACGGACTGCACGGAGTATACGTTCGAGGTACGTGCGATCAACGGCTGCGGCGATGGCGGGTCGGACAGCGTGACGGAGACGCCCGGCAGCGCGCCGGGTGTGGTGACGGGGCTGGGTGCGAGTGGGGGCGTGGGAGAGGTGACGCTGTCGTGGACGAACCCAAGCGGGACGATCACGAACAATCAGGTTCGTTACGCGAAGGAAGGCACGGATATTAACACGAAGAGCTGGACGGATATCGGGGTGCTGACGAGCCACACGGTGGGCGGTCTGGACGATTGCGCTGAGTATACGTTCGAGGTGCGCGCGGTGAATGGGTGCGGCGATGGCGGTTCGGACAGCGTGACGGAGACGCCGACTGCGGGTTCAACCGCCGGTCCGGTGAGCGGCCTGACGGTGGCGGCGGTGCGCGCCAGCGCGGTGGATCTGTCGTGGACGAATCCGGCTGGCGTCACAAAGGTAGAGATCCGTCACGCGCAAAAGGGCGCGGCGTGGTCGTCCTGGTCGAACGTAGGTGTGGTGACGAGCTACACGGTATCGGGTGTGGACACTTACTGTAACGGCTATAATTTCGAGGTGCGGGCGTACGTCTGCGGTGGTGACGGATCGTCCAGCACGATGACGCAGGCGACCGGGTCCGCCCCAGGGCCGGTGCGCAACCTGAGCGCGACGGCGGGAAACCGGAGCGTGACGCTGAACTGGGATGCTCCCAATACCGGCGGTACTGTCGGGATATATAAGATCCGGATTGGAGACATCACTAAGACCACCACGGGGACCAGCATTACAGTGTCGAACCTGACCAACTGCGCGGAGTATACCTTCACGGTGCTTGCCAACAACTGTATAGACGATGGCCCATCCAGAAGCGAGGATGCGACGCCGACTGCGGGTTCAACCGCCGGTCCGGTGAGCGGCCTGGGGGTGGCGGCGGTGCGCGCCAGCGCGGTGGATCTGTCGTGGACGAATCCGGCTGGCGTCACAAAGGTAGAGATCCGTCACGCGCAAAAGGGCGCGGCGTGGTCGTCCTGGTCGAACGTAGGTGTGGTGACGAGCTACACGGTATCGGGTGTGGACACTTACTGTAACGGCTATAATTTCGAAGTGCGGGCGTACGTCTGCGGCGGTGGCGGCGGATCGTCCAGCACGATGACGCAGGCGACCGGGTCCGCCCCAGGGCCGGTGCGCAACCTGAGCGAGACGGCGGGAAACCGGAGCGTGACGCTGAACTGGGATGCTCCCAATACCGGCGGTACTGTCGGGATATATAAGATCCGGATTGGAGACATCACTAAGACCACCACGGGGACCAGCATTACAGTGTCGAACCTGACCAACTGCGCGGAGTATACCTTCACGGTGCTTGCCAACAACTGTATAGACGATGGCCCATCCAGAAGCGAGGATGCGACGCCGACTGCGGGTTCAACCGCCGGTCCGGTGAGCGGCCTGACGGTGGCGGTGCGCGCCAGCGCGGTGGATCTGTCGTGGACGAATCCGGCTGGCGTCACAAAGGTAGAGATCCGTCACGCGCAAAAGGGCGCGGCGTGGTCGTCCTGGTCGAACGTAGGTGTGGTGACGAGCTACACGGTATCGGGTGTGGACACTTACTGTAACGGCTATAATTTCGAAGTGCGGGCGTACGTCTGCGGCGGTGGCGGCGGATCGTCCAGCACGATGACGCAGGCGACCGGGTCCGCCCCAGGGCCGGTGCGCAACCTGAGCGAGACGGCGGGAAACCGGAGCGTGACGCTGAACTGGGATGCTCCCAATACCGGCGGTACTGTCGGGATATATAAGATCCGGATTGGAGACATCACTAAGACCACCACGGGGACCAGCATTACAGTGTCGAACCTGACCAACTGCGCGGAGTATACCTTCACGGTGCTTGCCAACAACTGTATAGACGATGGTCCATCCAGAAGCGAGGATGCGACGCCGACTGCGGGTTCAACCGCCGGTCCGGTGAGCGGCCTGACGGTGGCGGTGCGCGCCAGCGCGGTGGATCTGTCGTGGACGAATCCGGCTGGCGTCACAAAGGTAGAGATCCGTCACGCGCAAAAGGGCGCGGCGTGGTCGTCCTGGTCGAACGTAGGTGTGGTGACGAGCTACACGGTATCGGGCCTGGACACCTACTGTAACGGCTATAATTTCGAGGTGCGGGCGTACGTCTGCGGTGGTGACGGCGGATCGTCCAGCACGATGACGCAGGCGACCGGGTCCGCCCCAGGGCCGGTGCGCAACCTGAGCGCGACGGCGGGAAACCGGAGCGTGACGCTGAACTGGGATGCTCCCAATACCGGCGGTACTGTCGGGATATATAAGATCCGGATTGGAGACATCACTAAGACCACCACGGGGACCAGCATTACAGTGTCGAACCTGACCAACTGCGCGGAGTATACCTTCACGGTGCTTGCCAACAACTGTATAGACGATGGCCCATCCAGAAGCGAGGATGCGACGCCGACTGCGGGTTCAACCGCCGGTCCGGTGAGCGGCCTGACGGTGGCGGCGGTGCGCGCCAGCGCGGTGGATCTGTCGTGGACGAATCCGGCTGGCGTCACAAAGGTAGAGATCCGTCACGCGCAAAAGGGCGCGGCGTGGTCGTCCTGGTCGAACGTAGGTGTGGTGACGAGCTACACGGTATCGGGCCTGGACACCTACTGTAACGGGTATAATTTCGAGGTGCGGGCGTACGTTTGCGGTGGCGATGGATCGTCCAGCACGATGACGCAGGCGACCGGGTCCGCGCCCGGGGCCGTGACCAACCTCGGTGCGAGGCGGGAGGGTAGCGGGAATATTAGTTTGACATGGACGAATCCAGGCGGCCCGATAACCGAGAGTCAGATCCGTTATGCGAAAACGAGCACGTTACTTCCGACCACTTGGACCGACATAGGCGTCAAGACGAGCTACAAGGTGACCGGCCTGACCAATTGTGCCGAGTATACCTTCCAAGTGCGTGCGAAAAACTGCCGCGGTGAGGGCGGCCCCGACAGCGACACCGAAACGCCAGCGGCATATTTGTCCGTGGCCTCAATATCGAAGGTGGCGGCCTCCAGAAACGAGTTTATTACTGCGATCCAGGTGAGTCCAAGTGGCGGATGTACACCTTACACGTATAGTCTTTCGGCAAACGCAAGTGCTGCCGGTCTCTCTATTTCGTCTGGTGGGAAGATCAGTGGCGACCCGCCAACGCTTGGCAGTTGGACGATCACCGTGTCTGTAACCGACGCCAATAGCAGCACGGTCTCCAAGTCATTCAAGATAGTCGTGGCTGAGCCCCTCGTAATTGGTCCGATCCACGAATTTTCCGGGCAAGTTGGCCTGTATTTTTCAGAAGGTCCTTTGGATGTCTCCGGCGGGCAGACCCCCTATTCTTATTCGCTTTCCGGCGCGCCAACCGGACTGGAGATTACCAGTTCCGGTGTGATTCAGGGCACGCCGACGGCGGATGGTTATTTCGACGTTACTTTGACCGTGACCGATAATGACGGACGCACCGAATCGCACTTGTTTGGAATAGATATCCCGTTGGACGGCGACTTCAACGGCGACGGCACGCGAGACGCTTCCGACGCTGCCCTGTTCAAGAAGAAATCGGGGCTCAGGTCGTCGGATTCGGGGTTTGACTCCAGAATGGACCTGAACGGCGACGGGACCATCAATTTCGCCGATCTCGTCATTCTGAGCGGCTATATTCAACGAGACGCGTCGTCGCAGAGCAATAGTGAATCAGATGATGATTCAGAATGAAGGACTGCACCGCAGGGTTTAATCGCGGCGACTATTCCACCTTGATTCGATGCGCTCGCGCGAGCCTTTTTCATCGCCGGTTCCATTTGCATTCACGGCGATGTTCGCTCGGATTCAACTGTTCGCAACACTCACGACGTCACCGCAACGGCGACATCAAACCGGGAGGCAGCTATGTGGAACCGTATTTTTTCAACCATCTGTTCAGCGTTTGTGTTGACTGGTCCGGCATTGGCGGGAGAGATGACCACGGGCCTTGACATTGGCGGAGGCCGCAACGCGTCTGCAAAACTGACGCTGGTTCGGGTGAATGATCCTGCCGCCGATAACGAAACTCTGAAGGTGCGCGTCTCTTTATTGCATGTAGAAGACGTGAAGGGATACGGCTTTTTGCTACAATACGATACGGACAGGTATGACTTCCTGGAGGCCAGAGAATTGGCCGACAGTTTTCTAAAATCGGGCTCCGGCGGGAAGCCGGTGTCGATGGCTTCGAACCGCACGCCGGGAAAGTTGGAAATCGGCGCCGTTAAGATCGATGGCCAAGTCGCCGGCGGGGAGGGCGATCTGGTGGACCTCGTCTTCAGGACGAGCGTCACGCCGTCCGCGGAAGATTTCCAGATAACAGAGAGCGTGCTGGTGGGGCTGGACGGTGCGGTCGAACCGTTTACAAACGTTGAGATAGGCGACTTGAGACCGCTTCCAGACGCCCACGGTCTGGATCGGAACGCGCCGAATCCGTTCAATCCGTCCACGGTCATCGGATTTCGGCTTCCCGAGGCCGGCAGGGTGCGGCTGGTGGTCTACAATCTTCTGGGCCAGGAGGTGCGTGTTCTGGTGAACGAAAAAATGGAGGCGGGTTATTTCACGATGACATGGGATGGGACCGATGAACTGGGCCGGCGCGTTGCCAGCGGTGTGTATATCTACCGTATGAAGGCCGGCGCCTTCTCGGCGACCCGGAGGATGTTGTTGTTGAAATAGGCTTGTCGACACGCGTCACGTCGATGTGGATGCGCCGGGAGGCTTTTTGTTCGTTCGGGAGTTCCCGGTTGCTCGTTCAGGCTGTGTTGCCCGAAACACCAGAATCACGAAATGAACGTTGAGGCATTCGCTGATTCGCAAGCTTACCCGGTGCAACCGGGACACCCTGTGTCAAGGCGCGCCGGTTTCCCCAATCCTTCCGGGCGTCGCCTTTTTTCCTGAATCCACCTGAGCTTTTTAGATTTCCCACTTACAATACAGTGCCGGGACGCAGGTCTTGATCGTAGGACGCGGGTTCCGGCGCTTTTTTTTGCCAGGAATCCCTCTGTTTCCGGGGATTCTTCGACTTCGCTCAGAATGACATGCTATGCAATCACCATTGGCGAAACCTTTCTGTCAGGTGTCGGCACGAACTGTCATCCTGAGGAAGGCCTGCCTGCTGAAGCATGCGAAACAGGCAGCAGAACCGCGCATTCTTCTGGTTTATCTGGAAGCCGCACCAGGCTTGATCTGTGAGGTGTCGTAGCACCTTCCGTAGCGATACATCCATCAGATTTTCCTCTGACAGAGCCCGTGCACGACCTCGCCACGCTGTTTGGAGACCTCGACACCCCGAAAACGAAAACCAGTCCTAAAATAAGCGAGTATTGATGTTTGGTGAACAGAATTGCAGATTTGTGCGACGTTGTGGTTGAATGACGTATGTGTGTTGTCTATTGAGGTGCGCGTGAGGTCGTTTTGAGGTTTGTGGAGTGTAAGTTGGTGAGGTAAAGCGCAGCGTTAGGGGTGTGTTGTTGGTGTCTGGTTGTGGTGTAGGCGTATTTGTCCGTTACGTCGCCGTGGGCGTCGTGGATCCCGTGGTATGTGATCACGGTTCGTGCGGGTGTCATGTGAATCCGGTGCGTTCGATGGTGGCCCAGGCGCTCAAGAGTCTTTTCAGGGATGGCTGATAGCCGATGATGCGCACGGTGGTGCTTCGGGCGTGTCTCACGACACGACAGGGATAAAGGATGATGTGTGTGAGGAAGGTGCGAAAGTCCATTCGGATATATTTTCGGCGATGGTTTTTGCGATGCATCATCAGGGCAAACCACGACTTGATGTTCCAGGCCAGGGCGGCGATGACCATGTAGGCCCAGTTGCTGATCAGGTCATACAAGGGCACGCGCAGGGCATTGACGCCGTTTTTGAGCTGTTCGATCACGTTTTCCTGGTCGCATCGTTTGTTGGCAGCAACGACGACCTCGGCGGGCGTGAGGTCGTCGCGCGTGGTGATGTAGAAGAAGTATCGGAACGTGTCGAAGAGGGTCTGCTGGCCTTGGGTCTCACGGATGTTTTTGCGCAGCGCCACGACGCGGTAGGGGCGTTTGCACTTGCCGGGCTGGTAGTCAAACTCAGCCACGTCTTCGAAGGTGAGCGTCAGCTTGCGGTAGCCCCGCGCTTTGACGATACGCTGCTTCTCATTGTCCCGTCGCTGCCTTTTCTGGGGCGCGCGAGGGCGGTGCAGGCGCTGCCAGTTGGCTTCGTCAAGGGCCTCGGCGCGTGTTCGTAAGGTGCTATTGCAGTCCATGCCGAAGATGAAATCGACGTCCTTCGCCCAGCGGTCCAAGTGAGCCGTAAGCGAAAAGTCCGTGTCGCCGCGTAGGCACACGCGCGGCGCGTGGGGCTTCACCAGCGCGATGGCCGCATCGATCCAGGGTGCGGCCCCCTGGTGAGAAGACGCGTTGCCCGGACGGTTGACCACGTACAGCACCTCTTTGGTGTTGGCCAACGATACGATCAGGGGCGCATAACCCCCACACGCCCTTGTAGGAGATGTCCATACCGCCCTTCTTCTCCCCATACGTCGGAGCGGTCGTACCATCCACATCGATGTAGGCGACCGGTTCCAGGAGTCTGGCAGCGCGTGTGCGCCACAACTTGGGGCGTACCGCGTTAATGCAGTCCATCAGCCCGATCACGTCCGCCTCAGAAAAGCGACGCGTGAAGTCGCCCGCAGTGGTCGGGTCCGGGATCAACTCCGCGTTCAAGGCATTCATGTACGCCTCGTTGTGACGCAAACGCTCGATGTCCTCCAGACACGTGCCACCGCACATCACGTTGTAGGAAAGGTTCAACACGTGATCCGACTCATGATACGGCAGATGCACCTTCAGCAACGCCAACGTCCCGTCGATCTGCTTGACCAATCCCAACTTGGTCACCAGTCGATGCACCGCCGCAATGCCACCAAAGCTCATCGCTTCTCCGTGCGCGCTGACCTCGTAATGCACATTACCGCTGCCAAACATCGGCTTGGCTTGCGCACAAAATCCACGGGCAAGCTTATGCCGAGCACGTACCCGACGCCCACATTTTTCACTGTTCCTGCGGCTGTTTTTTGTCGATATTCTTTTCACCGGAAAGGCCCCCTTCGTTGGAGTAGCAATTTCTCGTCCGATACTGCTAACTCCAACTAAGATAAGTCTTTCCGGTACTTTTGTACACAAAAATCTGAAAAAACCCGCTTATTTAGGGACTAGACACCCCATTTTTCTCTTGACAACATCCGCTCGTTAGTGTTATCATTTAGCTAATACTATAATGAATCAGTTATGTACTCGTTTCACCGGCGGGTATCGAAACGGCATCGCGAGGGCTTTCTCTGTGGGAGGGGCGCCGTATTGCCGTATCCGTAATTGTTGGCCCTTCCCCGGTATTTGCTGACGCCCGTTCCAACTGCCGCCGAACGGACTCCGGAAGCAACGCCGGGAACGTTACCGGGGGAATCGGTGACAGGTTAAGCCACAGTACTGCAAACGGACCTGGTCCTGCGGGAATTGTCGGCGGCGGCGCTCGCGCGACCTGATCCATCACTAAGGAGGGCAGTCTATGGGCACATGGAGGGTTACGGCTGTTGTCGGATTTCTGGCGTTGTTTCTCGCAACGGATTCCGGCGCACAGGAGTATCACCGGATCGGCGGGCGGATAATGCTGGGTTACAACCTGCCCGTTATGGGCCTGCGAACCAACTGGTACAACCAGGCCGTGCGGTGGGGCGGCAGCGTGGTTTACAACCGGGATGCCAACACCGCGCTCGAGTTTGAATATCATCGGCTGAAATACACCGACGGCAAGATCGAGAGTAAGACGTTCACCTGGAACGAAGACAAGAGAGATTATTCAAGCCCGAATTCCGAAGCCAGTATGCGGATCAACAGCGTGCTGTGCAACGTGATTTTTCGACTCGGTGACAAATCAAACCTTTTCTCTAGCCAGATGACGTCCCCCTACGTCGTTGCCGGTGGAGGGTTTCACAGCTACAGCAATCGCGTGAGCGGCCTGATTTATCCCGGGCAGAAGGGCATCGCTGTCGAGGGCGCCGATGAGAACGTACTGGACCCAGGCGTGGTCCTCACACCGGTGGTCGAGAGCCGGTGGGCGCTGGGGGCACATTTCGGGTTCGGCGTCGAACGGTTCATGACGAACAATTTTTCACTGGATTTCCGGGCTCAGCACAATTTCCTGGTCGGGGACCTCGGTCCGCGGGAGGCCTGGGGCATAAAAGGGGTTATGCCACTGCTGCAGATGCTGGATCTGGAGGTCGCTGTCAAATTCTACGAATCGGGAAGGTAGCTCGTCTGGCAGGCCCGGGAAAGGAGGAGGCGTATTCCGAGACGGGCATGTAGGCGAATCGTTAATTGGAGAGACCATCAATGCGGAGGTTCGGCAATGAAGAAGTGTGTTTTGTTTATCGGAATTCTTTCCCTCTGCACGGCACTGGCTTTAAGCGGAAGCGCCTGGGCCGGCACGACCGGAAAGATCGTTGGGAAGGTCCTGGACAGACAGGGCGAATCGCTGCCTGGCGCCAACGTGGTCATCGAGGGCCTGAACCAGGGGTCCACGGCCGATGCGGAGGGGTTCTACGTGATCCTGCGCGCCGATCCGGGGCTTTATACCGTTAAGGCGTCCCTGATCGGATATCAGACCGAGTCCCAGACGGATGTTCGGGTGCAGGCCGACGTGACCACGGAAGTTGATTTCACGCTCTATGAGGCGACGCTGGAATTGGGGGAGATGGTTGTCAAGGCGGAACGCCCTCTCGTAGAGGTCGACAAGACCTTCAGCAAATACATCGTCGGCGCCGATGAGATCGAGCAACTTCCCATCGTGCGCACCACCGCCGAAATGATCACGCTGCAGCCGGGCGTTCACCTCGACGGCTCCGACCGCATGCGGGGAAGCAACCGCCCCGGTGAGTGGCGAAGCCGCACGGGCGGAGACGTGGCCTATTACGTGGACGGTGTGAAAATTGTGAACAGCGACGGCGCCGGCTCCCACAACTGGAAGAGCATCAACCGGTCGACCGTCCAGGAGATTTCCGTGGTTACGGGCGGGATGAACGCCGAGTACGGCAATGCTCAGGCCGGGGTCGTCAGTATAATTACGAAAGACGGCGGCCAGAACTTCCACGGATGGGCGGAGTACCGCCGGCAGCCGCCCGGACAGAAACACTGGGGCGCAAACGTCTACGAAAGCCCGATGCACCTCGACAAGATGCAATGGGGCGAGGGCGTATGGGAGAACGAGCGTGATCCCGATACGGGCCGACTCACCCACCAGCGCGCGAACTACGACGAAATCATCGGGCACGAGGTGGAGGGAAATATCTCGGGCCCGCTTTCCAAGAGCGCTTCGTTCATCGTTTCGGGCAAGACGGCCCGGCTGGCGCCCACGTATCCCAGCGGCACGGCGAGGGGCTATTACGACGACATCGGTCGGTTTATTCCCTCGCTGACCAATTATCAGGGGTCATACAGCGTCACTGTCCGCGCATCCGAAAATATGAAGATGAAGATCGGCGGGTTGTTCGAGTACAACAAGAAGTATATCGGAACCGACCGGGACACCTACCGGAACGAACGGTCCGCGGGTACCTCCAGCGGCGTCATCCGTGGCATTGTGTACGACAACGGGAAGAACATCTTCCTGCCGGAGGATTGGAGCGCGGCGGGCAAGATGAGCACGAACAACAATATGCAATACCTGGCCATCACCCATTCCCTTTCGCCCAGGACATTTTACGACCTCCGGATTTCACGTTATTCAACCGTCGACGACACGAGCGACATTGCGAACACAACGACGGACGTGCGTACGGATGGGGACGGCTGGTTCGCCGTGGACCGGCAGGTGCGCCAGTACCAGGTTGCGGAACGGAATCGGTACCAGGTCAAGCTGGATCTGGCCAGCCAGATCACCAAGGGGCATTACGTGAAGGCCGGTTTCGAATTCATCAAGTACAGCATGTTTCTTACCCGCTACACGGGAGAGAGCGCGCAGGCCAGGCGGCTGGAGTTCGCGGGCGCGCAAGGCGTTATCGGAGAGCCTGTCAAGCCCCAGCATCTCGCCATCTACGCGCAGGACAAGATGGAGTTCGAAGGCATGGTCATCAATGCCGGTCTGCGCCTGGATCTGTTCGATCCGGTATCCAAATTTCCGGCCTCGGGCGCTTACGCGTTCTCGCCCATGTACAACTCGCCGCTACGTTTCCAGAATGCGCCCCACCGTAAGCCGGTCGTGTTCAAGAACCTGAGCCCACGGTTGGGGGTGTCGCATCCCATTACGGCGCGTTCGTCCATGCACTATTTCGCGGGGCTGTTCCTGGCCTATCCGGACATTTATTATCTGTTCAACGGAGATTGGCGGACTTCGGGCCCGGACCAGGACTGGAACGGGAACGGCGTTATCGACTCGGGTGAGCAGTATAACGCCATGCGGCCGTCATACCCGATACGCAGCGGGCAGGGCACCACCGAAATCCGACCCGAAAAGACCGTGTCGATGGAGGTGGGCGCGGACTGGAACTTCGTGCAGGACTATACCGGTGCGATCGCTCTATTTTACAAGAGCGCCAAAGATCAGTACCACTATCATTCCGACGTCCGTTTTTACGCGCCGCACAAGCAGGGCTACGTACATCCCTACGCCCGGATCCTCCATAACAACGGGTTCGAAGAGCAGCGGGGACTGGAACTTTCCGTGCGGAAGCCGCTCAGCCACAACTTTGCCATAAACGTGGCCTACAACATGACCTGGGCGCAGGCCGGGTGGGGCAACTTCGACGCCTGGTTCAACTTCCTCTTTCCCGACTCCCTCTATGTCGCCAGCGGCCGCTACTGGTACGAATACAGCGTGGAGAACGGCGTTGAGGTGCCGGTGCCCCTCACTCAGGACCAAATCCGAACGATCGGTCACAATGCCAACATTGCGATTCGGAGAAACGCCCGGCGGGACGGTAACCCGGGTGGCCGGGGTTACGAGCAGACCAGGATGACCGCCAGGGAGTACGGGCTCATCGGTCTGGACGACTTCGAACTGGATCACATCCACGTATGGGCCAGGGGTTACCAGACCGGCCTGAACGCCGACGGCGGCGACATCCGAAACCAGGGCAGCCTGCAGTTCCTCTACCTCACGCCGGGGGACTATGGCCCGAATTTCAACGTGTTCGGTAGCAAGATACTCGCCAACTGGCGGGTCAACCTGCTCTGGCGCATGCAGAATACCGGATCGTTCTGGTACACGCCCGCGAATGCCGGCCGGGAGCGGCGCCTGAGGCCCATCCGCACCTGGACCGACCTGGCCGTTGAGAAGCGCTTTCCGTTCGGCCGGGGGCGCGGCGATATAAGCCTGTTCCTGGAGGTGCGAAACCTGTTCAACCAGCAGGACGACAGTTCCTTCAATTCCACCGACTGGACCAACTGGGGCCTGCATACGGCCCGTCCGGACAACTCTGAATTCCTCCTGTACGGGGATACCGACGACCGCAGATACTACAGCCATCCCCGGCGCATGGAAATGGGTCTGAGAATGCAGTTCTGATCCATTCCGGTAAACGTCACGAACGGCGGGAGCCCGGAGCCGTATGCGGGTTCCCGCTACCATGCGATTTTTTACTGAGGAACTACAAATGCTAAGGAGGATACGATGCATTCGAAACGTTTGAACGCCGTCCTGAAAGGGCGCGGCGGATGGGCGTTCGCAGTAGTCCTGGCGATATCCTGGTCCGGACAGGTCTGGGGCCAGGCGAATCATCCGGGGTCCGCGGGCAGGGCCGCCCTGGAGCGCGGGATGCTGTATACGTCCGTGACCAATTTGGGCACGCAGGGAGGCTCCATCGGCGCTGCGCTCTCACGATCTTCCAGCATGGTGTACCCCGCCACGGTGGGCGGCGATATCATTACAGGTGATGGCTGGGCGAGCCAGCTGCCCTTTTTCCGCGTCGACTGCAACAGCGAAGGGCGAATCGAGAGCACGTCGCACGGGGAGGGCATCGGCCTGGCATTGCGGCTGCCGTCGAGCTTTGCGGGCACGAGAGCGTACGATTCTTTCTCCCAAAACGAGTTCTACGTGGTATTGACCGGCCCGCGGTCGGACATGCTCGACGAGATCGTGCCCATGGTGGCAGACCCCATGATGGACGAGAACCTGGCGTATCTGGGCGGGGAGCCACGGGTGCAACCCTCGTCCGCCGAGGATCCGGGCGAGGAGTGGCGTAAAGGCGCGCCATGGTACTACGCGCCCACCTGGAGCGAGAACCTGGCGCAGATTTTGGTGGACGATGCGCTGAATAGGGCCCCCGTGAGGATCAGCAACTGGTCGTTCGGGGAATACGCGACCGCGGGGCCGCCGGCCGCGCCGTCGTCTCGTTCCGACGAATGGCCTGAAGAAATCATCCTCACCAAGTGGACCACGCTTGCGGGGGTTACCTTTACGCGGAGGACGATGACCTGGAGCTATCCGGCGTGGGACGACTTTATCATTACGGAGATCGAGTTCGAAAACACGGGCGACAGCAACGGGGACGGCGAGAGGGACCTGCCCGCGGAAACGCTGGACGACGTCTTCATTCCCATCATCAACGCCTGGATGCTCACGGACGCGGGGCTTTCCCACTACAACCGGTCGGATGCCTGGCACTGGTACAATGTGGGCGGTCTCGACGACTGGATCGTTTATACGGAGAATGCCGGCTATTCGGGTCCGGCCAAGGGGCTGAAGATGATCGTGGACTGGGACGGCGACAGTCCCGAGTTTCCTTGGGACGATACGGGCGATCCCGTCAACCTGCGGATTATTTCGCCGTCGTGCGATACAGGCCGCAAGGACGGTGAGTTTGCCTCCTACCAATATATGGGCTTCGGTCCGCTGGCCTATCAGGACGGCGGTGAATGGGGCTTCAACTCCCGGGATATCGGCAAGTACGCGCAGCCTGAGGGTGACCAGCCGCACGCCGTTCGCTTCTGGCGGATCGAAGGCCCTACCGTGTCGGCGGACCCCCGGCCGGGCGCGCACGACCGGCAGACCATGTACAACATGATAACGGAACAGGGCTATCAATCCAATCCTGGAGAGATCGGTGTGTTCTACAGCGCCGAGACCTTCGGCCCGTATTCGCTGGCGCCGGGCGAAAAGGCCAAACTGGTCGTGGCCTGGGTGGGCGGTTCGGGTGCCGGAGAGAGCGACCTATACACCTGGACGCGGTCGCATCTGTATGACTTCGACGGTCTGAAGAAGGGCGAGGAATGGATGGTGGAGTTCTTCAAGCGGGCGAAGTGGGCCTATCAGAATGAGTACGACGTGCCCGATTCGCCGCCGGACGTTTACGTGGCGGTCTCAAACAGCCCGGATGCGCAGAACCTGCTCACCTGGAACTCGGCCGACGGCGCAATGAACCCGGACTATATGGGCGCGGAGGCACAGGACGTGGCGGGTTACCGCATTTTCCGCTCCGAGTGGAACCCGGACGGGCCGTGGGACAGGATCGGCGAGGTTTCGGCGGGGACCCATACGTTTACGGACGAGTCGTCGGTAGCCGGCTTCAACTACTGGTATTCGGTGCGGCCGTTTTCCAGTGGCCACGAAGACTGGGTGGGCCGGGTGGGCACCATGGCCACGCTGCCTGAATTGGTGCAGGCGCAGGTGAGGGCCGGCCTGGAGGGCGGCCAGTGGGCGCGGTCACAGCGCAAGCCACCGTTTTACAGCCCGAAGCAGCCCGCGGTGGGTGAAACCGAGCAGTTGGGCCGGGAGGTTTTCGTGGTACCCAATCCGTTCCGGGTTGGCGACGCCAATCTGCAATACCCTGGCAAACCGCAGATCCGGTTCGTCAATGTACCGAGCAAGTGCTGGATCTACGTGTTCAACAGCGCGGGCGACATGGTCGGAAAGATCCTGCACGACGACCGCACGGATGCGCCGAACGATTCCAATTTGTGGCTGGGCGAAGCGCAGTGGGACCAGTTGGCGATGTCGCTGGGTACGGGGTCGATTTCAGCGGGCGTCTACTTCTTCGTCGTGGAATCTCTCGTGTCCGAAAGTCAGGGGAAGAAGCGGATAGGCAAATTCATGGTCATCCGATAACCGGCGCGTGGCAATTCCGGGAAGGAGCAATAAGCTTATGAAGCGGATACTTTGTATGACACTGATGACCGTTCTCGTGGCCGGCGCATTCTGGAATCCGCCCGCAGAAGCGCGGGACGCACCCGAGATCCTGAAGTCGGAGGACTTCCGGAAGCTTGGACTGGCGTCGTTTCCATGGATGAAGGTGAACCAGTCCTCACGTGCGGCGGCTATGGGAGATGCATTTACGGCAGTGTCGAACGACATAAACGCGATCTTTTTCAACCCGGCCGGTCTGGTCCACCTGAAGCGGTTCGGTTACCAGCTTTCCCACACCATGTGGCTGGTCGACACCGGATTTTACAGCGGTGCGTTTGCCTACAGGACGGGTTGGGGCGTGTTGGGCGTCAACGTCGTGAATTACGACGTGGGCGATATGCCGGTGCGGACCATTTACAACCCCGAGGGCACCGGGGAAATGGTCAAAGGCGGCGGAATGTCGTTCGGCGTGGCCTATGCGTTTCAGGCAACCGATAAACTGGGGTTGGGCATCCGGGGGGTGTATATTTCCGAGACCCTGCACACCGACAATATGTCTTCGATCGTACTGGACGCCGGCACGCACTTCTATACCGGTTTTCGTAGCTCCCGAATCGCCTTGGCCATGCGGAATTTCGGGCCTGATACCAAGGTGCTGGCGGAAGACCAGAAATTCCTGATGCCGATGAATTTCGATATCGGCGTGGCGATGGAAATATTCGGCGAGATGGCCGATCCGAATTACCTGACGGTCTCTTTCGAGAGTTCCTATCAGGTGGACTACGAACAGAGGTGGCAGATCGGCGGGGAACTCTGGCTGTCAAACGCCGTGGCCCTGCGAGCAGGATACAAGTTCAACCACGACCTTGAAAGCTATAGCTTTGGCGCGGGTTTCAAGGGCAACTGGGGAGGCCGAACGGTGCTTGTCGACGTCGCCTATACCAATGTCGGCGAACTGCTCGATGCACCGCTCCGGTTCAGCATTGGAGGCGCATTTTAACTTCCAATGCCGTCGCAGCCCTCTCGTTAGGGCCATTTGACGTGAACAGAGCTAACGGCGGCGCAATGTGTCTCCGGCCGGGTCGGCGGGAAGGGGCATTGGCCGCCGTTTTGTTATCGACGCACGGATCGGTAAGGGGTATAGACAGGCCCGGGTATGATGGGACTGGACTGGCGTTTTCCCATCGACTTGGCGCGAGGTGGTCATGCGGGCCATCGGATTGTTCTGTGTTTGTCTGATTTGGTGGGGCGTTGCGGGTTGTGGGGGTGCGGACGAGCCGCCCACCAGCGCCGTGGAGGAAGTCGACCCGAACAAAGATCGGCCCCTTCCGGTGGGTCTGGCGCGGCGGTTCGGAGGGGTGGAAATGGTACGGGTGCCCTCCGGTAACTTCACCATGGGCATGGAAAGGGGACCGGCGGATCAGCAGCCCGCCCGGCAGGTGTACCTGAATGCATTCTACATCGACCGTTTTGAAGTGACCAATGCCGAGTATTTCAAATTCTGGGCGGCTCCTGACGGCGGCATTCGGGAACGTCATACGCCAGCCAGCCACGGTTCCAAGGACGGCATCGGAGACTGGCCTGAGCGTGCCAACACCAGGCCGAACTTTCCCATTGTGGGGATCAACTGGTTCGACGCGGGCGCCTATTGCGCCTGGCGGGGCGTCCGATTGCCCACGGAGGCGGAATGGGAGAAGACCGCCCGCGGCGATGAGGCGAGGGAGCCGTATCCATGGAACAAGGGCCTGAATGGTTCCCGGGCGAATTACAGGGACGGCGACGACGGCTATGACAATACCCTGGCCCCCGTGGGCAATTATACCGAAGGCGTGAGTTTTTACGGGGCCATGGACCTGGTGGGAAACGTGTGGGAGTGGTGCGCGGACTACTACGATTCCGAATATTACAAGGTGGGCGCCACCACCGGCCCCGAGGGACCGGTGGTGGGCCGGTTCCGGGTACTTCGGGGAGGGTCCTGGCGGACAGCCGCGTTCCAGGATCCGAACAAACTCAGCATCACCTACCGGAGTTGGTCGGATCCCGAGGGCGCCACCGATGGATGGGGCGTCCGGTGCGCCAGGGACGTAAACTGAAAATGCGGGGGTGGAGGCGGTGGCAGGCTGCCTGGTATGGTCTCCTGGTGTGTGCCGGGTGCAGAGGCGGGTCCCTGCTGGACGACCTTCCGGAGGGCGTCTTCCTGGACCGGACACCTGCCGGTACGGTCGATACGATGCTGGTCGTACCCTCGGGCGATTTCCTGATGGGCACGAATCGTGGATTCGACCCGGAAGGTCCTGCGCATGTCGTCTATCTCAATGCGTTTTATATTGACAAATACGAGGTGACGAACGCTCAATTCCGTGCGTATGCCCGTGCGACGGGAGTTTCGTTGCCGCTGGAAACCCGGAATCCGTTATTTTCCAATGACCGTCAGCCGGTTGTGGGGGTGATGTGGACCGAAGCGGATGCCTATTGCAGGTGGCGCGGCGGACGCCTGCCCACGGAGGCGCAGTGGGAAAAGGCGGCTCGGGGGACGGACGGACGGACATATTCGTGGGGTGAAGAGGCGCCCGGAGGGAACTACGCGATCATGGATCTGGGCGGGAGGTGCGGGCGTACCAACTGGGCCAACCCGTCCGCCGGTCCGGTGCCCGGGGAGTTCTGTCATACCATGCCGGTGGGTTCGAGGCCCAGGGGCGCGAGCCCGTACGGGTTGCTGGACATGGCGGGCAATGCCTGGGAGTGGTGCAACGACTGGTACGACGATACTTACTACAGTCGAAGTCCCAAAGAAGATCCATCCGGCCCGGCGACCGGGACGTTCCGTGTGGTGAGAGGCAGTTCCTGGCACCACCTGCCCCATTATCTGAAGACGTCGGCCCGGTTCAGATTTTATCCGGACCAGAAGGGCAATTTCATCGGGTTTCGCTGTGTGCGGGACGTACATCAATAACCTGTGCGTCGGCGCGGTGGGCCGGGCGCTGTGGCGGGGTACGCTGGTGGTCTGCGTGATGTCTGCGCAACCTCTCCTCGCGAGCACGGAAAGGGTCGCTCTTAACGATAGCGCGGCCAGCCGGTTGACCGAGGCGATTGGCCTGATGCCGCCGGCGGCAACCGGATTGGGGGCGGGAGCGACACCCGGCGCGTATCCGCCATTTGCAGAGGCCGCCGGCCTCGTGGCCGGGAGCCGAGGTGAGAGTGAGGCGGAATGGAATCTGACCCAGGCGGCGCTCGGCCTCACGGTTGCGCACCTGCGTAAAGCCCTGGTGGCCGCTCCGGATTTCGCCGCGGCGCACTACCTTCTGGGCCTGATGGATGCGAGACAGCGCAGGTACGGGGACGCGCTTGCAGCCTATCGGCGGGCCGCCAGGGCGGGGATGCCCTTTTCCGGCGATCCGTTGAAGGCGCTTTTCCTGCGGGCGGTCTCCCGTTGTCAGTCCGCCGCGGAGCAGGTTGCGACGGGCACCCAGTTCCTGGATCGGGGGAAAGTTGAGGAGGCGCGGGCGGCGTATCGGGAGGCCGTCGCGCTGATGCCGGACTACGCTGAGGCGCACGCGAACCTGGGCCTTGTCCATATGCTCGCGGGAGATCTTGAAGGGGCCGTTTCCCGGCAACTGGAGGCTATCCGCCTGAAGCCGGACCTGGCCGAGGCGCATTACAACCTGGGCAATGTATATTCCCGGCAGGGCAGGTACACGGAGGCGGTGCTCTCGTACCGCGAGGCCATCCGGCTGAAACCGGGAAGCGCGCCGCCCGATTCGCTCGTGTCGGTTGTCGACGCGCACCAGGGGGCGTATACCCGGTCGGTGGCCGGGTACCAGCATGCCAGGCGCTACGCGGGTCTGGCAAACGCGTATTTCAATCTCGGAAACAACGAAGCGGCGATTGCGGCCTACGAGCGCGCGATCGGTTTCGCGCCCGATTTTGCCGACGGGCACTACAATCTGGCCGTTATCCACGAACGGACGGGCGACGTGGGGAGCGCCATCGTCCACTGGCGGGCTTATCTGAAGCTTGCCCGGCGGGATTCCGCACAGCAGGCGTGGGTTGCCGACGCCAGGGCAAGACTGAATCGGCTGGAAGAATCTCAAAAAAAGTGATACGCTTCTGTATTATATGGACCTTTTCTGTGTTCCTGACGTGCATGGAGGGAAACAGCCTCGCGCAGGGGGTGGTCTTCAAGGATGTGACCGAGGCCGCAGGGATCCGGTTCAGGCACGATAACGGCGGGTCCGGCAGGGAATATATGCCGGAATCGATGGGGTCGGGATGCGCGTTCTGGGATTACGACGGCGATGGGGATGCGGATATTCTCCTGATCAACGGCGCCCCGTTGCGGGAGCGCGGATCGGGGCCGCCATCGACGATGGCGCTTTACCGCAACGATGGAGACGGGAGCTTTTCGGATGTAACGGCGCAGGCGGGGCTCAAGCAGCCCGTGTACGGCATGGGCTGCGCGGCTGGAGACTATGACAACGACGGAGACGGCGACCTGTACGTGGCCTGCCTGGGCGTCAACCGGCTGTACCGGAATCGGGGAGACGGTACATTTGAGGACGCCACGACGCGGATGGGGGTGGGAGATTCGACCTGGAGCGTGTGCGCGGTCTGGCTGGACTACGATCGGGATGGGGATCTGGACCTGTTTGTCGGCAATTACCTGAAATGGACGGCGGAACGGGATAATTGGCTATCCGAGCGATCGGACGCGCGATCGTACGCACCCCAGCTGTACGATCCGGAGTATTCGCGGTTATACCGCAACGACGGTGACCGTTTTTCCGACGTCACGGCAGTATCCGGAATCGGGGAAAAACCGGGAAAGGGAATGTCGGCCGTCGCGGTGGATTACAATGGGGACGGATGGCCGGACATTCTGATGTCCAACGACACCATGCCGGACTATCTTTACCGTAACAACGGAGACGGCACGTTCACGGAGGACGGCCTACTGGCCGGCGTGGCGTTCAGCGCCGCGGGAGAGGCGAAATCCGGCATGGGGGTAGACGCCGGAGACATCCGAAACACCGGCCGGGCGGACGTGGCAATCGGAAATTTCGCCTTTGAGATGATTTCGCTGTTTCAATGCCAGGAAGGCGGGTACTTCACGGATTGGACCCTGCCTTCCGGCGTGGGTCACCCGAGTGCGCAGTTCGTGACTTTTGGCGTGTTTTTTTTCGACTTTGACCTGGACGGCCACCTGGACCTCTTCGCGGCAAACGGACATGTGGACGACCGGATCGAGGAGGCCAAACCTCACCTCAGGTACGCCCAGCGCCCGCTGCTGTACCGTAACACCGGGGGTGGCCGCTTTGCGGAAGTCGGAGCGAAGAGCGGCGACCTTGAACGCCCGCTGGTGGGTCGAGGGGCGGCGTACGCGGACTACGACGGAGACGGAGACCTGGACGTACTGGTGTCCACCAACAACGGCCGTCCCGCGCTATTTCGCAACGACGGGGGAAACAGGAACCGTTGCCTGCGGGTGAAACTGGTCGGAGGTGTCCCACCCACGGGCGACCGGCTTCGGAAGCCGATCGGAGAACCGTCCTGGTCCAACCGGGATGGGATCGGCTCGGTCGTTCGGGTGCGGGTGGCGGGCAAGTTGCAAACGCGCTCCGTCAGGGCGGGATCCAGCTATTGTTCGCAGAGTGAGCAGATATTGACATTCGGGCTGGCAGGCGCCCGGGCCGCCGATGCGGTTGAGGTGGTCTGGCCCTCCGGCCGGATAGAACGGATCAACAACGTTGCAGCCGGGCAGACGGTGACCGTTCGGGAGGGACGGGGAATTGTTGCCAGGGCGCCGCTAAGGGCTATATCGGCGGCGGATTGAGGGATCTCAACAAATAGTGTCCCGTCCCAGAAATATGTTACCATTCATCCGCCGATTCATCCCGTCTCGCTACGCCCGTTCTGGTCCCGTCTCGCTACGCCCGTTCTGGTCCCGTCTCTTCACGGCGCTGATGTCAACTGATTGGGTTTTTGGTTCAAGCTGACGGCTGAGAGCTGATAGCTGTTTTTGCTGCTTCTGATCGGCCGAATTTAGCCAATCTATTTCAGGGACAGAACACTAGGGGGCGCGACATGGACACCGGACATCGATTCCAGCCTGTCCTTCTTCAGCAATTCTGTACCGCGGTTCTGTTGCTTGGATTGTGCGTACCGACGACAGCGGGTACGCTTTCGAGGAGGGATTCAATACTCGCCGTCGGTGATCGGCAGATGGATAACCGCCAACCCGGGGAGGCCGTGGTCACCTTCACCCGGCTTGCCGAGGCCTTTCCCGGTGACGCGCACGTACTGACCCGCCTGGGACGTGCACAACTCAAGGTTGGAGACTTCAAGGCGGCCAAGAGGTCCTTTGAGGCGGCCCTCGAACTGGATGAGGAAAATGCGGCGGCCCACGCCGGCCTTGCACTTTCGTACGCCGAGATGCCCGCCAAGGGGATCAGCGCCTTTCATAACTTCCGCCGGTCCGTGAGCGCGGCAAAAAAGGCCATCGAGCTGGATCCCGGACAGGCTGAGGCCTACCGGGCCCTTGGAGAGGCTCACGAACGATTCAAGGAGAACTACGAGAAAGCGCTTGAGTATTTCGATACGTACCTGGAGATGGAGCCGGACGATCCCGACGGTCTTTACTATTTCGGGCTGGCCTGCATACAGGCCGAGACCTACGAGAGAATCGCCAGGCACATAATCCCCTATATGGAGACGAACGCCGAGGATGTCCGGCTGTTTCCCATCGGCGCGCAGGGCTTTTTCTTCGAGGAAAGGTACAAAGAGGCGCTGGACTATTTCGAACGCTTCCTGGGCACTGTTGACCCGCAGGAACGCGAAATGTACACCGATATTGCGAACGTGGCTTCCGCGGAGGAACTCCGGGAGTTCCAGGCGCTGCCAGACACGACGGAGCGCCAGGCCTTCCTTGAGCGGTTCTGGCTGCGGCGGGATCCCGATATGATGACCCGCGTCAACGAACGCATCGTCGAGCACTACCGGCGGGTCTGGTATGCCCGCACCTTTTTTGCGGAGAAGGTCTCGCCCTGGGACAAGCGCGGGGAAGTCTACATCCGTTACGGCAAGCCGGACTACCGGTCGCGGTCCTACGATCGCGACCTGACCCTCACCCCCGACGTGGAAGCGGTCCGCATGCGCATGGCATACAGCCTCTACGGGGCCGAGGCTTCCTTTATGACGTTTACCGGTCCGGTTTTTCCAATCCGGGCGTTTCGCCATCCCATTACCCAGCGCACGCTGGACGACCTCCACGGTTTCGGTTCCGTCGATCAACGCGACGCCAGTTTTCAGGATGACGGCTTCACCTCCAATACCGATGCCGCGGACGAGGAGGAATTTCAGGAACGCAACCTGGAGGGAACCCCGCTGACTACGCCGCTCACCCGGAGCGACTACGATGACCAGGACGGGGCGCGGTTCGACGAGTTCGGAAATCAGATCGCCCGGATCAAGTTCGGCGACTATATCCCCGTAACGATCCACACCGACCTGGCCACCGTACCCTGGGAAACCTGGATCTACACGCAGATACAGGGGGGAATCGAGATTGTGTTTACGGATGAAAACAAGAGCGGTCAATTCAATTTCGCCCCGATTCCCCCGGTTACCTCCCTGAACAGGCAACTCGTCAACGTAACCCGTCTGGTCAAATACGCGCCCGAGATCATATACCAGAACGCCGCGCACGAGACCCCCGACTATTACCGGCCGGGCATCCAGGGACCTGCGCTGAACTTTTATTACGATCTCGCCAACTTCCAGGGTTCCGATGGGCAAACCAGCGTAGAAGTCTACTACGGCATTCCACCGGAACAGGTCCGGATTGCCGAGCAGGCCGATTCCGCGCAGGTCAGAGTGCAGTGCGCCATGGCCCTGGCCGACGCGGCCCACAAGACGATTTACCGCGATACCCGGGAGTTTTTCTATGAGGGTCGGGCGGACTTCGCCAGGGACAAAGGCGCGTTTCTGCCCGAAATGCTAAGGACCCGCGTTCCGCCGGGGAAATACGAACTCCAGGTGCAGGTCAAGGACCTGTCTTCCGGACATACCGGGCTATACAAGCAGGCTGTCCAGGTTCCGGACTACAACGTCGAAAAGCTCAAGATCAGCGATATCCTGCTGGCTTCGGAAATCGGTGACGCGGATTCAGCCGGCAAGTTCAGCAGGGGCGATATCCGGGTTGTACCGATGCCCACGAGGAATTACAGGAAGGCACAGAAGGTGTATGCCTACTACGAGATCTACAACCTGGAAAAGAACCGTTTCGGACAAACAGACTACGAGGTGAAGTATGTTGTCCGAAACGTCGTCGGGCGGTCGGAAGGCGTGGCGGGCGCCATCACCTCGCTCTTCAAGCGCAGAAAGACGCAGGTGTCGGTGTCGTACGAACACGCCGGAACGGCCACCACCGAACAGCAGTACTTTGAAATCGACCTGGACAAAGCCAAACCGGGCGTGCAGGTCCTGGAGGTAAAGATCAAGGACAGGGTCAGCGGGGATACCGGGACCCGCGAGATTCAGTTCCGATACGGGATTTGATACCAGGGCGGGCGCGGTAGATCGAGCGCCGTTCTGAACGTGAGGAATGCAAGTAGGGCGCAGTGTACTGCGCCCTACTTGCATCTGAATAGGCTCCCGGCGAGAATAAGAACCGTGTCAGGTGAGAATAGAACGCATTGGCGGATCGGAGACGTGGCAACACACGCAGGATTGTCATCAGGGAGGAGCCGGGAAATGACGGAACTTCGTGCGGGGCTGATCGGATGCGGAGCGATCGGGGGTGTGCATAGCGAGGCGGTGGCCGGGCTGGACGGCATACGAATGCTGGCGTTCTGCGACGTGGTTGAAGAGAAGGCCCAAGCGTTGTGCGCTCGCTACGGGGGAATCTACGCGACCACCGATGCGGACCGCATCTTCTCCGACGCTTCGCTGGACGTCGTCTATATCTGCACGCACCATGACACCCATGCCGACTTTTGTATCCGCGCCGCGGAGGCGGGGAAAAATATGCTGGTTGAAAAGCCTCTTGCGCTGACGGTGGAAGACTGCCGGAGGATCGGGGACGCGGTGGAGCGGCATAGAGTCAAGCTGTTTACGGCCTTCAAGATGCGGTACTATCCGATGGTTCAGAAAGCCCGCGAGCTTGTTCCCGAACCGTTGATGGTGGTGATGCAGATGATGGACAACCGATGGGGGGATACCTGGGCAAACGATCCCATTCTGGGTGGAGGCAACGTATTCAGCCAGGGATGCCATTCGTGCGATATCCTGCGATATGTGGCCGGGTCCGATCCGGTGGAGGTCTACGCGGCGGGTGGGAACTACTATCAGGCAAACGGCAGACTGGACAATCTGACGGCCACGTTCAGGTTTGAAAATGGCGCAGCCGGTTGCTGGATCCAGGGAGATGCCAACCGGCCGGCGTTAACCAGCAAGCTTTTTATGGAGATTTTCTCCGAAAATCGTTCCGTTCTACTTACCGACCGGTTCTGTACGCTGACGTATACGGAAACCGGGAAGGAGCCGGTGGAGTACCGTGGTGAAGAGGGTGGATTCGTCGAGGAGAACCGGCTGTTTGTCGAGGCGCTTCGAACCGGCGCACCCATGGCCGCGGACCACGTGGACGGGCTGATGGCCACACTGATGATGATTCAGGCCGGTACGAGCATCCGGACCGGGCGGCCGGAGTGCGTGGCGTCGCTTGCGAGATCTTGAGGCCGCCGCGGAGGGCGGGAGATTTGAAATGAAATCGAGTCGTAATAACGGGTATGGGGTCGTCCTTGTCTTCGCCATAATGACCGTATCGGCAGGAGGGGAAACGATGCACCCCGTCGGCCATAAACAGGCTGCCGGAACGCGGCGCATGGTCGAACGGCTGGAAAGGGTCGCCCGCAACACGGATCTCGAACTCAACAAATATGGAAATGCGGAACGCGCGCGTTATTTTCGTCAAAGGCTCGAGGAACCCCTTGAGCGAACGGAACTGGTGATGGTCCGTGCGCTGCTGGCCGAGGAACTGTTGAATGCGGGGCAGACCGGGGAGGCGATCCGCCACTTCCGGGTGGTGCGGGCGGCTGTGGACCGGGGTCCGGCCGAGTTCCCGTCGGGGTTTTCGGAGACGATCGAGGAACTGCTGGCTATTTCGCACCTGCGGATCGGCGAGCAGGAAAACTGCGTCGTCCACGGGGGAATCGAGGCCTGTCTGCTCCCCATCGGAAGCGCGGGTATCCACGCCCGTCAACGCGGATCGCGGGCCGCCATTGGCGCCTATACGGCCATCCTCAATCGGGATGCGGGGGATCTGACGGCCCGGTGGCTGCTGAACGTGGCGTATATGACTGTCGGGAAGTACCCGAACGGTGTGCCCGAAGCGTGGATTATTCCCCCGGAGGCATTCGATTCCGATTACGATATCGGACGATTCCGGGATGTTGCGCCGGCGGTGGGCCTCGACGTAATGGGCCTTGCCGGGGGATGCGTGATGGAGGATTTCGACGGAGACGGTCTGCTGGACCTGATGGTATCCTCCTGGGGACTTCGAGACCAGATCCGTTTCTTCCGGAACGACGGAGACGGCACGTTTTCGGACCGCACGGAAGCGGCGGGCCTGTTTGGAATCGTCGGCGGGTTGAACCTGGTCCACGCCGATTACAATAACGACGGATACACGGATGTGCTTGTGTTGCGCGGGGCCTGGTTGAGGCGGGCTGGAGCCCATCCGAATTCGTTGTTGCGCAACAACGGGGACGGCACGTTTGACGATGTGACGGCGGCGGCGGGGTTGCTCAGCTTTCATCCCACGCAGACTGCCGCTTGGGCGGATTACGACAACGACGGATGGGTTGACCTGTTTATAGGTAACGAAACGGTCGATGGCGACGTTCACCTCTGCGAGCTTTTCCGCAACAACGGAGACGGAACCTTTACGGACGCGGCGCGGGAGGCGGGGGTCGCGACGGAGGGCTACGTAAAGGGATGTATATGGGGGGATTACGATAACGACGGGTTTCCGGATCTGTACGTCTCACGCCTGCTGGAGCCCAATCTCCTTTACCGGAACGCCGGCAGGGATTCGGAGGGCCGGTGGCGTTTCGAGGATGTGAGCGAGGCGGCCGGCGTCACGGAGCCGCTGAACAGCTTCCCGGCCTGGTTCTGGGACTACGACAATGACGGCTGGCTGGATCTGTTCGTTTCCGGATACCGTGCCAACTCCGGCGACGTGGCCGCCGAATACCTGGGAATTACCACGGACGCGGAGCGGCCCCGGCTTTACCGGAACCGGCGGGACGGTACGTTCGCCGATGTGACACGAGAATGCGGTCTGGATAAAGTGATGTATACCATGGGGTGCAATTTCGGCGACCTGGACAACGACGGATTTCAGGATTTCTACGTGGGCACCGGGGACCCGGACTACCGTGAGATCATGCCGAACCGGATGTTTCGCAACGCGGGAGGCGCGTTTTTCCAGGATGTGACGACTTCCGGCGGGTTCGGGCATTTGCAGAAAGGGCACGGCGTGGCTTTCGGCGATATCGATAACGACGGCGACCAGGACATCTACGCTGTGATGGGCGGGGCGTATTCGGGTGACGTGTTTCAGAATGTGCTTTTCGAAAATCCTGGACACGGCAACCGATGGATCGTGCTCAAGCTGGAGGGATTGCGGTCCAACCGGGCGGCGATCGGAGCGCGGATAACGGTGCGGGTGGAGACGGGCGAGGGGGTTGCCGACGTCCACGCGAGCGTAACCGCCGGCGGGAGCTTCGGCGCGTCCCCCCTGCAACAGGAGATCGGACTCGGAAGGGCAACGCGTATCCGGGAGGTGGGGATCACGTGGCCCGCGACGGGTCAGGTCCAGGTTTTCAAGGAGGTGGAGATGGACCGCGCATATCGGGTACGGGAGGGCCACCCCGTGCTCATGCCAATGCCATTCAAACGCCTGCGCATGTCTCCCCTGACGGGACGGAAGCGAGCTTCTCACCATCATCACTGAAATCATCGCGAGGTAACGCCATGAAGGAACACAGACATCCGCACCCGCACAAGGATCCGCGCCAGCCCAGGGCAGACGCCAGGCCGGGGACCAACCCCCCCGTTTTTGCGTGGCTGCCGGTGCCCTCGGTATCGGGCTATCGCCTGCAGGTGGCGCGGGATTCGAGCTTTGAGACTATCTGCCTGGACAAGGGTGATTTGCAGGATCCCTTATTCCTTCCCGAAACGGCATTTGAGCCCGGGAGGTATTTCTGGCGGTGGTCCTCGGGGCCTGCCGCGACGTCCGAGGTTTTCGCGTTTGATATCGGGGCCGAGGCGGCGGTGGTGGAGGTGCCGCCGGCAAGCGAGTGGCTGAAGCGATTCCCGGCGGAACACCCGCGCATCTACGTCCGTCCGGAGGAGGTGCCGGCGCTGCGGGCGGCGGTACGCGGCGCCCTGGCCCCCGCATGGGAAACCCTTCGGAGCAGCGCCCAGTCCGTTTTGGCCGAGGCGCATGAGATCGACGAGCCGCCCTTTCTGCCCGACCGAAGCAAGAACTATCAGGCATACCACGAGACCTGGGCGCCGGTGATGTGGAACTCACGGCGGTTCGTCAAAGGCGCCGAGACCCTGGCGTTGGCCCATCTCGTGGGCGGGGAGGATCGATATGCCCGCGCCGCGTGCCGGAGGTTGGCGTCCATATCCCGTTGGGACCCGGAGGGGTCCAGCCACCTTGCCCACAATGACGAAGCCCACATGTCGGTGATCTGGAACGGCTCGAACGCGTGCGACTGGGTGTGGGACCGTTTTATCGACAAGGAACGGGACGCCGTCGTGGAACAATTCCGGCAGCGGGGACAGATTACGTTCGACCATATGCACAACAGGGGATCCTACGGGGTAACGCGTTTCGACTCGCACGCAGGCCGCGAGATCGTGTTCCTGGCGCACATCGCTCTGGTATTCCACGAGCATATTCCCGAGGCGCAGACATGGCTGGAATGGCTGAGGCCGGTGCTGTGCGGCGTGTGGCCGATCTGGTCGGGTGACGACGGGGCATGGGCGGAAGGACCTTCATACGGATTGGCTTACGTGACGATTATGTCCATGTTCGCCACGGCGCTGAAGCGGGGCGCCGGCGTGGACCTGTACCGGCGGCCTTTCTGGAAAAACCACGCCCGATGGCGACAGTACTGTCTGCCGCCCTATGCCGAATGGATGGGCTTCGGCGACCATACGGAGCGTTGGGCCGGCACGTGGAGGTCCAACGCGGATCTCGTGGATCTGATCGGACGCGAGACGGGTACGGATGAGTTCACGGAATACGTGAAGGCGTTCCGGGCGGAGGCGGAGCGTATGCAGACGCCGAAGGAGCGGCGCAGCGCGGGGGTTACGTCACAGCTCTTCCTGGCAGCGACTGAAAGTGCGCCACCGCCGTCCGACGCGGCGGATTCAAGGTTCCGCGTGTTTCCCGCCGCGGGCTGGTGCGCGGTACGAACCGATCTGGACGATCCCGCCCGCGATATCGCGCTGATCTTTCGCTCTTCTCCACTGGGCGCCATCAGTCACTCTCACGCGAATAACAACGATTTCATTCTGCACGCCGGGGGCAAGGTGATGGCGATGCCGAGCGGCTATTACGCCGGGTACGGTTCGGACCACCACACCCACTGGGTGTGGCACACCCGGTCTCACAACTGCGTGACGCTCTCGGACGCCTCCCAGATCATGCGATCGCACGAATCGCGGGGGAGCATTGAGAATCCATTCGAGGACGAGCGGCTCGTTTACTTTGTGGGCATCGCGGACGCCAGCTACAGCGAACGCGCGAAACGGTGCCGGAGGCATGTAATTTTCCTGAAGGCGCAGAGCTGTTTTGTGATGATCGACGAGTTTGTCGCGGTTACCGGCATCGATTCGGCGCTCCAGTGGAATATCCACTCCTGGAATCGTTTCGCGGTGGACGAGCAGGAAAGAACTTTCCTGCTGGAGCGTGAAGGAAGTTCACTCGAAGGGCATTTCATGTACCACAATAACGCGTTTTTCTCCCTGAGCGAGGGTTGGGACCCTCCGCCGATGCGGACCGGCAAGGACGAATCACAGTGGCACCAGCAGTACCACCTGTGTTTTACGCCATCCGGACTGGTCAACCGCCGGAACCTGGGCGTCGTGCTGTGCCCGGGGCATGGGTCTCTTGACCGCGCGGAGGTGCAGACCGAGCGATCGGGTAAAACGGAAGTCGCGCGGATCGGGGAGGACCTTGTGCTGGTGGGCGGTCGAGATGGCGTGGCATACGGCAACCATCGCTCAGACGGGCTGGCGCTGCTGGTCGTGCAGGGCCGGGGGTACGAACTTCGGGATAAGGGCCTTGTAACGGGACGCGGCGAGGTGCATTAGCGCCATACGTGTGCCGCCGAAGGATAGGATTTCCGTACGTCTGCAGCAGGTCGGACGCTCTGTAGAGTCTGGCTTGGCCGTAGCAAGGGAGAGGGGTTACGTTTGTATTGCGGGACCGCGGGGTAGGTGTCTAGGACCCCGTATATCCAATGTAACCCGGCGTGGTGTTTCATCCGTATTGTTGGAAAAATCCCTTGAAACAGTCTTTACGAGGAGGTGGCCGTGAAAAATGGATCGGCGGGTCTGAAGGTGGATGAGTTGAAAGACCTGTGTCTGGAGACGGCACTGGTGGTCAACGGTGAGCCTCAGGCGAAGATCGTCATCGGGGGGGATGGAGCGCACGAGCGGTTGGCGGGACGGATCGTTGAGCGGGTCGAGGCGGCGACGGGCGCGCGGCTGGAGGTGGTCCGGGCGGGCGAGGCGGCGCCCGGGATGCTGTTGGAGGGGCACGTGGTGGCGCTGGGGAATATGGCTGACAACGCCTTTATCCGGTGGCTGTATTACCAGTGGTGGGCGGTGGAAGACCGCTGTTATCCCGGCAGGGGCGGGTACGCGCTGCGGACGATGCACAATCCCCTGGGGAACGGAAAGAACGTGGTGCTGCTCGGGGCCAGCGACGCCGCCGGGCTGGAGCGTGTGACGTCGCGTTTTGTGGGGCTTGTGCCCGACGAAAAGACGCTCAGCTTCGGGTGGTTGATGGACATCAGGCTCGGTTCCGGGTTCGACGCTTTTGGCTGTCCGCCGGAGGGGTGGTTGCAGGAGCGGCGGGAGGACTTCATTGCGCGTGCCACCGCACCGCACGCTTCCGAATCAGGCGCGGGCTTTGAGCTGATTTCGGAGGCGGGCGCGTACGGGTTGATGTATCACCGGACCGGGCACGAGGCCTATGCGGCGGCCGTTCGGGAGATCGCAGAGGCGCATCTGAGGATGGGCGAGCACGGGGTGATGGCGCACTTTCACGTCTGGTGGCTGGCGGTGGTCTGGGACCTGATCGAGGAGAGCCCGGTGTTCTCGGACGAGGACCGGCTGAAGATCACGCAATATCTGCTGTGGATCATGGATTCCGCGGAGGGGGCGTATACCCAGTTCTTCCGCCAGGGTGTGGGGCACCGGATGATCCGGCAGAACCACCAGACGCTGGTGGCGCTGGCGGCGTGGTTCGGAGGGCGGTATTTTTCAACGCACTACGGTTTTGAGGAATCGAAGGAGTGGATGGCTGCGTCTGCGGACGTGTTCAAGGGGCAGGCGGTGTCGTTCAAGCCGATTGAGGACGCCAACGCTTACCAGTGGATGACGCTGGACCACATGTTGACCTATTCGCTGGCAAGCGGGGATACCACGTATATCGACAATGGAAACTGCAAGCGGTCGCTGGACCAGGCGGTGCTTTACTGCAACAACCGGGGAGCGCTGCCCGCGTTTGGAGATACGGGCGCTCCGATGGACGGATACCCGACGAATTTCCTGGTCAAAGCGGGGCATGTGCTGCAGGACGGACGCGCGGCGTTCCTGCTCGGCAAACGGTTCGACAGGCCGTCGGACTATTTTCGGCCGCAGCCGCCGGGAGAGCGCTACGAGAGCGTGAGCGATCCGTTGCTGGTGAGGAGTTTTGAGAAGTACTTCTGCGACGGACTGGCGCCCGAGGTTCCCGACGGGATGGCCGGCGTGCAGGTGCTGGAGGTTGCTGGCGGGTTCTACGATTTCGCGGAAGACCCGCAGGCGAAAGAGCGCGAAGTGAAGCCGCTGAACATGCAAAGAGAAGACGCGTTCGATACGGTCTGTTTCCGGGAGGGGTTCGAGCGGGAGGACCAGTACCTGATGCTCCACGGGATCTTTTACGGCAACCACAGCCACGAAGACGGGAATACCATACCGGAATTTTCGGCGAACGATCGGATTTTCCTGGTGGATGCGTCGTATACGGAGGGGCCGACGCTTAAGCACCACAATGGCGTGACGGCGGTCCGGGATGGAGAGGCGTGGGAAGTACCTGCACTGTGCCGGCTGGAGGGTGTGGCGGATCTGGGTCGCGTGGGCATGAGCCGGACGTCCGTGACAGGGGACTGGGGCGCGTTGTGGGTTCGGAACGTGGTGTGGCGCAGGGGGCGTTATTTTGTGGTGGTGGATGAGGTTGAAGCGACAAAGGCGGGCGCGTTCGCGCTGCAGTGTCACTGGCGCACATTGGGGACACCCGCTTTGAGGGACGGTACGCTCGAGGTGGTGCAGCAAGACCCGGACAGCGGGCGGGAAGATCGGTTTGTTCTGCAGAGCGTGGGCGGTGGCCGGATGTCGCTGGAGCGGGACTGGGAGAATTTCGGCCACTGGTGGGATGCATATCCCTATGCGGATGACTATGTGAATATCCTGCGCGAGTCGGCCAACCGGGAGATGGCGGTCGGAGACCGGCACACGTTTATCAACCTGTTCTATGCGTCGAGCCCGCACAAGCCCGTGGACGACCGGATGCGTCGCGTGGGCGATTCGGCCGTGGTGGTCGAAGGGTCGGACGGCCGGATGGTAGTGGGGACGGGGAGCGGGACCGGCGCGTTTGCGGTTGGGCCTCTTTCCGGCCGCGCCGGGATCTATGCGGCCGGCGATGGGTGGTTTGCGCTGTGCAACGGGACGTCGCTGTCGACGCAAGACACGATTTTTGAAAGCGAGCTTCCTGTTTCGATCGAGTTCGATCTGGAGTCGGGTGAGGGCGTGGTCGTGGCGCCGGAACCCGTTGAGATCACGCTGTGCGGAGAACGGTTACGCGTTATGGCCGGAAGGCAGGCGGTGAAAACGAGGAAGCCCGGGGCGGGTGTATTGTCGCTGGACGGGGTTGCAGACCTGCCGGCGTGGGAGGCGGGCTCCCGGGCGCGAGCGCAGGCGGCATCGGTTCCCGGGCTGCGCAGGGTTTGGACCTACGATGCCGGTTCGGGCGTACGTTGCGCCGCTGCCGGAGAGGATGGGGTGGTTCTGGGTACGGAGGACGGACGGGTGGTGGCTCTGGACGAAAACGGAAAGCCGGCCTGGTCCTTCCAGGCGGAAGGGCGCGTGCTTTCGGTGTGCCCGGTGGTCATGGACGGCCGGCGTTGTGTGATTGCAGGCGCGGACGACCGGCGCCTCTATCTGCTGGAGGAAGGCGGAGGCGTGCGGTGGTCGCGCGCGTTTGAGGTCTACAGGGGGACGTGGGACCGGTACGCCCGGAATTCCGCGGTGGAGTTCGTGACGGCGGCGGACCTGCGTGGAGACGGGCGGTTGGATATTCTGGCGGCGGTCTCGGACCGGAAGCTTCACTGTTTTGACGCGAGTGGAAACGAGCGGTGGAGCTTTATGATCTACGGGATTTTTGCGCCGCTTCGCGCGGCGGATATCAACGGGGATGGGAAGCAGGAGGTGATCGGCGGTCCGGGCCGGATCACCTGCGGGGGGACCTGCTATGTGCTGGACGCCGACGGCGGCCAAACTGCGAGCCATGGGCTGGACGGGTGGGCGTCGATGATGCCTGCCTGCGACGTGTGGGTGCAGGGGGAAGATCACCTGGTTGTGTGCGGCACGAACCGGTCGAATGTCTTTGCGTTGAAACTCGAATGCGGTCGATTGGAGACGCTCTGGAAGCAGAGAGTGGGAGAGGAAGTCAACGCGATCTGTGCGGTGGACGTGGATGGGGACGACAGGCCGGAGGTCGTGGTCGGGTCGGACTGTTTTTATCTCTATTTGCTGGATGAGCACGGTACGGAGCGGTGGCGGCGTAACCTGGGGGCGCCCGTGGAGCGGGTGATCGTCGGTGATCTGAACGGGAGCCCGAAGATTGTGGCGGGGTGTGAGGACGGGACCGTATGGGTTCTGGACGGGGAGGGCACGCCGGTTGCCAGACACCAGCAACAGGGCGCGGTCCACGCCTTGACTGCCGACGGCAGGGGCCATCTGATGCTGGGTGGGTCGGATGGGACGCTTTCGGTGCTGGGGGTGTGAGGGTTTTGGGGAAGGCAGTCGGTTATATCTGCGAGAGGTGCAAAGATGGGCGGGCACAGGATTGTTGAAGTGAAGCCGATGTCGCTGGAGATTCCGTTCGACGCGCGGGCTGTGGAGGTGGTGGCCGGTGGCGGAGACGCTCAGCAGGCCGCTGCCCTGCGCATCGCAGGAGCGTTGGCGCGGGCGTGCGGTTCGGAGGTCGTGGTGGCGGACGATTCGGCGTACGCCGCGTGGGATATCCGGCCGGAACGCCACGCGATTCTCGTGGGCAGCCTGGGGGACAACCGGGGGATCGAGTACCTCTACTATCGATGGTTGACATTCGTGGACGGGTCCTATCCGGGTCGAGGGGGGTACGTGCTGACCACGGTCCGGGACCCGTGGGGGACGGGTCATAACGCGCTCGTGGTGGGAGCCGCGGACGAGGTGGGCCTGGATGCGGCTGTTGCACGCCTGACAAACGCTATCGCAGCAGCAGACGGGGGCATTCCCGGGCTTTACGAAGTGGTCTATGGGTCATCCCGGCCAGAGGAGGTGGCCGACGTGGCGCGCTGGGCAAGTGTGGGTCCCACCCCCGAAGGGTGGGTTTACGATTTCACGGGATACGGGGGCCTGTCGCACGTTCCGTCGGCGGCGTGGGCATATGTGCGGAGTGGAGACACAAGAATCGCGGAGGGACTGAAACAGGGACTGATGGCATTGATGGAGACGCCCGTTCTGCACACGCCCGAAAGCCAGCTTCACCTGGGATTCTGGCCGGTGATGATGATGTGGCCGATCGTGGAGACGTCTCCCGTGTTTTCCGAACCGGACCGGCTGAAGATCGTCCGGTTTCTGTACAATGTGCTGGTGTCACCCGAAGGGTCCGGGAACAGAGGGTTGAGGCATACGGCCGGGTCGGAGCTGCCGCGCCAGAACCACCAGACGCGGTGCGCGCTGGGCGTGCTGTTCGGGTCGATTTATTTTGAGCGGCACTATCATCTTCCCGAAGCTCGGGAATGGCGTGCGCTTGTTGACGAGCTGTTCCGTATCGGCGCCTATTGTTCCAAACAGATCTGCGACGACAACGCCCACGGGTGGAACCAGAGCATCGGGGATTTCGCGACCTATGCCCTGCTGACGGGGAATACGGTGTTTTTCGACAATGGAATGGCGCGCCTGGCAGCGGACCGCGCAGTGGGGAACTGTACGAGCAACGGGTTTGCCGCTACCATAGGAGACGGAGACGTGAAGTCGTATCCGAACGGGTTCCTGGCCCAGGTGTCCTTCTATCTGCGGGATGCCGGGCTGCGCTATGCCCTGGAAAATATGGCGCCCGAGATTGCACCCTCCGGCGGCCTGATGCCGTGCCGACAGCTCTACGATGCGGGGGTGGAGGTGGCGCCGCCCAGCGATCAGGTTGGAACGCGCGTGTTTCCGCTGGACCGGCTGTATTACGATATTCCCAAGCATTCTCCCGGCGCGGTTGCGCTCAGGCCTCCGGGCGTGCCGTATGGGCAGACGTTCGATATTCTGACAATGCGGAGCGGGTGGGAGAAGACGTCACAGTATCTGATCCTGGACGGCACGGGCGGAGGGTCGCATTCCTACGAGGACGCCAATGCCATTCTCACACTCACGCAGGACGACCGGTTTCTGCTGCTGTCCGCGGACCAGCTTTATTTTACCGCGCCCAAGTATCACAATATGGTGACGGTGACACGGAACGGGCTGGGGGAGGAACTTCCAAGCTACTGCCGGGTGGACGGGAAGGCGGATCTGCAGACGTTCGGATTCTCCGCGACGACGCTTCCGGACTATGTGGGTATGGACTGGACGCGGGTGCTGCTGTGGAAAAAGGGGGACTTTTTCCTGGTGGTCGACCGGCTGGTGGCGAAGGAGAGGGCAACGTACAGCGGTATGTGCCGCTGGTTCAGTCTGGGACAGCCGGAGCTGTCGGATCATGCATGTATTTTCCACCAGAGTGAGTGGAAGGGCAGCCGGACCGATTTTGTGGTTCAGAATCTGTCGGGACAGGCCTGCCGCACCCAGGAGGCGTTCTACGGCCCCACGGCGTCGTGGAAGTCGGGCTATGATCCTGAGCTCGGCGAGCAATTGAGAACGGACCGGACGCTGCTTAGGGAGCTGGATCAGAGCCAGAGCGCCGTGCTGGAAGCGGGTGAGGCGCTGCGTTTTGTGAACTTGCTTTACGCCCGGTCCGGGGACCGGGTTGGAGACCGGCTCGAAGCGCAGTGCAACGCGTCGGGATGGATGCAGGTGAAAGCGCCGGAAGGGACATTTGCTATTTGTACAGGCGAGGTTCGGGGTGATGGCCTGCGCGCGGTGTGTGACGTGCTGGCGGTCTGGCGCGAGGGGGTTTTTGCGGCGAACTGCACGGCGTTGAAAGTTGGCGGGCTATCGGTTCAGTTTTCCAGGCCGTGCGGTGTGGAGGTGGATGCATCGGGCAGGCTTGAGGTGGACGCCGCAGAAGACCTGGCGGTTCTGTGGCGGGTTGAGGGCGGGGCGTCGGGGGAGTGCGAACTGGACGGCGGAGTCGTTCATACGCTGAATATCGGGTCCGTTGCCCTGCCCGATCCGGAGGATCTGTTCGATGCAGTGGGCGGACAGGAGGCGGTTGCCCCGGCGCGGCCAGGTCTAACGGCAGCGCCGCAGTCCGCGTGGACGGCGCAGGGAAGAGGGCGAATCAATGCTCTGCATATCGCGGAAGGGGATGTGGTGCTGGCCGCGTGTGAGGGAGACGCGCTGGTGGCCTTCGGGTTGGACGGAGCGTCCGCGTGGACTCTTGAGACGGGTAGTCCGGTCAATACGGTCCACACCGGGGTGCTGTGCGAGGGGGACCCCGCCCGGATCGTTCTGGGATGCGAGGACACGTTCGTGCGCGCGCTGGATTCCGCCACCCGCGAGGAGATCTGGCGGTATCATCCCGAATACGGCAACCAGTACTGGGACTACTGGTCCTGGTACAAATCGAGTATCAAACGCGTGTGGGTGGAAGACCTGGACGGCGACGGGAGCGGTGAGGTGGTTGTAACCCCTGGAAATATGCGGCTGCACCTGGTCGACGCCGCGGGGAATGAAAGGTGGGAGTACCGTACGGACCACGGGACGTTTCTGACCTTTGAGACGTACGATCTGGATGGGGATGGGCAGAAGGAGATTGTGGGGGGGTGCGATATCCTGTCGTCGGGGAGTGTCTGCCGCGTGATCGGTATGGACGGACTGCAGAAGCATGCATTTTCCAATGCGGGATGGACATCGCAGGTGAAGGATGTGCTGATCGCGGACCTGGACGGCGACGGCAAGGTGGAGGTGGCCTGCGCGGTCAACCGGCAGGAGAACCTGAGGGTGCACAGCTTTGCTGAGAAGGCGAGGCGCTGGGGCCACTGCCTGGGCGAGGTGCCGGCGGGGCTGGCGCTTCTGGCCGGTTCCGGAGGAAAGGTCCTTTTTGCAGCTACGGAAGGGTCGACGGCAATCGGCTTTGGCCCGGAGGGTACGCCGCTGTGGACTGTGGACGTGGCCCCCGGAGCGGCACGGGTCGTCCGCACGGGGAGTACAGCTGCTGTGGTGTGCGTGGACGGCCGCGTTCTGCGGGTGAATGGCGACGGGGAGACGGCGTTGATGGGGGTTCTGCCCGCGGGTGCGACCGCCTCGGCGTTTGTGGAGGGATGGCTGGTGCTGGGGTGTGAGGACGGCTCGATTGTCGCGTACTCCACGTTGTGATAGCGGTCGGTGGCAGGACGAAGGTGACGGTCGGCTCCGAATTTTAGGGACTGAGGAGGGAGTCGGAGAGATGCTGCGAATTTTCTTTTTGTTCCTTTCCTGCCTTTTGTGGATCGAACGACCCGCGCTCGCCCTGCCGGACGATCCGTCGACGAGCGATCTTATCCGGGAAGAAGTGCTCTTTTCAGCAGAGGGTGAAGCGCTGAAACAGGTGGCTTCAGGGGGGTTCGATCTGGTGCAGCGGGAGGTGGGTACGGTAGTTCGCACTCTGACGGCGGATTTCGCGTTAACGTTCGAGCCGGAACTGATGCCGGGGATCTACCGCCTGAGCGTTCTCTGTTCCGCCCCGACCACGTCGACCGATTCGTTCTGGCTGGAAGTGAAAGGCGAGCGTCTGCCGCACCCGATCGTGTTGCCCAGGGGCGCGTACGGGGAGGCGTACCGCGCGTTTCGGCTGGATGTGCAAGGAAAAACGAACATACGCCTTGTGCTGCGGGAGCGGCCCGGTGTCAGCGTGGCTCGCCTGAAGCTCACGCATTTGACGGTACAGGTCGATGCGGCATCGGTGATCCGGCCGGCCCTGGCGGAGGAGCGCCCGCGTCTGTTTATGACGCGGTGGGACGCCGAGCGTTTGCGCAACGCACAACGCAGCGCGGCCGGCCAGCGGCTCTATCGCCGGCCGGGGATGTTGAGGGGCACGCCGCCTCCCCCATCGGGTCCGCCAAAGCGCGCGGGGTGGGCGTGGAGGATGGAGAGCCAGGCGATTCCCTGTCTGCTCTCCAATTCGCCGGATGCGACCGAGCGTTTCGAGGCTATCCGGCGCCACATACTCGCGATCTGTACATACGATAAGTGGCTTCCGGACGGCTGGTCGCACAGCACACCGGATCTGGACCTGGACGCGGCCTATATGATCCACGGGACCGCGATTGCCTACGACTGGCTTTACAACTGGTTCACCGACGAGGAGCGGCGGATCATCCGGGAGAAGCTGGCGTACCAGGCCCGGCTCATGTTCGAGGCGTCCTTTATGGAGCGGATGTACTGGGCGCGCACGGTGCAGCAGAACCACTACTGGTTCGATAATTACGCCATCGGCGTGGCCGGCGCAGCGCTTTACGGCGAGGTCCCCGAGGCCGAGGTGTGGATGGCCTGGAGCTGGGACCGCCTGCAGGGGACGCTGAAGACCTTTGCGGAGGACGGGGGGTTCCACGAGGGACCTGCCTACTGGAACTTCTCCGTGGGGTCGCTGTTTCGATGGATCGACCTGTATGAGCATACAACGGGGCAGACCATCGCCCATGCGGACGCGTGGCTGAGAAAGACAGGCTATTTTCCGATCCATTACGTGTATCCCGATCTGCGTTCCGGCGCGGCGATCGAAGATACGTTTCGGCCCGGGGTTGTACCCGCGCTGGAGAGCCTGCTCTGGCTGGCCGGGCGCAATGGCGACGCCCGGCTGTTTCGTGTTGCCGAGTTGATTCACGCGGGCAGGCAGAGTACCCACTGGTGGACGTTGAAGGCACTGGCCGGGGACATGGGCACGGCGTTCGGACCGTTGGACGACCTGATGCCGAAGCTGGCCTATTACCCGGATGTGGAGATGTACTTTGCACGGACCTCGTGGCAGCCGGAGGCCACGATGTTGGCGCTTGGCGCGCGGCCTCTGGGGGGCCACACACTGGCTCGGTTGATCGAGGCGTATCCCTGGATCGGCGGTGTGGGGCACAACCATCCCGCGCAGAACAGCTTTGTGCTTTACGGTAGCGGGAAGGAGTTGGTGATCGACCCGGGCTATACGCTGAAGAAGGAAACGGCGAACCACAATACGGTTCTGGTGGACGGGCAGGGGCAGTACGGCGATGGAGAGCGGTGGCAGCGCTGGTATCCGGGATGGGCGCACATCGGGTACGCTTCCACGCAGTTTCCCTATGTGCGGGGGGAAGCGGCATCGGCGTACCCGCCCCAGTTGGGTCTGAAGCGCTTTACGCGCCAGATATTGATGGTGGACCGCCAGCGGGTCTTGATTGCCGATCACCTGGAGGCGGAACGACCGCGGCGGTTCACGTGGCTGCTGCATTTCGATGAGGACGCGGAGATAGTGTCGGCGGGCGAGGGGCGGTTTGCAGCGACTTACGAAGGCGCTTCGCTGCAGGTCGATATCCTGACCCCCGCGGGCATGGTCGCACGGATCGACCGCTACGAGCCGACGTGGAACAATATCCTTCGGCCTGACTATCACCCCCGGATCGGACAGCTCGCATTGACGACCGGTCCGGTAACGGCCACGCCGATAGTGGCCGCGTTGGGCCTCGACCCCGCGGCGGCGCGTCCGGCGCTGGAGATCAGGCCCCGCGTCCTGCTGGTGACGTTTGCGGACAGTACCCGCGTGGGTTTCAATCGAACGGGCGACGTGGTCACGGTGGATGGGCTCGAGACCGACGGGCGCGCCGTGGTGATCGCGCTGGATGAAACCGGGGGACGCAGGGCCCGGGTTCTGGACATGCTTCGGTATCGCGACGGGTCCGGTCGGTTGCGCGACTTCTCGGAGGGCGAGGGAGAATTCGTCCTGACGGACGGGGTCTGGCTGCCGACTTTCCAGGAGGGGCCCGTTGCGTTGCGGGGGGACTTCGACGGGAACGGTACGGTGGGTTTCAGCGACTTCGTGGCGTTCGCGCAGGGGTTCGGGTCCCGCGCCGGGACGGCGGGATGGGACGCCAGGTTCGACCTGAACGGCGACGGCGACGTGGGCTTTCAGGATTTCCTCATCCTTGCGGCTCAATTTGGACGGCGTGGTTACGGGGATTGACCGTGGATCGTGCGGTTCCACGATACGCGACAAGGAAGCCAATATTTCCGTGCGACCCGGCGCCCGAATTCCCGCAACCTGTTTCCGGGACAATACACTCATGGTTCTTTCTTCAGGTGCAGGAGGTGGACTGAATTGTTCGAACTCGTTGTTTCGGTAAGCACCGTAATTGTCGTCTCAGCAATCTGCTCTCTTTTCGAGGCGGTACTCTACGCCGTTCCCGTCAGCTACATTGAAAGCCTCTCCCAGAGGGGTGGCGTCTCCGGCAGGATCTTGAAGAACCTGCGTATGCAGAATGTGGATCGTCCCATTTCGGCCATCCTTTCCCTGAATACCATTGCGAATACCGGCGGCGCTTTTGTGGCCGGCGCGGCGTTTATCAAGGTTTTCGGAGGGCAGTGGGAGCATTATTTCACCATTTTTATCACACTGTCCGTCCTGGTCCTCTCGGAAGTCATCCCCAAGACCATAGGCGTGGTCTATAATCGATCCCTGGCGAAATTTATCGCGATTCCAGTCCAACTCCTGGTCTGGGTCTTATTTCCCTTTGTCGAGATGTGCCGGCTGGTGACCCGGACGTTTTCAAAGGGCCGGGCAAGCCAGGAGGTCTCCGAGGAAGAGATCACCGTTATGGCGCGTATGGGTCGACGGACCGGGGCCATACAGCCGGATGAAGCACGCGTCATGCAGAACATCCTTTCTCTCAAACGCAAGACCGCGAGGGACGTGATGACACCGCGAACGGTCGTATTCGCGCTGAGCGCCGATCTGACCGTGGAACAGGCCCAGAAAGAGGCGGGCGTCTGGCCGTACAGCCGCGTTCCCGTTTACGAGAATGAATTCGAGGATTTGATCGGCGTCGTGATGCGTCGCGATGCATTCAATGCGTTGACGGATGGGCGTGGGCAAACGCCTATCTCGGAACTGATGCATCCGGTTCACTTTGTAACCGAGACGGTCTCGCTGGACCGCGTTCTCGAGATGTTCCTGGTACGCAAGCAGCACCTCTTTGCGGTGATCGACGAATATGGCGGGCTGGCCGGGATCCTCACGCTGGAAGACGTGCTGGAAGAGATTCTGGGCAGGGAGATCGTGGATGAGTCCGATACCGTCACGGACATGCGGGAACTCGCGCGTCGCCGCCGCCGGCAGGTTGCTGAGGGCGAGTAACCGTTACCTCGACCGAGAGTGTCGGGGGCGCCTGGACACGGATTTCCGGTTGGTGCGGAAATCGCTGTGAGTTTTTTTCGGCGCCATGCGCTTGAACTATTCGGGAGGATGTGAGTGGCGGCCAGACAGTTAGAGCTCTTCGACCGGCCTGACATGTCAAAAGGACGACTATCTTACGACGATTTCCTGGACGAAATTGAGAGTTTCGCCGAATTCCACAAGGAAACAGCAATCCTCGAATTCCCCGATTCGGACTTCGATATTCCTGTCTATGTCAATGAGTTCTGGACATCCAAACAGAGGGCGGCCCACTCGCTTCACGAGATCTCGTATCGCGCCTGCTTCAAGCCCCAGTTGCCGCGGTTTTTCGTTGAACGCCTGACTTCTCCCGGCGACGTGGTCTACGATCCCTTCCTGGGGCGCGGCACGACCGTCATCGAAGCCGCATTGCTGGGGCGGACGCCCGTGGGGACGGACATCAATCCACTAAGCGAAATCATCGTGGCGCCGCGGCTCGACCCACCCCCGCTTGCGGCCGTTTCAGAAAGGCTGAAAGGGCTGACGCTTGAGAGCGAATGCGACACGTGGGACGACTTGCTGGCGTTCTATCATCCGAATACATTGCGCCAGATAACGAATCTGAGGAAATACCTGCTGGGAAAAGGGGAAGACGGCAGCCTGGACGCGACCGACAGGTGGATCAGGATGGTGGCGACGAACCGGCTGACGGGTCATTCTTCGGGTTTCTTCTCGGTCTACACGTTGCCGCCGAACCAGGCCGTCACGGTCGAGCGGCAGCGGAGCATAAATGAGAGCCGAAAGCAGACACCTCCCGAACGGGATGTTCGGGTATCGATCCTGAAGAAATCCGGATCGCTCCTCAGTAAACTGGAACAACACGACGCCGAACGGCTGCGCGAGATTTCCCGGATGGCGTTGCTCATCACCGGATCGTCGGACAATACGCCCGGGATTGGGAGCGATTCCGTCAGCCTTGTCGTCACGTCGCCCCCGTTTCTGGACGTGGTGGACTACCAGACGGACAACTGGTTACGATGCTGGTTCAACGGCATCGACGTGCAAACCGTCGACGTATGGCATTACAAGAACCTGGAAGCGTGGCAGGCGGGAATGACGCGGGTATTCGTCGAGCTCAAACGCGTTCTGAAGCCTGGGGGCTATGTCGCATTCGAAGTCGGTGAAGTCCGCGGCGGGAGAGTCCTCCTTGAAACGCTGGTCGTTCCCGCGGCGTCCGAAGCGGGCCTGGTGCCGCTCATGGTTCTGGTGAATGATCAGGTGTTCACCAAGACGTCGAACTGCTGGGGCGTGGACAACCTGAAAAAGGGAACCAATACCAACAGGATCGTGCTGCTGAGGAAGTCCTGAAGGTGCTTCGCAGACTACGCTACTTTCGCCCGTTTCATGTCAAAATCGCTGTTTGCAAAGGCGTTACCGCCCTGGCCGATCCCGGCTTTCATATGGACATAAGGAAAGCCGACGCCCTAACAGCCCGTTGAAAAAGTCCATCCGGGCTGCGGCCGGCTCTTGTAGCCGAATTACTGCGTTGCGCTTCCTCCCCGAATCCCCCGATTCGACTCGGTCGCGCGCCTTGTCTTCGGTCACAATGGCTCGGCCTCGCCTGCAGAGCAACTTTATCAACGGACTGCTAACCATCTGTCACGAAAAGCAGGATGGGAGATCAAACGATGAACTGTGACCTGTCTCCGCAGCCATTTTTTCGACAAGCCCTTTAGAGTCAGGAACGGGTCGGAATATCGGCATCACGTTTACCACACCACTCTTTTTAACCGCGTTAGCATCACCGTACTACTGGGGAGGATCGCACCGGATGTTTTCAAAAAAGAATATTGTGTTCATTGCCACTTTGGCGTTGCTGGTATTCGTGGCATTCGTCGCTGCGGGTTCGGACGCGGATGCTGATCGCACGACAGTACAAGGGATCTCCGTCAATTCCTATGACCATGTCACCGCGTTTCTTCCGGACTTCGACGGCGACGGGACGGTTAGCTTCAGTGATTTCTTGCAGTTTGCGGCAAAATTCGGACTAAGTCAGGGCGATGACCGATATGATGCGATGTTCGATCTGAATGGCGACGGGGAAATCGGGTTTTCGGACTTTGTGATCTTTGCACGGAACTACGGGAAGGACCTTTCTTTCGGGATGCTCCTGCCCTGGGACCTTTCCAGGATTGTGCCGATCGAATCCGTCCGGTCCGTGCCTGCGGGCACGCGTGTTTTTATGCGGACCGAATTCGCCAACGGCGAACTCGCCGACCTGGAAATGAAGTTCATCCAGGTCGTGGACGATTTCATGCCGCCCATGCCGGTCTACATGGTGGAAGCCTCCGATTCGGTCCTGGTAAGCCTGGGAGGCATTTCCAAGGGCATGAGCGGTTCCCCCATTTTTTCTGAGCAGGGCGCGTGGGGCGCGATCGCCTTCGGCTTTAACGCCCAGGACAGCCCACCTTATTACTTTTTCGCCACGCCCATGGAATGGGTCATTGGCGCCAGGGGAACGGTACCCCTGGCCAAACGCGCAGCCACGTGGGGCGGAAGCAGCATCGTACCTCTGGACGTTCCGCTGTTGAGTACCGGTCTCAGCCGTGGCCAGCTAACGCCGGAAGGGCGTCCGTCTCTCCTGAGCGACGCGGTCGCCGCCGGTTTGACGACGGACCGCCAGACCAGCTTCGCGCCGGGCAGGCCGCTGGCGGTGGGTTTGCTGCTGGGCGAACTGACACGCGCCGCCTTCGGGACCATCTCCTTCGTGGACGGCGACCGGATCTATGGTTTCGGACATTCCATGCGGGATGCAGGACCTGTGGCGCTTCCCATTATTGAAGCAAAGGTGCTCGGAGAAATCTCCAATCTGTCGGCGCCCTTCAAATTCGCAACACTGAACCCGACGGTGCGTGGCACGCTGACAGAAGACCGCTTGCCGGGGGTTCGGGGCGTGCTCGGCGACGGGCCGACCCTGGTGTCGATCAAGAGCGTGTATGTGTTTCCATCGGGCGGCGACGTGGAGCTCTTGCATCGGATGCCCACCGCCGGCGTGAGCCCGAATATGTCTGTCGATCTGGTCGTCAATGCGTTTTTCAGACCTCTGTCCAACCGGGTCGAGCAGGATCCGGACCACAGTATCCGCGTTACCGCGGACGTTTCCTTTGACGGTACCGACTCCACGCTCTCGCGTACCCGTCTCCATGCCTCGCCCGACGGACGGCTCGGCTCCCTGATCCGGAATGCCGCTTCCGACGTGTCCTTCGCGCTCTCCGGTCTGATGACGAGGGACGATTACGCATTGCAGGTGAGGGATGCCGGTGTCCACCTCGAAATAATCTCCGAGCCTCGTTTCGCCAGGGTCGTTGAAGTGACTGCGGACACCGTCATCAGTCCCGGCGACATGCTCGCGGTTACCGCAGCATTGCGCGTAGGGCGGCGCAGCGACCGGGAGATCGAATTGTCGCTCAGTGTGCCGGATTCGTTTCCCGCCGGCGTCTACCGGCTCGAAGCGGGTTCGGTTGCGGCTTTGGGGGAAGACGACGCCGGTGGCGGCGGACCGCCTTCGTTTTTCGGCCCCTTCAGGGGCGAGGAGACGGTCGACGAAGTCTTTGCGAGGGTCAATAGCGAGGACGACAACATCGTGTTGAAAGCCCGGCTGACGTTCGAAATGCCGCTCGAAGCGCCCGGGGGTGCGGGCTCCCCGCCGGGCTCCGGGTCTGGGGGCGCATCACCGCCCGGTCGAGGGAGAGGCGTTCCGCGCCAGGCGCCCCCGCCGATTCTTTCCGCACAAAAGGACGTCGATCTGTTTCTGGAGGGCTCAAAGAGCCTGAACATAAAGGTCGTCACCTCGACAGGGCCGTGATATTGAGGCGAACCTCGTTACCACGGGCGCTGTTGGCGAATTGACCCGCAAATACCGGAATCAAACGGATGAGGGTGTTGTCATGTCCGATAGCAAAATAGGGATTGGAATCATCGGTGGAGGCAAGGCGGGACGGAACTTCGCCCTGGCCATCCGGTCCTGCGCGGGCGCCGAAGTGCGGATGCTCTGCACCCGGCACGAGGCGTCGGCCAGGGAGGCGGCGGAGTCCTGCGGGGTTGGGGGATGGACCACCGATTATCACGCGATGTTGCGGGATCCGCACATCCAGGCGATCATCGTTGCCACGCCCGATGAATTTCACTGCGAGCACACGGTCCTGGCCGCCCGGGCGAAAAAACACGTGTTGTGCGAGAAACCGATGTGCCGCTCTCCCGAAGAGGCGGATCGGATGATTCGAGCGGCGCGGGAGAACGGCGTGATTCTGATGGTTGGATTTACGGAGCGGTACAGCCATCCCTGCGCCGAAGCCAAAAGGCGGATCGATGCCGGAGAGATCGGCACGCCCAGGATGATGCTTGCCAGGCGATGCCATCCGCTTTCCGTGCTGAGAGGCAGGGCATGGGTGAATGACGATGAGACTGGCGGCGTTCTGAACTATGCCGGCCCGCACAATATCGATCTGGTTTGCTGGTTGATGGGAGGGGCGCCGGAACGGGTGTACGGTGAGATGGGCCAACTCATTCTGAAGGATCAGAATTTCACGGATTGCGCGGTGATGACGTTCAAGTTTCCCAATGGGTCCATCGCGGCGCTCTATGAGACCTTTGCGTATCCGGGTACCTATCCCCACGGCGTGGACAGGAACATCGAGATCCTGGGAGACCGGGGGGTCCTGCACGTGGATTTCATGTCCCAGCCACTGAAGGTGTTTACGGATGCGGGTTACCAGGTGGCCGATTCGATTACGTGGCCGATGGCCGAACGGGGGATTCAGGGGGCGTTGCTGGCCGAAGTCGAGCATTTCATCGGTTGCGTACGAGAGGGAAAAACGCCCCTGACGACCGGTGAGGATGGCAAACTCGCCATGAAGATCGCGCTTGCGGCAAGAGCGGCCGCCAACTCGGGAAGAGCGATACCCATCTAAGGCGCGTTCGAGCACTTAAGGGCGTTGTGCACAAATTCGATGGAAAGGGAGAGCTTATGTTGCCTATCGATCAGGAAGCGCCGGTGCCACGGCCGGGAAGGTCCATCTGGTACACGGAGGATGGGATTCGCCGGGCCCGGGAGAATATCCGTACGCAGGCGTGGGCCGCGAAGGAATGGGAGCGGATCAGTGAGGTCGCAGAGAGGTGGGTCCGGGTGTCCGACGAGGATATACGGGCGCTGGTGCCGGCTCGAGGGTCGATCTTCTGCAGCGGACGGAACGGAAGCCCCTGCTGCAAGGCGGCCTGGCGGTGCGACGTGTCGCAACCCCGGAGGGCTTTCTGTGCGGACTGCGGTCGCGAATATCCGGAGAACCGGAAAGGGTCCGGGTTCCGCGACGAAGGACACGGCTTTTACTACGAAGGCAAATGGTTCGCGCCGGTGCCCGTGTGGAACAGCTACGTCGTGAGTATGCTGAGTACCTATTCGTACGGGTCCGGCGGGCCCACGGACAACGCGCTGTTGAATCTGGCCCTGGCCTATGCGATTAACGGCGAGACCAGGTTTGGCGAAAAAGCTCTGCTGATTTACGACGCGCTGGCCACGCTGGCGCCCACGACGATCGGTCCACTCGATATTCCCGAGGGTCAGGAGCGGGAGATGGGGCGCATGCACGCGGAGACGTGCCACGTCAACCGGCAGCGTTTTGTGGACATGCAGGCGTACGACCTGATCTCCGGTCTTGCAGAGATGGATGAGCCGTCTCCGACACGGGGCGACCGGCGCGTGAGCATCCGGGAAAATATCGCCGAAGGCATGCTGGAAGACTACGTGATGACAGAGGGAGGCGGGTATAACCTGCGTGAGGGAAATCTCACCCATTTCCAGAATCACGAACTGGACGGATTCCGGGCGCTGCTGTCCATCGGGCTGGCAACGGACAGACCCGATTACATCACCTGGGCCGGCAGCGCGTTCCGGTCTTTTCTGGAGAATGTCCTCGGGCGGGACGGGGGATACTACGAGAATTCCGAGATGTACGCGTATTTCTCCGGTACGTTGATGCAGGACGTGGCGGAATTGTTGTACCACTACGATCCCGGCAAGTACGCTTCGCCCGAGGATTACCCGCGGGCGGAAGCGATGGTGGGACTGAAGAACGCCTTCGATCATCCGCGCCTTGTCCGGTTGTGTCTGGAATACACGGAATTGATCCGGGCGTGCGGTCGCATCCCCTCTTATGGAAATACAAACGCGCTCCCGGGTTACCGGCCGCCTTCGGAACGCCAGGTGATGCCCTCGCACTGGTCGCTGCTGGAACGGCTCTATTTCCGGAGCGGCGACGCGGAGACACGGCTGCAGGCGAAGGAATTGATGCTGGATCTGTCGGGTGGCGCGGCGGAGAACGTCCGTAACGGCGCATGGGCGCTGTTCAATACTGAACCCGGGCCTGCCGGGGAAGCCCGGGCCGAGCCCGCATCCGGCTCTTCATTTGTCGGCCATAAAGGCGTGGTGGTCCTGCGCAGCGGGACAGGAGATCGGTCGCGTGCGCTGATCGTGCGGGGAGGCGCGAATCTGCTGTCGCAGGACGACCAGTTGGCGGTATTTCTGTACGACAAGGGCCGGACGGTCATCGAAGACGTGGGTTATGCCCTGGCCGGTTCGCACGTGCACAAAGGATGGGGCATGCGGGCGATCTCCCACGCGATGGTAACCGTGGACGAGGATATTCCCACATCTCAGGGTTACGAATTCGCGCCGAGCGCGGACCTGGTCGCCTTTGAGGATCTGGGCGGCGTGAAGATCGCGGAGTACTCCGCGCCGCTGTCGCGGATTCACCAGGGAGCAACCGAGTACCGCCGGGCACTGGTCTTTTGTGACGTGGACGAGGAGACGTCCTACACGCTGGACCTGTTCCTGGTGGCCGGCGGGCGAATCCACGACTATGCGATGAACGGCCCCAGATTCTTCGAGGAGGACTCAGGGTCGTATTCGCTGGAGGGCGTGTCGCCGGAGGCCCGCGCGGGCGTCTGGACGCTTGCGGCGCTTGGGACCATGGACGGTTCCGAAGAGGCGAACGCACCCGGAAAAAGCTGGGGGGAACGGATCGGTCCCAACGATCGCATCCAGGGCGTGGCCGCTCCGGACGGAAGCCCGTTGCCCTACGGATGGCTGTCGCCCCCCGGAAACGGGTACGCGTTCATCCACGACGTGAAGACCGCCGCGCTGGAACGCGATGCGTACGCGCACTGGCGTTTCGGGGACGCGCGGGATACCCATTACGGTGTCTGGTTTCCCGCCGATCCCGCGGCGACCCTGATCGCTGCGAAGGGACCCGATTTGAGAGGCGAACAACAGATCCATCGCCTGATCGTCCGGAGGGAAGGCCAGGATCTGAAGAGCCTGTTTGTCAGTGTATTCGAGGCGTTTTCCGGTTCGCGCAACGTGATGGGCGTCAGGGTGCTTGCTCGCGACGCAGAAACAGGCAGCGCCGCGGTTCGGGTCGAACTGGCGGACGGCAGGCGGGATACGCATCTCTTTTCGAGGGACGGTTCGATCGAAATCCGGGATCGCGACGGAGTTCCCATCGCGCTCTCAGGGCGGTTCGGAGTCGTACGCGAACGGGGCGGAGAGGTGGCGCTTTGCCTGGTGGAAGGGACGCGCCTGCGGTTTGGAGACGCAGAGACGACACTTCCTCTAACGCATTTCGAAGCTCGGATCACGGCATTGGATGCCGATGCGGAAACCGTGTCGATCGACCGGGGCCTGCCGGAAGGGATGCCTCTGGAGGGACGGTTGTGCCGCGTGGAAGCAGACGCCGGGGACACGGCCTATTCCCACGGATCGGGCTACCGGGTTACGGCCGCCGTGGACGGGCGAAACGCCCGGCTTGTTCTTCAGCACGGCGATCCCCGGCTGGTGCGGGGTACGGTTGTGGAGGTCGAGGCCCCGGATATTCTGGTCTGCGACGTACCGCTTGCGTTTGCATGGGGGTTCAACAACAGCGGCGACAAGGGTGAATACAGGGGAAAGGTGCTGCGTACGGAAGACGGGTCGTTCATGTCCCGGATCGTCGAACTGCTGGCGTTCAAAAAAATCCGGCTGGAATCGGTTGTGGGGCTGCGGGAGGGCAGCCGGTTTGAGATTCTGGACTTCAAGCCGGGCGATCGGATTTCGATTCCGAATTCCGGGAGCGAAAGCCCGTCCCGGAGGCTGTGAAATTGTTCGATATAGAGCCTCAGGCCTGCTGACGTAAAGGCGGGGCACGCGACCTGAAGTTCCGGCATCGGAATCTTTTTCCCTATGAACACTCAAGACATTTCGATATGTTGCGCTTGGTGGTTTCCGACCCCGTGCGACGCGAAATAAAGCAGGCGGCGCGGCGGGTCAGGCGCGAGGTCAGTGACCACCGATTCGAACCAGGTTGCGTGGGAGACGGTTATGCAGCAAGCACAACAGGATTCACACCCTGAAACGTCAGTGGCCCAGGAGCGACGGGGCGTAACCGTGCGTGCGGTCGCCATCGGTCTTGGCGTGGCCCTTTTCATTCAGGGATGGGGCATTTTCTCCAGCCGGGTGATCCGGTCGTCCGGCGTGACGTCGGGTTTTCTTTCGCCAGCCCTCTTCATTGCGATCCTGCTTGTACTGTTCGTCCTGAATCCCCTCCTGAAACGGGTCCTGCGGTCTCGTGGGCTGAACCTTGCGGAGATACTTACGATTTTCGCGATGGGGCTGATGGGCGGCGCTCCCATCGCTGCATTGTATGCCTTTATCACGATTCCCTATTACCTGGCCACTCCCGAGAACCAGTGGGGCAACCTCCTTCACCCCCACCTGCCTTCCTGGGTCGCGCCCCTCGACGTGGACGGCGCCGTCACACTTCTCTTCAACGGTTTGCCGGACGGTCGGGGGACGGTTCCCTGGGGTGCGTGGGTCGTGCCCATGTTCTGGTGGGTGCTGCTGTTCTGTGTGCTGGGGTTCGCGGCGGCCTCGCTTGCGGTTGTACTCCGGAAACAATGGGTGGAACACGAGCGGCTGCGGTACCCGGTCCTGGAACCGATCGTGGAAATGGCCAGGGGATCCGACACCGACGCTTGGTGGCCGCAGTTCGCCCGGGGTAAGCTGTTCTGGTTCGGCACGGGGATCGCGTTCGTGTTTATTTTCTGGAATGCGTTGCCCTGGATCTCACCGGCCTTTCCCGAGATGCCGGTTCGGGGACGGGTGTATGCCTTCTTCGGGCGGGATATGCCGCCGATGTTCAGCTATATCGATCCGTTCACCTTCGCGTTTTCCTATTTTGCAAATCTGGATGTCCTGTTCAGCGTCTGGTTCTTCTTCGCGGTGTTCGTGCTGGAATTCGGGATTTTCAACCGGCTGGGCTACAGCATCGGCGGGCGCGGCGACCGGTATGGTTCCTACGACGCGGCGTCGAGCTGGCAGGGTCTTGGCGCGTTCTGCGTTTTCGTGTTATTCGGACTTTGGATGGCCAGGCGCCATCTGAAAGACGTAGCGATGAAGGCGTGGCGGTCGGACCATCCCGTGGACGATTCGCGCGAGATGCTGTCGTATCGTACCGCGGTTGTGGGCATTGTGGTGGGTATTGTATTCACGGTCGTGTGGCTGAATCGGGCTGGGATGGACCTGCAGATGGCGATTCCACTGGTGGCGATGCTGTTCATTCTCTACATCGGAGTCGCGCGGATCATCGCCGAGTCGGGCCTGTTGTATGTGCAGGGGCCGATGACGGCGCAGAGCTTTTCGGTGTATCTGCTCGGCGCCAAAGCGGTGTCGCCGTCGAGTTTGACCACGCTTCTGTTTTCCTATCCGATCCACGCGAATTCGACGTCGCAGATGTCGCACGTAGCCAAGGTGGCCGAAGGGATACGGGATCGGGGAAGGCGGCTGTTCTGGGCGGTCGTCCTGTCGTTCCTGGCGACGACCATAGTTGTGATCGTTGGGACGCTCTACCTGGGCTATGAACGGGGCGCCGAGAATTTCGGACACGGTTTTATCTGCGGGGGCGTGCACAATTTTCCGGATACGGTGAGCAAGATCAAGGAGCCATTCGACGTCGATTGGAATCGGATTATGTTTTTCGGTATCGGCGCCGCGGCCATGGCGGTCCTGACGTTCCTCCGCTACCGGTTTCCGTGGTGGCCGATTCATCCGGTCGGGTTCGCGATTATGGGGACGGATCTGGTACGGAATTTTGCGTTGACGTTGTTTCTGGCATGGTCGTGCAAGTCGGTTATCCTGCGGGTGGGCGGGAACTCGCTGTTTCGACAGGCGCAGCCGTTTTTTCTTGGCCTGCTCGTAGGACACGTGCTGGGGATAACGGGTGCGTTTCTCGTGGATATGTTTATGTTTCCCGGGGCCGGACATAGCATCCACCCGTGGATTGAATAGGCTGGCGTGCGAGGGTGAATGATGTTTAATCGTCTCAAGAGGGTTCTTCTGGTTCTGCTGACGCTCGGCGTCCTCTCGCTCGTGGTGGTGTACGATCCCGAGGACGTGTCCGACGTGATACGGGATGCGCTCCATATCCGGCAGGTGGCGCCCCCCGAGCAAGCCCGGGGGGATCTCTCGGCCGAGGATCGGGCCGTTCGCCGGGTTGTGGATGCGATCACCGAAGAGGAGGTCCGGTCTCACGTGGCGGCATTAACCCGGATGCCGTCCCGCGTGGTGGGGTATGGCGGGGAGCGGCAGGCGCGGGATTACGTCCGGTCGCAATTCGAGGCGCTGGGTCTGGAGCGAATTACCACGGAAACGTTCGACGTGACCGTGCCAATCGACGCGGGAGGCGCGCTGAAGTTGACGGCAACCGGGGAGGAGATGCCCATTTACTGCCTCTGGCCTAACGATGTGCGTACCTCCACGCTTCCGGCCGACGGGGTTGGCGGGCCGCTGATCTACGGGCGAAAGGGGGAATTCTCGGATTTCAACGGGTCGGTTGTGGACGGCAGCGTCGTGTTGATGGACTTCGGCTGCGGGCAGAATTACGTGAACGCACTGGCCCTCGGCGCCAAGGCGATTCTGTTCTTCGACGACGGCAACGTGACGCGCGGGGAGGCGGAGGACAAATTCCTGGAGGTGCCCGTGAATGCGCCCCGGTTCTGGGTAAACCGGGAGGATGCGCAGCGCCTCCTGAAGTGGATCCGGCGGGGGGATGCGCGGGTCCACCTGACGGGCAGGATGGACTGGAAGACGGTGGAGGCGGCAAATGTGTACGGGTATCTGCCCGGATCCGGGGAGCGCATTCCGGGAGGGACGGGCCGCAGGTGGAAGGACCGCCTGATTGTGGTGGGCGCGTATTACGACGCGATGTCGGTGGTGCCGGCGCTCGCTCCCGGCGCGGAAAGCGCCTCGGGAGTTGCCGCGTTGCTTGAGGTGGTCCGGTCGTTGAAGCAACACGGTTCGAGGTACTCCTTCCTCTTTCTGGCGACATCCGCGCACTTTGAGGGATTGACGGGAATCAACGATTTCCTCTATCGACATTCCCGGCGAAGCGATTATTTCAGGGACCGGATTCCCGAAGGGGACCGCATTGACTTCAGCCTGTTCGTCGGGCTGGATCTGTCCAGCCGCAGCAGACAGGTGGGCGGATTTGCGATGGGAACATTCTACAACGCCGGCAAGGGAACGGACGAATACCTGAAGAATCTGCTGACGCCCTATTCGCACAGGTTCCGAGAGTACGCAACTGCGCTTTTCCAGGGTGAGGAGCGCTACGTGGACGTGGTGGCTCCGGCCAAGCGCCCCTGGACGTCGTTTATGCCGGTCCCCCTGGCCCTGGAGAGCGAGGCGGCGGTATTCGTGGGTCAGGAGGCCATGACGCTGGCGACCCTGTATGACGGCCGCGTCCGCACGGATACGCCAGCGGATCGTCCGGAGAAGATGGCGTTCGACCGGTTGACCGACCAGGTGCGTTCGGTGGCTGCAATGATGATCAGGGCGGGTAACGATCCGGGCTTTTTCCGGGAGACCCAGCTTCTCCTGATGGACCGGGGACATCGCCTGGCCGGGCGTGTTCTCTGGTTCGACCGGGACGTGGACTTCGCGATTCCAAGGGTGCCGGTGCCGGGCGCGCTGGTGACGTACAAACAGCCGGGGCCCGGTAGCCTGGCCGGCGTTCGGACGCTGATGGTCACCCAGACCACCCGGGGCCCGATCTATGAAGCTCCGGACTCGAAAGGGGCGCTGTACGGTTCGCGGAACGCGATTGCGCAGACCGGTCGGTTTGCATTCGACATCGTAAGAAACCGGTTTTCCAACCAGATACTGGCTTACGAGATCGACGGAGAGGGGCGGATCGTTTCGGCCCCGGATATGGGAAGAGAGGGCGCCGGTCCGGATGGGAAAAACGGGAAATTTCCCCTGGTGCAGAGATACGGCTGGTGGGACAACGAGATGATGAGTGTGCTGTTCAGGTGCCGGTCGCTGAGCCTCTTCGAAATTGTGGATTCGAGCTATCTCTCGGTGCTGGATCATATGAAGGTGCTGGGGCGGGACAACAGCGAGCCGATCGAGTACGGTTTTCGGTACGTGGCCAACCAGGGCCGGAAGGAGGGAAAGGTCACGCAGGCGTCGGTGGCATTCGCTCCGCCGGGGGAACGAATCAAGATCCTGATGAGCAGCGGGCTCTTCGGAATCAAGTACCTGCTCATCAACGCGCCGGATGATCTGCTGACCGATCCCGTCGCTCCGCGGCAAGTGGATGCAGCCACGGTGAAACGTTCCATGGGAACAGGCTACGTCCCGGACGGGAACGTGATTTCCCTGCCTTCGTACAGGGCGGCGCGGGATATGTGGATCGTGGATGACGTGCGGATGAAGCAACTGGCTCGATACGGCGTGGAAAACCAGCGGCTTTCACGGCTTCACGATGACGCACGCGCGTCTCTTTTGGAGGCGAAACGCCACCTGGATAATCGCAGCTACGACCGGTTCATCGCAGCGGCCAGGAAAGGTTGGGGGCTGGAGGCGCGCGGCTACCCCGAGGTCAAGGAGACGGCCAACGACACCGTGCGGGGCGTCATTTTCTATTTCGTCCTGTTGCTGCCGTTTTCGTTCTTTTGCGAGCGGCTGTTTTTCGGGTTTCCCGACGTCCAGCGACGGATCGTCGGATTCGCCGCGATTCTCGTCGCCATGTTCCTTGCGCTGCGGTGGGTGCATCCCGCGTTTCAGCTGTCCGGGTCTCCATACATCATCTTTCTTGCGTTTGTGATTCTGTGCCTGGGAGGGATGGCGATGGTGATTGTGGTTTCCAGGTTCGCGGATCAGGTCAGGCGTTTGAAGCAGGCGGCTACGGGCGTGTACGAGGAGGATGTGGGGCGGATTTCCGCAACGATCGTGGCCTTTACACTGGGCGTATCGAATCTGCGAAAGCGCCCGTTGCGCAGCGGGCTGACGGCCGTCACACTCACGTTGTTGACGTTCACGGTGCTTTCGTTCACGTCAGTTCAGACGTATCTGCGCTTTTATAAGCTGCCGAGGGACAACCGCCCGCCCTACCAGGGCGCGCTGGTGAGAGACCGCAATTGGAGAGGGATGCAGCCTTCCGTGCTGACCTACATCCAGAGCCATTTTGGCGGTTTCGCCAGGGTGGCGCCCCGGGCATTCTACATTTCCGAAAAGCGGGGCGAGCGTGCGTATATCGACTTTGAGGAACCGGTAAGCGGCCGGCGGAGTTTCGCGAACGGTTTGTTGGGTGTGACGCCACAGGAACCGAAGATAATGGGTATGGACCGGCTGCTGGCGGCTGGCCGGTGGTTCATGGAGGGAGAACGCCACGCGGTCATCCTGCCTGGAGAACTGGCGGAACTGGTGGGGATCTCTCACGCGGACGTGGAAGCCGGGCGGGCGCGGGTGCGTATGTTGGGGGTCGAGCTTGCCGTTATCGGCATCCTGGATTCCAGGGCGGTCGACAGGCTGGCGGACATGGACGACGAACGGTTGACGCCCATCGACACCACAATGGAGACAGCGGGGACGAGCGACTGGCGCAACCTGAGCCAGGACCCGAGGTTGATGGGAGCGGAGCCGATCGAGGCGTTTATCCACCTGGACGCCAGCAATACGGCGTTGCTTCCGTACGAATTCGTCGTTGAAATGGGGGGCACGCTCCGGTCGATTGCGATCACCGATTTCAGAGATGCGCAGGGCAACCCGAGCCCGGACGTCCGGCGGCAGATCGAAGAGTTCATGTCCCGTGTGGCGCTGACCATGTTTGTTGGGATCGGCGAAGAGGTGGCCGTCTACAGTTCGATCGGAACCACGTCGCTTTCAGGCATCGCGAATCTCTTCATACCGCTTTTGATCGCCTCCCTGATCGTTCTGAATACGATGATGGGCGCCGTATACGAAAGGTTCCGGGAAATCGGTGTGTACTCGGCCGTGGGGCTGGCGCCGAGCCACATTTCCGCGCTGTTTCTCGCCGAAGCGGCCGTGTTCGCCACGCTGGGCGCGGCGTTCGGTTACCTGATCGGCCAGGCCGTGGCGATGTTTCTGTACGAGCGCGGTGCGCTGGGTGGGTTGTCGTTGAACTATTCGTCGCTTTCGGCCGTTTCTTCAACGCTGCTGGTGATGTTGGCGGTGTTCCTGTCCACCCTCTATCCGGCCAGGAAGGCCGAGCAGATGTCCGTGCCCGACGTGACCCGGCGGTGGCAGTTTCCACATCCGAAGGGAGACGAATGGACTTTTGACTTTCCGTTTACACTGGCCGGATCGGAAGCCCTTGGGATGTATACGTATCTCTTTCGGTGTTTCGAGTCCTTCGGCGAGGGCTCTCTTGGCAGGTTTGTTTCGCGGGATGTGCGCTTTCAGTCCGAGCCACTTTCGGCTGGCACGGGGTACAAGATCGCGCTGCGGATGTGGCTGGCTCCCTACGATATGGGCATCAGCCAGGATGTCCAGATGAATGCGATTTCCACGGGAGAACACGAGATATACCGCATCGAGGTTCGAATCCATCGCCTGAGCGGAGACGTGAACTCCTGGCAGCGGGTGAATCGAGGCTTCCTGAACGACATCCGCAAGCTCTTTCTGGTATGGAAAACAATGCCTCCGGAAACAAAGACGGACTATGCCCGGCAGGGCCAGGCGGAACTGGAGACGTCGGCGGGCCGGGAGGTCGTGTCTTGAACGCACACGCGAGGGAAAACGCGGTATGCCGAGACCTGCCGGGCAACGCGAAGCGGCGGTAGCCGGCACGAAGTCGGCTTTGCGCGGGGTTTCGGTGCGCGCCCTGAGCGTTGGTCTGGGTATTGCCGCCCTGCACAATTTCTGGAGCCTGCACTCGCTCTATATCATCCGGGGATCATGGCTTAACCGGACGCACTTCCCCATGGGCGTGTTCGTGCCGTTCCTGATCCTTGTTCTGACGGTGCCCGCCCTCCGGCGGTTCGTTCCCAGGATGGCGTTGTCCGGCCCGGAACTCCTGGTGGCGCTGTGCGCGGGCCTGGCGGGTGGGATGGTGCCCACGTTCGGTCTGTCCACGACCTGGATCGGGATGCTGGCGATCCCCCACTATCTTGCCACGCCCGAGAATATGTGGGGAGAGTACCTGCTGCCCCACGTACCCGGCTGGATGTTGCCTTCAAACGCGCAGGGGGCCATGAGATGGCTCTTTGAGGGTCTGCCGCCCGGTGAGGGGATTCCCTGGCACGCGTGGGCGGCCCCGATGTTCTGGTGGACGGCGCTGCTAGGCGGGATGGCGCTGGTTTCTTTCTGCACGGTCGTGGTGTTGCACCGTCAGTGGTCGGGGCACGAACGCCTGGCCTATCCCATTCCCGCGGTGGCCGTGGATATGGCGGAGGGAGCCGAGGGCAGAGGCGAGTGGGCCGGGTTGTTGCGGAACCGGTTGTTCATTGCGGGGATGCTTGCCGCGCTGACGATCAAGGTCTGGAACCTGGTTCCGGCCTTTGTTCACGGATTTCCGATGATCCGGTTGTTTCACCAGCAGTTGTGGGTGCACTTTACGCAATACACACAGGTCCATGTGAGCCTGAATTTCTATACCATCGGGTTCGCGTATTTGACCGGCCTGGACCTGCTGCTGAGTATCTGGCTGTTCCATCTGTTTTACATTCTGGAGATCGCGGCTTTCGCACGGGTTGGGCTGGGGATTGCCGGATTTTCCGGCGGGGTCGTATCCTGGCAGGGCGGCGGCGCGATGATGTGCTACGTGGGCCTGGCGTTATGGACCGCCCGGGGGCACCTCAAACGCGTGGTTCGCCGGGCACTGGGGCAGGGGGGCGGAGCGGACGACGCCGGGGCGCTGATGGGCTACAGGTGGGCGGTTTCGGGTCTGATTCTGGGGGTGGCCTTTGTGATCTGCTGGTTGCGGATGGCGGGCATGGGTCTTCCCCTGGCCACGGCGCTGACCGTGTTCCTGTTCACAAGCTACCTGGGCCTCGCCAGGGTTGTCGCGCAGACCGGCCTGCTTTACGTCAACTTCCCCCTCAGCGGGCAGGCGCTGATTCTGGGCACGTTGGGCGCGGCCTCCATCCCGGCGCCGGGGCTCACGGCCATGGCCTTTACAAACGTGTTCGCCAATGACAGCATGGGCCTGTTCATGCCGGCCTTCGCGCAGATCGCAAAGCTGGCCGAACGGGTGGAGCGGCACCGGAGGCGTTTGGGCTGGGTTGTGGCGCTGGGCCTGTTGACCAGCATTGCGGCGTCGGTGGTGCTGACACTGTATTGGGGGTATTTCGGCGGGGCGTACAATTTTGGAAGTATCGCGCTTTTCCGAAGGACGGTGCCCAGCGTGAACGGGTACGTAAGCCATATGCGCAGCCCGGATCCCGTTCAGGCGGCGCCGTTTATTCTCTTTGCGGCCGGCGCGGCGGGCATGGCCCTGCTGGCGTTCCTGCGATACCGGTTCAACTGGTGGCCGGTGCACCCGGCCGGGTTGGCCGTGGCCTACACGGGGTTGACGAAGCACGCTGCTTTCAGCATCTTTGCCGCCTGGATCTGCAAGTTTATCGTGATCAAGACCGGGGGGATGCTGCTCTATCGACGGACGGTACCATTTTTTATCGGGACGATCGTGGGCTATGCGCTGTCCGTCGCCCTCGGATACGTACTGGATGTGATCTGGTTCGAAGGGCAGGGGCACGCCGTGCACGCATATTGACGCTAACGCACGTAACGGAGGGTATGATCTGATGCGTATTCCACCGGTGTACACGGAACGGAAGGATCTCAATCTCGATACGGAACTGGTCCGAAACGGCCGGGCGAACGTCACGATCGTGGTTCCGGAAGGGCGGCTTTACGGTGGCCCGTCGAAACGCCTGCAGGCGGCTATTCAGGCGCGGACCGGCGTGCGCGTGCCCATTGCCGAGGAAACGTCCAAGGCAGGAGCCGCGCCCATTTCCGCACACGTGATCGTGCTGGGCAACCGGTCCAGCAGCCGCACGATAGAAGCGCTCTACAACCAATACTACACGCTGCTGGATCTGCGCTATCCGGGGCCGGGCGGGTACGAGGTCCGGTCGCTTCACAATCCGTTCGGTAACGGGTACAATGTGATCTTCGTGGGCGGTAGCGATGAAGACGGTGTGTCGGCGGCAGCCGATGCGCTGGCGAGAAGGGTGTCCGAAGCGGAGGGCGAAGAAGGCGCGCTTTCGCTGGGTTGGCTGATGGAGATTGAACTGGGACGGGGGATCGCGGTACCACGGGACATCCGGGATTTTGAGACCTGGGAGGCCTCCGCGGGATACGGATCGGTGGGGTATTTCGGGTGGAACAGCATCAGCAAGCGGATGGCCATGTACTATATGACGGGAGACCCCTTCCACGCGCGGGAAGCCCTCCGGCTGGCCTTCCCGGACGATCGGGCAAAGGCAGAGATAACCGAGATCGACGGGGAACGGATCGAGAACAAGGACGAGCCGCTCGGCGGTCCCTACCACTACAACGCGCATATGATGATTCTGTACTGGGATCTGATTGAGGAAAGTCCGGTGTTTACGGATGATGAACGCCTGCGGGTGACAAACGCCTTCGCGTCTCAGTTCGGCCACGCGCAGGACCAGGGCGCGCGCAGGCAGGTGGCGGAGAATGTGCGACGCGGCGCGAGGGGTTTCGGAGACCCGCCGCGCAGCGTGGGGTCGCGGCACGGGCAGTGGTCCGCGATTTCGCTCTACTGCCTGGGGCGTTACTTCCAGACCCATTACCCGCATGAACTCTGGGAGCAGTCCATGGAGGCGGCGAGGTGGCATTTTGCATCGCTGCATCGCCACGCCTGGGTCGACGGGGAGCAGGACAATCTGTTCTGGTACAATACCGGGATGGCCCCCGTTCTGAGTTATATGCTGATTACCGGGGACCGCAAGCCGATGGATAACGGGGTGCTGGACACCCTCCTTCGCGGGCAGGAGATCCTGGCCTCGGGACGTGAGCCGGACTGGGCGTTGAATTCGGCGTCAATCGGTTTTCTCAACAAGGCCGCCTATCTGACGAAGGACGGCCGCTACCTCGAATACCTGCGCCGTACCGGCATGGACCTGGACGTCTTCCGGCTGGGGCAGTCCTTCTGGCCTGAGGGCGGCCTTACGGCGAAGCAGCCCACGGATCTTGTGAACAGGTGGTGCATCCATCCCATCCCGGAGCCGATGTGGCGGGAACGCGCGGGCGGATTGCCACTGGAAGAGTCCTTCCTGTTCGGAAGCTTTCGGAGCGCGGCCGATGCCACGGGCGATTTCATCCTGGTGAAGGGGATGAACGGCGCGTCGCGTAACGCGTACCATACCTTTGTGATTCTGGAACTGCGACTGGGCGGACAGACGCTGCTGGAAGGCTATTTGAACCAGGTGCTGACCCGGTCGGACGGGACCGTGGAGCCGGCGGTGGCGATGGATTCGGCGTTGAAGTATCGGGGTGTGGTTGGAGGCGCCGCCGTGGTTGTCGGCGAAGTGCCGAGAGCGGCGTTCTGTTCCTGGCGGCGAACACTGGTTCAGCGCATCGGCCGGTACGCGTTGTTTGCGGACGAACTGACCTTTCGCGCGGACAGCGCAGAGTTGGAGGTGGAGGTCCTGTGGCAGGGCAAGGGCGCGTGGGAGGTGTTGCCGGACCGGGGCGCGGTCCGGATTCGGGATGTCGCGGAGATCCGCATGTCGGATCCGATGGAGACTGCCGTTGCTGACGGGCAGGCACGCATGGCCTGGCGGGGAATCGTGGAAAAGGGAAGCGGGAGATGCTTTTTCTCGCTGGTGGGAGGGACGGGGACAGCATGCGCGCGGCTGGGTGTCAATGCGGCGGCCCTGGCGCTGCCCGAGCCGGCGGTTGCCGCCCTGGGCGAATACCAGGGACTTCATGGAGATCTGGTCGTTCTGGCGTCCAGCCACCTCCATGGCGTCAATGCGACCGATGTCGCTTTTGGCGATCTGCTGTTCCACGCAAGCGCGCCGGTGCAGGTCGACTGGGACTTTCATAGCGGCACCCTGGAGGTGGTTGCGGGTGAGGAGGTCGAATTACGCCTGGCCGTCGCCGATCCGGGTAGCGCGCGCGTGGGCGGAAGCGTTCCCGGGGGCGGTTCGGATGACTCCGGTATGTTGACCATCGGAATCCCCGCGGGGCGGCATACGGTTTCGGGCGTGTTACCCGATGCGGATACGATTGAAAAGGTGACCGCACGGCTCGAGGGCCTTCTGGAGCAGGGCCGCGAGGCCAGAAGGCTATCCGCGGCCGCGCCATCGCCTGTTCTGCCGGATGTACCCTCCATGGCGCCTGTTTTCGCCACCGGCGTGGGTGGTGCGGTGGTAGACCTCGTCGTCGCCGATTCTGGCGAGGAAACGCGAATCTGTGCGGCTGAGGCTAAGAATGTCCACGTGTTGTCACAGGAGGGGAAAGAACTCCGAACCCTGCGGACGGATGGTCCCATCCGTCTCCTCCACTGGTGGGCGGAGCACAACCTGCTCCTGGCGGGATGTGTGGACGAGAAGGTCATTGCGTTCGATCCGGATACGGGAGATCGGCAATGGACGTTTGTGTCCGAGGAAGACCCGGCGGTGTTCCAGGCCGCAAAACCGTACTGGTTCAAGACGGCGCCGGGGCACGCGGGCGTTCATGGACTCCATTCCGGCGTGTTCCTGGATGGCGAAAGCCAGGCATTCGTGGGCAGCGCCTGCACACTCGAAATACTGGATCATGATGGAAATCTCGTGAAACGGCTTCCGGTATTCTGGGGCCCGGGTTCGCGGTTTGCCCTGATGGACCGACCCGACGGCAGCATTGATCTTCTGATTGCACGGCAGCCCACGGATTCGCACGCGATGGCCGTTGTGAACAACCGCGAGTTGGACCCGAAACAGCGCGGCTTCCAAGACGTGCCGGACGGACATACGAATATAGGCGGGTGGGCGTGCATGAGCCGGAAGCACATCTTTAACGAGGATCTGGACGGGGACGGCAGGAGGGAAGTGGTCAGCGAGATCAACGGGACCTGGAACCGGGTGACGGTCTGGACGGAGGATGGGCGGGCGCTGCACAACGTCCACCTCGGCCCGGGGCAGCGCATTCCGGCGGACAACGTGCGGGATTTCGACGTTGTCGACCTGGATGGCGATGGCAGAAAAGAGCTCCTCGCGGCGCTTTCGGGCGGGCTGATACTTGCCCTCGATCACCAATGTGAGAAGGTCTGGGCAAGGCGGCTGCCTTTTCCACCGACGGTGATGGCAGGCATTGGAGCCGGGGGCGGCGCCAGGGTCGTGGCCGGCTGCGAAGACGGTACGCTGGTCGTCCTGGATGGCGGTGGCAAGGTCGTCGGGTCGGGCAGGATGACGGGGAGGCCGACCGGAATTGTCCGTGTGGATGGAAATGTCGTTCTGGCAACGGATCAGGGGGAGGTCACGGGATGGCGGGTGGATAACCGCAGGTAAGCTGGACAACGGTCAGGAGGAAAAATGGACGCGGATCGAGGGCCGGTCGGACTGAAAATCGATACGTTGAGACAAATGCACCTGGAGACGGTGCTGGCGGCAGACCGCGAACCCGGTGGGAAGATCGTCATCGGGGAAAATCCGGAGCACCAGCGGCAGGCGCAACGCATCGTGGAATGTATTCAATCGGCCACGGGCGCCCGTCTGCCGGTCGTCCGCGCCGATGACGCGACAGGGGGAGGCCTGCTTGACAGTCACGTGGTCGCTCTGGGAAATATGGCCGACAACCCCTTTGTCCGCTGGCTGTATCACCAGTGGTGGGCCATAGAGGATCTCTGTTATCCCGGCGAGGGAGGGTATACGCTCCGTACGCTGCACAACCTGCTGGGAAACGGGAAGAATGTGGTCCTGCTGGGAGCCAGCGACGAAAGCGGGCTGGACCGCGCGGCATCCCGTTTTTTGTCGCGGGTCGGCGCGGGCGAGAGGCTGAGTTTCGGTTGGCTGATGGACGTCGCGCCGGGCCCGGCCTTCGATTCTCTCGAACATCCGCCGGACGGGTGGCTTGAGGAGCGGCGGGAGGATTTTATCGGACGGGTAAGCCAGCCGCATGCCTCCGAAGCGGGGGCAGGCCACGGGATGGTTACGGAGGCGGGAAGGCAGGGCCTGGCATATCATCGGACGGGGTTCGAGGTCTATGCGAAGGCATTGCGCGAGGCGGTGGATGCGCATCTGAAGATGGGGGAGCACGGCGTGATGGCCCACTTCAACGTGTGGTGGCTTGCGGTGATCTGGGACCTGATCGAGGAGAGTCCGGTGTTTTCAGACGCGGATCGCCTGCGGATCACGCGGTATCTGCTGTGGATTATGGATTCGCAGGAGGGCGCGTACAACCCCTTCTTCCGCCAGGGGGTGGGTCACCGGATGGTGCGGCAGAACCACCAGACGCTGGTGGGTCTTTCGTCGTGGTTCGCGGGTCGATACTTCTCCACGCATTACGAAATGCCGGAGGCGGAGGAATGGCAGGCGGCGTCAGCGGATCTGTTCAAGGGGCAGGCGGAGTCCTTCAAGCCGACCGAGGATGCGAATGCCTACCAGTGGACGACACTGGACCATCTCCTGACCTATACGCTGGCCAGCGGGGACAGGACGTACGTTGAAAACGGAAATTGCCGCCGGTCGCTGGACCAGGCGGTATTGTACTGCAACAATCTCGGGGCCATGCCGGCGTTCGGCGACTCGGGGGGATGCCAGGTACCTCCACCGGCCAGTTTCCTGGTGAAAGCGGGGCACGTACTGCGGGATGGCCGTGCGGAGTTCCTGATTCGCGCGCGATCGGACCGGGTTTCGCTTGTACACGGATTCGAGAAATATTTCTGCGATGGCCTGGAACCCGAGGCGCCCCGGGAAATGGCAGGCGTGCGGATACTTGAGGTGGCGAAGGGATTCTACGATTTCGCCAGCGACCCGATGGCGCGCCCGTCGGAAGTAAAACCTCTCAATCTGCCGCTGGACACGGCGTTCGATACGGTGTGTTTTCGAGAGGGTTTCGACCGGGCGGATCAGTACCTGATGCTGCACGGGATTTCCTACGGCAACCACGGGCACGACGACGGAAACACAATTGTGGAGTTCTCCGCGAATGACCGGGTGTTCCTGGTGGACGCCTCTTACACGGAGGGGCCCACCCTGAAACATCACAACGGGTGCACGGCGGTCCGAAACGGAGAGCCCTGGCAGGTGCCCGCGCTGTGCCGTCTGGAGGGGCTGGCGGACCTCGACCGTATGGGAATGAGCCGGACATCGATGGAAGTGGAATCGGGAGCGCGGTGGACCCGAAATATGGTATGGCGGGTCGGCCGGTTCTTCGTCGCCATCGATGAAATCCAGGCCACTGAAGCGGGTGCGTTCGCACTCCAATGCAACTGGCGGACGCTGGGGACGCCCACGCTGGACGGGAATCGGCTGGAGACCGTCCAGAAGGATCCGGACGACGGGCGGGAGGATCGGTTCGTTCTGGAAGGTGTGGGCGGTGACCGCATTGATATGGAGCGGGATTGGGAGGCTTTCGGGCATTGGTGGAAGGACTATCCGTACTCGGACGATTACGTCAATATCCTGCGTCAGTCCGTCAACCGCGAGATGGCGGCGGGAGACCGGCACACCTTCATCAATCTGTTTTACGCGACAAACGACACGAAACCGCTGGACGTGCGGATGCGTCGTGTTGGGGAGTCCGCGATCCTGGTGGAGGGATCGGAGGGGCGGATGCTGATCGGGACAGGCGGCGCCGACGGGACGTTTGCGGTTGGACCCGTGTCCGGAAAGGCCGACGTCTACGCGATCGGGCCGGGCTGGTTCACCCTGTGCGGGGGAACGCTGTTGCGCGGGGAAACAACGCTATTCGAAAGCGACGCCCCGGTGTCCGTTGAGTTCGACCTGGAGACGGGCGTCGGTGTGGCAGACGTATCGGAACCCGCAAACGCTGAGTTGTGCGGAGGGGTGCATACGCTCTCGGCCGGGAAACAGCGCGTGCGCCAGGCGCCCGCGGGCAGTGGCGGTATACCGGAACGTGTGTGGCGCCTGGACGATTGGCGGGCAGGCGCGGAGAAACGCGTACGGCCGGCATCGGCGGCATCCCTGCGCCCTGTATGGTCGCGCGACTTCGGGTCGGCGGTACGATGTGTGGCGCGCAGGGGCGATGGCGTGGTTGCAGGTATGGAGGACGGGCGCGTGGTTGCATTGTGGGAGGGAGGAGAGCCCGACTGGACCTTCCGGGCGGGGGATGCGGTGCTGTCGGTGTGCGCGGCGGGGCAGGCCGGGGACGCCCGCTCACCGGTGGCGGCCGGGGCAAACGACCGGCGCCTCTATTTTCTGGAGCATGACGGCGCCGTGCGCTGGTCCCACGAGTTCGCGATCTTTCGAGGAGGGTGGGAGTGGTATACCCGGAACTCCTCGGTTGAACTGGTCAAGTCCGCGGACCTTCGCGGCACGGGACGGCCGGATATTCTCGCTGCGGTCACCGACCGGCAACTCCACTGTTTCGACGCGGACGGCAACAAACGCTGGAACTTCTTCATCTACGGGATCTTCGACCCCTTTTGCCTGGCGGATGTCAATGGAGACGGCCGTCCGGAGGTGATCGGCGGGCCGGGCCGGATTTCCTGCGGGGGAACGTGCTATGTGCTGGACGCGGACGGCAGCCAAATCGCCAGCAACGGGCTGGACGGTTGGCCGTCGATGCTACCGGGGTGCGACGTGTATCTGTACGAAAATGGCGACAATCTGATCGCGTGCGGTACGACCCGGTCGAAGGTTCACGCGCTTCGGCTTGACGGCGATTCTCTGACACCCCAGTGGTCACGGGAGGTGGGTGAAGAGGTGCACGCGGTTGCGGCGGTGGACGTGGACGGGGATGGGAGGCCCGAAGTCGCGGCCGGATCGGATTGTTTCTACATCTACCTGTTCGATGAAAACGGCGCCGAGCGATGGCGGCGCAACCTGGAGGCGCCCGTGCGCCGGCTGGTTGCCACCGACGTCAATGGAGATGGCCGGCCGGAAATTGTCGCCGGATGTGACGACGGGAGCGTATGGATACTGGACGGAGATGGACAGACCCTCGGTGTCCACCGTTCAGAGGCGAAGATTCACGCCCTGACGCCCCACGGAGAAGGCCGCCTGCTGCTCGGGTGTTCGGACGGGACCCTTTCGATGCTGGGTCTCTGATTGTGACGATCTCTGCGATGGTTCGGGTAGACTGAATTCACGAAACCCTCGAGCGGCGCTGTTCAAAGGAGAGTTCCATGACGAAAATGCTGCGCGTCGGGCTGGTCGGTTGCGGGGGGCAGACCCGCCTCAATCTCGCGCCGGCGGTCGCCCGTATCGAATCCGCGCGTCTGGTTTCGTGCGCGGACGTCGATGAAGCCAGGGCGCAACAACTGGCCGAAGCGTTACGGATCGAAAGGGTGTCCGCCCGTTCCGAGGACGTCACGGAAAGCGCGGACGTGGATGCCGTAGTCGTGGCCGTCCCGCACCGCCACCTCAAGGATGTTGCGCTCTCGGCCATTGGCGCCGGCAAGCACGTGTTTATCGAAAAACCTATGGGCCTCAACGCGGCGGAGGGCGCCGAGGTGGTGGAAGCCGCCGCCCGTCGGGGCGTGGTGGCCATGGTGGGCTATTGCATGCGCTATTCTCTCAGCCGGATGTTCATCAAGTCACTGCTCGACCGCGGGGCGGTTGGCGACGTCAGCTTCGTGGCGGCCGGCAAGGGGGGCGGCCCGCTGGGCGGGTGGCTCGGGGGGCCTTACGAGAAAGGGGGCGGCCAGCTTCTCTTTCTGGGTTCCCATCTGACCGACCAGGTGCTGTGGATGACGGGCGACGACGCCGAAGCCGTGTCGGGAACCGTGCGATGGACGCCCGGCGGGACGGACGAGACGTCGGTATACACCGTGCGCCTGAAGGGTGGGGCCGCCGCGACGTTTTCCGTCTCCCAGGCTTCCGGCGTCGGCTACGATTTCGTGGACGTGTTCGGTACCCGCGGACGCGTACGGGGAGACTGGAAGGGCGACGTCGTGACCGTGGAAAGCCGGGTGATTCCCGAATATGCGCACCCCACGGTCCTCCGCATCCCCGGCGACGATCTCGCCCAGATGTGCTATCGGGAGTTGGCCGCGTTCGTCGAGGCGGCGGCGTCGGGCGCTCCCCCGCCTATCCCGGTTTCGGACGGCCTGCGCGTGCTCCGGATCCTGGATGCCGTGGTTTCGTCATCCACGGAGAACAGATGGATCGAGTTGTAGGCGGTCGCCCTGGGCGGAACCTCTCCCCCCGGCCCCGCGCCGAGCGGCGCCCTTCTTTTTCGCCCTTTTTCTTGGGCGAAGCAAGAAAAAGGGCAAGGGAATAGGGGACGTTAGGGGGTGGTGGTTCATCTACCTGAATAAAGGACATATACGTGCCATCCGTACCACGTAGCCAATGGAAAGAACACAGAGTGATCCGATTGAGTCCGGATGCGGATCGCGTCGAACTGCCCGCCCAGTCGCAGATTGTGACCGAAAGCTGGAACCGGGTGGTGGCCGTGCCCCACATTGTGTATATGCCCGAGAAGGAACGGGTGCTCATGTTGCTCAGTTGCGACTATCCCGGCAGTCCCTGGATACACTTCGCCGTGGTCCTGTTCAGCGACGACCGGGGCGCCACGTGGAGCGATCCTGCGTACGTACACACCGACACACAGGGCAACCCCGGCTGCGGGCTCGGGCACGCGCTGACCTATCTGGGCGCGGGCGAATTGATCCTGGTTTCGCACCATCCGCCCCTGCGCTGGTTCAGCGCCGATTTTGGAGAGACGTGGGGAGACACGGTGCCCGTGGAGCCGGCGCCCGGCGGAAAAAGGTGGATGGCCTGGGACCCGGTACTGGTGGACCTGGATCCAAAGACGGGCAGGGTGGCCCGTCTGATGGAAACGGGATATTACGGCGATTCCGAGACCATGACCTCCCAGGCCTACGTCAGGTTCAGCTCGGACGCCGGGAGAACCTGGACCGGCGCCCATCATGTTCCGGAGTTTGTCGGCATCAACGAGGTCTGCCCGATTCGATCGGCCAACGGCGATATCGTCGCAACCTGCCGGACCGATCCGCCCGAGGCGTACAGGAGCCTTCGATTCGATCACTACGAAGGTTTCGGAATATCCATCTCGAAAGACAACGGTTACACCTGGAGCGAGGTCCATCAGCTCTACGACTGGGGGCGCCATCACGCCAGTACGGCGCTTCTGCCGTGTAACTACATTGTAGCCACATACGTGGTTCGCCTCGGCTATCCCGACACCGCTGAGGGTTACCCGCGGTTCGGCATCGAGGCGGTGGTGAGCCGCGACAACGGGCGGACCTGGGACCTGGAACGCCGCTATATTCTTGCCGCCTGGACAGGAAACAAACAGGGTTCGCCCTCGCCTGCCGGAAAGCTGCGTTCCGGCGCCTGGCAGGCGAGTCCCCACACGACGTCCTCACTTGTGCTTCCCAATGGCTCGATCCTGACCGCCTACGGCACGGGCTATCGCCAGCGGGATGATGCCTACGGACCCGGACTCTACGGCCCCCGGGACGTCGGTCTGTTAAAGTGGAACATCGAACCGGAATAGGGACTGCGCCCCGGCTGCATCGGGGCATCTCAACGGGGCAACAGGACAGGCGATTCGACACAGCGAAAGGGGCGGGTATGATTACCGATCAACAAGTTGAATTTTTCCGGACGTTCGGCTTTCTTGCGCTGCGCGGGGCGTTCGGCCCGGAGGAGATGGCCGAGATCACCCGTACGTTCGACGACATGCTTGAGAACGACCGGGAAGGCCGGCCTTTTTCCGGCGAGATACGGCAGTCGCTCTATGGAATCGCCGAGCACCATCCGCTGCTGACGGATCTCGTCGAGGACGACCGCATCTATGTGACCGTGGAACGCCTGCTGGGCCCCGGGTTTCACTGGCTCTGCTCCGAGGGCAATCTGTACGTGGGCGAAACGGAATGGCATCCCGACGGTAGCCGACTGAACTTTCCGCCGATGAAGGTCTCTCTGTATCTGGATACCCTCACCAAAGACACCGGCTGTCTGCGGGTGATCCCCGGATCGCACCGCCTGCCGTTTCATGAGGCATTGAGGCCCATGGATAAAATCGGCGTGCCCGGTGCGGACGTACCGTGCTACTTCCTGGAATCCACGCCGGGAGACGTCTTGTTCCTGAACATGAACATCTGGCATGCGGCCTACGGCGGCGCGGTGGGAAGGCGCCACCTGGCGGTGAATTTCGTTCCGGAGGCCACGGAGCAAGAGCACATTGAGATATTGAAGGCGAACCACCGCGTCTTGATCGATCTGATGTCGCGGTTCCAGTACAGCCAGCCGGGCAGGGCCTTCACCGACGATTTTCTGAACAGCGAAAGCCCGCGTATCCGCCGCATGGCCTCAAAGTGGGTGGAACTCGAGTTGCAATAGTGTTCTGTCCCGGAAATAGATTGCCGAATGGAGACATATTTCTGGGACGGGACACGGAAGGCGATGGCGGCGAATTCGGGAGGGACCGGAATGCACCGGATGATCCGGGTTTCCGAACGGGACGGATATAGCAGAAGAAACTTTCCGTGCACGGTAACGGTGGGCTTTGAGCCCGGCGAGTTCACCGCGGGCGGCCCGGCGAGAATGCTGGACGGCGGCGGCGAAGCGCGTCCCGTGCAGGTGGACGGATTGGAGACCTGGGACGATGGCAGCGTGAGGACCGCGGAGGTCGCGTTTCCTGCCCGGCTCCCCGCCGGAGGGGAGGAGGTCCTCACGTTCGAGTACGGACAGGGGACGCCGCCGCCGCCCCCGCCGCAGCCGAACCCAATCGGGGTTCGCGCGGGCAAGGACCTGATCGAGGTGCAGCAGGGACCGGTGATTTACCAGGTCCGACGATGGCGCTTCAACCTGGTGGAGAACGTGATTTTCGACGGCAGGGCGTTTCACGAGGCGGGAGCGCCCGGGCCGGCGCTCGTACTCAAGGACGGCAGGATCCTGTTCCCCTCGGGCGAGGTCCGGATCGATATCCAGACGCGCGGTCCCCGGACGGCCCGTCTGAGGGTGGATGGAACCTACGGCGGCGGATACGAGTTTGTCGCGTTTTTGACCTTTTACTCGGGGGTTTCCTGGTTCCGGGCCGAGCACGAGGTCGTGTCGGGCGATGTGTCGCAAATTGCGACAGTAGTCGTCGAAAGCAACTTCAGCCTGCCGGATGGGCCCCTGCATTCCGCGTTCGGCGCGAGACAGCGGGCCGACGGCGAGGGCACAAGCTGGGCCGTGGTGACGGACAACGCGTCGACCGTGGACGTCGCGGCTGTCGGTGCATGGTCCGGGAAAGCCGCCGTACGCTACGAGGTGGAACCCAATGGGCGCTTCCGGACGATCTTCCCGTTCCCCGGGCAGCCCTGCATCCTGTACGTGCACTACCTGACAACCCCGCCGATGGACCATCACCATACGCCCGCAGCGGCTATGGCGACGGACCTGGAGTGCCGGGTAATGTAGAATCCGAGGTGGGCGTAAACGTGAAAAAAGCGACGTACCGCGTGGGAATCATCGGCTGCGGGCGCATGGCCAGTACGATGGACGATGAGAAGCGCAGACAGCCGGGTCGGGTTCCCCAGCCCGGCGTTCTGGCGGGCGCCTATGGCCAGGTGGGCAGCACCGAGGTGGTGGCCGCCGCGGATATCAATGGCGAGAGGCTGGCCGATTTTTCGGCCAGGTGGGGCGTGCATCGCCTCTATGCCGATTATCGCGACATGCTGGAGGCGGAAGCCCTGGACATCGCCAGCGTGGCGACGCACGCGCACCTGCACGCCGAGATGACGGTGGCGGCCGCCGAAGCGGGCGTGAAGGCGGTCCTGTGCGAGAAAGCGATGGCGACCAGCCTGCCGGACGCGGACCGCATGATCGAAGCGTGCAGAAAAGCGGGAACCACGTTGTCTGTCCTTTACCACAACCGGTGGGACCCCCTGATGGTCCGCGTGAAAGAACTGGTTGCGGGGGGCACGATTGGTGAGTTGATCAGTATTGCCGGCAATATGGGCCCCGAACTGGTGCACGAGGCGACCCACATGTTCGACCTGATGCGGTTCTGGTCCGGCGAGGAGGCGGCGTGGGTGTTCGGCCAGTTGGACGGCGGGCGAAAGCCGCATGACGATCCGGGCGGCAGCGGTTATATCCAGTTTCAAAACGGGATGCACGCCTTCGTGAACGCGGTGGAAGGATCTCCGGTGGGATTCGAGTTCGATCTGGTAGGTACGATGGGGAGGATCCGGATCGGCTACAACGTGGACGAACTCTGGACCTTGGAGGAAGGCGTCTATGAAGGTCGCGCCCTGGTGGGGCGGAAGATCCCACAGAACATCGAAGCCAGGAGCGGTGTTGTAAAGGCGATCGAGGAACTGGTAACTTGCATCGAGGAGGAAAAGGGGTCCTCCTGTACGGGCGAGGACGGGCGAAGTGCGCTGGAAATCGCACTGGCGTTCCATATTTCCCACCGGGAGGGCGGAGTGAAAGTCGAACTGCCGCTGGACGATATCTCGTTGGCGGTGACCAACCCGAAATATTACAGTTGACGAAAAGACCAGCGTACAGCTTCAGGATATCCGCTTGACACAGAAGTGGTATATACATACATTGTATGCATGGAAAGAATCCGGTTTGTATGGGATGGGCGAAAGGAAAGCGCGAACTTCAGGAAACATCGTGTCTCGTTCGAAGAAGCGCGTACGGCTTTCTATGACGAAAACGCGGTTCAATTCTTCGATCCCGACCATTCTGAAGACGAGGACCGATTCCTGCTCCTGGGAATGAGTTTCAAACTGCGTGTGCTTGTTGTCTGCCATTGCTTTCGAGAGAGTGAAACGCTCGTACGCATCATCTCGGCGAGAAAGGCTAACAAGACAGAAGAGTTTGGCTACTGGAGGAGAAGATCATGAGAGACCATTATGAATTCTCAAAGATGAAGGGACGCAAGAATCCCTACATCAAGTACCTCAAGCAGCCGGTCACCATGCGGCTGGATCGGGACACGGTATCCTGGTTCAAGGCTATGGCGGAGGAAACAGGCATTCCGTACCAGACCCTGATCAATCTTTACCTCCGGGATTGTGCTGTCCATGAACGAAAACTGCAAATGAAATGGGCTACGTAGCGCCTCGCCTCTCACAAAAAGCAATCAGCTTGAATCAAAAATCCAATCCGTTGACGTCAGCGCCGTGACCTCTCCCCCCGGCCCCCTCTCCCGCGGGGAGAGGGGGAGAAGATCTAGGTGTTCATCAACCGATGACAGTTCCCCCCTTCCCCTCGGGAAGGGGGAAAGGGGGTAGGTCTCGCCTTATTGCGTGTCGCATCCTTCGTCCGCCCGGAACGCAGTTCCAAGACGCAGTAAGAGGTGAGCGGTCAGACGTAAGAAGGAGGGGCGATTCTATCTCACGGGAGGACATTGCGTTAATGAAGGGGCTTTTCCAGTGGATTCCCGAATGCGCCTGGCGATCGCATCTGCATGGTTGTTCGAAAGGAGTTACAGGATGATGGGGATTCTGGTCATTATTGGAGCGGCGCTGCTGTTGATGGTGGCGTCACGGACGCAAGCATCCGGGCGCCCGGAGATTGATGAGACGCCCGCGAAGCCCGGCGAGTGGGGCTTTCGTCCCGCGGAAGGGGGTACGTCTCAGGTGACGCCCCCGGGGTTTTCCTGGCGGCCGCAGAAAGACGCCGCAAGTTACGACCTTCAGTGTGCGGGAGAACGCGGCTTCGAAGACCTGGCGTACGAGGCGACGGGGGTGACATTCAACGTTCACTGCCCACCCAGCACCCTCACGCCGGGCCGCTGGTTCTGGCGATTCCGCTTTACCGATCGGGCTGGAGAGACGTCCGAATGGAGCACGGTGAGGATGTTTACAATTGCAAAAGATGCAAACGCACATCCGCTGCCTTCGCGCGACGACCTCCTGGCGCGCATTCCTGCGGGCCATCCGCGGCTGTTCGTGAGGCCGGAACAGGTGCCGGAACTGGGACGGCGCGCCAGAACGGACCTGGCGGTCAAATACGAGGAACTCGTGGCCGCCTCGGAGAAATTGCTCGAGAATCCGCCGCCCACCGAGGAGCCGCCGCTCTATCCCGAAGGCACGGTGCGGCTCAGTGAGGAGTGGCGCGCGATCTGGTGGCCGAACCGGGAGTATACGATCGCCGCCCTGAACGGCGCGGCGACGCTGGCTTTCACCCGGCTGTTGGGAGGGCGGGAGGAGTACGGCCAACTCGCCCGGGAATTGCTGATGGCCTGCGCCGAGTGGGATCCGAAAGGGGCGACGGGATTTCGGTATAACGACGAGGCCGGGATGCCCTACGCGTACTATTTCTCCCGGACGTACAGCTATCTCAACGATCTGCTGACGGAAGACGAACGGGAGCGGTGCCGCAGGATGATGACCGTTCGGGGAAGGGAAATGTACGGGCATCTCTACCCCCGGTTCCTGTGGCATCCGTACGGAAGCCACGATACCCGGTCATGGCATTTTCTGGGAGAGGTGGGCATTGCGTTTCTGGACGAGATCCCGGAGGCCGCGGACTGGGTGTGGTTTGCAGCGAACGTGTTCGCCAACACGTATCCGGTCTGGAGCGATGACGACGGTGGCTGGCACCAGGGCATGGGCTATTGGCGAAGCTACATCCAGCGATTTACCTGGTGGGCGGACATTATGCGGGAGGCAATGGGCATCGATGCCTTCGATAAGCCCTATTTCTCGAAGGTCGGCTATTATCCGATGTATCTCCAACCGCCGGGTACGCGGGGCGGCGGTTTCGGGGATCTGACGGCCCACCTCGAATCCGGGCAGAATCGCGGCGTTATGGCCCTATTCGCTGCAATGGCACGGAATCCGTACTGGCAATGGTACGTTGAGGCGCACGGTGAGTTGCCTTCCGAGCCGGGGTATATCGGCTTTGTCCGGGGCGCGCTGCCCCGGGTGGAGGCGAAGCGGCCGGTCGACCTGCCGACGTCTCGCTGCTTCCGGGGTACCGGCCAGGCCGTGTTCAATACCGATCTGGAGGATGCCCGCAACAACGTGGAGGTGATCTTCAAGAGCAGCCCGTTCGGGTCACACAGCCACGGGTACGAAGCCCAGAATTCGTTCCTGCTCTATGCCTTCGGAGAGCGGTTGCTGATTCGCACGGGGCGGCGCGACATCCACGGCAGCGCGCACCACAGACAATGGATGCACCATACGAAGTCGGTGAATAACATCACCGTCAACGGTGAGGGGCAGATACCGAACGCAAGCGAGGCCGTGGGCGAGATCCTGGATTTCCACACCTCGGAAACTTTCGACTATGTGGCGGGAGAGGCGGGCGGCGCCTACGCGGGCAAACTCGAACGGTTTACCCGTCGTATCATGTTCGTAAAACCCGATGCGATTCTCATCTTCGACACGCTGGTCGCGCCAGAACCCGCGAGCTTCGAGTGGCGGCTGCACGCGCCCGTGGAGATGGATGTCCTGAACCAGCGGGATGTAAGGGTCGTCAACGGTGGCGCGAGTTGCCAGGTATCGTTCCTTTATCCCCATTGGCTTGCGTTGAGCCAGACCGACCGGTTCGAACCGCCGCCACGGGCTCGCATCCAGCTTGTCGAGTATCACCTGACGGCAATACCCTCCTCGTCTGCCCGCGAACAGACGTTCGTGACGGTCCTCAGGCCGCATCGGTCCGGCGAGACGCTGAACGGCGAGGCCGAATTGGTGGAGATTGACGGCGGGTATGCGGTCACCCTTCCCTTGGCCGCCGGCCACGCGGCTGTGCTCTTGCAGCCGGCAGCGGGCCGGGTCCTGACGGGAGCGGGCATCACAACCGACGGCGAGGTCGGCGCCGCCAGGTTTGACGCTCGCGGCGAGGTGAAGGATACCTTTGTGGCGGCCGGAACGCTTATCGAAGCTCTTTGACTACCATCGGTTTGAAAGGAAGCTGCCTTGCGTTTCAGTCGAGATTCTCGGATAATACCTTTGCGTATCCATCGTTTCCGTTCAGGTGCAGGTCGACCTGAATTCGAATAGATAAATCCGCACTATCAATTCTTCCTTTACTCCTTTACCTTTTTGAAACATCTTCTTATAACCCGAGCCACCTGCCTCAGTGATCGACCGGCGATGATTTCCATTCTCCTGTGACTCCATTACCGGTCACAAATGGAGAGCATTCTGCAACCGCAACAAGAAGACCAGACGCAACTGGTTTCGCCGAATGGTTCGTACGAAGTTTGAGCAATTTTGCTAAAGGATACGAATGCCGCTCAACCTGTATCCGGACATCTATGCGTCCGGATCGTTGCCGCAGAATTGGATGCCCGACCGGGGAGGTACCCTCAAATATCCCGTACGTAACCGGGCAGTGCATCGTGAATTGCGGCGTGTGCGTCGCAGCAGGTGGAGAAAGGTCATCAGGCAGGGAAATCTCGGCGAAGCTCATTATTTCGAGCACGAATCCGGCAGCGTTGCCGGTGTCAAATACTATTCAAGCACGACAATGCCATGAAGCAGACCTATCCATTTCGCATTGTGCTTTCAGACACGAGCCGTGACACTGGTGTGACAGACCAACTGGGATTCTTCGCACTTCTGAATCTGGGCATGGTGCAATCATTGGCCGCAGGGATTCTCAACGCAACAGAAGCAATTCAGCGCTTCTATCATGCGGATAACTGTCTCTACGTCCGAAAGCACCTTCGAAACCGACAGGCCAATGCGGTTATGAGCCACGGGATACAACTAACCGATCTTTTCGACAGTTTGCCGGCAGAAGAAGCGCAGCGCGAGTACCTTCACGAACTTGAGATGATGCGATCTCTATGTTTAAAGCTGCTGGAGAATGCGCGATCGCCCGACGTTGCCGATCGTGCGACTGTATAGGAATCGAACAGGACTCCCACCCGATTCTCGTCATGATGTGAACGAATTTTTCGCATTTCGATCTCCCCTGACAACCGATGCTTGGGGAATCATTGAGGTGAAAACAATGGCTGAAACAGGACGTCGCAGCGCGCGGAGACGGCGGCAGGAGTCTTACGATATCGAGATCGCGAACAAGGAGATCCCGACGCTGAAAGATCTCCATCTTGAAACGGACCTGTCGGGCGATGTGCTGGTGGCGGCGCCCGAAGGCCGGGCCGGAGAGAAGATCGGCGTGGCGATCGCGCAGGCCCTCGGCGGCGGGGCGGAAGTCCGTTCCGCATCGGAGATCGGCGAGAACGATTGGGAGGGCGCGCATATTGTCGCGGCGGGTAACGTATTCACCAACGGGGCGATCCGGCGCCTGGGGATGAATTTCTACGCGTGGACGGACGAATATTACCCCGGTGGGGACGGGTACGAGGTAAGAACGGTCCACAATCCCTTCGGGACGGGCCGCAACGCGGTTCTTTTGGGAGGAAGTACGCCCGAAGGGGTGGCGCGTGCGGTGGACCAATTCATCAAAATCCTCGAAGCGGAAGGACCGCGCATCGGAAGGATCAACCGGTCCGTGTCCCGCCAGAACCCGGAGTCGGCGCCCACGGACGCCGAAGCCCGGAGGATCATCGACACGGTGAACGAACAGGTGGCGCTTTCCGGGAGCCAGGGCCCGTTGCGCCGCATGGTGGACCACGCGATGCTCTACTATCTGTCGGGCCAGGATGTCTGGGGCCGGATTTTCAGGGAGGAATTCCTGCATTTCATCGATCTGGCGCATGAGGCCGGAGACTGGTGCCTGTCGCAGGGGACGCATCTCTACTTCTGGATTTACCGCATGCTGACGGCCTGGGACGTGATGGAGGAGGGGGACGTGTTGAGCGACGGCGACCGGCTGAAGATGACGAACGCGATTTACAATATCATCCGGTGGACGTCCGAACTGACCCACTTTCGATTCAAGTCCGTGGACGACGTGGTTCAGAACCAGAATCATCAGAGTTTCGCCGCGTTGAGTCTGTTTACCGGGGCGAGGTATTTCAAGAAGTATTACGGGCTCACGGATTTCGACGAAAAGCTGCCCCTGGCGCATCGGACCCTGGAACTGCATGCCCGGTCGTACAAGCCCAACGACAACGCGGGCACCGGGTACGTCTGGATTACGCCCGGACATCTGATCAAGTACGGCTTGATGACGGACGATCTTTCGTACCTGGAAGACGGTCATCTTGCCCGCCTGCTGGACAGCGCCGTGCTTACCATCGACAGCCGGGGCGACGACTGCTCGTATGGTGACGTCGGCGCCTACCGGGCAGCCCGGGCAAGCCGTCCCAGCGGATTGCAGACCGCGGCGGTCGGCGCGTGGTTCTACAACGACGGGCGCTACCGGTGGCTATACGATTGGTTGGAGCAGGGGCAGGAGTGGAAGGAGTCCTTCCGCCGGGACAGGAACTGGGGGATCGGCGGATGGGAGGTGTACGATGGATTTTTCTTCAAGGACGTGGCGCCGGTGGAGCCCTCGGAACTGCTGGGGGTTCGCGCGTCCATGCTGGACGGGGCCGCTCACGAATTTGCAACGGAACGGGCACGGAAAACGGGGCAATACCACGGCGATCCTCTGCCGGAATCGGACGTGCCCCTTGCGGAGGCGTTCGACAAGCTGGCGTTCCGACGCAGCTTCGACAGGCGCAGTGAGTATCTTCTGATCGACGGGCCGACGGGTTTTTCTCATTCCCAGGAGGATGGCAATTCGATCATCCGCCTGTGCTGGAACGATCGGATCTGGCTGGCGGATCTGGACTACATCCGCCGGCTGGCGAGATATCACAACACGGTAGTGATCGTGAAGGACGGGACGTGTGTTCCCAAGCCGGGCCAGGTGGCGCTCAGGGCGATCGGTGATTTCGAGAACTGGGGGTACAGCCGGACGGTGTCGCCCGGGGACAATGGAACGGACTGGGCGCGTAGTATCTTCTGGCGAAAGGGTTCCTATTTTCTGGTGATCGATACTGTAGACGCGCTCGAGGACGGAGACTTTTTTCTGGACGCCATCTGGCGGGTGCTGGGGCAGGTGGAGGCGGATGGAAACGCGTTGCGCCTCGAGCAGGACGGGGAACGGTTCCACATTGTGAATGCGGACGACTCCGAGAAATCGTTGACGGACCGTGAGGCGGACTTCGCGCCGGACTGGGAAAGCAACTGGGAGAATTACGAGCACGCGGACGGGACGGTGCGGATGTGGCATCAGAAGAAGCGCCTCGCCATGAACGTCGGCGAGCAGACAACCTTTGTCAATCTCCTGTATCCGTCGAATTCGGAGATGGATCAGGAGTTTGCCCTGGAGCGGGTGGGTCCGTCCGTTGCGATGGTCCGGGATAAACGGTCCGACGAGGTGGTGTTGGCCGGGGCAGGGACGTTCAGTTCGGGCGACCTGGAGGTGGAAGCGAAGCTGTTCCGGATCGACGGAGACGGGTTTGCCCTCGTGGAGGGCACCACACTATCGTGGGAAGGACCGTTGTTCCGGAGTTGGGCGCCCGTGTCGGTGGAGATGGATCTGGCCAGCGGCGTGGGGGTTGTCGAGACCCGTACCGAGACCCGAATAGGTATCCGCGCCGACGCCGTGCATCTGAACGGCGAACGGATTTCCGGTGGCGGCGAAGGAAAACTGCGCTGGTTCACGCTGTCGGCCGGCAGGCACGACCTTGAGGTCTTGCCCCGCGCACCCGGGACGTTCGACCGGGCGTTGCGGAAGGCGCCGTCCTACCGTGAAGGCTCCGTGTCCATTGGCGTGGCGCCCGTCTCCCGAGCCGGGCTGGAGCCCGCGTGGTCGTTCGACGCTGGAGCGTGCGTAACGGCCGTTGCGTCGGATGGATCGGGCCGGACGCTGGCGGGTACGGTCAACGGGGACGTTCACCTCCTTGGCGCTGACGGCGCCGAGGCGTGGTCGTTCGAGGCGGGGGGCGAAGTCCGTGCCGTGCACCTGGCGGATATCGACGGGGACGGCGCGCCGGAGGCAATTGTCGGAACGCGGGATTGCCGGCTCTACGTTCTGGACGCCGGGGGTGAACCGCGCTGGACGCACGAGTTTCCGCCGGGAAGCGGCATGCGCCCGCAACGTCTGACGACCCTTTCGTCGGCCGATCTCGACGGCGACGGCCGGAAGCAGGTGCTGGCCGGCGCAGAGGGTTGGCTTTTCCACGCGTTCGAGGCCGACGGGTCGCTGAAGTGGCAGACCGAGACCCACTATCACTGCATCACCGGATGCCTGGCCGTGGACCTGGACGGCGACGGAAAGGACGAGATCCTGGTGGGCACCGAGTATTACACGATCAATTGTCTCAATCCCGACGGGACGGCGCGCTGGCGGCAAAGCACGGGCTGTGTCTCACCGACGATTCTCTCGGCCGATCTGGACGGAGACGGGGCGATGGAGGTCGTCTATGGAGATTGGAGGGCGGTGAACGCGGCGTCGAGCGGGGAGTTGTTCGGCCAGACCGGCCTGGGCGGCAGGGGCAAGTTTTCGGGGCCGGGGACGTACAGCAGCAAACCCGGCAGGATGGGGGCCCTCTCATGGCGCGTGAATATGGGTGGGGAGGTGGAGGACATCGCCCTTGCGGACGTGAACGGAGATGGACGGCCGGAGGTGATCGCGGCCAGCGACGTGGGCCAACTGGCCTGCATCGCGGGGGGTGGCGAGGTCCTGTGGCGCCGGGATCTGGTGGACAAGATCACGTGGCTGACGGCCGTGCAGGGCAATGGACGGGTGAAAGTCCTGGTGGGTTTCGAAACCGGCGAGATCCGGACTTATGACGCGGACGGCGGCCTGGTCGCCGGGGATCGGGTCGACGGCGAGGTCACGCACCTCCGGGCGGACGGCGACCGGGTCGTGTGCGCCACCTCAAGGGGGACGGTGACGGCGTTCCGGGCGGTGGGATAAGTCCGGATCGGAAATGCGGACGGTGTAACTGTGTAGTCAATATGGGAATTTCTGAAGAATATCGAGAGAACGTCTATGGCCGGCCTGAGCGCGGATCAGCTTTCCGCTTATCTTGACGACGGCGTTTTGCTGCTGGAGGATGTGTTGTCACCGGCGGATCTGCAGCCGCTGATCAACGACATCACCGCGGAGATCGATCGAAAGGCGCGGGAGGCCTTCGCGGATGAAAGGCTTTCCGATCCGTTCGCGGGTGCGCCGTTTGACCGGCGACTGACGCGTATCCGCGACGCGATGGACGATCCGTCGGCAATCGAGAAGGCCGTGACGGGTAAACGCCTCAAGACGGCCGGGATGTTTTCACTGATCACGCACCCGGCGATCCTGGATATCGTGGAATCGGTCATCGGGTCGGAGATCCTTGCCCATCCCCAGTTCAATTGCCAGGCGAAGATGCCCAACGAAGCCCGTTCGCAGATCCCGTGGCACCAGGACCTGGGTTTTCTGCATCCCGAAGCGGAAGCGACGTTTATGGTGAATTTCTGGATTCCGCTGGTGGACGTAACGGTGGAAAACGGATGCCTGGAGGTGATTCCGGGGAGCCACCGCGCCGGGTTGATGCCTCACGGAGAACTTACGGATTATCCGAACGAGGGGATCCTCGCGGGGTGGGTTCCCGATGGGCAGCCTGTCGCCTGTCCGGTGCGAAAGGGCGGTCTGGTGGTGTTCCAGCACAAGACGGCGCACCGGTCCTTTCCCAACCGGACGGACCGCATCCGCTGGAGCCTGGATGTTCGATACTCCGATCCATCGAAACCCACGGGGCGGGACGAGGTGCCAGGATTCGTCGCGCGCAGCAGGGCGCGTCCTGAGCGGGTCGCGAAAACACACCTGGATTGGTTGCGGCTGATGGACGGCGTGGACACGTCGCATTATGAGTAGGTCGGACTGAAGAAGCGCCAGCGTGGACTCCTGGCTCGGAATAAATCGCCGCAGATTGTTTTCCAGCAACGCAGGTGGGTGCCGTTACTCGCCCGCGTGTGCAAGGGCCCTGTCGACCCTTTCCGTCCATGGGTCCGCGACGCGCTCCTCGTATCTCCCGTCGCTGAAGTAGGCGGCCTTGGGCATATTGCGGTCTTCCAGGATCGCTTGGCGGTGTGACCTCTTGAGACGTGGTCTGAGTTTGCGAAGGCCCGCGGCCTTCTCCCGGGCCTCCGGCCCTGCGGGCAATGCGCAGATTTCGTCTGAAACGTGCCAGCCGCGGATGAGGGTTGCGGGAAACTGGAACCAGCGGCGGATATACTTGATTCTGAGGCGGACGACGGGGTCCCGCGTGGCCTTGTAGGCGCGCGAGAGCATGGCTTCGAGGGCGTTCGCGTCGTCGATGGTGTAACAGTTGACTTGGTCGTTCAACCCGCGCAGGCCCTGGAACCACCGGCCCTGCCGGGGGCGGCGCCAGATGGATTCGAGAAGGTCGTAAAAGGAGCGGACCTCGCCCGCTGCCCCGCCGAACAGACGCGTGAAGAATTCTTCAAGGAGCTTTTCCGGGTCCTGGTCGGCGTTCCACCAGAGCTTGGATGCCAGCCAGATCTGCGGCCCGGCGGCGGGCCAGTGAGGATAGGCTTCGGCATAGAAGCCTTTGACGCCCGCGCTGTGCTGGAACTTGATGTCGTCGGCCATCAGGCGCGGGAAGTAACGCGGTAGCACCCAGCCCAGGCCATAGTAGTCGTACTTGCAGACGTGGTCGCACTGTTTGAGCCAGGCGAGGATGAATTCACGGTCTTTGTCCCGGTATTCGGAATCCAGGTGCTGTGCGGTATCCTGCGTGAGGTAAATGGCCGTATTGGGCTCGAGGCGTTCGATGCGTCGGGGCGGCTCCTCCACGTTATGGTAGGCCAGGCATCCCACGAATTTTCCGGGATGGGATTCCTGCAGCGCGCGCGCCACGGCGTTGAAGTAGGTGAACCACCGGTCGGAGTAGATCGGGCGGTCCCGGAATTTCAGACCCGGAACGTCGAGCGCACGGCAGTTGTCGCACAGGCAGAAGTTCCCGTTGTCGTTCATGCCCAGAGAGAAACAGTGTGCCTCGGGGTGTTCGTCGAAATAGGCTCGTGTTTCCCGGATGGTGATATCAACGACTTCGGGGTTGCTGGTGCACGGTTGACCGAACAGGCCGTTGCTCACAGTGTCGCTCTCGGGGACAAGGCGCTCCCCGTCGATGAGCGCGTAGTACTCCGGGTTCGTCTTTCCGTATCGGGCGACGGGAAAGATCTGATACAGGGCGTGGTGGAAGCCGGCATAGGGCAGTTCGTGCCTGCGGCTGGAGACGCGGTTCCGGTGTTCCCAGCGATGACCCTCCAGTCCTGCGATTCCGCTGAAGACGCGGAAGAGGAAGTGGGGAGTTCTCGTCTCGTTTACCGGCGCGATTTTCAGGGTGGTTCTCATCGGGATGTCTTCGAAGAGTTCCCCGGGCATGAACCAGCGCACGTCGAGGTGGTCTTCCAGCAGACCGTAGACGCCGTAGGACGTGCCGCTGTCGCTTCCGCCGAGGATGAAGAGGTCCCTGCCCGCCGTGTGGATGCGGTAGCCCTCCACGCCGGCGTCTCCGGCATCCAGGTTCAGCGATCGGGCGTACGCGGTGGCGCCGACGTGGATGGCGGTTCTGCCCCAGGGCGCGGGCTTTCCGCCGTCCGTTCCCATCGGGGGCGCCATACCGGTGATCTTCTCCAGCATGGCTTGCAGGTCCGCGGCGGCGTCGCGAAGGATATCGCCGGCGCCTTCCGGCACGATGATGGCGGTACGGGGCTGTCCCCTGTCCGCCAGGGTGAGCGTTCTGGATCGAGCCATATCAGTGTCCCTCCTGAAGAGGTTGAGGATGGCGTTGTTTTTCTTTGGGTAGAAACCGTGCGGTCAAACGCCGGCTGATCTCCGGATAGATGGCGATGAAGTGGTCCCGCATGGTCGGAAACTGAAACGCCTCGGCGGTTTCAAACCCGGTTTCAATGTCCTGTTTCCGGGGCATGTGGCAGTCGATGCAGTTGGTCAGGATCGAGTCCCCGAGTTCAGCTGCCATACCGCAGGTGTGGGCCGTGTGACAGGCGGCACACCGCCCGGAGAACAGGGCAAGGTCTCCGCGCTCCAGGACGTGCGGGTTGTGGCAGGTGATGCAGGTCATCGTTGAGCTCTGCTGGAAGCATTTCGATTTGGTGAGTCGCGGTAGCTGGTTGGTGCTGTGTACGCCGATTCTGTTCTGTTCTTCGGGGGCGTCCATTTCCAGGTAATCGTTAAGGGGGGCGCCCGGTCGGAAGGAAAAAGGCCGCTGGCGCGGGCCCCCCACGCCGGAGTGGCATTGGGCGCACAGGTCGATCAATCGCGGCGGTTCGAGCCGGCCGGGGTGGAGGATGTAGGGCAGGTCGCTCGCATCGGGATGGCCGCGTTGATAGGCCGCGTGTTCGGCGCCGGGTCCGTGACACCGCTCGCAGGAGATGCCAAGCACGAAACGATCCCTGTTGTATGCGTTACTGGAATAGGATTCCGATTCGAAATAGGTTGCGTGGCACTCCAGGCATCGGGGGACGACACCACGGGAGAAGTTCACCTCGCCGTCGGGATAGCCCGGGCTGTTGATCCACCGTTGCTGCTGCGTGAAGTAGGAGATGGGCAACTGATAGAGGCGGTCGCCCTGCCAGAAGAGGTAGGTCTGGCCGATTTTTCCGGAGCCGGTGACAATGTCGATGCGCTCGGTCCGGCGGTAGCTGCCATCCCCCTTTCCAATGATGGCGGTCTGATAGTATCCATCTTCTCCGGCGGTGATTTCGAAACGGAGATTGGGGTTCCGGGTTCGGACCGTGGCGTGGTCCGGAGAGAAGCTGCCCAGAATCGTTTTGGCATCGGGCAGGCGGGAGGTGAGATGGTGGGCTGTGCGCCGGAACTCCTCGAACCTGTCCCGGTGACACTCCGCGCAGGCCTGGGCGCCGATGTAGCCCGATGAACGGGTTTCGCCGTTCGCGTCCCCGTCGCCCGCGCCGATTCGAGCCGCCGCGGGCAACAGGAACATCGGAATGGCGAGTACGGTTAGCCTGGAGCAGAATCTTGTCATAGCCGTCTCGATTTCCGCCTGACAGATGGCCCGGCAACAACGAAATTATGCGTGCGGAACCGCCGGATGTCAAACGAAAACTCGAAAGGCAGCGTGATGGCGAAAAAGCGGATCGCGATTGTGGGAGCGGGGAACATGGCCCGGACACGCGGAAGGGCGTTTCTGGATACCGGCCGGGCGGAAATCTGCGCGGTGGCTTCGCGGCGTCGGGAGCGCGCTGAAATCTGCGCGAGTGAGTTGGGTTGCGCCGTTTTTGACGATGATTTCCGGAAGCTGGCCGATACCCGCCCGGACGCGTTTCTGATCGAGGTGCCCCATCGGGTTCAGGATGAGGTGACCCTTTGGGCGCTGAATGCAGGCTACGACCTTCTCGTCGGCGGTTGTCTCGCCTCGTCTCTGAAGAATGGGAAACGGATTGTGGAGATGGCGAACCGGTCTGGGCGGATCGTGGAGGCCGGGTTTCAACGCCGTTACGACCCGGCCTGGGAGGAGATCCGGCGCCTGGTGGCGGGAGGCGAACTTGGAGCGCCGGTGATGGCCGTGACCATGGCCCTGTGGAACCCGGACGCCGACGGCTGGTACTACGACCAGGAGGCCAGCGGCGGCATGCCGCTGACCCACATGAGCTACTGCTATCTCAATGCCGTCCGCTGGATTCTCGGCAGGCCGACCACCGTGTCCGCGATGGCCAACCGGAAGCGGAATACGGCTCCCGGTCACGTTACGGAGGAGACATGCGGAGTGCTGATCGGATTTGACAACGGCGCGTTCGCTTCGGCCACGGCCAGCTATATCGGCCCGGAGGGCATGCCCGACCCACAGCCGCGATTTGTCTGTACCGAGGGCGGAATCCTGCCCAATGCCGACAGTCCGCCAGGCAAGGATTCCATCACTGTTTATAGGGAGGACCGCTCGGAGGTGCGCGTTTTTGAGGCAGAGCCTTCCTCTACCGTAAGGCAGGCAGACGCCTTTCTGGATGCGATAGACGGGCGCCGCGAAGCCAGTAATCCTCCCGAGGATGCCCTGCTGGACGTCGAGATTGCCGAAGCCGTTTCCATCTCGGCCAGGGAACACCGAACGGTCTCGCTGGCCGAGATTCGATCGGGAGGATCGGTATGACAGTGGTGGAGTTGTGGCCGGGCCCGGTTCCCGGAGACGTTGGCATAGACGGTCAGGAGAAAAGCCGCATACACGACTCCAGGTTTGTGGGGAACACGCTGCTGATCACCAACGTCACCCGACCTTCCATGGCGGTACACCTCCCTCCGGCGGAGAAGAACACGGGCACTGCCATGCTCATCTGCCCGGGAGGAGGGTACTGGGATCTCTTTTGGGATCTGGAAGGTGAGGAGGTTGCGGCTTGGCTGAATTCCCAGGGCGTAGCTGGAATCATTCTGAAATACAGGGTTCCGCGCCGTCCGGGCGATGTGAAAGGGGTTCCCCCGGCAGGCCCTCTGTCGGACGCCCAGCGTGCGGTCAGTATGGTGCGCAGCCATGCGAGCGAGTGGCGTATTGATCCCAATCGTATCGGTATGGTAGGGTTCTCCGCGGGGGGCCACCTGTCGCTGGCGACCGCCACCGGTTACCAGGACCGAAGCTACCAGCCAATTGATGCAATCGATGCCGTGAGTTGCCGGCCGGACTTTGCCGTGCTATGTTACTCGGGGTACCTGAAGGATACGGCCCGCGATAGAGTTTCGGAAGGGATTCACATTCCGGCCGATACGCCTCCTGTGTTTCTTGCCCACGCCAGCGACGACAGCGAATCCGACGTCGAGCACAGCGTGATCATGTACCTGGCGCTGCACCGAGCCGGGGTTCCGACAGAATTGCATGTCTACGCAACCGGCGAGCACGATTTCGGTGTACGCCACAACGGCGAGCTGCCTTCCAGTTGGCCGCAGCTATGCCTCAAGTGGCAGCGCAGCATGGGTCTGCTCTCTGCACCACCAGGTTGACTGACATCTGGTGTTCTGTCCTGGAAATAGATTGCCGAAATTCGGCCGCCGAGTCGCCCGGCGGGCGAGGCGCGTGCGACCTTAGCCGCTCCCTGAGCTTGTCGAAGGGTCGGCGAAGGTCGTTGAAGAGCGCCAAACAGGTTACGAAACGCGGGCATTTCGACAAGCTCAATGACCTCGTTTCTACAAGCTGTATCGATAAGTGCAGCGCAAACAGCGCATGCACTTCAACAGGCTCATTGAAGACAACGCGTCGAGACGGGATGAATAGGCGGATGAATGGTAACCATCGAATGTTGAGAGCGTTGCACCGTTTGATCGTCGCAACGCTCTTCTTTTCCGTCTCAACATACGCCGAGGAGACCCACGTCATGAAAACCGGAGAGGGTACCAGTGATCCCACACCGTCCAGGACTTTTGCCGTTAGCGGAACGATCGTCATGCAGGCGGAGGCCGCCGGGATTGACCCCGGTCGGGCAGAGGTCGTAGCGCAGAGCTCGTTCACCGGTGGGAAAGGCGTCTCGCTCAAGGCTGGTCTGGCCGCCAACGTGGGGTCGCCCGCCACCGAACCGGATTTGGTTTTCAAGGTGCAGGCCTCCAGGGCCGGGCGGTACGTGATTCGCACGCACGCGGCCACGGACGCCAGGGGCAGCGAGGCGATGCGCGAGGCCGGGAGCAAGCATGATTCGCCGCACCTGATGATCGCTGTCGGCGATGGCCGCCCCACCAAACGCGTGGTGTTCGTGCCGTGGAGCCGTTCGGAGAGCTGCACGCAGATGACGGGCAAGTTCGATCTCAACGGACAGGAGCAGGAGATCCGGATCTGGCTGCCGGAGAGCGTGCGCCTCGATTACCTCGAAGTCAGCCCGTACACGCCTCCGGAAGTCACGGCGGCCGTGACCGGCTACCGGCCGACGGTCGTTCCGCCGGCATCCCGCCCGCGCATCTGGGTGAATGAGGAGTCGCTGCCGAAGGTTCGGGCGAACCTCACGGAAGGTGAAAACGCGCCGCTTTGGGCCCAGGTCAGGGAAATGGCGGCCGAACCATTCGCATTTAAAGTTGAACCGGGTACGGAAGTCAGCTATAACCCCGGACTCGAGAAAGCGGCCGTAGCCAGGGCTTTCGTTTACCTGATGAATGGCGAAAAGACGCGCGGCCGGGAAGCGGTGGCGCTGATCCGCGACTATCTCGCCGCAGTCGAATTCGGAAACCTGCTCGATATTACCCGGGAAATCGGCCGGGCCATCTACTCGGCCGCACAGGTTTACGACTGGTGCTACGAACTGATGACACCCGACGACCGGGACAGCATCCGCGGCGATCTCATGCGCCTCGCCGACGACATGGAAATCGGCTGGCCGCCGTTCAAGCAGATGATCGTCAACGGTCACGGAAACGAGGCGCAGGTCAACCGCGATCTGCTCTGCCTGGCCATCGCTGTCTACGACGAGGATCCGGTGCCGTATCGCTACTGCTCCTACCGCATCCTGGAAGAGCTGGTGCCGATGCGCCGGTTCGAATACCAATCCCCGCGCCACAACCAGGGCGTCAGTTACGGCCCGTACCGGTTCGGCTGGGATATGCACGCCGCCTGGCTCTTATACCGCATGACCGGCAAGCGGGTCTTCGATGACAACATCGCGGATGTCTGCAAGTTCTGGCTTTACATGCGCCTGCCCAACGAAGAGACCCTGCGGGACGGCGACGGATTTTCCGACGGCAGTCCCGCAAGTCTCGGAGCTACCGCACTGCTCAGCTACGCCTACAGCAACGATCCGGTCATCAAGCGCGACTTCGAGCGGCAGGGCGGGCTGCCCTTCGACCCGATCCTGGTGCTGCTGCTGAACGACCCGGACCTGGAGGCGGCGAAGAATTTCGATTCATTGCCGCTCACCCTCGATTTTGGCCCGGTCCTCGGTTCAATGGTTGCCCGAACCGGCTGGAACATGGGCCCGGGTGCGTCCGACGTGGTGGTGGAAATGAAGGGCGGGGGGTATCACTTTGGCAATCACCAGCACTCTGACGCGGGCAGTTTCCAGATCTACTACGGTGGGCTGCAGGCGGCTGACCTCGGGCAGTACCATTTCTATGGAACGCCCTACGATTTCAACTTCTGCAAGCGTTCGATCTCGCACAGCATGATGCTCGCGGTCGATCCTGACGAGGAGTTCCGTCGCAACGCTTCCAACGACGGAGGCACCCGCTTCATTCAATCCTGCCCCACCACACCGGAACAGGCACGTACGGATCCAACATTCGCCAACGGGGCCGTCCTGTCAGCCGACTTCGGCCCGTCTCCACAGCGGCCGTTCTACAGCTACTTCTCGGTCAACCTGACATCGGCTTACAGCAAGAAGATCGTGGACTACATCCGGACCTTCTGCTTCCTCAACCTCGACAACGCCCGGACCCCGGCGGTGCTGATCGTGCTGGACAACATGACCACCGCCAGACCGGAGTTCAGGAAATACTGGCAGGTCAATACCCTCAGCCCGCCTGAAACCACGGCCGACGGCGTCATCCTGAGAAACAGCAACTTTGACGTCACCGGCAAGGTCGCTCTCCGAATGCTACGGCCGAAGGCGGGTGAGCGGAACCTGCAGGTCCTGAGCGGCAAGGACGCCAACAGCGTGTTCGGGCAGTTCTTCACACCTCCAAAACCCGACCGACCGGAAGCGGAGGGCCATCGCGTATTGTTCTCGCCCGCCAAAGAGCAGCGCAACGATGTGTTTCTGACGGTCATGTCGATGTCTGACGACCAGGGGCCGGATCTGCCGGTTGATCTTGCGGAACTCCCTGAGGCCTTCGTTGTCACGCTGGCCGATCGGGTGGTGGTCTTGAGCAAGACCGGCAAACTGCTCAAGCAGACGCTGCAGGTGGACGTCGAGGCCGTTGAAAGCTGCCAGTTGCTGCTGGCCGGTCTGGCTCCGGGCGCATGGAGTATCCGCGACCGGGTCGGCAAGGTCCGGTTCAACACCCGTGTCGACGCCAACCGGAACACCGCGTTTTTCGTGGTTCCCGGCGGGGAATACACGGTTCGGCCCGAAGCCATCCCTGGCGCGACCGACTTCCGGGCCGCACCGGACTTCATGCCCGCCCTCTGATAGACGGCGGGCTGAAAACAAGCTTGAAAGAAGGGTGATATACAGGTGTTTGTGGATCGGTGGATATGCGACGCCTGAAAGATGTCAGGTGCCTGCGCAGGATACCGATTGACATCATAAGGGATTTTAATCATGGTTGGAGCGGAGGTTGCATGTGGCACATGGGTCCCGCATGTTTTCGATCTGTAGGGGAATCCGAAAGGCTGGCGGCAAGGTCGTGGTTAACCTGCCAGATCGGGCGAGGATCTTAGCGCTGTGAAGCGGCATTGTGAAGCAATTAGACCCGCAGCGCAACCGTCACGGCGAGTCGACTGGACGCCTCTTCACGTCACGACTTCGTGGAAAATGCATGATAATCAGGAGAGCGTGAATGAAATTGGAATTGCAGCAGGAATACGATGAGAAGGGTTTCTGTATCGCCCGCGGGGCCATTGACGCGGGTCTTGCGGCCGAAACGGTCGAGCACGTACAATGGTTGGTCAGAAAACATCCGGATACGCGGCCGGAGCGCTTGCACCATCAACTGATTGTGGACGACCCGTTTATGCACCGCCTGGTCTGCGACGACCGCCTCGTGGACATCGCGGCGCAGTTCATCGGCCCTAACGTGGCCATGTTCGGGGCCCACTATATTGCCAAGAAACCCGAAACGGGACAGGCCGTGCGGTGGCACCAGGATGGTTCCTACTGGCCCCTGGAGCCGATGGAGGTCACCACGCTGTGGGTCGCGGGCACGGACTCCACCGTGGAGAACGGATGTATGCGCGTCGTGCCGGGGACGCATACCCAGCGCCTGTTGAAGCGCTCGGAGATGGTGGACCTGGATCCGGACAAGTACGTCCTCGGCATCGGGATGCGTCCCGATCAAATTGACGAGGCCGACGCCTTTGACCTGGAACTCAATGCTGGGGATATTTCCATCCATCACCCCAATATCGTCCACGGCTCCAACAGCAATACGTCGGACCAGTGGCGGGTGGGGCTCACCCTTCGCTATATTCCCACCAGCACCCGGGTGACACGAGACGGGCATCCGTCCATCCTGTGCCGGGGGGCGGTGATCCCCGAGGTGGGAAACCTTTACGCGCCGCGGCCGACGTACGTGGAAGGAAAGCACATGCCCTTCGACGGTTGTGAGACCTGGGCGTAGCGGCGTTCCCGGGATCGAGGGCATCCTGCCCTCGACACATAGGGCGCGAGGCCCGGGCGCCATCGTTTCCCGCCGAGATCATTGAGTCCCCGAGCGGCGGTTTTAAAGCCTGGCGATAGGTGGCCACGCCGCACACGGATGTGACCAAAGGCGGGACGCCCGCCCGGAGAGTTCACCCGTAACGGAAGGGTTAACGCCGAACAGACGGGGATGGAACAGCAATCACGAATGTCGTTCCCGGGATCGAGGGCATCCTGCCCTCGGCGGGTAATGCACGAGGTCCTTGCCCCGTCATTTCTGGCCACACTTATTGATTCCGCTAGCGCCAGCGGGCACAAACCATGGGTAACGAAGGGGATGCCGTACACGGTTGCGGCCGCGAGCGGAACGTCCGGACGCCCGCCACCTAGGGGGTATTGCGGATGTACCCTCTTAAATTCGTCTTGGAGAGAGAACGCACGTGGAGTTCGCTCCGTGCCAAATCAACGCACTCACCTCGTTCTCCGAACTGGTGGTGTCAGCAATTGTACGGTCCATGCGTGATTAAATAGGGCCAACGGCGTCCTGCCGTCGTCGAGTACAGGATGCTCGCGAACCGGGTATTAGCAGGTCACGTTTTGTTCGAGGGCAGGATGCCCTCGGTCCCAGGGTTCGGACGTCCGGTGTGACGCCCCCTTCTCCGATCTGGTGTCAGATGTAATGGAACGCGTCAAATACGGCAATTCAGATTCGATGAAACCCAGTTCAAGTCGAGTGCAGGATGCCGTCGGTCCGGGTATTGGTGGGTCACGTCCTAGTCGAGGGCAGGATGCCCTCGATCCTGAGACGGGGAGTGGAAGGAGTGGAGTGGCGCCGTCAAGCCAATTTCACCGCACCCACCTTCCGCACTTTGAGGCCGGAGAAGTACCCCAACACATCTGTTTCAGACTGGCGGACAGCCTGTCGCAGAACCTGCTCCAACAATGGGAGCGCGAATTGGAGGGACTCCCGGAGGCGGAGCGCCTAAAACGCCGCCGAATTGAGGAGGCACTTGATCTGGGCCATGGTGCCTGCTGGTTGCGCCGCCCCGAGATCGCCGCCCTGGTGCGCGATTCCCTGCAGTACTTTGATGGTGACCTGTATCGTCTTCATGCGTGGGTCGTCATGCCCAATCATGTCCATGTACTGGTCACACCACTGGGTGATCACTCCTTGTCCGGCATCGTGCACTCCTGTAAATCTTACACGGGCAACCAGGCGAACAAGATACTGGAGCGGAATGGAAAGTTCTGGTATGAGGACTACTTTGACCGTTTCGTGCGCGACGAAGATCACTTTGCAGCGATTGTAAATTACATCCATTTGAACCCGGTCAAGGCAGGGCTGTGTGCGGATCCGGAAGATTGGGAATGGAGCAGTCGTCACAATCGTCGCTCCCGGGGCCGAGGGCATCATGCCCTCGACACATAGGGCGCGAGCCCCTGGCGGGAAGTGGCGATGTCCCACGCCGACGTGGCTGCAGGCGGGACGCCCCGGAGAATTCACCCGTAATGTAAAGGTTGACGCCGGGCAGATGCGAATGGAGCAGGTGTCACGATCGTCGTTCCCGGGACCGAGGGCATCCTGCCCTCGACAGGTAGGGTGCGAGGGATGGGCGCAGCGTCGCACATTTCTGTGCATCCATCCAGAGAAGCCGACGGGTAGCGAACTTCCGTCGTAATTACGAAACAAATATCCAATGAAACTCGAGGATCTCCAACCGGACGCGGCCGTCCGCGGCATCGTTCCTGACGGCGTCGTGACCGTCGTGAGTGTGCAATGGCACGGTTCCGGGGCGCTTACGCTGATCTACCGCCCGGCCTCTGGACGGGTCGCCGAGGAGATTCTCTACCGGCACGACGAGGCGCGCCTCGAAATCGTCGAACAGGGCCGTCCGTGGAGTTTCGATGGCGACGGCGCATTGTTTCGGCTCGTGTCGGAAGCCCACCGCATCCGTCTGGCGCACCTCTTCGATCCCGTCCTTGCCGTACATACCTCCCTGGTAGAGCCGCTGCCGCACCAGATCACCGCCGTGTACGAAGCCATGCTGCCTCGCCAGCCTCTTCGCTTCCTGCTGGCGGACGATCCCGGCGCCGGTAAGACAATCATGGCGGGCTTGCTGATGAAGGAACTCGTCGCCCGCGGCGATCTCAGGCGGTGCCTCGTGGTATGTCCCGGCAGCCTCGCCGAGCAGTGGCAGGATGAACTCTACCGGCGTTTCAACCTCCCTTTCGATATTCTGACGAACGACAAACTCGACGCCGCCCGGACGGGCAATTGGTTCCTCGAAAACGATCTCGCCATCGCCCGGCTGGACAAACTCGCCCGCAACGAGGACCTCCAGGCCAAACTGAGCGCTCCGGACTGCCGCTACGATATGGTGGTCTGCGACGAAGCGCACAAAATGTCGGCGACTTTCTTCGGCGGCGAGGTGCGGTACACCAAGCGCTACCGCCTGGGGCAACTCCTGTCCAACCTCACCCGTCACTTTCTGCTGATGACGGCGACCCCGCACAACGGCAAGGAAGCGGACTTTCAACTCTTCCTCGCCCTGCTGGACGGCGACCGTTTCGAGGGACGATTCCGGGATGGCGTTCACCAGGTGGACGTTTCCGATCTGATGCGCCGCATGGTAAAGGAGAACCTGCTCAAATTCGACGGCCGACCGTTGTTCCCGGAGCGCATCGCGTATTCGGTGCCATACAGGCTCACCGACGCCGAAGCCCGGCTTTACAGGGAGGTGACCGAATACGTCCGCGAAGAGTTCAATCGCGCCGAGGCGCTGCAAAGCGACAACCGCGCGGGCACCGTCGGCTTTGCGCTCACGATCTTGCAACGCCGCCTCGCATCTTCGCCCGAAGCGATCCACCAGTCGCTGAGGCGGCGGCGCGAGCGCCTGGAAAGCCGCCTTCGCGAACTGAGCCTGCTCCAGCGCGGCGTCACCCAACCGGAAACGATCCCCCAGGTCGGTCCATTGTTCGACGCCGAGGATGTGGAGGACCTGGACGATGCGCCCCACGAAGAGGTTGAAGCGGCCGAGGCAGCGGTGCTGGACGAGGCGACGGCGGCAGCCACCACCTCCGAACTCAGGGCCGAAATCGCTTCGCTCAAGCGGCTTGAGGGCCTTGCCGCGGAGATTCTAAAAAGCGGCGAAGACACGAAGTGGCGCGAACTCTCGAACCTGCTGGCAGAAATCTTCACGCCGGCCGGCCTGGGCGCCAGGGGTGGCGAAAAGGGCGAACCCTACGGCAGCGGCGCCATCCCGCCGCCCGTCCCGTCACCCAGCCAGAAGCTGGTCCTTTTCACCGAGCACAGGGACACCCTCAACTACCTCCAACGGCGTATCGCAACGCTGCTCGGACGGCCCTCTGGCATCGTCACGATCCACGGGAGCATCGGGCGGGAGGATCGCCGCAAGGCGCAGGAGGCGTTTCTCCACGATCCGCTGGTGCAGGTGCTTCTCGCCACGGACGCGGCCGGGGAGGGCATCAACCTCCAGCGCGCCCACCTGATGGTGAACTACGACCTGCCGTGGAACCCGAATCGCATCGAACAGCGCTTCGGGCGCATCCACCGCATCGGCCAGACGGAGGTCTGTCATCTCTGGAATCTGGTAGCGGAAGAGACCCGGGAAGGGGACGTATACCGCACGCTGTTGGACAAGTTGGAGCAGGCCCGGAGCGCCCTCGGCGGCCAGGTTTTCGACGTGCTCGGCAGGCTTCAGTTCGACGGCCGGCCGCTGCGCGATCTGCTAATCGAGGCGATCCGTTACGGCGAGCAACCCGAAGTGCGCGCGCGGCTTTCAGAGGCGGTGAGCGAAGCCGTGGACAGGCCGCACCTGGAGTCGCTGATTGAGGAGCGGGCCCTCGCGCAGGACGCCATGGATTCGACCCGGGTCGCACGAGTACGGGAGAAGATGGAGCGCGCCGAAGCCCGGCGATTGCAGCCGCACTATATCGAGTCGTTCTTCATCGAGTCGTTCCGTCGCCTGGGTGGCACGGCGCGGCGGCGCGAATTGGGCCGATACGAAATAACGCACGTCCCCGCGCCTGTTCGCAGCCGCGACCGGCAGATCGGCGTTGGAGAACCGGTGCTGGCGCGCTATGAACGCATCGCGTTCGACAAGGCATACCTGGCCCCGCACGGGCAAACGCCCGCTGCCTTCGTGTGCCCGGGACACCCCTTGCTCGATGCCGTTCTCGACCTCACATTGGAACGCCATCGCGACCTCCTGCAGCGCGGCGCCGTGCTCGTGGACGAGCGGGACCCGGGCCTGGAAACGCGTGTGATCTTCTCGCTGGAGCACGCCATCCGGGACGCGAGCCCTGTGTCGGGCGGCGAAGGTCGCGTCATTTCCCAGCGCACGCTATATGTAGAATTCGATGCGGCGGGTCGTCGAAATCGCCTGGATTACGCGCCGTACCTCGATTACCGTCCGCTGGCTGATCACGAACCCACAGTGGCCGACATCCTTGACCGCCCGGAGTGCGGATGGATCACCCGAAAACTGGAGCAGCAGGCGCGAGAGGAGGCCATCGCCAATATCGTGCCGGAACACCTTGGTGAAGTTCGCGACCGCCGCCTCGCTCTCGTCGCGAAGACCCGCGCGGCGGTCAAGGAGCGCTTGACCAAGGAAATCGCGCACTGGGACGGCCGCGCAGAGCAACTCAAGCTTCAGGAGCAAGCCGGAAAGGCCGGGGCGAAGCTCAACTCGGGCGAGGCCCGTAGGCGGGCCGACGACCTGCAGGAACGTCTCCAACAGCGCACGAACCAACTCGACCGGGAGGAGCGGATCTCAGCGCTGCCGCCCGCCGTCATCGGCGGTCTTGTCGTCGTACCCATGGGACTCCTGGCAGCCATGACCGGAGCCTCCACGCCACGGCACATCGTGGACACCCAGAAGTCGGCGGCAAAGGCTCGCGCCATCATCATGGAAGTGGAACGCGGCCTCGGATTCGAGCCCGTCGACCGGGAGACCGAACATCTCGGTTATGACATTGAGAGCCGGGTGCCGGGCACTGGTAAGCTCCGGTTCATCGAAGTGAAGGGCCGCCAGTCCGGCGGAGATACGATTACGGTGACGAAGAATGAGATCCTTACGGCGCTGAACAAACCGGACGATTTCATCCTTGCCATTGTCGAGTTCCTGGATAGCGGTGAGCATCGAGTACACTACCTGCGTAGGCCTTTTCAAAGGGAACCGGATTTCTCAGTGACAAGCGTGAATTACAAGCTGAATGACTTGATCAAGCGGGCCGGGAAGCCGGCGTGATTGGAGGGAAATCGCCTCACAAAAGTAGATTGTGACGTGTCTATATTGTCTGGAATGTCCGGCCCGAATTCTTCTTTGGTAGAGAGGTCATCCTTGACGGGCTTCGGATAAATCGTTACCATTTCTGACCACTTGTCCGTGTACCAGATCTTCGATCTCGTCTTCAAAGTTCTCGATGTAGGCTTTCACTTCAATCTCCAAGGCGGCATGCAGCATTTGCCTTGCGCCAGCAGAGAGCAGATCTTCCGAGCTCGGTTTCTCTTCACTTCTTGCTATCCCTTCTGCCTCGTCCGACGTGTCCAGGGGTAATGGTAACACTCCAGGATACACTCTTGTGTCTCTTTTTATCCGCAGCATTTGAGTATAAGTCCCTTCAATCACAGGGATTGCGATGATCTATTATCTTCCGACCGTGCGCAGTACACGCGAGGGGTGGGAAACGCTCGCCAAACTCGCCAAAACTGCTCAGGGTCTCTATTCGGATGAACTGCAACTCAACATGTCAAAGTTGGATTTTTTCGACGCCAACATGGCCGCACCCCTTGGCGCGATTCTTTCAAGGGTCGCTGACGGTTTCAATACCATTCGCATCGTCGATATGCCGGGCCCAGTCGAGACTATACTTCGCAAGAATCTGTTTCTAACTCATTATTGGTACAAATCACTGGATGACAACAATAATACAACCATGCCATTTCGCCGGCTGCGCCTGAGTGACGAGGGTGAGTTCGAAGAATATATCCATTGGCAACTTACCGGAAGAGGCATCCCCAGAATGTCCGATGGCGCAAGCAGAATCTTCAAAAAAAAGGTTTTTGAAGTGTATCAGAATGCCGTATTCCATTCTGAATCAAATCTTGGTGTCTTCGTCTGTGGCCAGTTTTTCCCGCAACAGAACCGGCTTGATTTTACGGTTGCAGATGCCGGTATCGGAATTCGAGAGAATGTTCGTCGGTATTTCAATAATCCTCGTATCAACTCGCTTCCAGCTCTCAAATGGGCACTCGAGCCATATCACACCACGAAAAGTGGGCCGTATCCCGGTGGGTTAGGCCTTGAGTTTCTACAGAAATTCGCTCGTCTGAATGACGGTAAGATTCAGATTGCCTCCCGTTTCGCATTCTATGAGTTAAGCCGTGGCACGGAAACTTTCGCGAATATGGCGGTTGACTTTCCCGGGACTGCCGTGACCATTGAAAATAACACTGCTGATGAGAGTATTTATTTCCTGGAGAGTGAAAGAAAAGCCGACAGTCCGTTTTGAATTGGGAAAGAGGACAAGCATGACGCGAGAAATTACAGTTCGAGTATTTGACATCATTGGTGGTCCCCTGTGCGTATCTACCAGCGACGGCCAACGTCTGTACGACAAGATTGCTCCACTCTTGAGGGCCGGGTCGCCGGTGGTTCTATCCTTCGAACGGATAGAGATTCTCATCTCGGCTTTTCTCAACGCGGCAGTGGGTCAGCTTTACGGCGAGTTACCCGAGGAAAGCATCCGTGCGTTGCTCTCGTTTCGCGATTTGGCGGATGACGACCGGGAGATGCTGGAACGTGTAATTGAAAACGCAAAAATGTACTTTAAAACCCCCGATGATTTCGATCGCGTGTGGCGTGAGGAACTAGGCGATGAAGAAGAATAAGGCGTACGACTTGGCTGCATATCCGTTTAGCAGAGGCGAGACGTTCTTGCTTGATGCGAACGTTTGGCTCTATTTGTATCCACCGCCATCGGGGAACAGGAGCACAATCACCCAGAAATATAGTAACGGATTAAAGTCCATTCGATCCGTAGGTTCACGGTTGATCATGGACGCTATGGTCTTGAGTGAATACTTGAATACCTATTGTCGCATTGAATGGAAGGCTCTACACCTGACCCGGTATCCCAATTTCAAGACATTTCGCAAATCGGCGGCCTTCAGTGGGGTCGGCAAAGGTGCGGCATCCTTTGCAACATCCATGCTCAAGCTCTGTGCGCGCCACGATCATCCGTTTGCCACGGCCAATATCAAGCAGGTGCTGGCAGATTTTACAGCGGGAGTGACTGATTTCAATGACGGATTGCTGGCTGAGACCTGTCGTCGCAATGGCTGGAAACTGATTACGAACGACGGCGACTTCAGCACGGGAGGCATAGAAGTGTTAACCGCAAACTCGAGACTTCTGGCAGCATGCCAATGAAGGCTTTCACAATACGTGCATCGACCTCACCCTATATCTCAATGCCATCGCCGAGGCAAATCCCCGGCCGAGCGCGTTGGTCTCGATACGTCTGACGAGCTGAGTCACGGGTTTCGCGATCTACGCGACGCAGTCGAAGAGAATTCTTGTCTGAGTTCATCTGATATATCCTGAGGAGACGTCGAAGCAAGATCTGAATTGCCCGTGAGGATAGCCTGCCTGACACAGGCCGGCTATCCTCGCAGGCGGAGAGCAAGTAATGGCGACGAACCAGTACCGCCCCGACTATGCGGTTCCCCCTGGTTGGGTCCTGGCGGAAAGACTTTCGGCCCAGGATATTTCGCGCGCGGAGTTCGCACGAAGATGTGATCGCTCGGCTAAACTCATCAGCGAGATTATCTCGGGGAAAGCCCCCATAGAGCCGAAGACGGCGCTTAAATTCGAAAGGGTGCTGGGGGTCGATGCGGATATCTGGTTGGATATTGAGAAGGACTATCAGTTGCACCAGATCCGACAAGCCGGGGCCAGGGAAGCGTAGCCGGTAGCGACGCCGAAGGCGCATTCGCGATGGCGGAGGTACGCTGCATTGCCAATAAGCAGAGCATAGCGCCCGGCATCGTCGTCGGAAGCCTCCTGCATGTATGGCACCTCCCCTGGAATCGGCTGAACAACCTGAAAGTGCGATTGGAGTGGGTTGAGAATTGATTCCCAATGTAACGGCCGTAAGAAGCGCCCTCGTGAGTCGTCAGACCGGAGATGGAAGTTATGGTAGATTCAACCATACGAGACTCGCTTGAACTCGAAGTCGCTGATTTCGGACCGATCGTCAATGCCAAAATCGATCTGCGCCCGTTGACGGTATTCATCGGACCGAGCAATACTGGGAAATCTTATCTGGCAACGTTGATCTATGCGCTGCATATGTATTTTACGGGTAGATCGATCACTTCGCGGTTCTTTTTGAACTACGAGAGACTTCTTGATCTTGGTCCAAGCTTCGTAGACAGGGAAACTCTCAACGCGCTTAACGAATTTCTGAAGCAAGTGACGAACGGGATAGGAGATATCCGGAGCGAAAACGAAGCGGTTCTTCCCATCCCAATTGTCAAGGCAATTTGCTCAATGTTTGAGTTACAGAACGATCAACTCCACAGTGAAATCGAAAGGTGCTTTGGGATCGACAGTGCCAGCGCACTTATCCGGAAAGGGAACAGGCGATGTGCGCGGATTGTATTACGGAAATCTACTTCAAGGGATTCGGCATCGTTTGAACACGAACTGATTCTGAAGTCTAATGCACCAGAATTCGTGACGGCGATGCCCAATGTGGAACAACTGAGGGTTAAACTCGACGATAGGAAAGAGTTCGTTGAGTACTACGACCGCCTGAAGAATACGTTCTTGAGAGCTGATCAAATGGGCCAGGATTCGTATCGACAAGCCTTGGGGCCAATCAATCATTTGCTTGGACTCGCTCTTCCGCACCTTGTAGGTTCCCTTTATCGCGCGGCATTCTATCTCCCCGCCGATCGAACCGGCGTGATGAATAGCCATCAGGTGGTCGTGAGTGCGTTGATCCAGAACGCTACAACTGCCGGTCTGCGTCCCGATGAAGAAACTCCAATGCTGTCGGGTGTTTTGGGTGATTTTCTGCAAAACTTGCTCGTTTTGCCCAGTGCGGCAATTCGTCAAAGCACGTCCAGGAAACATCTGGGTGCGCGAATTGAAGATCTGATTCTCGGCGGATCGATTCAGGTCGAAAGATCGGAGTTGATTAGCTACCCGCACTTCACCTACCAGCCATCGGGATGGAAACATCCGATGCCGTTGATGAATGCCTCTTCCATGGTATCGGAAATCGCACCGGTAGTGATGTTTCTTCGCCATCTGGTCAGCCCCGGCAGTACACTCATTATCGAAGAACCCGAATCACACTTGCACCCTGCCATGCAGGTCGAATTTACCCGTCAGATCGCCGCGCTTGTTAAGGCGGGAGTCAGGGTAATCGTCACGACGCACAGCGAGTGGGTACTTGAGGAACTCGCCAACGTCGTGCGACGCTCCGAACTTCCCGAGTCCCGTCGAAAGGAGATGCCCCACGGCGAATTTGCCCTTCGTCCCGAGCAGGTGGGGGCATGGCTGTTCAAGCAGAAGCGCCGCCCGAAGGGATCGGTCGTCGAAGAAATTCGATTCGATCCTGATGCAGGTGGGCTTGAGAGTGATTTCAGCGAAGTTGGCCGACAACTCTACAATGATTGGGCGACGATCGGTAACCGTATTGCAGGAAGTACCGAGTAATGTGTGGCTTAGTCGAACAGCTGAAAAATGGACTTCCTGAAGGGACCATCGTTAAGAGATGCTCGAAAGAGGGTTGCAAGGTTCCGTTGAAAAACGCCCCGTCGCCGCATCTGGTTATGGATCTGGATCACCCTTATTTCGACCTGAAGGATAAGACACATTGCGATTTTCTGTTTATCAGTTGCGACTGCAATGGTGGCGACAACTGGGTCATGCCACTGGAATTAAAACGTGGCAGCCCGGATGCAACAGAAATGGTATCGCAGCTACAGGCTGGATCCGGCGTCGCCGAAGCTCGGATTCCGGACGAACACAAGACGCATTTCCTTCCGGTTGGGGCCTATGGAGGCCGTTTGCATATTACGCAAAGGGATAAGCTCAGAAAGTCTCGAGTTTCGTTTCGCAGAAAAGAATACCAGATTAAACTCATCCGATGCGGAACACCTTTGAAAAATTCTCTTCTGCGGAGTTCGAGCGCGAAATGAATACCCACCGAAAAAAACTTATCGAAGTCGCCCTTCCGCTTGACGCTATCAACGCCGCGTCGGCTCGTGAAAAGTCGATCCGCCACGGCCACCCCAGCACCCTTCACCTCTGGTGGGCGCGACGCCCACTGGCGGCAGCGCGGGCAGTGATCTTTGCGCAGATGGTGGATGATCCGTCGGCGCACCCGGACCTGTTTCCATCCGAGGCTGATCAGGAGAAAGAACGCCAACGCCTGTTTCGCCTTATCGAGGAATTGGTGAAGTGGGAGAACACCACCAACGAGGCCGTTCTGGAACGGGCGCGATCCGAGATCCGCAAATCCTGGCGTCGGACCTGCGCCGACAATGCGGACCATCCACGTGCCAGCGAGTTGTTCAACCCGGACAAGCTGCCCGCCTTCCACGACCCGTTTGCGGGTGGCGGCTCGTTGCCGCTCGAAGCACAGCGCCTGGGACTTGAGGCCCACGCCAGTGACCTCAACCCGGTGGCCGTGCTTATCAACAAGGCCATGATCGAGATCCCGCCGAGATTTGCAGGCAGACCACCGGTGAATCCCGAAACAAGGCCCGGCGGATCGTCTACCAAGAAGTCTCTTGTTGAGCGACAATGGAAGGGCGCCGAAGGACTCGCGGAGGACGTACGCTACTACGGCCAGTGGATGCGTGACGAAGCTGAGAAACGCATTGGACATCTATATCCTAAGATCGATGTCACCCCGGAGATGGTTCGGGAGCGGCCTGACCTCAAACAGTACAGTGGGCGCACATTGACGGTGATCGCTTGGCTGTGGGCGCGGACGGTGAAGAGTCCGAACCCGGCCTTTGCCGATGTGGACGTGCCACTGGCATCAACTTTCACGCTTTCAACGAAGAAAGGGAAGGATGCGTATGTCGAGCCGGTAATTGACGGGCGCGGTTATCAATTTACTGTTAGGGTAGGAAAGCCGAAAGATGCAGCTGCGGCGAAGGCGGGAACCAAGCTAACGCGAGGAGCGAACTTCCGCTGCATGATGTCCGGTACAGCACTCACGGCTGGTTACATCCGAACGGAGGCACAAGCCGGACGAATGGGGTCGCGTCTGATGGCGATTGTGGCCAAGGGGGATCGCAGCAGGTTGTATTTTGCACCTGTGGATAGCCATGAAGCGGTGGCAGCCACGGCCCAACCCCTTTGGAAACCTGACCTGAAAGTACCGACGCCGTGCCATGATGTTGACCGTTTGCCGATGTACGGAATGCCTACATGGGGTGATGCTTTCACCCCCCGACAACTTGTCGCCTTGACTACATTATCCGACCTCGTCAAGGAGGTATTGGAGCGGGTCAAGCGCGATTACAGCAGTGCACGGTCTTCTGGTTCGCCCGAACCCGTAGCGTCCCCATGTACGGATGACGAGACGCCCCTACGCAACGGCGGCGCTGGCGCGTCGGCGTATGCTGAGGCGGTGGGGGTGTATCTGGCGTGTGCGGTTAGCAAAACGTCAAACCGTGCCAGTACCCTATGTACTTTCAAGATTTCAGTGGAATGTCCTGGAGATACATTTGGGAGGCAAGCCCTTCCGATGACTTGGGATTACGCTGAAGCGAATACGGTAGCCGGACCTAGCGGCTCCTTTGAAAGCATGCTTACCAACACAGTAGCTGGGTTGCTTTCCAACGGTGCGCTGCCTGGATCCATCGGCCGGGCACACCAGGCAGATGCTGCGTCTCAGTCAATTGCACTCAGAAAAGCTATCTCTACAGACCCGCCATATTACGACAATATAGGTTACGCCGACCTCTCGGACTTCTTTTACGTCTGGCTACGTCGCTCGATGAGGTCGACGTTTCCGGATCTCTTTGCCACTCTCGCCGTACCAAAGGCCGAAGAACTGGTTGCTACGCCATACCGCCACGGTACAAAGGAAAAGGCGGAGATCTTCTTTCTAGAGGGCATGGTAAGAGTAATGCATTGCATTGCCGACCAAGCGCACCCTGCTTTTCCGATCACCATCTACTACGCCTTTAAGCAGTCTGAGACAAGAGGTGGCTCCAAGCTTGCCAGCACGGGTTGGGACACATTCTTAAGTGCGGTTATTCGTTCCGGACTCGGAATCACGGGTACCTGGCCTGTACGTACAGAGCGTGAGAACCGAAAGTTGAATCAGGGCACCAACGCCCTCGCCTCCAGCATCGTCATGGTCTGCCGCAAGCGCGAGGCTGGCGCGCCCTTGGCCACCCGGCGTGAATTCGTAGCCGCGTTGAGGGAAGAACTTCCCGACGCTCTCGCTCACCTGCAAAGCGGCAATATCGCCCCGGTGGATCTTGCCCAAGCCGCCATCGGTCCCGGCATGGCCGTGTTCACACGGTACGCTAAGGTGCTCGACGCCCAGGGCAATCCAGTCTCCGTTCGCGATGCCCTCGCGTTAATTAACCAGACACTCGACGAGGTACTGGCGGAACAGGAGGGGGAATTCGACCCCGACACCCGCTGGGCCCTGGCGTGGTTCGAGCAGCAGGGTTTTAGCGAGGGCGAGTACGGTGTGGCGGAAACGTTGTCCAAGGCAAAGAACACCAGCATCGACGGCATCGTCGAGGGCGGGATCCTCGCCTCCCGCGGTGGAAAGGTGCGTCTGTTGCGTCCGAGCGAGTTGGCCGCCGATTGGGATCCAACGTCAGACGCTCGGCTCACTGTGTGGGAGGCGGTGCACCACCTTGTCCAGGCCCTCGAGTCCGGTGGCGAATCGGCCGCTGCAACGCTGGTTCATCAACTCGGCGGAATTGCGGAGACTGCCCGCGAACTGGCATACCGCCTGTACACCGTCTGTGACCGCAAGAACCGCAATGAGGAAGCCCGCTCCTACAACGGCCTCGTGCAAAGCTGGCCGGAAATCGTGCGATTGTCAAGGGAACTCACGCAAGGTCAACAGTTGAGGATTTTTGGAGATCAAGCATCAAGAAATGCTTCTTGATGTATCAACATGGAGACTGAACTGGCCCATTAAGAGATCACGTGTGCAACTGGTCGATACGGGACCGCGGGCTCCATCAGAAATGACGATGCCACTGTCTCCCCAAACTTGCCGAGGGCTGCTCTTGCAGCATCTGGCAGCACGGTCACCGCACCACTCCAATCGTCGAGACGGATTTTCTTGGCAGGCATAGGCGTATCAACTCTGATAATCTTATCTCTGCCAATCAGAAGTCCAGCCTGACCAAGAGCGTTGAGAGACTGGAGACGCATGGCGGCATATATGATATCATGCCAAGCCCATAGCCCACCTTTAATCTTCGATTTTCCGACCAAATATCGGTCATCCCCGCAGCCCAAGCTCAAGATACTGATTTGCTCACGTCGTACAGAAAAGCACGATAATGCATCAACTAACGCTACCATTATGGGGTTGTTTGCCCAGACACCTCCATCAACAAAAGCATAGCCGCGGTCTTCTAGTGGACGAAAGAATACAGGCGCGGCCGATGTCGCTGCGGCAACTTTCGTCATTAACTCAGCAGAGTCATTTTTAAAATCGGGGTGATGGGGTGTTTTGAATATGTAGACTTCACCGTATCGGCCGTCGAAGGATGGTATACAAAGGCGTGTTTGCGCCTCACCGAATTTTCGGCTTCCGAAAGTGTCGCACAGAATTCGCATGAGTGCTTCGCGGTCGTAGCGGTATTTGAAGAGACAGCCCACGTATCTAAAGGCGCGTTCTAACCAGCCAGCCGGGTTGTTTGGAATTGGAGGGAATATTTCACATCCGCGTTCAACATACAGGTCTCGAAGGTCGGCCGCTGTAAGTCCAGCAGCGAGCCCGAGGGCAATAATACCACCAGTCGAGGTTCCTGCGACCAGGTCGAAATATCCGGCGATTGAGTCCCCGCCGAGATAGCGTTCCTCAAGTCCTGCCAGGAATGTAGCGGGGAAGATTCCACGTATACCACCCCCGTCAATGGCAAGAATGCGAAACTCCCTGTCTTTCGGCCATGAAAGTCGGGGTCGACGGTGCTCAAGCGTGCCAGATGATCTTTTTTCGGGTGATTCCGCGTTGATATTTGACATTTTTGGATCTAACTACCTTCGGGATGGCGACCACCACCCATCCATTTGCCGGTTGCAAGCCAGCCCTCGTAGCAGGCCAGCCAATCTATCGTCCAGGGAACGATTGTATGGGCGACTGATTGTCGAGGGGTCCATTCACGACCATCTGGATAATAAAGGCAGAGAAAGGGCATCTCAGGGCATTCTTGGTTTTGATATTTGTGCGGGATGGGTTCGCAGGGATTTTCTTTACGTCGGCGCAATAGCGGCTCAACTACGGTCACGCACGGAATCCCCGGCGTTTTGAGAGGTCCATTCTTACTTTTTCGTTGACGACGGAGGCAGACCTGAACAACATATGCTTGTTCGAATGGTGTGAGGCGTCCTTCCCAGCATATTTTCCAATGGCCTCGTTTAAGTACCCGAAAATCCGGCCATGAACGCCGCATGTCTTGGGCCTGTTGCCAAATCGACAGTGCCATTTAAATGGGCTCCTCTTCGCCATAAAAGGTATGCTTTCGGGTTTTTCGGGAGTATCGGGGTGTGGCATCCGAAAGGCTTACTGGAACGACTAACCGGCCGGTCCCAGTAAGGTGTCGGCTCTCACCCGTTCGAATTCGATCACCCGCCCGCTCACTGAATGCCCGGAATGCATCCATCGCTGGCGTTTCGCCGAACAGTCCCGCCATAACCTCCCTCATTTTGCCAAGGTCAACTCCCTCCACCAATACCTCAACCTGTTTAACCAGATGTTCGAGATCGCGAATGAAGACGTTTTGGTCTTTCCAAGTTTCCGGCCATCGATCAGTCAAGACATCCTTATCGCACTCGGGGTTTACGACGCAAATGCGTTGCCCACCGTCTTGCCAACGTTGGAACTCATAAAGTATGTGCTTCGCCTGAAAGAGCAGCTCCTCCGACAGGCTTTTGGTATGATTAGCCGCATCGGCTACCAACTTCGCAATCAGTATCGAAGGCGGTCGTCGCCCCGGGCGCGCATCGTATTGTACGTTGCGCCAACGTTTTAAGAGCTGAAGCACGATGACGGACTTCGACTTTCGGAATGGGGGTTCTTGTGGCTGGACAGGTTCGCTATCTGCCCTTTCCGCCAGTATCGACTGCTCAAAATCGGCCGCACGTCTTTCGAAGACATCGGCGAAATCCTGGTCTGGGGGTGTATTGGCCTTAAACCACTCTGCGAAACCATACGGATTGGCAATAATCTTCCTGCTCGGCTCTGCGGGTTCCTCCGGCCGGTCGTGGAAGAGCCAGCTCTCGCGCTCATGAGTTCCCGGTCTGCGAATTAATGGTGTAACATCGATGTGCATGTCGTCGCTGTAATCAACGGTAACGCATCGAGTTCTTCTCTTTGTCATCCTGTAGTAACGGGAGCCCGGTTTTCCCTTTATCGCTTCGAACAGGAGATCTAACGGGATATTGGGCGATATTTGCGATGGCAAATCGAGTTGTGCCACAATGTCAATGTCGAATTCATCGGTCTGGAGTTTCGATGCGATTGTTGCGCCGACGGCCATTGATCCTTGCGGATAGAACAAATGAACTTTATCCTTGAGCGCACTGTCCTCGCGCTCAATCCATTCGTTTATGGTATTGTATCTGCCAACGGCCCTATCGTAGTCGGACCGGCTGAGTTGGACGCGAATTGCCACATCGGCCAATAGGATATCCAATGGCTCGGTGAGATGGATTGAATTTGCCTTGGGGTTCATTGTAAAATCCTTTCATTTATGTGGTCAGTTTCCAAGACAGTGGACTTTCTGGTCATTTGATTTATATATTGTGGAAAAATCAATCAAATTGTAAATTTCAGAAACGGCAGTCGCCGAGAGCACCGGAAGCCAATATTTCGTTACTCAGTTTCAGTCCTACCTAATATATTGTGGATCGTGCCGCTACGATTCTCAAAACCGACTGCTGCATGAGGAGTTCGAATAGTGGTTTACAAAATTCCAATATATATGAAAGATTGTAAACCGTCAAGGGGGAAATTATGGTAGGGCGAAAACTGAAGATTGCACGGACCGCTGCAGGCCTCTCTCTCCGTGGTCTTGAGGCACGCATTGTAAGTCGGGTGACGGCACAGGCGATCGGCAAGTACGAGCGTGGCGCCTCGACGCCAAGCCCAGACGTCCTCACAGCGCTGGCCAACGCCCTATCGGTGCCCGTGGACTACTTGAACGGAGACCAGGAAATCGCATTAGAGTCCGTCGAATTTCGGAAGAAGAAGATTACGGGTCGACGCGAGGAGGCGCAGGTCGAAGCGAAAGTAATTCACTTGCTGGAACGCTACCTTGAAGTAGAGGAGTTTCTCCATCTGACGAGCGTAAACTGGGACAAACCCCGCGCCGCGCCGTATCCTGTCGTCAGCGATCCCTCTGAAGCGGAACGTGCCGCAAACAATCTTAGGTTGTATTGGGGCTTGGGGTTTGACCCGATCCCTGATCTTGTAGAGTTGGTCGAAGAACATGGAATTAAGGTCCTTGCAATTGATCTTGGAAATATCGACGGCCTTATGGCGCGGGTTCGTCGCCCCGGAAAGCGTCAGGTTCCCGTCCTTGTCGTAAACGACAAGGACGGGGGAGAGCGGCAACGCTTGACGATGGCGCATGAACTCGGCCATCTTGTCCTTGACGTCGCAGCAAATATTGACGATGAGAAAGCCGCCTACCGTTTTGGCGGGGCGTTCCTGATGCCCGCCGAAGCGCTGTGGGGCGCCGTAGGGAAACGACGGACGTCCATCGGATGGAGTGAACTATTTGCTCTAAAGCAGCTATTCGGGGTAAGTGTTCAAGCTCTAACCTATCGATGTAAGGATCTCGGCATTATCAGTCTGTCTCTTTTCCGGGTGTTGTTCGGCGAGTTCTCTCGTCAGGGCTGGCGGCGGCCTCCGTATGAAGAGCCTTATGCGATGCCCGCAGAGGTACCGCAGCGTTTCGAGCGGCTGTGTTACCGCGCCATGGCTGAGGGAGCTATCCCCGTGGCTAGGGCCGCTGAACTGCTGCAGGTCTCGGTCGCCGAATTGAATCGGTCCATGCTCGAGCCGCCAAGCAAGGAATCTGTCGAAAATCACCATTAACGATCTCTTTATGGTATTGTCCAGTGGTTGCGCATTTTCGTACTGGAAAATCCCGACTGGATGATCTGCCAACTGCCGCGCGCGGAGACATGTAAATATCCACCATCGGCTTCACTCAGAAACCCGCCCGCCGGTTTTTCGACCTTCTTCGACAGTCCGGCGCGAGGCGTGTCGTCGACGTGCGGCTCAACAACGAGTCACAATTGGCCGGTTTTGCGAAGAAAGGCGACCTGGAGTTTTTTCTGCGCGAACTTTGTGGTATGGAGTACGTTCACGTGCCCGAACTGGCGCCGACGAAGGAGTTGCTGGGCGACTACAGGAAGCGGCGTTGCAATTGGGCAGCCTACGAGGACCGATTCATCGCGTTGATACGTGAGCTGCGGATCGAGAAGACCGTTTCGAAACAGCTCGTCGCCGACGGATGCTTGCTGTACAGCGAAGACAGGCCGCACCGCTGCCATCGACGGCTCGTAGCCGAGTACTTTAAACAGCATTGTGGCAATTTGGAGATCGGCCATCTCCGACAGGAAGCATCGCATGAATATACCTGCCTCCGAATCGTTCATACCGATGATGGTGGATCGCATTGTACAAGGCTTCCAGCCTTCTCGGCTCGTTCTCTTCGGCTCCCATGCACGGGGCACGGCCACCGAATCAAGCGACGTGGACTTGCTCGTAATTCTGTCCAATGTGTCCGACAAGCGGGATACGGCTATCGAGATCCGACGGGCCCTGGGAGATCTCCCGGTTTGCAAGGACATAGTGATAGCGACTCCCGAGGAAGTCACTCGTTGCGGTCATCTTGTTGGGACCGTGTTGCGTTCAGCACTCCGCGAGGGGCGGGTCATTTATGAACGACCGTGACATCGTCGATCAAGTTCGCCGATGGCTTCGTTTCGCCCTGGAGGATCTCGACGTCGCGCAATGCTTGCTGGCGGCGGATGGCTCACAACCTCGCCCAGCAGGCAGCCGAAAAGGCTTTAAAGGCAGCACTGGTACCCGAAGAAACAGACTTTCCGTTACGTCACGACCTGGATGCATTGCGTAACCTCCTGCCGGACACTTGGTCGGTCCGGCGCACACACACGGATCTTGCCCAATTGACCCAATGGGCTCTTGAGGCACGGTATCCAGGCGATTGGCAAGAGGCCACGGAGGCGGATGCTGATCGGGCGGTGTCCCAGGCACGAGGCGTTTGCAACTCGATAGCGGTCGAGTTTAAGCGGCGCATAAACGCTGCATAGGTTTGTCGAAGATGAGCTATACAAGAAAACGAAGTAGGTGCCTCTCTCCCTGATTTCTCTCCATCAACGGCCTCGTCCAAAGCTGGCCTAAAATCGTGCGACGTGTTGCGTAGAGTATCCTGGGAGCGCGGGCGTCTCGCCCGCATGCCTCTACATCGGCGAAATTATGGCACTATTGCAAACGCATTCTAAAGTTTTGAAAGTCATCACGAAAATTACTGTATATCCATTTCGTTAACTTGATACTCTCGCCATCGACGAAGGGACTGACGCCATGTCTGAAGAACGCCATGAAAACCGGCTTCATCTTCCGGATCTGTCGATAACCGGATTTCGAGGTATCGCGTCACTTACGATAGGGAAGTTGGGTCGCGTGACGCTGCTGGCGGGAAAGAATGGTGTCGGTAAGACGACCGTTCTGGATGCCGTCCGGGTCTACGCAGCCCGCGGGAACTATGGCGTGTTGTCCGGCTTGCTGGAGAGCCGCCAAGAGCGGGCTCTCGCTATCTGCGATGATCCCAATCGGCAGAGAAGATTTCTACCTGACTTTGCGGCCCTGTTCCATGGACGGAATGTGTCGAGGAATGCCTGCATCTCGATCGGGCCCAATATCTGCGAGGATCAACTCAGGATTGAGGAGGAGCCTCTGGACGACCAACAGGTTTCTCAACTCAAGCAATCACTCTCTGGCCATTTTGCACACGGCTATCGTCAGGCATTCAAAGTCGTATTTCAAGGCGCTGGACAATTGCTGCCATGGTTTCTCCCCATCCAGGGATCGGCGGCGGCCAGAACCGTAGAACGCCATAGCGCTGGCGCGTTCCTTTTCTCATGGGACCTATTGGGCGGAGCTAAGTGGTCGTCCCCAATAGGATGTCAACCATTGGGACCGGGTGTGTTGAGCAACGAAGAAATGGTACGTTTCTGGAATGCCATTGCGCTGACTGATGATGAGGACCGAGCGATACGGGCCCTGAGACTGATTTTCGGGAGCGACCTGGAGCGCGTGGCCGTGATTCGCAACGACGAACCATTTGACAAGGAACATGTTGAGCGAGTGGTCGCAAAGCTCCGGGGCCAGGCTCGTCCAGTCCCCTTGCAAAGTCTGGGCGATGGGGCACTGCACCTGGCCGCCACTGCCGCGGCGCTGGCCAACAGCCGCGACGGTTTTCTGCTCATCGATGAAGCCGAAAACGGTATTCATCATTCCGTTCAAAGGGAGTTCTGGCGGATGGTTCTTATGACGGCACACGAGAATAACGTGCAGGTATTGGCCACGACGCACAGCTACGATTGCGTTCGTGGCTTTGCGCAAGCCGTTGATGACTGTGACGGTATCGAAGGGGCGCTTGTGCGTCTTGAACGCGAAGATGGAGGTCTCCGAGCCGTCGAATATTCGGAGCGTAATATCAGGGAACTAGCTAAGCAACCTGTTGGTGTAGAGGTGAGGTAGCTAAATGTCGGGTGATGATCGTGTTCTACTCGTGGAAGGGCTGGATGACAAGCGTGTCGTCCGGCATCTGGCTGACCGCTTAGAAAAGATGCCGAAGTTCTACATTTCCGATAAGGAAGGAATTGATGTCCTTCTCGGGGAAATCGGCCTGGAATTGCGGGTTCCCGGTCGCAGGGCTCTCGGCATTGTCGCAGACGCGAACGAAGACGTAAATGCTCGCTGGAGCTCTGTGGCCAACCGGCTTCGAGAGGAAGACATCGAGGTGCCTGACTACCCCGGCGCAGAAGGTACCATCATTAATGGATCCCCTCGAGTTGGCATCTGGTTGATGCCCGACAATTCATCATCAGGCGAACTTGAAGACTTCGTTGCGGAAATGGTTCCAGACGATGATCCAATTTGGCCACGAGCCCGGCGTTACATTGACTGCATTCCAGAGGCGGATCGTAAGTTTACTGAGAAAAAGATACAGCGAGCCAGGATCCACGCTTGGCTGGCAGCAAGGGAGGACCCCAGGCTGATGGGCGCCGCTATCGGCGCACGTGACTTGCACGTGGATGGAGCACTCAGCACAAAATTCATCAAATGGCTGCGGCGGCTGTTTTAATAATCGGACGGACTACGTAATGACTCCTTCTGAAAAAATCGCCGCCGACACTTGGGAAAGGCTAAAACTGTCACGTGACCTGAAAGTCCGGCTTGGCGAGGAGACGCTGACCGATCTATTCGCTCTGGATTTCGTGCGCTTCATGCCGAATCATATTAAGCTATTTCAATTCAATAAATGTGAGGAGTCGGAGCGAGGTGCCGACTTGGAGGTAAGGATTCACGACGTAGACACCCAAGCCGCCATATTGGCAGTACAAGCCAAGAAGCTGTATAAACCCGTGAGGCCACATCAAATCGGGGGGTATTATCGGCTCGACGCCAGAGCGAAATCTCAGATGGAAATACTTGAGAAGTACTCTCAAGACGTAGGCGCGATCCCAATTTATATTCTTTACAACTATGTGGAGAGTTGCGATGTAAATCGGTATTGGCATTGCTGTGAGAATCTCAATAACAACAAAGGGCAACTGGGTTGTACTATAGTTCCAAGCTGGAATTTTCGTCAAGCGTTCGACGATTACAGACGCAAGAACTTCGACTGGATTCATAAATCACCTTGTGCACTTCCGTGGCGTTGCCTTTTTGACTGTACTCAGAGACAAAGCAACCAAGGGGAGACCGCCGCACGCCGTAGCCTGTCGCTGCTTCAAGCGTCATTCCCATTATCGGATCATCAGACCATGATATCGGCACGCCGACATTCGGACGATAACCGAAATTACAAATGGATACGCTTTGAACCAGTGGAAGATGCTTGGCCTGAATGGCTTTGGGACCGGCGTCGTACGACGTTGACGGCTGAAGATCGTAGGGAGTTGTGGGGCGACTTCGGCAAAACCGACATAGAAAGTAAGGTGAAGTTGGATAGACCAACCAGAGGATTGATACCCCGTCGGCTCCTTTTGGTCAAGGAGAAGACTCGATGACGGACACGAACCTGGCACGCCGTATCAGGCTCGCAGAGGACTCGAATCTGGAATTCAAGTGTATCGTGTTGTCCGGCGATCGGGTCTCCAACCCGCTTCGGAAGGAACTCTCCGATGAGCTTGCCGCCTTCGCTAACAGCCGTGGCGGGACGCTCGTCCTTGGGGTTGACGATGTGACACGTGAGGTCGTGGGTATCCCCATGGAACACCTTGATGCGGTGGAGCGCTGGGTATGCGAGATCTGCAACGACACGGTGACTCCCCCGCTCGACATGGCGACCCGAAAAATCGAGTTACCAAATGCCAGTGGCACGCTTGTTCCGGTGGTCCGAATCGATGTTGGCCGCAGCCTGTTTGTCCACAGGAGTGCAGGCGGTTATTTCCGCAGAATCGGCAGTTCAAAGCGCGAAATGACGCCGGAAGCACTTGCCCGGCTATTCCAGGACCGGAGCCAGACCCGCGTGATCCGCTTTGACGAATCGCTTGTACCGCGGACGGAACCCGGCCATTTGGATTATTCATTGACGCGCCGCTTTCTGCGAGACGATTCAGCCGCGGAAGGCGTCAATGAAACCCTCGCACGCAAGCTTCGCCTCGTCGCCGACGACGATGAGGAAGTTCCACGTCTAACGCTCGCCGCCTTGCTGCTATGTACGCGCAAACCGCAGCAATGGCTTCCCTACGCGCACATACAAGCCGTCAGTTATGCGGGTGAGCGTGCCGATGTCAACTATCAGACTGACGCCCGCGCCATCGGAGGTCCACTCGACGCGCAGGTTGAGGATGCGCTGAATTTCGTAGGTCGAAATATGGTGACACGTGCAGCCAGGACAACGGCCCGGGTCGACCGCCAACGGTTCGGTCAGCGTGCCATGTTCCAGGCGCTGGTCAATGCGGTAGCACACCGAGATTACTCGATGTACGGTTCGCCGACTCGTCTTCACATTTTCCGCGATCGAATTGAGCTGTATGTCCCCGGCGGACTGGTAAATACGCTCTCTCCGGAAAGCCTGCACCTTAGGCAAGCTACCCGGAACGAACTCATCCTGTACCTGTTGACCCGTTGCCGGGCGCCCGCATATGTCGGAACGACGCATTTTATACAACGGAGAGGCGATGGCGTGCCCATCATTTTCAACGAGAGCCGGGAGTTATCGGGTCGTCGCCCAGAGTACACCGTGATCGACGACAGCGAGTTGCAGCTAACAATATGGGCCGCAGCATAGTTGGTGGGTTACCGACCAGGAATACTGAAGATAAACCCACATGAAAATCTCCACCATCGGCTTTACGAAAAAGCCCGCGCGCCGTTTCTTTGACTTGCTGATGCAGTCAGACGCCAGACGTGTCGTTGATGTGAGGCTCAACAATGGGTCGCAACTGGCCGGTTTTGCGAAGAAGGAAGACCTCGCGTTTTTCTTGGGCGAGCTCTGCGGGATGGAGTACATTCACCTGCCCGCGCTGGCCCCGACGAAGGAGTTGCTGGACGACTACAGGAAACGGCGTTGTAAATGGGCAGCCTACGAGGATCGCTTCATTGCGCTTATGCGCGAGCGGCGAATTGAGGCGACGGTTCCGAAAGAGATTGTCGCCGACGGATGCCTGCTGTGCAGCGAGGACAAGCCGCACCGATGCCATCGGCGGCTCGTAGCCGAGTATCTGAAACAGCATTGGGACAACGTGGAAATCGAACATCTTGGATGAGGGAAAACGATAATGGCCGTAACCAACCGTGAACGCGTCGAAAAGGCGCTTGATCTACTCAAGGCGGGATTGGGTCCATTCGTCGATCGCGAAGTCAAGAATGCAATTAAAGCAAAGCGATTGGATGAATACGGCTTCTACAATTTTCCCGAGGACCCGACGCTCAAGGGCAAACCTGTCGACGGGTGGGACGCTGCCGCGCTGCTGAAGTTGATGTGGGCCATTTGGAACGACGTCTTCAAGTACACGCTCGGGCACACCGAGCGTAGCCTTGTCTCTGAACTGCGCGATTGGCGCAACAAGTGGGCGCACCAACACCACTTTTCCAGCGACGATACGGATAGAGCCCTCGACTCCGCAGAGCGGTTGCTCACGGCAGTCTCGGCGTCGCAGGCGGACGAGGTCAATCGCATGAAGATGGAGCTTCGCCGCCTGGTGATGGATGAACAGGTGCGGGGAGAAAAACGCAGGGCTGTGGGCGGGCTCATTGAATCCGCCAGCGCAGGCGTTCTGAAACCATGGCGAGAGGTGGTTATGCCGCACGCCGACGTGGCCACCGGCGGGTATCAGCAGGCGGAGTTCGCGGCGGATTTGTGGCAGGTTCATCTCGGAGAGGGTTCGGACGAGTATCGTGATCCGCGGGAGTTTTTCCGTCGGACGTACCTCACCGAAAGTCTGAGACGTCTGCTGGAGGGCGCGGCGAGGAGGCTGGCCGGCAAGGGAAGTGACCCCGTGGTGCAGTTGCAGACAAATTTCGGCGGTGGGAAGACGCACTCCATGTTGGCGCTGTACCACCTGTTTTCCGGCATTGCGCCGGGAAAACTCGAGGGAATGGACGAGGTGCTGGCGGGAACGGCAGTCGATACGCTCCCGGCCGTACGGCGCGTGGTGCTTGTTGGCAACCGCATCTCCCCTGGCAATCCGGTGGAAAAACCGGACGGGACCGTGGTGCGCACTTTATGGGGCGAACTTGCGTACCAACTTGGCGGGCGGGATGCGTTCGAGCGGGTCCGCGCCGACGACGAACAGGCGACGAATCCCGGTGATGTGTTGCGCGAGCTTTTCAACGAATACGGACCTTGCGTGGTGCTCATCGATGAGTGGGTGTCGTACGCGCGACAGCTCCACGATGAGGGAGATCTGCCCGGCGGCAGTTTTGAGACGCAGTTCACCTTTGCGCAGGCGCTAACCGAATCGGCGAAACTTACGGGCAACTGCCTGCTGGTGATTTCGCTTCCGGCTTCGGACACGTCCGATTCGAGTTCGCCGCACACAGAGGCTGACGATGCGGAGGTGGGCGGCATACGGGGTCGTAGCGCGCTGGACCGGTTGCGCAATGTACTCGGCCGGGTGGACTCACCCTGGCGGCCGGCGAGCGCAGAGGAGAGCTTCGAGATCGTGCGGCGGCGGCTGTTCGAACCGCTCGCGGGGACGGACGCCTTCAAACAACGCGATTTAACCGTGCAGGCTTTTGGGGAACTTTACCGCTCTCAACAGGTGGAGTTTCCCGTCGATTGTCGCACCATGGAATACCAGCGCCGCGTTCAGGCCGCATACCCGATTCATCCGGAGATCTTTGACCGGCTCTACACGGACTGGTCCTCGCTTGCCAGGTTCCAGCGCACCCGCGGCGTGTTGCGACTGATGGCTTCGGTGATCCACAGCCTGTGGGAGCGTGGAGACCGCAATCCGATGATTCTCCCGTCCACCATCCCCATTGACGACCAGCGGGTGCAGAACGAGTTGACACGGTATTTGCCGGAAAACTGGACGCCCGTCATTGAAAAGGACGTTGACGGTCCCGGCGCCTTACCCCTCAGGATCGACGCCGAGGCACCGAACCTCGGCAAACTCTCTGCGGCGCGGCGTGTGGCGCGCACCGTTTATCTCGGGTCCGCGCCGACCTCCGCTGCGGCCCACCGGGGTGTCGATGATGCCCGTGTCAAGCTCGGGTGCGTGATGCCGGGTGAGACGCCAGCCATTTTCGGCGATGCGCTGCGCCGGTTGGCGGCGGCGGCGACCTATCTCTACCAGGACGGTGCCCGGGTGTGGTATGCGACGCAGCCCACCGTCACCAAGCTCGCCGAAGACCGCGCCGAGCAGTTGAGGGGGCAGCCCGACGAGGTGGCGGCGGAACTGGAAAAGCGACTCAAAACGGACTTGCGCGCGGCGGGAGACTTCGAGCGAATCCATCCACTGCCCCGTTCAGGGGCGGACGTACCCGACGACCTCGATGCGCGGCTCGTGGTGCTTTCGGCGGAGCAACCCTATTGGAAAGAGCCGGACAACGCGGCCCAGGTGGCCGCAAAAGACATCCTCGAAATGCGCGGCAACACGCCCAGGCTCTACCGGAACACGTTGGTATTCCTCGCGGTGGACAGGGTGCGATGGCAGGACCTGGACGAAGCCCTGCGCAGGTACCTGGCGTGGGAGTCGATCCTCGAGGACAGAGTCGAACTCAATCTGGATCCACACCAAGCCCGCCAGGCCGAAAACCAGAAGAACGCGGCCAACGACACGGTCACGGCGCGCCTTCCAGAGGCGTATCAGTGGCTGCTGGCGCCGGAGCAGTCTAACCCAAAGTCGGCGCTGTCATGGAATGCCATCCGACTCACCGCCTCCGGGGGGCTCGCCGAACGGGCTTCCAGGCGACTGCGCAATGATGAGATGCTGATTTCCACGCTCGGGGCCACGATTCTTCGGAAACACCTCGACGACGTGCCGCTCTGGCGCGGCGACCACGTGGAAGTCCGGCAACTCGTCCAGGACTTCGGGCAGTTCCTGTACCTTCCGCGGCTCGCGGGCCCGGACGTGCTTGTACGTGCGATCCAGGATGGTGTGGGATTGATAACCTGGAAACTGGATAGCTTCGCCTTTGCCGAAAGCTATAACGAAGCCGTTAGTCGTTATCTTGGGCTGCGGGCACCCGGTTCCGTCTCTGTTTCGCCCGAGAGCAGGGCGCTTGTCGTGAAACCGTTGGTTGCCGGAAAGCAGTTGGAAGTGGAGCAGGCTCCAAGCCCCGGAGAAGAGGCTCCAGGCGAGCCCGGGGAGGAAGTTCCAGGCGAAGACGCACCCCCGGAACAGCCGGAGCCACCCGAGGTGAAACCACGCCGGTACCATGGCGCGGTGACGCTGGACGCCCAAAGGGTGGGTCGCGACGCCAGCCAGATCGCCGACGAGGTAATCGCGCATCTGTCGGGGATCGTAGGCGCGGATGTGACGGTTACGCTGGAGATCCACGCGGAAATACCCGACGGGGCTCCGGAAACTGTGGTGCGGACGGTCACGGAGAACAGCCAGACGCTTAAGTTCGAGAGCCACGGGTTCGAGGAATCGTAGCTAAAGCCCGACAATACTGGCCGATCGTCCGCCCATCCGGGACGATTGCAGCAGAACCCAGCCAATTCGACCTGATAAGGGAACGCACGTGGAGTTCGCACCAGGCCAAATCAGCGCACTCACCTCCTTCTCTGAATTGGTGTTGGACGTAATTGAACGCGTCAAGTGCGATTAACTGGGAGCGAGGGCATCCTGCCCTCGACACATAGGGCGGGGCACCCGTGGCCGCTGGGTATTGCGGCGTTACCCCCTTATATTCTTTTTAAAGAGAGAACGCACTTGCTGATCGCTTCGTGCCAAATCAGCGCACTCACCTCCTTCTCCGAACTGGTGGCGGATGCAATGGAACGCAAAAAGGAGGAAATTCATGACTGGGCAAGGTTCGGGCGGCAATGTCCTTGCAGCTTTGTGTAGTCTTCTTGTACCCGGTTTGGGCCAGTTGCTTCAATGACGTTTCCTAATGGCCCCCATCCAATTTTTCCTGGCGGCCGTACTGTGGTTTATCCTGATGGGCTGGGTGATCCACCTCTGGTCGGTTCTGGACGCAGCCCGGTGGAAGCCAGTAGACAAACCGACTTCTGCGAGCGGCCAGGGCAACGGCGGGGGTTGAACGCTCGCCGTTCGGGGAGCGGGCTGGGTTAGAGGCGCAGGTCAATGTGGTCCCCCTACGCGACTATTCGATGCCGGGTTCGAGGATTCGTAAAAAAGCCAGGGACAATGCGGGCGGGACGCCCGCGCCCCCAGGAAGTGTTCGGGCGGTACCGAGCGATAGTCGAGGGCAGGATGCCCTCGGTCCCAGGGTTCCCATGTCCGGTGTGACGTTTTTGAGCCAATACCACCCCACCCTGGGGAGTTCACGCGAAACGATTAGGTCGAGTCATTGAATGACCCGCCACGAATACACACCGAATTTTGATCGAACTCACCGGTCCGCGCACAACGGCTGATGTTGAATTTGCGATGACGCCCGGCGTGCGCGGACACAGGCGTCTCATTGTTGCGCTCGAGGAGGTATTCGAGCCGAACGGAGGAGGTTGAATCATGGCATTATCACCTGCGATTCAGGAGACGGATCTGGGGAACGGGGTATGTATTTCGGCGCCGGCGGGGGATTCCTACCAGGAAGCGGCCGGGCGTCTGAAGGGGACGCTGGAGGACACACTTTCGGCACGTGTGGACGTGCTGCCGGACGGGAAGCTGGATGCAGACGGCCGGCACGTGATCGCCCTGGGGAATATGATGGACAGCGCGTTCCTGCGCACGCTCTACTTCCGGGCCTACGATCTGACCGACCGGGTGTGGCCGGGTCCGGGTGGGTGGGTGGTGCGTACGGCGCCTCATTCATTGGCCGACGTGGGACAGGTTGTCGTGGCGGGCGCAAGCAGCGCGGAGGACATACGCGATGCGGCCGGAGCGCTGGCTGGTGCGATCGCGAAAAATGGTCCTATACTGCCGTTCCAATACGAGGTGCATCCGGGGCGGTGGTCGGACCTGTATGTAAAGCCGGCGCGCGAGTTGCTGGCCAAGAGTCACCGGGACATCGAGCAGGAATCCATTGGCGGCGGATCGGGCGACTGGACCTATATGATGGTAGTGGCCGATATCGGGATGCTCGCCGTGCAGACCGGAAACGAAGTGCTGATGTCGATGTTCTGCCATCAGATCTGCCACTTCGCCCGCACCCGCTGGTTCGAGCGGAAGCTTGAGGACCCCACGCTGATCCACGGGTTCATTCGGGTGCTGCTGCTGCCGTTCACGATTCTGGAAAACCACCCCTCGCTTCCCGCCGCTCAGAGGGAGGAGACGCTGGAGGCGCTTCTGGGACTCTTCAGATCCGCGGAAGGGGCCGGCAATACAGGCCTTCTGAGCTGCGTGGGAGTGGACCGGGTACGCCAGAACCACCAGACACGTTCCGCGCTGGACCTTTTCTACGGTGGCCGGTATTTTCACCAGGTGCACGGACTCGCCGAGGGCCTGGCGTGGATGAAGTTGGCCGAGGTCTTCTTTGCACCACAGATGGCTTCGAACAAGCCCGTGTGCGACTCTTGGGGACATCAGTGGGGGGCTTCGCTGTTCAACACGGCGGACTATGCGCTGGCCGCGGGGAAGACGGACTACTTTTCGAGCCGGCCCTACCTGGAGGGCGTGGACCGGGCGCTTCTCGCACACAGTAACCTGGAACGCGGCCCCGAACAATACTGCCGCATGGCCGCGGCGGTAACGGGCAACAACGAGTACCTGCAGCTTTGTGAATCCATCGATGAAGGCGCGGTGGCGGAACGGACCATTCGAGGGGCCGAAGAGCCTCTGCGGACATGGGTGACGGGAAGGCGGGCGGCGGCGCCCGAACGGCTGGGTCAGGTCGGCGTGGCCCCCCTTTCGCGGTTGTTCTACGATTCGATCGAAGACTATACCACATTTGCGCCGGAGAATGGCGTATATCTGCGGAATTTGCCCTACGAACGGACGTTTGACAAGGTGTACTTCCGATTCGGATGGACGGATCAGGACGATTACCTGCTGCTGGACGGGATCTCGGGAGGCTCGCACTCCTACCAGGACGGCAACTGTATTGTGCGTTACACCAGCCGGGGCGCGTCCTGGTTCAAGAGTTCCGGTGGCAATGCGCCGGCAACCGTTCGGGACTACACGGGGGTGAGTCTTGCGGTTGACGGCGCCGGACCGGGGTGCGAGTCCAGGTACGCGGCGCTGCGGTATCTTGAAGAAGGCGAGTCGCTTTCCGTGGCCGGCACTTCGATGACCTATCCCGAACAGGGGGACTGGTATCGGCATATCGTGTCCAGCCGCGACGGGTGGTTTCTGGTGGTTGACGAGGTCTGGCCTTCCGTGGCGGGAGAGTTTCTCGTGGAGTGCCGTTGGCACCTTCTGGGTGATGCGGCCCTTTCCGATGGGTTGTTGCATTCGGTTCAGGGCGATGCGCAATTGAGCATGCGCCACGTGGGAAGCGGTCGCCAGGAATTGGTGGCATCGGACTATTGGTGCGTAGACGACCACTCACGGTGGATCCAGCGGTCGGTGACAACGCTTCAGCCGGGCGCAGGGATCCGGTTCGGGACGCTTTTCTGGACCGACCCGGTCGGTGATGGCAGGGATTTCAGTCTGGTCGAGGAGGAAACCGGCTTTCGGATCGAGGGTGGGGGCGAGCCCGTCGCGGTTGTACTCACGGAGACCATTGAGGCCCCGGAGGTCACGGCCTCGGGCGCGACGCTGCCCACAGCCGGCCGAAATGTCGATGCGTCCGATTCCACGCCTTTTCAAACTTCCGGCAGCGAAGCCACGCCCGTATGGCGTACACGCTGTGCGGATGCCGTGACGGCGCTGGACATCGGGACGGAAAGAGGGTTCGGCGGCGACAGCGGCGGGGTGACCGCGTTCAATCCCGACGGAGACGTACTCTGGAAACGAGAGATCGAAGGCGGCGTCCGGGCGCTCGCGGGCCTGAATGACGGCGGCGCGGCAGCAGGCGGCGACGGGGAGACCGTGTACCGGCTGGATGCTTCCGGAGATACGGTCTGGTCGTATCGGATCCGGTGGCAGCCGATGAACTGGGATAGCTGGTCCAGGAAGAATTGTGTGGTACTGAGCCTGGCAACCGGCGATATCGACGGGGATGGCCGGGAGGAGATTCTGGTGGGATGCGCGGATCGTCACGTTTACGCTTTCGACGCCGGGGGCAACCTGTTGTGGCGTTCCCCTTGCCAATGGGGTCCGCCGGTTTGTCTGGAAACCGCGCGCCTGACGGAGGGTACGGAGCAGCAGACGCTGGCCGGCCTGGCAGACCCGGCCATTCACGCGCACACGCTGGTTTTCGGGAAGGACGGGAAGCTGGCGCGGACCCTGCAGCGCCCGGACATCGTCAGTTGGTCGATTCCTTCGTGGTCCCGCTGCCTGCGGGTGGCGGACGTGGACGGGGACGGCCGGGACGAGGTGATCAGCGGGGTGGATACGAATCACCGGCAGTTGATTGTATACGGGCGGGACGGCGAGGTGGTCTGGGACGCGGACCTGGGAGGCGCCGTGCTCGCGGCGGAGGTCTTTGACGGACGCGTGTTTGCAGGCGCGTCGAACGGATTCGTGCAGTGTTTCGGCGCCGGAGGAAGCCGGTTGTGGCGCCGGCTTCTGGTCGAGCCGGTGGCCGGCCTGGCGCCGAATGAGAATGGCGGGTGTCTGGCGGTCCTGCGCGGCGGAACGGTGGTGTGCCTTGACGGTTCGGGCGCGATTCAGTCGATGAACACGGGAACGTCGGAAACGACAGCGGCGGAGTGGGCGTCTCCGTGGGCAGCCCAGGGTCTGCTAATGGGCAGAAAGGATGGAGCGATAGAGCTCTACCGATAGCCGTATTGGGGGTACCTCGCGGGGCGTAGTCAACCGGGAAACTGACGAAACAGCCGGCCGATCCCGAGACAGAAGATTCGGCCCGGCTGTGGCTTACCAATCCCTTTTCAAATCGGAGCCCTCCGGGCGCGCGTAAAGGAGTACGATATGACGTTCTGCAAACCGATTCACGAGACGGATCTGACTTTGGGCGTCTGCATATCGGCGCCGGAAACCGGGCCGTATCGGGCTTCGGCAGAAAGACTGAAGGCCGTCCTGGAAGGGACGGTACCGGGTAGCGTGGAGATTCTGCCGGACGCGCGGCTGGACGCGGGCGGAAGACACGTGATCGCGCTGGGCAATATGATGGATAGCGCGTTCTTGAGAACGCTGTATTTCCGGGCGTACGATCTGACAGACCGGGTCTGGCCGGGTCCCGGCGGATGGGCGATCCGTACTGCACCGCACTCCCTGGAGGATGTGGGGCACGTGATCGTGGTTGGAGTGAGCGAGGCGGATGACGTTCCCGAGGCGGCGGAAGCGTTCGCACGTACAATTGAGGCGGAGGGATCCGCGCTTCCGTTTCAGCATCGGGTGAACCTGGGGAAATGGGCGGACCTTTATCTGAAGCCGGCGCAAGAGCGGCTGAACCAGGGTGACGAAGCGCTGGAGCGGGAGTTCACGAGCGGTCCGGGAGACTGGACCTACATGTGGGCCATCTCGGAGATCGGGATGCTGGCCGTGCAGACCGGCATGGAGGCTCTGATACAGATGTTCTGCCGGCAGGTCTGCAACTTTGCGCGGACGCGGTGGTTCGAACGCCACCTGCCCGACCCGCCCCAGATCCATGGGTTCCTGAGGACCATGCTGCTTCCGTTCACCGTTCTGGATAACCATCCTGGCCTTCCCGGCGATCAGCGAGAGGAGACGCTCGAGGCGTTTCTGGGGCTATACCGGTCCACGGAGGGCGCCGGAAATCGCGGATTCCTGAGCCACGTGGGGGTGGACCGCGTGCGGCAGAACCATCAGACGATGTCGGGGCTGGATCTGTTTTATGGGGGCCGGTATTTCCACCAGGTGCATGGATTGGCAGAGGGTCGGGCATGGATGAAGCTGGCCGACGTGTTTTTCGAGCCTCAGATGAACTCGAACAAGCCGGTCTGCGATTCGTGGGGGCACCAGTGGGCGTTTTCGCTCTTCAATACCGCCGATTATGCGCTGGCTTCGGGAAAGATGGACTATTTCTCCGGCAAACCGTATCTGGAAGGCGTGGACCGGGCGTTGATCGCGCACAGCAACCTCGAAGGCGGGCCGCAGCAGTATATGTTGATGGCCGCGGCGGTGACGGGAAACGACGAATACCTCCAGCACTGCGGGACCCGGGATGACGACACCCTGGCGGAGAAGGCTGTGCGGCAGAACGTGGAACCGTTCCGTACCTGGGTGACAGGACGGGACGCCGCAGAGCCGGAGCGGATGGGGCGTGTTGGGGTGGCTCCGCTCTCGCAGCTGTTCTACGATTCTATTGAGGATCCCGGAGGATTCGCCCCCGAGGGTGTTTACCTGCGTGACGTGCCATTCGAACAGACGTTCGACAAGGCGTATTTCCGTTCCGGCTGGACGGATGACGACGACTATCTGCTGCTTTGCGGAATTTCGGGGGGGTCCCATTCCTATCAGGACGGCAACTGTATTGTGAGATATACCGGCCGGGGGCAGAACTGGTTCGGAGGGCGCGTGGGCCCTGCGTCGGTGAGGGATCACAACGGAGTGAGTATCGCTGTTGACGGTGTGGGACCGGGCTGTGAATCCCGGTATGCGGCGCTGCGATACCTCGAGGAAGGAGAACGCCTGTCCGTGGCGGGCACGTCGATGAAGTCTCCCGGCCTGGCGGACTGGTATCGTCATATCGTGCATGGCAAAGCGGGATGGTTTCTGGTCATCGACGAAGTCTGGGCGAAGGCGGATGGCGAGTACCTGGTTGAGGATCGCTGGCACATTTACGGGGACGTGGAAATGGTGGATGGGACGCTGCGTGCGGTCCAGGGTGATGCGCGGTTGGAGATGCGGCATACGGGAAGCGGGTCTCAAGAACTCGTTCCGGTGACGTCTGCCCTGGCGGAGGAAGGGACGCGCTGGGTGCAGCGCTCGCTGAAAGGACTTCGTTCCGGCGAAGGGGTGAGATTCGCCACCCTGTTCTGGAGCGACCAAAAGGCGCAGCCCCGGACGTATGCGCTGAATCCGGAAGCGTCGGGCTACCGCGTCGAAGGCGAGGGGACTGTCGCGACCGTCTCCCTCTCTGCCGAATGTGCCGTCGTCGAGGTAAGGGACGACGCGGCGGTCCTTCCCACGACGGGTACCGCCGTGGAAGCGTCGGATGCCGGCCCGTTCATCGCGGCAGGGGGTGAAGCGAAGCCGGCCTGGCGAGGTACGTGCACCGCAGCCGTTACGGCGATGGATGTATGGGAAGGAGGCTGCTTCGCGGGCGACGATAGCGGAGGCATCACGGCATTCGACCGCAACGGCGGGATACGATGGGAGCACGCAGTTTCGGGGAGCATCCGAACGGTCCTTGCCCTCCCGGACGGAGGCGTCGTGGCCGGCGGGGAGGCCGAGGCGGTGCACCGGCTGGACGGGTCGGGCAGGGAGGTGTGGTCGTATCAACTCGAGTGGCAGCCGATGAACTGGGACTACTGGACGTGGTTGAACTGCAAGGTGCTGAGCCTGGCGGCCGGAGATATCGACGGCGACGGCAGGCAGGAGATTCTGGCCGGATGCGCGGATCGCCACGTTTACGCGTTCGACGAGGGTGGCGGTTTGATGTGGCGTTCCGCCTGCCAGTGGGGTCCTCCCACGTGCCTGGCGGTGGCGCGGCTGCGGGACGGGCGCGGCGGGCAGGTGCTCGCTGGTATGGCGGATCCGTCCATTCACGGCTGTATCAGGGTGTTCGGATCGGACGGGGCGTGCGTGCAGACGTTGTCGCGGCCGGATGTCATGAGCTGGTCGATTCCCTCGTGGTCGAAGTGCCTTCGCGCAGTGGATCTGAACGGGGATGGCCGCGACGAAGTGCTCAGCGGCGTGGATACGAATCACAGGCAGTTGATTGTCTATGGAGGGGATGGGCAGGTGTTGTGGGATGCGGACGTGGGGGGTGCGGTGCTGTCGGTGGCGGTTGCCGACGGGAGGGTGTATGCGGGCGCTTCGAATGGGTACGTGCAGTGTTTTGAGGATGATGGCACACGGTTGTGGAGCTGTTTCCTGGCAGCGCCCGTGATTGGTCTGTCGCCCGGGCACGAAGGCAAGTGCCTTGTCGCCCTTGGGGATGGGAGGGTGGCGGGCCTGAATGGAATCGGAGAGATGAGGGGGTCGGGTGGAGGAACCGCAGCCACCGCGGCGGCGGCGTGGCCGGACGGCGGGTTGCTGGTTGGACGGCGGGACGGAACGGTGGAAAGTTTTGTTTAGGCTGGCCTCCCGCATGACGATATTCGTAAGCCTGAATCAGTCGGATCGGTTCATGGTCCTGACTCACAACGGCGTAAGACGGAAGATAACCTACTGAAAGCCGACCGATAATCGGAGGATTGAGAGATGGCCTTTACCGATCCGATCCATGAAACAGATTTGTCTTCTGGCATCTGTGTTGTCTCGCCTTCCACCGAGCCTTATCGCATGGCGGCCGAGCGTTTAAGAACGGTCCTGGAGGAGGTGCTCCCGTCTACAGTTGACGTTCTTTCTGACGAGGGGGGTGAAATCGGCGGACGCCATGTGATTGCGCTGGGGAATATGATGGACAGCGCGCTTTTGCGAACGCTATATTTCCGGGCGTACGATCTGACAGACCGGGTGTGGCCGGGGCCCGGAGGGTGGGCGATCCGGACGGCGCCTTGTTCCGTGGAGGGTGTGGGGCACGTGATTGTGTTGGGGGTGAGCCGGGCGGAGGATGTGTCTGAGGCGGCGGACGCACTGGCGGAGGTGATCGAGGCAAATGGATCTGTGTTGCCCTTTCAGTATCGGGCGAAGCCGGGGAAGTGGGCGGACTTGTATCTGGTACCGGCGCGGGAGCGGCTGGAGGCGGGCGATGCCGATCTGGAGCGAGAGTATACCAGCGGGGCGGGTGACTGGGACTATATGGGCGCTATTGCGACAATTGGTATGCTGGCGGTGCGTACCGGTATGGAGGCGTTGATGGCGATGTTCTGCAGACAGGTCTGCCATTTCGCCCGCACGCGGTGGTTTGAGCGAGACCTGCCCGACCCGCCGCAGATCCACGGGTTTCTGAGGACGTTGCTGCTGCCGTTTACGATCCTGGAGAACCACCCGTGCATTCCGAAAGAACAGCGGGAGGAGACGCTGGAGGCCTTCCTGGGGCTTTACCGGTCCTCGGAGGGGGCCGGAAATACCGGTTTTTTAAGCCATGTGGGTGTGGATCGGGTGCGGCAGAATCACCAGACCCGGTCGGCGCTGGACCTCTTTTACGGGGGCCGCTACTTTCACCAGGTGCACGGGCTGGCCGAAGGTCTTGGGTGGATGAAGCTGGCGGAGGTGTTTTTTGCCCCTCAGATGACGTCGAACAAGCCGGTGTGTGACTCGTGGGGTCACCAGTGGACCGCCTCGCTTTTTAACACGGCAGACTATGCGCTGTCTTCGGGGAAGGCGGACTATCTTTCGAGCAAGCCGTACCTGGAGGGTGTGGATCGGGCGCTGGTTGCGCACAGCAACCTGGAAGGAGGGCCTCGGCAGTATCTGTTGATGGCCTCGGCGGTGACGGGTAACGACGAGTATCTGCATTTCTGCGGCGTGTCGGACGAAGATGCGTTGGCCGAGCGAGCGATAGGAGGACGGGAAGAGCCGCTTCGCACGTGGGTGACGGGGCGAGAGGCGGCAACGCCCGAGAGATTGGGGCGTGTGGGCGTGGCCCCGCTCTCGCGACTGTTCTACGATTCGCTGGAGGATTTCGGAGGACTCGCCCCCGAGGGTGTGTACCTGCGTGACGTGCCGTTCGACAAGGCATTCGACAAGATTTATTTCCGTTCGGGCTGGACCGATGACGACGACTATCTGCTTCTGGATGGAATTTCAGGCGGGTCCCATTCCTACCAGGACGGCAACTGTATTGTGCGGTATACCGGTCGCGGGCGGAGCTGGTTCGGAGGGCGCGTGGGTCCGGCGTCCGTACGGGATCACAACGGGGTGAGTATTGCGGTCGACGGGGAAGGGCCTGGCTGTGAATCCCGGTATGCGGCGCTGCGATACCTCGAGGAAGGAGAACGCCTGTCCGTAGCAGGCACGTCGATGGGGTATCCCGGCCAGGCGGACTGGTATCGTCATATCGTACACGGCAAGGCGGGGTGGTTTCTGGTGATCGATGAGATCTGGGCGAAGGTGGAAGGCGAGTACCTGATCGAGGGTCGCTGGAACGTGCTCGGGGAGGTGGAAACGTCGGACGGTGCACTACGCTCCGTCCAGGGCGATGCGCAACTGGCGATGCGGCACGCGGGCAGCGGGTCTCAAGAACTCGTTCCGGTGACGTCCGCCCTGGCGGAGGAAGGGACGCGCTGGGTGCAGCGCTCGCTGAAAGGACTTCGGTCCGGCGAAGGGGTGAGATTCGCCACCCTGTTCTGGAGCGACGAGATTGCCCATCCCCGGACGTATGCCCTGACTTCGGAAGCGTCGGGCTACCGGATTGAAGGCGAGGGTACAGTCGCGACCGTCTCCCTCTCTGCCGAATGTGCCGTCGTCGAGGTAAGGGAAGACGCGGCGATTCTTCCCACCTCAGGGAACGCCCTGGATGGATCGGACGCCGGACCGTTCGTCATCGCGCGGCGCGATGCGAAGCCTGTGTGGCGCGGATTGTGCGGGGCTGCCGTTACGGCGACGGACGTATGGGAAGGCGGCTGCTGCACGGGCGACGACCGGGGCGGGATCACGTCGTTCGACCGGGACGGCAAAGTGCAATGGACCCATCGAGCATCGGGCGGTATTCGAACGGTCCTGGCCCTGGCGGACGGAGGCGTGGTGGCCGGCGGGGAGGCCGAGGCGGTGCACCGGCTGGACGGGTCGGGCAGGCTGATGTGGTCGCATCAGCTCGAGTGGCAGCCGATGAACTGGGACTACTGGACGTGGCTGAACTGTAAGGTGCTGAGCCTGGCGACGGGGGATATCGACGGGGATGGCACGGACGAGATCCTGGCCGGATGCGCGGACCGTCACGTCTATGCGTTCGACGAGGGCGGCGCCGTGAAGTGGCGCTCCGCCTGCCAGTGGGGCCCGCCCACGTGCCTGGCGGTGGCGCGGCTGCGGGACGGGCGCGGCCGGCAGGTGCTGGCCGGTATGGCGGACCCTTCAATTCACGGCTGCGTCCGGGTGTTCGGGTCCGACGGGGCGTGTGTACAGACGCTGTCTCGGCCGGATATCATGAGTTGGTCGATTCCGTCGTGGTCCAGGTGTCTCCGCGCGGCGGACGTGGACGGGGACGGCTGGGAGGAAGTGCTCAGTGGTGTGGATACGAATCACCGGCAGTTGATTGTGTATAACCGGGACGGCGATGTGTTGTGGGACGCGGATCTGGGAGGCGCGGCGCTTTCGGTGGAGACGGCCGGGGGGTGTGTCTACGTGGGGGCTTCGAACGGGTACGTGCAGTGCTTCAAGGCCGATGGCATACGGTTGTGGAGCCGTTTTCTGGTGGAGCCTGTGATCGGGCTGGCTCCCGATGGCAATGGCGGGTGTCTGGTGGCGCTTCGGGGCGGGGCGGCAGTCGGCCTGGACGCGGAGGGCGCGGTCCGGTTGTCGGGGGGCGACGGGGCGGAAGTGACGGCGGCGGCGGCGTGGCCGGACGGCGGGCTGGTGGTGGGCCGGCGGGACGGAACGGTGGAGTGCTTTTTCTGGAATTCCGGCTCTGCGCGTAGGAGCAACCGGGAGTGAGGGCATCCTGCCCTTAATACGCCTGCGTCCCATTTTCCGCAGGTTGGCCTTAACCTCGAATTTCCATTAACGCCGGGGAACACGTCAGCCCCAAGAGGCGGCTCGCCGCGGGCCTGAAACGAATCAAAGCGCCATAGGAGGGCGACTGGCATGGCAATCGAACATCCACGCACTCTGGAACCGGAAACACCCCTGCATGCGGCACAGCGGGTTCTGGTGGCCGCGCCACGGTCCGAGCATGGGAGGGCGGCGGCAGAACGGATGCATCGGGCGCTTCAGGATCTGAAGGCCCCTGTCGAACTTCTGGATGATCCGGCCGGCGAGGTGCTCGCGGAGGCAGGCGGCCCTGTGATCGTCGTCGGAAACCTGTCGGACAGCCAATGCGTACAGGAACTCTACTTTCGATTCATGTGCGCGACGGATCTCTGGTATCCGGGCCCGGGGGGATACGAACTGCGCACGCTGTGCAACCCGTTCGGGACGGGGCATAATGTCATCCAGGCGGGATACAGCGACGCCGTCGGCGCGCGGGCGGCGACGGAGGCGTTCCATTCGTGCCTGGACGATCCGATCCCGCACCTGGCGGCCCTTGAGGTGACGCGGCTGCCGCTCTCGCCCAAGGAGACCAGGCAGGTCCGGTCGGAGCCGCTTCTCCCTGCGGCGTGGCAGATCGCGAATACGATGCAGGGAGATCTGAAGGGATATCTCTACTATCTGACGGGAGACCCGCAACTCGGAGGGGAATACCGCCGTGCGTGGGCGGCAGTGGTGGAAAGCGGGTACGAGAAGTCGGAGAAAATTGTCCAGGCCCACCTCTACAGCCTGAGCCGGCTGCAGCCCTGGCGACTTGTGGAACACATGAATCTGTTCAGCGAGGCGGAACGGCTTGCCATTACCCGGTTTATCTACGGTTGGGCCGAAAGCGCGGAGGGCTGGCATCACGTCGCGCACTGTCCCCGGGTGGTGAGTATGCACGTGCCCAGGCAGAACCACGAACTCATCCCTGCCCTGGCGCTGACGTACGCGGCGGCGTATTTCCGGACGTTCTTCCCGGAACTTCCCGGTCCGGAGCAGTGGGAGCAGGCCGCCCGGCGGGCGTATGCTCCCTACGGCCCGTCCTGGAAACCGCTGTGCGACGGACTCTGCCACGGCTGGTGGATGTCTCAACCGGTGATGGTGGAGTACGGGCTGAACGACCCGGACCACGGATATTTCGAGCAGGGCGGCGCCAGACAGGCCGCGGACGCCGCGATGGCCGTGGTGAACAACGAGGGATGGTTGCCGTCTGCGGGAGACAGCGACCTGAACCGGCAGTTTCCCGGTCCGAGCCTGCGTGCGGCGGCAGCCTGGTTCAACGACGGTCGGTACCGGTTCGTTCACGATCTGGCGTCCCCTGACAGACGGCTGATCACACTCACGTCGCTCCCGCGGGCGTTCGACGCGGGTGTGGCCCCGAAGGCACCGGAAGATTGCACGGGAGTGACCGTCGTTCCGGTGGACCCGCTTCTGTATCACGCGTGGGAACGGGATCCGCAGGGCGCGCCAGGGGTGGTGACCACGCCCCCATCCGCACCGATTGACCGGTGTTTCGACAAGCTGTCCGTTCGTACGGGCTGGGGACCGGAGAAGGATTTTCTGTTGATCGACGGCCTGGGAGGAGGCAGCCATTCCTACGACGACGCGGGCGGCATTCTGGACTACGCCCGGCTGGGTCTCTCGCTGATCGTGCAGGAGGACAGCTTTGTGCATTCCGCGCCCGAACACATGTCGGTCGTGACGGTCGTGAGGGACGGCGAGTCCGGCGAGATTCCGGGGTTTGCGATTCTGGAGGCGAACGAGACCGACGCGGAGGGGAACGTGTACCTGCGCATCCGGCTGGAGGACTACGCGGGGGCGGACTGGGTGCGTGAGGTCCACCTGCGTCCGGGAAGCTGTGTTGTCTTCAACGATACGGTAATTGCCGGCGAGGCAGGCGACTATGCGGTGGAGGCCCGCTTCCGCGCACCGGCCATGCTGGTTCTGGATGGGCGCGAGGCGCGGTGTGCGAGGCAGAGCCCCTCAGCCGGGGAGGTGACGTTTCGCATAGAGAGCCTCTGCGAGGCTTCTTCTCTGTCGGTTGTTGAAGAGGCCGTCCATCTGCGGTACAAGAATGCGGAGGACCAGGAACTGTGGAAGGAGCGGTACCATACCGACGATGTCGCGCTTTCGACGTTTGTGGCGCGCCGCGCCGCGCGCCTGGAAGCCGGGCAGGGCGTGCGTATGACTCACGTCGCCCAGGTGTGCGGTCCGGGAGAAGCCCCGGTCCATCTGCTGGAGACGGAAGACGAGGTCCGCCTCTTACAGGGTGAAACGTCGTGGTGTCTGGATGTCCTGTCGGTGCGGCCACCCGCGGCGGAGCGATCGGCGGTTGCAGGGGGTTCGGAGCGGGCCGATGCCTTCCGGGTGTTTGATGCGGGGGATGGGATCCGCGCGATGTGCCCGCTGGCGGATGGATCGCTGGTGGTGGGCGCCGCAAACGGCGCCGTGACGTTCCTGGATCCGGAAGCGAGGGCGGTCTGGTCCGCGGGGCTGGATGGGCCTGTTTACGATATCGGCGCGGCGGAGGGAGAGGAGACGGTCCTGGCGGTCGGGCACGGCGCGAGCCGGCTGACCGGGTTGGATACCCGGGGCAGGCGGGTCTGGCAAACGGACATCGATCGGGAGCCCTGCCCCTGGCCCTGGTGGGAACTGCCGACCCCCGCGCCCGTTCAGGTGGCGGGTGGGGTCAACGAGGGATCGGCCTTTTTTGCCGTGGGCTGCGGAGATATTCAGATCCGCTGCTTTGACGGGGCCGGCGGGGAACTGTGGCGGCAGCGCTACAACGAGGGCGTGCCCGGGCGCATTCGGGTGGCCGACGTGGACGGGTGCGGCGAACCGGAGATCGTCGCCGGGGGCGAGGTGCTCAGCGACACGTCGAAATGCCGTGTCCTGGACCCGCACGGGAATTTTCTGGCTCACCTCGACGTGGAGGGGTGGACGAGCATCCTGACGGCGCTGGCGTTTGACAAAACCGACGGGCGGCATTTCATCGGCTGCGGCGCAAACCGCGGCCGGAACCTGCACGTGTTCGAACGGGGTGAGGGAGGGGAATGGGAAAGGCGCTGGGTGAAGCGGCTGGGCGGGCGGGTCACGGGCATCCGGTTTGCCGGGTCCGAACATCGTGTAATTGCCGCTACGAGTCAGGGATTCCTGCTCTGCTACGATCTGGAAGGGAATTTGGTCTGGCACCGCCTTTTCGAGCGGGGCATCAGTCACCTGGCGCCGTTCGGAAACGAGACACTCGTGATCGACCACCGTGGAGTACTCAGAGCCGTCCGTCCGTCGGGAGGGGATCGCGAGTTGGGCAGGATGCCAGCGCCCTGTTCCATTGTGGAGTCCCACGGCGCGGGCGCGTACCTCGTCTGTGCGCATGAAATTTGGCAAATCGAACTCTAGCCCCCTTCTCAGCGGGTGGCCGGGTCGGGGCGGTCGATGAACCGCTCCGACCCGGCCGTGGAAAAATTCGGTCCGGGATTACCGAGACGTTCACCAGAACAGCTTCCAGGAATTTCAAGGAGGGATCCATGGACGCCTATGAGCAATATCACTTCGACGTAAACGGTTATATTGTCGTGGAGGATATACTGACGCCCGGAGAGGTGGCGGCGCTGAATGAGGCGATCGATCACAACCCGGACCACGTCCATATCCGGGCGGGAGAGGCATTGCTGTCCGGTGCGGCCAAACAGCACGGGGGCAAGGCCGCGCCGTTGTTGAAGGGCACACACGGCCGCGGGGATATCATGGACGTTCTGACCTGGCCCAAGCCCTGGTGCCAGCCCTTCCGTGACCTGTTGACCCATCCCCGGACGATGCGATACATGCTGGAGTTGATCGGCGACGGGTTTCGGTACGGAAATGCGAACGGGATCAGCATGACGGCCGGCGCCGAGGGTTTTCTGTTTCACGGCGGCGGGACACCGAGGGGTCCGTATTATTTCGAATTTCAGGACGGGCGGATGTGGAACGGGCTGATGGCGGTCTGTTACCAGTTGACGGATATCGGTCCGGGCGACGGTGGATTCGCGTGCATTCCCGGCAGCCACAGGGCGAACTACCCGTGTCCGGCGGATGTTCGCCGCCTGGATATCCACGGGGAGTGGTTCAGACATCTTCCGATGAAGGCCGGCTCGGCGTTGATTTTCACCGAGTCGCTCACCCACGGCACGTTCCCCTGGACGGCGTCCCACGAGCGCAGAACGTTGCTGTACCGATACGGGGCGGGGGATATGGTCTTCGGATCCGGGCCCAGCATCCACCCGGCGGGCTACGAATCGTTCAAGGACGAGTTGACGCCTTTGCAGCGCGCTGTGATGGAGCCGCCCTACGCCAGCCGGCGGCCCAGCCTCGTGCCGCTAATGGAAGAAGAGGAAAAACGCCGGTAAGGCGCGCCCGCCGGAGAGGCCTGAGGTGCCCATCCGATAATTCGGAGAGGTCCGTATGCTCTATTTAATCGATTCGGACGCCAGTTTTCTGGAAATGGTCATTATGGCATTACCCCTCGTCCTGCCCTGCCTGGGCGCGGTGTTCTACCTCGCGCCGGTTGGCGACGACAGGGCGTCGGGCGGGCGCGCGTCTCCCTGGAAGAGCGTAGCGCGGGCGAACGCCGGTTTGAGACCGGGCGATACCCTGGTCTTTCGGCCGGGTGCGTACGAGGGCACCATTTCGCCGGAGCACGGAGGAGAACCGGATGCTCCCATCTGCTGCCGGTCTGACGTCAGGCACGGGGCCGTGCTCGTTGGCGGGGGCGAAAACCGGCTGGCGGTGGATCTTCACGAGAAGCACAATATCCGAATCGAGGACTTCCGGATTGCGCCCGGGGACGGGCGCTGGCTGCGCGCCGACGGCTGCCACCGCCTTCTCGTTCAGGGATGTTATATGGAGAAGTCGGGCCCTTCGACGCCGCTGGTGCTGACCGGGTGCGAGCATGTCCGGCTCATCGACAACGTGTTCCGCAAGGACCGCGTTGGTGGCAATATGTGCCAGGTGGTCGAGTGCACGTACGTGGTCATCGAGGGAAACGCGTTTGCGCGCGTGGGGCACTGCCCGCTGCAGATTTCGATGACAAATAACTTCGTGGTACGGTCGAATTGCTTCCACAACCCGTGGGGGCGCAACTACGAGTTCTGGGCTTCGGGCAGGGCGCTGGTCGAGGGCAATATCGTTACCGAGGCGCGCGACAGCGCGCATTCGGCCGACAGCCGGGCGAAGAATCTGCTGATTGACAGTATCATCCGCTTCAACCGGGTGTTTCGCAACCGGCATACGCCGCTCAACTCATCGAGTTACGTGCCGGTGAATTACCAGGTGCGCGATCCCTTCCGCTTCGTCAATTCCAGGGTGTACCACAATACAATTGCGGACAACCTCGGGTACGGGTGGGAACTGACCGGGGTCAACGTGAGTTCCAACGTGTTCGTCAACAACATCTTCTATCGGAACGACAGGTGCGGGGGCAATGTCCAGATTGTGAGGGGAGCGGGAATTGCGGGCGACAACCTGTTTTTGAACAATGTATTCCGGGGCACGGAGGCCGGGCAGAGGGTGGTGCGGCACGGAGATCGGTTCTGGACGGTTGATGAGGCCAACGAGAATGCGGTGGTCCGCGGACACTGGCTGGAATTCGAGGATAACATAGACGTGGACCCCGGCTTTGTGAATTCCGAAAACCAAGATTTTCGCCTGCATGCGAACAGTCCGTGCATTGATGCCGGACGTGCGCTGACGCGGACGAGGCTGGGCGGAAGGGGCCGGGAACTCCCGGTTGACGACGGCAGATACTTCTACGATGGGTTTGGGATCAGCGGCGAAACGGGAGACCGCGTAGCCATCGGGACGGGAGATCGGATTGCCCGTATCGAGAAAGTCCTGCTCAACTATTATCAGCCGGACCTGCTCGTTCTGGACCGGGAGATGGAATGGGAGGCCGGTGATCCCGTGAGCCTGCCCTGGTCCGGGGAGGCGCCCGATATCGGCGCATACGAACATGGGCTCCGGGGTTCCAGGCGAGTGATCGCAAAGGCCGAGCCGGCCGACGCCCAACCCGGGGAGAAAGTGAGTTTTCGTGTTGAACCTACGGGCACGGACGCCGCGTCTGTCGAGTGGGATTTCGGCGATGGGAAGAGTCAGGAGCCACGCGAAGCGGTACACGTTTACCCGGAATGCGGACACTACACCGCCCGGGTCCGGGTGCGGTATGAGGACGGCGATGAGGGCGTGGACGTGGCATTTGTGAAGGTGGAGCTGCCGGTGGATCCCGGCGCGCCGATGCTTGCGGTCGATTTTGAAGAAGATACGACACTCGATTGGGGGTACCTGTTCAAGATCTACAGGGGAAACCGACTGACAGGGCACGGGTTCGTTAACCGTGGATCCGGCGGTGGCAGGTGCGTTCGGCTATTCGCGGAGGAAGACGGGTCCGACCTGGGCTGTAGTCTCGCTCCCGGGGAATGGGATATCGACACGTACCCGTTCATCCGGTTTGCCTACAGGATCCCGGAGGGCGTGCCGGTGGGGCTGTGGCTTCAGGCATTTCCCGCGGAAGCGTACGGTGAGGGGATAGTGATTGTGGGGGGTACGCCGTCGCGCAATTGCGGACCCTACCCCGACACGGACACCTGCAAATTGCTGGACGACGGCCAGTGGCACGATGCAAAACTTGATGCGCGGACGATACGGGAACAACTCAGGGACGTCCGTTATCTGCGCCGGTTCCGGTTCTACACACACCGGAATGCGAAAGAAGGACAGCATTTCTGGTTCGACGAGTTTGCGATTTTACCGGTTGAAGGCTAGTGTCCCGTCCCAGAAATATGTTACCATCCATCCGCCGATTCATCCCGTCTCGCTGCGCCCGTTCTGGTCTCGTCTCTTCACGGCGCTGATGTCAACTGATTGGGTTTTTGGTTCAAGCTGACGGCTGAGAGCTGATAGCTGTTTTTGCTGCTTCTGATCGGCCGGATTTCGGCAATCTATTTCCGGGACAGAACACTCGGACCCCGCAGTAAAACAAGGAATAATTGAGGACATGGAAACAAGCGGGGTGAAATTCCTTCCGAAGAAACAGCGATCGAAATCGAGGGAGGGGATCACCCTCAGGTCGGTGTGCATCGGCGTGCTGGCCGTGGTGGCGATCAACCTGTGGGTGACCTATGCGGAAACGGTCGTACACTCGTCCAGGCTCAACCTGAGTTTTTTTCAGCTGACGCTGCTGAGCATTTTCATCGCCCTTGTGGGCGGAGTGAACCCGCTGCTCAGGCGGATCCGTCGTGATGCCGTCCTGTCGCCTTCCGAGTTGTTGACGGTGGCGGCAATCGGGATGGTTGGCTCGGTCGTGCCCACGTCGGGAATCACCGGGTTCCTGGTGGGGGTGATCGGAAGCCCGATCTATTTCGCAACTCCGGAAAACGGGTGGGCGGAATTCTATCATCCGCATCTCAAATCGTGGATGGTGCCGATGGACAGCGGCGCCCTGCGGGCTTTCTTCGAGGGTGGCGCGGTAGGCGTACAGCCCTGGAAGACGTGGCTGGCCCCACTGGCCTGGTGGGGCAGCCTGGTGGCCGCCCTCCTCGTGGGCTCTGCGTGCACGATGGTCATTCTGCGGAGGCAATGGGCCGAGAACGAAAAACTGGTCTATCCCCTTGCGGCGGTTCCGATCGAAATGGCGGAGGGCGCGTCGTCCGAAAGCGCGCTGCCGGATTTCATGAGAGGCCGGCTCTTCTGGTTCGGAGCGGCCCTCGCGTTCGGGCTGTTCGCCTGGCACGCGACGTCCTGGTTTTTTCACGGGATGCCGGGGATTCGTTTCTTTCCGCACGCGGGTTACTTCCGCTTCACGCGCTACTCCCCGGGCGTCTATATCCAGCCCCTGCAGTTCTACACCATCGGCTTCGCGTATTTCGCCAACCTGCAGGTGCTGTTCAGCATCTGGTTCTTTTTCCTTGTGCACGTGGTGGAGGGCGGAATCTTCAACCGCCTGGGGTATCAGATCGAACGGTCCACCGATACGTTCAGTGCGGATCCCCCCACCGAGGCATGGCAGTGTTTCGGCGCGCTGGCGTGCCTGGTCGGGTGGCGGCTGTGGGTAGCCCGCGCGCACCTTCGGGACGTTTTCCTCAAGGCCATTCGCCCGGACCATCCGGTGGACGACGGCCGGGAAGTCCTTTCGTACCGCACGTCGGTATTGGGCCTCTTGTTGAGCGCGCTGTACGGGTTGTTCTGGCTCTATCAATCCGGCATGGACGTGATCTCGGCGGCGATGTTCCTGTTTGCCCTTGGCGTTATCTATATCGGTCTGGCGCGTGTCGTTTCAGAGGCAGGGGTGGCCTATGCCCAGGGCACGGTGACGCCGCAGGCCTTCGTGATGGACCTGCGCGGCACCTATGGGTTATCCGGCGCCTGCCTCACATCCATCGCGCTTTCCTACGCGCTGATAGACTATATGCGCGGACTCTTCACGCCGGGTCTGGCGCAGGCGGTGCGCCTGGCGGACCGCATCCGGGGCAACCGGCGCCTCCTGCTGTTCTGCGTGACCGTGGGGGTGTTCGCCGGGCTCGTCACATCGGTCTGGTTCACCCTTCACCTGGGCCATACGCACGGCGCGTACAACTTCTCGCGCCTGTTTTTCAACGGGAATCCCAAGGCGGTCTTCTCCACCACGTTGGGACAGATGCGCACGCCGGGAGCGCCCGAGTTGAGCCGGGTATTGTTCTTCGGGATCGGCGCCGGCCTGATGGGGGCGCTCACGTTCCTGCGGTATCGTTTTTCCTGGTGGCCGATCCATCCCATCGGGCTGGCGGTTGCCGCCGCGGACAACGTGTACAGCCTGGCGATGCCGGTTTTCATGGCGTGGGCCGCGAAGGCGGTTGTCATGCGCGTTGGCGGGGTCGCCCTCTACCGCCGATCCAAGCCGCTGTTCCTGGGCCTGCTGGTGGGATACACGGCGGGCGTCGTGCTGGCCTTTACGGTCGACGCTGTCTGGTTTCCCGGTCAGGGACACCAGGTGCACTGGTGGTAAGCGCGAATCGTCTTTCCATCCTGGTTCATACCGCCAGGCGAAACCCGGATGTATGGGTCCCCCGGTAAAGGCTCCAACCTTCCTCGAAATAACCTGCCACGACAGCATCCGATACGACATCTATGGAATCCAAGTTCGTAAATGCTGCGGAACCACTGATTCGAAACCCCGAAAAGTCGCGACACGGGGTCACTCCGAGGTCTGTGGGCATCGGCCTGCTGATCGTGGTATTCGTCAATTTCTGGATCCTCTACTCTCTGTACCTCATCCGGGCTTCGTGGCTGCAGGTAACCCATTTCCCCATGGGGCTGTTCGTGCCCCTGATGCTGCTCGCGCTGCTTGTGAATCCCGCGCTCAGGGCGATCCGGCAAGGCAGGGGCCTGTCCCGGTCCGAGATTCTGGTGGTGGCCGCCATGGGGTTGACGGGCGCGGTGGTGCCCGGGTTCAGCCTGATGACGACCCTGCTGGGCACGATCTCGGTTCCGTATTACCTGGCGACGCCCGAAAACCAGTGGGGCGCCTTTTTTCATCTGCACATGCCGGACTGGATCGCACCGTCGAACCGCGGCGGCACGATGCGGATGCTGTTCGAAGGCCTCCCGTCCAGGGACGCGCCGATTCCCTGGGGCGCGTGGGCGGGGCCGTTGAGCTGGTGGATGGCCCTGGTAGGGGCCCTTGCCTTCGCTTCGATGTGCCTGATGGTGATCCTTCGGCGCCAGTGGGTCGAGTACGAACGCCTGGTGTACCCGCTTGCCCAGGTGGTTGCGGACATGGCCGGAGACGCGCGGGACGGGGGTTCGTTTCCCGGGTTCATGCGGACACGGGCGTTCAAATTCGGTTTCGGCGCGGCCACGCTGGTGATGACGTGGAATATGATGTCGCATTTTGCGCCGGGGTTTCCGGAGATACCTCTCGGCATCCCGTCGCGCTGGACCACGTTTTTCAAGGGATTTCCTGCGCTCCATACGACGATCAATTTTTACACGATCGGGTTTGCGTATCTGGCGAATCTGGACGTGCTCTTCAGTATCTGGTTTTTTCACTTTATGGCCATGTGGGAGGTCTTTATTTTAGGGAGGCTGGGCGTTGGCGGGATCTCCGGACGGGCAGCCGTATCGTGGCAGAGCTTCGGCGCGTTGTGCGCCCTGGTGGGTTGGGGGCTGTGGACCGCCCGGAAGCACCTCCGGCAGGTCATCAGGGAGGCGCTGCATCCGTCCCGACAGGATGCAGAGGAGATCCTGTCCTACCGCACGGCCGCTGCCGGCGTGGTGTTGAGTCTGATCTTTATCGTTGCATGGTTTCATAGTTCGGGCATGGGCCTGCTTCTTTCAGCAGTGCTCGTGCTCCTCTTTTTTGTGACCTACGTAGGTGTGGCGCGGGTGGTGGCGCAGTCGGGTCTGCTGTACGTCAGTTCCCCGATGTTTCCGCAAAGCGCGATTCTGAACGCCGTCGGTCCCGCGGAAATCCCTGGGCAGCAGATGACGGCCCTGGCCTTTTCGTTCGCCCTGCGCAACGACGGCCGTGGGCTCTTTATGCCCTCAATGGCGCATGTCGTGAAAATCGGTGACCTGATCGGAGGGGACCGGCGCCGGCTCGGCCTGGCCGTGGCGCTGGGCCTGGTCGGGGCGGTGGCGACGTCTGTCGGCCTGACCCTCTACTGGGGGTATACGATCGGCGCGTATAATTTCGGGAGTATCGCGCTGCTGCGGCGAACGGCGCCCACGTTCAATTCATTCGTGGGCATGATGTCCAGCCCGGACCCGGTGAAATCCGAGGTATTCGGATATTTCGGGGCTGGCTTTGCCGCGATGCTTCTGCTTACTTTCCTGCGATACCGCGTGCCGTGGTGGCCGTTGCATCCACTCGGGCTGGCGGTTACATGGTCGGGAATGACGGTGCATTCCGTGCTCTCGGTGTTTCTTGCCTGGGCGGTCAAGGGGATTGTGCTGAAGGCAGGCGGCGTCTTTCTCTACCGGCGTTCGATACCGTTTTTCCTGGGATTGATGATTGGTTATGCGTTGAACGTCGGTGTTTCGTTCCTGCTGGACGTCACCTATTTCGGCGGAGAGGGGCACGGAGTACATGCATATTGAAAGGCGGGCGAAGCGTAAAATGCAAATGGGTCCCGTGATTTCCGCGGTTCTGTTATTCGGCTTTCTTCTAACCGCGTGTGACGGAACCGATGACGGATCTTCCGGTGATACGGTGAAGCTGAGAATCGCCTGGATGGGGCCGGAACGGGAAGCGTTCCGGGCGTGGAAAAAGGACTTTGAAGGGGAACATCCCGATGTGGAGATCGAGCAGCGGTTTATCCCGTACGATCAGGGGCCAACCGTCTATAATACCATGATTCAGGGTGAAAATCTGCCGGATCTGGGATATCTGTTTATGGGGATGATTTCGGAGTATGCGGAGCGGGGGGTGCTGGAGCCGCTGGACGGATTTATGACGGCTGCCGAACGGGACGAGTGGATTGCCGCGGCGCTGAGCGCGGGCAATTACAGGGGAAAGACCTACGGCGTGCCGTTGTGGGGGGCAAACCGGGTTCTGTATGTGCGCAGGGATTGGATGGACAAGGAAGGGATGACCGGCCAGCCGGATACGTGGCAGGCGGTCCGGGAACTGGCAATAAAGCTGAACAAGCCGCCCGAGCGCTACGGGATCTGTGTGGGCGCGGGCCGGCCGAAACACCTGATGCAGGAACAGATCGCGATGATGTGGGGCTTCGGAGCCGATTTTTTCGACCGGGACGGAAAGCTGGCGATTAACAGCCCCGAGGCGGTGGCGTACGTGAAGTTTCTCACGGACATGCACCTCGTGGACAGGGCCATGCCGCCGGGCATCCTGAATCTGAACGCGGATGACTGTTATGCGGTGATGGACGCAGGCAAGGCAGGGCTGACGTTCAGCGGGCCGTGGCAGTACAAGCGGTGTCAGGATGCCGGGATTGCGTGCGAGCCGCTGGCGATGCCGGCGGGCAGGGACCGGAAGATGCTGTTGATTCTGGATGTCTTCTCCGTGTTTTCCACGTCGAAGCAAAAGGATCTGGCGTATGAGTTCATCCGCTTTACGCAGCGGCCGGAGAATCGGGCGCTGATGGACGTGGAGAACGGGGGCGTGCCGGTGACCAGGACCGTGTCGGAGCACGCCTATTACAGGACGGTACCGATCCGGAACTACCTGGCGCAGGTGGACCTGATCAAGCTGACGCCGCAGCACCCGGAATGGACGAAGATCCAGGACGGATGGGGGGAGGCGATTCAGATGGTGCTGGCGGGTACGGCGTCTCCCCGGGAGGCGCTTGATACGGTTTATGCACGTCTGATGAGAGAACTGGAAGATCCAACGCTTCCCCGCAGCGAGTGAGGAGGCTGCATGGAGAGGGAGAAACGCAGGCTGGCGTACTTCTATGTTGCCCCGGCCGCCCTCTGGCTGCTTCTGTTTATGGGGTTTCCCATTCTGGATGTGATGGGAACGAGTCTCTATCACACGTCCTATAAAGGAGAGACGTTTGTCGGGTTGGGGAATTACCTGGGGCTTGTGGCGGACGATCTGTTTTTACTGGTGCTGAAGAATACGGCGCTGTGGACGGCGCTGGCGGTGACGATGAATGTGGGGCTGGGGCTGGGCGTGGCGCTGCTGTTGAGCCGGGGGTCGGCTTTCAGTGAATGGGTCCGGGGCATGCTGATCCTCGCCTGGGCTACGCCGCTGGTCGTGGCGGCTATCACCTGGAAATGGATGTACAACGGCGAGTACGGACATTTGAATTCGCTCCTGCTCGGCCTTCACATTATCGACACGCCGGTTCAATGGCTGACGGATGCATCAACGGCCTTTGCCGGGGCGCTGGTAGCCCGCTTGTGGACCGCCCTGCCGTTTACGACGTTCGCGTTCCTGTCGGCGCTGCAGGCGATCCCTGTGGATCTGTACGAAGCGTCTATGATCGACGGGGCCACGGGACTCAGGCGATTCCGGCATATCACGCTGCCGCTGCTGAGACCCGTCACCCTGGCGGTCCTGCTGGTCAGCGTTATCTGGTCGTTCAACAGCTTTGTGTTTATCTACGTGATTACGGCGGGAGGACCGGCAAACCAGACCCAGATTATGGTCACCGAAATCTACCGGCGGGCGTTCGGTTATTTCAACTTCGGGCAGGCCAGCACGTTGACCGTTCTGACATTCTTTCTGCTGCTTGCGATCAGTATTCTCCAGTGGCGCGTGCTATACAGGAGGGAGATCTAGTGTCCGGTCCCGAAAATACCTCACCATTCTTCCGCCGATTCATCCCGTCTCGCTGCGTTCCCCTCGCTCGCCGACCTTGCGCAGGTCGCCTGCGCTCCGGCGCCTTGCGCGCCGGGCGACTCGGCGGCCGAATCCAGGCAACTTTTTTCCGGGACAGAACACCAGCCGTGGGACGGATCCGCGTGCGGCCTGTCGACGGTTTGAAGGCGCTGCTGATGGTGGGCGTTGCCGCCTTTGCGCTGTTTCCGTTTCTGGTTGTCGTGGGAACCTCCCTGAAAACGCTGAGCGAGGTGTTTCAATCGCCGGCAACCCTTGTGCCGCGAATTATCGTGTGGCAGAATTACCTGGACATTTTCGTCCGGATACCGATGGCGCGCCATCTGGTGAACAGTTTGATTATTGCCACGGGAACGACGGTTCTGAACATCACGACCGCGGCGCCGGCGGCCTACGCCATGGCCCGCATCAGGTTCCGGGGGCGCGGGGTGTTCGGTCTGGGTATCCTTGTGATGCAGATGTTTTCACCCGTGATCGTCCTGATACCCCTGTTCAAGATGATGAAGGCGCTCAATCTTCTGGATACCTACGGTGGCCTGATTCTGGTGAATACCGCCGTCACCCTGCCGTTCTCGATCTGGTTGTTGGCCGGGTTCTTCAAACGTATTCCCGAAGAACTGGAAGATGCCGCGATGATCGACGGCCTCTCCAGGACGGGGATGCTGTTCAGGATCGCCCTGCCGCTGACGGGGCCGGGACTGGCAACGACCGCCATTTTTACGTTCGTGACCGCCTGGAACGAGTTCATCTTCGCCCTGGTGCTGGTCTCCAGAAGGGAGATGCAGCCGATTACGATGGCACTCTATTCGTGGGAAAAGAACAATGTAGTGGAATGGAACTATCTGATGGCGACCGCTGTCGTGGCGACCATTCCCACCGTGCTGCTGTTTCTGCTGGTCCGGAGGCGGCTGACGGCAGGACTGATGTCGGGCGCGGTGAAGTCGTAAGCGCGTTGTGTCCTCAATTCCGGCGGTTATCCGAGGTTATCGCACAGCAGCGCGGCTCCGGTCTCCCGGTCGAAGAGGTGTAAAGCGGAGAGGTCGAACGCCGGGTGAACCTCCTCGTTCACCGACGGTGTCCGGTCTGCGGACACCCGGGCGACACAGGAGGCGCGCCCAACGGTGAGGTAAAGATAGGTTTCGTGTCCCATCGGTTCGACCACTTCGACTTTCGCGGTGACTTCCTCCGCTTCCCTGAACCCGTGGGCCGAAGACCCGAAGGAGATGTGTTCGGGGCGGATTCCCAGGGTAACCCGCCGGCCGACGTGGTTCTTCAAGCGGTCGTGGAATCGTTTCAGGATGGAGAGGCGCACGGCGTCTCCAGAGAACACCAGGCCACCATCATGAATGAGTACGCCCTCCAGAAAATTCATCGAAGGACTGCCGAGAAAACCCGCGACGAACTGGTTCGCCGGGCGCTGGTAGAGATTGATCGGAGCGCCGATCTGCTGAATTCGACCGTCTCGCATCACAACGAGCCGGTCTCCCATGGTCATCGCCTCGACCTGGTCGTGGGTGACGTAGATCATCGTGGTGCCGAGCCGGGTATGCAGCTTGGCGAGTTCGGTTCGCATTTGAACCCTCAGCCTGGCGTCCAGGTTGGACAGGGGCTCGTCGAAGAGGAAGGCCTTCGGTTTGCGAACGATAGCCCTGCCTACGGCCACCCGCTGGCGTTGTCCTCCCGACAACTCCTTCGGCTTCCGGTCCAGCAGGTCTGCAATTCCCAGGTTGTCCGCCGCCGCCCGCACCCGGGCGTCGATCTCGGTTTTCGGATATTTTCTCAGTTTCAGCCCGAAGGCCATGTTTTCGTAGACGGCCATGTGGGGGTAGAGGGCGTAGTTCTGGAAGACCATCGCGATGTTCCGGTCTTTGGGAGGGAGGTCGTTCGCCACGCTTCCGTCAATGTAGATTTCTCCCCCGGTCACTTCCTCCAGGCCGGCAACCAGTCGGAGGGTGGTCGATTTTCCGCATCCCGAAGGCCCGACCAGCACCACGAACTCCCCATCGTCAACGTGGAGGCTGAAGTCCTCTACCGCTACGGTGTTCCTGTTGTAGATCTTCCGGACGTTTTCAAGGGTTACGGTTGCCATCCTGTCCTTGCTCCCGGTGAGATGTGAGGGTCGAATTAAACTAAGCATATCCATTCAGAATAACAAGCTCCCCGAGATTCTTCCGGGGCTTTTGCTCCGTACATTTGACATGAGGGTATTCCATTGGCCAGGAAAAGGATCGAGATGCTGAAGGAGTTGCATCTCATCACAGACCTCCGGGAAGGGGCTGAGATCGTCGCTCCGGCGGACTCAGGCTGGGCGACCCTGGGCCGGCGGATGCAGGAGATGATCCGGGCGCATGCGGGTGTGGATCTGCCGATTGTGGAGGCGGCCGGCCTGTCGCCCCTGCCTGCGGGTCGCCACCGGGTACTGCTGGGCAATGCGATGGTCAACGACTCGATGATGGCGCTGTACCGTCGGCAATTAGCGTTTGCGGATGAGTACTATCCGGGTGGAGACGGGTCTGTGATTCGGACGGTGCACAATCCGGAGAACTGCGGTTTTAACGCGTTGGTGGTGGGGGGCAGCACGGTGGAGGGCGCGGCTGCGGCGCTGGCGGTGATGGAGGGGATCCTGGTGACGACCGGGGGGCGTCTGGGGTATACGAACCTGGCGCGGTCGGATACGCACGAGGCGCTGTTGCCGAATATGACGCCGGCGGCGTTTCGGGAGCGGACGGAGGCGGCGTTTCAGGGCAACGCGGGCCGGGGGCCGATCGAACAGGGGGTGACGTTGGGGCTGGTCCACCACCTCACGAATGATCCGGACTGCGCCCGGATGTTCAGGGACGTCCTTTTCTACTACGAAGATCTGGTGAAGAACCGCTACGGGGGCGAATGGTGCTTCGAGCATATGCTGTTCATCTACGCCTGGACCTGGCGGCTCTTTTGCGTCTGGGACCTTATTGAGGAGAGCGACGCGTTTACGGATGCGGAACGCCTCCGGATGACCAACCTGCTCTGGGGGTTGACGCACTATGTGGCGGGGCTGGGTTATTTCGCGGGAGAGGAGCCGCCGCCCCTGGAGATCCGGCAGAACCATCCGACGTTTGCAGGGCTGAGCATGTCGTCCAGCGCGGGATATTTCAAGGCTTACTACGGGGTCGAGGATTTCGAAAAAGAACGCCGCTTCTGCCGGGCGATTTTCGACGGCCAGGCCGATTGTTACAAGCCCAACGACGACGGGGGAGGCGGGGGATACTGCTGGCTGGTGCCGAACCACCAGATGACTTACGATCTGAAACGGGATGACTTTCGCTTCTTGAAGGGCGGGCACCTGCGGGAGATCGCAGACTACGCGATTCTGATTACGGACAACCTGGGATCCCCGGTGGGTTTCGGAGACGTGGGTGCCTATGGCGTGCGCCGAAGCGCTTCGCCGGGGGTGACTGCCACGCTGTGCAAGGCGGCCTGGTACTATGACGACGGGTGTTATCTCTGGGCGCTGGACTGGATGGGCGGAGCGCCGCGGCACGACTGTTTCTACAAGGCAGTCCCGAAGCGGGTTGCCGACCACATGGCGGGGATAGCGATCGCGCCGTTCAACCGTCCGCTCTACGAGTGGGTGCAGCAGCACGGTCCGGGCGGGGCGAACGTGCCCGTCCAGGAGGCGTTTGACAAGCTGACGTTGCGGGGCGGTTTCGGGGAGGAGGATCTCTACCTGCTGCTGGACGGAACCTCGACGTTCGCGCACGGGCACGAGGATGGTAATTCGATCGAGCGTCTGACGTGGAAGGGGCGGATGTGGCTGGCGGAGACGGATTATATCTGGAAGCGGCCGAGACACCACTCGTCGGTCGTGTCGATCTGCGACGGAGAAAGCACGGAGATGCCGTCGCTGGTGGCGCTGAAGTGGGCGGAAGATTTCGGAGATGCCGCGTTTACCCGGACGGTCGTGCCGGATTACAACGGCGTGGACTGGACGCGGGATATCTTCTGGCTGAAAGACAAGTACCTGCTGGTTGCGGACTCGCTCAAGCTCCTGACGGACGCGGATTACGATCTGCGGTGCCTGTGGCGGACGCTCGGGGACGTGCGGCAGGACGGGTGCGCGTTGACCGTGGAACAGGAGGGGGTGTTTTTCCGGATTCAGAACGCGGATGACTCGGACAAGTCTCTGAAGACCGAGGCGTCACGGATTGCAGGACAGGACCCCTATAAAGGGTACCCGTATGGGGACGGACCGATCCGGATCTTCCAGCAGCGCAAGACGCTTCACGGGCAGGCCGGAGACGTGGAGCGGTATTTCAACCTGATGGTGGCCGGGTCGAAGGCGGAAATCAACGCGTCTCGAATGGAGCGGATCGGAGAGGGTATGGTACGGATACAAGGTCCGGACGGCCCGGTGGTCTTCGGAGTGGGGGTGGATGGGGTGCAGGTGGGCGGGATACGGATTGATGCACGGGTGGACCATGACAAAATCAGGTTTCTGGAAACGGATGGGTCCGGGTCTCCTTACATACACCGGCGGGCGCCCGCGGAGGACCGTTTCGTCCCGAAGAAGGAGCCGGCGCTCAGGGCGGTATGGGAGGCCGATGTGGGTGGTGAGGTCCGGTGCATGGATGTGAGGGGTGAATCGATTGCGGTGGGTACCGCCGGCGGGAAGGTTGTCCTGCTGGACCCTGTCGGGCAGTCGCTATGGTCTCGCGAGACAGGCGCTGAAGTGCGCGAGGTGCATCTGGCGGATCTGGGGGAGGGAAAGCTGCTGGCTGGCGGTCGGGACTGCGCGCTGACCCTGTTCGACGGTGGGGGCACGGTCTGCTGGAAGCGGGAGTTTATCAAGTCCCACGGCCGGGACCAGATCGTGAACGCGGTGAGGACGGCGGATCTGACGGGAGATGGGCAGAGGGAGGTCGTGATCGCCACAGACGGGTGGCTGGTGTGGGCGCTGAGTCCGGATGGCGAGGAGATCTGGCAGCGGCAGATCGAACACCACGCGGCGCAGTCGCTGGTGATCGGAGACGTGGAACGGGACGGTAAGCAGGAGATCCTTGTGGGTACGGAGTACCACACGTCCAATATGCTGGAGGCCGACGGCAGCGTCCGGTGGACGGTGCGGGGAGGTCCCTGTTTTACCGCGTTGGCGCTCGTGGATCTGAACGGGGACGGGGCGAAGGAATCGGTCTACGGGGCGATGGATGGGAATGTCTACGTGGTCGACTCGGTCTCCGGAAAAATCCTGTGGACGGCGAATCTGGGAGATGATGTCCGTTACGGAGTTGTGGCGAAGGGGGTCGGTTTGGTGGCGGGGAGCGAAAGCGGGAACGTGGCGCTGTTGAGCGGCGGGGGAGAAAAGCAGTGGCGCCGGGACCTGAACGCTGCGGTGACCGGACTGGTCCTTCTGGAGTCGGGCGGAGAGAAGTTGATCGTTGCGGGGACTTCCGACGGATGGATCGTGCTGCTGTCACTCAAGGGAGAAATCCTCGGGAGCCACCGCGGGGATGGGGGAGTGACGGCGCTGGCCGGCCTGAATCTTGCGGAGGGGTCAGGCCTTCTGGTGGGCACGGACATGGGCGTGGTGACGGCGCTGAGTCGGGTATGATGCGTTCGGGTTGGCAATCGGGATGGTCGAGGGGCTGCGCCCTCGCCGCTGCATTGGTGGTTTCATGGGGATCGAGTTCTGAGGGTGAACGTGTGAATATCCGGGAATTGCTGGGAGACCGGGGGATCAGCGAGGCGCAGATGTCGATATCTCTGGAGTGGAAGTCAAGGTCGCTTAGACGAATGGTTTGGGCCGTTATTATTTTTCGAGTCGGGATAGGTCATTTGTCAGGCGATTCACTCTTTCGCCCCGCAACGTCCAGCAATTTCGTCACGTCCGCATAGAGATTATGCAGGTTTTCGTCTATTATTCCCCACACGATTGTGTGATCAACGCTGTTGTAATCATGCGCGAGTATATTTCTAAATGAAATGATACTGCGATGATCCCGTATTCTGTCGAGTATTTGCGCATTATTTCGTCTTATTTTGTTCAGGGCTTCACCGATTATTTCGAATTTTCGTTCGACTCCACTCTTGAGCAGTTCGTCTTCTTGATAGTCGTCATAGGTCTTGTCCTGGACGAACTTGAGGATTGCCGAGGTCGCATCTTTGATGTCGTAGAGATATTTGAGTATCTCAGCGTCCATAGATGTTTACCCGTTCGTCAAGGATGGTGCGACGAAAGTAGGGGTTCTTGAGTCCGTTGAAAGTAAGTAGATCGACTCTGCAATTTAACGTATCCTCAAGATGGTGAAGAAGCCCGAAAAACCTTTTTGAAGGGAGTATAGCAGGGTCCTCGAATTCCACTATCAGATCCACGTCGCTGATAGCAGTTCCCTGGCCTCGGCTCAGAGATCCAAAAAGGTCCAATCTTTTTACCCTGAATTCCCGACACGCTGGACCAGCGATTTCTTTTATTTTTTCTATTGTCACAGGCAGGAATCTCCGAATTGTGATAAAAATGCTGTAACGCTAAAGATACGCGAATCGACGCGAACTGTCACGCACATTTCATGCATACAGACGTAAAATCCGTACCGAAAGTCTGTGTCATCTTTTCTTTTGCGGATCTTCATGGGACAGACGATTCTTTCTTGCTGGACGTCACGTGCTTCGGAGGCCACGGTCGGCGGTTACATGTCTATTGAAATGCAGGAAGCGCAACGAAGAAGCTTCCTGTTTGTGATTGTTACCCGAAGGGGTGCGGGTTGACCGTGGAGCAGGAGGGGGTGTTCTTCCGGATTCAGAACGCGGATGACTCGGACAAGTCTCTGAAGACCGAGGCGTCACGGATTGCAGGACAGGACCCCTATAAAGGGTACCCGTATGTGGATGGTCCGATCCGGATTTTCCAGCAGCGCAAGACGCTTCACGGGCAGGCCGGAAATGTGGAACGGTATTTCAATCTGCTTGTTGCAGGGGCGGAAGCGGAAGTCAACGCGTGTCGAATGGAGCGGATCGGAGAGGGTATGGTACGGATAGAAGGCCCGGACGGTCCGGTGGTTTTCGGGGTGGGGGAGGATGGGGTGCAGGTGGGCGGCTTAAGGATTGATGCGCGGGTGGAGCGTGACAAAATCAGGTTTCTGGAACCGGTCGGGTCAGGGTCTCCTTACATACACCGGCGGGCGCCCGCGGAGGACCGTTTCGTCCCGAAGAAGGAGCCGGCGCTCAGGGCGGTATGGGAGGCCGATGCGGGAGGTGAGGTCCGGTGCATGGATGTGAGGGGTGAATCGATTGCGGTGACCGGCCTGGTCCTTCTGGAGTCGGGCGAAGAGGAGTTGATCGTCGCGGGGAGTTCCGAAGGATGGATTGTATTCCTGTCCCTTGAGGGAGAAGTCGTCGGGAGCCACCGGCTGAACGGGGGGGTGACAGCGCTGGCCGGCCTGAATCTTGCGGACGGGTCAGGCCTTCTGGTGGGCACGGACAGGGGCGTGGTGACGGCGCTGAGTCGGGTATGATGCGTTCGGGTTGGCAATCGGGATGGTCGAGGGGCTGCGCCCTCGCCGCTGCATTGGTGGTTTCATGGGGATCGAGTTCTGAGGGTGAACGTGTGAATATTCGGGATTTGCTGCGAGACCGGGGGATCAGCGAGGCGCTGTTGAAGGCCGAACGCGCGCATCCCTACCTTTTCTTTTCGGCCGAAGACGTGCCCCGTTTGCGCAAGATGGCCAGGCGGGAACCGTATCGGACGTGCGCGGAGGGGATCGTCCGGGCGGCCCGGCTGACGCTGGAAAACTCGATCCCGGCGGAACCCCCGGCCGGGGCGGCCGAGAGCCGGCTGCCCGACGGCAGCTACGACGAGTCGTTTCTGAAGGCGACCTACGATTTTCTGTCTTACGCGTACGCGATGCAATACTATGGTCCGCTGTATGCGTTTGCCTACCTGCTGACGGAGGAGGAGGTTTTTGCAGAGCGGGCAAAAGCGTGGGCGTTGGCGTTTGCGGGCTGGGAGAACTGGGGGCCGGCGGCCGATCCATGGGATATGGAGGCGGCCATGATCCTGTCGGGGGCGGTGATTGTCTACGATTGGATTCCGGAACGATTCTCCGATGCGGAGCGGGAGCGGCTGTTTTCCGGACTGCGCGGGAAGGGACGGAAGCTGTGCGAGAAGGACGCGTACTGGCTGACACAGGACCCGGCGTCGCGTCGCGGGGCGCTGGCGAATAACCATCGGTGGCGGAGCATACCGCTGGAGGGTCTGGCCGGGCTGGGGCTGCTCTACGAGGTCGAAGAGGCGCGGGACTGGCTGGATATGGGCCTGGTGCTCACGCGGGAATACCTGCTGCCGGCGGCCTACGGGCGGGACGGAGAGCGGATGGAGGGACGGGGATGGTTGGGGGTCTGCCTGAGCGACGGCGGGCGGTTTATGGAGGCGCTGGCCCTAAACGGAGGGCCGGATCTGTTCGATACGGCGCCGCTGCGCCGGCTATCGCACTTTCTGATTTTCGGCATGGAAATGTACCGGTCACGCGGGCACTACAGCGAGCGGGCGGGTCTGCTTGTGCACGCCAGGAGGCTCCGGGACCCGGCGCTTCAATGGCTGGCTCTGAAGCACGATCTGGACCCCGATATGGCGGGATATCCGGCGTACTGGTACAACCGGGATAAGGTGCCTTATAAGCCGGAGACCCTTTACACGGTTTCCCTCCGGTGGGATGCGGAGGCCGGCAGGCTGGAGATCCGGGTGAACGGTGTCCTGCGGGATCGGCAGGGGATTGACGGCGTGGAGGGGATCGACCGGGTTTCGTTCCGGGTTGAGGGCGATCGGGTTGAGATCGCCTCTTTGGAGGTCCTGGACGGAGCCGGTGACGTCGTGGACCGCCTGGACGGACCGGTGGCGCTGGCGGGTGCGGGAGGGGAGGCGGCCCTGAGGTTTGACCGCCTGCGCGCCGGCGAGGTACGGGCGTCCCTGCAGAAGGACCGATCGGACGCCGGCCGGGCCTCGATGATGCTGATGTCCGGAGGGCGGCACGTGCGGGGCATTGTGTTTACTGGTGAGCACGAGATTGCCAAGGTGGTTGAGGGGATGGACGGAACGTATACGTTGGGCGTTGTCGCGGCGAAGGGGCTTTATTTCCACGGGCCCTGGGAGTTCCTGTTCCACGACGAGACGCTGGCGTCGGAGGCCCCGAAGAGGGATGTGACGGGGTTCCACTTCCGGGATCTGGGCCTGGTGAAGTTACACGATACGCTCCGCCCGGAGGGTGTGCACGTCACGTTCACGTCCGGGCCGGAAGTGAGCAAGGAGCAGGGGGATAAGAATGCGTTTACGCTCAGGGCGTTCGGGGAGGGGTTGTTGACGCCTTTGCGGACGCCGAAGACGGGAGAGGCGGTGCTGACCCAGGCGCAGTACGATCTGACGGCCTGGTACGAGGGCACGCCGGGGCGTAACACCATCCTGGTGGATGGACGGGGACAGCCGACGGTGCACGAGGAAAGCCCGGTTCCGCGTGAGTACGACCAGCAATGGCTGGGGGGAAAGGAGGTGGCGAAGAGCGGCCGGATCGAGGAAACCTTTTTTTCCCCGGACTACGATTACGTACGAGGGGAGGCGGCGCGGGCGTACCGGCCCATGCTGGAGACCTACCGGCGCCATCTGATGTTTTTGAAGCCGCTCGGCGATCCGGACCTTCGCTACCTGGTGCTGTTCGATGAGATCGAGACCGCCGGCGGGGCGCCCCGAAAGGTCGAGTGGCGACTGCTGAGCCCGTGCGGTAAGGTGACAGGCGCAGGCGGCGCTTTCCGGATCGAGGGGCGCTCGGCCGATGTGCACGTAACGCACCTCTGGCCGGAGGCGTCGACGGCGAGGATCGATTCCACGCCCGCGCCCCGGGAGTCGGACCGGCTGCCCTATCTGCGGTTTCCGGCGCCGGGGCCGGTGCAACGGGTACACTACCTCCACCTTCTTCAGCCAATGCGGGCGGATTCGGGTGAGCCGGTCTCGGCGGAGCGGGTAATGGGGCGAGGCGGGATCGGCATTCGAGTGAGCAGCCCGGAGGAGACCGCGCTGGCGGTCTTCAGGACAGGGGACGGATCGGTTGCCGTGGGTGGGCTGACCACGGACGCCGACGCCTGTTTGGTTCGGAGGGGGAAGGACGGCGCGGGGTCGGTTGTTTTACACGGCGGGACGTTTGTCGAGTGGGAGGGGAGACGTCTCTTCACGTCGGACGAGGCGGTGAGCGTCCGGGTTAAGCTGCCGGTGGAATAAGCGATGGACAGGACAGGGCTTTTGAACGGGATCGGGACCTGAGCGGTCCCGGAAGGAACGCGCGATGGCTGAGGAACGGATTGAGACGCTGAAGGAGTTGTACCTGACCACCGACCTTGGGGAAGGGGCGGAGATCGTGGCGCCGGCGGACCCGGGATGGGCGCCGTTTTGCCGGCGGCTGCAGGAGATGATTCGGGTGCATGCGGGTGTGGATCTGCCGGTAGTGGACCCGGCGGGCCTGTCGCCCCTCCCCGAGGGCCGGCACCGCGTGCTGCTGGGCAATGCGATGGTCAACGAATCGCTCATGGCGCTGTACCGGCGGCAATATGTGTTTGTGGACGAGTATTATCCCGGAGGGGACGGGTATGTGATTCGGACGGTGCACAACCCTGAGAATTTCGGCCACAACGTGCTTCTGGTCGGCGCGAGTCGGGTGGAGGGCGCGGCTGCAGCGCTGGAGGTGCTGGAGGGGGTCCTGGAGAGGACCGGGGGGCGTCTGGAGTATACGAACCTGTCACGGTCGGAGGTTCACGAAACGCTGCTGCCGGAGATGACGCCGGAAGCCTTCCGGGAGTGGGTGGCGGAGATGTATCGGGACAACCTCAGCTACTACCCGGTCGAGCAGGGGACTTTCCTGGGGCTGGTCCACCACCTGACGCACGATCCCGGCTGCGCGCGAATGTTCCGGGACGCCCTCTTTTACTACGAGGACCTGGTGCGTAACCGCTACGGCGGGGACTGGCTGTTTGAGCATATGCTGTTCATCTATTCCTGGGCATGGCGGCTGATCACGGTCTGGGACCTGATCGAGGAGAGCGATGCGTTTACGGATGCGGAGCGCCTCCGGATCACAAACGTGCTGTGGGGATTGTCGAATTACGTGGCGGGCACCCACTACTTCAAGAAGGAGACACCCCCGCCGCTGGAAATCCGTCAGAACCACTGGACGTTCGCGGGGTTGAGCGGGTCGTTTTGCGCACGGTATTTTGAGGCGTATTACGGGATCACGGGCTTTGAAAAGCAGATCCGGTTCTCCCAGGCGGTTTTCGACGGGCAGGCGGAGAGCTACAAGCCGAACGACGATGCAGGGGGCGGATGGTGGGGCTACTGCTGGCTGGCGCCGTACCACCAGGTGATTTACGATTTGAAGCGGGACGACTTCCGCTTCCTGGAGAGCGGCCAACTCCGGACCTTTGCGGATTACGGCATTATGGTGACGGACAATCTCGGCGTCCAGGTGAGTTTCGGGGATGCGTGGTCGTACATCGAGCCCGGCCGGTATGCGGTGGCGCTTAAGAACAAACGAACCTCGCTGGAGTTGGCGATGGCCCTCTGTACGGCGGCCTGGTACTATGAGGACGGGAGTTATCTGTGGGCGCTGGACTGGATGGGTGGCGCACCGTATCCGGGCTGCTATTACCGGGCGCTTCCAAAGCGGGCGCCCGACCGGTTGGCGGGGATCGCGATCGCGCCGTTCAACCGGTCGCTCTACGAATGGGTGCAGCGGCACGCGCGGGGCGGAGCGAACGTGCCGCTCGAAGAAGCGTTCGACAAGCTGGTTCTGCGCGGAGGGTTCGACAGGGAGGACGAATATCTCCTGCTGGACGGGACCTCCACGTTCGCTCACGGGCACGAGGACGGCAACTCGATCGAGCGTCTGACGTGGAAGGGGCGGATGTGGCTGGCGGAGTTGGATTACATCTGGAAACGGCCGCGGCACCACTGTTCGGTTGTTTCGATCTGCGGCGGAGAAACTGTGGAGTCGCCGCCGCTGGTGGCGTTGAAGTGGGCGGAGGAATTCGGACGGACCGCTCTCACACGAACAGTGATGCCGGATTATAACGGTGTGGACTGGACTCGAGATATTTTCTGGGCGAAGGGCGGGTTCTTTCTGGTTGCGGACTCGCTCAGGCTTCTGAAGGATGCGGATTACGATCTAAAGTGCCTCTGGCGGACGCTCGGCGAGGTACGGCAGCACGGGAGTGAGCTGACCGTGGAACAGAAGGGAGTGTACTTCCGGATTCAGAATGCGGATGATTCAGACAAGTCGCTCGTGACGGAAGAGGCCCGTGTTGCGGGAACCGACCCCTACGAAGCCTATGCGCATGTAGACGGTCCGATCCGGATCTTCAGCCAGCACAAGGCGCTGCATGGTCTGCCCGGAGACGTGGAGCGGTATTTCAACCTGATGGTGGCGGGGTCACGGGCGGAGATCGATGCGTGGCGAATCGAGCGGATCGGCGAGGGCGTGGTGAAGGTGGAGCACCCAGATGGCCCGACCGTCTTCGGTGTCACGGACGGTGAGGCGCGGATGGGCGGGTTCCGGATTGCCGCGGAGGCTTTCGCGTTGACCGAGGCGTCCATCGTTCTGCTCAACGGGACCGGGCTGTGGACGGATGGCGTGATGTTCGAGACCGAGGCGCCGGTGCATACGGTGCTGTATCCGGGCGAGGGGCGGGGGGAGGTTCGTGTAAACGAGGAGACCTCTGTTCGGACGGAGGGCGTATGTTTTGGCGGGGAGGAAGACCCTGTACCGGAAAGTCTTTCGGCTGGAACGCACCCATTTACCCTGGAAACCGGATTTTCAGATGTTCTGAGCGAGGCGCTTCGGGACGGCACATCCTACGCGCATCGTAGAGCGCCGCGAGTTCATGGATTTGCGCCGAAGGATACAACGCCGCTCAGGCGACTCTGGGAGGCGCAGGTCGAGGGCCCGGTCCGATGCGCCGACGTGAGGGGCGAATCGGCCGCAGTCGGTACGGCCGGCGGTCAGGTATTGCTGCTGGATCGGGACGGGCAGATCCAGTGGAAGCGTGAGACCGGCGCGGAAGTGCGCGCCGTGCACCTTGCGGATCTCAAGGAGGGACGGCTTCTGGCCGGAGGACGGGACTGTGCGCTGACGCTGTTCGATGCTGACGGAGGGGTTTGCTGGAAGCGGGCGTTTTCGGAGTCTCACGGGGTCAATCAGAATGTGAATGCGGTGACGACGGCGGATCTGACCGGAGACGGAAAGAAGGTGATCCTGACGGCTACGGATGGGTGGCTGGTGTGGGCGCTGACACCGGATGGAGACGAGGTCTGGCAGCGGCAGATTGAACACCACGCCGCGCGGACGCTGGTGATTGGAGACGTGGAGGGAGACGGAAAGCAGGAGATCCTGGTCGGCGCTGAATACTATACCTCGAACCTGCTGGAGGCCGATGGGAGGATCCGGTGGACGGTTCAGGGGGGTCCCTGTTTTTCGGCGCTGGCGCTGGCGGATCTGAATGGTGACGGGGTGAAGGAATCGGTTTACGGGACCATGGACGGAAATGTTTACGCGGTGGATTCGATTTCCGGAGAGATCCTCTGGACGGCCAACCTGGGGGACGACGTCCGGCACGGCGTTGTGGTTGGCGGGAACGGATTCGCGGCGGGGAGCGAGAGCGGGCACGTGGCGCTGTTGAGCGGCAGCGGAGAAAAACGCTGGCGCCGGGATCTCGACGGAGGGGTGACCGGCCTGGTCCTTTTTAAGACTGGAGACGAGGAGATGATCGTCGCGGGAACTTCGGAAGGATGGATCGTGTTCCTGTCCCTCGCGGGGGAGGTTATCGGCAGCCACCGCATGGAAGCGGGCGTGACCGTGTTGACCCCCCTGGCGCTGCACGGGGTGTCCGGTCTGCTGGTGGGGACGGAAGGCGGCAAGGTGAGCGCTGTCAGTCCCGGTCCGGCGCCTTTCGGTTTGCGCAACAATCCGTGATCGTATAAATTGAGGGGCCACTCGTGCCGCCGGTCCGCTGCCCGTTCCACGAGGTATCGCACTATCTAAAAACCCGATTTCGGAGAATTATCCCATGAAATTCGCACTCGTCCTGAATCCCCTAGACGAAGAACGGATGGCCCTCGCCCGCCAGATCGGCGTGACAGACTTGGTGACGACACTGCCCAACGGCGGTCCGATCTGGGATTTCGACGCCATCGTACATCACAAGGAACGCATCGCCGACGCGGGTCTAACGTGGTCCGTAGTGGAGTCCTTACCTATCTCAGACCGTATCACGCTGGGTCTCGAAGGCCGGAACGAGGACATCGACGCGTACTGCCAGACCATCCGCAACCTGGGCGCAGCCGGTATCGGGATCATGTGCTGGAACTGGATGGCCGTGTTCAACTGGATGCGCACTTCCTACACCACGCGCGGCCGGGGGAATGCATTTGTAAGCAGCTACGATCACACGCTGATGAAGGACGCGCCCCTTACGGAATACGGGGAAGTGAGCGAAGCGCTGCTCTGGGAAACCCTGGAGTACTTTCTCGAAAGGGTCATTCCCGTGGCCGAGGAGGCCGGCGTCAAACAGGCGCTGCACCCGGACGATCCGCCCCTGTCGCCCGTGCGGGGAATCAGCCGAATCATCACCAGCGTAGACGCGTTCCAGCGTGTGGTCGACATGGTTCCCAGCGACGATAACGGGATTACCTTCTGCCAGGGCAACTTCGCCGCGATGGGCGCGGACGTGCCGGCCGCCATCCGCCGGTTTGCGGACAAGATCCATTTTTCCCACTTCCGCGACGTGAGAGGCGTGGTGCCCCGTTTCGAGGAGACCTTTCACGACGAGGGCGATACCGACATGGCCGAGTGCATCCGGGCGTACAAAGACATCGGTTTCACCGGGCCCATTCGTCCCGACCACGTACCGGTTCTGTCCGGCGAAGCAAACGACCCGCCCGGCTACACCCTGATGGGCAGGCTCTACGCCGTCGGCTATATGAAAGGGCTGTTGGACGGAACGGCCTGAGGCCCGTTCCAGCATCCCCGTGGAGTCGCCGGAGAGGGCGAGTCCTTCATTTCGAAGTCAGACGGACACCCGGCCGGAGGATCGGATTTCCATGCGCGACATCAGAATCGGCGCCGCCCAGTTCGAAGCTCGGGACGCCGACAAGCCCTACAACCTTTCCCGGATCGACGCCCTCACGAGGAAGGCCGTCGATGAGGGCGCTGAAATCGTCTCCTTCCACGAATGCTGCATTCCCGGATACACCTTTCTGCAGACCCTCCCGCGTTCCCGCATCGCCGAACTGGCCGAATCCGTTCCGGGCGGCCCCTCCACGAAACGCCTTATCGAAATCGCCAGGAAATACAACGTTGCCGTCCTGGCCGGCCTTGTCGAAACGGAAAACGACGCCCTGTACAATACCTACGTGGCGGTGGGCCCGGATGGCTTTGTCGCGAAACATCGCAAACTGCACGCCTTCATCAGCAAATTCATCGGCTCCGGCGATGCGTTCACGGTGTTCGACCTCTGCGACTGCCGCGCCGGCATCCTGATCTGTTACGACAACAACCTGCCTGAGAACGTGCGGGTGACCGCGATGATGGGCGCGGAAATCATCTTCATGCCGCACGTCACCTGCGGACTGCCCTCCGCCATGCCCGGCCGGGGCCTCATCGACCGCGCTGTCTGGGAGAACCGTCACCGCGACCCCGTTTCCCTTCGGCAGGAGTTCAATGGACCCAAGGGCCGGGGCTGGCTACTGCGCTGGCTGCCGGCTCGCGCCTACGAAAACGGCGTTTACGCCGTGTATACGAATCCCATCGGCGTCGATCACGATACCGTGAAAAACGGGAATGCCATGATCCTGGACCCGTTTGGTGAAATCCTGGTCGAGTCCGATGCGCTGGACGACGACGTGGTGGTGGGGTTGCTCACGCCCGAAAAAATACCGGTCTCCTCCGGGTTCCGCTATCTGCGCGCGCGCCGCCCCGACCTCTACGGCAAACTGGTGGAACCTCTTCCACCGGATATGCAGCGGGGCACGAACCCGGGCTGGAAACTGAAAGAACCCGAAGACACCCAGGCGCCTCCCGATACCGCGCCCAAACACGAGTAGGGCCCGATTGACGGCCGGCGCGCCTGCCTCGCGTGGCGGCCCGATGCGCCGGACCGCCGGAATAGACGCTTCGTCTCCACGCGGCGTATTCTGAGTTCCACGGAAAGTGAAAGATGGCGCAGAGATCCGCACCTCGATCAGAATCCGAGTCCCGGGTCGCACATCGGTCCGACGCGGTGACGCTTCGCGCCGTCGCCATCGGCCTGTTGCTGGTTCTTGTCGTCAATTTCTGGATTTCCACGACCGAATACGTCATCCACGCCTCGCGGATGCAACTCTCCTTCTTCCCCCTGGCCCTCTTCGCCACCTTCCTCGTGCTGGTCATCGTCAACGGCGTCATCCGCCGCCTCCGGCCGCACAGCGCCCTCCAATCGTCCGAACTGCTCACCATCCTGGCCATGGGGTTCGTGGGCGCCGTGGTGCCCACGTCAGGCATCACGGGCTTTCTTCTGGGCATTCTTTCGGGCGTCTACTATTTCGCCACGCCGGAGAATCAGTGGGCCAACTATCTGCATCCCAACATGCCCGAGTGGGCCGTGCCCTCCAACGAAAACAACGCGATGACCTGGTTTTACGAGGGTCTGCCCGACGGTCAGCAGGCGCCTTACCATGCATGGATTTCTCCCCTCATCTGCTGGATTTTCTTTCTGCTCGCCCTTTGCACGCTCCTTTTCTGCATTGCCGTTATTCTCCGCAAGCAATGGGTGCGGAATGAGCGCCTGGTCTTTCCGCTTGCTTCTGTCGGCGCCACGCTGACGCGAGCGACCCGCGGCGGTTTCCTGCCCGATGCCCTTCGCGGCGGCCTCTTCTGGGGCGGCTTCGGGGTCGGCTTCGGTACCATCGCCTGGAACGTCCTCAGCTACTTCTGGCCTTTGGTGCCCAGAATTCCCGTCCAGGGGAAATGGGTCGTCTTTGCGAAGGGATTTCCGCGTGTCAACACCCGCATCAACTTCCTGACAGCGGGATTCGCGTATTTCGCCAACCTGAATATCCTCTTCTCCATCTGGGTCTTCTTCGTTCTCTTTTTCTGGTTCGAAAACGGTATCATCAACCGCATCGGATACGTTATCCCGCGCAAGCCGCTCAACTTCTCCGCGGAGACCGAAGTCACGGCCTGGCAGGGCTTCGGCGCCCTGACGGTGCTGGTGCTGTGGAACCTCTGGACCGCCCGGACCCATATCAGGGCCGTTTTCGCCCGGGCGTTCGGGAAAGGTGATGCCGACGATGCCGGCGAACTGCTCTCCTATCGGTTCGCCGTGTTCGGACTCATCGGCAGCCTTGTGTTCGTGTGTGCCTTTTTTGCCCAGTTGGGTATGCAGGGCAAACTCATCGCGCTGCTCGTGCCCGCCCTGATCGTCAACTACCTCTCAATAGCCCGTATCGTTTCCGAAACCGGCCTGGCCTACATGCGTACGACGTTGACCGAACAGTACGCCGCCCTATACACGATCGGCACCACCGCCCTTTCGTCCGCCAGCATGTCCGGCCTCAGCCTCACGTACAGCCTCGTCTGCCAGGGCAAAGGCACGTTCATGTCTCCCTTTGTGCACGTGGCCCGACTCGCGGACCTCATCCGCCGGAATCGTCGACGGCTTGTCCCTGCCCTGGCCCTGGTCGTGCTCGTGGGGCTCGCGGCCGACTTCGCCCTCACCATCCACCTCGGCTACCGGACCGGCGCATTCAATTTCAACGCGTGGCCCTTCTCCAGCGCCGGCCGCTTCGCCTACGACCTTACCGTTACCCAGATGCGGAGCCCCTTCGATATCAGTTGGGAGCGCCTGGCCGTCTTCTGCGTGGGCGCCGCCGCGATGTCGCTGCTTACCTTTTTACATTACCGCCTGCCGTGGTGGCCCTTTCATCCTATCGCCTTTCCCATTGCTTTCTCCTGGAACACCCAGCTCACCTTCTTTTCGATTTTTGTCGTCTGGGCCGTCAAGGCCATTCTGCTCAAGGTCGGCGGCGTCAACCTCTACCGAAAGTGGCAGCCCGCCTTCCTGGGCCTGCTGACGGGCTATGTCCTGGCCATCACGTTCTCCTTCCTCGTGGACGCCATCTGGTTCCCCGGCCAGGGACACGGCGTGCACAATTACTAGGCGCTTTAAGTCAAGAACGGGAACTTACATGGATGGACAGGATGGACAGGACAAAAACACAAGGACTGGAATACTCCCTATTTATGCTAACGCGATGATTTCGCCCGCCCCGGGCCGCAATCATCACGTTGACCGACCCGATTCCATATTCTTATGGATTGTCGCTCCATTCTACGCTTTCATTATTGAGAATCGACCGATTATACAATAATGCCACCGCTTAAATCACACTTTGCCATGGTTCTATTCTATTTATATGCATTCTCGGTGGGGGCAAACGGTAGGGAAAATGGTCACGAAAGTAAAAGTTGTAGATGTCCGAACTGAAGAGCCTATAATCTTTCGCCAAGCCTTTCTTCGGGATGCGGTCCCGATATTTATTCTGCTTCCGCTACATACCTATTCGCTCTATCAATTAATAGCCGTTTGGAAATATTGCGTGCCTCAGCAAAGTCCGGATTTTATTTTTTCAATTTGGGCGGAAATGTGGACGACTATTATTGTGTTTGGTTGGTGGATTGCTGAGATTATCACCATGCTCACGAATGAAAAACGTCGGGCCATTCACGATTATATTGCCGGCACGGTTGTGGTGCGGACGAATATTGAGGCTTGAGTATTAATTTTTGGAGGGCTTGTGCGGAGACTTATTCTCTTTCTATTGATAGGGTCGAGTGGTTGCGCCTCGACGAACAACGTCGGCATTTGGCACCTAAATCGCAACCGGGCGCCATTCGAAGGTGTAACGCTATTGGAAAAAAGAGGGGAAATTTCGATTGATTTTCGGGAGCGGTACTATATGACGGGAACCATTGTACAGAGTACCTTACTCATATCACCCAAGATTGTAGCGATCGATTTTCCGCAACCTCGGCAAAGAATACGTGAACGAGATCTGGCTTTTAGGATGCAAGGAAAGATAATTGGGAACGATAGGATTTGTGTTGTGCCTGGTTTGACGATAGATAATTTCAAGAACAGAAGTATATTGTTGATACCACATAACTACTTGAAACGTATACTGCAGGATATTCGTTCCAATGAATATCAAACCCTTTACATTTACCTGGGTAAATTTCCAAATGTACCACCGGATAATCTCCGAGCCTTCGCTAATCTAATGGTGAATTGGGCGTTTAAATTTGATCTGACCGGAGGTCGTGAGGCGATTAGAATATTTAAGGAACAATAGATAAATGGGGAGTCGAAATGCAACTATCTATTCTAGGCGCTTTGCTCGGGACCGGACTCTTCGTTGGTGGGTTTGTTTATCACGATGTACAATTTTACGAATTTCGTAAGGCAGATGCAGTAAGGGTCAGTCCCAATGGGTATGTGATGTTCGAATCCTCAAATCAAGAAGAAAATGCCTATGCTATAGGTATGGCCGGAGCCGCCGTCTTAACACTTTCTTTGAAACATATTTGGGACTCCCGAAAGAATAAATCATCCCATCAAGCATATAGTAAATTTCGTAAGACCTTGGATCTATTGTTAGGTACTGGTTTTCTTATAGGCGGTATAGGCGCACACGATAAACATTGGGACAGAGATAGTCCTCGATGGTCGTCTAGAAATGCAGATGATCCTGATAGTGAATGGAGAATGTATCAAAAAGCAGGCAATGTTGAAGAACATTTCGGCTTCGCCCTGGGTGCGCTTGGTGCTGTATGGCTCACCGCTTCTGTAAAACACGCTTGGGATCTTCGAGGCCGTGAGCAGGTGGATCTCAATGAGACTTTTCGCGATTTTCAATTACAACTGCACGATCGGGAGTTGTTTCTGAGGAAGTAAGTGGAAGACCCAGGGCTTGATCAAGCCCTGGGCCAAAGTACGGCTCGACGGCAGGACGTACAACCCGGTGGTCTTGTGATCGGGAGTCCTCCGGGATAGGGCAATTATCCATTCCAAAACAGGAGAGCAGTCGTGGATATGGGACACGAGGTTGCGTTGTAATTTTAAGTGCGTCGCCACCCCCTTGTTTTTTCGACACTTACTCTATTATTACTGAGCCCTCCTCCACTTACAGCTACCCAACGGCCTAATATTTCCTGATAGCTACTTGTTTTAGGGCCCCGGCTGGGAAGGGAAAAGCGAAAATCAACAGCTGCTGTCAAGGGTCGGGGATACACTGCGCCAGGAATGGTGGTCGGAGGTCGGTGGTACGGGGGGAGTGACCGTAGCCAGGATGGGTGGGGGCCTTTCGTGAATTATTCAAGTCAGGCGCGATGAATTCTTGACGTCACGTGGTAAAAAAAGGCCGGCGAACGTCTCGTCGGCCCTTTTCGAATCCCCGTTGTCGGGCGAAACTCGCGCGCGATTGTCCGAGGCGGCCCGTTAACCGGTGGATGCGCCGCTTGCTTGTATCTCTACACTCATTGTTGTTGTGGACGATAGATTCACGGCATCACCCGAAATACCGCCTCGCTCGCCGTCTCGCTCGCCGTCTCGCTCTCCGCCTGCAGATCCTCCACGACCACCCTGAACGCCCAGGGTCCGGGCGCCGAACCCTCCATATCCAGGGTGAGATAGTGCGGCTGCCAGTCCCGCGTTTCCGTGTATGAGTTGGTCACGGCGGTCGTCCACTGTGGAATCGCCACGTCCTTTTCGGTCCACTTTTCAGGAAGGAGGCGGGTCTGGTAAGTTATCCGGTACCTTGCGGCGCCGAACTCATCCCGCTTGAAATTGTAGACCTCGAAATAGAACGACATACTGCCGTCCCGCTGGCACTGCTTCAACGGATTGGGCAACACCATAAACCGATCCCGGCCAAACGGGCGATCATCCTGTTCGACAACCCGTTGGGCCAGCAGCAAGTCGCTTATCTCCAGTCTGTCCTTCCCGTACCGGCTGATCTGCAGTGAATCTCGAAGGGTGCCTAGACTCTGTTTGTTCAGATCCTCCGTCTCGACTGCCAGATGGTACGTCCCCGGATCCACAGATAGCCGCTCGCCCCAGAAGAGGTACCCATCCCGCACCGCATTGCCTTCGATCCAGGGCATTCTGCGAATCGGAGAAATAGTCTTTTCGACTTCCTGCCAACCTGCGTCAAACAGAAACAGTCCCTGCATGAGATCCACCGCCTGTACTCCCGAACTGACCTCCCGGTGCGCGACATTTTCGCCGGAAAGCGCATAATACAGTTCCACGCGGGTTTTGCCGTTATCCCCGCGGAACTGTGCGACCTCGAATGGCGCATCGTACCGTTTCAGCCAGTACGGGTCGTTGTAGTACTCCGGAACCCGAGCCACCAGATCCTTGTACCGGCTTCGCACCGTACCCCGCATCCATACCTCCAGCACCTCCCAGTTTTTTTCCCCCAGGCGTTCGAATGTCACACTGAATCCGGGATAACTCCACGTCTCGCGGAGCAACACGTAATTCATTCGATCCAGATAGATATTCCGCGCGCCGGGATGTCCATATCGTATGTACACCTGGCCACGGTCCGTCTCCCAGCCCTCGACGCCGCGATCCGGATTGGCATATCTGAGGTTGGCGTATGCCACCCGCCTGCAGTGTTCCAGCATCCGCTCGTTTCCGGGGGTCAGGAATAACGGATCCCGTCCTGTCCAGAACCGGCGCAGGGACTCGTCGTCCGGCAGGTCCCCCCCGTCTTTCAATGCCTCGCGGTCCGTCAACACCACCACCGCCTTGATGAACTGCTGTTCGAGCCGGGACATGAGGTCCAGGCCTTCCGAATAGGCGGCGAAGGCCTTATCCAGATTCTCACGGGTCTGGTAACCCAGTCCCGTGAAGAAATAGGCATCCCAGTCTTCCGGATGGCGTTCCGTATAATCTTCAAACAACTCCACCAGGCGCGCGGCCATATGTCCTTCCAGGTAGACCTGACCCAGCAGAATCCGAGCGGAACGATGTTCCGCATCCAACTGCAGTGCGCGGGTCAGATATCCGATCGCCTGGTCCCGCATCCCCCTGCCGTAATCTCCGTAATTGAACCTCCGTTTGCGTTCCAACCCGGACTTCAACGTCTCCCGCTCCAGATTGTACATCATTTCCCTGGCGGCGTATCGACCGGCCATATAGAGGGCCTCGACGTCATTCGGCGACAGCGCGATTGCCCGGCGGATCTCCTCGTAGAACTTGTCCCGTGACCCTGCCTGCCAGAATATTTCCGCGTACGTCTTCACGTAAGCCGCGTTCTCCGGCTCCCGCTTCATCGCCCTTTGCACCCACTGCCTGCCGAACCGCCTGGACAACACGGAGTCGCGGCTCAAATAGTGTCTGGCCAACGCATGCATCGCCCGCCCCGACGGATCGTATCGAACCGCCCTCTCCATCAGCGACACGCGTTTCATGTGCGACAGCGAAGAATCCGCCGCCGAGGCCAGAAGGGCAGCGACCTTGTACGGGTCCCGCTTCGCGGCCTCCGTCGGTACGGTGGCGCACAGGACGATCGAGATCAATAGCGCAAAACGCAACATGCAGATCACCACGTAAAATGGCGAAGGTGCGGAACCGGCGAACCGGTCGGAGTCGCGGATTTCATGCGGCCGGCTTGGACCACCTGCCGATTGACGGCACAAGTCGCGGCGTCCGGTTCCGGTCCGGTGCCCCGTTATGGACGGTTCCGAACCAATCCTGAGTTAAATTGTAGACCCTGAGAAGGAATGAAAGGTTCCCCCGGCGTAAATATCGTCCCTGAGACCGATGGGTCGGTTCTTCGCCGGCTACCACCGAACGCGAAAACGCGTTGTCGATTCGGCGGCCGTGCCGGCCAGTGAATCCTCAATGACGACCCGGAACGCGCGCAAGCCGGGCGACGTATCGGCCATATCCACCCGCAGATACCGCGGCTCCCAATCCCGAACGCCGCGGTACGTATAAGACACCGCTGTCGTCCACTGGGGCTGCGCCTCCCCCTCGCCGCGCGTCTCCGGTATCACCTGCGTCTGGTAACCAATCCTGTAATGCGTGGCGCCGAAGGTGTCCCGTGATAAATTGTACACTTCAAAATAAAACCACGCGCTTCCGTTCCGTGAACACTCCCGCAATGGATTGGGTAGCACCATAAACCGCGCGCGCTCCATTGGCCATTCGTCGCGCTCCACGATCCGGCGCGCCATCAGCAAGCTGCTGATCTCCAGCGAATCGCGGCTGAACCGCCTGACCCGCAACCGGTCCCGAAACGTACCCACTTTCTTGTTCGCCTGGTCTTCCGCCTCTCCCGCCAGGTGATAATCCCCCGGCGCCAGCGCCAACTGCTCGCTTGCGAGAAGGTATCCCCGCTTGGTGGACACATACTGTATCCATGGCATCCGTCGCACACGGCCGACCTCTTTCCGCAGCGTATCCCACGCCGCGTCAAACAGGAACATCGCCTGGACCACATCCACTGCTCTCACCCCGGGCCCGACCTCTTCATGCGCGACCTGGTCGCCGGGAAGCGCGTAATACACCTCCACGCTTGTCTTCTCTTCATCGCGCCGGAATTGCGCAATCTGGTAAGGCACGCTGTACTGATACGGATAGCGGTAGTAATCCGGGATCGCCTTTACAAGTTCGTTGAAATTCAGCGTGCGGCCACCCAGCTTCGACCGGCCGAACCGCCAGGAATCCCAGGAATTCGTATTCAGGAATGAAACCTCGAATCCCTCATACGTCCAGGTATCCTTTCGAGGTTGGAAGTCGAAGATCATCCCGGTCGGGCCTACCTTGCCCTGTCTCCTCAGCTCCGCCTCCTCGGCGAACGTCCGTGTCAAACCCAGATCGATGTCCGCCGGCGTCATCTGGCGCGCCAGCGGATCGCCATATCGGATATACGCCTGTCCCCGGTCCGTTTCCCACCCGGCGTATCCGTTGATGGGGTCGCCGAACCGCAGATTCGCATAGGCAACCCGCCTGCACTGCTCCAGCATTCTCTCATTGATGGCGCTCAGATACAACGGATCTCTCCCGAACCAGAATTTTTGAATCGCCGCTTCGTCCGGCGGGGGTTCGCCCTTCTTCCACGCCTTCTTGTCCAGCATCAGGAATACCGATTGCATGAAACGCCGCTCCCGGTCGGGCAGCCGCGCCAGGCCGTCCACGTAGGCCCGGTAGGCCGCTTCGGGGTCACCCTTGGCCTGATGACCCAACCCCGCGAAGAAGTAGGCGTCCGTGCGGTCCGGGTGTCGTTCGAGGTCCTCCTCAAACAGCGCGATCAGCGCATCGGGCATCCGTGCCATATAGTACGCCAGGCCCAGGTACACCCGGGACGGCCAGTGGTGCGCATCCAGCCACAGGGCGCGGCTCAGATAATCGATCCCGACGTCCACCTCCATGTCCGCATAGCCGCGCTGTGCGAACGTGCGTCCCGTGGTCACGTCTCCGTCCCTGGCCACACGCGTCTCGTCCCCTTCTTGGTCGCGGGTGAAAAACGTCATTTCCCACGACCAGACCACGTACCGACCCGCCCAATAGTGCGCGCGAACGTTTTTCGGATCCAGCGCGATGGCCTCCCGCGCTTTTTTGAAGGACGCGGATCTCGGTCCGGTTCGCCACAGCAATTCCGCGAACGTCGCAACATAGTCCGCGTTCTCGGGTTCCCGTTCGCGCGCCCGCTTCAGCAGGGACCGCGCCTGCTGGCGCGAGTACGTCGTGGCTTTTTCCAACTTCAATCGCGCGAGGGCGTGCATGGCCCTGCCCGACCGGTCGTGTTTCATCGCCTGCTTCGCGAGATCCCTGCGCGTTTCCCACTCCAGCGTCGTATCCGTGGATGCCAGAATGAGCGAATCCACCTTCGCCGGATCGGCGTGCGCGGCGTGTGCCGCGGCCGTAAACGAGCCCAAGCATAATACGATCAATACAAACATTCTAATCTCCGAAAACCCGGCGGGATTTTCATTCTTGCGACACCAATCCACGCGATCCGCGATAGGCTATGGCGCGTGAATCGTCTCATGGGCACGGTTGTACCGCGCCATCGCCGCCATATCCAGTTCGCACCCCAGCCCGGGGGCCGTGGAAACCGGCGTGAATCCCTCTTCGAAAACCATCGGCTCCAGGATCAGGTTGCTTTCTCGTACCCAGCTGCCCACGATGTCCGACGCCATGGTGCAGTTCGGCACCACCGAGACCGCGTGCACGAAGGAGGATTCCATGATTCCCAGGTCCACCCCGGAACCGTGCCAGCAGCGCAGCCCGGCCGCCTCCGCAACGGCGGCGCTTTTCGCAAAGCCCATCATGCTCCCACCCAGGTTGACGCAGTCCACCACGCCGGCCTTCACCGCCCGCAGCACCCCCTCACCACTCCCGAGATGCATCGCAACCGGAATACCGATGGCCTCGTGAATCTCCACGTACCCTTCCATATCCGTCTTGGGAATCGGATCCTCGAATACCTCCACGTTGCCGAGTTGCTCGAGGTGACCGGCCAGTTCAATCGTCTGCGCCGCCGTGCGAAACCGCTCGTTGGGGTCGACCGTGACCTTGAACTCCGGTCCGGCCACGTCCCGGATGGCCCGCAGCCGCGCCACCATCGGTTCCTCGATCTTGCACTTGATTTTGATCCCCTTGAAGCCGTGCTCGAGCGCCCGCGCGACCGTCCGCTTTCCATCCTCAGGTGTCTGGGACCCCATCCAGTAATCCGCCCGCACGCGGTCGCGCACCGCCCCGCCGAGCAGGGCGTGTACGGGAAGTCCGCGCACCCGGCCGATCAGATCGAAAACGGCTACCTCGAGGGCGTGGTACGCGGGCCCCGTTCCCACTTCCAGCATCTTCTCCGATCCATCGCTGCGAGACGCGTAGATATCCTGCAGCGTCACCGCCTCGGGGTCCCTGCCAAGCACCAGGCCCGCGCCCGCGCGCACGTCCTCGATGGGCACGCCCCGTCCGGTTTCGCCCAACCCGTAGTACTCGGTATCCGTATTGAGCCGGAGGATATGCTTGGTCACCTCGTCCCACCCGACTTTCGGCACCCATTCGGGGCTGTTCACCCGCCCTTGGATAGTCGGCACCACCACGGTCCATACGTCTATTGACGTCATTTTCATCGTACACTCCTCCTTTTTGGAGATTGCGGAATACCGTTTGCCTACACCTGGCGCGCGGGAGTCCGTTCAACGATCCAATCACTCCCCCTTGAGTGGGAGTCGCAGAAGCCGAGCCGCTCCCTGAGCCTGTCGAAGGGTCGGCGACGGGTAGGGAAGCGCGGGCATTTCGACAAGCTCAATGAACGCGCTTCGACTAGCCTGCCTGGAAAGGCCGTTTCGACAAGCTCAACGCGATCAGCACGGGCAATGGCCGCGTTTCGTTCGGCGCGCTTCGACTACGCTCAGAATGACATGCTTTGCAATAGCCATTGGCGAAATGTGCCGGTCACTTGTCGGCACAAACTGTCATGCTGAGGATGCCGCCAGGCCGACGAAGCATCTCCTGCGGCATAGGATCATGCCCGCGGGTCTGGCATTCGGTCCGTCCTGAAATGCAGCACTTCCGCTATTGCTTCGACCGTGCTCAGAATGACAGGGCGGCGGATCATCAGGCTGTTGAGATCCCTCTCACGCGGGTGCTCACTGTCATGCTAAGGAAGCCGGCAGGCTGACGAAGCATCTACTGCGGCTTCGGATGATGTCTTAGCTTCTGGCACTAGGCCTGAACCTGACAGGCAGCGCAATCGAGAATGACAGGGCGGACGACAATTAAGTGTTCAGACGTACTTAAGAAGCGGTGGCAAAGAGCGGCTGCGCCGCTTCATACAGACTACCAGTCTTTGGACAAATCTCCCATTGCCGGATTGGTGCAACTAACAAGATCGAGCTTTTTCTGTCGCGTCCACCCTTTCAACTGCTTTTCCCTTGATATCGCTCCGCGAATATCGGATGTCGTTTCAAAGTATATCAGTCTATTCATCCTATACTTGCTTGTGTAGCCCGGAATGAGCTTGTGCTTGTGTTCATAGACCCGTCGTTTGAGATTGTTGGTAACACCAATATAGAGGGTACCACTTCGATTTGTCATAATGTAGACGAAGTATTGGTTCATCGATGGTTTGGATGACTCGATTTTCCGACGATGTGTCCGCTTGAAATCGTTATCGAAGGTAATGCGAACAACTGCAGCGGAATGAGCGGGAGATTCTTCGACTGCGCTCAGAATGACATGCTTTGCAATGACCGTTGTCGAAATGTGTCGGGCATTCGTTAGCCCGTACTGTCATCCTGAGGAAGCCGCCAGGCTGACGAAGGATCTCCTGCGGCATGGGATCATGCCTGAGCGTCCGGCATTCGGTCCGCCCTGAAATGCAGCACTTCCGCACTTGCTTCGACTACGCTCAGAATGACATGCTTTGCAATAACCATCGTCGAAACGCAGCCGTCATTCATTGGCCCAAACTGTCATTCTGACGAGGCTGTCAAACCGGCGGTGATATGTCCGCGCAAATGTGTTTACCGCGTTTCTGCGTTAGGACAATCGAATAGACGGGAGATTCTTCGACTGCGCTCAGAATGACATGCTTTGCAATGACCGTTGTCGAAACGTATCGGGCATTCGTTAGCCCGTACTGTCATCCTGAGGAAGCCGTCAGGCTGACGAAGGATCTCCTGCGGCATGGGATCATGCCCGAGCGTCTGGCATTCGCTCCGCCCTGAAATGCAGCACTTCCGCACTTGCTTCGACTACGCTCAGAATGACATGCTTCGCAATAACCATCGTCGAAACGTGTCGGGCATTCGTTAGCCCGTACTGTCATCCTGAGGAAGCCGCCAGGCTGACGTAGGATCTCCTGCGGCATGGGATCATGCCCGAGCGTCCGGCATTCGGTCCGCCCTGAAATGCAGCACTTCCGCACTTGCTTCGACTACGCTCAGAATGACATGCTTCGCAATAACCATCGTCGAAATGTGTCGGGCATTCGTTAGCCCGTACTGTCATCCTGAGGAAGCCACCAGGCTGACGAAGGATCTCCTGCGGCATGGAATCATACCCGAGCGTCTGGCATTCGCTCCGCCCTGAAATGCAGCACATCGGCTCCGTCTTCAGCATTATCATCCAAGAAAGAAAAGTGTTTGCCATTCGCTTCTGCCATACTGTATATTTAAAGTAATACACTAATACACTCTCGAGAATTGAACCGTGTTAATCGCAATCGATCACCACAGCGGCGTGCCGGTTTACCGGCAGTTGATGGACCAGATCAAATTTCATATCGCAAGCGGCTTGCTGAGGCCGGGCGAAAAATTGCCCACCACGCGCTCCCTCTCCGCGGAACTGGGGGTCAATCCGATGACCGTCAGCAAAGCGTACGGCTACCTGGAGGCTGAGGGTATCGTGAAACGGCGTCGCGGACTTCCGTTGACCGTCAGTTTTTTGAGACCCGAGAAGATCGAGGTTCATAAGCTCCATCGGCTCCGGCAGAGCCTGGCGCCCATCGTGGCCATCGCGAGACAGCTTGGCGTCGAAAAATCCCAGGCACTGGAAATATTCGGGCAGATGCTCGACGACGCCGGCGATCAGGAGGTATAATATGGAATTGGCATTCGAAGTCAAGAATCTCACCAGGTCGTTCGGAGACGTGACCGCACTGGACAACGTCAGCGTGGCCGTCCCGAAACCGGCGGTTGTGGGTCTCATCGGCAGGAACGGAAGCGGCAAGACGACCCTGCTCCGCCACGTCATCGGCCTCTATCTGCCTTCCAGCGGGCAATGCACCACCCTTGGATGCGCCAGTGACAAACTCGGCCCCGGCGAACTTTCTCGCATCGGCGTCGTTCACCAGGAGAACCGGTTCCTGGAATGGATGAAAGTGGAGCAGCAACTTCGCTACGTCTCTTCGTTCTACAAACACTGGGACCTGGACCTGGAAGAGCGCCTGCTCGAGGAACTTGAACTGGAGTCCTCTGCGCGCGTGGGCACCCTCTCGCCCGGCAACGCACAAAAACTGGGCATCATTCTGGCCGTCTGCCATCGTCCGGACCTGCTGATTCTGGACGAACCCTTCAGCGGCCTGGACCCCATCACGCGCGCCCAGTTTCTGAAATTCCTCCTCGAACTCGTTCAACACGACACCAATACAATCGTCATATCGTCCCACGTTCTACACGACGTCGAAAAGGTCGTCAACCGGGTGATCTGCCTCGACCGGGGCCGAATAAAGGCGGAGGCCTCGCTGGACGACCTCCAGGAGCGATTCGCCGAATGGCGGGTAACCGTCAAAGCTGGCAGACTCCCCACGCACTTTGAAGAGAACTTCGTGATCTCCCAGGAGGTGGACAGCTACCAGGCCCGCCTGCTCGTGAAGGGGGCTTCGAACAACCTGGACGCGTTCAAGTCGAAATACGGCGTGGACGTGGCCAGCAGCCCGCTGAACCTGGAGAGCATGTTCCCGCTCCTCCTTCAGGAGACCGGATGATGGGGTTCTACGCGCTCTACCGATTGCTATGGCGCCCGGTTATCATTGCATTCTATGTGCTTTTGGCCGGGATAATTCTATTGGTGCTTTCGGCTGCCGGCACGGATTTTCCCTCGCTGCCTGAACCGGGACGCCTCATCCTGCTCACCCTCGCTTTTTCTTCACTTGCCGGCTTCTTTGTCGGCCAGAGTGTGGGCGAGATCCAGCACACGCCGCTCTCCTGGTCGATTCCCCGTATACGCAGGCGGCTCGTTTCTTCGGTAGGCTTCACAGGAGCCGTCATCGCCGTCCTGACAACCTGGGCCTACCATTGGATGGGCGGTTCTGCCCCCATAATCCCAATTCTAACGTCCGGCTTTCTCTGGTACAGTTTGACATTTACGATCGGAACCTACGAATTCCTGGACGCTCGATCGCTCTGGATCCGCAAATCCGCTGTCTCGTTTCTTGCGATTTTGATTTTCGTTTTCGGCGTACTCTCGATCAATCGGATCACCGAACTTTACATGTCCCAACCGGCTATATGCGCGCTTGTTACGCTGATTGTCGCGCTACTCTATTTGAGACGCAGCTTTGGCGTTAACGCCGCCAGGGGAAAATCGCTTGTCTCGATGCCGTTGTTCCATCGGTTCACGTTCGGAACTTACAAAACGTCGAAATTGGCCGCACGGAGAAACTCCAGGCGGAGATGGAAACTCACAGCTCCGCTCACCGGCCTTATCGACTGGATCCGCGCCGGCGAGTACGAGAACTACGGCACCGTCCGGGTCGGATTGGTGGGTGCGTTTCCGCACTCGGTTGGGTTCCTGGTTGTCGTGGCGGTCATGGTTCGGATTGTCGGGCCAGATCAGGTGGTCGGAGCCGTTGTCACGCCCGTGAGCGTAGGCCTTGTCATGTTGCAGCTATCGTTGTACCTGAAAAAAGGCTGGCTCTATCCCCTCTCTCGAGTGCAGTTGGCGAGACTCGCTTACTGGAGCAGCCTTCTACATAACGCTCTATATTGCGGGATCATTTTATTGTCATTTTTTCTGCTGGAAGGACTCACCGGAATTTTTGCAGGGCTCGACCTCTCGCGTCCTCTCCTGCTGATGTTTATCTGCAACCCGGTCATTCAATGGATGCGCCTTCGATGCGTGCACATGAATATTTCTTCATACGCAATATTATTGGCGCCTTTCCTGATTGGCTATTCGATCCTGAATGCGGCGTGGCTTGGTTGGGTCACAGATATTTCCTTCGCCTATGAGTCCGCCGCGGTTGCAGGTCTGATCCTCCTATCCCAGGGGCTCTTTCGTTACAGAGTGATGACCTACTACAAAAAGGGCGATCTCGTCTGATCCGCGTTTCCGCATGGTCCTTAAGGGGATCATCTTATGGGTGTCTACGCACTATTCGGATTGCTGTTGCGTCCATTGCACATCGCGATGTCTGTGGTCACAGTTGCGTTCTTTTTGGCCCAGATTGGATCAACTGCCAACGTTCTTGTACTGTCGTCACCGGCAATTTGCGGCGCTTTGCTTGGGAGAATCGTACAAGAACTCCGGCATACCCTGCTTTCGTGGACATTGCCCACCCTGCGACGGCGGCTATTCTCTTCGCTGCTCTTCGGCGGCGTTGTCACCGCGATCATCGAAACGTGGATTTACACATCCGCTGGTGGTACTGCCCCGTGGGTCCCCATCTTCTCATCCGTTGTCCTCTGGTACAGTGTGGGACTGATTTTGGGTACGAATCCAATTCTGGCCACGATGTTTCGGGACATCCGTCGATACGGTTTTGTTGTTTTCATTTGGATCCTGATGTTCGCCGCGATGTTCACGATCGATCGAATCGTCGAACTCTACAATATACAACCCGTTCTGTGTGTCCTCCTGGCATTGCTTGGTGCGTCGCTCTGTCTTCATCGTTTCTTTGACGTCAATATTGCCAGAGAAAACGCACTTGGCTCAGTGACGCACACGCAGGGCTTGAAGGCGGAATCCCGGCGGCAATGGCGGCGTATGGGCCCTTTCACCGGACTGTTTAACTGGATTCGAGCCGGCGAATATGAAAACTTCGGCTTCAGACGCGTAGGATGGCCCGCCAGAGCGGCCTTTCTCCCGGGCATAGCAGTACTCGGGTTTGCGGCCTGCGTCATTTTACTGACTGATGACATGCCCGGTAACGTAATGCGGCGACAATCTCTCGGTTTCCAGCGGGTGGCAAACATGTTCCTAACTGTGGGTCCTGCGATTTACGCCGTGGCTTACTCCATCAACGAATCTTTATTCCTTCAGAAAGGTTGGCTTTATCCTCAATCACGCACGCAATTCGCGAGACTAGCGTACTGGAGTGGCCTTCTCTACGGCGCTGTGTTTTTTTGGATCATGTTGCTGGCGTTTCTTGTCAGGGAGAACCTGATGCCTCAATATGCAGGTTACGACTATATCCGTCCTCTAACCCTGATATTGATCTCTATCCCGTTCTTTCAGTGGCTGCGCGTGCGTTATGGACCGCTTTTTTTCCAAACATCTACTGGGGTTGTGACCATTTGCGGCCTGTTAGGCGTTTTGGTACTGAGTTGGTACTCGCTTAAAGCGGCTCCGCATATACCTGATGTGTATGAGTTCGTATCGTTCTCAGGTCTGATCCTTCTCTCCCAGTTCCTCTTTCGTTACAAAGTGATGGCCTATTTCAAAACAGGCGATCTCGTCTGAAACGCGTGTCGGCGTCGTCCTACAGGTGACAGAATGATGGGGTTCTACTCGAAATTCCGATTCATTTGGCGCATGGTAAGCCTCACCTTCCTTACTGCGATCGTATCGTGCGCAATTTGGTTCACAGATCTTCATACTTTGTTTCATGGAGAGTTCAGATTCGTTCGCCATAACCTGTTGCCGTTATTGTTTCCGGCGGTTACAGGCTTTGTCGTTGGGAGTTTTGGGCGCGGGCTTCATGTCGTGTCGATATTTCGGACACTGCCCAATTTCCGAAGGCATATCATCTATACAATACTCTGTCTTGGTATCGCCACCGCCCTGTTGATTTCGTGGGTGTACACAAACCTTGGCGGTTCTGCGCCGTGGCTACCCATATTCACGTCCGGGTTCCTGTGGTTCAAATTGGGGATTGTCTCAGGTTGGAATCTGATGTACATCACGAAGAACGACACGGATCTTTCGGAGCATCGCACCCATTCTGTCGTATTCGCGTTTTCCGCAATGCTCATGCTTTTTCTTGCGGGTTTCTGGTCGGATAAGTTGGCTGTCATTTATCAGGCCCATGCTTTTCTTTCCGTTCTCCTGACAACGCTCGGGGCTACGCTCTGTTTTTGCAATGTCTTTGGCGTCGCGGGCCCCGGAAAGAGAACGCTTTTCCTCAGGCCTTCGGCTGGACGGACCAGGGTTAGAATCCAAGGTAAGAATGGTCAGGCCTCCAAGAGGGGATGCATCCGGAAATGGCGGCATACAGGTCCGATCACCCGACTTCTGGACTGGATTCGAGCCGGTGAATTCGAAAACTTCAGTATAATTCCGGGACGATGGCTATCTATTTGCATCGGAATCTCGGCTGTAACAGTGCTGATTACAGCGGCCGGCGGGTATATAGGGGGACACAAGAGGGGTTCCCACGAGATGGGTATTCAATTTGTATACCATACTTTGGTTGATCCGGCAACTTTTAAGAATAACACCCACGTGATCGTATCGATGATTCCTGCGTTGGTCGTTTCGTTTTTCGCCGTTTTTGGATCGCTGTTCCTTAAAAGGGGTTGGCTCTATCCGCTTTCCAGGTCCCAGTTGGCCAGATACGCGTACATCGGAAGCCTTATTTGCAACACGGTGTTTTGTGGGATCCTGTTACTATCGTTTTATTTTTCTGGAATCCTCGTAGGACTCCTTGAAGGGTACGGCGTCCATTTTGGAACTATCCCCGACCTTATCCGACCGCTTATACTGATATTTGCAGTGACTCCACTTATTCATTGGCTACGCCTGCGCGACAAACCAGCTGCACCATTTGTTGCGCTATTCCTGATCTTTCCGGTTGTTGGTGTATTGGGGTCGGTGTGGCTTGAAAAGGGTTCCGGCGTATCCAGTATCTACGAGATCCTCGGATGCTCTGCTTTGATCCTTGTATCACAGGGCCTCTTTCGTTACAAAGTCGAGACCTATTTTCGGAGGGCGGATCTCGTCTGACCCGCGCATGGGTGTTTTCCATCTGCAGACCGCACTCCTATGGCAGCGCCTGGAACTCATTCCAGACCGCGCCCGCTTTCCCCTCTTCCAACCCCGAAGTCGGAAGCAGGAAGAAGAGCCCCTCGATTCGTTCCCGGGGCGTCATCCAACGGCCAACGTTGCCTCCAAGCGTGCACCCCTCCTCGCCCCAGGACTCACCGCCTGTGCGCGCCCGATCTCCCTTTCCGCTCAGGAACAACGCCTCTCCGCTCTTCCCCAGAATTCCACCCCAATTCCAGCGCCCGGCCTCGACCTCGTGGGGCGCCGCCAGTGCGGTAATCGACTCGTGGCAACCATTATAGAACGACGCGGTCCCGGGCGAGGCGGCGAAACTGGGCCAGACGCTAAAGCCCATGTTACCACTGGCGCTGATCCCCAGTTCATCGCGGCAGCTCGGCAGAATCGCAAGCACGTCGGCGCCGGGCGCCAGCAGGTACTCGACCGCGATGGACTGGCCCCGGACAGGCTCCTGCGCGATGCGGCAATGGACGCGCACGCCGCGCCATACCAGGCCCTGGCGCCCCTTCCGTTCGATTTTCAGGTAGCGAAAACGTTCCTTGTAAAGCGTATCCCACAGCCGGCTGTACATGGGCGAGATGCCGCCGTGCCAGGGATTCATCCAGCCTCGCGGCCCCGCTTCGGGGTACGAACTGTTGAGATACTCCCGGCCGTCCCGACGGAGGGATATGACGGACCCCAGGAAAGAAGGCGCGACCTTCACGTTCAATATCCCGTTGTCCAACACGATCAACCGCCCCTTCTCCTGGCGTGACACGCTTACCTGGCCAGCGTCCGCGGGAAGGATCAGCGCCTTTTCGGTAAACCGGTAGACCGCCTCGCCTGTCTCGAAACGCACGCGTATACTTTCAGTCCCTGGCCGGTCTGAACCTGTGGAGTGAAACACCACCTTTCGCACGACAGGGTTGGACTCACAAAGGCCTGAAACCTCAACAGACGTGACGTTCGGGCGCAGACCGACGGATTCCTCCACAATGAGTTTCCCGTCGAGCGTGTATTCCCCAACGTGGCTTAGGCGCAGGGTCGCGTCGGCCTTTTCGCCCGTTACCAAAAGCGGTCCTGGCTCGATCGTGAATTCGAGCGGCCTGCGCGTCGGTAAAGGCGACGCCTCGACCTCCGGAACGCTGCCGAACAGGGTCCGCCACCATCCCCGGATCGTCTGCCAGTTCCCATCGCCGGCGAAAGCGTATATCGGGTCGAGCGACTTCGACTCACCCGCCTTCAACGGGACCGCCTCCTGCCGAACACTGCCCCAACGGCCGGGTTCCACTCGCGAGGCCCGGTTCCAGAGAATTCCGGCGGCGCAGGCATCCTCGTTTTCAACGCAGAACCATCCCTCCGGCCACGTCTCCCCACCCTCGGAGAGCCGGAGTTCGCCCATCTCGCGCCCGCCGGAATCGGCAACCTGACGGTACACCCCCTGCTTCCGCGGCACGATGTACGCCGCGACGGGGCTGATCGTTATCGTCCAATTCTGTTCCATCGACAGGTTCAGCGGCTGGGCCGACCCGTTGATCACCGTATCCACGACCTGCACCAGCGGGCCGTGCCCCACCGCGACCCGCCTGTCCAGCATCACGCCCGGTCGAAGCACTGACCGGGTCCGCAGCCGGAGTACAACGCCGAAGGCGTCTCGTTCGACCCACGCCTCGGCCTTCTCCTGAAACAGATCGCCTCCGGAAAAGGGCGGTCCAAGCGTCGGGTTGCGCAGGTCCAGCATAGGGGACCTCAGCGACCGAAGCCTGTGGAAGATCGATAGTTCCCCGTTGCGCAAATCGGCGCTGACCATCAGTCCGCCGCCGCAGAGCAGGGCGCCCTGCTCCCCGACGCCTCCGGACACGCCTCCTCGCTCAGCGGCCAACAGGTCGAGGCGTTTGGTCTTGACCGGAATTGCCTTACCGTCACCTATGGCAGTCGTCTCGACGTCAATCGCAACGGGCCCGGTGTGCGGGGCCGTAACCGGTACGGCCAACTCGGCGCCGCCCTTCGGGTCAAGCGTCACCCTCCGTTCGCCATGCGTCACATCGGCGCCTCCCGCCGGTCTCACCCGCAGTTTCGCTGAACATGCCTCGTCCAGGTTCGACCGAAGTGTAAGCACCGCATCCTGCGGCTTCCCGGGCGTCAGGATCGAGCGAGGGGCATCAATGGAAACATCCACAGCCTGGCGTGCGTCGATCCCGGCCGTGAGTTCGATCCCGACGCCGTCGATCACCAGGTCGGTACGCAGCACCGCCGCTTTGGGTTCGTGTATTCTTTCCTCGATATTCGGATCGATTACGAATGTAACCTCAAGCTCCGCGGCGTCCGTGACATCCAGCGCCTCGCGCTTGTCGACCGCAACACCCGGATCGCCCGAGGCGGTGAGAAAGACGTGAACCGGATCCGGTTTCTTGTTCACAATGCGCCAGCGTACGGGGTGGGGGACACCCGCAACCAGCTTCTCGTCGGGCAGGCTGCAAGACGCCATCAGATCGCTGTTCTCGATCTCGATGATCCCCCAACTCTGACGGTCGAACACGAGTCTGAGGAAATCGCCGTCCGGGGCCCGCCATAGATACTGGTAAACCTTCACCCTGCCCCGCGTCATCACGTCCTCTTCCGGCTTGAGTTCCCGAACGTGGGTTACGTACCAGTCGTGCCTGGCGAAAAAAGCGGCGGCGAGCGGATGCCGGCGGGCGGCGGGAACGAAGTTTTCCATGTGTACGGACGAGTCCGGCCGCCACATAAACCCCATCTTTTTGTACAGCGGCATCGCCATCAAATTACCCGGCCACGTGTACAGATCGACGCGCTGGAACCCATCCTCGTACGCGCGGTCCAGCGCGGCCCACAGCACGGACTTTCCGTGCTTCTTCCCGTGGTAATCCGGGCGGCAATTGAGGTACGGAACAGACGCGTGTACCTGCTGTCCCGGCTTTGCCCGGATCTTGCAGATGCTGATGATGCTCTGACTATTCTCCGTGACGAAGGCCCCCATCAGATTGCTCTCGCGAATATCCCGCTCCTGTTCGTCGGGAGTCGTCTGCCACCCTCCGCCTCCCGGCCAGGCCACGTCCGCCGCCATCTCGAGCGCGTAGAGTTTCTCCGCGTCGCCCTTTCGCCAGTCGTCCACGAGGTCTCTGGTCTTGTGGAGCAAAGGCTCCTCCTTCCAGCCTCTTTTTTTCAAAAACCTGAATTTACATGGATGGACAGGATCGACAGGATTAAAACCCGAAAGCCGGAAGAATGCTCCCTACTCCGAGGCATAGCGAAGAATCCGCAATTCTGAAGAATGTCGGTATATTCTACGCTGAAGTTATTGAAAAACAATCAATTACTCAACAATACCAGCGGTCTTCGTGAATCGTTCAACCAGGTTCAGCCCTCGCTGAATTGAGTTGCGTGTTTCGTATTATTAAACAATAGTTTAATATAGTGTAAAATATATTATCAATATTGAGTCCACTCCGAAAAGTGAGATTCGCGTGATTTTCTTCCAATTTGGATCAGGAACGGCCATTTTCAACAAAAGCTATATCCCCATAAATCATTATATATCATAGTGTTATATCAAGTATGATTTTGATTTACTTCTGAGTGAAACACCAACTTGGACCTCGTCAGAGTGGATTTTGACTTTTCGGAGGAGACTCAATATTAATTTCGAAAAACTAAAACTGACACCTCGGCACACGTCCGGTGCAACGTGATTGAGACCCGGCCCATCCGCTCACTCAACCACCCGGAAAACCACGTGCCGTTCGGCATGCCACGAGAACCCCTGCCTGCTGAGCAATTCGCCGAGTGTCATGTGGTAGTCGGTGTGTTCCGGATCGAGCCGTATCGTCTCATCCAGCGCCTTCCGGGCGCTCGCCGTGTCACTTCACCACGAACCCCGCCTCCTTGTACACCGTCTCGCCACTGTTCATATCCGTGACCGCCACCTGCAGCACCTGCCGCCCCTCGTTGTCCTGTCCCAGTTGCAGCGCTACGTATTCCACCTCTGTCGACTCCGTCCCCACCTGCTCGGATGCCACCTCGACCTCCACCTGCCGATTCCCTCGCAGCCTCACCAGCCGTGCGATATTGCCGACCTCGGATTTTCCCTTTTCACCCACGGTATAGGCGACCCGGTATCTCGTCCGCCCGAACGTATCCCTGGCCAGATTGTAGATTTCGTAATAGACGTAGACGCTGTGGCCCCTTCCATACGTCCGGGTGGGTATTGGCACGACGTGCAATTCCCCCTTGCTGAACTTGCCGTCCGCACCGTCCTCCGTGATCCGCCAGGCCAGTTCCAGATCGCTCATCCGAAGACCGGTCTCCGGGTAGGCTTCCACGTGGATCGTCTGCCGGTACCGCCCGCGCTTGCCGGTGCGTTTGTCCCTGGCCTTCACCTCCATCCGGTAGTGGCCCGGCGGGACGTCCAGCCGAACGACGTCCGGAACAAACGCGCCCTGGTGTTGCCTCACGTCCCCCTGGCGCCGGAACCGAACGTCGCCCTTCATGCGGTACACCGTGCCGGATTCTTCATTCAACACGGCAACGGTCGTTTCGACATCCAGCAACGTCGTGTCCTCGGCCTCCAGGTATTGCGCTGTTTCCTGCGGAATCCCTGCATAGACCTCCAAAGCCGACGCCGCGTCGATCCTCCCGCGGAAATCCGCCAGATCGTAGTAGAACTCGAGGGGATCTTCATTCTCGGGCGGCTGGAAGTAGTTTGGTGTGCGCGCGGCCGTGTGCATACTTACATTTTGGGGACTTAACCGGCTAAACATGGCCAGTTTTCGAATGTCGATATCCACGTCGACCGGCGGCGGCGCGAAATCAAAGGCGCCGTTCAACATCTCATCCGTAAACGTCACCTCCATTCCACCGCCCACGCCGTTATTGACGAAGACCCAGCTTTCCCACGGCACCATCGATTCGTCGGGTCCATTTGCAATCACCGGCCTGTAGGCGGGCGCCATGAATCCGCCGAAGTCTTGCCCCACGGGGATGCTGCGAACCGGAAACGCGACCAGGATGTCTCCCCAACGCGAAACCGCTGCCGCGCCGTGGATCTGCCCTGCAAGCGCTTCCTTCACGCGCTGGACCTCCACGCTCTGCTGGAAATTTACCCAGTCAGACCTTGAACGATGGTCGGGCTCGCCGAATCTCACGTACATCTCTCCCCGCGTATCCCACGGCTGCTTCGCTCTTGCGAAATGCCGCCGTGCGAACCAAACGCGCCGGTAATGCTCCAACTGCCGCTCATTGGCCACAGTTGTCAGATCCGGATCCCGGTCTCCCCAGAACCGGTTCAGGTACGCTTCTCGATCCGGCGCCTGGCTGAACGACTCGTATTCCACGGGAGAAGCCAGGAGACGGATATCTTCATATAGCATCCTTTCGGCAGATTCACACGTTTCAAGATATCGGCTGAATGCAACCTCCGCCACGTCGAGGGAATCGAGTTCGATAAAAGCGTTCGCGAGGACGGGCAACAGCTCGATCGCATCGGGATGACTCCGCATCCCCCTGCGCATCAGATCCACAACGCGAGCATGGTCGCCGAGTTTTCCAAGCGACCCCGCCAGGCGCAGCGTGACGTCCAGATCATCGGGTCTAAGAGTCAGGTATCGTTCGTAGTGCTCCGCCGCGCGTAGATGATCTTGCTTGAATGTCTCATACCATTCCCCGAGCATCCGGTATGCGGGGGCAAACGTGGCATCCATCTCCAGCAACTTCTCCGCCTCGCGCTTCACGTCGTGTTCTCCCAACGCGTATCTCGCCTCGGCGATATGGTACCTCGCTTCCAGGTAGTTGCGGTTATATTGCAACGCCTTTTTGAAGTAGTCGATCGCCGTGTACAGGCCCTTCGGTTTCTCCCGCCACACCAGCCCGAGTCCGTTGTATGCCGGAGCGAAATCGTGTTTACTGCGCCGCGCATCCATAAACGCACGTTCCGCCGCATCTAAGTTGCCTCCCTTGAGATACACGTGGCCCAGACCGACGTACGAAGGCGCGTGTTTCCTGTCGATCTCGATTGCCGCCCGGAATTTCGCCGATGCCGCGTCCAGGCTGTCGCTGTCGAACAGATCCATTCCCTCGCTGTAGAGGTTCTGTACCAACGTACGGTCCTCACTGCGCATTGATGTCACCCCGGCCTCCGCGTTGAACAATGTCATCGCGGCCATGGCCAGAACCTCCATAACCGCTGCTGGTCTCATTTTGAACCCCCAGGAAATAAACAGTTCTTTCGCAAATTTGGCGCGGTTTCAGGTAAGCAGGTTTGCGCTTACTCGTCCGGGTGGACCTCAAAGGACTACAAAACGGTCCTGCGTGTGTCCACAATATGCAGCCCGCCTGGTCTTGCTCCCCCTCTCCCACTGGGAGAGGGGGTTGGGGGGTGAGGGTCTCGCCCTTCGCGGTCGCCCACATAATAGCGTTGACGCCACCTGTTTTCGGTTTTTACCGACCACTGAAAACTCTTTCTGACGGGGCCGGGGGGAAAGGTCACGGCGCTGGCGTTAGATGATCAGAATTTCGCTCTTAGCCCCCCGCTGGTCTCTTCCTTTGCGTCTTCGTGTCTTTGTGTGAACTGAATTCCGGCAATCTATCTCCCGGACAGAATACAGAAGCGACTAATCCAATACCAGTTCTACCGACTTTTCACGCTCTGTCCCTGCGTGGTTGTCGCGGACCTTTACTTTCAGCAGAAACTCCCCGCCACCGGCTTTGCTCAGATCCAGCGACCGGAATTCCCTTGTATCCGGAGTATCGCCCAGTTGCGAAACGGTGACGGACGTGGTGGGTTTTTTCCCGCCGCCGAAAATTCCGAGCAGTCTCTTGACGCCCTTCTGTTTCAATCGGGTCAACCCGTACGAGATCTCGAACGAAGTCGTGCCACGTTCGTCGGGCGTCAAATTGTAAAGCTCGAAATAGATGTACACCGGATCATTACGTGAGAATCGAAGCGAGGGATTGGGTACGGCATGGATCCCTCGAAGGTTGAACCCGTCCTTCCCCTCGACATCAGGCCAGATCACGTGCGCCGGCACGACGCTGCTCATTTCCAGTTCCGTCTCCGAGAAGCCCGGTATACGCACGCTCTGCTTCCACCCTCCCAGCCGGTGGTCCCGCGAGGGCCGCAGGAAAAACGACGCGTGGCTTGAATCGGGGTCCGCGGAAAGCCGAAGGACGCCGAAACTCCTGTCCTCGTATCGCGACCGTTCCACCTGCGCCTTTCGTACATGTCCGGTCAGGTTCTCAAATCGATTCCATTGCAGATCATGCAACGCCAGACCGTACTCGTAGATCGCCGACGTGTCGGGCAACTGACCGTAGTCTTTCTTCAACGCCTTGAAGGGCATTCCATAATACAACTCAACGTCGCCCCTGCCCCCTTCGCCCTTGAAATACGCCAGGTAGGATTCGTAATCCAGTTCATCGACGTCGTCAGTCCATGAATGCCGATCTGTCCGCAGCCCGATCTCCACGGACTGGCGCACTTCACGCCTGAATTTCTCATTTTCCCATCTGAGCCGCGCTCTGTAGTTCCCCGAGCCTGACAGGGATTCCACAAGGCGCCAGTTCGAACCCACACTACTGGGCGTCGCCACAAAATTGAACACCATCTTCGGATACGCATCCGTCTTCCAGTAGTGCCAGATTTCGGCCATTGAAAACTTCTGCGTATCCGACGGACGTCCGTGCCGCACATAAACCAGGCCCGGGTCGTTGAACCTGTCGTTCAGCTCAATCGTACTCGGATACGGAATTACGTCGCCTTTATCGGGATCGTAAAACCACGTACGAAATCCATCGTAAACGTAATACCGTTCGGCATACAGGATCCGCCGATAATGTTCCGCCAGTCGCACGTTGGGAAATACGGCGGGCGTGGGGTCGCGGCTCACCCAGACTTTACGGAAGAACTCCCGGTATTCCTCCGGTGATTCGAGCTTGGAAAACGCATCCATCTCCTCTACGTTAACGATATACTTCACGTCTTCGTACATCAGATGCGCATCAAGCGAGTCTTGTATGCTCTGCACCGCCTTGTCGTAATACTTCTCCCCGGCCTCAACGGCTTTGCGTCCATAGGCAATTCGCGCCAGGGCAAGATATGCCGGTATCACGCTCAACGGCGTGTCAGACGCGAGCCAGTCCTGCAAGACAGTATCGGCGCGGGCCGTCCGTTTGGCGAGGCGCAGCGCCTCGCCCTCGAAGTAACGTGCGTATTCCGATCCGTGTCTGCGCATCCAGTTCAACGCATCCTTCGGATTCGTATTGTCCAGATAATGCAGGTATAATCGCCTCACCCTGCGCCGGTGGACGGGGCCGTCCGGCTTTAACGCCACCTGTTTTTCGCCCAGCCGGATCGCATGTTCATAGGCTTTGTCATAACGTTTGAGCACGGCATACTGATACAGTGCGTCACGGTGTTGCGGCGCTATGTTCATCAGTTGTCTGAAGTACCGTTCCGATCGCCGCCAGTCCAGCCACCGTGTCACTGTCGCTTTGAACTTGCCGGCCTCTCGGTAGGCGATGGCCCGCCGGTAGAGCGCTTCCGGATTATCCGGATCCTGCACCAGAATCCGCCCAGACCATTTTTTCAGATCCCCCCAATCCTCCTCCTGCATCGCCACGTCGCTCAGCGCCATCAATGCCGAGGGAGATCCCGGTGACCGCTTCAACGCCTTCTTGAGGTGATATTTCGCGACTTCCCGGGTGCCCTGCTTCATATGGACCCTTCCCAGTCCCACGTAGGAAGGCGCGTACTGGCCGTCCTCCGAAATCGCATCCTCGAATTGCTGCTTCGCTTCGTCGAATTTGCCGGCAGCCAGCAGACCGACCCCCTGGTTGTATGCTGCCGGCCCGCCGGGATCTGTCACCAGGGCCGCTTCCGGCGCCGTGGGTCTTGTGACGCCTGACCCGGAAGAACCCCGTTCCTGCATTGAAGGCGGCGACCACGGCCCGTGTTGCGCCCAGTAACCCATTTCAAAGCCGGTCGTCCGTTCGAAAGCCGCGCTCCGCTCCGCCGGCGCGGCTTTCAGGCGCGCCAGGAGCGAGTCGCTGTCGACCAGATGGATCACCCGGACGCCCTCCATGTCCCGAATGGCGACGGGTTCCGCACGATCCAGCAGCAACTGACCCGGGCGCGGCACCATGGCGGAGGGAAAGACCAGCACGCCGCGTGCAGGCGGGTCTTCCATAGTCGCCCCCTGTGGCGCGTGCTCACCCGTGGGATCTGAAATCGAAACGACTGTCATCGCCCCCGAAATGCCGCCGCCATGTCCTTCCGCGAGTTCCTCTGCCGCAGCCGCTACCGCCTCGGCGCTATGCACGGACACGTCCGCTTTCACGTTCGCCGCCATCTCCAGCGCTTTGTCGTCCGGCATGGACTCGTTCGCGAAACCCGAGATCGCCGGAATATACCCCACGCGTATCGTATCGACGTCCCAGACGTCAGCCGCCATCTGGCCGCGGGTGCGGTTGACGATCAGGATGTTCGGCGTCGCCGGCGCCGGCATGACGAGATGCACCGGGGCGCCCCATCTGCCCGCCAATTCCCCGTCCTGCGTAAGGCGGTTCATAAAGGCCATCAGGTTCAGGCTCACCCGCGCGTCGATCCGACGCCTCCTGATGTCGGCCAGGTGCAACCGGGTCTCGTCCCCGCTGAACGAGCCCGCCTCCAGCGCCAGGTTCATGGCGTCGACGTCCCGTTTAAGCGTCCAGAGCGAATTTCGGTTGTGCGAACGCAAGCCTTTAAGCATCTCCTCGAAGTCGCCTGCGGGAGATTGTGTCGGCGAACCGGGTTTCACGACGTGGGGAGATCGACGCCCGTCCAACGTCAGGTGAATGCTGTCCACCGATCCTCGCAATCCCTGGACACGCACATCCAGCGTATCGCCGCCGGCCGCTTTCGTGCAGGCCAGCAACAGATAGAACAGAACGACGGATTTCACACCATGCATGGCCCTTACCTCCACTGTTGCTCCAGTTCGGCTTCCATATCCAGAATCGACGCACGTATCTTCGCCAACTCCTTGCGAACCGGCGCCGATCTTCCATTTCCCGGCTGCGGACCTGTTTCGAACACCTGCATCCCCCAGATCGCAAGCATCAGCGCCGCGGCCACTCCCGCCGAGGCGAGCGCCCGCCGTGGAATCATGTCGAGAAGATCCGCCGGAATCCATCGTGCGCGCCGCGGTTGCGCCGCCAGACGTTCCGACAATCCATTCCAGAATCCCTCCGGCGCCGTCGCGTTCGTGACCGTTGCCTCAAAATGGCTCCGGACCGCGTCATCGCTTCGACGCAGCCGTTCAAACGCGGGCGCGCAATCCCCGCAACGCGCCACATGTGCCCGCATGGCCTTCTCCTCCGCGGGCGATAAATCGCCGTCCAGGTAGCTATGCATCCGCTTTCTGGTTTCGCGACACTCAAGTTTCGGCATGTTGCAACCCTTTCTCATTTCGGTCAGTCCAACAGACCCTGTCTCTTGATCTCTTTTTGCAATTTTTCTCGCGCCCGGTGCAGCCGGGACTTTACCGTGCCTTCGGGAATGTCCAGAATTGCTGCGATTTCACGTCCGTCGAGTTCATCCAGATAACTCAACACGACAACCTCGTGAAGCTTGCGAGGAAGCCGGTCAATCGCCGCGCGAAGCCTCTTCCGTGCGTCTCGTTTCTCGACATCGGCATCGGGGGCGTCACCGGCCGCGGCAGCCAGGCCGCCGAACCATTCCGGCGGTGTCAGACGCTCGAAAAGCCGCCACCGCCGGCGCCGCCGCGCGTTCAGAGCGGTACGAACCGCGATACGGTACATCCAGGCCTGAAACGGAACCTTTGCGGAAAACGCCCCGAGGCCCCTGTACGCGCGAACAAACGCATCCTGGGCCGCCTCCTCGGCCTCCTCCCGGTTGCCCAGAACCGAAAAGGCAACGCGGAAGACAAAGTCCTGGTGGGGTTCGATCAACCTCCGGAACGCGTCCCGATTTCCCGACAGACACCGTTGGATCAGGTCCCGTTCCAGGGGCATGTCGGTCTCCGGCTGATTGGCGACCTGATGAATCGCTGTCGAAGTGTACATTTGACGATCTGCAAGTAAACCATCTTTTCCAGAGAACCGCCGAAGCGGCGCGGCGTACCCTTGCTCACAACCTGAAAGACACGGCTTTTGTCGAGCAGGTTCGATAAATTTCACCAGTTTGATTCAAAAAAACAACAGGTATTGCGGGGAACGGAAATAAGCTCGTGTCGTTTTACCATGGTGGGCGACCTCCGGTTAAACGGGGCCAAATAATTCCTTGACGCGTATATACCATGTCCGTACTTTTTGGGTATACTCGGGCAAATGCGAGCAATGGCAAGTCGCAATTATAGTTGGAATCGCAGTGGCGTTTAGCCGGTCGCTAAGGCACCATACGTGTCGCGGTTCGGTTCAGAGTGGGATTATAACGAAGAGGGATCCGAAACGGTTACTGGTGCTACGGGATCGTTGAGTTGAGGCGTCAATCCAATAGATGAATTCTGAGGGATTTTGACGACCTTTCTCAAGGTTGTTGAGGGTGTATCGCTGGGTAGGTAGAGCCAGGGGACTGTCAGCGCCGCATTGTTGTCTTTACCGGTACTAGGTCGTAGACAATTTGCGTGCTTTCCTAAACATAACGTCGCCAATTGTCCAAATGGTATTGGCACAAAGGGGAGTATTAAGTGACAAGAATAAGCACTTTGCTTGATTATTACGATGGTTTGTTGCGGTGGGAAAATGTCCCAGTTCAGCCACTCGTTACGCGGTGGGATCCTTCAGAAAGTAATGCTATAGAGCGGGATTTCGCTCAAGCTTTAGATCGTTCACGGACAATTGGTGGTTTCATACCCATTGCTCCGGGTAGCACGAATCAATCTATAGGTAATCAAGTAGAAAGCCATTTCATTAGAGATATACAATCACATCTCAGTGAATTTAAGATTTTCAACTGCTCAGGTGCAGGCTATCCAGATAAGACGTTAGTGCAACTAAGTAATAGAAAAGAATACCCTCTTGAATTCAAAGCGACAAGCCATTGGAATCCATCGGATTCTAACAGGCGAGTTCTGACATCATCGTCAACAAAGCTCAGAAGAAAGTTCCAAGGTTCTATAAATCATATACTTGCGACCGTAATTTATGACAATTCGGGCGGAACCTGCCAAGTCCAACATCTTCGGTTAGACTTCCTTGAACCCCATACTCAGGTTAGTGTAAGGCTTGAAGCCTCAGTTAATCATAAGATTTTGAGTCAAGGATCTCACCAAAACGTAACCCTCTAGGGCAAATGTATGGAACGCCTAAACTTAGAACCAATTAGAAAAATAGCCACTTCGTATTTGGCCGGAAGAGAATCAAAGCTAATTGCAGAGTTAGAAGCCTATGATAAATTTGGAGAGGCAACAAGAATTGATCACGTAATGGGTATCGGACTTGAGTATATACCCATTTTCATTAATGAATTTTGGACTTCTAAGCAGAGGGCAGCTCATAGTTTGCATGAAATTTCCTATAGAGCTTGTTTTAAACCACAATTGCCTAAATTTTTCATTGAAAGATTAACCGATGAAGGTGACTTAGTCTATGATCCGTTCATGGGTCGAGGCACAACATTACTAGAAGCCATCATTTTAAAAAGAAATGCGATTGGTTGCGATGTTAATCCATTAAGCGTTAGTCTGCTATATCCAAGATTAAACCCGCCTACTTTAAGAGAAATTCAAGAGCGGCTCGATAGTATTGGGTTCGCATATGATGGTGTATTTCCGGATGATTTCACCGTGTTTTACCACCCAGATACGTTACGCCAGATTTGTGGTCTCAGGAAATATCTGATCGATAAAGTTGATAAGATCGATAGTGTAGATGCTTGGATAAGAATGGTTGCGACAAATAGACTTACTGGTCATTCTAAAGGCTTTTTTTCAGTATACACACTCCCTCCCAACCAAGCTGTTACAATCGAAAGACAAAAGATAATAAACGCAAGAAGACGCCAAGAGCCCGATTTTCGTAACGTTCCCAAACTGATACTCAAAAAGAGCCGCTCACTATTGTCCAAGCTCAAGGCTGACGAATTGCAGGCTATAGAGGAATATGGTGATTCTACAATTTTGCTTACGCAATCGTGTGAAAAGACGAGCGGTGTCGAAAGCAATACAGTTTCATTAGTAGTAACTTCACCTCCATTCTTGGATGTCGTTGATTATGCGACAGATAATTGGCTCCGTTGTTGGTTTAATGGTATTGACGAAAGAGAGATTCCAATTTGGACTTTCAGAAAAGTTGAAGATTGGCAAGAGCATATGAACTTGGTTTTCAAAGAATTAAAGAGGGTTCTTAAACCAAATGGGTATGTGGCTTTTGAAGTAGGCGAAGTTAGAAATGGGAAAGTTAGGCTCGAAGAGAATGTTATACCTGCTGCCGAAGCTGCTGGATTGAAGCCTATTTTAGTCTTGATTAATTCTCAGGAATTCACAAAAACCTCCAATTGCTGGGGGGTTGATAATTTATCTAAGGGTACTAACACCAATAGGATAGTGTTGCTGAAAAATTAACGATCCTTTGTAAGGATCCCCGCCGATAAGGTGACCCGCTTCGCAACGGCGCACACGCCCACCTACCAACCGCGTTCGCGGTTGGTAGGTGGGCAAATGATATATTTGGTTGAAATAGTCGAGGCGTTTAATCAACAGCGAAGGCATTTTGCGTGTCACAATCTAGATTGATATGTTTGCATTGAGCAGGTCTGAGAGTTGGCCGAAATCGGACCCCATTAATCCGCGTAACACGTCCTCACTTGCGTTTCTCACCATCTTTACGGAGATTTGAGCCATGCTGGACCCGAAATACCTTCTCGACGACCGGAAAATGCAGGAATTCATCGCCAACGGGTTTATCACCATCAAAGTCGACCTCCCGCCGGAATTCCACGAAGAAATCTACAGGAAGACCGACGAAGTCTTTATTAAGGAAGGGAACCCGGGAAACAACGTTCTGCCTCGCGTTCCCGAAATCCAGACCGTTTTCGACCAGCCCGAAGTTCGGGGCGCCTTCACCTCCATCCTGGGGCCCGACCATACCATGCACACCCACCGCCACTGCCATTTCAACAAACCCAACGGGCCCGGCGGCGGATGGCACAAGGACAGCTACTGGGGCTACCAGAAACTGCGTTACCACCGCAACCGGTGGGCCATGGCTTTCTATTATCCCCAGGACGTCAAACTCGAAAACGGCCCGACGGGCGTCATTCCCCACACGCACTGCTATATGGACCGTCTCAAGAATCCGGACGACGCCGGCGTATCCGTATGCGGCGAAGCCGGCATGATCGCCATCGTCCACTTCGACATCTGGCATCGGGCCATGCCCAACCAGGTGGACACAAGACGGTATATGATGAAATTCCAGTTTACACGCATGTCCGAGCCCCGGCGGCCCGAGTGGAACCACAGCGACGATGCATGGCGTAACGCTGACGTCGGAAACAAGCACCCGTTTGTCTGGTCCAGCCTCTGGGACTGGTCACGCGGTTTGAACGCCAACGGCCATGCGGGCGACGTGGACGCGCTCGCACGGACGTTGCGGGAAGGCGATGAATCCGCCCGGCTCAATGCCGCGTACGAACTCGCCGCCACCGGAGAACCTGCTGTTGCTCCGCTCTCCCGAGCCCTTCAGTCGGGTGACGACAACGTCAAACTCAACGCGGCCTACGGTCTGGCCGCCGTCGGTGCGCCCGCGGTTCCCGATCTGGTCTGCGCGCTCAAACATGAGGGCGAGAGGGTCCGCGGCCACGCAGCGTTCGCCCTGGGCGACGCCGGCCCTGAGGCAGCCGAGGCGGTGTCGGCCCTCGCGAATGCAATGGACGATCCCTCCGAATGGGTGCGCCACCACGCGGCCGAAGCCCTGGGTACCATCGCCGGCAACCCGGACGAGGCCGTGCCCGCTCTGGCGAAAGCGTTGAAGGACGACGACGTCCAGGTTCGTTACAACTCGGCGTATTCCCTTGCGCGTTTCGGAGCGGACGCCGAAGCCGCCATCCCCGCCCTTCACGAAGCCCTGCAGGACGAGAATCGCTACGCTTCAGGACACGCCGCGGTGGCGCTCCAGTATATCGGAACACCCGAATCGCTCAACATCCTGCTGGACCATCTCAGCACGGCGCGGTGGTGCCCTATTACGACACGGGAAGACCTTTATTAGGAATTGTCCCCCTCGGGACTCTGTTTGCGCGCCGCGTTTGAATTTGTAGGGGCAAGCCTTGTGGTTGCCCACATAATGGCTAATTTTTTTTACGCCCTTTTTCTTTCTCGCAAAGAAAAAGGGCCAAAAAGAACGGCGCCGCTCAAACGCCGCGGGGCTGCTTTTCCGCGAATCGCCTCGGTGAACGAAATTTGAGACATTGCCCTGAGACCGCCCGAGCATACACGAGGCGTCATTGCTGGACGGATTAACGCGGAAAAGGGGGCGGTTCGCGAACCGCCCCTACAAAAACCTGACGTCCGTGATATTGATATCGCCGTGTTTTGCGCCTACCTCGTATTCGTAGAGGCGACTCTTAGAGTCGCCCATGTCGTGGCGAGCATATCGCTGATTGACGTCGCGGTGCCATAGCGTTAACCGCTGTTGGCTGAATGCTAAAGGCTCACTGCTGACCGCTATCCGTTTGCCTGTGTATTCGAAATTTGCGATGTTTTTACTTCAGAAGGGCTAATTCGCAAGTCGGAACTGATTGGAAGTGGTTAAGAAATGCCAACGAATGTGTTCAAGAAACTCACGTGTCTCGCCGCGTTGATCCTTCTGGCAGCCTGCGGCGGAGAGGACAAACCGGCCGCGCCAGAGACGCCGGACGGCGATTCGTCAAATGGCAACACCCAGCAGAACAGACCCCTGCTTTCGGATGACAAGTTCGGCGCCGACTCGAACCCTACGGGCAATCCCATCGGCGGCGGAGATGGGTACAATCAACTGGTCGAAGAATACGACTATCTTGTCACGAACCGGATGGAACTTCTGAACGCGCTCAAGCAGGCGACCGGGGGCCAGGTGGTCTATCTGGCGGACACCGCCAGGGTGGACCTTACAGGCGACCGGAACATAGAGATCCGCGCCGGCGTCACGCTGGCCAGCGGGCGGGGCAAGCCCGATTCCGAGGGTGGTCTGGTCTATTCCAAGGAACTGGAGACGATTCCACTCTTTCTCGTCACTGGTCCCGATGTTCGCGTTACCGGGCTCAGGCTGGAGGGCCCGGACACGATGAGACGCACCGAGCAGATGAAGCAACTCCTGTCGGAAGGCCGGCAATTCAGTATCCCCAACTCCCGGGGCATTCAGACCGCACACCCCAGGCTCGAAGTGGACAACTGCGAACTCTGGGGTTGGACCCACGCCGCCATTTTCCTCCGGGCGAATTCAACGGACAACCACATCCACCATAACTATTTTCACCACAACCAGCGCCACCATATGGGCTACGGCGTGAATTTGGACCGGTCGGAAGCGCTGATTGAAGCCAACCTGTTCGACTGGTGCCGGCACCATATCGCCGGTACGGGCAGGCCCGGCACGAGCTACGAAGCCCGCTACAACCTGGTTCTCGAAAACGCCAACAGCCACAGTTTTGACATGCACGGCGGCCGGGACCGGGATGACGGAACGGATATCGCCGGCGACGTTATTCTCATTCATCACAACACGTTTATGGCTATCGACGTGGAGGCCGTCGTCATCCGGGGGATTCCCCAGGAAGCCTGTGAGATTTACAACAACTGGTTTATCCATTGGCTCCCGGCTACCGCTGTCAGACAGGCATACGCCACGGGTAATCTACGGCTCTATTCAAACCAGTACACGCACAACCGGCTCGTCAAGGACTGAGAATAAAGCGATAGACGATCTTTTGAAGAGATACGCGATGGTGCGCGGCGCGATTCTTGCGGCGAACAAACCCCCCACACCACAACCGGGCGGGCGACAGAAAGTCCCATAAAACCGCAGGCCATTCCACGCCGCGTTTGAGTTTGTAGGGGCAACCCTTGTGGTTGCCCACGTTATGGCGTCGATATCGCTGATTGACGAGGCGGTGCCATAGCGTTAACCGCTGTTGGCTGAATGCTAAAGGCTCACTGCTGACCGTTTGCCTGTGTATTCGAAATTTGCGATGTTTTTACTTCAGAAGGGCTAATTCGCAAGTCGGAACTGATTGGAAGTGGTTACGAAATGCCAACGAATGTGTTCAAGAAACTCACGTGTCTCGCCGCGTTGATCCTTCTGGCAGCCTGCGGCGGGGAGGACAAGCCGGCCGCGCCGGATTCCTCGAACGGCGATTCCACGGACGGTGACAACCAGCAGAACCGGCCCCTGCTTTCCGACGACAGATTCGGCGCCGATTCGAATCCAACCGGCAATCCCATCGGCGGAGGAGACGGGTACGATCGGCTGGTCAGCCAGTACGACTATCTCGTCACGAACCGGATGGAACTTCTGGACGCGCTCGAGCGGGCGGGCGCGGGGGAGGTCGTGTATCTCGCCGACACCGCGAGGGTGGACCTGACGGGCGACCAGAACATCGAGATCCGCGCAGGCGTCACGCTGGGCAGCGGACGGGGCAAGCCCGATTCGGAGGGGGGCCTCGTTTATTCCAAACAACTGGAGACCCTTCCGCTCTTCCTCGTTACAGGGGCCGACGTACGCGTTACCGGCCTCCGGCTGGAGGGCCCGGACACCATGAGACGCACCGAGCAGATGAAGGAGCTCCATGCAGTCGGTCAGTATTACAGCATTCCCAACTCCCGGGGCATTCAGACCGTACATCCCAGGCTCGAAGTGGACAACTGCGAACTCCGGGGCTGGAGTCACGGCGCGATTTTCCTCCGGGCCAATTCAACGGACAACAACATCCACCACAACTATTTTCACCATAACCAGCGCCACGGCCTGGGTTACGGCGTGGTTATGGACCGATCCGACGCCCTCATCGAGGCCAACCTGTTCGACTGGGGCAGGCACCATATCGCCGGCACGGGCAGGCCCGGCACGAGCTACGAAGCCCGCTACAACCTGGTTCTGGAAAACGCCAACAGCCACAGCTTCGACATGCACGGCGGCAGGGATCGGGACGACGGAACAGACATCGCCGGCGGCCTCATTCTCATTCATCACAATACGTTCATGGCCGTCGACGTGGAGGCCGTGACCATCCGGGGCATACCCCAGGAAACCTGTGAAATCTACAATAACTGGTTTATCCACTGGCTCCCGGCTACCGCAATCAGACAGGCCTACGCCACGGGGAATTTGCGGCACTACTCGAATCAGTACACGGCCAATCGGATCGTAAAGGACTGAGAAAAAAGGGATAGAGGATCCCTTGAACGAATGCGCACAGGCGCATCGGCAAGCGGCGCACATTCGCGAAAGGAGTTCGGCTGATGCCGAAACAGTGGAAGGTGTACCTGGCCGGCGAAATCCACAGTGACTGGCGGGACCGGATCGTCAGCGCGGCGGCGGAAAAGGAACTTCCGGTATCCTTTACGGCGCCCGTTACCGACCACGCCGCCAGCGACAACTGCGGCGTGGATATCCTCGGCCCCGAGGAGTCCTCGTTCTGGAAGGATCACAAGGGCGCGAAGATCAATGCCATCCGGACCCGAACGCTCATTGGTAACGCCGATATCGTGGTGGTGCGCTTCGGAGACAAATACCGTCAGTGGAATGCGGCGTTCGACGCGGGGTTCGCCACGGCACTCGGCAAACCCATCGTCGTGATTCACGATGCCGCGAATGCCCACGCGCTCAAGGAAATAGACGGGGCGGCGCTGGCGGTGGCACAGACGCCCGAACAGGTCGCGGATGTGCTCGCGTACGTGACCCGGGAGACATGAAAGGCATCCTCCACATCCGGCGGTTCTCTCGCAAGGATCGGTAAACGGTCGGCAAATGCGGGCATATTCGGAACGCTCGAGTCGTGGCGCGTCGACCGCACGCGGGAATGCACGGCCGTTTCGCAAATCCGTATTCGCCTGTAAGGGTCCGGTACGACTGAACAAAAAACCCCTTGAAAGATGAACAAAGATGCACTATATTATGGTGCTTTCTTTCCCCTTGATTTCCCCGCATACCGGTTTCGTTTAAGCTCCATTTCTTCCTGAGCCCACGTCGGGTACGTTTGTCTCCCCGTCTGTACCATCGCCGCGCGGGATTGCGCGTTCGAGCGACCCCGAAAAGGTGTGTTATGTCCGAAACAAAATCGACATTGCGGAGTCCAGGTCAGCTTTCGCTTACCATTAACGGGAAACCCGCGTCCTCCCCGAGTTCGTCCCGCAAACGTAACAATGGAGCATCGCCCGAACACGGGTACGATGAGTCCAAGGTCAAGACGCTGAGTTCACTCGAGCACATTCGTCTCCGCACCGGCATGTACATCGGCCGGCCGGGCGACGGGTCCAATCCGGATGACGGCATCTACGTTCTGCTCAAGGAAGTCATCGACAATGCCGTAGACGAATTCATTATGGGCTTCGGAAAAAAGATCGACGCCAGCATCGAAGGCAACCGGGTCCGGGTTCGGGACTACGGCCGCGGCATCCCCCTGGGCAAAGTCATCGACTGCGTTTCCATCATCAACACCGGCGCCAAGTACAACGACGATGTCTTCCAGTTCAGCGTGGGCCTCAACGGGGTGGGCACGAAGGCCGTCAACGCCCTCTCTTCCGATTTCAGGGCGGTTGCCTTCCGGGACGGCAATTACTTCGAAGCACGCTTCGAACGCGGCCGCCTGAAGCGGAAAATGGAGGGTCGGAAGCCAGGCGAACCCGACGGCTCCTATTTTGAATTCCTGCCGGATGTTGAGATATTCGGCGAAGACTACGCGTTCAATTTCGACTACGTCAAACAGCGGATGTGGAACTACGCCTGCCTGAACAGCGGGCTCGCGCTGGTCTTCAACAAGGATCGCTTTGTATCCCGGAACGGACTGCTGGACTTTCTCACCCGCGAAGTCGGCGAAACGGCTCTCTACGAACCCCTCTATTACAAATCTCAATACCTCGAGTTCGCATTCACCCACACGGTCAGCTACGGCGAAACGTACTTCTCTTTCGTCAACGGCCAACTCACCAGCGACGGCGGGGCCCACCAGAGCGCCTTCCGCGAAGGCATCCTCAAGGGCGTGAATGAATTCTACAAGAAGAACCACGACGGCATCGACGTTCGGGAGAGCATTTCCGGCGCCGTCGCCGTCAAACTCAAGGCCCCTGTCTTCGAGTCCCAGACCAAGAACAAACTGGGGAATACGGATATCCGGGGGTGGATTGTCACGGATGTCAAGAGCGCCGTGGTCGACCTTCTCCACAAGAACCAGACCGCGGCCCAACGCTTGTCCGAAAAGATCGCCCAGAACGAACGGCTGAGAAAGGAACTCAACGCCGTCAGGAAAGAGGCCAAAGAGGCAGCGCGAAAAATCGCGATCAAAATTCCTCATTTCAAAGACTGCAAATACCACCTGGGCCACAAAAAGCACGGCGAGGACTCGACCATCTTCATCACCGAAGGCCCTTCCGCGGCGGGCTCAATGGTCGCCGCGCGCGACGTTTACAGCCAGGCGATCTTCGGCCTCAAGGGCGTTCCTCTGAACGTATTCGGCAAGAACAAGGCAGCCGTGTACAAGAACGAGGAACTGTTCAACCTCATGATGGCGCTCGGCATCGAAGACGGCATCGAAAACCTGCGTTTCAACAAAATTGTCATCGCCACCGATGCCGACCATGACGGCTACCATATCCGGTACCTGCTCCTCACGTATTTCCTGAATTATTTCGAGGAACTGGTGTTGGCCGGCCACCTTTATATTCTTGAAACCCCGCTTTTCCGCGTGCGAAACAGCAAGGTCACCCGCTACTGCTACAACAATCGGGAGCGCGACAGTGCCCTGGAGGAGATCAAAAACCCCGAGATTACCCGTTTTAAAGGCCTCGGGGAGATCTCGCCCGGAGAATTCGGGCAGTTCATCGGCGACGATATGCGACTTGTCAAAGTCAATATCAGGTCCATCTCCGAAATCCCCGATACGCTCAGTTTTTACATGGGCAAGAACACCCCCGAACGCAGGGACTACATTATCGAAAATCTGATCTGAACACCCCGTCGATCCCCCTCGCAAGGAATACAGGGGTCCGGAGAAACCGTGGCATACGTCGACACCCTGTACGACAGATATTATCTCGAATTCGCGTCCTATTCCATCAAGAACCGGGCGATCCCCAACATCGACGACGGCTTCAAGCCGGTTCAGCGGCGCATTCTGCACGCCCTGTATGAGATGCACGACGGCAAGTACCACAAGGTCGCCAACGTCGTGGGCCAGACCATGCGGTACCATCCCCACGGCGACCTCTCGATCTTCGGCGCCCTCGTGAACCTGGCCAACAAGGAATTGTTCATCGACAGGCAGGGCAATTTCGGCAACATCTTCACCGGCGATGAGGCCTCCGCCGCACGCTATATCGAATGCCGCCTCACGCCACTTGCAAGAGAGGTTCTCTTCAACCCCGAGATAACCGAATACGAAGACTCCTACGATGGTCGCAACCGTGAACCGATCGCTTTTCCCGCCAAAATCCCGGTCCTGCTCGCCATTGGCTCAGAGGGCATTGCCGTCGGCATGACCACCCGCATTCTCCCGCACAACCTCATCGAACTGCTCGAAGCGCAGATTGCCTGCCTGCAGGGCAAACCCTTCCGGGTCCAACCCGACTTTCCCACAGGCGGCCTGGTCGACGTTTCTCAATACGATGACGGCAACGGCAAGGTTCTCGCCCGCGCCAAACTGGACACCAGAGATCCGAAACGCATCGTCGTGCGCGAACTGCCCTACGGCACGACAACCGAAACCCTCATTGCCTCCGTCGAAGACGCTTCGAAAAAAGGCAAACTCAAAATCTCGGGTATCAGCGACTATACGACCGATCAGGTGGAAATCGAAATCCAGCTCGCCCGCGGCGTACACACCAAGGACACCGTCCACGCTCTGTTCGCGTTTACGGACTGTGAGACGTCGATAGCGGCGAATCTGCTGGTCATTCGGGACAACCGGCCGGAGATCACGTCCGTGACCGAAGTGATCGAATACAACACGGTCCGCCTGGTCGACATTTTCAAAGCCGAACTCAAACTCGAAGAGAGGCAGCTGAAAGCGCGGTTGCACGCCAAAACGATCGAGCAGATCTTTATTGAAAACCGGATTTACAAACGCATCGAAGAGGAAACCACCTCGGAGAAGGTCTACAGTGCCGTGTTCGACGGGCTGAAACCCTACCAGGAGAGCATCGGGGCGGAAGTATCACGGGAGGACGTGGAGAACCTGCTCAAGATCCCGATCCGGCGCATCTCGCTCTACGATATCAACAAGGCCGAGGCGGAAATGCAGGATATCCACGGGCGCCTCAGGGAGGTCCGCGCCGACCTGCGCGGCATCCATGCGTTCGCGGTTGCGTTTCTCGAGGGCATCATCAAGAAATATCGCAACGATCACCCCCGAAAAACCGAGATCGCAAGCATCCAGAAGGCCGATGTTCGGGAGGCCGCCCAGCGCATTCTCAAGCTGCGCTACGATAAGAATACGGGTTACCTGGGCCACCAGGTCAATGGCGGCGCCCTCTTCGACGTGTCTCCGTACGACCGTGTTCTGGTGATCCGTAAAACCGGCACGTACTCCGTGATGGACGCTCCCGAAAAACTCTTCGTGGACAAGGGCATGCTTTTCTGCGAATTTGTGGACGAAGACCGCGTCTACAATCTTCTCTACAAGGAGAACAAAACCGGATATCTCTACATAAAACGGTGCAGAATCGACAGATTCATCCTGAACCGGGGATATGAATTGGCGCCCGAAGGCTGCCGAATCATGAAACTCACGACCGACTCCAACCGCACCGTCCAGGCCCGTTTCAAACCCAGGCCTCGTGTGAGAATCACCGAAGAGGAATTCGTCATCGCAGACTATCCCGTTCGCGGCAACAAAGCCAGGGGAATTCGCCTGGCCAACCGCGAGATCCAGACCGCCAAGTTCACCTGAACCCATCCACAGGGCCGGAAGCGGAACGGGAGACACGACCGGACGTGCCTCCTTTTTCATCTCCCCGCGCAACGAAATGAGAGGCCTATATGTCACCGAAACCCCTTGCGGATCTCCTCGACCTGTCCGGGCAGGTCGCCATCGTCACCGGCGCCAGCCGGGGCATCGGCAAAAGCATCGCCGAGGTCTTTCACCAGGCGGGCGCCAGCCTCACCCTGGTCGCGCGCAATGCCGGCCCGCTGAAAGCGGTCGCCGATACGCTTTCGGCCCGCGGGGACGTGCTCGCCGCTCCGGCCGACGTTGCGGACGAGTTGCAGATCGACGTCTTTGTTCAAAGGACCCTGAAGACGTTCGGCCGCGTCGACATACTGGTCAATAACGCGGGCCTGGTGAGCCCGGGTCCCTATACCGGCGTCGACCCGGGCGAGTGGCAGCGGGTGATCGGCGTGAATCTCACGGGCGCGTATCTCTGCTGCCTGGCGGCGGCCCCCCACATGGAAAAACGGAAAAGCGGCCGAATCATCAACATTTCGTCCATCAGCGGCCAGACCGGCGGCGTCTCCGGCGGGGTCCACTACGCCAGTTCCAAGGCCGGTATGCTCGGCATGACCAAAACCCTTTCCCGCGATCTGGCCTCGAGCAACGTCACGGTCAACGCCATCACGCCGGGCGTCATCGAAACCAGCGTTGAGATCTCTCCGGAAAACCGTATCAGAATCAATGAACTTATACCCCTGGGTTATATCGGGAAACCCGAGGAAATCGCCTATTCGGCCCTCTTCCTGGCCTCGCGGATGGGCGCGTATATCACCGGCGCCACGATCGACGTGAACGGCGGGATTCTGAAGCGATAAAAGAAGCTATCAGCTATCAGCGGTTAGCTGTCAGCTAAAAACGAAAGGCAAAAGGCGGATTGCCATACGGACTGGCGATGCCAATGCACGACGACCGCGGGCGGGGGGACCTCTCCCCCCGGCCCCGCGCCGAGCGGCGCCCGTCGCGAGAAACCCCTGAAATTGGAGATTGATATGACAACTCAACAAGCGGAGTGGACGCCTGGTATCGAAACGTTCGACTCACTACTGTCGCGGATCAAGTCAAAACCCGAGGAGGTGCGGTGGACAGACATCGCCTGGGAAACTGACCTCTGGAAAGCCCGACGGCGCGCGGCTGCCGTGCGCAGACCGCTGTTTATCTGGTCGATGAACGGCAACCCGCTCGGCTGCGTCTGAAACAACGGTATCGCGGGCCGTGAGTCCGTCTTCTCCCATCCGGAGGTGATCCGGATCCTCAACGAATCTTTCGTATCCGTTGCGGACAATTGCAGTTATACCCAGACCCAGAAAGACGCCAAGGGCGAGTTCTTCCGCCTCGTGGCCGAACAGGGCCATTACGGAGGCCGCACCCAACCCACGGCAACCCGGCAGGGCCTGTACGCCTGCACGTCGGACGGCGAGTTGCTGGGGTCCATAAACACGCGGGATGCCGGCCCGTTCCTGGAGCTGCTTGAGCGGAGCCTGGTAAGGTGGCGAGAACGCCCGGACAACGGCGCAGCGGGTGAAATCCCTGAAACCTATCCCATCGATCCCAGACTCGGATGGTCCTATCCGGAAAACGGCCTGGCGCTCAAAGTCACGGTTCGGGACCTGCCGCGGAATTCCGAAGACCTCGACACACGGCACAACATCGACTTCGCGTGGTTTACCGAAGAGGAGGTCCGGTCTCTGGTGCCTGAGAATGCCCGGCCCGGCCAGACGCATCGCGCACCGGGCTGGTTTACCAGGCGTCTCGCCCTGCGCCACTTCATCGACACGGTTCGCGGGCAATCGCCCGGATGGCGGGAAGAAAACCTGAAAGAAGGCGAGATAAGCCTGACCGTCGAATCCACCGAATCCGACCGCATTCGTCTCCGCCTGGAGGGTCGCATCCACCTGGAAGCGGAACCCACGCTCGAGAGCAATCCCTTCAGCGGCCTGACCGTGGACAAGCCCCGGGGGCTGAAGCTGAGCCTGTTCGGCCACCTGACATACAATCCCGGGCGGCAGCACATAGAGGCCTTCGATGCGGTCGCCGCCGGGCCCCGCTGGGGCTGTACGACCTACAATGTCCGGTTCGACGACCCCGGCCCCGCGCCCATCGGTTTCGCCTTCGAACGCGGGTCGGGCGATCCCATCGAACGGACCCCTCCCGCTGCGATGGGGCCGAGGTACTTTGCTTAACGACTCTTTTTGAGATGCAGGATAAGGATCGGATGGTCCCTGCGACCGGTAGTGCAGGGATATGCCAAAAGCGCCTCGGTGAAGAGCCGAGGCGCTTTTGGTGGCAACTATACTGCTTTATTCGCGAATCATTCATCTCAGCCTCCACAATGACTTGCCGAGGCGTTGAGGAAGTGGGTTTGAAGGTGGGGCAGACATTCCTGTCTGCCCTTCTAACGGTCCTTCCGCCGGGCTGCGGACAGAATAACCCATGTCGCACCGCAGCCGCGGACAATGGGGAGTAGGGGCAGGTTTCAAACCTGCCCCTACGGTTGGAGTATCGGGACGCACCTCATGCTGGCATCGAGCCAGATTGTTCCGGCCTGCGAGGCAGCACAACGGTACCCACCTCAGGTGCGGTATCCATGGATAGGCGCGAGCTTCCAGGCCGCTCCCTGAAATTGTCGATGCGCTCGCGTTTCGCTGCACTTCGACAGTCTGGCCTCAATCGGATGGTCTCTGCGGCCAATATTGCGGCTATATACTAAAAGCGCCACGATGAAGAGCTGAGGCGCCTTTAGTATATATCGGTGCATTTCTTCTCGGACCGCAAGTCCAAGAATCATAGGGTCAATATATAGTCATTGTGGATTTTTAAGTCTCGTGAAATTCTTGATTTTTGGAATATCGCCAGGTAAACTCGCAATCCCTCTGTGTGGGGGTACCCATCCATTGATGCCCCTTAAACGGTTGGCCCCCGCATTACGTGCATGTCTACCGTTTAGATGCGTCCATCTAAGGTCGACATGTCTTTGGATGGGTGACGTAACGCGGGGGCCTAGATTTCTGTACTAACTCCAAGGTGATATTATATATACCCAACATTACTTTGCTGTCAAGTGTTTTTTGTCGGAACAACCCCATTCTCAAGAGGAAAAGCGGTAAGTCTCTTGATTTCAAAAGCATTCTCTGAAGTAGAATATGGCGAATTTCAACGCTGTCTCGAATCGCTTGCTCGACATCTTCCTTGGGATATTGATCGTAAACTTATACATCGACGGAACAGGACATGGTACGCCTCCCAACGATGTAAATTGCCGACTGGTTTTCGGGCAACGTAATTCAGCCTGGCCCTACGGTTGTCTACGGTCCCTCTATTCTGAACCTCGATTTCCCCGGGTCTGCCCTCAGCATGGGTGGCAGGTGACCGTTCAATCCCATCCGTCGAAGCACTTCACCGCAGATTCGACTGTTCAGGGCGAAGCTGCCCAGGCCGAGGAGACTCGCCGGAGCTCCGCGGACGATCCGTCAAACTCGAGAAGGAAGTCACGATCCGAGAATTGGGTGAGACTGCGCGGAAGTTCAGTCATGACGCTCCGATCGGGGCCGTCGTCGCCTGGGGGCCGGCACGGCCTCCTCGATACGTTGTACACGGTCAGCCTTTCCGGTCTCCGCCGTTTCTGTACCTCGCCTGCCGGTCCGCCGCCTCCAGCCTTTTACCGTAGTTGTCGCTCGCCGCGTCGAGCTTCCCGCGCACGTCTGCATGCAGCTTCAGTGCCGCACCGGCCAGTATTTCGTCCACGTGGTCCGTACTCTCGGGGCCGGCCAGCACCGACGTCACCTCCGGGCGGTCCAGCACCCATGCGACGCATATCTGTGCCCGGCTGACGTCCAGCTTTCCGGCGGCCTCGTCCAGCGCGGCATGCATCCCCGCCAGCGGGGAACCCGGATCTGCTTCGTACCGGGGCGACAGCCGGCCGGCGTCCATCGGGCTGAACGCGATCAGCCCGAGTCCCAGGGCGCGTACGACCGGAAACATCTCGCGCTCCAGCTTTCGGACCCTCGACTTGCCATCAGGTGTGAGGGAATATCCCGACACCGTGTAATAGTCCTCGATAACGGACGGCGGACTGCCGCCGGCCTCCCGGCCCAGAGCACAGCATTCCGCCACACTTGCCGCCTCGTGGTTGGACACGCCCCAGAAGCGCGCTTTCCCCGATCGGACGAGATGATCCATAGATTCACAGATCTCCTCCGCCGGGGTCTTCCCGTCCGGCTGATGGAGCAGGTAGAGATCGACGAAATCGGTGCGCAGACGCTTCAGCGATCCCTCGAGCTGGCGCGTCAGATACTCCCGCGTGAAGTTCGGTGGTTCACCCACCGCTCCTCCACTCTCCGGAGGACCCCTTGCCGGTACCTTTGTGCATATGACGGCCTCGTCCCGCCGGCCCTCCAGCACTTTTCCGAGCAACTCCTCCGAGCCGCCCCATCCGTACGCGTAAGCCGAGTCGAAGAAGTTCACGCCCACGTCCAGGCAATGGCGTAGCACCCGCTCCGCCTCCGGATCGCGCGCGCACCGCTCCAGGTGACGGAAGGCGGTGCCCTGGCAGTACCGCGTCACCAGGAGATCGGTTAGCCCCAACCGTACGGGCGTCTGTCGCGAAGAACGTCCCATATTCAAAGAAGCCCTATCGTCCGAACACGGCGGTCCAGCTGTTCATCGAGCGTTCGGGGTTCCCCCGTACTTTCAGGAAGAGGATAAGGGGGTAGATCTCGTCTGAGCCGGGACCTCTCCCCCCGGCTCCCTCGGATAAAGCTATCAGCTATCAGCCGTAAGCTGTCAGCTAAAGGCGGGACCTCTCCCCCCAGCCCCCTCTCCTAAAGGAAAGGGGGAGGTAAGCTGAGCGTTGCCTTACCGGTGTCTTGAATACGCTCTGATTGATAGGAAAACGCCATCTCGGCACGTTCGCAGGCCCAGTACGTCGACCCATCACCGTTCCCCCTTCCTTCAGGAAGGGGGTTAGGGGGTAGGTCACGTCGCTACGTCCTTGACACCGCGCGTCGTCTGTGGCTTTATATGTTCCGTCATCCGGTCCGACCGACGTCGTCACCAATCAAGGAGCCTCTCCGTGAACGTCCCACCCAAAGACGGCATACGCGTTCCCGTCGAAGACCTGCGGCGTCTCGTATCCGGGATCTACGAGGCCGTCCCCGTGCCTTCCGAGCATGCCGGCCTGATCGCCGATCTGTTGGTCGACACCGAACTTCGCGGCGTGGTCAGCCACGGCGTGGCCCAGGTGGAGCGATACGTCCGCTCGTTCCAGGAAGGCCGCGCCAATCCCGATCCGTCCATCCAGGTCCTTCACGAGGGCCCGACGACCGCCGCACTCAACGGGGACGGCGGTCTCGGAATGATCGTCGCCACCCGGGCGATGCAAATGGCCATTGCCAAAGCCAAAGAACTCGGCATCGGCGTGGTCACCACCATCTATCACGACCATCTGGGAAGTTCGGGGAAGTACGTGCGGATGGCCCTGAAGGAGGACCTCATCGGCATCAGCCTCTCCGGTCGGAGCGCCGCCCCGTCCTACGACCACGCCAACAGCATCCGCGGCTCGATCCAGGGCAGTCCGCCGCTGGCCTTCGGGATGCCCGCGGGCCGGGGGCATCCGAATTTCCTGCTCGACTACGCGAGCCATTTCGCGGCGGATGACGAAGAGGTTCGCAAGAATCCGGCGGTTTTCGTGAAGGCCTTGGGCATGTCTCACGTGGCCAACATCCTCTCAGGGACCCTGGGGGGACAGATGCTGCCCGAATTCGACCGCCGATCCGTGAAGTTCCAGGGCGCCGACCAGTCCGGATTCCACATGGCGCTGGACGTGAACTGCTTCACCTCTCTTGACGCCTTCAAGGCGGACATGGACTACCTGATGGACGAGACGGCGAAGATGCAGCCTCTGCCCGGACTCAAGGACGCGGGTCTGCCGGGAACGAGGGCCTGGCGAAAAGAGGCCGACTATCGGGAGAACGGCGTTCCCATTGCCGCAAAGGCCGTAACGTCACTCGAGGGCCTGGCCCGCGAGTTCTCTCTCCCGGTCCCCTGGAAGTAGGGTCCAGGCTCAGCAGGTCTTCAGAATTCCGCCGTCTCATCCGGCTCCAGCACGATCGCCTCGACGTCCGGCGCGTGGACCTTCAACGCCTCGAGAAAATTGTCCGGCGTCTGGTCCATCACCTCGAAAACGCCGTAGTGGGCCGGAATCACATACTTCGGGTCGATCATCTTCACCGCGTAGCCGGCGCTGTCCCCTCCAACCGTGAACCCACCCCCGCAGATATTCAGGATCGCCAGGTCGGGCTTGTAGTAGTCGCCGATCACGAGCTTCAGGTCCGAGCACAGCCCCGTGTCCGACGAGATGTAGACCTTGAACCCGTTCTCGAACTCCACCACGAAGCCGATCGGATCCCCGATGTCCCGGCCCTTCAACCTGCCGTTATCGAGCAGTTCGATCTCCGAGGAGGTATGCTCGCAGTGCACGCCCGACACTGCGATCCCGTCGATCGGGGGCAACGTGCCGCGGTTCATCCCGAATCCTCCGTTGCAGAAATTCTGGAGGTCCGTGTGCTCCCGGATGTAGACCGCGGTCTCCACGGGAGTGAGGATGATCGGATCAAACCGTTCCGCGATCGCGACCAGGTCATTCAGGTTCAAATGGTCGAAATGCGCGTGCGTCTGCAGGACGATATCCACGTTGCCGAACGCACCCACGTCCTCCCTGTACTTCTCGGGAACCGCCGGATTCCCATCCGGGAAGAAGTCGTTTCCCGAGAGCCAGGGGTCCACCAGAAGCACCTTCCCGTTCGGCGACGTCAGCTTCAGTGTCGCGAACCCGATCATCTGCACCTGCACCTTACCGTTGCCAGCCATTTTTGTGTCTCCTTTCATATCGAAGCGCCAGGTCCGCGTGTCCGTCGGAGATGAGTCTGAAAACGTCCGTATCCTCACTGTTCAGGACGCGACCGACGCGTCAGGCGGCGCTTCACCCCGTGGCTGCGAGCCTTTCTGATTCCGCTTCCCGCTTCACTTTCTTTACCGGAACCAGTCATAGTGCAGCCCGAGAGACCGGTCTTCGAGAGGCAGTTCGACGCGCTCTCCTCCACGCGCCGAAGACTGCTTCAACGCGACCTCGACCTCCAGGGCGACGGCGATCCGACGCCCCGAGTTTTTCGGCTCGTCGAGACGGCCTTCCATGCAGTCGATCACGTCGTTCAGCGAGTAGACCGCGCCGTACGGAAACACGATCTGGGGTTCCGGCCACGGCATCTCGACGCGATCGTTACCGGTCGTCTCAAGCTGCTGTCTAAGGTGCCATCGACGGTCTGCCCCGAACTCGATCTCTCCCGTGCTCCCTTCCAGGCGGACCCCCGGAGCGCCCGTGCGAAAATGCACTACCGTCTGATCCGCCGTGACCATGATTCCCTGGCCGGTGAATTCGTCGCTTCCTCCGGGACCGCCGAACTCGTCGGTGCCCTCTCCCCGACGGGGGAGGTCTCCGATTCCCGAGACCCAGGCCGGCGCGCTGTCCAGGAAATACGACCAGTTCTGATGTTGAGCGAATGGTCCGGGCGCCTCGATCGACTGGATCTCCCCGATGGCCCCGCTCTGAACCCGTTCTCTGGCTTTAGCGAAAGAGGGGTGGGTCGTCGTGATCGCGCCACAGCTGAGGGGGACGCCCGCATCTGCGCACGTGGCTACCATGCGGTCCGCTTCCTCGAGCGTGTGACACATCGGCTTGTCCGTAACGATGCCCTGTGCACCGCACGCCACGGCCAGGCACGTCAGATCGGCGCGTCCCTTCGTATTCGTGGCGACGGCCACGATGTCCGGACGCTCGGCGCGCAGCATCTCTTCGGCATCCGTGTAGGTCGCCTCGATCCCGTAGCGCTCGCTGAACGCCGCGAGCCGTTTCGGGTCCCGGTCGGCTGCCGCCGCCAGTTCCACCTCGGGCCGGTCGTGCAGCGCCTCCGCATAGGAGGTTGGATTTCCCTCGGTGCCCGGATGTTCGTGGTGGTAGAATCGGCGATGGACGTCCAGTCGGGGCGTCGGACGGTCCACGTCTTCGATGTCGAACCGGTTCGGGATGCGGGTCGCCAGATCGTAGAGCATGCCCATCCAACCCAGACCGATCACTCCCGCTCTATATTTCGCCATAGTTTCTCCTATCGTTATGCTTCAAAAACAAGCTATCAGCGGTCAGCAAAAACAGCAAGAGGCAAGACGCGAGACAAAGCGAAAACCAAAGGCGGGGGCGGCGGGGCCCTCTTACCTCTTACGTCTACCCTCTCACCGATCAAAGCGAATCCGGTTATCCACGTCAAAACATGCTGGTGTTCCTGCCGTGCATCCTGTATGGTATACATTTCTGCTATGCACATCACAGGCCTTTTCCCGGGCCCTTTCGAAGACGGTCCGAATCCGCGGGTTCCGGAAGGCGTCAATCCTCACGCCAGGAGTTACAATCATGCGAAACAGCAAATTGCTCGCGAAGCTGCGCGATGGCAAGCCGCCTCGGATCTGCGGACTCGGCCACTTTATTCCGGCGTACATCCGCATGGCCGCCAACGCCGGTTTCGACTGTATCTGGCTGGATGGGGAACATCGCTGTTTCTCCGACCGGGAAATCCAGTCGATGCTCGCCACCTTCCACCTGTTCGACATCGACTGCATGTTCCGCCCGCCGACCACGGAGAGGACCAGGCTGTATCGATATCTGGAGGATGGCGCGACCGGCCTGATGATACCCCACGTCTCGACGCCGGAGAAGGCGCGGATGCTGGTCGACGCCGTCAAGTTTCCGCCCGTTGGCGACCGCGGTATGGACGGGGCCGGGCTCGACGCCGACTTTTTTATGTCCGGCGGGGCATCCTACGTCGAGGATGCCAACCGCGAGGCATTCCTCGTCGTACAAATCGAGACGCCGCAGGCCCTGGAAAACCTCGACGCGATCGCATCCGTCGAGGGTGTCGACGGGCTGTTCGTCGGCCCGGGCGACCTCGCTTTAAGGATCGAACGACTGAACGCGGGTTTCACGCTTGACGAAGCCATTCGGAAGGTCGCGAACGTCGCGGGCGAACGGGGCGTGGCGTGGGGCTGTCCGGCGGCTTCCGCGGACCACGTTCAGGAACTCCACGACATGGGTGCGAGGCTGATCGCCTACGGCAGCGAGTTCTTCGCGCTCATGCAGATGCTCGAAGCGTCTTCGCGCGACCTCGACCGGGTCTATGGCGACGGAAACTGACGTTTGCGGCCTTTCAGTCCGATTTCCCTTCGGGACCAGGCAGCAGTCATCGATCGGCTTTCAGCCGACAAGTGAAGATCGCAGACTCTCTTGAATCCCTTCTGCTCGATTGCCGCGGAGTTTCATCGAGCAGCCAGGGCGTTCAGGTCCCATTGAACCGGGCCAGCAACTCGGCCGCCCTTTCCCGCATGGCCGGGTCATTGTGCCGCGCGATGATGCGCTGGAGCGCGGAGACGGCCTTCTCGTCTCCCTGCTCGGCCATGTCGAAGGCCATGCGGTCTCGCCTGTCGTGGTAACTGTTGTCGTACTCCGCGATCTCCAGTTCGTAGTTCTCCCAGTAGTACTTCAGCGATTCGTTTTTCCAGCCTCGATAGATGTTCTCCCAGGTGTTCGGCTGGCTGTGGGGAAGAATGCTCCCCGGCGCGATGGGATCACTGACTTTTTGATATCGCCCGTCGATGGACATGCGGAGACGGTCGGACCGGTTCGGAAGGCCCTTGTGGACGAGCATACTGTGGAAAAAGAGGATGTCGCCCTGCTCGAACGGACCGCTGACCCAGGCTCCTTCGAGCGGATCGGTGATCTCGATTCCGCCCGCTCCCAGAGACGGCTTGAAGTCGTACACGCCCTGGCGGTGAGAACCGGCGGCGACCTGCAGGCCGCCCATCTCGGACGGCAGATCGCTGAGCGGCATCCACGCGGTGTACGTTTCGGGTGTCCCCTGGATGGGAATGAAATCCTGGTGGGCCGGGGTCGTATACGCCTCGCGTTGAGGAAAGATGGTCCTCGCGATAATGCGCGCATGAGGCAGAATCGGTTCGCCGGCCATTCGCTCGAGAAGGGTAACGATGTTCGGGTGATGCTGGAGCGCGTGAAACGCCTCTAACCCATACATGGCGGCATAGACATCCATGTAGGCCGGCTCGGGCTCGACGCAGAAGCCGTCGAGGTCCGCGATCCCGTCCTCCAGCGGCGTGTCCTTCCGTACCCATCCGGCTTCCCGGGCGACCTCGAGGAACGCCTTTCGTAGTTCTTCCAGGATCTCCTTGGATAACAGGCTTCGGACGAAGAGGTATCCGTCCTGATGCATGCGCTCTTTCAGTCGAGGTCCGTTTCCCGCTATGTCGGTCGAATCTTCGAATGGCTTCAAAATCAACCCTCCCGATTAATGTCCTGTCCCAGGAAATTATCTCCATTTTTCCCTGTCTGCGTGCGTGAGGCAACACACAAAGGCAGGCGCCGGTTCATCCCGTCTCGCTGCGTTGCCATCGTTCATCCCCCGGTTGTCCGGATGCCGGTCCCTTCCCTCTCCAGTTCGTCGTACCACCGAAGAAGCGTCGCCGGCTCGAGCAGTTTGGCCCGATTGTCCCGCTCTTCGTGGGACATACCCTTGAGGTCCTCTACGTGGGAAACCTGTACACGACACATCCCGTCGAAGAAACGCCGATCGAAGTTCAGCTCGCGCCATGCAAGGTACAGTGCATACGGAAACGGCTCTGAGGAGACCCGACCCACCGGGCGGCTGTGTTCGTCAATTGTGAATTCCGGGTTGTACTCCCATCCGCCGTAGACCGCGCCGGAGTCGGACTGCTTATAGATGACGTTGTTCGTCGCCAGGATCAATCGCCGGCGGAGCGCGGGTGCGAACGGATGATCCCGCGGCAGCGCTTTGTGCAGCGATGCCAGGCCTTTAAGGATGATGAGCTGATACCCAACGTAAGAGTTGTGACCCGGATATCCGCCGTGGGGACACTGCGCAACAAAGATCGCTTCCTCGGTCCGCCGCACGGCGGATTCGAGGTAGGCCTCCTCACCTGTGATCTCGAAGAGCGGACCCAGGAACCAGAGCGCGAATGCGTCGTAGTTGTTGTTGCCGGTGGCGGGGCAACGGACCGTCCAATCCGCAACCCGTCGAACCGCGCTCAGGCAACGTTCGTCCCCCAGCATTCGGTAGCCCTCGACAAGCGCCAAGGCAGCCCATCCCGAGCTGTAGAAACAGTCGCGGTCGTTCAGGACTCCCTCCCGGGTGTACCACCACCGGTAGGCGCCGTTCGGCTCCTGTTCGTCGAGCAGGTAGTGCAATCCGCCAACGGCCCGTTCTCGGTACGTCTCCTCGCCGAACAACCGATACCCGATGAGGTAGCCCAGGATGATGTTCGCCACGGACCGGTAGAGGGGATGGAAACTGAGCTCCTGCGAATTGTAGCCCTTGCCCCACGACCCGTCTGGGTTCCGGTCCTGTTCGCATATCTCGTGGCAGACCTGGAAGTAGTCCACCAGCTGTTTCCTGCGGACGGGCTCGAAGTCGTAGAGACAGGAGATCGTCCTGTCCCTGGGCAGAGCCGGAAAGCGACCTGGAGACGTGACCTCCACCGCCAAGACTTCGAAGTCGTCCGATACAACGCTACGGATGTTTTCCGTGCCACCGAAGAGTGTCGCCGTTACCGAGTACCTTCCGGCCGGCGCATCATCCGGGATCTCCCACACGAATTCGAAATCCGCGGGGCCGGCCTCAATCGAAACGTCGTCCCTGCTTTCCAGGAAGTGCCTTGCCCCGACGGCGTCGTTCACTTCCAACCGGGCCGACCCGCGCTGCGGCTGCCACCCTGAGGCGTGTACCCGGAGGGTCGCTCGTTGGCCCGCGAGAAGTCCGATGCTCTTGTCTACGATCTCCAGGAACAGAGGCTTTCCAGAACGCATAGAGGTTCCTCCTTACGAAATGGCGACCCAACGCCGAATGCAATCATGAGAACGCCCGCACGCTCACCCGGGATCGGATCAGCCATTGAGATTGCGGAAAAAGAAGCGCTGCGCCGTACCCCAGAGAATGGCGCCTTTCTCGGCGGGGCTGAGAAAATTCGCGTGGTCGCGGATCAGATCCACGGCAGCCGGATTGTCGGTCATCGGGTCCTCCATCTCGATTGGCCCGCCGCTGTCGGATTCCCACATGCAGCGATGGGCGCCGTACGCTTCGACCACCCGCTGGATCAGCGGCAGGACATCGAGGTAGGGGGCGCGGCGCGAGCACAGCGCCTGGAGCGGACCGATTTTGAGCATCACGTTCTCGTGCCGGGCAAACCGGAGCAGCGCTTCCAGGTCTTCTTCGCAGTAGTCGGTTTCCCGGATACCGACGTGGCACACGTGGTCGAGAATGACCGGCGTTTCCGGGAAGCGCGTGCATAGCCGGTCCAGGTCGGGCAGCAGATCGACCTGCATGTTGAAGCTCAGGGCGAGTTCGTGTTCCGCTCCGGCGGCGAACATCTTCTCGAATGCCGGGTGATCCAATTCGGAGGACGGTTCGCGAAAGGCGAAACAGCCTTGCCGGGAGAGTTCGAGCATGGTCCTGTCCGGCTCGGGATCGTCCAGATTGATCATGCCCGTGCCTGCAAACGTTTCGGGGTCGCCGGCGATGAGGTCGAGGATGTAGCTGTGATCGTACCAGTACCAGATCATCTGGACCAGGTTGATGCGCACGTTGCCGACCGTCCGGCTGTAGCTGAAGTACTCTTCCGGAGTGAACGTGGGATGCCAGAGGTCTTCTGCTCTGACCCTGGGCGCCAGGGGGTAGCGCGCGAAATCGTCGGTCCAGACGTGGATGTGGGCGTCGACGATCCGGTGCGAGGATGCCTGCTCTACCATGTTACTCTCCGCTTCAGAGCGGTTGTGGAGGCGGGCTTTCGGATGGTTTTCCCGGGGGCTGCCTTTCCGCCTGTTTTGCGTCTTCCGGCGGGATTGGCTATATTAATTCGAGCCTGTAGATCCTCAATCCTGTCGCCCGGAATCCGATATGGCCAAAGAAAAATACGACGGCGTCTGGCAACCCCATATGCTCAAACAGTATTCGATGAATCCCAACGTGATGGTAAGCGATCTGGACCGGGAACGACTGGAGCTTATTCTTGCGTACGTGGCGGAAACCGGCCACAGCGAAGCCCTTTCCGACTGTGTCGCGCAGATCGTGGAACGTCACCCGAGATATCTGCGTGTGAAAGAACTGTTTGAAACCTTCGAAGCATACAAACGCATCGGCCAGGCCATCTACGAACAGTGGCGCGCGGGCAACGTCGAGACGATTTTCGACCTCGCCTGCGGCCACGGTCTGCTGGGCATTCTGCTGGCCTGGCGGTTTCGCGGACTCCAGGTGGTCTGCGTGGACCTGGAACGCCGTCCGGCCTTCGGTCACTACCTGGAAATCGTGCGCGAACAGGCCGTGCCTATGGAGAACATCGCGTACATTGAGAGCGACTTCAAGAATGTGGAACTGAGCCCGCATTCCTACGTCATCTGCATTCACGCATGCAACGAAGGCACCCGGGATGCCCTGGAGATGGCTGGCGCGGCGAACGCGTGTTTCGCCGCCATGCCCTGCTGCATCCGCGACCGTCTCTACCTGCGCCGCATCAACCATCTTGACGACTACGCGCGATACACGGCTGCGGTGGGTGTCATTGCCGGCCGGTACGGGGCCTACAAGATCACGGCGATCGACCAGCGTATCACCAACCGCAATCTCATTGTCCTTGGCGCGCCCGTGACAGCATCCTGATTCCCCAACCTGGAAGTCGCCCCACGGGCCCGCGGCGGCGTATCGATTTTACGCGAACGCGATCCGTTACCAACGATAGTCGGACTCCCCGGCTTCAAAGGCCGCCGCCGACGCCATCATCGTCTTCAGGTCTCCCTTTGGCCGGTATCCGATCAGCGTCTTTGCTTTCGTGATGTCGTGATCGTACATCCAGCGCACCGGTACCGTCACCGCCAGCGGTTTCCGTCCCACGATCTCACCGAGGATCCGGGCGCCCTCCGGGAACGTAAAGGGGGCGGGGGCTCCGCCGTTGAACGATTCTCCAACGGCATTCGGAGACCGCAGAGCGCACACCATGCAATGCGCGATATCCCGCGCGTCGTTGGGCTGGTAGTACCACGGGCGCCCGGATTCGTCCCGGACGGCACAGGGCTGGTCAGGACTGTCCGCGCGCGCCTCGATGTCGTGCCATAGTTCGGTTCCGTCGGCCATATACAGTTCCGTACCGGGCCCGACCTGTCCCGCCTTCAATATCGTGCATACCCGTCCAACCGTAAATTGATCGAAAATCGTCCGGCCCGAAAGCACGTGGCTGGGCCGGACGATGGAAATTCGAAGCCCGGTCTCGCGGGAGACGCGCTCGGCCATCAGTTCCCCGATATACTTGGAAAGGGAATACTCGTTATCGGGCCGCTTGGGATGCAATTCGTCAACGGGATGGTATGCGCAGGCGATGTTCTCTCCGTTGTTCGGGAAAACGCCCGACGAACTCACGTAGACGTACCGCTCCAGACTGTCCGCGAACAGTCCGCACGCACGCGACACCTCCAGGTTCGTCTGCGTGTTGTTTTCGAAATAGGGCCCTACCAGGTTGGCCGTGTGGATGACGGCATCCGTCCCCGATACCGCGCGCTTCACAAAATCCCCGTCCGTCAAGTCCCCGTCCACAAGTTCCATGTCCAGGCCTTCCAGCCGGCTCAGGCATGGATCGTCCGGCAATACGGAGCCCCTAACTTCAAGGTTCAGATCCAGAAGTTGCCGGACCAGCCGGCACCCGACCTGCCCGGCCGCGCCAGTAACCAGAACTTTCATGGAAAATCTCCTGATCGTGCAAAGACGTTTACTCGTTTATCCGGACGGTGGCCGAGCTCAATATATCCACCGCGGCTCGGCATTGCAACACCGACACCGACCCTCAGGAATTCTACTACGACCTATATAACAAGGTCTATAGAGACATCACCAACAAAAAGGAGCGCGCCGCTCGGCGCGCGGCCGGGCGACGCTTCGTTGAGCTCACGGGTGATTGATACCTTCCATTCCATCGGGGGCCTTACGTTCTATATGGAAACCGACCGGACAATTTACTAAATTACCTGCACGTCACACACCCGTTCTACGCTGGTTCAGGCCGGGTGCGCGACGCCAATATACCCCCCGTCGTTCGGCATCGCAACCTCATCCCCTCCCGGAGCACAGCCCATGACGACCGCACACCGTTTTCGCCCCGCACACGCGCACGCCATCTCCCGCAGCCTGCTCATGGCTTCCGGTGCTCCGCGCCACGTTGCGGATACCGTTTCCGAAATCCTGGTCAATTCCAACCTTTCAGGGCACGACTCCCACGGTGTCCTCCGCATCCCGACCTATCTGGACGGGATCGCGAGCGGCGCGATTGTTCCAGCCGCCGAACCCGAGGTCGTCCGGCAGCACACGAATACACTCACTATCGACGGCCACCAGGGGATGGGCATCTACACCGCCCGAAAAGCCATTGACCTGGCTATAGAAAACGCCGCCAATTCAGGGGTCTGCTGCATCAGTTTCAGACGCGTCGGCCACTTCGGCCGGCTCGGCGAGTACGCGGAGATCGCCGCACGCGCCGGATGTATCGGCATCATCACCATCGGCGTGGGGACCGTGGACGCCGTCGCGCCCTACGGCGCCGCCAGCGGTCCTCTGGGCACCAACCCCATCGCCGTGGGCGTACCCACCGGCGACGCCGCCCCGTTTATTCTGGATATCGCCACAAGCATCGTGGCGGAAGGCAAACTGCAGGTTGCGCGTGCCGAAAATGCCGACCTGCCGGAAGGATATATCCTGGACCGGGAGGGCAACCCCAGCACCAACCCGCTGGACTTCTACGACGGCGGATATCTGCTGCCTTTCGGCGCGCACAAGGGCTCCGGTCTCGCGCTGCTGACCTGCCTCTTGAGCGGTCTGTCGGGCGTTCCTGAAGTGGAACAGGGGACCCTCGCCGGCGCGTTCATGCAGGTCATTCGCGTCAGCGCTTTCACCGCTCTGGCGTCCTACCAGCGCGGGATGCGCACCTTCCTGGACAACATCAAATCCATCCCCCCGGCCCCGGGTTTCGACGAAGTCCTCGTGCCCGGTGACTTCGAACACCGCAGCCGCGTGAGACGCCTCGCCGAAGGATTCGATATTCCGGACACCATCCTGGATGGGATACGCGAATGGGCAACCAGGCTGAACGTGTCCCTGTCGGAAGACGCCGTCGAACCGGCCGACGAGGAATGGTATCGCGTGTAGGGTCGAGCGCAGGGGTCGCCCCCTGCGCTCGCGCCCACACAAAACGGGGGCGATAAACTCGCCCCCGTCTTATGTGTTCTTCTGCGGCGTTCCTAAACGTGCGGGCCGCGTTCCCTGATAATCCGCAACGCCAGATCCGGATCGATCTGCACAATCATCTCCGGTTCAATCTTGCAATGGCCCGGCAGGTCGAATCCAGCGACCGCACTCCGGGCGTGCCATCCCGATAGCGACGCGTCCATCCCGCTTTCCGCAAACTGCGATCCCGGCCCTCCGAACACGTCGTGAAAAACCGTGCTATACCCGTCCACGACCTGGGGCGACTTGGAGAATGATCCGCCGCCTGCGGAATTCACCATCCCGATGCATTTCACGCAATACCAGACGTCGTTGAGCGTTCCGAACGGGTCCAGCGCCCAATGCAGCGTCACGACGTGGGAGATGCCCGCCTCCCTCCCCGCCTCGTAACCGGCTTCCACGTCCGCGTCGTCGTTGGTGACCGCCCCGACGCCGCCGCCCGTGCCCGATGTAAACACCAGCCCGGACGGTGTAAACGTGGCCATGCAAATCCGCCTTCCCTGAGGCGCCGGACACGCGTCCTCCCTGGAACCCAGATCGATCCCCAGCGTCTCCAACCGGTCGTACACGTCGAAATCCCGTTGCCATGAATTGTGCAGTTCCGCCATTTGGTCTCCTCTGTCTGGGTTAGCGTTTCTCAAGAATGTCCATTCAAAATAAAGCCTTCACCCACAATGTCAAGCCCCGATGACGACACGGCCTCACGGAACCCTCGAAGAAGGAAAGTCGCCGAATCCGGCTTGTCTCCGGGATCGCCTTACCGGATCGTAGCGGCGATATACCGCTCGCCGTCGGGCTCGTCGTCGTAATAATATGCCGAAACGACGCTGCCGTCCGGCCGCTGCACCGCCCTTGGATATCCGACGTCGTGGTCTCCGCCGTCGTCCCGCAGGATCACGGGGTTACCCCACGTCGCGCCCTTGTCTTCGCTCAACACCGCGCGCAGCCCCGAGGGTGCATCCCGGTATCCGTATATCAGACACAAACCCCCGCCGGCAAGCTGGACCATCGCGGGCGGGTTGCCGCCGGTCCCGGTTTTTGCCACCGGCCGGTTCAGATAGCGCCAGTTCACGCCGTTGTCGTCCGAGCAGTACAGGTCGATCCAGTTGCCGCCCTTGTCCGGCCCATGGCTGCCTCCCCGGCATCGCACGGCCACCAGGATGCGGCCGCCTGGAAGCCGCACGCTGGCCGGCATGATGGCGAAACCCTCCGGTTCGTCCCCGATCCACGAAACGAACTCGAACGTCCTGCCGCCGTCCGCGGTTCGGGCGCAAAACACCCTTCCCTCGCGTCCGTTGGACTTGGCCGACGTCAGGAAAAACGTGCAGGTGTCCTTTCCGTCCACGAGGTAATCCGTCCGCGCCGCGATGCCCGGCAGTCCGAACATGGGCAGACCGAACGGTCCGTCCCAGGATCGGCACCGGTCCGTCGAGGTGTAGAACCAGGACCGTGCGCCCGCCGCGAGTCCCGTCCGTGCGCACATCAGCGCAAAATCCGGATGGGTGAAATCGATCCCTTGGGGGCACCCCTGAGGCAACGCGACCGCCGCCTCGATTTCCAGGGAACGGTTCATATGCTCGTTCGCCGAAACACCCTTGTTTCCGGGCGCCGCGATCGGCATCGGTTCAACCGACCAGGTCTGGCCTCCGTCGAGACTCCGGGCCTGCATCGTTTCGAAAGGCCGGTCCCGGTCCCGACGGTGAAATCCACCGTCCGACTTGTGATAGCCCAACGTGAACCCCACCACGATCTCGTCTCCCCAGGACCAGATCCCGTAGTTCGCAGGCCACCCGGCGTATCGCCCCTTCTCCCTGTATACGACCACGTGCTCCATACCTCGTCCTCCAGGTCTTGTCCTGTTGTCAACGGGTGTCACTTTGGATCATGGATCGGGCCATCAGCGAATTGAAGACGGGTCGAAGGCCTACCCCCGGTCTTTTCGTTGCTTCATTGGGGAGTTGAAGGAAGTTCCAATACGAACCCGGCCAAAACCGGCTTGTGCACAGTCCCCGGCGGTATTATTCTATACTGGTCGCGTCATTCAGATTCCGGCGCTCGCCGCGTCCGGACCCGACTTGGAAGCCGTTTTAAAATCCCCGGTGTGTTCCCGAGCGCGAGCGAAAACGTGTCGGCCCAGGCGGACGAAGCCGCCCGCATCTATCGATACAGGTGGGTTTGGCCAACGCAGACCGACGCTTTTGCAGCCGCGCGAAGACCACCGAGGGTTTTAAGACAGCTTCTCAAGAGAAAGGACTCCTTGATGAACACATTGCAACTCGCGGCGCCTTCCAATGCCTTTGTCCTGTTCAACGGCAAGGACCTGAGTAACTGGACCGCACTGGACGGCGGCGAACCCGGCTGGACCGTGGAAGACGGCATCCTCCAGGTCGTGTCCCGGTCCGGGGATATCGTACATACCGAATCCCTTACTGATTTCTGCCTTCACCTGGAATTCCGATGCCCGGACATGCCCGACGCCACGGGACAGGCCAAAGGCAACAGCGGGGTTTTCCTCCAGGGCCTCTATGAGATCCAGGTTCTGGATTCCTCGGGCGTCAACATTCCCGGTACCGGCGATTGCGGCGCCTTCTACGATCAGTCGGCCCCCCTCGTGAACGCCTGCAAACCGGCAATGGAATGGCAGTCGTACGACATCTGCTTCCGTGCGCCCCGCCTGGACGGCGCAGGGGAAGTCAGCGAACAGGCCCGCGCCACCGTACTTCAAAACGGCATCGTCATCCACAACAACGTACAGGTTTCAGGCCCCACCGGTTCCGCTTCCAGTATGGCGGTTGAAACCTCCGGCCCGCTGCGCCTGCAGGACCACAAGGATCGGGTGGCCTATCGAAATATCTGGGCCGTGCCGCTTCCGCTCAAAGGATCGGATACCTACGAACCGAGTTAGCCTGGAATCGTCGGGACGGAGAACAAAGGGCCGGGTGACACGTCCAGTACCGGACAACGAAACCGCCCGCACATAGAGACGGTCCAGTATGAATGACACCATCGACCTGAGCAGCCTGGAGAAAGACCCCCGCCTGCTCAGGTTCGCCCTGAACGGAAGCTGCGTCGAGGGCCCCACGTTTGAAACCTGGAGGCGGGCCCGGTCCTTCATTGCTTCAGCGATCCACCGCCCTGGAACGCTGCTGGATATCGGCTGTGCCAACGGTTTCCTGCTGCGGTGTCTCACGGAATGGTCCAACCACGAACTCACCCCGTTCGGCATCGACGCCAGCGCCGGCAGGGCCGGGGATACCGAACGTTTCTTCCCCTCACAGCGCGACCATTTCGCCCGTCTTCCGGTCGAACGCCTGGGCGAAATCGGTTCTCGCGGCCTCCCGCAAGAGTACGACTTCATTTACTGGGCGATCTGGGACAATTACCGGTTCGACCGTCCGGACCGAATCGATCTCCTCAAATGCGCCCTCGAAAACGTGAAAGACGACGGACGGCTGATTCTGGGCTTTTACGACCGCGAGCCGGTCACTATCGAAAACAAAATCGCCCAGATCCAAGACCTCAACCTGGGGCATGCCGTCCGCGCGGCGAATCCGAACGGCCCGCAGGTACTGCTTCGTTTATCAAAATAGCTTACATCGGTGAGAGGGGAGACGGTAGACGTGAGACGGAAGAGGTCCGCCCCTCCCGCCGCACCGGTTACGCATTGTTTTGTTATAGACGGTTTTTTGCGGACCTTACGCCGAGACGTGGGCGATTCGCGAATCGCCCCTACAAATACAACAACGGCGCCGACAGTTTGGGTGTTCATGTTTCGCAGTGTGGTTTTCGGCCTTTGCCTTTAGCTGACCGCTGACGACTGACTGCTGAAAGCTGCTTCCCATTCACCCTTTGATCACGTCCTCGTATTCCTGGAACATCTCGATGCTGATCCCGTCAGGATCCAGCGCATACATGGCGCGGGCAACGACCACCCCGTCGCGGTCCACGTCCGCGGGCGGATTGATGGAACCGAACCCCGCGTCCTTCAGCCGCGCATGCATCGCATCCACGTCGTCCACCTCGAACGCCACGTGCGACGCGCCCAGAAATCGGTTCTCCTGGGGCCGCGCTTCGACTTGTGGATGAACGTATTGCACGAGTTCCAGAATAAACTCGTTTACGGGATGACGCAGAATCGCAATCATCAGATGCACCCGGTCGTACCCCAGAATCGTATCGTACGAGGGCAGATCCTTACGTTCCGATATCCGCACGAGTTCCATCCCGAGCAGATACCGGTAGAACGAGACCGAACGCTCCAGGTCCGATACCGTAAATCCGTGATGGTGCCCCATTACAATGCCCATGTCTCTTCGCTCCCTGAAGGTCGACGACCGCTCCGGCGCCGGGTACCGGCTCCCGCGAGTGCGGCGCAAACGGTAACAATGCCAGGTTCATTTCGTCAAGCCGTCCGGCAAGTGCACGTCCGATTTGATAAATATAACATCGGGCGTTATAATTACAACACCCGTTGGACTCGGAGTGTTGTTCGTGTCGATTCAGGGAACTCGCGGACCACGACGGTCGTCTATACTGAGCCAGTCACGGTGATCCGTCGACTGTTCGGAATCCAACCGATCCGCCCTATCGTCGGGCCGCCGCCGGCCCGGTCCGTTCTCACACCGTTTCAAGGAGTCAGTCTATGCGCACCCGATGCACGCTCGCCGTTGCAGCCCTTACCCTTTTACTCACCGCCGGGCCCGGTCACGCAGGTACCGTAGCGGTGGATGGCCAGGGCGACCCGGCTCTTTACGTCGTGAAGGTACACGCCGACTGGTGCGGCACCTGTACGGCCCTGGTACCCGTCCTCGAGGAGGTCCGGACGTCTCTTGCGGACAAGCCCGTCCTCTTTCTTGAACTGGACGTGACCGACGCGAAACGCACCGCCCAATCCCGCCTGCTGGCCGCCGCCCTGGGCATCGAGGAGCACTTCAAGGCCAACAACAGGACGGGCCTCATCCTGCTCATCGATCCCGCCAGGAAGGCCGTCGTGGAAACTCTGACCCGCAAGAATCCCGCAGAGGAGATGACCGGCAAAATCATGGGCCACATCGCCGCAAGCGGAAAGACGTGCGAGTGAGGAACCAGCGTCTCCTTCGAATAGGAATTCCAGAATGATTATCAAGAAAATCACTTCGACGACCGTCAGTATCCCCTATGCCGCGCCCGTCGGCCCGTACGTGGGTCGAGGCGCGGGCGGCGGCACGCTGGGTGGGACCGGCCTTATTGTCAGAATCGAAGCCGACACGGGACTTGTAGGCTGGGGCGAGGGCACCGGCGGTTTCGAATCGGACCCCAACGCGATCCTCGCGGGCAGCCACGTCGCCGACATCGAAAAGGCGATCGGCCTGATGGAAGACGCGGGTATCCCCCGAGGTCCGATGTCGGGCGTTGAAATGGCGCTCTGGGACCTCCTGGGCAAACACGCGGGCCTGCCGCTGTGCCGCCTGATGGGCGGCGTTGTCCGAACCGAGGTCGACTTCACCGCCTGCATGGGCCTGAAAGAGCCCGAACAGTCCGCCGCCACCGCGCGCGAATACATCGACCGATGGGGGTTCCGCTTCATCAAGACAAAGGCTGGCAACGACCCCGCGCAGGATCTGTCCATTGCCGAAGCGGCGCAGAAGGAGATCGGGGACGAAGCCGTATTCCGTCCGGATGCGAACGGTGGATACCCCCCGGAAGAGACACTGGACATTATGAAAAAAATGGCGGATCTGGGCGTCCGCCACTTTGAAGACCCGTGCCACACCGAGCACGTGGAAACGCTGGCGCGTGTGCGGGCCGAAGTCGGCACTCACGTCCTGGTGAACGGCGGGGTGACCCTGCCCGATAGCATCCGGCCTTTTCTGGAAGCCGGCTGCGCCGACTCCCTTATGCCGGATACGCCGGCCGCCGGCGCACTGTTGCGCGTGAGAAAAATCGCCGATGCGGCCGAACCATGGGCTGTCCCGTGCCTGATGCACTGCTCGCACGACCTGGGCCTCAAGACCGCCGCGATCACCCATATTGCGGCTTCAACACCCAACTTCTCCGGTCCCAACGACACGTGCTACCACGGTCTCGTCGACGATATTCTGACCGAGCCCTTGAGGTTTGAAAACGGCCGGCTGAAAGTCCCCCTCGGCCCCGGCCTGGGCGTGGAAGTCGACGAATCCAGGATCGAAAGGTACCGCGTCTGATACCCCTTCGACCTCCGGTGTGGATCGTATCCGGGACGGCATCGGTCCCGTTGTCTCTTCATATCATGTGGAAAGGCGTGGCATGGGCACCTTACGGGTCGACGACCGCGACTGGTCCGCACTGACCCTGGGCGAACGCATCCGCCAGATCGAACTCGACGGATACGTCGTCCTGCCGAATCTGCTCACCCCGGAGCATGTCGCCGCGGTCAAGTCGGAGACTGCAAAATTGGAAACCCGCGCGGTGGACTACAGCGTCCACCAGCAGGTCTGTCCGAATATACAGTTCACCGGCGGCCCGATCACCGAACTCATCGCACATCCACCCACCCTCGCCTTCCTCAACGACCTCTTCGGCGGCGAAACCATCGTCATGTCCTACACCTACGCCCGCTCCGAGCCCGGTCACCCCGGTATCAGCCTCCATACCGACGGCCAGCCCTACGGCTCCCGGATTTTCGGGTACGGCGGCAGCGTACCGTTTATGGTCCGGGTGCTCTATTACCTGGACGATCTCACGCGGGACGTCTCGCCCTTCCGGGTTATCCCTCGCTCCCATCTGTCGATGCATACCGACGCCAACCCGTACAAACGCTACGGGGACCATCCCGAACAGGTCATGGTCCCCGTAAATACAGGCGGCGCCGTTCTGATCAACCACAAAGTCTTCCACGGGAACTTCCCCAACACCGGCGCCCATGCCCGTGAAATGCTCGCTATTGCCTACCGCCCCGCGTGGGCCGGCCCCATTGCCGACGTGCCCGCGTGGAACGACGCCGACCTCGCCACCCTGCCCGAATCCGTGCGTCCCCTGTTTGCCGATCCCAACACCCGCCACTGGGACTTCCACGGCGGCAACAAACCTGCCAACATGGCCCGCGAGGCGCCCGGCCTCAACCCCAGCCGCTGGGATCGCCGGTAGGGGTAATCCGAAGTCGAAAACCGACGACCCGTCAACCGGTTTCGCATCCCCGCGTCGAACGGGAATCCGTGCGGGTCTCCGATCGGACTCACCTTCCCCTTACGAGACGTTTGTCGCGGCTCTATGCATCTCAAGTGACCGAACTCGTGTTTCCCCCGCATTCATGTCTGCGGGTTCCAGTCCGCCCCCAAGGCATCGAACTGGCTGTAAAAAGAATCCAACACGGCGTCGGCGAGAGGTCCCTTTGCCGTCAGTTCCAGGTTATCCCGGGCATGATCCGGATTCGTCGTTCCCACAATCGCCGTATCGATGGCATCCTGTGAAAGCGTGAAACGCAGCGAAAGCTCGATGGGATCCTCGGGGGCTCCCTCAGGAATTTCGAGCTGCCGCGCCCGCTCCCAGTAGGCATCGGCGTAACCGTACGGCGACGCCGCCTGCCCGATCGCTCCGTTGGCTATCGGCCTCTTGGCGATCACGCCCATCTCCGCATCCCGTGCCTCCGGAAGCACCTCGGCGCGGGCGTGCTGATCCACCACATTGAACGACGTCTGCAGCGTGCTGAACACCCCCATCCGTATGGCCACCAGAGCGTCCTCCCCGTCGCCGCTATACCCCACGTACCGCGTCTTTCCCGCTTCCTTCGCCCGCATCACAGCGTCTACGGCCTCTCCCGCCCTGAGCACGTCCGCCGAACAGGTGTGGAGTTGGACCAGGTCGACGTGGTCCGTCCTCAGCCGCTGCAACGACCGGTCGATGCTCTCCTCGATCACGGCGCGCGACCAGGGCTCGCCAGTTGCGTCTCCGGTCACGTGGCCGCACTTCGTGGCCAGCACGTATTCGTGCCGCCGCCCACCGATGTACCGGCCGATCAGTTCCTCGCTGTCGTGATAGCACGCCGCGGTGTCGATCAACGTGATCCCGTCGTCCAGCAGCCGGTTCAGCACCCTTCCCACCCGATCGGGTTTTACGTCTTCAAGTCCGATCCTGGCGCCTCCGAAACCCAGGCGTGTGACTTCCATGTCCGTCCTGCCAAGCGTACGTTTCTCCATCGCGAACCCTCCATTAAGAGCGTGAGACGTAAGAAGGAAGACGTAAGAGGACCACCCCGGCACCCGGCGGTCTTTCGCGCTTTGCCTTGCCTGACGTCTCCCGTCTTCCCTCTTGCTTCTCACCGAATTAAATGCGGATCTGATGCGAAGTCTTGTGTCCCTTCTCCACCCGAAATCCGGCCCGACCGCACTGCGAAACGGAAAGATAAGGTCAACGTAAGGGAAATGCAAGAGGTTACCCGTTAATCCCGTTTTGGGTTGACAGCAAAGCCCACTTGCGTTAGGTTTGGATATCGCGTTATACGCAGGCTGAAAACCGCGGGAACAAAGGGCTCATCCCCTCGTTGCGCCCGCCCCCGAGCCCGGGGGTCCGGAAACCCGCACCTGCCCGGAGGAGACACCGATGGAACAGACCCGTGAACGGGCCGCCTTCGACAATTACGTCAACGACGGCGGCTATACCGAGGACCTTTACGAATTTCACGAAATCGACGAGGGTGTCGAGAGCCTCGACGCCGCGACCGGTGCGGACGTGGAACATTTCCATCAGAATGGCTATCTGGCCATCAGGAACGCGTTTACGAGCGCCGAAGTCGACGACATGCTCAGCGGCCTCATGGATCTCATCAAGGGGAAAAACCCGGAATTCAAAGGCGTGCAGTTCGAAGCCAGCTACAAGGACAGGCTGCACGCGCTTTCAGACGACGAGCGGTGGGACGCCGTGCGAAAGCTCCAGTATTTCATGGGCTACGACCACCGCCTGACCGCTCTGGCCGAACACCCGAAAATCCTGGACATCATGGCCCGGATCATCGGCGAAGAACCGGCGCTCTATTCGCACCAGGCCATTCTCAAACCACCCAGGGTGGGGCGCGAAAAACCCTGGCACCAGGACCACGCCTATTTCAATCTGCCCATGGGCACCCCCATCGTGAGCATGTGGATTTCCCTGGACAGGGCCACGCCCGAAAACGGCTGCATGCGGGTGATCCCCGGCACCCACCTACAGGGTCCCAGAGTTCATTTCAAGCGCCGCGACTGGCAGATCTGCGATACGCACCTGGTCCGGGACCACGTCGTGGCGGTCCCGCTCGAACCGGGCGGCTGCCTCATCTGGTCCGGTATGATTCATCACGGCACCCCGGCCAACACCACGTCCTACAGGCGCCGGGCCATCCAACTCCACTATTGTCCCGCGCGTGTGAAAGCAACCACGTCACAGGAACGCCTGGCCGTATTCGGCAGCGAGGGAAAAGACGTCACCTGCTGAAGCTCGATCAGCTCCGCACGTACCATCGAAAAAGCCCCGGTGAAGATGTCTCCCGGGGCCTTTTTCGCCTTTGTCGCATCGTGCCCGTCGCAACGTGGTCATTGCCTGCGTTGCCTGCGCTGAGCTTGTCGAAGCGAGCTTGTCGAAATGTCCACGTTGCGCTACCTGTTCGGTGCCTTTGGGCAGCCCTTCGCCGACCCTTCGACAGGCTCAGGGCACCGGCTCGGGGCAGGGCTTACGGACCACCGACTCGGCGGCCGTATTTCGGCAATCTATCTCCGGGAATGAACACCAGCGCGCTTCGTCCCATCACATGGACACCAAACTCCACATCCTGCTCCGAATCCTGTTAGGCGGCGTGGCCCTCTACCTCGTCTATGCCGCCATCCTCTTCTTCACGCAGCGCCGTATCGTCTTTCCCCGCAAACTGATCGGGCCGTCCCCGCCCGACCTGTCAGATGCGTCCGAAATGGAACGCATCTGGTTGGATACTCGAGCCGGCAGAACCGAGTCGTGGCTGCTCCCGTCGAAAGCGGACGCGCGGCCCGGGCCCGCGGTCATCTTCGCCCACGGCAACGCGGAACTCATCGACCACTGGGCCGGCGAAATGACGGCCTTCACCCGTCTCGGATTCGCGGTCCTGCTTGTCGAATATCCCGGTTACGGGCGCTCCGATGGGTCGCCCACCCAGGCCAGCGTCACGGAAACCTTAGTCACCGCCTACGACATGCTGGCCGCCCGCGAGGATGTGGACACAAACCGCATCGTTTTCATGGGCCGCTCGCTCGGAGGGGGCGCCGTGTGCGCGCTTGCGGCCGAACGCTCTCCGGCGGCGCTCATCCTGCTGTCCACGTTCAAGAGCATCAGCGCCGTGGCCGTGGAGAAATACTACGTGCCCGGATTCTTCGCTCGCGATTCGTTCGACAATCTGACAATGCTGGGCGGCTATGCCGGCCCCGTTCTCATCGCCCACGGCACGCGGGACAACGTAATTCCGTACAGCCATGGCGTCGCCCTGCACCGCGCGGCCAGACGTAGCCGCCTCATCACGTATGAAGCCGGGCATAACAACTGCCCGCCCGATTGGCCGGCCTTCTGGCGCGAGGTCGAACGCTTTTTGCGCGATGAAGGAATTGTCCCGTAAGTGCGGCTCTGGTCGTGCATGGACGGTTCGGGTTCCTATGGCAGACTTCGCCTGACTAATTCACAAAAAAGGACCTCTCCCCCCGGCCCCCTCTCCTGCGAGGAGAGGGGGAGTCGAACGAAGTGGCGCGTAAACAATGTTTTATACAACCTCTGATTGATTGGAGAACGCCATCTCGTCACTTTTCCAAGCGCAACTCGCCGACCAATCACGATATTTCGCACGGATTTTTTCGTCAATCGAAACGTCTTCATCCAATCCAACCGTTCATCAGCCGATCACAGTTCCCCCTTCCTCTCAGGAAGGGGGTTAGGGGGTAGGTCTCGTCTGTTTCAGACTATCCAAATCCAGAATGTATCACACATTGGGATTCGCTTTCTCTATTCACTTGGAAGCTGTTTCTGCTTCGTGAAACTGCAGTCCGTGACAATTCATGAAATTATTCAGGTTAGGGGGAGTTGACAAGCACGCTACAGCAGAAAGGACTGACCGTGCCATTGGATTACACCAGGTACGCGCGTGACGAGGACGTGGCGTTTTTCCAGCGCGAACTGGCATCGTTCGTGCCCGATACAGGGTTTACGACGCCCACTGCCATCTGGACGTGCCGGGCAGCGGGCAGCCGCTGGTGAAAGATTTCGAAGAGGGTGTCGATCACGCCGGGTATGTGCGTCTGATGGACTGCATGATGCCGGGGAGGGATATCGCGGCGAATTTCATTTCGTTCCATACGAGCCCGGAGTGGCATGCCAGTTCCAACGAATGGACGGCCAGACAGGCGGCGCTCGATTCCCGCTGCAGCCGCGCGCAGACCGCTGGGGATTTTAAGACAGCTTCTTAAGCCCGACGACGATCCGGAATGGGTGCGGCAGGTGGCGAAGCGGCTGGGCCTGAGCGGGCTGAAGTGCTATCATCTCCAGGCGCCGAGACACCCGTCGTGGGAGGAGGGCCGGCCCACGTGGGATGCGGATATCTGCGATTATCTGCCGGAGTCTCTGGTGAGGGTGGCCGACGACGAGGGCTGGGTGATCACCCTGCATCCGGTCAAGCGGCGGGCGGCGGCGGATCCGGCGAATATCCACTGGATACGCCGCTACTGCGAGACGTTTCCAAATATGAAACTGATCCTGGCGCACTCCGCGCGAGGGTTTCAGCCGGCGCACAATCTCGAGGGTCTGTCGCGGTTGGAGGGACTGGAGAATCTGTATTTCGATTGCAGTGTCAACTGTTTTCTCGTGGTCCGGGCGGTGATTGTGGCCTGGGTGGTGGCTGTGGAGTTGTTTGCGGTCTTGGAGGCGGTGCCGGTCTCGGGCTTGCGGGATTGCGCGGCGGCCTTATGGCTCTTCCCTCTCCGCCCCTTTCTCCCATCATGCCTCCCTGATTGAATATTGATCGACCAGCGAATCATCTGCTTCTCTTTGGCTTTTGATGTTGAATTTGTCATTTACCGAGATATCTGCCCAACCAGGAATGCTTGTTGCCCTCTCGCCGGATTCAATAAGATCCATCAGTATGTCGTAGGCTTCATTATTGTCTATCGCGTTGTTTTCTATCTTCGACCACAACGCTTTGTGTTTGTCCTGCAAATCAAAACACATGACGCTAACCGCATGAAGACTGGCGGATTTTCTTGCATGATTCCCAAGTAGGCCAAGCACACTAACTGCAACAATGCCCAGATCTACTATGACTTCAGCCAGCCTACCTATGTAGTCCGAAAACATAAAGCGACCAGCCCCGGCTATTGCGCAGAGCGCAAGTCCTATCATGATGGCATTGTGTCGCCTGCGATAATAACGAGAAAGTTCATCGTAGTATCTGGCCGCCCTCTCTACATCCAGATACTCATTCCAGGCCATCCTTCGAGTAGCGTCACTGACCATGGCGGACCTCCGAAGTCAACTACATCCCTTCGCAACGACAAAACGCGGGCTTCATCCTCTTGACTACAGAAACAAGGTACCGGATCGCACCTGGCGAGTCAAATGAATATCGAAGGTCCGGGCTCGGTACTTGAAGCCATTTCACCCGATTGCTCGTCCTCTCCACCCGATATACTATATTAAACTCGGAGGGAAAGTCGTCTCACGATATATTGTCACTTAGGGACCTCGTAATGGGACTCCCGACACGTCCGGTTCACGTTGTAATTAAACATCGAAGATTTGGTGAACGAAATGGCCGAAAACGAAAGTCCCACGTTAGAAAGTACGTTACTAAAGGTTTTCGAATCGATACGCGAAAAACTGGAGTTTCGGGCGCCGGCACTTCAGCATCCAGAAGAATCCGTATTGGAGCACCTCATTCAAGCTGCAACGTCGAAATGCCTCGAGTTCAATCTTGCAGCAAATTCAGATGAGAATCACGCTCCATCGTTTTTATTTATAAGTAATCTCAGGGGAATCTGCGAGGACCTGATATGTTTGGCCTACTTGACGCGATTGGAACAGAAGAGAGCAAATAAATTGATCTGGCTCAAGATTCGCCACGATTACATGAGGGGCTTGCAGGCCCAACGGCGATTTTTCCGTGCAAATAATCCTGCACAGCATGTCCTGGCTAGTAGCCCAGAGCCAAGCGAGGAGGAACGAGAGGTTAAGGAATCGAAGAGAGAAGTTCGTGAGAATTGGCCATCCATTAGAAAACTCACGGAGAAGCTAAAGCTCGAATTCACTTACGACTTCATATATTTCGCTACATCGAATTTCGTTCACTTCAATCCAAATTCACTATTTCGTACAGGCTGGGGATCTGAATCTGGTCCATTTTCCTTTTCGATCCGAAACATGGATCCGTACTACCGACGATTCGGTAGTCTGTACGGAGCCATTTTGTTCATTGGCTTTCATGCGGCATTCGAAGTCGATTACTTTAGCTGCTCCGTCGAATCGGACATCGATCGGCTAATTGAAATTATCGGAGCGGTCCCTCGATGGCCGGAGATAATCACACTTGAAGAAATGAACAAACCATACAAATTCAATCCGCTCGTCTACGCTGTAGTGAAAAGAATGCGTGAACGGAGTCAAGGTCCTGCGAATGAAGGAATACTGAAAGAGATTCTAAGTTTGAAGGCCGCAATAAGACCTGTGGCCACGCGCTGACATTTCTTTTGTGCCCCGTTGCGAGGACCGGATGCAGGAGTATCGAATAACGTGAGATTTGATGCAGGAGGGTGTTAGGACGAGGGAGGCGGGCAAAGCCCGAGGGAGCGTTATCGAGGCAGAGTGTATCGCTATCAGATTTGGTGTGGAATCCCTAGCTCAAACCGTGTCCACCGGCGTTCGATTCACCCACCCGGTTGAGCATTCGATAGTCGGATTCGCTTCACAATGTCATCTATACCGGGCGAGTATTGTCCCCCGGTTGAGACATGGATGGCGGGCACGTCGAAATCCGGAGCGGTATAGTTGCCGGGAGGCGCGATTTCACCAGTGCGCCTGTAGACTTCGACGCGTTTGTCGCCGTGGTAGTACTCCCGATTTGGATCCTCCAGACCGCGCCGGAGATGGCGCGTTGCCGCCACCATCGCGTCGACGATGCATACGACGATGAACGGATCTGACAATTCAAGGATCCGGGGAATTCTCGGTTCCCAAACCCGATGCTGAAACCCCGCCTCTATAACGACAGAGATCTTTGCGGCGAGATACTGATTTACAATCGTAAAGAAGAGGTCAGAGATCACGCTATTGGTGTCCGGCGGAAGCTGATCGTGCTTCACGCCATGCGTGTTGACGTAGCCTTCCTTGATCTCGTCGCGGCTGATGACCGGCATCCACAGCCTGTCGGCGAGCTTCCTGGATAAAGTCGTTTTTCCTGAACCCGGCCGGCCGGTGACAATAATGCAAGTGGGTTTGCGGCTCACGTGTTCGTCTGCCCGAACTCGTCCTTAACCAGGCTGTAGATTTCGTAGTAGACGAATACGCTCTGGCCCTTTTGGCAGGTTCGGGACGGCATCCGTATTCAACTTGACTTCACGGGCGTTCTGTGATACTTTTATCATCATAGGCTCCTTTCGTATGAGGGTACAGTCTTCTTCCACGAGACTGCTGTATCCAATTTACATCGGAGCCTTTTCCATTTCAACCAGGATAGGCACAATCCCCTTCCTCCTGAGCCGCACGAAACAGCCCATGCGTTTGCCTATCCTGCAGGCAAAGCGACATTTCGCTCACATTCTTCAGAACTTCCGGATTCGCCGATTCCGACCGTGTCAACATCGGGCAGCGCCGATGCGTGTCGCTGTCTGCCATCTTCTGCGATATGGGTGCTGGACCTAATCTCATGTTCTCCTCTCCGCCCATTATACTACACTAAAATCGGAGGGGAAATTGTCTCATTCATTTAGGCACAGAGGGGGAATACAACCAGACGACGTGTGCTTTGTGTGGTCTCGAACCACACTTCGGTTAAACTCACCGGTCCCTCAGACCAGAAAATCGTCCACGCTTTCTTCTCTTTTGTGGAATCGACCACAGGGGTCTGTTGCGAGAATGCATCGGAAATACCGAGCGTCACAATCGCCCAAATCCAGATCATACGGAGCATCGCGAGCAGGATACCGTCGCAGTAGTGGATTATATATGCATCTGGTGGATTGAGTCGTTGCATTTGGTCCCCGGACCTTCGGCGAATTCTTCTCGCGACGTAGGAAGTTTGTTTTAATCAATCTCGGGATCACGGCCCAGCGATGACCGCACGGAGTCGCGAGTTCAGCGATTGTAAATCAAGACGTGATCCGAAGCCTCGCCGTCTTTCATTCCACCCGCAACCAGCACGCGACCGTCACGAAGGACGGTTGTTGTATAAAACTGTCGATTCTGCCCAATGCTGTCTCCCGTGGGACCGAACGCCCCCGAGGCCGGATCGTAAAGAACGACGTTTCCATCTTCGCCGCCGATGAGAAAGACTTCCCCCGTGCGAAGTACGGCGGCGGCCCAAATCGGCGTGATACCTGGAGTTCCCGCCAGCGAGAACGATCCGGTAGCCGGGTCATATATCTCGGCGGTCGTTACCGGCTCAGGAGGAGAGTCCAGAACACCTTTACTACCGCCAATAACCAATACCGTCCCGTCTCGAAGTAGCACGGCCTTGTGTCCCCGCCGTTCGTTGTGCAATTCGCCAACTTCCGTAAAGGCGTTGGACGTCGAGTCATAGACTTCCGCTGCTTTGCCCAGGGCCGCAGGATAGCCGCCGCCAACGATGAGTATGCGCCCATCCCGCAGCAAAGTAGCCGTATGGCCTCCTCGACTGGCATCCAACCCGGAAATTGACGTGAAGTTGCCCGTGTCCGGGTCGAAAATGGCCACGCCCAATGCGCAATATGTGAGGATGCTGCCATTGGGAAGTAACGCTGCCGTGCCGATGTCTCCCAACGTTGCGTTGTATGCGGAGAATCTTCCAGATTGCGGATCGTAAATCTCCACCGGAGCGAGGTGCGCACCCAATATTACGACCCGACCATCCTGTAGCAATATTCCCATGTCGCGAGTTCGAGCCACCGACATGCTACGAGCCGCCGATGAGGTTTGGGTCTCAGGATCGAATAGCTCCGTGCTGTCGTGAAACATGGACATAGGCACGTACCCCGGGCTCTCCGTTGCGGCGCCGCCCGCGATGAGAACGTGGCCGTTTTTCAATAAGGTCGAAGTATGCCAGAACCGCTTTTGGGTCAGATTTCCGGCGAATTCAAAACCCTTCAGGTCGGTCGGTGGTTCCGACGGTGTCGGTACACTTCCGCCACATGAAAGAATACTTGAACAAATAACGAGCACCGACACGAATCTCGTGGACATTTCGTGTCCTTCCTTGTACGTAGCCGCATGGGTACGCAGTAATGGCAAATCAAAGGCGGTTATTTGATCCGACCTTCGGTTGTCCCCGACAATTCTATTGCGCGATGACAAACCCGGCGTCCTTCTCGGCGGTTTCGCCGCTGTTAACGTCCCTGACCATTACTTTCAACAGGTATTTGCCCGTCGGCTGGTTTTCTAACTCGAGTTCCACGTATTCCACTTCCTCGGCCGCCGCGCCCTGTTGATCGTACGTGACAGACAATTCTTCGCGTTTGCCTTCCCGCCACCGCATCAGACTGGAGATGATTCCCGCGGCGCCGGGCGTGTCATTTGACGTGACCGTATAGGATACCTCGTAGTTCGTCTGCCCGAATTCGTCCCGGGTCAAGTTGTAGATTTCGTAATAGACAAAGACACTCTTTCCTGTTCCGTAGCTCCTTGTAGGCATTGGGATCACACGCAGGTCGCCCTTGCTGAATACGGTCTTTTCGTGGTCCTTATCGATCTGCCAAGCGAGTTGCAGATCGCTGATCTGTAAGCCTTGTCCGCCATAAGCTTCTACGATAACATCCTGCCGATACCTGCCCTGCTTCCGGGACAAAAGGTCCTTGACTCCTATCTCCATGAGATAGCTCCCCGCGGGAAGGCCGACTCGAACCACATCAGGTACGAAGCCGTCACGCCTCCCGGTAAGGTCGCCCTCGTTCTTAAAAATGACCTGCCCCTTTCTTCGGTAGATTGCACCGGATTCCTTATTGTGCAGCGCGACAGTCCGTTCAACCTCAATTCGGGTCTCCTTTTTCTCTTCGTGGAAGTGTCCCGACACGTGCGGAACGCCAAAATAGACTTCCAGGGCTGTTCCATCTTCCTGTCGAAAATCGGCCAGATCGTAGTAAAACGTGAGCGGATCGGTGTTGGATTGAACTCTGAAATAGTTGGGCGTAGCGCTGGTGGCCTGGGCGGTCACGGTTCGGGGATTGTAACGATTCAAACTTGCCTGCTGTCGAACCGGAATCCGCGCGTCGGAGGGTGACGGCGCAAAGTCGTAGATCCCGTTTTGAAATTCATCGGTAAACGTGATTTCGATTCCCCCGCCAACGTCTACGTAGACCCAGGTCTCCCAGGCGACCATTGAGGCATCCTCCTGGCTGGAAACGGGCCTGTAATTTGTAGGTGGAAGGGCATCGCTGGCGTGGGTGTTACTTTCCGGTGAGTCTGCGAGCTTCGCGCTGAATTCGGGTCCTTCGCCCAATGATTGGCGAAGACTTTGAACGGGATAGACCGGGCCGGGATAAATGGACTCGAAAGGAGATGCCTCTAGAGCATAATCTCCGCTTTCGTGTCGAACGCCAACCGCATTCTCATTTGATTTGAGGAAGTATTTTGCAGGCACGGAGGTACCGTAGATTGCGCGCGCAAGACGTTCCTTTACCCGTTGGACGGCCAGGCTCTGTTCCACGTTCATCATATCTGAACGCGACCGATGGTCCGGCTCTCCAAAGCGGACGTACACATCGCCCCGGCGGTCCCAGGGCTGGCGCCCGCCTGAAAAATTGCGTCGGGCATACCACACGCGGCGATAGTGTTCCAGTAGCCGTTCGTTGGCTGCCGTCGTTAAATCCGGTTCCTTTTCCGTCCAGAACCTCTGCAAGAACTCTCCCTTGAACGCTTCGGGTGACTCTTCAAAGGCTGCCATCTCAGCTTCCGACGCCACGAGGCTGATGTCTCTGAAAAGTGCTCGCTCCTCAACGTTTATGCTCTCCAGGTACCGTTTGAAATATGTATCGGCCTGATCGAGGGCATCCAGTTTCAGACAAGCCTGAGCCAATATGGGGAGGATTTCCGTGTCCCCGGGGTGCTGGCGGGCGTACCCTTCCAGGAGTTCGACAATCCTGGCATATTCTCGGGATTTCAGGTAGACGGCAGCCAATCGATTCCGTCCCTGAGGGTCATCCGGGCGCAGAGACATGTACTGCGCATAGTGGAGAGCCGCTCTTTCGTAATCCTTGTGAAATGTCTCGTACCATTCTCCAAGAAGCAGATAGGCAGGTCCGAACGTCGGATCCATGTCCAGAAGCTTCTCGCAGTCGCTCTTTACGTCATACTCCTTTAACGCATACCTGATCTTTGCAATGTTGAAACGCGCTTCAACATAGTCCCGGTCGTACTGAAGTGCTTTCTGGAAATATCGAATGGCGTCGTGCCGTGCTTTCGGCCGCTCCTGAAACACGAGCCCGAGACCGTTGTACGCTTCGGCCAGTCTGTGGTCCAGTCGGGTCGCCCGTTCGAACGATGCCAGCGCTTTGTCCATTTGCCCTGATTCAAGATATGCGTAGCCCGCTTTTGCGTGTCCCAGTGCGAAACGAGGAGCCACCCGCGTTACCATTTCCAGTGCTTGAGGCGCGAGTGGATTCCCGGCTTCCAACAGCGCCATACCAACGGAAAGAAGTGAATCGACCCGCACGCGGCCAATGGATCTGTCCTGTATCCGGTCCCCATCTGGATCGCGAACCAGTTCCACCAGCCGCCCTTTATAGAAAAAACTGGTCAATATCGCCTCGCCTCGGGACGCGTCCGGACGATAGAAGTAGCTGAATTCGCGCTCCGATTCAGGGTCTGCCGGAGAGCGAAACAGAGCATTGAGAACTTCCAGATCTTCCTTTGAGGAAACTTGCGTCGCCGCCCAGGATTTAAGCACCAAAAGGTTCTCCGGACGACTCCCGTCACTGTCCAGAGCATATGCATGCAGCAGATCCGCGATGATCTGGAGATGGTCTCGACATACCCAACGTGCACCATCTTGTCGAGCTTCTATGGCTCTCTCTTTCATATTGCGCACGTACTCGTCTATCGGTTCTCGATACAGTCCAATTTGCTCGAAATCACGCGGTAGAGCCGCGAATCTCGACGCCGCCCGGCGGTAATTTTCCGCGGCGCTATCAAAATCCCATTGATGCAGGGCCGTGTAGGCTAAGGCGGCGGCCTGAAAAGCGGCTCCGAGACCTTGCAGTGCGGCTGTTATTTCTTTCGATGCGGGACCGTGCGTGTCGTCGGTGTATGTATTCGTCCTGCCTGCACCTGCATCACTGACACTGCTTTCCGGGATGGTTCGTATGTGCCCTCGACCAATGGGGATTTCCCAAATCCGTGGAGGAAACAGCGGCGTAACCCTTCGTTCCACGAGCGGTATACTGATCATCTTTGTTTCAAGTGGCTGTTCGATGTAATGGAGGCGATCTCCATTTGCGTTCCACTCCAAGCCGTTCGACTTTCCAGGGAATACGCCCAAGCGACGTCGCGCGCCTCCTTCGGTCTCGACCCATATCTCCGTAATGGCGACCGGGCCGGTTTCCAGCCCGAGAGCCCATGCAGTACCCCCTTTGTTGGAAACGGATATCAAGGACCGAGGGGTTTCCGCATTGAGTTCCTGAAGAGGGTAGACTGCCGCAAATGCCGCCACGAAAAACGCCAATCGAAACAGCTGTTTCATGGACATTGAACCACGTTCTGATTCCATGTCATCGCCCTTTCATGGTAATTGGACCACGAAAGTTAGGTTGCCTTCCTGTTACTAAACTTTGAAGAATTGTGCTCCGTCCACGAGGAATCCGGCAATGTGTTTCCAGGCTTATTACTTGCGACGTACGAAACGTCTCAGAAATCCACATCCGGTCTGCGTATGCCCGCAAGTTCTATTCGCCGACACCTATCCTGGCTTGAACGGACATCTTTACGGCATCGCTATCCACAATGCGAACCTTGCGGCCGTTCGTGGTTTCCGTTGTGATCACAATCAGGTAAGTGAGGCGCGACCTGGAAAACAAAATCGCCTCTGCCGCCGTAAGCGTCACCTGTTCCCGGTGAACCGTGGTTTCCTTGACCAATCCTGTGGCGGCATCGATCGGCGCCGCGCCAATGGAAATGTCTCCCTGCCTAGGGATCTTCAGGGCGGGGGATTCCAGAATCCGTTCGGCGTCTGTGCCCAGAAGAAGCCGGACCCCCACACCTACGGGCAGCCCATTGGCGAGATCAAGTGTGAGCGAGCCTCCGGTGGCATTCGCAATTTTCGCCCGGGTAAACGTGTCCACATTGATGCGCTTTGGTTCGGAGACAGCGGTGTGTTCTCCGAAGGCGGCATCTATTGACGAACGGATTGCCACCTGGATATCGATACCGTCGTTCCGGCTTACCTTGGACGGGTTGGTGCCGCCCAGCAGGATGTGTCCGCTGATTTCGATGGTTTCCGGTTTCAGGTTTAACAGGTCGACGATGTTGCTGTTCATTTCGTCGAGCCGGAGCGTGGTCACTACCGGATGGTCCGGATTTCCCTCGGCAAGGACACCCAATTCCTTGGGAAGATCCAGGGTTGCCGACCTCCCGCCTGTCGTGTCCTGTCGAGCAATGACTTTCAGGCTTAATTCCCGTGAAAATATAATCCCATTGGCAAGGTTGATTTCGAGAGTCGCAGCCTGTACGCCGTCGAAGTCCGTTGGCAAAGCGATGGCCACAGGACCGGTTTCAAACGGGATACGCATATCGACGATACGACCCGATAACGTGTTGAATGCGATAGGAGACGGAACGTAGTTCCAATCCACCATCCGTTCGCTAATTAGACGAAGGCCTGAAGTTCCCACATCCAGATTTCCCTCAATAATGCGAATAAAACCATTTGGACTAACACGAGGTTTTAGGAGAGTTCCACCCAAGGAAAATCGAACGGTTTTTACGTCTTCCGCCGGAATGACGTCCGACACGATTAATTCCCCGTTCCTCGTGATGTCACCGAAATACAGTTTTATCCGTACGTCTTCCGGCATATTGTTGCGCATATCGAACCGCATTTCCCCGGACAAGATCTCAGTCTGCATAACTTCGAACCGGGTCGGCTTCAAATTGAGTGTTACCCATGACGTTGTCCACCCGGTACTTGGATGCCTGCCTCCCCAGCCGGAATCCGGCAAGGGGAAGATCATCAGACTGTCTTCGAGTGTCACACGGATATCCTGCGCAAAATCGACGGAAGGGCGAACCGCCTGCATGTCCTCGTGTTGAGAGACAATTTCCCGCATCGTGAGGAGGATATCACCGAAGGACAGGTTGATCGACGTGCTGGTATGGGCGGGGCTCTGGGTTGGCGCTGGACCCTGCGGCGAATTCTTCTCGCTGCAACCCAAAACCGTTAAGGCAAAAACAACGACACAGGCAGAGGAGGTCCATGTCGTGTATATTGAAACCATTCGCGGTTTTCGACCCATATAACTCACTGTCTTAGCCCTGAAAGACGTGTTGGACATGAACATGGTTCACTTTCCTAGATGCCGTTTCATGACCTGGTGGATTTTTTCGACCCGAGCGATAATGGTCTGGAAGGACCAGGAGTAGACGATGATTGCATTGGGCACGTAAGAGTCCGGTCTGACGTCCACTGCCGCGAATCGAAAGGGAGCAAGGTTTCCAGGACCGGGTTTACGGCGTGTAGATCAGGACCTCATCCGTCGATTCCAGATCATTCCAGCCACCGGAAACCAGAACGCGACCGTCGTTGAGCACGGTTACAGTATACAAGTCTCGATTCGAACCTATGCTATGCCCCGTCCGTGTGGAAGTACCCGTGGCTGGATCATAAAGCACCACTTCCCGGACGCTCAAAGTAAAGACTTTGCCGGTCGGCATCAGAAAGGCGGTACGGATTGCTTCTATTGCTGTATTGCCTCCGGGTGAAAACGTCTCCGTAGCAAGGTCGAAAAACTCGGCGGTCTGTACGTCTTCAGATGCGTTGATATCACCCTTGCGCCCGCCAATGATCAACACCCTGCCGTCGCGGAGAAGCATTGCTTTGTGTCCCCACCGTTCGTTGTTCAGATCGCCGACGGCCTTGAACGAATTGGTTTCTGGGTCGTAAATCTCGGAGCCCTTAACCATTTCGCCGGCGCTTATTCCACCTGCGAGAAGTACACGCCCATCGTGTAATAAAGTCGCCGAATGACCGTCGCGAGGGAAAATCATCCTTTTCACGGAAGAGAATTCTCCCGTATCAGGGTTGTAAACTGTGGTGTTACCCTGTTCATCAGATACGAAAACACCTCCGGTCTGAAGTAGAGTTACCGTACGCGGGTGTCCACGCATTGGAAGGTACGCCGTAGCCGAGAATCTCCTGGTCTGTGGGTCGTATATCTCCACGGGTTTGTCGCGAAAACCGATCAATACGACCCGGCCGTCCCGTAGCAATAAACCTTTGTCGTATTGTCGAGCTTGGGTCAGATTTCCCGTTGGCGATGAGGTTCCGTTTTCAGGATTGAATATCTCCGCACTGTTGTGCATCATTGCCGGTGAAGAGTGCCCCGGACGATCCGTTTCAACGCCACCAGCAAATAGAACCTGCCCGTTCTTCAATTGTACCGCGACATGCCAGAATCGCTTCGTCGTCATTCTTCCGGCAATTTCGAATCCCGGTGCATTAACTGACTGCTCCGATTCGGTTGGCACACTTCCACCACAGCCCAGAAAACATAGGACAAAAAAAAGCTTAGTCACAGATTTGGCTGGCATGGTTTGGTGTTTGCCTCCTTTCGAACCGCGAAATCCATCGATGTTCTTTCAACACCGGTGTCCCACGTGTTCCTAATCCACCGTTATAGACTCCCGCTTTTCCCATTCACCGAGCACCTTACCCAGTCCCGCCAGAATTCGCACAGCTATGGACTTTCGCTCCGCCGACTCGACCTGAGATGGACAACGAGTCACTTTGCCCTTACGTCCACGTGAATAGCATGTCATCGTACGGTTTGCGTTCCCCAGCCGCCTGAATTTTCACTCAATCACCCGGAACAACGCGTCGCGCGCCACCACCTGACCGCCGTGCAAATCTTTGACCCGCACCGACAGGCGGTGCACACCCACAGGTACGTGGCTCAGGTCAATCTGCAGATACGTGAAGTCATCCTCGCGATCCCCCTCATACCGCGCGGTAATCGTCGTCTCCATCCCCTCTTTGCTTCGGCCCAATTTCTTGATCCGGCTGGCAAGTTTTTCCTCATCCGGAAACACAAACCTTGCCCGGTACGTCAACTCATCCTTCTTATGCGCGTCGAAATAGTCCTGAACCACTACTGGTGGCGCGACCGGCAAACCCTGATGAGGCTGGTCTTCTTCGTCCGCCGCTCGTAATGGCCGGCGCATGCCCGACTCACGCGTCTTGGAAACGCGAGTCACCTCCAATTGCTTGCCCCCCTCGGGCAACCGTTGCGCCACGAACAGGTACGGATCGATCTTCTTCTGCTCCGGCCGGCCGATCCGATACGCGATCTCGTACTCCGTCCGTCCGAATTCGTCCCGCTCCAGATTGTACACATCCAGGTAGATGAACGCGGGTTCGGACCGATGGTAGGTCCGCAGCGGATTTGCCACAATGTCCATGTCCGACCGCCCCTCGGGAAAGGGCGTTCGCGTTTCAATCCGCACCGCCAGCAACAGATCGCTCATGGTCAGCGAAGAATCCCCCGTCTCGAACCTGCGCTGTTCCCGAAACGTCCCGATCGATCCCTGCTTCCGGTCCCGCACCTCGCCCACCAGATTGTAGGCACCGGGTGCCAGCCGGAATGCCAACTGAAACACCAGATGACTATTCCGCAAGCTGTCCACAGCGGGATACCCACTGGGCGTTATCTCTGGCCACCTCAATTTGAGATCCGACGTCTTCCGATACGCCTCGTCCCAGTGCTCGTCAAAAAGAAATACGCCGTTCTCGAGAGCAATGCTCCTGTCCGAATCCGATACGGTCACATTGTATTTGGGCAGCGCATACGCCAGTTCCACGCGGAGGCTGTCCCCGTCCTTGAAGCTTGCAACCTGGTAAGGCACGCTGTATTTCTTCCGACCATAGGGATCGACATATCGCGGCCGATCCGGTAAACGAGATGGAGAGAAGCCGTGGAATCCATCCGATATCTGAAAATCAACCCGAAAACCCTCATAAAACCATGTCTCCTTCTGCATCGTCAGTTTCCAGGGTATCCTCCTTCCTGGAAGAGATCTGCCGAAGGTGCTGGGCTTGTCTATCGGGATGGTGGATATTGTCGGCCGTCGCATCCGTCGGTCGAGATATCGTCCCAGTTTGATATAGGCTTTGCCCATATCCGTCCGCCAGCCCTCAATGCCCTTCGAGGGTCGACTGAACCGCAGATTCGCATAAGCTACCCGGCCGTAGTGCTCCATGCGGCGTTCGTTGAATTCAGTCAGAAACAGAGGATCCTGACGCCGCCAAAACCGAATTCGCTCGACACTATCTACCCAGGGTTGAGTAACATCTCCGCCTGCCTTTTGCTCAGAACGTAAGTCTACAAGCTTTGCGCGATCTTCGTCCTGAACAATGTTCTCTACTGATTCCATCACTGCTCGCTCATCCGGCACCATTCTTTGAAGCGCACGGGTATAGAATTCATGCGCCAATACTTCCTCCCCCATTGCCTGGTATCCGAGCCCACAGAAGAGCAGTGCGTCCTTGTCATCAGGGACGCGCTCCAAAAGCAGGTTTGCCACCCGTATCAATTCTATGGGCCGATTCGTTTCAAGGCAGGCAAGCCCAAGTTGAAAATACGCATCTTTGAAATGAGGGTCTGCCTCGATACACGTCTTCAAATACGAGACGGCTTCATTCAGTTCCTCAATGCCAAAACCACTCCACGAGTGTCTGTTACGTGCATGTTCTCTCCAGTTGAATCCGGACACCATGTTCATCATGACCATATTGTTATATTTCATGAAGTTCTTGATTCCATAGTGGCCGATCATATAGGCTGCCTTTGCGTTTTTGGGATCGAGCTCCAGAACGTTTTTGTACTCGTTTACTGCATTGTGCCAGGATCCCTGCGCCCACAAGATATCCCCCGTCGCGAGGCGATAGGTCACATTGTCACGATCCAGACGAACGGCATTTTTAACGGCCTTCCAGGCGCTATGGCGGTCCATGGGGGTGTCAAGGGACATATACAGTTTTGCGACTTCATAATGCGCCCGTGCATGGTCCCGATCCTCCCTCAATACTTGCCGGAAGGCCTCCAGACTCTCCTTCGCGGTGACACGACCGACCTGCTCCAACGCCGTCTCGTAGAGCATGTTGGCAACCTGCTTCTTGCCGGCGGCGATCGGTGTCACGAGGAAGAATCCGACACATAGGAAGGCAGAAGCCATTGAAGTCAACCTTGTGCGGCGTCTCCGCATATGAAGACCTCGGTTGATTGACATTTCAAGACCCCTCAAGCTCTCGTCGTGGGTATCTGAATACTACTGATGCTTGATTTGGAATGCCCAAAGCCCGCAGCGTTTGTCCCGTCAATACTGATCCGGACCTGGAATCTTGCCAGATGCTGCCGCGATGAGCCAACGGGCGCATAAATCCTTCCGATACATCAATATACCTGACACATAGGTCTATCGAATCGCAAACGAAACTGCCGACGTTGCGCGGCTATCTGCAATCTCATCCGAAACCTTGACGATCAACAACTGGTGCCCCGGATCCGTATTCGACATATCCAGTTCCAGGTATCCGTACTCGTCGGATCTGTCTCCTTCGTGTGCATATTCCACGGTGACAACCTCCGCCTTATGATCGATGCCGACCAACCTCCCAAGCGCCTTCAACGTCCTTACCGCGATATTTCCCTTATTTAGCGAATGCAGTTCGTACGATACCCGGTACTTTGTCGCACCGAATTCATCTTTCTTCAGGTTGTATAACTCGTAATAGACTAACACCGGCTGCCCCGCCAGATAGAACAGACTCGGATTGGGCACCACCTCGATCTTCCCTTTCGTGAATTTGCTGCCCCGGCTGGGACGGATCAGTGCCGCCATTTCGATATCGCTCACCCTCAGCGAATCATCGCCAAACGGAGAGAGGACCACCTCGCGGTTGTAGACCTGGGATTTATCCGACGACGTGTCCAGAATCTGCACCGAAAGACGATAAGTACCGGGCGCCACAGAAAGACGGTCCATCTCCGGCACAAATGCGATCTGCGTGGTATCCACCGGTCCCGACGTGTATAGCTCCATTTCCTCACTCGACCGATACACCGGCTTGTTATCCTCGTCGTACAGCGCCACGCCACGCTTTAAATATGCTGTCAGCCTTCCATCCGCTCCCTCTACGTAGTTGAGGTCTCGCGTCGGAATGCCGTAATAGACCTCCAGATTGACCGAACGGTCGTCTGCCTTGAATCGGGCCGAGTCAAAATAGAAATCAAGGGGAGCCGTCGCGAAATCCTGCTCGTAAATCTCCGGGGTCTTGCGCGCCACGCGATGCATCACCAAACCGGGGTTCAAATGTTGCCAGGTCAAATTCGACCTGAACTGAATAGCAGTCCGGGGCTTGTTTTCCCGGAGCCCGTCATAAGTTGGGTTTTCTGGTTCCTTTATCGGGTTCCGACCTGTGATCTCATCCACCCAGACATCGGCGCTCGCATGCGGCATCTCCGCGTACTTGTAAGGGCCCGGCGTGTATTTCTGTACGAACGTCACTTCTATGCCACGCCCTACATTCGTATAAATCCAGTACTCCCAAACGCCACGAACGGGGTATACCGGATAACCCAAAATGGTGGATAGACTCCGAAGGTCATCCAGGCCTGGCCCACTGCCACCATAAAAATTAATCATACGCCGGCCTAATAGTAAGAGCTGCAAGGCTCCACCCGCCTGGTTCATGAGTCGGTCCTTCACTGCCAGGACCCCTGGATGCGTCTCAAATCGGATGTCTCCAGAGGAACTGACATGATCCGGCTCTCCATAACGCACATATACCTCTCCACGCCCGTCCCAGGGAAACTCGTACTCGCCAAAATGCTCTCGGGCATACGCCACACGGCGACAGTGCTCTATCCACCGTTCGTTGGCCGCAGTCGCTAGCGCAGGGTCCCGGCCCGCCCAGAAGCCCTCAGACAGCACCTTGCGTTCCTCTTCAGGAGCCCCTTGAAATCGGCTCAATTCGTCCCCAATCGCCACCAGGCTTAAATCATAGTAGACCGCCCGTTCCTCAGGTTCCAAGCCGTCAATGAAAGCTTCGAGCAGAGGGTCCGCGAGATCGTGGTCCCTGGCTGTCTGGTGCACCTCCACAAGTTCCAGCAGCGCGCGCCGCTGATGGGCATTCGGCGTATCCACAACGGCTTTGAGCATTGCCAACGCTTCATCCGTCCGCCCGGATTCTTTCATTATCTGGCCGAGATACGTCCGTGCACCGAAATGTTGTGGATTCACCTCAATCTGCCGCCGGTACGCATCCTGCGCCTTTCGAGCATTTCGAGATCGTCCCGCCTCGCCATACGTATAGATCCTCCCAATCTGGAACCAGGCGTCTGAATGTTCGGGGTCGACCTTTACCAATCTCTCGTAGGTATCCAACTCCTTGGTATCGCCGATCTCTCGGTACACCTGCGCAAGGTTTATATACGCCTCGATATACCCGCGGTCCGCCTGGTACGCACTTCGAAAATACTTGATTGCCCAATCCCGCATCTTGTCCGTATCCCGAAACACCAACCCCAGGCCATTCAGCGCGGGCGCGTAGTTCTTCCGCTTTCAGGTGTACATGACCCAACCCCACATAAGACGGGGCATGTTTCGTGTTGATCACCAGCACCGCGTGAAACCGCGCGGCGGCGGCCAGTGAATCTCGTTCTGCCAGTTGTGTTCCCTTTTGGTACAGTAGATCAACTCTGTCAGCGTCCTCCTGGGACAAAGCGCCCACCGGTGCTTTGGTGGTCGCCAGGACAATGACGGTCAGGATAACGGGCAGCTTCATCGTTACTGGATTCATTTATCGGCCCCTTCGAACCAGGGAGAAAACCAGACACAGCATTTCATTGGATCGAAAACGACGCAGTAGACGCGGCCTTTTGGCCGCTATTCTCATCCGTCACTTGAACCACCAATGTCTGTTTTCCCGGCTCGGTGTTAGACATATCCAATTCGAGATATCCAAAGTCATCCACCTGGATACCAACGTGCTCATACTCGATATTGATCACCTCTCCCTCATCGCGCATTCCCAGAAGTTTCCCTAAAGCCGCAAGTACATCTACCCTGACGAGCCTCTTTTCCACTCCGCGTATTTCATGGGAGACGTTGTACCTGGTTGCTCCGTATTCATCCCGCTTCAAATTGTAAATTTCATAATATAGGAACACCGACTGACTCGACAGAAACACCCGACTCGGATTTGGGATCACCTGGATATCGCGCTTGCCAAACTCGCCGCCGCCCTGCGGCCTGATTGACGCGGCCAGCTGGATATCACTCACCATCAAGGTCTCACCTTCAAACGAATTCATCAGTGTCTGTTGGTTGTAGACCTGGGATTTTTCCGACGTTTGATCCAGGATCTGCAAGTCCATTCGATATTTTCCCGGCGCCATCGACACCCGATCCATTGCCGGAACAAAGGCAATCTGCGTCGTATCCAGGGGCCCCTCGGAATAAAGCTCCATATCTTCAGCGGATCGGTGAACACGACGGCCGTCTTCATCGAACAGCGCAAACCCCCGCTTCAGGAATGCCGTAGCCTTGCCGTCCTCGCCGGTTCTAAACGAAAGATCTTTAACAGGAATACCATAGTAAATCTCCAACATCACAGCGCCGTCCATTCCTTTGAATCTGGCCGAATCATAGAAGAAATCCAGTGGAGCCGTGGCGAAATCCGGACGATAGACCGATGGCGTTTTCGCAGCTGCCCAGTTCACCACAACCCTGGGATTTGTTCGTTGCCACAACTGGGCAATAATGGGGTTGGGTTCACCGATCGACAACGGCGGGTCTGCGTATTTGTAGGGACCCGGGAAATATGGCTGGGTGAAGGTGACTTCGATCCCTCGTCCTACATCGGTATATATCCAGTATTCCCAGACCTTATCCAGAACCGTATAGATCGGCCAACCCCGGATCGTACCTTTGCCCATCAATGCTCCGGAACGTGCGTAAGTCTCGTCGACCGAGGTCGTCATGCTCGCACCTTCGGATCGTTCAACGCCGCTCTCGCTCTGAGCACTTCGGTAGTGGCCGGTTGCCCCAATTTCCCTGAGCGTAGAACTCATCGGGCCAATAGCGTTCTTGGCTGTCTCTGCAGTTGCCCAACCCTCGCGAGCCTGCAACAGAGAACCGACCGCATCACGCGCCTGGTTCATCAGCCTCTCTTTCACGGCGACGACCCTCGGTTCCGTCTCAAACAGGATGTTATCCGACCGACTTATGTGATCCGGCTCCCCAAACCGCACATAGACCTCCCCGCGCGCATCCCACGGAAATCCGAATTTGCCGAAATTCTCGCGCGCATACGCCACCCGGCGGCAATGCTCAATCCAGCGTTCGTTGGCTGCCGTCACCGGCGCCGGGTCCCGACCCGCCCAGAAGGCTTCAGATAGCGCTATGCGTTCCTCATCGGGCGTCGCCTCGAAACGCGTCAGTTCGTCTCCGATCGCCACCAGGCTCAAATCATAGTATACAGCCTGCTCGTCGGGTGCCAGACCTTCCAGGAAAGCATCCAGAAGTACTTCCGACACGTCGTGGTCGCGGGCACGCTGATACACCTCCGCCAGTTCCAGAAAAGCGCGCTGCTGATGGGCATTCGGCGTATCCACAACGGCTTTGAGCATTGCCAACGCTTCACCTGTACGTCCGGTTTCATTCAATACTTGGCCGAGATGTAGTTGCGCTCCGAAATGCTGTGGATTCACCTCGAGTTGGCGCCGGTAAGCCGCCTCCGCTTTTTTGGTATTTCGATACCGACCCGCGACCCCATCCTTGTAAATCCTCCCAATCTGGAACCAGGCGTCGGAATGATCCGGGGCCACCTTCACCAGTTTCTTATACGTATCCAGTTCCTTCGTATCGCCAATCTCACGATACGTTTGTGCTAGGTTATAGTACGCGTCGACGTACCCGCGATCAGCTTGGTACGCACTTCGAAAATACTTGATTGCCCAATCCAGCATCTTCTCGGTTTTTCGAAACACCAGCCCCAACCCGTTCAGGGCGGGGGCATAGTTCTTCCGCTTTCGAAGAGCCTGACGAAAGGCTTTCTCAGCCTCCTTCAGGTCACCTCTTTTAAAGTAGACATGACCCAATCCGACATACGAGGGGGCATGTTTCGGGTTGATTTCGAGAGCAGCGCGAAACCGACCCGCGGCTTCATCCAGTTGACCCGCCTCAAGAGACGCCATCGCTTTTGCATAAGTCGTGTCGATCCGTGAAACGGCGGCGGCGGAAAGCCCGCCCGCCGAAGGCTCGTTCAAAAAGAAGACCATCCCGATCGAAATAATCACACAGTGCATTTGCCAATTCATATTGAACGCTCCCGGGTGAATCACACGAAACGGCCAATGCGTTTGCCTATCCTGTAGGTAAAACGACATCCCGCCCACATCTTCCAGAAGAGCCGGATTCGCCGATTCCGACCGCGCCAAGATCGGGCAGTGCTATGCGTCTCCCTGTACAAAGACACAGGCCAGGCCGGGCGGGTTCAATAAATTAAAATTGCGATACCGGATCGGTCTGCCCTGCTTCCTACAGGCGCTCCGGGGGTCGGGTCCCCTCGGATTCTTATCAGGAGTGTGTGGTCGCTCCCCCGTCTCCCCCCGTTGCAATTTTCGTACCACACACCAAAATAAAAAATCGCCCGTGCGTTTACGCACAAGCGAAATAAAAACAACGTCTTAAAACCTGTTTTTCGCGCTCCCACAGAACGCTTAATATTCAGATGTATATATTGTATACATAGCGATCTTCTCGATGAAGCGATCTTTGGAATTTTCTGTTATAAATTTCGAAAAAATAAACTGTTATGATATACACAACATTGTCTACGTAGTCGCGGGCGTTACTGTATACAATGTATACATATCCCCTTATTGGGAATTCATATCGTTCCTCAGGCCGTACCGGCTCATCATCTTTTGAAGCCCGTTTCTGCTCAGCCCCAGTTGACGGGCGGCGCGGGTGATATTGCCGCCGCACTGGTCGAGCGCTTCGACGATCATTCGCCTCTCAAGGGACGCTACACGAGCTTTAAAATAACTCCGTTCTCCGTACCCAAGTTGCCGGGGGAGCACGATCTTCTCCGAGAACAAATCGGCGGAGACCTCTTTGCCTTCCTCCACCAGGGCGACCGCCCGCCTGATCTCGTTCTCGAGTTCCCGTACGTTGCCGGGCCACCCGTGATCCATCAACGCCCGCATGGCAGCCACTGTAAAACCCGGAACCGCCTTCTTCTGATCCGCACACAGCCGCTTTAGAATGTGTTCACATAACAACGGAATGTCGTCAACGTGGCGGCGCAGCGGAGGCATTTCGATTTGCAACACCCGCAACCGGTAGTATAGATCCTCGCGAAACAAACCGTTGCGCACGTCCGCTTCCAGGTCGCGATTCGTCGCCGCGATCACACGCACGTCCACGTTGCGCACATCCGCCTCGCCCACCCGCTGGATCTCGCCGTCCTGAAGCACGCGCAACAGGCTCGACTGCAAACGCGGCGAGGCATTGCCAACCTCGTCCAGGAAAACCGTGCCACCGTCAGCGGACAGGAACAAACCCTTTCGGTCGGATGACGCCCCGGTAAACGCGCCCTTCTTGTGGCCGAACAGTTCGCTCTGAAGCAATTCGTGGGTCATTGCGGCACAGTTGGCGGAAAGAAAGGGTTTCGTGTTGCGTTTGCTCCGAGTGTGGATGGCCCGTGCAGCCAGTTCCTTGCCCGTTCCCGTTTCACCCTGAATCAGCGCGGTCATGTCGCTTTCCGCCGCGACCTCGACCAGTTTGAACACATCCTGCATAACCCGGCTCTGACCTACCAATTCTCCCAAACGGTAACCGCCTTCGAATTCGTTCTGCAAAAAAAGCGCACGCTCCCGGACCTGAGAAAACATCCGGGCGTTGACAACCGCAATGGACACCAGGTTCCCAAATGCCGATAAAAGTGCCCTGTCTCTTTCGGTGAATAGGTCCTCGAGCTTTCTGTGGTCCATATAGAGCGCGCCGATAACGCCTGACTCCCCGTGCCGCAGAGGAACGCAGAGCACCGAACGGATGCCGTAAGCTGTAACACTCGCCCTTTGCCTGAAACGTTCGTCCACACGGGCGTCCAGGCTCAATACAGGCTTGTTTCGATCCATAGCCCACTTGATGACACCCTGGCTGATCTTCAGCGTCGCTATATCATCCAGATTGTGCTTGCGCGCCACCTCGACGTTTACGGCCGCCTCATCTCTGAGAGCAATCAGCACGCGTTCGGCCCGGCTCACCTTCTTCAGGCGATCCAGGATTCGATCCAGAAGCACGTTAAGGTCCAGGACCGACGTGATATCCTCTGAAACCTCGTAGAGCGTGAGTAGGTGCTCCTCGGAAAGCGCCGGAACCATCTCCTTTGCGGGCAACGTCATTGCAGCTTCCTCGGAAACCCTTTCCAGAAAACCCGCCGCCTTCTTTGCGTAATAGCGAAGGTTCAACTTTTCGGAGGCCGCCAGGGCGTTCTCAAGGTATAACCGGGCATCGGCAAGACGCCCCCACTTCAAATAGTACTCACCCGCACCAACCAACAGATTTACCTGTTCAATACCGTCCGGCGAACCCTGAACTTGCATTGCATGATCGAATAGCGAATCGACTTCGTCATACCGGCCCGCCGCAGCGAGCGATTTTGCTCGCGCGGTCCAGGCAATGGCGCGGATGTTCCCGCCGTATTCCACACCCGGCCAGGCCCGTTCGGCCCAGGCCAGCGCCTCGTCAGCACGGCCTTTCTCCGCCATCGTCTCGGCCAGCAAACCGTACGCCCTGTACATTTCATCCGGGTGCCCTCCACCCGCCAGAAGCCGCTCGGCGGCGCGCGCGTGCACCTCCGCCCTGCCGACGTCTGCCTGTTCCAGGGCAATCCTGCCCAAATAGAGATGCGCAGCGGCCTCCGGACCCTTTGACCCGCACCTGGCCCGGAAGTCGCGAAGTTCCTCGAAGATTTCCTCCGCCCGATCAAATTCACCGAGGCGAATATCGACTCGCGCTAACAGGTACAGACAGGAATACCGATAAACCCGGTCATCCTCCCGATCCAGCAGATCCGATGCAGATTCCAGGAGCGATTTCGCTCTGTCATTCCTATGTAAAAACTGTGCCGAAAACGCGAGGAAAATCAAGGCGCGCGCCTCGTGGATTCCCCCACCCAATTCGCGGCACTTCTCAGCGGCTGAATGACAGGTTTCTACAGCCTCCTCTTTTTTTTCCAGGACAAATAAGGTATTCGACAATAATCCCAGAACCATCAATTCGTTCTCGTCGTCACCCAGATTCCGATACAGTTCCAGGGCTTCCGATAACACGGACTCGGCCTTCTGATAATCCCCTGAATGTGAGTAGTTTATTCCCAACATTCTCAAGGCGTACGCCTTCTGTGCGGGCGTCTCGTCGGACACCCATTGCATGGCTCTATCCAACTCCAGCCGGGCTTCTTCATACCGGTCACATCCGGATAGCGCCTCGGCGTAGGCGCAGAGAAAATCCAGGTGCGCCACCGAACCCTGGGAGATATCCGCAGATGCATGGGGCGAGAACGCGCCTCTTTCAAGAACCGTCTCGAACTGCGCGAGTGCCTGAGAGAAATCGTGCATCCCCAGTGCCCGGCAACCCGCCGCCATCAGGTATCGCACGGATTTTTCCTGGTCGTTCGATCTTGAAAAATGATAGGCGAGGTCGTCCAGCACCTCCGCGCCGGTGGACTCGGACCGCGGCTCCAGGGCCCTGCCTGCCTCCAGGTGAAGCAACATACGTTTATTTGTGGAAATACCGTCATAAACCGCCCGTTGGATCAGTCCATGTGAAAATCGATACCGTCCCTCTCGGTCTTCCAGGTCTTTCAAAAGGCCCAGGCGGACATGCCCCTCCAGGGTCTCCAACAACTGCAGTTCATCCTCGCGCCAGACCTCTGAAATCAGGTCGAACGAAAACGCACCGCGAAAGATCGAGGCGTATTCCAGCGCCTGCCTCTGGGCCGACCGCAACCGTCCGAGTCGCGACTCTATGGCCTGCATAATGCCCGATGGCATCGGCCAATCAGAGGATACCGGCCACCTCCAGATGCCTGCCGAATCCTTCCAGATTGAGCCGTCCGCGATAGACCCACGGACCAGTTCTACAATAAACAGGGGATTTCCCCCTGTCTCCTCGTAGATCCTGCGGGCTTCGAGCCCGGGCACAGTTTGCTCGCCCAGCATGGATGCAGCCAGATTCGTCGTTTCCTCAAAGGCCAGCGCGTCAAGTTGCAGGTGCGTAACGCCTGGTAGTTCTTCCCTGGGAAACACGGCTTCGATCCGGTCGGGCAGCGAGTCTTCGCCCTCCTTACGGCAGGCAAGGACAAGAACAAGGGGCATTGGATCCGGATCTCTCCTCATAAAGTCCAGGAACCGCAGGCTCAAGTCGTCGGCCCATTGTAAGTCTTCAATACAGACAAGGGTGGGCGTTTCCCGGCTCAGATCGCCCAGAAATTCCGACAGAATCTCCATGACCGGAAAAGGATCTGCCTGACCGGCGGCCGCCGGCCGTTCAATTTGCGCAAGAACCCGCACGACGGCTTCTCCAACGTCGGAATCCTGAATGCCCGGCTGTTCTGCCATGTCGTGCAAGGCCTCCAGGAACGGACCGTATGCGCGTCCGCCCCCTTCATGGCAGCGCCCCGTCAGGATGCGCGTTCCGTGAACCCGAGCATCGGCCTGAAACTCATCCAGAACCTGGGATTTTCCGATTCCGGCCTCGCCGCTGACCAGGACCATGCGCCCCCTTCCCTCCTCGGATTCTTTCAATATCTCCCGAAGAGCCTTCATTTCACGGTCCCGACCCTGAAATTGGGGCTGCAGGATGGGAGCCCGCGGTATCGAAATAGGAGGGTCGCCGGTATCCTGGTCGAACGTCTCTTCCCCGCCTTCTGATAGATCTCGCAACAGGCTCTCCACCGAGCTATAGCGGTCAATCGGCTCCTTTTCCAGCAGTTTCATAACGACGTTTCCGATTCGGATGGAAGTACCGCCGGCGTAAGCGCCCGGCGGCCGGGGCAGGTCTCTCAAATGCTGGAACATCACCGACGCCGGGTTTTCGCCCGTGAACGGCGGTTTCCCGGTGAGAATCTCGTACAGGATGACCCCCAGCGAATACAGGTCGGATCGCTGGTCCGTCCGCCGTGCGCGGATCTGTTCGGGGGACATGTACTCCACGGTCCCGGTCGGTCTACCCGGTGGCGTCACGCGTTGCTCCCGCGACTCCCGAAACCGAGCCAGGCCCAGGTCCAGAACCGTAACCTCGGGTTCGCCTTCAACCTCGGAAATCATAATATTGGAAGGCTTCAGGTCCCGGTGTACCACACCCTTTTCATGGATGTACGCCAGCCCCTCTCCGATCTGCCGGATGAGCGGAAGGAGCCACGCTGTTCTCAGCCTCTCACGGTCTCCCACGCTTGCGACCAAATCGGATAGTGGTCGACCTGAGATATAATCCATGGAAAAATACGGCTTCCCGGCATACAATCCCCACCTGTGGGAACGGACAATCCGCGGATGCCGGATTCTGGAGAGAATATTGAACTCCCTCAGGAACCGCCGTTGGGCCTCTTCCTCCACGATATTCAACATCTTCAGCGCCACCGTGGAATCATCCTTCACGTCCCTTGCACGGTATACGGTACCCAAACCGCCGGTTCCAACTGCGGCGAGAATCTCGTAATACCCGTCGACAACCGTTCCGGCATCAAGTTCGGCCATAGCCCACCCGAGGAGATGTTCCAGTCAAATAACCGCTCGTACATTCATGAAAGTATCGAAAAACCAATCCTCGGCAAACAGATGTGCGGGGCTGTCGCATCTATCCGATGCCGAAGAAAAGCCCTACGGATAACGCCGATCCGCCGGTTTCACCCACCATTCCAGAAAGTCGGTCCATCCCGAGGGATACCAGTTCACCCCTCGAAACCGCCGGCTGTAGGCCGTCACCGAGCGCCCGACGAAAAGAAACGTATGCGGCTGTTCTTCATGCAGGATTTCCTGGAGCCTCCGGTAGAGTGAAATCCTTCGTTCCGCGTCAAACGTACGGCGATACCGTTCCAGTATCCGATCCGCTTCTTCGTTCTCAAAACAGGAAACATTCGCGCCTTCTTTGACTTCCGACGAATGCCAGCTTGAATAGAGATCCAGCGGCAGCGCCGGATGGCTTCCCACGCCGGTGAACAACGCCGTGAAGTCACGCTTTCGCAGCCGCTGCAGGAAAATGGAACGATCTATTTCACGCACTCTGCAATCGATTCCCACGTCCGCCAGTTCATTCTGCAACACCAGGCCGATATCCTTGCTGAGTTGAGAACCGGCCGGCACCAGAAATTCAAACTCAAATGTAGTCTTGACGCTATCCACAACCCGATCCAGAACCCCGTCGCCGTCGGTATCCCGCCAGCCGGCCGCCTGCAGCAATTCCAACGCCCGATCGCGGTTGTATCGGAGAGGTTCCAGGCCTCCGTGATATTCCGGCCGGGACATATGCACCGGTCCGTCGATGGTAACGCCAAGTCCGTAGATCAGATTTCGAATGATGCTCCTGCGCGGCGTCAGATGCGTCATGGCCCTGCGGACCCGTTTATCGCGAAAAATGGGATGGGTATTGTTCCACGCGATAAAATTGATACCGCTTGCGTACCGAATCGCCTTCAGAAAGCGTGACGTGAATTCAGGTGACCAGCTTTTCTCTTTAAATGGCAGGGGATACATGTTCAGAACGTCCAGGTTTCCGTTGTTCAGTTCGATAAACGCGGCATCCGGATTAACGACCACTTTGAAAATCAGTTTGTCCACGTACCCCGAAGGAGGAAGGTCCTTTTTGCCGCTTCCCCAATAGTTCGGATCACGATCCAAGACGGTCTTCCCTGTCGTCGCATCGTTTTCAGCATCGGCCAGCACATAGGGGCCGGAACCCAGCACGCGCCGGCTGAAGTCCCGGTTGAACCGCTCCGCGAAAAGGCGCACCCGATCGGCCTGCGGACCCGCCTCCCACGAACCATTGATGAGATCCTCAACAGCCACGCGATCCATCAACCCGTCCGGGTCGTAGAAGTGTTTCGGCAAAATCCATCGCCGTCCGAGGTTGATCGCATTATAGAAATAGCGTTCGCCGTATACAAACGTGATTTTATACGGACCCTCCTGTCGGATTGCTTGAAGGTCCTTGAATCCGCTCCGCGTAAATCCCGATAGCTGAACCTCCGGATTCTTGATGACCTTAAAGGTGAACAATACATCGGCGGCGGTCAACGGCCTGCCGTCCGAAAAATGAATATCTTCGCGAAGATCGAACGTATAGGAAAGCTTGTCCCGCGACACTGCCGGATACGCCCTCGCCAATCTTCCCTTGAATCTGTATGGCGGCGTCTTCTCCATATACAGAAGTGACTCGAACATGTTCTCCAGGATTCTGTGAGACGTGTAGTTCATTTTCCTGTAGGGGTTGAGCGATGCCGGTTCCGAAAAGGCATGCAGGACCAACCAGTCTCCGAAGGCAGGGCGTTCCTTGCCTGTGTACCGTGCCGAAACCTTTTCGGTCCCGTCCAGAACCATCAGCCCCTGATCGTCTGCAAGGATTTTTTCCACCTTTTCCCATATTTCATCGGCCCCGGCCTGTTCAATGCTCATGATCAAGCAAGGGAACAGGGCGAACATAAACACTCGTGCACATCCCGATCTGTTACGGCTCATTACTGTCTTCCAATTCCCATCATCGAGAATACGCTGCATTCGCGCGATCTTCATTCTTGATCGCGTCCAACGATCCGTTTATGGATCGCTACGACCGTTCACAAAATCCGCAGAATACACATCGAGTGCCGCCTACCACCGAGTCCCTGCAGTTGGGTCATGGAATACCTCCTATTGCCAATTGGACCGGGTGTTCCTGCGATCCCGTCCGAAGATGACAATGAACCGCTGAAGACTGAAGGCGGGGTATTACGGGAGGAGTTCCACGGCGTAACGTGGAATAAATGTCTCACCAGTGGTTCTGGCGCCCTGGATGCGGTCTACCCGGTAGCTGCCGGCTAGTCGGAAAGTCCGGCAAGAGGGACTAGTGGTCGATTTCAGAAATAGGTATAATGTTGTCTGGAACCGGGTGTGTGCTTATAATAAGGTTGTCTCCCCGACCGCGTTGGGAGGTAACCGATGCCTGGACCGAAGCCGAAGTATCAACCCGAGTTTGAGACGGAGGAGATCGCAGAGGCTCGTAGGATTGCACGACAACGAACGGCACCCAGCTCCCATGTTCACCGGGCCAAGATGGTCGTGATCTTGTCGGAGCATCCGGACATCTCGCACGAGAGGCTGGCTCAAGCCGTTGGGGTGCACCCGAGAACGGTGATGAAATGGCGAAAGCGCTGGTCGGTTGAGGGTTTTTCACTGTTGGATCAGCCTCGTAGTGGAAGACCCCCGGTTTTTCCCCCCCGAAAGCGTCGCTGAAATTAAGGCCATCGCCTGCCAATTGCCAGCCGTGCGGGAGATCCCGCTTTCCCGCTTCAGCCTCGCAGAGATGCTTCGGGAAATCCGTTCGGAGTCCACCGTGTCGATCTCCAGGAGCACGCTGTGGCGTCTCCTCAAACAGGACGCCATTCGTCCCTGGTTTCACCGATCCTGGATCTCTGTCAAGGATCCGCGCTTTCTGGAAAAAGCGGGCCCCGTTTTGGATCTGTATCAAGGTGATTATGAGGGCGTGCCACTGGGGCCCAAAGACTACGTCCTCAGTGCGGACGAGAAATCGCAGCTCCAGATCCTGGAGCGGGAGTTCCCGTGTTCACCGCCGGGACCGGGCAAACCCATTCACTGTGAGTCGGACTACAAGCGCCACGGGACCGTGGCCTACCTGGCCGCACTCGATATCAGAAGCGGAAAAATCTTTGGTCGTGTGGATCAAACCACGGGGATCGAACCCTTTCAGGCTCTGGTCGACCTCGTGATGAAGCAGGAGCCGTATGCTTCGGCCGAACGCGTGTTCTGGATCCTCGACAATGGGGCTTCCCATCACCCGTCGACCTCCCCTGCGCGACTCCGGAAGGCTTACCCGAACCTGATCGCCATCCATCTTCCCGTCCACGCAAGCTGGCTCAACCAAATCGAGATCTACTTCTCTATCCTTCAAAGAAAGGCACTTACGCCCAACGACCTCGCAGACAGAAAGCAAATGGAAGACCGAATCCTCGGTTTTGAGCGCCGCTACAACCAAACTTCCAGACCCTTCAACTGGCGATTCACCCGCAACGACCTCGAAGAAAGGCTCCGCGAACTCAAAATCGCCGCCTAACTTGATACTAACTTCTGAAATCGACCACTAGCCCTTAAATAAGCGAGTATTGTTGTTTGCTGAACAGAAAGGCCAATTTGTGTTGCGGTTTGGTTGATAGAAGTATCGGTGCCGCCTAATGGGGTCGACGGGAGGTCGTTCTGCGGTTTGTTGCGTGTTTGTTTGAGTCGTAAAGCGACCCATTATTTGTGGGGTGGGCGTATTTGTCCGTTGCGTCGCGGTAGGCGTCGTGGGTCTGGTGGTCTATGGTCACGGTCCGTACCGGTGTCAGGTGAAGCCGGTGCGTTCGATGGTGGCCCAGGCGCTCAAGAGTCTATTCAGTGACGGCTGATAGCCGATGATGCGCACGGTGGTGCTTCGTGCGTGTCTCACGACACGACAGGGAAACAGGATGATGTGTGAGAGGAAGGTCCGAAAGTCCATACGGATATAGTGTCGGCGATGGTTTTTTCGATGCATCATCAAGGCAAACCACGACTTGATGTTCCAGGCCAGCGCGGCGATGACCATGTAGGCCCAGTTGCTGATCAAGTCATACAAGGGCACGCGCAGGGCATTGACGCCGTTCTTGAGCTGTTCGATGACGTTTTCCTGGTCGCATCGTTTGTTGGCAGCAAAGACGACCTCGGCGGGGGTCAGGTCGTCGCGCGTGGTGATGTAGAAGAAATAGCGGATTTCGTCGAAGAGGGTCTGCTCACCTTTGGCCTTACTGATGTTTTTTCGCAGCGCCACAACGCGGTAGGACCGTTCGCACTTGCCGGGCTGATAGTCAAACTCAGCCACGTCTTCGAAGTTCAGCGCCAGCTTGAGGTAGCCCCGCGCCTTGACGATACGCTGCTTCTCATTGTCGCGCCGCCGCTTTTTCTGGGGTGCTACAGGTCGGTGCAGGCGCTGCCAGTTGGCTTCGTCAAGGGCCTCGGCGCGTGTTCGTAAGGCGTCATTGCAGTCCATCCCGAAGATGAAATCGACGTCCTTCGCCCAGCGATCGAGGTGAGCCGTAAGCGAAAAGTCCGTGTCGCCGCGTAGGCACACGCGCCCCGCGTGGGGCTTCACCACCCGGATGGACGCATCGATCCAGGGGGCGGCCCCCTGGTGAGAAGACGCGTTGCCCGGACGGTTGACGATATACAGCACCTCTTTGGTATTGGCCAACGATACGATCAGGGGCGCATACCCCCACACGCCCTTGTAGGAGATGTCCATGCCGCCCTTCTTCTCCCCATACGTCGGGGCGCTTGTGCCATCCACGTCGATGTACGCCACCGGAGAAAGCAAACTGGCAGCCCGCGTGCGCCACAACTTAGACCGTACCGCGTTAATGCAGTCCATCAGCCCGATCACGTCCGCTTCCGTGAAGCGACGCGTAAAGTCGCCCGCAGTCGTCGGGTCCGGGATCAGCTTCGCGCTCAAGGCATTCATGTAGGCCCCGTCATGCCGCAAACGCTCGATGTCTTCCAGACGCGTGCCGCCGCACATCACGTTGTAGGCAAGGTTCAACACGTGATCCGACTCATGATACGGCAGATGCACCTTCAGCAACTTCAACGTCGCGTCGATGCCTTCGACCAAGCCCAACTTCGTCACCAGACGATGCACGGCCGCTATGCCACCGTAACTCATCCCTTCCGGCTGGGCGCTGACCTCGTAATGCACATAGGTGCTGCCAAACATTGGCTTGCCTTGCGCACAAAAACGACCGCCAAGCTGATGCCGAGCACGTACCTTGCGCCCACAATTAACACTGTTCCTGCGGCTTTCTTTTACCGATATTCTTTTCACCGGAAAGGCCTCCTTCGTTGGAGTAGCAATTTCTCGTCGGATACTGCTATCTTCAACAAAGATAAGTCTTTCCGGTACTTTTGTACATAAAAATCTCAAAAAACCCGCTTAATTAGAGACTAGACGTGCGCGCCGGACAGGCGGCGGCATCTCCGAGTCTGCACCCTTCACTGCCTTCCAGATGATCTGGCTGAAAAGATCGTCCGGCGCCTCGTCGACCTCCTCAAGCGGAAGCTCCTCGGAGATCCTGGCGCCGTACGCGTCCTCCTTGTTCATCGTGGTCAGACTGATGCGGGCCGGTTTCGTCTCGTACGGGCTCGGATCGAACGCCCCGGTGAAGCAGTCGAACATCGGCGTAGCGGCCGCGTCGTACTGACTCATCGGCGGGAGGCCCAGGATCAGCTCCATCGTCCGGAGGACGCTGGAGGTCGTGTAGAAGGTACTCACGGTTTTTCGCACGCGGGAGTAGGGGCTGACGACGATCGCAACGGAACGATGGGCGTCGACATGATCCGGACCGTTCTGCGCATCGTCCTCGACGACGAAGATGGCCATCTTCGGCCAGAGGGTGCTCCGGGAGGCCGTTTCTATTATCATCGCCATGCCGAGATCGTTCCGGGCCATCTGCGCGAACGGGGTGTACCATCCGGGGCGCGTACCCGAGGTGTGGTCGTCCGGCAGGGAGATCATCTGGAAGCGGGGGACCGTGCCCTCTCTTTCAAATTTTCAGAACTCCTCCATCCAGTCCTGCGCCCGCTCGATGTCCGTGTATTCCGTGCTCCGTCGACGGCTGAACGTGGGATGGACATGTCCCTTGAGGCTCTCGAACGCAGCCTCGATCTTCCCGTCTTTCTCCACGATCATCTCCCCGTAGCTTCGGAAAGAGATCCCCGCCGCCGCGCAGAGGTCCCAGATAAATCCCGCGTCGGGAACGTAAAGGCCCGGGTCGTTGTAACGCATGCGCCCTCGCCCGGAATACCAGGGAGGCCAGGATTTCTCGGTGTGGTCCGTGGCGTACGCGGCGGTCGACCAGGAATGGCCATCGGCGCTCACTTCGGCGTCCACGTAAAAGTTGTCCAGGAGGCTGAACTCCCGCGCAAGCGCATGGTGATTGGGAGTAACCTCCTCCCCGAACAGGACGAGGGAGGTGTCCCCGTTCCCTTCCGGCATGTCACCGAAGATCTGGTCATAGGTCCGGTTCTCTTTAATGATGTAGATGACGTATTCGATCTTGCTCGAGGGCACGCCCACCTGGTCCGGGATAACGTCGGGCACGGGCGACTTCAACTCCGTCTGCTCGAGGAGGCGGTCCTTGTAGGGCGTGTTCCGATAGACCTGGCGGGTGTAGCGCGCGAGTTCCTGCGGTACAGGGGTCGGGATAATGGAGACCGCTCCGAGGATGATGTACCCGATATACTCGGTCTCCGGACCCCAATGGGTCGGCTGGGGCCCGTAAACGTTGGCAGACGAAACGGTTCCCTTCGCGTTCCCGACCAATATCCGCTTCCCGTCGAGCGTCATAGCGACGGCCGAAGGGTACCAACCGGTCGGGACGAAGCCACGGATTTCGCTCTTATCGGGCTCCGATATGTCTACGATGGCAACGTTGTTATTGTCCGCATTCGCCACGATCAGGCTCCTGCCGTCGGGGGAGAGGGCAAGGGCGTTCGGTGTACTGCCCTCGGGCGCTTTGGGATAGAGCGTCGTGACGATCGTCTCGACAACCTTTTCCTTCGACAGATCGATCGCGGAAACGGAGTTGGAATTGGCGTTGGCGACGAAAAGCCTGAGTCCGTCCGAGGTGATCGCCATGTCGTTCGGATGGCTTCCCACCGGGATCGTCTTCGACACCTTCCACGCAAGACGGTTGACGACCGCCACCTTCTTTTTGTTCCATAGGCTGACGTAGATGCTGGACCCGTCTTTCGAGAGCAGGCACTCGTAAGGGACGCCGCCGACGTCGATCTGTCGTACCATCTTCCTGCTGAGCAGGTCGACCTCGATAAGCGTCTCCTCCAGGATGTTTCCCACGTAGAGCAGGTTCTTCCGTTCATCGATCTCGATTCCCGAGAGGTAAGCATCTTTGACGACGGTCGTGTCCAGCTTGATCGGTGCCTTGAGCGCGAGGGGGCTCTCCGCATTCTTCGGGTCGAAGGTCAGGACTTCCACGAGCCGGCGTCTGCCTCCTGAAGCGTACAAACGGCTGTGCCCCTGATGCAGGTCCAGACCCAGCCACGTTCTTTCCAACGCAATTTCCTGGACGCTGCGGCGGCTGAACAGGTCGACAACCGTAATACCGTGCTTGTTGAGCCCGGCCGTCAGCGTGAAGACAAAGCGACCTGCCGGGTCCAGGACGAAGTTCATCGGCAGGTCGCCCACTTCGATCTGTCGCCCTGCGGGGGTGAGCATCCAGCCGTTGGGCAGGAGGTAGCCCTGCGGCCCGGGGATAGGATGGTCGTCCGACCCGGTAGCGAAAGCGGTGCTTCCGAAGCACCCGGCGAGAAGGATCAAGCACGTTGCTACTTCCATTGTTCCGTATCTCATGGCGGACTCCCGGAGAATCTTCGTTGCACATTTGTTTGTGGTGTATGAAGGCGGATTTCTGTACGGCGATTTCGCTTTCCAGATACCGAAGCCATAGAAACGAAAGAGCGTCTGGTAAAGACCCGTGCGGCGATGGCCGAAATAAAAACCGAGACACAGGCTGAGTACGCGACCAAACCGGCCGCAAATGAAGAAAAATTGAAGAAGCCCGAGTGCGGCGGGGGAGTGGACGATTAACGCGTCGTTAACGGGCTTGGGATTGGGGTGGGCTCTGCGACAGGTGGGGACTTCGATGTGAGTTCCGTTCGTCAGTGGCCGGTTGTCGTTGACAATCCTATTGCGTGATGACAAAAACTACGTTTTTCTCGGCCGTTTCGCCGCTGTTCAGGTCTATGATCGATACCTTTAGTGAATAGCGACCCGGTACCTGGTCGCCGAGGTCTAATTCAACATATTCCACTTCCTGAGCCGCCTCCCCCTGCTGTTCGTAGGTGATGGCCAGTTCTTCTCTCTTGCCGGTGCCCCACCGGAACAGGCGAGAGATGTTTCCCGCCCGCCCGGGCGTATCTCTCGAAGTAATGGTATAGGAGATCTTATAGTTCGTCTGCCCGAACTCGTCCTTCGCCAGATTGTAGATTTCGTAGTAGACGAATACGCTCTGTCCTTTTTTGTAAGTTCGGGACGGCATCGGGACGACGTACAGGTTTCCCTTGGTAAACTTCCCGGCCGTTTTTTCTTCGCCAACCTGCCACGCCAATTCCAGGTCGCTGATCTGGAGTTGACTTTTTCCATATCGCTCCACGACGACCTGCTGTCGATAGGCGCCCATGCGTCCTCTCAGGCGGTCCTGTGACTTCACCTCCAGCCGATAGGCGCCCGGCGGAAGGCTTATCTTCAGGACGCCGGGAACCTGGATGCCCTCCCCGGCCTGGTTGCCGGCGGCTTCGTACGTCAACTCATCCGATTGCCGGTAGACCGTGTCCAATGAGGATGAAATGAGCGCGGCGTGGTGCGTCAGAACCTGCCGAGTCACGTTTTCTTTTGACATGTAGTGACCTGGAAGGATTGGAACCCCATAGTAGATCTCCAATAAGCTGCCTTCGTCGTCGCCCTTGAAGTCAGCCAGCGAATAATGGAAATCAAGAGGCGGTGTTTCGTCTTCGGGGGCATAGAAATCGGGAGTACCCGACGCCGCTCGCCGGTAGACCGATTGTGGAGAGTGGGTGCTTAACGAAGCAGTCTGACGTATCGAAATCCCTCCCTGGTTCGGCGGCACCGGGGCATAATCATATGTTCCGGAACCGATTTCGTCCGTAAAGGTGATTTCAATGCCGCCTCCCACGTCGGTATAGATCCACGTCTCCCAGGGCACCGTACTCGGATCGTCGCCTGCCGTAACCGGGTGATAGTCTCCGAATCCCAGCCGTTCGTCCATTGGCAAAATACCTATACGGACGATATCATCAGGCGCTGGTGACGGCGTCGTTACGCCTTCATCAACGGACGTGCTTTGTCCGGCAATCTCCGAGCCGTCGACCTCGCCGGCGCCCACATCACCGGCCCCGTCCTCACCGGACGATGCCGATGCGTTCTCGATGTTGACCTCTCTCAGTTCATACCACGCGCCATCCAACTGCCCGAAGCCGCGTACGGGGTAAACAGGGCCGACAAACGTATGCGCCCCGACGTCGCCCTTGTATATATTGAAAGCGAGGCGCTCCTTAACCCGCTGTACTTTCAGGCTTTGCTTGAAGTTGGGTTCGTCCGATCTTGATCGATGATCGGGTTCCCCGAACCGAATGTAGACCTCGCCTCGGACGTCCCAAGGCTTTTTGTTCTTGGAGAACTCCGTGAGCGCGTACCAGACCCTTCGGTAGTGTTCCACTAAACGCTCGTTAACGGGTGTGGATAGATCCGGGTCCTTGGAATTCCAAAAGCGTTTCAAATAGTCTGCGCGGTCTGCGCCCTCGGCTTCGTCAAGGGCTTTTAACTCTTCGGTAGACGCAATATGCGTTATATCTTCGTACAGTCTTCGTTTATCCGGATCAAGATTGGAAATGTAATCCTCGAAGAACCCCATTGCCATGTCCGGATTGTTCTGTTTGATGGCAGAAATAGCAACGATGGGCATCAGTTCGATCGTCTCCGGATGCCTTTGGACGAAGTCGAACAGGTGGTTCATAATCTTGGAATAATCTCTGACTTTCAAGTATGCAATTCCAAGGCTACGTTGCGCATCCGCATCTTCCGGGCGAAGCGCGAGGTATTTTGTATACCATACAACGGCCTTTTCGAATTCCCAGGAAAAGTACAAATAATAGTCTGCAATTAACAAATGAGCACCGGCATGTTCGGGGTCCATTTCCAGCACTCTTTTTGCCTCCAACTCCGCGTCGCGTTCTTTCATCGCATAACGCACTCTGGCCATCTGATATCGCGCATCCACAAAGTTCCGATCTTTGATCAGGGCCTCCGTAAAATGGTGGATGGCAAAATGGCGCTGCATCGGCCATGTCTTGTAAAGCATACCCAGACCATGGTGGGCCAGCGCCTTGCTGCCCAGGGTCAGGGCTCGATGAAACGCGTCCTTCGATTCCTCGAATCGGCTCAATGACAATAAAATGTGACCCAGCCGGATATAGGCATCAGGATCCTTTGGTCTTTGGCGCGCAATATTTCGGAAGATCAAGCGCGCCTGTTCCAGATTGTCCATGTCCAAAGCCAGGCGGCCAAGGGATGCAAGGCTATCTACTCTTGCCGGCTGTAGAGCTGATCTTTTCGTCAGATTCCCTTGGGGACCGGAGGTACCGTATATCTGCTCTCCACTGTGCCAGAAACAGGCGAGGGCCGGCGTGCCGGGCAACCTTTCGTGTTTGTAGAGATAATCGCTTAGAAATGGGTAATCAGAGTTTTCCGGGCAGGAGAACAGCACGCCAAGGATTGCTATCCTGCCTTTCCGTGCGTTCCCGGAAGGTGTATCTGCGACGATTCTTTGAACCGCCCATTGATGTAGTTCCCCAAGGTCCGAAAGATCCCTGTTGTCTTGGACTCGCTGAAATTCCTGTATCAAGCCCAACATCCCAATCATGTGCTCTTGACATATGACGGTTTCAATCATGTGTTTCTTTGAGTCGATCCAAAATTCACAGGCTTCGATATATCTTGCGCAGCTTTTCCTGGAAAGTCCGTATTTCGGGGCTTTATTGTAGAGGCGTCTAAATGCACTTCTGGCATTCTTGAACTTTTTAACCGCGTTCTTTTCGTTTCCTCTGTGTAACGCATTCCTGGCACGTATATAGAGGTCAAGACCGGTACCGATCAAGCCCAACACGATTTTTGAAGAATCCGTTTCCCGCACAGCTACGGTAGGAAGTGCCTTCGAAATGGACTCCCTATCTCGTCTTTCGCTTTTGGACTTGCGTACTTCCGCTTTCGGCTGAATAATCTTTCCAGTGCCTACGTGAACACGGATCGATTTCGATCCATCGTCAATACCGCATGAAACAGCCATTCCATCAGCTGACCAGATTACCGGCCCCTTTAATTTTCCGGCAAACAGAAATCTGATGCCGCCCGCTTTATCCGAGACCCAAAGGCCATTGTTGATTTTCTCGAAAAAGCTTCCCCTGTACCCTGTGATCGCCAATGTGCCTCCATCCGGAGATAGCGCTATTTCGTTCGGCTGAAAATCCTCTGGAAGCGGCCACAAATCTTCATTCGTGCCGTCCAGGCTCAACTTCCAAATCCGGTTGTTGGTAATCGGCAGAGACTGTCCGCCATAGTAATACGATGCCCAGGCTTTATGTTGTAAGCTTCGCTCCAGGTATATCAAAACTTCCCCAGCCGGGTCGAAAAAGAGATCCCCGAGTTCTCCAGGATAGGTCTTGATCCTCCTGCGTCTGTTGTCCTCCTTGGAGACAACCCAAATTTCAGTTATCGAAATCGCACCCTCGCCACGTTGGAGGCCATAAGCCAGATCCCCGGCCTCCGACCTTACAGTGAGATACTCACCGTCAGCCGCATCGAGAAGGCGTGGCGTTGCCAGAGTACAGAATGCATACACGAGTAGACTCTTAATAATCCACTGCATGATGTTTACCTCCTGGCATTCAACGACACAATAAGGAACGACGAAGCGCGTGAGCCGTCTTTTGCATCGGTAGATATCGGACCTGTGGCGACATCAGTGGTGAGTCCGCAAATCCTGCCCAGCCAATACAAAATTAACCGGGCCATCTGACATAACTAAGAGAAATTTATACATAAAGTCAGGGAATTCAATAAATCATGTCAACGCGCTGTGTCAGTTTCGTGCGATACACGACGTGCCAATATGAAGTGAGACACCTCACACTCCGAGTCTAATGTAGGTTATTGGGCGGAGAGGACAGCGTGAGACGAGGTCAAGAACCCATATGGTAGACAACGGCAGAGAGCGGTCTTTGGTTTTGGAGGTCCCACGCGGGATCTCCAGGACGACGAGGCCGGACCCGGAAGTACCGGAGCGTGGGAAGCGTCGTCGGTTTACGGCTCATGTATCTGGCTGCTCGAAATGGGGTCGAGGAATAATCCGGCTTCAACCCTGGGGCAGTTCCACGCTTCTCCCGCCTTCCAGGTCCAATGTCACGGCGCGGAACGGAAAGCCATATCGCTCCACCGTCTCTCCGCGCGTGGTCTCTTCGCCGTCCGGATCCAGGAGCAGCACCGTCGCGCCCTTCAACACCGCTTCCGCAGAGACCTGGTACGCGCCGGTTTCCTGCAATTCAAACCGCACCGTGCGCCGAGCCCGTTCCCAGGCGTCGATTTGTGCCGCCGTCCACCACGGCATGCCCTTATCTCTCGTGTACCCCACAATTTCCCGGAGCCCGCCGCGAACGGCCGGTTCCCAGACGTGGGCGGGGTGAAAGAGGAAATGGGCGATCCCATGGTGCTTGAACGCCCGGTCCGCGAAACAATGCGCCAGGCGGGTCGAGCACCGCTTGTGAATGTCCTGCACGGTCAGGTTCACCTCCAGCACGTCAATGGGCGGGCCGCCGGGCGATGCATCCTCAATCGGAAACCATGGGTGGCAACCCCCGAAGGGAAACCCGTTGGTATAGGGCGTATTCGGACCCCGGCTCTGCTCGACGGTGATGCCCGCCTCTTTGCACCATTGGAAGAACTCCAGCCGCCCCTGCCAGCGAAGCGTATGGTTCTTGTTGGTCGTTACGGGCCGCCCAGCGGCTTTCGTGACCGTTTCAAGCTGCGCGGCCAACTCCCGATATCCCCACTTTAATTGGGCGACGTCCGGCTTCTGATCGTCCGACGCCGTCTGATACGTCTGCGCGTCATAGTGCAGGGCCACCTCCGATCCGTAATCCTGGATCGCGCGGTAGAACGCCGGTTGATAGTGTCCCGCCATGATGCACCACGTCGTGCGTGCGTTCACCTCCTGTGTCAGGCGCAGCAACGACCATCCCAGCGCTTCGTCTCCCCCGTCCGAGTCGTGGGACATGTGCGCGATCGCGGGCAGATTATCCGGCCAGTACCACAGGACGGGAAGGGAGACGCCGCGCTCCCGGCAGGCGTACAGAACGGCCTTGACGATCAATGCCCGGAACTCATCCGCTATCGGCTCCAGAAAGACAAGGTTTTCCTCCTCGCCCGGTACGGGCGACCTGTCTCGGTCCAGGTCCAACGCGAGCCCCTTGATCACGTCGATCCGCGTGGGACCCGACGCGGGGGGTACCGGGTGCCCCTGCTGGATGTGCACTATGGTCCGGACCGCGTCCGGACCCACGGCGAGCGCCAGGCCCTCCCCGATCCGATTTTCCACCACCCCGTCACTGGCGCCCATCACGCGCGCGAGCGCCGTGCCATTCACGGCTTTGATTCGCCGCCCGCCAAAACTGTGCAGACTGCTCTCGAACCCTGAGGTTACCGGGTGGTCCTTCGCCGCCACCTGCAAATACCCCTCCGCCATTTCGCCGCGATCCACCGCGCCGAACACGTCGTCCAACCCCGACATCCCTCCCAGGCCGATTAACGCCCCGCCCGATTCGACGAATCCCGCCAGCAGCCTCCGCTCAGCCTCCGACAGTTGAAGATGCCAGGGAAGCAGGACCACGCGATATCCATCCAGGTCGACGAGCGGACGCGCCGCCTCGCTGTAAGGAACGCCCGCGTGGGCGAGTATTTCCCGGATATAAAATCCACCGTAATATCGCGATCCGTCCGACATTTTCTGCCCGGCCGGATCCGTCACCACGCAAAGCGGAAGGCGCATCGATAATCTCCATCGTTTGAGAAGGGTTCGCCCGGACTGTTATTCGCCGCGATCCCTTTTGCCTGTGGAGCAGATCCGGAACGGGTTTCCACAGCCATCCACGGTTCCGTTTCGCTGAAACATCGTCTATGACTCCAACATGGCCTTCAACCGGCTCAGCTGCCCGTCGGCTCCCAGCACGATCAGCACGTCGCCCCGGTGAATCGTAACACCCGACAACCCCGCCGATGCGGCCGGATGGATCCTGGGCTTCCCGTCCTGCCCCTGGATGCCCACGACAATCGCTCCTGTCCGCTGCCCGATATCCGTCTCCTTCAACTGCTTGCCCACCAGCGGCGACGCCTCGCCCACATGGAACTCCTCCAGCCGCATTGCAGACTCCCCCGTGCCCACGACGATATCGAGAAAATCCACGATTGATGGCCGCAGAATCACCGACGCGATCCGTCTCCCCGCCAACTGGTAGGGCGACATCACCCGGTCCGCTCCCGCCGTCATCAGTTTGCCGATGCTCTGTTCCTCTGCGGCCCGCGCCACGATCGTCAGGTTCGGGTTCGCCTGGCGCGCAGAGAGGACCACGAATACATTCAACGCATCCTCCCGCAATACCGCGATCAACCCTTTGGCCCTATCGATGCCCGCCTCGACCAGTACCTCGTCGTCTTCCGCGTGACCCTCCACGAAGAGAACCGTTTCGTCCCGGCCCAATTCCGAGTGCGCGGGATCCTTATCCACGATCACAAAAGGCATGCCCGCACGCTTCAGCTCCTGCGCCACCTCTTTGCCGACCACCCCGCCTCCACATATGATATAATGATTCTTCAGTTTTGAAACGGAACGTGTCATTCTGCGCCCTCGCATCGCATGGAGAATCTGACCCTCGAAAACGAACCCGATTAACGTTGTCACCGAATATCCGACGGCTATCACACTGAACGTAAGAAGCAGGACGGTGAACCGCTGACCCGTCGGCGACAACGGATGTACCTCGCCATAGCCGACGGTCGATATGGTAATCACGGTCATGTACAGGCTTTCCCATATTGTCCATTTTTCAATCCAGGCATAACCCGCCGTGCCGCCCAGCACCAGCAGAACCGGAAGCATGAAGGCGAATGCAAAACGAACAAACGGCGACATGCCATTTCTCCAGAAAATAAACCGCCACCCGGGAGCCGTCGGCGGCAAACCCAAAGGAGGGCCGCGCATTGGGACAGGCACACCGGGTGGTGGGTGTTCGAGGCGGGCGCGGCCATCTTACAGAGACGAAGGCCCGCAAACATCATACGGTACCGTATTCTCTCACGTACCCGCTTCGGCATTTACAACCAGGGCCGGATCATTCAGTCCGTAGGCGTTATTCCGGATTCGGGTCCTGCCATCGGACCGTACCGACAATTCGTCCGGTTGCTGGTAAAGCCAGTTGTGGTGGATATCAACGCCCTCTTCGGGTACGCCCCGCACCACAACAGCGGTTTTGGGGCAGCGGAACGTATTGTGATGCACCTTCATCCACGTACCGGCAACGTCGGTTCCGTCTTTCCGGTCCCTGCCACCGTGCATGTCGAAACAATGGCTCAGCGACTCACCGATTTCCACGTTGTGCCGCGCTTCATAGCCGCTGCCCGCTCTCCCGGTTCCCGCCAGCGAGTGCCGGTTGTAGTCGAACCGGTTGAATTCGATCAGCGAGAATGCCTCGTCGTGACTCACCCCGTATCCCAACCCGTTGTACTGATTGTGATGGATGAAATTGTGGTGAATATGATGGCCGTCTTTTGCCTGTAGATTAATCGCCGCGTGGCTCCAGCCCCCCAGTTCGCAATTGTCCACCTCCAGGCCCGCGTATTGCGTGACAACCCCATCGGACGTCGGGAATTTATAGTAGTACTCGTGTCCCCTACCCTCGCGAAACGAACGGTTGTGGTGCTCCAGGCACCGCTTGGGATTGGGGCCCTTTATACGCAATCCCGTAACCCGGACGTCCGGCCCGGTCGCCCGGATCAGGGGTTTTGTATCGAACGTATCGCACAAAATCATCCCACCCGCGGAGCCGTCCGTACCCCGGTTGCCGGCCAGGGTGACCCCCTCGGGAATCTCCAGCACGATAGATTCGATATACACCCGTTCGGTGCAGTCGATTTCCGCCTCGCCATCCACCCATACCACGTCCCCAGGTTTGGCCTGCGCCAACGCATCCAGCAGTTCGTCCAGCGTGGAAACCGCGTCCGCGGGTGGCGATACCGCACACTTATATCCCTCGCCCCCGCCGATGGGTCCTCGTTCGTCGGCCCGTGCGCCGCATGCTTCCCCTGAGATTTCGATCCAGGTCTGTCCCAACGTCTCCATTTCGCTACCAAACATCGCCTGCCTCCTTTTCAGCGGACTTACGCGTTCACGGAAACCACGTACCCCTTTTTATTATCCACAACATTCAACAGCGGCGCCCCGTCCCGAAACCGCCGTACGTTTTCCAGGATCAGATCGATCCGGCGATCCTCGATCCGATCCGATTCCGCACCGACGTGCGGCGTAATCATCACATTCTCCATTTCCCACAGCGGGTGCCCCTCCGGCAGCGGCTCCTCTTCAAAGACATCCAGCCCGGCTCCGGCCAGTTCGCCCTTCTGGAGCGCCCGCGTCAGCGCCGCGAGGTCCACCACCTTTCCCCTCCCGATATTGATGAATATCGCAGTCGGCTTCATCGCCTTCATCGCCGCGGCGTCGATCATCCTATCGGTCTGAGCGGTATGCGGGACACAGATGACAAAGAAGTCAGCCTGTCCCAGCATCGCGTGCAGTCCATCCGCACCGTAAACCCGCTCCACGTACTCCGGGCGTCCCTTTGGCGCGGGATCCAGCGCCAGCACACGCATTCCGAACGCATGACCGCGTTCCGCAATCGCCAGCCCGATGCCGCCCAGACCCAGCACGCCCAGCGTGGTACCCGCCACGTGGATCACCGGCGCGGCTTTTTTCTCCCACCGCCCTTCCAGTTGACTGCGGAAATACACCGGAATGCCCCTGGCCAGGGAAAGCAGCAGCGCAAACACGTGCTCGGCAATGACGTCGCTGTAGATCCCCCGAAGATTGGTTACGGCGACCTCACTCTCCCGCAACTCAGGAAAAAAATAACCGTCCAGCCCGGCGCTCGTCGCCTGCACCCAACGCAGCCTCTTTCCCGCAGCCAGCAGCGCCGGCGTCAAGCGCCCGTAAAACGCGTCCGCGTCCACAATCAGATCCAGCGCCGCCGCCTCGGACTCCGCTTCGCGCGCCTCCACGCCCAGGTCCCTGACCCGCGCCATCCAATCCGGCTTGAACGCCGGCCAGAATACCATTTTCACAGCCATCTCAAAGCTCCTCCACGGGGATGAACTCACCCCTGTCGTCAATCCTGATGGTTCCCCAGAATTGCTCAGGATCGTGCGGCCATACCAACAGCCAAGCCTCCTCGGCCGCCCGTTTCAACACCTGTTGCCTCACCTTGAACGTCTTTCTGGGATACAGGTCGAACGCCATAATGGTGACCGCGTGCACGTGATGTCTGGTGGGCACCAGGTCCCCAACGAAACAGACCGTCTTGCCGCCCGACCGCACCAGGACGGATTGATGCGCCCTCGTGTGTCCGGGCGTCAGGATCGTGTGCACGCCGGGGCAGACTTCCACGTCGCCGTCGACAAACGAGAGCACGCCGGCGCGCTCCAGTGGCAGCAGGTCCGAAGCGGTGTTATAGCCCCGAACCGTCTGCCGGTCGGCGCGCAGGGCATCTTCCCACTCCTGGCGCTGCACCGTGTAAAGGGCGTTTTGAAACGCCGGTTCATATCCGTCTTCCGTCTTAACCGTCGTCCCGCCTGCGTGGTCCATGTGCAGGTGGGTGAGTACCACCCGGTCCACCTCGTCCGGCGCCACGCCCGCTTCAGCCAGCGCGTCGACCACGCCCCAGGATGGGTCCGCCCCGTATATGTCCCTGTATTTCCCGGGCAGCTTCCCCGCGCCGATGCCGGTTTCCACCAGCACCGTCTCCGTTCGCGTTTCTACCAGCAGGCAGTTCAGCCCCATCCGAATCCGGTTCCGCTCGTCGGGCGGTATTTTCTTTTCCCAGATCGACCGGGGGACCACGCCGAACATTGTGCCCCCGTCGAGCATGAACCGCCCGGCGTCCAGCGCCGTGACGCGAATTTCCCCGATGTTCCGTGAATCACCCTTACGATTGGAATTTCGCACCCGATTCCGACTGTGAATAGACTGCGTTGCGTGTTGCCGTCCCTCCCCGACCCGGGCACGCGTGTTCGACGGCTTCCAAGATGCACGTGTTGTCTGAGCAATGTCAAGGGCAAAAGAGCGCTGGTATCCAGATCCGGCGCTGCAAACTACCTGTACGGATCACCCGACGATTCGGTGGAGATCGACTCTACGAACACGTTTCATCACTCCATTGAAGTTCCCTCGAAACATAAGAAACCTGCGAGATCATAGCGCGGGTTGGTGATGGGCGAAGCCCCGTTTCCGGTACGGAGACGGATTCCTAACCGTCTCTGCCAAAGTTCGCTGAACATTGATCCGCATTTCGTATGGCGGGATCCGCTCAGAAGGTGCTCGTCTTCGATGCCCTTCTACATCTGATGAATGTGCATCGCGACCTTCGGGGACTATTCCGAAACCTGCGCGCCTTCAGCGCATAGACGGACAGCATCAAGTGGACATCACATTCAGCTGAATCGCCGTTAGGTCACGCGTTAGGACAGCGGCCGCGCAGTCGACTGCCCGAAGTGATGCAAAATACAACATACGTCGCAAATTACATCATCCTTCAACTTCCGTCAGCAAACGCCTGCATAAGTACATTAATTAACATATATTTGTGATTTTTATTCGCCCGGTGTCAATCTCCGGTAGCGTTCATGTGTCGTATTTTTGGAAGATCTTCTGGAATTCCTCACGCGTCTCAAATTGTCTTTAAATCCCTGTTCAGTAAGGAGTTGAACGAAGTTTTCCAGACTAGGCACGAATTTTTCACATATCAATTCTGTCGAACCCCCCGTGACTTTGCAAGAGTCTCTGGACTTTATCACCGAACGTAGCGTGGTTAAGGTCCCTTTTTATAGATCGTTAATTTGACTTCAACTTGAAAACGCAAGATGCCGGCTGAAGGATCAAGTAATATGGTATCTGGAGAACCGGTTATATCGTTCAGGGGACGTTCGAAAGAAGGTGAGTCTTTCGAAAACACTGAGGCGCAGGAAGTATTTTCAACGTCGGGGATCGGTTTTCGGTTCGTGCGTTATTTCCTGCTCGCCATTCTGTGCGTTGTGGGATGCATGGTCGGGGTCATTGGTTTGCTGGGGTGGCATTTGGGGATGGATGTCACGGTTAACGGGCATGGTCACGTCCAGCCAATCAAGCGCAATGTCGTCAAATCTGGAAGGCCTGGATTGATCAAGAAGGTTCTTGTACAGCAAGGCCAAGACGTCCAACAGGGTGATCTGCTGGTGGCGCTGGATGATACCGATCTGCGTAATGTATTGGAGCAAAATGAAAATGAAATGAAATTAAACGAGATTCGGCGCATGGCTTTGCCGGCGGAATTGCAACGCGAGCGTGCTGTACTGGAAACAGAGATTGCGCAGGCGGAAGTTGATTACGAGACCGAGAAGATACACATGGAAAAGATCCGGAAGGAATTCGAAATCTACCACGAAATCCTACCCTATCATGTGGACGGAGACTTTAAGCATCCGGTTGAAAAGTTAACTTTGATTCGTCAGTTTTCGGGGACGTTAATTTGAATAAGTGCGAGTTAATAAAGGCGATTAGACTGCGGATTACCAGGATACACCAGGTCACTGGACGTGAACGGAAAAATGTCCTTCCGGACGACCTCAATACCCCGTTTTGCACCGGTACTTTCTGTGCCTTTTGTGCTTTTTGTGGCCAATTTGACTGTTGTCTTTTTTCGAATTGAGGTTAATCCCCATTCGGGTACATAAGACAAGGTTACGGCGTGCAGAAGTGGAAATCGAGCACTCAAAGCGTCGATTGGCTGCATTGGAAAATCGCAAAGAAGAATTGCATACACTAAAGCAACAGTACCAAAATCTGCAGATCAAACGTCGCCTTGTCAAAACCCATCTCAAACACATGAAGATCTATGCATCCGTTTCAGGGACAGTGCTGACGCGTGATTTGGATAAACGCGTAGGAGACCGCATTGCGGCTGGGGAAGCAATACTGGAACTGGCGGAGTTAAGCGGTTGGCAAGCTAAGGTGCTGATTCAGGAAGTGGATATTCCAAAGGTGAAAGTGGGACAGATGGTGAGGTTATATGTAAACGCATTTCCACACATGGAATACAAGATATTTGAGGGGGTTGTTTCCGATGTGCCAGGAAAACCCGAATCCCTAACGCCGGTTGGTGCGGGAATTGCGCCGCCTGGCATTGCTGCAGCGGTCTATCCCGTAAAGGTACAGGTCAACGATCCGAACATAACGGTTGGGAACAAAGTGTATTCGCTGAAATATGGCATGGGCGTAGAGGCCAAAATCGTAACCGAGCGCGGTCCGATTGTAGAGTTGCTTTGGAAAAAGTTTCTGAAATCCGTGGGCAGATTTGAACGTCCTGAGATCTATCGCCTGGGCGAGCACACCGAAAGCGTACAGGCCCCGAACTGAGCGAATCGATGCGTCAGATCGTGAAAATCATCAGATTGCTACGTCCATACTGGCGGTTCATCTTCCAGTCCTTCCTGGTGGGCATTCTGGTCATGCTTTTGCAAATCCCGGGACCCTACATCACCAAAGTCCTGATCGATGACGTGTATCCGCACAAAGACTTTACGCTTATGACCTTTGTTGTGATCCTTGCAGCGGCTATTTCTATCGGACTGGGGGTAACCGGGCTACTAAGCAATTACTTTGGAGGCATTGTAGGTGTAAATATGGGTATGGATTTCAAGTCGCGATTCTACTCCCACGTCCAATCGCTCGATTTCAGCTTCTTCGATAACCGGCAAACCGGAGAGATTCTGTCCCGCTTCGGGGACATGGATAGTTCAATCGACAGTACGATCGGAATGGTAAACAGTCTGATCATGAACACGCTTCAATTGCTCATTTTTCCTCCTATTCTGCTCTACATCAACTGGAAATTGGCGTTGCTCAGTCTCGTGGTGCTACCATTTGATACGGCATTGATTATGATCTCCAAGAAATACTTGAGCAGGGTCTCCAGAAAATTTACCGAAGCGTCCGCGGAGTTGTCAGCCAAATCTTACGAATCGATTTCCGGGATTCGAACCGTTCAGGCACTGGGACTGGAGGGTGCATTTTACGACAAGCTCAGAAGCCATATTATGAGGGTTTCAAAACTGCGAATCAGCTCGACCCTGATGAGTGGAGGATTTGGCTTTGCCGGCTTGTTGGTGACAACGGCGGGAACGCTGGCTTACGGCTGGTATGGATGGACGCAGGTCCTCCAGGGAAATCTCTCTCTGGGTAGCTATATGGCGTTTTCGGCTTACGTCGGCTACCTCTACGGCCCAATCGGCAATCTCGTCGGACTTGTGGGGCAGGTCGAAATGGCGCTGGTTCGTATCAATCGATTCATTGAAATCTATGAACTGAGACCTGAGATTCAGGATCGCCCCGACATGCCCGCGCTGCCGCAGGTACGAGGCGAAATCCGATTTCACGACGTTACATTCAGCTATCAAGAGGGGCAGCCGGTACTGCGGCGCATTGACCTGCATATTCCTGAAAAGGCCACAATCGCCCTGGTTGGCAAGAGCGGGTCCGGCAAATCGACCCTGGCCAAGTTAATTCCCAGATTCTATGATCCGCAAGAGGGTTATATATCGATAGATGGATACGATATTCGTCGCTACCGTCTGAAGTCCGTGCGACAGCAGGTGGGTTTTGCGATGCAGGGCAGCACGTTGTTTCAGGGAAGCATTTTGGATAACATCACGTTTGGTCTCGACATACCATTGAGAGACGTCCAGGAGGCCGCAAAAGCGGCATATATCCACGACTTTGTTTCCTCGTTACATGAAGGATATGACACCCTGGTTGGCGAACAGGGCGCCCAGATTTCGGAGGGTCAGAAACAGCGTATCGCGTTAGCCCGAGTGCTGGTGATGGATACGCCTATCCTGATTCTGGATGAGCCCACCGCCGCGCTGGATCTGGAATCAGAGAACCACATTCGGAAAGCATTGAAAACCGTTAGAGAAGGCAGAACGACAATCATCATTGCGCATCGGCTCTCCACGATCCGGAAAGCAGACGAAATCGTGGTGCTGGATGAAGGACAGGTCGTTGAGCGAGGCACGCACGAGAGGCTGGAGGTGCGAGATGGAGTTTATGCCCATTTGCAAGAGATATCCGCGAGCATATGAAAACGATTTGGCCTTCGGGGGCCCAACCTCTTCGAAAGGAGATCTATCATGCGACTCTGCAAAAAACCCCTGCGTCATCGCGATTATGTGTATAAATTACACCCTGTAGAACCGTATCACGATAATTGTCCGTGCACTGGTCACCAGGTCGTTGATTGGGTCGGCGAGCAAATAGAGGACGTTCAGGAAGTTGCCGAGGAAGCTGTCGAAGGGCTTAAGAATATGGCCCGCACGACATTGGACGCGCTTCGCTCTCCGGATGGGATGACGGTCATTAGTACACGTGTGCCGGGCGTAGGCGCCGAATTGGCCATAAAAGCTAAATTAACAATTGAAGCTAGGTCCAATAACCCGCCTCCGGGTTCCGCTCGTCCCGATTCCCAAATTGTGGTGATTCCTTTAGGGGGGTTTCCCATAGGGTTCAGTATTAGGGGGGCTGTACCTGATTCTACAAACGGCGACTAAATACGTCACTAAACTACCGATCGATTCATTGGCCCCCGAAGGCGATAAAGAATGGACGAATTGAACTGCCAAAAAAGATCGAATTCCACACCCTGGCCGTCAGAGGTTGATGTTGGGTTTTGTCGGGGCGTGATTCTGACTATCGTCCTGTTCTTCATTTTTCATCTATTGTACGCTATTATGGATTCGCCCATGCGCATGATTTATTCTTTTTTTCATAAGCGTGGAATTACCGATTACAAATTTGGAAAGATCCTCAACCTCCATACTCAAGCATTCATTCTGGATTCACTGAAGCTCGCGATTACTTTTGTGATGGTTCAAAAGTTCGCGGGAATACGCATTAGAACACTATTGAGTCATTCTTCAACCTCGCTCGTACAGAGTTCGAAGTGGGCCTTCATTGGAATTTGCTTATCGCTACCATCATCGGTCAATTGGTGGCGCGGAAACTATGAAGATCCCTTCCTGTATGTCTGGATGGGGACGGCGGTCTCCTTCGTGGGAGGTGGCTTATTGGCGCCGGTACAGGAAGAAATCGTCCACAGGGGGATGTTTTTTCCCGCGCTCCTGAAGAAGGGAAGAATATCTGCGTATTTCTTTACCGTACTCTGGTTTGTATTTGGTCATGTTCCTTCATATTCAGAGTTGTTTTTTCACGGGAATATAGGACTAAACCTCCATAACTTCATCGTCTTTATTCTTATTGCCATAATTGCGGCGCATATTTACGAATCAACGGGAAACCTGATTCTGTGCATAATCTTCCACGGCGCATACAATCTGACGCCGCCAGTCAACGCGTTTTTGAGTTATGTTATCGGATAGTTGCAGATGATGACGTCTATAGAAATATGCCGTCGGAGGTTCGACAGGAATGGATCAACTGCATGAAGTTCATTAAGACGGTCTTTACATGGATCGGGATAGTGGTCGGCGTCGTATTGGGCAGCATGATACTCTGGCCGTATCTGAACTATGGAAACGCCGAATACTGGCACAAGAAAGGCTCGCGCCTTCTCCGTAAGAAATCTTACGAACGCGCGCTGGAAGTATATGATCATCTGACTGCATTGGATTCAGGAGACGTTGACGCCTGGGACTCCAAGGCCGATATCCAGTACCGATTGAATCGGTACAGCGAAGCAATTGAGTCCTATGACCTGGTCCTCTCATTCGACCCAGACAACCATAACGTGGCGCTTCTAAAGGCACAGGCCCTTGGTCTGGCAGGACAATCTGAAGAAGCGATTGGAGTATACGATCAGTTGCTCGAAGCCGGAGCCGATAATCCAGTAAGAATGACTGACGGCGAGAGTCCACCGCCTTCCTTTGAAATCTTGGTGCTGGAAGGCAAGGCAAACGAATTAATGAAATTACGCCGGTACGGCGAAGCGCTGATAGTCTACGACAACGCTATCCGTAAAGCGCCGCAGGACCCCATTTTGCGGAATGCCAGGTCCTGGCCGTTAATGTCGCTTAAGAGGTATAAGGATATCGTGAAGAATTCTGAATTCGCCCTGACAATGAACCCCGATTCTGCATTGGCTTCTCTTGCCTGGAACAATAAAGGCGCAGCTTTGTCTTCCTTAAAGCAATATAGCGATGCACTCGACGCGTATGATCGAGCGTTTCAGCTTAAGCCGGATAACGCCCTGGTATGGTACAATCGCGCCCGTGTCCACGCGATGATGGGCAGCCAGGATTCCGCCGTTTCCTACTTAAGGACGGCTATTGAATTGAATCCTGCTCTCAAAGGAAGTTTCCAGGAAGATGAGGTTCTTCAGTCGCTGAAGGACCTGGCCATTTTCAAATAAATCCGAATGTCGAAACCTATCACGCAGAAACAAAACAACACGGGCGACCAACAGTTCGTAAGGGTCGCAATTGTCGACAGCGGCATCGAACTGTCCCATCCGGATATCGGGGAAATTTCGGGCGGTGTCGGCATCTCGATTCATGAAGATGGGCATCCTGTCTATTCTACGGATTTCGCCGATTCTTTAGGACATGGCACTGCGTGTGCCGGAATTATCCGAAAAAAGGCGCACGAGTCGGATATCTATAGTGTCCGGATTCTTGATGCCTCTATGATTGCAGATGGGCGTGCGCTGGTTGCCGCAATTCAATGGTGCATTGACAGCAAGATGGATGTTGTGAATCTGAGTCTGGGCACGACCGATGTGACGTTTAAGGCGTGTCTACAGGAAGTGTGTCGCAAAGCGGCTGATGCGGGCGTGATTCTCGTGGGAGCACAGAACAACGCGGGGACGGAGAGTTTTCCGGCGGTGTTTCCCGAAGTAATCGGTGTGGCGGGTGGCCCAATTCGGGATTCGGGCGAGTTTTATTTCCGTAGGGAGAACCTCATCGAGTGTGTTGCCAGGGGCGATGAACAACGCGTATGTTGTTTAAATGGAAGCCACACAGTTGCCAGGGGAAACAGTTTTGCGGCATCCCATATTTCTGCGATCGTCGCGTGCCTGTTGAAACAGCATCCGAATTGCTCTATTCAGGATATTCGTCTATTGCTGCAGGAAAGAGCATCGAAGGTAATTCCGACAGGCAGGCACACATACGGGGCCGGACCGGAAGAACCCCGCCGGGTTTCTCAAGACGACACCTCGTGGATCAAGAAAGCAGTCTTGTACCCATATAACAAAAGAATGCACAATCTATTGCGCTATAGGCATTTACTCAGCTTTGATATCGTTGCCGTCTGCAACGGTATGGGTAAAGGGTCGATGGATGGAGATGCTGGAGACGAGATTGACAAGCCTGGCGCACTCAAATGTCCGAGCGGAAACATCCGCAGGGCATTGGCCGGCGCGGATACCCTCATTCTGGGCTGCGTGGAACAACGTAACGAAATTCATAGGCGGGATGTGCTCAGGGAATATGTGCAACTATCACTTGAGGAAGGATGCCATCTATTCAGTTTCCAGACCATCGATCCGACCGTTTACGGCGATCTGTATGGGACTGCGGACCAAAAGGGTTTGCGTCTGGTCTCTCCTTGCATTTCAGAAAAAGAAAAAGCGTATGCAATCCGTAATTTTAATGAGTTACCGCAGGTGGATGTACCCGTCGTATGCATTGCAGGTACGAGCGCGGATCAGGGCAAGTTTACGCTGCAAGTCGCGATGAGCAGAAGGCTGATTCAGGAAGGATATCGCGTTGGACAATTGGGCACACAGGTTCACGCGAGGTTATTCGGTATGGATGGGATGTTTCCGATGGGTGACGCATTTCCACGGAATGTTTCAATAGGACAATTGGTTCCGTACGTGGAATACATGATGCGAGAGATTTGCGTGAGTAAACGGCCAGACATCATTCTTACGGGCTCTCGAAATGGCACCGTACCGTTCCATTTAGTAGAACACGGCGCCCATTGTCTGTCTTCGCTTGCGTTTTTGCTGGGGGTAAGGCCTGATGCATGTGTGTTGGTGGTCAACAGCATCGACCCAATGGAGTACATTCGCGACACAATTGACGGGATACGCGCGATATGCAAGGCGCCCACCTTGGCGCTCGCGATGGGAAGTCGTGAAAAACACATTGGCGCCGCCTTTAACAGCAATAGCAGTTCAAGGGAAATCGCACCTGCCGTCGTTAGCGATCATCTGAAAAACCTGGAAGACATGTTTCAATTGCCTGCTGTAGCGATCCTTTCGGATACCGACCAGCAGCGTCTTGCTGAGACCGTAATTCAGCATTTCTCAAGTTGATAGGCGCCTTTGGCTATCATATAGACGCCAAACGTGCCGACATAAAGTGAAATCACTTTCCCACCGAGTTTAATACAGTAAATTGGGCGGAGAGGAGAGCATCAAATGACAGCGTTTCAATTGCTGGCAACACCGCCGCCTCTGTCTACGAAATTTAAGGACATCGTACAACGACTCCATCTTTATCTATAGACGAAGCAAAAGAGAAAGGCACGACGGCTTTGCGCGAGAGCAAACGACCATCAGGGCGGTCTGCAGGAGACGCGCAAGCGGATGCGTACACAACGATTCGTTTCCGGCATTGCTGCTATTTCCGGTCCTGTGCACACATCGAAGCAAGCCTTTTGAAGGCCGAGAGTTGGGGGCCATGTTTCAGATGTTTCAATATTGAGTCTCCTCCGAAAAGTCAAAATCCACTCTGACGAGGTCCAAGTTGGTGTTTCACTCAGAAGTAAATCAAAATCATACTTGATATAACACTATGATATATAATGATTTATGGGGATATGGCTTTTGTTGAAAATGGCCGTTCCTGATCCAAATTGGAAGAAAATCACGCGAATCTCACTTTTCGGAGTGGACTCAATATTACCTGGCTGCATTCTTCCGGACTCATCTTCGCGGTATCGACTTCAAGGTCGTAGATTCCGGGTCTGTGCACCTCGCGATTCCATCGATGCACCCGATAAGGCGGGGGCGTGCCAACCCGAATTTCCTGCTCCTTGAGCCACGTGTTACGCCGTCGTTCCCAAACGATATCGACAGGGCAACGCACGCCGACGAACAGGACGGGCAACCCTTCCATACGGCGCGCACAATCGCACAGGACTCCTTGAGGACTTGCGTAGTCGTCATGATGGCCGACGTCGGTAACGACATTCAAACCCAGACGACTGTGTGCCGCAATCGACTCATACATCGCTGCGTACATTACCGGTACCATAGGTTCGATTTTCTTTCTTTGTGCAAAAGGTTTTTCTTCCATTTTCTCAATCCCGGCCGGACGAAGCCCGACCCCTGGCCGGTACTGCTTCGGTGTAATGCGTATATATCGATCTGCGCCCACGTTCATCCACAATTCGTCCGAAACTTCCTGGATCGCGGCAGCCGAAAACAAATTCCTGCTGGAAAGACTCCCTCCGGAAGCCTTGGTCTTCGAAGAAAATGTAAAATGAAGAATGTGGAGGTTTTTATGCAGAAACAGGAGATGCTGCAAGTCCAAGAGGCCGGCGAGGGCGAGGGGTGCCCGGAGGCATCTCAGAAGCAAATCGAAAACGATAGATTCCAAATTCCAGACACGATGGAAAACGTCGCCCGCGTCTTGGGCGGCCGCCCCCCGGAGATCAAACAGGAAGATCGGGACTAACAGATAATTAATCGGAGATATGTCAGTTTCTTCACTATCATCCCGGTAAACAAAGTGCGCATACCGTCCAGGTTGTGTTTTGCCTATTTCAAAGTGAGACAATCGGCGTGTTTTTGCAAGTGAGAGCCGTAGATGATGGAGGAGGCGATATTATGGGTCTTGCGTTTGTTGACGGGGCAAAGAGGCTGATTGACCGAGTAATAAGAGGCGAGCGTCTTGAAGATCGGGTTGATGAGGTTGCTGACGAATCATGGGAGCACCAGCGCGGTGCTGAGCTTTATCGTGATTATAAGGATGGCAAGATCGAGATTATGTCGGCCGACGAGACCAAAGAATTCGTGCAGGACTTGAAGAAGAAGCGGTCATCATAGTGGCTGATTATCGGCTTTCAAAGGCTGAATGCAAGGCAAAAAAAAGGAACCGTTGACGAGGTTATAGACGGAATGGGACCCAGCCTCGTGCTGTTCCTAAGCGATCTCACGACTTTCTGGTAACTTTGACTACCCTTCACTGGGTCGCATACGGACGATATCTCCGGTCCGGATGGTCGCGAGTGGGTCGGGTTCCAGTTCGTGCATCAGCGCCACGTTCGCCAGCACCGCGCCCTGCACCATCACGGGGTTGGTGCTCCCGAAAATAAATCCCGCCGGGCAGGTTTCCCGCGCCACCATATCCAGCATCATCCAGGAGGTGGCCACGCCGCCCTTGGACGTGCGGAACACAACGATTTTTCCAGTGATCGACTGCCCATAGAGCGGGTGCGTCTCACGGCTGATGACACCCCTGTACCGGTCGTAGTCGTACCGGGCGCTGAAGCCTTCGTCGCATACCAATGCGACGCCTTCCGCGTCAGGTCCGACGCCCGGATGTCCGCGCAGCACAGTGGTCTCGGTCATCGCCCTTTCCTTCGGCTGCACGGATAAGTGCAACGAGCGGGAAACCCCATGGAGTCAGTCGTTCATCCGACTTTTCCCGTCACCGCAGCATCCACGCACGTTTCCACCGGCCGGAATACCGGGTTGTATCCGTAGCCCGAGATGATATTCGCCAGTTTCGCCGAATTCGTCACCAGCGTTCGGTACTGAAACCGCTCCCGCAGCAGCCGGGCGTTCATAATATAGAAACAGACCCCGCTGAGGATCTTTCCGCCTGCCGTTTCCACGATTTCCGTGTACCCCATTCGATCCGCCAGCGTTTTGATCTGATAGTTGGTGGTCAGATAGAGCGTCGTGTTTGGGTGCACCCGCCTGCCCTTCAACAGTTCGGTAATCGTTTGCAGCTGAAACAGGGACAGCTGCGGCGTGCCGCACACCACAAGGTCCACGGCTTCCTCTTCCGGCTGGAAGGAATCGTACGCTTCCTGGAGCATCCCTGGCGATACCACGATCGTCTCATCCGGTTTTCGACCCCCGTATGCCTCGTCCGCCGTCCGGGCTTCGGGCGTCACACCCACCATATGGAACATCGCCAGCGACCCGAAACTGGCCAGCGCGGCCCCCAGATGTTTCAGATCGTCGATGGACGGCGCCACCTTCACGCCCTCAAATACCGGTACCTGCCAGTAGTCGCCCACCTGCCGCCCGACCACACAGCCAAGCGCCCCCCAATCGCTGTTCGACCGGGGCTGATCGGCCACCACCACGCGTACGGACCCCCATCGCTTTTCAGGCAGATGGTACCCATAACGCGGAACCCGGCCGGTGAGCCCGGCCCAGACGGCCGCGGGCCCCGCCTCGAAATTGGACCTGGCGCCGGCAACCGAGTTCGCAAAGATCACCGTGCCCGTATCGCCCCATCCCAGGTGTTCGCCGAACCTGGGAGGGTCCACGGTCTGATAATTGATGCAGGTGTTGCATGGGAGTGCGCCCATCGCCGTCAACGCATCCACGATGCGGCGCTCTTTGATCACCTCCTCCTCTTCCTGTCCCACCTCCCTCCAGAGCGAGAAATCCACACTTCTCGGATTGGTGGTGACCGGGACTCGGAAACGTCCGCCCCGCGCCGCTGTTTCTTCCAGAAACCGGAGCCCCGGATCCGCAAGTGCCTCGATATCAGCCATCACGTGCACGGTTCGTACCGGCACGAAGTCAGCCGCACGAAAGAACGACCCCACCTTCATCTGTTTCGCCAGGGCCTCCCCCGCCGCTTCGCCCATCTCTCCGGCCAGCATCGCCTTCTCTTCTCGTGTCAGCTTCATGGGGGTCTCCGAAAACCTTCGACATTGCGGAAAAAGGAGAAAACACGCTTACAGTCGTCAGCGATTGCGAACAAGCGATCGGACGAGACCTACCCCCTAACCCCCTTCCGGAGCGGAAGGGGGAACTCGGAACGGTTGAATCCATTTCGATGGACGAAAGAATCCAGGTGAAATATCGTAATCGGTCAAACCCTGGTTCTGCTCCCCCTCTCCCCGAGGGAGAGGGGGCCGGGGGGAGAGGTCACGGCGCTGACGTCCGTGATTGACGGCGCCAGGCCCTATCGATGTCCGGTGGGGCGTGGTGTGGCCTTCTCCCGTCTCCCGTCTTACGTCTCCCCGTTTGCAGCTAACAGCTACTCATCCAGGATCTTGACCATGTCGACGAGGTCGCAGGTCTCGCCGGAGTCCATCAGGACCCAGTCCGGGCGGCGCCCGGATTCGACGTAGCCGGCCTTTCGGTAGACGTGAATGCCGGCGGTATTGGCGGACCAGACGGTGAGGTACAGCCGCCGCGCGCCGAGTCGGCGGGATTCGCTCTCCAGGACTTGCATAAGGCGGGTGCCGATCCCCCTGCCGCGGGCGCGGGCGATGAGGGCGAGGCCGATGGTGCGGTAGTCGTGGCCGCCCATCAGGGTGAATCCCTCGCCCAGAAGGACGCCGCCCTGTTCGACCAGCAGATAACTCGTCCGGTTCCGTTTAATACCGATCAGCGCCTGAGACAATTCACGTCCGCCGGACACGGCGTCGAGTTCAAGGCGCCGGCACATGACTTTCTCCCGCGTGAGCGTGCGGTGCATGTCGATGAAGGCGTCCAGGTCGCGCCAGCGCGGATACCGGAAAGACGTTTCGGTCCCGTCAATCAGGAAAGTGTCAACGACGTAGCCTTCTTGCATACTGTATGACCGTGTTGTCGTGGTGGAACCGTGGTGTCGAGAGAATCCGGAGTAAAATAAGACATGGTCGGAAGGGGCGCAAGCCGGAGTGTCAACCGGAAATTTCGTTTTTGGGCTTGACGCCTTTGTTTTGGGGTGTTAAAATGCAGCCCCTAAGCATAGAGGAGTGTCACGCTCAGATCAACGTGCGGTCGCGACGGATTTCTTTCGTTGGCACAGCGAGCCGGGTCAATACGCCTTTCGGACACCATAAAAACATGAAAATGGTCGGGTTGGCCGGAGGGTGGAGGTCCAACGATAAACGACAGGAATTCAACGGGTTGCCTCATAAGCCGGACGCCTTGCCGGTTTTGGGATGGGTGGTCTGACCGCTGAAGGCCGGCAGCTTATTTTCAGACTTGGCCGCCGAATCAAAGAGCCATCGCGTTGTCCGTTCATCTGTGAAAAGGAGAAGGCGCATGAAGACGTATCGAGTTGCGATTGTGGGGTTGGGAAGGATGGGCAGTACGATCGACGAGGAGGTGGTGGACTACCCCTCCATTCCGTTGCCGTATTCGGTGGCGGGTTCGTGCATCGCGAGCGAGCGATTGGAACTGGCGGCAGGATCGGATCTGGTGGCGGAGAAACGGCGGGCATTTGGCGAGAAGTGGGGGGTGTCGGCGTTATACGAGAATTACCTGAAGATGATCGAGGTCGAACGGCCCGATATGGTGGCGGTGTGCACGAAAGGGGTCCTGCACGCCGAGATGGGGGTGGAGGTCGCCCGTGCGGGCGTACCGATGCTCTACCTGGAGAAGGCCATGGCGTGTTCGATGGCGGAAGCCGACGCGGTTCGGGATGCCTGCCACGAACATGGGACGGTGTTCAATACTGGCGTGCTGCGGCGGTTTGACAATCGGTACCACGCGGCGAGGGCGCTGATAGCGCAGGGCGAAATCGGAGAGGTAACGGCTGCCGTACACTATGCCCGATCAAACCTGCTGCACGGGCACGTCCATTCGATGGATACGCTTTCGTATCTGCTCGGCGATCCGGAAATCGAGCGGGTGCGCGGCGAGCTCTTGCCACGAGACATGGTCATTGAAGACAACCGTCTGGATCATGATCCGATGTCCCGTTATCAACTGGAATTTGAAAACGGCGTTGAAGCCTGGACCATTCCGGCGGGTCACTGGGAGTTTGAGGTCGTGGGCGCTGAAGGTGCGGTCCGTTCGCGCAACAACGGGGTGGGGTGGGAATTGCGCAAGACGGGCGCCCCTCGCGGGCGATACCGGTTCGTCGAGGCGGCGGAATTTCCGGAAGTGGAACCCCGAAGTGCCGTGGTGGCATGTCTGGAGGATCTGGTGGGAGGGTTTGAATCAGGGGAGCCGTCGCTGGGCAACGTTGACGTAACCCACCACGTAACGGAAGCCTGTTTCGCCGTGGCCGAGAGCCACCGCCGGAACGGGGCCTGGGTAGAGCCGTCCGAAGTGGATCGGGATCTATACATCTTTCATGTGTAAACAGGGCACGGTTCACCGTGTCTTTACCAGAAGTGGTTTTAAAATCCCCGGTGCGTTCCCGAGCGGGAGCGAAAAGGTGTCGGTTATGAGGCGCGAGGGGCGCGCAGCCTCGACCAAAAATACGGTTGGTTTTGACCAACGCAGACCGACGCCTTTGCAGCCGTGCGAAGACCGCTGGGGATTTTAAGACAGCTTCTATGGACGAGGGTCTATGAAGATCGCGCCACTGATATCTCCGGATGAATTCGTGGGGCTGGAAGGGATCACCCATTTATGTACAGGAGGAGAAAGCCCCTGGCTGAAGGCGCAACAGGCGGTCTATACCGAGTTCGCGCGCCTCAAGAGCGGAGGATATGACGGGCGGGGCGAGATTTATGAGGTGGGTAACCGGTGTCGGGGCCGTCTGAGCGAACTCTGGGGCGTGCCCGCGGAACGCATTGCATTCGTGCCGTCGGCGGCGGAGGGGATAAACTGGCTGGCACGGGGGTTGGATTGGCGGGCCGGGGATAACGTGGTGACGACGAATCTGGAGTTCCCGTCGGTGGCGTACGCGTGGAAGCAACTGGATCGCCTGGGCGTGGAGGTGAGGATGGTGCCGCACAGAGACTGGTTCGTCCACGAGGCGGATTTGCTGGCGGCGGTGGACGATCGCACGCGGGTGCTGGCCGTCAGCCAGGTGAGTTTCTACACGGGGCAGAATCTGGACGTGGAACGGCTCTCCGAGGGGACGCGGGGCAGGGGGGTGCTGCTGGCGGTTGACGCGACCCATGCGTCCGGGGTGGTGTGGGTCGATGCCGGGTTGGCGGATCTGACGGTGAGCAGCAGTTACAAATGGATGCTGGCGACGCACGGTGTGGCGCCGTGTTACGTGAGCGAGCGGGCTGAGGATCAGATCGGGACGACGTGCTATGGCTGGCGGAATCTGGCGGTGTGGCCGGCCCAGCGCGCCGAGCGCCATCCCGATGTGGATGAGAAACCGATGCCTGACCGGATGGAGCCGGGAAACCCCGCGATGATGGTGGTGATGCACCTGGACAAGGCGCTGGAGGTTTTGCAGGACGTGGGTATGGATCGGATCGATACGCATGCGCGCGATCTGTCGGAGCAGGTGAGCGCCGGTCTGGAGCGGCTCGGGTTACCCGTGATCAGCCCACAGGATCGCCGGGCGCGTTCGGGCAATACATGCTTTTCGGTCGACGACGCGAAGGGGCTGGAAATGCGCCTGGCCGCGAAAGGGGTACTGTGCTGGGGCGAATACGGCCGGCTGCGCGTGTCCACGCATCTGTACAACGGCAGCGCGGACGTCGACAGGCTTCTGGAAGTCCTTGCCGCGTTGTGAGTTGCTGGCGGTCGAAGACGGGCGGTTCGCCGGCTTTTTCGAGGAGAATCACAGGATGATCAAATTGGGCTGTATGTCGCTCAGCTACAAGGATCAATTTGCGAACGGAGAGATAGACCTGGCCGGGTTTATCAACCGGGCGCATGAACTGCGGCTGGATGGGATCGATATTCATACGCGGGCGTTTGCGTCCACGGAGCCGGCGTATCTGCGGGATATCAGGATGCGATGCCTGAAGCGCGGACTGGCGATTTCCTATATCGGGGTGAGCAACGATTTCGGCAGGACGGGGCCCGAGCTTGCCAGCGCGGTTGAAGAGGTGAAATCGTGGGTGGATGTGGCTGCTTTCATGGGTGTGCCCCTGGTGCGGATTTTTGCGGCGTGGGTGCGTGGCGCTGCGTCGGAAGAGGAGGTGTGGGCACGGATGATGCCTTGTATGCGGGAGGTGGCCGAATATGGCGAGAATAAGGGAGTCGTCCTGGGTCTGCACAACCACAACCACGGGTGTGTGACCCGTACGGGAAAGGATGTGCGCCGCATCATCGAGACGGTGGACAATGCATATCTCTCGCATATTCTTGATACCGGTCAGTACGTGGGGTCGCCGGGGGCAAGCGGCGCAAACGGGCGGGAAGACCCGGCGTTGGATTTTTACGGGAGCATCGCGGAGACGGCGCCGATGGCCGTGCACGTGCGGGCGAAGATTTACAGGATTCAGACCGGTGAGGAGGCCTGGCTGGACTATCCCAGGATTTTCGAGATCCTGAGGGGCGTGGACTATAACGGTTGGGTTTCAGTGGTCTACGAAGGTCAGGCCGTAGAAGCGGAGGAGACGGCTGTTCCCAGGGCGGTCGATTATCTCAGACGGTTTGTTCCGGGCGGTTGAAGCGCCCCGGACCCCAATTTCCCCACCTTATTTACGCGCTGATGTTGCGGAAGACAAACGCATGGGATTTGGCGGAGCGATATTGAGACAGAGGCGATGACCGAAATATCAACGATCTGCCGGTTTCGTCCAGGGGACCGGGAACATGGCTCAAGCGCGTCTTAAAGATCACGAGAACGGTTTGAAAGACCCCGGGTCCGCGCGAAACGGTATAACCGCACGGTCCGTGGTTCTGGGTCTGTTGACGGCGGCCTTATCGGCCTACTACGGGATTGCCGGGTCGATGGTGCTGCACGTGGGGTCGCTGGTAAAGTCGAATTTTCCGGTGTCGTTGATCCTGGTGTTTACGATCTGGGTGACCATCAATATGGCGATCGCCCGGGTTGCGCCCCGGAGCGTGCTTTCCCGCACCGAGATGATGGTCATCTTCGCCATGGCGTGGATTGCGGGAATGATGCCCGGTGTGGGCTGGACCGGATATATGACCGGTGCGCTGCCCGCGCCGCATTTCTTCGCGACGCCCGAGAACCGTTGGGCGGACCTGTTCCTCGACGAGTTGCCTCACTGGGCGTTTCCCGAGCCGGTGCCGGAAATCGTCGATCGGTTCTATTTCGGCCTGCGAAAAGGGGAGTCGGTTCCGTGGTCCGGGTGGTTGGCGCCGGTGGGCTGGTGGCTGGTGGGTAGTCTGGCCATGGTGGGCGTGGCGTTTTTCGTAACGACGATCTTTCACCGTCAATGGGCCGACGCGGAGCGGTTGACCTATCCGCTGGTGAGTTTCCCCGCGGACCTGACCGAGGGGATCGGGCGCGGTCGTTGCATTCCTCTCCTCTTTCGTTCTCCGGTGTTCTGGCTGGGTTTCGCCTGGACGGCGGGCATCATCTGCTGGAACATCATCACGTTCTGGTATCCCCAGGTGCCGCGCGTCACGCTGTTCGATTCGGTAAACACCAAGTGGATGGTGGTCGCGCAGAATTTCCCACCCGTCTACTATCGGGTTCTTCCGCTGGTGATCGGCCTGGGGTATCTGTGCCGACTGGATCTGCTGTTCAGTTTCTGGTTTATGGGTTTGCTGGCGGTGGTGAAGGTCGGTGTGATGAATCGGACCGGGTTCACGGTGGGCCTTGCGGGACAGCCTTCAACCGGTAATGAAATCGTCAATCTGGAAAGCCACGGGGCGATGACGGTCCTGGTCGTGTGGTCCATCTGGATGGCCAGGCGCCACCTCGCTTACGTATGGAAGAAGACCTGGGAAGGAGGGGATGCGGGAGAGGGTCCGGTGTCCTATCGGACCGCGGTGGCGGGGCTTGCGATTTGCGCGAGTTTTATCTGCGGATTCTTTATGGCGGTGGGCCTCTCATTCAGCCTTGCCCTGGGACAGATGACGTTGATGTTCATTGCGTATTTCACGGTTGCGAAATACATGGCGGCAACGGGGTTCGGATATCTCGTGCCCGTGGGCGGTAAGGGCGGATGGTGGCTGAAGTCCATCACGGGCACCGCGACAATGGATACCCGCAACCTGGTGGGAATGGGGCTCTTGAACAGCAGCATCTTTTTTGGAGGGGGTCGACTGCAGACCATTCAGATGTTGCCCCATCATCTGAAGGCGATGGACCACCTGAAAACCCGCCGGGGCCGGATTGGCGGGACGGTTTTTATCGGATTCGTGGTCAGTTTTCTGGTTTGCGTCGGCGCGATCATCTACTACTGTTACACGGAGTCCGCGCTGTTTCTGCGGTCGTGGACATTGTGGGAGGGGCCGCATGGCATATTCAACGGGCTGGCAACCTCCATCGGTGAGACCGACAGGACCGTGTTCGATCCGCAGAAGCTGGGTGTCTGGCTGTTCGGGGCGGCCGAGGCGGGCCTGCTGGCGATGTTGCGGACCTGGTTTCCATGGTGGCCGCTGCACCCGCTGGGCCTGGCGTTCCAGTATACAACCGGCCCGAGATATTATGTGTTTAGCATCATGATGGTGTGGGCGGCGAAGCTGCTGATCGTGCACTACGGGGGCCCCCGGATGTACGAGAAGGCGAAGCCGTTTTTCTACGGAACGGTGATCGGCTATTGCGTTGGAATCGGCATTGCGCAGGTGATCGATTTGATCTGGTTTCCGGGGCACGGGCACGGGTTTCACAATTATTAGAGTTCTGAACCCAAAATAGATCGCCGAAATTTGGCCGACGAGAAGCAGGAACAGCAGCTATTAGCCATCGGCGGTCAGCCGTCAGCTAAGAGCGAAAACTAAATTCAACATCCACATCTCCCCTAATTCCCTGCCTACGGCGTGTTCCTTTTGAAGCGACCAAAAGGAACCAAAAGTCGCCGCTGGGCGCGGGGCCTGCCATATGCACAGCGCGAATCACGCCGCAGACGCACCGGGTACTCTGCCCTGCTAACCTCGCAGGTACTCCAATCTTCAGCGCTGGACGGAATAGCGCGCTCTGCTCTGTTAGTCCTCTGGAAAGGCGTTTTAATCGTAAATTTCATTGAGTTTCTCACCAGCGAGGAGCAATCAGTTGTCGACAGACACCCAATATTGGTTAGCAATACTGCCGCGTGATGCCTATCGCCGATGACTGCGCCTTCACGAGGGCAACCACAAGGGTTGCCCCTACAAATCCGCCGATGGCCGCGTAACACGGCGATAAGAATACCACTGATGGCCGTTTGGTGTAGGGGCGGTTCGCGAACCGCCCGCTCTTCCTCTTCCGCGCGGCAAAAGCACGAACCTACAAAATGGTCTTTCGCAGTCTACCTAAAGTGCGCACGGTTGTGGCGTGGGGGGTTTTTTCCACGTTATTTCGTCCAGCATTGAAACGCCTCTGTGCCGTTTTGGTACGTAGGGCACAATCGCTAGTCTACGCCACTGCAGAGATTCGTGGAAAAACCGACCCCGCGCCGAGCGGCGCCCTTCTTTTTCGCCCTTTTTCTTGGGCGATGCAAGAAAAAGGGCAAGGGAATAGGGGACGTTATGGGGGTGGTGAAATTCTAACTGGTGAGTGTCTAAACGCAACCTGGAGGATGTTGACAGATGAAGGTCTTATATCTGAGTGTGGAGGACATGCTGCAGCCGTGGTACGACGACTTCAGGACGGCGGTCGGCGGACGCCATTCCGTGTACCTGTACGATCCGGCGAAACCCATGGCCGGGCAGTTTGCGGACGTGGAGGTCGTCGTGGATCAGGGCGGTTCGGTGGGTACGCGGGCCCTGATCGACGCCGCGCTGGCTGCCCGCGTCAAGCTGTGGCACGTGCTGGGCACGGGGGTCGATCACGTGGACGTGGCGTATTTTCTTGAAAAAGGGCTGGCGCTCGCCAATACGCCGGGTCCGTTCAGCGCGGTGGCGCTGGCGGAGCATGCGATGTTTCTGATGCTGTATTTCGCGAAGCGGTTCGATGAGCACGTGGCAAACCTCCGGTCGTGCGTGTTCTACCTTCCGCTAAGCGAGGAACTTTCGGGAAAAACGCTCGGATTGGTGGGGTTGGGCGCGAGCGGGCAGGCGCTGGCGGCGAGGGCGAAAGCGATGGGCATGCGGATTGTGGCCGTCGACGCGGCGGCGATCCCGCGGGAAAGGCTGAAAGAACTGGGCGTGGAGGTGTTTGTGGGTCCGTCCAAGTTGAAAACAGTGCTCGCGCAGGCGGACTACGTGTCGCTGCACGTGCCATTGACGTCCAAAACACGCCACCTGATCGATCGAAAGGCGTTGGAGACGATGAAGACGACGGCGGTACTGATCAACGTGGCAAGAGGAGAAATCGCGGATGAGGCCGCGCTGGTCGAGGCGTTGGAAAGCGGGTGGATCAGGGGCGCCGGGCTGGATGTGTTTGCCGAGGAGCCGCTGCCTCCGGACCATCCGCTGCTGCAAATGCCGAATGTGGTGGCCACACCGCATACCGCGGGCCAGACGTACGGTACATCGAGACGGCGCGGGGAGGCCTGCGCGGAGAATGTGGAGCGGGTTGCGCGGGGACTGGTGCCGCTGTATCGAATTACAGAGGTGGGATGAGCAGGGGTCCCGCCAAAGCAGTACCTCCCGTGCATCGAACAGGGAATATGAGGTGAGTGAATTGAAGCGCGAACTGGAAATCGAACTGGAACGGAAAGACCTATGGCCCGCGGGGCGTGAACCCACGGCGCTGGGCGAGCTTGTCCGGATGGAAATCGTGAAGCATATCTGGGATAGCCGGCACAGTTCCAAGCTGACGGGATTCGAATACGCAAAGCGTCGGGGAACGCGAAATATGATGGATCCCGTCAGGCCGCTTCTGGATCAACCCCGGGGACGTACACGGGTCTTTGCGTGTTGGATCGCCGATGCGCTAACGGTCTCCGCGGCGTGCGAGGGACGGACCGACGGGGAGGATCGTGTTGTCGTGACGGTGCTGTCGGGGGGAGATTCGCTTCTTCAGTTCGAGTGTATGTCGGATGGGACGGTTCGGTTGCCGGAAGGAGCGGGGCGGGTGACGTTCGACGTGGAGCCGGGAGAGAACGGTTGGACGGCGCGCCTGACGGTGCCGTGGGCGATGCTCGGCGTGCGGCCGCGACCCGGGTTGCAGCTTCCGCTTAACGTGGCGCGGTTCACGGATTGGACGGACACGCCGCCGCCCGCGATGCTACCCGATGGATTTCTGGTCAACGGGCTTGGGCGGGTCACGCCCGGGTTGGAAGTGAGCACGTTGAGCCGGGCGGTGCGGTATCCAACCACCGGGGATCCGGTGCGGGCGGACCGGCTGGGGCGTCTGGCGTTGAGTCCACCTCTGGTCATCCAGGATTTGAGGCTGCGCGACGTGGGGCTGACACAAAAAGCGCTACAGATGAATCTGAGACCCGCGGGGACACCGCCTGAGTCGCTCGATGTACGCGTCGTGCTTGCGGATCCGTATGGAAAGAAGACAGTTTTTGTAGACCGGATCCACGGTACCGGCGAGGTACGGATGCGGCTGGACTATATGTTTAGTGCGTTCAGGGGTTTTCTGTATCCGTACCGTCTGACGATTGCGTTATCCGATCCGGAAACGGGGGCGCCGCTGACCGATGAGGTGTGCGAGTTTCTGCCGTCCCGGCGGGTCCGTCTGGATCCGCTGCGCCTGGGCAACGATCAGCGCGGCACGGGCCGATTTCGGCTGGCAGGTGATGGTTTGGCGGATACACGGTGGCAGGTGTCGCTGGTGAATGACGCGGGCGAGGCCCTGGACAGGGGAAGGGTGATGGCGGATTCGGACGAGGTGGCGTTTGAAGTCAGCATCGGGGAAGTGCCCAGGGGACGGTACCGATTGCGGCTGGCCCCGGTTGGGTTGACACCCGCCTGCCACCTGGAATGCCCGTGTAACGTGATGGGTGCGAGGGCACGGCCCCTTGTGCTCCTTGGCCGCGAGGACGTCGCGCGGCTGCGGGTGCAGGCGAAAGCAGCGGGTCTGAAACCGCATTACCTGGTGATGAAGGCCGGGGTGGATGAAGTGCTTGAACGGGGTACGATTCTGGAGCGCAGCCTTACGCCCGGGGGGACGGAGGTTCGCGAGATCGTACTCGACGACCTTCAGGCAGGCGAGAATCTGCTGATGCAGGGACACGCGGAGGATACGCTGTTTCAGCGAGACCCCCACCAGATGATGGCCGCGGCGCTCGTCTACCTGATTGAGCGGGATGAACGTTACGGGATGCTGGCGAAGAAGATGGTCCAGGTGCTTGCGGAGCACGTGTTGTGGGGCGACCCGAGGGTATACGGGGCCGACCCGGATCTGATGTGGAAAGCGATGTATTGCGGGTTGGCCATGGACTGGTTGGGAGATCTGTTTACACCGGACGAACGGCGGGCGGTGCGGGATCGGTTGGTCGAGAACGGGTTGCAGGTGTACCTGTGGGCGATGGAGAATGATCAGGCCTACTGGAAGGGACGAATAGCGAATCTCACGCCAATTTCGGATAGTGTGGCGTCCGCGTTGGCGCTTTGCCTGCGTGATGAAGTGTTGGACGCGGAAGACGTGCTCAGGATGGCCAGGGAGGACATTGGAACGCCGATGCGCGCGTTCCCGCCTGACGGGTCATGGCCGGAATCCGTCAACTACTGGGGGGTGTTCCTGCGCGGGGTGATCCTGCACGGCATGGCGATGCAGTCGGCTACGGGTACGGACGATGGGGTTTTTTCGTTACCGGGCATGCGGGATACGGGATATTTTCCCGTTTACTTTACGCCACGGGGCGTGCCGGCCGGGTTCAACGACGGCATGAATAAAGGGGCGGCTCCTTTTCTGCATCTGTTGGCGCGGCGGTATAACGAGCCCCTTTTTTCTCTGTACGCGGATGCATACGGCGGAGAGGGCGAAAACAGGCGTTCCGATTGGTATACGGTCATGTGGCGTTCTCCCGAGATTCCGTATCAGCCCCCCGCGCCGCGTACCGCGGTGGGCGACAGGCCCGCGCCCGCACCGCTCGGGGCAAAACTGGCGGGGTTGAAACGTCTTCGGGTCTACGAGGAGATCCGCTGGGCCGCGCTCGCCTCGGATTGGCCCGATCCAGCGCTGTACGCATCATTCAAGAGCGGATACGCCGTTCCCGGTTTCGGGCATACGAGCCTGGATTTGAACGCCATCCAGGTGGTGGCGGGAGGAGAACCGCTGATCCGGCGCAGCCACGACTACAGTACGCCGCCGGAGGGATACAGCACCACGCTGGTCGACGGGAAGCCGCAGGGCCCGGGTACGGGAACGTTCCTGTATTGGGAGGAGGCGTCTCGGCACCTCGCCATCGCGGCGGAGGCGGACCGGTCGTTCGGAGAGGGTGTCAGACGGGTCCGGCGACACCTCGTCATGGTGGATGGGCGATACCTGGTTGTGGTGGACGAAGCGTGGGCGGACCGACCGGTCCGTATGACGTTTATGGCGCATACGACGGGGGAGATCGTCACCGACGCCGGTCGGTGTGAGATCCGCGGGAAGAAGACGCGGTTGTCTCTGGTGTTTGCCGGATCGGCGGTGACGACAGACTGCGTACCCCCGCCGGACTGCGTGATGGGACAACTCACGGACCGGGCGCTGCATGCAACCACAAAGGCCAGTCGCAAGGTCGCGTTGCTAACGGTAATCTGGCCGGAAACGCGTGATACCGCGGCGCCCGAGTGTCGATGGGATGGCGAGCGGCTGGCGGTTCGCCGGCCGGACGGCGTGAAGGACGAATTGGTATTCGGGCGGGAGAATTCCGATATACGATTTCTGCGCGTCGAGGCATAAACCGGTGCGAAGCGCGTCTCCCGCCTGGTGATTCCACATGCGAAGGAAAGGACAGGAAATGGCAACAGCGAAAATCACCTGGACAAAAACCGACGAAGCGCCCGCGCTGGCCACCTGTGCGTTTCTGCCAATTGTTCAGTCGTACACCCGGGGATCCGGCATCGAGGTCGAACCCAGCGACATCTCGCTTGCCGGCAGGATCATTGCCAACTTCCCCGAAAACCTGACCGAAACGCAGAAAATCCCCGATTACCTGAACGAACTCGGCGCCCTGACCCGGAAACCCGAGGCCAATATTCTCAAACTGCCCAACATCAGCGCGACGGTTCCGCAACTGAAAGCGGCCATCAAGGAACTGCAAGCCAGGGGCTACGACATTCCCGACTATCCTGACGAGCCCCAAACCGACGCCGAGCGCGCGCTGCAGGTCCGCTTTGCCGTGGTCCTCGGTTCCGCGGTCAATCCGGTACTGCGCCAGGGAAACTCGGACCGGCGCGCCGCGACTTCGGTCAAGGAATTCTTCCGGAAACATCCCCACAAAATGATGCGGCCATGGCCGAAGTCGGGGTCCAGGGCCCGGGTCGCGCACATGAACGGCAGGGATTTCTTCGAGAGTGAGAAATCGACCACAGTGAACGCAGCGACTCGTGTGCGGATCGAGTTCGTGGCCGCCGACGGGCAGGTCACCGTGCTCAAAGACGGGATATCACTGGAAACCGGCGAAGTGGTCGACACCGCGACGATGAACGTGAGAGCCCTCCGGCGATTCTATTCGGAGCAGATGGACGCCGCAAAGCGGGACGGGGCGCTGCTGTCACTGCATCTCAAATCCACGATGATGAAAGTCTCCGATCCCATTATGTTCGGCCACTGTGTGTCGGTCTATTTCCAGGAGGCGCTGGACAAACATGCCGATACGCTGGAAGCGATCGGGGCGGACGTGAAATACGGCCTTGCCGATGTGCTCGCCCGGCTCGATCGCCTGCCTGCGGACAAAATGGCCGAGATCGAGGCTGATATCGCCGGGGTTTATGGCAGTCGTCCCGGACTGGCCATGGTCGATTCCGATCGCGGCATCACCAACCTGCATAGGCCGAACGACGTCATTATCGATGCCTCGATGCCGAACGTGGTCCGCGACGGCGGCAAGATGTGGAATCCGGACGGAGAACCGCAGGATACGATCGCCATGGTGCCCGACCGGTGTTATGCGACCATGTATAAGGAGATTCTCGACGACGCGAAAGCGCGTGGCCAGTTCGATCCGGCCACCATGGGCAGCGTGTCCAATGTGGGTCTTATGGCGCAGAAGGCCGAGGAGTACGGGTCGCACGACAAGACGTTTGAAGCACCTGCCGCAGGAGAGATTCGCGTTGTCGACGCGTCCGGTAACGTGTTGCTCGTTCAGGCGGTCGAAGTCGGCGATATCTTCCGGATGTGCCAGACGAAGGAGGCCGCCATTCGGGACTGGGTTGGCCTTGCCGTGAGAAGAGCGGGAGCCACCGGCGCGCCGGTGGTCTTCTGGCTCGACCGGATCAGGGCGCACGATGCTGAAATCATCGCGAAGTTGAACCTTTTTCTTCCGGATCATGACACAAGGGGTCAGGACGTCCGCGTGATGAGACCCCAGGACGCGATGCGGTTCTCGCTGGAACGGATCCGGAGAGGAGAGGATACCATTGCGGCGACAGGCAACGTGCTTCGCGACTATCTGACCGATCTGTTCCCCATACTGGAACTCGGGACCAGCGCGAGGATGCTGTCGATCGTGAGATTGATGGACGGAGGCGGGCTGTTCGAGACAGGGGCCGGCGGGTCGGCGCCCAAGCATGTCCAACAGTTCCTGAAAGAAGGACATCTGAGGTGGGACTCGCTGGGCGAATACTGCGCCCTTGTACCCTCGTTTCGCCTGATTGCCGAGAACACGGGGAATACAATGGCCGCGCTCTTCGCCGATACGCTGGATCAGGCCATTACGAGATACCTGGAGAACTCGCGGTCGCCCTCCCGCAAGGTGAACGAGATCGACAACCGGGGCAGCACGTTCTATCTTGCGATGTACTGGGCGCAAGCCCTGGCGGCCCAGGACAGCGACGGGGAACTGAAGGCGCGGTTTAGGGGTGTCGCAAGAAGGCTCGAGGAAAATGAGGACAGGATTACGAAGGAATTGTTGGCCGCGCAAGGTGCGCCGGTTGAAATTGGCGGCTATTATACGCCCGATCCGGACCTGACGGCCAGGGCGATGCGGCCCAGCCGGACCTTCAATACCATTATAGACGCCGCGTGAATTGCGACCTGAGCGGCCTGCGCTGGCTCTGAAGAGAAGGATCCACGGGGTCCGGCGCATCCGCCTGGTTTGTTCCCTCGTAGACTTTTGCCGCGCTCAGCGCTTCCTGGAATGCGGCCAGGGGCCGATCGGCGCCGGGGTACCGGTCGGCGTGCGTGGAACCGTTTTCCAGTTTGAGCACGCCGCGCGGGCAGACGGCGGAGCAGATGCCGCATCCCACGCACGACGCGCGTACGATGTTTTCGCCGCGCTGGGCGTAGGCCCGGACGTCGATGCCCATTTCGCAGTATGTCGAGCAGTTGCCGCAGGACATGCACTGGCCGCCGTTGGTGGTGATACGGAAACGGGAGAAGAAACGCTGGAAGATGCCCAGAATCGCGGCCATGGGGCAGCCGAAACGGCACCAGACGCGGTTTCCCATCAGAGGATAGAAACCCACGCCGATGACGCCGGAAAACAGGGCGCCGATGTAGAAACCGTACGCACTGGCGAGCGGCCCGGAAAGCCGGCCGAAGACACGGCCTTCCGTTGCGGAGTTGATCCAGAGCGCGGCTGTGGTGACGGTAATGAAGACGAGGACCGCGTAGACGATGCCTCTTTCGATTCTCCAGGATTGGGTTGACTTGCTGGATAGCTGGCGAAAGGGGTCGCCCAGGGTCTCGGCGAGGCCGCCGCAGCCGCAGACCCAGGAGCAGTACCAGCGTTTTCCGTAAAAATAGGTAAGCGCGGGCGTGGCGATGAAGGTGGCCACGGCGCCCCAGAAGACCATAAAGACGCCAAGGGCGCCCGGATGGCTGGTCAGACTGCCGACGGTGGAGGGAAAGAGGTAGTCGTATTTGAGCGGCCAGAAATAGGTGAAATAGAATTCGGGCTGGTTGAAGCTCTTGAGCAGTTGCGGAATCAGAAAAGCGAAGCCGAGTTGGAAAAACATGACGGAGGCGGTGCGGATGATCTGGTAGCGATTGTGGCGGTACTTCATGAACATGCGGACGCCGAACACGAGGATGGCGAGCGTGTACAGGAAGCCGTAGAAGAACCATCGATCCGCGGGGCCGCCGGCAAGCGCGTGGGCAAGAGGGTCGACCAGCCGAACACCGCGTTCCAGGTATTCGGGCCACCAGTAGAGCACGATGTAAAACCCTGTGAAGGCAATGCCCAGACCCCAACCGATGAGACCCAGATGGGTCGCGCTGCCGAACATAATCCCATCGTGCTTGATGCCCGGGACCGTGTTTTTGTAGGTGGACCAGAAATACGCAGCCGATCCCGGCACGATAAGTCCGAAGCTGAGCAGCAGGCCGGTCCATGTGCCGGAAAGGGGACCGAGCAGGGTGACGACGAGGGCGAGGAAGCCGAGGGCAACGGCGGATATGGAGATCCTTTCAGACCAGGATGCCGGCGGCGCGGGTTGCGCCGGCGGTTCCTCGAAGCCAAGCGTTTCTTCGTCGAAATCATAGTCGAGGGTGGCGATATCCATCATGAGAGTTGCTCCCTTAGGGTCGGTACGATTTCGTGCTCGTGCCGGTCGAAGAATTCCGGGTCGAAGTTGGCCTCCGCCAGGTGGTCCAGAACGAAGTCGACCGGGCGCTCTTCCGAAATCCAGGCCTCGCAGACTTCATGTCGGTAACGGATGCCCATGAGGTTGAAGCCGATCACGCCCTGATCGGTGTGCACGATACGCACGGACTGGCGCTGGTATGGGTGCTGCCAGAAGCAATTTTTCTCGCCCGGCACGTTGAGGTTGACGCGTCCGTAGACCTGGTATTCCAAGTCAAGGAACTTGGCGGAGTTGAACCAGATGCCGGGGTCGTACGAACGGTCTTCGCCCGCGATGACTTCGCCCGCAACCTCGCCCTGTTTCTTGCCGGTGTACCAGACCTGCTGCAACAGATTTCGGTCGCCGCCGGTTACAATTTCGGCACAGTCGCCCGCGGCGTAAATGTCCGGAGCACTGGTCTGAAAACGGTGATCGACCAGAATGCCGCGGCCGGTTTCTATGGCGGATTCCTTTACCAGGTCGGTATTGGGAGAAACACCGGCCGTGAGGCCGACAAACTGGCATTCCAACCGTTCGCCGTCTTCTGTTACAACGCCGCATGCTCTGCCGTTTCCGTCGTCCAGAATCTCCTTGAGGCTGGCCTGGAGTTTGAGACCGATGCCCTGTTCCCGGATGATCTCGTTGACCATACCGGACTCTTCTTTGGGGAGGACATTGCCCCAGTACGTCGGTTCGCGTACGAGAAAGGTGACGTGAATGTTGCGCGTATGCAGCATTTCGGCGAGTTCAATGCCGATAAGGCCGCCGCCGACAATCACGGCATGGCGAGTGTACTTTGCGCTGTCGTAGAGAGTGCGGAGGTCCTGAAGGGAATAGAGACCCTGGACGCCTTTGAGGTCCTGGCCCGGCCATCCGAATTTGTTGGACTTGGAGCCGGTGGCGATGAGCAATTTGTCAAAGTGGAAATCTCCGCCTCGGTGAAGGGTAAGGCATTTTTGCGCGGCGTCGATCCCGGTGACCCAGTCGCGGCGGAGGTCGAGACGGTTTATGGACCAGAAGTCGTCTTCGAAGGGTTTGGTGCCCCGATAGGTCATGTGGCCCATGAAAATATACATCAGGGCCGGCCGGGAATAGTGGTAACTGGATTCGCCGGAGATGAGGGTGATGCGCCAGTCGGGCTGTTTGCGCCGCAGCCTGATCGCTGCGGTAACACCGGTGACGCCGTTGCCGATAATGGCGACGTGCACGAATGCGCCTCCTTGATTCCTCCTGACGGCGGGAGGTAGGTTTTTACTGCATTCAGTCCGTCGACGGGGGTTCCCTAAGGTCAGTCGGACCATTGAACACGGCGAAATGCCTCTCTCAACAGGTCAAACGCTGTCACATTGCCGGGGCGCTGATCCGGACCGCCGCCTGACCGCGACCGCGGTGGTATGCCGCGATTGCAGGGTATTCCGCGGCGTATCGCATTGAAATTAAACAATACAACCGGAAAGTCAAGAGCGTATACTGTAGTTGATTCGCAGAGGGACTTCGCATTTTTTTCCGGAATTCCGACCGTTCTTCCCGTCGAATCGTCCGTCGGCGCGGCCGGTTATTCAATGCGGCGACGGCTGGGTGATAGAATCCCATGTGACTTCTGGAGTAAAATCGTGCACGGGCCTACTTACGAAAGGCGTGCAGGATCATTGCAGGAGGGTGTGTACAAGTTCGATCGCAAGCCCGGATTCCTGCATTTAACTGACGAACCCGGCGGGGCGCAGGTTCCATAAACCTCGTGTCGGGCGTCCGTGCGTGATCACCCGTACTCGCGGGTGTCACAGAGAACGTCACCGAAAATGAAGTGTTGGAATGGTGGCGAAGCTCGTGGAAATGGGGTTCAAGTAGCACTGGAAGGATCCGGAGGTCTTCGAATCCCGCCGCAGCGCCTGGCGTGGATTCAGATGGGAGAAGGTGCAAATGAGCGTGCCGCCGGCAGACGAGATCACCCTTGAGGAACAGGAGCGTCCCAACCTTTTCCTTACCGTGCAGGAACTGGAGAGGATCCGGAAACGGGTACGGCAGTCAGGGACTTACCAGGCCGCGCGATTTGCCGAGATCAGGAAGGCGGCTGAGGCGTGGCTCGAAGATCCCATACCGCAACCGGACATGGGCGGCGGGATTTCAAGATCGTTCAGCTGTCCGGATGACGGGAACTACCTGGTATACGACAGGAAGGAATCCCGCTCGCACCGGTGCCCCAAATGTGGAAAGGAGTATGGCGGGGAGGCATACGACGGCTGGTGGCGCAGGCTTGCGCATCACGAAGTCGCCTATGCGTCGAGGGATCTGGCGCTGGTCTATGCGATAACCGGCGACGTGAGATCCGCGCGGGAGGCGGCGCGGATCCTCGTGGACAACGCAAATCTGTATCCGACGTTACCTGCGCTGAATCTGTCGCGGCTGGGGATCGAGGCGCTGGACGAGGTCCGGCTGCTCATCGCGTTCGCGTCGGCTTACGATCTGGTGTCCACGAGCGGGTTTCTCTCGGCGGATGAACGAAATCGCATCGAGAACGGCTACTTCCGGAATGCGGCTGAGTTGATCAGGGTGGGGCAGGGGTCGTTCGTGGTGGACGGGACGATCGGTTCCAACTTCCAGGCCACCATCGATGCGGGTGTGGGTGTTGCGGGGCTGCTCCTGAGAGATCCGGGCCTGACGGCGTTCGCGATCAATGGGCCGGTGGGGTTTAACCGTCTTATGGAGATCGGGGTGCTGGAAAACGGGATGTGGTGGGAGTCGTCCATTCAGTACCATCTCGCCGTGATCCGATGGCTGCTGTACCTCACGGAGGCCGCGTGGCGGTCGGGTATCGACCTATATCGGAATGAATCGTTCAGGCGGATGTTCAGATTGCCGATGCAAATGGCGTTTCCTGACGGCACGTTTCCAGTCATGAACGACGGCGTGTTCGATCAGCATATCGACCAGCACAGGGTGAACGCGGAGATCTATTACGCGCGAACCGGTGACGCGTCCGTGGCTTCGCTGCTTTTGCCGGGTCAGGTCACACGCGACGCGAGTTGGAACTGGGCATGGGACCTTTCGCTGTGCCTCGAGCCCACGTGGAAACCGGTTCAGCCGGCCAGGCCCCGCAGCGTGAACCTGGCGCCGAATGTGGCCATCCTCCGCTCCGTTGGAGACAATGGGATCCATGTGGCCATGGACTACGGCCCGCACGGTGGCTCGCACGGGCATCCGGACGCGCTGAATCTCGTGATTCACGCCAATGGCATGTTGCAGGCGCCCGACTTCGGCAACGGCGGCACGTATGCGTTGAAGGAATGGCGGGAATGGTACAAGCAGACGGTCAGCCACAATACAGTTGTTCCAGACGGGAAGTCGCTTTTTCCGTGCACGGGCAGGCTGAATTGTATTCACCTCAGCCCGCGGGCGAAAATCATGGACGCTTCGGCGGCCACCGACCCGTACAGCAATCAGACGGATCAGGATATATACGGCCATCCGCTTCCGGCGTTGAGACGGGTTGTGGCCCTTTTGGACGAGTCGTTTGTCGTGGACGTGTTTCGTGTGAGGTCCGGCCGGCCCTGCGACTGGGTCTATCGCAACCTGGGATTGCTCCAAACCGGGGAGAAGATGGCCGTTCGGGAGGCTCCGCTCGGGAACGACAACGGGTATCAGCACATAAGAAACGTGAAAGGCGGGACCGCATCGGGCGAAAGCTGGAGGGCGACCTGGACGCGGGATGGGCAGGGAATGGCCCTGACGGCCGTCGGCGTTGAGGATAGAGAGTACTTTACTGGGGACGGGTACGGAAAACGGATCGACGAGACGGTGTCCATGGTGCTGGTGCGCGCGGGCGGCGGGGATCCTGTTTTCAAGAACGTGCTGGAACCGTTCGTCGACAGACCATCCATCGTCGGGGCGCGGGAACTCGCCGTGGGCTGGCCGGATATCTGTCCCGACGGTTCCGGAATACCGGGGGTGGGGCTGGAGATCGATCGGGGAGACAACCGCCACTTTTTTCTCTTGGGATTCTGCTGGGGCGAAAAGCGGTTCGGGGACATCTCATTTGACGGTCAGATTGCGTATCTATCTTGCCGCCGGGACCAGAAGAAAGGTCTGCCCGACTACGCGTACCTGGTGGATACTCAGACGGTCTCGCGGGGCTCATTCTCGATTCGCATGAACCGGATGGCAACGCTCTATCTGCAGAGACAGGCAGACGACGTGTACCTCCTTGCGAAACAGGGCGGCGACGCAGCGCACCTGGAGATCGGATGTGCAGACTGGAAGAACGCGACCGTCTTCGCACGCAACGAACCTGGCGCGCCTGCGGATGAAATCGACGCATCCGTAAAGAACGGCGTTCTTTCATTTAATGTGAACCCCGATTCGAGATACGAGATACGATTTCGATAGAACCGGGACCAAAGCTGTCGCGTTTGTGGGTGCGTTTCGTGCCGCCCAGGCCGGCGTCAGCTTTTCCTGGGGTCCAGGTCGTATACCCTGAAGGCGCCCCAACGGGTAATCGACGTGGGTACATCCCGCGCCTTCACGCCGAGCCGCTTCTGCATCAGACTTCGTCGCGCCCTCACGTCTCCCGGATGGAGCGTGATGGTATCGATTCCGTTTTCCGGAGGGTTGGCGAACGAGAACAGGTCGGACCCACCGTGTGTCATCGGTTCGTCGTCGATCCGGAGACGAACCACGCCGCCCCTCGTATCCCATTCAACCCGGAACCTGTACACCTTGTCGTTCGCAACCGCTACGGACTGATCGAATTTGGTGATGCCTTCGGCGGTGCAGATGATTATCTTGCCCCTTAGCAACCCGAACTGGATATTTCCGTACTTGATGATGCCCTGGTATTCTTCCAGGATGAGGCAGGACTCCAGTGTTACGTCGGCCGGGCTCATCTCGAATTCGACGGCGCCCGCTTTCAGTGGCGGGATGCGGGCTTTCACATAGCCGTACCGGGTGGCCGTCTCCAGCCATCGGTAATCGACGGGGCGCATCACAGTCTCACAGACGTTGTCGTCCGGCATGCCGTCCGGCGGCGGCGCGACAGGCGCCCAATACAGTGGGAAGGCCTCCCGGAAGGTCCCGATGTCGCCACTGAACTCGCAATATTCCCTCAGTCGTATCAGGCTGCCGGGTTCTGCCGACACCGTGGCGAGTTCGATTCCGGAGAGTTCCTGAACGTCCGGCCCGAGGCATTCTGGGATTTCGACCGGGTCGTTTTTGTCCAGGGTGAACCACAGCTTTCCCTGTGTGAAGTCGAATCCGCCAAAGGTGAAACAATGTTCGTCGGACGGTACGACATACTGCTGGCGAATCGCAGGCTCGGCATAGGGCTTGCCGTAGTGAAAAGTCAGTGATTCGCCGGTATGCACGGAGCCGGCGGCTCCAGTCAGGTGGATCCGACCGTCGACGTCGATCCGACAATCCAATGCGAGCCGTTCGTTTTCGTCATAGAAATAGATGTGGTAGCATTGTCCGAGGGCGAATCGAAGCCTCAATCTGACGGCATCTCCCGGCCGCCGGATCGGGTTGTCGATTCGCCTGCAACAGCGCGCGCGGCCCCTTGAACCGTCAATCGTGAGGTAGCCGCCCTCTCCGAAGACATAGGCGGCACCTTCGCCGCGGTCGTGCCAGCAGAAGTCCTGCGAGGCAATCAGCATGGATGCGCTCCCTGATTCGTGGGGATTCGAGGTCAATCGTCCTGAGCGAAAATAGGGTGTCCGGGTCGGACGATCAAGCAGGATTGTATCGTCGCCGGAACAAAATGAGGAGGAATCGTCGTGACCAGGGGCAGTTTGTTCTACCCGGCGGAGTTGATCGAGAAGGCGAAGCGCAACGCGGAGAATTACGCCTGGGCGCAGCGGGCGAGGGACCGGATCGTCGAGGCGGCGCAGCCGTGGATGGCATTTTCGGACGATGAACTGTGGGACCTGATGTTCGGAAGCGCCATCCGAAGATCCTGGATGGTCTGGTCCAACGGGCATTGCCCGGCTTGCAAAGAGGGCGTCCCGATGTACAACTGGCGTATCCAGGCACTGCGCCTACCGTGGAAGCTCCGCTGCCCGCGCTGCGAAGAGTTGTTTCCCAAGAACGACTTCCATGCGTATTACCGCTCCGGCCTGGACGGACACGGGGTGTTTCAACACGATCTGGCAGACGGATCGCTGTTATTCAATACGGAGCATCCGGATCCGGACGACCCGCTGCACAGGTTCGGCGTGGACGACGGCGAAGGGTACCGGGACGGCGGGAATATCTGGTGGTTCGTCGGGACGTACCTGGTCTACGGGCAATGGAAGCAGGTCGTGCACGGCGGGATCAGGGCGCTCGCCGCGGCTTACGCGGCAACCGGCGAACCGGTGTTTGCGCACAAGGCGGGGGTGCTGCTGGACCGCGTGGCGGATCTGTATACGACGTTTAATTTCAAAGATCAGGCGATGATGTACGAAGGGCCGGCCCACGCCGGGTACGTATCCACGTGGCACGATGCGTGCGAGGAGGCGCGGGAACTGGCGCAGGCTTACGACCAGGTACGAGAGGCCCTGAGGGCTGATGATGCGCTGGCGGGGTTCTTGAGCGAGAAGGCTGCGAAGTACGGCGTTGGGGCGAGCAAGTCATCGCCGGAGGACGTGACGCGCCATATCGAGGAGGGAATATTGCAGGATACTGTTGTGAACCACGATCGTATCCGTTCCAACTATCCCCGCAAGGAAATCGCGTTGATTACGATTCATTCGGTCCTGGACTGGGAGGGAAACCGGGCGAAAGTCTACGGGTTGATCGACGAGATGATGGAGCGTGCGACGGCGGTGGACGGGGTGACGGGCGAAAAGGGTCTCGCGGGTTACTGTTCGGGGGTGATACAGAGTCTGGCTCAGTTTCTGGCGCGGTTCAGCCGTGTCGATGCGGCCTTTCTGGGGGATATGCTTGAACGGCATCCAAAGCTGAGGCAGACCTATCGGTTTCATATCGATACGTGGTGCCTGCAACAATACTATCCCCAGGTGGGCGACACGGGATCTTACGCGGCGAAGGTCGATAACTACGTGGGGGTCTCCTTTTCGAAGGATCCCGGGTTGGAACCGTCGATGTTCGCGTTCCTGTGGCATCTTTATCGGGAGACCGGTGATCCGGCCTACGTGCAGGCCCTGTTTCAGTCCAACGGGAATACCGTGGAGGGGTTGCCGCACGATCTCTTTGCGGACGACCCGCGCGCGTTTCAGGACGAAGTGCAGGCGGTTATCGACGCCGGCGGAACGGAGATCGAACAGGCCGGCGTAAACAAGACGGAATGGCGGCTGGCCGTGCTGCGGTCCGGTCAAGGAGAAAACCGCCGCGCCGCGTGGCTGGACTACGATTCGGGCGGGCCTCATGGGCATGCCGATGGGATGAACCTGGGGTTGTTTGCAATGGGCCTGGATCTGATGCCGGATTTCGGATATCCCCCGGTACATTACGGAGGCTGGTCGGGGCCGAAATTTCACTGGTACGTGAGTACCGCCGGTCACAACACTGTGGTCGTGGACGGAAAGGACCAGGAGCGCCCATCGGACGGCGAATCGACGTTGTGGGCGGATGGCGAGCAGTTCCGGGCCGTCCGGGCGAACGGATCCGCGCTCTACCGGATTCCACGCTATGAACGCACTGTGGCGATGGCGGACGTCTCGGATAGTAACAGCTACCTCCTGGACGTATTCCGCGTGGCGGGCGGGCGCGACCACGCGAAGTTTATGCACAGTCATTTCGGCAGGATTTCGACGGGGGGGCTTTCCCTGGAGCCGGCCGCGGATTACGGGTACGAAACGCAGATGCGAAATTTCATGCGCGATCAACACCCGGACACCGGTTGGCACGTGGATTGGAAGGTCGAGGATCGGTTCGGATATCTGGAAGGGAACCGTGACGTCCACCTGCGTTATACCGACCTGACGGAAGGGGCGGAGGCCTATACGGCCGAGGCGTGGGTCGCCCTGCGTGGTTTTGGCGGCAATGAGATGGCCTGGATTCCCAGGGTGATGGTGCGGCGGCAGTCGGATGCGGATCCGCTGGCGTCCACATTCGTGGGGGTCATTGAAGCCTATGAGGGCGAATCGACCCTTTCCGGCATTCGACGGCTTCCCCTGGAGGGCGGCAACGGCCGGGCGTGTTCGGAATCGGACGTGGCCGTGGAAATCGAACTGGCGGACGGTCGGCGGGATCTGATATTGGCTCGAGACGTGGAGAACGCGGGACGGAACGGCGGGCAGATGGTGCAGAACGATCGGGGTATTCGGGCCGACGGTGAGTTGTGCCTGGTACGTCTGGACCGCGACGGCGGGATAATGGCGGTGGCAATCTGCAAGGGCAGGTCGTTACACGTTGGAAATACCCGCCTCGAGTTGAAATCGAAGACGGATTACGTCGAGGTGCGGTTTGATTCCGGCGCCCCCGCCATTGTCGCCGGAAATGGAGATTTGATTCAATAGATGCGAACGTGTTCCGTGTCTCAAAGGAGCGGCAGTACCATGAAATCGAAACCCGAGTACGGAATTGTCGTTGCCGCAAACGTCATGGTACCCATGAGGGACGGCGTGCGGCTGGCTACGGATGTTTACCGCCCGGCCGTCGACGGGGAACCCGCGCCGGGTCGATTTCCGGCGATTCTGGGACGGACGTCCTATGACAAGAGCAGTCCTCAAATGTGGGTTGAACCCGTGGGGACGTATTTTGCGCGTCGTGGATACGTGGTGGCGATTCAGGATCTCAGGGGCCGGCACCGGTCGGAGGGCACGGGACAATACTTCCATACCGCCAATCCGGACGAGGGCCGGGACGGTTACGATACGGTGGCCTGGATTGCAGAACAGCCCTGGTCTAACGGGCGGGTGGGCACCGTGGGAAGTTCGCACGGGGCTATCGTACAGGCGGTGATGGCGCTGTACCGGCCGCCCAATCTCACGGCGATGTGGCAGGACGTGGGGCCGACCAATATGTACGCGCACTGTTCCCGCGAGGGCGGCGCGATGGCGCTCCACATGTTCGGAGCCCTGTTCCTGCACGGACACGATGCTCAGGAGATAGCGGACGACCCCTCCGCCGTGCAGGCGTTCGTGGATGCCATGGAGGGCATGCGGGAGCTGGTATATTCCACCCCGTTCAAGCCGGGGGACACGCCCCTGGCCCTGGTGCCCAATCTCGAACGGGTGCTGTTCGATTACTACCATCGCGGCGAGTACGACGAGTTCTGGCAGCAGGACTGCTGCGACCAGGAGCGCCACTTCGACAGGCACGGCGATATTCCTTCCGTCTTCAGCGGGGGTTGGTACGACCCCTTCGCGGTGGCGACCACGAATTATTTCACGGAAATGTCGAAACAGAACCGGACGCCCCAGCGGCTGTTGATGGGTCCGTGGAACCATGGCGGAATACGTGGAGAGGGAAGTTCGTTTGCGGGCGACGTGGATTTTGGGCCCGATTCGGCGTGGGGCGACGACGTGTACAACCGGGAACGGTTGCGCTGGTTCGACCGCTGGTTGAAGGATACTTCCATCGACGTGGCGGACGATCCCCCTGTGCGAATTTTCGTGATGGGAGGAGGCGATGGCCGGCGCAACGGCGAGGGCCGCCTGAACCATGGCGGAAAGTGGCGTACGGAGCGGGAGTGGCCCCTGGCCCGCACGGCGTCCACGCCGTATTACTTCCATGGCGGCGGCCGGCTGAGTCCGAAGACGCCGGGAGAAGGCGAAATGCCCGCGCGGTATCAACACGACCCCGACCACCCGGTGCCGACCATCGCGGGCAATGTGACCGGCTTCTACGAGATGGTTCCGTTGGGCGACGGGATGGTCGCGAGGTACACGCCCCCCAGGGCGCGGATGCGCAGCATCATCCTGGACGGTGCGGCCCACCAGCAGGAGGGGCCGGGTATCGTCGGCGCCGAACCGCCGTATCTGCCCCTGGCGTCCAGGGCGGACGTGCTCGTCTTTCAGACGGACCCGCTGGATGAGGACGTGGAGGTGACCGGGCCGCTTTCGGTGAATATCTGGATCTCTTCCTCCGCAGTGGATACGGACTTTACCGCGAAGCTGATCGACGTCTATCCTTCCAGCGAAGATGATCCATCGGGTTATCATATGAACCTGGTCGATTCCATCATCCGCACGCGCTATCGGAACGGGTGGGAGACGCCCGAGATGATGACGCCCGGCGAGGTGGTTCCCGTGAGGATCGATCTCCCGCCGACCAGCAATTTGTTCAAACGCGGCCATCGGATCCGAGTGGATATCTCCAGCAGCAATTTCCCCCGTTTCGACGTGAATCCGAATACCGGCGAACCCGTGGGAAGGCATACCCATTCGGTCGTGGCCCGCAATACGGTTTACATGGACCTGGCACGGCCCTCCCACGTTGTGCTACCGATAATTCCGTTGTCGGAGGGGGGTTAGCGTTGCCAGACAACCGCAGGACGATCCGGCTGACCACGGCCCAGGCGCTGGTGAAGTACCTATCGGTACAGTACAGCGAGCGGGACGAAAAGGAACGGCGGCTGATTCCGGCGATGTTCGGGATCTTCGGCCACGGGAACGTGGCGGGGATGGGGCAGGCGCTCCACGAGTTCGGTCGGGATCTGCCGTATTACCAGCCGTGCAACGAACAGGCGATGGTACATACGGCTTCCGGATTTGCCAGGGCGACCCTCCGTAAGGCGACGTTCGCGTGTACGTCGTCGATCGGTCCGGGGGCGACAAATATGGTGACCGGCGCGGCCACCGCCACAATCAACCGGCTGCCGGTGCTTCTGCTGCCGTCCGACCACTACGCGACGCGTCACCAGGACCCCGTGCTTCAGCAATTGGAGCATCTGATTTGCGGGGACGTGAGCGTGACGGACTGTTTTCGTCCGGTGAGCCGTTTCTTCGATCGCATCTCACGCCCGGAGCAGCTGCTGATGGCGCTGCCCGAGGCGATGCGCGTGTTGACCGATCCGGCGGATACCGGGGCGGTGACGCTGGCGCTCCCGCAGGACGTGCAGGCCCATGCGTGGGACTATCCTGCCCGATTCTTTCAGAAGCGGGTGTGGCGGATTGAACGTCGTTTGCCCGACCCGAAACGAATAGAAGACGCGGTGGCGCTATTGAAAGCGGCCGACCGGCCCATGATCATCGCAGGCGGCGGCGTGCACTATTCGGAAGCGTACGAAGCCCTGGAAGCGTTTTCGAGGCGGTTCGGCATACCCGTTGCCGAGACACACGCGGGAAAAGGGGCCGTGCGGTGCGGGTCTGCATTGCTGCTCGGCGGGCAGGGGGTTGCAGGCGTGCCGCCCGCAGCTGAGGTGGCGAAACGCGCCGACATGGTCCTGTGCATCGGCACGCGGCTGAGCGATTTCGCCACGGGGTCGCACTCGGTTTTCCAGCATCCGGAAGTGACGTTTGTCGGTGTCAATGTATGCGGGCACGACGCGAACAAGCTTGGGGCGTTGTCGATAACGGCCGACGCGCGCAAAACGCTGTTGGAGTTAACGAAGGTCGCGGAGCAGACGGGCGTCTTACCGCGCGAAGCCTACGTGCTGGAAATCGGATTACTGAAAGCGGAGTGGCAGGCGCAGATCAAGGAGGCGGTCCTCCGGCAACATCCCGGCGAGGCGATGAGCCAGGGGCAACTCGTGATGGCGATGAACGCCGAAGCCAGGGAGGGCGATACGGTGGTCGCTGCCGCGGGGGCGCCGCCGGGAGATCTGTTGAAGCTCTGGGATGCCAGCGACGGGAGAGACTGTCACATCGAGTTCGGGTATTCGTGCATGGGATACGAGATTCCCGCGGGCCTGGGGGTTCGCCTGGCGAAGCCCGAAGGCGAAGTGGTCGTGTATATCGGTGACGGGACCTATCTGATGAATCCGACCGAACTGGTGACGGCGCTGCAGGAAGATCTGAAGATCACGGTGGTCATCGCGGAGAATCACGGTTTTCAGTGCATCCGGCAACTTCAGATGGGGCGCGCGGGGCACAGTTTCGGCAATGAGTTTCGAGCGCGAGACCGGGATTCGGGGCGGCTGGAAGGGGACTTTCTGGGGATCGATTTCGCGAGGAATGCCGAAAGCATGGGAGCCAGGGCGTGGCGGGTGGCAACCCCTGACGCCTTGCGGGCTGCCCTGCGGGAAGCCCGCAAGGAGCGGCGGTCGTGCGTCATTGTCGCGGAGGTGGAGAAATACCGGGACGCGCCGGGCTCCGGCGTATGGTGGGATGTCGCGCCCGCTGAGACTTCGCGGGACGATGTGACCCGGGCGCTGCGTGCCGAGTACGAGCGAAACCGCGAGCAGCTGCAACGGTATTACGGTTAATTTGTAGACAGCGTTCGGTCCCTTCCACCGGGCCTCTGGCTGGTTCGGGAATGGGTAAGCCGACCGCTGAAAGCTGAAGGTTGACCGCTTTTTTTTTCGGGAGACGATAAGATGGCAACGAGCGAACCGACGGTACATCGATTGTTTGACCTGAGCGGGAAGGTGGCGCTGGTGACGGGCGGAACGGGGTTTCTGGGATCGGCGTTCGCCAGGGCGCTTGCCGAGGCGGGAGCCAGGGTCGTCATCAGCAGCAGGGACCGCGGCCGGGCCGAGGCTGCGGTGTTGGATTTGTCCGGTGACGCCGGGCACGTGGGCGTTGAGCTGGATCATATGGATGGAGGATCCATCGAGGCCGGTTTTGCGGAGGCGGTGGAAACGACCGGACAAATCGACGTCCTCGTCAATAACGGACACGAGGGTCTGTTGAACGACTGGACGGACGTCACACACGAACAGTTCGCGCGGCAACAGGCAAACGTGGCCGGCTATTTCACGCTTGCCCGGCTGATGCGAAACGACGCCGTGGAACGCGGCGCGCCCGCGAGTATTGTGATGCTGGGGTCCATGTATGGTCAGGTGGCGTCCTATCCGGATGCGTATGCCGGGGTCTGTCCGGCCAGCCCCGCGGCCTATCACGCGTTGAAGGGCGGGATCATCCACGTGACGCGCCACCTGGCGGTTTACTGGGCGGCGGACCGCGTGAGGGTCAATTGTCTGAGCCCGGGGCCGTTTCCCAATATGAGCAAGGCGCCGGCGGAGATGGTGGACCGGTTGTGTACGAAGAGCCCGATGGGACGAATGGGAGAGCCGCATGAATTGAAGGGGGCGATCGTGTTTCTCGCCAGTGACGCGAGCAGCTATATGACCGGGCAGAATTTGACGATCGACGGTGGATGGACAGCGTGGTAGGTCCGGAAACGAATAGGGGCCGTGCGCCATCGCCGCCGGGATGTGTCCAACCCGTTCTTCGGGAGGATCGGCAATGAACGAGAAGAACACAATGCCTGCGCAGCATTCGGTTGTCCGGTCGATGGCCGTGTATGAGCGGGCGAAGGAAGTGATTCCGGGTGTGACCCAGTTGCTCAGCCGGCGTCCGACACAGGCGGCGCTGGGGGTGAGCCCGGTTTACGCCGCGAAGGCGAAGGGATGCCGGATCTGGGACGTCGACGGCAACGAGTACGTCGACTGGATGAGCGGGGTGGGGCCGATCATATTGGGCTACGCGGACGAGGTCGTGGACGCGGCGGTCAAGCAGCAGATCGAACGAGGCGGCATCTGCAGCATTGTGCATGAAAGCGCCGTGGAACTGGCCGAAGAACTGGTCCGGCTGATTCCGTCCGCGGAGATGGTGCGTTACGCCAAAGGAGGGGGAGAGGCGTGCACCGTGGCGGTACGGATCGCGCGGGGGGTTACCGGGAAGGACAAGGTGCTGTTCTGCGGTTATCACGGATGGCACGATTGGTACCTGGCGGCGAATCTGGGCGGGGAGCGGCTCGACCGCCACCTGCGCCCGGGAATCGAGCCGATCGGGGTGCCGCGTGTGCTGGAGGGAACGACGATTCCGTTCGAGTACGGCGACCTGGAAATGCTGGAGGATCTGCTGGAGGCGCATCGGAATGATGTCGCGTGCATTATGATGGAGCCGATGCGGACGGAGTTGCCGCCCCCCGGGTATCTGGAAGGGGTGAGGGACCTGGCAACGAAGTATGGGGTGGTTCTTATTTTTGACGAGGTGTCATCCGGTTTCCGTATTGCGCTGGGCGGGGTACAGGAGTATACGGGCGTGGTACCCGATCTGTCGGTGTTCGCGAAAGCGATCTCAAACGGGTACCCGATGGCTGCCGTGGTTGGCAAACGTGAGGTGATGGAGCCGGCGTCGAGGATGTTCATTTCCAGCGCCTACTGGGACGATCCCATCGGAACCGTGGCTGCCTTGACGACCCTGCGAGAACTGGAGCGAAGGGATGCGGTGACGCATTTCGAACGTGTGGGGGCGTCGTTCAAAGAGAGGATCAACCGGGCGGCGCGAGAGGCGGGATTGGCCGCCGAATGCGTCGGCGTTGCCGCCCACCCGGGCATCCGGTTTGAGGTCGAAGACGCAGAGACCGCGAGGAAAGTGACGACGCTGTTTATTCAGGAAAACGCCAGACGCGGGTTGATTCTGTCGACCGGATTTTTCTTCAATTGCGCGCACGACGAGGCGGCGCTGGACCACACCGAGGCGGTGGTGAGGCAGAGCTTCGCGTTGATCAGAGACGGGTTGGAGAACCGGCGGCTGGATGAATTACTGGAGTGCGAGATCCGGGAGGATCTGTTCAGACGTTTGGTTCGATGACTCCTCCGGGAGGGGTCCGTGGCGATTCGCCGCGATCCTGAGACTGGGAAGCATCCTCCCGTTATTCCGCCAGAGAAATGTCCACGGAAGGACGCAGTTCGGCGCAGGTTCCGAGCGATTCGTGGACCTCGTGGTCCAGGAACCGGTCGAAAACATCGTCGTCAAGGGCTTCGTTGTTGTCGATGGCGACGTAGGCCTGCTGGGTAAGGTTGTAGTCGAAGCGCGGCGCCCACTTTCTGGCGCCCAGCCGGGCGGTGGTTGAACAGTTGTCGATCATGTGCGAGACGCCCTTGAAATGCATGTAGGGGTTCAGGGAGTCCACGCATTCGATGACGGATTCGTTGACGATCTCCGAATAGGCGTGACCTTTTGCCGCCAGAATGTCCACTTGGGCGATCATGGTTGCGCAGTAGACCCCGGCGGTGAAGGCGTTGATGGGAATCTCCTCTTCCACGCGTCCGGCGCGAACTGCCTTGCCGACCTCCCACATGCGCGTGCCGTCGATCTCGCCTATGGGGAATCCTCGTTTGTGGGCGGCGTACACGCTGCGGATTTCGTTCCCGTTGGCCACGTCGTCGTAGATTTCGAGGAGGATTTCCGTTGCGGGTTTGTAGGCGGCGCAGTAGGCCTTTCGAAATTCAGCTTTTCCGTTATCGTCCAGGTCTTCGTAGAGGCGCAGGATGCCGTGGTGAGAGATACATCTCGAAATGGGGCCCGTGATGGATTCACAGGACTGGACAAAGGCTTCTTCTTCCGATAGACCCTTGGAAACGTAACGACGGTAGAGGCTTTCGACGATGCCGTGCACGGCCCCGAGGAGAATACCGCGCTCGCCGTAGATGTCCGAAAGGTATTCCATCTCCAATGTGGTCTGAAACGTGAAGGGCGCCCCGAGGGCGATGGACCAGCCCAGGGCGTAATCGGCGGCTTTGTCGTCGATGTCCTGTTGAATGGCGATGCTTGCGTTGATGCCCGCGCCGTTGACTTCGCGGCCCTGCTCGTAGAGGCGGCGCACCGACGGGCCCATGCCTTTGGGGCAGACAGCGATGACGTTGACGTTCTGCGGAAATGCGGCGCCGACGGTTTTAAGGTAGCCAAGCAGGAAACCGTGTGAGAGACCAAGAGTAGCGCCGGGTTTGAGGGCATCGAAAATGCGTTCGTAGTTCTCGGCCTGCGCGGCGTCGGAGATGAGGAGCAGGACCAGGTCGGATTCGGAGATGACCGCGTACATTTCGCCGAGCGTGCCGTTTTCTTCGGTGAAACCGGCTGCCCGGGCTTCGTCCATCGAGTCGGAGCCCTCTCTCAGGCCCACTTTGACGGCAATTGAGGTGCCCTGAAGGGATTCCCTGAGGTTCAGCGCCTGCGCGGGGCCCTGAGAGCCCCAGCCGATGACACCGATCTGCCGGATGCCTTCGAGGGCCTGAGGCAGCTTATCAAAAAGGTTGCGCCCGCCGCGGACGATAAATTCCTCGGCGCCGGAAAGCGTGATTTTTTCAACATCGAAAACTCGGGTGAATAACTCCAACGCCATCTCCAACTCCTTTGCTCGGATACTCCGGGTTACTTTATCCAGCTCCAAAGACCGGGCGAATATAAACAGAAACAGGAGTTGCGTAAAGAGTAAATTTCGTTAAGAAGTGCGTCCGCCCGGCCAGTACCCGCGGTTCAATCGGTGTTCGGGTCAGTGCTGGAGCGATCTGCGGGCCCCTGCTTCAGATGGATGCTTCCATTCATGCTCCGCAGCTTCATAACGGCATCCCCGCCTTCGCCGATGACGCCTTCAAGGCGGTTCCTGGCCTTGCGCGCGACAGCGACCGGGAAATCGGTATGCACGCGCCCATTGCGGGTTTCGGCGTCGACACGACCCGAAAAGTCGGACGGAAGCGTCAATTTGACGGAGCCGTTGGTTGCCATGGCAGTAACGGGGGCCTCGCATTCTCCCACGTGCATTTCTATCGATCCGTTGGTGGTCAAAAAGCTCGCGGCGTTGACGAGTCGCCCGATATCCGCTCTGATTTTCCCGTTGACGGTTTGCGCTTCAATTGGGCCTGTTTCACTTTCCAGGGCCACCGAGCCGTTGACGCTTTCCGCACTGACCGGGCCATCGATTCCGTAGACTTTGATGTTGCCCTGGACCGTGCAGAGACGGACGGCCAGCGCGCGCGGCGTCTCGATTTCATAACGAATAACGACATTGACGCCGCCGGGCGGCGTGGGATGGTCGGCGAAAATCCGAAGCTCGTCTCCGACCTGTTCGGCGCGGACTTCCACTTCCCGGGCGAAATCTTCCGTTACGGAGCGTCGCCCGTGAACCGCTTTCCACGTACGGACGACGATCCGGTCGCGGTCCGTGCCTTTGAGCGAGATCGAGCCGTTGACGGTTTTCGCGTCGATCTTCGCAATGCCGTTGGCATCAAACGTCCATTCCTGGTGTTCCCCTGCCTGCCGTTCTCTATTGTTTTCTTTTCTCCCGGTAGTGAAATCGGAGACCGATGATGCCACCTGATCGGCCACCTCGTCCACGATCTTCCCGACGTTCGGCCACCGGACCGACTCAAACGCTTTGCCCACCTCGTTCTCTATCTCTCGCCCGACTTCGCTGAAGATTTCCGTGAACCTGTCAAAAGTCTCTTTTCCCTTTCCCGGCCTGCTTCGTTCGGTTCCAGGTCCTTCGTCCGTGTCGGATGGCTCATCGAGCGCGCGCAATAACATCTCGGCCTCTTCGGGGTTGATTTTCCCCTCCGAAAGCATCTTGAGGATTTCAAGTCTTTCCCCGCTCATTGTTATTTCCTCCTCCGTTGCTTTATCAGCTCGGCCGCTTCCGCCGCGGACAGTTCCCCTCTATTGAGTTGTTTCAGGATCTCGCTGCGTCTCTCCGTGACATCGTCGGAGACCGTCGACTCCGTCCTGACTTCATAGCCAAGCTCCGCGATCACCGAATTCAAGCGGTTGCGAACCGTGGGATAGGAGATCCCGAGTTCGCGTTCCATTTCCTTGATGTTGCCCCGGTTCTTGACAAAGATCTCAATGAAGTCGAGGTCCTGCTGGGACAGACGACAGAAGGGACACGTCGAATATTGACTCTCGATTCTGGTGTGGCAGGCGTGACACTGCAAACCGGATATCGTCAGTTCGCCGTCGCATGTCGGACATTTCTCCAATACCTTCCGCACGGTTGGGTTACTCCTTCATCGGTTGAAGATGCTGGACTGAGCGGCGCGAATACGGGAGGTGACCGCGTCCGCCCGCTGCTGGCAGCGCTTGTGAAGACTTCGATGCGTCGGACCTGTTTTCATGCCGGATGTGTCGAACGGCGAATTGCTCCGACGGTTCCGGGTTTATAGTCTGCATCGCCCGCACGGAGGTGACCTCGTCCGCCAAAGGAGCTTGCGCCCGATCAGGGCCGGGGGTATCTTGACTGCCGGCCGACTACCGAGACGTAGAAGGACCACCGACGGTCTGCCGTTCGGTCAGTAGGCCCAAGGTTACACAACCCATGGTCTGGTCGATGTGAGCGGTCTGAACGAAATATATCATGATAACATTAATATATCAATGTATTTTGTCAAATTATGTCGTAAATATGCAAATATTAAGAAAAATCGTAAAATAAACTATAAATATTCAATCTGTTTGTCAGGATCGAATATTCTGATGTGGCATTCAGGCGACCCCGGCGGCCCAAAGGTGCTTTCATCGATTCCACGGCGTTGATGAATTTCACATCGCGGCAGGTAAGTACCGGAGGGACGACGGCCCGGGCCGGCAAGCGCAACGGATTTGAGCGAAGGCAATTAACGGCGTTCTGACCCACGTCGTGTCGGATCGTTAACGCATCGGGAGGCGGAAGGGCGATGACAGCAGGCGATCTTGAATATGCGATGTTCTCCCGGGCTGAGATGGAGCGAAGGTACGCCCGCGCGCGGGTGGAGATGGACCGGCGCGGGATGGCCGCGTTGCTGGTTACCGGCGAGGAGAATTTCCAGTATTTCGCGGGGACGGCGGCGAGTGTGGCCCTGCACGCGTCGCTGACCCGGCCGTCGGTCTTTATCCTGCCGCTGGAGGGGGAGCCGATTGTTGTCACGCAGGGCCAGGACAATCTGACGCTGGGTTCCTATGTGACCGATGTCCGGGGTTACGGGGAGCTGTTCGAGTTTCCGCAAGCGGCCGTGGTCCGGGCACTGATGGATGCGGGCGTGTCAGGACGGACCGTGGGTGTGGAATTGAGGCTGGAACAGCGGATGGGAATGCCGGTGGGGGCGTATCAGGATCTGACCGGGGCGTTGCCGGATGTCGCGTTTGAGGACGCGGCGGAGGTGATCGTACCTCTGCGGATGGTGAAGTCGGAGGAGGAACTTGCCTATATCCGGCAGGCGGGAGACGTGACGGGCCGGGCCCGGCAGCGGCTGTTCGGGATGATTAAACCCGGGATGACGGAACGGGATACCGCCCGCCTGATGCGGCGGCTGATTCTGGAAGAGGGCGGCGATGGGACTTCGTTTGTCATGTTGTTGTTGGGCCTTCCGGGATCGCGGAACCCGTTCGGTTACGATAGGCCGCTGGAAGCAGGTCAGGTAGTCGGTGTGGATACGGGCGCCCGTGTAGGCATGTATACAGTTGACTACACGCGCTGGGTCACCCTGGGCCGGGCGACGGAACCGTTGAGACGGATGTACGACGCGCTGCTGGTGGTGAATCGCGCGATGGCGGCGGCCCTCGGCCCCGGCGTGAGATGCTCCGAAATTTACCGGGTGGGGACCGAGGCGATCGAAAGCGCTTGTTCGGGACGGGTTGGACTGGCGCGATTCGGTCCCGCCAGGATGGGCCATGGTCAGGGAATGCTGGTGACCGAGCCGCCGAGCATTCATCCGGGCGATCAGACGCCGCTGGAGCCCGGGATGGTCCTCAGCACCGAGCCCGGGTTGGCCGCGGAAGGCGTTCAGATGCTGTGGGAGGACGTTTTCGTGATTTCGGAGAACGGGAGTGAACAGATCACCCGGGAGAGCGACGAACTTTGCGAACTGCTCTCCTGAACGGTCGATGCCTGTTGATATTGCGGACGCCATGGGTTAGCTTGTGGATGAATCCGGATTGCGAACCGGGATCTTGAGATCCGCGGGGCCACAAATGTCAACCGAAAGCGTCTTACCGGGAACAGACCGGCTCGTCACTGACGGCGACCTGGCTGCCGCCATGGTCGCCGGAATGGATCGTTACCTCGGGCGTGAAACTCGATCCGCGCGCAAGGACCGCGATTCTCAAAGAGATACGGCGTCGGACGAAGCACTCCGGCAGCGCCTCTCGGAGATGCTGGGTCTAATCGACTCCCGCGAAAGCGAAGCCATCCGGATCGTCTCACCCGTTGACGTGCCGGCCGAAGTGGCCTCGGGTCGGGGCTACCGGATTTACGAGGTGCGCTGGCCCGCGCTCAAGGGTGTCGACGGCGAGGGCCTCCTGCTGCAGCCCGAAAGGCCGCCGGTTGCGAACGTCATCGCCCTGCCGGACTGCGATGTCTCGCCCGAGCAATTCACAGGACTGCATCCTGGCGTTCCGGCATCCGCCCAGGCTGCCCGGCGCCTGGCCGAAACCGGATGCCGCGTCCTCGTTCCTCTTCTGATGGATCGTCGGTGCGATTACTCGGGGCATCCCGACATCGGCATGACCAACCAGCCTCACCGGGAGTTCATCTACCGTGCCGCGTATGAATTGGGCCGCCATATCATCGGGTACGAAATTCAGAAGATCTTCGCGGCGGTCGACGCCCTGGTTTCCGACGACCTTCCCATAGGCCTGTTCGGACACGGGGAGGGCGGCCTTCTCGCGTTCTACGGCGCTGCGTTGGACGCTCGCATCCGGGCAACTGCGGTTTCCGGTTACTTCCAACCCCGGGAAGACCTCTGGCGCCAACCCATCTACCGGAATCTCTTCGGCCTGCTCAGGGCATTCGGCGACGCGGAAATCGCGGCCCTCGTCGCCCCGCGCGCGCTTGTTGTGGAGATCGCCGACCATCCCGAAATCACCGGACCCCCGGAGGTGGAGAACAGAAGTCAGACCGCCGCGCCGGGCCGCCTCACGACGCCGCATCCGGAAACTGTCGAGGCGGAATTCGACCGTGCTCGACAGTTGGCAGCCGGAACGACACACTCGTTCGTGCTGACCAGAAGCCAGGACGGGACGCCCGGCGCCGACGCGACGCTGGGAGCGTTCCTGAACGCCCTCGGTGCGTCTTCATCTTCGGCGGCGTCGACGGTCCTGCCAACTCGCGTTCGCGACGGTGTATCTCCCGAGGTCCGCGCAAAGCGGCAATTCAATCAACTCCTTGATCACACCCAATTCGCCCTGAGGGAAGCCGAGTTTCGACGGGCCGACTATTGGGCCGAAGCCGGGGGATCCGGTGCCGGCATCGATCCCAAACGGGTCGAGAACTACCGCCGGCGGCTCTGGAACGACGTTATCGGTCCCCTACCGCCCGTCTCGCTGCCACCCAACCCGCGCACCCGGTTATTCTTTGACGAACCTGAAGTCACGGCTTACGAGGTAATGCTCGACGTCTATCGCGATGTCTTCGCGTACGGCATCCTGCTGATCCCCAAACGCATCTGCAACAACGAGAGGCATCCCGTTGTAGTCTGCCAGCACGGTTTGGAAGGGCGTTCCCAATCCGTGGTCGACCCCGACGGCCCGCGACACCCTTATCGAAACTTTGCATACACACTGGCGAGAGAGGGTTTCGTCACGTATGCCCCGCAGAATCCCTACATCGGACAGGATGCCTACCGGGTGCTCCAGCGCAAGGCCAATCCGCTGAAACTTTCGCTGTTTTCCTTCATTGTCCGGCAGCACGAACAGACGCTCGCCTGGTTGTCCTCCCTGCCGTTTGTGGATGCCGACCGCATCGGATTCTACGGCATCAGCTACGGGGGGAAGACCGCAATGCGGGTTCCCGCCCTCCTGAAACACTACTGTCTCTCCATCTGTTCGGCGGACTTCAACGAGTGGATCTGGAAGAACGCTTCCGCCCGCCACAAATACAGTTATCTTTTCACCCGCGAATATGAAATGCCCGAATTCAACCTCGGCAATACGTTCAACTACGCCGAAATGTCCTGGCTGATCTGTCCGCGCCCTTTTATGGTCGAACGCGGCCACCACGACGGCGTCGGCCCCGACGAATGGGTGGCCTACGAATACGCGAAGACATACAGGCACTACGCGCTTCTCGGCCTCGCAGACCGCACGGAAATCGAATACTTCAACGGCCCCCATACGATCAACGGCGTGGGCACCTTTGCGTTTTTGCGTAAACACCTGAAGACGGGAGATGTAAGAGGAGAGACGTGAGAAGTAGGAAGACCACACCGCAACCCGGCCGCCGTAGGGGCAACCCTTGTGGTTGCCCACGTCGCGTCGCGGTAACAACGGCTCACACAAAAATAGCGGTCAGTGGACAGCCAACACCGCCTTGCGATGCGGGCAGCCGATATCGATTCGCGGATGCCTGGTTATTGTAGGGGCGACCGGCCGGTCGCCCCTACAGATCCCGCTCGGCGGACCTTTCCGATCTACCATTACTACCGTCCGGTGGCCGGGACGGGGATTTTCCGCCTGCAAACGGCCTTTCGTCGATTGGCAAATTGAAGTCAAACGAATGAGGATGGTACCAATGCCAAACGCCGCGTGGGTAAACGTGATCGAAGACGACCGCAGAATTAAAATCGAAACCGCCGAACTCGAAGCCGTGATTCCGAAGAAGGAACCGAAGCGGTGGATGACGGGAATCGAAAAGGGCTCGTTTGTCGACAGAACCACCGGTTTCCGGGAGGCGGGCGACGGTTTGATGGTGGTCGACTGGCTGATGGAAGCCGGAAGCGATGAATCCTACGGCGCCAGCGTGTTTGCCGATGACGGGCACGGCGTGGGCAAATACCGCTGGTATGAGACCGAGACGGAACCGGAAGCGCGTTCGTACGCCATCATGGCCCATGGAAGCAGCCATCGCAAGCGCATGGTCGAGGGACCGCAACTCTGCCACAGAATGAAACCCGTTCAGCCGGATGTAATCCACGGGACCGACTTCATCGCCGTGAGGACCCGGTATCGTTTCGAGTATGCGGCGCCGGGCCGAAACGCGGGGTCGCAATGGACACAGTTGATCGTGTTTCCCAGGGGCGAACGGTTTTTCGTATTGATGGACGAAATCCGATGCGTAAACGATTCAACGGAGATGTTTCTGAGGAACGACACCCCGGGTTGTGTCCGCCACAGCCACGGCGATACGTTCAGCGAGATGTATCTCAGCTATCTGAGCGGCCCCGGCGGCCTGCGCATTCCGTCCAGTGAATTCTTGAGTCCGTTTCCCCCCGACCGGAAATTCGGATATCGCCGCGACCTGAACAGAGCCCCTGATCATTTCATCCGCGCCTACCGCCTGCGCGATCCGGAAACAGGCGACATCGGGCCATGGCTGGCCGGCCTTACGCTGGATCCCTCGGTCGTCTACGAAGCCTGGTGCAGCCAGCGGCCTGGCGATATCATCGTGATGATTCAGGAAATCCACGGAAAACCCGTAAAAGCGGGCGATGTGTTCAGCGCGGCGCACATCGTGGGCTACTTCGATAGCATAGAGGACATGCACAGGGTATATGATCGCCACAAGGGCCACACCAGGCTGGCGGTCGACAAATCGGGCTGGACACTGCAATAGTGTTCTGTCCCGGAAATATGTCACCATTCTTCCCTGCCTGTGCGTGAGGCAGCACGCACAGGCAGGCGTCGGTTCATCCCGTGTCAATGCGTTGCTCTCGGTGAAAGCGCATCCATACGACGCCGGAACGACGTCACGCGCAATTCGCTCCCGCACGAACGCGGGTCAGGACTTTTCCCGTCCGCGCAAGGCATTTTACCACGGTGCCAACGAGGGTATTGTGTGGATCGGTAACATATCTCGAACAGAGGATCATTTCATACGGGAGAGCTCGCGATGAACGAAGAGGCGAAGGGCCGGGACTGGGTGTGTGTTACGGAGAAGGCGGCATGGCAGGCGCGTGATTCGCAGGGGGAGATGGTGTACGACGGCCACATGTGGATTCTGGGAGGCTGGTTCACCCCCCAGACACCCAATCCGCGGGACGTCTGGAAGTCGTCCGACGGGGAACATTGGACACGTACGGTGGAGGTTGCACCCTGGGCACACGGCGATCTGCCGGCAACCATGCCGTTCAAGGGCAGGATGTGGCTGATGGGAGGGCGGAAATTGCCCGGCGCTGAGAATACGAACACGGTATGGTCATCGCCCGACGGCGCGGATTGGGACCTGGAAACGGATAATCCGGGCTGGTGCCCGCGGGTATCACCGTCGTTTGTCGTGTTCAAGGACCGCATGTGGATCATGGGGGGAACCGAAAATTTCTACCAGGACGACGACACGACGCTCAAGAACGACGTCTGGTCCACCGCCGATGGCAGGAATTGGAGACTCGAAATCGAGAATGCGGCCTGGTCGAAACGAACGCACGCACAGGCCGTGGTCTTCAGGAACAAAATCTGGATCATGGGTGGTGGTGCATGGCAACCCGAAACCATTCCGCTCAACGACGTATGGTGTTCGGAAGACGGCGCGAACTGGACCCAGGTAACGGCCGAAGCGCCATGGAAGAAGCGCATGTGGTTTTCACTGGTCGTCTATCGAGGCCATATGTGGGTCCTGGGTGGATGGTCGCGACAGGACGGGAACTTCGGCGATGTCTGGTACTCAAAGGACGGCGCGAACTGGACGGAACTCGAATCCGACGTGATCTGGACAAAGCGCCACGAGCATTCGGCCTACGTGTTCAAGGACAGAATCTGGCTCGCGGGCGGGCACGCCGAGCCTTTGAACAGCGAGGTCTGGTCCCTGGAACTTCCACCCGATTGGCCGGGTTGATCCGTCCGCTCGTGCGCCGAAATCACCCGGTCCCGGTTTCCGGATCGATTCCGATGTCAGGAGGAATATCACAATGAAAATCAAGTCCATCCGCGCCGTACACGTAAACTTTCCCGATACGTACGGTCACGCGAAGCCCTCCACCGGGGAATTCAAGACGGCGCGGCGTCCGTCGTGGGTCGAGCAGGGACCCGTTGCCAATCCGATGACACGCTATCCGCGTTACGCCGCATTTCGTCCGTCCTGGCTGCCGAAATGGGGCGGCTTCGGCTGTGTCGTCGAATCCGAAGACGGCACTCTGGGTTTCGCCACCGCCAGCCACGGCCGTCCGGTGGCGGCCATCATCGACGATTTTCTCGGACCGCGGCTGGTGGGCGAGAGTTGCCTGGCAACGGAAAAGTGCTACGATATGATGGTGCGGATGGGGGCCTCATACGGCGCCACCGGTTTGCATGCCTACGCCGTCAGCGCCATCGATCTGGCGTTGTGGGATCTGAAGGGTAAACTGCTGGATCGGCCGGTCTACGAACTACTTGGCGGACCGGCGCGTGACGAGATGTTCTGCTATGCCACGGGCGGTGACGCCGACTGGTACCTGGAACTCGGGTTCGAGGCCATCAAGTTGCCGTGCCCGTACGGTCCGGCTGACGGCCTGGACGGCCTCCGGAAAAACGTGGATCTTGTGGCGGGCACGCGGGACCTCGTGGGTGCCAACGTGGAACTCATGCTGGACTGCTGGATGGCGTTCGACGTGGAGTACGCCGTACGCCTGGCGGAGGAACTGCGTCCCTGCAAACTCAAATGGATGGAGGAAATGCTCCGTTCGGAGGATCTCGACGCCCACGCCGAGTTGCGTCGCCGGCTTCCCTGGCAGACGCTGGCTACGGGTGAACACTGGTACACGACCGTTCCGTTCCAGCACGCGGCGGGCCGCCACCTCCTGGATATCTTCCAACCCGATATCAACTGGGTGGGCGGTTTGACCGCGGTGGTCAAGATCTGCGCGATCGCCGAGGCGGCCGGCATTTCGGTGATTCCCCACGGTGGTGGCAATACGCCCTATGGCCAGCACGTCTGCTACGCGATGCCCGCCATTCCGTGGACCGAGTGCTTCGTGGCCAGCCCGCCCGGCGTCGACCCGGAAGAATCCGCGCGGCCCCCCGGCGTTTCCGTCCCCAGGGGCGGACGAATGAAGCCGGTGGACGGGCCCGGTTTCGGCGTGGAAGTCACCGAGGCGCAGTTGTCGCCTTTTCGCTATTAGGACAACGGGTAGATTGCCGGATTGCGACGAGCGTCGCTATCGCCTCAGTGGGCAGAAGTCCGGTTTGTCGCCGGGTCTCGCGCACGGCGGTTGTCCACGAACACCCGAGGATCTACGATGAAAATGAAGATCCGGATCGTCGCGGCCGCATTGGCCGCCACCGCGCCATGGGCTCAGGCGCAAGAGGCCGGCGTCGACGACCTGTTGAAGGACATCAGCCGACGCATCGTGGCGGCGAAACGCGCACCGACGCCGGAGCGATCGATCGCGAATTGCTGGAACTCGGCAAGTGCCGTCTGTGTCTCCCGGCTGACGCTCCGGGCCGCAAAGATGTTCGGCGCGAGGTCCGATTGGGAATTGGAAATACGCGCCGGCGCGTTTGCAGCGGGCGCGGCGGCGCAAGCCGCACAGGGAAATGCGGCGGGTGCCAGGACGAGTTTCGATCTGGCGGTTGCGGCGGCCCGGACGGTCAAGAGTGGATCTGCACGGGTGCGCGCGTTGCGCAACGTCGCGTCCGTCCAGGCTGGAGCCGGGGAGGTCGACTACGCACGGGCCACCGCCACGTCTATCCTCGATGTCCCGGGGCGGGTCGATGCGTTAATCGGGGTCGCGTCGGCATCGTCGAAGAAGGGAGATCTGAGTGCAGCCCTTGGAAGCTTCCGCCTGGCCGTCTCGACTGCCCGGTCGATTGGAGACCGAAATCTGCGGTCCCTGGGTCTGAACAAGGTCGTTATGGCCCAGGCGGCCGTCGGCTACACCGCGTCCGCGCGGGCGACCGCGCGGTCAATCGAAGACGTCGAGGGACGAATCGATGCGTTGATTCGTGTCGCGTCGGCATCGGTGAAGGCGGGCAGGGCCGGAGATGCCCCGGCAATATTTAACCTGGCGATCGAGGCGGCCGGATCCGTTGGAGACGGATACCGGCGAACCCTTGTGCTGGGAAAGATCGCGTGGGCCCAGGCGGAATCGGGCAACGATGGTGACGCCCGGATGACGCTCGACAGTGCTCTCGAAGCCTCGGGGCGCGGGATGGATATCCAAACTGCCGGGGCAGCGATTGCCGCACTGACGGACGTTGACCCCCACGTGTTTATTCAGGTCGCAAACGCACAGATGAAGATGGGAGATCCGGACGGCGCGCGGCAGACCCTGGAACGGGCATTCGAATCGGTCCGGGCGGATATGTCCACGTCGCAGATTAAATGGTTGTTTAACATCGCCTCCGCACGGACCGCGGCGGGCGACGCGGATGGCGCGCGGCAGACCACAGACACCGCTGCCCAACGCCTCGCATCGGCGGCAGATGCCGATATCATTCAGAACCTGGCTTACCATATCGCGCCGGACCAACTCGATAAGCTGCTCGAAATCGCCGGGTCGCTCACTTTTAAAGATACGGACGCGAAAAAAAACCTGGTCTATCATGTGGCGATGCGGCAGGCGCAGACAGGAGCGATCGAGCGCAGCCTCCACAACGCGCGTCGGATCCATCGCGCCTCGAGGAGGGACGCCGTTTTCAGCGAGATCGTAACCGCCCAGGCTGGGGCAGAGAAATTCACAGCTGCGACGGCAACCGCCGAGTCAATCAATGATACCAATAAGAGGATCAGGGCATTTGTGGGGATAGGGCAAGCGCAGGCGCGGGCGGGCGACGTCGAGAAAGCCCGGAGGACCGTTGCTTTGGCGGCGGCCGAACGCGCGAGGGCGGCTCGGGGCGTGATCACCGCGTGGACCTTGACGGAACTGGCGGCGGCGCAGGTGGCTGCAGGCCGTGATGGCGACGCCAGGCGCACCGTGCGCGATGCACTTCTGAAACTCAGATCTGCCTCCCGACTTGCCCGCGCCACCTGGCTGCCGGGCATTCTGAACGTCGTCCAAGAACTAAAATAGACGAGGACTCCGGGTATGGAGACCTCCGTCGAATAGCGACAGTTTTTCAGATGTGAACAGAGACGCCTGGCAATAGGGCGTCTTTTTTTCGAAGACTGACAGTTTGTGTTACGATGTGTGCTGTCAGCACCGATTTTGTGCATGACGTCATGCTTCCGGCACCTGGGATCAAAAAAAGCGGACGCCGACATATGTCGGCGTCCGCCTGCGCGTACAAAAGCTTCGTTGAATCTATCGTTTGTTCACATTTGCCGCCTGGAGCCCCTTGGGACCCTCGACGATTTCAAATTCGACCTCATCTCCCTCGGACAACGACTTGAAACCATCGCCCGAGATTGCCGAAAAATGCACGAACACGTCTTCTCCGCCGTCCTGCTCGATGAAACCAAAGCCCTTGGCGTCGTTGAACCACTTCACTCGACCGTCAGCCACCGCTTATTCACCACCTTTCTACCTTGAACTGAATGTGCAGACAATCAAAAAGGCAAGGACCGGAACTTCTGATCCTTGCCGAATCGTTTTTTTCGACTGCACAGGAGACAGAAACAGCGTCCTTCTATTTACAACAATGATATTTAAAGTTAATCCCTTCCACTTCGAATGTCAACTCCTTTTTTATGATATTCGTGAAATTTTTCGATGTCCCGCCCGGATCCGCCCGTTTTTACCGTCCGCAGTGGCGAACGAATAATCCCGGCCCATGCAGTTGCGCATCAGTGTGTCGAACTGGAAAGATGCAGGCCGGTCACGCCGCCGATCGAGGGCCACAACCTGGCGAATCCGTCCGAGAGTTTCATGCAGGTCGTGCCGGCGACTTCGAGGACGATGGCGAGAAAGAGAAAGTACCAGCTTGCCATGGAAGGATCTCCTTTAGGGTTGGTGGTTGCGGTTGACTTTCACCGTGTTCATTGGCATTTTAGCCATGGTCTATGCGCCAGGCAAACGAAATTGAGCGGATTTCTTCAACGGAAGGGGCAATTGAATGTCATTACCGGTTATTTTGCACGTGAATTACTGTGAACAGGGACAGTCGATCCCGGAGATGTGCCGGAAAGCGGTGGGCTGGGGGTACGAAGGGATCGAGTTCCGCCGGTACCGCCGGGGAGAAGACGAGACGCCAGAACAGTACCTGGATACGATCGCCGCGGCCGCGGAAGCATCGGGGCTGATGCACGTGCTGTTCGGGGGCCCCGGCGTGGAGCTGACGGGGGAGGATTCCGCCGGTCGCGCGGCGCAGGTGGAGGAAGGGGTTCGGTTCTACCGCCTCGCGAGCGAGCGCTTGCAACTTTCGGTGTGCAATATAATGGCCGGAACACTTCGCAGTTCGGACCCGAACGCCGGATCCCGGCATCATATGCACGGGTCCGGAGCCGCGTCGGCGTATCATTACGCATGGGCGGCCGAGGGGTTCAAGGAACTCGGTGCGGTGGCGGAAGAGATCGGATTCAAGCTGGCGTTCGAGATCCACATGGGCTATGTGCACGACCTGCCGGCGCCCACGATGAAACTCCTGGATATGATCGGTTCGCCGTGCGTTGGGGCGAACCTGGACTACGGGAACATGGTGTACTTCCCGTCCTGTCCGTCCATCGGAGAGACCGTTTCCACGCTGGGCGACAAGCTGTTCATGGTGCATCTGAAGAATTCAATGCCCGCGGGAGACGGGCGGAACGCCGTGGGGTTGGGCGACGGGACTATCAACCACAGGGAGTACCTGCTGGCGCTGAAACACGGGGGATTCAGCGGTCCGCTATGTATTGAAGCCCCGAGGCCGGGCGACCGGGAGTGGTACGCGCAGCAGGACATCGCATATCTGAAAGGGGTGTTGAAGGATCTGGCGTGGGAGTAGCGGCGGCGGCCGGCTCGGGGGTGCGGTCGATCGGGGGAACGTCCCCTGCCCGTACGGCCGGTTACTTCAGGACCAGGCGTGAGGCGCCCAGGACGCCGGCGTCGTTGCCCAGTTCGGCCGGCAGTATCCGTGTGTGATCGAACATCCCGTCAAGGGTGTACTCCCGCGCTGCGGCGACGATCGGGTCGAGAAGAATATGACCCGCCGCGGAGATACCGCCGCCGATTGCGATCACGTCGGGGCTGACAACGTTGATAATATTGGCAATGGCGATCCCCAGATAGCGCGCGACGTGGGCGACGGTTTCGCAGGCGAGGCCGTCGCCATTTTCGGCGGCCCTGCAGATGGATTCCGGAGAGAGGGTGCGGGTGAGAGATGAGGACGGCGCTTCCGAAAGGCGGCCGCGAACGTAACGGACCATCGCGGGGCCGGCGGTGAGGGCTTCCAGGCATCCCTTTTTGCCGCATCCGCAGACAGGGCCGTCCGGGTCCATACACATGTGCCCGATTTCACCCGCGGCGAAAGAGGCGCCATGGTGAATGCCGCCGTTCAAAACCAGCCCGCCACCAATGCCCGTGCCCAGGGTGATGAGGAAAAGGGACTCGCGGCCCTGGCCCGCCCCCAGGTGGGCTTCTCCCATTGCGGCAACGCTGGCGTCGTTGTCGATCTCAACGCGCAGTCTGATCCGATCCTCGAGGATCCGCTTAAACGGGACGTGGCGCCAGTGGAGGTTTGGGGCAATGATGACGTCGCCCTCCTCCGTGGTGACGCCTGGCACGCCGATACCGATGCCCGCAATGTCGCCCTTCAGCAGGCGGTTCCGGTCGCGGAGGGATTCGAAGAGTTCCGCGATCCGGTCCGCCACGCCGTGCTCACCGCTTTCCACGTCCGTAGGACAGCGGGCTTTGGCTTCGATGCGACCGTCGGCGGAAACGAGCGCGCCCTTGATGCTGCCGCCGCCCAGGTCGATGCCGACGGCGTACTGGGGATGGCCGGGCATTGCAAATCCTTCCGGTTGGCTTTGGAAAATCGCATGTCAACCCTGTCTGAATTCGAATGAGCGATTGACGCCGGTCGTCAACGCCCATGGCCGGATCGGGAACGCGGATCAGGCGTTCTCGGCGATCCAATTCAGATAAGGCGGATACCCCTGGTGGATGGGAAGAGCAATGATCTCAGGCACGTCGTAACTGTGTAACTCGTTCGCCCGGGCGATGAGAGCGTCGAGGCTGGCCTGTGACGTCTTGAGGATCATGAGAAATTCGGCCTCGTCTTCAATGGCGTCCTGCCAGCGGTAAATGGATCGGATCTGTCCGGTGATGTTGGCGCACGCGGCCAGGCGTTCTTCAACCAGGACGCGGCCGATTCCCGCGGCTTCGGCTTCGCTCGGGGCGGTGATGAACACGACGTAATTCCGGACTTCGCGCATAGAAGACACTCCCGAAAGTGGAGACTCATGCAATGGGGTCGTGCGACACGGCGTGCCCACGGCGGCCCCAGATCCGCGTTCGGGCCGCGCGCGCCGCGGGGGAATCCGGCGGTATCTCGCACCGCTGAAGATATGTAGAAGGGTGGGGAAGGTCAAGCCGAGAATGGGTCTGAATTGACGACGGGACCGCCAACTCCAAGGACGAAGTACGGCGCGATTTAGAGGTTCACGAGGCGACATGGATACGGAACGATCTGACTGGCGGCCCGGGTGCGCCGGGGAGGTGCTGGAGCGCCACGTTCAGGAGAGAAGCACGCCTGGCGCGGTGGGTCTTTTGGTGCGGGGCGCGGGCGGGGCCGCCTGCTGGGTGGCGGGACGGCACACATACGATCCGGATGCTCCAGGGGTCAGGGAGGATGACCTCTACGACCTTGCGTCGTTGACGAAGGTGGTTGTAACAACTTCGATTTGCATGGCGCTCGAACCCGGCCTGGATCTGGATGGGCGGGTCGGTGACTACGTGCCGGCGTTCGTTGGGGAAGGTCGGGACGGGGTGACGATCAGACATCTCCTGGCGCACTGCGCGGGATTGCCGGCGCACCAGCGTTTTTTCGAGGCCTGCCAGGGCAAGGAGGCGGTACTCGCGGCCGCATGCAGGACACCGCTTGCCTACAAGCCGGGCACGAATACGATATATAGCGATCTGAGCTTTCTGTTGCTGGGGGCGGCCGTCGAACGCGTGGGCGGAGCGCCGCTTGTGGAACTGGCTCAGCGATACGTCTTCGGTCCGTTGGGGATGGCGGATACGACGTATCTGCCCGGGCGCGAGTTACTGGACCGGATTCCCCCATCGGAGTTTCAGGCCGAGCAACGCAGGGGACTGATTCACGGGCAGGTACACGATGGAAATGCCTGGGCGATGGGCGGCGTGGCGCCACATGCGGGCCTCTTCGGGACGGCGGCGGACCTGGGTCATTTTTTAAGGGTGATCCTGAACGGAGGAAAACATGGCGGAACCCGGGTGTTTTCCGAAACTGCCATCCGCCGATTTACGTCGCGGGCCGGATTGGCGCCCGGCAGTACCCGCGCACTGGGATGGGACACGGTATCGAAGGCGGGAAGTTCGGCGGGCCGGCACTTTTCGGCCCTATCGTTCGGACACACCGGATTTACAGGCACCTCCATGTGGGCGGATCCCGATCGGGATGTCGGTGTGGTTCTCCTGACGAACCGGGTGCATCCCACCCGGGAGAATCAGGGGATTCGGAGGTTGCGGCCGGAGTTTCACGATGCAGTGATGGAAGCGGTCATCCCTTGACCGCAGGGGGTTCGAACCGGAAGACCGCGACCCGGAAGCGGCCGGTTAGCGCAGCCAATTCTTCAGGAATTCCAGGTCCAATTCCGGGTAGGCCGGATACCGGTGGAGCAGATCGACCACCTCGGCACGGGCTTCTTCGAGGGCCTCCGGCCGGGTCCGGAAGCGCGCCTTGCTGAATCTTCCGGCGTGCCTGCCTTTCTTGATCCGGACGGGCCGTGTGTTGAAAAGCACAAGGCGCAGTGAGGCGGCGATTTTCCGCATTTCTTCCACACCCATGCCCAGCGTGGTGAGGGCGGGCGTGCCGAGCCGGAGGCCGCTGGTATACCAGGCTCCGTTCGTATCGAAGGGAAGGGCGTTTCGGTTCAGGGTGATTCGGGCGTTTCGCAGGGCGGATTCCGCCTGTCTGCCGGTGAGATCCAATGGCGTCACGTCGATGAGCAGCAGGTGGTTGTCGGTGCCGCCGCTGAGTACGGCAAGCCCCTCTTTGACGCAGGCTTCGGCCAGGGCCGTGGCGTTTTGCACGATGCGGCGGGCGTAGGTTCTGAATTCACCCGCACCGGCCTCCTGTAAGGCGACGGCTTTGGCCGCAATGACGTGGGGCAGAGGACCGCCCAGCACCATTGGACAGCCTCTGTCTACGTGTTCCGCAAATTCCGCCTTGCAGAGGACCATGCCGCCTCGCGGCCCCCGGAGGGTCTTGTGGGTCGTGGTGGTCACAACGTCGGCGTAGGGCAAGGGATCGTAGTCGCCCGTGAAGACTTTGCCCGCCACCAGACCGGCAAAGTGCGCCATGTCAACCATGAGAACGGCGCCGATCTCGTCGGCGATTTCCTTGAATATGCGGAAGTTGATTTTCCGGGTGTACGCGCTGTACCCGGCCAGGAGAATTAGGGGTTTGAACGCTTTCGCCTGGCTGCGGACCCGGTCGTAATCGATCAGTTTGGTCTCGGGGTCGACACTGTAGGATTCGGCGTGGAACATTCTGGCGGATACGTTGTGCCGGTACCCGTGGGTGAGGTGGCCGCCGGAATAGTAATCGAGACCGAGCAATTTCTGGTTTCCCAGGGCGGTTCTGAGTTCCCGCCAGTCGGAGTCGGAAAGGCCCGCGAGATCGGACTGTCCGGTCTGTTCCATGAACGGCGCCTGAATACGAGCGGAAAGGATGGCCCAGAAAGCCACGAGGTTGGCGTCAGCCCCCGAGTGGGGCTGTACGTACGCGTGTTCCGCCCCGAAGAGGTCGCGGGCGAGTGAAGCGGCATGTTTTTCGACGTCGTCGACGTTGTCGCAGCCGGCGTAGAAGCGGCGGTCGGGCACGCCTTCGGCATACTTGTCCGTGAAGAGATTGCCCTGTGCAAGCTGGACGGCCAGCGAGCAATAGTTCTCGCTCGCGATCATCTTCAGGTTGCCTCGCTGGTCCTCCAGTTCGGCAACGATGGTTGCGGCCACTCGCGGCGAAGTTGCGTGAATCTGTTGGAGTGACGCGAGATAGGCTACGAAACCGGGATCTACGGAATGGCCGAGGGCGGCGGATTCGGAGAGATACCGGGCAAGTGGAGATGCCGGGGTCGTTACATCGACAGGTGGTGATGCCTGAACCATTCTGTTTCTCCCAGACACATTGAAAGGACGCGGGTACGTAGATTGGCGAGGTCCGAATCCGGGAGATTCGTACCCCGCTCACGGAACGAGGAGAAGAGACCGGACAGACGAAAACCCGGGCCGGATAACGATGAAACGAGCCCGGGCGATTGACCGTGTGTCGGAATCTGGGTTCGCCGGTGAACGATGGTTCGCGGTGCCGTGTTATGCCTTCCTGAAGAATCCATCCACCGCGAACACCAATATATCGGACTTCCCCGGTGCGGTCAACATTTTTCTGGCCATATTTCGGGCGAGAGACCGGCCCCCGGTATTCCGTCATATCGCTCAGGATTCCGGAAGCCGCCGAATCCACTCCGGAATTTTCCACTTGCCATCACGGTTCGGCCGGACTATATTTGCATTTTAATGGAAATCCCCACAATTCGATCTCAATTTTTCCGATACTCCGGCGTTCCGGATGTTGGTTCTTCGCTCCCCTGAAGGGGGAGCTTTTTTGTTGTGAGAAGCTGTTTTAAAAATCCCGGTGAGTTCCCGAGCGCGAGCGAAAAGGTGTCGGTCCAGGCGGGCGAAGCCGACTGTGAGAGGCGAGCGAGCGCAGCCTCGACCTCGAAGGACGGGTGGATTTGACCAACGCCGGCGACGCCTTTGCAGCCGCGCGAAGACCGCTGGGGGTTTTAATACAGCTTCTGAGGGAGGATACTCGATGGACAGCCTGTTCCACGTGGTCGAGGCGCAGCAGTTCAACCGGGAATTGCTAACGGAAATTTTCGCGGTGACCAAGGAGATGGAGGAGGTTGTAAGCCTCTACGGGTCCAGTATACTGAACCGCCGGATCATGGCCACGCTGTTTTACGAACCCAGTACCCGCACCCGGCTTTCTTTCGAGTCGGCCATGATCCGTCTGGGGGGGAGCGTGGTCACGACGGAGTCGGCACGGGAGTTTTCCTCGGCTGCGAAGGGCGAGACCCTCGAGGACACCATTCGAATTGTGGAGGGATACGCGGATGTGATCGTGCTCAGGCACTACGAGGGAGGATCCGCGCGGCGGGCGGCGGATGTGGCGTCAGTACCGATTCTGAACGCCGGCGACGGCCCGGGCCAGCATCCTACGCAGGCGCTGCTGGACGTCTATACCATCCAAAAGGAGATCGGTCGGCTGGACGGGATTTCGGTGGCTATGGTGGGTGACCTCGCCAACGGCCGCACGGTGCGTTCGCTGGCCTATCTGCTCACCCGGTACGAAGACGTCAAGCTGTATTTCGTGGCGCCCGAGATGGTGCGCATGAAGGCCGATATCAAGGAATACCTGCTCCGGAACCGGGTGTACTTCGAGGAACGGGACGACCTGATCGAGGTTGTGCGCCAGGTTGACGTGGTCTATCAGACACGGATCCAGAGGGAGCGGTTCGGCGACCGCACGCGCGACTACGAAGCGGCGCGGGGGAAATACATCATCGATACAAAGGTAATGGAGGCGCTTTCCGATAACGGCCGCGTGATGCACCCCCTGCCGCGCGTGGACGAGATCGACCCCGCGGTGGACACGGATCCCCGGGCGGCGTATTTCCGGCAGGCGCACAACGGGCTGTACATTCGGATGGCGTTGCTGAAGATGGTGCTGGCCGCGTGATCGTTCGTTGAAGGCTGAAACGATAGGACAAGGTGCACAGATTCACTCTCTGTTGGCCCAAACTGTTCCTGTAGCCTACCCGCGCCGTCTACGTTTGCCTGCCGTTTTGAATCCACGTCTTAAGAAAACCCGTTGCAGGTCGGCATCAGATCCGATATATTCAATCATACTGCGGGCGCGAGAGTGACAATGATTGATTTGGTCATCTATGGGCACGATGGATCGAAGTGCGATGAAAGAAGAGTTCGCGATGCCGAACGCCCAGCAAGTTGATCGCACAGCGTTGTGGGAGCGAATCAAACTGGCTCTGGCAGACGAATGTTGGGCTTTCAGGACTGTCGAGGGAATTGCGGACGAGATAGGCGTTAACCCCGACGTCGTAACGGAACAGCTTGATTTGCACGATTCGGAAGTGCGAACATCTATCGATTGGAGAACAAGACCCCGCAGAATATTGTACACGACGAGATCGCGGCGGATGTCATTCCGGGAACTTGCTGCTGACGCGCAGGAATTCGCACGGAGATGGTAGACGAATGTATCGAATCGTTCGTTTGGGGATGCGTTGGTGGAATACTTGCTGAGTTTTTGAAGTGGTACCGGATCCGGGAGACGCTGCATAAGGAAGCACCTGGCTACGCGAAGAGCATGTTTTATTGGATACTGACGTTCGCAGGAATCATGATTGGTGGTGTCTGTGTTCTGGTTTACAAGAGATATGGAATCGAAATGAACATATTGCTTTCAATCCAGATTGGAGGTTCTTCCATGTTGTTATTGGATAAGTTGTTCGCCAGCACTCCGCGGATTGATAAGGGCGAAATAAAGTAATACAAGTATCCAATTTGGACTTTTCTCCGTAGTCAATATACCAATCTTCTCGCGTTTAACGGACAGGGGCCTGTCGGCAAGAACGGCAAGCCCTTTTGCGTTCTGCGTACCCACGGATAATTGGGATTATTCCTGGAATTTTGGCGACGAACTCTCGTCTTCCCATGTCAGGATATGGATCGAATCACAAATTTGCGCCGGATGAGTCTGGGGTCGCCGGCGGATTTGGAATCGATCCACGTCTCGAACAAAAGATGAAAGGCGGTGCACAATGGGCCCCGGGGCTCCGATACGCTGCCGGTTATGCGGCAGGATACTCGGCGTCATCCGCGGTTTCGAGGGCCGCGTTTTTACCCTCTGCCGCGCATGCGAAACGAAAAACAAAACGCGTAAAAAAGAGAAAAAGGGTGCCGGCAAAAATACGGCCTGACGAGGTCGAAACGGTTCGAGATTGCGCCTGGAATAGCCGCCCGCACCGGCTCACACTGTCGAGAGGTCTCTTGAGATGTGCCTGACACGCACGATAAAGCGGCTGCTTTTGACGGTTCTAGCGATTTGGATTGTGGTCGTGCCTGTTGGCGTTTCGTGTCAGGTTCAGAAAGCCCTGGAGGATTCGGCGGCAATGTCTTGGCTGACCAGCATGGTTGCGAAAGCTGTCTCTCAGGGAAAAGACTCCTTTTTGAAGGATGAATACCTTCGCAACAGCCTGCTATTGAGGGGGCAGAGGGCAATTGGCAAGAGAATGACTCAGATTGGCGCACGAGAGATCGCCGTAGAGCGGTTCTTTTGGACAGTTCAAGCTATGAGGAACCGATTTATGAGGGAATCTCTGAGGAATTTTCGGTGGAACCTGATGATGACCGATCTCATTGTGATAGGGAGGGTGTTGTCGGTATCGAAGGAAGAAGAAATATGTGCCTATGGAACCCACGTAGACATCGAAGTTGCGAAATACTTGAAAGGTACGGGACCCGACACGATCCAGGTAAAGCTTATCAGAGGGAGGAAAATTACAGATAGATCTTATATTCTTTCTTCCGGCGAACCCCAATTTGCAGTCGGAGAAGAGATTCTTCTGCATTTGTCGGCAACCCCGATTGCCGGACACGACCAAGTAGCCGTAAATTCGATGCCGGGCTGCACGGGCTTTTTTTATTTGACAAATACCGGGGGCGATTACTACGAGGTTGCAGGGGTCGAAGACGCGAAGCGAGACATCGTTGACGGCAAGTTGAAATGGCGGGGAAGACGCGCACGCTGGAGGAAGTTGAGGCGAGCATTCTGAGGGATCTGAAAACCACATTTTGATTTGAAAATACGATGACGAGAAGGGGGTATACCATGTCGTTAAGCCGGATGGTCGGCAATCGGGAGGGAGTGTTGAACGTAGCGATCACCTTCCTGCTGATCGGCCTTATTTCCGGGCAAGTGTATGGTGGCGATACGGAGATTGGTCCAAATGATACATGGGAAATCAATCCCCCGTTTTGCGTCGTTAAATACGGGCTTCAGAATGATGCCAATCTGGACGGTTGCATATACCAGGCTGCGGCGGCCATGAACTTTCATTCCCAGTTCGAACTTCAGCAGGGTCCTCCCGATAATATTACGGTTATGAGGAAAAAAAACTAAACATCCACTTCTCCCCGAATTCCCTGCCTCCGGCGGGTTCCCTGGGAATACCGATCAGCAGTCAGCTAACACCGGTGAGCGATACGGACGGAGGATGTCAATTGCCAATATTTGGGTTTTGTAGGGGGACCCCACGGGTCGCCGTCGTATTGATCAGGAACGATCAGCGACTGGTAAACAGCTAACCGCGTACGGCAATCAGCAAAAAGCGATACGACGCCAAACCGCGCGCCAGCTCTTCCCGGTCTGCCTCTCGCCCGCACGGTGGTAGGGGAGGGCTTTTTCGCGCTATTCCGTCCACCGACGTCGTATGGGGAGAGCTGAAAACGTTGCAGGGCACAGTCCTTGGTTTGCATTGTAGGAGTAGTTCGCGGAAAAGCAGCCCCGCGGCGTCTGAGCGGCGCCGTTCTTTTTGGTCCTTTTTCTTGGGCGTACAAGAAAAAGGACGTAAGAAAAGAAAAAACAAGAAGAAGGAAGAAAAATGACATCAAGGGCCGGGAGCACAGCCCATCATTCACCCTTCCACGAATTCCCTGCCTCAAGCGGGTTCCTTTCGAAGCGACCGAACGGGACCAAAGTTCGCCGCTCGCCGCGGATCGCTACCGAAAAGGCGCGGTTTCCGGCATCGTCAACACGCCGTGCGCTGGCATGAGACCGAGACGGCGCGCGATGTTGACAAAGGGTTGAATCGCGCGCATTGCATGCGCGAGCGTGGATACGGCCGCGGGTTCACTGCCGCGGATGATGCCTTGTTCAAGCAGCAATTCCCATGTGGATTTGGGCCTGGGGTAGACTTGCAGCCGGAGTTCGGCGTCCGGCGGCAAATGCGCGGCTTCGCGCAGGAGTTGTAACGCCACGCGAAAACCACCCAGTTCATCCACCAGCCCCAACGCCATGGCGTCTTCTCCGGTCCAGATCCGTCCTCGCGCAATGTCGAGCACCCGTTCTTTCGGCAAGGAACGGCCCTCGGCGACCTTGTCCGTAAAATCCTCGTAAACGCTGTCCAGCCATTCCTGCAACTCCGTCCATTCTTCCTGCGAGAAGTCTCTGTTGCCGGTCCACATCGCAGAATGGGCGCTTGTTTGGACTTCATCCCAGGAAACTCCGGTCTTCTCCCACATTCCGGAGGTCAGCATCTTGCCGGCCAGGACACCGATGGAGCCGGTAATCGTTCCCGGCTGCGCCACGATTTTGTCCGCGGCCATCGCCACGAAATAGCCGCCGGAGCCGGCCACGTCTCCCATGGACACCACCACCGGTTTGCCCGCTTCCCGCGCGCGCACGGTTTCGCGCCAGATGACATCCGAGGCCACGTAAGAGCCGCCTGGGCTGCTAACGCGGAAGAGGATCGCTTCGACCTCGTCGTTACGGACCGCGTTCCGAAAGGCTTTGGCGATCGTATCCGAACCCATCGTCGTCGTGCCAGAGGCGGGATCGAAATCGCTCTTGCCGCGGGTCACGTTGCCGATCCCGTAGATCAGCGCCACAGTCTGACCCTCCTCCGCGGGTCTTTCGAGCCGCTTCAGGTATTTCCGTGCAGACAGATACTCTGCCTCGTCGTCCACGTACACTTTGACGCGCTCGTATACTTCGTCCCGGTACGCAATCCCGTCAATCAGCCCTGCCTCGAGCGCCTCCCTTGCGAGAAACGGGCCCTGGTCGAACAAGCTGCGGACCGTCTCCGGCGACAGGTCGCGCCTTTCCGCGATTCCCCGCACCAGTTGATCGAATTGCGAATCCATCACCGTTCGCGTCGCTTCTTTGTGGGCTGGCGTGTACTGGCGTTCGGTGTAGAAATTCATCGCGTTCTTGTACTCATGGCGCTGGTCCCAACGGGGGACGACGCCCAGCTTTTCCAGCGTTCCGTTTATGAACGGGGTCTCGGCGATCAGACCGGTCAGCCCCACCATGCCGGAAGGCTGCAGATAGATCTTGTCAAAGGCGGTTGCAAGATAGTAAGAGGCGTTGCCCGGACCGAACTCGCCGAACGACTCCGAGTAGGCGAATGCAGGTTTTCCGCTCTCACGGAAAGCCTGCACGGCGTCTCGCAATTCCTGAAGCCGGGCAAGGCCCATACCGCTGTTGCCCACCCTGGCCAGGAGCGCCTCCACGCGCTCGTCCGCCGCGGCTCGATGCAAGGCTTCGACCATCTTCCGCACGGTGGTCCCATCCTGAAACAGAATCTGAGCAATCGGATTTACCGGCACGTACTCGGGCAGATTCCGTTCAAAGTTCACTGCCAGTACCGTATGGTCGGGCACCTCCTCCTCATCCATGTACGCCAGGGCGATCACCGCGAGAATGATGACGAGCAGGGTGGCAACGCCGCCAATAATGGCGAAGACCTTTACTATGATCCGCTTCATGGAAAACCTCCATCGGAAAGACGATGGTGGAAACAACGGGATGGGGTTCAGGCGCATCCGTGATGTTTGCCTGGATCTCAAGGTGTCTGGAGATAGCAATTCTGTTCGAAAAGAAAAATTGGGAAATGCAGGAAAGTCCGAACGATCTGCCCGCGAAGCCTTCCAGGCTTTCGCGGGTTGCATAGACTTGAGGCCTAAGCGCCGCCGGACCGTTCAATTTCCCAGCCGGGGAAGACCAGGACAGCCGGATGGCACATTAATGAGCGCGCCAACACTTTGGCGCGCTCGACACCAAGCCGTATTCGGCCGTTTTCAATGGCCGAAATTGTGGGCTGGGGAATGCCGGTGCGTCTGGCCAGTTCATTCTGGCTGAGCTTCTGAAGCTCACGGATCGTGCGGACGGACTCGCCCACCGAAACTTCCACGCGCTTCAGTGACTGGCGATGGTTTCCCATATCGTTTCCTCCCGTGGTCACTTGCCGCGTATCGCCCGTACGAGGATATGCTGGGCCCTTGTTCTGTACATGACTCGCCAGAGAAGGCCAAGCCGAGACGATCGGTGCCCCTTCTTCTTACCCCGCCGCGCTTCGTCCTGAAACCCCTCGATAAACCGCAAGCCCTCCGGACCGGAGATGGTTACGATGTCCTTCCACGTCTCGTAACGTTTGAGTATTTTCCGAGGAATGGATTCGACCTGCTTTCCCACCCGTCGATGTTCAAGAATGATCCACATATTATATAATATATAGCCTATAATTAATATGTCAATCGAAAACTGTCCAACCGAAGCGGTCGTGGCTGGCCGTCATCGAAGCGAACACGTCGGAAGGCATCACACTTCGAAGCCGCATCCGATTGGCGAAAACGTCAAGAGCGGGTCTTTCCGGATGCGGCCGTTCATTGGGACGGGTCGTAAACGGACAGGTTTGGCCCTTTTCTGTTGACAAAAGCGGATTGTACCGTGCATGTTTATTGTTGGTACGGATCGAGGGGCCGGAGGACATTCGATGGGGGAGGGATGAAGGCGGACGGAAGGGTCGGGGATGTGGGAGGCGTCGCCGGTCTCCGGGGACACGGGGGTAGGAAAGCCAGCCGCTGCTCCCGCGCGATTCAGCGAAGCCGGTTTTCAACGCCGAGGTTCGAATGGGCGATATTCTCAGGGTAGAGCATCTCGAGGCCGAGCCGGGGCAGCGGCGGGATGGGTATTTGACAGTAGGAGAGATGCAGGATAACTCTCCGGTGCGTCTTCCCGTTGTGCTCGTGAACGGGGCCCAGCCGGGGCGTACGCTGTATCTGCAGGCGACCAGCGACGGGGATGAACTGAATGGTATCGGCGTGATCAGGCGGGTGGTGAAACGGCTGGATCCGGCGGTTCTGACGGGCCGGGTGATTGCAACCCTGATTGTGAACATCCATGCTTTTCACGCGGGCGCGTCTCTGAATCCCGTGGACGGAAAGAAGATGAACCGGTGCTTTCCGGGTCGGAAGGAGGGCACGTCGAGCGAGCGGGTGGCGTATCGACTGTTCCATCGCGCCGTGAAACAGTCGGACTATTGCATCGATCTGCATCAGGGCGGCGTTCGACCCATGATCGACGAGGTCCGGGTACGGGTGGATCGGCGAAAACGCATCCACAGGGTGTGCATGGAGATGGCGCGCGTATTTGACATCGGATACATTCTGGACTGTCGGGGTCCGGACGGACAGTTGGCGCGCGCGGCGCCCGACGCGGGGATTCCCACCATAGATCCGGAGCTGGGAGGCTGCCACGGATGGGATGAAGGCAGCATACGGAAGGGCGTGGTGGGCGTGGAAAATATCTTGAAGCACTACGGGTTTATCGAGGGCCGGACGCAGACGCCACGGCGACAGACGGTGGTGGACGGCTTCCTGACCCTCCTGGCTGGCCGGGGCGGTTTCGTGGAGTATCGCGCCGCGCTGTACGAGCATCTGGAGAAGGGCGACCCCGTGGCGGACGTGACCGATCCTTTCGGCAGGGTGCTGGAAACGGTTTATGCACCGCAGGAGTCCATTTTCTGGGCGCGGACGTTGCGGCCCATGGTCGCCACCGGCGAGGCGGTGGCCATGCTCGGAAAGAATATACGGTACGTTTGAGCGGCCGGCGCGTCATTGCCGGGAGATTATTCCTGCATGGATCTGACCGCGTCGATGCGTTCGCGCACGAGGGGCCGGACGTAGACGTCGTCCAGGGGAAGCCGGGCGAAATCCCGTGCGAAGATCTCAACGTGGGTACGGACGTCCGGGCCTCGGTTCAGAATAAAACGGCGCTTGCCCCGCACCACGCACAGGCCGCCTTCGCCGCCATCTAGTTTTGCGTAGGTGACAGGGATGTCCAGGCGTTCGGCGAGAGCTTCGAATTCCTGCAGGAGTTGGGTGTCGGTCATAACGCGTCGGGTTCGAATGTGAAGGAATGCCATAAAGCTGGGTCTCGCGGAATATAACCCATCAGGTGCTGATTTACAATGGTGCTTACGGAGCGTGGCCCGCTGCGCCGGACCGGCCACGGCTGAACCGGAAAGGATCCGTAACTGGACGTCGAGCGTATGGCAAGCGACTACCGCGGCGTATGGTACCGCTGCGGAACCGTAAACGTGCTTCCCGGAAAAACCTTCGTCTACTCCGGCCCCATGGCGAGCTATTCGGCCTGGCATCGGCCGATGGCTGTGTATTCGCCAGAAGTCAACACCACCTATTTCGTGTTAGGAAACGAGGGGAACGCGCCCGCGATCGGCAGCTACGATCACGCCGCGCAAGGGTATTCCAGGCCGACTGTTCTCGGCGCCAATCCGGACGGAGACGCACACAGGAATCCCACCCTGGCGCTGGACGACACGGGCTTCCTCTACGTGTTCTTCGGCGCACACAACGACCCCACCCGGGTTCTCCGTTCGGACCGGCCTCACGAAACTGACGCATGGCGGGAGTGCGCCGCGATCATCGATCCGAGGACCTCCTATCCCCAGCCGTTCCAACTCCTGCCCGACGAGATATTCGTGTCCTACCGAGAGCAATCCTTCGGCTGGCGATCGCGCGTATCGAGGAATCAGGGCGAAACGTGGGAGGATCCGTTCGACATCGTAGCGTTCGAAGGCTGCGCGATCTACGCCGTGTCGATCGCAGAAACCGGGGATTATCCACGCAAGATTCATCTGGCCTGGTCCCGGCTCGGCGGCGGAACCGACGAAGAGATCCGAACGAAGCACCTCTGGGCGAGGCGGTATAACATCTACTATGCGTGTTCCGACGATGGCGGAAAGACCTGGCAGCGCAGCGACGGGACACCCTACGACGTGCCGGTTACGGAGGCGGACGCGGAGACGCTTTACGATTGCGGTGAGCGGGGGGTGTGGCTGAAGGATATCCAATTGGGTCCGGGCGGACGGCCCTTCATCCTGTTTATCGACGCGGATCCGTTCACCTACATAAGCCATTGGAAGTGCGCGCGACTGTGCGAACAGGGGTGGCGGTTCAGCGATATCGCCGTCGGAGACCACATGTACGACGACGGCGGCGTGGTGATCGAAAACGGATCGGTAACCGTCTATGCGCCGACCACGGCGTCTCAGCCGCGGGAGGACGGCGGGGAGATCGACGTCTGGCGGTCCGCCGACGGGGACGGGCCCTGGCAACGCGGGGAGCCGCTCACGACGGGATCGGATCTATCGCACAACAACGTGAAGGTCGTATTCAATCACCAGGCGGGGCCTGGAGACATGCAGGTATTCTGGAGCTACGGCGACAGCCTGTCCCCGCCCTCGACCAGGGAGTCGAGGCTGTTCGCCTACGGGAGTAGAATGGACAAGCCGAGGATGATTCGGTCGGGTTGAACGGCAGTAATAAAACGATCGATCGTCCACAACTCTTGACAATTTCTCCGGGTTATTCTACGTTATCGAAGGATAGACCGAGAATTTGCGTTCTGATTTTAGAGCGTACCAATTGCCCGATCTTGCGACTGTCCCTATTTTTGATCAAAGGTCAAACTGGTCAAGATCTGGCAAGGAATGAGTCCGACGTCCGATATAAGACACGGGAAAAACAGTCTGCTATTGCAAGCCGAATTTCAATGTACAATGTCAGTGTGAACGATGCCTACCGTTTGTCGGGTTGGACCGTACCGGTTTTTCTTCTATTCGAGCGATCGTGATGAACCTTCTCACGTTCATGTCGAGAGCGAAAATAAAATAGCCAAGTTCTGGCTTCAGCCAGTTCGACTTCAAGGCAGCGGAGGGTTTGGTCGAGCTGAAATCAAGAGGATTCAGAAAGCGGTAACAGACAATAAGGAACTTTTGCTGCGAGGGTGGGATGGATTCTTTGCAGACTGAACGCATAGTTGCCAAAGCCGAGGATATTGTTGTGACAGACGATACTCTGACTGTCGATTTCGCCGACGGGCGCAGTATATCGGTACCATTAGTGTGGTATCCCCGGCTTGTTCACGGAACGCCGAGAGAACGAAACAACTGGAGCATAATAGGAAACGGAGAAGGGTTTCATTGGCCGGATTTGGACGAGGATCTCAGTGTAGAAGGGCTGCTTCTTGGCAGGCCATCCGGTGAAAGTCAGCGATCCTTTCAGCGATGGTTGGACGAGCGTGCGAAACGTCTCGAACAATCGTGAGTTCTCACGAGGCAATTCGGCACCATTCCCCCGCACGGTCGGCCACGGGATAATGGAGTACATTTTTCTCACTTTTGATTCCTTTCCTCAGACAATGCCAACGCCCTTTCAGTCCTCCCGAATGAAAAACCAGAGCCTTCCTCGCTGTTTCATCTTCGATTTATCGGAAGTTTTCATTGCAGGGCTCCCCGGGGTCGAAAAGTGTGTATCCCGGAGGCTATCTTTGCCCGAGGATGGCCTATTGGAATGTTTCGCGGGAGATCCGCTGATTCAGGTCCTGGAAGGACGAATTTCAGAGGATTCCTATCTGGGCGGGATTCTGGAGCGAACGGGATGGAACCTGGACCTCGCATCGCTCAAGAGAATCCTCAGGGATAACTTCCACGTCCGGATCGAGGGTTCTCTCGACATTCTGCGCGAGGTCGCCAGGACCCATCGTGTTGCCATGCTATCGGACCACGTTCGGGAGTGGGTCTGTTACATCAGGTCGATTCATTCGTTTCTGGATGTATTCGACGAAATATTCTACTCCTGCGAATTGGGGAAGACCAAGTCTGATCCGACGGTTTTCATGGATGTACTCGACGCCCTTGGCCTCGAACCACGGGAGTGTCTGTTTATCGACGATCGAATACAAAACGTGAGGAACGCGGAATCGGTCGGCATGCCGGCGATCCAATTTCACAACGCCGACCGATTGAGGTCCGACCTTGAACGAAGACGGATTCTGATCTGACACCGAACATTGGGGAAACGGCGAAAGAACTGTCTGATCTAGCCCGATTAATTCATGAATCGTCAGATAGAGCATTTTAAGGAAGCAGAAAGAGCTTCCGAGTGAGACAAGAAACGAAAGCGCATGGGCTGTGACGGATTTGGCGTGTTCAAGCCGTTTGGGCGGCGCCTGCTTTGCCTCGTGACGTCAGGTTGACCTCGATGCCCGTGTCAAGCGCACAGACTTCTCCATGACCTTTGGTGGTGGTCGATGCAAATGTGAAGGCGGGGTCAGCACGTCGATGGGTTATGGAACACCCGTTGCCAGATTATAGAGGATCTTGCCATAAAGGTGTTTGAGTGGAAACGCCGTTGGCAGATGGAACTTGATTTTAGTTTTCAACTCACAAACGCGCCCGGCGACTTTCAAGAGACGATTTTGCAGGGTATTGAACTGTGCGTTGGTCCACTTCGTGCCGCGCAATCCGATTGCAGCCAGGCTGTGCATCAGGACATAGGCGGCGCTGTGGAGAAAGAGACGGAAGTGATTGGCCTGGAAGGTGTGACAAGAGGTGCGATCGGAATGGAGAAAGGTCTTGTGATTTTTGATGAAGTTTTCCATCCTGCCGCGTGTGCAATAGGCGGTTTTGTAGATGAATGACGGTTGGGCGCGCTTCAGGTTGGTGACCACGAATCGGATATTGACACCTTGCGGTGTCACTTCCGCCTTGCAGACGATGCGTTGTGGACACGCCCAGGTGCCGGCCTGATAGGCCCAACAGCGATAAAGGCGCACGGTTTCTCCGGAATCGGCATACCGCGTTTTGGCCTGGTCTATCAAGGACTGTGCCTTCCGCAGGAGTTTGGCGTTGCCGTTCTGTCCGAGGACAAAATACACATCTTCTTCCTCACACAACACGTGCACTTCCGGACACGAAAAATGCGCATCGCCACGTAACAGGATCTCCACGTCGGGCCAGGCTTTACGCAGGTAGGCGATCACCCGTTTGAGGATGGTGACGATCTCTTTACCCGCAGGCCGCCTGCCAGGACGCAAGACCGTCGTGATCAACTTGCCGGTTTGGCCTTCATAGATATGCAGGGGCTGGTAGCAATAGCCATTGAAATACGCATTGAACAACGACAACTGTTGAGACCCATGCACCTTGTCTTCGGTGTCATCGATGTCCAACAGAATGGCTTCCGGCGGTTCCTCATACGAGGCGACAAACACATCCGCAAAGGCCTTGGCGATCCGATACAAATCGGTTCTGCTGATGCGGTTCTCGAACCGACTCATCGTGGGCTGACTGGCCAGGTCCGCGCCAGACAACGGCAACCGATCACAGGCCGCCTTGAAGCCGGGGTCCTCGCGTAACGTCTTGCAATCATTCGCATCCTCATACCCACAGGCCATCTGAAAGACACGTTGTTTGATCAGGTCCATCATCGAATGATGTACGTAACTTTGATGTCGATGATCGGTGAGCGCCGCAACCATCCGATGCAAAATGCCGACATTGGCCTCGACCTCACGAAGCAGCATCACCCCGACGTCGGTCGTCAGCACGCCCCCGTCGAACGTGGCTTCTACCTGCCTACCAGAAAGACTTGCGAAAGACAACCTGTGATGTTTATCTTGAACTCCCACGGTAGTTTCCTCCTGTTTCATTGTTATTAGGTTATTTGCGTAACCATAATATAATACAATGACTTGGGTATGGAAACTACCTTTTTTGTGAATTATTCAGGCTAACATTGCAAATTGGCTATTCCGGCCTGTCTGACCGGCAAGCCGGCTGCTTTCCCGGTTGCCTCCAGACCGGCGTAAGCCCAGTGCTTTCGTGAAAGAATGCACGATGATCGAAATACTGCCCCATGAAACTGCGGATGATCTGATTTCAACTTCGGGTGCGTTCCTGGAATTGCACGAGAGTGAAAACAACCTGCCGATCGGCCTGATGTACGGGCTTGCAAGGAATCCGAACGGCGCCGAACCCCCTCTATTGTTGAGTATCCTGGATACGGGTCGGGCGGTTGGGGTGGCTATCAGGACGCAGGGAAGAAAACTCATCCTGAGCAGGATGGATACGAGAATCGAAGAGGCTATCGTCCGTCTCGTCCGCTACTTACGTGAGAATGAGTTTTCAATACCCGGTGTTGTAGGGCCGATGGCTGAAGCCCGTGCATTTTCTGATTATTGGGCCGAAGCCGTACCTGGCGTCTCTTCCAGGTTGGCCATGCGGATGCGTGTATTCGAGATCAGAGAGGTCGCCGACGTGCCTCTTACCGACGGGGAATTGCGCCTGGCCGGCTTGGATGATCATGTCCTCATGGCGCAATGGATTGCCGATTTTTCGGAGGCGATCGGTGAGCCGGCAGATTTCGAGGCGGCCGTTCGCGGCTCCGAGCGGTATATTCAGGCAGAACAACTGTACATCTGGGATTTCGGGGGGCCGGTTTCCATTGCCAAGACCTCTCGTGCGACGAGAAATGGCATAACGGTCAATACGGTGTACACGCCCACGGAGTATCGAAATAAGGGATACGCGACTTCGTGCGTCTGGTCGCTGACGAAGAAGCTTCTTACCGATCGCTATTCATTTTGCAGTTTATATACCGATCTGTCGAATCCGACATCCAACAGCATTTATTCCAAAATCGGCTATTCGCCTGTGGGGGATGCGTTGGCATTTGGTTTTGTCTCTCCCGATCCGAAGGTGCCGGACGTTTTGACTTGAGGCGTTGATGCCGCGCGTACACGCCGGGTGAGGGACGGAGTATGGACACTTCTCACGAGAATGGAGTCTCGTTCCGGTGACGGTCGTCAAGGGCGGCAGGGTCTATACGTCCCGTCGCACAAGTGGAAATGCCGTGATATTGGGGGATGGATATGTCGTCGCCAATTAAACCCGAGCATACGTACGATCTGATCGACGTATCGGATGTGGATATCGCCGCGAACGGTTCGGCCCTTGTTTTCGTGCGGCAGGAGATCAACAGAGAGACGATGAAGCGGGAGTCGCGGATCGTAATGCAGTCGCTCGAGGACGGTGCTGCCGTCGATGTGGCGAAGGGGCCGGGGGATGGGGCGCCCAGACTCTCGGCAGACGGGAAGACCCTGGCTTTTTTGCGTACGGGAGAGGATGACAAAGGGCAGGTCTGGGTGATGCAGGTCGATGGCGGGGATGCCAGACAGGTGACGACGCTTCCCGATGGGGTTAAGGATATGGCGTGGTCGCCCGATGGTTCGGAATTTGTCGTTGTATCACGGGTGGATCCGGATCGCGTGCCAAAAGACCCCGACGAGGAGACGATGCCGAGGACCCGGGTCGCCCGTCGCGTGCGATATCGTGATGATGGAGATGGCTGGCGGGGTGACGCCTTTTCGCAGTTGTTTCTGGTGGATGCCGTGACCGGCCAGACGGAGCAGATTACGGATGGGGAGGGCAATCACGAGGCGCCGGCGTGGTCTCCCGACGGAAGCCGAATTGCATTTGTGACCGACAGCGTTAAGGAGCGCGATTTCGTGCGGGGTTCAGAGGCCCATGTGATGGAAAAGGCCGGTGGGACGTCGCGTTGCTGGTCGCGGGGACTGAGCCGTGCGGAGTCCGTGGCGTGGTCGCCGGATGGAAAGCGGCTGGCGGCTGCGGGTTCTCGCCACGCGGACGTCTGGGATTCAAGGCAATCGTGGCTGTTTGTGCTCGAGGAAGCCGGGAAGCCGGTGTGCGTGGCGGGTGATGTCCATACTGTTGTGCAGCCTCTTGCATCGCGGTGCTGGACGCCGAAGGGCGGGATATTGTTCATCGGTGACAGAGCGGGTGAGTCGTTCTTGTGCCGGGCGAATTTCGATGGGTCTGCCCCACGGATCCAAGTTGTGGATGGCGGTGGCCAGGAATTTACGGGTTTGTCGGTCGATCGCACCGGCGCGCGTGTCGCGATGGCGATGTCCTCCCCCGCCTGTCCGTGCGATGTGGCGGTGCTGGAGGTGGGCGCGAAGCGTCAACGCGTGGTGACGGCTGCGAACGCCGGGCTCCTGGAGGCTTACCCCGGTGCGCGCGTGGAGAAGCTGATGTTCGAGCGGGGTGGCGAGAGGATTCAGGCGCGGGTGCTGTTTCCCAGGGATTTTGACAATGCGAGGTCATATCCGCTGGTGCTGGATATTCACGGGGGACCGAACGGGCGTTTCTCGGATTCGTACGATGTCACGCATCAGATTCTGGCTGGCGCGGGGTATATCGTGCTGGCTGCGAATCCAAGGGGGTCGTCGTCGTACGGGCCGGATTTTCTGAAGGCGGTGCTGGGGGATTGGGGCGGGGAAGATTTCCTGGATCTGATGGCGGGCGTCGACCTGCTGTGTGAACGGCCCTACGTGGATTCGGACCGGTTGGGGGTTCACGGATACAGCTACGGCGGTTTTATGAGCAGCTGGATCGTCGGTCACGACCATCGGTTCAAGGCGGCAGTGATCGGTGCTCCGTGCATCAATTTGCACAGTATGTACGGGACGTCGGATATCGGGGTGTCGTTCGGAGAGAATCAGTGGGGTGGCTCGGTTCTGGAGAACGTGGAAGCGCTTGTGAAACGGTCGCCGCTGACGTTTGCATCAGAGGTGCGTACGCCGGTGTTGCTGATGCACGGCGAGGAGGACTACCGCTGTCCGATCGAGCAGGCCGAGCAGTTTTTTGTCGCGCTGAAGCGACAGGGAAAGACCGTGGAGTTTGTGCGCTTTCCGAAGTCGTCCCACGGGTTCAGGAGGAGCGGACACCCGGCGCTGCACGTGGAATATCTCCAAAGGATGTTGTCGTGGTTGGAGAAGTACGTGTAGCTGAATGGGAACCCGGGCATTGTTACTTGAGGTAATGACCGTGAATCAGAAATCGCAAAGTACGCATTTTTCAGCGTGGGCCGTGGATTACATCTGGCATTTCTGGATGGAACACTTCATCATTTGCCGAAAATGAATGCCGGGGCGGTGGTGTTTCATCAGCGCGCTTGCGTGGAGGTCCACCTGGAGGGAGATACGTTTGTAGAAATCGTGGCGATCGCCGCGAAATAGGTGGCATATATGGTATACGAAAAATGAGTGAAAGCAAGGTCGTTGAAAGAACCGAAACGCCTGCGACGATTGAATCGTTGCAGAAGGATCTCCGCGCGCTTGGCGTCAGACCGGGGATGGTCGTGTTGGCGCATTCATCCTTGAGCGCGACGGGATGGGTGTGCGGAGGAGCAGTAGCAGTAGTTACTGCTCTTCAGAGAGTCCTGGGATCGACCGGAACGCTCGTGATGCCTGCGCACTCGTCCGGTCTGAGTGAGCCGAGCAAGTGGGAAAGTCCGCCTGTGCCCGAGTCGTGGTGGCCGGTCATACGGGAGAACATGCCGGCCTATGATCCATCGGTTACGCCAACTCATTATATGGGCATTATCGCGGAGACATTCCGCAAGCAGAGAGGGGTTCTCCGCAGTTCACACCCGCAGGTCTCGTTTTGTGCGTGTGGGCCTCATGCATCGCATATTGTGAATGATCATTCATTGGCTTTCGGCCTGGGCGAGCATTCGCCGCTTGCGAGAATCTACGATTCGCACGGTTTTGTCCTTCTTCTTGGTGTGAGTCATAATGTGAATACATCCATGCACCTTGCGGAATACCGGGCGAATTTTCCAACCAGGCGCATTGTGCAGGAGGGCGCTCCGATCTCTGCGTCGGGTTTAAGGAAATGGACTGCCTTTGAAGAAGTCGAACCGGATAGTTCGGATTTCGATCGCATAGGTGAGGATTTTCTGGGGTCGGACACAGGGAAAATGGTGCGTGAGGGCAAGGTTGGTCTGGCGAGTTGCCAACTTATGCCGCAGCGCGATGTTTTGGATTTCGCAGTCGGCTGGCTGGAGGAGAATAGACAGAAATGAAACAGGTCGAACGAGACGTGGGCCGAGAGATTCTCGAAGGGCTTCGGGAACTCAAGCGCGGCGAACATGGCCGGGTAATCAATGTGCCGGATATCATCCGGATCCGGAAACAAGCCGGTCTGTCACAGGTTCACTTCGCCGAATTGCTGGGCGTATCGGTTCGAACACTGCAGGATTGGGAACAGGCGCGTCGTCGTCCATCGGGGGCCGCCCGTACACTGCTGCTGATCGCGGCCAGGAATCTTCAGGCGGTATTGGACGTGGCGTAAGGAGACGTAGCCTCGAAGAAGACGCCCGGAACGGTCGCGTGGCAAACTTCGCAGCTCGAAGACACGCGCTGGAAGCCATAACGGGACACCAGTTGGCGGAGAGACCCCCCTTTGTACACGGAGACTCCCCCCATACGGACGCGCGGCGCGCTACGCGAGTGGACCTCGCACAGCGATGGGAGGAGTGGCTCAGCGAAACCCGGCCGGAAGGGCGGGTTTAATCAAAAGGGCGTCATTCGATCACCACCAGCACGGCCTCTCCCTTCAAGAGCTCGCTGACCATGGTGATGTGGGTGCCGTCTGCGCTCAGGCTTACCGTATAGTCCTTTCCTTTTTTCAGCTTACCGGAACGGCCGATCAACTCCTTCAGCTTCTGTCCGGGGTGCAGGGTCAGACGCTCGCCGACGGCGAGGACATTGACCTTGTAATCTTCGTGTCCGGGTTTCTGGACCAGTTTGTATCCCTTGCGGAAGAAGCGCCAGCCTGTCTCCAGGAATCCGTCGGCCTTGAGACGATCCTCCGTGCCCACCACTACGCGCACCGCGTTCCTGGCCTGGTCGAGTTTCGCCTGTGTTCTTTCGATATTCCTGCCGGCCGCATCCAGATCCTGTGTCAGCTTCAAGGTGACGTCTCTCTGTTCGCGCAGGGCGGCGGTGAGGCTGTCCGACTCGGTGATAAGCCGGTCGATTTTTGCCGCGTCGACCTCCTTCTCCTCCTGTAGCTGGCTGATTGCTTTCTGCAGCTCTTCGTTCTTGCGACGGCGTTGCGCGGCTATGGAACGGTATTTTTTGACCTCCTTCTGGAGTTGCTGGTTTTTCTCATGCAAGAGCATTTCGAACTTGGTGAGGCTGTCGAGTTGAGACTTCAGAGTAACGAGTTCGGCCTGAGAACTGCCTACCTCGTCTTCGAGCGAGTCGATGCTGGCTTCTTTCTGGTGCGCCAGGCATGGCGCGAAGTGCCGGTGCAAGGTATCGGTGCTTTGAACCGGTAAGGGAAACCGAACCGGGAAGTGACTGGGAGGGTGAGAGTCCCTCCAGAGGCCGTGGTGACCGGAACCGGGGAGGCAGCGGCGGCACCGCGAGGGTCCCGGAACCCGGGCATCAAACGGACACGGCGCGCAACGGGAAAACCGATTGGCAGGCAGCCACACCGATGCCTGAATGGCTTGGCTTGAACCGCCGGATACTGGACGCTGGAGATGTTCTGCATTCAGCCCGTCCGGATCTATCCGAACGTGGAAATCTGCCAGATTTACTACCATACTCTGGAAGGGGACTTCGAGACCTACGAAGGTGGAAAATACCAGAACAACAAGGGCATTCAACCCAGTCGCATGTATCTCGACTTCATCTGATGTATTTTTCAGGCTGAGGCGACGGGATGTGCGTAACCGGGACGGCCGAATAGCTGGGGTTTGTTCGATATTTCAAGGATGGGATGTGATCGTGTTCACGATCGGTGTTTTCGGCATCATCACCGATGACAAGGACCGCGTCCTGCTGTGTCACCGGCGTGACTTCGATCTGTGGAATTTGCCCGGTGGCGGCGTTGAGGCTGGCGAGAGTCCGTGTGGGATGCGCTCGTGCGGGAGATAGAAGAAGAAACGGGCTTGAAAGCGGTGCCAGTCAATCTCAGCGGCGTTTACAGCAAACCGAATAAGAACGAGATTGTATTGTCATTCTTTTGCCAGGTTACAGGAGGTGCGATCCAACTTACCGATGAGGCGGATCGGATCGAATACTTTAACCTGGATCGTATCCCGAGCAACACCTCCCCAAAGCAGGTTGAGCGCATCAAGGATTACTTTTCGGATAAGACAAGGACACATTACAAGGTACAAACTGGTCCTTCTGCTATTGAACTGATCAATCAGGGAAAGATGTGAGCAGAACGCCCATTGCCCGGCATCGGGTCACTGCGGCGCGTCTCACCGGTCGACGATGAAATGTCAGACATTCTGATCATTGGCGTTGCGATTATCCTGAGAGAGAAGAATGGCTTTCTCTTTGAACTCCAGAAGCCAGCGAAATGGAAGCGTAGGCGAGGCGGGGTCCTGGAGATCGGCATGAGCTGCATCGGCGGAACGGTGGAGGAAGGGGAGTCCCTCGAGGACGCCCTGCAGAGGGAGGCGATGGAAGAAATCGGCTGCCGGATCGCGTTCGATGGATCAACGCATCCCTTCTCGATGGATCCGGGCGGCAGGATATCGCCGCTTCAGCCACGGAGCGTTCCGGATGGCGTGCAATTTGTGTGGGAAGGAAACGACCCGGGATATGTCCCGGGTGCGAAGGTGGCGGTGTACGTTGGCCATTCGATCGGGCGGGCGGAGCCTGGCGATCTTTCCGGCATTGTGAAGCTGGAGCCGGATCTTTTCTATGAACTTGCCACACAGTCTCACACCATTGAGAGTCTGGAGCAGCGAGGCGGGAGCCTCCAGGAGCGGCGCAGAGTCCCACGGTTCGCGCACGTAAGACCAGTGGGAACGGCCGCCTGGCTTCTGGAACTGCGGAGGCGGCACCCTGAGTTGCTGAAACACGTTTTTGGGGAATCCTGATCCCGGTGTTGCCAACCCCCTTGTAGTACAACATTTAAACTTGGTCCGGCGCAGAACAGCAAACTCGGATATATCTGAAGATGTTGTATCCATGAACGAAGTACACGAAGCCAACCGCCGGCTATGGAACAATATGGCCGCGGATTGGGAGGAACGTCTGAATCGCGACGGCCTTTGGCGCAGGTGCCACAGGGAACCCGAGTTGGCATTCGAAGGGGAGACGCTTGACACGATTCGGGAGATGGTCGGCGCCATGAGCAAGAGCAAGATCCGGATTGTAATCCGTTCAAGCGTCGGATCCCCCATCCCGCGTAGGGGCAACCCTTGTGGTTGCCCTGGATTTCGTGGTGGTGTCTGTCGCTTATCGATGGGGCGGGCGCCCACAAGTCTTGCCCTCCAGTAGCGACTATTGCGAAAAAATGAAGTCCCATAAATTTGCAGATTATACATACCCGGAAATCAAAGGCCATATTGGGGACGGGTGCCTGGCGATCGTAACCACGGGTTGCAAGGCTTGCCTTCCATCCCTCCCATATCACGACATTTGGTGGCGTGTAGCTGATCCGGGCGTTCCAGGGGGTCACGCCGATAGTTTCACGACCTCGATTGCCATGTATAAGCGCCCGGCCACGGTCAGACTCGAAAGCATCCCTTCATACGGTTCAAGAGAAGTGAATTGGGATGATCCGCATCTCGATTTCACAGAATACTCAGATACGGGTGTTATCGGTGACGCGACCAGAGCGAGTGCTGAGTTGGGACGCAGGCTTTGGCATGAGGTCGTCTCCAGCGCGGCAACGACATTCAGGGATGCTATGACAAAGTCTGGATCGGATCTGGTTTAATCACAGCATTGTACGACGGGAGAATTCGAATGAGTACATGGCGCGAATTGACCTTCCCGACCAGAACATTTGAGGACGCAATGCTCGTTATCGAAGATGATCGCGCGAAAATCCTCGCCGATCCACTTCGCTGGCGGATTCTCGAAATCCTTGGAAACGGGAAGACTGTGGCGGAAATTTCGCAGGCGTTGGACGTTACCGATGCCAGGGTGCTGTACCACTTGAAACGACTGGCGCAAACAGGTGTCGCGCATTTGGAGGAAGATGATGCAGATCACCGGGAATGGCGTTGTGTGCCTGCGGCAGCGAAAATTCGCGTTCGGGAGACGCTGTCGGCGAATGACCAAATTGCTGAGGCGATGCCGACGGATGTTGTAAGCCAGTTCAATCAGGCATTTCGCGAAGCTGCCGAGGGCATATATGGCTCGAGATTCCAGATGTCAGTCAATCACAACCGCGCGCGACTTTCTGAAGATCAGGCATCCGAATTTGGCCGTCGATTATTGGCGCTTATTGAAGAATATTTCCCTCCGGGAAGAGGAGATAAATCGGGTATCAAGTACGGTTTCTACGGGATTCTCACGCCGATAGACCTACATCCGCTCGAAGAATCTGAAACTGAGACGCTTGAAAATTAGAGAGTAATGAAGAGGGCGAATCCCCGTGTGGGATTGCCGATCTGGTTAACGGTCGCCGAAACAACGACGTAAAAAGGGTTGAATCCGGAGCTTGCGCCTTTCCAGCGTCGGATTCCCCCGTCCCGCGTAGGGGCAACCCTTGTGGTTGCCCTGGGTTTCGTGGCGGCGCCTGGTGTGTCGTTGAGGGGGCGGGCGCCCACAAGGGGCGCCCCTACAATCAAAACTCATGCGGAAAAATGAAGTCCCACAAGTTCACAGACTATACATACCTGGAAATTAAGGACCTTATTGCGGCAGGTTGCCTGGCGATCGTACCCACGGGATGCACCGAGCAACAGGGCCCGCATTTGCCGGTGGATTTCGACACCTGGTTTGCAGAAACCGTTGCCCTGGAGGCCGCAAAGCACGCGTTGCCATATCATGACATTTGGTGCCGTGTAGCCGATTCCGGTGTTCCCGGTGGTCACGCCGATAGTTTCACAACCTCAATTGCCATGTACAAGCGACCGGCCACAGTCAGACTCGAATGCATCCCTTCGTCCAGTTCAAGAGAAGTGAATTGGAATGATCCACATCTCGATTTCACGAAATACTCCGATACCGGCGTTATCGGCGATGCGACGAAAGCGAGTGCGGAGTTGGGACGCAGGCTCTGGGATGAGGTTATATTGACCGCGGCGACGATATTCAGAGATGCACTGGTATAATGGATGATCTGGTTAAATCAGAACCCTAACGATCAGTCGTCCTTATGGGTTCCAACTGCAGTAAGCCCCAGGAGAGGCGAAAATGTCGCGACCATTCACTGTCGATGATTTGTTGATCGTCAACCAGTTTACCCATCGTTGTCCGTGGGATATTTCGCCTGATGGCGGATTGCTCGCTGTAACACTCAGTCGGGGGAAGCGTCGCGTCCCACACGATACCAGTAATAGTAGTCAGGCAAACGGCGCATACATTGTCCTGATTGACGTTGAAACAGGTGAGTCCATGGAGCCGTTTTCCGATCTGCAAATGAGCTGGGCAGGGCGATGGTCTCCAGACGGACAAACGCTTGCCGCATACGTCGTTGGAAAAGATGCTCACGCTTGTGTAGGATTATGGAACAGACACACACGCGAAGCATTTATCGCATCCAACGCTGAGATTCCCAGGGTTTATCCCTCTCACGTTCCTCAATGGACTCCCGACGGTCGCCGTATCATTGTGCCGCTGATCCCGAATGCCCGTGGCTCTACGACATCCCCTGGCATCATTGTGCGATCTTATACTCCGGGAGGACCAGCCTCAGATCAGCATAGCCCACTCGTTGACCAGCCCGATTATGCAAAGTGCGTCGGCGTTTTGGTGGTAAGCTCAGGCATTGTGACAGAATTTGCGTCCGGTCTTGTATTCACTGTCCCACGTATGGCACCTGATGGACAAGCTGTAGCACTTCTCAATATAATCGCATCTCCGGTGGATCGACCCCACACTATTGCCGATGTGATTATCGTCCCATTAGATGGTCGCGATCCCTATACGGTCGCACGGAACGTACCGGTAAACAGTTATGCCTGTCGTTTCTCGTGGTCGCCCGATTGCCGGACAATTTCCTATGTCACCGGTGGAAAGTGGGGAGACCCTCAACATCTCCATTGTGTACCGGCGGACGGATCAACTGAGCCTGCAATGGTGACGGAATTCACTTCCTCCTTAGGTAACTTTCAAATACCCTGGTGGACTGATGACGGCACGCACGTCATCTTGCTCGAAAACGGATGTTTGTTTCACCTTGCCATTGAGGACGGTAGGAAACGTGGGCTTATGGATGATTCGACTGGCAATCATCTGAGGATAAATGCGATTGCACAACGGCATGGAGAATCAGTCCTTCATACGGATGATCAGGGCAATATTATTGCCCAAGCGACTGACACACGCGATAACTTGAAATATATCGTCCGCATCCACTCTGTTTCCGGCGAGATGACCAGAGTTTGTCCCGCGCCGCATTCGAGCCCTGATGAGTTCAATCTGGTCGCATCCGAACGATTCGTCTTTGCGCGCGGCAGAGTCGATCTTGACGAGGCCGTACATGCCTACCCGCTCGACGGTAGAGAGGTTCGTACGCTTTTAAAGGCCAATCCCTGGCGTCGCATATTGCCGCAGCCGTCGCCTCGCATAATTGAGTTTCGGGACGGGAATGGCCGTGTGCAGGAAGCGGCGCTTTTCGTTCCCAAAGACACTCTGGAGGGAGACCGACTACCCATGGTTGTTACCATCTATCCTGGGAGTAATTTTTCAAAGCGCGACAGGTATTACTCGGAAGCGCAGCTACTCACCAGCGCCGGCTATACCGCGCTATATCCAGACTCGATTATGGAGGACAATAACCCAATTGATCAAATCGTGCGGGTAACACTACCTGCTGTTAGTCGCGCCATAGAAATGGGTATTGCCGACAAAAATCGAATCGGTGTTTGGGGGCACAGCTATGGTGCTTATGGTGTCATGGCATTGGTTACGCACACAAAGGCTTTCCGCGCCGCTGTTGCCAATGCACCGTTCGGAATCAACATGACCAGCACCTATCTTGCAGATGTAAATGGAATGGGGTGGTGCGAGGGGAAGCAAGCGCGAAATGGCGGAAGCCTTTGGGAGAAACGAGATGCCTATATTAAGAACTCGCCGCTTTTCGCTTTCGACCAGGTCGAAGCGCCGGTGTTGGTTATATGTGGAACTCACGATGTGCCCGGGTCGGTGGGTGCACGGGAGGCATACCTCGGTCTCAAACGACTTGGCAAACGAGTGGAAATGCGAGAATATAGGCATGAGGGCCATATTGTGACTGATTGGTCGGCTGACGATACTAAGGATTATTACAAGAGCGTGCTCAACTGGTTCAATCAATATCTTAATGAGGGGCAATAGCAACTGCCTCGCGAAATTCGGATTCCCGAGTCTGAAAACTCGATCGGCCACAGTCGGGTGAGCAATGGTCCCTTCCATCTCGATATTTGGAAACACCAATTCCGATGGTTACCTCCGAATCGATTGTTAGGGACGTTCTGGATGAGCCGGTCGAGTCGCTGGTTCGGGTGGAAGAGGGCTGGACGAATATCGTACTGGAGGTAGACGGAAAGTGGATATTTCGTTTTGTTCGGGACCTTTCGAATACGCAGCTTGCTATTGAACAGGCATTTTTACCGATCTTTAAGGGACATTCACCCCTTCCGATCCCGGAAGTACGGTATTCGGGCGCAAACTACATCGCCTACGAAAAGATCGTTGGTGTCAAGTTTTCTGAGGCAATATTCCGGAATCTGGACAGGAATGAGAGAAGGACCCTGGCGGCAGCGTTGGTCGACTTCCTGTCCAGTCTCCACACCTTTTCATTCGAACACCGGCATCTCAAGACCGCTCCATTTGGCGGCGGTGATTTCTGGCGGGAGTTGTGGCCGGCCGCGTCTCCGCATCTCCAATCCCATACCCGGAAGAAAGCAGAGAGCTACTTCCATCGAGCATTGTCAAGAGTCGCGTCCGCCGCATACCGGAACACCGTCGCTCATTCGGACTTCGGTACCAGCAACGTCCTTCTCGACGCGGCTCGATCGGAAATTGCCGGGGTGATTGACTTTGGTGATATCAGTATCAGCGATCCGGCGACAGATTTCGCAACGTCCTACCGCAGGTTCGGGAAGCCGTTCGCCGAGGATATGGCTGAAAACTACCGGTTGCCCCTGGGTGACGATTTCTGGACGAGGGTGGATTACGAGTCGAAGCGGAAGCTCTTTTTCGTTGCCTTTTTCGCTCTGAATTGCGCGTTTGAGGAGTACGTGCCTGGGATTGTCCGGGCTATTGAATCCCAGTTTGCAGAGTGATAGGCTCGTCAATTCCGGTATTTCCCCACAATTCAGCGAGAACCTGCAGCGTCGTCGCGCGTGATTGGAATTCCTCCCCAACGTTTGGGTGGGCAATCGAAACTACATCAGTTGGCTCGTTTTTGTTGTTACATTCCGTAGAAAAAAACGGCCCCACAACTCCTTTGTATGAAGGAATGTGGGGTCTATTCAACGATGGCGTGTTTTCGCCGAAAGTCAAGTAGAATTAAGCTTGTTTTTCTTCGTCTGCCATTGCCCTTATCTATTTTTGGCCAAGCTTCAATATCAGTCTGATATACGTATCCATAGAACTATGTGGACCAATGTGAAGGGGTCTAAACGTCTCATTAACCTCAATTCGAAAAAAGACAACAGTCAAATTGGCCACAAAAAGCACAAAAGGCACAGAAGGTACCGGTGCAAAACGGGGTATTAAGGTCGTCCGGAAGGACATTTTTCCGTTCACGTCCAGTGACTTGGTGTATCCTGGTAATCCGCCGTCTAATCGCCTTTATTAACTAGCACATATTCGAATTAACGTCCACGAAAACTTACGAATCAAGGTTAAGTATTGAGAAGGCCATCCTGAAATTCTTATTCAATCGAACTTGATAAAAAAAATCTATCTTTTTAAGCCTTCTTCCTCTCGGTAAATGTCCTTTTTCTATCTCAATATAGAGCCTGCGCACTTCTTCTTGTATTTGTGGAGGGAGTTTTTTGAATTGTTTTCTTGTTTTTGAACGACTGTCTGGATCCTCAAAGTATTTTACTGGAGGGAGTTTCATTCCCGATATCTTTATTCCCACAATGCCTTTAAGGCTTCATTTGCTGAATTATGAATTTTGGGGGAATGAGTTCGTCGTGTGTTATAGATAACGCTCATTCGCCAATGACTTTCCCTTAAAACACTTAACCCGATTAATTCATGAATCGTCAGATAGAGCATTTTAAGGAAGCAGAAAGAGCTTCCGAGTGAGACAAGAAACGAAAGCGCATGGGCTGTGACGGATTTGGCGTGTTCAAGCCGTTTGGGCGGCGCCTGCTTTGCCTCGTGACGTCAGGTTGACCTCGATGCCCGTGTCAAGCGCACAGACTTCTCCATGACCTTTGGTGGTGGTCGATGCAAATGTGAAGGCGGGGTCAGCACGTCGATGGGTTATGGAACACCCGTTGCCAGATTATAGAGGATCTTGCCATAAAGGTGTTTGAGTGGAAACGCCGTTGGCAGATGGAACTTGATTTTAGTTTTCAACTCACAAACGCGCCCGGCGACTTTCAAGAGACGATTTTGCAGGGTATTGAACTGTGCGTTGGTCCACTTCGTGCCGCGCAATCCGATTGCAGCCAGGCTGTGCATCAGGACATAGGCGGCGCTGTGGAGAAAGAGACGGAAGTGATTGGCCTGGAAGGTGTGACAAGAGGTGCGATCGGAATGGAGAAAGGTCTTGTGATTTTTGATGAAGTTTTCCATCCTGCCGCGTGTGCAATAGGCGGTTTTGTAGATGAATGACGGTTGGGCGCGCTTCAGGTTGGTGACCACGAATCGGATATTGACACCTTGCGGTGTCACTTCCGCCTTGCAGACGATGCGTTGTGGACACGCCCAGGTGCCGGCCTGATAGGCCCAACAGCGATAAAGGCGCACGGTTTCTCCGGAATCGGCATACCGCGTTTTGGCCTGGTCTATCAAGGACTGTGCCTTCCGCAGGAGTTTGGCGTTGCCGTTCTGTCCGAGGACAAAATACACATCTTCTTCCTCACACAACACGTGCACTTCCGGACACGAAAAATGCGCATCGCCACGTAACAGGATCTCCACGTCGGGCCAGGCTTTACGCAGGTAGGCGATCACCCGTTTGAGGATGGTGACGATCTCTTTACCCGCAGGCCGCCTGCCAGGACGCAAGACCGTCGTGATCAACTTGCCGGTTTGGCCTTCATAGATATGCAGGGGCTGGTAGCAATAGCCATTGAAATACGCATTGAACAACGACAACTGTTGAGACCCATGCACCTTGTCTTCGGTGTCATCGATGTCCAACAGAATGGCTTCCGGCGGTTCCTCATACGAGGCGACAAACACATCCGCAAAGGCCTTGGCGATCCGATACAAATCGGTTCTGCTGATGCGGTTCTCGAACCGACTCATCGTGGGCTGACTGGCCAGGTCCGCGCCAGACAACGGCAACCGATCACAGGCCGCCTTGAAGCCGGGGTCCTCGCGTAACGTCTTGCAATCATTCGCATCCTCATACCCACAGGCCATCTGAAAGACACGTTGTTTGATCAGGTCCATCATCGAATGATGTACGTAACTTTGATGTCGATGATCGGTGAGCGCCGCAACCATCCGATGCAAAATGCCGACATTGGCCTCGACCTCACGAAGCAGCATCACCCCGACGTCGGTCGTCAGCACGCCCCCGTCGAACGTGGCTTCTACCTGCCTACCAGAAAGACTTGCGAAAGACAACCTGTGATGTTTATCTTGAACTCCCACGGTAGTTTCCTCCTGTTTCATTGTTATTAGGTTATTTGCGTAACCATAATATAATACAATGACTTGGGTATGGAAACTACCTTTTTTGTGAATTATTCAGGTTAAGATGTGATCCATGTTTTTCATTGTCCTGTTTGCAATTTTTGTGAATTTGCGTATTTCTATTGCCGCTCCAGGAAATCTCTTTCTACATTCCCTCATTTTCATTATTGCAGATCTTATCCTATTCTTCCAATCAACATAGTCTGTTTCTCTTTTTTCAGTAAATTCCAAATAACTCGCAATTCTATTGAAAGAATCTTCGTCAAGAGAATCTATGTCGACTATTTCTAATGTTCCTATAAAAAAAGCATACTTGGAACGCAGGATTTCGACCATGTCATTATTTATTTCCTGCATATCTTTGCAAAGGCGTTTGACACCGGCTCTGACATATTGAGTCTTTTCCTTTTGCACTTTATAAGAGTCACAAATTTCATCTACTGCGGTGATATTTATAGGCAATTTGTCTTCCAAAGCCTTTGTTTCAGGAAATGTAATCACCTCTGCCATTCCGATATCCCCTTTCCGATTGGGGCTGTTGAGCGTTCGCGTCAAAATTAATATATCGTAGTTACGTATACGCGGCAAGGATAAGTTAAGATAGCTGAATCGCAATACTTCCTCTGAAATGATATGACATAGACTTTCCGTTCAACATGAATTTGTATAGGCAAGGTCACTGCTGTCCAAGATAATTTGGCAACGACGATTTTGGGCGGGTAAGTACCTGGTTTTCTTGAAAGTCGTTTCGTAGCGCCAATACAGGTCACCTTCTTTAGGCCAATGCTGTCCAAGAATGAAGCCGATTTCGGACAGGTGTGACCTTTTGTGTTTTTGTGCCTTTTGTGGCAAATGTTTTTTCGCGGCAAACTGGTAGAGCAGGACAATAGCCACAAAAAGCACAGAAGGCACAGAAGGACTACAAGCCAACCGGTGGGTGAAGAAACGCCTGCAGTCCGTATGAAATATTGGCGTTTTTCGTAGTTATTCAGCCGTTCACGGAATAAACTTTTTACCCTATGTCACTGCTGTCCAAGATAATTTGGCAACGACGATTTTGGGCGCGTAAGTACCTGGTTTTCTTGAAAGTCGTTTCGTAGCGCCAATACAGGTCACCTTCTTTAGGCCAATGCTGTCCAAGAATGAAGCCGATTTTGGACAGGTGTGAGGCAAGGTATAATAACCCAGTGTAAGCGCCGAAAGTGAGGCCGCAGGTCGAGCGAAGGGTGAACCTTTGCAAGCCGGCGGGACTTTAGGGCATAAACGAAGGATCTCGAAATGTTGCCAGAGCTGATCGAAACGGACCGGTTGAGACTCAGGCTGCCCAGCCTGAAGGATGTTGAAGATGTCCTGGCGTACGCATCCAATGCGGATTGGGCGCGCTACCTTCCGGTTCCTCAGCCCTACACGAGAGCCGACGCCGAGAATTTCCTGGCGGGACAACTGTTGCAAGATCCCAAGAAACGCGTGCAGTGGGCGATTGAACACGCCGGATCCGCTATCGGCGGAATCAATATCCGGTTTGACTTTGAGAATCGCGTCGGCACATTAGGTTATAGCGTTGCCAGGCGCCATTGGGGGAAAGGGTTGGCCACGGAAGCCGTTGGAGCGGTGATCGACGAAGCGTTTACGGTCCATCCGGACTTGAATCGCATTCAAGCTTCGGCCGATGAGAGAAACATCGGTTCCCTACGCGTCATGGAGAAACTTGGGATGGTCCGGGAGGGTGTCCTGCGCGAGGATCAATATCTGAGAGGGGAATTCAGAAACACGGTGTGGTGCGGCTTGTTGCGTTGTGAATGGGAAGCTCGCAAGAATAGGTGAAAGAGACGATGCGAATCAGTCTGAAAAAGGCACTTATTGCAGACGCGGAAGCTATTCACCGGCTTCAGGTTGAATCGTTCCTGCCGCTGCTCCACAAGTATCGGGATTCCGATACGAATCCAGCCAACGACGGTGTCGAACGAATTATCGCCAGACTGAAACAGCCCCATACGACTTACTACCTCATCATGCTCGATGGCGTCCGCATCGGAGCGATCAGAACAATCTACGATGGCGAGGCCAGACGGGCGAGAATCAGTCCCATGTTTATCGTTCCAGAGCATCAAAGGAAGGGGTATGGTCAGGATACCATCGCGCTTGTTGAGGATGTTGTTGATGCGGAATACTGGGAACTCGAGACGATCCTGCAGGAGAAAGGCAACTGTCATTTCTATGAGAAAATGGGTTGTCGGAGAACTGGAATCGCCCGGGAGATCAATTCCAGAATGACCATTGTATCCTATGTGAAATCAACGGGTGGAGGAAAGACCAATGGGCGACCTGGAAAAGTATATTGAGAAACGCAAAGCAAGAGACCCCGAATTCGCCGCGAATTACGAAAGCGGTTATCTGGAATTCAAGATCGGTGTTTTGCTCCGACAAGCCCGAAGAGACGCCGGTCTGACACAGGAGGAGGTGGCAAAAAAGCTGAATACAAAGAGGTCCGCAATTTCGAGAATGGAAAACCATGCACAGGACATCAGACTGTCGACTATGGGGAAGTATGCAAGAGCGATTGGAAGGAAATTGCACTTTTCGGTGGGATAGGTAAGACATACTCTGCGCAGCCTGAACCTGCCCTCTGAGCCGCTCCCTGAGCTTGCGGTCCCTGAGCCTGTCGAAGGGTCGAAGGGTCGGCCGAAGTGTGTCAGATGCTGTGCGCTGTAGCGGCTCCGGGAAACGCCAGAGAGGACTCTAAACAATGACTGAACATGCGGGCAAGACGCTTGCAGGCAAAGGAGCGGTTATCACGGGCGCCGGTCGTGGCATCGGCCAGGCCATCGCGCTGGGTTACGCCCGGGTGGGCGCATCGATCTGTTGCGCGGCGAGAACCGAAACCGAAATCCAGGAAACGGCACGTCGGATTCGAGGGGAGGGTGGAACCGCGGTCTCATTCCAAACCGACATAACGCAATGGCCTGCGGTACAGGCGCTTTTCGATTTTGCGGAATCCGAACTCGGCGGAATCGACATCGCGGTGTTGAATGCAGGGGTGAATCTCAATCACGGCGCCGTCGAGGATAGCGATCCGGCGGCCTGGGAGGAAACCATTCGCACCAATCTGCTTGGCGCGTACTATTGCGCCAGGGCGGCAATTCCGGCCATGAAGAAGCGGGGCGGCGGAAAGATCATCACGATTGGTTCCGGCATGGGCCACAGGGGATTCGCGGAAAGTTCGGCATACTGCTGCTCGAAGGCCGGTCTCTGGATGTTGACGCGTGTTCTAGCACAGGAACTCTGGCAGCACAATATCAGCGTCAACGAACTCATCCCCGGGCCGGTACGAACCGAAATGGACGCGGTACTCGACATCGAGAGCGAGTGGATCAAGTCTCCTGAGGACGTCGTGCCGATGGCGCTTTTTCTGGCGACGCAACCCGATATCGGGCCGACCGCGCAGAGTTACAGTCTGATGCGGCGGGATACATAATGAGTGTGCAGCTGGCCAGCATGAAGGATATCCGGGCCTTATTCCGCAATAAGCCGGATCTTTCCCGAGCCCGGATCGATGCGCTCCTCGAGAAACACGGCTTCAGTTCGTCCCGGACTATTCAGCGCCTGGATGGCAATTTCACAAATCTGACTCTTGATGTGGAAACTCAAGCCCACGGCCGTGTATTCCTCAAGATGCAATTCCGGCGAACCCGCGGCTTCAGTCTGGAGGCCGAGTTCATCGCCACACGGGCGTTGCAGGCGGCCGCCGACGTTCCCGTGTCTGAGTCCCTGGTGTACGACGGCGACGGGGAACCGCTTCCGTTTGAATGTCTATTGATCCCCCATGAACCTGGTGAGCCGGGCCTTGGCTTCTACAGGGGCGCATCCCGGGCGCAGCGACTGCAGTTGGGCGCCCTGCTGGGCGAGACCCTGGCGCGCGTGCATAGCCAGCAATGTCCGGAAGCGCTTCAGGCGGAGCATACGAGGGACCTGGCACGTTGGGAGGGGACGGTCCGGGATGCGTTGTTCGGAGACGAGGCGCTGGCTTCTTCCCTTGCGGTAACCCTGCCCGAACTGTGGGGCAGGGTGCAGGCCGCCATGGAACGCGCGCCCGATGTGAGGATACGCGGCGGTAACGTCTTCCTGTGGGGAGAACCCGGACTCCACAACGTGCTCGTGATGAACGGCGGTTCGCTGCAAATCACAAACGCGCATGATTTCCAGTCGGCCGGATGGGGAACGGCGATCCTCGACCTGCAGCAGGTCGAAGGCGAAACCCTGGCCAGGCCGGGGTCGGATTACTATGAATCCGGTTACGTCGATGCATTTCGATCTTCCTACGAGGCCGCCGTCGAAAAACCTGTCGCGCGGTTATCGCAACACGAGGAAAAGCTTCTGGCAATTGTCAAGAATATCCGCGGGATCAGGTTTTTCTGGGACTGCGGAAGTCTTCTCCACCCCAGGACACCTGAGTTCCTGGGCGCCGCGGTTACCGATCTCGAGAGTCTGCGTCTCGGGCAGGACGAGTATTCCTCCTGACACCAGTTGAGGTGTGACGCGGCTATTCACCATCGCCGGCAACAAGTACCGTATGATTGCCTCCATTCATTTCAATCGGGGCAAAGTATATATCCATCATGTGCGTACGCAAAATGCCTACTTCCGCGGAGGATTGGAGGACATGAACTTCTTTACCCCACAGCTTCAGCGATCCTGGACGCACGTGAGCGCCTTACTTGAGATTCGAAACGAGCGTGATTACGATATGGCTGTGGAGCGCCTTAACAGCCTCATTGACGAGGTAGGCACGGATGAGGAAACATCCGCTCCATTCTCTGCTTGATACGCTAGGCGCCGTTGTCCATGCTTGGGAGGAACACCATCATCCCATGCCCCGGGTCAATGGCAGAGATGTGCTTAGATTGCTCATGGAGGTACATAACTTGACGCAGGCGGAACTGCCAGAGGTGGGTTCGCAAGGGGTTGTTTCGGAGATTCTGGGTGGCCGCCGAGAGCTGAACATCCGGCAGATTCGTGCTCTGTCCGACCGTTTCTGCGTATCACCGTCGGCTTTTGTATACCATTAATCTCCGGCGAACGCCCGCCCTGAAACACCCTGCCGCCACCTTCGGTCCTTGCGGTGTTCAAGCCGCGACCTGCGAATCAGACAAAACAAACAGTAAGACCCGCATCAACGGAAGGAGATTCCGGAATGGGACGATACCAGGCATATGACCCCTTTGCCCGCATTTACGACATGCACTGGAGCAATTTCGCAGAGAGGATTTACCCGGTACTGGATCGTCTCGTGCTGGGGCATCTCCCGAGAGGCTGCGCCGTTATGGATCTCTGTTGCGGTACCGGACAGCTTGCCGCGGTGCTTTCCGCTAAGGGATACGCTACGACTGGCGTGGATGGGTCCGAGGGGATGGTCGAGATCGCGAGGAAAAACGCGCCGGACGTGGCGTTCTTCGTGCAGGACGCCCGAAACATCTCCCTGAACCGTCAATTTTCGGCGGTGTTCTCAACCTTCGACAGCCTCAACCACGTGATGAGCCTGGACGAACTGGAGCAGGTTTTTCGAAACGTGCACGCCGTCCTGGAAGAGGGCGGACACTTCGAATTCGACCTGAACATGGAAGAGGGCTACCTGCAGCGCTGGCGCGGTAGTTTTGGAATTGTGGAGGATGATCACGTATGTGTGGCCCGATCGTCGAGAGATGAAGAAAAAAGGATCGGACGGATGGACCTGACGGTGTTCGAGTCGGTGGTGACAGGCTGGATGCGGACCGACGTTTCCCTTCTGCAGCGCTGGTACCGGGAGAGCGATATCAGGGAGCGACTCTCGAGTGCTGGTTTCGTGGAGTTGCAGACGTTCGATGGAAAGGATCCGATCGTGGAGGGAGCAAAGGATTGCCCAGGCAGGATGTTTTTCGTAGCGAGAAAACCGTAGGATCGACCGTCGGAGGGGAGCGTGAGACGCGCTGGATACCGGGCTGAGTGGGGAGAGGGCCACGTTCTGTGTCGAGGGCGAGATGTCCTCGGTTGCTGGTCTTGCGGCTTCTCAGCCCGGATACCGCGTGGGGTTCAATCTCTGTCAAGACTGTATTTCTTTAGTTTACGGTGTAATGTCGCCCGATGGATGCCGAGCGCATGTGCGGCGCGCGTAATGTTGTCGCCAGCGGCTTCCAGTGCCAGGAGCAGGGCCTGTCGCTCCACCTCGGCGAGAGGAAGGATAGCCGTCGGCGCGGCCCGGTCCTGTCCGGACGCAATTGCCGGAGACAGCTGAGGCGGCAGGTTGCCAGCCCGAATCACAGATGCCGTCTCCAGAAGCATGGCGCGCTCGATGGCGTTTTCCAATTCGCGTACGTTTCCTGGCCATTCGTACTGTAGCAACAGACGCATGGCGGCCGTGGAGATGCCGTTAATGGATTTTTTCATGCGTACGGCGTATTTCTTCAGGAAGTGTTCGGCAAGCACGGGAATATCCTCACGACGCTCTCTAAGCGGCGGAATCGAAATGGGGAAGGCCGCCACTCGATAGAACAGATCCTCACGGAACTCGCCCGCCTTTACCGCGCGCTCCAGGTCTTTGTTGGTGGCCGTTATCACCCGGATGTCGACGGATATGGGGGCTGTTCCACCGATCCGCTGGATTTCCCGCTCCTGCAAAACCCGCAACAGCTTGCCCTGCAGGGTGTGCGGCAGGTCGCCGATTTCGTCGATAAGGATCGTGCCTGTGCCCGCACGCTCGAAGGCACCGGTTCTCCGCGTGGTTGCGCCCGTGAAAGCTCCTTTTTCATGTCCGAACAACTCGCTTTCGATGAGCGTTTCGGGAATTGTGGCGCAATCGAGGGCAACGAACGGACCTTTTTTTCGCGAACTGTTAAAGTGAAACGACCTGGCAACCAGTTCTTTGCCGGTGCCGCTTTCGCCTCGGATCAGAACCGTAATATCGCTTTCGGTGGCCTGTTTCATGAGCGCGTACACACGCTGCATTCCTCTGCTCGTGCCTACCATTCCTGCAAAGGAATAGGTCGTTTCCAATTCCGTGCGCAGGCGCAGGACCTCGGCCTTCATCTGCTCGGCATCGATTTCCCTGGACACGTCCCGATACAAGACGAGGTTGCCGACTACGTGTCCCTGGTCGTCGCTAACCGGCGCGGCTGAGCGGTAAAACAGGCGTTGCTTCGGCAAGCCGCCGGCGCCGGTTGTTTCCACCACGTCTCCGCTGTCGAGGAGAACTCTGCCCTCCATGTGGCTCAGGTCAGGTTCCCGGAACCGCTCCTTGAAACGTGCCGAGAGAACACCCGGCGGGAATTTCTCCAGTTCGATTCCCTCCAGACCCAGCAGATTCAGGTACATCTCGTTGGCGAATACCAGGCGTCCGGTGACGTCGTGCATTGCGATAGCGTCGCCGGTAGCATTTAGCACCGCTTCCAGTCTTCCATGGCTGGCGGCAAGTTGCCGCCTTTGTTCCGCCAACTCTTGTTCGACGTTCCACTTTCCGACCAGCGACAGGGTAATTTGCTGTATTTCCTCGTGTGTAAAGGGTTTTCTTATGTAGAGCAGTTTGTGCAGCAATTCCATGTCGTAGACGATTTCGGGCAGCGACCTGTCGGTGTAAGCGGTCATAATGACAATTTCAATGTCGCGATCGATTTCTCTCACCCTGCGCACTGTTTCAATGCCATCGATGCCTGGGGGCATTCGAATATCGATATAGGCCACGGCGACTGGGCGGTTCGATTCCCTTCCACCCCGGATGATGTCGCATGCTTCCTCCCCGTTGTTCGCGTGCAGCAACTCGAACTCCGGGAGATAGTTTCCTTCCTGTTCGTGCACGAACGAAGCCGCCAGATCGTCATCCGACGGGCTCGCGACATCGGAACAAAGCATTTCCGCAAAGTCGTCGTGTATCTCGGGCTGATCATCGACGATCAGAACGCGATTGTTTCCGTGATTAAAGGATTCCATCGACCACCTTCGTCCCCGTCCGGTTGACAAGTAATCTGAAAACGGCGCATTCATGTCTCATCCTGCCCTTCACGGTTTACTGCACAAATTGTGCCAACTATTCCTGAAAACGATCAATTCATTGAAGATTAGGGAGTTAGATCATACAGGAGAATGACGGAAGATCTTGCGAGTGTTGTATAATGCGTCGCCGTAGATCGTCAGGGTGACTGCATGTCAGTTGCAAAGAATATGTCATAAATAACTGTTTATAAGGAAATTATGAGAATAATCCTAAAGGAGTATGGAGGGAATGTTGCAAATGACGACTAAAGTCGCTTTTTGCAACGCAATGGCTGGGTTCTCTGTCTCGAGTTCTGCCTAACAACGAATAAAAAACTCCTGACGAACCGGTATTGCCCCGGGGCGGGAGCGAGAGCCACTCGAGTTCGGGGAAGAAGGCTTCCGGGCGCCGGCGCCAATGCTGCTTCCGCCCGCAGATGCAGGTCGTGAGTATGGTGTTCACGCCGCAATTCATGCGTGACCCGCCGGCGCGGACGGACGTTCACCAGGTACCGGATGCGAGCGTAAGAGGGCGTTTTTGCAATGGCTATCCCGCATCTACCCGCGAGGTTACTGCGGAAAGCGGCAGCAAGACGCCCATGGTCGTTCCATGGCCCTTGCCTTCGCTCAACGGTTCGATTCGTCCACCGGAAGCAATGACGAAGTTGGCCGCCGAATGGAGGCCGAGCCCGCTGCCCGATTTCTTTGTGGTATAACCCGGGGTAAACAGCACCCCGGTGTCTTTGTTCTCGATACCGATGCCGTTGTCGATTATTTCAAGGTAAAGAAAGCCGTCGGCGACGCGGGCCGTTATCCTTATGTGGGGCGTTTCCTGGAGTCCGAACAAAACGGCATGTTCATCGATGGCTTCAATCGAATTCTTGACCAGGTTGACCAGCATCTGGTGAAACTGGCTCTCACGGACGCGAATCTCCTGCGGCGCATTACCACAGTCTACGTCGGTCTGGATCCCCCTTCTGTTGAGTGAGTCTCTCAACACCCTGAATGCACCCGAGAGTGCGTCGTAGAGATCGATATCCTTTCGATCCATATCGGAACCGTCGAGGGCCTTTTGGGTGCGGATGATATCGGCGATGCGATTGGCGCGATCCCTGACGCGCACGACCGTCTTCATCAGTTCGTCATTTCTCCTGCCGAAGTCTTCGGCGAGGTTGATGATGAACGGCATCACCTTTCGGCCCTGTGGGTCGTTGGCAATATAGCCGATCCAATCGCCCTGGTGCGCGCCAATAGCGTCGGCGAGTGCGAACAGGCGGCGTCCGGCGCGGTCATTGGTCAAATTTCGGCGGACGGTCTCGATTCCTGTGGTGACACTGTTCATTGCGTTGCCGATGTTGTGGAGAATGGTATCGACCATCTCCAGGCGCCCCTGGTCGAATGCCTGCGCCAAGGACTCCTCGACGAGGACGCGCTCGGTAACATCGCGGAAGATAACCACGCCGCCCCTGATTTCTCCCATGTTGTCGAGAAGGGGCCGTCCGCTCATCCGGATGTAGACGCCATCCGGCTTCTTCTCGTTCCGTATGAATACCTCCTCCTCGTCCGTGGACTCGCCGCGGCGAATGGCTCGCATAAGCGGCAGATCCTCCGTCTTCATGGGTGTTTCCCGATTGGGATAGTATGCGCCGCATTTCTCGGCCCACTTGTCGGGGGGTTCGTCGGTTATATCCATTCCCAAGATTTGTTGTGCGCCAGGATTGACATAGAGGAACTTTCCCGCTGAATCAGCGACGGCGATGCCGTCACTGATACTCTTGAAAGTGGTTTCCATGAGTTCGCTCTGGTTGCGGAGTTCCCTGATGGTTGTCTCCAATTCCGCAGCCGAACGTTTCGGCCAGGTAACGTCGCGGAACACGAACACGGCGCCTCTCGAAACACCGGTTTCCCGCATCAAGGGCCTGCTGCTCACCCTGATATGGACGCCCTCCTGCTTCTGGTCGTTCCGTATGAACGCCTCGACCTCGTCGACGGGCTCGCCTTTGAGCGCGGAATACAGCGGGTTCTGGTCGAACGGAAAGTGTGTCTTTCCGTCCGGTTGAAAAACACCGTATTTTTCGGGCCACCGGACGATATCCGTTTCGAGGGGATGGTCGCCAACAATGCGTAGCCCGCTCGAATTGTGAAATAGAATGGTCCCGTCTTCACTTATGGCCACCACACCCTCGCTCATGCTATTGAATACGGTTTCCAGGAGTTCCGTGTGGTATCTCAATTTATCGATTGTACGTTCCAACCCGATTCGAGTCTCTCGGTGATTGCGTTCCCTCTCGTGCAGGAGGACTGCGGTCTGGATGTTCAGTTGGAGTTGGCCAGCGTCGAAAGGCTTAAGCACGTATCCGTACGGATTCGTTGCCTGCGCCCGTTCAATCAGTTCTCCCCTGGTGGTGTCAGTCAGGTACACAACGGGAACATCGTACCGGCCGCCAAGCAGTTCGGCTACTTCAGGACCGGTTTGGTCCCCGACAAGCCCGAGATTGACCAGCGCCAAGTGGGGTCGGGCGTTCTCGGCGATTTCGACAGCCTCGCGCGCGCCCTCAACCGTCGCGGATACAGTGTATCCCATATTCTTCAGGCATTCCTTCAGATCCGATGCGAAGGGTTGGTCGTGTTCTACAATCAGAATCTTTGGAATTGGATTCGACATACTTTGCACTTTCTCTATTGGCTTATCGTATTCGCGGGTGAATCGATGCCGGCGCCCAACGCTGGTTTGAACCGCATGGGTCCGAACGCCACCGGACAAAACGCATGCGTACGTAACAAGGGCGCCGCCAAACTCGTACGTCTTCTTGACGCTGCCATGGCCTACGCATCTAACACCGCCCCGACCCCTTCCGCCTATTCATTCCGCCTGCGGTTTTTCCCAGGACACCCGCATCCCCCGCTTTCGAAATTCAGCAATATGCGTTCGTATCGACTCCCCTGTTAGGGGATTGCCGCGGACAATCAGCCTCGCCAGGTTGTTGAGCCCGGAAAGGGCGGATATGTCCATGATGCGGTTTTGCCCAAGATTCAGGGTTTCCAGGTTAACCAGACCGGACAGAGACTTTATGTCGCTGATGGCGTTGTTGTGAAGGTACAGGTGTTCGAGATTGGCCAACCCGGAGAGGGGCGACAGGTCCGTAATGCCGTTATGACCGAGATGCAGCCTTTCGAGTTTTCTCAATGGGGACAACAGCCTCAAATCGCTGATGCCGTTCCTGTCAACGTACAGTCGGGTCAGGTTGGTCAATCCCGACAGCGGCGAGAGGTCACTGATGCCGTTTCTATCCAGGTCCAGTTCTTTCAGGTTCTTCAACCCGGATAGAGGTTTCAGGTCACTGATGCCGTTGCTGTCAAGCCGCAGCCCGGTCAGGCTGGTCAGTCCAGATAGGGGCGCCATGTCGCTGATGCCGTTGCTGTCCAGATCCAGTTCCTTCAGGTTTTTCAGTTCGGACAGAGGCGCTATGTCACTGATGCCGTTGCCTTCAAGTCGCAGCCCCGTCAGGCTGGTCAGCCCGGACAGGGGTGACAGGTCGCTGATGCCGTTGCTGTCCAGATCCAGTCCCTTCAGGTTTTTCAGTTCGGACAGAGGCTCTATATTGCTGATGCCATTGCCTTCAAGACGCAACCTTTTCAGGTTGGTCAGCCCCGACAGGGGCGATACGTCACTGATGCCGTTATCACCCAGGTACAGCCTTTCGAGGGTTTTCAACTCCGACAGAGGCCCTATGTCGCTGATGCGGTTGCCATCAAGACGCAGCCTTGTAAGATTGGTCAGGCCGGACAGGGGTGAAAGATCGCTGATGTCGTTGGCGTCAAAATTCAGCGACACCAGGTTTTTTGCATGCTCAAGTCCGTCCAGATGAACGATACTGTCGCGCTGCGCTGCCAGACGTGTTAATGTTGCCAGATCGGCCGCGGTGATCGGCTCACCGTCCGGCTTGTTCAGGGAATTCCGAACAACCGCTTGCAAACGTTTGTCTGGAAACAAAAACAGCGTGGATTCGGGAGCCGGAGGTTTGGCGACTTCCCGCGGTCCGGCGCAACCGGGAAAGCCAAAGACGGCCGCCGACAATATGACTCTGTAGATCATGCGCATCTCCATTTTTGCTGTCTGGCGCCGCCGCGTGCGTGTTCCTGGCGACGAGCCGGGCATAGTTTTACCCACTCGATCCCGGAAACCGGGGTCTCCGCGATTACACATGTGTCCACTGATTGGTGACAATATGGTTAGGTTGAAGAATTCGCCTGTGAAGATAGGGTGAAAGCATCGCTTTGACAATTCAAAACCGAAACGGCCCGGGCCGTTCGGCTTCGGACCGACAGGAGAGGAGGGGAAGAGGTCTGGTGGGTTGGTAACGATTGGGGTGCGCGGATGCGGCGGTCCTTCAGGGGTTCCCGGCCAGTTGGTTTCTTAATCCGACTGATGGACGAAAATAAGTCCAGTAACGAAGAAACCTAATATCGTTCCGACTGCAACGCCCGCCACAAAAACAGGTAATTCACGAACCAATTCACGATATTCGATGCTCTCGATGTCTGAATAGTGCAACGTTAACTCCCGACTGACAGTACCACGGGCATAAAACACGATAGGGGTTACTGTCAGTGACGTTAGACCGATCTTTTCAATAATACCCTCGATAACTTCACCGTTTGTCGGCCCACGGGCACCCTCGCGAATTCTTATCCTTACGCGCATGCCCTCTTTGAGTTTCCCCAGAACCAGCTCTTGCATCGGAGTCTTTTTGTCCCACCAGGGGACCCCGCTCCCGCGATCCAGGGGTCGCCATGTACTGCATCCGACCGTTTGCAGCGCAATCGCTATGATCAAAACGATATTAATCGCGCGTATCATTCTGTAGCCTCCTCACACTAAGACAGCGTGACGGCATTGTTCTCCGCCACAGGTGCGGTTAGCCTTCGCGACGAAGGGGAAACCCCCGACGGAGATCCGTGAGGTGGTCGCGATTGGCGTTCCGCCGACGGGGCGGCACTGCCGGTATTCCGGTTAGTTGTGTTGTTAGTCCAACTGGATCCCAGATAGTCCATAAAGAAAGAGGAAGAAACCCAATACCGTTCCGACTGCAACGCCCGCCACAAAAACAGTTAATCCACGATTCGATTCGCGATATTCGATACTCTCGATGTCTGGATAGTTCAACGTTAGCCTCCGACTGACATTATCGGGGAAAAAATATGTCGAAGCGGTTAATGTCAGCGTCGTTTTCCCGATCTTTTCAACTATACATTCGAGAACTTGGCCTTTGATCGGAGCAGGGGTACCCTCGAGAATCCTTATCCTTACGCGCATACCTTCTTTGAGATTCCCCAGAACCAGCTCTTGCATGGAAGACTGTCTGTCATCCTCGGAGACCTCGTTCACGCGAGCCAGGGGTCGCCATGTACTGCATCCGACCGTTTGCAACGCAATCGCTACGATCAAGACGATATTGATGGCGCGTATCATTCTTTCGCCTCCTCGATTCGTGGGGATGCGACGATTTTATTGATCATGGAATCGGCCATCTGTGTGTGTTGCCCGTCGGACATCTCGGCATAAAAGCCGGCCTTTCGTTCAGAGATACAGCGCGACGCTGAAGACATGGATCCTTTGATCTCTCACAGACCCGCCAAAGCCCCTGTTGGCGTAATCCACGGCGATTCCACTGCCGCCTGCTGTGGTAAAATCGAATCCGAAACCCAACGCGATGGGAGTCCGGGATTTTTGTCCTGCTCGCAGCGAAATGGCAAGTGAATACCCCGGAGCCAATGAAGTAATATGGGTATACTCCACACCCGTGTGCAGTGCGGATTGACCGTGGGGATAGAAGGGTCTGGTCAGGTCAACGGCGATGTCGAGGCGATACGGGAAGGGCTCGAAACCCATCGTCGATATCAAATCGATGAGCACCCCCGCCCGGACCTGCTTCGGAACGGCAATGCGCTCTGGCTCGCCCATTGCTCCGGTGCTCAGGTTTCGTGCGCCCAGCGCGATCATCGCATTCCGGGACTCCGTGGCGAAATACGCGCCGAGATCGAGGGCAAAAGCGTTCCAGGTCCCGTCCCCATACCCTTCGCGGATCAACTTGACAGCGGTACCCAGCGCAAATCGGTCGTTCATCTCCGCTCCCCAGGCGCCGGTAACGGCGTAGTTTTTAACGTCCAGGGTCGTGCTGCTTCGGTTATCGTAAATGGTAGTGCGTCCGGCGTCGAAGTTCTGCAACGAAAGTCCGAACGTTCCTGCCTTCGATACCCTCCCCGCAATGCATGCTACGTGTTTTTTGGTACGACCATACCAATCCACATACGTATAAGTCGCGTCTATCCTCTCCACGAAGGCGAGCCCCGCCGGATTATACACCATGGTCGAGGCGCTTCCCACCGACGCGACGCCGGTTGCGCCAAGCGCTTCGTCACGGGCGCCGTTGGGCAACAGGAGAAAGGTGAACCCAACTCTGCGATCGGGTAGTCCCTGGGCGAATCCCTTGTCTGCCATCAGTCCGGCAGATAGCACACATAGTCCCAACGCGATGAACTGTCTCATGATCTGCCAGCCTCCAGAATGGATTGCCGTACAAGAAACCTGGAATGCCATACGGCGTGGAAAAGAGGTTCTCCCGTTGCCACCGAGCCACTTCTGATCACATCTCGATTGAGACGCTTAGCAACTGCACGCGATCGTCCTTGATCTCCTCATTAATGATCGCCCCAATATAGGAGTCAACCGCGACGCCCAGACCCCTTCTGACGTAATCCACGGCAATCCGCCGGCCGCTCGCCGACCTGAATTCCAGCCCGCCGCCCCATCCAAAGGGATTCGGGGATGCGTACCCTCCTCGAATGGAAATACCGAGTGAATATCCGCCTGCTCGTCGCATCAAATACGTATATTCGACACCCACGCGCAGCGTGGTGTCACCTGACGTTCGGATAGGCTTGTAGAGGTCGGCGGCCAGGTCCAGGTAGTGCGGAAAGGGTTCCAGACCCAGCGTGGAGATCAGATCGATGAGTACCCCGGCGCGGATACGCTTCGGTACGACGTATTCCTCCGGCTCGCCCAGAAAGCCACCAGTCAGGTTCCGCGCGCCCACGGCGATGATTGTATTGCGGGACTTCGACGCGTAGTACGCGCCCAGATCGAAGGCAAAGACATTTTCATTCCTGACCGTAAACGCCTCATGGATGAGCTTGAGGGTGGATCCGATCGCAAATCGATCGGCAATCCTCCAGCCGCAGGCGCCGGAAACGGCATACTGGTTTACATCTTCAGTGCGTAATCCTCGATCGTAATTCTGGACTGAAAGACCGAGCGACCATCTTTCGGCTGCATTCGCGGCAATCCCGACGACATAGTTCCTTTCATTATATTCCAGGTCCGCGTATCCCTGCTCGGCCGAGATCCAAACGTTGTCAGCTTTCCGGTTCGTGTTCGCGAATGTTAAGCCCGCATCCAATCCCACCACGAAGGCGAGGCCCGCCGGATTGTACATAATGGCCATAGCACTCCCGATGGTACTCACGCCGGTTGCGCCTAACGCTTCGTCACGGGCGCTGAAGGGTTGCCGCAGAAAGTGAAAACCCGTGTATTGGGCGGGCGTCTCCTGAGCGTATCCTCGTTGTGCCATTGGACAGGCGCAGAGTGCGCAGAATATAGTCAGAATAATGCGTCTCATCGTCATTCACCCTTCGTGATTGGTTGCCGCACCGAACCTGGAGACTATCGAACCGCATCGAAACTGAACGTCACCCTAGGGCGCTGTGGGCGACGCGAAATTTCTACGGAGTTACCGTGTACGACCCGTTGAGACCACCGGAGGCCGGGAACGACGCTGAATGCCGCTTCCCGACGGTGCCCGGGTCCAATGTTGGCTTCTACCTGCCGCCGAGTACGGTGCCGACGTTCAAAAGGAGCTCGATCTGATTTGCCTGTTCGTACTCATCCCCGAGCCATCGCACGTATTGCACCTCGTATCTGAGCACGATGCCGCTGTGGAGAACATGCCGGGTTCCCAGGCCAACCCCGGCGCCGAATCGAGAGCCAAAATAGTCGCCGTCAATAGTCGTGGCGAAAATCCGGCCATACGGCGAACTCGAAGCCGATCCACGGGCGAGAAAACTGAATCCACCCTGTGCGACCCTCGCAGTGCTGGCGTCCCCTTCGCCAAGTGAGACATGGGAAACGGCTATTCCAAAATCGAAAGCCAGACGATCCATAAGAAATGAGGTCATATAAATCGATGGCGACAGCCGTACCAGACCTCCCCCGGCGCTGGCGATCTTCAGGGCATCACCGGATTGGCCCTTCAGGACAGAATACGAGAGTAGATTCGCGCCAATTTCGCCCCTGGGCCTGTTCCGAGTTTCGAATCCTGCAGTAACCCTGGGTTTGGGCCAGGCTTCAACGGCGTCGCGTTTTTCAGCAACAACGATCACGTCGATCTCCTCGAACGCAATCTGCAGGCTTTTCCGTCTTGCAAGCCCGCGCCGCCTGGCGGGAGGCGCGTATTCGATTGTGACGCCAACGGAGTCCATGGCAACAATCTCTCCTGTTACCGCGCCTTCCTTCCCTTCCGTCGTGTAGACCACGTGAGCATACCAGCCCGTCGCGATTTGCGAAGGGTCGAGGTCGCCCCGGTACATTACGGTCACGTAGTCGGCAGCCTGCCGTGCCCGTCGCCATTTCTCAAGGGTCCGCCTGTCCGGTGCGACGGCGAGTGTCTCAATAACCGCATAAGCGATTTCCCGTCTTTCCCAGGGTCCGGATTTCACGACTATGCCATCCGTGTCTTTACCGACAATTTCCCCGTTGACGGTTCCCCGGACGCCTTCCGCCGCGTAGACGACGTGCGCGAACCACCCCTTGACAATCTTCAAGGTGTCCAATTCCGCACGCGTCATTACAAGAACGCCCATCTCGCGGGACCACTGGTCGGATAGTTGCTCCCCACCGCTCTCGTCCCCCGTCTGCTCTACTTCTGTACTGTCTTCGGCGGCGATTGAGGCGAGTGTAGGCCCGGTTGGTGCGCTTCCTACGGGATCGACACCCGCATCGCGTTGTGCCGCAAACGAATGGCCAGGCCAGAACATGATTACAAGCGTGATCGCGATCAGAACTGTAGGGTAACGTATCATAAATGCCTCCCGGGTTAAGGATTTTTCGTTTACCTTCTCGCATTAGCGAGCGACACGTAATTGGTTGGTAGCATGATGCAGCTGTCAGCGATCAGCTCTCAGCCGTCAGTGCGCCGTGCAAAGGCGCGGATCTTCAGTGGGTGAGAGTCCCACCCGACAAGGGTTGCTTCAGTCGGTAGCAACCGGAGCAGGGACGTAGGTAACGAAATCTCTGACGCCTCCGGTGTAAAGGGTCGCAAGGCGACCCCGCGAGTATGCAGGCCGTAACGAGCAGTGAACGCTGAGCAGGCCTCGGAAAAAGCTAATGCGGGAGCCGGGAGATTGGTATGAGCCGGAGACCTCCGGAGAAGGTTCGGAAGCTACAGAGGACGTTACATGCCAAAGCGAAGGAATCGCCCGACTACCGATTCTACGCGGTTTATGACAAAGTGTATCGGGAGGACGTCCTGCACTGGGCCTACCGCTGTTGCAAGGCCAACGGCGGCGCGGCAGGTGTGGATGGAGAGACGTTCGAGGATAACGAGTCATATGGACGAGAACGGTGGTTAGGCGAACTGTCGGAAGCCGTGAGAAGCAAATCGTATCGAGCAGCCCCGATCCGCCGGGTCTACATCCCGAAGGGGGACGGCAGGCAGCGTCCGCTGGGCATCCCGACGACGTGCCCGTTATATTCGGTGAGCGAATCGGCCTGCACCGGCTTGCCGGACCAGGGGCAGGTCTCATTGATGCAATCGTCAATGTCAAGAGCGCGTTTCATCCTTAGTTCTCCTGGCGCGGCCTCGCAATGCTTGCCCGCGACAAAAAAGCGGCAATGATCGAGCGAGCCCGTTTGATGGTTCAATCACTCCCCCCTTGAGGAGGAGTCGCAAAAGCCGGGCCCGTCCACTGAGACTTGCCCTCTTGTGCTGCTTGCACTGAGCTTGCCGAAGTGAATTGTCGAAGCAAGCCTGTCGAAGGGTGTCGAAATGTCGAAGGGCCGGCCTGTTTGCGTGCAACGCACAGGCAGGCGACGGCTGATGCGGTGGGGGGATCGCATATGGGCTGCGCCGCAAGACCGGCACTTCAGGAGTTTCAAGCAGTTGTTTTTCTAGTCCGAACCCCGACGAAATACAATACCAGTGACCAGGATACCCAATATCACTCCGGTCGAAAGTCCCCCGGCGAAAACAAGCGATTTACGTGCCACGCCGCGATATTCGATGCTGACGATGTCGGCAAAACGCAATGTGAACTCCCGCCCAGCGTTGCTACGGGCAAAGGAGGTGTACGGGGTTACCGTCAGCGACATGTGCCCGATTTTTTCAATAACACACTCGACAACGCGGCCTGTGATCGGCGTAGGGGCACCCGCCCGTATTCTAATCCTTATGCGCATGCCCTCCTTGAGTTTACCGAGAACTTGCTCTCGCATCCAAGTCTGATTGTCTTCCTCGAATACTTCGTTTGTGCGAACCAGAGGTTGCCATGTACTGCATCCGACGGTTTGTAGCGGAATTACTGCGATTAAAGCGATACTGACTGAGCGTCTCATTCAGTTATCTCCTCGTATTTTAGGCAGCGTGAATGCATCGTTCCATACTCAATGGGCAGTTCGCCTTCGCGGCGATGAGGAAAGCCCGCTAGTGTCCCGTCCCAGAAATAGCTTTACAAAATCGTTCGACTTTTTGGATGATCGATTGTGCGGTGGCGGTCCAGAGGAAAGGCTTCGACGTGTCGTTGTAGTTGTCGGTGAAGGTTTGTATTCTGTCGATAAGTTCATTGACAGATCTGAAGGAGCCGCGCCTGATGGCCTTCTGAGTGATGATATTGAACCAGATCTCGACCTGGTTGAGCCAGGATGCGTAGGTCGGTGTAAAGTGAACGTGGTATCTGGGTCTTTGTGAAAGCCATCGTTTCACTTTGGTGTGTTTGTGCGTACAATAGTTGTCGACGATCAAATGCACATCGAGATCATCAGGGACGTTTTGGTCGATGTGGTTGAGAAACTGCAAAAACTCCTGGTGGCGGTGCCTGCGCTTGCATTGCGTCAACACCTCGCCCGAGGCAATGTCCAGGGCAGCGAACAACGTCGTGGTGCCGTGGCGGCGGTAATCGTGCGTCACGCCCTCCACATATCCCAGCCCCATCGGCAAAAGCGGCTGGGTACGCTCCAACGCCTGCGTCTGGCTTTTCTCGTCGACACAAAGCACTATCGCAGAATCCGGTGGGTCCAGATACAGACCGACGATGTCGTGGACTTTTTCTGTGAAGAAGGGATCGTTAGATAGCTTGAAGTGCTTCTGACGGTGTGGCGCAATCCCCAATGTGGACCAGATACGTTGCACCTCGGATTTGGATATCTTCGTTTCGGCAGCGATGGAACGACACGTCCAATGGGTGCTGCCGTCTTCGGGTTTTTGGTCAGCGTCTTGCGGATCAGTGCGGTGATGTCTTCGGCCTCAACCGTGCGTGGTCTGCCCGAACGGCGTTCATCATACAGACCCATTAATCCTTGCTGGAGAAAGCGGTTACGCCAGGTGATGACGCTCTGCTGGCTCAGCCCGACTTTTTGGGCAATCACCCGGTTACTGAGACCTTCGACGCTCATCAAGACGATCTTGGCACGTCGCACGAGACCATGCGACAACGTACGAGAGGTTGAAAGTGAGTTGAGTTCCTCACGGACCTGGCCAGACAACACAATGGGCTTCCGAGGACGACCGCGTCCCATGGTTCTCTCCTTTCCCGATGGGTGTAAGAAGCGTGTAGAGAGAACATAGGACAGGCTCAATAAATAGTCAAGTTACTTTAGGGACAAAACACTAGAGCATAGAAGGATTCAGATCCCAGCGCGACATTCTGAGGATGCCGCTTTGGGTCCACCTCTGCCACCTTTCCAGGGCCTGTAAGGTTTTAGCGAAAGCGAGTGTGTCAATTTCCGAAGCTGTAATTTTCCAAGTTTCCGGTCGTTCGGCCCCGGACTTGATCACAATGCCATCCGCATCTATCTCCAGGACCTTTCCGGATGCCGTCTTTTTGAGACCCCGCCACGTGTAGACCGCGTGCGCATACCATCCCGTCGTGAGCTTCGACAGGTCGAGATCTTTACGGGACATGACGGTGATCTTCTCCGCGGCCAGTCTTGCATTCAGCCAGGATTCGAAGGTGAGCCGATCTTCTGCGACGGCCAGAATGTTAATGTCGCCAAATGCTGTTTTTCGCGTTTCAAATGGCGCGGCCTCGGATTCAATCAGGATACCATCCGGATCTATTCTCGCAATCACGCCCCATGCCACTCCTTCGATCCCTTCCGTGGTGTAGACAACATGCGCAAAGGATCCCGTTTTAAGCGTTGAGGGGTCCACTTCTCCACGCGACATCACTTTGATGCCGGTCTCCCGGGTCCTTTGGCCGGGCGCTCTCAAAATCTGCTCCTTCTTCTCGCCGCCGCTATCGTTTTCCGTCTCCAGCTTGTCCTTCACATCTGCACCGTCCGACACAGCTTCGGAAGCACTAAATGGCGCTCTACCTGCCATCTGAGTTGCGGAGAGTCGCTGCGCGGCGTGCGAACGCGACGATGCTGCAATGGTCGTCAGGATGGCTGCGAGCAATACCAGGGCGGATGACTTCATGGATTCTCCTCGTTGAAATACTCTACCTGCTATTTTTGTTGAAGGAGGTGAAACGGGAGAGGGAAGAAGGTAGAGGCAAAGGCGGATTCCTTGATGAGCCAGACGTGTGACGTCCCCATCATGCCTGTTGTTTGTGGTTTTTCTAACTTCTCCCCTCTTCCGTCTCTCGTCTCCCCTCATTCAGCGTCTTGCCACTTACTGTGACGATCTACCTTCATAGTAATCGCGACATTCTGGTGCCCTGGCAGACGCCTAAAACTCGAACGACAATGCGGCTCGCAGACCCTTGTCTCTTGTCGGCGCGATGCTCAAGTTGAGGCGGTTAATTGGAGCGTCGACCCATCGGTCGGTCTGAATCAGAGAGCCGATTGCAGTAAAGACAATAACCGGCACAAAGAACCCGGTAAACAACCGATTGACTTCATACCCGGTATCGGGGTCGTTCCATTGCGGTTCTTCCGTATTTGCTGTAACTACCAGCGCAGTCAACATTCCTGCGGCCAAACCGATCAGCAGCCCTTTGCCCGTGTTTCGGCGACGCCCATTATAAAACTCCAAATCAGTTATTGAAGAAGCGGGTACTGGAAAGACATCCCGCCTGGATGGACCAACCCCAATCAGGAATGTATCCTGTTTCACGTCGACAAGCCTGCCACGTGTCCATCTCTTTTCGGACAGTTTATCAATAGTCAAGGGCGCCTTGAAATGTAGTTCGGAATCCTCCATCAGGCGTTTGATGGCGAGTTTCACGTTTCTCCATCCCGTAATGTCGCCACGTCTTTCAGCGCCGACGATGATGTGGATGTCGTTAAACGGGATTTTTCTCAATGTGCCCGAACTCCCCCAGGAACCGTAACTGGAATTGACAACAAAGTGTCGATTTCCAATTTCCACAATTTCCGCGAGTTCGGCTCGTTTGTCGTAATTGAAATCGTATACCACGTACGCGTACCATCCGTTCTTGAGTCTAGTTACGTCGAACGTGCTACGCGACATGACGACGAGACGGCCTTCCATCCGCCTTTGCCACCTCTCCAGCGCCTGTGGATCCCTGGCGACAACGAGCGTGTCAATTTCGGCGTACCTTATATGTATTTTTCTCCGGATTATGCCGGCGGATTTTATCCAGATGCCCTCCGGATATTTCCCGCTGATCTGGCCGGTAAAGGTGCTCTTCGCGCCTGACGAAGTGTAGATTACATGCGCATACAATCGCTTCTCTAACTTCGATTCAATCATATTCGCCCCCGACATCACCACGACGTCCATCTGATAGAATAACCTTATTGCCCGTTCAGCGACAGCCAGGGCACGGTCCCTCTCGGACAGGGGTTTCCGCCCGCTAAGCCTCGTGGCTTTGGTCTGTCCGATCCGCTCGGGCTTTCCGCCGGGGAGTTCCTCCGCCAGCACGGAAACGTACGGCGCAAGGATCTCGATCAACAGGCATGCGATCAATATCAAAGAGGTTGACTTCATTGATTCCTCAAATCTCCGAGTACTCGTGGAACTCTACTCGGGCCGTGATCCTAGCTCATTGAGACAAAGACCGGCTATCCTCCCACTCTGTTTACCTGGCAGAATGCGATCGTGGATCTTGATTAAAATCGATACGTTGTGACAGCGGTTACGCTACCGTTTCTCCTGGGCGCCAGGCCGACCGAAAAACCAGGCGCGTCAGGCGGCCTTCGCGAACGCTCGAACATCATTGTAGCTCCAACCAGAGGGCCTAAGAGAAGTGATGGCCAAAGGACTTCGTCTAACATCGTCATTACGACGCCTGCTCCGCATCCTGTCGCGGAACCGGCCAATGAGTAGATGTGTCGATCATACGGATCTGCGAGGCTTGCCATGGATACACCAAGTAAATACCCCAGGGACAATCCCAGAGCGGTTTCGCCCTCGATGCAGATCTCACCTCTCATCCCGGGACGATTGCAGTTGTTTTCTGTGAAACCCATTCCGATACTGCCGATCAGAATTGCACCCCCTGCTGAGCCAAGGATCCCTCCAAGTGCTCCGTAGATCAACTTGCCTGCAATCCGCATCGGCGCTCCGACCGTTATGGGTTGGCTTGCATTTCTCCACTGACGGATCATCTTTCTTTTTACCGTGACAGCGATGGTCTCGATGTCACCATACTCGATTTCCAGCTCTTTTCCCCATCTGGATGAATTACTGCTTCGGTCCCATGACGTGATCAGGATAACCCGATGGTCCACGTGGGTAATTTCTCCGGTGGCAGCGTCTTTGTTTCCACCCGACGTATAGGTTACGTCCGCATACCATCCCTTCCTGATCTTCGAGAGTTCAAGCGCTCCACGCGCCATCACCAGGAAACGGCCATTCGATCGTGCTTTCCACTTCTCCATCGTTTGACGGTTTCTGGCGACTACGACCGTGTCGATGTCGCTATACTCTATTTGCCACCTTTCAATGAATCCGGCTGTAGATTTAAGTGTCATTCCTTCCTGGCTTCTTTCTGCAATGGTGCCTGTCGATGTTGCCCTGACTCCTTCCGAGGTGTAGACCACATGCGTGTAACGTCCTCTCTTCAGCTTCTTCAGGTCAATACTTCCGCGTAACATTACTGCGACATCCTTTTCGAAGAATTGCTTAACTGACCGATCAACGATCTCCGCGGCGCTATCAGTCTCCATCGTCTGTTTGTGCGTCTGTTCAACAGCCGGATCCAGTCCTGCCGTGCGTTGCGTCCTCATGTAATGCAGTCGACCGGTGGCGTGGGCAAGACAGGGTGCCAGGATCTCAAGCATCAGGCCTGCATTTAATATCACGGCAGTTAATTTCATCGACACACCTCGCTGAAAAACTCTTCGTACTGTCCTTATGCAAGAAGGTAGGAAGAAAGAGGGTGGAAGGAAGAGGAAAACGCGGTTTTATCGAGGCGCACCGCGCGTGAGGTCTCTTGCGCGCCTTTCATTTCAGGTTTTTTCTCACCTCTTACGTCTCGCCGTATTTCGGGTTTTTCTCACGTCGCACCTCTTCCCTCTCACTGCTTTTTAGAACTTGAACGACATCGCGGCTCGCAGACCTCTGTCTCTTGTCGGCGCGATGCTCAGATTGATCCGTGAAGGGGAGACTTCGACCCATTTTTCGCTAATGGTTCTAACACCGACCAGGGTTCCACACAGTGTCGCGAGAGGCACAGCCAGTACCCGCGTAGAAGAATCGATCGTTGCCCTCCCGTTCTCCAACTTTCTCTCTTCTATCGTTGTCAGATACATCATGAGGATATATCAGAAATGCCGCGCCAAGTCCGGAAAGAAACCCGATCCCTATACCCTTGATCGTGTTTCGATGAAGACCCATGCTTACTTCCAGATCTTTGACTAAAGCGCGGGGGATCCGTTCGGCGCCGCGTTCGGACAGGATCTCAAGCGTGTCCTGGACGGAACCAATAAACCTCCCGGTCACCCATTTCGGCGATATCGAGGGCGCCTTTAACCGGACCCTGGGTCCCTGGAGCTCACGCATCGCCCTCTGCGTTCTCTGCCAGCGATCCATGTCTCTGCGATTGCGGGCGACGATGATGCGCTCGATATCGTCCGACCGGATTGTCCAACGGACTCCGGATTTCTTCCCGGGTTTGATTACGATATGATTCGCGTCTCTACGGATAATCACACCCGTAGTGGAGCGCCTGACACCTGAGGATCTATAATCAACGTGTACGTGCCATCCGAATCTCAGCTTCCCGAGGTTGAGGTCTTCGTCGGACAACACCGTCATCGCCGACTTCTGAACCTGAAGCATCGCCCGTCTTGACATTCGCCACAATTCGATGCCTCCCGGGTTGTCGGAAAACGCGAGGACCACAATATCGCGACGCGCGATCTCCCATCCTTTCCCTTCACCCGCCGCGATGACGACTCGATTCGAATTGCAGCTAACGATTCGGCCCATCGCCGCGTTTTCAACCTCGTTCGAATTGAACACCACGTACGCATACAATCCGGGCGAAAGCTTTTTCACATCAAGTTCCTTACCGGGCATGACCGTAACCGCCTTCGCATGGAGCCTCTGAATGGCCGCTTCAATTGCCGGATCCGCCTGCTGCGCGCCTCGAAGTTGTGTGGCTGCGTGCGCAAGGGCGGGTGCAATCGCGTTTGACATCAGGGTCGCGGTCAAGATGAGTGCGACAGATTTCATGATTACCCTCCACAGGCTCTTACATGGCGATTTCTGCAGCGTTCGAGACGTTCTCCGGACGCTTATCCCTGGTGCAGTGGCGCCGCCGTTTCCATCTGCTCGAGACCGTCTTTCTCCTTCGGCGCGCCGAACTGTATAATGCTCGATCCGAGCAGGAGCAGCAGCAGGCCCAACAGCATCCAGAAGATCTTCCGGATTCGACGGATAATTCCCACGGCCAATCCGGTACCCGGTTCCAGTCCCATCAAATGAAAGAGGAACACGTGCCCGCCTTCGAAGACCCCCATGCCGTAGGGAACGAAACCGAATATCACGTTGATCACCATCATCAGTGAATGGAACAGGTAGACCGAAACGAACGGCAGTGGTTCACCCAGCACTTGAAGAATCACGTAAATCTCCAGTGTGCCGAGGCTCCATGTCAGCAGATGGAGTCCCAACAGGCCCGCCAGCCGCAAAGGGTTCAGACGGTAAAACGCGGCCAGGCTCCGATCGATCTCCGCCGCCCGGTCGCGGTACCGCTCCACAAACGTGATCCGCATCCGCAGCAACAGATTCAAGAGCCCGGTGAAGGGATTGCGGCGCTGTCTGACGACGGTCAGAACGCCGCCGCCGACGGCCAGTGCCAGCATGGCAAAAAGCGTCCACCGGATCTCCTCCGAAAACGCGTACCGATTAAGACCCGCGATGACGCCGCCCAGGACGAAAATGACGCCGCTGATCATCTCGCCCGTTTTATTGAGGACAAGCGAGGACACGCCGGCGATCACGCCCATTCTCTGCCGCAGCATCATCACTTTGGCGACCTCTTTGCCGATCTGCGAAGCCGGCATCACGTTTCCCAACGCTTCGCCAACCAGTTTGACCCACAGCAACGGTCTCAATCGGGGCCTCTTCTTCCCACCGTCGAAGCATTTCCGCCATGCGCAGACGTTAATGATATAGGCCGCCAGGGTAATTCCGATCGTCGGAATATATCCCCAGCCCATCATCACCACGTGCTGCCACACCTCCGGATCGCCAAGCTGGTGCAGGAGCACGCCGAGGCATGCAAGGCCCAACAGCCAGAGCAGTATATACGTTTCCTGTCTCATCATATTCTCCTCGAATAGCGACCAGTCAGATCACGACCCTCTTGGCCGCGGTGATTACGGGAATTCCCCGGATCGCGCACAGGGCGACGGTCAGGTAGGTCGCTGCCAGAGCGACCCTCTCCACACCCGGTTCGACCGCACCCGCCAGGTTCGGTGAATGTTGCACGGCGTTCAGGATGAACAACGCGACGAAAGCGATCACCTTCGCAACGCCGTACGTCGCCCGGCTCGCCCGGGAGGCAACAAGGGCGTACCCCATGCGCGACCGCATCATCGATGTCTCACCGAACGCGGTCTCACCTCGGGCCAGCGCGCAACTCCGAATCGCGTCCGTCACGAATCCCCTGCTGAGCACAACCAGGGGCACCCAGAGGGGGATCACATGTAACCACGCGAACACCACCCACCACACGTTCTCCGCTATCCGGTCTCCGACGATATCGAGCAATCCGCCGACTTTGCTCTCGCATCCCAGGCGGCGTGCGGCGTACCCATCCAGCCAATCCATCAGCAGCGCGGCAAACGCGAGGGGCACCGCAATCCAGGCCAGCACGGTATTTCCGGTGACCGCGAAGGCCGCCGCCAGAAACAGGCAGACGACCCGGGTGGCGGTGATCAGGTTGGCAACGTGGCGCTGAAGGGTGGCTGCAACCATCAATGTCTGTGTTGACATAACTTCCTCCTTTCTTGCACCACACATTTCGCAAACCCCGTGCCACAGCCGTTCGGGCTCGAAATCAGGCCGATTAGATGATTTTCGGCACCTGAAAGCGCCCGACCTGTGCAATGTTTTATTTGCACCTGCAATCCCGGTCTTGCAGGCAACGCGCCGATAGGCGGCACAAAAAAACCCGAAGACAAGAAATTTGTCTTCGGGCACCCTTTGGGGAGGCGACGATCCAACTGCATTGTTTATTATTATAATTTTACGTCCTTTTTCTTGTACGCCCAAGAAAAAGGACCAAAAAGAACGGCGCCGCTCGGCGCGGAGCCGGTTTTTCCGCGAATCGCCTCAGAGGCATAAACGGGAATTGGGTACCCTGCGAACCTGTCAGGTGTACCTGTACCACCGTGCTGGACGGAACAGTACGGAAAAACCCCCCTTTCCACCACCGGTCGCACGATCGGTAGATCGGGAAGCTGCGCGAAAGGCGGGCGGTTCGCGAACCGCCCCTACGAAAACCTGATGTCCGTGATGTTGATATCACGGTGTTTCTCGCCAACCTCGTATTCGTAGGGGCGACTCTTAGAGTCGCCCACGTCGTGGCGTGCATATCGCTAATTGGCTTCGCCAAGCCATGTCGATGTCCGGTGTTGGCTTTTTGCTGTCTACTGACCGCTGTTCTCGCCGGAGGCAGGGAATTTGGGGAGATGTGGATTTTGAAATTGGTTTTCGGTTTTGATCTTTGTTGACTGCTGAAGGCTGACTGCTGACTGCTATCTGTAAATCCCGGGATCGATCCCGAGTTCCCTCACTTTCTGCTGCAGCGCCTGTCGCTTCATGCCAATGGCGGGCGCCGTCCGGCTCATATTGCCGTTGTGGCGTTCCAGAGCCGACCGGAGAAACGCTGCTTCGAAATCCTGCACGACCTCCTGTTTGGCGTCCTGAAAACAATCGCCATCCCTCCAGCCGGGCGTCGCGGCCCCGGCGTATTCCGCCCCGCTCGTACGGATTTCCTCCGGAAACAGATCTCTGCTCAGGGTGGATCCGTCCGCCAGAATGATCGCGCGCTCGAGCGCGTGCATCAGTTCCCGAATGTTTCCCGGCCAGGCGTATGCCACCAGCAGCTTCATCGCGTCAGCCGGCAGTTCCGTTACGGCCTTACCATGCCGGCGATTGAATCGATCCAGGAAATATTGAACAAGCAGCGGAATATCCTCACGTCGGTCGCGCAACGGCGGAAGGAGAATATCCACCACTCTCAGTCGATAATAGAGGTCCTCGCGGAACTGCCCTCGCGCAATCTCACTCGGAAGGTCCCGATTGGTCGCGCTGATCGTCCGCACGTCTACAGCCACCGTCTCCGTACCGCCCAGGCGCTCGAACCGTTGTTCCTGGAGCACCCGCAGCAGTTTTGCCTGGGTCTCCACGTGCATATCGCCGATCTCATCCAGAAAGAGCGTTCCGCCATCCGCAAGCTCAAACTTGCCCTGCCGCCTCGCCGCGGCTCCCGTAAAAGCGCCTTTCTCATGCCCGAACAGCTCGCTTTCGATCAGCTCCGTGGGGAGCGCCGCGGCATTCACGGCGATAAACGGCCGCTCCTTCCTCCCGCTTTGTTCGTGAATCGCACGGGCCACGAGTTCCTTGCCGGTTCCGCTTTCCCCGTGAACCAGCACGGCAGCATCCGTTCCGGCCACCTTGCCGATCATGTCATACACCCCGTCCATCGCCCGGCTCCGGCCGATCATCAGTCCGAACCCCGACTGTCGCCGAATCTCGTTGCGCAGCGTTTCGTTCTCCCTGCGCAGTCTCACGGTCTCCAACGCGTTTTGTACGAGACAGCGAAGTTCGTCCACGTCGTAGGGCTTGCTCACGTAGTCGTACGCGCCCGCCTTCATTGCCTCCACGGCAATCCGCTCCGATCCGTAGGCTGTCATGACAATGACCGGCGGCGCGCTTCCCTGATCGCCAAGGCGCTTGACCAGCGTCAACCCATCCATTTTCGGCATCTGGATGTCACAGATCAACAGATCGGGACGGCTGCGTGCAATTTCCTCGAGTGCCGCCGCCCCATCTCCCGCTTCGACGATCTCGAAGGACAGTGCCGCCAGGGCCCGCTTCAGGCCGTGCCGAGCGGCAGGGTCGTCGTCTACAACCAGAATCTTATGCCGCATCGTCTCCTCCGGGAAGTTGAACTTCGAACACAGCTCCATCCGGGTTCTCGTTTGCGACCGCGATCGATCCGCCCATTCGTTCCACGTCCCGCTTCACGATGGCAAGCCCCAACCCGGTCCCAGAAGATTTTGTGGTAAAGAACGGTTCGAAAACGTGGGAGAGGGCCTCATCTTGAATTCCCGGCCCGGTATCCGACACCCGCACCGCCACCCGCCCATCCGAATGTCCCGCCCGCACGGTCAGACGCCGTTCCGTCCCGTCATCCGCCTCTTCCATTGCCTGAATGCCGTTTAGTATCAGGTTGAAAAACACCTCCTTCAGATCCTCGGGATCTCCCCTGACCACAAGGCCCTCTCCAACCTCGGATCGGATCTCCACGTTCCTTCGCTCCGCCTCATGCGACAGGATCAACACCACGTCTCCAAGCACGGCCTTCAGGTCCACCGGATGGAATGCGTCGCCCTGTTTGGGCTGGGCAAACCTGAGCAGCCGGTCCACCACGCGGCCCAACCGGTCGATTTCATTCAACACAACGGTCAGATCTCCGGACTTGGTTGCGTCGTTCGCGAGGTCTTCACGTAGCACGGTGGTAATCGCCTTGATCGAACTGAGCGGATTCTTCACCTCGTGCGCGATGCTCGCCGAAAGCAGCCCCAGCGCCGACAGCCGCTCCGCCTCGTACATACGTCGTTCCAGGTGCAGTCGACGTTCCACCAGACGGGTATTCTCCACGGCCAGCGCAATCTGATTACAGAGCGTGCCGAGCAGGTCCCACTCCTCCGACGAAAAAGGCACGCCGCGTTTTTTCTCTCCCAGGCACAGGAATCCGGCGGGCTTATCCTCCTGCATCACGGGTATGCACAGCCGGACCCCCTGCTCGGTGAGGACCGCGGCGAGGGCCGGACGATGCAACTCGCCCACGTCCAGCGGCCGTCGGTTGAACGACATCCATACCGCCACTTGCTCTACCTGCCCCAATTCGTGGTTCCTTCGACTGAACGGTGCCTCGGGAGGATCGAAGCCCGCCAGACCGCCGCCTGAAACCACACGCACGTCACTGACCCGTCCCTCCTCGTACTCGAACAACACCAGCGAAACAAGATGCACTTTCAACACGGTTCCCACGGCGTCCACAACCACCTTCAACCGCCTTTCGAGCGCGTCCGGCACGTTCAACGTCTGGCTAAGCGTGCCCAGCAGGTGCTGATATTCGTATCGCGCTTTAAAAAACAGCCGGTTGATCGCCCTCTGCAACCGATTCTTGACCGGCTGAAAGAGGAAGATCAACAGGGAAATCAGTACCGCCTCAACGACTTCCACCCGGAACCCGCCGCCCAGGCGTCCGAATTCCTCCGCAACGCGACGGATCACAAGCAGGTAAACGGTCAGGACGATGCCCGTCAGCGCGGAATAGAGCAAAGCCGGATTTACCACGATCCGGAAGAAGCTGTACCGATAGATGTAATAGCCCAGAATATACGCCGGCAGGATCGGGGAAAGGAACAGCGCCAGGTCCAGCCCCGGGCCAACGATGCCGAGTCTGATTCCCCCGATCGGATATGCGAAACCGGCCAGGGCGGATATGGCGACGAGAGCCAGGGCCGTCAGCCGGTAGAACGACCTCTGTACCTCGGTGACCAATTGCCTTGCAAACCCCCGGCACAGCCAGGCCGAATACAACAGCGCCACAATGGTGTACAGGCTGAACCCCACGCGTTTCAGCGGGGTCTCCCACATACCGATAAGAAATACGATCAACCCGGGGACAAGAGCGAATGGGACGAGGTTCCGGCGCAACCCGGCCGGGACCCGCGTCTTAAGTTCATTCGCGGAAACCAGCACCGTTGCCAGCAGCGCCGACGGCAAAAAGCACAACCCGAAACGCGCGACATGGGCGGCATAGCCTGCCGCGGGTGCGCCTGGCGTCGCCTGTTCAATCAGAAGCTTCAGCGCGTCGCCCGTATACCACAAAGCCCCCGCCGAGATCAACACCAGCAACGGAACCGGCGTCCCCTTGCGCTTCATGGCGGACACAAAAATGCCCCAGAGCAGCCCCGCGGCGACCGCCGCCCCGACCAGCCAGATCGTGTCATATAGCGAAAGATGAATCATTTCGGATTTACCTGTAACCTGCCGGAGGAAGGGGAAAACCAAGATAATGTGAATGTTGGGTTGCGCTTTGGGCGCGCGAACTAACAGTTCGCGTTACGATCGTACACCGGGTTCAAGTTATGCAACGTGGGCAACCACAAGGGTTGCCCCTACATAAACATAGTACCAGGCGATGACGTCGATCGATTGGCTCTTTGCTGTTCACTGATCTTCCAATATGAAAATTAGCGAAAACAGGACGGGATTTCAACTCAAACTGCGGGTAGACCCCGCGAGTGGTTCACCCGGCCACCCTCGCCGAAGGGGGCGTCGGGCTGGGGGGTGCACTGTAGATCAACTCCCGGTGGAACAATACTGGCGGACCCCTAGATTCCAGACGCGAAGGGCGATGAGCAGGAATACCACGCCCGCCGCGGGCGACAGCCACTGGATCAAGATTGTGGATCCGAGGGGGTCCGTTCGCCCCATAATGGCCCCCACTGCGAGTGCGACTGTGGGGGCAGACCAGGCGACCTCCAGCGCGTACTGCGCCCAGAGCAGAACGGCGAGGGCCTGGAGGAACCGGCCGATTCGCAGGAGGTGGAGTTCTTGGCCCATCAGCTGCAGCGCGGTGCTGCGGGGGCGCAGCAGGAGGCGGTCGAAATCCCCGGACCTGACGATGGTTCCGAAGCTGTCGAAGCCCCGGGCAATGGTGTTGGCGACGAGCCATGCCCTGGATTTCGCCCCACAAGCCGGGCCGCCGTTCGGCGATGCGGAAGGATATTATCAGATTTTCAACGATGATGTGGGACATTTTCAGTCTCCTTTGCAGGGGTTGTGTATCGATCTGCGGGGCGGGCGCCGATACCACCGAATCGCCGAACGGACGGCCAAGGCGCAGTCCGCATCGTGGATAGCGTCTAAACGCCACGCAGAAAAACACTTGCGCGCCTGACGAACGCCAATTATAATGGTTATGAGTCGGATCCTCGCAGACATGTCGAATGGGCCAACAGGAATCCGTGCCGTTCTGAAAATCGCCTTGGCCGGCATTTGGAAGAGAAGTGAAAGACGTGGCAGGCCCTTCGGTAAAGGAATGGACGATGAACCACCACGCGTACATAACCGTTTCCAGCGACGACAGGATTCTGAAATACCGGATGGATCCGGATACGGGCAATCTCGTGTTCGAAAGCAGCATCGACGCTATCGGCGCACCGGGCCCGCTTGCCGTCGACCCCCAACAAAGATATCTTTATCTGAGCAGGCGCGGCGCGCGTGAAATCTCGACGTATTCCCTCGATTCCAGCACAGGCGGTCTGTCCTTCGTCGGCGCTGTATCCGTGGAGGCCGACGCGTGTTATCTGAGCATGGACCGAACCGGACGCTTTCTGCTATCGGCCTCGTACGGCGGCGGGCTGGCAACCGTACACGCCGTCGCAGAAGACGGAATGCCGGGCGATTCTCCCATCCAGACGGTGAAGACCCTGCCCAAAGCCCACTGTATTCTCACCGACCCGTCGAATCGTCTGGTCCTTTTGCCTCATGTCGGAGAATCCAACACCATTATTGGATTTCGTTTCGACGAAAACACGGGCACGCTCCGGGAGGTTTCCCGCACGTCGCACGAACCCGATGTGGGTCCACGCCACCTTGTATTTCACCCAAGCCTGGAAAAGGTCTACGTGTCGAACGAACAGGGCAGCAGCGTATCGGCCCTTGCTTACGACACCTCGTCTGGCGTCCTGAGACACGTGCAGACCCTGTCCACCCTGCCTGAGTGTTTCCGCGGTGAAAACACCTGCGCCCAGATTCACATGCACCCCTCGGGACGGTTTCTCTATGTTTCCAACAGGGGCCACGACAGCATCGCTTGTTTTGCGGTTGACCAGGTCGGCCACCTCACGGACACCGGCAATCAACCCACGGAACCCGTTCCCAGGGCTTTCGGGATCGATCCCACGGGCAGCTTTCTATACGCCGGCGGTCAGGCGTCCGGCAAGCTGGCATCATACCGGATTGACGTCCAGACAGGACGCCTGCATCCACTAAAGGCCTATGTCGTCGGCGAACAATCCATGTGGGTGCTGATTCTGGCGCTTCAGCAATGATAAACGACGCCAGCGGCAATTCGTCTTCCAGGTACGTGTGGACGGTCTCCGTTCCAAGAGATCTGTGCAGAGACATTTTAAAAACGGAGGATACGACCCGCGGCACACTGAGAACCGCCGTCCGGTTCGTTAATTCGAGAAACAGGTCTAAATGCCTTATTTCCCATCAATAACCTCATTTAATGTATTGACAAACTCCATCTTGTGCCGTAATATATGGTATAGTTCAATATTCAAGACAACAAGATGTTGGGACGGCTGACCGTGTTTCGTTCAATCTCACAAACATACCCATGTCTTTTCTGGGGAGGGCTGCTGGTGTCGCTGGTGGCATGCGCGAGCCCCAGCCGTAGAATTGCCCCCCCTGTAACAACCGCCGAAGAGGAATTCGATCCGCAAAGCCTCAACGACGACGACTTCGCGCTGAAACCGACGGCAGAGGCAGAAACAGCCCCGCTCGATCAGACTCCCGCGGCAGCGCCTTCCGTCCTTCATACCGACGGATTTCGCGTGCAGATCGCGGTGGTATCGAGTCTTGACCGGGCAGAGACCCTTAAGAACGAAGCAGGAATGAAATTCGACGTTCCGGTTCATATCTACCGCGACCCGGACACAGGCCTGCATAAAATCCAGGTGGGAAACTGCCGGTCAGCCGCGGAGGTCGAATCCCTGCGTCACGAGGCGAAGAGCCTGGGGTACCCCGAAGCCTTCATTGTACGCGCCAAAATCGAAATCCCCCGCGGCGCGGTTCACGAACCGGATGCAATCGTCGGTTTCCGCGTGCAGATCTTTGCAGCATCGAATCGGGCGGCCGCTGAAAGCGAGTTGGCCAACGTCCGGGATACCCTCGGCCAGGACGACGTTTACATAGAATCCGAGCCGCCGTACTTCAAGGTCCGAATCGGCAACTTCCGAACGCGGGAAGCCGCTGAAGGGCTCATAGAAAGGCTTAAGTCATACGGTTACGATACTCCCTTTGTGGTCCGGACACGCATCGATACATCCACGGAACAAACAACCGGCAACTGAACGCATACAGGGTTAACAGCGAGCGGTCACATCGCCTTGACCGCCGCAATCATAGGCCTGCTTTGCGCGCTCGGTCCGGCACACGTTCATCAATATTTCCGATGGCCGGATTTCTGGATCGTCTTTTTGATAGTGCCCGGATGAGAGTTTCCCCGTTGTCCCTGCGCGTCGCGTTTTACAGCCTTCTCCTGCTGTTTCTGCTCCAGGGATGTTCGACCACGAAACAGGTCGCGACATTTCCGGATGTGGAAGCGCCGACCCTTTCCAGGGAGACGTCGGAGGCTACCGAGGATTCCACGGCGGGCAAGTCGGACCACACGCCGCCGGACGATCAGGTCCTACGGAACATAGAGGAACTAAAGACGGCCCGCTTCGACAACGGGGCGTTATCCGTGGATCGCGTTTGCATTTTGCTCACGGATTCCACCGTAACCAACTCCCTGCCGCCGGGGCGTCACCTCGAATTGCTTCGCACGACCCTCAAGCGCTATCGGGAAATGCTTCCGCCATCCGCGCTCGTACGGCCAAACACCGTTCTGGCCCGGCTGCTCGACGCCATTCCCGATAGTCTCCTTTCACGCTTGCGCGACGACGTTCATTACAGGGAACTCTATGTCCGCAAACTGGCAGGTTCCGCCGATGTTCCGGTCGACTACAATTCCAAGGTCATCAAGACAATCCGTTATTTCCAGACCACTGCCCGGAAAGTATTCAGAGTCTGGCTGTCCCGTTCGCCTCTTTATGTCCCAATGATCCGCACGGCGCTTCGCGAAGCGGGTCTGCCGGAGGATCTGGTTTACAAGGCCATGATCGAAAGCGGCTTCAATCCGAGAGCCTATTCGCGGGCAAGGGCCGCCGGAATCTGGCAGTTCGTGAGAGGCACGGCGCTGCTTTACGGTCTTAAAAACAGCAGTTGGATCGATGAACGCCGTGACCCCGAAAAATCGACACGTGCGGCAATCCAGCATATCCGCCACCTGTACGGGTTGTTCCGCGACTGGCGTCTCGTAATTGCCGCGTATAACTGTGGGCAGGGTCGTCTCCAACGCATTATCAAGCGTTCAGGTACAAACGATTTCTGGAAGCTCAGGGGTCTGCCCAGGGAAACCCGTCGACATGTGCCGCGATTTATGGCGGCCCTGATAATCTCCAAGGATCCGGAGTGGTTCGGTTTTCGTGACGTGGTCTATCAAGTGCCGAAAAAATTCGACGTTGTGCAAATATCGGAATGCGTCGACCTTCGGGTGGCCGCCGAATGCGCGGGCACGACCTACGAACGCATGCGAAGCCTCAATCCCGAACTTCGCCTGGGTTACACCCCGCCGCACGTGCGCGGGCCCTATTCCTTGAGAATTCCGGCCGGTACTGCCGATAGGTTCAAAGTCAACTATGCCCGAGTTCCCGCCGAGAGGAAAGGCCGGATGGTTGAATATCTGGTGCGCCCCGGCGATACGCCTTCCGGCATTGCAAGGCAGATTGGTGTTTCCACCCGCGTCGTTCTCGAGGCGAACAACATATTGAATCCCAGGCGGGTACGCGCCGGCAGACGGCTGAAAATCCCGATCCGTCCGAATGCCAAACCCGAACGGGCCGGAAGAACGGCAACGCGCGTTGCGGTGGCGCCCGATCCGGACACGAACCGGAAAATCACGTACCGGGTAAGAAAAGGGGACACCCTGTGGGGAATCGGACGCCGGCATGGAGTCACGCCGAATCAGATCCGAGTGTGGAACAAGCTCAAGAAGCATATAACGCCCGGCGACCAACTGATGATCTGGAAGCCGCAGTCTCCCCAGGTTGCCCTGGCTGATCGTTCTGACCTGCGTCGCGGTGACTTCTATGTCGTGCGGCAGGGGGATACACTCTGGGACATTGCCCGCAGTTTTCGCATCCGTGTCAACGACCTCAAGAAATGGAACCGAATCCGGAGACCGGGCCGCCTGCGGGTGGGCGCCAGGCTTCTGATACGCCCATCCGGTTTTCAGGTGGCCGACTGAGTCAACACGCAAGAATAGGGGGAGCATGCGCCCCAACTGTCGCTCATGAAGATCGTTCGAGACCTTCTGCTCATTGCCCTAGCGCTGCTTGTTCAGACCTCCTGGGCACATGCGGTCCGAATTCTGGGTATTGGCCCCGACATTGTCATCATTGTTCTGGTTTACCTGGGGATACGCGGCGGGCGGATTGAAGGCACCCTGTACGGATTCGTATCCGGCTTCTTGCTGGATGTCTACAACCCCGAGACGATGGGTGTCAACGCGCTTGCAAACAGCGTGGTTGGTTTCTGTGTGGGGCATTTCCGGGCGCGCGTCAGTGCCGAAGATTTCCGCGTGCAGGCGCCTTTGCTGTCCCTTGCGGTCCTGATGCACGATCTGATCTATTTCTTATTCGCTAACGTTCTCTCGAATCCGGACGCGATTTTCGGGTTGATCGTCCGGTTTGGGTTCGGAACGGCATTTTATACCGCAGTCGTTGGAGTCGGAATTTCGTTGGTATTGTCCATTCGCTTCAACAAGGGAATTTACCTGGATGCGCGACGACTTTATGGATAATGGCTGTCGCAAGGCCCGGGCGCGATGGATGATGTCGGTGGTGATCGGTCTGTTCGCCGTTCTTTTCGTCGGGTTGTTTCGGTTGCAGATTGCAGACACTGAACACTACCGCATCCAATCCAAGAAAAATACGATGCAGGTCGTGCCAGTCGAAGCCAGACGAGGTCTTATACGGGATCGCAACGGCGTCATCCTCGTAGACAATCGCCCCTCCTACACCATCTCCGTGCTGCCGCAGCGACTGCGTCGAAATACCGAACCGACAGTTCGCGGGCACGTGGTCAACCGCCTCAGTCAGGTTGCAGGTCTGCCGGTACAACGCATCAACCAAATGCTCGCGAACCGAAACCGTTTCTTCCATGAGCCGATAAGACTCAAAAGGGACGTTGGATTCAACGTCGTGTCTGTCGTGGAAGAAGAACGCCACGATCTGCCAGGCGTGGAAATACAGGTTGAAGCCCGGAGAGGATATCTGAGCTTCAACGGCGGCTTCCCACTGGCGCCTCATATCGTCGGTTATGTCGGGCTGATCGACGCGGAGACATATAAACGGAAGCGAGAGTTGGGGTACCGTCTGGACGACCAGATTGGGAAACGGGGCGTTGAGCGCCTGTGCGAGGCGGTTCTGAGGGGTCGGGAAGGCATGAATTTCATTGAGGTCAATGCCTTCGGCAGGGAGGTCGGCAGTTTTCCCGGAAAGACAGTCCTGCCCATACCGGGCAACGACATCCTGCTGACCCTGGACTGGCGGTTGCAGCAGGCGGCGGAGCTTGCGTTTTCCGATTCGTTGAGAGGCAGCCTGGTGGCGATGGATCCGAACAACGGGGAGATCCTCGCCATGGTCAGCAAACCCCGGTTTCATCCGCAGTCCATCCGCAACGTACGCGAATGGCGTACCCTGCAGGGCGACACGTCAATTCCCCTTCTGAACCGAAGCATACATGGCGAATATCCGCCTGCCTCGGTGTTCAAAATGATCCCGGCGATTGCCGGTCTTGAAATGGGCCTGATCGATTCGGAAACGGCGCGTTACCGGCCCTGCCGAGGCAGACTGAAGTTCGGCGACAGGTTTTTCCGTTGCCACAAGGCCGCAGGGTGTGGACGGTTGTCGCTGCGAGGGGCGCTTATCCGGTCTTGCGACGTCTATTTTTACCAGTTGGGGCGCAAGGTGGGCATTGCCAACTGGAATCGTTACACCAGGATGCTCGGATTCGGTCAACCCACGGGCATCGACATCGCTGCCGGTGGCGACGGCGAGGGGGCCGGCCTGGTGACTGACCGTTCGTACTACAAGGAACGCTTCGGACACTGGGCGGAGGGGTACATGCTGAACCTGACAATCGGACAGGGCGAAACCTCCGTGACCCCGGTCCAGATTGCGCGGTACATCAGCGCTCTGGCCGTCGGCACACTCCCCAGACCCCATATCCTGAAGAGCACGCCGCCTGAGTCCACGCCGGTTCAGATTTCCGCCCAGACCCTGAAGACAATACGAAGCATTATGCTCGATGTTGTCGAGGATCCGTACGGTACCGGAAAACGCGCCCGTGTGAAAGGCGTACGTGTGGCTGGCAAAACCGGTACCGCGCAAAACCCTCACGGCGAAGACCACGCCTGGTTCACCGCCCTTGCTCCGGCGCATCGTCCTGAAATCGTGGTCGCGGTTGTGGTGGAGAACGCAGGCCATGGCGGGGCGGTGGCCGCCCCGATCGCCGGTCGGTTTCTGGAAACATATTTCGACCTGGCGCGCCCGGAACAGAAAGCGGACATCATCGTAGCCGCGCACGTCGACACCGAACCATCTCCGGATGCGGACGCTTCCAAACCCGCGCCAGCGGACAACGCGCCGCCCGTCGTTGTCTTGCGTTAATACGCTCCGCAACAGACGAACTCAATTCCGTAAGACCCATTCACGTTTCACAGGAATCTCCACGTGGTTCTTTCCCGTTTCGTAAAATACGAACTCGACCTGCCGCTGCTGCTTTCGGTTGTTCTTGCCACACTGCTCGGAATTGGCGCAATTTACAGCGCCACGTACAACTGGGAGCAGGGCGCTGCCGGCGGGGTCTACGAAAAGCAGATCGTCTGGAGCGTGCTTGCGATCGGGGCCCTTCTGCTTACTCTGTTCGTCCCACCCAAATATTTCTATGCCTTCGCCTACATCCTATATGGCGTCTCGATCTTACTGCTCGTGCTTGTTCTGTTGATCGGCGAAAGACGTTGGTTCGATCTGGGCCCCTTTCATATGCAGCCTTCGGAATTGGCCAAAATCGCAACCGTTCTGGCTCTGGCTAGATACCTCGCCGTGCGCAACCTGGATCTGGACCGGCCCCGCTCTCTGATTACGGCGTTTCTTCTGGTATTGCTTCCAGCGGTTCTGGTTTTTAAGCAGCCCGACCTGGGCACCGCGCTGGTATTCGGTTCCGTACTCCTGCCCATGTTCTACTGGGCGGGCATGAGACCCATTGTTCTGTTTTTCTTGATTTCGCCCATTTTGAGCTTGATCTGCGCTTTCCACTATTTGGCTTTGGTAATCCTGATTCTGACGATTGCGGGCGTTGTTTTTCTCGTCCGGCCAGGACGATTGATAACAACCGCCATCGTCGTGGTCAATCTCGCCGTTGCGGTCGGCGCTCCTTATCTTTGGGAAAATAAACTGCACGACTATCAACGCCGGCGCATACTGACCTTTCTGAATCCCGACATGGACAGACTCGGCGCGGGCTATCAGGTCATGCAATCCAAGGTGGCAATTGGTTCCGGCGGCCTCAACGGAAAAGGATTCCTGCAGGGTACACAGACAAAACTCTCCTTCCTTCCCGAACAACACACCGATTTTGTGTTTTCGGTTATCGGTGAGGAGTTCGGCTTCGCAGGCGCGATCCTTGTACTCGCCATGTTTTTCCTGATCATATGGCGGGCCATCCATATTGCCAGTCTTGTCAAGAGTCGTTTTTCCAGTCTGGTTGCCATCGGCCTGGCTGCCATGCTCATCTTTCACGTCTTTGTCAATATAGGCATGACCGTCGGCCTCGTCCCGGTTACCGGCCTGCCACTACCGTATATCAGCTACGGCGGATCGCAACTTGTGGTCAGTCTGGTACTCGCGGGCCTGTTGCTCAACATCTATGCTTGCCGGCACGAATATTACTAGAAGACGCACAATTGCGGTGTTATTCATGCACAAAAGGCGACCTTGCGGTCGCCTTTTGTGTTTTCCTCCACACGCCGGTATGCGCGTCGAAATAATGAATCGGTTGTCCGATACGCCGGCCGGTAACCGGACCGCCGGATTCCACGCTCTCAAGATTTCTGGGATACCCAGGCGCGCCGTTCCCCCACAAACGCGCCGATTTCCGAGATCAACGCCTCAGAGGGCGCCACGGTAAGCGCCCGGGAACGAATCACCTCCGTTTTTCCGTCGCCCAGTTCAAGGTGCAAATAGAGTGTACACCCGCCACGATGACCTTCCAGCAACGACTTCAGGTGTCCCAGCGGCTCCGCATCCAGCATCTCCGCGGGAAGCTTTACGTTCAACGCGTCCGCAAGTGTCTCCCTCGCGTGCTCCATCGACAGGACCTGCTCCACCCGCAACGACTGTCGTCCATTGCGTCCGGAGAGCCTGCCCTGGATCACCACCATCGCATCGGCCACAAACATAGCTTTGACTTTCTCGTACGCATCCGGGAACACGACCAGATCCACGGCGCCATCCAGATCCTCGATGGTGCCGAACGCCATCGACCGACCGTTTCGGTCGGTATGCGACCTTGTTTCGGAAATCAGCCCACCAAGTTTGACTTCCGCGCCATCCGGCAACGTACCCACATCCTGCGACGAACGAATGCCGAGCCCGACCAGATCCGTCTGGTACCTGTCCAACGGATGCCCGGAGAGATAAAATCCGAGCATGTCCTTTTCGTGTGACAGCCTTTCACGTTCCGTCCACTCCGGCTGCTCGGGAAGCACATGGTTGTTGATAACCGCCGTCTGGTCCGCAAGGGCTACCGTGTCAAAAAGCGAAATCTGACGTCGCTGCCGGGCAGCCTGAGCGGATTGACCCGCGTCTAGAGCCCGGTCGAGGCCCTGGAGATGCTGCGCCCGATGTCCAGTCAGACAATCCATGGCTCCGGCGCAGATCAGGCTCTCGATGGCCCGGCGGTTTACCGCGCGCAAATCCACGCGTTCGCAGAAATTGAAGAGGGATTTATAGGGTCCGGCTGCCTCCCTCGCGGCGACAATGGCCTCGACGGCGCCGCGCCCCACGTTTCGTACCGCCGCCATTCCCATCAGAAGGCACTTTTCCGAAGCCACGAAATCCACATAGGAGGTATTCACATCGGGGGGCAGAACCTCCAGTTTCATTCGCCGGCATTCTTCGATTGCGACCACCATCCGCTCAATATTGCCAATCTCGCCGTTCAGACTGGCCGCCATATATTCCTGAGGGTAATTCGCTTTGAGGTAGCCGTTTCGGTACGCAACGACCGCGTATGCCGCCGCGTGCGCCTTGGGAAACGCGTATCCTGCGAACACTTCAATATTAGCGAAAATCTTCTGGGCCAGTTTCGGATCCACCCCATGCGTTTCGCACCCGCCTATAAACGCGTCTTTCTGCCGCGCCATCTCGTCGGGTTTCTTTTTGCCCATCGCATCCCGAAGGATATCGGCCTGGCCGAGTGTGAACCCGGCCAGGACTTGCACACTCTGCATCACCTGCTCCTGGTACACCATGATGCCGTATGTATCCTTCAGAATGGGCTCCAGCTTCGGATGGTCGTAGACCACCTCTTCCTGCCCGTGTTTGCGTGCGACGAAGTTCGGGATATGTTGCATCGGCCCCGGGCGGTAGAGCGCGTTCATGGCGATGATGTCCTCAATACAGTCCGGCTTCAACTGCACAAGGTATTCCCGCATCCCCGGGCTTTCAAACTGAAACACCCCCACGGTATCTCCACGCCCGAACAGATCCAGCGTTTTTCTGTCGTCTTCCGGGATCTTCGTCAGGTCGAACGCCGGCTCGTTCTTCCTGATCAGATCCACCGTCTCGTCGGCAAGTGAAAGCTCTTTGAGGCCCAGGATGTCCATTTTCAGAAGTCCGATATCCTGGCAGGTCGGGCCATCGAACTGAGTGGTCACCTTGCCGTCTTTCGGGGCTTTGTAAAGCGGTACGAAATTCGTCAAATCGTCCGGTGCGATAATCACCGCTGCGGCATGCACCGACGCGTGCCGCGCCAGCCCCTCCAGGGCCCGGGCATGCCGGATCAACTGCGCCTCGGGGCCGCCGCCGTCGGCCATCTGTCGCAGTTCGGGCACCTGTTTTATTGCCTTGTCAAGCGTCATCTTCAAATCGTTGGGCACCAGCTTGGCAATCCGGTCGACCTCGCCGTACGACATGTCATGCACGCGGCCAACGTCCCGGATCACCGCCTTTGCCTTCATTGTACCGAACGTGATAATCTGACAGACATTGTTCTCGCCGTACTTCTCGGTCACGTATTTAATCACCTGGTCGCGTTTTTTGTCGGAAAAATCGATATCGATGTCCGGCAGGCTCACACGCTCCGGGTTCAGAAATCGCTCGAACAGAAGATTGTACTTCATCGGATCCAGGTCGGTTATCCGTAACGAATACGCCGCCAGGCTTCCTGCGCAGGAACCCCGCCCCGGACCTACCGAAATTCCGTGCTCCTTTGCGTAGTTGACGTAATCCCAAACGATCAGGAAGTATCCGGAAAATCCCATTCTTACGATCAGGTCCAGTTCGAATTCGAGGCGATTCCGGAACTCCTGCGGCACGGTACCGAACCGTCTTTCCAGACCCTGTCGGGCCAGATGTTTGAGGTAGTTGTCGGCCGACTCAAACCCCTCGGGTAACGGAAACTCCGGCGCGAGATAGTTTCCGAAATCGAGTTCTATATTGCTTTTTTCCGCAATCTCCAGCGTCCGCTCCACCGCGTGGGGTATATCCGAAAACAGCGTCTGCATCTCGTCCGCGGACTTGAAGTAGACGTCGGTCGGATAACACATCCTGCCGGGATCGTTGAGGGTCTTGCCGGTCTGTAACGCCACGAGAACGGCGTGGGCCTCGTGATCGTCAGCTCCTAGAAAATGGGAGTCGTTCGTCGCCACGAGCGGCACATCCATTTCCCGGTGAATTCGAATCAGGCCGTCGTTGATTCTGGGCTCTCTATCGATGCCATGCCGCTGTATCTCCAGGTAATAGTCGTCGCCGAAGATGTCGAGATATTCTTCCACCGCGGACATCGCGGCGGGTACGCCTTCGCGTTCGATCAGATGAGGCACCTCGCCGCTCAGGCATCCCGACAGGCAGATCAGGCCGTCCGAGTGTTCCCGCAACAGTTCCTTATCGATTCTGGGATGGTAGTAAAACCCTTCCAAGTAGCCGGCCGAGACCAACTTTACCAGGTTGTAATACCCACGGGTATTCTTTGCCAGCAGCACCAGATGGTTCGAACCGCTGGGGACGCCCCGGGCCGGTTTTTTCTCCAACCTGCTCCCAATCGCGCAATAGACCTCGCATCCGATAATGGGCTTGACGTTTACCTCTTTCATGGCCCGATAAAAATCCATGGCGCCAAAGAGATTGCCGTGGTCGGTAATGGCCACCGCGGGCATTCCCCATTCGGCGGCTCTTGTAGCCAGACAATCGATCTTGCAGGCGCCGTCCAGCAGACTGTACATGCTGTGGCTATGGAGATGCACGAATTCGGCCATGGCGAGGCGCTCCGGATGCACAGGTTAGACAGGTTTCGTTCAGGAGAGAACAGCGTTGCTGGGGGAAAGCGGAGAACATTTAAGGGGGAGGGGGACACTCGATACCCGCGGGCGCCAGTGACGCGGCGGGTACGAATATTCCGAAGTGGTATAATCTTACTTACGGTCCGGCCAAAAGTCAAGAGGGAGATTGACAGGTGGACTGGCCTATGACTCGCGGGTCAACTGCCTGGCGGAATCCCGGCCTGACAACGCTATCCGCGCCGGCCCTGGTGTCCGGCGCGAGAGGGCGGGCCTCATCCCGCGTCGAAGCATTGACGCGGGCGACGGGTTGCCCTCGCTTCGACGCGCGTGGCACGGCGCTACCGCTCCACAAGGGCGTTTCCCATTGAACTTTCCGCGCCTTTGCGTTATCTTAACTCATGTCCGGGCAGGGTCGTGACGACTACCGCTCCGGATTCAGGAATCCTCCCAATGGCCAAAATCCTGGAAATTAACCCGCTCTGCCACCCAGTCGACGCAGACGTCTCCATACCGGGCTCCAAGTCCTACACAAACCGGGCGTTGCTGATTGCGGCGCTGGCCGACGGCCGCACCCGGCTTACCGGGGCCCTTGAGAGCGACGACACCCGGTATATGGCCGGGGCGCTCGCCACCCTCGGCGTCGATATACAGGTGGAGAGCGAAAACACATTCAGCATCGCAGGCGCGGGTGGCCGGATTCCCGTTTCGAGCGCAACACTCTTCGTGGGAAACTCAGGTACCACCTCCCGGTTCCTCACCGCCTATCTCGGCCTGGGCAGCGGCGCATACACGCTGGACGGCGTCCCCCGAATGAGAGAACGGCCAATCCAGGATCTGATCGACAGCCTTCGTCCTCTTGGGGTTCGCGCCCGCAGCCTGGCGGGCAACGGCTGTCCTCCGGTTGTCGTCGACGCGTCCGGCCTTGAGGGCGGGCGCACGCACGTTCCGGGAGACCGAAGCAGCCAGTATCTCACGGCTCTCCTCCTGGTTGCGCCCTATGCGCGAAAGGACGTCGAGATCCGCGTTACCGGCGCCCTGGTATCCAGGCCCTACATCGACATGACCGTTCGCATCATGCGCGACTTCGGCGTCAACGTCGCCGTAGAAGACCGTAACGTCTTCCTGGTGAAAGCAGGGCAACGTTACACGCCTGCCGAATACGCCATCGAACCGGACGCCTCCAACGCCTCGTATTTTTTCGCAGCAGCGGCGCTGACCGGCGGTCGGATCAAGGTCCGCGACCTCTCCCCATATTCCGCGCAGGGTGACGTTCGTTTCGTGGATATTCTGGGACGTATGGGCTGTGGTGTGAGCAAACGCCCGGACGGTATCGAAGTCCAGGGTCCCAAACGGTTATCGGGCATCGATATCGACATGAACGCCACGCCGGACGTGGTTCAGACCCTCTGTGCACTCGCCCCGTTCGCCTCGGAGCCGGTCACCATGCGAAATATCGCCAATCTGCGCATCAAGGAGACCGACCGCATCGCCGCTGTCGTGTCTGAACTGACCAAACTGGGGGTACGCGTTGACGCACGGCCCGACGCACTGACTGTTCATCCCGCTTCGTGCATCCGCCCGGCCGAACTCGATACGTACGACGATCACCGCATGGCCATGAGCCTGGCGTTGATCGGCCTGAAAGCGCCGGGTATCGCCATACGGGATCCGGCCTGCGTCAATAAAACCTTTCCCTCGTACTTCAAGTGCCTCGACGCGTTTCGGAGATAGATCCTTCACGACGCTCGCATCGCGCCTTTATCGCCGCCCCCGTCTAACGCGGCTCCCTGCTTTCTTCCCGCCGCTACGCCGCGCGCGCTTCCGTTCCATTATCCTCTTCTTCACGGCCTGAAAACGCCCCGAGTCCTTCCGCAATCCGTTCTTGGGTGGCAATTCCTCTATCTGGGCACGGACGTTGTTGACCCGCTCCCGGCTGGGGGGATGGGTGGAGAACAGGAACTCCAGCCGTCCGGGCTCTTTCTTCTGCATCGCCATCAGCTTTTCAAAAAAGGTGGCCGTTCCCTCCGGATCGATCCCCGCCGCGTATGTTGCTTCCACGGCAAACCGGTCTGCCTCCCGCTCGGCATCCCGACCGTAACTCAACTGTTTCATCCCGATGAAGAGGGCGGCGATCTGCTTCCCTGCCCGACGGCGCGAGGAAGCGTCCTTTCCGCCCAGCGCCATCTCGAGAACAAAGGCGGCGCCAAGCTGTCTGCTGATTGCCTCCGCGCCGTGTTTGCCATCTACGTGCCCGATTTCATGACCGATGACCGCTGCCAGTTCCGACTCGTTCTCCGCCGTTGTAATCAGACCACGGTTCACGTACAGCCAGCCGCCGGGCAACGCGAATGCGTTCACCTCATCGGTATCCACCACTTTGAAGTAATAGGTCAGATCCGAACGCCGCGAGTGCCGTGCGAGGGTCCGGCCCAGGCTGTTGATGTACGCCGCCACGGCCGGGTCGTTGTAGAGTCTGAGTTCCCGTTCAACTTGAAGCGCCGCCTCCCGGCCCATCTCGACTTCCTGCTCCGTACTCAATATATTGAACTGGCTCACCGCCGCGCAGGACACCACCGATCCCAGAAGGCAAGCGGCTACCCACCATCGCAAGCGTGAAATTCTCGACATCGGCCGCTTCTCTCCTCCTTGAGGCAGGGCCCGGCCGGTTGCCAGGTTTCCTGTCATGAACGCCATCGCCAAGCCACCGCCGGTGCGGCGCCGGCATTCGCGCCCGAACCGCTGTTACTTTTGAATGACGGCGGTCAACCGGACGGGACACCTGAGCAGTTGCCCGTCACCTATCGATATGTATCTGCAACGTCCCCCGGCCTCCGTCCACGGTTGCCCTGAGTCCGATGGGCAGCACGCGCCGTCCGGGACCGTGTCCATAAGGGAGGCCACAGAAAACAGGAGTGGTAACAGTACGGGAAAAATTCCGAAGAACGTCGTCCACCGTGCCCTCCTCCTCCCGTTCGGGCTCGCAACCCTGGAACTGTCCGAACACCACACCGGCAGCCCGGTCGAATACGCCCGCCATTCGAAGCTGGACCAGCATCCGGTCCACCCGGTAAGGGGCCTCGTTCACGTCCTCCAGAAAAATCAGTGCATCTCTGGTATCCGGCAGATATCCAGTACCCGCCAGCGAGGCGACCACGGACAGACAACCTCCCAGAAGACGCCCTTCGGCAAGTTCTCCACGAAGTGAATAGAGGTCGGCAATGGCCTCGAAACGCCCGGCAGTGATCGCACGCCACAACGACGCTTCCGTGGCTTCCGGCATGCCCGCCTCCGTCACGTCTCCACAAAGCGTCACGCCCGAGTAACTCACCAACCCCGTCCGGGCGTAAATTCCGAGTTGCAGGGCGGTCGTATCGCTAAAGCCGACCAGGGCTTTCGGGTCTCTCCGAATGGCGCTATAATCCAGAAGTCCCAGAACCCGGGAAGAACCATATCCACCCCGGGTCGCAAAGATCGCCCGGACCTCGCGGTCGGCGAACATTGCGTTCAAGTCCGCCGCCCGGACAGGGTCGTCGCCAGCCAGGTACCGATCCCGGTCGTACACCGCCGGTCCGACCCGCACCCCGTATCCCAGACCCCGCAGGTACGCCAGACCCGGACACAAACGTTCCCTTTCAAAGGATCCCGAAGGCGATACCACTCCGATCAGATCGCCCCGTCTAATATATGGTGGAATCACCAAGAAACCCGTCCCCGTTTCCAGACGGCAAAATGACCCGCCACCGTCGCCCGGACGAAGTCACCTGCAGACAACGTTCCCCGAAGATCATGACGCGAACGCATTCAATATACCCGTGGCGAAATCAGTCAGCGTGTCGTCACGCGCTCCCATAATCACCACCCGGTCGCCAGGCCGCGCCTCTTCCGAAAACCAGCGCGCAATCGCTTCTCTCTCATGGAAAAACGCCGCGTAAACGCCCCGGCCGGAAATCGCTTCGATCAAATCTCTGGAGGAGATATCCCGCACCGCCGTCCCGCCGGCATAATAGATTTCCGGCATCGCAAGCAGGTCCCGCCCTTCAAGCCCCGTCGCAAACGCGGCGATCAGCCCGTCCTTGAGAAACCGGGTGGGCGCGAATCCCGTTGGCTGAAACATCACCAGCAGCCGACCGGGTTGTTCTTTGAGTGTGGAGAGAGACGCCGCAATCTTGTCCGGATTATGTGCGAAGTCATCGATCACCGTCACGCCGCCGAGCGTCCCCAGTACCTGCAGGCGTCGCCGGATCCCGGCAAAATCCGCCAGCGCATCCGCCGTTTGAATGATCGGGACGTCCAGCGCCGAACAGGCGGCCACGGCCGCGGCGGCATTCGAAACGTTGTGCCTGCCCGGCACTTTCAGCCGAAACCCGACCCCATTGACTTCAAACGCCACACCAGCCGCCAGTGGTTGGATCTTCTCGGCGCAGACCTGAGCCCGGTTATTTTCGACGCCAAAACCGACGCCCTCCACGCGGAGGGACACGGATGACTCGCAGTCCAGGTTGATTACCGCCGCCCTCCGTGCTTTTTGCGCAAATTCCCGGAACATCCCGCACAGAACGTCGAGCGGCTTGTGGTCCTCCGAAATATTGGTCAACACCGAAATCGAGGGCTTATACAAAACGATGGTTCCGTCGCTCTCGTCTGCCTCGATCACGGGGAGGTCCGGGTCGCCGCACATCGCGTTGCTCGAATCCGACGGCGCCGTCGGATTCAGGAGCGCACCTCCGAGAATAACGGTAGGGTTCCGGCCCGTACGCTTCAGGATATGACCGATCATGCCCGCTACCGTCGTCTTTCCGCTTGTGCCGCCAACGGCGACGCCCTCCGCCCGGTTGAACAGCTCCGCCAGAACCTCCGCGCGCTTCCGAACCGGAATCTTCCGACGCAACGCGGCGCGCACGTCGGGAATGTCTTTCTCCACCGCTGCGGACACCACCAGTTCGTCCACGGTGTCGTCCACACCCGAACCATCCTGGGGGAACAACGTGATGCGCCGCGACCGGAGTTGATCGAAAAGCCCGCGGTTCTGTCCGTTGTCCCAACTGCGGTCGGAACCGCGCACCGCATGGCCGTGATGCCGCAACACCTGCGCGAGCGCGCTCATCCCGCTCCCGCCGATCCCGCAGAAAAAAACCGTCCTGGCGGCCGCCACATCCTCTCCTTTCTCCGTTCATCCGATGCGCACAGGCGAATCTGATTCCATACTACAGACCAATACCCGGTTTGTCAAGCATACAAGAAAATCGACGGAAATCGGAGACCCGGGCATCAACCATCTTCGTTCAGCAACGAGCGGGGTCCCGGTAATTCGCCCGCCGCGCGGAAAAAGTCGAGCGTCTCGTACCGGGGCAAGCGCCGCGAAGCAGCACCGAATCCACTTCCCGGCTCAATTTCACACAGCGTAATATAGCCATACACCGCAAGACGGAAGATAGCCCTTGCGCCCGTCCATGTATGCGGTTCGCCGGGCTTCTTTCATTGACACACTGCTCCGTGTACAGTATATTCACACCTCTGATTCGGCGGCGTATGCCACATTACAACCTCCTATTATACAAGGAGTTCCTACATGGGCGACATGTTTCGATACGTGCTCACCGACGTGGAACGAGCGCTCTGGGCCGAATCCTGGTGTGTGGATGAGGAAACCCTGTCCCTCGGGACCGGATGTGCGTGGAGCGTTAAAAAAACGACCCTCAATGGCGGCCTCCAGGCGGGCATCGACATCATTGAAGTGGACAACGGCGCCTTCTCCTTCTCCATTGTACCGACTCGCGGCATGGGGATCTGGAAGGGCGTCTACGGGGATATCCCGATCGGCTGGGAATCGCCGGTCCGCGACCTGGTTCATCCCGCGTATGTAGACGCCAATGACAGGGGCGGGCTCGGCTGGCTGAAGGGCTTTAACGAATGGATCGTTCGCTGCGGTCTGGAGAGCAATGGCGCGCCGACGACCGATGTGGTGATCGACAACAACGGCAATGAGGCCACGGTTTTCCTCCCGCTTCATGGAAAGATCGCGAATATTCCCGCGCGGCAGGTCGAAGTCCGTATCGACCTCGCGCCACCACATCGCATCACCGTGATGGGAGTTGTCGACGAAACCATGATGTTCGGCCCGGCGCTGCGGTTGACCACCTTTATCTCCACCGAACCCGGCGCCAACAGTTTCAACATTTCGGATCGGGTTAGCAACCTCAATCAAAAGCCCGCCGAAATGCAGCTTCTATACCACTGCAACTATGGCTCTCCTTTTCTGGAAGGTGGAAGCACTCTGGTTGCGCCCTTCAAATCCGTTTCACCGAGAGATACCCGCGCGCAGGAGGGTGCGGACGCCCATAACAGGTTCGGGGCGCCGGAACCGGGTTTTGTGGAACAGGTCTATTTTTACGAACTGGCAGGAAAGAGGGGCAGCGGGCAGACCGCGGTCCTGCTCAGGAACGCTAAGGGAGACCTGGGGTCCAGCTTGCACTGTTCGCTCAACCAGTTGCCCTGTTTTACGCTATGGAAAAACACGGCGGCAACCGAAGACGGATACGTCACCGGCCTGGAACCCGCTACCAGCTACCCCAACCCCAAGCCGTTCGAGCGCAAACAGGGCCGTGTGACCAGGCTCGACGCCGGCGAGACCCGCCGAATGGACCTTACGGTTGCCGTCCACGACAGCAGAAAAAAGGTGCGGAACGTGGAACGGTCTATCAAGCGGATCCAAAAGAACGTAAAATCCAGAGTTTCCCGGACGCCCATCAAGAGGCTTTCCGGGGCAGGTTAGGGGGTCTCACGCAATCCGAGCGCGAGCATTGGCCACGTTTCCTCATTTGCAATCGGAGCCGAGGGTCTCTGCCGATCGTCCCGTGGAAACAACGAAAGGATATCATTCGTGAACGCCACATCGACCTTCCAGGAGCTCATTCTCCGCCTCGAACGATTCTGGGCGGATAACGGGTGTATCATCTGGCAGCCGCTCAGCGAAAAGGTGGGTGCCGGTACGCTGAACCCGGGCACCGCGCTTCGCGTGCTGGGACCGGAGCCCTGGAACGTGGCCTACGTTGAACCCAGCTTCCGTCCCGACGACGGCCGATTCGGCGAAAATCCGAACCGGATGCAAATGCACACGCAGTACCAGGTTGTTCTCAAACCCGAGCCTGGCAACCCCCAGGAGCTCTACCTGGACAGCCTGGAAGCGTTAGGTCTGAATCGCAGACAACACGACATCCGTTTTGTGGAAGACAACTGGGAATCCCCCGCGCTGGGCGCGTGGGGCCTGGGGTGGGAGGTCTGGCTCGATGGCCTGGAAATCACTCAGTTCACTTACTTCCAGCAGGCTGGTGGTCTACCGCTCGACCCTGTGCCGGTAGAAATCACTTACGGCATGGAACGTATTGCCATGTACGTTCAGGATGTGCGCGAAGTCTGGCAGCTTCGCTGGAATGAGAACGTCACCTACGGCGACATTCTCAGACAGCAGGAAGTGGAGTATTGCAATTACGAGTTCTACTACGCAAACGTCCAGCGCCTGCGGGCCATGTTCGATCTTTTCCTCGAGGAAGCCAGAGCCGCCATAGACCGTGGCCTCGTAATACCCGCCCATGACTATGTGTTGCGGTGCTCTCACACCTTCAACCTGCTGGACACCCGTGGGGCGGTCGGTGTTACCGAACGTGCGAGGTACTTCGCACAAATACGCGATCTCGCCAGGCAGGTTGCCGAAGGTTTTGCCGGACAGCGCGAAGCATCCGGTCACCCCCTGATCAAGAAAACCGCAGACGCGGCTGCTCCGAAACCGGTACGGGATTTTGAACCTTGCGAACACGCCGACCTTCTTGTGGAAATCGGCTCCGAAGAACTCCCGTCCCACGACGTCCGGTCCGGCATCGAACAACTCGAGGGGCGCCTCCCCCAGCTTCTTCAGGAGCAGAGGCTTGAATATGACGGCGTCGAAATAACGGGGACCCCCAGACGGCTTGTCGCGAGCGTCAGGAACCTCGCGGGCCGGCAGCCAGACCGGATGCGCGAAGTGCGCGGCCCGGCTGTCAGGGCCGCTTACGACGACGATGGAAAACCCACTCGCGCCCTTGAAGGATTCAGTCGCGGACAGGGCATCACTCCTGGTTCCGTGGAACACCGGAAAGACGACAAGGGCGTTGAATACGTTTACGCCCGGCGCCATGAACCCGGACTCGAAACACAGGAAATTCTGACGAAACTTCTTCCCGACCTGATTGCGGGCCTGAACTTCACTAAAACGATGCGCTGGGACTCCGACGGTTTCGTCTATCCTCGACCTCTCCGATGGATTGTCGCACTCTTCGGAGACCAGATTGTCCCGTTTCCAATCGCCCGGATCCGGAGCGGGGATACCAGCCGGGGATCGAGGCCCGAGGGTGCTCCGCCAGTCCAGCTGAAATCCGCCAACGACTACCACCGGCAAATGGAGGAACACGGTCTGGTCGTCAACCGGGACCGGCGGAAGGACGCCATCTGGAATCAGGTTCTCGAACAGGCGCGGGCGGTGGGCGGTACCGTAAAGGAAGATCCGGACCTGCTCGACGAAGTTACCGATCTGGTCGAAGCGCCCTTTGCGCTGCGCGGCGGGTTCGACGAAGCCCATCTTGAACTTCCGCAGGAGGTCCTGGTCACGGTACTCAAGAAATACCAGCGCTACTTCCCTATAGTACACCCGCAAACAGGCCGGCTGCTGCCCTATTTCGTGGCCGTATCCAACGGCCGGTCGGCCGATTCCGGCACGGTTATTCGAGGAAACGAGAGTGTCGTCCGCGCCCGGTTTACAGACGCCGCCTTCTTCTACAGGGAAGATGGCCGGAAGCCCCTGGAAGGCTACCTGCCGCGGTTGGATACACTCACCTACCAGGACGAACTGGGCTCCGTTAGGGACAAAAGCGAGCGAATCGAGCGACTGCTCACCGTCGTCGCCCGGGATCTGGGTCTGTCGGAAGGCGATACGAACACAGCGAAGAGGGCGGCCCGGCTCTGTAAAGCCGACCTGGCCACCGGTATGGTCGTCGAGATGACGTCCCTCCAGGGTGTGATGGGCCGTTACTACGCCTTGTTGTCCAACGAAACGGACGCGGTGGCCGTTGCCATCCAGGAACACTATTTTCCCCGGTTTCCTGGCGACACCCTCCCAGCGAGTAATTCCGGTTTTGCGGTCTCGGTAGCCGACCGGCTGGACAGCCTGGCAGGCCTATTCTGCGTCGGAATCAAACCCCGGTCCACCGCCGATCCCTACGGGCTCCGCCGGGACGCGCTGGGTCTGTTGGCCCTGCTTATCGGGAAGGGCCGTCCGTTCTCCCTTAAGAAAGGCCTGGACGCCGCGGCAACGGGGCTACCTATCCGAATCGATCCCAGTCGATTGAAGGACGCCTATGCGTTTATCCTGCGCCGCCTGGGTGTGCAACTGAAAGAAGAAGGTTTTCGTCACGACGTGGTTGAGGCCGCCCTTGCCGGCGGATGCGATGACCCCTTTCGGCTCCGGACCATTGTGGAAGGCCTTAATCATATGGTTGGTTCGGATAACTGGATGGAAACCCTCCATGCCTACGCGCGTTGCAATCGTATCGTCCGGGATCTGAGCGAGAGCCATTCAATGAATCCTGAGGCAGATCCAACCCCTGCCTCGCGGAGCCTACATCAGATGTGGGGTGAAGCCCGCCGCAGGATGGATCATTCGGAAGACAGAATCGATACCCTGGATAACGTGCTGGCCGACCTGTGCGGCCCGATTAACAGCTTTTTCGAAGACGTCCTGGTGATGGATGAAGATCCCGTGCTCCGCCGCGCCCGGCTGGCTCTCGTTCAGCGTATTGCCTCTCTTACGGACGGCATTGCGGACCTGAGCCGGCTTGAAGGGTTTTAGCAGTCCGTTGATAAAGTCGCTCTGCAGGCGAGGCCGAGTCATTGTGGCCGAGGATAAGGCGCGCGACCGCGTCGAATCGGGGGATTCGGGGAGGGAGTGCAACGCAGTAATTCGGCCACAAGGGCCGGCCGCAGCCCGGATGGACTTTTTCAACGGGCTGTTAGGGCGGGAACACGCCTTGCACACGCTCGGTTGAATTCCACCGGGTGTTCTTCCACCTCGCCCCGAACCCGGACGAGGCGGTCGTGTTGCGACATCCAGCCGCAAGGACGCCGGCGCCTACCAACTCTATAGCTTCTTCACGCAGCTTCTTCACGGTTCCCATGCGTATCATCACCGGGAAACTCAAAGGTCGGATCATTCCCTTTGATGTCAGGAAACACGGCAACGCCCGCGTCACGCCGGAAAGGATCAAAGAGTCCGCGTTCACGATTCTGGGCGCCGGGCTGCCCCATCTTCACTTTCTCGACCTCTTTTCCTGTTCGGGCCAGATCGGCCTCGAGGCGTACAGCCGGGGTGCCCGGGTGCTTTTGAACGAACCGAATCGTCTCAGGCGCCGGTTTATTTCCAGGCTGCTGAAGGACTGGGGCGTGGAAAAACACATCCGTCTTCTGGATCAGCCTGCTGAGAGCCTCCTGCCAACTCTCGAAACGGAACAACGGTTTTTTGACGTAATCTACGTGGATCCGCCGTACCGACGACAACTGGACGACGTTCCGTTCGCACTTGCCATACTCGCCCGCCTGAGCAGAACGAACCTCGTTGCTACGTCGGGCCATATCCTCATTCAACATTCCGCCGACCTGGAGTTGCCTGCCGCCATCCGGCGCCTTTCGTTGTGCAGGCGAAAGACCTATGGCGGCACCTCATTATCCATCTACCGGAAGGTGGGCCGAGGCGAGTAAGCCCCTGACAGCAATATCCATTTGCTTTCGTACGCTGTTACGTGTATTTTTTCCATTCAACCCCTATTCGGAAAGGAGCCGATCAGATGGATACCATGCACGCGTCCATCGAATTCCGTCCCCGCGGGCGAACGCTTGCCATGGGCGGGATCCCCTGGCTGCCGAGGATTACGGACAAAGCGCGGGCTATGCTGCGGAACAACATCGGCGACTATATCTACCCGTGACCCGCCGACCAGAAGTTCCTGGAGGAACTCGGCATGCCGGCAGAAGAATTCACGCAAATTGTGTCCGAATGCAACCTGGACGCTGAAGTCATCGAGCGTGTCCGACCCTATTACGAAAAGTCCCGAAAGGGAGAATGAAAATACAGAAGCCGCCACGCGTTGCGTGGCGGCTTTGCTCGTTTATCACCTCAGGTTGTTTTCATCTCCCACCATACGATTCACGTCCCATCAAATTCGGCCTCCCGCCAGCCTCCCTTCAGGTCCAGTCAAACAGAACCAGGGATTCGATCTCCTCTGTATCAGACGACAAACATCGCATTTCATCCGCGCGGTCCTTCATCTGGCCGCTCGCAAAGATCCACCTGCCGTCTGGTCCTACCGTTCCCCGCCCTCCGGCAGGGCTTGGCGGGCCAGCGCCCGGACCTCGCCGGACCCCATCCGAAGCAACCCGTCGATCCCTATCACGTCGGCCGCAAAGAGCTGCGGACATTCCTGGGCAGCCAGATCGTATGCTTCCTGCACATTGTAATTCACACCCCTGTAGCGGTAGAGGTGGCCCAGGCTCTCCAATTGTCCGTTTCGTCTCAATGAATTCGTTACACCCATCTTGAAATAATACAACTGCCGGTCTCTCTTGTCCCCCCACGTCAATGTATCCGGCTCGGGAACATGCGCCATCGACCTGTCCAGTTCTGCCTGAAAGGCTTCGATCTGGCCATCGACCATCTCCAGCAGCCCTCGAAGGACCTCACTGCGGGCGGCTTCGGATTCGTCTTGAAGCATATCCTGGAGCGCCAGAGCGGCCTTGCCGTAAAATGCGTAACGATCTCGTCTTCCCTCTCCGAACAGGTCCATTTCAATGGCTTCGGCTCTCCGGGCCAGTGCCTCCAGATCCAGGTGGTCATCACCCACACCCGCGTAGTCGTCATCCGCGCGTGCGACCTGTAGTCCCACCAGCAACGCCCGCTCGACAAGATGCATCATGTCATCCGCAGGATCATAAACCCTCAAATTCCGTGACTTTCCTGCATCGGTTCGTTTCACATCCACGCCGTGCGCAAACCCCCGTCTGACCAGTTCCTGCTCCGCCTCTATACCCAACCTTGACAATAGTTCGTGTAGTACCCCGCCCAGTATCGGGTGGCTTCCGGCCGGCAGGTATTCCTCCCGGTCTTCGATCACCATATCCGCCACCTCCGCCGCCAACGCTTCGTCTCCCTCGGAATTTCCGTTGCTTTTGAAACCCCTTCCACGCCTCAGACCGAAAGCAACCACGAGGACCAAAAGGACAACCAGAACGGTAGTAACCATCTCCGGTATACTCCCTCTTCGAAAAAATCACGCATTTTACGCTCGGAACAACTCCCCCATGCGCCGGCCCAGGAACCGTCCCGCCAGAAAGAGGCTGAGCATAAGAAGCAGCATTCCGAGCATGCCCATGGCGCTGGCGATATAGGGACCGTCCGCAATCCTGCCCATCAGTGCGTAGATCGCCTTGGTGATGGGGTAATATTGTGCCTTCAACGCCAGTATGAGGCTATCGCTGACCTCCAGCATCGCGAACGAAAAACAGAGAATGGCACCTGCGACCAGATTGGCCAGAATGAGCGGAAAGGTAATCTGCAAGGTCGTTCGAACGGGTGAAGCGCCCATATTTCGGGCGGCCTCCTCAAGGGTGACACTCGTTTGCTGGAATCCCGCGTATGCGGACCTGACCATATAGGGCAGCCGCCTTACCGCGTATGCTATGACAAGCAGTGGCACGGGATTGTGTCTTGCATCAAGAAAAGTGCCCGAATATCCCGCCAGATATCCGAAGGCCAGCACCGGGCCGGGCAGGGCCAGCGGCAACATGGCAACGGCATCCAGCGCGCCCTTAAACGGAATCCGCGTTCGGGCCAGCAGATAGGCAATGGCTATGCCGAGTCCCACGTCGCATATCGTGCTCAACGTACTCAACATCAGACTCATGGTAACGCTGGGGCCAGCGATTGGATGTCGATACACAAGCGGGTAATACTTGCCTGTGATTTCCTGGGGCCAGATCGACATGAACCAGCGCTCGGAAATCGAGGTCAGAAAAACGCTCATGTGGGGGATCAGCGCGATGGCCGTCAAAGAAATCATAATCGTGTAGATGAGCGCGGTCATCCTGGACGAAGCGCGGCGCGTTGCGGAACCCACGTGTCCCCGCGCCACCATTTCGTACCGTTTATTGCCCAGCAACAGTTTGGATATGTAGAAAAAAAACACGGTAAGCATGAGCAAGAAAACCACGAGCGCGTACGCCATGGGGTTTTCGTTGATGTCCGAAATCGCGTTGAAAATCTCGACCATAACGACCTGCCGATAGTTGAAAATCAGCGGTGTCCCCAGGTCTGTAAACGCCCAGATAAAAACGATAACTGCGCCGGCAAAATAACCCGGTAACATCAGCGGAAAGGTTACGGTTCGAAACAGCCGGAAACCGCGGGCGCCCATATTGCGGGCAGCTTCTTCGAGGCTGGGGTCGATATTGGCCAGCGCCGCCGCCACATTCAGGAACATGATGGGATAGAGGTGTAACACCTGCAGTATGACCACACCGACAAAGCCGCTGCCGAACCAATCGATCGGTTGATCGATGACACCCAGTTTGAGCAAGAACAGGTTGATGGATCCGAATCGGGCGAACATCTGCTTCATGCCAATGGCGCCAACGAAGGGCGGAAGCACCATCGGCACCAGAATCAAACCGTGCAGGATGTTTTTCCCCCTGAAGTCGTACCTCACCAGCAAGATAGCGATAGGTAAACTCAACAGCGTCGTTGCGATCGTACTCAACATCCCGAGACGGAAGCTATTCAGGATCATCTCCCTATAGACCGGATTGGTTGCCATCAGCTCAAAAAAAACGAGCGAGAACCCTCCGTTCACCCAGAGTGCTCTCACAAACGCGTACCAGAGCGGATAGAAAAGAAAACAGACAAAAAAGGCAGCCAGCCCCGCCAAAAAGAGGATCTGAGCCCAATTCAAGCCGTATCGATCAAGCAGCGGTGTTTTCACCTTCATCCTTCAGTATGGAAATCGCGTCCTGAGCGAACCGAATGCACACCGGATCGCCAGGGAATGCTTTCTGAATCACGGGATGCCCCTCCACGAGCTTCACCCGCACCCCATCGACAAGGTCGACAACATACTGTTCCATTTCGCCCAGATAGATTGCGTTCCGTACCGTTCCCGACAGGACCTGATCCGACTCGTCCGGCTGTCCGTCGAGAAACTCCATCGCTTCGGGCCGAATGGCGCACAACACGCGGTCGCCGTTCCGAATGCCCTCGTAGCCCGGCCGGCCACACAGAACCCCCACCGCGGTCTTTACCTCGATTTTATCGCCCAGACCGACGACCGTTCCCGAAAGCAAGTTGATTTCACCGATGAAATCAGCGACAAATCGGTTGGAAGGCCTGGAATATAACGTCCGTGGAGCGCCCAACTGTACCACTTTCCCCTCCTGCATCACGGCGACACGGTTGGCCATCGCAAGCGCCTCTTTCTGGTCGTGCGTGACGTAGATCATGGTGATGCCGAGGTCTTGGTGGAGCGCCTGAATCTGTTCGCGCATCTCCAGGCGCAGACGGGCGTCAAGATTGGAAAGCGGTTCGTCCAGCAGCACCACGTCGGGCTCGATCACCAGGGCCCGCGCCAGCGCGATCCGCTGCTGCTGCCCACCCGACAACTGGTTGGGCGACCGATCCCTGTAATCCTCCATTCGCACCATTTGCAACGCCCGCCGGATCCGTTCCTCGCGCATTCGGGGCGCGACGTTCCGCACGGAAAGGCCATATTCCACGTTCTGCCAGACCGTCATGTGCGGCCATAGGGCGTAATTCTGGAAGACCATTCCGGTGTTCCGCTTTTCGGGCGGCACGTCGGTAACCTCCCGATCGTCGAAAAACACACGGCCACTATCCGGTCTGTAGAATCCGGCGATCACTCTCAACAACGTGGTCTTTCCGCATCCGGAAGGTCCCAACAGAAAGAAAAACTCACCCCTTTCGATTTCCAGATTGACGTTTTCCACGGCGACTACACCGCCAAACCGCTTTGAAACATCCCGCAGTCGAACACGCACCATAAATTTCCCTCGAATCCAGGTATACCGGAGTCCCTCCATTAAAGGACGGTCACCACCTGGTCCGTAACGCGTCCTTTTCAGGAACCGGAGGATCGGCGACGGAACCCGAACCAATACATGACAGATGCGCCGGAAATGATCAGCAAAACAAGAATCCGCGGTGAAATACTAATGAGGTCGAGGGCTGCCAGAAGTACGACGACCCCCAATACCGAGGGTATGAGATACCGGCGAACCGTTCGAGGCGAGGGCCTTCCCAGGTAGAGTACCACGGCGCCCGCCAGACCCAATGGAAAAAACAAGGTCAGCCAGTCCATTAGCCGCGTCTGAGACGCCGGTTCGCCGTCGCCGTATTTGGCGCGCGCGAATTGCGTCCAGGACGCCAGGGTCTTGTTGCGCAACTCCGAATCCCGCCACCGGGCACCCAGTTGGCCACACGCTTCCTCAGTGACGGGCACAGCCGAAAGCCGGCGGACATTCTCGGGCGTAATCCCGTTCCCGATTGCCTGTTTCCAGGCGTCTTGAAGTTGCTGGTGAGAATCGATCACCATCACGCCGATCAGGTCGTTCAACACGCGCCACCGGGCAGAAGCCTTTTCCGAGTCATAGACGAGATCCGAGGTCCACTCAAACGGGTTCAGGGTCACGGCAGCTTCTTCCCTATACCGCCGATACAGGTCGGGCAATACCGTAAAACGATTCAACGCAGTTTCCACGGGACCGCCCGAAACGCCTCTTTTCAGAAACCAGAGTTTTTGGCCCGCATCCGACATGACGAATTCCACGAATCTCCGCGCCGCGTGCATGTTGGGTGCGCCTTTAAGGATGGCTACCCCGTCCGGATTGACGATGGTCAGATTGTCGGGCATCGTGAATCCGATGTATTCTTCTCCTACCCGGCTGACCTGGGCCCAGGCATAAAAGTCGATGGACAGACCGTAGGCTACGTCACCCGCGGCAACATCCTTGGGCGCCTGGGAGCCCCCGGAAGCGAAGTTGCGTACATTGGCCCCCAGTGTCGTGATGACGTCCCAACCCCTATCCCAACCGTATGCCTGCAGCATCAACTCGTAGGCCATATGCACACTGCCGCTGCTTCTGGGATCCCCCGACCCCACCCAGGAAAAAAGCCTCGGATCTCCCAGGTCGGCCCAGGTTTGCGGAACCGGCAAATTCACGAGCTTCAGGACGGCCCGGTTGTACACAATACCGAAACCTGCCAGGGTGGCGCCGTACCACCGGCAATCGGGATCGTATAGTGGCACGCCGCCAATCTTCTGAGGTAGACGATCCAGCAGGTTGTCGGGCAGGCGATGAGGCGAGCAGAGGCCCATATCGGCAATTTCCATGAATGGATCGATGCCGCCGCCAAAGAAAATGTCGATCCCGATGCCTCCGGGCGCACGACTGAACTCCGATTTGATATACCTCAGAATCGAGCTGGTGCCGCCTCCCACGTCGAGCCATTCCAATGCGATTTCCCGGCCGGTCAGCCTGAAATAGTGGGATTTGAAGGCCGCTTCAAACTCATTTTGTACCCCGTCGGGATGCGGCGATATCAACACCAGTCGATCCATCGCGGCCGGAGTCGAGACCGACATGTGGGTACAAAAGCAAACAAAGAGTAGAATTCGGGTCTTCACGGGCGGTCCACTCGTCTCGATGCAGGTGATTCTCTCGTCCCTCCAACTCCGGGCGGAATGGTACCGAAGCCCCCCATCCATGTCAATTTCTTTTTCGGGCCTCCCGCCTTTACGCCGGGCAAAAAAAAATCTCAATCCCCAGGACTGAGACGCGTGCAAACGGCAGTGAGACAAGCGATTCAGGGGCCGATATCCTCCACGCTTCCGATCCTGTTCCTGGCGGGATCGGTAAACCAGATCCGGCCGCGCCGATCTACCGTCAGGCCTCCGACGCCTGAAATCGAAAACGGCAGTTCGAGAATCCGAATGTTGCCAGACTCAGGATCGAATCGCGCGACAAATCTGGACTGATCACTCGCATACCAGATGCGTCCGTTCAGATCCACAGACAGCGAAGATGGATCGGGCCCATCTTCAGGCAATATATAGCTCACGAAATTCCCGGTCGCCTGGAGATCCCACATATGCAGTTGATAGGAATTGGCGGAAAACCAGATTTGTCCCGCGGCGTCTAATACGAATTGTCTTATCGTCAAGTCCTGGACGGGTAACGCAATCTCCACGATTTCGTTCGTTTCCGGATTCATCCGGCCGAATTTCCCGGCGGCTCGTTCCACAAATACCAGCACGCCGTCACTATCGACCAGAATCTCGTCCAGACCTGCCGAGGGGGTGAACAGAGGATACTCATCGAACGTACCGCGATCGGGATCGAAACGGCCGATTTGGTTACCGGATTCCTGCGTGAACCAGAGAATCCCCTTTCGGTCGATAACCAGACCACTCGGTCGGCTTCCCGGCGTGGGCACGGAATATATCCGGATCTCTTCGGAAATCGGATCGAGGCGGCCGATGGCGTTCGCATCGATATCCGTAAACCAGACAATCCCGCGGCCGTCAACAACAAGCCTGGCTGGCCGGCCCCCTGGCGTCGGCAACGGATATTCAACAAATGTCTCGGTTGCCGGGTCAAAGCGGCCGATCTGGTTTGCGCCCACCTGTGCGAACCAGACGCGATCCAGCGGGTCCACCACGATTTCGTGAGGCTGACTCCCCAGCGTTGGCACCTCATAGACATCCACGGAACCTACCGCGAGTTCGTCATCGACATAAGAATGCATGACTGTATGTTGGGCTCTGTCGTAAAGGCGCGCGAAGATCAGGAAATCCTGCAGATCAACGGAGCCGTCGTCGTTGAGGTCAAACCGTGCGTCTCCCGTCCCGAATGCCCGTGCCAGGACAATAAAATCCCGGATGTCGATCACGTCGTTTTCGTCGAAATCGATGTCGGAAATGGTCTGCGCCCCGGCGGTCGATACCAGCATACCGACCGAGAACATCCAGACCAGAATTTTCAGACGGATACTCACCTGTCACTCACACTCGAAAACCGCACGATTCGTGGAAGAAACGACTCCGGAGTCAATTGAGCCGGTCTTTCGTGCGCGCAATTTCAAAGATACCTCTGGCGGCTTCCAGGCACACGCCCGGGTCCGCGTTCTTAAGGTACGACCGAAGCGTCTCCAACAGTTTCGAATCGCGCGACTGTGCCAATCCTCTCAAAGCCGCTGCTTGAAGGATCGCTTCGTTGCTCTGCGCAAGGACTTCCTTCAGCGCTTTGGGCGCCTCGCTGAGCGTCATCTGTCCAAGCGCTTCAACAATGGACTCTCTCATGTCCAGTGACACGTCCTGTTGAAACGCCCACATCAGAACTTCGACCGACTCAACGTTGTTGAGATTACCCAGAGCCCGCACAACGGACCGCCGGACGGAAAATTCCTTACTTTTCGACAACGCATTTTTCAGGGCCGGTATCCGTCTTGCATCACCGATGATTCCCAGAATCTCCGCGGAACGCCGTTGAAACGGTGGGTACACACTTTGTAAATCGACTTCCAGTTCCTCTGAAATCTCGTGCCCGTAGCCGAGCTTTGCAAGGGACCACGCCGCGCTGAGCCGGAACGGTTGATTCGCGGGGCCGTAAAAGGCGGACCGCAGGAGGTCCACCGCCGTTGAATCCTGGATCCACCCCAATCCCTCCACGGCCAGCAACCGGTCCAATGCCTCTCCCTCCTCCAATAACCGTTCCTGGAGATAGACGCCAATCTTCCTTGCTGACAGTCCACCCAGCGCCTCGAAGCAGCGGATACGCAGGGAGGGTTGCCATGTGCTCTGTTTCGCCACCGTCTCCAGGTGGGCAATCGCTTCTGGCGTCCCGAACGTCTCCAGCGCCTCCACCATGACGAGCGACGTGGAGAGGTGCTCTGTTTCCAGCAATGTATCGGCGACGACGGGCAAGCTTTGCAGGTCTGCCAGCCGGGCAAGCGCCAATGCAGCGGCGGACCGCACAACCGGTTCCGGATCTTCTTCAAAAGCCCGTCGCAGCGCCGGGACGGTTGCCCCGTTTCCCGGTTGGCCGAGGGCGGCGGCGGCGTTGGACCGGACCATGCCCATTTCGCCATTCCGGAGCGTTTCCGCCAGCCATGCACTCATCGTCCCCGGAGTCAGACGTTCAAGCGCCGCCGCGGCCTCCACTTTCACGAAGGCGCTGACCGTTTTTTCGAATAGTCCCTCGAGCGCGCCAACTGCATCCGGACCGTTCAGTTTACCCAGCGCGTCAACTGCACGAAGGACCACGATTTCATCGGGATGGTCCAGCAGACGGAGAAATGCCGTTTGCGCATCCACGCCCTCCAACCCGCCCAGGACTGTTACAGCCTCCGCGACCACGGCACCTTCAAGCTCCCTGTCGTGAACAAGATCGAGCAACGCGGTCAGCGCGTCTTTTTCGGCCCGCTGCACATCCTGTCGACCGACGCCGCAACTCCACGTCACGACGCAGAGCAGAAGCATCCACACACATCGCCAACCCGGACACGGCGTCCCGCCCATTCGTGTACACATACCTATTCAACTCCCACCGCACAGCGAAACCCGACATCGGACCGTTTTTCGTCGGGTCTCGCCCAGCCCGCACCGGTACATTTCGCCCGTTTTTCGTCGTCCAGCCAGGACCCGCCGTATATGGCCCGGAGTTCTCTATTGTTCCCATACCATCCATCCACCCACTCCCACACATTGCCGACCATATCCCGAACGCCATAGAGGTTTGGCGCTCCTTTTGCCACTTCCACGGCCCCCGCGTCCCAGCCCAGACCCGTCCGTCCCCTGGAGGGATCGTACCGCAAACCGTAGGAATAGATATTACCCGCCTCACCCACGCAGGCCGCAACCCATTCTTCTGAGGTCGGCAACCTCTTCCCGCGAGAGACGCAGAAAGCCTGCGCCTGTTCGTGCGTTATCCCGGTGGCCGGCATCCTTGTGGCGTCGGAAAACTCATCCGGCCTGTAGGTCGGGTCGAACGCCCGGAACGCCTCGACGCTGACTTCGTGAGGATCGATATAGAACGTCTGGAAAGCGGAGGTCTCAATTTTCAGCATGCCCTCGACCTTTTTCGCAAAAGTCGCCGCGATCCGGGCCGCCTCGGCCACCCGAGCCTGTTCTTCGGCAAGCTCGGCCACCCGAGCCGTTCTTGCCTTGGCTTCAACTTTGGCGATCCGGGCCGCCTCGGCGGCTTTGAGCGCGGCCTTGCGGCGGGCGGTTTCTGTGCGGACGCGTGCATGAATTCTGCGACGCGCCTCTGCTTTGGCCGCGGCCAGGCGCGCCCGGTCGGCGTCCGTCAGCGATCGGGCACACCGAAACCCGTAATTTAACGACTTCAAGTCGACTTTCGCCCGCCTCGCGGATCCGCACCGCGTCAACCTGGGACTATCCGTCCAGGAACCGCCGTACACCTTCTGCATCTCGTCTTCGGCGTCGCCGTCGTCCACCCATTCCCACACATTTCCGGACATATCGTACAGCCCCGCCTTGCTCTTTTCGTAGGTCATCACCGCCTTGGGACCGTCGGTCCAGTTCCTGCGGCCCACTCGCGCGTGGTTGGGATCGTAGTTGTTTCCATAGGCGTAAGCCGACCCCTCCAGGCCGCCACAGGCCGCGACCCATTCTTCGGAAGTAGGCAGCCGTTTACCCTGTGCTTCGCAGAACGCTTTCGCCTGTGTGAACGTGATTGCGGTGGCAGGCATTTTGGCATCGTCGAAATAGGTGTACGCCGGATGATAGTCCGGATCGAATGCCTTCATTTGTTCCACCGTCACCTCATGTCTGCTCATGTAAAACCGTTCCTGGCCGGCCTGCACCAAAGCCATTTCGTCTCCCTGCGACTGGGCAGGAATCGCCGCCGGAATGAATCCAACGAAAATGGTGATCGCCAGACGCAGCACCTCAAAACTCCCCGAGCAATTCCTGACATTCGTCGCCTTCGCCCAGAATCAGGCTGATATCCCACTCGTATTGACCGTTTGCCGGTACCACGCCGCAGGCTTTAAGTCCCCACGCGGTATCCAGGCGGTCGACCTGCGACGTAGAGGGCTCCAGCGCCACGTGGTGGAGGTTGTACCATCCGCCCTCGTTTATCCACAAGCCAAGATGGGGGAACTTTTTGGCCGGAAACAGAAAACCGACAAATTCCCCATTCGGGTAGACCAGCGCGCAACGGCCCTGTTTCAGATCCACGGAAAAAAGCTTCTCGGCCTCTTTGGTACGGCTGGAGCGAACCGAGGATCGGTTATAGGCCTTGTCCAGCGTCAGATCCGTGACTTTGGGCCAGGCATGGCGTGTCATTGGCGGCCCCAGGCGGTCTTCGGTGCTCATGTACGAAACCACATCCGTTCCGGGTGGTATCAGGATGCGGGCGCGGGTTTCCGCTTTGAACAGGGGGTGGAACGCATAGACAAACGGCATTTCATACGGGCTTTCATTTTCAACTGTGTAGGAGAATCGGATATACGGTTTCTTGCCGCGCGCCAGTGTCTCGAAGCGGATATCACGTTTAAACACATATGGAAGTCGCACGCCTCTCACCCACATCTGCAGGCGTCCCTGCTTGACCTCGTACTGCCATGGAAGCGTCCAGACCTCTCCATGGTCCGGAACCAGAACACCTTCCCATGGAAATACAGGATACGGACAGGCTTCGACGGTGGGAAAACACTCGTCGGCCCCATCGCGTTCATAATTCTCGAAACGATCCGCATAGGTCCGGCTCCTGTACGGTATATTTGTTCGCGAAAGAAACTCGCGTCCGGTCGTTTTATTGACGAGAGAGGTAATCTTCCCACCCAGTTCAGGAACGACCACCAGAGAGAAAAAATCTGTCTCCAACCTTAGTCCCGAGATGTCCGGCGTCAGTTGCACCTCTTTCAGCTTGAGTTTATTCATGTATTCCCATCCTTTTTTCGGAATAAGGACCTGACGGCCGGACGCCTCTCCCACGATTCAATGATTCCGACGCATCGCGCCGCATTACCGTTCCACGAATTCTTCTACGGACGCCGATCGGGAATTCTCTGTCGAATCATCGGGCCGATTTGTGCGACACCCAGAAGATCGAAATACTCTCGATCGTCGTCTCTGGGGCGAAATCGTACGTACTCCAGCATTCGCGCCAGTACGCTGTTCTGTCTGGCAACCTCTTCCAGAATGGGAATATTGAGCCGTCCCATCACGTTTTTCATTCGCACCCTTCCCCTATTGATCCAGCGGGCGTCGTAAGTGATATCGAGCGACCCTTCCGCCGTGCGAATAATTGGAACCGAATGCTCGGCCAGCTTCAAGTCTCGCAGTGACGTTTTGTAAACCGCAATCTTGTAGGCATTGGGACTTCGATGCTCGTCGTAACCGTCCGGAAAAAGCGGTTCCTCGACCACCATTTCTCCAAGGTTGGCGTACAGTTCTTCGGTGCCCAGCGCCGTTGCTTCCAGCCTGTAGATCGACTCTTTGCTCTCGACGTGGAAAAATTCTGTCTGGAGATTCAGATGCATCCCCGCGAAAGGCGACGACCAGCTAAAGCCGTCGTAATTGCCTATCCTGTGGTTTCTCTTTATGTAGTAATGCGCCACACAGAGGGCGTCCACGTCCTGCGCCCGGTCGATCACCTCCCCCAAACGCAATCCGTCCCACCCACCCTGGTGTTTTACCTCGTAACCCCTGTGTTGAAGCGCCGCGCGGATTGCTTCGTATAGCCGGAGTTCGTACCTGCGCGGCATCCGAAATGGATCCCCCTCCAACTGCCGGCTGTATCCCAGCAAAACCCTGCCGGCGTACCGAAGTCCGATATCCGGGTCCCTGTCCGACGCCAGGACGATGAGTCCGATCCGTTTCGGGCGATAACGTGCAAAGGCCTCAGCCGCCGAATTCGTCCCTTTGGCGAAAGTCTCTTTTTTTATTTCGCCGCCCTCGGATGGGGCCGACCCGATACACAACAACCCGCACAACAGCAGAAAGCGCATGCACGCCTCACTGTTTCACTCGTTCCGTTTCAACCCGTCGAGCAATTCCAGCGTCGCCGATTTGATCATTCGTTCACAGGCCGGCGTAATCATCAACGTACCGTAATACCGGTACGCCTGGTCCACTTCGTACCCGCCCTCGGGAAATGCCTCTGCCGTTGGCACATATCCGATACACCCGTTGGCATATCCGAGCGTAAACGTCTTCTCGAACGGCGACGTCCGATCCATTTCCAGCTGATAATCCACGAACATTTCGCCAGGGTAAGCCACCAGCGCCGCCTCGCCGATCCGCATCGCCTGTATCTCGAACGCCACTGACCCGTGTGGGAGGTTCCGCGCGGCCTGGAGATAATCTTCCGCCCAGCCGATCTGCCCTCGGTACTGACGAATCAGATACTCGGTCGAATCGGGGTTCCGCTCTTCGCGCATCACCCGCTCTTTCTGCTCCTCCAGCGCGCGTTCCGCCTCATCCACCGAAGGGATTCTCGTGGGCAGATCTATCACCCTGAGCACAGCCGCCAGACATCGTCCCGCCAGAGGTGCCGCGCGCCGGGCAGCCGTTACCGCCGCGCCGCCCAGCAATTCACCGTGCCGTCTGGTTGTACGCAGCGTGCCGTCCATGGGTGTACAGTTGATGTCGCCGCAACAACCCTGCGCAAACATCGGCAATGCGCCGTTCAACTCACGCCGGATGGACCGTGCTGCATATCCGGGAAATTCCGCGCTGAACCCCAGGCCCCGCAGGTTGACGGGGTGGGCCGCCGTCATATAAAAAAGCCCCAGCGTGGAACCGGTACGGCGGTCAATGCGCAATACGTCCACCCAGGGAGCTTCAGGCCCATCCGGATTGTGTCCGATCGTCATCCGTCCGTTCCGACGGGCGCGCCGATTGTGGGCAATCCTCACCGGCTCGCGGCCTACCTGAAGCGAAACGGCCTCCAGCCGGTCTGCCGCCATTCGGACTGCGCCGGCGACCTTCCGGCACAGCACGTCCTCGTACGCTTCGTCCCGCTGACCCATGCTGCGAAACGGCATCACCGTGGGCCCGGAATGAGAGTGCGATCCGTTCAACAACAGGCAGCCGCCCGGTATGCCTGACGCTCGTTCAACCAGGCCCCGAATCCGTTCCACGAGGTCGGGCGCGAATCCGATGAGATCCGACGTTACAATACCCAGCCGCGTCTTCCCGTCGTCCAGTACCAGCGCACGTGCGAACAGATCGTCGTAAACCGTTTCGGCCGGCCCCTTCCGGTTACCGAATCCACACAGCGAAACGCCGATCGGCGGCGTAATATTGACCTCGGCAACGCCGGCCTTCAGTTCACCCATCACCGAACCCTTCCAACCCGATGGACGAGGCAGGTCGCCCGTTCCGTGGCGTTCTGCCTTCTTCACGATCTAAAACTGTCCGTTCCGTGCTTCGTATTTTGTGGGCTTGCCCAGCGTCGGGCCGTCGCGCATTACCCAGGCGGCCACCCATTCCATCATTTCCTCGGACGAGACCCGGGGCGGTCCCATGCATTCGAACAACGTCTGTGCATTGCCCAACAGGGCCGTCTCACTCTCTTTACCCTCGAGAATCGGAGTTCGCCCCATCAAGGCGCCGAACTTCACCGCCACGTCCCGCACCTCCAGCAGGTCGGGACCGGTAAGGTTGAGCACTCGCGCGGGGCTCTCACAGAGTGGAAAACTACGCGCAAGGTAAGCGTTTGCATCGCCTTGCCAGATCTGGTTTACATATCCCATCGTCAGATCGATTGGTCGCCCGGTCCACACCCGCTGGGCGATGTCCAGAAAAACGCCATAGCGCAACTCTGTTGCGTAGAATAGGCGAATAATCGCGAGGGGGGTACCGTTCCGCTCCGCGTAGTATGCCGCCAGGCGTTCGCCCCCCAGCCGGGACTGCGCATATTCCCCCACCGGGCCCAATGGCGAAGACTCCACCGAGCCGCCGGAATCGGGAGATACAAACCGGTAGACGTTTCCGGAAGAGACATAAACGATGCGGGACTCCGGAAATCGCTGCATCACCTTACCGGGAAGCAGCGCGTTCATCGCCCACGTCAGCGCTTCATTCCCGGTTGAACCGAATTTGTGCCCCGCCAGCAGGATGATGTGGCCCACTTCCGGCAGGCTGCGCAGCGCATCGTCGTCGATCAGGTTGCACCGTGCGGTCCGTATCCCCCTGGCTTCAAGGTATTCCCGATCCGCCGGATTTGAAAAGCGCGAGACCCCGATGACGCCTCTGGCGCCGGAACGCACCAGGAGTTCGCCCAGGGTCAACCCCATTTTGCCGGCAATGCCCAGTATCATTACGTCGCCGTCGATTCTGGAAACCGCGTCCGTCACCTCGGGGACCGGTTCGGTCATCCGGTCGATCAGCGCTGCTTCGGTCTCGATAGGATCAACGGTAGACTCCGACATCTTCATCGCCGCTCCCTTATTAAGTGGACCCCCGAACGCACCTCGTCGAACCCGTCGATCGGCCATCGGGGACGAACACGGCAGATTGACGCCGCGGCGTCGGCGGACGGGAGCCGCAACACCACTGCCTGCGATGTCAAATCCTTTACTTCGTCGGCCGTAAATCCATAAGCAGATATTTTAAATGAGCGTACTCTGTTATTAAGTTGACTAAATTCCAATACGCTAGACTACAATATAGAGTGTAAGCCCTTCGTGCACAACCGAAAGTTCGAGTGCACGGTCATCCTCGGGCCAAAAGGGTTGACTTTCCGCCTCTGGACACCTACGTTAAAAGCCTGCCAGGTCTAATTCGCCATCCGCGGATAACGCATTTTTCGGTCCGGGTCGAGCGAATGATCGCACTCTATCACGGGTACAGTATTTCAACCATGAACTTTCTCGCCCAATTCTATCGCATTCTGGAGGGTAAACGGCTTCTCATCGCCCTCACAATTGCCTGCGGGCTCCTATTTGCCGCCGCCAACCTTCTGCCGCCTTTGCTTATCCGGGAACTCATCCGCTGGCTGACGGAAGACGCCGCCGCAGCAGATCTGCTTCGGGTCAGCCTGCTTCTCGCAGGGATCTACCTTTTTCGGGGCGCCGCCAGATACGGTTACGGTTTCTTTTCCCATATTGCCGCCTATCGCGTGATGCATGACCTGATGGTGAGGATATATCGACACCTTCAGAACATGCCCCATCGCTTTTACAACAAGCAGCGAACCGGCAACCTCATCTCTCGTTCAATCAACGATGTTGAAGCCCTGGAAGACTTCGTTGCTCACGGGATCCCGGAGACCGCGCTGGCCGCGATCATACCCGTTTCAATGATCGTCGTGCTGTTCACACTGAACCCCGAACTCGCTTTCATCACGCTGATTCCCATCCCGCTGACAGCCCTGCTGGTCTACCGTTACGTCTCCAAAGTCCGCGCCCTCTGGCGCGCCGTGCGGACGCATCTGGCCGACCTGATTGGCCTTGTCCAGGACAGCTTCTCGGGCATCCCCGTGATCAAGTCCTTCGCGCAGGAACACCGGCGTGCCCGACTTATAGAAGCCCAGAGTCTGAAGTTCAGAGACAGCAGCGTGACGGCCAACCGCATCTCCCTGCTACCCGCCGGCATCATCGAGGCCGCGGGCGGTATCGGCATCGTCCTGGTTATCTGGAGTGGCGGCGCAATGGCGCTGGAAGGCGTGATTTCCGTTGCGGACCTCTTTGTTTTCATCGTCTACATGGGGCACATTTATCAACCTTTTCTTCAACTCGCCTCGTTTAACGACATCCTGCAGAAAGCCGCCGCCAGCACCGAGCGTGTCTTCCAACTCCTCGCCGTCGAATCCGAAATCATTGACGCCCCGGACGCCCGTACGCCGCAAACCATGACATGGAACATCCGGTTTCAGAATGTCACATTCGGATACGATCCGGAAAATCCCGTGCTTCACGAGGTCGATTTCCACGTCGACGCCGGGGAAATTATCGCCCTCGTGGGCCCCACGGGCGCCGGCAAAACCACCGTTGCCAATCTGATCCCACGCTTTTACGACCCACAGAGCGGCGGGGTTTTCATTGGCGGGCATGACATCCGTACCCTTCCGCTTGCTTACCTGCGCTCGCAGATCGCTACGGTGTTCCAGGATGTCTTTCTCTTCCACGCTACCGTGCGCGAGAACCTGGTCTTCGGCCGTCCCGACGCTACGGACCAGGAGGTCCGGGCTGCGGCCCGGGCGGCCAACGCGGAAGACTTCATCCTGGATCTCCCTGAATGCTACGACACGCTCGTCGGTGAACGCGGAGTCCGGCTTTCCGGCGGTCAGAAGCAGCGGCTCTCCATCGCCCGCGCCGTGCTCAAAGGTGCCCCCATCCTGATCCTGGACGAAGCCACCTCATCGGTGGATGCCGAAACCGAGATCCTCATTCAGGAAGCCATTGCCCGTCTTACCCGCCATCGCACCACGATCGTGATCGCCCACCGGCTTTCCACCGTGCGCAATGCCGACAAAATTCTCGCTTACAACGGCGGCCGTGTTATCGAATCCGGGACCCACGAGAACCTGATGGCCCAAGAGGGTCTCTATGCCCGAATGGTGCGGACACAGGAGATTACCCGTGGCTGGCGTATACCCCAGGCCCGGGAAAACGCCGCCGATTAGCAAAACGGGACGACCTGGAGGATCGCCCCGTTTTCGGGCTGCGGCCGGCCGTGGTTGACCATCGGTTCGCGATCATTTCTCCCACACCGTCACGTCCACGTATGCCGTTCCTGCTCTGTCGCGGGCGACCCGTTGCCTATGAGTGACGGCGGGCCGGAATCCTGCCTGCGAAAGCGCCGTCGCCTTCGGTCCGAACCCCGCGTCGCAATAGGCCAGGTACCGGTCCGCGACCGGAAGCGACAACGCGCCCAACAGTTCGATCGAACGGTCCCAGAAATTCGGATGGCAATACACATCCACCACGCAGCTTCCTGGCCATAGCCGGTCGAACGACCACATCGCCAGCCCCGCCACCGCCGTCGTCTCACGTTGCCGCAACACCTTCACGCGCGCCGGTCTGCCTTCGGCCTGTCGAGCCACCGCGTCCCGGATGACCGGCAACAGGGGGCTTTCGGTAGACTGCCGTCCGAATATCCGCATGCCGGCACATCGCGTCACACCGGGAAAATCACCCGAAAACAGCGCTGTCGACGCAGGCCAGTCCGGCCAGTCCAGGTTCGCCACGACTGCCCGTCCTTTCGAGAAATATTCCGCCTCGAACGCTCCTTTTGAAGTCGAATAGTAATCCATATAGCCGCTGCGCGGCTCCAATCCTTCAAATCCGTGCGACCGATATATGTGATAAGGATGCGAATCATAACCTGTCCCGAGGTACAGCGCCCGCCCGCCCCGCCTTCTGAAATGATCCATCATAACGCGCATCAGTTCCATCGCGGCCCGCTGCCGACGGTCCTCCGGTTTCGTATACACGTGCCCGAAAATTCCCACCCCCCGCATCTCGACCGTGGTCATATTGGCGAATGGAATCCCGTCCCGATGCAGAATATAAAAGTACGCCTCGACGCCCAGCCTTTCCCGTAGCACCATGGTGTTTCCCCATCGCCAGATCTCTGATTTGTGCTCAAGCAACGTCTCAATTCGTCCTGCCCAATCCCGGTCAGGTCCTATCACAAACCCCACTTCGACCGTTTCGCCCGACTTCAGTCTGATTGTGTCAATGGGTTCGTACATACCATTCCTCGCCTCTCGTGTCCTGTCCGTGAAATATGTCACCATTCTTCCCTGTCTGCGTGCGTGAGGCAGCACGCACAGGCAGGCGCGGGTTCATCCCGTCTCGCTGCGTTGCGTCATTCGGATTATTTCCCCCAGTCCGGTAACCCCGTCGACTCAATTCCCAGAGCCGAACCGCCCAGCGCGTATATGGCGCCGACGACGATCGCGACCCCCGTAAGATTCAATATCAACCCCACGCGGACCATGTCCGTCATTCGCACCCGATCCGTCCCGAACACGATCGCATTCGGCGGCGTTGCCACCGGCAGCATGAACGCAAACGAACAGGAGAGTGTCCCCGGAATCATCAACAGAAGCGGATCCACCTGAATCGCGACACCCAGCGCCGCCAGGATGGGGAGGAACATCTCGGCAGTGGCGGTATTCGACGTCAACTCGGTCAAGAACGTAATCATCAGGCAGAGGATGGCCACCAGCAACATGGGATGGAGCGCACTGAGCCCCGCCAGGCGATGCCCGAACCACATTGACAAGCCCGAGTCCTTGAACCCGGTAGCCAGCGCGAAGCCTCCTCCAAATAGCAGCACGATGTGCCACGGCAGTTTCGACACCGTCTTCCGGTCCAGGATCTTTTCCGCGGAATCGCTCCGCGCGGGAATAAGAAAAAGCAGAAGCGCCATTCCCATTGCGACGGTCCCGTCATTCAGAAACGAACCACTGGGAAACAGCCCCGACCACCCCGGGATTACCGCGTCGCCGATCCGGATCTCATTCCGGAACAGCCAGAGAAGCGCCAGCAGCACAAAGTCGGCCAGGACCACAGCTTCCTCGTAAGAGAGCGGTCCCAGCGCTCTGTATTGATCCCGTAGAACACTTTGATCGAACGTCTTCGCATGCCGGCCGCCGGCATGCAGGTAACTCAACAGCAGCCACGCCACAATCAGGAACAGCACGGAAATTGGAAATGCAAAAACAAACCAGCCTGCAAACGAGATCTCCGGCGCATCGGGGAACTGAATATTCAGAATCCGGGCGAACGAGAGATTCGGCGGCGTGCCCACCAGTGTTGCCACGCCACCGATGGATGCGCTGTATGCCACACCGAGAAACAGACCGGTGGCAAACCGTCCCCGCGCCTCGCCCTCCTCCAGCTTCAACACCACCGCCAGCACGATCGGCACCATCATCATTGTGGTCGCCGTATTGGAGATCCACATCGATAAAAACGCAGTAGACACCATGAATCCCAGCAGAATACGCCTTGGGCGAACACCGCACCAGAGCAACACGCGCAATGCGATCCGCCGATGCAGATTCCAACGCTGCATGGCCAGGGCAACCATAAATCCGCCGATGAACAGAAAGATAACGTGGTTGAAATAGATGGGGGCGACCTTCTTGCCGTCCATGATCCCCAGCAATGGAAACAACACGACCGGGAGCAGCGCCGTCGCCGCGAGCGGCACTGCTTCCGTCATCCACCACACGGCCATAAGCAAGGCCACCGCCGCCGTCCGGGTCACGGCCGGCCGTCCTGGCTCCAGATCAAAGAATACAAGCAACGCGAACGCCAGAACGGGTCCCGCGATCAGTCCGATTCTTTGTATCCTCGCGCCGGATGTTTTCTTCATATGCATCTCCGCACCTCCGATTGTCTGCGATTCGCCAACCACTTAAGATATGCCCGCCCCGCTTGCGAAAAAGCGTAAAATGCCCATTGACAACCTGCCAGCCATATCCTACATTTCCTCCTGCTCGAATTCTCTTTTTTTGCGGTCCTGCCTCGGGGTCAAACAACCCGGAGCGTCAGCCGGGGTTTCGCGAACACGGAGGCGATGAATGAAAAACGGGAAATTCGGTTTCGGCATCATTGGCTGCGGCGTGATCGCGCCGACCCACCGCATGGCCATTGACGCCTGCGACGAGGCCGAACTGGTGGCGGTCTGCGACACCGACGAAAGTCAGATCCGGTCATTTCTTGCCGGCGTTAATGGCGGCGAAACGAACATTCGTGCGTATTCAGACCATAGAGAACTGGTTCAGGACGGAAAGGTCAACATCGTCAGCGTCTGCACGCCCTCCGGCGTGCACCATGAAGGCGTGACTGCGGCGGCAAGGGCCGGCAAGCACGCCCTGTGCGAGAAGCCCCTCGAGATCGACGCCGGTCGCATGACCGAAATGACAGCGGCATGTCGCGAAGCGGGGGTGAAACTCGGCTGCGTGTTCCAAAGCCGCACCAGTCCGGACATGATCAGAGCCCGCAAAGCCATTCAGGACGGCCTGCTGGGTCAAATGGTTCTGGCCGACGCCTATCTCAAAGACTACCGCTCCCAGGCCTATTACCGGAGCGCCGGATGGCGCGGCACCTGGGCGCTGGACGGCGGCGGCGCCCTCATGAACCAGGGCGTACACGGCGTGGACCTTCTCCTATGGCTCATGGGCAGCCTTGTCGACTCCGTGTTCGCGCGCGCCGAACATAAGGTGCGCGACATCGAAGTGGAAGACACGGCGGTGGCCAATCTGAAATTCAAGAACGGCGCGTTCGGTGCGCTCATCGGCACCACCTCGTGCAACCCCGGCGAAGCTCGTCGCATCGAGTTGCACGGAAAACGGGGTACCATCACCGTAAGCGGCAGTTCGATCTCCCGCTGGGCGAACACCCTCGAAGAAGACGGACGCGCCGAAGACAGCGAACCACCGAGAGAAATCGAAATCCAGGGCGCGGTGGCCGATCCCAAAGCCATTGGCAGCGCCGGCCACGTATTCCTCGTGAATGACCTCATCCGGGCTATCCAGGAAGACCGCGACCCTTACGTGACCGGCGAATCCGCCCGAGGCGCCATAGACCTCATTCTGGCGATCTACGAATCCGCCCGATCGGGCAGGGAAGTCGAGGTCCGGCACGACGGCTGAACCCATCCGATCCAGGCGCGGTCTGCCGCGCTCCAACCCCCGAAAAGGAACCAGGCACCCAATGGCCAAAAACAATAAACTCGGATGGGGCATTATTGGCGCCGGTATGATCGCGGGTCATTTCCGGTCTGGAATCGAAGCCTGCCCCGACGCGGAACTGGTTGCCGTCTGCAATTACAACGAAGATAAGGGAAGGAAATTCGCGGCCGAGTCCGGCGGCATCAAATATTACAAGAACTATCAGGACCTGGTCTCGGATCCGGACGTGCACATCGCCGGTATCTGCACCCCTTCCGGCATGCACGCTGACAACGTGATTGCGGCTGCTCGGGCCGGCGTGCATTCCCTAAGTGAGAAACCGCTGGATGTCACGCGGGAGAAAATGGACCTGATGATCGATGCATGCCGCGATGCCGGCGTCAAACTCGGCTGCATTTTCCAGAGCCGGACCAGTGATGAGGCCATCAAAGCGCGGAACGCCATCAAGAACGGCGATCTGGGGAAAGTGGTGCTGGCAGACGCCCTGATGAAGAACTACCGCCCCCAAGCGTACTATAACAGCGCCGGCTGGCGCGGCACGTGGAAGGACGACGGCGGCGGCGCGCTGATGAACCAGGGCGTGCACGGCGTGGACCTCCTGCTGTGGCTGATCGACGACGACGTCGAGTCCGTGTTCGCGCGCGCAGAACACAAGGTGCGCGACATCGAAGTGGAAGACACCGCCGTCGCCACGATCAAATACAAGAGCGGAGCTTTCGGAACGCTCATCGGCACCACGTCCTGCAACCCCGGCGAGGCGTCTCGGATTGAACTTCACGGTGAATCCGGGACCATCACCATGAGCGGCACCCAGATCACCCGCTGGGCCACCACCACCGAGGAAGACGGACGCGCCGTCGACGCATTTCCCCCACGGCAAATCGCTGCGGCCGGAAACGTGGGCGCCGCCAGCGCCGTCGCGCCCGGCCACGGCTGGCTCGTGAACGACATCACCCGCGCCGTATTGGAAGACCGCGACCCCTATATCCCGGGCGAGTCCGCCCGGAAGTCCGTGGACCTGATCCTGGCCATCTACGAATCCGCCCGGATCGGGCGGGAGATCGTAATGGATGCGTGGTAGGCCGCACGGGTTGGGAACGACGGGGACCCGGCCCGACGGTATCCGGTCGGGCGCCGAAATTGTTACGGAAGTCTAAAAAGAAACAGCCGGTTGCGATACCAGGGACCGGCTGTTCCTTTTGTTGTGCCTGATGTCCGGCGTCTTCAAGCGCCGCAATCTTCCACGGTCACGACCCTTCCCCTTTCCGCGGAGGCATAAATTGCTTCCACCACCTCCACGGCCCTCAGCCCGTCCATTCCCGTGATTCCGGGAGGTTTCCCTTCCAGAATGGCCTCGACTGTCTCACTCAGATACACCCGGCCGGAAGCACCGCCGTAACCGTCCGCCGCCTGAGACGCGATCCGAAGCGTCGTCTCGGGCCCACCCGCGAAATCGGGATGGTCGCTCACCACAAAGATTTCGTCCGCGGTTCCTCCCCAGGCCGGACTCCACGACGCCGTACCCAGTGTGCCCCGAAGGCCAATGAAAAGATCCCTGCCGGCGGGATAGGCTTTCGGTACGGAATAACTGATATCCAGGGTCGCTGTCGCCCCGTTCCTGAATTTGACGATTCCGAAACTATTGTCCTCGATATCCAGGTGATGTTGCAGGTGGCTCACCATGCCGGTCGCCTGCCGGACCTCGTCCTTCAAGAACCACCGAAACAGATCGATCCAGTGCGTTCCCAAATTGTGCATCGGGCCGCCGCCCGCAATCGCCTTGCGATTCAGCCAGGGTGAAATCCCGTTTTCCAGGTAACGCCGGGGTGAGCCCGCCGCACATCGCCCCTCCAGCGCGATGATCTGACCCAGCATGCCCCGATCGACGAGTTCCTTGATCTTCCGGGCGGCCGGATGCGCGCGCCAGCAGTAGGGTGAAGACAGCGCCACCCCCGCCGCTCCCGCCGCCGCGATCATCCGCCGGATACCCGCCGACGTATTCGCCATCGGCTTCTCGACAATGACGTGCTTGCCTGCCGCCGCCGACTGTTCCACCGCCTCCGGGCACTGCGAATGGGGCAGCAGGATCACCACCAGGCCAATGTCTTCCCGCGCCAGGAGCGCGTTGTAATCCTCGTATCCGTCAATCCCGGTCTGTCCGCACACCTGTTTCAGATAGTCCGGATCCGCCTCCGCAACGGCCCGCACCTCCGTCTGGACGATGGCCTCAAAATGCGGCAGATAATCCAGGGAATGAAGATGATGGAATCCGATGATCCCAACCCCGAGCCTCTTCATCGAATTGCATTCTCCGTTTCGGCCGGACACGTCTTTCTGGCCGCGTGGTCCGGCAATGTGCGTTTATCCACACCAATCCACAATCGCCCGCGCGAGTACCTCGGCCCCGGCAGCCAGGCTCTGCACGGGGATCTGCTCCTGGCTGGAGTGGGCTACGCCCAGCGTTCCCGCGCCAATCACCACCGCGGGGACACCGATCAGATTCGAATAGAACCACGCATCGCACGAGGCCGGCATCGCGGCGATCTCCGTGGCCTGTCCGCTTGCCCGGCAGGCCCGTTGCAGCGTCCCCACGATCGGATGGTCCGGAGACACTTCGTTGCAATCGTGCCGGTACATGAATTCGATATCGAAATGGTCCGGAAGCCAGTCTCCTCCCTCCGTTCTCAGCGCCTCCTCCATCTCGCGCATCACCTCTTCTTTGGTCCGGGTCGGAAGGAATCCCAGAACCCCCTTGAATGTCGCCTTTCTGGGCGCCATCGCCGGCCAATCACCCGCCTCCAGCGTTCCGAACGTAATTGGCATCGGGTTCTCGTACGCATCGTAGAGCGGGTGTCCTTTGGATTCCGCCAGCAACCTCCCGTGATACCCCTCCAGAATCTCAATTGCCCGCATGGCCTCCTTCAGCGCGCTCACGGTGCGCCCCGCCTGCCCGCTGTGGCCCGCCCTACCGTAGACGTTTACCGTGAACCATACTGCGCCGCGGATCGAAGGAAGGATCTTCAATTCGGACGGCTCCAGAACAAGGGCCGCATCGGCCCGATCCTCGCCGCGTACGAACGCCAGCGTTCCGTTGCCGCCGCACTCCTCCTCTATCACCAGGTGCCCGATCAGATCCCCTTTCAGTTCAATCCCCATCTCCCTCAGGGCGGCAAGCGCCAGGTAAAACATGGCCGCCTGTCCCTTACAATCGCACGCCCCGCGGCCGAACACGATCCCGTCTTCCCGGCGCCCCTCGAACGGCTGATCCTGGTCCGAGGAAGCCGGCACAACGTCCAGGTGGGTATTCACAATCAACGACCGTCCGCCGCCATTGCCATTCCTGACCACCCTCAAATTCGGCCGGCCGGCATAGCTGAAATCCGGTAGTTTGAAGGAATAATCGGGATCCTCCTGAATCCCGTCCGCAACCGGCACCAGTTCGCGCTCGTCCACCACCCCTGCCATTCGCTCGTGCAACATGCGCATCGCCGGTCCTTCGTCCCCGCGCACGGACGGGATGCGGATCAGATCGCGGAGCAGCCCGACCGCATCTTCCTTATGAGTCTCGATTGCCGCTTTCAATAACCGATCATCCAACAAGCGCACTCCCCGGACCCGGCGCGCCAACATGCCTTTTCCGGGTCCTTCATTGCCGGACCGTCAGGTAGACCGCCCCGGTCGTGGATTCACAGCTGCCCGATTAAGCGCAAAGTTCCTCCAACGCGCGGTCGAGGATGTCGATGCCCGTCCCCGCCTCCTCCTCCCCAATCAACAGCGGAGGCGCGACCCGGACGACATTCCCGTATAACCCGACCTTACCGAGCAGAAGACCGTACTCCCCAGCCCTCAGCAGCAGATCCGACGTCAGTTCCGGCGCGGGTGTCTTGTCCTCGCGGTCCAGAACGAACTCGAGGCCGATCACCAGACCCTGCCCCCGCACGTCGCCCAGAACCTCATATTTGGCCTGTAGCGCCTGAAACCGCGCCATCATATAGTCGCCCACTCTTTGAGCGTTCTCCGGCAGTCTCTCGTCTTCCATCACGTCCAGTACCGTGTGAGATGCAGCGCTGGCCAGCGGATTGCCCCCACAGGTGCTGGACATCTCACCGACCCCCATGCACTCGAAAATCCGGCTCTCGCCGGCCAACGCGGAAGCGGGCATCCCACTGCCGATACCCTTGCCGAGGCAGACCATATTCGGTTGCAGGTCCTCCCACTCCAGCGCGAACAACTTTCCCGTGCGTCCGAACGACGATTGCACCTCGTCCAGAATGAAGACCATCCCCCGGTCCCGGGCCCATTTCTCCAGTCCTTTAAGCCAACCGGCAGGCGGAAAAATGAAACCCGCGCCCCCCTGGTAGGGCTCGGTGATCACCGAGCCGACGTCGCCCGTGGACGTGGAATCGATAATCCGATCCAGGTTTTCGAGACATCGCTGTGCGCATTCCTCTTCGGTTTCGCTATCGTAAAAATCCCGATAAAAGTAGGGAAACGGCGCCAGAATTCCGCCGGGTAACTGCGGGCCGAACCCGCGCTTTGTCTTCATACTCCCGGCCACGCTCATCGGGCCGTACGTGCGCCCATGAAATCCCCCATAGAATGACAATACCTCGTGCTTGCCCGTGAACCGCTTGGCAATGCGGATGGCCGCTTCCGTCGCCTCGGCCCCCGTCGTCAGCAAGAACGTCTGATCGATATTTTCAGGCAGCAGATCGGTCAGGCGTTGTGACAGCGTCACCCGTTCCGGCGTCGGGAACGAATAACAATTCATCAGCCGTCCGGCCTGTTTCCGGATGCTTTCGACGTGGCGGGGGTGGGAATGTCCCAAATTGGTCACCAGCACTCCGGAGGTGAAGTCCAGAAACCGGTTGCCGTCCACATCCCATACCCACACGCCCTCGCCATGGTCCCACACCACCGGCACCTGATCGGCCATGCACGGCGGCTCGTATTGACTGGAAACCGCCAGCAACTCCGCAGACCTGGGTCCCGGAATCTTCCGTCTCTCCAGCGTGATTGCGTTCGCCACCTGTGCCATCTCAGATCCCCCGGCAGGTTGATTCGCGCATTCGCCTACACCAGTTCCTTGTTGATCAGGAACCGCGGCGGCCGCCCCTCGATAAAACGCACAAAATCCTCCATTACCTTCTCCCGCATGCTCCAGTTCGCCTCTTCGGAATACCACGCCAGATGCGGCGCAAGGAGGGCATTCTCCAGATTGAACAGATCCATGTCCGGATCGGGCGGCTCCTGCTCGTACACGTCGATGGCGGCACCGGCGATCCAACCCTCCTTCAGCGCCCTGCCCAGCGCATCCGCGTCCACCAGACCGCCCCGCGCCGTATTCACCAGATACGCGAGGGATTTCATCGCCCTGAGTTCCTTTTCGCCGATGAGATGATACGTCTCTTCGTGGAGCGATGCGTGAATCGTGATCATATCCGCTTCTTTCAGCAGCGTGTCCAGATCCACCACCTGCACGCCCAGTTCCTTCTGCCGCTCTTCTGAAAGGTACGGATCGCAGACCAGGACATTCACTTCAAAACCGGCCAGTTTCCGCAACGTCAGGCTGCCGATGCGGCCACATCCGATAATGCCCACGGTCTTCCCCTTCACGGAATACACGGGGTACACCTCGGCGAAATCCCAGATCCCGTTGCGGCTCGACGCCTCGAGAATCTTCCGGCCCACATTCAGCTTCCGCCAGCCGGACAGCATCAACGTAATGGCGTGTTCCGCCACCTCATCCGAACAATAGTCCGGCTCGTAGGCGACCCGGATGCCCTTTGCCGTCGCCGCCGCCACGTCCACGTTGTCGTATCCGACGCCGTGCCGCAGAATCAGCTTGCACCTGTCCAGCTGATCGATAACGCCGGAGGTCATCTTCACCATATTCACCAGTATCATATCCGCGTCGCCGATCTTGGCGACCAGTTCGTCCTCCGACGTGAACTTGAGCTGATGATATTCAAACGTGACATGCCCGTATTTTTCGAGCTCCTCCTCTTCCCATTTCAGGTCGGGTTCGATATAATCCGTCACCACAATCTTGACCGGCTCCATAGAACGCTCCTCAAAATAGAAAATCCGGGTTCAACCGTTGAATGGCAGCGCCACGGGGTTGCCCGTCCTCGCCGATTCATAAATCGCCAGGATGATTTCGATGGCCCGCTTCGACTCCGGGCCATCGATCTTCGGCTCGCCGCCACCATTCAGAATGCGCACCATCTCCGCGATCTGCGCCATGTGTCCTTCCGTGCCGAACGTCCTGGAATCCGATGCCGCCTTTGCCACGTCGGTCGTGTCCGCCGTCGTCTCTTCCACGCCCTCGCCTTCGATATCCCACCTGGTAACCTGGTCCGCTTCCACCACAACCGTACCCCGGTCTCCGGAGAATTCCATCCGTGCCGGCAATCCGGGATACGCGGCTGAAGACGCTTCAATTACCCCCAGCGCCCCGCTCTCGTATTCCAGTGTGGCTACCACCGTATCTTCCACTTCGATATCGTGGATCAACGTGCCCATCCTGGCGTAGACGCGCTTTACCGGTCCCATAATCCACTGGAGCAGATCCACCGTGTGGCTGCCCTGCGTCATCAGTGCCCCACCGCCCTCCATCATCCAGTTGCCCCGCCAATCGTCCGCATCGTAATAGGCCTGGGGCCGGAACCACTTGATATAGGCATCGCCCAGCACCATCCTGCCGAGAACGCCCGAGCGAACCGCCGCCCGCACCCTGTTGACCGCCTCCCCGTACCGCAACTGGAAAACCCCCATCAGCTTCACCCCCGCGTTACCGGCCGCCTGAATGATGCGATCCATTTTCTGAATGGACACATCCAGCGGTTTCTCCACGATCAGATGCTTGCCCGCCGCCGCCGCATCCGTCACAATGGGAATGCGGACGCCACTTGGGGTGCAGATGCAAACCACATCCACCCCAGGATGGCGGAGAATGGTTTCGTGATCCGTAAACCAGGGCACGCCGTGTGCCTCTCCTGTCGTCCGCGCGCGCGTTTCGCTTCGGCTGTATACCGCTACCAGTTCTGCGCCTTCGGTATCCTGCACCGCGCCGATGTGATAATCCGCCACCACGCCGCACCCGATCATTGCGAAACCGATGGTCCGACCGCCCATAAACGAATCCTCCGGAGTTGTAGCCTCAATTGAATGGAAATGTCCACACCAACGGTGAGAACGCCAATGCGAGCCGGCACCGCCAATGCTTCCAGACCTTGCAGGAGGGCCGTGGACGTTGTACCTTGTTCGGGCCTTCCGCCCCCGGCCCTCAATGGGCGCCTCTTCGGCTGTTGATGTCCTGAATTCGCGTTGCGCGAGACGCCTTCACCTACGGAGACCATGTCCATATGGAATGCGCACATCCCGAACTCCTGGCCGGCCAAGTCGCGTGGGTCACTGCTTCCGCGCGGGGCCTGGGCCGGGCGATTGCGGAACGTCTGGCGCGTTGCGGCGCTTCGGTGGTTGTCCACGGACGATCTGACGAAACGGCGGCAGAGTTCAACGAAGCCCCGTCCACGACTCATGTCGCCGGGGAAATCGCGAAAACAGGCAGCCCGGTCATCACCGTATTCGCCGACGTCTCGGAACCCGCACAGGTCAAAGCCGCGGTTGAACAGATCGAAAGCGAACTCGGACCGATCGACATTCTGGTCAACAACGCCGGAGGCGACATTGCCGCGGCAGGCGGAAAGCCGAAGCCCAACGACACTTTGGGTATCCCCCTGGAAGATATCGAAGCCGTGTTCCGCAGGAACTTCGCCACAACCCTGCATTGCTGCCGTACCGTCGTTCCGGGCATGGTCCAACGGAGAGAAGGCAGTATTGTCAATATAGGTTCCGTGGACAGCTTCACCGGCGAGCCCGGTGGAGGCCCCATTTACGCCACGGCCAAAGCCGCCCAAACCCACTATACCCGCTGCCTGGCTGCCCAACTCCGGGAACACAACATCACTGTGAACATGGTTGCGCCCGGCAATTCCCCCAGCGGTCGATTCGTTGCCACGGGTCAGGCCGACCCGGAACTTATGAACGCAATGAACCGGCCCACGCTGATCCGCTACGCCCATCCGGACGAAATCGCGCGGGCCGTACAGTTCTTCGTTTCGCCGCTGGCAAGCTTCGTGAGCGGCCAGATCCTCCGTGTTGACGGGGGAGCCCAGCTTTCGCCGGCGTAATACCCTATCGGACAAGATAGCGGCAAAGTGCCCTCAGCGCCTGTCCAGTTCCGCCCGATATTCCTCTGGCGTATCCATATCCCGCAACACCCCCTCATCCTCGACGTCAACCTCCAACGTATCGTCCGCGTGCCCGCGCATTACGGGTTTCAGCCCCGTCTCTCCCGAAAGAGATCGGATTTCCGAATAATAACGACCCAGATCCACCAGAGCCGGATGCCCTCGTTTGCCTCCGCAAACGGGAACGACGATCCCTTTATTGCTGTTTTGGTACGCCGCGGCCACCCTCCGAACCACCCGCGAATCGATCTGCGGCTGATCGCCCAGGGCGATCAACGCGGCGTCGGCCGACTTCACCAAGGTGGAGAGACCGCACAGGATACTTGAAAACATCCCCCTTCGGTAATCCGGATTGACGCGAAACATCACCGGCCGCTCCGCCAGACTCTCGCGCACGGTATCTGCATGGTGGCCAAGGACCACCAGGATCCCATCCAGATCGGCCGCCAGCAACGTATCGACCACGGTTTGAAGCACCGTCTTCCCGCCGAACGGCAGCAACTGTTTAGGAGACCCCATGCGAGTCGACATCCCGGCAGCCGGCACAAGCGCACAAATGCGTTTTTTCATTTGGATCTCAAGTATAACAAAAAAAAACGCCGGAGACCACAAAATCTGAACGGCAACCGGACAAGGCAAGCGACGGAGGCCGCTCTGCATTTAAAAACAAACACTTAATCGTCGCCGTCCAGGGCATTTCACCAACAGACGGGCCATGACGAAACGGCGGTCGAGGCCCGTATGCGGACAATTCGAATTTATCATTCTTGTTTTTAATAAATGAATAAATAACAGATAATTATACGCCTCAAACTACGCTTTATCTTGACTTTTTTTTATTAAATAGTACATTACATTTCTTTGAAATGTAATGAGGGTCGAATCCCGCACATCCGCAGCTTCCGGAGAAGCTATCCCAGGTGCTCTGTGATACGTGTGAAAAGCGTCCCGCCACACGGGCCTCCACCCGGGTTTTCAATGGCGCGAAACAGGTCACTTATCGTTGCGAGGTCTGTGACGCGTTAGCGGAAGCCGGGTCGAATCCTCCACTCGAGCGCCCCTGCGAGCGTTGCCGGCAAGAAGAGGGTCGGATCAAACTCACACGCCTCACGGAACGTTATCGAACCGTAACGTATCTCTGTGAGACTTGCGCGACCCGTACCTAACCGCCCGGTTCCGGGCTGGCGAACATCCTCGAGGAATCGGGCGTCGGCGCCGGCGTGCATCTCCTGTATCCCCGGCCTCCGAACCGGATGTCGACACGTTATCCGCGGCGGGTGTACCATCACGAAACCCCGCCAACCCGCGTGCGCGAGCAGCCCTCAGCCGCCACACCCATTTGCAACCGGTTAGCCGCAAGATGGATACCCGCACATTCCTGAATCCTCCGGCTCCATATCGGATTCTGCCTTCCTGGTCCTGGAACAGCACCATCGAGGACGGCGAGATCGTGCGCCAGATCCGGGAGATGAGCGAAAAAGGCCTGGGTGGTTTCTGTCTCTCCGCGGGGCCGGGGCTTCGCATTCCGTACCTCTCCAAGATCTGGTTCGATCGTGTTCGGCTGGCGGTGGAAACCGCCCGGGAGTGCGGCCTTCAGGTCTGGCTGCAGGGAGAATACCCCCATCCCCACAGCATCAGCGGCGGCCAGGTTTCACTGGGTTACCCGCAGTATCGCGCCCAGCACCTCACCTTCGATGAAATCACCGTACAGGGCGGTCAGCAGGTCGACATGGAACTACCGTGGGGCACGGTATTGCGGGCGCTCGCCGTTCCGCTCAAACGGGACCGGTGCCTCTGGGAGAGTGTGACCGATGTCGGGGATTATATCGGCGCCAATCAGCGCCATGAGATATACCACGAACACACGGACGATGGGACATACCACAACAAACAATTTCTCGCCCGCCACCTTGCGCATCGCCTGTTCTGGAAGGCGCCGCCCGGACGCTGGAGAGTGCTGGTCTTCATACAGCGAGAATCCGATGCGGCGGAACCTCATGGAATCCATTTCGATCCCTTCAACGCGGAAGCCGTCGCCTGTTTTCTTGAGACAACCCACGGACGGTACGCCAAAGTGCTCGCAGACAGTTTTGGCGGTGTGATCCAGGGCATTTTAACCACCGATACGCTTTCCACACCCGGCAGATGGCCCTGGTCTCCGACATTGCCCGGGGTATTTCACGAGCGCAACCAGTACGACCTGCTTAACTGCCTCCCTGCGCTGATGACCTATTTCGGTCCGAATACGGCCCGGATTCGGACCGATTACTTCCAGACACTGAGCGAGATGCTCCGAGACAACTTCCATAAAGTCTTCGAGACGTGGTGCGCAAAGCATAAACTGCGGCACGCAGCGGATGTCACTGTCTTCAGGAACGCTCACAGGCGAAATGTCCACATCCCCGGCACGAGCGGAGGCGGTGAAAAGGTCGGCCGGTTCAGAGACCGGGACGCGCATGCCGCCGATTATCGCCGCAACCCCAGATTCTCAGTGTCCGTCCACGACGGGGGCCGCGTTTTCAACACCTGTTTCCAGGATACCGGCTGGTCTCTCACACTTCAGGATATGAAATGGACGATCGACCGGATGGGCGCCCTCGGCGCCAACCTGTTTCACGCGCGGGGATTGGCCTACACGCTCGACGGGTTGCGCAAGCACCACAAACCGCCCTCGATTTTTCACCAGAATCCCTACTGGAAACATTTCCGGCTTCTGGCGGACTACGCCGGCCGTCTCTCATACGTCCTCAGCCAGGGACGACGAAGGGCCAACCTGGCCCTGCTCGATCCAGTGACGAGCCTCTGGGCGCACCTGGGCAGCCCCGGCCTCGGATGGAAATATATCGGTTACGATGAGGATGAAGCCAAGTTTACCCAGCGCCTCGCTTCGGATTGGGCGTACCTGATAGAAACCCTTTGCCAGATGCAGCGCGATTTCGACTCGCTGGATCCGGAAACGTTGGCCGAGGCGCGGATCGTCGGTGACAGGATCCATATTGACGGAGCCAGATACGACGTGCTCATCCTGCCGCCCATCGCGAACCTGGAACGAGACGCATTTGAACGCATCCGGCAGTTCATCAACGCCGGCGGCAAAGTCATCTGTCTCGGCCTGCTGCCGATCGAAGACATTCAGGAGGGTCCATCGGTTGTCGAGGCATTCTCCCGGCTCACCGATATGGACCCCGGCAGAATGAAACGCGACTATGCAGGCCACGAACTGGGCGTACATCTCATCCAGCGGGGAGACCTCTACTTCATCCGTACGGGTGGTTCCGTCGAGGAAAACCGTGGTGCGCGCATGCTGGCCGATCTGCTCCACCGTATCCTTCCTCCTGACGTGATCGTTGAAACCGACAAGAAGAACGGTTCGGCAATCCTGTCGCAGCGGAGAGAAACGCCGAAAGAAGACCTGTTTTTCTTCGCGAATACCGATCCAAACGCCTTCACATCCCGGATCACCATAAGGGTTCCGGCAAACCGCCGCAAAGTGGAACGGTGGGACCTGGAAACCGGCAGGCGGACCCCATTGAAGGCGGAACGGGAAGGCGATCGGATCACGCTCAATCTCGACTTCGGACGCCTGCAATCCCACCTTATCGTTGCATCGGAAGACAAACCCCAGGCGCTGGCGGAGTCGGAACCGGCGGCAGCCTTGCGTCCAGACTCGAACGGTCCGTGGAAGGTCGATCCCGAAGAGGACAACTGCCTGCGCATGGACAGGTTCCAGATGCAGCTCGATCCGCAGAACAAGGGGATCGAGCAGGGCTGGCACAATCTCGGTTACAGGGACAGCCGCTGGACACCGGTTACCCCCAAACCGATGGTAGAACAGATTCGAGATCTGTCTTCTCTCTCCAGCCTGCCCTTCACGTTCAACAGCGATGCGCCGGGCCAGGCTCCGGGTCCTGGCATCGATTTTCCTCTTGTCTGCTGGTTCAGAACGGCATTCTCCGCGGATTTCGTGCCTTCAAAGCTCTCCCTGGTGATGGACCGCAGCGCCATTCTTGGCAACTACCAGATTTTCCTGAACGGTGTCCGGCTGCCGGGAAAAGCCTTCCGGCCCACTTTCCGGTACGACCATAACAACGTCACCTGCGCCGTTGTGCGCCGCGTCTCGACCGGCAAGAATGTCCTCGCCGTCCGAGTAGAACTCGACCACCTCAACCAGGGCCTCGTAGATGCATTATACGTCTTCGGGAAATTCGGTGTCAGACGTTGGCTCAATCAATATCTCCGAATCGTCCCACCGGTCGACCGGGGTATACCGGGTGAGTTGGACGACCAGAAAATGCCATTTTATGCTGGCACGGTTGTGTATACGAAGGATATGACGTTTGCCGAGCCTCCCGAGACGGAACAGTTTGTTTTTTCGCTCGAAGAGGAACTCAGGGACCTTTCCAATATTGTCGAGGTCGTCATCAACGGCCGTTCGCTGGGCACGAGGGCCTGGGCGCCCTATAAGTGGACGGGCCAGACCGAGTGGCTGAAATCCGGCAAGAATCGTGTCGTCGTGAGGATGACCAACACGCTTTCCCGCCTGCTCACCGGCTCTGAATTCGACGCCCAGACCCATTCCATGAAGCCGGTAAGGCTGTAGGAAATCCGAAAGCAAACGGCGCGGCTCCGAAACGGGGAAATCGGGCGCGTCATCGGTATTCACCTGCCCCATAGAAAACTCGTAACGCGCCGGAAGAAGAAAAAAAGCGGCCCCATGTCGAGGTCGCTTTTGTGTTGAGTCCACAAGCGCGAATTTACGCGAAAAACTGACGAAAGATAGGAGTTGACCCCGATAGCCGGATGGTGCATGTGTTAGGGCGGCGTTTCGTCGGTTCCGTCGCCGTGGAGGATTTCGACGATGCGATTGAGGAACTGCATCGCAAAGGCGTGGCGGTTGAGTGGGGTCCGCACGAGCTTGCAACCTGCCACGTGGCCATGATCGCCGATCCCGGCGGAAACCCGATCTTCATTCACAGGCGAAAGGACGGGAGTTGGGGATAGTCGGCGCTAGCGCGACACCGTCATTGACGGATTTCCCTGACGGTGGAAGTAGCGCATTCGGTTCTCCGTTCAGGAATTGAGGTTTGGAATGTCAGAGTGCGACTACGGTCTTGCCTGGTACCATGGTGCTCAGCAAGAGCTGACAGAACTTCGCCTAGGAAGTTCGATCACTCAGAACCGAATTCTGGCGTAAGCGTTTTGCAATCGAAACTCCGCACCGAACCAGGAGTCAACAAGACGCCACGGAGAAAAGCCGGGTCACTGGCCTCAGACGAAACCGCTGAATCGCCCTGTGACAAACTCCCACATCATACTATCACGTCCGTGACGGGCCTCGGCGCTTGTGCGCCTGGTTCAACCGCTGCGTGGGTCGGGCACGCGGAACGTCATCTGAAATGAGCCATGCGATGAAAAAGCAAAGTATTTTAGAAGAGCAGATCTCCTATTATCGCGCCCGCGCCCCTGAATATGATGAGTGGTTCCTGCGAAAGGGACGCTACGACGTTGGCGCAGATGATAATCGACGATGGCATGCCGAAACCAAAAAGCTCAGGAGTGCGCTGCACCAGGCCCGACCGTGCGGAAGAATACTCGAACTGGCGTGTGGAACGGGATGGTGGACCAGGGAGTTGGTCGTGCACTGTCAAGAATTAACCGCTGTAGACAGTTCGCCAGAGGCCATTGCACTGAATCAAAGCAAAGTCAATGATGATCGTGTCGAGTATATTGAGACCAACATGTTCCACTGGAAGTCAGAATCTCTCTATGATTTCGTGTTCTTCGGATTCTGGCTTTCGCATGTACCGGATTCACATATGGAGCGTTTTTGGAGATTGATCGAGAGGTCTCTACGGCCCGGGGGAAAACTGTTTTTTGTGGACAACCTGATTCCCTCAACACCGGACAGCGCGCCACCTGCCGAGGATAATATAACGCGGCGGCGGCTTAACGATGGTCGAGCATTCAACATCGTCAAGGTATTCTACGATCCCGACGAGTTGGCGCGCGCGATCCGGAACCGTGGCTGGAAGGGCGATGTTTGCACGACTGGCGACTTTTTCCTCTACGGGAGATTCGAACGTGTTTAGCCAGAGGCCCTCGAGCGAGACTTGTCGAGCAGGAGTTTGCAACTCTCACGAATCCTTGCATACCCTACTTTCCGTGTTACCGATCGAAACCCTGGGAAAGGAAGTCGCATTTTCGGTTCTCTGTCAGGAATTCGAGGTCGGATATGCGAAAGTGTGACTACAGCCTTACGTGGTACCATGGCTCTCAGCAAAAGCTGACGGAACTTCGCGCCGGAAGTTCGATCACGCAGAACCGAAATCTGGCGAAAGCGTTTTCCCACAGGCCCTCGCTTGTCAGTAGGTCTTACCCGGACGAGTCCCTGTCCGACGATTGTAACGTGAAACACAATAGCGTCACGCCGGGTTATCTCTATACTGTTTCCGAGGAGATCGGTCCGGAGGATATCGATCCGCATCCCCACCCGGCGAATGCCGATCGCTGGGAGTGGTTGACCAGACGGGAACTGACGCTGGAATTCATCCAAGAAACGATCGTGACGGATCGAGAGCGTCTGACAGACGAAGAAATCGCACAACTCAGGCAGAAACAGGAGCAACGGGGCGAGGAGACGTTTGCGGAGTGACGGGAACGATTGCCGCGATCTATTTCTGGTTCCCGCACACTTGCATTTTGAAATGGCGGTATATATATTTCGAGAGCATGCAGGACAACCGGCCGCACCGTCGCTCTGAGCACTGCCTCAAACCTGTTCAGTGGTCCCAGCGGGACAGGTTCCATGTGCGGGTCACGCCTACTTCACTTGCAGTGGAGTTCGGGCGCGTAGCGCCCACTTTCCCGTTACCGAGAGATGAAACGGCGATCCATTCAGGTCTTAGCAGTCCGTTGATAAAGTCGCTCTGCAGGCGAGGCCGAGTCATTGTGGCCGAAGACAAGGCGCGCGACCGCGTCGAATCGGGGGATTCGGGGAGGGAGTGCAACGCAGTAATTCGGCCACAAGGGCCGGACGCAGCCCGGATGGACTTTTTCAACGGGCTGTTAGGCGGACCCACTCTTTATAGGCATGCAGTATCTTGCGACAAGAGAAGATGCCTTTCTCAAGAATGGAGAATTCGCGATGGCTGATGTAGAACGGAATAGGTTAGAATTGGGAAAGATCGTCTCGCGTGATCCTGAAATCCACAGCGGAGACCTTGTATTTGCCGGCACGAGGGTTCCGGTAGACTGTCTGGTGGGTTATATTAAAGGGGGGCACTCCATCGAAGAGTTCCTCCTGGACTATCCCACGGTCGAGCGCTGGCAGATAGAGCGGTTTCTCGACCTTGCAGCCGAGGGTCTGGAGCACTTGAGAGCACAGGATGCGAGTGCTTCGTGACGAGGATGTTCCGATCAGACTCAGACTCTACTTCCAATCAGAAGTAGAGGTCGAAACGGTGGCGTATCGTGGATGGAAGGGTCTTAAAAACGGCGCATTACTGCGTGCCGCCCAACGACATTTCGATGTTCTTGTTACGATGGACAATAACCTTCCTGATCAACAATCTCTTCAACAATTCGACCTGGGCGTGGCTGTCTTGCGTGCATCGAGCAATACGCTTGAGGGTTTGGTAGCAATGGTATCAGAAATCGAAAGAGTGCTACCTGAGATCCGGCCTGGACAAGCTTTGCGGATCTATCCCAAATAGACTGCGGCCTCCATATCATTGACAAGGCCAGCACCTCATCGCCACAGGCTGCCACGACGCAGAAGTACGACCTCCCGGATCACCCTCCGCACGCAACAACGTCAACAACCCGGATCCCCGCCGGCAATTTTACACTCGTCGTCGAGGAACAACACAAAATCGCGGCATGACGATATCGAAGCGCTGTCTCCCTTGAGGATCCGACGCCAGCCCGGATAATATCCGTGCCGTTTCACGGGAATTTCGAGGTCGGGAACTATATCAACAGTCCCACGCGGTGGACTCCTCAGGCTCTCGGTCCAATAGCAGACGATATCACTCCAAACTAATTCTGGAGGTACGCAACTCATGACCCCCTGGAAGATCAATCTGGACGACGTGCCTGAAGATCATCAGACGTGGACCTGGAAGACCGGAAGCTACGAACGCTTTCGCCGCCATGTATCCGTCGCCCTGGGAAACACCCCGGAAACACCCCATCCGTTCGACGTGGAACTGACGCGTCTGCCGCCGGGGGCGCGGCCATGTCCGGTGCATTCGCATGCCCGCACATGGGAATTCTTCATTGTCGTGTCCGGCCGCGCCGTGGTCGATCGTGAAGGAGATTCCACCGAAGCCGTCGCCGGAGACTGCTTCATGCAACCGGCGGGCACCCGGCACCGGATCCGAAATGCCAGCCGATCCGAAGATCTGGTCTTCTACGTTATCGCCAACGAGCACGGCGAGCCCGATCCGGGCCGGAAATATCGGGTCTGATCAGCACGGTATAAAGCTCGATCTGCCCGCTGTCGTCTATCGACGCGAACGCCCCCTCCCCCCGCGTTCCGCGTCTGCGCCGCCTGAACGGGACGGTTAGCGCCCGCACCGGAATCGCGGAATCGTCTCTCCCGCCCTCGTCAGATATTGATTCCTGGAATCCGCTTGGGGACTCAAATTGGGGTTTTCGATCTCTCCCGGTGAGGTCTTCGGGCTGATGTGCTCGGTCGTCTGGGCGCTGAACAGCCTGATGGTCCGCACGCAGTCACAGGCGATCCCTCCGGCGATGATGAACGGCATCCGGTGCGCTGTGGCCACCGTATTTTTCTGGGCCATGCTCCCGTTCGGTCCGCCGCTTTCCAGCTACGCCTACGTCACTGGAACGGAGTGGGCGCTCCTCGTGGGGGGGCTGGTGATCGGGATGGCCATCGGCGAGACGATGTACCTGGCGGCAATCAAGGAGATCGGCGTGTCGCGCGCGATGGCGATGTCCGGGACCTTCCCGCTCGCCACGTTTTTCTTCGAGTGGGTCCTGCTTCAGAATCCGTTCAGCCGGAGATTCTTCCTCGGGATCTGTCTCGTGGCCGTGGGGGTGATCTTTCTTTCAAGCCGGGCCCGGCAGCCCTCCGGTGAGCGGCCCGTTCGGCTCGCGCTGGGCACATCCCTGGCGCTGTTCGCCTGCCTGCTGTGGGGCCTGAGCACGGTGATGCTCAAACCGGCGATCGCGCACATGACGTCCGTTCAGGCCAACAGTGTCCGCGTGCCGATCACGGCCGCGTTGCTCTTCCTGGCCCGGGCCTGGACCGGCCCGGTGATGCGCATCCGGGATATCGACCGGCGGGCGCTGTCTATTGTGGCCGCCAGCGGGATCGTCGGCGTGGGCGCCGGATCCATGCTGTACTTGATGGCGATCAGCCGGATCGGACCCGCCAAGATGGCCACCCTGGCGTCTGTCTCCCCCGTTCTGGGGCTGGTGATGGCGGTCATCTTTCTGAAGGAGAAGTTGACCCTGCGGCTGGTGACGGGTGTGATATTCTGTGTGACGGGCGTGTGGATGGTCCTTTGACGCAAGGGCCCTCTCGAGACTACACACACTTGTGTGTGTATATAGCGCCGTCCGGGCTCCGTTGGCGCTGACGGCAGATCGGCGGAGATGGACCGAGAAGACGCGAGGCGGGTTTATGATTCGCGAAATGATGGACGTTCTGTTCACCAGGGAACTGCTGGTTGCCCACCCGGATGAATGGGGTATTGCCGAGTATTGCGACCATCCCGTTTCGATAGGCTATGCGACCACGATTACGCCGGATACGATAAAGACGGCAGTCGATCGGGACGTGGATGTCATTGTCACGCACCACGATGCCTGGGAGTTCATGTTCGAGCAGAGGGAGGAGGTCCGAGCTCTGCTACGCAAAAACGGCCTGACGCACATCTGGGCGCACCTCCCGCTCGACCTGGCGGATTTCGGAACCTCGGCAATGCTGCTATCGGAGATCGGTTGTACCCCTGTGGCCACGCTGGCTGAAAACGCGGGAAGGGTGGGCGAACTATCCGAACCCGCCAGCCTGGCCACGGTGCGCTCAAACCTCACGTCTCTGCTGTCCGAGGAGCCCTGTAGAGTGCATGATGCGAACCGGTCCGTGCGCAGGGTAGGCACGGTAACGGGTGCGGGAATCTATACCACCTTTCTGCGAGATGCGTTGCATTTCGGGATCGACCTGTACGTCACAGGGGAGACGAATCTCTATCTGCTGGAGTACGCCAAATTTAAAAACGTCAACGTGCTGGTGTATTCGCACAACTATTCGGAGCTACCGGGTGTAAACGCCTTCGCAAGACGAATTGCCGGGGCGTTGAATCTCGAGTTGAAGGGCCATCTGGGGGATTCTCATTTTTGAGGACGGTTTGTACAGAACAAAGCCGCCGTCCAGATATGGTGTTTCGAATGGCAGAGGTCACGCGAAGTCACATCCATACCGTCAAAGACGCAGAGCTTTTCGACCATTCCCTGGCTGAAGAGGTTGATTGGGAGTCCTTCTAGGCGAAGAGAAAGCGGACTCCGCCTTTTCTGAGGAATGTCCCGGACGAGAATCTGGTCAGATACTTAGAACAGGGGCGCCTCAGTTCCGGTAACGCTATCGATCTGGGTTGCGGGATCGGTCGGAACGCGGTCTATCTGGCAAAGGCGGGTTGCCGGGTGGACGCCATCGATTTATCGCGGACTGCGATCGGTAGAGGACGTCTTTTTGCAGAGGAAGCGCGGGTTGACGTCAAATTCATCGTCGGGTCGGTCTTTGATATACCGCTGCTCGAGAACCATTACGACATTGCTTGCGATTCCGGCCTATTCCATCATTTGCCGCCACATCGAAGGCCAATCTACCTCGACCGCGTTCGCATGGCGCTGAACCCGAACGGACGCTTCGGGATGACGTGTTTTGACAAGACAGGCGGTCAACCCGTGGAAGATTGGGAGATATACGAAACGGGAAAGATGCCGCCGGGTATCGGCTACTCGGAAGATCGATTGCGAGGCATACCAAATCACCATTTCGAGATTCTTGATTTACGGCCGATGAAGGTTTATCCCGAGGACGCCGAATTATTCGGCATATCGGGTCTTTGGACCGTTATGATGAAGCCGCTCAGACCCTCCTCACGTTAGCGTGGTTTGGAATTTAAAACAGCTTCTGAGAGAATTGGTTTGGCTGCGATTACGGTACCGAGCTATCTTTAACTCAATACGGGGAATGTACGGAACCGCATTGCATTCGAAGAAGACGAGCAAAAAAATAAGGTAAAGCACTGATAATGAGCAAGTTGAGACGTTAATTGCCATAATTCCAGTCATGACATGCTGAACCACCTTGCAGTATTTGATCGTGATATGCAGCTCTTATTATCTTAGCGATTGTGTCGCTAGTTTCGGCCAACCTGAAGGGTTTTCGAGTTCGGAGGTATCGATGGAAGCAGCTTACATCAGTCGCGACCCGGAGATCATGAGTGGGGCACTCTGTTTCAAGGGGACCCGGGTACCGGTGCAAAACTTATTTGACTACCTTGAGGGGACCTCTTCCCTTGATGATTTTCTGGATGACTTCCCCTCCGTTTCCCGCGAGGCAGCAGTAGCTGTGCTCGAGGCCGCGAAAGTACGGCTATTCGCCGATGCGTCTACTTCTTGACGAATCCCTTCCCCGTCGCGTGCGGCAATTCCTGCCTGGCCATACCCTACGGACAGGGGTCGAGATGGGACGGGGTGGTATCAGGAACGGTGACGTGCTCAGCCTTGCGGCGTCGGATTTTGATGCGTTAACACCGTTGACAAGAATCTTCGGTACCAACAGAACCTCTCTGTCCTCCCCATTGCGGTCGTGATCCTGTATGCTCACTCAAACGAACTTCAGGTCCTGATGCCGCTCCTGCCCGAGCTGGAAAAGCCCTTACTTCACTGAAACCACGCTCTTTCGTGCAATTTGGGGCATAACCAGCCGCTTCCCGCGACGTCTGATCGCTAAACTCTGCCAGCGGATTAAGACATTACACGCAGCAATGTCTGCTATTGCGCAAGGGAGCGAATACAACCTCTGACGCTTTACGAATGACATAGTCATGGAAGTTTCCCATTCTCCATCCCTCTGGCAAAAACGCGATTAGACCTGCATTCACAACCCGCCCCGCGGTTGAGGGAGATGTCCCGGCGCTGATTGATCTGGCGCAGCGGTCCTGGCTTTCCGGAAACTGCGAACTCGCCCCGATTCAGGCTGTGCGGGACTGGATAGAAGCAGATATCGAGAGCAGGCGATATCCGGAGATCTGGCCGAACGTCACGGTTGCGGCGCATCGTTCTCGAATCCTCGGTTTGTCGAGCACGGAAGGCCAGGAAGTCGCCGATCTCTGGGTCCATCCGTCCTTTCAGAGACGAGGGATCGGGAGCAGGCTGTTGCAGGTCTGCGAGGAAGAGATTTGCCTCGCCGGTCACACCTCAGCCAGATTGTGTTATACGGAATACAACGTCGCGGCTCCTCTCTTCTACCACGCTCACGGATACACTGAGGTAAGCCGATCTCCCGACAGACTCCCATGCGGTCTAGTGAGGGATGTCATCGTTATGGAGAAAACGATCGGAGTTTGAAGAATCGCGAGGCAATGGCCCCCACGACGGCAGAACCGCGAGTCGGAGAGAACACAGCCGAAGGAACGCTTAGGCCGGCTGAACGGTGTGTGGCGCGACGTTGTCCTGATGGAACGGCGAAGCAGAGTTGTGGGCACTTAGTGGCTTGCATCCAGACTGCATTGTTCACGATTCAATCAATACCACCCCCACAACGTGACCCGACGTCGAGGAAGCAGGTTTGAACGTGGGGTAGAAATTCCTGTCTGCCCATTGTATTGGTGTTCAGGTCCCATACCTGTGCGAACCGTGGGCACCGCACAATCTGGCCGAGGAGCGCGACGTTAACCGGACGACGCTTATCTACCGAAAGCGTTGGCGAAGATTAGAAAATCGCCAAACCCGATCGTGCCGTCGCCGTCCAGATCATATCGTGCGTCGTAGTCTTCATCGGATTGACCCAATCCGAATTGTCCCGCAAACTGTATAAAATCGGTAAAGCCGACGGTACCGTCGCCATCGAAATCGGGATTGGGGCTTCGAGGAGTGACGTACGGCAACATGTCCCAAAGCAGAATTGTACCGTCTCCACTTCCACTGGCCAGGATCAGCCCATTGGGGGAAAAGGAGACGTTCGTGACAGCCTCGACATGTCCTTTCAGGACGTCTTTCTCCTTGCGGCTGATCACGTCCCACAATCGTACCGTTGCGTCCTCACTCGCACTTGCCAGAGTGGACCCGTCTGGCGAGAACGTCACCGAAAAGACACTGCTTTCATGTCCGGTCAGGGTTGCTTTCTCCCGTCTGCTTGCCATGTCCCACAGGCGAATCGTGCCATCTGAAATTCCACTGGCCAGGGTAGATCCATCAGACGAGAACGACACCGAGTAAAACAGATCCGTTTTGCCGCCCGAAAGATTGCCCCTTTGCTGGCGGCCAACCACATCCCACAATCGAATCTCCCTCCTACCCACACTGGCCAGGATGGACCCATCTTGCGAAAAGGTCAGTGAAAAGATCGACCCCGTATGACCAGTTAATGTGGCTTTCTCCTGCGTACTCGCCACGTCCCACAAACGGATCGTACCATCAGAACCTCCACTGGCGAGCGTAGATCCATCGGGTGAGAAGGACAGGGAAAAGACCTCCCCGATATGCCCTTTCAATTTAGCCTCCTCTTGACGGCTAACCACATCCCACAACCGAATTGTACCGTCTCTGCGCACTGGATCTCCACTGCCAGTGGCCAGGGTGGCCCCATCCGGCGAGAACGCCACCGAAAAGACACTCCACCCTTCAAGCCCTGTTAATGAGGTCTCCTTCTGTCTGCTGGCCACGTCCCACAACTGTACCGTCTCGTCGCGACTTCCAGTGGCCAGGGTGGCCCCATCGGGCGAAAACGACATCGAAATGACCCAGGACGTATGCCCGTCTATTGTGGCCGTCTCCTGACGGCTGACCGTGTCCCATACCCGAATTGTACCGTCTCTGCTCCCGCTGGCCAGTGTGGCCCCGTCCGGCGAAAATGTTACAGAATAGACCCTGCTCGTATGCCCTTTCAAAATGGCACTTTCCACCCGGCCGACCATGTCCCACAACCGAATCGTACCGTCCCTGCTTCCACTGGCCAAGGTAGAGCCATCCGGGGAGAATGAAACGGAATAGATCCAATTGTCATGTCCTGTCAGGGTGGTTTTCTCCTGACGGCTGACCACGTCCCAAACCCGTATCGTACCATAAGCAATTGCACTGGCCAGGGTCTCGCCGTCTGGCGAGAATGATACGGAAGTAACAATGCCGCCGTGCCCTGCCAGCGTGGCCTTTTCTTTTCCGCTGGCTACATCCCACAACCGAACCGATTTTTCTTCATCAAACAGATTCCCACTTCCGCTGGCCAAGGTCGCCCCGTCCGGCGAGAACGACACCGAATTGACCCATGACGCGTGTCCTGTAAGTGTGGATTTCGTCTGACCGCTGGCCAGGTCCCACAACCGAATCGTATTGTCCCAGCTCCCGCTGGCCAGGGCGGAGCCATCCGGGGAGAACGATACCGCAGTGACTCTTTCCGTATGCCCTGTCAGTGTGGCTTTCGTCTGACCACTGGCAACATCCCACAACCGAATCGTATTGTCCCAACTCCCGCTGGCCAGGGTGGCGCCATCCGGGGAGAACGATACCGCAAGGACATACCGCGTGTGCCCCGCGAACAAGGCCACTTCGGCGCCGGTGTGGGCATTGTACAGCCAGATACCGATGCTGCTTGCCACCGCCAGGCGCGCGCCGTCCGGTGAATAGGCTACCGCTCTGTCATTAAAACTGATATCACCTTTGCCCAGGCGGGCGAGAGCGCCTTCCGGAAGGCTGAAGGGGTTTTCCTTCCCGGCGAGGCTGGCCCGCGCGAACAGGACGCCAACCAACAACAGGGCGATGCTGAATGAATGGCGCATTCTCATCCGGGATGCTCTTTCGGTGAAGGCGGCTGGGGCCGCCTATCGTGAAGTCCGCCCTTTCTTCGAAATCCTTCGCCCACTGGTCATCCTGACTCGGCATCCGATTTGTGTACGGCGACGAATTTGTCGATCTGGCGGAAGATCCTGTGCATGGTGGCAACGTCTCGGCGATCCATGGAGATGCGGCCGAAGAGGCGGCGGATGGACCGCGGGAAGGCCTTCGGCATGTAGTCGGCGGGGAAGCCCAGTTTATCCAGTGCGGATGCGATGTGCGTGTAGAGGGATTCCATCTCTTCAAAGGACGCCAGGTCAAGCTCCGGCAATTCGCGGGGCCTGGCTGCCGCGCGGAAGAGTTCAAAGCCGAAGATGAGAACGGCCTGGGAAAGGTTCAGGGAGGGATACCGGTGGGCGGTCGGGATATTGGCGATCATGCTGCACAGCCGCATTTCATCGTTGGTCAGGCCGTTTTCTTCTCGGCCGAATACGAGGGCGGCTTCGTTATCCTGCGGCAGGGAGACCAGCTTCTCCGCCACGTGTCGCGGTCCGTACATGATGTCGAGGTGCTCGCGTTTCCGGTGGGTCGTTCCCACGGAGAGAACCGTTCCGGCCAGGGCTTCTTCAAGCGACTCGCATACGGTGGCGCCGTAGAGCACGTCACCCGAGCCGTGGGCCATTTTTCGGGCGTCGCCGCAGGTATGGTCGGGAGGGTCCACGAGGTAGAGCCGCGAGAGGCCCATGTTTTTCATGGCCCGCGCCACCGCACCGATGTTGCCGGGCTCCTTGGTGCCCGCCAGGACAACACGGATGCGGTTGAGCGTTTCCGGGACAACCGACTGTTGTCGCATCTGTTTCTCCTTGTCCGTTCTCTTTATGCAATTCTGACGCTAGTGTCCCGGGATGCGGGGCATTGCGAGTCATGCGGGCGCGCCGTTCAAACCGACCGATCCGCTATTGACTTAAAAAGCGTTTCCACCCTTCAGGCACGGCATTTGTCTCGAGCAGCATCAGCACCGCCTGCCGCTGCGCGGTCTGCAGGCTGTCCTCCCGGGCTTTCCAATAGGCGGCGCCACGCCGGATAGCTTCCGGGTGCATTGAAAACGAGGCCCGGCTGAAAAGGGAGTCGTGAAGGGCGGGGTTAAGGGTATAGCCGTCGAGACGCGTGGTCTGTTCGGCCAAAGCGCCCGTCTCGGTGGTAATGCGCACGGTCTGCAGAACGGGCAGCCAGTAGCGGTCGTAGTAGAGCGCGTTTTCCTGGTAGGTGCGAAGTTCTTTGATGCCGAGTGATTTTCGGCCTTTCTTGTTCAAGCGCAGGTCGTAGCCCACCAGCGAGAAGTCGGTTGCGGAAATCCAGATGGCCCCTTCAAGTGCGGGGTTTCTTTTTTTTCCGGGTTCGACTTGAATTTTGTACACCGCCACGTCGCCCATCTGTACAGTACCTATCAGACGATAGCGGTAATCTCTCCGGGCGTCGGATTCCAACGGTAGAGGACCCACGTCAAAATCGCGGCCGTTGAGGCGGCCGCTGCGGATATTTACGATGACGCCGGGATGCATGCCGAATTGCTGGGCCGGCGCGCTGCGAGACCGGTACGCCGTGATGACCTGGGCGATCTCCCCAGGATTTCGATAATACCCCCGGCCGTCGTAATCGATTCGGGCAAGGACGGGCGAACCGGTATCGCTGCCGGCGTAGAGGGTCTGGACGCCGCGTAACTCAAAACGATGGGTCCGGAGGTCCGCGTAGCGGGTGTGAAAGACGTTTTCGCGGGGTTTTTGACCGATGGTTTTCAGGAGATCCTTGAGGGATGGACGTGGGAGGTCAACGTGGGCCTTGAGCGTAATTGGAGAGGGGAAAAGCAAGATATCCAGTCGGCTTTCCGCACCGTCGGGTACGACAATCTCCCGCAGGGCCGTCCGATAGCCGACAAATGAAACCTGGACGCGAATGGGACCCCGTGGCAGGTCGGCAACCGTGAATCGGCCATAGAGGTCCGTATGGTCCCCGCGCTTGAGTTCCGGCAGGATGACCGTGGCGTACGGCAACGGCGTGCGCGTCGCGCTGTCTCTGACGGTGCCGTTCAGCGTGGCCGCTCGCACGGCCACGTGAGCAATGTGTACCGCAAGCGCACAGACGAGAAGCTCAAAAAAACGACGCGCGGACATCTGCCAGTGCATCGATAAGACGGGTGATATCCTCCTCGCTGTGGTCGGCCATCAGCGTAAGGCGCAAGCGGCTCTCGCCTTCGGGAACGGTTGGCGGCCGGATGCCGCTCAAGTAAATTCCCTCCCTGAAGAGATGGTCCGAAATCGCCATGGTGCGCTCCGTGTCGCCGATTAGGATGGGAACAATCTGGGATTGGGAGCCCATGAGATCGAAACCCAGGTCGCGCAGCGCACTTTGCACGGCGTGGACGTTTCGCCAGAGCCCGTTTCGCAAGTCCGAACGGGTTTCAATGAGTCCCAACGCGGCCGTAGCGGCCGCACAGGCGTCGGGTGGCAGGGCCGAGGTGTATATAAAGGCCGGGGCTCGATTGATCAGCAGGTCGACGAGTTCCGTGTCTCCGGCGACGAATCCGCCGTAGGCGCCCAGGGCTTTGCTGGCGGAGGTCGTTACAATGTCGATGCCTCGCGTGATGCCAAAGTGTTCGTGTATCCCTCGGCCGGAAGCGCCGAGGACCCCGGTCCCATGGGCATCGTCAACCATTAGAATGGCGTTGTGTCGGTTCGCGGCGTCCACGAGGTCTGGCAGGGGAGCGAGGTCGCCGTCCATGCTGAACAGGCCGTCGGTGACGATCAGGCGGCGCCGGAACTCGCATTCGGTATTGAGCAGGCTGTCGAGGTGGTCGACGTCCCGGTGGCGATAGACGAGGGTCTTTGCCCCGGAGAGCCGGCAGGCGTCGATGATGCTGCGATGGTTGAGACGGTCGCTGAAAACCGCGTCTTCCGCGCCGACGAGGGCACTCACCGCGCCCAGGTTCGCCATGTAGCCGGTGGGAAAGCACAGGGCCGATTCGGTACCCAGGAAACGGGCCATCCGGTGTTCCAGCGTCCGATGCGGTTCCATGTTTCCTGAGATGAGCCGGGAGGCCGCCGCGCTGAGCCCGTAAGCCCGCAGCGCGGAAGCTGCTTCTTCTTTCAGAACGGGGTGGTTTGCAAGCCCGAGGTAATTGTTGGAACAGAAGAGGAGACGCTCTTTGCCGTCGATGCGGACTCGGGGTCCCTGCGCACCTTCAAACAGGTGGAGGCTGCGGTACAGTCCGCGGGATTTCAGATTGTCCAGTTCCGTGGCGAGATGAGGAAGCACTGGAGGGTTACCGTCTGTAAATGCGGGTGAGAGGCGGCGAAAGGTGGACGAAAATTATGGTATTTCCACTGGCTTGTCAAGCGCGTGAGGGGGAATGGTACCGGTTTGACAAAAGGGTTCATTCGTTTATATTCACAGAAGCTGTTTTAGAATCCCCAGCGGTCTTCGCGCGGCTGCAAAAGCGCCGGTCGGCGTTGGTCAAACCCACCCGTATCTTTAGTCGAGGCTGCGCGCCCCTCGCGCCTCATAACCGAACTTTTTCGCTCGCGCTCGGGAACTCACCACGAATTCTAAAACAGCTTCTAGGCGGGTTTTTGGGGCGGGGCTCAACCAGACCGGTTGGCGGGACTCACTGCTTGCGGCCAACCGGTTTTTCTGTCCCGCAACCTGAACAGCGAAAACGCGACGGGTGAAGATCCGGCAGAAGGGTTCGGAGGAACCGGAAAGATGACGGAGGCACGGCAGGGCATAGACTGGAAATGGATGGTGGTGTTTCCGGCGGTTTCCGGCCTTGTCCTGGGTGCGGCATTTCCACCCATGCCCCTGGGTTTCCTGTCTTACGTGGCGCTAATCCCGCTGCTGATTTCGGCGGAACGGCTGCGCGGCCGTGCGGCGTTTGGCGCCGGGCTCGTTCAGGGGATATTTTTCTACGGAGCGACACTTTACTGGATTGGTTCGATCACGCCGCCGGGCATGGCCGGGGCGGTTTTTTACATGTCCCTGTTCCGTGGCCTGTTTTTGTGGACGTTCGCCCGCGTGGTGTGGCGGTACGGCGTCGTGGGTATGTGGGGCGCGCCCTTTCTCTGGGTTGGATTCGAGTATTTCAATTCTCTGGGAGACATGGGGTTTCCATGGGTGTTGCTTGGAAATTCACAGACGGCCTATCTGTGGTTGATCCAGTATGCTGAAGTGACGGGGGTGTACGGGGTTTCGTTCTGGATTGTGGTGGTCAATCTGAGCGTGCTGATGCTGTGGAGGAACGGGGCTCGGCGCTGGGCATGGGCTGCCGGGCTTGCGGCCCTCTTTGCGGGACCCGCGGCGAACGGGTATCTGACGCTGAAGAATGATCCGGATGAGCAGTCCGTGCCGGTGGGCGTGGTCCAGCCGGATATGCCCCCGGTGGCCAAGGAATACAGGGGATTCGATTACAATTTCGGCAAGTTGAAGCCGATGACCGTGGAGGCCGCCGGTCAGGGTGCGAAGCTTGTGGTGTGGCCGGAGACGGCGGTCGGCTATCTGAAAGGGGAACTGTACCGACACCATCGCGAGCGGGTGCAGGCGATGGTGGATTCTCTCGGCATCTACCTCTATACGGGCGCGTATCGACTGGTGGCTGGCGACCCGGTGAAGGTGTACAACTCCTCGTTTCTGTTCGCCCCCCGAAAAGGGATCACGGGATACTACGACAAGACTCGCCTGGTGCCGTTCGGCGAACGGGCGCCGTTCCCGGACCTGTTACCTTTTTTGCGGAAGTTCCGGTTCACCGGCGGCGGATTCGTGGGCGGCAACTGGGATTCCGGAGAGACGCGGACGGTTTTCAATGGTCCGGACGCCACGTTCTCCGCGTTGATCTGTTACGATTCGGTCTTTCCCGGTTTTGTTCGTTCCTTTGTGGACATGGGCGCCGAGTATCTGGTGGTAATTACCAATGATGGATGGTTTGGTCGAACGTCCGGACCCTTTCAGCACGCCGAAGCGGCGGTGTTTCGCGCCATCGAGAACCGGCGGGCCGTGGTACGCTGCGCGAATACGGGCGTGTCCACGTTTATTGACGCCTACGGACGAAAGGCGGGGACGACCGGAATTTTCCACCCGGCCGTGTTGACACAGGGGGTGGTACCGAGAAGCGCAAAGACGTTTTATACCCGGTACGGAGATCTGTTTTCCCAGGTCTGCCTGGCCCTGAGCGCGATTCTGGTGGTGTTGGCCTTCCGCCGGCGCCCGATGGATGTGACGCCATCGATTCTGCCCCATGACTCCGAAATCCCCGCCGAACGCGCCAGTGAACCGTCCGCGGGCGTCGAAGACAGACCGATGCCGTTTCTGGATCATCTGGAGGAACTCCGGTGGCGCATATTGAAGGGGCTGGCGGCCCTCGTGGTCGGCGCCGTAATCTGCGGGATATTTTCGGACCGCATCCTGGGGTGGCTCGTGTTGCCGGTTCGGGACGTGACCGCCGTAATGGAGCTGTTGGGCGTGGCGCCGGTTGAGCCGCCGGTCAAGCTTATATATTTGAAGCCGACGGGCATGTTTCTCGTCAAACTTCAAATTGCCCTGGTGGGCGGCGCGATCCTGGCGTTGCCGGTTCTTCTGTACCAATTGTGGATCTTCGTTGCGCCGGGTTTGTTGACATCCGAGCGGCGGTACGTATCCTTTATTGTTTTTTCATCGTCGATCTGTTTTGTCCTCGGAGGCGCGATTGCTTACCTGAGTGTGGTGCCGCTGTCGTTTCGATTCCTTATTCTCATCAGCGAAGGGACCGGCGTCGACCCCCAGTTCGATATCGGTTACTACATCGGCTTTGTGTTGAGACTGCTTGTTGCGTTCGGCGTCGTCTTCGAACTGCCGGTAGCGGCGTTTTTCCTGAGCCGCATTGGCCTGTTGACCGCAGATCGAATGCGGCGAGGCAGGCGGTATGCGGTGGTGATCGGTTTTATTCTGGCGGCCCTGCTCACACCACCGGATCCGATTTCCCAACTGATGATGGCGCTGCCGCTCGTGCTGCTTTACGAGTTCAGCATCTGGGTAGCCCGCGTCGCCGGCAGATGAGCCGGGCATTCGGCCGCGGACGTCCGATACGCGACCGCGCGGGAACACTTTGCAGCGGCTGTATAAATTGACAAGGGATTGTTTTTTATGAGTATACCGGTTGCGGTCGGCATTCTGGCGGTGTGTTTCGTGGTGCTTGCCAAGTGCGCTTCGTGGTTTGTGGACGGAGCGGTGGGGATTGCCGAATATCTGAATGTTCCGAAGATGCTCATCGGCATCGTGCTGGTGAGCCTGGCGACGACCTCACCCGAACTGGCCGTGTCCGTTCTGTCCGCACTCGAGGGGCATCCGGAGATGGCGCTGGGCAATGCCGTCGGTTCCGTGATTGTGGACGACGGCGTTGCGCTGCCGCTGGGCGTCCTCGTGGCAGGGACGCCGATTCTCATCAATCCATATTTGTTACGGACGACCGGGATATTTCTGATCGTCGTGGATTTGGCCGCGTACGCGATGGCGTTTGACGGGCGCCTGGGGCGCGCCGAGGGAGGGGTACTGCTACTGCTGTTCGTGGCGTACACGGTTTTTGCATATGTGACGCGTCGTCGATCTTCCGAGGCAGAAGGGAACCGGCTGGAGGAACTGCAGGAGATCGAGGCGTCAATTGAGGGACGCGGTCTGGGGATGCTGCTGCTCTGGTTTTGCGTGGGGCTGGTCGGCGTGATGATATCCAGTCATTTTATCGTGGGGTCCGCGGTGGCCATCGCCTCGGAGCTGGGCGTCAGCGAAGCGGTAGTTGCGCTTACGGTTATTGCTATTGGCACGTCGTTGCCGGAGATCGCCACCGGCGTGACGGCAGCGCGGGGGGGACATGGGGAGATCGTGGTAGGCAATATTCTGGGCGCGGATATCCTGAATATCTGCTGGATCGCAGGGGCATCCGCAGTGGTGAATCCGCTCGTGGTGGCGCCCAAAGTGATCCATTTTTCGTTTCCCGCCATGCTGGCGATTGTATTGGCGATGCTCGTCATGATGCGCACAGGCCACCGCCTGACCCGAATCGAAGGTTTCGTGCTGCTGGCGGTATACGGGGTGTATTTGACTTTTACGGGTATATTGTTCTTTTAGGGGATCATTATGGCCGGGATTTTTGTGACCGGTGGCGCGGGGTTTATCGGTTCGAACTTTGTTCGGTACTGGTTGTCCAAATATCCGGATGACAGAGTTGTAAACTACGATTTGCTCACGTACGCCGGAAATCTCGATAACCTTTCCGATGTGGCGGAAACATATCCCGGCAGGTACGAGTTCGTCCACGGCGATATCGGCAACTATGAGTTGACTCGAGATCTTTTCGAGCGGCACCGGCCGGATTATATCGTGAATTTCGCCGCCGAGTCCCACAACAGCCGTGCGGTCATGAATCCGGACGTTTTCTACGAGACGAACGTGCTGGGGACACAGCGCTTGCTCCGGGCGGCTTACGACGCAAGAGTGTCCCGGGTTCACCATATTTCAACGTGTGAGGTCTACGGGGACCTGCCCCTCGATTCGGAGGCAAGCTTTTCGGAGACCGACCCTTATCTGCCGCGTACGCCTTACAACGCATCCAAAGCGGCGGCGGATCTGGCGGTCCGGGCGTACCATCATACCTTCGGGCTGCCGGTCACGATTTCCAATTGTGCGAACAACTACGGGCCCTACCAGTTCCCCGAAAAGGTGGTTCCTCTCTTTGTCACTCAGGTTCTGAACGGGAAGAAGATGACGCTCTACAGGAGCAGCCGGAACAAACGGGAGTGGCTCCATGTGGTGGACCATTGCAGGGCTATCGACCTGATCCTGAAACGAGGCAGGGTCGGAGAGACGTACAATATCGGCAGCGGCGTTGAGGTGGACGTCGAGACGATTGCAGACACGATTCTGGATGTACTCGGGCAGGACGCGTCATCCAAGGTATACGTTCCGGACCGACCCGGACACGATCGCAGGTACCTTCTGGATTCGAGCAAGTTACGCACCCAACTCGGATGGCGCCCCGAAGTTTCTTTTGAAGATGGGTTCAAAGAAACAATACTCTGGTACACTGACAATCGTGCCTGGTGGGAACCCCTGCTGAAGCGCCTCGACGTGGACGAAGAAGGCTGGACGCAGGTGTCGTCCCGGAACTCCTGATCTGAAATACGCGTCGATTTCTCCGGGAAAGGAAGTTGGATGCCATTCCGGTTTCAAAGGATGGGAATTCCCGAACTCATTCTGGTCGAACCCCGGGTTTTCGAAGACAACCGCGGCTTTCTGATGGAATCCTATAAGAGGTCTGATTTTGAGGCGAACGGGATTTCCGCCGAGTTCGTGCAGGATATCCACTCCCATTCGGTCCGGCGCGTTCTGCGGGGGTTGCACTACCAGCTGAACCCCGGGGCACAGGGCAAGCTGGTCCGTGTCGTGAAGGGCGAGGTGTTTGACGTGGCCGTGGATATCCGCAGGAACGCACCCACCTTCGGACGGTGGGAAGCGGTTGTGTTGTCGGGCGCCAACTTCAGGATGTTCTACGTCCCCGAGGGTTTTGCGCACGGGTTCTGTGTGTTGAGCGACGAGGCCGAGTTCGTGTACAAGGTGACTGCGGAGTTCGCACCGGATCTCGACCGGGGCATTGTTTGGGACGATCCGGCCATCGCCATCGATTGGCCGGTTTCCAATCCAATACTCTCAAGGAAGGACCTGGAACTCCCCCCGCTGGCCGACGCCGAGAGGAATTTCATCTACGACCCTGGAGCGGGTGTCTGAGAACGAAGGGGACGCGACACCCCTGGCGTGGGCGGACATTCTCAACATGGAGAATTATCTGGATGTTTCTGAGGCGATTGTGAACGGCGCCCTGGTGCGAAAAGAGAGCCGGGGATCGCACTACCGCTCGGATTTTCCGGAGAGAAACGATCGTGCCTATCTCTGCGATTTCGTTGTTACAAAGGACAGGCCGACGCCCGTAAGCCGTGAGGTTGTGTTGACTCGTATGAAACCGGAAGATGCGGAAAAGATGGGGACGTGAGCGTCGGGAAGTTGCGCGGCCACGAACGAGGCATCGCGGAACGTTCGATCCGGACAGACTCTATCCAAGCGGACCACCGCCGCCGAAAAGGTCTTCGCCTTCTTCGGCGGTTTCTTCTTTGTTCGAGATGCCCCAGATCAGGCCGTGGGGATCCAGTTCGTTCAGAGGGGGGCTGTCGTATTCCGGTTGCAGTTCGTTCCCGCAGATGGGACAGCAGGCGTACGAGGGATGGTACAGGACGCCGTTGTTACAGGTTTTGCAGGTTTTTACCAGTGTGTCCAGCTTTTCGCCGCAACGCACACAGTGCTGAAAGTAACCGTCGTAGGGCGTGCTTTTCCCGCACCCGGAGCAGGTCACCACATCGTGCAGGCCCAGTTTGTCCGCCGGAGGCTGTTCGACGGACACCGCGTGCCGGTCCGGTACGGAAACGTATTCGGCTTTGAATGTCTGAAATTTTTCGCGGATCTGGCTGGTTTGAACGCCCAGGTATTTTTCTGATATCGTAATGGTGAAGACCAGGTTGGGCGAGATACCGAGGAAGTGGATGAGGTCTCGCGTGTTCCAATCCCGCTGTTCGACGATGGTGGCCTGGTGGGTTTCACACAGGCTGAGGAAGTCCTGGATTTTCTTCCGGTTTTCCCGCCTGCGATTGTTGTCTTCCCGTTCAAATTCGTACAGGGTGCCGAAGTCGATGCGGATCATAGTGCGATCACCTCTTTGAGAAAGCGGCCTGTGTGGGAGGCCTGCGCCGCGGCAACGCGCTCCGGGGGCCCCTCGGCGACGACCCGGCCGCCGGAATCGCCGCCGCCAGGACCGAGGTCGACAATCCAGTCCGCCCGTTTCACGACATCCAGGTTGTGCTCGATTACAACGACGGAGTTGCCCTTATCCACCAGCCGGTCCAGCACGGCAATGAGCGACCGGATGTCCTCGAAGTGCAGCCCGGTTGTCGGCTCGTCCAGAATATACATGGTTTTTCCGGTTGCCACACGGGAAAGTTCAGAGGCCAGTTTGATGCGTTGCGCTTCGCCTCCGGAGAGGACGGTTGCCGATTGCCCCAGCCGGATATAACCCAGGCCGACCTCCGAAAGCGTTTTCAGTTTCCGCTGTGCACTCGGAATATCTCTGAAGAAGGTGAGCGCCCTGGTAGCAGTCATATTCAGAATGTCGGCGATCGAACAGCCTTTGTAACGGATTTCCAGGGTTTCCCTGTTGTACCTGCTTCCGCCGCAGGCATCGCAGGTCACATAGACATCCGGAAGGAAGTGCATTTCGATCCGTTGCAGGCCGTCCCCCTGGCAGGGCTCGCAACGGCCGCCCTTCAGGTTGAAGCTGAATCGACCTGGCGTATAGCCCCGAACCCGGGCTTCCGGAAGCCGCGCATAGAGTTCACGGATGTCCGCGAAGAGATCGGTGTATGTGGCAGGATTTGATCTGGGAGTCCGGCCGATCGGCGCCTGATCGATTCGAATGACTTTGTCGATTTGGGACAGGCCCGCGACACCGTCGTGTTCAAGCGGGGTGGCCGTGGTGTTGTGCAGCATGTTTGCCAGGGCCGGATAGAGCGTCCCGTTGATCAGTGTGCTCTTGCCGGATCCGGACACACCGGTGACACAGACAAAAATGCCCAATGGAACGGCGACGTCGATGGACTTCAGGTTGTGCCCCCGCGCGCCTTTCACGACGATTCGGCCGGTGGGTTGTCGTCTGTCGGGCGGCGGCGGGATGGTCTTGCGTCCGGAAAGGTAAGCGCCCGTGAGGCATTCCCCGGCCGCCATAATTTCCTGCGCGGTGCCCTGGGCTATCAGTTCGCCGCCCTGCTCGCCCGCTCCCGGCCCGAGGTCGATCAGATGGTCCGCGGCCAGCATGGTTTCCCGATCGTGTTCGACAACCAGAACAGTATTGCCGAGGTCGCGGAGCGCGTGCAGCGTGTGGATCAGCTTGCGGTTGTCTCTGGGGTGCAAACCGACACTGGGTTCGTCCAGAACGTAAAGTACGCCCGAGAGGCGCGCGCCGATCTGCGTGGCCATGCGGATGCGCTGCGTTTCGCCGCCGGAGAGCGATGCCACGTTTCGTTCCAGGGTGAGATACCCCACACCCACGTCCCTCAGGAAGGCAAGCCGATTGCGAATTCCATGAAGAATCGGTGCAACAACCTCCGGGGGGCCCAGGCTTCCCTTCAGGCGATCGATGAAATCGCAAGCCCCGTCGATACTCATCGCGGCAACCTGCGCGATGTTCCTGTCGTCGATTCTGACCGCCAGCGCCTCCGTCCGCAGCCTGGCGCCGGCGCAGTCGGAACAGGCCACGGTGCGGGCGTACGAATCCAGCCTGGATCCAACTTCATCCGATGCGGCATCCGCCACACGCTTGTTGAGGGGTGGGATCACGCCGTCGAATCGGAGGGATCTGTCGCCCCACAGAATGGCCTCCCTGGCTTTCGGTGAAAGGGAACCGAATGGCGCGGCGAGATCGAAACGATATCGGTCCGCGAGGCGCTGGAGCAGATCGAGCGTTGCACGGCCTCTGGGCACGCCCCAGGGCGCGATCGCGCCCTCGGCAATGGATCGGTTTGTGTCCGGAACGACCGTGTCAGGATCGATATCGGTCCTCGTGCCCATTCCGTTACAGGCTGGACAGGCGCCGTACGGGCTGTTGAACGAGAACAGGCGAGGTGTCAGTTCTTCGAAGCCGATGTCGCAGTTTCTGCAGATGAATTGCGTGGAAAAGCTCAACTCACGGTCTTCGAGGATATCCAGGACGACGATACCGCCAGAGAGGGCCAGCGCGGTTTCCAGCGAGTCGGCCAGCCGGCGTTCAATTTTCGGACGAACGACCAGACGGTCGACAACCGCGTCGACGGTGTGCGGTCGCATCGGATCCAGACGAATCTCTTCGTCCAGTGCACGGTCGTGCCCGTCGATTCGCACGCGCACATATCCGTCGCGCCGCAGGCGTTCCAACTCCTGGTCCAGACTACCCTTCCGGTTTCGTATCCGTGGCGCCAGAATCCTCAGCCGCGTACCGTCGGGCCGGGCGAGCACGGTGTCGACGATCTCGCCGACGGTCTGACAGGCAATGGGGTCGCCGCAGTTCGGGCAATGTGGCAGACCGGCACGGGCGAAGAGGACCCTGAGATGGTCGTTGATCTCCGTGAGGGTGCCAACCGTCGACCTGGAATTTCCCGAGGCCCGGCGCTGTTGAATCGCCACGGCGGGAGAGAGGCCGTCGATGCTGTCCACGTCGGGTCTCTCCATCACCTCCAGGAACCGGCGCGCGTGAGCGGACATCGCTTCCACGTACCTGCGCTGTCCTTCAGCGTAGATGGTGTCGAACGCAAGCGAGGATTTCCCGGAGCCGGATGGCCCCGTGATGACCACAAACCGGTTTTTGGGTATGTCGAGATCGAGACCCCGCAGGTTATGCTGGCGGGCGCCCCGGATTCGGATGGCGTCGTGGGTAAGCGGCATGAAAGATCGGGGAGGCAAAGCCCCGATCGGGTGACCGGGGCTTTGGATGGTGCGGCAGAGAGGACTCGAACCCCCAACCGTCTGGTCCGAAGCCAGATGCTCTATCCAATTGAGCTACTGCCGCGAAGGCGTTGGACAAATATACGTTTCGGCGCCGCCGTTGCAAGCCCAAAAATCGCCACTTGACAATGAATGACAAAATCCAATAATTAAGGGCTGGCATCGACTGTCGTGAAATCTGAAAGCCGCCGTTGCATCAGGGGGTGTTTTGTGCACAACCGTTCGAGAGCGTTATTCGAAGCGGCGCAACGGGTGATTCCGGGCGGGGTGAACAGCCCGGCGCGGGCGTTCGGTCCGGTGGGCGGCCAGCCGCTTTTTATAACGCGAGGACGCGGGTCGAAGGTATACGATGCGGACGGACAGGAATATATCGACTACGTCTGCTCGTGGGGTCCGTTGATTCTGGGTCATGCGCCTCCAGGCGTGGTCGAGGCGCTCAAGCGAATCTGCGAGCAGGGTACCAGTTTTGGGGCGCCCACGGAAATCGAAGTCAAAATGGCCAGGCTGGTCGTCGACCTCGTGCCCGGTGTGGAAATGGTGCGCATGGTGAACTCCGGCACGGAGGCCACGATGTCCGCCGTGCGCCTGGCCAGGGGATATACCGGCCGCGAGAAGGTGATCAAGTTCGAGGGGTGCTGGCACGGGCACGCGGACAGTTTCTTGATTCGGGCGGGGTCATCCGCGCTTACTATGGGCGTGCCCAGCAGCCCGGGCGTTACCGCCGGCACGGCTGCAGGCACCCTAACCGCGCCCTACAACGATCTGGAGGCGGTAAAGCGGATCGCAGCGGAGAACCCGGACGAAATCGCGGCGATTATCGTGGAGCCGGTGGCCGGCAATATGGGCGTGATTCCGCCGGTCGAGGGTTTCCTCGAAGGGTTGCGCGAACTCACCGCCAGGTCGGGCATTGTGCTGATTTTCGACGAAGTGATTACCGGATTCCGGGTTCATCCGGGCGGCGCGCAGGCCCTCTACGGGATCACACCCGATCTGACCACGCTCGGAAAAATAATCGGCGGAGGGTTGCCGGTGGGTGCATTCGGCGGCAGGCGGGAGATTATGTCGCATATATCGCCACTGGGAAAAGGGGTATCGCAGGCCGGGACGCTTTCCGGAAATCCCCTTGCGATGACGGCCGGTTACGAGACGCTCAGGCAACTCCGGGAACCGGGCGCGTATGAGGCCCTCGAGGGCAAAGCCGCTGCGCTGGAAGCCGGTTTCCGGGAAAACCTCAGGTCGCTTGGGTTGCCGTTTCGCCTGAACCGGGTCGGGTCCATGATGACCCTGTTTTTTACGGACCGTCCCCCGTCACGATACGAAGCCGCCGTGGCATGCGACCAGGAGGCCTTCGCACGTTACTTCCGGCGAATGCTGAAACAGGGCGTGTATCTGGCACCCTCCCAGTTTGAAGCGACGTTTGTTTCGCTGGCGCATACCGATGAGGATATCGACCGAACGGTTAAAGCCCATTACACGGCCCTGAAAGAATGCGCAGCCTGAGTGTAATTCTTCTATTGTTGCTCGGGTTGTCGGGTTGCGGCGGCGACAGCGAACATTTTACGCGGCTTCGATCCGGTACGGCGCAAGAGCGCGAGGATGCAGCGGCCTATCTGGGCGCGCGTCGCATGGCCGGGGCGGTTCCCCATTTGCGCCAGGCGCTGAGGGATCCGGTTCCCGAGGTGCGCGCGAAAGCGATCTGGGCCCTCGGGATGCTGGGCGCCAGGGAAGCGCTGCCCGATCTGTTACTTTTCCTGACAGACAGAAGCCGCCGTTTACGCCAGCAGGCAGTGGTCGCGATTATGCATATCGAACAGCCGGAGGCCATTGCCGTTCTGGAACTGGCGATGCAGACAGAGAGAGACCCGTGGGTCAGGAGCGATCTGGCCAGGGCAATAGAGCATCTCAAGCAGTTTGTGGGTGAATCGGACGTTGCGGAGGGCGCATTTAGGTGAGTGTGTTTTGCGCCAGGCCGACAGGCTCGCCTCGACAAGCGCGTTTCGACAAGCTCAACGCAAGCAACGCAAGCAACGCAAGCAACGCAAGCAACGCAAGCAGCGCAGGCAACGCAGGCACTTCGACAGGCTCAGTGTAAACAACGGAGCGAGACGGGATGAACCGGCGGATGAATAGTGACAGTTTTCCGGGACAGAACCATAGGGGCATTGTGCATATGAAAAGGTGGCTGGAACCTCGCATTCTTGCGGCCTGCCTGATCGGCGGCCTTCATGTTGCATCGTCGAATACTTCCACGGCCTCGGACTGGACGCACTGGCGCGGTCCGATGCAGACCGGTGCTTCTTCGCACAGCGGCCTGATCTCCAGTTGGACTCCGGATGGAGAGAATCTGGTCTGGCGTTCGGAGTTTATCTGCCGGTCCACGCCGGTGATTCTGAACGGGCGGGTATATGTGATCGGAAGAACCGGCGAAGGGGTAAGCCGGCAGGAACACGTTGCCTGTTTTGACGCGCAAGACGGCAGGCTGGTATGGGAGCGCAAGTTCAATGTATGGCATTCCACCATCACGTTCAACCGCCTGGGCTGGGCGAATCTTGGCGCCGACGGGGAAACCGGCAATGTGTACGCGCACCTCGTTAACGGTCTGCTGGTGTGTTTCGACCGTGACGGCGGGATCCTGTGGACCCGGTCGTTGACAGAGGAGTTCAACAGGTTTTCGGGCTACGGAGGCAGGCTGCATACGCCCGTGGTAGACGGAGACCTGGTTGTCATCAGCATGGGCAACCGAGGTTGGGCGGACCGCCCGCCCTCCCACCGGTACATGGCCTTCGACAAGCGGACTGGAGAGACCGTTTGGATGGCGCGGCCGGGCGGGGGCGGGCAGGCCGACCTGACCGTATATTCCACGCCGATATCCACGACTATCGACGGCCAGCGGTTATTGATCGCCGGCAACGGAAACGGAGGCATTTTTGCCTTCAAGGCGGGGACGGGTGAAGTGGTATGGGGGTTCCCGCTGAGCAAGCGGGGTATCAACACCTCTCCGGTCGCGAGTAACAATCGCGTATACGCGACCCACAGCGAAGAAAACGAGGACAATACCACGATGGGTCGTGTGGTATGCATCGACGGGGGAACGGGGAAGGAGATCTGGCGCCGGGATGGGATCACGGCGGGGTATGCTTCCCCCGCGCTCCACGCGGGGCGTTTGTACGTTATCGACAATTCGGCAAATGTGCACTGCATGGACGCGGAGACCGGGCGAATATACTGGGAGCAGAATATCGGCACGGTGGGAAGGGGCTCTCCCACGTGGGCCGACGGTAAACTGTACGTCACGGAAGTCAACGGCGGATTCCGGATTCTCGAGGTGGAGGACGCGGGCGCGCAGGTACTGGATGAGAAGAAGATTGCGATGCCCGGCGGGAGGCTCGCGGAAATCTACGGTTCGGTCGCCGTCGCATACGGTCGAGTCTACTTCGCAACCGAGGCGGGGTTGTTCTGTCTGGGAGACAGGGATGCGGCGTTCACGCCCGCGTCCACACCGTTTGTGAGACACCCGCGCGCACCGGACGGCGTCGAACCGGCCTCGCTTCTGGTCGTCCCCGCCGAGAAAACACTGGCGTCGGACGAGGCGCTCCCCCTGAGCGCCCGGGCGTACGACGATCGGGGGCGGTTGATTGGGGAGGTCGACGTGGAATGGTCCCTCGAAGGACTGGCCGGGCGTTTTGAGAACGGGCGGTTTACGCCGGCGAAACACGGACAGGCCGGGTGGGTGGTTGCCACCTCCGGGGGGCTGACCGCACGGGCATGGGTGCGGGTGGTACCCGATCCGCCCTGGACAGAGGACTTTGAGGGGATCCCCGCGGGTAAGAATCCGCGCCACTGGGTGTGGGGCGGCAGGGGGTTCCGGGTCGAGGAACAGGATGGAAACAAGGTTCTGGTGAAACCGCCGGCGGCGCGCGGTCTGGACCGTTCCAATCTGTACATCGGACCGCCTGATATGAAGGGATATACCCTCCAGGCCGATCTGATGGGGGGACGGCGCAGGCGCTGGCGTCCGGACATGGGCCTGATCGCGCACCGATACATCCTGGACCTGCAGGGTGCTTACCAGCGGCTGGAAGTCCGGTCCTGGTCCTCGGATCTGCGGATGGTAAGACGCGTCGACTTCGCATGGGATCCCGACGTCTGGTATACGATGAAGATGAGGGTGGATATCGAGGGCGGTCGGGCTGTGGTCCGCGGCAAAGTGTGGAAACGGGGCGACCCGGAGCCCAACGCCTGGACGATCGCGGCGGAGGATCCGCTACCCATACGGGAAGGCAGTCCGGGACTTTACGGGTACTCGCCGGCGAACATCTATTATGACAATGTGAGCGTGTATTGAAGTGTCCAACATCGAACGCAGACTTCCGGAGAGAAAGACACCGATGAAATCGAGATGGGTTATAGGCGGCGCCGTGATTGTGATCTGGGCGGTTTCGGGCGCGGGCGCGCAGGAGACCTCGATGTGGGGATTCACACCCTCACGAAACCTGGTATCGGATGAAAAGAACCTGCCAACGGATTGGAATCCGATCACCGGCAAGAATATTAAATGGAAGGCTGCCCTCGGCTCCCAGTCGTACGCCGGGCCCGTACTGCTGGGCGGCAAGGTGTTTGTGGGGACGAACAACCGCGGCGAACGCAATCCCGATATCAAGGGCGACCGCGGCGTGGTGATGGCGTTCCGGGAATCCGATGGTAAGTTCCTGTGGCAGGCGGCCCATCCGAAGCTGCCCGCCGGAAGGGTGAACGACTGGCCGCTGCAGGGGATCTGCTCCACGCCCTTTGTCCAGGGCCAGCGTCTGTACTATGTTTCCAACCAGGGCCGCGTGGTCTGCGCGGATACGGAGGGTTTTCTGGACTCGGAAAACGACGGGCCGTATCAGGGCGAAGACGTGACCGGGAAGGTTGGCGTGGATATTGTCTGGGAATACGACATGATGGAAGAGCTGGATGTATTCCCGCACAATCTGGCCACGTGTTCGCCCGCCGGCGCGGACGGCCTGCTATTCGTGATTACCAGCAATGGCGTGGATGAAGGCCACGTTGCCATCCCTTCACCGCTTGCGCCCAGTTTTATCGCCCTCAGCTTGATAACCGGGGAACTCGTCTGGGAGAAGGCCTATCCCGGTACGAATATCCTGCACGGGCAGTGGTCGAACCCGGCTTACGGAATGATCAACGGAGAACCCCAGGTCGTCTTACCGGGAGGGGACGGATGGATCTATGCCGTGGCGCCGAAGACGGGCGAATTGATCTGGAAGTTTGATTGTAATCCCAAGGATTCCGAGTGGGCGCTTGGCGGGCGGGGCACCCGCAACGCGGTAATCGCCACACCGGTGATATACGACAACAAGGTCTATATCGGCGTGGGACAGGATCCCGAGCACGGCGAGGGGATGGGGCATCTGTGGGCGATTGACGCAACCGGTAAGGGCGATGTTACCGAAACCCACATGGTCTGGCATTTGGGAGACAAGGATTTCAACCGGACGATGTCGACGGTTGCCATACACGATGGGTTGCTGTATGCGGCGGACCTGAGCGGATTCGTCTATTGTCTTGACCTGAAGACAGGAAAGCCGCACTGGACCTACGATGCCTACGCCGCCATCTGGGGGTCACCCTTTGTGGTCGATGGCAAGGTATACATTGGCGATGAAGACGGCGACGTGATGATCTTCAAGGCCTCGGCAGCGTTCGAGAAGATCAACGAAGTCAATATGGGCAGCGCCGTATACACCACGCCGGTCGCAAAAGACGGGGTGCTGTACATCGGAACCCGCAATACGCTGTACGCGATAACGCAATAGAGGCCGCGGAACGCCCGGCGCCACCGATGCGGAGTGGCATGTTCCCTGGCGCACGGGGTGACTCGCCAGGCGCTTGGCCCGTCAGGCCGGATTCGACCCGTGAGGTCTGGTGTCCTGTTCCGAAAATATCTTACCATTCTCCCGCCGATTCATCCCGCCTGGCTGCGTTGCCTTCGCTCGCCGACCTTGCGTAGGTGGCCTGCGCTCTGGCGCCTTGCCAGCCGGGCGACTCGTCAGCCGAATTCAAGCAACCTATTTCCGGGACAGGACACAAGATGCCGTTGAAGAAGAAGGTGATTCTGGTAACCGGCGGGGCCTCAGGCATCGGCCGCGCCGCTTCGCTTTGTTGCGCCCGGGACGGCGCTCGCGTGGGGGTCGCGGATTGCGACGGGGACGGCGTTGCGTCAACGGTTAGCGAAATCGAGGGACAGGGGGGTTCCGCACGGGGTTTCGAGGTGGACGTACGGGTGGAGGCGGGGGTTCGGGCGATGGTGAAGGACGTGGCCGGCGCGTTCGGACGGATCGACGGACTGATTCATTCCGCTGGCATTCTGGAAGGCGCGCTGGTCCCCGTCGATCTGTTCGAAGAGGAGACCTGGGATCGGGTGGTCGACGTGAATTTGAAGGGAAGTTTTCTGATGTGCAAGTATGTGGCGCCGGTTCTGGAGCGGTCCGGCGGCGGGGTGCTCGTGCTGATGTCTTCCGGCGCCGGCGTGCGGGGAGGCAGTTCGTCTGCGGCATACGGATCGAGCAAAGGCGGGGTGCACGGGCTCTCTCTGGTGCTCGCGCCGCAACTGGCCTCCAGGGGAATCCGGGTGCATGCGTTGTGTCCCGGGAGCCTTGAGACGCCGTTGAAGATGGGTGTGTTGAAGAAACAGGCGAGTCTGGAGGGGCGGTCCCTGGAGGAGATGAGACAGGGTCTGGGAGATCCGGAGGGTGTGGGAAAGGTGCTGGCGTTTCTGGTTTCGGAAGATGCGGACTACGTGAGGGGTACCGTCTTTACAAGATGACTTGCGGGTGGCCCGCGGTTCCGACCGCGCGGACGTCGAGGCCGCGCGAATCGATGAAACGAAAACAAGGTCCTGGTGCTACCGGGGAGAGAATCGACAAAAGGGGAAAGCGAGGTAACGAATGCAGCGCACGATGAAAATCGCGCTGATCGGCGCGGGGATGTTCGGCGGGGACGTGCATGCCAGGGCGTTCGCCGATCTGCAGCGGATGGGAATCAGTGGAAATCTGGGACGGGTCGGGTTGGACCGGTGGGCGCGGGACCTGGCCGATATACAGTTCGATCTGGTGGCCGTGGCCACACGGTCGCAGGCGTCGGCGGAACGTGCGCGGGATAATTTTAAAGCTTCCACGGGGCGCGAGCCAGGAACGTACTGGGGAGAAAAGCCGTGGGAAGACGTGCTGCGCGATTTTCCCGACCTCGACGTCATGGCGGTGGTCACGCCGGATCATCTGCATACCGAGGTGACGCTGGCCGCGCTCCGGAACGGGACGCACGTGGTGATGGAGAAACCGATGTGCCTGTCGATCGAGGAGGCGGACGAGATCATCGACGTGGCCGACGAGAAGGGGCTGGTGGTCTGTGTGGATATGCACAAGCGATACGATCCGGATCATCTGCGCGTCCAGCACGATCTGTCCACGCGGATCGGAGAGCCGCTCTACGGGCAGGCCGTGCTCGAAGAGCCGCTGGAGGTGTCCACGAGCACGTTCAAGTGGGCGGAGCAGAGCGATCCGTTCAGTTATGTCGGTCCACACTGGGTCGACCTGATTTACAACTATTTCAGGAGCAAACCCGTCGCGCTATCCGCGGTCGGACAGAAGAAGCGGCTGGTTCGGGACGGGATCAACGCCTACGACGCGGTTCAGGTGCGCGTGGAATTCGATAACGGTATGAGCATCTATTTCCACAATAATTGGATAACGCCCGATGATTTCGAGGGCCCCGTGAATCAGGGCCATGAAATTGTGGGCACCGACGGCAAGGTGGAGTCGGACCAGCAGTACCGGGGTCTTCGTTTCTGGTACGACGGGGGCGGCAGCCGTACGGTGAACAATCATATGACCCGCGACGTCAGGCGTCCGGACGGCTCGGATGCGTATATCGGATACGGCGTGGACAGCATCACGGTGGGGCTGGTTGCCGCCTGCCGGATCAAGTTTCTGGGGGAGACGCGGGAGGACGTGGACGGGATCTATCCGACGGCGGCGGATGGGCGGATTACGGTCGCGATTGTGGATGCGGCAAGACGGGTACGGGATCTGAATTTCAAATATCTGCATGAAGGCAAGGGGACGCCGGTGACGGCGCGGTTCGGGGAGGACGGCATCACCATTATCGATCCGAACCGGATTGACGAGGGCCCGGAAGCCGTATTCCAGCGAATTTACGAAAAGCCAATATAGGGTCGGGGCGAAACGGGCCGTGAGACGCCGCGCCTTCAGGTTCGGGTGGCGCCTCGCCGCTCGTTATTCATTTTCAGGAGGATGCGATGGGCAGGGAGTTCGATATCACACCCCGGGACGTTCCCCGCGTGGACACCAAATTCCGGCGAATCGTCTCCAAATTGCCGCATCCGGAGTCGGTTCCCGTGCTCGAGGCGCTTCGCACCTATGAGCCGACTTCGATGCGCGGACAACCGCCGGTCGTGTGGGATCGGGCTGAGGACGTCCAGGTCCACGACGGGTACGGGAATATGTGGCTGGATTGGAGTTCCGGGGTGCTGGTGACGAATGCGGGCCACGGGATGCCGGAGGTGCGGAAGGCCATTCTGGATCAGGTCAATAGCGGACTCCTGCACAGCTACGTGTTCCCCAACGCCGCGAGGGCGGCGCTCGCCGAAACCCTCACGGGACTGGCGCCGGATGGGCTGGATAAGGTGTTTCTGCTGACCACCGGTTCCGAGGCCACCGAGAATGCGATCAAACTGGCGCGCACCTGGGGAATGAGGCAGGGCGGGAGCCGCAAGGTCGGGATCGTGGGGTTTGAGCGTGGCTTTCACGGGCGCACGCTCGGGGCGCAGCAGGCCGGCGGGATGCCCGGACAGAAAGACTGGATCGTGAATGAGGATCCCGCCATTGTACAGGTTGCCTTTCCGGACGGATACTGGACGGAGAATACCGATTTCGACCACTTCTGCGCGACCCTGAACGAAAAAGGGATGAAGGCCGACGACGTGGCGGGGGTGATCGTGGAGACCTACCAGGGCGTCGGCCCGGACTTTCTCCCGGTGGAATATGCGCGAGCCCTGGCCGAATGGTGCCGGGCGCACGGGGCTCTGCTGATATTCGACGAGGTGCAGGCGGGGTTCGGACGAACCGGAAAAATGTGGGGGTTCGAGCACTACGGCGTCACACCGGATCTGATCACATTCGGGAAGGGCGTGAGCAGTTCCCTGCCTCTGTCGGGCGTGATCGGCCGGACGGAAGTGATGGATCAATACCCGCCCGGATCCATGACCAGCACGCATACCGGCAATCCGGTCTGCGCGGCGGCGGCGCTGGCCAGCTTGAAGAAAATCGTGGAGGACGACCTGCCGGGCAATGCCGCCCGGCTGGAGGCGGTGATGATGGACGGGTTGCGCGCGATTCAGGCCCGTCATCCGCTCGTGATCGGCAATTGCACGGGCAAGGGGCTGGTCGCGGGGTTGCAGATAGTCAAACCGGGTCTGAAGGAGCCCGACCCGGATCTGGCCTTCGACGTGGTCGAACGCTGTTTTCACAAGGGGCTGCTGTTTTTCGCGCCGGTGGGATCCTGGGGGCAGACGGTGAAGATCTCTCCGCCGCTGACCATTACCGAGGAAGCGGTGGCCGAAGGCCTGGCGGTGCTGAGCGAGTCGGTGGACGAGGCGGTCGGAAGTTAAACGGCGGGAAGCCGTTCCGAAAACATTGGGGATGATCCACTCGGAAAGGCGGGCGGCCGGTATCGTCGCTCGCATTTTTCCTGTACGGAGGAACGTCAATGGATTTGCACGAGAAGTACCGGTTGACTCGTGTTATCAACGCCTGTGGCAAAATGACGCACCTGGCGGGGGCGATCGTGTTGCCCGAAGTGGTTGAAGAGGTGACGCACGCTATGGGGCGCTTCTACGACCTGGATGAACTCCAGGAGCGCGCGGGTGAGGTGATCGCGCGCGCCACGGGCGCTCAGTGGGGGTGCGTGACCGCATGCACGGCTGCCGGCATATCGCTGGGGGTGGCGGCGACGATGACCGGAAACGACCTCGGCCGGGTCTGGCAACTTCCGGACACAACCGGGATGGCCAACGAGGTTGTGATTCAGAAGGGCCACGCGGTGAACTTTGGCGCACCGGTGACGCAGATGATCCGGCTGGCCGGCGCCGTCGCCGTGGAGATCGGGACGGTGCACCGTTCGACCGAGGAGCACCTGAGGCACGCCATCGGAGACCGTACGGCGGCGGTGGTATTCGTGGTCTCGCACCATACCGTCCGGTACGGCGCCCTGCCCCTGACGCGGGTGGTCGAGATCGCGCACGAGTACGGCGTCCCCGTGATCGTCGACGGGGCGGCGCAATCGTTTCTGATCAGAAAGATCGTGGACACTGGGGCGGGCCTGGTAATCTGCAGCGGCCACAAGTATCTCTCCGGCACCACGGCCGGCGTGGTCTGCGGACGGGAGGATCTGGTGCGGGCGCTGAACCTTCAGAACCGGGGGATCGGGAGGCCGATGAAGGTGGGCAAGGAGGGAATCGTGGGTGCGATGGCGGCGCTGGAGTACCGGATGCGATTGGATGTGGGGGGCTGGGAGGCGGAGCAGAACCGGAAGATGAACCGGGTCATGGCGCGCCTCGACGGCATCGACGGTATCGGTCTCAGCGTGGACGCCGACCCCAACGGCAATCCATTCAGCCGCGCGCGTGTCACGGTGGACGCGGAGAAAACCGGATTGAGCGCTGCCGTGATCAGCCTCGCGATGATCGAGGGTGATCCGTCCATCCGGCTTCGCGCGCACCATACGGATGAGGGATATTTCACCGTGGACGCGATGGAGATGACGGATGAAGAGGTGGAATTGACGTGCGATCGGCTGGTGGGGCTGCTCTTGGCGGGGCCTGCCGAAAAAGCGCAGCTGATGGAAAGATTCGGCGACGAGGCCACGGTGGCCGCGGAATGGTCCTGGCTGCGCTGACTTCAAGAACTCGCATTGAGGGGGCCGCCGCCGAACATCAGGGCGATGTCAGTGCGGATGTCCCGTTCGGTCAGCGGCCAGCCGGCGTGCTTCAACGCTTCGTACTTCCGGACGAAGACCGGTGCAATGGCTTTGATGGAGTGGGTCCATTTGTAGAGTAGCTGGTCCAGGACCCGGGCGTCGGAGTGTTGAGGCACGAAGCCGGCTCCGAGCAGTTCAAGGCGTTCGGCCGTGATCTCCTGGATAATGCTGGGGTTGTTCAAAAACCACCAGCAGCCGAAGGGGAGAATATTGGGGAACTTTCGGGCGGCCACGCAGAGTTCGTGCTGGTTTTCGCGAGAAAGCAGCGTCACGAGGAAATTGACCTCGGGCCATTCCCGCGCGATGTTTTCCAGGACGGCGACATCCCATTTTCCCATGCCGTCGCCGCCGTCCTGCAATAGCGGGTTGACCTGGCGCCTGACGCCAACCATCATGGCCGCGGGGATTCCGCGCTCCCTGGCGGTGGGAAAGACCGCGGCATGCAGCAGCCTGGCTACGGGAGACTCGGAGGGATAGACGAAATCCGGCGGGAGGGAGATGGCCATGTAACGGGCGTCCATGCGCGTGCACCCTTCGTTGAGGTAGCGGCGCAGTTCCGCGATTGTTCGCTCGGACAGACCGGATTCGACCCCGTATCCCAGCGCCTTCAACTTTTCGACTGGCGCGGGCCAGCCCGTCAGCGCGCTGTCCAGGCGGAGCGCGGCTTCAAAACGGGGGTCCCTGTCGAATCCGGCTTGCCAGATGGGGCCCTCCTGATCGTCGAGGGGATCGTTGGTCATAAAGACACGCGCCACACCGGATTTCCGGAAGATAAGATCGACGTAGTCTTCGGGGTCTGTCCGGGAGAAGAAGGCCCGGAATTCGGACAGGCTGTCCGCCCTGGGGTTCAGACCCAGCGCCGACATAACGGTAACCACACCGAGCTGGGCTTCGGATAGCGGGCTGCTGTCGCCGGCGAAGAGGCTCTGCCAGACGACGTCGGCCTGCCGCTGTTTGGTGAAGGCGTTGAATTGTGCGACGGTGATTCCAGGCGGAAGCTGACGGCTGGTCTCTGCTTTCAGGTAGTGGTAGGTGACCAGTTCGTCCGGGCCCATGAGACACAGCGGGCCCATTTGTGTTGGATAGAGGTGGGTATGGATGTCTACAATCGGCTGGTTTTCGAAGGCGAGGGCGACAGCGTCGTTGATGGAGAAGCCGGCAGGGGATGACATGAGATTTACGCTTTCGGCCGGGCCGCACCCCGGTTGAACGGAGAACGCCGGCAATCGTGAGGAGCCGGTATTCATAGACCTTGCAGTACAAACACTCAGGCCGTCTGGATGAGGTATCCCTTTTCTTTGTCCACAACGTTCAGAAGGGGTTCTTCAGAAAGATAGCGTCGCAGGTTTTCCTTGAAGATTCGAAGGACATTTTCGCGGCCTTCGGGAGAGTACCCGCCGGAGTGGGGAGCGAACACAACGTTGGTCATGTCCCAGAGCGGGCTGTCATCAGGGAGGGGTTCTTCTTCGAAAACGTCCAGGCCGGCACCCGCAATGCGTTTTTCCCGGAGGGCCCGGATCAGGTCGGCTTCGTTGACGATGGGCCCGCGCGCGATATTGACCAGAAACGCCGTTTCTTTCATCCGGCTGAAGCACGCCGCGTCGATAAGCCCCAGGGTGCTTTCGTTCATTGGCAGGGCCACCACCACGTAATCGGCGTCGGAGACGGCCTCCAGGAGACCGTCCGGGTCGAACAGCCGGTCCACATCCGGAGGTGGGGTTTTGACCTGGGCGTCGACCCCCGTTACCGTGAGGCCGAGGGCATGGAGCCGCGTCGCGAGACTGCGCCCGATGGAGCCCAGACCGAGTACGCAGGCCGTCTTTCCGTCGATCTGCGAGACCGCCTCTCTGTGCTGGTCCCAGATGCGGTCCCTCCGATCGCGTTCGAAGCCCATGAGGCCGCGCGCGTGGGCGAGCATGAACGCGAGCGCGGATTCGGCCATGGCGGCGTCGAAGGCGCCGGCAGTGTTGGTGATGATCACGTCGCTCGCGATCATTTCGGGATAGAGCATGGTCTCAAAGCCGACGCCGATACTCTGGACCCATCGAAGTCTCCTGGCTTCGAGAAAGGGGGCTCGCGGCAGGCGGCCGAAAACCACTTCGGCATCCGCAATTTCCTGCAGAAGGTCACCGTCTGAATGCGCGGCGACCGCCACAACGCGGGGAGACACCGATTCGAGCTGTTCCCGCCATTCGGTCCAGGGGCCGGCCATGATGACAACTTTTTCCGTGTCCATCGCAGTCCTCTATGAAGTGCAGATTAAAAAATGCCGAAACGTCGCCGGCCCGCTCAGGCGCGCGGATTGTATCGCGGACCGGCCGCGCCGGAAAGCCTGTTCCGCAACACCTGATGAGTTGTAGTATATTTCTTTCGGCGGCGCAAGTCAAGAATCCAAAAGCGGCAGAGCGTCTGGGCCAGGAGCTTCAGGAACAAAGCCGGAATTCCGTTTCCGAGCCGTTACCGTGCGTGGGACATGGGGGCGATTCGCGCCGATCGGAGTCTAAACCGCGGCCATGAATTAAACAAAAACAGAATATTTTTTACTGGTTTGTTGCGAATTGCCGCGATTTTACTATATTATTGGAAAGACTGTTGCAATTCATATCACCCGGCGCATTTTCTCCCGCGGACCTCATCCCCGATTTTCGCCGGTGAACCTCCCCCGGATTCCCGTTCCTTCCCAAAGAAACGCTGTGACACCTGCTCACAATAGAATAGGAGAACTTGCCTATAGTGACGAGGGAGGAGTTGTCTGTACACCTTTCAGTCGCAATGATGATTCGGATTGAGGAGTCTCCGAGTCCGAGTCTTTTTCCACAACGCCAAAATGATCCCCGCCGGGTCTTTGTGAACTGATTCGTGGCGATTTCATTCAATGTTGTCGGCCGTGGGTCAGGGTTGAAACGATTGGATCACAGACCCGAATCCCGAAACCTGCAGCAAAGGAATTTTGCAATGACGTTCGATTCAGAAGTTTGTACTGCGAAGAACATTTGCAGATCCGTTGCGCGTGGAATGACCGCGCTGTTTTTCGTGTCCGGACTTTGCGTATCACAGGAAGTCCGCGCTTCGGAACATGCGGATACGACGTCTGCCGCGGCCGATTCCATGGAGATCATTCTCGATGAAATTGTAGAACTCGAGGAGCTTGTCGTGATCGGTTCACGGCGGGCGCGCTCGGTGACGAAATCGGTCGTGCCCATCGACGTGGTCAGCGCCGAGGATTTCATCAAGCAGGGCGGCACGGATCTGGCCGATCTGATGCGAAACATCATCCCGTCATACAACGTCAACACCCAGCCGATCAGCGACGCTGGAACGGTTGTCCGGCCGCCCAACCTGCGGGGACTGGCGCCCGACCACGCACTGGTGCTCGTCAACGGCAAGCGCCGCCACCGGGCCGCCGTGATTCACTGGCTGGGCAACGGTGTTGCCGATGGCGCGCAGGGGCCCGACATGTCTGCCATCCCCGCAATCGCCCTGAAACGGGTGGAGGTCCTCCGCGACGGCGCCTCGGCGCAGTACGGATCGGACGCCATTGCGGGCGTGTTGGACTTCCGCCTGAAAACCAATTACGAAGGAATCGCCGCCAATGTCAAAGTGGGCAGTTTCCAGGACGGGAAGGGCAAGTTTCTCGGCGACGGCGAGATGTTCACGGCCGCATTCAATGTTGGCCTGGGCAATGAGAACACCTGGGCAAACCTCAGCCTGGAATACGGCAACACCGGTGAAACCATCCGCTCTGTTCAGCGCAACGACGCCGCGGCGCTGATTTCGGCGGGAAATATCGAGGTGGCGAATCCCGCCCAGGTCTGGGGGCAGCCCTTCGTTCGCGACGACCTGAAATTCTTCGCCAACTACGGCGCCAACCTGGGTGAGAGCGTCGACTTCTACGGTCACGCGAACTATGCCAATAAAGAAACGGAAGGCGGGTTCTATTTCCGGAATCCCCATACGCGCAGCGGCGTCTTCAAGGGGCCGTTGATCGATCTGGATGGCGATGGCGAACCGGAGACGGCATCTGTCCTGGTTGGCGATCTGGACGGCGTGGGTCAGGGCAGCGAGTGTCCGACTGTACCCATCATCAACCACGTTCCGGATCAGAATGCGTGGCTGCAGGTCCGGGATAACCCCAATTGCTTCGCCTTCCTGAAGATGTTCCCGGGCGGCTTCACGCCCCGATTCGGCGCATTTACAACGGATGAATCCGTCCTGCTCGGCGTGAAGGGCACGGGTATCGGGGAGCAGGATCTGGCATCGTGGGACCTGAGCATGTCCTACGGCCGCCACGAAGCGGACTACTTCATCTTCAACACGGTAAACGCCTCGATGGGGCCCGCCACGCCCACGTATTTCGACCCGGGCACCTACATTCAATCGGACGTCAACCTGGACTTCGGCGTGACCTACCCCGTGAACGCCCAGGTATTCCTCGCTGCCGGTCTTGAATATCGAAAAGAGACATTCGAGATCGTTGAGGGGCAGATCGAGTCCTACATTATCGGCCAGCCGCTTGCCAGCCAGGGATTTCAACCGGCGACGAACGGGTTTTCGGGTTTCAGTAAAGTGGCCGCCGGTAGATGGGGTCGGTCCAACACGGCCGTGTACGCGGAAGGGGACGTTCAACCCATGGACGATTGGTCCCTTGCCCTTGCCCTGCGCTACGAGAATTTCGAAGACTTCGGCGCCACCTCCAACTACAAGGTCGCCACCAACTTCGGCGTTTCCGAAAACTTGAGGGTGCGCGGCAGTTACAGCACGGGCTTCAGGGCGCCCACACCCGGCCAGCAGAACGCCTTCAACATCACCACGGAGTTCAACTTCGAGAAGAACGACCTGGTGAACAATGGAACGGTCCCCTCCACGAGCCGCGCGGCCGCGTTGAAGGGAGCCAAGCCTCTCGATTCCGAGCAGTCCAAGAACGTCTCACTGGGTGTCGTCGTGGATATGGGCAAGGCAAGTATGACAGTCGACTATTTTGACATCAGGGTGAACGACCGCCTGACGGTCTCACAGGACTTTTCGCTTTCCGATTCGGAGCGGGAACAGCTCATCAGGGAGGGTATCACCAGCGCGGCGGGCCTGCAGGAATTTCGCTTCTTCACCAACGACTTCGATTCCCGAACCCAGGGGGTGGACGTGGTGTTCTCGGTGCCCGTGGGTTTGGGCGCCATGAATGTCGCCTACAACTACACGGGTACGAAGGTTACGGATTACAACCGGGAAATTCTGGACGATCTCCGGATCAAGGAACTCGAGCAGAATCTTCCCAGGCAACGCGGGAATCTGACCCTGACACAAACGCTCACGAACCGCTGGGACGTACTGGGGCGCGCCAGCTACTTCGGCGAGTGGTACGATTCCGAAGACGATCAGGTCTACAGTGGCAAGGTTCTTTTCGACCTGGAAACCAGTGTCTCATTTGACGATTACAGGTCCGCGATCGCCATTGGCGCGCAGAACGTCTTCAATACCTATCCCGACGAACACCAGAAAGCCCGGGATAGGACGGGCAACAGGTACAGTCAGTTCAGCCCGTTCGGTTTCGGCGGCGCGTTCTGGTACGCGAAGTACAGCTTCAACTATTAGGTCGTCATTGGCGATTAGAACCAGCGCGGGCGGGACCGCCGCGTCGGATCACTTCGAACATAACACAAGGAAACGCAACGGCAGGATTTACTGTCGTTGCGTTTCCTTTTTGGGAGTTGTGCCTCCCGGCGAGGCGCCGGCCGACCCTATCCGACTGAGGGAAGCGAATGGGATTATTCGTGTCCGTAAACCACCGGGCAGTATTCCGTGTTGTGGATGAACTGGGCGAGGGTGCCTTCCGGTTGGGAGACGGGGTACGAATTCTCCGTACGCATGTGGATGGCGAAACTCCGCCGCGGCGCGCCAGAGCGGTTGGGGCGGCTGCCGTGGAAGGTGAGGCAATGGTGGAATGAAACGCCGCCGGGGGACATAGTGGCTTCGACCTCCCGCCACGTTTCGCCCGGGGGAAGCGTGATCTGCTCGCGCTGCATCTCGATGTCGTCGCTGTTGTCGATGTAAAAGGCGCCCTGGTTGAGCAGACCCCATTTGTGGGAGCCGTTCACGAAGGCCATGGGGCCCGTGTCGGGTCCCACGTCGGATACGGCGACCCACGCGGTGAACAGCTCGCTTCCCTCTTTCCAGGCTTTCCAATACTGCCGGTCCTGGTGCCAGCCGACGCTCACGCCGGATCCCGCGTCCGTACTCGCGGGGGGCTTGGAAAGGAGTTGGACCCACCAGACCTGGACCCGTTTTGCACCGGTGACTTCCGCGGCAAGCCTGCCGAGGTTCGGGTGGCTGACAAGTTCCTTAATGGCGCGATTGGCTAGCTGGGGCATTTCGACTTTGCCCAGCTTGTTCGGGTCGTCGCCGGGATTCCAGTAGGAGGGCTGCGGCGGAATCCCCGTTTCGTACCGGCCCGCCAGCACGTCGTCCACGCCTTCCATTGCGCGACGGACGAGGTCTCCGGGAATCACCGGCGTAGAGTGGATGACGTAACCGTCCCTGCGGTACGCTTCGTAGCGTGACATGGGATGCTCCTCGAGGCGCTCCGACCGTTCACCAGGCCGCGGCATAGCCGTCCCGACGCGGGTCCGACCCGCCGATAAGCGTGTTGGTTTCGGGGAGAATGCGGATCGCCTGGGCGCTGCCGGGGCCGTCCCAGTCGCCCAGGATCCGGAGGTCGTGGCCCCGATGAGCGAGGCCCTCACGGACGTCTGCGGAAAACCGGCCCTCCAGCTGCAGGACGTCCTCGCAGGTATGCGGGACGGTGGATTCCATCGGGTTCTGCAAGCTGCGCCACCGGGGCGCCTCCACGGCCTCCTGCGGGGTCATGCCAAAATCCAGAATGTGCGTGATGAGTTGGAGATTGGTCTGTACCTGGGTGTCCGCGCCCGGCGTTCCGCACACGAGAACGGGCTTGTTGTTTCGCGTCACGATGACGGGGTTCATGGTGTGTCGCACCCGTTTGCCGGGTTTGAGGCAGTTGGGGTGGTCTTCCTCCAGATGCCAGTACGTCATCCGGTTGTTGAGAAGGATGCCCGTGTTTCCGGCAATAAGGCCGGAGCCGAAACCGGATTGGATGGATTGCAGCACGCAGACGGCGTTTCCCCACCTGTCGGCCGTACAGAAGCACGTGGTGTCTTCATGGGATTCGGGCCGCCCGGCGGGGACGTCGACCGCCGCGCGATTGAGGTCGATACGACGTGCCTGCTGTTCCGCGTAGGCTTTGGAGAGGAGGCCCTTGAGCGGGATATCCAGCCAATCGGGATCGGCAACATAGGCTTCCCTGTCCGAAAAAGCGAGCTTTTTGGCCTCCACCATCAGATGGATGCACTCGGCCGTGTTGCAGCCGAGGGATTGCAGATCGAAACGCTCGACGATATTGAGTTCCTGGAGAAGGATGTGGCCGCTGGAATTGGGAGGCATTTCATAGACGGTGTGGCCGCGGTACGTGGTTTGGATCGGGTCGTCCCACCGGGCGTGGTGGTTCGCCAGGTCTTCCAGCGTGAGCAGGCCGCCGCGGGCCTGGCTGAATGCGACGATGGCCTCAGCGACGTCGCCTTCGTAAAGTGCCGCCCGGCCTTCGGCGGCGATCCGGCGCAACGTGGCGCCCAGGTCGTTCTGGCGAAGGACGTCGCCGGGAGCGAGGGGCTGGCCGTCCTTCGTAAACACGTCGCGGGTGAACGGGTCCAAGGCAAACCCCGCGGTCTGGCCGGAAAGGCTGCCGGACAATTTGTGGCTGACGGGAAATCCGTTTTCGCAAAGGGAGACGGCGGGGTCAAGGACCCGTTCGAGACCGAGGAGGCCGTGGCGCTCGTGGGCGATGAGCCAGCCGTCCACCAGGCCGGGGATGGAGACGCTCAGAATGCCCTTCATGGGAATACCGCCGCGTTTCAGATAGATTTCCCGGGTGGCCGCCCCGGGGGCGGCGCCGGTGGCGTTGACGGCCGAGACCCGGCCGGTATCGGACCGGTAGATGAGCAGAAAACCGTCGCCGCCCACGCCGGACGCGGCGGGTTGGACCACGCCCAGTGCGGCGGCCGTCGCAACCGCGGCGTCGACGGCGTTGCCGCCGGCCATGAGCGTGCTGATGCCGGCCTGGGATGCCAGGGGATGGCCGGATGCGACGAGGCCGTTCTTTCCCATCACCGATGGGCGAAAGGCGTGGTGGCCGATACCGTGAGGTGATTGCATGGCATACTCCATCGTTATAGAGGTCGATTACCGCCCCACGGCGGTGGGGGTCTCCGGTTGCACTGCGCCGTACGGGCCTGACGAAGCAATCGTGGATCAGGCTTTGGAACGGAACATCCCGGAGTAGGGTACCGGATCTAGAAACACGCCGCCGCTGCACCGGTAGTAGTCTTCGTCCAGGACAAAGGCCCCTGATCTGGGCGTGAGCCAGGCCGCGTCGGGGACGGGGTACGCCGAAAGCAGATCGGCCCAGTTGCCGTAATTTTCCGGGCCGTTGGATTCGAGAAGCCCGCCCGTGATACCGGGGAACGCCGGCAGGCGGGCAGCGATGTTTTTGTTCCACTCCACCAGGAGGGGAATGCATCCGTTGTCGGCTACGAAACACGGCACGCCGGCCTCCGCCGCGGCGCGGACCATCCGGAACGCAAGAGAGAGGGTCTTACCCGCGGGCTTGATGGCGATGGCCCCGTACCCCTGGTGGGTCCGGGTGTACACGTCCTCGACCGTCTGAACGCTCTCATCCGCCGCGAATCGGGCCGGCAGGTCGCCCACGTCGATCTCATCGGGATCCTGAAAGGGCTCTTCAATGAGAACGAGGTGCTCGTGAATGCCGGCTTTCCGAGTGTGGTCCAGGAGCCGGGCCATGGTTTCTTTGTGGGCGTATCGTGCGTTTGCGTCGAGATAGTAGAGAACTTTCCCGGAATCCGTCATCGGCGATTCGTAGCCCCGTGCAACACCATGGATGCGGTCGAGCCACGCGATGTCCTTCTGGACCATGTCCGCCTCCGCGCCCGGTTGGCCGATCTTGATCTTCAGGATGTAGACGCCGGTATCCAGGATGCCTTTCAGTTCGTCCATTGGCATCGTGTAGCCTACGGCGGGGGCCACGCCCAGATGGGTCTGGCGGCTCGCGAAAAAGGGCCGGAACGCACCCGGTATGAGATTGTCGAACGTGGTGATCCCGTTACGCTTCGCGTGGAGCATCCACGCGGCGTTGTCCAGGGCTACCAGGGCGATGAGTGTAAACGTGAGTCGCAGCCCGGGGTTTCCGGTGACGGTTCTGCCGTAGTCGTGCACATGCGGGGCGAGTTCCGACAACAGGGAGGGCGGGTCCGCGAATTCGCGGTTCACCGCCTGCTGAAGCGCGAATTCCAGAAGCGCGGACATGAGGATATTGCCGCCGACTTCGGTATGATTCGAAAACACGTCGGGGTCGGACCAGAGCACGGCCGTGCCGCCCACGCCCACGGCTTCGGTACCGTCTTCGTCTCTCAGACGAACGATCAGGTTCCACTTTTCGTGGAAGGCGGCGCCCTTGAATGCGAAGGGCCTGGCGAAGGGTTGACGCTGGAGTTCCAGATCGGTGTGGACGATTCGCATGCGGGCGCTACTCCCAGCGGGTCAGGTCCAGCAGGACGCCCAGATAGGCGTTTTTTTCTTCAAGGAGGCCCCGGTATGCCCGGGCGGCCTTGGTGGCCGGCAGGACGTGGGTGATCAGGGGGTCGACCTTCACGCGGTCGCGGGCGATGAAATCCAGCATGAGTTCGTTCGGGTCCGGATCGCCGTATTGGGCCGCGTCGGCCTGCCTGGAGCCATGCGCGCCGATTACGGACACCCCTGTGCGGTGAAGGTCAAAATAGAGGTCGATCTCGGCGCTGCCCCGCGGGCTGCCCAAAAGGATGACTCGTCCCATCTGGGCGGCGACCCTGATGGCCTGTGGGGCGACTTCCGGGTTGCCCGTGGCTTCAACCACGATCTGACAGCCCGCTCCGTTGGTGAGCGCGTTGACGCGATCCTGCAGGTTCTCCGTTTCCGGGTTGACGCCGGCGGCGATGCCGCAGGCCTTCGAGATGGCGAGCCGCTCCGAAACCGAATCTATGCCGATGACCCGGCGGGCGCCTGACAGAGTCATCAACTGTGCCGCCAGGTTGCCGATAAGGCCCTGGCCGAACACGGCGACGGTATGGCCGAGGCGGACGCTTGAAAGACGCACGGCCGTTAATGCAATCTGTGCGAGTACCGCGAACGGAGCATGTTCAATAGCCAGGTTGTCAGGTAGCTTCAGCGGGGCCCGGCGCGAAGAGACGAGAGAATGGGAGGCGTGCTTTCCCCTCACGTAAACCAGGTCGCCTTCCTGGACGGTATCGACCTCACGGCCCGCAAGCAGCACCCGGCCCACGGAGGCGTATCCGGGGTAGAAGGGGTATTTGGCATAGGCGAAGTCCCGCAGTGGGAAACCCACGTGTGTCTGTGTAAACATCGCCAGTTCGGTACCGGGGCTGATGAGGCCGTAGAGGTTTTCGACCAGGACTTCGCCTGGTTCGGGCGTGTCCCGGACCTCGACGTCGACGGTTTCGACCACCATTTTTCCGGAGAAAACGAGCTGTCTGGCCTTCATGGTGTATCCTTCTCGCTGGATGCCGGCGCAACCTGCCCGCCGCGCATTCATTAGGGGTTCTTGACGGCGGATATGACCGGATATGGATCCGGAGACTCTGCTGCGCCACCCGGATGAATTCCGACTCCGCCCTTCAATGTCCCAATCCGTTTCCCGTCAGACCGGATGTATCCACGGAGCCGTCCGTTATATTGAAAACCGAGGGATAGCGATCCGCCCATATGCCGTTGGCATCGGGGCAGTATTGTCGCGCGTTACCCTCAATGGCCGTAACCGTGGGCACGCGCGCGGCCAGGCCCGCGGAGTGCAGAAACGAGGCGCCGGGGCAGGTGAGGTCCTGGACGCATAGAAACATGCCGTATTTCTTCGCGGCGGCGCCCATCAACAGGGCCTGCGACTGACCCTTGCAGGTCTTGAGCGCTACACCGGAATACCCGAGGTCGCGGGCCAGCAGCAGGCTCTCGAAACCCTCAAGGGATTCGTCGATCACCACGGGCCGGATTCCGGCGGCTTCGTGCATTTTGTTCTCCGGATTGGCGCGGAGGTCACGGGCTGTGGGCTGCTCGATATACGCCACGCGTTCGAAGGCGCCACCCCTTTTTTCCCGTATTTGCGCGAGGAAGTCCAGGAGGTAGCCAACGTCGCGGCATTTCTCGTTGAAGTCCAGCGAATAGGCCCAGTCCGAGACACCGCGTTCGTCCTGTGTCCGGGCGGTGACGGCGTCGATATCGCACACGCGGCCCACGTCCCAGGCCAGGTCGTCGCCATTGAGTTTGATTTTGAGGTGGGTCAGGCCGTCCGCGCGGATCCATTCGGGAAGGGTCTCGGGCAGGCCGTCGCCGAGACGCTGCCCAATGTCCGCGTCGGTGAGAGGATCGAGGGCGCCGACGAGGTGGTAGATCGGCATCCGCGGCTTGGGGTTCCGCAGGGTGTACCGGTCCAGATATTCGCCCCTGAAGTCCTCGTTGAGATATCGGGCCAGGTCGTGGTTCATCCATTCGGCGGAGAGACCGTCGTAGGCGTTGATTCGGTTTACCTTTCCGTAGGCGTCGTGCAGCGCGGCGTCGATCGGGCTGGCGGTAACCAGGGTACAGAGTCTGGGAATGGGCTCCGCCAGGTTCAATTCCCCGCCGGTTTCCACGGCGAGGTCGAGAAACCGCGATTCCAGATCCGCCATGATGTCGATGGGATGCCCGCAATCCCGGTGGGAGCGTGTGTAAGCAACCATCGTTTCGCCGAGCCGGACCATCGCCTGCATCGAGTCCTCGAAGCCGACGGTCTGAGAGGGAAAGGACCAGGCATTGCCCAGGGGCATGGATCCGAACCCGGATGCCCGGGCGCCAGCCCCGTTTTCGACGTCGACGGTGACGTTCATCAGCTTGCAGTGCGTTGTCACCACGCCCCCGAATTTGAGTGGGGTACGGTAGGGGTATGCCTCAAAGTCGAGTTCGACGTTGCGGATGCGGATATCAGAGGATCTTGACATAGTGGCTCCGTTGATCGGCACTTGGTGAAGTTGCCGTGCGATACCAGCTTTGTGAGTCCCTATCCTCCCAGGTGACGTTGCACGCCCGCCTTGAGGGCCGCATCGATGCGCGCGACGCTCTCCTCCAGGTGGGCGCGGGTCTGGCGGTCCAGCCCGGTGTTGGGGAGGACGTTCCGGATGGCGGTTGTCAGGGACACGAGGTCCGCGCGTGCCAGCGAGGAGGCGTCGGCCGGGGCGTCGCGGGGCGGTTTCACGACCAGGGCGACGACGTGGTCAAGGTGCATGCGCTGGAGGTTTCGGCGGAAGCTGTTGACGTTGCCGCCGGATTCCAGTTCCGCCCAAATGGCCTCCCGGAGGCCGTCGAAGAGTTCCGGCATGCCGAATGCGTCCTCGCCTGCCCAGAGGTCCATGTCCTGCATTCGCCCCAACAGCAGCGGATGATACAGCGCGCTCAGAGGGCCGCGCTGGATGCTTAGAATCCGGCCGTGGATCGGATAGTCGAGGCGTTGCATGCGCCAGACCGCGCCGGTGAATCCCCAGAGGCGTTCAGGGGCGAGTTTCCGCATCAGTTCGGGGGGAAAGTTGAAGGCGTCCGGACCGAAGATGTGCACCTTGAGAAAGTCGAGCGCCTCCCGTTGCCTGGCCGCCTTGACCGGTTCGAAAGGAAGACGGTTTCCGGGGTCGCCCACGTGGTCCCGCCGGTGGTAGATACCGCCGATGTATTTGGTAATGTTGCGCGCGGCGATGAGGTATTCCGTCAGGCCCTGTCCGAATACCCTCCGCAGCTTCTGGTACCGCCTGCCGGGAACTTCGAACTCGCCCTCCATTTTCCGCCAGAGTTCCCTCGCAAGGCCGATACGATTCCCGTGGAAAGCCAGCGGATCGGCGCCAAGATCCCAGCGATTGACGGTCGGATCGATGCCGCGGGGCGCGCCGAAGGCGTCTTCATCCGTTCCGTAAGCGACCCTGGGGTCGGCGACCTTGGCGGCGATTTTGTCCAATTCCTTTCGTTCCGCCTCCGGGCTTTCCGCGTCGATGGGCTTGTAGGCGTATTCGATCGCCCATTTGTCGTAGGGGCCCAGTGTCGTGGGAAAGTAGTGGCCCTGCTTTTCTCCCTCCGGCGCGATATTGGGGGGCAGGTAGTCCATCACCGAACTGGACAGGTCCTTGACGGCCTCTTTGTCCTGGAGGCGGTCCGTGGGGTGGAGGGTGCTGGCCTTGAAGTTGTGGCGCAGGCCCAGGGTGTGCCCCATTTCGTGTGCGGCGATCATGGTCAGATAATCGTTGATGAATTTCTGGCCGCCCTTCCCGGCAAGGTCGATTTCTCCCCGGACGGCCAGCAGGTTACCCGAAAAGGCGGCCTGGTGCGCAACGCCTTCCGCGTAGTCGCAGAATCCCCGCAAATAGTTCCCCGTTCGATCCTGCGCCGGCACAGGGCCGCCGGCGTCGGATACCGGATCCACGAACTCTTCGTATTCGCGGAACATCAACCGTGGAAAATCGGCGCTGAAACGGATGCTCGCGTTGAAGAGTTCACCTGTGAGCGGGTTGGCGCGGGAGGGACCCTGGGCATATACCCTGCGCGGATTCACGAACCAGCGGACCATGTTGTAGCGCGCGTCCGCGGCATCCCAATCCGCGTCGTCCGGTTGCTGCCTGACCGCGATGGCGTCCTCGAAACCGATGCGTTCGAAGGCTTCATTCCACATCAGCAGGCCCTTCTTCAGGGCTTCCCTGTATTTCACGGGAACCGTCTTTTCCAGCCAGAAGACGATCGGCTTTGTGGGCTTCGAGAGTTTTGCCCGGGGATTCTCCTTCTGCAGGTCCCAACGTTCCACGTACCGGGTGTACGGAGTCTCCTTCTGAACCGTGTTGTAGTCCTGGTACATGGTAAGGAAATGGCCGACCCGGTCGTCTCCCAGCCTGGGTCGATAGCTCGTCCGGAGCAACGTCGAAAGGCTGTAATGGTAAACGTGCTGAAAACTGCGGGGGTCGGGGAAGGTGTACGCCTCGAATTCCGGGTTGGCCGTGTTGAAGTGGAGGACCACTTCTATTTCCGTGTTCAGCGGGAAGGATTTCACTTTTCCGAAGTAGCTGTTCTTGCCGTCGAACTTGTACTTTGCCTTGCGGTCTTTGAACGCGGCCGCCACCATGGTGAGGTCCTCGAGGAAAAAACCGCCGGCGTCCACCAGAATGCTCTTTCTCTCAGGATGGGGTTCGCTTTCTACGATTTTGGCGACGCTCAGGATGGAATTGGTGACGCTTCGCCTGACCGCATCGGCGATCGGGGCGTCCTCGTCCGCCCGGAAGTAGACGTTCTTGTGCAGGAACTGCACGTTTTTACCTACACGTTTGAGGATAAAGGGAAAACCGTAGTTCATAAAGCTGGGAATCAGGGCGGTGGCGTCGAAGAAATAGCCATCGGCCGCCTCGCGGGTGACGGCGCAAAGATAGAGTCTGTCGAACTGCCTGGGCTTGATCTCCAAATAGACCTTGGCTTCGTCGTCCTTTCGGTACACGGTAAAAAGACCCTTGACCACTTCAAAGTCCTTCGTGACTTCCTCGAAGGTTTTCTTCTTCTTGTCTTTCTTCGCGCTCGAATCCGCCTTGGCCTTTTCGGCGTCCACTTTCGCGGTGTCGGGCGCGGTGGTGTCGGGCCTGGCCTCTTCGGCACCCACGACCAGGGCCAATATGGACGCGAAGAAAAGGTGGGAAACAACGATAACGAATTGACGCATCATGCCCTCCTGGCAGGTCTATACGGATCCTCGTCTCCAGTAGGCGGGGTGATCGAGCGGCTGCTATCGGGTTGGACGCGTTGGCGCTTACCAGTGTTTCCTCAACGTGGATGGCGTGCTGTCAGGGTCCCGCCGGTTCGCCTGTGTCACCCGCTTTGTGCCGACCAAAGTCTCAGCAGAACCCGCACACCAAGCCCGGTTACGCACCCCGCGGCGGCGGCCGCGAAAACGACCCATCCGCCCTCCAACAATACCAGCAATACGGCGCTGATGCCGAGCGACAGACCCCAGAAGAGCCCCGCTCCAAGGCTCCAGTCCAGCAGCACCGATACAAAGCCCACGCCCATGGCCGCCGGTATGGCCGCGACAAACCCGACGATCACCCCGTCGAACGGGTCCCAATAGACTCCAGCCCCGACTCCCAAACCCAGCACCATGCCAATGCCGGTGCTGATGTCGCTGCCCAAACCTACAATCAACCCCAACGCCAGACCCCATCCCATCCCCAATCCCAACGCGTGGAGCCAGCCGGACTGCCCGACCATAAAGTGCGAAAACGGTCCCATCAGGACAAAGGCCACTCCGAACACGAATGCCCCGTGGATGACTCTCCGCAACACCGCTGCTCCTATCCCATTTCTATTCGGTTCAATCCTGCCGACCCACGGGATAATTCGACATCGTGCGGGATGATCCCGTAGTTTGACGTGTGGTTCGGCTGAAGACAGAGACTCCGCCTCACCGCGTCTCCTGAACTTCGGACGGAGAGGCAGTGCTCCAGGGGCCGTCGCCGGGCCGGGAAGACGGATCGACCAACTGGTCGATCGATACGTCGAGCACGCCGGCGAGTCTGCGAAACAGGGCGAGTGTGCCGGGCTTGTGCCCGTTTTCAATCTGTGACAGGTAGCCCTTTGAAACGCCTACCAACCCGGCCAGCGAGGCCAGCGTGAACGCGCGGTGCTTTCGCCACACACGCAAGGGCGATCCACCGTCGAGGATGGCTTTCACGACTTCCCCCGGAACCGTCTCGCCCGCGTCGTCATCCGCCCAGGCCCTGTCAATGGCCGCGGAATCGTTCGCGTCTTCGAGCGTGGCGGCCATGCGGCGGTACGCGTCGATCGGGATAACCGCATATTCGGGCTCCCCGTCCTTTACGATGATCTGCACGTGTCGTTCGTTCATCGGTAAAACCTCTACATCAAGCTGGCCCCATACATTACACGAATGCCTGATGACTCAGATGGGCCTACCTGGATCGGCATGTCGTGGATGGATGACCTGACACGGAGGCCCGGATTTTTGAATAAATATAGTGGGATGATGGAAGAGTACGGCAGGAAATGAGGCCTGTCATCCCCAAATGTCAGATTCGACCGGACTGTGAATGAGGTGATTTTGCGGTTGCTGAAATAAATTCACATGGATGGACAGGATAGGCAGGATAAGAAACAGGACTTTTCAATCCTGATCATCCTGTATATCCATGTTTCTAACCTGCAAGCTGCATTTCATATGCTTCTCGAACTGCCGCGGGTTAACCGGCCCGCAGGACGTTATCGATGGCGGCGCGAACGATTTTTTCCGACCGTCCCGACACGAAGGCGTCAACCGGCTCGTATCCGCCCTCGGCAAAAGAACTCGCCAGGGTGATGTACCCGGTCCCCAAATCCCCGTACCCCGCCACGGCGACAAAGGCGTCCGGACGGCTCGCATGCGCGTGCAGTTGGTATTCGATAAAGATCTCGCCCGGTAAATTCAACACCGCCACCCGGTCGTTGAGATGGATGCAGGTGACGGGAATGGGCCGCTCGCGGCGGCGCAGATACGTCAGCATGAGGGCGTTTTTGCTATGCATCTTGGCCCCTCTGCCCACCGACGCGATTTTCGCCAGCAGGTCTTCCTCGTCCAGATCCTCCCGCGGCGGAAGCCGCACTGGCTCAACCGTCCAGCGTATGCGTTCCAGGGGTTGCCGCGACCTGTTCTGCTCCGCTTCCACCATGGCGCTATGGATGCGCCCGGTGAACAATTCACGGTTGTCGGCCACGCCGTCGTTGTACTTGCCCGCCGTGACATTGCCCCCGCAACCGGTGAAGTATATGTGCGGCACCCCGCTTTCTTCCGTGCGGCGGTTGCGCGCGAGGCCGACGAATTCGGGCGTCACCAGCCCGGTGCCATCCATGCTGGTGGGATGGACGGCATAGTAGTGCAACAGGGCCAGGGCCGTGTCTCCCTGGTAAAAGCCGATCGTCTTGAGCATGGGGTCGATGACGCCCTCGGGAGCCGCCCGCACCTCCGGATCGGGGGTCTTGGTCCAGCGCACTGCGGCCACTTTGCCGTCCGGGCCCATCACCCGCCGATTGGAGGCAATCCGGTCGACTTTGGCCTGCCCCACGGCAATCTCCGTGCAGGGCTGCAACCTGGTCATGGCTTCGCCGGCTGCTTGCGCCGCATGGGTCCGCACCTTTTCGGCCCAGTTGCCAGTCATAATGATATCGGGATGGCCGTGGGCGTCGAGAATGTTCTGGGCATCACGGTCGGGCCATGGGGTATCGTGGGCGTGGATGCAGTGCACGGCCACCCGCTCGGCCTCGGTTCCCACGGCCACGGCCAGCGCCTCCCGCCAGCGGTCGTAATCGCCGTTGCTCAATTCAGACCAGTCGAGGGCGCAGAGGACCATGGGTAACTCATCGTCCGGCACCAGAATCAGCCCCAGGGCAGCCAGCGGGTCCAGGATGCCTTTGGCCGGAGGATACCACCCCGCACAAAGCGGAAAGCCCAGCGGCGGCGTCACGTCGGATTGGAAAGTGGCGAGTTGGATCATGGCTTCTCCATAATTGGCTGGCCCCGGCATGACGTGTATGCCTGACAACTCAGATGCACCCTGTCGACACGGCATGTTCTGGATGGCTGATGCAACACGGGGCCCCGGAATTTCGACTAAAATAGTGGGCTGATTGCAAAGTACGGCGAGAAATAAACCCTGTCAACCCGAAACATCAGATCACGATCCAGGTGAACCCGGGAACACCAAAGAATACTCACATGGATGGACAGGATAACACCGGGATTCGCGTGATTATCGTGATTAACTATGATTAAACCGCAGAAAGAGACTGTAATTGATGTGATGTTGGGATTGACCTGGAGGGGTCGACATCCCCGGCGCGGCATGCAGGCCGTAAAGTCCACGCCCTACCCTTGACCCTTTATCATTGACACGAAACCTTAAGCAAGCACCATGAACAAACATGTATCCATTTTGCGTAGAAGTCACACTGTAAGACTCAAGAACCCTTCAATCCTGATAATCGTGTCGAACCATGTTCCGCACCTGTAATGACCTTGTTATCCTTGCCTTGACAACGAACGATGGAAATACTATACTTATGTGCACTATACCTCATACAATGGCGAAATTATTGAAGATTATCCGGGCGATGAACCCTACCCAAGTTGTCTGATATATGGAAAAAGTGCAGATGAAGAGCCCATCCACAGTGTATGGGCTTATAGTGAGAAGAATCAAAGAGCAATATTGATTACCGTTTATCGCCCGAATCCGACACGATGGATCAATTGGCGTAACAGGAGGACTCTGTGATGGCGTCCTTTGACAGATGTCCGGTGTGTGGTGGCCCGATTGTTGAGAGGGAAGTCGAGAAGGGTCTGCGAGGTGGCTTTGTAAGGGAGACCGTAAGAATGCGGACCGACGTGTGTCTGAAATGTGGGGAACGTCTTTACACGCCGGAGGCGGCACAACGGCTCGAGAATACAGGATCAGGACTAAAATCCAGGGATACGGCGGATGCCAAAAAAACGCCGCTTGGGACCAAACTGGATTACGAGGGATGGTTTCTCGGTTTTCTGGAAAAGCGTTATGATATGGTCCGGAAGAACGACACGTTTCCAGTGCTCAGGGTCACGAGCGGTGAGGAGTCCTGGAATTTATCGGCACGATCGGAGAAGAAACTCGAAGAGAAGGTCTTTCGTGACTTATCGCCAATGCATGCCGTAATGCCCCTCACTTTTGTCGCTTCCTTCAAGGCGCTCGAGATGATCTTCGAGTTGATATTTGAAGAGAATTGCGAGCTGGGCAAAATCCGAATGATCCCTTGTCATTCCGAGGCGAAGATGGAGTTGTTTGAAAAAGAAGACGATCTCCAATTACCGACGTTTTTCGAAAGCCATGCCCATCTTTTCGCCTCTGCGAGGTCGCTTTATTGCGAACTGCTGCCGTACCGCGACGAGGTCGTACACAGAAATAGCTTCTGTGTATCCGGAGATACATTGACGCTTTCAAATGTCAGGACGGGCGCCACCCTCGCGCTGACCAGCAACCAGGTTGACTGTTTGGTGCGTTTCGTCCGCGCGCTTGTCCGTGCGCTGGCGGGGGAGATTGTTGTCGACGATCACAAGGACAGGACAATTCAGTACTATCTCAGCATACTGGCGCCTTTAGTCGGTTCGGATTCATTGATGCATCGGACGCCGCAATTTGTGCATGTGGAACTCACCGCGCCCAGAAAAGGGCCCGCTTTCCCGGCGGATCTGAAGCTTGTGCGGGATGTGCTATCCCATACATACGAAAAACAGGAAGTCTTCTTTGACCTTAAAGTGATCGCCATCGATGGTGACAAGATCGTTGTCAGTTGGCACTTTGCGCCGGACGAAGTGCCGGACGTGGATCTGTTGACCTTTTACGAGGAATCTCACAAGACACACCGCGAGGAAATCGTCAGTTAAGTCTTGCCCAGTGGATATTCCAAACCAAGAATTCAGTGTGGACGGGATGTGATTCGGGTGAACGTGGGATTGCAGAAAACCATTCACATGGATGGACAGGATACACAGGATAGGTAACACGACGCTTCAATCCTGTGCATCCTGTGCATCCATGTTTCTTGTCGATCATGAGGGGAGTTTCCATGTCCCGGAAGAGCGCCATTGAGTGGACCAACGGCACCTGGAACCCGGTTACCGGCTGTACAAAGGTCAGCGCAGGCTGCGACCATTGTTATGCCGAGCGCCTTTCCGAGCGCTTTCGAGGAGTCGCGGGGCACCCGTTCGAGAGCGGCTTTGACCTGACTCTACGACCTCAGCGCCTGGAACAACCCCTGCGCTGGCGGCGTCCACAACTCATCTTCGTCAATTCGATGAGCGATCTGTTCCACAAGGAAATTCCCACGGAGTACATCCATCGCGTATTCGACACCATGGAACGCGCCGACTGGCACATCTACCAGGTACTCACCAAGCGCAGTTCCCTGATGCGCCGCTTTGTCGAGGAGCGTTACCCAGGCGGGCAGGCGCCATCACATATCTGGCTGGGTGTTTCCATCGAAAACGATGCGGCGCTCACGCGGCTACGACATCTCAAAGAGACGAACGCGTCCGTCCGCTTTGTCTCATTCGAGCCCCTGCTGGGTTCGATTGGGGACGTCAATCTCGAACAAATACACTGGGTGATTGCGGGCGGGGAAAGCGGGCCAGGAGCGCGGAAGGTTCAAGCAGATTGGGTGCGTGAATTGCGGGATCAGTGTGAGGCACAAGATGTCGCTTTCTTCTTCAAGCAGTGGGGTGGGCGCACTCCCAAAGCGGGCGGCAATACGCTGGATGGACGTCAGTGGATGGAGTATCCTGCCGTAAATGGTTCAGCTTCCAATTCGACTTAGATAATGCGATCATACGCTTGGGTAGATTTCCCACTCTCTTTGCTGCGCGGGAAGCAAAAACCCGATATCCAATAAACCGCAAGGGCAAAACGTGTCCACAAAGAGCAGGCTATGATGACAAACGCAACCTTTTTCCATGTGAGTAAAGAGCAGTCGCAAGTGAAGTCTGCTATTGTGGCGAAATATTTCGACGCCTGGTCCACGGTTATGGTTAGCACTCAAAGCAGGTATAACCGCAATAAAAAGATCGCATATATTGACCTTTTCGCGGGGCCAGGGAGATATGCCGATGGGACAATCTCAACGCCGTTATGGGTCTTAAAGAAAGCCATTCAAAATGATGTATTGCGCGATTGTTTGGTCACGATATTCAATGACAAAGACGAACACAATACAAACTCACTTAAGCAGGCAATCAGCGAATTGCCCGGCATAGAGACACTCAATTACCAGCCGATAATCAAAACCCAAGTGGTTGGCGACGAGATCGTGAGAATGTTCGAGCAAATGCAACTGATTCCTACATTGTTTTTTGTGGACCCATGGGGATACAAGGGACTTTCGCTTCGTCTGGTAAACTCCGTACTCAAGGATTGGGGCTGTGATTGTATCTTTTTCTTCAACTACAATCGAATTAACATGGGCTTGAATAACGATGCGGTACGGGAACATATGAACGCGTTATTTGGCGAAGAACGGGCCGACACTTTGCGCCCCAAACTCGAAAGTCTTTCACCACAAGATCGTGAGTTGGCAATTGTTGAGGAACTCTGTAACGCCATTCGAGATTTAGGGGCTCAATTTGTCCTTCCATTTACGTTCAAGGATCATGGCGGGTCACGAACAAGCCACCATTTGATCTTTGTGAGTAAGCATATGAAGGGGTACGAAATAATGAAGGATATTATGGCTAGCGAGTCGTCTGCGAGTCAACAAGGTGTCGCGAGTTTCGAATACAACCCAGCTGATAGCCGACAGCCGTTTCTATTTGAATACTCGCGCCCTCTTGATGATTTGGGGGGCATGTTACTTGAAGAATTCTCCGGACAGAAATTGAAGATGTCCGCTATTTATGAACAACATAACTTAAACAAACCCTACACCGCGAGTAATTATAAACAGGTTCTAATTCAGTTGGAGCAACAGGGGAAGATCGTTGCCTCCAAACATAGAAAAAACACATTTGGCGACAACGTTGTTGTTACTTTTCCTCACCGACGATAGAATTGTTCGGAGGGTGCCAATGACATTACGGCATCCGTCGCCGTCCATATGACACCAACCCAAATCGGCTTTGTCCTAAGTGTCTACAGTCTTGGGAAGCGTAGGGGGCGACGCATTGCCAAGAAATACTCACACCAGCCGCGCTTCGGACCGCGCGAACCGCTGCTCCAGATGGGTCGGATTCGGCCAAGACGAGATTTTTTGCTTGGGCACAGGTTCGACTTAGGATTTGTGAATCGACAATATTTGGCTACTTCTCGCGGTTTGGCTGCTGCATATGCTAAAGACGATAAACTCACGACGATGGGAAGGAAAATGAAGTTAGACATTGATGCACTGCTGGAGAAAAACGCCAACGTATGAGACTTTGTCGAGAAAAACCAGGTGTTGCCTTGGAAATGTCCACCGGCAAGAAAAGCGAAATACCGACTTGAAGACCCTTTCGGGGCTAGACGTCAGGCCGACGATGCGCCTGTCAGCCATCTCAGACCAAAGGTGACGTCTATCACAATCAATCGTCTTTAATGTAATTTCAGGTCTTTCTCTTGCCCAAAATCACCGCACTTAAGTCAGAGTATGAATTGTCTGACAAATTATCGGCGCGTACGGAACGATCAAAACGGAACAGCAAGGTCAAAATGACAAACTTCACCCCATAGAGGATTGTTAAAATGGCCGACAAGTCTGCGATTGAATGGACCGACGCAACGTGGAATCCAGTTACCGGCTGCACCAAAGTCACGCGTGGCTGCGACAACTGTTACGCCGAGCGAATTGCCGAACGGTTTCGCGGCGTAAAGGGCCATCCATTCGAAAACGGGTTCGAGCTCACGCTCCGACCAGAGCGGCTTTCCCAACCGCTTTCCTGGAAACGCCCGCGAAGAGTATTTGTGAATTCGATGAGTGACCTGTTTCACAATAAGATTCCGACAGATTTTATAGATCGCGTCTTCGACACGATGGAGGATGCCAACCGTCACATTTTTCAGATCCTAACAAAACGAAGTTCACTTATGCAGAATTATCTGCAGGGAAGATATGGGCACGGGGCAGCACCGCGTCACATCTGGTGCGGAGTGTCCGTTGAAGACCACACCGCAACCGCCAGAATCCGGCACCTCCAGAAGGCACCGGTGCCGATTCGTTTCCTTTCAATAGAACCACTTCTGGGTCCTGTGGGAAAAATCGACCTGGAAGGGATATCCTGGGTAATTGTAGGCGGCGAAAGCGGCCCAAACGCTCGGCCCATGAAAGAATGTTGGGTAATAGAAGTCAAGGAAATCTGCGAACGCAATGGGGTCGATTTCTTCTTCAAGCAATGGGGCGGACTGACCTCAAAATCGGGTGGGCGACGCCTCAAAGGGATCGAGTACAACGCCATGCCTGTACACACTACAATGGAGCAAGACTGTGAATTTCAACTGGCACCCTAAAGATCCTCCACCTTGTATTGACGAACACAGCAAAGCGAAGTTGGAAGTATTGCGTAGCTACCTTCGCGCCTATTTCGATAGGTTGAATGTCAACCCCAGTCGTGAAGAATTCAGAATCGATCTTGTCGATGGCTTTGCCGGCGGTGGCACGTTTCTGGACGGCGAAAAAATCGTCTCAGGGACGCCTCTGATTATGCTGGAAGAGAGCAAAGCGGCGATGGAAAGGCTGAACGAAAATCGCACCAAGCCACTGCGTTTTGATTGCAAATGCTATTTTATCGAAAAAGAAGCCGCGCATGCGGCTCATCTCCAAAGGGTTCTAAAGGAACGAGAATACGTCTTGGATGACGGCAGAATCGTTGTCCGAAACAGCCTATTTGAAGATGAAGTCGAAGACATCCTGGCCAAAGTCAAGCACCGCCAGCCTCGCGCAGGTCGTGCGATTTTTCTTCTCGATCAGACCGGATTCTCGCAAGTGGAACTTAAGATTGTAGCCAAGATAATGCGTGAATTGCCGGCGGCGGAGGTCATCTTGACATTTGCCGCTGAGGCCCTCACAAAACATCTCGCTAATACACCCGAGATGATCACGATGGTCGCGCCGCTTGAATTGACCGAATCACAGATACAAGACTTGATTCTACTCAAGAATGGCAACGCAGGAAAAGCGCTCGTTCAAAGGACGCTGCGCGAGCATATACGCCTAGTAACGGGCGCAACGTACGATACGCCCTTTTTCATACGCCCCAAAATTTCGCGTCGCGCTTTGTGGTTTCTCCATCTGTCAAAACATCCGACGGCACGCGACGTCATGATTCAACGTCATTGGGAAATACAGAATACGTTTGAACACTATGGTTCTGGCGATTTCGGGATGCTGGGTTGGGACACATTGAGGGATCCTGGAACAATTCCGCTCTTTAGCCCGATTAATTCATGAATCGTCAGATAGAGCATTTTAAGGAAGCAGAAAGAGCTTCCGAGTGAGACAAGAAACGAAAGCGCATGGGCTGTGACGGATTTGGCGTGTTCAAGCCGTTTGGGCGGCGCCTGCTTTGCCTCGTGACGTCAGGTTGACCTCGATGCCCGTGTCAAGCGCACAGACTTCTCCATGACCTTTGGTGGTGGTCGATGCAAATGTGAAGGCGGGGTCAGCACGTCGATGGGTTATGGAACACCCGTTGCCAGATTATAGAGGATCTTGCCATAAAGGTGTTTGAGTGGAAACGCCGTTGGCAGATGGAACTTGATTTTAGTTTTCAACTCACAAACGCGCCCGGCGACTTTCAAGAGACGATTTTGCAGGGTATTGAACTGTGCGTTGGTCCACTTCGTGCCGCGCAATCCGATTGCAGCCAGGCTGTGCATCAGGACATAGGCGGCGCTGTGGAGAAAGAGACGGAAGTGATTGGCCTGGAAGGTGTGACAAGAGGTGCGATCGGAATGGAGAAAGGTCTTGTGATTTTTGATGAAGTTTTCCATCCTGCCGCGTGTGCAATAGGCGGTTTTGTAGATGAATGACGGTTGGGCGCGCTTCAGGTTGGTGACCACGAATCGGATATTGACACCTTGCGGTGTCACTTCCGCCTTGCAGACGATGCGTTGTGGACACGCCCAGGTGCCGGCCTGATAGGCCCAACAGCGATAAAGGCGCACGGTTTCTCCGGAATCGGCATACCGCGTTTTGGCCTGGTCTATCAAGGACTGTGCCTTCCGCAGGAGTTTGGCGTTGCCGTTCTGTCCGAGGACAAAATACACATCTTCTTCCTCACACAACACGTGCACTTCCGGACACGAAAAATGCGCATCGCCACGTAACAGGATCTCCACGTCGGGCCAGGCTTTACGCAGGTAGGCGATCACCCGTTTGAGGATGGTGACGATCTCTTTACCCGCAGGCCGCCTGCCAGGACGCAAGACCGTCGTGATCAACTTGCCGGTTTGGCCTTCATAGATATGCAGGGGCTGGTAGCAATAGCCATTGAAATACGCATTGAACAACGACAACTGTTGAGACCCATGCACCTTGTCTTCGGTGTCATCGATGTCCAACAGAATGGCTTCCGGCGGTTCCTCATACGAGGCGACAAACACATCCGCAAAGGCCTTGGCGATCCGATACAAATCGGTTCTGCTGATGCGGTTCTCGAACCGACTCATCGTGGGCTGACTGGCCAGGTCCGCGCCAGACAACGGCAACCGATCACAGGCCGCCTTGAAGCCGGGGTCCTCGCGTAACGTCTTGCAATCATTCGCATCCTCATACCCACAGGCCATCTGAAAGACACGTTGTTTGATCAGGTCCATCATCGAATGATGTACGTAACTTTGATGTCGATGATCGGTGAGCGCCGCAACCATCCGATGCAAAATGCCGACATTGGCCTCGACCTCACGAAGCAGCATCACCCCGACGTCGGTCGTCAGCACGCCCCCGTCGAACGTGGCTTCTACCTGCCTACCAGAAAGACTTGCGAAAGACAACCTGTGATGTTTATCTTGAACTCCCACGGTAGTTTCCTCCTGTTTCATTGTTATTAGGTTATTTGCGTAACCATAATATAATACAATGACTTGGGTATGGAAACTACCTTTTTTGTGAATTATTCAGGTTAGCTTTACTGAAATGGACCAAGATAAAATGCGCACGCAGCTTCTGGACACCATGCCGCGGGAACTCTTCAGTTTGGCATCCGAAGAACCTGTCACGATTGACGCGATGCGGCACAGGTTCGCAAACAGAACGGCAGCCCGTTATTCGGATCTCGATTCAATCGTACTGCAGCTTTTTCGCGAAGGCGAGATTGAGATTCTGGGCGCCGACAATAGGGTCCGCTCAACTACGTTACGAAATCTTAGAGCGTTCGACAGAATCGCAATGCCCACACAGACGCGAATCCATTTCGAGGATTCACGCAGAGGTTCGAATCAGGGATCACACAAGATTTGACAGTTTCCCGCTGTGCGACAGCCAGTGCAAACGCGAAAAACAACCAATCGGCAACGATGGGGAGAACAAAATATGGTAGATATTGATGCACTGCTGGAGAAAAATCCCAAGGTAAGAGAGGTTTTCGAGAAAAACCAGGCTTTGCTTTCGAAATGTCCACCGGCAAAGAAAGCGAAGTACCGACTTGGAGATCCGTTCGGGGCTAGACGTCCGGTTGACGATACGCCCGTCAGCCAACCCCGGCCAAAGGCGAGATAGGTCGTAGCCTGATATTCCTTCGACGAACGAAAAAAAGAAGCCGTGGCTGTTGTCGCCTCGGCTTCTTTGTTGGAAATCTCACCGTCTCGATGCGGGAAATTTGCTTCTGGAGTCGTTCGGAACGGGTTGTGCGATACCTTGAGGTGATAATTCGTTTTCTGATGTGGCCGATCACTGTGATTCAGTAACTATTCGCGCACTTCCTGTATCTGGATCAGGCCAACAGTACCGGACGGCTCGTCTCGTTCAAGCCCCTGCCTAGCTAAATGCGGCCCTCGCTTGTGGAGCCCATGAAGCAGCCGGAGAGGCCGAATTTGCATCAATCAGGTGCCCCGTCTAACACGGTCGACGAATGCGAACCAATCCACGATATCCAATATTTCCACTATAGATCAAGGATGTGCTAAGCTTCTAGTGCTTCCCGAATCGCCTTTTCCATACTTGGGCGAACTTTGTCCATGCTCCTACGGGCGGAGTCCTCAGCCATCTGCAGGATTTCCGCAAGCTCTTCGCCCTTAGGTTCGGGCGGAGTCGCTATATCAGGCGTCGGATGTTTCTCCTTGTGCACCCGCGCCGTTTTCAACTGGCGTGATGTCCGAGCCATATCTTTTCCTCCTGAATGAAGTTCTATCGAAATAAGATGGATTTAACTCAGGCGAGAAATAGTGTTTGCGCTTAATCCAAATCAACCCATCGCCCTTCGTAATTAACGCAACGTCGGTTGGACCACCAACTGTTTCTTCATCGCTCGATACGCGTCTCTTGAGCGCAGTCAGACTTACAAGTGATTCAGCCATTTCCGCAAGTTGTTCCTTAGGAAGCATAGCCACCACATTCATAATGGGCTGCGAAAAAAACCGCGCTCCAAACCCTTCGACGCTGTCCATAAAGGAATCGGCTACTTGAGTGTGATATTGATCCAAGACGTCACGCAGTTTCTCTGTTTCAATATTCGAGTGTTTGCTGAGTGATCGCATCAAGTCGTCAGTGTATTGCTCCAAGTGAGACACCACAGATCGGTGAAGATAGGGGAGGTAACCAGGTGCTATTCCCTCCATGAATTGATAAACCATATCGATCTGTGCGAATGGCACGATCGCTGACTGATTGTCTGGGTTGAGAGTCACTTCATGTTTGTCTGGATGAATCTTTAATCTGTTTTGTACCATCCCTTCAACATGTGCTCGCGAAATAGCAGGGAAGAAATCCTGCTCGCCGAAACCGGAGACGACAACACCGGAAGTGAAGCCAGAAGGCGGGTGGCGTGTAATCGTATCAAAGAACCCGCATATCGCCTTAACTGCGATATAATTGAGTTTTTGCTGGAGAGCCCTCGCCGAAGATGTAACTGATCAAACACCGACGCGCGTGCGCTTCGAAGGTGCCCACGTAGTGATTTGCGCACGGACCTTTCGAACTCCCGGGGCGCACCTTCAATTGCAGGGGCACTCTTGGCTCTTGAGTGATACTCGTCAACGACTTCCTCGGTCAGTTCATGTTCCATCTGTGCGAATTTTTCAATTTCAAATCGTCCGCTTTCTTCGACAGCTTTAGCGATCGTTTTGTCGATCCTTTGCTGTATTTCCTGTCGAATCTCAGAGAAGATCTGCTGGGATAAGCGTACGGCATAGTCCAACTGCTGTTGGTCGCTTATTCGGTCACCTATGTGATGTTCCAAGAATCTGCAGAAATCGTTGGCGTACTCGTGGAGTTTCGCGAAGGTCTTTCTTCCGAGAATACACCGATACTCTTTCACTATTGTTTCCCATGGGATCGACATGAAACTGGCGTTGCCATACACGAGAATTCCAACTGGTGCGACCTCGGAGAGAGCGAAGAGTTTATTTGCTGACGAGAAAATCTTCTGATTGCCGCCTGGATATGCTGTAATTGCGCTATCCGCTGCCAATGCGACAGCTTGTAGATTGAGGATGGCTATTTCGGCTGTCATAATCTATAGAGCCTTAGTTGTTACCCGAGTTCCGGATTCATAGCAATTGGTGTAGATGACCCCGAAAGCAGTCAAGTATTCCTTAAATGCTATAGTGCCACGGTAGCTTTAGGTACCCGAATATAATTTCACGATAACAGACAGAAAAGTCAAATCTACCCACGTCGCAAACGGCTCGATGCCAGCGCGAACGCAGAAAAACAAGATCTGCCGTACTTACGACCTAGGAGCCTGCGCTTCAGAACGGATTTGAGCACCGTATTACACTATATATGGTGTCCACAAGTGAATTTTTGACAATATATAGTCTGGTAAGTTTTCTGCGGCGCAGACTCCTAGAATGGGCAGCATAAAGATTACTCGATTCTCCCACCCGTTCCGAGGAGTGAGGTGCCACAGAAGGCAATAGCTTGTGTCGAGGCCGCGCACGTTCGACTGCAAAACCCCTTCCTCGGATTAACGGGACGACTATATCTCCGACTCGGGGGCAATGCGGCGAGCCGGGTATCGCACGTACTTGCGTCCGGAAACCTCTTGTTTTGCTCGAATAACTTTGAATATGGCTTCGACGTCGTAGCCAAATCTCGCCGCGTGTTCATCCCTGACAGCACGGACTTCGGCGATAATCGGGTCAACCTGTAGTGTATTTATAGTCCAGTTCCATCCGTTCAATTGGTGTACGGCCGGTAGAAGACTTGCATTTCGACTGCCAACATAGATGCGTTTTCAGGTAGCTGTCGCCGATATCTAACACGCAATTCGCATCATTCAAGATTCCCGGCGACCGCCGCTGCCTCGTGTCACCCTGCACCCCTTCCGCCAATCTTCGAAGTCGAGTTGGTTGCAAAGGAAAAGTTCGTATTGTTCTCCATCGTCAGTGCTCGGATCGATGATTCCGCCCTCGCCGTCGGTGGCCAGGAATCCTTCAAGTTCTCCCGGGTAAAGTACGGGGATTTTCATCCTTGAGCCCCAACGCGTGCGTGCTTCGTCGTAAACTTCGCCCTTGCCCGATCTTATGCGAAGCGTGACAGAATCATCGCCGCTGCTGGAGGAGTGGAATTTTTGGACAGCATAATTGATGCTGTCACCTTCGTAGAAATAGAACCGGCCCGCGCCGCGAGGTTTCCAATTCGGCGCCACCATTGATTTCTTGTGGTCGTCAAAACTTACGTAACGTACGCGGGCTAGTCGGGTCTGGTGAAAACGGAGTTCGTAGTATCCTGGGTGATTATTCTCCGATACTAATTCTCCGCGAGTCCATTCCTCTGGACGAGCCATATTATCTTCCGCTTCGGTGGTTTTTATCGTAAATTCAGGAAATGTGGTGTGGTAGAAGCTCACGTTACCCCCGGATTCGGAATTTGGTGGCCAAGAATCTGATTCGCTCAAATATCGTTTCATTCTTTCAAGCGGTGGCTTATCCAAGCTGAAGCGTTCCCGCCACATACGTTCAATCTCATGGGGTTGTGCGACGTCATTCGCGGGTGTATTGGTGTCACAAACACGCGTATAAATGTGATGAGCGCGGATTTTTTCGAACTTTTCGATTAGGTAGTACGGTTTGTGGGGAGCATCCTTGATTACCAAAACGTCGAGTAATTTTCCTTCGAGTTCGGTTTCTCTCAGGAAAAAATCAGGGAACCTCGATTGAAAGAACTTGCTCGCGTTATCGCGGAATAGACCTGCTAAGTCTGCCTGCGTTCTTCGGCCTGGATCTTCGTTTATCGGATGTACAGAATAGTCGCTGTCGTCAACCCCATATATCAAATATCGATCACCATCATGGTTGGCGTTCGCAAGGCACAGGACGTCGTGAATCAGATCGGTTTTCCTTCCCTGATGTTCACGCTTAAAGTCCCAATACGCACCTTCGGTTTTTCCACTGATAAGGGCCGAGATGGTCACATCAAACGCGTTCTCGTTGTTCATTTGACCTCCAGGCGCCGGAAGTTGGGCCACCGTGGTACTGGCGTTCAGCGGCGCCGTTTGCGATTCGCGCAATTGAAGCGGGATGGATTAAATCCCTTCATTGAATTGCGCCGAGCCGCGACCACGACCTGACCCGCAAGAACGAGTTTCTCATGGTAAGTCTGCTTGGGCAATCACGGCAGGGAACCTCGGCTACTTGTCTGTATGTTGTAGTCGGCCACCCTACCGTTTGTACGGGTCGAGCGGCTGCTATCGATGTAACGTCAATGGGGGTTGATGTCGAGCATTCCCGGTAAGGACGACCCGTTCCACTCGCCGATTGTCCGCAGTGTCCGCACAACGATACGTATGGAATTCACGGCCTTTGTCGACTCGGTTTTATCACCTCAAAAATGTAATCAGCCAAGAAGATCGTATTCAAGCTGTTTTGCTGTGAAGAGTAGACTACCAAGCCGTGTATGGCGGCATGGCGATTAGGGACCCGGCTATTCTTGAGGCTTTCAAGGTGCTCGTCGCACACGACTTCTGTAAACAGTCCGAAGATTAAGTCGTCGCTCTGGGACACAGGCTTTTCTCCACGCTCGATTCTTTTCTTTTCTCGGACTGCTTTTGTCAAATGTGCGAATATGGTTAGATCGTAGAGACCTCGATGTATAAAAGCATCAATGGATTTGTCGTCGTCAGTCAACTTTTTGATAAATTCCCAGTATCCGATACGTCCAATTTTGCTGCCGAATAGTTCTTTGCGAAACACCCGTTCGATTTCTGGAAATAAGACACGGCATACGCACCGGTAAAGTCCAGCTTCGTGAGCATCGAGTGCCTCGAAAAACGTCGCTTTGCCTTCTGCATCTATCCTATAATGCGCAAATCGCGTCTCCATTTCCGCGCGAACATTCTGCCAGTTGCTCGTGTAGTAGTCCAGGAGTTTGCTTCGAATCAATTCATCGTCCTCGCCAAATCCTGCGATATAATCGAATGGCGTTGTGTAGTGTGGCAACCAACCCGCCTTTTGCAGGACCTCGCAACTAAGGTTCCACTTTTGGAACTCCGCAATTACGTTTAATATTTCGGAAGCGTGGGTTTCCACAAAATGCCCCCACGCTCTAAATAGGGGCTCGATTTGGCGGCCCAAGTCTTTAAGTATCCCGGTAGCAACCAGCCACTTCTTGAACCCGTCTGAAAACCCATCGGAATCAAGAAAGGCTCGATCTTTCTCGGGACTTTGAAGTCGTTTCCTGTCCATCCCACTCACTCTCCGCCTCGTCCTGTCAACATCAATATCCCCGCAATTCTCCTCGAGACCTCCGCAAAGTACGCCACCTCATCGGGCTTGAGCGGCCGTTCAAGAATCTTTCCTTCCCTGTATGACAACCATTTCTTGAGGACCTGGTAACCGCCGAGTTTGTAATTCCAGATCGCGGCCGGGACGTTGCGCCAGAAAGCCTTGTCGTTCAGGTATATGTCAAAAGTGCTATCGCCCAGTACCGATTGCGCGGCGCCAAGCGCCTGGACTTCATTAGCCGTGTATTTTCGTTGTTCGACGCGGCCCTGCCCGGGCATCACCGCCTCGCCCGAACCGTAATGCCCCCAGTTGGCCGTGAGTTCAAAGTCATCTCCCGTCATATTGCGATTATCGACCGTAGCGGGCACGGAAATGGCCTCGATTTCCGGTCGCAGTGTGCCCTCGGTTACACCCGGCACACGCGCACAGGGGTCGAGTAGCCGTGCCAGTTCGCGACCGCGAGCCGCGGAACCCGCAAGGTCCTGCGCTGCTCCTTCAGCCTGACCTTCTGGCCAACCAGGCAGCGGAATGCGCGGCCACTCCATCTTAAGTGCTCCGGCATTGGCCAACAGGTATGCGGGATCGTGTAGCGTGGAAATGACATGGTAAAAGAGGTCCTCAACATCCCGGTTGAGATATCGCAGATAATTAGCCGCCTCAATAGTCAAGTTCCATGCGGGCTGCTTTGTCTTCGTTTCCTTATCATCGTAGCGAAGATAAGCGGGGAACATGTTGGCGCCACGTTCGATTAGATGCAGCGAGGCGATATTTTCAGTGAAACACGACTGCGGTTCTTGAGCGCCCTTCCGGAGATGCTGCGAAGACGACAGCCACAAATTCCCATCGAACACATGTGGTCTGTAGTTGGAGCGTTTTTCGTCCAGCAGTTTCGTTTCAGCCTCCCAGTATAACCATCGGTTGTCGAACGGTCGATAAGCAAACCGGACGAATCCAGACTCACTCGGTCCACCACGTTCAAGCAGGGCTACCCGTACCTCTCGGGCATCGAAGCGAGCGGTGGTTTTCATCACGCCCGGATAACGCCGAGCAATATCGTCGTGGCTTATGGCCGCGTCGAAGTACTCGTTTACGCGCGCTCTTAGTCGAAGGGGATCGGTATCCACGAGAAACGGGTCGCGGCTGGTCTTGGTTCCCGGGAACGATACGGGGAAGAGATCGGGAAGCGCCGGACAGTCGAACCATTCCTTACTCACGGCCACGGGGAAGAAGGGCAGGCCGAGCGGCAAGACGGGCTTAATATCGTCGTAAATCGTGTTGGGTTCAGCTTCGGCTGTCTCAATCAGATCTACGGGTTTCTCTTTTCCCCATAGATGGCGAAATCCGACTGACTCTGCAGGGGCGTGGTCCGATTTGCGCACAAGTGTTGTTATCGCAGTGCCGACCTGGATGCCGACCGGGTCGCTATCGGTCGAAAAAATGCTAGGATCCGGCAAACCGTCCGGAGCGACTTTGCCGGTCTTGTATTTGTCACCGTTAAGGCAGTCGATGCGGACCGTGTCGAACGTCTCCAGGTAGCGCTCTCGCATTCCTGTGAAAGACAAGCCGTCCAGCCAGGAATAGTTGGAGATGAAACAGACGACGCCCTGGCCTGTACTTGCGATTTTGCGTTCGGCCATGCGGAAGAAGCGCACATAAAGATCGTTAAGGCCCTGGCCCTCCGGTCTGCGTACACGCCTCGTCGACCGGTAGGCTTTCACCAATTCGCTCTCCTCGTCTATCGCCATACCTGCGAAGCCGTTATAGGGCGGATTGCCCAGGATCACCAGGATCGGCGTCTCCTGCTTAACCTGCCCAGCCCGGTCGCGTTCCTCCTGCAGTTCAGGAAAAGCAACCGTTTGCGATCCCTCGCCTGTGCCCTCCCAATCCGTCAGCGCATTTGTGAGATAGATGCCCGCGCGCTCAGTTCCGTCGTCGGAGAGGGCTACGCCAAGATCTCGCAAAGCGAGGTCAATCTGAAGGTGCGCAACGACGAAGGGTGCCGGCATGATCTCGAACCCGAACACCCGATCCATTGCAGCCTTCTTGACCTCTGCACCTGTCAGCGCGCCGAGTCCCCGGCCTTCCAGATTTGCGGCGATACGCCGCAGTACTTCGGCGAGATAGGCGCCGGTGCCGCAACACGGGTCCAGCACGTAGACGTTCTCCGCGGCCAGGCCGTCAGCTATTCCGAGATCGTCTTTGAGCGCTTTGTCGACGCGGGCGACCATGTAGCGTACCACTTCTGATGGCGTGTACCAGACGCCCAATTCCTTTCGCAGGTCGGGGTCGAATGCTTCCAGGAAGGGCTCGTAAAAGTAGGTTACTGCTTCTCCCTCCTGAAATCGTGCAAAGAAGGCGTCGCGGTCCACCCGGTCAAGCGCGGCGGACGTCCAGTCCAGCACCTCCACGAGGCCGAGCGGCTGCAGCCGGCCTGGCTGGGATATTTGCTGAAACAGTGCCTGCATTACTGGGGTGCGCAGATGCCAAACGGCTTCATGCCAATTAAACCCGATCCCTGTCGCGGGCTTTTGTCGCGCCCATAGCACCCACGCGGAGAAAATCCCGTAGAATAGCGTCTGTACCAGCGTCGAATGGAAAAAGCGCTCGCCCCGCTCGTCTTCGAAATGAACACCGAGCGACTCTTCCAGCGCGGATCTTACCGCATCGAGCGACGGCGTATCGCCGGCGGCATCAACACGGGCGAGGCCGTCGCGGGCGTAAGACGCAAGTAACCAGGCGAGGTCCTTCGGTTCGACAATCGCCGTACGGTGTGACAGCGCGCGGATCAGGTATTCGCCTAGCCCAGCGCCGATCTCCCCAGCGAAGGCGCGCGGCGTCTCCAGCTTGCGCCAGAATTCTTCCTCGGTGCCGGCGAGACGATAGCGCTCGAGCAACGTCTCTCCACCCGTCGCGTCCGGGCCGACGAGAGCGAACTCTCGCAAATTGGTGGTCAGCACGAGGCTGTACCGGTTCAGATAGCGCACGACTTGGCCCCGAACCTGCGATGCGCCCATATTTTCGGCAGGGGTTTTAACTTCCACTACGCCCCGTTCCGGCGTTTGTCCCTGGCGTGGACGACCCTTCTGGACCTGCTTCGCCTCGTAAAGGCCAAAATCGGGATGTCCCGCTCCCTGGTCTGCCAACTCGCCGACGCAGAACACCTTCGGCTTTAGCGTCTCCCCGACGGCGTTCAGCAGATTGGCCAAAGGCCCGTAGCTCGAGCGCTCGCCGGTTCCGCCACCCGTGGCGTGTATTCGTCGAAGGTCAGTGAAATAGCTCTCAACTGCAGTCGTCAATCGGGTCGCTGGGTTGGTCGTGATACGCATCTTTCAAGGCTCCGGGTGTCTGCGACACTTGAACTTTGCCCCTAATTCCTATATGTTTCGGATATGGCCGGCATGAAACCTGTCACCTGCCGGCGAAAGTTTCCCTTGCCGACGCAGACCGCCGACATGCAAATGAAACCCTGCCAGATCCTGAACCAGCGAATCGCGAGCCTGCTCGAACCTCGCCCGGAGGTTCTTGAGGCTTATCTATTCGGCTCTCGCGCGCACGGCCGGGCACAGTCCCACAGCGACATCGACGTCGCCGTTTACATCGATGAAACTGTCGTTGAAAAGAGCGCATTCGGGTATCGGGCACAACTCATCACGGAGATCATGGCCGGCCTACACAGCAACGACATCGATCTCCTGATTCTCAACCAGGCCCCTCCAGCTCTGTACTACCATGTGCTGCGCGACGGCATACGTGTCTTGTCCCGTGATTTGGCGGCGACAACGACGCGGGAAGGCCGTGCGGTTTCCCGATACTGCGACTTTGTTCCCCAGCTTGCAAAAATGGATGCGGTGTGGCGTTTTCGCTTCGGTGGTGAACAGTGACTCCCGGACGACCGAATCCCTCTGTCGTGCGGCGGCACCTCACCGCATTGAGTTTCGCGGTTGGCAACTTGCGTCGGCATTCGGATACGACGGCCGCTCAGCTCCGCGACAATTCCGATCTTCGCTGGTTAGTCGAACGCGGCCTTCATCTCTGTGCCCAGAACGCGCTCGACGTAGCAACCCATCTGGCATTATCCGCCGGCCTTGATGCGCCGGATTACGCAACCGCCATTGACCGACTTGCAGAGATGAACGTGTTACCCGATGATTTCGCAGCGCACTTTCGGGCTGTGGCGGGTTTCCGCAACGTGCTCGTCCACGGCTACCTTGACGTCGACCTCGATCTGATCGGGCAACTCCTCGTCCGGCAACTAGATGACTTCGAGACGTTTGCTCGCCACGTCGAACAATGGCTTGCCAGACTTGGCGAGTGAGGAACAGCGCATTGAGATGTGTCGGCCGGAGCAGTGCTTTGACTGTCAACCAGGCGGATCTTCGATTGTCAATCCGGTCGGTCTCAGCTCTCAGAGGCAGCGCGCCTTGCAATAAAAGTCGAGTGTTCAGCCACTTCTTGAGATACTCTGTTTGATCTTCCGCCAGGTGTCGAACCCTCATTCCGGCCCTTCGCCGACGGCGTTCTTTTCCCAGATTTCCCCCAGCGCGTAGTCCTCCACCCATGAGTCGAGCGCTTCGGCATGGGGCCTCTCGAACTCCGTGGCTTCTTTATTTCGTTCCACGACCACGATATCGCCCGGCTCGAAGCTGTCGACGAATACGCTGGACTGCGTGCTGACGAGCACCTGCGTATGCCGGCTTACGGAACGAAACAACGAGGCAATCACATCCACCGCACAGGGGTCCAGTCCGAGTTCCGGTTCATCCACCACAATCAGAGACGGCAGTTTCACAGGAGGCTGTAACAGAAGTGAAATCAGACAGATAGCTCGCAAAGTGCCGTCCGAAAGCTGATGAGGACCGAAAACGAGATCGGACTCGCGATGCCGCCAATTCAGAATGACGTCCCTTGACTCGGCGGGCTCCAGATCGAAGTCATCGAAGAACGGCGCCACCTGCCGGATGGTGGTCACAATACGCCGGTAGACGGTTTCACTATTGGACTTGAGCGCGAAAAGTATTGCCGCGAGGTTGCCCGCGTCGGGCTTGAGCCAGCGGTTGTCTCCAATGTAACCATATTGCCGGACTCTCGAAGTCGGCGATGTATCATGAAAGTGATAGACGCGACAACGATTCAGCAAAACCCTCAGTGTTTTTGCCGTGGGCTCTCCTTTTTCTGCCACTTCTCCAATCTTCGTTTCCAGATGGCCAACTCCCAGCTGTACCGTTTTCGGGCTGGGATAGCCTTGCTGGTGGAACGCAAGTGTTTCTTCAGCAAAAATCAGAGAGTCGCCGGCTGCGTGGAAGAGTCTCATATTGTAGGTGTCCGTTCCGTTCTCTACCTCAAAGACCATTCTCGCTTCCAGTTGAGGCGTCACTCTGGGGCCGAAGTGCAGGTTCCCCGTGGCCCGACCGGTCGACCCGATGTGTTGCTGGAGGCGTCCACCCATCAATTCATTCACCAACTTGAAGAAGGCGATGAGATTGCTCTTGCCGGCTCCGTTGGCGCCGATGAGGACGTTGAGCGGTCTGAGTTCCAATTTCATCTCTTTGATGGACCGAAAACCCTTGATCTCGACGTTTTTCAGCGTTGTCATGGTGTTTCCCCCAAGCTTGGCACACTATACAACGTACGATTCAAATCCGCCAGCGACCTTTCGTTCTACGAGCCGATGCGTTCCTCCACTGGTTTGTACCGTTGACGTCCCCTTTAGCAGCCCGTTGAAAAAGTCCATCCGGGCTGCGGCCGGCTCTTGTGGCCGAATTACTGCGTTGCGCTCCCTTCTCGAATCGCCCGATTCGAGAAGGGAGCGCGCCTTGTCTTCGGTCACAATGGCTCGGCCTCGCCTGCAGAGCAACTTTATCAACGGACTGTTAGCGCCCTCAAAACACGTACCGCATGCCGATCTGGACTTCGCGCGGGTCGCCGAGGCCGGACTGGACGGTGCCGTCGAAGTTGAACAGCAGGCCCGCGGTGGAGGGGTCCCGGTAGTTGTCCGTGTTGAGCAGGTTGAAGATCTCGACAATGGCCTCCAGCGTGCCGTTGCCCATCGGAATGGGGCGTGTGAGGCGCACGTCCCACGAGAAGAACCCGTGATCCTTGCGCAGGGTGTTGCGCTGAACGATGCCGCCGTCGGCGCATATGCGGTCGGACGTGGGCCCCCACGGGTTGGTCGTGGGCCGGGTGGACGCCCGGTTGTTGCCGCCGCAGGCGGCGGAGATCGGCTGCGGCGAATAGAAGCTCACTCGATTGTTCATTAAGACGTCGCCGGGCAGTGCGGCCAGCGCCCATGCGTTGAAGCGGTGGCGCTGGTCGCGGTCCGAAAAGCCCCATTCCCGATCCAGCCGTGTCGGATCGACGTAGCGGAAGGTGAAGGGGTCGCGCTCGTTGTCGTCATCGGACCTGTCCCAGGACATCGTGTAGTTGATCTGGAACTGCAGGTCGTCGTGCACGACTCGCCGAAGCCCAAGACTGAGGCCGTGGTAGCGGGATCTCGCCGTGCTTTCGGTGACGATCAGGTTGCCGATGCCGTTGTCGCCGTCCGGACCCAGGCCGGTTGACCAGGGAGAACCGAACACGGCGTCATTTCGGTTGACGAAGCGCGTGAGGTTGTCGGTCCGTGCGTAGGTATAGTCGAAGGAACCCACCAGTCCCGACGCGTGTAGCTCGTGCTCGATACCCGCGTTGGCGCTGACGGTTCGAGGGTTTACAAAGTTCTCATCGAAGACGTGGATGTTCGGACGGAAGGGATCGCCTTTGGGCGAGGGCAGCAACTCGCCGTACGTCGGGGGTGGGCCCAAAACCGGAGTCAACTCGCTGGACCGGAAGAGGGATTGCCCGCGCGAGCCGTTTGTCGAGCGGTTGCTGGCCAGGTTCAACCCGGGTATGCGGGCGTAGTAGATCCCGGCGCTTGCGCGGAAGAGGGTCTTGCTGTCACCGTGCGCGTCGTAGGCCAGGCCTATCCGCGGCTGGAGCATGTCCAGGTCGGAGGGAATTCTGCCGTTGGATGGGAACCGGTGGGCGCCCGCGTCGTTGGTCACGGTTTTACCGATGAAATCGCCGAAGAAGACCTTGGAAGGATCGGTGATGGGTTCGGGCTGAATCTGCGCCTCCCAGCGCAAGCCGTAGTTGATCGTCAGTCGGTTGGAGGCCTGCCAACTGTCCTGCGCGAACAGGGCCAATTCGTGCTGCGGGATGTTCTGGGTGCCCGCTTGTTCCACGGACAGCCCGCCCACGCCGGCCTGCTCCATATAGAACAGGACCGGCCCGGTGATTTCCGTGCCCTGGGCGCATGCTCCGGTGGTGCTGGTGCTGCCGTCGGAGCATTCGACATATTGGTTGCCCTTTTCAACGAAATTGAGAAATCCGTCCACCGAATCGAAGATGTACCGCCCGTTGGCAAAACCGATGAAGGTTTGTACGGATTCGACCCGGTTCCACTCGACGCCGGCCTTGAACAGGTGGCCGCCCCTGGCCAGGGAGATATTGTTGAGCAGCTGAACGCGGGTGTCGTAGTATTCCACCGGTATGAAGAAGGGCATGCCGAAGCGATAGCCGTGCCTGTAGTCCATGCCGGTGTCCGGGAAGGGGCGACCGGTATCGGGGTTGACCGGACCCTCGTAGGGGCGCGGCCGGTCCTCGCGGGAGACCTGGAAGCGGAATTCATTGATGGTGTTGGGGGATAGAAGCGATACCAGGCTGCCGTTGAAAGCGTGCGACCAGTCTCTTTCAAATGCATTGGCGCTGCGCGCCCAGGAGTCCACGTCGAAGGTGCCGTTTTCCTGTTCCGACCACGTGTAGTTGTATTTGAAGGTGGCGGAGTGGTCCCTCGACATGCGGAGATCCACCTTGGCCAGAAACGCACGGGCGTCGTTGGTGCGGTCGATGGGGCCGTAGTCTCCCCTCAACGCCCCGTTGAACCCTGTATCCATAAAGCTCCGCAAACGGGCGTCCATCCGCTCGATGTCGTTCTGCCGGGTGTCTCTGAATACCTGCTGGTCGTACGCCGCGAAGAAGAACGCTTTGTCACGGATCAGCGGGCCACCCAGCGTGAAGCCGAACTGCCCCTGTCTGAAGCTGGGCCTGCGCTCGGTGCCGTTGTGCCTCGCGATTTCGGACAACGCGTCGTGCTTGCCGAAAAAATGCGCCGATCCGCTCAGTCTGTTGGTGCCCGACTTGGTGATGACGTTGACGAAGCCGCCGCTGGAGCGCCCGAATTCAGCGTTGGCTCCCTGGGGAACCACGACGATTTCCGCAACGGCGTCCAGATTGAAGGTGAAGGCCGGGCGCTGACCCCCGCGCTGCTCGCCGAAGAACGGGTTGTTGAAATCCGCGCCGTCTACCGAGATATTGTTGTGGATGCCGCGCTGTCCCGCAATGGTCAATTCGTCTCCGTCCGGCCCCTGAACGATGCTCACGCCGGGGGTCAAGAGCGTGAGGTTGAGAAAATTGCGCCCGTTGTTGGGGAGGTCCTGTACCGCCTCCTCAGGCAGACGCGTGGCCGTCTCGGTCCGGGTGACGTCGACGGCGGGCCTTCTGGCCACAACGACGAACTCCTCCATTTCAATAATCATCTTGATGAGCAGTTCAACTGTCTCGCCAACCCGAACCTGCACCCCTGTCTGACGGGCGTCGGCCCATCCCTCCGCCCGTACCGTCACGTCGTAGAAACCCAGAGGCAACAGGGTCGCGGTGAACAGACCCAGTTCGGACGACGCGAGGATTCTCCGGTAATTGGTACCGGCCTCCCTGAGAATGACGGTGGCGCCTCCAATGGGATTGTTGAACTGGTCGCACACGAAGCCCCGGATCACACCCGTGGTCGCCTGGGATTGCGCACCGGCGGAGCGGTGCATCAGGGCGATCAAGAGCAGGAGGAGGGACAGCGCTCGTATCGGGGATTGGAGATGGCGGCAAATCATGGCGTATACAAGGCTGGCAGGTGTGGCGGGTGGAACCTGGGCTGGAGAATCACTTCTTTTTTGGAAAACCATGCGTTGAGGGCACTGAACTGAAACCCTCCCGTTTACGAACGTGAACTGACACGCCGGGCGGGATCCCACGCGCGGGTCGTCGGCATCGCGAAAACCGGAATGGAACCCTCCGGGAGGGCGTCGTTCGGCCCTGATTGCGCGTCCCGTCAGCTAATAAAAAAAGCGACGTATCGTCGCCCTGGATTACACCGCACCGCCTAGTGTCCCGTCCCGCGCCTATGCTGCCGAGCCCGGACGGCGCAACTCGACGCGACCGCGTTCGAGCAGGGTGACCACCCTGGCCTCCGAACACTGCTTCTGCTCGGCGATCGCCGCGATTGTCTTGCCCTCGTCCCGGTAGAGGCGTACCACCTCCGCATGGTCGATGCCCGGTACGTACCTTTTGTTACCCTTCAACCCTGCGTGTTTGGTGACCTGTATATCTCCGGTAACCCCCACCTGGCAGGCGAAGCGCAGATTCCCCTTCAGCAGCAGAAAGCGCAAGTTCTCCCTGGCGCCCTTCCCGGTGAGGCCGTCCTGCGGGACAACTTCGACCGTGCAGGTTCCGCACAACCCGTTGCCTTCGCAATTCGCAAACCGGGATATCCCGTTATAGAGACCGATATCGTTTTCAATGGCCAGTTGCCGAAGGTTGGTATGCGGTTTACACTCGACCGTTTTGTCCCAGTTCGTAAACGTAACTTTGCAGACCTTCTTACGCTCCGGCAGGCTGCCAATAAACGTGGACATGGAAACCTCGAAAATCAGCCGTCAGCGATCAGCCGTCAGGTTACAGAAAACAGCGGTCAGCAAAAACAGCTAGAAGCGAGACGTCAAAGCCGAGAAGCAAAATACGAAAACCAGCCAGTAAAACGTGAGACATCGCAAAGCTAGGGTCGGGCGGCCCTCTTGCGTCTTACTTCTCGCATCTCGCCTGAATAAAGTATTGTATTTCGTTTTGGAACACAAGCGGAAAACGGCCCCGGGAGCAATCCCGCCGAAATTCGTTTGATATGTGCGCGCCCCGGATAATTTTGGTATATTATGGTACCTCGGAAGGGCGACCCCTTCCGGGAAAGCCGCAGCTGAAAATAGCGGAAGATGCGCAATTCCTTTGACGAAAGTGCAACCATGTCGAATCCATCCGCCGACTCGGCCGTACGGCGGGCCGTCACCTCTCACTCCAGGCTTTTCGAAAACAACCGGTACGTCTATCCGGTGCTCTCGAGGAGGTCTGGAGGTATCTCCGTCGGTATCAATCTGAACCCCGACAAAATCTGCAATTTCGACTGTATCTACTGCCAGGTCGACCGCACCGTGCCGCCCGTCCTGCGCGACGTGGACGAGGACCGGCTGATTGAAGAGCTCAACTTTCTTCTTGGCGAGATTGTTTCCGGCCGCCTTTTTCAGCACCCCGCCTTTCGTGACATCCCCGACCGGCTCAAGCGGATCAACGACATCGCTTTTTCCGGCGACGGGGAGCCCACAACCTATCCCCGGTTCAGGCAAATCGTCGAAAAAACCGCGGCTGTCAAGCGCGCGTTCGACCTGCCCGAGGTCAAAATCACCGCCATCACCAACTGCACTCGCTTCCACGTCCCGGCGGTTCTGGATGCTTTTGACGTCATGCACAGGAACAACGGTGAAATCTGGGCGAAACTGGAAGCCGGTACCGCCGAGTATTACCACCTGGTGGAACGCACCCGCATCTCCTTCGAACGGATCATCGACAATCTGAAACTGGCAGCGCGCAGATGGCCGATGGTCATCCAGAGCCTGTTCATGCGCGTTCACGGCCAGCCGCCGCCCGACGAAGAAATCGTCGCCTTCTGCAGTATCCTAGCCGACGTCCTGGAACAGGGCGGGAGCCTTAAAAACATCCAGATCTACACGGTCGCCCGCAAACCCGCGGAATCTTACGTGACCGCCCTGAGCGATGCCGAAGTCGACCGCATCGCCCGAACCACGCGCGAAATCCTGCCCGGCATCCCCGTTGAATCCTACTACGGCGCCTGAACCACATCGATTTACATGGATGAACAGGATGAACAGGGTTGAAGCGGCGTGGATTCAATCCTGCTTCGGGAAGTGGACGCAAGTACAGGCCCTTTGTCTCGGATGGTTGATGCGCTCAAGCGATCCCTCGAACAATAGCTTGAAAGGGTGGAGCAGACATTATTGTCTGCTCAAATTCATCAAACCGAAACCTCGGTATCCTGCGTCCGGGCATGCCACGACTCGCCGCCGTCCCCCCGGCTGGGAAAAAGACGGCGCAAGCCGTTCTTCTGTCTGCATTCCGGCAGAAGGACCTCTCCCCCCGGCCCCCTCTCCTGCGAGGAGAGGGGGAGTCAAACGAAGCGTTGCGTAAACACGAGACGGGCAGACAGGAATGTCTGCCCCACCTTCACATACGCTTCCTCAACGGCTCGACAAGCTGTTGTGCACGTGTGGAGATGATTGATTCGCGAACAAAGCAGACTGATTGGCTGTATAATGGAGGGAAGATATGGAAACCCGTGTGCAGAAATGGGGCAATAGTTTAGCCCTGCGCATTCCCAAGCCACTCGCTGCTCAGATTGGACTTGAACCTGATTCACCGGTCGAATTATCGCTGCGCGGTAAGGTGTTGGTTATTGAACCTGTGAGCCCGTCCTACTTGAATTTGGACGATCTTTTAGCCCGGGTGACCGAACACAACTTACACGGTGAAGTGGATACTGGAACTCCGATCGGCGGTGAAGTGTGGTGAGGCCGAACGAGTACGTACCACAGCGCGGCGAGCGACGCCGAAGTCGACCACATCGCCTGAACCACGCGTCAAAACCTGCCCGGCATCCCCGTTGAATCCTACTACGGCGCCTGAACCACATCAATTTACATGGATGAACAGGATGAACAGGATTGAAGCGGCGTGGATTCAATCCTCAGTGTTGCAAACAAAAGTCACTCCAAGGCGGAATTATGAAAATATCTCTTCACGACCTGGGACGACACGTGAAAGACGTATTGCTCGCGCTTGACCGGAACGAATCGATCACCATTCTCTATCGAGGTAAGGAGAAAGCCATCCTGTCTCCCGTCCGACAACGAACAAACAAATCGGTTACAGACCATAGAGCTTTCAGGATGTGGCGAGACCGGAAAGATATGGCGGATGTCGATACTCACGTCCGCAATCTGAGAAAAGGCCGCATGGATCGCTTTTTGAACACCGGATAGTCGATCGGAAATCTGCGTGGATCCGGCGATTGCCTTCTCTTCTCGCCAGGCGGAAAGTTACCAGAAATCCACATAGAAGCCCAACGGTCACCCATAGACCGTTGGGCTTTACCGATCAGGGCCTCACATTACTGAGACCTGCCAACTGGCCTATTCGAACGCATTTCGCCAATAGTGCGGCTGGACGTCCCGCAGTTTTCTGGCCTGCCATTCGTGGGGATTACCGGGCATTGGAACGGCGACTTCGACGAGTCGTTCGTCCAAGTGCAGGTTTGGTCCTGCACCTCCTGCGAGTTTTTTTATCCCGTCGCCGACCCTTCGACATTTCGACAAGCTCAATGCAGGCAGGCTCAGGGCAAGTGCTCAGGGAGCGGCTCAGGAAAGGGCATACGGAAAATGGGCTCGGGGCAGGCTGAAATCCCCCCACCGGCGCGTCTGCGTGCTGTCGCCCTTGACTTGCCGACTCCCCCTCAAGGGGGGAGTGACGCGTAGGTGAAAGCGCGACAGACAAAGCGTGGGCACTTCGACGGGTTCAGGACAAGGTTCGGTACAGGGCTTACCGGCGATAGGTTCGGGGCCGGCTGAGGTCCCCCCACCGGCGCGCTTGCGGGCTGGCGCCCTGGCTTGCCGGCTCCCCCTCGAGGGGGAGTGATGGGGAGGTGACGGTGTTCTTTGCACCTCTGGAAGATAGTTTACGGCGCGTTTTTTGTAAATTCAAGACATTACTGCTTTAATAGATCCTTTAATAAGCTTTGCAGCATGCATAATGATAAATTAAAGACAAATCTATGTAAAATATAAAGTTTACTGGTCTGCCTTTTATAATCTACCACTTTCCAGCCACGTTTTTATTCTATTATAACATCCTTTCTTGATACGCGTCCCTGGTTACCCATGCCGGTTGAGCGCGGGTCCCCTGGTTGACAATCAATCCAGAGCGACGCAGTTCCTGTATGAGATTCTGAACTCTCCAATGCTTCTGCTTATCTGTCAGCCGATCAGGCAGCTTCGGCATCAGTGCCTGATCGATCTCATTGCGACCAACCGGGCCATGCTCGCTTACCAGAGCTAAGATCAGATCCAGATAGTACTGTTTGTCGAACCCACGTTCTCGGATATGATGACCAGCGGCGCCCGTCGCTCTGGCGACCGATCCAGCGACTACCAGGTTTGGGTAACGCCCTTCAACAAGGCCACTGGCCTTCAGATAGCGATGATCTTCCCGACCAATCCGCAGTCCTTTCTGCACCTGGTCAAGGAGCATGGCTTGAGCGAGATTCAGATCAGTCCGTTCCATGAGAAGCCGAGTGTAGTGTTCGTCAAGGATGCGACCATGTATGCACACAGCCACGTTGCCTGTCTGAGACAAATCGTAGTCGGGGAGCGGAAAAAATCGCTTTCTTTGTGTGTCAAACATGCGCTTTATGCCGCCACCCTGCGTGTCAATCAGGTTCAGTTCGACCATGGCGTCAGCCAGGAATGGGTTCCGGTAGATTGCCTGGGGGGCGTCCTGTCGGATGACCGTCTCGACATCGCCGGGCAGAAAGTTGCCGACATTGGACAGCAGGATGCGGTCGGGAAACTCGACGACGACAATCCGTCCGCGCAGATGATAGTCCTGATGCGCGATGCTGTTATGCAGGGCTTCCCGGATTACCCACGGATCGTACTGGGTAATTTCCTGAGGGAAGAGGGTCCCGCTCGGAAGGGCGCGTACAGTGAGGTTGCGAACGCGCTTTAGAAGGCTATCTCCGGCAAGCAGGAACGGCGGCCCGATATGCATGTAATCCAATTCGCGCTGGTGGTCGTCCTTGAGCACCCACGAGATCTTTGCTACCATGGGCGTGAGTAGAGTAGATGATTCCGGTCGCCCCAACAACAGTAGTGCAGCGTTCGTCACTGCGCCCTGCTTTATTACCCGGGCCTTATTGAGGAACGTCGCGTCATTCCACTCCTTGACTTCGTCCGCCTGCGCCGGATGCTTGACGACGAACTGCTCGCGTGCCTTGACAAGGGCATCAGGGTCAAGATCATCCAGGCGCGCTTGTTCACATACAATTGCGGACCAGTCGCTCCCGCGCGTCCAAATCATACGCGCCTTCTCGGGGTGCTTGCTGAGTTCGGTCTTGCTGGCACCCACGCGCACGTATGCTTTCCCGTAAAAGCTGATCGGCTGATCTTTTGCGGACCTAACCTCGAAGACAACAACCCGGCCATCTGGATGATCAATTACACGTGGCTCGAATCCAATATTCGGACTCAGCCCCGCCCCGATCCAAGGTAGTAGATCTTGATTGCCCTTCGCTTTGGTGTTATACGGATCGAAATCTGTACCGACGACTTCATGAGTCTCGTCGTCGATACCGAAGACCAGATAGCCAGTCGGCTGGGCAATGATACAGGCCGAATTTGCAAGTGCAGACAGATACTCCCCGATCTGCTCCGGTTCACATTGTTTGCGCTTGAACTCAAACCACTCGGTCTCTGTCGCCAGACTGCGCAACTCGTCAATGCGCGCGATGTCCCTGCTTTCACTCATGATTCAGCTTCTCTTAGAATTCTCGTACGGCTCAGCACTGGCGATGACCGAACTTCGCTGCCTTTGGGTGCCTTTCGATAGCCCTTCGCCGACCCTTCGACCCTTCGACATTTCGACAAGCTCAATGCAGGCAAGCTCAGGGCAAGGCTCAGGGAGCGGTTAAGGGCATGGGCTCATTGGATCCGGGCCGCCGATCTACGGCCAGACCTCCGGGAAGTGTTCCCCCTCCATCAGCGCCCCGTCCGGGACCTCCACGTATGGTTTCATCACGTGCTGTCCGGCGACCACGTAACGGGCTTCCTCTGTCATATAGTGGATGGCGATGGCGCGGCGCGGGCGGTTGCTCGTGTTGGCGTGAGATCCGTGCCAGGTCAGCGCGTGGTGGTAGTGCACCTCGCCCTTCTCTACCGGACACCGCACGATGTCCACGCGGCGCCCGTTCCACTCCCCGGGCATGTCCTCGTAGTTCTCAACCGACCGTATGAAGTCGATCTGGTTCCCCCACCCGTGGGATCCCGGGACCATACTCATACAGCCGTTCGCCTCGTCCACGTCGTCCAGCGCCACCCACGCGCTCACCTCCGTCATCGGTTCGATAATCGGCCACAGCGGCGCATCCTGGTGCCACATGGTGACGCCGCCCCGTTCCGCGGGCTTGTACTGGATCTGATCGTGCCATACGCGCAGCCGTTCCGCTCGTGTGAGTTGCGCCACTTCCTCCACGACCTTGCGCATTCCCGTCAGCTCGCGAAACGGGGCGCTCGCGGCCCAGATATTGACAATCTGCCAGACGGGCGTATCCGGGTTTGGGTTCAGGTTCCGCAAGTGGACCGGCTGCGGCACGTCCGGTCGATCCCGATCCGCAATCACGCGGTCCAGTTCACGCCGCAGCGCTTCCACCTGCCCGTCGTCCAGGAGGCGCCCGCCGTTCAGGAACCCGCGCCTGTGAAATTCGGAGATTTGTGCGTCGGTCAGCATCGTCCTATATCCCTTCTGGGTCAGAAATCTGATCAGTCGCAGCTACACGGTACCTGCAAGGATGGGATGCAGGGGATGTTCCCACGGCCCGCCGGCCGTCATCTCGTCGCCGGCCCCGGCCGCTTCCCTTCCGCCTGTAAACCGGACATAGTCGGGTATGTATATTACCGCGAACGCCCGGCGCGGTCGATCGGTCAGGTTGGCGCCCGCGTGATGAAAATTGCAGCCATGATGAAATGTCACCCCGCCGCCGGCCATCTCCATCGCTACAGGTTCGGCCACCTCGTGCCCCTTCTCCGCCATCTTTGTCACGATGCTTTCGCCCGCCACCCCCAGCGCAATCGGCTCCTGGGGGCCCATTTTGTGGGAACCCGGAACGAAATGAAGGCAACCGTTTTCAACCGTCACGTCGTCCACCGCAACCCAGGCCGAGAGCGCTCCGTACGGCTCCATGGGCCAGTAGGGCATATCCTGATGCCAGTTGGTCGCGCGGCTGCCCGCCCCGCCGGGCTTGACCATGGCGTGATCGTGATAGATCCGCACGTGGCGGCAGCCCGAAAGACGCCGGGCGGTTTCTGCCAGAGCGTGGTTGAACGAATATGCTTTCATGCCCGGAAAATCCGTCCATAGGTTCACCATCTGGTTGAAGACCAACTCGTACGCCTCGGACGTCCGGCCGCCGCCGGGTGCACCAATAATCCGCTCCCTGTTGGTTTCAATAGCGCGGTCGATGCCCTCCCTCAGCGCTGCCACCTCCTCGCGCGAGAAAAACCCGGGATACCTTATAAATCCGTTTTCCCGGTAAAATGTTACGTCGTCCGGCGTTGCCGGACTCTGTTTAGCCTCAACCGACATTCCTGTTGCCTCGAATGGCAAACCAGCCGCGTTCATCCCCGAACCGGCAAAAAAAAACCGCCGGTATTCGATGCATTAAAATACCTAACTTCAGCATCGGTACCAACGGTTTTTTGGTATATTGAAAACGAGGAATCGACCTGTGAAATTTCCTCAGATGCACGTGCGTTAAGGAAGGGCACAGCTCCGATGGGAAATTTTCCGTGGGCATGTCCTCTCACGGATTACCCAAAGGGTCTTACCGGGTCGATTGTATGCGGAAAATCACCCCGTGGAACTGCGTTCCAGGCGGGTGGTCATTGAAGTCGCAGCGACAAAAAATCCCCTACCCCCTGACGTCCCCTATTCCCTTGCCCTTTTTCTTGCATCGCCAAAGAAAAAGGGCCAAAAAGAACGGCGCCGCTCAGACGCCGCGGGGCTGCTTTTCCGCGGACCACCTCTGTGGAAAGAACGTGAGCCGTTGCCCTGCGGCCTGCGAAGGCATTCCTGGGCTATTTTGCTGGACGGAATAACGCGGAAAAGCCCCCATGCCACCACCGGATGGCCATGAGGTATACCGCGAAGGCGTTTTGAACGTGTTGTCGGTCTTGCCACAAGTCCAAATCCAGATCTAAACGTGGTAACGTATCGTAATGATACCAGACGGATTAACGCTTGTCTCCCCCTTTCCTTTAGGAGAGGGGGCCGGGGGGAGAGGTCACGGTACTGACGTCAACTGATTGTGTTTTTGATTCAAGCTGACTGCTGAGAGCTGATAGCAGTCTTTGCTGATTTTCACGACAACAGGGGACGCCTGGTTCTGGTGTTCGAGGTTGCTGCTGTTTGCCGTGGGCGAGCGGTGTGGACTTCTTGTTTCTCGCTGTTTTTGTTGAAGAAACCATACTGACTCCGCCGAATTCATCCAGCTCTCAATACGCGATCCTGTGATTGTCGCGCGTCAACAGCCGGTACCCCACGTAGATCAACAATATAGGCACGGCGAACTTGATCACGAACCAGATCAGCCCCAGTGCGATTCCGATGAGTCCGACCAGCATAATCATTGCCGCGAGTCCGCCGGCAGCCAACAGGCAGAGCCCGAAAAACTTAAGTAGCATCGTTTCCTCCAGGTAAAAAAGCTGTCAGCTATCAGCGGTCAGCCGTCAGCTAACACCGGTTAGCAATATAGCGCCGCGATGTCAATTCACGAATGTTGGTTTTCTTAGGGGCGACCCATGGGTCGCCCGCCTGTCCGCTAAGGCGATTTTCGATCCTGTTCCGATTTCGCATCGGCCAGCTTCTGTTTCATCTCTCGCAACTGCGTGTCAATCCGCTCCTTCTGCGCTATTTCCTCGTAGCGGTCGTCCAGGTCCGTGTCGCTGCCGGCAAGTTCCTCATAGATCTCGGCAGCGGCCTCCTCGCGGTCGACCTGCTGGCAGAAGGTGTCGAATCGCTCGAACGCCTCTTCACGGATTCGAACGGGCGAGGGGGCGTTTGAAACATAACTTCCAGACGCCCGGCTTCTGGCAACAAGCGTTCCCTTCCGCGACCGCGCCTCCTGGAACCGGCTCTTCAGCCGTGCGGCCTGCTGCTTGAGATGCCCGGCCACTTTCGCCGCTTCCGTGAGTGCCCCTTCCAGGGATTCCGTTTCGGCCGCCGCCGCCGCCTTCCGTTCCAACGCCAGGCGGGCCAGGTCGTCGTCGCCTCGCGAGACGGCCCGTTCGGCCTTCCGGTCCCAGATCTCCGCTTCTTCCCGACGTACCTTCACCCGGCGTTCGAGCAGCCGCTGGCTGGCCAGGGCGTCCGCCACGGCGGCAACCGCCTCGTTTACCGCGTCTTCCATATCCGCCATCATCAGGCCAACCATCTTGTCCGGATCTTCCATCCGGCTCAGCAGATCGTCCACGTCCGCCCGAATGATATTCGCAATCCGCGACAATGCCCCCGTAGCCATGGTGGTTTCCTTTCTCCAGTGGGTGAGATCTTACTTTCACGCGGACACGCAATCCACATCCTGTCCCTCATGTATACAAACGCCGTGCCAAAAACACTATTTTTCCATAAATAATTGTTTAATAATAATATATGTTATTAATAAAAAAAGGACCGTCCGTTACGTTGGCGAGACTCGCCAACCCGGGCGGTCGAATTTACCTCTTCAAGGGAATCTGGGGTCGTGCCTGTCAAGAACCTATTGGAAGGTCATGTGCGCTTTGTTGTTGAAAGCGAGTTTCCGTGCAGAGGCGAGGCACGCGGGCAACCACAAGGGTTGCCCCTACAAATGCCACGCGAGCGCGAGGTTTGGGAGTGGCTGGGTGGCCTTCTTACGTCTCCCGTCTTACGTCTTGAGCTCTTGAAGAACGGCATCGCCCGTTCAGGATGCCACCCGGGCCCCGGCCAGGGACTTGGTGTCCTGTCCCGAAAATTCCTCACCATTCGACCTCCGATTCATCCCGTCTCGCTGCGTTCCCCTCGCTCGCCGACCTTACGCAGGTCGCCTACGCTCTGGCGCCTTGCGAGCCTGGCGACTCGGAGGTCGATTATTGGCAACTTATTTCCGGGACAGAACACTCGCCCCGTGCGAGGGCTTGCCCCCGGACCGGCGCGCCTGGATCAACTCGGATACCACGCTTATGGCAATTTCCTCCGGCGAATCCGCCCCGATATCCAGTCCGATGGGCGCATGTATTTCTTCGAGGCGATCCCGGCTTATTCCCTTCGCCTCCAGTTCCTTCCACATCAACGCAATTTTGCGCCTGCTTCCGATCATGCCGATGTAGGCGGCGTTTGTCCACACCGCCTGTTCCACCACCGGCTTATCGTGCTGGTGCCCTCGGGTTACGGCGACAATATAAGACAGGTCGTCGATATCCAGATGTTCGAGCGCCGTTTCCATCTCCAGCGTGAGTGTCTCGTCCGCCATGGGAAATCGCTCTTTGTTGGCGAACATGGGACGGTCGTCGATCACCACAATACGAAATCCCACCGTAGCCGCGACCCGCGCGATGGCGAACGAAACGTGCCCGCCGCCGAACAGGTAGAGCGTCGGCTCCGGACAAATCGACTCGATAAAGATCTTCAGCGGGCCCTCGGAATCGCTTACGTCCAGCGACATCACCTCCAGCAGATTCTCCGGAATCGTTTCCATTTCAGCCACTTCGCTAAGGATCGCAGCGTCGGCCTCCGCCCAGCCCAGCGACCCCACGGTGGTTCCGTCTGCCCGCACCAGCAGCTTGGCGCTCCATTTCGCGGGGTCCCCTCCGGACACGAGAGTGGCCAGCACCCCCGAGTCCCTCGCCTTCCGGACCTCTGCGACGTTTTCCAGCACGTCTTCGGACCGCCCCTTGTATAAGGGCTCCGTGAAGATTTCCACGTTACCACCGCAGTTCAATCCGTTCTCGCCCGCGTGTTCTTCGGTCAAAATAAAACGCTGAAGCGTCGGTAAACCCGATTCCATCACCTCCCGGGCTTCGGCCCACACATCCGCCTCGAGGCAGCCGCCACCCACCGTCCCCACAATCTGCCCGTCGGGCCGCACCAGCATCTTTGCCTTCTTGCTCATCGGCAACGACCCCTTGCTGGACACGATGGTCGACATCGCCGCATTCTGTCCCGAAGAAATCAGGTCCAGGGCTTCTGAGAATATGTCTTTCATCAGAACCACCCCCTTCAAAGAAGGTGTTTTAAAATTCCCGGTGAGTTCCCGAGCGCGAGCGAAAAAGTTCGCTTATGAGGCGCGAGGGGCGCGCAGCCTCGACTACAGATACGGGTGGATTTGACCAACGCCGACCGGCGCTTTTGCAGCCGCGCGAAGACCGCTGGGGATTTTAAGCCAGCTTCTCAATTCCGGATGCCGGAAAAAGATTCCGTGTTCTCTATCCGCGGCGGTCTCATCGCCAGACCGACCGCAGCGTTTTTGCCAGTTGCACGAGACTTTCGAGGTTGTGCGCCGCCATGAAATGATCCAGGTAGGGCAAGGCCGTTTTCATCCCCAGACAAAGCGGCTGATACCCCGGGCTTCCCAGCAGGGGGTTCAGCCACATCAGTTTGTGTACCCGCCTGCGCAACCGCTCCATCTCCCGCCGCATGAGTTCCGCGTCGCCGCGGTCCCACCCGTCGCTCACGATAATCATCACTGTTTTTGACTTCAGCATCTCCCTGGCAAACCGGTCGTTGAACTCCCTCAGGCAGCCGCCGATATCCGTTCCCCCGGCCCAATCGTGCACCGTGTCCGCCACGTCCTGGAGCGACTCCTCCACACTCTTGTTCTTCAGGAGCCTGGAAATCGGGGTCATCCGGGTGGAGAACACCCCCACCTCAACGTCGCGGATTTCCCGCTTCAGCGCGTAGATGAACTGAATCAGAAACTGGCTGTAGCAGTCCATCGATCCGCTCACGTCGCACAGCAGCATCAGCTTCGTTTTCTTAATCCGGCGCCGGCGCCTGGCCAGGGCCACCCCGTCGCGGCCGTAGAGCGCGTTCCGCCGCCAGGTCCTTCGGAAGTCGATCTCCACGCCCCGCTTCTGCGGCTCCCGCCGCCGGCTGCGCCGGTTGGCGATGATTTCCACAATCTGCGCGATGACCTGCCGGGCCCGCTCAATCTCCTTATCGCTCATCGCGGCAAGATCCTTGCGCATCAACACTTCTTCCGGGCTGTACCCGACCTCTTCCGAATCCCCCTCTCCATCCGCGTCGTCGTCCTCTGTCGCCGTCTCTACCGGCTCGTCGAATTGATCCGACATTTCGAGGTTCTGATCGTCGCCGTCTTCTTCGGTGACCTCCATCTCCATCGTCCGGACCGGGGACTGCCAGAAGGCATGAAATACCCGATCGAACGTGTCCAGATCGTCGAAACGGGAAACCAGCGTCGCGCGCGCGGCCGCGTAGAAATCCCCGCGTCTGCCGATATCGATGAACCGGAAGCTCTGGCAGAAGTCAATCAGATTGCCGGAATTCACGTCAACGCCGGCCCTGTGCAGCGCCCGCGAAAAGGCCACCACCTGGCCCATCATGCTCGTGTTTTCAACCCATCTTCTATTCATGCGGTCCAACCCGTCGGAATTTCCGTTGTTCTGTTTTGTCGTCAATTCTTCAGCCGCAACGCCCGATCTTTCAACGCCCGTGCTTTTTCGATGATCTGGGGCAGGCCATCCTCCTGCAGTTTCTCGATATCCTCCTTGTACTTCAGTACACAGCCCAGTGTGGCGTTCACCGTTTCGGAATCGAGTTCTTCAATTTCCATCTGCATCAATGCCAGCGCCCAATCGATGGTTTCAGCGATGCCCGGCCGCTTGTAAAAATCGCGTGTGCGCATCAGTTGCATGAACCCGCACACCTGCTGCGCCAGCCCCGCCTGAATACTTGGAACCCGCGACGCGACGATGTCCATTTCTTTCATGAACGTGGGATAGTCGATCCACAGATAGAGGCAGCGTCGTTTGAGGGCATCGTGCAACTCCCGCGTGCGGTTCGACGTGAGCACCACAAATGGAACCTTCTCAGCGGAAATCGTGCCAATTTCGGGGATGGTAATCTGAAAATCCGAAAGCACTTCCAGAAGAAAGGCCTCGAACTCTTCGTCGGACCGGTCCACCTCGTCGATCAACAGCACCGGCGGGTTGTTGCCACTGCCCTGAATGGCCTTCAGAAGCGGCCGTTTCAGCAGAAATTCCTCGCTGAATATATTGCGGCCGATCTCCTGCTTTTCGATGCCTCTGGCCTCTTCCAACCGCATCTCCAGCATCTGCCTGGGATAGTTCCACTCGTACAACGCCGTATTGGCGTCCAGGCCTTCGTAACACTGCAGCCGGATCAGATCCGTGTCCATGATCTGCGCCATCACCTTGGCAACCTCTGTCTTGCCTACGCCGGGCTCGCCCTCCAGAAATATCGGTTTGCCCAGCGCCACGGCCAGGTAGACCGTTGTCGCCAGGGTCCGATCCGCGATATACCCCTCAGCACCAAAACGCTCCTCGACTTCCTCGATTGACTTTAACATCCGACCCGTATCTCCCCTTTCTCAGCCGAGGGACCGACCCGTTGAACGGTCGGGGCGGGCATACCTCTCAACCCACGCGCGAAGCGCCTCGACCGTACTGCGAAAACCCAGTTCAGACCAGGGAATCCGGTCTGGAGGGTAGGTCCGAACCTCCAGCGCCTCGAAGTTCCCCGTCAGTTTGCCTCCGACCACCGTGCCCGTGTACACGACCAGGACCGTCGGTACGTTCGGGTATGAATAGACGCCCAGCAGATCTTCAATCTCGACCTCCAACCCCACCTCTTCCCTCGCTTCACGCGACGCCGCGGCTTCCACCTGTTCGCCACGGTCGACGTATCCGCCCGGAAAGACCCACTTTCCCATCCCGGGTTCGAAGCCCCGCTTCAGGAGCACGACCTGTTCGTTCAGCGTAACGATCACGCCGGCCGCCACTTTCGGATCCAGGTAGACCACGAATTCACATGCCGGGCAAACGGCGCGGTCGTGGCCTTCGACCCGTTTTCGCACCAGCGCCGCGCTGCATCGCTCGCAGAAACGGGCGCCGTCGACGTGAGACGCGGAGTGATCGCTCGCCATCGAGAAGAACCCCTTCAGCAAAATGAGCCCGATCGACTAAATATACGGGTTTGAACCCGCATCACAAGCCCTTTTTCTCGCCCATGCGGGCACGGAAGGGCCGCAAAAAAACCGCAGCTTTTCCCCGGTATGCGGTCTTATACGCAGACATTGCGGACAACTGTCGCCATCATCAAGAAACTGGGGAGCCTCTCGCCTCTCATTCCCTCCTGGATTCCGTCATTCCTCCCCGATATTCTCCTTCTGGTGGCGCACGATCCGTCCCTGCACCAGGTAGACCACGTTCTCCGCAATGTTGGACGCATGGTCGCCCATACGCTCCAGGTGCCGCGAGACCAGAATCAGATGAATCGCACGATCGATCGCGTCCGGCTCCGATCGATAATGCAGGTACGTGAGCAACTCCCTGAAAATCTGATCCCTCAAGCCATCCACCACGTCATCGCGCCGGCGCACGTCGTTGGCCAGGTCCACGTTTCGATTCACGAATGCGTCCAGCGCGTCCTTGACCATGCCCCGGGCGAGTTCCGCCATCCGTGGGATATCGATGAGAGGTTTCAGAAGCGCCGCCCGGTTCAAAACAAGCGCCCGCTCCGCGATATTCACCGCCTGATCGTTGATCCGTTCCAGGTCGTAGTTGATCTTCATCACGGTCGCGATCAGTCTCAGATCGCCGGCGACCGGCTGGCGCACCGCCAGCAGCGTTAAACATTCGTCTTCGATTTCCACCTCCCACTCATCGATTTCATTCCCGCCGGAAATCACGGTTCCCGCCAGATCGTTGTCCCGGTCCACCAGACACTTCACGGCCTGGGCGATGGATTCCTCCACCGCCCCACCCATCTTCAGCAACTCGCTTTTCAGATGTTCCAACCGTTGATCCAATGTCCGTTCCATTATTTGTCCCATTCGATGAAATCCACGCATATCTGCCTCGCGCCGTTCCGGCTATCCAAATCTTCCCGTTACGTAATCCTCAGTCTGTTTCAACCTCGGATTTGTGAACATCTCCTCGGTTCGTGAATGCTCCACCAGCTTTCCCAGATAAAAGAAAGCCGTCCAGTCCGATATTCGGGACGCCTGCTGCAGATTGTGGGTAACAATTGCAATGGTATACCGGTTCTTCAACTCATTGATCGTCTCCTCAATATGACCCGTGGCAATTGGATCCAGAGCGGAACAGGGCTCATCCATCAGAATCACCGAAGGTTCCACCGCAATCGCCCGCGCAATGCAGAGCCGCTGCTGCTGCCCGCCGGAGAGTCCCAGCGCAGACGCTTCCAGACGATCCTTGACCTCGTCCCAAAGCGCCGCCGCCCGGAGGCTTCGCTCAGCCACCTCATCCAGAACGGCACGCCGGTTCTCCCCGGCAATGCGCAACCCGTACACCACGTTTTCGAAGATCGATTTGGGAAAGGGATTCGACTTCTGAAACACCATCCCCACGAGCCGCCGGAGTGAAATTACATCATATCCGTGGGCATAAATGTCCTCGCCTTCGATCCGGACCCCGCCTTCAATCCTCACCGAGTCGATCAAATCGTTCAATCGGTTCATACATCGGAGCAGCGTCGACTTCCCGCAACCCGACGGTCCGATAAACGCGGTGACGTTGTGTCGAGGTACGTTCAGACAGATATCGTACAGGGCCTGCGCGTCGCCGTAATACAGACTCAAAGCGTCAACTTCGACAACCGGCCTGCCGGTTGTCGCGTTATTCACTGGCGGGCCGGCGCCCGGCGCCGTGGAATCCGTACCCATCTTGTTTGACTCCTCAGTGGTAAATCCGCTCAAGGACTTTCGAATTGTCGGATTCCAGCGTTCCTGTCATCGGCCGAAAAGGCACTAGAACCCTGTTTTCTGCAAACGCTTCCGCAGCCGGGAACGGACCTGGATGGCCGTCAGGTTCAGTGCGAGCACGATAAGTATCAGCAACAGGGTTGTGGTATACACCATTGGACGGGCCGCCTCCACGTTGGGCGACTGAAAGCCCACGTCGTATATGTGGAACCCCAGGTGCATGAACTTGCGTTCCAGGTGAAAAAACGGCCAGGCGCCGTCCACGGGCAGCGTCGGCGCGAGTTTGACCACACCGGTTATCATCAGCGGCGCCACTTCGCCCGCGCCTCTGGCCACCACAAGCACAATCCCCGTGAGAATTCCAGGGAGCGCCGCGGGAAGAACGACTCGCCAGATGGTCTGAAACTGCGTGGCCCCCAGCGCAAGCGACCCCTCGCGTACCTCGCCGGGCACAGACGCCAGGGCCTCCTCCGAGGCCACGATCATTACGGGCACCGTCAACAGCGCAAGTGTCAACGACGCCCAGAGAATGCCACCGGTGCCGAAAGTGGGCGCCGGCGACGCCTCGGGGAAAAAGAGCCAGTCCAGACTGCCGCCTACGCCATAGACGAAAAATCCGAGTCCGAACATGCCAAAGACGATTGAGGGCACTCCAGCGAGATTGTTCACCGCAATCCGGATCGCCCGCACAAGCGGACCCTGCCTGGCATATTCACGCAGATACAACGCTGCCAGAATTCCGAATGGCACCGCCGCCAGACTCATCAGAATGACCATCATTACCGTACCGAAGATCGCCGGAAACACGCCGCCTTCGGTGTTGGACTCACGGGGTTCCGCAGACAGGAACTCCCAGCCCCGATCCAGGTATACGCCCGCCTTGCCGAACACCCCCAGCCGATTCGGCCGATACGCGCGCACCACGTCTGCCACCGCGAGCCGGCGCACCTCACCTCCGATCAGACGGATCTCGAGTTGCGGTACTTCGCTCTCTTCCCTGAGGCGGTTCAGTTCGGCGGCCAGAGATTCATAACGTGTCCAATAGTGGCGGCTCGTCTCGTCCAGTTGCGAAATCTCCGCCTGCTGTGCGTCAGCCGCCAGTTCAAGTTTTCGTTTTTCCCCGCGAAGCTGCTCGATCCGCCGGTTCAGATCCGATATGGCGTTGTGCTCAATGTCGCGGACCTTCTTCAGAACCGCGCCGGTTCGCCGCATCTGCTTTTGAAACGCGGTCCAGCCGGCTGAACCTCCGTCCGCCACCTTGTTCTCGCCTTCGAACACGGCATCCAGGAACCCGAACAGATGTCCCCACTCACGGCGCTCGAACACCACCGCGCTTTCCGGAAAGGACCGTTCCAGAATTTGCGCCTCGTCAATCCACTGGAAGTCAACTCCGTACGCATCCCGGTTCGCCACCTTTATCTGAACCCGGTATTCCCCTTGCCGGTTCGGAATCTCCTGCCGATCCCAGACCTGACCCATCACAACCGCGTCACCATGGAGACGAAACGCGGTCAGGTCGCCGGGCCAGAAAAAGCCAAGACCGTTGTAGATCACCAGGCCGATCAATCCCACTATCATCAGGACGCAGAAAGCGAGCGCGCCCCCCGTCAGCCAGATATACGCCTGCCCTGACTTCCAGAACCCGTTCATTCGATTGGCTCCGGACGTGCGATGCGGGCAATTGAGGCGCGGAAATGAGAAACCATCCTGTCCTCTTTGTCGAATCCCTCATCCCGGGACTCGACACAAAAAGCCTGCCTAAACGTGGTCATTGAGCTTGTCGAAATGCCCGCGTTTTCTAACCTTTTTAGCGATCTTCAACGACCTTCGCCGACCCTTCGACAAGCTCAGGGAGCGGCTCAGGTCGCAGGCGCCTTGCCAGCCGGTCGACTCGGCGGCCTAATTTCGGCGATATTTTCCGGAACGAAACATCAGGAAAAACGAGCCTCGAAGCGTCGGGATTTATATCCTGCTGTACCGTTCACGAAGCCGCTGCCGTACGATTTCCGCCAGGGTGTTGACGACGAACGTCACTCCCGCAAGCAGCAGACCGGTCAGAAAGAGCACGCGGTAGAGCGTTCCCTCGTGCGGCGCTTCCGGGATTTCCACGGCAATATTGGCCGACAGGGTGCGCATACCGTTGAAGATGCTCCAATCCATAATGGGCGTATTTCCGGTCGCCATCAACACAATCATCGTTTCACCCACTGCCCGTCCGAATCCGATCATCGTTGCCGAAAAGATACCTGGGCTGGCCGTAGGCAACACAACGCGAACGGCCGTCTGCCAGGGTGTTGCGCCCAGAGCCAGGGATCCGGCCCTGATGTGTGACGGTACGCTTGCGAGCGCGTCTTCGCAAATCGTATAGATGATCGGGATCACCGCAAAACCCATTGCGAAACCCACAACCAGACAATTCCTCTGGTCGTAACGGGTGTCGGCGGAATCCACCAGCCAGCGCTGAAAATTACCGCCCCAGAATGCGCTCTCCAGCAACGGCCCGAGCGCCAGCGCCAACCAGATACCCATAAGGGACACCGCCACGTAGAACGCCTCCGGCCCCGGCAACCGGTTCTTCACGCGCCCGGGCAGGAGGGACCAGACCCAGGACGCCGCGATAACGGTCAGGGCGACCGTTGGCAGCAGCAGCAAAACGCCCACCACGTGGCGTTCCAGCAACGGCGCCAGCCATAGACCGCCCAGAAAGCCGAGAATCACACTTGGAAGCGATGCCATCAACTCCACCGTCGGTTTCACCACATTGCGCACTCGCGGGTGAGCGAACTCGGACGTATAGATAGCGGCGAGAACGGCCAGGGGCAGCGCGAAAAACATCGCGTAAAACGTCCCTTTCGCGGTGCCATACGCGAGAGGAATGATGCTCAACTTGGGCTCGTATTCGTCGGTTCCGCCCGTGGACTGCCAGACGTACTCAGGTTCGGCGTATCCCTCGTACCACACTTTGCCAAACAGCGTTCTCAGTGTCACTTCCGGATGCGGATTGGATAGTTCATAGTGGCTCAAACGACCGTCGGCATTCAGACTCAGGAATCCATCTGCTTTGGGCGCGAACGTCAGATCGGTCACCTCCGATCCCTCCGCCAGTTCGAAAAACGTCTGACCGGACGTCATGTGGTGCAGCATCAGGTGTCCACCGACGCTACCCGTCAAAAACTGTTTGTCGCGCGCGGAGGGCGCAATCGCGTTCACCGCCGTGCGATGTGGCCGAAAATCGCGAATTTTCCGAAACGTCCCGCGGACACCGCCGGTGGGCCCGCGCACGGGAAACCAGGTACTCACATGCCCACCGGCGTCACCCACAACCACCGATACGTCGCCAAGCAGAAACGCAAGCGCTGTAATCGCCTGGTCCGAAGCACGAAAGCGCTGCGCGAGGGTTGGGGGCGACTTAAGGTTGGATAGGTCCCAGCAATACACCTCTCCACGGTCCGTCCCCGCCAGAAGTTGGCGACCGTTCCCGTGGACCAGCACCGTGGTGGGCCTTCCGTCAACCGCATCCGTCAATTCGTAAACGAACGATTCCTGCTTACCACCACCCAGCAAACCCCTCTTTTTCTGACTGCCCGCCAACAGCAGCCGGCCGGACGCCGTGACCCCCGCCGCGGTGGACCGCCGCGCCCCGTCTGTCCGATAACCAACCTGAACGATGGGCTCGCCCCTTTGATCGAGCAGCACGTTATCCAGAACCTGAAACTCGGGCGCGACCCTGCGCTTACCCTGCGGATAGTCCACCCGATAAATCACCTTCGCCACGGCAACGTGGCCATCCGACATTCCCAGACCGAGGTATCCGTCCATAAGCGAAGGATGGACGGATACCACGCGCCGGTCCCGAAATACGTCGCCACGTTCCCTGTGAATCGTTTCTCCATTGATTAATCGGATAAAATCGATCCCTTCCGGTCGCACGACGTATCCCACATCGCGGTACGGATCGGTGCCCGCCGCAAGCCCCCGCCGGCCGTCGTTACCGTCCAGCGTGTGACTATTCACAATCGTCGCCGGCGCCGGAGACAGGAATAGGGGAAAGGCTTCGCGGAGTACAAAAGCCATAATGCCCAGTACCACAAGGATCACCCCCACACCGCCCACGGCGATCACCCACCGGCCCACACGGTCCATTGTACGTGCCGCCGGCGTGATGCCGGGGAGCGACCGGGGATTCTCTGATTTGGTATCATTCGGTTGCGCCATAAACACACCTTGCAGTTTCTCCCGGCGATTCATCCCGTCTCGCTGCGTTGGGCCGACCTTGTCCAGGTCGCAGGCGCCGGTTCCTGAGCCTGTCGAAGGATGCCAGCCGGGCGACTCCGCGACCGAATTTCGGCAATCTATTTCCGGGACAGAACACTAGTTGCCGGCTGCTTCCAGCTTGGCGAGTTCTTCTTCAACGACTTCGTAGGGCACAGGCATATAACCATCCTTAATGACGATTTCCTGACCCTCTTTTGAGAAAACATACCTGCAGAACTCGCGCACCATCGGGTCCAGCGGCTTACCCGGGGATTTGTTGATGTAGATGAACAAAAAACGGCCCAACGGATAGGATCCGTCCAGTACGTTTTCCATGCTGGCATCCTTGTACCCTTCCTCCCGATCCGCTGCAAGGGGTACCACGCGCACGTCCGACGTCCTGTATCCGATTCCACTGTATCCGATCCCGTACCGGTCTTCCGCCACCCCCTGCACCACGGAAGCCGAACCCGGCTGTTCCTTTACTTCATCCTTGAAGTCACCCTTGAACAGTGCGTTTTTCTTGAAAAAGCCATACGTTCCGGACGCCGAGTTCCGACCGTACAGACTGATCAACGCCGTTGCCGCCTCGTCCGTCCATCCCACCTGGCTCCAACGGACGATATTTTCAGGAAATTCACCCCGGCGGTTTTTGGAAAAAATCGCATCCACCTGCTCCAGCGTCAAGCCTTCGACTGGATTGTCTTTATTCACGAAAACCGCGAGCGCATCGAGGGCCGTTCTCAGCGGCCTGGGCGGGTACCCGAACGCATTTTCGAACTTGTCAACCTCCGTTGCCTTCATCGAACGGGACATGGGTCCGAACTGTGCGGTGCCTTCGATCAGAGCCGGCGGGGCCGTGCCGGACCCTTTTCCTTCGATCTGCACGTTCACGTTCGGGTAATATTTGCGAAAGCCCTCGAGCCACAGCGCCATCAGGTTGTTCATCGTATCCGACCCGATGCTGCTGGCGCTTCCTGAAATCCCCCGCGCCTTATTATAGGCCGGAATCCGCGGGTCGACCTCAAACGTCTGCGACCGAACGGGAACCGCGGCCAGTATCAGTAATATCAATCCGGCAACTGTTCGAATCATCCGTCTACACCTCCCGATTATCAGGGCGATTGTCTGAAGAAATTCAGACGTTAATGTAAACCGCCATTGTTACGTTTGTGTGCCAACAGGAGAGGGAGTCGAAATTTCGTCGGGCGGGCGTTCCGGGGACCGACTCTGTCGCGAAGGCTCCAGGCGTCGCAGCGGCCTCGCCGCCAAATCCCGAATCGTTGGCCTCGTACCGCACCCGCCCGGACCAGCGGTCATTCCATCCTGTCTGCGTGCGTGAGGCACAACGCACAGGCAGGCGCCGGTTCATCCCGTAGGACGGGTACAAATATGTTCCGCATCTGTTACGAACAGGTCGCTATTGTGTGACGAATAGGTTACGATACCTGGCTTTGGTGTCCTGTCCAGGAAATATGGCGCCATTCATCCGCCGATTCATCCCGTCTCGCCTCATAACCGACACCCTTTCGCTCCGCTCGGGAACGCACCAGGAATTTTGAAACAGCTTCGTAGAGACCGGACAGGCTCACCCGGAGCGTGACCGCTTCAGCCCTGTTCGGTCTTTCTTGTTTTTTAAATCGCTTCAACGTATAATTATTGGGTGGACGCAATGCTTATTCCCAATAGGGATTGATCATCAGGGAGGACCTCTCCCCCCGGCCCCCTCTCCTGCAAGGAAAGGGGGAGTTGAACCAGGCGTTGCGCCAACACGGTTTTAAATGAGCTCTGATTGAGCGGACCCATCACAATATTTCGCCTGGATTTTTTCATCAATCGAAATGGCTTCAGCCAATCTGACCGTTCATCAACCGATCGCAGTTCCCCCTTCCTCTCAGGAAGGGGGGTAGGTCTCGTCCGCCAAATCCGTCACAGACAGGTTTTTCTTCCGTTTCTCTAATCACCCGGAAGCTGTTTCTGCTTCCTGAAACTGCAATCCGTGACAATTCATGAATGAATCAGACTGAACAAGAAATGCATCATCGCCGTAAGCAAACGGGTGAAACGATACGGCGGTGAAAGTCTCAGCTTTGCTGCCATTCGATTCGAGAAGCCGGAGGAAACCTATAAGGGGCTGAAACTCCTGCGTGGTACCGTGTTGCGAGTGCAAACCAAAAAAGGCAAGCACGTGGATCTGCGAATCCTCGGATCGGTCATCCGGAGAGACGGCCGGTACAAACACCTGAGCTATGACGACTGAACGGAAGGCCCGCAGCGAAGCGCGAAACAGGCTGATGTCTCTGGGCATCGGCCTTCTGTTTATCGGGTCCGTTGTTCAGCTTCGGGCGGCGGACCTCGTGTCCCAACGGACCCTGAAGGAGATACGTGCGCATCCGCCGATTCCCATCGAAATGGCGGTGCCCGCGGACGGCGAAAGCGGAATCATCGCCTATCTTCGCGGATTGAAAAAAATGTCCGCGGGGCATATCCCCGGCGAACTCTGATGGAAATCACACGATGAAGAACAAAGTATGTGCATTTCGCCTGCCGGCATCGGTTGATTCACGCAGCGTATGGGAGGAGGCCGCCAGTTCCCATACCTGTGAACCGATAAACGATACAGAGCAGGTTCAGACCTTCCTCGATACCTTCGACTGGAGGCTGTTCAACAAGAACCTGGTTCTGTTGAAAGAGCCGGATCGTTACGTTCTGTACTGCCTGCCAGGCCGTGAAACCGTCGCTTCCCTCAGCGTGCCGCGCGGAACGGAACCGGTATTCAGCACGGAATTTCCCGAGGGAACCTTAAAGGAGATCCTGCAAGCACATTTGAGCGTGCGGGCGCTGTTGCCCCTCGCACGCGCCAGGACCCGGCGCCAGACCATGCGCGTCCTCAACAGGAATGAGAAGACCGTCCTGATCGCAACCCTTGAACAGGCCAGGGTGCCGGATTCCGAACAACCACTCAACACGCTCGTTCTGAAGCCGATCCGGGGGTATGAGAAACATCTGCGCAGACTGAACCGGTCCCTTCGCGAAGTGGGCGCCGAACCCCAATCCGAAAACCTGTTCCACGCCGCAATTCGGGCGACCGGGAGGAGACCTGGAGACTATACGTCCAAACTCAATATCGCGCTGGAACCCGATCTGACCGGCGCGGAGGCTGCAAGACGCATTCTGGGGCATCTGTTCCGAACGATCAGGTGCAATGAAGCGGGCATAAAAGAGGACATCGATACCGAGTTTCTGCACGATTTCAGGGTGGGAATCCGGCGTACCCGGTCGGCGCTCGGCCAGATCAAATCCGTTTTTCCCGAAGGCCGGGTTGCCCGCTTCCGGAAGGACTTTTCCTTTCTCGGCAAACTCACCAACCGTCTGCGCGACCTGGACGTTGCGCTGCTCAAGCAGGACACGTACCGCCTTCTCCTGCCGGGATATCTGCGGCATCGACTGGACTCTCTCTACGAGTCCCTGCGGGCCGAACGTACGGGTGAACACCGGCGTCTGTCCGCCGCCCTTAACGGCGACAGGTACCTGAAAATAGCCGCCGACTGGGAGGCGTTTCTGGAATGCCGGCCGGAGTCCGGATCGCCCGACAACGCCGACGTGCCGGCGATGGGGCTTACGCAGAGGTTCATCGGAAAGAGATACGGTCGCGTGATCGAACTGGGAACCGTAATCGATGAGTCAACGCCCGACGCCGGCCTGCACCGCCTCCGGATTGAGTGCAAGAAACTGCGCTACCTCCTGGAGTTTTTTTCTTCGCTCTTTCCCGCGGAAGAGATCCGGCTGATTGTCGAGCACCTCAAGAGCCTGCAGGACAACCTGGGCGACTTCAACGACCTCTCCATTCAACAGGCCGACCTGAAGTCGTACCTGGAAGCGTTGCCCACGGAGAGGACTCACCCGGAAACCTTCGCCGCCGTCGGCGGTCTGATCGGCTGCCTTTACCGCGAGCAGCAGACCGTCCGGGCGGCCTTTTCGAAGACGTTTGCGCAATTCAACCGGGCGGAGGTCGCCGCGAAGTTCCGACGTCTGTTCGCCTGACCATCGAGAGCGCATACTATGGCAACAGTCGCCCTGTACAACATCAAAGGCGGGGTGGGAAAGACCGCCACGGCTGTAAATCTGGCCTACCTCGCCGCGCGTGAGGGCGCCCGGACCATTCTGTTCGATCTGGACCCTCAGGGATCGGCCGCGTTCTATTTTCGCATCAATCCCTCCAGGAAACTCCCGGGTCGAAAATTCCTCCGCGGTGGCCGAAGAATTGAGAAGCGCATCAGAGGTACCGACTACGAAAATCTGGATCTGCTGCCGTCTAACCTGTCATTCAGAAATCTGGATACGATTCTGAGCAAATTCAAACGCTCCTCGAAACAGCTCCATCGCATTCTGAAGCCGTATCGCAAGACATACGACTACATCTTTCTCGACTGTCCGCCCGGCATAGGCCTGGCGTCGGAAAATATGCTTTTCGCGTCGGACATCGTCCTGGTGCCGTGTATTCCAACTACGTTGTCCATGCGTACCTATGACCAGCTGCTGCGGGTCTGCGATTCCAGACGCCTGGATGTCTCCCGGATCCACCCGTTTTTCACAATGGTCGAGAGACGGAAACGCATGCACAGCGAACACCTGGCAACCAGCAGAGATCGGGAAGAACGGTTTCTGGAGACGCAGATTCCCTACGCTTCGGAAGTCGAAAAAATGGGCATCCACCGAAAACCGGTGCTATGCTTCGCGCCGAGTTCGCCTGCCGCAAACGCGTATCAGGATCTTTGGGATGAACTGAAGGCGATGGCTTCGAGACGTTGACATGCGAAGACGCGGTCCATCAAATCCCGGTGCCATAATGACTTGCAAGCCTGATTCCGTTTGACGCAGGCTTTGGGTTGGTTTATCTTAAGTCAAATGCAAATATCGATGACTCCAGTCACCCACGAAAGACGCGTCATGAACCTGGACGATCCAAAACTGTATACCAACCGGGAAATCTCCTGGCTTCGCTTCAACGAACGCGTCCTCGAAGAAGCCCGGGACCCGAATAATCCTCTGCTGGAGCGCGTGAAATTCCTGGCGATCGTCGCCAACAACCTGGACGAGTTCTTCGAAATCCGCGTCGCAGGATTGCTTCAGCAGATGGAAGCCGGCGTACAGGATGCCGGCCCCGACGGGCGCTTGCCCGAAGAACTGTTCGAAGCCGTTTCCCATGAAACCCACCGTATGGTCGACGAACAATACGCTTGCTGGAACGAAGAGCTTTTGCCCGCGCTGAAAGAGGCCGAGGTGCATATCCGTTCGTCGCAAGACCTCGAACCTGCCGAACAGGCATTTATCCGGGATTACTGGCTGAGGGAACTCCATCCGGTTCTGACGCCCCTCACCGTCAACCCGGCCCATCCCATTCCGCGCGTGGTGAACAAGTCGCTTTGCCTGGCCGTATTGCTCAAGGACAGTAAGGGTGACACCTTATTCGGCGTGGTTACGGTTCCGCGCCTGTTGCCGCGTCTCATCCGCTTGCCCAGGGAAGACGAGGGACGGCGCGTGGATTACGTGTTTCTGGCCGACCTTGTGCGGGCGCACATCCCGGAGCTGTACAGGGGGTATGAGATCCTGGGTACCGCTGCTTTTCGTATCACGCGCAACAGCGACCTCTATCTCGATGAAGAAGAAGCCGACGACCTGCTCCTGGCCATTGAAGACGAACTCAAACGCAGGCGCAAGGGCGATACCGTCCGGCTGGAAATCGACGCGGCGGCGCCGAAACAGATCGAACGGCGGCTTCGGGCCATCTATCATCTGAGCGAGAAACAGGTTTACCGGGTGAACGGTCCGGTCAATCTCAATCGCTTGATGATGCTCTACGGGGCGACGCGGCGTCCGGACCTGAAGGATGCGCCGTACCACCCGGCGGAGTACCCCTTCGCCGAAGACCTCGACCAGTTTTTCGCCGAAATTCGCCAGCGGGACATCCTGTTGCACCATCCATACGACGCCTTCCATCCGGTCATTCAGTTTGTCCAGTCCGCCGCGCGGGATCCGGACGTACTGGCCATTAAACAGACGCTGTACCGCACCACCGAAGACTCACCCATCATGGATGCGCTGCTGAAAGCGGCGGAAGCGGGCAAAGAGGTTACCGTGATCGTGGAACTCAAAGCCCGATTCGACGAAGCCTCCAACATCCGATGGGCGCGGCAACTCCAGGATGCGGGCGTGTACGTCGCCTACGGCATGGTGGGCCTCAAGACGCATTGCAAGCTCTCCATGCTGGTCCGGCGCGAAGCCGATGGCCTCCGCCGCTACGCACACATCGGTACCGGAAACTACAATGCATCGACGGCGCGGGTGTATACGGACCTGGGTCTGATGACCGCCCGGGAAGACATTACCAGCGACGTGGCCGAAGTGTTCAACCTGCTTACCACCCAGTCCGACCATCCCGAGGTCAAAAAGCTGCTGGTTGCGCCCTTCAATATGATGGACTCCATTCTGGCGAAAATCGATCGGGAGATTGAACACGCCAGGGCCGGGCGACCGGCCCGCATTGTCTGCAAAATGAACTCGCTTCAGGATGCAAAGGTCGTGAAAGCGCTTTACAGAGCCTCTCAAAGCGGCGTGGACGTCGACCTGATCGTCCGCGGGATCTGCTCTATCCGTCCCGGCATTCCCGGAATCAGCGACCGCATTCGTGTGAGAAGCATCGTCGGGCGTTACCTGGAGCACAGCCGCATATATATGTTCGAGAACGGTGCGAATCCCGAGATATACATTGGCAGCGCGGACTGGATGCCGCGCAATCTCCGTCGTCGCGTCGAGATTCTCTGTCCAATCGAAGATCCGGTTCTCGTCCGAAGAATCAAATCCCAGATCCTCTCACCGTGCCTGGCGGACAATATCAAAGCCCGTGAGCTTCTTCCGGACGGCGACCATCGCCGCGTGGGGGCCTCGAACGGACGGACGGTCATTTCGTCACAGGAGCTTCTGATGGGGCTGGCCAGAGGAGAACAGTTCGATATTCCGGACTTTTTCGCCTCTAACGGCCCGGGTCCGCCGCCCGTTTGAATCCCCGCCAAAAAAAGCCGGAGGACTCTCCGGCAATCCTCCGTCTTTCATTCGTTCGCGACGACAAGGGTTCTGACACGGAAATAGATCGCCGAATGGTGACATATTTCCGGGACAGGACACCAGGTTTCACGGCTATACAATCGGAAGGGTGAAACCGAACGTCGACCCGGCGCCGAGTACGCTCTTCGTGTAGACCCGCTCCCCGTGGGCCTCAACGATATGCCGGACAATCGAGAGTCCCAGACCGGTTCCACCCAGGCTCCGGGAACGTCCCTTGTCCACCCTGTAGAATCGTTCGAACACCCGCGGCAGCGAATCCGAAGCGATCCCGATACCCGTATCCACGACTTCCAGGGCGATACGTTCGCCCGCGGGCCTTGAATCCCCAGGCGGATGGCCGGCGTCCGCCGCCGGAATGAACCGCGGCGTGTTCTCCATATCCGCACCCGCGAATACCTCGTCCGTTCCGAGCCGCCTGGCAGCCACCCGCACCTGCCCGCCTTGAGGTGTATATTTCACGGCATTGTCGAGCAGGTTGACGACGGCCTGCTCGATCAACTTCGGGTCGCCGCGGACCGTCAGTTCATCCTGAACCGTAACTGCAACCCCAATGCCCTTGTCTTCGGCCTGCTGTCGGACTGAATCGTACGCCCGATCCACCACCCTTCGGATTGCGAAATCTTCCATTTCAATCGCCAGCCTGTCGGACTGCAGCCGCGAAAGATCGAGCAGATCTTCCAGCAATAGTTGGAGCCGGTCTGTATGCTTCAGAATGGTTTGCACGAATCGCTCTGAGGTGGCGTGGTCTTCAAGCGCGCCCTCCGCCAGCGTATCCGCGCAACCCTTGATGGCCGTGAGGGGTGTTCGTATTTCGTGGGATACATTGGCCACGAAATCCTTGCGTGCGCGCTCCAGCCGGTGCAATTCGGTCGTATCGTAGAAGACCGCCACCACTCCCTCGCGGCGAATGGGTCCCACGTGCACGTCGAAATGGCGCTCAGGCAATCCGGACGTTGTCATTGCCTGCGTCCGGGCTTCGCCGGTTCTCAGGGTGTGTTCGATTGCCTCCTGGACCTGCACGTTGCGGATCATCTCCACCGGCGGCCGGCCTTCCGTCGGCGGCATCACACCGAAAAGACGTTCGAACGATTGATTGGTCAGAACAACACGCCCGTCGGGTCCTGTGACGAGGATGCCCACGGTGATACCCGCGAGAATCGTCTCCAGTCGGGACTTTTCACCGACGATATTCGCAATCCGGTCCCGGATCTGATGTCGTGCCGAATCCAGTGTTCGCGCCAGGTCCTTGATTTCCCGCGAAAAGGCGACAGACGGAATTTCTTCATCGAGATTACCCGCGGCCACCGAACGCGCAACGCGCGTCAGTTTCTCTATGGGACGCGAGATATATTGCGAGATGTTGTAGGACAGCAGCAGCGCCAGGGCCAACCCCAGCGCGGATGCCGCCCACATCGCGCGATTGACGCGGTCCTGGAGTTGTCCCACGTGCGTCAGCGGCGCGCCCAGACGCAACACCACTCGCCCGTCCTCCAGCCCTGGAACGGTTTTGGCCACATACAGCATTTCCTGTTCGGCCGTTTCGGCGTAACGCACGTGTTGGCCAACCGAGCCTTGCCACGCGGACAGGACCTCAGGGCTACCTGCCTGATTCGCCACCCGCTTGAGATCCTCCACCCGCACGTCCGAATCCCACAAAATCTTCCCGGCGCCGTCTATAACCGTCGCCCGAACGTCCAGCCGCCGCCCGATCCGTTTCACGATCTCATTAACGGCTCGCGAAGCCGCGGACTCTTCCCATTGGCCTGCCAGATAGTCAGCGGCTGTCCTGACCTCCGTCGTGAGCGCGTCCCGGCGTTGCGCCAGCAGGATATCCCGAATCGTACGGGTCAGAAACATATGTACGGCTGCCATGGCCATTGCGATGACCGCAATGCTAATCAACATCAGCCGCCAATGAAATCGCATCTCACTCGCCTTCCTGGCACTGTCCTAACTCGCTGTTGTCGACACTAATTCTATTAAAGACCGTAACCTCAGGAATGAAAACACCAGCCAACAATACGTTCACGGATCTTCTGTTTCTCTGGGATTTCAATGACAAAAATGACCCGTGCCATCTCAAAAAAAATCGGACACAGGCCATCGGGAAAGAACAATCAAGAATGCAGGACTTCAACCTGATCTGAAAGACTGTCGCGAGACGTTACCGTCCATCGCAACCCTGATTATGCGTCCTGCAATGGAGCCAACTCTTCAGGATCAAGCAGAGGAATGTGAAGCTCCTTCAACACTTCGTTGATCTGGTCCGACGTCACTTGAGTCGGAGCAGTGATCTCCAGCCCGATCGGGTGTCCTTCTGCCTCATAATCTACCAGCAGGCCTCTCCGAACTTTCTCTGTTCTTACACTTCGGGCTCTGACGTTTCTGGGAAAATACAAATACGCTGCCATTGGCCTGCCCTTCCGAAATGTAATCTCCAAATATCGATCTCTCATCGTACCTTGCTCTCTCAGATTGGATAAGCGGTGACAATCACCAGCGATTTATCTTCAAAATCCGGCTCGACAATAACCTCCCAACCTTTCTGTTGATACTGACTTTCTACGACAAATCGACCCTCATATTCATCTTTCCGATAGCCTCGGGCACTGTCAAACATCTCTCTAAGAGCAATCTCTGTAAAATCTCTCAGCTCCATTCGTTTTCCAACGTGTGGGGTGATTTCCAGTTCCCACTTCCACCAATCAGGCCAATTCATCTTTGCCATCCGAATAGAGTCTGGACTGACTCGTCATAAATATAAGAAAAGCAAAGCAGTCATGACACGATTTTGAAGCTTGGTAGTAATCGGTCGGAAGGGTGACGACGAAGTCCCTAACGGGGCGGCAATACAGTGCAGGCGTTAGAGGCGCCTTCCTCCGGCGAATCCATTGTATTCATCCAGGAACCACTCGGCTTGTTTCGTCATAAAGACGCCGATCTCCTCCCCCTTGAAGGCGAAAGATATCCTGAGCCCTCCCAGGTAAATATCCGTGATGTAGACTTCCATGTTGAGCGTCTGTCCGTCGATCCACGCGGCCGAGGCCAGGCAATCGTATTCGATGCCCGGGACCGAGCCGATCTGTTCGCCGAAGTAGCCGCGTTGGGGGAACTTGCCCGGCAGCACGCGTCCGATACCGAACCGCAGCACATTGTCGCCCTGACCGTTGGTATATTCCCACGTGCCCTGATCCTCCCTGAAGGACAGGCGCATCCGCGTGATCCCCATCGGGTTGTCTTCCAAAGCGTACCAGGCTCCGTTGACTTCCGAGGCCGCCCGCGCATCGGGGTCCCCGGGGATCGGCAGGACTGCGAGCCGCTCGATCTTGTCGGAGAGTTCCGCGTGGGCGTCGCGGTTCTCCGGAAGCGGCGCGTCAGACAGGTGGGGGTAGAGTTCCTGCCGCATCACGGCAGGAATGGCGCTACCGGCCGGTGCGCCCTGTGTGTCGGCGATGCATGTGAACAGAAACTCTTTGTCGGGAAAACAGATGGCGTACTGACTGCCCATCCCGCGGAAGGAGAATCCGTTCTCTTTGTCTCGCCAGATCTGATATCCATACCCGCAGTTCCCCCGGATGGCGTTGTCGATCTGGCTGGAGGTCGCGGAGCCCACGTACGCCTCCGGGAGGACCCTTTCATCGTCCCACATGCCGCCGTTCATGCAGGCGAGTGCGACTCTGGCCAGATCGCGAAGCGTACAGATGACCCCCGATCCGCCCCACGACACACCCTCGGGCGTGCGGATGCACCATGCGTCGGCGGAGAATCCGATCCGGTCCAAAAATCGCGGTCGCATGTAATCCAGAAAGGGCATGCCGGCAAGCCGTTCGACCGTGGCCGTGAGCACGACGGTTGCCGCAGTGTCGTACGAGAAGATCGTTCCGGGAGGATGCGAGGGTGTCCGGTTGAAGAAGGTCCAAACCCAGTCCGGATCGCCGCGCGTATAGGAGGTTCTCGAATGGGGGGTCGACATCGTCAGGAGGTCCCGGACGGTCGAGGCAGCAAGCCATGGATGGAGTTTTTCCGGCAGTTTTTCCGGGAAGTATTCGGCGACCCGATCGTCGAGTGTAAGCCCGCCTTCTTCGACCATCATCCCGACCGCCAACGCGACGAAGCTCTTGCTGACCGAATACATCCGGTGCATGCGCTCCGCCGACCACGGGGCCCAGTATCCCTCAGCCGCAATTCTGTTGCGACGCACCAGCAGGAACCCGTGCATGCAGATTCGCTCGGAGTCGATCCGCTCCAGGAAATTCAGGATCGCCCGTGAAGGGATTCCCAGGCTTTCGGGGGAGGGCGCCGTTGCAAACACTTTTTCACTTCCCATATCGGCTCCATGAGCTTGTCGAAGCGTGGTCATTGGGGTCGTTGAGCCTGTCGAAACGAGCTTGTCGAAATGCCCGCGTTTCGCTACACGTTGCGAACTCCAAATGCCTCCGAACATACGGATCACCGCATCTCACAGGCGATCTCCCTTGAAACGATAGCCGACGCCCCGGACAGTCTCGACCATTTCGCTCGCGCCGTCCAGTTTCTCCCTCAATCGGCGTATATGCGTATCCACGGTCCGCCCATAACCGGCGTAGGTGTAACCCCAAACCGTATTCAGCAATTCCTCCCTGGACTGCACGCGGCCCCTGCGCTCGGCCAGTGTAACAAGCAAACTGAACTCGGTCGATGTCAACGCCAGCACATCGCCGCTCACGGTTACCCGGTGGGCGGCCTGATCGATGGTGAGGGGTCCGAATCTCATCGCTTCCCGATCGGACTCGGGCGTCGCCGAGTCCCGGCCTTCCGCCAGCCGCCGCAGGATGGCCTGGACACGGAGCACCAGTTCGCGGGGAGAGAACGGCTTTACGACATAGTCGTCCGCTCCCAGTTCCAGCCCCACGACGCGGTCCACCTCTTCGGCGCGCGCCGTCAGCATCAGAATAGGCAGATCGCGGGTGGCCGCGTCCTGCTTCAGGTGTCTGCACACTTCGAGACCGTCTATTTCCGGCAGCATCAGATCCAGCACGACCAGATCCGGAATCCCCTCCCGAATGAGGTCGAGGGCCGCCTCGCCCGTTTCGACGGCGGCCACCGTAAAGCCCGCCTTTTCAAGATTGTAAGTGACGATTTCCTGAATGTCGACTTCGTCTTCAACCACAAGAATATTGCCGTTCATGGATGCCCTCATATTAGCAACAGACCCGTCGCCCAGCCGGGAACTGAGACGTCATCTCCTCCCCGAAATGCAATATACAAAAGGGACAGAAATGGGCAATCCTCCAGAGCATTTTCCGGGCCGCCGGACAAAAGAAACACATTGTCCACCTGATGGGAATCAACGAGACAGAAGACAATCCGAATGATCCGGCGAGGCGGCTTTCGGGCGCTAAACGGGAGAAAAGGAAATATCTCCGCGCCAGGGATCACAACGTCCCAACCGGACGGCCACGGTGTCTCCCGGCTGCACCTTCACGGGCGGTCTGACTTCCGTCTGAAACGCGAAATCCAGCACTTCCACGTTCAGTGTCCGTTCACGCGCTTCCAGCGCCACCGCCTCGAATACTTCGCCTACCCGAGTCTGCAGATAGCGGAACAACCAGTACCGCTCCCGCTGTCGCTCGATGCGGATCAACGTGCGCATCCGTTCCTCGGCTTCAAAAATAACCCGCTGGATGCGCTCGTCGTCATAAGGCAGCGGTTGATCCAGCAGATACGCCGCCATTTGCCGTTGAACCGCCAGATCCGTATACCTGCGCAGTGGCGAAGAGGCCTGGCAGTACGCCTCCACACCCAGCCCGCCGTGCAATTCCGGCGTCACACTCATCGACGCCCGTCGCATTCTGCGCAACACCCTGTAACGGCGCAAAACCTCGTTCTCGACGTCGCGGAAATTCTCAAGATCCGGTGCGGTCTGGGTCCGGTACACCACTGGAATTTCCCGGTCGCGGCAAAACCTCGCCACCGCCACATTGGCCATCACCATCATCTCGCTCACGAGCAGGTTGGCCGGGGATCTGCCGTCCTGCATCGAAAATTCGATTTCCCCCTCCGAAGTTATCCCGATTCGCCGATTCGGATGTTCCACGTCAATTGCGCCGTTCTGCAGGCGCTCGATGCAGTGCCACTCCGCCACGGCGTGCAATGCCGATAAGTCGTTGTGCAGTGAATGGGATGAATCCTCCAGGATGCCATTCACGGCGTCATACGAAAGTTTTTCCCTGCACATTACAACGGACGGCACGATCTCAACGCCTTCCACCGTCCCATCGGGCGAAACCTCGAACAGCTGACTCAGCGCCAGCCTGGGCACGTCCGGTCGGAGACTGCCCAGATCGCTTGAAACCGTCTCCGGAAACATGGGGATCTTACGGTCCGGGAAGTAAAGACTCGAAACCCGCGCCGCCGCCTCCCGGTCGGGTTCGGAATCCAGGGGAATCAATCCAGCCACGTCGGTGATGTGCACACCCACCTGCATTGTCCTGTCGGCTCGTATCAGGACCGACACGCCATCGTCCATGTCGGTCGTTGTCGCGTCGTCAACCGCGTATATCGCCAGATCTGTCAGATCCCGTCGTCGGCCGACATCGAGCAAAGGAGCCAGGCGCAACGCATCCGCCGCCTCATTGACAACCGCCGGAAAATCAACCGGCACCTCGGCCCGGATCAGGTCCAGATGTTCATCCGGACCCCATACACCGTGGCGCACCAGTCGTTCGAAGGCGATGCGCGAGTCCACCCTGGCGCCTGCCATGCGCTCCACCCAACCGAGATGAACACTCTTTTCACCCTGCAACACGTAATCCTTCAGCCGATCGACCCATCCGCCAACATATTCCGGCGATTCCTCACGGCATTCCTCGAACCAATGCTGAAACCGCGCTTTCTCCTTGGCGCGTTCCGCCTGCTGTCGGGCAGCGTCCTGCCGCGCCTGAACCTCTTCCTTGCTTAATGCGCGGTACCTGCCCCCACGCCTCTCCGCCTCGAAATAAGGGTTTTGCTCGAGATGGACCAGCAACGCGGCCCGCTGATCCGGCGTTTCGTCGCCTTCGTAATAGAGATCGGCCAATTCATCCACCGGCCAGACCTCCACGTCATCACGTAACAGTTCCCACAGGTCCTCCAGGTCGATGCGTTCGCTGTCCTCCTCCGCGCGCGCCATCCACAAGGCCGCGGCGGTCCAGTCGCCGGCCGTCTCTCCCGTGCGGAGCAACACATTCTCAACCGGCGTATTCACCGTTTCCTTCCTGGCCGTCGCGAACCGCACCTTTCCCCCTTGCAACGACAGGCAAACCCCCGCCATCAATCGGTTTCGGTATCGAAAAAAGGCAATTTCGTGTTTCGCAACGGTAATAGCCATTGTCATTGCCCATCGGTGGTCGTAAGAGGTGGGCCCGAGTGCGAGGAGAGGGTCTATTGTAACCCGCCACCCCGGGTCGTCTGGCCGCGGTGGCGCATCCGGTAGGCCTCGCCGGCGCCCTGCACCTGGAAGGCGGCGGGTTATCGTTGAGGTTTCCGGGCGACCACGTCGATTTCCACCAGGATTCCGGGCAGGACGGACTGCACCGTCGTCCTGGCCGGTCGGACGCCTGCAAAGAACTCGGAATATACGCGATTGAATGCCGCAAAATCGCCGATATCGGCCAGGTGGCACGTAGATTTTACCACGTCGCTCATGGTACAGCCCGCCTCTTCAAGTACCTTCCGGATATGCTCCAGCGTCGTGTGGGTCTGCACTTCAATGTCGTCACCGATCACCTCGCCCGTGGCCATATCCAGCGACGCATGCCCGCTCACATAAACCCAGCCATCGGCTTCCACCGCCGCTGAATACGCCCCCGTATCCACCTGCTTATCCGGGTGTCTGATCTCCCGCTTGCCCATCGTGTGGCCTCCCTGAGAGTAAAGTCTCTCTATTGTCTGACGCGTCAATATAGCGAATTCCACGGTACCAATCCAGCCGGATCTGAGTATCAGATCATCGCCCCGATGCACCTTGCATTTCGCCGCCCTGTGCTATATCTTTCCCGCTATCAATTTCCATCCGGACGTTTTCCGCCGCCAGTTCTGGTATGCAAGACCGGGCGCCGCCCACGGGCCCCGTCGGATGAACGAGTGGCGGCTCGGTTTCGATTTCCCCGCTGGATGGTCCACGCCCGTAAGATGTCCATCGGACCTGGCTGGATGCGCAACCGGCGTTAAGGAGAAACAGCCCGTGGCTACCGTTGCAGATTATATCTCCGAGGCCCTGCCCGACGTCCGCCTCGCGGAATCCCGCCACGTCCACACGCCATGGACGCTGGCAGCCTATTCGACACTTGAAGAATGGGAAGCGCGCGCCGCGCACATAAGGAAACACATCCTGGTTGTTCTGGGTCTGTATCCGTTACCGGAAAAGAGCCCCCTCAAACCCCGTGTGTTCAGACGGGTGGAGCGCAGGGGCTACTCCGTGGAAAAAGTCTACTTCGAGTCGCTACCGGGGTTTCTGGTGTGCGGCAACCTGTATCGTCCGACCGATGGTGGACCCCACCCCGGCGTCGCCTGCCCGCACGGTCACTGCCGTCGCGGTCGCCTGGAAAACGACGACACGGCTTTTGGTTCCATACCGGGCCGCTGCATCAACCTGGCTCGTCAGGGTCATGTTGTCTTCTCGTACGACATGGCGGGATATAATGACAGCAGCCAGATCGAGCATCGGAAATACGGCGGGCACGTGGAAGACCTATGGGGCATCGGCGTCATGGGGTTGCAGTTGTGGAACAGCATCCGCGTGATCGATTTCCTGCAGTCCCTTCCAGACGTGGATCCGGACGGGATCGGCTGCACCGGCGCGTCGGGGGGCGGCACGCAGACCTTCATGCTCGCCGCCGTGGACGACCGGGTTAAAGTTGCGGCCCCGGTCAATATGATCTCCGCGCACATGCAGGGCGGATGCAACTGCGAAAACCAGGCCCATCTCCGCCTGGACATCAACAACGTCGAGATCGCGGCAACAATGGCCCCCCGCCCCCTCTTTCTCGTCTCCGCATCAGGCGATTGGACCTGCAACACACCCGAGCTGGAGTATCCCGCAATCCGGGACATCTACAGCCTGTACAACGCCGCCGACAGAGTCGCCACCGCGCAGGTCGACGCCGGGCACAACTATAACCGGGAGAGCCGTGAATACGTTTACAGATGGTTCGGCAGGTGGCTCCTCGGCGTGGACGAACCGTTCAAGGAGCGGGCCTTTACGGTGGAACCCGAGGAGGACCTGCTGGTCTTCCACAACCGGACGCCGCCCGCCCACGCGCTCGACGCGACAGGCCTCACGAGGATTCTGATCTCCCGATCCGAGGCGCGCCTGAATGGCGCAATGCCGGATAACCGGGCCTGCCTGCGCCGGTTCAAGGAGCGGACGGCGCCGGCGCTTCGGCACGCCGTCGCCGCCACGTACCCAAAGGCGCCTGTTGCGAGGGACATGGGGCGTACACGAAACAAGAAGCACATCGTACAGGGGCTCCTTCTTGGCCGGCAGGATTTCGGTGACCGCGTTCCGGCCCGCCTGTTCCTGCCGCGAACCGGATGTGAGAAATCCCCGGGCACGCTCCTGGTGCACCCTGACGGCAACGACGCCCTCTCCGACCCCGGTAAGGGCACACCCGGCCCCGTGGTCGCCGATCTGCTTGGCCGGGGCCAGCGTGTTCTGACCATCAGCCCGTTCCTTGTTGGAGCGTCTCCTTCAAACACGGGGCGCCGGGACACGGATGTGCCCCATTTCCACACCTACAACGTCAGCGATACGGCCTGCAAAATACAGGACATTCTCACCGCGCTGGCCTATCTCCGGTCCCGCACCGACGTGACATCCGTTCAACTTCTGGGCATGGGCGCCGCAGGGCTCTGGTGCCTGTTCGCGTGCGCCCTGGCGCCCGGTGTCGGCCGCACTGTCGTCGACGGAAACCGGTTCCGGGCCAGCGACGACGCCCATTGGGCCGAACACCTCTTCATCCCGGCCATCCGCGCCGCCGGGGATCTTCGCTCGGCCGCCGCGCTAATTGCTCCGGCGCCTCTATTCGTCCACAATGCGGGCACGGACTTTCCCGTGGAGGAATTTCGAACGTTTTACCGCGTCGCTGGCGCCTGTTCGGCACTGGAGATCTCTTCGCGCCGGGTTAACCGAACTGCGTTGCACGACTGGCTCTCGCAGACCTGACGCCCTTTCCTGTGAACGTTACGATGATAGTCGCCCACATTTCCGATTTCCACCTTCGCCATTTTCTCCCTGGCACCTCCACGATATCCCGCCGCCTGAGCCGGCATATGCCCGGTCTCATCTCGCAGGCCGTCGAACGCATTCGTGCGGAATCCCCGGATCTCGTCGTGGTCACGGGCGATCTTGTCGACCATCCCTTTTACGGGATGCGCGACCCGGAATTTATCGCCCTCGGCGAAAAAGACCTCCGTCTTGTCCGGGAATGCTTCGCGTCGCTGGCCTGTCCGGTCGCCTGGCTCTACGGAAACCACGACCATCCGGGATCCTTTCACAGCGTCTTCGGCGACATGCCCGTGGATTTCCGTGTTGCCGGCCATCGTGTCCTGATCTTTTTCGACGACGAAGTGGAGGACCACTTTCCGCAGCGCATGGGGGCGCAGCGCGAACGTTTCCTCGCCGCATTGAACGACGACGATCCACGCCCGCAGATTCACCTCCAGCACTACCTCGTCGCGCCAGAGCGCGCGGGAGGCTATCCCCACGCCTACCGCGAGGCCGGGAGCCTCAAGACCGCCCTGCTGGCTGACGGCCGGGTCCGCCTCGTGCTCAGCGGGCATTATCACAGGGGCGACAGCCTTTTTTGCGAAGGCCACGTCCACTTCGCCAATGCCCCCGCATTCGGGGAGCCGCCCCATCCGTTTCGCATCTACACCATCGAGGGGACCGGCGTCACACAGACCGAACATCAGCTGCGGACGCCCGATGCAAAAAAAGGACGTGCCGTGTTCCTCGACCGGGACGGCACCGTCAGCCCCGAGCCCGCGTATCGAACGGGCCCTGAGCAATTCAGCCTGCTTCCCGGCGTGGCGGAAGCCCTTTCGAAATTAAAGCGTGCGGGTTACGCCCTAGTCGTTGTCTCGAATCAGACCGCCGTAGGCCAGGGATACGTCACGACCGAAACCGTAGGCGCCGTGAACGACCGCATGGCCGCCCTGCTCGGACCCTCCGGCGTGGAACTGGACGGGGTCTACTGCCGATATGGCAGCCCAGGCGCCGTGCTTCCGCAACATCGAACCGACACGCCGGAGACCAAACCCAATCCCGCGATGTTGATTGCCGCGGCCGACGACCTCAACCTTGACCTGTCCTCGTGTTTCATGGTCGGTGACCGAACAAGCGACGTCTATGCCGGGCGCAACGCCGGCTGCCGCGCCGCCATTCTGGTGAAAACAGGATCCGGTTTGGAGGCGCTCGCGAACATGCCTCCCGGCCACGCGGACTTTTTCGCGGACGATCTCGCCGCCGTGGCGGACTGGATTCTGGAGCAGGGATGATGGCAGGACTCTCTGTCCGAACCGTTCTGCGGGTCCTGATTCCCGCGGCCGCCGTAGCCGTGCTGATCGGTGTCGTTCTCACCGGGTATTCGCGGGAACTGGACCGGCTCCTCGGGTCCGGGCCGGAAAATCCCGCGGCATCCGAACTCCCGACCATCCTGACCAGCGTCGCGGAATCGTTATCCACCTCCGAACTGGCCGGGTTGCTAGCAGAGCAACTCGTTCCGCCGGGCCGTTCGGATCCTTCAGGTGGATTAAGGCGGACCGGCTTCGCCCTCCTGCTCTCCCTGAAATACGAAAAAGAAAGCCTGCTGGCTTTCTTTTTCGACCGGACTCCGTTCGCCCTGCCTCGAAATACCTTCGTGCGGGGTTTTAAGCGCGCGGCTCGCGCCTATTTCGGCGTATCTCCGGCCCGGCTGACCACGGGAGAAGCGATCATGCTATTCCATCTTGCCCGTTTTCCCGATGCGCCAGTACCGGTAAACGACCCGGAACAAGCCCTGGAACTTCGGAAGCGCCTCCTGCTGGATCTCCGGAAAGACAAACTGATTACCCCGGCGCAGTACCGTTCCGAAACCAGCCGGCCGCTCATCCTGTCCGGCAGCCATCCGGCCGTGTGGTGAATTACGGCAGTCATGGCGCTGGTCGCTGGTGCGGCTGATGATAAGATGGGATGTGGAAGAGCCGTTCGATGACCATCGCAAGGGCGGAAACAGACAGGCCGCACCACAACCCGTCCGAAAAAGCGGTCTGGAAACAGCGGCGATATCAATACGGCCACAAGAGCCGGCCGCAGCCCGGATGGACTTTTTCAATGGGCTGCTAAGGCAAACAGCCTTGTCACTGAAGTCTCCCAACGTGGGGTTTATACCAGGGAGTCAAAAGGCGTATCGGACTTTTGTGTACCAGAATGCCCCATTGAAACCAAATGGGGTGTACTCGCTGTACTTTTCACCCACGGAACCTTTGTTCTTGTTCTCTTCCGGAAAGGTATTGAGCACATTGCGGGAGCCAAGGGTAATCCGCATTTCTGCATTCAGTTCGATGCTGGTTTCGATATCGAACAACGGCCATACGGCGGGATATGTTTGATCGTTATCCCTGTCCCACCAGGAATCGTAATAGCTCATGCGAACCAGGGAATCCCACCTGTCGTTGAAAGACTGCGTCAAGGTCGCGTTGGCGCGGCTTTCGGGAAGTGCTTCCTCTAGTTGCCGCACGCGTGTCTCGCTCAATGTTTCGGTGAGCCTGGTTACTTCCGTGTCCGTGAAGTTGTAAACAAGGCTGACATCGCCATTGCCCGCGGGTGCGACAAAAACGACGTCGACGCCGCGGGTTCTGGTTTCGAAGTCGTTGATGAAGAAACGGAAGGTCTGGATGTTTCTCGCGCTGGTAATGCCCGAAGCGATCAATTGGTCGCGCTGGGCATCGGTCAGAGAGTAGTCCGTTGAAATACCCAGGCGGTCCTTCAGGTCGATTTGAAAATAATCGACGGTCAAACTGAAGTTTGCCCTGTCCACGATGAAGCCACCGGTGAAGTTGTTCGACTTTTCAGGGTCGAGAGGCTTGCCGCCCACCAGTTTCGAGGCGGCGTGGGTCGATGGAATGGTGCCTATGTTGACCAGGTCGTTCAACGCGGGATCGAATCGAGTCGATACGTTGAAAGAATTCTGTTGACCGGGTGTGGGGGCTCTGAAACAGGTGCTGAAACTGCCGCGCAATTTCAGCTCTTCCGTGATGCCGAAGTGGGTAGCCGCCTTGTAGTTGAGGGTCGAACCGAAGTCACTGAAGTTTTCATAGCGCAGCGCCAGACCGAGCAGCCAATTGTCCGACGGGGTAATTTCGGCATCCCCATAAGCCGCGTAATTGGACCGACTCCAGTCGCCGGCGGCAATATCGCTGAAGCCGGAAAATCCATTGGACGCAGCACTGAATCCCTGGGGAGCCAGGGGGCCTATTTGATAGGACTCGGGTTGTCCCCGCACAACTTCGTATTTCTCATTTCTGTATTCGAGACCGGCAGCCAGGAAGACCTGATCGCTTACAGGAAACGTAAGGTCGAGGTTAAAATTGAGGTCTTTCTGGATATAGCCTCCGGGATCGAATTCCGTGGGGGTATTGCGTCCCAAAGAGGCATTCACCGTGTTTTTGATCACGAAGTCGGCTTCGTGACTCCCGTAATACGCACTGAGGTCCCATGTCCAGAGCGGGTCGAAATGGGTGCCCTTAACCCCCACGAGAAGGGCCTGATCGGCGGCGGCGCCGCCGAATCGGGGGGTAAAACCGCCGGGAAAGCGTTCGCGGAACGTGAAATAGTCGTCTTTATTATCTAAAACCTGTTGGAGCGCGTCCGGGTCCGCCATGTTGTCGGTTATGGCGACTACGGGAGGATCGGGCGCATCGGGGTCCAATTTGCCCACGAGCAAGGTCTCACCGCCATCGGCACTGAAGACGCCCCCGCGCGTATTGGGATTTCTAAAGAAGAATCCGCCTTCCACTTCTTTGCTCGCATAGTTGGCATAGCCGTAGAACCTGGTGTATTCCGACAGGTTTCCGCCGTAGTTGGCAAAGAATTTGAGGTCGTTCCTGATGATGGGCGAACCCCAGACCTGGGCGGGATCCGCCACGTCGGTATTGCCGGCGGCAATGAGCGCCTTGGCGTCGTCGCGTTGCGCAGATCGATCGGTATCGTCCGCGTTGCCATATTCCAGGCTGAGGTTTGCCCACGCATTTTCGCTTCCCAGGCCGATATTGCCGGCGAAACTGTACTTAAAACCATCGCCTGCCTGATAGATACCGGGCTTGATTTCAATCGAGCCGCCGCGTTGCCGGTCTTTGAGCTGGAAACTCATCACGCCGGCAATGGCGTCGGAACCGTATTGCGCGGAGGCGCCGTCGCGCAGGATTTCCACCTGTTTCAGGGCAATCGCCGGAATCACCGATATGTCTGCCCCCTGCGCACCGTCCGATACGCCGTTGCCATGCCAAACGACGAGAGAGCTGCGATGGCGGCGTTTGCCGTTGATGAGGACCAGCGTGTGGTCGGGGGCGAGGCCGCGCAGATTGGCGGGACGGACAAGCGTGGAGGCATCGCTGATGGGTTGGGTGTTGACATTGAAGGAAGGCACAACCGTTCTCACCAGATTTTGCAAATCGGCTTCGCCTTGTTTGACGATCTCTGCGCCGCTGACCACGTCGACGGGAACGGCCGATTCGACGACGGAACGCGGTTTTGCCCGGGAGCCGATGACCACCAATTCTTCGAGGACGATCACCTGGTCGAGGACAGACGTCGTATCCGTGCTTTCGGAATGCGGCGTTTCCTGCGACACGGCAGGCCCATACGGAATGAGCATGGAAGCCATGCCGAATACGAGAGACAAAAAACCATGGTTGTGTTGCATTGTACCCTCTTTGATAAGGCTGTGAAATTGGATTTCTCAGAACAGCCAAAATTAATACAAAACGCCTCGGTCAGACAACCCGAAAAATGGGTGCTCCCGGAAAAATCATTGCGATGCAACGAGTTTTTGTGTTCCGCACGAGTCCCATCCTACCGTACCCGTCGCATGAAAAGGCGTCCGATGCCGGGGGAGACACCGGGTGCTTTTCAGGGGTCGACGGGCCGGGCCTACTCGAGGTAGAGCATTCGCCGGGTCTGCAGGCCGCCCGGATAGTGCAGGCGCGTGAAATAAATTCCCGTGGACACGCGCCGCCCCGCTACGTCGCGGGCGTCCCAGGACACCCGGTAGGCGCCGGCGGTCTGCACCTCGTCCACCAGAATGCGCAGGCGCTGCCCGAGGAGGTTGTAGATCTCCAGGCGCACCGGTCCGTCCGTGTCCAGCCGGTAGGGAATGAGGGTGCTGGCGTTGAAGGGGTTGGGCGCGTTGGGCGCCAAGCAGCCCGGCGGCCCGTCCGCGATCGCCGGCTTGGAGGCCGGGGCGGCCCTCTTCGTGGTCACCTTGACGTAGTTGGACCGCTTGCCGTCGCCGCGGACTGGATTCTGGAGCAGAGATGATGGCAGGACTCTCTGTCCGATCCGTTCTGCGGGTCCTGATTCCGGCGGCCGTCGCGGCCGTGCTCGTCGGTGCCGTCATCAACGGGTATTCGCGGGAACTGGACCGACTCCTCGGCTCCGCGCCGGAGAACTCCGCCGCTTCCGATCTCCCGTCCATTCTGCACAGGGTCGCAGACTCGCTGTCGACTGCGGAACTGGCCGGAACGCTTGCAGAACAACTGCCGCCTTCGGATGGCTCGGAACCAGCCGGCGGTCTAAAGCGAGCCTGCTACGCCTTCCTGATAGCCCGCAACTATAAAAAAGAAAGCCTGGTGGCTTTCTTTTTCGACCGGACCCCCTTTCAGTTTCCTCGAAGCAGCGTCGTTCGGGGTTTCGCCGCCGCCGCAAGCGCTTATTTCGGCGTATCTCTAGACCGGCTGACCACGGGAGAGGCAATCCTGCTATTCCATCTTGCCCGCACTCCCGATGCGCCGGTACCGGTAAACGACCCGGAACAAGCACTCGAACTTCGAAACCGCCTCCTGCTGGATCTCCTGAATGACGAGCTCATTACACCCGCGCATTACCGTTCCGAATCCGGCCGGCCGCTCATCCTGTCCGGCAGCCATCCCGCCGTGTGGTGAGATACCCAATGGGAAAATTTCCACCTCATTCCAGAAGGTCCAAGTGCGCCACGCAGGCAATTCTGAGCGACGGGAGAAAGGTCGTCCATACGCCAGGTAGATGAATAGTACAGTGGCAGGTTGGGGTGGGTAAACTTGCAATGTGGGAAGTTGATTGGTCGGCTGACGCCTGGCCGCCAACGTCACTCCAGAGGCGGTCGCCGAGCATGAGGCGCCACCCACGTGGCAGGTCTGTCCGTTTCCCTCGTAGAGGGACAGGACGCTGCAGGGCGTCAGCACTTCAGGCTTTCGACCCAGGCCTGAACCACTTGCCCCATCTACCGCCACGAATTCTTCCTGAGTCAATACCTCGCTACAGCCGAGGTAGGCATAGGCATGATCGGTAAAAGGGATACGCCTCCCGTCCCCTCATTCTGAGCCCGTGTCTACCAATGCGTGGTTAGTCTACACCGAACGCCGTGCACCGGGTTTCCTCGGCCCGGACTCTCTCTGCGACTGACATCGAAGCCCAGGTCGAAGTTGATGGTGCCTTCCTGCAACAAGGCCAGGTCGTAGCCCAGTTGGTAGTCCCGACCGTATTCGGAGGTCCCTATTCCGATTCTCGGGCTCACCACCAGGCTGCGATAGATCGGCAGTCCGTAGCCAAACTCGGCCTGCAGACTTTGGCCTGACGTGGGGACGCCGGGCGCCATCCCCGCCATCGTCGGCCGGTTCCAGAGTGCTCCGGCTCCGCTCTGGGCCTGTCCGCCCCAGGCCGGCGCTACCCGCGCCTTGAAGCCCAACGGCGTCGACGGCGTCGGGTCGTAGCTGAGCGACACAGACAGGCCCCGGTCACGGTAGCCCTCATCCTGATGCACCATCAGGAACCGGACCCGCACGTCGACCCTGAGTCCTGTCTCCAAGTCCGATACGATCAGGCCTCCACCGAGATCCATCCCCGTCCCCGTCTCGGCGTCCCCGCCGTCGCGTCGCAGCCCGATCTCCAGGCTCGGGCCCAGCATCAACCCGCGCTCGAATCCAAATTCGCGCGCGGCCTCCAGGGCCGTACGGTAGCGGGTCACCACCGCTTCGGTCGCCGCCAGGCGGCCGGAGGGACCTTCCACGCCCTCGATGCCGGTGCCGACCCAAAGGGCATCCGCCTTGAACGCCAAGTTCAGGCCACCCAACCCGGAGGCCGCAAGATCACTCCGCAAGCCGCCTGCCGCCATGGCCATGGACAGCCTGCTTTCGAGAGGGTCTCCTTCGCCCGGCGTCAACGTAAGCGCACCCTTCCCGTACCCGGTCACACCCCAGAAGGTTACCCGGTCGCTCGCCTTATAGCCGAGCCAGGGGTAGAGACCGGTCACCCGCGTGGTCACATCGCCGACGTCCACGCCCGTATAACCGCCCCGGCCTCGGCGGTGGGACAGAGTCAGGCCGGCCATGAGCGGTCCTTTCGCAAAGTCGGCACCCATCATCGTCGCACGGACCCGACCGTCAACGGACAGCTCACCTTCGCGGCCCATGAACTGTGTCTGCGCTCCGCGGCTCCACAGTGAGAAGACAACGCCCTGTCCGGTTTCCCGGTTCCATTCGAAGTTCGAGCCGGTCACCATGTCTCCGCCACCTGCACCCATTCGCAGCAGGCCTCCCGCATCCATCCCGCCGGCCGCCTTCGGCGCACTTTCGTCGATCTCCAGATTCCGCCGTGACTCCGCACCGGCCATCTCCCCAGCCGGGAAGCCGCCCATCGGATCCCTGCCGTGCTCGGCAGGAGCCCGGGCGCCGGCCAGACTTGCCAACCCGTTCAGGACGTCGCGAGCGATCTCCCGCTCCAGACCCGGCCGCAGTTCCCGGCCGGCCAGCTTGGCCCGCAGGCCCGACTTGCGAGGCGCACGGATTCGCTCCGCCACCTGCTCGACCACCTGCACCGCCGACGCGCGCGCGAAGCGCGCCAGAAACGCCTTGGGCATCGGGTCCCGGTTCTCGATCGTGCCGGTCGCCGTGGCGTCGGAAAGGTAAGCGCTGCCGCCCGAGGCGTTGCTCAGGGTCAACGTGAACGTCTCCTCGCCCTCGTCATGCGCGTCGTCCAGCAACGCTACCGACACCGTCTTAGAGGTCTCGCCGACCGTGAAAGTGAGCGTGCCGGACGTGTCCACGTAGTCCGCCCCCACCTTGGCCGTGCCGTTACTGGTCGCGTAGTCCACAGTCACCGGTTCTGACGCAGTGCGGCTCAAGCCCACCACAAAGTCTACCGTCTCACCCTCCGCCTCCGTCCCCCGGGCGTCATCCACCGAGAGGGACGGCGGACCCGGCACCGTCGCCGAGTCCCCCGCCGACAACGGACGGTTGCCCCCGATGCAGATGGCACCCGCGTCTCCACAGTCCGTCGTCGCTGGGAGCCGGATGGTCACGGCGACATTGCCGTCAGGCTCTACGGTGATCTCCCAACGCTTGTTCTTTCCCGGCACGAGACGCCGCACCCCGGCCACCTGCCCGTTCGTCACCGTGAAGGCCGCCTCGCGCAGCGACGCGTAGGACAGACCCGTCACTTCCTCGCTGAAGCGAAGCTCAAAGGTGAATGGCGCGCTCCCATCGTGGGCGGTCACCGACATATTCCGGAACTCCGCCGTCAGTGGCACCGGCCCCGGCACCGTCTTCGAGTCCCCCGCCGACAACGGACGAGTCCCGATGCAGATCGCACCCGACGCTCCGCAGTCCGTCGTCGCCGGAAGTGTAATGGTCACGTCGGCATTGCCGTCGGGCTCGACGGTGATCTCCCAGCGCTTGTTCTTTCCCGGCACGAGCCGCCGCGCCTTCGTCACCTCCCCGTTTGTCACTGTGAAGGCAGCGTCGCGCAGCGTAGATAAGCTCAGACCCGCCGTCCAGTTCTCGCTGAAGCGAAGCTCAAAGGTGAACGCCGTACTCCCGTCGTGGGCGGTCACGGAAATATCCCGGATCTCCGCCGTCAGCGCCACTGCAGGCTCATCATCATCCTCGATGGTGCCGGTCGCCGTCGCGTCTTTGAGGTACGCGTTGCCACCTGAGGCGTTGCTCAACGTCAGCGTGAACGTCTCGTCGTCCTCGTCATGCGTGTCGTCCAGCACTGCTACCGACACCGTCTTCGACGTCTCGCCGGACAGGAAAGTGAGCGTGCCGGACGTATCCGCGAAGTCCACTTCGGCGGTTGCCGAGCCATTACTGGTCGTGTAGTCAACCGTCACTATCTCGGACGCGACGCGGCTCAAACTCACTGCAAAGTCAACCGTCTCACCTGCCGACTCCGTGCCCCGGGCGTCGGCCATCGAGAGCCCCGGCGGGGGACCCGGCACCGTCGCCGTGTCTCCCGCCGACAGCGGGCGAATTCCGATGCAGATAGCTCCAGGATCTCCACAGTCGGTCGTCGTCAGAAGCCTGATCGCAACGTCCGCATTGCCGTCAGGCTCGACGGTGATTTCCCAGCGCTGGTTCTTTCCCGCCTCGAGCCGCCGCACACCCGTCACCTCCCCGTTTGTCACCGTGAAGGCATGGTTGAGCAGCGTCGTGTGGCTCAGGCCCGCCGTCCAGTCCTCGCTGAAGCGAAGCTCGAAGGTGAACGCTGTGCTCCCATCGTGGGTGGTCACAGAAATATCCCGGAACTCCGCCGTCACCGGTGCGGGGGTCACCGTCACCGGCGGGGAACCCCGCACCGTCACCGAGTACCCCGCCGACAGCGGGCGGGTCGCGATGCAGATGGCGCCCGTGTCCCCACAGTCCGTCGTCGCAGGAAGCTCGATGGTCACGTCGGCATTGCCGTCAGGCTCGACGGTGATTTCCCAGCGCTGGTTCTTTCCCACCTCGAGCCGCCGCACACCCGTCACCTCCCCGTTCGTCACCGTGAAGGCATGGTTGAGCAGCGTCGTGTGGCTCAGGCCCGCCGTCCAGTCCTCGCTGAAGCGAAGCTCGAAGGTGAACGCTGTGCTCCCATCGTGGGCCTCCACCGAAATATCCCGGAACTCCGCCGTCAGCGCCTCCTCCGTGTTGCGGATCGTCCCGATCGCTTCCGCGTCGGCGAGCCGTGCCCCAACAGCGTTGCTCAGGGTGAGCATCAGCGTCTCCCCGTCGTCCTCATCCAAGTCGTCTGTGATCGGCACCGAGACCGTCATCGTTGTCTCGCCCGATAAGAACTCCAGCGACCCGCTCGTGGCCGTGTAGTCGTTGCCTTGCGTCGCCGTGCCATCGGAGGTGGTGTATTCAACTGTTACGCTTGTGGTCGCCGCCGGATTGAGGGTTACCACGAAGTTCAGCGTCGTGTCGATGTTCTCGGTCGCTTCCGCGTCGGCCACCGAGAGCGCGGGTCCCTGCACCACGGTCGAGCTGTTGGTCACCCGGAAGTTAGTAAAGGACGAGCCATCGTTCCCATCAGTGTCCTGGATGACGCCGTCGCTGTTGTCTCCGCCGGGGTTCGGGTCGGTGTAGCCAATGGTGACCACCTGGTCCCTATTGATGACGGTGGTCAGATAGAGTATGTAGCTGTCCGTTCCGAACCCACCAAGCACTGAAGACGGGCTGTGCCCTGTTCCATCGACAGTTATGGTGAAGGTGGATTTGGAAGGTATGTTGATTAGGTCAACTGCTTCGTCCATAGTCAAGAGGATTTGTGCGCCGGATGCCGCCGCCGCTGCCGAGACCGGCGCCGGTCCGAAGCCCCGGCTCGACGGGCCCAGGTCCGAGTTGTTGGTCACCTCGAAATCCTCGAAAGAATCCACCTGGTTCCCTGCCCGGTCGCGAAGCGCTTTGTTGGCGTTATTGGGCTTATTGTAAGTCACCGTCACGGTCCGTCTCTGCCTGATGCGCGGTGAGACGCCCAGACGGATGTTCCTCACGTTCTCGTCGAAGATGGTGAACCTATCCGGGGCAAAAATCGTTCCGATCGGGGTGCCGTCAACCTTGACGGTGAACTCATCCGGTGAAGGAATTCCCAGAGGGCTCAGTTTCCAGTCGAACGTCACGTAGATTTGGTTTCCCGAACTGAGGAGTTGCCCTGAGACCGGCCTGGCCGACCGCCGCCTGAACTCTGCAGGTGCTCTCCCCGGGACGAACGTCGCCGGCAGCGTGTTGAATGCGGGCGCGGGGTTTCCCGCTTTGTCGAGTACCTGCAGATCAGTTTCCCCGGTGTACGTGACGTACACCTGCTCTTCGGTGTGCGGGCTGGGGTCTCCGATGACACCGGAGAGGTTGAGTTTGACGGTTCGGGGATTGTACGTGTTGTCATCGGTAGTGTCAATAATCCTCATCGCACGGACAGAGCGTCCGAGCACACGCGATTCTGAGTACGACACCCGGAAAGGCGGCGGGGTTCCAGTGTCGTTGAATAAATCAATGGGTGCGTCGTGATTGAGCTCGCGGCCGTACTCGATGTGTACCTCGGCGCCGTTGACGTTGCCGTTCGTACCGCGTTTTTGGTACCACGTGATGTTCTCTCTCCACTGCCTCCGCGACACCGCCCCCGCCCGGGTCGCGTACGCCCAGGGCCCTTCGCCGAACGGGCTTTCCCAACGCGCCCGAACGTCGTAGCCGAATCTCGGCTTCACGCGCGCGCTGACTGACAAATGCCTGCCTTCTGGTCCCACACTCCACCACCTCCAGTGCTCCTCTGCCTCCGACCACTCCTGGCTGGGGAACTTCCATTGCACGCGGGATTTCGTCGCCTCGTTGGTCCCGTCAAAGAACACCTTCATCAGTTCGTCCTCGCCTTCCTGCACCGTTTCCACCTGCAGGTCCCTCGGCGCCGACGGCACGTCTTTGACGCCGCGCACGGTGTAGCGCACCCGATCCGCGAGACCTTCATTCCCTGAGCATAGCGCTCCCTGCTCATTGCAGGGCAGCGGCTCCAGCGTCAGCGTAACGTCGTCGTTACCCGAGGGCTGGACGTTCAACACCAGAAGACGCCTGTCGAAAATATTGATGGATTCCACCGTTCCGCTCGTAACCCAGATCCCGCGGTCCGGGCCGATCATGTCTGCCAGCTCCGGTCCGGGATTTATGAAGATCTCGCCGTTCGGGCCGGTTATGTCTGTTATATCGTGGCGATACGTCAGGGGGTTCGTGAACCTCACCTTGACTTCAAAGGACTCGCCGAAGTGGGCACCCGGAACCGTGCCCAGGTGTTGGGTCTGGTAGATCGTCGCTCCGAGCGTCCCGAAGGACGCGCCCTCCACCACGGTCCGTACGCGACCCGTACCCGGCTCCGACCACTCGCTCGGCGACACTCCCTCGCCATATAGCGCCTGTACCCGCACCTGGTACTGCGTGTCCGCACTCAGCGACCCGATCTGCGTTAAGGTGGCGGTCCCGCTGTGCGGGTAGGGCCTCCACGGCCCGCTCGTGCCCTCCCGGTACTGCACCGCGTAGCCCATGGGGGCAAGCGCGTCAACGCGGACCGGCTCCGTCCAGCGTACAATCAAGCTCGTCGTCGAATACCGCGGCCCCTTGACCGAGGTCACGACGACCTCGGTAACAATGGCCTTCACGGTGATGATCACGGCAATCGTGGCCGTACCGCCCTTGCCGTCGTCGGCCTTCACTGTCACCTGATGCGTATTCTGCCCCTGGGGGTTGAGTGGCGCCAGCGTCTTGATCTGGCCGGAGTCATCAATCGTGAAGTTGTCCCTGTCTACGCCCTCCAGCGTGTAGGTCAGGACGTCGCCGTCCGGATCCACCGCCTCAACAGGCGCCCCTACATTCTCGTTCGCCGGCGTGTTCCCGAGCACGTTGCGCCTTGTCACCAGCGACCCGAATTCGGGCGGGAGATTCCCGGACAGCTTCACCAGGGCGATGTCGCCCCAGGCCCAGTCCAGGCCCACCGGCTGCGTCCAGTCGTAGCACCTGGAAGTTCCGAGCCTGCTGCGACCTTCGAAGGCGAAATCGTGGCCGTCGATGCTCAGGATCAACGAGTTGCGGACCGCATCGTTCGGTTCCCTGGCGCCGAAACACAAGGCGACCATATTGGCGTTGAAGGGCGACGCGGGTGCGTCGCCGGCAAGAACAACCGCGCGAAAATCATAGGTCTTGCCGCCGACCCGAAATCGGGTTTCGGTCATCGCGCCCCAACCAGGGCTGCCGCCGGAATATCCCACGGTGCCTGAACCCTCCCCCACCGTCACGTTGGCGGTGAGATCAACGTTCGGATCCGCTGACGGCGCCGAGGCCTCGCGAACCACCGTCACCGTATATTCCTCAGTCACCGACGGGAACTCCGCTATCACACTTACCGCGATCTGGTTGCGGCCCGGTGTGAGGGAAATCATCGCGGTGCCTGGTGTGATAGCGACCGTAGCGCCGTCGTCGTTTGTCGTCGCCGTCACGCTCACCGAGGAGACGCCGTTCGCCACCCAGGCACGATAGGTGGTGATATCGCTCGCAAACGTCGGGCTCAGCGTCACGCCGGTGCCGAGAGACAGCGCGCTCAGGGTCGCATCGGTAGAACGCGGGATCCGGCTGCCGTTCACCTGGTGCCCACTCAGCGTGCCCAGTTCGCTATGGGTGAGCACGGCGTCGAGGGTGTTGCCCGCGTCGCGGATGTGCTCGCCGCTGTCGAGCTTGATGGCATCCGCCTCGACATTGATGCCGTTAACGTCTATGTCGCTCGCCTGCACTGTGTAGCCGAACACCAGCGCGTCCGTACCCGAGCCGCTGATGAACGCCGCCGCCGTGGCGGCCCCGTTCATTTCGAACTCGAAGTGTGGCTCGCCCGTCACCGTCACCTGCTGGTCGAACGTCACCGTGAACTCGATCCTCTCGCCAACTCCGTACGTGTTGTCCGTAGCACGCGGAATCGATGTCACGGCCACCGAGGAAACCTTTGGGGGGATCTCCGTGCCGTTGACGCGGATCCTCATAACCGATCTAGGTTGTGAATAATATCCAGGAAGACTCCCCGGGCTTACGGGTTCCAGCCTCCAAGCGGAGTTGTGCACATTCCAGCCAGATTTCCCGCCCTCATCCTCGAAGTTGCTGTTGGTTAGATCCAAGTGGGCCGATCCTCCACTCACATATACAAAGTAGTCGGTGTTGCGAGTGAGCACGGGGGGGTTGTCGGGGTCGGGTACCGAAAAGGTCCTGTTGCCGGAGTCGAAGCTGCTCGGAGCCGTCAGCGTCGCCACCACAGTTCCCGTATGACTATCCTTGCGCAGTGTGACGGTCGGGGCGGCGGTATTAGTGTGAATGGATGAGAATCTTATCTCGATGCTCTCGATTGTGTATCCATTCGGATTCGTACCGGTACGAAATCCTTGAGCAAATTCGAATTCCGATGTGGATACTGTGGCTGTGCCTAGACTTTGGCCAATGTTGCTCACCAGCAACTCCGCGTGCGCGAGGCCGGCGCCGCCGAACAGGGGAAACGCAAACGCAATGGCGAAGGCCGCGATGCGCAATGGCAGCACCCGCAATCCCGCCAGCCTCGGACGAATCTTCGCGGAGATTCCACCAAATACCGCGCCAATCGAAGTCCTTATCGCTCTCGCATGCTGCACACTATTTCTCAAACAATTCGCCACAGTCGTTTTCTCCTTTCGGTGTTGTTGTTACTTCCGTCTCCCTGAATAGGGCCGTACCCTAGGCCCTTCGTCCTGTCGAAAGCCGCAAGCTGGCACACAAATCCCTGCTCCGCAGTCGCAGATGAACACACGACGCGCACGCGCAGGGGGCGCAACCGGTCACATCGACGCCGGATTGGTAAGCTCGTAAAGCGATTCCCCGGGATTGTCCGATTCGTCTGCGGTGTAGATGTGGACCTTGACACCAGAGCCTTCGTTTCCGTCGGGTTCCGTGAATTGGTTGAAGATGGTGGTAACTTCAGTAATCGTGTATCCGGCGGGGTTGGTGCCCGTCGTGAAGCCCTGCGCCGCCTAGAATCGGTTTCCAAGGACACTACCCACAAATGGGCCATTGCCGCCTGCCGTTTGGCCAAAGTTATTGACCAGTATTACCTCGGTCTGCGCCTGGGCCGCCACTGCCATCAGTCCGGCGACCATCAGTGACAACGCTCCCGCCAGTGCGACCACTGTGGACAGTACCCGCAATCCTGCCAGCCTCGGGCGAATCCTCGCGGAGATTCCACCAAATGCCGCGCCGATCGAAGTCCAAATCCCTCTCGCATGACGCGAAGTACGAAGTGCTTTCTAAATAGCAAGCCATGAATGTTTCTCCATACCTGTATTGTGATGCACGCCAACAACGGACAAGCAAACTAACTGAAGTTTCGGGGTGTGTGATGACAGGTTCGAATTTGCCATTGCCAGGAAAGGCACGATCGGTCTGCACCTGCGTCGAAGCTATTGGCGCCGGCGGAGGATCAGCGTAGGTTATCGTCGCCATCTTCGAAAACAGGTAATCCACCCTTGACCGGGGCGGTTATATCACCGGAAAAGAACAACCAGGGGCAAGTACTATTATTAGTTGAAATAGCAGAGGCGTTCAATCAGCGGCGAAAGCGTTTTGCGTGTCATGATCGAGCGCGAGATGATTGCGTAGGGCAAGTCTGAGTACGGGAAGAAAGCGGTATCCTTTGATCCTCCGCAATCGGGGCTCGATATCCAACAGCGCGGCTGCCAACCACCGATATCGCTGATCGGAGTTGTTCCATCGTTTCACATTACGGGTGCGCTGTGCGATCATGGCGTTGAGGGATTCGATGCAGTTGGTGGTGCGAAACGATTGCTTGAGTTGTGGCATCAGTCCCAGGCGATGGAGGGTGAGGGTTTCTTCGAGCCCTTCCTCCAGGCTGTTGAGGGCCGATGCATTCATCAGGGTCAGGGAGGGCTTGAGGGCATACAGCGCGGCTTTGGCTTCTTTGTAGGTGTCCATGTCGTAGGCACTTTGAAGCGCTTTCTTGACCTCACTCTGCTGTGTCTTGGGCAAATAGGCGATCACGTTCTCCCGTTTGTGCCACTGACAGCGTTGAATGGCGACATAACCGGAAAGGGCTTTTGTGAGGGCACTATACAAGCCCTTTGAGCCGTCGATGAGGCAAAGCAGCCCTTGGTGATACTGCAATCCGCGATCGATGAGCGAATCGACAAACTGGCGGCACACGCGCTCATTTTCGCTGGCGGCCTGCACGAACCCCAGCGGGATCTTGTGCCCGTCGATGGTCACGCCAAGGGCGATGATCATTTCCTGATCGGCAAAGGTCTTGCCATCCATAAACAGCCCCACCAGGTCATAGCCCGAAAGAAACCGTTCTTGAAACTGTCTCAGCTTGGCCGCCGATGCCCTGATGAACCGCCTCGAGACACTCGATGAAGACAAGCCAAACGCCTCGGGTATCGCCTCTGCGCAACTGGCGTAAGAACGCGTCGCAATGCCGCTGACCACGCGCAGCAGCAACCCTCCGTCCATGTTTCTGGGTCGCTGCAAGTGGTGATATACCTCCAGAGGAACTTCCTCATTGGCTTCCACGTCACGCACCCTGGGCACCGTAATGGGCACTTTTTGATCCGACAGATACACCGATCCCGGTTGAGCGCCCCACCGACGATTCGGGGTCTTGCCCGCTTTACGACTGTGTTTCTTGCCCGTCAACCCGGCAACCTCTTGCTGCAAGATTTCTGCCACAGCGTCCAGACCAAGCGGGATCAGCGCTTGGATCAATGCCACACGGACGTCAACATCCTCCAGGGCTTCTCCCAGGAAGGCGCCAGACGTCACCCCGGCATCCCTATTCGACTTGACTTCACGGAGGTTCGACGGTACTTTTTTCATCACAGGCTCCTTTGGTTGAGGATACGGTCTTCTTCGTCGAGACTGCCGTATCCAATTTACATCGGAGCCTCTTCTATTTCAACTAAGATAGGCACAATCCCGAAAAGGAACACAACCAGGCCACCAAGACGTTAGTCCCCGACGTCCCCTCGATAGATATCGTCACTTCTGCTGCAGGTCGCGATGCCGGTTTGTGGGAGTAACTTCTGTGACCCGTGTTTTCCTCTTCCACATCCAGAGATGTCTCGGTGAGCATCACAGACATGAGCGTTCCGATGCTTGTGCCGTCGTTTCAAGGAACCAGAGGACGTAATTGCACAACGCGCTCGAATCGAATTCAGCCCCACCGAGAACAACGTGGCCTCGAAAAATAGGAGTATTTTGTCCAGACCATTCTCGATATCTGTCAACCGACATCTTGAATTTCAGAAACCCTCATCGCGATCCAGGCTTCTCACAGCGACATCGAGCGTTTCGCTAATGCGAAATCACTTCCTGCCAAAACGACGCCAATTTGCCCCAGATGCGATCGACGTCACTCTTACTTTCAGAAACGATGGCTGATGCCACGACGGATAAATTAACTTTTTTATGTTGTAGAATTACGTTTATATATTTTACGCAGGGCACTAACTTAAAAAAATAGATGATGAATTCAAATTGAATTCTGAGGTTCTATGGACGAAAATTGGTTGATTCTGTTTCGCTTTGACCCATCCGGGACGCTACTGCAATGGCGGTCGAAGTACCTAGGAGTCTGCGTCGTAGAAAAACTACCATACTATATATGGAGCAAGAATCACTTATAAGCGCTATATATAGTGGTATTCAGTGCCCAAATCCGTTCTGGGGCGCAGACTCCTAGCCCTGTTCTGGAACATCTTTTAGACAGACGACTAAGGAAGTGATTGCCTGTACATGAGCGAAGGTCTCTTCGAATATTTCGGCAACATATCGGAACCTCTGCTGCTGCGAGACATCCATAGCCACAACCGGTCTATGGGGCTTCCCGAGTTCCGTCCGCCCGTGCCGTTCGGTCCAGTGCTGACGTTTCTGGTGACGCCCGTCCGGCACATAGGCGGGTCTCTGGGCGATATCTATCTTGGCAATAAGTGGGGTGGACGCGAGCACACTGAGGATGACGAATTTACGCTCGTGATGTTTGCATCCCAGGCGGCGTTGGTTGTCGGCAAACTGCGGAACTACAGGGACGACCAACGAGCCATGACACGCTTTGAGACCCTGATCAACACCACGCCGAAACGGGCAAGTTGATGTCATTCAACCGGGTAGTCGCGAGGATTTTGGAGGGCGTGCGAATCAGCGGTCGAAACCATGAGAGACTCCTGGAAGTTGTGACGATCCGCCGATCCGATGGACGGGAGTTCTCCCTTGTGGAACACTCCTTGGCGCAGGCTATAAAAACGGGCGAGTCCGAACACGCCGAGGAAGTTGCCTTTCAGGTGCCTGACGTACGTAAGGTCACCGCTCTCCTTAACGCCACGCCCATTCGTACCGCCGACGGATCCATCGAGTCCTTTGTCGTGACCCTTCAGGGCACGGCGCCCCTGGAGAACTTGGAGCGGCTTCAGGCCGAATTCCTGGCCACGGCAAGCCACGAAATGCGGGCGCCGCTGACTGCCATCAAGGTTTCCGCCGCCACGGTTCTGGGTGACGATTTACACCTGGATCCGACGGAGATAATGTAGTTTTTCCGAATCATTAATCAGCAGGCCGACCGTATGGGCGTTCTGAGCAACGACATTCTGGACGTGGCGCGTATCGAGACGGCACCCTGACGGTCAACTCCGAACCTACGGAGGTACCGGACCTTGTGGAGCAGGCCCGAAACTTTTCAGTGGGCGAGCTGCACATCGATTACGCTGGACGCAACGTGATCATTTCAGGACGGAGAGTACGGCTGACGGACATCGAGTACAGCCTGCTTGTGGAGCTTTCGACCCGCGCGGGAAAGGTCATCACCTACGTGCGTCTGCTGGAACGGGTGTGGAACGTAAAACCCACCCGTGACAGGCTGGTCCGCCCGCGGGACCAGCGCGCGGTTGCGGCGTCGCCACGGGGTCATGTAATTCGGGCCTCTATCCGTGCATCGGCCGGCCGGGAGGGTTTGGCAAGCGGAGCACGCGACAGAGGCCCGCGTCCTGGTTCATCTCATGTATGTTATCCGATTTCTGATTGCGAGTCAAGCCCCTGCGATCGAAACCGGAGGTTTTTTTCCAAGTCCGGACGCTCGTTGATGCGTACGCTCGCCGCTCTCAACCGCGAACGAAGGGATCACGCCGCGTCCCGATCTCTTGTGTAAGCTCCTCTGTTGGTTTGATGCGCCCCTACTTGTTCCGCCATTGTAACGTGAGTGTTTAAATCCGACACCACGCCCCCGGCACTTTCACTGAACAAAGACCGAAATTTAACTTAAACGTCACAAATTTGATTGCAACGCTGACAGATTTAATACATATTCAGCCTCGGACAAGCCCCGTGACCGGGGCGGGCTCCCGTCGTGAATTTCCCCACGAAGAGAAACAGGTTGACGGAGGACGGGCACACGGGGGACGTCTTCCTGAAAGCGGTTGTGACGATCATGCATCAAAACGGGAACGAGGCGGCGATGTGGAAGAATCTGATCGCAGCTGTGTGTCGGGTGTCTGCGTTGACATTTCCGGCAATGGCCGGTGACATCATGATCCGGGGATACTGAATATCGGCGTGGTCGAAGCGGATGGGCCTGGCGCCAACGGTGCGGGCAGGTGGGTGAAGGTTGCCCTCACAAGAGGCTGGCGCCGTCGTATTACAGGCTAAGGGGACCGTGGTCGATCCTTGTGGAGGTGTTTTCCGCAATGGCAACAGTAAAGGAGTGCGGCATGGGTAACGAAATCTTCGACAAGAAAACGGCGGTGTCGATGCTGGTGCTCATCGCGCTGTTTTGCAGCATTTCAGTGTCTGGCGCCGGCGTGGGCGTGATGGAGGAGGACCACCGGACGTGGCATCTGCCCGACGGCGCGACTGCGCGCCTGGGAAAGGGAGCTATTGGATCGGGGGACCGCGCGGTGGCTCTTTCTTCTGACGGGCGGACGCTGGCCGTGGCCAGCGGCATCGGCGTGTGGCTGTACGACGGGGCCACGGCTAACATACTGGCGCTTTTGCCGACTTCCGGCCGGGTCAATTCGGTGTCGTTTTCGCCGGATGGGGGTACGCTGGCCACGGTTTCAGAGGACGGCACGGTATTATTGTGGGACGTGGTAACGCGATCAGAGGCAGCCACTCTCGATGTATCTGCGGGTAGAGTCACTTCGGTGGTGTTTTCGCCGGAAGGGGACATGCTGGCGGCCGCGTCGGAGGATGGCGCGGTGCAGCTGTGGGACGCGGCGTCGAGATCACAGACGGCCACCCTCGAAGGTCATTCGGATAATGTCAATTCAGTGGTGTTTTCGCCGGATGGCGGCACGCTGGCCACCGCATCGGAGGATGGCACCGTGTTGCTTTGGGACGTGAGCACGCGAATGCAGGCCGGCACGCTCGAAGGGCTTGCTGATGATGTCACTTCGCTGTCGTTTTCGCAAGACGGTGGCACGCTGGCCACCGCGTCGGGGGATAGCTCGGTGTTGCTGTGGGACGTCGCCTCACCATCGGAGGCAGACACCCTTAAGGGTGATACGGGCAGTATCACTCTGGTAGCGTTTTCACCGGATGCGGACACACTGGTCACAGCGTCGGAGGATGGCAACGTGTTGCTGTGGAACGTCGGCAGGCGATGGGTGGTCGACACCCTCGAAGGGCATACGGGTAGCGTCACATCGGTGATGTTTTCGAGGGACGGCGGCACGCTGGCCACCGCGTCAAAGGATGGCACGGTAAGGATCTGGGACGTGGAGACAGGGTATTTCGTCGCATTTGGCGGTCATAAATCCGCTGTCAATTCGGTCATGTTTTCGTCGGATGTTGACACGTTGGTCTCCGGGTCTGCGGGGGGCGCGGTAAACCTGTGGGACGCAAGCGCGGGAATACAGGTAGGTGCCTTCCTGGGGCATGGCGGAAGCGTCACGTCGATGGCGTTTTCGCCGGTCGGGGACACGCTGGCTACCGCGTCGGAGGATAGCACGGTGCTGCTGTGGGACGTGGCCTCGAGATCGGAGGCAGCCACCCTTGAAGTTCACGCGGGCGGTGTGACTTCGGTCGTGTATTCGCCGGACGGGGACACGTTGGCCACCGCGTCGGAGGATGGCACGGTGCTGCTGTGGGACGTTGCCACGCGAAGAGTGGTTGCCACCCTCGAAGGGCATAGAGGAGGTGTGACTTCGGTCGTGTATTCGCCGGACGGGGACACGTTGGCCACCGCGTCGGAGGATGGCACGGTGAGGCTGTGGGACGTTGCCACGCGAAGAGTGGTTGCCACCCTCGAAGGGCATAGAGGAGGTGTTACTTCGGTGATTTTTTCACCGGATGGCGGCACGCTGGCCTCCGGTTCGAAGGATGGCGCGGTAAGGTTATGGGACGTGGCCTTGCAAACACAGGTCGCAACCCTGCAAGGACATTCAGACGGAATCGGATCACTGGCGTTTTCGAAGGACGGCAGCAGGCTTGCCTCCGGGTCGCGCGACAACACCGTCAAGGTGTGGGACGTGCACGCCCGAATCGAGGTCGCGACATTGGAGGGTCATAACGGCGACGTTCGTTCGGTTGTGTTTTCTTCGGATTGGGCCACGTTGGCCTCGGGGTCGGAGGATGGCACGGTGCTGCTGTGGGATCTGTCTGAGTGGCCGGGTCTCCGACCATTCGGTCTGGAGGTCATCTCCGGCGACGGACAGGAGGGCGCGCCCGGTGGTGCGCTTGCCGACCCCCTGGTCGTGGAAGTGAAAGATCAGAACGGCGAGCCCCTGCCCGATGCCGCCGTCGCCTATACTGTCACGGCCGGCGACGGCAAGCTCGGCGGGAGGTTCACAGTCCGGCATACACGGACGGATGCGGACGGCCGCGCAGCCACCACCCTGACGCTGGGTGCCCGGGCGGGCACAAACACCGTGGTGGTAACGCTCGGCGGTCGTGAGTTGGCGACCTTTTCCGCAGAAGGTGTGGGAACCCCCGCGGTCGTGTTGGACGGGGACTACCGGAAATGGCGTCTGCCCCAGGGGGCGACGGCGCGCCTGGGCAAAGGAGCCATTGGCCAGAGCGACCGCGCGGTAGCCCTTTCGCCGGATGCACGAACGCTGGCCGTGGCCAGCGGCATTGGTGTCTGGTTGTATGAAGTGAGCACCTCCCGTGCCTCCGCTCTGCTGCCAAGTCCCGCTCGTGTCCATTCAGTGGCGTTTTCACGGCAGGGCACCCTCGCGGCGGGGTTGAACAATGGCCAGGTCGAATTATGGAATGTGGAGTTTGGCGCACGGGTCGCCACGCTGAAGGGTCATGCGGATCGGGTCAACTCGGTGGTATTTTCGACGGACGGGGCCACGCTCGCCTCCGGGGCGGAGGATGCCGCGATCAAGCTGTGGGACGTGGCTACGCAAACAGAAGTCGCCACATTGCGGCGGCACACGATCGGGGTCAATTCGGTGGTGTTTTCTCCGGATGGCGGCACGCTGGCCTCCGGATCGAGCGACCATACGGTTAAACTGTGGGACGTGGCCGCACGAACCGAGGTCGCCACTCTCGAAGGGCATACGGATGGGGTCACTTCGGTGGTGTTTTCCCCGAATGGGAGCACGCTGGCCTCCGGGTCGAGCGACCGTACGGTTATATTGTGGGACGCGGCCACGCGAACCGAGGTCGCGGCTCTCGAAGGGCATACGGATGGGATCACCTCGGTGGTGTTTTCTCCGGATGGCGGCACGTTGGCCTCCGGGTCGGGCGACCGCACTGTCAAGCTGTGGGACGTGGCCACGCGAGAACTGATCAACACCCTGGAAGAGCATGTGAATAGAGTCTATTCGGTGGCGATCTCGCTCAATGGCTCCCTTCTCGCCACCGGGGCAGCGGACGGCACGGTCATCGTAAGGGACGTCGAGACGGGCAATGCCGGGGCAGTCCACGGGCACACGTCTCTGTCGTCGATGGCGCTCACGTCAGATGGCGGCGTACTGGCCTCGGGGTCGCAGGATGGTACGGTCCGGTTATGGGACGTGGCCACGCGAACCGAGGTCGCCACTCTCGAAGGGCATAGTGGCTGGGTCTATTCGGTGGCGTTCTCGTCGGACGGGAGCACGCTGGCCTCGGGGTCGCAGGACGGCACGGTTAAGCTGTGGAACGTGGCCACGCGTACCGAGGTCGCCACTCTCGAAGGGCGTAGTGGCCGGGTCTATTCGGTGGCATTCTCGCCAGATGGGAGCACGCTGGCCTCGGGGTTCAGGAATGGCACGGTTAAGCTGTGGAACGTGGCCACGCGTACCGAGGTCGCCACTCTCGAAGGGCATGGGGACACGGGCGGAGTCGGCTCGGTGGCGTTTTCGTCTAATGGGAGCACGCTGGCCGTCGGGTCGAGCGACAACACGGTCAAGCTGTGGGACGTGGCAACGCGAACCGAGGTCGCCACTTTAGAAGGACATCGTGGTTGGGTCTATTCGGTGGCGTTCTCGCGGGACGACAGCACGCTGGCCTCGGGGTCGCAGGATGGCACGGTCCGGTTGTGGGACGTGGCCACACGAACCGAGACCGCCACTTTAGAAGGGCATCGAGGCTGGGTCTATGCGGTGGCGTTCTCGCCGGATGGGGACTCTCTGGCCTCCGGATCGCAGGATGGCACGGTCCGGTTATGGGACGTGGCCACGCGAGCCGGGGTCGCCACTCTCAAAGGACATAGTGGTTGGGTCTATGCAGTAGCGTTTTCGCCGGATGGGAGCATGGTGACTTCCGGGTCGAGGGATGGCACGATGCTGATGTGGAATATCGCGCCGGCGGTTCCACCACCGACGGTTCCACCGCAGACGGCCGATCCCGATTTCAACGACGACGGTAGTGTCGGCTTTGCCGACTTTGTGCTGTTCGCGCAACAGTTCGGCTTGCGTGAAGGCGATGCGGGATATGACGCGAAGTACGACCTGGACGAGGATGGCGCCATCGGCTTCGGTGATTTTGTGATATTTGCCAACGCGTTCGGGAAGAGTTAAGCCACTGGAGTCAGATCGCCCTTCTATATACAGCGCGCAACCGCGGGGGCATTGCGCACTTAATATGATTCGGGCCTCTATTCGTATCTCCGCCCACCGGGGGGGAGTGGCAGGCAGAGCGCGCAACAGAGGCCCGCGTCCTGATTCAATTTATGTTATCCGATTTCCTATTGCGTGTCAAGCCCCTGCGATCGAAACCGGAGATTTTTTCCGCCACCGACTGACGGGGCTTAACGGTGGCCGCATAGCCGTTCTAAGGAATTAACTCTATACGGACCACGTTTTTGACGTTCGCGCACCTGTCGTCGGTTTCCGGAACGAAAAGCCGCAGCGGACCTCCTTGGCGTTTCGGCAGCGGATGGCCTTCCATCCGGTAAACGAGGATGCCGTTGGCCAGGGTCCTTTCGAGGGGAATCCGGGCGAAGAATTCGTCGTCGGCCGAATGAAAAACAACCTCGCTCACGGTGGCGTCGATCGTCACGCTGTCCAGGAGCCTACGAACGAAGATAGCGGACCCGCGGCGGCCCGGAAGAAGGCGGCCGATATCGTCGATCGGGTCCGGAATCATTTCGAGATCCGCATACGTAAAGTATATTGGATTCGAGATGCATCCCTCGATTTTCAGTATCGGCGCCGCCGCGTTGCCGTCCAGCGCTGAATATGTCCTTGCGATGTAGTCGTCTGCGATATCGACCAGCCTGGGGTCGAAGCCGATGGAGGGCGCGATATGGATTTCGAGACCCGGATGGTCTTTTTGAAAACCATCCACACGCTGCCGGATTCGTTGCAATATTCGTTCGTCTTCCTGAAAGATAAAGGGCAGGATCGCTATCCGTCCCGCGCCGCTTTGAACGCACGCAGCCAGTGCGGTTTCGAGGGCGGGATGCCCGTTCAGAACGCCGGGTTCGACAGTGACACCCCGGTCCCGAAGCGCCTCGGCCACCTCGCCCAGGCAGTTCACATCCGCGCGACCCGCAACAAGCACGGTGGCGTGGATCATTGAATTACCTCCATCGCTTCACTCGCGACCGCGCGGTCGCCCGTTAGATATGCTCCCCTTCTTCGATGATCTTCCGCTTCTCATTCGAATGGTTCTGCTGATTTCCGCCGTGCTCGTACTGGTGATCTGCGCCGGCCTGGTCTGGCGAATGGTCAAGGCCGTGTTCGGAAGGAAAGATCTCGATTAGCCCGCCAGCAGGGCGATCCTTCCTGAATCCAGGCGCAATCGTCGACAACCGAGACAAGATCTATCCGCTTCAAAACCTCGGTGGTTGGGGCACCCATAGCCGATCAAGCCGATCACGATATGGACACACACGAGTGTGTGTATATTTTCCAATACCTTGATTTTACGGCAGTTATTCCCCAACGCACGTCGCGAAATCACGCTATCTCCCCGGTCGATCCGAAACCTTTTTTAACTCGCTTCGCGCATAGGAGAGGGCCATAACTTCCAGGGCGTTGATGAGGTATACGTCGCGCGCGTGGCGGTCCAGGGCTTCGGACATCTGTTTGGCGAGCGCCGGGATTTCGGCCTCCAGGTCGGCTCTCATATCGTCCCAGCCGGACAGGCGACCGTGCTTTTCCAGGTAGGATTTTCGCGCGGCCCGGTAGATAGCCTTGGCGAGTTTGCGCGGGTCTCCGTCGAGTTGGATCTGTGAGTTATCCATTGGGATTTTGTGTTATTGGTCGTGATTGCGGTTGATGGGGCGGCGTCCGCGCCGTGACGTGGGATGGCCGGTAAGGTTGCATGGGGGCGTAGGGGCGACCGGCCGGACGCCCCGTCGAAGGCGCCTTCCAGTCGGACGACACGAAATCTATGATCCGCTCATCCACTCGAGCCGACCGGTTCGAAGCGGACGGTGTCACCGACCACGTAGTCCACGACCTGGACCCATGCGCCGGGCGCGAGATTCCGGAGCCTGTCTCCATCGCCTCTATTGGGGTCGATGCGAACGGTGGTGCGGACGCGCCCGGGCGGCCAGGAACCCTCATTGCTCGCGTTGGCGATTACGGCCCAGTCGTCGTTCGCGCCGGTCTGAATGCGCGTACCGTTGAGGTTTCCGGATTTGGCCAGGACGTGAAAACCGAAGTCGATTCTGCCGTCTTCAGCGGCAACGACGCGCGCGCGCCCCAGGAGGGAGGTGACGTCGAGTGTGAGTCGATGAATTCGCGCGCCCGCGTGCTCCACCGCTTCAACGCGATAGTTGTGTGCCCGGCCGTCGGGGTTGACGATGATGCGGTCTCCGGCGGCGATGCCCTCCAGACCTTCCACGTCAACCGTACACGCGTCCCGGTCGAGGGCGACGATGCGGCCGGTTTGACGGGCGTGACTGATTGCGAATGACATCCCGGAGTCCTGGAATGCGGACGCGCCCAGGGTTGAAATCCGGCCGTCGACGACGGCCGCCAGGGCGCCGTGTAACGTGACGCCGTCTTCAAAGCGGGTGGCGTCGGCGGGACCGGCGTCGGGTGACCAGTAAAGCGAGATTTTCTTTCCTCCAGCCGTGGTGAGCCGCACGCCGGCGGCCGTGGACGTCTGCGTGGGAACGGCGACCGCTTCGGCAAGGGTCGGTTCGCCGATTCGGGGTTCGAATACGAGATCGACGCACGTGGTATCGTCCTGAGGCGTGCGCCGCCAGAGGACGGGGTTATAAAGGTAGTTGGACGTTTCGGGGGCGCCCATTGCCTGCGCCGCCCGGGTGGTGAGTAGCCGGGTGTCCGGGGAAACGTTGACCTGGTGGATGTCCAGATGGACCGCGGGCTCAGCCTGCGATTGCCAGGCCCCGCTGAAGGCCGGCGGCGCCTGGCCGTCCGACACGTCGTCCATGTACGCCAGAGCGGTATGGTCCGGGTGCGGCAGGTCGCCGGTCTGCGCGCGTTCGATTTGGGGACCGGCGACGGTCCCGGATCGGGGTTGGAGGCCAGCGTCGTCCGACTGGAATACGCCATCGAGCCCGCGGCACGTGCGCCAGTGTTCCGTGCCTCCCGTGATCCGGGAGAGGTCGACGAGGGCGACTCCGTCGCTGTCCGTCTCCACCAGGGCGATGAGGCGGCGGAACGTGACACCGAGCTTATGCCATCCGCGCCCTACGTCGTGCGCCCATCGGTGCGCCTCGACGTCCAGTACCTGGACGCCGTCCACAAAGAGGCTGCGAACCAGGCGCCCGCGGCCGGCGCTTATGGGTTCGCCCGGAGGCAGGTCTGACCAGACGGTGTTGTGGGTCGCCCAGTGGGATTCCCAGGGGGACATGCTTGCCCACGACTGGGGGTATCCGAGGTCGGTCAGAAACGGACGTCCGAACGCAAAAAACTGGACGTCCAGAAGGTCTCTGTGGCGGTGGTGGACGGTATCCCCGTACACGATGCCGGCGGCGGCCCGCTCGGGGGCCTCGGGTGTGCGGAGAATCGCAATGCCGACGCCGTCGTGGACCGTGGGTCCGAGGGCCACGTGCCGTTTGTTCTGAACGGCCGACTGGATCTCCTTCACCCGCGGGTCATCGGTGAAGGCCACCGCTCGCTCAAGAAGATCGGGATCCATCGGCGGATGAAAGAGATCGCGTTCCAGCCGGATGGTGCCCTCTCCCTTGAAGCCGGCCGAGCCGGGGGCCGATCCATCGCCGAACTGGAAGAAGGATTTTCCAACCATCGTGATCTCGTGCAGCGCACGGGGTACGTGCGCTGCACGACGATCGTCGAAGAGGGAGGGGTAGTCGGATTCAGGGTAGGCGTCGGGTTGCAGGGCACGAAGGTTTCGGAGGTGATGTTCCAGGTCGAACAGCCCGTCGCTGTGGATCGAGTTGTAGCCACCCGTGGCCTCCTGGGGGGTGCCGTCCGGGAAGAAGTCGTTGGTGGTGAAGACACGCAGCGTGTCCGGCCCTTCATCGTAGATCCAATCCATCACGTCCCCCGCGTCGGGGCGGTCCAGACAGCGCAGGATAAACAGCGCCCCCTGGCTTTCTCTCGGAAGGTTGCTGCTCGCGCCCCGATCCAGCGTGACCTGGAGCAGGGCCGCCAGCATCTCCTCCGTCAGTTGACAGGCATCTTCGGGAGTCTCAACGGAAAGGCCCATCGATTGGGCGCGTCCGACGAGCTCCCGGTCCTCCCGCATCAGCGGCCACACCGTGTCGTATGCCAGCGCCAGGCTCGCGATGAGATACGGGGTGTCGATGCTGTAGCGGACGCTGCCCTTGGCGCGCAGCGCCTGAACCGGATCGGATTCGTCCGCCCAGTCGGGCTGGCCCCAATCCCAGGGTTCCTCCACGCCTTTCGACGGGCCGTACCGGAACTGGGGAACGGAGGCCAGATAGAGCTCTTCCTCGGCGTATCTCAGCAGCAGCAACCCGAGCCGGCGCGCGAGCGCTTCGTCGAAACCCCCGGCGCGCAGGGCATTCGTCAGAGCGTTGATTCCCGAATGGAAGCTGCGGGATTGATCCCGGTGATAGGTGGCGGCAAAGAGGTAGATGTGACCGTCGGCGTCGAAAAAACCGTACCCGTCGTCCGGATATTCGCCCGAAAAGTAGTCTTCGTTCGCCAGGTCGTTGCTGGGATAGACCGAAGCGCAATTGGGACATTCCGACTTGAAATCGCACGGGAGATGGTTGCGCGTCCAGGGATAAAAGCCGCTGTATTTGAAAATCGCCGTACCGCAGTTGGGGCAGCCCTGGTGGCAGTTGGCAAAATGGGCTTTGGGCAGTTCCGTGGCCGGAAGCTGCGCCCAGATGATTTCGTCAGGCTGGGACGACCACCAGGCGATGGTTTCTTCGGCAAGGCGATCCGATAGGGGTTCGTCCTGCAGCGTCCGCCGTGTCTTTGTGGACCGGTAATCTCTCCCCAGAGGCCAGCGGCGCGGCCACCAGGCGCCGTTGTAGGTGTGCGGCACGCGCAGTTCGTCCAGGGTACGGACCTGGATAGTTGTTTCCGTCTCCTTACCGCCGTGAGCCGCGCGGAGGGTGTAGTCTCCGGCCTGTCGGGGAGATCGCAGATAGTGGTAGATCGCGGTGTCCCGTTCGGACCACCGGGTCGAAATGACCTCGAAATGGTCGGCTGAGAGCGTGACGTTGTCGCCGGGCGCCTGAACGGGCAGACGGAAGCTGCGTCCGGGGAGAATGACCCTGGGGTGCCAGGGTATGGCGAGATCGGACATGGTGGATTCCCTTGAAAAAAGGATGTGAGGTTGGAGCCCGGGGCCCGCTGCCGGATTCAGGTCTATACAGCCATTTTCGCCTTGACAGCGGCATGGCATCGGTAGTTGATTAGGTGGAAGTCGTCGTAGACGAAGTCGTCGATGGTCTTCTGGCCACGATCCGTAATACCAAGGCGAGGTAGCGGAAACGGGTCGCGGGAGAGCTGCTCCTGAACCGCGTCAAGGTGGTTCAGGTAGATGTGTGCGTCGGCCAGCGTATGGATGAATTCACCGGGTTCGAGACGGGTGATTCTGGCGACCATGTGGAGCAGGAGCGAGTAGGAGGCGATGTTGAGCGGGACCCCGAGAAACATGTCGCAGGATCGCTGGTACATCTGGAGGGATAGTCTGCCTTCCGCGACGTAAAACTGAAAGAAAGAATGACACGGGGGAAGGGCGACGTCTTTCGGCGCGACTTCGGCGGCGTTCCAGGCGTTCACGATCATGCGCCTGGAGTCCGGGCTCCGGCGTATCAGGTCGATCGCCTCGTGCAACTGGTCCACGGTCCGTTCCGCACCGCGCCAGTGCCGCCACTGGACGCCGTAGATGCGTCCCATGGAGCCGCCGTTCTCGCGCAGGCCGAGCCTGTTGAGGTAATCTTCGTAGTTGCCGTCCCAGAGTTTGTTGTGGGGATAGATTTTCTTGAGGTCGTTGATGTTGTCAGATCCTGAAATGAACCAGAGAAGCTCGGAGAGCATGGATTTCCAGACCAGTTTTTTTGTCGTTACGGCGGGGAATCCGTCCTTCATATCGTACCGCGCCTGAAGGCCGAAACAGGAAATCGTGCCCACGCCGGTCCGATCCTCTTTCCTGACGCCCTGGTCCAGGACGTGCCGAAGCTGATCGAGATATTGTTTCATATTATTTCCTGCCGAAGAATACGGAATATGGTCCCGTCTGCGGCCTCGGGCTTGCGGAGGTGCGTTCATTGAGCTTGTCGAAATGCCCGCGCTTCCGCAACCTTCGCCGACCCTTCGACAGGCTCAGGGGGCGGCCCAGGATGCACCGTTCAGTACCTCTCGGCAACCCTTCGCCGACCCATTGAAAGGCTCAGGCTAGCGCTCGGTTATAACTGGCTCACAGTCGCCGCAAATGCTTGATTGCGTTCGTTGCCAGCATTGCCTGTGCCGGTCGTGTAGAGCTTGTCGACATGTACGCGTATTGCTCCTTGTGAAGTGGAAATTCCCACACCCCCAAACGTCCCCTATTCCCTTGCCCTTTTTCTTGCTTCGCCCAAGAAAAAGGGCGAAAAAGAAGGGCGCCGCTCGGCGCGGGGCCGGTTTTTCCACGAATCTCGGAAGTGGCGTAGACGAGCGATTGTGCCCTGCGTCCCGATTCGGACACACGTCGCATTGGTGCTGAACGGAATAACGTGGAAAAACCCCCAACGCCACAACCGTGCGCTTGAAGGGACCTTACGAGTTTCGGTACGATAGTGATGCTGTACGATAGAGCGCGGAATCTGCCACCGCCCGCCTTGCCGGTGTTCCTCCCCCTTTCCTTTAGGAGAGGGGGCCGGGGGGAGAGGTCCCGGCGCTGACTGCTGCGGTGCTTTTCCGTCTGCTCGCCGATTTAACGATTCTTCCGTCTTCTTTCATACACAAACAGGGTGAATTCCGGGTGGTCTTCTTTTCTGGCGATTCTCCAGTCGCCCTCATCGAACTCGGGGAAGAACGTGTCGCCGTCGTATTCGCCCTTGATGCGGGAGAGATACATCCGATTCGCGAGGGGAATGGACTGCCGGTAAATGTCGGCGCCGCCGCCGCTGAAAATGGGTTTCCCGTAGGACCTGGCTTTTTCGAGTGCTTCCTCAAAGGTGCGGCAGACGTCGACACCCCCGGTTTCCGGGAATGAACGGCTGACGACGACGTGGGGGCGTTTCGGCAGGGGCCTGCAGCCGATGGATTCAAAGGTTTTGCGCCCCATGATGAGAACGCCGCCGGTGGTGATTCTCTTGAACTGTCGGAGTTCCTCGGAAACGTGCCATGGCATGGCATTGTCTTTGCCGATCACCCTGTTTTCCGTCATGGCGGCGATGATGGTCATGCACTCCTCGGCGCCGCGATGTCCAGCAGTTGCGGTGCGGCCGTCGAGCGCCCGATGAGATCGTGGTCGAGGGCGTCGGTGATTTCCACGTCGGTGAATTCGCCGATCCGAGCTTCTCCGGAAATAAAGATTTCGCCGTCGATCTCCGGAGCGTCCATGCGCGTACGGCCGATATAGTCGTAGGCCGGATCGTCCGCGGGGCGGTCGACCAGCGCACGGTAGGTCCGGCCGACGCATTCGGCGGTGATTTCGGAGGAGATGACGGCCTGGAGGCTGAGGATGCGGTCCAGTCGATCCCGCTTTTCGTCTTCCGGGACGTCGTCATCCAGCAGGCCGGCGCTGGTGCCTTCCTCGTGCGAGTAGAGGAAGCCGACCAGTCGGTTGAAGCGGATTTCCTCGATAAACTCCAGAAGTTCCTGTACGTGTTCCTCTTTCTCGCCGGGAAAACCGGTGATTACGGAGGATCGGAGGGCCAGGTCGGGCACCCGGTCACGGAGTTTTCGGATGAGGGCGCGCGTGTTCTCCACCTTAGCGCCGCGATTCATCGCTTTGAGCAAGGCATTGGAGGCATGCTGGATGGGCATATCCACGTATGCGCAGAGTTTTTCCTCCCGTGCCAGGAGGTCGATCAGGTCGTCGCGCCAGCCCGTGGGGTAGGTGTAGAGCAGGCGGATCCAGTGGAGGCCGTCGACGCGGACGAGTTCGCGCAAGAGGTCAACCAGGCGTGGGCTGCCGTAGAGGTCGGCGCCGTAACGCATGGTATCCTGGGCGATAAGCGCGATTTCTTTCACGCCGCCGGCGGCCATGCGCCAGGCTTCGGCGACCAGGACCTCGATGGATTCGCTGCGGTTGGCGCCCCTGATGCCGGGAATGGCGCAGAAGGCACAGGTCCGGTCGCAGCCGTCCGAGATGCGCAGATAGGCCCAGTGATTGGGTGTGAGCAGGTGCCGGGCGCCCTCTTCCCGGTAGATTCTGGGACGGGAGATGCCCAGCAGGCGGTCGCAGTGGGTGACAATCTCGCTTTCGCCGGCCAGACCGACGATCAGGTCGGCCTCGGGGATTTCCGCTTCGAGTTCGAGTCGATAGCGTTCGGCCAGACACCCGGTTAGAATCAGGCCCTTGCAGTTGCCGGTTTCCTTGTAGTCAGCGGCTTCGAGGGCCGTGGCGATGGACTCCTCTTTGGCCGGTTCGATAAAGCCACAGGTATTCACAACGATGATATCGGCTTCATCGGGTTCGTCGGCAACGGCATAGTCATTGCATTCCAGCAGCCGGTGCATCCGTTCCGAGTCGACGGTATTCTTGGGACAACCGAGCGTGATGAGTGAGACTGTGGGCATTGGGTCCTCCACCTCCGGGAAACGGCCTGCAACGGATGGAATCCGCCACCGCCATCCGATCAGCCGCGGGCTTTCCGAAAAATCGGTGATACGCGGTGTTTTGTCAAGTAGAAGATGGTTGGAAACCCGTGAAATGCGTATGAGACATGGGATCATCCGAAACGCTTTTCTAGGCTGTTTTGTCCTCCTGACGGGTGTTCTGCCACTGACGGCGGAGGAGAACATGATCGATTTCGAGCTGTCCCGCATCGATGCCGGAGAGGCGTCGGTCAGCCCCTACTGGGGTTACAACGCGCCGAAGGTGGTGTTCGACGGCGAACACTTCCTCACCTCGGGTCGGCGCCCACAGTGACCGGCCACCTGCACTGGCGTACAGGCGCGACGGACAACAGGGGCTCGGTGCGGCTGAAGGAGGTCCAATTCGGGTTCTTTCTTGACAAGTGTCGGCTGACGGGTATATTTGTCCTGAACGAATCAATGCATCACCGTGGTGTCGCGCGTTTTTTCGGTCGATGTTCTCTGATGTGAGAGCGGGGGATCTATTTCCCGGACAGAACACGAGCGACTCAATTTAATCGTTCCAGGAGGCATTGGGAATGGCAGCCAGATGTGAAATTTGCGGGAAAGGGCCGATGGTCGGCAATCACGTCAGCCACGCCAACAATAGGAAGAAACGGCGATTCAATCCGAATCTGAGGCGGGTGCGCGCGCTGGTGGACGGTACGGCCAGAAGAATCAAGGTCTGCACAAAGTGCATAAAGCTGGGACGCGTCAGCAAGGCCGCATAGGGTCGATTGACGGTCGTCAGATTTCCGCTGGCGGCACCCTCCGGCAGGAGGTCGGAGGGTTTCCGGCAGAGGATTCCATTCCAGAAAAACTCACCTTTCGTTTCCAGGTGGGTTTTTTTATGTTATTGACGTGATGCGCGCCGAGACCTGGGCAACCACGAGGGTTGCCTCTGCATGGACGGTACAGATAGTGGACCTGACGTTACCCACGGGGACGCGGTCTGAATGGACTACTTTCGCAGCAAGCGCTTTCTGAATACGCTGCAGGATTGGGAAACAGGCGGCGCGACGGCGGGCAGATTGGAGGACTATCTGCCGCGGATGCGCGCCCTCCTGCGCCGGATGGGAAATCCCCAGCAGGAGTATGCCTCGGTCATTGTCGGCGGCACGAATGGTAAGGGGTCGGTGGCCAACGTCCTGGCCGCCCTCATCCGGGCCTCGGGCCGGCGAACGGGTATCTACACGTCGCCACATCTGCACTCCATCCGTGAGCGCATCCGGATCGACGGTCGGATTCTGGAAAAGGATCTCTGGGCGAAGGGAATCGCCGATCTTTACGATCGTACGCGCCGCTTCGAACGGGAGGGGTACGGTTCTTTTACGAAGTTTGAGGCGTTAACGGCGCTGGCAACGTCCATGTTTGCCCGGGCCGGGGTCGAAATCGGTGTGTTTGAGGTGGGTCTGGGAGGGCGTTACGACGCGACCAATGCCTGGGATACCAACGTGGCCGTCCTGACGCCGGTCGATCTGGATCATACCGACGTGCTGGGCGATACGGTGGAGGCGATCGCGCTGGAAAAGCTCGAAATTGCCCGTTCAGGCAGGCCGCTATTCACCCTTGACACACAGAAACCCGAGGTGCTCGCGCTTCTGCGGGGCGAGTGTCGTGAACGGGGTGTAGATCTCTACGTTGTCGGCGACGAAACCGGGGAAGGGTTGCGGTGCGAGGCGCGGGAATTTGCGCCTCCCGACCTGATGGAGCGGGGATCGGTGTTCTGGGAAAACACCCGGCTGGCGGTTGCTGTCGGGCGCTACCTTATGGGAGAGAAACTCACGGAGGCGCGAATCCGTGAGGCGGTGGGCGGCCTCCGGCTGCCGGGCAGATTCGAAGTGGCGCAGCGCTCGCCCCGGGTCGTGCTGGATGGCGCGCACAATCCGGCCGGGGCTGCGGCCCTTGCTGGCGATTTACGCAGAATATCGAACCGGTGGACCTTTGTGGTGGGGGTGAACGCCGGGCATGATGCCCGGGCGATACTCGGGGCGATCCGGCCCCTGGCGAAGCGGGTGATCCTGACGCGGTCCGACCACCCGAAGGCCCTGCCCGTTACCGTGTTGCGGAGATGCTTGCCCGATGGACTTGCCGCGTGTTCAGCGCCGGACGTTGTGGAGGCGCTCAGTCGCGCGGGGTTGCGGGATGGGGATCCCGTCTGTATCATGGGATCGCTCCATCTGGTGGGTCGGGCGCGGGAAGCGCTGGGGCTGCCCTGCGAACGGGACGGTTTCGGGGAAGAACTTCACCGGGAGAGTCTGGTGTGCCTGGCGAGCGCATGCGAAAACCTGGGCCTTCCGTTTGAACCGGTTTCGGATGACGGGAACCTGGTTTGCATCCGCCCGGCAGGCGCCGGGCCGCTCTATTTTCTTCGCAACAAACATCCGTTTAACAACTACGTGGCCGCCCGTCTGGCGGAAGACAAGGCATATCAATACGAGTTGTTTTCGCGTGCCGGGCTCATGGTTCCCGATACGTTGGCAGCGTTCAATCCGTTTGCGGACGAGCGGTTTGCGCGTTACCGGACCCATCCTTCCATCGGTGCGATCCTGAAGGAGGCGGAAGGCCGGTTCACCTATCCCGTGGTGGTTAAACGGAACCTGGGGTCGCTGTCTCAGGGAGTGTTTCTGGAGCCAGACCCGTGTGCTCTGAAGAATCGCTTGCGGGCATTGTTCGAAAACAGCGGTTTCCTGGACAATATAGTTTTGGTCCAGGCCCATATCAGCGGACCGGAGTATCGGATCGTTGCCGACGGGGATGAGTTGTTGTTGGCGTACGAGAAAGTCGGCGGATCTCCCGGCGTGGACCTGAACCCGCTGCATCGGGCAACGGGGTTTGCGAAGCGGGTGGATGAACCGGACCTGATCGAGGCCCTGTCGCAAGTGGCGGCGGGTGTGGCGCGGGTGATCGAACTGGGGTTTTACGCAATCGATGTGATTCTGTCGTCTGCCGGATTTTACGTTATTGAAATCAACCCGAACCCGATGTGTTATTTTTACAACCTGCACAATGGGCGATCGGATTTCGTCGGCATTTACGAAAGACTGATTCAAAGGCATCTGCCGGGTTCGCGGCCGCCGGACGCGTAAGCACGCGAAACGCCGGACGTGAACAGATCGATGAAGGTGGAATTCCGGTTTCGCGGCGACAGGCCGGTATACGCGTCCCACGCTCAACTCTGTCCAGCCGGGCGCCATTTCGTTGGCAACGTGACATTCAAAACGTTATCGGTATGTCCGGAAAGGAACACGCTATGCCACTCACCGCCGCCCAACTCAAACGGTATCGTGCCGACGGCTGTGCCGTCGGCGGTCGGATTCTCGACGACAACGCGCTCGTCCGGTTGCGCGCTGAATTGGATTCCATTATCGGGAACCTTCCTCCGGACCGGCGGCCGGAGAATTTACCCTCGCTTCATTACGATAATCGCTACCTTCGGGATCTGTTCCTGAGCGACAGCCTCGTGGATGTGGCGGCGCAGATTGTGGGGCCGGATGTCGCGCTTTTCACGTCCTACGTGATCAGCAAACGCCCCGACGACGGTCTGGCCGTAGACTGGCATCAGGATGCCGCGTTTTTTCCGATCGAGCCGATGGATACGTTCACCCTCTGGCTGGCGGTGGACGATTCGGACGTTGAGAACGGCTGTATGCGGGTGATACCCGGCAGCCACCGGGAGGAGGCCGTTCTCCTCCACAAGGTGGATCTCGATTCCGGCACCACGCTGCCGATGTCGCTGGAAAACCTCGACCTTTCGGACGCCAGGGACGTGCAACTCCGGGCGGGTGAGTATTCGGTTCACGATCCCTGGATTCTGCATGGATCCAATCCCAACAGGTCATCCAGGCGGCGTTGCGGGATAACGCTGAAGTACATTTCCACCCACGCGGCGATCGACCGCACGTTCCGTTCTCCGTCCGGGTTCGACTGGGACGGGCTCCGCCTCTACCTGGCGCGAGGGAATCCGGGCCTGAACACCTATGCGGGTTGATTCTTTGGGTCTTTCCACAAACCAGGCATGAAAAAAACAAGATATGACGGATCGCGCTCATCGCTTTATCCTGCTGGTCGACCTCCACCTTTCGGACAACCCGGAAACGGCGGCCCATCAGGCGCTCCAGTGGGCCGCAGACCGCGTGAATCTGGAGAGACCCGATTTCCTGGCAGTGGCGGGAGATATCACGACCTTTTCTACGGCCGGTTCGGCCTCGCGCTGCCTGGAAGCGCTGGACCGGGTCGAGGTCCCGGTACTCTTCACGCCGGGAAACGCGGAACGGCGGGGTCCGCACGCGCTGTCCGTGTTGAAAGACCTGGCGGCGCCCGAGCGGCGGGCGGCCGTATTCGACGATCTGCTGGTTCTTCTACCCGATACGTCGACCGGGACGCTCTGCTGCGACGAACGTTTGTGGTTGGACCGGAGTGTCCGGTCGACCGGCGCGGCGCGGCGGCTGGTCATTACCCACTATCCGCTGGACAGGCTGGATGCCGAAGGCCGGGCGTGGCTGACGCGCTGGCTTCCGGAGAACGGTGTCGAATTGCTGGCCGCGGGACACAGCCACTGTCACCGGACCCGGCACAAAAATGGCTTTGTGGAGGTTGTGGTCCGCGGGCTGGATCCGGATAAAGCGATTGGAGACTTGCCGGGGATCAGCCTTTTTGAGAGTTCGCAAGAGGGAGCCTGGACGGAAACATTCATCCCCTGGTCGCCCACGATGCGGTTGCTGCCCGCGGACCTCCCGGACGGTATGCTGCCCGTAGGCTGGTCGATACAGGGCGATCCCGTGGCGGCCGCCGGGGAGACCATGGATTTCGGCTTGGCCTGCCTGGAAATCCGACCTGTCGATCTCGGTTTTTCTCAGCGCGCGCTCTCGGTGGCGCTTGGCGAACTTCGGGATCGAGGCCCTCTTTTTCTTTCCTATCATCTGCCCGACCTGACGTGGAACGCGAGAACCGGACGCGTCGAGCGAGTCGATGCGGTCCGGGGGCACCTGGATTGCGCGATGGAAGCGGGTGTGGACAGCCTGACCGTCCACGTCCCCAGGTCGAGCGCCCGCGCAATGGAGCGCGTTCAGGCGGGTCGACCGGAGCCGACCGGATGTTTCCTGGCCTTCGCGGAAACGTACGCGAGCCTCTTTACGGAGGCGGCCCGCGCCGGCGTGGGGATCGCAATTGAGAATATCCATAATCCCGCCAATACGCCGGCGGATTCACCGGATCGGGAATTCGCCACGCGGATCGACGAATACCTGAGATGGATCGACGCCGTGGCGCATGAGATGGCGGATGTACCTGGAGCAAGTGTGGGTGCGTTGCTGGACGTGGGCCATGCGCGGAACAACGGGGGCGATCTGGATAATCTGCAACCCCTGGGCGACTGGTATGCCCGCCTGGGCCGGCGTATTCTGGGATATCATGTCCACCAGGTGGACACGGATCCGGTGACGGGCGCGCTCTCCAACCATCACGAAATTTCGGATCTGTTCGGCAGTCGGATCTCCTTTGCCGGCTTTCTCTGGGCGTGGTCCACGCACCAGATCACCCGGGGCCCGCTTTTCGTAGAGGTCCGCGATGACGAGGGCCGGCGGAATACGGTCCGACGCTTCAAGCAGATTTTTGAGAACGCACATAGAATTCGAGAGGCGGCGGATCTGTCGGACAGGTGGCCGTCATATCAAGACGCAGAAGGCACGGGAGCAGACGATGATTCCTGAATTTGAAGTGAAGGGCGCGCCATTCCAGCGTGGAGAACAGATCGGGCGCCGGTTCAAGGCGCAGATAAGGAGCACGCTTGCCCGATTGTCTGAGAATAGGGAAGTTCGAGGCCGCCAGATCACCCTGATGGAGGCGATGCGCGGGCATCTGGAGGCGGAATTCCCGGAGATCCTGGAAGAAATACGCGGCATCGCGCGGGGTACGGACATTCCGGATGATGAAGCGTTCTACAAAAATACCTACAACGCCGTCGGACCCGCGCTCGCAGACGACCTCGCCTGCAGCAGCGTGGCTTTTGCCGCCAGCGACGTGGGGCCCATCATCGGGAAGACCGACGACGGTAGATTTCGCCCGGGTTCGGATCGCCTGGGGGGATTGACAATCCTGACGATTCGTTCGGATGAGGGATACGACGTATTGTGCGTGAACCAGATCGGGACGGTGTGGACCGAGTGCGGGGTCAACGAGAAAGGGCTGTGCCTGGGGACCAATTCAGGTCATCCGACGATGAAGGGACAGGACGGGCGTGGCGTGCCCCAGCACATCGTACCCCGCCTCCTGTTACGGCGGTGCGCGAACGTGAAGGAGGGCGTCGACTTCCTCAGGCGGACCACGTTGACGGGCAAGGGAATCAACATCGTGCTGGCCGACGCGGAGGGAAACGCCGCTGCCACGGAGAATGCCTGTGCCATGAATGGGGTGCGGGAGGCGGAGGATGGTGTCGTGTTCTCCACAAACCATTATTTCAGCGAGGAGATGCAGGCCGTGGCGTGGAAATGGGATCCGATATTCATCCGTACGCGATACTTTCAGAATTCTCTGAATCGAATCGCCCACCTTTACGGGCGATTTGGAGACGGCGGGAGAGCGCTCACCATGCAGGAAATGCGGGAGGTTCTGATGGATGAATACAATCCGGGCGGCCTGTGCCAGCGTCCGCAGAATAACGAATCCAATATGATCACGAATTTCGGCGTGATACTGGTGTGCCGGGATCGCGAAATGTGGCTGAACGAAGGACCGCCGTCTCTGAACCGGTTCGATCGATACGCGCTGAGTTGATTGACCGCCCGGCGGGACAGCCGCATACGAGGGAACGGAGAGAATCCGGTTAGGCGGGCTCAGCTTCGACCGCCTGCAGTCTGCGGCGGAATCACTTTCGAGCGGGAGTTGCGAAACAATTATGTCGGGGCCTCCAGTCTGGCCCTTCAGGTAGAAGACGCGGTGTCCGAATACGAACGATTGACTTCGGCGGGGGTGCCAGCAATGAGCCCGCCCACCGAGATCGTCCGCGACGGAAAGGTGGCCGCCGTCGCATTCTATATTCTGGATCCGGATGCCATTCCCATCGAGATCTGGCAGCCAGTCGACGCGTAAAGAGACGTGGCGAAGGCCGCCGCTTCCTGTGATTGGAGATTGAAAATGGAGATTCAGGTTCGAGGGCGAGTGATCGAAGATCCGTCGGGACGCGGCCTGGCCGGGGTTTCCGTCTCGAACGGTGAGCGGATTGTTCAGACGAATGCGGAGGGTCGGTACGAACTCCTGGTGGAACCCGGGTCGCACCGGTTCGTGTTTATCACGCTTCCGGACGGATTTTTCGCGCAGGACGGGTACTACCGCTCTGTGCCCAACGTGTCCGAGCCGGACGAAGAAGTGGATTTCCGGCTCTCGCCGTCGCCCGAGACAGCCCGCCGGCGTTTTACGCTCGCGCAGGTTACCGATACGCACGTTGTTACCGAAGGGGATACGCTCACCTCGGGAGCCGTGCTTGCGGAAGCCCTGCAGCGGCTCGAACGGGAGGCCGAACCCGATCTGATCGTGGCCAGCGGGGATCTGACGGATTGGGGAACTGTCGAACAGTTGACCGCTTTTCGCAATGCGGTCGAGGCGATTTCAACGCCGGTTTTCACGTTGTTCGGCGGACACGACGGAAACGAAGAACGCACCGGCGGTATTTCCGTTGATGCGTTCGTAGGACTGAAGGCGACGCCGAATAACCCGAAGCTTAAGGAAATCGAGAGAACGAACGCCGGCAAACCCGCCACATTGCACTTCGAGCAGGTGCTGGGGCCCGCATATTACAGCTTTGATTGGGGCGGGCGGCACTTTGTGTTCTACCCCAACGAGCAGTCGTACTTCTCGACGTTGGGCCTCGAACGCAAGGAAGGGTGGTTCTGGGCGGACCTGGCGCTGCAGCCCGAAGACCGCGAAATTGTGGTTGTCGTGCATACCCCGCCGGCGGATTCGTTTCTTTGCGCGTTGAGTCGGTACAACGTTCAAATCCTCCTACACGGACACTGGCACTCCAGCAAGGTATTTTCGTACGGTGATATGGTCGTGGCCGCCACCCCGCCAATCTGTTTCGGGGGGATCGACACTTCCCCAAGGGGCTACCGCCTGGTACGGTTCCAAGAGAATGGTTCGTCCATGGAAGTCGGCGTGCTGCAGTCCGCGGCCGCCTCGCGACCGTCTCAGGAACGGACGCCACCGGAAATCGGATTCGACGGGGTTGGACTGCGTCTGCGATGGGAGGGACGGATTCCGGGCGGGCTCCACCGGGCGGCGCCCGTGTCGTCCGGAGAGCGCGTGTTCCTGAGCCTGCGCGACGAGGGCTGGCCGGGGCGCACCGGAATCTGCTGCGTCGACGTATCGAGCGGGGACATGCTCTGGCACGCGCCTACGGATGCGGCGGTCAAGAACAGCGTGGCGGTGGCCGGAAACGCGTGCGCTGGGGTCTCGGTAACCGGACGGGTGTACTTGCTTGAGTTGGTGTCGGGAGAGGTGCTGTGGGAGGCGGACCTGCCCGGGTATCCGGAGCGCTGGATTTATACCTCTCCGGTTATTGCGGATGGAACGGTGTACGCAGGCGCCAAGGCCGGTTACGCTGCCTTCGATCTGACTTCGGGGCGTCGGCTTTGGCAAACGGTTAACGAAGGCAGTGACAATTGGGCCTGTTACGCCGGCCCTCAGGTTTCCGGCGACCTGCTTGTCCTGCTCGTGCAACGGATCGGGCTGACGGCGCTGGACCGCGAGACGGGGGACGTCGTCTGGGAACGGCCGATCGGGGTGGATTACCCCTATGCAGCGCCGGTCTTGTCGGGAGACCTGATCCTGAGCGGCGGCGGCGCCTCCGACCTTCACCATTTCTCGGGGGAAGCATCGCCACTCATCGCGGTGCGGGCGGAATCGGGCCATGTTGTCTGGAACAGACCGATCCTGCCGTCCAGATATCCCACGGGACTGCTGGTTCACGACGAGCGGATCTATGCGACCACGCCAGAGGGCGAGGCTCTATGCTTTGACCTGGATGACGGTGCGTTGCACTGGCGCTTTCAGACAGGAGACGACTTGCTGGATATGATTCCCTATCGCAGAGGCGTGCGGTCCATCCTGGCTGCTCCCGCGATGTTCGAGGATCTTCTTCTGGTCGGAGGGTGCGACGGGATTCTCTATGCCCTGGATCCCGCTTCGGGCCGATGCCTGGGCAGCGCTGCCTTCGGCTCGCCGATTACGGCGTCTCCATGTGCGGTGGAGGGCGGGCTGATTGTGGGTACATATGACGGGCGGGTCTTTTGTTTTGAAAGAACGGGGTACAAGGAATGAAGAAGGTAGTGTTCCGTCCCGGAAATAGATTGCCGAAATTCTGCCGCCGAGTCGCCCGGCTGGGATCCTTCGACAGGCTCAGGAACCAGCGCCTGAGCGAGGCGACCTGGGCAAGGTCGGCGAGGGAAGGCACTTCGACAAACTCAGCGCAAGCAACGCAGCGAGACCGGATGAATCGGCTGATGAATGGTAACATATTTCTGGGACGGGACAGTAGACCCGTTGCGGTGTGGGATGTACGGCCGTGGGGAGGGTAAGCCCTAACAGCCCGTTGAAAAAGTCCATCCGGGCTGCGTCCGGCCCTTGTGGCCGAATTACTGCGTTGCACTCCCTCCCCGAATCCCCCGATTCGACGCGGTCGTGCGCCTTGTCTTCGGCCACAATGACTCGGCCTCGCCTGCAGAGCGACTTTATCAACGGACTGCTAAAGGAGTGGAGTCCGGGATGCAACCGTTCTTTTCTTTCTCACGATTCAATCGGCTTCTGGAATCGGCCGACATGGAGGCGATGCTGTTCTGCCGCCCGGCCTCCTTCCTCTATTTTACGACATTGCCCTGGTATGAAAGGGTCCACTTCTCCGAGATGCCGGGACAATATGTCGTGCCGTTAGCCGGTTATGTTCGCGGCCGTCCGGATCAGGCTTTTGCCACGGCGTCGGCCCAGATGGATTTCCCGGATTTCAAGGCGCAGAATATCTGGATTCCGGATGTTCGTCCCACAATGGGCGTGGCGTCGTACGAGCGGCAGGCCGAGCATATCATCCGGATTCTCCGCGAAAAGGGCGTTCAGTCGGGCCAGGTGGGCATCGAACGTGGCACGCTTTCCCACGACCTGGTCGCGGGGCTTGATGCTCTCGCTCCCGATATCCGCTGGACGGAGAGCCGGGAAATACTCTTCAAGCTTCAGGAGTTCAAGTCCAACGAAGAATTGGACAGGCTCAGGGCGGCCTGCCGGATCACGGAAAAGGGGATGATGTGCGTATTCGACCGTCTCGCTGCCGATGTGACCCCCGAGGACCTGATGGACGTCTATGTAAATTCCACCGCGGGACTCTATGCGGAGCGTTTCGGACATTTTTTTTCGGTCCACTTCAAGGACTTCCACTTTACCGGTCGTGGGTTGAAGGGTCCGCTGCTGAAGCCGGAGACACTTATACATATCGACGTGTCTACGATCTACAAGGGGCTGATTTCGGATATCGGGAGGAATTTTTATTTCGGCGCTTCGGTGCCACCCGAAGTGGAAAGGTGCGGTCTGGCCTGTACGAGGACGACGCAAGTTGTTTTCGACCACTTGAAACCCGGAATCTCCTGCGCCGAGGTGGACAGCTTGTCGAAAGAGGTCCTTTTTGATTCGCTGGGCGATTCGGCGGGTCTCAGCGTGGGTTTTCATTCCCACGGAATCGGCTGGATTCTGTACAGCTACCCCTTCATTTCTCCCGAACCGGAAGGGGAAATCCTCCCCGGCCATGCGTTCACGCTGGAGTACAAGGTGAAATATCCGGGCATTGGACACTTCAAGTGCGAAGATACATTTGCGATGCACGAAAAGGGTCCGGAATGCCTCTGCGGGCTCGAGCGCAAGCTCTTCGTAAAGGCGGGCGACTCCCCGAAGGGCGGGTGATGGACGATTGTCAGCCGGTTCGTGTTTTTTGCAAACCTTCGCCGACCCTTCGACAGCCCTTCGACAAGCTCAGGGCAAGGCTAAGGGAGCGGTTCAGGGTGTAGGCTCAATCCAACGGGAGTTTCAGGGATGGGTCAACAAATCTTACGCGCCGGCGCCGCGACGCGGGTCATCACCCCGCCGGTGGGCGTGTCGATGTCAGGGTGGAACCCCAGGGCTTCCGGGGATATCAAGTCGCGTTACGTGCACGACGATCTGTATGCCAGGGCGCTGGTGCTGTCCAACGGTGAAAGAGCGTGGGCCCTGGTTGCCGTCGATCTGTCGGGGGTGGACGCGGTCGCGACCGAGCAGATTCGCCACGGTGCCGCGGAGGTGACGGGGCTGAGTCCCGAGACTGTCATGGTCTGTGCGACGCACACGCATTCGGGGCCCGCGTTCTGCCCGGTGGCCACCACGTACAGCCCGGAGGATATGGCCCGCCTCACTGTAAGGGGAGATGGCTCGGCGCCTGCATCCATGGGCGAGGTCACGGCAGTCTCGTCCTCCGCGAGTTGGGTGGGCGAAACGGACCTGGATTGGAAGGCGTGGTTTGTCGCGCAGGCGGTCGCGGCCCTGGAGGAGGCCTATGGGGCGTTGCGGCCTGCCGCGGTGGGGTTCGGAGAGGCCCCGGTCGAGGGCGTGGCCAGTTCGAGACGCGTGCTGATGTCGGACGGGAGTTGGGGAGATCCGAGACGGGAGCCCGTTGACGGCGCCCGGGTGGTTTCGCGCACGCGGATCGATCCGCTCGCGCGGGTGTTCACCGTGAGGGAGAGAGGCACGGAGGCGCCGCTGGCGGCGCTGATCAACTACGGTACCCATCCGTGGATTTTCTGTGGATCGGGGATTTCTGCGGAAATCGCTGGCGCGGCGGCCGAGCGCGTGGCGGAAGCGTGGGCGCGCGATGGCGGCGAACCGCCGGTCGTACTCTATACCGCCGGGCCGGAGGGTGACGTCACCGCGATCTGGAATATCGATATCGATGACGTCTGGAAGACCCGACCGGGCGAGGATCCCGAGGACAGCCTTGCAAGACGGGAGCGGGGATTCGAACGGGAGCTGGCGCGTCTGGGCGGGCGGCTGGCGCACGGGGCAATAGCGGCAATTGATGGCGTAGCGCACTGGGATGCCGCGCCGGACGTGTGGGCCCGCCGCCAGGAGGTCGCCCTGCCTTTGAAGGTGGGGTATCGCCACGTGGAAGACGTCCTCCTGGCCGATTGGCAGAAGGCGGCGCCGGAATCCTGCCACCTCACGGAAGTACAGGCGCTGGGGGTGGGTGAAGGGGTCTTGCTGGGGCTGCCGGGTGAGCCGTTCGTATCTCTTGGCATGGCGATCCGGGAGCGGTCCGGATCCCGCCAACTGCTGATTACCGCGCTTGCGAACGAGTTCGGCGCCATCAGCTACATCGCCGACCGGGAAGCCTGTGAACTGGGAGGCTACGAGACCGCGTTCACGCCCGTGGGTCCGGGAGGGGGCGAGGCGCTGGTGGACGGCGCGGTCGGGCTGTTGGGCAAGACGTAAGATTAATGGCTTGTGAAGAAGGGCTGACTTCGAGAGTCTTGTACACTCTATAGCGAGGAGTAAACACCATGACAGGGATTGAACCCGCACACCGGTTGACGGACCTGTGGACCTATCCTCGGAAAGAGAAGGAAGCCGGTGTCAAGCTTGCCGGCACCGGCGCCTGGTCGAGCCGTCTGGACGGGATCGTCGGCTACAGAAGCGTCGATTTGCCTCCGGACCGTGCACCTGTCGAAGGTCATGATTTCGAGCAGTGTGTCGAACTAGCCGTTCCACAGGTCGTCTCGATTCTGACGGGAGTTTAGTGAACATGGTCCCGTCGGCAGCCCCGGGCTTGTCGAGACGTTCGTTGAGCCAGTCGAAGCGTGGTCATTGCGTGCGTTGAGCTTGTCGAAACGCGCTTGTCGAAATGCCCGCATATATACAACAAGCAGATATTATAGGGAGCGCTAATGTTTTGTTACCCTTCGACAGGCTCAGGGATCTCCTTCGCCGACCCTTCGACAAGCTCAGAGTGCGGGCTCAGCGTCGGTCTGCCGGAGGGACGGTTCGCAAAAAAAACCTTTTTGAAATAGTCCTTGACAAACCGCAAAATCGTAACGTAGATTAGATGCTGTTTTAAATAGTAGAAATTCCTCAGGACGGCGTTGCATGTTGAATCAGGATACATTGTTTCGCGATGGGTGCGGTATAGTAACTCTCGAGTTTCCAGGCGGAATTTCGCTCGATTCTCGCTCTGGACCTTAAGTAATACAAGTGGATGGAGGATACCGGTAATGGACAGGCTGAAGACTAACCTGGTTGTCACGTTAGCGCTCCTTACGGTTCTTGCGTTATCCGGCGCGGCGTTGGCCGGCTCGACGGGGAAGATCGTCGGAAACGTGACCGATGAGAATGGGGAGCCGCTGCCCGGCGCCAGCGTGGTCCTCCAAGGGACACGGCTGGGGGCTTCGACGGATGCCGAGGGGTTCTACGTCATCATCTCCGTCGATCCGGCGGTTTACCAGATGACGGCCTCCATGGTTGGCTACCATTCGGTGACCCAGGAGCAGATTCAGGTAAGGTCGGATTTTACCACGACGCTGGATTTCCGCCTTCGTGAACAGGAGTTGGAGTTGGAGGAGATGGTTGTCGTCGCTGAAGCGCCTCCGGTGGAGCCGGACAAGACGGAGAGCCGGTACGTGCTGACCGCCCAGGATATCGCGCGGACGCCGATTCTCAGAGACGCTTCCGAGTTCGTCGCGCTGGAAGCGGGTGTGGCGGTGGACGGCAGCGGCGTGATTCGCGGCGGTCAGGTGGAAGACAACCTGATCTACGTGGACGGCGTGCGGCTGCAGAACCAGGACGGGCGCGGGGGACCCACTTCACGGGGCAGCCAGTGGTGGGGCGCCAACGTAAAGGCGCTGCAGGAGGTCTCCGTGATCACGGGGGGGATGAACGCCGAGTACGGAAACGCGCAGGCGGGGGTCGTGCAGATGGTGACGCGGGATGGAGGGTCGACGTACCTCGGCGAGGCGGAGTATCGGCTGACACCCGGCGGCAAGAAACACTGGGGCGCTAACATATACGACGCGCCGGAACACCGTGGGCACATGCGGTGGAACGATCCCGCGTGGACATCCGAGGTGGATCCGGAGACCGGCGCGCTTGTGCACCAGAGGACCAACTATACGGATCATCGGGGTCACTACTTTGACGCCTATCTCGGCGGCCCGCTTCTCCCGGAAACGTCCTTTTTCATCAGTTCGCGGCACCGCCGGGATGCGGCGGCATTTCCGGGGGCGTGGACCGTGCGTCCGTTCAATACCCGGAACACGGCGAAGTTGACCATCCGGGCGCACGACAGTGTCAAGATGCAGATCGGCTGGATTTACGACCGGTGGAAGGTTTTCAACAACGGCGGGCTGGGCGGGACAACCCGGTCCGTCAGCAACGTCCTCAGGGGCCCGGGCCGCGACATTTTTCTACCTGAAGGGTCACCCGCGGGGGAAATGACCAATACCGAAAGCGTTGTCTACGGCGTCGTAACGCACACGGTCAGTCCACGGACCTTCTACGAACTGAGGCTCTCGCAGTATCAGAGCACACAGGATACCAGCGGCGTTTCGAACACGACGGCGGACATCGGAAGCGATTCGGACGGCTGGTTCTACACCGACCGGGGGGACGTTCGCGCGTATACCCTGGGTCAACAGACCAGGAGCGGTCTGAGGTTCGACCTGTCAAGCCAACTCACGAAAACGCACTTCTACAAGATCGGGATCGACTTCACGGGCTATAGCAACCATTTTATCCGTGAAGGCAACACGCCCGGCGACGCGCGGAAACAGATCCTGTATATCGGCGACCCGGAACCCGGAACGCCGACAGAGCCCAGGCAGTTCGCAGCCTACATCCAGGACAAGATGGAGTTCGAGGGCTTCATTGTCAACGCCGGCATCCGCTACGACCGCTTCTGGGGCGCCAATGTTCCCGTGATGGGGGCACTCCGGGCCTTCCAATATACCACCATGTCGCGATATCTTACGGCGCCCAGGTACCCCATGAAGCCCATCGTGAACTGGAGTCCGCGGTTGGGTATCTCGCACCCGATCACATACAGGTCGAGCCTCCATTTTTTCTACGGCCATTTCTACCAGTTGCCGAGTTTTTATCAGATGTTCCACGACCAGTGGTTCGGCTCCGGAGACGGGATACCGGGCATCGGCTTCAGCGAATACACCAGCCACTACCGGCCCGCAACCACGTCCATCGCGCGGCCGATGTGGGACAATACGGCGCGGACGATCAGCTTCGAACTGGGCGCCGACTGGAACTTCATTTCCGACTATACACTCGCGCTGGCGACGTTCTATAAGAGCGCTTCGTTCCAGGAAACCGGGGGTTGGGACGTGTTCCTGTACCCGGAGTTGCGTGGGGCGGGCGTCCGCCTCCGCCAGCGGCTCACCAGCAGCCTGTCCAATATCCGCCTTGAAGACACGCGGGGCCTGGAATTCAGCTTGAGGAAGGGTTTCAGCCACTACTTCTCGTTCCGCGCGGCCCTCAACCTGGCCTGGAGCGACTACAGCCTCGGAGGGGGCGGCACCGTCAGCAACGGCGCCACCGTGATACCGGACTCGAATTACATTGCCAGCGGCAATTATTTCTTCGCGTGGGAGGCCGCGGGTGGCTCGGAGCGTCCCGTAACCCTTACCGATGAACAGATCCGGATCATCGGTCACGGCGCCAACGAGGCCATAAGAACCGCCCAGGCGGACCGGCGCGTCGCCGGAGGATATGTCTACGACTTCTCAACGAACCGGGACGCCATTGTGCCAACCTGGGAGGAGAACTGGCTTTCGGATGCGGCCCGGGAGGGGGCTCGCGGTCTGTGGATCGTGCACGGGCACAGGGCGAATCCGGGCACGGAGGTGGGACGCAGGAGCCAGGGCAGCCTCCAGATGTTCCTGTCCACGCCGCAGGATTTCGGCATGGGGCCGAAGGTTGCCGGAAGCACGCTTCTGGGGGGCATCAACGCCAACCTGATCTACCGGATCTATACCGGATCGCAGTTTACGTATCTGGTCCTCGACGGCACGCGCCAGGTCGCGCGGGGTCCATTGCGCACCGTTATGGATCTGAACCTTCAGAAACGCTTCGAATTAGGCAGAGCCAGCGCCGATGTATTCCTGGAGGTCTTCAATCTGTTCAACCAGAAGGACGCTTTTGCCTCGGGAACCGACTATATGTGGTGGGGGTTGCAGGCGCCCAGACCGAACGACGCAAACTATCTCAATTACGGCGATTTCCAGGATCGCAGCCGGTATATAGGCGAACCCCGCACAACGCACGTGGGTATTCGAATGCGGTTCTAACGACAACGGCCGTAAAGACAATGCCCTTGAAGAGTTCCATATTCAAACAGCCCGGGCAAACCGGATGCGGGAAAAACCAATGCTGACACGAAGGAGACCTGGGAGATGAGCAAGATTCCGAAGATCGAGGCGATGACAGTGCTTCTTGCGCTGCTTCTGTGCGTGCCGGACCCCGCGGGAGCACAGGAGAACCACAGGTTCCAGACGCGCGCGAAGGTGTGGGACATGTTCTGGAACTATGGGACTCAGGGCGTTTCCGAAGATCCGGACGCCTGGTTGAGCTATTACCGCCAGATGGGCATGCAATATCCCGGCGTATGGACCCGACAGTACTCCACGGAATTTCAGGACTACTGGGGAGAGCGGAGCTGGGGTTCGCTTCATCCGGCCTATGCCGCCCTTTTCGAATCGACGGCCACGATGCCCGGTTTCAGCACGTACATAGCAACGCGCGCGCCGGACGATCCCGAGGGCGAATACTACGTGTCGGTGTCGAAGCCTCGCGCCATTACGGACGACATCAGGATGATGTCCTACGATGCGTCCATGGGGCCGGAGGCGACTATCGGGTACCCGAACTATTCTCCCGTAGGGCCCGCGATGGCCAACTGGTGGCCGGGGCAGCCCCCGGTGGAAAGCAGGTACGTCACCGAGATTCACAACTACCGGTACGGCCAGTATATGGATGCCGATAAGGATAGGTTCCCCGAGAGCCTTCTCATTATGCGTTATACCACGAAGCGGGGGATCACGGTAACCAAAAAGGTCTATACCTGGAGTTATCCCGACTACGACGACTTTCAAATTATGGAATACGAGTTCGAGAACACCGGGGATTCCGACGGGGACGGCGCGGCCGACGTGAACGGCGGCGCCGGACTGCAGCTGAACGACACCTTTTTCGCTTTTTCGGTGCGCTTTTTCATCTCCCAGGCAGGGCACGGGTGGATGAACTACGATGCGTGGTACCGAAACACCAAACCGACCGACAACGACGACTGGTTCAAGTTCACCGAGGCGGCCAATTACGACGGCCCGGCTCTGGGTATGGGCATGAAAATGTGGTACGCCTTCGACGGGGACAACCCGCTCATGCCGGGCGACGATCTGGGCAAGCCATACAACCCTTCCACGGCAAACCCCGGCTATCGTGGGCGGCCATCACAGGTGCGGGTACCGGGGGAGTTGACGGCATTTCAGTACACCGGATTCGCGCCCATCGCGTACCTGCCGTCAACCTCGAACGATCCGGGCACCTTTTCCTACGACACGAATGGCGACAACAGCTACGTCGCCCCCAGAATGGACGATCAGCCCCATACGGTGAGATGGTGGGAATACCGGAACCGGGGCGACTTCGACGAGCCGGATCATGGCAATCATTCCTACCAGGAAATCTATGAAATGCTGGCGGGCGCCGAATCCGATATCAAAGATAATCCACCGGTGGTCGGGGCCTGGCATGGGTCGATCGCTTACGGTCCATACGACCTCGCGCCCGGCGACAAGGCCAAATTCGTCTTCGTTCTGGCTGCGGCCGCGCCCGTTGAAGAGAATATCTGGGGCTGGGCCAAGCTGGGCAATCAGGATGAGATGCGTACGGACAAGGCTTTCAACAACCTGGTCAAGCACGTCGATAAAGCCAAGGAAGCCTTTCAGTGGAACTACGACCTTCCCGACGCGCCCCCCGACGTGAAGGTGGACGTGAGCGTGACAACGGAAGGCTTCATTACTCTCGTCTGGGATGCCACGGCCGACGACGCGGTCAACCCCGACTACTCGGGTGAGGAGGCCAGGGATGTCAGGGGCTACCGGGTATACCGCTCGCTCTTCAAGCGCGACGCCTGGGAGTTGATGCAGGAAATCCCGTTAAAGGCGGATCCGTTTTACAGCGGCGGCAAGTACGACTTTGTCGATACGAAATCGGTTGCGGGATTCCTGTACGACTACAGTGTCCGCACGTACAGCGAGGCGCACAGCGACTGGAACGGCACCGGAATCGCCATACCCTCTCTGGAAAGCGGGAACAGTTCACCCGAGCAGTGGGTGAACGGCGTCAAGGTTTCGACCCCCTATGTCCCGTCCACGGCGCAGTCCGACCAACTGGACAGGAAAGTGATCGTGACCCCCAATCCATACCGGGATGACGGCGCTCACGCCTACGAGAACAAAGGCCAGATTCGGTTTTTGAACATCCCGCGGAAGTGCCAGATCAGGATATACACGGTCGCCGGAGATCTGATCGCAGAGGTGAATCACGACGACCAGGGGCGGGGCGAGACCACCTGGAGCCAGACAACCATCGACAACGTCGGTTCGGCGTCAGCCGGCGTGTACTTTTACGTGGTCGAATCGCTGGTGGATGGGACAACCGGAAAAATTCAACGGGGAATATTCGTAATCAGCAAGTGAAACGGCCGAATCAGCGAGTCAAGGATTCCCGATTCGCCTTCTCGTCGAACCGCTCAACCGAAACGGAGAAGGAACAAACCTATGAAACGGATCTTGTGGATTGGAATCGTGGCGTGCGCGGCATACGCGATGCTGTTTCCCGAGGTTGCTTACTGTGACACGCAGAAGCGGCTCGGTCAGGCCGTATTCTCCGTACACAAGGTGGACCATGGGGCGCGTGTCGCGGGCATGGGCGGGGCGTTTACGGCTATCGCGGACGACATCAGCACCATCTTTGTCAACCCGGCCGGACTCACCAATGTCGAAGAGATGGAATATACCCTTTCGTACACCCGCTGGTTGGTCGATACCCGATTCTATTCGGGCGCGCTCGCCTACAATACGGCCCGCGGCGTGGTCGGGTTGTCCGTGATGGCGTTTTCGGTTCCGGACGTGGAGGAGACGACCATCTATCAGCCGATCGGGACCGGCAGAATGCTGGAGATCGGTGATTTCAGCATCGGGGCTTCCTACGCCACGAAGTTGACCGATAAGCTCTCGTTCGGATTCCAGTTGAGGTGGACCCAGGAAACCATCGACGTCGACAGGTTGACCGGTGTGGACGTCAATTTCGGCACCACGTTCAACACCGGGTTCAGAAGCCTTCGGCTCGGGATGGCGTTCAAGAACCTCGGCAAAGACATAAAGTCCCGTGAAATCAACTATCAGATGCCGGTCGCCTTCGATTTTGGTTTCGCGGTGGAAGTCTTCGGCGAAAAAGGCAGCGACGCCTCCTATCTGACGCTTACGGGAGAGAGTCACTACGCGACGGATTACTCCGAGCCGCGGTATCGTATCGGCGGCGAACTCTGGCTCCAGAACGTATTCGCATTGCGCGCCGGTGTCAAACCCGGATACGATACGGAGGTGTACAGTCTGGGTCTGGGGTTGAAGGTCAAGCCCATCGAGGGCAAGGTCGTCCGTGTCGATTTCGCGTACAGCGAGGGAAACGATTTCGATCCACCGCTTCGCTTCAGCCTGAGCGGATCGTTCTGACCGCGCAAGTGTATGTGGTTTCTCTTTCGGACAACGACGGTGAAGTAAATGGCGTACACTACGATATAGAGATTTCTCAGGGCCTCGAGGATCGGTTGTTGGTGCATTTGAGCGACTTAAAATACCCCGGTATTGCCGGGGTATTTTTCTTCATTGAGCCGGGCCGGGTCGTTCATGCCGTCGCTTCCCCACCCACTCGCAATATCCCTACCGCGCTCGCCATAACTGTCGCAAAATGCTACACTTCCTCTCGGTCAATAACACGCGTGTTGACGGTAGCAAAATGCATCCAAACGTAGCAAGATGCGACACCTCCACTCTCGCGCTTGTTCGGCACTTCCTGTAAGTTGTTGAAATATGATGAAAAAGATGTATTGACGAATATTTCGACTGTGGATGAAAGCAGTTCAATGACTATCGATGATTCGGGATATTTTCCCGAACAACCGTGCATCACATCCGTATGTCAGGCACGATTTACAGATCGACGTTCAGTCCGAGTGAATAGAACAACCCGCCCGTACCTAAACCGTTCAGAGTGGTTCGGTGCGTCGACGCCGTCCCCTTACTTTGCGTCTCTGGTCTCTGATGAGTGTGACGACTTCACGCATCGAGATGTCCGCCTCGATGGAGGGCACATCCAGCGGCGAGGCGGTGGGGCGTTCCGGCACCAGGGCATAAATCCTGCCGTCTTTTCTGCGTATAAGGACCTTCCCCGTTGACTCGGCTTTGTCAAGCACGCGGGAGAAATTCTGTCTGGCTTCCGAGTACGTATATACGTCCATCTTACACCTCCAGACTAACAAGATTGACGCCCAGTGCGCCTGCGGCCCGGCTTAGTGTTCGATCGAGCGTCAATAAAGGCGCCGCATGCCGCAAGGCGCAGTCCAGAAAGTAACCATCGTATGCGTACGCGTTCACCTGGGCCGCGATGGACAGTACATTCGCCATGTCGACGGTCACATATTGCAGCGGGATGCTGTCGAGTATCTCCAGACCCCGGTGTGCATCCGCGACACCGACGCGCCGTTGCTTGATCATCACCGAGAAAGCATTTCCAATTTCCCAGGGTATGGAACCGGGACCAATAAGTGTATGACCCGACGTGGCCGCGACGATCGCGTCTCGTTCCGGTTCAGCTACGATCACCGCGATGATCGCTGAAGTGTCAATCACAATGTTCATTAAGGTCTCCTCAAGATACTATCAATTGTACAATTGTCAGAGCAAATGTCAAGGGCCAAAATGAATCGTATTGATCCGGGCGATCAATCGGTAGCAAAAGTTTGAAAAGGTGGAGCAGACATTCTTGTCTGCTCATAGACATCAAACCGAGACCTTAGAATCCTGTGTCCGGGCACGTCACGACTCGCCCCTACGCCTCCCTGCAACCTTACCGGCCTTGCCACGTCACGTCGCAGACGCCGGCTACCACATTGAGCACCCCTGGTGACGATCGCAGGTCCGCTATCAGGGTCGGCTTGAGGCCAGATCTTAGATTGAGATCGACGTCAGAGACAGACGTGGAATTGGGCTTGACATTTGCCTTCCGCCACTCAATATTGATGTCGCGGTCCTGCGAAACCTGAAAACGGAATGAGACGCCCCGTAATGGAATTTCGGTTGCCGATTCTTTGGAATTCAGTGGGTCTGGTTGATTGAGGCTTCTCGCGGGCTCTGTAATGGCGGTTGGGCGCCGCTGTCGAATCGATACGGAGCCCGTACGCGTTCGATGTTCTTTATAGATTTTCGTCGGATTTACGCCGTACGGACGGCAGCCTTTGCGGGCTGCCGTTTCTTTGACCGTTTCCCGTCAGACCTGAGGTGAGTACCTGGAAGCCGATGGCAATGTTGTGTCAACGCGGCTCAGGCGGAGATTCGCATAGGGCGATCCTGTTTTGCCACAATGCGTTCAATGTGGCGGGAATGGCGCGGGAAGTGACATCGGCCTGGAGCGTCTCCAATGTGTCTGCGTCTCAACCCATTACCCGGCGTTCACCCATGTGAAATAACTTATGCGGTATTGCCGGATTGAGGAGGTGGCCCAATGGTTAAAATGAGCGGCGGCGAAGCGCTCGTGAAATCTCTCGTCAGGGAGGGCGTCGACGTCGTATTCGGAATTCCGGGGATCCAGATGTACGGCATCATCGCCGCGTCCCGTTCTGATCGAGATTCCGCCCGAGGTCGGGGTGGAGCGCGAGGAAGTCCAGCTGCGGAACCCCGCCCGTATCTCGCGGATTGTGCCGAGCCAGGGTGATCTCCGGGAAGCCGCTGACGTCATTGCCAGGTCTCGCATGCCTCTCATATTCGCCGGTGGTCATCGACGTACCCTTCGGGGACATGCCGATACCGCGTGCTCGCCAGATTTCGTTTGTCTACAACCTGCCCTGGACCCATCCCCAGGAAGGCCTGATCCAATCGTGACACGCCGGTTGCAGTCGTTAATCGGGCACTGCCACGTGGGGTGATGCGTATCTGGAGCAGAAGTGACCGGTGGTGGCAATCCCAGTTCGGCTTTTGTTAAACAAGGCCTCGGCGCGCGGTGGCCGAGGTCCCGCCGCCGGGAATCGGAAGGAGATTCGCAATGGGCGATCCCGTGGTATTGCTTCGGGAAGGAGAGGTGAAATTCCATATGTTCCGGGGAAGCCCGGCCGAGGCAGGCCGGGCGCACGGCTCTCTGGATCCGGACTTTGTGCGCATGCGGCTCGACGAGTGGTTGACGTGGCCTCACGATTTCGATCACCCTTATTTTCGAAAGAACATGGCGTTCATGCGGCGCGAGTTTCCCGACTTCATGGAACGGATGGAGGCCTACGGCGCGGCGGCCGGCATCGAGAATTTCGATCACACCTACTATTTGCACATGGTCAACACCGGTCGGGAGGAGGAAGCGTGTTCCGCATTCGGAATCCTGCTCCGGGACGACGGACCTGCCCTGTTGAGGACGTACGATCCTTCCAATGCCACCGGAAAGGACTATTTCCTGAAAGATCGCTTCGTGGCCGCGTTTCCCGATTGCAAACCGCACGGATACGTCGGCCAGGGCGGGCATCACTTCTGTGTGGTCCACACTTCCGTCAACGACGCGGGCCTGCTGACGGGTTGGGCGTCGGGACAGCCGAAGTTTCACTGGCCCGACAATCCGGAACACGTCAGCCTCTTTCAGATCACGGGGCTTGTGCCCCAGCATTGCAAGGACTGCGAGGACGTCAGGCGGTTTCTCACGGAGTACCGGATTTCAGGCCTGAAAGGGCTTACGGGTACCGCTGTCGACGCCCGGGGAAACATCCTGGGATTCGAACTGGAGTCCGAAAACATCGCCTTTCGTGAACCATGCGACGGCATGGTGCTGGAGGTGAACCACTGGCAGCATCCGGACCTGCAGAACCCGGCCCGCGAGAATCAACGCGATTATTGGGTAAGCCCCTATTTCTACAACTCCCAGAATAGGGTGCAGTACGTGAAATACTACAGGGAGACGTTCAAAAGGATGCGGACGCTCGAGGAGCTTGTCGATTTTTCGTTCGACGTGCACGCTCCGGGGCGGATCCTGCAGATGCCTGGGGCCAACATTGCGAACTGGCTTACCTCGCACGCGATCTTTTTGACTTCCAGGGACCGGAGGATGCGCGTGCACCCGTATCCGCTGGAGAAAGACAGGTACACCGAGGTTGCGTACGCCGGCTGACCGTCGGCCAATTATCCGCTCCGCGCGTGCGCGTCCGAGACCAGGTTCCGGGGCGGCGCGCCCGGCGGATTGTCGGCTTCGAAAGGAGTGTTGCAGGATGCGTGACATACGACGCCTGGCCCATTTGCATATCCCCGGGGATTGGGAACCGGAGGAGATCGTACCGGAAGTCAGAAAACTGGGCTTCACCGACCTTTACTTTTTCGTGAATAAGGTGGAATCGGGCGTCGATATCGGGGGACTCCGCCTATCGACCGCGATGGAAGTCGGGAGGCTGGCCGAGAAAGAAGGGATGGGCGTGCTGGTGAACACGGGGTACATGAAATATCACGAGCAGGTCGTGCTGGCCCACCCGGAGCGGCGGATGGTCCTTCGGGACGACGGAACCGTGGACCGGAACGGGGAGACCCGTCCGGGGCAGGCGCCCACGCCGTTGACCTCGGTTGAAGGACGCATCAGGAACGTGAACTGGCTCTGTCCCTTCAACGAAGCCAATAAGCGGCAGTATAAGGAAGAACTGCGCCTGCTTGCCGGGATTCCGGCGCTTCGGTTCGTCTACCTGAACGATGAGGGTTTTCTGGGCGCGTACGGCGAGATGGCCTGCTACTGCGAATCCTGCCGCGGGCGCTTTGCGGAACACTTTGGCGAGGAGCCGCCGACCCGGATCGATTGGAAGGACACGCTGTGGCGAAACTGGATCAAATGGCGTTTCGAGCAATGGACGGCGGTGCACGCGGAGTTTCGCGAGGCGGTTCGGAATTCGCGCCCGGAATTGGGTGTGGGAATGGCCACGGCGTGTACCGAGTTGATGGGGATCCGGCCGTGGGCTTCCGCAGTGGATCTGGGGGCGATGAGCCGGGTCCTGGATTCGATGAACACGGGCATATACCATGGCTCCACGCGCGGCACCCATCATTTCGCGCCCCGGTTTACGATCGTCCTCGACATGGCCTCGATCTTCATCGGGGCGCTTCAGGGAAAGCCGTTGCGACTCGCGGTGCAGGCATTCTGCCCCGGCACGTCGCTGGAGATGACGCGCAAGGACGGCCAGTGGATCGGTATCCTGCCGTACGCGGTGGGCGCGGAGTATGTGAGTCCGTGGTGTTACGAGACGTTGAAGGCGTCGCCCGCGCAGTATGAGGGGTATATGGAGACGCTCCGGCTGGACCGCTATCTCAAGGAGACGGAGCCCGAATTTTCCTGCAGCCTGTTCCACTCCATCCAGAGCGAGGTGTGGCGGTATCACGACGTGGACTACGACGCGATGGCGATTCATCCGTTCGCGCAAATGCTGCGGGACGAGGGTCTGCCGTATGCGTTTGTGTGGGACAGCCGCCTGGACGAAACGGACCTCAGGAATTCGGGTCCGCTGGTGATGCCGCACGTCTGCTGTCTTTCGGAGCCCCAGAAGCGACGTCTCACATCGTATCTCGAGGATGGCGGAGGGGTTCTGGCGGTTGCCGGCCTGGGTCTGTGCGACGAGGAAGGACGTCCGGTTGAAGAGACGTTGTCTTCGCGATGGGGGGTGGCGCTTTCCGGAGACAGGCTGGAGGGCCAGTATCGTCTTTCCTTCACGGACGCCTGCCCGGTGAGAGAAAATATCACGGCTCCGGTGGTGGTGGAGAATCCGTATGAAGTCGGGCACGTCGAAGGGGAGGTCTGGGCGACGCTCGTGGACGCCCAGGGTCGCGACACGGGCGCGCCGGGCCTGGTCTCCAGCCGCGTGGGCGAGGGCAGGGTTGTCTACCTGGCGGGCGATCCCGTGCACGATCATCGTGAGCCCGGATATGAACCCCTGGTCAGGCTCCCAAACCATACGCGGCGCCTGTTCGGGAATGTGATTAGATTTCTGGCGTGCAGGCCGGCCGGGATCGAGGTGGAGGATTTTCCGCCGGTAACCGCGTATCAGCGCCTTCGGGCCTGGGACCGCCGGGGGATCAACACGTTTCAGTTCTTCCCCCAGGCGGGACCTCGTTACGCCATCGCGATTGTCGCGTCTTACCTCGGAGCGGAGGCAACCGTGTCGATCCGATTCCGGATTCCCGCGGGAAAACGGCCTTTGCGAATCTTCAACGGTCTGACGGAAGCATCATGCATGGCGGACGCATCGGTCGATTCGGAATCCATCCGATATCGTCTACGGATTACCCACGCCGACGGCGTCATCCCGGTGGTGGTGGAATGGGCGTGATGCGCTACGAAGTGAAGGGACCGGATCAGGGATGAACCGCGAACGCAGTCTCCATGCGCTGGATGAGGGTGTGCGGGACGGCCTGACCCCGCGCGCCTTTCTTATCGGCCTCGCCCTTTGTGGATTTCTGGGACTGGTGCTGCCGTACAACCGAATGGTGATCCAGGGACGGTGGCTGAACGCGTATTTCATCGACCGCGGCGCGCTCGTACTCCTATTTGTTCTTGTCCTGTTCGCCAATCCACTGCTCGCCGCATTTAGGAAACGATTCGCCCTGAACCGGGGCGAACTGCTGGCCATTTACGTGATGTTCCTGTTTCTGCTGCCCGTCTCGCAAATGGTCAAACATCTGATCTCCTACCTGACCGGCGTCACCTACTACGCGACTCCCGAGCGACGCGACCTTGAGGCCGTGTTGCCCAATATCGTCCCCTGGACGGCCCCGCGGGACGCCGAGGTCGTGCGGGGCCTCTACGAGGGGCTGCCCGACGGGGTGTCGCCGCCCTGGGAGGCGTGGCTCGTCCCTCTTGTCAGCTGGAGTGCGTTCCTGCTGGTACTCCTCGGGGTGTTGATCTGCCTGGCAGTCATCGTGCGGAAACAGTGGGAGGACCACGAACGGTTCGCCTTTCCGATCATGCAGGTACCCCTGGCCGTGAGCGAGACCGGAAACGGCAGGTTGGGACGGCTGTTCCGGAGCCGGTTGATGTGGGCGGGGTTCGCGATTCCGTTCGTAATCGGGTCGATCAACGCGCTGCACCACTACTTCCACACCGTTCCCCGGATCGGCCTGGTTCACGATATCTGGATCTTCAACGGTACGACGCCCTTGCGCCTCAGGCTCCACTTCGCTATCCTGGGGTACACCTATTTCGTGAATACGGACGTGAGTCTGAGCATCTGGGTGTTCAACGTGATTTCCAAGATTGTCCGTGGTGTACTGGCAGTCCTGGGAGCGGAACGCTACAATGTCTCGGGCGTGGTGGGTCGGTTCAGTTCTCAGGGACACGCGTCGCTTGCCCTGATGGGCATGGGGTACATGGTCATCCTGGCGGCCTACAGTCTATGGGTGGGGCGCGAACACCTGCGTCAGGTAGCTGCCAAAGCGCTGGGAAGGCCATCGGCGGCGGACGATTCGGAAGAGGTGATGCCCTACCGGACGGCCGTGTTGGGTATTGGTGGGGGAACGCTGTATCTGGGGTGCTGGCTATACCAGGCCGGGATGTCTCCGCTCGTGATTCTAATGTTGTTCGCCTCCTGTTTCATCGTGTTCCTGGTGATGGCGCGAATCGTGAGCGAGACGGGATTTGTCACCGCGTACTCGCCCATCAATCCCGCCGAGTTCGCCGTATGCATGGTCGGGTCGTCCGCATTCGGCCCTTCAGGTCTGGTGACGCTGGGGTTCGGCTACGCCTGGACGATGACACGGACCAGCACGCTGATGCCACGCGCCGCCGGCGCGCTCTGGCTTGCCCGCCGGATTCGACATAAGCGTGGCCTGGTCTGGGCAATGGGTCTGGCCCTCGCGGTGGGCCTGATTACCGCAAGCACCATGACGCTCAAACTGGGTTACACCCATGGCGGGCTCAACCTGGACCGTCACTTTCTGGACTACGCGCGCCTTCCGTTCGACGCTTTCGTGGGCCGCCGCATGCTCGAGCCGAGTCCGATTTTTACCAGAGGGTTTCTCTATCTGGGGTTAGGGGGCACCATAGCCGCTCTGTTGGCGGTGATGCGGACCCGGTTTGTGTGGTGGCCGCTTCATCCGGTCGCGCTTCCCGTCAGCACCATCGCGTATACGGACTACTTCTTTATCAATGTTCTTCTGGCCTGGGGGATCAAGAGCCTGGTCTTGAAGTTCGGAGGCGCGAGTTTTTACCGATCGACCCGGCCCATGTTTATGGGGATCATCCTGGGTGAGGCCGTCTGCACGGGGCTGTGGATTGCCGTGGACTACTTTACGGGGACGGTCTCAAATATGTTCTTTCCCTACGCGGCCGCGCCCGCACCCGGTGTTGACGGAGGATTACCGGGTGCGTTAGGCTGATGTCCGCTCTCGCGCACAAACCTGCGAATGAACCTGCGAATGAACGGAGGGCAGAAATGAACGCGGACAGAACCCCGGAATCGGGTACGGTCCGAGACAGCGGTATCGAATTGAATCAGACCTGGGATATGGGACGGCTGGTCGATCTGACGTGCGATTACTTCGACGGGATGCCCGTGGATATGACGGGAACGCTGCCGTCGTTCCGGATGCGGGAACTGGACGAAGAAATGGAGGCCCTGTGCAGGGGCCGTGAGTACCGCAGTTACACCCAGGAAGTCCGGATGTGCGTTCAGGCCGGCAACTACATGGAGACGGGTGCGCATCTCTACCCCGAAATGGAGTCGGTTGCCGATATCGGCCTGGAACGGCTGTTTGTATCCGCGGTGGTGATGCAACTTCCCAGAGGGAAAGATGAAAAGGTGACCGCCGCCGACCTGGATGGCGCACTGGCGAGTCTTGGAGAAACGATCCATCCGGGGGATGCGATCCTGGTCTCCACGGGTTACAATCGGTTTGGCAGCAACGACATTGGCTGCAATCTAACGCCGCATTTCAGCTACGACGCGATTGACTGGGCGGTGACTCGAGGGCCGTCGATCCTCGCATCGGACATGGCCAGTTGGCACGACGGAGAGGAAGAACCGAGTTTCTGGCCCATGCTCATGAGGTCCGGCGTGTTGGTGATCGGTTCGCTGTTGAACGTGGCGGAGATTACCGCACCCCGCATCCAATTGATCGCCCTGCCGATGAAGATAAGGGGAGCGTGCGCGTCGCCGTGCCGGCTGATCGCCGTCCTACCGTCCAGCGGCGCAGACACAGACTGAAAACGCCGCACCGCGGTGAAAGCCGCAACGGCAAACTGACGTCCAGAATTGAGGGTATTACAATGAAGATTGGACGAATTTCCACCCATCGGCTCCGGGAATGCGAAATCAGTATGGAGAAGTGGACGCACTTCACGAAATGGAAGGCCAGCGAGGATTGGATTGAGGACGAAGTCTTTGGCAAGAAGTGGATTTCTCCCACCTGCGTGTGTTTCAATCCGACGGACGGCCTGGTCTACGTGGGGCTGACCGCGCTCGATAGGGATATCTTTTATACCTTCGATCCCGCGACGCATACGTGGGAATCGTTGAATTATCCCGGTGAACGGGACCGGTACGGCAGCAAGATCCACCAGGGTCTGGAGGTGGACGAAGAGGGGCGCGTGTACGCCGGTGTCGCCACGCTGGGCGACGCCGATATCTGGCCCAGGGCCACGGGCGGCCCGATCTTTCGTTACGATCCCGGGACCAGGGAGTACGAGTTTCTGTGCATCCCGATCGAACACGACTACGTCCAGGGATTCGTGATGGACCGCCAGCGGGGAATCATCTACGGGGATACCTTTCCCGGACGAAAAATGTTTCGATACGATATCGGAAGCGGCGCCGCGCAGGAGTTGACCATGCTGGGTGACGTTTCCACCGAGCATCTGGCGCTGGATGCGGACGGCGGCGCATGGCACACGTACGAATTGATGCAGTGGGCGGGACGGTATCCGCTCCTGCGCTACGATCCGGACCGGGATGAGATCGACTTTACAAACGTGGACCTTCCCGACGTCGGGCCTGGAAAACCGGGTTCCAACCAGATGGATACCGCGCTGCTGACGGAGGATGGATCGCTGTACATCGGCACGACCGCCGGGGCGCTGGTGCGGGTGGACCACCGGGGTCCGGGCGTGAGGGTGACGTATCTGGGAAAACCCTACGTCGCGCCGCGTATGAAGGGGTTGATCGAGGGTCCCGACGGGCTGATCTACGGGGTCAGCGGAGGCGACTACGATACGCACTTCTTCACGTACGACCGCGGGACGGGTCTGTTCAACGACCTGGGGCCGATTCGGGATACGCAGGACGGGACGCGGTGCTGGCTGGCGCACCATATGTGTATGGTGGACGCCAGGACGTTCATCGTGGCCGAGTCGGACAACCACGCAAGGGCGAGCTTTCTGTTCAAAGTGGAGTTGGCTTAACCGCTGAATAGAACGAAACGCCTATCAGTTCCTGGAATGTTTGGACTTGATACTTGAAACGCCACCGCCGGCGGATGAACGCGTTCCGGGTGATGTCGCTACCTTTTCTTCAAATGATGAATCATGGCAAGGAAAATCCCGTTGTCCACAAAGGGGCCACGGGATCGACAATTCGGTCGTCGTCATTCGACAGTCATTTTATGAGCTTGAGTCGCTTCAGATCTTCTTCCAACCACCCTATGCTGTCGAGAATACCTTTCAGGATTTTTGGGCCAAATGTCTTCCTTGGATGATAGTGAATTACGATCCGCGCACCATCCTTATAGAATGGCCTGGTGCCACTTCTCCTTTTTTCCTCTACCCATCCATCCGCCGTTAGCCTGAATAATTCGCAAGAAAGGCAGTTTCGTTACTCCAAGTCATTGTATTATGGTTACGCAAATAACCTTATAGCAATGAATTTGGAAGAAACTACCGTTGGGGCTCAAGATATTCATCACAGGATCCTTTTCTCAAGTCTTTTCGGTGAAAAGTGAAGGGATTGATCATAAGGGAGGACCTCTCCCCCCGGCCCCCTCTCCTGCAAGGAAAGGGGGAGTTGAACCAGGCGTTGTGCCAACACGGTTTTATATGAGCTCTGATTGAGCGGACCCATCACAATATTTCGCCTGGATTTTTTCATCAATCGAAATGGCTTCAGCCAATCTGACCGTTCATCAACCGATCGCAGTTCCCCCTTCCTCTCAGGAAGGGGGGTAGGGGGTAGGTCTCGTCCGCCAAATCCGTCACAGACAGGTTTTTCTTCCGTTTCTCTAATCACCCGGAAGCTGTTTCTGCTTCCTGAAACTGCAATCCGTGACAATTCATGAATGAATCAGGTTAGAGCACCCATGAGCTTCTCGACGGAAATTCACAGGCCTATTCCGACCAGAGTCTCTCGAATTCCAATCGTCCATCGCCGGCTGATCTCAAGGCGAATACATCCGGATTCGAAAGAGATGCCCATCCATTGTAACCGAAATTGCCGTCTATCGAGTTCAATATAATACTCAGCAGGTTCCCGTGAGTCACTGCTATCGGGAAACGGTAGTCCCCGTTAAACAGGTCGGTTATGGCTGTCCATCCACGGTCAAACGCTTCGCGCCCCGACTCGCCTCCGGGCGCGCGCAACGTCCCGTCATCAAAGGAATCGCGGATGACCTCCCGCCAGTTGTCCATCGCTTGCGTCGACAGCCTGCGCTCGATCAGCCGTTGATCCAGGTGGATGGGCAAACCGTTCCTGGCGGCGAATGGTGCAATGCTCAGCCGCGCCCGGGCATAGGTACTGGAGGCAATCATGTCAATCGGGCAGTCAGACAGGAAACCGGCGAGTCTTTCCGCCTGCTCTCGCCCGGTTTCCGTCAGCTCAGCCTCCGCTTCCTGCCCCGAAGATTGACAATGCCTGATCAGTAGCAACTGTCTCACACTTCCTCCAATCTGAACCGAGCCATACGGCTGCTTCCGGATCTTCCTGGGATTTACCAAATCGGCTGTTTTTATTCCGTCGCGTCGATAGACTTGCGAAACGCCAACCTTGCGACGGGATTGCCTTTCAAGACCGCAAGGCCTCTATCTCTTGACGTTTCTCATTTGTTATTTGAGAGATCGTTTATAGAGTTCAATACCACGGAGGGCCACGCGGGAGATGTTTCGAAGCAGGTCGATCCTGGCATTGTAGTTCTCCAAATCTGTTGTACAACCAAGGAAAATATAGACACCAGAGCAAATGTAGAGGGTTAGAAAATCCGGTATGAATTCCCGGAAGAAAATCTCCCCCACGATTCTTGAATGCAACTCCCTTGACAATTGAGGAAAGGCCTTGAAGCCCGCGGATTCTACCCTTTACGTCTCCGACCTGGACGGCACGCTACTGGGCAGCGATACGTCGCTGTCCCAGTACAGCAAGGATACCCTTAACTCTCTGTTGGATCAGGGTCTGCTCTTTACCGTGGCCAGCGCTCGCAGCATTGCCTCCATCCGTCGCTTGCTGGCCGGTCTGCGTCTCCGTCTGCCGGTTGTTGAATTCAACGGCGCCCTGGTCTCCGATCTGGCCAGCGGCCAGCACTATCTGGTCCGCGAACTTCACCGCGACATTTTGCCCGAGTTGTGGCAACAAATAACCGACGCCGGCCACGGGCTCTTCATCTCGACTTATGACGGCACGGCGGACCGTTGCTACTACCGCGATATCACCAATGACGGCATGGCCTGGTACGTGCGCAACAGGCGGCTCAACCAGGATCCGCGCATGCGCTATCTACCCGACCTGGAGCGCGGCCTGGAAGACCAGGTGGTTTGTCTGACTGTTATCGGACAGGGACCGGAAATGGAGAAATTGGCCGAAGAGATGGACCATCGGCACGCCGGGCGCATCCAGACCCAATGCTACGAGAATCAGTCTTCGCCCGGCTGGTACTGGCTGACTATCCACGATGCCCGCGCCACCAAAGAACACGGCATACTATTCCTCAAGCGCATGAAAGGCCTGGAAGACCGTCGTCTGATCGTCTTTGGCGACGAGGTAAACGACCTGGGAATGTTCAAGTTGGCGGATGAGGCCCTCGCCGTGGCCAATGGCATTCCCGCCCTCAAGGAACACGCGACTGGTATCATCGACACCAACGAAGCGGACGGCATCGCCCGCCATATATCTCGACGTTGGTACGGAGCACAGGAATAGGGTCGTTGCATTGCCGTTTACAAAGCCAACGTGAGACGACACGCATAACAAGACCAGCGCATTCACATTCGGTATGCCGCCGAGAATCGGTAATTGCCCGAAAATGGGTCGCGACATGCGTCCGTCACACATGCGCACCCCGGTGAAGTTTCCAATTGTATTTACGTTATATTTGATGTAGAATATAAATATGGACGCGAATTGGCATATCCTCTACTTCGAGTCAAATGACGGTCAATGTCCAATTCGTGAATTTATCGATGGACGCAACAAACGGGATCAAGCGAAAGTGCTCAGTTGGATTTCGCTATTGGAGGACCGGGGACCCAATCTGCCTCGTCCGTATGCAGATCTGTTGACAGATGGGATCCACGAACTGCGGATCAATCTTTCCGGTGATCATGTTCGCGCACTCTACTTTTTTTGCTATAGAGAGTTTATTGTTTTAACCCATGAGTCGCCTCCGAAAAGGGGGCCGCGAAGGATTCGTGTTGGTGGTCAGCGATGCGTATAGGGATGTATCGTGGTGCCGGGATTTTACAGCGACCTGCGGCGCATCAACGTAGAGGGAGGCCACCAGGTTGGTCTCGGTGTTGTCAATCAGGGTTTTGCACAAGAAATCCCCGATTATGCGGGGATCATCAGGGGTGTGGCGAGGTAGTTCTTGATCCGAACCAGATTGATCCATAGGCCACGACACCAGGCCCACCGTTGGTGTGGCATCAGTCCGCGATAGCGCGTCTTGCCATTTTTGGTGTAATAGCTCAACTGGAAGATGCTGGCCTCGACATTGTTGCGTCTGTTTCTAATATGGGCAGGGAGTGCTTCGATCTGTTTGCGATTGAGGTAACTGTCGATGTGTTGTTCTTTAAAGTATCGTGGTTTGCCATCGATGATGATTTTGTATTTTCCCGGTTTGTATTCTTGGGCAAGCTGAACCTCTCCGGTTTGTTGATCAATGACCTTGACACCGTCTGCTGTGCGTTCATAACTGAAACGCCCTGGGGTTCCTTGCAGGCCACTGTAATAGAATTGCTTGTCCTGTTCTTTTGCGTACTCGGCGTTGGATTGATCATTATAGGCCCCATCCATTGACACTTCCAAGACGTCACCCACCACGCGTTGTGTCTGCTCAATGGCAGGTTGGACAAACGCGTTGTCGGGACTCGTCGCCGGTTTGACGTCAACATCCGTGATCAAATTGAGGCCATCCTCATCGCAGGTCTCGGTGAGGTTGACATTATACCCTTTCACCTTATTCTCGCCTTTCCTGCGAAAGGCCGCATCGTCATCATGGGCAGACTGCAACGAGGATGAACAGATCGCTTTCGGAGGCTTGGGTAGCACCTCTTCGGGGGAAGACAAAACCGTATATTGGTCCTCAAAAACACGCACGATCAGACCATATCGATCGCTGTCTTTCTCGGTATAGGTCTCTTGTAGCCTGCTCAATAACAGCCCCAATTCCTGTAGCTTCTCGCCTTTTTCAGTAGGGGTGAGACGGTAGACAACCTGATGGGGCTTCCCTTGGATCAGATCCTCCAAAACCTGCTGATCCGTTGCCGATAATCGTCCCTTCTCATCCTTGTCCAATGACCTCCAGAACCCTTGTAAGCAACAAACCACCAACTGCAACCGACAACACAAGGCAATGTTGGCGCCGATCAACTTACTGTCCATTCGGATTTGTTGACCCAATACACCAAAGGCCTTGGCCTGCGTCTTTGTTAAGCTGAAAAAGGTCTCTCCTACCAGATCGCGACCGGTCTTCAGTTGATACGCATACAAAGCCTGCTTGAACAGATAATACGTGGACTCGACAGGCACTTCATCCGTAAGATTCACCAACCCCAATGCCCCCATCACCAGGATGTTGAACCGACATTGCTCGAAAAGTTGGGCATCGCTCCACCCAAAGCCCTCCTTCAAGATCATCATCGACACCAGATGCCGGATCGGCGCATTGGGACGGCCTATGTCAGGGTCAAACACCACACGAAAAATATCCTCATCGACCTTTGAGGTGATGTGCTCGTAGAACAGATTATTCCAGGCGGCCGGATCATTTAGCCGATCCAGCTTCGGACCTTTGAAATGCGACTCGAAGCTGCTAAACAGATCCGGCTGACTTGAAGGGGCACTCCTTCGAAACATATGTCCCTCGCTTCTTTGTGATCAAACATCAATCTGCAACATTGCAACCTGTTTATACCTCGAATTTAGTACTTTTTCCTGGTTAAGTAAACACGACTTTTCGGAGTGGGCTCACCCATGCATTCATAAAAAGCACTGATCGCGTTCCTCGAAGCCAGATTCGCCAGGCACGGAACATGCGTGCTGACTTCTTGAGACGATTCGATGAAAAACAGTTGAAGGAGGCCGTGGATGAAGACCTTTAGAAAACACCTGTCAGAAAAACTCAAGGATGATCAATTCAGAAGGCTTTATGAAGAAGAGAGGCAACTTGCGGAACTCTCTTTGAAGATTCTTGGGACTCGGGAAAGCAAGGGTCTGTCCCAGAGGGAAGTCGCCAGGAAAGCAAAGGTCACACAGCAGCAACTATCCAAAGTGGAAAATGGAATCAACTGTAATCTGACCACCTTTCTCAAAGTCTGCAATGCGCTGGATCTCAGAATTGACCTGGGTCAATCTCATGCGCGCGGGGTAACATCGCATGCGTAGAAGCGAAAAATCGCGAAACAACCATCTGCATCGCTCGAATTATTTCGCCACGGGTCCATCCGCTTGAAGGGAGACGAGGCAATTGCACACCATCAGTAGGGGCGTCCCTTGTGGGCGCCCCTGGGCGACTGCCGTAAAGCGGCGGCGGCCGCGAGGAAAAGGGCAACCACGAGGGTTGCCCCTACAACGGGTATCGGCGTTGGCGCGTACAGGAAACCAGGAACGCCAAAAATACGATCCACATCCACCGCGACGTCCGGACGGTTCGCAAACCACTCCCGCTTCCGGCGGCTGAATCCACGGTTGGGCGCCTGCACCCTGAGCCGCTCCCTGAGCTTGAGGTCCCTGAGCCCGTCGAAGGGTCGGCGAAGGGTAGCCGAAACGCGGGTATTTCGACAAGCTTGCTTCGACAGGCTCAGCACAGGCAACGCACGCAGCATCCACGTTTCGGTAGGCGTTTTTCGACTGCGCTCAGAATGACAGGTCGGCCGATCGTCAGGCCGGTAAATATGGCCACATGGATGAATAGCACCAGTAATCCGGAATCACAGGAGTCCTGTTTCGGATATTTCTAACGTCCCTTAAGCGGGGCGTTTTTGTTTGCCAAACGGGAAATTAACGATTATTTTTTTATAACTTACTTGCCGTCGGTCGGCGACGGCGATGGGAGAGAAATCGGGATGACGTTCCTCCAGGCGGCCCTCCTGGGATTGGTGCAGGGATTATCCGAGTTTCTGCCGGTGAGCAGTTCGGGGCATCTGGTGCTGGGGCAGGCTTTGATGGGCGTGCAGCCGGGTGACCTGGTGTTCGAGGTTACCGTACACTTCGGAACGTTGCTTGCCGTGCTCACGGTACTTCGAGAACGGATCTGGCGGCTGGTAACCGGCTGTATCCGGCGGGACCCGGCGTCCCTGAGGATGTTGTTGTTGCTGCTTTTGGGCACGGTACCGGCGGGCGTGGTGGGGATATGGTTCGAGGATTTCCTGGAACTGGTGTTCCACAGCCCCACGGTGGCGGCCGGATGCCTGGTTGCAACGGGTGTGGTGTTGTGGAGCACCCGATTTGTCTCTGGCAGGAGGCGGGAGATCGGCGTCGGTGATGCGCTTCTGATCGGGCTGGCGCAGGCGGTTGCCATACTGCCGGGGATTTCCCGATCGGGTCTGACAATCAGTGCGGGATTGTGGCGGGGGGTTGAGGGAAGGGAGGCTGCGTCCTTTTCGTTCATGTTGTCGATTCCCGTGATTCTGGGCGCCACGGCGTTGAAGGCGGGCGACTTGATCACCGACCCGCCGCCCTGGAACCTTGTTGTGCCCCTGTTCGTCGGTCTGATCGCGGCCTTCGCTTCCGGTGTCGTGGCCATCCGGTGGCTCCTCGCCCTGCTTCGCGGCCGCCGGCTGCATCGCTTTTCCTACTACTGCTGGGCGCTGGGGCTGGTGGCGTTGACGACGCTCTGGTTGCGTCACTGAGGATTCTGTTATGCGGATAAGGATCGTTTGCGCTGTTCTCGTGGTCTTTCTGGGCTGCGGCAGGGATTCAAACGTATTGGACGCCGAAGATCTGTCGAACATGTTGTCCATTACGAATCTGGCTGCGCAGCCGGTGTTCGATCAGGGCAACCCGCCCCTGATTGTCGCGGTACGCATCGACGCGGATGTGGTCCACGTCGGCGATGTTCCGATCGACATACCCTTTATCCTGACGTGGAGGCTGACCGACGATCAGAATGCGACGGTGGGGCAGGCGTCGAAACAGTTTGATGCGAATATGGAACCGGGTGCGGTTCGACACGTGACGTTGACGATTCAATTCGAAGCCCGCGAAAGCGTCACCGGGCTCCGGAACGTGGCAACCTTCGATCCGGTTTCCTCGTAACTTAGAAATGCCTTGATCGCGTTCCGAAAATGTGGTATTTTCCGGTCCGTTATACGGTTTGAATACTTCAGACGCCGGCATCGCTGCCGGGCTTTTTTTCGTCCGGAAGGGAATGGATGAAACTCTATATTATCCGGCATGGGCAATCGGCGAACAACGCGTTGGAAAACGGAGGTAAGCGGGTTTGCGATCCGCCCCTGACCGAAATCGGCGAGGCTCAGGCGGACAGGCTGGCCCGCTATCTGACCGCGGCCGGAGACGGCGCTGAGCCGTTCCACAACGTGGCGTTTCAGCAGAATTGCGCGGGCTTTGAATTCGACCGGATATTTTCAAGCCCGATGTTGCGCGCAATGCAGACGGCGGCGCCTGTTGGAAGGGCAATGGGAATCCGGCCCGAAATCTGGATCGATATTCACGAGGAGGGCGGGATCTGGCTGGATGAAGGCGACGGTCGGGGAGAGGTGGGGTATCCGGGCCTCACGCGGAGCGAGATCGAGGCGCGGTTCCCCGATTTTGCGGTGCCCGAAACCATCACGGATGGGGGCTGGTGGAACCGGCCGGCGGAGATCAAAACGGAGTGGCGCGCGCGGGCGCGCAGAGTGGCGTCGGTACTGTACGAGTGTTTTGCGGGCACCGAGGAGCGGATTGCGCTGGTGTGTCACGGCGGATTCGCCAACGACCTGCTTCATGCCGTGTTCGCCGGAATGCCGGACAGCATCTATTTTGAGAATCCCAATACGGCGATCAGCCGTCTGGATTTCAATGGCAAGGGATGGGTGCAGGTCCGTTATCTGAGTTGCGTGGCTCATCTCACGCCGGAGTTGATTGCGTAAAGCAACGTATCGGGACGAGGAACGTGGAAAACGGAAAAAGAGATTCAGAGAGCGCCTTCCGGATTCACTCATCTCGTACCCGCGCGGCTTCGGACAGCGCAGATACCGAGTCGTTCCCGCACGAGACAGGCTGTCGATCCATTCTTATCATTGAGGTGTCCTGTTATGGCTAAACCCGAAGTCGTTCTATCCGGTTTTGCGGATGAAGGTCCGGTGAGCAAGCGGGCCGAAGAGCAGCTGACGATGATGTCCGCCCTCGGGCTGTCGTATTACACAATCCGGTTCATCGATCTCGGCAATGGCGTGAAGAACGTCATGGAATTGTCAGACGAGGAAATACAACGGCTTCAGGATCTGCACAAAGCGTTCCGGATCAACGTGTCCAGCGTGGGTTCTCCGCTGGGCAAGGTCAAGCTCGTGGATAAAGACGATGGGACACAGAACCGGTACGTCCCGTTTGACTCCTATCTGAAAAACGACGTGCAGCGGGCGATCGACCTTGCCCACGCGTTCGACACCAAGTTGCTCAGGGGGTTCAGCTATTACCATCCACACGGGGAGGATCCCTGGACGTACCTGGACAGGGCGGCGGAGCAACTCGGGCAGATCGTGGAGAAGTGCGCGTCGGCAGGTGTGGTTTACGGTATGGAGGTGGAGGCCGATCTGGTTGGCGGCGATGGCGACACGTTGATCGCATTGTTCGAGAAAGTCAATAGTCCGTACGTCTGTATTATTCCGGACGTGGGTAACATGGAGTCCAAGGGCCACAGCCCCGACAGCGCGTACGAGCATTATGTCAAAATGAAACCCGGGGTGGGCTGGATACACATCAAAGGTTTCAACAATCCGTCGAACCAGGCCATGCTGGCAGCGGCCGGAGAGCGCGGGCTGACCCGGTTCATCCCGGTGGACCGGGGCGATTCCGGGCATGAGCAGGTGTTGCGCGACTTCCGGACGCTGGTGCCTGAAATCCGGCAGCGCTACTCTCCGCTGGGTGTGCCGGGCGTCTTCGTGGACCTGGAGCCGCACGTGAAGGGCGGCGGCCAGTTCGGCGGCGTCAGCGGGGTGGACGGATTCGGCGTGGCCTTTCGGAGCCTCTGCCGCCTTCTGGACTATCTGGAGTACGACTATCATCTGACCGGCTACGAAGATATTTCCAATCCCGCGTCGTGAACGTTCGCGGGCGCCTGTCACCAGGGGTGCGATTTTCGCGCCCCTGATCTTTTTGCTTACCCGTCCGAGGTCTCAGTGCGTGTTTCTTCCCATTCGCCGGAATCCAACCGGGTCACCTTCGCCCGGAGTCTGGGTTGTTTCGACGCGTCGATGATCGGCATCGGAGCGATGATCGGCGCGGGGATTTTCGTGCTGACCGGCATCGCGGCGGGCGAGGCGGGCCCGGCGTCGATTCTGGCATTCGCGCTCAATGGCCTGGTGACGCTGATGACGGCGTTCTGCTATGCCGAACTGGCTTCGGCGATTCCCGAGGCAGGCGGTGGATATTCTTTCGTCAAAAAGGCATTTCCCGGCCCGGTGGGATTTCTTTCCGGATGGATGCTCTGGTTCGCCTATACGGTGGCCTGCAGTCTCTACGCGTTGGGGTTTGCAGGGTACTTCTGGGAGTTTTTCCACAAGTACCTGCCGGACGTCAGCCATACGATACAGTCGACGGCCGGCGTGAAACCTTCGATCGCGCTGGTGACGGTAATCGTCAGCGGGCTGTTTGTCTGGTTGAACGTACGCGGCACGGAGGTGACGGGCAAGGCGGAGAACGTCATCACCATCTCCAAGATTCTCGTGCTTCTGGTTTTTGTCTGGTACGGGCTGATGCATATTTACGCCGCCCCCCAGGAGGCGGCGAAGAACTTCTCCCCATTTTTCCCGAAGGGGTTGGGCGGTGTGCTGGTGGCCATGGGGCTGACGTTTATCGCCTTTGAAGGGTACGATCTGATCGCGACCTTGGCCGAGGAAATCAAACAGCCAGAGAAGAATATTCCGAAGGCGACGTTTATTTCCCTGGGTGTGACGATGGTTGTCTATCTGCTGATCGTTTTTGTCTCGCTTGGCGCGGTTCAACCGGAGTCCACCATGTCGTGGGAGTTTCTGGGCCGGTATCAGGAAACGGCGATTGTGAAGGCGGCAGACAGTTTCATGCCGGCGTTTGGCGTGGCAACCATTGTCTTCGGCGGGCTTCTGTCCACCATGTCCGCGTTGAACGCCACGGTGCTGGCCTCCAGCCGCGTGGCCTTTTCGATGGGCAGGGATCGGTGGCTGCCGGTGGGCATGGCCAGGATTCATTCCGACAGGCGGACACCGCATGTCGCGATTCTGGTCACCGGTTTGATTCTGATGGGCATTGCGCTGCTTCTGCCCATCCATGTGGTCGGGTCCGCGGCAAGCCTGATGTTTCTGCTCACGTTTACGCTTGTGAATCTGTCGCTGGTTGTCCTTCGCCGCCGGGCGCCGGAAATACAGCGCAGGTTCAGAGTACCGCTTTTTCCATGGTTGCCTCTGCTTGGCGCGTGTTCGAATATGCTCCTGGCGATTTATCAGTTTCGTTTCGATCCGATGGCATGGTACGTTGCGCTGGGTTGGATCGCGTTGGGATTTTTCGCGTATACCATCTATTTCCAGAAGGAATCGGGCCAGGCCGAGCCTCACGTTCTGGATGCGCTGCCTCTGGAGACCGCACGAGCGCCGTACCGCGTATTGGTACCCGTGGCCAATCCGAATACGATCGCGTCGTTGCTGGATATTTCCATTCCTGTTGTAAAGGCGAAAGATGGCGATCTGATCGTGAGTACCACGGTTGAGGTGCCCATCCAGTTGCCTATTCAGGAAGGAATGAAGTACATCAACCACCGGATGCCCCTGTTGCGTACCGCTCAGGCATACACCCAGAAGCAGAACTTGCGAATGGTGTCCGACATCCGGGTGGCGCACAGGGTGGACGAAGGCATTCTCTCGGCGGTGTCGGACGAGCACGTGGACCTGCTGGTGATCGGCTGGAAGGGATACACGACCACGCGGGAACGGATTTTCGGAGAAGTACTCGACAGGGTGGTGAACCGCGCCACAGCCGACGTGGCGGTTGTCAAGTTACAGGAGCACGCCAGGTTCGATCGGATACTGCTGCCGACCGCCGGAGGACCCCATACGCGGTTCGCCGTTGATTTGCTGGAGCCGATCGTCGCGGCTTACGACTCACGTGTGACGGCCTGCTACGTGATACCCGAAGATGCGGACGAGGAGCGGGAACGGGAGGCCATGGGGTGGATGCAACACACGCTGCGGGATGCGAATCTGGGCGACGTGGAATGCCGGGCGATCCGTTCCCGGTCCGTACCGGCGGGCATTGTCAGGGCTGGAGCGGATTTCGATCTGGTGGTGATGGGCGCGGCGAATACAGGCCTGTTCCAGCAGCTTCTGTTCGGTGAGGTGCCGGACCGGGTGGGGCGTTTCGCCAAGACTTCGGTGATGCTGGTAAGAAAGCGCGAGGGCCGGGGGAAGGCCTGGCTGCGGCGATTGATGAGTTGAGAGGAGACACCATGTTGAACGGAGGCGCAATCAGCCTGGACATCACGCCGCCACTGGGAACGCTGATTCCGGGTCTGTTTCACGAACGCCGGGCCGAGGCGGTTCACGATCCGCTGCACGTGCGCGGTTTTGTGCTGGAACGCGACGGCGCGGGTATCGCGATCGTCGTATGCGATCTGATTGGCGTGGCGCGGGCCTATCTGGACCGGGCGAAAGCTCGGATCGCCGAAACCACAGGGCTGGCGCCTGAACGGGTGCTGATTTGCTGTACGCATACCCATACGGGCGCACAGACGGGGGATGACGCCTACACGGAATTTCTCGTGGAACGGATTGCGGATTCCGTACGCCTGGCCTGGCACGGACGCGGCGAGGTGACGGCGGGCTGGGGACGCGCCGAAGAGGATCGGCCTGTATTCAACCGGCGTTTTCATATGGCCGATGGCACGGTGCGAACCAACCCCGGCCTGGGCAATCCGGACGTGGTACGGCCCGCCGGCCCCGTGGATCCTGAGGTGGGGGTGCTCTGCCTCCGGAAACCGGACGGCATGCCCCTGGGGTTGTTGTGCAATTACGCGTTGCACTACGTGGGCGGGGGAGATCACGAGCGGGCGATTTCGGCAGACTATTTCGGGTATTTTGTACGTCTGATCCAGCGGATGCGAGGCCAACGGTTCACGGCGGCGCTTTCGAACGGCGCTTCGGGCGACATCAACAATCACGATGTCATGGGTGGAAGCAGAGGCGCAAACGACCGGTACCAGCATACGGAGCGCGTCGCCGCGCTGGTGGCGGCCCAGGCCTTCTGGGCCTGGAACGAAATGGAATTCGCCGGCGACCTGACCCTGGGCGCCGAGATGGTCGAAGTGACGCTGAAACGGAAGGCAGGCCCTTCTCCGGCAGATATCGCCCGGGCTCAGGAAATCCATGAAAAGGGTCGAGGAACCATGGCGGAGCGGGCATTCGCCCGGCGGATTCTGCGACGGATGGCGGAAGTGCCGGAGGAGACGCGAACGTGGGTGCAGGCGTTACGGATCGGCGACCTGGCCCTGGTGGGCGTGCCCGGAGAATTGCTGGTACGACTCGGGTTGGAAATCAAGAATCGGTCTCCGTTCGGGCAGACGATGGTGCTGGAACTGGCCAACGACAGCGTGGGATATCTGCCCGACCAGCAAGCCTATAAAGAGGGGGGCTACGAACCCGAAGCCGCCCTGTTTACGCCGGGTTCGGGCGAGCGGATTGTGGAAGCGGCCGTTGGCCTGCTGGACCGGTTGTATCGATCATAGACGCCGGCGCGGATCGGTCTGAACGTGGAAGACAGGCCGATGTCCGGCCTGAAATATACGAGGAGGAACTATGTCCGATAAGGTACGTATCGGAGTGATTGGCGCCGGCGGCATTTTCCGCAGCCGGCATTTCCCGGGGTTGGCGAAGATCAGAGATGCGGAGGTGGTCGCCATCTGTAACCGGAGCGAGGAGAGCGCGGGGGCAATCGCCCGTGAGTTCGGCCTCTCGCCGAGACTGATGACGGATCCTTACGCGTTGATCGCGAGCGAGGACGTGGACGCGGTGATGATCGGTACCTGGCCGTACCGGCACTGCGAATATGTGCTGGCGTCGCTGGAGGCGGGAAAGCATGTCTTCGTGCAGGCGCGGATGGCGATGAATCTGCGCGAGGCAAAGGCCATGTACGCCAGGGCGCTGGAGACGGGTCTGGTAGCGCAGATCTGCCCGTCGCCCATGGCGATGAAGGGCGACGGGCTCATTCAGCGGCTGATCCGTGAGGGATACCTGGGCGACATCTATCATGTCTATACCCGGTCGTTCAGTGGAGACAGCTGCGACCCCGAAAATCCGCTGCACTGGCGGCAAGTCGACCGGTATTCCGGAGTGAACGCGCTGAACATGGGCATCCTGGTGGAAATTGTGCACCGCTGGGCCGGTCAGATGAAGACGATATCGGCGCAGGCCGAGACGTTCATCAGGACACGGTCGACCGAGGGTGGGAAGGGGACGGGGCCGGTGGAGCGCCCGGATTCGGTGCATATCATGGGCCAGATGGAAAACGGCGCCCAGGCCGCGTTTCTGTTTTCCTCGGTGGCGCGGTTCGGCGTGGATCCGCAGGTGGAGCTCTATGGCAGCCGGGGAACGTTGATTTATAAGTTGAACAGCGATACCCTTCTGGGCGGAAAGGCCGGAGAGGGCGCGCTGTCGGAGATTCCCATTCCGGATGACGAAGCCCGAGAGTGGACCGTGGAGCAGGATTTCGTGAGCGCGATTCAGGGTGGGCCTCCCGGCGATACCACGTTCGAAGCGGGTGTGAACTATATGGCGTTTACCGAGGCGGTGTTCAGATCCGTGGAACGGGGCGGCGTGGTGCATCTGCCCCTTGTGGATTGATTGTCCCGCCCGGGCGGCGGACCGAACCGCCGGCTCCGCATTTCCGTCCGGCCGCGTTCCGGTTTCCGCGAAATTAGAGACGTCGACGTCCACCCGGCAACCGGTGAACCGGAAAATGGGTACTGCCCGGCGGGGAAGCGTTCCACCGGCCGTTTGACGTTGACTGAAGGGCGTTGGTACAATCCGAAAGGAACGGTGTCGTGGCAGCAGAATATCGAATCGCAGTGGTGGGCACGGGGTATATCGGCCTGGAGCATATCAAGGCGATTGCGGGGCATCCGCAGGCGGCGTTGTATGCGATCTGCGGATCGGAGCGCAGCGCGGGTCGATTGAACGAACTGAAAGCCGAATACGGGGCCCAAAGGGTGACGGCGGACTACGGGCAGATTGTGTCGGACGAAGCGGTCGACGTGGTCTATCTGTGCACACCGAATAGATTGCACGCCGACGAGGCCGTGGCGGCGCTGGAAGCCGGCAAGCACGTGTTCTGCGAAAAGCCGATGGCGACCACGTTGCAGGACTGCCGTCGGATGGTCGCCGCGGTAACGGGGTCGGGCAGGCAGCTGATGGTGGGCCATGGGGCGCGTTTCAGGCCGTTGCACCGTGCGGTGAAGGACCTGTACGAAGCGGGCAAGCTTGGAGAGGCCTGTTTCTGCGAGTCGGATTATGTCCATTCGCTGGGACCGTTTCTCCGGGGTCCGGGGCACCGGTGGTGGCGGCACCGGGACGAAGGGCAATTCGCGGTGATCGGCGGCGCGTGCCATCCCCTGGACCTGATGCGCTGGATTGCGGGTGAATTGGAGGAGGTATCGGCGTATGGCGTTACGAAGGTTCTGCACGACGTGGGCTGGCACGATACGGTGATTGCGTCGCTGAAGTTCAGGAGCGGCGCGGTTGGAAAGTGCCTGGTGTCCGTGGGAGCGCCGCGGCCGTATTCGATGACGTTCAATCTGTACGGAACAGAGGGCACGGTGGAGGAGAACCGGCTCTATCTGAAAGAGTTCGGAGAGATCGAGGCATTTGCGGAGATCCCGTTTCCGGTGTTGGGCGAAGTGCACGCCTGCGCCGAAGAACTGACGCACTTTCTGCACTGTCTGGATTCGGGTCAGACGCCGATGATCGACGTGCGGGACGGCGCGCGTACGATGGCGGCGTGTTTCGCGGTGGCGCAATCGATACAAACGGGCAGGCCCGCCAGGGTGGTGACGGAATTCTGAATCGGGTTGCGGCTGGTCACGGAGAGAGATGCAGGATGGGTGACGTGCGGCTGGTGGCGTTTGATCTGGACGGCACGGTGCTGGATGACATGGGGATGATTTCAGGCGCGTCCGTCGAAGCGCTGCGGCGTCTGATGAACGCGGGAATTCCTCTGGCTTCGATCAGCGGACGTAACGTAAGCAAGAGCCTGGCGCCGTTTCCTCCGGATCTGCGGTTGGAGTTGAACGTGGGCAGCTACAACGGGGCGATTGTTTTGGGAGACGGGCCGGATGACACGCGTCGTCTGTTGCACGAACAACGTCTGCCGCGGGAGGGTTTTGCCGAACTGTTGAATTTTATCGGTGATTGGAGTTTGAATTTCATCTACTGCGGATGCGAAGTCGACGGTCGTGGCTTGAATGAGGTCTATGTGACGGATGAGGAGACCGGGCCGATTCGAAGGCTGGTGCAAATGACCGGTGTGGATATCCTGGTTGACGGGGATCTTTTCGACAGGATGCGGCAGCGGGAACTCGTGCCGCCGCCGAAGATGATTGTGCTGCCGGGCCCCGCGCGAAGGGAAGCGGTGTTCGAGGGGATGCGTGCGGCGTTCGAGCGACGTTTCTATCTGGCGCGCACGGGGGACGACCGGATTGAGATCATGCATCCTGAGGTGAACAAGGCGGTGGCACTGCGGAAGCTCTGCGACGCGTGCGGTGTTTCCCCTTCGCAGGCGCTGGCGGTCGGAGACGGGGACAACGATCTCCCGATGCTGAGGGCGGCGGGCATCGGCGTATTGATGGGGAACGCGGATGACCTGACCAGGGCTTCGACCGCCGGGACCGGTGTGCGGATGGCCGAGTCTCTGGCGGAGGACGGGTTTTCAAAAACGGTGGCGCGGTACGTTCCGGACGTTCGAAGTTGAACGCAAGCGTCTGGTCAATGTCTCTTCGCTTCGGCCGCACGGGCGAGTGGAACCGGCAACGTGTTTCACGCCGGGCGGGTTTCGGAATCTTCCGCGATCCGCGCCTGGAGGTCCACGCTGCTGGACAGAATGTGTTCTTTCATGGCCTGCTGCGCGGCTTCGGCATCGCCGCTCCGGAGGGCCCGCAGGATTTTTCCGTGTTCGTCCAGCGACATCCGGGCACGCGCCTCCGCCGTGTGCGTTGCGGGTTCTTCCAGGCTGGCTTTGATCCACTGCTGAAGGTAGTTGCGTATCATGACAAGGAGGTTGCAGAGGATCGAATTCTGCGTGGCACGTGCAATGGCCAGGTGGAATTGGACGTCGAATTCCAGGAATTCCGCGGGCTGGTCGAGTGATGTTTCGATTCCCCGGATGGTCCGGTCGAGTTCCCTGAGGTCACCTTCCGTGGCGCGCTTTGCGGCCAGAAATGCGTTCTGGGATTCCAGCATGAGCCGGGTCTCGACGAGATCCTTGACTTCCTTCGGGTCCAGCAGCAGACCCCATCGCAGGGATTTTTCCAGGTAGCGGCCGCTGTTGTCGCTCACGAACGTACCCTCGCCGACCCGGCTTTCCAGGATTCCCATGACAGCGAGTGAGCGGAGCGCTTCCCTCAGGGAGGTCCGGCCAACCTCGAACTGTTTGCAGAGTTTTCTTTCGGGCGGCAGCCGATCGCCCGGTTTCAGCACGTCGCGGGAGATCAGGTCGATGATCTGCGCGACAATTTCGTCGCTGAGCGAGGTGCGCCTGACGGGCGTCATCTGTTCAACGGGCGGGGCCTTCCGTTGTTGATTCACGCGGCTGTCCTTTTATAACGCTATACTTTTCAGATATTAAAGCTAAATTCTCCGTGTGCGGAGCCGAACACGGGCCGGGACGGCAAGTTTTCACTTTACAAAGATCCGTTTTTCGGTTAATCTTATATCGGAAATTGGTCAGACCATCATCACAATAACAAAAGAACAGACCGGGTTCCCTGCTGTCAAGAGAAAACTTGCCGGAGGTGGCGCGATGGGCCTAACAGTCGATATCGGCGGGCGGATTGAACTGGTGTCCATGGATCCGCATTTTCATGAAATCACGATTGGCCTGTACCGGCAGGAGCACCACGGAGGTCCGGCGTATCGCGTGCACACATACAGTGGAAGAACCGGTGCCGACGAGCGAATCGGGTTTGTCGCGGACGCGATGACGGTGCTGGGCGGAATGGAGCAGACACCGGACGGGCTGGTGCGCTTTCCGTGCGGAGAGGCACACGAACTGGCCTGCCGACGGGTATTTCTGGAAGCGTGCAAGCTTGCGTCCGGAAGCGAGGTCGTAGGCCGCCCGCTGGGGATCCTCGACAGGAAGTCGGGTTTGAATGTGACGGTGTCCCGTCTGGGGGAGGGTGTGTACCGCGTCGGCGCCGAAGGGGAGGGGAAAGACGGCGCGCGGAGGACCTCGGCAATTGCGGGCGGGCTGGTCAAACTTGGAGAAATGCAATCCGTGGACTCGGATACGGTCGCTTTTTCGTGCGGACACGCCCACGACGAGGCGTTGGGGCTGCTTCTGGTTCGCGCCCCGAACGTCCGGTCTGCGGTTCGTGAGCAGGAGATGGCGGGGTCACGCGGCGTTCTTGCCTCACCAAGCCAGCAGAGGTAGTGTTCTGTCCCGAATTCAGGCAACCTATTTTCGGGACAGAACACCGGGGTCTGCCGCGCTGCGCAAATGACGTTTCAGACAGGAGATTTGGAATATGGGGACTCAAACCGTGGGTCCGATGACCTCCCGCGAGCGTGTTCTGGCGGCGTTGAAGAGAGAGCCGGTAGACCGGACGCCGGTGTGCAATCCGACATCGGTGGCGACGGTGGAACTGATGGATCTCGTGGATGCGCCTTTTCCGAATGCGAACCGAAACGCGGAACTGATGGCCAGGCTGGCGGCGACCGGGCATACCGAGTTGGGGTTCGATACGATCATGCCGGTGTTCACGATCATCCAGGAGTCGTCGGCGCTGGGCTGCAAGATTCAGTGGGAACAGAAGGACAACTGGCCCACGGTGAAGATGCGTGAGCCCATCTGGGAGGACGTGGACGACATCCGGATTCCCCACAATCTGCTCACACACCGGGATACGAAGTGCGTGCTGGATGCGATTCGGATTCTTAAAAAGGAATTCGGGGATGACGTGGCCGTTATCGGTAAGACGATGGGCCCATGGTCGCTGGGATACCACTGCTTCGGGGTGGAACCCTTTCTACTGATGTCCCTGGACGACCCAGGCAGGACGAAGGCCTGCCTGGACAGGATGAAAGAAGTGACCGTGGCGTTCGGAGTGGCGCAGATCGAAGCGGGCGCCGACGCACTCACGCTGCCCGATCACGCCACGGGCGACCTGGTGAGCGGGGAGTATTACAAGCGGTATCTGCGCGATCTGCACATCGAATTCGTGGAGCGGATTCCGATTCCGCTGATTCTGCACATCTGCGGGCGGACAGTGGATCGGATGGAGTATATCGCACAGACGGGGATGTCCGCATTCCATTACGACTCGAAGAACGAGCCGGGAGAATCCATGGCGGTGGTCAAGGAGCGGATCTCGCTGGTGGGCAACATCAACAATCCTGAAACGCTGTTTTCAAAGGGGCCCGAAGCGGTTCGCAAGGAGGTCATCAAGAACCTGGACGCCGGCGTGCATCTTGTCGGGCCCGAGTGCGCGATTCCATTGCAGACGTCAATCGAGAACCTCAAGGAGATTCCCGGGGCGGTGCGAGACTGGCACAGGGAGCGATAGTACAAACGCGGCAGCGCAAGTAACACAGATTCCGGCACCGCCTGCTTGAACGGGCGGCGCCGGCATGTCAAAAGGGCACGGGAATTATGGCGGAAATTACCGATATCGAAAACGAATTCATTCGTGACGAGATCGAGGAGTTTCTCGAACGGGAAGACGAGCGGGAGCGGACGATCGCCACGTTTGCCAGTGTCAGTCGGGAAATGCAGGCGATCGCCGCGGCGTTGATCGACGGCGCCCACCACGAGGTGGACGCGTTGACCAAGGCTGCCCTCGATGGGGGCACCGAGGCATTGCAGGTCATGGACGACGGGTTGATCGCGGGAATGGGCATTGTGGGGATCAAGTTTCGGGAAAATTTCATCTTTGTTCCGGAAGTGCTGGCCTGCGCCAGGGCGATGAAGGCCGGGATGGCGTATATAGAACCCATTCTGTCCGCGTCGGGCATCGAGCCTATCGGTACGGTGATTATGGGCACGGTAAAGGGCGACCTGCACGATATTGGAAAAAACCTCTGCATTATGATGCTTCGTGGCACCGGTTTTGTCGTTCACGATCTGGGGGTGGACACGTCTGATGACGAATTCTTGGATGCCGTGGAGGAGCATGGGGCGCCGCTCTTGGGGATGTCGGCGCTGCTGACGACGACCATGCCCAATATGGGTAAAACGATCGAGGCGTTTATCGATGCGGACCTGCGGGAGGACGTAAAAATCATGGTGGGCGGCGCGCCGGTCACGCAGGAGTTCGCGGACGATATGGGCGCAGACGGGTACGGCAAGGACGCGATGGCGTGCGTAGCCCTTGCCAAGCAACTGCTGGACGAGATGAAGGAAGAGGCCAACCTGAACGTGTGAGCCCGACCATGCGAAAAATCGACCAAAAGGAATATCAGAAGCGGCTGGATAAGATCACGGACCTGTTCGCGGGTATGATCGCCCATGCCGATGAACTTTCCACCCGGCGCTGCCCGTACAAGAACCGTTTTGACGAGTGTACGGCCAGGTTCGGATGCAGAAATCAGCGGAAGCCCCGTCCCGGCGGAAAGCTGCTGATGTGCGGCGGGGACGACAAGCTGGACTATCGCAGCGCGTGGGAAACGGAGGCGAATGAAGGGGCGCTTGCAGGGAGCGAGGACTAGTGTCCTGTCCCAGAAATATCTAACCATTCTCCCGCCGATTCATCCCGTCTCGCTGCGTCGCATTCCTTGCCTGCGTTTCGCCACCCCCTAACGTCCCCAATTCCCTTGCCCTTTTTCTTGCATCGCCATGAAGCCGGGAGAGGGAAGAGGGAAGACGTAAGAGGGGTTGGTAACTCTTTCGCGTGAGACACCCGCAATGGACTCTCGTTGTGTAGAACGAGGAGTGGATTGCTGAATGCGGCGCGAGACCGGTGGGGCGCGGCGTGGTCCTCTCACTTCTACCGGCTTACTTCTTCCCGCCTTTTTAAGAAGGGCGCCGCTCGGCGCGGGGCCGGTTTTTCCGCGAATCTCCTTAGTGGAGAAAACGTAAGACACTGCCCTGAGACCGGTTTAGCATACACAAAACGACACTGCTGGACGGAAAAACGCGGAAAAACCCCCCTCTCCGCCACCGGATGGCCGGGAGGTATACCGCGACGGCGTTTTGAACGTGTTCTCGGTCTAGCCGCCAGTCCAGATCCAAATCTATACGTGTTCACGTACCGTAATAATACTAGACGGATTAACGCTTGTCTCCCCCTTTCCTTTAGGAGAGGGGGCCGGGGGGAGAGGTCACGGCGCTGATGTCAACTGATTGGGTTTTTGGTTCAAGCTGACGGCTGATAGCTGATAGCTGTTTTTGCTGCTTCTGATCGGCCGAATTCAGGCAACCTATTTCCGGGACAGAACTCTAGTGTCCTGTCCCAGAAATGTCTCACCATTCGGCCGCCGATTCATCCCGTCTCGCCGCGTTGCCTTCGCTCGCCGACCTTAGCAGGTCGCCCGCGCTCAGGCGCCTTGCGATACGGGCGACTCGTCGGCCGAATTCAGGCAACCTATTTCCGGGACAGAACACTGGAACGCCGCATGGGTACGATATCTCACGAAGGGAAAAGGCGGGCGCTGGAAGCCGGGAAGACGATTTTCGACTATGCGGACGATCTGGCGGTTCAGGTGCCCACCTCGTGCGGGCGCACCGGACACTGTCACGAGTGTGTGGTTGAAATCAGGCGCGGGATGGACGCGTTGCGGCCCCGGAACGACGTGGAGTCGTTCCTTCGGGAGAACTACCGCCTCGCCTGCCAGGCGGTGGTTGAAGACGCCCGGGCTACTATCGAATTCTCGCCGCTGAGGCGCAAGCCCAAGATACTCTCTACCACACGGCAAAAGTCGCTCGATCCGGACCCCCTGGTCTCCCGCCGGGGGGACGTTGTTTATTATGACGGTGAAGCCATTGACAGGTACCGTGGCCACCTGTACGGCATTGCAATCGATCTGGGTACCACAACGGTGGTGATGGACCTCGTGGACCTGACCACGGGAAAGAGCGTCCACGTAAGTTCGTTCGAGAACCCGCAGCGTTTTGGCGGGAGCGACGTGATGCACCGCATCTCGTACGACGGGGAGTTTCAGGGCGAATTGCAGAAAGCGGTTGTGAACGCGATCAATCACGAAATACTGGAACTGGGGAGACGCTTCAGGTTTGTCCGCCAGGAGATTTACGAGGTGGTCGTGGCTGGAAACTCCACGATGCGCGATATTCTCTTCAGGCTGGACGTGCAGAGCATCGGTCAGAGACCGTACAAGTCCGGCGTGGAGCACGCCTATCTCGAGGGCGAACGGGACACGACGTCGCTGCTGGAAGGCACAAGACGTCTGGGGTTGCGTGCGAACCCCAGGGCGAAGGTTTACGGGATGCCGCTGATTGCCAGCCACGTCGGGGCCGATACCGCGGCCGACCTGGTGGCCATGGATATTGCATCTCAAGAGGGTTTGGTGATGCTGGTGGACGTGGGGACCAATACGGAGGTGGTCGTGGGGAGCCCGGAGCGGTTGCTGACCGCGTCCTGCCCGGCCGGACCCGCGTTCGAGGGGGGACTGATCCGGTACGGAATGCCGGGTTATGAAGGGGCGATCGAGTCGATTCGTCTGGATAACGGCGCGTTTGAATATCGGACCATCGGGCAGGTTGAACCGGAGGGAATTTGCGGATCCGGGTTGATCGATCTGCTGGCGGAACTCCGGCGGCACGAGCGCATGGCGCCAAAGGGGATGTTTGCGGATCGGTCCTACGAGGTGATGGTTGTCCCGGAGTACGGAATTACGTTGTCACGCGAAGATGCCAGCAATCTGGCCCAGGCAAAGGCGGCGAATTACTGCGGTCAGTTTATCCTGATGCGACATCTCGGCATCGGTCCGGAAGATATCGACATGCTCTACCTGGCCGGAGGTTTCGCGAACTATGTGAACGTGCAAAATGCGATTGAGATCGGATTTCTGGCCCCCGTCGCCGAAGACCGGGTTGTGAAGATCGGGAATGCGGCGGTCCAGGGAGCCAGAGAGGTGCTGCTTTCACGCGAGAAAAGAGCGTCCGTCGAAGCGCTGGTTAAAAAGATCGAACACGTCGAACTCGAGACGACACCGGATTTTTTCGAGGTGTTCGTGGAAGGATGTCAGTTCAAGCCGATGCCCGCCGCTTTTCTTAACCCGTGAGTCAGAATCTTCACCACCCCCAAACGTCCCCTATTCCCTTGCCCTTTTTCGAAAGGTCGGGAGACGCAAGACGGGAGAGATTGCCTGCCCAGTGAGGTTCCAGTTCAGACCGGAGGAATCGAGGAAGATCAGATCGGGCAAGGATTTCTTCTACCGTCTACCGTCTCACGTCTCACCGCCTTTAAGAGAAGGGCGCCGCTCGGCGCGGGGCCGGTTTTTCCACAAATCTCACCTGTGGCGAAGACGAGCGATTGTGCCCTGCGTACAAATACGGCCCCACGGCGATACAATGCGGGACGGAATAGCGTGGAAAAACCCCCCACGCCACAACCGTGCGCATGAATGGATGTCGAGAGGTTCAATACAATGATGAAGTTTTACGTATAAGCGCGGAAGTCGCCTCCGCCCGCGCAGCGGGTGACCTGTTTTTCCGGGTTTTTTTCGGAACAACAGGGGACGCCTGGTTCTGGCGTTCGAGGCTGATGGTGAGCGGCGAGTCTCGTTGCCGCGAACAAACCACGCACTCCGCCACCATCCGGCCGCAAGGTAGACCGGAAAGGATCACCGCAGGGACTTGCGTTCTTACCGGTAGCCTGTGTTAGCTGATAGCTCCTCGCTCACGGAATACCAATGAAAGGACGCTCAAAATGCCCTTCGAGAGGTCTACCAGAGCAGAGCGCGTGGTTCCGTTCATCACCGAGGGTGGATGCCGTACCGGGGCTTTAAGGGCAGCAGATCCGGTGCATCCCGTGAGGCAATTCGCGCTATGCATATGGTAGGCCCCGCGCCTAGCGGCGACTTTTAAAAGCGGTAAGAAGCAAGAGGCAAGAAGGTAGAAGGGTTAGTAACTTTGTCATATGAAACCCTCTGAACCGGAGTCTCGCTAACTGGAAAATAGAAGTGGATCGCGAAAGAGGGCGCGTAACCGGTGGGTGGCTGAGTGGCCTTCTTACCTCTACCGTCTTACGTCTCACGGTTTTAAGGAACCCGCCGGAGGCAGGGAATCTGGGGAGATGTGGATGTTGAATTTGGTTTTCGCCTTCTGATTCTCGCTGACCGCTGAGAGCTGTTTTGGCTGCTTGTGATGGGCCGAATTTCGGCAATCTGTGTTCCCGGACCGAACACGAGTGCTGCGTAACAACACGAGTGTATTCGCATGGCGTTAAATCTAGAAAAAACAGACCCCGGCCGTGGCGCAGGGCCGAAGCGCTCCCTGCGCAGTCTGCTCCATGACTCGGATGCGTTCGTCGTCTGCGTGGAACTGGTCAATTCCCGCGGCGTGATTACCGAGCGCCGCGGACGCCGCGTGCTGGATCTCGCCCGAGCGCTTGCCGACCATCCGGACGTCCACGCCCTGAGCATCACCGACAATCCCGGCGGGAATGCCACGAACAGCGCGGATACGATGGGGATGGACCTGCTGCGTCGGGGGCAGGAGGTCATCATTCACATTTCGTGCAAGGACTGGAACCGGAACGCGCTGCTGAGCAGAGGCTGGGAACTCGCAAGCGAAGGATTCGAAAACGTGCTGGCGCTGTCGGGCGACTATCCCGTGAGCGGATATCGGGGGCAGGCGGGGGGCGTGTTTGACATCGATTCGGTCGGCCTGTTGAAGATGCTGTCCGACATGAATTCAGGAATGCAGGTGGAAGGCGGGGGAACCGGCCAAGTGCTGGCGCCCACAAATTTTTTCCTCGGTGCGGTGGTGAACAACCACAAGCGATACGAACGCGAGGTGATGCCGCAGTATTTCAAGCTGGCGAAAAAGGTGGAGAGCGGCGCCGGTTTCATCATCAACCAGATTGGGTACGACGCGCGCAAGCAGGACGAGTTGTTGAAGTATATGGCCCTTCACGATCTCCGGGCGCCGGTGCTGGCCAACGTGTACGTGCTCAGCCCCGCTTCGGCGCGGTTTTTTCACGCGGGCAACATCCCCGGCGTGATTGTAACCGATGAGTTGCTTGCGCTGACCCGAAAACATGCACGTTCCCGGGACAAGGGCAAGGCCTTCTTCCTGGAGTTCGCCGCGAAGCAGTGCGCTATCGCCAGGGGGCTGGGATATCGCGGGGCTTATCTTGGCGGACACCTGAAATTCGAGGACTACGCGCGAATCCTGGAGATTTCCGGCGGCTTCGGCGAAGCGGATTGGAAAGACTTCGTTCATGAGTTTCTCTTCCAGCAACCCGACGAGTTTTTTTTCTTCGAACCCGACGAGTCGACGGGGTTGAGTTCGGACGAGGTCAACCGCCAGTATCGCCATTCGAAGGATCCCGAGGTATTGAGGGCCGCCAGGAGCCGCGTTTCCACGGGCTACAAGGTCAACCGCTTCGTGCACGAACAGGTTTTCGAAAAGGGTCGCCCGGCCTTTCGTATCGGCAAGAAGATCTTCGAGGCCGTGGATCGCGCCGGAAGCGGCCTCCGGAGGGCCGTGCATGGAGCGGAGCAGGCGGTGAAGATTCTGGGCTTCGATTGCCGGGACTGCGGCGATTGCTCGCTCCCCGATATCGCGTTTCTCTGCCCCGAGTCGCAATGCGTCAAGAACCAGCGCAACGGCCCCTGCGGCGGAACGCGAAACGGACGATGCGAGGTGGGGGAGAAGGAGTGCATCTGGTCGCTGGCCTACGAACGGCTCAAGGCATACGGAGAGGAAGAGAAGATGCTGGACAGGCCGGCGGTCTTCAAGGACGGCGCCTTGAAGGGAACGAGCGCATGGGCGAACGCATTTCTGGAACGGGACCACCACGGCCGCACGAAATGAGGGCAACCCGATGAAATTGGACGGTCGAGACGGCGAGTTTATCGTGATCGGTGAGAACATCCACACCACAAGGGTGGTTCTCAGAAAGGGAAAGCTCGTCGTGAAGCGTCCTGCGGGGGTGGAGGCGGTCCGCTTTTACGACACGCACAGGAAACGACGCTTCCTCGCGATTCCCGAAGATGTCAAGCGGACCCAGGACTACGAAGAGGGACGCGTCAAATACGTCAAAATCGCCCTGCATGCGGCGATGTCCGGGCGGGAGCCACACGCAGGTGACGGGCTGGCGTACCTGCACCGGCTGGTGCAGCGCCAGGTGGATGCGGCGGCGGGCTACCTGGATCTGAACGTGGACGAAGTCTCATTGCGCCTCGAGGAGCAAAAGGAGGCCATGCAATGGCTGGTGCGGGCCGTGCAGGAGGTGTGCCCGGTTCCGCTGTCCGTGGACTCCTCCAACGTCGAAACGATTCAGGTGGGGCTGGAAGCCTGCGACGGCAGGGCCGGCCGTGCGCTGCTGAACTCGGCCTCACTGGAGCGCCTTGAAGCCCTGGATCTGGCCCGGCGCTACAATTCCAGGGTGATTGTGACGGCTGCCGGGGGGAGCGGCATGCCTCAGGACGCTGGAGAGCGTGTCGCCAATGCGTCACGTATGGTGGACGCGGCGCTTGCCAGGGGAATTGGTATTGAGGATATCTTCGTGGATATCCTGGTCTTTCCGATCTCGGTGGACGGCACGTTCGGGAATCACAGTTTCGAGGCGATCCGGAGGCTTCGCGCGAGATTCGGACCAGAGATTCACGTCACGGGCGGGTTCAGCAACGTATCTTTCGGGCTGCCGTGCCGGCGTCTCATCAACGACGTGTTCACGATTCTGGCCGTCGAGGCCGGAGCGGACAGCGGGATTGTCGACCCGGTAACCAGCAGCCCGCAACGCGTTTTCTCCATGGACCGGGAAACGGAACCCTACCGGCTTGCGGAAGACATGCTCCTGGGACGGGATCCTATGTGCAAAAGCTATCTGCGTGCTTATCGAAAAGGCGCGCTGGACGCTTACCGTTAAGGGAGGAATTGGGAAGGAATTGAAGACATTTCTCGAGCGGTTGGAAGATTCCAGGCCGATGGTTTACGACGGGGGATTTGGTTCGGAGTTGTTCAAAGGGCGTATCGAATTGACGAACAGCGCGCTCGCGAATGAATTGCATCCGGCTGCGGTGGTCGATATCCATTCTGCCTATATCGAAATGGGAACCGACGTTATAGGGACCAATACCTTCGTGGCGTCGCCTCTGCACCTGGAAATGGCGGGCAAGGAGGGGTCCCAGGCCGGGGCGATTGCCCGGCTGGCCATGGAACACGCGAGAACGGCAGTCGAAAAGAGCGCCAGGGAGGTCTATATTGCGGGTTCTATCGGTCCGTCTCCGTGGGCTATCGAATCGGACGCGGGGGATACGGTGTTCGGTATCGAGGACGGGAAAGTGAGGGCGGCGCACGAGCAGGTGATCCATGCGCTGGCGGAGGGCGGGGTGGATCTCATTTGCATCGAGACCATGTTTTCCGCGAAGGAGGCCGCCATTGCGGCGGACGTCGCGAGGAAGACCGGGTTGCCCATCGCCATCAATCTGACCTGCAAGTACACGAAGGACCGTAAAACGGGCGAAGTCATTTACCGGACGGACTGGGGGCATTCAGCGGAGAGTCTTCTGGAATTCCTGAGTTCCGGGGAGTTTTCGGACGGGGATAATCTGCTGGATCACGTACACATCATCGGGATGAATTGCGGCGCGGAGACCCGGCGGATGGAACATACCGGGATGTCTTACGCAATCAACGGAATCGGGCAGTTCCGGGAAGCGTTGGAGGAGCGGGGGATTGCCGGGATCAGGTTGATGGCCTATCCCAACGCGGGGCTGCCGCAACTGGAAAGAAAGACCGGCCGGACGACGTATTCCCTGACGGCGGAGGATATGGCGCGTTCCGTCCCCGATCTGATCGACGCGGGCGCATATATTATCGGAGGTTGTTGCGGGACGGGGCCGTCGCATATCCGGGCCTTCCGCAGGATGGTGAATGGGGGGTTCGCGAAGAACGGGAACGCCTGGAAAAAGGCCGGTGGCGGCGAGCGGCCAAACGCGGGGCACTGACGGCGCGGGAAGGGGTGACAGGTGGCCGAGTACCAGGTGCTCTACTGGAAGGATATCCCCGCGCAGGTGCGGGTCTTCGACGGGAAGCGGCGGGTTGCGCGCCAGATGCCGCCGAGATTTCAGCAGGCGATCGACCGTTTGGCGATGAAGGAGGGTCTTGCCGGATCGGACGCGTACCTGGCGCATTGGCAATGGAGCGAACGGCAGGAACGTCCCGGAAACCCGCAGGCGGTTCTGCAGGCGGTAGTACAGGACCTTGAGCGGGCTTACGACGAACGGGGTCAAAGGTAAGTACGGCCGGTCGGTGGGGCTGGTCACGAGAACGAAGCCGGATGTGCGGCTTCGTCTTTGTTATCGGGTGATGGTTTGTGATACCGCCCTACAGAACCCCGGCCCCCTGAACGGGAGATGCAACCGTCAGTCTTTCCGGGATCCCGCGGGGGGCGTAGTACCGGGCGCGCATGGCTTCGATGATACGCTGCACGCCGTCAGATCTGACCAGGACCATCATGCTTCCGCCCAGGCCGGCGCCTGATATCTGCGCGCCGTCGGCGCCGGCATCCAGGGCGACGTCGACCATCTCATCGATCTCGGGGATGCTGCAGTTGTAGTCGCCGGGTTGGAGGTGGAGGTCTTTTTCAGGGTCGAATCGGGGCGCGTCCAGGCAGACGCGGTCGCCGTCGTGGGAGACGTTCATCAACTGCCCGTAGAGGTCCACGCGGTTCCGGTTCAACACGTCCTTCAGTTTCCTGCTGCGTTCGGACTCGGCGATGCCGTAGGCGATGACCATGCGGATCTGGTAGCCGTTTGCGGGTTCATCGTGGGTCGCGAATTGCTGTTCAAGAAATCGTTTCTGTTCAGGCAACTGGCGCAGGAGCCCCCGGCGGTCAATCTGTTCAGGCAGGGCCCCGATCAATTCATAAATCTGAGACTGGTCCAGGCACTCGACCACGTCGGCGAGGTGGAACTTTTTTTCGATTTCCAGATCTTTTCTGGCCTCCACCACCCGTCGGATGACGTCCGGGTGGTGTGCTTCCAGGTCGTTTCTGAGATAGACCTCTCCAATTTCGTACGTTGCCGTCTTTTCGTTGAATTTCTGCCCCGCGGCACCGGTTTTGTTCGCCTGGATGCCCGAGTCGAAGATGATGATCTGATAGCCGTCCGGAAACGGAAGGTAGGCGTCGACCATCAGCTCGGGCAGGGTCTTCATGTGCGTGATTTTTCCCAGTTGGCCGCACTTGATCGCGGCGTGATCGCCGAAACCGCCCCGGGTCCCCACGTACCATTCCGCGGTGCCCGCGTACCTCACGAACTGCCGGTCGTCCAGATCGATGTCGTTGATGTGTGTCATGATTTCGGTCAACGCAACGACAACTGCGGACGAAGAACTGAGGCCGCCCTGATCGGGAATGCTGCTTCCCATGACCCCGTCGAAGCCGAGGAGTTGCTTCCGGGGATAGCGGGTGTGCAGGTAGGCCGGCGGCGCCTGCAACTTGGTGATCCAGTCCTCGTTGCCGCCCGCCGCCTTGCGTTCGTCTGTCTTTTCCTGCGTCCAGTCCAGCCACTCGGCGTCCGATGCAATGGGCCTGTCCGGAAGGGTTTCCGATATCCGGAAGCGCCGGGATCCATAAGCCGGATTCAGATTACGGATTTCAACCCGATCGTCGTCTCTGCGGGAAAAACAGATGAGGATCTCCTTGTCCAGGGAGATGGGATTGATGAAGGCGCCCCGGTGGTCGGCGTGCATGCCCACGGTGTTCAATCTCCCCGGCGACCTTACAAAGCAGACGTCCCTGTCGCCGTAGGCTTCCCCGAATCGGGTCGCGTTTTCCGACAGGGCGTTCAATCGTTCTTCAAGCAGGCTTTCGTTGTTTCCGTAAACGGACTGGAGGCGGGAGATCAGACCCCCGTCTCTGCTCCGAACCGCCCGGATCCAATCACGTGTGCTTTTCTGGCCGATCATCGTTCTGCCCTCCCGGAATCAGACGCCAGGAAAGCCGCCATTGTCGGCCGGCTTCGAGGATTCATTCCGGCGCGTTCCAAACGCTGAGAGATGAAAAGAGAAAACGACAACGCTTCCGATGGATTCGAAATGCGTTGTCGTTCTGGGCTGGGAAGACGCCGCCGGACCGCGCCGGGTCGGCACACTAGAGCTTATCCGGATTGAAAATGCCTTTCTGCGTATCGACGACCCTCTCGGACCGGGTCTTGAACATGGTACCGGCCGGATAATAGCCGGCTTTGACGTAGGCGAGGCCGTAGGAGATGCACATCGGCCCCAGCAACGTGCCGGGATCCGTGAGGGATTCGCAGGCCAGTTGCGTTCGGTCGCCGAGAACGACGCCCATTTTGGATCCGCCGAGGTCGTACCATGTGTCGTTGATTTCGACCTTCAGGTTGACGCGCTTATCGCGTTCACGAACGCCCTGGATGATGCCCAGGTTCGCGGCCGTGGCCTGGTTGCCGAAGTGGGTGGCGTACCCGCAGAGGCTGTCGCCGAGATACGAGGGGTGGGGGAAGTTGGCCTCGTCGAGCATGAGGACGTTTTTGAGTTCACCCCGGATGGCGTTGTCGCCCTGTTTCCTGTGGCCGCCCAGGATGATGTTGCCCCGGAGATAGGCACCATGGCGGATTTCGTTATTCGGGCCGATTATGGCTGGGCCCTTGACGCCGGCTGTCGGCTCGATAACGGCTCCGGAACCGACGTAGATGTCCCCGCCGTCGAGGTAGACAACCGCACCGACCACCCTTGCGTCTTTCGCGACGTAGAGTGTATGGCCCCCCCCGTCGAGCGATCCGTGCACAAAGAGAGGTTCGCATACGACGCCGGGTTCGACCAGCACGGTGTAGTTCCCGATTCCGGGGAGGCCAGTCCGTTCTTCCGCGCCCTCCGCCGAACCGATTTTTTCGCCCAGCCATTCCCTGGCATATTTTTCGATTCCGTCTTTGCCGATGAGATCGACGACCGACCTTGCCCCGTCGACCAGCGCCCGGTGTTCAAACGGGTATTTGTCGAGGTCGAAGAAGTTGGAAGGTCTCAACTCGCCGGGGACCTCATCCGCCGCCAGTTCGGTAACGATGACCGGATCGTCCTTCGTACCAGTTCCGTTCAGGGCCATCACCTATTCCTTTCTGCATTCCGCGATTTTCTCGAGGGTTTGGTCGTGCAGGGTCTGCGTCCGGCTGACCAGGACGTCGAAGACCGTCTCGTAATCTTCCGTGGGCCTGGGCACTTCGTTACCGTCGAAATCGGTGACGATCAGGCCGGCCTGTTCCGCGATCTGGATACCGGAAAAAACGTCGACGTAGGGCTGCTGCCTTGCAAAGTAGACGTCGATCTGCCCGGCCGCGGCCTCTGCAAAGGCGTACGGGCCGCCGTTGGGGTGGAGCATTTTGAATGCATCGATAACCGGCCTGTATTCATCGATGAGTGGCATGAGGAATTTGGCCGGTTTCAGGAGGTACGATTCGACACAGGCGTCATTGATGCCGGAGGCCGCCTCCCCGTGCCGTTGCCTACGATAGCTTTCATCCAGCCTCTCCACGCCCGTCAACCCGTTTCCGTCCAGCGTGGCCATAAAGGCGCCGTTTCCGTTGGCGAACGCCATGTCTTTGTTGAAGACGTCGCCGGTGATGGATACAAGAGGATTGAAGTTGGCATCGAAGAGCGCCAGGGAACTGTATTGCATGAACGGCAGCCCCCTCTTATACAACCAGCTGCCGTCGAAGGGATCGGAGACGCCATAGAGTTTATCTCCCTCTTTGCCGGCGGTCAGATCGACCATGCCCGCTTCTTCGGAAAGCAGCACAACCGGATGGGTGCTCTCTTTCAGCCTTCCGATATAGGCCCCTTCAGCGGCTTCGTCCACACCGAAGATCTCGGCGTCCCAGTTCTTGTAATCCCCCTTGCGGGTGCGGATGACCATGGCGCCGCTGGCCTTGCCCTGCAAATCGTGCAGAATATCCAGGGTTTCCGCCACGATTGTCAGGCCGAGCGCCGTGAGGTCGTCTACATTATCGGTTCTACTGAAGTTACCGATTCTGTTTTCGAAAACCTGATCGTCACCCATTCGTGATTCCTTCCACGCAAAGTGAGTTAAATTTCTGTTTTTCAAAGACTAATGTGACTCATGCAAAGGCAGGATCGAATAAATATTGAGTATACCATATTCCCTCGGTGATGTCAAGACAAAACATATTGCGGATCGGTTGGCCGCGTGTTATCGTTAGTCGAAAGCAGAGCCTGGAAAATCGCCGGTACGAAAGGTCACCCGCTCCGCGGGCGGCGACCTCTCCCCCCGGCCCCCTCTCCCGTGGGGAGAGGGGGAGCAGAACCAGTGGTTGGAACATTATAATGTTCTGCCTGGATTTTTTCATCAATCGAAATGTCTTCGACCGATGACAATTCCCCCCTTCCCTTCGGGAAGGGGGATAGGGGGTAGGTCTCGTCCCGTTCAAAACGCCTATGAGGACGATCACAAGGGTCGCCCCTACATAACCAACGACGGCGCGGCGAGGGTTGGCAGCCCGCGCTTCCGGATGTAGCGACACATTCCGGGTAGCAGTTAGCCAAAAGAGCGGAACGATGCTAAACCATGTGGCGGTCCTTCCTTGTCGACCGCACGTCCGTGGCGTTTGAGCGGCGCCGTGAAGGGGCAGGAACAGAAGGGGCGCAACGATGGCAGGATGCCCTCGGCCCCAGTTGAAGCAGGCAGGTTGAACCGGCGGTTGAATATTTCTGGAACAGGACAGTACATGCAAAGGAGAAATAATGGTTCTTCGGGGTAAAATTGTGGGTACGGAAGCGCCCGTGTCAGTAACAATTGAAGCCGGACGGATCACAAGGATCGGAGAGGACGGCGCGCCGGCGATGGGGGGCGGCGACGTGTGGATTTCGGCGGGATTATTCGACGTGCAGGTCAACGGAGCCGGCGGGATCAACTACAGCTCCGGGGATCTGACGGTGGACAGGGTGCTGCAGGCCTGTGAATGGCCGTACCGGGCGGGGACGGCGCTGTTTTGCCCCACGGTAACGACCTCCCCGGCGGAACAGGCGATTGCGGGGTTGCGGACGCTTGCAAGGGCATGCGAGCAGTCCGATACCGCGAATGCGTCGTTTGTGGGCTTTCACGTGGAGGGACCTTACATCGCATCGGAGGACGGTCCGCGCGGGGCCCATCCCCTGGAGCATACGCGGGACCCCGACTGGGATGAGTTCTGCCGCTACCAGGAGGCGGCGAACGGCCGGATCAGGATTCTGACGCTGGCGCCCGAGCGGGCGGGCTCCCTTCCCTTCATAGAGAAGGCCTCCGAGGCCGGCGTGATCGTCTCCCTGGGACATACGGGGGCCAGCCGGGCCCGGATCCGGGAGGCGGTGGCGGCCGGAGCGCGGATGTCCACCCACCTGGGCAACGGAGCGCACGCCGAGATTCCCCGCCACGACAACTATATCTGGGAGCAGCTTGCCGCCGACGAACTCTGGGCGGGGATCATACCCGACGGGCATCATCTGCCGCCGCCGGTGTTGAAGAGCTTCTATCGGACCAAGCAGAAAGAGCGGATCTGCCTGGTGAGCGACGTGTCGTCCATTGCCGGGCTGCCGCCCGGCATTTACGGCCGGAGCTACGGAAACGACGAGGTGGAGATTCACGAGAGCGGGAAGATCTCCCTGGCAGGCACGCCGTATCTGGCGGGCGCGTCGCTCTTTCTGGATCACGGGATTCCCAACACGGTCGCCTACACCGATGCCACGTTGGCCGATGCGGTCGACATGGCAACGATCAACCCGGCGCGGCTGCTGAGCGTGGACGGCAGGCTGGGCCGCGTGGCGCCCGGAATGGACGCGAGCCTGACGCTGTTCCGGTGGGCGGAGGGACAGCCCGAGCTATCCATCGTGGCGACAATCGTACGGGGGGAGATTGTCCACAAGGCATAAACTCCGGGCGTCGGAAGAGCGGCTTCCGGCCGCCTGCTTCCAACGCTGTGTATTGCCGATGTAGATTGAGAGGTCCGATCTATGGAGCGGCTCCAGGGCATTGTGGAGCGGATTACGTTTCAGAGTGAAGAAAGCGGCTACACGGTTGCAAAGCTGCAGCCCGAAGGTTCGGGTGAGGAGGTCACCGTGGTGGGCACGACGCTTTCGCTGACCGCGGGGGAGTGCGTGGCCCTGGACGGCGAATGGACGGACCACGCCCGTTACGGCCGCCAGTTCAAAATCGAATCCTACGAAAAGGTATATCCGTCCACAATTCAGGGTATGCGAAAGTACCTGGGTTCGGGGCTGATCAAAGGAATCGGGCCGGTGATGGCCGGACGAATCGTGGATCATTTCGGCAAGAAAACGCTGGAAGTGATTGAGAAGGCCTCGAAACGGCTTGTTGAGGTGGAGGGACTGGGCAGGAAGCGCGCGAGGATGATTGAGGAAGCATGGAAGGAGCAGCGGGAGATCCACAATGTGATGCTGTTTCTGCAGTCGCACGACGTGGGCACGGGTTTTGCCGTGAAGATCTGGAAGCGGTACGGGCAGGACGCGGTTTCACTGATCCAGGAGAATCCGTACCGCTTGTCTCGCGACGTCTGGGGCATCGGATTCGCCACCGCCGACCGGATCGCTCAGAGACTGGGCGTGGAACCCCACTCGGAGCAACGGGTCCTCGCGGGTATCCGCTATGTGCTGGACACCGCGGCGCAATCCGACGGGCACGTCTATCTGCCGGTGATGGAGTTGATGGATCGGTGCGCGGAGACGCTGGAAGTGTCGCACGAATTGATCGCCCCGTGTATTGACCTGCTACGCGAAACCGAGGAGGTGGTTGTCGAGGAGGATCGGATCTACATTCCATCCCTTTACTATGCCGAGAAGGGCGTGGCGACGCGCGTCCATCAGTTCTCCAGCATCCGGCGCGTCGAAACGCGCGATATCGATGCGGAGATCGCGGCTATCGAGCAACGGGACGGGGTGCGATTCGCCGCGCTGCAGAAGGTTGCACTGGAGAAGGCCCTCTCCCACAACCTGCTGGTACTTACCGGCGGACCGGGGACTGGCAAGACGACGACCATCAAGGGAATGATCGCGCTCCTGGAGGCGCGGGGCAAGGACGTCGCGCTGGCCGCGCCCACCGGCCGGGCCGCAAAACGGATGTCGGAAGCCACGGGCAGGCAGGCCAAGACCATCCACAGGCTGCTCAGGTTCAGTCCCGGTGAGAGGAAATTCGAGAAGAATTTCGACAATCCGCTGACGTGCGACGCGATTATTGTCGACGAAGTCTCGATGGTGGACGTGGGTTTGATGAACAGTTTGTTGCGGGCGGTCCCGGTGAGTGCCTCGGTGGTTCTGGTAGGAGACGTGGACCAGTTGCCATCGGTGGGGCCGGGGAATGTATTGAAGGATATCATCGGCTCCGGGGAGGCGGCCGTGGTGGCGCTCAACGAGATTTTCCGGCAGGCGAGGGAGAGCCGGATTGTGATGAACGCGCACCGGATCCTGGCCGGCGAACTTCCTGAATTGGACAACAGCCGGGGTTCGGATTTCTTTTTCTCGCAGGTGGAGGATCCGGAGGAGGTGGCGGAGACGGTTTGCGGACTTTGCAAGGACCGGCTCCCTCGCGCCTACGGGGTGGACGCGATTGACGATATTCAGGTGATGGCGCCGATGTACCGGGGGGAGACCGGTGCGACGAATCTGAATCGCGTGCTCCAGGAGTGCCTGAATCCGGATGGTCAGGAGATAATGCGGGGCGGTATCCGGTTCCGGGTGGGCGATAAGGTGATGCAGGTGCGCAACAATTACGATAAAGACGCGTTCAACGGGGATATCGGGCGGGTTGTCGGGATCGATTCGACGAACCAGGCCCTGGCGGTGAAGTACCCGGAGCGGACCGTGGGTTATCAATTCACCGAGCTGGAGGAGATTATGCCGGCCTACGCCACCAGTGTGCACAAGAGCCAGGGGTCGGAGTATCCCGTGGTGGTGCTGCCGCTGACCACCCAGCATTATATGATGCTCCAGCGAAATCTGCTCTACACGGCCGTGACAAGAGCCCGGGATCTGGTCGTGATCGTCGGTACGCGGAAAGCCCTGGCGATCGCCATCAAAAACAACCGGGTAGCGGATCGATACACGTCGCTGCCCCAACGCATCCGGGCGGGGCCGGGAGACTCAGTGGCGCCAGCCGACTGAAACCGGCGGGGCCATCGCGAATTCGGATCGTTTGTTCCAGTACTCCCGAAGCCAGCCTGTTTTGGCTTCTCTATCCAAACCACACCCGTTGTAGGGGCAACCCTCGTGGTTGCCCTTGTTCGGTCACCCGCCCACCTCTCTACATTCCTGATGACAGCCGTCGTCAGGCGGCTTTAGTCCTTCCCGCATTCAGCATTTTGCCGGCGTCTGCCTCCGCATCCCGCATGGCCTGGTCCAGGCCTTCCGACGTCACCTCGCATCGGGGTTGGAGGTAGACGAACACCACTTCCTTGACAACCTTATCCCGCGACTCTGGCTCGAAGTCGAGACTCTGGTTGATGCGGACGCTGGCCTTGGTTAAAGGGGACGATTGCTTCAGACGCCCCGGACTCTTCAGGCTTCAAGTAGCAGACTGCGTGCGAAACGGCAATTTTCCGACCGGTGACCGGGTCATTCAGTCGTCCAAGGCGTTGAATTTCACGATGGAGACATCAGCGTCGCCGCTTAATGGCAGAGGATGTGCTCTCCGCCATCCTCAACATTTGACAAACAAGGTCTTGTTCTGAAGACGCGCGCCAATACACGTACCCTTATGCTCGGAGTCGCCTTCCTGCTGTTCATTACCCCGCGGTCGCCATCGTCGCAACCGAACGGCTTTTCGCTGGCTCTGGATCTGGATGGATCCCCGGACAACCAGGCCGTATCCTCGCTTGATGTGCTCCCGGGACAGGTGCTGTCTGTGCAGATCTTCGGCGTGGATATGCAGAATGCCAACGGTATTTCTCTCCGTCTCGAATACGACGCCACGCAGGTTGCGTACGCCGGCTTCGACACGGGGAGCATCTTGCCGAATGCCCATACGCTTGTCGTACAGGATTCGGCTTCGGTCCGGATCGAGGTTTTGTCGCTTACGGGTTCTGCGACGACGAACGCGGGTCTGGTGGGCACAATTCGTTTTCGCACGACGGCAGGCTTTTCGGACACGGAGATCTGGCTGGCGAGGGCCAACCTGACGCGTGGCGGCCGTTCCGAGACGGTATCGCCGGTCCTCGGCGTTGCCCTGCAGGCACCTGCGCTTCCCTCTCCGGACTTCAACGGCAGCGGTGTCGTCGATTTTGCGGACTTCGTACTGTTTCGGGGGTCTTCGGGTATCGGGAGGGCGATGAGGCGTTCGATGCCAGGTACGATCTGAACATCGACAACGGAATCGGGTTCGAAGATTTCATGATTTTCGCCAGAAGCTTTGGCGAGGCGGTCAACCGCGCGCCGGTCTTCGCCGCAACGGCGCCTGTGACGCGCTCCGTGTTGGAGAACGCGTCAGGGGGTCAGCCCGTCGGTGATCCCATTTCCGCCACGGATGCGGACGGCGATGCCCTCAACTACCGGTTGTGGGGCTGGCATGCCGCGAGTTTCGCCATTGATGCGAGTACCGGTCAGCTACGGACAAGGGATGGGATCGCGTACGATCATGAAGCGAAGGACACGTATACGGTAACTGTACGTGCCAGAGACGGCCAGGGCGGCCGCGCCAGTCTGGGTGTCAATATCGCCGTCACCGACGTGGACGAACCGCCGGTCGCGCCGCCGCAGCAGTACGTGGTGGTGTACGGCGACGGCGGTGTGACGATCCGCTGGAATGCATCGACGGACGAGGCCGGGAAGCCCCCGGTGAGTGGATACGAATTGCAGCGACGTGAAGTGGATAGCGATGAATGGCAGGAAGTGCAGATCCTGGAAAGCCCCTCGGATACCAGTCTCACCCTCACGGATCTGACCAGCGACGAGACGTATCTGGTGCGTGTGAGGACGCTTAACGAGGATGGTACGAGCGAATGGTCGGCGCCCATCGTCGTGACGGCGCCGACCTCCGTCCTCCACCGACTCAGCCGCCGTCGCCGCCCCCAGCGGTTTTCAACAATGTCTGCAACCGCACAGCGCAGGTGCGTGACGCAATCGTCTCGGCAGCTGGAGTAAACACTTGCGGCGAGGTCACGCGGGAACACCTGTCGGCGATCACAGAACTCCAATTGGTCGGAAAGAAACTCTCGGTGCTGCAGGCCGGCGATTTTTCCGGCCTGTCAGCGCTGCAAACGCTCAACTTGAACTACAACGGCATCGGCAGCCTGCCGACGAATATCTTTTCCGAACTGTCGGCACTGAAAATGCTCCATCTGAGTGACAACGGCATCAGCAGCATGGACGCGAGACTCTTCTCGAATCTGTCATCACTGGAATGGCTCAATCTGTCAGGCAACGACACGGCCAACCTGGATGCGGATTTCTTCTCTCACATCCCGGCGCTGACAAGACTCTGGATGGATCGTACCAGACTCAACAGTCCCGATACGAAACTCTTCTCCAGCCTTTCGCGGTTGAGGCAGCTTACCCTGAGTGGCAACGGAATCAGCAGCCTTGATCCGAGCCTATTCTCCGGCCTGTCGGCGCTGGAAACACTCTGGCTGCGGGACAACAACCTTACCGTCCTGCCGGCGAATCTCTTCTCAAGCCTCTCAGCTCTGAGAAAGCTCGAAATCAACAACAACGAACTCGTCGGCGTGAACGTGGCCGCTTTTTCGGGTCTGGCGGCACTGGAGGAACTTTGGCTGGGTCAGAACAAGCTACATTCAAGCTCCCTGCCGGCAGGTGTATTCGCGAGCCTGGCAAGGCTCAGGACGCTAGAGTTAAGGAGAAACCAGATCAACAGCCTGCCTGCGGGGATATTCCCCGGACTGACCTCGCTGACGGAGCTTGACGTTTCCGGCAATCCAACCGACCCCCTGCCCATTACTGTTTCTCTGGAATTGACATCGGCCGGGCAATTCAGGGCCAGTGCGCACTCCGGCGCGCCCTTCGAGATGACTCTGTCACTCCAGGTGGTCAACGGAACAGTCAGTGGCGGCGCAACCAGCATCGTAATTCCCGCGGGCAGGATCGATAGCGACGTCCTCACGATAACTCGCACAGCCGGCACCACCGCTGCTGTCACCGTTGACATCGTATCGTTGCCGGCACTGCCGGCAAATTACAGCGGCTTGACGCTCGCCAGGTCCACCGATCTGCCGCTGCATGTTATCGCCCCGTCGCAATAGGCGACACAACACGCTACTGCACGATCCCTGTTGTCGGCCAACAAGAATGCTCATTGGGTGTACTGACAAGGACGTCGTGGCAGAAGACAATCCCTTATCAAATTAAATTCCTGATATTTATGGTGTTGCAGAACAAAAGGGGCGGATATGAGATCCGCCCCTTTTGTTCGTCCAGAAAATGTTGGATTTCGGCTTCGGCGATGAGGCCCGGGCGTAGGATATTTGGATTGCGGCCGGGTCGCCGGCGAGGGCAGGACCTGCCTGCAGCGCAGGGCACTGCGCAGGCAGGTGCCCTCGATCCGGCAGGTTGCCCTCCTTCTTGGTTGAGGGACCGGTCACACACGATACATCCGGTAGGGCGTATCGCACGGCTTGCCCCATGCCGTAAGCAGCGCACGCTCTCTGCAAATCGCGACCGTTGAAATCGTCGTACTCATTCTATTAACATCGCTGTACTGGCAGATCGCCCCCTGCCGGGCGCGGTGGCGGAGGACCTCCTCCATCTGCTCGAAGCGCAACCTGCCGTTCCCGTCCGGCTCGATCCCGGTCAGAAACCCTTGCCGCGCCCTCGAATTGTCCAGGACCCATTCCTGGCTGTCGGACCCGTGCCGCAGCTTCCCGGAAGCATAGAAATTCGTCGTAAACAGATGGCTGTGTCCGTTCAGCCGTTCTACCGCCTTTCCCTCTGCCGACAGTTCGAATACCGCAGCGTCCCCGGCTTCATCCACGACGATGAGGTTCACCCCCGCGCCCACAAAAGGATGCGCCTCCACAAGATTGACGGCCTCCACCACGGTCGCACACCGTTCCAGCAACAGCCTGCCCAGGAATCCGTCCGTCAGCCCGGGCTCGAAGTCCACGACCTTGCCGCTCACCGAAGACCCGCCCAGGGCGAGCCCCTTCTCGTTGACCCCCACGTGTCTCCACACCGTCCCCATATGCGTTAATCCAAGCGAAGCCAGCCCGGTTGAAGGTCGCCAGCACAGCATCGGCACAAAGCGGATGAGAGACGTCTCGGGGTCTCCACAGTCCGTATTCTTTCCCAGAAGAGGCCCCCGGTCGCTGTTCGGAAACCCGATGCTTGTGCAATGCGTAGCTTCACGTACGGACGCTTCCGCGGAAAGCGTCGTTCCGATACAACTGCACAGATTGTGCTTGAAGACATCGTCGAAAGGAACGCCGGAACCCTGGGCGATCCCGGCCATCTCTTCAATCAGCGTCGGTGCGTGATCCCTCAAATAGCCCTCCATTCCCTCCTTGATATCCTCAACCCGCGCCGGATCGTGTTTCTTCAGATAGATCTCGGCATACCGCGCCACAATTCGGCTGAACCCGGTCTTGATCAATTCGCCGTATCTCACGCCGATTTCAAAAGGACTGCCCCCGATCTCCCTGACCTTATAACAAACCGGATTCATCTCATCCTCCCTGTTGTCCTCAAACCCACTGATGTACCCTGTGCTCCTGCCCCGGAAGCCGGGCCATGTCCACCAAAATCGTTGCGACCACCGTGAATCAGAGATTGACCCGGACTCCCTCCTTGAAGGCAGGGACAGATTCCCACCGCTGAACCACACCGTCCCCGTCGTTTTCGAACAGGGCAAGTTCCAGGGAAACGCTCGCCTTTCCACCCAGCCTGAGGCACGCCGCCCTGCCGTCGGGCGTGGACGCTGCCGCAATCCACGACTCGTCCCTGGCCCGGGTATACTCGGCGGCCTCATCGTGGCTCACCCCCCGGATATCGAATCGGTCCGTCCGTTGGGACACCAGCGACAGCCACCGATCGATCTCTTCCAGGGTCAGCACACCGAACTTCTGCTCGTGGGTGGTGATCTCCGAAAAGAAGCCGCTGTCCAGCGCCAGGCGCACCGAGCCGGCCGCCCTGTCCGCGGCCTTGTCCATATCGTTGGTCGGATTGTCCCCGGCCCAGGTCGTACAGCCCGTCAACACGTCGGGCTCCACGAGGTGGCGGGGAAGCATGGCACCGATGTTGTACATCTCCGGGTCTTCTGGCACATAGTCATAGTATAGACTGTTGAGACCATAGGGCCACCAGTTGGGAAAAAGCCGCTCCCACTTCACCTGTCCCAGGTGGTAGGTCGAATAGACAAACGTCCGTCCCCGGGCCTTCAGATAGGGCAGGACGCGTACGCCCACCTCGCCCCAGTGAAAAACAGCCCGGCGCGGCGGCCTGAGTCCCCGTTCGTCGTACCACCGGTCCACCCGGTCGAAGTTCTCCTTCAGCTCCGTGTCGCTGTACTCTCCAATGCCGAAATCGAAAGGAATCAGCTTGTAGTAATCGAAGGCGTGCGCGTCCCAGTCAACCTCCCCGGCCCTGTAACGGGCGCGCATAAACGGCACCACGTCCTCCGGAACGAGGTCCAGGAAGCAGGAGATCATCGGACGGTAACCGTGCCGGTTCATCACCTCCGTATAGCGGAAATCATGGCGCCCCCTTCCGTCGTCCACCCGGATGGTCACATAGGGCGGCATCATCTGCGCGACAAACGGCTTGCGCGCCGCCCAGACGATGGCGCGCCAGAAGAAGGCGTCCAGCCCCATCGCGTGGCCCAGAAACTCCCCGTGCCAGATGCGCGGGGAACAGGCAAACTGCACCGCCCGGCCGTTGCCGCAGACCCCTGCCAACACGGCCGGAAACTGGTCCGGCTCGTAGGCCGTACCCGGAACGTTGTGGCGGGAGAAAATGAGCTGGTCTTTGCCCATTGCAGCCTGCGCCAGTTCCACAACGTGGCGGCCCACCCGTTTGATCTGCGCAACGGTCACGGGTCGCTTCAGCCTGACCAGACTGCCCGCCTGCTGCGTCCAGTTGATAAAATGGTCGTTGCCCCCGATGCGCAGCAGGTCCGAGGCCATCGGAATCCGGTCCACCTCCAGCCCGAAGAGGCGCAGCAGCGGCGGTTTGTACAGCCGCAACTCACCGTCGAAATTGACCAGACCCAGCCCGGCTTCCTGAACCCCCGAGGCCAGCAACTCGGTCTCTTCGAACGAAAGGGCGTCGCCCAGGCGGGCCTGGGCGATGACCGCAGCGGCGCAGTCGTTAAGCAGTTCACGAGTTACCGGACCGGCAGCCAAATCGTGAATCCTGAACGGAAACCCGAAATGCTGCAAAGCTACGAGCACGGTCTGATCCACGATGCTCGTATCCGTATAGCTCCCCCGGCTGTCCACCAATACCAGCAGGGCTCGGTTCCCCATGCTCTCGCGGCGAGGGCGTTGCACCATTTTACGCGGTGAAAATCCCATCAGACGTCCCCTGGCAGATAGTTCCCATCCTGTTTACGTTGGGAGCCGTTCCCGTAACAACCCTTCGGCACATACCCGGGTCCAACCGCTTTTCAGGTACATGGCGCCATCTACAGCGCGACCTTCGGCCGGTCAGAGGGAAATGCTGGCAGACAACATACCACACGAGTCTGTCAGCACAACTGTTTTCAAGAATCATTGGTACCCCGGAGGGTGCATGAAGACCGTCTTGTCACCTACGCCCCACCGTCGTTACGGCAAATGCCGCGCCAGGGTAACCCGAGACACCGAAGCTATTTGTCGATTACGATCACGAGGTTCTTGCCACCTGCTTTGGCGGGGTCAACGCTGAACTGTCCGCAACGACTTCCCGGCCTCCGCTTCCGCATCCCGCATGGCCTGGTTCAGGTCTTCCAGCCTTACATCACGCCGGGGTTGGAGGTAGACGAACACCACTTCCTTGACAACCTTATCCCCGCGACTCTGGCTCGAAGTCGAGACTCTGGTTGATGCGGACGCTGGCCTTGGTTAAAGGGGACGATTGCTTCAGACGCCCCGGACTCTTCAGGCTTCAAGTAGCAGACTGCGTGCGAAACGGCAATTTTCCGACCGGTGACCGGGTCATTCAGTCGTCCAAGGCGTTGAATTTCACGATGGAGACATCAGCGTCGCCGCTTAATGGCAGAGGATGTGCTCTCCGCCATCCTCAACATTTGACAAACAAGGTCTTGTTCTGAAGACGCGCGCCGATACCCGTACCCTTATGTTTGGGGTCGCCTTCCTGCTGTTCATTACCCCGCGGTCGCCATCGTCGCAACCGAACAGCTTTTCGCTGGCTCTGGATCTGGATGGATCCCCGGACAACCAGGCCGTATCCTCGCTTGATGTGCTCCCGGGACAGGTGCTGTCTGTGCAGATTTTCGGCGTGGATATGCAGAATGCCAGCGGCATCGCCACGTACATCGCGTACGACACGACTCAGGTTGTTTACGTGGGATTCGACACGGGGAACATCTTGCCGAATGCCCATACGCTTGTCGAACAGGATTCAGCTTCGGTCCGGATCGAGGTTTCGTCGCTGAGTGGTTCCGCAACCGCGAACGCCGGTCTGGTGGGCGCGGTACGATTTCGCACGTCGGACGCCTTTTCGGACACTGAGATCTGGCTGGTGGGTGCCGAACTTATGCGTGGCGGTCGTTCCGAGAGGTTATCGGATGCCGTGGGCGTTGTCTTGGAGGTTCCTGTGCCTCCATCCCCGGACTTCAACGCCAGCGGCGTTGTGGATTTTGCCGACTTCGTGCTGTTTGCATCCGTTTTTGGTTATCGGGATGGTGACGAGGCATTCGATGCCAGGTACGATCTGAACGGTGACGAGGAGATCGCGTTCGACGATTTCATGATTTTCGCCAGAAGCTTCGGCGAAACGGTGAACCGCGCGCCTGTGTTTGACGCCACACGCCCCGTGACGCGCACCGTGATAGAGAACGCTTCCGCGGGTCAGCCCATCGGTTAACCCCTCTCCGCCATGGATGCCGACGGCGATACCCTTCGCTACGGGCTGCGCGGCCTGAATTCGGACAGGTTCGCCATTGACGCTGGGACGGGTCAGTTGCGGACAAAGGAGGGGATCGCTTACGACCATGAAGCGGATGAGACGTATTTCATCATCGTGCGTGCCAGTGACGGGAAGGGGGGCCGCGCGCGTCTCCGAGTCAATATCGGCGTCACGGACGCGGACGAACCGCCCGGCGCAGCGCCAGTACAATATGTGGTGGAGTATGGCGACGGCGGAGTGACGATCAGCTGGGTCGCATCGACTGACGAGGCGGGCAAGCCCCCGGTAAGCGGATACGAGGCGCAGCGACGGCAGACCGATAGCGATGAATGGCAGGACGTGCCGATCCTGGATAGCCGTGCGGATACGAGTCTCATTCTCACGGATCTGATCAGCGACAAGACGTATGAGGTACGTGTGCGGACACTAAACGAGGATGGCGCCAGCGAATGGTCTGTGCCTATCGCCGTGAAGGCGCCGGCCTCGCCCCCCCCCTCCGCCACCGCCGGTTGCCAACGGCGTGTGCAGCCGCACCGCGCAGGTGCGTGACGCAATCGTTGCGGCGGCTGGCGTGAGCGCTTGTGGGGAGGTCACTGCGGAACACCTGGCCTCAATTACCAGCCTCCAATTGAATTCAAAGAACATCTCGACGCTAAAGGCCAATGATTTTGCGGAGCTGACTGCGTTGAAACATCTCAATCTTGTCAACAACGGCGTCAGTAGTATTCCCGCAGGTGTCTTCTCGGACCTGTCAGCGCTTGAATTCCTTAATATGCCGCATAGTATCACCAACCTACCGGCAAATGTCTTTTCCAACCTGCGGGCGTTGAAGCACCTCGGCCTTTCTTCCAACAACTTTGGCAACCCGGATGTAAGTCTCTTTTCCAACCTGTCAAACCTGGAAAAACTTTACCTTGCGGGAAACAGATTTACCAGCCTGCCGGCGAATGTCTTTTCCAACCAGACGGCACTGAGACGCCTTGAAATTGCGCACAACAAACTCAGCAGCCTGCCGGCGAATATCTTCAGCAATCTGTCGGCGTTGACGGTGCTCAGGTTATTCAACAACGACATCAGCAGCCTGGATGCAAATATCTTTTCCAACCTGTCAGCACTGGAATCACTCGGGCTTTACAACAACAACCTACAATCAAGCACCCTACCGGCAGGTGTGTTCTCAAGCTTGACATCGCTAAAAAGCCTGAGCCTCCACCAAAACAACTTCAGCGGCCTGCCGGCAGGCATCTTCGACAACCTGTCGGCACTGGAATCCCTCTCTTTGCACTACAACACCATTGGCAGCCTGCATGTGAATGTCTTCTCCAACCTGCAGGCAGTGACATGGATCAATCTGGCGTTTAACGACATCACAAGTCTGCCCGGGAATCTACTTTCCGGGACGACGGCGCTGGAAGTACTCTATCTGAATGGCAACCGCCTTAACAGCCTTCCAGCGGGTTTATTTTCCGGACTGACTTCGCCATTTAGGGTTCAGTTCGACGGAAATTCAACCAACCCGCTTTCTATTAACGTCTCGCTGGAGTTGACGGCGGCCGGGCAATTCAAGGCCATAGCGCACACTGGCGCTCCGTTTGAGATGACTCTACCACTCCAGGTGGTCAATGGCACAGTCAGTGGCGGCGTAACCAGCATCGTCATTCCGCTGGGCGCGCTCGAGAGCGACGTGCTCACCATAACCCGCATTGCGGGCACCACCGCTGCGGTGACCGTAGACATCGGATCATTGCCGACACTGCCGACGGATCACAACGGTTACGCGCTCGTCAAGTCCGGCAATCTACCGCTGCAGGTTATCGCCCCGTCGCAATAGGAGAGGGAATGCCCTACCAGTCCGTTGAAAAAGTTGCTCTGCAGGCGAGGCCGAGCCATTGTAACCGAAGAAAAGGCGCGCGACCGAGCCGAATCGGAGAATTCGGGGAGGGAGCGCAACGCAGTATTTCGGCCACAAGAGCCGGCCGCAGACCGGATGGACTTTTTCAACGGGCTGCTACTGCACGATCCATGAACTCCGGCGACGGTGATACTCACCAGACGTAGTTACAGGGATATTCAACCGACGAGCAATTCCTGACACCGACCAATAATTCAGCGGCGTTTGTGAACGAAAAGGGGCGGATATGAGATCCGCCTCTTTCATTTTGCCGAGAACGCTGTGTATAACAGGTTGGGAGATGCGGCCGGAGCGGAGGATTTTGGAGTTGTCGGCCGTGTCGCCGTCGAGGGCAGGATGCCCTCGGTCCGGGAGAGCGGATCGGGATTATGGCGTCACCGGTCAGAGATTGACCGGGACCTCATCCTTGAACGCGGGAACAGATTCCCACTACTGAACCACGCCGTCCCCGTCGTTTTCGAACACGGCAAGATACAGGTCCACGCTCGCTTTTCCACCCAGCCTCAGGCATGCCGCACTGCCGTCGGGCGTGGAAGCGTCCGCAATCCACGACTCGTCCCGGGCCCGGGTATACTCGGCGGCCTCGTCGTGACTCACCCTCCGGAAATCGAAGCGTTCCGTCTCTTGAGACACCAGCGACAGCCACCGGTCGATCCCCTCCAGGGTCACCGCGGACGAATCGTGCCTCCCTGTCAGGCTGAATTCGGCAGCCTCTGGCGTCGGTCATTGGCCTGATCGTCACGGGCGGGCGTCCTGTTTACTCAGGCATTCCCAAACGATAGCCGACGCGAGGCTCGTTGAAGATGTAGGTGGGGTTGCTCGCCTCGTCGTGGAGCTTGCGGCGGATGTTCTTCACGGCCGAGCGTAGTCGTCGGCCCCCGCGTCGAAGGCACCGGCGATCGCTTCCTCGTGACCGTAGGCGGATAGGAAAATGATCGGGACGTCCGCGTGTTCCAGGATGCGCTCCATCACTTTAATCCCGTCGGTTCCCTGCAGAACCAGATCCAGCAACACAAGCTGGGGACGGTGCTCCTGAATAAGGAGCGGCACGTCGTCCGGGTCGCCGGTCACGACCGGGACGTAACCCGACTTCGAGAGCGCTTCCCGCACGTTGCTCAGGGTCTGCGGGTCGTCGTCTACGACCAGGATTCGTGTTCGGTCCCGCCCCATCTGCCGCACGTGAGGAGATACGGATCCGGCGGGTGAGGCATGCCCCGCATCCTCTGTGATCGGGATGGTGAACGTGATCCGGGTTCCCAGGCCTACTCCCTGGCTCTCGGCCCAGATTCTGCCGCCATGGGCCTCCACGATGCCCTTGCAGATGGCCAGACCCAGGCCCGAACCCGTATCGTCCGCGCCCTCCGAGTCGCCCTTGTGGAGCTTCTGAAAAAGATGCGGCAGCCGATCGGGCGCCACGCCACGGCCCTTATCTGTTACTGAGAACGCAACGTGCACCCCCTCCTGCACGGCGGTCACCACAATGGGTGACGTCTCGGGCGAGTGCCGGGCCGCGTTCGACAGGAGATTGGCAAGAACTTGGACGATGCGCCGCCGGTCCGCCATCACAGGAGAGAGGTCCGGCGCGAGTTCGATGTGAATGTTGTTTCTGCCCCATCCGCTCAGAATGGTGTTCCGGGCCTGTTCCACCAGCGCGGTACCGCCATCGCTTCGGAATTGATCGCCAGGGTGCCTGCCTGGATGCGCGCCACGTCCAGCAGGTGCTGAGAGCCTGGGCCAGTGAGACTTCTCGGAGTGAGACGTTCCGCCCGTCGGCCCTGCGGAAAGTGAGAACTTCCAGGAGTTCCTCAGGAGGACGATCCCAGGTCCGCAGATTCTCGAAAATCCTGACGGCCTCGCGGTTGAACGATACCGCCTTTCCGGTACTGACGTCGAAGACAGCGACGCCAACCGGCGATGTGTTGATCAGGGCCTCGAGATCGGCCTTGGCCTTTTTTTCGTCCCTGTAGCGCCGTGCGTTGGCGATGACCAATGCAGCCTGTGACGCAAACATCACCAGCGTATCTTCGTCTTCCTGGGTGAATACAGAGCCACCCTCCTTCCCGGCGAGATAGATGATGCCCACGGATTCCCCTCTGTGGCGGACGGGCGCCGCGAGAAAGGTAAGAACATCGCTTACTGGTATCGGCGGGCGGAACCCGGGGAGGCCCATCTCCCGGGTGTGGCTGTGGAAGTCACGCAGCCGCAGGGGTTCCTTAATCCCGCGGAACGCCACGAAGAACCTCACGCCGTCCGGCATTTTCCAGAACTGCCGGCTCTGTGTCGGGTGTCATCCCCGAGGCAACGCAGTCCAGTATCTCTCCCGTACTGTCCCTGAGCGTCATCACGCCGTACCGCGAGCCGGTCTGCACTCGCGCACTATTCAGGACGTCGCCCAACACCGTCTCGAAGTCCAGAGTCTCGTTGATGCGGAGGCTCGCCTCGCTCAACCGCGACAGCCGTTCCCGCAGTGTCTTTACCTCTTGTTCCCACGCTTCGGCTCGTCTCATTTTTTCCTCCGCATTTGGCGGCAGCCACTCCGGGCTATGCCGTGGTCGAGAAGTCGGCTGCGTGCAAAAACCCGCGATTTATCGGCCGACGCCCGGCTGTTTCCGACGTTTTTTTCGGCGACGGGCGAGAACACATCAAAACATCATCACTGCTGACTCTAAAATCACTAGAAGTTCACAGCATTGTCGTATATTGTCGCAATAAGTAAGAATAAATGTGTTATCAGACAAACTTACAACAAGGGGTTGAAGCAGGGTGTTTGATATGAGAAAGTGCCGGGGCGTCTGGCACCGATGGAGGAATTGACGTGTCAGTGGACAGGGTACGATTCATTGCGGCGGGTTGGAAGTGGACCCCAACGTCAAGACCAACTTGAGGAGAATTTAAGGTGGAATTGTTTTTTGTTTTCGATAGGGTTTTCCTTTGTGAAGTAGAGGTCAGCGGGTAGTCGGTTTTCCAGTCCCTGGTGCGGGCGATGTACCAAGCCGAGGAACAATCTCACAGGTGGTCAATGGCGACCTTTCGACAGCTTCCCGAACCCGGCATGTCAACTAATATAGAAAGGTTTTCGATTTAACTCGTTTATATAAATGTGATATTTTGCTTACGTTTGCATAAGGAATATAAATCCACCGTCAGGAGGCCAAATCATGAAAAAGTTCATATTTAACCTGTCCTTATGCCTGCTGATCTCGTCAGTGAGCGATGCTGCGGAGGATAGTAGTCATTTTTGCGTCCCGGTCGATTTGGCGAAACTTGAGCACTATCGCCAAACTCAACCTGCAGCGGCCAAGCCGGCCCTCCTGGATGCGGGAGAGCCGCGCACCGTAAGGATGATCTACTTCGTGTCCGACCCGCAGGGGTTCAGGCAAGAAGTGGTCGATAAGATGAAAACAACGATTCGGGAAGTACAGCGCATTTTTGCCGACCAGATAAGCGCGCACGGATTCGGAGAAAGAACCTTCAATTATGAAAAAGATGCACCAGGTGAACCCATGGTTCATGTCGTATATGGTACCGGAGGTAATTACGACTATGTGCGTGCGCTTGGCAGAATCGGACGGGAATATGGATATGATCTCAAGTCAAATATTTACTTCATCGTCCTTGGCAATGAAGAAGACATTCAATATCGAAATGTATTAGGGCTTGGTTTGCAGACGTCAAGAAATAGTGGATGGGCGATGTTGAGGCAATATATTGACCCGAATTTCGTCGCCAGAGCAGCCCACGAACTGGGACATGCTTTCGGATTGTGGCACAATTTCAACAATGATGCCTACATCATGTCATACGGTCGTGGACGAACCAGGTTATCCGAGTTCAGCGCAGGGCATTTGGCCGTACACCCCCATTTCAATCCCGATAGTTCAACGTATCAGGAATATGTGCTGGATTTGCCAAAGGGCCAGATCCTTTCGTCGCGTTCATATCGAACAGGAGCAACAAGCGTCCCTATCCAACTGGAACTCAGCGACCCTGACGGTCTTCAACAGGTATCTCTATTTGTCACAACACCGGAAACCCACTTTTCCGCAGGCTCTCCCGAATTGAAGACAGGTCGTCTATTGGGAGGTGTGACGAATGCGACTATTGACCTCTATTATGACGGCATTATTCCATCGGATCCCGGTGCTACGAATCTCTCCATCCTTTTTATACACAAGATGACGTTAGAGGCGGTGGATACGCGCGGTAATATCCGCAAAATAGGTCTTTCGCTGCTGCATAATTCGACCCACAAACTCGTCATCCCCCTGGACAGACAGAAGGGGAATGGTGCCAACGGTGTGGCCTTTTCCCCCGATGGAAAAATCCTCGCCGCAGGGACAGAGAATCTAACCGTTGAACTGTGGAACGCAGAGACCGGCACACACATCGCCACCCTTGAGGGATATAACCCGTATCGGCGGTATATTAAACAGGTCTTTTCTTTGGCCTTTTTGCCCGATGGAAAAATCCTCGCCACGGGAACATGGCATGGCAGCATCAAGCTGTGGGACGTGGCAACGAGGACAGAGATAACCACCTTTACACTTAGTGCTTATCAAAGTCGGATCATGTCTTTGGCCTTTTCCCCCGATGGAAAAATCCTCGCCGCAGGAATAACGGATGCTGAAGGGAGCGGCCCAAACATAATCAGGCTATGGGACATGGCGACAAAAACCCAACTCGCCCCTCTTATAGGCCATACACATGGTGTCCAGAGCGTGGCATTTTCACCGGATGGAAAGACTCTCGCTTCGGGTGCTTTTGATAGCACGATCAGGCTATGGGACGTGGCGACAAAGACCGAGATTGCCAAACTTCCCTATGAGAACTCGGTCACTTCTGTGGCATTCTCACCGGATGGAAAAACACTCGTTTCAAGTGCTTTTAATAACAAAGTCGCTTTTTGGGATGTGGATAAAAGAGCCTTTAAGGATCAGTTTTATGTAAGGGTGAATAATCTTCTCCGTTATGCGTCATTTACCCTTGATGGCGAAAAAATCGTCACCGCGTCACAGGGTGGGGATATTGATCTTCGGGATGCAAATACATACGAAAGAATCGCGAGATTTCAGGGCAACACTAACGCTCGACTGCTTGGTGCTTGTACAGCATTTTCCCCCGATGGCACAACTTTCGCCACGTCATTAGGCGGCGGTTATGAAAGAGAGGGGGATTACACCATCGTCTTGTGGAACCTGTCGCCTTATGTCACACCCGTAGTACATATTGCCGACTTCAACCTCAAAGAGGCAATTCGAAAAACACTGGGCAAAGCGGGTTACGGACCCATCACCAGAACAGACATAGCCCGTTTGACCACACTCGATGTGAGCAACCGAAATATCCGCGATTTGATCGGGCTTGAATTTGCAACCAACCTGACCACATTGAATCTTGAGGACAACCCGCTGAGTTCAGCAGCCATCAACACATATATTCCAGACCTGGAAAAGAGAGGTGTTGCGGTCCTGTTTGACAAACCCGCTCTTCCCGCAGACTTTGATGGCAGTGGTACGGTTGACTTTGCCGATTTTTTGGGATTTGTAGATCAATTCGGATTAAGCCGGGGCGATGCGAGGTATGACGCTCGGTATGATCTGAATGGTAATGGCGAGATTGGGTTTGGCGATTTTCTGATATTTGTCAACGATTTCGGTAAAACAGCGTCATCTTGAGCGGGGCTGGGGGAAAGGCAAATGCAACTACCGATGAACACCGATAAACACGAATGAAAAGGCAAAAATCCCCGGATTGCGGCTTAAACCCTGCCGACGATGACCGATGGGAGCTTGCCCCGTCGTGCTGCCGTATAGAATCATTGCCTATACGGGGACACGGGAACATGTCTTGGCGGATGGTCGCCCGCCCAAAACACGAAAAATGAAATTTCCTCGCCGAAAACTACCCATTTTCAAGTGTAACCATATACGGTTACACTTGTCAAGAGCGGGTAGAAGAAGAATTCGATTTATGTCGCAGAGGTATTTTTTCTAAGGAGGGAAAGGGGATGAGAATCACATACCCAACAGTGAGTAGCCCACGCGCACGGCATATCGTGACCGTTGAAATCGTGGTACTCATGCCATAGACGTCCCAGTACTGGCAGATCGCACCCTGCCGGGCCTGGTGACAGAGGACCTCCTCCATCTGCTCAAAGCGCAACCTGCCGTCCCCGCTTGGCTTGATTTCGGCCCTCTGGAACCAGCTGCGGCGCAGTTCTCGAGCAAGCCGCAGGACAGCGGACCGGCTGCCGGATCGTGGATGCGGAAGGGAAACCCGAAGTGCTGCAAAGCCACCCGCACGGGTTGATCCACGATGCTCGTGCCTGTATAACTGCCCCGGCTGTCCACCAGTACCAACAGGGCCAGGTTCCCCCCGCTCTCACGGCGGGGGCGTTGTACCATTCTACGCGGTGAAAATCCCATCAGACGACCGTGACAGATATTTTCCATCCACTTTACGTTGTAAGTCGCTCGGAAAACAACCCTTTGGCACGTACCCGTGTCCAACTGCTCTTCAGATTCGTGGCGCCATATTCAGAACGACCTGTTACCGAGTAGGGGTCACGCTGGTAGACAACATACCACACAAGTCTTTCAGCGCAATTGATTTCACCATCAGGGGCGTTTCAGAGGGTGTATGGCAACTGGCTAGACACCATCCCCCCACCGGCACGCCTGGGGGCAGGCGCCCCCTGCCTTGCCGGCTCCCCCTACAAGGGGGGAGTGATGGGCACAGTTGACGGCAGTATGCCCTCGGTCCGGCGGGATGTCGACGCGCGGTTGCTCTTTTCGCAAACTAACAATTTGCGATACGATCGATGTCTCGGCGACGAGGGCGTTAAGTAGGCCGTATGTATCTTAGCTAGGGTTCATTCAAAACGCGTTGGATGCCCTGTGCGCCGATGCGGCCGGGGCGGAGGATTTCGGGACTCCGGCCTGAGACGTCAACGAGGGTGGAGGGGCGGGGATCCGAGGACTCGCCTCCGTCGAGGATAAGATCGACATCGTGGCCGAGGACGTCGGCGGCTTGTCGGGCGCTCCGGGCGGGCGGCTGGCCGGAAAGGTTGGCGCTGGTACTGGTGATTGGGCCGGCCACGTGGTGCAGCAACGCACGGGCGACCGGCGCGTCGGACACGCGGAGGGCAATGGTAGACTCGGATCCCGGCAGGTGCCCCGGAAGGCCGGGCGCCGCGGGAAACACGAGGGTGAGCGGTCCGGGCCAGAATTTCTCTATCAGGATTTCTGCGGCCTGTGGAATGTCGGCAACAAGCGCGTCCAGGTCCTGCCTGCCCCGGATGAGCAGAATGAGGCCCTTTTCCGTTTCCCGGCCCTTGAGGCTGAAGATTCGGTCGAAAGCGGACGGGTTGAAAGGGTCGGCACCCAGGCCATAGACAGTCTCGGTAGGATAGACAACGACGCCGCCCGATCGGATCCGATCGGCAGCCTGAACAATGCCGGGCTCATCTGCCTTCAAGACGGGCGCCCGTTCCATTGTCAGAAACGGCTTCCCGGCCGGAAACGGACCGATGGCGGGGTTTTTTCGAAGGCGGCGACAAAGGCGATGAAATCCCCGAATCCGACCGTTCCGTTGCCGTCGAGGTCGAAGCGGGCGTCGGTGGAGCCGAAGCCCTGCGCAAAGAGCACGAAGTCGGCAAAGTCAATCACGCCGTCGCTGTTGAAGTCGGCGTCGCCGGAGGGGACTTCGGGCGGCGGCGGCGGTGGCGGCGGGTCCGGCGGGGGCTCGCGTTGGTATTCATTGGGAAAGTTGACGGTAAGTTGGAGGATGCGGTGGTTGTTCGTGTCGGCAACGTAGATCCTTCCGTCCGGACCGGTAGCAACGCCCGATGGCGCATTCAGCCTCGTCTCGGTACCGGCGCCCGCGGCCTGATTGAATCCGGGTAACCCGGTGCCCGCCACCGTCTGGATGATGCCCAGGTGCAGGTCGAGAACCCGTATCCGATGGTTCCCGGTGTCCGCAACGTAAAGATATCCGTCGTCGTCAACGGCAACGCCCTCGGGGCCGTTCAGCGCGGCCGTGGCGCCAGGCCCTCCGTCGCCCGAATAACCGGCCTCTCCGGTTCCGGCCACGGTGGAAATGATGCCTTCTGTGTCCACCATGCGGATGCGATGGTTTCCGGTATCGGCGATGAACACTCGGCCCCGGCCGTCTGCGGCAACACCCTGTGGCGTGTTCAGCGCGGCCAGGGTGGCCAGGTCGCCGTCACCCGAAAAACCGTCCTGAAAGCTGCCCGCAAAGGTGGAAATGATGCCGTTGGCGTCTACCTTTCGAACCCGGTGGTTGAAGCGTTCGGTAATCCAGACGTTCCCGCTTGCGTCGGCCGCCGTGCCGACGGGGCCGGACAGGTTCGCATCTACCGCCGCGCGACCGTCACCGCCATAACCGGGGATGTCCCTGCCGGCGAAGGCGAGGATGTTCTCGTTTGAAAGGTCGAGACGGCGTACGATATGGCCGCTCTGTTCGCCGATAATGAGATCCCCGCCCGGCGTCAGCGCGAGTCCCCGGGGGTCTCCGAGGCTGGCATCGGCGGCCGGGCCGCCGGTGCCGGTTGGGATGCCGATTCCATTCCCGGCGATGGTGTTAATCGATCCATCGACATTGACCCTTCGCACCCGGTTGTTTCCCGAATCGGAAATGTAAATGGCGCCGGTCGTCTCGACTGCGACACCTCGTGGGGCGTTCAGGAACGCCTGGTCGGCGGGGCCGCCGTCCCCTCCGAAACTGGCCCGGCTCCCACCGGTACCGGCAAGCGTGCGTATAGGGGTATGTTCGGATCCAACGGGCGGCAGCAGGCTTATCGTGATCTGTCCGGGCGAGAGGCCCTGAAACCGTGCCGAGGCGAAGACATCACCCGGAGTCGTCCCGGCCTGAAAAAGGATGGATGCAAGCCCGTCCCGCACCAGAGCCGTATCGCCGTCCACGAAGGCGCCGTCGCCGGACGCGACGTCGAAAACCAGGCGACGGTTATTGATGAGCGAGACTTCGTCCCTGCCGTCCAGGATGCGGGCTCGAATTTCGGTCTGCGCCTCTCCGTTGGCCACCAGAGCGGTGGCGTTGGCATCCAGCACGATCCGCTCCGGTGGGGGCGGCGCGGTTTCGGTCAGCTCCAACACCGTATTTGCGGCGATGTCATAGACCCGCTGCGCGATGCCTGAAGGCCATCGAACCGTGAGGGTGTCGACTCGCTCGGCGTCACCCAGGCCGAACGTGGCGGTGAGGGCGTCTTGCGAGAGATAGGATGCGCCACCGGTGATTTCGCGAATCGCCCGGTTTCCGCCGAAGGCGATCTCGAATCGGGTGCCGATGGCGTCCGGACTGCTTCGCGTGGCGTCCGGGCGAATGGCGAGCCAGTTTCCATTGGATTCCTGGTTGTGGAAGAGATGGTCGGCGCCGTCTTGCACGGCCACGAAAATATCCAACCCGCCGTCGCCGTTGAAGTCCGCCAGGGCCACGCCTCGGCTGTTGGTGCCGCCGGCCACGCGGAAGGAGTCGGCCAGGTCGGTGAATGTGTCGCCGTCGTTAAGGAAGAGGTTGTTCTTCTGTCCCGCATTGGAGACGTAGAGATCCAGATCGCCGTCGTTATCGAAATCACCCCAGACGGCGCCCCTGCTGTCCACCGTGTCCGGGCCCGTCACGTTGAAGCTCCCGCTGGATTCCTGAAACTGGCCGGCGGTATTGACGTAGAGGCGGTTGCCTTCGCCGAAGTATGTCACGTACAGATCCAGGTCCTTGTCGTTGTCGAAATCGCCCCAACTTGCGCCGAAACTGGGGCCGCCCAGTCCGAGTTCCTCCAGGCCGGCTTCCGGCGTCGCATCGACAAAAGTGCCGTTTTCGTTCCGGAAGAGCCGATTGGGCCCGCTGTTTGCGAGAAAGAGATCCGGGTCCCCATCGTCGTCGTAGTCCGCCCACGCCGGCTGCAGGCTGCTGTTGGCGTCGTCCAGACCCGCCTCCGCGGCAGCCTCGACGAAGCGGCCCCCGTCATTGAGATAGAAACGGTTTTCGCCGAAGTTGGCCACGTAGAGGTCGGGGTCGCCGTCCCCTTCCACGTCAGCCCAGGCCGCGCCGTACCCGTCTCCGCCGTCGTCCACGCCAACCACGGCGCCAATTTCGGTGAAGCGGCTTCCGTCGTTCCGGTAGAGCCGGTTGGCCTGCCCGAAGTTGGTGACGTAGAGATCCAGGTCGCCGTCACCGTCGAAATCCGCCCAGGCCGCGGCGCTGCCGTCGCCGTCGTCCGCCACGCCGACTTGGGCAGCAACTTCTGTAAAGCCGTCGCCGTCATTCCGGTAGAGCAGATTGGACTGCAGGCTGCGCACCACGTAGAGGTCGGGGTCGTCGTCGTTGTCGTAGTCCGCCCAGGCGGCGCCGAAACCTGCGCCCTGATCAGCCATACCCCGGTCATCCGCCAGGTCGAGGAATCCGCCGGGGTTGGAAATTCTACCCAGGCCCTGCAGGGGGATAGCGATTTCAGGATCGTCCGGATCGTTGCTGAACAGGGTGAGTTCCGCCCGCTGGTTTCCCGCCCGCGCGGGACGGAAGAAGACGTCCAGGCTTTGTCGCTGGCTCGACGGGATGCGCAGGGTGTCGTCCAGACCAACGGAGAATTGAATGGAGTCCGTCAATTCGGCGCGGAAGACGGTCAGTACGCCGGCGCCCAGGTTCGCGACCCGCAAAATGAATTCCTGCTCGCGGCCGATATACGTGCGTTCGAACGTGATGCTTTCGGGGAAGACACCGATGTCGGGCGCCGCGCCCGTTCCCGAGAGAGGGACGGTGAGGGTGGGACGCCAGGGGTCGTCTGTATCGATGGTAAGCGTACCTTCCACCACGCCTTCGGTCCGCGGGCTGAACCGTACCCGGATTTCGGCCTCCCCGGCCGGATCGATTTCGATCGGAAATGCGTCCAGCAGGACGAACTCTTCCCGGTCGGTCGCGGCGCCACCCAGGGTGAGGGTGCGCCTGCCCACATTCTCGATGGTAAACGCACGCGTCGCTTGATCGTCCACGACGACCGCACGGAAGTCGATACGGGCGGTCGTCAGACGGAGGACGGGCGACTGGAAGGCCGGGTCATGGAGTTTGCGGATGCGGCTGTTGCCCGTATCCACGACGATCAGATTGCCGTTCGGATCCAGAACCACGCGGGTAGGCTCCCGGAACTCGGCGAGCGGGGCAGGACCCCCGTCACCGGCTGTGCCGGCATTGCCTGTGCCCGCGACGGTGAAAATATCCCCTGAAATGGGATCCACGGCACGGACGCGATTGTTGCCGGTATCCGATATAAAGAGGGTTCCGTCCTCGCCGACGGCCACGCCGCCGGGTAAATCGAGCCGGGCGGAGGTGGCCGGGCCGCCGTCGCCCGAGAATCCGCCCCCACCCCCGAAAACGGGCCCGCGGCCGGCCACCGTTGACACGATACCGGTTTCCGCGTCCACGCGCCGGATGCGATAATTGTTAAAGTCCGCGATAAAGATGTTGCCGTCCCCGTCCAGCGCGATGCCTTCCACGGTCATCCCGGCCTCGACCGCTGGGCCGCCGTCGCCGCCGAATGAGAAATCACCGTTGCCGGCAAGGGTGGTGATCCCGCCGCTGCCGAGGTCGATTCTGCGTACCCGGTTGTTTCCACGGCCCTGTCCGTCCAGCCCGTCCGCGATATAGAGCCCGTCACGGGGGCCCACAGCCAGAGCGACGATTTCTCCGAATACAGCGGAAAGGGCCGGGCCCCCGTCGCCGTCAAAGCCGAACTCCCCGTTGCCGGCAAGCGTGGTTATGATCCCCGTGCCGGCATCGATACGCCGGATGCGGCGGTTGCCCGTATCGCCAATGTATATATTGCCGTCCTCGTCTACCGCAACGGCCTGCGGCCTTTCCAATTGCGCTTCGACGGCAGGTCCGCCGTCGCCCGAAAATCCGGATTCCCCGGTACCTGCGACGGTAGTGACTTGCCCGGTGACCGCATCGACCCTGCGGATTCGGTGGGTGCCCGTATCGGCAATGTAGACGTGGCCATTAGCGTCCGTAGCAGCACCCAGGGGGATGCTCAGGGCCAGGTCGGTCGCTGGGATGTTCTCGCCCTCCTGGTTACCGCCGCCTGCAATGGTGATCAGCGTGCCACGTGTCTGAGCGAATGACGCGCCGGCGAGGGCGAACGAGAAAAGAACGAAAAACAGAGTCCGCGTATGTGTTCGGATACAATGCATAGGCTGGAGGGGGGAAAAACGCCGCGTGGAACGCGTTGCCCTTCAGGCCGGCCGGTTTAACGTCCTTCGAATAGATCCCGACCCTTGACCAGGGCCTCGATCTTGCGGTCGGCGACGTTTCGCTGAAGCATCCAGAAACCGCAGTCGGGATGGATGCAGGCGATGCGTGCCAGCCCGAGGTGTCGGGCGGCGAATTCGATGTCCGATGCGATTTCGTCCGGGGTTTCCACGATGTTGTTCTTGATGTCGATCACACCGATGCCGATTCGGACGGATTGCGGAAGTTCCTTCAGGCTTGCTGCGTGTTCGATACCCCGGCGTTTGAATTCGAGGACCAGGTGGTCCGCTCTCAGGGCCGCGAGAAAAGGAATCAGGTCCTGCCACGTGCCGTGCTGGACGGTCTGGCCGCCGTAATTCCCGAAACAGACGTGCACGGCCTTTTCGCCCTTCACGGCATCGAGGACGGTGTTTATCGCCCGGGCGGCCCACGCGGCTTCTTCCGGGTGTCCCGGGATATTGGCTTCGTCGATCTGGATCACGTCCGCGTCGATGTCCGCAACCTGTCTGGCGAGGAGTTCGCCGAGGGCCAGGGCCACGGCAGCGGGGTCTCCATAGTGGCGGTCCATCAGGACTTTACTGAGCATGTGGGGTCCGGTGAGGGTGAATTTGAGTTTCGACCGGGTCAGGGGCCGGACCATCCGGAAGTCCGCGGGTAAGTTGAGCTCGCCCTCGTCCAGACCTCTTTCGATCAGGCCGGCGGGCGCCGCGCGATAGGAGAGGCCGGCTTCCCTGCGAAATGCGTCAAGGGTCTGGCGCCCGAACCGGGTGGTGATACCGCCCAATCGTCGCGCGAAATAGTCAATCATGCCGTTGGTTTCAGGATGATTGACGTCGAACCGGTAGAGTTCACCGTCGGCGACGACGTCAATCCCCGCTTCTTCCTGGGTCTTGATCACGACCCTCATGGCATCGATTAATGTCTGTCGGGAGGGAGAAGCTCGCAGCCAGTCCGGTACGGGATAGCTTCCAACGACGGTGGTGGGGATGCGGTGGGGCATGGCTGAGGTTTTCGTGGGGAATCCCGGCATCTTGCGATGGGGCCTACTTTCGCCGGGTTTTCGGGGGTCTCAGTTCTTGACGGATCGCCTCCAGCCTGGTGCGGTTCCCGGGGTCGGGGCTCTGCAGGGCGTTCAACAGGAATGCGATCAGGATGCTGAATAGCAGGCTCAGGCCGGCGGCCGTACCGACCATCAGCACGCGCCGTGGGCGGCTTCGGAAGTCGGGGGGTACGGCCGGATCCAGAACCACGACCAGGGACGTCTCCTTTTTCTCTTCGAAACTGCTTTTTTCGTATTCATGGAGTACGAATTGATAGATGAGGTTACGGATTTCCATTTCGCGCATCAATCGCAGGGCCTGAAGTCCCAGGTCGGGGATCTGATCCATCGGTATCATGATGCCGGGCAAATTGCGATCTGCCCGGCCGCCGCTGTCCGGGGCCGACCCCGACAGGATGCCGTCCAGTGCTTTTTTTGCGCCCTCGATTTCAATGTCGAGTTGCCTGACTCTGCTATTGTCGGGATTCATCTGAAGGGCGGCGATTTCACGGCGGATGATCATCTCGCCCAGCGTTGAGGTGATGAGGGAGGAGTAGGCGTCAATCTGCGCCTTGGTCTGGCTTTCGATGTCAATGGCCGAATGTTCCTTCTGGAACGCATTGTAGGCCTCCTCGGCTTCAATCATGCGGCGCTCGGCCTGCATGAGGCGCTTTTGCAGGTAGCTGCGGAGGTCCCCCGCCTGTTGTTCGCGCCGGTGCCTGAGCGCAAGGTCGAGTTCTACAACGAAGGCATTGGCGATTTCGGCGGCTCGTTCCGGGGTTTCCGCCAGGTAGGACACGGTCAGGAATTGTTCGCGGGAGAGTTCCACGTCGAGCCGGTCGTCGACCATCTGCAGGAGTTCCTCACGGGTCTCGGCTCCGTATGCTTCCTGAAGATTGAAGCGGCGAATAATGGCTTCTGCCACACGCTGGCTCTTCAGGATGGGCACGAATTCGGTGGCCGAAACGGCGTTTTCTCCCAGGCCGAGCATGCCCACCGGCAGCTTTTCGAGAATGGCGGAGATCCCCAGCGATCCCTGGCCCTCACTGGGCGGAAACAGGACGGCGCTGGCGCGGTAGACCGGGGTGATGATCAGACTGATCCCCGCGGTCAATGCCGATACGGTGAAGCACGTGACGAGGATCATTCGCCGCCAGCGGGCAAGGACAGCCAGATGGTCGAGGATATTTTTTTCGGGTTCCATCACCGGCTGATGCTCCGAACCGCAATCACCAGAGAGGCCACCTGCGATAGGACGACCAGCGTCTCACGAAAGAGCCGCCAGCCATGGACGGGTTTTTTCCCCATGACAAAAATGGTGTCTCCAGGATTGATACGCTGAATCTTGGAGGCTTGTGTCCAGTTTCCAGTGCTGGCCTGTATCACGTAAATTTCACCTTTTTCCGCCTGCTCGTTCAGTCCGCCCGCCTTGCTGATGTAGTCCTGGGCACGAAGATCCGCTTGATAGGGAATGGCGCCCGGGGTGATGACGTATCCGTTGACGAGGACCGAGGGCACCAGTCTCGGTATCCGTACGATATCTCCGTCGTTGAGCAGGATGTTCTGCGAGTCATCCCTCTTCTCAAAGAGGGCGACGAAATCCACCGGAAGGCGTCCCGACATCTGCTGTTTTTGCATAGCCATGAAGGTTCGCTGGGCGTCGGTCAGGCTGATGGGCCCAACGCTCTGCAGTTGCTTCGGACCGGCCACCCCTTTCGGAAACTCCACGCGGCGGACCACGATGGATTGGGCGAGAGAGGCTCTGGACGTAAAACCGCCCGCTCTCTGGATCAGATCCTTCAGTGTCATCCCCGAGCCGATGAAATAGGAACCGGGGAAATAGACTTCGCCTTCCACGCTCGCCGAGCGTTCCTTCACGGCCACGTGCAGTTTATCGCCGGCACGCACCGGCAGGTTCGCGTCCGGGTCGCCCTGCAGTGCCTGCAAAAGGCGGACAGTATGACGCTCTTCACGTTCTTCTACAAAAAAAGTACGGAGCAGTTCCGCGCTTGCGGTGCCTGCCTCGCCGTTCAACCCCCCCGCAAGAGCAATCAGGTCGGAGACGCGATCGCCGGGAATGAACTCGTAACTTCCGGGTTTGTAGACGGCGCCCGATATACTAAGCGAGTCCTTGAGCGCGGGCACAAAGATCTGATCCCCATCCAAAAGGAAGGGATTGTGGGCGATATCCCCTGAAAGCCGCCACAGGGCGAGGTCCGCCCCACGGTCGGTATTCATCGGTACGCCCCGTTCGGAGAGCCGTTGGATCCGAATGTTCCGTTGCGAAGCCCTGCCCTCGGGCGGTTCCAGAAATCCGCCGGCCTGGTTGATGAGTTCGGAAACCTGTTCGGTTCCTTCGACCATGTAGGTTCCCGGATGCACGACCTGCCCGACGACGTTGACGGGAAAGCTGCGCAGTTGGGCCAGAGAGATCTGGATGCTGGGGTGACGGAACCGGTCCTGGACCGCTTCCTGAATTTTCTTGCGGCTCTCGCCCAGGCTCAGCCCGGCAAGCTGTATGTTGCCCACGTATGGGACGTGGAGTTTGCCCTCCGCACCGATGATGACAGGAAGCGTGAGGGGTTCTTCTCCGGCTTCAAAGTGGATGCTGAAAACATCCCCCGGACCTACGATGTACCGTTCGGAACGAATGATGGCATCGTACGCGATCTTGCCGATCCATTTCACGTCGAGGCCCTGCATCTGATCCGATTGAAGCGTTCTTGAAATCGACGGGCGGTCCGACCTGCGCCGGCTTGTTTCCGGCCGCCTCCGTGCGGATTGGGCGCACAGCAGGACCGGTTCGGTGATCAGTCCGACGGCAAGCACGATCGCAATCAGACGGCAGGCGGGAGATGGTTTACGATAAGAGAAAGGGCCTGTCATTCGGTGATTACCCCGTCTCGATCGACACAGAGCACGGCAGTGTCGACCTGGATGTCTTGTTGCGCCCAGGCGTTATCCATGGCGGTGGCTATATTCGGGGCGTCATCGGTCGCAAAAGCAAGCAGCGTCGGCCCTGCGCCGCTGAGGCATGCGCCCATGGCCCCGGCCTTTTCCGCGGCCTCGAGCACATGGTCGATACCCGGTACGAGTGACGCCCGGTAGGGCTGATGCAGGCGGTCGCGCATCGCTGATTTCAAAGCGTGGAGGTTTCCGCTCATCAGTGCTGCCGTAACCAGGCATGCGCGGCCCACGTTGAACACCGCATCCCGGTGCGGCACCTGTTCCGGCAGGGCCGCGCGCGCCGCTTCCGTTTTGAGTTTGAAGCGTGGGACCGCGACAACCGCGCGAAGTTCCGGCGGCGGCAGCGCCCGGATCGATTCAACCCGACCGCCTTCATAGGAGCAGATTGCCAGGCCGCCCAGGAGGCACGGCGCCACATTGTCGGGATGGCCTTCCAATTCCGTGGCGAGGTCGAGCAGAGCGGATTCCGAAAAGGGTTCGCCAAGGAGGAGGTTGGACGCATAGACGCCGGCTACGATGGCGGTGGAACTGCTGCCCAGCCCGCGGGAAAGCGGAATGCCGTTGTGCATCTCCACTTCCAGCCCCGGCAGGGATCGGCCCGCGCGCTGCGCGGCCATGTCGGCTGATCGGAAGAACAGGTTGGTTTCGTCTACTGGAAGCTGTCCCGCGCCCTCGCCGGTGACGCGCATCCGTCGATGCGGACCGGACACGGTCCGAACCGCGATCCGGTTATAGATGGTCAGTGCGAGGCCCAGCGTGTCGAATCCGGGACCCAGGTTGGAGGTGGAGCCGGGCGCTCTCAGGCGAATTTCCATTCCATCTCCCTGACCAGTTCCGCACAGACCAGATCCGCCATTAGAAATCCGCGGCGGGTGAGGCGGATCCGCCCGTCTCGACGTTCGAGAAGGTGATCGGGAACGACGGAGGTCGACTTGCCGCCGGTTCCCAACAGCGTCTCGGGAATGCCATCGGCGCGCCGGAGGCCAAGCATAACCTGTTCGACGAGCCGTCCCTGGGAGGAGATAACCTCTTCCGCTTCAACGGCAACACCTGAGGATTCAACGCCCTTTATATACGCCATGAGGGGGCGGATGTTCCAGGTGCGGCGGTCGTTGAAGAAGGAATGGGCGGAAAGTCCTATGCCAATATACGGGCGTCGGTCCCAGCATGCGATATTGTGGCGGCAGGCAAAACCCGGCTGTGCGAAGCTTGAGACTTCGTACTGGACGTAGCCGGCCTCGCGCAATCTATCCTGCGCGATCTCGTACATTTCTGCCTGAGCATTTTCAGGAGGCAGCGGCAGGCGGTTTGTTTTCATGCGGCGGTCGAATGGTGTGCCGGGCTCGATGGTCAGCCCGTAGACGGAGACATGCTCCGCACGGAGGTGCAGGGCACGGTCCAGGGTCCGCCGCCAGGTGTCTGCCGTTTGCCGGGGCGCGGAGAAGATCAGGTCGATGTTGATGTTTCTGAAGCCGGCCCGGCGCGCGGCGCCGACGGCTGCCTCGGCCTCGGCAGATGTGTGCCGCCTGCCCAGGGCCCTGAGCGTGGGGTTGTCGAGGGCCTGTACGCCCAGGCTGAGCCTGTTAATGCCGATCGCCGCCAGGTCGGCGAATCGCGATCGGTCTTCGGGGTTGGCTTCGGCGGAGATCTCCGCCTCCGGCGCGATCCGTGAAAGGGTCCGGGCGGTATCCAGAATTCGCTCCAGCGACTCCGGCGGAATTTCCGAGGGCGTGCCGCCGCCGAAAAAGACGGTGTCGAAAACCGTGCGGCTGCCCAAGTGCGGGAGGCGGGTCCGGAATTCCCGGATGACCGCCCTGGTGTACCGTTCCGCCAGGTGAGTCTTGCCGACGTCGAAGGCAAAATCGCAATAGGGGCACCGGGATTTACAGAACGGAATGTGGATGTAAAGACCGGACATAGGCGCTAGAAGTCAACGGGACAGCGAGACGTTTTCATTTGACCATCCGGCCGATTCGGCCCCACCGTGCGCGCCCGAATCCGTGTAGCAGGTTGTAGATGGCCATCCTGGGAATAGAGAGGATGTTTTCAAATTCCGGCGCCCCGGGGTCCGGCGCCCACGACCAGTAGATGATGTTCGCCTGCGCCCGGATGCGCTTTTTCTCCAGGAAGCCCCAGTAGCGGCTGTCCTCGCTATTGTCCCGGCTGTCTCCCATGACGAAATAGTGTCCCTGGGGAACCCTTACGCGGCGCATGTTGTCCCGAACGCCGCCTGGAGACGATACGGGCAGGATGACAGGATCCGCGTATTTGGAAAGAGGCGGATCGACGGTGCGCTTTCCGTCCACGTAGAGTATTTTATCGCGGACCTCAACGTCCTGACCGGGGCCGGCCACCACGCGTTTTATAAAGTCCCGATCCGGATTCCTCGGGTACTCGAAAATGACAATATCGCCGGGTTCGGGATCGCTAAAACCGGGGAGGCGGGCATCGGTGAAGGGAATTCTGGCGCCGTAGATGAATTTGTTGGCCAGCAGAAAGTCGCCTACCAGAAGCGTGTTTTCCATCGAGCCCGTGGGAATACTGAAGGCCTGAACCACAAAGGTCCGCAAAAAAAGCGCCAGGGCAACGGCCATCAGAATGGCTTCGAGATATTCTCTGGCCACGGGCTTTTTCCTTCGGCCGGTTCTCCCCTTCCGGGCCTTTCGGGTCGGGGCCTTTTTCCCTGCCCGCCTACGTCGTGCGAATTTGACCATTTGTCTGGTTTTTCAGCTCAGGGTCCGCGGGTACCCGGCCCCTGACTTGGCAGCTGTCTTTAAATCTCTGGCGGTCTTCGCGCCTGCCTGCTGCCGCAGGCAAGGCAGGCGGCTGCAAAAGCGTCGGTCGGCGTTGGTCAAACCCACCCGTATTTAGCGGTCGAGGCTGCGCGCCCCTCGCCTCTCATAGGCGGGTTCGCCCGCCTGGACCGACACCTTTTCGCTCGCGCTCGGGAACTCACCAGGAATTTTAAAACACCTGCTTACATTTCCATACGCAGGACGGCAAGGAACGCTTCCTGGGGAATTTCGATGTTTCCCACCTGCTTCATCCGTCGTTTTCCTTCCCTCTGACGTTCCAGAAGTTTCCGTTTTCGGGTCACGTCTCCACCGTAACACTTGGCGGTTACGTTCTTTCGAAAGGGACGCACGGACGTTCTGGAGATGACTTTCCTGCCGATGGCGGCCTGGATGACGACCTCGAACATCTGGCGCGGGATGAGTTCTTTGAGTTTGGAGCAGACCGCCCGCCCCCATTCGTAGGCTTTCTCCCGATGGACGACGGCGGACAGAGCGTCGACCGGGTCTTCATTGATGACCAGGTCGAGTTTGACCAGGTCGGCGGACCGATGTTCTTTGTACTCGTAGTCGAACGAGGCATACCCGCGGCTTACGGATTTGAGGCGGTCGTAAAAGTCGAGCATGATTTCAGATAGGGGGAGTTCGTAACGCAGCAGGGCGCGCGCGGGATCCACGTATTCGGTGGTAATATAGATCCCTCGACGGTCCTGGGCAACCTGCATGGTCGCGCCGATGTATTCGGACGGAACCAGAATCTGCGCGTTGAGAACGGGTTCCGCGATTTCTTCGATCTGAACGGCGGGGGGCATCTCGGCGGGATTGTGCACGATTTGGACGTCCCCGTTTGTGAGCAGGACTTCGTACTCCACGTTGGGTACGGTGGTGATAATCTCCATGTCGAATTCGCGGGCGAGGCGCTCCTGTACGATTTCCATATGAAGCAGCCCCAGGAAACCGCAGCGGAAACCGAACCCCAGAGCCGTGGAGGTCTCCGGCTCGAAACGGAGCGACGCGTCGTTCAGACGCAGTTTCTCCAGGGCCGTTCGAAGGTTCGTGTAGTCTTCCGCGTCAACGGGGTAGACGCCGGAAAAAACCATGGGTTTGACTTGCTGGTACCCGGGTAACGGTTCCTCGGCGGGTCGGGTACACCCGGTAACGGTGTCACCCATGTTGAGTTCCTCGAGGTCCTTCACGCCGGCGATGAGATAACCGACTTCTCCGGCCCGGAGCATCTGCGTCTTGACGCGTTTGAGTTTAAGGACGCCGATTTCCTCGGCTTCGAACTGACGCCCGGTGGAGAAGAACCGGATGGGCGCGCCGCTCCGGAGGCTTCCCTGGAAGATGCGGATCAAGGCGACGGCGCCGCGGTACCGGTCGAAGATGGAATCAAAGATAAGGGCCTGGAGGGGCGCGTCCGGATCGCCCTGCGGCGGTGGAATCTGTTCGATGATCGCCTGTAGCAGGCCTTCGACGCCGATACCCTCCTTGGCGCTTATTTTGTGAATTTCGGATTCTTCAACACCCAGGAGGTCGTGGACCTGCAGGACGACCCGGTCCACGTCGATGTTGGGAAGATCAATCTTGTTGATGACCGGGATTATCGCCAGGTCCTGTTCCATCGCGAGCAGGACGTTGCTGATCGTCTGGGCCTCCACGCCCTGCGCGGCGTCTACGAGAAGGAGGGTGCCTTCACAGGCCGCCAGGCTTCGGGAAACCTCATATGAGAAGTCGACGTGCCCCGGCGTGTCGATGAGGTTGAGAATATAGGTTTGACCATCTGAACACCGGTGGTCCATCCGGACGGCGTGGGACTTGATGGTGATGCCGCGTTCCCGCTCCAGGTCCATATCGTCCAGGACCTGGTCCACCATCTCATTTCGTGACAGGGTCGAGGTGTTCTCCAGGAGCCGGTCCGCCAGGGTCGACTTGCCGTGGTCGATGTGGGCAATGATGCAGAAGTTTCTGATATTCTGGATACTCATCCTCAGAATGCTCTGGGATTAAAGGCAACTTCAAAAAATTCAACCGTCTACACGCAATTGTAGATTGAAGTTTAGAATATACTCTCTTCGGGGATTGAAGTCAACCGCAGAAGGGGTAATGCCGCCGTCCGGACGGCCCGGAAAACGGCAATCCAGCGTCCGGTTGAAACGCAGAGCGGGACCGGTTTTGGGTTCAAAGGTGTTGACAGACCGGGAAACGGGTCGGTATATTGAAAAAAAACGGCATCCGTTCATGGGAGGATCCTGGCATTATGGACAGGCTTCGGATTGCGATGATCGGAGTTGGCGTGGATCCGGATTCCCGGGCGCGTCAATATCTCAGTACAATCGTGCGGCTGAAGGATCATTACGAACTGGTCGGGATCTGCGACCGCGACGAAGGCGCGATAGCGGAGGCGTCAGCGGGCGCTTCAACGGCCTGTTTCCGTGACATCCGATCCCTCTTTGCCTCGGTACAACCCGACGTGGTATTGAGTATGACCCCGAAGGATTCTCATGTCGTGATCGCGCTGACGGCCGCGCGGCACGGGGCCCACGTCATCACGGAGATTCCCGTGGCGCTCACCAGGAGGTACGCGCAGGCGGTTGCGCGAACATGCAGAGATCACGGTGTGCTCTGGGAGGTGGCCGAGCAGGTGTGGTTGTGGCCGCGGGAGCGACTGAAAAAAAGGATTATCGAGGCCGGCCTGCTGGGCGGGTTGACCCATTCGCGGTTGTGGTACCTGACGGGTCAGTACCATGGGTTCAACGGGGTTCGTTCTTTGCTGGGTGAGGACGCGAGGCGGGTTCTGGGCTATTGCGGAGAGGTGTCCACGCTACCGTACGAGGCGTACGGAGGGGAGCGGGAGACCACGATGATGTGGGATCACGCGGTGGTGGAGTTCGACAGCAGTATCGTATGTCTTTTCGAAAAACCGCCGCGCGTCTTTCCATCCGCGGCGCACGGTTTCCCCACGGGGTGGCATGTGGAAGGGACCAGGGGATACCTGGACCAGAGTCAACTCGTGCTGTACGGCGAAGAAACGTCGCGGGCGTACGATCTGCTCGAGCGGTACGTGGACATCGACGGGCAGTCCGTACTGGATGTCGCGCAGGTGGAAACGGACCCGCCCGTCGTCTGGGAGAATCCGTACAGGAAGTGGCGCATCGGATCGGCCGACGACGTCGCCAAGGCGAGCATTCTCGTCAGTTTTCACACGGCGATTACCGGTGGCGGCCAGCCGCAGTACGGGCATGAGAACGCGTTGAAAGATTGGGAGATCTGCCTGGCGGTTCGGGAAAGCGCCGATCGCGGGAATGCCTGGGTGGACCTTCCGCTGGACAAGCCGACGGCGCTCGAGCGAAAAATCGAGGCGGAATTCGTGCGGCGCTACGGCCACGACCCCATTGAAGAGACCGATCAGCTTCTGGACGCGCCGTTCAACCGGTCGGCCACGCTGTGGCCCTTCGCGCACTGGCTGTGAGAGAGGAAGTGGTATCCAGAAGCTGTTTTTTCGCCGGACGCCGACGATCCACCCTTTCCTCTGGACACTTGGCTGTTGTAAAGGGCGGGCCGCTCGACATGCTGGCTCTGCGTGAGTGTTTGCAAACCGGAATCAAACAAGATTTAAGTGACAAAAGCCTCTCGGAATTGGAGAAATTGGTTATCTTATGGACGTAATACCATCTGCACGGCATTAGATTCGATCGACAAGAAGAAGAGGACGTTTAGGAGCGGCAATACCCGATTGAAAGGGCAAAGAGGTTTCTGAGCAATGGGGCCAGGTTGATAGAGGAGGCAATGTTATGGGTCTTGTTGATGGGACAATGAGGTTGATCGAGCGTGTTGTAAAGGGCGGGCGCTCAGACGATTCTGTCCAGAACGTTACGGATGACAAAGCCTGGGACGAGGCTCAGGCTGCGGATATAGACGAGGGCCTTCGCAGCGGCAGGATTAAGATGCTGTCCGCAGAGGAGTCCCAGGAAGCGATTGACGCTCTCAAGAAGAAGTGGGACATGCCTTGAGTAGACGGCGACGGAGAAGACCTGAGAGTGTGCAGACCGAGCCCGGGGTGCAGGGAGATCCCAAAGTTATTCTATCTGACACGGCTCTCAAAATGCTGGAGACGTTTCAGCCCAATGTAGGGCGTTTGGCTATGGAGAGGATCGAGGCTCTGAGGAACCCTCAGAATCGAAGGGGCTCAATCAAGATTCAGGGTCGGTCAGCCAACGATCCCATGTTTCGAATCGAGTGCGGAAATTACAGGATCTTTTATAAGAGAATCGGTCCTGACGTTCATGTCGTGGATATCCGCCACCGGCAAGGGGCCTATAGCCTGATCAATTCATGAATTGTCACGGTTAGCTGCTTTATTCGCCAATCAATCAGCTCCACCGCCGCACAATGGCTTGTCGAGCCGCTGAGGAAGCGTGTGTGAAGGTGGGGTAGACATTCCTGTCTGCCATGCTCTTTGTCTTTCTTCCGGAATGCACACAGAAGTGATCCAATAGATAGCGCCGTCCTTTTGCCAGTGGGGGAGACGGCGGCGAGTCGTGGTGTGTCGGGACACAGGATTCCCAGGTTCCGGTTTGATGTCTGTGAGCAGACAAGAATGTCCGCTCCACCCTTTCAGGCTCTCGTTCGATGTTTACATCACAGCCTATCAGGCTGCTCTCTTCGCGAATCCATCATCTCCACGCCCGCACAATGGCTTGTAGAACCGTTGAGGAAGTGGACGTGAACCCTTTCAAGCCTTTTTTCGAGGTATCGCTTGAGCGCGTCAACCATATGAGACAGATCGCCTGTACTGGCTTCCATTTCCCGAGACAGCAAGGTGCCACTGTCACCGACCTGCTTGCGGTGACCTGCCTGCGCCGCGTTGGGCGCGGCAGGCAGGCGCACAGGCTGGCTGGTCAGGACGCGACCGTCGAAGGCGCCTTCCATATTCGTGGCGCACCGACTTGCAAGTGCGACCCTGTCATGATTGTCTTGAACGTATACGGTAGTTTTCTCCCAATTCATTGTTATAACATTATTTGTGTCACCCAAATACAATGATTTGGGTAAGGAAACTACCTTTTTTATGAATAATTCAGGATAGATAGTGTGATTGTAAAATAAAGATAAACGGCGGCGTCATCACCCTATTCCGACGCCGCCAGCAAGCGGTCCTTGACGGATATGACGCTCCCGTCAACGTCATTGATGCGAACGACCTTATAGGAACGCGCTGGACGTCCCTCACCCAACGCCGCAGTCAGAGTGATCTTATGTTCCCACGGGCGAGAGAAGCCGATCGTAATTTTCCATTCGTTTGACGTGTCGTCGAACTCGACCTCCTCGAGACCGACATGGGAGATCCCCTCACCGTCGAAAAGGTCAATCAGATATTCTTTCGCCACTTGCGCGGCTTCTCTTACGTCCATATTCGTGTCGTCCATTGGAGTCTCCGTTCTATTTGACCAAAGTGGAACTGTAGTATCATCGTTCCATAAAGGAACTTCCTTGCCACCCAAACCCCCGTGGGATCCTATTTGTTCGATCGTTTTCCTATCGCCTAGTGAAGGGCACAAGGCGGGCAATGTTACGGTTGCTATCGGTGGATGATTGCCGGATGAACGGCTTCGGACGTAAATAGAGCGCCTTATTGTGCATTCACTTCAGTCGCTCCCGTAGAGGGAATTGGAAAGACCTATTGGTGGTCGGCCCTCTTAATAGCACGAAGTTCCATCATGTTTGTCTCGCCATAAGGTGTAAGCGTCCAGTAGTTGGCTTTGTCCTTTACGCTCCTATTCCTGGTACTCTTAATTATCAGTCTTAACGCAAGTAGCTGGACCTTGATCGTGTTGAAATCATTAGTGCCTATTTCAAAGGGCCCCAAGGAAAATTTCCTGAGGTTGGGATCGTCCCTGTGTGATCTGCCGTTAATTTCCATGGTCATACGATCTAATTCATTCTTGAGTTGGTCGTCGGTCGCCTCGTCAACCATGAGAGGAGAAATCCGGGCGAATATCTGTGACCAAGTCACCGAGTAATCCGCAGAATGGGATGTGTAATTGGTATTGAACGAGAGGTGCCAAGTATCGGGTTCATTTTTGGATTCGTATGACCTAAAGCTATAGTGAATTGTGAATTCGTCCTCTCCTTGCGCCAAATGTGCGGTTTCTTTTGGGGCAGTGGCGCTTATGGTTTCGAGTTCTCGCTGGAGTTCATCAACCCGACGCCTGAGTTCTAAAATTTCTTTTGTTGCTTCCTGGGACGGAAGTAAGTCCGCTTTCACCCAACCGGTAGCTGGATTGTTCTTGATCAGTTTGACAAGGCTGCGACTGACTGCAGATCCAAGGTCTGTCGGATTGGTCCAGTAACGAACCATCTTTTTCTTGGCAAGATTGCAGAATTCATCCAGTTTCTTCGCTAGTTGGGGGTTTTTTTCGGTGTCTTCGGCTGGTAGCTTCCCCGGATCCTTGTGTAAGAATGCGATCACTGGCAGGCCCTTGGAGACCGCATACTCATATTCTAACTGCGTGAAACTCTTCTCGGCAGGTCCAGTAGAACCGTAGCGTCCGGCGATAATCACGATGTAATAGTCACAATCGTCTATTGCTCGCTTAATCAAGGTCCATTGATCATCGTCCGCGGCGGGAAAGAGTTCCATCCCGGCAGGAATACAGTCCAACTCCAATAATGCCTGCATTACTTCTTGGCGCGCTCTAAGGAGGTCCGTGTAGGTTGAACTGACGAATACTTGGTATCGTTTATCCATATTACCCGTCCTCGTTCGGGGCACACGATGCCGACAACGAGATGACGAATAGTATATTCAGTGGTTACTGTTGAATTGTACCAGTATGTGGCATGGATGGCGATGCAGTTCTAAGGGGCCATGCAGTTCTCTCGCGAGTTGCTGCTTTGTCAAGTATATTGATGGCCGGGTTGTGGTCATTGAGGTGTATCATGAAGTCAGGGTACACTTTTTGAATGGTATAAAAGTTGGGGTGTGCCTGACATCCCGTGTTCTGGTCAACATTGCCCAATATAATCAATATCGGATCGACGGGCAATCGGTCACTCCGTTTTCCGCATTAACGGCCGATGAAACTTGGCATTTATTGAGGGCGTCTCCGTGAAAATCGAGTCCGCTGAGATACGATATGTGGAACTGCCGCTGATATCGCCCTGGCGGACCGCATACGGCGAGGATGCCTCGATTCATTCCGTGATGGTCAAACTGTCCGGTGACGGGGCTGATGCGTGGGGCGAGGCGGCGCCGTTCTACGCTCCGACCTATTCGCCCGAATCGGCGCGGTCCGTCTATGAGACGGCCCGGGAGTTTTTTTTGCCGCGGATTGTGGGTCATACACTGAATTCGGCAGAGGAATTCCTGGAAAGACTGTCGATTTTCAAGGGGAATCCATTCGCGAAGGCGGCGGTGGAAACGGCCTGGTGGGCGCTCGATAGCAAGTTGAAAGCCGTTCCGCTCTGGCGCGCGCTCGGAGCGGAGGTGCCGGTGGTGCGATGCGGCGCCGATTTCGGGATCCAGGATACGATCGATGAACTTCTCGCTCTGTTCCAGGGAGCTGTAGACGCGGGTTATCCGCGGGTCAAGTTGAAGGTGAAACACGGATGGGATATCGAGATGCTGGATGCCGTGCGGTCGGCCTTTCCCGATCCGGTGATTCACGTGGATTGCAACTCCGGCTACGACTTGAAAACCGATGTTGACACGCTCAAGGCATTCGATCGGTTCAACCTGGCGATGATCGAACAGCCTCTGGATCACACGGATCTCATTGAACACGCAAAGTTGCAACGTCAGATCGAAACGCCCGTTTGCCTCGACGAATCGGTGACGCGCCCGCGGGATTTTGAACTGGCGCTGAAAATCGATGCCTGCCGCGTGATTAATGTAAAGCCGGGACGGGTGGGCGGCCTGTACAACGCGGTGCGGATTCACGATATGGCGCGGGACGCAGGCGTGGCCGCCTGGGTCGGCGGCATGCTGGAAAGCGGCGTGGGCGCGGGGATCTGCGCCGCGCTGGGGACGCTGCCTGGATTCACCTATCCCGCGGACGTGTTTCCTTCTTCGAGATTTTACGCTGAGGATATTACGGACCGGTGGGTAGAGCAGGACGAAAATTGCAATGTCGTACTGGACGATACGCCCGGAGTGGGATTCGATCCGGTGCCGGAGAGATTGGATGCGGTGACGACGTTGCGGACTGTGATTAACTATGATGATCGTGATTTGCTGTGATTAAACCGCATGAAGAGACTGTAATTGATGTGGTTTTGGGATTGACCTGGATGGATTGATGGCGATAAGAAGAGATAGGATGTTCATCGCTCGGCTGAATCCACGGATGGACGCCTGCACCCTGAGCCGCTCCCGAGCCTGCGGTCCCTGAGCTTGTCGAAGGGTCGGCGCAGGGTAGCGAAGCGCGGGCATTTCGACGAGCTCGTTTCGACAAGCTCAACGCACGCAATGACCACGCTTCGGTATGCGATTTTCGACTGCGCTCAGAATGACAGGTCGGCCCATCGTCAGATTTGTTTGATGTGATCATCCCCGTCGAAGGCTGAAGGAGCGACGGGGCTTTTGTTAGGTAAAAAGCTGCGTCAGGAGGTCGCCCGCGAGGGTCTCCATGGCAGGCGCGGTGCCGACGGCCCCCAGGGAGGAATTGGCTGCCCAGGTTTCATACCCGCCCTCCCGGGTAAGGGCTTCGTCGGTACAGATATAGCCGATGTAGCCGTTGGCAAGGCTCACGACGAAAACGGGTTTGCCGGACGTTCCCGACTTGATGTTCAGGCCCGATTCAACAAAGACTTCGCCGGGAAGGGCCACGATGGCGGCGTCGCCGAGTCTGAAGACCTGTACCGCGGCGTTCATTCTGGAGGGGAGATTCGCCAGGCGCTGGCATTCCATCGCGTAGACGTCCACGATGGACCGAGGGATGGGTTGGCCCACAACCCAGCTGAAAGGGCCGTGGTCGTATTTGGGCGGATCGTCCGGGGAGGCGAGGATTTTTTCCGCCATTTCCAGGTCTTCGGGCGTGATGGTTCTGGGCGAGAAATCGAATGTGCCGGTAGCGGCACTGAGTTCCAGGGTATCCTGCATCTCCATGAGTTGGATTTCGGTGAGCACGTGACCGGCCAGGACGTTGGCCATTTTCTTTGCGTGGGCATGGCCCCGGTCCTTCCACCGGCGGCGCCCGCTGAAGTCGATATTGTTGATCTGGCCTGAAGCGGCATTCCAGAGCAGTGGGACGCAATCGCCTCCCAGATAGCGGCGCATGAGGCGGAAGAAGTGGCCGAAGTAGTCGGCCGAAATGGCGTTCCCACTGCCGGCGCCGATATAGTGAAGGGAGTAGCAGGCAACGGCCGACAGCGGGTCGCCGTTCAGGTCTTCCACGTAGAACATCGCGAGTTCCGGGTCGGTGGGGCCCGTGGGTTCGATCAGGTCCGGATCGGCCACACCGGGGTTCATTCGCACGGTGCCGTCTTTCATGCGCCAGCGGCGGTTGAATGCGATGCGGTCTTCCTGCACGCTGGCGAAGCCGATGCGGGCGGGGCGCAGGCGGCGGCACGCGAGTTCGGCGGCGTCTGCGATCTTGAGGTGGAGCCATTCGATATAGTCGCCGTCGCCGTCCGTACACAGCAGATCGGCGATACCGCCCCCGCTGTGGGTGTGGGTGGCGTTGATCATCGTGTTTTCGATCGGGATGTCGCATCGCCGGGCGACGCGTTGCCTGGCGCGGTCCGCGATATTCCGAGGCATAACGATGAGATCGCAGGTGATCAGGGCCACGCGGGTGTGGCCGTTGTCCAGCACCAGGGCTTTGGCCAGAAGTTCGTCGTCCACGTCTGCGGCGTATCTGGTCCGGTGCATGCCCGGAATGGTCACGCCGAGCCATGGGGTGATGTTGGCCGTGGCGGCGCCTGCCTGTAAAATACCCATAGCGGATCTCCTTCCCTTTCGAGCCTACTCGATTCTCAGAAATTCCCCACCCCGGCGTGCGGATTCTTCCGCCATAATGCATGCTTTTGCAACTGCCAGGACGTCTGAGGTGGAGATAAAGTTCTCACCGCCGCTGGAGAATGCGTTGACCATGTTCTCCACGAAGCCGCCGTTGCGCTCCGGCGGGAATTCAGGTTCGTACGCGCCCTTGCCGTCGGCGACGATGAGCAGGCTGTCGGCGGCGTAAGCTCGCAGGTGGGCGGACCCCTTTGTGCCCATGATAATGAAGCGGGTGTCGCCGAAAGAGGGGGAGTCCTCCGGGGTGAGCCAATCGGCGGTGAGCAGCGCGCATGCTCCCGTACTCATTTGAAACGACGCCTGGATATGGTCCATTTCCAGCTTCTGGGGATCGTGCGTGTGTTTTTTGCTGGCGCCGATGGCATGAACGCCCACGCATTCCCCGCCGGTGAGCCACCGGACCTGGTCCACGCCGTGGCACGCGACGTCGCTGAAGGTGCCCGTGTAGATCCCCGGATCGAAATACCAGTCGGGCGCCCAGTCGCCGAGCTTGTGGGGATGGGTGGAGATAAGGCTGACGATCTCCCCAAGTTCTCCGGCGAGGATGGCGTTCCGCAGCGCGATGAATGGCGGGTGACTGCGGGAGGTGTAGAACATGGTCAGGCGGATATCGTGGGTTTGGACCGCGGATCGGATGCGATTCCAGTCCTCCACGGACCGGCAGAGCGGTTTGTCCAGGAAGACGTGCGCGCCGGCTGCGGCGCAGGTCTCGATCATGTCCACCTTCTCGTGGTGCCCCACGCCCTCCATAACCACGTCGGCGCGGGTTGCGTCCAGCATTTCCTGGAGGGTGGGATACCGGGGCACGTGGACGTCGCGGGTAACCTGTTCGTACAGGTTGTCGTCGGGTTCCACGATGCCGGCCAGTTCGGCGTTGGGGGCGTTTGCGGCCGACCGGAACATGCCGCCGATGTGTCCGTAGTGGACGCCCATGACTGCGATTTTCATTATACGCCTCTCTCTGGCCCCTACCCGGAATACCGTTTGATTCTCTCCCGGTCCAGTTCTATTCCCAGTCCGGGCGCGGTGGGTATGGTAAGCAGGCCGTTGTCGTCGAGTTGGAAGGGTTCGGTCAGGATGTCTTCGATGTAGGGCGACGGGGTGATGTATTCCACCCAGCGCGCCGTGGGGTGGGCCGCCGCGAGATGGAGGTCGGCCGCGAGGCCTACGGCGGTGTTCCATCCGTGGGTGACCAGCAGGACATTGTGGTTGCAAGCGTGCCACAGGATGCGGCGGGTTTCCGAAAGGCCGCCGACTTTGGTGGCATCCGGCTGCACGATGTCGAAGGCGCCGCGCGCGATCCAGGAGATGAAGCTCTGCCGGCGGGTCAGGACTTCGCCTCCGGCAATGGGGACCGGGGCGTTCTGCCGGAGGGCGATGTAACCCTCGATATCGTCCGGTGGCAGGGCTTCCTCGAACCAGACGACGTCATAGCCGGCAAGCATCCGCGCGGTCTCCAACGCCCATTTGTACCCGTGCGGCCAGAACTGATCGCTGCCGCCGGCGTCGACCATCAGTTCAACGCCCGGTCCCACGGTTTCCCGTGCGAGTTTGACGAGCCGCTCATCGGTGTGCTTATCCACACGGCCGAAAGGCCCCCAGCCGAGTTTGAGCGCGCGGAAGCCGCGGGAAACGGCCGACTCCAGGGTCTGTCTGAACGCGTCGCCGTCGGCCTCGAAAAGGAGGGAGCCGTAGGGTTTGATCTTGTGACGGTAGTAGCCGCCCAGGAGGCGCCCCACGGGTTGTCCGCTGGCTTTGCCCAGAATGTCCCACAGGGCGATGTCGATGCCCGAAATGGCGTGCGTGACCGAACCGCCACGGCCCTGCCAGAAGGTCGATTGGTGGAGTTTTTCGGAGACGCGTTCCGGTTCGATGGCCGACTCGCCGAGAAAATGGGGCTTCAGCAGGTCCAGAGCGGCGTCGACCAAGGCCTTGCTGGTTGCGACGCTGCCGAGGCCGGTGAGGCCGCTGTCGGTATGCACCTCCACAAGGGTGTGCAGGTTCTCCGACGGCGGCGTTTCGGCGGTCCAACCGGATTTCGGCGTTGCGCCCCTGAGGGCGATTGTCTGGATGCGGGTGATTTTCATGTCGTCTAAACTGTGTTGGAAGAAGCCCACGTCCGGACAAACGTGTTGTCCGGATGCGGGCCGGAAATTCTTCGAAAAGACGAAGATTCCTGCGCCTGTTCCGAACCGGGTGGATGGTGGAACGCCGCAATATATGGAATCCGCGTGTCCGCTTCAACAGGAAATCGCGGCCAGCCTGCGCCTCCGCGATCTGCCAAAATGGCAGATCGCGCATTTTGGTGTGATCCGATCACATTCGAAACGGATTTCCAGGTCGGGATGCATTTTGTAAAATCATATATATCAATATGATATCCACGATAGACACTTTCAGGCACAATTGTTGCTGTTTTCAGGAGACGTGTTTGGTCTGGCAACGAATTGGCGAATCGGGACGATTGACATACGAGAAGGAGCAGACCGGATGTCGGATGAGACAACGTCAAAAAGCATCGAAGTGATCGACCGGATGCACGTTCCCAGCGAGGTGCCCGTGTTGAGAAGCAGGGACGTGGTGATCTTTCCCTACATGTTGTCGCCGTTGTTTATCGAAAGTGAACAGGCGATCCGGGCCGTGGATACCGCCGTGAACGGCGGACATCGGATCGTTGCGTTGTTCGGGCAGAAACCGGGTCCGGAAGACCGGGGAACCGAAACGGAGAACGACGCCGGCGACGAGGAACGTGAGATTCAGGCTGAAGACCTGTACCAGGTGGGTACGGCGGTACAGGTCGTGCGGACGCAACGAACGCCGGACAACAAGCTGCAGGTTCTCGTCAACGGAATTGCCCGCGTGGGCCTGCAGGCGCTCGTCCAGACCACCCCCTATCCGCTGGCGCGGGTCAAGGTGCTGGAGGGATGGGCGGAAAAGACGAACGAGTTGGAGGCGCTCTCCCAGAACGTGATGGGTCTGTTCAAGAAGGCCATGGAATTGTTGCCCAATGTGCCCAAAGAGCTGATTGCGGCGCTGGATTCTCTGAGCGAACAGGAACAGAAGGCGGATTTCATCGCTTCACAGTTCAACCTGAGGTTCGAGGAGCGCCAGGAGGTATTGTCCGAACTCAACCTTCGACTCAGGTTCGAGCTGATTCACAAGTTTCTGACCCGGGAGGTCGAGATACTGGAATTGCGCCAGAAGATCCAGAGCAGTGCGGCCGGATCGATGGACGAGGCTCAGCGCGAGTATTTTCTGCGCCAGCAGCTCAAGGCCATTCGCGAGGAACTCGGCGAGGGCGAAGATGAGGCCGAAGAGGTCGAGGAGTTGTGGGAGAAGATCAAAGCCGCTGCCATGCCGGACGAGCCGCGAAAGGTCGCCGAGCGCGAGCTTTCGCGGATGGACAGGATGGCCCGCGAGTCCGCCGAATATACCGTGTCGCGGACCTATCTGGACTGGCTGGTGGAACTGCCATGGAGCAAATCGAGCGAGGATCGGATCGACGTCGACCGGGCGCAGAAGATCCTGGACGAGGATCACTATGGAATTGAGAAGCCCAAGGATCGAATTCTGGAGTATCTGGCGGTGCGGGGGCTGAAGAACGATATGCGCGGGCCGATTCTGTGCCTGGTGGGTCCGCCGGGTACGGGGAAGACATCGCTGGGCCGTTCCGTGGCGCGTGCCCTGGACCGCACCTTTGTCCGGATATCGCTGGGCGGCGTAAGGGACGAATCCGAGGTTAGAGGCCACCGGCGGACGTACGTCGGCGCATTACCGGGGCGGATTATCCAGGGTTTGCGCCGGGCGGGTAGGAATAATCCGGTTTTCATGCTGGACGAGATCGACAAATTGGGCGCCGATTTCAGGGGCGATCCGTCGGCGGCGCTGCTGGAGGTGCTGGACCCCGAGCAGAATTGCAGATTCGAGGATCATTATCTGGACGTGCCGTTCGATCTCTCGCAGGTGATGTTTATTGCCACCGCGAATACGCTGCATACGATTCCGCCCACGCTGCTGGATCGAATGGAGGTCCTGGAACTGCCGGGATATACCGAGCAGGAGAAGCTGCAGATCGCCCGCAGCTATCTGGTGCCCCGGCAGCTTGACGAGCACGGGTTGACGGCCAGGCGGCTGGAGATCGAGAACGACGCGCTATCCGGATTGATCCAATACTATACGTCCGAGGCCGGGTTGAGGAACCTGGAGCGGGCGGTGGGCACGCTGTGCCGGAAGGTGGCGCGCCGGTTCGCACAGGGTCGTAAACGAAAGGTGAGGGTGAAGACCGGGCACCTGCACGAATACCTGGGGCCCCGGCAGTTCCATCACGAAATCGCCGAGGCCAATGACGAGGTCGGCGTAGCGGCGGGCCTGGCGGTGACGTCTGCAGGCGGGGACGTGATGTTCGTGGAGGCCACCCTGATGCCGGGCGCCGGGAATCTGAATCTGACGGGCCAGGTGGGCGACGTGATGAAGGAGTCCGTGCAGGCCGCGATGACGTACGTGCGTTCCCGGTGGGAGAGCCTGGGATTGCCGGAGAAGTTCAGCGAAGACAAGGACGTGCACGTTCATGCGCCCGCGGGAGCGGTGCCAAAGGACGGCCCGTCGGCGGGCATTACGATGGCGGCCGTGCTGGCGTCGGTCTTTACGGGGCGGCCCGTTCGAAAGGACGTGGCGATGACCGGGGAGATCACGCTGCGCGGCAAAGTGCTGCCGGTCGGCGGCGTGCGGGACAAGATATTGGCCGCGCACCGCGCCGGCATCCGGACGGTGATCCTGCCGGAGCAAAACCGGAAGGACCTGGAGGAAGTGCCGGATACTATTCGCAAGGACGTTAAGCTGGTGTTCGCCGACCATATGGACAAGGTGCTGGATACCGCCCTGGTCAAAAAGCGACGGTCGGCGGGCAGGCACCGGCCTTCGGCCACAGGGAATCGATCATCGGTCCGTTCCGGCAGCCGTCGTCAGCCCGCCGTGACGGCGGACGGGGGTGAGTGAAAGTTCCGGGGGCGATTCCAGAAGGAATTCTTCAGAAAAGAGCAGGGTCGAGGTGCGCACGCGCGGCTTCGACCCTGCTCTTCGTTATACGATCGATCAGATGCGTTTGGTGATCGGGGGATGTTGCTACCGAATATCTAAGGCGGGATACCGGGTGCTGAGGCGCGAGCGATCAGCGGCCTATGGCGCGAACAACACGTCCCTGCTGGTCAACGACGTAGATCGGCTCCCGCGTGAGTCCGAGGCCGCACGTCAGCTCGGGCTCCGCTTGACCGGGCGGAGCTGCACCCCACATCCTTCGTTCGTCCGCGAGATCGAAATTCATGCCACTGCTCCAAACCTGTTCGGCGATGTCCTTCCCCCGCAGGCCCGTCAATTGTCCGCGAGGGTCGGTGACATATAGCGTATTCGGATCGAACTGCGCGGAATTGACACCGGGGCCGGAGACCGCGGGCTGGTATGCGGCGATCTTCGCGCTTGCGTTGGCGCCGGGCAGGGTATATGGGTCTGCCTGGGAGACGTCGACGCCATAGCCCAGATTGGCCAGGGACTGAACCGTGATCGCGCTCAGCGCGCCGCCCAGAGCCGACGGCGCCATGATTTCTCCCTCAAGCACGGAATATCTCCAGTGTACACCATTCATCTCCACCGGCACCTTCGCACCCGTGTAGTTCCGTCCGCTCGCGTCGTCAAAGGCGGCGATCGCCAGCGGACCGTTGAAGTGCGTGTCGCCCTCCCGATCCTGAAGCAAGCCGAGCTCGTCCCAGATGGTCCCGAATCCCAGCACATGCCCTATCTCGTGGAGCCCTACATTCAGCAGATCAGTCGATTGCATGTTGAAGGTCATGCATCCGACGACGGGCAGATGGGTCTCTCGCAATACTTGTGGACCACCCAACCCTAGGGGGCCGGATTCGTGGCTACCCGCATAGATTCGCAGGTCGTCTATCCGCTCCCCGGAGGAGATATCAAACGACTTATCGCCACATGCCTTCGACCAACCCTGAGTAAATTCATAATCCGGCAAGTCCTCTGTAATAATCGACATCCAGCGCCGAACCGTATATCGGAGCACATTTTTCTGGCCTTCAGTGAATTCGTCGAGAAAAACGAGTTCGATGTCGAAGTCGCCCTTTCGGAACGAGTCAACGTGTACCATAGCCCCGTTGTTCCTGAGGGAGGGAATATGTTGGTTGATGGAGGAGACGTTCAGGGGGTTTCCCCGAAGATCCAACTCTGTCAGGCGAGCCAAGCCTCTCAGCGTCGCTAAGTCCGTGATCCTGTTGAATCCAAGATTCAGGTCTGTCAGGCGGGTCAGGCGTCCCAGCGCGGACACATCCGTGATGTTGTTAGCTCTAAGGTCCAACTCTGTCAGGCTAGCTAAGTCCCCTAGTGCCGATATGTCCGAGATCCTGTTAAACGCAATCCCTAAGGTTTCCAAGTTGGTCAAGCGTCCGAGCGCCGACACGTCCGTGAGATCGTTGTCATTAAGCCGTAGGATTTTCAGGTTGGTCAAGCCGGAAAGTGCGGACACGTCCGTGAGGTTGTTATGGTCAAGTTCCAACTCTGTCAGGTTGGCTAAGTTCCCCAGCGCCGATACGTCCGTGAGGTTGTTGATCCCAAGCCATAGGGTTTCCAGGTTGGTCAAGCCGGAGCCGGCAAGAGTCGACACGTCCACGCTCCTGTTGCCTCTAAGGTATAGCCTTTTCAGGTTAGCCAAGTCCCTCAGCGCCGATACATCCGTGATCCTGTTGAATCCAAGATTCAGGTCTGTCAGGTTGGTCAAGTCGGATAGTGCCGACACGTCCTTTAGGTTCTGATGGCTAAGATGCAGGAGTGTCAGGTTGGTTGCCGACTCCAGCCCCGTCAGATCGCTAATCCCGGGCCACTCCCAACCTGGCGCAATTAGAGAGTTCAAAGTCTTCATTTCAGCCACGGTGATTGGTGCGCCGGTGGCCTTGCCCAGGGCCGCCTCGATCGCCGCGCGCAGGTTGGCGTCGGGGATCGTGACGACCGGAGAAGGGACATCTTTGCCAAAGTTTTGTGCGAAGATCACAAAGTCCGAAAACCCGATCTCGCCATCGCCATTCAGATCATATTTCGCTTCGTACTTCTCGTCGCTCTCACTTGATCCGAACACGCCCGCGAAGATCAGAAAATCGCCAAATCCAATTGTCCCGTCACCGTCAAAGTCTGGAATAGACGCGGTATCGCCGCTGTTGGCATCAACAACGGTGATCGTCTGTGTTGTCGCGCGATCATCGTTTGCGTTGGAACCCATTGGCGCGTGACACACGAATGCCAGCAGTGCAAGGGCGGCACTGAACATAATACCATTTTGCGATGGCATTTACCGGTCTCCTGGCTATCGGTGATGACAGATCGCCTCTGCGATTTTAATCAAAAACTGCACCTGCCAAAAGCGCAATCTGTTTTGTGCGATGCTCTAATGTACAATATCAATCAAGAATGTACCACATATTGCTGATGCCAGTCAATACCCGAAATTTGCCCCACCGTTCACAATTTGTCCCGGATTCCACATTTTTGCGACATGGCCGCATTTGTTGTTGGGTACACGACGCTCAATTGGGGATGGGCTCGATGGAGTCCCGCGCCACCGCGAAGGCCGACTCCACCGTCGGCGTCGTCCGCCTCCCCGCTTTTGAACGGCTCCCCCTGCGGTCCGATTACCATGACGTGAATTTGGTGGGCCTCAAAATGGCTCGCCCCCATAATACCAGCGATTGATTACTTCATCGGCGGCTTCTGCAAAGCCGGGAGAGGCATCCTCAACAAAGGCTTTTCGCACGTAGCACACGCCCCTCTCCACGCCCGTGCACTCATCATCATGTTCGAGATTGCTCATCTTCAGGTACAGACTTCCGAAGCCTTTCCGAAATTCCGTGTCTCCCAAGCGGTTATACAAGGCCGCGAATAGGCCAAATCCCATGTTGTAATTGCATGACGACCTATAGAGGGCCGCACCTTCGAGGCTCTTATCAGGGCTGGCAGTATACGTCTTCTGGTCCAACTCTCCTATGGTGTCGAACAGACTGCAGTCGGTGTCGCTGGGCGAAGCCGGGACTTGATCTATCCCCTCCAAGTCTGTGGCAGGATTTCCCATAAATGTGGCAGCCCCTTCTGCAATCCAGGTGAATGGCGTGAAAGTAATCCCTTTTGAATACGCGGCTTGCCACCACGCGGATGGAATGCTCCAGTAATTGTGAGCAAGCTCGTGGGCGAGAAGATCGATATCTTCCTCGTATCCGGTGTGAAGCGTAACGATCCCATTTCCAGCGCTTGCTCTTGGCCCCCCCTCGTAATCCACGTTGAATATGACCGCCATGTTGTAGGGGTAGGCCACATTCATGAAAGCCTCCTGTTGACGGAGTATTTCTTCCAGTATGTCCATTGTGCGGAATGTGCCGGGAGTGATGCGGATAATCATCAAGGTCGTTTCCCCGGTTAGGGGAAGCGCTATTGTCCGCTCTTGCAGATACACCTGATCGGGGTCCAATAGAATAAGTCGACTTTCCACATTTTCCGGCGAGAATCTGGCAATCCGCCAAAGCCCCGCTAAAATCACGGTGTCCTTGTCCGTGATGCCTCCACTCAATGAAGGGTGGTCCAGAACCTGTTGCAGATAGCGCCCGTCCATCTGACGGTCCAGGAAGTTCAGACAGCGCACTGCATAGTAATCGAGAGTTTCGAACGTATCAATAAAAGGCATTCTTAAAATTCGCAAGGTGGATTCAACGCTGAACTCTCTTCCCCATCTGCTGGCCATGCCGACCAGCTCTTCAATCATAAAGGCTTCGTCCGCAGTTAGTCCGTCTCTGATCCAGAGTTTCTCCAGCAAAGCCGAGAACACTTCGTCGGTACGCAGCGCCGCCTTAGTCAAGGTCGAAACGCCGTAGGACTCGGATTCGCTGACGCCATCCTGGATCCAGGACAACGCCGCCAGGGCAGCGTATTCTTCAGGGTTTTGGGCCCCCACTTCCTCCAACAGCTTTTCGACTCTCGAGTTGTCCCAGACCGTCACCACGCTGGAGCCGGAGCAGTTGTTTCGGGTATTGCTCTCGCCTGTAACGGTCGCCACACAAGCGCCGTAGTAGTAGGCGCCCTCAATCGACGGGGCGGTCAGGCTGATCGACTCGGCACTGGCGCCAGACGCCGCAAGGCTACTTACGGCACCGCTGTCAACCAGCGTATCCTGCAAGGAAATCGTCCGGTTGGTCGAGCGGTAGTACCGCAAGGTCGCGGCCGCCGCCGCACCCGCGCCCTGGTTGCGTACCGTAGCACTCAACGTGAAGGATTGCCCCGGGGTCAGGGTGCTGTCGCTGACCGAGGGCGATTCAACTATCAAATCGGGGCTACTGGGAGGCGGAGAGGGGGTAAAAGAAACACGGACCCCCCTTGCCTGGAGCGTCGGGACGTGGGTGCTCAGGGATTCAGCGTTCAGTGGGTTGTCAGTGACGTCAACGGTACCTCCCGCGCCCAACCCCGTGTTCGTCGCCAGGCCAGCGAGGTCGGTAATGTTATTGCTTGAAAGGATCAGGTGTGTCAAGTTCGTCAAATCTGCCAGGACTGATACGTTCGTAATGCCGTTGGAAGCAAGATCCAGCCACGTCAGATTGACGGCAAACTCCAGCCCTGTCAGATCGGTGATGTCCGCATCGCTGGCTGCGAGACTGTCCAACGTCGCCATTTCGGCCTGCGTGATCGGGGCGTCGCTATCCTTATTGAGGGCTGATTCGATCGCTGTACGGAGGTTGGGATCAGGGATGGCGACGACCGGAGACGGCACCTCTTTGCCGAAGTTCTGCGCAAAGATCACGAAGTCCGAAAAATCGATCTCACCATCGCCATTCAGATCAACCCGGGCGTCGTACTCTTCATCACCATGGCGCGCTCCGAACACCCCAGCGAAGATCACAAAGTCGCCAAATCCAATTGTCCCGTCACCGTCAAAGTCTGGAATAGACGCGGTATCGCCGCCGTTGGCTTTGACGCTGATCGCAAGTGCTGACACATCGCCATCGCTTGCATCGGAACCCATAGCGGCGTGAAACACGATTGCCAGCAGCGCAAGGGCGGCACTGAACATTATTCTATATCGCGATGGCATTTACCGGTCTCCTGGCTATCGGTGTTGACAGATCGCTCCTGCTATTCCGACTAAGAATAGTACCTGTCCTAAGCGCAATCTGATTTGTGTGATCCTCTAATGTGCGATATTTATCAAGAATGTATTACATGTTGCTGATGCCATTCGACACCCGAAATTTGCCCCGTTATCCTTTTTTTGACACGACCGCATCTGGCGTTGTGCGAACCACGCTCAATTGGGAATGGGACTCGCCGCGGTCGGCTCGGCAGCGAATCGTTGAACGGTCTCGCATTCAGCCGGCAGGGGACCGTGACCGACTACAAGGGCGGGTCGGGACGAGTGAGATTGTCAGGGGTAGCTGAGTGAGGAAGTCCGGGGAACAAAGAAGGGTCGAGGCGCGCGGCTTCGAACCTTCTTCAAGTTGTACGATACATCAGATGCGTTTTCCAGTTTTGGGCTGGATTGCTTCGTAATTCGAGGCGCTATCCGGATTTTGCGGTACGGAATCGCGTGGGGTCATTGACCGATGGTACGAACAACACGTCCCTGCGGGTCAACCACGTAGATGGGTTCATTTATTAAGGCGGCGCCGCACGTCAGCTCGGGCTCCGCGGATGCAGGTGGCGCTGTACCCCACATCTGTCGTTCGTCCGCGAGATCGATATTCATGCCACGGCCCCAAACCCGTTCAGCGCTTTCCAGCCGACCCGTCGGGCCGTCGTCTCCGAAAATCGACGGGAAGCCACCGGCGATCCCCCCTTGTCCGTACAGTTCGGCGCCGTCAAGGCCGTCAGGATGTGCCCACGTGACATCGAGAACAGAGCCGAGGGCCGAGGGCTGGTATGAAGTGATCTTTGCGACTGCCTTACCGGCGTTGGCACCTGGCAGGGTATACGGGTCAGCCTGCGTGACATCCACGCCATAGCCGAGATCGGCGAGGGACTGAACCGTGATCGCGCTCAGCGACACTCAGCTTTGTGGCCCCGTCACTTCGCCCTTTAGTACCGAATACCTCCAGTGCGACCCATCCATCCGCTTGACCGGCACCTTCCTGCCCGCGTAGTCCCTTCCGCCCGCGTCGTCAAATGCTGCAATCGCCAGTGGACCGCTGAAGTGCGTGTCCGCATTGGGATCGTCCCGCGACAGGTTTTTTGAGGTAGCCGAACTCGTTCCATACCGTACCTGTAAATCCCAAGACGTGCCCTATCTCGTGAAGTCCGGTATTCATCAAATAAGGCCCAGTCAGGTCGAACGACATGCATCCCAATACAGGTAAACGGTTCTCCTCGCGTAACAGGCTTGGGCCGCCGTACCCTACGGCTGAGCCTCCTACGAAGGAGCTCAGATAGATCCGCAGGTCGTCTATCCGCTCACCGGAGGGAATTTCGTAAGACTGACCGCCGCAGGTACCGGACCAGCCTTGGGTGAATTCAAAGTCCGGCAGGTCTTTCGTAATAACCGCCATCCAGCGCCGGGCCACGTATCGAAACACATTCTTCTGTGCTTCATTGAAATCGTCGGAAAAAACGAGTTCGATATCGAACTCGCCCTTTCGGAACCGGTCGAAGCTTACCCTAACCCCGCGGCGTTCAAGGGCAGGGATATAATCGTTGATGGAGGAGTCGCTAAGGGGATTTGCCCGGAGATCCAGATTTGTCAGGTTGGTTAAGCTGGCCAACGCCGACATGTCTGTGATGTTGTTGAAGTCAAGACCCAGATATCTCAGATTGGTGAAGCTGGCCAGCGTCGATACATCGGTGATGGCGTTGCGATTAAGGCTCAGCGTTATCAGGTTGGTCAATCCGGACAACGCTGACACATCCGTGATGTTGTTATAGCCAAGACTCAGGGATACCAGGTCGGTCATACTCCCCAGCACTGACATCTGCGTCGACACGTCCGTGATGTTGTTAAAGTCAAGACCCAGATATCTCAGATTGGGGAGGCTGGCCAGCGTCGATACATCGGTGATGGCGTTGAACCCAAGATTCAGGCTTGTCAGGTTGGTCAACCCCGCCAGCGCCGATATATCCGCGATTCCGGTGGCGCCAAGAATCAGGGTTGTCAGGTTGGTCAAGCCCCTTAGCCACGATGCCAACATGGATAGGTCCGTGATGGGATTGCCCGAAAGCTGTAGCACTATCAGGTTGGTCAAGCCTGAAAGCGGCGATATGTCCGTGATGGCGTTGTACACAAGCTCCAGTTTTGTCAGGTTGGTCAAACCGGAGAGCGCCGATACGTCCGTGATGTTGTTGTAGCTAAGGTCCAGGAATGTCAGGTTGGTGGCCGACTCCAGCCCGGTTAGATCGCTTACGGCCGCAAATGACGCGTAGAGCCGCGTTAAGGTCCTCATTTCAATCTGTGTGATTGGTGCGCCGTTGGCCTTGTCCAAGGCAGCCTCGATCGCCGCTCGCAGGTTGGCGTCGGGGATGGTGACCTCCGGGGAGGGTACGTCTTTGCCGAAGTTCTGCGCAAAGATCACAAAGTCCGAAAACCCGATCTCCCCATCGCCATTCAGATCATACGTGGCGTCGTACTTCTCGTCACCCTGGTGCGCTCCGAACACGCCCGCGAAGATGACAAAGTCGCCAAAGCCGATGGTCCCGTCGCCGTCAAAGTCTGGAATAGACGCGGTATCGTCGGCGTTTGTATCAGCGGTGACAGCATTGGTTGCTGTGGGATCAATGTTTGCATTGGAACCTGTCGCGGCGTGACATACAGATGCCAGCAGCACAATGGCGGCAAAACAAATCATGTTTTTTCGTGAAGCCATTTTTCTAACCCTTCCCATCATGATCTCCAAACCCCGTTTCCGCCTGATTCAATTTCACTAAACCGGGATGGCATGTTGTATCGCTGCAATATGACCGGTCAGAGATGCTATTCTTGCTGCAGGACGAATTGTGTCCTGTCAAAATACGCAATATGCCGCCGGCGTTCAATGCAGGATATTTGTCGTAGCGTGCTAAATTTGTCCTGGATTCTGCCTTTTACGTTGTATTCAGGGAAGTGAGGTATCGTTTATCGCGACCGGACCGAGGGGCGGGGGTAGGATGGTAGACGGTGTCGCGTTTGGCGCTATGAGCACACCGCCCAGACTTGGCCATGAAGCGGAGGCGTCAATATGGCAGGTAATGTCGGATGGAAGCTGAAATCTGGCAGTTGGTCGCGGTTTGGAGTCGTCGAGGATGCCAGGGGAATGCGGTTAAGGGAGGTTGAGGAAGACAGACGGTCGGGAGCACTGAATTGGGGCTTCGACCCTGTCTTTAGCGCACGATTGCGATATTACGATTGGAGTTGGATTTCTTCGCACTCGGGAAGCGGCTTTCCTTGGGCTTGGAGAAGGCAAGTTCGCCGTCGATCGTGACATCACAACGTCCGCCGCCCAAAGGAATGAGTGTGAAGGCCTGGATATCCTGTTTGAATTCTCACGGGAATCCGCCGGTCCGTAGAATCTTCCTGACCTGGACGTCGCGAGAGGCAGACCTGCCATGGTGATCGCGCTTATTGGCCGAAGCTGCTTGCAAAGATCAGAAAATCACTAAACCCAACCGTGCCATTCCCATCCAGATCGAACCGCGCGTCATACGCAGCATCTCCCTGGCTCAGCCCGAACTGCGCCGCGAATTGCAGAAAGTCGGGAAATCCCACGGTACCATCGCCGTCGAAGTCGGTAGTTGAGAATGGGGGCGAGATGTAACGCGCAATATCCCACAGCAGCACCGTGCCGTCCTCCGAGCCGGAGGAGAGCATGGTACCATCCTGCGAAAACGACAGAGATTCGACCGAACCAGCATGCCCTTCCAGGGTGGCGACACTCTCTTTCTTCACCACGTCCCACAGTTTTATAACGCCGTAAAACGAGCCGGCTGCCAGCAGTGTCCCATCGGGCGAAAACGCCCCTGACTTGATCTGACTCTCATGCTCTTCGAAGGTGGCGATGTTCTCTTTTGTAACCGCGTCCCACAGCTTGACCGAGCCTATAATGTGTCCAAGTTTAACATAATCCGACCCGGTGGCGAGCATCGTACCATCGGGCGAAAACAACACAAAGCCACCGGCAATATCCACACTTGTGTGACCGATGGGTATAGTCGCGGTATTTTCCAGTGTCGCTACGTCCCACAGGTTGATAAAGCCATCGTAGGTTTTTGAAGCAAGCTGCTTCCCATCTACAGAAAACGACAGGGTGGTTGTGGAAGAAGCAACGGCGGTCTGTGCCTGCGTCGCCAGGTTCCAGAGAACGATCTCATTAGGCCCCCCCGAAGCGATCGTTGTTCCGTCTGGGGATGGTACGATACTGAAGATCCCACACCCGGGCCTGAAATAGTCGGTTATAAGCGAAAAAGCACTCGACCCCGGTGGGGCCTGCCACAGCTTGATTTCCTGGTTCGCACCCGAGGCGAGGGTGGTACCATCAGGCAAAAAAGCTACGGAAGTGACCGCACTCGTATGCCCTTCCAGGGTGGCTACCTGTGCACCTGTTTCCTCGTCCCAAAGCCTGACCGTTTTATCGTCGGATCCCAGAGCGAGTATCGTTCCGTCGCCTGAAAACGCCACGGAAGAAACCGCACCGCCTTCCATGAGCTCATCCACAACGCCTCTTGCCGAAACATCCCACAGGTTGACCGAGCCATCGGAAAGACCCGAGGCGAGCACCCCATCGCGTGAGAACGCCACGGACGTGACTCCTGCAGTAGGTCCTTCGAGGGTAGTGACATTCTCTCTTGTCGCCATGTCCCACAGCTTGATAGTGCCGTCGCTTGAAGCCGAAACGAGGGTTTTCTCATCGACTGAAAACGTCACGGAATTGACTCTGTCCGTGTGCCCTTCGAGGGTAGCGACATTGTTCCTTGTCGCCATGTCCCATAGCTTGATTGTCCAGTCCCAGGACCCGGAAGCAAGAATGGCGCCATCTGGTGAAAACGAAATGGATGCGACCGGGTACGTATGCCCCTCGAGCATAGCGATCTGGGTGTCCGTCGTTACGTCCCACAGCTTGATCGTCCTGTCATGGGACCCTAAAGCGAGCAGCTTCCCGTCCGGCGAGAACGATACGGAGATAGGATCATTGAGATAATTGGATGTGCGCCTTCCTTCAAATGTGGCGACATTGCGTCCCGTCTCGGTGTCCCACAGCATGATGGTGTTATCCAGGGAACCGGAAGCGAGCAGCTTCCCGTCCGGTGAAAAGGCCACGGACAAAACCCAGTTACCATATGCGGAAATAGTAGTGGTCAGTACGCCTGTCACTACGTCCCATAGCTTGATGTTGTCCTGGAAATAGTATCGCTCCGACCACGCGAGGGTGGAACCGTCCGGTGAGAAGGACATGGAGGTGATCTGCTTCTCGGCGGGAAACAGGACGAGCGGCCGCGACTTCGCCACATCGTAAAGCCAGACGCCAATCTTTGTCGCCACGGCGAGCTGTTGGCCATCCGGCGAAAAGACAACCGCTCGTCCGTCCAGCGCAAGGCGGCCTTTTCCAAGTCGAGCAGTTGCACCATCCGGTAGATGCCATGTGCGGAATTCACGGTCCATGCTCGGGGGCGTGACAGGCTCTCCATGGCCCACCGCATGAAATGTCTCGACTGCGGTTTCGCCCAGAGACACTTCAACGGCGTTCCTGCCTGGGCTGGGACCGAGAGTAAGGATACGCTCCGCCCGGCCATCGGCATCGGTCGTCACGTTTTCCAGCTTGAAGCGTCCACTGAGCCTGCCGTCGCCCGCAGTGACGGTAAAGGTGACCTGTGTACCCGGCAGCGGATTGTCGTACTGATCTCTCACTTCCACGACGATGGGAGTTGCCAATACAGAACCTGTCGCGCCCTGCTGGTCGTCGCCGGAAATTATATCCAGCGTTTGAGGACGAGGGAGCGTCGATTCAGACGCAACTGCGGAAAGGACAAAATCCGTCTGGCTCACGTTCCCCGCGGTATCGACGGCCCTGACCTGGATATCATGCCTGGGTCGCGTGGAAAGACTCGTAAAATCACCCTCTATTACAGCACTCGGAATGACGCCGTTGTAATCGAAGGTGACGACAGCATTCTCATCTCCCGCCAACCCTCGACACGCTTTCACTTCAGTCCCAGGGAATTTTGCGAACAGGATCACCTGATAAAGTCCATCCGAATCGCTGACTTCGAGCTGCACGGAAACGCTTTTTTCGCCCTCCGGATAGGTAAGCGGCGAGATCAGTTCGATGGCGGGCGCTTGCGCCGCTTCAATTGGAACACCCGGGTTGAAATAGGGATGCACGGCAAGAAACTCGGCGTTGCACGCGGACACCTCCGACTCCTGGAGGTTGCCGTACGACATGACGTGCGCGTTGGCACGGAAATCATGCTGTAACCCGAAGGTGTGGCCCAATTCGTGGCTGACAACATTGTGGAAATTGAACGGATCCATTTCGTTGCTGGTAACCAGAGCAACCCCCCCCTTTTTTCCAATTCGTGTTGCTTTCCCTCCCGCGAACCTGTCAATCACACCCGTTGTATGCACTTTCTTTAGAGCGACAAGCAACCATGCGTTGTAATCGCCGGATGTGTCGGCGCTCGCCACACCTCGTACACCGCATTTCCGTCATTACAATCGGGACTACGCCGCGAACTTAACAAAGTCGCCAGGGCAGCGAATCGGAGAGCGGCCTCCCATTCACCAGGCGCCGGACCGAGATCGACGATCACGGTTGTTCGGGTTCTGCCGGAATGTGCCTCGATGTTCTGTCGGCATCGTCGTGACCGTTCCCGTTATCCCAGTGATCCACAATGGGCGGTGGGGGCGTTCCGTAAGAACTCACCGCCGGTTTATTTGCGCCAACGCCGTCTTTTAACTGTGACAGTCCGCCCATGGTGATCGTACCTCTGCCGCCGGTTGCTATGAAGAAATTCGGATATTTTCCCTTGGCATAAGCTCCCTCATCTTGTCCGCCGTTGTACCATACTTCGTAGCTCAGCACTGCCAGATCCAACGGGACGACCGGATATTCTTCACTAACCAGCAGGATAACGGCTGCCCGAAAGTCCTTCTGAGATTGGACGTGGTCGGGAACGCGTGGTCCATGCTCTGCGACGATGTCCTTGATCGTATACGTCTTTATCCGACTCGCGGTAATTATCACATTCCCATCGCCGTCTATTACCCACTCCCCCTCTTCATCCAACAAGATTTTTCCATCCTCCGCTATCGTTAGATCAGGTACGTCGTCCGGAGGAATGAAGCCCGCCAGGTACAGCTCTATAGGACTATATAGAGGCAATCGGGGAGGCCATCTTCCAATCGAGAACTTCCCATCGCCGAGATTCCTAAATTCCCCCAAGGGCCCGCCTAGCCATCCCCGCTGGCTGTTAAATCCCCAATGTCCGTACGGTGGCACGATGTAGTTCGCCCAGCGATGCATTAATTCGTGAATCAGCGTACCGAAGCCTGTAGACCAGTACCCGCCGTATCGATCATAGTGCCCACCAATACCATCATACTGAAAGAAAATCACACTCTGGAGCCTTTCAGAGGATCCCCATCGTTCGTCGAAGAAAATATCTAAACCAATACCCAGTGCGTCGTTACGGACACCAAGGTGGGCCGCGAAAGGCCAAAGGGATCCTTGTTCTTTAACATTGAGTCCACTCCGAGAAGGGGGTTCAGGAAGATTTCGTGTCAGGTGTCAGCGTTGTGTATTGAGATGTAGCGATGCGCGGGGATTGTGCATCTGCGGGCGGCACATCAACTCAGAGGCAGTTTACAAGGTTGCTCGCCGTGTATTGGGGGAAGGTTGTGCATAAGAATCCCCCCTTATACGGGAAGCATCGGGGGTTGTGTGAGGTCATTCTGGATCCGAACCAGATTGATCCATAGGCCACGACACCAGGCCCACAATTGGTGTGGCATCAGTCCGCGATAGCGCGTCTTGCCATCTTTGGTGTAATAGCTCAACTGGAAGATACTGGCTTCGACGTTATTGCGTCGGTTTCTGATGTGGGCAGGCAGGGCTTCAATCTGTTTGCGTTTGAGGTAATTGTCGATATGCTGTGGTTTAAAGTATCGGGGTTTGCCATCAATGATGATTTTGTATTTTCCCGGTTTGTATTCTTGGGCAAGCTGAACCTCTCCGCTTTGTGAGTCGATGACGTCGACGCCTTCTTTTGTCCGTTCATAAACGAAGCGCCCCGGCGTTCCTTGCAGGCCACTGTAATAGAATTGCTTGTCCTGTTTGTTTGCATACTCAGCGTTGGATTGATCATTATAGGCCCCATCCATCGACACCTCCCGAATCGCACCCACCACCTGTTGTGTCCGCTCGATGGCAGGTTGGACAAACGCGTTGTCGGGGGTCGTCGCCGGTTTCACGTCAACATCCGTGACCAAATTGAGATGATCCTCACCGCAGGTCTCGGTGAGGTTGACACTATACCCTTTCACCTTATCCTCGCCTTTCCTGCGAAAGGCCGCATCTTCATCATGGGCAGACTGCAAGGAGGAGGAACAGATCTCCTTAGGAGGCTTAGGAAGCACCTTTTTACAGGACGATAAAACGGTATATTGGTCCCCAAAAATACGCACGATCAGACCATATTGATCGCTGTCTTTGTCGGTATAGGTCTCTTGAAGCCTGCTCAATAACTGCCCTGATTCCTGTAACTTCTCGCCCTTTTCACCGCTGGTGAGACCATAGACAGCCTGATGGGGCTTCCCCTTGAGCAATGCGTCCAAAACCTGCCGATTTCTTGCCGATAATCGTCGCTTTTGGTCCTTGTCCAACGATCCCCAGAACGCTTGTAAGCAACTCACCACCAACTGCAACCGACAACACAGGGCAATGTTCGAGCCGATCAACTTACTGTCCATTCGGATCTGCTGACCCAACACACCAAAGGCCTTGGCCTGCGTCTTGGTTAAGCTGAAAAAGGTCTCTCCAATCAGATCTCGACCCCTTTTCAGTTGATCCGCATACAAAGACTGCTTGAACAGATAATACGTGGACTCCGCAGGCACGTCATCAGACAGATTCATCAACCCCAATGCCCGCATCACCAGAATGTTGAACCGACAATGCTCGAAAAGTTGGGCATCGCTCCACCCAAAGCCCTCCTTCAAGATCATCATCGACACCAGGTGACGAATCGGGGCATTGGGTCGGCCGATGTTGGGATCAAACAACACAGAAAACACATCCTCATCTATCTTTGACGTGATGTGCTGGCAAAACAGATTATGCCAGGCCGTCGGTTCATTCAACCGGTCCTGTTTAGCGCCTTTGAAATGCGACTCGAAGATGGAAAATAGATCCGGTTGGCTGCATGTGCCGCTTCTTTTAAACATCCGTCCTGTCCCTCGCTCTTTTTACCGACCCGTTATCTGAAATATTGTGACTCGTACACACCTCGAATTTAGTACTTTTTCCCGGATAAGTAAATATGACTTTTCGGAGTAGACTCAACATTGGAGACGAAAATCAGAAAATCGAATTCATCGCGGAAGCGCCCATAGAATCGCGCCGCATAGTCTTCCAGTGGTGGCTCATTGCCGAAATCCGGCCAAAGGGCGGCGAGATTTTCTGCTACGGGAAGGACAAATACGTTGTCATTGTAAATCTGCGGCTCGGTAAAATCGGTTGAAGGCACGTCTTTACCGAAGTTCTGCGCAAAGATCACGAAGTCAGAAAACCCGATCTCGCCATCGCCGTTCAGATCATACTTCGCTTCGTACTTCTCATCACTCTCACGTGCGCCAAACACCCCCGCGAAGATGACAAAATCGCCAAAGCCGATCGTACCGTCGCCGTCAAAGTCCGGAATAGACGCGGTATCGTCGCCGTTGGCATCAACGCTGATCGCAAGTGCCGTCGCGTCCACATCACTTGCATCGGAACCCATAGCGGCGTGATATACGAATGCAAGCAACGCCAGGGCGGCAAGACAGATTATGCCCTTCGAGGAAGTCATCATTCGACCCATCCTGATCGTGACTACCGGATTTCTACTCAGACCCATTTAATCTGACGGAACCCGGATGCCGAGTTACATCACTGCAACCGCCTCGGTTACGGATGTCGACCTCGTTATCGGGTATAGTGCGTCCAGTAATGGTACGCAATGTGAAACCGGCGTTCAACGCAGTTTGTTTGTCGAATCGTCCGTAATTTGTCCTGGATTCCACCAATTGCGATATGTCGAATGGGAGGATAGATTCGATGGTGGGGACCCCCCACCGTCGCGTTTCGACGTGCGAACCGTAGGGGCAGGTTTCAAACCTGCCCTAACTGTCCTATGTGCACGGATGCGAGGGACATCGGATACTGTCTGCTGGGTTTCGGCGGCGAGATCCTCTCTTGAGTGCCCATGCCGGCAGAACGACGTTGAGGCGGGCAGACAGGAATGTCCGCCCCACCTTCAGGCAAAGTTCCTTAGGGTGTTGGCGCAATGCTGAAAACGGTGCTTAGACAAACAAAAAGGGTCGAGGCGCGTGGCTTCGACCCTTTTTGTTTGATGGATGATCGGTTAGAAGCGTTTGGAGAATCCGGGCTGTAGTCGCCCCGGGGCGCGCGATCCGAACAGAATGACACGGTCCGGGCGGACCGCCTCACCTGCGGCGCCAGGGACTTGACTGAGGCCTCGGCTCAGCCCGTCCAGGGCCCGGTGATGGCCAGGGTGATCCCGGGCGACTGGATGTTGGCGTAGAGCGTGCGGCCGTCGGGCGAGAACGTGGCGCCGGCGAACTCGGACTCGTTGAAGGCGTTGCGGCCGAGCTTGTAGATCCGCCCCTCCGGAGTGACCCCCACCAGGTGGTTGTCCCCGCCGCCGTCCTCGCAGAGCACGAGGTCGCCCCAGGGCGCCACCGTCAGGTTGTCGCAGTTCTCCACCAGGTTGCCGTCGTTGGGCTCGATGAACAGCTCCAGGGTCCCGGGCGAGGCCGTCTCGTCGGGCGTCCCCTCGCTGGGGCTTGGCTCGTAGCGCCACACCTGCCCCTTCTTCTCCTTGCCGCCGCTGGTGCATGCGAAGTAGACGGCCTCCCGGCCGTACCACATGCCCTCGCCGCGGGCGAAGCGGGCGGCGCCCTTGTCGAATCCCTGGTTGCGCAGGTTATCGTCCGGGGACTCCACGTCCTCCATATCGACCCAGGCCGCGGCCAGGCGGTCCCCGGGAGCGACGGTCTGCGACTTGTGGTTGGCCGTGTCCAGGCTCGGCCGGTCAAGGGCCATGAGCGCCTGCAGCCGGCCACCGGCCGCGAGACGTCCGGGCTCGTCGGGCAGGTAGCGGTAGATGAGACCGTCGCCGGCGTCCTCGGTCTGATAGACGATGCCCGTCGCCGGATGGACGGCCACGGCCTCGTGGTTGAAGCGGCCCATCGCCTTCAGGGCCACCGGCTCCACCGGCCCCGTGGCCGGGCCCGCCGGGACCTCGAAGTTGTACCCGTGGTCCTGTTCGTGGTTGTCGTCGGCGCGCTGGGTCGTCTCCTCGCAGGTGATCCAGCTTCCCCAGGGGGTGAGGCCGCCGGCGCAGTTGCGCACGGTGCCGGCGAGGCTGAGGTAATGTTTCTCCAGCTCACCGGCGGGGCCGAGCACGAAGGTCGTCGTCCCTCCCTGCGGCGGATCGCCGCGGCCCCAGTCGTAGAACCGCTCGCGCGGCAGCTTGCCGAGACGCTCGTTCTCATCGCCGAAGGCGCCGACCTTGCGGGCCCCCGCAGTGAGTTCGTGGTTGCAGACCAGCAGGGTCCGTCCCTCCGCCCCGGGAAAGGCGGCCATGGCGTCGGGCAGCCCCGGCACTCGCAGGCCATCGTCCATCTCGACGCCGGTGCGGGAGATCACCCGGTAGGTGAAGCCCGCGGGCAGGTCGACGATCCCGCCCGGGTCCGGTCGCATGGGGCCGTAGCCCGCGGCGATCCCCTCCTCGGGGGCCAGCCCCCAGACCACGTGGAGCTGCAGCCCTTGGAATCCCAACGTGACGGCGGCCGCTGACTTCAGGAACTGTCTTCTGGTGACGGGCATCTACTCGATCCTCCCTCAGTAGTGAACTATCAAAGATAAGCTTCCTTCCCACTCACGACGGCGAGACGAGGCGCAGGGCGTTCTCCGAGAGCAGCCTGCAATGCACCGGCGGCTCCAGGTCCAGTCCGAGTAGCCAGGAGCGCTGCTCTTCGCCCGGGGCGTCCCGGCCGAAGAGCAGGCTGACCTGGCACCGGGGCCGGCCGTTGGCCGGGTCGGGGAGGAAGGGCACGTCGAGACGCAGCACAACGGGCATGCCCAACTCCCCGGTCCCTTGATCGGTCCTCGTCTGCTCGTCGAGCCGGCGTTTCCTTTCAACGCGTCTGTCCAATTCCAATATGGCATTCCGGTATTTCCCGCTGGACTTTCTGGCATAGGCTTCCTGCAAAGCGGCGCGCGCCTGATCGAACCGGTCCGTATACATGCAACTCAGACCAAGATCGTAGTATGCCTTATAAACTTCGGAGAAATTGGAATAGGTCTCTGCTGCCTCCTGGAAGATGTCGATTGCGGCGTCCCAGTTGCCCGCCTGGACCATTCTGAAGCCCCGTTCCAGTTCCGGCATTTCCTTGTGGGTCTCAAATGAGACATATACGCGCTCCGTATATGGCACAATCATCCGCACAAGGGACCGCACGATATCCGACCGGCAAGCCGCCAAAAGCCGCCTGCGATCGGCGTTGTCGATACTGGCCTCGCTTTGAGTTTTCCCCGACGTCCTTATTGTCTCACTCCTCGAAAAATTCCTGCTGGCCAATATTCTTGAAGTGCGCAGATCCACAATTCGCAGCTGGATCTCTACTCGCGCGGTACCCTTGCGTTTGTATTGCCGCCTGGTCGTTCCCTTATCAGTCTTTCTGTTTTTCTTCTTAACATCCTCTTCGATTTCCGCTTCTTCGTAGTCGTATGCCAGGATGCCGCCCGAGATGAGGGCGGCGTTTCCGGTAATGTTGTCCCGGTCACCTGAAGCCTTCAGACTCTCATAGTCCAGGAGCTCAAATCGCCCGGAATGTGAAAAGGCCTGCGCCATCTCAGCGGAGAGTCGTCGGACCCAGGTGTCCCTGGATTCCACACCCTGAAGAAACTTGCCCAGATCGCTGAGTTTGGATACGAATCCGCTCCCCGAACCCTTTATTTCGCCGATTGCGATTCTGTCAAACTCGCTCAGGTTGATTTCAGCCGGACGGGTTACAAGAAACGAAATTCTCTTGCCGCCGCTGCAACCTGCAAATAGACCCGGGATCGATAGGAGTGACCAGAGGATAAGATTCAGCCAACACGTTTTTTTCATATCGTCGCACTCGAAGTGGGGTTTTGTCCACGTTGTTTGAACTTAAGTGGGTCCGATGCGGACTTGATGCTGCAAGCTGTGCGAAAAACGCCTTATCCCGCGATGAAAGGGGCCTGTGACGAGAAAGGTATCGCTAGACGCCACCGACGTCAAGTCGAACACGGATGCCGGTGAGATTTCCGGATGGTGTTTCGCTCTTTCAACAGGGAGACTGAATTGGGATTGGGAGGCGTTCCGAAAGTCAGGTGGCGAGGACGAGGAAGACGAGGCGATTACCGGGTCATGCATTTATTGTATGCGATGGCCCTAACCATCCGGATGTTGTCTGAATTTCCGAAACGGACAACGAACGGTCAGGCGGATAGAAACCAGAGGGAAACGTGGTACCCGCAAACTCGCCGAAACAGGAACGCATTCTCGATAATATCGCCCTATTCAGGCGCCGGTTCACCCGGTCTCCCGGACGAATTCCGTTGAACTGTCCTGGAGCCGGGCTTCGTGACTGTCGTTTAAGTCAACGTGCGGATACGGACCATAATCGCTTCGACGGTTTCAGTCACCGCCGAGAGCAGCGTGTAGCGGTCTTCGATTTCCACCTCTGCGTCTGCATAGCGGTATCGCACAGCGTACTCGGTCAGCCACGCCAGCTTCTCGCCGGCCGAGGTGTCGTTTTCGGCCGGATGCCGGCGAACGGTCGCCGCGAGCATGGCCAGGTCATGCGTGTTGCGATAGTCGTCGTCGAGCGCGGATATCCAGCCCTTAAGCGCATTTTCAAGAGCCTGCTGCGCGTGAAACCCGATGGCTTCCTGAGCGGAATTGGCCTCTACGAGAATCTTTAGTACGGCGAGTTCGCGCTCAGCATTGGCGACACGCTGCCCTATGTCGGGCCAGTTGGTCGGGTCCGGATTGTCGTAGGACGCCTTGTTTCCATTCGCATCAAATCCATCGCGGACTGCCTGGCCTGCCACGTGGTTGCGCGCCCTGCGACCGTCGTGGAAGGTCTGCTCGCTCATTCGGACCAATTCGACGTCGATCGAATTGTCGTACAATTCGTCGACTTTGCGGTGGGCTGCGGCGCCCGTGCGTTGATATTTCTGCCGGTCCGTGGAATCGGAGTCGGTTATGATGAGCAGGTCGATGTCCGAATGAGGGCTGTAATCGCCACGGGCGCGCGAGCCGAACAGAATGACCCGGTCCGGGCGGACCGCATCATCAACCGCCTGGGCGACGGCGCATGCTTTCGGGTCGGGAGACAGAAGCGTTGGCGGCGCTGGCATGGTTGACTTTCGGCTTCCACTTAGCTGCGTACGGATCACGAGAACCTGCCGGTCAAACCCGGAAACCGGCGGTTATGCTGAACAATCGGCTGTTTTTCAATGACTTTGGCGTAGAATGTACCGACAACCTGTCAATTCGCGGATTCGGGTTGTTCAGAGTGAGGTTGCGCGCTCTATGGTGGATGGATTCATCGCTGTACCCGGAAAAGGGAGCATATTCTCGGGTGTTGTCCTTTCGATCCTGTCCATCCATGCAGAATCCGGTTACTGAATTAAAAAGTTCAGATGCGTTTCGCTATTTGGGGCTGAATCTCTTCGTACTCGGGAAAGCGGCCCTCTTTTATTTTGGAAAAGGCGAGTTCGCCGTCGACGGTGACTTCAAAACGTCCGCCGCCGGCGGGGATGAGCGTGAAGGCTTCGATATCCTGCTTGAATTCTCTCAGGAGTCTGTCCGTCAAACTGACGGTCTGATCTTCGTAGCCTCAGGCCGCGCAGTATTCGATGTCGATTCTGGGCATGGTGGCGCCTCCCTGGACGTTTGCGGTTGGAAACCGCTGTTGGAATGGATGGCGAGGGTAAGCTGTGGGCTTCTTAATATATCTCGGCGGGAGGAGTTTGTCAACTCCAGGGATCCCTGTGTGTATCGGGATTCCGCTTGACCGTCGTGATCGCGAGGCTTAGATTGCGTTGTCCTGTCAGACGGCAGGTATTGCTCAACAAAAGGAGTATGCGATGTCCACGGGGCAGGCCTACGAGGATCTCATCGGCATATGGAAAAAAGTTCAACTGCTGGAATCCTGCGCGGCCGTTCTGGGGTGGGACGAACGCACCTATATGCCGCGGGGCGGCGCCGCGCACCGGGCGGAGCAGCACGCCCTTCTGGCGGGTATGGCGCACGAGCGCGCCACGGCAACCGAGGTGGGCGATTTGTTGTCGCGGATTGAGCAGGGCGATAGGGTATTTTCGTCGGACACGGTGCCTGCCGTAAACGTTCGTGAAATCAGGTGGGAATACGACAGACGGGCGAAGCTGCCGAAGTCCCTTGTGGAGGCGCTCGCCCGGGCGACGACCCTTGCCGAACAGGCCTGGCAGGAAGCGCGCGAGGCGTCGGCGTTTGAGCGGTTCCTGCCACACCTCTCGGAGGTGGTGCGGCTCACGCGGGAGGCGGCCGAGGCGCTCCGTGATGAGGGGACAGCCTACGATGCGCTGTTGAATCGATTCGAACCCGGAGCGAATGCCCGGAATCTCAAGGAGCTGTTCGGGGCGCTGCGAGGCGAACTGGCGCCGTTGGTCGCGGCGATCGCGGATTCGGGAAAGGCGCCCGACGCGTCGATCTTGACCCGAGAGTATTCCGTGGCGAGGCAAGCCGCGTTCGGCGCGTCGGCCGCGAAGGCGATCGGGTTCGACTTTGAACGCGGGCGGCTGGACGTGACGGTACATCCGTTCTGCACGGGAATCGGGCCGGGAGATACACGGATAACGACCCGTTATGACCGCAACCAGTTCGCACAGGCCTTCTTCGGAACCCTGCACGAAGCCGGTCACGGCCTCTACGAGCAGGGACTCGACGCCGGGCACTCGGGTACGCCGATGGGCGAGGCGGTATCTCTGGGAATCCACGAATCCCAGTCCCGAATGTGGGAGAATTTCGTGGGACGCAGCAGGGCGTTCTGGGCGCATTTTTTCCCGAAGGCCCGGGACGAGTTTCCCGCCGCCCTGGCGGACGTTTCACCAGACGCCCTTCATTTTGCGGTGAACGACGTGCGACCTTCGTTTATTCGGGTGGAGGCAGACGAGGCGACCTATAATTTGCATATTATGCTGCGGTTCGCGCTGGAGGAGGCGCTCGTTGAAGGCGATCTTGCGGCGGCGGACGTTCCGGAGGCGTGGAACGAACGCTTTGAGCGGGACTTCGGATTGAAGCCGCCGGACGATGCGCAGGGATGTCTGCAGGACGTGCACTGGAGCGCCGGATTGATCGGATACTTCCCGACCTATACGCTGGGCAATCTCTACGCCGCCCAGTTGTTTGAAAGGGCCCGGGAGGATCTGGGCGACATCGACAGGCAGTTCGCCGAGGGTAAGTTCAGGCCGCTGCTGGAATGGCTGAGGGACAGGATTCACAGGCACGGAAGACGCTATCGTGCCGTGGAACTGGTGGAGAAGGTGACGGGAAAACCTCTGGGCCACCGGGCATTGATGGCGCATTTGAAGGCGAAATTCGGACCGTTGTATGGGGTTTGAGCCCACGGACAGGCGGCCGGTGATTCTGGATGCGGATCCGGGCGTGGACGATGCCCTGGCGATGATGCTGGCGCTGGGTTCCCCGGAACTGGAGGTGCTTGGCATCTGCACGGTAAGCGGCAATGTGCCGCTGGACATTGGAACCGGTAACGCGCTGAAGGTGCTGGCATTGCTGGATCGGGACGATGTTCCGGTCTATCCGGGAGCAAGCCGTCCGCTTCGGAGGGACCCCGCATATGCTACGGAGGTCCACGGACCCGGAGGATTGGGGGATTCGGCGTTGCCGCCTCCCGTGCGTTCGCCTTCGCGAGACGCGGTCCCGTTTATGGTCGAGACACTCTCGGCGCGGCCGGGCGACGTGACGTTGATCGCCGTGGGGCCGCTGACCAATCTTGCCCTGGCGGAAGCACAGGCCCCCGGAGTGTTGAAAAAAGCCCGGGAGGTGTGCGTGATGGGAGGCACGATCGACGAGCCCGGCAACGTGACCCCTGCGGCGGAGTTCAATTTCTTCGTCGATCCCGACGCCGCGAGGCTTGTGTTACGTTCCGGCGCGAGCATAACGCTGGCGTCACTGGACGTGACCCACCGGGCGGCATTGGAAGCATCGCATCTTGCAGGATTACCGTCAACTAAGGCGGGTCGCTTTGTGAAAGACGCGGTGCGGCCGGCCGTGGAACATTCCGGGCGGGTTCAGAATCGCCGTCGTTTTTGTCTGCACGATCCGATGGCGGTGGGTCTGGCGATCGATCCGTCCTTCTTCCGCATCGAGACGGTTTTTGCAGACGTGGAAACAGAAGGAGATCTGACCGCGGGGCAGGTGGTTGTGGACAGACGGCCGTTCTCAAAGGTCGAAAACCGGAAGGGGCGGCCGGTAAGGTGTGCGTTGGACGTGGACGCCGGTCGTTTTATGGCGTTTTTTTTGTCCCGGGTTTTTCCGCCAACCGTATAGCGCAAGGTGTTCCGACGTTGAAAGCGATTATCATCGGTGCGGGTCGGGGAATACGATTGATGCCTCATACCGAAAACGCGCCGAAATGTCTTGCTACAGTGAAAGGCCGGCGCATTCTGGATTGGGGCCTCGACGCCTTGCGGGCGGGCGGGTTGCATGAGATCGTGTTTGTCGGGGGCTACCGCATCGGGGAGGTGCAGACCCAATATCCTGCGCTTACGTATTGTCACAACGCGGACTGGCCCAATAACAATATCCTGATGTCCCTGATGCACGCGGAGTTCCATATGGACGACGGTTTCATCTGCGCGTATTCCGATATTCTATACAGGCCCGAGATTGTCGTGAATCTGATGGATAGCGTGCACGAGATTACGCTGGTGTGCGACACGGCCTGGCGCACACGTTACCGGAAACGGTCCGAGCATCCCGAGAACGATGCGGAGAAGATGGCCTCCGTGGGCAACCGGGTGGTTGCAATCGGCCGGAACGTACCCGGCGAGATCGCCCATGGCGAGTACACGGGGATTGCCCGTTTCGGAAGAGAGGGGACCGTGCAACTGCGCGACGCCTTCCACCGGGCGAGGACCCTGTACGACGGACGGCCGTTCCAATCGGCCCTCTCCTTTCAGAAAGCGTATCTGATCGACCTGTATCAGGAGATGCTGGACGCCAGGGTCCCGATGCATCTCATGGAGACGGAGGGCGGATATATGGAGATCGATACGAATCAGGATTTCGAGATTGCGCGAAAGGAATGGTAATATGGTCGGCAACCCCGTTCTCTTTCCGGCAGGCGTTGTGGGAAGTATGCCGCGGTCGCAGTTTGTGCGCGACCTGCTGGACCCCGAAAAAGCGCCCGACGATGCGTCGGAGTTTGCCGAGAGGATGGATGCCTCGGTGGACTACGTTCTGGCGTTGCAGGAGGCCGCCGGGTTGGATATCGTCTCCGACGGCGAGTACCGGCGCCGGTCCTATATCGGCATTATCGCGGACGTGGCGGATGGATTCGTTCGGGAACGGAAAGAAGGACTCTGGTGGCACACGGTGGTGGAACCTGTGGAGGCGAAAACGAGGGGTCTAGCCGCTGCGGAGGCGAAATATCTGAGAGCGCGGACCCGCAAAGCGATCAAAGTGTGCCTGCCCTCTCCATATCTGCTGGGCCAGCGCATGTGGCATCCGGAGCGATCGCGTGATGCGTATCCCACTCGCGAGGCGTTTATGCGCGCGCTCGTACCGATTCTGCGGGGTGAACTGCTTCTGCTGCGGGACGCGGGTGCCGACGTGGTTCAGTTCGACGATCCGCATCTCTGTCTGTTTGTGGACCCCCGTGTGCGCGGGAGGTACGAAAATCCGGTTCGGGAGATGGACCTCTGCGTGGATCTCCTGAACCAGATCGTGGATGGCGTTGAGGGATTGGCCGTGGCGTTGCATCTGTGCCGGAGAAACAAGGGCCGGGCCGGATGGGTTGGTCAGGGCGGTTACGGACCGATTCTGCCCGCGTTGCTGCGACTGAACGTGGATCAATACGTGATGGAATTCACCGTTCCCGTTGCGGGAGATCTGGACGTGTTGAAACATATCCCGCAGGACCGGCAGGTGGGACTGGGCTGTGTGGACTGCAGGTCTCCACGGATCGATCCCGTGGACGCGATCGTCCGGCGGGTGGAACAGGCGCTGGAATTCCTGCGTCCCGACCAGATTTTTCTGAATCCGGACTGCGGGTTTGCGCCCGGAAACTCGGCGGAAATTCCGGTTGAAGAGGCTTACGCGAAGCTCTGCAACGAGGCAAGGGCGGCGCGAATTCTGAGGGAGAAATACGGGTAGGCGGTTTCCTGTTCTCTTTCAGGGGTTCCGTCGGAGCTGGAGGTAGGATTTGTACCGCTGGCGGGAAACGATATCTTCCTCCACCGCGTGTTTGACAATGCAACCGGGCTCCCGGACGTGGGTGCAGTTCCGGAACCGGCAGTATCCGGGCAGGCTCAGGAATTCCCGGAAGAGCCCATCGATTTCTTCCGGGTCAATCTCCCACAGATGGAATTCCCTCACGCCGGGCAGGTCTCCGACCATGCCGCCGGTTTCGAGTTCCACAAGTTCCATATGGGTGGTCGTGTGCCGGCCTTCCCCGGTGGTTTCGCTGATTTCGCTCGTGCGCAACTCGAGGCCCGGCTGCAGCCAGTTGAGGAGGCTGGATTTTCCGACTCCCGAAGGCCCCATAAAGAGCGAAATCCGGCCTCTCAGGAGGCTCAGGAACTCTTCCTTGCCCCTGTCCGTAATGATGCTGGTGAATACGACCGGGTATCCGATTCGTTTGTAGATCGAAGCCGACGTCTCGAATGCGGCGGGGCAGGGCAGGTCCAGTTTGTTGAAACAGACGGCGGCGGGTATTTCACACCATTCCGCAACGGCAAGCATACGGTCCAGCATATTCCAGTCCGGTGGCGGGTCGGCCACGGAAAAGACCGGCAGGAGTTGATCGATGTTGGCTGCCAGGATCTGTTCCTTCTTTGAACTTCCCGAGGCCCTTCGCGAGATCTTGTTCCGCCGTGGCAGAATTTCACGGATGAGACCGGTATTCCCTTCGCCGGTATCTATTCGGACACGGTCGCCTATGGCAACAGGGTCTACAACGCGCGTGCGGCGGACGGACTGTACGCGTTTTCGGCGAGAACCGGGCGCCGCTTCGGGGTATTGAAGCTGTTTGCGCAGTTTGCTCGAGACGGCGCAGTCAACCACCCTGTTTCCGGTGGCGACATGATAGTGCCGACGGTATTCGCGGATGACGATGCCTTCGGTGTGTTCCATAACAGGGCCTGGCAGGTGGGGATGTTCCGTGGCGCATCCGGCGCCGGGGCATTTCCATTATTCCAACATGCTGTAAAAAGAAAAGTTATGGTCGATGTTCGCCATCAAGGCAGCGTTCACAACGCGCGGAAAATAAAGTGACGAAAATCCTTTGTCAAGAAAAAAGACGAGATGATCCCGGACCGCGCCTCGGGGGGGCTTCGTGAATCGGTTTGACTTTCCCCGGCCATTTGTCCATATTCTTCGAAGACGGCGTTTACAGGAAGCGATCTGTTTTTCCGTCGTGCTTGCGGGGGCTTGTCATGGAGCAGGATCTATCACCGATTTTCAAGCGCTGGACTTTCGATCCTCAACAAACCTGCACCAGAAAGATCGTGGGAATTGACGGTCGGGAGAAGCTTCAGATCCGTTTCGAACTGGGCCTCCTGCAGATGGAGATGACCGGTCGACCCGACGGCACATCCCCTAGAGGATATGAGTCGGCCCTCGATGCCTACCTCGATCGACTGGAAGCTCACCGCCGCCTGCACGGTTCAGACGAAGGATTCTGCCTGGATGAGCGTGCGTGCGATTTGTTGTGGTCGGAAGGCGTACAATTCTATCAACGGTACATCTGCCTACTGCACCTGGGCGATTACGAGGGGGTTCTCAGGGATACCACACATAAACTTGCGTTGCTGGATCTGGTCAGGACCTTTGCCGGCAATGACGAGATCAAGTGTGAATTTGACCGTTCCCGCACGTGTGTGCTCATGGTTCATGCCCGATCCAAGGGAGAGATCTGTCTGCAAAACGGAGAATTCAGCGGCGCTCTCGAGGTCGTTCAGGAAGGTATCGAGGAAATCCGCGGCTTTCTGATTGGATTCGGAGATCCTGAGCTTCTCGAGTCCAGCGACGAACTTCGTTCACTGGAGGAATGGGCGGAAGAGATTCGGCGTCGATATCCGGCGGGCGCCAGAGAACACCTCTTTGAACAGATAGAGACGGCGGTTGCCGAGGAACGGTACGAACAAGCGGCGATGCTTAGAAACCGTCTGCGCGGGTTGAACTGATTTCGTTGGCGACAGTTGCATGGGTTGTCGACGCGGGGGCTCCGGCGTTGTCCGGATGAAAAGCCCGTATATTCCGATCCTGAAAGAAATGCATATTCAGATCGGGATTTTTTGTGTGTGACGCCGGAGGTGGCACTGGATTCTTGCCATACGATGTTCATCCGGTTTTCTGGAACGGCTTCCGGCCTGACGTGGATGCTCGGATATGGACGGCTCAATCCTTCCCGCAGTGGGGTTGGCTGGTGGGGTTGGGTCTATTATCTGTGTGGCATGGCCGAGATCGGTTCGCCGGGAATGGCCGCTTGTGTTCTGTCCCTGAAATAGATTGCCTGAATTCGGCCGATCAGAAGCAGCAAAAACAGCTATCAGCTCTCAGCCGTCAGCTTGAACCAAAAACCCAATCAGTTGACATCAGCGCCGTGAAGAGACGAGACCAGAACGGGCGCAGCGAGACGGGATGAACCGGCGCCTGCCTGTGCGTGCTGCCTCACGCACGCAGACAGGGATGAATGGTGACAACTTTCTGGGACGGGACACTTGATGGAGGACAGGATGAACCCTGAGTTCATGATTGCCCGCAGGCATATCCGGTCTCTGCGCGCACGGAAGCGGGTCTCGTTTGCCATATGGATCGCAGCGATCGGCGTGGCGCTGGGTGTATCATCGCTGGTGATCGTACTGTCCGTCATGAATGGATATATAAACATGATCCGCCAGCGTCTGTTGGGCGTGAACGCGCACATGACCGTGCGCAAGGCCTATCGCAAGCCGATAGCGGATTATGAGGCGATCATCAGCACGCTGGAAGATCACCCTGAAGTGCTTGCGGCGTCGCCATTTATCCACGCGGAGGGTTTCGTTTTCCGGAAGGTGGCCGGAGAGGGAGCGGTGAAGTCGGGTGTTCTGGTTCGGGGCGTGGACCCGGCGGGATTTCTCCGCACCAGCGACATCGGAACGTATCTTCAGGCAGGAACGATAGATCTCGGTCCACGGGAGAAACAGGGTTCGCGGGCGGTACACGGAATCTTGCTCGGACAGGTCCTGGCGCAAAAGCTGGGTGCGGCGCCCGGGGCCGACGTGTTTATGGGTCTGGTTCCGAAGGATGTCCTCGGGGGTGGTGGACGCCGGTGGCAGCGTTACCGGGTAACCGGGGTCTTCAATACGGGATATTTCGAGTTCGATTCCAGGCTGGTCCTTATTTCTCTCGAGTCCGCAAGACGAGATCTGGGTTGGCAGGACGTCGTAACGGGTATTCGTCTGCGATTGGTGGATCCGATGGCAGCCGAACGGCTCGGCGAGACGTTGCGTCAGACTCTGCGTGAAACGTATCCCGGTCTGTTTGCCTCTTCGTGGGCGCGGAACTTCGGGAATTTCTACGCATTGATCCAACTGCAGAAGTGGGCCTTTTTTCTGATCCTCAGTCTCATTGTCGTGGTGGCCGGATTCAACATAATCAGCATCTTAACGATGAACGTGACCGATCGTCGCCGTGAGATCGGAATTCTGAAGGCGATGGGAATGATCCCCGCACGGATTGGACGGATCTTTACCCTGGAGGGGCTGGTCGTGGGCCTCTCCGGTGTCGCGATGGGCAATCTGCTGGGGTTTACGCTTTGTTGGATTCAGAAACGGTTCGAAGTGATTCGCATACCGGGGGAGGTCTACTACGTCAGTTCGTTGCCGGTGGAGATGCGTCCGGAGGATTTCGGCCTGGTCTCCCTGTGCGCGGTTCTCATCTGTTACCTCTTCAGCCTCTTTCCATCTCGGGATGCCGCGGCACTGGATCCGGTGGATGCGATCCGGTATGAGTGATCATTCCCGCGTGGCGGCGCTCTGACGCAGGGCGCCGATGGACGAGACCGTGATTCCTGACGATGTCTGCCGGGCCGGGCGGGAGACGGGCGATGTATGAATTGTTGATTGCGCGACGGTACCTGCGGTCGATGCGCCGCCGGAAACGGGTGTCGTTCACGGTGTTGGTGGCGGTTTTGGGCGTCGGTCTGGGTGTGGCGGCGCTGGTGATCGTGTTGTCGGTATCGAACGGATTTTCCGCGTTGGTGTGGGAGCGCTTGCTAGGCGTGAACGCGCATGCCACGGTGAGGAAGGATCGGGGCGAGCGGATCGAGGATCCGCAGGCGCTCCTGACTGCCCTGGCGGCCCAGCCCCACGTTGTCGCCGTTTCGCCGTTTGTGGCTTCTGAAGGCGCCGTGTTGCACCGTTCCTTTGAAGACGAGGTGTATAGCGCCGGCGTGATGGTGAGGGGCGTGACGCCCGACGGATTGAAGGCGGTCAGCGACCTGGCGGACTATATCTGGGGAGGCGCTCTGGATCTTGGCCCCCAGGAAACGGAAGGCCGCGGGAGAGTGTACGGAATCGTGATCGGGCGCTATCTGGCCGATCAACTGGGCGCGCGGGTGGGGTCGGAAGTGCATCTGTGGATCTTGCCTGATGAGATCTTCGCCGCACAGACGCGGTTTCGGCGATACACAGTCACGGGCATCTTCAGTACGGGTAACCCGGAGTTCGATAGCGGCCTGGCCTATGTTTCGCTTACGGCGGCGCAGAGAGACCTGGGTTGGGAGCCGAAAATTACCGGTGTCCGGCTCCGGTTGAGAGACGCCTTTAATGCGCAGGAGTTGAGTGGACTCGTCGAGAAGGAGGCCAGGCGGCTGGATCCCGCGCTCTCCGTGCATCCCTGGATGCGGGACCACGGCAACCTGTACTTTTCGATTCATCTGGAAAAGTGGGCGAGTTTTCTGGGCCTGGGCTTAATTGTGGTGGTCGCGGGGTTCAACATCGTCAGCGTGCTTACCATGAACGTGGCGGAAAAGCGCAGGGAGATTGGCATACTGAAGACCCTGGGGGTGCCGCCGCGGAGCATCGGCCGGATTTTTACATGGCAGGGGCTGGCGGTGGGGCTCTCCGGCGTGTTGATGGGAAATATTCTGGGGTTTGCCCTGTGCTGGACGCAGCAGCGGTACGAACTCCTGAGAATCCCGGGGGATGTGTTGATCACCCAGACACTGCCCGTGGAGATGCAGGTGTCGGATTTTCTGTTGATCTCGGCTTCCGCGTCGTTGATCTGTTACCTGTTTACGCTGTTCCCGGCTCGAGATGCCGCGGCGCTGGATCCGGTTGAGGCGATCAGGATGTAGTGCCGGTCCGGTGTACCATTGTGGTGTTATTCCGGCAGGGCGAATCGCGTTGGTGAGTACGGGGTAAGTGGACGTCGGTGTCGCCCGGCCTTCCGCTCCCGACGGTGCCTCTCGCTCCATCGGCGGTTTCCGGTTGTGGTGAGGGAGACCTTCCGTCGCCGGAGCGAAACTGGAACCTGAAAGGGCGCAATGGACCTCGATCCTTTCAAATCGTATCCACCCGGCGACCCCAGGCGGCCTCCTTCGAGGATTTTCCTGGTTCTTCTGGCGGTAGGGATTGCGATTGTGGTTACGTTGTTTGCCGGTCTCATTGTCTATCTGCGTGACGTCTGGACCGCACGACCGCTGGGTTAGGCGTGTCGAAACGAGCTTGTCGAAATGCCCGCGTTGCGCTACCCTGGGCCCGTTGCCGACCCTTCGACAGGCTCAGGGACCGCAGGCGCAGGGAGCGGCTCAGGGCAGGGCTTAGCGGCGATAAGCTATGGGAACGGCTTCGTGTCCTGATCCGTACACCAGATTGAACACAGAAAGGCCCGGACGTCGGTCCGGGCCTTCGCTTTTCTCCCATCTGGGAATTCCGTTCAGTACGTGGCGCGGCCGCCGCTGACGTCATAACACTGCCCGGTTGTAAAGGTGGATTCGTCGGAGGCAAGGAAGTGTACGAGTGCGGCGACCTCGTCGGGTTTGCCGAGGCGGCCCATCGGTATTTTGGATGTCAGAAAGGCGGCCCGTTCCGGATCCAGGCTCAGGGTCATCCCGGTTTCGATAAGTGCGGGCGCAACGCAATTGACACGGATGTTGTGGTCGAGCACCTCCCTGGCCAGGGCCTTGGTAAAACAGATCACGCCGGCTTTGGAGACCGAGTATGCCGCCATGTTGGCGTTTCCTTCTTTGCCCGAGATAGAGGCGACGGATACGATTGCGCCCCGGTTGCGATCCATCATGTGGCCGATGACCGCGCGCGAGCACAGAAAGACGCCCTTGAGGTTGGTATTCATCACACGATCCCAATCCGTCTCGGCCAGGTCCCGTACCGGAGCCTCCCGACCCACAATGCCGGCGTTGTTGACAAGGATATCGAGCTGACCCAGGCGTTCCAGCACGGTGTTCACCATGCGCGCGACGTCCGCGCTCCTCGAGACATCCGCCTTCAGGGCCAGGGCGACGCTGGAAGGTCCGGCGTTTTCCGTGTCGATGTCCGCGATGGCGACCGTCGCCCCGGCATTCGCCAGCCGTTCCGCTATGGCAGATCCGATGCCCCGGGCGGCGCCGGTGACGAGGGCAACGCGGCCGGTAAGATCCATAAACGTCTGTGGCATGGTGGTTCTCTCAATAAGGGATTTAATGAGTCGCCGATGGTATCCGGAGGATTCATGCCGCTTGCATGGCGGCCGTTTCTCTCAAAACAGTTCCGTCCGGTCCAGGTATTCAATGAGTTTCCGGTTCGCCCTGGAGAAGGCATAGTCTCCGAGACCGTCCGGTGCAACCCACCTCACGTCCGAACAGTTGCGTGCACGGGCTTTGCCGCTTTTGTATTCGCATTGAAAGGCGTGCATGGTGACGCTGAAGTGGGTGAACGCGTGTCTGACGGTTCTGAACCGGTTCCGAACGGTCGCGTCGACACAGGTTGCCTCGCGTACGGCGCGAATACACGTGTCGCGTAAGGACTCGCCTTCCGACTGTCGGGCTGCGGGGAATTCCCAGAGCCCGCCAAGGAGGCCCTCGTCCGGCCGGCGAACGACGAGGACCCTGTTGTTTTGGAATACGATGCCCACGCCCAGAATGTGGTGTGGACGCGGTTTCTTCGGGGCTTTGACCGGGAGCGTTTCCGCGGTGCCGGTTTTAAACGCGGCACAGTGAATCCTGACCGGACAGGATCCGCAGTGGGGCGCTCGCGGGCGGCAGACGATGGCGCCCAGTTCCATAATCGCCTGGTTGTACTCGCCGGCGTCGCCGCTGTGCAACAGGTTGTCGGCCAGTTTCTGGAGGTGCGCTCTGGTGCGGGTCTGCGCGACGTCGTCTTGAATATGGAAAAGGCGGCAGAGAACGCGAATGACGTTGCCGTCCAGTACGGCGTAGTCCCGGTCGTAGGCAATACTAAGGACGGCGGCCGTGGTGTACGGGCCGAAGCCGGGCAGGGAGGAGAGATCATCATAGACATCGGGCACGACGCCGCTGAATCGGTCCACGATGTACTGGGCCGTTCTGTGCAGATTTCGCGCGCGGGTATAGTATCCGAGGCCTTCCCAGGCCTTGAGAACGCGGTCCGGCGGCGTTCGGGCGAGGTCCTGCACAGTGGGGAAATCTTCCAGGAAACGCCGATAATATGGAATGACGGTTTCGACCTGTGTCTGTTGCAGCATGAATTCGGAGAGCATGACGTGGTACGGATCGGAGGTCTCGCGCCAGGGCAGATCCCGTTTCTCGCGTCGGTACCACGCAAGCAGGCGTCGCTTGATTGTGGTGCGGTTTTCCGGGGTGGTATTCATGGACCTGTGTGGTAGCCGTCGATTCACGTGGCGGGGGAAGGGACGCCTTACCGTGATTTATCTTTTTTTCTTGCAATGTCACTGGCGTGCCCGGTGACAACATCCGGCGGGCTGCTTCTGATCAGTTGTTGGAGCGCCAGAAGCAGGAGCAGGATGTCTTCGCCATAACCCAGGTGGGGGAACAACGCCTCCGGCAACAGATCCACGGGAGATATCCCGTACAGAATGATGACGCAGACCAGCATTTTGCTGTACCAGGGCACACGCGGGTCCTTCATCAGGCGCCAGGAGAGCCGGATATATTGAGGCAGGCGAAAAAGAATGGAGAAGATGCCGCGCATGGCAGTATCGAGCGGGGACAGAACACTAACTCCTGCCCAGAAAAGATCTGACCCTCGGTTGGTCGAGCACGTCCGGATTGATGATGTTCGCTGGTTCCCGGCCCTCGATGGCGTCGGTGAGTTGACCGAAGGTCCTGTGGTCCAGGCGTATTGCCGAAGCGTCGGTCATACCGGCGTTGTGGTTGGTACAGATGATGCGTGGGTGTCCCTTGTGGATGGCTCTGGGGCCGTCCACCGGGTCGTCTACCACATAGTACCAGAGGCGGTTTTCGACAATGGCGCGGTTGACGGCCTTGTCGTCTACGAGGGTTCCGCGGGAGGGGTTGATAAGGGAGGCATGGGGCTGCATGGCGCACAGGAGTTCGTACGTGACGATGGTGTCGGCTCCGGACACGTGCAGGGAGACAGTGTCGCACTCCCTGAAGAGGTCCATGGGTTCGCCGACCGGCTCCGCACCGAATCGGGACGCCAGTTCGGCAATGTCCGGCCGGACGTCATATACGAGCAGCCGCCCTCTGTTACCCAGGAGGGGAATCGCGCGTTCGGCTACGGCCTGCCCGATGCGGCCGAATCCGTAAAGCCCAAGCGTGGTTTCAGCGGCCTCGTAGGTTCTGATGAGAGAGAAGTCGCCGCTGTGGGAGAGTTGGTTCAGGGTGTAGACCCGTTTGAGCGTTGCCATCCACTGGGCAATGGAATATTCGGCCACCGTGACCATGTGTTCCGGGGCAATGGTGACGATCACGCCGTGTCGTGTAGCCACCTCCAGGTTGACTTTTTCGTAACCCACACCCCACCGGGATATGATACGCAGGTCGGTCGCGGCTTCGTAGAAGCTCTCGTGAATAAGCGCGGAACTTGCAAGGACGCCAACCACGCCATTCGCTTCATTTCCGGTGAGTTCACCCGTATAGTAGTCCACACCGGCAAGGCTGGCCAGGCCCTCCAGGCCTTTCTGGCGGCTCTCTGAGTCGAATTCGGGGTTCTGCATGTTGGCTGACAGCAGGAATCTTCGTGACATGCAACTCCTCGGTAAGTGAAGTGACGTGGCGGCAGCGTGATCGAATCCTAGGCCGGGTCGAAGCTGGCATTGACATACCGCGAATTCCGGAACTGGACCCGTCAGGCTTCCGACCGGTTCACGATTTCCTGCACCATTTCGCGCAGGGCGCTGCGTTGAACCTTTCCCGTGGACGTCATCGGCAGGCGGTCGGGGTTGAATGGAATGGTTTTGCAAGGCGCTTCATAGGGGCTGAGGTTCGCCACGTTCCCGCCCCGTCCCGCGCTCAGGATCCGCCCGGCGGCTTCCGCCTGCATTTCGGGCGGCAGGCCGTTGCGGAAAACGAGCGCGGCGCAGACGTCCTGCCCCCAGCGTTCGTCCTCAAGGCCGGTAACGTAGACAGCGGCAAGCTCTGGAAAGGCCTCCACGAGGGCGTTCTCAACGGCAATCGGCGAGATGTTGACGCCGCCCTTGATGACGATTTCTTTTTTTCGGCTGTGAACGAAGTAGTATTCGCGGCTGCCAATGTCGCGCCGGAATCCGATATCGCCGGTGTGGAACCAGCCGTCCTTGAAGACCTCGCCGGTGGCGGACGGCTGGTTGACGTAACCGCCCGATACGACCGGGCCGCGAACCAGAATTTCGCCGAGTTCCCCCGGCGGTGGATCGCCTTCGAGGCGGATGTTGTTGTTGTCCAGTTCCACGCCCGCGGCGTTCTGCAGGAGAACCTCACGATATTCGTCTTCGGACAGGTCGGGAGGGACGCCGGTGACACGCAGGCTGACTTCGGTGGTGCCGTAGCCCTGGATCAGGCGCACGCCGAATCGATCGTGGAACCGCACGGCCGGGCCGGCGGGAACGGGCGCGCTGCCGATCATTATCTTCTTCAGCTCGGAGATGTCGTGCCCGGCCGCGTCGAACGCGTCGGCGTTGGCAAGCAGGTCCTGCATGATCGTGGGAACGATGCTGCTGGATGTGACTTTCTCTTCTGCAATGACGGGCCAGAAATTGGAAGCGCTGTAACGGGAATTGAGGATGAGCGTGCCGCCGACCATAAAAAGGGCGATCGAGAAAACCGTTGAATTGACGTGATGAAGCGGCAGGACCAGGCTGAGCCGTTCGCGTTCGTCGAAATGCAGCCAGCGAAGAATGCCATCCGCATTGCTCGCGATGCTCTGTCGTGTGAGTAAAACACCCTTGGGCTTGCCGGTTGTTCCGGATGTATACAGGACGATCCCCGTGGCCTTTTCCGCCACGGGGTCGCCGCTCCATTCCGGTTCCAGGTCCGCCGTTTGAAGAACGTCGCCTGTAAAAAGGTTATCCGTGTCCGCGACCGGGATCTCACCGGCGATTTTTCTTTCGGATTCCAGGTGATCGGGAAGGACGCACAGCAATTTGACTCGGGAGTCTCCGAGCTTGTACCGTTTTCGTTCCGGCCCGTCGCGCTTGAGGTCCAGGGGGACGGCGGTTGCTCCAAGACGGAAGAGGGCCTGGGAGATCAGAAGTATTTCGGGACAATTGGGCATGGCAAGGGACACCCGGTCTCCCGGCCCGATGCCGTAATGGCCGTGAAGTCGGCGGGCCAGCGCGGCGGTCCGCAGGTTCAGATCGGCGTAGGTGACAACGGACCGTTTACCCCGGTCCGGGTCGCGGTATATGATGGCTTCGTGATCACCCCGACTGGCTGCCCGGTCCTGGAGCAGGTGCCTGAAGTTCCGCCAGGGAAAGCGATAGACGTGGCGGCGTCCGTTCTTCGTGCATGTGAAAATCTGTGGATCCATAGAGAAAAAACGTCGGGCCCGCGGCAGCGGATGGGGCGCCGGGAACCCCGATCCCGGCCCCCCTTATTCACATCGGGCTTTGTGCAGGAGATGGTGGTCGGCCAGGACGAGCGCAATCATGGCTTCGACTATCGGCACGGCACGAGGCAGCACGCAGGGATCGTGGCGGCCGCGGCCCGATAAGGTGGCCGCGTTACCGTGAATATCCACAGTTTCCTGCGCTTTGAGAATGGTTGCCGTCGGTTTGAATGCGGCGCGGACGATGATGTTCTCGCCATTCGAGATACCGCCCTGGATACCGCCGGAGTGGTTGGTGCGTGTACGGATCCTGTCTCCGTCGTTGAAGAAGGGATCGTTGTGGCTGGAACCGGTGAGCATTGTGCCGCCAAAACCGGATCCGATTTCAAATCCCTTACAGGCCGGCAGAGAAAGGATGGCCTTGCCCAGGTCGGCTTCCAGCTTGTCGAATACGGGTTCTCCCAGGCCCGGCGGCACGCTGCGGGCAACGGCTTCCACGACGCCTCCGAGAGAGTCTCCTTCTTTGCGGGCCTGTTCGATCTGTTCGATCATTTGATCCGCGATATCGGAATCGGGACAGCGCACAATATTGGATTCGATCTGATCCCGGGTGACGGCATCCGGATCCACGCCGGCCGTTAAGTCGCGTACGCGTTTGACAAAGGCCAGAATCTCCACGCCATGCGCCCGGTGGAGGATTTTGCGCGCGATCGCTCCGGCCGCCACGCGCCCTATGGTCTCGCGAGCGCTGGCCCGTCCGCCGCCTTTCCAGTCGCGGATACCGTATTTCGCCTGATAGGTGTAGTCGGCGTGCGACGGACGGTATTTTACACGCATTTCCTCGTAGTCTTTGGATCTTGCATCACTGTTCCGGACCAGCAGCGAGATGGGCGTGCCCAGGGTCTTGCCTTCGAAGACACCGGATAGAATTTCGACGCGGTCTTCCTCTCTGCGCTGGGTGGTGATTTTGCTCTGGCCGGGTCTGCGGCGGTCCAGTTCGGTCTGAATCTCCCGGGACGTGATTGCGAGACCGGGTGGGCAGCCGTCAATAACGACGCCCACGCCGCCGCCGTGGGATTCGCCCCAGGTGGTGATGCGGAAGAGGTGCCCGAAGATACTGCCCATGCGCCGTTCGCTCCATGCTTTAAGCGGCTGGATCTTCCGTTCGTGAAGCCGTCGTCTTACCTCGCCGGAAACGGCCTCAATTTACCGAATCCCCGCATGTGGGTCAAGCAAAAGTCTGCACGTGGAAGTGCCGCTTTCCCGGCGGCCAGCCGTGATGAACGCCCCTGATCCGCGATATCTTGACAGAGTCGGGATGCGGGCCTATCTTGTGCTCGCCCATTTTTGACCGGAGGTTCGCATGGCGGATAACTACTCAGGTATTCTCGAAGAAATGACCATCGACCAGGTTCGGGGGTTGAAGCCGGACGTTGCCGTGATTCCGATCGGGTCAACGGAACCGCACGGCCCGGCGCTGCCCTATGGAACCGATAGCTATCGGGCCGAGGCGATCGCTTACGGCGCCACCCGGAAGGCGAACAGCCAGGGAGGCCGCGTTGTGTGTCTTCCCACCGTGCGCGTCAGCCTGAACAACAATTTTCGCGCCTTTCCGTTCGCTTGCCGCATGCAGGTGTCGACGTTTATGGCGATGTTGAAGGACCTGGTGAAGATGTGTGAGGCGGATGGCATCGAGAAGGTGGTATTCGTCAATGCCCACGGAGGCAATCCGGACGTGATTCGGGCGGCGATGCGCGACCTGGCTGCCGAGGACGGCGCATTCGTCTGCCTCATCCAGGCATCTTCCTGCGCGTCGTTGGAGGCGCGGCAGGTTTGCGAGAAACCAAGCGACCACGCGGGCGAGGAGGAGACGTCTCAAATGCTCTACTTGCGCCCCGACCTCGTCCATTCGGAAAAGATCGGCGACAATCCGCGCATGCAGCCCGCGCTGGAGGTCCTGACGGAGTTTCACGTGGATTTCGTGAGACCCTGGCATCTTTACATGCCGGAATCCGCCGGGGGAGACGCAAGCCGGGCTTCCCGGGAAAAGGGGAAGATTGTTATCGATTCAAGCATCGACGGCACGGGCAGGTTTCTGGCCGAACTGTCCAGGGCCGACAGGAATCGAGATTTTCCTTATCCGTAAAGACGGGGCATTCTGTCCTGGTCTGTCCACGACGGGCGCCGTACCCGGGACGGTATTTTTCACACGGTCAACACTCGTGTCCCGTCCCAGAAATATGTTACCATTCATCCACCGATTCATCCCGTCTCGCTGCGTTGCCCTCGCTCGCCGACCTTGCCCAGGTCGCCTCGCTCAGGCGCCTTGCCAGCCGGGCGACTCGGCGGCCGAATTTTGGCAATCTATTTCCGCGACAGAACACCGGAGGAGATTATGATCAACTACCAGGACCTGGGGGTAAGACCGTTCATCAACGCCAGCGGAACGATTACGACACTCGGCGGCAGTCTGATGCCTTCCGAAGTGCTGGAGGCCATGCGTGAGGCGGCGGGGGCGTTTGTGGATCTTCCGGATCTGAACGAAAGGGCGGGCGAATACCTGGCCGGAAAAATCGGCGTTGAGGCGGCATTCGTATCGTGTGGCGCGGCAAGCGGCGTGCAGCTTTCGGCGGCCGCGTGTCTGACGGGTACGGACGCGGAAAGGGTCCGGGCGCTGCCGCATACGGAAGGCTGGCGGAACGAGTTCGTGATCAGTCTTGTGGATTCCCATTCGTACATCCATCAGGGGATCGAGATCTGCGGCGGAAAGCTGGTGCGGGTGGGCAGCAGGACGGAGGTGACGGCCAGGGACATTCTGGGCGGGATCACGGAGCGGACGGCGGCCGTGGTCCATTTCCTGGGAACGCAGCGCAGGGCTCAGCTCAAAGAGGTGGTTGCCGGGGCGGACGGCATGGGGGTCCCGGTGGTGGTCGACGCCGCGGCGCAGCTTCCGCCGAGGACGAATTTGACGGAGGTTGTGGACATCGGGGCGAGCCTGGCGGTCTTCAGCGGGGGCAAGGGTCTGCGGGGGCCGCAGTGCACGGGGCTGGTGCTGGGAAAAGGGGAGTACGTGGACGCGGTCAGTTTGAATGCCAGCCCCTTCAGTGCGGTGGGGCGTGGAATGAAAGTGGGTAAGGAAGAGATCCTCGGGCTGGTGGCGGCTGTGGATCTGTTTCTGGCGGGGAGCGACGAGGAGGACCGGACGACCTGGCATCAACAGGCGAAGCGGGTGGTGGAGGCCCTGGCGGAGATACCGGGCGCTGTGGCGTACCTGTTGGGCGAGGGTCAGCAGGCGTCTCCCGATTTCACCCCCAGGGCGTACGTGGATCTACCCGAGGGAGAAACCGGCGAGGTGATTCGGGCCATGCGGGAAGGGGATCCTCCGGTGATGGTCCGTGGAAGCGGGAAAGGAATCGTCGTGGATCCGATGACGCTGGCGCCTGGCGAAGAGGAGATTGTCGGCCGTCGCTTGAAGGAGGTGTTGAGCCGATGATCGACGCGCATCTGCACATTGGACATCAGGGCAGGAGTCTCGAGAATACGATCCGGCATATCGAGGGCATCGGCGCGGAGAAGGCCGTGTTTTTGCCGATTGAGACGGGCGACCGCGAATACGAGTGGCTCTCCGAGACGGTGGCTCAGGCACACGAGCCGTACCCGGACAAAGTCATTCCATTCTGCCACGTGGATGTGACGCGGGAAGACGCGGTTGCGGAACTCGAACGACGCGCAGCACTGGGTGTGTTCAGGGGGTACGGGGAACAGAAACAGCACGTGCCGCTGGATCATCCGGGCCTGGAGCGCGTGCTGGCGTTCTGCAACGAGATGCGCTGGCCCGTCACTTGGCATTTTCAGGAGGGCAGTCGGGGTTACAACCAGGGGATCGAGCATCTGGAGACGCTGGTGCGGAAGTTTCGGGAAATCAGGTTCATCGGGCACGCGCAATCGTGGTGGGCCAATATCAGTGCCGAAGTGCCCCCGCCGGAGGAAACGCTGTATCCCCGAGGGCCGGTGGTTCCGGGTGGACTGGCGGACCGGCTGCTGGCCGATTACGAAAACGTCTATGCGGACCTGTCCGCCGGGTCGGGGCTGGGGGCGATCACCCGTGACGAAGCGTTCGGCAGGGACTTTCTGATGCGCCATCGGCGAAAGCTGCTCTTCGCCACCGATTGCCCGTGCGCCGACGGACAGGGCGCCGATTATCCGCCGGGGTGTTTTGCGGCGAGGAGTCTGCCTTTTCTGAGACGGATGGTGGACTATCCGGAAGCGTTGGAGGATATTCTGCATCGGAACGTGGTTCGCGTGATCGGACTGGAGTAAGTGTAGGGGCGACCGGCCGGTCGCCCCTACGTCAAAATGGACGGCCCGCCGCTAGCGCTGTCGGGGAATTTGTAGGGGCAACCCTTGTGGTTGCCCGCCTGTCCGCTGATTGCTGCTCGCACTCAGGAAGCCGACTTGGTTTGTAACGCAATGCCTATTCGGAGCACTACCAGAGCAGAGCGCGCGGTTCCGTGTCGTTAACCGCCTTTAGCGTTTTGCCGCACGCTGACTGCTTTTCGCTGACCGCTAATGATAGACGGCTGGTTTCCCCAATGTGCCTTTTTGTCTTGGTGTGAGCTAATTGTCGTTTTTTGCTGTAAGCTGCCGGCGTCTCGCCGCTTTGCAATTGATATAGTTCGGCTTTCTCACTTCACGTCCCGGCGCTGACGTCAACTGATTTGGTTTTTGATTGAAGCTGACCGCTGAATACTGACAGCTGACAGCTTATTTTCGGTTCAGCGAAAGGATCCGGATGGCAATCGTAATAAAAGAAATCAATTTGAACGTGCTGAATATGAAAGCGCGAATGCCGTTCCGGTACGGGATCGCGACCCTCGTCGCCGTGCCCCATCTGTTCGTCCGGGTGACCGCGGAGATAGGCGGACGTGTGGAGGTCGGGCTCGCGGCGGATGGGCTGCCGCCCAAGTGGTTTACCAAGAACCCGGAGGCGTCTTTCGAGGATGACCTGGAAGCAATGCTGGCGGTGATCTGTCAGGCATGCCAACTGGCTCTCGCGGCGGACCCGGCGGAGACCGTGTTTGAATTCTGGCGGGGAATTTACAAGGGTCAGGAGGAATGGGCGGCATCCGGGGCGCACCCGCCATTGCTGTGGGCGTTCGGAGTGAGCATGGTGGAGCGGGCACTGATCGACGCGTTCTGCCGGGTACCCGGGACCACGTTCGAGCGTGCGTTGCGGGAGAATGCGTTCGGCATCCGGCTGGGGGAGATTCACGGCGACCTGCGGGGCGTGGAGCCCGCGGCGATGCTGCCTCAAGGGGCACGCCGGTCAATCCAGGCCCGCCACACGGTGGGGTTGACCGATCCCCTGACCGACGCGGACATCCCCGGGGACGAACGTGTGGACGACGGGCTGCCGCAATCCCTGGAGGCGAATCTACAGGCGTATGGACTGACCCATTTAAAGATCAAATTGTGCGGCGACGCGACGCAAGACCTGGACCGGTTGAAGCAGATTGCCGGATTGATGGCTCGGTATTCCGGTTCAGGTTACGCCTTTACGCTGGACGGAAACGAACAATACGGTGAAATCGAGCCTTTCCGTGCGGTCTGGGAGGCGGTTGTGGCGGATCCGTCGCTGGATCGATTCATGGAGCGGCTGCTTTTTGTGGAGCAGCCGTTAAGGCGCGACGTTGCCCTTGGAAAGGCCGTGGGCACCGCGCTGCGGGAATGGACCGCCCGCCCGCCGATGATTATCGATGAGTCCGACGGGACGCTGACCAGCGTGGCGGAGGCACTGGAGCGGGGATACGTGGGCACGAGCCACAAGAATTGCAAAGGCGTCTTCAAAGGGGTTGCCAGCGCCTGTCTCATCGCGCACCGGCGTCGAGAAGATCCGAACCGGGAGTATGTCCTCAGCAGCGAGGATCTGGGAAACGTGGGTCCCGTGGCCCTGCTTCAGGATCTGGCGGTGGCGGCCTGCCTGGGTGTTGGCCATACCGAGCGCAACGGCCACCACTATTTCGCCGGACTGAGCATGTATCCCGAAGACGTTCAGCGGCGGGTCTTCGAACATCACGGCTCGCTTTACCGGCGGCACGAAGCCGGGTTTCCCACTCTGGACGTGAAGGAAGGACGGCTGGATATCGGCAGCGTGGTCGATGCGCCGTTCGGGTACGGGTTCGATCTGGATACCACGCGGTTTACGCCTCTGGAGGATTGGTCGCCAGCGTCGCTGGACATCTGAGGATCCTCTTCCGGAGGGTGACGGGTGCGCGATCGGACTGCCACTAAAGCGGGCGATTCCGCGTCCGGTCGGGGTCCTTTCACGGTCCTTAAACTGGAATGACGACGATTACCTGATCCCTGGGAGACAGGTTTGGGGCAGATCGACTGGAATGCGGTCCGGGAGGAAGTGACGGGATACCTTCAGGATCTGATCCGGCTGGATACGACCAATCCGCCGGGAAACGAGATACTTGCGGCAAAGTACCTTGCCGGCGTATTGCGGAGCGAGGGTTTCGATCCCCAGGTAACCGAGTCGCAACCGGGGCGGGGTAATATTACGGCTCGGCTTACCGGTGGTGGCGAGCCGCTGATGCTGCTGGGGCATACGGACGTGGTGGCGGTTGAACCCGACCAATGGCGACATCCGCCGTTCGGCGGACAGGTGCACGACGGATACGTCTGGGGACGCGGTGCGCTGGATATGAAAAATATGGTGGCGGCCGAGTTGATGGTGTTCCTGCTGCTGAAGCGGCAGGGGATCAAATTGAAGCGCGATGTGATTTTTGCGGCCACGGCGGATGAGGAGGCGGGAAAGGGAGGCCATGGCGTCGGTTGGCTGCTGGATAACCACCCGGAGCAGGTGGATGCGCCGTTTGTGCTGACGGAGGGCGGCGGCGCGGACTTTCGGGTGGGCGATTCCCGGTTCTATACGTGCCAGACCGGGCAGAAGGGGATCTGCAGGTTTCGGATGTCGGCCGCTGGGCGGCCCGGACATGGTTCCAGGCCGCACCGGGAGAATGCCGTGGTGAGGCTGTCGGAGGCGGTCGCAGCCCTGGGAAGGGCCGTGTTGCCGATGCATCCCTCCACAACGGTCAGGGCGTTCCTGGACGGTATTGCTGACACTCAGGATTCCGGCACGGCGGACCTGCTGCGAAGCGTCCTGGATCCCTCGTGCAGTGAGTCGGCGCTCGAATCGCTGCCTGTGGCGGGTGAGATGGTGTCGAATCTGCGCGCGTTACTGCGTAATACGGCATCGGTGACCATGCTGGAGGCGGGACAGAAGATCAACGTGATCCCCGCTGAGGCCACGGCGTGGATAGACGGCAGGCTTGCGCCCGGGCAGACCGATACGAGCTTCTTCGAGGAGATCCGGTCGCTGATAGGAGACGATGTACGTATCGAGGTGGACCAGTACACTCCGCCGCTGGAGGCCGGGATCGACTCTCCGCTGTACCGGACCATTGTGGAGGTGATGGCGGATCACGACCCCGGTGCGCGAGTCGTGCCGTCGCTCTCCACCGGAGGAACGGACGCCAAACACATCTGCCCGCGCCGCCCGGCGACAAAAGTGTACGGATTCATGCCGCACAGCGGAGCCCCTGGGGAAGAGGAGTGGCAATTGATCCACGGGCACAACGAGCGTACCTCGGTGGAGAATTTGGGGTTCGGCACGCGGGTGCTGTACGATATCGTGCATCGTTTCTGCGGTGATCGTTGCGGGCCCCGTATTGCCGGAAACGGACCGGGAGGATTCTGATGCGGGTTCTGGTAACGGACTATGTGTGGGCCGACCTCTCTGTGGAGCAGAGCGTCCTGGACGACATTGGCGTCCAGCTTGTGGCCGCGCCGGATGGAGAAGAAGAGACGCTTGCGCGGTTGGCCGTGGGCGCGTCTGGCATCATGACGTGCTGGGCACAGACCACGAGACGGGTCATTCAGGCCGCGCTGCCGGATTTGAAGGTGGTGACCCGTTATGGGGTGGGGCTGGACAATATAGACGTCGCCTATGCAACCGCGCAGAAGATCCCGGTGGCATACGTGCCGGATTATTGTATGGTGGATGTGGCGGAGCACGCCCTGGCGCTGTTGCTGGCGCTTTCCCGTAAGGTGGCGAGTTTCGACCGCACCGTTCGCGGGCATGTATGGGATATCCAGGCCTGCCAGCCGCTGAACCGCCTGACCGGGCGGACCCTGGGGCTGATCGGATTTGGTCGCATCGCCCGGGAGGTCGCGAAACGCGCGGCGGCATTCGGGCTTCGCGTGGTGGCTGCCGCCCCGTCGCTGACGCCGGGGACCGCGGCGGCCTCCGGCGTCGAGGCCGTGACGCTGGACGTGTTGTTGGAGACGGCGGATTTTGTTTCGATCCATTGTCCCTCCACGGACCGGACACAGGGTCTGATCGACGCGGACGCTTTGCGACAGATGAAACCCACGTCATGTCTGATCAATACCGCGCGAGGCGACATTTTGGATGAGGCCGCACTGGCCGATGCGCTGGAAGCCGGCGAGATCGCCGGGGCGGCCCTGGATGTGCGGGAAAAGGAGCCGCCGGGTCCGGGCGACCGGCTGATCGGGATGCCGCAGGTGATCCATACGCCCCATGCGGCGTTTTATTCGGCGGAATCCCTGATCGAACTGAGGGAACGCGCGGCCATGGAGACCCGGAGGGTCCTGCTGGGACAAGATCCGGAGAACCTGGTGAATCCGGAATACAGGGGCGCCGGAGGCTGATGTCAATACGTATGCGTAGGCCGTTCGCGGCGCGGGTCTGGAAAGATCACGTCGCGGATGTGGCTCAAGACGTGGTTCGATTCCCGATCTTTGGAGAGGTGTCCTGATGTCGGACAAGCCCAACGTTCTGGTACTGATGTGCGATCAACTCAGGAGGCAGGCGCTGTCGATTCACGGCGACCCGAACTTGCAGACGCCCCATATCGACGCGTTGGCAACAAGGGGGGTCAGATTTTCAAACGCCTGTTCAACCTATCCGATTTGCGTACCGTTCCGTTTTACGTTCATGACAGGGGAGTATGCGCACAGCCGGAAGGTGCCGGGTATCGAATACCGGATGTCGCCCTCGGAATACACGCTGGCCGACGCGTTCAACGAAGCAGGGTACGAGACGGTCTACGTGGGAAAGTGGCACCTGGACGGCGGTCATGGGAGAATGGGTTCCGCGCTTGAATGCGGACGTACACCGGTGCCCCGGACCTACCAGGGCCGCTGGGAAAAGTGGTTCGGATTTGAACTCAGGAACGCGCCGTTCGACACGTATTATTTCGAGGATGACGATCCGGCGCCCAGGCCCATTCACGGATATCAGACCGACGGGCTTTACGATATTGCAATGGAATACCTTGCCCGGGAGCGGGATCCGACAAGACCGTTTTGTATGGTGATTTCGGTGGAGCCGCCCCACGATCCGTTCGAAGCCCCCGCGGATCTGCAGTCGGCCTGGGAAGCCAGGGAAATTGAGCTGCCTCCCAATTTCGAGACCCCGGATGACGCGCGGCGCGAGGCATTGGTGCTGGATCGCAAGCATTATTACGCAATGGTGGAGAATCTGGACGCCAACGTGAAACGGATGACGGATTTTCTGGCGGCGCAGGGGCTGGTGGAGAATACGGTGGTGATGTTCGTGTCGGATCACGGTGAACTGGGCGGCAGCCACGGTCTGCGCGGGAAACAGTGGCCGTACGAGGAGTCCGTTGGCATTCCGGTATTCGTCTACGATCCCCGGTGTCCAGGCCGCGCGGGTGCGGTGATCGAGGATCCGATCTGCACGGAAGATTTCTTCCCCACACTGCTGGGCCTTGCGGGGCTGTCGCCCGGAGCGCATCTGATGGGTACGGATCTGTCGCCGTTGATCCATGGAAACGTTGACTCGCTGGATCGCGAAGGTGTTATGCTCGAGTTCGTGGCGGAACTTCGCAAGGGGATGGCATTCAACAAGTGGGTATGGCGCGCATTCCGCAGCCGGCGTTACAAGTATACCGTTCGGGGCGATAAAATGGGTGCTGCCGCATGGCAGTTTTTCGATCTGGAAGCCGATCTCTGTGAACAGCGGAATCTGATCGATAACCCCGGCTTCCAGGACGAGATCGCACGGCACCACCGGCTGCTCAGAGAACGCCTGATTGAGACCGGCGACCATTTTGTGCTGTTGCCGGCCTTCGGTTGCGAGGGCGTGAACGTGTGGCGATAGGCACGCACGAAACGGCATACGCGGCAAACGGACTGCGGATTCCCGATTTGTCCGGTTCGATGAATTATTCGGCCTGGAACCAAGCGCCGAAGGTGGGTTCGTAGGGGGATCGGGCCACGCCCCTCTCCGTGATGATGGCCGTGACCAGTCGTTGGGGCGTGACGTCGAAGGCGGGGTTGTATACGTTCACGCCTCCAGGGGCGATCTGCCTGCCCATGCCGTGTGTGATTTCTTCCGGATGGCGTTCTTCGATAGGAATCTGCTCCCCTCCCGAGAGAGACATATCGATGGTGGACAGCGGGGCGGCGACATAGAAGGGGACGTCGTGTTCCCGCGCCAGAATGGCCAGGCCGTAGGTGCCGATTTTGTTGGCCACGTCGCCGTTGGCGGCAATGCGGTCTGCGCCGACGATCACGCTGTCGATGTTTTTCTGACGCAGTACGGGGGCGGCCATACTGTCGCAGATCACCGTGACGTCGACACCGCTCTGCTGGAGTTCCCACGCCGTCAGCCGCGACCCCTGCAGGAGCGGGCGGGTTTCATCGGCAAAGACGGCGACCTGTTTGCCGGCTTCGACGGCGGCATATATCACTGCCAGAGCCGTGCCGTAATCTGCAGTGGCAAGGCCGCCCGCGTTGCAATGGGTGAGTACGGTGGCGTTATTGTCGACCAGTTCGGCTCCGTTCTTCCCGATTTGCCGGCAGACTTTCCGGTCTTCCTCAAATATTTCGTGCGCTTCCCGGAGCAGCCGGTCTCTGATTTCGCGGGGATTCCGACGGGCGATTTCGTCGAGCCGCCTGCCCATCCGCTCCAGCGCCCAGAAGAGGTTCACGGCCGTGGGCCGGGTGCGAGATAGTCTCTTAATGGCCTTCCTCGCCCCTGAAACGATTTCGGCTCCGGAGGCGAGCGCTTCCAGGGCGCCGATGACGACGCCGTACGCCGCGGCCACGCCAATTGCCGGGGCGCCGCGGACCCGAAGGCTCTCAATGGCTTCGGCAACGGTTTCCACGTCCCCGCAGTCGATCCGAACATACCGTTCAGGAAGAAAGGTCTGATCGATCAGCCGCAGGGAGTTGTTTTCCCAGGTGATGGTTGGAACAGGCATTGGTGGAGATCGGTCCGGTACATCCGGTGTTTAAGAAGCTGTTTTAAGAACCCCGGTGTGTTCCCGAGCGCGAGCGAAAAAGTTCGGTTATGAGGCGCGAGGGGCGCGCAGCGCCGGCGGGCGAATGCACCTATGAGAGGCGAGGGGCGCGCAGCCTCGACTAAAGATACGGGTGGATTTGACCAACGCAGACCGACGCTTTTGCAGCCGCGCGAAGACCGCTGGGGGTTTTAAAGACAGCTTCTAAAGATGATCCGCACGGCCTTCAAGGGAGGATGTTTCGGTGAGCGAGGGATCGTCTTCGATCCGTTCGGACGGGGCATCTCCCCATAAGCGCTCGAGGCGGTAAAACGCCCGTGCTTTGGGCTGGAAGATGTGTACGATGACGTCGATAAAGTCGAACAGAACCCAGATCCGTGATTCCTGGCCCTCGATATGCCACGGCCGGTACCCCGCCGCCTTCGCTCCTTCTTGCAGCGCGTCTGTGAGGGCTTTGACGTGTACGGCCGAATTTCCCGTACAGATGAGAAAGTAGTCCGTAACGTCGGAGAGCGTGCGCAGATCGATTAAAAGAAGGTCTTCGCCCTTTCGGGACTGAAGGCACTCGATGGAGTGATCCAGTATCTCGCGTATCTGATTGGACAAGACGATTCCATTCCGTGCGGAGATTGAACGGCTCACCTTCATCGCGTGTGCTGCGTCTGCCGCCTCTATCGCCGTGGATCGCGAGAGAAGACACCCAGCCGGTCATAGTCCCTGCCTACAATGACCGCGACCTGTTCGATGCGAAAGGGGTCCTGGGCGATCTGCTGAATATGCGTCCTGAGACCCATTGCGCTGGCTACCCTGCGGGCGTTTTCAAAGTTGCCCGTCCGGTCGATGACGATGGTTTCGGGATAGTTGAAGCTATCGGCGTTCTTCCACGTCATCACGTCGAAACCCGCTCCTCGAAGACGACGCCCCACTTTTTCCGCGACACCGGCAACGCCGCAGCCGTTGAGTACCTCGATGCGGATTACCTTGAACGAATCCGGCTTTGGTCCTGCTAGCGGTTCCGGCTTCGTTTCGGCGGAAAGTTCAGGCTTCACCCTGGCACGAGGTTCCGGCTTCGTTTCGGCGAGAGGTTGCGATTTCGTTTCGGCGGGAGGCGTTTTCGAAGGCAGCCGTCGCCGGATGTCGAGGACGGCGACCGCTGCAAAGGTCAACGCCGCCAGCGTAAGCAACCAGATTTTTCGTGACATCCCCTATGCCCGAAAAACGGAACGGGACATGGCCCGGACCGGCCGGACGCATGTCCCGTATGAAGGAGTGACCCGAAGACGAATCTTAATACCGATATCTGCCTCTGGATCGATAATAGGGGGAATTGCTGATCTGAATTTCGATCTGGATGTTCTCCCTGGGCTGGTAGAACATGCCGACGTATGGAATCACAAGCTTCGTGTTGTTGCCCAGAGAAGATCCGAAGGCGGAGTTGCCCCGAAGAACGTGCTCGAGGCCGACCTGCGCCTCGAACAACAAGGGGGTTTTCGAATTCGCACGGTAGCTGATGGTATTCAGGTAATATTGACTTGCGCCGCCGAAGGTGCCGGAACGGAAGTTGAACCCGACCGTGTTCTTGAACGTGAGCCGGTCGGATGCGAACAGACTCTTGAATTTCTCGCCCAACCCGAAGGGTTTGGGGGTTAAGTCGACCGTATTCAGGGCGGACAGGTTTGTCGGCTGAGGTTGGAGCCGCACTTCCGCCGAAGCCACGGAGACCGTCAGAAAGAAGACCGTCAGCGCACCGGTGAGAATTCTCATTCGCTCATCCTCCTGTTATTCCCAGCCTGAATCGTATCCGTTGACCGCAACAAAGAATACGACAATTATATTTGCTTGTCAAGGGCTTTAGGCGTCAACAAGGATATTACAATCGTTGGACGTTTGAGGGGTGAAAATCGTTCCACAATCCATTCGCTGGCGTTTCCGGGCCGGTGAACAGCCCCGTTCCTCGCTTGCCGATTACCCTTGAATGTGCCCCGCATCGTACCTCGCGCTCACGGACCTCATCGTACCGGGGCGGAGCGTCTACGCTTTTTCCATCAGTTCGGCGAACCGGTCGAAGAGGTATTCCGCATCGTGCGGCCCGGCCGACGCTTCAGGGTGGTACTGTACGCAGAAAATTGGCAGGTGTTTGTGCCGCAGCCCTTCCAGGGTGTTGTCGTTCAGGTTGATGTGGGTGATTTCCACCTCGCCGTGATCCAGCGAATCCGCGTCCACGGCGAAGCCGTGGTTCTGAGATGTAATTTCCACCTTGCCTGTATCCAATTCTCTGACAGGCTGGTTGGCGCCGCGGTGACCGAATTTCAACTTGTACGTCCGACCCCCCAGGGCCAGACCCAGAAGCTGATGTCCAAGGCAGATGCCGAAGGTGGGTTTGACGTGCATGAGTTCCCGAATGTTCTCCACCGCATGGGTGAGCGGCTCCGGATCGCCGGGCCCGTTGGACAGGAAGATTCCGTCCGGATCGATTTCGAGCAGTTGCCCGGCCGGGGCGTCCGCCGGAAAAACAGTGACGTCGCAGCCACGGCTGACGAGGCACCTGAGGATGTTTCGTTTGACGCCGAAATCGTAGACGGCCACCCGGAACCGGGCGTTATCCCGGAGCGTATCCGCGCTCCCGTTCACATAGTTGAAAAGGCCTTCGGTCCAGCGGTAGGGTTCGCTGCAACTGGCCGCGCGGGCGAGGTCCCGTCCCACCATACCGGGAGACGTCCGGGCCTTCTCGACCAGGCTGTCCCGGTCCGGGTCCATGGTGGAGAGGACGCTCTTCATGGCGCCTTCGGTTCGGATGCGCCGCGTGAGCGCCCGGGTGTCGATGCCCTGTATGCCCAGGATGTCGTGGCGTTTCAGGTAATTGCCCAGGGATTCGCACGAACGCCAGTTGCTGGGCAGTTCGCAGTATTCCCTGACGACGAATCCTTCCACCTGCGGCCGCCCGGACTCGACGTCGTTCGGATTGACGCCGTAGTTTCCGATGAGCGGGTAGGTCATCGCGACGATTTGACCCTTGTAGGAGGGATCGGTGAGAATCTCCTGATAGCCGGTGATGCTGGTGTTGAAGACGACCTCCCCCTCGCATTCACCGGACGCACCGAAGGACTCTCCCTCGAAGCAGGTGCCGTCTTCCAGGGCAAGAATGGCTTTCATGGATGGGGGTCACTCCTCAGGTGGGTTGGTAGGCACGTTAATTTGAAGGTCGCGGGTGCTGCGTCCCGCGTATGTTGTGCGCGTCACGCGTCGCCGGCCGGTTCATCACCGTCGTCCCCGGCCCTGTGCGTCACCCGTCCGCCGAGGATTGTCAGTACGGCTCTGCCCGTGAGGGTGTGCCCGTGAAAGGGCGTGTTCCGGGACCTGGAACGGAACGCGTGGGCGTCAACGGTCCAGGTATGCGATGGATCGATGACGGAGACGTCTCCCTCCGCGCCGGGAGACAGGGTGCCGCAGGGTATCCCCAGGATCCGGGCCGGTGTCGCGGTGAGTTTGCGGATAACTTCGGATGCCGGAAGGATGCCGGGCTCAACCAGTTGGGTGAAAAAGGCTCCCACGGCGGTTTCCAGCCCCAGAATTCCGTTGGGCGCTTCGGGGAAGCGCTGGAGTTTTTCCAGAACGGTGTGCGGCGCGTGGTCTGTGGCAAGAACGTCTATGGTACCGTCGTCGAGGCCCTCCAGCAGGGCATCGCGATCGTCGGACGAACGCAGGGGAGGGCTCATCTTGCCCTGGGTACCGTATACGCGCACGTCTTCGTCCGTGAGTGCGATGTGGTGCGGTGTGGCTTCGCAGGTAACGTCCAGACCCTCGGATTTGGCGCGGCGCACGAGATTCACGGCACGGCGAACACTAATGTGAAGGATGTGCAGGCGCCCACCCACCGAGCGCACCAGGTTGATATCGCGCTCAACCATCGCGGCCTCACCCTCGGATGGCATGCCCCCGATACCCAGTTCGCGGGAGATGGCGCCTTCGTGCATGTGCCCGCCTCTTGTGAGCGCGAACACCTCGGTGTGCGGGCAGACTGGAAATCCGTGCCGCTCCGACCGGCGCAGGAGATCGCGCATGACGGCGCCGGACTCTATTGGCAGACCGTCGTCGGAGAATCCGACGGCGCCGGCATCCAGCAGGGCCTCGATCTTCGTGAGTTCACCGCCTTGCATCCCTTTTGTCGCGCAAGCGATCGGATAGACTCGGGCATCCGCTTGTTCGGCCTTATTCAGGATGTATTCGATGGCTTCGGGGGTGTCGATTGGCGGGTCGGTATTGGGCAGGCAGGCGACTGCGGTAAACCCCCCGGCAGCCGCGGCCCGGCACCCGGTTTCCAGAGTTTCCTTCTCGGGAAACCCCGGATCCCGCAGGTGGACGTGCATGTCGATGAGCCCGGGGACGACCAGGTTTCCGGAAACGTCGATGACATGGGCGTCGGCCGGGGGTTCGATCCCTGCGGCAATACGGTCGATGCGGCCGCTCCTGATCAAAAGGTCGGCAGACGCATCGAGTGCGTTGGCGGGATCTAGGATCCGCCCGTTTTTAAGGAGAATCGGGGTGGCCTGGCTCATTAGAGGACGGGGTTGCGACGGTCAGGAATTTTGATTGCAAAGTTACCGGCGAGGGCCGTTTCTGTCAAGCGGATTCCGTGTGAGAAAGGAGGATCGGCTTCGCGCGGCTTGCTGTTTCACAGGACCGTGCGTATCTTTGCCTAAAATTGGCGTCGAATTCGAATGGAGGCTCACAATGGTTTCGGTATTTCTGATAACGCCGGTTTTTCTGGCGGTGTTGCTGGTTCCCGCAGCGGCCATCGCGTCTGAACGGAACGATCCCGTCCCGCCCTTTCGTACGATGCCCGGACCGGAAGATCTGAAGATTTCATCGGATGAGGACAAGGCGTTCCTGGAGGAGGTGCTGCGCAGCATCTTCCCCGAAGGAACCGAGGGGCTGACGGCTGAGCAGAAGGGGATTGCGATTCTGCGTTACGCGTCATCGGCGCTTGAACTGAAAAACAACGGCGGATCCGCCACGAAGATAATCAGGGAGGGCTATGCGATCTGCGGCGGGCTCTCGCACGTGCACCGGGTTCTTTGCCGAATGGTCGGGCTGCCTTCCCGGTATATCGGCGCGTTCAATCTCCGTCCGATCATGGGCAGCCATGCCATCAGCGAGGTGTATTACGAAGGGAAATGGCATTTGCTGGACCCGACGTTCGGTCTCTTCTTTTATTCGAAAAAGGAGTATGACGGCACGGGAGAAATCACGTCCTTCTACGATCTGGTGATGGCGCCTGACCAATGGACGGCGTTCAAGGTGGTCGAACGTCCCTGGATCGGACGGTACGACGATACGGTGCGGGCGTATGGGGTTACGGCGGCGGAAGAGGATTATCTGAAGGATGTGTACAGGACGTCGATCCTGGAACTCTACGGGAAGTACGCGGCCGAGACATTTCCGATCGCCTACGGACATCGCGACCCGGTGTCCTATCCGGTGGACGCGGACCTGAGGGAACGAGATGGGATGCGGGTTGGCGAGGTTGACGGGAATAACAGCGACGTGCTGAGACTGGTGACGAACGGGTCCGATTACGTGGGCGGCCACTACCTGGGCGGGTCGTATCCGCCCGGGTTTCATACCTGGTCGATCAGGACGCCGGGGCCGTGTTGTCTGCGGATCGAGTATTTCAGCACGCAGGACAACCCGCCCGGCCTCAAGCCGTCTCCTTTGAAGGCTGCGCGAATTGTCTCCGTTCACACCGAGGGGAGAAGGGTCGTTATCGACCTCCAGGCGATCGGGCCGGAGGTAATAGTGTCGGTCTATTGCCCGGAAGGTACCTTTGCCGTGGATGCCATTCGGGCTGTGCGGGTGCGCTGAATAGACCCACCAGGCGACCTGCCGCGCCGGGACAGCGACCCCTCCCCCGGCCCCTCCCCGGCACGGGGAGGGGAGGGATGATCCGGTCCCGCGCCAGGATATGTCAAACGAACTCTTGTCATAATGGAGTGCGAAAATGATTCACATTTTGCGTGAGGAGCATCCCCGGCTGTATTGTCCGGTCGACGATCCGCAATACAGGTTCGAACTGCCGGGGGATGAGGCGCGAAGACGAATTCTCGAAAACATCCTCGCGGATTGCGAGGGATATTATCCGCAGCGCCCATGGAAACGGATTCCGGAACGACCGGACAGTCCGCATCCGTACCACCAGCTGTACCTGACGTTCTATACGGGGATGCACGCGACCGCCCTGATGGAGAACTATGCGTTCGCCTGGCGGCTGACGGGGGATCCGCGCTGGTTGAAACGGGCGAGGGATTGGTTGCGCGCGGCGGCGGGCTGGGAACACAGCGACCGGGTAGAGGAGCATTTCTATACGGCCAACCGGTATATGCAGGCGTTCGCGCTGGCGCTGGACCTGCTCGACGACGCGTTGCCCGAGCGGGAGAAAGAAATGGCGACCGCGTGCCTGGTTCGGCTGATGGACCGCTGGTGGCCGGACGTGGAGCGGTCCAGGTATTCGTCGGACGGACGACACCACGCCGTGGTGGACAACGGGCATTTCGGCGTGGCGGCCCTGCACTTGCTGGGAAAACACCCCGATGCCGAAGCCTGGGTGGCGGCCGTTATCGACCGGTTTCGCAACGGGGTGATGCCCCACGGCTGCGGTCGGGACGGCGAGCCCGGCGACGGGCCCTCGTTCTGGCCGTGGGAGAATCTGTGGATGCTTCACTTTGCCGATGCGCTGAGAAATGTGACCGGCGAAGATCTCTATCGGGATTTTCCGAAGCGGCTGGAGCGGCCCTTGAAGTGGTTCCGGTATCACCTGGCGCCGCCGGAGGTGATCGAAGACAGGCTGTACTATCCGCAGAATTCAAACGTGATATCGGGCAGCCAGCTGGACGCGTGTTCAGTCACCCTGCTTCGCCTGGCGCAGGAGGCGGGGGACGCGGAGATGCGTGACGTTGCCGTCGCTGATCCCAGACTGGGGAGGCTCTACCGGTTCGGGATGGGCGTGAAGGGCACCACGGCGGAGTGCATGGTCGCGTACGGGCCGTATGCGTATTGCTATTGTGATCCGGAGTTCCGACCCACCCGTCGCAGGGCTGAATTGCCGCTCTCAAGGACGTTTATGCGGGCGCACTATGGCGAGACGGGGCTCTTGCGCAGCGGTTGGGGCGCGGACGCGGTCGTCTGCAGCGTGGCGGGATACAAGGGCGGGGGCGCGCACGGGTTTATGAACCTGCACGCGCAGTGGGCCGGATATCCGGTTTTTCAGTCGATCTCTGCGGACGAAGCGCAGCCGGTCGCCTGCGGGAGTCTTCCCTTCGTGGGCGGACAGAACGAGATCGTGGCCTTTCTGAGGCGGCTGCATTCCGCAGAGTGGTTCGACCGGTTACGGGTCCGGTCCATTCGAACGGATCATGAATACTGGCTGTTGAAGGGGGCGTCTCCAATCCTGGTGACGGCTTTGAGACGCCGGCGCCGCGGGGTGAAGTTGATGGGAAAAGAGGATGAGAGCTTCGCGCGATTGAACGGACGGGATTATCTGCAGTACGATCGGGGGCCGTACTTCAATCCCAGGGCGGGTGAATTGCGGATGCGTTTCCGGCTGAACGGCGAGAGCCGGGAAGACGGGCCAAAGGTTCTGTTCAATACGGGAATCGGCGTGGGACGCGTCATGGGAAGCCGGGTGAACAACTATTCGCTGGCAATAATGGACGGGAAGGCACTGACATTTGTCGTGCAGAGCCAACGAAACACCTCCGTGGAGGTGGTGTCGCGGGTCAAGATCGAATCCGGCAGGTGGCACGATGCGGCAATCCGATGGGGCGGCTTCAATCGGAAGGGCGACAATCCATTTATAGAGATCGAAGTGGATGGTCAACGGGAACGGTGCGACGACTCCGCGGTCTTCGGTGAACTGGGGGTGGATTCGCAGAACCTGGAGTCGCGTTCGGAACCCAGGACGTTTTTCATCAAGTCGAATACCGTGCTGGCCTTCGGCGGTGCGGTACAGATGCCGGGGACGGGGCTGAAATGCGACCTCGACATGGTGGACCTGAAGTGCCCGGGGCGAAAGCGGTTGAGATTGGATTTCGAGAAGGAACTGGGCCCCGAAACCGGAAGCGGCGCGCTGGGATGGAAAATGAACCCGGTGGATCTGCGCGAAGTACGGCCGAATCTCGCACGGTTCGGTGCGGGGGAACGGACGATCGATGCATTACCCCTTTTTGGCGAGGATGTCCGATTTGAGCAGGAGGAAGTCCCCTTCGCGCCTGCCGGACTCGCGGCGGGGAGCCTGAAGAGCTTTGTCCCGGGAGGTCGGGATGCGAGCACGCGCGTGCGGCTGTCGACGTCTGGAGATGTCCTGGTGTTTGCTTTCGTAGACCGCCAGTTGGATACACGAGTCCTGCCTGGCGAAAACGGGTTTGAGATTGCCGCCGGGACAGAGCGGTACGCGTTCGACGTGAACGGGACGGGCGAGGAGATCCTCACCCTCCATTCCGCCGAAACCGATTAGCCGATAACATCTCGATACAAAAGTCAGAAGATTACAACCGAGGCCGCGTTTCTTACAGAACGAGAGCGGCCTTTTTTCGTAAGGCAGAAACACAAGCGTAAATTGATGAAGCCAACTTTCGACTTGACCCGATTCGACGCGTACCTTATCTCTTTGAAAAAAGGAGCTACATCATTTGGTTGCCTCCGAACAAAATAACGACGCCCCGGTGGCACCGCTTTCTGGATTGGTAAGTTTGGGTTCCAGTCTTCCGTATCGCTGTGTTTCGATCGACCTCGAAGTCGGAAAACAGGACGGTCGCATCCGCGCCTTCGCCGCGGTTCGTCCGGATAAAGATCAGCCGTTGACCTTCAACGGCGGAAATCTGACATCGGCGTTGAAGGCGCTGGACCAATACGCTCATGGCGCGGAATTCATGCTCGGCCATAACCTGATTGCCTTCGATCTGCCCCATCTGACCGCGGCGAAATCTGATCTCCGTCTGCTGAAGTTGCCCGCCTTGGATACGTTGAAACTGAACCCCCTTGCCTTTCCCCGGAATCCCTATCATCATCTCGTCAAGCACTATCAGGACCCACAGCTCAAACGGGGGCGTATAAACGACCCGGAACTCGATGCACGCCTTGCGCTGAATCTTTTCCGTGACCAGTGGCACGCGTTGGAAGCGGTCGGTCAGAACGCCCCGGACCTGTTAGTGGCGTGGCATTGGCTCACCTCGTCTGCAGGTGCCGGGGCAGGTATCGACGCCTTTTCAGGAAATGAAGCGGCCGGCTTCGGCGCCTTTTTCTCCGTGCTGCGGCGTTCTCAACGACCGTCGGACGCCGAGGCGCGCGCAGCCATAGGCAGCCTGCTGAAGGGTAACGCGTGCCAGAATCACGGTCAGGATGTCGTTCAGAATAGCGAGCAGGGCGCCTGGCCCCTTGCTTACGCCCTTGCCTGGTTGTCAGTTTCCGGGGGCAATTCGGTGATGCCGCCGTGGGTACGACATCAGTTCCCTGAAGCCGGCAAGCTGGTTCGCCGATTACGGGACAAGTCCTGCGGCCAGTCGGACTGCGAATGGTGCAGGGAGAGACACGACCCGCGCAAGGAACTCAAACGCTGGTTCGGCTTCGACGACTTTCGACCGGAACCGACGGACGAAAAGGGCCGCCCGATGCAGCAGGCCATCGTCGTGGCTGCGATGGCGGGTGAGCACGTTCTGGGCATTCTACCCACCGGCACGGGCAAGTCGCTCTGCTACCAGATTCCGGCATTGTCGCGCTATGACAAGACCGGCGCTCTCACGGTGGTCATTTCGCCCCTGGTCGCGCTCATGGCGGACCAGGTTGTGGGGCTGGAGGCGCGGGGAATCGGCTCCTGTGTGGCGATCAACGGCCTGTTGTCTATGCCTGAGCGCGCCGATGCGCTGGATCGTGTTCCGCTCGGGGACGCGGCCATTATCCTCGTCTCCCCCGAGCAACTCCGCTCTCGTTCCCTGCGAAGGGTACTGGATCAGCGCGAGATCGGCGCCTGGGTACTGGATGAGGCCCACTGTCTATCCAGGTGGGGGCACGACTTCCGGCCAGATTATCGCTACATTGGGCGCTTTATCCGCGAAAAGGCGGGAAAGGGGCCGATCCCGCCGGTACTGTGCCTGACCGCGACGGCCAAACCCGACGTCGTGGCAGACATAAAGCAGCATTTCCAGGACGAGCTTGGGGTTGAATTAAGCGTGTTCGACGGCGGGACCCGCCGCACGAATCTGGATTTCGTAGTCGTGCAGACGACCGAACCGGAGAAATTCGCGTACATATATCAGATATTGATCGCCGACCTGCCCCCGGAGACGCCGGGCGGTGCCATCGTTTATTGTGCAACGCGTCGTCAGACGGAAGAGGCGGCGCAGTTCCTGCAGCTTAAGGAAGTTGCGGCGGAGCACTTTCACGCCGGTCTGCCACCGGAGACGAAGAAGAGCGTGCAGCAACGTTTCATAGGGGGCGAATTGCGCGTGATAACGGCCACCAATGCCTTCGGCATGGGCATCGATAAATCCGACGTGCGGTTGGTGATACACGCCGACATTCCCGGTTCGCTGGAGAACTACATGCAGGAGTCGGGCCGTGCCGGACGAGACAGGAAGATGGCGCGCTGCGTGCTTCTCTATACGCCGGAAGACGTGGAGCGACAGTTCGGCATGTCGGCATATTCGCGGCTCTCCCGGCGGGAGATCCACGGGGTCCTGAGAGCACTCCGAAACCTGGATCGGAAGAAGCGTTTTGGAGGTGAGGTCGTCGCCACCGCCGGTGAGATATTAGGCGAGGACGACGAAAAAGCATTCGAGCGGGACTCCGCCACAGACGATACCCGCGTGCGAACGGCCGTCTCCTGGCTCGAAGAAAGCGTACTGCTGACCAGGGAGGAGAATTGGGTTCAGGTATTTCCCTCGTCTCTCAGGGTGAGTTCAGTGGAGGAAGCGGGTACCAGGCTCGCAAAGCGAGAAATTTTGGACGAATATCGGCGGCAGCTGATGAAATTGGTCGAAGCTCTGATCGATGCCGATCCCGACGAAGGCATCTCAACCGACGAACTGATGGGTGTGTCCGGGCTGAGTGCGGAAGGCGTGCGAGGAGCCTTGTACGCCCTGGAGCGCCTGGGTATCGCCAGCAACGATACGGCGCTGACCGCCTTCGTCCACGTAGGAGTGCCGCGCAACTCCCGGAAGCGCTTTGATGAGGCAATGGAATTGGAAACTGCGCTGATCGCACATATGCGCGAGGCAGCGGCGGATCTGAACAAGGGAGACGCGTCGACACTGCACTTGCGCGTCGCCGCCCAAACCCTGAGAAACGCGGGAGTGGTTAATCCGTTGCCCGAATTCTTGTGGCGCATTCTCCGTAGTATCGCTGCCGATGGGCGGGGTGAAGGCGGCGACGCGGGCAGCCTGGGGGTACGACGGCGGGATACCGAGACGGTCCGCGTCGAATTGCGACGCGAGTGGTCTGACCTCGAGGAACTCGCGTCGCGCAGGCGCGACGGGGCAAAACTTTTGCTTGACCACTTGTTGTCATGCCTGCCCCCTAACAGTCGTGGCACGGACCTGCTTGCCGAGACCACCCTCGGTAAGCTGTTGGACGCGATCACGTCAGATATCGTTTTGAAAAGCAGAGTGAGGAACCCCGAGAAACTGTTGGATCGCGCCCTCCTGTGGCTGCACGAGCAGGAGGTCATTCGCCTCAACAAGGGCCTCGCGGTATTCCGTCCGGCGATGACCATCAGGTTGGCCGAAGATAGACGAGGCTTCGCCAACGCCGACTTCGAACCACTGAAGCTCCACTACAAGGGGCAGGCGCTGCAGATCCACGTGATGGCCGAATTCGCGCAACAAGGCCTCAGGGATATGGCCGACGCCCTGCGGCTGGCACTTGATTACTTCAATCTCAAACAGCAGGATTTCCTACGTCAATGGCTACCGGATCGAGGCAAGGAAATCGAGCGGGAGACCACCCCCGAGTCCTGGCGAGCCATCGTCGAGAGCCTGAAGAATCCCGTCCAACAGCGCATTGTTGCTGATGATCGCGAGCAGACGAACGTCCTGGTGCTTGCCGGGCCCGGGTCCGGCAAGACGCGTGTTCTGGTGCATCGCATCGCCTACCTTATCCGCGCGAAACGGGAGAATCCCCGCGGCATTCTGGCGCTGGCTTATAACAGGCATGCCGCGGTCGAGATCCGGCGCCGTCTGACGGATTTGATTGGCGATGACGCTCGAGGGGTGACTGTTCTCACGTGTCACGCCCTGGCCATGCGTCTTGTCGGGGTGAGTTTTCAGGACCGGGAACGCCGGCCGCTGGACGACGATGGGTTTAGGGAGGTGCTGCGCCAGGCGACGGCGCTGCTGCGCGGCGAAGGGCTTGAGCCCGAGGAAGCAGACGATCAGCGGGAACGGCTTCTCAGGGGCTTCCGCTGGATCCTTGTGGACGAATACCAGGACATTGGAGCGGATCAATATGAACTGATATCGGCGCTGGCGGGACGAACCCTGGAGGATGAGGATCGAAGGCTGACCCTCTTCGCAGTTGGCGACGACGATCAGAACATCTACGCCTTCAACGGTGCTTCGGTCGAGTTCATCCGGCGTTTCGAGGCGGATTACGGTCCGAAACCCAGCTACTTGGTTGACAATTACCGTTCCACTAACCACGTTATCACGACCGCCAACGCGCTGATCAAGACGGCGCGGGAACGGTTGAAGACCGGACACCCCATCCGGATTGACCGTGCGCGTGCGAAAAATCCAGACGGTGGCGACTGGGAGACGCTGGACCCGGTCGCCCGAGGTCGGATCCAGATTTTGCCTGCCATGCCCGATCCGATTTCGCAGGCGCAGGTCGCGATGACGGAGTTGCAGCGTCTCGCCGCACTCGTTCCGGATTGGGATTGGTCTACGTGTGCGGTGATCGCTCGCGAGTGGAAATACCTGGATCCGGCGCGCGCGTTCTGTGAAGTTAGCGGTATCCCGGCGCAAATGGCGAATGAGGTAATCCCGAGTTTCTGGCACCTGCGGGAGACCCGCGCATTCGTAGAATGGCTGAGGGGACTGGATAACCGTCTTGTAGATGGCGCGGCTTTGGATGACTGGGTGGATACTCGTCCGCGAGGCCCGTGGATTGAACTGCTCCGGCAGGCGCTCGAGGAGCACGCCCTGGAAACCGCAGGCGCGGAAGTGCCTGTGGACCACTTCATCGAGTGGCTGGCAGAGTGGGGGCGGGATGTACGGCGCCGCCAGCGCGGGCTATTGCTGTCGACCGCGCATCGGGCCAAGGGACTTGAGTTCGATCACATTGTGGTACTCGACGGAGGCTGGGACAGGGTTGACAGGGGCGAAGATCCGGACGCGCCGCGCAGGCTCTACTACGTGGCCATGACGCGCGCCAGGCAAACGCTCGCACTTGTCCGTTTTCAAGGATCGCGCCGGGCGGAAGGACTCGCACGTTCAGATTTCGTTAGAGAGCCGGCACCCACGGCGTACGGGGAGCGACTCCGCTCGCTGCCCTACAAGTTTCCCGACAACGGCGCGATTTTGCACCGCGAGCCCGCTGCGATTCCAAACGACACAATCGAACTCAGCCGCCAATACCGGCGGCCGACACTGGGCGAGGTCAACCTGGGTTTCGGCGGGCGGCGAAACGCAAGTCATCCTGTGCATCGCGCGATAGCCGCCCTGTCATCAGGCGATCAGCTGTGGACACGGATTACCGATACCGGAACCTGGGAATTGCTGGACCGGTCTGGGATGGTTGTTGGTCGTCTTGCGGGGGCGTTTGAACCGCCGCCTGAGACGAGGTGCACGGCGGCCACGGTTTACGCGGTCGTGACCTGGAGCCGCGTTGCATCGGAGCCGGAGTACCGCGAACACGCAAAATGCGATGTTTGGGAGGTTGTGGTGCCGGAACTCGTGTTCGAGCCTGAGAGCGCGTAGTCCCGTAAGGAAGCGGTGGCAGGTTCGCGGCTTTCCTGGCGCCGTGCGGCTAGGGCTAACGGGCTTCGACCGTCATCGCGAGTGGAACGCACGAGCAACGGCTGCGATCCGGAGGGACGTGGAGAGGTTTCTTAGATGTACCCGTGGGAGTAGGGATAAACGGAAGGATGTCAAATCTGAAGGCTAGCCTGACAACACATCTGTCGAAGTCAGAAGCCGCACATCAGTCGATTCTGGTTTCCTCACGACTTTCAATAGAATTTGGCGTCGAATGAGCGTCTCGTTTAATGACCACACACCCAGCCGTTATATCATGCAGCCCTTGTTTTTTCTTAGTAAATGCCACCATTATAAAGCCAATGAAAACCAACATCATTGAAAACAACTTAGTGAAGTTTCGTCCAATAGCTATTCCAAATCCAATGCGGTTTCCCTGAAGGTCGGTGACCTTGATTCCGACGGCCAACTTACCCAGCGTCCCCTGTTTACCCGACGACTCGAACACAGAATAATAGATCCAGGCGATTGCGAGGTTGATCACAATCCAATATCCTTGCGCCTCTGCGTTTATGTCTGCCAGTTCTTCCGCCTCTACGGATATCGCTAACGGAATTAGATAAAGGATTACATACAGGATTGCACAGATCGTCGAAATCACGGAGGTGACCAGACTATCGATCCATGCCGCCGCGAATCTCTTCCAGAACCCAGCATACACCACGCGAATTCCCCACGTTAGAAACGACGCACCCTTCGCCGCTCAGCGGGTGTTCACCTGCAGTAGAATCAGGGTTTTGCAGGTCATACGACGCCAGCAATCATGCACTTAATCCGGTCGACCAGCCACCTCCAATCGGCGGCATCGTCACAATTCAACGTGCGCTCAGAGACGTCATCGGACATCGTGTTGAGGACATGCAATTCACCCAAACGGGTTTCGAGGTCCACATCAATGGTGATCTCGTTCGGATCGAGGCCCCAATCGGCCTGTACTCCCCCTGTCTCAGTCGGATAAAGGATGCGGGAGGGATAATTCATCGGGGTAGTTGCACTCGAAGGTGTCGTGTAACCAATCAAGGCCGGCATTCGACGGCGCATTCCCTTCGCCGTCAAGCCAACCGTCCTGCAGAAGGCGAAGATCATGGAGTTGTGCACCGAAGTGCAGAGGTTCCATAGACTTGCCCCGACTTTGTCGACACCCACTTTGACAGATTTGTTGTGAAAAAAGGTAGTGTTACTGATTTATATAGATGAACTCGAACCAGATCCCGTCCAGGTGTTGAAAGTCTGTATCCGTTGAAAGAAGCGTAGCTCCGCTCGCGTGAGCGGTATGTTCAATCGAGTTGGGCCAGGAGATGTTCGATCGGTTCATCTCCAGGCCAGGCCCCGGCAAGCTCAATAGGGTCGAACGCACTTACTTCCTTCCGTGGAACAGGAAACAAGCCGTGCGAATCCTCAACCTCGACCGACGGCATTTCTTCGAAGACGTTATCTCCTCCCTGATGATCACTAATCCTGCGAGCCTCAATAAGTCGTGGCTGCCCGTTGACCTTGAAGTGCACAATTCCCTCGACGGTTGTGTGCTTACCCCACATAGGACGCAACGCCTCCACGTCCAATGATGTCGTGTCTACGCGTCCAAAGAGCGCTGCCCTCTGTCCCACCACGAGGCGAAAGCGGCCGTTGCCGTGTTTGATCTCGTCGAGCCTTCCACTTACGATAAACGATCGTGGTTCCGGGATGTCACTCAATCGATCTCTAACTCCCGTGCAAGTACTGTCGTCCAACGCAAAATGCCCATGCGCCCCGCCTTGAGGGACCAATTCATAGCGCACACCGGCCACACCGGCCGCTTTTCCGAACTTGAGAATTGCCTCTAAAACAGAACTGTCGAAATAGTCTCCCGCGGGATTGTCCAATTGAGTTTCGTTTACGGACTGAGCTACGAGGTCAAGCGCCGTCTCGTCCATGTTGGGCTGTTTTCTCCATAAATCTTCCTGGGCGAATTGCTCATGGGCAGTATCGCCAAGCCTTGGAGCCTCTAACTGAATAGTAGTCGATCCAGACTTCAATCCAGTTATCGTAAAGTCGATCGTAGAGCTCAGCCATTGGGGTCTCGCCCCTTTTCCGACGCCCACTCCGGTGGCGACCAGGCGGGTGGTCCGTTCTGCTGTAGTGAGAAGGGCGTCCATAACCCGCCGGAGGGTCGTCATCCTGATTTGACCGTCGCCTACTCTTAGACCGCTTATTCGGAGTTGATAGCGTTCTGTCTTCATGACAAGGCCCTCCTTCCGGAACCGCTAAACTTCGGAGTATTTTAGATTTCCATCTTTCCTGTCTCCGCTGTCAACGTGACAGGCATGCCGAGTTTCATGTTCCTCCAACGAGACTACCCGCTCATTTGCCAACGCCGCGGCATAGCAGGTGGCCGCCTGGACGACTTCGCGTGAAACCGACGGGGTAACTCTTCGAAATTTCTTCGGGATTCAGGCCCGACGCCAGACCTCAGTACACCGATCGCCGAACGACCCTACGGCTGGTGCGCTTGATGTTGGTTGGGACGGACCTGCACCAGCGCCCTTAATCCGCGGCGATTGTTTCCGGCGATTTGCGGCCGAAAGCCTCGATGGGAGGGAGGTTGCGGTCGGGGCCGAGTTCGAGTTGGCGGGGGCCAACCAGGATGTCCAGGTTGTCCCGCATTTCGGCCATGTCCAGGTAGGCGGTTGAGGCTTCGAATTCGCCGAGGTCCAGGGTATTCTTGATCCAGAGTACCCGGGCGTCGGACGCTTCGATGAGTCCGATGGATTCAAGCGCGACGTGGAGGACGTCCTCGTCGGTGGGAAAGTGCATGGGGGTGGCGGCCGCCGAGACGTGCTGACCGGTGATGGCGTTGACGTTCATTGCGTGATAGTCGATTTTCTCGACCAGGCGGTCGGTGGTGAATTCGGCCATGCCGATTCCCACGGCGTTGCCGTGGGTTTTCTCTGTGAGATCCCGCACAAAAATGCGCAGGACGCGCGGGGTATCTCCGTCCAGCGCCCTTCGCTCGTTGCGCTTGCGCCCCACGACGTTGGTATCGATGCCGGAGCCGCTGATGTCTTTGCCCATTTCGTCGATAATGAGCAGGTCGACGTCGTCGAAGGGCAGGCGTGGGCACCAGGCCTTGGCTTTAACGAGAAGCTCCTTCTCAACGTCTTCGAAGTCAGGCGCAGGAACCGCGGCAATCTGCGCGGTCTCGTCGTAGCCGTTCTCGACCAGGGCAATTCCGAATGTGATCGGCATTTTTTCGCGGACCGTTTTCCCCACGACGCGTACAATCTTGTCGAACGAGTGATGGATGATGGACCGGTGGTAGATCGTGGCGCCTCTGTGCTTGCCCAGGCCGATGAGCATCATTTTCATCAGGCCGCTTTCGATTTCACCGACGAAGCCGGTGTGGGGTTTGACGCGGTTGACAACGACCACGTGGTCGGCTTCCGAGGCGCATTTGTCGAAATAGACCGGCATTCCGAAATCGGTGACGCCTATTTCAACGACGTCCATAGAGGATCTGACCGGGGCGCCGACGGTTTCTTCTGTGATGCCGTACCCCGCCAGAATCTCCGCCTGGCCCTCGGCTGTGCCGCCGCCGTGGCTACCCATGGCCGGAACGATAAAAGGCCTGGCGCCCAGCGCGACCATCTCGTCCACAATCGTTGCAACGACCGTGTCGAGGTTGGCGATGCCCCGCGAGCCCGCCGCTATTGCCACGCTGTGCCCGGGTTTGATGGTTCCACCGGGGTTGAGTTTCCGGATTTCCCTCCGCGTGGTGCCGGGAATATCGTCGACCCGAGGCGCGTCGAAGCGCTGGTGAATCCGAAACATGTGGGGGTATTGCATGTGGAGCCTCCGGTGTTAGCTGACGCAAGTCAGGAATTGGGTCCCGCGTTAATGCCGTAGCCGCTCGCGATCGGACGCGACGAAAATTCACATGGCGGCTTCGTACAACGCAATGATGTCCTTGAGGGTGGTGTGGCGCGGGTTGATCTGGATATTACCGCTTTTCATCGCATCTTCCGCCAGGACGGAAATACCCTGGGGCATGACGCCGACTTCGGTAAGGGTTTCCGGTATGCCGACTTCACCTGCCAGGACGTTCACGGCTTCCACGGCAACGTCCGCGGCTTCCATTGGTGAGAGGCCTTCGACGTTCTCTCCCATTGCGATGGCGATATCCGCGAAGCGCCCCGGGCATGCGACTTTGTTGAAATCCATGACCCGCGTGAGCAGGATGGCGTTGGCCACGCCGTGCGGAACCCCGTAGTGGCCGCCCACGGCATGCGACATCGCGTGGACATTGCCAAGGCGCGTCTGCGAGAAGGCGATGCCCGCCATATTGCTGGCGAGCAACATCTGTTCGGTGGCCCCGTAATTGTGATGGCTTGCCGCGGCCTGCCGAAGGTTCCGTGAGATGAGCCGGATGGCGTGCAGTGCGAGGCCGTCGGATATCGGGTTGGCGGCAAGGGCCACGTAGGATTCCACCGCGTGGGTGAGCGCGTCCATCCCTGTGGCGGCGGCGATAGGCATGGGCAGGGCGACGGCCGCATTGGCGTCGAGGATACCGACGTCGGGAATCACGTGGGGGCCGCCTACCGTGGCCTTGAAGAGGTTGTTGTCCGTGACGACGGCGAATGGGGTGACTTCGCTGGCGGTGCCGTAGGTCGTGGGCACGCAGAGAAGGAAGGGCACGCGTTTTCGATCACACAACAGGCCGAAGTGGTCTTCAATTCTGCCGCCGTTGGCGTGTAGTACCCCGGCACACTTGGCGGTGTCCATTGAAGAACCTCCGCCTATGGCAAGCAACCAGTCGCAGCTTTCGGCCTGGTAGAGGTCGAAACAGGCCTGAACAACGTGAACCGGGGGGTTTTCTTCCACCCCATCGTAGACCACAAAAGGGATCCCGGCGGCGTCCAGGACACCGATGACCTGCTGCGCCACGTCGGCTCTGACGAGGCCCTTATCGGTGACGACGAGGGCCTTTTTCTCGGAGCGGTCGGACAAGAGTCGCGGAATTTCCGAAACGCTGCCACGACCGACAATAAGACGGGTGGGGGAATGGAAGGTAAAGCGGTTCGGATTCGTCACGTTACGCGCTCCCTTAAGGACGGCAGAAGCAGGAATGTCGTTTCAATAATGTAGGGGTTGCGTCAAATGTGGACAAGCAGTTTCAGAAGACCATCATCTTCGCGGCACCGTCGAAGCCGGTTACTACAGGGAAATCGCTCTCCGTCCATTTCCCGCTTAAACGTCAAGCATTGTCATTTTAAAGGATCTCGCATGGTCCTATCGCGCGTACGGTGGTGTTGGGGGTTTTTCCGTGTTAATCCGTACTGCACTGTCGGTCGTGCTCTCCGGAGGGGATCGTAGGGCACCCTATTTCAATTTGTGCCCCCGAGGTGATTCACGGAAAAACCGGCCCCGCGCCGAGCGGCGCCCTTCTTTTTCGCCCTTTTTCTTGGGCGATGCAAGAAAAAGGGCAAGGGAATAGGGGACGTTAAGGGGTGGTGGAGCTGCTATCTCAAGGGTTAAGAAACGCGGGTGCCTCGACATTTTAACAAGCTCAACACAGGCACGTAGCGAAACGAAATGAAACGGAGGAAGAATGGTGGATTTTTTCCGGGACAAGACGATCGACCCGTGTCAGAAAATCCTGCCGATTTCGTCCCGGTCGAATGCGGGGAGCTCGCCGAAGCGGTCGTCTTCGCGTAGGCTGAGTCCGAATTCAGGTGATTCCACACGGCCGATGATCTCGCAGGCGATCCCCGCGGTTCGGATGGCATTGCGAACCTGTTCGGCATCTTCCGGCGCCAGGCCGATCAGCAGCGCGCCGGAGGAGATGATGCCCAGTGGGTCGAGTCGAAAAGCGTCGCAGAGAAGTCGCGTTTCATCGGAGGCGAACAGGGCCGCCGCGTTCACGGAAAGCCCGCAGTTCGACGCGGCAGCCAGTTCTCGCAGCGCGGTGGCCACGCCACCTTCGGTGGGATCGTGCATGGCGTGGATGCGTGCGGTCTCGCAGGCGATGCGAGCCTCTTTGAGGATACTGATGCCCGGATCGTGCAGGTAGTCACAGGCGCTCCTGAGTAGATGGGCATCGAATCCCCGGTCGCGGAGTTCGCCTGCTTTCTCCCTGGCGAGGATGGCGGTGGCTTCGATACCCAGCCCCTTGGTCATCAGGAGGCGGTCGCCTTCTTGCAGGCCGCTGGAGCGGACAAGGTCCTCCCTGGAAACTTCGCCGAGCATCTGTCCGACGACGATGGGCCGGTCCAGGCCCGTCGTTATCTCGGTGTGGCCCCCGCAGATCGTGACGCCGATTTCGTCAGCGGCGGTGCGGAGTGAATGAAAGATTGACCGAACGAGCACGTCGTCGGATCGGCATTCCGGCAGAAGCAGCGTGGCCAGGAACCAGCGTGGTACCGCGCCCATCGTGGCGATGTCGTTTGCGTTAACGTGGACCGCGTAGTGGCCGATTTCGTCCGTCGCGAAAGTTATCGGGTCCGTCTTGACCACCAGGCAGGTCTGCCCGAAGTCGATGACCGCGGCGTCCTCGCCCACCTGCGGGCCCACGAGAACGCGTCCGTCCTCGGCCTTGCATTCGCGCAGCAGACCGGAAAGCATGTCGAGCGGGAGTTTGCCAGGCGGCAGAATTGGACCCATAGTGAACGCAAATGGAGAGGTGAAACGCAGAAAGTGACATTTGGACTTGCGTCGCCCGCGGGATTTACGATAGGCCAATTCCGACGGGTTGTCAACTTTTTTGCGGGCTCATGTCGCGATCCACTCCAGACGGTCGCGGGGATGAGACAGGTGAAGCGGGTGTCTCTTCATGGTGATCCATTTTTCCAGGGGTCCGGCCGGCGGAGGGGTTGCCGCCTGAAGCAGGCCCGGAGTTGGGAGGTGTCAGGATCGGCGCTGAGGGGGGTTGCGAGGATTCGGCGGAGTTGCTCCAGGCGGGCTACCGGATTGCGCCACGCGTTTAGCAACGGGTGATTGGGATCCCGAAGGGCATCGAGGAGAGACCGGGCGGCGAGGAGGTGGAAGACGAAGTGGTGGCCGTCCAGCCGCGCCGCGATCTCGACCGCGGTTTCGGCGCGGTATTCAGACGCCAGGCTGGCATAGTGCGTGGCGAGCGCGGGCGTAAGCGCGCTGCGAAACCGGCCATCCGGCCGGCCGGCCCCGTTCGCGGTGGTGTACTGAGTAAGCCGGCGTTCGGGCCAGTCCCAGCCGATCTTGGAGAATTCAATAAACCGGAGGGTCCGGTCGGCGGGATTAATGACGATATTGCGGGCGTGATAGTCGGTAGGGCCGGGCAGCGGGGCGGCGCGGCCGAGGTCTCCGAGAAGGTCGGAGAGCGCCTTTCGGATTCGCGCTATACGGTCGGCGCCCACGGGCCCTGAAAGTCGCTCCGCAAGGCGCGGCACGTCCCGGAGCAGGGGCTGGGTGGCCCGGCGCCAGGACCGGACCAGATCCGGCCGGTGGCAGCCGGGAAAGGTTCGCGGGGCAAAGACGCCGGTGTCGGCGTGAAAGCGGGATTGGATTCGACAGAAGGCGTCAACGGCCGGGCGGCCGTAATCGCTCGCGCCGCCATCCTGGCAGATATCGTCTAGCGTCTGGTCGCCGCACCATTCGAAAAAAATAAGGTCGAGGTCGGTATCGACAGCATAGAGCCGGGGGACGGGTGCCCCGCAAAGGCGCGCGTGGGCAAGTTGCTCGACATCCAGCAAATCGTGCGCTTTGCCTCGCGCAAGGGGTGCGAAGACGTGTTGTTTGGCGATGAGGTGAAACGCGTTCCGGAGGGTGATTTTCCAGACGTTCGGATGTCCGGGAATGGAATGGATATGTGTCACCGCGAAATCACCTGGAACGACGGTGGGTGCGATGCGGCGTATGGCCTCGACCAACGGATCGGTGGGATCAACACGCCTGGGATGAGAATGACGGCTCATTTCCGATGCAGCGCCCGTTTTCGCAGGGAAAGGAATTCCGGGGCTTCCCGCACACACGAGACGAGGATGCCGAGCGAACGCCGGAAGGCCTTGAACCCCGCACGCCGGATTTCGGGGGCTTCTTCTCCGACGTTTGTGAACCCGTCTTCGGAGGGGGTGAGGGCCTCCCAATTTCCGAAGAGACGGCCCCAATCGCTTTTCAGAACTTCCTGCATGCGTTTTTTTGCGACAAACGGATACCAGAAGCTGTCGTGGTAGATCACGCTGGCCAGGTAGGACCACGGCGCCAGAAAGGTTTTGAGCGACCATTCGACGGGTTTCTTGAGGGGGCCCCAGTAGATCTTGTGCTGCATCCGCGAGGCGAAGGTCATTTTCCGGTAGGGGCCTGCAAATTGCCAGTTTTCTTCGGCAGCATCCGTATCGCCCACTATCTGAATCCGGCGCGGGTCCCCGCAACCCAGGCCGCGGTCGTGCGCGAGCCGGATGTATTTGATTGACAGTGGATCGATCCCCATCATTTTGGCGGCGACCGCATCGATGGCAACCTGATCTGAACTGGCCAGGATGACGTTTTTGGCGTACGGAATCATGCATCGGGGTCCGGGCCCGTCTCCTGCAAACGTGCCGTCCATCACGGCGAATACGCCGGGATGGATTTTCCTCTGGATCATCAACAGGTCCACCAGGGTCTCGTGGATGACCGGATGTGTCCAGTGGCGCCGCTCGTTGAGGAGGCCGCCGAAGGCGTTTTTCATGGCCCCGGTTGTGGTAGTAAATACGTGGGTCTTTACGGTGGGCAGGTGGACGATGTTCTCCCCGATCAGGCGCTTGGGAATGTGAAAGCCTCCGGGGTAGACCTCGTTCAGGCACAGGAACTCGTCGGTGAGATTGCCCACCGCATCCCGGATGTGGATCCATTCCTCGCCTTCGTAAAGGTGGATATTGCGCAGGCCGTGGGCATCCACGACGTGGATCTGTTTGTTCTCCCGCTCGCCCAGACGGGCGTCAATCACGACTGTTCGGTTGTGGCATGCATGCATCAAGTCTTTGTGATAGCCGTCTTTTGCCATGGCGCGGATCACACCTTCGAGTTGCCATGGCGTCGTGGAACTGCCCGGGTAAAAGAAATGCCAGGAAATATTGACCTTCAGGGCGGTATCGAGCTTCTTGTCCAGGACGTCCTGGTACCCCGCCAGGTTCATGAGCCTGTGATAATCTCTCAGGACGGTTTCAGGTCTGGTTTTTAAAACCGCAACCCGGCTCTGCATAACGAGTGCTTTCGAGCGGTGGCGATGAGGGGTGAGACCGGTAACGGTCGAACGGTCCCGTTTATTTGAAATAAAGCAGGGCAAAAACGGCAAGAAACCAGAGGCCGCCGTTGATCAGCAGCGATGAATCGCCCAGAATGGTGGAGGAAGGATTGCCGCCCTGGTTCTTCGCGTAGACCAGATAGAGGTACCGCAGAAGTCCGTAGATCACGAAGGGTATGGTAAGGTTGAGATGCGGAGTTCCGAGTTTCTGGACGACTTCGGGCGACATGGTGTACAGCGCGTATGAGACGAGTGCGCCGGAGGTGACGACGGCGATCATCTGATCCAGGAACCGCGGCGTGTATTCATCCAGAATGCGGCGATGTCCGGCCGCTCCGGACTCCAGGAGGATCAATTCCTGACGGCGTTTGACAAACCCCATAAAAAGCGCCAGTAATACGGTGCAAAGGATAAGCCACGAGGAAATCTCCACGTTGATGGCCAGGGCGCCGGCGATGGCTCGCAACAGGTATCCCGAAGCGATAATCATCACGTCCAGGATGACGACATGTTTCAGATATAATGAATAGGCGACATTCATCAGCCCGTAGGCCAGCAGAATCCATCCAAAGGGGATGCTGAGCAGAAAAGCCAACGGTAGAACCGACAGGGCGATAACTACGGACGCAATCCCCGCCGCTCCGGTGCTCAACCGACCCGCCGCAACCGGCCGGTTGCGCTTTTCGGGGTGTCGACGATCGGATTCGACATCTCGAATGTCGTTCAGAAGGTATACTGCGCTTGAAATAAGGCAGAAGAGGACGAATGCACCGCCGCTGCGTAACAGGTAACGGCCGTCGAGCAAGTGTTCTGAAAAGACGAGCGGGGCCAGCACGAACACGCTCTTTATCCACTGGTGCGGCCGCAACGATTGAATGAGTGGTCGCATTGGGGTGAGGATTCAGCGGTCGGTGAGGTTGGATCGAAGTTCCGGCGGCGGCATCCCCGTCTTCGGCCCGCGGGCCGCCGTTGTCAGATTGTCAACCCGAAGTAGATGCGGCTTCTGTCGATGTCGACGCCCTGAATCCGTTCGCGGGTGGGGAAGGCCATCTGGAAATAGCCGTACAGGGGGAGTCTGTAGTTGGCGAACATCTGCATCCGGATTTCGAACCCCCAGTCGCTGAGAAAGGCGGAACGATTGAACCGGTCGTCGGAATCCAGCAAGACGCGCAGGCTCTCAAAATTGCCGGTGGCGCCGGTTTCCACGAAGAGGACACCGTAGATTTTATCGAAATGGAAGGGCGGCAGTTCTTTCGCCGCATTCTTGAGAATCGGAAAGGTCAGGCTGGCCCGGGCGAGCATGGCTTTGCCACCGGAACTCGAGAAATAAGGATAGCCTCTGAGGGTGCCAATGCCTCCCAGATAGTACCGCAGAGGATAGTAGAATACGCCTTCGGCGGACGTGGTGTTCGCCTGAACGTCCTTGATGGGCCTGTCCTTATAGGCGAGGAATGCCTGCAGGGCGAGCGTGGCTCGGCCGGGTAGGCCGATAAATTCGTTCCAGGACACGATATATTCGTTGATACCCAGTTGGGCCTGATCAGACCGGTAAGTCGGGGCGGCCACGCCGTCCGGATTCAACTGGGTCTGAAAGAGCGAGTCGGTTACGGTGGCGTTGATGCGCCGGTATCTCAAGGTGATTGCCCTGCCCCGGGACGGGTTGACGAACGAATCCTTTGCGGGCAGGAAGTTGATGTACCGCCAGCCCGCGGTAAGGTCGTTGCTCTTGAAAAAACCGAGATCCCGGTAGAGGAAGTCGTCGAAGACAACCTCATCTTCGCCCAGGCCGGGAATCTGGTCGGTTATGTCGGTTATCTCGCCGTTCCTGTTCTGAACGAGCCGCGTGCTGTCCAGTATGACCTGTTTGATGTAGGTGCTTTCCTGGTACCGGCGATGTCCGTAGGACAGGGAGAGCACCTGTCGCCGTCCCACGCTCGTCTCGACGCCGACCACGAAATCTTTAAACAGGTTCTTGTACCTGTCTTCCTCTGTGAGCGAGAGGTTGGTGAAACTGGTGACCCCCGGCACCAACCGGAGTGTGTCGTCGATCACGATCTGCAACGTGCCCGAGGTGGTGTCCCGGCGGGAGTTCACGATTCCCCGATCGATCAGGCTGTTGATGGTCTGTTGGCTGGCGCCGATGTAAATCCTCGGGGCGTATGTCCGGTCTTCGGTGTGAACGGCGGGCAGGCCTTTTGTATAGAACGCGGAAAATTTGGAGTTGAGATCCACGCCTTTCTTCAGGTTTTTGCCGACGGTGAAGCCGGCGTAGATATTGTCGCTTCCCATGAGGTCTCCCCATGTGGCTTCGGCGCCCGCGCTGAGCTGATCGAGGCCGAACCGATTGCCGATAAAGGTCGGTCCGAGCACGACAATGGGCACGACGCCGATGGAGGCCAGACGAGGGGCGTACCGGCCGGTATTGAACAGGTCGCCGATTTTTTTGCCTTTGTATATGCTGCTATAGTCCCGCGCCAGGGAATCGGCCGGCGCAGCCGCCACGGCGTCGGACTTGCGGATGCGGTAGATGTTGAAATTTGCGGCGCGGTACCCGGAATACAGGATTTCGTCGCCACGGGGTGAAACCGAGGGCGAGAAGGCGCCGCCGATGACATTCGTGAGTTGCTCCTGCCTGCCGGTAGCGAGGTCGAACGCGTAGACATTGAAGATTCCGGTCCGGTCGGACGCGAACAGGATACCGCCGCCGCCGGGAAGCCATACCGGGTCCCGTTCATCGGCGGTGGTGTTGATGATCACCTCGAAGCCAGCGTTGTTGGCGAAGGCCAGGCTGTCGGGGAAGGCGACCATGCTGTCTCGCCGGGCGGCTTCCGACAGGGCGAGGCTGTCGGCCTCCGCCTGGGCGCTGTCGACCTCGGTTTCGGCCTTCTTCCGGGCAGCGATGCGCTCTGCCAACACGACTTTTTCGGTCTTCTTCTTATCGGTTTTCTTGGGGCGTGGCGTGGCGTCCGCATTGATGACGGCAATGTCCCGGTCTTCCCCGCGGAAGATGCTGAAAAGGAGTCTGCTGCCGTCTTCCGACCACCGGGGCGTGTAATATTGCGTGCCGTTGTTGTTGTTGGTCAGATAGCGAACCTCTGTACCGTCGATGTTCAGGACACCCAGGTTGGAGGTCCCGTCCCGATTGCCCACGAAGGCGATCTTTGTGCCGTCGGGAGACACCGCGGGGTCTCTTCCTCTCAGGCCGACGGTGAGGCGCCGTTCCTTTCGCGCGATGAGATCGTAGACAAAGATGTCCCAGTTTCCACTTACGGATTTGCTATATACCAGGCTGTTTCCGTCGGGTGTCCAGGAGAAGGGCAGGTTGACGTATTTCCCGTATTTCCGGCTTCTGGCCACCTTTGTCATTCTCCGCGTGGTCAGATCCATCACCAGTATTTCCATGAACGCGTAGTCGCTGCCCTCGTTGCTGATGAAGGCCATTTTCGTGCCGTCGGGTGAATACGTGGGGAAATGTTCCACGTCGCCCCGGTCGGAAAGCAGTTCGCCCTCCCGCTCTCCCGAAGCTCGGATGGAATCGGCCAGGGCGCCATATTTGCGATCGAGATGCTCGGTCCATTCGTCGTACAGCCTGGAAGCGGAAATCCCCGTGCTTTTCTTGACGGCGGACTTGAAGTTGATAATGGGCCGTTCACGGGACATGGCGCGCACCGAGTCCGGACCGTAGGTTTCCGCCAGATAGTTCAGGAAGGCATAGCCCTGGTTGTAGACCTGTTCCGACTTGAAGCCGTCTTTGCCGAACACGCCCATGTCCGTATAGGAAAGCAGGTCGTTTTCGAGCGTGGCCATCCGCAGGAGCATATCCCTGTGGGTATCCCAGCGGTCGTCTCCGTGCTTTCTGGCTTCAAACTGAGCGATGCCTTCGGTGAACCAGTTCGGCATCGCGGAGTGGTAAAGCGGCAGAAAGAAGCCGAAGTCCGGATTCCGGTTGGAACGGCTGCTGCCGATCAGGCCGAATGCAAAGGGCATGCTGTTGTGCGAGGACTTGAGGGTAATGTGGTGGGTAAGCTCGTGCGTGAAGACGTCGCGTACCCAATCGTGGGTGCCTCGCGAGTCCCAGTTCAGCGGCGAGGCCCCGAACGTGATGACATTGCCCAGATAGAAGGAGGATGCGTTACCCAGAATATCTATATCGGAAACGAGCACGTGAATCGGGGCATACCGTTCTATGGAGCCCGGGTAGTGGCTGGATATTCTCTCGAAGATGTCGTCCGCAATCTCCGCAATGCGACGGGCCGTATTCTCGGCTTCGGCGTAATAGATGGCGAAGTACCTGGTGCGGATTGCGCGGGCGCCGGGCACGCGAAGGCCGAGCAGGGCGGGAAAGAAATGCTGCTCGTGTCTATCCCAGGTGTAGTCGGGCATGGTGCGGTTCAACGGCACGTCGGCAATGTCCACCGTTGGGCCGTTCTTGAACCTTCTGGGAATTTGCTGGGCGTCGGAAGGGAAGGGAAGGGCAGACCAGAGGATGACCAGGATCGCACTTGGAAGGAGGATGGACAGGTTCGCTGATCGGCTCACAGTTGCTTCTCCCGGACTTCGGTGGTTGGATTGGATGATGCGCCTGGGCGCCGGTCGACGACCTCGTCTGGCGTACGCCGGTCTCAGTTCGGGTATATAATATACAAATAGACGTCCAAAGACAACGAAAGGTTCCAAAATCAGGCCGTGGGGAGGTGCTGCCGGGTCCGCAGAATACAGGCGACGCTGTGGTTTCCGCCGATTTCAAGCAGTTCCGGCACGATCCTTGTGCATGCGTCTTCACGCTCGGGGCAACGGGGATGGAAGGGACATCCTTGAGGCACATTGGAAGGGCTCGGCACGTCGCCGGTGAGTACGGTGCGTTGCTTTTTGACGCGCGGGTCCGGCTCGGGGACGGCCGAAAGCAGGGCGCGGGTATACGGATGTTCCGGTTCGTTGCAGAGGGTGCGGCTGTCTGCGATCTCCACGATACGCCCCAGGTACATCACGGCGATGCGGTTGGAGATATGTCTGACAACGCTCAGGTCGTGCGCGACAAAAAGGTAGGTGAGGCCGAACCGGGCCTGGAGATCCTGGAGAAGATTGATGATCTGCGCCTGTATCGAAACATCCAGCGCGGAAACGGGTTCGTCCGCAACGATGAATTCGGGATTCACGGCCAGGGCCCGAGAAATGCCGATTCGCTGGCGCTGGCCCCCGCTGAATTCGTGGGGATAGCGGCGGGCGTGGTCGGGACGGAGGCCCACCGTATCGAGGAGTTCGGTCACCCGTTCCCGCGTGTCGCTTCCATCGGTGAGTCTGTGGATTTTCAGCGCTTCGGCCAGCATCCCGCCCACGGTCATTCGGGGGTTGAGCGAACTGTACGGATCCTGGAAGATGATCTGCATGCGGCGCCGTACGGCGCGAAGTTCCGAGCGGTTGAGGCCGAAAACGTCGATGCCGTTGAAGACCACACGGCCCGCGGTGGCCTCGATGAGCCGGAGGATCGCTCTTCCCGCGGTGGTTTTGCCGCATCCGGATTCTCCCACGAGACCCAGGGTCTCGCCCCGGTTGACGGTGAACGAGACCCCGTCTACCGCCTTGACCTGGCCGACGGTGCGGGAGAAAAGGCCGCGCGTAATGGGGAAATGTTTTTTCAGGTCGTGGACTTCGAGCAGTGGTTTGGACATGTCAATCCGATCGCGTCGCGGGAGATGGGTATTCTTCGGCCATCCAGCAAGCCACGAGGCGGTTGCCGGCGGTCGGTTCCATGCGCGGCTCGTCCGTGTCACATATGTTCTCCGCCAGCGAACACCGGGGTGCGAATCGACATCCGGCGGGAAAACGAGTCGCATCGGGAACGCTGCCTGGAATGACGGATAGCCGGTTTTTCTCCTCGTTGAGTTTGGGTATCGATTCCAGCAATCCTCTTGTGTAGGGGTGCCGGGGGTCGGCGAAGATTTCATCCACCGTTCCGGTTTCAACGATTTTTCCGGCGTACATGACCGCCACGCGGTCCGCAACTTCCGCAATGACGCCAAGGTCGTGGGTAATCATCAGGACGGCCATCCCGAATTCTCTCTGAAGCCGATCCAGGAGTTCCAGAATCTGGGCCTGAATGGTCACGTCCAGCGCCGTGGTGGGCTCGTCGGCGATGAGCAACTCGGGATTGCAGGAGAGGGCCATGGCAATCATCACCCGCTGGCGCATGCCGCCGGAAAGCTGGTGAGGATACTCGTTTGCCCGCTGTGCGGGATCCGGAATTCCAACCAGATCGAGCATTTCGACCGTCTTGGCCCGTGCGGCGCCCTTGCCCAGACGCTGGTGGAGCCTGACGGCTTCGTCAATCTGGTCCCCGCATGTGAAGACAGGGTTGAGGCTGGTCATCGGTTCCTGGAAAATCATCGCAATGTCGTTGCCTCGCACGCTCTGGACGGCGGTTTCGTCCAGACCAAGCAGATTCCGCCCGTTGAACCGGATCTGTCCCGAGACGATTTCGCCCGGTGGTTCGGGTATCAGACGCATAACGGACAGAGACGTGACGCTCTTGCCGCATCCGGACTCTCCCACCAGGCCCAGGGTTTCCCCCTTTTTCAGGGTGAAGGAAACCCCATCCACGGCTTTGGCGACGCCGCCGTCCGTATGAAAGTACGTCCTTAGATCTTCGACGGTCAAAAGAGGTTCCGACATAAAGCCGACCCTATTTTGAAAATGCGTTCATTTCGGATGCGCCGCGCACCCGGCCGACGCGCGGGTTCGAACGGGACACCCCCGATGTTCGATCAACCAGTCCCCTGCCGGGTCAGAAAAGCGGCGGATTCAGATTCAGCCAATCTTTCAGGAGAAAATCCACGCGGCCGATGAGCAGGGAGATGCGCGCCATAACGGTATAACCGAAAGAGGCGCCGAATGAAACCATGAGGAAATAGATGCCTACCCGGGAGACGCCGCCGACGATTCCCTTATGCTCGACCGAGAAATAGAAGTAAATCAGCACACTCAACACGCCGATCAGGATGATGGCCGGGTTCAGCACAGCCCAGCCGAAGTCCGCCGATGCCTGCGAAAACGGACGGATTGTGGGTCCGATCTGCTCGATGATGAAGGAGGCGACGCGCCGGGGGATGGCCAGGCCGGCGCCGAGACCCACGTAAAAGGCAAAGGAGATGCGGCTGAGCCAGACGGCCCTGCCGAAAAGTCGGGTCATCAGGAAGAGACCCAGGCCGGCCGGAACGATCACCCACCATCTGACGCCCGTGCCCGGCACTGGACGAAAGAGGGGGTTGATGACGTCCAACAGGATGCTCTGATACCAGACCACGGCGAGTTCGTAGGCGGCAACAACGCCGACGTAGAGATGCTCGGCCAGTTTGAAGAGAGAATTGTCTCTGTACAGGAAGCTGTAAAGAGCGAGCGTGACGCCTGCGGCGAGGATAATCCCGAAACCCGACCAGCTTGCCTCCAGGTCGCCAGCAGCCAGCAGATACCCATTTGCGGCGGCAAAAAGCAGAATGAAGATCGGAAAGACGATGTGATCCCTGTCCATGCCGGTGTCCTTTTACGTACGCGAGGCGCCGCGGTGCAGAAAGAAGACGACGTTGCCGAGCAGAATAAATCCGATGATGACTATGTGGGCGACGGACTGGGGGCGCATGCCGCTGACCGCCAGTCCTCTCTTACCCACCAGGGCTTCGTATTCGGCGGCTCCTGCGAGCCCGCCGATGAGGCCGTTGAGCTGCCGGGACTGGAGGAAGGGAAAGAAATCCGGCGCCATCACGGCGGTACACCCGGCTCCAAGGGCGAACCGGTATCGTTCTTGCCCGTACGCGATCCATTCGTCGACACCCGGAAACCCGGCGGCCAGGTCGATCACGTAATCGAAATCCTTCAGCGAGCGAAGATTTCGCGCAATGGGCATCTCCAGGGTGGAAACGCCCCGGATGTCTTCGGGAAACGTGCCGTGCAGATCCTGGCCCATGTTCAGGATGAGGATCGGACCGCCGGCCTTGAACCCCAGAAACGCATAGTCCGTACCGTTAACCCGGCCGTATTCCGCCGCCGCCGTCTCAAAAGCCTGCATCGCCAGCCCCACGGCTTCGGTGATGAGGGTCACGCCCACCACACGGATGTTTCGGCTGAAGCAGTGTCGCAGAATGGCCAGGGCCATGGGCTGGAGTTCGGGCTGGGAGCTGGGTCCATAGTCGAAGGAGATCAGCATGACAGCATCCGGCTTTTCGGCCAGGCTTTCCACGGTGTCGTAGACGGCGCGTACGTTGGGCGTGGGCTTTATTGGCAGTTCGAAGTCGATGAGCAGAGGGATACATACGGCCAGGAAGACGGCCACGTAGACGATGCGACGGTCGATATTCAGGAGGCGCTCGATCATTTCCCCTCCTCTCCGAGATAGGAACGTTCGATGCCGAAGATGATGCGCAGGGCCGTGGCGATGGCGCCCAGGCTCACGCCCAGGAGGATGCCGCGGCGGGCGGCCAGGTTGGGGGTGGCCATCAGCCATTGGGAGACGGCCGGCAGGTGTTCCGAAATCAATGCGCCAATGGGTACCCGGCCCAGCATGACGAGTACGGCGGCAACAAGGAGAACGACGGCCTCGGCCGACCGGGCGCGAAAGGTGCGGTAGGCGGCGGACGCGATGAAAAAGGCGAGGAGAGAGAACATGGTGGCCCCGCCGGCCACGTGGATGTGGGTATACATCCAGTTCAGATCCAGACCGTCGCCCTTCGCCATTGGCTGCAGGGGCCCTTGCCCGTTGTTGTAGACGGCCAGTAGGGTCGTGACGATAAACCCGATGTAAACAACGGCGCTGAAAGCCCACCCGGCCTGTTTGCGCTTGACGCGGTTCCAGTGCATAAGCAACAGACTGTGGATGCCCAGAAACAGGGCGAAGGCCGCAATGATCCGGACCCAGGTTGAGGTCGTGATTTCAACCGGCCGCGCGACGGGAATGTAGTAGGTGAATATGCCGATGATGCCGGCTACAAAGGCCACGAGCAGCGGCAGTGTGCGTTGCAGGAAATGCATTCGGGTTTCTCCGTACGAAATGGAGGCTTGAATGTGGGCGAATTGTCGACGACGTCAGCTCAGGACCGGCCAGAAGCCGATGCCGGCCAGTATCGAACCGAGCGCCAGAATAAGGATCAGGACTCCCTTCCCCAGGTCCTGGCCCTTCAGGCTCCCGAGAAGCTTGGGATCTCTGGAGAGATAGGCGCTGGCGGCGTAGAGTTCCTCCCCCATCAAGGTGTAGTCGCAGGTCGTGATAAAAAACGGAAGCTGCGTGTAGGCATCCGTTGCGGCAATCTGGATGGCGCCGGTCGTGGCGCCGGTTTCCGCAAGGAGCAGGGATTCGGCATAGAAATAGCCCATAAAAAGATTGGCTGCCGGCTTCTCCCGCACCATCATGCCGTCGAGCGCCGCCGCGTAACTGAATTGATCTGCGGCCGCCAGAAAGACATCGTCCGGGTTGAATGCATCCGGACGGCCTGCTTCGATACAGGACTCTTTGACCACTTCCTGGCTCACGGACATGACGATCGGATCCCGGTTGCCCACCCTGAGCTGGGTATCGTATTCGGCGGTTCGCCTGGCCACCTGGCCAAGAATATTCACGGCGGCGATGGTGGAAGGGCTGCCCATATCCTGCAGGCCGTGGATGAAAAACACCGGTTTTCCCATTTCCGTTGCCCGGCCGAGCGCCTCGTCCAGGGCATCCAGACCGGCCAGCCGGCGGATGTACAGGGTCTTGTGGCGGGCAATTCGGATATAGACGAGGATCGTGATCGAAAAGAGCGCCGCCAGCACGAAGTTTTCGAATTTGGTCCAATTGAAATAGTTGCCGTGCGCCCGGGCGCGGACATCCGTATGTCCCGCGCCCGGGATTTCGACGCGTATGATGTACGGCGTGTTGTTCTCGAGCCGGATCCTGTCCTGTCTGTCCGGAACGCGGTAGGATTCAACATGGGCGAAATGGCGGTTGCGGTTCTCCTCGCTCCGTCCGAATGTAGCCGGTTCGTCGGACGTCAGGGGAGCGGTTTTCGCATCCAGTTCCGCGACGTCATAAAAGGGAGCGGTCTCCGATTCGGCGACGGAGATGCGATATCGTGCGTTGTCCGGTAGCATATCGGGCCGGCGCCAGGTGAGCGTGATGCTGTGTCCCTGGTCGTTGGGCGTATCGAAAGCGAGGACGTCGGCGGGTACCGGATCCGCGGCGAAGGCGGGCGCGGCAGCGATGAACAGAGCAAGAAAGAGCACTAAATGCGCCATTGCGGGTCTCCTGGCGGTCTTATACGGGCGCGCCGGCGGTCGGGCTCCGGACACACGTTACGCTTCGATCCTTTCGGCGTTCGCGCGGGGTATCACGGCCTGTTGTCCATTCTCGAACCGAACTTTCAGGACGCGGACCCGGATTTCCGATTCGACGGCCGCCAGTTCGGAAGGCAGGGCGGTGACCACACCGGTTTTTCCGAAATAGGGCGCCCGGATCGTACGGATCGGATCTCCAATGGAGAGGCCTTCCCGGTCGGCGGATTCCCTGGCGGCGGTCGGACCTCCGAGGCTTGGAACGATGATTTCCGGACGAAGAACGCCGGCCCGGATCTGGGTTGCGCCCGAGATCGAAGCTTCGTCGCCGTTCCTTTCGTTCAGGATGTCAAAGGTCTTCCGGGCCATGGCGATGTCGCCGAAACCCTCTGTGACCACGACGGTGAGGCCGATTTCCTCGGTGCCGGTGATGGCCACGCCGAGGTCGTAGCCGAGCAGGTTCCGCAGATCGTGGTCGCGAATGCCTCCGCCGATAAGGCCCGCCGCCCCGATTTCCCGCGCTTTCCGAATGAGCTCGAGGGTGACGAGGCCGCCGGCGATGAGAATTTTTCCGGCGCACGCGGCGTCGATCCGTTCTTCCGAGAGGCGCTCGTCGGGGGTTGCGGCAAGCACGTGGATCGCGCCCCAGCGCTCGCCGCCGATGCCGAAAATGCCCTGCAGAAAGGCGCCAACGGTTTCGATAACGACCCCTTCGCCGGGAATGGTTTCAACAACGGCGCCGTCCACGTAGGCCATGACCTGCACGGGACGGGGCGGGCCCCGCAGGATGACCTGCCCGGTGACGGGCGATACGCTCTCCACGGTGCCGGAGATGGGCGACGCCACCGTGGTTCTGAACCACTTGATAAACGGCCGGGTCTCGGCAAGGGGTTCCCCGGCCTCGACAGGCTCTCCCTCCTTCCTGAGCATGAAGGTCGGGAGTTCGTCGGGGGTGACCCCCAGCCTGTTTACCAGGTTCAGGGTGGTCACGTCGCCGGGCAGATCGGTCCGGGCCACGACCTGGTCGCGCTGTACCGATTCGCCTGCTGAAGCCAGCACCTCACCGGTGAGTGGGAGCTGGCGTCTTTTCCGAATGGTCGCCCTGCGGGTGACGCGCAGGCCGGGGGTGTATGTATGCGCCATGGGTTCAGGGTTTCGCGGGTGGCATGCCGTCTCGTTGTCCCGCCAGCTCCGACAATTGGCGGGTGGCTCTCTTCTCAGACCTTCATCTTCGGATCCAGGGCGTCTCGAAGGCCATCGCCAAGCAGGTTGTAAAGGGTTACAGTGATAAAGATGGCGAAACCGGGTACGATGACCAGCCACCAGGCCGCGAAATTGCTCCGTGCGCCGGCAAGGATCGCGCCCCAAGTGATGGCCTCCGCGGGTACGCCGATGCCGAGAAAACTGAGGCCGGATTCCGCCAGAATGGCGCCCGCCACCCCGAAGGCCGCCGGGATCAGCACTGGCGCAATGGCGTTGGGCAAAATGTGGATGAACATGATCCGGCCGCTGGAATAACCCAGACTCTTGGCCGCCGAAACAAAGTCGTAGCTTCTCACCTGCAGGAATTGCGACCGCGTGAGCCGGGCGATGCCGACCCAACCTGTGAAGCCGAGAATGATCATCACGAAGAAGAGGCTGGGCGGGAAAAAAGCGGCTACCGTGATGATAAGAAAGAGGGCGGGGATGGCGGCCCAGAGTTCGAACAGACGGGAGAGAATCAGATCGGTCCAGCCCCCGAAATAGCCAGCCAGCGCGCCCAGGGAGACGCCGATGATCATCGAGATCGCTACCGAGACCAGGCCGATGGTCAGCGCGTATCGGGATCCGTGAATCAATCCGGAAAGTACGTCGCGGCCCAGCCGATCCGTACCCAGAAAATGCGTCGTGCCGGGCGGCTGGTACTTTTCGCCGAGATTGACGTCGCTGGGACCATAGGGGACGGGCGGAAAAATGGCGTATTCGGACCTGAGGCGTTTGAAGTTTCTTTTTCTCCTGAGTGGCGCCGGCCAATCGGCCAGTCCGAGATAGACGGCGTACTGGCGAAAGGCCGGGAAATAAGTCTTTCCCCGGTATTTCATATAGTAGGGTTTGTTGCCCGCGAGGCAATCCGCGAACACCGCCGTCAGCGCGAGAACGCAGATCGCCGCCAGGCTGAAGAGGGCCGGGCGATTTTTTTTGAACTGCCGCCAGACCAGCTTCGAATAGGTCTGGCTCTCCTGGACAGCGTCGGGTTCGGGCGTTCCAGGGTCCGCTTCGGGGTGATCGCGCGTGGGACCGTCGGCCATAGATTTATCCCTGCGAACGAGAAAACTCGATGCGCGGATCCACGACTTTCAGGAGGATGTCCGCAAGCAGAATGCCCAGCAACGAGAGGACCGAACCGATGGTCAGAATGGCCATTACCATGGGATAGTCTCGGACGAGCACGGATTGAACGCCCAGAAAGCCCAGACCCGGAATGGTGAAGATGGTCTCGATGAAGACCGAGCCGGCAATGATGGCCGGAAGCAGATTCGCCAGGATGGTCACGATGGGGATCAGGGAGTTGCGAAAGACGTGCCTGAGAATCACGATCTTCTCAGGCAGGCCCTTCGCCCGGGCGGTGCGCACGTAGTCCAGCCTGAGATTTTCCAGCATGCTGGTTCGCATGAAACGGGAGAGGCCCGCGAAGCTGGCATAGCTGGAGGCCAGTACCGGCATGGCCATGTGATGGGCGTGGTCGGTTAACAGCCGCCAGAAGCCCCAGTCGGAGGAGGCGTCCAGGGATTGGATGCCCGAGGCCGGAAACCAGTAGAGGAATTCCCTGTTGCAGAAAAACACGATGAGCAGCATGCCAACCCAGAACGAAGGCATGGACCACAGGATGAAGGTTCCGGTGGTAAGTGTGCGATCGGTCCGCGTGTCCTGTTTGACAGCCAGCCAGATACCGAGCGGGAGTCCGATGAGATAGGCGATGATCAGGCTGATGATGTTGATTTCAATGGTGATGGGAACCCGGGCCAGGATATGTGAGATAACCGGTTGCTGATCTTTGAAAGAACGACCGAAATTGAGCGTGACAAAGCGCCGGTCGAAGAGATGGAAGAGCAGCAGGCCGGCGCCGGTATACTCGTAGTTGTTCTCGAGCTTGACGGTTTTGCTCTCCCAGAAAGACGAAAGGACGAGCATCTGCGCCTCGTCCGGGTGATATTTCTCGAAACTGCGAAGGAACCGCGCTTTCCGCGCCTCGTTTTCCAGTGCGGCCAACGCACTTCGTTCCTCCGGGCCCAGTTCCGCGAGAAAGAAGTCGACTCGCCTGCCCGTGCGTTCGTAGTTGTTCAGTGGCTCCACGTGAAGAACCAGGCTCGATAACCAGTTCAGGTACTGGATGTGCAGCGGCCTGTCCAGGCCGAGTTGGTGGCGCAGTTCCTGCCGCGTTTTTTCGAAATCGGACTTCCGGTCCGTCGAGATGCCCTCCTCTCCCGCCATGCCTCCGAGAAAAAAGTCCACCGGGTCTCCCGGCGCGAGGTGCATAACAAGGAAAGAGATGAGGGTGATGCCGATCATCGTCGGGATCATCAGCAGGCTGCGCTGCACCATATATCGAATCATGTCGTTTCAGACCTCACCGTCCGGACGTCGGTGCATCGGGAATCGAGAAAAGATGCGGTTCTACCCGGCGGCCCCCGGGTTATTGATACAGCCGGTTGCCCGCGCCCACCCACCATTCCTGGGTGTCCGCGCCAATGGCATACCAGCTGTCGCCTGTGAAACGCCTGCTGTAGGATATGGCGTTGCGGGACTTCCAGAGGAACGTATAGGGTTGTTCGTCGTACAGGATTTCCTGAAATCGCCTGTACAGTTGAATGCGTCTATCCACATCGAATTCCTTGCGGTAGGCTTCCAGGATGCCGTCGACTTCGTCGTTCTTGAAACCGATGTAATTCGAACCCTGGCCCTCTGCCTGCGAGGAGTGCCAGATCTGGTAGGAATCCGGCGGCAGGTGCAGGCTGCCGGTCCACCCCAGGGTACAGGCGGCGAAATCCTTTTTGCGAACGACCCGGTCCAGAAATATGGTCCAATCGAGTTCGCGCACGTCGCAGACGATTCCGATGTCCTGAAGTTCATACTGCAGAGCCAGGGCGATGTCTTTCCGAAGCTGGTTGCCGGAATTGACCAGGAATTCAAATTTGAAGGGTCTTTTCTCGCCGTCGATGGTCTTATCCAGGACGCCGTCGTTGTCGGTATCGGCCCAGCCGGCCTCCTCCAGCACGGCGAGCGCTCTGTCGGGGTCGTAGGCGTGGGGTTCGAGGCTGTGGTTGTATTCGGGCCGGAATTTGTGAATGGGCCCCTCAACGGTTTCCGCCAGGCCGAACATGAGGTTCAGTACCATGCTTTCTCGGTCGGTGAGGTACGTCATGGCTTTGCGTACGCGCTTGTCGCGAAAGATGGGGTGCGCGTTGTTCCAGCCGATGTACACGTACCCCGAAGAATAAACCACGCTCTTTTTAAATCGGTCTATAAAGTCCGGAGACCAGCTCTTGTCTTTGAATTGCAGGGGACTGAGCCCGAAGTAGTCGATGTTCCCGTTCGTGAGTTCGATAAACGCGGCCTCCTGGTCGTTCACGATCTTGAAGACGATTTTCTCCACGTATCCCTTGTGCATCAGATCAGCGCGGTCCCTTCCCCAGTAGTTGGGGTTGCGGGTCAGTATAACCTTCTGCCCCGTGACCACGTCGTCTTCCCAGGTTTCCACGAGATAGGGCCCGGAGCCCAGCATGCTTCGGTGGTATCCGGTGTTGAATTTCTCGGCAAACTGCTGCACACGCTCGGCGTGCGGGCCGCTTTCCCAGGAGCCGTCGATCAGGCTTTGTATGTCGACAGGGTCCAGCAGGCCGTCGGGGTCGTAGAAGTGTCTGGGAAGAATCTGCATGCTGCCCAGGGAGATGTTGTTCCGGAAGTAGGGTTCCCGGCAGACGAAGCTGATTCTGTATTTGCCCTCCCGCTCGACGTCGCTGATGACCGCGTAATAATTGCGGAGCGAGGCGGCCAGAACTTTCGGGTTCTTGATGACCTTGATGCTGAAGAGGACGTCGTCCGCCGAAAGCGGCTTGCCGTCGGCGAAATGGACGTCCTCCCTCAGGTCGAAGGTGTAGGTGAGCTTGTCTTCGGATACCGTGGGAGGCCCTTTTGCAACCAACCCTCTGAGTTTATAGGGTAATTTGTTCTCGATGTCGAGGAGCGATTCGAAGACGTACTGATGAACCGCGGAGGCGCCGGAGTCGTTCGAGACGTAGGGGTTGAAATTCTCCGGATCCGACAGGAAATGGCGAACCATCCAGTCGCCGAATTCCGGTTCGGCGTCGCCGGCGTACATGGCGGGCACTCTTTCCGTTCCCTCCAGAACGATCGCTGCGTCTTCCCGTGTTTCCATCAGCGTGCGCTGAACCTTCTGCCAGGGGTTTTCCCCCTTGCATGCGACCGGGAGGAAGTACAACAACCCGAGGATTGCCAATCCGCGCCCATTAGCCATCGTTTGCCTCCTTGTGATGCCTAACAGCCCGTTGAAAAAGTCCATCCGGTCTGCGGCCGGCTCTTGTGGCCGAATTACTGCGTTGCGCTCCCTCCCCGAATCCCCCGATTCGGCTCGGTCATGCGCCTTGTCTTCGGTCACAATGGCAAGTGTTCTGTCCCGGAAATAGATTGCCGAAATTCGGCCGCCGAGCGATGGAAACGCAGCGAGACGGGATGAATCGGCGGATGAATGGTGACATATTTCTGGGACGGGACACTATACCTCGCCTGCAGAGCAACTTTTTCAACGGACTGCTAATGATGAGGATAAAGGCCCAATGCCCTGTTCCAGCCGGCAATCCGCCCGGCTCGATCCGCGTCCGAAAATGGAATCGGCCGGCCACGTCCGTCCAGAATCAGGCCGGCCACGCCGCCCTTCACGGCCTGGCGAATTGTCTGGCCCGGACCCGCCCCGCCATCCCAGCCCGACTCGGGATGCAGGGTGACCGCGGCCTCGTGGCCGGGGGCCACGTGGAACATGCGCAACGCCCCGACTTTCAGTTCGCCGGACTCTGTGCGGTCGGAAAGGTCAATTTCGTACGCCGCGCAGACTTCGCCCGGCTTTCCCTGGCCGGCGGGGGCAACGCAGGTTCCCAGATCGACCAGGCAGTCCCGTTCAAATACCTCTGCGGCCGCCTGTTCATTGACGCTTGTGAGGACGCCCAGGTGGGGCATCATGAAGATGCTGTCAACGGCCAGTCGGGTAAATCCCCGGGGCTGGAAGGCGTCGATGAGCATAGCCGCCGACTGCGCGCGGCGGGGCGCGTGAGAAAGAACACCGCCGCTGCCCACCAGGAGATCCAGGTCCGGCATGTGAATCAGACTCTCGCCAGCGCCGGTTTGGTCGAACGCGTCGGAGAGGGTGCGTTCCGTCTGCACGCCCTTGAGGCCAACGGCCAGGGCGCGGTGCTGTTCGAACGCCAGGCGCAATGCCTCGCGGGCGATGGCCTGCTCGAGTTGTAATTCCTCGAGCGTCTGGGGCACGGTCGTCGGACGGATCATCTTGTTCTTGACCCGGTCCCGGAGGTCGGCTTCTTCGATTTCGAACGGCACCCAGCGCATCACCTTCGCCAGGCCGGCCTCGGCCAGCACGTTGGAGATACTGTATGACATGCCCAGGTTGGCGCTTACGGTACGGTTGAATCGATCGCCGAAGACACTGAAAACATCGGTGGTCGCTCCACCAATGTCCACGCCAATGACGTTGATGTTCCGGCGCCGTGCCACGGCCTGAATGAGCAGGCCGACCGCGCCCGGAGTGGGCATGATGGGCGCGCCCGTCCATTCCATCAGTTTGCGGTACCCGGGCGCCTGCGCCATCACGTGTTCCAGGAAGAGGTCGTGGATAACCTGGCGCGCCGGCCCAAGATTCTCGCGTTCGAGTTGCGGCCGGATATTGTCCGTGATTTTCAGTGCGGTTTTTTCGCCCAGGACCTGTTGAACGTCCTCCCGGGCGTCTTTGTTTCCGGCATAGATCACCGGAAGCCGGAAGCCGGCGCCGAACCTGGGTTTTGGGTCGGCCGCGGCGATGAACTCGGCGAGTTCCACAACGTGGCTCACGGTGCCGCCGTCCGTTCCGCCGGAAAGGAGCACCATATCGGGCCGTAATTGGCGGATGCGTTCAATTTTCTGGTGGGGTAGGCGGCCGTCGTTGGATGCAAGGACGTCCATGACGATGGCCCCCGCGCCAAGGGCCGCTCGCTGGGCGCTTTCGCCTGTCATTGCCTGGACAACGCCGCCTACCATCATCTGGAGGCCGCCTCCGGCGCTGCTGGTCGACACATAGATGTCAACGCCGCGGCTGCCCTCGGCTGGCGTGATGATGCGTTCCCCGTCCAGGATGGCGCGCCCGGAGAGTTCTTCGATTTCCTGGATGGCGTTGAGTACGCCCCGGGTGACGTCTTCAAACGGAGCTTCGACCGTAGTGGGCGCCTCGCCGCGACATGTCTGCCGGTAGCACTCCCCTTCTTTCTCTATGAGGATGGCCTTGGTGGTGGTGCTGCCGCAGTCTGTGGCGATGATGACGTCCGGTCTATCCATTCAGTCGGTTTTCCGTCTCCACGAGAGAATCGATCAGCGTCTGCACACTCTGCCGCTTTTCCAGAAAACGCACGAATCGATCATATTCCACGTTTGAGAAGATAAGGGTGACAAAGGGTGAAAGAAAAGTCAAAAACTGACTGCCTATAAAGTTGAACGGCCGGCTGGCTTCCAGCACCATCAACGCGGGTGTGGTCATTTGGCGCCGAACCACAAAATTTGCAACTTTCGACGCCAGATCCCGGTCTTCTCGCGCAATGCGATCTTCCGGCGGATTGACGGCGAAAGCGTATTCGCACCAGGCCCTAAGGCGCCGAATCCGTGAGGCGGGTTTGCACATAGTCGATGACCTCGTCCCGATTTGCGCGAAGACGCAGAAAACAGCCTCGAAACGGGTCGAGCCGGTGGGGGCTGGCGAATGGGCTGAGAAAGACACCGTCGGGTAAGACGGAATGACGGCGAATCCGGCTCCAGGGAATTGTGCGCCGCGTGCCCAGGTGGGCAATCAGGACGGTATTCTCCTGCAGCGCGTATCGCGTGGGCAGAAAGTAGCGGGACATCGAGGCCGTGAGCAGCACGGCCGACAGGAATCCGTATGCGGGCGTGTTGAAGGCAATGCCAACGAGAATCGAGAGCCCCAGGATGATGAGGATGAGCAGGATCGTCTTCACCGGCGGTTCGTCCCGGAGGGGATGGACGGTCCAGCGGAGTTCGGAGGCCGTTGGAGGGGGGTTGGGTTTGTCCATGCTTTCGGAACAATCGAACGCGCGGGACGATCGGGATGGCTTGCGGCGTATCCGCTCGCCGGCGGGAAATGAAACCACAACCGGAACCGGTTTTCAGATGATGCGTCGGACGATCCGGGGTTCCTCAGCCCGGTCTCCGAAGTTCCAGGCGTCCGTTCCGTACTTTGTCTCGATGAGATGTTCGGCGTCTGACTTTTCTTCCGAAGTCAACGACGAATCAACCAGGGCGATGTCGAGGGTTTTCTCAAAGCCGTCCCGCAGGGCCCTCGCGACGGTGTTGAAGTCTGCGGGTTGACCGGCTTCCGTCAGGGAAATGGTATGGCGGTCCAGTTGCCGTCGAAAGCGTTCTTTCAGGACCTTCCCGCGGTCCGGCATGAGGTCGATCAGGCGCTTGTGTTCCGGGCCCAGAAGCAGCGATCCGTGTTGAAGCAGCATGTCGCCAAGACGTCGCTGGGCGCTGCCAATGATTTTCTTCCCCTTAAGCGTTACCTCGTACTGCGTGGTGCTTGAAAAACAGGGTGACGTCAGAACCTTTCCGCGCGGCGATGAAACGGGATTGCGGCGTGGCTCGAATTCCGCGGCGACGCCGAGGCGTCGCAGGCCCGCAACCAGGCAGGTGCTGATGTTTCGGTAGGAATCCTGAATGGTGCCGCCCAGAAGGGGGTCGTCCGCCCGGCACAGGACGCTGTAGGTGAGTTCGTTCCAGTGGAGAACGGCACGTCCGCCGCTTGGACGGCGGACGAGGTGGATGCCCCGCTCCCGGCATCGTTCCGGGTCGACTTCACGACCGATGCGCTGGGCGTAGCCGAAAGAGACGGCGGGCGGCGTCCAGCCGAATGTCCGGACCGTGGGCGGTGCGGTTCCGCTCTCGACGCGCCGCACAATGGCTTCGTCGACCGCCATATTGAAAAAGGCGTCAGCAGACCGGGTGTTCAGGAAACGCCATTGATGGGATCCGGGCTCCTGCATGGTTCAAGAAATCCCCAGCTTCCCCAACGCCTCTCTCGCCGCCATCTGCTGTGCTTCTTTCTTGCTGCGGCCCTTTCCGAAACCCAGGCGTTCACCGCCGATCAGCACCTCCACACTGAACATTTTGTGGTGGTCCGGCCCCTCTTCCGAACTCACCAGGTACCGGGGGTGCCCCCGGCCCTCGCCCTGTGTATGTTCCAGGAGGGCGCTTTTGAAATTGAGGTAGCTGTTGTTGGCGACAATCGCATCGATGTTGGAAAGGAGATGGCGCTGCACGAACGCGGCCGCTGCCTTTAAGCCGCCGTCAAGGTAGATCGCGCCGAGAATGGCCTCGAAGGCGTCGCCGATAATGGAGGTTCGGTCTCGTCCGCCCGCCTGGTCTTCTTCTTTGCTGAGCAGGAGGTGGTGTCCGAGTCCAATGGCCCGCCCCCGCTGGGCGAGAATGACTTTGCTGACGAGTAACGACTTGATCTGGGTGAGGTCGCCTTCGCGTTTGTTTTGAAACTTTCGATAAAGATTTTCGGTGACCAGCAGATCGAGTACGGCGTCGCCCAGGAATTCCAGCCGTTCGTTTGAGGCAATGCTCCCTTCGTCTATCGAGTAAACGTAGGAACGGTGTTTGATTGCCTGAATCAGCAGGCCGGGATCCGAAAACCGATAGCCGAGTTTTTCCTGGAGTCTTTCCGGGGAATGCGCGTCCCGATCGCCCGCGAGCCACCGTGTGACCACATGTCGTAATCTGACAAGTCCGATAAACTTCACCCTCCCGGGTTGCCGCCAGTTCCGGATCACGGACAAGCGTACAAAGAACTCGACCAGGGTTCCGTGCCGGCATTGCGCCGGATTCCGCGTGGCCACCATTTCAACCCGGTGACGACCTCCCCGAGCTCTGGCCGTTGTGTTTTACCGACCGTCGAACTTGCGCATGGCGAGGACCGCATTGTGCCCGCCGAATCCGAAGGAGTTGTTCATGGCCACCCGAACCGGCACTTCACGGGCCGCGTTGGGCACGTAGTCGAGGTCGCACTCCGGATCCGGATGTTCGTAGTTGATGGTGGGCGGCACCCGGCCGTGATGGATGGACAGAAGGCAGGCGATGCTTTCTATTGCGCCAGAGGCACCCAGCAGGTGGCCCGTCATGGATTTGGTGGAACTGACCGCGACATGAGCCGCATGCTCACCCAGAACGGATTTGATGGCCGCGGTTTCGGTGCGGTCGCCAATCGGGGTCGAGGTACCGTGGGCATTGATATAGTCCACGTCCTCCGGGTTCAGGCCGGCCTGATTCAGGGCGATTTTCATAGCCCGTGCGCCGCCCTCTCCGCCAGGGGCCATGTCGGTGACGTGATACGCGTCGGCCGTGAATCCCACGCCTGCGATCTCGCCGTAAATCCGGGCGCCCCGGCGGCGCGCGTGTTCCAGTTCTTCCAATATAAGCGCGCCGGATCCCTCGCCGAGCACGAATCCATCGCGTTCCATGTCGAAAGGACGACTGGCCCGCTGCGGATCCTCGTTGCGCGTGGACAGCGCCTTCATGGAGGCGAAGCCCCCAAGCGCCATGGCGCTTACGGCGGCTTCGGCGCCGCCGGTAACCATGACGTCGGCTTCGTTGTGCCGGATTTCCCGAAAGGCGCTTCCGATGGCGTGCGTGGCCGAGGAGCAGGCGGACACCGTGGTATAGTTCGGCCCCCTGGCGTCGAGCAGGATGGAAACCTGCCCCGACGTCATGTCCGGAATCATCATGGGGATGAAGAAAGGGCTGATCCGCCGGGCACCCTTCTGCATGAGGACGGTATGCTGCTCTTCAAAGGTCCAGATGCCGCCGATGCCCGAGCCGAAAACCACGCCCATGCGGTCGGGGTTCCCGGCGCCCGCGTCCAGACCCGCGTCTGCCACGGCCATTTGCGCGCAACAGATGGCATACTGGGTGCACAGGTCGTTGCGGCGCGCCAGTTTGCGGTCGAGGCCGAACCGTTCCGGGACGAAATCATTCAATTCGGCTCCGAATGTGACCCGGAACCCCGCCGGATCGAATCGTCTGATGCGATCGACGCCGCTTTCGCCGTTGAGCAGCGCGTTCCAGTACGCGTCGGTGTTCATTCCGTTCGGCGCGAGTACGCCGAGACCCGTCACCACAACCCTTCGGTTTCCGTTCACGGGTACCTTCCACCGGGTTTATTGTTCGCAGCGGCGCGGTATTGCGTGCATAGACCATGCTTCGACGCCCGCCGAAAAGACCCACGACGGGCGCAGGCCTCGCGTTCGGCCCCGAAGGTCGAGGCGTCGCTCGGAGGTCCGGCCCCCGAATCCGGATCGCCGCCTCAATGCGACGGTGGGGTTATCAAAGCTGCGGGTTATTCATTCAGACGTTCTTTGAGATAATTCGTGACGTCGCTGACGGTCTCGAGCTTTTCGGCGTCTTCATCGGGAACTTCGAGGTCGAATTCCTCTTCGAATGCCATCACCAGTTCGACAGTGTCCAGCGAATCCGCGCCCAGATCATCGATGAAATGGGCCTCCGGAGTGACGCTGTCCGCATCCACGCCCAACTGGTCTACGATGAGATCGACGACTTTTTGCTGAATGTTTTCAGCCATGGCAACTATCTCCCTTTTTAATGGCGAACGCCGGGCCCCGACGTGCGAATGGGCGCGACCCTCCGTTCGCGTCTGTCGCCAGACGGTACACGTTTGTCTTACATCACCATACCGCCGTCCACCACCAGAACCTGCCCGGTGATATAGGCAGCATCGCTCGAGGCCAGAAACGCGACCGCTGCAGCGATATCGTCGGGTTTCCCCGGTGCGCCCAGCGGAACCTGTTCAAGGATTTTCCGTTTGAGATCTTCCGGGAGTTTTTCCGTCATTTCGGTGGGGATATATCCCGGCGCCACCACGTTGGCGGTGATTCCCCTGCTGGCCAGTTCTTTCGCGGCGGTCTTTGTAAGGCCGATAAGTCCGGATTTTGCGGCCGTGTACGCGGCCTGGCCCGGGTTTCCCATCAGACCCGTTACGGAGGAGATATTGATGATCCGCCCGGAACGGGCCCTCATCATCGGCCGCACTGCCGCCTGCATACACAGAAATGCGCCTTTCAGATTGACGTCCAGAACGGCGTCCCAATCTCCAGGCTTCAGTCGCATCAGCAGCCCGTCGCGGGTAATGCCGGCGTTGTTTACCAGAACGTCCAGCCCGCCCCAGCGATCCAGGACGGTCTTGAATAGGCCGGTGACGTCGGCCGGGTTCGAAACGTCCGTCTGCAGGGCCAGCGCGCCGCCGCCCCGGCTTTGGATGCCTTCCGCGACCAACTGTGCGCGGTCGAGGCTCCGGCTGGCGCATACCGCCACCCTGGCGCCTTCATCCGCCAGGCGGTTGGCAATTGCCTCGCCGATGCCGCGGGACCCGCCCGTGACGATTGCGATTTTGTCCTCAAGGCGATTCATAACGTCAGACTCTCCAGGTCGTCGAGGGTTCCGACCGACGAGACGGCGACGCGCCTCTCGATGCGCCGCATCAGGGCTTTCAACGTCGTTCCCGGACCGGCTTCAATCGCTCGGTCCACGCCTTCCGAAACGAGCCGCGCCATCGAATCGGTCCATCGAACGGGCGAAACAACCTGTCTGATAAGAAGGTCTTTGAGTACATCGGGATCGGTTGTGGGTTCGGCCGTCGTGTTCGGCACCACCGGGATGCGCGCCGGCGAGAACGGCACGTTCGCGAGGGCGCCCGCCAGCGTGCCCAGCGCGGATTGCATGAGCCCCGAGTGAAAGGCGCCGCTGACCTGAAGCTCGACGACCCTCCTGGCGCCTTCTTCCGATGCCTCGCGCATTGCCCGTTTCACGGCATTCGGCTCACCCGAAATAACGACCTGGCCGGGGCAGTTGAAGTTGGCGGGCACGACCACGCCGTTGTGACCGAGTGATTCGCAAAGGTTCACAACCGCGTTGTCGCTCAGGCCAATAATGGCCGCCATGGTGCCCGGGTGCATCTTTCCCGCGACATGCATGGCCCGCCCCCGGATCCCAACAATCCGGACGCCGTCTTCCAGAGACAAGACCCCGGCGGCGACCAGCGCCGCCAGTTCGCCCACGCTGTGTCCGGCCACGAAATCGGGGTGGATGCCCCTGTCTTTCAGGATTTCAAACACCGAGATGCTGTGCGCGAAGATGGCCGGCTGCGTGATGGCCGTCTGTTTCAGCGATTCTTCCGGGCCGTCGAAACAGAATGTCTTCAGGCCGGTCTCGGAGATCCGGTCGGTCAGATTGAACACGTACTGGGCGATGGGGGAGGCATTGTAGAGATCGCTGGCCATTCCCACGTACTGCGCGCCCTGGCCGGGGAATAAGAAGGCTAAGGTCATATTGTTCAGGATACGGGATTGCTTGTGGATTCCGGCCACCGGCTCCCGGATGTCGGCTTCAGTACGCCCATTTCAGAAGGGCGCTTCCCCAGGTGTAGCCGGCCCCCGCGCTGGCCAATACGATGTAGTCGTCCCTTTTGACGCGGTTCTGTTCGACTGCTTCGGAAAGGGCGATTGGGATTGTGCCGCTCGTGGTGTTTGCGTATCGGTCGATGTTGATAAACACCCGTTCCGGCGCCAGCTTCATACGGCGGGCCGTGGCGTCGATGATGCGTTTATTTGCCTGGTGCGGCACCAGCAGGGTGATATCGTCGCCGCTGAGCCCGTTTCGTTTCAGCAGGTCCGCTGACACGGCGGCCATGCTGCTGCTGGCGAACTTGAGCACCCGGGGTCCGTCCTGGTGAACGTAGTGCATCTTCTTGTCTACGGTCTCGTGGCTGGCCGGATGCAGGCTGCCGCCGGCGGGCTGGCAGAGGTACTGGCCGCCCGATCCGTCCACGTTCAGGATAAAGTCCCGGATGCCCGCCCCGGTATCGTCGGGTTCCAGAAGGACGGCTCCCGCGCCGTCTCCGAAGAGGACGCAGGTTTCACGGTTGGTGTAGTCGACGACGGAGCTCATTTTGTCGGAGCCGATGACCACCACCTTCTTGTGGGCTCCGCTTTCAACAAACTGGCTGCCTACGATCAGGGCGTACAGGAACCCGCAGCAGGCGGCGGAAAGGTCGAATCCCCACGCATTTTCGGCCCCCACGCTGTGCTGTACCAGGCAGGCCGTGGCGGGGTACATCATGTCCGGCGTCACGGTTGCGACAATGATCAGATCGATTTCGCCGGCATCCAGGCCCTTTTGTTCGAGCAGGGATTCCATCGCCCGGGCGGCCATGTGGGAGGCGCCCTGGCCGTCTTCGAGGATGCGGCGTTCTATAATGCCCGTTCGTGTTCGAATCCATTCATCCGTGGTATCCACCATCTGTTCCAGGTCGGCATTCGTCAGCCGGCGTTCGGGGAGAAAGCGGGAGACGCCGGTGACGGAAGCATTGACTTTTTTGTTCATAGGCAGGGGTAACGATTAGGGGAATAGCGAACGGATTGCGCCGTCGGGTCCGGGAATCAGATGTTCTCGCCTTCGACCACCTTGCGGCCGTTGTACTGCCCGCAGTTGCCGCAGACCCGGTGAGGCCTGCGCGGCTGGCCGCAGTTGGGACAGTCGGAAAATGCAGGCTTTGTGAGTTTCCAGTGGGTCCGCCGTTTTCCGGTTCTGGAATTGGAACTCCTGCGTTTCGGGTGTGCCATTTTGACTGCTCCTTCAGGATTGGTCTTTCAGAGCCCTCAGGGCCTCCCAACGGGGGTCGAGGTGGGTTGTCGCACAGTTGCACTTCGCCAGGTTGAGGTTCTCCCCGCACGTTGGACAAATACCCTCGCAGGATGCTTTGCACAGGGGGTTCAACGGGATTTCAAGCAGGATATAGTCCTTGATTTCCTCTCCGAGATCCACCTTGTCTCCGGATCTGTCCAACCAGATGAGCGTTTCGTCTTCATCATCCTTCATGGATTCCGGCCGTTTTTTCTGGAATACGAACTTGAAGTCGGACGAAATGGAGAACGAAACGGGTTTAAGGCACCGCACGCACTCTTGCCGCAGGTTCGCACGCGTCTCTCCGCTTGCCGAAATGGATAAGCCTACCTTGACGAACTCGATGCGCGTTCTGATGGGACCCACGAATTGCAGATCCTCATCCTGAATATGCAACTCTTCGGGGGTCTCTTCCCAGTCGAGGCTGACCTTGCCTCCGTCGAGTTCGTTGAGTTTGACAATCATCTGACGATATCCGCTTGACTGTGAGCGTCCGGGCTACACGAGTTCCCCGAAGAAAAAGGCGATTTCCGCGCTGGCGGCTTCGGGTGAGTCGGACGCGTGGACGGCGTTGCACTGTATGTTTGTCCCGAAATCTCTGCGAATGGTGCCACCGGCGGCTTCGGCCGAATCGGTCACGCCCACGACCTCTCGCAGGAACGAAACCGCGTTTTCCCGCTCCAGCGCGAGCGGTACCACCGGGCCGGAGGTCATGAAATCGATCAACCCGTCAAAAAACGGCCTTCCAAGGTGTACCGCGTAAAACCGGGTGGCCTCCTCGCGCGTGAGTCGCGTCATTTTCAGGTGCCGGATCTTGAACCCTCTGTCTTCCACGCGTTTGAGAATGGCGCCGATGGCATTCCGGGAAACCGCGTCCGGTTTGATAATCAACAATGTGGTTTCCGGCATCGGCGTCCGCGCTTTGCATCCGGGTTCGAGTGGTCAAGATTGCGTATCACGCTGAAGATGAAGAAGATAGATTTTCTCAGGGGATTTGTCAATATCAAACTTCGTTTATGAGGAGGCAGCTATCAGCGGTCAGCTTACAGCAAACAGCGTAAAGGCGGCGATATCAATTTATCGATGTCCGCGCGGATGGTGCAGTTGTATGGGCGACCGACGGGTCGTCCGGTTTCGAAGCTTCACATGCGATACCCGGCGTCAGGATTTCTTCAGCAGCGATCTCAGATGGAATCCCGCCACCGCGGCGAGTCCGGCGACAAGGCCGCCGATCAACGCCGTGAGGCCGATCAAAACGGACGGAGGCGAAACACCTGCGATTCCTGCGATCTTTACGGTGAGAATGCCTCCGGACGACAGATGGATATAGCCCGCAGCGGCCAGCCACAGGAGTCCCGCCCCGGCAAAGCCGCCTCCCAGCGCCTTCCACGCGGAGGGAGCCTTCCAGAACCCCGCCACAAGCCCTGCCAGGCCGATTCCCCACCAGGGAAGCGTCTCGCCGGCAATCAGGCCGAATACGACGACGTATATCGCGGTTGTGATCATATAAAGAAAGCTGTCAGCGGTCAGCAATCAGCGGTCAGCTATCAGCCGTCAGCAAAAAGGGCGGTACGACGCCAAACCACGTGGCTGTCCTTGCCTGTCGACACTTCGACCGCACGGAGGCGGCGTTGGGGGTTTTTCCGAGTTTATCCGTCCACTACTTAAGGTACTGGTATATCTGACGAACTCGAAGGACACCCAATTTCCATTTCTGCCCCCAACGGGATTCACGGAAAAACCGGCTCCGCGCCGAGCGGCGCGGTTCTTTTTGGTCCTTTTTCTTGGGCGTACAAGAAAAAGGACGTAAGAAATTAATAATAAGAGAATTATGCGAATGACCCCGCGAGCCCGGAGCGAGACCCCTCGTTCGCCTTTTCCCTTTGTTTGCCATGCCGCCGGCGAAATCCCGAACGCTTTCTCTCAGTTGTCGCCAGACTGATCGTTGACCAGCATCAACGTTTCCTCAATACGCCCTCCACCGTCCTCCGGCGTTCGCATAAAAAGCAGTTCTTCAAGTTCGCCGCGTTCCCAGGCGTCGACAAACGTGTCGTAGTGGCGGCTTCCGGGGTTGCCGGACTGCCCGCCGGGATAGATTCCCCATGCCCGCACGTCGGGCCCCAGCGCGACGACCATGCGCCAGCAGGGGCCATGGCGCCGGCGGGTTGCATTGACGATGTCGCGGCCCCCGCCAACGAACAGGTTCATACGCGAGAATTCCCGGATCTTCAACAAGTGCATGACTTCCGCACCCTTGTAGCGTCCCCACTGCCAGGCGTCGCCCATCGGTCCCAGCCTGCCCGTTAACTCAACACATGTCGCCTCAAAGGTGCTGCGGGCCAGATCGGACAGCGTTTCGACCGGTTCTGTTCGCGTGTTGTCGTACCACCTGGCGCGGGGCTCATCGAGAATCATCGTTACCGTTCGATCGCGGGAAGGGAACTGGAGACTGGGCCCCGGTCCGCTGAATTCATCGTTCCAGATTGCCCGGTAGAGTTTCACCCACCACATTTCGAATATGGTGGGGGCGATCTTGTCGGCATCCGCGAAATAATCCCAGTTCTGAAGTATCTCGTAGACGGCCGCTTCGTCGCGGCTGAAGGACTGGGGTACGATAAACGGAAGAAGGACGGGCAGTACGGACTGAGCCCGCAGATCCTTCGTGTCGAGCTGCAAGGGCCGGAAGTCGTCGGGTGTGATATCCTTCATTTCGGCCAGGCGTTCGTTGATTCGCCGCACGCGCGTCGGGGAGGAATAGCCTTCGGTCAGCCAATATGGATAGGACGGATCTGTGGGACGCTGGTTGGCGGAACTCACAAAGCCGCGCTCCGGATTTTTAACGTGGGGCTTGTGGGCGTGGGGAATCCAGTCCTGCCAGTCGTGGAGGGGGTCGGAGCCATCGGCGATGAATACGCCCTGACCTTCCCATCGGACCGGGAATCGGCCGTTGTGCCAGATCGCGATATTTCCATCAACGTCGGCGTAGGCGAAGTTCTGCGCGGGAGCGTTGAGGTGGGAAAGCGCCTTGACGAAATCGTCGTAGTCGCGCGCGCTGTTGAGAAGTTGGCAGGTCAGCAATTCGTTGCTCCCGTCGTGGCCCACCCACCTGAACGCATGTTTTTCGGGCACCCGCGAGTCAGAGGGGGTGTAGTGTGAATCCCTTACAACCGGACCGTGGTGGGTGTAGCGCACGGTGTCTCGAAACGTCTCGCCGCCCCGCACCATGATCTCTTCGACCACCGTTTCCACGGGGCGCCATGCGTCGCCGTGACGGTATTCCTGAAGTGTATCGTCCCTGAACGCAATCTCGTACCAGTCCGAAACATCCGTTCCCGCATTCGTGAGTCCCCACGCGATATCCCGGTTGAATCCGATGACCACGCCCGGTCCTCCCGGAAGCGATACGCCGTAGACGTTGCGCGAGGGGTTGACGAGTTGAATCTCGTACCACAGAGACGGCAGCGCGAGGCCCATGTGCGGGTCGTTCGCCAGGATGGGATACCCGCTGGCGGTCCTCGCGCCGGAGACCGCCCAGTTGTTGCTTCCGATTCCGGCGCTGGTTTCCGCGCCGTACGGCCCTCGCTTGAACGGCGTATCGGGCCGGATGACCTGACGGGGCTCAAAATTCCAGGGCGTTTCCCCAGGAATCACCGTATCGTCGCCAACGGATCCGGTCGAGAACAGGTCCCTCACAACCCCCTCGCCGAATCGGTCGAGCGTGTTGTTCATCCTGAGGTCCGAGTTCCGCCCGCTTAGAATCCAGGCCATGGACTTCATTAGAATTGCACACTTCAACGGGGTCCATGACTCGGGTTCGTAATCCAGAAGTTTGTACTCGATCGGGTAATCTTCCGAGCGCAGACTGCCGATGTATGTATTGACGCCGTCGGTGTACGCGGATACGGACACGCGGGTTTCCGGGGCGGCCATGATTACTTTGAGCGCGTTCCGGGCACCGTACACCAACCCGACGCGCCTCTGATACCGGTCGCGCTCCAGGGCCCCGGGTCCCAGGATTTCCGCGAGACGCCCGGCCGCGGCAGCGGTCTGGAACTCCATCTGCCAAAGGCGGTCTCTCGCCGTGATGTATCCCTGGGCGAAAAACAGGTCCCGGTCGTTCTTTGCGAAGATATGCGGCACGCGGCGGTGGTCATACACGACCGTTACCGGCTCGAGCAGTCCCGTGAGCCGCAATTTGCCGTCTGCAGGCGGGTCTCCCGAGTCGGCATTCTGCCAGAACCCGTGAAAGGGACTCAGGAATTTCCCTGCGGCTGGAAGTCCGCCCATTCGGGTATCCAGAACAAGAACGACGATCACAGTAATGGCAGCCGAAGCGATGAACTTGATCAAGGGCATAAAGCTATCAGCAGTCAGCAAAAACAGCTATCAGTTGTCAGCTATCAGCAAAAAGCCAATCGATTGACATCAGCGCCTGGTATTATGTTTGTGTAGGGGCAACCCTTGTGGTTGCCCGCCTATCAGCTCACACGAAGGCACAAAGACACAGAGGGAAAAACTGCAATCAGCGATCAGCAGTCAGCCAAAACCGGTCAGCGTTACGGCCTGGCGATTCCAATTTACCGATGTCCGGATTTTTGTAGGGGCGGTTCGCGAACCGCCCGCCTTGTGGCCCCTCACGATCTATAACCAGGCCATCCGGTGGAAGTGAGGGGGTTGTTGTTCGCGGCATAAGACGTGCCGCTCATCATCAACCTCGAACGCCAGAACCAGGCGTTCCCTGTTGTCGTGAACATCAGCAAAAACAGCTTTCAGCTCTCAGCCATCAGCTTGAATCAAAAACCCGATCAGTTGACGTCAGTGCCGTGACCTCTCCCCCCAGCCCCCTCTCCTAAAGGAAAGGGGGAGACAAGCGTTAATCTGTCCGGTATGATTTCGATACGTTACCACCTATAGATTTGGATATGGACTGGCGGCAAGACCGAAAACACGTTCAAAACGCCTTCGCGGGATACCTCATGGCCATCCGGTCGTGGTGCAGGGGGTTTTTTCGCGTCATTCCGTTCAGCAACGTCTTTCTGGATCGCTCGCAAAGGCCGCAGAGCAACGACGCTGGTTATTTCCCTGGAGGCAATTCGCGGAAAAACCGGCTCCGCGCCGAGCGGCGCCGTTCTTTTTGGCCCTTTTTCGTTGGCGAAAAAGAAAAGGGGTGTAAAATATTAATAATAATGAAGGTAGGGAAATGACCATTTGGAACCGGAGCGCGACCCGTCATTCGCCTTTCCCTACCATTTTTTTGTGCCGCTGACGGGTTCCTTAGATCACGTCGACCTGCCGTCCTTGACGCCAATCCCCTTATCCTCCGCGAATGCCGTGACCGCCGCGACAATCTCGGGTTTGATGATCTGGTTGACGCTATAACTCAATCCGCTGAAGTTAATCTCCACGTTTTTCCCATTGTCGAGGCTTAATTCGACCTTCATCGAATGGAGGTGAATCTCCAAGATTGAAGCCCAGGGGATTCTCCGGTGTCTGAGCAAGCCTATTTCAATCTCCAACCTCGCATCTGAAAATGTAACAATGTACCTGTTTAAGCGCTGCAGGGGTCCGCTGAAACCCAGGAAGCCCAGACCCAGCACGATTTGCACGGCGCCAAGGATTGTGTTTCCCGCCACATTCACGAAACCGCAAATAATCCAGCCTACACCCGCAATGTTCCATATCACGCGAAATGGCCGGGTTACCGGTACGGTAAGATCAAAGGTCCTCTCTTCCATGGCACTGACCCCCTACAAGATGGAACAGTGGGAATATGCGCTGCGCGGAGTGTCCGATACTAAGCCCATCCTCGGGCAAACCAAGACAGGCGATGGTTCAGCCCGGGACCGACAAATACGGTCTTTTGACCAATATACGTCCGTAGTCGACAAAGTGAGAACCAAAGATGTAACGGCTGCCGTCCCGAACGAACCGCTACACACGAGTTGTCTTTCTCTATACACCCTCCGTGCCTATATTGATGAGAGACATCTCACTATCTCAGAAACACGTGGCTTAAGAGGCGCTGCGGACGCTGTTAACTGCGTCGAAAAGGAAGCAGCCTCCGAAGCCATTTCTGATTCTGAAAAACACCCATGAAATATCGATTCTACATCCTCGATGTCTTCACCCGCACGGCCTTCGGGGGAAATCAACTGGCGGTCTTACCGGATGCGAGGGGCCTCAGCACGGATGGCATGCAGAAGGTCGCTCGCAACCAACGACAGTGGGCCTGCACCCTGAGCTTGTCGAAGGGTGTGAAGGTTAGCGAAACGCGGGCATTTCGACAAGCTCAATGACCACGTTTCGACGAGCTCGTTTCGACAAGCTCAGCGCAAGCAACGCAGGCAACGAACGCAACGCAGCGAGACGGGATGAACCGGCGGAAGAATGGTGGCATATTTCTGGGACAGGACACTGGAACTCTGGAGGTGACGAGGCGATGCGGTTCTTGATCGTCGATGGCTGGACAAGGGAAGGGAACCTGTCCCATGCGGTTGCCGGGTGCGAGGAGCAGGCGGGTGTTTTCGAGTCACTCGTTCGGGAATTCTTGCCTGAAGCGGAGATTCGGATCGTCGACACGCACAGCGACGCCGGACCGGCAGACCTGGACTTCAGTCAGTACGATGCTGCCATTTGGACCGGCGGGGGTGGCAATATCTACGAAAACGACGCGTTCAATCGGCGCCAACTCGAGTTGGGCGAGCGCGTGCTTGCGGAAGTACCGCACGTCTGGGGGAGTTGCTGGGGGTTTCAGGTCATCGTGACCGTCTGTGGCGGAGAGGTGGCGCCTGCGCGCCGGCCGGAAATCGGCATCGCAACGGGCATAACGGCCCGATCAGCAGATTTCGCTGAGACCATTTATCGTGGCAAACCGCCCATATTCGATGCGCCCGCGCATCATTTCGACGAGACCGCACGACTGCCAGGCGGGTTTGACGTTATCGCCGAAAACGCCATTACGCTGCAGGCCGTCGCATCAAGGGACCGTCGCGTCTTTTGCACGCAATATCACCCCGAACTGCCGTACGACTACATCGGAAAGCTGCTTGTCCACTGGGCGTCGAACTACGCGTCGGTTTTCACTGAAGATGCGTTTCAGAATCTGTTGGCGAGCCTGAAGAAAAAGGAGAAGGAAGAAAAAAGCCTGAGGAAAATAGAATTCAGAAATTGGCTGGAATTGGTCCGGCAGGGTACATAGGCCTGGGCGATGCAACCGGCGGCGAGAACTGGCGCCGAATGGCGCCTATCGAAGGCCCTGACCGCGCCGTAGAGCGAATGAGCGCGGTAAGCGGAGCGGCAGATGGACATCCTGGAGGGTGTCACGTTACACGACTGTCCGTTACAGTTATCCCTTCGCTTCCGCGAACTCAGTCAGCGCCGCGATGATTTGTGGTTTTATAATCTGGTTGTCAGTAAAGCTCATATTGAAGTTCCACTTCACGCGTTTCCCGCTGTCGAGCTCAATTTCCACTCTCATCAGTTGTATATGAATTTCAGAGATCGATGCCCAGGAGATCGTCAGCTCCCTGGACAGACTCCGGTCAATCTTCAGATTCGCATCGTCAAACGTGATGACATATCTGTTTTCACGTGGCGTAAGACCAACGAACAGCAGGAACATCAAACCGAAGGCCAACTGCACGACGCCGAAAATACCGCCGCCCGTCTTGATACTGAGGAAACGACCGGCAATCTCGATTACACCAGAAAGGATACAACCTACTATAAATATACGGGATAAAGGGAAAGAAAGATTGAAGGTTCGTTCTTTCATGGCCATGATGTCCTACTGTGGGCGATGAAGTGGCCAGAATCGGCAACGGCAACTTTGTACCGCAGGGAGAGAAAAGCGGCTGGAAGATAGGGTGCAGGCGTTTTGGCATAAGCGATGTTTGTGTTATGTGGATTAATAGTGTTACGCGGAATCGATCAGGTCGCATCGGGCACACAGGCTAGTGCATCAGAGGATGTGAAGGTAAACGTTACTGCTTAACGCCAGCGAGGTGGCGCATCTCGAACAGCAACCCTTCACAATACCTTTTGTGCGATAGCGGCGCATCATAATCTATAAGCATGACGTCCGGAAGCTAACCGACACATACGCGATTTAAGACTCTGGCAAATCTGAATCAATCGCACCGGTAACCCACAATAAACCTCAGAGCCTCGATGTGGGATGTCTCAACGAGAATCGTCAAATTCGGAGATTGGCTTGACCGTCCAAATTACGGGCAACGAATACCAAATTGACGGCCATTGAAACGCCGATAGTTACATTGGATTGGTCCCAAAATCGCCAACGCAACGCACACCAACACCTGATGGGTGTACTTACATTGTCAAACCAACTGGGGAACTCATCGTTGCTTATCATGGCGATACTCATTTAGAAAGCCATTTGTCGAACTCAATTTCAATTCTCCAACTCTTTGAAAACGTGCGTAACACCTCTTCCTGACGACGTTGTAGAGTAGTCGCGGTCCATTCGGATGTTTCGAGCACCTGTTGGGTTAGCAAGAACGGGCAGGCGTCGTCTCTCACAAAGTAGGCTTTCTTCTTGCGATCTAGATCCCAGTTACTCGCGCTGGAATTTTTCCTGTGGGTCAAAAGAACTAGATTGGCCGCTCGGTGAAGCCATTCGGTGTGCAACTCCCGGTCACTAAACCAGTCGTCCCATTGGCTACCTATCTCTATGGTTTGGGGACAGACATGCTCCACAGAGATAGTCGGATAATCATAGACTGCCGTACCGTCGGAAAGAGCTAAGTCCAGTCTAAGTAGCAGCGGCTTTACTACGCGGCTCTTTTGATATATTGGGCCGTTTAGAGCCTCGAAATAATGGCGAATTTCGTCGTCACTAAGGTCTAGGCAGGTTGATCGTGGGGGGCGCCCTTTGCGTGGATCGATCTGGTCGAGCACATCGGCATAACGTGCCATTCGAACATTGACGTCCGACCGGGAGACGAACAGGTAGTACGCCAGACGTTCCAGCTTCCAGACAAAATCGGTCACATCTATGACCTTATTTTCAGCGTAATTCTTTAAGCACAGTAACAACGGCGGTACCCAGTCTTTGTTGTCCAGCCGATTTAAGGAGCGAAGCAACGAAGCTGTTTGTGCATCGAACATGTCCTCTAACTTGGCAAGGTTTTCAGCAAGTTGGAATGCATCGGCGAATGGCTCTAGCGTACTGGTGATGAATTCTTCGGGGTCGCCTGCGAAGGGTCGAACGACTTCGGGAAATCCGACGTCAAGGGCCGAACGCGGTTTTTCACGTTCAAAGATCATTCGGATATGGGTGAAAAGATCGCTGAACAGTTCTCTATCGAGTGCAAGTTCAATGTCTTCCCAACGGGTCGACAGTTCAATCTCTCGGTTTTCCCCGGCCCTTTCGAGAAGGTCGGCTTTTAATACGTCTGTAGCTATCAAGTCTAGTCCACGAGTGTTGAGTACCGTGAAAATGCGACGTGCTGCCGAGTCGGTTGGCACTTCGACCACGACGAGGTAGCAGTTATTCAAGATAAAACTCATCAACTTGCCACGCTCGGTATCAGTCATTTTCAACATTAAATCCCGGTAGAGCGTGGCGTTCTCAACTATCCGCGCCTGACTTCCTTCCAGTCCCTCAAGCCGCGGTAGGCTTGCAGTCTTGTCGCGGTCTTGCACATTAGTCTTGAAGAATGCCTGATCACGCGGGCGTAAAAGTAGCCGCAATCTTTCGGGCAGTCGGAGATCAGTATCGGCAGCCTGTTTTATATATTTTTCTCGACGGATTTTGAGCTCAGGTTCATCGGTTAGGTCACGCAATACGCTGAACAGAATTGTCAACGTCGTCAATCGTTGTTGACCGTCCACCACCTTCGCGTCAGATTTTTCCGGCTCCTTTACAAGAACAATGCTACCGAGGAAATAAAGTCCTCCTGCACGTCCTTCTGGATCCATTGCATCCCGTAAATCGTAGAATAGTTCGCTGGCTTGTTGGATTTCCCATGCATAGGGTCGTTGGTATGGAGGCACGGAGAACGCGTACTTGTCGGAGAATACATCTGCGATCTTCTTTTCCCCAGCCTCAATTCGTCTCAATACACCATTTGTACTTGCCATGTACCCCTCCCTGTTTTTTCCCCATCGACTTGATCGACTCCTCCATCATACCGCCACTGCCTCCAACGGAGGAAAGAGCCATCGCTTCCCACTTCGCCCACGCGCCGGACAAGACTACAGTGAGATTACCAGATCCTTGCCAAACTTAACATTGGCGACGTCGCAGGCCAGTTCGGCATATTTCTGAAAAGCTGCCCTGCCGTAATGGGTTCCCATCCACCAACCTTGTACCAATTCGACCGAGTTATGTGCTAAGTCCGGTCGCCCCGGATAAAGATCAATGGCAGACCTTGCAATGAATCGCCTCTTGCTTCCGTGTTTCATTGCGCCAAACCTTTCCAGAAAGTCCGTATCCTGTTGGGCGAACGTCATCAGAATCTCCCTGATGACCTGCCAAGCGAATTTAGCAGGGTAAAATTCCCCGAGATAAGAGAAGCCCCGTTCTGTAGGTGGTCCCGTCGAGGGCGGTGTCGGTGGCGGATCCGACACAGGGTTCTCAGTTGGCGGAATGTGATTCCCATCCTCCGAACCGGGCTGTGAATCCGCTTTTGTTTGAATGAATTGCGAGCAAGCGTCCGGCTCGGGCTTATATCCGCAAATGTCCTCGACCTTGTCAGCAAGCAATTCGACGAGTATTTCGTCCGGCCCCGACAGAAGTTGATGCCACGCCTTCGGAATAGCGGCGGCTATATGTCTACCGCGTGTGACATCCTTATAATCGTCACGAGCGGTTGACAGAGCCTCGCCGGAAATTACTCGCTGGTATTCCAGATACCGGTGGAGACGTTCAGTTGATTCGGCGGGCGACCGTTCCAGGAGATCGAGTTTGTACACACGCCGCTCTTGGTACTGTCCTTCTTCTCCCGGTAGATAGAAGCTCCATTCATGACCGTCCGTAAGGACTGCCATCGGAACTCCTTGATGGAAAGCGTACTCAAACAACTGCCTGTCCCCGGTATTCGTCTGGCCAAGCCTCTTTACCTCTAAGAAAATTTTTGGACGCCCCGTTGTTTCACGAAGAGCGTAGTCGACCCGTCCGGACTCAACGGAATATTCGGGGGTTACGACGGATGTATCGAATACAGGCCAATCGAGTGCCTGCAATACAGGTAGCACAACCCCCTGAGAAACCGAAGCCTCGCTGGTATATTGCCCCGATTTGAGCGAAGTGCGAATTCGATCAACAGTTTCTCGTATCATAAATGTCTCCCCAGATTTCCAGCACGCCCGGCGTTATTCTCGCAGACCTGCAAGTGCCCACGTAAGTTTGCGAACGCGCAAAGCGCATTTGCGCGGGCTAAAGCTGGCCTGCTTTCTCAACCAATATTTCGCAGATAGCTGACATGGGATGCCCCCCGCTATTATGGGTAAACGGAAACCAATATAGTTCATTGCGGCGACCAATACAAGATTCGTGACCGTCATTTGCCTGCGCTGGATCGGCGTGAGGAACAGGGGGTTATACGCGTAATTTGCCCGAATTTTCGCATCGAGCTTGCGCCGTCCTCGTTTGGATTCCGGTCCGCTTGGTCCTAGACGGGTCACGCAGCTCAGAGTGGCGTCCACATTGAGCGTCCAGTCTAAGCTTCCTGCCATTTTCCGAGTATTCGCCCCGACTATACGGTTGTAAGATGCGCTGGGTTCGCTGAATCGACCATGTGTCGTTTATCGCGATGCAACGAGCTTTGAGACTTACCGGCGTCTCAAGTTGCGCTTGTCGCAATTTGCGCCTATCCCTATAATACCGAATACGTGGCTTGTTTTCGCGCCATTCGACTGATTCTTGGGTAGGAACTGCATCCGTTTGGCACCTGAGTAAATGCGCAAACCGTTGCATTAGGTGGGGCAAGAACGCAAATGATTACCTCAATTTACGCGGCTTTACAAGGCTTCGCGGCGTCAGTAACAGCCAAAATGACACAGATCACGGCTGGTGAGCCCGAAGAGCAACTTCGCGGTCCGTTTGAGAACTTCATGAAGGATGCCGCTCAGGCACTCGGATGGAAAATCGTCTGCACAGGGGAAACACCCCTGCCCGATCGCATCGGTAAGCCCGATTACGCCGTTCATCTCAACCAGCTTCTTGCAGGATACGTCGAGCTAAAGGCTCCGGGAGTCGGCGCAACGCACGATCGCTTCAAAGGTCACAATCGCGACCAATTCAAGAGGTTTTCGGCAATTCCTAATATTCTGTACACTGACGGCAATGAGTGGGCGCTATATCGGGACGGCAATCTGGTCGGTAGTGTCGTTCGCTTGGCCGGCGATGTCGCCACAGATGGCAGGAAGGCTGCCAAATTGAGCGATGTCCACTCTGTTGAACGCGTGTTGCGCGATTTTCTATCGTGGGAACCGTCCATCCCCGTGGACCGAGACGGCAAGATTGACCTTAAGGGTTTCGCTTCGTTGTTGGCTCCGCTATGCCGGATGTTGCGCGATGACGTGAAGGATGCGCTTGCAAATCCGAATTCGTCCCTCGTCCGAATTGCGGAAGACTGGCGTAAGCTGCTGTTCCCTGATGCTTCGGACGAACAGTTCGCCGACGCGTACACCCAGACCGTGGCCTTCGCTCTGCTGTTGGGTCGGAGTGAGGGAGCGAATCCTCTCACGCTCAACTCTGCGCGGGACTCGCTTGCCGATCAACATGTCCTGCTGTCGGAGACACTATACCTGTTGGCTCGCAAAAAACCCGATAAAGAGATTGCCGCTTCACTCAAATTGCTGTTGCGTGTTATTGGCGTGGTTCCACCCGCCACGTTGTCAGGTGGCGAGGATCCCTGGCTCTATTTCTACGAAGATTTCCTCGCCGTATACGACCCCGCACTTCGTAAAGACGTGGGAGTCTTTTATACACCGGTGGAGGTAGTTCGAGCGCAGGTCCGGCTGATTGACGAACTGCTCGTCAGTCGTGTCGGAAAACCTTTCGGTTTCGCTGACCCCGGCGTGGTGACGCTTGATCCCGCCGTTGGAACCGGAACATACCTTCTTGGTGTAATTGAACACAGTCTTCGGCGCGTAAGGGCGGAACAGGGGCCGGGCGCGGTCGCCAGCCAAGCCACATCGCTAGGTCAGAACCTCTATGGTTTCGAATTGCTAGTTGGTCCCTACGCAGTGAGCGAACTTCGCGTTAGCCGTGCCCTTTGTAGTTACGGAGCAACGCTGCCCCGCGACGGTACGCATATCTACTTGACCAATACCCTCGAGAGTCCGAACGAAGAGCCCCCCTGGATGCCTTTTGTCGTAGAAGCCATTGCCGAACAGCATAAAAAGGCACTCGCGATAAAGAAATCGGTCCCGGTTATTGTCTGCTTGGGGAATCCACCCTATGACCGGCACGATGCAGTTGATACGAAAAGTGAGGACAATCTTTCCCTGTATGGAGGGTGGGTCCGCTTCGGGGACCCGTTGCCCGGCAATCTAGTTAAGGATAAAAGGGGCAGGGAACGAGAGCTAAAGACTGCCAAGTCCAGGCTCGCGAAAAGACAGGATCTTGCTATTCTTAAGGATTTCATCGCTCCCGCACGTTCGTCCGGGCATGGTGTCCGTCTCAAGAACCTCTACAACCTTTACGTCTATTTCTGGCGTTGGGCATTGTGGAAAGTCTTCGAGCATGACACTGCCAAGGGTCCTGGCATTATAAGTTTCATCAGCGCGTCGAGCTATCTCGACGGAGACGCCTACTGCGGAATGCGCGAACACATGCGTCGAGTTTGCGACGAGATCTGGATACTCGACTTGGGTGGCGAAGGGCGGGGCACACGGCAGACAGAGAATGTATTTGCAATTCTTACACCGGTGGCCATCGCCGTAGCATTCCGTTCGAAAAAAGCTGCAACCGACAAGCCAGCGAAAGTGTGTTACGCCCAAGTTGAAGGAACACGTCAGGAGAAGCTCGCTTTGCTCGACAAAATTGAGAGCTTTGCACACTCTATGTTGAAATGGCACGATTGTCCGGACGAATGGCAGGCTCCATTTCGGCCCGCTGGAACAGGCGATTACTTCGCATGGCCGCCACTAACTGACATGATGCCTTGGCAACAATCCGGCGTCAAGGCGGGGCGAACCTGGGTGATTGCGCCTGAAACGGGAATGCTAGACGCACGCTGGGCCGCTTTACTTCGGGTCGAAAAGGACGACCGGCATGAGCTTTTTAAAGATTCTTCCACGGGACGAAAGGTTCACGAATCCGCTACTCAATTGCCGCCCTCCAAGGTCATGCTAGAACCCATTACCGAACTTGCAAGAGAGGAGCCACCTCCCAAGACAGTTCGTTTCGCATATAGGTCATTCGACCGCCAATTTATATGTGCAGACGCCCGTTTGTTGGATAGGCCAGGTCCTGTGCTTTGGCGCGTTCACAGTGAGCAACAGGTTTTCTTGACGAGCTTGCTTAACCATCCGATTAGCGAAGGTCCTGCGGTAACGGCATGCTCGTATATTCCCGATCTTCACCATTTCCGTGGGTCGTTCGGTGCAAAGGAGATCTTCCCGCTCTTTCGTGCGTCCGATGGTTCGCGTACGAACATTTCACCTGGCCTACTCGAGATTCTGTGCAGATCATATCAGCGTAACGTCACACCAGAAGATTTCATTGCCTATGTCTACTGCACGCTGGCGCATCCAAACTTCACGGCGCGGTTCAAAAACGAACTGGCCACCCGCGAACTTCGCGTACCACTCACGAAGGACATAGAACTGTTCGAAAAAGCCCGTGCGTTAGGTGCTCGGTTGCTCTGGTTTCACACTTACGGTGAACGATTCATCCCTGACGATCAGCCACGTGGTCACGTTCCCCGTGGTGCAGCCAAGTGTGCCAAGGGCGTTCCCCGGGACCCGGAGAGTTACCCAGACACGTTTACATACAGCGACGTGACGCAAATTCTCCGCGTCGGCGAGGGTGAGTTTAAGCCGGTTCCGCCCGAGGTATTCGAGTTTGAGGTTTCGGGCCTCAAGGTCGTACAGTCTTGGCTCAAGTATCGGATGAAGAGAGGAGCGGGTCGGAAATCCTCACCCCTGGACGAAATTCGCCCAGAACGGTGGACCAGCCAATTTACCACTGAACTACTCCACTTGCTTTGGGTTCTGGAGGCGACGGTGGAAAATTATCCCGATCAGGCGCGGCTACTTGAAGCCATTGTCGAAAGCGACTGCTTCAGTGCCGACGAATTACCTAGCGTTCCAGACGAAATGCGCAAACCGCCAAAGGCCATTAAGGGCGATCTGTTTTACGGGCAGAGCGGAGATTGAGGCGGCCACGTGCTTTTTGTTCCGATAACTTGCTAACGATCGAAATCGGCTTGGGAGGGGTGGTTACAAGCAAGCGATTTTTTTGAATTCTTTTTTTCGATCAGGCCTTATTGACTGCGGATATCAAGAGAGGGTCAAACGAAATGGATGACTCGACCGAGAAAGACCAGAATAACGGCGAATCTCTGACCGAGCGAGAAATGCGAGGCTTGGAGACGACCTTGAGGAGTTCGAGGGCATTTGAAGCGTTTCAACGCTGTGCGCGTGAGCTTCAACGTATTTCGCACACCAAGGATTTCGGAAAGAACCAACGACGCTTGTCCGACGTCGAAGCCGAAGCGAAAGTGTGGCTCGATTCTGTCGGATGTGCCGAAGCAGCCGGAGTTTTAAACCCGAGTTATCGCTTTTTGCTTACGTTGTACCCGATTGAACGTGTTCACGATGAACGTTGGCTCGGCGGTTTGTACGAATCCGACCTCTGCGACATCAAGGCGGGCATTGAGGCCATACGTGAGCGCGAGGGCCTAGATGATGACGAGTACTGGCCCATCGGGGAGGGACCGGAGGATTGGGAGGAATTGGAACAGCGATATTCAGGGGTCTTGGATAGGAAGTTTGAAGAGACGCTTCGGGAATTCGGCATTCACGAAATCGCTGATCTATACCAAATGGACCGAGAAGCATTCGACGCGCAACGTGAGCAGGGGCGTCGGCTCGCCTTTGAGGAAATTTCCGAGACGGAACAGGTCTATGCCGCCCAGAAACTGCTTGAAGTAGAGGCCGAAAAATGTGCCAAGGGAGGGGCATATTATGCCGCAAACGTCATGATCGGGTCCGCAATGGAGGCTGCTCTCTTGACTGCATGTCTGAAGCACCTTGACGAAGCTCTTTCTGCCAAGGATCGATTGCCGAAATCTGAGCAGCCCGAACGAGAGAATCCGAAGCGCTGGCGATTCGCGGAACTGGCACGCATAGCAACTGAGGCGGGATGGCTGCCGGATTTTGTAGTAGGGGATCGTAGGGTGTGCTCCCAATCGCTCGTGGAAACGTTGCGATGCGTGCGAAACTTGGCACATCCTGCTAAACACCTATCTGACCCATTATCCCTTGATGTAGAAAGTGAATATACCAAAGCGCGAGCCGCGTACAATCTACTTGAGCGGTATTTGGCTGGGCCTGCCAACGAGTCCCCGTAGCTGCGACGTTTTACGAATCGATTCACAGTAAGATAATTTGGAAAGGGAAGCCCAACGTATCAACAAAAGGTGAAATATCTTTCCCTCCGAGTTTGGCTTAGAATGGACATGGCGTCGAGGAGCATGAAGTCGAAGACGTATTGAGATCGCCGGGTGAAGACAGACCCGGACGGGAAGGATGGCGTGTTGCAATCGGACGGACTCGCGGCGGTCGTTATTTCCGCGTGATCTATGTGCCCGATACCGAGCCGGACTATGTTTTCGCCATCACTGCATACGAGCTGACCGGAAAACCCCTAATCGCATATCGTAGGCGATAAAGGAGAGAAAGATGAAGAACGCGACGAGGTTTCCGAAAGGTTGGGACAAAGAACGTGCCAATCGTCTCCTGCAACATTACGAATCACAGACGGAGGACGAGGCGGTGGCGGAAGATGAGGCCGTCTTGGAGGATAAAACGCAAACGGTGATGGAAATCCCCAACGCGTTGGTACCCTCAGTCAGAGCGCTATTATCGCAACACGTCGAGTAAACCGCACGTGTTTCTCCCGATCCCGTAGTATCCCACCAATCAATTCCCCGCACCGTCGGAGTATCTTTGCCTGTATTTGATTAGATCCTCGTAAATCACTGCATCCGATGGCACCAGTTGATACGGCTTCCGCCACCACCAGTCCGAATTACAGATCGCTCATGCGATGCACCGGTGCGTTCGTAAGGTACAGACGACCATTACGGCGGGCAGGGTTCGCAGTCACCCGCTCGCCACAGAGGGTTGGAGAACAGCGCATCGAACAGATTTCCCTTGACTCGAAGCGGTTCTTGAAGTTCCTTCCTTATCTGGCGAATGAACTCCGTTTGTGCAGTTTGCGGTTGGCATTGTGCATTGTGATTTCGCGAAATTGAGTCGTCCCGTTCACTCCACTTCCAGGCGCGAGGAAGGAAGAGCAAAGTCGGATGTTCTTCAGTATTCCGGCGTCTGTACTTCGAGGGCGAGGAAACGGGTTTTTTGTTTACCTCGGGATTTTATGCAGTCCATATCAGAGTTTCTAAGCGGAAAGACGCTGTTTGTCACCGGTGCGACGGGGTTTCTGGCGAAGGGATTCGTGGAGAAGATCCTGTTTTCCGCGCCGGAGGTGGCGCGGATCTATCTCCTGATCCGGCCGCGGTCGCGTTCCAAGGGCCAACGGGTTTCCGAAACGGAACGGCTGGAGTCGGAAGTCCTTCAGTCGCGCGCGTTCGCAAGGTTGAGGACGAGGTGGGGCGCGGCGTTTCCTTCGGTCATGGCGGACAAGGTCATCGCGGTCGCCGGCGATCTGACCGAAGACGGACTGGGGATTTCCTCCGCGCAGCGCGAGCGTCTGGTCGAAGAAGCGGATTTCGTTGTCAACTACGCCGGCACCGTGGTTTTCGACGAACCCATCGACAGTGCGCTCGAACAGAATACAATGGGCGCCGCCCGGGTCGTGGCCTTCGCAAAAACCTGCCGGAAAGCCGCGCTCGTTCACGTGTCAACCGCGTACGTGAGCGGACAGCGGACCGGCCGGATTTCCGAGGCTCCGTTCCCCACTGACCGAAGCGTGGCGGATCTCATCAACGGAAGCGCGGCCGGGTTCGACCTGCAGGGAGAGATCGATGCCATTCGCGCCTTTGCCGACGAGGTGCGGGCGTCTTCCCGGCGGCCGGAACTGGAGGCGGCGTTCCTGAAACAACTCAGGCGTCAGGACCGGGGCAAACGCGTGACCGACTACCGGAAAGCGCACCAGGTCGAGGCCCTTCGCCAGCGCTGGATCCGGAAGCAGTTGGTGGACGAAGGGATGCGCCGGGCGCGGCGGCTGGGTTGGAACGACAGTTACACGCTCACCAAGGCGATGGGTGAGCAGTTGATCGTGAAGTCGCGGGGAGAACTTCCAACGGCCATCGTCCGGCCGGCGATCGTGGAAAGCAGCCTCGAGGATCCTGAGCCGGGCTGGGTGGAGGATCTGAAAGTGGCCGATCCCCTGATCGTCCACTACGGCAAAGGCCGGCTGTCGAATTTCCCCATCGATCCGGGGATCGTGCTGGATATTATACCCGTGGACGTGTTGAACAACGCCGTCACGGCGGTTCTTCCGCAGATACGCCGATCTGGGGAGATCAAGGTCTACCAGGTGGCCTCGGGTTCGCAGAATCCGGTGCGGGCGGGTGAAATTGTCGAACTGGTTTACGGGTACTTCAAAACCTCGCCCATGCAGGACCGGGACGGGCGGCCTATTGAAGTCCGGCCCTGGCAGTTCATCAGCAGGAGACGATTCTTCTGGATCGTTGTCTGGAAATACAAGCTTCCGCTGAGCCTTTTGAAGGCGGCCGTGGATTATTTGCCCGCCCGATGGTTTTCCCGTTACCGGCGGCGGGTTTCCGGCATGGAGACCATGCTGGAAAGGCTCGAGTCCCTGGTCGATATATATTGCGGGTACACCCATCTCGACTGCGAATTCGAAACGGAGAATACCCGCCGGCTGTTCCAGGCGCTGAATCCAGAGGACCAGAAGGTTTTCAACTTCGACGTGACGCGCATTAACTGGCGGAAATATATCCAGGAGATTCACATTCCGGGATTAAAACACCACGTATTGAAAGAGGGGGACGGAGCGGTTTCCGTGTTAACCGCCGAAGCCGATTGACCGGCCTGTGGGCGTTGGAGGTTCAAGGTCGTCAACGGTCGTAGATTCCCGTGATCGGGACGCGTCCGGGGCGTTTCGGAACCGGGGGCGGGCGGGCTTCCGGCTCTTTTTTTGGGACTGTGGACGTATGGATCGAAATCAATCGGTTCCCGTGCACAAGATGCTGGTGCAGGATCCGGCACGGCTGTGTATCGCATACGACCAAGCCGCCGCGGAACTGATCGCGGCCGTGACGCCCGAGGGCTATTTCGAAGGGTGGGCGCCCGAGGATCTGACGTGGCCGGCCGGCGGCCCCGAAGAGATCGGACTTGAAGGACTGGAAAAGCGGGCGCGGATCGTGAACGCGATTCACCAGGGCGTTCCGGCGCTGCGAGACAGGCGTTTGAAGGAGGCCCACGCCAATTTCGACGAACTGACACCCGCGTACCACGAAGGCAGCAGAATCTACCTGCGGCTGCAGGATCAGTTCGTGTCCACGGGCGCGGGCACGGCACGGGATTTTCTCAAGCGCTACCAATCTCTGTACGTGGAGGCGCTGGCGAAGGGGGACGATTTTTCGCCTGACATGGGCGAGACGTCCCTCGCGGAAGCCCGGATCTCCCGGGTGCCGTTGTCCCACGCCAGGGCCGTGGCGGAAGCGCTTTCCCGCGTGGCGATGGACGACGATCCTCTTTGGGAGGCCGAATACGTCTGTACGGTGGATGGAACAACGTGGAAGGGATCCCTTCGGAAACTCCTGGAAGACGTGGCTGCGCGGACGTTGCACTACATTGCCGCCGGAGAGCTTCTCGCCACGCGCTACAATACGTACAACAACCTGGGATGGTTCGGCAGTTCGGTGTGGAAGGTGGTCGCGGAAGCCGATGTCCTGCTGTGCCGGATGGAAGAAATTGATCCCGCTCGCTTGGCGGCCCTTAAGGCGGACGTGGCCCTGGGCCAGAGCATGCTGGTGGAGTTTCTGGCGGCCCACCGGGAAGATCCCTCCCGGCTCAGGCCGGAGAATTACTGGTACGGGCAGCCGTACAGTTATCTGACGCGGGATATGGTCGACCTGAGCGCCCGAATCGTAGATGGCGTGAATACGGTGGTACGAGAACGGGACGGGTTGACGGATATGGCGCTCCCTCCCCTGCTGGCCGGCACCCGGACCGGTCGGTTTCTGGACTACGCTCACGTGGGAAAAACGGAGGAACTGACGTCCTTTCGGCGCAAGCTCCGGATGTTGCGGTGGGCAAGGTGCTGCTGGCGGGTGGGGAAACGCAGGCGACGGATCGCGGAGGAGGATCTCGCGCCGTCTCTCAGGCACCAGCGTGCGTGGGACGTCTGGCTGGCGTGGTCCCGGGATACGATGGATGCGTTCGGCATCCGCCTGGATGTGACCGTGGCCCCCATGTTTCGCACGCTCGTTCGGGAAATGGACCTTTCCGGTGGCGGTCAGAAGATTCTGTTCCTGCCCTCGCACCAGAGCATGCTGGAGCATTTCGTGGTGTTTTCGGTGTTCAACGATCCGGTGTTTCTGGATGCCATGGGATGGGATCGTTCCCGCCCGGTGGTACAGTTGGCCCGCACGGGTCTGGCGAAGTCGACGTCGGTGAAGATCGGATCCCGCGAGATCAGTATCTTCGGTATGTCTCCCGACAAGTTCGACCGGATGTTCGAGACCGTCGACGGCTTCATCACTCGAGACAGCGTGGATATCTCATCCCATACGATTCCGCGCATGCTGCAGGAGATGGAACACCGCCCGGGTCTGATCTATCCGATGGGCACAACGGCTTCCTTCGACGTGCAGTTGTTTCCGCTGCAACACGCTTTGTTTGCGAAACTGCCCCAGGACGTCGTGATGATTCCCATCGCCTTTCGCGGCAGCCATTCGCTCTGGCCAAAGTGTCCGGCGCGTAATCTGAATATCAATCCAGGTGTGATCGAGGCGGTGATCTTACCACCTATGCCAGGCGAGACCACGTTGCTGCCTCGCCGCCGGTCCCTGCGAATCCAGCTGGAGGCCGCCAATCTGCTTCAGGCGGTCCATATATCGAATTTGCTGAATCCGGAACCGTCGCAATGAGAATCCGCGCCGGGACGTCCGGGGTTATCCCTAAGGTTTGGTCGGCCGCGTTCGCCGGGCTCGGCCGGTTTCGGTAATCGGGAGTGCGTTATGACTGACTGGGGAATTGCAGCGGTTGCCGTAGCGGTTGTTCTCGCGGTAGCGCTTCTGGCGAAACGGAGGCGATCCGAAAGCGAACCGGACGCTTTTTTCGATCATTCCGAAGCGGAACGATTCCCCCACAAGTGGGGATATACGGATACGAGGTTCGAGTTCGTAGACGACCGGACAGTGAGGGTAACCGGGAGCCGGTACCCGATTTCGGGATACCGGATGCCGTTTCTGGTCGCCTTTGTGGAGGACGTGCTGGGCATTGCGATCCGAAGGGAAGACTCGTACGAAGAGCGTGAGGATACCGGAACGCCGGAGCCGAACGTGGAAGCAGCTTTCGGTAACGCGGTGAAAGAACGGTTCAGAGAAGGGCAGGTTTCGTTCGATCCCAAAGCCAGGCTGGTGCACAGCCACGGACAGCTGAGTGTTGAGGAAGTGTATCGCGTGATGTATGGAGATTCACTTCCGCGTCTGGTCGATCTGGTGTTCTATCCGGAGGATGAGGCCGACGTCAAGGCCATGATCGAATTGGCCAACGAGCACAATGTCTGCCTGGTGCCGTACGGTGGGGGGACCAATGTGAGCGGGGCGCTGGCGTGTCCGCCAGACGAGCGGCGCACGATCGTTTCCGTGGATATGCGTCGGATGAACCGGGTGCTGTGGATTGACGAGGCGAATCTGCAGGCCTGCGTCGAGGCGGGTATTTCGGGAAAGGAACTCGAGCACGTGCTCGGTGAGCGGGATTACACGTCGGGGCACGACCCGGATAGCGTGGAACTGTCCACGATGGGCGGGTGGATTTCGACCAATGCCAGCGGGATGAAGAAGAACCGGTATGGCAATATAGAAGACATCGTGCTCGAGGCGACGCTGGTGACGCCCACCGGCGAAATCGCGACCCGCCGGGTGACGCCCAGAAACTCGACGGGTGTCCAGCCCAGGGTGTTTTTGTTCGGCAGCGAGGGCAATTTCGGCATTATCACCTCGGCGGTGATCAAGATTCATCCGATCCCCGAGGCGCGTAAGTACGGGGCGCTTGTTTTTCCGGCCTTCGAGAAGGGCGTGGAATATTTGAAGGCGCTTCGGCAGACCGGAATGCTGCCGGCGAGCATCCGCCTGGTCAACAACAACGAATTCAGGTTCGGGCAGGCACTGAAACCGGAGCCGACATTTTTAAAGGGCGTCAAAGACCGGATCCAGAAGTTCGTTCTGATAAAGGTCCTGGGTTTCGATCCGGAGAAGATGGCGGCATGTACCATCGTGATGGAAGGCACGCACGATGAAGTGCGCCAGCAGGAACGCACGATCTTCAGCCTGGCGAAAAAATACGGCGCCAAGAGCGCGGGCGCGAGCAACGGCAAGCGGGGATACTCGCTCACGTTCGGGATCGCCTATATTCGAGACTTCCTGAATCAGTACGGCATTCTTGGCGAGACATTTGAGACGTCTGTCCCATGGGATCGGGTTCATCAGGTGTGCGATGCGGTATCCGGCGAACTGGTTACGCAGGCCGGCAGCTACGGCGTCCCCGGAAATCCCTATCTCTCGTACAGGGTGACGCAGACCTATCATACCGGAGTCTGCATCTATTTTACGATGGGCATTTACGGCAAGGGCCTTGATCGGCCCGGCCGGGTGTTCCACGCGATCGAACACCGGCTGCGTCAGGTGATTCTGGACAACGGAGGCTCCTTGTCGCACCATCACGGCGTTGGCAAGGTGAGGCGGGAATTCCTGCCTCAGATTCAGACCGATAACAGCATCCAGGTCATGCGCCAGGCGAAGAACGCGATGGATCCGAAGAACATCTTTGGGATACGCAACGGCGTTTTTGGGGGAACTGACTGACGGAGAAATTGGGGAAAGGCGACGGATGGGTCGTGCTCCGAGCCCGCAAAGTCTTTCTCTTATCTCTTTTAATATTAATTTTTTACGCCCTTTTTCTTTCTCGCCAAAGAAAAAGGGCCAAAAAGAACGGCGCCGCTCGGCGCGGGGCCGTTCTTTCCGTGAACCACCTTAGCAGCCCGTTGAAAAAGTCCATCCGGGCTGCGTCCGGCCCTCCGTTTCGCTAAACGGTATGTGGCGGTATGGTCTTCTTCCGTCTACCCTCTAGCACGGAAAAACCCCCCACGTGTTTTCGGTCTTGCCGCCAGGTTCACCTCTACCGACTTTAGCTGACGGCTGTCTACTGACCGCCGATAGCTGACTTTAAATGGTTTTTTTTTATGTTCGACGGAAAGATCGTTGCGATAACCGGAGCGTCGTCGGGTCTGGGCGCCACGCTGGCGCTGGCGTTCGCGGAATATGGAGCCGATCTGGCACTGTTCGCGCTGGACGAGGGTGTACAGGACACGGCGGCGCGTTGCCGGGAGCGGGGCGGCCGCGTGATTACGGCCACGGGCGACGTTGGAAAACCCGAGGACTGCGAGGCGTGGATCGGCGCGGCCGTTGCCGAGTTCGGGGCCGTGGATTATCTGATCGCGTGCGCCGGGATCAGCATGTGGGCCAGGTTCGACGAGGTGGAGGACCTGGGGATTTTCCGCAGGTTGATGGACACGAACTATCTGGGTATCGTGCATTGCGTGTATTACGCGCTGCCCCATCTGAAAGCGCGCGACGGGATGGTGGTGGCGATATCGTCCATTCAGGGCAAGATCGGCGTGCCCATGCACACGGGATACGTGGCCTCCAAGCATGCCGTGCAGGGGTTCTTCGAGTCGTTGCGGACGGAGTTGCTCGACACCGGCGTGGACGTGCTTACGGTGCTGCCACACTGGCTGCGCGGGACCAATTTGCGCAAGGCGGCCTTCGGAAAGGACGGCGGCTCCCTGGGCCCGTCCAGCCGAAAGCACAGCAGGGAGTCGATTTCGCTGGACGACGCCTGCAAAGCCATCATCGAGGCCATGAAAAAGAGGAAGCGGGAACTGATTATTCCGTTCAAGCTCCGTTTTCTGCCCTGGCTGCACCTGATCCATCCGAAGATCGTCGAATACCTGGTAACGCGAGGCGTGGCGAAACAGGAGAAGGGTTAATGTCGGGTTGGGCCGGCGGGTTGCAGTTGGAAGCGCGGGACAGGATTCAGGAAAAGAGTCCATCCACGTCCAGGTGTTGTTCAATCAATTCGGGCATGCATCCAAGGTCGCCGGCGTCCACGTCCACGCCGGAATCGTAGGGCAGGATGCCGAGGGACGGAATTCCGGAGACGCGGAAGATCACGTCCGGGCTGGTGCGGGCGGCGCGCGGATCGCCGTCCCGGGTGGTATTGTAGACGACGCCTCTGACCTCCAGGTTGCGCTTTTCAGCGGCTTCGAGCGTCAGCAGGGTGTGATTGATCGTGCCTAATTCGGCGCGGGCGACCACCAGCAGGGGCAGGCCCAGCCGGCCCGCGAGGTCCGCGACCATGACATCATCCCGAATCGGAACCAGCAGGCCGCCCACGCCCTCCACGAGAACGGTTTCGTGAAGGGTTGCCAGGCGACGATAGGCATTGACGATGGGTTCCAGGTGGACGTGGCGACCTTCCAGTTCGGCTGCCACGTTGGGCGACAGCGGCGCGGCGAGGCGCACGGGGTTGATCAATTCGAGGGAATCGGAGACGCCCGCGGCATTCTTGAGGAATCGCGCGTCGGTTGTGCCGCCGGATGAGACCGGCTTGAACACGCCAACGTCAACCCCGCGGCCGCGAAGGACGGCGGCGAGACCGGCGGTCACGGCGGTTTTGCCCGCACCCGTGTCGGTGGCGGTGACGAAGAATCCCCTGGGTCGCATTTTCAATGTGTCTCCGGAAGCGGGGCGAACCCGTGCAGTCGCGCCCGGGGGTCTCTTTCAGGCCGCCGACAGGCGGCTTCTGATCAGGCGGGGCCGGTTACGGCTCGAATGGATTCGCAGGCGATATCCATCAGTTTTTCGAGATCGCCGCTGGAGATAGCAAGGGGTGGCATGAGCACGATGGTATCGCCGAGCGGGCGGATGAGGAGGCCCCGTTTTCGGGCTTCGCCGCAGACACGGACGCCGACCCGGTCCCCCGGAGGATAGGGACGGCGGCAGGATTTATCGGCAACCAGTTCGATCCCGGCAATAAAGCCGCACTGCCGCACGTCGCCCGCGTGGGCGAGGGGCTCGAAACGGGCGAGTCGGCGCGCGAGGAGATCGATCTTGGGCCGCAGGGACGCGAGCACGTTCTGGCTTTCAAAGCGCTCGATGGCGGCCAGGGCCGCGGCGCAGCCGAGGGGATTGCCCGTGTACGTGTGGCCGTGGAAAAACGTCCTGCCTTCGGTGTCGTCGCCCAGAAAGGCATCGAAGATGTCACTGGTGGCCAGTGTGACGGCCACGGGAAGGTATCCGCCGGTGATGCCCTTGCCCAGGCAGAGGATGTCCGGCGCCACGTCTTCTTTCTCGCAGGCGAACATGGCCCCGGTGCGGCCGAAACCGGTGGCGATTTCGTCGGCGATAAGCAGGACGTCGTGCGCCCTGCAGAGGTCGGCGATCCCCTTCAGATAGCCTTCCGGATGAACCAGCATACCACCCGCGCCCTGGATGAGCGGTTCGACAATGAAGGCGGCGATGCGGTGCGCGTCCCGCCTGAGGATGTCTTCCGCCGCCCGGAGGCAGCCCTGGCTGCAGCCGGCGTCTCTGTTGCAGAACCCGCATCGGTAGGGGTGAGGCGCGGGCGCGTTCAGCGAAGGGAAGAGGAGGGGGCCGTAGGTCTCGTGGAAGAGATCGATGTTGCCGACGCTCATCGCGCCGATGGTGTCGCCGTGATAGCTCCGGGCGAGGCTGAGGAAGGTTGTTTTTTCGGGTCGCGGATCCGGCTTCTGTCGCCAGTACTGGAAGGCGATCTTGAGGGCGATTTCCACGGCGCAGGCGCCGGTGTCCGAGTAGAACACGTGGCTGAGCCCGGCCGGGGTGATTTCCACGAGTTTTTCGGCCAGCCTGATCGCGGGTATGTTGGAAAGACCGAGGAGCGTGCTGTGGGCGACCTGGTCCAGCTGCCTGCGTATGGCGGCGTCGATTTCCCCGACACGGTGGCCATGGACGTTGCACCACATGGACGAATAGCCGTCGAGGTACCGGTTACCGTCGATGTCCTCCAGGTAGACGCCGTCCCCGCGCGCGATGACAATGGGGTCCTCGCGTGCGTACGTGCGCATCTGGGTGAACGGGTGCCAGACGATGCGGCGGTCCAGGTCTTTGAGGCGGGCCTTGTCTTCGGGGGACATGATCGCGTGAACGGGGATTCGGGGATAGGCAGCCGCGCATTGGCACGGCCTCCAGGGCTGACGCAGCGGCGGATTCCGGGGGAATTGGGCTATTGCCTCTACGCGCCGATGCTCTCCAGAGTTTTTCGTGACATCTTGCAGACCATCGTGTACGCGGGATCGTAGACGTTGCCCACGTCGTATTCCACGGCCTGGCCCATGAGGATGTGAATGGATCGGGCATCCAGGCCGTAGTCGTCCCGGAGGAAGCGGATCAGTTCGGTGGTGGCGTGTTGGGTTGCCTGGTCGAGCGGGCGCGCGTTTCCGACGGCCATTACGTGGGTTTCGTTGATCGCCCGCGGCCAGTGGATGGTTTTGCCCTTGAAGAGGCGCAGGGTGAAGGTGACATCGAAGGAGATTTCGATCCCGGTGCCGACGATTTCGCCGTCGCCCTGCACGGCGTGGCCGTCGCCGATGTGGAACAGGCCTCCGTCGACGAAAACGGGAAAGTACACGGTAACGCCCTGGACAAATTCCTTATAGTCCATGTTGCCGCCGTGGGTGTCGGACGTGGCGGTGGAAATGGCCTGGCCTCGCGGCGGTGCCACACCGAAGCAGCCCACCATCGGTCGGAGCGGGATTCGGAGCCTTCCTATGGGAAGGTCTTCAAATCCGATGGGGGTGGCGGTGTTGTCTTCGAAGTCGATTTCCCACTCGAGGCGGTTCCGGTCGTCGTCGAATTCGGGCCTGTAACCGAGGTCCAGCACGTTGGCGGCGATAACGCCCGACGTGAAGCCGATTTTCCGATTGGGCGCCAGTTTGTCGAAGGTAACGGCCAGCGTGTCGCCGGGTTCGGCGCTTTCCACGTAGAAGGGGCCCGTCTGGGGATTGCCGCCGGGAGTGACCGGTTGGCCCGTGGCGTCACTTCCGCCTGCGTCCACGGTGGTGGTTGTGATGGTGTCGCCGCTGGCGACGTGCAGCACCGGGTCGTGCGCGCCGATGGCCGTGTGGTAGGTTTCCGGGACGAAGCGATGGTGAGCCATGGATACCCCTCTAAAGAAAGTGCGAGTGAGGTGGCGGGGCGATCGGCGGAAAAAGCCGGGACGTTCCGGCGGGACGCCCGGTTTCAGCGAAATCGCTAATGTTGCACTGCAATCATCCGGAGTTCCGAGGGCGCATTCCATGCGGATGTCCAGGTGAGGCCACGATCCTGGCTACCATAAAGGGTGGCGTCCACGACCGACCAGGCGTGGCCGTCGGGGGTGAAGGCAATCTGGAAGGTGTCGATGTTTCCCGTCGTGGTTTCGGGGAATCCGTCTGTGACGTGTGACCAGGCGCGGCCGGCGTTATCGGTCCGGTAGAGTTGCCCCTGGGCGTCCCCGTGGGGCCCGGTGCTGACCGTGGCAAGAATGCAATCCGGTTCTTCCGGGTGCACGGCAATGGCCCTGCCGTAGAAATAGGGAAAGCCCTCGGGGCGGTGTTGCCAGGATCTCCCGCGGTCGTGGCTGAGATACACGGCCCGGGCCGTGTTCGCGTAAACCCGGTCGTCTTCCCGGGGCGAGGTGGCGACCTGATGAACGTCCTGGTGCAGGTCCGGGGTGACGGGTTCCCAGGTTCCGCCCTGGTCCGGAGACCGCATGATGCTGCCCACGTGAATGTCGGCATAGACCCAGCCGTCTCCCGTGCAGGCCATGCTTCGGACGGCCGCCGGGCCACCCCAGGGGGTGTACCACTCCGGGCGACACTCGAGCCTGTCAAAGGACGCCAGGCGTTCGGCTCTGTCGTCCGTCACGGCGTGGATATGCGGACCTTCCACGCCCACGAGAAAACGCACCGGTTCTTCTTCCAGGATGAGCAGACACTCGATCGGGTCCTGGATGCCGGTGGTGAGGGTTCGCGAGCCGTTCCGCGTGAGTACGGCGACCTCCCCGTCTTTCAACGCCGCAAGGCCAATGGTTTGTCCTTGCGCAATCGCCTGGACGTCGCCGTTTTCCAGAACGGGTTGCGGTACGGCGCGATCTCCATTCAGCGAATACACGGTTTCCCGGGTGGCGATCAGCATATCGACTCCTCTCGCGCAGCGTGTTGTCCGGCCGGATTCGGTCCCCGCCGGAATCCATTGAAGCAATAACGAGGCAGGGGCCTCAAAAGTAGCGGATATCCCGGCCGCCGTCCGGTAACGGCAGGTCGACCGCGCGGTGTTCCGCCGCGGCGCGATTCCACGCCAGGCACAGTTCCAGCACGTTTCGTGCGTGCTCGGGCGTTACCTCCAGCGGATGGTCGTCGAGAGCGGTGCGGGCGAAGCGCTCGACGGCGTCGTCGATGGTATCGTTCTGCGCTCGGTAGAAAACACGGGGAGCGCCGCTGTCGTCTTTGTGCCAGATAATGCCTTCCATGGCATCCAGGTGCGCGCGGGCAATGCCGTTGGCGCCCACAACTTCCATTTCCCAGGCCGGTGCACCGCAATTGACGTTGAAGATAATGTCCATCGAGCCCATACGGCCGTCTTCGAAACGGACGGTGCCTTTGCCCGTATCCATCCAGATGCTGTGCGGCGTGGCCAGGTTGTCGTATTCGGCATAGGCGCGGGCCGCCGGTGAATCGATGAGCCAGAGCAGCATGTCCGCGGCGTAGAAGCCCAGTGAAAGCCCGATGCCGCCCTGTCCGGGTCCGAATTCGCCGCTGCCGTCAAAGACCGTTCCGGGGCCGAAACAACCGTGTTGAATCCAGGCCCGTGTGGTGATGACGCGCCCGACGGCCCCTTCCTGCACCCGTGTTCCCATCGCGCGGATGGCGCCGTCTTCCCGTCCGGGCATCAGGGCTGAGAGCAGGACGTTGTTGCGACCGGCCGCGTCGATCATGGCGTCGGCGCCGGCAAGGGTCATACACATCGGTTTGCTGATGAAGACGTGGGCGCCCGCGTCCATCGCGTACACGGCCTGCTGAGGTTTCAGGTCGTCCTGGCACGTCATAAAAACCAGGTCGAGGGATTCGGCGTGAACCATCTCCGACACCGCGGAATACGCCCGGATGCCGTATTGGGCGCCAAACGCCTCCCTGGACTTCATCCCGAGCCTGCGCAATGTCTCGTCGTTCTGATCCAGATGCGCGTACGCCGCCAGTTCGATATCGCGGTTCCGTATCGCGGATCGTGCAAACGCGTTCGAGTAGAAGGATCCGACGCCGCACACGCCCGCTTTCAGTGACATAGTTTCCGGTTTCCTGTCAATTTCGTCCTGGAGATGAATGGCGTCGATTCTCGGGATGGATACCCTGCGAATCCTATCTTGCGCCACGTGCCTGCGCTGGGGCTTACGCGTGGGTATTCATGGCAAAAACCGGGGCATTGTCAAGCGCAATCGTCGACGGTACAGTCAGGTTATCCGAACAACCGCCCGCCGGCGTTGCCTCGGCGGGCAGCGGATCGCAGGGATGTGGCCGGGACTGCAGGGGATTTGCTGGAATCAAATACGAATGGGAGGCGGAATGAGCCCCGGTGAAACCGGAATTCGGTTGGAAATAGGGGATGGGCCCCGGTCTCGGACCGTCCATCCGTGGGCGATTCGGGATCTCGATAATCGCCTGTGCGAGATCCAGAAGCTGTTCTCGCGGGAACAGTCGCTCTCGCCGGAAGTCCTCGCGACGTACAATCGCGCCTGGACGCGCAGCCATCTGCAGGATGGGGATCTCAGACAGGTGGTCGGCCTCGCGGATCGCGCGCGGGAGGAATTCGCCGCGCTGGTCACGATCGGCATTGGCGGGTCCGACCTGAGCGCCCGGGTCTTTCACGACGTGCTCAACCCCGCCTATCACAATCTCCTGTCCGCGGATGAACGAGGCGGGGCGCCGGAAGTCTACTTCGCGGGGGATACGTTCGATCCGCGACGGCTGCGGGCTCTGTTGCACATGCTGACCCGGCGCGGGATAATGGACCGCACCCTGTTCAACGTGATCAGCAAATCCGGGCGCACGGGCGAGACCATCAGTGCGTTGATGGTCGTACGGGACTGGCTGTCGCGGCACCCGCCACCGGGCGGGAATGACTGGTGTAGCTACGTTATAGCTACAACCGGATCGGACGCCCGTAGCGCTTTGTTTGAACTGCACGGGCAACAGCGCTTCTACGGCGACGCGCTGTTGCCCGTGCCGGAGGGTGTCGGAGGCAGGTTTTCGGCGTTTTCACCGGTGGGGACGTTCTTTCTGGCGATGACAGCCGGAACGGGGACATCCCCGGGAACTCGGGTACGGGAGTTGATGGACGGGGCACGTTGGGCGGACGCGCACTGGGGCCTGCCCTGGCAGGACGAGCGAAACATCGCCTATCGCCTCGCCCGGTGGCTGCATCTCCAGGAGCGGTGCGGTGGGAAGCAGGCGCTGGTCTTCTACAATTACGCGGACAATCACCGCCCGGGAGACTGGTTCCAGCAGCTGTACGACGAGTCGCTTCAGGAGCGCGGAGGCGGCCTCCACGTCGTTCCTGCAATCGGACCCGCGGGCAACCATTCCGTCCTGAACGGGATTGTTGGCGGTCGTTCGGACCGAGCCGTTCTGTTCGTGCACTGGCAGAACCTGGGAGCCGAGGTGGGCATTCCCGAAGGAACGGGTATCGGTGGCGAGATGGAGGCGTTCGGCGGGCTCCGGATGAGCCAGGCGCAGTCCGCGTCGTACTTCGGCACGGCGCTGGACTTTTCCGCTCGCGGGATTCCGAACGCGACGCTGCACGTGACCCGACGGGACGAGAGGCACCTGGGCGCTCTGATGCGCGTCCTGATGGATACGGTTGCGGTGAAGGGGCGGCTGCAGGGCCTGCACGTCAACGATGCCGGGGAAGTCGATCCCGCAGGCGACCTGACGTATTCGCAGGACGGGGTGGAAGGATATAAGCGGCGAACGCGCGAACAGGCGCTTCATGTCAAATCCCAACGCTGAGCCGGCGGCGCGGAAAGGAAGAAGCCTTGCCGAAATGCCGGGGCCGGGCTTCTTGTTGTGTCGCCCTTTCGATCTGATTATCTTGACGGCACACACGGGGTTTATCAAAAGGAAAAAAGGAGCGGAACAATGGTGGTTGAGATCGGCGGCTTGAGGGTCGAAGAGATCCTGTACAATCTGGTCAGAGATGAGATTGCGCCGGGTACGGAAGTGGATCCCGATACTTTCTGGACGTCGCTGGGAGAGATCGTGCGGGACCTGGGCGCCACGAATCGGGAGTTACTGAAACGGCGGGACGTTCTTCAGGAGAAGATGGACGCCTGGTACCGGGCGCGGAAGGGCCGTCCGGCAGACCCGGAAGAGTACCGGGCGTTTTTGACGGAAATCGGCTATCTGGTACCGGAGGGGGACCATTTTGAATTGACCACGGCCCATGTGGATCCGGAAATCGCAAGCGTGGCCGGACCTCAACTCGTGGTGCCGGTGGATAACGCCCGGTATGCGCTGAATGCGGCCAACGCGCGGTGGGGAAGCCTGTACGACGCCCTATATGGGACGGACGTGATTCCCGAGGGTCCCGGCGCCGGGAAGGGCGAAAGCTACAATCCGGCCCGGGGGGAACGGGTGATTGCCTCGGCCGAGGCGTTTCTGGACAAGGCTGCGGGTCTGGCTTCGGGTCGGTTCTCGGAGGCCACGGGTTTTGACCTGGAGGACGTGGACGGTGTCAAGCGACTCGTTGTGACGTTGGGAGGGGGCCGCCAGACTGGCCTGGCGAATCCCGGACAGTTCCGCGGATATCGGCTGGACGACGGCGAACTGGCAGGTGTGTTGCTTGAGAACAACGGGCTGCATATCGAGATTCAGATCGACCGGAGCCATCCCGTGGGCGCCGCGCATCCGGCTGGTGTCAAGGACGTGGTGATGGAGGCTGCGGTGACAACCATCCAGGATTGCGAGGATTCCGTTTCGGCCGTGGACGCGGAGGATAAGGCGCGTGTGTACGGGAATTGGAACGGCATCATGCGGGGGACGCTGGAGGCGATCTTCGAGAAGGGCGGACGGGAGATGACGCGGCGGCTGAACCCGGACCGGACGTTCACGTCGCCCGATGGAGAGACCCTGACCCTGGCCGGACGCAGCCTCCTTCTGGTGCGAAACGTTGGCATTCATATGTACACCGATTCTGTGACCACCAGCGATGGGGAGGAGATTCCCGAGGGGTTTCTGGACGCGATGGTGACGGCGCTTGCGGCCAAACACGATCTGGGGCGACAGGGCGAATTCGTCAACAGCCGTGCGGCAAGCATCTATATTGTGAAGCCGAAACTGCACGGCCCGGAGGAGGTGTCGGCAACTGTCGCCCTGTTCCAGCGCGTGGAATCCGCCCTGGGACTCGAGCGAAATACAATCAAGATCGGCATCATGGACGAAGAGCGAAGAACCACGGTGAATCTGAAGGCGGCGATCGGAGAGGCAAGAGAGCGGGTGGTGTTTATCAATACCGGCTTTCTCGACCGCACCGGGGACGAGATCCATACGGGCATGGAAGCCGGCGCAATGTTTCCCAAGGCGGAAATCAGGGCGCAGCCCTGGCTTGCGGCGTACGAGGATTGGAACGTGGACGTGGGGGTGGAAACCGGGTTCAGCGGCCGCGGCCAGATCGGGAAGGGGATGTGGACGATGCCGGATGAGATGCGTGACATGGTGGCGACAAAGATCGGGCATCCGGAAGCGGGGGCGAGTACGGCGTGGGTGCCATCCCCCACGGCGGCGGTTCTGCACGCGATGCACTACCATCGCGTGGACGTGGCGGCGAGGCAGGCGGAACTGGCCCGGCGGGAGCGGGCGAGTCTGGAGGCGATTCTGACGCCGCCGCTGCTGGACAGGGCGTTGACGGCCGATGAGATTCAGCGCGAACTGGACAACAACGTCCAGGGGATACTGGGTTACGTGGTGCGGTGGGTCGACCAGGGTGTGGGTTGCTCGAAGGTGCCGGATATCAACGACGTGGGACTGATGGAGGACCGGGCGACGCTGCGCATTTCCAGCCAGCATATCGCCAACTGGCTGCATCACGGGATCGTGAGCGAAGCGCAGGTGCGGGCGGCGTTCGAGAGAATGGCCGGAATGGTGGACGAGCAGAACAGCGGGGATCCGGACTATCGGAACATGGCGCCCGACTTCGAGCGAAGCGTCGCATTTCAGGCCGCGCTGGACCTGGTTTTCGAAGGCAGGGCGGAGCCGAACGGCTATACCGAACGCGTGTTGCACCTGCGGCGCAGCGAGGTCAAAAAAAGCGGTGAGAGGTAAGAGGTGAGAGGAAAGAAGAAAAAAAGCGGTTAGTGATCAGCAACAACAGCTATCAGCGGTCAGCAATCGGCTGAAACCGGTTAGCGTTACGGCCTGGCGATATCAATTCGCGGATGCCCGGATTTTGTAGGGGCGGTTCGCGAACCGCCCGCCTTGTGGCCCTTCAAGTTTGTCCTCGGGCCCCGCGGCGTATGAGCGGCGCCGTTCTTCAAAAACCGTTAGAGGCGAGACGTGAGAAGTAAGAGGTCCACACCGCACCCCCAAACCTTATGACATCCTTTTTGTTCCCCAGCCGAATCGTTTCTCGATTCCCGTAAGCGGGAATCCGAATGTGGGAGTGTCATCCGACATAGTTACCAACCCCTTCTCACGTCTTCCCTCTTGCCTCTCACGGCTTAATGTTAGTCCATTGACTTTTCCTCAACTAATATTAACTTTGGAACGGGTCGTTTTGACACAGTGTCGCAGTGCGACAATCGAAAATAAGGAGGGCAGGATATGCAAGCCCCAGGCGAGTTGAAATCCGTAGGGAAACGCGTGGCCAGGCTGAACGGGCCGGATATCGTGACGGGGCGGATTCAGTATGCCGACGATATCCAGCTTCCTGGCATGTTATACGGCCGCATCCTGCGCAGCCCGCACGGTCACGCACGCATTCGGAAGATCGATACATCCGGAGCCAGGGCGCTGCCCGGGGTGGTGGACGTGGTGTGCGGCCGAGACGTGCCGGAACTATCGATTTTCGAATCTGAAGAAGTCTGCTACCAGGGCCAGAAGGTGGCGGCGGTGGCCGCCGTGGATCCGGACATCGCCGAGGACGCTATTGCCTTGATCGAGGTGGACTACGAGGTATTGCCCGCCGTGGTGGATCCCGTGGACGCCATGGACCCGGACGCTCCGGAGGCCGTCCTGGGGGCGCCCACAAAGGATGTGCGAGATTCGGACGGGCGCAGATTGCGGAATGTGACAGCCTGCAATGTGTTGGAAGAGGGGGACGTCGACCGTGGTTTCGCGGACGCGGACGCGATCGTCGAGGCGGAGTATCAGGTACCCTTTTTCAATCAGACCTACATGGAGCCGAATGCCGCGACGGCGCGCGTGGAAGCTGACGGACGGCTTACCGTGTGGGCGGCCGGGCAGGGCACCTTCACAAAGAGGGAAGGCCTCGCGGAGGCGTTGAACCTGCCTGAGGGGCGGGTGCGGGTGATCATGACGGAAACCGGCGGCAGCTTCGGCGGGAAGAATCGGCTGAACATAGAAGCGCACGCGGCCCTGCTGGCCATGCGCACGGGCCGGCCGGTGAAGGTGACGATCAACCGCGGGGAGGATTTTCGCGACAGCCGGCCGGGGCCCGGATGCTGGGTGCGGTTGAAGACGGGGGCCCGCAAAGATGGGACGCTGACGGCCGTCGAAGGGCGGATCGTTTGGGACGGCGGGATCCTGGGCAGCGGCGGGGCGCCTAACCGGCTGCTGGGACCCTACAAGATTCCGAATGTCCGGTTGGAGGGAATGGCCGTGCGCACCAACAAACCGGGGCCGGGGGCGTACCGGGCTCCGGGAGGGCCGCAGACTGCGCTGGCCCGCGAGTCCAACCTGGATACGCTGGCACATAAGCTGGGGATCGACCCGGTAGAGATCCGGTTGAAGAACGGGTTGGGCAAGGGCGACCAGCCGCTGATACAGCACGACTGGCTGAAAGACACCGTCCGCAGAGCCGCCGAACGCGCGGGGTGGGGCCGGCGCGAACTGAAACCCAACCAGGGCATGGGAATCGCGGTGGGGGATTGGCACAACGCTTCCGGCCCGACCAACGCGTTCGTGACAATGGCCGCGGACGGATCCGTGGCCCTGGTGACCGGCCAGGTGGACATTACGGGCCTGCATACGGTGATGGCGCAGGTAGTGGCCGAGGAACTGGGTGTGCCGGTCGACAAGGTGACGGTAAGGCTGGGCGATACCGATACGGTGCCCTACGCATCCTTGAGCGCGGGAAGCAAGGCGGCCTATTCGGCGGGCACGGCCGCGCGGGAGGCGGCCCGCGAGGCCAGGGAGCAGTTGTTGCGTTTGGCCGCGGAGAAACTGGAAGCCGCCGTAGACGATCTGGTCATCGCCGATGAAAGGGTGCAGATCGTCGGTTCGCCGGAACATGCCGTCGGACTCGGCGAGTTGGCCGGCTACGCGATCGAAACCAGTGGCGCCGTAAACGGCCGGTGCGTGCTGAGCCACGTTCCCACCTATCCCTCGTATTCGGTGAACGTCGCCACCGTGGAGGTGGATCCGGGCACGGGCCATGTGCGGCTGATCGATCTGGTGGCCGCTCAGGACGTGGGCAGGGCGCTCAACCCCATGCTGGTGGAGGGCCAGATGCAGGGCGGCGCCGTCCAGTCCATCGGTTTCGGACTGATGGAGGGTTACCGGTATGACGAGAAGGGCCGGATGTTGAATCCCAACCTGCTGGATTACGCGATTCCGACGGCGCTGGACGTGCCGAACATCAAAACGGTGATGGTCGAAGATCCCTGCGAGCATGGGCCCTACGGGGGCAAGGGCGTGGGGGAGCCACCCATCATTCCCGGGGGCGCGGCGGTTGCCAATGCGATTTACGATGCGGTTGGCGCCCGGGTCAGGGAACTGCCCATGACCCCGGAGCGGGTGGTGGCGGCACTATCGGCAATGGACAATTGATTGGCAAGGGAGGCCGCGGCTGTGAACAATTTCGAATATTTCGCGCCTCAGACCGTCCGGGAGGCGGTGGAGGTGCTCCAGGCACATCCGGATGCGAAGTTATTGGCCGGAGGTACCGACCTGCTCGTTCAGATGAAGGAACGGGTGCGGACTCCCGGCGCACTTGTGGATATCAGACGGATTCCGGGTGTGAATGAACTTGGTTTTGAGAAGAAAACCGGTCTCACGGTCGGGGCGGCCGTAACGATGCGGCAGGTGGAACTGCTGCCTGCCGCGCAGGTGCATTACGCGGGTCTTGCCGAGGGCGCCCGGGTGGTGGGTTCGTTCCAGATCCGAAACCTGGCTACCATTGTGGGCAATATCTGCAACGCGGCGCCTTCAGCGGATACGGCGCCCGGTCTGATCGTCCATCGCGCGAAAGTCAGCATTGCCGGTCCGAACGGGCAGCGGGAGATGCTTGTGGAGAATTTCATGGTCGGCCCCGGTCGGACCACGCTCAAAACGGGCGACTTCGTGATAGGTATTCAGGTGCCGGTACCGCCCCCGCGGACCGGGTCGGCCTATGTCCGGCATACGCCCCGGGGCGCGATGGATATCGCGATGGTGGGGGTGGGCGCGGCCGTCACGCTGGCGCCGCGCACCCGGGTATGTCAGGAAGCCCGCATCGTACTGGGGGCCGTGGCGCCGACGCCCCTTCGCGCGAGGGCCGCCGAGAGGATGCTTAAGGGACAGCGCCTGACCGACGGGTTGATCGCGGAGGCTGCAGAGGTGGCAGCGGCCGAGGCAAGGCCGATCAGCGACGTTCGCGGCTCGGCGGAGTTCAGACGGGAGATGGTGCGGGTGCTGGCCGGGCGGATGGTGGCGGCGGCGTTCGGGAATGCGCAGCACCGGTCGGGATCGAAACGGAGGGCGGCATGAATCACGAGATCGGGTTGAACGTAAACGGAACGTTGTATGAGTTGTCCTTGGAGCCGCGCAAGACGCTGCTGGCCGTGCTTAGGGATCGCCTGGGGTTGATCGGCACCAAGGAGGGATGTTCGACCGGCGACTGCGGCGCATGTACGGTACTGCTCGACGGTGAGCCGGTGACGTCCTGCCTGGTGCTGGCGGTTGCGGCCGATGGACGGGAGATCACAACGGTGGAGGGCATCGCTGACGCGGGCGTCCTGCATCCGGTTCAGGAGGCCATGGTGGGCTTGGGCGGGCTGCAGTGCGGTTTCTGCACGCCGGGTTTCATCGTCTCGTCCTATGCCCTTCTGCAGAAGAACCCCTCGCCTTCGGAGGAGGAGATCCGGCGGGCGCTGGCCGGCAATCTCTGCCGGTGCACGGGGTATACGAAAATCGTGGAGGCGGTGCATGAGGCCGCGAAGCGAATGGCTGGAAAAATGGCAGGAAACGGGCTGCCGCATAGATGGACGGATTGTCCCAGATGAGTTCAGTATCGCCGAGCACGCCGTGTCGAATGACGCGGCGTTGTTCGATATCGGAAGTGAAACTGAGAGTGAATCGTTGCGGGGAAAAGCAACATCACGATTTGCTGAAGAACCTGGATCGGATTCCGTTGGTTGAATCGGAACAGGAAGGCTGCAGGGTCTATGGCGAGGTTCAAGGCGGGCATCATCGGATGTGGAGGGCGGGGACGCGCGCATGCGCAGGGTTATGCCGCATCGGCCGACGTGGAGGTCGTGGCGTGCGCGGATCCCGTTGAGGGGGCCGGGCGGAATCTGGCGGAGCAGTTCGACGTCGGGCGGACATACGCAGACTACCGGGAGATGCTGGCACGCGAAGATCTGGATTTCGTCAGCGTGTGTACCTGGATCGGAATGCATCGGGAAATGGTCGTGGCCGCGGCAAAGCGCGGTGTGCAGGCCATCCATGCGGAAAAACCGATGGCCCCGACGTGGGGGGATGCGAAAGCGCTCTACCGGGCATGTGTGGACCACGACGTCACGATTACGTTCTGCCACCAGCGCCGCTTCGAAGCGCCTTTCATAAAGGCTAAAGCCCTTGTGGACGAAGGGGCGATCGGGAAGCTTGTACGGGTGGAGGGGGCGTGTCCAAATCTGCTGGACTGGGGCACGCACTGGTTCGACATGTTTTTCTTTTACAATAACGACGAACCCGCGGAGTGGGTGCTCGGGCAGATCGACGCGTCGGAAAAACGGGAAATATTCGGCGTGGAAGTGGAGGCAGGCGGGGTGTCCTGGATTCGCTGGCGGAACGGATTGGAGGGATTACTGACAACCGGCGACGCCGAGCTTCAGGGCGTGTCGAACCGGCTGAACGGTACGGAGGGGATGATCGAAATGGGGGGCGGGCGTGACAAACCCCCGATCCGGATCATGCGCTCCGGCTCGGGCTGGGAGGATCCGGATCTGGGAGGCCCCCAGGTGAATCCAACCGTGCTCTCGGTCCTGGATCTGGTGGATTGCGTCAAGACGGGGCGCGAACCGGTGTTGAGCGGCCGAAATGCCTTACAGGCGACGGAACTGATCTTTGCAACCTACGAATCCAGCCGCCGCCGCGGGAGGGTGGACCTGCCGCTCGACGTGGAAGATTCGGCCCTGTTGACAATGCTGGAAGACGGGACGATCGGGACGGAGAGAAGCAAGTGACTTGACGCGAATTCGGTCGGTTGGCGGGTCCTGATGATATGCAACCGACGCCACCAGACTGGAAGGCAACCATGCTACCGGAGAACCGGATTCCGACGCATCCAGGGGAGGTCCTCCTGGAAGAATTCCTGAAACCCATGGGTATGACCCAGGTGGCGTTCGCCAGGCACATCGAAGTACCGCTTCAGAGAGTTAACGAGATCGTGAACGGAAAGCGCGGGGTAACCCCCGAGACTGCGTGGCTGTTTTCCCAAGCGCTGGGCACAGCGCCGGAGTTATGGTTAAACCTCCAGCGAAATCATGACTTGGCCAAGAACCGACCCGACAAGGAAATCCGAAAGCTTCGAGCGGTGGGATAGACCCGGGTCAACAAGGAGGATCCTGTGAGTTTTCAGGTGTATGATTATCGGACGGATGTGTGCAACATGCTCGTCACGCCCCAGATCCGGTCGCGTTTCGTGCGGATGGAGCCGGGCGAATCCGCGTCGTTGCACAGCCACGACCTGGGCCATGAGATCTTTCTCGTGCTGGCCGGCCGCGCGGAATTCAGGATCGACGGCGGAATTCGGGAGGTGGGCCCCGGGCAGTTGTGCGTGGCCCTTGCGGATGAGATCCACTCGGTGCGGACCGTGGGGGATGAGCCGATGACGATGTACCTGTCGGTCACGCCGCACATCCAGCCCACGCATACCGGGAGGACTACGGACGGCGTGCGGATGCCGACCCGCTTCGCGCCTTCAGGTTCGTACGACGTGGAGCCGGACGACGCGGTGCCGATGGGGGAAGTGGTCAATCGCAGTCTGGAAGCGGCTCGGGCCCTGGCGAAAGATGCGGCGGCCCTTGCGCAGGTGCAGGAGGAGACGGCGGGTCGCCTTCACGGAGACAGGAAGGAGGCCGTCGAAGCCCGCGAGGCGGTATGGGAGGCGCTGTACAGGGTGTTCAGACAGGCGTACGATCTGGCGGATGGATGGAACGCGCTGGCGGATCGGGTCGAACGGATGCAGGGCGGTTAGGCACCGGTGAATTGGATCCGGCGCGATCTTTTTCGAGCTCCCGATCCGGAACACATAGACAGGGGAAATTCGATGGCTCCCGTCAAGCTGGGCGTGGTGGGTTGCGGCGCAATCGCGCAGGTGCAGCATCTGCCGAATCTGGCGGGGTTGAGACAGGAGTTTGAGGTCACGACCGTATGCGATCTGTCGCCCGGATTGGCTGACTGGGCCGCGAAGACATTCCATGTGCCCGCGGCGGTGACGGATTTTCGCAGGCTTGTCAGGTCGGACGACGTGGAGGCGGTGCTCCTGTGCCATTCAGACCCGAAGACCGAAGCGGCCGTGGCGGCGCTGGAGGCGGGGAAACATGTGCTCATTGAAAAGCCCGTCTGCTTTTCGCTCCGGGAGGCGGATGCGATCGCTCGGGCGGCCGATGGGGCCTGCGTTGTGGCGCAGGCGGGGTACATGAAGGTGTACGATCCGGCGTTCGAGACCGCGAAAGCCGAGGTGGACGGGATGGCGGATATTCGATTCGTTCAGGTGAATCATCTGCACCCGGACAACCGGCTCCATCTGCGCCAGTACAGGCTTAAGCGGTTTGACGATTTGCCGGCGGCACAGGTCGCGAAGACGCAGGCAGACAGACAGGCGGCGGTACTTGAGGCGATCGGTGAGGCGTCCGAAGACGCGCTTCGCGCTTTTTTCACGCTTTCGGGAAGCATGATTCATGATTTGTACTGTCTTCGTGTGATGTTGGGGATGCCGGAGTCGGTGATCAGCACGGAGGTGTGGAACGAAGGGCGGGCGATTTCAACAGTACTGTCGTACTGCAACGGCGCGCGTTGCGTCGCATCCTGGGTCGACCTTCCTGAGCTCTGGGACTTTAAGGAGACGCTGGAAGTGTACGGCGGAAACCGGCGCGTGCTGGTTTCCTATCCGACGGGTTTCGCCAGGGGGATTCTGTCCACGGTTGTTGTGTATGAGACGAACGTCCGGGGCGGGACGTCCTCCCGGCGGCCGGCGGTGGCGTGGGAAAGCCCCTTTGTGCGCGAACTGCGCCATTTCCATTCATGTATAATCGGACAGGACGCCTGCCGGACGCCCGTGACCGAGGCGCGGGAGGATATCAGGTTGATTATAGATATTACACGGTCATATATGGAGCGCAGGCCGATATCCACATAGTGGCGAGACACGCAGCAATGAGACAAGGGCCCGGGAAGATCGAAGCGGGCCCTTTCGTTATGTCCACTCAGGGAAGCAGGCGAAGCCGATTCTTTTGATGATCCGAATGCCTGCACATAAAGTTGCTGCAATTACCAACCATCCGAAACCGGATAGAGGGTCAACCTGCCTTTCCTCCCCGCGCCTTCATCGGCAACGATCAGCGTGCCGTCCGCAGCGAAGGTAATTCCTTCAACCTGACGATGCCACCGCGCGGGAAACTTCCTGACTGCAACGACCTGTCCAGCCGGCGTAATTTCGGCGATCGCCCCCTGACGGCCAGCTACGACGAAATAATTCCCGGAAATCGGATGCCTCTCGATTCCCGAGGGATGGAATTTTCGTCCGCCGATGTGTCGAGAGAGTTCAACGACCGGTATTACGATGCGTACATCTTCATTGAGCTGTTTTTTGTCAATTGACCAATGGTACACTGCCAACTGTCCCTCCATGTCCAGGCTGCGAGCGTCCTTGCACATCAGTAAGAGTCCCCGCAGCCTCTGGATATATGTCAAGCCCTCTATTTCGCAATCTCTGCCGACACCCGTCGTATAGACATTGAAAAGAACGGACTCGCCGGAAGCTCCCTCACGAAACTCGAATAGCCGCCCCGAACTCGTGACCAGGAAGATCTTGTCGTCGGTTGCGGCAATGCCCTCAAAGTCGCCGGCAACCGGGAAATTCATATCCGCCAATTGGAATGACTTTACGATTGACCCTTGCAGATAATCGATCTCGAAAATGATCGCTCTCTCATCGTTGTGCGCCAGGAGCCGGTCGTCTCCGGTCATTGCCAGGCCGGAGACCTCCTCGAGTTCCCTGGGGAGCTTCCAATGCGTTGCTGTCTCGGGGTCCAGGGTATAGCTTTCGAGAGATATCTTCCTTTTGGATGCCGTCATCGTGTCCGCGGAAGGGAGGACATCTGAAGTTTCCGGATTTGCGTTTAAGGGATCTCCAGTGAATTCCGCGGTTGCGGCCTCTCCGAATCCCGTCGACAGCAGAATGAGTAGAATGGCGAGACCAGGGTAGTCCAGCGCGGATTTGTCTTTGAACTTCTTCATTTTCAATTATACCGTTATCAATTCTCTTCAGTTCGTGCCTGCCTGATTTTCCCTGTTGACTGGAGGCTTTTAGATTACCGGTTACAAACTCTGATCTGTCTCAACTCCCGTCAGTTCTACACCTTTAATACGCTTTTTTCCTCTCTTCTCTATATCCCGGACAAGAGAGGTCAGATCGACGGATTGTTTCGAAGTAACATCATACACAACGACGACCGATCCATCATCATTCTCGATCACTTCTGCTACGTTCCACTTTATGCTTCCGGAGTTGAGCGTCGGGCCTGTTGCTTTTTGTGCTGCATTGACGTTCGTTGCATGCACGGCAATCCGGGAATCATGGGAATTCCCGTTGGCATTATCCTCTAATTCGGAGGTCCGGACCGATTTCTTCGGCGAGACAATTTTCCAGCCGGAAACTACAGGAGGTTGTGCTCCATAATTGGTTTTCCACACGCCCAGTGTTATGGTTACGAAAGCCAACGATGCGAGGTAGGCCACTGTCGTAAGCTGGGTACCGGCCGCCAGCCCGATCCCGATGACCATAAACATGTACACGGCATCCATCGTCCCTCTGAGCGAGATCCGAAAGCTGACGGCGGCCACGATGCCCGCCAGGCTGAACGCAAGGGCAAGACTGCCTTTAACCAGAAAGACAACCAGCGCTATGGCGACAGGCATCACGAGCAGAGTGTGCAAAAAGGATTGGCTGTATTTCTTGGGCGAATGCGTCCAGGCATATACCCAGGTAATTGGGAGGGTAACCCCGAAGGCCAGTACCAGTGCGACCACAACCGGAATCGTATGTGCCGGATCGAGAAGGCGGTTTATCCCTTCCTTGATGTTTCCCAGTGGAACCGCAGCGTCGACGCCCGAGCCGAGCGATTTTCCCACGAATATGCGTTCACGCTCCTTGGCGACGTAATGGAGAATTTCGGGAAAAACATGAAAGACCGTATTGAGAATCACAAGCCAGGTGATATAATAAATGAGCAGACGTACGATGATGTTGTTAGACACAGCATCCTCCTTCTAGTCCTGTATCCCACACAGGCGTTTGCGTATTCGTTCGAGATTCCAGTGGATCGATCTTGCGGTTGCGGTCCGGACGAGTGGCCTGGTCTCCTCGTAGTCGTTGTCGGTATAGGATCGGATTCTGTCCACGAGTTCCAGGACGGATCATTAGAACAGGAAACCTCCACGCAGATAAACCCCCGTCAAGTCATCCCCTTTTACCAATGCCGCGCTCAAGGTGTGCCTGCGCTTTAAGAACGACAGCCAGAATCCACCCCCGATGCTGGTGTGCCATTTGCCGGCATTTGCGGGATCTCCGTCATAAAATACCCGGCCGGCATCGGCCGTACCGAACAGACCCAACTCTCCCGCCACCAGGAGCCTGACTCTGGCCAGAACCAGCCGCAATTCGGAATTTCCATACAGCGAAGTATCTCCAGCGAACCGGTTTTTCCGGAAACCGCGTAAGTTGCCTCTGGAAATGCCGGTGCCAAGAGCGCCGGGTCCGCCCAGAAAGGCGCTTTCGTAGAAGGGAAAAGACCCCCATACCTTCTTGCCGCCCACTCGAAGTGCAAGGGTCGGGTTCGTCGGCATGCGCGCAGTCAGGTAAGTACTTGCTTCCAGGTCTATGTTTCCAAAGGTCGAGTCCACAGTCCGGATTCCCGGGTAGACGGCTCCGGCAACCCTGAGCCAGATACCCTGAGTGGAATACAGCGGGTTGTCACGCATATCGCAGCTGATTTCTGCCTGTGCGCCTACCTGTGTGACGGAACCCGTACCGTACAGAGGTTGATCGAGCGAACCGATAAATTTCCCCTTATTGGCGTCGAGCGGTACATTTGAATACTTTATGATCGGCCCAAAGTCAATGTTTAATTTCGAGCGAAGCGACTCGATACCAACTCTGGGCACATCTTCTTCATGATCTCTTGCTCGGTACCCGAGGGCCGGTGCGAAAACGAAGAGTCCTTGCTCCAGCTTATAGAAGGAAGTCGGTTGCGACATCTCCGTATTGTTCCCGAATCCGTTGAACCGCAACAACTGGATTCCGGAGTACTCGACGTGGACCCTCGCATCGAAGGAGCGCACCGGCTGGCGAAAGTGTCCGGTGTAGGAAACAAATGGCTTGACGCTCTCGGGACGATCAAGTGCTGCAAGCCCCACGGTAAAATTGTGTTGTGAAGAGAAGGGGTCTTTCCGATAACCGTAATACTGCCTGATGTGCTGTACTCCCGCGTACACGTGGAGGTCCGGATTAATCAATAAGATCGGTAGATTTGCAGTCCGCCTGCCCCAATCCAATGCGTACCTGGCATTCGGCGTATGCGATCCGGCAGGCCGCTGGTAAGAACGCTCGTCGATCCCCGCTCCGCCGCCCGTGACGAACCGGTTCATTCCACGTGAATCATAGAAACGGGTCTTTGAGGCGCCTGCGTGGGACGAGTTCGCGAGCGTGTCGTCTCCACCTCCGCCATCGATGCGAACGACAATCCGCCCGCTGTTTCCTGATATTTCCGCACGGTCATCTCCCCCCCGGAGGTGAATGCGGACTTCCCGGGTTTCTTTGGGATTGAACGTCCTTTGGAACCAGGGCGCCTTCCTTTCACCACGAGCGCCTTCCATCAGACCGATACGGACTCCGAGATCACCGTTCGGCAGGTGCTCGCACTGGACGTACTCGTCCTGGTCCGTTGCCAGGATTTCGGCCTCCCGGTATATAAGATTATAGTACCTGGTGGCAAATTCAGGCAAAGCGTTCCGCCTCGATTTGAGGGCTTCGGCCAGAGTCTTCCCAACCATCTTGAAATACGGTGGTGGCAATTTTCTTACGGCGTCCTCGATAACCTTTTTGGGCAGACTCGCGCAAAAGGCCGTTACTACCGAATCCCACGCAGCCTTGTCGAGCTCGGCCAGGAATTCGCGGTCTATTTCCCAACCAGTCGTCGTGAGGCCGATTAGACTGGGATACGTCCTCTGGAACTGTATTTGTATGGGGAATTGTCGCCGCGCTATCGTCATGGCAAGTCCTTCGAAAAGGATAAATGCCTGGTCGCGATCCTCGGGTATCGGGCGCCAGGTATGACAATCGCCGTCAGGAAACCGCGCCCATCTCCACTGCCCGTAATGGCGGTCCTTGTCGTTGATGAGAAAATCCATCAGTCTCGCATTCAGAAAGGCACGGGCATCCACGCGGTTGCATGGGCTTTTTTCCAGGTGTTTCCTCAGCTTCTCCGTTCCACTGACCTTCCGGGAACCGGCAAAGCCGGGCGTATCGTCCGGCCCTTCGGAAGGATGTTCCTGCAGCATGCCAATCAGTCCGGCAAACGCTCCCCTGTACTCCTTAAGCCTGGGATCGTCCGGAATAACGACGAGCGTATGCCTGGAATGGAGGATACCTGCGGCCTTCATCAGCGGATCGACCACGAGCGCCCCCGTTGGCAGCATCGCGCAGATCAGATCCTGAAGGACGTCGCCCACGAACGTATCCGCGATTCCGTCGGGGACCCTCCTGGTGGCATCCTTATCCAGCGAACGCACTGTATACCTACGGCCGTCTTTCCCTGTAAAGTGAAGAGAGATAGATTGTCCGAAGCCGCCGGTGCGAAGAGGCGTCAAGCCACCACCTACGCTGTCGAGATCCAGGACTGCAACCTCGATTGGCGTTGTCCAGAGGTCCCGGTAATTGCTGCCGTAGAGCCAGCGGTTGAATCCGCCGGCTCTGAACCTTTCCCCGGGAATCACCATATGAGTCCGGGCGCCCTTCGGAGGAATGGATCGCTGAATCATGGACCCGGGAGCCGGTGAACTCCTTTGAGGTGTGGATTCCGTGGGAACAGAAAAAGCGAGCACTATCAGGAGCAGAACCGGGTTCCATCTGGAAAACATCATTCTTGACCTTTTCGCTTCGGGTTCGGGAAATCTGGAAAACCTGAAGTCGGACAGGCGAATTCACTTCTGCAACACTTCAACACGCGACTATCAGAAATTACCGTGCATATCAAAACCCAAATCCGATTGCTGCATTAATCTTGATATCCTTTTTTTCATTGCTTACAATATCAACGCGAATGGGACCCAAAAGCGACGTGTAGACATAGCCCCCAATTCCAAGACCGTGGATAGGGGTATAATCCTGCGTCGGGTTTGAACTCATATCATATAGTCCGCCCTGATAGAAAATTCCGATACCACTGCGTGGCACCGACTCCCAGAATTTAACCTGTCTCCATATGGATATGCCGACCGATGCGAACCTGGCAACCCGCAGTTCATCCCGTTTGAGACCCACCACCGGCAATGCCGCGCTACTGAAGTGTCCCGCACCGCCCAGCGGGAAGAATTCGAATACCGGCGCAGGCTGTGTCACATAGCCTCCATGGGACCAGAGGCCCACACTCCATCGCGATCGGGGACTGGCGAAGAACGCGAGTTGGGTTTGAACTTGCTTATGTGAAAACGTCCGATGAATCCATTTTGCCCGTGTGTGAAAATAGATGCCTCGCGTTGGCACCATCGAGTCGTCTCGCGTGTCAATACCTGCGGATAACCAAAAGCCGGGTAGGTATTCGGACGCATCGCCAATTGAACTGGCAGCATAGCGGATACGTGCGTGCTCCACCTGGTACCCAACCTGGAAACCGCCCCAACTGTTGAACAGTGCCTGCAATCCAAGTCGCGAGCGAAAACGCCTTTCTTCGTACCCGCCCTGGCGTTGCCGATTTCGAAAATACAAACGCTCCTGATCCCAAACCTGAACCTCCCCCAGCAGACCAAATCGCCGGGAGGACCGGAAAATCATGACCAGTTCAGCGAAATTCAGATTGCCCACCATGCCGCGCAAATAAAGCTCCGATATGCGGCCAAGGGTATTCTGATGCGCGATCTCGCCCAGTACCGAAACCCGGTAATCGTTGTTGTAATGAATCCCCACTTTCAACTCGCTGGGGGGGTTTTCGAGCACGCGAAAAACCAATTCGGTCTGGCCTTCATGAAAGACAACATGGAAATCCACCGTTTGAAACAAGCCGGTCGCATGCAACCGGCCGCACTCGCGTTCCAGTTCCTGAAACGATATAGGCTTATTGACGAACTTTTCCAGGCGCAACCTGAACAAGGCCTTTGAATAACGCTTTACACCCTCTATCCGAGCCCGGTCGATTACGACATCCGGCGGTATATCCGCCCATGTACTGACATCAAACTCGACTGGCAACCGGGATGTTCTCGGTTTTCCGACGCGTTTTGGTACTCCAAGCTTCTGCAATGCGGTCCAGATCGCGTCCAATTCCTTTTCGGTTGCGCTTTCACCAATCGGAATCAGCGTATACGACCGATTGAAATCGCCTCCATCGAATTTATCCAGGTCGGGCAAAATCAACACATGGGAGCGTTTTCGGTTTGCGATTTTTCTTTCTTCTATTCGAAAACTGACGGCCTGATCGATGACGTCGATAATATCCTGAATTTCGTCTTTCAGAGTACGCAGGGGCGTGGCGCAATCCACGGCAATGACAAAATCGGCGCCGGCGTCCAGTGCGACGTCCACCGGCAGATTATTGACGATGCCGCCGTCTACGAGATGGGTATCTTCCGTACTCAGCGGTGCAAATACCCCTGGAACTGAAATACTCGCTCTGATCGCCGCACCGAGAGAGCCATTATCGAGCACGACCTGTTCTCCGGATAGTATATCTGTTGCAATTGCGCGAAAGGGCGTTGGAAGCCGATCAAAATCGTTTCGCGCCCGAAAAGTTGCGCCGAGGGTCAATCGATTCAAAAATTGATGAATCTTTTGCCCGGCAAAAATTCCATAGGGCAATTTCAGTTTCAGTTCTTCAAGGTGCAATGCAAGCATCTGACGGTCGGCCATCGGTTTGCGATTCATGTTCGACAGACGGCGGTCGGGGCTGTTGCTGGTAATCTCCCACCAGTCTGTCTCCAGAATAACGCGTTCGAGATCGTCAACGGAATATCCCGCGGCGTACAGTCCCCCCACCAGTGCGCCGTAACTCACCCCCACAATCATGTCTATAGGTACGCCTTCGCGCTCGAGTACGCGCAACACGCCGATATGCGCCCCTCCGCGTGCGCCGCCCCCGCTCAGCACGACCGCGACACGGGGCCTCTGATTCGCAGACGAAGGTAGCGTGCTGAACGCGGCAAAACCGAAACACAATAATAACACGCTCCGGACGAATGGGCGCTGAACCCTCACGCGTTTTTTCAGGTGGCATTTTTCGCCCGTCATCTGGTTCCCTGAATGAGATGGATTCGACCGCCTTTGAGGTCGCACTTCGGAAAAACAACCTGAATGATTCAGCGCGCCGGGGTCTGAGGACCGTTCGTTTCAAGGTAATGTGGAATGATGAGCCCGGAATCTCCAATACGTCAAAACGCAAATCCGATTGACGTATAAACCTCGATATCCTTTCTTTGCGTGCTCACAATATCAATGCGAATGGGGCCAAAAATCTTCGTGTTGATATAACCCCCGATACCAAAACCATGAATGTTGGTATATGGCTGATCCGTATAGGCAGGAAAATAGTACCGCCCGCCCTGATAGAAAACGCCAATAGCGCTGCGCTGTATGGATTCCCAGAATCTCAGGTGGCTCCAAATAGAAATGCGCGCCGATACGAACCTGAAAGCTGAAAGTTCGTCTCGCCGGAGACCGACAACGCGCAATGCTGCGCTGCTCAAGTGTCCTGCACCACCCAGCAGGAAGTTTTCATCAATCGGTGCGGGCTGTGTCACGTAGCCTCCGTGAGACCAGAAGCCCACACTCAGCTGCGGATGGGGGCTGGCGAAGTACGCGAGCCGTGTCTGCACCTGCTTGTGTGAAAATGTCCGATGGACCCATTTTGCCTGCGTTTTAAAATAGAAGCCTTGTCTTGGCACAAACACATCGTCGCGCGTGTCGATACCTGCAGATAGCCAAAGGGCGGGTAGATAGTCGGACTCATATTCCTGGCGCTCATCGCGAATGAGCATATGCTCAAGTTGATACCCCAGGTTGATACCTCCCCAGCTATGGGACAGAATCTGCATGCCCAATCGCCCGCGAAGACGCCTCTCGTAATACGTTTGCTGGGGTTCTCCTTCATAATATGCCACCCGTTCTTGTTTCCAGCCGTGAATCTCCCCGAGAAGACTCAGCCCCTTGAATGAGCGAAAAACCAAATCCAATTCACCAAACTTCATGGTAGAGCCCAATAAACCGCGCAAATAAAACTCTACTACACGGCCATAGACATTTTGGTGTGCAAGCTCGGCCAGTGCCGAAACCCCAAAATCGTTGTCGTAACGAAGTCCCATTTTCAATTCACTTGGGGGGTTTTCAAGCACCTGAAAAACCACTTCGGTATAGTCTTCATGATAGATAACCTGGTAATCGACCGTTTGAAATAATCCCGTCGCATATAACCGGCCGGATTCACCTTCCAGTTCTCGAAACGACGTTGGCTTATTAATGAACTTTTCCAACCTTGCAATGGAAATGCCCCTTGTGTAGCGCTCCAAACCCTCAATCCGCACCTGGTCGATGACAATATCCGATGGTATATCGGCCCAGGTTCTAAAGTCGAAATCATCCGGCAATATCGACGTTCTTGACTTTCCAGCGCGTTTTGAAATGCCGAGCTCTTGCAGCGCTTTCCGGATCGCATCCAGATGTTTTTCGGCTTCTTCCTCGCCAATCGGGATCACAGTATGGGACCGATCGAAATTGCCGCTGTCAAATCCTTTTAAATCGGGCACCATCAACACATGGGCAAGTTTTCGATTTACCATTTTCTTTTCTTCGATTCGAAAACTGACAGCCTGATCGATGACGTCGATAAAATTCTCGAATTCGTGCATTTGAGTGCGCAAAGGGGTGGCACAATCCACGGCAATAACCAGATCAGCGCCGGCGTCCAATGCGACGTCTACAGGCAGATTGTTGACAATGCCGCCATCCACAAGAAGGGTTTGTCCTGTACTCACAGGCACAAATACCCCGGGGATAGAAATACTCGCTCTGATTGCCGCGCCGAGCGAGCCGTCTTTTAGAACGACCTGTTCGCCAGCTACAATATCTGTTGCAATTGCGCGAAAAGGCGTTGGAAGGCGATCGAAATCGTTTCGCGCCCGGTAGGTTGCGCCTATTGTCAATTGATAGAGAAAATGCTGGATTTTTTTGCCGGCAAAAATCCCATAGGGCAATTTCAGATCCAATTTATCGACGCGCAATGCAAGCATCTGGCGATCAACTATCGGTTTGCGATGCAAATTCAACAGACGGCGGTCAGGGCTGTTGCTGGTCATTTCCCACCAATCTGTTTCTACAACAATGCGTTCGAGATCATCAACAGAATATCCGGCAGCATACAATCCTCCCACCAAAGCGCCATAACTCGCGCCCACGATCAAATCGATGGGTATGCCTTCGCGCTCGAGTACGCGCAACACGCCGATATGCGCCCCTCCGCGTGCGCCGCCCCCACTCAGCACGACCGCGACACGGGGCCTCTGATTCGCAGACGAAGGTAGCGTGCTGAACAGGGCAAAACCGAAACACAATAATAACACGCTCCGGACGAATGGACGCTGAACGGTTCCGCATTCTGTCGCGTGTATTTTCTCGCCCATCATCTGGTTTCCTGCATGAGATGGATTCGACCGCTTTTTGGGTCACACATCGCAATACCGATCTGTATGATCCAGCGCGCCGTGATGAGGCGCGGAACTACAGAGGGTGGGCGTCCCACCGGACAACTGCCGAAGACGCTGGGGATGCGCCTGTCTTCGTTGAAATTGAAGAGGCTCCGATGTAAATTGGAAACGTCACCCGACTGGTGTCCCGTCCCGGAAATAGGTCACCATTCATCCGCCTGTCTGCGTGCGTGAGACAGCACGCACAGGCAGGCCGATTCATCCCGACTCGCTACGTTCCCTTCGCTCACCGACCTTGCGCAGGTCAGACTCGCTCAGGCGCCTTGCGAGTCGGGCAACTCGACGGCCGAATTAAGGCAATCTATTTCCGGGACAGAACACTAAAGGAAACTGTATCCGCAACCATGGGAGCCTGCGTTGGGAAGGTATCATCGAATTTCCCTGACGTCAAGTTGAATGGGGATGGCGATTCAACCACTGAAACGGTCCTTGAGAAAGAGGTAAGAGACATTGGCGCTCCTGTGCACAAGGGTATTGCCACGTTCTGCTATGCGCTCTACATTGCTCTCCTATCCTTAAAGGGGAATTGTCTTGATGTAGACACAGAGGACTGGCGGAATTCGGGTGGCTTCCAACCATTCCCCTTGTCTGGAAAGCCGCCTGATCACGCACCTTGACGAACGAAAGCGCCAGGTAAACATCAGGCGGGGTGAACCGTGTCTTCATCTGCCACCCCGCCACGTTTCAGGCGCCCAAAAGCTGTCGCGTAAACGATAAACGAAGTCCGATATAATTAGCAGCAATAGAATCATGTGAAAACGTCTATGATGTCAAGGTTGAAAGCTTGTCGAATGGTACAAAATTTGCCCTGGACTCCACTTTCTTGCGATTTTTAGACGCATCGTTTCAATATCCCGCTTTTTCCGGGGAACTGGTCAGGATCGTGTGGCGTGGATCGACTCCAGGTGGGAACCCGACCCGGGTGTAGTCGGCGGAATGGACAGTCGCCTCTGGAGTTCATTCAAACGGGCTGGACTTTCGCCGGATTCCAGAATTTTTGTCAGGAGGTAAGATATGTTAAATCTGGCATTGTACAGAAATGGCAGCCGGCCGTACGTGAGCAGCATTTCGTACAACCACCACGCGTCCAGGATCAACGATGGAATCAGGCCGGACGAGCAGGCCTCCACGAGCGATACGGCCTGGGCCTCGGCTTCGGAACGATTGCCGCAGTGGGCGGCGGTTGTGTTTCCGAGCCTCGCCCGGGTTGACCGGTTGGTGATTTACTGGGGGAAGGGACGTTTGCCCGAGTCCTCCCGCAAGGTCGAAATTCAGGGCCGGGTTGGAGGTGCGTGGGTTGCCATCGCGGCGCGGGACATCCCGGAGCCCGAGCGGAAGACGGTGTTTGTTTTCAATCCCGTGCAGGTCGAGGCGGTACGGATATGGCAGGACGTGGACTGTGGCGCGGAAGCGGCGCCGGGACGGATGCACGTGGCTCAGTTCGAGGTCTACGGTGCCTTCGTGGAAGGTCCAGCGGTGGATTGTCTGAAGATCCGGGATGCGCTCCGGGAGGAATGGGAGGACAATTTTCGAGCGGCAAGACGGGAGATCACGCGGGAGGTGTTGGACCGCATCGATCGGTCGCCCGGGGAACGTCCGTCGGTCGGGCCGGTGGGAGCGGACGAAATCGCGCGGGCGCGGCGGAACCGGGCTGCGACGGTGTGGGGCAGGAAGCAGGCGGAGAAGATCCTGAAAGACGCGTCGTGGTGGTTGGACAAGGGCGATGAGTTTATCTACGGGATGATACCCACGCGGAATCCGCGAGCGATTTCGCCGAGTTACGAGCGGGGTTGTCCGATCCACGGCGGAGGTCGCAAATGCATGCGGACGAATACGGCGCTGGAGTACCGGTGGCAGTGCGTAAACGGTGGGGAGTGGTGGTACAATGGAGCGGTCGTGGAGAATCCGTCCACGGGAGAGCCTGTGGAGGTGTGGGACGACGACGATGGATGGACCGCACCGGAGGGTTTCGCCCACCCGGGTACGATCTACCATTTCAATTCGGCGTGGCGCTACTATGTTCTTTCCAGGCTGTTTTTCCATCCGTACGAGTTGACGATTGCGTCTGAAGATGCGTATACGGGGGATACGGCCATCGTGCAGTTGTCCCATGCCTACGCGATAACGGGCGACGAGCGGTATGCCCATATCGTCGGAGTCATGCTCAACAGGCTGGCGGAAGTCTACCGTTTCTACAATGGAACGGTGGACGAGCAGCGGCCGTTGACGCGAGGGTATCTGGTTCAGGTGAGTTGGGAGGAGAATCCGATTTACGACTGCATGGCGGCTTACGACCTGGTGATGGATTCGATGTTGAAAGACGAAGCGCTCCTCGCATTTTTCAGGTCCAGGGGCAACTGTGACTACAACCGGGACGGTCGAGTGGATTTTGAGGACATTCGGTACAATATCCGGCACAATCTGTTTGGCTACATGTATGAGTGGCTGCACCGGGCAATGGCGATTCAGAAAGGGGACTATATCATCCGGGAGGGAATGGTGCTCTGGGCGCTGGGCGCCGTGCTTGGAAACGAGGAACTGGTCGAAGAGGCCACCGACGGACGTTACGGGCTGGCCGTGAATATGTCCAACAACACGTTCCGGGACGGAAAGTGGTGGTACGATTCCCCCGGCTATGCCGTGGGAGCGGTGACGCAGGTAATTCTGGATCGCCTGTTTTCGATGAAGGGCACGGAACGGATCGAGGATCACGGGCTGCGGATCAGAGAATCTATCGAGTTCGCCCGAAACATCGTATGCGACGGCCGGATTCCGGCAATTGGCGATACGGGCGGCGCGGATTCGAGGATGAAGGTGCTGAATCCGTTCGCGAACTGCGAAATCGACGAACTGGCCTACATACATACCGGGGATGGGGCCTATCGAAATCGGCTGCTTTCGCTTTCAGAAGGGAACGTGGACCGGATCAGGGAGCGGTACGCCGATGCCAACCTGCTGTTTCATGCCGATCCGATCCGAGGGAAGTCCCGGCCTTTTGTGCCGCGAACGACGGTTTTTCATGATTCAGGGATTGCGATCCTGAGGACGGGAGCGAACATCGCGTCGCGGAAGCACCTGGTGTTGAATTACGGAAAGGGCAACGGCGGCCACGGTCACCGGGACAAGCTGGGGATCAACCTCATCACGTACGGTTATGATCTGGCGTGTGATCTGGGTTATCCGACCACGTTTACACACAAGAAAGTGGACGGTTGGGAGAAGCACACCGCCAGCCACGCGACCGTTTGCATCGACGGGCAGGCTCAGGAGATTGCCACGGGCAGCCTGCGGTTCTACGGGCGGACGCCAGGAATGCAGGCCATCTGCGCATCCGGAGAAACGGCGTATCCGGGATGCGCGGAGGTGTACGAACGGACCCTTGTGATGGTGGATGCGCCAGGCTCCGACGCGTATGTCGTCGACCTGTTCCGCGTGAGCGGTGGAACGACACACGACTATATGTTCCGGAGCCTGAGCGGGGATGACGGCGAGGACTTCAGGATGGAATTTCCCGAGGCCGCGGAGCCGTTGCGCCAGGTGCGGGGGACCGCCGCGGGGGAGGATGTCGCATTTGGCACCGCGCCAGGATTGGGATTTATCAGGGATGTCGGCCGGACGGTCTGTGATGGGTTGTGGTCCGCCACGTGGCGGGTCGGCGATGAGGAGAATACGGGCATACGGCTGACGATGCTGGGGGATCGCAATCGGGAGATTATCAACGGGAAGGGCGAGGGATACGGATTTTTCGGGCAGAGCCCGTGGGATGCGTGCGTGGCCGTCCGGCATGCGAGCGATGGCGGCGAAACGATTTTCGCGGGCGTACTGGAGCCGTTTCAGGGCGACACCTTCGTCAAGTCGGTGGAAGCATTGAGCGTCGCCGGCGGCATCGGCGCGAAGGTATGCCTCGATGGAAGAACCGACTACGTGTTTCGCCGATTGCAGAACGGTTCGGTTTGTACAGCGGTGATCGACGGGGACCACGTGGCGTTCGACGCGGAGGTGGCGAGGATTACCGTGTATGAGTCGGGCGGGTGTGATTTGCAGATCGTACAGGGGGTCCGGTTGCGATTTGGAGACGAGGTCCTCGAGGGCGCTGCGTTACCGGCCGGCCGGGTGGATGCCGTCGATCCGGAAGACCGGTCAGTCGATGTGACCATGGATTCCGGAGACGGGATTGTGGAAGGGGATGTTATCGTTTTCAGGAATCCAGCCTATATCTGCAATTCAAGTTACGAGGTGATCCACGCTGAAGCGATGGATGGAAACCGGCACAGGGTCCGGTTGAACATGTCGCTGAATCTGTCGGAGGGCACCGTGCGATCCGTAGACCGGGAGACAGGGTTGTTCGCGACCGACACCTGTATGACCAAGCTGGAAGTCTGTCCCGGACTGTTCGACGGAAAGGCGATCCACTCGGCCGGTGAAGCCGTTGGTCCAATCGAGGCGGCCGGTCCCGACATTCCGGGGCCGGAAGAACGGCCGTTTGCGAGCGGGAAGGGCAGCGGCGATCCGGCGGCCGGTACGTTGAACTATTTCCGGTTCCACGATCACCCCTCGGGATCCGGCGTAAATGTGGGGGACCGGTTCATGGTGTGCGACCTGAATGCGGGCGATCGGTTCGAGGTGATGCGATCGGCTCACAGAGCAGTGCGGTAGTGCTGCCTGCGGCTCACATTCGTGGGATGGTGGATCGCGGAACTGCACAAAAAATGGCCATTACCAGAGGCCCCGAGGTAGTGGTATCTGCGGGCTGACAATCGATTGAACGATTCTCAGGTGCCGCTAAAGGTTGGCTACTTCTGGTGCCTGGGCAATGGCTTGCGGGACAAGATAGACCGGCATGAACGGGATGTCAATGAGAAAACGCCCATCCATCCGATACCCCTTGTGGTCCCGTTTTCTCCTATGCCAACTTCCCATGGACCGCAATCCAGATGCAGGGTGGATCCGCGCTTGTGTGTTCCACGCGGTGTCTCTTATGGGCCGGAATGAGAAGATGGTCGCCCGCGCGCAGTTCCAGGGTCCGGCCGTCTTCAAAGGCCAGGACGGCGTCGCCCTGGAGAAGGACGACCTATTCGTCCCGTTCCTGCTCGTACCATCCCCCGGGCGGGGTGGCCTGGCCGGTGGAGACGATGCGTTCGATGAGCACACCGCGATCGGGAATAAGGCGGGTGAACTGCTCTTCATTCCCGACACGGGTCGGTAGATCGTAGATATTGGCGGTCATGAGTGAGCGGTTGAGCGGACTGGATGTGGTTGCTCAGTTTTCGAGTCGCGCCTTCCGGATCGGGCTGGCAGCAGACGGCTGAAATAACGGCGATGCCATGGGCCCCCGATGCGACCACGCCGGCCGCATTTTCCGCGCTGATTCCACCGATGGCAATCACGGGCGCCCGGACGGCGCGGGCAAAATCGGCCAACTCTTGCAGTCCCTGCGCTTCGCCCGCGTCGCTCTTCGAGCCGGTTGGAAAGATGGGCCCGAATCCCACGTAATCCGCGCCGTCCGCGATGCCACGCCGGGCTTCGTCGAGGTTCCCGGCGGACACGCCGATGATCCGCTCTGCGGCTAATAGATTTCTGGCAAGCGCAACCGGGAAGTCGTCCTGGCCGAGGTGTACGCCGTGGGCGTCGGCTGCGAGGGCGACGTCGATTCTATCGTTGACAATGAGCGGGACCCCCGACCGGGCGCAGATGTCCCGCATGGCGCGAGCGGTTTCGATCATGTCGCGCGTGTGGCCGGTTTTCTGGCGGTATTGCACGGTGTCCGCGCCGCCCGCGACGGCCATCCGGGCCAGATCGGCATGGGTGTAGCGGGTTTGCAGAACGGTGTCCGTGAGAACATGAAGGGCGCCGATTTTCTTCATTTATCGCCGTCGAGGAAGAAGAAGTGGTGCGTTGGACCGCGCCCGCGGCCGATGGAGAGGCCGTGGCGAATGGCTTCGGTGATGTACGTTTTCGCGTTTTCGACGGCCGATATGAGGCGCTGGCCTCTGGCGAGGTTCGCTGCGATGGCGGCCGATAGGGTACAACCCGTACCGTGCGTGTTTCGGGCTGGCAATCGTTCGCCGGAAAAGACAGTTTCTTCGGACCCGTCGAAGAACACGTCCACCGCGGAATGGGGATCGAACAGATGGCCGCCCTTGACCAGCACGGCCCCGGGGCCCGCATCGAAGATGATACGCGCGGCCGTCTTCGCGTGGTCCAGGTTTTCGACGGGTATGCCTGCCAGTATCTGAGCCTCCCGCAGGTTGGGCGTGACAAGTGCGGCCAGGGGCAGGAGGCGTTTCTTGACGCTCGCAACGGCTTCCGGTTCAAGCAGGTCGAAGCCGCTCGTGGAGATCATTACCGGATCGACAACGAGATTGGACACCTGCCGTTCCGCGAGTTTTTCAGCGACGACGTTGACCACTTGACCGGACGAGAGCATGCCGGTCTTCACCGCTGAAACGTCGAAGTCGTCGAAAACAGTGTCGATCTGGGTTGCGATAAGGTCCACGGGCAATTCGAACGACCTTCTGATCTCCCTCGTGTTCTGGGCGGTAATCGCGGTGATGACCGATAGGCCGTAAACGCCATTGGCGTGAAAGGATTTGAGGTCGGCCTGGATGCCGGCCCCCCCGCCGGAGTCGGAACCGGCAATGGAAAGGACCTGTTTCATGGCGGCGGAGGACAAACGGGTTCGGGTGTCGAAGACCAGGCCTTGAGATAGGCCCTGACGGCGGAAGGGACGTTTCCGGCTGCGAGGATACCCGACATGACGGCCACGCCCGCGGCGCCCTCGCCTTTGCATGCGGCAACCCGTTCGGGCGTGATGCCGCCCAGAGCGTAGACGGGACGGGATGACCATCCCGCCGCGAAGCGAAGGGCCCGGGGCCCCGTGCCGGGCCCGTATCCGGGTTTCGAGCCCGGACTGTGGATCGGGCTGAAGGTGAGAAAATCCGCGCCGTCTGCCTCCCCGCATTCCATTCTGTTGTGTGTCGAACGCCCGATGAGCAGGTGGTTTCCGAATTGTTGTCGAATGCTCGATGGGGCGGGTCCTGATGCGGGAAGGTGGACGCCCGCCGCGCCGATATCGCGTGCAAGCCCCGCATGGGTGTTGACGAGCAGGCGCGCGTCGTAATTCTCGACACGGCGCTGGAGACGTGCCGCAAGTCGACGGAGCGTTCCGACTTCGAGACGTTTTTCCCTCAACTGGACGAGGCGGACGCCTGCGTCCAGCGCTTCCGCGAGTACGTCTTCCAGGAGACGGGGCGCACACGTTGCACGGTCTGCGATCAGATAAAGTGGCGGCAACCTCATCGCACGTGCGGTCTCATTCATGGCTGACCGCGCCCTCCGTGGGCGTGGAAGCCGTGGCGTAGAGTCTTTGCGGGATGCGCCCCGCCTCGTACGCGAGACGGCCTGCGCGGACAGCCTGACCCATGGCTTCGGCCATTCGTACGGGGTGGCGGGCGCCGGCCACGGCCGTATTCAGCATCACGCCGTCGCAGCCGAGTTCCATCGCCTCCGCCGCGTCGGAGGCGGTGCCCACACCGGCGTCGACGATAACGGGGAGATCGACCGTGTCCAGGATAATGCGGAGGTTGTAGGGGTTTCGTATGCCCATTCCCGAGCCGATGGGGGCGCCAAGCGGCATGACCGCGGCGCAGCCGGCGTCCTCCAGTTTCTTGCAGGTGACGGGGTCGTCGTTGCAGTAGGGCAACACCGTAAAGCCGTCTCGAATCAGTTCCTGCGCCGCCTCCAACAGCCCCGCCACGTCCGGGAAGAGGGTGTTCTCGTCGCCGATAACTTCCAGCTTGATCAGGTCGGTTGCCAGGGCTTCGCGCGCGAGCCTGGCCGTGAGCACGGCGTCCCGGGCGGTGAAACATCCCGCGGTGTTGGGCAGCAGCGTATATCTTTTTCGGTCGATCAGATCGATCAGGCTTTCGCCGGAGGGATCCTCCAGGTTGATCCGCCGGATGCCAACGGTCACGATGTTCGCGCCGCTGGCGTGGATGGCGTCCAGCATGATCTGCATGTTGGGATAACGGGCCGTCCCGATGATGAGACGGGAAGCGTACGTCGCGCCTGCAATGGTCAGACCATCAGACATATTACCCCCCTCTGACAAACCGTTCGGACATACGTGCCGCCTGAACCGGATGCCCTTTCGACCTGGTCGACAACGGAATGACGTCGCGCACCGCGCCCTGCGCTCGCGGCGCGGGCGGCCGGGACAGAACGCTATCCGCCCTGTACCGCGGCGATGACGTCCACCCTGTCCCCGTTCTCCAGGCGGGTTGACGACCACGCCGCCCTGGATACGATTTCGGCGTTGACGGCAACGGCGATGCCCTTGCGGCCCGGGTCGTGTGAAAGGTCAATCAGCAGATCCCGGACGAAGATGCCGTTTCTGACCGTTCTTTCTTCTCCGTTCACAATGATCTGCATCGGATTCCGTTTCAGGAGAAAAACCGGTCGATGCCGAACGGTCGGATATCGTCCGGTGTGTTGCCGGTCAGCACGAGTTCGGCCACCGCATAGGCGGTGACCGGCGCCAGCAGGACGCCCTTGCGGTAGTGGCCCGTGGCCACAATGAGGCCGTCCACGGGGGTTGTTCCCAGAATGGGCGCGTCGTCCCGGCTGCCCGGGCGAAGGCCGGCGACGGTTTCGATAATTGGCAGGTCGTAGATTCCCGGAACGACCTCCCAGGCGGCGCGCAGAAGTTCGAAGATGCCGCCCGCCGTCAAGCTCTGATCATAACCCATTTCTTCGGACGTGGCCCCCAAAACCAGACGCCCGCCCACTTTCGGACACAGGTAGGCGACCGCCGATGAGGCGGTCCGGTTGTACCAGACGATGGTTTTCAGGGTGCAGTCGTCGGTCATTTGCAGTCGGAGGATCTGGCCCCGCACGGGGCGAACCGGGGGTTTGGCGGCGTCGGGCAGGCCCGGAATGAGAGGGGACCAGCAGCCGGCTGCGAGGATGACGGTCGCAGCGGAGTACGGTTCATCTCCGGCGCTTATCCCATGGACCCGGTTCTGAACAATGTCGATGGTTTCGACCGGCGTGCATTCTCTGAGGGATCCGCCGGCCTTGAGAAATGCCCGCCGCAGGGCTTTGACCAGCAGGCGATTGTCCACCTGATGGTCACCCGGGCACCAGACCGCGGCGCCGATCTGAGGCGAGAGATGAGGCTCCCGTGCGCGCGCCTGGGCTCCGTTCAACCACTCGACGGGCAGGCCCAGGTCCCGCTGATAGTCATAGCGGAACCGTAGGTATTCGATATCGTCGCGGGTGATGCCGACCAGAAGGACGCCGTCGGGTCGATAGGCGACAGATAAACCGCTGTCGGATTCGAGTTCCGCGACAAAATCCGGGAAACGCCGCAGACTTTTCAGGCCGAGTTGGAGGAGCGCTTCTTCTTCGTGACGCACCTCCGCCAGGGGCGTGAGCATACCGGCTGAGGCCCGACTTGCCGCCTGGCCTGCGCGGTCTTTATCGAAAATCAGGACGTCCCGGCCCGCCCTGGCCAGTTGCCAGCCGATGCCGAGCCCGATGATGCCCGCGCCAATGATAATGATCCGGTCTGATGGCACCTGATGAAATCCCAAAAAAGCCGCCGCCCTCGATCTGGTCGAAAAGCGGCTGGGGTGCGGTTCTTCGACTCCCTGCGCCGGCATAATCCGGATCAGGTTCAAAGGGTATGTTCTCAGCTCAGCGGGCGAGCACCCCTGCGTTGTTATGGGACAAAGATAGGAGTTCGGCCGCCCTCCGTCAAGCGATTCCGCTTGACATCGACGGTTGATTGATTATTAAAGGCGGTGAGAAGAAAGAGGAAAGACGGGAGACGAGAGAAGAGCGAATCCTTTTGTGTCATTTTTCAAATTTAACGTCTTACACTTACGCCTTTGGGATGTATTGAATGTTTGGGCTGACCGCTTTTCTCACTTCGGCTGGCAAGCAAGGAGGAAGAGGTGAGAAGGGTTGGTGACCTTGTCCAATGATTCCCCCGTATCAGGATCCTCGCTAACAGGAAGGCAAAAGGACTCCCATCGCGAGGGCAAGATGGGGATGTGGGCGACCACAAGGGTCGCCCCTACAAATGGAACATGGACATGGACATTGATAGAATGATATCTCCGCCGTTGAAGCTGACCGCTGTGGATGTGGTTGGGATGGGTGGCATTCTTCCTTCTCGCTTCTAACGTCTTACGCTTTATAGGGAGGACTTTGTGTCGGATTTCAAACTGAAGGTTCAGGCCGGACCCCACCGGCGTGTCGGATGTCCGGTATCCGTGTTCGTGGAACGATCCGGGAAAATGCAGCATATCTTCGATCTTCTGGATCGACTGAGGCACCGGGAACGGAATGGAACACTGGTTGGCCCGGATGGGAATACGCCCTGCCAGGTGTGTCCCGAGGAGGACGGCGTGCGGGTCAGCTGGATCGTGGAAGATCTGCCAGCGGGTGAGACGGCGGGCTATGAACTGGATTTCGGTGGGCAGACGACATCCGAAGGCGGGGTCGAGTTGTCGGAAGCAGACGACAGGATACAGGTTCAGATTGACGGCGCCTATTTTACGAGCTATTGCTTCGGAAATGACCTGGTGAGACCGCACCTTTACCCGGTCATCGGACCGTACGGCGATGGAATCACGCGCAGGTTGATCAAGCCAGGGGAGGGCGACCATCACCACCACCGCTCCATCTGGATCTCGCACGGACACGTGAATGGATGGAATAACTGGGGGGAGGGCGAGGGGCACGCGTGGACGAGGCACCAGCGATTCGAGGGCCTGGAAAGCGGTCCGGTCTATGGCCGGATCGTGTCGATCAGCAACTGGGAGGGCGCCGAGGCCTGGCGCGGGGAGCACGGATCGAACGTGATCTGCGAGGAACGCGCGGAGTGGACGTTCTACCGCACGGGTCCGGATGTACGCATCTTTGACCTGCGCGTCACGCTGACGGCCCCGGGAATCGACGTTCTTTTCGGCGACACGAAAGAAGGCGGCATGGCTTCCATTCGCCTTGTCGAGTCGATGGAAGTGCGGGCCGGCGAGGGCGGAAAAATCAAAAACGCAATCGGGGGCGTCAACGAGGAGGAGACCTGGGGCAAACGAGCGGCCTGGTGCCACTATTCCGGACCGGTGAACGGCAACCCTGTGGGTGTGGCCATTATGGACCATCCCGACAGTTTTCGGCATCCCACCTACTGGCACGTCCGCAACTACGGCCTGATGACGGCCAACCCCTTCGGTCACTCGCATTTTCACAGCGATCCGAAACGGCGTGGGAACCACGTGCTTTCGCCCGGCGAGTCCCTGACGGGCCTATACAGGTTTTACGTACACAGGGGAGATGCGGCGGAGGGACAGGTCTCGGAACGCTACCATGATTTCGCGCATCCGCCGGTTGTGGAGGTCGAGTAGGACGTATACGCAGCGCGCCGTCTCTCGTTAGGATGGGAATGGCCGGATGGCCGAAATCCTTGAGCGACCACATCTCGTCTTCATCACCACGGACCAGCACCGGGGCGACTGCACCGGTATCGACGGGCATCCGATTCTGGAAACACCGCATCTCGACCAGCTTGCGAACGAGGGGGTCTATTTCACCAGAGCGTATTCGCCCTGTCCGGTTTGCGTGCCCGCGCGCATGGTCATGATGACGGGTCAGTCGCCGTATAACACCGGTTTCTTCACCAATTCGAACCGCACGCTGGAGCGGCCCGAGACCCTGCCCGGAATCCTGGGCGGGATGGGATATCAGACACAGCTGATCGGCAAGGCGCACTTCAGCCCGCAACGCGCGCGCCTGGGATTCGACAATACCATTATTAACGAGTCCGGCCGGTACCGGGAGGGCGACGATTATCACCGGTGGTTGAGCAAGACGCCATACGCGGGGTTGGAGCGGGCCACGAGCATCGGAAACAACGATGTATTCTCCCGAAGGTCGGTCGTACCCGAGACGCATCACGTGAATACCTGGACGGCAAACGAGTGCATCGAGTTTCTGGACAGGAGGGATCCCACCTGTCCGTTTTTTCTTTGGATGTCTTTCAGCCGGCCACATTCGCAATACGATCCGCCAGCGCCGTACGACGCCTGGTACGATCCGGAAGATGTGCCGCCGCCCATACCGACCCCCGGCGACGACTTTCTTCCCCCGGAATTGAGGGAGGCGCCCGTGCGCTACGACTGGGATCGCATGTCGCCTGCGCGGATCGCCCGGGCGCGGCAGCATTACTTCGGGCAGATTACCCATATCGACCATCAGATCGGGCGGTTCTTTGCCGCGCTCCGCTGGAAGGGGTTGTGGGACAATACACTGGTGATCTTTACCTCGGACCACGGAGATATGATGGGAGATTACGGTCTCTTCTTCAAATCCCATTTCTTTGAGGGTTCCGGTCGCGTGCCGATGATCTTACGTCCGCCGGGAGGTTGGGAGGGGGCGATCCCGGCCCAGCGGTACGAGAAGCCGGTGTCGCTGGTGGATATGCTGCCCACGCTGGTGTCGGCGGCAGGGGGCCGTGTCCCGGATCGCGCGGACGGAGTGTCGCTGCTGCCCGCGCTGCGAGGCAGAGATCCGGTTGGAGATCGGATATTTCACGGAGAAATCGGTGGGGAGAAGCGGCGCCACCACTGCCTGACGGACGGGCGGTACAAGTACATGTGGTTCCGGCTCGGCGGCCGGGAGTATCTGTTCGACCTCAAGGAAGATCCGAACGAGGTAAATAACCTGGCCGCAGATGAAGCCCGTGTGATCGAATGGAGAAACCGGTTGATTAAACTCCTCGAACTGCGCGGCGATCAGGCAGTACGCAATGGCGCGTTACTTCCCACCACGTATGAGCCCACGCCTGAGGCGGAATTACGGGCCATAGATCCCTTCGGCAGAAGACCGCATTAGTCCGGGAAACGACAGGATAGGACACGTGTTGGATGTGCCGCCGTGCAGGATGCGGAGGCCGACTGGAAAGACGTTCCGTCATTGAGAATGTCTCTTCGATGTTGCACAAGCAATGTATATCGCAACCTGCTTTCCCGCCACGTGCATCCGCGTGCGGGTTTCATAAGGGCACAAAACGGGGATCCGATTTTTGTGGCTGAATCTCTTGAAGAGCGATTGGGTCGAATGCTGGTCGAGCGGAGTTGGACCCTTTCGGTGGCCGAGACCACGACGGGTGGGTTGATCTGCGCCAGGATCGTGGGTACACCGGGCAGTTCGGCTTACTTCGAACGCGGCGTGGTGGCTTACAGTACGAAGGCCAAAATCCAGGCGCTGGAGATATCCGAATCCCTGCTGGAGAGCTGTGGGACCGTCAGTGAGGAGGTGGCCGTGGCCATGGCCGAAGCTGTGGCCAGGGCGGGCCATACAACGCTGGGCCTGGCCGAAACGGGCCTTGCCGGTCCGATTCGGGGGCGCTCCGCCAAGCCCCTCGGGACGGCATATATTGCGCTTTGTACGCCGGAAGGCACGCGATGCGAACGCTTTGCGTTCGAAGGCGACCGGCGTGGGATTCGCGAACGGATTGCCGAGCAGGCGCTGGCGATGGCGGTTGCCTATGCGAAAGATGCCGCTTGACACCGGTTGGTTATTATCATACATTCAAACTTCGATCTGAAGAAGGTCCCCTTAATCAGAAGTTGGAGGTGGCATGGCAAAAGAGGAGAAGGTTTCCCTCGAAGGAACCGTCGCGGACACGCTTCCCGACGGACAGTATATGGTGGAAGTGGAGGGGGGGCATCAGATTCTGGGTTACACGTCCGGCAAGATGCGCCGGTTCAACATCCGGGTTCTGGTGGGCGACCGAGTGACGATCGAGACCTCGCCTTACGATTTGAATCGTGGGCGCATCGTGTGGCTGCACCGGTTGCCCCCACCCGAAAATGGTGGCGCGCGGCGCAAGTCGGGTGGTAACCGACCCAGGCGCCGGCGTTAACCCGGTGGTCGCCTTCGCCCGCATTTCGGCGGAGTTCCGATCTATACGTGCCTCTGTCCCAATAGCGATGTAACAGCGGCTGCATGAGTTGTATATTGTTACTACCCTGAACTTGCTCGGGCCGATTCTTAATATTGATCGGCCCATGTTTTTTGGTACCTCGGATTCCTTCCTTCTCACCCGTCCTTACGATGTGGCCGCACAACCTCGCGTCGTCGCCGCCGGTATCGGCGAAGTCCCCGATAGTCGGCCGCTGAATTCCTGCCGCATCGAGCCCGGCACCCGCTCCAACCCGGGTCGTCACGTCTCCGAATGGATAGAGCGGGTTCACCGTCGGGGGGTAACGGATGGCAAAGACCGCCGCGGATAGCAAGGCGAAGTTTCAGCCGTACCACGACGAGTTCGATTCGCTCAGGAAGGGACTGAAGAAAATGGCCTGGGCAAAGGACTGGAATTTCAAAGCGGAGATGTTCGGAGAGCCCAGGATCCGGGGCGCGTCCATTCGAATGTGGAAGAAGCGCTGGCCTGAAGAGATCCACTTCGAGAGCTGGGTCGGGAATGCCGATATTGAACGCGGCAGCGCGACGCTCGCATTTCATCTCGAGACACCGCTGGGCGACTTCGGCGTCCGGCGCAACGAATTCAACCGGCTGCTGATTGAGCGCGGGGCAGAGATGATGGGCGATTGGAAGGGATTTACCCTGTCGCCCAGGTCGTTCCAGACCATCAAACGCCATGTCCGTTTTGAACAGGGTAAAATCGCGGAAGCGCTAACACCCGAGTTCAGCCGGCTACAGCGTCTGGGCGAGCCCATTGACCAGGCTCTGAACCTGTGAATAGCGAGCGAGGCCAGCGGCCCTCGGTTCATTGATGCCCGGCCACGCCGATCCGCGATCAATTTGCGAGAAGAGATGCGCGCCGCCGGATGAAGGCGACCGGTTCCCGACGTTCAAAGAAAAGGAGTTGAAGATGCGGAATTTCCTTCTGTTCGCCTTATCGACCGGCTCGATGCTTGCGCTGGTGACAATGGCTGCCCGGAAATCGGGCAGTCCAGCGGCGCAGGGGAGCCAGACCTCTGAGACGGGCGGAATCACCACGACCGCGCCGGCGATGATGACGGGCCGGAACGGATGGCGCGTGGAGCCGTTGTTTACGGTGGGGGAAGAGGTCGACGGGTACCGTCCGCCAGGCATTCTGGATGGGATCGGCGCCATGGAAATCCGGCCGGGCGTGGTCCGCATCCTGGTCAACCATGAATTGGATGCTGAGGACGGGTACGCGTACAGCCTCGGTAACCGTACGGAACTGACCGGCGCGCGGGTGAGCTATTTCGATCTGGATGCCAACACCAGGAAACTCCTGGATGCGGGTCTGGCCTACGACAGGGCGGTGGACAAAGCCGGCCGCGAGGTCACGGACCCGTCGCAGATCCACGAGGGGAACATTGAGGGTAGCGAGAAGGACGGTTTCGATCGCTTCTGTTCCAGCAACCTTTTCACCGCGGGAGAGTATGGCCTTGCGGACGACGTTTATTTCTGTGGCGAAGAGGTCACCGACGGGCTGGCGCATGCGCTGGATATCCGCCGCCGCGCCATTTACGCATTGCCGTGGCTGGGGCGCGGCACGTGGGAGAACGTGACCCTGTTGGACACGGGCGACAGCGACAAAGTGGCCGTTCTGCTGGGAGACGACCGGCGGGGCGCGCCGCTGTACCTCTACGTGGGACGGAAAGGGACGGGCGGCTTCCTCGAGCGCAACGGCCTGACAGGCGGCGATATGTTCGTCTGGGTCGCGAACAACGGCGACAGGACACCGGAGGATTGGAACGGGACGAAAACGAGCCGCGCCGGGAGGTTGGTCAGGATCAATATTCATTCACCGGATCGGGCGGGCAGGGCCGGGTACGACGAACTGGGCTTTGCGACACAGGCGAAACAGGATGAATTGGTCGGCGCGGTGGGCGGGTTCCGCTTCTCGCGCCCGGAGGACGTGGCGACGAACCCGGAGCGCGGTACGCAGGCCGTGATGGCCTCGACGGGGCACGGAAGTGCATACCCCTCGGACGACTGGGGAGCGACCTATGTCATCGACGCGGACATCGGCGCGATGACCGCGTCGATCCGAATCCTCTACGATGGCGACGATGCCGGCGACGGGCAATTCACGCATCCGGACATGGGCCTGCGCAACCCGGACAACCTGGACTGGGCGGACAACGGGATGATCTACGTTCAGGAGGACCGGTCCACCCGGAAGGCGACCTTCGGCAAAAAAAGCGGCATCGAGGCGTCCGTATGGGAAGTGAACCCCGCCACCGGAAAGCTGACACGGATTGCCGTGATCGACCGCTCCGCGCTGCCTCCCGGACAGACGGATTCGGACCCCACCGACCTCGGCGACTGGGAATCGTCGGGCGTTCTGGACGTGACCAGCCTTTTCACCACCGCACCCGGCGAGGTGCTCCTGTTTGGCAACGTCCAGGCCCACAGCGTCCGGGATGGAGACATAAATAAACACGACCTCGTCCAGGGCGGACAGATCGTGTTCTTCTCGAAGACGCGGTGAGCATCGTGTAGGAAGTGATCAGTATTAATTGGTGGTCGGCGGCATCTGCCCCGCGACCATAGCTCTGAGTCACTCCCCAACGTCTTGTAGGGGCGTCCCTTGTGGGCGCCCTGCCTCAGATCGGGCTTCCGTAGCGTTCTGCGTCGTGGCGGCATTGGTTTTCAAAATGGGGACGCTGGTATCTTGCTCGCACAGGCTGGCATCAGATTTTCAAGGAAGCAATGTTAGTCGTAGCAAGGCAACGCTATGTCAACAACGAGAAAGAAGGGGAAGCACAAGAGAGGCCGTCCAGATGTCAAACCGTCGTCTGAAGCAGTCGACGAACTACCGGAAAACGTAAAGCGGGCGCCATTGAGCCCACGGCAAAGAGTACCGGGCGAGTGGAAGTATCTCGATCGGAGCCGGTGAGGGGTAACTGATCCTTGCGTTATTTGGACTCACACTACTACCGTGAGCAGGTATAGATATGTCAGGCCGTTTATTTACGGATTATTTCCTCACGGATGGCATCAAGGACACCGACGAATGGAAATCCTCGGTTGAGGATGTGGAGGCGTTTACCACATTTAGAGACAGCTTAGGCCAGCGTTACGCGGCCCTCTGTCGTTCCGGGGATCCAAACGAGGCGGTAACCGAGCAGGAGCTGATCCGACCGGTTCTGGAGTTGCTGGGGTGGACGCACTATCTGCCCCAGCAGGGCACGGCTCGCAACGAGGATATTCCCGACCATCTGCTTTTCGCCGATGCCGACTCCAAGCAGCGCGCCTCCGCGGAACGCAACGCGGTTGACCGCTTCCGGAACGCTGCCGTAGTGCAGGAGAGCAAGCGCTTCGGGCTGTCCCTGGACGACCGTAACAAGGACGATAGATCCCAGTCGAGGACGCCGCATGGCCAGATTCGCAGGTACCTCTCGACGGCCGATATCGAGTCGGAGGGCCGAATTCGCTGGGGAATGCTGACTAATGGCAGAGTTTGGCGTCTCTACGATCAACGTGCCCGGCCCCGAGCGACCGGTTACTTTGAAGCCGATCTCGAAGATCATCTAAAGCCTGAACGAGAAGACCACTTACGGGTTTTTTATCTCTTGTTTCTCCGTGAGTCATTTGTACTTCATAAGGGTGCCACGGCGACGTTTCTTGAATCGGCGCTTGACGAAGGGCGTCGCTACGAGGAAGAGGTCGCGCAGGACATTTCCGGGGTTGTATTCGATCGTGTGTTTCCCGATCTGGTTGAGGCGCTGGCCAAAAAGTCTGGCGAAACTCTCCCAGAATGCCGGGAGGCAGCGCTGATTCTTCTCTATCGCTTGTTCTTCGTGCTCTACGCGGAGGACAGGGGCCTTCTGCCCGTCCACGATTCGCGTTACGACGACTATGGCCTGCGTAAGCGGGTGCGCGACGATATCGCTGGCAGGATGGCTGATGAAGACACCTTCTCCTCCATTGTTACCAACTACTACGGTCGGCTTGTCGATCTCTTTCAAGTGATCGATAAAGGCGATCCGTCTATCGGACTTCCGGCCTACAATGGGGGACTGTTTGCGCCAGAAGCCGCTCCAATACTAGAACGGATCCGACTAGCGGACGCGGACATCGCTCCTATCGTCTATGACCTCAGTCACACGGGTAATCGGCGGGACGAGCGCCGATTTGTCAATTACCGTGATATGTCCGTGCAGCAACTCGGCTCAATCTACGAGCGGCTCCTAGAACACCAGCCTGTATGGGACGACAACGGCAAGATCGTGACCCGACCCAATCCATATGCGCGCAAGGACAGCGGCAGGTTTTATACGCCGCAGGAACTGGTGGATCTAATCGTGGACCGCACTCTAAAACCGCTGGCTGAGGAGCGACTCAAAGCCTTCGAAGACAAGGCCGCCGCGCTCAAGAGCGACCCCAGGCCAAAGTTCGAACGACGGGCTGAACTTGAGCGGCTCGATCCGGCCGAAGCGGTGCTTGAATTAAAGGTCCTGGACCCGGCCATGGGAAGCGGCCATTTCCTGGTTACCGCATTGGACTTCCTGTCCGACTGCATCGCTGAATTGATCGAATACGTCCCTGTTGTACCCGAGTGGCTGAATGGCGCCTATGAGTCACCCCTGGTCAAACGCGTGGAGTCGATTCGCGGCGAAATCATACGTCGAGCTGAAGAATTGAGATGGGTGTTGGACGAGGAGCAACTTAATGACCAGTCCATCATTCGGCGAATGGTGCTAAAACGGTGCATCTACGGGGTGGACAAGAATCCCTTGACCGTGGAGTTGGCAAAAGTGTCGCTTTGGCTGCACAGCTTTACAGTGGGAGCACCTTTGTCCTTCCTCGACCATCATCTTCGCTGTGGCGACTCATTGCTCGGCCTGAAGGTGTTCCAAGGACGTAAGGATCTGGAAACATTGGGTGGGGGCCTTTTTGCCGGTTCCGCCATCGCGGGAGCCGAGACCGCTACGACTGGAATGCGGCGCATCGAAAGGATGTCCGACGCGGACGTGGCCGAAGTGCGGGAGTCAGCGACGTTGTTCCACGTGGTGGAGGGTACAACCGCGGACCTACGCGGTTTGCTCGACTTCCTTTGCGCCCACCGATGGTTGACCGGAGGAATGAAGAAGAAGGAAAGGAATGCTTTCGTGGCGCCGTTGGTGATGACTCTCGGCGTGTATCAAAAGAACGCGTACAAGCTGCTAGCCCGTGGGCCGAAATATGCGGTGGACGGTTCCCCCAAGCCCGGCGATGCCGACTGGACGGCGTTTCGCGAGCAGTGGCGGGATGCACGAGCCGTCGCCGATCAGGAAGGCTTCCTCCACTGGGAGTTAGCCTTTCCGGGGGTTTGGCACGATTGGCAAAAAACCCGCCCGCAAGGCGGTTTCGACGCCGTGATCGGCAATCCGCCGTGGGACCGCATCAAGCTGCAGGAGGTGGAGTGGTTTGCAACGCGCGACCCCGAACTCGCTCACGCGCCGACGGCAGCCGCCCGGCGGACGGGCATCCAGCGATTGCGGGACCATGGATCGCTATTTACGGCCGAGTTCGACGCCGCCAGGACGCGGTCGGAAAGCCTTGCCCGGATGGTTCGATCCTATGGCGATTACCCGTTACTGGGCGGCGGCGACGTCAATCTGTATTCGGTTTTCGTCGAACGGGCTATGAGCCTTATCAAGCCTGACGGTATAATCGGCCTGCTGACGCCGTCAGGCATTTATGGCGACAAGACTGCAGCCCGCTTTTTCAAGTCGGTGTCCACGAGCGGACGGGTAGGTGGCCTGTTTGATTTTGAGAACAAGAAAATTTTCTTCAAGGACGTTCACGCTTCGTTTAAGTTCTGCGCACTCATTCTTGGCGGACAGGAACGGAAGTTCGACCAGGCCGATTGCGCCTTTTTCCTGCACGACACGGAAACGATCCAGGATGAGGACCGCTGCTTTCCATTGACGCCCGCGGACTTCGCCCGAGTGAACCCGAATACGGGCACTGCTCCCGTGTTCCGCAGCCGAAGAGACGCCGAGATCACCCGCCGCATCTACAAGCGGCACCCAGTGCTGGTGGACCGCTCCATGGGTGACGAGTCACGCGCTTGGCCGGTTAAGTACGTTCGCATGTTTGACATGACTAACGACTCGCACTTGTTCAACACCGGTGAGCAGCTCAAAGCCGACGGCTTTTACCCTGTGCAGGGCAATCGTTGGATGAAGGGTAAGGAGTTGTATTTGCCCTTGTACCAGGGCCGAATGATCCATCAGTTTGACCATCGGGCTAACTCTGTTCGAATCAACCCAGAAAGTACACACAACCCCTATCTCAGTGAGGAAGTGACCGAAGCAGAGCACGCAGATCCAAAATTCTCTCCACAAGCCCAGTATTGGGTGCCGGCCTCTATAGTGGAAAAGACTCTGTCCCAGAATCAAGGGAACGGGTTGGGATTCAGGGATATCGCCCGTTCCACTGATGTGAGAACCGTAATTGCTACCGTTGTACCGTGGGCTGGTTATGGCAATAAGGTTCCGCTACTCATCAGCGAGGATGCTGTGTGTGCCACATGTCTTGTGGCGAACCTTAATGCTTTTTCCTTGGACTTCGTCGCACGGCAAAAGATCCAAGGTACGAGCTTAAATCTCTACATCCTTGAGCAACTCCCCGTCATCGCGTCTGCAGCCTACGACCGCAATTTCGGTTCTATCACTGCCCGTGACCTCGCCCAGGATCACGTCCTTCGCCTTACCTACACAGCCCACGACATGGCACCCTTCGCCCGTGACCTCGGCTATGAAGTTCCGCCTTTTGTCTGGAATGAAGAGGAACGCCGTCACCTTCGCGCACGGCTCGACGCGCTCTACTTCCACCTATACGGGCTGTCGCGCGACGACGCTGGGTACATACTTGACACCTTTCCAATTGTTCGCCGAGAAGACAATAAAGCCTTCGGCCGCTACCGCACCCGCGAGATGATTTTAGCCTACATGAACGCCCTCGATGCCGGAGATACGGAGACGGTGATGGATGTCTAAGCGATATATGCCGCCATCGTTTGCAGGCAAGGATAACTTTCAATTTGCAAAGAAGTTAGATATAGTATAGGTTGGTCAGGGGGGAATATCATGGACGAAAAAAGTGAGACAGAACCCGTCCCGGATGACTACCTGAAGATGTTGAAAAAGGTCAAAGAGCAATATCAGCAATACGTGGAAGTCAGCGAGCTGTATGAGTTGCCGGTCCAACCGGAGGAAGAACCGGTACAATATCAGCCTCCCAGCCCTGAATATCCTCTCACGACGAATAAAATATGCATCGGCTAACCGGATCGAACATGCCTTCATCCAGCAATTTTGCATAGACGTGACGAGGTGCAGCATCCGCAAATCGTTCGCTGTTGAGGACGTCCAGGATCTGTGTGCGTTCCTGCTTCTCCAATGCACGTGACGGCGTCGGTCGCTGCTTGGACAGGTTTTGTTCCGGTTTTTGCCGTGTCTCTCGGTGGCGGTAAACACTGGATCGAGGCACGCCCAACACCTGACAGGCACGGTCGACGTCTATGGCCAAAACCCCAGCTGTCTGTCTCATTTGCCGTCGGCCTTCTCGGTCACATCGTTGCCCAGCCCAAGCAACACCGAAAGTTTTTTTTGGACGTCGATGATGACTTCGGCCTGCTCCAGCTTTTTGGCAAGCCGCTCATTCTCAACGCGCAACCGGGCAAGCTCTTTTTCTGACGGATCCGCCCCAGGACGGCCACGCTTCTTCGTTCCCAATTCCCCGGCTTCCCGCTGCCGTCGCCATTGGGTCAGACTGGAAGAATACAACCCTTCCCTGCGCAAGAGGGCTCCGATCTGTCCGGGCTGGGTACAGGCATCAGCCTGCTTCAGAATGCGCACCTTATAGGTCCTGGTGAACCGCCGTCGCTTGGCCTTGGGTACCACCTCAGGATCCGGCACTTGATCCGCGCTGGCTGAAACCGACGGCTTGACCCCCGCTGCCTTCACCCCGTTTTGGGGCGACGTCTTTGCTGCTGTATCCAACATGGTCTCGTGCTCCTTTGCCCTCTCGATTGCTCACTGATTTACGGTGGACCGTTGTCTCGCTAATATAGGCACAGAGGGTCGAGCAGAAACAGTGGCGGATGATTATCAAATGACGTCAGAAAAGGCCAAAGGACAATATCGGCAATACCTGGAAGTCAGCGAGCTCTGTGAGTTGGCGATGAATATGGAGAAGGAGTCAGTAAAATAAATGCCGCCCACCCCGGAACATCGTCTGACTACAAATGAAATTCGTATCAGCTAATCGGATCGAACATGCCTTCAGGGAATGAACCTTTGGAAAGTTTCAAAGTAGAGGTTTCCATAGTGCCCAATCCCAGCTGGCTTGACCAAAATCTGATAAAGCGCCTACACGCCAACTCTAAGTAACCCTTGACTACCTCCGAGACCGAGAATTATGAGCGCGTCGATTGACACCAATATCGGAAATATACTCGGTTCTGCTCGTGCCGAAGTCGATTCCCGAATGCTGGATCAAGCATTTCTAGAGACAAATGACTTCCGTGCGTTGAAAGACACAGACCACTTCAGCTTTGTCGTTGGGCGTCGGGGAACAGGAAAAACCGCTCTGTATCTCAACCTAATGAAAGTGTTTCAGGATGATGATAGAGTCTTCTCTCACCACTTAATGCCGGAAGAACACGATGCGCTTGCACTCTTGAGTCTCCTTCACAGATACGGCGTAGACGCTTATAATGAAATTAGGGCGACTGTACGTGTGCTTTGGCGTACATCGATGTTGATCACGGTTGCGAACGATTTATGCAGCCATTGGAAATACGGTGCGAGCGCAGATGCGCAATGGTTAAGGAGCTATGTGGATGGAAAGAGAGGGCGGGATTGTGCCTATCTTAGTTGAAATAGAAGAGGCTCCGATGTAAATTGGATACGGCAGTCTCGACGAAGAAGACCGTATCCTCAACCAAAGGAGCCTGTGATGAAAAAAGTACCGTCGAACCTCCGTGAAGTCAAGTCGAATAGGGATGCCGGGGTGACGTCTGGCGCCTTCCTGGGAGAAGCCCTGGAGGATGTTGACGTCCGTGTGGCATTGATCCAAGCGCTGATCCCGCTTGGTCTGGACGCTGTGGCAGAAATCTTGCAGCAAGAGGTTGCCGGGTTGACGGGCAAGAAACACAGTCGTAAAGCGGGCAAGACCCCGAATCGTCGGTGGGGCGCTCAACCGGGATCGGTGTATCTGTCGGATCAAAAAGTGCCCATTACGGTGCCCAGGGTGCGTGACGTGGAAGCCAATGAGGAAGTTCCTCTGGAGGTATATCACCACTTGCAGCGACCCAGAAACATGGACGGAGGGTTGCTGCTGCGCGTGGTCAGCGGCATTGCGACGCGTTCTTACGCCAGTTGCGCAGAGGCGATACCCGAGGCGTTTGGCTTGTCTTCATCGAGTGTCTCGAGGCGGTTCATCAGGGCATCGGCGGCCAAGCTGAGACAGTTTCAAGAACGGTTTCTTTCGGGCTATGACCTGGTGGGGCTGTTTATGGATGGCAAGACCTTTGCCGATCAGGAAATGATCATCGCCCTTGGCGTGACCATCGACGGGCACAAGATCCCGCTGGGGTTCGTGCAGGCCGCCAGCGAAAATGAGCGCGTGTGCCGCCAGTTTGTCGATTCGCTCATCGATCGCGGATTGCAGTATCACCAAGGGCTGCTTTGCCTCATCGACGGCTCAAAGGGCTTGTATAGTGCCCTCACAAAAGCCCTTTCCGGTTATGTCGCCATTCAACGCTGTCAGTGGCACAAACGGGAGAACGTGATCGCCTATTTGCCCAAGACACAGCAGAGTGAGGTCAAGAAAGCGCTTCAAAGTGCCTACGACATGGACACCTACAAAGAAGCCAAAGCCGCGCTGTATGCCCTCAAGCCCTCCCTGACCCTGATGAATGCATCGGCCCTCAACAGCCTGGAGGAAGGGCTCGAAGAAACCCTCACCCTCCATCGCCTGGGACTGATGCCACAACTCAAGCAATCGTTTCGCACCACCAACTGCATCGAATCCCTCAACGCCATGATCGCACAGCGCACCCGTAATGTGAAACGATGGAACAACTCCGATCAGCGATATCGGTGGTTGGCAGCCGCGCTGTTGGATATCGAGCCCCGATTGCGGAGGATCAAAGGATACCGCTTTCTTCCCGTACTCAGACTTGCCCTACGCAATCATCTCGCGCTCGATCATGACACGCAAAACGCTTTCGCCGCTGATTGAACGCCTCTGCTATTTCAACTAATAATAGTACTTGCCCGAGAGGGCTGCTCAAATACAATGAGCTTCAGCGATGTACCGCGATTCTAGACCAGCTTTCAATCGATGACTCGTATGTACAAGAAATTCCGGGCAAGATCGCCACGACATGCGAGGTAACCAAAGTTGACGAGGAAGTGCGGCGCGGCCTGGAGGGTGTCGGAGCGAGGGCAGTTTTCTTATTCGATGGCTTGGATGAAGGGTGGGTACCGGATCCAAGACCAACGGCGGTGCTTGGTGGTCTCGCAATAGCCGTCGCGGGGTTTGGTGATAAACAAATGCACATTCATGGTGAGCTATTCATAAGAGACAATATTTTTCGTCTAATGGCTACACTTGATCGTGATTTTTCCCGGCACATTGAAGGAAGTACACTGAGGCTGAACTGGACTCAGGACAGTTTGCTTGATCTTATCGCCAATCGATTACGTGTAGTATACGGACTTCCCAAGGTAGAAAACAATATTCGTATCTGGAACCGTTTCGCTCATAAGGAACTCAAGGAAAGACGGGGCTTTCAAAGATGTTTGCAGCATACTCTTTATCGACCCCGAGATCTGTTGGTACTTTTGAACCAAGCAGCATTGCACGCAGCTCGTGAAGGACGTCAGGGAATTATCGAGACTGACATTGAGGAGAAATCAAAGCAAATTTCATCGGATAGGTTGACGGACCTACTGAGAGAGTATGAAGGTGTCTTCCCAGGGTTAAGGCTTATCGTGAAAAGCTTCTTCCGCGTCCAGGCATTTCGGACAATGGCTGACGTGAGGTTAAAACTTGACAGTCTAATCCAAGACGAGTCCTTCCGCGTCCCTGAATCCAGTGATATCGCGGTGTTAGGCACAAGTTCCCATATAATTGACGCTCTCTATAGTATTGGATTCTTGGGTTTAGAAGATCAAGCAACCGGAACGATATCATTCTGCCACGACGGTGCGCTTTCAAGCATTTCAGATGTGGCCGAGAGCCAACGAATTGCCATTCATCCATGCTACTGGAAAGCTCTTGACACTATTGAAACAAGCATTTCAACTGACGTGGTAGTGGAGATATACGACGATTATAAAACACAAGGCATTCCTCAGATGGTCGACATGCGTGCGCGAAGGCTCGGCCAGCTTGTTACTGAATTGCCCAACTATCCAGAAGGACGTGATGGCGCTCAAGACTTCGAAAAATGGGTCCTGCGAGCTTGTCAGATTCTGTTCGCCGGCAGCCTGGGCAACTTTGAACTAAATCCTGCGCCTGATGGTATTCAAAGGCGCGATGTGGTAGAAACAAATCTGGCGGAGCGGGGATTCTGGCGGCGGGTACTGAATGACTACGCGTGTCGGCAGGTGACATTTGAAATAAAGAACTTTGCGACACTTAAGCCTGACGATTTTCGTCAGGCGCTGTCGTATAGTGGTAAGCAATACGGAAGGCTTGTATTTATTGTTTATCGGAGTAACGCCGAAGGATTGGACAACAAGGATCGTGGATGGGTTAAAGAGATGTGGGACCGGCACGATAAATTGATCGTGACAATTCCAAGTGCGATACTCATTCGATGCCTAAAGAAAAGCAGGAACCCCAAGAGGTTGGATTATTCTGAGCGTGCATTGAATAAGAGGATAGATACATTCGAACGACGGTATATTGATGCGCGTCATATGCCAATCCGGCGCGGCAAGAGCCGAAAAAAGAAACGGGCAACACTATCTCAACCTGAAAAATTCAATTCATCGTGAAATCCCATTTCCGCTTTCGAGCGGATTCTCGCGGACGAAAAAAACCTGCTATCACGTGTGATGTGTGCCTACCCCCTCTCCAATGAGGTTGCGCAAGTGACGAACTAAAGGAGGTTTTCGATGCCCATTGACGACCAATACGTCAAAAACCTACCGGACATCTACCGCGATGTACTGTCAAGTTTTCCGAGTTTCGATTCGACCCGCATTGCTGGCGACGGCCTGGCTTACCAATCGCTGTATTCGGCTTTGGCGGATGAAAAGAAGGGATACACCCTCGGTCAAATAAAGAAGGCATGCGAAAACATGGCTGAGGTGGGTCTTATGGTGATTAAACATAGGATATTCGCTTGCCCGACACCAAAAGGGGAAGAGTTGATTTCCGCAATAACGGGCCGCACGACACCTGTCTCGGACATACCACCCATCGAAGCCCCGCCATAGGTTGGTGGACACGTCCGGCGTATGGAAACTCAGCGCGTCATATACAAACGACTGTACTATTCGACACGCAGGAGGACCCAGCAATGACCACAACCCCCGGCTCAAAAAACCTCGAGTTGTCCGTGACCAACTTTGGTCCCATTGCCAGGGCAATTATTGACCTGCGCCCGCTTACAGTATTCGTAGGTCCCAGCAACACTGGCAAATCCTATATGGCCGTTCTGACTTACGCGTTACATCAGTTTTTCAATGCCGGCTCCAGTAATGCCGATTTTATCATACCCGACACGCAACTTTTAGCCGGGTGGATGCAAAGCCCAACTTTGTCGAAAAATGACATTTCACCTATTTATAATTTGTCAAAGCAAATGTTTTTAGACTTAGAAAAAGACGTTTCAATTGATTTACCGGAGCCTATTGCAGATCTGGTGCGCAAATCTCTCGAAAATGTCCCGATATTAAGCAAAATTTTCGATAAAGAGATCACAAGATGTTTCGGGATAGATAAGGCCGAAAGTCTGATTCGCCATTCAAGTGGTGGCAGGGCTGGATTTTCATTACATGGCAATGGTTCAAAGGAAGCCGGCCGCAACCTCGCGTTTGGGTACGATTTTACAGTGACAAAGCGAGGAACTGAATTAGATGTGTTGATTCCAAAAAATATGCCCCTGCAAATTGACCGGAAGAGTATCATAGACCCTACGTTGACCTGGTTGAACTCTGCCGAGGCAAGGAAAAAGGGCACAGGAGAACAGTTGGTTGAAGGTGCCATGATTGGATTGCTTAGAATGCTTGCACGTGCCGTTGTTCCTGGCATCGTAGGCCCATTGAGTCGTCCGGCGTATTATCTCCCCGCTGACCGGGCTGGCGTTATGCACGCCCATCAGGTGGCAGTGCGGGGTTTGATTGCAAGCGCCTCGCGGACCGTACTGCGCCGTGATTCTCCAATGCCAGTGATCTCCGGAGTACTCGGCGACTTTCTGGAACAGCTTGTTGCACTGGCCTCTTCTTCAGCGCGTCGGGAACCTGAAGGGGACAATGACCTCGCTCTGCGTATGGAACAGGCACTGTTGCGGGGAACTGTCCGTGTTGAACGGTCGGAAATTGAATACCCATCGTTCGTCTATCGCCCGGATGGCTGGAATAAGGACCTGCCGCTGATGAATGCGTCTTCCATGGTATCAGAGTTGGCCCCCGTCGTGCTGTACCTGCGCCACGTCGTTCAGCCGGGCGACCTGCTTATCATAGAAGAACCCGAGTCGCACTTGCATCCGGCGATGCAAGTGGAATTTGTCCGCCAACTCGCAGCGACGGTCAGGTCAGGCGTCCGAATCCTCATTACGACTCACAGCGAGTGGATACTTGAAGAGTTGGCCAATCTAGTTCGGTTGTCGGAACTTTCCGCGGAGAATCGGGAGGGAATTGATTTCGCCGATTTGGAACTCTGTCCAGAAGAGATAGGCGCGTGGCTTTTCGAACGAGGACCGGAGATTGGTGGTTCAGTGGTTCGGGAAATACCGCTAGACGTTGAGTCGGGGACATTCCCAGCAGGCTTTGGGTTGATTACAGAAGGTCTCTATAACCGATGGGGCGATATTTCCAACCGCATTGGGGAAAGATAATGCCAGCGACGGTCGTAGAATCGGTCCGGCGAAAAACTGATCCGCAATGTCACGCGGCAACGTGCAGAGAAGGTAAATGCTCGCTATCGCTGCGGGAAGTACCAGAGCCGAACGTGCTAATCAGTTTGGAACACGAAGCGGCGCCGGTTGAAACAAATAAACCACGTTGCGACTATTTGTTCGTGGCTGACAACGACGAAGATGATCGGCCGTGGGTTGCGCCAATAGAACTAACCGGAAGCAAAGCTGACTTTTCCAAGTTTTGGCCACAATTAGACGCCGGCGCCGCTATCGCAGACCAATTACTACCGCAGCAACTCATGGCTGTAAGGTTTCGACCTATTGCAGTTCACAATGGCATTCACCGGAATGAAGTCAACAAATTTCGGGATTCTCGCAACAAGGTTCGATTTCGAGACAGAACTGTGTCAATTGAACTGACGCGTTGTGGCTCGCCATTGGCAAAAGCATTGAGCGGATGAACAAAGCCTTCGAGAACGATATTCAAGGAAATTTAGAGAAGGCGTCCGCTATACAACGCATTCATGGAGACACGATACGATGAAGAGAACGTTGACCATCGACTACGGCGATGAGGTCCTGCTGGCCTTGGGATATTCACCCAGGCAGTTCAGCGAAGAGGCCAGGATCCTCGTCGCCGTCAAGCTCTACGAGTTGGGACGGTTGTCCTCGGGGGCGGCAGCCAAGCTGGCAGACATTCTCAAACCATTGTTTCTGATAAAGTTAGCTGACTATGGTGTTGATGCCTTCCATCTGACCGAGGAAGACATCGAACAGGACTTGGCCAGTGCCCGACGTCATTTGTGATACTTCTCCTATCCAGTACCTGCACCAGGGCGACGTGATCCCATCGTCGGACGCCAGGACGAGGCCGCCTTCGGCCGTTACCTCATCCGCAAGATGATTTTGGCATACATGAACGCCCTCTCGGCAGCGGATACGGAGACGCTGGTGGACGTGTGCCTGCGCTCCGTGCCAATATATAGTGAGGTTTTGTTTTCGCGTTCTTCAGGCAGCTGAGCTCCTGAAAGTCCGTCAGCAGCTCGATTCCAGGGTCTCGGCCCGAATCTCGGCGTCGACAATTGAAAAAGCCGCCCATCATTAACGTGGACGGCTTTTGTTTTTCCCGGGCCGCGCTCTGAATGAGTTTTTCTCTTTTCCTATAACTCCGTGATTACCCCTGTTTTCTTGCAGGATGGTCTTCGCGCTTCACGGCGTCTGAGCCCCGATTGTTTCGACGTAGACCGAGAACAGCGACTGGGAGCAGGTCATGAACAGCCTGTTCTTTTTTGCGCCGCCGAAGCAGAGGTTCGCGCAGGGCGCCGGGAGGTGGATTTTCCCGATGAGGGTGCCGTCCGGTGCGAAGCAGTGCACGCCGTCGTACCCATCTCCGGCCCAGCAGGCCCCCGCCCACAGGTTGCCGTCCACGTCGGTGCGGATCCCGTCCGCCGAGGCGGGTTCCATGTTGATGAAGACGCGGCCATTTGCGAGGCGGTCGCCATCGACGTCGAAAACACGGATGTGGGTGGGGTATTCGGGCCCATCGGAGCGTCCGGTGTCGACAATGTAGAGCAGGGACTCATCGGGGTTGAAACAGAGCCCGTTCGGCCGCCGGAAGTCTCCCGCCACCACGGTGGCTTCCCCGGTGTCCGGATCGAGACGGTACACGTTGGCGGCGTTTTCGAATTCGGCCCGATGCCCTTCGTAGTTGATCAGAATGCCGTAACCGGGGTCCGTGAACCAGATCGATCCATCCGACTTGACCACGACGTCGTTCGGCGCATTCAGCGGCCTGCCCTCAAACCGGTCCATCAATACCGTGTTCGAACCGTCGTATTCCGTCCGGGTCACGCGGCGGGTGTCGTGTTCGCACGAAACCAGCCGTCCCTGGCGATCGCGGGTATTGCCATTGGTATTGTTCGACGGTTTGCGAAAGGCCGAGACGTCTCCCGTCTCTTCTTCCCATTTGAGGATGCGGTTATTGGGGATGTCGCTGAAAAGCAGATAGCGGCCGTCTCCAAACCATACCGGACCTTCGAGCCAGCGGCCGCCGGTCCAGAGCATTTCGACGGCGGCGTTCGCCAGTTTGTACTTTGCAAAGCGGTCGTCGAGTACCTCAATCCGGCTGTCGGGATATCTCACAAGTTCCATATTTTCGCCCCTGTCACGACAATCTCTCATGTAATAGCCTCTGTTCACCGCGCAAGCGCGCAGGTTGCCGCCAGCTTGATCCGCCGGCCCTTCGGATTGTGCGTCAGGCCGTCGAACCCCCAAGTCCTGACGCCGGGCCAGTTGATCAGATCGATCCGCACACGCTCGATGTCCCCCGGAACGCAGGAACCGTCCGTGACATTGTCTGGACATGAGATGCGGTCCCACACCGCGTTCAATTTCCTCGCGTCGCCGTTATAACCTTCTCCGTAGAGGCGCACGACGTCGTTCTGTGGCAGTGTGGCGATCACGTTTTTGAAATCGTAACGCCAGAAGTCGAAGGTCACGTCGACGTCCGGGTCTGCAATCAGCACCACACCCACGTTATAGGTAAGCGCCTCCTCGGGTTTGAGGTCGGCGTTTCCACAAGCATCGATGGCCTTGTACACGCCTACCGGGTCTATGTATTCCAATGTCGTGCGTACATCCGTGTTCAAATCGTCCACCGACGGGGTGCGACAAGGTTGTCTGAACCGAGCCGCGCATACGAGCAATGGAAGATACCTTCCGCGGAAGTCCATGGGAAATCCGCGTTTCAATGTCTCGGGCCTGACCATGCGGCGGCCCGTCCTCTCCGCCAGGGTTTTACAAGGCCGGAAAGACGACAATCGCCATGAGCATTGCATCACGACAAATAGCAGCGTCGGCGCCGGTTTGTCAATGGGTTTTGCCCGTTGACGCCCCCCGGATACCCATCCCGCGTGCCCGTGTAGGGACGGTGTCCGGAAACCCACCGCGCCTTGACAAGCCCCGTGACGCCCCTTATATTCCAGATAAAACCCCTGGTGATCAGACCCGAGGAACGGCCCGTGGAATGGAATTACGCGTTGATTGTTGGACTGATCGTGGGAGGTGCGGCGTGTTGGGCGGTGCAGAGCTTCCTTTCCAGGGCTCGGATGACCGTCCCGACCTGACGGTGCGGTTCGCCCAACGGGTTACCGATAACGAGGACAACTTTCTTCAAGTCCCGGCTATATATAAACAGGTTTCAACTTCCCGGTATCGGGGGACTGCTGCCGCAGACCTGCAAGCCAAGAAATAGTTCCCGCCTGCCCGTTGACGCCTCACGGGATCCACGGCCGAGACAAGGGCGAATCATTCGATGCAGATCGGGCGGCTTCATCATTGATATGACAAACTGTCGATACATACCGGGATTGAGCTGTGTAACCCTCCTCGTCTGTCTAATCTTGGCACATCAACCGGCGTGCGCGGGAGAGGGCGCCGGGGATCCGGCGTATCAGTTGGTCAGCCGGCAGGAAATACTGGAGGCGATGCGGCAGGCCGATGGTTACGACCCGACCGCGACGACGAACGGCGCCCGGTTCCAATGGGAAGTGGTGCTCGATCTTGCCCGGCGTGCAGAGCAGCGCGATCCGGAGGGACCGCCGCTGTTTATCAACGCCGAGGACTGGTATCGGGCGTTTGTGGAGGTGACGGGACGCACGGATAGCGAAATGCCCCTGTACGCCCGGCTAACCCATCAATACGAACAGCATATGGACGTGGAATATCGAATGGATCGGGTGATCCGGAAGGTTATCGAGGGACCGACGCCTCAATTCGCATTGAATGTGCGAATCTGGTGGGAGGACCGGCCGGGCAAGCCGGATCGCTACTCGTACCTGGATACGCTCGCAACACCCAATCTCAAGGTTACCAATCACCGAGTGATGGCCTATCGGTTGCTGGATCTTGGAGATTGGTTGGTTTGCGATAAGATTGAGGGGATTACGGGGCGTCCGACGTCAGGTTTGTTGGGGCTTATTTTTCGGATTCTCGGCGACGGACACCTTATACACTCTCAAATGGCAATTTCAAACGACGGTCTCCAGATTGTTCGCGGGACGTCGAAAAAGGGGTTCTTGAGCAAGACGACCACCGCAACGATCTATCCGGATGGCGAAATGATCAAGGATCTGCCGGAAAGCCGGCCCGACCTGTTGGAACTGAAGCAACGGATCAAGAAGCCACTGGAAGTCGATTACGTAAAACTTCCTGACGACAGGATTCGGGTCCCAAAAAGCCCTGCTTTGGAGGAAACCGATGGACGGGCAGACAAGCGACGCGAGATACACGATGGGACGCAGCAAGGAGGAAGAGGAACGGTTGATTCATCAGTCGCAACTGTACGACGCCATCACCCGCCGGTTTCTCAATGAAGCATGCGTTGGACGCGGGTGGTGCCGTAGGGGCAACGCATGCGTTGCCCCTACATTCGTGTTGTCAACACATTAATCGATCCGCGTCCTCTGAATCCTCCCTGACAGGTGTCTTTTTCAGATCGGCCGTCCGGCGGCGCGGACACCTTTTTCTTCGTCAACCCGTCGTAGAATCAGACTACCCACGATAAACAGCACCGCCACGATCGAGATGCCGACCCTTTGGGACTGAAAAGCGCGGGTGAGTTCGCCCAGGGCAAGAGGGCCGAGAAAAGCCGTGGCTTTGCCTGAAAAGGCAAACAACCCGAAAAACTCGTTCTCCCTTTCCGGTGGAACGAATCGGCTCAGGAGCGAACGGCTGGCCGACTGGTTCGGCCCGGCAAAAAAACCCGCCATGATGCCGGAAATCCAGAAGACCGTCTTGCTGTGGGCGAAGACGGCCATCAGCGTTGCCGCGATGAGAAAGAGGAGGCTGATCTGGATGGTCCGTTTGCCGCCCAACCGGTCATCGAGGAAGCCTAGCGCAAACGCTCCGGTACCCGCTGCGACGTTCAGGACAATGCCGAAGACCATGATCTCGTTGAACGTGAAACCGAACGTACCTGCCGCGTAAATGCCGCCGAAGGCGAAGATGGTGATGAGTCCGTCATTGTAGACGAGACGGGCGATAAGTAATTTGATAATCTCCCGATATTGACCGGCTTCCCTAAACGTCCTGACGAGTTGGCGATAGGTGGACGACAGGATCCCGCGCGTTCGAGTCGCGCGGGTTTTTTTTTCTTGAACCCAGAGGAAGATGGGGACGCTGAAAACCGCAAACCAGACGGCGACGAGCAGATTGGTTGCCCGGATATTCGCGCCGGCATCTCTTGTGATGCCGAACCATGGGGTTTCCGGGCTGACGAATCCGATCATGGCGATGCCCATCGCCATGAGGCCGCCTATGTAGCCCAGCCCCCACCCGTACCCGGAGATGCGGCCGATGTATTTCCCTGGCGCGATGTCCGGCAGAAACGCGTTATAAAAGACATTTCCCATTTCAAAGGCGAAGTTCGCTACGACGAACCAGAGCAGAGCCGTCATGACCTGGCCCGGCAATGCCGTGTACAGGCCGGTGGTGGCAATGACTGCGACTACCGTGGAGAGAAGGAGGAAGCCCTTTCGGAAACCGCCGCGGTCCGCAAGGGCGCCGGCCAGGGGCGAGAACAGCGCCACGGCGAGGGCGGAGAAAGTGACCCCTCTGGACCACAGCGTCGTGCCGATGATTTCGTCTGGCGCAAGGGACTTTACAAAGTACGTGGAATAGATGAAGGTGACTACGAGGGTGGTGAAGGCGGAGTTGGCAAAGTCGTACATTGCCCATGACGCGACGGTTTTTTTGTCAATTTTATTCAAATGTGGGTGAACCCTTCGGATTGGTATCTAATCAAGCGGTAAGAGGCACGATTTAGAGGGGAAAGGCGGACGATAAGTAACGCTCCGCGGCCATGAAGTCATTCCCTTAACTTTTTATTATTAATTTTCTCCGTCCTTTTTCTTGTACGCCCAAGAAAAAGGACCAAAAAGAACGGCGCCGCTCGGCGCGGAGCCGGTTTTTCCGCGAATCTCCTTAGTGGAGAAATCGTGAGACATTGCCCTGAGACCGCCTGAGTATACACGAGGCGACACTGCCGGACGGATCCGCGCGGAAAAACCCCCAACGCCACCACCGGTCGCACGAGGGATAAATCTCAGGAGCGGGCGAACCCCTCTAAAACGAAAACTGCGAGTTTTTCCGCGCGGACACGAGGGCAACCCCAAGGGTTGCCCCTACATAAACATTGTAGAAGGCGCAGACGTCAATCGATTCGCTCTTTGCTGTTCGCTTTACGCTGATAACTGACGGCTGACAGCTGGTTTTGCTTCAGTACTAGTACCCATTGACGGCTAAAGCGCCGCGTAGTCTGGGTACAGCTTTCTCAGTTTGATCCGAGCATCGTTGGTCGTGAACCGCCAATGGACAGCCTTGCTTTTGTTGTTGCGATCGTTCGTCCAGGCGGAAATCTGCTCTTTGAGGGATTCAATATCGGGGATGCGTTCCTTCAAGCATTGGTTGCTCAAGACGCTGAGTTCGATCTCGGCGATGTTGAGCCAGCTCCCGTGTTTGGGCGTGTAGTGGATTTCGAGACGCTTGGCCAGACGGCGAGCTTCTTCGGGTGAGAACGCCTTGTAGAGTGCCGCGGGCGTGTGCGTGTTGAGGTTATCACACACCAAGACGACGGTTTCGGCTTCACGGTAGTGAGTATCAAGGAGATCCTTGATCTCTTGGGCCCAGTCCACCGCGGTCTTGCGTTGTCTTACACGGACCTTGCGCCAGCCCGCCAGCGGTTCGGTGAACATGAAGTTCACGGCGGTTCCGTTACGTTCATACTCGTAATCGTAGCGTTCAGGTTTGCCCGGACGTGTTGCGATCACAGTACGCGTCTCCCTGACCAACTGGACCGGGTGTTCGTCCATATTGACAACGGGCCTCTTGGCGTCGTACGGCCGCTGATAGACGTCCAGGATATCCTCCATCGCGGCGACAAACGCGGCGTTTTGCTTGGGCGGAATCACCCAGCACGTTCTCAGGTGAGGCCTAAGTTTGTTTTTTTTAGCGTCCGCTGCACCGTTCGGTATGAGATGCTATCGATGATCTCCAGGGCCACGAGTTCATCGGCCAGCAGCTTCAGCGTCCACCGCTTATGTCCCTTTGGAGGTTCACTGCAAGCCAACGCGATCAATCGGGCTTCCTTAGCACCATCCAGCTTTCTTTCGGTGGGAGGATGGGCTCGCTTCTTTCGCTCAAGGGCCGAATCCAGGCCCTCCAACACAAAACGCTTCCGGATGCCCTCAACCGTAGACCGATTGCACGAAAAGGCCTCCGCGATCTGCCGATCCAGCCAGGCCGGACCCTCTGCATCGGCCTTGAGAAGTACGTGGGCGTGCCTTATTCGGTAGGCTTGCGTCTTGCCTTTGCTTACCAGATCCTGCAGCCGCTCCCGTTCTTCGGGCGTCAGACGTACAACGTATTTCTTCGGCATGCCGATGGCTCCTTCGTCTTGAGGGGAGACATCAAACTATAGGCACGCGCAGTATTAGAAGTCAACAGGTACTAGAATTCCGCTGTCAGGCCGACGGATAAGAGCCGACCGATTTCGGGGGCTCCAACGAATTCACGGTGTTTCTGGTTGAACATGTTGGATGCGTTCACTTTGAGCGCGACGGTTCCATCTGTAATCATGGACGGCAGTTCGTACCTCACGTTCGCGTCGAAGACCAGGGAGGAATTGACGTTGCCGATGTAGACACCCGAGTTCATCGGGAACCCGCTGCGGCCACGGAGGCGAAACCCGAACCGGACCCCGGAATCCTGCATTTTGGCGGTCGCGCCGAGCGTGAATTTGTTGCGCGGGGCGTTGAGCGCGATGTCCGCGATACCGCCCAGATTCTTGAACAGGTCCTTGTTGACGTGTGAATAGCTGCCCGAAAATGTCCACGTGTCATCCGCGTAGTAGGCGACGCTGACGTCCACGCCGTAAAAGTCGACGTCGCCGAAGTTGCGGAAGGTCAACATAATCGCATTGGGATCGGAGGATTGCAGGGGCGTCACCGTGCCGAAGGGGATGAATGCGGCGCCGTTATTATTTGTTCCCGCCACGAAGAGACGGGTGAGTTCGTCTACGGGGGTGTTGTTTCCGTTGCCGCCCTCACCAGGAGAATCCAGGAATGCGAGCGCGCCGGCCAGTGCGGCCGCGGACGGGTGTTGAAGGGCCTGAGCGATAGCGGCGGAAAGTGAGACCGAAAGAGCGGCTGGATCCAGGAATACGTTGGGCGTTTCCACGCGCAGTGGACCGACAAAGTCGTGGGTGCGGGTACGGTAGACGTCTGCCGCAAGCACGAGACGGTTCCCGAAGATGCCCTTGTAACCCACTTCATAGGTTTCCGTAATGGTGGGCCTGATTTTGTCGATGTCCCGTACGGTGGACGCTCCCAGGTCGGGGACCGGATCGAAGGCTGCAGTCGAGGGGTTCAGAACCCTGAGGGTGTTCCTCAGGCCCGGAAGGGTTTGAGGGATGATATTCTGAAAAGCGACCGCCAGCCCCTCCACCCGCTGGGCCGCCATGGCCGGAATCTGTTCCGGGGGGACCCCGGCGGCCGTGAGTAGTGCGGTCAACAGTTCCGTTGCTTTCGCCTTTAGTGATGGCAGGGCCGCAGCCATAACGGCGCTTCGCCCGATACCCCACATCACATTGCTGAAACGTGCGTCGTTCATCCCGATCTGGTGTGAAGGCGACAGGCCGATAACCTGAGCGAATGGCGAACGGAAATAGGGAACGCCGCTGGCATCCCTGCTGAAGGTGAATCCATCCTCGGTTCCCTGTGTGCGGATATCGAAGCTCGGGCTGAAACCCAGGACCGGTTGAAAGGCGCGACCCGTACCGAAGGCGTCCCTGGCGTGGGCGAGGTCCAGGAAGAGATTGTTTGGGGATGGCGTACCGAATGCCCTGTTGTACGTCAGCCTGAAGGTTTGCAAGGGGTCCGGTTTCAGAACAACGGCGGCCCGGGGAGAGAAGACACGCTCTTCAACGTGGTTGTGGTCGTCGTACCGGGCGGCCGCTACCAGCGTCAGATATTCGTTAAGCGTGCTCTCGCCCTGCACGTAGACCCCGAATTCGTTGATATCGTCTCGGGTTTCATTGGAACCGTTGATGGTACCACCTGTATTCGGGCGCGTGAACAGGACGTCCACCCCGTAGGTAATCCGGTTACGGTCCGCCACGCTCAGGCCATGCTGGGCCTGCAGGACCGTAAAGGAGGACTTGTCCACGATGGGCGCGTTTGTCCGCAGGAGTTTGGTATCCCGGGCGTCGTTGCCGTTGTGAAAGGCCTGCACGAAGATGTCCTTGAAAAGCAGGCGACCCTGGAGGGAATAATTGGTCCAGCCATCGGCCTGGCCCGCGCCGATACCCGTCATTTCAATACTGTTGATTTGCGCGAAGCCGGCGGAAAGGATCCCCGTGAGATCCTCGGTTGGACGAACGTCGAGTCGCAGTTCCCCGCTGATGCGGCGCACATCATAGTCTCTGGGATTCCTGCCGCGCAGTCGCACCTCCTCCGGGTCAGTGTATTCCCAGTCCGTTCCGGAAAAGTACTGGCCCGAAAGTTTGACACCGACTTTTTCGGCTGTGGCGGCGTGCCTGAAGGAGAGTTTGCGCAGGTCGCGTTCGCCGCCCATGACGCTGACAGAGGTGCCTTCGGAGCCGAAGGGCGACCGGGTGATGATGTGCATCACGCCGTTCGCGCTGTTTGGACCATAGAGGGCCGACCCGGGTCCCAGCACGACCTCGACGCGTTCGATGTCGTGGTTTGTAACGGAAATGAAGTGGTGGGCGTTGAACCGGAGAGAAGGCACGCGCGTAATGCGGTTGTCCACCAGTGTAAGCAGCGTTCCGGAGAAGACGTTGTTAAAGCCGCGCGTGACGGTGTTGGCCTGGACCAGGCCGGTCTGAGCGTTGTCCACGCCCGCAAGGCCCACGATGTAATCCGCGGCGCTCAATCCGCGCTGAGCCCGCACGGCGTCGGATTCGACGACCGCGACCGAGGCCGGCGCATCCAGGACTTTTTCCCGCCGGCGGGATGCGGAAACGATGATCTGGTCTCCATAGAGAACCTCGACGTCCAGACTGAAGTCGAGGTTAGTCTCGCCGCCGTCGGATATCCGGACGTTGCTCCGGGTCGCGGTCTCGTATCCGACGAAGGAAACCGAGACTTCATAGACGCCGTCCGGCAGACCTGCGGCCTCGTACCTGCCGTTCACGTCGGAGACGACTTTGATGGGAGCCTGTAGCGCCGCGCTCTGGACAATAACGTTGGCGCCGTACAGAGCATCGCTCCCCGCACCGGTGATATGTCCCTTGATAGAGCCCGTGCCCTGCGCGAAGGCGGGAGCGACGAAGCACAATAACAGGGCCAGGGCCGTTTTTGCGGATGTCATACGTTCACCCCTTACGGTTGAAAATCTGAGTTTTGTACTCGCGTCTGGCGTTCGAAATCTAGCAGGAATCAGCTGCGGGTTTGACATCGACTTCAGCATCCGGAACGGTCAGGGCTGCTCTGATTGCACCCGCCAGCGGTTCCGCGGAAGCCAGATACTGGCGCGTGCTCGAGAAGACGCCGCCGCCGATCTTTTCGCCGGGCTGTCTCGGTATCAACTGAAAGTGCAGATGGGACCGCTTTCCGGAACACATGGTGACCTGATAGACTTTGTCGCAGCCTGTAACCGTCTTCAGTGCCCGGGTCAGTCGGAGCATAACCGTCATTAACTCACTGCCGAACTCGTCCGACAATGCGGCGATATCCGGGACGTGTGGTTTGGCGATCACGATCGTGTGGCCAAGGCCGCGCGGGTAACGTTCGAGAATCGCGAAACATCGCTCGTCTTTGAGCAGCAATTCGCCGTCACCGTTCGACGTGGCGTCTCCCGTGGCGATTTCTTGACAGGTCGCGCAGACCCCCCGCTCGCGGAGCCGGATCCATCTCCGTCCGCGCTCGGCGCGCTCTTGCAGTTCGTGCTCGGTGGCAGGTCGTACACAGCTCTGTAGACGAGCGAAATTCGCCATCGCCGGTTTGCTATCTCCCATCAATTCGCCAGTGTCGCAAATTGCGACGGTTAGTTTTCTTAATATATGGCATTTTATTATTGGTGTGTGAAGAAATCAACACGTCGAGGACCGTCTATCGAGTTTGCGGGGAGAATTGGGAAATGAAACGAGTTGCCTGTGTTGTGTCCCGGAAATAGATTGCCGAAATTCGGCCGACGAGCGAGGGCAACCCACGCGACGAACATCATTGAGCCTGCACCCCGAGCCGCTCCCTGAGCCAGCGCAGGCAACGCACGCAATGACCACGCATTGACAAGCTCAGTGCACGCAGCGCACGCGAGAAGGTTTACGGAAGCACGATTTTTCCCAGGTATTCCCTGAGTTTGGGCGGAACGTGCTTTCGTATCAGGCTCTTCTCCAACGTCCAGGCCGTTTCCGCGTCGAGCTTCTTTTCAAAGTGAACTGATTTTCCTTCGTACCGAGCGACGGGTTCCCCATCGCGAAACAGGATTCGGTTTCCGGGAATCGCCGGGATACGCCGGCCCGGCGTAACGACACCGACCAGGTTGACCGGATCGCAGGCGCTGACCGATACGAGTTCGCCCCGTCTCTTCTCCCGTTTCAGGGACCGGATGACGGTAATCGCCGCTGGAAGTGCGTACTGCTCTCCCCATCTCTCCACAAATCGGCCTCCCCGGACCTCGCCGCGATCCTCCATCCGCCTCAAGACCCGGACGAGGTCGCGCCACGGCGGTATGCCGCTCTCTCTGGCCAGTACCCGTCTGAAGACAACCCCGTAACGTTTCAGAAGAATTCGTGCGCATTGTTCGATATCGGCCTGATCCTCGAATTCGGGTTCGATCAGGGACCACCGGCCCGCCTGTTCCATGCCGAAGACCGGCCCCCGATTCCGCCGGGACCGCACCTTGAATTTCTCCGGTATCAGAAGCGCCCGCAGCCCCGCGAAGCTGTCGCACGTCAGCTTTCCGGCCGCCACCAACTCGGCAATGGCGCTCTCGATCTCGCTCCTGAGCATTTTCGACCTGGCAAGGATGTCGTGGTAAAACAGCGCGCCGCCGGCTTTCAGACACTCGAATACCCGTTGCGCGGACGGGGTCAGGACCGGCGTGCACGACTCCGCAGGGCGGAACGGCCAGGCCCCGAACGTGGTTCGATTGACCAGGGTGATGGGCGTGGTGCGGATGGGGGTATTTCCCGCCCTGGCGCTTTGTGTCCTGAGATAACGGCCCCACATGGTCTTTCCCGATAAGCAACAGGTATCCAGCCATAAGTGGTCGTAGTCCTTGATGCGCGAAGGCAGGACGTCGCTCTCCCACGCAATGGCGGGACAGGAGAATCCGTCGAGTTGATCCAGAACTTCCTTAAGCGCTTCGGGGCCTCCTTTCCGGGTGTCCTCCGTCAGGTTGTGCCAACGGAGTAGAAACCGCACGTAATCCGACGAGGAAATGGGTCTGATTGCCCGACGCAGCTTTTCGAGCGTATATCGGTGGATACGCGCAAGCAGGCGGCGCTCGCACCATTCCGTTTCGGCGTCGGAAGGCAGGTCCGGGGAGAAGTGGCCTCTGATCGCGAAGCCCTCGGATTCCAGTGCGTGAAGAACCTGGTCAATCCGCTGCCTGGAAAGGCCCATATCCCTTGCGATTCGGGACGCGGTTGTCGGCCCCAGAAGCTCTATCCTGCCTCTGACCACGTCCGTGAGTACCTGTTCCGGATCCTCCGACGAAAATTCCCGGATGGAGTCGTGAACCGCCGTTGCGCCGCGTCCGACGGCTTCACCGTACAGAACCTCGAATTGAGGAATCCTCTCCACGGCAATCCAGAGTTTCGGTCCGTCCCTCGGGTCGGCGGGTACCGCCTGACCGGACTCCACGAGCGACGCCAGGAGCGGGCGCCAGGTTCCATCGCCGCTTTCCATCACTTCCGTGTCGGTCAAGAACCCGTGCATCACCAGAACGTCATACAACTCATCCGCGTCTGTAACCGCGGGCCAGGCCTCCGCTTGCACCGCCTCGATCGCGCCTTTCTCGAGCTTGCCCAGCTTCCTGGCGTCTTCGGGTTCGAGCCGCCTGCGTGTTCGAACGGCCTGCACCCGCCTTTCCTCCAGGGGAGCGTCATCCAGAAACGCATACGGCCGCGCGTTGAGAATGCCTTCGGACATCGGGGAGGGTTCACGGAGATCGCGGGCGGACACTTCGATTTCACCGTTGTGAATCCGCTGGAGGAGACGTTCCAGAGCATCCACGTTCATCGCCTCGTGAAGGCAGTCGTGAATGGTCTGGTATACGAGGGGGTGGTCCGGCACCTCGCGGTCGCCCGGGATGTTTTCCAGACAGGCGAGCTGGTCAGGGAATATCAGGGCCAGCAGGTCCTCAGCGTCGGAACGCTGGATCTGAGGGGGAACGCGTTCTCCGCCCCTTCGCCTGAGCACAGCCAGCGCCGTGCAGGCGTTCCAGCGCCATCGCGCCTGGAACATCGGCGCATCCAGCAGGGCCTGTACCAGAACCTCCCGAACCGTCCGGTCGTTCAGATAGCCGACCACTTCCTCAAGAGGGAAACTGTGCGTGGGCCCGAGGGAGAGGACCAGACTCTCTTCGTTCGCCGCCGCCTGGAGTTCGAAGTTGAACTTGCGGCAGAATCGTTTTCGAAGGGCGAGCCCCCACGCCCGGTTCAACCGGTTTCCGAAAACCGAATGAATGACGAGGTGCTGGTCGCCCACCTCGTCGAAGAAACGCTCCAGAACGATGTGCTTCTGCGACGGTACCAGGTCCAGAGATGCCTTTGTGGCAGCCAGATACGTGACCACCTGATCGGCCGCATCCGCGCTTGCGCCGGCCTCGTCCGTCAGCCAGGTGACGGCGTCCGTTTTCCATTCTCCGGATCCGTTTTCGTCGAGTTCATCGAGGTTTATCCGCGCAGACACTTCTTCGCGGACACGGGAGACCGACGTTGAGAGTTCCGCGGATCTGCCCGGGGCTTCGCCGATCCAGAACGGCATCGTGGGGGGAAGGCCGTCTGCGTCTTCGACACGCACCTTTCCGGTTTCCACCTTGAGGATGCGCCACGAAGCCGTGCCCAACTGAAAAATGTCTCCCGGCAGGCTCTCCACGGCGAAATCCTCGTGTACGGAGCCGATCTGGACCCCCGACGGTTCGAGGCGCACGTCGTAGTCGAACTGGTCGGGGATGGTTCCTCCCGACACGGTCGCGTTGAGACGGGCGCCTTTCTTGGCCCTCAATGTCCGGGTGACCGGATTGAAGTGGAGGTAGGACCTTCGCGTGCCCCTTCTGAAGGTGAATCCTTCCACGAGCATTTGAACGACGCCGTTGAATTCTTCAATGCTCAGATTTCGATAGATGAATGACTTCCTGACGAGGTCGTAGAGCGCGTCTGACGTGCTATCCTCGCACGTCACCTCCGCCACGATCTGCTGGGCGAGCACATCCAGCGGTTTCTCTGGAAAGGGAAGATTGTCCAGTTCGCCCCTGCGGACACTGTCAAGCAGCGCCACCGCTTCGACCAATTCGTCTTTGGTAAGCGGGTACAGCTTCCCCCTCGGGGTTCCCGCAAGGGTGTGGCCGGAACGGCCAACGCGCTGGAGCAGCGTTGCAATGGATTTGGGGGATCCGATTTGAACAACCAGATCGATGGATCCCACGTCGATGCCCAGTTCGAGGGAGCCGGTGGCCACCAGGGCCCTCAGGGCGCCGGCCTTGAGCCTCGTCTCCGCGTCCAGGCGCTTTTCCCTGGACATGCTCCCGTGGTGGGCGGAGACGATTTCGTCTCCAAGCCTGGCGGACAGATGATGCGACAGGCGTTCGGCCATGGAGCGGGTGGGGACGAATATGAGGGTGGTCTGATGTTCGGCGATGGTATGTTCCAGGGATTGATGGATCTCTTCCCAGACCTCGTTGGCCATCACTGCCGTGAGCGGCGATTCCGGCAACTCGATGTCCAGTTCCAACTCACGCCGGTGCCCGATGTTGAGGATTTCGCAGGGTTCCGCGCCGCCGGTAAGAAAATGCGCCATCCGCTCGATGGGCTTCTGGGTGGCGGAAATGCCGATCCGGTGGAGCGGGTTCCGGCTGAGGCGCGCCAGCCGCTCCATGGAAATCGACAGGTGGGCGCCGCGTTTGTTTCCGGCGACGGCATGGATCTCATCCACGATCAACGTGCCCGCGCTGCTCAGCATTTCCCTTCCGCCGTTGCTTGTCAGGAGAAGGTAGAGAGATTCCGGCGTGGTCACCAGGATGTGGGGGGGCTTCCGGACCATCTTTGCCCGTTCGGTGCCCGGGGTGTCGCCGGTCCGGACCATCGCCCGCACGCCGGCGTCGGGGTAGCCGTTCTGTTCCAGGAGCGCCTTTATGCCCTTGAGCGGCACCTGCAGATTGCGATGGATATCGTTGCTTAGCGCCTTCAGGGGCGATACATAGACGACGTGGGTTCGGTCCTCCAGCGTGCCGTCGAGACGGCGCTCGAAAAGGTCGTTCAGGATCGCCAGAAATGCGGCGAGCGTTTTTCCCGATCCGGTCGGCGCGGACAGCAGGACATTTTTTCTGTCCAGGATTTCCGGCCAGGCCAGAGACTGAATTTCGGACGGGTCGCTGAAATTCTGATTAAACCACTTCCGGACAACGGGATGGAAGTCTTCCAGGGGCATGTGCGATTCTCATCCGGAGTGTGTGGAGGCCGGGATCAGACGTGTTGGGCGCGGTGGACGGGGGAACATCCGTTCACCAATATAACGAACAGCCCTGTCAAATGCAAGGCGCCGGAATCCAATTCCCGATCCGGTTCCGGGACGCCACCTATCGCCCTGCATGATCCTGTTGTGATGGCCGGAACTCGTCCCAGTGGGTGATCGAATCCGCCCACGTTTGTGGGTTCGCCATCGGCCGGTCGCGCGAACGATCGAAATACATGGCGGCCACGCCCATAGATCCGGGGGCCAGGACATCGTTGCGAAGATTGTCTCCGATGAACAGGACGTCGCGTGCCTCGTCAGCCGCAAGACCGGCCCTCCTGAGACTCTCACGATAGATTTCCGACCCCGGCTTTCTGAACCCCAATCTTGCGCTGTCCAAGACAAACTGGAAGTTGTCCAACAATCCGTGGTCGGCGAGCAGCTGCTCCGGCCACCCTGAAAGGTAGAAATTCGACACGACACCCATACGAACTCGACCACGCCACGATGCCAGCATCGCCTCGACCCCGGGCGTTGGTCGGACCTGCTTCGGATAAGACCTTTTGAATTCTTCCACCATTTCTTGTACGAGCCCGTGAACGGGCTTTCGAACGGTCTTTTCGGTAGCCGAAAGCACTTCCGACAGTCGGTCTTCAAGCTCGACCTCCCTCGAGTCGTTGCCGGACAATCGGTGCCTCCGCCAGCGCGAATACGCATTCACGAAGTCGCAGGGAGTGGCGAAGTAACCCTCCCGGACCGGCAGGTCGACAATCGAGCTCAATCCGTACTCATCTCCGGTTTCATCGAAGTCGTCCAGAAGGGTATTGAAGCAATCGAAGAAGATCCACCTCGGCGTTCGGTCGGTCATGGGGTCGAGGAAAGCGATTGAGAGATTAATGTCCGTGGCGGGGGTTCACAAGTGTCAGGTGCAGGGCCGCGTCCAGCCCTGCAAGATGAGCGGCCGTTCGCTGCGCCATCGGCCATGCCGTGGGCGTCTCGAAGATGAGCACGTGATCCGCGTGGTATCGAAGAACGTATGGCACGATCCCGCCCGTGCCCCACGACGGCGCGACCTTGTAGACGCCCCTTGAGATGGGGAGGTCGTTCTCTTCCTCCTCCCCGTCGAGATCGATGGCGCCCACCTTCTCGACCTCTCGGACGATCTCCGGTCCGGCCCAGCGTTCATCGCGACGGCCTTCGTACATATAGAATCCGGTGGCCTCCCAGTCTTCGTGGAAATCCACGTACAGGTCGAAACGCTTTCCCTTCAATATCCGCCTGGCAATTTCACCCTCGCGAACGCCGACCTCCGAGAATGACCGGTTGATATCTTCACCCTGGCGGTTTTCCCTCTTATTGTGGACGTATCCCCAGGGATTCACACACGGCAGGACGAGAAACGTAAAGTGCCGGAGCAGATCCGCCGGGTCCCGTTCGAGAAACGCGAGAACCGCCTCCGGCCCCGCCGGTTCGTCGCCGTGGACCCCGCCGGAGAGAAGCACCCGCTTTCTGCCGCGAGGGTCACCGCCTAACCGGATACAATAGATGGGATAATCGCCCACGAATCCGGCCGTCTCCATCTCCATATCCGCCAGGTTCAGTGCCTCCAGACGCCGGGTCAAACGACCGAAATCATGGCCTTCAATTTTTAAATCTTCCGGTTTCATGGATCTGCCCGTTTCCTGAGATGGTAAGCCTGATTAATACATGCAATTGTCACGTTTAGCTGCTTTATTCGCCAATCAATCAATGCCACCCCAGCATAAAGGCTTGTCGAGCCGTTGAGGATGCGGGTGTGAAGGTGGGGCAGACATTCCTGTCTGCCCTTCTCGTGTTTACGCAACGCTTCGTTCGACTCCCCCTCTCCTCGCAGGAGAGGGGGCCGGGGGGAGAGGTCCTTCTGCCGTAATGCAGACGGAAGTGATCCAATTGATAGCGCCGCCCTTTTTCCAGTGGGGGAGACGGAGGCGGGTCGTGGCGTGCCCGGACACAGGATTCTGAGGTTTCGGTTTGATGTATGTGAGCAGACAGGAATGTCTGCTCCACCTTCTTAAGCATTGGTTCGAGGTATCGCTTGAGCTCGTGAACCATCTGAGACAAATCGCCATTACTTGCTTCAAATTCCAGAAACTGCAAGGTGTCGCTGTAACCTGTCTGCGTGCGGTGACGCACAGGCAGGCTGGTCAGGACGCCCCCGTCGGAGGCGCCTTCCGTATTCTTACGGCATCGACTTGCAGGAGAGACCCTGTCATGATTATCTTGAACGTACATGGTCGTTTTCTCCCAATTCATTGTTATAACATTACTTGTGTCACCATAATACAATGACTTGGGTAAGGGAACTACCATTTTTTAGTGAATTATTGAGGTTAGGTAAGCGTCCGATAACGATCTAATGCCGTTCGTTCGAATGCCTTACCTCTTATTAGCTTCGATCCATCCATTCTGACCATCTTGAAAGCACTATCCAGGCCCCACGCATATCCAATGTCCACAATTGCTTCACCTGATGCTTCTAACGACCGCCGCGTGGGGATCTTGTTGCTATTGGAAATCTCGACCAGTTCCTGAATACGGTACCGGTCCGAGATTAGAATTGGCGCGCAGCATTCAATTGTTCTGCCCAACATGAGCGTCGCAAGACGCGCTGAGTCTGTAGGAAGCTCGTCCCACGTATTCCAGATAACGGGTTTGCAGTTTAACTGTTTCGCTCGATCTATAACGCGAAAACACTCAGTTGCATCGAGCATCTGTTCATTTTGCACAACACCCACGTACACTGATCCCTGGTCGGTCTCCAGAGCACATCCGGGATCGTCTACGGTCCTCCATCTGGACCGGCTAAACACTGCCAGTCCTTCGTCGATAAGTCGAACACGGATTGGCATCTTTGGATTCGAGTTAGGTGGATTCTGTGGTCTTGGTCTCGGCAGGTCTTCGGCTCGTGGAATCCGACCCCACACCAATTCTCCATCAAGTAAACCCATATCCAGATCTACAATGTAGACCGTGTCCGATTCTGTGCATTTTGACAATGGAAGTGAATTCCTGGTACCTGCTTTTCTGGCTCTGAGTTCATTACCATCTGGCGAAAACGCAAAAGGATGAGTTCTGGTCGCAACCTTCTTCACACGGTGATGGAGCGTACATAGTGCGAACACGCGATTTTCTACCGCTCTTAGACGAAGGATTGATGACCATTTGATGTCAACAACGTTGAAGTAGCTTGGATTGATCCATATACAGGCGCCACGTTTTGCGAGAAAACGTGGCAACAGACCCAGATATTGGTCGTGGCAAATCGTGGCGCCAGCCCGGACGCCGACCAGGTCGAAGGTCGGAAGCATCACGTGTGGACTCCAGTCGGAACTCTCAAATGCAACTGCGCCTGCCGTAGAATGCTTCACGTATATTCGCGAATGCGATCTATCGGGATCTATACGTTGCAGAACCTCCCAGGTGCGCCCGGTTGAGTCGACACTATTGTCGGTCGCGCCGACCAGCAAAGGCGCATCCAGATCCGCAGCGAGTTCCTTTAGTAAGTTGATACGTTTGGAATCGGTCGCGCTAATGTATCCTTCCGGAAAGAGAACAAAGTCTACGCTTTCGCCTGCAAAGGATGCGTGGGTGGGTATGACGGGCTTTTGGGCATTATCTCCAAGAGGTACGATTCCGAGTAGCGCACTATGGTTTACCTGAGGAAACACGAGTGCCGCTCGCAGTACAGAAGTCGTTCGAGCAGCGGAGTTATGCCTTTTGGCCATCGTTTGGCTTGCTCTTAAGGGCTTCTGCGTTGAACTGTGAAGGCCGATAAAAGCGGAGAATCGCTGCTTGTCGATGTTGCTGTCCGGGTCGAGCGAGCACCAGACCAAATCGTGGGCGTACATTCGAACCGTTGGCTGAAGACCCTTGATCGATGGGACGAGATCCCGAAGAGCGTCATACCAGGCCCGTTGTTCGTCACGGAAAGGGGGATCGTTGTCCTTTGCATCGTGGCGTTCACATTGTGATATCCACTGCTTTTTTGAAAACCCTAAGGCGAGGTCGTCCGGGTACGCGCTAAGAGCCAGTTTCCGTGGGGTCGTAAAGTGTTGGCTCTCATCGAACTCCAGGATGAATCCGGGTTCAGGTACCCAAAAATCGCACGCCGCCAGCGTTTCCGCTCTCACAAAGTCCTGCAAACCAAAGCCACGGTATGTCTCCAGAACCGTTACAAGTTTCCTTAGTGTGGTGTAGATCGGGGTTCCCATGTAGGAGCAGACGTGAGTTGACCAGCCAAACCTGTGGTTTAGACGGCACTCTCCGTAAATGCGCTCCAGTAGGTCATGAACCCGGTTTTTGCATTCGGCACACCGCTCTGAATGCCGTTCTGACCGAATACCAGACGTCCTCTTTTTGGACCGATTAGCCGGGGACGTGACAGGGCTGACTCGATGGGTACCACCGCATTTGCACTCGACAATTTCGAAGCCGTGGGTCGTGAGGAAGCCATTGGACTCGGCGCCGCCCGAGAATTCGTATGAGGGCAGGAATCGACCCGTAGCTATCTGGTGAGCCAATGCGATCGTGTACTTGGGTGGAAAGTGAAAGTCATCCACTAACAAACAGTAATTCCGCGCACTCCTCCTTGGCGGAACACCCTCACGGCCAATCCGCCGCATAGCCGCGACTATGTTTGCTTTCGTGATGAATGACGGAACCATGATTCTTCTCGCTTGCGAGGTGTTGGTCTGCTAAATTCATTCACCCTGGTGAAACTGCCAACCAGGGCGCTGATACTGCAAGGCTGATTGGGCGGAGCCCGGCCAGATCGATCCGTACTCAGAAATCGCATGAAACCCGGTCGTAATTCCCCAGTCCTACCGTTTTGGCGCCGGTGGATTGTACCGTATGGCGTGGTAGTCGTAGTCGCTCGTAATGGGAACGGGCCTCCCGTCCAGAAACGCCCATCTCCCCACGTCGCACGAGGATGCCCGGACGAATCCGTTGATGTACGACCGCCGCGGCCGGTCCGTCGTATTCGGCGACGAGCCGTGAACCGTGTACGACGTAAACATCAGCACGTCTCCCGGCATGGCCTCGCAGGCCACGGCCGAGGAGACGTCCATCTGCGCTTCGACGCCCCCTTTCGCGTACCGTTTCACTTTCAAGTTGCCCAGTCTGTGGCTCCCCGGGACGACGTGCAAACAACCGTTTTCAACATTCGCCTCGTCCACCACGACAATCGTCTGTACATAGTTGTTGACCTGATCGCGAAACGCGGGCGTCGGGCGGATGTCCTGGTGCCACGGAAATTCGATCTCGCCACCGGGCATTTTGAAGTTGATCTGATTGATATATTGCTTAAGAGACGTTCCGATCAACGGGTCCAGCAGGGCTGGAAACTTCGGACTGTTGCGGATCTCCTCGAATGCCGGATGAATTAGAGCGGGCCACTGGACCTTGCGAAGATATCGAACGGCATCCGGCCCTGCCATCGACCCGGGGGTCTGCAGGTGAATATGCACGTCGTTCCGCCTGCCTTTGAGAATTTCATCCGGAAGATCCGTCCGCGATGCCAATTCCAGGATGTAGTCGTAACCCTCGCGCAGGCGCGCAATCTCATCCCGGTCAAATACGCCTCGGGCCACGTGGTATCCCTGTTCCCGGAATGCTTCGACGTCTTTCTTGCTCAGAGTCGTCATCGATCGTCGTCCCGATTCTTACCAGCTGCCGACAGTTGTCCAAGCGTCCGCACGTCCATAAGCATACCGGGAATCACGGGCGCGACGTTCTCGGTGACTTCCTGCCGGCCATGGAGAGGCGTGTCACCCACCGGATTGTCCAGCCAGTATGCGGCCGCGACACCGCATTCGAGGAAGGTGTCTTCGGTCATGTCTCCAATCCTGCTGACTCGGATCTCGGGATCCCGTTACGCACGATCTATATCAGGAACGGAAGGTCCGTCTGGTCCGCAAGAACCTTGATCGAGCGGGGTTGACGTGGAATCCTTGAGATAAGGCCCAGCTTTTCCAATCTCTTGAGCATGCTGTTTACAGTTGGCGCCGTGACGCCAAAGTAGTGCTGGAAATCGGTCCGGGCTGGCGGAATGCCGTTAATCTTGGTGTAATAATGGATAAGGGCCAGATATTGTCCTTGCTTGTAAGTATAGGAAACGGTCTCCACGTAACTGACGATTTCGTCACTATCGAACTGGGCTAAGTACTGATTGACAAGATCAATAGGGAAGTTTTCGGGATCGAAATTGCTCCCAAACCAGTCGATGGTCGAGGAATGCTCCGGGTGATCGCTGTCCGCCAGGGCCTCCAGGAACTCCGCATATCCCGAGATTCCGCCTACATCCTCAGGCGGGCACGATCGTTCACCCGCCAAACAGGTGGGATAAGATACCCCCGGTTCAGGCTCCTTGATTGCTTCCACTTTAACGAGATGCTCCCAACCGTCTCCAAAATCATATTGGTAGAGAAATTCGACGCCGGTGAATGGTGCAACCTGCTCCAGCGTGATTGCGTCTTCATTCAGCGTGTCCTCATCCCAATCGTAAAGCGCCGGGTCACATATTCCGTAGCGGGAGTCTGCTATGCGAAACTCGTGGAGATGGGAGTTGGTCCACCCCATCACGATTTGAAGTATCAAATGGAGGTCGCCGAGGGAGCACTCCCCGTCAACGGCAACACGTCTCCATATCGGCGGAGCAATGTCCATCAAGGTGATCTTGAGTTGGTAGATCATGACTTCCTCCCGCTTTTTTCGGCGATGGGATATGCCCGTTCATTGTTGTCTGATCAGGAACATGGTATGGCGGGATGCGGGCGGGTCCGGACGAACGCTGCTATGTCCGACCCTCCATATTCGCGCGGATTCTGGCCGTCATTCCGCGTATTTGTGCGGATGTGAGGTGCACCGGTGTTACCGTGTCGAAACGGACACCCTCGGCTCGCGCGATATGCGGGGGAAATTTGCCCTTCGCTGTCGTCGTTTTCCACTGCGGTACCACGTGCAGGTGGAAATGCGGAACCTCCTGTAAACTGGCGACACCGTTATTCTGGTAGATCAGCAATCCCTCCGCATCCACCGCGATTGACAGCGCCCTGCCCACCCGCCGGGCGACCTCAAGCACCTGGATCATTTCCGATTCGGTGAGATCGAACACGGTCGGCGCGTGCCGCTTTGGCGCAACCAGGCTCTGACCCTCCAGGAACTGCCTGCTATTCACCCTTGCAATGACGGCATCCGTTTCTTCCACGAAATCGCCCGGTTTACCGTTTCGTACAACTTCGCAGAAGAAACACGGGTCCTGTTCCGGAAGTTCGAATCCGTCAAAGTTCACCGAATGGAATTCCCTTCTGTCGGCGTACTGGGGGCGGCTACCGGCCGAATCGGGCTATGTGGTGCTGGCGTGATCGTCGCAAATCGCAACAGCGCCATGCGGCAACCGCATGCGAGATCATGATCGCTTCCTGGCGACGAACAGACCGGGACGTTTAGGGATACGAATCGCCCCCCTTTGGGAGATCTCCCGGTCCGCGATTTTCCGTAGTTCGCACAACTCCCCAGCGCTGAGGCGTTTGAACGACTCGAAATAAGCCACCAATGGCTCGGATTCCGTGACCCGCAGAGCGTCGTTTATGGCCCGGGCGGCGCGTAATCCACAAAGATGGGACTGGACCAGGCCATTTCCATGTCGGTTTGCACCACCCGTACCCAGTAGGGGTTCACGCCCGGTACAGGCGCGGGGTCGGTGAAGGTGAATTCGGCGGTATCCGGCGCGGATTGTTCGGGCGCAAGGGAGACCGTGACCTTTCGCTCGAGAAGGCCGATGTCTATCTCCAGGGGCTGTTCTCCAAGCTCCCGGAGGCTCACTTTCAGGCTCGCTCTTTCGGCTGGGGCGTAGGATATCCGCCTGGGTCCCGTCTCGCCGTGGCCGCCATAGGTGGGGCCTGTAATGAGCGAGGTATGGATCGCAAGCCGGAGTTCGGCGTCCGGGTCCGCATTCAGGTCCAGAATCACACCGCTCCGGTACCCACAGGTTACCGAGTGCCAGCGCAGGCTGCTCTCGCCGCGGTCCAGAACGTCGGAGCGCGGGCTGTCAAAGCGCAGCTTTTCAACCGCTGTGATTTTGGCTCTGTCCAGATTCAGGGTCCCATCCCAGATAACGCCCGAGTAGCTGCTTTTTCGGCTCGCGCCTTCCCAGAGGATGCGGACCCGGTTGCTGGCGGGCGCTACCGGGAATGAATGCGTGTAGCGTGTTTCCAACCCGCGGAAGAGTTCCACGGATTCCAGGGGCGCGGTACCGATGACGGATGCCGAGATCCGTGGCGGGGAGTGGGTCTTGGTTTCACTACCCATCGGGTGGCCGTCCATCTCCGTGTGCAGAACGATCCGTGCACCCGTGGTGGCATAGCATCGGCGTGCCTTCAGGGCTTCCAGAAGGGCTTCCACGCTCACCTCGGTGGCGTAAACGGCCGCAAGCCCCGCCTTTGCGTAGCGCCGGTGCTGGTGGCCGGGACGGTCGTCGCCGGGCCTTCCGGTGTGGCTGTCGCTGCCACCGAAGAAGCCGAGTTTGTAACCGTGCTCCAGGGTTTCTCGCAAGAACCACTCGAAGCTGCCGTGGGTCGAGGTGACTTCCACGGCCGGTTCCAGGCCGGGATCGTGGTGGTTGAGGTCGGAGTGTTCGCCGCCAACGTGGGGGGTAATGACGGTGTCGGTCCCGCGGTAGGTTCGATATAGGTCTGTGATGTGATGAATGTCCGTGTCGATATCCGAACGGTTGCGAACGGCCAGGCGGCTGGAACGGCGAATGGGTTGATTGTGCCGCCGAAAGTAGACATTGTGGTGGCCGCCTGCCTCCGTCCTTGGAGACCATTCGAATCCCGGGATGGCAATGAACCGTCCGGGTTGGTAAAATTCCCGTTCAGCCCGCTGCTGTATCTCCCAGTCGGATTTTGAGACGGCGTGGTCATTGCGCTGGTAGCTGGCGAACTGGATGGCGGCCACGTCCCGGGCGTAGCGAAAGAAGCCGGAAATCTTCTCGGCCCGTGCCACCTGCCCCCCGTGGTAGTCGCCCCAATAAAGGCCGTACGGTTCAGGCCGATCCCTGCAGACGATAGGGTTGCTCCGCGCCTCCAGTTTGGATCGCGTGTCCGTTGCGGTAATTCTGTAAACGCCGGGCCGTGAAGGGGTGCATCCCTCGATCCAGCGAACGCCGTTGTGTTCGCGTTGGAACGTGAGAGATTGTTCGGCGAGTTCCACGCCGTCCGCGCTGAGTTCCACGCTTCCCGCGAAGTCGGCGGACGGGTTTCCCCAGGCGTCTTCCGCTTTGACCATCATGCGGAACGGGTCTCCAATAGACGCGGTTGACGGTGCGACTACAACCAGCCGATCCGCGGTTCCGCCCACAATGGAAACACAGGGCGAGTCCGTCAGTTCGGTGTAGGCGCCGCTGCCGTTCGTGTCCACAGCGACCCAGAAATAGTGCTTCTCCTCCACGAAGGTCTGTGCACGGGAGCCCGGCCCGCCGACGCTGCGGTCCCCGTAGATGAGGGTGACGTTCTCGCCGGGCTTGAGTCCACGTCCATGCACGAGCAAGACCAGGGATGAGACACTCTGATTAAGGATGCCCACATGCACTCTTGCCGGCGCTTCAACCTTCATATAGTCTGCGCCGGCGGGGTCCTGAAACTGGGGAATCCCCCAGTCGGTGTCCGAGTCGGTGTAGACCCGTATGCTACCGCCGGGAGCCACCCCTTCGGAGCCCGCCGTGTAGCTGAGTTTCCAGGTGCCGTAGCTGCCGGCAACGATCTCGCCGTCCGGATCGAGGGTGGCAAGGCCGTATCTTTCGCGATCTGCTGCAATCGTCATAAGGCATTCTCTATGTGGCGGCGATGATATCCTATTCGACGTGATGTGCGGCTACGCATCCCCACAGCCGAAGGGAACGGAGCAGACGTGAGGGTGGCCAAACCGACTTTCTCTCTCCTGTCTATTTCTTTGCGCCATATCTCCGAAGCAAAGCGCCCATATCGACTTCCTTCGAGTCGAGTCGTTCATATTCCTTATGGCCCTGCGGTTTCTCACTCCAGGCCAGTGGTGTCGCCCATTGCGCACCCGCCAGATTCGGATCGGCGCCCGCTTCCAGCATGAACCTGGCAAGCTCGGGCCACTCGTGGCGCACTGCCATTGCCAGCGGCGTCGACTGTCTTTCTCCGCCCAACGTGTTTATCTCAGCACCGTGGTTCAGCAGCTTTTCCGCGAAAACGATTCGATCCTGCTCGCTGACATACCAGGTGATCTCCGCGGTCCAATGTAGGGGGGTCAAGCCGCCTTCCTTCGCGCGGGCGTTCGGATCGAATCCGTGATCCAATAGGAGTTCGAAGCAGGTGTAGAAGTGCTCGACGCGCGCCTTGCCCGGTTTGCTCGGACACCGTAGTCGCCACACCCGCATTGCCAGGCACATCACGTCATGCATTTCGCTTTCCGAAAAATCCGGATTCTGTGAGAGGCAAAGGTCCACGAGATCCGGATGCCCGCCGTGGACGGCCCCATTCAGGACGTCCTTGACACACGAGGGATCGGATTTGACGAGCGCTGCATCGACGGTGATATTGTCACTGTGCTGTGCATAGAATCCTGGAGTGATCTCGTTGTCATACCCGGGAAATGCACCGTGTCGCAAAAGCAGCTTTTCCAGCGCATGATTCCCGTTGGAGATCGCCAGGTCGAATGCATTGCCGGACGCATCCATCACGGTATGTGCCGATGCCCCGTGCGCCAGGAGCAGCGTCGCCATTTCCAAATCGTCGTTGGCTGCCGCTGCATGTAAAGGGGCGCCTCGCTCCGCCACGTGAAGCGCCGTGTCACCGCTCCTGTTCACCGAGTGTATCCCGGAAGGGTCCCTGTCAAGCAGTTCCCTCACGCCTTCAATATCACCCCTGCCAGCGGCTCGGCAGAGGAGGATACCTGTTTCTGTCTCTCCCGTCTGCCGGAACCGCCACGCTTCCATCGCTTCGGCCACTTTGGTATGCCCATGGTGCCGGGCCATATCGATAGCTGACACGCGCTCCCGGTAGGTTACCCGGGTCGGGCTGGCGCCAGCCGCCAGAAGCAGCCTGACCACCTCCAGGTGGCCCTCCCGTGCCGCGTGGTGAATGGCCTGATAGCCCTGTGCTCCGTCCCGACGTGCGAGTTCGGGTTTCTGCTTCAAGATCGCCCGGACCCGATCCAGGTCGCCTGCCCGCGCGGCGTTACAGATTCCGGCGATACTCACAGAGGCGTCGTCTCCGGACTGCACAATCTTCCGAAACTCTCTCTTTGACATCGCCGGTAATCCCTTCTTCAGCCGTATCCGTGCTGATCGCAGACGGCTATTCGCCGTCTGTCCGGTTCACCCGGACGCCGTTCGGGATCCGGCCAGATCGGCGGTTTCCACCAGTTTCCACGTGTCTCCGCGATCCGCGGACATCATCAGCGAGCGGCGGCTTCCCTGGTGGTCGTTCCTGTAGAACCAGTAGGTGGAAAAGGTGTCGTATGAGAGGAAGAGCCGCCCGATACGGTCTATAGTGAGGCGGTGGTAGAACACACTGTATTCGGAGAACGGAGGCACGACAAGGACGCGGGGTTCCTGCCAGGAGCGGTCCGAGGGGCGCCGCTGATGCGCGAGGGTTGCGTAGTTACCGGCCGGGAAGTAGCGGGTGCGGTTCCACCAGAGCCTGAAGGCCGAGTGAAGCGTGTCTTCCGGATCGCAGACGAAGCCGATGTAGGTCTGGCGTGCATCCGGCCAGGCGTCTTCGGGCTCGGACCAGCCGGCGTCCGCGGTGTTTGAGGCCAGAGAACGTGCATACGGGAAGGGACAACCGTGGGTACCCGATAGCGCGTGCAGATAACCCTGGCTGTCCATGGTGATGCTGGGTGAATTGTGGATGTCGTTTGCGGGCGGTCCGTAGCCGACCAGTGCGGGTGCGCCCATTTGCCGGGTTTCCCTATCGACGGTGGCGACAAAGGTCGGCACACCGGGGACGTTCTCATCCGGATCGGTGGCTTCGGCCCAGATGACGTGCACTTTCCCGTCCCTCGAGACGACCGAGGCGGGAATACCGGAGTGCTGGGAGAGACCGATGCAATTGTCGGAGATGAGAATCGGTTGTCCGATCGACAGTCCATCGGACGTTTTTTCGGGTAGGAAAAGCTCCAGGTCGTTGACTTTCCGCCAGAAAAGAAGTACATCTTCTCCAGTGCGGGCGTAACGAAGGACGGGCGGCGGACCGTCGCACGTGTTATGACCTGTAAACCATTCGATATCAAACGTGAGCGGAAATTCTTCCTTTCCGGGAATAGCGCACGCGGAGAAGGTGAGGCCGTGATCGGTGGAATACAGCAGGTTGGGTTGACCATTGACATTGGCCACAAGATATAGTAAATTCTCGGCATCGAAGGCAATCTTGGTGGACGCGGTTCCGAAAGCGGCGTTCTCAAAGCCCTGGACGGAATTTCTGAAGTCCGATGCCGTCCAGCGGCCGTCCCGCAATGCGGTGATCCCGGTTTCGGTCCGTACGAAGGGCCGGTTGTCGAGGTCGAAGTAGATCTGATTCTCCACGGGACAGTCGGGCACATAGCCGAACTGTGCGTTCTCATGTTCGTAGGGTTTCAACACCAGGGGCAGTCGGATGGCGCGCCGGACGGGTGAAGGTCCGGCCCTGAGGGTCAGCGTTGAATACGTAGACACTTCGGGATGATTTTCGGAAGTCGCCCGCAGTCGGCACGTGAGGATTTCACTCTCGCCTGCCGTATCGGGCGTGCTGTAGCGGGCGGTGACGCCGGCACATTCCATTGGGCCGAGATCGACGGTATCCGCGGAGAGCCGGACCGGAAACCTGGCGTCCCCGTCGAATTCGGGCGCCAGGCGCACGGTTTGCGGTCTGTTCGAACTGTTCCGGATCCGGTAGTCGACCGCGCCTGACTCGCCGGGGCGGATGTACAGGTTCTTGTTGTAGGGTGTCAGCAGCCAGCGGCAGGGGTGGAGGGGGAAGAAGGATTCCTGGTGCGGGGTCCAGAAGGACATATTCGCGTGCGGATCGTCATCGGACCAGCGCGTGACACCGTCGATGTGAATGACAGCTTGCTGGGCGGGCAGGTGGAGGCGCCATGGCGTGGACCGGTGAGGATGCTCGGGGAACGTATGGGCGACGCATCCGCCCTGAACCATTAGGGTATCCACGAGGCTTCCCGCAGCGTCGAACACAGACAGCGTTTCCACGGCGTCGGGCAGGTCCTCGATTTCGATTGTAAATGCATGATCGGGAGGCTGGAAGCAGACGTCTCCAGGGTACTCCGGCGCGAGCAGGACGATGGGTTCCTGATGGGCGGCGTCTTTGTGGCCACGGGAAGTCTCGATGAGGTAACGCTTGCAGTGGGTTCGAAACGCCCAGACGATCTCCTCGCCGTATCTGTCCTGGGAGATGGTGACGTTGAGTTTGTAGATGCCTTTGTGGTTGACGTGCGTTGATAACCGGGCCCGTTGAAGCGGACCGGCGCTGTCGCCGTGACCTGTGTCGGGCAGGGTCACCTCCCGCACCACCTTCCGATCCGGCGTAATCAAAAGCGCCCGCAGATCCGTGCGCCGGTTGTGGACGTTGCGGTCCCGTTTCTGTAGGTCAATGACGAGTTCACCCGGCGTGGCTAAGAAATACGCGCCTCCCGCGCCGCCAATGCCCCATCGTATCGTCGAATCCATGATCGAACCCTCCCGTCAGTTTCAATGTCACGCTACAGATACAAGTATAAGGTTGAGGGTCGTCATTTAAAACGAAATTATACCGGGGGCTGGATCTCAGGGCCGTCTTGCCTCCGGCGCCGCCCCGTACGCTTCGGCCCGGGTACAATGAGGGTCGAAGATCGGATTTTGGAACGAAGCCGCGTATTGCGATGTCGAAATGGCATACAGGATTCACGGCTCAATATCCGTTCCTCTCGGTAGGTTACGGAATCTCAATCTTTGTGTAACCGATCCGTAACATTTCGGATCTACATTCATAAGTGACGGTTTTCACGGTGGTTTAGTGGAATTACCGTGAGGGGGGGATCAGATGAAGTTCGTGCTGAAACGGTTTGACGGTTCAATACTGTCGAATCTGGCCGCTCAGCGAGATCGACGCAAGCATTTTGAGCTGCTCCTGGCGGATCGGCGGACGGGAATCCAGGTGGAGAAACGGGACAAGAATTCCGAGGCGGATCTGAAGCGGCGGTACCGGAAGGTTCTGGGCCTTTCGTTCGTTATCTCCGCGGCGGTTCATGCTGGAATCGCCGTTCTGTTTCCAACCCTGGACATTCAGGCCACACCTTCCAAACCCGATCAGATTGTGATTCAGATAGAGGATCTTCCCGAGACCCGGCAGATCAGCCGTCCGCCGCCACCGCCCCGTCCGGCCGTGCCGATCGAGACCGAAAGCGAAGACGTTCCGGACGATGTGACGATCGAGACCACCGATCTCGAACTGGAGGACGTACCAGTGGATCTGCCGCCTCCCCCGCCGGCAGGAAGCAAATCCGCTGCCATCGAGGAAGAGGAGATTCTGGAAGTCTGGAAGGTGGACCAGAAGCCCAGGCTGGTGAGAAGGGCGATCCCGGTGTATCCGGAGTTCGCGCTTAGGGCCGGCCTGGAAGGATCGGTCATGCTGAAAGTGCTTCTTGGCAAAGACGGAAAAGTGGAGAGTGTCCAGATGTTGAAGGGCGACGGAATCTTCCGGAAATCGGCCGAAGACGCGATGCGCAAGTTCCTGTTTGAGCCGGCCCGTCAAAGTGATCGGCCCGTTAAGGTCTGGCTCGTGATTCCGATACACTTCAAGCTGGAGGAATGAGAGCGGCGCGTCAGCCGATCCGAACACACGACGGGCTCCGGAAAAACCGGAGCCCGTCGTGTGTTCGAGGGTAGAGGTAAGACGTTAGACGGTAGACGACGTCCTTGCCCGATTGGTTTTTCCTTTATGCCTCCGGCACAAAATGAAACCGGACGCGGCAGGGGATCTCTCACGTCTTGCGTCTCACGTCTAACCGCTTCTCCAGGAACGCGTACGCGATTTCGCGGTGCGCGTCGTCGAAGCCATGGCCTTCTTCGTGCAGGACCTGGCGAAAGTTGCCTTTAACGCCATAGAGCGCAAAGACCTCGGAGACCGATTCGGCCATACGCTCGAGAATCGGCCGTGTGATTTGGGTTTCCTCCAGGCCATACTGAAAGTCGTTGAGCGCCGTGATGGGCATGATGGCGCGGGGCGCGGCCAGCGCGAGGTATTCGTGGAGATCGATCGGAAAGGGTTTGCCGGTCTGGCAGTAGGGCCTCAGAAAGGGGCGGCCTACCCACCAGCCGGTGCGCGCATGGTTGAACGGATTCTTGGAGAACCGGGAGGGCCAGTCGCCGCAACTCGAGACGCCGGCCGAGATGCGCGGTTCGAGCGCCATGGCGTGGATCGTGATCCCGCCCCCCTGCGAATGGCCGATGGATCCGATGCGTTTGGCGTCCGCCTCGGGTATGGTTTCGAGCAGATCGACGGCCCCGCTCAGATCCCACAGGTCCTTGCCGCGGATGGACCATTCGGGATATTTTTCGTAGAAGGGCGCGGTGTCGAAGTCGCGGAGCCCCTCATATCGACGTTCGTTGGCGCTTATCAGGTCGTACGCCAGGGTAATGAAGCCGCGCCGGACCAGATGAAGCGCGTAGGCGCGGTCGCGGCCCTTTTCGGAGGGGTCGTTCCCGATGACCTGTTCTCTCCCCAACGGCGTGGTGGGGTGAATGCAGAGTACGGCCGGGGCACGGGCGTTCAGGTCGATGGGGATGAGCACGTCCGCGACAATGCGTTCATCCGGCGCGACGTTGTAGGCTATTTTTCGCTGGACGTAGTCCCCGCGGTCGGTTTCCGAAACGACCTCCGCATCCAGCGGGCAGATTTCCGAGGGGCCTCGACCCAGGGTCTGGCGAAAAATGGCCCGAAGCGCGGCCGCTTTCGTTTCCCATTCTTCCGGGGTGTCTATCCTGGCGACGTGCGACGCCCCGCCGCCCATCGTGAGGCCGTCTCCGCCCCTCCGGATATCCAGCAGGTCGTCGAACGAGATGTCGGTCATCTGTAACTCCCGCGTCAGGGTCTCCTGCAATTGGGGAAATTAGCAACATGGATGCACAGGATAGACAGGATGAAAGACGCAATCCCTCTTAATCCTTGTCAGTACCGCTGGTCCGTACATCCAAAACGACTGAATTAATGATCCTGCCGCCGCCGTTCTCGCCTCACTGCCTTGGTCGCGCCCGGACATCGCTTATCACTCCCGCCTTGAGGGGGAGTCGGCAAGACACGGGCGAATGCCCGTCGTAGTGCCGGTGGGGGGTGGTCCAACGCAAGTTCACCCACGAAACTCTGCAAAAGGTACGCGCCTCCTCCCAAATCAAACCGGCACTGGAGGCCCTCTGTGGCGGTAGCCGCGCAAAAAGCAACCGGCGGCTACAAGTCCGGCTCCATTTGCCTGAGTGCCATTGTTGCGTACTCTCCCTCTCGGGTTTCTTCGAATTTACGGGCTCACTGTCAATCGGAATCCCAGCGTTCGCGCGAGGCCCGGGGCCGTCTCCCAGAGTTCCCGTCCAAATTTCCTCATGCCTGGACGCGTGAAAAATGCATCCTGGAGCGATCCTAGCGCCAACATCTCGAAAGCGGCGGCTTGCAGCCAGTTGACGTCCGTGCGGTAACCGCATACAGCGAGGGCGCCGGTTTTGCGCAGAAACGCGTTCAGCCTATTACCGTGGTCGTCAAGGGTGTCGCACGAACCGAAGTACAGCACGCGACCCTTGCATCTGCCATCCAGAATCTCGGCAATCCCATCCATTGATACCCCATTGTCCCGTTTCTCTCCGATCCAGATCTTTCCGGGCGCTCCGTGGAAGCCAAGGTAGAGGATCGGGTGTGTGTCTCTGAAGGACGCGCCCGCCCATTTCCTCAGAAGGAATTCGAACTCCTCCCGGGTGGCGACGTCGAAGTGAACGTGCGAAACTCTGTATTTCGACATCTCCAGCAGACGAAGTACAGGCTCCACGCTGGACTTGTCCCTGATTCCGGGTTCCCACGACGCTGTTTCCAGGCAGAACACGTTCTTTTTCTGGTTTCTTCGCTTTCCCACTGTCTCCTCCAAAGAACCTGTCGCGCTTTCGGTGGTACCGGGGATGTTCCACGGCTGGTCGCGGCGTCCCGTAGCCACTAAGAACTTACTAAGATTCACATGAACCTGCTTCTGGTGCGCGTCTTCGAGCGTCCAAAGCATGAGTCTTCGCCACAGATCAAGTAACAAGCCGCAAGCGCCACCCGCCACTTTATAGCCGGGCGCAGCGGACATTTAGATGCCCTCGGTCCTATCCAGGGCAAAACGGATAGGCCTTGACCATTGTCGACGCGATTTTTACTTTGCAATAATGAATAAGCTTGCCGCCATAACTACCACGGCGCTGGCGATCGCCGCCCTCGGCTGTGAAAACAAAGCCCGAAAAGTAGCACATGCCGAAGCCGCCATTGCTGCCGCCGAAGCCGATGAAGCGGATAGCGCTGCAACAGCCGCCGAGGCCAGCACCGCGAAAGTTCTCGAATACGCCAAAACTGCAATTCAATTTGCGCAGGACGCCCACGAAATCAAACGCGCCTTTGTCAAAGAAGCCAGCCCAAGCATAAGCGGGCTTGACTTTGTCAAAGCTGCAAGGAAGAAATACTCCGCTGTCCTTGCCGACCGGGATGCGGCGAAGGACAAATACGATGCTATCAGCGAAGCCGAAAGTGGGGCGAGGATACAATACCAAACCGCTAAAGACGCCACAGATGCCGCGTGGGACAAATACGAAACTGGCAGATACGCGACCGCAGATAGGGCGTGGAAGAAATATTCGGCTGCCTTCAATGTCGAACGTGTTGCCTGGGACCGTTACGAAGATGTAAGTAGATTCGCCGAAAATTCGGCTACATTTGCCGCATTTGAAGAATATCGTGCGGCCGAAGCTGCTTATGATACCGCATGGGCCGAATATCAAACTGCCAAGAGCAAATACGACGCTGTCAGCAACGCTGTAAATGCCGCAAGGAAGCGGTACCTTGCCGCTAAATTGGCTACAGATGTCACATGGGACAAATACGAAACTGCCAGATACGCAGCCGTAGACGCCGCCCAGGAAGCCGCAAGAAAGCAATACCAAGTTGCCAGGAAGGGCGCAGATACCGCGAAGGACAAATTTCAAGGCGTCTCGGATTTCGCCCGCAAACTCGAAAGCGAAATTTACCAGGCCACAAATAACGCTCTCGAAGCAGCGGCAGACGCCGATAAAGCCAGAACAACGGCCCTCGAAGCCGTTCTTGACGCACGAAACGCTGCCAGAATTGCCGCTCGGGAAGCTATGCGTGCTAGAATCGCCGCCAGTGTAGACAACCCCGACCGCGCCGCCACCAAAGCCGACAAAGTCATACAAAAAACCGAAGATGCCAGGAGAGCAGCAATGAGAGTCCAAAATGCAGGACATTCGGCAAGACAAAAAGCCGCCTTTGCCAGAAACGAAGCAAGCCGAGCTAGAAACGCCTTCAAAGCCGCGAGTAGACCCACATACGAAGCCGCCCGTCGATATTTCGACGGGCCTTGAAGCCCTGTAGATACAGCCCCCCGGACGCCGGGTGAAAAAAGAGCACGGGAAAACTACAAGCCCGCAGAAACTGCAGCTTTGGCCAGGTAAGAGACAGTAATCCAAGAACGCAGAAATGCCGAATAACCTGCGGGAGCCCAATGGGACAAATTCGAAATCGTCAACAAAGAGGTTGATGATGAACGAGAAAATGCAGACAACGAATTCAAACCTGACTAAACGGACCCAGCTCGAAATATGCAAGATAGCCGCATTGTATGCCAATTGGGTCATGAATTCGGCCATTAAATGCACAATCTTAGTGAAAGTTGCTGAGTGCTCAGCAAATCACGCCGCCGCTTGTAACCTTGCCCCCAAAGCCGCCGAATTAGCCGTCACGAATTCCAATAACGCTCCCGAAATTGCCAAAGCCGCTCAATTTGCAAAAGAAATCCTCCCTTAGTTTAAAAGACGCGGTAGCCAGCGACCTCTTCGGGCGATTGGCAGGCCAACTACGGCGTCACACACACGCAGGGCTGTTTAAACATCTTCATCATCACGTCTGACACGGAGCATCTCATGTCAACGTGATCAACCCATATACCTCGGGCGCGCCCGTAGTAACGATTCGTCCCTCTCCTGTACAAAACACAAAGTGAGAGGGTCTTTTTTTGGATTTGCGAGTCGGCCCGGTGACGACAATCCACTCGAAATTGCCATTCGGCGACCGCGTCTCCCGGCATCTCCTGTCCTCCTGTGTTGCCGTCACGATAGCGATTTTTGAGAATATGCGATGATGGCACCAACTGACGCAACCGCCAAAGGAAGTGTCGAAATCGCTTGTGACACTTTCTAAGGCATATGACACGCCGCCCCCAAAGACCCTTTCCAAATATACAGGAGATATGTATATAAATCTTGTCGATATATAATTACATGAAATTCATATAAATCGACAAGATATCTTTACAATTATGCCGTTCGACTACTGTGCATCACAGCAGAGAACGCTATGGGATTGGCGGGCTTCGCGCAAGGCCGCCCTGTGATTCTGAGCGGAGTCGAATAATCTCCCGTCCATTCCATTCTACGTGCGGAGCAATGTGCGACGGATGCTCGCGCCCATTCGTGGATGCCGCCCCAGAAGAGGGTGCGGATGTGCTGCCTAGCGGGCCGGGTCCAGTGACAGATACTCGGAGATCATCCGCCGGGAGCAGGAGATGCTTCGTCAGCCTGGCGGCTTCCTCAGCATGACAGTGTTGTCGCGCGTGTGGCAGACGTATTTCGCGGATGATTCGGCGGCGCATACGTAGCATCTCCAGCCTTTCGCGGCTCGCGGGCCTGTCGCGCCAGACGGTGGACGCGTTGTACAACCGGCCGCACAGGGTGAAGGGGATCCGGTTCGAGACGCTTGACGGTCTCTGCAGGGCGCTGGATTGCGGGATCGAGGATCTGTTCCAGTACGTGCCCGAAAGCGATCCGGCCACGCAGTCGCGGATCGACGAGGTTGGCAAGGCGGATCCGGACTCGGCTTGTGTCGATGTTGTCCGGACCGGGCCGGCTGGTGAGGATGCGGGACGGATGCATCCATCCCACTGAAGGTACGTAGCGTGTGAATTCTCAGAGCCGTGGACCGAGCCGGCGTTTCGGGAAGTGGAATCCGCGTGGACGGAGCGTCGACGATAGACCGCTCGGCGGAATATGCGGAGGTTTGTGGAAGGGGGTTGGTTATGCTTCAGGTGAATGATCTGCGCGTTGCCTACGGCGCTGTTTCCGTGCTCGATGGCATTTCTTTCAGCATGCAGCGAGGGGAGACGCTTGCGTTGGTGGGGGCAAACGGGTGTGGAAAAACCACGTTGTTGAATTGCCTCGTGGGCGCGATTACGGATTACGAGGGAACCGTGGCGTTGGACAGGTCCGCCAGGCCCGCCTATGTGCCCCAGGAGAGCCCGGTTGGATTCGAGGGGTCGGCGCTGGAGCGCGCGTTGTCTTTTGATGCCGAATTGGTGCGGTTATACAGGGGCATTCAGGCGGGGCGGAACGAGGCCTATCAGGAGTATTACGAATCCGGCGGGTACCAAAGCGAGGACCGGGTTCGTGCCTATGCCGAGAATTTCGGCGTGGTATTGGAAACGCCGTATGCGATGATGTCTCGCGGGCAGCAGCGCAAGGTGGACCTGGTGGGGGTGTTGGCCCTGGACGCGGACCTGCTGCTGTTCGACGAACCACTGAATTATCTGGACATCAGGGGCATTACAGCGTTTGAAGAGGTCATAAATCTTGTCAAACGAAGGGGAAGTGCGGTATTGATCGTGAGCCACGATCGGGAGTTGATCGACAATGTGGCGGATCGAACGGGATATCTGGAGCGGGGGAGGATGTTCTCGGTTCAGGGCGGTTATTCAACGGCGTTGGAGCACAAGGAGGCGGATTTTCGGGGCCGGATGGACAGGGCAAGGACGCTGAAAAAGAAGATATCCGGGCTTCAGGAAGCCATGCGGCGGCGCATGTCGTGGGGCGTGAGCAGAGAGAATGAGACCAGGGATTCTTCAAGCCGGCGCCTGGCGGCAAAGGTAATGAAGGGTGCGAAGGTGATGGAACGCCGTCTGGAACGGCACAGGGCCGATCTGGAAGAGGAGAAGCCCTGGATTGAAAAGAGAATACGATTGAACTTTCCGGCCTATGAGGTGGACCGGCGGCTGATGGGGAGGATGGAGGCCGTGAGCAAGCAGTTTGGCGGCAACCCGGTCCTGGAGGCTCTGGACCTGGTTGTGGAGACCAGAGACCGAATCGCATTGATGGGCGCGAACGGGGCCGGGAAGACAACGCTCTTGAATATGATGACGGGGAAACTACCGCCGGATTCGGGCGCGGTCTATTTTAACCCGAACGTGAATATGGGTTATTTAACCCAGGGACTGGACGGGTTTTACAACCAGGAGATCTTCCTGCACAATTTTGCAGACGTTGATTACGAGGAAAGCGAGGTGCGGCAGTTCCTGGGTGCGGCCATGCTGCGCGGTGAAAAGGTCGTCCGTCCGGTTCATACGCTGAGTTACGGCGAGCGGATGCGCGGCGCCATTGTGAAAATGATACTGAAACGGATGGAGTTTCTGGTGTTGGACGAGCCCACGACGCACCTGGATATCGAGTCCGTGGAGGTGCTGGAAAGGCTGCTCGAGACGTTTCCCGGCGGGTTCGTGGTTGTCAGCCACGACCGGCGTTTGATTTCTCACGTGGCGGATGAGGTCTATATGTTGGAAAACGGACGGTTGGAACGGTTGTAGACGCGGAAGCCGTGGATTTTAGTGAGAACCGGTTTCCCAGAAGTAGATGGGTTTGCCCGTGTTGTCGATATAGCCGGAACGCCCTTCTCCGACCACGGGAGCCACGCCGCCGTTAAAAGCCCAGACCCTGGTGAATTGGGGTTCGGCGTTACGAGACCAACTTTGAGCCGTTCCATTTCATACGAAGCGATGCGAAATTTCCCCCATTCCGGTACGGTGCAAATCCAATGAAGGTCATCTATTCCGCGACCCACCAGCGTCATTCGCCGCCCTTTCAGTTTATTGGAGGCGGGCTGAAGCCGTATCCCGAGGTACCGGAGCGGGTGGAGGCGATTCTGCGGGCCATAGAAGGGACGTACGAGGTGATGCCGCCGCGGGGGTTTTCGATGGATGCCATCCGCGCCGTACACGACGCGGGATATCTGCGCTTCCTGGAGCGCGCGCACGCGGCGTGGGTCGATCGTGGGGGAGGCAGCGAAACCGGACTGATCCCTGACACTTTCGCCGCGCGCGCGTCGTCCCGCAGGCCGCGCGACCCTGTGCAACAGGCGGGTTACTACGGCTTCGAAACACAGACGCCGATTCTGGAACACACTTTTGCGACGGCGCGCGAGGCCACGTTCTGCGCGCTGACCGGCGCTGCGTTACTGCTGGAGGGAGAGACCGGCGTCTATTCGCTCAGCCGTCCGCCGGGCCATCACGCCGCGGCCGACCTGTACGGCGGCTATTGCTACCTGAACCACGCGGCGGTCGCGGCAGAATATCTCAGCGCCGGTGGACGGGTGGCCGTGCTGGACGTGGACTATCACCACGGGAATGGGACGCAGTCGATCTTCTACGCCTCCGATGCGGTTCTCTTCATTTCGATCCACGCGGACCCGGATTGCGAGTACCCTTATTTCAGCGGGTTTGCGGATGAGGCGGGTGCGGGCGCCGGGAGAGGGCTGAACGTGAATCTGCCGCTTCCCATCGGCGCGGGCGACACGCTGTACGTGGAGACGCTGGACAGGGCGCTGAACGAAGTGGATCGGTTCGCCCCCGCCTTTCTCGTGGTGTCGCTGGGCGTGGACATCTGCCGGCGAGACCCGCTGGGTAAGTTCGACCTGCCGGTTTCTACGTTCGAGACAATCGGTCGGCGACTGGCCCGTGGAGGTCTTCCGACGCTGCTGGTGCAGGAAGGCGGATACGCTCTGGACACCGTTGGCGCGTGTGTGCAGAATGTGCTTGATGGATTTGGGCCTTAGGCGTTAATTGTCCGTTCGGACACCCCGAACGAACAGAGGCAATTTAGGCGCCATTGCGTCGCTGGCGGCCGTGTTGGCTGGCGAAAGGTGGAAGTGATGATTCTCGCTGAAATGACGTCCCCCGAAATCGACGCCCTGCCGCGGGATATTGTGGTATTGATGCCTGTGGCCTCCTGTGAACAGCACAGCTTGCATCTGCCCGTGTTTACCGACAGTCTGATCGGGGGCGAGGTGGCCAGGCGCGTGCACGAGCGCTGCCCGGACGACGTACTGGTGTTGCCGGTGCAGTGGCTGGGGTACTCCCAGCATCATATCCGTTATCCCGGCACGGTGAGTGCGGTGTCCCAGACGCATCTGCTTCTGATGATGGACATCGCGGCGTCGATGGTGGGGCACGGGTTTCGGAAGATTCTGATTCAGAACAGCCATGGCGGGAACGGCGCGAATATCTCCGTGCTGCTGCAGCGGCTGATGGAACGGTACCCCGACGGCGACGTGGAATTTTACTCACGCTGGGCGTGGGCCTCCGGCGATTCGCTGAACAGGATACGCAAACTCGGTTCCGGCGGGTCCGGCCATGCCGGCGAGTCGGAGACGTCGATGATCCTGGCGATCCGTCCCGAACTCGTGCGCACGGACCGGCTGGATGCGGATGGCGAACGGGACGGTATGCGGGTGCCGGGGGTGGCCTCGTATTATCGATTCGATCAACGCACCCGGCACGGCGGCGTGGGCGACCCCACGGTCGCAAGCGCAAAGGATGGGGAACATATGCTGGATGCTTCCGCGGATGAGGTCGCCGAACACGTGCGGCAGATCCGGGCCCTGAAGCCGTTCGGTTAGTGGCGGATTCAGGGAATTGACATTGGGTTCGGTCATTGAGAAGGAACCCGCCGGCCTGTACCGGGGTCGGCCGTTCACACCTATGGCAGATGTACAAGATCGTTTGGCATCAGCGCGTCGCAAATACACCCGGAGGAGACGGCATGCGCAGAAATCGACTGAGTGAGTTGCTGAAGGCGGATCAGCCCAGTCTGGGAACCCACGTTCACAGCCCATGGCCGACCGTGATGGAACTGGTCGGAATATCCGGAATGTACGACTACGTGGAATACGTTTCGGAATACGCACCGTACGACCTGCATACGTTCGAGAACCTCGCCAGGGCGATCGAATTGTACGATATGTCGTCGATGATCAAGGTGGAACAGGAACCGAGAGCACACCTTGCGTCGCGTGCAATCGGCGCCGGCATTCAGAATGTACTGTTCGCGGACGTGCGTTCGGTTTCGGACACGCGCGAGTGCGTGAAGGCGGTGCGTGCCGAAACGCCCACGGCGGGAGGGCAGCATGGGGCCAGCATGCGCCGGACCATGAAGTTCGGGATGGCCGGGGGACTGCCCGAGTTCGTGGATGCCATGGAGGATGTCGTGATCGCCGTGATGATCGAAAAGGCGCCGGCGGTGGAGAATCTGGAGGCGCTTCTGTCGGTGGGCGGCGTGGATATGGTGCAGTTCGGACCCGGCGACTATTCCATGAGTATCGGGCATCCCGGCGAATATGGACACGAAAGCGTCAGAGAGGCGGAGAAGTTCGTCATCGAGACGTCGTTGAAAATGGGTGTGGCGCCGCGCGCGGAAATCAGCAGTCCGGACCAGGCAAAGCGTTATCTGGATATGGGCGTAAAACACTTCTGTATCGGTACGGATGTCAGCATCCTGATGGACTGGTTCCGATCGCGGGGAGAGGAAATGCGGCGGGTGCTGGAAGGCGCGTGATTTTACCCGTCTGCATGCTGGCATCTCGCAAATTGCGAGAGGATTGGCGCCCGCTCTCTGAACGGATTCGATAGTGGCGGTCACCACAATTTCAGAGTCGCCCGGACTGACAGGAATCGAACATGAAGTACATATCCATCTGATTTTCGCGGCGTCGGGATAACGACAGGTGCCGCGGATTCAAGAGGCATGTTCGCGAAGCGCGACAGGCCGGAGGGAGGCGATTTTCTAATGGCAGCGGAATCAGCTGAAGTCGATCGGGCGGATCCTCACAGTCTCTGGAACGTGGACAATCCTCGGATGCACGTGGGCACGCAGCGGTTCGACACAACGGACGAACACCTGGGGTTTCTCGCGCGCCTCGGCGTGAACAGTATGGCCGCGAACGATATCACGTTCGATCGCGAGCGGGGTTGGGATGCCGAGGAACTTGCGGAGAAACGCGAGAAATGCCGGCGTTTCGGCGTCGACCTGGAAATGGTGGCGCTGCCCCTCCACCAGTTCAACGACGACGGCGGATCGACGCCCAACTATATGCTGGGAAACTGGAAGAAGGGGGAGAAGGAGATCGACCGCGTCTGCAGAATGGTGCAGGCAACGGCCGATGCCGGCATTCCGGCAATCAAATATTTCCTGTGTGAGATGGAAAACCAGCGCACGGAAAGCGTGCCGCCGGGGCGCGGAGGCGTGCGGTATTCCACCTGGGATCTCTCAAAGGCCGATGCCGGTACGCCGCGCTTCGATAAACCCGTGACGGCCGAGGAGAACTGGGAGCGGGTGACGTTCTTCCTGGAGCGCGTGATTCCGGTTGCCGAGGCGTGCAAGGTGCGCATGGCGTGTCATCCCTGCGATCCCTGGCTGCCGCCAGGATACAAGGGCGTGGACCGCGTCCTGGGCGGGGCTGAGGGATTCAAGCGGTTTATCGAAATCTGTGCCAGTCCCTATCACGGCCTGAATCTCTGCCTGGGCTGCATGGCGGAGAGCGTGGAGGATCCTGCCCGGGAAGTGCCGGATATTATCCGTTATTTCGGAGAACGAAAGAAGATTCATCTGATCCACTATCGGAATATCTTCGGCGGACGCAACAAATTCCAGGAGGTCTGGCCCGACGAAGGCGACATGAACATGTTCACGCTGATGCAGGCGCTTAGAGACGTGGGCTATCCGCACATGGTCGTGCCGGACCACGCACCGGGCCACAGCGCGTCGGGCAGCTTCGAACAGGCGTTCGCCTTCCAGTTCGGCTATATCAAGGCGATGATGCAGGCCGTGTTCTCGGCTGCCTGAGGAGGTGTGCACGGGCGGATATCGGCAAATCGACCGGTGCATTCGACACGTCCCGCCAAAGCGGGGCCGAGACGTCGATGTTCGTTCAAGGGAAACCGCGTTCTTGTGGAGTCGTGACGATGTTCGATACGAGCGTATTCGATCGGGCTCTCAAGAAACTAAGAGAGAAGCGAAACAGCGAGAGAGAGGAATGCCTGCGTTCCGTTGTTGCAACCCTGGAACGCATCCGGAGACAATACGACATTCGTGAGGCCTATGTCACGGGGTCGCTTCTGGTCGAGCACAGATGGAATCAAGCTTCCGACGTCGACGTGGCTGTCGGCGGATGCTCCGGATCGGTCCTCGACGTGATGAAGGCGTTGGAAGATGCCACGGCCAGGGTTGTGGACGTCATCGATCTGGACACGCATCCGTTTCCCGAAACGACCAAGGAAAAGGGTTGGAAGGTATATGGATGAAGCCAGGACCGCCATCCTGAAGGCGGAAATCGATTCGCGCGAGCGTGATATAGACCGCATTTACGAACGGATCGAACAGCGGACAGGGATATTTCGCCAAACGGCCGAGGGTGTCGACAGTATGGCCTATCAGATCCACAATCTCTATTCCGTTTTCAAGCAGCTCTTCGAGACAGTCGTCCATTTCTTCGAGAACCGGCTTGAAGAGGAGAGGTATCATATAGACCTCTTGCGCCGGATGTGCCTTGAAATCGATGGCATCAGGCCGACCCTGGTATCCGATGACGCCTTTGATCTGCTGGATGAACTGCGCAGGTTTCGGCATTTTTTTCGGCACGCGTACACGGCCGAATTGAATCCGGAAAAGTTGGACGATCTTCTCGGCAAAGCCCGTCGCCTGAGAGAGATTCACAGGCAGGACGTGGTAAAATTCATGGACCGGATGAAGAAATAGGCAGAGGTGTGGTGCGAACCTGCGGCACGCGTCGTCGAGATACTGGTCTCTGAATCGGTTTACGATGAATCCGTGAATGGGAGTCGCCACGAAATGGACAGTGAGGTGAATCTGTTTTCTCTGGAAGGGCGCGTCGCGCTCGTGACGGGCGCCGGAAGGGGGATCGGGCAGGGTGTCGCGAAGGGCCTTGCGGCACACGGCGCCACGTGTGTCTGCGCCGCGAGGACCCGATCGCAACTCGACGAAACGGTGGCGGCGATCGAAGCGGCCGGCGGCGACGCATTGGCAGTGGAAATGGATATGGCGGATCTGGACTCCGTCAAACGGGGGATGGAGAAAACCTGCGTGCACTATGGGCAACTGGACATTCTCGTGAACAACGCGGGGATGAATATCCGGGAGCCGCTGGACGCGGTCACCGAGGAACATTACGATCAGATTATGGCCGTGAATCTGAAGGGGCTCTACTTTCTGACGCAGATGGCCGCCCAACACATGATCCCTCGAAGGCAGGGTAAAGTCATCAATATCGGCTCCCTGACAACCGGAATCGCGCTGCACGGCGTATCGGTGTATACCGCCACCAAGGGGGCCGTGGGTCAGTTGACCAGGGCGCAGGCACTGGAATTGGGGCCGCACAATATCCAGGTCAACGCGATCTGCCCGGGCTTTATCCTGACGCCGCTGACGGAGAAGTTATGGTCCGACCCGACGATGCGGGCATGGGGCGAAGGACGCACCCCCGCCGGCCGGCTCGGCGTACCCGAGGACCTGGTCGGAACCGCCGTTTTTCTGGCATCCGCCGCGTCGGATTTCGTAACGGGCCAGCACGTCTACGTGGACGGCGGATTCATGGCCGGGGAGAAGTGGCCCCTGCCCTCCAAGGGAGGGCAGTAGTGCGCTCCGGCGGCCTTTCGCCCCGAAGCCCTGCCCTGCGCCGCTCCCCGTATTAATTATCGCCGGCGGTAACGCACTCCAACCGGGCGCATGTCGATGGATGCAGACAGGATAGCACAACAGATCGCCTTCATTACCGAGATCGACAAGCTGAAGCAGGTGCTCCGTCGGACGTATCTGATCGATGGAAAACGCCGGGAGAACGACGCGGAGCATTCCTGGCATCTGGCGGTGATGGCTGTGCTGCTTGCGGAGTACGCGCGGGAAGAGCTGGACCTGCTGAAAGTTTTGAAAATGCTGCTGCTTCACGACGTCGTGGAGATCGACGCGGGTGACACCTTTGCGTACGACGAAGCGGGGCATGCCGATAAGGCGGAACGTGAGCAGCGCGCCGCGTTGCGTATTTTCAATATGCTACCCGCGGATTTGGCCGCCGAGGTGTTCGGGTTGTGGGAGGAGTTTGAGGCGCGCGAGACGCAGGAGGCGAAGTACGCGGCGGCCCTGGACCGCATGCAACCGATTCTGCTGAATTACGGATCCGGCGGGATTGCGTGGCGGGAGCACGACATAAGGACGGAGCAGGTGATTGAGCGAAACCGGCATATCGAAGCGGGGCGCCGGACCTTTGGACGTACGTCCGGGGGTTGATCGACCGGGCTGAGAAACAGGGGTATCTCGTATCGAAAGCCTGATCGCCGCGTGTGATGTTTCTCGCGGACGTGTAGAAGACGTGCGGCGGGTGAATCGGACGGAATGGACGGACGACATTAGACAGGGGGTTCGGGTTATGTCACAGCAGGCGGAAGCGATGTGGTTTTACGTGGGCGGCGCCGGAATCTCGGTCTACCGTCTGGATCTGGCCACCGGGGATCTGGTGGAGATGAGTACGGTTTCGGACGTGAAGAATCCCTCGTTTCAGGCCATCCATCCAACGAACCGGTTTCTCTATTCGGTGGCGGAGGTGGAGGAGGGCGGGGCGTTACACGCGTTCGCCATCGATCCGGCCACAGGAGCGTTGCGTTCCCTGAATCACCAGTCCTGTATGGGCGCCGGGCCATGCCACGTAAGTGTTGACGCAACCGGACGAGTGGCGCTGGTGGCGAATTATTCCAGCGGTGGCGTGGCGGCGCTGCCCATCCGGGAGGACGGCAGCCTGGGCGAGGCCACTTCCGTTTTCCAGCACGAGGGTTCCAGCGCGCATCCGGGCAGGCAGCAGGGGCCGCACGCGCATTCATTCACGATCGATCCGGGCAATCGATACGCCGTGTCAGCGGATCTCGGAATCGACAAAATTCTGGTTTATCGGCTGGATCCCCAGGAAGCGACGTTAACGCCGAACGACCCCCCGTGGGTGGATGTTCAGGCGGGCGCCGGGCCCAGGCACTTCGCGTTTCATCCGAACCGGAAATACGCATACCTGATCAATGAACTGGACAATACGGCCGTGGCGTACACCTATGACGGGAATCGCGGGGTTCTGGAGACGATCCAGGTGATTTCCACACTGCCCGGGGACTTTACGGATACCAGCTATTGTGCGGATATCCACGTGTCGCCCGACGGGCGTTTCGTGTACGGTTCCAACCGGGGGCACGACAGTCTTGTGATTTTTGAAGTCGATTCGGGGACGGGCAGGCTCACGGTCGTGGACTACGAGTCGACCCGCGGCGAGTTCCCGCGTAATTTCGCTGTGGATCCCTCCGGGCAGTTCCTGTTCGCTGCCAATCAGAACTCGGACAATATCGTTACGTATCGAATCGATGCACATACCGGCAGGCTCACGCCGACCGGCCAACAGGTGGGGTCACCGCAGCCCGTCTGCATCAATATGATTCCCGCCGCATAAAGCTTCCGGACACGCCTCTGTCCGAATCGCGATGAACCCAGGGCTTTCGTCGATGGGCTCTGTCGGCCTGCTTCGCTCGCGTTCTGCCCCGGAACAAATGGGGGCGTCCCGCTTTGCCAATCTATAGACCACGGCGGCGTGAGGTAATTTTGCTCATCCAATGCTGGTTGAATGTGACTCTGAATTGGCAACCGCTGTGATCTACGTAACTACCGAATTTCCACGACGGTAGGTCATTGATAAAACTACTTGACAACGGAAATAAGCTTCTTGTTCTTGGCGTCAAAATTGACATGTTCTGATTTTTCCTGTAAATTTGGACGCCCATACCCTTTGTCCAATGACTTGAGTATAGCTCCGCTATCCCACCTGCCAACCTCTTCGTCAGGCCATTGCTCTCACAGCAGCTCATCATTAAATATATGGCTCCAAAAGGCGTGTTCTTTCATAGAATATCCGATGTCCGATCGGGCGGGAAACATCGTTAAAGCGATGTTTCCCGGTCGGCAAGAAAGTGGAAGGCAGATGGCGGTGTCTCCATAAGTAGACTGATATAGACTCCCTCACGAAAGAGAAAGCCATGCCGCTGTCCAAAGAGATCGAAGCATACGAGAATTTTCGCTCTGAACTGGAGATGGACCACTTTGGGGAATGGGTGGTTGTTCATGACGAAAAGCTCATTGGGAAATACCCCTCATTTGAGGCCGCCGCGGAGGATGCCATAAAGAGGTTTGGACGAGGACCGTATCTAATCCGTCAAATAGGACAGGCTCCACTTACATTGCCGGCTTCTGTCGTTTTTGGAGTTGGCCATGGGACGCACTAAGTGTGGTTTTGATGATCAACCCGGTCTACCTGGTCGAGATGCATTGATTCGTCACGGGCCAACGTTAATGGTCAATATCGGGTTAGATATATACTTCCGTGCAAATAGAAACTCCCATCCCCAACTCCCATCTCAAACCTGGCCCGCTTTAGTCGATACAGGCGCAGGCGAGAGTTGTATTGATTCCAATCTCGCGTCGAGCCTGAATCTTCCAATTGTTGATCAGCAAATTACATCTGGGGCTCATGGGGCGCACCCCGTCAACGTACATCTCGCACAGATTCATGTTCCAAATTTGAATTTTACAATCCATGGTCGGTTTGCAGGCGTTCATCTGACTGCTGGGGGTCAACCCCACATGGCACTTATTGGAAGGACGTTTTTGCAACATTTCACCATGATCTACGAGGGCAAGACAGGCAATGTAATCCTGAACAATGACACGTGATGTGACGAAATGCTTCAATCTCATTCATATCTCACCAGATCCTTTTAATGCAACTTATTGCCAACCATACCTGAAACAACCATACCCATCTATTCAACGGTGTGGGCATCCCGGACATTGTGCCGACCATAGAACTCGTTGACATAACGATTCAGGTGCTGGATGTTCATCTTGTGGCGCGTTCCGTAATATCCACGCTTTAGAAGTGACCTAAAAGACTCAATGCCGTTCGTGTGGGCCTGATCTTTCACGAACTCCCCGACTGAGTGCTTTACGGCCCGATGCCTCACGCCTTGAATCCCATTTTAGGCTGAGGCATCATCTGTATATACGGTAGCGTCGTTTTCTGCCTGGCGGGCAACAAATCCCTTCAGGTCTGGACCGTCGTATGATTGAGACACTTCAGCGTCGACCCTATTGATTGTTTTCTCCAGGAGCAACGGCACGCCATGAATATCGGCACACTGCTGACGAAATCGGCACGCACGTTTCCTGAGAATCTGGCCGTGGCGTGCGGCGCCCGGCGATGGACCTACGCCCGGTTCAACGAGCGTGTGAACCGGTTGGCGAACGCGATTCGCAGGCTCGGCGTCTGCCCGGGCGGCCATGTGGCAATCCTGATGCAGAATCTCCCGGAAATGCTGGAATCCATGTTCGCCTGTTTCAAGGCCGGGGCGGCGGCCGTACCGATCAATTTTCGCCTGCATCCCAACGAGATCGCCTTTATCATCGATCATTCGGAAGCCGAACTGGTTGTTCTTTCCTCTCAATTCAACGCGACGATTTCGCAGGTCAAAGATCGCTTGCCGCGGGTTCGGCACGTCGTCACCATTGCGGATGCGCACGAGGAATTGCTGGACTATGAAACATTGATTCGCGCCGAGCGCGCCGCGTTCGACGATGTGGACGTGGATCCCGACGACGTGGCGTGGGTGTTCTACACGTCCGGAACCACGGATCAACCCAAAGGGGCATTGCTGACACACCGCAATCTGCTGGCGATGACGATGAGCTTTTACGCGGACATCTGCCAGGGCTTCGGACCCGACGACGTGGCCCTGCACGCAGCACCCCTGTCCCACGGGAGCGGCCTTTACGCCCTGCCAAATGTCGGCAAGGCCGCGGCCAATATCATCCCGGAAACCGTTTCATTTGATCCCGAACGTGTTCTGGAGGCCATCGGAGAGTACCGGGTCACCAATATGTTCGCCGCGCCGACCATGGTAAAGCGCCTCGTGGGAAGTCCGGCGCTGCACCGGTACGACCTTCGATCGTTGAGAATCCTCAACTACGGCGGCGCCCCGATGCTGGCCGAAGACCTCCAGGTTGCGATCGAAAAGCTGGGGCCCTGCCTCGTGCAGCTGTACGGCCTGGGCGAGTCTCCGATGACGATCACCCACCTGCCCCACCGCGACCACGTCCTGAATGGCACCGCACAACAGATGAAGCGACTCAGTTCGGCGGGGTTTGCGCGTACCGACGTCGAAGTCAGAATCCTGGACGACGAGGACAACGAACTTCCAGCGGAAGCCATCGGCCAGATCGTGACGCGGTCGGACCTGGTCATGAAGGGTTACTGGCGCAATCCCGACGCCACCGCGGCCGCCCTGAAAGGCGGCTGGCTTCACACAGGCGATGTGGGGTACATGGACGACGATGGCTACGTTTTTCTCCTGGATCGCTCCAAGGACCTGATTATCAGCGGCGGCGAGAATATCTACCCGCGCGAGATTGAAGAGGTGCTCATACGACATCCGGCCGTATTCGAGGTCGCGGTCATCGGCGTGCCCCATCCGGAGTGGGGCGAGGCCGTCAAGGCCGTTGTGGTTCAGACGCCCGGGTGCGGCGTGTCCGGCGAGGAACTGATCGACTTCTGCAAAGGCCGAATCGCAAGTTTCAAGAAACCGGGATCCGTGGATTTTGTCGAAGAATTACCCAGGAACAACTACGGCAAGATCGTGAAGAACCTGATAAGGGCGCCGTATTGGGGCGGCAGGGCGAGCAGGGTGATCTGAGGGATTGTCCTGATGGCTCCATGACACGATTCGGGCCGGGCAGCGCGACTTCCCCATATTCCCGCGCTTGCCGGTCGAACTGAAATTGGTGCCGAGGCGATGTTCGATGGTTAAGAAACGCAAACTCGGGCGGGGCGTTGCCATGGTGGGCGCCGGCATGTCGGATTTCGGCATGTTCGAAAAAAGGGATTCCAGAGATCTCTTCGTCGACGCCTTCCGCGCGATGATCGCATCGGTGGACAAAGGGCTTGATCCCGGTGAGATCGATGCGCTGTACATCGGCAATTTCACCAACGATTTCTTCGTGGGTCAATCCCATTGGGGGGCCGTTCTGGTCGATGCGCTGGGCCTGGTTCCGAGGCCGGCGACCCGCACCGAGGGCGCCTGCGCCTCCAGCGCAATCGCTTTCCGTGAAGGCGTCTTTGCTATCGCGTCTGGATTTTACGACGTGGTCCTGGTCGGCGGCGTGGAGGACATGTCGAAACGTCCGACGGCCGACGTGGCGGAGGGCCTTGCGTCGGCAGCGGTACCCTACGAACGGAAGTCGGGCTTTACCTTTCCCGGGGTGTTCGGCGCGATCGCGACGGCGTATTTTCACAAGTACGGCGCGACGCGTGAGCACCTGATGAACGTGACGATCAAAAGCCATGAGAATGCGCCGCTGAATCCGAAAGCGCAATTCCGGTCCTCAATCGCTGATATAATGGATTCGAAGGTGGAGCGCGCGCGCGCACGTGGCGCGCCATTGCCTCAATGGACGGATGAAAAAGACTTCCTGCGCGACCCCCGGGTCAACCCGCCGGTCGCATGGCCGATGCACCTGTTCGATTGCTGTCCCATCAGCGACGGCGCCGGCTGTATCCTGCTGGCCGGTGAAGAGATCGCCAGACATTTTACCGACGATCCGCTTTACGTGGTAGGCCTTGGCCAGGGCAGCGGCAGAGGACTCCACGCGGCGCCGGATCTGACCAGCTTTGAGGCCACGCGCCAGGCCGCCCGGGAAGCCTATGCCATGGCGGATCTTGGCCCGGCGGACATACAGTTCGCCGAGGTGCACGACTGTTTTTCCATCGCGGAGATCCTCCATATCGAGGATCTCGGCTTCTTCAGCCCCGGGGAAGGGTGCAGAGCTGTCGGTGAGGGCGCGACCCGGCTGCACGGACCGATGCCGATTAACACCTCCGGCGGCCTGAAGTGCAAGGGGCACCCCGTCGGGGCCACCGGCGTTGCACAGTTGATCGAGGTATGGGAGCAACTCAGGCAACAGGCCGGCGGCCGGCAGGTGCCGAACGGCGATCTGCGCCTGGGCGCGGCCCATAACCTGGGCGGCACCGGCGGCACAAGCACGTTTACGATTCTCGAGAGGCGATAGACGGTGGCGCGGCGGCCGATCAGCGATTTCTGGTTCGAAGCATTTCTCGGTGAAGAAAAACTGATGGGGTCGACGTGTCCGCGGTGCGGCGACGTGTACGTACCGCCGCGTCCGATATGTACAGGATGCCACAACACGGGTTTGAAATGGATCCGGATGAGCGGCGTCGGCAAACTCGTCGCCTTCACCTGTATATCGATTGGCCCGCCCTCGATGCTGGAAGCCGGCTACGACCGGAACAATCCGTATTGCACGGGGGTTGTCCAACTGGAAGAAAACCCCAGAATTGTTGCCCGCATAGAAGGCGTCGACACACGGCATCCGGAATCCATCCAGATCGGCACGCCCTTGACCGCGATTTACCTGCATCGAGGCAGCGGTCCGGATCGCGCAACGCAATTGGCCTTCCATCCCATGCACGGCAGCGAGTGATGAAGTCGATCGGTCCCGGATGAACGAGCCGCGCGGATCGGCGGCCGTTTTTTGTTTCGCGCTTTGGTGTAAACACGGTGTTTACGGGCCAGCAGGCGCTATCCCGTATCGTGAATTTCGATCATGTGCGCTGTCGTACATGGATACAACCGCAACCCTTCGACACACGGCGCACGCATTTGAAGGGCGGGAAACAATTGCGGCGGCTGACTTGCGTGCCTATATTTGAAACCTTCCCCGACGTCGGCGTTTGACGGCGAGTGCTCCATTTAGCGACGGGTTATTGTGTGGTTCCGGAAGAGGACGTCAGATCGGCTGACGCCCGCGCTGTTGCGGGAGGTACCAATCCCGGATCCGGTAACATGGGAGACATACGGAAATGAATCGGACCCTTAAAGATCTTATGAACAAGAGCTTTGCGGAGCACGCGGACCGGACGGCGGTGCGTGTTCTGAGGCAGTCCGATCAGAAGGGAGAGCGGGGGTTGCGCTACGTTCCGATGACCTACGCGCAGCTTCGTGAGCAGCGGGATCGGCTGGCTTCCGGGCTCGCCCGCGCCGGTTATTCAAAGGGCCACCGAGTGGGAATACTGACGGACGGTGGTCTGGAGCCGGTGCTGGTATTTCTGGCGGCGGATATGCTGGGGTTGTCTTCAGTTCCGCTCTGCAATAAGCTGCCGGACGATATTCTGAAATACAAAATCGAACATTCGGGCCTGGAGGTGCTGTTCCTGGATAGCAAAAGCCGGGAACAGGTGGAACGGGTACTGCAGCGTCTGGAGAAATCCCCGGACCTCGTGCTGACGGAGGGTCATTCCGACGGGATCCGTTCGTTTTTCGATCTGGTGCAGGATGGCGCGAAAGAACCCCCGCCCGAAGTGGAGATCGGTCCCGACGACGAGTCGAAGGTGGTCTACACCTCCGGCTCGTCCGGTCTGCCCAAGGGCGTGGTACAGACCCATCGAAATCTGGTCGATAACGTGAGGTCGGTCTGGGATGGGATATCACGTCGCGAAGCACCTGCTCTGTTCAAGTCCGCACCGGATTACCATACCATGGGCATCTTGAATATCTACTATCCCCTTATCAAGGGCTGGTCGCTGGATCTCGCGCGTTCACCCGATCGGGTACTTGTAGATATTCGTTATTCGGAACCACACGGCTTCCTGACCGTACCCCTTATCCTGGACAAGGTCTACGGAAACGTGCGAAAGGAGATCGACGCGGGTGGGGTGAAGGGCAGGCTGGTAGGGCGCGCGGTTCGGGCCAAGCGAAACATCTCTCGGGGCACGGCTTCGATCACGGACCGGGCGGTGTATGGATTGGTCGGGCGGAAGGTGGTGGCGAAGATCAAAGAGAAACTGTCCCAGCGCGTGGGCGGCCGGCTGGAACTGCTGATTGTAGGCTCCGCCAAAGCCGACCCTGAGGCACTGGATTTTTTCCAGGACGTGCTGGATATCACGTCGCTTGAAGGATACGGGACGACCGAGTGCTGCCCGATGATTGCGGTGAATACGTTGGACGCTCAGAAGACCGGTACCGTGGGAAGGCCGCTGCTGGAGGTGAAACTGGTGACGGAAGCGGGTGAGGAGGTGGGGTCCGGCGATCCGGTGACGCAGACCTACCGGGAAAGCTGCGGAAGCGAAGGAGAACTCTGGGTGCATGGTTCTCACGTGATGCGAGAATACCTGAACGATCCCGAACGTACGGCACAGACGCTGGTGAAAGACGAAAGCGGCAAGACGTGGTACCGGACGGGCGATTTGTTCAGCATCGACGGGGATGGGTATCTGACGTTTCGTGGCCGTCTGGGACGGCAGTTCAAATTGAGTAACGGGGAGTTTGTGAACCCCGAATTACTCGAAAGGATATACGCACGTGTGCCGCTGGTCGAGCACGTGATGGTCTGGGGCGATCAGAGCGGGTCGTTTCCGATGCCGGTTGTCACGGTTAATGCCGAGGAGGCGCGGACATTGACCGATATTCCGGATCTGCCCGACGACGACGACGCCATACGCAGGCATTCCGGTGTGGCGGAGCGGTTGCGGGAACTCCTGCTGAAGGAGGCGACGGAAGCCGGCCTGCCGGGACACGAACGGCCGCAGAAAGTGCTGGTACTGCCCGATGCGCTCAGTGAGGAGTCCGGTACGCTGACACGTGGTTTGAAAAAGATGGTCCCGGGGGCGATCCTGGACCGGTACCGGGACAGCGTTGACGCGGCCTACTCCAGTTAAAGACACCACGCGAAGCCCTGGTCTGACGCCTCGGTCCGCGCGGCCAGTGAATTCACATAGAGGAGCATTCGCATGCCGGTTTTTTCTGCGGCAGAACTGCGCCGTATAGGGCGCGAAATCTATGAACGTGCCGGCGCCACTTCTGAAGAGGCGGAAACGGTCGCGGGGCAACTGGTGGAATCCAGCTTGTCGGGCCACGACTCGCACGGAGTACAGCGCCTGCCGCAGTACGTCGCGGGGGTGGCATCCGGACAGATCGTTCCGGGCGCCGCGGTTGAAGTGGAACGGGAGACGCCGGCCACGGCGGTGCTGAACGGGAACTGGGGGTTCGGACATGTAACCGCGGTGGCGGCGATGCAGGTGGCTATACGCAAGGCCCGCGAGGCCTCGGTGGGTCTGGTCACGGTTCACCGGTGTAACCACGTCGGCCGGCTTGGCGCTTTTTCGCCGCTGGCGGCCGAAGCGGACATGATCGGTATGCTTGCAAATAACGGACACGGGGCGGATCTGGCGATGCCCCCGTCGGGCGGGATCGGGCGGGTCCTGCCCGCGAACTGCCTGGCAGTCGCATGTCCATCCGCGGGAGAGTTTCCGATCGCCCTGGATTTTACCACTGCGGTGGCGGCCGGCGGCAAGGTTCGCGTGACACTGGCAACGGGTGAGCGGATGCCGGATGGCTGGATGATTGATCACGAGGGCTATCCGACAAACGATCCCGGGGTGTATCTGACGGAACCGAAAGGCGCTCTGCTGCCGTTCGGAGGTCCCGTGGCGCACAAGGGATACGGGCTGGCCTTCGTGATCGACATTCTCTCGGGTGCGCTGTCTCCGGCCGGGTGTTCCCGCCAGGACTCGAAGGTGACGGGCAACGCGCTTTTTGTGCAGGCCATCAATATTGAAGCCTTTCGGCCGCTCGACGCGTTCAAGGCGGAGGTGAAGCGATTCGTCGACTACGTGAAGTCGGCCAAACTGGCTCCGGGTTCGCGGGAGGTGCTTGTGCCGGGCGAGCGGTCGTGGCGGACGAGGAAGGAGCGGTCGAAGTCCGGCATTCCGGTTCCTGACTCGACCTGGGAGCAGATTGTGGAGACCGGGCGGAAGGTAGGCCTGGAATTGTAGGGTGTCTCATCCCGGCGAATCCGCCAACGGGCTACTTCGGATGATTCGTTCTCCGATATACGGATTTGCACAGGAGGTCGCGGGAAATGTCAGATGATATTCGAGCCAGAGCCGAAGGCGCCCGGGCGGCGGCATTGCAATTGAGCCACGCGTCCGAAGGGGAACGTAACGCGGCGCTGGAGGCGATTGCGGGAAGTCTGGGGGCCAGTGCGGGTGCCATTCTGGAGGCGAACCGAAGGGATCTGGAGGCTGCTGCCGTCCTGCTGGCCGAGGGCAGGTTGACGGGCGCACTGGTCGGACGGTTGAAGGTGGATGAGGGCAAACTGCACAACGAGATTGTGCCCGGGGTTCGCAGCGTCAAGGCACAGCGGGACCCCATCGGCCGTACGCTGGCGGCCACGGAGATGGATGAGGGCCTGAAGCTCTACCGGGTATCGGTTCCGATCGGTGTGGTGGGAATCGTGTTCGAGTCTCGGCCTGACGCGCTGGTGCAGATTGCCACGCTTTGCCTGAAATCGGGCAATGCGGCGCTGCTCAAGGGTGGAAGCGAGGCGTTCCATACCAATCGCGCGCTGGCGAATGTCCTCATCGCGGCAACACACGGGTTACCAGGCATTCCGGATGGCTGGATGCATCTGATGGAGGCGCGGGAGGACGTGCGGGCCATACTGGATCTGCACCATCTGATCGATCTCATCATCCCCCGGGGCGGCAACGCGCTTGTCCAGCATGTTATGGAGAATACCAGGATTCCGGTGATGGGGCATGCCGACGGTGTCTGCCACGTGTACGTGCACGCGGAGGCGGATCTCGAGAAGGCAAAGCGGATCTGTCTGGATGCCAAGATCCAGTATCCATCGGCATGCAACGCGGCGGAGACGTTGCTTCTGGACACGGATATCGCGGGGGAATTCCTGCCGGCGATGGTCCGGATATACCAGCGGAACGGCGTTGATGTGCGGGGGGACGAACTGGCGCGAACGCTGGTAGGCGGGGCGGTGGCCCCGGCAACGGAGAAGGATTGGGGAACGGAGTATCTCGACATGGTGATTTCCGTCAAAGTGGTGAACGGCGTGCAGGAAGCCGTCGATCATATCAACCGCTACGGCAGCCACCACACCGATGCGATTGTGACGGAAGACAGGGTTGCGGCATCCAGGTTCCTGCGCGAGGTGGATTCCGCGTCCACGCTGCACAACGCGTCAACCCGATTTGCGGATGGGTTCCGCTACGGTCTGGGCGCGGAGGTGGGCATCAGCACCAACCGGTTGCACAGCAGGGGGCCTGTCGGGCTGGAAGGCCTGGTGATTTACAAATACATCATTGAGGGGAACGGGCAAATTGCGGGCGACTATATCGGAGGTGGCTCAAAGGCGTTCACCCACCGACCCCTCGCCGAGACATGGACTCCTGACACCTGAGGTAATTCTGATGAAATACGCGTTGCGGTTTCCGGTTGTGTTGTGTCTCACCCTGTTCGGTGCCTGCGCGTCTTCGCAGAAGGCGGCCCCGCCGCAAGCACTCTCGCCGCCCCATGCGCCCAAACTGCCGGTGGATCCGAATCTGACGCGTGGCAGGCTGCAGAACGGCATCCGATACATTATCCGTGAGAACAAACGGCCGGAGAACCGCGCGGAGTTGCGCCTGGTGGTGAATGCGGGTTCGATTCTGGAAGACGAGGATCAGCAGGGACTGGCCCATTTTGTGGAGCACATGGCGTTCAACGGAACCCGGAATTTTCCCAAGCAGGACCTGGTGGATTACCTGGAATCGATCGGCATGCGTTTCGGACCGGACCTGAATGCATATACGAGCTTTGACGAAACCGTATATATGCTTCAAGTGCCGACCGATAGCGCAAAGGTTGTAACGCAGGCGTTCCAGATTCTGGAGGACTGGGCGTCGGGCGTTCTCTTCGAAGCGGAGGAGATCGACAAGGAGAGAGGGGTGGTGATCGAGGAATGGCGGCTGGGCCAGGGCGCAGGCGCCCGGCTGCGGGACAAGCAGTTTCCAATACTGCTCAAGGGGTCCCGATACGCGGAACGGCTGCCCATTGGAAAAAAGGCGGTGCTGGATACGTTCAAATACGAAGCGGCGCAGCGGTTTTATCGGGACTGGTACCGCCCGGATCTGATGGCCGTCATTGCCGTGGGGGATTTCGAGTCGGGCTGGATCGAGGGATTGATCCAGGAACATTTCGCAAGAATCCCACCAGCTCGCCAGCCGAGAAAACGGACGCTGTATCCGGTTCCCGGGCACGAGGAGACCCTGTTCGCCATTGCGACCGATCCGGAGGCGACCCGCACGAACATATCCATCTACCATAAACAACCCTTGCGCGAACAGGATTCGGCCGAGGCTTACAGACAGAATATTGTCGAGTCCCTGTACAACAGGATGCTGAACGCGCGGCTGCATGAATCGACCAAGAAACCCGATGCGCCTTACATGTTCGCGTTCTCCAGCCAGGGTCGTTTTATCCGCACGCGCGAGTTCTATACGCTGGGGGCCGGTGTGAGAGAGGGTGGCATCCAGCGGGGCCTGGAGGCCGTACTCACGGAAGCCAGGAGGGTGCGCCTGCACGGGTTCACGCAGTCGGAACTCGACCGCGAGAAGACCGGGGCGCTCCGTGCAATGGAGCGGTCCAACGCGGAGAAAGACAAGGTGCGTTCCCGTCGTTTCGCATCGGAGTATATCCGGCATTTCCTGACGGGTGAGCCGATTCCCGGGATCGCGTATGAGTACAAATTGTATCAGGAGATGGTGCCCGGCATCGAACTGGCCGAGGTGAACCGCCTTGCGGGCGAGTGGATTACCGACCGCGAACGCGTCGTGCTGGTCGACGGTCCGGAGAAGCCTGACGTGACAATGCCGACCGAAGCGGATCTGACGGCGGTAATCGGGCGCGTCAACGAGAAGGAGATCGAGCCATACGAAGACGCGGTCTCGGGCCGCCCGCTGATCGAAACGCCGCCGCAGCCCTCCCAAATAGTCTCGGAGAAGGAGATACTCGACCTGGGCGTGAGCGAATGGACACTGGCGAACGGTGTGCGCGTTGTGCTCAAGCCAACCGATTTCAAGAACGACGAAGTGCTGTTTACGGCATTCAGCCCGGGCGGGCATGGGCTGGTGTCGGACCAGGATTATCTTGCGGCGTCGTCGGCAACGTCGGTGATTCGCGAGGGCGGCCTGGGGACGTTCGATGCGATCGGCTTGCAGAAGAAACTTGCCGGAAAGGTGGTGAGCGTATCGCCCTGGATCCAGGAACTTCGGGAAGGCGTTCAGGGCAGCGCATCCTTGAAGGATCTGGAGACGATGTTTCAAATGATCTACCTGACGTTTACTTCGCCTCGAAAGGACCCTGAAGCGTTTCTGGCCTACGTGCAGCGCATCCGCGGATTGCTGGAAAACCGTAGCGCCAGCCCGGCGGCGGCATTCGGCGATACGATTCAGGTAACGATGTCGCAGTACCACCACCGCGCGCGGGTCTGGTCGGAAGCGCTGCTGGAAGAAATGAACCTCGAGCGCTCGTTCGAGATTTACAAGGATCGGTTTGCCGATGCGAGCGATTTCATATTCTTTTTTGTGGGCAACATCGATCCGGATCGCATCCGCCCCCTTGTAAAGACCTACCTGGGCGGGTTGCCGGCGACTCGGCGAAAAGAGACCTGGCGCGACGTGGGTATACGGCCCCCCCGGGGCGTTATCGAAAAAACCATCCATAAGGGCCTGGAACCCAAGAGCAACAATCGAATCGTTTTCACCGGACCGTTCGAGTGGAGTCGCAGGAACAGTTACAACCTGGGGGCGATGACCGACGTCCTCCGAATCAAGCTGCGCGAGGTCTTGCGGGAGGAGATGGGAGGAACCTATGGCGTGGGTGTGGGCGTGTCCACCTCTCTTTATCCTGAGCAACGGTACCGGATCAGGATCGGTTTCGGCTGCGCGCCTGACAGCGTCGAGCAACTTACCCGGGCGGTTTTCACTCAGATCGACAGTCTCAATCGGTTTGGCGCATCGGATACGTATATAGAGAAAGTCCAGGAGGCGGACCGCCGCGCGCGGGAAGCGGCGTTGAAGGAAAATGGATTCTGGCGAAGGTCCCTCTCGTCCAACTATTGGCTGGGACTGGATCCCGCTTCCTTACTGGCGTACGACGATCTGGTGAACGGTCTCACTTCAGAACTTATCCGGGAGGCGGCGCAGAAGCATTTCGATATGGGGAATTACGCGCGTTTCGTACTCTACCCCGAAAAGGCGACGGGCGAACCCCAGGAAGGGTCCGGGAATCCTCCCGACGCGATAAACGGGTTCTGATTGATGTGGGCGAGGAACAGTTCCGCCGGGGCCGGCTCAACGACCAGAATCCGGAAGGCACAATAAAGACCAGCGGAGTCCCGGCATGCCCAGATGCCGGGACTCATCTTTAATGTGATACCGAGATACACGTTCGCGGGGCAAAACATGGCGAGGTTCGAACGGGCGGCGGATGTCAAGACTGGCGTGGTCGGATACGGTGCGGCCTTCGAAATGGGCCGGCGTCACCTGTCGGATTTGCGAAAAGCGGGAATGACGCCCTGCGCCGTGGCGGAGACGGATCCGGAGCGGCTGGACGCGGCAGGGAGGGATTTCCCGGGAATCGAACAATATCGCTCTGTCCCGGAGATGTTGAGGAAGTCTGACGTGAATCTGGTGGTACTGATTACGCCGCACAACACCCATGCGAAGCTCGGACTGCAGTGTTTGCGGGCGGGGCGGCATGTGATCAGCGAGAAGCCGTTCGCCATCACGACCGCTGAATGCGATTCGATGATACGGGAAGCCAGTGCGCGAAACCTTCTGCTTACCGCGTATCATAACCGGCACTGGGATGGATGTGTGCTGGAAGCGCTGAAACATCTCCACGAGGAGAAGGCGATCGGCGAGATCTACCGCGTCGACGCGCGAATCGGCGGATACGGTCACCCGGGAGACTGGTGGCGGAGCAGCCGGTCGATTTCCGGGGGCATCATGTACGATTGGGGAGTTCATCTGCTGGAGTACGCGCTCCAGATCATACCCGCGGAGATCGTCGAGGTTGCGGGGTTCGCAAAGACCGGCTTCTGGGCAGACGAGACACCATGGAAAGACGATACCAACGAAGATGTCGCGTGCGCGGTGGTGAGGTTCAACAACGGCGCCTGGCTGAGTCTGACGGTATCTTCGCTGGAGGCGAATCCCAGGCCGGGGCAGTTGGAGGTTTCAGGTACGGAAGGCAGCTATATCTTCGACGGGCGGACGTACGAGATGGTCCGGAAACTGGGATCGGAACGGGTCGTTAAGAACGGCACCAACACGGCCAGCAGGTGGGAGGCGTTTTACCAGAATATCGCGGAGCACCTCACGGAAGACAAAGAGCTGGTGATTACCCCCGAATGGGCCAGGCGGCCGATCCACATTCTGGATCTTGCCGTGAAAAGCGCAAAGCAGGGAAGGGCAATGAAGGCCCGGTACAAATAAGGGACAAGCGATGAAGAAGGATACCCGGAACTCGTTTTGCACCGTTCCTTCGGTGCACCCTCCCCCCGACGTGACCCGAATGCAGGGTTATGCCTCCCGGCTGAGCGCATCGCCGGACGATAACATCGCGTTTCGGATGACCACGTTCGCCCGGACCTACGACGTGGCGTTCAAGCGTGTGGGCAAAACCGCCGAGGGGATCGGTGAGTTGATGGGGTTGCGCGGGAGGATGCAGGCCTGTCCGGAAAAGGCGTGGGAGAACGGCTGTGATTGGGAGTCTGATTTTTTCTGGATTGTGCCGGAAGAGACGCGTTCCTGGATCTATACGGCGGAATTCACGGACGAAAAAGGCGTCAGGTTTCACGTTCCGTTTGTTGTCAAACCCTATTTTCACCGGAAGGGTGACGTGGCGGTGCTGGCGTCCACCAATACGTGGCACGCCTACAACGGATGGGGCGGCCGGTCGGCCTACAGCGAGCCCCAGCCCAAAACGTTGAGCCTGGATCGGCCGATGCCCACGGCATCCCCCGAGGGCGAGGGCCGAAGCCATCTGTTGCGGGCCGAAATGTGGATTCTGGACTGGATGGAGGAATGCGGTTACGCGGTGGACGTGTATTCGGACATCGATCTGCACCAGGGATGGGAGTGGCTGGCCGGTTACAAAGCCCTTGTGATCAATACGCACAGTGAATACTGGTCGGAGCCGATGCGAGATCACCTGGATGCCTATCTGGATGCGGGCGGCTGCCTGCTTTATCTATCGGGAAATGGCGTCTACTGGAAGGTAACCTGGGATTCGACCTGCCGCACCATGGAAATCCGGAAAGACGGAAAGCCGCACTATCAGAATGGCGAGCAAGGCGGGCTTTGGCGCAACGTGGGGAGGCCCGAGCACTCGGTGCTGGGGGTGGGATATGTGCGCCCGGGATATATGACATTCTCGCCGTATAGGGTCGATACGGCCTCGCACTGGGTATTTGAGGGCCTCGGACTGAAGAATGGCGATCTGATCGGCGAAAAGGGCATCAACGGCGGCGCCGCAAGCGGATGGGAGGCGGACCAGGTGCGGGATGAATGGTCACCGGAAAACATCACAGTGCTGGCAAGAGGGATCAATCCGCTGGATTTTATGCCCGATGGAGAATCGGCGGTTTATCCGAACGAAGAGTACGATTGGGACGGCTCCGGGGGAGCCCATATGACGTATTACGACCATCCAGGCGGGGGCGGGGTATTCTCGGTGGGGTCGATCGCTTTTGGCGGTAGTCTGGTCGTGGATCGCGTGCTGCAGGGGACCGTGCGAAATGTGCTGGATGGGTTTCTCCGCAGATAACAAAGAGGACAAGTCAATGGCCGATGGACGGATAACCGCACGCTACGATCTGCATCTGCACACGTACTGGAGCTATGATGCTACGGCGCAACCGGAGAGTCATTTCAGACGGGCCGGGGACCTCGGGGTCGCGTGCTTCGCGGTAACGGACCACCACGTGCTGGATTCGCTTCCGGAGGTGCTGGAGATCTCGCAGCGCTACCCCGAGGTGCGAGTCGTACCCTCGGCCGAATTGACAATGACAACGTCGATCGGGTCCGTGGATTTGCTGTGTTACGGTTTTCCCGCGGACCTTCCCGAGGCGATGAAGCAGGTGCTTGAAGCGTATCACCGCTGGCAACGTGACTACGGCGCCGCGATTTCAGCAGGCCTGAGGGCTCTGGGATACGGGTTTTCCGACGAGGACCGGCTGGATCTGCTGAGGTCCTATCGACCAGAGAAGACGATCGCCGTGCAGGGAAATACCCACGTGAAGGGCGGCGTGATCCAGCAGTATTGCGTGGATCGGGGTTTTATCGAGCGCGTCGACGACTACGGAGATCTGATGACGCGAGCGGGCGCGGCGACGCGGTTTCCGCCGTATCCGCACGTGAGAGATGTGATGTCCGCCGTCAAGGAGGCAGGCGCGCTGGTGGCGATCGCGCATCCGTTTGGCTATTTTCAGGAAGACAATGTGGAACGGATGGATGCGCTGCGTACGGAATGTTCGCTGGATGGGATCGAATGCGCACATCCGAGCGTGCCGCCTGCGTTTACCGCGAAATACCGGGAATATTGCGAACGCCACGGGTTGTTCTCCACGGGCGGATCGGATTGTCATACGGATGAAGACGTCGCGAGGGGTTTCGCGGGGCACGGCGGTCCTGATGAGTGGCTGGACGAATTCCTGGAGCGGTTGGACGCACGCAGGGTTGGCGGGAACATCTGATCGACCCACGGGACACAACGATCCCGCAGAGGATCCGGGTACGGGAAACACAAGCCCGGAAAACCAATTTCGGAAGGTGAGAGATCAGGTAATGAAAGCGTCGGATCTGTTTGTAAAGGCCCTGGTGGCCGAAGGCGTGGAATATATCTTCGGCATCCCGGGCGAGGAGAATCTGGACCTGCTCGAGTCACTGCGCCATTCGAGCATACGCGTCATTCTCACCCGGCACGAGCAGGCGGCGGGCTTTATGGCCGCAACGTACGGTCGCCTCACTGGCAGGACCGGGGTGTGCCTGTCGACCCTTGGGCCCGGGGCGACGAATTTTGTAACCGCGGCGGCGTACGCCCAGCTGGGTGGCATGCCGCTGCTTATGATTACGGGCCAGAAGCCCATCAAGTCGAGCAAACAGGGCCACTTCCAGATCGTGGATGTGGTTGAAATGATGCGGCCCCTGACCAAATACACCACCCGGATCGTCAGTGGCGCGACCATACCGCCGCGTGTGCGTGAGGCTTTCCGCGTGGCCGAGGAGGAGCGACCGGGAGCCGTGCACCTGGAGTTGCCCGAGGATATCGCCGCGGAAGAGGCGGTGGGCCATCTCTTTCCGAGGGATCGGGTGCGGCGCCCGGTGGCGGAGGCCAAGGCGGTCGCGCGGGCCGTCAGTATGATCCAGGATGCGCGCCGACCACTGCTTCTGCTGGGTGCGGGGGCCAATCGCAAGCGTACCTCGAATATGCTCGCCCGGTTCATAGACAAGACGGGCATTCCCTGGTTCAACACGCAAATGGGAAAGGGCGTGGTGGACGAGCGCCATCCGCTGTATCTGGGAAATGCTGCCATGTCTTCCGGCGATGCCATACATTGCGCCATTGAGCGGGCCGACCTGATCATCAACGTGGGCCACGACGTGGTGGAAAAGCCGCCTTTTTTGATGCGGGAACAGGGACTGAACGTTATTCACGTCAATTTCTCTTCGGCCGAGGTCGATCCCGTATACTTTCCGCAACTCGAGGTGATCGGCGACATAGGCAACAGCCTGTGGCAGATCTGCCAGCAGATCGAACCCCAGCCCCACTGGTTGTTCGACTACTTTCTCAGGGTGAAGGAATGGGCCGACGTGAAGTTGGCCGCCGGAGATGACGATGACCGCTTTCCGATACTGCCGCAGCGGTTGGTGGCCGACGTGCGGCGCGTGCTGCCCGACGATGGCCTGATCGCCCTCGATAACGGCGTATACAAGATCTGGTTCGCACTCAACTACCGAGCCCACCAACCGAATACCGTCTTGTTGGACAACGCCCTGGCAACCATGGGCGCCGGTCTGCCCTCCGCCATGGCGGCCAGCCTGCTTTATCCGGATCGCAATGTGGTGGCGGTCTGCGGCGACGGCGGCTTTATGATGAACTCACAGGAGTTGGAGACCGCTTTGCGGTTGGGTCTGAACCTCGTGGCGCTCGTGTTGCGGGACGACGGCTACGGTATGATCAAATGGAAGCAGGCCCATATGGGTCTGGCGGATTTCGGGCTGGATTACGGGAATCCCGATTTCGTACGCTACGCCGAGAGCTACGGCGCCGGGGGACACCGGTTGGAACGAACGGACGACATGGCCGGATTGCTCCAGCGGTGTCTGAAGGCCGGCGGGGTGCATTTGATCGAAGTACCTGTGGATTATTCCGAAAATCACCAGTTGCTGGACGGGCAACTGGAATGTCCCCTGTAAGGGACTCTATTCCGCGATGGATGGTGGTATTCCGAACGACAGAGGGTCCTGACTGGATCGAGGGCATCCTGCCCTCGAAGCGAGAACGGCGATGGAAATAGGGCTTGATCCACGCCGTGAGAATCGATAATATTGCGATTCAGTCCCCGAAACTGCCTTGATCCGAACCGCAGGAGGTCTTCAATGGCCATTCTCGCTCCGCGTTCACCCATGACCGCCGAGGGGTTGTTCGAATTGCAGGACGACGGCGGTCGAATTGAACTGGTTGCAGGAGAACTTGCTCGTATGACCCCGACAGGCGGCGCCCATGGTGCATTGGCGGTCCGCATTGGGCGCCTGCTCGACGAGTACGTCGAAGCAAACGACCTCGGCGTCTGCTGCGGCGCCGAGACAGGGTTCATCTTGGAGAGGGATCCCGATACAGTGCGCGCCCCGGACGCCGCCGTGGTGCTGGCATCGCGCGTTCCCGCCTCGGGCGTCCCCGCCGGCTACTGGCCCTTCGCCCCCGATCTCGCCGTCGAAGTGGTCTCGCCATCGGACCGCCTCGCCGACGTCCACGTCAAGATCGCCGAGTACTTCGCCGCCGGAACCCGCCTGGTCTGGCTGGTGGAACCCGAAACCCGGATGGTCCACGTCTACCGGTCGCAGCAGCAGGTTGAAGTGCTGGGAACGGAGGACGACCTCGAGGGCGGCGAGGTGCTGCCGGGGTTCCGCTGTCCGGTGCGGCGGCTCTTTCCCTCCGATCGTTCATCGCGATGAGCTATGAATTCGCTCTCACAGTAGAATTTGTCACGTTGTATTGCGGCACCATTGTAGCGATCGCTCTTTTCTTCGCTATAATAATGGCATGGCACGCGTTTCCGTTATACCGCAGGCTTCGCAACGCGAACAAGGAATTGAAGGATGTTAACGGAGCACTGGATTTTGTCGCCGCGTTTGAAAGTTACAACAGCCATGTCAAGAAAGCTTTGGGTCTTCCTTGGACGGAGTTCGTGGAGACCCTGATTCTTCCTGAACCTGAGTCTGATGACCCAATCCGCAACACCGGTGAAGTGTCACGGTACCTGAACGACGCCACCATTATCTTTCCCAAGATATCGACCGGTTTCTACCAGGCGGTGCCGAACCTGCTGACGGGAATGGGCATTCTCGGGACCTTTTTCGGCCTCGCAGCGGGCGTCGGATCGGCAAGCTCTGGACTGGCCTCCAGCAATCCGGGTGAGATCACGGCGTCCTTACAGCAGCTTCTGGGTGGGGCATCGCTGGCGTTCTGGACGTCTATTGTCGGTATTGTGTGTTCCATCCTTTTCGTGGTTGTCGAACGCTTTGCCACGCGAAGGCTACATATCGCACTGGACGACTGGGTGGGAGCGATTGAATCACGCTTGGAGCGGGTTACGTCGGAGGGTGTTGCGCTACAACAACTCGAGCAGGCGAGGCGTGCGACGACTCAACTCGAACGATTTAACTCCGAGTTGATTTTTTCTCTCGAGAAGGCGCTTGATGAGAAGATCGCCGGGCGCCTGTCGCCGCAGCTCGAGCAACTGTTGGAAGCGGTCGAAGGACTCCGCGCGGACCGGTCCACTGACAGCGGTCGGATGATCAACGATGCGCTCGACAGGTTCACGGCGGCCATGCAAGATCGGGCGGGCTCCCAGTTCGAGGAGATGGCGTCGATCGTCGGTGACTTGAACTGCACGCTGCAGGAGACGGTCTCCGGACTGGCTCGGTCGCAGCAGGACGTCCGTACGGCGCTCGATTCGGTCCTTTCAGCGGTCAGTACGTCTATGGATGAAGGCGCAAGCGCCATGAATGAGACGTTGCAAAAGTCGCTGAGTGACATCACAAGCGCCGTCGCGGCCGCTTCTGAACAAATGGCGGAACGTCTGACCACATCTAGCGCGACGGCTGCGGCTGAAATGTCGGATACCGTTGGGTTCGTAACTCGATACTTGCAGTCCGCAGCGGAGAGTCTCGATCAGTCCACGCAGCGGAGTGAACAGGTCTTGAGCGGCATGATGACGTTCGTTGAAGAACTCAACGAACTACGCAGTACCGTAGAATCGACGCACCAGCAGATTCAGTCTGTGGCGGGACCGGTCGAACGTGCCGCCCGCGAGATCCGGGAAGCGAGCGACAGGACGGCTGAGACGCTGTCAAGGACGAGCGACTTGGTCGGCCGCGTCGACGAGATTGTAAATGCGCTCGAGCAGCACCAGCAGTCGATAGCAGGCGCCTGGACGAGATACCAGGAACGATTCGAAGACATAGACGAGTCACTTGCAGCGGTGTTCCGACAAATCGACGAAGGCCTGTCGGGGTATTGCGAACAAGTAAAGGAGTTCGCAAACGAACTTGACAAGACGACCTCCGGGACCATCAGAGGTCTGGCTGGGGCCACCGCAGAACTCAGCGAGTCCATCGAGGACCTGATCCCGCGTCTCCCGGGATCGTCGCAATGACAACCGGCTCGAGACCGACGCCGGAGGCGGGCCCAAGCGGACAGAACTATCTCGCCAGCGTCAGCGACCTCGTTTCCGCGCTCATCTTTGTATTCATCATCATGCTGGCGGTGTTCGCGTACCAACTCGCAAACGTCACCGAGGAGCAGGCCAGGGTCACCGAGGAATTGACCGCCGCGGACGAAACGCGCGATCGAATGCTCCGAGACATCAAGAGCCGACTTGAAAAAACTGGCATGCGGGTCCAAGTACTGGCCGACCAGGGTGTCCTGCGGCTGTCGGACAACGCTATCAACTTTCCGTCGGGAAGCGAGATTCCCGTCGCCGACCATCGCGTCAACGTCGGGCGTCTCGCGCAAGCAATTGCCGAGGTCGTGCCTTGCTACATCTCTACCGCGAAGGCCTTCTCGCCGGCGGGTGGTGGTGACGACGGCACGAGCGCGAAGCACGGCGACGACTCACCCGCGTACTGTCAGCCTCCGGCCGATCCGGCCGCCTACCCATGCAGGAAGCAGGAGTTTCCCTGGCTCCTCGAGACCTTGCTGATCGAAGGCCACACAGACGACGTGCCGGTCGCAGCCGGCAACCGCTTCCGAGACAATCTTGAGTTGGCATCGATGCGGGCGGCGACGGTTCTTCGCATGATTGTCGTTTGCGAACCCGGACTCAAAGGCCTTCTTAACACCGACGACTACCCCATTCTGAGTACCAGCGGGTACGGCTACACCCGGCCCGTGACCCTCGACACCGAGCTGGCCGGCGAAAACCGGCGAATCGACCTGCGGTTCCTGCTCGAACCCCCCGAAGGGGCGTTGCACCAAAACGAACCGGAGGTCCAGACCGACGTCCGCGAACGGTATGATGAGAGGCCGCCTTGAATGCCCCCTCCCTGAAGGAATCGCTGGAGCGCTGGACCCTCCCGCCGAAGCTCCCGCGCACTTTCGATCCGCAGAGAACACGGAAAGCAACCTCGGAAGCAGCGAAGACGCTTGGTGACGTCAAGCCGATAAAACCACCGCTCTACGACCTGAAGATTCTGCATCGCCGAGTCGTGGACTCATGGCGCCGGGACCGCTCTCTCGCGCGGATCGTGCCCCGCGACCTGCGGCGACTGCCGTGGGTCCTGTTCTACCCGCCACAGCACAGACGCAACGCTTGGCTGGCCGCGGAACCCCGCATTGTGGAGGCATACGGCCGCTGGCTGCTCGACGGTCGCCGCTCTCGCTCCGTGCTGGCGCTGCTGCACGAGTTCCTGCGCATCTACCCGACCGACCTGCCAACCTTCGACGATCTGCGCCAGCTGCTGCAGAGGGCCGTCGAAGGCGGTTCTTCGCTGCCTCCGTCGCTGCTGAAATGGAGACAAAGGTGTCTGGACTCCTGGCTTCTCGAAGAGGCTGGCGATCTATTGTTCGTAGAAAACCTGGTCTCGGCCCACGATGCCGTTGACGACATCCTGGACCGGGGCGGATTCGAAGCCGGACTCGCACGGTGCGGTTTCCTGAAATCAGGCATCCGCAAATACTTACCGCGCGCCAAACCGATACTGAATCAGAACCGCCTCGACGCCCCGCGCCTCGACCGGTTGCTCACGCTGCTTGAATGTGAGGGCAATCTGCGTTTCGACGACCGGGATATGCGCACCGAAGTCGCGACGGCTCTGCTCCGACCCTTTGTCGAACGTCCTCCCGAGCCGACGACGAAAGAACGCCTGCAGCCGTTTTTCCTGCGCCACTTCCGCGATCCTCGTCTGGGATCGGGGAAACACAAGTGGTCAGGTGTTCCCGACGAAATCCGCCGCGTCGTGATCCGGTGGCTCGTCGAACGCGCCCTCGAGCAGTTTTTCCTGCTCGTCAAGGAGACGGCGCTCGACCGACACTGGCGCTACCGGGAGGCTTTCTGGCGGGCATTCCACCGAGAGGGCCTGATCGATGACATCTGGTTCGTCCTGGGTCGGCGGGCGAAAGTTTCCCTGCGGCAGATGAATGAGAAGAAAGACGAGACCGAAACGAGCGCCGATCTCCGGGGCGCTCAGGCCGACCAGTCGGTACTCCTTCTGCGCATGACCGGGGTGACCATTGCCGAATGGAGCCACAACGGTAGCTGCAGGATGTGGCTTGATGGCAATAGAAACGCACCCAAGATGTACCAAGGAAAGGTCTATCTCGGTGACGACTTGAGACGCGGTTCGGATTTTTGGCAACGTCATGTAGGAAGCGAGTATGGCCGCTGGCAGGATGAGATCGCACGATGGTTGCATGACAACACCGGTATGAAGATCGATCGCGCTGAGTACTTTCCGGTCCGCTTGCGTGAACGGCAGACCGGCTACTACCCGTACGACAAACCGTCGGCCCGCCGGTCACGACCTCAGGCCGCTCCAAGAAGCAGCCCTGGTTCCCCGTCGCAAACCGACCGGACAGCAACGGTCGCAGCAGCGTTTCGGGAGTTGCAGAAGGTTCGGAACGCAGTTATGGCCTCCCGAAAGCTTCGGGTGGACCTGCGGGCCTTCATGGATGCGACCTCGCCAGCATGGGCGGCTTACGTAGCGAAACACGGGGTTCCAGGCTATGGGACGCGCGGGAAAATCGTGCTTGATCGCTTGGACTCGACGATCCGGCATCAGCGTTTCATTCTCGAAAGAAGTAAGTCGCGGACCTACGGCGTCCGAACATAATGTTGTTCCATTCGATCAAGCGCTCGGGACACCGGCCGACTCAAGAAGGGGGTACTTGTAGTCCAGACCGGTGCGGGCGCATATCCCAATACCATGGAGCATCTCCCATGCCGAACCACTTTGTAACAGATCCGACGTCGGCGGGCTTGATCGTAGGGATGAAGGGCGATCCTCCGGTCCCGGTGAGCGAGTGGACCGCGCATGCGGTCGGAATGCTCGGCGTCGGCGCCCTCATTCGACTGCGTGACGACGGCGGCGCCATTGAGTGCGACAACGGTACAACGCTCTGCGTCTACTGGAAAAGCGTCGCCGGACTGACGTCTGACGAACTGCGGTACACCGGTCTTCCAGATGCCGCGCCCTGCGCGCTCGAGGTTGTGACGAACGGTGCCATTCACGACCCCGATTTCGAAATCCGCTGCGGCTACATTAGGGATGGTCGGCGCGTCCCCGCCGTTCAGCGCGAGGGGGCTTGGCTGCACGCCGGCGGCGAAGACTTCGTGCTGCTTGATCCTCTGTACTCCATCGCCGAAGCCATAAATCGTTTCAATCGGGCCGAAGAGACGGACCTCGAATCGAGGATGCTCCGCTGGGGACAGATCGTGGAGATGCTGCCTGCGGACGCCGTTGTCAGCGATGAAAACCTACGGTCCCTCAAGATTGCCGTGGCCTCGAGTTTCGAACTCACCCCATTCGTCAATGACGACGGCGAGCCGGACTTCGACCCGGTGGTCGGCCGGCGCGAGACCCATGTCAACGAGGCGGGTGAGGAGGAACAAGCGTTCGCTGTTGCCTTGCCGCTCGACCGCCAGAAGGAGTTTGCAAGGCGATTTCGCGGCCTGTCCCGCGTAAAGCACCGGTATGCGGCCGGTGGCGGCAGCTACGTCGTGCTGACGCCGGAGATCGAACGGGCTCTCGCCGTGGTACGGCGCGCTCAGGCCGGGAGCTCCGATGAGCGCCGTGACTTCCTGCGGAACGTCAGCGGGTACCTGCGCGGAGCATTCGATGACGACGGCACCGACGCGGTCGAACTCGACAGCATCTTCAGCGACGAGGGCTTAAGCGAACGGGTCAAGGGCGTCGGCATCTGGGTCGACAAGGTACTCCTCTGGATCAAGCTGGCGAAGGCACCGTGGTTGCCGCCCGAGGAATTCGGGATTCTCATCGACGGACGGCGCGTGGTCATCCCACCTGAAGGACTGGAAGATGTATACGATCGACTCAAGAAAGCGATCGAGTGCGGCGAACCGACCGTTCAGGTCAGGATCGGTAACGAGCCCATCGAAATCCCTGCGGACCAGACCACCCTCGGCGCGCTTGAGGAATTGCGCTCTCGGTTAGATCGGAAGCCGAAACGCGATCAGACAGACCGCGATGTACCGGTGGAACCCGAAGAGTCCGATCAGGTCCTGGAGGTCATCGACAACCTGGATGAAATCCGGTTCCGCCGCGAACGCAGGCCATGCAGGCCCGGCATCTCGACCGTCGCCCCCGCCTTGCAGACCGAACTTCTGCCGCACCAACAGAAAGGCCTCGAATGGCTCCAACGGCACTGGGAGGTCGGCAACTGGGGCGCTCTGCTCGCCGACGATATGGGCCTCGGCAAGACGCTCGAAGCGCTGGCCTTTCTCTTCTCCCTGAAGAGGCACGCCGAAACCTTGGGGCTCCAACACCGACCTATCCTTGTCGTCGCTCCGACGGGCCTGCTCCGGAACTGGAAGGACGAACACGACAAGCATCTGTCCGGCGCCGGACTCGGCCGCGTCGTCGAAGCGCACGGCATTGCCTTGCGTGCTCTCAGAAAGGGCACGACCGGACGCGGCGGGGAACTCGCCGATGGACAACCGCTGCTGGACCTCCAGCCCCTGAAGGCCGCCGACTGGGTGCTGACCACCTATGAGACCCTTCGAGACTATCAGCACAGCTTCGGCCGCGTACGCTGGCGCGCGGGCGTCTTCGACGAAGCTCAAAAGATCAAGAATCCGGGTGCCCGCCTCACTGATGCGGCGCTCGCCATGAACGTCGATTTCGCCCTGTTGTTGACCGGCACCCCGGTGGAAAATCGCCCAGGGGACATCTGGTCGATGCTCGACCGGGCCGAGCCGGGGATGTTCGGGCCCCTGAGGGAATTCAGCCAGCGGTACGAAGCGGGCGGCGTGGACGGAGCCTCGGCGCTTGCGGAGTTGCATGATCGGCTGACGGCCGAGTCCGACGCACCGGCGCTGATGCTGCGGCGGCTCAAGGAGGACCATATCCCGGAACTGCCGGAGAAGGATGTGCACAGGCGCGTCGTGGAGATGCCGAAAGAGCAGGCCGAAGCGTACGCGGAGTTCGTGATGAACGGCGGTCCAAGCGGCAACATACTCCAGACGCTCCATCACCTTCGAAGCATTTCGCTACACCCGGCGGCTCCCGGCGAGTTTGACATCGACAAGTACATCCAGGCTTCGGCGCGGCTGTCCGAGGCGTTCCGGATTCTGGATCAGATCGAAGACATCGGACAGAAAGCGCTGCTCTTCGTAGAGGCGCGCTGGATGCAGGACTTCCTGGTGGGGGCGCTGAGACGCCGTTTTTCATTGTCTGAGGACGTGCTTGTCATCAACGGGACGGTAGCCGGCAGGATCCGTAAAGCGCGGGTCGATACGTTCCAGGAACGGACCGGGTTCGACGTAATGATTCTGTCGCCCCGCGCCGGCGGTGTCGGCCTGACGCTGACGGCAGCAAACCATGTTATTCACCTCTCGCGCTGGTGGAACCCGGCGGTCGAGGATCAGTGTACCGACAGGGTCTTTCGTATCGGCCAGCGGCGTACGGTGCACGTGTACCTGCCCATCGCGCGTCACCCGGAATTCGGAGACTACAGCTTCGACATAAAGCTCGACAGCTTGATGGAGGGAAAGCGGGAGATGAACCGTCGCGTGCTCGCGCCGACCGCCGCGACGAAAGAGGACGTGAGTAACCTCTATCAAACCACCATGACGGAAGCGCGAGATAGCGCCTCGGGACCGCCCCATCCAGTAGACCGGACCAATATCGACCAATTGGAGCCTGAAGCCTTCGAAGCGTGGGTGCTGCGACAGCTTCAAATCGCTGGTTATGACACGAGACGCACCCCTCGGAGTCGTGATTGTGGAGCTGACGGGCTGGCGGTTTCCTGTGCTGGCGGGGATCAGCACACCATCGTGGTTCAGTGCAAACACACCCAGCAGCAGGACGCCAAGTGCGGTCCCAAGGCGGTTGAGGAGGTGTTGCATTCACTTCCCGCGTACGAAGAGGCGATTCGAGGTGACGTACGACCGATGGTCGTGACGAACGGCGCTGGCTTCACGGCTGCGGCGAAACGCCTAGCGGCCGTGAATTGTGTGCGGCTGGTGGATCGCAACAATCTGTCACGACTTCGATTTGAAGGGAACTAAGCGATCGACCGGAACGGCTCTCCGTGTTCCTTATCGAAGGAGTGAAACATGCACAAGATTAATCTCCACGAAGCGAAGGACAGTCTCGCGTCACTAGTTAAAGAAGTATTCGATGGAGAGGAAGTGATTATTACCGAAAAAAGCGGTCTGGCATTTAAACTCGTTCTAATGGAAAAGGCACCCGGTTCGTCTGGCTTCAATCAAGGCAAGCTCTTCAATCCCGAAGGCTTGTGGGAACAGGCGAAGCCGATAACCTCTGAAGACATTGCTGAAGTGCGAAACGAAATGTGGCGGAAGTTTGATCAAACGGATAAAACATGACGTCTCTGGTTTTGAATACGCATTCATTTGTCTGGTTCCTGGCGCGTTCATCAGACTTATCATCTGTTGCTCGTCAGACCATTCGAGATGCAATTTCAGCAGGGTCTCCAGTCTATGTGTCATCAGTAACAATTGTCGAGGTTATATACTTGACGGAAAAAAAACGACTGTCCCGACGAAATTTGATTGACTTGAAAGCTACATTGCATCGATTCGGGATTCAGAGTTGCTCCTTTTGATCTCGCCATTGCAGAACAACTGGAAAATATCCCTCGTGATCGAATACCCAATATGCCGGATCGTATGATTGCGGCAACAGCACAGTACCTCGGTCTCCCTTTAGTCACGACGGATTATCAGATACGACAATCAGAAGTTGAAACCATTTGGTGAATTTACGATGTGGAGATGTCAAACCTGTTCCGAATGAGTCCATCAGAATCGTCACAGCCCAACTGTCAGAATCCACCGATGGGTATTCGGTTTACTTCGCCATTGGACAACCTTTCGTCAACTGAATGCGCTGCTGATCTGCCGCCGTAAGCGATTGATGCGCAAACGCAATGGTCGTAGCTCAAGGATTTGCTCGAAGATGGATAAGCGGAAAAAAGGGCCTTCTGGTATCGGTATGACATCGTCTACCGGATCGGAATTTCACTGCTTTATAGTCGCGCCAGGGCCCATGTTGGGAATGCCTCGATCCTGGCCATTTACTGGGTTGGATCCAGCAAGAGCCAGGACAATAACGCATATCCCCGCTGTTTGAAGTCAGGAAACGCGTCGGTTCTGGGCCTTTCATCACGGAAATCTCACCAGGGAGTACGCAAATGAAACCGTTCTCAGAAGATCTGCTCGCGAAACTGAATAACGCAACGGTGGCGCCGCCGGAGACAAGGCCGAGGGTCCTGCTGGGCGCGGAGGAGGTGTCCGAGGTTCGACAACGGGCGAGGGCGATACCCGGTTTCGTTGACAGACTTGTCGAGTCGGCAAGAGACGCGTCCGGCAATGAGGATCTTTTCGGTCCCACCCCGGAACTTCCGTACTTCTGCCAGACCCCGCTCCGGTCGCTGGCAAACGCCGCCTTTATACTGGAAGATGACGCATTCGCGGCAAGGGCGCTGGAGGGCGTGGAGGTGATGTTCTCGTTTCCAACGGACGAGTGGGTGGCCCGGCCTCACCGCCCCATGCGATGTGACCACGCCATGCTGAACGTGGCGTCAGCAATCGGTTTGACGATGGACCTCTGTTCGTCGCTCTGGCCGGCAGACGCGGTGGCGTCGATCTCGCGGCGGATCAACGCGTATACGGTGGCAAGGTTTCTGGAAACATGGGAAAAACAGGATGCGCACTGGTCGAGTCCGGACTACCATTGGAACTGGAAGATCATGTGCTGCGGCGAGATGGGTACGGCGGCAATTTCGTGCGCTGAGGCGATTTCGGATCTCGACTCTGTGTTACAGGCGGCGCTCGAAGGGTGTCTGGACATTCTGGATTTCGTTCCGCCGGAAGGGGACTGGGCGGAAGGGCCCGGATACTGGCTGGGTACGCTGGGACACGGCGTCAAGTTCGGTGTCGGCTTGAAGCGGGCAACCGGGGGAGCGGTGAATCTGTTCGAACATCCCGCATTGCGGAAAACCGGGGACTATATCGTCCACGTGACCGAACCCGACGGACAGGTATACAATTTCAACGATAACGGGATTTCCCTTGGCGGCAGCCTCGACTATTTGTTGCTGCTGGCAACGCTGAACCGGCGCGGAGACTGGGCGCGAACGGCGCGCGCCAGCGATCATGCAACCGTTGAGCGCCTGATCTGGGACGATCCGTCGCTGGCCGACGAGATCCCGACAGAGACCGCCCGAAGTTATCCCACGACCGGTGTGGTGACGATGCGCAGCGGGTGGGACGACCGGGCGACCTTTGTGGGCCTCAAATCGGGTTCGAGCGCCGTCGGCCACTCACAGCTCGACGCGAATTCATTTGTGGTCACCTCGCGGGGGGAACGGCTGTTGATCGACGAAGGTATCTGGCCGTACGGCCACGCGCTGGGGTTTTTCGACAGCGACGGGGGCGGGCGGTGGAATTTTGACGGAAACGGGACGATCGGGCACAATACGCTGATGGTCGACGGCGGGGGTCAGCGCTACGGAGCCGACTATCCGGGCAGAATCGTTTCTTTCGAGCGTGGTGAAGAGGTGGACGTGGCCGTCGGCGACGCGACGGCGGCCTACGGCGGAAAATTGAAGCGGTATCTGCGCACGCTGGCCTATGTGAAACCTGACGTGGTCCTGGTATACGACCGGGTTTCGTCCGAGGAGCCCCGGCTGCTGGAGTGGCTGTTTCATCACCGGGCCGAGGTATCCGGCGACGAGCGGCTGACCGAGTTCAGACGGAACGGCGTGACGCTGTCGTTGTCCAGAGTGATTCCGGAAGAGGCGGAATGCTGGCGGTTAAGCGACGTGAAGCGGACCAGCATGTACACGGAGTCCAATCAGTATCGACCCCATCGGGTCAGCGTCGAATATCGAGGTTTCGGGCCGTTTCATCCATGCCGGGAAATCGAGGTTTTGTGGGCGATTCACGTGGGGGACGCTTCCGATCGGCCGGAGGTCGAGGCATCGGAGGGGGATCGGGTGGCGACGGTCCGGGTGGTGTTCGGGGGCGGGAACGAGCGAATCGTGACGCTCACGAAGTAGACCGTCGCGCCCCGCTTATTTCGATGGCGGCGCTGTACTCTGCGATGGCTGATCAGGACGCTTCCGTCTGGCGCTTAGTTCCGCCCGGATTTTTTCAATCAGCCATCCGTAATGCAGGAGTGTCTGGTCGTTGGTGTTTTTCTCCGCAGTAAGTTTTATATATCTGTTCAGGTACGTCGCCCCCCTTTCCGCCATGCCCACCCGGATCAGGCCCACGTAGGCCCCGGCCGACAGCCCGGAATCGGAAATCCTGCGAAGTTCCCTCTTCGCGTCGACGCTCCTGCCCTCCGCAAGATAGACCTCGCGCAGCAACAGGCGTCCCAGCGCGAATTCCGGCTTCACGTCCAGGCTGCGCTGGAACGCGCTCTCGGCACGCTTCCACGCCTTGCGATGGTAGGCGACCACGCCGGCATGGACGTATCTGTCGGGTAGCGCCGGGTCTGTCCGGACTTCCGCCCTCCACTGTTCAAGCAGGTCCTGCACCTTCGGGTTCGTGCGCCGGTAGATCAGAACGCGGGGATGGTCGAATCCCGTGATCGTGGGTTCGGCGTCCGCTTCGGAATACGTGAATCCCAGAATTTCGGGGGCGACTTTGAACTGCGCAACCCGTTCAAATCCCAGGCTCTCTTCGGCCAGGCGGCGGTAGTAGGTGTGAGCGACCGGGTATCGTCGCGGCACCTTCATGAACGGCCGCATGCGGTTCTCCTCGATCACGACAATCCATTTGACGCCTGACAACCGGTTTTGTATGAATTCGACATGTGCCTCGTAGGGCAGGTTGCCGTCGGCACTGAGAAACCAGGCCGCCTCGTCCAGCTTTTGTTTGTATCGGTCCGCCGGCACCATCCAGGACGTCGGGTATCCGCCCCGCTCGGCCAGCACACGTTCCCCTTCGGGAATTTTTCGCTTTATCCATCCAGCGGCTTCGAAGCGGCTGCTGGACCGGTAGACTCGAGATGTTGCGATGCCATAGGTGGCTGTGGGAATAACCACAAGCACCACGGGCAGAGCGTAAACCCAAACCTGGTTCAGACGCCGGCGCATCCAAACTGCGGCCTCAACGCAGGCCCAGGCGCCCATCACCGCCATCAGCGGTTGCATCGGTGTGGTATAACGGACAGGCTTGGTGTGGAGTCCCGCCACCAAAAGGAAGTATGGCGCCAGCCAGGCCAGCAGCACCCACCAGCCGCGCTGCCTCTTCCAGATGGCCAGCGCAACGCCGCACAGGGCCGCAACTTCCAGGGGCGTTCCCAGCGCGTACCGGAATAGATGCGTGATAAAGTACAAATAGGGTGGGGTGGAGAAATCGTAGAGCCCCCAGATCCGGATCGTCTGCCCCTTCGCTACCCTCATGCTGGGCAGGAAATTTCTCATGTCTTTCGAACTGAAGAATTCTCCAGGCCTGAGCAGGAGGGGTTCGCAGACCACTACAACCGCAACCACGACCGCCCCGCAAAGCAGCGCTCTCGGCGTAACCGCGGGGCCCACACGGCGCCAAACTCTTCCTGCTTGCACCGCTACCCATCCTCGTTTTTGCCCCGGCTTCCGCTTCCCGCGCCCCACCTCCATGTTTTCCGTCCCTGTTTGCTGCGGCCAGATGTGCGCCATCAGAAAAGGCAGGCAAAGCATTCCTGCCATCAGCCGCGTCCCGGCCGCCATTCCGCAGACAAGCCCGCAGACCACGTAGGGACGGGTGCGGTCTGAAGGCAGTTTCAGGATGAGGTAGACGCCCAGGGTGGTCCAGAACGCAAGGGACACGTCCACGGTATAGAAATGGCTCTGCTGGATGTGCCCGGCGCAAAAGGCCAGAAAGGTCGCGCTGAGAACGCCGGTCCAGATACCAGCCAGATGGCGGCCGATGGCGAATACGACCCACACGGTGAGAGTGCCCAGCGTGGCCGAGATCCCCCGACCCAGGAGGTGGGTGAATCTCACCGATCGATTGTCGTTTTTGTCGAACGGCTCGATACCCGCAACGAAACCGGCGCCCTTGGCCAGGACCCACAGGACGTAGGCCGGGCCCTTGGCATAGGCCGTGACCGCCTTGGTCACTTCCACGCCCACCAATCCGGCGCTCTCGACAACCGTACGTTCATCGGGATGGAAGGCGTGAAACCTGCCGGTTTCGGGATCTGTACCCCAGCCTATCCCGTAGAACCTCAGAACTGCCGATGCAACCAGGATGAAGATAAGGAACGCGTATGCGCTCCGATTTTCTTTTACACTTAACATTGTGGTGTCGGTAATCGCGGGAGCCTTATCGATATTTGCGGAAGATTTCGACCATTCCGAATATGGCGATGACGAAATCGCGAAACCTGATCTTCGAACCGGCCGCGTCGCGCCATTCCGAAAGCGGGACCTCGTACACGATATCCTGCACCTGTGGTCGCTGCGTGCCCGTTCTGGCGCGCCTGAGCCTCGCGATGATTTCGACGTCGAAAATCCATCGGGTAACGAAGGGTTCCTGAAACAGGGCCGCCATGCCCTGCGTCACCCGGAAAAGTTTCGCGCCGCATTGTGTGTCATAAATGTCGACGCGAAGAAAAACGGAGGCCGTGATTGCGAACAACCTGCTCAGACAATGCCTCAACCGGTTGCGCCTGATCGCCCTACCTAATAGACGTACCCTCGCGCCGAAGGCCATCTCGATGTCCGGCCTGCCTTCGAGGACGTTGCGGAACTCCGGGATGGCGTCCAGTGGCGTCGCGAGGTCCGCATCCCAGAATCCGACATAGTCGGGGTCGGATTCAAATGCCTTTAGAAAACCCTGCCGTACTGCTTCGCCCTTTCCGGAATTCACGGCGAGGGTATGGAAGTCGAAGGATTCGGGATCCGACACCCTCAGGCTGAGCAGGACTCCGGACGTGGCATCCGTGCTGCCGTCGTCGACGAACAGAAACCTGATGCCACGCGTCCGTCTCGCGAATTCTTGAAATGCCTCAACCGGAAGCCGGCTGGCTTCGTTGTAGCACGGGACGACGATGATCGTTTCCGACATGCGATTTGACTCGTGACGACGTCATGCAGGCAGCAGCAAGAAAGACAATCAACTCACACAAAGCCACAAAGACACAAAGGGAAAACTCAGCCATCAGCTGTCAGCGTACAGCGGTCAGCCAAAAGCGGTACGACCGCTAATCCACGCAGCGTTCCTTCCCTGTCTGCCTACCGCCCGCACGGCTGTGGAGTGGGGGGTTTTTCCGCGTTATTCCGTTCAGCAACATCGTACGCATTCTCCATTGCGGCAGTTCGTGGAAAAACCGGCCCCGTGCCGAACGGCGCCGTTCTTTTTGGTCCTTTTTCTTGGCGTGCAAGAAAAAGGACGAAGAAAACAAAAAAAGAGAGAAAGGGACATGACCTGACAGGCGCCAAGTACAACCCATCATCAGCCATTTTCGATTGTTACCCCGTAACCGGTTCTGCCGTCTCGGCATTCTGGCAAAATATAGCGTATGGCGATTCGCATGTCAATTGAATCACCCGGCGCGGGTGCGGATCGACTGATGCCCGCACACCCGCTTCCACGGGTAAGTTTCGGACGACCCGTCGCTATATCAGAAGGTATGGGCGAGGTGGGTTCGTCGTGGATTCGGGACGAACTGCCGGGCTTGACAAAGGGATGCGGAGGCCGTAGATTTCGCTGGCGGCGGGAAGCACAGGACGCAAGAACGCGAACCGTTGAAATCGGATATGTTCATGGCCAGGGATGAATATCGGGTCGACGTTGCGTTTGGCCACGGCAGTGTGTCCATCAGCGCCGACCCCGCGTTGGCCGAATGGGACGTGATTCGCCCATCCTTCGCGGCGGCGATGCCTGACCTGAAACGTCGTTTTCGGGAAGCGGTAGCGAATCCGGTGGCGTCTGACCCGCTCGGCAATCTGGTTTCACCCCGTGACAGGGTCGTCATTGTGACGTCCGACGGCACCCGCGCGGTGCCCAACCGGCAGTTGATTCCGTGGATTCTGGACGTCCTGCCGGTGCCCGACGAGAATGTCACTGTGTTGCTGGGAAACGGGACCCATCGGGCAAATACGGATGAAGAAATCGCCGGGATGTTCGGCAGGGAGATTGCCACGCGGTTGCGGATTCTGAATCACGACGCGTACGACCCAAAAAAAAACGTGTATCTGGGTAAGTCTGCCTGCGGGACGGAGGTGTGGCTGGATAGGGCGTATATAGAAGCGGACAAGCGGATTGTGCTGGGATTTATAGAGCCCCATTTCTTTGCGGGCTTTTCAGGCGGACCAAAGGGCGTCGCGCCGGGGGTGGCGGGAATTGAGACAATTTATCGTCTGCATCGGTCGGAATTGATCGCGGATCCGATGAGTACCTGGGGTGTCCTGGACCAGAACCCCCTGCAACGGGAGGTCCGCGAAGCCGTGGCGCTTTGTCCGCCGGATTTCCTGGTGAACGTGACGCTGAATGGAGAAAAAGCGATATCGGGATTTCATGTGGGGAACTATCTGGCGGCGCATCAGCGGGGGTGCGTCTTCGCGAGGGCGGCTTCCATGGCGCCTGTGGAGAAGCCGTTCCAGGTCGTGCTGACTTCGAATAGCGGTTACCCGCTGGATCAGAACCTGTACCAGGCCGTAAAGGGCATGTCGGCGGCTGCCCGCATCGTGGAAGACGGCGGGACCGTGCTTGTCGCGAGCGAGTGCAGCGACGGGGTCCCGGATCACGGAAACTTCGCCGAATTGATGCGTGCCGGCGCCGCGCCGCGGGACGTCCTGCAGGCCGTGCACGACCGGGAACCCATTCCGGACCAGTGGCAGGCGCAGACCCTGGCGGCGATCCTGGAGCGGGTTGAAGTCGGGGTTTATTCCGATATGGACAGGGCCGATATCGAGGCGTGCAAACTGGACGCCGTGGCAGATCTGGACGCAACCCTTCGGGAAACGGTCCGGGCGATTGGCGGCGAAGCACGGGTGGCGGTGCTGCCGGACGGCCCGTTGACGATTCCATATCTATCTGAACCATAGCAGCCCGTTGAAAAAGTCCATCCGGCCTCGCCTGCAGAGCAACTTTATCAACGGACTGATAGAGAGGATCGACACGATTCAGGACCGGATGTTCGTTCCGCGCCTGGACCGCGGACTTCACAAGGCTGCCGATGATGCGTGGAATGCGAAGGAATCCTTCGGAAAGGGATTTGTACATGCCGGAACAAATGGCAATCAGGTTGCAGGTGGTTGAGTCTGAGGGCGTTGCGCGTCGCAATTGGCCGGTCACGCGGGGGATCCCGCTTCCCAGGGGTGCTGTTCAGGATCCGGCCTTATTGGGGGTGAAAGATGAGGACGATCGCCCGGTATCCGCCCAGTTCCGTGTGTTGTGTCGATGGCCTGACGCAAGTTTAAAGTGGGTTCTAACGGATTTCCAGGCGGATATACCGCCCGGCGGCAAGTCGCTTTATTCCGTGTCTTGGGATGGCGACCGGGTTGGCCAGGCCGGTGGGGTCCGCGTTCAAGAGGACGGCGACAAATTGATTGTATGTACGGGCCCCCTCCGGTTCGAGGTGAATCGCAAACGGTTTACCCTCGTGGAAAATGTGGCGCTGGGGCGGACGGAACCGGACGGCGAGTTTACGCCGAAAGAGGAAGTGGCAACCTGTGGAGGGGACGCCTGGGTGCGCATCCGCGAGTCGTTTCTGGACGACGAGGGCAGGCGGTACATCTACGGGATGGGCGGCGATTGCCTGGCTTCCCTGGCAGACGCCGTCTACGACGTGCGCGTGGAGGAAGCCGGTCCGCTCAGGGTGGTAATCCGGTGTGAGGGCGCCTTCGAGGCCGATCTGCCGATGCACCACTATTCGGGGTATCGGCCGTTTCGTTTCGTGACACGAATTTACGCCTACGCGGGCCGGACCGAGTTGCGCGTACTGCACACCGTGGTTGCGGCGTGCAATCCGAGAGAGACGGAAGTGGAGGAAATTGCATTGCGAGTCCCGGTCTCTCTCTCGGGTGCGGTGAACTACCGGGTTTCCGCGAGTCGGGAGATCGCCGGTGTGGCAACCGCCGGTGAATCGCTGTTGCTTTCCCAGCGGCTTCACAATCACTTTCGTCTGGACCGGCGTCAGGGCCAGCGCACAAGAACACTTTCCGAAGGAGACCGGACGGAGGGCTGGATCGCCTGCGAAGACAGCCGGGTGGGCGTTGGCGTCGGTCTGCGGTATATGCCCGAGGAATACCCGAAGGCACTGGGCGTTTCCGGGATGGGCGGCGGAATCGACGTGTATTGCTGGAAAGATCCCGACGGGAAATGCCTTTCGCTGAAACGGTATTCGGAGGCCGTGGCCTGGGATGAAGGCGAGGGGGTCTATGCGGATGGCACCGGTACGTCCAAAACGACCGAGTTCTTTGTCTGTTTCTACCGGGTATCGGATAGCGACGGCGTCCCTGATCGCCTGAGAGGATGGCTCCACTCGCCGCATGTATCGGTGGATCCGGTATCGATGGCGGTCTGTGAAGCCACGGGAGGGTTCCAACCCTTTGACGAAGGTCGTTTTCCGAAATCCGAGCGGATGATGGCGGCCTTCGTTGAATGGCTGCAGCGGAATATCGAACTGGGCGGCTGGTACGGTTTTCTTGACTGGGGCGATGCGCTGGTGGCGTGGGACCAGAGTACGGACGACTGGCGCTTTTACGGCCGGTGGGGGTGGTGCAACAGCGAGTGGGATCCACGGCATGGGGTGTGGGTGCAATACATGCGCACCGGCGATCCCCGGTATTTTCTGCTCGCCGAAGCGATGACGCGCCACTCGATGGACGTGGACACATGCCATTACCACCCGTTCAGACCCTATATGGTGGGTGGCTGTTTCCGCCATAGCGTGGACCATTTCGGTGATGAGAGTTGTGCGTCCCATACGTTTCTGGACGGGTGGATGGACTATTACTACCTGACGGGTGACCTGCGGACGCTCGAGGTGATCCGGGAGGCTGGCGAGTTTCTGTTGCGATACCGTTGGACGGAAGATCCGGCATTCAGTTTCAGCTTGCGTAGCATTTCAAATGCACTGCGCGGTCTGCTATATGTGTATGAAGCCACGGGCGAGGAGCGGTTCATGTCGCGTGCGTTGGCGGTGTACGAGGCGATCGCACGAGGTCAGAACGAGGATGGAAGCTGGCACAAGCGGTTTCAGATCTCCACCGTGGACCGGCTGTCGGACCAGGGGCCGTACGGAATGGCCACGGAGGGCACGACACTGGCCGTCGAGATGGGCACGGCGCCTCCGTTTACCGATGCCGAGTTTCGTAAGCTGAGAGGGGATGCGAAGTCGGTAAACCGGGTTCTGCCTGTGTCCGAACAGAAAGGGTACCAGACCCACTATCTGATGGTGGGGTTGGAACTGTTGCACCGCCTCACGGATCGGGAAGACGTGGCGGAGGTCTACCACCGGGCCGTGGATTGGTTCTGTGGGTATCCGGACGGGCTGAATGCGGAAAAAGCCATCCAACAGCGATACGGTGGAATCGTTTGCAGGCACCTGGGTTACGCGTTCAGGCTGACGGGAAATCGGAAATACCTGGAGATTGGTCAGGAGGTTCTGAAAGTATTGATCGCGGGCCAGGATTGGGGGGACGATCCCAAGCGCAGGGGAGCGGTCGAAATGAGCCCCATGTACATCAGTTTGCTGTTTTTTGGCGTGCCCTACCTCCTCGGGGCGCTGTCGGATGCGGAACTGGGAGAAGAATGACGTCAATTGAAGCGGACATCGCCGCGCAGCCGACGCATTACCTGTAACGAAGTACCGGATGAACGGAAGCGGAAGTACGTCATTGAACACCAATCGAGAGGAGGTCGGTGAGGGCGATCGAGTCCGGCGCCCCAATGCGCAGTGGCGTCTCGGGAATCCGGGAACTTGCAGATGTTTACCAACGAATGGAGGTCGGTAAGATGGCAGGCAGGGGGCGAATTCGGGTTGGCATTCTCGGTCAGGGACGCAGCGGTCGGGATATCCATGCGGAGTGGCTGTCCCGGCCGCCCGCGAAATACCGGATTGTGGCCGTGTCGGATCTGCTGCGGGACCGCCGTGACCGCGCGGTACGTGAGTTTGAATGTGATGCGTATGCTGATTATAAGGAGCTACTGGCACGGCAGGACGTCGACCTGATTGTCAACGCGTTGCCCAGCCATCTGCATACACAAAGTACCGTGGAAGCCTTTGGAGAAGGTCACCATGTTGTCTGCGAAAAACCCCTGGCGGTCAGCACCGGAGGCTTCCGGCGAATGGTGGCGGCGTCCGGGCGGGCAGGCAGGGTGTTCGCACCGTTTCAGCAGTCGAGATACGCACCGCAATTTCAGCAGATACGCAGGGTGATCGATTCCGGCGTGCTGGGGCGAATCGTCCAGATCCGGATTGCGTTCAACGGGTTCGCGCGCCGATGGGACTGGCAGACGCTGCAGGAATTCAAAGGCGGTAACCTTCTGAATACGGGGCCGCATCCGATGGACCAGGCCCTGTGTCTGCTGGATTGGAAAAAGCCCGCTGTGCATTGCATCATGGACCGCACGAATACGTGGGGAGACGCGGAGGATCATGTAAAGGTGCTGTTGCGGCGGAAAGGATCTCCCACGGTCGATCTGGAGATATCCTCGTGCGACGCCTATTCCGGAGATATGTATCACGTTTACGGTACGCGGGGCGGGCTGACGGGCGGATCCGACGGGATCCGCTGGCGGTTTTTCGATCCCGAGGCGGCGCCGGAACAGCGGCTCTTGCGATCCCCGCTTCCGGGTCCGAGCTATTGCAGAGAGACGTTGCCCTGGACGGAGAAGACGTGGACGCCCAATGAAGAGGAGAAGGATGCGTTCACGTTTATGTCCAGAGCGTTCTACGATCATATCTACAGGGTCCTGAACGAGGGCGCGCCGTTGTTCATCACGCCGAAGCAGGTCGCCGTGCAGGTGGCGGTGATGGAGGAATGCCACCGGCAGAATCCCCTGTCCAGGTGGCGGCCAAAAGGCTGGAAAAAAGAAAGTTAGTCACGTCGTGCAAAGGGGTTCCGTATGGCGAATACCTATCGAACGGTCCTTGTGGGTTGTGGAGGGATGGGGCGCCAGCACCTGAACATCCTTCGGGAAATGCCCGAATTCGAGGTTGTGGGTGTCTGTGACGTGTTTGCCGAAGCGCTCCAACAGACAGGAAAAACATACGGGGTGTCATCGCGTTTTTCGGATTTCGAACGGATGTACGACGAAACGCATCCCGATCTCGTCGTAGTGGCCACCCAGACCCGGGGGCATCGCGCGCCCGCGGTGGCGGCGCTGCAGCGCGGGATATCGGTGCTTTGCGAGAAGCCGATCGCCATCGATCCCGCCGAGGCGGACGAAATGGTTGCGGCGGCCTGCGCATCGGGCGCAAGGCTGGCGGTCAACCATCAGAGCCACGTGAGTTCAGCAGTATTGACCGCGCGTGACATGGTTCGCAGAGGGGATATCGGTCAGGTCGTGCTCGTGCGCGGACGGAACAAGAGCGGGCGCCGGAGCGGTAACGAATTTATGGAAATGGGGACCCACGTAACCGATATGATGATGCGCTTCGGCGGTGCGCCTTTGTGGTGTTCCGGCACCGTCTATTTTCAGGGACGTCTGGCGGACGTGAACGACGTCATGGAAGCAAAGGAGATGTCGCCGCGGGACCGCGATTCCGGCCCTGTAGCGGGCGACCGGACAACGGCCCAGTACGGCTTCGAGGGCGGTATTCTGGGAGAAATTCACTTCCTGGGATTCAAGGCGCCGCTGAGCGAGAACTACGGCGTGGACGTTATCGGAACCGACGGGCAACTGTCGGTCCGTGCTTCGGGCAGCGTTGCGCATGCCCTCTGGCATCTTCCCAGACCCATGGAAGGGCTGCCCGGCGGCCAGGGAGGCTGGAAGCCCGTCGTGTCCGGCGAATCGGAGGACGGAAACGCCATTGCCAGGATGTACCGCCGCGTGGCGGCAGCGATTGAATCAGGGACGGAACCGCCGTCGAGCGGCGAAGACGGTCGAACGGCTTTCGAGATGATTCTGGGCATTTATCAGTCACACAGGGAAGGCGGGCGCCGGGTCGCGTTGCCGCTCTCAGATCGTCGGCATCCCCTGGATGTGTGGCGAAGCGAAACTTAAGATATGAGTCGGAATAGACATGCCGATTGCCGATAGCGTCAGGAAGGCCAGGGACGAACTGGATGCCCACGTGCGGGAAACCGTGGCCTGGCATTTCAATCCGGACACGGGCTGCCCGTTCTGGTTGGAATTCGCTGAGGAGCTGGATTTCGATCCGCGCAAGGAGATCGGCGGATTTGCGGATCTGAAGATTCTGGGACATTTTCAGGACGACTGGCTGCGCGGCGGACCCGTACGCCGGTGGATTCCCCGGGGAAGCGCAGGGAAGCGGACGTATGTTTTCGAGACGGGCGGATCCACCGGGGTGCCGAAATACCGGATCAGTCAGGAAGATTTCCAGATCGACTACGAGATGTTCAGCAGGCACCTTTCAAACGAGACGTTTCCCAGGGGGGCGGACTGGCTGATGCTGGGTCCCACGGGACCGAGGCGGCTGCGGCTGGCGGTTGAATATCTGTGCCAGATCCGCGGCGGGATCTGTTTCCTGGTGGACCTGGATCCCCGGTGGGTGAATAAACTGATCGTGCGTGGCGCGCTCCAGGAACTGGACCTCTACAAAGCGCACGTGATCGACCAGGCGCTGACCATTTTGCGGGCGAACGACAATGTGAAGTGTATGTTCACAACCCCCAAGCTTCTCGAAGCGATCTGCGAAAAGATTTCGTTGGAAAAGGTCGGGATATCGGGGATTTTCTGCGGTGGGACCGAGATGGACGCGCAATTCAACCGATTCGCCAGGGAGGAATTGGTTCCCGGTATCGATTTTGTGCCGACATACGGAAATACATTGATGGGGTTGGCTTATTCCAAACCGCTGGAGCCCGCGGACAATTACGCCATTACCTATTATCCGCCGGTGCCCAGGGCGGTTATCGAGTTGGCGGACCCCGAAAATCCGGACGAACCGGTGGCATACAACGCCGTTGGCAGGGTGATGTTGACGACGCTGACCCGGGAGTTTTTCATGCCGAGGTTTCTGGAACGGGACCAGGGAGAGCGGGCGGAACCCAGCGAAAGGTTTCCATGGGACGGGGTACGAAATCTGGGTCTGTTCTCCGAGATGCAGGAGTCGGTCGTCGTCGGGGTTTACTAGGCGGCCCTCTGTCGCTGTCTTCCGGTCGGGGCGGACGACGGGAATCGCGCCTCGCTTCCGGGTTACGGTGAACGCACCAGGAGGTTGGCGTGACGCATATCCCGATTTTGCGGGCGGGAAGGCCCTATACGAGCCTGGACGTCCAGGAAGTTCCGCACGTCCGGACCGGAGAACCGATGGTCCGGGTGAGCCAGGCGAACCCGGGGCTGATCGCGAGGGATCTCAACGCCGCGCCGGCGAACAGACGTGCCCTGGAAGCGTTGAGCGTTTCCGATCTGGTAACCGTCACCCGGAGGGCTGCCCGGTTTTTCTCGGATGCGGTTCTTCCGCTGGATAACGAACCGCAATCGCCTGAGGACTATGTCCGCCAGGTCTCGGGTACAACGGGGATTCCCGAAGCGCTTTGCCGGGCGAACATGGGAAAAATCCGCTTGGTTTGCAGCCAGATCGAAGAGGTGCTCGGCGGGCTGACGCGTGACCTGGATTTGTCGGTTCTGGATGGGGGGTGGAACCCTGAAAGCGTTCGGCCATTGAGCTATCTGTGTCAGACTGATGCGCTGGGCGCGGTGTTGCCAAGCAATTCCCCCGGGGTGCATTCGCTCTGGATTCCGGCGATTTCACTGAAGGTGCCCCTGGTGTTGAAGCCCGGACGGGAGGACCCCTGGACGCCGTTTCGTATTGCACAGGCGTTTATTGCCGCAGGATGCCCGGTCGAAGCGTTCGGCCTGTATCCGACCCGGCATGCCGGCGCCAACGAAGTCCTTCTGCGGTGCGGGCGCTCGCTGTTGTTTGGCGGAGGCGCCACGGTGGCGCCGTGGCGCTACGATCCACGGGTTTCGATTCACGGCCCCGGCCGGAGCAAGGTGATTCTTGGTGAAGACCTGGTCGACCGCTGGGAAGATTATCTGGATGTGATCCTGGTTTCGATAACTGCAAACGGCGGGCGATCGTGCATCAATGCTTCGGGCGTTTGGACGCCCGCACACGGACGGGAGATTGCCGACGCGCTCGCGTGCCGGCTCGCGGAGATCGTCGCGCGGCCGCTGGACGATCCCGACGCGCAACTTGCCGCGTTTGCCAATCCCGCGTCGGCGGTTCAGGTTTCGAACACGATTGACGCCCACCTGGGAACCGGCGGCGCGACGGACCTGACGGCGGTCTTGCGCCGGAACCGGCTCGATGAGATAGACGGTCTCACGTTTTTGAATCCCACGCTGGTGTGGTGTGAGTCTCCCGAACACCCGCTGGCGAATACGGAGTTCCTGTTCCCTTACGCGGGCGTGGTCGAAGTGCCGCAGTCGGAGGTGCACAACCGGATCGGGCCCAGCCTGGTGGTGACCGCGTTGACGGAAGATGAAGCCTTGATCAGTCAGTTGCTGAGTTCACCTTCCGTGGAAAGACTGAACCTCGGGCCGATTCCCACGAACCGGATTTCCTGGGACCAGCCTCACGAAGGCAATTTGTTCGAACATCTCTACCGGCAGCGGGCCTTTCAGTTCGCCCGGGGAGCGTAGAATCATTCGGATGGAACCCTTCGACCTTCATCCTGCGCCGCGAGTGATATTCGGGGAAGGCGCACTGGCGCAACTCGGGGATCTGGTGGATGGCCTGGGTGGAAGGCGGATTCTGCTCGTTACCGATCCCGGAATTGTCAACGCGGGCATCGCGGACAGGGCGTTGGCGTTGCTGCGGTGCTCCGCCCGCGACGTCTTCCTTTTCGACGGCGCGGGTGAGAACCCCACGACGGCCCACGTCGACGCGGGGGTGGAGGTTGCCACGGCGCATGGCGGCATCGGTCTCATTGTGGGCCTGGGGGGCGGCAGCGCGATGGATTGCGCCAAGGGGATCAATTTCGTTCTGACAAACGGCGGGCGGATCGAAGACTACCGGGGAATGGGCAGGGCGGAGCGCCCGATGCTGCCGTCGATCGGCGTCCCCACAACCGCGGGAACCGGGAGCGAGGCACAGTCCTACGCGTTGATCGCCAGGTCAGATACCCACGAGAAGATGGCCTGCGGAGACCTCAAGGCGCGGTTTCGCGGCGTCATTCTGGATCCTGCGCTCACGTCGAGCGTTCCAATACATGTGGCTGCCGCTTCGGGTATCGATGCCATTGCGCATGCGGTGGAGAGCTACGTGTGTACCCGGCGCAACGCGGTGTCGCGCATGTACGCGCGGGAGGCGTGGCGGTTGCTCGCGACGGGATTCGAAGGGGCGTTGGAGCCGCCGGCAGGCCCCCACGCCAGGGCCGCAATGCTTTTAGGCGCGCATTTCGCAGGGGCCGCTATCGAGAATGCCATGCTGGGCGCCGCCCACGCGTGCGCCAATCCGCTGACGGCTCGGTACGGCATCACGCACGGCGTCGCGGTGGGCACGATACTTCCGTCGGTGATCCTGTTCAACGGGGAAACGGATGGGGCGCTTTACGAGGGATTGGGGTTGACGGCCGGGGCGCTCGCCGAGCAGATCGTCCGATTCAGACACACGGCGAATCTGCCCGGACGCCTGTGTGAACTTGGGGTTGGCCGGGATCGGCTGCCGGAGCTGGCGGCGGAGGCGGCAAACCAGTGGACGGGGACGTTCAATCCGCGGCCGGTCCGCGAAGCCGAATATCTGGCGTTATATGAAGAGGCGTATTGAGTTTCGGTTCAAGCGACAAGCGAGGAACATTGAGAACGTATTTCTTTTCTTCTGCTTGTTGCACGTAGCGGTTCCCGTCGGCGTTGCCGGCGAGGCGTCCTGGCCGCAGTTTCGCGGCGATGCGCAATCCACCGGGCTTGCTCGGGGAGCGCTGCCGGGTGAACCGGTGGTGGTGTGGACTGCGCGGGTGGCAACGGGGATCGAGTCCACGGCGGCGATCTGGCACGGTACGGTCTATGTGGGCGGGCTGGACGGCAAGCTCTATGCATTTGATCTGGACCGTGGCGGATTGAAGTGGACGTATACGGCCCGGGGAGAAGTCAAGTCGTCACCGATGGTTGCAGACGGCGCCGTTTTTTTTGGTGATGGCGGCGGCGGGTTCCACGCCGTGGAGGCCGGAACGGGGAGAGGGATCTGGACGTTCCAGACCGGGGGGGAGATCATTTCTTCGGCCGCGGGGGATGGGGCCCGGGTGTTGTTCGGATCTTACGACGAGTTTCTCTACTGCCTCGCAACGAAGGACGGTTCGTTATTGTGGAAATTGGAGACGGGCGGTTACGTCCACGGAACGCCGGCCCTCGTGGGCGGACGGGCGGTTGTCGCGGGGTGCGACGGCCTGATGCGGGTGGTGAACGTGGCCGATGGGGTTGAAGCCTCAAACGTGGTCGTGTACGACTACGTCGCGTCGAGCGTCGCGGTGCACAACGGACGCGCCTACCTGGGTAATTTCGGAAACCAGGTCCTGGGTGTGGATCTGTCGGCGGCGAAGGTCGTGTGGCGGTACGAGCATCCCAGCCGCAAGCATCCTTACTACGCCTCAGCAGCGGTGACCGCCAAGCACGTTATCGTGGCCGGGCGGGACAAAATGGTGCGTGCACTGAATCCGGACACGGGCGCGTTGCTGTGGATACGCTCGTTCCGTTCTCGCATCGATTCCTCCCCGGTGGTCGCGGGCAATCGTGTTTTTGTGGGGACAACAGGGGGACGGGTTCTGGCGTTGGATTTAAATACGGGCGAAAAGGAGTGGGAATTCGTAACCGGCTCGGAAATTCTGGCCTCGCCCAGCGTGGCCGGCGGCAGACTCGTGATAGGTACGACCGACGGGACCCTTTATTGCTTTGGGAGTGAAACGAAAAAATGACCACACAAGTTCACGTTCCGGAACCTGCAACCTCCAGGAAAGACTGGAAGGAAACACAGGTCGGCAGTGTGTTCGTTTCCAACTATCCGCCCTATTCATTCTGGCAGGATGAGCACAACTCAAAGGTTGTGGATATGTTGGACACGGCGGATCCGTCGGCAAGTCGGGTGCCGCTTGGTCTGTACCTGCATATCCCATTCTGCAGGAAGCGGTGCAAGTTCTGCTATTTCCGGGTGTACACGGATCGCAACAGTTCGGAGATCCAGGTCTATCTGGACGCGTTGGCCAGAGAGGTGGAATATTACGCCGGCCTGCCCAGAATTGCCGGACGCAGCCTGCAATTCGTCTATTTTGGAGGAGGGACGCCGTCTTATATCAGTGTAAAACACCTGGTGGCGCTGGTGGATCGGTTGAAAGGTGTCATGACCTGGGACGGCGCCGAAGAGGTGGCGTTCGAGTGCGAGCCGGGTACACTCTCCAGGCCCAAGGTGGAGGCCATTCGCGAGATCGGCGTGACGCGATTGAGCCTGGGATTGGAGAACTTGAATGACGGGATTCTGAGAGAGAACGGCCGCGCGCACGTCGGCAAAGAGATTTACGAGGCCATGGGTTGGGTGAAGTCACAGGAATTCGCGCAGGTGAACGTGGACCTGATTTCGGGGATGGTGGGTGAGACGTGGAAGACATGGAAGGAGACGGTGCAGGGCACGATTGACCTGGACCCGGACAGCGTCACCATCTATCAGATGGAACTTCCGTTCAATACCACGTATTCCAGGTCGATCCTGGATGGGAGTAGACTGAGCGTGGCCGATTGGGAGACGAAGCGGGCGTGGCATGCCCATGCGATTGACGCGTTCGAGGCCGCGGGCTATGAGATCTCAAGCGCGTATACGCTCGTAAAGAAGGGGCGATTGAAACGTTTCGTCTATCGAGACGCGCTCTGGCGCAGCGCGGACCTGATCGGCGCGGGAGTCGCGTCGTTTTCACACGTGGGCGGGATACACTTTCAGAATTACACGCAGTGGGACCCCTATGTCGAGGCCTGCCGGCAGGAGCGGTTGCCGCTGAACAGATCCTTTGTTCCGACCGACGAGGAGCGACTGGTTCGGGAGATGATCCTGCAACTCAAGCTCGGAAGGATTCAGACCGGCTATTTCAAGGATAAATTCGGCGTGAATATCCTGGAACGGTTCAGCGAGGCCTACCGGAGGCTGAAGGATTTCGGAATGTTGGATTTCGATGCGCGGGAGGTGAGGTTGAGTCCCGAAGGGTTGTTACGGGTCGACCAGTTGCTACCGGAGTTTTATCACGAGGTCTACAGGGATTCAAGGTACACCTGAACCCGGCCTATGTGATCCGTAGCGTGCCTGGGCACTGAACCCGGACCCTGAGCCGGTCCCCGAGCCGGCGCCCTGAGCCTGTCGAAGGGTAGCGAAACGCGGGCGTTTCGACAAGCTCAACCCGGGCAACGCACGCAACGAACGCCAATCGCGTCGCTGGTGGGTCCATTCAGGTCCGAAAGGGCGAACGCAAGATGCATGTAATGTCGGCATTACTTACCGCCTTATTGTTACTTGACGTACAATCCGTTCGTGCGGATTGGCCGCAGTGGTTGGGGCCGGATCGGACCGGCGTTTCTCAGGAAACCGGATTTCTGAAGATCTGGCCGAAGGGCGGTCCGGGCGTTGTATGGAAGAAGAACCTTGGCGAGGGGTTTTCGGGGATTTCGGTGGCGAATGGCCGGGTGTTCACCATGTTTGCCGCGGGGGACGATGAGTATGTCGTCTGTCTGGACGAGGAATCGGGCGCTGAAATATGGCGGGTCAGGACCGGGGGGAACTTCAAGGAGTGGCAGGGGGGCAACGGACCGCGTTCACAGCCGACGGTAGATGGAGAACGGGTCTATGTCCTTGGCGCGGAGGGCTGGTTGTACGCGTTGAACGTTGAAAACGGCAAAAGGATCTGGGCGCTGGATCTGGTCGACGGCCTGGGCGGCAAGTTCCCACGGTTCGGATTTTCAACGTCGCCGCTGGTGGAAGGCGACCTGTTGTTCCTGGAGGCGAGCACATCGCCGGGCACATTTCTGGCGTTGTACAAAGACAGCGGTAAACTCAAATGGGCGTCTCAAAGCGACGTGGCGTCTTATTCGTCGCCCGTTACGCTGGATCTTGCGGGCGTGCGTCAGGTGGTCTATTTTTCGGGTGAAGCCGTGGTCGGGCTTTCACCCGCGGACGGCACCCTCTATTGGCGGTTCCCCTGGAGAACCTCGTACGACCTGAATATCGCCACACCCATTCTTGTGCCTCCGGATCAGATCTTTATCTCGTCGGGCTATGATCATGGCGCAGCTTTACTTCGGGTTGAGGCAGGGAGCGACGGGATAGCGGCCACCAGAGTCTGGGAGAACCGGCGGATGAAGAATCATTTCGGCACGTCCGTGTTGATCGGGGACTATATATATGGATTCGACAATGCCATCCTGAAATGTATCGAAGCCCGGACCGGAAAAGAGCAATGGAAGCATCGTGGGTACGGCAAGGGGTCGTTAATCTCTGCGGACGGGCATCTCATCATTTTGAGCGACAACGGCAGGCTTGCCCTGGCGTTGGGTTCTCCTGAAGGATTTCAGGAGAAGGCCGGCGTGCAGGTGCTTACCGGCCGAAGCTGGACGGGGCCAACCCTGGCCAATGGCCGTGTGTTCGTGCGGGATATGCGAAAAATCGTCTGCCTGGATCTCAGGTCGGGCGAATAGATCGTGCTATGGAGAATAAATACATGGTGTATTTACGCCGGATAGGTTTGATTTCTGCGATAACTCTGGGTATCCTTGGAGGCAGCGCATATTCCGCGGACCAGGAGCACGAAACGGATCCCGGCGAGGAACTGCCGGTGTACGCCGGTGAAGACATCGTGGTCACCGAGAGTAAGGAAAAGGTTGCCACGATCAGTTCCGTAGCAAGCAAGGTACCGGTCCCTCTGAGCGAGACACCCGCCAGCGTCAGCGTGGTCAATCGCGGATTGTTCGATCATCAGAGCGGCGTTGTTCTCGGCGACGCGCTTCGAAACGTGAGCGGTGTAAACGTCCAGACCGTCTTCGGCGTGACAGATTTTTTCGTCATTCGCGGATTCGATTCGTTGTCCAGCGGGCTCGTGTTGACGGACGGGGCTTCCGAGCCGGAGGCTTCATTCTACAATCTCTACAATCTGGAGAGGGTGGAAGTGCTGAAAGGACCCGGAGCGTTTCTCTACGGCGGCAATCCACTCTCCGGATCGGTCAATCTGAGCCGCAAGCAGCCCATCTTCAAGAGCATGCTCGGGGTGACGGGCGCTTTTGGGCCGTTTCGGGATTTCCGAGGTAGCGTAGACGCGGGTTGGGCGGATGCCGCTCGGGGCGTGGCCCTGCGCTTCAACGGGCTCAGGCAGGTTTCGGACAACTACCGGGATGACAAGAACAGCGGCATCTGGGCAATGAATCCGGCGGTAACCTGGCGAAACGAGAGGACAACGGCAACGGCGAATTTGGAATACGTGACCAGCGAATACAAATCGGATTCGGGGTTGCCGGTGGTGGGAGATCAATTGGCAGGCGTGCCCCGCACGCGTTCCTACCAGTCTCCATTCGACGTATCCGATCAGGAGATTGTCCGTGTGAGGGTGGACTTGCGGTCCCGGTTGTCGCCGCGTGTGACGCTGCGGAACAAACTGTATTACACGGATTTTTCCTGGGTCTCCAACGGCACGCTGTTTAACGGTGCATATCCGAACGCGGGCGGGGGTCTTGACCTGATCCGGACACTCCTGCTGCTCGACGACCGGCAGAAGGTGCTGGGCAATCAGCTGGAGTTCGTGTTTTCCTTTTCCGCGGGACGGACGAGGCATACGCTGCTGGCGGGTCTGGAACTGATGCAATGGAAGGACAGGTTTACGCTCGACGTGGCGGTCCTGCCGAATATAGACCTGTATGAACCGGTTGAAACGGCGACGCTGCCATTTTTTGTCGTGCCGGGCCAGTCACGCGGGGCGGACGCCACAAGCGGCGTCGTTGCGCCCTATGTGGTTGATCGGATCGTGTTTTCGGATTTCTTCCAGGCATTCTTGGGCGGTCGCTTCGATCGGATCACGTACGAAGATCCTGTAACCGCGACGGCCAGAGAATATCACGAGTGGAGTCCGATGGCGGGCGTCGTATTGTCGCCCGAGGACGACCTGTCCTTCTATGCCAGCGCGGGCCGGGCTTTCGCGCCGCCGTCCAGCCTGGTGGCGGGTCCGAGGGACGTCGAAGCCAGCACGCAATTCGAGTTGGGCGCCAAACGATATCTTGTCGACAAAACGTTTCATGCGACTGTTGCGTTCTTCGATCTTCGGAAGTACGGTATCGGAATACCCGATGCGACAGGCGTGACAAAACAGGACGGCGACCAGCGGTCCCGGGGGATGGAACTGGAACTGATGGCCCGTCCCGTGGGGTCATGCCACGTGTTCCTGTCATACGCGTTTTCAGAAGCCGAACTGACGCGGTTCACGGAGATGGTACCGGTGCCCACGGCCACCGGAGTGACGTTCCGGCACGTGGACCGATCCGGCAACAGGCCGGCCTTCTCGCCGCGTCATATCCTGAATCTTTGGACCGCATTGTCATCCGCCAATGGGCTCGAGCTCGGGATGGGCGCCCGGTACGTGGCAAGCCAGTTCATCGCCGAGGACAACCAGTACGAAATTCGCGGAGTAATGACCCTTGACGCCTCGATATCGTACACGTACAAGCAGGCGACCATCCGGCTCAATGCCAGGAACCTGACCGGTCGCAAATATGAAACACGCGGTTTTGGCGCCATGTCGGTGATTCCGGCGCAGCCTTTCGGGTTACACAGCGCCTTCCGGGTCGAGCTATGAGTTCGGTTAACCCGGAGCCGGACCGGTGCGGACTGGTTGCGTCTCAGTTGGGTCGCCTGCGCGAAGTGCTTGTCCCTGTCATAACGGACAACGCCTTTTATAGAGAAAAGCTGGCCGGCGCCGGACTTTCGGGGCCGGGGGATGTTCAGTCGCTTGAGGATTATCGCCGTCTGCCCTTTACGACCAAGGAGGAACTGTCGGCCGACCAGGACGCAACGCCTCCGTACGGGACAAATCTGACGTTTCCCCTGGCGAATTACATCCGTGTACATCAAACGTCGGGCACCACGGGCAACCCCCTGCGCTGGCTGGACACCGCGGAAAGCTGGGAATGGTTTTCCGGCTGCTGGCGGCAGGTGTATCGCGGGGCCGCGGTGACGCCCGCCGATCGCCTGTTCTTCGCATTTTCCTTCGGGCCGTTTATCGGGTTCTGGACGGCCCATGAGGGCGCGCGGCAGATCGGCGCGATGGCCATTACGGGCGGTTCGATGTCCTCCATCCAACGGCTTCAGGCCATCAACGAACACCGGGCGACGGTTCTGATCTGTACGCCGACGTACGCGCTGCATCTGGCTGAGGTGGCGGAGGCCGAGGGGATCGATATAGCCAAATCAAGCATTCGGACCACGATTCATGCGGGTGAACCGGGCGCCGGTTTGCCGTCCACGAGATGGCGTATCGAGGAAGCATGGGGGGCCAGGTGCTACGACCACGCCGGCGCGACCGAGGTCGGGGCATGGGGGTTCGAATGCCGTGCGCGAAACGGCATGCATGTAAACGAAACGGAGTTTATCTGCGAAATCATTGATCCAGATACGGGCGGGCACGCTGAAGAGGGAGAACTGGTCCTGACGAACCTGGGGCGGCTGGGAATGCCGGTGATCCGTTATCGCACGGGCGACCGGGTGAAGCGGTCCCAGGGGGCATGCCCGTGTGAGTCCGCGTTTCTCCGCCTGGAGGGCGGTGTGATCGGGCGCATCGACGGCGCCATGATCATTCGCGGCGTCATTGTATATCCCAGTTCTATCGAGAACGTGGTTCGTGCTTTCCCGGAAGTGACCGAGTTCGCCGTCGACGTTCATCGGCGCCGTTCGCTGGACGAAATGGAAATTCGGTTGGAGATACGAGAAGAAACGCCGCATTCCATTGTCGATGAGGTGGCGAAGGAACTGAGGAGGGCTCTGGGAATTCGCGCCCGGGTCCGGTCCGTGAACAGGAACGCATTGCCCCGGTTCGAATTGAAAGCGAACCGGTTCACGGACCATCGAGATTGAGTTCACGCGGGAAGCGGAAATGTCTTCGGATCATTACGATGTTGTTGTGATCGGCGGCGGGCCGGCGGGAAGCACGACCGCGGCTCTGGTGGCGGAGTACGGCCATCGTGTGCTGTTGCTCGAGAGGGCGCAATTTCCCCGGTTTCAGATCGGCGAATCGTTGATGCCCGGAACCTATTGGTCGTTCAAACGCCTGGGTGTTCTGGACAAGCTGAAGAAGAGTCCGTTTGTGAGGAAATACAGCGTGCAGTTTTTCGGCGGTTCGGGCCGGGGATCGGCGCCGTTCTATTTCCATAAACACGATCCCCATGAGAGTTCGATCACGTGGCAGGTGCTGCGAAGCGAGTTCGACCAGATGATGCTGGACAATGCCCGGGAAAAAGGGGCGCATGTGAAACTTGGCGCCGCCGTGCTCCAGGTGCATTTCTCGGGCGACCGCGCCACGGGGGTTCGGGCCAGAACCCTCGACGGCAGCGTGAGAGATGTGTCCGCCCGCGTGGTCGTGGATGCCACGGGGCGCAGCGCGTTGATTTCCCGCAAATTGAGGATCAAGACGGAAGAGCCCAGATTGAGGAAGGCATCTCTGTTTACACACTATCGAGGCGGATTTCGAGACCGGGGGATCGACGAGGGGGCAACGCTGATCCTGCACACCCGTACGAAGGACGCCTGGTTCTGGTATATTCCGTTGGCCAACGACGTCGTGAGCGTCGGCCTGGTTGGAGATGTCGACTATTTGCTTCAGAATCGCGCGGGAACCCCGCAGGTGATATTCGAGGACGAATTGCAGGGGTGCCTGCCAATGAAAAGACGGCTGGAGCGGGCCGACCAGATGTTCCCCATGAAGGTAACGCGGGATTTCTCATATCGAGCCCGTTCGGTTTCGGGCGAGGGCTGGGTGCTGGTGGGCGATGCTTACGGTTTTCTGGATCCCGTGTATTCCTCCGGTGTGTTCCTGGCGCTCAAATCGGGAGAGATGGCCGCTGATGCGATTCATGAAGCGATCGAAAGAGGCGATTTCTCGGCAGAACAACTCGGCGGATGGGGAGCCGAATTTATCCCGGGCATGGAGGCCATTCGGAAACTTGTATACGCGTTCTATACCAGGGAATTCAGTTTCAGCCGGTTCCTGGAAGCGCATCCGGAGTGTCTGAACGGGATTGTGGATATTCTGAGCGGCAGGATCTACATCAACGATGTCACGCAGATTTTCGGGCCGATGGGGCAGATGTGCAATCTGCCCGAGGACGTTTCCCACTATGCCGGGACCGCTGTCTGAGCCGCCCCCTTCGCAAGAACAACGAGGGTTATGGTTGGACAGTACCGAGCTTCAAGAATCCAACGGGGCTTCGGAACCGTCGAGCCTTCCACTGTGTGAAGATTCAGCAGGCGATTGACCATCCTTGCGTCGTTCCGGCGCTCAAATGGCAGGCATGCCGCCCCGCGCCGTTGGCCGCGGGCGACGGGATTACGGTTCTGGCGAAACATTTGAAGGCGGATCGTCCGATGCGGGTTGCGCATATCGCCGCTGGCGCGGCCGGAATGTACTGCGGGAGTTGCATTCACGACAATTCGCTGGCCGCCGCCCTGAAGCGCATGGGCGTGAATATTGCGTTGATTCCAACCTATACGCCCTTGCGGACCGACGAGCCCGATTCGAGTATCGACCGGGTATTTTACGGCGGAATCAACGTCTATTTGCAGCAGAAGTCGAAATTGTTTCGGCGCGCGCCGGAATTTGTCGACCGCCTCATGAACGGGCGTGTACTGTTGAAGTCGCTATCGTGGTTCAGTGGTTCGACACGCGCGGAAGGCTTGGGGGCGCTCACCGTTTCGATCCTGAAGGGGGAACAGGGGGCTCAGAAGAAAGAACTCAGGAAGCTGGTTCGGTGGTTGAGAGAAGAACTGCGGCCGGACCTGGTTCATCTGTCCAATTCCATGTTTCTGGGGATGGTGCGCGAGATGAAACGGGAACTGGGCGTTCCCGTGTTGTGTTCCGTTCAGGGGGAGGATATCTTTCTGGATGGGTTGACCGAACCGTATCGAAACGAGGCGGTGGGATTGCTGCGGGCTCGGGCGCGTGACGTCGACGCGTTCGTGGCGACGTGCGATTGGTACGCGGATTATATGGCGGCGTACCTGGACGCGCCGAGGGACCGGATCCACGTTGTTCGCCTGGGCATCAGGCTGGATGGCCACGGCTCGGTCGAAGGGGTGTTGCCGGAAACCCCGTTCACAATCGGGTATATGGCGCGCATTGCGCCGGAAAAAGGGTTGCATCTTCTGGCGGATGCTTTCCGGCGGTTGGCCGGAGAGGTCGGCAAAGAGAATGTGAGGCTCCTGGCGGCCGGATATCTCGGCGCTCGGGACAGGAGTTATTTTCGCGACGTCGTGTCGCGGCTGGACGTCCACGGGCTCTCCGACGTGTTCGAGTACCGCGGCGAGGTGAACCGGAAACAGAAGATTGAGTTCTTGAACAGCATCCACGTACTGTCGGTGCCGACGCCGTATCGTGAGCCGAAGGGGCTGTTCGTGCTGGAGGCTCTGGCCAACGGCACGCCGGTGGTTCAGCCGCGGCACGGTGCATTTCCTGAGCTGATTGAACGTACGGGAGGAGGGATCCTGGTGGATCCGGATTCTCCCGCGGCGCTCGCAGAGGGTTTGTCTCATATGATGAGGGATAGGGAGACTCGGGAGGCGATGGGAAGAGTAGGTCGGGCGGCGGTACACCGGAGGTTCAGCGACGCGTGCACGGCCGGCGCCATGCTTGAAGTTTATCGACAATTCGTTGCAGATTGATCCGTTTGTTCCCGATGGGTGTCAGGACGATCCTCAATCGGGATAAGAAAGGAAGGATTCAATGCCAGCCGAACAAGCGTCGTCATCGGGGCTGACCTGGTTGATCTTTGCCGCGATGACGGTGGGGTCTTGGGGATTGTACGGAATACTTCTGCACACCGGACAGATCGCAATGGCCGATCCCGTGAACGGGCGGTACAAGGCGTTCCTTCTGGTGGGTGTCGCCTATCTGTTGACCGCCGTGATCGGATCAATGGTTGTTCTTTGGGTGAACGGAGCGGACTGGTCGTTTCCCGCGCGCGGGTTGACATGGTCTCTGCTCGCCGGCACCGCGGGCGCAATCGGCGCATTCGGCGTGCTTCTCGCCTTCGGCGCCAGGGGTACCCCTGCCGTGGTGATGTCGATCGTCTTTGCAGGCGCTCCTATCGTAAACGCTGTGGTGTCGCTGGCCATGCACCCGCCCTCAGGTGGATTTGGCGGTCTGAACTGGCAGTTCGTGTTGGGTATCGTGCTGGCGGCGCTGGGCGGGTGTCTGGTGACACTTTTCAAGCCAGCGTCCTGAGGACGCCCGGGCGGGTGATAGCGGAGGTTGGAGAATTCATTCGAGGGATCGTTATGCCATGTGATTTCCATACCACGCGCAGAATAGAGTTTTCGGATACGGATATGGCCGGGATTGTGCATTTTTCCCGGTTTTTTGTTTTTATGGAGGCGGTCGAGCACGCATTTCTGCGTTCGCTTGGTACCAGCGTGACGGGTGCCCGGGAAGGGCGGAAAGTCGGGTGGCCCCGGGTGGGCGCGTCGTGCGATTACGTGAATCCCGCCCGATTCGAAGACGTGCTCGATATCAGGATGAAAGTAATCAGAAAAGGGACGAGTTCGATAACGTACGGATTCGAGTTTCTCCGGGACGGCGTTATGATTGCACGTGGCCGATTGAGCACGGTGTTCTGCCTGTGCTCCACCGGGGGGCCGTTCCGTTCCATACCGATTCCCGATTTTATCGCGGATCAAATTCAGGAGTCAGTGGAGGCGGAGGATGACGCTGAGGGCTGAGCGGGTTTCCAAACGATACGGGGATGTGTCCGTTCTCCGTGACGCCTCGTTCGAGATGGCGCGAGGCCAGTCCTTGGCGATTGTCGGACCCTCGGGATCCGGCAAGAGTACGTTGCTGCACGTGCTTGGCACCCTCGACAGACCGTCTTCGGGTCGCGTAGAAATCGACAACCGGGACCCTTACGTCCTTGCGGAGAAGGATCTGGCGCGCTTTCGGAATCGCGGGATCGGATTCGTATTCCAGGACCACCATCTGCTGCCCCAGTATTCCGTATTGGAGAACGTGCTGATTCCGACGCTGGCTTTTGGTGATGCTGGAATCGACGCGGAGGATCGGGCGCGGGCCTTGATCGACCGGGTTGGGCTCGCACATCGGATAGACCACCGCCCGGCGGCCCTGTCCGGCGGCGAACGCCAGCGTGTGGCGGTGGCGCGGGCGCTGGTCAACCGGCCCGGGCTGCTTCTCTGCGATGAGCCGACGGGCAGCCTGGATCGGGCGCGGGCCGACGAAGTCGGCGACCTGCTGTTCGAATTGCATGCTCAAGAAGGAAATATTCTGATCGGGGTCACGCACAGTCTGAAGATGGCCGCACGGTTTGAACGCCGGCTTGAGTTGCGGGAGGGAGCGTGCGTCGAAGTCTGACCTTTTTCTGGCGTATTCACCTGTCCGTGATGCTCGCCGTGGCGGTGGCCACCGCTGTGCTGACCGGGGCCCTGATGGTGGGCGATTCGGTACGGGACAGCCTGCGTGATCTGACCCTCGACCGGCTGGGCGATATTGACCATGCGCTCGTTTCGGAACGTTTCTTCCGTGCGGGTCTGGCGGAGGATCTCGAGCGGAATATGGAAGCATCGTCGGTTGCGCCGGCAATCGTCCTTCGCGGAACGGCTACGCACCAGCAGGGCGGCGCGCGGGCGTCTCGGGTACGGATCCTGGGCATCGGGTCCCGGTTCGGGGATCTGTTCCATGCGGAGATCCCGGATCTGTCACGCCACGGGATCCCAACACCATTTGTCGTAAATGAATCGCTGAGGCAAGAGTTGAATGCGCGCGTCGGCGACGGGATTCTACTCTCGTTTGCACGGCCCGGCAGTATCCACCGGGAATCGCTGTTCGGGCGAGGCGGGGTCTCGGAATCGATCCAGACCGTGCGAGTACAACTCACGGGTGTGCTGCCCGACCGGGGAATGGGTCGTTTCGGTTTGGCCTCGAGTCAGGATGCGCCGCTGAATGCGTTTTTATCTCTGCACGTGTTACAGGATGCGCTGGGATTGCCGGATCGGGTGAATATGCTCCTGGTATCAGAGGGGTCGCGGGATGCCGGCGATCCGGGGTCGGCGCTCTCCCGGACGGCAACGTTGGACGATTTCGGGCTTTCGATGCGGGTGCAAGCCGATTATCTCACCATTGAAAGCACTCGGTTTTTCCTGAAACCTCATGTGGCGGATACGGTCCTCGGCCTGGCCGAGGAATGGGGGATGCCACATATGGCGATACTGACCTACCTGGCCAATACGATCCAGGTAGGGGATCGCGTATTGCCCTATTCAACGATCGCTGCAATGGGCGCGGGGAGGGTCGGTAGGTTGCGTCTGACGGACGGGAACGGCGCGCCGGTTCCTGGCGAGGGGGAGTTGCTGCTGAATACCTGGGCGGCGGAGGACCTGCAGGCGAATACCGGCGACGCCGTCGACGTGGTCTATTTCGAGGTCGGTCCGAAGGAAGCGTTGAATACACGGCGTGTCACATTCAGGCTGGCCGGCGTGGTTGCCATGGAAGGATTGGGCGCCGATTCCCTATTGACGCCGAAATTCCCGGGTTTGCACGGCGCGGAAGATATGCACGCCTGGGATCCGCCCTTTCCGGTGGATCTGAAGCGCATTCGGCCCGTGGACGAAGCCTATTGGGACGCCTACCGCGCCGCGCCCAAAGCCATCGTGTCGGCTTCGACCGGACAACGTCTGTGGCGAAGTAGATTCGGCAATCTGACGTCCATTCGGATTGGCCCCGTGCCCGGGGAAGACATCACGCGATCCGCCGAACGGTTTCGGAGGAGGCTTGGCAGGGCGCTCTCGCCCGAATCAGCCGGGCTTGTATTTCAGCCGGTGAAAGAACTGGGCCTCGCCGCTTCTTCGGGGTCGACGGATTTCAGCTGGCTTTTCAGCGGATTCAGCCTGTTTCTGATTGTTTCGGCCGCGTTGCTTGTGGGCCTGCTCTTCCGACTGGGCCTGGAACAGCGTGCGGACGAGGTGGGGGTGTTAATGGCGTTGGGTTTTACCGCCGGAGCGATCCGAAGGCGTTTTATGGGTGAGGCGATCTGCCTGGCCGGACTGGGGGGGCTGGGGGGCCTTGCGGGAGGAACGGCGTACGGCTGGATCATGATCGCCGGATTGCGCACCTGGTGGGTCCCGGCCGTGGGGACCACGGAACTCTCCTTGCACGTGAGCGGGTCAAGTCTGGCGGGGGGATATGCGATTTCGCTGATTGTGGTTCTGGTCGCGGTGTGGAAGACCGTCCGGCAACTGGGCCGCGCGCCCGTTCGCGCCCTCTTGTCGGGGAATGTCGAACCGGAATCAGCGGATCGCGGGCGACGGGCAAGGGTGTATGTCCTCGCGGGTCTGGGGTTGGCCGCGGCCTGCCTCGGTGGTGCTGTAGACGCGGGCCGCGAAGCGGCGATGGCGCTGTTTTTCGGTTGCGGGGCGTTTCTTTTGGTATCGGGGCTGGGCATACTCGCCATGTGGTTTCACGGCAGGCGACATGCCGCGGCAACGGGAATCTGGAGAATGGGCCTGCGGAACAGCGCACGAAATCCGGGGCGAAGTCTGCTTTGCGCATCATTGATCGCGTGCGCCTGCTTTGTGGTTGTGTCTGTTGGCGCGCAGCGGCGCGCCGATGTCACCGAGGATGCGTTGAGCAACCGGATGTCCGGTGGAGGGGGGTTTCAGCTGGTGGCCGAGACGGACGCGCCGCTTTATCACGATCTCAATTCGGAAGACGGCCGGTTTGAGCTGGGGTTTTCCGACGAGGATGCGGATGTTCTGGACGGGGCGCGGGTGATGCCTTTCCGTGTGTTGCGGGGAGAAGACATGAGTTGCCTGAATCTCTACCGGCCCCGCCATCCACGGGTTCTGGGTGTGCCTGAAGCGATGATTCAACGGGGCGGATTTGCGTTCGAGCGGTTGTTGGATGGAACGGAAACGCCGTGGTCTCTATTGACGCGGCGCCTGGAGCCGGATGTGATTCCGGCTTTTGGAGACGTGAACTCGGTGACGTGGATCCTGCACAAGGAACTGGGCGACGAGATCTCACTGCAGACAGACACCGGGAAGGTTGTCAGGCTGCGGCTCGTCGGACTGTTGAAGAATAGTATTTTTCAGAGTGAATTGCTGGTATCGGAGCCGAATTTTGTCGCGAATTTCCCCGATCGCAGCGGGTATGGTTATTTCCTGGTCGAGACCGACCGGCCACGTGAATTGGGGCCCCTGCTGGAACGGCGGTTGCAGGACGCCGGTCTCGACGCAACGTCGACCGCGGCCAGGCTCGCGCGTTACCGGACGGTGGAGAATACGTACCTGTCCACGTTTCAGACGCTTGGCGGGCTGGGGTTGCTTCTGGGCACGTTCGGGTTGGGGATTGTGATGGTGCGGAATGTGGTCGAACGTCGGGGGGAACTCGCGGCGCTGCGGGCGATGGGGTTTCGCAGGTCGCTATTGTCCGGACTCCTCTTTATGGAGAACGGATTTCTGATGTCGATGGGCCTGGTCATCGGCGGTGTGTCCGCGGTTGTGACCACCGTGCCCCATTCCACGGTCGGCGATTTGCCCTGGGGGTCGCTGCTGGCAACCCTCTGTCTGATCTTCCTGGCGGGCCTGCTTTCGGGCGCCGTGGGGATTTTTGTCGCGCTCAGGACCCCTCTGTTACCTGCGTTGAAGCGCGAAGGTGCCTGAGTTCCGCAAAGGCTCGATGAGAATTGGTTTTCGATTGCGGACGGTTGTGGTGTATATTTGATCGAAGATTCGACGATCCAGCCAACGCCGTCAATTTCTGGTGAAAGGAGCGCAGAATGAAGACGTTATTCTCGGCTTTAGCCGCGTTGTTTCTGTTGATCGTTACCGGACAGGCGGCGTCAAATTGGCCGCATTGGCGCGGGCCGAACGGGAATGGGCTGGTCGATGACGGGAATCCGCCCGTGGAGTGGGGCGAGGGAAAGAACATAAGATGGAAGGTTCCGATCCCGGGTCTGGGCCATGCGACGCCGATTGTATGGGGGGACCGGATATTCGTTCAGACGGCCGTCCCGACGGAAGAAGTCACGGGGAGTGACGAACGGGGTCGGCGCGCGGCACCGACGAATCTGTTTCAGTATAAAGTTCTTGCGCTGGACCGGCGAAATGGAAAAACGGTGTGGGAAAAGACGGTTCGGGAAGCGCGTCCCCACGAAGGGATGCATCAGACGGCATCATTCGCGTCGAATTCGGGCATCACCGATGGAGAGAATCTGTATGCATTTTTTGGTTCGCAGGGCCTGTACTGCCTGGATATGGACGGCAACTTGAAATGGGAGAAAGATCTGGGTCAGTACAGGAGCCGAAACGCTTTTGGCGAGGGCGCTTCGCCCACGATTTACGACAACACACTGATCATCAACTGGGATCACGAAGGGGATTCGTTTATTGTGGCCCTGGATAAGAAAACGGGCAGGGAACTCTGGCGAAACGAGCGGGATGAGGTCACCTCCTGGTCCACGCCGCTGGCGGTCGAACACAAGGGAAAACGTCAGATCATCGTGAGCGCGTCAAGCCGCACCCGGGGTTATGACCTGGAGACCGGGGCGCTGATCTGGGAATGCGGCGGGTTGGGGACGAATGTGATTCCGACACCCGTGCATGCAAATGGGGTGGTCTACGTGACAAGCGGTCACGGGAACCCGGCTATGCAGGCGATTTCGCTGGATAGGGCGAAGGGTGATATTTCGGGGTCGGATTCGGTGCTCTGGTCGATTACCCGGGATACGCCCTACGTGTCGTCACCGCTGCTTTACGGTCAGAGGCTTTTCTTCTTGAAGAATCGACGTGCGATTCTGTCCTGTTACAACGCCAAAACGGGCGAAGCGTTTTTCGGTCCACAACGCCTGGAGGGGATGGGCAGCATCTACGCGTCGTTGATCGGCGTGAAAGATCGCGTGTATATCGCCGGCCTGGAGGGCACGACGCTGGTGGTCAAAAACAGCCCCGAATTCGAGATTCTGGCGGCAAACACGTTGGATGAAGGGACTGCGGCCTCGCCGGTAGTGGTGGGCGATGCGCTCTATCTGAGGGGGCGCCGGCATTTGTATTGTATCGCGGAAGACCGGATGGATCAATAGGTCAAAATCTGCGGTTTAAACGGTAATTGTCGGAGAGGGGAGTTTCGATGAACCGGTTTGGGAGTGCAGTCCGAGACATTGGCGCAATCGTCATTCTTCTGCTGGGCATGTCGGGGTGTGAAGCCCCGGACAAAGAGGCGGAGACATCTGTACCGGTGCGGCGTTTTCTGAGCGTGGGTACGGCCCCGCCCGGCGGCGCGTTTTTTGTGGTCGGTGGTGCGATCGCCCAGGTTGTGGACGATCACGGGGGCGACCTGTCATGGGACGTGTCCGCGGAGGCGACCAAGGGGACGCAGGAGAATATCCACCGGCTCGTGCGCGGGGAACTGGATTTCGCGCTGGCCAATGCCGCGATTTCATATTTTGCGGTGCGTGGCGCGGGAGCCTGGGGTGAAAAGCAGGGGATCAACGCCGTGATGACGCTTGCCCCCAACGTTGCGCTCTTCATTACCCAGAAGAGTTCGGGGATCCGGGCCATCAGCGATCTCAAGGGCAATCGGGTCGTCGTCGGTCCGGCCGGCGCAGGGTTCGAGTACTTCCTCGCGCCGATTCTGGAGGCACACGGTGTGACCTACGATGATTTCAGACCGCTGCACAATACACAGGCCGGGGCCGTGGACATGCTTGCGGACGGATCCGCAGCCGCCGCGTTTCTGGGCGGCGCCGTGCCGACCGCCTCCATAACGCAGGCGAGCGCTTCCCAGGAACTTAAATTCATACCCTTCGCGGTCTCCGCAAAGGAGCGTCTGTTTCAGGACTATCCTTTCTTTAACGCCGCAATGATCCCGGCGGACACCTATCGCGGCCAGACCGACGTATTTGAAGGGTTGAACGTCGGTTCGATGCATCTGGTGACGCGGGCCAGCCTCGACGAAGAGACAGTTTACCGGTTTACCAGGATCCTTTACGAGCACCGCGCGGATGTGGTTAAGAAACATCCCGCGGGAAAAGCCATCCATCCCGGGAATGTGATTCGGGACACGGGCACACCCTTCCATCCCGGGGCAATCAGGTACTACAGGGAAATCGGGATCTGGCCCAACTGATATGCCCGAATCATGGCTTTTCCGCGTCCTGGCGACCCTGCTGAGTCTTTTTGTCCTGGCCGAGGTCAACTATCCACGACTGACACCCCAGGCCCAACTGGCTGTTTTTGCCATGCTGGGCCTGAGTTTTATCTTTCTCAAGCACCCGATCCGTACTCATGCCGCAGGCGGAAATTCCCTCAGACCTCTGGATTTTCTCTTCGTCGCGGCTGTTTTTTTGTGTTTCGGCTACGTGCTGGTTCAGACCGAACCGGTCTTCAGGGACTACTGGTTGGGTGGCCTGAGCTTGGGCAACCGCGCCGGTCTGGAACAACCGCTGGATTGGAAGGTCGGATTGATCGGCCTCTTTCTCGTCCTGGAAGCGACCCGGCGGGTGATCGGCCCGACCCTGCCCCTGCTCTCCCTCGCCTTCCTGGCCTATGCCGCCTTCGGACACGCCATGCCGGACTGGTTTTTCCCACACAGGGGATATGGCTGGGAGCGTATCGTCTCACAGGCTTTTCTGCATTCACAGGGTGTCTTCGGCATCGCCCTTAAAGTGATGTTCACCTATGTGTTTCTCTTTGTTCTGTTCGGCACGACGCTCGACGGGACCGGCGCGACCGGCTACGTGCTGGATGCCGCGCGCCGGTTTTTTCGGAAGCGCGCCGGGGGCGCCGCGAAAGTCGCCGTCGTCTCTTCAGGGATGATGGGTTCGCTTTCCGGAAGTGCGGTCGCAAACACGGCCACGACGGGCACGTTCACAATCCCGATGATGCGCTCGGCCGGATTCCGGCCGGCTGTAGCGGGGGGAATTGAGGCAGCGGCCAGTTCGGGCGGGGCGCTGGTGCCTCCAATTATGGGCGCCGGCGCCTATATGATGCTGGAGATGGTGGAGCCGGCGGTCACCTATCTGGAGATTATCAAAGCCGCGCTCATCCCGGCGGTGCTCTACTATATCGCGCTCCTGCTCACCGTGCACTTCTATGCACGGCGGCTCGGTGTGTCCGCACCGGAAGAAAAAAAGCCCTTGAATCGTCCGTCGGGCGTACAGGGCCTCATCTTCCTGGTTGCTTTCGTGAGTCTGATCCTGCTGATCGTTCTCGGGTATACGCCCTTCCGGGCGGTCAGCATCGCACTGGTCTGCGTGCTTCTTGCGGCCGCTTTCAGTCCGTCGACGCGCCTGGGTCTTCGTGCATTGTTACGCGCAGTGGAAAGCGCGGCTCAGGGCGGCGCCCCTCTGATTGCGGCTGCATCCTGTGTGGGCATCATTGTAGGGGTCGTTACGCTTACAGGTATCGGCACGAAGCTTCCGGGCGCCATATTGCCGCTCGCGCAGGACAATCTTATCCTGGCGCTGATTCTGTTGATGGTTTCGACGATTATTCTGGGGATGGGCCTGCCCTCGGCCGTATGCTATCTTCTGATGGCCACCCTCGTCGGTCCTGTTCTGGGTGGGCTGGGAACGACACCTCTGGCGGCCCATTTGTTCATATTCTATTTCGGCATGATGTCGATGGTGACGCCTCCCGTTGCTCTTGCCGCCTACACCGCCGCCGCGATCGCAAAGGCGGATATCATGCGGACGGGATTTGCGGCATTCCGTTTCGCCCTCGTGGGCTTCGCCCTTCCCTACGCCTTTGTTCTGCATCCCGAGTTGCTTCTGGTTTCGCCCGATCTTCCGTCCACGTTGATCAACGTTCTTATTGTCTTTCTGGGGATTTTCCCCCTGGCGGCCTCCATCTCCGGCTATGGCTTCGCCCCGCTCAATGCGTGGCAACGCGCTGCCCTGTTAGTTGCGGCTCTCGTCCTCTTTCTCACCCCTTCCGGAAGTATGCGGGTCTGGGTTCAGGGATCCGCCCTGCTGGCTACCGGGATCATCGCCTTTCTGAACCGGCGGTCCGCCACGGATTCGGTTCGCAGTCAGGACGAGTGCGCTGATGCGCCCGACAGGTGAGTGATAACCGGCAGCCGTCATCGCTCGCAGGACGTCGTCCGCCCCCCGTGGCGACAAAGTCCCATCCAGCACACAGGCCTTCAGGATTCCGACGGTTCCCGTAAAAACGACACCTCTATCGAAACAACAACTCCTGGCGGCCCTGTCGTCCGTGGCAACAATACCACCGCGGGTTTGTGCGAAGGTTATACACGAGGCTTCGCCGGGGGAGAGGGTCTGCAAGAGTTCCCGGTAGGTATCGCGCTCTTCCGGAGAGAAGCGTTCGACACCGCTCAATCTCCCGGACGTGACAGCGGTTTCGACCTCACGCAAGCCGGAGTAGCCGGCGACAATGCCATCGGCGATCTCGTCCAGCACCTGCGGCGTGATGTTTGCCCGTCGACCGTAACGGGCAATGAGCAGGTCCAGGCAGCCGGAAAGGACGAAATTGCTCAGGGTAACCGTATCGAAAAAGAATCGCCGGGCAGGTTCAGGCACGCGCGGCATCCTCGTCGCCGTACACGTTGCGCTGGGGGATGCCCTGCTCTACAAGCCACGACCTCAGGTGCAAGACGTGCATTCCCATCTCCCTGGCCAGCTTTCCAAGGCTGATAAACCCACCCTGGTAGGCGGCAAGCGCCTGACTTTGGCGAAGCGGCAACTCGGCGAATTCAACCTGGTAACAGGCGGAAATCGCTTCCCGCACGAGCTGTCCCTTGCTTTTTCGGCGGATGTCCGACAGTCTTTTCAGCTTCAGGTCCGTCTCGCTGTCGATCTTGATATGCAGGGTCCTGTCATGTGCCATATACACCTCCTGAATTGGTGTCTAGTTCTTGTATTAATATACAACTTCTTATACAAGATATCAAGATCGGGTACAATCACATGTACGGGCACATAGGTTGATACTTTTTTTGAGTGATCCGCCGGAGGCAGGGAATTTGAGGGGAAACGGTAGATGACGGGTAATTCTCCTAGACCGTGAGGTCATTTTCCTCACTTCTTCTTGTTTTTTCTATTTTTACGCCCTTTTTCTTTCTCGCCAAAGAAAAAGGGCCAAAAAGAACGGCGCCGCACGGCGCGGAGCCGGTTTTTCCGCGAATCGCCTCAGTGGCAGTTACCTGGTTTGGTGGCCTGCTGAAATCGTAGGTATTCATAAACCGTGTTGCTGAACGGAATAGCGCGGAAAAACCCCCCGCACCACAACCGGGCGGGCGTGAGGAAGGTCGCGAATGACCGCTACGTGGATTTGCGCTCGGACGCCTCTTGTTGGTTGCTGTTGTTGTGTTTTGCTACACCTGGGAACGAGGGCTTCCAGCCCTCGTAGCGCCGCCGTTGCATTTGTAGGGGCAACCCTTGTGGTTGCCCGGCCAATGGCGCAGGACATCGCTAGCTGACTTCGCGTGTCCGTATCGCCAGTGCGTGTTCGGGATGACACCCCGATTCCGGATTCAACCTACCAGAAATCCAAAGACAATTCGACCGGGGAAACGCGGACGCGGGCGCCAGGTTTGGGGAGACGTGGAATTGGATTCTGGTTTTCGCCTCTTGTTTCAAGCTGAGAGCTGACCGCTGATAGCTGTTTTGCCTGACCGCTGATAGCTGGGTCGCGCTGTGGTCCTCTTCCGTCTTCGGACTTGCTTCTTGCGTTGGGAAAAACTACGGCGAGACGCCTCTTTTGTCGGTGGGGCCGAGCAGGTTACGGAGGCGGTTGCGGGAGAGGGCGATGAAGTTGCACAGAAAGGGGCGGGTTTCCCGCGGATCGATGATTTCTTCGACGGCAAAGGCTTCCGCAGAGCGGAATGGAGACGTGAACTGTCTGAGTTCCTCCTCCAGTTCCTTCTCGCGAGCCGCCGGATTCTCGGCGTTCGCAATATCCCGCCGGTAAGCGGCGGCGACACCGCCTTCGATGGGCAGGGAGCCCCACTCTCCGGAAGGCCAGGCAAACTTGAAGTCCAGACCGTCTTTGTCGCACGTGGCCATTCCCGCCATGCCGTAACACTTCCTGATGACCAGCGTGATGATGGGCACCCGGACCCGATGAATCGCGAAGACCGTCTTCATCCCTTCGCGCAGGGTGGCTTCCTGCTCGGCGGCGGTGCCGATCATGAACCCCGGGATGTCTACGAAGAAGATCAGCGGGATGTGGAAGCAGTCGCACAGTTCGATGAAATGGGTCTGTTTGCGGGCTTCTCTGGCGCCCATCGCGCCCCCGGAGACCATGGGGTTGTTGGCGATAATGCCCACCGGATGGCCGTTGAGCCGCGCGAGGCAGGTGATGAGCGCGCGTCCGAACGTCGGTTGGATTTCGAAGATGGAGCCCTGGTCCACAACCAGTTCCAGCAGGCGGTGCATCGGGTAGGGGGAGGTGCGTTCCCGCGGGACGATGGATAGCAGCTCCTCTTCACACCGGTCAACCGGGTCGTCGCTGGCCTCGGAGGGGGGCAGTTCCCACACGTTCTGAGGCATGTAGGAAAGGAAACGCCGCACCATGTAAAAGCACTCTCGTTCGGTGTCCACCGCGTTGTCGACCGTGCCGGCCATATCCACCGCAATGTCCGGTCCGCCCAGGTCTTCCTTTGAAACCTCTTCTCCAAGGGCCCGTCTGACGAGGGGCGGTCCGCCAGAGAAAATCTGGCTTGTACGGCGCACCATAACGGACCAGTGGGAGAGGATGGTGCGGCCGGCGGGTCCGCCGGCCGCTGTGCCGAGTACGGCGGATATGACGGGGACTTCGCCGAGGAGTTGAACGGAGCGGCCGAAGCTGTTGACCCCGGGGAAGACCGTATAACCTCGTTTTTCCGCTCCTCGCACCGATCCACCCGCCCCGTCCGCGAGGTTGATGAGCGGGATGAGATATTTCGAGGCCAGGTCTTCTATAAAGCCGCCCTGCCCACCCTTTCGCCGGTGCGTGCCGGGGCTGCTGCCGCCCCGAACGGTGAAATCCTCGCCGCCGATGGCCACGGGTCTTCCGTTGATGCGGGCGACACCCATAACGTAAGGGGCGGGCTGGACGCCGATGACGTTGCCGGCGTCGTCGTACTCGCCCCTGCCTGTGAGACTGCCGACTTCCGCGAACGAGCCCCTGTCCACCAGGGCATCGATGCGTTCGCGAATTGTGAGCCTGCCCTGTCCGTGCTGGCGTTCGACGTTCTCAGACCCGCCCATTTCTTTGGACCAGGACCGACGCGCCTCGAGTTCATCTGCCTCTTCCTGCCAGCTCATTCGGACCTCCTGTACGACGGGCGGTGCTTCGCCCAGGGCATCGGATTCCCGCGTCGTTCCATGGCTACGTACCAGACTGGCCCGGCGCGGTGTAAATGGCTCGTTGCCGGGCCAGCGCTTCAATTTCTCCGGTTTCGAACCCCGCCACTCGCATCAGTACGTCCCGGGTGTCAACGCCCACTTCCCTCCCGGCCCAACGCACGGCCCCCGGTGTTTCCGAGAGACGGGGGACGACACCCGGCAGGGTCACTGTACCCAGGACGTCATCCGGCTGTTCGATCAGCATGTCACGCGCCCGGTAGTGTTCATCGGCAAAGATGTCCCGCAGCGTAAAGATACGTGCCGCGGGCACATCGAAGGCTTCGAGCTTCCCCTCGAGAATCGAAAGCGGATTCGCCGACGTCCAGTCGGCGATGATATCGTCGATTTCGTCTTCGTGCCGGGAGCGTGCGGCTGGTGTCTTAAAGCGTTCATCGGCAGCAAGATGCGGGGCGCCCATACAGGCCGCCAGGCGCACGAAGGTGGCGTTGTTGCCGGCAGTGATGTGGATGAAATCACCCCCGGCAGTGGGGTAAAGGTTGTTGGGCGTGCTGTCCGGCAACCGGGATCCGGTACGGGTGGGGACAGACCCCAGCGCGGCGAATGCCGGAATATGGGGCTCCATAAAGCTGAACGCCCCCTCGTACAGGGCCGCGTCGACAACCTGCCCTTTGCCGGTTCGGGTTCGGGAGAAAAGCGCCATTACGGCGCCGAAGGCGGCGTACAGCCCCGTGATGCAGTCCGTCAGGGAGATGCTTACGCGGCTCGGCGGGCGGTCCGGTTCGCCCGTGACTTCCCGGAGGCCGCCAACGGCCTCGCTGGTGACGCCGTAGCCGGGGCGATGCCGGTAGGGGCCGGTCTGCCCGTACCCGCTGATACGGACGAGGATGATGTCCGGCCGGATCCTGGAGAGGGCGTCGAAGCCCAGATTCCATTCTTCGAGTCTTCCCGGCCGGAAATTCTCCACAACCACGTCGGAGGTTTGCGCCAGTCTCCTGATGACGTCCTGTCCCGCGGGTGATCTCAGGTCCACCGAGATGAGGTGTTTATTGCGCAGGATGCTGGCCGCATAGAGTGAACGGCCCCGGCTGCGTTTGCCCATCTGGCGTACGGGATCTCCGGACGGCGGCTCCACTTTGATGACTTCCGCGCCAAAATCCGCCAGCAGACGACCGCAGAACGGACCGGAAACGGTGCTGCCCATTTCCAGTACGCGACATCCGGCGAGGGGTCCGGCGTTGGTGGATGGCGCCATTTTACTGTACGGTCGGGGATGGTATTTTGACACAGACGGCGCCCGGGACTTCGACGGGGCTTCCGACAGGCGCAAGGGCGCCGGTGTCCGGGTTGATCAGGAAGCAGGTGACGCCGTTGCCCCGTTGGTTGGCGGCGAGGAGGTACTCACCCGTGGGGTCGAATTCCAGGTTCCAGGGCCACGCGCCGCGTGATGGCGTATGGCCGAATGGCGTGAGTTCGCCCGTACCGCTGTCGATTGACATGACCGCGATGCTGTCGTGGCCCCGGTTGGAACCGTAGAGAAAGCGGCCGGACGGATGGACCCGGATGTCGGCGCAGAAGTTCTCGCCTGTGTGATCATCGGGCAGGGCCGAGAGGGTCTGGCGTTCGGTGAGCGTTCCCGAACCGGCGCTATAGTCGTAGACCCCGATGGTGCTGTCGAGTTCGTTGATCACGTAGGCCCTGCTGCCGTCGGGATGGAAGTCGATGTGCCTGGGGCCGGCGCCCGCGCGTGCGGAGACGGAGACCTGCTCGCTGGGCGCGATGGCGGCTGCCGTCGCGTCGAGCCGGTAACTCATGACTTTATCGGTACCGAGGTCGGCGGCAAACGCGAATCGATGGTCGGGTGAGAGAACAATGGAATGAACGTGCGGGCCTTCCTGGCGTCCGGCGTCGACACTGGATCCTTCGTGCCGGACGATCTGGGATACCTCTTCGAGTCGGCCGTCCCCCTGGATCCTGAACGTACTTAAGCTTCCGGAGCCGTAGTTTCCCGAAAGCAGGCAGCGGCCGGTCCGGTCAACGCTGAGAAAACACGGCAGGCTTCCTCCGGCGTGCCGCTCATTGAGCATCGTAAGGTCGCCGGTTTCGGAGTCGATGGAAAATGCTTTGATGCTGCCGCCCGGGTTGCCTTCGAATTCGTCCACGGCGCAGGCCGCATACAGGAAACGCGCCCCGGAGTCGGCGGCAAGGAAGAAGGGGTTGTGAACGTCCGGTACTTTTGACACGGCTTCGAGTTCGCCGGACGAGGTATCGAGTTTGAGGATGTGAAGGCCTTCGGTACGATCATCGGTATAGGTGCCAACGTAGACCGTGGCGTAAGCTCCGGAATGATCTGACATTTGCGGGGCTCCTGTCCTGAAAATCGATGCTATGGAAAGGTCCGGCCCAAATGTCGACCGGAACGTATGCTGCGATCGTCGGCTTCCTTTTGATTAGACTGAAATATAGACGGAAAACGGACGAGATCAAAATATTTCTCACGACTCCACGTGCAGCGACTTGAAATCCGCCCGCGACCGACGTCAGCCTGGCCGACGCGTCGCCGTCGCGTTCAATGCACTTCTTGTATTTTCACCGCCGCCGTTTTATCTTTCCGGCGTCGGCCCGCCGGGCGATACAGCCGGGTTGCCGGCCGAACATGACGAAGACTCGGCCCTTGTCTGCGTCGCGGAATAGGTCGCAGAACCGGTCGTTCGGGATGGAAATCCGATCTGTGCCCGCGGCAAGAAGGACATCTCCCAGTGGATGAAGGTGTTCGCCGCGATGGTCCAAGACGATGCGGCCAACAGAGTCACGGCCGAAATCAACCTGTGAGGACAACGATGGATACGGCGCTTCTTCCCACGACGAATGCGGACGGTTTGCCGGTTGTACCGATGACCGGCGCGCAGAAGTACACCTTCGATCTGAAGGGTTGGATCTGTCTGCCCGATCTGTTCGACGAAGAGCAACTCGACCGGATCCGGCAGCATCAGATGGATTTTCTCTACCGCCGGGACGCGCTCCCGCCCGAGGAGCGCGACAACCACGGGGGGCCGTCGCAGGTGCTTCTGGATCCTCCCGCGGTGGTGGGAGTGCTCAATGAAATCCTCTCGCATCGCCCCCTGGCCACCGAAGACTGTTACGGGTTCCGTTACGACCACACGTATACCAGCCATCGAAAGGCCGGGAACGACAATTTCGGGCCCCACGGGGGCGGCGCTTATTTTTCTTTCAGCGGGAATTCCCATATCTATCAGATGCTGCCGGGAAGGGTCCATTCCGGGTTGACCCGCGTGGTGTGGGAACTCAACGAGGTGGGGCCGGGAGATGGGGGAACGATGTTTCTAACCGGCAGTCACAAGGCGGCCTTTCCGAGACCGGAAGAAATCAGCGGCCGCGAGAGTCCGCTTTGGGAGACCTATACCTGTCCACCGGGATCTGCTGTGATTTTCACGGAAGCCCTCTGCCACACGGGCACGCGCTGGACGAACGAGACCCGCGATCGGCTGACTCTTTTTACCTGTTACAACACCGTCAACGCCAAGTGGGGGAAGGGGTGCCCGCCGGCGGAGGTGATCGCCGCGCTGCCGCCCAAACGCCAGACGCTGTTCCGGGGTGTCTGGCACGGGATGACCGAGGTGCCGGGGATCAACAAGTACTACGATGAGGCCAACCGGGCGGTGTGAACCGGCTATTCCGTTCAGCGCCGTTGCACGAAGCGTGCTTACGCGTACGCAGGGCAGATGTGTATGTAACCGCCGCTGGAGTCATTCGCGGAAAAACCGGCCCCGCGCCGAGCGGCGCCCTTCGTGAAAAGGCGGGAAGACGTGAAACGGTAGACGGTAGAAGAAATCCTTGCCCGATCTGCTCTTCCGCTATGCCTCTGGCCTGAACTGAAACCTCACAGGGCAGGCAATCTCTCCCGTCTTGCGTCTTCCGTCTCCCGGCCTTTCGAAAAAGGGCAAGGGAATAGGGGACGTTTGGGGGTGGCGAAGATTCTAACTCACGGGTGGCGAGACGCGGTTGCTTCGACAGGCTCAGCGCAAGCAACGCTGCGAGACGGGATGAATCGGCCTGCCTGCTGAAGCATGCGAGGCAGGCGGATGAATGGCGACATATTTCATGGATGGGACACTTGAGGAGGGCACGTAATGAAGGTTGGCATTTATGCATCGTATTTCGGCAAGGAAGAACCCAAGGCGTTCCCGGACATCGAGTCCTTTATCGATCTCGCCTTTGAATTGCGCCTGGATGTCATCGATTTCCGGGTAGATGTGGGGTTCGGCTCCCAGGACACGGACTATCTCAGAGGCATCAAGATAAAATGCCTGAAAGCCGGGCTGCCCATCGGCTATCTCGCGTCGGGCGGGCATTTTGTGGGTACGGATGACGAGTTGCGACTGAAGGTCGAGCAGGCGAAGGCCGACGTGGAGGTGGCTGCCTATCTGGGGGCGCCGATGATTCGGCTTTTCTGCGGTGCTCCCGAGGAGGGGGACCGGGAGAGTGAGATCCGGTGTTTTCAGGAAGTGTGCGATTTCGCCGCCGATGCCGGGATTATTGTGGGCCTCCAGAATCACCCGAGCACGGGTGACGGCGTTCTGCGTATCCTGCGGGAAACAAACCGGGAGAACTTCACCTTTATCCTGGACACCGGTCAGTGGGTGGGCTCGCCGGGGCTGAATTTCGGTGTAGGCGATCCGGACGTCGATATCTACCACTACATGGAACAGACTGCGCCATTTGCTTCCTACGTACGCGCCAAGATCTACAAGATAGACAGCGGTCGGGAGGAGTGGCTCGATTACCCGCGCATCGTCGGGATTCTGAAATCGGTGGGCTTCAACGGCGTCATTTCGATCACGTTCGAGGGGAAGGACGTCAACCGCTGCGACGACAGGGAAACCTTCAGGCTGGCGGCGCAGCACCTGCGCGAAACGATCGCCGCGGCCTGAGCCGCTCCCTGAGCTTGTCGAAGGGTCGGCGAAGGGCGTTAAAGAGCGCCAAACAGGTTAGAAAACGCGGGCATTTCGACAAGCTCAATGACCACGTTTCGACAAGCCGTTTCGAAAGGCTCACTTCGACAAGTTCAGCGCAAGCAGCACAGGCGGTGCAGGCACTTCGACAGGCTCAGTGTAAACAACGCGGCGAGACGGGACGAATCGGCCTGCCTGCTGAAGCATGCGAGGCAGGCGGATGAATGGTAACATATTTCCGGGACGGGACACTGAGGACCAGTAGGGAAGAGCGAATGCCCCGGCTGACCGACTACCGTGTCCTGACCTTCGACTGCTACGGCACCCTGATCGACTGGGAGTGCGGAATCTGGGATGCATTGCAGCCGCTGATGATGTGCAACTCTGCCACGGGCCTCACGCGTGACGCCGTGCTCCGCGCCTTCGCCCAATGCGAGAGCCGGCAGGAGCGGGCCACGCCCGGCCTGCGCTATCCGGAACTGCTCGCCCGGGTGCACGTGCGCGTGGCGGCGAGACTCGGCCTGCAGACTGACGACGAACTCAACGCGGCGTTCGGCGCCTCGTTGCCGCACTGGCCCGCGTTCCCGGACACCGCCGATGCGCTGCGTATCCTCAAGCAGCACTACAAGCTCGTCATCCTTTCCAACGTTCACCGCGGCGGCATCGCCGACTCGAACCGCAAGATGGGCGTCGAGTTCGACGCCATCTACACCGCGGAGGACATCGGCTCCTACAAGCCGGCCGACGCCAACTTCGAGTACCTGATCGCCCGCCTGAAGTCGGACCTGGGGCTGGAACGATCGGACGTGCTGCACACCGCGCAGAGTCTGCACCACGACCATGTACCGGCAAGGAAGTTCGGGCTGGCCAATGCCTGGATCGACCGGCAGCGGCTATCGGAGGGTGGCAGTTGGGGCGCGACCGAGCGGGTGGAAACGACGCCGGCGGCCGACTTCGTCTTTTTCTCGTTGGGTGAGATGGCGGAGGCGGTGGTGGCCGCCTGAAACCGAACGGCTACGGTGTGCTGGTGTCACGGGATCTCCTCTCTCAACCTGAAAGCCGCACACATCCTGCGTTTTCCTTCCTGATTGGTCCCATCCGTAATTTAACATTCGCATTCAAAGTTCTACGTGCCAGGATACGATCTGCGACTACGGGGGTCGCCATATCTCGCGTACTCCAGGAAAAGTAACAAAAATACGCATTCAAGATCTACCATTTTGGCAGAAATTCATTAGGTTTATTAATAAAGGTATGTTATATTCGGTTTACATTGACGTCACGGTTTATAACTCGCTCGGCCCCACTTAGCCCGGATTATTCAGTGCGCCGTGAGAAGGCGCGGAACTCCAGTGGGTGAGAGTCCCACCCGACAAGAGTTGCTCCAGTCGGTAGCAATCGGAGCGGGGACATAGGCAACGACGTCTCCGAAGCCTCCGGTGTAGAGGGTCGCAAGGCGACTCGGCGAGTATGTAGGCCGTAACGTGAGTGAACGCTACAGCAGGCCTCGAAAAAGGCAATGCGGGAGCCGACCCGCCTGAATTTCGGGGAAGGCCGCCGTCGTTGGGGAAGAGGGCAACGCGCGCACCCAACGGTCCCGCCGGGGCAATGGCGACGGCATGCATACAAGGAGATCCGACGCAACACGGGAAGCCCTATCGGCGGTGGAGAGCCACCAACCGGCAACCCGCGAGGGACATGCCGGGCCGACAGGGGTGGCGGAGAGGCCCGTAGTACCTGTGAAGCCGGGTAATGCCGGTGGAGGAAAGGGGCCTTGGTTCAAGGGCAACGTCAAAGGAGCGAGAGCCGGGAGATTGGTATGCGCCTAAGACCTCCGGAAAAGGTTCGGAAGCTGCAAAGGACGTTGCGTGCCCAAGCGAAGGAATCGCCCAATTACCGATTCTACGCGCTATATGACAGGGTATATCGCGAGGACATCCTGCTTTATGCCTACCGCAGCTGCAAGGCCAATGGCGGCGCGGCGGGTGTGGACACAGAGACCTTTGCGGACATCGAGTCATATGGACGTGAGCGGTGGTTGGGTGAACTGGCGGAAGCCGTCAGAAGCAAATCGTATCGAGCCGACCCGATCCGTCGGGTCTACATCCCCAAGGGTGACGGCAGGCAGCGACCGCTTGGTATCCCGACGGTGAAGGACCGTGTGGTGCAAAGTGCAGCGATGCTGGTCTTGGAGCCGATCTTTGAAGCGGACCTGCCATCGCAGCAGTATGCCTACCGACCGAAGAGGAGCGCGCACGACGCCATCAGGGCGGTACACGCCCTGGTAAATACAGGCCACACGCAGGTCATCGACGCCGACTAGAGCGGCTATTTCGACACGATCCCGCACGCCGAGTTGATGAAATCGGTGGCGCGTCGCATCTCGGACGGGCGGATGCTGCGTCTGATCAAGATGTGGCTGACCGCGCCGGTCGAAGAGACCGACAAGCGGGGTCGGAAGCAGCGAACAACGTCGAACAAGGATCAGGGAAGGGGGATACCGCAAGGCGCCCCCATCTCGCCGTTGATGGCGAACCTGTATATGCGCCGGTTCATTCTGGGATGGCAGCTTCTGGGACATCAGCAGCGTCTGAAGGCTCATATTGTCAACTACGCGGACGATTATGTGATCTGCTGTCGCGGCACTGCGCAAGAAGCGATGCGCGCAATGCGATCCATCTTGAAAGCGCTTAAGTTGACGGTCAATGAGACGAAGACGGGCGAATGTACGCTTTTAGAAGGACGATTTGACTTTCTGGGCTACACCATCGGCCGCTGTTACTCGCCAAAGACGGGCAAGGCCTATATCGGCACGCGCCCGCCAAAGAAGGCCATCCGGCGCATCTGCCGGGCCATCAGCGAGGCGACGGCGCGACGGTGGTTGCTGAAAGACCTTCAAGAACGGATTGCCCACCTGAACCGAAAGCTGGTAGGCTGGGGCAACTACTTCTGTCTTGGACCGGTCAGCAAAGCCTACCGGAGTGGGGACAGCCACACCCGGAAACGGCTCCGCTGGTGGTTGTGCAACAAGCATAGGATACCGGGAAAGGGAACCTCACGCTTCCCTGACGAAGTCCTCTACGATACGCTGGGACTGGCCCGGCTGGAAAGGCAGACGCGCAACCTTCCGTGGGCGAACGCATGAATCCTTGTCGGAGAGCCGGATGCAGGAAATCCGCACGTCCGGTTGTGTGTCCAGCGAAGGCTGGCATGTTCAGCAGGAGACAGTCCTGCCGGGGTAAGAGTCAGCAGCCCCGTAGCTTGGATAGCAGGGTGGCGGGAAACCAAAATCCTGGAGCCTATCGACAGAGTCTCCCTTGGGTGAGATTGCGAGTCATTGGGCCGTAACGAGAGTGAACGCAGCGGTGGCCCCGAAAGTGCGAAGGTCCGAAGGCCGAGCCCACAACCGGAGGGCGAAGGCAGCATGGGCAGCCGAATGCTGAACGAGACGGCTGCCCCACTTCGGCGGGGTGGTAGCGATGGCACGATGACAAGGACATGCCGAGCAACTGGAGAAGCCCTCCTCGCCCTGGCGCGAAATCGCCAGAGCAAGGTAAGCCCTATAACCGGAGACACCGGGAAGGGGGCTGAAGGTGAGAGGGTGGCGGAGGGGCGCGTAGTAGCGAAGAAGTGGGGTAATGCCCGTGGAGCGAAGGCGCCCTGCTGTTGACCATTCTCCAACAAAAAGGGAGGCACGGGCGGAATGACAAACACGCCCATCAAGGTGCAGGACCTGAGAAGGAGAATATATCTCAAGGCGAAGGCTGATTTGGCTGGAAGCGGTGGAGTAGGCAGTGGCTATACAAAGGACTCGAACTCTTTTCTGAGTATCGGGTTGACGACCACGGGCCGAAAGCCACTCCGGTACAATAGGTCCCATAACCCTTGAGAGGAAATCAGCAGGAAAGCCCGGTGCCGGCAAACGGCACGCCGGGTTTGACGTGGCGGGAGTTGGAAACGTGACCACGGGAGCCGGACTGAGGCCCATCGCGAAAGCGGTGGAATGGCCACCGGACCCTACCGTCGGCGCGCCAGCTCTCGACCCTACCGATGAGCGGGATGTGGAAACGGAGCACGGAGAGGCTATTGAGGCACCGCCAGACGAAAGGGGCGGAAACAGATAGGCCCCTCCTAAACCACCGCGCCACATCTCGACTCTACCAAAAAGAGGTAGTTTCCTTGTACAAGAGGTTGTTTATCCCTATATTTAGGGGTGACAAAAAAGAACAACCTAAAGAAAGGAAACTACCGTGGTATCAAGACAAAACAAACGGTGATGAAGTTTGCAAGCATAATGGGCAAGAAGGTCGAAGCGGACTTCGACGGAGGCGTGACGAGCAGCGACGGCGGTGTGATGCTTTTGCGGAAGTTGGAGTCGCGCATGGGCATCGTGGATCGGATCGTCGATGCGCTTTGTGACGGGCGTCACCAAAGTTATATCGCGCATACTTATCGGGACCTTATCAGACAACGGGTGTTCCAGATCGCCTGCGGCTACGAGGATGCCAAAGACAGCAACACCCTTCGCCCGGACCCTGCGCTGAAAGCCGCGTGCGAGCGGCTGCCGATCACGGATCAGGATCTGGCGTTTCAGCCGACGTTGTCGCGTCTGGAGAACAGCGTGAGCCGCAGGGACCTCTACCGTGTCGGTGAGGCGTTTGTGGAGGCGTTCATCGCCTCGTATGAAAAGCCGCCGAAGAAAATCGTGTTGGACATCGACGACACGGATGACCCAACGCACGGGTGCCAGCAACTGTCGTTGTTTCACGGTTATTTGAGCTCTTGTCAAGAGGTGTGTAAAAAGAATCAGGCGGCCAGTTTTTCGGATTGTGTGAAGGGTTTGCCATCCCTGTATATTTGACCGGCATAGACGGCAGGCAAGAGATGGGACGCCTGTAGCTTACGGAAGCGTTTTTCTGCAACGACCAAGACGCGCCAAATGAGTGCTGTGGCGTTTTTGACTTTCTTGAATCGCTTGGCGACGTTGGTACGGAGGCGTACCGAGGCAAAGGGACTTTCCACGACATTGGTGGTCCTGATGTGTCTCCAGTGGGGTTCGGGAAAATCATAGAAGGCGCCCATGCGGTCCCAGTCGCGAAAAAGCGTGTCGACCGCATCCGGATAAGCCTTTTGGAAGTGTGCCGCGAAGCGTTGTCTGAGCTTGTTGGCGGCCTCTCGGGTTTTGGCGTAAGGCATCTGAGTCAACAATGCTGTGGCGTGCGCCTGAACGCGTTTGGGCAGTTTGTCTAACACGTTGATGATCTTGTGGTTCCAGCATCGCTGTTGGGTCGCTTCGGGCCAGATCTCATCCGCGGCTGCCCAGATGCCCAGGTTGCCGTCAGCCACCAACAGCACCGGCACGTTCAGTCCCCTGGTGTGCAGATCGCGCAGGACGTCCTTCCACGACTGGATCGATTCGCGGTAGCCCGGCTGGAGGGCTAAGACTTCTTTGCTTCCGTCGCTGAGGGCGCCAATAACCACCAACAGGGCTGCCTTTTCCTTCTCCAGGCCCGCTTTAACGTAAATGCCATCGGCCCAGGCGTAGACCAGTTCTCGATCCCGTAGGCTGCGGCTGCGCCAGAGTTGGTGTTCGCCTTCCCACTTGGCACGCAGACGTGAAATGGACGCACACGATAAAGGAGCGCCTTCTCCCAAGAGACCGCGCAGCGCCAGTTCGAAGTCACCCAGCGAAAGGCCGCGTAAATACAACTCGGGAAGCAGATCGCCTACTTCCTTGGTGCGTCGAGCGAACAGCGGCAGAATCCGGCTTTCAAACCGCGCTTCCAGACCCCGCACTCTCGGCCGCCGCACCTCGACCGTACCGCAGGTCAGCGCAAGCTTGCGAGGCTTCCCATAGCCGTTGCGATACCCGGGTGAGGGATCCACACCCGCACGGCGCTGGTAGGGAAACCGACCCAGAAAGGCCGTCATCTCTTCTTCCAATACCTGCTGTAAACGACCTTGAATCTCATTGCGTGCCCACGCTTCAAGGGCATCCCAAACAGGTGTGGACACTGCCGGGGTGTTTTGCGTATGTTCTTTCACGGCGACTCTCCTTCCTGCCGGAACCGCATTCGGCTCGGGTTGTAGGTAAACTTCTTGCTACAAGGAAGATAGGGTCGCCCTTTTCTTTTTTCCACACCCTTTTAATTTAACTCGGTTATTTTGATAGTATTGCTACATGCCGCTGCATGTGTATGAAGGGCACTCGGGCAAACTCATCACGGCGCTGTTGCGGCCCGGATGCAGAATGGACGGACGCACGATGGCGGCGATCTTAAGACGCGTTCTGGATCGGGTGTTGGCAGCGTGGCCGAAGGTTCGGATTCTCTTGCGTGGCGACGGGCACATCTCTGCGCCGGAAGTGCACGAACTATGTCAGGAATATCGCATCGATTTCCTTCTGGAACAGATGGTTAACAAGAAGCTCAAAGCCCTCGGCCAACCCCTGATGGACGATGTCGCTGCACAGACCCAGACGGGTGAAGCACCCGTGCGTCTTTTCACGGCTTTCGATTATCAGGCCAAGTCCTGGAAGCGACCGCTCAGGATCATCTACAAGGCGGAAATGACCCACGACAAAGCCAACCCTCGCTTTGTCGTCACCAATATCCGTAACCGAACCCCCAGGTTCCTCTACGAGAAGATCTACTGCGCGCGCGGGCGCACCGAAGGCTTCATCAAAAACCACAAGACCTATCTGCGTTCTGACAGAACCTCCTGCCACCGCTTTTCAGCCAACCAGTCCCGGCTCTTCTTGCACAGCGCCGCCTACGTGCTCCTGCACGCCCTCAAAGAATCGGGAATGAAAGGCACCTCCTGGGTCAAAGCCGACTTCGATACCATCCAACTGCGGATTCTGAAAATCGGCGCCCGCGTTCGAGAACAGACAACAAGGATCCGATTCCACTTCCCGACATCGTATCCCGATAAGGACCTGGTACGCGCCATCATCTACAATCTCGATACCGCGTGATGATCAGACACCGCAACAATCAATACAATCCAGACCCAAAGCAACACCAAGGCATCACTGTGACCAGAAACAACCCCAGTCTCCTTTGAATCCCACCCAAACAGCTTTAAAGATCCAATACCGACTCAACCTTTACAATCACCCTTGCCGAATACATGCTCTACGACCTTCTTCACGCAATTTTATACAATTGCATGAATTATTCAGGCTAGCTATATGCTGAATGCTGGTTGCTTCCGTTGTATCTTGCGAAAAATTTGAGCTCGGCCAGCTAAAAGCAATGACAAATCCGCCGCAGGAGTTTGGTCATGATGGAATGCTTGTTGTTGGCGATCATGCCTCTGTTCTTGCTTGCTCAGCCAAGCGTCACACGTGACCTGGTCAGGGACGTTGAATGTGACTTCCGCGTTTTTCTGAGCGGATGTCGTTGAAAGTGGCCCAGGCAATAAGGCTAGGATTCCGGTAGCCTGCGGACGATTGCTGGAGAATCGGGTGTGGTTAGACAAATACTCGTATAGTGTACAAAGTTTCACTATGTCGGATTCATCTCACCCGTGAAACCCACTGTGGATGAGAGCCACGATGGGCGTGTCCTGGGTTGATGTAGGCACCCGCATTGGTTCGGATTTGCAGCAATGCTGGACCGGTGGATCCCCAGTGTATACCGACGCGTTCGACTAACTTGCGTGGTGCGTGCAAATCAGACGATCGCACTCACGCCCCCAGCGCCTTGTCCAAAGACGTATCGGTGCTTGGATTTTCGTGGTCCGTGGTGATTTGAAACTCGGAAATCGAACGATGCGCGAATTGCCGGTTGGAACCATGACTTCCTCGGGTCATGGGTAGGAACTCAGGACCGGCGTAACTTAACTAAAATCAAGCGGATTCGACGCCGACTCTCGAAAACAAGAACGGTAGCGGTCGCGCGAAATAGCGTTGAAGAGTAATGTGGCGGAGTGAGGAGATGGATGGGCAATGGCAGGTTTAGAGACCATGGAAAAGAGGGTACGAAAGATAAAGCCTGTATGATGACACCGGGAATATAAGATTTACCCTTGACGAGATGCAAATAATCCTGGGTAAATTCCAATCAAGGGTTTACCATGGCAATGGTAAACAACGAACGCGTACGAGCAGGTGAGTACACGATGGAGCCGCTATGGAAGATGACAACGAGCTATTGCTTGAAGCCTTGAATGAGGTCAATCGGCTTCAGAGGCAACATGCGTCGATCTTCAACTGGGGCTGTAAGGCGGTAAAAGAGGCAGGAATCACTGATGAATTCCTGAACCCAGAGGTTCACTGTGGACGACATTCGTTCACTAGCTTTGAACCCCTTAAACACGGCGAAGATCCACCCGACGCTTGGGTCTTTGGTTCAAACGGCAATCGGACGGCGCTTGAAATCGCCGAGTTGGTCAACCAGAGCACAATTGAGGCGCAGATCAACGGCGATGAATTGAAATACCGGGATGGGTCCGTCCGGTGGGCGGATCTCGCGTATTTCAAACGTCATGTGAACGAAATCGTCTCAACAAAGGACGCGAAATGCGGGAGATTGTTCTCAAAAGGGGTGGCCGTTCAACTTCTGCTTCACTCTGATGAAACGTACCTTCTTGCTTCCTATCGCGACCATCTCAATCAGGAACTCAACCTCACCTGCAATCGATTCGAAAGGGTGTGGCTACTGTTGAGCTACGACCCGAAGATCAAGAAGTGTCCCCTGATGGAACTCACTTGACAGGCAGGTGCATGTCGATTACGCCAATGGCTAACTATCGTCAGATCGTTTCTGCATCCGGCAGTTGGCGAATTGCGAGCGTAGATGAGGATCGTTGGCTCAGTCGGTTTGTACGACTGTCACAATTTCGGCACCGCGAGTAACAATCCCCTTGATTTCGAGCTTGCTGGTTTTCCCGCCAGGTTAAAGGAATGAGTGGTGGCTTTCAGCGAGTCCGCGACCAAATCCGATCCGTAGCTGATACCGACGCCCGCAAGGGACGCCTGTTTGAGAGGTTGATGAAGGCGTACTTCATGAGCGATCCGATCTACCGGGACCGGTTTTCGAGAGTCTGATTGTGGTCCGATTGGCATTCATGCGCCCGGGATTCGATGGAACGGATACAGGAATCGATCTAGTCGCAGAGGAGCGCGATGGCGGTTTTTGCGCGATTCAGTGCAAGTGTTATGCGCCGGACACCCGGATCTCAAAAGCCCATCTCGACTCATTCATTGCCGCTTCGACGCGCAAGCCAATCACGACCCTGTTGGTCGTCGATACCGGAACCGAATGGGGACCAAACGCTCGCAAACACGTGGAAAGGCTGAGCGTTCCCTGTACAGGCTTACGTTTCAACGACCTCGCGGACCCGCCCATAGATTGGCCCGATCTGGTTCGGGACGATCCGGAAAAGCTATCGTTGCGGCGTGAACCATTCAATCTCAGGCCACATCAGCAACAGGCACTGGATGACGTCACGAACGGTTTCAAGGATCACGACCGTGGAAAGCTGATCATGTCGTGCGGTACGGGCAAGACTTTTGCAGCGATGTGCATTGCGGAAAGGGCCGCTGGCGTGGGAGGACGGGCACTGTATCTCGTACCGTCGATTTCATTAGACGATGCGCGAGTAGGCGGAGCAAAAGGCAGTTACTCACCGCTATATTGCCATATGCTCCGATGACCGTGCAGGACACACCGACGAAGACGCTTCACTTCAAGAACACGAAATCCCTGTCACCACGGACACGACAGGAATCGTGAGTCCAACAACAAGGTAAGGGTAACACAGATGAAATCTCGGGCTGAGAACTGGATGCTCGTACTTTGCTCTGCCGGGTTGTTGTGCATGATTCTGGTTTCTACCGCGTCTCTTTCGACGCAGACAACGTCAACTGTTCCGGACTTCAACGGGAACGGGATTGTGGATTTTTCAGACTTCGTGGCCTTTGCGGCTGTTTTCGGCGTTCAGCAGGGAGACGAAGCGTATGATAACAAATACGACCTGGATGGGAATGGCGAGATTGACTTTGGCGACTTTGTGATCTTCGCTCGAAGTTTTGGAAAAGTTGTCAATACAGCACCTCCAGGAACACGCCCGCCACCGGGTCAGGGCAATTCGCCAGACCTGGTCGTGGCAACTCCTTCGGTGGACGATAGCAGCCTGGACGTAGGAGAATCCTTCACCTTGAGCGCCACGGTACGCAACAATGGCAGCGGTTCGTCGTCGGCAACGACATTGCGTTACTACCTGTCGACGGACGCGACGATTTCTGACAGCGACACGCAGATTGGGACGGACGCTGTGAGCATTTTGGGTGCTTTCGAGGCGAGCGATCAGTCGGTCGATCTGAAGGCGCCGTCAACTGCGGGCACGTATTACTATGGCGCCTGTGTCGATGTCGTAACGGGAGAATCCAGCAACGGAAACAACTGCTCCGGTGCGGTAATGGTAACGGTGGGTGGAGGATCACCACCGCCAGCAGCTCCCGAGGTAACAATTGCAGCGGGTACAACGCCTGTAACGGAAGGCACGGCAGCGACGTTTACAATCACGGTGTCCCCTGCACCGGCATCCGCTCTGACGGTGAACGTGAAAGTCACCGCAGATGGCGACGTCATCGGTGGTACACCCTATTCAACGGTGACTATCGACGCGAACAAGGGCACGGCTACGCTCGCGGTCATTACTGTGGATGACCAGGCCGATGAGGCCAATAGCGTGGTGACCGTGCGACTGCAAGGTGGAACCGGCTATACGGTCGGCGGTACATCTTCTGCTAGCGTAACGGTTAATGACAACGACCCTCCACAAGTGACGATTTCTGCGGGTACCTCACCTGTGAGGGAGGGCACGGCAGCGACGTTTACAATCACAGCATCGTCTGCACCGGCCTCGGCACTGAGTGTGGGTGTGTCGGTAACCCAGTCAGGTGATGTCATCAGTGGCACGCCCTCATCAAGTGTGACGATCGATGCGAACAAGACGACGGCCACGCTGACGGTAGCGACGGACGATGACGGTAACGACGAGTCGAGCGGCGTGGTAACCGCGCAATTGCAGTCTGGCACAGGCTATACCGTGGGCAGTACATTTTCGGCCAGTGTAACGGTAAACGACAACGATATTCCGCAGGTGACAATATCAGCAGGAACCACCCCTGTAACGGAAGGCACGGCAGCGACGTTTACAATCTCAGCGTCTCCTGCACCGGCATCCGCTCTGACAGTTACAGTGAATGTGACAGAGACAGGGGATGTCATAGGCGGTACACCTTCTACAACGGTGACTATCGACGCCGCCAAGACTACGACCACGCTGACGGTCAATACGGTAAACGATGAAGCAGACGAACCCAATAGCAAGGTGACCGCAAAAGTCGAGACCGGCACGGGCTATACGGTGGATAGTGCATTTTCGGCCAGTGTAACGGTAAACGACAACGATATTCCGCAGGTGACAATATCAGCAGGAACCACCCCTGTAACGGAAGGCACGGCAGCGACGTTTACAATCTCAGCGTCTCCTGCACCGGCATCCGCTCTGACAGTTACAGTGAATGTGACAGAGACAGGGGATGTCATAGGCGGTACACCTTCTACAACGGTGACTATCGACGCCGCCAAGACTACGACCACGCTGACGGTCAATACGGTAAACGATGAAGCAGACGAACCCAATAGCAAGGTGACCGCAAAAGTCGAGACCGGCACGGGCTATACGGTGGATAGTGCATTTTCGGCGAGCGTGACCGTTAACGACAATGACGATGCTCCACCTGGAACGCCGGTGGTGACAATTGCAGGAGGCACTCCCTCTGTAACGGAAGGCACGGCAGCGACGTTTACAATCACGGTGTCCCCTGCACCGGCATCCGCTCTGACGGTGAACGTGAAAGTCACCGAAGATGGCGACGTCATCGGTGGTACACCCTATTCAACGGTGACTATCGACGCGAACAAGGGCACGGCTACGCTCGCGGTCAATACTGTGGATGACCAGGCCGATGAGGCCAATAGCGTGGTGACCGCGCGACTGCAAGGTGGCACCGGCTATACGGTCGGCAGTACATCTCCTGCTAGCGTAACGGTAAACGACAACGACCCTCCACAAGTGACGATTTCTGCGGGTACCTCACCTGTGAGGGAGGGTACGGCAGCGACGTTTACAATCACAGCATCGTCTGCACCGACCTCGGCACTGAGTGTGGGTGTGTCCGTCACCCAGTCAGGTGATGTCATCAGTGGCACGCCCTCATCAAGTGTGACGATCGATGCGAACAAGACGACGGCCACGCTGACGGTAGCGACGGATGATGACAGTAAAGATGAGTCCAATGGCGTGGTAACCGCGCAATTGCAGTCTGGCACAGGCTATACGTTGGACAGTACATCTTCGGCCAGTGTAACGGTAAACGACGACGATATCCCACAGGTGACAATTGCAGGAGGTACTCCCTCTGTAACGGAAGGCACGGCAGCGACGTTTACAATCACGGTGTCCCCTGCACCGGCATCCGCTCTGACGGTGAACGTGAAAGTCACCGAAGATGGCGACGTCATCGGTGGTACACCCTATTCAACGGTGACTATCGACGCGAACAAGGGCACGGCTACGCTCGCGGTCAATACTGTGGATGACCAGGCCGATGAGGCCAATGGCGTGGTAACCGCGCAATTGCAGTCTGGCACAGGCTATACGTTGGGCAGTACATCTTCTGCTAGCGTAACGGTCAATGACAACGACCCTCCACAAGTGACGATTTCTGCGGGTACCTCACCTGTGACGGAGGGTACGGCAGCGACGTTTACAATCACAGCATCGTCTGCACCGACCTCGGCACTGAGTGTGGGTGTGTCCGTCACCCAGTCAGGTGATGTCATCAGTGGCACGCCCTCATCAAGTGTGACGATCGATGCGAACAAGACGACGGCCACGCTGACGGTAGCGACGGACGATGACGGTAACGACGAGTCGAGCGGCGTGGTAACCGCGCAATTGCAGTCTGGCACAGGCTATACCGTGGGCAGTACATTTTCGGCCAGTGTAATGGTAAACGACAACGATATTCCGCAGGTGACAATATCAGCAGGAACCACCCCTGTAACGGAAGGCACGGCAGCGACGTTTACAATCTCAGCGTCTCCTGCACCGGCATCCGCTCTGACAGTTACAGTGAATGTGACAGAGACAGGGGATGTCATAGGCGGTACACCTTCTACAACGGTGACTATCGACGCCGCCAAGACTACGACCACGCTGACGGTCAATACGGTAAACGATGAAGCAGACGAACCCAATAGCAAGGTGACCGCAAAAGTCGAGACCGGCACGGGCTATACGGTGGATAGTGCATTTTCGGCGAGCGTGACCGTTAACGACAATGACGATGCTCCACCTGGAACGCCGGTGGTGACAATTGCAGGAGGTACTCCCTCTGTAACGGAAGGCACGGCAGCGACGTTTACAATCACGGTGTCCCCTGCACCGGCATCCGCTCTGACGGTGAACGTGAAAGTCACCGAAGATGGCGACGTCATCGGTGGTACACCCTATTCAACGGTGACTATCGACGCGAACAAGGGCACGGCTACGCTCGCGGTCAATACTGTGGATGACCAGGCCGATGAGGCCAATAGCGTGGTGACCGCGCGACTGCAAGATGGCACAGGCTATACGTTGGGCAGTACATCTTCTGCTAGCGTAACGGTCAATGACAACGACCCTCCACAAGTGACGATTTCTGCGGGTACCTCACCTGTGAGGGAGGGTACGGCAGCGACGTTTACAATCACAGCATCGTCTGCACCGACCTCGGCACTGAGTGTGGGTGTGTCCGTCACCCAGTCAGGTGATGTCATCAGTGGCACGCCCTCATCAAGTGTGACGATCGATGCGAACAAGACGACGGCCACGCTGACGGTAGCGACGGATGATGACGGTAACGACGAGTCGAGCGGCGTGGTAACCGCGCAATTGCAGTCTGGCACAGGCTATACGTTGGACAGTACATCTTCGGCCAGTGTAACGGTAAACGACGACGATATCCCACAGGTGACAATTGCAGGAGGTACTCCCTCTGTAACGGAAGGCACGGCAGCGACGTTTACAATCACGGTGTCCCCTGCACCGGCATCCGCTCTGACGGTGAACGTGAAAGTCACCGAAGATGGCGACGTCATCGGTGGTACACCCTATTCAACGGTGACTATCGACGCGAACAAGGGCACGGCTACGCTCGCGGTCAATACTGTGGATGACCAGGCCGATGAGGCCAATGGCGTGGTAACCGCGCAATTGCAGTCTGGCACAGGCTATACGTTGGGCAGTACATCTTCTGCTAGCGTAACGGTCAATGACAACGACCCTCCACAAGTGACGATTTCTGCGGGTACCTCACCTGTGACGGAGGGTACGGCAGCGACGTTTACAATCACAGCATCGTCTGCACCGACCTCGGCACTGAGTGTGGGTGTGTCCGTCACCCAGTCGGGTGATGTCATCAGTGGCACGCCCTCATCAAGTGTGACGATCGATGCGAACAAGACGACGGCCACGCTGACGGTAGCGACGGACGATGACAGTAAAGATGAGTCCAATGGCGTGGTAACCGCGCAATTGCAGTCTGGCACAGGCTATACGGTCGGCGGTACATCTTCTGCTGGCGTAACGGTCAATGACAACGACCCTCCACAAGTGACGATTTCTGCGGGTACCTCACCTGTGACGGAGGGTACGGCAGCGACGTTTACAATCACAGCATCGTCTGCACCGACCTCGGCACTGAGTGTGGGTGTGTCCGTCACCCAGTCGGGTGATGTCATCAGTGGCACGCCCTCATCAAGTGTGACGATCGATGCTAACAAGACCACGGCCACACTGACGGTAGCAACCGATGATGACGGTAACGACGAGTCGAGCGGCGTGGTAACCGCGCAATTGCAGTCTGGCACAGGCTATACGTTGGGCAGTACATCTTCTGCTAGCGTAACGGTCAATGACAACGACCCTCCACAAGTGACGATTTCTGCGGGTACCTCACCTGTGACGGAGGGTGCGGCAGCGACGTTTACAATCACAGCATCGTCTGCACCGACCTCGGCACTGAGTGTGGGTGTGTCCGTCACCCAGTCGGGTGATGTCATCAGTGGCACGCCCTCATCAAGTGTGACGATCGATGCTAACAAGACCACGGCCACACTGGCGGTAGCAACCGATGATGACGGTAACGACGAGTCGAGCGGCGTGGTAACCGCGCAATTGCAGTCTGGCACAGGCTATACGTTGGGCAGTACATCCTCGGCCACTGTAACGGTTAATGACAATGATGAGCGGCTGCCGGCGGCTTCAGTCGTGATCAGTCCAGACACGCTGGCGTTTACGGCGGTCGGCGCGTCCGCGACTCTGACGGGCCGCATACTGGACGCTAACGGTAATGCGACGTATCCCACGTCCTTGGGTTGGACGTCGGCCAACAGGGAAGTGGCTACAGTAACTTCACTGACAAGCCTTGACTTGAGCCGACCGAAAGCGACGGTAAAGGCCATTGGTGGAGGGACGACCACCATTACGCTGGGCGTGGACGACGACGTGACTGGGACGGCCACGGTGACGGTAACACTGATGGGACGACGAGTGGAAATCTCGCCGGGTAGGCTCAGGTTCGATGCGCTGGGGCAAACAAAGATGGTGACGGTCAAGGTATTGTATGAAAACGACGACGAGGATACAGAAGCTTCGTTCTCAGCTTCTTCGGCGTTTTCTCCGTTGCGGGGGACCACAATCGGAGATGGAGGTCTGGACATCGAAAAAGTGGATGGCGGAATCCAGATCACAGCGAACGCAAATGGGATCGGAAGTGTTACCATTTCCTCGGCTGGCGCCGAAAGCGCTATTTTGCATGTAAGTGCGGCACAAAGTCCGGCGTCCCTTGTGGTTTCACCGGATTCGGTGGGCTTGGCGGTAGGCGCGACCGCGACGCTTAGTGCGGCAATAAGCGACGCAAACGGTCACGGCATCGTGCTGGATCAGGGTGACGGTCAAGGCGGTCTTATGGTGTCTTGGGAAACCAGCGACTCGGCCGTGGCGACGGTAACAGGCGCTACTGCCACCAACGACAGTAATACGGGCGGCACGGCTACGGTTTCCGCAGCCGGGGCAGGGGCGGCTACGATCACCGGCCGGTGGGGGAGTTACATTCGTGGTACGGCCAAAGTGACGGTGACGGCCGGTAACTGATTCGATCAACAATGCGCTTTGGCCTATTTTCGAGCAGGTCTTGAAGACACATTGATGTTGCAAGTGGGGCACTTTCAGATTCCTTCCATGGTGCTGCCTTGGCAGGAATGCCCGTTGTCTTTGCTTGTGTACTACAAGAACATTCCTTTTGTAGTAGGGCAGCTTCTGAGAACACCCTCGTCGGGCTGGCTTAACTGTGGGGAGACACCAACCGGCAGCCCGTGAGGGACAGGCCCGTAGTACTGATGATGCCGGGTAACGCCGGCGGAGGAAAGGGGCCTGACTTCGGACGCGTTTGTGCAGGGGACAACGGTATGAAGAGTGGCACAAGCCTAAAACCACCAAAGAAAGACGAGGCGATTCCGGAACAGGCTTGGTCTTCAGGTGAAGATGCGTGGGCAGCGCAGACAGCGTGTGCCTGTAAGCGACGTCCGTCGGAGAGCCGGATGCTGTTAATTCGCACGTCCGGTTCGACGAGGGGGATGTGGAAACGGAGCATGGAGCGGCTATTGAGGCACCGCCAGACGAAAGGGGCGGATACTGACAGGCCTCTAACCACAGCACTGCATCGTTACTCTACGCCGACGGATGTTTCGGCAACGGCTACATATGAGAGGTTTCATTGAACAATCGTCGTGTGCATCCTACAGGCAGTAGCTCCTCAGGCCGCGGAACGAAATTGGCCTTGATATTCGCGGCCGTGTCCTTCGCCGTGTTGATTTGCTTAGGGACGCTATATTCACAGGCGAGTATTCCGCGCTCCAACGGTTCCACAGACTTCGATGGCAACGACACGGTTGGCTTCAGCGATTTTATGCTGTTTGCGGATGTTTACGGATTAAGAAAAGGGGATGCCGGATACGATGTGCGGTTTGATCTGGATGGGGATGGCGCGATCGGACTCGGCGATTTTTTAATCTTTGCAAGTAGTTACGGTGAAAAGGTTGCTGTATCTGGTGTGGACCGGGAAGCTCTCGTGGCGCTGTACAATGCGACGGATGGGCCCAATTGGAAGAACAGCATAAACTGGTTGACCGAAGAGGATATTTCAACATGGTACGGTGTCAGGGTACAAAACGGTCGGGTCACGTCCCTTCACCTGGACAAGAATAAGCTGTCTGGAACAATACCCCCGGAACTGGGTCAACTCACGACCCTAACAGATCTGGTCCTCAGCCGGAATGGCTTAAGTGGAGGGATCCCGCCAGAGCTTGGCCAACTCACCAATCTTGAGAGTTTGGATCTTTCGGTGAGCTCATTGAATGGGCCGATTCCGCCCGAACTTGGCCAACTCACCAGGCTCAAGCAATTAAGGCTCTGGATCAGCGGGTTAACCGGCGAGATACCACCGGAACTGGGTCAACTCACCGATCTCGAGTTATTGGACCTTAGTTGGAATAATAATCTGACGGGGACGATTCCGCCAGAACTGGGCCGGCTCACGAAGCTCAAGGTCCTGGAGCTTGATTTGAATGATCTAACGGGCCAGATACCAAATGAACTGGTAGAACTCACCAACCTCGAGACGCTGGACCTTTCCTGGAATGATCTGACGGGCCTGATCCCCCCAGAACTGGCCCAAATCCGAAGCCTTACAGCGCTACGCCTTGGCACGAACGATCTGACGGGCACGATTCCGCCGGAACTGGGTCAATTGACAAATCTCGAATGGTTATCGCTTTGCGACAATGACTTGACGGGCACGATCCCGTCGGAACTGGGTCAACTTACCAATCTCAAATGGTTATCGCTTTGCAATAATGAATTGACGGGCAGGATCCCGCCGGAACTGGGCGAACTTACCGAATTAAAAAGACTACGCTTCGATTACAACGAAGACCTGACCGGACCGCTGCCACAATCCTTTATCGGTCTCACCCTGGAACACCTCCAATTGGAAGAAACTCTGGTGTGTGTCCCACTGACCAACGAATTCCATGAATGGCTGGAGGGGATACGTGTAAAGAAAATCGGCGATCGATGTCTCTATCCGGAACGTGATGCTCTGGTCGCGCTGTACAAGGCCACGGATGGATCAAACTGGACCAACAGTGAGAACTGGTTGAGCCCGGAGGACCTCGGGGAATGGCACGGCGTGACGACTGATGCCGACGGGGGTGTGACCAAACTTAACCTGCAGGGAAACAACATGCGGGGCACGATACCTCACCCGATGGGACAGTTGACAAAACTCAAGACGCTTAAACTCTCGTCTAACGCCGCGCTGTCCGGACCACTGCCCTTAGATCTGACTCGGCTTACCCTGGACTCCCTCGCTCTGGACGGAACGCAGCTGTGCGCGCCTCCGCAGGCGGAATTCCACACGTGGCTCAATGGGATACCCGAAAAGACCGAAGTAGCGCGGTGTACCGACGCGCGTGCGGATTACTATGCCTTGGTGGAGCTGTACAACGGCACGGATGGATCGAACTGGAAGAATGCGACGAATTGGGCGAGCACCGCGCCGCTGGGCGAATGGTATGGCGTGACGACCGATGCCGGCGGCCGGGTGACCAAACTGGACCTGTTTCAAAACAACCTGAGAGGGGCGATACCTCGCCAACTGAGCCAATTGACCCATCTCGAATGGTTAAGGCTCGGCGATAATGAATTGACGGGAACGATCCCGCCGGCCCTTGGGAAATTGACCGATCTCGAAGACCTGAAACTTGGCGCGAATCAGTTAAGGGGTGAGATCCCCTCAGAACTCGGACAACTCACCAGTTTGAGAAACCTGGGCCTCTTCAGGAATCAGTTAAGTGGGGAGATCCCCTCGGATCTTGGACACTTGACGAATCTCAGAGCCTTGGTGCTTCAGGCCAATCGGTTATCGGGAAGTATTCCATCGGAGCTTGGACAACTCACGAATCTCGCGGTGCTTGGACTTTCAGGTAACTGGTTGAACGGCGAGATACCCCCGGAACTTGGACAGTTAACAGATCTCCACTATCTGAACCTGGCCGGAAATGAGTTAACGGGGGAAATTCCACCGGAACTCGGGCAGCTCATCAATCTTGGCCAACTCTCTATCCAAGGCAATGAGTGGGATTGTGCCTATCTTAGTTGAAATAGAAGAGGCTCCGATGTAAATTGGATACGGCAGTCTCGACGAAGAAGACCGTATCCTCAACCAAAGGAGCCTGTGATGAAAAAAGTACCGTCGAACCTCCGTGAAGTCAAGTCGAATAGGGATGCCGGGGTGACGTCTGGCGCCTTCCTGGGAGAAGCCCTGGAGGATGTTGACGTCCGTGTGGCATTGATCCAAGCGCTGATCCCGCTTGGTCTGGACGCTGTGGCAGAAATCTTGCAGCAAGAGGTTGCCGGGTTGACGGGCAAGAAACACAGTCGTAAAGCGGGCAAGACCCCGAATCGTCGGTGGGGCGCTCAACCGGGATCGGTGTATCTGTCGGATCAAAAAGTGCCCATTACGGTGCCCAGGGTGCGTGACGTGGAAGCCAATGAGGAAGTTCCTCTGGAGGTATATCACCACTTGCAGCGACCCAGAAACATGGACGGAGGGTTGCTGCTGCGCGTGGTCAGCGGCATTGCGACGCGTTCTTACGCCAGTTGCGCAGAGGCGATACCCGAGGCGTTTGGCTTGTCTTCATCGAGTGTCTCGAGGCGGTTCATCAGGGCATCGGCGGCCAAGCTGAGACAGTTTCAAGAACGGTTTCTTTCGGGCTATGACCTGGTGGGGCTGTTTATGGATGGCAAGACCTTTGCCGATCAGGAAATGATCATCGCCCTTGGCGTGACCATCGACGGGCACAAGATCCCGCTGGGGTTCGTGCAGGCCGCCAGCGAAAATGAGCGCGTGTGCCGCCAGTTTGTCGATTCGCTCATCGATCGCGGATTGCAGTATCACCAAGGGCTGCTTTGCCTCATCGACGGCTCAAAGGGCTTGTATAGTGCCCTCACAAAAGCCCTTTCCGGTTATGTCGCCATTCAACGCTGTCAGTGGCACAAACGGGAGAACGTGATCGCCTATTTGCCCAAGACACAGCAGAGTGAGGTCAAGAAAGCGCTTCAAAGTGCCTACGACATGGACACCTACAAAGAAGCCAAAGCCGCGCTGTATGCCCTCAAGCCCTCCCTGACCCTGATGAATGCATCGGCCCTCAACAGCCTGGAGGAAGGGCTCGAAGAAACCCTCACCCTCCATCGCCTGGGACTGATGCCACAACTCAAGCAATCGTTTCGCACCACCAACTGCATCGAATCCCTCAACGCCATGATCGCACAGCGCACCCGTAATGTGAAACGATGGAACAACTCCGATCAGCGATATCGGTGGTTGGCAGCCGCGCTGTTGGATATCGAGCCCCGATTGCGGAGGATCAAAGGATACCGCTTTCTTCCCGTACTCAGACTTGCCCTACGCAATCATCTCGCGCTCGATCATGACACGCAAAACGCTTTCGCCGCTGATTGAACGCCTCTGCTATTTCAACTAATAATAGTACTTGCCCCAATGAGTTGGCGGGAGCGATACCCGGCGAACTTGGAGGATTGGCGAAACTAACTGATTTAACTCTTCGCACAAATGAGTTAACCGGACCGATACCAGCGGAACTGGGACGACTAACCAATCTCCAAAGGCTGTTTCTAGGCAAGAACCAACTGACGGGTGAGATACCTTCCGCGCTGGGACGTATGGTCAATCTCCAAGTATTGTCGCTGCCGCAAAACGCGCTGACGGACCGGCTGCCACCCGATCTTGGACGATTGACCAATCTTGAAGAATTGGACCTCTCATCAAACCGGATGACGGGTGAGATACCGAATGAATTGGGTCAGCTCACCAATCTCAAGCGGCTGGACCTCAGACTGAACCTGTTGTCCGGTGCGATACCCCCGGAGCTCGGCAATCTCAACAGCCTGCAGTCGCTGAACCTCGCATCCAATGGCGGCTTGTCGGGGAGCCTTCCGCACACATTCACCGGACTTGCCCTCGAATCTCTGCAGTTGAAGGAGACGCTGCTGTGCGTGCCACAGGATGCCGAGTTCCAGGCGTGGCTCAGAGAGATTCCCGACAGCCGGGTGCCAAACTGCATATTTACCGACGTGTCAACGGCCTACCTGACGCAGGCGACACAGTCCCTCGAGTATCCCGTACCGCTATTAGCCGGCGAGGCTGCTTTCTTGCGGGTGTTCGTCACCGCGGCGCCGGAAGTTTATGCCGCCATGCCCCCCGTGAGGGCAACCTTCTATCTAAACGGCGCCGAGGTGCATAATACGGAAATAGACGGGCAGACGTCGAGCATTCCCTGGCAGATCAACGAGGGATCACTCTTGAATTCGGCCAATGCGGTGGTGCCGGCCTCGGTCGTGATGTCGGGACTGGAGATGGTGGTCGAGATCGATCCCGACCGGACGCTGGACGCGGGTCTGGGCGTCGGGGTCCGTTTACCCGCCACGGGTCGAACGGTTGTTGACGTGAGGTCCTTGCCGCCCTTCGAGCTGACGCTGGTCCCGTTTCTGTGGATCGAGGACCCGGACCGTTCCGTTTTGACGGAAATGGAGGATCTCTCGTCCGAATCCGATCTGTTCCGGTTGACCCGCGATATCCTTCCGGTGAGCGATTTTCAATTGACTATTCACGAGCCCGTGTCGACTTCGGTCGATCCCACCGGCGACAGCCATGAGACGTTAATGCGTGAAACCGAGTTGATTTATGCCATGGAAGGTGCCCGAGGTCATTATATGGGCATCTTCAGAGAGAAGGGTGAGGGTGGCTTACTGGGGATAGCAAAGTTACCCGGATACGTAAGTCTGTCCGTCCTCGACGAAAACGTCATCGCCCACGAAATCGGGCACAACCTGAATCTCTATCACGCCCCCGGGTGTGGCGCAATTGGTACGGATCCCGACTATCCGACGGACGACGGCTCCATCGGCGCGTGGGGATACGATTTCCTCAACGAAACGCTTGTCAATCCCGAAACATCGGACCTGATGACGTACTGCAAGCCGCGGTGGATCAGCGAATTCAGCTATTCCAGGGCGCTACGACATCGCTTCCATGACAGGGGCTGGCGCGAGGCGGCGGCCTACGGGACCTCGACGAAGGGCCTGCTGTTGTGGGGCGGATTGAACGGGGACAAGGAACTCTTCCTTGAACCCGCGTTTGTGGTCGACGCCCTGCCTTCTCTCCTTCCTACGGAAGGTCCGTACCAGCTCACGGGCGTGGATGAAGACGGTAGCACGGTCTTCGACCTGAGATTCGATATGGCCGAGATCGCCTGCGGCGGCGAGGGCCGCGTCTTCGCCTTCATTCTTCCGGCGCAGCCGGATTGGGCCGGCAGGCTGGCGCGCATCTCGTTTTCCGGTCCTGAAGGCGTCTCCACGCTGGATGGCGAGGATGACCCCTCCGCTGCGCTGCTGCTGGACCGTACCACGGGAGGTGTTAGGGGCATCCTGCGGGACTGGGCAGAGCCGGCCGCAAAGCGCGCCGCCGCCAGCCTTGGGCTACCGGAACCGGACCTGGAGGTCCTCGTCAGTCGCGGCATTCCGGATGCGGCGTCATGGACGCGATGACCTGAAATGGTGGATCTCTCCTTCGTGCCTTTGTGTGAGTTGCTTGTTGGTGCAGGAAAGGGGGCGGTTCACGAACTCCTCTTACGCAGATTAGTGGCCTGCCAACAGGGTCTAACTGTATCTTGAGCTCTTGGGGCTATGTTATCTGCTGCATTTTTTTCGCCGTCGAAATTAGCTCTGAATCGCCTAAGCGATGGAACGATGATCTGAGTGATCCCTGTTATAAATGACGAACAGTTTCGCGGGTGCGTTGTGGCACTCGATGCGATTCATCCAAGAGGCGTTTGTGGCCGTGAAGACGAGTTCGACATTGGCCTTCTGGCACCATTGAAGGACTTCCTTCTACAAATGGGTTCGCACGTTGTCCCGGAACGATATACAGCTTTAGTTGATCTTTATACCGGCCTCTGATGGCCTTCAGGAAGCTGAGCACGTCCTGAAAGCGCTTCCGATTCTTGTGATGCATCCACTAGTGGTCGATTTCAGAAATAGGTATAATGTTGTCTGGAACCGGGTGTGTGCTTATAATAAGGTTGTCTCCCCGACCGCGTTGGGAGGTAACCGATGCCTGGACCGAAGCCGAAGTATCAACCCGAGTTTGAGACGGAGGAGATCGCAGAGGCTCGTAGGATTGCACGACAACGAACGGCACCCAGCTCCCATGTTCACCGGGCCAAGATGGTCGTGATCTTGTCGGAGCATCCGGACATCTCGCACGAGAGGCTGGCTCAAGCCGTTGGGGTGCACCCGAGAACGGTGATGAAATGGCGAAAGCGCTGGTCGGTTGAGGGTTTTTCACTGTTGGATCAGCCTCGTAGTGGAAGACCCCCGGTTTTTCCCCCCCGAAAGCGTCGCTGAAATTAAGGCCATCGCCTGCCAATTGCCAGCCGTGCGGGAGATCCCGCTTTCCCGCTTCAGCCTCGCAGAGATGCTTCGGGAAATCCGTTCGGAGTCCACCGTGTCGATCTCCAGGAGCACGCTGTGGCGTCTCCTCAAACAGGACGCCATTCGTCCCTGGTTTCACCGATCCTGGATCTCTGTCAAGGATCCGCGCTTTCTGGAAAAAGCGGGCCCCGTTTTGGATCTGTATCAAGGTGATTATGAGGGCGTGCCACTGGGGCCCAAAGACTACGTCCTCAGTGCGGACGAGAAATCGCAGCTCCAGATCCTGGAGCGGGAGTTCCCGTGTTCACCGCCGGGACCGGGCAAACCCATTCACTGTGAGTCGGACTACAAGCGCCACGGGACCGTGGCCTACCTGGCCGCACTCGATATCAGAAGCGGAAAAATCTTTGGTCGTGTGGATCAAACCACGGGGATCGAACCCTTTCAGGCTCTGGTCGACCTCGTGATGAAGCAGGAGCCGTATGCTTCGGCCGAACGCGTGTTCTGGATCCTCGACAATGGGGCTTCCCATCACCCGTCGACCTCCCCTGCGCGACTCCGGAAGGCTTACCCGAACCTGATCGCCATCCATCTTCCCGTCCACGCAAGCTGGCTCAACCAAATCGAGATCTACTTCTCTATCCTTCAAAGAAAGGCACTTACGCCCAACGACCTCGCAGACAGAAAGCAAATGGAAGACCGAATCCTCGGTTTTGAGCGCCGCTACAACCAAACTTCCAGACCCTTCAACTGGCGATTCACCCGCAACGACCTCGAAGAAAGGCTCCGCGAACTCAAAATCGCCGCCTAACTTGATACTAACTTCTGAAATCGACCACTAGTCCCGACGTCGAACTCATTTCGTCACGTAAATTTCCACCGAACACGGAAGACATTTCCCTTCAATTCAAGGTGGCGGATACTGACGGGCTTCACCAGTTGATCCTGTTTACCACCACGCCACCTCTTCACTGGGGTAGCGGATTCCCTGAAGTGGAGGCGTGGCGGGGATTGGCGAAGGAGGAACGTGCTGTCGTTGACTTCAGGTACGAGCGCGATCCCTCAGGGATGATTCAAAGCCCTGATTTAGAGAAGATCCATATCAACGCGCTAGACACGGATGGGAACGTACTGCAGGCATCGTTCAATCTCGTGAGTATTTCGCCTTATCATTACGCAACACTTGAGGGGCATACGCACTGGGTCTTCAGCGTGTTATTCTCACCGGACGGAAGAGTCGTGGCTTCCGGTTCATACGATAATACGATGCGGCTCTGGGACGTCGCCACGGGCAAGACTCTTTCCACCCTTTTGTATGCAAGCTCAATCGTTTCGATGGCATTTTCGCCCGATGGGACGACCGTCGCTTCCGGGCTGAACAATGGAAATGTACTACTATCGGACGTTGCGACGGGCAGACACATCACGACTCTCCGGGGGCATACGAATGATGTACGGTCAGTTGCGTTCTCGCCCGACGGGTCTACGCTAGCTTCCGGATCCTACGACAACACCGTGAAGCTCTGGGACGTTAGTGCGGGAAATACAATCTCCACACTCGTAGGTCATACGGATGGCGTGCAGTTGGTGTTGTTCGCTCCTGACGGGAAAGCGCTAGCTTCCAGGTCAAGGGACAAGTCGGTAAGGCTTTGGGACACGGTGGCCGGCACGCGCCTCGCGACGCTTCCGCATTCACATCCAGTCTCTTCGGTGTCTTTTTCGCCCGATGGGACGACTCTCGCTTCCGGAGCGGACGATAACAATGTCCGATTGTGGGCGGTTGCTACAGGAGAACTCATCGACACTTTTAAGGGGCACGCGCGAGCAGTCTCTTCGGTGTCTTTTTCGCCCAATGGGAAGATTCTGGCCTCGGGGTCATTCGACAACACAGTCAGGCTATGGCGAGCAGATGAGGGAATGGCCATCGCCACATTGCGGGGCCACGAGAGTGGGGTCACCAGGTTGTTGTTTTCGCCTGATGGAACGCTCCTGGCTTCAGCGGCTTGGGACCATACTGTGAAGGTATGGGACGTTACCACGGGTGCGAGTCTTGCTACCTTTCCACATACGGAAACGGCCGCTTCGATATCGTTTTCACCGGATGGGAGGCTCCTCGCTACTTCGGAAAACAAAACTGTCGAGTTGTGGGATCTGTCCACATGGACCTTACCCCGTGCGCAAACCGTGAAGATAATCTCAGGCGACAACCAGGAAGGCGCATCCGGCGCCGCATTAGCTGATCCGCTGATCGTTGAAGTACGAGATCAACTCGGTGAGCCAATATCGGGTGCGCAGGTCACGTTTACGGTCATAGCAGGCGATGGTAGCTTCAGCAGTGGATTCACGACATTGAATGCCAAAACGGGTCCGGACGGCAGAGCGCAGGTACTCCTCACCCTGGGTCCCAATCCGGGACCGAATACCGTCAGGGCATCGATCGCCGAACTCGTAGTGGAAACGTTCAACGCCGTGGGCCTTGGGTCATCTGTTGTAACGGATAACGCCCTCGACTATCCGACGTGGCATCTGCCACGAGGGGCCGCCCTGCGTCTGGGAAAGGGTGTCATCGGCCAAAGCGACCGTGCGATTGCTTTTTCTCCTGACGGCAAGCTTGTTGGGGTGGCAAGTGGCATTGGCGTCTGGCTATACTCGGTGGAAGACCCGGAAAAAGTCACTCTGCTTCGCTCAGACCTTGTCAATTCGTTGTCCTTTTCCCCTGACGGCAGAACGCTTGCCTCGGCGGGCGGAGTGTTTGAAAAGGAGGAGATCAAGCTGTGGGATGTGGCAACGAGAACCAGTACACGGATTGCTAATGGATGGTACTCCGCCGATGTCACGTTTTCTCCGGATGGCAGGGTCCTCGCATACCGTGCAAGAGATGGGTCGAATATCGAATTGTGGGATCTCGCTTCGGGGACTTCTGCGACCACCAAAGGCAGCGATGACGACGGTCTTATTACCAGTCTGACGATTTCACCAGATGGAGCCACCCTCGCATCTGGGTTTAATGACGGCAAGATAAAGCTGTGGGACATGGTAACGCGCACCTATGCCGCCACGCTTGACGGGCATCCCCGTGAGGTCCACTCTGTGGCCTTTACTCCGGACGGCAACACTCTCGCCTCTGCGTCCAGTGACGGGACGGTAAGGCTGTGGGACCCGGCGTCGGGAACCAACGTTGCTACCCTGCGGGATCACGGCAGTAGTGTTATCAGCATTGTGTTTTCTCCTGACGGCTCCATCTTCGCCACCGGGGCATGGAACGGTGATATAAAACTCTGGCATACGGCGACGCTTGGAAATTTCGATGCGTTAAATGGCCACGGGGATCTTGTTAGGGCGGTTTCATTCTCTCCGAATGGGAACACCTTCGCCACCGGTTCCATAGATGGCACGGTCAAGCTGTGGGATCTGGCATCGGGAAACGCCACCACCATTTCCGGTCATTCGGCAGCGATTTTTGGCATGGCTTTTACACCGGACGGGTCAACACTGGCTTCCTACTCCAGTTCACTTCAAGGAAAGGTTGAAATATGGGATGTTGCAACGGGACGATTGGTCGCCGCCCTTGGTGAGCATAGGTGTTCTCCCGTTGAGACATTGGCCATTTCACCGGATGGGACGACGCTCGCCACAGGTTCACAGGACAGGACCGTCCGGCTATGGGACCTTCATACACACACAAATTTCGCTACGTTGGAACACGACCATAAAGTGTGGGTGGTTTCCTTTTCACCCGATGGAAGGATGCTGGCATCCGCGGGTGGGAGATCAGTCAACCTGTGGAACGTCAGAACACAAGACAAGATTGCGGAGTTTAACGGTCTTCGTGATGCGGTTACAGCTCTTGCTTTCTCACCAGACGGAGCAACTCTGGCTTCGGGACTGTACTATGGCGAGATCAGGGTTTGGGACCTGTTGACCGGTACAACCGTTGCCGTACTTGCTGGATCTTCCGCACGGATTCTCTCGTTGTCCTTCTCTTCCGACGGAACACGGCTTACGTCCGGTTCGTACGATGATGTCGTGAGGGTGTGGGACCTGGTGAAAGGCAGCACTCTCGACACACGGAAAGCAAAGTGGACTCAAGATATGGCATTTTCTTCCGACGGGACGATGTTTGCCACCGGTTCAGGCGACCGAATGGTCAGACTCTATGATATGTCGACAGGCGACATAGTCTCCACCTTTGGAGGGCATGCGCACTGGATCCACAGCGTGGTGTTCTCGCCTGATGGCAATACCCTGGCGTCGGGATCCAACGACGGCACGATTCTACTGTGGGATCTGCAACGCATTCATTCCGTGCCCTATCTTGTAAAGGGGGTCTCCGGCATTGAGCAGAAAGGGCCGGCAGGGACCGTGTTAGCCAAGCCGTTTGTCGTCTCGGTGCGGGACGAAAACGGGGAACCTTACGCCGGTGCCGTTGTCACCTTCGTCGTTACTGCCGGCGGAGGCACGCTTTCCGTAACCACCGACACGACCGATGCCAGCGGAAAGGCCGGCACGACCCTGACTTTGGGAACAAAGCCGGGGACAAACACCGTTGTCGCAACGGTCGCTGATCTCGAGCCATTGGCCTTTACTGCTATTGGCGAGGCCAACCCCGACTATGATGGAGACGGTAAGGTTGGCTTTGGCGATTTTCTGCTATTTGTGGAGAGGTTCGGTCTCAGTCAGGATGACGACGGATATGAAGCGCGGTACGATCTGGATGGTAATGGCGAGGTGGGATTTTCGGACTTTCTGATATTCGCAGGCGACTTCGGGAAGACTGTAGGGAATTAGGCTGTACTTCGGTTGGATATTATGATGTTGGCGGTGGGGTGGTTCGGACTGCCATTCGGACTGGCGATTTTCATTCACGGATGTCCGTTTTTTAGGGACGGTTCGTGAACCGCCCGTTTTGCACGTGCACTTCACGCGACGACGCGCTGCGCATCCTCAAGCAGCACTACAAGCTCGTAATCCTTTCCAACGTCCACCGCGGCGGCATCGCCGCCTCGAACCGCAAGCTGGGCGTAAGTTTCGACGCCATCTATACGGCGGAAGACATCGGGTCCTACAAGCCCGCCGACGCCAACTTCGAGTACCTGATCGCCAACCAGAATGCGGACTTGGGCTTCGAACCCTCGGTCGTACTGCACACCGCGCAGAGTCTGTACCATGACCACGTACCTGCGAGGAAGTTCGGGTTGGCCACCGCTTGGATTGGCCTGCGGCGGTTGTCGGAGGGCGGGAGTTGGGGCGCCACCGAGCGCGTGGAAACGATGCCGAAGACCGACTACGTCTTCTTCTCGCCCGGCGAGATGGCGAAAGTGGTTGCGGGCATCTGAAGCCTGACTGCGACTCCTGAACCCGCCACGCCCTCCAGTAAATCATCAGGTTTCTTTGTAGAAGTACGTTAAGATTCGTTTTTCGGTAACGTCGCAATCGATAACTCTTTTAGCGGCAAGCCTCTGGCGATAGCATATATTCCGATTTCGCATAATGCCTCGTGGGAGCAATCGATCCGCATCGAGCAGGCGTTGCAAGATCAGCCACCGATCCGCACCTCGGCCAACGTATCGGACTGGATTCTGTGCGAATACAGTTAAGAAAGACGAGGATTTAGCAATGCAAGCCACCGGAAATCGTCTCAGCGGATGGAATAGCATGAGATTTTGCATTCTTGCTATAGTTTGCATCGTCCTCTCGCCGTTGTTTGCCGGCTACGCCTATCCACAGGAAACAGGCGATGTACCGTTCTGCGAGCCTATCGATCTCTCGCAGGTGCAGCCCAAGGGCTTCGATGCCGCCGGCAAGCGGGCATTCAGCCTGAACACGGGCGATCCCCGTACTGTGCGCGTGATCTACTTCGTACCCAACGACCGTTCGTTTTCCATCACGGTGGAGGACTCCATAAAGAGGGCAGTCCGGCAGGTCCGGACGTTTTTCGCCGACCAGATGAAGGCGCACGGCTTTGGTCTTAACGCCATAGACATTGATACAGGGGACGATAGGGATCCGCTGATCCACCGCGTCACAGGACAGCACCCGAACGACCACTACGCCGACAATATGCACTCCGCTGTCTTTAGTGAGATCCGTCAGGATTACGACACCTGGGCGAACATATACATCGCCTTCATCGACAATAGCCGAAGGTTTACACCGCGCGGAGGCAGAAACGGAAAAACCGGCGGAGAGGCGTCCATGCGCGTGGATTTTGACTGGCAAACGGTGGCGCATGAACTGGGACACGGGTTTGGCTTACACCACGATTTTCGGAATTATTCGTACGTCATGTCATATGGAAGCGAACCGATCAGTTTGTCGCTATGCAACGCACAATTCCTTTCCGTGCATCCATACTTCAATCCTGGGATTGCGACTGAATCGACGGCTGGGCCCGCCGTCGAACTCATTTCGTCCCGTAAATTTCCACCGAACGAGGAAGACATCAATGTTCAATTCAAGGTGGCGGATACTGACGGGCTTCACCAGTTGATTCTGTTTACTATGACGCCACTCATTAACTGGGGTGGTGGATTCCCTGAAGTTAAGGCGTGGCGTGGAATGGCGAAGGAGGCAGATGCCGTCATTGACTTCCAGTACGCACGCGATGCCGTTGGGATGATACAAGACCCGGATGTGGAGAGAATTCATGTTAATGCCGTAGACACGGATGGAAATGTCGGGCAGGCATCGTTCAATCTCGTGAGTATTTCGCCATACCATTACGCCACGCTCAGTGGGCATACACACGCGATCTTCAGCGTGTTGTTCTCGCCGAACGGAAAGGTCGTTGCTTCCGGTTCAGACGATAATACGATGCGGCTCTGGGACGTCGCCGCGGGCAAGACACTTTCCACTCTTTCATATGCAAGCTCAATCGTTTCAATGGCGTTTTCGCCCGACGGGACGACCATCGCTTCCGGGCTAGACGATGGAAATGTCCTACTATCGGACGTTGCGACGGGCAAACCCATCACGACACTCCAGGGGCATACGGATGATGTACGGTCAGTTGCGTTCTCGCCCGACGGGTCTACGCTAGCTTCCGGATCCTACGACAACACCGTCAAGCTGTGGAACATTTTTTCGGGAAAGACGATCTCCACACTTGTGGGTCACACGAAAGGGGTAACGTCGGTGTTGTTCGCCCCTGACGGGAAAGTGCTGGCTTCTAGGTCGTGGGACAATACGGTAAGGCTTTGGGACACGGTGGCCGGCACGCGCCTCGCGACGCTTCCACATCCAAATACAGTCTCTTCGGTGTCGTTTTCGGCCGACGGGTCAACCCTCGCTTCCGGTTCATCCGACGGCAACGTCCGGCTGTGGGTGGTTGCAACGGGGGAACATATCCATACACTTGAAGGACATTCTGGGGCGGTCTCGTCGGTGTTGTTTTCACCTGACGGTACGACCCTCGCTTCCGGTTCATACGACAATACGGTCCGGATTTGGCGAGTTGAAACGGGAAAGGCCGTCGCCTTGCTTACAGGACACACGCAGGGTGTCTCGTCGGTGTTGTTTTCACCCGACGGAACCATACTTGCTTCCGCGTCACGGGACAATACGGTTAAGTTATGGGACGTTGCGACGGGCGCGAATCTTGCCACCCTGCGGCACGCACACTTCGCCCCTTCGATGTCATTTTCGCCGGACGGTAGACTCCTCGCTACTTCGGATAACAAAACGGTCGAGTTGTGGGATCTGTCCACGTGGTCCCTACCCCGTGCGCAGATCGTGAGGATCATTTCAGGCGACAACCAGGAAGGCACAACCGGCGCCGCATTAGCTGATCCACTGATCGTTGAAGTACGAGATCAGTTCGGTGATCCCATAGCGGGCGCGCAGGTCACGTTTACGGTCATTGCAGGCGATGGAAGCCTCACCAGCGGCTTCACGACCGTGAATGCAACAACGGGTCCGGACGGCAGGGCGGAGGTACTCCTCACCCTCGGTCCCAATCCTGGACCTAATAACGTCAAGGTATCCATCACCGAACTCGCAGTAGAAACCTTCAACGCCGTGGCCATTGGAACCCCAGTCGTAACGGGTGACGCGCTTGACCATCCAACGTGGCATCTGCCACGAGGTGCCGCCCTGCGCCTGGCCAGGGGTGCAATTGGCGAAAGCCAAAGGGCGGTTGCCTTTTCGCCTGACGGAAGGATTGTTGCTGTTGCAAGTGGTATCGGAGTATGGCTCTACCACGTGGAGAACCCGAAAAGATTCACTCTGCTGCCCTCGGGTGTCGTCCATTCGGTGTCCTTTTCACCGGACGGCAAAACGCTTGTCTCATCCGGAGGTTCGGGGAGCGAAGGCGAAGTCAGGCTGTGGGACGTGGCAACGGAAACCCATACCCGCATACCCATGCAAGAGGGTGACTTCGCCAATCTGCTGCTATCACCGGATGGAAAAACCCTCGTGTACCATGGAGGCTATGCGACATTGAAGTTACGTGATGTGACATCGGGCGATGGCGCGTGGACCATTGGGACATTCGAAGCGTTTGTGAACCATCCTACATGTCTTACGTTTGCGCCGGATGGAGCCACCTTCGCTACCGGGCATCGGGACGGGTCGATCCGGCTATGGGACGTGGCATCGCGCACTATTACTACGACCTTGGAGGGGCATCGTCGCTATATCGACTCCGTGTCCTTTTCTCCGGATGCGGGTACCCTGGCATCGGCTTCCGCTGACGGTACGGTCAAGCTATGGGACGTCGCGACGGGCACGTCGACCGTCACCATCCGCGATGAGTCGCAGCCGATTAGTGTGGCGTTTTCGCCAGATGGCGCGGTCCTTGCGTCCGGTTGGTGGGATGGAACGGTCAAACTGTGTGAGGTAACGGATGGAAGGATAATCTCAAGTTTTATCGGCCACGGGGACAACGTCACCGCTGTTTCATTCAATCCGAAGGGCGGAGGCTTCGGCACGGTTTCCAAGGATGGAACGGTCAAACTGTGGGATCTGGCCACCGGCAACGCCAGGACCCTTTTCGGCCATTCGGGCCCCATTTGGGGTATGGCATTTTCGCCGGACGGCATAACTCTTGCTTCCCGTTCCGGTACATCTCAGGGAAAGGTCGAAGTATGGGACGCTGTTACTGGAAGGATGATCGCCGCGCTTGGCGAGCAGAGGTGCTCGCCCGTCCGCTCGTTATCCATCTCACCCGATGGGAAAACGCTTGCGATCGGATCACAGGACAGTACAGTCCTGCTATGGGACCTTGGCACTCTGACGAATTTCGCCAGACTGGCTCACGGAAGTCAGGTGGGGGCGGTTTCCTTTTCACCCGATGGCACGTTACTCGCCTCCGCTGACGAGACGGGAACGGTCAGCCTATGGAGCGTCAGGAACGAGAAGATGATCAGGGAGTTTTCGGGCGTGCACGATTGGGTCACAATGTTGGTTTTCTCGCCAGATGGATCAACTCTGGCATCAGGGTTTCGCAACGGCGAGATCAGGGTGTGGGACGTGACGACGGGCGCAGTCATCCGTGACTTCAAAGGCCATTCTTCGCCGGTAATCTCCATGGCCTTTGTGCAGGAAGGTACAGCACTTGCTTCCGGTTCTTTCGGCGGCGAGATCAGGCTGTGGGACCTGGCGACGGGGACGCCTAGCGCCACTCTGGGAGGAACGCGGAAAAAATGCCTGGCATTCTCACCCGACGGCACGATGTTCGTCACACGGCAGCATAAATTGGTGAAGCTGCACGACATGTCCACGGGCGACGATATCGCGACCTTTGCGGGGCACAATCACGAGGTCCTTAACGCAGTATTCACGCCAGATGGCAGGACACTCGCGACGGGATCTTATGATGGGACGATCCTGCTGTGGGACCTGGCGCCATATCGGGAATCCGAGACTCCCAATCCTGATTTCAACGGCGATGGCGCCGTTGGCTTTGCCGACTTCATTCAATTTGCGGCGAATTTCGGGCTTAGCCGTGGCGACGCTGATTATGATGCACGGTACGATCTGGATAACGACGGCGAGGTGGGATTCTCGGACTTTCTGATTTTCGCAGGGGACTTCGGAAGGACCGTAGGGGAATGAGCTGCGTCTAGGTTGGAAATTATGACTCTGGCGGCGGAGTGGTTCGGACAGCCATGCGGACTGGCGATTTCAATTCACGGATGACCGGTTTCAGTAGGGGCGGTTCGAGAACCGCCCATGTTGCACGTGCCTGTCTGTAGCCGCAGGAACGGGAACCGTCGCTGACCAAAATTGCATGTTGTAGTAAGTAAGGGCGCCCATGGATCGCTGGAGACATGGGTCGTTCTCACGCGGCAGGGAGAGGGGGGAAACCGATGCAAAATCACATTCATCGTTCCATATGGCAACACGGTATGAGGGTTTTGTTCCTTGTGTCCATAGGTTTAATCTTCTGCCCACTTTTGGGCAGTTACGCCTATCCACAGGAAACGGGCGACGTACCGTTCTGCGAACCAATTGATCTCTCGCAGGTGCAGTCCGAGGGTTCCGAAGCCGCCGGCAAGCGGGCGTTCAGCCTGAACGCGGGCGATCCCCGTACGGTGCGGGTGATTTACTTTGTTCCCAATAACCGTTCGTTTTCCGTCACCGTGGAGGACTCCATAAAGAGGGCAGTCCGGCAGGTCCGAACCTTTTTCGCCGAACAGATGAAGGCGCACGGATCTGGTCTCGATGTATTAAGAATTGAAACAGACGATAGTGGCGACCCACAGATCCATCGTGTCAGGGGACAGCACCCGAACGACCACTACGCCGACAATATGCACTCCGCTGTTTTTAGTGAGATCCGTCAGGATTACGACACCCAGGCGAACATCTATATTGCCTTCATCGACAATAGCCGAAGCTTTACACCGCGCGGAGGCAGAAACGCGAAAACCGGCGGCGAGGCGTCCCTGCGCGTAGATTTCGACTGGCAGACGGTGGCGCATGAACTGGGACACGGGTTTGGCCTACACCACGATTTTCGCAATAATGCGTACGTCATGTCATATGGCGCTGAACCGGACAGTCTTTCCGCAATGGCTGCAGAATTCCTTTCCGTGCATCCATACTTCAATCCTGGGATTGCGACTGAATGGACGGCTAGTCCCGACGTCGAACTCATTTCGTCACGTAAATTTCCACCGAACACGGAAGACATTTCCCTTCAATTCAAGGTGGCGGATACTGACGGGCTTCACCAATTGATCCTGTTTGCTACGACGCCACTCATTAACTGGGGTGGGGGATTTCCGGAAGTGAAGGCGTGGCGCGGAATGGCGCAGCAGGGAAATGCCGTCGTCGACTTCGAGTACGAACGAGATCCCGTGGGGATGATACAAAACCCTGATTTGGAAAAGATCCATATCAGCGCGCTCGACACGGATGGTAATTTCAGGCAGACATCGTTCAACCTCGTAAGTGTTTCGCCATATCATTACGCCTCACTCGAGGGGCATACGCACTGGGTCTTCAGCGTGTTGTTCTCGCCGGACGGAAGGGTCGTGGCTTCCGGTTCATACGATAAAACGATGCGGCTCTGGGACGTCGCCACGGGCAAGACTCTTTCCACCTTTTCATATGCAAGCTCAATCGTTTCAATGGCGTTTTCGCCCGACGGGACGACCATCGCTTCCGGGCTAGACGATGGAAATGTCCTACTATCGGACGTTGCGACGGGCAAACACATCACGACACTCCAGGGGCATACGGATGACGTCCGGTCATTGGCGTTTTCGCCCGATGGATCCACGCTCGCTTCCGGGTCATACGACAACTCCATCAAGCTGTGGGAGGTTGTTACCGGTGAGACCATCGCCACACTCAAGGTCCATTCGGGCGGGGGCACCTCGACGTTTTTCTCTCCGGAGGTTCTGTTCTCCCCGACTGGAAAGGTACTTGCTTCGAGGACCGGGGACAACAACGTGAGGCTCTGGGACGCGGTGACCGGCACGAGCCTCGCCACGCTTCCGCATCCAAATCCAGTCTCTTCGGTGTCTTTTTCGCCCGACGGGACGACTCTCGCTTCCGGGGCGGACGATAACAACGTCCGCCTGTGGGCGGTTGTGACAGGAGAACTCATCGACACTTTTAAGGGGCACGCGCGGGCAGTCTCTTCGGTGTCTTTTTCGCCCGACGGGAAGATTCTAGCCTCGGGGTCATTCGACAACACAGTCAGGCTATGGCGAGCAGATGAGGGAATGGCCATCGCCACATTGCGGGGTCATGAAGGTGGGGTCACCAGGTTGTTGTTTTCGCCTGATGGAACGCTCCTGGCTACAGCGGCTTCGGACCATACTGTGAAGGTATGGGACGTTACCACAGGCGCGAGTCTCGCTACCTTTCGACATACACAAACGGCCGCTTCAGTATCGTTTTCACCGGATGGGAGATTCCTCGCTACTTCGGATGACAAGACGGTCGAGCTATGGGATACGTCCACGTGGACCCTGCCGCGCGCGCAGACCGTGACGATCATTTCAGGCGACAACCAGGAGGGCGCACCCGGTCGTGCATTGGCGAACCCATTGATCGTGGAAGTGCGAGATCAATTCGGTGAGCCCATATCGGGTGCGCAGGTCACGTTTTTGATCATTGGAGGTGATGGAAGTTTCAGCAGCGGATTCACGACCGAGCATGCAACAACCGGACCCGACGGTATTGCGCAGGTCCTCCTCACACTGGGTCCTAATCCCGGTCCCAACACTGTCAGGGCATCCATCGCCGAACTCGTAGTGGAAACCTTCAACGCCTTGGGTCATGGGTCCCCGGTCATAGACGATGACGCCTTCGACTATTCGAGGTTGCATCTGCCGCGCGGGGCCTCCCTGCGTCTGGGAAATGGCGCCATTGGCGAAAGCGACAGGGCGGTTGCCTTCTCTCCTGACGGCAAGCAACTTGCCGTGGCAAGCGGTATTGGCACCTGGCTCTTCGCCGTAGATGAACCTGAAAAAGGCACGCTGCTGCCCTCAGATGTCGTCCATTCAGTGTCCTTTTCACCGGACGGCAAAACGCTCGTCTCATCCGGAGGGTGGCGCAGGGAAGGAGAGGTCAGGCTGTGGGACGTGGCAACGGAAACCTATACCCGCATACCCATGCACGAGGGTAACTGGACTGATCTATTGTTATCACCGGACGGAAGAACCCTCGCCTACCCCGGAGGCGTGACCCTTAGATTACGGGATGTGACGGCGGGCACTGACGCGTCGATCCTGGGGACGTATGGAGCGTTTGTGAATCATCCTACATGTCTGACGTTTTCTCCGGATGGAGCCACCGTCGCTTCCGGGCACCACGACGGGACAATCAGGCTGTGGGATGTCGCGACGCAAAACATTACCTCCACCCTGGAGGGTCATCGTCGATATATCGACTCCGTGACCTTTTCTTCAGACGGGAGAACCCTCGCGTCGGCCTCCGCTGACGGTACGGTCAAGTTGTGGGACGTCGCGGCGGGCACGATGTCCGTCACTGTACGCGATGAGTCGCAGCCTATTAGTGTGGCGTTTTCGCCCGACGGCGCGATCCTCGCTACGGGCTGGTGGGACGGCAACGTCGTACTCTTGGACGCGGCGACGGGGCGACAAATTGCTAGGTTCTATGGCCACGGGGACAACGTCACCGCTGTTTCATTCAATCCGAAGGGCGGCGCCTTGGCCTCGGCTTCAAGAGATGGCACCGTCAAGCTGTGGGACTTGGCTACTGGAAATGCGACCACTCTTTCCGGCCATTCCGGAAAGGTCTTGGGCATGGCATTTTCGCCGGACGGCGCGACGCTTGTCTCCCGTTCCTTGACGCACATGAAAAAGGTCGAGGTATGGGACGTTGAGAAGGGACGGATGATCGCCACGCTTGGCACGCTAGAGTGCGCGCCGATCAGGTCAATAACCGTTTCCTCCGATGGGACGACCCTCGCGAACGCATCGTTTGACGGGACGGTCACACTGTGGGATTTGGAAGCTGGCCGCACTGTTGCCACCTTGCCACATTCCTTCGAAGTCGTCTCGGTTTCCATTTCACCAGATGGGACGACCCTGGCCGCGGGGGATGCTGAAAGTATGGTCCACCTCTGGGACCTGACGACTGAAGAGAAGATCAAAACGCTTTCCGGCCTCAGTCATGCCGCTACAAGTCTGCTTTTCTCGCGCCAGGGCGCCACCCTCGCTGCGGGAACGTCTGGCGGAGCGATCAGGCTGTGGGACGTCGCGACGGGCGCCACCATCCGCGACCTCACTGGACACTCGGACCGCATCCTCTCCATGGCATTCTTACAGGATGGTGCAACCATGGCTACCGGTTCATATTTCGGTGACGTCAAAGTGTGGGACCTGGCGACGGGCGACGCGGACACCACGCTGGAAGCAAAATGGGTCGACTGCGTAGCGTTCTCCCCTGACGGGACGATGTTCGCCACTGGTACGCCGGAAAAGCTGGTCAGACTATACGACCTGTTAACCGGCAAAGCTATCGCCACTCTTGAAGGGCACAATCACTTCGTGGCCAGCGTGTTGTTTTCGCCCGACGGGAAGACTTTAGCGTCGGGATCACGTGATGGCACGATCCTGCTGTGGGACCTGGCGCCATATCGGGAATCCGAGACTCCCAATCCTGATTTCAACGCCGATGGCGCCGTTGGTTTTGCCGACTTTATTCAATTCGCTGCGAATTTTGGGCTGAGCCGTGGCGACACCGGATATGACTCGCGGTACGATCTGGATGGAAATGGCGAGGTGGGATTTTCGGATTTTCTGATTTTCGCGGGGGACTTCGGGAAGACCTTAGGGTAATAAGCTGCGTCTAGGTTGGATATTACGATATTGGCGGAGGGGTGTTTCAGACAACAGAGGAAGTTTCGATTCATGAACCGGATCTCGTACGTCGTTGGAAACGTCGTCCCGTACCTCTGCTCACGCACAGACGGGATCGTCCACCTTCCAGCGGTTGTACGTCGGGTCCTCGCTGCGGGCCAGTCTGTCTCTCGCCTCGTGCCACAATCTCGACCACTCTGCAGGATCGTGCAACTCACTTTGTGGATTCGAGCGGCTGCGGGCGACGAATCCAGGAAACGATCCGCGCCCTGTCGGCTGGCCGATAGGGTTGTACCGCAGGTCGAAACTCCAGCGGATATTGTCGCTTCTGTTGGGAAGCGACGAGTGGCAGTTCAGCCGGTGGAAGAGTAACACGTCGCCGCGCTTCATGGGAAGCGGCACGCCATCTCCTTGGCGCAGAAACGGATCCGGAATGTGTAGGCCGATCCCTCGCGACATCGCCCCGCTCGCGTGGCAGTGATGCAGCAGTCCCTCGCGGTGACTCCGGGGAATGACCTCCAGGCAGCCGTTTTCAATCGTCGCATCCCACAAGCCGAACCACACGGTCAGCATGTTCGTTTCGTCGGCTTCCGGTCTGACAACGCCCGTATCCTGGTGCCACGGCGTGGCGCCAAGCTGGACGTGTCCCGTGTTTTCATTGACGGGACACAGGTGCTCCGGCGGCTTGAGGCGGACGTGTTGCACGGGATTGGAATAAATCTCGGGCCCGACCAGGGATTCCACGGCGTCCAGCAGTTTTCCGTTTCGCAATAGCCCGAAAACCGCCGGGCCCACCCACATCGGCGTATCCGCCCGTACACCTTTCTGCGGCAGCGAAAAGTCGAAATATTGCGCGTGAACTTTTCCGGACTCCGTGTAAATCCGCGTCAGCCGTTCACCGAAAGGGAGGTCTCCATGTGTTGAGGAGATCTCCCCGTTTTCGTACAGTTCATCGGCGAGCCGGTCCAGAACGCCGGCGTACTCCTCGATGACCGGATCGAGATCCTCTTCAGGGTCAAAAAGACCTTCCACCACCAGGTACCCCTGTTCCTCGAATCGCGCCAACTGGTCCTCGGTTAGATGAGCCATTTGTCTAGATTCCTTTGAACGCTTGAATCGCGATTGACGATTTCGCGTCGTATTCGATCGTACCCACCGGATCTGTTTCCCGTATCGAATATACGCCCACCGTTGCCTTTTGGAAAGACGGAAAATCGACGTGCGTGTCGACATTGTCCAGATCACCTCGTCCCTGGCCGTCGCGTTTTGCGACACTCGTTTCGACAACGGACATATGCGCTTTTTGTAGGGGCGGTTCGCGAACCGCCCTGGGTGGTGGTTGATGCGGACGGGTTGTGTTTTGTCGTATCCGTCTTCCAATGAATCAGGTTTTGGTAAAAATCCGGTTCCGCGCACGCCTCGAACACGTCATCCGATGCTGGGGCAACCCGTGTGGTTGTCCCCCCTCGGTCGACGGATCCCGCGTTGCCATCGTCGCCGTGGGACGTACCTACGTGTTGTGTTTGGGTATGAAATTTGGGTTTTCCGAATCCGTATCCCATCGCATCGGATTATAAACGATGTACTCTCGAACGCGGTCCAATTCCTCATCGTTGCGGATCACGCGTTCGTAATAGTTGCGTTGCCACAGCGGTTGGCCGGGCGTATCCAGTGCGTTGTTGACGCGCCTGGTGGACACGGTCTTAAATGCCCCAATCAGACGGCCCAGGGGTTTGCGGAGCGCCTGATCCTTCTCCCGATTACCGCTGTTTTGGTCAAAAATGTCGATGATTCCGTGTAGATGGTTTGGCATGACAACGTACGTGTCCAGTTCGACGTATGCATATCGCATTGTCAGCCACTCCCATGCGCTTTTGACCAACCGCCCGGTGTCGTTCAGGTGTACTTCACCGTCGATAATATCGCCGAACCAAGATTCGCGATCGCGTGTCACGACGGTAATGAAATATGCGCCTGGCTGTGTGTAATCGTATCCCTTCAGCCTGACGGACCTGCGGTTATGGACGTTGGGGTTGTATCGGTGGGTCAATTATGAGTGATCCTCGACGACGAATTCAACAATTGGCATCACCGACTTTTTTAGGGGCGGTTCGCGAACCGCCCTGGGGGGTGGCAGATGGGATATGGTTTTGCTGCATCGGATATCCACGAATCCGGTTCCTTTTCGCATGGGGTGACACTGACGGACCGCGATTTGCGATCGCGGTGCACGAAAATGTCGATAGCGGTGCTGACTCGGTCAAGCCTGCCGTGAGGCTGGATGCGGCAGTCCTGTCGACGACCGTCGCATTTTACGACACCGCTATCGGCAACGGTCATATCCGTTTTCTGTAGGGGCGCTTTGCGAACCGCCCGGGGGTGTCGTGGTGTGGACGGGATTTGGTTTGTCCGATCCGGATTCCGCCGAATCGAAACCGTCGCGAACCCGGTTTTTCTACAGAATTCATTGACGGGGCGGCGCCACGTGTGCACCGCAGACAGTGACCGTCGCAATTTGCGGCACAGGGCGGCTAAACGAATTGGTGTTCACTTGGTGCGCGAGCTACTTGACAGCCAGCCAACACGCGCTTGTCTCGCAATCACTCCCCCTTGAGGGGGAATCGTGTCCCCTGAGCCTGTCGAAGGGTCGAAGGGCCGGCGACGGCTGATGCGGTGGGGGGATGTCACGCTTTCAACCAACCGCCCACCCCTCCGACAGGACCTCCGCCTGTTCGATCACCGTCTGCGTGGCCTTCGCCTGCTTATCAGGCGGGTAACCGTGCCGGCGCAGGATGCGGCGCACCAGCACACGGAGGTGGGCGCGGACGTTTTCCCGCAACGTCCAGTCGATGGTCACGTTGTTGCGGACCGTCTCCACAAGCTGCTGGGCAATGGCACGCAGCGTCTCGTCGCCGAGTACCTGTACCGCGCTGTCGTTCGTCTCCAGCGCATCGTAGAACGCCAACTCGTCCTCCGACAATCCCAACCGCTCGCCCCGCTCGTTGGCCTCCCTCATCTCCTTTGCGAGTTCGATCAGTTCTTCGATCACCTGCGCCGCCTCGATCGCTCGGTTCTGGTAACGGCGAAGGGTCTGATCCAGAATTTCGGCAAAGGACCGGGCTTGCACGACGTTCTTGCGCCGCCGGGTGGAAACCTCGCCCCTGAGCAGTTTCTGCAACAGTTCTACGGCGAGATTTTTGTGCGGCATCCCGCGTACCTCGGCCAGAAACTCGTCTGAGAGCACCGAAATGTCCGGCTTGTCCAGGCCTGCGGCGGCGAAGATATCCATCACCCCTTCTGACGCCACGGCTTTAGAGACGATCTGCCGGACGGCCAGATCCAAATCCTCCTCGGTACGTCTCTCGCCTGCTGCCCGCTTGGACAGGGCCGCCGCCACCGCCTGGAAGAATGCCACGTCGTCGCGAATACGTCGGGATTCCTGATGCGGAACGGCCAACGCGAAGGCCTGGGAGAGCGCTCGCACCGCGTTCAGGCAGCGCTCCTTTCCGTCCTCCTGGGACAGGACGTGCTCCTGGGCGGCGGGCAGCAGGTTCAAGCGCTCCGTTGGGGTGCCGGAGGCCCATGCGGCCCAGTTGAAGCCGTGCAATAGCCCACAACACACCTCGTACTTCTCCAGCATCACCGCCACCGCTTCCTCCTGGTCCAGCGCCGTCTCCCCGGTACCGCCGCTTTCCGTATAGGTGGCCAGCGCCTGTCGCAAGTCTTGCGACAATCCCAGGTAGTCCACCACCAGCCCCCCGGGCTTGTCCCTGAACACCCGGTTTACCCGGGCGATGGCCTGCATCAGCCCGTGCCCGCGCATCGGCTTGTCCACGTACATCGTGTGCAGGCTGGGTGCGTCGAATCCCGTCAGCCACATGTCACGCACCAGCACGACCCGCAGCGGGTCGACAGAGTCTCTGAACCGGTTTGCCAGAGCTTCCCTGCGGGCCTTGTTTCGGATGTGCGGCTGCCAATCGAGAGGATCGGAGGCGGAGCCGGTCATCACCACTTTGATGTTTCCTTTGTCGTCAGCGTCATCGTGCCAGCCGGGCCGGAGGCGAACCAATTCGCGATAGAGGTCAATGCAGATGCGGCGGCTCATACACACAATCATCGCCTTGCCATCCAGCGCCTCCACCCGCTGCTCGAAGTGATCCACGATGTCTTCGGCAATCTGCCGGACCCGCTTCTCCGCGCCGACGACAGCTTCCAACTGCGCCCACTTGGTTTTGAGCTTTTCCCTGCGCTCGACCTCCTCGCCCTCGGTGGCCTCTTCGAACTCGGGGTCGATCTTCGGCTTTTCTCGCTCGTCAAGGGCCAGCTTGGCCAGCCGGCTTTCGTAGTAAATGGGCACCGTGGCCCCGTCCTGAACGGCGCGCTGGATGTCATAAATGCTGATGTAATCGCCGAACACGGCCCGCGTATTGGCGTCGCGAAGCTCTATCGGCGTTCCCGTGAATCCAACAAAAGAGGCATTCGGCAACGCATCCCGCATATGTGCGGCGAACCCATCGATAAAATCGTACTGGCTGCGGTGCGCCTCGTCTGCAATCACCACGATATTGCGCCTGTCCGACAGCTCAGGGTGCGTATCCCCCAGTCCCAGGTCACGCCCTCTCCCTGTGGGAAAAGGTGCGGATGAGCATGCCGCCGAAGGCGGCATGAACTTCTGGATCGTCGTGAAGACCACGCCGCCGGCATTCACCGACAGCTTGTTCCGCAGGTCGGCCCTACTCTCCGCCTGTGTCGGCGGTTGGCGCAGCAGATCCTGGCAGCGCGAGAACGTGCCGAAAAGTTGGTCGTCCAGGTCGTTGCGGTCGGTGAGCACGACGACCGTCGGGTTCTCCATCGCCGGCTCGCGGATGATCGCCCCGGTGTAGAAGGCCATTGTCAAGCTCTTGCCCGACCCCTGGGTGTGCCAGACCACGCCGATGCGCCGGTCACCGGGCTTCCCGCCGGGCTTTCGGCCCGCTTCGTACCTTCCACCAGTGTCCACCGTCCTGTCAACGGTTCGTTGTAATTCCGCCGCTCGCAGCGTCTCGTCAACCGCGACCCTGACGGCGTGGAACTGATGATAGCCGGCCATCTTCTTCTCCAGCGCACCGCTGCCATCGTCGTCGAAAACGATAGAGTCACGCACGAGCGCCAGGAAGCGGCTCCGATCGAAGACACCTTCCAACATCACCTGAAGTTCGGTCAAGAGCTTATCGGCCAGCGTCTCACCGGCAACCGTGCGCCACGGCTTGAACCACTCCTTGCCCGACGTCAACGTGCCGATGCGGGCTTCCGTCCCGTCCGAGACCATCAACACTTCGTTCATGGAGAACAGCTTCGGTAGTTCGGCCTTGTACGTCTGCAGTTGGTTCCACGCCGTCCAGATGGTGGCGTCCTCGTCCGCCGGGTTCTTCAGTTCGATTACGCACAGGGGCAGGCCGTTCAAAAACAGCACAATATCCGGCCTGCGTTTGTTTTTGTTCTCCGTGACGGAGAACTGATTGACCGCCAGCCAGTTGTTTCTGGCAGGAATTTCGAAGTCTATGACGCGGACCTGGTCGCCGCGCACGCGTCCATCTGTATCCCGATACTCGACTTCGACACCGTCGACGAGCATCCGGTGAAACGCACGGTTTCGGGCTTTCAGGGTCGAACCTTCGGGACGGGTCACCTTGCGGTAGGCATCGTCCAGCGCGGATGCGGGGAGGGTGGGGTTCAATTCGGCGAGGAAATCACGAAGCCTCCGGTCGAGCACGACCTGCCCGTAGTCCTCGCGCTCGGCATCCGGTGTCTCCGGCGCGATGTCCGGACCGTGCAGCACCTGCCAACCGAGACCGGATAGCCACTCAAGGGCCGCCTGCTCAACATCGGCTTCGAGGAGGGTGGTCACGCGTCACTCCCGGATGCGAATACGCGAATCTTCGACGATCCAGAGCTGTCCCTGAAGAGAAGTGATCAACTCACCAAGCAGGGCGCTCCCGATGTCCAGCAAATGATCTCTCGATTGCCTGCTGGGTCGAATAACCACTATCCCAGGATACAACTCCGGCGGGTAGGCCCTGATGTCGCTGAAATCCAAGTCCAACGTTACCAGGATTCGGCCTTCATGTCCGCAAACGGCGGCGAGGTTGGGATCGTCCGTCCCGATCATTTGCTGATCAAACACGTTAATCGCGTCGTGCCCGGCTTCCGCAAAGAGCGCTGCCATCTCCGCAGGCAGATTTTCGTCGAACTTGAACCGCATGGCTTCCTCAGCGCGGTAAAGGTACCATACGCTCTCGGGCCAATTCCGCCGCGTAGTGGAGGGCAGCATGCACCCCCTCTTTCGGTACCGAGGGATAACTCTTCGTTATGTCCTCCACAGTCAGACCATCAGCCAGACAGTCCAGTACGACGGTGACCATAACCCGCGTGCCAGTAATGCAAGCCTTGCCGTGGCAAACGTCCGGCTTGCTCGATATGTAGTCTTGCCACCTCATGCTAACCCTCCCGTGCGTTCATTGTTATAGACCCCAACTCCGACAGCCACAGATCATCCTGGGTGTTCAGATAGTCTATGACGGCACGGTTCGGATTCTCCTTTGTCAGCTCGGAGACCACGTTCGTATCCAGGAGATAACCGCTCATTCGTCTGCTTCGTCGACGAAGGGAATCTTGCGGCTGCTTTCGTGGCGGCCTGGGATTTCGAGGTTCGTACCGCGCGGCGTGTTTTCAACCAGCCACCGTTCCAGGGGGACTGGCTCACTGGATCGAGTCTTCCATACACGCTCGGGTACTACGACAAACGGCTTCCGTACGTCGATGCGCTGCGGTCCCTCCTTTTCCGCAAGGCGCAGGATTTGGGACAGCCGGGCTTTCGCCTCGGCCACGGTCCAGACACGGTGGGATTCGGTGATGTGCATGTTGGATCTCCCCGAAAACGTCGATATGGTCTATTATAGACTATATTGGCTTCGGTGAGGATGGGCATGATTTTCCTATGCCAACATCAAGCGTTCGCCCTTGGGTTCCGGGATCGGGTCGCCAAACTCGCGGGCCGTTTCCAGCCACAAGTCCACGGCCTGATTGACGTTCTCCAACGCCGCCTCTTGCGTATCACCGTGGGCCGTGCACCCGGGAAGTTCGGGCACTTCGGCCACAAAGGCTTCATCTTCGTTGCTCCAATAAATGATAATCTCGTACTTGTGCATTACTCGCTCCTTTCGAGATGGTGTCTCAGGACGACCTGCCGTACCTGTCTTACCTGATATGGCTTGCTACCATCCCTTGGAAGGTTTATCCGTTCGGGGATCCCGTCTTTCCTGAAGATGTGGTGACTACCTCACGTTCGCTCGACGAATCCCAAGCGTAATAGAAACACCCAGAGGTCGTCGAAACGGATGTTGGCATCCGACCGGCCACTTAAGATTCTCTGTCGAAGTCCATCGCTGGCATTCATTGTTCCTCTATTATGAATGTTTCTTGTGGTTCTGACCGTCTGAGTCGATGCCCTGCATGTTCGCCACACCTCGGCCGAGGCCAGCCAACCACTATGGGGCCGCCTGCTCAACATCGGCTTCGACGAGGGTGGTCATGGTGATTCCTTCGCAAGGGCGATTCCGTACCTATCCATATTGGGTGGTCGATTTGGACGGGATACGATTTTTGGTATCCATTATCCGCCGCCTGTGTTTGTTTTTAAATCGGTTCGTTGTAAGGATCAACCAACTCACACAATGTCGGAGCAGCCCTTGTCGTTGCCGTGGTGTAGTCCAGGAAATCCGGCTCTGTCACCACCAACTACGCGGATGATACGGTGCGCATCAACTGCAATGACAGGGCACGAACGCAATGTAGACAGCGCCCGACCCGCTGCAATGGAGTCCCTTCTTGCGAATCACTAGGATATAGTGTTCTCAGAAATCCGGCTCGATGATTGTATTCATTGATCGCATTCAACCGTGACCACGATCGGTGTCCGCGATGTGGCTTCCACGACTGCAAACCCCAACTTCGAAAGACCAGCGCTCAGACAGCATTCGCGTTGCAGGTTCTCCACAACCTCTGTCGATGGGTTCAGGCTATCCAGTGGAACCAATTCAAGCTCCATATCACCGGAAATTTCGATGCCCTTGGCCTTCAGCTTTTCCCGTAGTTCGTCAGGCTGACGATAGAAGTAGTTTTCATGCTGTTTTATTTCGTGTACGAGTCTATCCCCGCATACTCTGCATAAGGTACTACCTCCAGCAGAGTTCGTCCCCCCTCCGAGCGGTGCAACCGGCTGCGTCCCTATGTTCGGGACGTGATTGATGTTTTTTCTCCGTAGCTCCTTTTTCTCTTTGTCTGTCAAAGTATCTCCGCTCACACCGTGCAGCACACGGGCGTCAGTTAGTTCCGGCCAATTCACAAATACGATTTTTAGAAGATCTTGTCTCACCCATCCAAGCTTCTCAGGATCCTCATGCCTTCTTACATCCACGAAAAACACCTCGGTATCGGCGACAATAGCAAAAAGCAGGTAATCTGATCTTTCGACAAATCCAGATTTTTCAAGTTTTCTGCTAAGGTGAAAATGGTGCATGCCAAAATCCCACAGGATGCCATCATCGCTCGTAGAATTGCTGACGTTCCTACTAAGGTGTGGTGTAACCCTCCTTCCGGATTCAAAAAGAACACGGAGATGGAAAACCGTGTGCCATGCTTCCATCGCACTGTCGCGTTTGTCTCTATCCGACTCGTCCGCAAGTTTGCCCAACGAGTTGTGGATTTCACGGGAGAAATGAACGTCGCGCGGTCTTGGGTCAATCCTCCTGATTCGCATTTCACTATAGTTGGCTGCGAAGTCGCTCGCGTCGCCCTTTTCTTCAAAAGAGATACCTTCCGTCGCAAAGTAGTGTTTGACAATGTCGATCAGATCGGATTTGAAGTTCATTGTTCCCACGTTCCCGTTCTGTCTGGACATCACTACCGATGGACCCATCGACGTCCGCTAAATTGCTCCAACCCGAAACCGCCGCTTTTCCTGCGTTAAGCAGGCCTTTTGCAAACAGCTACAAACGTGTAAGGATTATCCCAGTCTTCGATTTTTCTGCCTACCACGACGCAACGAGAACGATCCTGAAAAGCGAATTGTGCTCCTGCCAATTGCTCGACAACCTCGAAACGTCTTTCGGCGATCGCATCCGGATATACGTAGAATATTATGAACCCATCGCGGTGAGCAGGAGGAAGTACGACTAGCGAACAGATGTGTTTTGGGTCACGATACGTCCTGGGTACTCGTTTACGCAGTTTCTCAATCTTCCGAAAAACCGTTCTTTGCTCCTTAAGATTGCCGATACGTAACAGATCGAGTGCCTTGGAAGTCCAACCCTCTCTATGCCTGCTCTGGATCTGGAGGACGATTTTCTCCAATGTGCGATGAATCTTCGGCCGTGGTTTTTTTACCTCCACGCCAGCATCAGCACTATTGAAGAAATGATCCACACGTTGCGATAATCCAGTGGTGATGAGCGGGCTGCTCTCAAGTTTCGATTCGTCGTAATTGAATCCAGTCTCTAAGTAAAGGCCAAGCAAGTCCATCTCATCGCCGATTAGTTCGATTTTCTTCTGGTTGCGTTCACGTTCGGCGAAATAATGCAGAAAGTAAACTGGTTCGCTTAGAATCTCGGCGACGCAGACAAGATCTGTAATGTTCAGTGTGGGAGCTAGCCTGAGCGCAGGGGGAACCCATCCCGCTGCTTTCAGTTCCCGTTCAGCGATCGCCATCATTGAGAAATCGTCAAGCGTCACCGAGATTCTTATGACCGTGTCTACCTTATCTGGTTCCAGGCCCAACGAGGAAATGGTGTCTACCGCGGCGGTCTCGCCTGACTTCGCTTGGCGGATCAACTGCTCTAGCCGTGCAGACTGCTCTGCTGGCTCCACAACAAGGTCGTGGACATGACGCTTAACACGCCCCGGTGCTCCGCGAAGACCTTGGACTGTTAGTGCTCCCGATTTCGCTTCGACGATTAGAGCGACTCGATCAACTTGGCCTACTAAGTCCGTCTCGTATCTTGTCCCTCTATAATTCCATTTTGCATTAAGGGTGAAATCTTCGGTCGGAAAAATGCGTTGAATGGTCTCCCTTATTTTGTTCTCAAGAAACCCAGCGCGTTGCTTGTGAAGCTTATCGTTTAGACCGGCTTGCTCAGCCAACCTGCGCATTAGGCTATGCATGTGACTGAGTGTAACCTGCGGCATCGTGAACAGGCATTTAGTATTGAAGATTATCCCAGGCTTTGTCCAAATTGGGTTGTCAAGGAAAAATTCATCAACACGATCCTCAGCCAAATCGCCGGGGCGCATTGATATATTTTCAAGAACCCGCCGGACAACTTCAGACGAACGGCCGGAAGCTTGAGCGATTGAGTCGAAATCAAAAAGGAACAATCGAACAAGCTCAGTGTCGGCAAATGACAAAAGAGAGAATCTCACTTTGTCGAGATCAACATCCTTCGGCAGTGCAAGAAGAAACTCTTCTGGATCACTTTCAACCCCGATGAATTCGGCGAAATAACTTTCGACGAGTTTACGTACATTGCGCGATCGGAATACCCGTTTAATCTTTACCCACCTATTCGATGCACGCTCCTCTACAATACTCAAAATTGCTGCAACTACTTCAATCAGATCCGTTGCGCTGAACCCGTAATAGCCGTGCAATCCCGAATCGAGAGGACTGTAGAGCTCGGTCGAGACATCGAACATCTGAGTCCGATAGCCCCAATTTCGAACACATTGTGTATTTGCCCTTAAGCGCTCCTGAAGCGTCAGAATAGCATGTTGTTGTTCATCGCGTTCCTGTTCCAATGTGGACAAACGCATAATTTGGAATGCATCTGCTAATTCGATTATTTCGTTGATAACGTGTTGAATGATATCAGGCGTTACCGGATTGCGGCCCCATTCATCCAGAGACAATGTAAGCATTAAAGCCTGCAGCAACTCGACATGATGCTGTTGTATACCTATAATGCTTTGTTCCGATACGCCCGCGTCTGTGACCATGCGCTGTAATCCATAGTTCGCGAGAATCGCAATAATCTGTGGGGGCCCAAAGTCCCGAAAATGTCCAACCAGCGATTCGACAAGTTCAGGAAATTTATCCTCACATTCGCGAGCCTTTGAAAGGACATTCGCCTTCATCTCTTTTTGCTCGACATCAGAATATGAGTATTGCCAGATTCCAAAGCCGTCCGCAGATGGATTACTGTTTTTTGTCTTGCGTTTTCGTTTCGGTTTGCGTCTTCGTTTCATGTCGTTCGTAAGTTCGAGCGCTGGGGTTGATATTGAACGGCGGGTCCTAATGGATTCGCCGGATCGTCATAGAGATCGTAAAGACCACTTGATACGGTAGCTAGATCAGAAAGCAGCTCGGCACAAAATGGTCAACTACTCACATCCGTTCCTTGGATCATTTAATCCGTACATTACCGGATACAAGCTTCGGCAGCAGCGCATCCCGCTGATACGAGAGATTTCTAGAATTCGAATCGTTCGAACGGATACGTTCATCTATAGATCGGATTCGCGTTTCGAAGACTTCAATCAACTTGGCTGTTGGCTGAAATACCCTCAAAGATTCAAACTGCTTCTTGTTAATGGCACCAAACACCGTGCCGGTGTGTTCGTACAGCTGTATTTCGTTCTGCAGAGCCCAGGCCGTGTAGAATGTGAATGAAGCTGAGCCAGAAATGTGCCGCAATGCCGCTACGCCACGCCCGATGCAGCACTCCTCCCATGCCATGTTTATTGCTCCGACAGGCGCTCTAACGCTGACCATTGTATCATCGGCATATGCAATCCGAGTTGGGTGCGTACAGTACCTCCTACGTTCGGGATAGCGGAAACTAAAATCGGCATTTCCCTGAAAAAATGGCAAACCTTTCCCGATTTCGTTATAGGTGCTGCCGGGAGGGGATTGTCCCATGGTCAGTTTGAAGCATTCTGCCAGCCGCTTCACCTCCCACCCCTCCGGTATCTCGCCAAGCTCCGATTCGACGAGGCGGTCGGGGAAGAGGTCGGCGATGTTTTCGTCCATTCTGTTCAGATATGCGCACGCGCGCTCCACTGTCCAATCGCTCGCCTCCGATAGGGGAGTCGTCAGCGCCGCCTTCGCACGGACAGGGTCGAAGTCCACAAACCACGACTTAAACAGCGCACGAGCCATCTCCTCCAGCGTCTCGTTCACACGTCGGTTCAACTCGATCTTGTCGTCGAGTGTGCCGAGGATGTGGGCGATGGCGCGTTGTTCGGAGAGGGTCGGTAGTGAAAATCGAAATCTCTTAATCCTATCAGGCGACGTATGCTTTACGGTGGTTCCAGTCGCGCTTGCAAGCACCTCATGACGGTACTCTTCCGAGCACATGACATAGTAGATATATCTCGCGCAAATTTCACCAGGTGCTTTAGTAGAAATCTTGCCGAGACGCTGGTTGTGAAGGTAACGACGACCTTGTGTTCGCGGTGGTACAAGTGCTGGATATCCAAGTGTGTCTGATTGTTTGCTGAGATCAGTCATGGTTACGAGCAGATCACCTTCTTGGAGCACATATTCTTCAGGCACAGGCCCGTCGAAGTACTTAAATTTATCTCGTTTAAATCCCCCGCTGATGCCGAAATTTCCAGGTGTTAACAGTATGTCACCGTTGGGCTCATCACGGATAGAAGTACCCTTGAAAGCAAACCCATGCTTTATTTCGACAAGGTCGCCAATTGCGACCTCCCTCCACTCACCTCGAGTGGTATCCTTCGCCCCCTCCTGCAAAACCGTATATTTCCGCTCAATCTCCTGATGGAAGCTTTCTGGCAACCTCGCCCAATCGCGCCCCCGTACGAGGATAGGGATGTTCGATTTCTCAATGGCCTCCACGAGTCCAAAGAAGCCGTCGCCCAGAGGCTTCAGTTCGGAACCTCTCACCACCAGATCCAGGTCGCTACCATCGTGACTCTCGCCTGTGACGTGGCTGCCGTATGCCCAGACCTCCGCGTCTGGCACATATTCATGCAAAAGCGCCTCAAGGATGCGCCTGTATCGCTGCGGCAGATGCAATCTGTCAGTCATCGGCGCTCTCAGCTATGATTTTTGTCAACTCCCTGTCGTCCGTCCGTGCTCCGGAACAACCCTCTCCCCTTGGGAGAGGGTGGCGCGAATCTTGTTGCTGCGCATCGCTTCGGTTCGTCTGTCCGGCAGTCAGACCCTCTCCCAGTGGGAGAGGGTGGCGCGAAGCGCCGGGTGAGGGTATGCTCCGTAGCCCGGCGCTCCCGTTCGGGTTCGCCGTCCTCACGCATACTTTCGATATGGAATTCGATGGCCTCCCGGATCTCTTCCAGCAGCGCCTCCCGGGTGTCAGCTGTGGCGACGCAACCGGGCAGGTCGGGCACATAGGCCGCGAAGTTATCGGGGGTCCTTTCGATTGCGACGGTGTATTTCATGGGTCGAATTCCTCGTTAAGGCCCGATTGTTTCAAAATGCGCTTCGACGTGCACGGAGGCAATTAACGGTTCCGAAACCACCCGCCGGGAAATTATCGAAATCGGCGACCCTAAGACTCCTCTCGCTTAAAAGTCTCGCAAAGTTTCTGGTAAATATCTCTATCCATTCCCGGGCAGTTGGCAAACAAGCCGTCAGGGGTCATTTCCCCAATGCGAATCTTGTACTCTCTTCGGTTGCGATTGACAGCTTCAGCCATTTCGGGCATTAGCGGCTCGACGAGTTTCTCCGCTGTAGCATACGGTCCTTCATGACACGCCGCGTCAGGCACGCGATCATTCTGGAACCACGTAGCGAGGCCCTCTTCGAGCACGTTAGTAGTACGCCCCTCGATTTTCGGACACCATGGGTCGATCAGGTGGACGCACTCGTGCGCAAGTCGCCACCTCGCGCAGACCGGGTCGTTAAGCGCATTCGGGCCCAGCCGGATAATAATGTGCTTCGACCTCTTTTCCACATCACCGGGTGCAATGCCGCTGTCTGGAAACCAGACGCGTGGCGAATTGCCCGGAGTTCTGTCTATGTCGATACCAACCAAGGTAAACGAACGGTCTCGCGGCCCGAACAAGTGTTCAATGTCAGCCAGGAATTGACTGGCCCACTCCGTCAGTGTCATTGGGCTATGGCTGCCGTCGTTCCGGTACTTGGTAACAAATAGTGATTCGATGACACTCATAGGCTTTATCCAAATCCCAGCCTTGCCAGGTTTTCTTCAATTTCAGAGTCTAGCCGCCGTGCCTCCGCCTGCTGTTCTCGCCACTGGGCCGTGAGCCGGGCCATTTTCTCTTCGAAAGGCTCCCCATCGTCCTCCTGAGGCTCCGCGCCGACGTAGCGGCCGGGCGTGAGGACGTGGCCGTGTTTACGTATCTCTTCCAGGGAAGCGCTTTTGCAGAAGCCGGGTATGTCGCGGTAAACCGCGACACCCTCACCCTGGCCCTCTCCCAGAGGGAGAGGGGAGTCAACGGATCTGCCGCGCCAGGCATGGTAGGTGTCCGCGACCCTGGCGATGTCCTCCGGCGAGAGGTCGCGTCGCGTGCGGTCGATCATATGACCCAGCTTCCGGGCATCGATGAACAGAACTTCACCCGCTTGGTCGCGAATCCTCACCCCTTCCCCTCTCCCGGCGGGAGAGGGGTTTAGGGCGTCTGCGATTTCGTTCAGGGCTTCCTGGGTGTGCTGCAGCAAGTGTTGGTTTTTAATTCGGACGACGGTCATCCCCAAAGATTCCAGATAAGCGTCGCGGTTCCTGTCCATCGTACGTCGCTCATCGGAGTCGTGGACCGATCCATCCAATTCCACGACCAACCGCTTCTCGTCGCAGTAAAAGTCAACGATATAGTTGCCGATCTGATGTTGGCGTCGGAATTTGAGGCCAAGGAATTGTCGGTCCCGGAACAACTCCCATGCGAAAGCTTCCGCAGGAGTCGCCTTTTCCCTCATCTCTCGCGCCCGTTCCAGCAACCCGGAAAACTCCAGCCCACCTCTGTAATGACCCTCTCCCTGTGGGAGAGGGTGGCGCGAAGGTTGTTGATGGGTGCCGCTGCCGATCCCCTCCGCCGCACAACGACCCTCTCCCTGTGGGAGAGGGTGGCGCGAAGGTGTCTGATGGGTGCCGCTGCCGGTCCCCTCCGCCGCACAACGACCCTCTCCCCCTGGGAGAGGGTGGCGCGAAGGTGTCTGATGGGAGCCGCTGCCGGTCCCCTCCGCCGCACAACGACCCTCTCCCTGTGGGAGAGGGTGGCGCGAAGCGCCGGGTGAGGGTTTCATGCCCCTGTCGCGGGAAATGAACCAGAGACAGGCGGGTATCTGTGTCGATCGGAACAGTTGGCCGGGCAGGGCGACGATGCAGTCCACCAGGTTGGCTTCGATGATGTTCTTTCGTATTTCCCCCTCGTTGGACTGGTTCGACGACATCGAGCCATTGGCCAGGACAAAGCCGGCGGTGCCTCGTGGCGCGAGATGATGCACGAAGTGTTGCACCCAGGCGAAATTCGCATTCCCTACCGGTGGGACGCCGAATTCCCATCGCTTGTCGTCCCGCAGACGTTCGCCGCCCCAGTCGGAGACGTTGAAGGGAGGATTGGCGAGAATGTAGTCCGCTTTCAGGTCGGGGTGCCGGTCATTGTGGAAGCTGTCGCCGTGAGCGATCTGACCCTCAATGCCACGTATCGCCAGGTTCATCTGCGCCATACGCCAGGTGGTGTAGTTGGACTCCTGGCCGTATATGGAGATTTTCTCCCTGGCGCTACCCCCGCCTGCCTGTCCCTCACCCGGCGCGAAAGCGCCGGGTGAGGGTATACCGCTGGTGTGAGCGTCAATGAATTCCATTGACTGGACGAACATTCCGGACGAGCCGCAGCATGGGTCGTAAACCCTCCCCTCGTAAGGTTTCAACATCTCTACCAGGAGCCGCACGATGCTGCGTGGGGTGTAGAACTCGCCGCCTTTCCGTCCCTCTGCAAGTGCGAACTGCCCGAGGAAGTACTCGTAGATGCTGCCGAGCACGTCCGTGGCGCGTGCCTCGGCGCCGCCCACCTTGATGTTACTGACCATGTCGACCACTTGGCCGAGGCGGGTTTTGTCGAGTGCGGGGCGGGCGTAGTCCTTTGGCAACACGTCTTTGAGCGCGGGATTGTCGCGCTCGATGGCGGTCATCGCATCGTCCACCGTCCGACCAATGGTGGGCTGGTGTGCCTGTGATTGAAGTTTCGGCCATCTTGCCTCGGGGGGCACCCAGAAGATGCTCTTTGCGCGGTACTCGTCCGGGTCTTCCGGATCCGCGCCTTCAGCGACTTCATCCACCAGCTTCGCATGGGCCTCCTCGAACGCGTCCGAGATGTACTTGAGGAAGATCAGACCGAGAACGACGTGTTTGTATTCAGCAGCATCCATGCTGCCGCGCAGCGCGTCGGCCATCCCCCATAGTTCAGTTCGAAAATCCGCAGCGCCGCTGTTTTGACTCGATTCGGTCTCCGTTGTGGATTTTCTGCGTCTACCTTTGGCCATCGTGTATTGCTCCCGTGTTTTCCGCTCCAAAGCTGACTTAACGTACACCTTTAAAGTATACTACGCTGGTTTGTCAGTCAACGCAAAATGCGACAACTGTCGCATTTTGCGACACCGGGCGGCTGCACGAGTTGCTATCGACATCGAGGGCGAACATCGTGCCGGACGGCCACCACGTGCTTTGCTCTAAACTATACCCCCCACCGGCACGCCTGCGGGCTGGCGCCCTTGCCTTGCCAACTCCCCCTCAAGGGGGAGTGTTGCGAGATGTCCTGGCGCGGTCGGTAGCCTGGTTTGAAAGGCGGGACGCCGTTAAAAGGGCCGATTACTCGATTCTTGGTAAAGTCGAAGTCTTACTTGAACGCTTGGATCTGACGGAAACCAGGGCTTTATCTCTCGGTTTGAAATATGCGAGCAGACAGGAATGTCCGCTCCACCCTTTCAAGCTCTGGTTCGACGTATCGCGCGGAGCGCGGGAATCTGTCGATCGGTTCCCCCACCGGCGCACTTAGCTTGCCTGACCTGCAGTCAGACCCTCTACCCTTGGGAGAGGGTGACATTTAGCTTGATGCTGCGCATCGCTTGGGTTCGTCTGTCCCGCAGCCAGACCCTCTCCCTCTGGGAGAGGGTGGCGCGAAGCGCCGGGTGAGGGCGCCCTTTCCATTACACGATGTAAATATAAACCAAACAGGCCCGCGTGACGTCACGCAAGCCTGTCTCTGAATTCATGGTGGAGCTGATCGGGATCGAACCGACGACCTCATGACTGCCAGTCATGCGCTCTCCCAGCTGAGCTACAGCCCCACCTCTGGGCAATGTGGAGGTAGTGTAACAAAGCGACCGTTTTCTGTCAAGCGAAAAGGCTGGCGTCGGGCCCTTCGGGCCGAGGGATTTCGAGCCGTTGAACGTGCACTTGTCCGGGCGAGCGCACGTTCTGTAGGACACTTCCCAGAGTCGTCACGCTTCGCCGATCATTTTGGCGAAATCATCTTCGGTGACAATTTCGATGTCGAATTCCTTGGCTTTCTCTAATTTCGAGCCGGCGTTATCGCCGGCGACGACGAGGTCGGTTTTCTTGCTGACGCTGGACGTGGGTTTGCCGCCAGCGGACCGGACCACGTCCTGGGCCTGCTGGCGGCCCCAGCGCGAGAGGCTGCCCGTAATGACCACGATCTTGCCATCCAGCCGTTTGGGGCCCGCTGTGGCCGGTTCCTCGGATGCCAGGTTAAGCTTCGCCTTCAGGAGTTTATCGATCACGGCAGTGTAGTGTTTGTCTTTCAGAAACGCGTGGACGCTATCCGCGATTGCGCCGCCGATTTCGTGAACGGCTTCGATATCTTCCGAGGAGGCTTTTCGGAGTTCGTCGATGGACCCGAAGTGGTCGGCCAGGGTGCGCGCGACGGTGGCGCCGACGTGGCGGATCCCGAGCGCGAAGAGGACGTTGTAAAAGGGCCGGGATTTGCTTTTATCCAAAGCAAGCTTCAAGTTTTGGGCGGACTTCTCGGCCATTCGTTCCAGTTCGGAGACCTTCTCAACTTCGAGGGCGTAGAGGTCGCCCACGTCCCGAATCAACTCCTTGTCCACGAGTTGGTCCACCAGCGCGTGGCCGAGGCCCTCGATGTCCATTGCGGTGCGGGAGGCAAAGTGACGTATGCTCCCCTTCAACTGGGCCGGACACCTTGAGTTGACGCATCGGATCGCGACTTCGGATTCGTCTTTCACCAGGACGGCTTCACAGACGGGACAGGCCTTGGGGAAAACAAAGGGCTGAGCGTCCGGAGGACGATCGGATTCGACCACCGAGACGACTTTGGGAATGACGTCGCCGCCTTTTTCCAGGACAACCGTGTCGCCTTCCCGGATGTCCTTGCGTTCGAGTTCCTCTGCGTTGTGCAGCGTGGCCCGGCCGACGGTGCTGCCGGCCAGGAGAACCGGCTCCAGTTCGGCAACGGGGGTGACGACACCGGTGCGGCCCACTTGAAGGGCAATTTTCAGGAGCCGCGTACGCACGCGCCGGGCCGAAAACTTGTAGGCAAAGGCCCAACGGGGGCTCTTGGCGGTGGCGCCGAGTTTGTCCTGCTGAGTGAGTGAGTCGACTTTGACGACGATGCCGTCGATCTCATAGGACAGCGATTTCCGGTCCCGGTCCCACGTCCGCCAATACGCGACAATTTCCTCGATGGAATTGCATTGCCGGCGTTCCGGGTTGGCGGAAAAACCGAGCCGCTCGAGGTGGTCCAGACTCTCGGAATGGCGGTCATATACGCGGCCGGGCGTCAGGAGGCCGTACGCGAAAAAGCTGAGGCCGCGTTCGGCAACCAGGCGGGGGTCCTGGAGTTTCAGAGTACCGGCCGCGGTATTTCGCGGATTGGCGAAGAGGGATTCTTCCTGTTGTTCCCGCTGGCGGTTGATCGCTTCGAAGTTCTGGCGTGTGAGGTAGACTTCACCGCGGATTTCGCAACGCGCCATGGGCTCCCTGAGGCGAAGCGGGACGGAACGAATGGTTCTGGCGTTGGGCGTGATGTCTTCGCCCTGTAATCCGTCGCCCCTGGTGACGCCACGTACGAGCAGTCCGTTTTCGTACGTAAGACTCAACGCGACGCCGTCGACTTTGAGTTCGACCGTATAGTCCGGATCTTCGCCGGGGAGCTCGCGCCGCATACGGGCGTCGAATTCAACGAGTTCCTCCTCGGAGTAGGTGTTGTCCAGGCTGAGCATCGGGACGTCGTGACGGACGGTGGGAAAGGACTTGCTGAGATCCGAACCTACGCGCCGGGTGGGCGAGTCTGGCGGGATCAGATCAGGATGCCGGGCTTCCAGTTTCACCAGGTCATTCAGCAGTCGATCGAATTCCCGGTCGGAGATGGATGGCGCGCCCAGGACGTGGTAGCGGTAGTTGTGTTCATTCAGTTCACGGACGAGTTGCTCGATCTGACTTTGGGCCGGGTCGGACATGGTTACCTTCCTGTTCGGGGCGCCGTCGAGCCGGGCAAACGCCCCCGTATCCGGTATTTCGGCGCGCGGTCTTCCGAATTTATAGTGCGCTTAAGTTAATATAATTAATGAGTTGTGTCAATTTCAAAGGCCCGCATGGGGTTTTTGGCCCATTGACGGGGACCTCCTCCGGCGAAAGATCAGCGTGCGCCCGCGAGGATGGCCAACAACCCGAGAACCATCCCCGCTTTCAGCAGTCTGTTGACCCGGCGCAGGCGGGTTTTTTCGGGGACGCGCCGGAGGGACAACATGATGCCGATCAGCAACAGATCGAGGAGGCAGACGAGGATGAGATAGGGCAGTCCGTAGAGGTCCAGGATGTACGGAACCGGGGTGAGGAGAATCAGGAGCGCGTACGCGGAAATAGCCAGGCGGCAGGATTTGGCCGGTCCCCATCGGAGCGGCAGGGTTCCGCCGGGCGCCCGGCGATCTCCGGGCACGTCGTGAGCGTCTTTGAGGATTTCCCGACCGAAATGGTAAAGGGTCGCAAACAAGGCCGGGACGGCCGCCGGCATGGGCGCGCGGACGGCGAAACCGCCGTAGAAGAAAGCCAGACCGCACAGAAGGCTTACCACAATGTTGCCGGCAACCGGGATGTGTTTCAACCGCCGATTATAGGCCACGAGGAAGCCGCAGGCGGCCGCGGCGGTCAGCATGGCTTCAGGAGGCAGCAAAAGGCCGAGGCCCAGGCCGAGCGCCAGGAAGAAAACGCCTTCAATGCGGGCTGCAAGGGGGGTGAGACGGGCGGAAGGAAGGGGCCGGTGCGGGTGGTTGATGCGATCGGATTCCAGATCCCATACGTCGTTGAACGCATTCCCGCCGGCCATGACGGCTGCGGCGGAGAAAGCGGCGATCCAGAGCGACGCGGGAAGCGCGTGGAAACCCAGCCACCCGCCCAGGAGCACCGAGGCAAACGTGATGAGACAGTTCTGAGGGCGCGTGATCCGGAGGCCCGCGCGAAAGGCGGCGGCTTCGGAAAGGTCAGACCGGAGCGGCGCCGGATTCTTTGAAGACATCGGCGGCGTCCCGAATGGTATACCGGTAACCCTGTTCGGTAAGAAACGTCTGGCGCTTGCGGGCGAATTCCAATTCGCGGGTATCCCGGGTCACCAGGGTGTAGAAGTGTGCCAGGCTGCCGTTGGTCTTGGGTCGAAGAATGCGTCCCAACCGCTGGGCTTCTTCCTGGCGTGAACCGAATGTCCCGGAAATCTGGATGGCCACGTTGGCATCCGGCAGGTCGACGGCGAAATTGGCCACCTTGGAAACGACCATCAGTCGGATATCGCCCTTTCGGAAACGCGCGTATAACCGGTCGCGCTCGCGGCTGGGGGTTTTGCCTGTAATGATTGGCGCGCGCAGTTCTCTGGCGAAGGCTTCGACCTGGTCGACATATTTGCCGATAACCAGGATCTGATCCTTCTTGTGTATCCGGATGAGTTCTTTGGCCAGAGGGATTTTGGACGGATTTTCCGAGGCGATACGGAATTTACCGCGCCCCCCGGCAACGGCGTAGTCCAGTCGCAGATGCTGCGGCAACGGGAGGCGAATCTCGCGGCATTCAGCGGTGGCGATCCAGCCCCTGGATTCCAGATCACGCCAGGGTACGTCGAAGCGTTTCGGCCCGATGAGACTGAAGACGTCCGCCTCGAGCCCGTCTTCCCGCACAAGCGTGGCGGTGAGACCCAGCCTGCGTCGCGCCTGGAGTTCGGCGGTAAAGCGGAAGACCGGCGCGGGCAGCAGATGAACTTCGTCGTATAGGATAACGCCCCAGTTGCCCTGGTTGAAGATAGCGAAGTGGGGAAACGGATCGCCTTTTCTCTTTCGATAGGTGAGGATATTGTACGTGGCGACGGTAATGGGACGGATTTCTTTGACTTCTCCAGAATATTCGCCGATCTGGTCCGGTTTCAGATCCGTCTTGTCCAGCAGTTCCGCTATCCACTGCCGGGAGGCGGTGATGTTGGTGGTGAGGATGAGCGCCTGGGTCTGAAGGCGTTCGATGGCGGCGATACCCACAATGGTTTTTCCCGATCCGCAGGGCAGGACCACCACGCCGCTGCCACCCTCCGGTCCGCCGCCCGCGTGAAAGATCTCCATGGCCTCCCGCTGGTAGTCGCGCAGGTGAAACGGTGCGCCCGACTGCGTGATGGTTCGTCGACGCAGCGCCAGATGCTGGCCGGGCAAGTACCCCGCGAGGTCCTTGACGGGAAAGCCGATGCGGGTGAGCGCCTGTTTCAGGTGGCCCCGGTACAGAAGGTCCACTTTGATGCGACGCGCGTCAATTTTCTTTTTTAAATAAGGCCGTACGGACTTGTGCTGGCAGATTTCGGTGATGAGCAGCGGGTCGTCCGCCGAGAGGACGAGGTCGTTTCCGGATCGGTCCAGGCGAATTCGACCGTATCGCCCGAGGGTTTCCGCGATCTCGACGGTGACGTTCTGGGGGATCTCATATTTGCTGAACGTCTCCAGGGCGTCGGTGATTTCTCCCGCCGTGAGTCCGGCGGCGGCGGCGTTCCAGAGCGAAAGCGGGCTGATGCGATAGGTGTGAATGTATTCAGGGCTTTTTTCCAGTTCGGCAAAACGCGCCAGGACGCCCCGTGCCGCTTCATACCGCGGGCCCCCGACCTCTGCTAGAACGGTCATGTCGCTCTGGATGATAAGGGGATTTTGGGGATTGTTTGACATAGAGGTTGGAGACTGACGGGCAGATTCCAGGATCAAGCGAAGGCGGGACGCTGCTCAACGGGCGTCTTTGCAAACCCGGTGGTACTCCGACGCCAGCGCCGATTCCGGTCATTGACCTTCCGCGCTGGCCCATCCGCGTCCGAAGATGGATTGAGGTTCCTCCGGGTGCCAGACGCGACGCGTCTCTGATTTATGCCGCGTCTGGGGTATCGGGTTCGCGTTCTCCCTCGAAGTGTGCGACGACCGCGGCGCCGATGGCGTCGCCCCAGACGTTGACGGTGGTACGGCAGCGGTCCAGGAACCAGTCGATGACCAGGATGAGGGTGATGCCCTCAATGGGCAGGCCGACGGCTCTCAGGACAATGACCATGGTGACCAGGCCGGCTTCGGGGATTCCGGCGGCGCCGATGGCGGCCAGGGTGGCAGTGAGAAAGATAATGGCCATTTCAACCGGACCCATCGTAATGCCGTAAACCTGGGCGATGAAAATGGCGGCTACGGCTTCGTAGAGAGCGGTGCCGTCCATATTGATGGTGGCCCCAAGTGGCAATACGAAGCTCGAGACCCGGTTGGAGACACCGTTTTTCTTGGTGACGCAATCGATCGTAAGCGGCAGTGTGGCGGAGCTGGAAGCGGTGGAAAAAGCCGTGCCCAGGGCGGGGAGCTGATTGTGCCCGTATTTCGCAACGTTTCTCTTGGCAATGAGACGGAGGATCAATGGGAGGACGAACAGACCGTGGATCAGCAGGCCCAGAATAACCGTGGAGGCGTACCACCCGAGTTTGACAAGCTCCGGCAGAAAACCCTCCCACCCGCCGCTGCTGCCCATGCGTCCGGCAATCAGACCGAATATGCCCACGGGGGCGAAAGCGATGACGATGTGTACAATTTTCATAATGGCGTCGTTGATGCCCGCAATGAGGTCGATAACGGGCCTGGCCGGGTTCCCGAGGGTGGTCAGCACGCCGCCGAAGAGCAGGGAGAAGACGATCAGTGGCAGGATATCGGTTTCGACCATGGCTTTGAAGATGTTGACCGGGATCATGCCAACGATCATGTCGACAAGTATATCGACAACCGAGCGATCCTTCCCTCGTACCCCTTCGGCCATTCCCAGGTCGACATGGACGCCAACGCCGGAAGGCATCGGCACGACGGCTTCCCGGGTGTCCCGGTCGCGCCAGGCCTTCACCCGGATGTGGTCGGACGTGTGTCTTGCATCCGCATCGATGGCGCCCACGATATCCTGGTCGGCCAGCAGCACCTGGTAACGGCCGTCGTAGCGGGCGTCCGAAAGCGTGGCGTTCTGCAGGCGCACCCAGTTGTCTTCAACCGTATACTGCGCGGCATCAAGCGATTCGCCACGGGACACGCCCACCCCCGGCTTGACGATGTTTACCAGAACGAGCCCGACGAGTACGGAAAGGGCGGTTGTAACCATATAGTAGGAAATCGTGCGTTTGCCGATGCCGCCCAGCCTGCGAATGTCGCCCAGGTTCGTGATGCCGACAATCATAGAGGCAACCACGAGCGGAACGACGATCATTCTGAGCGCGTTGAGAAAGATCTCACCCAGAAAGTTGACGTGCAACGCCTGCTCGGGGAACAGGCCGCCGAACAGAGCGCCCAACAGAATGGCAAGCAGGATGTAAACCAGAAAACGGTTTTGTTGAGACATGAAGAAACGCTCCCGAAGAGAATTTTTGGCGGTGAATTCTAATAAATACCTACATCGAATGTGTCGAATAAGGCGCATAAGGATACGCAAACGAATGAACTTTGTCAATTGGATTCGTCGGTGATGAATCCGCCGCCTCAAGAGAGAAAATAATTTGACTTTAAGGGCTGGTTTATCTAATTTTATATGTCTCATAAGCGTTGAGTTCGTTGTTTATGGCGTCCGATTGTTCCGCGCTGCCATCGGATAGAATCACTTGGTTCAGACAGGGTGTTTTTGATTCATCGCAGTCCAATGCGGGTGGAGCCAAAATCAAGTGGGCGGGAGGGTCCGGATGGAAAGTCAATTTACACAGTGTCTCAAGTGCGAAAAGGGTTTATTGCTTCCTATGTCGGATTACGGGCGCGATGGCGCGTCGATTCACTATAAGGCCTGGGTCTGTAATAACCCCGATTGCGGGTTCAACCTGCGAATCGATAACGGCGAAATCAGCATGGGAAGAAACATCGCCGAGTCGTACAAATAGCACGATTCGGCACACCCAGATCGAATAACGGATCCCATCCCGGGTGACGCTTGGCCGGACGGCGTTGATGGCTTGAAGCGCGGGGCGCGGGCTGTGTCGGAAGGGTCCCGCTCCAGGGCCCGTACGCCGTGCGCCTGCCGCCCGGGTTGATGTGTTTAATGTCCTCGCCACCGTCCGGATTCTTCGCGGCGCGCGTGTGTCTTCCTCATCGGGTTCCGACGCATCTTTTGAAGGTTTTGTTCAACCTGCTTTGTGATTTTTTCCCTCCTCATTCGGATCCATCCCCTGATCTAACGGGGTGGCGCTTTGTTTTTGCCATCCTTTCCCCTCTGGTTCAATAACGTTTATATGTCTTTTTATTCCAGGGACTCCGGGCAGCCGGTATGGGATCGTCCTGTACTGGGCATTGAAACCTCGTGTGACGAAACGGCTGCCGCGGTCGTGGCCGGTGGCTGTATTCTATCAAATATCATATTCTCCCAGACAGAGCACAGTCTCTACGGGGGCGTGGTTCCGGAACTGGCGTCACGAAATCACGTTCGCAAGATCGTGCCGGTTGTACGTGATGCCCTGGACCAGGCTGGAGTCGGGCTGGATGAACTCGGTGGCATCGCGGTCACACGCGGTCCGGGCCTTGTCGGGTGCCTGCTGGTGGGAATCTCGGCCGCCAAGGGGCTCGCGCTCGGCAGCCGGGCTCCGCTGATCGGCGTACACCACATCGAGGGACATCTCTTCGCCGGGCTGCTGGCGGATCCTGACCTGAGTCCTCCGTTTCTGGCGCTCGTGATTTCCGGCGGCCATACCCAATTGATCCACGTGCGCCGGTGGGGACTGTACGAAGTCTGCGGGGAAACACGGGACGACGCGGCGGGGGAAGCCTTCGACAAGGTGGCCAAGATGCTGGGCATCTTAAAGGCGGGCGGGACCACCATGGGCGGTCCTGTAATTGCGGAATTGGCGGAACGGGGCGACGCCAACGCGTTTGCGTTTCCACGAGGGCTCCAGCACCAGGAAGGATTTGAGTTCAGCTTCAGCGGGATCAAGACGTCGGTCCTGTACCACCTGAAGGGCCGGTCCGAAGCCGATGTGGAGGTGGAGCGAGCAGATATAGCGGCCAGTTTCCAGGCCGCGGTTGTCGATGTGCTCGTGCGCAAGACGATGAAAGCGGCCGGTGCCCTGAATCTCAGGCGGGTTCTGTTGACGGGCGGGGTGGCGGCGAATCGTCGGCTTCGGGAAGAGATGCGGCGTGTCGCCGGCGGATTCGGAGTTGAGGTCTGCTTTCCGCCGCCGGTCCTTTGCACCGACAACGCGGCGATGATTGCCCGTGCGGGTGGCTTCCGGCTGGGAAGAGGCGAGCGGTCGGGGGGAGATCTGGATGCCAATCCGAGAATGAAGCTGGCTTGACTTATTGTCCTGTCCCGAAAACATGTCACCATTCTCCCGCCAGTCTGCGTGCAGGTCTTCCGCACAGGCAGGCCGATTCATCCCGTCTCGCTGCGTTGGGCCGACCTTGCGCAGGTCGGCTCGCTCAGGCGCCGGTTCCTGAGCCTGTCGAAGGATGCGAGCCGGGCGACTCGACGGCCGAATTTAGGCAATCTGTTTCCGGGACAGAACACTATGTTCCAGTTGTCCGATGTGGCGTTGAGTTTACGCGATGGATTGTTGTTGGGCTTGCTTGCGCCTGTCTGTGTGTACCTGGCCTGGCAGGCGTACCGCGTCCGAAAACATGGATTCCGGTTGGTACGGTGGTTGCTAGTATTGAGGTGCACGGCGTTTCTGCTGCTGCTGGTGCTGTTGATGGAGCCCGTTCTGGCGCTCTCGCTGAGGCGCCAGCGCAAACCCCTTGTCGCCGTCCTCGTGGACGAGAGCGAGAGTATGCGAATCGAGGAGGACGGGCGAGAGCGCCGCGATCTTGTGATCGACCTGCTGAAGAGCGGAGTGTTCGAAGCGCTGGAGACACGCGCCCGGGTGGCGTGGTATCGCTTCTCCGAGTGGATGGCGCCCATGCCTTCGACGGGTGTGGATTCGCTACGCTTCGACGGGCGGGCAACGGACCTGGCCGTGGCGCTGGAAATGCTGCGTGAGGAAACGGCTGGCGAAGGATTGGTAGCGGCGGTCCTGATCTCCGACGGGACGCACAACCTGGGCGCGCGGCCGGAAATGGCCGCACGTGCATTGGATGTGCCCGTCTTTTCGGTGGGGGTGGGGAAGGCGGACGCGCCGAAGGATGTGGCAATTGTATCCGCCGTTTGCGATCCAATGGTTTACGTTGGCCGGCCGCTGTCAGTTTCGGTGGGTCTGAAGTCGAGCGGATGTGAAGGCGCAAGCGCGTTGCTGGTAGTCGAAGAGGGCGGGCGCCGGGTGGCGGAGGCGCCGGTCACGCTGTTGGACGGCGAACAGGAGACCCGGTTTGTCGTCGCGCCTGATCGTGCGGGCCGGCTTATCTATCGAATTCATCTCGCGGCTCAACCGGGAGAACGCTCCACCGCGAACAATGCCGCAGTCGTTTCCGCCGAGGTTATCGAGAGCCGTTTGCGCGTTCTGATGGTCGCCGGTTCCCCCAGTGCGGATCTTGCCTATCTGCGCCGGGTGCTGGAGGCCGACGAGAATCTGGAAGTGGAAGTGCTCGTTGCCCGGAAGGCGGGTGAATGGCCTTTTCGGATGCGGGCGGCGTTGACCGAACCGGACGAGTCGGAACTCGTCGTACTCTTCGATCTGCCTGGCGAAATGCTTGCGGGACATTCCGGCCGCCGGCTGGCTGAATATGTCGAATCGGGCGGGGCGTTGCTCGTGGTGGGCGGACCGGAGGGATTCAACGGGGCATACGCGCGATCGCCAATTGCGCGGGTGCTGCCCGTCCTGTGTTCGCCAGGCGCGAATACGTATCGAGAGGCGTCTTTCCGGCTTGAACTGTCACGGTCCGGAACCATGCATCCGATACTGCGGGTCTCGGACGACCCCCTGGCGGACCGCCAGGCCTGGAGCGACCTCCCGCCGCTTCTGGCTTGCAATGTGAATAAAGGCCTCCAAGGGGACGCCGCAACCCTGGTCTATCATCCAGGCAGACGTGCGGGCGGCGAGAAGATGCCTCTGGTTGCGGTGGGTCGCGCGGGTGCAGGCAAGGTGATGGCCGTGGCGGTCAGGACGTTCTGGCGGCTCGGTCTCATGATGTGGGGCATCGGCAGGAACGATGAGGTTTCGAGGGCCTTCTGGGCAAATTCAGTACAGTGGCTGGTCAAACGGGAGGATGTCGACCGGGTCCAGGTGGAGGTGGACAAACCGGTCTATCGCAGCGGCGCTCCGGTGACGTTTCACGCCCGCGTCTTCAACGAGTTGCTTCAGCCGCAGGAGGGAGCGCGCGTCGTGCTCTCGGTTACGGATGAGGACGGTATGCGGCAGACGATGTTGGGCGATGAGGGTCAGGGGCGCTACCGTGGGCAGATGAGGGCGGGCGCGCAGGGGGAAGTTGTGTTTGAAGCCAGGGCCCGGATGGACGGCGTCGATCTGGGGAACGGCACCGGGCGGTTCACTGTGGGCCGGTACAGTCTGGAATATGAAGACATGCGAATGAACCGGGATCTTCTGGAAAGTCTGTCAAAACAGAGTGGGGGCGTAGTTGTGGCACCGGATCGTTTGAGCACGGTTCTGGACGATCTCGACCTCGCGCCCCAACCCGTGGCGGAGTCTTACCGGATCCGGCTGTGGGGGCGACGGTGGCCGCTTTTCATTCTGGTCGGACTTCTGGTCGCGGAATGGACGGCCAGACGCAGGTGGGGAATGATATGATGAGGCGAGTGTCAGGCCGGGGTCCCAGAGGTCCGGGCGAGGGTGTCGGGTTAAGGGCCGCTGGCGCCATCGCGGTTCTGGCGTTGCTGATCCCTTGCGGGTCGGCGGCAGGCCGCGTGGTCATCAGCGAGGTGATGTTCGATCCCTCGGGGAGCGAGTTTTACGACGAGTTCATCGAGGTTCAGAATACCGGTGACGAGCCCGTGGATCTGGCCGGATGGAGCGTGGGTGACGGCGACGAGACGGACTTGCTGGTCTTCCCGGGCGGCGACACCCTGCTGAAACCTGGGACCTTCGGGTTGATTCTGGATTCGGGGTATTTCGCGCATTCGACCCTTTACGACCCGTTGCCCGAGTCCGCGTTGATCCTCACGGTGGCGGACGCCACGCTCGGGAATTCGGGCTTGAGCAATTCGAGGCCGGAGCGGATCGTGCTTGTTTCGTCATCCGGCGATACCGTGGGCGTCGCGGTCTACACGACGGGAAACGCGCCCGGGTTTTCAGAGGAGAAGGTGGACCCCGCAGGCGGCGACGGGCCGGAGAACTGGGCGGATTCACGGTGGGCGGGAGGGACACCGGGACGCGTCAACAGCGTGAGCCCGAAGGCCTACGACCTGGCGCTGACGCGGGTTTCACAAACGCCGTTTTCCGTTCCCGCAGGCGGCGCGCGTGATTTTATTCTGGAGGTGGCGAACCGGGGGCGGCGGCCGGCATCTACGTTTTCAGTGACGGTAGAGGGTATTGCCCGGTGGCGTCGGGAATTTCCGAGCCTGGCGCCGGCCGATTCTCTTCGAGTTGAAACGCCCATTGGAAATGTGCCGTCCGGCCGGTTTGAATACGTGGCCACACTCGCATTCGACGCCGATGAGGATACGACGAACAATCGGGTGGCGTGGACGGTGCTGGGCGGGGTTGGACCGCGGGCGGTGGTCGTTAACGAAGTGATGTTCGCGCCAGCCGAGGGTGATCCGGAGTGGGTGGAACTCCATAATCGTTCGGGGCAGGCGCTGGATATGATCGGCTGGCAGATTCAGGATGCGAGGCCCTCGGGCGAGACGTTCGGACGTGAGCCCCTGCAACTGCAGCCGGATGCATACCTGGTGGTGGCCGAGGACGTCGACAGGTTCTACAACCGATTCGTCGATCGGACGATTCAGGTGGTTGCCCCCGAGCGGTGGGTTCGGTTGAACGACAGCGGCGACGCTGTGGTGGTACGGGATGCAACCGGTGCGGTCGTGGATCGGATGGCGTACGGAAATAGGGAGTTCGTCGGGCGGTCGCTCGAAAGGATTTCGGGATCCGCGCCGAGCGATGACGTTCGAAATTGGCTGTCCAGTACCCACGATGATGGCGCGACGCCCGGCCGCGCGAACAGCGTGGCGCTGCAAAGCGGCGTCGATGCGGTGCAACTCGTGGCCGATCCCAATCCCTTTTACGATCGGGTGGAAATACGCTACCTTCTTCCAACTTCGCGCGCGGACGTGAATCTGTGGGTGTACGACCGGTTCGGCCATCCGGTAAAAACGCTGCTGAACGCTGCCGCCGGCGGCAGCCAACGTAAGGTGACGTGGGACGGGATGGATGAAGACGGCGCACCGTTGAAGCCGGGCATTTACATCTTGTTTTTGGAAGTGTCGCTTGAAGACCGTATCTTTAGAACCAAAGCCCCTGTTGTGCTGGCGAGGGGACTGTAGTTTGCGGTACCGGCGCATCCCCAGCGCCGGTACGTCAGAAGTTGTTGTAAAATTCCTGGCGCGTTTCCGAGCACGAGCGAAAACGTGTCGGTTATGAGGCACGAAGACCGCTGGTGGTTTTAGGGCAGCTTCTCACGAGGGACCCGCGCATTCTGTCTCCCTTCGGATGTTTCAGAACAAGGGTGGCCCATCTATGAGAAAGGAACCGAACGCAGTAAAGGAGGATCCGCAGCATGGATCGGACCTGGCGAATCAGGTCTGCGGTGTGCTGCTCATCGCGGTTGCGCTGTTGATGGCGGTAAGCCTGGTTTCGTATTCGCCTCAAGATCCGCCGAATTCGAGCCGCGCGCCGGAACTGACGGAGAATATGGCGGGATGGATCGGCAGTCAGATCTCCTACTATCTTCTGTTTGTGGTGGGCCAGGGCGCGTTTGTTCTCGTCGCCGTGGTTCTCATGTGGGGCTGGAATCGTTTCAGAGGCCTGCCCATTCTGCCTCTTGTCTCGACTAGTCTGGCGCTGGTGGCCATGGTGGTGGTCTATTGCGGCGCAACGGGCGTGCCGTCGCGGGGGGAAACCCATCTGTCGTTCTTGATGGGCGGATGGCTGGGAGTTGCCCTGGCGTCCAGGATTCTGGTTCCCTATCTGGGCTTTGTCGGGTCCTATATTCTGTTGAGCGCCCTGTTTCTGGTGTTTCTGATGATCCTGACCCGCCTGCCTTTTTCCCGAATTCCGGATTTGATTTTGGCAGGCGCAAGGCGAATTCAGACGGGGCTGACCGGCCGGTCCACGAGTCGGCGTCTGGCCAGGCGGCAGAAGCAGGAGCGGCGCGAAGCGGAACGTACGGAACGTATCCTGCTCGAGGACACGGAAGAAGCCGGGCGCGAGACCGAGTCGGAACCCCTTGGCGATCCCGACGCAGCCGCCACCGAGCCGTCTCTCTTGTACGAAGACGAGACGGGCGAGTCGGAAGAGGGACCGGCGGTTTCTCTCGACCCCGGCATCGTTGCCGACCCCGTGGAAATACCCAGGTCGACCGGACGGAAGACGACGGCGGAGAAGCGGCGGTCCGAGGATGTGCCGTATCAGCTGCCGGACCTGGAGTTGCTGAATGAACCCACCGAAGCGCAAGAGGGCCCCGACCGGTCGTTTCTGCTGGAAGGGGCGCAGACCCTCGAACACAGCCTCAGCAGTTTTGGTATCGAGGGTAAGGTGGTACAGGTGAATCCGGGTCCTGTGGTTACCGGATACGAGGTACAGCCACCCCGCGGGGTGAAGGTGAACCGCATTGTCAATCTTTCGGACGACCTCGCGCTGGTGATGAAGGCGCGGAGTATCCGGATTCAGGCGCCGATTCCCGGCAAGGCGGCCGTGGGCATTGAGGTGCCGAATGCGAATCCTTCAACTGTCTTCCTGAGAGAGATTCTGGAATCCGACGCCTTTCAGGGTGCGGATGACAAGCTGATGTTGGCGCTGGGCAAGTCCGCCACCGGAGAATCCGTCTGCGCGAACCTGGCTTCCATGCCGCACCTGTTGATTGCCGGCGCTACGGGAAGCGGGAAATCGGTATGCGTCAATGCTCTGATTACCAGCATCCTGGTGCGGTGCAGCCCCGAGGAGGTCCGCTTCATCATGGTGGATCCGAAGATGCTGGAACTGGCGATCTACAACAGCATTCCACATCTGCTGGCGCCGGTTGTCACGGAACCTCAAAAAGCGTCCGAGGCGTTGAGGTGGGCTGTGTCGGAGATGGAAGACCGTTATCGAAATCTGGCGCAGTACAAAGTACGGAATATCACGGATTTCAACAACAGGCTGGAAAAGATGCGCGCGGAGGCGGAGTCCGAAGAAGACAAGGAGGAAGTTCCCCCGTTGTTGCCCTATATCGTGGTTGTGGTCGACGAACTCGCGGATCTGATGATGACGGCGCCCGCTGATATCGAGGATTCCCTGGCCCGGTTGGCGCAGATGGCGCGTGCAGTTGGCATCCATCTAATCCTGGCGACACAGCGGCCGTCTGTAAATGTGATAACGGGCACGATCAAGGCGAACTTTCCGTCGCGCATTGCATTTCGGGTGGCATCCAAGGTGGATTCGCGTACAATCCTGGATTGCAACGGCGCCGAGAAGCTTCTGGGGCGTGGCGATATGCTCTTTATGCCGGCGGGCAAGCCGGAGCCCATACGCGTCCACGGCGCGAATTTGACAACGGAGGAGACGGAACGTCTTGTGGAATGTGCGGGTGGCCAGGGCGTAGTACTCGAGCAACTGGACCTGGGCGTGGACGAAAACGAACTGATGCTTGCCGAGGGGGCCCGCGACAAGCGGTTCGACGAAGCGCTTCGTCTGGTCGTTACCCATCAGCAGGGCTCGGCCTCATTGCTCCAGCGCCGCATGAAGGTGGGGTATGCCCGCGCCGCGCGTCTGGTGGATGAATTGGAACAGGCCGGAATTGTCGGTCCGTCGGACGGGAGCAGCAAGGGACGGGAGGTGCTTGTCGGCCTGGAGTATCTGGAACGGCACGAAGAGGATGAACTGGATGCGGTATGAATTCCCGGTTGCGAACGGTGAAGGGCAACGTGCGACGGGCGAGGGGGTGCCCGTCGTGCTTCTGCCGGCGGTTTACACGAGGTGAGGCACATGTCCGCTGGACGGCTGAACGTTCTGTTTCTGGTGGGCGCGGTCCTGATACCCGCGGACCTGTGGGGCATTGACGGGCGGGAAGTGATTCGCCGGCAGCAACAGCGTTATGAGAAACTCACGAGCATATCCGCACGGTTCAAGAAATACCACTACTGGAAACTCGTAGATCAGAAGACCGAACTGAGTGGTAACCTGTATGTGCAGAAACCGAATCGATTTCGTTTCGAGACACGGGTGCAGACGGTAGTTTCGGACGGGGAGAGCGCCTGGAACTACACCCCGGAAAACGAGCAGGTGTTGTTGACCGGTTACGACCGGACAAAGGGCGACCGGAGTTACGAGAAGCTGCTATTCGACCTCATTCTGCTGGGAGGATACGAGGATCGCTACGTACCCCGGCTTGCCGGGGAGGAACGCGTGGACGGCAGGGGCTGTTATCGCGTGGAATTGACGGCCCGGCAGGAGGAGAGTTATATCGCCCGTGTCCGGCTGTGGGTAGACAGGAAGCTCTGGCTGGTCCGTCGGGCGGAGTATCTGAATCTGAACGAAGATGTGACCACCTACGAGATTTCCCGTTTGAAGGTGGACGGAAAACTGAAGCCGGATGTGTTCACTTTCGTGCCGCCGGAGGGCGTCGAGGTGATTGATTTGAGGTGATTCGGGGATCGGAAGCGGGGAACGAGGCGTCGGACAGAACCGGCCGAACGAATCGTCGCGGAAGGGGATGTACCCCGGCACCGGTTCTTTCACAACTGAAAGGAGTTCGCGTTTATGGCTGTGGATATGCAATTTACCGACATGAAATCCAGCTTGGCCGAATGCCGGGATCGGCTGGAAAACCTCCGGAGGCATCTTTGACCTGGGATCCCGGGAAGCCCACATTGCCGAACTGGAAAGCTTGATGGAGCGTCCGGGATTCTGGGACGATCGGGAACGGGCAAGGCAGATTATCGATGAAGTGAATGGTCATAAGGATTGGGTAACCGGATGGCGGGGGCTGGATGAGCGGCTGGTGGAACTGGATGAGTTCTACCATCTGGCCCGCGAAGAGCAGGACGAAGAGACACTGCGGGATCTCCACCGGGAACAGCGGGCGCTGGAAGGGGCGCTTGAAGAACTGGAGTTCCGGCATATGATGGGCGAGAAGGAGGATCGCCTGAATGCAATTCTGACGATCCATCCCGGTGCGGGCGGTACGGAATCGGCCGACTGGGCGCAGATGCTGATGAGGATGTACAGCCGGTGGGCCGAGCGACGCGGTTTCCAGGCGGACGTGCTGGATCTTCTTCCAGGGGAAACGGCTGGAATCAAGAGCGTGGCTATTGAGATGACGGGCGAGTACGCATACGGTTACCTGAAGTCTGAAATGGGCGTGCACCGGTTGGTTCGGCTGTCTCCGTTCGATTCCGGCGGCAGGCGTCACACGTCGTTTGCGTCGGTCTCCGTGTATCCCGAGGCGGAGGGCGATATCGAGGTGGAAATCCGGCCGGAGGATATCCGCGTGGATACCTATCGGTCCAGTGGGGCGGGTGGACAGCATGTGAACAAGACCGATTCAGCGGTACGGATTACACACCATCCGACGGGCATCGTGGTTCAGTGTCAGAACGAACGGTCGCAACACAAGAATCGAAACTCCGCGATGAAGATTCTTAAGGCCAGGTTGTATCAGCACTACAAGGAGAAGGAGGAGAAAGCCCGTGCGGAGATTGAGCGGGACAAGAAAAAGATCGAGTTCGGCAGCCAGGTCCGAAACTACGTATTTCATCCCTATCAGCTCGTTAAAGACCTTCGGACCGAGTTCGAAACATCCGGTGTTCAGGACGTAATGGACGGGGGGCTGGACGAATTCATGCGGGCGTTTCTCGAGCAGAAAGGCGGGACCTAACTTAACGGCCAAAGGGCTTGACTTCCCTATTTGTATTGATTATAATATTTTCGGGTGTCGGACCCGGCCGCTGGCGGTAACAGATCAACCGGTTATTTTTTGTATTGGGAGGAATCCGTTTGGCTCAGGCAGGGGCGTCTTCCGCCCCGGAAGCGCAACTGGTTGCCCAGCGTTTGCAGAAGCTGGAGGCGATTCGAGAGATGGGCGTGGAGCCCTATCCGTATCGGTTCGACGTGACCCATCGCTCCGGGGAAGTCAGGGAGACGTTTCAGAAGCTTGAACAGGACGGGCGGGAAGTGACGGTGGCGGGGCGTCTCATGGCCAGAAGGGACCATGGCAAGTCGGCCTTTGCCGATCTTCTGGATGAAACGGGCCGGATTCAGATCTACGTAAGACGGGATGCGGTGGGGGAAAAGGCGTTCGATCTTTGGAAATTGCTCGATATTGGAGATTTCGTCGGGGTCGAGGGACCCGTATTTCGAACCCGAACGGGCGAGATGACCTTGAAGGTGCACGCGTTGGAACTGCTTTCCAAGGCCATTCGGCCGCTGCCGGTCCCCAAGGAAGAGGTGAAAGACGGGCAGCGGGTTGTCCACGATGCCTTCACCGACCCTGAACTGCGATACCGCCGCCGGTACCTGGACCTGACGTTGAATCCCGACGTGAAGGACGTGTTTCGCAAGCGGACGGCGACCTTTACCGCCATTCGCAATTTTTTTGACGCCCGCGGGTTCCTCGAGGCCGACACGCCGGTATTGCAGCCGCTTTATGGCGGCGCTTCGGCGCGGCCGTTCACGACCCATCACAATGCGCTCGACATGAAGCTCTATCTGCGGATTTCGAACGAGCTTTATCTGAAGCGCCTGATCGTGGGCGGATTTGAAAGAGTTTACGAATTCAGCCGGGATTTCCGCAACGAAGGAATCGACCGCACGCACAATCCCGAATTCACCATGCTGGAAGCCTATCAGGCGTACGCCGATTATACCGACATGATGGCGCTGACCGAGTCGCTGTTTGTATCGGTCGCCCAAACGGTTACGGGCGCGAGCACGGTCGTTTATCAGGGGCAGGAGATTGATCTTAGCCCGCCGTGGCGGAGGATGACCCTTCTAGACGCCATCAAAGCCTACGGCAATTTCGACGTGGCCGACGCTTCGGAGGAGGAATTGAGGAATATCTGCCGAAGCCTGGAACTTGAGGTGGACTCCCGCGCGCAGCGCGGTCATCTGATGGATGAGATCTTTGAGGCGGTCGTACAGCCCCACCTGATTCAACCCACGTTCATTACGGATTACCCTGTGGAGATGTCGCCGTTGGCCAAGCGGCACCGGGAACACGCGGAACTCACGGAACGTTTCGAGCCGTTTATCTGCGGATGGGAGGCGGCCAACGCATTTTCTGAACTCAACGATCCCATCGACCAGCGGAAACGGTTCGCATACCAGGCCTCGTTGCGGGAAAAAGGGGACGAGGAGGCGCAGGTTTTAGACGCCGATTTCCTGAGGGCGATGGAATATGGCATGCCGCCTATGGGCGGAATGGGGTTTGGCGTGGACCGGCTTGTGATGCTTCTCACCGATGCGCGTTCAATTCGGGACGTGATTCTGTTTCCGCATATGCGTCCCGAGGAGGGCCGCTCGGAGATAGACGGAGATGCGTAGCTTGCTGGAGGCTGCGGACCTGGTTAAGCATTACCGGGTCGGCTGTTCGGAAATACAGGTGCTCAAAGGCGTCGCCCTTTCCCTCGCGCAAGGCGAGGTGGTTGCGGTGGTTGGCCCTTCAGGCGTCGGGAAGAGCACGCTGCTGCACATTCTGGGTGGGCTGGATCGCCCGACCCGTGGAACGGTTTGTGTCGACGGTATCGATGTCTTCGCACTGTCAGACACGGAGCGGGCACGGTTCCGAAACGAGTCGGTGGGGTTTGTATTTCAGTTTCACCATTTGTTGAACGATTTTACCGCTGAAGAAAACGTGATGCTGCCCCTGATGATCCGGGGACGACCCGTGTCCGAAGCCCAGGCCGCAGCCGATGATCTGTTGAATTCCGTGGGGCTCTTCGAGCGCCGCCACCATCTGCCCTCGGAACTGTCCGGCGGAGAATCGCAGCGCATAGCCGTTGCCCGCGCCCTGGTAGGGCGGCCCAAGCTGGTGCTGGCGGACGAACCTTCGGGCAATCTCGACGTGGAACACAGCAGAGAACTGCACGATCTGATCTGGAACCTGGCCAGCAGTCTGAAACAGGCTTTTTTGATCGCCACGCACGACCAGACGCTGGCCGCCAGGGCCGATCGGATCATTCGCATGGAAGACGGAAAAATCGTCCAGGAAGGGCAAAGCGGCTAGTGCCGGGCCCTGCGGACAAGGTGTCAATTTAACCGAAAGCCTCATCGGGCAGTCGAGACATGACCCACGGGTCACGTCAGAGGGTCCAGAGGAGACGAATCCCATGAATAGCAGGTTCTCGGATCGGGTGAAACGGGTGATGCGGCTGGTACGCGAAGAGGCCGCCCGGCTTGGCAATAATCATATCAGCAGCGAGCATCTATTGCTCGGCATTATCCGGGAGGGAAAGGGTTCGGCCGTCAATGTGATGTTGAACCTGGGATTGAATCTGGATAAGATCAAAGGGTCAATCGACGACTATGTCGCATATTCCGGCGGGTCGATGACGATGGGCGACGTGCCCTTCACGCCACGGGCGAAACAGATTCTTGAAATTGCGGCTACCGAAGCCAAAGAGATGAAGAGCCAATATGTTCGAACCTGTCATCTGCTGGTGGCGCTGGTGAAGGACAAAGAGACGATTGCCGCGCAGATTCTCGTAGGGTTTGGTGTCGACTATAAGACCGTGAAGGAGGAGGTGATTGCTGTTTTGCAGGGGAAACCGACGGGTAAACGCGAAAAGAAGAAAAGCAAGACCCCCTATCTGGATCATTTCGGTCGCGATCTGACGGAACTGGCGCGCGAAGGCAAGCTGGATCCGGTCATTGGCAGAGAGCGGGAGATCGAACGGGTGTCTCAGGTGCTCAGCCGGCGCAAAAAGAACAACCCGGTGCTGATCGGCGAACCCGGGGTGGGGAAAACGGCCATCGTCGAAGGACTTGCCCAACGCATCGTGGAGCGCCGCGTGCCCCAGTTGTTGGCAGACAAACGCATGGTTACGCTGGATATGGGCGGCATGGTCGCGGGCACCAAATACCGGGGTCAATTCGAAGAGCGCATCAAGGCGGTGATGAACGAACTTCAGCAGAGCCAGGACGTGATTATCTTTATCGACGAGTTACATACCATCGTGGGCGCCGGAAGTGCCGAGGGAACCCTGGACGCCTCCAATATGTTCAAACCGGCGTTTTCGCGAGGCGAACTTCAGTGCATAGGCGCAACGACGTTGGACGAATACCGAAAATATATCGAGAAGGACGGCGCGTTGGAACGGCGTTTTCAGACCATCCTGGTCGATTCGCCCTCGGTGGACGACGCAATTGATATCCTCAAGGGCCTGAAGGAAAGATTCGAAACCCACCATATGGTAACCTATACGGAAGACGCCGTTGAGAGCGCCGTCCGTATGGCCGACCGGTATATCAGCGACCGGCACCTGCCGGACAAAGCAATCGACGTAATCGATGAAACAGGATCCCGTGTGCGCCTCGGCCGGTTGAATCCGCCCGAAGAAATCAAGGCACTTGAACTGGAAATCGAGGACATTACAAGGCAGAAAAACGCGGCTGCAAACAGCCAGCAGTTCGAAGAGGCCGCCAAACTCAGAGACCAGGAGCGGAAGCTGAAGGAACAGGTCGATGAAATGCGGCAGGAGTGGGAGCAGAAGGTTCGTGACGAAGTGGTGGAGGTGACGGATCAGGATATCGCGGAAGTGATTTCCAGCATGACGGGGATTCCCGCGTTCCGGCTGGCTCAGGAGGAGTCCGAGAAGCTGCTTCGCATGGGAGACACGATGAAGAGCCGGGTGGTCGGCCAGAGCGAAGCGGTGGACACGGTCTGCCGCTCCATCCGGCGCACACGAGCCGGACTGAAGGACCCGAATCGCCCGATCGGCACGTTTCTCTTTCTGGGACCGACGGGTGTGGGCAAAACCTATTTGGCGCAGGCGCTCGCCAAGTGCCTGTTCGACGACGAGGAAACGCTCATCACGGTAGATATGTCGGAGTACATGGAGAAATTCGCGGTGTCCCGTCTTATCGGCGCGCCACCTGGTTATGTGGGTTACGACGAGGGCGGCCAACTGACCGAAAAGGTTCGCAGAAAACCCTATTCGGTGGTTCTTCTGGACGAGATTGAAAAGGCCCATCCGGATGTATTCAACCTGCTTTTGCAGGTCCTCGACGAGGGACGCCTGACCGATAGTTTTGGCCGAAAAGTCAACTTCAAGAATACGATATTGATTATGACCTCCAATCTCGGAACGCGAGACCTGGCGAAGGCCGGGGGGCTCGGATTCAAGCGGTCCGGCAGAAAGAGCATTCGGGAGAAGATCAAGGAGCGTGTTGAAGAGGAACTCAAAAAGACGTTCAATCCCGAGTTCCTGAATCGGCTCGACGAAATGGTGGTCTTCAATCCCCTCGATCGAAAAGAGATTATCCAGATTGTGGACCTCGAAATCGCTGAAATATTCGATCGCCTCAAGGAGAGGGATATAACAATCAGCCTCACACCCGGAGCCAAGGCGCTTCTGGCGGAAAAGGGGTACGACCCCACTTACGGAGCGCGTCAGCTGAAACGCACCATTCAGAAGTTGGTGGAAGATCCGATGGCGGAAGAGATATTACAGGGCAAGTACACGGCGGGGAGCGCGGTGCGCGTCAGCAAGAAGGGTGACGGGCTCAATTTTGTGGATGCCAGCGGAGTCGCCCGAGCCGCCGCCGCCCAAGAAGTGGTGGACCGTGTTACGGAGGATTGAAACGGCGCATGGGCGTGTTGTCGGTTTTGTCCTGGTTTTACTGCGATCATGACCCATTGGGTCCGGACGTACGCCCGGACCCAATTTTGCCGTACAGGCCCCGAACTAGTGTCCCGTCCCCGACAATATTTCACCATTCATCCGCCGATTCATCCCGTCTCGCTACGTTGCTTGCGCTGAGCTTGTCGAAGTGCCTTCGCTCGGCGACCTCGCTCAGGCGCCGGTTCCTGAGCCTGTCGAAGGATGCGAGCCGGGCGACTCGACGGCCGAATTTAGGCAATCTATTTCAGGGACAGAACACTAACAGGAACTTTTGATGTGACGGAGCGTTTGTTCGATTGTGACGGGCGTGGGCTCTGGCTGAAAATCGCTGAATTTCGTAAGCTGACATTGTGGAGGCGAACGGCTTTGTTGGGAATCCTTTTCGGATGTCTTTTGGTGCTGCTGGACCTCGTGTCCCCCCGGGCGGCTAACGCCCAGGAAGCACCCGTTATTTCCGAGATCAGAGTCGAGGGTAATCGGGTCACGGAGGCATCACTGGTCCGGTTCTCCTCGGGCCTGGCCGAAGGACAGCGCCTGGTGTTGCCGGATGACCCGCCCCGCGTGATTCGCAATCTCCACCGCTTGAATATTTTTTCAGACATCCGGGTCTACGCCGATCCGGACGTGGACGAAGGCGTAGCCGTTGTGATTGTCGTGAAGGAATATCCCAAGCTGGACGATGTGCGTTTCGAAGGCAACAAGGCGATCAAATCGAAGAAACTCAAGAAAACACTGGCTTTCATAGAGAGACAGTGGCTTTCACCGCATGAAGTCAGGCGCGCGGAAAACAAGATCGTGGACTTGTACAAGGAGGATGGGTTTCTCCTTGCCAGCGTCGAAGGGACACAGGGCGAACCGAATGATGAAGGCCAGGTCATCCTCGTATTCAGAGTGAACGAGGGGCTCAAGGTGAAGCTGCGCCGTATTCGGTTCTTTGGCAATCAGGCGTTCGAGGGCAAGAATCTGCGAAAGGTGATGAAGCAGACCAAGCAGGTCGGGGGAATTCTGCGCCGGAATGAGTTCGCCGAAGATACCTACCAGGAAGACAGACTGGCGCTGCTGGCCTTCTACCAGTCGAATGGATATCGCAATGCGGATATTCTGCGCGACAGTCTGTATTACGACGACGCAAAGGCGAATCTTTTTATAGATATGTACCTGGATGAAGGGCCCCTGTACAAGTTCGGCAAGATTACATGGGAGGGAAACGAACGCGTTAAGGACGCGGGTATCCAAAGGCTGATTGTTGCCAAGGAAGGGGACGTGTACAGTTCGGAACAGAAGAACAAATCCCAGGAGGACATTCAGAATCTTTACAGTGATATCGGTCATATCACGGCATCCGTCGCCGTTCAGGAGAGATTGGCCGAGACACCGCACACGATCAACGTGTACTTCGACATTGTGGAGAACAAACCCTGGAAGATCCGGCAGGTTACCATTACGGGCAATACCAAGACAAAGGACAACGTGATCCGCCGGGAACTCTGGATTCGTCCGGGCCAGACCTTTCGAAGGTCGGGTATTGAACGCAGTGTCCGGAATATTCAACAGTTGAACTATTTCGGCAACGTGGTGCCGGAACTGAAACCTGTGGAGGAGTCATCGGAACTGGATGTGATTCTTGCGGTGGAGGAGAAGTCGACCGGCACGGCGTCCGTCGGCGCGGGCTATAGCCAGTACGACGGCCTGCTCGGGACCATTGCGCTTCAGATTCCGAATTTTATGGGTAATGGACAGCAGCTGGAATTCCAGCTGGAGTTCGGGGACCGGCGAAGGACCTTCCGGACCGGTTTTACGGAACCCTGGTTGTTCAACACACCCACCAGTTTGTCGGGTCTGCTTTTCCGTGACACCCGACGGTATTTCAGTGGGTTCGATCAACTCAGGCAGGGCACGGTGACGACCGTGGGGCGCCGGTTGGCCTGGCCGGACTTTTCAAGGGTTTCAGTCGGGTACCGGATCGAGCAGGTCAAGTTCCGGAATTTTTCGGAAGATATCGACCGTCCCGAAGACACGTCGTTACGCGACAACGTAACCAGCAGCATGAATCTGAACTTTACGCGTAACAGCCGGGATCTTCCGGTGTTTGCAACGAGTGGTTCCGTTTTTTCCTACTCGCCGACCTTTGCCGGCGGCCCTCTGGGTGGCAATACGGACTTTCTTAAACACGATTTCGTGACCAGTTTCTATTTTCCCGTGGCTTGGCGGTTTGCGCTCAACCTGAAGACCACCATCGGTCTCGTGAGGCCTTTCAACGACTCCCTGGTGCCGTTCAATGAGCGGTATACGCCCGGCGGGGTGAGTATTTTTGAAGGCACCATGGTTCGCGGATATCCGGAGCAATCGTTGGGTCCCCGGATAAACGGCGTTCCGGACGGAGGAAACTCGCAGTTGCTGTTCAACCTCGAGATCACCCTGCCCGTTGTCCAACAACAGTTCTACGCCATTGCGTTCGCAGACGCCGGAAACGCGTGGGAAAGTATCTCGGAAACGAGTCTATTTGACTTGAGGCGGTCGTTGGGTGTCGGGTTTCGTATGATTGCGCCGGTTGTCGGCATTATGGGATTTGACTTTGCGTGGGGTTTTGACAGGCGGCGCGTAGACGGTCAAAAGCCCCAGATGGTGACGCATTTCCAGTTCGGTCCGCAGTTCTTCTAAGAAGTTGTCTTAAAATACCTGGTGCGTCCCGAGCGCGCGCGAAAATGTTTCGGGAAAGGCGGGCAAAGGCGCCCGTATCTGGAGATACGGGTGGATTTGACCAACGCAGACCGACGCTTTTGCAGCCGCACGAAGACCGCTGGGGGTTTTAAGACAGCTTCCAAACGTTGGAGGGAGATTCAAAATGGACTTGAGACATCGCTTCCTGGTTTCCGTATGCGGCCTGATGGCGTGTTTCGTGGTGGTGTCCACGGCGTGGGCACAGGCGAAGATCGCCTTTTTCGATCCAAACGAGATTCGGACGAAATACAAGCCCTTCCAGGAGGCCGAGAGGGAATACAACCAGTATGAAGGCGAACTGCAGAAGGAGCTCAAAAAGCTTGACAACGCATTCAGAAAGAAACAGACCACTTTTGAGCGGCAGAAGGTGATGTACATGGAGAATCGCAGGCGTGAAGAGGAGCAGGCCCTGAAAAGGCAAGAGGAGGAATTGCAGCGGTTTCTCGCCCAGATCACCGATCCGGAGCGGGGTAAGCTGGCGCTCAAACAGCAGGAATTGCTCACGCCATTGCTCAAACGCGTCAACGAGGTGATCGCTCAGGTGGCCAAAGAGGATGGCTACGACTTCGTGCTCAATGCGACGTCCGTGGTGTATTTCAACGAAGATTACAACCTGACGCAGAGGGTGCTGGACGAGTTGAATAAAGTTCTGGAAGCTGGTGAGAAACAGCCCGCCGGTCCGGTCCGGTAGCGAATGGCCGGAAGGCGAGAGGAGGGCCGGCAGTGTTGGACGTTGAGGCGATCCAGAAGATCCTGCCGCATCGGTACCCATTTCTGCTGGTGGATCGGATTCTGGAACTGGAGCCGGATCACAGGGCGGTGGGGCTCAAGAACGTCACCGCGAACGAACCGTTCTTCGCCGGCCATTTCCCGGGGCGACCCGTGATGCCGGGGGTACTGATTGTGGAAGCACTTGCCCAGACGGCGGGTGTCTTAATGGGAGACGAGTCCGGCCTGATACCGATGTTCATGGGAATCGATAAGGCTCGGTTCCGGCGTCCCGTAACACCGGGCGATCAGTTGCGACTGGAGGTGGAGGTGTTGCGCAGAAGGCGGAATGTGTGGCGCGTGGCCGGCAGGGCATTCGTGGGTGAGCAACTGGCGGCCGAGGCGGAAATGATGGCGGCGCTTGTCGCGCCTAACAGCACGGGCTGAGATCGGCAGCGACGGCGAAGGGACTATTCCTATCTGTTAACCGGCGGCCCGGACGGGCCGCCGATTCTATTTCCTGGGTTTCTCCAGAAAAAGAAAAAGGAAAAACAAATTCAACCTCCACTTTTCCCCAAATTCCCTGCCTCCGGCGGGTTCCTCAAAACCGCGAGACGAAAGACGGGAGAGGTGAGAAGACCTCTCCGCCACCCACCGGTTTCGCGCCTTCTTTCCTGATCCACTTCTTTTTGCCAGTTGGCCAGACTCCAGTTCCGAAGGTGTCATATGACAAAGTTACCAACCCTTCTCCCTTCTTCCCTCTTTCTTCTTTCCGCTTTTAAAAGTCGCCGCTCGGCGCGGGGCCGTTCATGTGCATGACGCGAATCTCGACGGTGGGCGCACCAGATCTTCTGTCCTGGCAGCCCCGCGGCGTTTGAGCGGCGCCGTTCTTTTTGGCCCTTTTTCTTTGGCGAGAAGGAAAAAGGGCGTAAAAGTAAAAAAATCAATAAATTATTAGAATAATGACCTCAATTTCCTGGCGTGCAACCTATCATTAGGCCTTCCTGGTTTATTCTGCCTCCAGCGGGATTAGCGTCAGGTTCGTCCGGCGGATCGCGATGTTGCCCGCCGATAGCCCCAAAGGAAGGTTGACACGCGGCCTTGACGCACTTTATAATCAGCAATAGATAACCAATGGGGACATGAATCGTTAACCATCTGGTACGCAATTTCAGAATCGATACGCTGAACGAGAAAGAGAATTCCTATGAAACGCGAACACATTTTCGCCCACTACGAGCAGGACGCGACGCGGTACTGGAAGCTGAGGGAGGGCGGGTACGCCAGCCCCATGAGTGTGTTTCAGGGAGAGGAAATCACATTCCATATATCGAATTCCAGATCGTACTACGACGTGTCCGTGTACCATGAAGGAGCGGGGCGGCATCTCGTAAAGGAGGTCCGCAATCTTCGCGGCGGACTTCCTCCGATTCCGGAATTCGGATACCGCGACGGATTCGACTGGCCCGCGACGGTGGGGTTCCGGGTACCGAACGACTGGAAAAGCGGAGTCTACATCGCCACCTTTCCCACCGCCCAGGGGATCCGCGAAATCCTGTTCGTGGTTCGTCCCCGCGTTCCCGGCGCGCCGGTCCTTCTCACGATCGAGACCAATACCTATGCCGCCTATAACCCCGTCGGCGGCAAGAGCCTATTTCATTACCTTTCCACTGATCGGAAGCACAGCGACCTGGTGACGTTCGAGCGGCCTCTGCAGCCGGACATTATGGGTGGGTTCTACGCCTGGGACCAGTTCATCACCTCCTGGCTCGACGCCGAGGGCTATCCCGTAGACTATTGTGTCAACGGGGACCACGATCGTGAACCGCATATTCTCGACAGCTATGCCGCACATCTGAGGATCGGCCATGGCGAGTATACCAGCCGCAAAGAATGCGAACAGCTTCAGCGGTTCGTAGCCCGGGGAGGCAACCTGATGGTGTTCGCGGGGAATTCATTTTCGCACCTGGTGGAGACCAGGGGCAACGGACGCAAACTCTACTGTGCCAAGACCCGGTACAAAAAGCATCCACTCGGTACCCCGGAAGATCCGCATACCTCCTTACTGCGTGGGATCGACAATCTGCGCCAGCGTACGATCGGGGTTTCGTATTCGGCGGCCGTCAACGCGAAGACCAGGACTCCCGGTGTGTTTAATGCGCCCACAACCGGGGAGTACGGATTTTTCCGCGTGAGCCGCCCCGACCACTGGGCGTTCGAGGGAACCGGGTTGGGGGAAGGGGACGAGTTTGGTCGCGAGGACTCGATTGTCGGAGTGGAGTGCGACGGCGGCGACATTGCCTTCAGGGATGGGAAACCATACTTCACCGGAAGCGACGGAATCAGCCCGCACTACCGGATCATTGCGATCGGAGACGCCGAGGACCACGGATTCAACGCGGACCTCGGCATTCGCTATGACCGGTTCTATGCGACTGTCGCGGTAAACGAGACCGAGTTCAAGGGGACCGTCTTCACGGCGGCAACCATGGAATGGTCGCACGGTCTTTACCGGAATGGCGGTCCGGTGGCGCGGATCACGCGAAATGTCCTGGACCGTCTGGGCAGGTAGCCGGGTCGGGAAACTCAAGAAGAGATTCCGGTCGGCGTTCCTCTCATTCTCCGCTTGACTTTGTGCGAGACGGGCTACATGATCCGTCCTATGTCTAATGGCGGCGCGACGTTCGACGTGGTTGTGGCCGGGCTGGGCGCGATGGGCAGCGCGGCGGTCTATCATCTGGCAAAACGTGGAACCCGGGTGGCGGGTTTCGACCGGTTTCATCCGCCCCACACCCGCGGTTCGTCCCACGGATACGCGCGGGTGATCCGGGAGGCCTACGCCAGCGGGCCGGCCTACGTCGATTTGATTCGACGCGCTTACGCGCTGTGGGAAGCGCTGCAAGACGAAAGCGGCACCGAACTGGTTAGGACCTACGGCCACCTGTCCATGCGGCCTCCGGGCGGGTGCGAACGCCTCGGTGTTCTGGCAAGCGCCGAGGCCTTTGGTATTCCGGTCGAGCGAGTCTCGGCGGAAGAGGTGCGACGGCGGTATCCCATGTTCCGGGTCGAGGACGGCTGGGAGGGCATCTTCGAGCCCAGGGCGGGCGCCGTCTTCCCGGAGGCGTGCATAGACGCGCATCTGAGGCTGGCGGAATCCGCGGGGGCGGAACTGAACTTCAATTGCCCGGTATTGGACTGGAAGCCCGACGGAGGCGCGGTTCGGGTGAAATTGCAATCGGGCGAAATTTCGGCGGGCAGGCTGGTCGTCTGCGCGGGTGCCTGGGTCTCCCGGCTCGTGGCCGATCTGGAACTCCCTGTCGAAATCGAGCGGATGACGCTGTTTTTTTTCCGGCCGGTTCGGAACCCGGGAATGTTTGCGCCTGGGCGCTGTCCGAACAATTCCTGGGTGTGCGAAAACGGTGTTTCGTTCTATTGTCAGCCGGATTTCGGTGCCGGCTTCAAGGCGGCAATGCACCGCGGCCGCGTCGGGGTAGACCCGGAAACGCTCGCCCGGAACACGTCCCCGGATGACGAGGCTCAGATTCGTCCACTGGTGGCACGATTCATACCGGACGCGGCGGGCCCTGTGATGGAGAGCCACGTGTGCATGTACACGAATCTTCCGGATTCCAGGTGGCTGGTGGACTTCCATCCCGGCTACGAGCAGGTGATTATCGCCTCACCGTGTTCCGGACACGGGTTCAAGTTTTCTTCCGCGATTGGTGAGATGCTTGCCGATATGTGTATGAGCAAAGTGGCTGAAGGGGAGACAGAGTTGTTCGGCATTTCGCCGCTTTTGCCACGAGGACCACGGACATGACGATTCAGGATCACGTCTCCTGGGCTCATTTCAACGATGAGACGCTGCGGTTTTCACGGGCAATCGGCGCGGACATGATTTGCCTGGATATACGCTCGATGCACAGGGCGGATGCTTCGATGGATCTGCGCGACGGCCGGGATAGCAGACCGTTTTTTGAATCCGCCAGAAAAAAGGTGGAAGCCCACGGCATGGCGTTGAACAGTATCTTCATGGCGGGGTGGGATGAACTCACGTTCGGCCTCCACGATCGAGACGATAAGCTCGAGGCGTGGTGCAGGATGTTGCGTTGTATGGGCGAGGTGGGCATTCCCGCGCTGGGTTACAATTTCAAGCCGATGGGCAATTTCCGTACTGCGTCCACGCCGCCCGGCCGGGGTGGTTCCAATTACAGTACGTTCGATTATCAGGCGTTTTTCCGGAACAGGCCCGAGCGCCGCGAACCTCCGGTGGGTGAGGCGGAGATCTGGGAGAATATGGCGTATTTTCTGAAAAGGGCGATACCGGCGGCCGAGGAGGCGGGGGTACGGATGGCGCTGCATCCGGACGACCCGCCCATCCCCGAACCGCTCGGCGGTGTCGCCCAGATTGTGTCCACGCTGGACCATTACCGGCGGATTTTCTCGGCCGCGCCGGGCGACTGCAACGGGATGTTGTTCTGCCAGGGCTGCGTGACTGAAATGGGCGTGGATGTCTATGAAACCATCCGCGAAATGGGAATCCGCAACAAGATCGTATTCGTGCATTTCAGAAACGTGCGCGGGACTTTGCCCAGTTTCCAGGAGGTGTTTCTGGATGAGGGCGACGTGAATATGCACCGGGCGATGGAGGTCTACAAACAGGTTGGATTTCGCGGGCCGTTCATGATGGACCATACGCCGGGCATCCCCGGAGACGAAAGACAACGGGCAGGGCACGCATACGCCGTGGGTTATATCCGGGCGTTGATACAGGCGGTATACGGGTAGTTGCGTGTATGCGGTCGCCTGCTCTGATTTGTCCCACGGGGTTGTGAGATCCGCCAACTTTTCTCGATGTTTCAAAACGGAGGGATCGCCGAAATGTATATTCAGGAGCAGCTTCCGTGGGATCAGATCAATCACGACACGCTGAGTTTTTTTCAGGCGATCGGCGTCGATTACGTAACGGTGAACTCAATTCCGCCAGACGTGCGGCAGGGCCGGGACCGCTCGGATTTCTGGAAGGATCTTAAAAAACTGACCGAGTCCCACGGGATGAAGCTGACGAATCTGGCAGCGACCGGTTGGGACGAGATTTCCCTGGCGCTTGAGGATCGGGACGAAAAGATCGAGGCGTGGTGCAGGTTGTTGCGAAGCATGGGCGGGGTCGGCATTCCCACGCTGGGGTATAACTTCAAGCCGGCGGGCAATTTCCGCACGGAGTCCGTTCCGCCCGGCAGGGGGGGCGCCAGATACAGTACGTTTGACTACGAGAAGTTAATGGAGGATCCGCCGTACTACCCCGATAAGGCCATTTCCGAGGAGAAGATTCTCGAGAACATCCGATATTTCCTGGAACGCGTTATTCCGGTAGCGGAGGAGAGCGGCGTTCGTATGGCGCTGCATCCCGACGATCCGCCCATACCGGAACCCATGGCCGGCGCCGCCAGGATCGTGTCGACCCTCGAACAATACCATCACATATTCGATATGGTCCCCAGCCGCAGCAACGCCATGTTGTTCTGTCAGGGCTGCGTCGCGGAGATGGGCGAGAACGTATGTGACGCCATCCGGGATATCGGACGCCGGGACAAGATTGTATATGTTCATTTCCGTAATATCCGGGGCGGTCCCAGGAAGTTTCAGGAGGTCTTCGTAGACGAGGGGGATCAGGACATGTACGAGGCCATGCAGACCTATAAAGAAGTGGGTTTCGAGGGGCCGTTCATGATGGATCATACACCCGGTTTTCCGAACGCGGATTCCACGGTCTGGGCGGGACGCGCGTTTGCCGTGGGGTATATGCGGGCGTTGATTCAGTCGGTTTATCGATAATCAACCTGTCTTCGGGACACCCGGACGACAGAACATCCGTCCCGGCGCCACCGGCCGCCGGGGGGTTGGAAGCCGGGCCCTGACGGGCAAACTGGAGGCGATTATGGCGAAGCTGGGGAAGCAAGCGAAAACAGAAGAGACCCGGCGGCAGAAAACCGTACGTGTGGCGATGATCGGCGCGGGCGGTCGCGCAACCAGCGCGCACTATCCCGCTCTCAAGGCACTGAACGGCGTCGAGATGGTGGCCGTGTCGGAACTGAGCGACCAAAGGATGGCCGATGCGGCCGATCGGTTCGGCATTCAGAGGCAGTATTCGGATTACAGGGAGATGATTGAAAAGGAAAAACCGGATGCGGTTTACGCCATTATGCCGCCCCATCATCTGTACGACATCTCGGCAACCGTGATGGAGATGGGTTGCCATCTATTCATCGAAAAACCCCCCGCGATGACGACGGAACAGACCCGGCAGATGGCGCTTCTGGCGCGAAAACACAAGGTGCTGACCGGCGTGACGTTCCAACGGCGATTTGCGCCGCTGATCCGCTACGGAAAGGAACTCTGCGAGAAGCGGGGGGCCGTTCACAGCGCCGTGGCCACGTTTTACAAAAACGCCGTGGGTGGCGCGCCGTATTACCGGGGGGCAATCGACATCCTGACGTCCGACGCCATTCACGCGGTGGACACACTCCGCTATCTCTGTGGCGGAGAGGTGGAATCTGTGGCCAGCGATGTACGGCGGGAGGGCGCCACCCACACCAATATTTACCTGGCGCTGGTGAGGTTCAGTTCCGGGGCAACGGGCGTGCTTCTAACCAACTGGATGACGGGGCGTCGCATATTCTCCGTGGAAATCCATTCACCCGGGATTTCGGTATTCGGGGATCCGGAAGAAGGTGGGCGGGTGTACGCGGACAATAAGGACGAACCCATAGAAGTGCTCGATCCGTTCCGGCTCGGTGGTGGTGATGACGCCTGGCGTGCTTTCGGTGCGTACGATACCAACCGACACTTTATCGATTGTATCAGAGACGGGAAACAGCCGGAGACATGTCTGGAGGATGCGGTAAAGACAATGGACCTTGTGGACCGGATTTATCAGTCACAGATTTAGGCGGACGGAGCCAACCAGCCGGTCGTAGGGGTTATTTGCACCGGACCGGCGCTTGCTGACGGAGAGAGATGAGATGAAATTCATCATGTTTACGAAACATCTGGAAGGCCTGGATTTGCCCGGCATTGTCGCCGCGTTGAAATCGGTCGGTGTCGAGGGTGCCGATCTGTGCGTACGCCCGGGCTATCCGGTACATCCCGAGAATGTGGAAACGGCGCTGCCGGAAGCGGCCGGGCGGTTTGCCGACGAAGGGCTTTCCATTCCCCTGGTAACCACGCCGGGCGACTTTATCAGGCCGGAGATGGATTATGCGGATCGGCTGTACGGGGCCTGTGGCCAGGCTGGTGTGAGGCATATCAAACTCGGGTACTGGCATTGGACCGCGGAGATGGATTACTGGGAAGAATTGGAGGCGGTGCGGCGGCATCTCGACGGATTTCAGACCCTTTCGGAGAAACATGGGGTCCAGACCGTGGTGCATAACCACTCGGGGCTCTCGATGGGCCTCAACGCCTGTGCGGCCATGAATGTGGTGAGGGGATTTGATCCCCGGTATATCGGTGTGTTCGCCGATCCGGGACATCTTTCCATCTGCGGAGAACCGATTGAACTGGCGCTGAATATCGTCAAGACGCATCTGTCGGTGGTGGCGCTCAAGGACTTGATCCGACAGCCGCTATTGCGGAACGGCTTGACAACCTGGCGCACGCGAGTGGTCCGGCTGGGAGAGGGGTTCGGAGACTGGCCCGCGCTGTTGCGCGGGTTCAGAGCGGTTAACTTCGACGGCCCCCTGAGCTTTCATAGTGAGTACAGCGGCGAACCGGTGGACACGGTAATCGATCTGGCGAGGTCGGACGTCCGGTTTTTCAGGGCGCTGCAGACGGCGGGATAACCGGCGTTCGAAACCGCAAAACCAGAGGGCGGCCCGGACGGAACCGGGTCGCCCTCTTTTTCGAGTCGAGATCGCCGGCATTCAGTCCATGAACGCCCTGCAATTCGCCCGGATTCGAAATTGTCCATCCCTCTGTCTGAAGGCCGTGGCCGTCGGCGTGACCGCGACGATGTCACCCGGTCCGATGTCGTAAAGGTACGCGATTTCGCCAATCTTGAACCTCGCGGCGAGGTCGTGTTTGCCCACCAGCCGGATGCCTGCGTCGCGGCGGGTGCCTGGCCGGTGAGGGGCAAGGTCGACGTCGTCAACGGGCAGCCAGATGGTGTGGTCTTTGTCCGTGAGCCAGGCGCCGCGGTAATATCCCTGAGCGGCCATATACAGATTGGTCTTTGTGGACAGACCGGTGCCGTCCGGGTTGCGCCCGGTGATCACGAAGCGGCCGATTCGGAACGTGTCGGTGCCGAAACGTATGCGATAGCGCCGGCCCCTGCCTTCCACCGCCGTGATATTATAGGCTGTGGTACGGCGGGCATTCCCGATGCGGGCGACTTCATCCTTGAGGCCCGTCGTCCGGAAGGACTGGCTCCCACGATGGCGTTCTATGTCGACGGTGGAAGCCTGTGGATCGATTTCGACGATGCTGCCATGAATGGGTTTCGGGATGGCGAGGGTATGCCCGCCGGCACTGGCGCTTCCGGACCCGGACTGGAGAATGAACACCAGATTCCCTTCCGTATCGTGGCGCGTCAAACCGAGGCTGCTGCCGGACGGGCCAAGGACGTGGCGGATCGTATCTTCGCCGTACCGGTGCGTAATCCTGAGCGTAAGGCCCTCGTCGTTTGCATCCAGTTGCTCTATGGCGTGGATCTTCTTACCGCCTTTAAAGGGTTCATGTACGGCCACAAAACGGCTGCCGGCGCCATTACCCGCGTTTCGGAGCAGGACATAGGTGAGTTGCCTCGGGTTGCCGGGCTTTCTGGGGGGATCCCCGTGAGCAACGATGGCCTCGTCCGACGGTAAGAACGCCGTATGCAGACCGATGCCGGTCTTTGTGTCGCGCCAGGTTGAGGACCACGCCGCGGTCGGATTCGCGCGTTGCGCATCGTACAGATAAGAGTAGCCACCCCCCCGGTAGGTGTAATAGGAGCGACCCTTCCGTAGCGGATCGGTCAGGCCTTCGTCGTCGTAAATGGCGCCGTATGGCACATCCTCGCCGGCAAGGGTGCCATGCTGCTGCGGTGGGGATAGCGTGATATCGTTCACCTCAAACTCGCCTTCAAATCCGTGCAGGCTGAAGTCGTGTTGCGTTCCGCCCGCCACGCGGAAGTAGTCGAGGACGTACCGCGCGTCCTTTGCAAGTTCGATGAGCGCGACAACCCGCCGGTATTCGGAAGTATGGTGATAGGTTTCCGGGGCGTCGACCTGGACCCAGGTCAGGCCGCCGGCCCTGACGAATTGTTCCAGCCTGCCAGGCCCCTGCGTATCCTGCCTCCGGCCGTCGACCACCACCGTGGCGTGGGCGAGGGTGTTCTTTGTCCAAATCGCGGGACGGTCTCCCTCGGCGGCGTGTTCTCCGTAGCCAAGGTCCGGGATGAGTTTACGACCATACGCGAAGAGTTCGATGTTGAGCCGATCGAAATGCGCATGTTCGGTGGCCGCCCGTCCGTAATACAGCGATACGGCTGTACGTTCGCGCCCTCTGCCCGACCGCAACAGCGCCAGCCCAAAGCCTCCCAGGAGCCGGCTGTCGGCGGTGATCCGCTTGAGTTCGGCGGGGCCGTCTTCGTGCGGCACGGGCACGACTGGGTCTTCCAGCAGGGACTCGAAGCTGTTGAAGCCGGTACTCTCCTTTCGGAGAAGCTCGCCGACAAAGGGATCGCCCGTGCCTTTGTACGCGGCCATCAGGGTATCGCTTCCCAGCGCCACATGACCGCCTGTCACGGTCCCGGCGTCGCCGATGGACGGGGTGAAGTGATCCAGGCACGTCATTTCCGCGGCCCAGCGGTACATGCGCCGGAATTTTGGCCTGTCCCAGATCCGTGTGCCCAGTGCTTCCAAAAGGCGGGCGATGACCGTGAGGTGCACGACCCATCCGCTGTTGTAGCTGGGGGAACTCTCCCACCCCATCCCCTCCCGGAAGATGAGGTTGTCCAGGGCGAAGTTGATCCCTTCGGCGTGGGCGGCCTTGTCGCGAAAGAGGTAGCCGTCGAAGTGGGTGAGCATTTCCTTGAGTTCCGTGGCTTCGCCGGTGTTGTTCATCGTCCATTCTACAGCCTTGTCGATTTCATTCCGATCTCCCGACGCAAGTGCGGCAATCAGCAGGGCTTCCTGGTGTCCGCCGTAGTTGCTTCGCACCTGTCCCCTGTAGACTCCGTCGAGGCTCGTGCCGATAATGCCGGCCTCGAGCTTCCGTCGAAATCCGTCGGCATCCAGGCCGAAGACAGGGTCGTAAGGGATGGCGTCGCGGACGGCATCCAGGGCGTGGCAAAGCCGGCGTACGGTCCCGGATTCGGAAATGAGCTCGTTCATTTTGCCGGTATAGCCAGGTGAGAATTCCAGGGCATACATGGATTGCTTGCTGTAATCCATGTGAGGATAGACCTCGGCGAATCGGTCCAGAATGACGAGCGCTTTGTGAGCATACCGTCCGTCCCCGCTGAGCAGATACGCCTGGGCGAGCGAGGTGAGTCCGGCGATAACGGTGTTCCAGATGCCGCAGCAGCAATAGGCGATGAACCAGTGGCGAAAGTGCCCATCATCGCTCCGCCAGCCCCATCCGTCGTCCGCGAAAGGACCGGTGAGCAGGCTGCGGTCTTGCATGCCGCTTTCGTAGAATGCCTCGAAGTCGTTGCTGGGATAGGATTCGCCGCCCACGGCGCAGGTGACGCGCCACTTATCTTTGAAAGGATCGTGTTTCCAGCCCCCCTGTGCGTACCCGCCGTACCCATTGGGCCCGCTGCCGTGGACGGGACAGCCGCTGATGAAGTTGATGGTCCAGCTGCGCGGCACCTCAGGGGCAGGCATCAGCTTGCGGATGAAATCCTGGTTTCGGCCCAGCCAGGGATTCGCTTCGGCAAAGACACGCCCGGCGACTTTTTTCGCAGCGGAGTCCTCGGTTGTGCGCTGCCGGGCAAGCTGGATCTGTTCGGGTGTGTAGAGATTCACTTTGGCTCCTTGTGTTTTGTGGCGCCCCGAGCGGGGCCTCCCTTTCGCTCCGGTAAACATGCGGCTGAGACAAGCGGAAGGAGCCGCTGCTTGCGCGCCCGTCGGTATCGTTGTCGTCGCGCCGATAATCGGCCCATCAGTATTTCAAAAGAGCGATAAATTCGCAAGGGTAATTTCGACCGCCGGAATGAAGCGTTGGCGATGAAAATACGGGTAATCAATCACCCGGGCCGGACCGGGTGAAAAAGGTTTTTCGGGCGGCCGCCGCAACGGTGTTCCAGAAAATGGAGCGGGAGACGGCCGTCCGAACGTCAGTCGGACGCCACTCGCCGAAGCACTTGACGGTTGGCCGCATATTTGATAAATAGTCACTATTCCCGAATGGGATCTTCACGGTGTCAAAGAGTCGAATCGGCAGCGAAAGGCCGGTTTTTGACCTGGAATCGACCCAAACGAGAGGTTTTTCGCATACCAACGCGAACAACGGGCCGGATATGCCTGCGCAAGGCACAGTCGAGGGGAAACTCTATGGAATACCGCCCGCTTGGACGAACCGGGCTTCGCGTTTCCGTGCTGGGCATCGGCACGGGTGGTCCGAGCCAATTCGGCCAGAGTACCGGCGTGCCGGAGGCCGACGTCGGAAGGATGGTGCGTAGAGCGCTGGCGTTGGGGATCAACTTTTTCGATACAGCGGCGGGTTACGGGGAAAGCGAGGCCATTCTGGGCAGGGCAATGGCCGGCGTGCCACGGGATGATTACCTGCTGGCAACAAAGGTGCAGGTGGCGCGGGATGAATGGACTTCCACGCCCGAAGACGTGGTGGCGTCTGTCGAGCGCAGTCTTTCGCGGCTCAGGGTGGATGTGATCGACATTGTACAGTTCCACGGCGTGAAACCGGATGACTATGCCCGCACCATCGAAATCTTTCTACCGGTGATGGCGCGGCTCCAGGAGCAGGGCAAGTTCCGGTTTCTGGGCGTTTCCGAGACGTATTCCGAGGATCCCGGGCATGAGATGTTTCCGATGGCGCTATCCGACGGCCATTTTGACACGGCGATGGTGGGTTACAATATGATCAGTCCGACGGCCGAGCACCGGGTATTGCCCATGTGTCGGGAAAAGAACGTGGGCGTGATCTGTATGGTAGCGGTACGGAGGGCATTGAGCAAACCGGACGTACTGGCCGAACGCATCGCCTATGCGAAGGACAAAGGGCTGATTGCGCCGGACTCCCTGCCCGATGGCGATCCGCTGGGCTGGCTGGTGAGAGGACATGTGACTTCGCTGCCGGCGGCCGCGTACAAATACGTGGCGTCGCATCCTGCGATGGGCACGGTTCTGACGGGTACTGCGAACGTAGAACACCTGGAGGCAAACGTGAAAGCCATTCTCGGGCCGCCGCTGCCGGACGAAGACATGGCTCGATTGCGGGGTGTGTTCGGAGACGTGTGGGAGCCCCTCGGGAATTGACGTCGCGCCGGAGGGCGAGCGCCGGGAAGAAGGGTTCCGGACATCGCAACGTGGGCCCATCCGGGCACCGGCGGATCTTCGATATCAATATTTCCCGCTCGGGCGCGCCGGTTTCTATCCGATTGGACTCAGTGCTGTACCGATTCGGTCGGATGGCCAATCTCTTTATGTCGATCATCCACGTCCAGCATGAAATCGAGAACCACTCGCTTGCATCCGAGGGCGTTGAATGCCGATTGCTATACGCTGACCGCTCGTTAGCCGAAAGGAGCGCTCCATGGCGGAGACAACAGACGAACCCGAAGTACTGACGACCAACGGCCGGAGACCCGGTGTCAGCCTTATCGATGCGGACGTCCACAATTACCCCGACTCAATAGGCGATCTCACGCCCTTTCTGACCAGGCGGTGGCAGGCATACGTGAGACAATCCGGGTTTACCATGCCTTCGGTTTCGATCTACCCCAAGGTCTATGCGCAGGCCGCCCGGCGCGACGCATGGCCGCCCAGCGGCAAACGGCCCGGGGCGGATGCCGACTTTTCCCGGGAGCAGTTGCTCGATACCTGGGCGATTGACTACGCGGTCCTCAACCCGCTCGTTGCCGTGTCGGCGGTGCGCAATATCGATCTTGCCAATGCGCTTCAGAGGGCCGTCAACGAATGGACCAGAGAGGTCTGGCTTGATGCCGACCATCGGTGGCGCGGCTCAATCGTCGTCAATATCCAGGATGCAGAGGCCGCCGCTGCCGAGATCGAACGTCTCGCCTCGGACAGGCGCTTCGTTCAGGTTCTCCTGCTGGTGCGTTCCTACGCTCCGTACGGACGCCGCGAGTTCAGGCCCATTTTTCGCGCCGCAGCCGCGGCGGACCTCCCCGTGGGCATTCACTTCGGAGGCGGCGGGAATCCCATTACGGCAAGTGGATGGCCCTCCTATTATATCGAGGACCATACGGGAATGACACAGGCCTTCGAGGCTCAGGTTATCAGCCTGGTATGCGAAGGCATTTTTGAGGAACTTCCATCGGTCCGGGTGGCCCTCATCGAGGGCGGATTTGCGTGGTTGCCCGCACTGATGTGGCGACTGGACAAGAACTACCGCGGTCTGCGCAGCGAAGTGCCCTGGCTCCGGAGGCTACCCAGCGAATACATCCTCGAGCACTTCCGCGCGACCACCCAGCCGATGGAGGAACCGGCCGACCCCCGGCACCTGCTCGCCATTCTGGACATGATTGGACGCGACGATTTTCTGATGTTCGCCACCGATTACCCTCACTGGGATTTCGACTCGCCCGACCGCGCCCTGCCGGGGGCGGTCAAAGGCGCTCTGAGACAGCGTATTCTGGCCGCAAACGCGGCGGCTTTCTATGGCCTTGAAGACAATCGACATCGGGGCAGTTGACGACTTTGAGGCCGGCCGGGCACGTCGGGTTGAAGCGGGGGGGCGGGCACTGTCGGTGGTGCGGGGCGACGAGCGGTTTTACGCGTTGCGCGATATCTGCCCGCACCAGGGCGCGCCGTTGTCCGCCGGAAAGGTGGGCGGCACAGCCATGCCGTGTCGTCCCGGCGAGGAGATCTCCTACGGGCGTCTGGGCGAAATCATTACGTGCCCGTGGCATGGGTGGCAATTCGACCTGGCAACGGGTCGCGCTCTGATCGAGTCCGACCGAATCCGGGTGCGGGCCTATCCCGTCAGTGTTATAGCCGGCCGTGTCGTTGTACATATGGATTAGCGCCTCTCCCACGCGCGTCCGGTCAAGCCCGGTGTCCAGGGCATCGGTAATCCACTGGCCCGACACGCAGACACCATTTCCCCGGTGGTACTTTCCGACCCTGAGAAATCGCGCCGGCGAATGAGATCGACCTCCGGAACCCATTGGGTTCGGCGCGCAGGAAGCGGTCGCCCGTGCCGTATTTCTCGCATTCTGAGGCACACTGACCCGATCCCGTCTCGAAACCCGGCAAGGATGCCCGGGAGGGCCGATAATTCCACGTTGGGAACAACGATTGATCCGGATAGGGAATCCGTTTTCCGAATGGAACCGCGACTTCAGGCTGCTGGGCGCGGCGGCGTTTTCCGTGGGTGTATTTTTCGGAGTGCAACTGACGTTGTACAACAATTTCGCCGTGGAGCGCCTGGGCATCGAGCCGGACGAACTGGGGTACGTGGAGGCGCTGCGCGAGATGTCAGGCTTCCTGAACGCGCTCTTCATTGCGCTCATGATGCGCCTGGCGCCGCCTGTCGTGGCGGGAGCTTCCCTGGTGGTGATGGGTTCGGGGCTTGCCGCATACGCGGAGGTGGAAACGGTGTTGTCCCTCGCGGCATATTCGGCGTTATGGGGCATCGGGTTCCATTGCTGGATTCCCATGGAGCAGTCCATGGCGTTACGGTTCTCGCCCGCGGGCCGGAAGGGGAAATGGCTCGGCCAGTTGCGGAGCGTGCACGCCTTTGCCTGGCTGTTGACCATCGGGGTCTGCAATCTGGTCTTTCACATGATCCGTTACGACTGGCTGTTCGTGGGGGCCGGAGCGATCACCGCGCTGGGCGGGCTGGCGATATTTTTTGCCAGCAGAAAACGCCCGGAGGTGGAGGAGAAGAGTTTCGTATTCAGACGGCGCTACGGCCTGTATTACGCGCTGAACTTCCTGCAGGGCTTCCGGAAGCAGATGTTTATCACGTTTGCCATCTTCGCGCTGGTGAAAGTACACGGGATGCCGGTGGAAACGACAATGATGCTGGTACTGATCAATCAGACGCTGATTACATTGACGGCGCCGCTGATGGGACGGCTGGTCGACAGGCACGGGGAACGGGCCGTGCTCAGCTGGAGCTATATCGGGCTGGTGTTTGTTTTTTTCGGATATGGCGCAATCCAGCACCGTCCTACGCTGTACGTGTTTTATTGTGTCGACAATCTCATTTTTTTCGGAGGCATCGCGCTGACGACATACCTTCATAAGATCGCGCCCCAGGAGGATCTGAAACCGACGCTATCCATGGGCGTGACGATGAACCATTTGGCCGCGGTGGCGGCGCCACTGATCGGCGGGTTGGTCTGGCGCAACTTCGGCTACCAGGTGATCTTTTTCAGTGGAGCGGTGCTGGCCTTGATTTCGCTCCTGGTGAGCCGGTGGGTGGATCCCGAAGGAATGCTCAGGCGCGAACGCGAGGCGGTTGCGGTGGCGGATTGACCCATGCGTCTCAATGTTGCGAATGTCGGAAGACGGTTCCGGTAACCGGCCGTCCAACGCACCGGGAAGGGTTGGACAAGCGGCGAACCGGATTTCTGTTTATTGTGCCGTTGCGATGCGGTTGGATTGGTTTTTCGGATACGGGGGTGATATGAAACTGCGGGAACTTGGAAAAACCGGGATTCAGATTTCGGAGGTGGGTTTGGGATGCTGGCCGATCGGCGGGGCGTCGTTCCGTGGAGGCAGTCCGACGGGATGGTCCGGCGTGGATGTAATGGCGTCGATTGATACCGTCCGCCGTTCGTGGACCCAGGGTATCACATTTTACGATACGGCTGATGCGTACGGTCGCGGAAAGAGCGAGGTCCTGGTCGGATTGGGGTTATACGAAAACAAAAACGACGCCGTGGTCTGCACCAAGGTGGGGATGAGCCTTGCGGCGCCGGGCCAGGACTTCTCGGAGCCGTATATTCTGGGCGCACTGGACGCAAGCCTCACGCGTCTTGAACGTGATTATGTGGATCTTTACCTGCTGCACGGACCGCCATTGGATGGGATGACGGACGCGTTGTTCGGGTTGATGAAAGACCTGAAGGGATCGGGAAAGATTCGGGCCTGGGGCGTGTCGATCAGCCCCGTGGAGACCTCCGATAAGGTCGTCGAAGAAGGACTGCGCGCCATGGAGGGTGGCGCCGAGGCGATCCAGCTGGTGTACAATATTCTTCAGCAGAAGGAGGGCGACGCCCTGTTCCCGGCGGCCATCGAAAAGGGCGTGGGCATGATCGCGCGCGTGCCGCTGGCTTCGGGTTGGCTGACGGGCAAATACGACGCGAAGACGGTATTCCCCGCTGACGATTTGCGAAGTCTCAGATATACGCGCGAGCGGGTGAGGGAGACCGTTGCGCGGGTCGCCAAGCTGGATTTTCTGTTGGAAGAGGCGGATTCGATGGTCGAAGCAGCACTTCGGTTTGTCCTTTCGAATCCAGCGGTTTCCACAGTTATTCCGGGCGCGAAGACACCCGCACAACTTACAGGTATCGTCAAGGCTGCCGGGATGACGCTTTCTCGCGAAACGATGGATCGGATCCGGGAGTTGTTCGGTTGAACCCACCCGGTTGATGGCAGATCCGATAATTGAAGCCGCGCCCGCAACGGAGCCTGACGGTGCAAACCTTGCGTTGTTTCAGGGGACCCGCACAGGGCCTGCGATGAAATTATCAGATGGAGGGTTCTAAATGGTTGGGTTTGCAGTGGTTGGCCTGGGAATGGGGTACAATCGATCCAGAATGATCCACAGCACCGACGGGGCCGATTTGAGGGTGGTGGTGGATCTGGATGAAACACGGCTTGAGAAGGTGGGTTCCGAACTGGGTGTGGATGGGACAACGGATCTGAATGCGGCATTGGATCGTACGGATGTTGACGTGGTGATGGTGATGACGCCGAGTGGAACCCACGCCGACCTGGGCATTCAAGCCGCGCGCGCGGGCAAACATGTGATCACGACCAAGCCCATGGATGTGTCTACCGAAGCGTGCGATCGGCTGATCGCGGCGTGCGACCAGGCCGGTGTGCTGTGCGGGGTGGATTACCAGAGCCGGTACGTCGACAACAATTACCGGGTGGCTGAGGCGCTGCGACAGGGGTGGTTGGGTAAACCCATTCTTGGCGAGGTGCGATTCAAATGGTTCCGGGCGTCGTCCTATTTCGCGGCGAGTGGGGGCTGGCGTGGTACGTGGAAAATGGACGGCGGCGGGTCGCTGGCCAACCAGGGGGCGCATTTACTGGACGTGCTGTGCTGGTTTATGGGCGACCCGGTTTCCGTCTATGGCGAGATGGCCATTATGAATCACGAGATCGAGACCGAGGATATCGGGTTGGCCATTGTGAATTTCGAAAGCGGCGCAAAAGGCGCCATTGTTGGAACCACTACGTTTCCAACGAGTGTCTATTTTTGCGCCGAGGTCCACGGAACCGGCGGCGGCGTTTTGATAGACGACGTGCTCAGCGGCAACATGCGGGTATTCGGCAAAGGGCTGGAGGAACGGCTGGCAACGGTAGAGAACCCGCTTCAGAATATCGTGCATGACGTGGTCAGCGCGGTTGAAGAAGGGTCGCCGCTGCGTGTGAATGGACGGGAAGGACGCCGGACGGTAGCGCTATTGGAGGCCATTTACACGTCGGCGCGGGAGGGCAGGCCTCTCAACGTCGCAATATGATTGTTGTACCCGGACTGGCAGCATCACGGGGATGTGTAAGCCTATCTGCAGACGCTGGCCTGACACGGCTGCCATTCAGCCGGCCGTCCCGGCGTTGGGCCGAGCCCGGAATCGTCTCAGTCAGCCGGCGCCGGTTGGCTACACGTGGCGGTGGTTGTGATCCTCGTGTATTGCAGAGGAATGTTCCAGGGTCCTCGCCGCCAGTTCTCCACGGGCGATAAGGCCCTTGTCGATGGCCATTTCTTCAAGCGAATCCACCCATCGGGCGTAGTAGCTCGATGGGTCGTTTTCTTTTTCGGCGGCGGCTATCGTGGATGCCAGCACAGCGCTGAATTCGCGCCATTCGTACGAGCCCTTCTCGCACATCGCCACGGCCAGGCCAAATGCGCGGGCCTCCCACGGCGCCTCGAATACGAGCTCACCGTTTTCTCTGGGCAGTGCCGTCGTCGCTTCCGCGTCGGCGATTTTTCGGTCGATGCCGGGAGTCATTATCGTCTTACCTCTCCGTGGAATCTATTTTAGCCACGCCGATCATCGCGTCGCGTGTGACGAGCGGGACCAGTTCCGCTTCGGTATAGTCTTCCGTGCCGTCAGGCCGTTCCGGCAGGACCATATAGCGGAGATCCGAATTGCTGTCCCAGACGCGTATTTCCACCGAATCAGGAAGATGAAGGTCGAATTCCCTCAAAACGGCTCTGGGTTCGCGGACGACGCGTGAGCGGTAGGCGTAGGATTTATACCAGCCCGGCGGAAGTCCGAGCACGGTCCAGGGGTAACAGGAACACAGGGTGCAAACGACCACGTGGTGGACCGTTGACGTGTTTTCCAGGACGACGATCTCACTGCCCTCCTTGCCACCGAATCCCAATTCGGATATCGCCTTCGTGCCGTTCTCCAACAGACGGCGTCTAAAATCGGGGTCGGTCCAGGCGCGGGCGACCACACTGGCGCCGTTGAGCGGCCCCACGTCCTTCTCGAACTTGTCCACGACTTTGTCTACGATATCGGTCGTCAGCAGCCCCTTTTCGACCAGGAGCGATTCGAGCGCCCGGGTGCGAAGGGCCGCGTCGGATTCGGTATGCGCAGCGTCCCGATGCGTGCTCATGGTATGGATCCTCCATTTTTCAGGATGGTTTCAGCGGTTCCAGGTAACCTTCCCACATGTCCAGATACACGGCGTTTTCGGTCTCGGCGGACTCCCCCCACAGTTCCCGGGACTCGAAGCGGACGGCATACAGGGGCTGCAGCCGGTGTACGCATCCACCGGGCAATACAGTGTCCTGGAGGTCGTGGATTCCGTAAAACCGGGAAACGGTACCGACTTTGTCCCTGGCGTATTGCGGAAGCCTGGTGTGTCCTTCGGGGTGGATGTTGCGTGCCCGTACGCGGTCGCCCTCACTGAATTTCGGCTGGACTTCCTCTATCGCCAGGGGCGGCGAAGTGGGTCCGGCTCGAGCGAGTTTCTCCCGGACGGCATTCGGGTCGGGGTGGACCGGAGTCTCGGCGTCCGGCCTTTCTTGGAAGAGCGTCATTCTTGTTTCCAACTCCTCCTCCTTAATCACTCCGGCGTCAATGAGGCCTTTGATTCTGGAATACAGCCACTTTTCATAGTAGGAGGAAGACAGGTAATGGGCTGGATCCATATTCTCAATATTGTTGCGCGAACCTCCGGGTACGGGTGTGGCTACGGCGATGCCCAGCACGCGCCGTTCCCACTGATGGTGAAATAACGGTTCGTTTTCTTCGCGTACGATAGGGCCGAATCCGTGCATCCCGCCCATATCGTGAATGCCGTCCATGTCTGGCTCCTGCTGTTCCCCGTGTCCCGCGAACCGTCTTCGTCGACGGATCGACGGGGCGCTTCGAGGTGTGGAGGACCGTTCAATCAGGTTCTTCGGATGTCGTTTCCGTCGTACACGACATTACCGCGGATCCGAATGCGTTTGGGGTTTGGTACATCGGAGAGTTCATCCACACTGTGATATCCGATGGTCATACTCATGCGCGTGCTGTCTGTGCGGTTCTCACCGATGCCGTGCATTATCATACTGTCGATGACAAGCATGCCTCCCTCGCGCATGGCCGCCAGCAGCGACTGCCCGAGTATGGATTGGGTCGACGTCCGGTCGTAAAGTCGACCTTCGACGCCGGGAAAGTGGTGGGAGCCGGGCACGAGACGTGTGGCGCCGTTTTCGGATGTTGTTTCTTCCAGATAGAAAATTACGGTAAAGATCGTTCGGGACCACTGTCTTACGTCGCGGTGCAATCCGTCTGGCGGGGTTTCGCCTGACATGTTCAGGGTTGCGTGGTTGTGCCGGTTCTTGACGAGTTCAATATTGGGCCCCATCAGGCACTCCAGCGGGTCGAGCACCATGGGGCTGGACGCGGTTTCCAGGAAAATCGGGTCTCGGTCCACCAGATCCGAAATTCTGACCACCCGCCCGTCTCTATTCCTCACCAGGGGTTCGACCTCCGCCTCGATATCCGCCAGAATAGCCCGTCGGAGCCTTTCAACGGTCTCTTCGGGAATGCGATCCGGCAGTTTCAAGAAGCCGTTGTGGCGAAACAGGTGTACCTGTTCGGGTGAAAGTGACATCGATGCGACCTCCGGTTACGGAGACTGTGGGAAGGGGTGGGGGTGCCCGATGTAGGTTCGTTCGCCGGCCACGAGGATTTTTTCAGGATCCTCCTTGTTGACGTCGTGCGCGTCGTGAGCCTGGTAGCCCAGGGTCATGCTTCTGCGGGAAGCCTCCGTGCCGTTGACGCCGGCACCGTGGAAACAGCAGTCGTTGAAGAGCAGAACACCGCCCCGGGGCATCGGCACCGGAAGGGATTTGTGGAAGAGAGCGCAGGTTTCGAATCCCTCGTTCGGCCGGCGACCGCGCTGAAAGGGGCGTTGATGGCTGCCTGGCACGATGCGGACGCAGCCGTTCTCCAGGGTGGATTCTTCGAGGTAGACGAGGGCGGTGACCAGCGTGGGATGGTAGGGTTCTTCCCCGCTGTGCCAGTATACGTGTTCGGAACCGGGCGGGCGGACCATAATGTGGTTGTGTTTGTTTGTGAGCAATTCGATATTGGGCCCGAGGATGGATGCCAGTGGATCCAAGATAAATGGATGCGTGGCTGCTTCCAGGTAACCAGGGTCACGGGAGAGAATTTTTGAGAGCCGCCGCACGTCACCTGGCTCGCGTGAACCGGTTTTCTCCCATACAAGCGGCTCGATCATCCCGTTGATCTGTTCGTCCGTGGTCGTGTTCAGGCGGTCAATCAGGTCGCCCGGCAGGGGTTCCGGCGCCCTGTAAAAGCCGGTCTGGTTGAAATACCAGAGATCCTCTTCGGTCAGATTCAAAGCGTTCTCCAGTAATTTGTGGAAGATGGAGCCGTCAATTTCGGGATACGGGGTTCCATTGGCATGTTATATTGGTTTCAGACCCCATGTCAAGGGTATTCTGGATGTCCGAGCAGAGGATGGCAGCGTGTCGGACCGAGTCCCGGCGCTGGCGGATGGAGACGAGGTGACGCCGGTCATTTTTACTGTGGCGTGAATTTAAAAAAGTGTTATATTTATGTGCTTGAAGTGTTTGATGCCCACGCCGATCGGGCGTCTACACGTTGATGACCCGTCAGGGTGGATAGACGATCTGCTACGGTTGTGCGGCCGTTCCTGAAGAGGCGGTCTTTTTACGTGTTCTTGAAAGGGTTGTTACATGCCGAATGCGTTGCTGGTAAGTCCCCAGAATCCTGTTACTTTCTGGAGTTTTGACGAAGCTCTGAAAATGATCGACAAGAAGGTCGCATTTCCGCCGCTGGGGTTGTTGACCATTGCCGGGATGATTCCCAACACTTACGAATTGCGAATGGTGGATATGAATGCGCGCCCGCTCATGGACGAGGATATCGAGTGGGCCGATATTGTAATTACGTCGTCGATGATTATTCACTGGCACTCGTTGGAAGACGTGATCGCGCGCAGCAACCGGATGGGCGTGCCGGTTTTGAACGGCGGGCCCTTGCCAACCCAATACTGTGAAGAGATCGAGGGCGATGCCGTTTTTTACCTGGGGGAAGCGGAAAACGGGTTTACGGATATCGTAGACCGTCTCGCCGCCCGGTCCGGTAACGTCGAACGGGAATATGTGGATCGCCGCGGCAAATTTCAGGATCTGGCTGTCACGCCATTGCCGCGCTGGTCCCTCATCGATTCTAATGACTATAGCAACATGGTTATTCAGGTCACGCGTGGCTGCCCCGAGAGCTGTACCTTCTGCAACATTCCGTCGCTATATGGCAAAACGACACGGCTGAAGAGCAAGAGCAGAATGGTTCAGGAACTGGATGCGATCTACGATACGGGCTGGCGGGGTGCGGTGATGGCGGTGGACGATAATTTCGTGGGTAACAGGGATGCAATTCGGCACGCGCTCGAGGATGAGGTCGTGCCGTGGCAGCAGGAGCGCGGCTATCCGTTTCAGTTCCACACCCAGGCCAGCATCCGGGTCAGCGACGATCCGGAATTGCTCGAGGCCATGTATCATGCGGGCTTCGACAAAGTGTTCGCCGGGATTGAGTCTCCCGTTGAAGAGAGCCTGAAATTCATGGGAGCCCAGAAGAATTTACAGGGTAATACCTCGCTGATGGACAAGGTCAAGATTCTTCAACGAACCGGGTTCGAGGTGCAGGCGGGATTCATTATCGGGCTGGACACCGACCCCGACGATATCGCGGACCTCACCATCGCCTTCATTCGTGAGGCGGGCATCCCGGTGGCCATGGTAGGCATTCTGGGGGTACTGCGCGATACACCCGACTACAAGAGGTTCAGCCGGCAGGGGCGGCTGGTGGAGGGCGCAAAGTACACCGGCGACTCTGGAATCTTCAGCCGGGAACTTAGTTACGTGCCGCTGATCGACCCGGATACACTTCTGGAACGCCACCGGATGACGGTGGAGACGTTAAACAGTCCCGAGGCCTTTTTTGAACGGTGCCTCACGTTCCTGAATCACCGGCAGCGTCAACCAATATGCAGGGGACCCATTCGGATGCTCGAGGTCAAGGCGTTTTTCCGGTCGATCTGGCGGCAGGGCATTTGGGGTCACAATTACCGGGGGAAGTACTGGAAGTTTCTGCTGGACGTTTTGTTCAGACATCCCGCCAGTTTTCCGGATGCGGTGCGCTTGGCGGTGCAGGGTCATCATCTGATTCTGACCACGCAGCGCGCATTGCAGGTGGATGAAGTAAAGACGTTTCTGGATGAGGCGCTCGAGCATCTGAAGCATTTTCGAAATGGATATCGCGCGACCTACCGGAAAAACATGGGCACGTACGCCAGCAATCTCATGCGGGCGGCACACCGCCGCTTCGAACATTTCCAGGATGACCACCGTACCCTTCAACACCATGCCTCCGTACTCCGCATGGCCGCCCAGGAGTGCTATCAGGCAACGTGCGAGGAGTTCCGACATCAGATCCAGGAGCCTCTGGATCGTTTTCAGCAGGATACGGAACACGTGCTGCAATCCTTCGCGACCGAGCAAACCGCCCTTCAATAGCCTTAGGCGCCGTTCTACTCCCGGACGTCAGCAGAAAACCGTGTTTCTGACCACACCCGGGCGTGGCGAGGCGCCTTATAGTTTCCAGTACTCGTCGATGTCGCGCTGGTAGGCATTAATCGTGCCCGTCAGCACGTCATTGACTTTGACAATCTGTCCGGATTTTCCGGATTCGTACAACGCTTCGCTTACCGCTTTGCTGCGCAGTCCTTCCTCGGCATCGATTTCCACGTTGCGCCCGGTGCTTATCGCGTCGATGAAGTCCCAGAGTTCCAGGGGCATGCCGCCGGTGAGGCCGTTGGGAAACAGGCGTTCGTTCTCTTCTTTGCACAGGCTCTTCCGAAACATATCCACAACTCTTTCCATGCTGTAGGAAACGCCATCCAGGAGTTGGCACTCGCCGCGATGCGTGCTTGCCGCAGGATGGAAGATATCGTATTCCACGATGGTGCCCTTGCTGCCGGTCAGGCTGAGTTGGAGAAATCCTTTTCCCGGTGCGCTGTTGGTCCAGGACCACGTGCCAATAACGCCGCTCTTGAAGTTGAAAATGCTGGTCCAGAAGTCTTCTCGCGTGTCGTTGACGATCCTGCCCCCTTTCCTGTGTGGGCGTTTTTCGAATTGTTTCACGCGGGCGTAAACGCTCTGAACGTCGCCAAACCAGTAGCGCATCGTGTCCACCCAGTGGGCGCCGCTGTCCATTAGCATGCCGCATCCGCCCAGGTGGCGGTCTACCCGCCAGTGCCAGGCCGGGATGTTTTTGGGGTCTTGCCACGAGGCGCTGGCGGCCAGCCAGAACCCGGGGGGTCCCCAGCAGGCCGCCCGAGTTAAACGCCCACTGGATGGCGCGTTGTCCCACGCTGCGGCGGCATTGTTCGGCCGTCGCGGCAATGCGTTTGTGTTTTTTTGCTGCTGCGATGATTTTTTTTGTGGCTTTCACGGTGATACCGATGGGTTTTTCGCAGAGAATGTGCACGCCGCCGGCAAGGAGTTCGCAGGCAAGGACGTGATGCAGGCCGTGGGGCCCGCAGATGTCGGCGCCATCCAGGTGATTCTCGCCGTTGAGCAATTCATCCACACTTCTGTAGGCGTTTACCGGCTGGCCGGCGTGGCTTTCGATCCGGTCTGCCATGGCTCTGGCGCGTTCCGGGACGTCGTCTACGGTGGCGACGATGCGGAAGCGCGTTTCGTTCTTTTCGAGGAGTTCGGCGTAACCCCTGAGATGCGCGCCGGCAATGCCACCGCAGCCTACGATGGCGAGGTTGACCTGTCTGCCATTGGGCTGTTTGGCCATAGCATTTCCTTTCTGTCGTACGGTTGCGGTCAATGATGACGATTGCCGGTGGACACGGCCAGCTTTCCGGTTCTCGGCGGCATTCATATTACCCGGTTTGCATGATTTGTCAAGTCGTTTGTTCGCGCTGTAGAAAGGCCCTGCCGGAACCGGACGTTCTGATTTCTTCGTGTCTTGGCGTCATTGTGTCTCTATGTGAGATCTTTTTCAGGAGGTAAATTGAAATGCTGATCGACGCCCACAACCACCCGAATTGGCACGGTTACGATGCAAAGAAAATCCTGAACAATATGGATGAGCAGGGCATCGACCGGATGTGGTTGTTTACCTGGGAGGTGCCGGAAAACGAATATGATCCTTCCTACCACAAAGCCCTGCCTCCCGGTGGTGTGGGCATTCCGCTCGAAGACGTGTTACAGGTGGGACGCGAGGCGCGCGACCGTTTCGTACTGGGCTACTTCCCGCACCCCAAACGGCCGGACGCGGCGGACCGCCTGCGGGCGGCGCATGAGATTCATGGTATTCAGGTCGCCAGTGAGATGAAGGTGCGCGTGTTGTTCGACGATCCGGATGCGATTCAGCTCTATAACGCATGCGCGGAGATGAAGCTGCCCATTACAATCCACCTTGATTATCCCATCAATCATGGCCGGGGGAACTATCCCAGGCCGAACTACTGGTACGGCGGGAGTATCGAGGCGTTCGAGCGGGCGATCGTAGCGTGCCCTGAAACGACGTTCATCGGTCACGCGCCGGGGTTCTGGGCTCACATCTCGGGAGACGATCTCTACGATAAGGAGTCCTATCCCCGTGCGCCGGTGCTTCCGGGGGGAAAACTGTGGGATATGATGCGGCAGTACGATAATCTGTGGGCGGACCTCTCGGCGGGTTCGGCGCTGAATGCCCTCAAGCGGGACCCTGAGGCCGGAAAGAAATTCCTGATTGAGTTTCAGGATAAGCTCCTGTGGGGGCGGGACTATTTCGACACGGCGCTGATGGATTTTTTCCAGCCACTGTCATTGCCGAAGGACGCGTATGACAAGATAACATATCGGAATGCGCTGCGAATCCTGGGGGAATCTCTTCACAGATAGGTGGGAAAATCAGGAATCATAAACGCCTCCGCAGGATCCCATCCGGAGGCGTTACCGTTATTTTCCTGGTGCATTCGTGTTGTCGGCCAGGTTATGCTCTGACGAATTCCGAGAGCTTCCGGGCATAGGCCGCGTTGCCATATTCTTTCAAGACGCGTTCCTGCGCGCGCGCCGCGGCCTGTTCGCGTTCGGTGTCGTGGGCAAGCCACCAACGGGCCTTTTCCCGGAGTTCCTCCAGGGTGGTCCACGTGTCGATTTCCGTCCCTATGTCGAAGATGTCCTCAATGCCTTCGACATGGTCGGTGAGCATGAATCCGCCGCTTCCGGTGATGGCGGTGTCTCGTTGGTTCAGATAACCGAACGCGTCGGGCGAATTGTGCTGGTTGATATTGATCTTTGAGGCCCTGTATACGCCCGGAAGTTCCGCATAACTCCGGAAGCCGCGATAGGAAAACCGGGGCAGGTCCTGGAACGTGCCGAATCCCAGGCCGCCGTAGACGTGGATCCGTCCCAGGTCCTTGAGTGCGGCGACCACTTCCTGCCTCAGGGCGCGCTGTTGTGGAAAGGGGATGGTGTGCGTAATGCGCTTGACCAGATCATCGGATTCCAGGTACTCTTCCGGGCTGCCGCCTTCCTTCGTGTAGAGAGACATGACGGTGATGGAAAAGTCACATCGTTCGTGCGGCGCAGGTCTGGCGATGTGATGCAGTTCCATCGCAGGGGGAGGATAGAGCGCGATGGCTTTTATTCCACGTTTGGCATAGACATCGATGCTCTGTTTGCAACATGTGGCCGCATATTCGAACTCTTCCGTGAAATGGGGGCTTCGCAGCAGGTCCCACGGATCGTCCTGGGCGTGGGTGACGGTTTTGCACCAGGGGAATCTCTCTCGTAATTCCGCGATAAGGCCCCGCGGCCGGTCGTCTTTGCTGAACCACCAGATGAGCAGTTCCGGTTCGTGTTCCGCGATAATCTCGAACAGGCCGTCTTGAAAAGCGCCGACGTCCCTGTATTTCCTGTCCCACGTTTCGTGTGGGGGGATAATGTCGGCCTCCTCCTTTGCCAGTGCGATATCCGCCTCCAGTTGGGCTTCAATGCACCCGCGCGTGGGCTGATAGAGCACCTCGTAGCCGATACGTTTAAATCCGTGTCGAATGCTCCAGAGAGACTGGCCCGGTTGGAATCCGCCCATTAAGAGAACCTTAGGCATTGAGGTTTCCTTTCAAGTCAGGCATCAGGCCTGTGTGAGGTACTCCTGCCGCGAGGGGCATGATTTAGAGGGGAAAGGCGAATGACGGATCATGCTCTGGGCCTAAGAGTTCATTTTTCTCGCCAAAGAAAAGGGCCAAAAAGAACGGCGCCGCTCGGCGCGGGGCCGGTTTTTCCGCGAATCTCCTTAGTGGAGAAATCGTGAGACATTGCCCTGAGACCGCCTGTGCATACACGAGGCGACACGGCTGGACGGAAAGGCGCGGAAAAACCCCCCACGCCACAACCGGGCGGCCGTGAGGCAGAACGGACGGGCTGCCTCGCAATTTGGCTTCGAACCGCTGTTGTCGCATTTCGCGACACCTGGAAGCGCGGGCGTAGCGCCGCCGTTGCATTTGTAGGGGCAACCCTCAGGGTTGCCCGCGTAAGGGCGAAGTTATCGGAAATTGTCTTGGCCAGGCCATATCGCAACGGACTCTCGCCGGGTTAAAGCGGACTGCTGTACGCCAATAGCTGTTTTTGCTTCTCGCTTTCAGGAAGCCACGCCGGTTTCGAACGTGATGTGTTTCCAAAGCGAGATCAGAGCAGAGCGCGCGGTTCCGTCCAGCGCCGAGAACCGTTGTTCTTCCGTGGCTGACAGGGCAGCAGGTTCGGTGCGTCCCGTGAGGCGATTCGCGCTGTGTAGTTGCACGGCCCCGCGCCGAGCGGCGACTTTTGGTCCCGAAAATCAGTGAGAAGCAAGAGGCGAGAAGTGAGAAGGGTTGGTAACATTGTCCGATGACACCCCTGTATCCAGATTCTCGCCTACAAGAAGCCAAAGGGGTCTCGATTGTGGAACACAAACGCGGACAAGAGATCAGGGGGACGAGTGGTGCACTCTTACTTCTAACGTCTCACGTCTGGCCGCTTTTGGGAACCCGCCGGAGGCAGGGAATTTGGGGAGAAATGGATGTTGAATTTGCTTTTCTCCTTTTCCTTTGGCCCCCGCGCCGACGCGAGGAAACCGGATCCCTCTCGCGGGCGTATAAATGTACAGGAGCGGAACCCGTCGATTCAGGCCACGATCCTGGACTCTCTGGCGTCCGGCGATGGCCAAAAGATAGGGGAATCGATGTTCTCGCGAAAGACGAAAGCGGTCCGGTCTTCACACCTCGCCTTTTGAGTTGCCAGCGCGGGATTATTGCCCCTGTTTGGAAGCGCACGCCTTCGCGGGTGGCACGTCGAACGGAGGTGTTACGTTGACAACGGACACAGATCTGGCAGCGCTCCGGTCCTCAATGCGTTCATGGTGGTCGACCGCCGGTCATCGGTTTCTTCCGCCTGCGCTTATCACCTGCATTCTGATTGGCAGCCAGATTACGTTTGGAATTCTCGAGGGTTTTTCTAAAACCGCGTTGGCCATCTTGGTGGCAATTGGCGCGGAGGCGGTGCTGGGTTGGCTCGATGGGAGCCGCAAGCCGAATTTTGCAAGCGGGTACATCACCGGAATCAGCGTGGGGATTCTCATCCGGTCGCTTTGGCTCTGGCCCTACGCGCTTTGCAGCCTGGTGTCAATACTGTCCAAATATGTGATCCGTTGGCGCGGGCGGCATCTCTGGAACCCCTCCAATCTCGGCGTGAGCGCGATGTTCTTCCTGGCGCCCGAGCTGGCGGCGGGGCTGAGCATTCAGTGGGGAAACGCCGTCTGGGTCATGCTGGTGATCTGGGTCTTTGGCTGGATGGCGGTCTGGCGGGTAAAGCGGTTGCATATCTGCCTGACGTACGTCGTATCGTTCCTCGCGCTGGGGTTTGTTCGAAGTCTTGTAACGGGGCAGGCGTATCTGGCTGGCATCGCGCCCATTACGGGGCCGATGTACCAACTGTTTATTTTCTTTATGATTACCGATCCAAAGACAACGGTGAAGACAACGCGGGGACAGTGCGGGGTTGCGTTTACCGTGGCTGCGGTGGAGGCCGTGTTGCGTCTGCACGAACAGGTTTATGCCCCGTTCTATGCGCTATTCCTCGTGGGACCCCTCGCAAACGCCGCGGAAATCTGGTTGGCGACCCGTGCATCCGTACCGAAAAATAATGGAGCGCACGGGTAGATCCGAAGGCCGATGAAGTCATCAACTGCAAGGAGGTAGCGATGAAAATCGAAATTAAGGGGAAACACTTTGAGGTTTCCAGCCGCTTGCGGGAATATATCGAAAAAGAAACAGAAAAGCTGAATCAGTATTATGAACCGATTCTGGACGCGCGATTGACGCTGGAGCGGGAGAATCGGATGTACAAGGTCGAGATTGTGGTGCACGTTCATAGCCATATCTTGAAGGCCACTGACGAACAGGATGTCATTCATCCCGCGATTGGCGGCGCCATCCACAAGATGGTTCGACAGCTCAAGCGGGCGAAGGAAAGACAGCGCAGGCCGCGCGTTCCCGCCCCGGACCCGGATTGATCACAGACAGGTGGAGCGAACCCCTCCCAGTGGCGGCAACCGTCCAGGGAGGGGTTTTTGTGTCTGCGTCGATAGTGTGGTTCCCGGGCAAGAAAACGAAACGCGCCTGTGCGCATGTTTCGATGCGCCGCCGGTTCGCTGTTCAACTACGGGTCCTGCCGGGGAACGTCCGAACCTGGCGACGGGCTACTGACCTGGGGGCCGATCCAGGTCATCGAGAGATTGTAAGCCAGTACGGCGGCCGCCAGCCACCCGAGCAGGCCGGAAAGGCCGAATGCGGTCATCGAAGCGGGCAGGCCGTAGGGAAGGTTGTCAAGTATCCCCGCCAGGAGCAACGGTCCAATACGGCAGATCGCGGCGGCGGTGGCCAGACAGAAGGTCGCAAACACAAGGCCCGGAATCGCCACTTTGCGTCTGTGGAGAAATCCGGGCACCATTCGCGGGGCCATGCCCAGCAGCAGCAGGGTGATAAAACCAGCAAGATAAGTGTGGCGCAACGCGTCGGGATCGAACGGAGAACCGAGCCGCAACAGGGCAAGGACGCCATCGACCAGTTCAACCGCGGCTGCCAGCGCCAGGAAGACGAATGCAGCATAAAGCAGCAACTCGAACCGGCCGAACTCGCCGTAGTCCGGCAGTCCGGGACGCGTGGAACGGCGGTCGGGCCCGGGTTCGCCAAGCCGATTGACGGTCCATGGCGGATACCACCGGAAGAGGATGTCCAGTTTCCAGATGAAGAGGAGCAGAATACCACCTCTTAAGACCTTTCCGATGGGCGATAGATGCGAAAGTAACGACGCAAAGGAAAGTTGGGTGAGATCCGCCAGGACGGGCAACTGGATGAGGATGAGCGCCAGGAGATAGACCTGGCCAAACCGGGCCACGGGCCAGCGGACGGCGGGCAGACGCAGGTAGAGCGGAAACGTGCGAACTGAAAAGGCCATCGCTGTCGGCAGGATGACAAATCCAATGAAGAATTCAATGCCGAATCTGTTCCACGCAATGTGCAGAACCGGGTTGTCGCCGAAGCTCGCGTGAAGCGCGAGCGCGCCCGCGAGCAGGGAATACAACCCCCATCCTGCAATCGATATTACCAGGAAGATCCGCACCGTCTGCAGGGCGGGGCGATTCGGCGCAGCGTGGCGCAAGGAGGTGACCAGCAGGGCGAGGTAACAATAGACGCCGGCGGTCTCCACCACCGCGGAGAGCCCCAGCGTCCATCTCAGGCCATCGTGAAACGGGTTTTCAACCCCCGCGGCAAGCAGCGGCTGGGAAACGGCGCGCAGCAGAATGCCGGTTGCAAGGAGGGAGAGAATCCACGCGGGAAGCCGGGGAAAGCGGAGCGGCGTACCGGCCAGACGAGGCAGGAAGTAGAGGCTGACTCCAATGATAAAGAGGCCGATCCAACCCAGGAGTTGGGCGTGACCATGGGCCTGGAGCATGGCAACCCACCAATCGCCCATGGAGATCTGAAAGCCGATCAGCACGGCCAGAATGGCCGCATAGCCGAATCCGACCGTCAGCGCGACAAAAAGCGACGCCAGCACAAAGCCGAAGTGGAAATGGGTATGGTGGGTTTTCTGGCTATCGGACAAGGTCATTTCCTCGAATTGGGCCGAGAGACAATTCGAATTCGTAACGAATGTGGAGAAATGAATCTGTAGGCCGATGTCACGGGCGAAAGCGTGGAGTCGAACTCCTTTGCCCTTACCCACGTGGCAATCGGCCGTTCTCGATCGATCGCGTACTCGTTAATTAAACCCGTTCACGGGATTCGGCAACCCCTTTCGCACGATCGTTCGAGCATGTCGAGGCAATCGCCGATCTGCCCTCTATTCTTGTATTCTCCGTCCTTTTTCTTGTACGCCCAAAAAAAGACCAAAAAGAACGGCGCCGCTCAAACGCCGCGGGGCTGCTTTTCCGCAAATCGCCTCAACAGTGTCGACACGCATTCGTGCCCTTCGCCCCTACGATCCGTCCCTGAACCATGGTGCTGGACGGATTAGCGCGGAAAAGCCCCGTCACCACAACCGGGCGGTCGGGAGGTTGACTGGGGAGGGCCGCCACGTGATTTGGCGTCGTACCGCTTTTCTCTTTTAGTGGGTCGGTGTCTTCACACTCTTCAACGGAAAGCCAGTTGGTTCTCGATCGCGAGCCCTGTCCGGAGGCCAACCAGAGCAGCGCGCGCGTTTCCGTCCATCTCCGAGTACAGGTATCGGCCTTCGTTGGCAGGGCAGCGGGCCATGTGCATACCATGAGACAGTTCGCGCTGTGCATATGGCAGGCTCCGCGCCGAGCGGCGACTTTTAAAAGCGGAAAGAAGAAAGAGGGAAGAAGGGAGAAGGGTTGGTAACTTTGTCATATGACACCTTCGGAACTGGAGTCTGGCCAACTGGCAAAAAGAAGTGGATCAGGAAAGAAGGCGCGAAACCGGTGGGTGGCGGAGAGGTCTTCTCACCTCTCCCGTCTTTCGTCTCGCGGTTTTGAGGAACCCGCCGGAGGCAGGGAATTTGGGGAGAGGTTGTGACTTTGGAGTTCCTTTTCGCTTTTTCAATTTACGCCCTTTTTCTAATGCGGATTAACATCGTGGGTCCTTATCGCTAACCGGTTTTGACTGTCTGCTGTACGCTGATAGCTGATCGCCGACCGCCTTTTGCTTGCTGCTTTTCGTCTGGATCTTTTTATGAAACCTGAGATTCTGAATTCCATTGCCGTTCTGCTCCTGCTGAACCTCACGGGATGTGCGCCCAGGGAGACGGTGACCGTGTCAGGCGCGGTGAGCCGCCCTGGCGACTACGCGATTCGCCCTGGATGGGGTGTGCGGAACTATGTGACGACCGCCGGAGGATATCTGGCCGAGGCGGATACCGGGCGAGTCGCGCTGGTCCGGCATATGCGGGACAGCGTGTCCGTCCGGCAGCGGTGGAATGTAAGCCGATGGGCGGCATACGACGCTCCGGCCGCCATGTCGGGTGATCTGATCACCGTGCCGTTGAAGGCGTATCGGGTTCGGTTCGATACGGTGTTGGCGGTACGGAATCTGCGGCTGGAATGGGAAGATCGCATTTACAGCATGGAGCTTGGAATGGTCGCGCTCGGTACGACATTGCGGGGGGTCGTGGCGGCGGTGTTCTTTGGGAATGGCGAGGCAATCCAGCAGGTTTCCGGAAAAGCAGCAGGCCCGTTTCAATACCTCTATCTCACGATGCATCCGGACAGATACGGCGTCCTGCTTCCGGCGCTCAGAGAGCCGGTCTCGGATCCAGAGGCGCAGGAGGACGCTGTGGCGCTGCATCGCTTTATGTTCCAGGCGTCGACGTTCAGGTCGGGCCGATTGGCGCATCTGCCACCCGCGGGTTATCTGCGGCTACAGGCGGGCGTCTGGCTGAGGCCGAAAAATCCTTCCTATCCCGGTAGGGGGGTGCGCAAACGACATTACAGGGATGGCCGGGTATGGACGACGTTTCCGGACGGGAGGCAGCGGTGGCGGTATACGGACGGGCGGATTGTGATGCAGTTTCCCAATTACACGCGGGAAGTACGGTTTCCGGATGGTTCGGTTCGATTTGAAGATACGCTGGGAGGCGTGAGAACGTTGTATCCCGATGGGCACATGGTTTTCGAAGATGCCGACGGCAATCGGCACAGGGTGTATAAGGATGGACGGCAGGAATGGCGGCGTGCATCCGGAAACCGGATGACGATATATCCCGATGGGCGGCGGGTGCATCGCTTTTCCAGTGGAACGGTGCGTACGGTACATCCGACAGGTGCGGAACGGACGGTTTTCACGGACGGGACGCGGCATGTGCTTTATCCGGACGGTAGGGTGGAGATTGAGGTGCCGGGCGGCGCGCGGGAGACGCGCTACCCGGATGGAAGTGTTTTTGCATTAACGCCCGACGGGCACCGGATCACGGTCTTCAAGGACGGCCGACAGTTTACGCAAATGAACGATGGGACCACGATTGAACAGTTTCCGGATGGGCGAAAGATCCAGAAACATCCTTCCGGCGAGACGCTGGAGGTTTTTGCGGATCGTTCCAGGCGCACCGTTTATTCGGATGGCTCGGAAACGGTACGTCGTACCGATGGCGTACGTGTCGCAAGGCTCGCGGATGGGACCGTGATTGAGGAGTTTCCGGACGGTAGGATTGTACAGACCGATACGTCGGGAGTTCGGCTCGAGGTTCTTTCTCCTGATCGATATGTAATTACGGACCAGGAGGGCAACCGCGTTGAGGCGCGTCCCGATGGAACATCCGAAAGGCAATTCGTGGAACCCTATCGGTACCGTGGTTGGATACGGCGCAACCTGATCCGGCTGGAGCGGGCACCGGAACGCATCTCTCCGGGCATGGTTGCGTTCGTCCGGGGATCGGCGGAGGATGCCGTGAAGAAGATGTCAATGGCCGTGTTCGCGCTTCCGGACGGGGATGTGCTCGATATGGAGATCGTGCTTGACGCGGGGCAATTTGACGGGACGTTGCAGGTAGGGGAGTCCGGATATTACCGGTTGCAGATCCAATGCGAGATGGAAAACGGCGATGCTGTAATGCTGGAAGATCGCATGTTGAAGGTTGGCAACCCGAAGCCTCTTGAGACGCCTGGTATCGAGGTCGCGCCGTTTCCCGGCGACGCGGCTGCAGGCCGGCGGCTGATGGATATAGTGAACGAGGCGCGCGGCAGGAAGGGTCGCATGATATTGGAGTGGGACCACGACCTGGCCTACGCGGCGTTGTCCCATTTGAAGGACATGCTGGCGTACGGCTCCGTTTCGCACTGGTCGCCAATGTATGGAGACCTGGTAAGCCGCCTGGAATGGCTGGACATTTCGTTTGAGGTCGCGCTGGAAAACCTGGCGACGGCGCCCTCGCTGGAGGAAGCTCACTGGCACCTGATGTTGAGCGCCGAACACAGGCGCAATATTCTGGACGCGCGTTTAACCCATATCGGAATCGCGGTGGCACGCGAGCGGGGCCAGGTGTGGGTGGCGGAAATCTTCAAACGGAGAGAATAAGTGGGAAAACGTGCGGAAAATGGCCGACAGCGTACATCAATGTGCGAAGTGACGATGCAAATGGTCTCGAATCGGTAAACCCGCGATTGGCCGCTTGTGAGGATTGGCCGTGAGGATCAGACGTCGAACAATATACACAGTTGTCGTCGCTGTGGCCTGGTGTGGCGGCGGATTCGCGTTTTCGGACGAGCGGAGAACGGTCGACGGACGGTTCCGGATTGCAATGGAGCGGTCGGGCCGCGTTTCGGTCGAGGAGAGCGTCCGCGCATTGAAAGACGTGCTGGCGCTGGATGAGAATTACGCTCCGGCGTACGCGGAAATCGCGAAGTTGTACATGTCTTTGAATACACCTCTGGATCGCCAAAGCGCCGAGAAGATGGTGCGCCGGGCGATTCGTCTGGATCGCGACAACGCGGCGTATCAGGTGCTACTGGGCGATCTCATGTGGGCACAGGGGTTCTTGTCAAACGCAAAGCGACAATATGAAGCGGTATTGGCGCAGGATCCCCGAAACCCACAGGCGGCCTTCGGGCTGGGAACCTATTATGTGAATGATTTCATGAAGTATTGGAACATGATCGACATGGAGGGCAATAGCCACAGTGTGGTGTTGGAATGGCGGCATTTCGCCAGGGAGTACCGTGAATTGGCAATCCAGAATCTTGAGCAAAGCATCCAACACGATCCAGGGTTCAAAGATGCACATTACCAGTTGGGTCTGGTCTATATGGAGGACATGAAATCGGACCCTGCGGCTGCGGGCAGGGCGCTGGTCAACGTCGCCAACTCATTGTTGAAGGTGTACCCGGAGGACAAGGACGCATTGCTGTTCGTCGGGCTTGGATACCATGTCAGCGGGTATCTGGATTGGGCGTGGGATTATTATGCCAGGGCGCTGGCGAGGATGGACGTGCAGGAGCGTTCGATCATCGAATCGGTGGAGGCCGTCGCTGTGGATGAAGAGCGGGTGCGTATTGCTAAAGCGGACTCGCTGGTGTATAAGGAGGGCGGGCAGTGGGCGGATAGTTCTGAGCGTGAGCGTTTCTGGCGAAAACAGGATCCGCTGTTGCTGACCGAACGGAACGAACGGCGAATGGAGCACTACCGGCGCGTGGCCTACGCCAATTTGCGATTCAGCAAGCCGAGGAGGGGAATTGCGGGCTGGCGGACGGAAATGGGTCGGGTTTACATCAAGTACGGAGACCCGCTTGGACGAACGGTGATGCGCCCCGAGGTCGGCCCGAGGGGACGCCTCGTTCAGGCGCACATGGAGCTGTGGGCTTATGAAGGCTTTTCCTTTCGATTCAGAAATTGGAATGGCCTGGACGCGTGGCATTTTGACGTGAGCTCTCTCTTTCTTCCGTCCGGAGAATGGGTTCTCAAGCGCACGCCGCAGCGATATGTCGATCCCTATCGTGAGTTGAAATACAGCCTGCCGTATCAGGTGGCTGCGTTTCGAGATGCAGGCAAGATACGCCTCGAGGTGGCTTATGCGATTGCGAAAGAAAAATTGAGAACTTCTGACGCCGGCGACGTGGACCTCGAAGACGGGCTCTTCCTGTTTGACGGGGACTGGGAAGAGGTTTCGCGGGCGGTCTATGCGACGACCAGGCTCGCGGATGCCGGCGCGGATAGCTTCAGAAAACGGTATATGCTGTCCCAATCGACACTCATGGTAGAGCCGGGAGAATACAATCTCATCGCCGAGGTAAGGGACCGCCGGAACCGCTCGATCGGGACGTTCAGGAACACTTACACATTTGCAATGGAAGAAAACTCGCCGACAATGAGTGACCTGCTGGTGGCGACCGCAATTGAGATGGAAGACCCGTTTCCCGCACGCCGGGAAGAATTGAAGGTGGCGATAAATCCGCTGCACACGTTTTACAGGTCGGAGTCGATGTATATCTACTTCGAGGTCTATAACTTGAAGCAGGACGACTTCGGACGGACAGAGTACGAAATCACATACCGGATCGGGCAGCCCGAGGAGGCTGAAGTCGTTCCCGAGAGATTCGAGGCGGTGGCACTGGCGGAACCGGTGGGGAAAGTGCGTCTAGGGATTGGAGCGGTCCTCGAGGGCGGGCCAGTCCAATATCAGGTGAGATACATTCCCGCCGAGAGGAACAGAGTTTCGAAGTCGATCCGAAATTTCGACAGGAATACGGGCGAAACAGCGGTGACCGTTCGGTACGAAGGGGATCAGGCCGAAGATTTCACCTATCTTCAGATTGACCTGGATAGCGTTCCGGTGGGCGTACACAGACTGTCGGTGAGCATGAGGGATCTGAACCGCGGTGGACAGGGAGACGAACGGCGCGTGTTGTTCCGGGTGATTGAGTGAAATAGGTTAGACGTCAAACGGCAGAAGCAAGAGGTCCATTGCTCTCCACGGACGCCGTTCCCGTCGCCTCACGCACCCTTGCCGAAGCTGCCGGCAAAAATGAGAAAATCGCTGAACTCGATGGCGCCGTCGCCGTCCAGATCGAACCGCGCGTCATATTCCGCATCTCCCTGGCTCAGCCCGAAGTTCCCCGCGAATAGCAGGAAGTCGGAAAATCCCACGGTTCCGTCGCCATCGAAATCGGGGTTGGCGGTTTGAGGAGTGATGTACGGCGACACATCCCAAAGCAGGATCGTGCCGTCGTGACTGCCACTTGCCAGCGTCCTCCCGTCCGGCGAAAACACCACCAGAGTGACAGTGCCCGTATGTCCTGTGAGGGTGTGTCTTTCCTGTCCCGTGGCCACGTCCCACAACCGCACCGTATTGTCCCGATTGCCACTACCGCTTGCCAGCGTCCCCCCATCCGGTGAGAACACCACCGAAAGGACAGTGCCCGTGTGTCCTGTGAGGGTTTGTGATTCACGTCCTGTGGCCACGTCCCACAGCCGCACCGTATAATCGAATGTGCCGGCACTGGCCAGCGTGTTCCCATCGGGTGAAAACACCACCGAAACGACAATACCGGAATGTCCCGTGAGTGTGTGTTTTTCCTGCCCGGCGGCCACGTCCCACAACCGCGCCGTTTGATCGGCACTACCGCTGGCAAGGGTCATTCCATCCGGCGAAAACACCACCGAAAGGACACTATGCGTATGACCTGCGAGTGTGTGTTTTTCCTGCCCGGTGTCCACGTCCCATAACCGAACCGTATGATCGTAACTGCCACTTGCCAGCGTCCTCCCGTCCGGTGAGTACACCACCGAAACGACCCCGCGGGTATGTCCAGTGAGGGTGTGTTTTTCCTGTCCGGTGTCCACGTCCCATAACCGCACCGTACGATCACCACTGCCGCTTGCCAGCGTCCTCCCGTCCGGTGAAAACACCACCGACCGGGTAGTGCCCTTATGTCCAGTGAGGGTGTGTTTTTCCTGTCCCGTGGCCACGTCCCACAACCGCACGGTGTCATCGAAACTACCGCTTGCCAGTGTCCTTCCATCCGGTGAAAACACCACCGACCAGATCCAATCCGTATGACCCGTGAGGATGTGCTTTGCCTGTCCGGTGGTCAGCGCCTTCCCATCCTGTGAAAACAAGACGACGGCTAAAAGAAGAAGAAGGCTCAATATAGTCAGCCTTTTCATTTGTTCCGTTTTGATGTATGTGAGCAGACAAGAATGTCCGCTCCACCCTCTCAAGCTCTCGTTCGATGTTTACATCACAGCCTATCAGGCTGCTCTCTTCGCCAATCCATCAGCTCCACCGCCGCACAATGGCTTTTGCCCCTGAGGCGATTCGCGGAAAAGCTGCCCCGCTTCATTCAAGTCGAATGACGTCACTGGGTATTCGCAGTTCAAACCGGCGATCCGGAACGCCGGAATTGACTTTCCGGCTGACAACCTGAATCCGGATCCGGTCGTTGCCCTGGATCATCTCCATCTTTCCGGGAAGAACCACGCCGTTTTGCCGCCGGTATTCCGACAGGATTCGGCGAGACATCAATAGCCCGTCGGGCGTATATACCCGTTCTTCGAGCAGGACGGCGGTGCGGGGTTCGAATCGAAGGCGGCGCGTCCACAGCGGTTCAATGATTTCCACGATAAGACTGTCCCGGTGTGACGCGAACTCGCCGATGCGAGGTAAATTGAGTGGGGAGAGGTTGACGAGGCCAAGCAACGCGTGCCGAACGCCGTAAGGCGCGAGATCGACACCCGTAATGGCGCGCAGCACGTCCTCCGGGGGTCCTTCCAGATAGTGGTTGGTCCTGGACAGATAGACGGCAAGGGAGTCCCCCTGCGCGCGGGCAGACAGCACGCCGAACCCGAGCAGGGCATCTTTAATCTCGATTTTCAGTTCGTTGGGCGATCGATAGAAGAGTACGGCGAACCCCTTTTGTTTGATACCGTCGACACGCATGTTGATGCCGGCGCGGATCTCCAGATCCTTGAGGCTGTCTGCACGCGAGGATACGATGTACAGCAGGTCGGCCGGGGTCGTTACCGGACCAACGTCCGGGAGGCGGGAAAGGGATGCGGCGCAGCCGGGAAGTACCAGGAGGAGGAAATACAGGACAGGTGTTCGGGTGACGGAGCGCATTCCAGACCGCAAATGGCACGCCATTTCAGGGTCCGTTTGCGTTGATAGAGTCGAATGTCTGCAGTTTGCGCCGAATGGCTTCGTTGTCGGGATGGAGATCAACCGCCCTCTGCCAGTGCACGAGCGCTTCTTCTACGTTGCCGAGGGCCTGCGCGGCATCACCGACATGATCCAGAATAACCGATAGGTTCTCGCGCTGACCTGGCGTTCGGTCTTCCAATGCGATCTTTTCCAGCCTGCTTTCTTCCGCTTTCAGTGCCAGCTTGAGATAATTCATGGCATCATCGTACCGCTGCTGCTGGAAATATACCCACCCCATGCTATCCAGGTACGCGCCATTTTTCGGATCGCCGCGCAGGGCCCGTTCAATATAGTCTTCCGCTTCACTGAGGCGAACGCCTTTTTCCGCGAACATATATCCCAGATAGTTCAATGCCTGATGGTTGTTGGGCGCCCGGGCAAGCAGGTATTGAAATATGGCAACAGCGCTATCGAAACGTCCTGCACGCTCGTAACTGTGTCCCAGGTCGTAAAGCACTTCATCCAGGAGTTCCGTGTCGTCGCCCAGGCGAGTCTTCAGCCGTTCAAGAGTGGGAATCGCCTCTTCCCAGTTTTTCTCGGCCAGATAAGTACGGCCAATAGCCAGATGATACCGAAGTTCCTCTGGCCGGGCGCTTAGGGCATGGTTGTAGACGACTCTCGCCTGTTCCGGGCGGTTGGTGATCGCGTAAGTCCCTCCGAGGTCAAATACGACCTGGGAAAACAGGTCGGATTCCGTCGGCGTTCCGTGGAAGAGTCCATCAAGAATCTCGATGGCGGGGTCCCAATCCCGTTCTTTCAGATAGGTATGCGCTACGCCCAGTCGATACCTTGGATCGGGCTCAAGCGATATCGCCTGGCTAAAGATACGTCGGGCTTCTTCGGGGCGGTCGGTGAAGAGTAGCAGCGACGCCTTCCGGCCAAGCAGGTCGTGTCGTTCCGGCATTTCAGGGATGAGGCGGTTCAGAAGGGTTTCCGTATGTCTATAGCGGCGCGTGGCCAGACCGCTTTCGGGCCCCGGACGTGGAATGCTCCCCGGGAGATATGTGGACAATCGGTCCAGAAAAAGCGTATCCAGGGGCGTCTCCGAGATCAGGGATTCCACGTGGTCGTCACGATCGTAGATCGCAATGAGCTTCTCCCAGAGCGCGCGGGTCGTCTTATTAAAACGGTGTTGAAAATGGGTCAGACCGGAACGATAGACGGCGGCGGCTTCCAGGGTGTCGCCCGTAGCAAGCGTCAGGTCGCCGAGGCGATTCCAGATTTGCACCTGTTCCGGATCGCGATGCAGGATGCGGCGGTAGATGCCGGCTGCCTTCCGGGGCAGATTCAGACGCTGATACCCGTCGGCGATCAACAGATCGTGCCGGATGTTCGGAGCAGGCACGGTTGCGGCCCGATCCAGCACGCGGAGGACGTCCTGACGCTGCCCTTTGGTCGTGTAGATCTGGAGCAGGTGGGTATGGGCCCTAAAATCCGCGGGATTCAGACGGGCGATGGCTTCAAGCTGAGCCGTCGCCAGGAGCGTATCCCGGTGCCCTTTGATCAGGGTGTGATAAAGTAGCCATCGATGGGCGGGCGCCCCGGGTTCCAACTGCACGGCTTTTCGTGCATTTTCACCGGCTTCTGCAATCCGGTTCAACGAGATCAGATTGTGGGCAAGCGAGCTGTACAGGGTGGCCGCAGTCGAGTCGATGGCAATGGCCGCCCTTAGCGCCTCTGTGGCCTCTTCAATTCGCCCTGTAAGTTCGAACCGTTTGGCGTCTATGAAATGACCCATCGCTTGGGGATTGGGGCCGTGCGGTTGCGGCGGCGGACGATCGACGGCCTGGCGGGAAGCAGCGCACCCCGCGAGGCCGGTCAGAAGGAACAGGTAGAAAATTGGACGCGTTTTCATAATTGACGATGGAAATCCGGAGGAATGGCGGACGGGCTCGCGGAGCCGCCGCGTGTGAGGTGATACAGATGTTTTTGCGATCCGGATCAAAAAAGGTTGCCCGCTCGTTTTTCCAGTAGCAGCTTGCCGGTTTCGTTCTCAATGGGGATCGGGTAGTCTTGCGTAAAACACGCCGTGCAATACTGTAGAGACGAATTGGGGGCTACGCTGAGCATGCCGTCCAGAGAGAGATAACCCAGGCTGTCGACGCCGAGGTGTTCGCGGATCTCCTCCACGGTTTTCGCGCTGGCGATCAGTTCCTTCTTGGTCTGAAAGTCAATGCCGTAAAAACAGGGACCGACAATCGGAGGGCAACTCACGCGCACGTGAACCTGACGGGCGCCGGCTTCCCGTAACATTCGAACCAGGTGTCGAAGGGTTGTGCCTCGAACGATGGAGTCTTCGACGACGACCACCCGTTTTCCGTTCAGAACACCCCGAACCGGGTTGAACTTGAGGCGAACCTTGGACGAACGACTGTCCTGTCCGGGCGTAATAAAAGTGCGTCCGACGTAGTGGTTTCGAATAAGGCCGATTTCGTGTTTGATTCCGGATTGGTTGGCATAGCCCAGCGTCGCGGTATTGCTGGAGTCCGGCACGGATATCACGATATCTGCGGTGGCAGGTTGTTCAATGGCCAACTGTCTGCCGAGCCGGCGCCGGGTCTTGTCGACGTTGTCGCCAAAGATGATGCTGTCAGGTCGCGAGAAGTATATGTATTCGAAGATGCAGAACGCGTGCCGTTCGGCTTCGGTGGTTGTGAATGCGCGGAGACCGTTCGCGTCTATCATGACGAGTTCACCGGGCTCGATGTCGCGAATATAACGTGCCGAGATGATGTCCAGCGCGCATGATTCGGAGGCGACAATCCAGGCATCACCGAGCTTGCCCAGGCACAGCGGACGGAATCCGTAGGGATCCCGGGCGGCAAAGAGCCGGTTTTCCGTGGCCATGACAAGCGAATACGCGCCTTCGATCTGCAGGAGAGCGCTGGTGATACGTTCGGCCATCTTTTCTTCTCTCGACCTGGCGACGAGATGGAGAATCAGTTCGCTGTCCGTGGTTGTTTGAAAGATGGCGCCGTCGTTCTGCATCCGGCTGCGGAGTTCGACTGTATTGGTGAGGTTGCCGTTGTGCCCGACGGCAAGAAAGGCGTCCCGGCATTCAGCCAGAAAAGGCTGGGCGTTGATGAGCGTGTTCGAACCTGTTGTGGAATACCGATTGTGTCCGATGGCCAGGTGGCCCGGCAGCCGGCCCAGCACGCCGACATCGGAGAACACATCGGCTACATGCCCCATTTCGGCGTGGCGAAATAGATACTCACCGTTGCCGGAAACAATGCCGCTGCTTTCCTCTCCGCGGTGCTGGAGGGCATGCAGGCCCAGCGTGGTGAGTTTCGCCGCATCGTTATTCCCATATATGCCGAAGATGCCGCAAAAGTGTTTGACGTGTTGGTCCATCGCCCCTCCTGGTCGGGGATGTGTGAGTTGAATGTGCTCGGACGAACTGCAATTGCGCAGAAGGGTTGGCAGGCCACCCGCTGGAGGCCCGCTGCGTTGCGTGAGAATCCTGGCGGGCCAGGGCGCCGCATCGTCGTTCGGGATCCGAGCCGGTGAAATCTCCCGGGCCACGTCTCATGCCGGGCAGTCCGAAAGACCCACCCGACCAGGGGAGCACGCGCAACCGGAACCGTCAGTGCCTGCGTCGTCGGCGTTTTCCGGGTTTCGTTCTCCGGCGGCTGTCCCTTTCCGGCGTGGAACCGCCTTCTTGCAACAGAAAATCAAGCCGGCGGAATCTCCGGTCCGCCCGTGCAAGCTGAACCACCACGGGGTCGCCCAACCGGAACCGCCTGCCGGAACGTTCTCCAGTCAAAGCGCCCTCGATTTCGTGGTAGACGTAGTAATCGTCTCCCAGTGTACTGACTCTGACGAGTCCGTCGATCAAAAAATCGTCGAGCTGTGCAAAGAAACCAATGGGCCGGACACCAACGATTACGGCGTTGAAGGCGTCGCCGACGCGGTCTTCCAGAAAACGGATCTGTTTGACTTTGATGGACGCACGTTCCGCCTCCTGAGCGACGGTTTCCCGGCTGGTTGCCAGGCCGCCGAGCGTGGGCAGTCGTTCCCTGAGCCCGTCCTTCTGTTCTTCGGTCAATCCGCCGGCTTCCTTCAACAGGCGGTGAACCAGCAGGTCCGGGTAGCGACGAATGGGGGAGGTGAAGTGGGTGTAGGTGTCACAGGCAAGGCCGAAATGGCCGATATTGTCGGGAGAGTAGACGGCTTTTTTCATGGACCGCAGCAGCCACGCATTCAGTACCTGGCCGGACGGCTTTCCTTCAACCGCGGCCAGAAACTTCTGAATGTCGGTGGGTGTGATCCGATCCCGGCGTGGAAACCCGAACCCGAAGGCGGCGGCCGTGTTTGCAAAATCCGCGAGTTTTTGCGCGTCCGGCCTTTCATGCACCCGGTACAGGCCGGGCAGAGTCCGGTCTCGCAGATGGCTGGCCACGGTTTCATTGGCGAGCAGCATGAACTCTTCGATGATACGGTGACTGTCCAGGCGTTCGCTTTTCCGAATCGCGGTGACATTGCCCTCGGGGTCCAAGACGATATGCGGTTCGGCAATGTTGAAATCAATCGCGCCCCGTTTTATCCGGCGGCGGGTGATACGCCTGCGCAGGTTGTCCATCTTCCGCACGAGGGCGGCGTGGGGGGGCGCCTTGGACGATCCGTTTCCGTCCAGAAACTTCTGGGCTTGCCGGTAGGACAGTTTTGCCCGGCTCCGGACCAGGGACGGTGCGATCTCCGTCTTCAGTGCACGGCCGTTCGAATCCAGATCGATAATGACGCTGACGGCGAGCCGGTCCTTTCCGGGAAGAAGGGAGCACAGATTGGCGGACAGGCGCTCCGGCAGCATGGGAATGACCCGGTCGGCGAGATACACGCTGGTTCCCCGCGTGAGGGCCTCATGGTCCAGGGGGCTTCCTTCCTTAACATAGTAGCCGACGTCGGCAATGTGTACGCCCAACCGGCATCCGCCTCCCGGTCGATCTTCCAACGAGACGGCGTCGTCGTGGTCCCGGGCGTCTTCCGGATCGATGGTAACGCACAGGAGATGGCGAAGGTCCAGCCGGTTACGAATCTCCAATTCAGGGGCGTGATCTGGAAATTCCTCTGCGGCTTCGAGCACGTGCGGGGGAAACTCGATGGGCAGGCCGTACTCTTTCACGACGGAAAGGGTATCGATGCCGGGGTCGTCGGGGTGTCCCAGGACTTCGACGACCTCGCCTTCGGGATCGGGATTTCCCGGGAGCCAGGATCGGAGGCGGGCAACGACCACCTGGCCGTCCCGTGCCCCTCCGGCATCGGCGGGGGAGACGTAGACATCTCTGAGAATTCGGGGATCGTCCGGTTCTACGAGGCCAAAGCGGGTTCCGGCGCGATAAATTCCCAAAACGCTTCTGGCGCCGCGTTCCAGCACGCGGACGATCTCGCCTTCGGGTTTGCCGCCGGCCCTGCGCGAGACCCGGGCCACGACGCGGTCGCCATGCAACGCGCCGCGCAGGCCGCCAGCCCCGATGAAGATGTCCGGGTTTCCTTCATCGGGGCAGACAAATCCGAATCCGTCGGGGTTAACGCTGAGTCGACCCGTGACGAGGTTGAGCCTGCCGGGAGGTCCTAAGCGGTTGTTGCGCTGCCTGACAATGACACCTTCCCGTTCGAGTTGGACGAGCAGGCGTCGAAAACGCCGGTAGTCTTTTTCGGGTACCCTCAACGCCCGGCTCAGCTCGCGAGGTTTGAGCGGGCGAACCGTTTCTTTGCTGATATAAGCCAGAACCCGGTCACGGGTTATGGGCATGGCGAGTTTCCATCCCGGGCGCGGGAGATCCTGAAACCATCCTGAGGGGTCGGTGCCATCGCTATTCTCTTGATGCAGGCAGGTAAATTCCTTACGTTTGAGCGGCCGATTGAGTTCGTATTTAATATATAGGTTGGCGCCAGGAAAACCAAAAACAAAAGGGCACGAAGGTAGCAAATATCCATAAAAACAGAATCAGGTTGTGGTGCGGTTGAACCGGGTTGTTCGTGTCTTGAGTTCAGCGACAGGCGATTCGACCCTTCGATGCCCGGTTCAGGCGGGTCCGGAAGAGCCCGGCGCAGGCCTCCAATCCATACCCCCGATGTCGCGCGTGCTTGCCGTGGGGGCCCCTTGGTCCAGTTTCCGATATCTTGTGACAGTCCGATAATCCAGTCAACTTTTCCGAAGGAGATTCGTTATGAGACGTCTGGTTCCGGCAATTCTCCTCCCGCTCTTTCTGCTTGCTTCGCGTGGGTCGACGTTTGCGCACTGTGAAATTCCCTGTGGGATCTATGGCGACGAGGCCAGGTTCTCGGCCATTGCCGAGAATTTGAAGACCATTGAGAAGTCAATGAATCAGATCGTCCAGCTTTCGGCCGATGCCGGCAAGAATATGAATCAGCTGGTGCGATGGGTGAATAACAAGGAAAAACACGCGGACGACATTCGTGAGATTGTGGCCCAGTATTTCCTGGCGCAGCGCATCAAGACGCCCGAGGGCGACGATCCGTCCGCGCGTCAGGCCTATTCGGAGAAGCTGGCATTGCTCCATCAAATGATCGTTTCGGCGATGAAATGCAAGCAGACCACCGACCCTGCCCACGTGAAGAAATCAAAGGAACTGTTGCAGGCGTTCCAGGCGCTGTACAATCAGAAATGAAGGGTCGCGGGCTCTTTTCGCCCTGAATCCGCGAGAAATTCCAAACCGGGTCTTCCGAGGAAGGCCCGGTATTTTTTCTTGTAACAGCCAAATTTTCCTTGCCAAGAATATCCAAGTTTGATATATTGGTTGACTGTTAGCACTCATCAAGCCAGAGTGCTAACAGCGACGTTAAGCATTTAAAATCAATAAATTTAACGCCGATCCCGGCTCATTTTTTCAAGGAGGTTAGAGACATGGCAGTCAAGGTGAAACCGCTGGGAGATCGTGTGCTGGTCAGGCCCCAGGAAGAAGAAGAGCAGGTGAAGGGTGGCATCATTATTCCTGACACGGCAAAAGAAAAGCCTCAGCGCGGTGAAGTCGTGGCCGTCGGAGATGGTAAACTGGACGATTCCGGCAACAGGATCGCGCCGTCCGTGTCATCCGGCGACGTGGTGCTTTACGGAAAATATTCCGGCACGGAGATACGGCTGGACGACGAGGATCATCTCATTATGTCAGAGAGCGATATCCTGGCGATTATTGAAGACTAATGCGATTCCTTAATTCAAAGATACGTCAAGGAGGACGATATGCCGAAGCAGCTTGAATTCGATGTTGCGGCCAGAGATGCGCTGAAGCGTGGCGTGGATCAACTGGCCGCGGCCGTTAAGGTAACGTTGGGCCCAAAGGGCCGGAACGTGGTGCTGGACAAGAAGTTCGGATCCCCCACGGTCACCAAGGACGGCGTGACGGTAGCCAAGGAAATCGAACTGAAAGATCCCTATGAAAATATGGGCGCTCAGATGGTGAAGGAAGTCGCCTCCAAGACCTCCGACGTGGCAGGCGATGGCACCACGACCGCAACCGTGCTGGCTCAGGCGATCTACACTGAAGGGCTGAAAAACGTGACCGCCGGCGCCAACCCCATGGACCTGAAGCGGGGCATCGACAAGGCGGTGACAACGGTCGTGAAGGCAATCCATGAAATCAGCAAGCCGGTTGCCGGGCACACGGAAATCGCTCAGGTGGCTACGGTTTCCGCCAACAACGATAAGGCAATTGGAGACCTGATTGCCGAAGCCATGGAAAAAGTCGGTAAAGATGGCGTCATTACAGTGGAAGAGGCGAAATCCATCGAAACCGGGCTGGAAGTGGTGGAAGGCATGCAGTTCGATCGTGGTTATCTGTCGCCTCATTTCGTGACGGATCCGGACAACATGGAAACGGCGCTTGAAGACGCCTATCTGCTGATCCACGACAAGAAGATCTCGGCGATGCGGGATTTGCTGCCGGTTCTGGAAAAAACGGCGCAAACGGGCAAGCCGTTGCTGATTATTGCCGAAGATATCGAAGGTGAGGCCCTTGCCACGCTGGTTGTAAACAAGATTCGCGGTACGCTGAAGGTGGCGGGGGTCAAGGCGCCCGGCTTCGGCGACCGGCGCACGGAGATGCTGGAAGATATCGCCATCCTGACGGGCGGCCGCGTGCTGTCCGAAGACGCGGGGTTCAAGCTGGAGAACGCGACCACGGCGGATTTGGGGCAGGCCAAGCGGATCACGATTGACAAGGACAACACGACAATCGTGGAAGGCGGGGGTGAGTCCGCAGATATCCGCGGCCGGGTCGGACAGATCCGGCGTCAGATCGACGAGACGACTTCCGACTACGACAGCGAGAAGCTGCAGGAGCGTCTCGCCAAGCTGGCGGGCGGCGTGGCGGTGGTGAACGTGGGCGCGGCGACGGAGACGGAGATGAAGGAGAAGAAGGCGCGCGTAGAAGACGCGCTGCACGCCACGCGGGCGGCCGTGGAAGAGGGAATCGTTCCCGGCGGCGGCGTGGCCTTTCTCCGCGCGATCGCCTCTTTGGATCAGGCCCGGAAAGATGCGCGCGCCGACGAGAAAATCGGCGTGGAAATTGTCCGACGGGCCCTGGAGGAGCCGCTCCGGCTGATTGCCGATAACGCCGGTGTCGAGGGCGCCATTGTGGTGCAGAAGGTAAACGCCGGTGAGGGCGCTTATGGATTTAACGCCGACACCGAGATTTACGAAGACATGATCTCCGCCGGATTGCTGGATCCCACGAAGGTAGCGCGCACGGCGCTGGAGAACGCGGCCAGTATTGCCGGGTTGCTCCTGACCACCGAAGCCATCGTGGCGGATATTCCGGAAGAAGAAAAACCTCCGCCAGCGCCTCCGGGCGGCGGGATGTACTAGAAGCGAAGTTTCCACTCCAGAGCGGAGGTCAGCACAAAAAAAGAAACGCGCCCTGTCCGGGGCGCGTTTCTTTTTTCAGATGTTGCCGTTCCCGCGTCTCAATCGTCCGCGGCGGCGTGTTGCGTAACGCCGTTACAGAAGGCGACGTAGTCGATGAGCTCCGTCACCTCGGGCTGGTCCCCGCACACCGGGCAGCCGGGGTCGCGGCGAATTTTAAAGGTACGGAAACTCATGGCAAGCGCATCGTACATGAGCAATCTGCCGATGAGCGGTTCTCCCTGGCCAAGAATGAGCTTGACCACTTCGGTGGCCTGAATCAGTCCCACGGTGCCCGGAAGTACTCCCAGAACCCCCGCGTCGGCGCAGGAGGGCGCCAGTTCGGCGGGAGGCGGTTCTGGGTAGAGGCAGCGGTAGCACGGACCCTCCAGATCGCACGGATAGATGGTCACCTGTCCCTCAAAGCGGAATATGCTTCCGTCTACGATGGGCTTGCGCGCGAAAACGCAGGCGTCGTTCACCATGTAACGCGTGGGAAAGTTGTCGCAGCCGTTCACCACAATGTCGTAGTCCGCGATGATGTCCATCACGTTTTCGGAATTGAGGTATTCGACATACGGGACGACCTTGCAGCCGGGATTGAGGTCTTGCAGAGTTTCCCGCGCGGAGATGGCTTTGGGCCGGCCCAGGTCGGATGTGCCGTGAAGGATCTGGCGCTGGAGGTTGGTGACGTCCACCACATCCGCGTCGACGATCCCCAGGGTGCCGACGCCTGCCGCAGCGAGGTAATAGGCCGCTGGACACCCAAGGCCGCCGGCGCCGACCATCAGGACCTTTGCCTCCAGCAACTTTCCCTGCCCCTTTTCACCCACTTCGGGCACCAGGAGGTGCCTTGAGTAACGCTGGACCTCGGCTTTGGTGAGCGCTCTGTCGCGCTGAACCGGCAGGCCCGCCGCCACCCAGGCGTCGTAGCCGCCCTCGAGGTAGACGACGTTTTCATATCCCATATTCTGCAGGTCTCGCGCCGCCAGTGGCCCCTGGTTCTCGTCACCGTAGACGAGGATGGCGGTTGAGCGGTCGTTCGCCAGGGTTTCGATGCGCAGTTCGAGAAATCCCCTGGAGAGGTTCTCGGCGCCCGCAATATAACCCAGGGCGTAGTCCTCCCGTTCCCGGACGTCCAGCAGCAGGACGCTGTCCAGCCGCCCCCGGGCGTCTTCAGGCGAAATGCCCCGGACCTCGCTCCGGACGGTCTCCATAAGGGTTTCAAATGCCGTAATCATAAAATTCCCCCCGGTGCTAAGTGTTTGAAATCAGGTACTGGTAATGTATCGAATTCCGGCCGGGAACGCAAAATTTAATGTCGAAGTCGGCGGTTGGACGCTGAAGCGATGTGTCCCCTCTCGAATCGGCCCGATTTTTCTGTTCGGGATTCGGACATTCGGGGCGATGCAACCGAATAGTCGGCGGTCCGTACGCGGACCGGTCACGAAATGGTGATTCGAGGTCCCGGCTGTTCGAAGGCGTCGATCTCTTCCATGATCTTCTTTGCGATTTCCAGGAAGGTCCGCGTCTCATCGGATTCCCGTGCGGCAATCGGATTGCCGGTGTCGCCGCCTTCGCGAATCGCGGGCAGAATGGGCAGCCGTCCCAGCACCGGGATGTTGAAGTGCATGGCGATCTTGTCGCCGCCGCCATCACCGAAGATTGGCGCCCGCTCGCCGCAGCAGGGACATATAAAGCCGCTCATGTTTTCGACGGCGCCGAGGATGGGAACGTCTACCTTCCGGAACATCTCGATGCCTCGAGTGACGTCTTCAAGCGCGACGTCCTGCGGCGTGGTGACAATGACCGCGCCGCTGAGCGGAACGGTTTGCGCCAGGGTGAGTTGGGCATCACCGGTACCAGGCGGAAGGTCTACAATGAGGTAATCCAGCGCCCCCCAGGCGACGTCGGACATGAACTGCTGGATCATTTTTCCCACAATAGGGCCCCGCCAGATCACGGGTGTGTCTTCCCCCGCGATAAGTCCGAGAGACATCAGTTTGACGCCGTGGCGTTCAAGCGGGATGATTTTGCCGCTCACCGCCCGCGGTTGATCCGTGGCGCCCAGCATCATGGGGACGTTGGGGCCGTAGATGTCGGCATCGAGCAGGCCAACGGCCTGACCCTGACGCGCCAGGGCGACGGAGAGATTCACGCTGACGGTGGTTTTGCCCACGCCGCCCTTGCCGCTGGAAACGGCCACGATATGTTTGACCTCTGGGATGGGCCTTGGTTTCGGCATGCCGGGTGGCATTTGCATGGGGTCGGTCCTTGAAGTGAGTTGAAAGTTGCGTCGTCCGTGTTGTGGAAAGCGTTATCTGCGGCGCGGTTTTGCGCTGGAGTACGGCGAGATTTCACGCAGCCGGCCGACTTCGGCGATGACACGCCCGGCCGCATGGTCGATCTCGGCTTCGGTGTTGAATCTTCCCAGGCCGAAGCGGATGCTGCTCTCGGCCAGGCTGGTGGACACACCCAGCGCCCTCAGGACGTAAGAGGGTTCCAGCGAAGCGGACGTGCACGCGGAGCCGGACGAGAGCGCAATCTCACCCAGGCCGATCAACAGGCTCTCGCCATCCACGCCTTCGAAGCTGATGTTGAGGTTTCCGTCCAGCCGTTTCTCCGGATGGCCGTTGAGACTGATACCGTCCAGGGCGTCGAACAGGCGGGCTCTGAGCCGTTCGCGCAACCCCCGGAGGCGAACGCCTTCGGGGCCCATCTCAGCGCGCGCAAATTCGCAGGCCGAGCCGAGACCCACAATGCCCGGCACGTTGAGCGTACCCGAGCGCATTCCGCGTTCGTGGCCGCCCCCGTCGATTTCGGCAACGAGGCGCACACGGGGCCGGCTGCGAACGTAGAGGGCGCCGACGCCCTTGGGACCGTACAGTTTGTGGGCGGATATCGAGAGCAGGTCAATGCCAAGGGCCTTCACGTCGATCGGCATCTTGCCCACAGCCTGTGCGGCGTCGCAGTGGAAGAGGATGTTCCGTTCCATGCAGATGGCACCGATTTCGTCCAGTGGCTGGAGGGTGCCGATTTCGTTGTTGGCCGCCATTATCGAGACAAGGATGGTGTCTTCCCGTATCGCGTCCGAGACGGCTTCAGGTGCGACCTGTCCGTAGCAGTCTGCGGGCAGGACGGTAACGTCGAAACCTCGCCGCTCAATCGATTTGCACGAATCCAGGACGGCGTGGTGCTCGGTGGTCTGGGTGATGACGTGCCCGCCTTTCTCGCGGTGTACGGCAGCCACGCCCTTTATGGCCAGGTTATCCGATTCGGTCGCGCCGCTGGTGAAAATGATCTCCCTGGCGTCGGCATGGATCAGTTCCGCGGCCTGTTCCCGCGCCCGGTCAACCGCTGCTTCGGCGGTCCACCCGAAGCTGTGGGTTCGGCTGGCGGCGTTGCCGAAATTCGCGTTGAAATAGGGCAACATGGCATCCACCACCCTGGGGTCGACCGGTGTGGTGGCCTGATTGTCCAGATAGATGGGCGTCATATTCGAGTCAGTCCCCTTCGAAGAGAGCCCTGACGAAGGCCTCCGGTTCAAAGTCACTCAGATCATCCTGACCTTCGCCAAGGCCGACCATTCGGACGGGAAGGCCGAGTTCGTCGGCAATCGCGATGACGACACCGCCTCTGGCCGTGCCATCCAATTTGGCCAGAACAAGGCCGGTGATTCCTATATCCGCGTGGAATTGCCGGGCCTGGGCAACGGCGTTCTGTCCGGTGGTGGCGTCCAGGACCAGCAGGGTCTCGTGAGGAGCGCCCGGCTGACATTTGCCCAGGACGCGTCGGATTTTTTTAAGTTCCTCCATCAGATTCACTCTGGTGTGCAGGCGCCCTGCGGTGTCGATAATGACCACGTCCACGTCGCGGGATCGGGCGGCGGCAAGGGCGTCGAAAGCCACGGATGCGGCGTCTGCGCCCGGCCGGTGGCGTACGATGTCCGCGCCGGAACGGTCTGCCCAGATGGAAAGCTGTTCGATCGCGGCGGCCCGGAAAGTGTCGCAGGCGGCCAGGAGCACTCGCTTGCGCCGCAAGCCGTACCTGCAGGCCAGCTTGCCGATGGTTGTCGTTTTTCCAGCGCCGTTCACGCCGGCGACCAGGATGACGTGAGGCCTGAACCACGGAGGCGCTGAGGACGGGGGTTGGACGGACCGGAGAATCTCGAGCAGTTCGGCCTCAAGCCGGCCGCGGACCCAGTTTTCCGTCTGATCGGGCGCCGTGCCTCGCTGGTCGCGCTCCCGAAGACGGTCGATGATCCGGAGCGTCGCGTTGACGCCGACGTCTGCCCGGATCAGGATTTCTTCGATCTCCTCCAGGGTTTCATCATCCAGCCTGGGGCTGCGGCGCAAGACCTCGCTGATTTTTCCGGATAGTCCCTCGCGGGTCTTTGATAGACCCAGTTTGAGTTTTTCCAGGAAATTTCCGAGCATGCCGCAACGGATTCCTCGTATGGGTCTTGTGATCGGCCGGCCACCCCACACAACCAGATAGGGGCACGGCGCGCCGTGCCCACGGTCAGGGATCGTCTGTGGGCCGGGTGGGGCGTCAGTACGACGTTTCCCGGAGGAGGTCCAGGATGCGTTCCAGGTCGTCGTCCGTGTAGAACTCGATTTCGATTCTTCCTTTTTTGCCACGGCGGTTGATATTCACCCCCGTGCCAAAACGGCGCTGAAGGTCTTCTTCCAGCGAGAGGGTCTGAGGATCTTTACCCCGGGGCAGGGGCCCGGGTGGCTCACGGCGTCCGTCTCTGCCAACCTTGACAAGGTCTTCAACCTGTCGTACCGAGAGGCCTTCGGTGACAATTTTCCTGCAGAGATTCGCCTGCAGACGGTCGTCTGCAAGACCCAGGAGAGCGCGAGCGTGCCCCATGGAGATTTGTCCGTCCTGGAGGGCGTTTCTGACCTCTTCAGTGAGATGGAGGAGGCGCAGCGTATTGGTAACGGTGGATCGGTTCTTGCCGACCTTCTGTGCGACCTCTTCCTGCGTCAAGAAACACGATTCCATAAGGGCCCTGTACGCCCTGGCTTCTTCGATCGGATTCAGGTCTTCACGCTGCACATTTTCGATCAGGGATATTTCCATCATCTCCTGATCGGTTCCTACGTCCACCAGGATGGCGGGGACGGTCTCAAGCCCCGCCTGTCTCGCGGCACGGAGGCGTCGCTCGCCGGCAACGAGCTGATATCCGGACCCGTAACGTCGAACGACAACAGGCTGGATGACCCCCTTTTCCTTGATCGAGTCCGCCAATTCCTGTACGGCGTCCGGATCGAATCTGGCCCGGGGCTGGTGCGTGTTGGGCTCGAGATCTACAATGTCGATCTCGAGCACCCGCGCGCCCGGCTGGATGTCACCCGGCTCCATCGGCCCGGCGGGTTTTTCCAGCGGCGATTCGTCAGCGCCGGGTATGAGAGCGCCCAGGCCTCTGCCCAGGGCGTTACGCTTGGCCATGGTTGATTACCTCCCCAGCCAGGCTCATATAATTCTGGGCCCCCGGAGACATAATGTCGTACAGGATGATGGGTTTGCCGAAACTGGGCGCCTCGCCGAGCTTGACGTTTCGGCCGATGATGGTCTTGTAAACGCGCTCTCCGAAGTGGGCGCGGGCCTCGTCGACGACCTGCCGGGCGAGATTGAGCCGCCGGTCGAACATCGTGAGCAGTACGCCCTCGATCAGGAGCGGAGGATTCAGACGACGCCGAACCAGCCGCAGTGTATTCAACAGTTTCCCCAGACCTTCCAGGGCATAGTATTCGCACTGTATCGGAATGAGGACGGAGCCGGCGGCGGTAAGCGCGTTGAGGGTAAGCAATCCCAGAGAGGGCGGGCAGTCGATCAAAAGGAATTCGTAGTTTTCGCCGGCGCTTTCCAGCGCGACCCGGAGCCGGTGCTCCCGGGCGCCGAGGTTGACCAATTCGACTTCGGCCCCGGTGAGGCGCATATGCGACGGGGCAACGTTCAGGTAGGGTATCTCGGTTTCCCGGGTGATGTCAGAAAGCGGATGCTCCTCGAGGAGCACCTCGTATATGCACGGGTCTCCCGCGCCCACCGACACGCCGAAGCTGCTGGTGGCGTTGGACTGCGGATCCAGGTCGACAAGGAGGGTTTTCTTTTCTGCGGCCGCCAGGCAAGCGGAGAGGTTGACCGCCGTGGTGGTTTTTCCGACGCCGCCTTTCTGGTTGGCAATGGCAATGATTCGAGGCATATACGGAAAACCCTATACGATGCCACGCCCGTCTGGAAATACCTTGAAAATACAGGCTGTCGCGGATCGAAAATCATGCGTCGCGCCGGCGTGATCCAGTGGCGGCCTCGCCGTCGAAACGCTGAGGGAACCGCGTTTTCCGATCGGCAGAAAGCCCGCGATGGAACACGCTGCAACAGAATTGTTGGGAAAACCGCGGCCTGGGGCGATGGCCCCATCCGACGGTCCGTCCGGGTTTGGCGAGGGGAGGGTGGGTCCCCGCGCACTGGTTCGGCGCTTTCGACCTATTCGATGGCGGCCTGGGCGGCGGCCAGGCGGGCGATAGGCACCCGGTATGGAGAGCAGGAGACGTAGTCCAGGCCTATCCGATGGCAGAATTTTACCGACTCAGGGTCGCCGCCATGCTCGCCGCAGATGCCCACCTTGAGGGTCTTTCGTACGGAGCGCCCGCGGTCTGTTCCGATAATCAGAAGTTGCCCCACGCCCACCTGGTCGAGGGTCTGGAACGGGTCCTGTTCGAGGATACCCTGTTTGATGTATTCTGGCAGGAATTTGCCGGCGTCGTCGCGGGAAAAGCCGAAGGTCATCTGTGTGAGATCGTTGGTGCCGAAACTGAAGAAGTCGGCGGAGTCGGCAATGGTGTCCGCCACCAGAGCGGCCCGGGGAATCTCGACCATGGTGCCGACGAGATAGTCTATCTTGACCTTGCTGCCGCCCACTATCTCATCGGCGACACGGTCCACCATTTTACGAAGTTCGGTGAATTCCTTGACCGTGCCGACCAGGGGGATCATGATCTCGGGGATGGCCTTGATTCTGCGTTTGCGTGCGTTGACGGCCGCTTCGAAGATTGCCCGTGCCTGCATTTCGTAGATTTCGGGGAAGGTAACGCCCAGGCGGCAGCCCCTGTGCCCCAGCATGGGGTTGAATTCGTGCAGGTTGTCGACCTTCTCCTGAATGGTCTTGAGCGAAACCCCCATCTGGCTCGCCATTTCGCGCTGCTGTTCGAGCTCGTGGGGCAGGAATTCGTGCAGGGGCGGGTCGAGCAGGCGGATGGTGACGGGCAGGCCCCGCATGGCCTTGAAAATGCCCTCGAAGTCGCCGCGCTGCATGGGCAGAAGCTTCTCCAATGCCTTTTTGCGGCCCGATTCGTCGCCTGCCAGGATCATTTCCCGCACGGCCAGGATGCGGTCGCCTTCAAAAAACATGTGTTCGGTGCGGCACAGGCCGATGCCCTCGGCGCCGAACTTCCGCGCGACTTCCGAGTCGTGCGGCGTATCCGCGTTGGTGCGCACGTTCAGCTTCCGCATGTCGTCCGCCCATTTCATAATGGTGGAGAAGTTTCCGGAAAGTTTCGGATTCCGTGTGGGTACGCGGCCGAGCATCACTTCGCCCGTGGAACCGTCCAGGGAAATCCAGTCGCCGGCCTTAACGGTCTTTCCGTTGACTGTGAACAGGTCGTTCTTGTAATCGATGGCGATGGCCCCGCAGCCGGCCACGCAACATTTGCCCATGCCTCTCGCCACCACGGCGGCGTGACTGGTCTGACCGCCGCGTGCGGTGAGAATGCCCCCGGCGGCGTTCATGCCGCCAATGTCTTCGGGCGAGGTTTCGAGGCGGACAAGGATGACGTCTTCCCCATCGGCCGCCGCCGTCTCGGCTTCGTCGGCCGTGAACACCGCTCTGCCCGCGGCTGCGCCGGGCGAGGCGGGAAGCCCGGACGCCAGAACCTCGCGGGGCGCGTCGGGGTCGAACGTTGGATGCAGGAGGTGGTCGAGTTGGGCTGGGTCGATACGGGCAATGGCTTCTTCCCGGTTGATAAGCCCCTCTTTCACCATGTCTACCGCTATTTTAAGCGCGGATGCCGCGGTGCGCTTGCCGGTTCGGGTCTGCAACATCCAGAGTTGGCCTTCCTGAACAGTAAATTCGATGTCCTGCATGTCCCGATAGTGCAATTCCAGGTTTTTGTAGATCCGCTCGAGGGCTTCGTAGGCCTGGGGCAGCTGTCTTTTCATCTTCGCGACAGGTTCGGGCGTGCGAACACCGGCCACGACGTCTTCGCCCTGGGCGTTGATGAGGTATTCGCCGTAAAACTTCCTCGCTCCTGTGGAGGGGTCGCGGGTGAACGCCACTCCCGTTGCGCAGTCGTTGCCCATATTGCCGTAGACCATGGATTGGACGTTGACAGCAGTTCCCCAGCTATGGGGTATGTCGTTGATGTTTCGGTAGACGATTGCCCGGTTGCCGTTCCATGAGTCGAGGACGGCGTTCACGCTTCCCCACAACTGCTCCATCGGGCTTTCCGGGAAGGAACGGCCCGCGCGTTTCCTGACGATGTCCTTGAAAGCGTCCACCAGTTCCCGAAGGTCGTTGGATGTGAGGTCGGTATCCAGTGTGATGCCTCGTCCGGCCTTTACGCTGTCGATCGCGGCTTCGAAGGGATCGTGTTCACGTTCCTCCGGCCGCACACCCATGACAACGTCGCCGTATGCTTGAATGAAACGCCGGTACACGTCCCAGACAAAGCGTTCATTTCCGGATTTTGCAATCAGACCCTCGGCGATCTCGTCGTTGAGGCCAAGGTTGAGCACGGTTTCCATCATCCCGGGCATGGAGACACGCGCGCCCGATCGGACCGACAGGAGCAACGGATTTCCGGCATCGCCGAATCGCCCGCCCATGGCCTTTTCGACTTTTCTCAGGTTCGATACGACCTGGTTCTTCAGCGCGGGAGGGTATTTTTTCTCGTGGCCGTAGTAGTAGGCGCAAACGTCCGTGGTAATGGTGAACCCTGCGGGAACCGGGATGCCGATGCGTGACATTTCAGCAAGGTTGGCGCCTTTTCCGCCGAGCAGATTGCGTCTGTCGCCGTCGCCGTCGGCCGTGCCGTCGCCGAAGAAATAGACGTATTTTTCAGATTTGGAACGTGGGTCCGGCATGTTCATCCTCGTTGTGGATGTCAGGGCTTCCGTGCCACTGCCGTGCCGCCTACGGAATCGGCCGACGTGGTATACGTGGAGGGTGCCTTAGTGATGGGGTCGGAGATGGTCTGACGGGATGGCGACGGTTGAATCTTGTCCATTTTACTTTGATTACGGACGTCTTGCCGGCTCGCCTTGACCACGTCGCGATCTTCGATATTCAGGAGGAATTTGAGAATGCTGCGCCTGCCCACAATAATGCGCAGGTCTGCGGTGGAGCCGTATTTGAGCGGCAACGGGGTTTCCACAATGCCAATTTCCAACTCAAAGGTTCGGGCGCCGCTGCTGTGTACCGCATATCGGTATATCCTGGAGATTTCGCCGTTACCGACGAATTCCTCGCGGTCGGAAAATAGATTGCTGAGGATTTCTACGGGGTGTCCCAGACGGATTTTCCACGCGTTGGTTTCCGGGACCCAGGCGTCGATCGTATCTCCTCCGCCCTCTCCGGCAATAATGAGTACGATTTGCCCCTGGTCGGCAAGCATGCCGGGATGCAGATCTCGCCTGACAACAATACCGTTGACGGGCGACCGGAGTGTGGTTAGTTTCAGGCCTTCCTGCGCCGCCTTCAGACTGTTTCGGGCGTTGTCCAGCGCTGCCGCTGCGCGGCGAACGTCGGCCACGGCCTGCCGAAGTTCCGCAGGCGATGCGCCGCGCCGGGTCAGGTTCAGGACCTCAAATACCACCTTCAGGTTGGTTTCCGCGAGTTCGCAGTTCGTTTTTGTGCGTTCGAGTTCCTCTATGCTCCAGAGACGTTCGCCCAGGTAGAGGTGCTCGGCCCGCTGCATTTCCTGGTTGCGGGCTTTCAGCGCGATGCGTGCCTGTTCGACCCTGGATTCCGCGATCTTCAACGCTTCTACGGTCGGTTTTTCTTTCAGCAGCGCCAGGTTTGCCCTGGCATGTTCCAGGTTCGCTTCGTTGCGCTGGATCTCCTTCGCCGCCGCTTCAACCGAGGCGGCCAGGTCGCCATTATAGAGTTGGACAACCGGCTGTCCGGCTTTCACCGGCGTTCCAGGTTCACAATGGATGCTTTCGATAACGCGCTTGAGCGGAGAATCGATATAGATTTTTTCACCGGGTTCTACGATGCCCTGGGCCATGACGACGTCGTCTATCTCGATAAGCGACAGGGCAAGAAAAATAACCGCCAGTACTCCCGTGATCCAAAGTACCCACTTCAGCATGCGGCGCTTGCTTCGCCTGCGCATCATTACGGAAACCCTTTTTCTTGACAGGGGAGAAAGGCTTGTCTATATTCATCACTTTGCCCGATCACGCACCGATTTCTGTTGTGTGATCCGGGAACGGAATGGGCCCGTAGCTCAGGGGTAGAGCAGCGGCCTTTTAAGCCGTTGGTCGAAGGTTCAAATCCTTCCGGGCTCATTTAACTTTCTCAAAATAAATTACTTGTATTATAAAACGGCCCGGATCGCAATAGATCGGGCTTTTTTCTTTCTCATATCGCGACGGTTCCACGATGACGCGAAACGCCAGCGTTTTTTGAGTCTTCTAAGGTACCATATCCCATTTTAAAAGTCAAGGCGATTTCAAATTCCGTTTGCGGGCATCTCAACGATCCGCGTCGATTCCACCGGCGCTCCTGGTCATCGGAATTTTTCACGAAAGACTTGACAGGACGACATGAATTCGTTATTGTTGTTGAATTAGATCAACAATATAGTAATTAAAGCTGGCAGAGGATGTGCATGGGTATCGATAGTGAGAAGATCGGCCGACTGGCCGATGCATTCGAGGGAACGGGGCCGGAAGAAATTCTGGCGTGGGCCTGGCGGGACATGGGTCCTGCCGTGGCAATGAGCACGGCCTTCGGCGCGAGTGGCCTTGTGATGTTGGATATGGCGCAGCGGGTGGCGCCGGACCTGCCGGTTTTTACAATCGACACCGGGTATCTGTTTCCTGAAACGCTGGCACTTAAAGAGCGTATCGAGGCGCGTTACGATATTCGGATCGAGTCCTTGCAGCCGCGTTTGAGCGTACCCGAGCAGGATCGCGCCTGCGGCCGCGATCTGTACAATCGAGATCCGGATCGATGTTGCCGGATGCGCAAGGTGGAACCGCTGCAGCGGAAATTGGCAGGCCTGAACGGCTGGATTGCCGGCCTTCGGAGAGACCAGTCTGGAACGCGGGCCGGAGTACGTGTCGTGGAAGGTTACCGAACCAGCTGCGGTCGGGACGTCACCAAGATCAATCCGCTTGCAGCATGGACGCGGAAGCAGGTGTGGGATTACATCATTGAAAATGATCTGCCGTACAATTCGCTCATGGACCGGGGCTATTCCAGCATCGGCTGTTGGCCCTGTACCCAGCCGGCGGCGCCTGGCGCCGACGAGCGCGCAGGACGCTGGGCGGGCACGTCCAAATCAGAGTGCGGCATACATACGCCGTTGATGGAGGTCGAAATACCGGAAGCGGAGGGGCAATTGGCAGCGGGATAGGCGGTGCCGAATAGACAGCGGTCCTGGACCGAACCGGATCTTCATTGGCGGAAGCCTGCAGGCTTCCGCCTCTGTATTTCGTCCGGAGAACCCGCTTTTGGATCTGTAGGGGCAACCCTTGTGGTTGCCCACGCGATGGCGCAGACGTCGGTCAATTGACGTCGCTATCTGCTGTGACGCACTACGAAAGCGGAGGAAGCTCTACAAGGACTGGCACAGACCGGGATGGCGCAGCGGAAGATTTCACAGGATGAGCATTTCATTGGGAATCGAGAACTTGTCGCGGAAGGGCGCCGACTGTGTTTTCGAGTGTGTTCAGCGGACAGAATAGAGAACGCCGATAGGGATCAGACGCAAGAATCTCGACAGGCAGGATGACTGCTTCTACGATATCAGCGGGTACAATCACCCTCGAGACAAGATGAAGTCAACTGTCGATGTCCGTTCCAAAGGCCTTCGAGAAAATCAGAAAGTCTGAGAAGCCAACTTCGCCATCTTCATCCAGATCGAACGAGGGATCGAAATTCTCGTCGGCTGAGGACAGGCCGAACGCTTTCGCAAACGCGATGAAATCCGTAAACTCGACCGTGCCGTCGCGGTCGAAATCGGGAGAGGGAGGATCCCCTTCTATGACAGTTATTTGACGAATATACTGAGACACATAATACAGCCTATCCTGCCTTACACCCACAGAGAGAAAAATTTCGCCGGTTTCTTTTGAATTAAAAGAGATGTTTCTACTGAATCGACCGTTCTTGACCATTGCGACAAGGGCTTTCTCCCATTCGTCGTTTTCAAAATAAAATTTGACCGAATTGGACACGGAAGAATCGGACACCGTGCCGCTGATCCGAATGTCCTCCCCGGTCCTGAATTGGACAGGTAGTGGCGGTTCAAAGCGAGCTATGGGCCTGTAACCCCTCGGTACATCCAAACGTGGCCGCCAATTTTTCGGGATCGGGATTAACTGAGCTCGAATTTTGCCGTTCGGATCGGCTTTAATGGTTAGCATTGTCTTGCTTCGATTTCCAATAAGGCGTACATAGGCGGAAGAGAGTTGATGTACCACCCCGTTGACGGTGACTGCGCCGGTTGAATCCGGTTTGACGGCAAAATAGTATACGTCTAATTGGTAGCCACCTTCAGGCCAAAGGACATATTCCTTAGGGAGCGGGAAGGCTCGACCTTGCGAAATGTTGTTTACGAGAGGAGCTGTCGTATAATTGAGCTTGGGGTTGAGGCCCAGCCCACTCAAAAACAACCTCGATACGTGCCGCTCGAAGATGTCTACGATTGGGCTACCGGTTGCATTCTCGATATTTGCAACTCCAGATTTACTTGTTTGTACCAGCCGTGTCACAATTCCCGAGCCAAACTCCTCAATGAGACTGCGTATGAACATGTACGCGGCGCCTCGTCTCGCTTTTTCCGGAGAAGACGGTGCACCAAGGGCTCCCCTCACCGTATTCCGGAAGAAGACATCGACATCCCGGCGCTTGCTTCTGCTAAACTCACCGATCAGATCTTCGGCGACGTGAGACAACCCTTCATTGAGCCATGCCTCTTCCGATTGTTCGTTGCGCACGAGCACGTGCTGATTGAAGCTGATGAGATGTTGAAACTCATGGGCAATCACGGGATCGAAGTCTTCGGGCTTAAGGTCTGGATTGACATAGAACATATCCGATTGATTTCCGTTGCCTCCCTGGCGCGCGGGCAGAAGCGCCCGGGCATCGAAAATACCCCATGCACCTGCGAAAAGGACGTTGGGGTCAGGATCCGTCAGGTGGGTGTAGAGGAAATGGATTTTGCCATCGTTGTCCACGTCAGATTCACTTCCGAATACGGATGTGATTTTGGGATAGGTCCTTGTACTGAAGCGGTCGACTTGTGCCTGGATCTGCTCCTTGCTCACTCTGCTGGTATCGGCCACGTCCACGTAGGCATTTGCCCGCTGGCTCGTCGCATAAAGGACGGCTGTAATTGTGGTATCTTCCTCGATAATCCAGCAAGCATAGCCAGGAATGACAAAATCTCGGGTACTGCCGATTTGTTGGGATACAATCTTCGCTGCCGGTGCGTGATAACCACCGGACTGTTGAAGGCGGCGCGCAAGTCCGCGTTCTTGGTTTCGCAGCGTGGCTTCTAGACTGGCGCTGTTCGGGAGGTTTGTTGGCCGTCTTGCCCCGTCAAAATGCACCATTGCCGGTTCCGAATCGCCAAAGGCGGCAGTTACGGAGAAGCCGAACCGATGGCCAATTCCAAATCCACTGGTTTCCACGTCAGTCTGTGTGGAATAGACGATCAACTGATAGTCGCGGTCTGAAAAATCCAGTGTCAATGTGGTTGAACCTTCAGCGAGATCGACCTTGAAGGGTTCGCCGATTTTCTGAGCGAAAAGCGGCTGAAAACAGATCAATAACAAAAACATAGAACTCGTAAGGCGCCTCATTTTAGGCCTCGAATCACGATGTAGACCAACTTTACCTTTCGATGCAGATATGCAACGTGTTGCACAAGTGACTAAGATAGTTCGCCTGGCGTGTCGGGCCAAGTGTATTTTTCGCGCATTAGTTGGACTCATAGTAAGAATGTACACTCCCGGCGTCCAATGCCCTGTGATCTGCGTGGTCAGATTTTGGGAAGTCCATCTGGCTCAGAACGCCGGTTGCCACGAGCGGTTTGAACTGGATGTTGGGCTGCCAGTTGATCTTAGCGCAGAAAGTCCGGATTTCATGTCAGACGCCTCAGGTGTCGCCGTTCTATGCTGATGGTGAGCGGCGCGGTTTTTGCCGCGAACAAACCCCTATCACCACAACCGGGCGGGCGACTGGAGTACCCATGAAGCCGCAAGCCATTGCGCGCCGCGTTTGTGTTTGTAGGGGCAACCCTTGTGGTTGCCCACATAACGGCGCAGACTTCGCTGATTGACATCGCGGGCCCGTATCGCTGACTCTACGCCGAACGAAATCTGTAGGGGCGACCGGCCGGTCGCCCCTACCCCAATCGGTCGAAACGCCCCGATGATGTCGAAGAGGCTCTGTAGCCGGTGTAGGGCTAATCATAGTCGCACGCGTCGCATTGTGCGACTCTTTGGAACGCGGGCGTCCCGCCTGCCCAATTATCGGGCAATATAGCGAAAGGTTCTCGTGGGTTCTGTGGTGTATGTTCACGCTGACCGCTGCCTGCTGATCGCTGTCGTTCCCCTTGTGTCTTTGTGCCTTCGTGCGAGTCGGTGTTCCGCGCCGTCGTTGCATTTGTAGGGGCAACCCTTGTGGTTGCCCTTCTATTGACTTCCGCCGTTTACGCTTGACAAAGCCGGTCGTCCGTATATATTGTTTTTTGCTGCTTGGTCCCGGGCAACACGGGGCCATTTTTGTACGTGATCCGGGGGTTGCAATTGAGCACCGAACGGCGTTCCCAATCCGCTTCCTGTTCCCTCAAACGACCTGCCGGCCAACACAACATACGGATCAACGCACAATGGCGCATCTGTTTCCGATGGACGGACGATGGGGCGTGCGACGTGGAGATCGAAGACTACCACTGAGAGGCGCTAACATGAACGCGAAGAATGGGATGAGACCGGTTCATCCGGGTGAGATACTCGGCGAGGAACTCGACGCGCTCGGTCTGTCGGCCAACGCCTTGTCGGAGGCGCTGGGAGTGCCGGTGAACCGTATCACGATGATTCTGAACGGCCAATGTGGGGTGAGCGCGGACACGGCGTTGCGGCTGGCGCGCTACTTCGGCACGACGCCTCAGCTATGGCTCAACCTGCAAAAGTCGTGGGAGCTTCGCAGGGCGGAGATCGAGGCGGGACGCGATATCGCTGAAAGCGTAACGCCCCGTCAAACGGTGGCTTAGATAAGTGACGGCCAAATGCCTTCCATTGACTACACCAGGCCATTTTTATAGGTGATCGGGGTGTATTCCACCCGCACGACCGGGAAGAGGTTGCTTGTGGGGCATCAGGTTGGCAGTACGGACATCGGTTCCCGAATTCAGCCGACAATTGTCGACGCCATCGGCAAGACGCCGCTGTTGCGCATCCGGAAGTTTGCGGATCACCTGGATGGCGTTGAGATATACGCGAAAATGGAGATGTTCAACCCGGGCGGATCGGTGAAGGACCGGCCGGCGTTGCAGATGATCCAGGATGCCATCGCGTCCGGTGAGTTGACACCCGATCGGGTGATTATCGATTCGACGTCCGGCAATACGGGAATCGCGTACGCGATGATCGGCGCGGCGAATCACAGCTATCAAAGTTGCATAGGGAATGACATATTACCATGACGCATGCGGCTAGTTTTGGAATAAGAACTGCTCATGACTTTTTGCGTGAAATGGTCATACCTCAATACGAAGAATTCATTAAAAAGAATTCATCTTCACGCCATGCTCTGATAGCAATTATACTTTCATGCCATATGTACGAATGGGTTCACCGTAGGAAGTTTTGTCGTCAACATTTCGAGGCGACCTATCCCGATGATCGAGGCTTGGCGGAAAAATTCGATCTTGCAAGAAAAATCACAAACGGAACGAAGCACTTTAGGTCAACGATTAGATCGCAGACACAATCGGGGTTTTCGTCCGGTTTTGGCGACGCCTTCTCTCGGCCCCTAAACGTGACATTGGATGACTGAAACAGGCTTTCTGTAGACGTTTTATTGCGTGATATTGTGGATTTTTGGAAAAGACAGGACGAACGTGGTGTTCTCTGAGGTTGTTCCATCGCCGCCGTGCCCGTTTTGTTTCTGCAACGGTGAATCTCGCTGCATCGCCGGATGGGCAAACGCGCATTGTAATGCCACATGCGGCGCGTATCGCATCGCGCCACAGTCGATATCATGAAGGTCAAGCATAAGGGCTTGCGGGCGAGTGGAGCGTAACCGTCACCGGCAACTGGCGTGTGGTGTTCCGCTTCGAGGACGGCGAGGCCGTGCACGTGGACCTGATCGATTATCACTGACTGGAAGGGAGTGTTGACCATGAACGACATTGAAAGCAATCGTGTCGGCACCATGCTGAACCCTCCGCACCTGGGCGAACTGATCCGAGAGAGCATGGAAGAGGTTGGCTGGAACGTCACGCAGACGGCGGCGCGCCTCGACTGCGAGCGCGGCACGCTATCGCGCTTGTTGAACGGCAGGACGGGGGTGTCCGCGAACATGGCGCTGGCGCTGGAGGATATCGGCTGGGGCACCGCCGATCACTGGATGCGGATGCAGGCGAGTTATGAGCTTGCGCAAGCCCGCCGGGTACGTGGCGACGCTAAGCGCCAGGCGGATCTGAGATTCGCGTGAACCCGGACTTGCGGCGGTGCGCTTTTTTGGGATAACGCCGCACCTATGGCTCAACCTGCAAAAGACTTGGAGGCTCCGCTGGCGGTAACTTGACGCGGACTACGAGAATCTGAAATTGAATGACGAACACACGCCCCGGTTCGTCGAATAGATTCGTCGGATGTTCCCGAACACGCCTTCACCGGCAGCGGTCGACGGATCGCTGCCGCTTAACACGACTTGCTATTTGGACCATTCAATAATGTCTTTTGTGGGGACACCGATGACTAACAGAACGATGAAAAGGCGTTTTGAAATCGACGCGGAACACCTACCCGATCTGCCCGGAATGATGTTGGTCACGGTCGAGGCCCTTAGGGATTTGGGCGGTTCGGCCACCATTCAGGAACTGGACGAAAAAGTGATCGAACTGGAGGAGGTGACCGAAGCCGAGCAATCATTCACTATGCGGGATAACGCAAATCTGCCGCGGGTAAACTACTACCTCGCTTGGGCGCGTACCAACCTTAAACGCGGCAATGCACTGGCGAATCCATCGCGTGGAATATGGGAACTAACAGAAAGCGGTTCGGTGATCACAACGCGTGCTCAGACTGATGCAATGTGGGAACAGGTAATACAGGACCTAAATGAACAGACACGCGTCAAGGAGCAGACCAGTAAAGTCTTAAACGAAGCAGACGATGATTCAGTCGAAGAAAGATTAGAAGGAACTGAGGATTGGACGTCAACGGCCTGGTACCGCGAGCGTTTCGGTACGGCCGATGTTTGGACTATCGCGCCGGGCGAGGGCGCACGGTTTTGGGGAGAGTTTCTCGAATTCGGTATCGCGGCAATTGGTTGGGACCATCTTGGAGACCTTAGCGATTATGCATCTAGGGAGGATATCCACAGCGCGTTGATAGAGAGCGGCGCAGGACAAAACCCCTACAACCAGTCGCTTGCCGCTTGGGAATTCGTTCACGAGATAAAGATCGGAGACATTGTCCTTGCCAAAAAAGGCCGCCGCGTCATTCTAGGCTGGGGAAAGGTTACCGGAGATTACACCTACTTGCCTGAACGGGCAGAATATCAAAGCGTCAGGACTGTAGATTGGCATCCGTGCCGTTCACCGATCAACCTAAAGGACCAGATCACGACCAAAACACTGACTCGATTCACGGCCTACGAAGATTGGTTGCGATTTGTATTCGACTTGATAGATGCCGATGTTGAAGATGCGGATCTTAGACCCAGCAGCGTGGAACCCGAATCCTTCAATATTGCCACCGCACTTGGTGACCTTTTTTTGGAAGAAACTCAGTTCCAGCGTATCCTCGACTCCATTGCGCTCCGCAAGAATCTGATTCTTCAGGGGCCACCGGGGGTCGGCAAGACGTTCATCGCGCGACGGATCGCATGGTGCTTGTTGAGGCGCGAGGACTCACGGTTCATCGAGATGGTGCAATTCCATCAGTCCTATGCCTACGAGGACTTCGTGCAGGGCTGGCGGCCGACGGATACCGGCGGTTTCACCCTGCGTAATGGCGTGTTCTTCGAATTCTGTAAGCGCGCGGAGCACCAGCCTGAAAAGAACTTCGTCTTCATCATCGACGAGATCAACAGGGGCAATCTGTCCAAGATATTCGGGGAATTGCTCATGCTGATCGAAGCGGACAAACGCGGCCCGAAGCATGCGATTGCGCTGACGTACAGCAATACCGGTGAGCGCTTTAGTGTCCCTGACAACGTGCATATTCTGGGACTTATGAATACCGCCGATCGCTCGCTCGCAATCGTCGACTACGCTCTGCGCCGCCGGTTCGCATTTGAAACGCTTCTGCCCGCATACGGCACTGGGAAGTTTCGGGATTACCTGCGGAAAGCGGACGTCGACCAAGTCCTGGTCGACCGTGTTAACAGGAACCTAACTGAGCTCAACAAGCGTATCCGTGACGACAAGGATCTCGGACCTGGTTTCCAGATCGGGCACAGCTACTTTATGCCAGAGGAGGCAGCGGACGACGAATGGTACCTTGGCATCGTCGATACGCAGGTTGAGCCCCTGTTGCGAGAGTACTGGTTCGACCGTCCCGAACAGGTGGATGAACTGGTGGAGAAATTGCGGCAGTGAACACCAAGACAATTCCAATCGCCAACATCTACTACCTTTTGTGCTACGCCTGGAGCCATGTCGATGAGCGAGATGTGGTGCGGCTGGAGCAACTGGAAGGGCTGGAGAGAGTTTACGATCTGCTGGGCAAGGTGCTTGCAGCAGGGACCGTCCGTCTGATCCGCAGAGGCATTGACCGAGGGTATCGGGAGGTGCGTGAGGACTTCGCCGGCATACGCGGAAAGATCGCGGTGGGGGAGACCGTGAAACGGGCACTCCGCGCCCGCGGACGGGTCGTTTGCGACTTCGAGGAACTGTCCCGCGATGTCCTGCACAACCGCATCCTCCGCTCCACGCTCGGATCCCTCCTCCGACTTCCGAACCTGGATTCCGACGTGTACGCCGAGGTCCGGAATGCATACACCAAGTTGAACGACGTTCGCGTGTTGCGCTTAAGTCGCCGGCTTTTCCGACAGGTGCAACTCGACCGCAACCGGCGGTACTATCGATTCCTGTTGTCGGTTTGCAAACTCATCCATGAACAGTTGCTGGTAGATGAACGATCCGGTGACGCGAGGTTCACCGACTTCAGCGAAGATCGAATGGAGAAACTGTACGAGGACTTCATAATCGAGTTCTATAAGCGTGAGCAAGACCGTTATCGGGTCAACCATCGCGGGCGCGCCATCGCTTGGGCCGACGAAGGCACGCCCGATCACCATCGCTTGAAACTTCCGAAAATGGAAGCCGACGTCATACTGGAAGCGCCGGATCGGCGAATCATCATGGACGCGAAATACTACCGAGAGGCGTTTGGCGGCCGCTACGGCGGGAAGCTACATTCTGACAATCTTTACCAACTCCTGGCCTATCTAAGAAATCGCGAAGCAACCAGGGCGCCCGGGCCGAGACACGAAGGAATCCTGCTCTACCCGACAGTCGACGCGTCGGTGAAGGTCGATGTCTGCCTGGAGGGTTACTCGATCCGTGCTCGGAGCATTGATCTTGCTCAGAACTGGCGCAACATCCATCGTGATATGTTGAAGTTGATCGCGTAGTTGGGTTTGCCCTCTGCATGGGTGAGGATGAAGCCGAGGCGCTTCAACTCGTCGAGCGACAGGAACCGATCGCGCGGCTTGGCCGCTGTTGCGCCGCTCGGCTGCTCTTCCGCGAAACGTCACAACAGTGTCGACACGCTTTGGTGCCCTTCGTCCCCTCCAGCCGTTCCTGAATCGTGGTGCTGGACGTTAAAGCGCGGAGAACCAACCGCCGACCTCGCAAGGGGTGGCATGTTGTTCCGGTGTTTATACGGGACAACAGGGGACGCTTGGTGTTGGCGTTCGAGGCTGATGGTGAGCGGCGCGGTTTTTGCCGCGAACAAACCCCTATCACCACAACCGGGCGGGCGACCACTGACCACTCGCCGCTGACTGTTGTTTTTCTCTTTGTGTTTTCGTGTGAGCCATTTCCGTACTCTCGTCAGCAGGAAGCCAATAGAACATCGGCAGCGATGCCCATCATGAGGTCAACCAGAGCAGAGCGCGTAGTTCCGTCCGGCACTGAGCACCGTTTTCCACTTTCGCTCGCAGGGCAACCGATCATGTGGAGCCGCCAGCGAGATTCGCGCTATCAGCGAGATTCGCGCTATGCATATGGCAGGCTCCGCGCCTAGCGGCGACTTTTGGTTCCTTTTGGTCGCATCAAAAGGAACCCGCCGGAGGCAGGGAATTTGGGGAGAGATTGTGAATTTGGATTTTTTTCGATTTTTAATTTACGCCCTTTTTCTTTCTCGCCATGAAAAAGCGCAAAGGAGCGCACTGCCCAGACGCAGCGGGTAGCCTTTTCGCGAATTACCGCTGTAGATAGTTCGTGAGACTCTGCCCTGCGGGCTATGTAGGCATTTCTGGACAGCTCTACTGAACGAACGAGCGCGGAAAGGCCCCTTCCCCCCGGAATGGGCACCTGCAGGACGGGCCGACCGAGATAGCGCAGGCCTTTCCCTTCCTCCCCGAGGGAGGTTCGCGAACCGCCCCTGCAAATGCAGCATGGGCGCGGTCGTCGGCAAATGGAGATCGCTTGGCCGTATCGACAACCGCAGTACGCTGATCGCTGTTTTACCCTTTTTGTCATTGTGCCTTCGTGTGAGCCGGTGTTCCGCGCCGCGTCATCGAAATTGTAGGGGCAACCCTTGTGGTTGCCCTTCTATTGACTTCCGCCGTTTACGCTTGACAAAGCCGGTCGTCGGTATATATTGTTTTTGCTGCTTGGTCCCGGGCAACACGGGGCCATTTTTATAGGTGATCGGGGTGTATCCCACCCGCACGATCGGGAAGAGGTTGCTTGTGGGGCATCAGGCGCGGAAGTCAGAGAACGGTTCCCGAATTCAGCCTACAATTGTCGAACACATCGGCGAGACGCCGCTGTTGCGCATCCGGAAGTTTGCGGATCACCTGGATCGCGTCGAGATCTACGCGAAAATGGAGATGTTCAACCCGGGCGGATCGGTGAAGGACCGGCCGGCGTTGCAGATGATCCTGGATGCCATCGCATCCGGGGAGTTGACACCCGATAGGGTGATTATCGATTCGACGTCGGGCAATACGGGAATCGCGTACGCGATGATCGGAGCGGCGCTGGGGTACCGGGTGGAACTGGTTATGCCGGGCAGCGTCAGCGTGGAACGCCGGCACGTGATTCAGGCCTATGGCGCGAGCCTTGTTCTGAGCGATGCGCTGGAGGGATCCGATGGCGCCATTCTGAAATGCAGGGAGATTCTGGCGGCCAGCCCGGAGCGGTATTACAAACCGGATCAATACAATAACCCTTCGAATCCCAGGGCGCACTATCTGCAGACCGCACCGGAAATCTGGCGGCAGACGCGGGGGCGCGTGACCCATTTCGTGGCGACCCTCGGCACCAGCGGCACGCTGATCGGCACCGGCCGGCGGTTGAAGGAGTACAACCCCGATATCCGGATCGTGGCTGTGGAACCGCACGAGTTTCACGGAATCGAAGGCCTTAAGAATATGGATGTATCCATTGTGCCGGGCATTTACGACCCTTCGGTGTGGGATCGCAAGATCCGCGTGGAGACGGAAGATGCCTATGAGGCCGCCAGGCGGTTGACGCGCGAACTCGGCATTCCTGCCGGACAGTCGTGCGGTGCGGCCTTCGCGGGGGCGTTGCGCGTGGCCGAGGAGGCGGGCGAGGGGGTTGTGGTTACCCTTTTCCCTGACAGCGGCGAGAAATATATGAGCACTCCGCTGTGGCGTCTGGACGAGCCGGTTTGAAGGAGGGCGGATTTGGAGCAGGCGGTCTGGAAACGGATTTACGAGCATGCGCGCAGGGATTACCCGGCCGAGTGCTGCGGGATTGTGGCGACAGGGACGGACGGTGACTATCAGGTACATCCGTGCGAGAATATCCAGGACCGGCTGCATGCCCGAAACCCGGAGGAACACCCGCGCACCTCGAAAACCGCTTACCGGATGGACGATCTGGAAGTTCACCGGATTTTTTCTGAGACAGAAAGCGCGGGCGGCCGCGTGGTGACGTTTTATCATTCACACATCGACTGCGGCGCGTATTTCTCCGAGGAAGATCGCCAGGCCGCGATGTTTATGGACGCGCCGGCCTTTCCGAACGTGGTCTACCTGGTGGTCTCCGTGGTAGACGGCGCCGTACGGGGGGCGGCCGGGTTCGGATGGGACGAACGGAGGAAGACATTTGCGGAAACGGCGCTGGAGGGTTACGATCCGGCAATACAATAGAAACCGGATCGCAGGTGCGTAACGCATGAGGTGGAGGCGTACCCGCTCACGACGGGAAGAACGGACAAATCCGACGCATCCAAAATGCAACCCCCGTAACCTTATATACCCACCATTCAGGAGGTTCACACAATGGGCTTGACCGTACGGATACCGACGCCATTGCGAAAATTCACCGGCGATCGGGCGGATGTTGAAGCCAGCGGCGCAACACTTGGGGAATTGCTCGACGATCTCGAATCGAATCATCCGGGCATCAAGGAGAATCTCGTCGACGCCGGAACCGGCGGCTTGCGCCGATTTGTAAACGTGTACGTCAACGACGAGGACGTTCGTTTTCTGGAGGGTACGGATACCCCCCTGAAAGACGGCGACAGCGTGACGATTGTTCCGGCCATCGCCGGAGGGCGATGTTAAATCGTCAATCGGCGTTGCCGGTGGGCCTGTAGCCCGCCTGGCTGTTTGGAGGCCGCGTATGCAAATCTCCTCGAAGGGTAATTACGGATTGCGGGCCGTATTGGATCTGGCGCTGCATTACGGCGAGGGTGTCGTGCAAAGTGCGGGAATCGCCTCCCGGCAGGATATTCCGGAGTCCTATTTGGTACAGTTGTTGAATCTGCTGCGCAATGCCGGGCTGGTGCGCAGCGTCAGAGGCCCCAAAGGCGGCCACGAATTGATCCGGCGGCCGGAGGAAATTACGGTCGGCGCTGTTCTGGAGGTCCTCGAAGGTCCGGTCCAACTCACCGGAGAAACGAGAGAAAGCGGGAACGGGGCAAAAGACGTATTGCGGGAAGTCTATGAGCGGTTGGAGGAAGCTGTGGAGGATGTACTGACCTCCGTTACGTTCGGCGACCTCTGCAGGAAATACCGAATCCAAAGCGGTCGAATTGTCTTTCGCATATAGTGTTCTGTCCCGGAAATAGATTGCCGAAATTCGGCCGACGAGCGAAGGCAATGCAAGCAGACGGGATGAACCGGCGCCTGCCTGTGCGTGCTGCCTCACGCACGCAGACAGCGAAGAATGGTGACGTATTTCTGAGACAGGACATCTGATCACGGAAGGCGTGCAGCCTATCCAACACATCCACAGGGCGTACAGCATGGATGCCCTCAGAAAAGGCAACAATATTCTGGATCTCATCGGCGCAACGCCGATGGTCCGGCTGAACCGGGTGGTCGATCCGGAGGGGGCCGTTGTCTGGGCCAAGCTGGAGGCGTTCAATCCGGCGGGGAGTGTGAAAGACCGGACCGCGCTGGCCATGATCGAGACGGCGGAGGCGCGCGGCGACTTGACGCCCGGCATGAGGATTATAGAGCCCACCAGCGGGAATACGGGCATCGGCCTGGCGATGGTGGCCGCGGTGAAAGGGTACCGGCTGACGATAACGATGCCGGACGGCGTCAGCGATGAACGCCAGAAGTTGCTCAGGGCGCTGGGCGCCGAGGTCGTGCTGACACCGGCCTACGACGGGATGCAGGGCACTATCGAAAAGGCGCTGGAACTGGTCGACGACGGTGTTGGGTGTTATATACCGCAACAATTCGAAAATCCGGCCAATCCCGACGTTCACCGCCGCACGACCGCACGTGAGATCCTGCGGCAGATGGAGGGAGCGCCGGACGTATTCGTGGCGGGCGTGGGGACCGGCGGGACGGTCACCGGCGTGGGGGAGGTCTTAAAGGCGGAGTTCCCGAAGACGCGTGTTGTCGGCGTCGAGCCCGAGGATTCCGCCGTGTTGTCCGGCGGACAACCCGGGCCTACGGAGATCGACGGGCTGGGCGCCGGGATGATCCCCGACGTGCTTAACGTGGATATCCTGGATCGCGTGGTTTCGGTTTCAAATACACAGGCTCGCCGGATGGCACGCAGACTGGCGAGGGAAGAGGGCATCCTGGCGGGCATTTCCTCAGGGGCGGCGGCCCATGCGGCGGTTGCGATTGCCGCGGCCATGACGGCGGGCGAGCGCGTGGTGGTCATTCTGCCGGATACGGGAGAACGTTACATGGACGCTTTTCTTTTTTCATAGTGTTCTGTCCCGGAAATAAATTGCCTAAATTCGGCGGAAGAATGGTGACATATTTCTTGGACGGGACACAATACGCAACCAATCAAGAAAACGCGCCCGATGTCCTTATAGACACCGGGCGCGTTTTTGTTTGTGTAAGGGCTGTCTACAGGGCATTGGCCCGTCGGGCAAGGTCGGATTTGTAACGGGCCGCGGTGTTTCGATGCAGGATACCCTTTTTTACACTTTTGTCTATGACCGATACCGCCTGCGGCATCAACGATTCCGTTTCCTCTCTGTCAGTGGTGTTCGCCGCCTTTTTGAGGACGGTTCTCAGAGCGGAACGCGCGCTTTTATTTCGCAGCCGGGCCTTCCCGTTCTGTCGGAGCCTTTTGTAGGACGATTTGAGTGTGGGCAACACGTACCTCCTTCGTGCCCCCGCATAAGGGAGCAAGCTTTTCAAATTACGGCAAATATAGAAGCACAACAATCTAACAAAAAAGCCGATTCTCCACAACAGATTTATTCAAAGTTGTTAAAAAGTAGATAGTTTTCCCGCAGAGAGCGTTTGTCTTCATCTCTGGACGAAAAATCGCGGTGCCCGCGACGTTTCAACCCGTCGGCTCCGTTGTCAATTGACCTTGAGCAGCTCAACCTCGAAGATGAGCGTGGCGCCGGGTGGAATGCTCGGATTTCTGCGGTCGCCGTAGGCGAGGTGGGACGGAATGAAGAGCAAGCATTTGGAGCCCTCCTTCATCAACTGCAACCCCTCCGTCCAGCCCCTGATGACCTGATTGAGCGGGAAAGTGGCCGGTTCTCCGCGCTTGATGGAACTGTCGAATTCGTTGCCGTCGAGGAGGGTGCCTCGGTAGTGCACAGTCACCGTGTCGGTGGCCGAAGGTGATTTCCCGGAACCCTCTCTGGTCATCTTGTACTGAAGGCCGCTGGGTTGTTCCACGACGCCCTCTTTCGTTAGATTGTCCGTCAGGAACCGCCGGCCCTCTTCTTTGTTTTTCTCGGCCATCTGTCCCGGATTGGGCCGCGAGGCGCGTGCCTTCATCCGGGCCTGTTGCCTTTCGATCATTCTTTGCTTTAATGAAGTCATAACCGCATCGATCTCCTCTTTGGTCATCCGTGGGTCTCTTTTCAATACGCGGTCCTGTATGCCGAGCGAGAACGCATCAGGATCGACTTCAAGTACGGTATTCTGGCGCAGGCCGCTTAGGATATCCCTTCCCACAGCGTAACCCAGAGCATAGTTGAGTTTCTGTTTGTCCGGTACGTCTTTCTCCTGGCGAAAGGCCAGGAGTGCCTGCTCGATTTCATCGCGCGTGTAGAGTGTGCCCCCGCCCGCCGCCGCTTCCCTGACGCCTTTTCGGTAGGCATCGGCATCGAGGTCTATCTGCACTTTTTCCAACGCTTTCGCAACTTCCTCACCAAAGGTGAATCCCAGGCTGTAGCTGGATCTCTCGTTTTCAGTTGCCAGTTCCTTCTTTTCGGCCTCGCAGGCGATAAGAAGCAGCGACACAAGCAATGTCCATCCGATTCTCATTCAGTTCTCCTGTCTGATTGGGTGTTTTTGCGGCGAGGTCTGGCGCATCAGAATCGAAATGCGTCTCGAACAAGCCGGAAACCCGCCAACGGTCATCAAGGACCGGCGGCGGACGACGTTCAGCGTCAGCGCATGTAGATCCCGCCGTTGGCGTCGATGATTTCACCGGTAATGAAACTTCCCTGCTCGGAGGCGAGAAGGAGCACGGCGCCGACCATTTCCTCGGGTTTGCCCACGCGTTTCAGAGGTGCGGCCTGCCCGAAGGAATCGAGCTGTTCGGGTGTGGAGTGCCGGTGTTGCATGGGGGTGTCGATGACGCCGGGCGCCAGGGCGTTGACCCGGATGCCGTGCGGGGCAAGCTCTTTTGCGAGTCCACGGGTGAAGGTGTTGACCCCGCCCTTTGCGGTGCCGTACGGCAGGGTGCCCCCCCCGCCGCCGGTATGGCCCGCGACGGAGGAGATATTGACGATGGCGCCGCCGTGTTTTTGCATGGCGGGAATGGCCGCGCGGCAGCAGAGGAAAACACTCTTCAGGTTGACGTTGATCATGTGGTCCCACAGTTCGTCCGGGCATTCCGCAATGGGCGACTTGTCCATCCACTGGCCGGCGTTGTTCACCAGTACATCGAGCCGGCCGCCGAAGATTTCGAGGGTATGGTCCACCATGCGCTGGACGTCTTTCGCGCTGCAGACGTCCGTCCGCACCGTTTCGATGCTGCCTTCCGACGTGGAGGCGTCTTCTTTGAGCGCATCCGCGCCGGCCTTGTTGCTATTGTAGGTGGCAACGACCGACGCGCCCTCGTTCGCCAGGGCGAGTGCGACGGCCTTGCCGATGCCGCTGCTGGCGCCGGTGACGATTGCGACTCTGCCGGTGAATTGTGGTTGGCTCATATCGGTCCTCTCTCCCCGTCGAACGACCCGTGCGTGGGATCCACCGGTGCGGCGCCCGCGGGTCCCGCCGGCGTAGGCCCGTGAAGCGCTTCAGGGCTTGTCAAAAAGCTTCTTCCAGTCCGAGAAGGCCATCTGGCCGCCGTCTGCCACAAGCGTCTGTCCGGTGATGAAGCGGGCGTCCGGGGTGGTGAGAAAGTACGCGATGCCCGCGATTTCTTCGGGTTCGCCGTAGCGGCCCTGCGGGATGAGCTTGAGGTAGTTGTCCAGGGTTTCCCGGTCGTCCAACAGGTCGTCGTTTGCGGGCGTATTGATGACGCCCGGGCAAATGGCGTTGACACGTACGTTATGTGGCGCGAATTCTCCCGCCGCGGTTCGCGTAAAGGCGACAAGGGCGGCTTTGGAGGAGTCGTAGGCGGCGGAGCCCTTACTGGAGACCATCGCGTTTCGGGAGGCGATGTTGACGACGACACCGTCGCCCAGTTCAATCATTCCGGGCGCGACCTCCCGTGTAAGGATGAACGGAGCGGTGGTATTGATACGGTAGATTTCTTCCCATCGGTCAAGGGGGATATCGACGAGGGGTTCGTAGCACCAGGCTCCGGCATTGTTGACAAGAACATCAATGATACCGTGCTCTCTGGTAAACCGCGCCACCAGGTCCGGGATGGCCTCCAGGTTGTTCAGGTCGAAGACGCATGGGATGGCGTTGGAAACGCATCCGGCGAGCTCATAAAGGGCGCGTTCCGAACGGTCCAGGGCGATTACACGGCAGCCTTCGGCGGCAAACCGTTTCGCGATGGCCTTGCCGATGCCGCTGGCGGCGCCGGTGACGAAAGCCAGCTTGCCGGGTCTATTCATGCGACATACGCCCTGGGGTTTGAGGGACGACTCCGAAACGCGGTTAGAAGAGGGTTACGTGGATGTCGCAGCCACCCGATAGCCCCGTCATTCGGTGCGTTTACAACCAGCCCGCAACGGTCCACATAGCGCTGAGGCGGCCGAAGGATGCGTTGATGAGTCTTCGGGCGTCCGCCACGGGGTCGCCGCCGTAGTAGCGATTGAACTCGGCGCGTATGCGTTCTTCCAGGCTCGTGGGGTCGGTAAGCGGGAAGTCAACCCACCCGCCCCCGGTGTCGGCGCTTTCGCGCAGCGCCACCCACATTTCATAGTCCAGCCGACCGCCGGCCGCACCGTATTGGGGGCTGGTGTTCCGGGTAACGGAGCTGTGCAGGCTTTCCAGGATGGCGGCTTTCGCCACGTCGTCCTGGCTGGAAATTTTGAACTGTTTGTAGGGATTTTCCCAGGCGATGGGAGGGTCCGTGTCTACCTGAACCCTCGCGAGGATCTGTTCACCGTCGACTTCCTCGTGAATTTCACGGATGGGATAGGTGCGGTGTTGACCGTTGTGATAGAGGGTCAGTTCTTCACCTGAGAGGTAGCCGTTGACGCCTTCGATGTCCCAATTCATGCCGGGACTCGCACCAGGTGTGGTGGGCATTTCGTAGATGCACGCCACGTCGTTCTCAAATTCGATCACGCCGCTTTCCCACCAGCGAGTCGTTTCGTCTCCCCCGCCATAGTTCTTGTAGGGCGGCACGTCAATGGCCCGGGCATAACCCATCGCGCGCCGGGGTTTGCTGTGCAGGATCGTGCGGACGGCGTTCAGGCCGTGGTAACTGCCCGCGGGATACCGGAGGCGTGCATGCGTGAGTTTACCCAGGATACCCGCCTGCGTGATACTCTGTTTGAGCCGCTCGTTGGGCCAGAGCCAGACGTTTTCGGCGACTTCCCATTTCAGGCCCTTCGCGCTTGCCGCACTGTCGATTGCGTCTCCAATGTCCAGGGTGAGCGCATAGGGGATTTCGGTGATAATGTGGCAGCCGTATTCGATGCCCGCAAGGGCGGCCACCATCTGACCGTCGGTGGGGAGCAGGACAAAGAAGACATCCGGCCTCTGTTCCTCCAGTAGCGATTCCATACAGGTATAGCGTGCCGAAACGTCAAACAACCCGCCCGCCGCGTGTAGGGCGTCTTCGCCCGCGTCGCAGACGGCGCAAAGGTCGTAGAGATGCGCGAGTTTCCGTATGGTGGCGAGGTAGCCTCTGGCGCGGGAGCCATTCTCGGCACCGACACCGGCAACGGCCATACGGAGGGTGGACATGGGGTGAGTTCCTCGAATTGACCGGTGGTTACGGATCGACCTGACGCATTGACGTTGTGATCGGATTGCTGATTGAACGGTGAATGCAGTCATGGCCTGCGTCTTCCACGGTAAACGGGAAGAAAGGCGATGGTGGCGGCTACGAGATACAATCCTCCGCGCTGTCCTGAGGGACAAAGCCGAGAATTTCCCTGGCATGGTCCATGTCCACCCAGCAGTACCTGTTGTTGGAGATGCTGTAGAAGATATCGAAGCGGAGATCGTCCGGCGCGTTGATGCAAAGTTCGTTGATCTTCACAACGTCGCGCTGGCTGCACCAGACCGCGGAAAGTTCGGGGCTGGACGGCCGGTCTTCAGCGTTGACGGCCCCGATCCGCAGGGAAAGGCACGAGAGTCCATGTACGTCTGAGTAAATTCGAGCCAGGGCTTCACCCCAGACCTTGCTGGCCGAATAGGGTTCCGTCGGCCGCGTCGGGTGTTTGTGCGTAACGATGGGTATGGGATCGGGTACGTCGTCGAACCGACATTCTCTAATGGCCGTGTAGGGTTCGTCGGCCTGATAGCCCCAACTGGTCATGATGGAACTGGCGTAAACGATCCGCCTGACGCCGGCGATCCGGCACGCTTCGAAGACGTTGTAGGCACCGATCACGTTGCTGTTCAGTATGTTCTCCCAACTCGCTTCAGGCCGGGGATCCGCAGCCATCTGGACGACGGTGTCCATGCCGTTGACGGCGTTTTGCACGGCCTGCATGTCGGAGAGATCCGCGAGGTGGAATTTGTCGTCGGGGATGTTGAGCGCGCGGCCGTCGGGCGCCCGGTCCGAAGGATAGCGGCGGCGCGCAAGGGCATAGGTGTCGTATCTGTCGGGCGACTGGATCAGATGCTCGTAAATGGCTCCGGGTATGAGGCCGTATACGCCGGTGACGAGAACTTTTCGGGGGGGCATGTCACCTCCATAATGGGATGTGTCCGGGAGAAAACGTGGTCAGAGAATATCCGGCTTCGCGCTGGAAGGCGCTGCATTGCCGCCACTTGCGTGCCTCCGCCGGAATCCCGGAACGCATCCGTTTTTTTGGTACCCTTCCGCTTCGATTGCCGAACCAAGTTAACGTAAATACGTGGATCATCAAAGAGAAAATACAACTGTGCACCCCACTGACGGGATGGATGTAGACAGCGGAAGCCTGTGGTGTCGGGCCTGCGCGCATTCAGGGTAGAATTGAATTCCGTTGACACACGACATAACGATTCTATATTAAACGAGTGCGGTTGACGCCGTGACGCCTCCCGGCTGAGCGCGGGAGCATCGTCGCCGGAAATCCCGTACGGGTCCCCAGGCGTCTGCGGCAAATACGAGGTTCACCGACTGCACGCATGCCGAACTGTAGCCCGCCTTGCTCTCCCGGGCGGCCGAATTCGATTTGTCGTTCTCCCCCGATGGTCACCACCTATATTTCTTCCCGTTTGAACCCCGGAGTATGTATAAACGATGAGATACAGGCGAATTGTCCTCAAGTTGAGCGGCGCGGCCGTCGCAAGAGATCGGGAATTCGGATTTGATCCCGGTGCGCTGGAGTACATAGCGGATGAGATTCTGGCCGTTCACAGGCTCGGCGTCGGTGTCGGTGTCGTGATCGGAGGCGGTAACATTTTCAGAGGGGCGCTCGGCGCTCAGTGGGGCATTGAAGAGTCTGAGGCTCACAACATCGGGATGCTCGCTACGATCGTCAACAGCCTGATGTTGCGGGGCGTCATGACCGCCAGGAGTGATGCTGAAGTCCGCGTGATGACGGCAATCCCGATCAACGCGGTCGCCGAACCTTTTATCCGGCTGCGCGCCATTCACCATATCGAAAAAGGATATATCGTGATCTTCGCCGGAGGTATCGGCAATCCTTACGTCACAACGGACTATCCCGGCGTGCAGCGGGCGCTTGAGATACGGGCCGATGCCATTCTTTTCGCGAAGCACAAAACGGCCGGAGTCTACACCGACGACCCCAACAGGAGTCCTGGCGCGCGCCTGTACCGCAGCGTTGGATACGATACCGTTGTGAGGGAAAATCTGGGCGCGCTGGATCAGTCCGCGGTGATTCTCGCCCGGGACAACAGGCTCCCCATCCACGTTTTTGATTTTGACACGCATGGGACCATGCGCCGGATTCTGGAGGGCGAGGATCTGGGCACGCTGATCGCACATGGTCCCGGAGACGAGTTGGCATAGCGGTGTCGGGAGCCGACTGACGCATTGTCGGGAGAAAGGTACCGCAGATGTCCGGGACAGAACACTTGTCGTTCTCCGGGATTGAACGCCCACGCTTTCCTTTACGGGGGATTACGTTCAGATGAAAGTGTTGATTGTGGGAAAGGGTGGCCGCGAGCACGCGTTTGCCTGGAAGATCGCCCAGAGTCCGAAGGTGAGCCGCATCTATGCCGCTCCCGGCAACCCCGGTATGGCCAGACAGGCCACCTGCGTGGATATCGGTGTCGACGACCTGGACGGTCTGGTGGGATTTGCACAGCAGGAGCGTATCGATTTAACGGTTGTAGGGCCCGAGGACCCGCTTGCAAATGGGCTTGTGGATCGATTCGAGGCAGTGGGCCTTCGGGTGTTCGGACCCTCGCGGAGGGCGGCTCAGATTGAGGCCGATAAGGATTTCGCACTCCGCATCATGCACAAATACGGCATTCCCACCGGGCAGTATTGGACGTTTACCGACACGGACGCCGCGAGGGGGTTCGTGCGGGATTGGGGAGCGCCGGTGGTGTTGAAAGCCGCGGGACTGGCTGCCGGAAAGGGTGCGGTGGTGTGCCACTCAGTGGAAGAGGCGCTGCGTGCCGTGGACAGGGTGATGGTGGACCGGGAATTCGGCGCTGCGGGAGATAAACTGGTGCTAATGGAGTACCTGGAGGGGGAGGAAGCATCGATTACGGGGTTTACCGATGGGAAACACGTGGCGTGCATCGTGCCGTCTCAGGATCACAAGACCCTCCGCGAGGGAGATACCGGCCCCAATACGGGCGGGATGGGCGCCTACGCACCTGCCCCCGTGGTGACGCCGGAGATGCAGAAGGCCATTGTGGAACGCGTGATGCTTCCCACCGTGGAGGCACTGGCCGCGGAAGGGCGGCCCTACAAGGGGATTCTTTACGGCGGTTTGATCATTACAGAAAGCGGCCCCCGGGTCATCGAATTCAACTGCCGGCTGGGCGACCCGGAGGCGCAGGTGGTGCTGCCTCTGCTGAAGACCGATCTGGTGGATATTATCGAGGCCGTGTACGATGGCACCCTGAAAGACCTGGAAATTGAGCTGGACAACCGGGCCGCGACCTGCGTGGTACTGGCTTCCGGAGGATATCCGGGCGAGTTCGAAACGGGATTTGCGATTTCGGGCCTGGACGAGGCGGAAGCCCAGGACGACGTATTGGTGTTTCACGCGGGCACGGCACGGAAAGAAGGGGCGATGGTGACCAACGGCGGCCGGGTTCTGGGTGTCACGGCCGTCGGCCGGAATATTCAGGCTTCGACCAGTCGGGCCTATGGGGCGATCGAGAAGATTCAATTCGACAACGTGTATTACCGGATGGATATCGGATACAGGGCGTTGGAGCGGCTGGGGGTTTGAAACGCTCGAAAGGCGTTGTCGCGGGTCGGAAATAATGGATACGGACGTCGACGAACAAATCAGACGGCATCGTTCCGCCGTCAGGGAGGCGCTTCCACGTCATCGATTTTGCCGCTAAACCGTAGAGAGATGTTGGACATCACAAAGGAGGAAGAGGATCGTGGTTGGCATAATTATGGGTAGCCGTTCCGATGAACCGATCATGCAGAAAGCAGCGCCCATTCTGGATGAACTGGGCATTGCATACGAGATGACCGTGTCGTCCGCACATCGGAATCCCGAACGGACGGGCGAATATGCGCGCACGGCGGAAGCGCGCGGTCTGAAAGTCATTATTGCCGGGGCAGGGTTGGCGGCGGCGCTGCCGGGCGTGATGGCGGCGCATACCACATTGCCCGTAATCGGGGTGCCGATCGCCTCCGGCGCGCTCAACGGCGTCGATTCGCTGTATGCGATCGTGCAGATGCCGCCCGGAGTGCCGGTAGGGTGCGTGGGCATCGACAACGCCCGCAACGCGGCCGTTCTGGCCGCACAGATCATCGCGCAGACGGACGCGGGGGTAAAAGAGAAGCTGGACGCGTACAAACAACGCCTCGCGGAGGGATAGGACACGGCGTCAGGCGGGAAGCGGCGGTCATTTCCCGCACCAACGACTGGGCATCGCCTGTTTTTTTCAGGATTTCCACCTGTCGCTGCGCCCAGGTCGGGCTGGACGCCAGATCCAGATTCCGCTCCAAGTAGGGAACGCAATCCAGGTCCCGGGCGGTCGGCTTCAGTTGATCGACCAGACGTCTTACGAGTTCGCGCGCCGGCTGTAGCTGGTAGGTGTCGGAGTCGACAAGCTGCGCGTCGAGCCCGTAACGGGCCGCGCGCCACTTGTTCTGCCGTATGAGCATGGGGTGACAGTCGTGCTGATAGGCGCCCTGGTCGATGTGGTCGGAAAGGTATTTGATGAGGGACTGCATCAGCGCGACAAGGCCCAGGGTATCGTGGAAGTTGCCGGGAATATCGCAGATGCGGATTTCGACCGTTCCGAATTTGTTGTGGGGGCGGACGTCCCACCAGATTTCCCGTATGGTCTCTATGTAACCCGTTTCGACGAGGTGATTGACCAGCCAGACATATTCACTCCAGTTTCGCATCAGCGGCGGCAGACCGGCGGTGGGCAGGCCGTCCATGATCTTGGACCGCCATGAGCAGACACCCGTGTTCCGACCTTCCCAGAATGGACTGTTGCAGCTCAATGCCAGCAGGAGCGGCAGGTATCGTAAAATGAACTCGCAGATCATCACCGCCTTGTCGCCGCTGTCCACTCCCACGTGCACGTGCAGGCCGAACGTGACCAGTTGGCGAGCCGTGTCCTGCAGCAGGTCGACCAGGCCCGCGTATCGTTTGTTGCGCGTGATCTCCTGGTCTCGCCAGGTAGAGAATGGATGGGTTGCCGACCAGTAGAGTCTCACGCCCTCCTTATCCGCAACGGCCTCGAGCGCGCACAGCTTTTTGCTGAGATCGGCTTCGACCTCCCGGACGTTCATACAGACGTCGGAATTGATTTCAACGTAACACTGCATCAGTTCCGGCTTGATCGATCCGTGGAGGTGCGGCGGCACCCGAGCAAGAAGCCTCTCGCTGGCGCTGCAAAGGCGCATCGTACGATTGTCCACCAGCGCCAGTTCGATTTCGACGCCAACCGTGGGCTTCCGGCTGGGGTTGAATACCATCCCGCTCATCGATTTGCCTCGCTGTCGCTCGTTTTCGATTCCGACCAACGTACAACCGCGCGCGCCAGAATCTTTGCGCCGATGGCCAGCGCGCGTTCGTCGATGTCGAATTCGGGCGAATGCAGGCCCGGCCCGGCCGACGTGGGAGCAGAGCATCCAAGGCGAAACAGACTGCCTGGAACGTGGTGGAGATAATGGGCGAAATCATCCCCTCCCATGCTGGGCTGCCCGATATACTGAACCCGGTCGGCCCCGAGCAGATCGACCGCGCACTGCCGGATCACATCGGTCAGACCCGGATCGTTAAGGACCGACGGAGGGCCCGACTTGAACGTGATTTCAATTTCCGTGCCGGACAACCGCGCCACCCCCTGCGCGATCTCCCGCACACGGTCCATGGCCAGGCGGCGCGCATCGTTGTCGAGGCTGCGTACGGTGCCCTTGAGCACCGCGCGATCGGGAATCGCGTTGTAGCGCTTACCGGCGGTAATGGAGCCGACCGTGAGGACCACGGTATGTTGCGGATCGAGCGACCTCGGCACCGTCACGTAGAGTGCGTTGATCAACTGGGCCGCCGCGGCAATGGGGTCCCGGGATTCGTAGGGGCGGGCCGCGTGACCGCCGCTCCCCCGGATGAGTACGTGCATTTCATCACAATGCGCGGTGAGAACACCCGATCGCTGGCCGATGTATCCGGCAGGGCGCGACGGATCCACATGAAGCGCCAGCACCGCGCTGACGCCTTCGAGCGCCCCGGCTTCGATCATTTCCAGGGCGCCCTGGTTGGTCTCCTCGGCAGGTTGAAAAATGGCCCGCCAGGAAACGGGCCAGGGCAATATTCCGGATTTCGTGGCTGATGCCAGCGCCAGTGCGGCGCCGAGCACCGCGGCCGTATGGGCGTCGTGGCCGCACGCGTGCATCACCCCGCGCACGTTGCTGCGATAGTCTACCTCTTTGGCGTCCTGAATGGGTAGCGCGTCCAGGTCGGCCCTTATGGCGATCTTGGGCCCGGACCCGTTCCCGGCCGCTTCGGCGATCACCCCGCGGCCTGTGGGACCGGTGCGGACATGGAAGCCGTCGGACAGCAACTGTCCTTCCACATACCGCGTGGTCTCCGTTTCCTCGCCGCTCACCTCGGGATGGGCATGGAGATGCCGCCTGGCCTGCACCATGCGGTCCTGGTACGCATCGACGGTCCGGTCGAGTTGCCGAATCCATGGATTTTGATCTGTCATCGTCGACGTGTTTATCCGGGATTCTAACCCGCGACTTCTTTGGCGATGGCGACGCATTTGGCGGCGAAGGTGTCGTAGGCGGCTCGGAACTCGGCGCTGGTTTTCTGCACGGAGCCGAAATCCGGCCAGTCGGCAGGTTCCATGCCCCGGGTCTGCCAGCCCGCGACATCGATGCCGACGACGTTCTGCAGGAAGTCTTTGAGAGAGGGCGTCAGGTCGTAGCCGCGGCAGAAATCGGGAAGTTCGCGCAGGCGCTGGTCCACGCCGGGTTCGTAGGTATCCAGCACCGCGCCCCTGAAGTCTTCGAGGTTGAAGCCCTCCTGCTCGGAAGCGGTCTGGACGGCGCGCGCGTGGTTTGGAAATTCGGTGTTGCACATGTTGGAAGCGCCCAGCGTGTGGAAGGAGTCTTCCGGAATGCGCTTGGAGGCGGGAAGTACGTCCATGGAGTCCACGATCCATCCTGCCTGCTCGTCCGTAACAGCGCAGGTTTTCCGGAGATAGGTGACCCATTTGGGCCGGTTTTCCGGGCTGAAGAAGACCCAGTAGACGCGGCGGGCGACCAGGGTGCCCGCTTTTTTCAGATCTTCTTCGAGAAGCTGGATGGCGTCCGCGGACTGCCCGGCCGCTGCAGCGGCTTCCAGGACGATGGGGTGGTCCAGGGATTTGAGGTTCTGGTAGGCGCAGACAGCCTGAGCCCTGTCGGCCATGGATCCGTTGTCCGCATCTCCCGCGCCGAGGTCGGCTGCCAGGGCGTCAAGGAGTTCACTCGCTTTGCCTTCTCCGGCTCTTTCCGCCGCGGAGAGAAAGATTTTCTCGGCTTCAACCTCCCGCAGGTGGCTTACAAACCGGCCGCCCATGTTGGTTTCGTAGGTGCGTACAACCTGCCCGCCCGCCTTCGCCGCGTGAGCCTTGCCCTCGAACGCGTCCAGTATGAGCTGAACTTCCTGGGCCACGGTGTAGACCACGGTGTTGTTGGAGCCAATGGCATTGCTGTTGAGAGTCGTGGTGATTTTTCGGGCGGCCTCGTGGCTGGCGGCGACTTTGAAGACGATGTTGGGGTTGACCACGCCAGACCGGTTACCCAGGCCCAGCAGACGGTCGTATCCTTCGAGGAAATCGGCCGCCAACCCGTACGCATTTCGGGCATCCTCGATGCTCGCGTCGGCCTGGTCGGCGATGTTGGGATTCAGCTGGAAGCTGACCATGTAGTCTTTGAGGTCCGTATGCACGGCAAGCGGCCGGAAAATGGACAGGTTGGGCCAGAGGGCGATGAGGGTGGCGGCCATGGCGATTTCATCCGCGTAGGCCTCGGGGTGTTGTTTCCAGTTATCGTGTTTGTCGATTTCGCCCTTGAGTTGCTCGGCGAGTGAACCGTCTTCGTCGAAAGCCTTTGCGGCCAGCACGGGGTTGGTGGACACCTGGCAGAAACCATAGTGGCGAAGGTATTCCAGGCCACGCGCGAAGTCGTTGCCGAATTTGCAGTAGTCTTCGCCGATCATCTTCCAATAAACACCGCCGCGCATGTGCCGTTTAAGCAGAGTAAGAAAGGAACGGCCCGGGCCGCTCTGGCTCAGGTCCGATTCGATGCGTTCGGCAAGAAGGCCGGAGAGGCTGTCGCTCAGGTTGACGGACTTCATGTCGGCCAGAAATTCAGCCACGACGCCCGCCATTACGCCTCCTTCGAGATCATCGATCGCGGCCAGGACCCGCTCGAGTGCGCGGTCGGCTTCGTGCGCGCCGTATCCGACGATTTCGGCGTCCCGCCCCACAAAGTTCATGCCGAGCCGGATCAGGGTGCGGCAGACCGCGTTGGCGGGACACTCGCTATTTTGAATAGCGGCCAGGAGTTCGTCTACGCGGGCGGTCAGGGCGCCGGGCTGCGGTTCGATGAGTACCTGGTCCGCTGCTGCGAGTGTCTGTCCGTTGCCGATCGCTTCCACCACGGCGGTGTTGTCGATTGCCATTTCGTGGCCTCCCTTCACATCGTACAGGACGTGAGACGGCTCTGTACACCATCCGGCGGCGGACGGGCCGTCTGTTATCTGCCGGTTGCCGGATTAACTTCAGTCAATGCCCAGCACATCCCGCATGGTGAACAGCCCGGGGCGCGCGTTCACGACATAGCGGATGGCCTGAAGAATCCCCACGCCGTAGGAATCCCGGCTCTGCGCGCGGTGAACGAGTTGGAAAGTTTCGCCGGTGCCGCCAAAGATGACAGTATGCTCCCCGGCCAGGTCTCCCGCGCGAATGGCGTGGATGCCGATTTCATCCCCGGTGCGAGCGCCCACTTCCCCGTGGCGGCCATAGAGGGCCACGTCGTCCAGGTTTCGACCCAAACCCGTTGCCGCGGCATTCGCCAGCGCCAGGGCCGTGCCGCTGGGGGCATCGGTTTTGAAGTGGTGGTGGGCCTCGACGATCTCCACGTCGTAACCGTCACCCAGCATGCGTGCGGCGTCTTCGACCAGCTTGATGAATACGGTCACGCCAATACTGAAGCTGGGGGCGAAGACGCAGGCGACGTTCTTGAGGGCATTTTCGAATTCGGTAAGCTGCAGGGCCGACATGCCCGTGGTGCCGACCACCATCGGCCTACCCGATTCGCCGGCAATTCGAGCCGCGTCGAGCGTGCCGTCCGGGGGTGCGGTGAAGGCGACGACCACGTCGGCGTTTCCGATGACGGTTTCCAGGTCGTCCACAACGTGGAAACCGGTGTGCGCGGCGCCCACGACCTCACCGATGTCACGCCCGATTGCGGGGTTGTCGCGAGCTTCCACGCCGCCGACGATTTTCAGGTCGTCGGTATCCATGGCAAGATGGGCGATACGGCCGCACATCTTGCCCGCGATGCCGCAGATAACGATGTTTGTCATGTGGATTCTCCGGGGACAACGCGACGTGGAGAGAAGGCGCGTCGTTCGAGGGTGTCCGGTGCGCCCACCAGGGCAGGTCGATTCACCGCGCTTCCACAGGGACCCCGCTGCGCCGGCGATTGCCCGGCTACCAGGCGCTGAGGCGTTGCTCGAGGGCGTTGAGTTCGGTTAACAATTCCCGGGGCAGGCGATCTCCAAAGCCGGCGTAGAACTCCTGGATATCGGGCAGTTCGGCGCGCCAGTGTTCCGCATTCACGGAAAGCAACTCATCCACGTGGGCATCCGGGACGTCCAGGCCGTCGAGGTCCAGGGCGTCGGGCGTCGGGACATAGCCGATTGGGGTTTCAACCGCGTCCGCCGTGCCTTCGATGCGTCCGCAGATCCATTTGAGCACGCGGCTGTTCTCGCCGAAACCGGGCCAGAGCCAGTTGCCGTTCGCGTCCTTGCGAAACCAGTTCACGTAGAAGATTCTGGGCGCGTTGTCGCCCAGCCGGGCACCGATATCGAACCAGTGTCTGAAATAGTCGCCCATATGATAGCCACAGAAAGGAAGCATCGCAAAGGGATCTCTCCGCAGCTTGCCCACGGCGCCGGCCGCGGCGGCCGTGGTTTCGGACGCCATAATGGAGCCCAGGAAGACGCCGTGCCGCCAGTTCGTCGCTTCGAAGACCAGGGGAACGACCAATGAGCGACGACCGCCGAAGATGAACGCCGACATGGGGACGCCATCGGGGTTTTCCCACTCCGGATCGATGACCGGGCACTGCACGGCCGGGGCGGTGTACCTGGCATTGGGATTGGAGGCTTTGCCTTCCGAACCCGGTGTCCAGGGACGGCCCAGCCAATCTTCCAGTTGTGGGGGTGGGTCGTCCGTCATCTCTTCCCACCAGACGTCGCCCTCAGGTGTGAGCGCCGTGTTGGTGAAGATGCTGTTCTTTGTGAGGGCAGCCATGGCGTGGCCATTGGAATCCAGGCTTGTTCCGGGCGCAACGCCGAAGAATCCGGCCTCCGGGTTGATCGCCCTGAGCTTTCCGTCGGGCCCCTGCCGCATCCAGGCAATGTCGTCGCCCACGCAGCGCGCTTCCCAGCCGGGGACCGTGGGTTGCAACATGGCCAGGTTCGTCTTACCGCACGCGGATGGAAATGCGGCGCCGATGTAATGTTTTCTTTTTTCGGGAGAGGTGAGTCCCAGGATGAGCATGTGCTCGGCCATCCAGCCTTCGTCGCGGGCCATGGTCGACGCAATGCGGAGGGCGAAACATTTCTTGCCAAGCAGGGCGTTCCCGCCGTAACCGGAGCCGTACGACCAGATGGAGGGCTCTTCGGAAAAGTGTACGATGTATTTTCGATCCGCGTTGCACGGCCAGGAGACGTCTCTCTGTCCGGGCTTGAGCGGGGTGCCCACCGAATGCATGCACGGGAGGAAGTCTCCGTCCCCAAGGGCGTCCAGTACCCGGTCGCCCGTTCGGGTCATGATGTACATGCTGCAGACGACGTAAGGTGAGTCCGTGATTTCCACGCCGATCTTGGACGTGGGCGAACCGATGGAGCCCATGGAGAACGGGATCACGTACATGGTCCGTCCCCGCATCGACCCCGCGAACAAACCCTTGAGATTGCGTTTCATCCCTTCGGGTTCGCGCCAGTTGTTGGTGGGTCCGACGTCGTCCTCATTGGTTGTGCAGATAAAGGTGCGGTCTTCCACGCGGGCGACATCGCCCGCGTCGGACCGGGCAAGAAAGCTGTTGGGGCGCCGGTCCGGATTCAGCCGGACAAAGGTTCCCGCCCGGCACAGCAGTTCGGCGAGATCATTGTACTCTTCCTGGGAACCGTCGCTCCACTGGATGTTGTCGGGCTTACAGAGTTGCGCGGCCTCTTCTACCCAGTTCAGCAGTTTAAGGTTTGCGGTTTTCCTTTTTTCCATTCGATTCTTTCCAGGGTTTAGGGTCAGTCAAGGTACGCCAGATCTTCGAGTGTTGAGGCGTCCCTGAGACGGTTTGCTATATTCACGTTGAAGAACTGTTCGATGGGCGCGAGGATTTCAGGATTCTTGTCCTGCACGTTTCGTGCGATTTCAAGGACCTGTCTGAGACCGCTCTGGTTCATCCTGCCCAGCGGCCGCCGGCATGGGCCCGCCGGCATGCCCAGGATATTCATCAGTGTCTTTATGGGCACGGGGTTTCGGGCTTTAACCTGCGTCGTTCCGAAGGGTGTTTCTTCTTCCGACAGGACGGTGACCATTCCGAAGAGGAGCCTGAGCGCATCCGCCAGGCGATCCGCCTCGACCGTATCGCCGTCGAGGATCGCTTGCGTGAAACTCTGTATGGGTCCGGGGACCACGTTGGATAAGACCGAGATGACGCCGTTCGCGCGGATGCGGGCGTCGGTCATCATGGTATGGGTGATATCGTCGTCGCCGGAGAGAATGTTGAAATCGTCCCCGCAGACTTCACGCGTCCGGGCCATGTTCTCCAGGTCGCCTGTGGCTTCTTTGACGGCGTTGACGTTTTCGTAGTCGCGGTTCAGAATGGCCAGGTCTTCCGGGAGCAGTTTCGTGCCGGAACGCCCCGGAATGACGTAGGAGACCATCTGAAGCTCCGGAAAGGCTTCGGCAACGGGCGCAACGTATTCCCGGCGGATTTCAAGCGAACTGGGGCCGTTGTAGTACGGATCTACAAGAAGGGCGGTATCGGCCCCGGCGTGCGCGGCGTGTTCCGTGGCGCGCAGGGTTTCCTCCGTGGCATTGCTACCGGTGCCGGCGATGGCGCGGCATTCGCCTCTGGCCAGGGCGCAGACCCGATCTGTGACGCTGTTGTGTTCTTTACTGTTGAGCGTGGGGCTTTCGCCGGTCGTGCCTACCGCGAGGATGCCGCTTACACCCTGTGAAATCTGGAAATTGACCAGTTTTTCCAACCCGCGTTCGTCCACGCCTTTGTCGGGGTCCAAGGGTGTGATGAGGGCCGTATAACATCCACTGAATAACATGGGGCCACCTCCTGGTGAAAATAGGTTGAACCGGGTTGCCGATCAGGTTGGAGCAAAAAAAACAGCCGGTTCCCAATGGGGGTGGAGGCAAGGCCGGCCGTGCAAGTTCCAGCATGGATGGCGCAAGAGAGCACTCCACGGAGTCATCCGTGACAGTCCAGCGGATCTTATCCGAGTGGACCAGCCCCAGTCTGCGGCGGAGCAGATTCGGGACTTCGGCAGGTTTTCCCTTTCGCCGGTGTGTTGGTTACGCCTCGTTTCGCCGGGTACTCTTGAAAACCTGCGCCTCTACCCTTGCCTTTCTGAAAAAAACAAATTAGCCAATGGGTTGGCCTGTGTCAAGTGGAAAGATGGAACGTGGGATCCCGAGGCCGCGGAATGCGCCGGATGAAGACCCTGTAAAGATGCGGGAATTCGCGATAAGGCGTCATGTTTTGCTTTCGTTTACGGACCCGGTAGACTATATTCCGTCTTCCGTTTTTCTGCAGTCCGTCGGACGGATACGGCCTCGCGCCGGGCCTATCCATGGAAGGAAGACTATGCATTCATTTGAACCGCAGCGACATACCTTGACCAATGGGATTGAAGTCGTCGCCGAGGGCATACCCGGCGCCCAATCTGTTGTCGTTGGCTTCCGGTTGGGCTTCGGGGCGAAAGACGATCCCGTCGACCGGCTGGGGTTGGCCTGGGTCACCGAAGAAACGTTGTTGAAGGGCACGCCGACTCGCGACGCACGCTCAATTTACGATGCCTTCGATTCCCTCGGCGCGCGACGCGGCTCGGCGACGGCCGTGGAGTTCACCGAATTCCAGGCACAGCTGTTACCGAGGCATTTTCTCGATGTGTTGAAACTCTACGCCGAAGTGTTTCGCGGCGCATCCTTTCCGGATGAGCAGGTCGAGGTGGCGAAAACACTGGCGCTCGAGGAACTGAAGCGTCTGGAAGACAGTCCGACACACCAGGTTCTGTATATGACGTATCAGGCCGGGCTGGGGGATCCGATGGGGCGCAATCCCCTGGGAGAAGCCGAGACGGTTGCCACGATTGCCCCGACTGACGTGCGCGGTTTCTGGAGGCGGTTCTGCGGCCCGCAACGTCTTCTGATCTCGGTGGCCGGCGGCCTGGAGACAGAAGCGATGTTCCGGGCAGTAGACGATGCGTTTGGCGCCTGGAAGAAATCCGGGCCGCCGCCCGAAGATCCGTACCCACTTTCGGTGGCGGGCCGAACGGTGCACCATCCAAAACAATCCGAGCAGGCGCATATCGGGCTGCTTTTTGAAGCCGCGCCGCGGGGCCACGCACTCTATTATCCGGCCCAACTCGCGGTGGCCGTACTGTCCGGCAGCGGGTCCAGCCGCCTGTTTACCGAGGTGAGGGAAAAGCGGGGGCTGGCTTATAGTGTTTCGGCCTTTTACGGGGCACGTCGGGGCGGCGGTTTAATCGTACTGTATGCCGGCACGACGGCGGACCGCGCCGACGAGACCCTAAAGGTGTGCCGACGGGAGGTGCTGCGGGTTACGGAGGACCTGACGCAGGCTGAACTCGACAGGGCGAAAACCGTGTTGAAGGGACAACTGTTCACAACGGGCGACTTGCCGGAAGGGCGCGCCGGCAGTATGTTGGAAGATATGTTTCTGGAGGGGCGTCCGCGGTCGATCCAGGAGATCGCCAATGGGATTGACGGCGTGACGTTAGACCAGGTGCCCGCTTATCTGGAGACGTTTCCACCGTCTCCTGCATCGCTGGTTACGCTGGGCCCCAGGGCCCTGGAGGCCTGAGTACGGCAGCCGAGATTCCCGGGAGAAATCTATGCGTTCACCCTTTTCTACTCATACACTGGATAACGGGCTTAAACTGGTATTCGAGTCCATTCCCAGGATTCACTCGGCGGCACTGGGATTTTACGTGCATACCGGGTCGCGCGACGAACCCGCGGACCTGGCAGGGGTGTCGCATTTTCTGGAGCACATGTGTTTCAAGGGCACTGCAAATCGGGATTGGCGCCAGCTGAGCCTCGACGTCGACGATCTGGGCGCGATGTGGAATGCGTATACATGGTGGGAGGGCACGGCCTATTTTCACTGGGTGCAGAGCGATCGGGCGGCGAACTCGGCGGAAATTCTGGCCGACATGATGCGGTCGACACTGCCGGAAGACCAGTTCGACATAGAAAAGAAAGTGATCCTGGAAGAGATTGCAATGTATCGAGACCGGCCTGATGCGTTGATTATCGACGAACTGATTCAGGAGGCATTTGCCGGGCATCCGCTGGGGCAGAGCGTACTCGGCACGGAGGACACGATCGGGCCGATCTCCCGGGATCAGATGGCGGATTATTTCCATGAGCGATATGGGCCCGATAACATGACATTTGTGATTACCGGCAGATTCGATCGCGATGAAATGATCCGCGTGGCTGAAAACCATTGTGGCGGATGGGAAACACGGGAGGCGATCCGGGCGCAAATGAAACCGGAGTTTCGAGCTTCCAGGAAGGTGTTGGAGCGTACAAACGTGATCCGGGAACATATCGCCATGGCGTATCCCGCGCCATGCGACTCGGACGAATGGGCAACGACGGCCGATCTGCTGGCCTACTATCTGGGTGCGGCCAGCAATAGCCGTCTGTTCTGGTCGGTCGTTCAGAAGGGGCTGGCAGACGAGGCGTCGGCGGATTTTTGCGGGTTCAGCGATACCGGACTGTTTTGCGTTTATGTCTCCGTTGATCCGAAAAATGTCTCGCGAGTGCTGGAGATTGTCCGGCAAGAAGTGGACGAACTTAAGCGGGGGGTGGACGGAGAAGCCCTTGCCCGGGCGAGGACCAAGCAGGCGACGGCACTCGTGACGGGCGGCGAGCACGGCCTCCGGCGTTTTTCACAGATTGTGGGAAGTTTGAGTACTGGCACGCCGCTGAAAACGCTGGAAGAGGAGTTGGCCGAGATCGACGCGGTGACGCCGGGACGGATCGCCGAATATCTGGAACGGTATCCACTGGATGGTGAACCGGCGGTAGTCGCCCTCGGACCGCTAACGTCTATCTGAGAAGCAGACGCTATCCGTGGGCCTTGGCCGTTCAGGCGTAGCGGGCGAGGGCTTCGTCGAGGGATCGGGTGGCGTTGAAGAAGGAGAGCACGCGCAACAGCACGGCATCTACAATGGCGTCCGGGCACGAGGCGCCCGAGGTCAGCGCCACATTCAGGGGGCGTTTGACAGGAAGCCAGTCCGCCGTAAGGGCGGCTTTTTTCGTTTCCAGGTCGAAATGGCGGATGGATGATTCCGAGCGGATTTCATCCGCGTCCTTGACAAAATAGGTGGGCATTTTTTCGTGGCAGAGTTCCACGATGTGGGAGGTGTTGGAGGAGTTGTAACCGCCGACGACGAGCGCCATGTCAGCGTCCTGTTCGATCAGGGCGTAGGTCGCGTTCTGGTTTTCATTGGTTGCGTAGCAGAGGGTATCCGAGGTGTCGGCGAAGTGATTCTGAACGTTCTGATCGCCGTAATGTTCCGCCATGCTTTCGCGCAGTATCTTTGCTATGTGCCGTGTTTCGGTGGCAAGCATGGTGGTCTGATTGACGACGCCGATGCGTTGGAGGTGCCGGTCCGGGTCGAAGCCTTCCGAGCACTTGTGGCCAAAGCGCTTGAAGAACGTGTCGCGGTCTGCCATGCCGCGGATGACGTCGGCAAGAATGTGCGCCTCTTCCAGGTCCAATACCACAACGGTGGGCGCGCTTCGGACGCTGTGGGAGAAGGTGGCGCGGGTTTCCTGGTGGGTGTCGTTTCCATGCACGATCACGGAGAATCCGGAATCACCCAGTTTGGCACTGCGGTTCCACACCCGTTCCACAAAGGGGCAGGTTGTGTTGTAAGTATACGCGTCGATGCCGCGTTTGGCGAGGGCCTCCTGAATTTCCAAGGACGTGCCGAAGGCGGGTACAACGACGATATCTTCCGGTTCAAGGTGTTCCCATGGAATGAGTTGCATTCCGAAGGGGTCGAACATGAACCGCACGCCCCGGTCTTGCAGGTCGTTGTTGACCTTCGGGTTGTGGATCATTTCATTGAGGAAAAAGATGCGTTGATCCGGATGCTCCTCCAGCGTTTTATAAGCAATTTCAATGGCGTTCTCCACACCAAAACAGAACCCGAAGTGCCGGGCCAGCAGAAACCGAACGGGACCGAAGTCGAGCACTGAAGGCGTGAGATCCCGTTTGCGTATGTCTTGCGCCTGCCTGAACGCCTTCACGCGCGAGATTACGGGACTCTTGTAGAAGTCAGGAATTTTGAATTGGCGTGCCATGGTTCGAATCAAGTTGACGAATGGGGCCTGCCGGGTTCGGGAAGAAGTCCGGGCGCCCGCCGGCCGGCGCGTTATTGCCCGGTGCTGCCGAAACCTCCACGGTCGGGTGCGTCGAGTTGGTCTGCTTCCTCCCATTCGGCCTGGACGATTCGGACGAAGATGCCCTGCGCGAGTCGCTCACGCCGCCCGACACTTACCGGGCGGTCCGTAAAGTTGTAAACCTGGACGTGGATCTCGTCATTGGGACCGCGATAATCCTGGTCCACAATGCCAACGCCGTTCGGTACCATCAGGCCTTTCGTGAAAGGTAAGCTGCTGCGGGCGGCCAGCAGGAGCATGTAGCCGGGTGGAACCGCAACGATGAGGTTGGCCGGGACAAGACGAATTTCACCCGGAGGAACGGTCGTCGTCTTCCGGCACAGCAGATCGAATCCGACCGAGCCCGGAGTCTGGTGGCTCGGCAGAGGGAGCGAGGAGTCCACTCTTTTGATCAGTATTTTTTTTACGTGTTCAGGCAGTGTCGCGTTTCCTTTCGGGCAGGCTTGTCGATGACAATAATGTAAACCATCGGGTCGTCGGCTGTCAATAGTTTTCCTGAAAACAGTGTGGACACCCGTCGTTACGGATCACCAATATGGCTTGACTTTCACATGTTCCTTTGTCATCATGGACGTCGGATTATGAAAACCATACGGGTCTCTTGACCAACAGTCGATTGTTGTGAGTTCAGGGTTGGTTTCACAAGCCAGTGTGTGAATGAGAGATGAATCCGGATTACGAACATTGGACGCGGTATCTGCTGCCGCTTCCCCACGAGGTCGCCTTCGAGGGTGATGTAGAATGCCGTCCCGAGGGGGTTTCGATTGTGGTGCGGACGGGCGCCGGGGCGATCGAAAAACACGCGGCGGCGATGTTGGAACGCCTGTGCGGCGCAGCTGCGGGGGACGAACCCGTGGGCGGTGCGTTTGAGATCGCGATCGGGGTGGTAGATAGCGGCCCGGATGCGGAGCGGTTGCGGGGGTTGCCGAATTTCGAACAGGCATATGCGATCCGGCCGGAGGGACAGAAGCGGCTGGTGCTCGCCGCGTTGTCTGAACCCGGAATATTGTATGCGGCCCAGACACTTCGCCAACTCCTGGAGCCGATGCTGTTACCTGAAAGCATCCGCATTCCGCTCGTTTCGGTGACCGATTGGCCGGATCTGGACGAACGCGGCATGTGGAACTTTCCCTCGCCGGAGGAATGGATCCCGTGGATGGCATCGATGAAATTGAACTATGGCAAAATGGATTCCACGGAACTGTCGACGGTGGTGCGAGGGAAACCGAACAGCGCCAGGATCGATACGGCGCTTATGGAAGCGGCGCGCCTGCTCGGATTTCACTATGTGCCACTTATAACCCATTTGAATTTTCTGCATGACCGCGGCCTGTATCGCGCTTATCCCGAGTTGGCGGGCAAAGGCGACGGCGCGCTGGCAGGGCGATATTTCGCCCATAAGGAAGGCAATCAGCATCGTGTGCCGTGCGCGTCCAATCCCCTGCTGGTGGAAATTCTGGCAGAGTGGATGGCGGATATCGCGTCTCAGGGCGCACCCCAGGTGGGCTGCTGGTTGAGCGAGCGGCCCGCTCAGTGTGAATGTGACGATTGCACGGCCCACGGGCAGTTCGTGCTTGAAGCCAGGGCGTTTGTCAAAGCCCGGAAACGGATTCGCCCGCGGTATCCCGATTTCAACATTCGCATTTTCCTGTCCACCACCACGTCGGAGCGGGATTACCGCGTTGTAGCGGAGTTGCCGGGGGAAGTGAAAATCGAGCGCGCCTGCGCTACCGAAATGGAGCGCGTGTTGCACCTGCCGAGAGATCTGACGGCCAACCCCCTTTTGGATTACCATGCTTCGCAGGGTCGATGGATCGCCAGCTACGACGTGCCGATCAACGCGAACGGACGGGTGGATACCCCCGAGTTCAAGGTACCGCAGTCGTCGGCGCATCGGATCCGGGACTATGTGGGTCAGCTGATACGGCGGAAATACAGCGGGGCCTACGGAATGATGGCGTGGGTGTCCATGGGCAAGGAGACGTGCGGGTTCAATGTCGCGGCCCTGGCGGAGTATTCATGGAACTTAAACGGTCGCAGTGAAAAGGAGTTCGCCATCGCGTGGGCCACGCGGGAAGGCTATGCCGATGCCGAGGCGTTCGGGGAATGGTCGGAACGGATAGGGCCCGTGGCGTTTGATGTCTACGATTCCGATTTTCCGATCTGTTATTCCTGGGGGAAGGCGGTCGAGATGATTCGGCGGAAACGGCGCCCGTATCTCGGCGAGGGCATGTTCCGGTACTATGAACGTGTAGAGGCCTTTGACGAAAAAGTGAACACGTGCCGCCAGGCAATGCAGATCGCTTATGAATTCGCCCGCCACGATCGTGTCAATGAGACTCGCGTCGTCATGACCTACGTGGAACTTGCCCGCTGCGTCTATCACGTTGCGGAGCAGGTGGCGACACGCGACCTGGCGGATCCGGACGTTCAGGCACAGCTTCACGCGGCGTTTGAATCGCTTGAGAGAGCCGGCGGGGCCAACGTCGCCGCCATCCGGACCTGGCGGGCGGCGCTGGGGCCGGAGCCGTGGCATGATAGGGTTTACGATGCGATTCGAGGCACGGAGACAACCGTGCGCGAGATTGAAAAGCTCTTACAGGAGCGGTATTGCCATTAATCGGGTACAAACATCACCTCACGGGAAACGTCGATGCCGGTCTTGTCACATCTGAATCTCAGACAGTGCGGATATGCGATATTCGAAGCCGCCGGGCTACCCGGAAATCAGGCGCGGATCGTAACGGATCATCTGGTGGATGCGAATCTGGTGGGACACGACTCCCACGGGATCATCCGGATGCCAGGCTACGCGCGCGGCGTGAAGGCGGGTGGAATCAAGCCCGCCGGAGGCCACAAAGTGGTTCGGGAGACGCCCGCGTCGATGACCATCGATGCGGACGGAGGGATCGGCATCGTGGTGGCCAATCTGGCCATGGGTATGGCGGTGGACCGGGCCCTTCAGCACACGATCGGGGCGGTTGCGGTCCATCGGTCCGGGCATATCGGCCGGCTCGGCGATTTCCCGTCTATTGCGGCAGAGCGGGATTGTATCGGAATATTGATTTTGAATGGAGGCGGACGTTTCGCGGCGCCGTTCGGCGGCACGGGCCGGCGTCTGCCTCCCAATCCGATCGCGATTGGCGTCCCCACTGGAGACGGTCCGCCGATGACGCTGGATATGACGACAAGCGTCGTGGCCGGCGGCAAGATCGACATCTGCCGTGTGCGGAAACAGGCCGTGCCCGAAGGCTGGCTGGTAGACCGGCACGGAAACGCCGTGACCGATCCGGAGGTCTTCTACGCCGGAGATGCGGCCATGTTGCCCCTCGGCGGCCCCGCCGGACACAAGGGATACGGCCTGGCGATGATGATCGACGCCATCGCGGGCGGCCTTTCATGGGCTGGGTGCAGTGCGGAGACGCCCACCCGGGGCGGGAGCGGGTTTTTGGCGTTGGCAATCAAGATCGAGAGTTTTGCCGACGTGGACGACTTCAAGTCGGAGGTGCGGGGTCTGATCGATTGGGTGAAGTCGTCGCCGACGATGCCGGGGGTGGATCGGGTGTACGTGCCGGGAGAGATCGAGACGGAGACCCGCAGGAAGCGGGAGGCGGAGGGGGTTTTCGTGGAGGAGGCAACGTGGTCGGAAATCCGTTCCGTGGCCGAAGAACTGGGCGTGCCCGTGTCGGAAAACGGAACCATGACGTAATGGCTGAAGCGTCCACCGATTCCAATTTTACGATGGAGAATCAGAATGTCCGGTCCGCCTCGTTCGGTCGTTGATTTCTGTAAAAAAGTTTTGCCCCTGCTGCACAGGAAAACAGACGGTAGACGGGTACTGGAGGATGTGCGTGCGGTTGTGGCAACGGACCGGTGGAATTCATTCGACCGCTTCACTGAAACCACAGAGTTGCTGGTAAGGCGTTACGAGGATTCCGGCGCGAAGGCCGAGGTGCATACCATGCGGACGGGTGGTTCCATCGGATCGGGGCGATGGATCATTCATAAAGCCGCGGATGTGCGTTCCGCGACGATGGACCTGATTCGTCCGGTAAAGACGCGTATTCTGGACTACAAGGAGAACCCGTGGCACGTGATTCAATGGAGCGACGCCACACCGCCCGGCGGAATGGAGAATGAACTGGCTGTCGTGGATACAAAGGAGGCCCTGAGGCGAATTCCCCGTGACGGGCTGTCCGGGAAGGTGGTACTGACACGGATGGATCCGCGCGGAATGTTGCAGTCCCTCGGGGAATCCGGCGCCGCCGGGGTCGTTACCGATCACCCGGTGCCGAACCTGCCCGACGCGACAGCGTGGACGAAATTCGGGTGGGGTGGCGTGCCGATTCAGGACGCGGCGGTTCAGATGGTGGGCCTGGTGCTATCCGAGAACCAGGGAAAACGGCTGCGCCGCCTGGTTCGGAAGCACGGTTGCCTGACGGTGCGGACAGACGTGGATATTCGGCACTATCAGGGAACACACGATCAGGTGAGCGGGATCGTGCCGGGTGACGCGGACCCTCAGGATGAGGTATGGGTGCTCGCGCACAGCGCGGAGCCGGGTGCAATCGACAATGCATCGGGCGTGGCGCTTTGTCTGGAGATCGCACGCATTCTCGAGGCGTTGATCTCGGACGGCGCGCTGCCCCGGCCCAGACGCACAATCCGCCTGATGAGTGCCTACGAATGTCACGGGTTTTTCAAATACCTGGAAGACGTGCAGCGCCTGCAAACGCCCCTTGCGGGTGTCGTCATCGATACGGTGGGAAGCAAGCCTTCGGTATGCGGCGGCCGGCTCGAGTGGCATGCGACGATCCCGATGTCGGCCGGCTTTGTGGACCGCCTGGGAGAAGTGATTCTGAACGAAACGCTCCGCCTGCGGAATCCTGGCTATCGTCTGTTTATGGAGCCGTTTCAACCCACGTCCGATACGCTGATTGGCGATCCGAAGTATGGATTCCCATGCCCCTGGCTCACCACGCACCACCGGAAATCCGGCCGGGGATTCGATGCTTATCATTCATCCGCCGACACGCCTGATCTTTTGAGTACAACCGGCCTGGCGGCATGCGCAACGGCAATGGCGGGTTATCTGTACTGGCTGGCGGATGCGGGCAGCGAGGAAATCGTTGACGTGGCCGCAGCGGAGACCGCAAGAACGATCGAGCGGGTGCGGCGGGCGGGTTCGTCCGTTGTGCAGGTCGAATTTGAACGCGAGCAGCATCGTGTGAATCTGGAAAAACTCCAACGCTGGATGTGGCGAGGGCGCCGGTCGGATGTTATGGCGCGTTTCATGGACCACGAGCGCGAGGTGCGGGACGCCGTGGAAGTCGTGGTGAAGGGCAGGAGGCGTCCACGCCGCAGACGGATTGAAGGCGCGGATCTGATTCCGAGACGGACCCGTTTACTGGCCCCCATCGGGGAGAACGCGCCGCCTGAGATCGTCCGACGGATCGGCGAAACGAAGCTTTCACCCTGGGCACTGTTCTGGGCGGACGGCAATCGGACACTCCAGGAGATCTCACAGGCCGTGGCGTCCGAGACGGGGAGCGCGGTGACGGTTGAGCGGGTCATCGCCTATTTCGAGGCGCACGCCGAACTGGGGTACGTGGAGCTTATCCGCGAGGCGGAACAGGTGACGCGCGCCGGTCTGCTGGCGGACCTCCGGGCGCTGGGACTGGCACGGGGCATGGATGTGATGGTGCACAGTTCCCTTTCGTCAATCGGACACGTAGTGGGTGGCGCGGATACCGTAATTGAGGCTCTGCTGGCGGTCATTGGTAAGCGAGGCACCCTGATGATGCCCTCCTTCAACCACCGGGCCGCCAGTGTGTACAATCCGATAACCACGCCGACGACAAACGGCGCAATCCCCGATGCGTTCTGGCGGCGCCCGGACGCGGTCCGGAGCGACCATCCCACACACGCGGTGGCTGCCGTGGGGCCGAGGGCGGAGGCGCTCTGCCGTGACCACAGCAAGAAGGGCCTGTGGACGCCGGACAGCCCCATCGGCCAACTCGTGCATGGGAACGGGTACGTATTGCTGCTGGGGGTCGACCACAATGCCACAACGGCCTACCATGTGGCTGAGCTTTCGGTGCCGTGCGGCTGTATCGACCCGTTTGGCAATACCTACCGTGTTGTGATGCCCGACGGCGGCGTGGGCCTGGTCAAGGGGCTGGCGTTCCGGTCGGCGCTTTGTCCGGTGCCGCCGGGGAAACTGAACAAAGCCCTGGATCGCAGGGGTAAGCAGCGCCGTGGAAGTGTGGGCGCGGCTGACTCGATCTTTGTGCCGGCAATAGAGGTCTGGAAGGCGCGGCGGGACCATCTGCGTAACGTATGTCCGAGGTGTGACATCAAGCCCAGGATAGTTGACCCGTAAACGACGGGGCCGATGCTCGGGGCATGATGGGGCCACGTGGAACGACCCGCTGGACCCGGGGGACAGTGTGGTGACATATTTCCGGGACCGAACACTTGAGAGGATTGTCCGCGGTGAATACGGCTCGATCCACAGAGCTTTTTGAAGCGAGTTCCCGCTACCTCGCAATGGGTGTGTCGTCCGGGATGAGGCGCACCGTGACCTCGCCGCCGCTATTCTTTGAGCGTGCGGAGGGGCCGTACTACTATGACGTGGACGGGAACAGATTGTTGGACTATACATTGGCGTGGGGGCCGTTGATCCTCGGGTCGAACCATCCGGAGTTGAACGCGGCGGTGACGGCGGCGGTTCAGAATTCCTATACCCTGGGCGCCCAGCATCCGGGCGAGGTTGTATTCGCGAAACGACTCGTGGAAACGCTGCCGGGCGTGGAACAGGTGATTTTTTCCAATACGGGCTCCGAGGCCGTTCAGGCGGCGCTACGGCTTGCCCGCGCGACAACCGGACGGACCAAGTTCGTCAAATTCGAGGGGCATTACCATGGCTGGTTGAACAATATTCTGGTGAGCTACCACGAACCCGACGAGACGCTTGGCCCACCGGAAGCCCCCAGGGCGGTGCCCGCCTGCGGCGGACAGCCCGCGGCCGAATACGCGGAGACCATAACGCTGCCCTGGAACCGGCTGGATCTGTTGGAACGCGTGTTTGCCGAAAGGGGTACGGAAATTGCCGCTGTGATTACCGAGCCGATACTGGCCAACTCCGGATCCATCATGCCTGCCGAGGGGTTTCTGGAGGGGGTGGTCGACCTCTGTCGACGCCATGGCGCGGTTTCGATATTCGATGAGGTCATTACCGGGTTTCGTCTTGCCCTGGGCGGTGCGCGGGAATATTTCGGAGTTATCCCTGACCTTTCGGTCTACGCGAAGGCGTTGGCCGGCGGTTTTACCCTGTCCGCGGTGGCGGGATCGCGGAGGATGTTTGACGTGCTCAGGGAGGGGGCGACGATTCACGCGGGGACTTATAACGGAAGCACGGTCAATCTCGCCGCCGGGCTTGCGACGGTCAGGGTCCTGAGCGCCAATCCCCAGGCCTTCCGGCAAATGCATGCGCACGGGGATGCCATACGTCAGACGATTGAAGGGGCGGCGGCTTCGCGGGCTATCCCTGTTTGCGTTTCGGGAGTGGGCACGGTCTTCAACGTTCATTTTGGCGTTGAGTCCCTGCCTGTGCACTATCGGGACCTGAAAGCCACGGATATGCGGCTTTACACGCGGTTCAGGGAAGGTATGCTGGAGGCGGGCATTCAATTGTTGCCCGACGGCCGCTGGTATGTGGGGCTCACCCACGGAGAGGCAGAATTGAAACTGGTACGAACAGCGGTCCGGTCGGTTGTCGCTGCGCTCTAGTGTCCCGTCCCAGAAATATGTCACCATTCTTCCAACGATTCATCCCGTCTCGCTTCGTTGCTTGCGCTGAGCTTGTCGAAGTGCCTTCGCTCGCCGACCTTGCGCAGGTCGCCTTGCTCAGGCGCCTTGCCAGCCGGGCGACTCGTCGGCCGAATTCAGGCAATCTATTTCCGGGACAGAACACTAGGACAATCTGTCCGCGCTGGATTTAAGGGTCAAAGGCCTTGACAATGGGGAGGCGTTGTGGTAAAATCTCAAAGGGGACGCGCATAACGGTTCTTTTGTGGAGTACCCTACGCTTAGACGGGAATCTGGAGGAAAAGGGACATGGGGATGGATGACATTCAGCCTCTTCTCGATAGCTGGCCATACGAGCCCGATAAACTCTGTGTCAGGCGCATCAAGGGGACGGATGGTCAGGAGAAAATTCAACTCCGGGTGGAGATGGGGATTTTACAGATGGAAGTCGCCGGCCGCCCGGACGGGCAGCGTCCCCACGGGCATGAATCGTTGCTCCGATACTATAAGGCAAAGGTTGGGGCGTCACTGCCGGATTCGAAGTCGTTTAAACTCGATCCCGAGGTTTGCCTTGCGCTTCAGGTCGAAGGCCTTCAGTATTACCATCGGCGGATCAGCTTTCTGGAATTGGGAGAATATCGACTGGCCCAGGAGGACGCTCAGCGAAACCTCGACATGTTTGATTTCGTCAAGGAATACGCGCGTGAAGAAGAAGATAGCCTGGCTCTTGAGCAATACAGGCCATTCGTTATTGGCCATCGCGTGCGTGCGGCTGTTCTGCAGGAACTGGAGGCGGAGGATTTCGATGGTGCGCTTCTGGAAATCAACACCGGTATCGAAGAGATTCAGGGTTTTTTCAAAGAGTACGACCGGCCCGACCTGGTGGAAGACAGTGAAGAGGTAGTATTCTTGAAGGAATGGGCGGATGAGATTCGCAAGGATCGGCCCAGGCCGCTGTTTCAGGACCTCAAGGAACAACTCAGCGACGCTGTTGCCATTGAAGATTTCGAACGCGCCGCACAGCTTCGGGACCAGCTCCGGGCGCTTTCGCCCAGAGCGGACCAGAAGTCCGGATCCCGCAAATAGGGTTCGGCGCCCGGCACCCCGCGCCTGCCCGGAAAGGGTCTGACCTATTGGCAGTGCATGAAGTAATGATAGCCAGGGAGCCGGAACGCGCGATTCTGGTGGGGATTGCGCTTCCGAACAATTCATCCTGGGATACAGAGGACACGTTGAATGAACTTGCGCTGCTCGCCGATACGGCGGGCGCGCAGGTTGTGGACCGGATGGTGCAGGAGCGAGAAAGCATCGATCCGGCATTTTTTATCGGTCGGGGTAAAGCCGAGGAACTCGCGCACCGCGTGAAACAACAGAATGCGCAGGTGGTGATTTTTGACGATGACCTGTCACCTGCCCAGCTCAAGAATCTGGAGGAATTGGCGGGAGTCAACGTAATCGACCGGAGCCGACTGATTCTGGACATTTTTGCCGGTCGCGCAAAAACCCGCGAGGCCCAGACGCAGGTGGAACTGGCACAGCTCAACTATCTGTTGCCGCGTCTGACGCGTCAATGGACGCATCTGTCGCGCCAGGCCGGCCACGGGGGGACAACAGGCGGAATAGGTACGCGGGGCCCGGGAGAGACTCAGTTGGAGGTGGACCGCCGGGCACTGCGGAGTCGTATCGGGGTATTGACCAAAGCGCTGAAAAGGATCGCCCGGCGGCGTGTGCTGGAGCGACAACAGCGTTCGGATACATTTCGTGTTTCTCTGGTGGGCTATACGAATGCGGGCAAATCAACGCTGATGCGCGCGCTTTCCGGCGCCGATGTACTGGTGGAAGACCGCCTGTTCGCAACGCTGGACTCCACGACCCGTAGAGTGTATCTGGGATACAATCGTGAGATACTACTTACCGATACGGTCGGGTTCATTCGGAAGCTGCCACATCACCTTGTCGCCTCCTTCAGAAGCACGCTTGAGGAGGCGGTGGATGCGGACCTGCTATTGCATGTTGTCGATGTGAGCCATCCCAAGTGCGAGGATCAGATTGCAGCGGTGTTTGAAACACTCCAGGGATTGGGCATTGGGGAATACCCAACGTTGATGGCTTTTAACAAGATCGACCGGCTTCACGATCCCGGCGTACAGAGGCGTCTGCAGACCGAGTTTCCAGACGGCATCTGGATTTCGGCACAGAAGGCCCGGGGGTTGGACGAACTGCGATGGGCGATCTACGACCGGCTCGAGGGCGAGCGCACGGTGTTGCATTTGCGCATTCCCCAGTCGGAAGGAAAGCTCGTTTCAGAACTGTATCGAGTGGGTGAAATTCTAAGTACGGCCTATGAAGGAAACGATGTGTTTCTGGAAATCAAGCTGAGCCTTCAAAATGCCAGGCAACTCGTGCCGGACGGAAGGTTTCGGATTAAGCGGTGAACCGAAGATCCGCCAGTCCTGCCGAAATTTGGTCCACGCGGCGGATTGCGAAGTTGGTGTTTAAATTCGGGTAAATTGAACAGGCGTTCGCGGAGAGGAACCGTGAACGCCCATTTTCTGTAGAACCGGTGTCTGCGGATGCGCGTGGCTTTCAGCCCTCCGCTTCTTCTGTTTCAGTCGGTTGGGATTCATGGGTGTCAACCTCCGGTGATGACTCATCTTCGCCTCCGGCGGCGCACTTCCCCTTGATGATGGCCCCTTCTTCCACGATGATCGATCGTGCGGAAATCTCTCCCGTGAAAACGGCGCTGGCTTCCAGTTTGACACATCCCTTGGCTTCCATTCTACCCGTGACTTCCCCGCCAATTACCGCGTCCCGGACACGAACGAACTCGGCTTCCACCTTGCCGGAAGGCCCGATGACAAGGGTGCCGGCGGCGTATAACTCGCCCTTGAGCGTTCCGTCCAATCTGATGCTTTCTTCGGTCTTTACACAGCCTTCCAAAACTGTGTTCTTGCCAATCACCGTCTTGATGGCTTCCTTTTCCATCTTTTGTTTGAAAGCTAACATGCCTATGCCCGCTCGTGAGTGTCCTTACTGCTCAAGAAGTATGTTCCGTGGATTCCTGTTTCCGCGACGTTCCGAAATTCCGGTTCGGAAAGGCGGGCCGCTGCTACGATCGGTCGTTCCGACAGACAAAACCCATCGACTCCGAATTCATCTGGCATCCGCGGAATCGCGAGGAGATGCGGATGGGCGTTCAGGCGTGGTGGCTACGGGCGCGCCTTCTGTTCCATTTTCCTGCGGTCCCGTCGGATTCCCATAGGCAGCCGGCGCCAACCCGGCGTTGGGTGACAGCATTTGGCGCAGTCTCTGATCGGTTCCCTGGATTCGCTTCAGCATGAGCGCCAGTTCCTCAACGCGGGCGACTTCGGCGTTCAGCCGGCTGTTTTCTACCATGAGTGTCTGTGCCGACTGTCTCCACTCTCGAATCTTCCAGAAGAAGGCGACTTCCAGGACGAGCATGATGAGCAGCAGGAGGAGGGCGGCGGCGGCGGCCCTTAGCCGCCAGTAACCGAGCTTGAACACCCGGGTGCGCGAACCGTCGTCGGGGACAAACAGAACCGACATCTGTCTGCGGCGTTGTCTGGCCACGCGTGTGGTCTCCTTCTCGGGTGAATTCAAATTCCATGCTGCAATCGACCGGTGTCGTGGGGTTCGGCAGGTAGCTGATGGCGATGGAGCTAACGCTTTAACGGGTTTCCGGGGTTCACCCGGCCCTGAAGCCCATATGGCGTCCTTATTGAGGTTAGGTCCTGGGCTCGCCTTTGTCAAGTGATTTTAGATGGGGCACCGTCCGTTGACGGCGATCGATCTTCAAAGTTCCGATTGGCGCCACCCCTGAATATTCCCATTCATGCGCGTTTCTGCAGCAGCCATCCGGCCACGAACATCAGACCGCCGATGCCGGCAAAGCGCAACTCCCGGCCGATGTCCTCTTCGTATAGGCCGACAAACAGGCCGTACCCCATATAAATGAGACCGGCAAGCTGCAGGGTGCGAGCAAGCAGACGCATTGAAAGACCCATCCCCGCCTCCTCCCGTCTGATCCGCGTTTCCCGACGGAAGAATCGGGGAAAGCGTGCCGTGTACACTCGGAACATTAAGAACTCGCCGTCAATCCGTCAATAGCCCATTTCAACATCGCGGCTGAAGCGGCGCCGCCGAGTTCTGCGAAACAGGATACGCCCGTCCCGGGACGAATGAGACGGCATTCGGCACCAGCCGTAGTCCGGCTTCCCGACCGGGTTAAGGTGTTCCAAAACGCAAACCAACCGAATGAGCGAAGGTGAAAAGATCCGGATGCGGAAACGCGAAAGCCGACATCGCAAGATATCGGCTTTCGATTGCATGGATCGAGAAAAGCGGTATTATCTCCCAAAATACACAACACTGATACTTCAAACGACCACACTTTAGACCCCAAAACGCCGATCTGTTCAGCAACATCAATACTCGCTTATTTTAGGGCCAACACCACATGTGTCCAAAAACGCCTATTTAGGCCAAATTTCGAACCTGATGTCTAAAAATCCAACGGTTCTTGGACAGCATTGGGCTAACACGAAACCTTCATAGCCCCCCTTTCGGCGGGGACTCAAGATTTCGTCTATCATGCCCAAAGCCAATCCAACTCGGAGAAAGCAAGCTTCCGGTCGAAGTTCTCGATGTTGTCTCGAACGTTGAGGATCAGGCAGCGCTGATCGCCACCATTCAAAGGTCCCCGTAAACCCCTGCCTATCATCTGGAAATATAGGTTTGGGCTGTAGACTGGCCGCGCCACGATGATGGCACGAGTCTTGGGAGCGTCGAAACCCTCACGGAATACTCCGTAGTTGACAAGTGCCCTTACCTCGCGGTTACGAAACTCTTCAACCACACGGCGGCGGGTCGCTGCCGCTGTCGTTCCACTGACCGCACGTGACCGGATTCCCCTTCGGTTGAGGAGTGCTGCCAAAGTCTGCGCGTGCTCGACCGATGTCGCAAAGATTAGTGTTGGCCATTCCGGATCAATATGTGATTCATACGCTTCGATGATGCGTTTGGTTCGCTCGGCGCTCTGAGCGATGCGCTCCTCCACGCTCTGGGGAAGCCAAGGTAGTGCCAGCCATTCGTTTAGTTTCCGTTCCATTTCTTCCTTGTCCAGCGAGCCATCCAGGATCTCGTCGATCGGGAACGTCTCGCCCTCAATGGTCTCGTGATCGGCTTGGGCAAGCACACCCATGTTTTGCAACTCGCGGATGACTGCGTCCGGCTCGTCGCTAGCGAACGCTCCTGAGTCCAGTCGCCTGTTTCCATAGCGACGAACGAGTCTCTTGGTCTCCTCCTCGTTACGTCCGCGATAGGGCGTAGCGGTGAGGCCAAGCATAAACGGCTCTTCCGCTCTTTGAAAACGCGTCAATCCGATATCCTGCAATACCGACGTGAAGGTCGGAGCTATGGACCGATGTGCCTCATCGAAAACAACCAAATTAAAGTTGGCCAAAAACCTGTAGTCTTCTGTTTGGGTCGAGAGTCTCGCTTTAATTGTCTGGATGGTCGCGACGATGACATGAAGTTCGCTCGTCGGCTGTGGCCTCTCTAACCCGCCCCACATTCTGGAAGTACGTAGCCGAACCGCTTGCATGCCTATGCTTGACCAAACCTGCCGCCACGCTTCCACGGCTTGCTCGCACAGTTCGTCGCGGTCCGCGACCCAAAGGACCCCGCCACTAAAACCTTCATCACGCATGGCTTCGACGATTGCCTGCACGGCGACGCGGGTTTTTCCGGATCCCGTCGGCAGACTCATTATTCCGCGTCGCTTGGATTCATCCCCGTGTTCGCTACGCAACATTTCCCGGACATTGTCGACAATGGTCCGCTGGTAGACATGAAGGTTCGGAAGCGAGAACGGGCCTTCGATCTCCAGAAAGGGATCGCGCTTCCCGTCCCGCTCTCCGGCCCATTCGGCGGAGAATCCGAGGGACCGCACGAAGTCCACGGCCCGCTGCGAGCCAGCCCATTGTGACGGCGGATCGAAACGATCCAACCCCCACCTGTATTGCTTGAGCGCGTCGGTGTGCCAAGTAGCAATGGCAGCTTCGGCGATATCAACACTCGTCAGTGCGACGCCGTCGCTCTCGAGTACACCCAGAAGGGAGTCGGGAAGACCTGCGCGCAACGTTTCTTCACCCACCGCAGCTAGAAGCCGTTCAGCGTCGGTCGTATACTGCCGAACTCTCTCACGTCTCTCCTCGATCTCCTGCGGCGTCTTGCGGTTCAGAATCTCGACGATTTTCTGAAGGCCTATCCCAAGCTCCAGCTCGTCAACGACGAGCTGGAGCTTTCGTAACTCGTCATCACCAACGGTGTCGGCAAGAAAGATATCGGAGGCGTGTAGAACGCACTCGCGAGGTTGTCCAAGGACGAGTATTCGCTCGCATCGAATGAGATTGCACGTTCTCCGATGCGTTGGAAGACTTGGTCCCAGTCCCGGCCAAATGTCAGTCAAAGGGATAGGATCGCCTTCGCCATGAAATTCCGGTACTGGTTCGGCCAAATCAAAGGCGGCCTTGATCTTGTCAGCCTGCGGATGAGCTAGTAGGATGTGCAGGGCTTCCGGACTCTTCGGGTGCGGTCCAAGGGCGTATGCTAGCGGCACAATGCCGCTGGGGGTCCGGATTAGTCCATGCGTTCGAAGCATGTGTATTGTAAGCGACTCGTACTGCACACTTGGGTATGATCGTCGATTCGTTCCCGTATGTTGCATTGTCCAACGTTCGAAGGAAGCATCGAGACCCAACAGCGCGTCCGTGTAGAACGCGTTGCCCGTATCGGAAAGGGTCGCAAGAACGCTCAGCGGGCCGACACCCTCGGATGAAGTGAATTCCAGGTACCACCTATTTGGATTGTGTGGCAGATTGTCCTGTTGGGAATAACGCGTGCGGCAAGTATTGAGGAATGACCTGAACTGCGGTTCTAACGACAGTTCCCGGCCATCATGTGGGGCCTCTGTCAGACCAAGAACGCGTAACAGATGATCGTTCGCTTCATGGAATTCGGTGTTCACAGTGGTGTTTTCGTCCCGGCTCCCATCGTCCGGCACGATCTGACCCGGCAGCAATACAGAATGAGGAGGCTGCCAAGTTTCTGCCCGTGTACGCACTCGGAGTTCGGTGGGCCAAGTTTCTCTTCCATCCCAGTCCTTGTACTCTCGAATAACATCGCTGGCCGCTCCCGGTGATAGCGTGCGCGCAGTGATCCAGAAGTCGCGATGAAGATCGTCTCCTAGTTCCTCACTGCTGTCGGTTTGAAGGATCCGCTGTGCGACCTGTCGAAACTTCCTTTCCGGGGAAGGCGGCCTGAGTCCCAATTTCTTAAGTGCGGTAAGCGTGTCACCGTCCACCACCAGTTCACGGTGGACGTATGACGCTTGGTCCGCAGTGCCGTCGCCATTCAGCGACTCATCAGGCAGGAAAAGATGATCGGGATCGGGCGATAGCCAATGGCCGCTTGCCGTCAGAACGATGTCGCCAAGTCCGTCGATTGACCTATGTTCGGTAGGTATTTCTGCGGCCGTCTGGATAGCGGCCATTGAAGCTCGAACGGCTTCATCCGCCCTATGGTCTCGCACGAGAGAACTTAACCATTCGGCGATCGTGGCCCTGGGCACGGTCGGGGAGCTTCCCGGTAAACGCGAGGGAAACAGCCGGTCGACGCTAGCGAGACGGTTGCGTGTGAGGGCTTCATGGTGCAGCCAATTCGATGGTCGCCCCGGATACGCTGACCAGCGCATAAATGGCGCCTTGTCCGAGGCGTCGGTCAATTCCCTAGGGGGATATAAGATTTCCCCCATGGTGCGCAACTTTCCTTTCTGATCGGGTACGATTTCTCGTTTGCGTAGATGGGCAAACAAACGGTTGCGAAGCAGAACACTCTGCTCCGAGTCACCAGACTCTTGTCTGCGAGGCAGTGCGTCCAAATGGCAAGCAGGGTCTAACTGAGTCGCGAGTCTTGGCAATTCGTCGGCTATCAGCCGTGCCGCCATTTCGATCAGTTCGTCGTTATACGGTCCAGGCAGCAGATTTTGACGATCTTCATTGGTTTTCCATGGCGCATTCAGGATACCGGCAAGGAGGCTTGCGGTCTTGGTCGGGAAGAACGCCCAGAAATGTCCGGGGCGATCCAAGCGATCTAGCGGTGCCGCCCACGAGATCGGCACGTTGCCGCTGCCTTCGTCCAAGCCCCAGTCGCTCCGTGCTTCGGAAGAAAGGGCATGGGTTGTTTTGAAAAGCCGCCAACGCGAAGTCCCTTCGCCGGTATCGAGATGAAACTCCCCCTGCCGATCCTGCAAGATGAAGCTCCGGGAAACTTCCCCATCCTCAAGGGTCAGATAACGGACATGATCGACGAAAAGCAAAAATTCGGGCGGAAAGTCTCTGATCTGTTGGGCGAGGTCATCATGCGCACCGGGCTCTATCGGCAGGCGGACGATGTTCGTCGCCCAACTCATCAGTTCCCGCATTTCCGCGTCGGTATCACTCTCATTGTAGGGATCGATCGGTTCGGGCAAACGCAGCACAGGGTATCCTTCGGCTTGCGCGACGTCCGCTATTCGTTTCGCCGAGCGCGTTTTGTTGAACAAGAACGAACCAGACCGGCTGTAGAACTCGGGAGCATCCGTTACTCTCAAGACCGATTTGAAGCCCTTCCCGAACCTTCCGATCGCGGGGGTGTTCCGTTTGCTCGACATGCGGTCGAACATTAGACCCACGATTCCGTCCTCGTCGATAGATTTTCCATCGTCGGCACAGTAGAGGAAGCGTTTCGTCAGGCGGATCAGGATGCTCCTGGCTTTTGGCGCGTCGAGCAAGGCGTCCGCGCTGTTCTGAACGAGTTCGAACAATTGCCGATGGGCATATCCACCATGAGCGGTATCGTGTTCGAGGTTGGCATGCTCGGTTACTAGACGTGGCTGCGCGCGGTACGATTCGAGAGTTCTTTCCGCCTCCTCGACAATGAACTTAGCGATCTGCCCTGTGGGGCCGATCCAATTCGGTTTCTCGTCGAAAGCGGAAAAGCCCAGCTTGGCATTCTCGCGGAAAAACCTACCGCGCTCGCCTTTCGAAAAGTCGTATTCTGTCTTCATTCGCCAGACTCGTATTGACGCCGTTCGTTAGGGGTGGCGACGCGCGCCGAGATGAGCCGCACCAATGTCTCGCGGTCGCCGGACTCGGCATCAGTATGACACACCACCAGCAGCCGACCGTCCTGAGCGCAACCCATGGTTATCCAGCGCTCCTCGAACTCACTGTGATCCTCGTCGGGAATCGACTTCGAGAGCGGATCCCGGAAGACCGTGGCTGCAAGTTCGAAGCTGACCTTGTGATTCCGTAGATTGCTCGCTGCCTTGGCTGGATCCCAATCGAACATGCCGTTCCATTCAACGCGGCGATCGGTCGGCGGATGGGCTTATGCTTGAGACAATGGACTTGGCTGCACGGAGTGAGATCGCACGAGGACGGAAAAAGGAATCGCAGTGTCTATTCACAGTAGAGGACTTGCGCATGGCGTCCACTGCGGCACCGTCAGGAGCCAAGGACAATGCAGAGGACTAGAACGTACGCGCCGTTATAGCGGAGCTAAAATGCCTTGTTGAGGTTCAGTCTGACGCCCCTGCGGTTGAGGTCGCCATTGACGGCCAGGCCGACGCCTCCCATTTCGACCATATTGTTTCTCTTTTCGGGGGGCGGGAGGTCCTCTCCCTCATCCGATAGAAAAAGGTGGACCGAATAGGCCAGGGCCCCCACGCTCAGGCCAAACAGCACGGCGGCTTTGGTATCGCCCGATTTGCTTTCGTTGTAAAAGTCGGTCGCCGTCTCGGAGGACGTTGTGGTTCTGTACCGCTCGTACGCGTTGTCCGCATCCTTCCTGGCAGCTTGCGCCTCTTTGAGGAACCAGATGCCCGCGGCGAGCGAGAGCGTTCCGTACAGTTTCTTGGAATACAGGAAGTCTTTCTTTTTCTTCTGCGCGATCGCCGGAACCGCTGAGAGTATCAGCATGGCGACGGCAACGGCGAGTGCGCATGCCCGTTTACGGCTGTCCATAAATTCCTCCGCAGATCTAATTAACCCTTACCGGATGTTCCTTTCATTCCTCGTTCTGAACAAGCGGCCCTCCGACGTGCTGTTCCAACTGAGCCAATTCGATCTGATATTGGAACTTCTCATGCACGAGCTGGTTTCGGGCCGTAAAGAGTTGAAATTGCGCTGTTTGGCGTTCGAAAAAAGTGCCGCCGCCCAGGTTGTAACGCTGGTCCTCAAGCCTGAAGACTTCTTCGGCGGCCTTCACGGCGGTTTCGTTGGCGGCGATGCTCTGGCGAAGACGTTCGAGGTTCAGGAACGACAGCCTGATGTCCATCTCTCTCTGACGTTTCGCCTGGTCGAGTTGCTCCTGGCTTCTCAGGTACTCCAACTTCTGGATTTTGATGCCATTTATGGTATTCAATCTGTTGAAAATCGGGAGGCTGACACTGATGCCCGCGCTGTACGAGTAGTTCTTGACAAAGAGATCTTCCACGCCCGAAAAACTCTCGTCGCGGTTCAACCGCCAACTGTACCCTGTGCTACCCGAAATCGTTGGGAAGCGTACGCTGTATTTCGTGGCTCTCAGTTGATCCCTGCTGGCAAGCATTCTGTGTTTTTGCGCCAGAATCTCGGGATTCCCCTTTAGCGCCCGCCTCAACGACTCCTGGTAGGTGATGGGCGGGGGCGTAACCGAAAATGTCTTCTCGGTTGGATAGATGTTAACGTCGGGACCGAGTCCGAGGGAAAACGCGAGCTGTGAGCGGGCAATGGCAACGTCGTTTTCCCTGGCGATAAGTTCTACGCGAAAACGAGCCAACTGAGATTCGGCGCCGAAGACGTCCGAAATGGTGGAGGAACCGATCTCATACAGCGTATTGTTGCGGCGAAGGCTCTCTTTCGAAACGCTGACCTGCTCTTTCGCCAGTTCCAGCTGCTCCATTCGCTGGAGAAGGATGAAATAACGTTGTTTCACCTGAAAAACCGTCTGGTGGCGGCTGCCGGACAGGTCCATCTCCGCCGCCCGCGCAGTCTTCTTGCTGGCCGATAGATTGGCAAGACTGGCAGCGTTGAAAATGGTAAGGCTCATGCTCGACCCCACCGATTGGGACCCGCCCACACGGTCTTCGCCCAGGGTGGTGATGATTGTCTGCGTTGTTTGATCGAAAATCGCCCCTTCCCGTGGGCCCGTGACACTTCTGGAAATTCCGTAGTTGCTGCTCAGCGATGGAAGGAAGGCGTTTCGCATCTGGTCGATCCGGGCGACGGCAATCTCCCGCGAGAAGCGGCTTTGGGTAATTGCCGAGTTGTTTCCCAGAGCGATTTCGACGCTTTCGGCCAGGCTGAGGTGCATTTCTCTGGATTGCGTTTCTTCGGCCGCGACAGGGGCGGAAAGCACTGCGGCAACAGTGAACAGCAGCGCGGTTCTCAGCACACGTGACATAAAGGGCGCTCCTATATTCATCTCTTCCCAGCCCCTTCGATGTCCTGGAAAAAGGGGACCCATTGTGTTGTATCAGACCGGGCCGTACCGGTACGAATCCGTTCCCGATGACACCGACATTCCCAGCAAGTCCGATCGGGGTGATTGTCGGGCCGGGCCGGACAACCCGACCGCCCGGGTCGATATTCCAGGACAACGGCCTGCGGACGGGATGCCGGTTATCCTACTTAGACAACGCAACAACCAAAAAAGTTACCGGTAAATCGCTTCCCGTCGCGGGTGGCGAAGTAGTAAAGAAAACAGAATTCAGGACAAAAGGAAAGCGAAAACTTCCGTGTGTGGAAACCGGAATTGAGTGCAGCGATTCCGAAATGCCGTGAACGCGCGAGGCTCCCGTGGACTCTATTGGTCGTGTCGATGACTTGGCCTTCGCGCGTGATTCCTGCCCGCCGGCACCCGATGCCAGGCCTCAATCCCTTCGATCCAGGAGGGAATAGACGGTCGGGATGACGATCAGTGTGAGCGCGGTCGAACTGATGAGGCCGGCAACCACGGTGATGGCCATTGGAGTTCGGATCTCCGAGCCTTCGCCCAGGCCCAGAGCCATGGGTAGAAGCCCAAGAACGGTGGTTGCGGTCGTCATCAATATCGGGCGCAACCGCACGGAGCCGGCCTGTATAATGGCGTCGGCCTTGGATCGGCCATTGGCGCGCAGGTGGTTGATGTAGTCGACAAAGACGATGGCGTTGTTGACGACAATTCCGGCCAGCATGATCAATCCCAGGAAGACCACAACGCTGAAGGAGATACCGGTGACAAAAAGGGTCAGGAAAACGCCGATCAACGCCAGGGGAATGGTGAAAATGATGACAAAGGGATGTATGAAGGATTCAAACTGGGAGGCCATGACGATGTAAACCAGAAACACGGCCAGGCATAGAGCGAAGATGAGGCTTTGCATCGAGGTCTGCATCTCCCGGTTCTGGCCGCCGATGACAAAGGACACGTCCGCAGGAATGTCAACTTCCTCCAGGGCCTGCTGGATCAGCCCGGTTGCGGTTCCCAGATCGATACCGGCGACGTTGGCCGATATGAGCACGGCGCGCTGCTGGTCGATACGCCGGATCTCGCTGGGGCCTTCACGAACCTGTATGTCTGCGATGGCCGAGAGGTATATGGGAACCTCACCGTTGGGGTTGACCACCAGGCGTTTCAGATCGGACACGCCCGATCGATCGGCTTTGTCTACGCGAACCAGGACATCGATGCGGCGGTCGGCCTCCCGAAACCGGGTGACCACGTCACCCTGTACTTTTTCTCGAACCAGCGTGGCTACGCTTCGCAGATTGAGTCCATAGGAGGCCAGCAGGTCCCGGCGGTAGACGATCTGTACTTCGGGACTCCCGCGCTGGAGACTGGATTTCACGTCGTATAACCCCGGAATTCCGGAAAGGGCGCGTTCCACGTTTCGTCCCAGACTGGCGAGGTCGCCCAGGTCGTAACCTCGAATTTCCAACTCTACAGGTGTCTTGAAGGTAAACAGGGCCGGACGTGAAAAGTTGACCGTGACCTGTGGCAGATCACTCAGGATGTCCCGCAATCGGGACATGAGATCTGACTCTCGTTTTGCCATCAACGTATTGCCGGAAATGCCCGCCCAGACTCTTTTCGGAAACGTACTGACGTTTTTCCAGAGCCGGTCCAGGTCGCCCGTGCCGTTTGCATTCTCCTGGGAGACAACGATGGTGACCCTCGAGGTATGTTCTCCCTGGTCGGAGGTGGAAATTGAGGTCTTGTCCGCGCCCACGGTGGTCGTAATGCGTTCAACGCCCGGTTCGCCCAGAACCCTCGATTCCACATCTGCCACGGTCCTCTCGGTGCGTTCCAGGGGCGTACCCACCGGCATGGTCAGTTCCAGGTCGAATTCGCCTTGGTGAACTGACGGGATGAGTTCACGACCGATCTGGGGAACCAGGACGTACCAGCACAGGAGGAATGGCAGGATGGCCAGGGCGATGATGGTGAGGCGGTGCTGTAACGCCCAGCGGATCAAGGAAGGATAGGCCCGGCTGATGGCGCCGAAGCCGATTTCAAAGGCGTGAATAACGGGCGTGAGCAGGGGAACGACGATGGCGGCCAGCACAGCCAAGGCCGTCACCCCCGCCGGAAAGGTAATCATCAGAGTCAGGATCAGGAGCTTGCCCAACAGGGATGCCGTCAGGAAGATGAAATACCGCAGCACGAAGTAGACAGGTCCGAGCACGAAGAGCAGGCCCAGGAAGAGAACGCCCACCAGGGCCGGCGGTATTCTCAGGAATATAGCGAAACCGCGACCCCGAAACGGCCATTGGCACGTGCCTCTGACCGCGCTCCATGTCCATCGTACGCAAACGGCGAGTCCTTCGCCCAGCGGGACGGGGGCGCTAAAGACCAGCAGGTCGTGCCAGATGGCGTGTACAATTCTGGATCCGAAGGGCGTCGGGTTTTTGGACCATGTGCATAGATCCCGCCAGGCATGCGCGGGTTTTTTCCGGATCTTCCGGATAAGGGCGGCAACCGGGAAATACAAAATGGGGGCCAGGATCACGCAGACGGCCTTCAGAGTGACGATCAGGATCGCAAGCGCTACCCAGAGCGTGCGCCCAATGAATTCCAGCGCGAGCCATGACACAAAGATACAGGCCTTAAGCGCCAGGACCGGAAGCCGTGCCAGTGACCTATCGCCGGCAAGTTCCTTGAGACGGGCAAGGGATTTGAACTGCAGCAGTTCCGAGTTGAACATCTCGCTGGCGGTCGAGCCGGTGCGTCCGCCGCGGGACCCGCCGAGGCGGATTTGGCGGGAAGCGAGCATCGGAATGAAGAAGAGTGCGACTGCCAGTGACGCTATCAGCGAAAAGACCACGGTAAGGGACATATCGCCAAAGACCTGGCCGGCCACGCCTTCCACGAAGACAATTGGAAAAAAGACGGCGACCGTGGTGAGTGTGGAGGCAAAAACCGCCCCGCCGACTTCGCCCGTTCCGCGAACCGCGGCGGTAACGATGTCGTCTCCTTCTTCCCGGCATCGAAAGATGCTTTCCAGTACGACAATGGAGTTGTCTACCAGCATACCGATGCCCAGCGCCATGCCGCCCAGCGACATGATGTTCAAAGAGACGCCGAAAATTTTCATGGGGGCGAACGTGGCTACGATCGAAATCGGAATGGCCAGGCTCACAATGCCGGTATGGGAAGGGTTGCGCAGGAAGATATAAAGCACCAGGATCGCAAGAATGCCGCCTATGATTGCAGTCTGTTTGACCTCGTCGACTGACCGCTTGATAAATAGCGACTGGTCCGACAGGACTCCCACCTGCAGTCCTTCCGGCATGGTATAGGCGATAAAGCTGGTCATTTCCTTGAGTTGGACAAACTGGCGCACCTGGGCGCGTCGATCGGCGCCCTTGGCAGGTTCGATCTCTCCTGCCTTGAGTCGCTGCACGTAGGCCAGTTGCTCCGCTGTTCCGAACAATCGATCCCGGACCCGCTGTGCGGTCGCGACGATATTCGCGTCGGCTTCTTTGAAAATTTCGATTTCCACGCTCTCCACGCCATTGACACGGGTGATGATCTCCCGCTCTTTATGGCTGCGGACAATATTGCTGACGTCCTTGAGCCGGATGTCAGCGCCGCTTTTTTGTCCGATGACGAGGTCGCGGATTTCATTGATCGTCCGGAATTCGTTCAGGGTGCGAACCATGTACTGGGTCTGCCCGTCAAGCAGACTGCCGCCGGCCAGGTTGACGTTCTCTTCGCGGAGACGCCGGTTGATATCGCCGATGCCGAAGCCCAACAGGGCGAGTTGACGTTCGTTGATTTCGACACGGATTTCTTCTTCCAGGCCGCCGTGGACGCGGGCCGCGGCGACCCCTTTCATTGCTTCCAGCGCCTGTTTGATTTCTTCTTCGGCAATGAGCCGGAGCGCATATAAATCGGTATCGCCGTAGAGACCGATGCGCATAATGGGATCCTGCGTGGGATCGTAACGCAAGATCAGCGGTTTGTTGACACCCCGGGGCAGGTTCAGCCGGTCCAGGTTTTCCCGTACCGTCTGTACCGCGTCGTTCATATCCGTGTCCCAGCCGAATTCCAGGATGACGTCCGACAGGCCGGGCCGGGAAATGGATACGATACTCGCCAGATTGTTGACAACCCCCAGCCGTTGCTCAATTCGCCGGGAGATCAGGTTTTCGACTTCCTCGGGCGCGGTATCGGGATAGTCCGTGCGGATCGTGAGGGTGGGGTAGGAAATGTCCGGCATCAGGGTGAGCGGTAGCTGCTGGTAGGAAATATACCCGAAGACCGCGATGGCGAGGACGACCATAAAAATGGCCACCGGCCTGCGGGTGGTTATTTCGAAAGTGCGGGAGATCTGCGTCCTGGCGCGGGAAAGGGGATTTCGGGAACCGTCGCCTGCGGAATCGTCAACCATCTTGTCTGAGTCCTCAATGAGCCGCACCAACGCGCAACGGACGCACCGCCACCGTTATTGCGCAGGGATGCGCCCGTTTCCCGGGATTCTTAAGGTTCTTGCTCGGTGGTATCCGGTTTGGCCGGAATGCGCAGGCCCTTGCCATGGATCACCCGGACTTTGGCCTGGTCCTTGAGGCCATTCTGGCCCACAACCACAATGCTGTCGCCCTGCGAGACGCCGCTGAGAACTTCCAGGTTTTCGGTGTTTTCAAAGCCCACGTCGAGCTGTATTTTCCGGGCGGTGCTGTCCTGAACAACGAACACATGAGGATGTCCGTCATCGTAGACGACGGCGCGTTTGGGCACCAGCAAAGCCCGTTCGTGGGTGGCGGTAACGATATGCGTCGTAACGAACATTCCGGGACGCAACCTGCCGTCACCGTCGTCTATACCCAGTGTTACCCTGAAAGTGCCGCTGTTCGGATCTATAACCGGGCTGATTCGAATGATGCGGCCGGGAAATTTGACATCGGACAGATGATCCGTGGTGATGCGGGCGGACTGCCCTACGGAGATGTTGTGCAGTTCCCCGCCGGGTATGTGCGCTCTGGATATTAGACTATGCATGTTGACCAGAACATAGAGCTTGGTGTTCGGGCCGATCCGGTCGCCCAATTTGACGATCCGTTCCGCCACGATCCCGGCTATCGGAGATCGTACCAGGGCATGATCCAGGTTCAACTGGGCGCGCTGCCACTGAATTTCAGCCTGTTCCAGGTCAAATCCGTCACGTTCGTAGTCTTCCTTGGAGAGCAGGTTTCTGGCGAAGATTTCCTTGCGACGTTTGAAATTGCTCTCCAGTTTTTGGTACGCGATCCTGGCTTCCGCTTCGGACAGTTTGAGATCGCGGTCGACCATGTGGACAACGACTTGATCCATTTCGACATGATCACCCTCTTCGACGAGCACACGTTTGACCAGCCCCGTACCGTGGGCGTAAACGTCCACAGTCTCTTCGGCCTCGACCTTCGCGTTGTATTGCAGGTAGGATGAAATCGCCCCGTGTTGAACGTGATGGACCTTTACCGGCACGCCCTCGGGCGTTTTTTTCTCCTTCTTTTTTGTCACTTCGGTCGAGTCGACTTTGGTGGAATCGGCGCCGGCGCCGGTCCCGCTCTGACCCTTGGCTTGTTCGCCGCCGCACCCCGCGAGTGCGTAGCCGGAAAAAACCGCAACGATGACAATTAGACGCTTCAAATTCCGTATTTCCTTCATCCGTACATCCTTCCGGGCGGTATGTGGGCATTCCCCCGCAGCCGGTGGCATTGAAGGCCTCCTTCGGAGGAAACACGCGCCCGTTTCATATGTGCTGAACTATAGAACGAAACGCGTTGTCTGAAACGGCAAGACCCCGGTGACCGTGGCCACCGCAAGCCCCGGCAAGAGTCCGTTGTTCCGCTTGCCGGCGCGTTCCTGGTTCTCCTCAAGAAGCCATCGGGTGAGTGAGGGCTCGGTTGCCCGTTTCGAACCCTTTAGACGGTTTCCAATGTGCCGCCGTTTCAGGCGACTTCGGGGCGTGGTGAAATTCCCCACAGTCTTTGACTCCCCAGGCTGCCCGGATGTTTCTAAAAAAAGCCGTTGGGCCGTCAATCATTCGACGGCCCAGGGGGGCGGGGTCCGTGCAACTGTCCCGGACCGGGAGGGTCAAACCCGGCGAGGGGCGATACCCGATAAGCTAACTTTCCACGGCCTTCCTGACTCTTGACGCGATGTCGACGTATCGCCGGGAGATCGGGGAGTCCGGATCTGCGGCTGTAACCGGGGCGCCTGTATCTCCGCCCTGGCGTATCCGCATGTCCAGCGGGATTTCACCCAGAAGCGGCACGTTATACTTGGCAGCCATTTCTTCGCCGCCGCCCTGCCCGAAGATATCGGTCTGTGTATTGCAGTTGCCGCAAATGTACACACTCATGTTTTCGACGATCCCCAGAACGGGTACGTCCACCGTGTTGAACATCTGGATGCCGCGACGTACGTCCTCGAGTGCAACGGCTTGCGGCGTTGTGACAATGACGGCGCCGTCCAGGCGCGCGGACTGAATCAGGGTAAGCTGAACATCGCCCGTTCCCGGTGGCAGATCGATGACAAGAAAGTCCAGAGGCGCCCACGCGACGTCCCTGAGGAATTGCACCACTATTTTTGCCAGCATCGGACCGCGCCAGATCACCGGGGCGCCCGCTTCCGTAATCATACCGAGCGAGATCATCTTGACATTAAAACGTTTAAGAGGAACAATCCCGCCGTTCGGGTCCATGCCTGGTGTTTCGTTTGCGCCCATCATGATCGGAACATTGGGACCATAGATGTCCGCATCCATGAGACCCACCGCGGCGCCCTGCCGCGCAAGCGCCACGCAAAGGTTGGCGGCCGTGGTGGATTTTCCCACGCCGCCCTTGCCGCTGGCGACGGCGATCAGATGCTTGACGCCGGGAATCGGCGCGGGTCGTGGCGCGGACGTATGCGTATTCAAACGGGGGCCTCCTCCGGAACGGGCTTCGAATGATGCATTCAACCCGGCTGTTTCCGGCTGTTTCGAACACATTCAGCCAGAATGGGTATGCCCTGGCGGATCTCGTCGGGTGTTGCAAAGCCGAACGCGAGACGGATGTACGGTACGTCCGTATTATGTACGTGGAAGGCTTTGCCGGTTGCGTAGTCGACACCCATCGACTCCGCAAGCCGCTCACAGGCAACGGTGTCTGTGACGTCGGGTAACCTGACCCAGATGAAGAGGCCGCCCTTGGGGCGGCTGAACCACTCGAAGGCGTCCGGGAACCGAGACAGCGTGTCGAACATCAGATCGCGTTTTTCCCTGACGATGGCGTTGATCCGGTCCACGTGCGTCCAGAGTTCTTCCCTGAAATATTCGTAGACGATGGCTGCGCTGAGGGCGCTTGTACCACCGTCCCGCCGATACGGAAGAATCTGGTCCAGCAGATGTCGAGGCGCAGCGAAATAGCCCAGACGGATTCCAGGGCCCAGGATTTTGGACAGGGATTCGATGTGGATCACCGGCGTATCGTGCTCGAGCGTCCACAGGGCGGGTTCGTGGTCGTCTTCGTAAACGGTATCGGCGTAACAGTGATCTTCAACCACGGGAATGCCGTAACGGTCTGCAATGGCCAGCAGTTCCCGGCGCCGGTCGAGCGGCATAATTGAACCCGTCGGGTTCTGGTAGGTTGCCAGGGTGTAGATGAATTTCGGTTTTCTGTTTCGTGAAACCAGGGCAGAAAGCGTTTCTTCCAGGGCGTCCATCCGCATGCCGAACTCGTCCAAGGGAATGCCGACCAGTTCGGCCTTTTCCTTACGGTACGCGCTCAGGGTACCCGAGTAGGAGTATTCCTCGAGCACAATCACGTCGCCGGGCGAATCGACGAACACCTGCGCCATCAGCGTAACCGCCTGCATGGAGCCCGTGGTCAGAACGATCTGATCGATGGGCAACGCAACCCCTTCCCGGTGCGCGAACCGCTGAGACATCAGTTTCCTGAGCGGTTCGTACCCCAGCGAACCGGGATAACACGCCAGTTCATCTCCCAGCTCCGGAAGTATGCGCATGGCGGCCTCCGCCAGGCCTCGATTGGGAAAGGACGCGGGGTCGGGGCGGCCACTGCCAAAGGGGAAGGTCATCATTTTGGACACATATCCTTAATTTTCAAGAATTTAAAGGAATTTTTTCTGGGCGCTCCGGTTGCCCCTGGTACCCTCTGACGCCGGAAGCCATCTCCATATTGAGCGACGATTGCTCCCCGGCGCGTCAAATCCCTTTTTCCTTGCCCCGGATTCTGGGATCGAGCGTGGCGAGAAGTTCGTCGTCCTCGGTAATTTCGATGGCTCTGACGTGGGCGGCCGCACTGCCCTTGCCTAATGTGTACTTTATATCCGATTTGAGGTAGACGGGCGCGGTCTCTCCGAATCCTTCTTCCAGGGCGACCCATTCGTTGCCTTCGGAGTGCACCCTGGGCGCGCTTACGGCCCAGTCCAGGTCCTCGTCGAGCACCAGTCTCCGTGTGAGCACCTGAAACAGGGAGGAAGGGATGCGGGTGCCGCCCGAGGCGCCCAGGGTCATCAGGGGTTCACCGTCGTTCATGATGAGCGTGGGACACATGTTGGTGATGGGCGACTTGCCCGCGTCCACTGAGTTGGGCAGGCCGGAGCCGGGGTCGAAGCGGGACATGCCGGCATTCATAATGAGTCCCATTCTGGGGACGGTGACAAACGAGCCGAAGGCGGGACCGTGCGTCAGAGTCAGGGAAGCCATATTTCGGTCGCCGTCCACAACGGAGATGTGGGTGGTGCCGCCGTACGAGAGCGGGCGTAACAGCGCCTGTCCGCGCGTACCTTCGGACACGTGATCGGCGATTTCCCGGCCCGTTGCTCCGACCTGTATGTCGGACGTCAGGGTTTCAAGCGGCACCTTGACAAACCTGGGGTCGCCGAAATACCTGTAGCGGTCCAGCCATGCGGCGCGGATGGTTTCAGTCATGCCGTGGGCGAGCCGGGCTGCGTCGCGGGCCCAGAGGTCCAATTCGGCCACTTCGGCGACTCGGCACATTTGAAGAACGGTGAGGCCGCTGGAACAAAGGGGAGCCGTGTAGAGGTCGTAACCGAGACACGAAGCATGTACGGGATCGACGTGCCGGGCCTGGTAGCCCGCGAAGTCGTCTTCCGTCAAAATTCCGCCGTTTTCCTTTATGTATTTTGCGATTCTTCCGGCGATTCTGCCCCTGTAAAACTCATCGACGCCGTTCTTGGCAACCTGTTCCAGAATCCGCCCAAGATTCGGATTGGCCGCCCTGTCGCTTGTGGCGGGCGACGACCCGTCCACCAGCAGCAGCCGCGCGGTTTCCTGGAACTCGCGGATGCGTTTTTCGTTCGCCCGGACGGCGTCCACGTAGTCGGGTGAGACCCGAAAGCCGTTCATACAGGCCCGAATGGCCGGCGCAAGCGCCTGATCCAGTGGGAACTTCCCGTATTTTTCAAGCGCCGCCGCCAGCCCGGCAAGTACGCCGGGAACGGAAATTGCGAGGGAGCCGATCTCATTGCCCCGATTCTTGACCAATGACCCGAAGCGTCCGTCGGAGCGGACGACCTGGAACATCCTGCTCGTGGCGGCCTTGGGAGCGACGGTGTTGAAGTCGATGCAGCCGATTTCCCCGTTCATATAAACCATGAGGGCGCCACCGTAGCCGCCGATTCCCGTGTGGTGCGGCGTGACCACGCAGGCGAGCAGGGCGGCCGTGACGGCTGCATCAACGGCATTACCTCCTTTTTTCAATATGTTGACGGCTGCGGCGTCGGCTTCAGGCTGGCCGACGACCGCGGCCTCTTCAAACGTGGCTGACACTAATAAGGTCCCCCTTCAACCGCTTGGGATCCGCGGAAACACTTAAAAAACACCCCCGCGACAGGGCATGAGGGTCTCCGTGCGTCCGTTCTGCGGTTCATGGCGATGTGTCGACCAGCCGTGATCCACCGCCGGCTCCATCCCGGCTCGGCGGAACGCGGGTCCCCCTTGTCGCGGACACAGGTGGTAACGGAGGGTCACCTGCCGATCGGTCGTCGATTTCGAACTTTGACGGGTTTTTCCGGAAACGGAAGGTTCTCGGGCAAGCCCTGGTTCGATAATATAAGCCGGTTCCCTGTAGGTCAAGGTTTTTTTTTCATTTTTCGGCTTCCTGTTGCATAATCCGGCATTTGCCGGCCGTGAACAGGACGGGCAAAGCCTCCCGGGATCGACGGAGTCGTCGGGAACGGGTTCAAGCGTCGACATAAATGGGGCTTGTCCAGGCTTTGGCGCCGTCGGTCTGGATCACCCGCACCCAGTAGGGATGACAGCCGTCGGGCAGTTCGGACTCCCGGTAGGTGAAGCTGGCTTCGGGTCCGACGCCGGTGGGGGCCTGCTCGAAGACGACCGCGATGTCGATTCCGCCCGCGGGAACCCTTACCGGCCCCCCGGTGATTTCCTGAAGTGTGATGGATCGGGACACTATGTCCGTGCTGAAGTCGATGGTTGCCTGCGGGGGGGCGTCCAGGGTGAGTATGACGCCGTCGGCGTCACCGGTTGTGACGGAGTTCCAGGTCACGGAATGGTCTGAGACGGTCCGGATTCCCTCTGACGCCGAATCGAAGGCATATCCTTCGGCGCGGAGAATGCGGCCCCGTTTCAGGGTGAGGCCGCCGTCCCAGCGAACCAGTCGGTTGCGCGCGCGGATGCGCTGGCCCGACCAGGCAATGCGGATTCTATCTTTTGCGCGGGGAATGGTCGCGGGAAAACTGTAGACCGGTTCCAGGCCCCTGAATATGTCCACGCGTTCGATGGGCGCGGTGCCGACCACGCTGACGGCGATTTCGGGCGGCTCCGACGCTTGAAGGTCCGAGCCCATCGGTTGGCCGTCGGCAGTGACGTTTACGAGGATTCGCTGGCCGGTGGTGCCATAACAGCGGCGGGCTTTAAGGGCTTGCCAGAGGCCGCGCCGGGTGAGTTCGTTTGCAAACACACAGGTGAGGCCTCCGTAGACGCCGAAGGAGCCGCTTCCGGGGTACGCAGCGCCGGGTCTGCCCTTGTGGTCGTCGCTTCCGGCGGTGAATCCCACCCGGTAGCCGTTTTCGAGCGCCCACTTGAGGAACCATTCGAATTCGCCCCACTCGGAGTAGACTTCCACCAGGGGCTCGAACTCGGGGTCGTGCCAGTCCAGATTGGCGTAGCGGCCGCCGACGTGCGGAACAAGCAGGACGTCCTCGCCCTTCATCGCCTTGTAGAGGTCGGTCACGTGCAGGCAATCCGTGCGGACATCGGATTTGTCCGGAATCAGGACATGGCTGGAGCGGTGCATGGGGCCGGTGTCACCTGGAAAATACACGTTGTGATCGCCCCCGACGGGGGTGTTTCCCGACCATTCGTAGCCGACGAACGCGACAAATCGTCCGGGATCGTTCTGGGAATTGGCCTGGTGTCTGATTTCCTCCCAGACGGTTTCGGTGATCTGAAAGTCGTTACCCTGATGGCCGGCAAAATCGACGAACGCGGATTCACGGGCGAAACGAAAGTACGACGACACGGGGTTTGTCCCCACGGTCTCTTCGCTCTGTCCGTGCAGGTCGCCCCAGTACGGACGGTACGTGTTCCACGTGTCGATACAGCGCAGCGGATTGCTTTCCGCTTTCAGGCCCAAAGATTTGTCCTCGACCCGGACACGAAAGACGCCGGTCCGGGGCGCAACGACGTCTTCAAACCGATGCGTTCCACGGTCGGCGGGTCGAAAACGGTATGTCTGTGGAAGCCCCTCCAGGCCATCGGTATCCATACTGACTTCGCCGGAGTAGTCCCGGCAGGGATTACCCCAGATGTCCTCGGCCTTCACGCCCGCCCACGCAGATTCACCGGGGATGGTTTCCGAGGCGCACAGGGCGACGAGTTTCCGGGGAGCACCGCTGACAATGGGCACCGAGGGCGAGGGGACTTCGACGTAAACCCACGTGCCGCACCAGTCAACCGCCACACGGAATTCGAATCGTTCCTTACAGAAGGTCTGTGCGCGAATTCCCGGAGATCCGCCGGAGGTGTCTCCGAGGGTTAGGGTGACCGTGTCGCCTTCGGACAGGGAGTCGTCGAAGACGTCGACGGTGACGCATAGGCGCCACGGTCGCACGTAACGCTGCTTTTCAAAGGCGGGGCGGAGCGACGCGGGTCCCGTCGTGGATACGGAGGCGTATCCGGGCGCGGTCGGGTCGGCGAACTGTGGCGCCTGCCAGTCGCTAACGTCGCGCCAGGCGATTTTGATGACGCCGCCGTCATCCACGCCATATCTGCCGGCGTGAAAGATGATCCGCCAGGTGCCATTGGCGCCGGCCGTCACCGGCCCGGCGGGGTCGATTTCCGCCCACCCGTAACGCTCGCGAGTTTCCGCTTCGCCCATTTCTAGGTTCCTTTCGAATTCCAATACGGATCGTTGTCGGCGGATTCGGCCGTGGAATGGAAATGCTTTCCTGTTAGGCGGTTCCCGCGGGTCTGCGGCGGGGCGGCCCCGGCGGGTCGGGGCGAGTAAAGATATGGATTATCGGATGGAGGACAAGGGAATTCAGGGCCGGGATCGAATTCCCCTTTCCGCTTGACGGTTACCGGGTTTCACGTTACATTTTCGACAGAACCCGTGGTTCATCGTACCTTATTCTCCGCCTGCTTTCAACCTCGGACGAGGTAGCGCGCCGTGGTCAAAGCCGATGTCCGATAGCCTTCCCGTGGTCACGCTTTTTTCCAGGAACGACTGTCATTTGTGTGATATCGCGAAAGGCCGCATCGCCACGGCAGTCCGGCGTGTCCCGTTCCGGCTTGAGATCGTTGATATCGACGGAGATCCGGAACTGTATGAGCGATACAATGAACGGATACCGGTTGTGCAGATCAACGGGGAAGAGGTATTTGCATACCGGGTGAACGAGAGGGTGCTGGTCCGGAAGTTGAAATCGCTGTCGGCCCGGCCAAGGAGACGATATGGGTGGGGATGACCTTTTCGCCGCGCTGGAACCCGAGGCACCGCTTGCGGATCGGATGAGACCCCGCTGCCTGGATGAGGTGAGGGGACAGGATCATCTCACGGCGCCGGGCGCTCCGTTTCGGAGGTTGATCGAAGGCGACCGGGCGCCGTCGATGATCTTCTGGGGGCCACCGGGATCGGGCAAGACAACGCTGGCGCGTCTCGTGGCCGAGTCCACGAAAAGCCGTTTTGTGGCGTTCAGCGCGGTCACGTCCGGGGTGAAGGAGGTGCGTGAGATCGTTGCACGCGCAAAGGGGGAACGCGGGCTGGGAATGCGGACCACCCTGTTCATCGACGAGATTCACCGGTTCAACCGTGCGCAACAGGATGCATTCTTGCCGCATGTCGAAGACGGCACCATTAGTCTGATCGGTGCGACGACCGAGAATCCTTCGTTTGAGGTGAACGCGGCGCTGCTTTCGCGGATGCAGGTTTTCGTGTTGAATCTGCTGGATGTCCCGGCAATTTGCGAGGTCCTGAATGCCGCGCTCGTCAACAACGGGCGCGGGCTGCCGGACGCGACCGCCGACGAGGACGCCCTTGAGGTAATAGCGACGGCGGCAGAGGGGGACGCCCGCCGTGCCCTGAATTTGCTTGAAATGGCCTCGGCGTCCGTGGAAACGGGCAAACGACTGACAGCAGAGTCGGTCAAAGCCGTGATGGGCAGCAAGGCGTTTCTGTACGACAAAGGCGGCGAGGAACACTATAATCTGATCTCGGCGTTACATAAGAGCCTGAGGGACAGCGATCCGCATGCGTCGCTATACTGGCTGGCGCGTATGATGGAATCGGGCGAGCACCCGCACTATATCTTGAGGCGGATGGTTCGATTCGCGTCCGAGGATATCGGAAACGCGGATCCCCGGGCGCTTTCAATCGCGCTGGCCGCGAAGGACGCGTACGATTTTCTGGGCAGCCCCGAGGGAGACCTCGCGATTGCGCAGGCAGCCGTATATCTCGCTACCGCGGTCAAGAGCAATTCGGTTTATAAGGCCCATGGTGAAGCGCGCAGGGATGTCAGGGAACAGCCGAATCTGCCCGTGCCGCTGCACCTGAGAAATGCGCCGACGGGATTGATGAAGGAGTTGGGTTACGGTCAGGGTTATCAATATGCTCACGACGATCCCGATGGGTACGTGGCGCAGAACCATCTGCCGGAAAACCTGCAAGGGCGTGAGTACTATCGTCCCGCGAACCGCGGGTACGAGCGGCAGATCAGGGAATTGATGGACTGGTGGGAAGAACTGCGAAGGCGGAAGCCGAAATTGGAGAACGCCCGGGACGACCTGTAATGCCAATAAGTGCATCCGCGATTGTGTATTAAGGACGGAAAACTGTCATAACGTATGCAAACGTCGTTCGACAGCGGGTGTGTCTCGCGTGTCGTCCGATCGTCGGGAAACAAAGGCAAGGGAGGAGGCGAGACATGAGGCTGACCCGAACTTTCAATGTGTCCTATCCGCCTCCCGAGCGTTCCTGACGCAGTCATTGCCGCTGTCATTATCGCAACTCGATTGTTCCTCCGGAGCCGCGGGTAGGATTCTGTCCCGCGGTTTTTTTTGTGCCCAAACGGGTTTTTCATCGCCCCACGGAGGAGATGATCGAGTATATGTACAATTCCGATTTCTGGGAAATGCGGCTGGACCAGCGCGAACTGGAAAATGCTCCCAACGAGGCCGGCATCTGGTATGAGTCCGTCGAAGATCAAAAACGCCGATATGTGTGGGAGGACCGGGTTGCGGAACTGGCGGTTCGTATTCTCGAGGCAACGCCACGCTGTCTGACGGAGAAACAGCGTGAGGCGACGCTGCTGTATTTCTGCCGCCGGAAAACGCAAAGTGAAATTGCGGCGATTATGGACATTTCCCGGCGCGTGGTCAGCCAGCATCTGTTCGGCATCAGACGCGGGGGGAAGCAGGTGGGTGGCGCAATAGGTAAATTGAGAAAGCTGTGTGAAGAACAGGCGATGGGACCCGGCATCCGGGACTCAGCGGCTTCAGGGTGAACCTCCCGCCGTTCGGATGGGTGGCCGTTCGTTTCTTCCCGACGCCGGCGGTCGCCGGCGCGGCCAGCGGGTTCAGATCGCCCACGTCTTCATTTTCTCTTCGTCCAATTCAACGCCCAGGCCGGGTTCTTCAAAGGGTTCCAGTGCGCCGTTCCGGTACCTGAATGGTGTCTTGCAGATGTCGTCTACCAGGAGGGAGGGCCCGACGAGGTCGGAGGGGACGGTCACGTTTCTGGAAGCCACGGCGAGGTGGACAAACGCGGCGGTGCCGGGGCCCATCTCCACGGTGCTGCCCAGCAGCACGGGGATTCCGGCCGTCTGCGCGATATGGATCAGGCGTTGACTGCGCAGGATGCCGCCGGCCTGGGAGGGGATAACGTTGAAGACGTCAACGGCTCGGTGGCGTACGAGAGCCATTGAGAAACCGTCGTTGAGATCGGCCACGTGTTCGATAATCTGAATGGGGGTCTGTTTCCGAACGCGGGCCAGCGAGCAGGCCGCTTCATCGGCATTTTCGTTGATCCGTTCGGGATTGTCGTTGGCGACGGCACGGTTCACGGCGACCAACGGCGTCTCGCATGCGTCGACGCCGGCGGCGGCCATGTCCCGGATTTTTTCAATGGCCTCATCCTCCTCCCACGCGCCGCTGGCGTCGGCTTTGAGATAGACATCGGGGCCCGCCACCTGGCGGAAGCGCGCGATGCGGTCCAAATCGCGTGAATGATCCTCGCCGACCTTGAGCTTGAAGGCACGAAGTCCCTGGGAGACCTTGGCCTCGATTTCATCTTCAAGCGCGTTGAGCTCTTCGTCCAACGAGACGCCTCGTCGCATATAGGCGACCCAGCAGACGTCAACCCGTTCGTGACGGCGCCCGCCCAGCAGTTCGTAAAGGGGGGCGCCGTAGTGTTTGCCGGCAAGGTCGAGCAGGGCGATCTCTACGCCGAACAGAGTGAGACCCCGAAGTTCCGGGTGAATGCCGTCCGGCAGTTCCGAGGCGACGCGGGCGCGCAGGAGGTTTCGATCGGCGACGTCGCCATCCTTCAACACGCGCAGGAGGAGGTCGCCCAGATCGCCAGGTCCGAGCGGATTCATCCTGTCCGCGATATCGGGGACCTCACCCAGGCCCACGCGGCCCGTGTCCGTAAAGAACTCGAGGATCTGATATCTGGATCGGCTGAGGTCTTCGTCGGGTTGGAGGCCCTGCGGGTCGGCGGCATAGGTGGTGTAGATGCGGGGAACCGAGACTTCGCGCACACGGACGCCGGTGATTTTCATGGACACGGTCCTCCCGGTTCAGACGGAACCGGATCCTGCGAGTTGGTTTCGCGTATAGGACAGAAGTGCGGCCGTGAGGATGCTGGCGATGAGCAACACGCCCGCCGGCATGAGTTTCCGGGTTCTGATGAATCGACTCAACGAAATCCCGGTGAGGAGCAGGGAGAGCATCAGGCCGATGAGCAGCCCCGTGGCTGGATCGGTCCGCCCGATCCAGAATGCATAGAGGGCAACCAGCCCGCTGAGTCCGCCGGCGAGGAGAGAGATGGAGCTATCCGATTTGAGCTTGCCCATCAGGCCGCCTGCAATCAACAGGAGGCCGTACAGAGCCAGGACGGTTTGTGCGAGTTGGAGCATGGGTTCCCTCCGATTGCGGTTGACGAATCGTGTTCTGTCGCGGAAAATAGATTGCCGAAATTCGGTCGACGAGACGGGATGACCCGGCGCCTGCCTGTGCGTACTGCCTCACGCAGGCAGGGAAGCGTGGTAACTATTTCAGGGACAGGGCGCTAGCCCGTGCGGTACTTATCCACCGTGGCGAGATCCAGTGTCACGCCCAGACCCGGCGTTTCGGGCAGCATGAAGTGTCCGTCCTGTACGACAAGGGCGCCGTTGACAACGTCGGCGACGCGGGTGAATGGCAGTTCGTCACAGGGCAGGGTGGCATTGGCGATTGTGGCCTGGACGTGCACGGAGTAAGCGGCGAGGACGCCCAGGCACAGGCCGCCCATCTGCACCCAGCAGGGGACGTCCGCGGCCTCCGCGAGAACGGCGGCTTTCTTCACCTGCTGCGCCGGCCCCCCAAGGTTCACGTAGTCGATGCATTCGGCCTTCAGCGCGTTCAGCACGTCTTTCGGCGCGCCCAGGTGCAGCGCGATTGGAATGTGGGTTTTTTCGCGCAGGAGACGATACCAGTCCAGGTTATTCTTGAGCACGGGATCTTCGAAGTTGGCGACCGTACCGAAGGGTTCCAGTTCACCGGCGAGTCGCGCGGCGACGGAGGGGCGCTGAAACGCCGTATTGGGGTCGACGCCGACGGTGTATTCGGGCCCCGCGGCTTCTTTGATGAGCCGGACGGTTTCCACGATGTTCCACGGGCGCGCCTTGAGCTTGTGGTTGGTGAAGCCCAGTTTCGCGCCGATCTCGGCTTCGGCGGCGGTTTCTTCGGGTTCCATGGCGCAGGACCAGTAGGAGACGGGTATGCGGTCGCGGACTTTCTCCCCGAAAAAGCGGTAGAGCGGAACACCGTAGGCCTGTCCGGCGATGTCCAGAAGGGCACAGGTGAACGGGTCGGGCTGCGCGAATGGATCCACGGTGAGGGGATCCTGCCCGGTGAGCGTGGCGGCTTTTTCCGCGAAACGGGTAGGTTCGCCCTGGCATTCGCCGATTCCCTCGATGCCGCCGTCGGTATGTACGCGACACAGCGTGATGGCATAGATTTTGGGATGGTATCTGGCAATGGGCGGAATGGGTGGGATCTCTACTTCGAAGAGGTCGATGTCGGTGATTTTCACTACGGGCCTCCTTTGAACCGTTCCGGCCCCTTTTCGCCTGGCGGAAAGGAGCCTGCCGATCGTTCAGGGTTTATGATCGGCCGTTAGCGTACGTGTCCGGACCGTTAGATTCGAGTTCGCAGGCACTGTTTGACGGCTGCAAGGCAGACTTCTACGACGGTGTCCGTGTTCATGACGAGGGCATGCACGTCGTCGCGATTGCCGGACATCTCTATCAGGAAGGCGGCGGGCGTGCCGCGTTCGGCGGCGTAAGAGATGCAATACGGCTCGGGTGGCCGGAAATCGGTGATGCGATCCATGTTGACCTGCTGGTACGCGCCTGCGTACGGCTTCTGAGTCAGGTAACGGTCCTTCAGGCGGTCCCGGATGTCCGCGTGAATGGCCGCGAGCAATTCCCCGTCTCCCTTGTGGGGCAGCATCATGATGTAATCGGCCGTATGGAAGTCGATCACGCAGATCGGCCGGCAGCGATCGATGATGCCCTGGATGATCCGCGTCTCCCGCTCGGAGGCGGGTTCCGTCCCCATGTAATTGTAATCCCAGGGCATCCGCACGTCCTGCACATAGTGGAAGCCGTCCCAGTTGCAATCGAAGTTGCGGTTGAGGTCAACGCCCCGCGAGTTCTGTCGGGTGAAGCGATCGAATCCCCCCGGGTTCTGCACCGGCAGCATCTTGAAATGCAGTTCGCGGGTGTTCAACCCTTCCACGTTCGGATTCTGACACAGGACTTCCGCAAGCCGCAGGAGGCCGTACGCGTTCTCCCATTCCCAGCCGTGTATGGCGGCGCCGAAGTACATTGTGGGTTTGGATTCATCGCCGACGTTCAGGGAATAGATCGGCCTGCCGTCACTGGAGCGTCCTTCATCCTCCAGGTGGAGGTCCGGATACCGTTCGGCGGTGTCGCACATCAGATCGACAAATCCATCGTAGGCAAGGCGTTCCGGATAGTGTCTGCCGTAACGAACGGCGTTGTTGACGATGTTGCCCAGGAAGAGATACTTGTTCGTGCTCCCCCAGGAATTGTACCAGGGGCGCACCGGCGACACGAGGTCCATGGCCACAATGCGGCCATCTCCGACTCTTTGTTCCAGCATGACGGCGCCGCTGTTCAGATTGGATAGGCCCAGAACGGCGACGTCCCGGGAGGTTTCCAGGCCCAGGATCTGGCGCTGGAACATCTGGTTGGCATAGGTCTGATCCGGGGCGCTGGTGACGGTTCCGTACCACCACACGGTGTCGCCAACGGAATAGCCCCGGGTCACGTCGTTTTCAATTTCAATTCGCATCTCGGGTCGGATGCGGTCGTGCATGTGGGTTTTGCTGAAATGCAGGCCACGGTTGTGCGCGTACTCGACGAGGCAGGAGATGACCTGCCCCCCGGATTCCGCGAATGCGGTGACGGCATTGTAGTCCAGCATCCGCAGGTTGCGTCCGTCATTCACCACGGTGATCACGAATTCATACTGGCCGAGAACGCCTGCGTCGTGACCGTCACTCACATAGTCCAGGCGTTTGACTCTGTCCGGATACAGAATGTCCAGATCGGCCCCGATGGTTCCGCCGGTGCCGTCCGTGAGCAGGAGGATGTTTTGATCAGATTGCATGGTGACGTTTGGTCCTTGCCGTTTTCACGTACGAGCGACGCGTGGACCCTTGACGATCAAAAGGTTATGGCCGTGTGATTGCCGGTGGGTTGACAATATTTCTGAGCGGCTGTCCGAGCAGGGCCTTTCGGCAGGTCTCGGCGGTCCTGACGCGGAGGTCCGTCAGGCTCTGCTCCGAATAGAATGCGGAATGGGGCGTGATAAGCACGCGATGGTGTGCGGGGTGCCCGGGATTCCGCCATGCAACGATGAGGGGATCGTCCTCTTTGAGCTGTTCCCATTCGAATACGTCGATACCTGCTCCCGCCAGGCGACCCGACGCGATGGCGTCCGGTATCGCTGACGTGTCGACGACCGCGCCACGGGCGGTATTCACCAGGTACGCGCCTTCAGGCATACGGGCGATGGCTTTGGCGTTGATCAGGTGTCGGGTCTCGTCGGTGAGCGGGCAGTGGATGCTGAGCGTGAAGGCCTGGTTGAGAGTTTCCTCGAGCGTTTCCACGCGCCGTATGCCCAGGGCTTTGGCGTATCCATCCGGTTTGTAGGGGTCGTAAAAACACACGTCCATGCCCAGCGCCTTCGCGCGCAGCGCGGCGGCGGTGCCGATGCGACCCAGGCCGACGATCGCAAATACGCTGCCGCGGATGCGTTGGAGGGGCGCGGCCTGGGAGGGGGACCAGGGTCCCCGGGCGGCCCGCAGGCGGGAGTTGAGAAACGCCACGCCACGGATCATGGACACCGCCATGCCGACGGCCGCATCGGCCACGTCTTCGGTTCCATAGTCCGGTACGTTGCACACCGATATGCCCAATTCACGGGCGCAGGAGACGTCTACATTGTCGAATCCGACGCCGCCCCGGGCGATGACTTTGCATTTGCGCAGGCGATTGAGGGTCGTTCGGGAAACCCGGATGTAATGGTAGGCAATGATGGCGTCGGCGTCTTCGACTCTGCCGGCGAGCTCGTCCTCCCGGGTCGCTTGCAGAACGCGGACGTCGGCGACGCCGTTGAGGATGTCCCTTTCGACACCGGGGTCGGAGATGAAATCCGTGATGACGACATTTGATTTCCGGCTGGACATTTCGGATCGGGCGGAAGACGGGGATCTTTGGGGTGGGAAGGCGTTCCGGGTACGGTTCCGGCCGATAACGTATCGTGGAACCCGCGGAAAGTCAAGCCCATTTCAGGTGGCCGGCGCTGTCCTGTCAATTGGTACGCGTTTCGGCCGGCCGGCAGGTCTGTCGGAGGTCGGGTGCGTTGAGGCGCGGGTCCGGCTTCAGGTATCGTACCCGAGCCTGCGCCAGCGCGTGCGGGCGGAACGGACGGCATCCTGGCCCGGTTTGACATAACCCCGCGTGCTGGGTGGAGGCTGGCCGGGCCCGGCGTCTTCGGGGTAGGGCGACCAGTGGTCCTCCAGATAGGGTTTGCAGGCGGTCTTCCTGCGGAAGTCGGGAATCGGACAGGGGACGCCGTTCTCCAGGCAGGAGCGCCAGGCCTGGACGCCGACAGCAGCCATGGCGACGCCACGGTACACGTTCAGATAGGGTTGGCGGCCCGACCGGATGGCGCGTGCAAAGTGAAAATTCGTCCAGAAGTCCCCGCCTCCGTGGCCCGCCCGGCGGGCGAGGTCGCCGTGTTCCGGCCAGTCGGCCGTGTAGGAGCGGTCCACCGGCTGACCCTTGTCTCGCAGCCAATCTTCATGATGAATGCGTACGCAACTCCAGTGGTTGGGCTCCGCGGTGGCGATGAGGCCCCGATCGCCGTGAATTTCGTAGCGGACACGATGGATGGAACTGAGTTGCAGACCCAGAATTCGAAAGACGGCGCCGTTGTCCATCCGGACCAGTATGAGACCGCCCTGATCGCCCACCCGCACGCGATGGGGAGATTGGGTGGGTTCTTCGACGATGGAAAGGGCGTTCACGGACACGGGCATGGTCCCCGTGATGCACATCAGGGGCGCGAGCGCGTGGCTGCAGTAGTAGGTCGGCGGGATCCAGTTGCGCCAGTGGTTCAGGCCCGGTGAGATGCCCAGGCGCCAATTCTCTTCGGCGGCGTGGTTGTATTCGCCTTCGGCGTACGTGACGTTTCCGATCTCTCCGGCGCGGTAGAGGCGACGCAGTTCCTGGTTGGCGGAGGAGAAGGGGTAGTTTTCAGCGAACATATAGATGTTGCCGCTTGCTTCCACGGCGCGGCAGAGAGCGACGCCCTCCGCAAGGGTCTTGCACGCGGCGGTTTCACTCATCACGTGTTTTCCCGCTCGCAGGGCCTTAACGGCGAAAGGCGCGTGCTCGTGGCTGTAGTTGGCCAGGATGACCGCATCCATGTCATGTTCGAGAAAGCGGTTGTAGTCGGTGTACGTGGTCACGCCGTATTCTCTCCCGGCCTCTTCGAGTTTCTCCTTCCACGTATCACACAGGGCCACCAGTTCCATGCCCACGGCGTCGGTTGCGCCCCGGGCAAAGCTCCGTCCCCTGCCCACACCGATGATTCCGACCCGGATGGGTCGGTGAACGGATTGATGCTGTGGCATCAAAGGGGGATCCTTTTGGTTAAGTTATTGAGGAACAGGCGATTATCGGACACATCTGAAGACATTCAGGGCGTTCAGGCCTCGACTAACCGCCTTAAATACGCGCCCTGTTCGCCAAGTTTGGTGTCGTCCTCGCCGGGCCCGAAGTCTTCCAGCGAGAGGTAGCCGGTATAGCCGATGCCCTTGAAGTCCCGGATGATCTGGCCGATGTCGGCAATCCCTTCCCGCAGGTCGGCGAAATCCCAATCCCAGATCCGAGCACCCATGCCATCCCGTTTTGCGGCGACGGGTCTGCCGTTGCCGATGTGACAATGGACGAGATAGGGGCCGAGCAGTTCCATGCCCATTTTGGTGTCTTCCAGGCCCACGCGGAGCATGTTCGGTATGTCGTAAATGGCGCCGATATGTTCCGGGTCCAGGTCGCGCAGGAGTTCGATGGCGCGGGAGCAGGTGACGGCGACGGTGCCCACGTGTATTTCGTAGAGAATCTTGACGCTATAGTGTCGTGCGGTTTCGACAAGGTTTGCAAAACCCGCCCGTGCTTCGAGGAACTGAGGCCAGTAGGGCTGCGTCCGGTCGTGCCGGGGAGCGCCGATGCGGATCATGGGCGGATTGTGAGGGTTGACCGCTACGGCGCCCCTGAGCAGCTTCTCCACCACGTCGGTATCTTCGAGCGTCACGTTCGGGGCCAGGGCGATCACGCGTATGCCCGTGCGCTTTTCCGCGGCCCGGATCGCTTCGGCCTTGTGAACTATGTTGTCGGGGCTGACGTCGGACAGATGACGGCCCCAGAAGGAGGGTTCCTCGGCATCGTTTCCCGGATTGTAGCGACAGCGCAGTTCGATACCGTCGTACCCATGTTCGGCCAGTTTATCGAAGGTTCGGTCCAGGTCCCAGCGGGGTAGCATTACGGACGTACAGGAAAGTTTCATAGTGCCTCCGCCTTTACGGCGAATTACGGTGTAAACCGGGTTCCCGGGGTGATTTCCAGGATGAATTCCGTGAGCATGGCCACGGTTCGGTCGAGGTCATTGAGCGAGAGGACTTCCACGGGAGTGTGCATATAACGCAGCGCCACGCTGACAAGGCCCGTGGCCACGCCGGCGCGGGTGAGTTGTATGGCGTTCGCGTCGGTTCCGGTTCCGCCGGACGCGGCTTCGATCTGATAGGGCACGTCGGCCTTTCGCGCCGCGGCCACGAGGCGTTTGAAGACAACCGGATTGATGTTGGCGCCCCGGGCGATGACGGGGCCGGCGCCCAGTCTCAGGTCGCCGTCACGACGTTTGTCGATGTCGGGATGATCGGTTGCACAGGCAACGTCCAGGCCGATGCCGAGATGCGGATCTATGCCGTAGGCGCTGGTCTTTGCGCCCCGCAGGCCGATCTCCTCCTGGACGGTAGCGACAGCGTACAGGGCGGCTTCGGGGCGCTTTTTGGACCGGGCAACGCAGCGCAGGGTCTCCGCGGCAACGTAGGCGCCCATTTTATTGTCGAAAGCGCGGGAGACGGCCAGGTCTCCACGGATGGTCTCAAAATTGGGATCGTAGGTGACGGGGTCGCCGGTGTCGACGATTTTCACGGCCTCTTTCTGGTCTTTCGCACCGATGTCGATCCAGAGTTCATGAGCACGAGGTGTTTTCTTGCGATCCTCCTCCGTCATCAGATGGACGGGTTTCTTGCCGAATACGCCCGGTACGGGTCCTGACGACGTATGGATACGGACTTTTCTGCCCGGGATGATGCCGGTGTCGAAGCCGCCGATCGTGTTGACGTAAATATATCCGTTGTCGTCTATATAGTTCACCTGGAATCCCAGTTCATCCATATGTCCAGCCAGCATGATTCGCGGGCTGCCGTTGGCATTATGCACGGCAATGGCGTTGCCGTGGGCGTCAACGGTCACTCGATCCGCGTATTTCTTCGTTTCCGCCGTCCAGACTTCACGTACGGGACCTTCGTACCCGGATGGACCCGGCGCGTTGAGCATGGCTTCGAGAAAAGCGCGGGAAGATTTACGCATCGTTCTCCTTTCAGAAAACCGACCGTTTTCGGCATTGTTCGATTACGCGAATCAATTCGCGGGACTCACGGGTTTTGACATGGGGCTCTGCGTTTCCCGTAAACGTCTCGTAGATATTGGCGTAAAAGTCCAGGTGCGCTTCAGGACGGATAGGCACGGTCTTTTCCCGCCAGGGGAGCCGATCCTGGTTGTCGTAGCTGCGCCCTGGCGCTGCACCATCGATGACTTCCAGTTCGGGCGCCCGGCTGGGATCGTAGTAACGGATATGAAATGCATTCTCTGTCTGAACGAGGGTTCCGTAACGCCCGCAAACGTGCCACGGTGGCAGGGGCAGGGCCGCCGCCTGGTTGACTTCCAGATCAAGGAGCTGACTCCCCCCGGTCTTGAGCCAGATTCTGACCACATCGTCCGCGTCTCCGCGCGTGGCAACGGCCCAGAGGTTGCATCGAATATCGGCAACGGGGGTGCCGTCGGAGAGATAGAGCAACTGGTCGATGTAGTGGGCGCCGTAGTTGTTGAGCATGCCGCCGCCGTGTCTGCGCAGGCTCTGCCAGTCGTTGCGACGCACGTAACGCGTCAGACACCGGCGGATGAGGTAGACCGGGCCAAGAATCCCGCTATCGAGGATCCCTTTGAGAACCTGTGTTTCAGGAGAAAGGCGATGCGGCTGGTAGACGAGCACCCGGCGGCCGTGCCGGTGTGCTTCTTCGACAATACGGTCGGCCGATTTGAGGGTGGTGGTCATCGGTTTTTCGAGGATAACGTGACAGCCTTCGCGGAGCGCTTTTCGGGCGTGCCGTTCGTGAAATCTCGTGGGGGTGGCGACAACCAGAACGTCGGGGCTTTCTTTTTTCCAGAACGCGCCCACGGTCGTGTAGGTACGGCAACCGGAAAAAGCGGCTGCCTCCTCGAGCCGTTCCGGTAGCGGGTCGATTACGGCGACGAGTTGGAAGTTGGATGCGTCCTTGAGTTCGTTGAAATGCTTGGACCATCCGGCACGGCCCAGTCCGGCGATTGCAATATCCAGCTTTTTTGCCATGGGTGGTATCCTGAGAAGCTGTTTTAAAATTCCCGGTGCGTTCCCGAGCGCGAGCGAAAAGGTGTCGGTTATGAGGCGCGAAGGGCGTGCAGCGCCGACGGGAGGACCCGCCTATGAGAGGCGAGGGTCGCGCAGCCTCGACCCCAAGATACGGGTGGGTTTGACCAACGCCGACCGACGCATTTGCAGCCGCGCGAAGACCGCTGGGGGTTTTAAGACAGCTTCTGAAGCATTATGGGAGAAAGTTGACGGCGTTGCCTTCCCTGTCTATATTCCTGCGCATGGTTTTTAAAATAAAACCTGCAACCCAAATGTCCACAGAAAACCTGAGGGGTTTGTGCTGGTCTGGGGCGCCATGCGCGGGCGTTTTTGTCCAGGATTCATAAGCGGGAGGTCCACGGTGGGAACGGAGTCAGGACGGCCGGGCGCTTCAGAAGGCGTTAAGTCGACAACGATGCAAGCGGCTATTCTGGGCATGCTCGTTGTGAATATTCCACTGTTGCTCGTCAGCTTCGGCATGGGTTACGCGGCCCGTTTCGGCTGGATGTCGGTTTCCGTGGGAGCGCATTTGAAGGTGGGGCTTCTGGCCGCGTTTCTGACGGTCCTGACGCAGACGACAACGATGTTTTATTTCATGGGAACGGGTTCGGCGATCAAGGCCGAGGTTCGGGAGCGGGGTCTGGATCCGGATTTTCTTGCGCGCGCCCGCGCGTTCAAAGGGAGTTTTTTCTACCTGCTGACGTTCGGTATTTTGCTGATTATGGTTGCGGCAATGATCGGCGGTGGCGCGCACGCGGACCTGCTGTGGAGCGATGGAGCGGCAGGCCGGACATTCTATTCCATTCTGCACGAGGTCCTGGCGATCCTGAGCCTGGTCATAAATATGATTGCCTTTGTCCGCACGCCGTACAATATCCAAAGGAATAACCGGCTGCTGGATGACGTGGGCAGCACCCGGGTCGTGGCTTCAGAATAGTGTCCCGTCCCAGAAATATGTCACCATTCTTCCGCCTGCCTGTGCGTGCGTGAGGCTGCACGCACAGGCAGGCGCCGATTCATTCCGTCTCGCTGCGTTGCTTGCGCTGAGCTTGTCGAAGTGCCTTCGCTCGCCGACCTTGTGCAGGTCGCAGGCGCCGGTTCCTGAGCCTGTCGAAGGATGCGAGCCGGGCGACTCGGCAGCTGAATTTCGGCAATCTATCTCCGGGACGGAACACTAGGCGTCTGCGACCGGAAGGCAGGGGGCGCTGTCAAAACAGGATTGCGGGTGTGGCGGTGCGCCGACGAGATCTGAGGTCGCCCTTTATCTGATCACGGAGGAGGTTATGGACAACCGGGAGGTCGCGGAAATCCTGGAGGAGATGGCGACATTGATGGAGTTGAACGGCGAGGGCGGATTTCGTATACGTGCGTACACGAATGCGGCCCGGGGTATCGAATCTCTGCGGGTGCCCGTCGCTGAACTGGTTGTCGAGCGGAAGCTGGATTCGGTCAGAGGAATCGGCAAAGGACTGGCGGGACGCATTACCGGACTCGTGGAGACGGGGTGTCTGCCGGGTCTGGAGGAGTTGAGGGCGTCCGTTCCGGAAGGGTTGTTGGAGATGACGGAAATTCCCGGTCTGGGGGCCAAGAGAGTGCGGGCAATTTACGAAGGACTGGGCATCGTGGACATAGATGCGCTCTCCAGAGCATGTGATTCCGGAGAGTTGGAGGCGATGACCGGATTCGGCAGGAAAACTGCCGACCGGATCGCGCACGGAATTCAATATATGCAGAAGCACCGTGGACAATTTCTGTGTCATAACGCTCGCGAAGAGGCAGAGGACATTCGGGCTTATCTGGAGGGCCAGGCCAGCGCGGATCTGTTGACCGTGGCTGGATCGATTCGGCGCCGCATGGAAACGAGCAAGGATGTGGATCTGGTGGCGTGTACAAAGGACCCGGATGGACTGGCCGGGGCATTTACCGGGTATGGAGAGGTGGCCGAGGTTGTGGAAGCCGGAGAGATGCGGCTGAGCGTAATGTTGAAGTCGGGTATGCGCGCGAATCTGTGGCTTGTGAAGGAGGAGGCTTTTCCGGCTGCGCTGCATCACGTTACGGGTAGCCAGGCGCATGTTGCGCAGGTGCGCGAGAGAGCGTCGCAACGGGGCCTGAAGTTAAACGAACACGGACTGTTTGACGGAGATCGTCGAATCCCCTGCGAGGACGAGGCGGCGCTATTCGAAGCGCTCGGTCTGTCCGAGATCCCGCCGGAACTGCGTGAGGGTGAAGACGAGATCCGACAGGCCGAGGTCGGGGCGCTTCCCGGTCTGGTGTCACGATCGGATCTGCGTGGGACGCTGCACGTGCATACCCGGCACAGCGACGGCCGGGCGGATGTGATGGAGATGGCGAGTGCGGCGGCCGGCCTGGGATATGGATATATCGGGATATGCGACCACAGCAAGGCGGCGGCCTATGCTAAAGGCCTGACAGAGGACCGGGTTCGTGCCCAGTGGGAGGAAATCGAAAGCGTGGACGCGGAACTCGAGGAGATCCGGGTGTTGAAGGGAATCGAGGTGGACATACTCGGCGATGGGCGGCTTGACTTCGAGGACGAGTTCTTGGAACAGTTCGACGTCGTCGTGGCGTCGGTGCATTCCAGATTCGGCATGAACGAGTCCGAGGCGACCGAGCGGATCGTGCGCGCGGTGCGGAATCCACACGTGCACATTCTGGGCCATCCCACGGGGCGATTGTTGCTTTCGCGTGAGGGTTATCCGCTGGATCTCCGCGCCGTCATCGACGCGGCGGCCGAGGCCAATACGGCCATTGAGCTGAATGCCAATCCTCGACGGTTGGACCTGGACTGGCGGCATATCGGATACGCGAGGGAAAAGGGGGTGAAGATTGCAATCAATACCGACGCCCACAGCGTTGAGGGCTTGGAGCAGATGGAGCACGGTCTGGGCGTGGGCCGGAAGGGCGGACTGCCGGCCGCGGATGTCCTGAACGCGATGTCTGTGGACGAGTTTCTGGCATGGTGCGCAACAACTGGACTGTGATTAACTGTGATTAAGGTATGATTAACTGTGATTAAAGGCAAAGGCGAGGTGGCGGGAGAGAGTTCGGACGGTGATAGAGGGGATCTGAAGAGGCGGGATACATGGATGGACAGGATGAACAGGATAAAGACCAGAAGCCGTAGTTGCGTTACACTGTCTTACTCCATTTGAGATATTTTGCCGCATTTTCTGAATTTCGATTTTCATCCTGTATATCCTGTGTATCCATGTAAGTTATGTTTTCAGTCATTCGGCGATAGTCACCAACTGCAATTAACATGGATGGACAGGACGTATTGGAGGTCGTTTGACGCGCGAAGAGATTTTCGACACGGTCCAATCGCTCTGCAAAGAGAAGGACCTCTATGCCGCCAGCGAGTTCGTGCTCCGTCTCGCGGATGAGTCTGGCGATGGCGAGATATTCGGAAACCTCGTGCTCGACTGTTATTGGAAGGCCAAGTCCACGGAGCAGATGATCCACTTCGCCAACGCAGGCATCCACTATTGCCTGGCCAAGGCGTGCGCGTACGACGGCATCGAAGACGATTCCGCGAGGGAACTTCGATTCGCCGCCAAGCGGATGGCCACCAACGCCGCTTCCTTCACCTGGATTGGCTGGGAAGAACCCGGGGTGGCGGTCTCAGCCGAGCAGATGCGGCAGGGACTCGCCTTCGCCCGGTACAGCGTAAGGCAACTGCATGAACTGGACCCGACCGACGCGCAACTCGCATTTTCGTACTGGTTTCTTGCCGCGCATCTGATCGTCGAGGTCTCGTACGAGGAGGCGTTGTCGGTATTTGTGGACGCGAGAGAGTACAATAGCTCGGACGGAGGGAATCCGGATTACGACACCATGCTCGAAGGTTATATCGGGCTGACGAGAATTCTGTCGGGCGACAACGACGCTGGTGAATCCGAATTCGGCTCATCGGTAGCAGCACTGGAGTCCCTCGATAGCGAGGATGCCGCGTTCTACGCGAAGCAACTCCTGAGCGTCCGGACGTTCTTCGAGAAGCGGTTGGCATCAGACGCCTAGCCCGGGCGTCAACGATCACCTGGCCCATCGGGCTTCCTCGTACGCAATTCTCACACAAAGGCACGAAGACACAAGGGTAAACCCAAAAACGCTTTAAATGTCGCAATTTGCGACACCTGCCAGATACAGGGTACGATGGCGGTTGTAGGGATGTATGAAGGGGCGGTTTGGGAACCGCCCTGCGGTCGTATGATGGATGTGGACTTTGATTCGCCTTTCCGAAAACCGAACAGGCACCGAGGTTTGAATTCATACGCGGTTTTTTGCCCAACTGCAGAAAACCAATTGCACGCTATTCTTGGGAATGATATATTCGCTATGAGGGCAAGAAGCAGTCGCCAGCGTCCGGCCTGTTTTTTTGGGGATGGTCGATTCTCAGACGTCTAATGATTCTCCAGGAGGATCCAATGTCTGCAGGTAATTTAACTGCCGTGATCAGAAAAGAGGACGACTTGTACGTTGCGGATTGCCCGGCATTGGGTACAGTCAGCCAGGGCACTTCGCCGAAGGAAGCGTTGGAAAACCTTAGGGAGGCCACAACACTCTATCTTGAAGAAACTGGTGTTACCGTAGCGGAGTTCAATATTGCCTGAATTGCCATCGGACAAATCTGGCAGTGACGTGATAGCAGCACTCGAAAAACTCGGATTTAGCTTTGTGCGACAAAAAGGAAGCCATGTAGTGCTTAAGCGTTCCGATCCAATCAGAAGCAAAGTGGCGGTTGTTCCGGTGCATAAACGACTGGCGCGCGGAACGATAAGAGGTATACTCACGCAGGCGGGTATCGACAGGGACGAGTTTCTAAGTGTCATATAGGCGTTGAATAATGCTACACAGGGTAGGGTTTGTCGGAATCCGCGACAAACCCTTTGGTATGTCGTAGGAGATCCGTATGCGGTCTATATGTACGCGTGAGCAAAGCCTTGCGATTGGCGTCGATTCGTCAGAAGACCGCAGCCACTACGCTTCATAAAGACCCGGGTTCCTGTCACTGTCGCAAATTGCGACACCTCGTAAACATCGGTTACGACAACAGTGGTCGGGTTTTTTGTAGGGGCGGTTCGCGAACCGCCCTGCGGTGGTGTGGTGGATGTGGACGGGGTTTCGATTATTGTATCGATATTCCGCATCTTAGGATTTTTCCGCCCGGGCGACCGTGCGGCTATATATTCAACAAGTGAGGTTTTTCCGTGCCCCATACCAGTGAAATCGCCGTCAATTTCGAGCTGTCGAACGTGTTGCGGACCAAACATCCGGGCTGGCATGACGGTATCACTGCGGAACAAACGAACGTCTTTCGTGAGACCGCCCGGCAGCCGGACGTGGTTATTCGTTCCCCGGGTGGCGTCCCTGTCGTACTCGAAACTGAGTTCGAACCGGCTCGTGGTGTCGAAGAGGACGCCAGGAAACGGCTGGGAAGCTTCTTGCAGTACGGGGGAGACCAGATAGAGCAGACAATTGCCGTCCAGGTTCCGAAAGACCTGAGCCAGGCGCCGCAGGGTGATCTAGAGTCCCGGATCAAGGCCGCCGAGTTCCGTTATTGCACGTATTCTCTGCAAGAAACGGATGCGGCTAAGCGTTGGCCGACCACGGGTTGGCTCGTTGGTGGCATTGACGATCTCGCTACCTGTATTGAGAACGTCTCGCTTTCCGAGCGGCTACTGGCTCAAGGAACACACATTTTGGAGCAAAGCATCCGCGAGGCCGCCGGTAAGCTGCGAGAAACAGCGGGCAAGAATGCGCTGGGGAACATGGCGGCTTCCCTCCACCAGGAGGACGGCGACCAAACCTCGCGCATGGCCATGGCCATCGTGGCCAACGCACTCGTCTTTCACACCGCGATTGTGCAAGCGCACGAGATTGCTACCATCGACCAGTTGCGCATCCCGGGGCGCAACGACGTAAGCAAAAGCCGTTTGCTCGCCTGCTGGCAGCATATCCTCGACAATATCAACTATTATCCGATCTTCCGCATCGCCTCCGATTTGCTGCTGCCGATTCCCGACGGTACGGCGAACGCAGTACTTAGTGGCCTTGCTCAGGCGGCCAGCGACCTGGCGGGTCTCGGGGCTACAACCCTGCACGACCTCTCTGGACGGATGTTCCAAACGTTAATCGCAGACCGGAAGTTTCTCGCCACGTTCTACACGCTTCCGATATCAGCGGCTCTGCTCGCGGAGTTGGCGGTATCCCGATTGGACGCTGAGACCGATTGGTCCGACCCGGACGCACTCACACGTCTCCAGATTGCCGACCTTGCCTGCGGTACGGGAACCCTGCTCTCAGCCGCGTATCGTGTGCTGGCTGCGCGCTATCGGCGCACCGGCGGCGACGACCAGGCATTGCACCGGCAGATGATAGAAGGCGCCCTCATCGCGGCAGATATCATGCCTGCGGCAACGCACCTTACTGCGTCTATGCTTTCAAGCGCCCATCCTGGGACGACTTTTGGCCGCACCCGTGTCCACACCCTCCCTTACGGACGGCAGGACGAGAAAAAACGGCATGCAATGGCGTTAGGTGCCCTCGACCTGATTGAAGACGACGCCGCGCCATCGCTATTTGGCACCGGTGTAAAAGTTGCTCACGGCAAAGGCTCCGACGTGGAAAGCGAGGGCAGCCAGGATATGATCCTCCCGCGCGGAACCGCGGACGTGGTGATTATGAACCCTCCGTTCACGCGCCCAACTGGTCAGGAGAGTAAAAAGGTTGGAATTCCTGTGCCGTCGTTTGCTGGGTTGGGCACGAGTAAGAATGAACAGCGACAAATGAGCATCAGGTTAAAGGCGATATGTGCCAAGCTGAAAAAGAGCGGATCCCTGGCTGGCCACGGGAACGCTGGGCTGGCCACAAATTTTATTGATCTCGCTCATGCCAAAACTAAGCCGGGTGGTGTCATAGCGTTAGTGCTACCAGCGGCATTTGCGAGCGGTAGTTCATGGGAAGATGCTCGGCGATTGCTGGAACGTGAGTACGAAGATTTAGCCGTGTTTACTGTTGCTGCGTACGGCCAGATGGATCGGGCTTTTTCGGCCGATACTGGAATGGCTGAAGCGCTGGTGGTGGCTACCAAGTGCCGCGCTGGACGCAAGGGATGTGGGAAAGCTCTGTTCGTCAACATCTTTCACCGTCCGTACAGTCCTGAGGAAGCCTTTGAGATTGCGCGGGCTGTGCAACGGCTCACACCTGAAGTTCGGCATGGGCGGATTTCTGTGGGGAATCGCGAGATCATCGGCGCCTACATTCGTGCACCATTGAATCAAGGCGGATGCGCGTCACTACGCGAAACTGGGCTTGCCGACACCGCCCATGGCTTGTTGGAAAAGAACCTGCGACTGCCTCAGGGATACTCCGTGCCATTTTGCACGACGAACCTCCAGGCCCTTGGAAAGCGGGGGTTATATCACATTGACATCTCCGGAAACCAGAGTGACGGAACCCCTCGAGGACCATTTAAGATCATACCTATTCAAGGAGTCCCCGAGTATCCCGTGTTATGGGGCCACGAGGCGCAACGTGAACGGGGCCTCGTCGTTCAGCCCGATAGCGAAGGAGACGTGCGTGCTGGCTGTAACGACCACGCGGTCGCTGCTTGGAACGAAACGGCATCGCGGCTCCATTTCAACCGTGACTTTCAAATCAACTCGCAAAGCCTTACCGCATGCCTCACCCCCGCGAAAACGATTGGCGGCAGAGCGTGGCCCAACTTCATTCTTGAGCGAGAGGAGTGGACGCTTCCCCTTGTTCTGTGGTCCAACACGACACTCGGACTCCTCTCATTCTGGTGGGCTGGCACCCGACAGCAGCAGGGGCGGGCGTGTCTCACAATCACCCAATTGCCCCAACTGACGGTTTTAGACCCGCGCACCCTCAGTGAGGATCAGTTATCTCAGGCCACGGAAATCTTCGAGCAATTCAAGGAAAGGGAATTCCTGCCAGCCAACGAGGCGTATCGGGATGACGTCCGCCAGGACCTTGACCGCGCCGTCTTAGTGGAACTGCTACAATTTTCGGAGGAAGTCCTCGAACCTCTCGCTATTTTACGCGATCAATGGTGCGCCGAGCCAAGCGTTCACGGGGGTAAGAAGACAAGGATTGATACGCCCATTTGATCACGTTGAAGACCAACCTACTTTCAATCGGACACGATCATATAGTGAATTTGTACCGATGGCGTCAGTACCGGGATCCAGATCAAGTACAACAAATGAAGGTGATCGATTGTACCGTTGACGCTACCGCCTTGAAAAGACCATCTGTTAACATTGGATCCTCAATTCATGTCTTGGGTCCGGTCAACATAGCGTGTTTTGCTCCTTGATTCAGCTTGGCGCTCAGAAGCGACATCTGAACGTTGTTTCAGATCTGACAGACTACAGATTAACAGGAGATAAGCCATGAGCGACTGGATCACGGATGTGGATACGTTTCAACTTGGTGGTATCTGCATATTGATAGCGTTGTTCCTTTTCAAGAATTACGTTACGCCCTACATACGCAAGAAGGGCGAAAACCTTGCGACGAAACAGGATATAGCGGAGATTACCGACGAAATCGAAAAGGTCCGCTCGGAATACGCGAAGCAACTGGAAGAAATATCACAGCAGAATCGCCTTATCTTAGAACAGGCAAAACGAAAACACCAGCTCAGCATCGCCGCCTTGGACCGCCGCCTCGAAGCACATCAACAAGCATACACACTGTGGCGGAAGCTCCGGTCGGTATTGTACAAAGATGAGGTAGGTAGCGTCGTTATGGAGTGTCAGGATTGGTGGGTAAATAACTGTTTGTACCTGGATGCTGAGGCGAGACAAGCGTTTTCGGAAGCATACCATGCAGCTTTTGCGCATCGGGAGCGTGCGGATGGAAATAGGGCCACGGCAGAGGGAAAGGAGATTATCAAGGAAAACCTTATGGCAGTAATGAATGCAGGTGATAAGATAGTGAAGGGTGTGGAACTTCCGAGTCTCGGAGAAGACGAGTACAAGCCTGTTGATCCATCAGAATCGGTCAAGGATTAGCCGAAGGAAACAACGCCTGGAACCTTTGAGGATGAGAATCATGGGGCAAAAGAACAAGCTTGAGTTTTCGTCAATTCAAATCACCAAATCATTGAATGAGGCAGTTACGGGTGCTGCTGAATTGACTGAACAGAGTGTTGAAGATTTCGTCCACAGAAGCCTTGCGACCGTGACTTGGCAGACACTGCAAAACAAGAGTGAGATCGTCCAATTGCGTGGGGAGTCTGTAAACGAGGATTTAGAACTCCTAAAACACCATTGGAAGATGAAGAGGAAGGGATCCAGTGTATTCCTTAGAAGCTGCGGAAATTCACATCAATTGAGGATTATGAGTAATGCGCAGGCCGAATTCGAAAAGTGGTTAAAAGACAAGGGCGAAACGGATTCGCATCCATATGATCCCTTTGAGTCACTCTTGAAGAACATACAGCATGAACAGAGATGGAATTCGGGCAGACGAACTATATCGTAAAGTACGAGAGAACTGATGAATTGCGACGGGAAGGAGTCTCATTTGAAGAGTGTGAAGGGTTGCTGTCAGAAGAGTCCAACAAATATCGGGAAAAACATGGATATCTGGAGTCAGAGATTCCATTTGATCCGTCTTTCGGAATCCAGGCCAGTCTTCCCATTCCTGAGCTTCTTTCTGAGTTCAAGGATTTGAAGCGGGTCATTGACGACGGTGGAATTTCGATTAAAGACATCGCCCTCATAGTGATGTTTTGGAAACTGACTAAAACAAAGATCATTGGATTTATAGGAAAAAGGCGGTTCAAGAGGATTTCTACAATATTAAAAAAGCGCCTAAGGAGATATATCGACAGTAAGATAAACAAACTCGACGCATGACAGGGGTTTTCACGTTTTTGGAATTGTCCGGTTTTTAAAAACGCTCGGCAGTTTGGGTGTCAGTCTAAGTATTAATGAGATTGTGTAGAAGCTGACCCCTTAAGCCGCAAAAACGCTCTCTTGCATCCGTTACACGGTCACAGCGTCATCGAGCTCGTTGTCCAATTGATGTGCTCCAGGCCGTCGGCGTCAAAATCCCCGACCAATTCTACATGATGCGCTTACCTCCGCCCGAAAATTACCGATAAGATGAAATCTTAAGCACCCTGCTATGATCAAACGACTAATTAAACATATCTTTATTGATGAAGAATGCGTTATTGCGAAACGCAAGAGGATAACTTGCGACAAATTATCAGCTATTCTAAGTATTGATCCTGAAGCCGGCAAGACCATTCGTGGTGGTGTTGGACATTTATTGGATAACCATATTAAATGGAGTCGTGCCAATGGAAAATATGAAATTTTGATATTTGAGGTCAAAAATCTAGAGATTCATCTAGCGGCTAAAGAGAAAGAGTTTTACAATCAGGATATGGTAGAAATAAGGTATGGTTTCCGTGGTACAGCGGTAGTTTTACAATTTGAAGATTGTCGTTTTACCATAGATGATATCGACACTACACGGATTCACTTTTCGCCATTATTCTATCCGGTTGATAGTAGCAGCTCGTTTCGTTTCATTGAAAATGATATTAACTGTAGTTTTTCTTTTCCTGATTATAGTGAGGTAACATTTATAGGAAATCAAGGTACACAAATTTCAATCCAACGACACTCTGTACTTCGCGAAACGTATAAGTATGGCATTTCTTTAGAATTCAAGAAAAATAACATCAAGCGATTAGATTTGGATTTTCCTTTTCCAAGTGATTATCCGATATCTTGTTATTTCGCCGGCAGTAATAAAATCGCTGTCTTAATGTGGTCTCAGCTTATCGATAGCCGAAATTTCGATCCTTATGGTAATTTATCGAATTATGGCAGTACGGTTGATTTTGACTCATTTAAAATAGTTTTTCGTCGCAGTGAGCATATAGGCAAAACATTATTAAAGGCTCGTTATCTGAGACGCGGATATAGTAGCCTTTATTATGATATGCGATATTTATTTCTGGTATTGAAAAATATCGCACGAATGAAAGATGATACTGAACAAATGTCGATTATTGGTAGTTATATTATGTTGATTGAATATGCGCAAATAAAGTATGATTTCAAATATGAAGGATGGTATCGCTGTTATTCTGAATGGCAGAATTGGGTCTTATTAGGATGGCGCAAGATATCTTCGAATTACTATATGTCCTGGCTTCGACCAACTATTTTCTTAGTTGGAGGTTATTTGTTTTTTAATTTAGCTCCTTTCTTGATTCTATGGTTACATGGACTACGCTTTGATTATATCGGGTATTGGGAATTTTGTCTTGCTAGCCCAACTACAATTCCTTTCTATACCACTACTTTAGAAACTATCTTGGGAAAAGACAGGTTTGGTGAACTTCTTTGGTTGGTTAAAGAAGTATGGTTTGACTTCCTAGGCATCCTTCGGATACTTTGGATGACCCTATGGGGATATGCATTAAAGAATGTACTTAGGGCGTATCGCATATTGTAGGAAGATTACTTTCATCAAGACACAGAATGCTTAAGCCCCCTGTGACAAACAATCCCAAGGGGCTGTTTACTTGATCTCCAAATAGCACCTATTGTCCTCCAACCGCTACCAATCCCCAAATAATCTTTAGTAGAGGAGAACGGCCATGGCTAATGGCAATGGATTGTGGAGGACAAATATTGACGAATATTCATGCGAGTGAGGAAAAAGCCTTTGACGTGTGGGGTCGTCACAAAGTGCAACCCAATAGCCGTCACTGTCGCATTTTGCGTCACTTTCTCAGGCAACCGGATGCACGCTGGCATCGGCCCAATCAAACTGAGGCCGCGCGATCCCTGTAATCTGAAGAAGGTCGACGATAACGTGCACGGCACGGGGAGATGGACAGTTCCCGTCCGAGTCTGATTTGAAAGGAGTAACTGAACGAAATGGCTCCACGAATGAAGAAGACCGAACACGAAGAGCCTATGGATCCCTTTTCGGAACTGACGTGGGACGATCTGGAGGAATGGGCCGGCAATCGCATCGTCGCTCGAGGTCGGTCCTATACGAGAAAAGGGGCTGTTAGGGATTTGAAACGGGCCGAAGACGGGGCCCTGATAGCCTGGGTGCTGGGTAGCCATCGCTACGCCACCAGGGTGAGCGTCGAGGGAAGAAAGGACCTGATATCCGGATGTACCTGTCCCTACTGGACGACGTGTAAACACGCGGTGGCTGTCGTGGTGGAATATCTGGAGATGGCAAAGACCGGAACTGCCGTCGGCCGGGTTGAGGCTGACGATCCGCGCCTTGAGGAGTTGGACGCAATCACGGAAAACGATGAGGAGCCGCTGAAATTCGACGGGGAGGACCTGGAAGAGGAGCCCGGCGAGACACTTTCCGAAAGCATCGGGACCGGGCAATCCCGGAGTTCTTCTTTGCGTACGTACCTGCAGGAGCATACTCGGGCCGAACTTGTGGACCTGCTGCTGGAACTCGCCGAAACACACGACGAGGTGCGCCGGTCGCTTGAGGACCGCCACAACCTGACCTCGGGGCAGACCCACAAAGTTCTGCAAAGGATACGCTCCGAGATCGCAGCCATGGAAGAACCCGTATGGGAAAGTGACGATTACGGGTTCCAATCGGCCAGTACAGAGCGCCTCAAAGCGATGCTGCAGGCGCTGGTGGCAGCTGGACAGGTTGACGCGGCGGTGCAACTGGGACCGGAACTGCTGGCCGCGGGCAGCCGGGCGCTGCAGTACGAGCACGATGGACAGTCAAGCGAAGCGATCGGCGCCTGCCTCGACGTTCTTTTTGGGGCCCTGGATAGAACTTCCATGTCACCCGCGGACCGGATCGAATGGGTTCTGGACATGGCCCTGGCAGACGAGTACGAACTTTGCTGCCACGGATTGGAAAACTTCTCGGATAAAGACTATGCGAAAAACGATTGGTCTGCGGTGTGCGACCGCTTAACGCAGCGTCTCGACGCCCGCGAGCAACCTCCCCGAGATGATGAGCTTTCGCGTGACTACAAGCGGGATCTGATCGCCGACTGGCTCATTCACGCCCTGGAAAAGGCTGGTAGGCGGAACGAGATTATTCCTCTGTGCAAGCGCGAAGCCCCCATCACCTTCAGTTACAATCGCCTGGTGGATCGTGTGATCGCCGAGCGCGCGTGGGACGAAGCGCGGCACTGGTGCCGGCAGGGGCTTGAGGCGAATCCCGACCGGTTTGCAGGCCTGCACGCCGCGCTTCGAGAGCAACTGCAGACAATCAACCTGCGCAGCGGCAATCCACTCGCCGGGCTGGCCATACAGGCGGAGGAGTTTTTCGCCAGACCCAGCTCAGAGGATTTTCAGGCTTTGTGCAATGCCGCCCGCGGGCTGGGCGTTGGCGAGGGCGTCGAGGCGTGGGGCCGGCACTATCTGCAAACCGGCCTGCGCCCTCGCAGCACCAGGAAACGCAAGCGCGACCCGGAGATGGAATGGCCCCTGCCCGCTCCGGAAGTCGAAATGCCGGCGCCGCCCGGCAAAAAAAAGGCGCCTATGGTCGACGAGTTGATCCGCCTGGCCATTGCCGAGAAGAAGCCGAATGAGGTTGTGAAGTGGTACGACGATTCCCGCCGGACCAGGACTGAGCACTGGATGCGTGACGCCTCCCTCGACGACGAGGTGGCCGACGCCATCGCGTCCACTCATCCAGACCGGGCGGTGTCAATTTGGAAAGACCTGGCGGAGCAGCTGGTCGCCCTGGTGAAGCCGAGGGCGTACCAGGATGCGGTTCCGTATCTGCGCAAAGCCAGAAACGTGCTTACCCGGTCGAGCCGCGAGGGGGAGTGGCAAGAGTACCTCACAGCATTGAGACAGCAGAACAAGCGCAGGCCCCGATGCCTGGAGGAACTGGATCGGCTGGAGGATGGTCGCCGGCGAATTATGGACGGCTAAGCCAGTTCCGAACGATCATGACGGCCCGTTGCCGCTACGGAGAAAATGGAACAGGCCGTAGCCGATGCCATACCATTGGGGCGGGGGTATCAAGTGCCCGGCAAAGATCATCGCGTCGACTTCCGTGATCGGAAAGTTCACAGGCATTCCGGTGTACTTTTGTAGCTTGCAATAGACGCGTCGCACGCTCCGTTTGAGACACGGCTTTTTCATGCGGCAGTCTGATTGGAACCTTCCCTTATTTCGACCTGATGGAGAACATCCTCTATGACCGACGAATGGAGCGCGGAAGCCGCCGGAGCATTACTTGAAGCATTTCATCAGCATTTCCTGCCCCGTCCGGAGCGCTCGATCAAGTTCGGAGTCGACCACACCCAATGAACGTCGAGGACCGTCTGCTGCTGTCCGGCCGCAACCTTCTCGGCAGTCTGTCGCGCGACGACGGCTACCTGCCGTACTGGCACATGGCCGTCGACGGGGAGCTGGGCGCCATGTACCAGTTTCGGCCATACTGCACCGGCCACAACGTCGGACGCTGGTGGAACACAATGCTGCGGCTCGAGCGCGCCGCCGGCTTCGAGATCCCCGTAGAGATGGAAGCGGCGATGCTGGAGAACAGCCGGCGCCTGTCCAACAACGCCAGCGGCATCTTCCTCGAGGACGTCGACCCCCGGGACCCGGCGACTTGGTACATCCACTCCTACCGCGAGACCATGCTGTCCGTCGGACTGCTTGTCGAATGCCGCGGCAGCGGCCGCGCCGCCGAGTGGGGCCACCGGGCGATCGAGGGGATGAGCCGCGCCAGCCGGGACCTGATGGAGTGGAGGTTCTCGTTCGACGGCGGACCTGTGCGGGCAAAGCACGGCAACAGCGCCGCCCCGGCCTACACCCACGGCCGCGCCATCGAAGGCCTGCTCTGTTTCCACGCGGCCACCGGTGAGCCGTTCGCCCTCGAGGAAGCGGAGCGCCTGGCCGATTTCCACTTCGGATACCTGCTGAACGCGGACGGCAGCCTCGCCGGGGGCTGCGGCCACCACACCCACTCGTACCTCAACACCCTCCGCGGCCTGCTGATGCTGGCCGCGCTCCTGGGTTCGCGCGAACGCCAGGAGCTGATATACAAGACCTACCGGGAGGCCGTATCCGGGATGATCACCCACTCAGGGTTCGTCACCCACGACATCGGCGACCGCTACGGCGGCGACATCGCCTCGGCCGGGGACATCGCCCACATCGCCCTGTTGCTGTGGGACCTGTTCGCCGACCCCGGACTGCTCGACGATGCCGAGCGCATCGCGCGGGCCCGGCTGTTCCCGGCGCAGGTGCGGGAACCGGTTCCGATCCGGCCTGCCCAAGCAGCCGACTCCCGCGACTGCTACCGCGACCTCCCCAACCGTTTCGTGGGCGCCATCGGCGGCTCGGTAGGCCACGTCAGCGGCCAGACCTGCGTCACCGATTTCACCGCCGCTGCCCTGCACAGCCTTATCGAGCTCTGGACCCGGACCGTCGACGTCGAGGGAGAGATCGTCCGCGTCAACTTCCACTTCGACCGCGAGCTGCCGGAGGTGGGGGTGAGGGCGGAGCGCGACGAAAACGGGGGCCGGGTCACCGTGGTCAACCGAACCGGAAAGGAGCTGCGGCTGCGTTTCCCGGGCTGGGCCGATGAGGGGACCTGCTCGGTTACCGTCGACGGGCGGCCTGTCGAGGCAACGGTGGAGAACGGATTCGTGGTGGTGGCGCAGGGTGAAGGGGCTACGACCAGCGAGCTGCGCTTCGCTGTTCCCGAGTACGAGGAGGAGGAGCTGTCGCGGGACGAGTCCGCCGAAGAAGAGACGGTGACCTTTCGCTGGCGCGGCGACGAGATCGCCGACGTCAGCAGCGGCGGGCCCTACATGGAGCCGCATCCTGCATTGTGCCAGTCGCTGCTGTAGGGAGGTTGCCGGGGGCCTGGTGCCGCCTGGCGGATTGGTTCGCCCGATAGAAGGGTGATCGGCAGGCGGAAGGGTGTCCCGAAGCCAGCCTCTCCCGCTGAGTGAGCACAAGGCAGCGTCGCTTACCTGGGAACGCGGTTCGGAAAGCAAATAGGCGGGAAGCGGTCCTGGAGGGGCCGCGGATTCGTCCGTTCCTTTCGCCGAACCAGTCGCCACACCGGGGGACCGCGACTCACTCCAGGCAGTTGAACATCGTCGTGATGCTCCGAACATCCCGGGAAAGCGCAACAGCTCCGGGTCCTGAGCGCGGGCTGGACGTCGACCCATCCCGATCGTGCGGTGGCAATCTGGAAGGAATTGGCGGAGAAGCAGATCGCCCGGGTAAAGCCGAGGGCGTACCAGGAGGCGGTTCCATATCTGCGCAAGGTCAGAGATGTACTCACTCTGTCACGTCGCGAGGGGGAATGGCAAGAGTACCTGGCCGTCTTGAGACAGAAGAACAGTCGCAGGCCCCGATGCCTGGAGGAGTTGGATCGTTTGGAGGGTGGCCGCCGGCGAATTATGGACAGTTAAGCCAGGTCCGAACCTTAACGACGTCCCCGCCAGCCCCAGTTAGCGAACGCTCATCCCAAAACGACCCGTCTGCAACTCTGGTCGGCAGTCTGTTTAGTACAATCTTTTTTACCTACCTTATGAAGGAGGACCCAATGAACGAAGAGTGGAACCCGTTAGCCGCCACGGCACTTCTTGATGCATTTCGTCAACAGGTGCCGAAACGCTCCGAGCGCCCGCAGACCGTCATGGAAATTTCCGGTTACCCCCACTACGAGAATGTGTGCAGCAATATTCTCGCTTTCTTCTTTGATCCCGGCAAGCCGCACGGTCTTGGAACGCTGTTTCTGGATTCTCTCGCACGGATTGGCGGAATCGAGGATCAAGGCGCCTCTCTCGGCGGCGATGTCGAGATTCACCGAGAAGTACACACCGGTGGCGGAAATTTCATCGATATCCTTATAAAGACTGGTAGTTATGCCATTGTGATCGAAAACAAGATTTTCGCGGGTGCTGATTACAATCCATTGGACGACTACGCGAAGCACATCAGTACTCTGGATCAACCCAACAAGTGCAAGTTTCTTCTGACTCTAAAACCTATCGCGGAAGATATCGAAAACCAAATCGAGAAGCATGGGTTCCTTAACATTACCTATTGTAAGCTGATTTCGAAAATCCGTGGCCGGCTTGGCCATTACGTTGCAGGAGCGGATACCCGGTATCTCACATTTGTGCTCGATTTTCTAAATACACTTGACAATTTGCTGGAGGGTAGGGTAATGAACATGGAATTAGCGGAATTTCTGGCTAAAGATAACAACTCTGGGGAAGTAGCGCGCATGTTTCATGAGATCGAAACATGAGTCCACTCCGAAAAGTCGAGTTTACTTATTGAGGAAAAAGTACTAAATTTCAAGGTGAGAAGAGGTTTCAAAGTTGCGGACGTATAAAGGAAAAAGCGAGGGTATAGAATCAATGTATAAGAGAAGCGCGTCATGCAGCCAACCGGATCTGTTTTCGGGCTTCGAGTCGCATTTCAAGAGGCGCAAGCAGGACCAGTTGAATGATCCGAAGTCGTGGCATAATCTGTTTTACCAGCACGTCACGTCAAAGATAGAAGAGGATGTGTTTTCGGTGTTGTTTGATCCCAACCAAGGCCGCCCCAATGCGCCGATTCGTCACCTGGTGTCGATGATGATCTTGAAGGAGGGCTTTGGGTGGAGCGATGCCCAACTATTCGAGCATTGTCGGTTCAACATCCTGGTGATGCGGGCATTGGGGTTGATGAATCTATGCGATGAAGTGCCTGCGGAGTCCACGTATTATTTGTTCAAGCAGGCCTTGTATGCGGATCAACTCGAAGCCGGTCGAGATCTGATTGGAGAGACCTTTTCCAGCTTGACACAGACGCAGGCCAACGCCTTTGGTGTATTAGGTCAGCACATCCGAATGGACAGTAAGTTGATCGGCTCTAACATTGCCCTGTGTTGTCGGTTGCAGTTGGTGGTGCGTTGCTTACAAGGGTTCTGGGGGTCGCTGGACAAGGCCCAAAAGCGACGATCATCGGCAAAAAATCAGCAGGTTTTGGACGGATTGCTGAAGGTGAAGGCGCATCAGGTTGTCTATGGTCTCACCCGCGCTGAAAAGTGTGAGAAGCTGCAGGAATGCGGGCAGTTATTGAGCAGGCTTCAAGCGACCTATACCGACGAAGACAGCGGTCACTACGGTCTGATCGTGCGTGTTATGGGGGATCAATATACCGTTTTATCGTCCTCCAAACAGGTGCTTCCGAAGCCTCCTAAAGAGATCTCCTCATCCTCCTTGCAGTCTGCCGATGATGAAGATGCGACCTTTCGCAGGAAAGGGAAGGACAAGGTGAAAGGATACAGTGTCAACCTCACCGAGACCTGTGGTGAGGACGGCCTCAATTTGATCACGGACGTTGACGTCAAACCGGCGACGACGCCCGACAATGCGTTTGTACAAGCGGCCATCGAGCGGACGCAACAGGTCGTGGGTGACGCCTTGGAAGTGTCAATGGATGGGGCCTATAATGATCAATCCAACGCCGAGTATGCAAAAGAACAGGACAAGCAATTCTATTACAGTGGCCTGCAAGGAACCCCAGGACGTTTCATTTATGAACGCACAGAAGATGGCGTCACCGTCATCGATCAACAAACCGGAGAGGTTCACATAGCCCAAGAATACAAACCGGGAAAATACAAAATCATCATGGATGGCAAACCCCGATACTTTAAAGAACAGCACATCGACAATTACCTCAAACGCAAACAGATTGAAGCCCTGCCTGACCACATCAGAAACCGACGCAATAACGTCGAAGCCAGCATCTTTCAGTTGAGCTACTACACCAAAGATGGCAAGACGCGCTATCGCGGACTGAGGCCACACCAATTGTGGGCGCACTGTCGCGGCTTATGGGTCAACCTCGTTCGGATCAAGAACTACCTCGCAACACCTCCGATGCTCCCCGCATAAGGGGGGGTTTCTTGCAAAAACCTCCATACCATAGGCCCTGAGCAACTTCGTAGGTTGCCCCTGAGTTGATTTGCCGCACCTACACGTTATATCGTCGCCACACGCTAAATCACAATACCCAACCCTGACCACTTACATCAGGCCTTTATAACCCCCGTTTTCGGAGGGGACTCAAACATGCAATCATGAACTCCGCAAAAAGGTTTCGGATCTTGGGGCAATTCTAAAGGATGTTGCCGCCTTTGAAAATGTAGACCAGTGGAAGTACAGATCGAAGTTTTCCCTTTATGACAGCCTCGTACACGTTATAGACCGTTCTCCGTTTAATAACAAGATTTCAGTGGACACGATTATTGAACCTGGAGGTTGGAAGATCCACATATTTCTCCGTGGCAAATCTGTCAGTTCCGATAATCTGCAAGAATTGCGAAATCTGCTTAAGGAGTGGCAATTTGAAGAGCCTGATGAAAAAGAGAGTGGTGTTTTCATCTTGACAGAAACCTTCATCTATGACGAAGTGGATCTGGAAAAAATCGCTTGCCTGGTCCGAACGGTCGTAAAAAGGCTCGCCAACAGCGACGGCGCTTCATAGGCAGGGCCCATAGTCACGGATGGCTGCATCGGATACCGCGTGTTTGCCGAAGTGTCTAGAAAAAAATCGTCAAAACTGCCATTGACTCACACGGTCCTCAAATGTTGGCACTTGCACGTCGAAGGTTAAATGGACAGAAAACTCAAACACAGACGCCAAGACACAGAGGGGAAACCCGAAAAATGAGACTGTAGCAATTTGCGATACCTTCCAAATACGGGTTACGATTTCGATGATCGGGATCTTTGTTGGGGCGGTTCGCGAACTGCCCTGCGCTTGTGTGGTCGACGCGGACGCGATGTTCTCTGTCGTATTCACGCGGTTCCTCGATAATGCCCGTATTCCGCCCGGTGGCGGAGATGGGGCTTTTCCGCGCTATTCCGTCCACCGCCGTCCCGTGGGGAGTGCTGAAAACTTCGCAGGGCACAGCTCATTGCCGCCATCACCGGAGTGGTTCGCGGAAAAGCAGCCCCGCGGCGTTTGAGCGGCGCGGTTCTTTTTGGTCCTTTTTCTTGGGCGTACAAGAAAAAGGACGAAGAGAAAAAGAAAGCTGAAGGGAGAGTAGATGCCTGTATTCGCCCGGAACGCAGTTCCAGAATGGATTGTCCGCCGACAGGCGACCTGCCGGGAACGCAGTTCCGGGCAAGGATTGTCCAGCAATACAGAACGTAACAGGATGCTATGGGTCAAACGCAAAAGGACCATTCAACGCAGATTCTCGCAAGGATGCGTGTTTCCCCTCCACCCCTGCAGCGGGGTTGAGGCGCGATTCGTCCGGAAGTACAACTGATAACCAAGTCGTTAGAATATCGAGGTGATCCATGGATCTGAATCTGAAGGGAAAAATCGCGCTTGTGACCGGCGCGAATCGAGGGATTGGTCTCGCAACGGCAATCGGTCTGGCCAGGGAAGGGTGCGACATTGCCATCTGTGCACGGAGGGAGGAGACGCTCGCACAGGCGTCCGAGCAGATTGGAGCGCTCGGTGTCCGCGTTGCCGCCATTCGGGCCGACGTGCAGAATCCGGACGACGCTGGGCGGTTTGTGCACGAAGCGGCCGCGCAACTTGGCGGAATCGATATTCTGATCAACAACGTGGGCGGCCGATCCGGCGACAGGCTGATGGATTCCAGCGACGAGGATTGGGTGGAGACCTTCGACAAGAACGTTTTCCAGGGGGTTCGATTGACGCGCCTCGTGGTCCCTCACATGCGGGCGCGCGGCGGGGGATCGGTGGTGTTCATTTCTTCCATCTCGGGATGGATACCGCAGTTGAGCGGCGCGGTGCAGTACGGCGCGTCCAAGGCCGCCCAAATCTTCATGGCCGAACCCATGGCGCTTGAACTGGTGCACGACCGGATCCGGGTGAACGTGGTATCGCCGGGATCGATTGTCTTTGAAGGAGGCGGGTGGGACAATTTGCGTCAAGAAAAACCGGAGGCGTACGCCGCTTACGAGAAGAACGGATTTCCCATGGGCGGACTCGGCTCGCCCGAAGACGTCGCGGACGTGGTCGTGTTTCTGGCTTCAGATCGCGCCCGCTGGGTGAATGGCGAAAACATCCGAGCCGACGGCCTTGAGCAGCCTGTTCCGGTGGCACGTCCGTGGTAATCGTGAAGTGGTAGGGGTAAAACGCCAGCGAGCAGAGGAAGAACCGCCGCACGTGGTTGAAACTGCGAGTCGATGGCCCGAAACGGGCGTATTCCCATCGTCTGAAGAGGGGGCGCCATGGGTCGTGTCAGGACACCGGAAACATAGAGGACGTAGCGGGATGAGGAGCTCGGACGAAGATCTGAATACGAGGCGGTCGCGGACGCGGGAGATTATCAGAAATCTGAGAGGCATTTACCCCGGCGTCGAGTGTTCGCTGACCTATGAGAATCCGCTTCAGTTGTTGATCGCCACGATTCTTTCGGCGCAGTGTACGGACGAACGGGTCAATATGGTGACGACCGGTCTCTTCGAGCGGTATCCGACGGCCGCGGATTTTGCCGACGCGCCGCTGGAGGAATTGGAAGACCTGATCCGTTCGACGGGGTTCTTTCGCAACAAAGCGCGAAACATCCAGGGCTGCTGCCAGGCGCTGGTCGATATCCACGGCGGCGAGGTGCCGCGTTCCATGGATGAACTGGTGGCGTTGGACGGCGTTGGAAGAAAGACCGCCAACGTCGTTCTGGGCAACGCGTTCGGCATCGCCGCGGGCGTTGTGGTGGATACGCACGTGCGCCGGATTTCCAATCGATTGGGCCTGACCCGGCGGCAGGATCCGGTAAAAATCGAGCAGGATCTGATCGCGCTGGTACCGAGGAAAGACTGGGTGGACTTGCCGCACCTGTTTATTCATCATGGACGGGCGATATGCAACGCCAGGTCGCCCGATTGTGACGGGTGTGGCGTTGGGGCGCTATGCCCGTCACAAGGAAGGGCTTGACGCTCTTCCACGCAAGAAACGACCGTTTCACGCCCCGTATTTCGACCCTCAGGGAGGTGTTCGCTCGATGTTTGCTTCTGTCGCTAAGAACGCGAAAAATTTCTGAAAATTGGGGCTTGACTTTCGGCATCCGCAAGGATAAATTTTTGTCCGCAAAATTCGACCGGGTACGGTTTGGATCGGGACCGGGACTCGGGGCCGATCCAGTTGAGAAATGCTGTGTTGAATTGTGTGCAACTGCGGGAGAACTGTAGCAATATCGTTTAGGGTTGTCGATATCGGGTGCAGTTTACGGGAATCACATATGGCGCCGGGGAGGCAAAAAGTGAACATGACTGAGATACTGACTCCTGAAAGGCTGGCGTTTTACAAGAAGCTGCTGCTGGATCGAAAAAAAGATCTGCTGAAACACACCCTCCTGGAAGATGCCGACATCAACGAACTGAGGAGAGACCGCTCGGCGGATCCGTTCGATATGGCTGGCAACGCGAATTCACTGGAGTTGATGGCGGCCCTGGGCAATAACGAAAGGCGGGAGCTTGCAGAGATTGACCATGCCCTGGACAAGATCGAAAACGGTACGTACGGTATCTGCGAGGTGTCCGGGGAACTGATCGGCGAACTCCGGCTGGAAGCCATCCCCACGGCGCGGTATACGATGCAGGTTCAGCAGGAGCGGGAGCGAAATCCTCAAATGATCGACCGGCCAAATCGGAGAGTCATTTCGGCAGAGGACCTGCCGGTGAGCAGTGACGACGATTCATGAGGCGGGGCGAAATGAAAGCAAAAAAGGGCGATTCAGGATCCGGTCGCCTTTTTTTTGGCGGGTACCATTAAGGGTGGTAGCATCCCGGCAAGGAGGTCAAGTACTATTTTTAGTTGAAATAGCAGAGGCGTTCAATCAGCGGCGAAAGCGTTTTGCGTGTCATGATCGAGCGCGAGATGATTGCGTAGGGCAAGTCTGAGGGCGGGAAGAAACCGGAACCCCTTGATCCTCCGCAACCGGGGCTGGATATCCAAAAGGGCCGTTGCCAGCCACCGGTATCGCTGATCGGAGTTATTCCATCGTTTCACATTACGGGTGCGCTGTGCGATCATGGCGTTGAGGGATTCGATACAGTTGGTGGTGCGAAACGATTGCTTGCGTTGTGGCATCAGTCCCAGGCGATGGAGGGTGAGGGTTTCTTCGAGCCCTTCCTCCAGGCTGTTGAGGGCCGATGCATTCATCAGGGTCAGGGAGGGCTTGAGGGCATACAGCGCGGCTTTGGCTTCTATGTGCGTGTCCATGTCGTAGGCACTTTGAAGCGCTTTCTTGACCTCACTCTGCTGTGTCTTGGGCAAATAGGCGATCACGTTCTCCCGTTTGTGCCACTGACAGCGTTGAATGGCGACATAACCGGAAAGAGCTTTTGTGAGGGCACTATACAAGCCCTTTGAGCCGTCGATGAGGCAAAGCAGCCCCTGATGATACTGCAACCCGCGATGGATGAGCGAATCCACAAACTGCCGGCACACGCGCTCATTTTCGCTGGCGGCCTGGACAAAGCCCAGTGGGATCTTGTGTCCCTGGATCGTCACGCCAAGGGCGATGATCATTTCCTGATCGGCAAAGGTCTTGCCATCCATAAACAGCGCCACGAGGTCATAGCCGGACAGAGGCCGTTCTTGAAACTGCTTCAGTTTTGCCCCTGAAGCCTTAATGAACCGCCTTGAGACCGTCGACGAAGACAGGCCAAACGCCTCTCTGGCACCGCCTCGGCGCAACTCGCGTAAGAACGCGTGGCAATGCCGTTGACCACGCGAAGCAGCAGCCCTTCATCCATCGCTTTCGGGCGCTGCAGGCGGCGATAGACCTCTAAAGGGACTTCTACATTGGCTTCCACGTCGCGCACCCGCGGCACAGAAATGGGCACTTTCTGATCTGACAAATACACCGATCCCGGTTGCGTGCCCCACCGTCGATTCGGGGTCTTTCCCCCTTTTCGACTGTTTTTCTGGCCCGACAACCCGTTGACCTCGCCCTGTAGGACTTCTTTCACAGCTTCCAAACCAAGCGGGATCAACGCCTGGATCAATGCCACGCGGACGTCCAGTTCCGACAGCGCTTCTTCAAGATCCATGCCGGAGGTTAAACCGGCATCCGTATTCAACTTGACTTCACGGAGGTTCGACGGTACTTTTTTCATCACAGGCTCCTTTGCTTGAGGATACAGTTTTCTTCCGCGAGACAACTGCATCCAATTTACATGGGAGCCTCTTCTATTTCAACTAAGATAGATACAATCCCTTTTGTGGCGATACGATCCAGACACTTGAGAATCGGGCGAAAGAGTGCGATCTACGGGCAGCCGATGTCCAAGCGTTGGATGACGAGGACGCGGAGGTCGAAAGACAAACGGCAGAGTTTGAAGAGTCTAATGTGCCGGGTATATACGTGTATACCTACCCTCACTACTACCGCAATCCAGTTGTTCCGGCGACAGATGATTCTGACGCTAGGACGTACCTGAAAGTTGGAGAGTCTGAGGTAGATGTCCGTAAACGTATTAAGGTCCAAACCACGGGAATGCCTGAATCTGCAAAGGTTCTGCAGATCTGGGTAACAGAGGGCGAGGGCGATTTAGAGGAAATTGAAGGGAAGATCCAAGATCACCTGCGTATGGTTGGTCATGGAAAGCCCGGTGGTAAGCGTAAGGAGTGGTTCCTAACGAATGAAGATTCCGTAGCCTCAACCGCTTCTCTCGCTGGCCTGACGTTCAAATTTGACCACCGGGTGCCTTCAACGAATAAAACGGGAAATGCGACTAGAGCTTAGAATGGCAAGAATACCCTCTGTGCCTATATTAGTGAGACAATGTCCCATTAGAAATTAGAGAACAATGTAGAGGACGAAGGTGCGCCATCACCTAAATGTAGGGCAACCACGAGGGTTGCCCCTACGCTGGACGGAGGATCCGATCGGGGGCCGTGGTTGGCGTTAGTGGGCCGGGATTGTGAGGCTTATGATCAAAGAGGGCGACTCTTTTTGGAGTCGCCCTCTTTGCTGTCGTGTCTTTGTCCGGATTTTCGTCGAATCCGGCGCAAGCCGATCTTCATTCACCTGTGATGCTACCGCCGGCGCGAGTCATTTCCTCACAGCGTCGACCATGCTCCGGCATCCATGCAGATAGATGCCCGTATCGACCGAAATGGCGATATATCGAACGCCGGCGTCGATCCAGCGTCTGGCCGCGTCCGGGCTGTCCGCGAAGGTACCCACGGTGAGGCCGGCCCGATTGATCTGCACTGTCGCCTCCCGCATCCGGTCCACCACCCTGGCATCGTGCACCTGGCCTGGAATTCCCAGGGATTGGGAGAGATCGTAGGGCCCGAGGAAGACGACGTCGAGGCCGGGTACGGAGATGATGCCATCGAGGTTTTCGAGGCCCTCCACACCCTCCACGTGGATGAGAACCATCGATTCCCGGTTCAGGCGCTCGAAGATCTGGCCGCCTTCCGAGAAGTACCGGGCCGCGCGCGTGTAGGGTGAGACGCCCCGCATCCCTAGCGGCGCGTACTTTGCTGCCGCAACGAGCGATTCGGCGTCGGATCGGGTGCATATCTGCGGGACCTGGACGCCTTCCGGGCCGATGTCCAGCGCACGGAGCACCTGAGGCGGGTCGTTTTCACGGACGCGGACGATGGGGGAAATACCCGCGCCTTTTGCCACGCGGCAGAGGTTTTCGGTGGTTTCGATGTCCAGTGGACCGTGTTCGGTATCCAGAATGACAAAGTCAAAGCCGGCGTACGCGGCGATTTCGATGAGCGCGCCGGAAGCGAGGTTGACAAAGGGTCCCAGGACAACCTCACCGGCGTTCAGTTTGTCTTTCAGGCTGATTTCAGACATTGTGCATCTCCGCGACAGGGGACTGAGTTATGGAACCGTTGAGTCGTTCAATATAGGCTGCTGCAGATGTCGTGTAAAGTGGAAAGGCCGGTAGCTGATGTGGAACTGAGGTTTCATCCCCACCGCCGGCCCGGCTTGACTTTCGACCGCCGCTTCCTTATATATGACAAACAGGACACTTGCAAAGGGAAGGAGGCCGGTATGTCCACGGATCTGCGCGAAATGGCGTTACGTCTGAAGGTCATCGAAATCTTGAAGCGGTACTGCTGGGTGCGACACCAGCTGAAGGTCATACAGCTATGGAAGAAACTCTTCATCCACCCGAATTGATAAATGCGAACTGGCTGCTGAAAAGGCGCTCGGGCGGGGACGGTCCGGGCGCCTTTCTGTTATTTGAAACCACAGGCGGGCGGTCTCCGATCCCCCCCGCGTCCCGACGCGGGCATATCCCTTCGAGTTGAATTGGGGTTGCTCATCATCCGCCGATTCGTTAGATTCCCGCCCAATATGACCTCTGGACAGAACAGGATTCGAGCGGTTTATGACCGATTGACGGATGCGTTCGGACCACAGGGCTGGTGGCCGGCGGAATCTCCATTCGAAACGATGATCGGGGCCATATTGACGCAGAACACAGCCTGGACCAACGTCGAACGGGCGATGCGCCGGCTCAGCGCTGCCGGGGCCCTCGATGCCCGGACCATGCTGGATATGCCCGACGGCGAACTGGAAACCCTGATCCGTCCCTCCGGGACCTTTCGTGTAAAGGCAAGGCGGTTGAAGGCGTTCCTGACGTTTTTCGTGGGCAGGTACCGCGCGGATGTTGACCGGATGAAGGGTGTGCCCACCGGGCGTTTGCGCGAGGAACTGCTGGCGGTAAAGGGGATTGGACCGGAAACCGCCGATTGCATTCTGCTCTATGCGCTGGAGAAGCCGAGTTTTGTGGTGGATGGGTATACGCGGCGGGTTTTCGGGCGTCTGGGGCTGATCGACAGCGCGCTCGAGTACCAAGACGTACAGCGCAGGTTTGAGGCCGCGTTGCCCTTGGACGCGGGGGTCTACAACGAATATCATGCCCTGATCGTGGCGCTCGGCAAGCGCATCTGCCTGCCGAAACCCAGGTGTGGACAGTGCTTGCTGAACGCGATCTGCAATACGGGAGGACGGAATGGCCCGGTTTGAATTGTGTTTCAATACCAGTACGATTCGGCCCACATCCATTGTCGAGAAGATCCGGGCGGCGGGCGAAGCGGGTTATGACTCGATAGAGTTGTGGAACGAAGACCTGACGGACTGGGAACAGGGCGGCGGGAGGCTGTCCGAGCTCAGACACGTGCTGGATGACTACAACCTCGCGGTACCCGACGTGGTTCACCTCTCGGGGTGGATGGACGCGACGGATTCGGCGTTCGAATCTGAACTTCTCGGCGAAGCCCGGCGGCTGATGGAACAGGGCGTGGCCGTTGGGGCGCCGCGCGTCATCGCGGGGCCCGCGCGCGGGCAGGTGGATTTGAATCTGGCCGCGGACCGGTTCTGCCGGCTGGTGGAACTGGGGCAGGAGGTCGGGTGTCTGCCCGCTCTGGAGTTCCTGGGTTTTGTCGCCCACGTGAATAACGTGGAGACGTTGATGGCGATCGTGAACCTGGCGGATCATCCCGAGACCACGGTTGTGATGGACGCGTTCCACATTTATCGCGGCGGGGGACAGGATGAGGATATCCTGAAGGTGCCTGGGGCGCAGGTGGCTATTTTCCATATCGACGATGCGCCGCGGACCGACCGCAAGCGGGAGACCCTGACCGACGGGGATCGGGTGTATCCCGGCGACGGGATCCTGAACCTGAAAAAGATGTTGGAAATGCTGGCCTCCCGGGGCTTCTCCGGTCCGGTATCTCTCGAGTTGTTCAATGAGTCCCTGTGGCGACAGGACCCTGGGGAGGTCGCCCGGACCGGGGCGGAGAAGGTGAGAAGGTTGATCGAGTCTGTGGAATGAGCGTGCGGAGACCTCACATGGTTCAACTTGGCAAGACGGCGATCCCCGGGTCGACCGTGCTGGCCCCGCTGGCTGGCGTGACCGATCGTTCGTTCCGAATGGTGTGCAGGGCACAGGGCGCCGGTCTGGCTGTCACGGAGATGGTGAGCGCCCGCGGATTGGCCGACGGCAGCGAGCGTTCGAGCCGGTACCTGGATTTCGATGCCGATGAGCATCCGATTTCCGTGCAGATATTCGGATCCGAACCCGAAGAAATGGCCGAAGGTGCACGCGTGGCTGCGGAACGTAATCCGGATCTGCTGGACATCAATTGCGGGTGTCCTGTGAAGAAGATCGTGAACCGGCGCGCGGGCGCGGCCCTCTTGAAGGATCCGTCGAGGCTGGGAAGGATCGTATCGGCAATGGCGCGGGCGGTGTCCATCCCGGTCACCCTGAAGATCCGCAGCGGCTGGGAAGACGGCACGAGGGCGTCGGAAGTTGCGCGGCTTGCGGAAGACATGGGCGCCGCTGCGATCGCCGTGCACGGCCGGACGCGAAAAGCGGGGTTTTCGGGTAAGGCGGATTGGGATGTGATCCGCGAAGTGTCCGAAGCCGTGTCGATTCCGGTGATCGGCAACGGCGACGTGCGCAGCCCCGGAGATGCGCGGGCCATGATGGATCAAACGGGATGTGACCTGGTCATGGTGGGCCGGTGGGCGATTGGAGACCCGTGGCTGTTCGGACGTATCGAGAGTTTTCTCGCCACCGGCGACCGTCTGCCGGCGCCCTCTACGTGCGAGCGCGTGGAAATGGCAATCCGCCACCTTCGGCTCTCGGTGCAAACCAAAGGGCTCCCCGCGGGGGTGCGTGAAATGAGACGGCATCTTGCCGCGTATATCAAGGGCATCGACGGTGCTGCGGCATTTCGCAGGACGCTGATGACGGAGGATGACCCGGAGGCCGTCGAAGCCATATTGAACGCCGTTCGCCGGAACGCCGAGGAGGTGTGCGGTGACTCCTGAGCAGATTCGGCATATACTGGAGGCGGTTCGGGAAAACGAACTGGATATCGATAGCGCGATGGAGCGGCTGAAGAAGCTGCCGTTTGAAGATCTGGGGTTCGCGCACGTGGATCATCACCGGGCAATGCGGCAGGGCTTCCCCGAGGTGATCTTCTGCGAGGGCAAGACCACCGAACAGGTGGTTGAGATCGCGCGCCGGATTTCGGAGGCGGGATCCACGCTTCTGGCAACCCGCGCCGACCGCGCCCAGGCGGATGCCGTGCGTGCCGCGTTGCCGGGAGTGGACTACAACCCGTTGGCGCGGACGCTGTTGATTCGCGGTAGCGATGGGGACGGTAATGCGACGGCCGGAGAGGTGCTGGTCATTTCAGCTGGAACATCCGATTTGCCGGTAGCCGAGGAGGCGGTGGTCACGGCGGAGGCGATGGGGATCCGCGTCAGGAAGCTGTACGACGTGGGCGTGGCGGGAATTCACCGGCTGTTCGCGTATCGGGAACAGATCGACCGGGCGGCGGCCATTGTGGTGGTGGCCGGAATGGAGGGCGCGCTGCCCTCGGTGGTTGGCGGGTTGGTGGATGTCCCGGTGATTGCGGTGCCGACCAGCGTGGGGTATGGCGCCAGTTTCGGCGGACTGGCCGCGTTGCTGGGGACGTTGAATTCCTGCGCGCCGGGTGTCGCGGTTGTGAACATCGACAATGGATTCGGCGCGGGTTTCTTCGCGGGTCTCGTCATCCGGTTGCAGAACCGCGACGGGCGTGGGTCGTAGCTACTACCGGCGTCTGAGACCGAGGCGGTTCCGGAGTGAAACGGGGCGCCCGTCGGGGTCCGCGAGCGGTCGCGGCGGATAGGTGCGTTGCGTTTTCAGGCTGAGAAGAACCAGCAAGAGCAGTGCGATCGGTACGGCCAGCAGGTCTGCCGGTAGATCCGGTACGAGGTAGATGAGGCCAATCCAGGAGATGAAGCCCGAACCCATGGCCGCAAGCGCGCCAGGCAGATTGGCTCGAGACCACCAGATGCCGGCCGTGAGCGGTACAAAGAGGGTGGCCAGCAGGATCGACCATGAGTTCACCATCAGCGAGTAGACGGTATTGTGCGCCAGTGCGAGGTAGAGAGCAATCAGGCCGAGAATCGGGACGCTGATGCGGCAGATCCGGAGAATGAGACGTTCGTCGGCATCCGGACGGACGTAGCGGACCAGATCCCATCCGATGACGCTGGCCGGGGCCAGCAGCGCGCTGTCCGCGCTGCTCATCAGGGCGGAAACGAGCGCGCCGAGAAATAAGGCCATCGCCAGGGGTGAGAGATATTTCATGCCCAGCCGCATCATGATCATATCCGGATCGCTGAGATCGGGAAAAATAAGGGTTCCGGCGATGCCGAGAAATACCGGCAGCAGGCCGACGGTGAGATAGAGTCCGCCGGCAAGGTAGGCGCTGTTCTGGGCCACGGATTCATTTTTGCTCGATAGGCTGCGCTGGATCAGATCCTGCCCCGCCAGATTGCCCAGACCAATCACGAGCCAGTCCCGGGCATAGGCAAACCAGCCGGGCATGCCCCCGCTTCGGGGATAGAGGTAAAACCGGTCTTCAGGGATCCTGGCACTAAGGGCGGACCACCCGCCCATGTCGTTCAGCAGCAGCGGCGTGATTACCAGGAGGCCCACCGTCAAAACGGCAACCTGGATGAAGTCCGTGAGCGTGACGGCCCACATGCCCCCCGCTGTCGTGTACACGAGTACGATTGCGGCGCCGATACAGATGCCCAGGGTCGGATCCAGTCCGGTGAGCGATTGGATGACCCGGCCGAAGGCGACCATGAGGGACGCCACCCATCCGAGATACGCGGGAATGGTACACAGGGCGGCCACCACACCCGCCGTGGTCCCGAAGCGGCTCTCGAAAAAACCGGCAATGGTGGTCAAACCCATCCGCCGCATGACCCGGACGTAGAAAAGCCCGGCGAGAAAGAGGCACAGGGCGGCGCCGAACGGATCGGCGATTATGCCCAGAAAGCCCTTTTTGTAGGCCTCGCTGGCGGCGCCGATGACGATGCCGCCGCCGAACCAGGTGGCCGCAATGGTACCGGTGGCCAGCCAGATACCCAGCCTCCGGCCGGCAACGATGAAGTCGGCGGAGCCCTTGACGCGCCGTCCGGCGTAGAGCCCGACCGCGAGGGTGAGCAGGATGTAGGCGGCGAGGCCGAGGATGATGGGAAGGTTGGGCATGGAGAAATCTGGAGTCCGGGTTTAGAAATCGGGCATCGGAGTTCCAATCGGATGCCGAATCACTCGATGCGGTTGTGTTGTTTCAGTATGTCGACAAGCCGGTCCAGGGGCAGGCCGGGCATGGTCCTGTTGTCCCGGCCGATCATAGTATCCGCGGCGCACAGCGCGTTGACGACGGCTTCCTCGGTGGCCTCAACCGTGGCCTGCAGGAGCGGGTTGAGGCGGTGGTCGCGCAGTGTCCGTACGGTGTCCACCATCGCTGCGTCCCGTGGAATTCGGCGGGCGGTGGAAAAAGCCAGAACCAGGTCGCCGCTGCTCGTTCGTGAGAAGGTGCCGGTGCGGCTCACGCCGAAAGCGGACCGTTTGCAGAGCCGGCGAAGCTGGATGGGGATCAGCGGCGCGTCCGTGGCGATCAGAATGACAATGGAGCCGTCGCGGGCCGGCGGACGGGGCGCCTTTGGCAGGTGTCTGCCCACGGGCACGCCGTCGATGACCAGATTGGGACGCCGGCCGCAGTTGGCAATAACAAGCACGCCGAGGGTGTAGGCGCCCTGTCCCTGGGAGAGCACGCGCGAGGCCGTGCCGACGCCGGCCTTGAAACCGTATGCCCGCATCCCCGTTCCCGCACCCACCGATCCTTCGGCTACCGGGCCGCCCGTTGCGGATTCGATTGCCCGGATGACATGTTGCTCCTTTACGTGGCGGCCCGCGATATCGTTGAGGCCGCCATCGTAACATTCGGCCACAACGGGCAGCGGCACCCGTCCCTTGTTCTGCATGAGCATGTAGGCAACAACGCCACTGTACGCCTCGCCGACGCTGAGGGTGTTGGTGAGTATCACCGGCACCTCCAGCAGACCCCGTTCGTTGATCCACTCCGTGCCCGTCATTTCGCCGTTGCCGTTGAGGGCTTCGGCCGCGGCGAAGACTTGGTACAGATAGACGTCGTCCGGGTGGGGCACCACGGCGGTGACACCGGTGCGGACGGGACCCTTTCCGACCACCAGTTCGCCCTCGCCGCTAATGAGGGTGACGTGGCCCACCTGGACGCCAGGGACGTCGGTAATGGCGTTATGGAGGCCGGGCGCGAGGGAACCGATGCGGATACCGAGATCCCGCGCCCGGGGGCGTTGGGCGCCAGCGGTGCCCGCGCAGAGCGCGAGACTGAGGAGCGTGAGTACCCATCGGCGCATGTTTGTATAAGTATCCATAACGCGGGAATCGGAAACGCGGGAATCGGAGTTCGGGCTGGCAGGAGACCGGTAACGCGGAAATACGATTTTGTCTCAAATGCCCGGGATGTCTGGTTTGCGTACGCGCAGCGCGCGCCTTCACCGGCCTGTTCGGGCGGCCGACTGTCAGCCTCTCACCGGACTCGAAATTCTGATTTGGAAAAGAAGCCGTCTTTCAATGTTCCCTCCTGGCGCGCCCGGTGGGTTCTGTTTTTCCAGACGAAACCCCCGAACGTTCCGAACAACCCCACCAGAACCGTGTATGGAATCTGCAGAAGTTCCCACATCGGCAACACCCTCAGGAGGTCGGTCCGGCCGAAGAGGCGGGCGCCTTTCCATACCACGCCCAGGTCCGCCAGCGCTTTGACCGCGAAACATGCCAGCGGCAGGCCGTAGGCATTTTGACCCGCACCCAGGATCATGCTGGCGGGTAAGAGAAGGTTGAGCAGAAAGACGTTCGCAAGATAGACGAAAAAGACGGGATTGAGCGTCACCATGTTTCGGGCGTTCGACGCCCATCGGCGCCGCTGGGTCCAGAAACCGGCTATGGATTCGGCGCGCCTGGTGCTGACAAAGGTGTCGGGGTCGTTGGCAAATGCGATCTTCGCGCCGGCCCGGCGAAACAACTGAAGCAGGAGTACGTCGTCGCCGGAGGGGCGATTGGCGATCTTCTCGAATCCGTTAACCTGATCGAAAAGCGCCTTCCGGTAGCCCAGATTCTGGCCGGTCGCGCCCAGCGGCATCGACAGGTTGGCGGCACCGGCCGAAGCGGACATGAGGGCGAGAAAGTCAAACGCCTGCAACCGTTCCACCGGCGTCAGCCGGTCCTGGGCGGTCTTGACCTGGGAAAAACCGATGACGGCATCCACGTCCGGCTCGAAACGGGTGACCATGCCGGCAATCCATGTGGCCGGCACGGCGCAGTCCGCGTCGGTGGTCAGAATGATGGTTCCCCGTGCGGCCCGGATGCCCTCGGAGAGGGGCCGTTTTTTCGCCGCCATATGTTGAAAAACGTCCGTGACGACAATGCTGCGGATCCGGGGGTGCCTTGCGGCCAGACGGGCTACGATTAGCGGTGTGTGGTCCGTGGAGCCGTCGTCGACCACCAGGACCTCGTACCGGTCGGCCGGGTAGGTCTGGTTGACCAGTCCGGCCAGGCAACCGGCGATAAAATTCGCTTCGTTCCTCGCCGCGACCACGACCGATACGAAAGGCCATGAGTGGTCATGAGCGGGCCGGTTCTTTCGCCACAGGCCAATCAGAAAGGCCAAGGCGACGCCGAGGTAGATTGCCGTTGAAACCAACAGGAAAACATTGATCAGGGAGGTCAACACGGGTATCCGGGTTCGGAAGCGGTTGGAAACAGGCCGTGGGCGTCGCGAAACGGTGAAAATCGACGGGTGGAGAAAGTTTTGGGTGCTCGGACGGGGGCGGTGGACGGAAGCGAGGCATGCGAGAGGGCGACAACCCGAATTCTAATCTGTCGCGGCGTGCCGGTACGGACATCGACGCGGCGGGATGCGCGTTCTAATGTTTCACCTCTTCGATATCATAAAACATGCCCTTAATGCCTTCGGAACAGTTGTTGCAGATTGGCACGGCGGACCGGTCCTTCAGAATGGCGTTTCTGAAACCGGTATACGCCTCGCCGGACCAGACGCTGTCGAAGTTCGTGTTTTCCAGCGCATCCCCCAGGCCGTAATGCACGTCTTTGTCAAAACAACACGGAGATACGGCGCCGTCCCAGTTGACAACAGTGCTGTACCAGAGGTGCCTGCAGGAATTGGTGATCTTGCCGTTCATGGTCAGTTGGTCCGCGTCGTAAAGGTAGCGGCTAAAGGATTCGTCTTCAGGCAGATATTGTTCGGCCTCGGCCTCGGTATACACCTGGGCCGTCTTTAATGAGAGCCGGTCCACGCCCAGATCCTGCGCGAGATTCCGGGCGGCGGCGATCTCGTTTTCGTTGTGTTTGAATATGATGAATTGCAGGTGGATCACGGGATGGTCCGCCCCGAGCGTTTTCTTTACGCTGCTGAGAAAGCGGATCCCGTCAAGGACCCGGTCGAAATTGCCGCCCACGCGGTATTTGACGTAGGATTCCGGCGTAACCCCATCCAGGGAGACGACGATTTCGTCCAGACCGGAGGTGACGATATCTTCGGCATCGCCTCGGTTGCGGATATAGTGGACATTGGTGCTGGTGATGGTGGGCACGTTATGCGCCTTGGCCAGACGGACCATGTCGGTGAGACGCCGGTTGATGAATGGCTCTCCCTGGTTCCACAACATCAGGAGAAGCAGGTCTTTCGCCTGCGCTTCGAATATCCGTTTGAAGGCATCGTATTCCATGGTGCCGCGCGGCCGGGTCAACCCGCCATTGCCCGACGGACAGAGCGGACATTTGAGATTGCAGATATTGGTGGGCTCCAGCATCAGGATGAAGGGGCGGCCCATGCGGATATCGCGTTTGGCCAGGCGAGAGAGAATGTAGGAGGAAACCACTTTGGCCACGTTCCAGACACGCCGGAACGTGAGTGCCCGGTGGTACCGCGCAACGGTCTTGGGCAAGAGTTTGAGTGAGAGCATGTCTATTTCCAGTGGGAGGGCGCCAGCGCGCCCAGGGCGCAGAACAGGACGATATAGGGTACGGCGATCAGCTCCAGCAGCGGAAACAACCAGAGGACTTGCCGTGCGTTGAAACGGCGGGCGGCTCGGGACAGAAGCAGCCAGTCGGCCAGTATTTTTACCGCGGCCATCAGGCCGAAGGGGAACCACAACGCGGGATGCCGCAATGCGAGGAAAGGCCCCGCGGCGAGGAGTACGTGGAATATATATAGACTCAATGCGACAAGCAAGACCGAAATCCCGTAATGCACGGCCTTGGACTGGTAGCGGACCTGGCGGCGGTAAAGGCCGTCGGTGTGCGGGTATGAACTCACGCTGGCGTCCGGATTGAATCGAACGCGCCAGGCGGTCCGGGAGGCGATGCGTCGCATCAGCAGGACGTCGTCCCCGCCGCGGATATGCCCGATGGGTTCAAAGCCGCCGGCATCGTGGAATGCCGACCTGCGATAGGCCAGATTCCGTCCGGAACAGGTCAGCGGAAAGCCCAGGCCCATGCTGCCGGCCGCCAGGGCGGCCACGACAAGGCTCTGCAAGGCAAGCAGTCCGGACAGCAGTCCTCTTCGCGGCACCAGAGGCGCTTGCCCGGCGACCATGCCAACTTCAGGGTCGAAGGCCCGTACGGAGGAAGCGATCCAGCCTGAGGAGGGGATACAATCGGCATCCGTGGTGAGGATGATTTCACCGGCGCCGGAGTGAATGCCCATTTTCAGGGCACTTTTTTTCGGGCAGGCGAACGGTCCGCCTGTTGCGCGCACGACCTTGAGGCCCGGGATCCGTCCCGTCCACGAGAGGGCACGGCAGGCCGTGTCGTCGGTTGAACGGTCGTCGACGACGATGACTTGTGTGTGTTCGGGCGGATAGGTCTGTCTGGAAAGGGCCTCGAGGCATCCGTCGATGCGCTTCGCTTCGTTGCGGGCGGCAACCACGACCGTGACATCGGGGCGTTCGGCGTTGCGGCCGGCTGACAGTCGGCTCAGGCCCGTTCGGAAGGCGCAGGCCAGGAAGACGTAGAGAATGCACAGGAAGCCTGAGGCGAATGCCAGCGTCTCCGTCGTGGCCGTCAAGAATCGCCCTCGCGGCGGGCATCGGCAATACACCGCTTGATCCACGACAGATTGGCTTCAGGCATAATGCCGTAGTTGTAGAACGAAAAGCGGCGGATGCCCAGCCTCAGCGCGCGTTCGACGTTTGTCAGGAGGGTCTCGAAATCCGGTGAGGCCGGTGGATAGGCCTGAAGGCCCAGCACGAGTTGTTGCGGGTTCTTCAGGTCGGGTACGATGTCGGAGATGGTCGCGTGGACGCTGGCGGCGTCGGGTGTGTAGGCGAGGGTTTCCACATAGTCCGCGACGCCCGCAATGCGTGAACGGCGGATAGCCGCGTTGTACCGATCCCCCATAAAGATGAACGAGACAGGGATCCCGGCGGCGGTTTTGACTTCCTCCAGCAGGCTTGCGACGACCTCGTCGCGCATTTGGACGAATGCCGCGAGTTCCGGCACGCCGTCGATGAGTTCCTCGGGGGATTCCCCGTGAGGGATGCCGGATACCAGGGTCTGACGCAGCATGGATTCCACGGCCTTCGAAAGGGCGCCTGGATTCAGGCCGTTCTCTTTTGCCCGCGATTTGCATGCATTACAGAAGCAGATGGAAAGAAGCAAACGCCCGCCCGGCCCCAGGTCGACACCGTGTTTGACGTGATAGTGGGTATGTCCGAATCCACCATAGGAGAGGGATTCGCATTCCAGAAGGGCAACTCCGTAGTTTTTCGCCAGGTCTTTGGCCAGCGCAGCGGCATAGGCGCGAACCCCGGCGTTGGCCGGGCACAGCCGGGAGGTGCTCACGTCGCCGGTACAGCTGACTTCCGCGCATTCCGGATGGCGGACGGCTTGATACGAGTTGTGAAGAAATACCGTCCACGCGATGAGTTCCAGGCCGGCGCCGGCCGCGGCCCCGGCCGCGCCCGCGTACCAGTTTTCGTCGGCCATCAGCGGGCTGACGTGGGGTTGTATGGGTGTGTCGGCATACAGGCTGCCGTCGGGCTGAAAATAGACGGCAGCCTGTGGAATCTGGAGGAGCACCTTGTCCGGCGAATTGGGACGCAGCATTTCAAAGGTGTGGTACGCCGAGGCCAGGCTGATTCCGTCCAGGCCGATTTCGTCCTTGAGTGTTGCCGCGATGGATTCGGGCTCGCCGTCGGCCAGGTCCCACGGGTATGACCACAGGGTGGTGTGCAGGCTGGACAATCTATTCTCTCCGAATTCAGATGGCAGGCACCCCGGGGCATCCAATTCTCGACGCCCGGCTGATATGGTGATCGAAAGGCTCAAATTGCGAGGTTGATGGTACCACCTGTTTACGGCAATTGCAAGGGGTTTCGGCAGGAGCGCTCCTTCGTAGGTGGAGCTAAAAGCGAATGATGGGTCGCGCACCGGTACCTCGACGTCTTTCTCCTAAATCTCTAATTATTATTTTTCTTCGCCCTTTTTCTTGTACGCCAGAGTGTGTCAAAAGTAATTATAGATTGTATATATCCTTGATCGTGCTTACCGTTATGAAGTCCTCGTGGGTCTCCCATCTAAAAGGCGGCATAAAATGGATTTCATTCGCGGTGAATCAAGAGATCAAGCCACGTTGTTTCCCGAGCGTTTAGACGATTATATCTGTGCAGAGAACCCGGTGCGTTTTATCGATGTCTTTGTTGATGACCAGGAGATGAGCGCATTGGGTTTTCAACGCATGGAGCCTGCCTGGACAGGGCGTAGGCCTTATGATCCGCGTGATTTGCTCAAGCTCTACATCTATGGGTATCTCAATCAGATTCGGTCTTCTCGCAAATTGGAGCGTGAGACGCATCGCAATGTGGAAGTGATGTGGCTTCTCAGGAGGCTGCGTCCGGATCACAAAACGATTGCCAATTTTCGTAAAGACAACCCCAAAGCCTTTAAGGAGGTCTTTCTCGCCTTCACTGCCCTTTGTCGGCAGCTGTCGCTGTTTGGGGGTGAGTTGATCGCCGTTGACGGCAGTAAATTCAAAGCCGTCAATAGTCCCCAACGCAATTTTACCAAGGACAAGTTAAAAAGAAGGCTTCAAGAACTCGAAGAAAAGATCGAGCGATATCTTCAAGAATTAGATGCCCAAGATGCTCAAGATGCAGAAGCGTCATCAGCATCATCGGAAGCGGATCCTTCTATACAAGAGAAAATGCAACGTCTGAAAGAACGAAAAGTGACGTATACGCACTTGTTGGACGACCTTGAGGCGCGCGGTGAAACCCAGGTCTCTCTGACGGATCCGGACAGTCGGGCGATGCCTAAGAGTCCGCAAGCCAAAGTGGGATACAATGTCAGGCAGCCACAGACGATAAGCATCATCTCATTGTTGAACAAGATGTGACCAATCAGGCCAATGACAAGGCACAGTTGAGCAAAATCAGTATAGGTGCAAAAGCGGTCCTGGACGTGGACGCCTGCCGCGTTGTTGCAGATGGTGGCTATTACAATGGCGAAACGATCAAGGCATGCGTTGAGGAACGTATTGAGCCGTATGTGCCCAAACCCGACACATCCAACAGCAAAAGCAGAGGCTTATATAGTAAAGACGACTTCATCTATGATCCCCAACAGGATCGTTATTTATGTCCTGCCGGGCAAGTGCTCACCTATGCTTATGACGCAGCGTATCCGAAAAAAACATCTGACCAACCCGTCATCAGAAAACATTACACGACATCGGCGTGTAAAACCTGTCCGGTGAGGTCTTTATGCACGACAAACAAAAATGGACGCATTCTCACGCGGTGGGTCGATGAACACATCCTCGATGAGATGGCGCAACGTCTGGTAGAAAATCCGGAGGTGCTTGACAAACGACGAGAAATGGTGGAGCATCCCTTCGGCACACTCAAGTTCTGGTATGGGTATGCCCACTTTCTTGTCAAAGGCCTGGACAAGGTCAAAGCCGAGTTCTCATTGATGAGTCTTGCTTACAATATCAAGCGCACCATCAACCTCGTCGGTGTGCCCAAAATGGTTGACGCAGTCGGCTGAACAGCTCACCCGACAAGGTCTTGCCTGTCAGCCAATGGGTTAGCCGCCCAAGTGAGGCACTTCTCTGGCCGGTTCTCAACGACTTGCAAAGGACCTCTCGACCATAGCACCGATAACTGGGTATTCGCAACGGCCTTGCCCCGATCATTGACACATCTTAGAGACAATCTGACCCATCTGCGATCCTATTGAGAGTTTTTGCACGGTCTCTCGCCAAAGAAAAAGGGCCAAAAAGAACGGCGCCGCTCAGACGCCGCGGGGCTGCTTTTCCGCGAATCGACTATCGGGTGTAAACGTACTTTGTTGCCCTGCGTACGCCCAACGCATACAAGATGCCGCAGTGGTGGACGGAATAACGCGGAAAAACCCTCCACACTACCACCGTGCGTGTGAAAGGTCGATGCGAGGGGACGCAAACGCATTTTAGCACCGCGTTTGAGTCTGTAGGGGCGACCGGCCGGTCGCCCCTACAAAAACGACGCATCCACGAATTGACATCGCCAGGCCTTATCGCTGTCCGGTGGACGCGGGGCGGCCCTCTCCCGTCTCCCGTCTACCTTCTCCCCGCTTTATATGTATCCCGTGGAGCCGTCGGGGCGGACGGGCGCCGTACGCTGCCAGTGCGGGACGTCCCTGTCTTTAAGCGCGTCTTCGTTCACTTCGATGCCGAGGCCGGGACGGTCTCTGAGTTCCAGGTATCCGTCGACCGGCAGGTAGGGATCCGGGACGTAATCCATCCAACGAGAGCCAACGGGAATCACGTATTCCAGAATTTTGAAATTGTGCGTTGCGGCGGCGAAGTGCACGTTGACCGCCGTTGCGATCGGTCCCATCGGATTGTGCGGCGCGATGGTGACGTAGTGAGCCTCGGCAATTGCGGCGATTTTCCGCATTTCGAGGAGGCCCCCGCATACGCAGACGTCGGGCTGGATGATGTCGGCTGCCCTTGCGGCGATGAGATTCAGGAATTCAAAGCGTGCGTACAGGGATTCCCCTGTTGCCAGCGGCACCAGCATCTGGCTGCGCAACTGTACCCAGGCGGGGATGTGTTCCGGTCTGAGGGGCTCTTCGTAGAACAGGGGATCATAGGGGGCGAGGGCATTGGCGAGTTGCAGGGCTCTGACGGGTTCGAAGATCTTGGCGTGCGGATCGAACGCGAATTCCCAGTCAGCGGGGGTACACTCTCGGAGTTCTTCGAAATATTTGGCGGCGGCGGCGCAAACCCGTCCCCATCGGTTGGCGTCCGGATTCAACAGGAAGGGACTGGTCTTGAACGCGGTGAACCCCCATTCGGCATTCAACCGTTGGGCCCCTTCCGCCGCGGCCAATCCGGTCGGGCCGCCACAGCTCTGGTAGACCCAGACGCGGTCTCGCAGGTTGCCGCCCAGAAGCATGTATACGGGTACGTTGGCTGCTTTGCCGCTGATGTCCCACAGCGCGTGTTCGATGCCGGAGATGGCGGCCAGCCCGGTGCCGCCCGCGGGAAAACGAAACTGCTGGTGGGTCTTCATCATCAGGTATTCGATACGGCGGGGATCTTCGCCGACAAACCACGTGGCGACGTAATTGACAATGGGCTCGATGGAGAGGTCCGGCCCGATGGAATAGGCTTCGCCCCATCCGTAAAGGCCCTCGTCGGTTTCCACCTTGATGAGCGCCCTGGGACGGTTGCTGTAAGTGACGAGAAAGGTCTTAATTGCAGTGATCTTCATGGTAACTGGTCTCCTTATGGTCGGGCTTCAGGAAGTTGCGTCAGATTCCGGGTTGTATTGGAAGAGATCGCCGGGCGTGCAATCCAGCGCCTGGCAGAGAGATTCGATGGTGGCCAGATCGATCCGTTTGGCCCTGTTATTGAAGATGGCGGAGACCGTGTTGGCCTGAAGTCCCGTCAGCCTGGCGATTTCCGAAATCCGGTACGGCCGGTGCGAGCCCTTTTCGGCCATGAGAATATGGAGTTGGAATTTCAACATACGGTTAGTCGTTTAAAAAACGCGTCGTCCAGCGGACGCCACGAATGCCGCCGTCCGAATATTGATTAAGAATGATGTAATAAATAATAAAATATATATTATTATACGTAATTAATTACTTGTTATATCACGACATCTATCCCGCTGACATCTTGCCTTTAGGGTCTTGCCGCACCTCAGTCGATGAGTGTGAGAGAGATGCCGGCCTTTGCGCCGTATTTGTTTTCCGTGTCGTCGGCTACGCCCCGGTCCAGGGTGGCTTCCGAAAAAAAGCGAAACGGACCCAGCCATTTGATGTTCAGGCCCACCACGGCGGAAAAAAGTACCTTTGTCGACGACAGGTCGATGAGTTCGGTATCCGATTCCTCTTTCGTGTATATCAGACCGCTTCCGACGCCGCCGTAGATGCGAAGGTTGTTCCCCAGAGGGATTTTGTAGAGCCCCCGGATGGATAATGGCACCGTAATCACACCGGATTTTTCGTAGTACTCCCCGGCGAGCATCACCCCGGCGGGTTTGCTGCCGAACGGCAGGATGATGGATGCATGCCAGCCGGGTTCTTTGTCTTCGATATAGAGTCCGCCCCCAGCGCGAAAGGCGATCTGGGCGTGTATCTTCGTGGTGGCCGCACCCAGCAGGCAGAACACGGCCAGTGCCGGGACAAGGTATCTGATCATGGAAACGTTCTCCTCTCGAAAAAGAAATGACGCGCTCCGGACCCTGACTTCAATATCGGTAAGCGATTCCCAGGCGACCGGCAGCCGCCCGCAACTTTCCCTCTGAAGTCCACAACAACACGTCCGACAACCTGGCGGAAGCCATCAGGTGCGCATCGATCAAGCCGATCCCCGCGCCGGATAGCTTGTGATGATCGATGAAATGCAGCACTTCCCGCTGGCCGGCCGTGGATGCCTGCGGAAGCGTTTGAAGCAACGTGAGAAAAATCGGCCTGTTGGCCAATCTTCCGCACGCGAGTTCTCCGACGATCAGCGGGTGGCACGCCACCTTCGCCTCCCGAAGGAGCGTCCGCAGATGGGTGTTTCCCGCTTTCAGGAACGAGATCCATATTGTCGTATCGACGAGGACCATGGTTACGGGTTTTCGGGCCGCCGCCGCGGGACCGGCAGCAGGCTTTTTTCGGTGCCTTCGAGTTCCGCGAGCCTCTTGCTGCTCTCGCGGGCGATCAGGGCTTCGAGGCCAAGCCTGACCAGGGCGGTTTTCTGTTTGATACCGGTTAAAGTGGATGCCTGGTTCATCAGGCCATCGTCTATATTGAGTGTCGTTCTCATATGCTATAATATGCATAAATTATACATATAAGTCAAGTGAAATACACCGTCGTCGAATGAGACCCGCCTGATCGGCCGCGGCATGAACGCGCGCCGGAATTTGCTTTGGGGATTGATTGGCGATTTGTTTAATTGCGATATGGCCGCTCGATAATCACAAACTCCCACCGCGCGGGCCCGCCGGATACACCAGGCAGGACCAACCGTTCGAGCCCGGACGCTATTTCAAATCGGTGACAGATGGCTGAGAAATTCAAACTGATTCCGGAAGCGCATGTCTTCCTGATGAACGGCGACGACGAAGTGCTACTACTGAGACGTTACAATACAGGGTATGAGGATGGGAAGTACAGCGTGATCGCGGGGCACATCGACGGCAACGAGGAGGTCAGGGCAGCGGCCATACGGGAAGCCCGGGAAGAGGCTGGAATCGACATCGAGATCTCTGACATCGAAGTGGTCGGGGTGATTCACCGTAAGGACGAGGACGAGCGGGTGGCGTTCTTCCTTGCTGCCTCCAGGTGGAGCGGCGACACTGTCAACGCCGAGCCTTACAGGTGCGACGACCTGTCATGGTATTCCATTCACGAACTGCCTGCCAATATGGTGCCTTACGTCCGGCGGGGCTTCGAAAATTATCTGAACGGGCGGTTCTACGACAGTTTTGGATGGGAGTGACAGTCCAGGGCTCTCGCCGGATGATCGCCTCGGGATACGGCCTGATGAAAGCCCGCTCTATCATTCTGAGCGCAGTCAAGAGAGGACTTCAACAACCATGGAAGACAGGAAGATCGACCTTACGGTCCAGATGCCCCCTCAATTAAGAGTCCTTCTGGTCGCACTTGGAGTCTTACACATCATTGGCGGTATTCTCTTTATCAGCGGCGGAAACGACTATTTCGGTTTCCTGAATTTGGCCCTCGGTCCAATGTGGCTGTTATGGGGTTTGTTTTACAGCCGAATCAACAGACACATGATCGTGATTCATGAGGGGCACCTGGAAATCCGCAGAGGTCTCTTCAGGAACCGCAGAATGCCATGGGCATCAATTTCGGAAATCGGTTTCGAGTCGTCCAGGATGGAAATCCGGGTTGTCAGAGGAAAGAGCGCGACTGTGAAATTCGGGGAAATGAGTTATAGCGCAAATCAGACCATAAAACACGAGTTCGTCTCAAAACTCAGACCCTTTTCCGAGGCAAACGGGGTGTCGATTGTGGGCGGTTAGCCAACATGGCCGCGGCGCTCGAATCGTCTCAGGCTGTTGTGAATATGCGTGCGGTCAATCTGGGAACCGGCTGTCGGAGCATTGCGGCATCCAGGAACAATATCAGGTCGAGGATTGAACTTGAGCGATTCTTCGTCCGAATATTTCAGTTATTTCGCGAACATCGCGGAATCGTACGATCGGGTCCAGCCGGTCCTCAGCCCACCGTACGCCAGGGGCCTGGAGATGATCGTCGATCTGATTCCCTTCGAATCGGGCGATTCATTCGAGTTTGTGGATCTCGGCTGCGGCACGGCGGAGCCGACGGCGCGTGTGTTGGAACGCTTTCACCGGGCCACGGGTACGTGCATAGACAGCGAACCCGAGATGCTCAGGCTCGCGAAGCGGAAATTGACGCCGTATTCGGGAAGGATCGAGGTAAGGGAAACGGACATTACCGGTTGCGCGGTGCCGTCGTGCGACGTGGTTTTCTCGGGGAAAACCGTTCACCACGTACATCCCGGCGATTTGCGATCGCTATTTGCGCGGATCGCGGGCGCGCTGAGGCCGAACGGTTGTTTCATCCTCTACGACACGATGTCGATCGGCCCCGGTTGGGGAGCGGAAGTTCGCCTGCAATTGTCGCGATACCGCGAGCGTCACATCCGGAACGCTATTGAATCGGGGATCGCGACCCGGGAGGAAATCGACGCTAGGCGGGAATACAAACGAAAGATGAAGGCGGCGGGGAAGGACGTCGAGTACGAACACCGCGCGGAAGATCTCATCAACGCGATGACGGGGGCGGGGTTCGACGACGTTGCCGTGGTCTGGCGGATGTTTGCGGACACAATCCTGCTGGCCTTAGCGTCGCCGGGCGATTCCTGAAGCGAAAATGCGGGGTGTGACAAATTCGCAAATTTTCTCGGATATTCTCTCCTGGTCTAAAGATCACTCGTCCACGAGACGCAAAGCTTCTTCTTTCAAAGCAGTGCTGACGTAGAATTTCGACATTTCCGATCCGTTCGAGCGCAATCAGGCAGGTGCTATCCGATACGATGCAATCGCTCACTCACCGATCTCCTGCCGCAACTCTACAGGAGAATAATCGAAGATCGGAACCTGATGTTTCCCAAGAATCTCCATAAAAACGCGTTTGGAGTGTCCAGCGGATCTTGCCGCCTGACCAAGTGAAACTTTACCAGTTTCATAGAGCTTGATGGCGAGGAGTATTTTCGCTTCTTCCTGCGATAGTCCGGAAGGAAGCTCGACTCTCAAGTCTGTTGCAACCATAGTTTGCGTCCTAGGGAATTTGCGCCTCGTAAGTTTTCGTCAGGAAGTTGGACCAGATTCGTCTAATGACGAAAACAAAAGTTAATCCGACCGAAAATCAAAATCACGTGCTGACGTCGATCCGGGCGCTGAGCCGGGACCCTGAGCCGTTGGACCCTGACCCTGCCCTGAGCCGCCGCCCTGAGCTTGTCGAAGGGTTGTCGAAGGGTCGGGGAAGGACTTTAAAGAGCGAATGGTTAGCGAAGCGTGGGCACTTCGACAAGCTCGTTTCGACACGCTTGCTTCGACAAGCTCAGCACGCGCAACGCACGCAATGACCACGTTTCGCGCATCCCAAACCATCCCTGAGGCCGTTTGATTCTAGTCTCAATCTGTATCCATTCTTGGACTGATTAGTTAGAAAAAAGCACACCGTCACGCATCATAACTGAAATCGGTGCGTTCCTTGTCGCCAGTCTTGATTCCACACCCTCGCCAATGGTCAATTGGACGCGGCTACCGCTGTCACCAACGACATGTGCCCTCAAGCGTTCATCGATGATGCATCGCTCGTTTGTTTTCAGATTTAAATCGCCTGCGAATTTTCTTCCAAGAACCAAAGAAACCGGATCATTCGACGTTTCGGCAGCGACCGGACCGATGGAGTTGTCAGTCAATGCTATCGAGATTTCGCCGTTGGAAGTGCGGGCGGCAACAGAACTATCGGCCGAAGTGATGGCGATCACTCCGTTGGTGGTCCGGGCATCAACGGGTCCTTTCACACCCCTGATTGTGATGTCACCATTTGTTGATCTTGCCGTTATCGATCCATTGTTGCGCAAATTAAATATGTCATCATTGCTTGTTGTCGCTATAAGACTGCCGTGGTGATTCGTTGCCTCGATTCGGTCATTGCTCGTCGTCAAATGCACAGTTCCGGATAGACCCTTAATAAGAATTGGTGCATTGGAAGTTGCTGCGAAGATGCCCTTCACGTCTGGAACTTGAATCTCGAAACTGGTATATTCGGTGTTTTTTCTGCCTCCTTCTGGCCACCTGACCTCTATCCGGAGAGTATCTCCTTCGTGACGCTGGGGAACGATGAGAGTTGAACTCATGCGCTCTAAGGATTTGGCAACTATCACAGCTTTAATTTGAAGGTCACTACGATCGGTCGTCTCGACGGAAACGGTACAGTTATCAGTCTCAATCCTGATAAATGTCCCCGGGATATGAGGCAAACGTCTGACTCGGGTCTCGGTGAAACCAGAGTCTCGAGTTCCGAGATGATGCACGTGTTCACAGCCAGGCAAGAATAGCGTGGCCATGCAAACTACCACGAATGTACATTGTGTCATGCTATATTCCTCATAAGGATCACATCAAGCATGATTCACAATTCCGTGAGTGGAGTTCCCTGCGTGCCATAGTATGGTGAGACAACTCACATTTATAACATCAGGGAACAATGTAGAGGGCGAGGGTACCGTTAGGATCGGACCCTTGGGCCTCGCCGCCACCCGGTGCCGAGTAGTCGGTGTGCATCGAAATCTACTCGTGCATCGGGCGATCGCCGGCCGCGACTATTGCGATCCGGCGCTGACGACGGGTTGGGTCGACTCGTGCGAGCAGAGGACGACCAGCAGGTTGCTGACCATCTTCGCCCTCTGTTCCTCGTTCAGCTTGATGACGTCCTCGTCCGTCAGCCGCTTCACCGCCATTTCCACCATCCCCACGGCTCCGTCGACGATCTTGGCCCGCGCCGAAATGACCGCTTCGGCCTGCTGGCGCTGCAACATGGCGTTGGCGATTTCAGGGGCATAGGCCAGGTGGTTGATCCTGGCTTCCTCGATCCGGACGCCCGCGTCCTGAACGCGCTGCTGGATCTCCGCGCCGAGGGATTCCGATACCTCCGTGATCGAAGATCGGAGGCTGATCTCGTCGCCCTCAGCCTGGTCGTAGGGGTAGCTGGTTGCGAGATGTCTGATTGCCGATTCCGACTGAACCTTTACATATTGTTCATAGTCGTCCACGTCGAACAAAGCCTGTACGGCGACCCGCACTCTCCAGACGATGACGGCGGAGATTTCGATGGGGTTGCCCCTGCTGTCGTTCACCTTGAGCCGTTCGCTGTCGAAATTCCTGGCGCGCAGCGAGACCTTCGTCCGACTCTTGAACGGATTGGTCCATCGAAATCCCTGGGTGGTCTCGGTACCCTTATAGTCGCCGAAAAGCAGGAGGACGACGCACTGATTCGGTTCCACTGCGAATAACCCGGTGAGGAAGACGATCACGATCAGGAGAAGCAGGATCGACGAGACAATGGGAACGGCCCCGCCGCCCATTACACCGTATATGAACACGGCCACGGACAGGGCCAGAAGCAGTAGAGATACGGACAGCATCAACCAGCCGCTGAACTGCGGGGTGATTTTTTCTTCCGTCATGTGAGACCTCCATGGAGAATGGGAATGGATGTTTCCAATCTATGAGCGGATCGGACTACGCACTGCGGGTCCTGCGCCGTTAGGACCGGGCGCCCGGAATACATACGGTACGACGCTAAAGTGAACCATTTTGTTTCGACGCGAATCGAGAGTATATCCTCAGCGACACGGCGTACCATCTGGACTGCGGGTATCCGAGCACGGTGTGTTTTGAGGACGGCAACATCGTGACAGGACAACGCATATCTCCCCCTTTCCTTTAGGAGAGGGGGCCGGGGGGAGAGGTCCCGGGACCGCGGGCTTCCTTTAGGAGAGGGGGCCGGGGGGAGAGGTCCCGGGACCGCGGGCTTCCAGCCCTCGAAGCGCCGTCATTGGATTTTAAGGGGCAACCCTTGTGGTTGCCCGCGTCGGGCCGTAGAAATCGATGGTTGACATCGCCGGGACGTTACGCTAACCGGTCTTAGCTGATAGCCGCACCAGGAGCCGAATATCATGTTGAAACAGATTTCCACTTCTGTCTATTGCTGTTCCGAGATTCACGGAGCAGCCAGAAATGAGCCCTACACGTGGAACAGCTTTGTCATCCCGACGAGCCATCGGGACGGCCTGATCCTTGTCGATCCGCTTCCGCTTTCGGCTGAAGAAGAGAGGGAAATCGAAGCCATGGGTAAGCCCGCGCACATTCTTGTAACCTGCGAATACCACCTGCGGCAATCGGAAGCATTCAGGGAGAGATGGGGTTGCGACATTCGCATCCACCCACACGGATTGGGATACTCCGAAGCGGCGATTGACGAGACTTTTCGGGACGGAGACTTGCTATGGGACCGGATCGAAGTGATCCATATCCCCGATGCCCACTATCCCGAGGAGGTCGCGTTTCTGGTGCGGGGAGATGGAAATACGATGATTGTGGGTGATGCGGTCTGTGGAGGAAGAATGGATCGAGGGGTTCCGGACGGCGAACTCTGGATAAATGGTCCGGAGTACGTCGCCGATCTTTCCCGCGCGCGGAGTTCCCTTCGGAAGTTGGCAAGACACGCTTTTGAGAAAATGTGTTTCGGACACGGGTCTCCGATTACAACGGGCGCCAGCGATCTGTTCGTCCGGCTTGTCGAAGATGACGCCGCCTGGGAGAAGCTGAAATCGGAAAAAATAGAGAGAACGAACCCGGCCTCGCTGGAATTCATCAGGACAATGGCGGCAAGGAAATCGCGTTGCGCATAGGGGCGCCCCATTCCACGACCCGCTTCGTAGGGGCAACCCTTGTGGTTGCCCTGGTGATGGCGCTGATTTCGCTAACTCAACACTGCATCGGATCTGTAGGGGCGACCGGCCGGTCGCTCTACACCAAAATGGACGGAACGCCCCTCATGATGTCGAATATGCTCTGTAGCGGGTGTAGGAGTATTCCAGGCCGCATGAGTCGCAATATGCGACATCGATAAGGCCGACGGGTCGTTTTCCATGTTCCTTATCGACAACCGAAAATTGTAGATTTGGGTCGACATTTAGCGTAAAGGGGGTTTCGTCGTGTCGCATGACACCAGCTTCGGCCTTTCGGTTATCGGTCCGATATCGTTGAATTGTCCAGGTATTCCTGTATAGATGGGGTCTGTTGAAATGTCACCTGCTGACAATCACGTATTGCGGGCTTCCGCGGCGCATTATCACTGGCAAGGCAGAGGGATGCTCTCCCTAAAGTCTTTCCGGAATGGGGCCGCACGCTATCAAGTGAACGGCTGCGACATTCAGGTGGATGAGGGATCGTATCTCGTATTGAACCACGATCAGGAATACACAATAGATATCGATTCCGCATGCGTCGTAGACGCCTTTTGTCTGTTCTTTCGCGGCGGGTTCGCTGAGGAAGTCCTGCGCAGTCAGAACGCAGAGGCGCCCACCCTGGTTGATGACCCTAACGACGTCCCAACTTTTCTCGAATTCTTCCAGGTTTCGCGGCCTCATGACGACATCCTCACGCCTGAGTTGAACAGGTTTAGGGCGGTGTATCCCGAGCGCCGGCGGGAATCGGGGTGGATTGACGAGCGGATGCACACAATCATGGAGAGACTGCTCCGGGTACAGGGTCGGGTGCATCGCGAGGTCCAGGCGGTGGAGGCAGTTCGGGCTTCAACTCGAACAGAGCTTTACAAGCGAATCCATAGGGCTCGGGATTTTATCTGCTTCTCGTACGCGGAGTCCATTTCGTTAGACGACATGGCTGGGGTCGCATGCCTGTCCGTTAATCATTTCCTGCGGACTTTCAAGCAGATTCTGGGGCAAACGCCGCATCAATTCCTGGTTTCAATGCGCCTGGCGCGAGCCGCGATTCTCCTTACCGAAACGGATCGCTCTGTAACGGAGGTCGCCCTGGCCGTCGGATTTGAGAGTCCGGGTTCGTTTTCCTGGCTGTTTCGCCGGCGTTTCGGAGTTTCTCCGACGGGATTTCGCAATACAAAAAAGTGATTTCAAAGAAGTGTTCGACGACGGATGTCCTTATATTTGGGTGAACATCCAACCCAATAAAGGAGGTTCGCCATGTCGCAGGGCACCAGCTTAGGCCTGTCGGTCATCGGTCAGATTTCGGTAACCGTTCAGGATCTCGACCGGGCAGTAACGTTTTACCGCGATCAATTGGGAATGCAGTTCCTCTTCCGCGTTCCGAGGATGGCCTTTTTCAATTGTTCGGGCGTCCGGCTCCTGCTCGGACTTTCGGAAGATGAATCGGCGGACGTGCACGCTTCCGTGCTCTATTACAAGGTGGAGGACCTCGAGGACGCCTGCGATGTGCTGCGTTCACGGGGAGTAACGTTTGACAGTGGGCCTCACAAGATTGCCGATATGCCCGACCATGAACTCTGGATGGCGTTCTTCCGGGACTCCGAGATGAATCTCATGGCCCTGATGGCGGAGAAGCTGAGAGGGGAGCAATGACGGTCGCAGTCTTCGAACAAAACAGACCGGGCCGATCCCGTGTGGATCGCGCCCGAGAATTTGTCTGCCGCGACGGTCAATCTTCATTTGACATCGCCTGAGGCGCTCGCCGATGGACGCACTTTTTCGCAAGCTTCAAGGCACGCCTGGAATATGACGTCGACCTGAAGCGCTTCTACGACGATCCCGAGGGCTGATACCCGGGCGTAGTGGCGGTGGAAAGCGCCACCACCTGGCTCCCGAGATTCCGCTGCGCGCCGTGCCGGATATACCGGTTCACGGCGCGTTTTGGGTTTCAGTCGCGCCGTACATGCGAAAGCGGGCCGAAGGATTCCCCGGTCCGCGGGTTGCGTCGAAGTGGATTTATCGATCAATCGGGACGTCTGGTGTAGCCGGCGACAATGTGAAGGGTGGCATCAGCGGGATACTGACCGACCCATATACCGTTTTTCTATCCTGGCGCCACCCCGGCGCCATCTTCATCCGGTCCAGCCTCAGGATCCGCCCCCGGGGGTCGCGGCACTTCGTAAACGGCGCCAGGTCGTGTAGATCAGCATCGGGATTCCGACCAATACCAGAAATGGAACGAGAGCGTAGATGACCACCATATGGGGGCCGAGCAATCCGCCTACCAGACTGAACAGAACCGCAAGCGGAGTCGCCACCGCCAACCCGACCAGTAACAAAATGCGCGGGGTTCCGCCAACGCCCCTCAACAGGCGTTGCGCCAGCAATCCGATCAGTAAGCCTGCCACAAAGAAGAGGATCAATCCGGACACAATGCCCGGAATCGCAACAAACAACTCAAATGGGTTCGAGACACCCATCGTACCGAAGCGAATTACGGCGATCAGCACCTGAAGAATGCATAGTCCCAGGCCGAACCACACCGGTGTCTTCCAGTAGTCCCACGAGCGACGGTTCGGAGCTTCCGCTTGACCACCAGCGGCGTTTCCTTCAACGTATTCCATGGCGATGTTCCTCCGTTAAATCCGATCGAACGTCAGCGAGGTCTTCCATTGAAGAAGCGCAAGTCCCGCCTGTCGATCCGCCCGAAGTAAATACCTGATACGCTCATTCATTCACTTTACAGGAAAATCGAAGTAGCTATCCGGAAAGGGTTCATTTACAAGCGTATAGTGCCACCATTCCTTGTCGCAATTTACAAAACCGTTCTCTTCCATCAACGTCTTCAGTAGATGGCGGTTGCGTTTTTGTTGGTCCGTGATACGGGGATCCGCCGTATTGGACAGCGTGTCGAAAAAAAGTGAACCTTTACCCGTCGGCGTGCGCCTTGCAGTGTAGAGGAAAGGCGATCGAATGACCAATCAAGGCGACCAACAATTGGCGAAGCTGGTGCGGGAGGGCAACGAGGCCGCGTTCGTTACCTTGATCCGACGTTACGAGCGCGTCCTGGCGGGGCTGATCCGCTCACGGATCGGTTCCGGCGAACAGGTGCAGGACGTGTTGCAGGAAACCCTGGTCCACGCCTGGCGCGGTCTGCGCCGGGATACCCCCCGCGACGTGCGTCCGTGGCTGCTGCAGGTAGCCCGAAACCGCTGTCGCGACTACTTCAGGTCGTCCCAACGCCGCGAATTGTACGTCCGGACCGAAACCCTGGCGCCCCTGGTCAATCGCCTCGGCATCGCTCTGTCCCGTCAACGCGAAGCGGCGAGGGCCATCGTGGAGGCCATGGATGAAGTGCCCGACCGCGAACGGGCCGCCTTGCGGGCTTTTTATCTGGACGGTCTGAGCATTGCCGAAATCGCTGCCCGTCACCGCTGTCCCGATGGTACGGTCAAGCGCCGGCTCTCGTACGGGCGCGACCGTATCCGGACGGCATTGGGAGTCACCCTAACGACGAGGAAGACCGACATGAAGACAACAAAACAAGCTTTCCCGCCACAACGGCCTGAAATACGCATTCGCCCGAGCCGGGAGAAACTCTTCCGCGTCGATTTCAAGGAAATGGCATGGTGGTTCGTACAGCCGGAAGTCGGCGATCGGGTCGCAAAAGGCCACTATGATCGTATGGAAGACAGCCATGGCATATGGCGCCTTTGCGAAACCGTCCGGCTCACCGCCCGCCGGCCGGCGGTGAGCCACGGACGACCCTGTGTCGAGGTTAAGGTCGAGGAGATGAATTTCGGGAAGACGTCAAACAAGGAAAAGATCCGCATTACAAGGGTCTGGGGGCGTTTGGCTGATGACGAGGCGGAGTGGATCGCTGTAGAATCGGAAAAGCCCGACGGCGTGATAGAACTGACGACCTTTCTGGACGAAAGATTCCACGACGAATGGTGGGGTTCACCGCGGGTGGTCGAGGACTGCGGATGCTTGTCCGAACGGTCTGATGGCACCTGGGTCAGACAGCCAGATGCCCCCGCCATGACAGGCGCGGGCGTGTTCGACGTCCACGTCGGAGGTCGTCAGTTCACCTGTTTGCGCGTCTTTGAAGTCAAGAAAAACGCCACTGAGCGAGACGTTCTGATTGAGGCCTATATTACCCGCGCCGGACGCACGGTGCTGTTCCGGCGATATAGCGGAAGCCGCTGGGGCAAGCGCGACGCCCCGCCGCACAACTGGGGCGAAGCGCTGACATGGGAAGAAGACCTGCCGGCGAACGACCGCATCGTCATCGACGGGGTGACCTACGTACATCACTACGACACCCTGACGGCGGCGGCCTGTGGTATTGTGGATTGAGGGTGGGTCGTCCGCGCGGAGGGCGCCGCTTCCCCGGGCCAATCGCCCGCGATGCGTCGCAATACGGATCGTCTATCGCACGCGACGGTAGGTCATGGTGTGAGACATCGTTTTCTTGCCTTGATCGTACATCGACCAGGTCTGCGACATCCCGTCCGCCCCGTCGAAAGCGATCGAGACGGCGTGCATGTGCGGCTCGTCGGATGAATCGAGAGAGCCCTCGACCAGTTCCAGCGTAATCACCCCTTCGGTGGAACCGGTCAGGCTCATCTGCGGTTGATTGCCGAGCGCGCAATAGTGGGTCATCCACAACTTGCCGCCCCGGTCGTGGTACACGGAGATCATCTCTTTTGGGGTATCGGGGAAGTCGCGCTCTACGATCACGCTGCCGTTGGCGGCCACCCGGTACTCGGTCGCGACCTTATTTATCGCGCCTTTCTTGCCTTCGGAGCCCTCGCCCCCGGGCATTGGGAGTTCCGACTCCCAGCGCCCTGCCAGCGCTTTCAGTCGCTCGAACTCCGGCGATCCCACGTATGCCTTCGGATGCATGCCGCCTTCCCCTTCGGCCGACGTCCCACCCTTGTTCCCGGCGTATACCGAAATAGCGGCGATCGCGAGCAGAACTGGCAGAACGATTGTGGCTCTTTTCATACGGGTTGCTCCTTTCCGAGACATTGGATTAGTGGGTTCGCGGCAAGGACAAAAAAGTTGGCAAGTCCACAGTCAAATCCGGTTTCTATTGCGTCCTTTAATGTGGATTGCGCTCCTTTATGTACGGCTCCGGCTTTATCCAACTGCGTCGTCAGGCACCTTATCTTGCATCAGCCCAAAGAATCAGCAACGTACTTCGGCTTCTTTGCCATCATTCGCCAAGATTTGCCCGTGAGTATCCATTTGGTGGCAGCGTCGACCGGATTAACAATAGGAAGCACTTGATAGAGACCGTTGTCATCTTTTTCTACAACATAGAGATACCAAGATACTCTCCCATGCTCATCCATCGCTTCAATCGCTTTTCGGACCTGCGCACGGCCCAATTCCACAACTTCGTCGTCGTCCCAGCGACAACCCCTACCCTTGACCTCGATCAGCCGGACCTCACCGGATTTCGGGTCCGTGCTTCGGATATCCCATCCTGTCTGACGGGGATTCCCAATTTGCGGCATTCGACCCATGTCGCTCTCATATCGCGCAGCGATCCGACGGTACTCTTCGTCACCGAGTTCCCCATCCAAGTTCCGGCTGATCTTACCGCCATCGTTCGAGACCTCGTTATCGTTACTTGGCGTGATTTCGCCCTTGAGTGTCTTCTTCAACTGCTCCGCATGGTAGTTCTGTTTGGCATAAGCTCTCCCTTTGGGGTAATTGCCGCCTGTCGAATCGGACTCGTTATTATTGTCGCTTTCGGACGTAAGAGTCTGAATGTCATTTGGTTCTTTTGTTTTAGGAGGATCAGTGTGGCCACGTTCAGAAGTCCTAAAGGAGTCTGTTTGATCCGTGGCCTCAGTCGTGCCAGTTTTGCTATTGGCCCCAGTTTCAGTTCCAACCGCCGTTCGGGACGTTTCATCTACCGAATCCGCCCAATCTCCTGTGTGTCTTTCTGCCATGAACTCTTTCGGTACCTCAAAGTCCTGTGCAAGGGCTCGCCGGAATTTGTCGGCGGCCAATACGAAGTCTTCGCTGTAATCGATTGCACCTAGTGTCCCGTCCCAGAAATAGCTTTACAAAATCGTTCGACTTTTTGGATGATCGATTGTGCGGTGGCGGTCCAGAGGAAAGGCTTCGACGTGTCGTTGTAGTTGTCGGTGAAGGTTTGTATTCTGTCGATAAGTTCATTGACAGATCTGAAGGAGCCGCGCCTGATGGCCTTCTGAGTGATGATATTGAACCAGATCTCGACCTGGTTGAGCCAGGATGCGTAGGTCGGTGTAAAGTGAACGTGGTATCTGGGTCTTTGTGAAAGCCATCGTTTCACTTTGGTGTGTTTGTGCGTACAATAGTTGTCGACGATCAAATGCACATCGAGATCATCAGGGACGTTTTGGTCGATGTGGTTGAGAAACTGCAAAAACTCCTGGTGGCGGTGCCTGCGCTTGCATTGCGTCAACACCTCGCCCGAGGCAATGTCCAGGGCAGCGAACAACGTCGTGGTGCCGTGGCGGCGGTAATCGTGCGTCACGCCCTCCACATATCCCAGCCCCATCGGCAAAAGCGGCTGGGTACGCTCCAACGCCTGCGTCTGGCTTTTCTCGTCGACACAAAGCACTATCGCAGAATCCGGTGGGTCCAGATACAGACCGACGATGTCGTGGACTTTTTCTGTGAAGAAGGGATCGTTAGATAGCTTGAAGTGCTTCTGACGGTGTGGCGCAATCCCCAATGTGGACCAGATACGTTGCACCTCGGATTTGGATATCTTCGTTTCGGCAGCGATGGAACGACACGTCCAATGGGTGCTGCCGTCTTCGGGTTTTGTGGTCAGCGTCTTGCGGATCAGTGCGGTGATGTCTTCGGCCTCAACCGTGCGTGGTCTGCCCGAACGGCGTTCATCATACAGACCCATTAATCCTTGCTGGAGAAAGCGGTTACGCCAGGTGATGACGCTCTGCTGGCTCAGCCCGACTTTTTGGGCAATCACCCGGTTACTGAGACCTTCGACGCTCATCAAGACGATCTTGGCACGTCGCACGAGACCATGCGACAACGTACGAGAGGTTGAAAGTGAGTTGAGTTCCTCACGGACCTGGCCAGACAACACAATGGGCTTCCGAGGACGACCGCGTCCCATGGTTCTCTCCTTTCCCGATGGGTGTAAGAAGCGTGTAGAGAGAACATAGGACAGGCTCAATAAATAGTCAAGTTACTTTAGGGACAAAACACTAGCATCCCGGTGAGATAAGCTGCGAGGTCGCCACGCTGGCCGAAGGAAAAGGAACGAAGCAGTTCCTTTGCACCGTCCGACGCGAATTGAACGGGAGACCCCGCGATGTGCAGAATGCCCTCGTGTAAACGCGCGTTAACCGGAACGTGTTCGCTCTTGTCATCGGCTATACTTACATTTAAGGCAATTACATCAACGTAAATCAGCCGGAGTTTAGTGCCGCTTTCTGTTGCCAAATCGTTGTCTTCGTCTCGGGGACGACCCCGAACGTGCCACAGAAGTTCATAAATCAGATCGAACCTGGAATCCCAATCTCTTGGGGCATTCACTTCCTTTCCGAAATCCCATTCTATGTTGACGGAAGACGATAGGAGCCTCATACCTAACGCGTTCGCGGTGCGAAGCTGTGCAGACCGAGACCGCCCAAAGTGTCCGGTCGTGGCGAATCGCATATTGATTTTGTTTGGGAAAAACCTTCGATCTTCGATGTCATCGAAGTAGATGTCTGACGCCCCGATCAAATCAACCCAACTTCCTTCAGTGAAGATCCGGGCATGCGGTACTGCCTTGTCCCAACGTTGGGAAAGTTCGCTGTCCGTGGCGCAATCTTCTAGGCAATAGACATAGGCAGTCGGTAAGACGTCGCGAATCTCGGTCGCCAATGTTTGGTTCGTCGAACGGGACCGTTCCCAGACATCACGAACATAATCTAACGCTTGGTCGCCGGATGTTGTATTGGGAAATTTTAGTGGAAAATCCAGGTGCTGCAACTCAGTCTGTAATGGTTCCTCGAGCTGGCTTAGCGGCACAATCCAACCACCGAGTGGACCGCGCAGAATTCCTCCTATGCCACCGACGATTCGTATCAACGGAACACGCTTGTGATTCCCGAACGGTACGGTGAGGTGTCGCAGAGTCTCTTTGAAATGAAGCCGATCTTTATCGGTTGTCACCTTCTCCCGGCATTCTGATAGCAGCTGAGCAAGCTCTTCTGCATTGAGTTGCGAGCCAACCTTTGAGAGTCTGTGGAGCGGCGTAGCCAAAGGGACAGCCGTCCCAAATTTCACGCCTTCCTGATCCAATATGGATAGAAGCTCGGCTGACAATTGCGCGACAGGTGCGTCGTTGCGCGCCGGTTCTGGTTCCGGAAGCACATCTCGCGGGCGTCTGAGTTCCGTGTCGCCACAGGGTACCCACGCGAGTTTGGCTAGTTTGAACACCCAAGCGCTTTTTGCACTTCCCGCCTTGCTATAGTGGGTATAATAGAAATACGAGCACTTTCGCCTTCCAGTTCCTATCAAGACATTTCTGCCGTCATCGATCCAATCCGCTAAAGCCGATCGTAGTTCCTTGGGCGAGTCGGAATCTGGAAGGCGCGGAATGATATCGTAGTCCAATAACGTATAGCCGCTGTCATTCGACTCGTAGATCGAATCCGCTTCGAAACCGAGAAACTCTCTTACCTGATCTTTCCGCCATCGGCTAGCATGGTCTTTTAGGGTCTGTACTTTTAGCCTTCCCTTGATGCTGGTTTCCTCAAAGAACGTTCGCCACGATGTCGAGCTTGCACTGCTTTGATCCGTATTAAGGTAAGCTGCCGAGACCGCGGGCGTTGTTGGAAATAGGCACCGACGGACGGCCCCGTGCTCCACATATGGATCTGCCAGGAGTGCCTCCTCTATAGCCACACCCCGTGTGCCATTCTTCGTTTCGACGAGAACGTGTGTCAATACATCTGCTCGATTTCGGTGCCTCGCCCATTGCCCTAGGGAGATTAGCACGGGCCAATTTGGTTTTGACGAAGCCATCAATGCATTCACTGCATCACCGACGACGTCTCTAAGCCTGATGCTTGAAGCATGCTCCTCAATCCAATTCCAAGCACGCAACATTATAGTATGTTCAGCTTCCTTTAGTCTACGTCGGCGAAGGACGGAGACCCATTCGTCCTTCAGGCGATCTTCAGGGACGAACGGCATTACGAATTCGCGCATCTCAGGTCCGCCCGGCTCTTTGCTTGACGGAAGTGCCTCGTTTAGGAATCCCACTTTTCCCACAGATAGCCACTTTCCATTGGCGGTTCGGACGCAGCGCAACTCGGCATCCCGCCACCCTTCATCGGAAGTTAATTCGGCAACTGCCGCCCAAATGCGAAAGAGCAGGTGTGGACGGTTTGCTTTGTCGCCTGAAAGCGCTTGCCACCAACTTTCCAGGCCACCCTTCCACACACTCCCGAATTTAGCAGGCGTCATAACGGTGAGAAGACCGATTTGGCGCAGCAACTTGAGTGCACCGGGTCCAAAGACATCTTCCCTTAGTACGGGCCCTTTAAGGAGAACCGCTGGCCGCAACTCCGGATGTCTCCTGAATGCCATCGCTAGCGGTGAAGGCGGAACGAGAGTATCGCTAGCTTTTGCGAACCCGAACGCATCCACTTTCTCGGTCCACACGGGGAAAACGGCCGCATGCATTAGACGGTCTCGGAGCCGCGATAGCCAATTTTCTTTTGCCAGGAGCGATTCTAGTCCGCCTGATTCCAGCGATGGCAAGCTGAGACATGCAAAAGCAGCTCTCGCTGCTTTACATTCCGTAATCGTATCGGCGGTCCAATTGAGGAACTGCACCAATATGTCCGCGATCCTGTCAACGATATCACGTTGCCAAGAATTTTCCTCGATCTCCCGCAGGCCACTCCGCGAGATGTTTAATAACCAGTCGGCATTAATGTGAAGCCCAAAGGGCAAGGTAACCTCAGTGGGTAATGTGGCGTACACCCGCCCTCTGGTTGGTGGCGTCGGAATACCGTCATTGTCGAGGGGAAGCACTCCCAGCACTCTGCGCGGGCGACAGGCGTCGGCATACACGCTCTCGCGTTCTTCACATGAAGGCTGGATTCTCCGGTGTTCGAGAAAGCAGGCAACTGATTCCTTTGAAGGTTCGAATTCTACCGGGAACAGTCGCCAAGTCTGCTTCTCGTCTTCGGATCGCGCGGTCGCTTCCGAGGTTCCGTCAAGCTCCTTGGCGACCTCCAGTTCCCACACCCGACCGTTCAATTCGAGACGCTCCAGCTTGGACGCCGCCAAGATCGCGAGGGGGGTGCGATCATTTTCAGGGAGAAGGCGCGACAAGTCGGCTTCAAGATGCGCTCCTTCATCCGTACGTCGGCGCAACTCGAAACGAGTTGTAAATCCGTGCTCAGGCGTTGCGATTGCATCATCCCAAGCCGGGATTACTGCTCCCAACAAGTCGGTCTGCACGTCACCAAATTCCTCGCCAACGACCTGCGTAATGTTATAACGAAAGGACCAACCCCACCCGGAGATCCGCGCTTCCTTAAAACGCATAAAAACGCTCTTGAAACCGATGCCCATGTAGCCCACCGAAGTGGCACCTTTAGTAGATCGGAAAACTTTCGAAAGCCCCTCAACATCCCTCTCTCTTAGCGGATGATCCCCATCGTGTTGGAAGGTCAAAGCATCGCCTTCTTCGGTGAGGCGAATTGATATGGAGCGTGCTCCTGCATCAAGTGCATTTTGGACCAGTTCGAAGAGGTAGACCCAACTGTGCTCGAAGGTCAACTCGAATACACGCAGTGTGCTTCGCCCGTCCGGTGTTCCATAGAATTTCCGGTTTTCATCGGCTAGCTTTTCGACAAACTTACTGCGATTTTTATCTACGCGGTTCATACAAGGTACTCGATCATAAATTGTTCATTGTGTTTGCATTCGGCTGCGAAATTTAGCGCAAGAAAACCCCCGTCTCGTGACGTTCTCACTAGCCGGTAATTCCTGACAATCTGACACTATCGAGCACAGCGAAAACCGTATCGACGTCGCCCAATCGCATCTTGCCGTTGGGCTGCTTTGGAGTCGCGCCGCAACGCGCAAAGGGTAAGACTTTGGATCGACATCATCGTCGAATTCTCACGTGTGGTTCCGCAGGAAGAGGGGCATTCGACGATCCGTCCCTAACCCTTCAACATCGCCTCGATGTATGTGTCCTTGTCCTCTTCTTGAAACAGAATGTGGCGCTTCTGCATCTCGCTCATTTCCATGTCCCACTGCCTTCGCATCGTCGCGGACGGCGTGTTCGAGATTATGAAGGAATCTAAACGTACGGCCGGGTCGCCGAGGCGTTCTTCAATCTTCTTGACAGTCTCGTGAAACTGGATCCTCAAATCTCCGGGTTCAAGGTTCCGGATCCCCTTGGGGTCTACGAATATGACCTGCTGGTCGCCGCCTGAAAGTAACCACAAGATAAAGTCGGGATGGAAGTTGCCGGCTTCAGAAAAGCCAATACCGCGACCCCTGCTGAGATTTCGAAGGAGGTAAAATTCTCGTGCCTTGAAGAAGCTCGGCTTTCGGTCGTAGAAAGCCTTCAGGTCCTCGACAAACTGTCGCTCCCCCTTATTCAGGGGTGCGGGGGTGACCTCCACTACGTTTGTATCCAGAAAGAGCAAAGGCTGGTAAAGGTGCTTGGTGAAACAAATCGCCTTCAAACCTTGGAATTCCCACGATTTTAGCTTTCCCGCTTGGACTATTTTCTTGAGTTCGTTGAGCTTTGATACGAACTCGTCGTGTGTGTTGTTAACGAAGACGCGGTACCCGTTGTTTGGTGAGTCCTTTACTAACAGGAAATTTGGATCGTCGTTTTCGAGGTAACGATATTCGAGGTGTGGAAGCTCCCATTCGTTTTTTTGAAAAGTGTAGTAACGCTCCAAGTACTTCTTGAGTAGTGCGACTGCGATGTCCTTCCAGAGGCGCACCCGTTCGAACGAATCGCCGACCAATTCTTCGGCGGGAATCTCCAATTGATACCAATTATGTTCCGAGAGAAGCGACTCGATGCCCTGTCGTGTGAGATTCAGGTATGAACTTCCATAGAGGGAATCCCGGCTTACCTGCCTGTCAGGATGATCGACGCCATTGGCCACCATTCCAGGACGGGATCGTCCTATCAATCCGGAAGGCCCAGTAGATTGAAATTTCTTTCGATGGCGAATGGGGCGGGATGAAGGGAAGGGCGGGCTGATTCAGAACGCAACAGCCTATTTATAAATGGATAATACAATTAAACTGGTGACCCCGAGGGGAATCGAACCCCCGTTGCCGGGATGAAAACCCGGTGTCCTAACCTCTGAACGACGGGGTCACCCGTATCAGGGGTCGAAATGTACAGAAATCGTATTTCGCTGTCAAGTTAATCATTTCGAATACGGGGGACCGGGACGTCGTGTTCTGAACCGGAATACGCTTGACAATTCCAGTTGATTTTTGTTTATTCATTAGGCTTAAATCCGCCTTTAATCCCGCTATTGAAACGAATGTTTTCGCCTGGCCCAAAAGAGGGAACACGCGTTAAGTGAGCTGTCTGACTTCTTCAGGTGGGCGATTAGCTCAGCTGGTTAGAGCGCTGGTTTCACATACCAGAGGTCGCTGGTTCGAGTCCAGTATCGCCCACCATGATCCCAGCAGCGAGGCAGCAATGGTCTGTCCGCGGATAAAGCGGAACAGCCGGCAATCGTCAGGGTGCATTCGTCAAACGAATGCGCCTTTCTTTTTTATTGGAGTTCGCGTATGAAAGAAAGCCTGCATAGACTCTTGAACCTGCAACACGTCGATAGGGAACTGGACAAACTCAGAAAGGTACAGACAGATTACCCGGAAACAATCGCGGAAATTCGCACGAAGCTGGAAACCGCAAAACAGGCGGTGGACGTCAAGAAGCAGCAGGCTGCGGACCTCGAAAAGAACCAGCGTCAGCTGGAGGGTGAACTGGAGACCATACAGGCGGATCTGAAAAAACACCAGGACCGTCTATACGAGGTCAAAACGAACCGGGAATACGATGCGCTCCAGATCGAAATTGAAGTCCTGAGTAACCGGGCCGACGAAAACGAGACCATGATCCTTGAGGGCATCGAGCAACACGATGACCTTAAAGAAATGTTGAAGGAAGAAAAAAGCGCATTTAAGGCGCTGAAAGCCGAATATCTCGCGAAGATTCAGGATCTGCAAAGCCGCCTGGATCGTGTCGACGAAGACGTCAGTGGCTGGCAGGAACAGCGGGCGGTTGCGGAAACCCATGTGGAAGTCCGGGTCCTGTCCACGTACCACCGGATCCGGGCCGTCGTCAAAGACGGGGTCGCCGTGGTACCAATTGGCAAGGGTTCCTGCGGCGGGTGTTTCAGGCAGTTGCCGCCGCAGCGGCGCATGGAGGTCCGGCGTCAGGACCGGATCCTTCGCTGCGAGAACTGCGGCCGCATCCTGGTGTGGCGGGAAGAACCGTAACGTGGCCGTATTCACCGTCTATGTAGACGGCGCGGCCAGAGGCAACCCCGGCCCGGCCGGTATCGGCATCAGGGTTGAACTCGAAGGCGAGGTTCTGAAGGAATATTCCAGTTTTATCGGCAATGCCACCAACAACGTTGCCGAATACAAGGCCCTGATCAAGGGGTTGGAGATCGTCCGGGGATTGGGCGCGACCCGCATCAATGCCAACTCGGACAGTGAGTTAATCGTCAGACAGATGAACGGCCGCTACCGGGTCAAGAGCGCCACCCTGGCGCCCCTGTACCAGAAAGCCAGTGAGCTTGTCCGGTCATTTGAGGGATACCGGATCCGTCACGTCCCGAGGTCGGAAAATCAGCACTCAGACCGACTGGCCAATCAGGGAATAACGGACGCTTTGAAATTGAAACGATGAGCCGCCCGGCGGTTCATGAATCAACAATATCGGCAAGCGGGCCGGATGGCCGCGCCCTTATCAGTCCGTTGAAAAAGTTGCTCCGCAGACCGGATGGACTTTTTCAACGGGCTGTTATGGGTGAGGAAAGTCCGAGCTCCACAGGGCAGGATGCTGGGTAACCCCCAGTCGGGGAAACCCGAAGGAAAGTGCCACAGAGAACAGACCGCCAACGGGCGAGACTCCGGTCTCGCTGCGGGCAAGGGTGAAACGGCGGGGTAAGAGCCCACCGCGCTCCCGGAGACGGGAGCGGCACGGTAAACCCCATCCGGAGCAAGGCCAAATAGGAGCGGAGAGACGGCCCGTCTCGTTATCACGCTCGGGTAGGCCGCGCAGAGGCGTCGGGCAACCGGCGTCCCAGATGAATGGCCATCCGTTCGGCGCCCGGCGCCGAACGACAGAACTCGGCTTACAGGCCCGCTTGCCTGATTTCACTCCCGTCCAGGAGCGGGGAATGAGCTTTCACGAGAAATTTCGCCATGCGGTAGCCAGTCGGAACAGCCGGGTCTGCGTGGGCCTGGATCCCGATCCGGGCCGCCTGCCCGCCCACTTCAACGGAACCGCGGACCCGGTCTCGGCCTTTCTCAAAGAGATCATCACCGCCACGCAGGACCTCGTCTGCGCCTACAAACCCAACTTCGCCTTCTTCGGAGCGCTGGGACAGGCCGGGTGGCAGAGCCTCGAGGAAGTCATCCAGGCCATTCCGGACACCACGCCCGTTCTGCTCGATTTCAAAGCCGGCGACATCGGTAATACCGCCGCCCGTTACGCGCAAATGGCTTACGACGCGCTCGGCGTCGACGCGGTCACTGTGAACCCGCTCATGGGTTTCGACGCCGTCGCCCCGTTTCTCAGCTACGGCGATCGCTGCGCCTTTCTGCTCTGCCTGACCTCCAACCCGGGCTCGGCCGATTTCCAGCTGCTTCCCACGCAGGACGGTCCCTTCTATCAACACGTTGCGAGAAAAGCGGTTAAATGGTCCGCCACCGGCCCATGCGGCCTCGTGGTCGGCGCGACCCACGTTCGGGAACTCGCCCGGGTCAGGGACATCGCGCCGGAACTTCCCATCCTGGTCCCGGGCATCGGCGCCCAGATGGGGGATCCCGGCGCCGTGGTACGTCACGGCGCGGACAAGCGCGGCGGGGGTCTCCTGGTCAACGCATCCAGGAGCGTGCTCTACGCCTCTTCCGAACGGGACTTCGCGGACGCTGCCCGGCAGGCCGCCAACCAACTTCGCTGCAACCTGGCGCGGGAACGGTCGGTTTCGGAATGCGCTTGATCCGGCGTCGAATGGCAGGCATGCGCGTCCGGCTCGATCACAGGAGATCTCTTTATGGAACGGCGCAGATTGACCGAGGAGCAGAAACAGCAGTGGGCGATAGACGGGTATATCGTCCTTAAGGGAGTACATTCCGCCGAGGAAACCGCAAACCTCAGGCGGGAGGTGGACCGGCTGCATCGGAAATATGTCCTCAATAACACCGACGCGGACTCCAAATCCGGCCTCGACCGGCGAAACGTGTTGCCGGACGGCGACGCTTTCATCCGTCTGGTCGACCACCCCGTTGCGTTTGGCGCCATCGTGGAACTGATGGGTCCATATATCCAGCTGAGCATGGCCGAAGCCGTTGTGCGTCCGCCGAATCCAGGCTATAAAGGTTTTATACACACCGACGGCGGCCAGGCCCTGCGCCATATTCGCGTCACCGAAACAAGTTGGCCGCTCCAGCTCAAAATCCAGTACTTTCTCACCGACGTCAAGAAACCCGACTGCGGCAATTTCACCATTTTCCCCGGCAGCCATCTGCGGCCCTACCCGGTGGGTGACGCGTCCATCACAGCCCGGACTCCGGGTGCGGTGCAACTTTGCGCGGAAGCGGGAGACGCGGCCGTCTTTTCCCACGCCCTCTGGCACGGTGTGTCACCCAACCTGTCCAAACGTTCCCGTAAGACCCTCATATACTGCTATAGCCAGCAATGCTTCCGCACTTTTGATTTTAACGGCCATTCCCGCGACGTACTGGAAAAGTGCACGCCAAGGCAGCGACGCCTGCTGGGGGATCTGGGCAGAGACTGGCGCCCCGGCGCGTATTTCTACAGTCCCGAAGACCAGATTGAGATTATCGAGCAGGGGGCCGAAGTCGCCTGACGGCCATCCCCTGTGGGCGCGGTCGGTCCCGGGCCGCGCCGCCTGCCTCATACCGGTTTGAACGACGATGCCGTTCATTCAGCTTGAAAACGTCCATAAGGCCTTTGGGGCCCACACCGTGCTGGCCGATCTCACGTGGAAGATTGAAGCGGGCGACCGTATCGGGCTGGTTGGCCGCAACGGTTGTGGAAAGACAACGCTCTTTCACCTGATCACAGGCCGTCTGCGGCCGGACGGGGGCGCGGTACATACCCGGCGGAATCTGAACGTCGGGTACCTGGCGCAGGACCCGGAATTGGAGGACGGATCCGCCGTACTCGAAACCGTGCTGGAGGCGTTCTCGGACGTACTCGAACTTCAACGCCGCCTGCTCGACCTCGAAGATCGATTGACCGCAAGCCACGAGCAGCCCGCCCTCCTGGAAGCATATGGACGTCTGCAGCATGCCTACGAAGCCCGGGACGGCTACGAGATTGAAGCCCGCGCAAAGGCCATCCTGTACGGGCTGGGTTTCACCCGCGCGGATTTCGAAACCTCCGTTTCACTGCTCAGCGGGGGTCAGAAGAACCGTCTCGCCCTTGCCCGCCTGCTCGCGAGTGAACCCGACCTGCTTCTTCTCGATGAACCCACCAACCACCTGGACCTCCAGGCCATCGAATGGCTGGAGGCATTCCTGCCCGCATTCGACGGCGCGTTCGTCGTAGTCTCCCACGACCGGTATTTTTTGGACCGCACCATCGATCGGATCGTTGAACTGGAGTACGGCGCGCTGGACGCGTTCGCGGGCAATTACAGCTTCTATACCGCTGAAAAACAACAGCGCATGGCAAGACGGCACAAGGCCTTCGAGCGGCAACGGGAACATATCCGACAGACGGAAGACTATATTCGGCGGAACATCGCCGGGCAGAAAACAAAACAGGCCCAGAGCCGCAGAAAAGCCCTGAAGAAACTGGATAGGCTCGAACGACCTGGCAGTGAAAAGGAATTCAGGTTGCGATTTGCGTCCGGCGCGAGGGGCGGTAACCGGGTTGTAGAATTCGAGAAAACTTCGAAAGCCTACGGCGACAACGTCCTATTCAGGGATCTGAACCTGCTCGTCCGCCGCGGCGACCGCCTGGGCATCGTCGGACCCAACGGTTCAGGCAAGTCTACCCTGCTGAAGCTGCTAACCGGCCGTATTACGCCGGATGGCGGAACCGTCAAGACCGGCTCTAAAATCCAGGTGGGCTATTACGACCAGCACCTGGACGAACTCAACCCCGGCCGTACGCTGCAAGACGAAATCTGGGCGGTCACCCCCGACGCCTCCGTTGGAGAAATCCGAAGCGTTCTGGGCGCCTTCCTCTTTTCGGGCGATGACGTCGAGCGCAAAACAGGCAGCCTCAGCGGCGGGGAAAAAAGCAGGGTGGCCCTGGCCAAATTGATGAGGTCCGAAACCAATCTACTGGTTCTGGACGAACCCACCAATCATCTGGATATCCCGTCCAGAGATGTCCTGGAAGACGCCCTCAAGACCTACGACGGCACCATGATCGCCGTCTCGCACGATCGCTACTTTCTCAATCTGATGGTCGACCGTTTGCTCGTACTCGGGAATGGCGGATGGGAACTGATCGAGGGCAATTACGAGGCCTGGCAACGTCAGCGCAACGAGGTGGAAGATCGGCCCGTCGAACGCTCGCTGGAGAAGTCCTCACAAAAGGCCGTGTATGAGCGGAACAGGGCCGACCGCCGGGCGCAGGAGGGGCGCGAGCGGCGCCTGCAAGCCATCGAAAAAGAGATCCTGGACCTCGAGGCGGAACTCGAACGCCTGGAGGGGCAACTTGCGCTTGACGACCGGGCGTCGGATTGGCAGCACCTCCATTCGGTCTCCGAGGAACGCCAGCGAACCCAGACCCGGATCGAAGAATGCATTGCAGCGTGGGAAACGCTGGACGCGACGGAAACGAAGGGCGAGAAACGGAACTCGGACTGAACCGGTACGGGAAAGATGAGTCGGCATCGCCTTTAACAGCCAGTCTGCCGTCGCAACGTGTCGGCATTTTTTCCGTTTGATTCCATCTTTGGGCCGTTGATACGAGGCGTACGAAACACGGCAAGACCGAATCGGTCTATCCAGGATTCCATAGACGATTTTTCCGATCTCCGTATGATGTTCGATCGTTCCATGATGGCGGCCGCCGAATTCGAATTCGTGGTTCTGGCGGACACTCACTACATGCTCGATCCGGGCGGCCGCGCGCTGGAGTTCGAATCCCGCCGCAAGCAGACCGCCAGAGCGGACGCGGCGCTCAATCTGGCGGCGTCTCTGGGCGCCGACTTCATCGTGCACATGGGCGACCTGGTCCAGGAATACCCCGAGACCCGGCGCCACAAGGAGGCGATCGACAAGGCACGGGAGCAACTGGCGCGGCTGGAAGCGGAGGTTTTCCACGTCGCCGGCAACCACGACGTCGGCGACAAACCCGATCCAACCATGCCCACCCGGCCCGTCACGGCGGAGTCCCTGAAGCGGTATCAAGACCATTTGGGGCCTTCCTGGTATAGCTTCGACCGCCACGGATGTCACTTTGTCGTGGTCAATTCCCAGATACTCAACACCGGCCTGCCCGAATCTCAGAGTCAGCGTGACTGGTTGGAACGCGACCTCGAATCCTATCCGCGTCAACGGGTTTTTCTCTTTCTCCACCTGCCGCCCTTCCTGGAACGGCCGGACGAACCGCACCTGGGCAACTACGACAATATCGGCCAGCCCGACAGGTGTTGGATACTCGACCTGATCAGCAGGTACAGGGTGGAAGCGGTCTGCGCCGCGCACGTCCACTTCGCGTTCTTGAACCGAATCGAGTCGACCCGAATCTACAATGTGCCGTCGACCTCCTTCGTGCGCCCCGGCTTCAGCCACCTGTTCACCGGTCCTCCGCCGCCCGAGCAGGGCAGGGACGACGCGCCCAAACTGGGTTTCTATCTGTTCCGCGTTTTCCGCGAAAGGACCGACGTGCACTTCATCCGGACCGGGGGTGCGCTTGGCCTGGAAGAAGCCGCGCCCGGCGCCCCGAAACGACTGCTCACCCGGGCTTCGGCGGGCATTCCCGGCGGCGCCCTCGGCCTCACCCTTCTGCATCCCCTCGCGCCACGAACTGAAGTCCCGGTCGCATTTCCCAGCGTCGTCCGGCAGCGCGTCAGAAACGACTATCCACTGCTCGCCGGCGTGGAAATCGGCGTAACCGCCGTTCGATTCCCGGCCTCCGATCTTGAAGATTCCAATCAGCGGGAACGACTCAAAATTCTTCGCGACGAGGGTCCGCGGCTCACGGCGATGCTGCCCGCGTCCTGTGAGGCGGATCTGTTGCCGTCCGTCCGGCGGCACGCGGATATCGTCGACGCTTGGGAAGTTCAGATACCCGGGGCCCTCCTGCCGTCCGACGACCTCACCCGAGCGCTCGCGGCCTGCGGCAAAGAAGCCTCCACGCGTTTCACGCTTTCACCCATCCTCCCGGGAGAGGTCCGTCCCGGCAAACAGCACCCCCGCACCAGAATCGGATACCTTCCTGGCGAATTGCCTGAACTGAACCTCCACCTGGCCGGACGGGACGTCTGCATCGACCGGGTCCTTTGCCGTGTTGACGCGACCGACCCGTGGAAAACCGCTCAGGGTCTCCTGGACATCGGCGCCCTCAGCCACGTCAAAGGCGTGGACCTTGCCGTGGCCCTCACCTCCTGCGACGACGTGTTGAATGCCAATGTGGCGGCAGAATCCCTCTTTTGCGCCGCCCTGTTGCCGGGTGCTCGCGTCTACTTCGAGCCCTATATCGACCTGGACCGGACCCTGGACGTGGCCCACGGTCTTCTGGATACGTCATGCAACCCACGCCCCGCCTTTCACGCGCTGCGATGCCTAAATACGGTGCTTTTTCACGAGGCGACTGTCCGCCCGGTTCCCGGAGGAATCGACCTGCCCGGAGCCAGGATTCGGACCCTGACCGCCCCGGCCAGTTTTCATGCCCTGATCACCTCCCGGAGCGGCGAGCTTCCGGATCCAGGCGGCCTCGCGTTTCCCGGTATTTCACTGGACGCCAGGTTTCTTCTCTACCGCCTTGCCGAGGGCACCGTCCAGAACGGTTCACTCGAACGGCTCCTTGAAACCTCGAGAGGTTATTTACCGCCTCTGCTATTGACATCCTGCCCGTAATGCTCCCGCCTATTGGGTTGACATTTCCCTGGATTCTATACATCTTTTCTGGCGCAACGGGTCCGCAAATTCTCTTTGGACTGCGATCCGCCGCCTTCCGAATTGCCGCATAAATAACGAGGTTTCGTCCAATGGGGAAAACGCTTCGCGTCTGTCTTGCCGCCCTCAAACAGCGGCCCTCCGTACCCGAGGGCGTGGAGAAACTGGTTGCGGTTCTGCGGGAATGTCAGAAGCAAAAAGTGGATATCGTCTGCACGCCGGAGACCTACCTGCCGGGCCTTCGAGGCGCGTCGTTCGATCTGCCCGAACCGGATCAACCTGCCATGGCGCAGGCCCTGAAAGACCTTCGAGCCGCCTGCCGCGCCACCGGCGTTGCCGCTATCGCCGGCATGGAGTGGCAGTCCGAACTCGGGCTGGAAAACCGGGCTTTTGTTATCTCCCCGGCAGGCCGGGTACTCGGCCACCAGACCAAAAACCAGATCACCCCCGGTGGCGAGTCGGAGAACTACGTGCCGGACGGGCAGCGAAGGGTGTTTGCCGTACAGGGTGTCAAATTCGGGATTTCAATCTGCCACGAAGGCTGGCGCTACCCGGAAACCGTGCGCTGGCCCGCCCTGCGGGGCGCGCGGATCGTCTTTCAACCGCAGGTCACCGGCAGAGACGAAAAAGGACAAGAGCTCAAGAACTGGGGCGAATCCTTCTACGAGAAGGCCATGCAGTGCCGCGCCGGGGAGAACAACATCTTCTTTGCCAGCGTAAACCAGGCCATGAAAGGCCAGAACTCCGCCACCAGCCTCATCGACCCCCAGGGCAATCTCATCGAATACGTCCCTTACGGAAAAGAAAAGCTTCTTATCGCAGACCTGGAGATCGAAAGAGCCACCCGGTTCTACACCAGGCGGTACCGGTCCGAACTCTACCCCGCTTAGTGTTCCGACCCGGAAATAGATTGCCGAAATTCGGCCGCCGAGTCGCCCGGCTGGCAAGACGCCTGAGCGAGGCGACCTGGACAAGGTCGGCAAGCAAAGGCAACGCGGCCAGACGGGATGAATCGGCGGATGAACGGTGACATATTTCTGGGACGGGACACTTTCCCATTCCGGAGGAAAACTCATGTCAAAGGGCAGCCTTGTGTTGTTCGGTATCTGCCTCTCGCTGCTCGCGAGCAGCGGCGTCCACGCTCAGGAAACCTCGCCGGTCGACTTCAATGGAGACGGCGAAGTCAACTTCGCGGATTTCATCGCCTTCGCCCGGGGATTCGGCAAGACCGATCAGGATGCGGACTTCGACGCCAGGCTGGACCTCAATAACAACGGTGCAGTCGACTTCCAGGATTTCATCCTCTTCGCGCGGCAATTCGGCGTCTCAGGACCACCGGCAGATGACGGGGACCGTGAACCATTTGACCCGCCGCGCATCTATATCGCGGACTTTCGAGCAGATAGGGTCTACGTGGTGGATGCGGAAACGAATTTTTACGATCCTGCCCTCTCGGCCGTCCTAAGCCAGCCTCGCGGCGTTATTTACTCATATCTTAACCGGCGAATCTACGTTGCCGGCCAGGATTCTTTCTATGCGCTCACCGAATCCAGCGAGATCGACTACCGGTTGCCGCTCCGGGACCCGCCTGAATCGCCGGGCTCCCGCGGGAACTCGCGAGGCGGCTTCCGCATGGCGCTTTCGCCGGACCATCGGCTTGCCTACGTTACCGAAGACATAGCTAGTCAGGTCGAAGTCATCGATATCAAAAACGCCGAATCCGTCGCGCTTATTCCGCTGTCATATAAGCCCAGTGGCATCGCTATATCTCCCGACGGCGACGCCATCTACGTAGGACATTGGTCCAGACCGTGGATCTCCGTTATCGACGGTCCAGGACAGGCGCTAGCGGACAGTATCCGACTCGACGGACGGGGCAACGGGCGGTGCATCGCGTCTCCGGAGGGCGACAGGATCTATACCTCCACAACCCAGGGGGGCGACGATCCGGCGGTTCAGATCGTATCGATTGACCCGGTGACTAAAGAGGTTGTCGACATGCTGGAGGTTGCCCCGGATTCAACGACGATCGTGTACGACCTTAAAGCCTCCAGGGACGGACGGAAGCTCTATGCAACCGTTAGGCGGTTGTTTCTGGCGCCTACGGAACGGTTCGGCGTAGTGATAGAGGGCTATTTCTGGACCGTGGATTCAGCCACTCTTAAAAAAACGAGCGAAATCCGGGTCGAAGGGGAAGCCGTGAATTTCGGGGTCTCGCGGGACGACAAGACCGCATACGTCGCAGTCGTCGATCCATTTACGGGCGTGCTTGGACTCACGATTCTGGACCTGGAAAACAACGCGGTACTTGGTGCGGTTCCTGTGACCTTTCTGTCGGCGTTCGAGATCAGGGCCTACGGCGGCAAGGCGGCGTTCGGCCGCACGGCCGTTCCCGAAATAACCATCTTCTGAATCGGCGGTCAAAGGACGACGGCCGACGTCGGACGTCTGCCCGTATCCGAAACGCGGATCCTCTCGTCCCATCACGGCGCTTTCGGTTCGTGTGTTCTCGCGGTGTGAACCCGGCCGTACATGCGAGATTTGTCAATCGAAACTCCTTGCATACCGCACCGATTTCACTTAGATTTCACATTAGAACATCATTGAACATGGCGCGTCACCTTTATTGGAAAGGAGCGAGAACCATGCTTTCATCGCTTCTTCTTGAGCCCGGCCGTCTCGAACTGCGCGACGTCGACATTCCCAGCGCAGGTCCTGGCGAGGTGGTCGTCCGGGTGCGATCCGCACTGACGTGCGGTACCGAATTGAAGACGTTCCGCCGCGGCCACCCGAAGATTCCCACGCCAACACCGCTGGGTCATGAGTTCTCGGGCGATATCTACGAAGTCGGTAAGGGCGTTTCCAAGTTCAAGGTTGGCGACCAGGTCATGACCGCGCCCACAGCGCCGTGCGGCAAGTGCGTGTACTGTCTGAAGTCGCAGGAGAACCTCTGCCGGTACGCCATCGACGAGATGGTTTTCGGCGCCTTCGCGGAATACGTACGTGTGCCGGCTCACGTCGTCCAGAACAACATGTACAAAAAGCCCGCGGATCTTTCCTACGAAGAGGCCGCGATGCTGGAGCCCCTCGCGTGCGTGGTCTACGGCATGGATCAGGTGAGTATGGGGCCGGACGCCACGGTGCTCATCATCGGCGCGGGCGCGATCGGATTGATGCACACGGCCGTCGTGCGGGCTTTCGGCGCAAAGCGCGTCATTGTCGCCGGCAGGCGCGAATACCGGCTCAGACTCGCCAGCACGCTCGGCGCGGACGAAATTATCGACGTGGATGCGGAAAACGCGATCGAACGCGTTACGGAAATAACCGGCGGCATCGGCGCGGACCTGGTGATCGAGTGCACCGGCCAACTCGCCGTCTGGGAGAGCACGCCCGACCTGGTCGCCAAGGGCGGCACCGTGGTCCTCTTTGGCGGCCTGCCCAAGGGAACGCGCGCCACCTTCGACACTGCCAGGTTGCACTACGATCAGATCACCCTCAAGGGTGTGTTCCACTACAGTCGCAGCGCCGTGAAAAAGGCCTATAGCATGTTGGTCGAGAAAAAGATCCACCTCAACGGCCTGATTTCGGGCACCTATTCCCTGTCCGACCTCAAACACGTCTTCGAGCTTCTCCTGAAAAAGGGCAACGACGTCAAATTCGCGGTCGTGCCCTCCGAACCGAGCACGGAAAAAGCCGGATGATGCGCGTTGCCCGTCTATACGACTACGGCGACATCCGCATCGAAAACGAACCGATCCCCGAAATCGGGCCTGAAGACGCCCTGGTCAAAATGGCGGTCTGCGGCATCTGTACCAGCGATACCCTGCCGTGGTACGTGCGTCGCAAGGCCCCCATCGTACTCGGCCACGAGCCTGCAGGGACCATTGTCGACGTCGGCGCCCGGGTCACGGGATTCTCACCCGGGGAGCGGGTCTTTGTTCATCATCATGCCCCCTGCATGAACTGCCGTTCGTGCCGCCGGGGGCATTTTTCGATGTGCCCCACCTGGAAAGCCTCCGCGCTGGACCCTGGCGGCCTCGCCGAATTCGTCCGCGTGCCCGGCCTCAACCTCAGAACCGACACCCTGAAACTACCGGCCCCGATTTCCCTCGAAGACGGCGCCCTCGTCGAACCGACCGCTTGCGCGGTACAGGCGTTGCAACGCCGCGCCCGCATGCAACGGGGAGACCGCGTCCTGATCATCGGCATGGGCATTATGGGGCAGCTTCTTGCCCTGGTGGCCAGGCACTACGGCGCGTCCACCGTGATTGCGGCGGACATGGTGGCCTACCGGCTGGAAAAAGTCCTTGAACTCGGGGCCGACGTTGGCATCGACGTCACTCGAGACGATCTGGCCGAATCCGTCGCCGCCGCCACCGATGGGGACCTGGCCGACCTGGTTGTGGTCGGTCCGGGCACCCTGCCGGCGATGGAGGCGGGACTCTCCGCGGTGGGCGTGGGCGGGACCGTGCTTCTGTTCACCCCGGCCGAACCCGGCCGGACCCTGGCGATTCAACCATACGATCTGTATTCCAGGGACATCACCCTCATCACCAGTTACTCGTGCGGTCCCCCGGACACCGTGGAAGCCCTGGACATCGTTGGCCGCGGGGTGGTTACCGCGAAAAAACTCGTCACTCACCGTTTTCCCCTGGAAGAAACCCCCCTGGGATTTCAGACCGTGGCGGAAGCCGGCGACTCCATCAAGACCCTCATCGTTATCGACGAAACACGGGTGTAGAAACCGGTCTTTGAACCGGTACCGGCCGGGCCGGACAACCGGGGCAGGGTTCATCGGCCTTACGTGGTCGTCGCTGTTGCCGCGCATTCGATTCCACCTTGCTTTCTGCCTGTTTTTCCTTACTATATCTGTTGCTTTAAGCCGCCAGGGTTCGACCCTGTAGCCCACGGTGCTTCGTTTCGAGAAAGGATGCCGGCATGCCCTTTGTCAATGTCAAAATGCTCGACGGCCGCACGAAGGACCAGAAACGAGAACTGGTCAAAGCCATTACCGACGCCCTGCAGAATATCTGCGGCGCTAAACCGGAAGGCACCATGGTGGTCATCGAGGAAGTGACCCGCGACCACTGGGCGGTAGGCGGCGTGCTGATTTCAGACAGGGACACGTAGGTCCTTACAGGCGCCAGTGCGCTAGCATGCGGACGCGGCGCCCCGAATCGTCGTTATCGGAATCTTCGCCACAGGGTTTCCGCGTGTTTGATCTTGACAGAATTTTACGCGCCGCCTATATTGCACCGATCCGCAATTCGCCTTTAAAAAGGACGAAACAACCTCCAATCGGCTCAACCCGGACAACGGTTTGAGCCATGTTCCATGGCATGTACTGGCGTTGGCTGAATCGACGGTACGTCGCGAAAAAGAAAGGGGAAAGACTTTGGACCTCATGATACAATTCCTTCGCCGGCCGGGCATTCCCTTGCTCGCGCTTCTTGTGTTGGCCATTCTCGGTACCGCATCCGACGAGGCGTGTGCCCAGAAGAAGAAGATCACAAAGGGCGACGCCAAAATAGCCAAGCGGTCCGCCCACCTTTACATCAGCCAGCGGTTGTTCGACAAGGCCCTCGCACAGTTGCTGATCGTCGTCGAGGGCAATCCCAACGACGTGCAGGCGCACTTCATGCTGGGCGAAATCTACTCGGAGAAAAACCTGCAGGACGAAATGAAGAAGGAATTCGACATTGTTCTTGCGTCCAAGAAAGGCCAGAAAAAGTACCGCAAGAAAATCCAGCCGTTCCTGGACATGTGGTGGAGCCGGAACTACAACAATGCCGTTCGGGCGATTGGCGCCGAGGACTACGGCGCAGCAATAGAAGGCCTCCAGAAAGCCATCGGGCTGGCGCCCGAAAAGGCAATGTCGTACCAGGCGCTCGGGGTGACGTACCTGAACATGGGCCAGGCCCAGGCCGGCATCGACGCCTATCTGAAAGCGATCGAACTCGACAGCACCGATACATCCTCCTTCGTCAATCTGGGCCGTGCGTATATGAACTCAAGGGATTACGAAGCAGCCAGACAATGCTTCACGAAAGCCCTTCAGTTGGATCCAGAGAATGCGTCATATCTGAACGACCTCGCCCGGTCCCAGCAGTTTGCGGGCGACAATGAGGCCGCTCTCGAAACCGCAGAGAAAGCCCTGGCCATCGACCCCAATAATCTCGATGTGCTGATTATGGCCGGGCAGATGTCCCTGATGGGCGGCAATTACGAAAAGGCGGCCGAACTCCTCGAAAGAGTGGTCGCGCAGAAGCCGGACGATGTAGATTCGATGTTCAATCTGGCGGAGAGCTACAAAGGCCTTGGTAGATTGGAGGAGGCGGTCAACCTGTTCCTTAAGAGCGTCCAGGCCAATCCTCAGGATTCCGACGCGTGGTACCGGCTGGGTCGGATTTACGAGAATCAGGCCAGGTACCAGGAATCCATCGATGCCTTAAAGATGGTGGTCAGCCTCAAAGCCACCAGCGTGCAGGGCTGGCAGGCGCTGGCACGGTCGTGGGCGTTGCTTTCCCAGGAGCAGTCGGAAGGAGGTATGGGCGAAGCCGCCGCGACCAGCGCAAGAAATGCCGAAGAGGCGTACAATATGAGCGTAAGCCTGCAAGACCAGGCCGGCGAGTAAGGAAGGGCCGGCCGCCTGGAGACGAAAACCCATGTATCTGACGGACGAAAAAGTAGCGGTACTTGGCGCGGCGGGCGCCATCGGCTCCAATATCGCACAGACCCTGCTGGCATCGGGAACCGCCGGCCGGGTGTCCATGTACGACCCGTTCGAACCGGGCCTGGAAGGCGCCGCCGAGGAAATTTTCCACTGCGGATTTCCAGGCGCAAACGTCACCTGGACCGCGGACATCGCCGAAGCGCTTTCAGGTGCCGCCTATGTGATCAGTTCGGGCGGCGCGCCCAGAAAAGAAGGGATGACGCGGGAAGACCTCACCCGTGACAACGGCCTGATTGCGAAACAACTCGGTCTCGATATCAAACGGTATTGTCCGAACTGCAATTTCGTCATTATCATTTTTAACCCCGCCGATATCACGGGTCTCGCCACCCTGGTGCACTCCGGGCTTCCAGCCGGCCGTGTCTCCACGCTGGCGGCCCTGGACAGCACGCGCCTCCAGACTGCGCTGGCCCAGCATTTCAGGATTCAGCAAGACAGCGTGACCGGCTGCAAAACCTACGGCGGCCACGGCGAGTCGATGGCCGTATTCAAGAGCGGCACCTCCGTCAACGGCATTCCGCTGACGGATATCCTCGCTGGCGCAACCGTAAACGGCATCGGTCTCAGCCCCGAGGCCTGGAGCGGTATCCAGGCCCACGTGACCGGGGGCGGCGCCCGGATCATCCAGTTGCGCGGGCGTTCCTCCTTTCAATCTCCCGCACAGCAGAGCGTTTTCATGCTGCGGGGGCTGTTCGGCGAACCCTACGACTGGCCTTGTGGCGCCTACGTCAACAACGGTGAGTTCAGGAATATCATGATGGCCATGCCCGCCTCCCTTTCCGCCGAGGGCGTAACCAGCAGCATGCCGGAGGGCACCGCGGAGGATCTGCAGGCATTGAAAGAATCCTATGCGCATCTTGTCGGATTGCGGGACGAGATCATCCGGGAGGGCATCCTGCCCCAAGTCTCCAAGTGGGCGGGCAGCAACCCGAACCTGGCATAGAGTCGGAAACGGCATCGCACGTTGCAGGGGCGCTCGTCGGGTTGCCCCTTTTTGTTTGCCGTGATTCCGCTTTTTCGTTATTTTTCGACCGCAACCGGCCGAACACGGGCCTTTTCTCATTCCCATCGTCGAGGAACCCGCGTGCCCGCACCATACGACATGCTCATTAAGGGTGGAACCGTTATCGACCCGGCGCAGGACCTGCACGCCGTTCGAGACGTGGCCATCGCGGGCAAACGCATTGCCGCGCTGGAAGACGAGATTTACGAGGAGAACGCACAGACCGTAATCGACGCCACCGGCTACCTGGTCACGCCCGGCCTGATCGATCTGCATGTCCACGTCTGGTGGGGGGTCTCGCACTACGGCGTGGAACCGGATCCGACCTGCCTGGCCAGGGGCGTGACCACCGTATTCGACGCCGGATCCTCGGGCGCCGACACGTTTCCGGGATTCAAGAAGTACGTCATCGACGTCAGCGCCACCCGCATCAAGGCATTTCTGCACGTGTCCTCTCAGGGCATGTTGTCAGCCGATATCGGCGAACTCACGGACCTCCGATACGCGGACGTGGACCGCGCCGTACGGATGTGCGAGCAACACAGAGACGACATTGTCGGCGTCAAAATCCGAATGACGACGAACCTGGTCGGTGAGAACGGTAAAGAAGGCCTGAAACGGGCGCGCGAGGTCTGCGACGCCACCGGTCTCCCGCTGATGATCCATCCCAACGCCAGCCCCGTCCCGTTCGACGACATGGTCGACGAACTCCGCGCCGGGGATATCGTCACACACTGCTTTCACCAGAGCGATACCGGCATTCTGGATGATTCAGGCAGAGTCCGTCCTGTCGCTCGCAGGGCCGCGCAAAGCGGGATTCTGTTCGACGTGGGCCACGGCCAGGGCAGCTTTGTCTTCGACGTTGCCGAGGCGGCAATGTCCCAGGACTTCCCCCCGGGGACCATTTCCAGCGACCTCCACGTTTACAATCTGAACGGACCCGTGTACGACCTCGTCACAACCGTCTCCAAATTTCTCATTCTGGGCCTCTCGCTGGATCAGGCCCTCGAAAAAGTAACTGCGGCCCCGGCGCGCGCCATGGGTATGCTGGGCGAAATTGGCACCCTGCGGCCCGGCGCGCGGGCCGACCTGGCCGTCCTGGAACTCAAACCGGGCAACTTTGTTTTCACCGATGCCCGGGATGGGACCCGTTCGGCTGAACGGAAACTCGAACCGGTTTCCACCATCCGAGGCGGCCGGCTTTACGCGCCGTCGGCTTTCGACGATTGACCCCGGAGGGGACCCCCATGAATATTCTGGTCCTGTGCGACCTGGAAGGCGCCGCTGGCGTTGTGGATTTCCAGACACAGACCTATGACAACACGCGCTACAACGACCAGGCGAAGAACCTGTCCACGCTCGAAATAAACGCGCTTGTGGACGGCGCCCTGGAGGGCGGGGCGGATCAGGTGATCGTCCTGGACGGACACGGCAGCGGCGGAATCAACATCGAACTCATCCACTACGAAGCGAGGGTGATGTTCGGCCGTCCGCTGGTCTCCGCCTGGGACCTCGGGATCGACTTCAAAGCCATGTTTCTGTACGGCCACCATGCCATGGAGAACACACCAGCGGGCGTACTGTGCCACAGCTGGAGTTCACGCGATATTTCCAACTGCTGGCTGAATGGAGAACTCATCGGTGAAATCGGGTTCAATATCGCCCGCGCCGGGGAGGCCGGCGTGCCCACGGCTTTTATCAGCGGAGACCGGGCAGCGATAGACGAAGCACGGGAGTACGTTGGGAATATCGAAGGTGTCGTCGTCAAGGAGGGGCTCAGCCGTACCGCGGCGCTCACGCTTTCTCCCGCAAAGGCACGGGACCTCATCCGCGAAGGCGCAAAACGGTCAATGTGCCGTATCGGCGAGTTTGTCTCGCACAGCGTTCCGGGTCCCTACGCCTTTGTCACGGAGTATCAGGCCGCATCCAGCGCGGCATCCAGGGCCTCCCGCCGCGATGTCGAGCGCGTAGATACTCACACTGTCAGGATTACCGGCGACACGCTCGCCGAAATTGCCGAAAAGAGATAATCACGCGCTGAATCGGGCTCGGCGATCCTGGAAAAAACCCATTACCCTTCCTCCGGGTTCCATCCGGAAGGCCCCAATGCGCGCGCTTAGAGGAACTGCGAATGAGTTACTCTCCCGTCGGCTTCGAAAAGTGGGACCTGGACACCCCGGCCCTGATGCTCGACCTGGACCTTCTGGAAAACAACGTCGCCCGCATTGCCGCACGCTGCAAAGCCTGCGGCATTCACTGGCGGCCGCATACCAAGGGCAACAAAACCCCGGCCATTGCGCACAAACTGCTCGACGCGGGCGCCATCGGTATCACCTGCGCCAAACTCGGTGAAGCCGAAGTCATGGCCGCTTCGGGAATCAGGGATATCCTGGTTGCCAACCAGGTCGTGGGCGACAGGAAAATGGCCCGTCTGACCCACCTGCAGCGGCATGCCGACGTCATGGTCGCCATCGATCACCCCGTGCACGTCAGGATGATCTCGGAAGCGGCGCGGGGCGTTGGCGTCAACGTGCGTGTGCTGGTCGAAGTCGACATCGGGATGCAGCGCTGCGGTGTGACGCCCGGCAAGGCCGCGCTGGAACTGGCCCAGCAGGCGCACGCGGTGCCCGGCGTGGCATTCGCTGGGTTGATGGGCTACGAAGGCCAGGCGATGGATCTGCCCGACAGGGAGAAGGAAACCGCCTGCGCCGACGCCATCTCCCTTCTTGCGGACTCACGGGAGCTTATCGAGACCTCAGGCATCGAATGCCCGATTGTAAGCGCCGGCGGTACGGGTACACTTGCCTTCACGCCGAGTTGCCCCGGCCTTACTGAAATCCAGGCGGGTGGCGGCATCATGATGGACACCTTCTACGCCACGTCGATGGGCGTCACGGGGCTGGACCACGCCCTCTCCATCCTTGCAACCGTCGTCAGCCACCCCGCGCCGGACCGGGCCTTTATCGACGCGGGCCGCAAAACCACCTCTTCACAGTTCGGCCTGCCATGGGTCAAAGACCGGGACGGCATCGACGTGGTCGGTCTCTCCGCGGAACACGGCTATCTGGAACTCAAGAACACCGACCGTCCATTGAGAATCGGCGACAAGATCGAACTCATATCCGGCTACAGCGATATGACGGTTTTCCTCCACAACCAGATCTACGGCATTCGTAACGACCGGGTGGAAGCCGTCTGGGACATTCTCGGCAGGGGCAAATTGCAATGAGCGGAAACGAGCCGCGTGTCGTGGTGGACCAGGCCGGTAACAGCGTCGCCGTCATGCTGGACATCGAAGAGTACAATCGCCTGCTCGAGGCATCCAAAATGCTGGAATCCCTCCGTGCGCAGGAAGCGGATAAGGGTTCCGGCCCGGCCTACACACCGGAAGAAAAAAAGCTGATGGAAGACAGGCTCGAATCTCTGGGCTATCTCTGAGGCTCCCCGTCCCACTACTTCATTCCTCCCCTGGCTAGCGCGATCGAATGAGTCCCATGGCCGATCCCGACACGATCGTCGTCGTCTCCGGGCTGCCCCGCTCCGGCACTTCGATGATGATGCAGATGCTCGAAGCGGGCGGGATGAACGTCCTGACAGACGGGCTGAGAACCGCCGACGAAGACAATCTCAAAGGTTTTTTCGAATACGAGAAGGTCAAGGCGCTGAAGACGGATCAGAGCTGGCTGCCGGAGGCCAGGGGCAAGGCCGTCAAAATCATCTCCGAACTGCTGAAGCACCTTCCCCATATCCATACCTACAGGATCATCTTCATGCGGCGGGCCATGGAAGAGGTGCTCGCCTCACAGGAGCAGATGTTGATCCGGCGGGGCGTGCAGCCAGGCGGGCAGGCGGACGACGAGGAAATAGCGCGGGTTTTTCGCAAACATCTTCAACAGACGGAAACCTGGCTGTCCGAACGACCCTTCATCCGGACCCTCTATTCCGAACACCGACGGATCCTGGCGGATCCCGCCCGGGAGGCGGCCCGTATCAACGTGTTTTTGAACAGCTGCCTCGATGAAGCGGCCATGGCCGCCGCCATAGACGCTTCTCTCTATCGTCAGCGCCGATAGTCCCCCTTTTATCCCCTCTAAAAACGCACCAGAAGGCGTCCCCGACGGGGACGCCTTCTCTCTTCCTTTCCATTCCGTTCCATGTTCCCTGGCGACCTGTACCAGGGATTTTTCACCATTCATCCGCCGGTTCATCCCGTCTGGCTGCGTTGTTTACACTGAGCTTGTCGAAGTGCTTGCGCAGACTGTGCTGCCCGTGCTGAACCTGTCAAAGCAAGCCCTTCAAGGGACTGTATAATACCTCCCCGCGCCGGAGACGGGCGGCCACCGGAGTGGATGATTCTCACCCATCTAACGTCGGATACGCTGCGTCATAAGCCCTCTAACCCCTATTTCCTTGTCCTTTTTCTTATTCGCGTAAGAAAAAGGACCAAAAAGAACCGCGCCGCTCGGCGCGGAGCCGGTTTTTCCGCGAATCACATCAGTGTAGTAGGCTGGCGATTGTGCCCTGCGTACGTATGACGTCACATGTCGCTTTAGTGCTGAACGGAATAGCGCGGAAAACCCCCCCACCCAACAACCGGGCGCACGATAGGTAGACTGCGAAGGACCGTTTTGGGGATTTGCGGTGCTGCGGGACGGTATCTGTAGGGGCGACCGGCCGGTCGCCCCTACAAAAACCAGCCATCCGTGATACTGATATCGCCGTATTACGTGCAGTCGTTGCGTTTGTAGGGGCAACCCTTGTGGTTGCCCTCGTCGTGGCGCAGCCATCGCTGATCGACGTCGCAAGGCCGTATGGCTAGTCGGTTTAAGCTGACAACTGAAAGCTGACGGCTGATAGCCGGATAAGAACACGAGACGCCTCCATCCGTAGTGAAAAAACCGATGTTTCCAGGTGGCGACGGAAGCCGAAACCACCGCGAATCACCTCGTTTTTCGGGGCTCCCAATTGTCGTCCGTGTTCACAGGTGTGACGAAACACGACAGGTTGGCCGCCCGACGTGAATACATATCTAATTGTTTATAAACATTTTATAAATTTGGCACGGCGATTGCATATACGATACGACGGCAAACGTGAACGTGCAACACCACAAACCGTTCTGAATCTGGATACTCGACTCACCCGGCGGATTTCCGGAGCACTTCGTGAAAACCCCATTCAAATTGACTTGCGGCCTGATTCTGTGGTTTGCCCTCGCCGGTTGCGCCACGTACACCCACAACGCTGCCACCTTCAGGAGCAGCCTGGCGCAGGGAAACTACGAAACGGCGCTGCAAAGCCTGGGGAAAGCAAGGAAGGGCCCCGCGCGCCTGCTCTACCTTATGGAGAACGGCCTCATTGCGCACTACAGAGGTGAATACCATGTATCCAACCGGTTCTTCGAAGACGCCGAACGACTCTCGGATCGGCTCTTCACGCGCTCGATTTCCAGGGAGGCGGCCTCGCTGATCACCAACGACCAGGTACGCGCCTATCGTGGCGAGGAATTCGAACTCGCATTCGTCAACTATTACAGGGCGCTCAACTACTGGTATCTCGGCGAGCCGGAAGAGGCCCTGGTGGAGTGCCGCAAGGCCAACCTGAAACTGGAGCGCTACGCCGCCCAGGCCGACTACGACGCCACGTACCGGAACGATGCATTCATTCACTATATGACCGGTCTTATTTACGAAGCCACCGGCGAACTCAACGATGCGTACGTGTCCTATCGGAACGCGGTGGATGCCTATGAGACGTATCAAAAGGCCTTTGGCCTGAAGGCGCCCGCGGCCCTCCGGAAAGATCTCCGGCGCGTCGAGCAAGCTTTGGGTTATACCGAGGACCCGGGTGAAGGGGCCGCCTCCGCAGACTGGCGCTCACCCACGGCCGGCGAACTGATCCTCTTCTCGGAAATCGGTTTCGTGCCGCACAAGATCCAGGAGGAAATCAACCTGCCCATCTACAAAGACGACGTCGAACGGGTCTCGAAAAAGCGCGTCGAGGGCCTATCCAAAAAAATCGCGCACCGCCACTTCAAACCCCACTATGCAGGTAAATCGAAAGTCAAATACTGGCTTCGCGTGGCGCTGCCGGCGTACGAGGACGTCGCACCGCGAACCCGGACAGTAAGGTTAAGTGCCGCCGGACATGAGACCACCACCACACTGGCGGAAGACCTTTCGGCCATCGCGTGGCAGACGTATCAGGACAAACAACCCGTAGTGCTGGCGCGCACGGTCGCCCGAGGTCTGGCCAAGTACGGGGCTTCAATCAAAGCGGAAAAAGAAAACAAAGTCCTTGGCTTCTTCGTCAAGCTGTTTGCCGCCGTCACCGAAACGGCCGATACCCGAAGCTGGGTGTCGCTGCCGCATAACGTGCAAGTCGGCAGGCTCACCCTTCCGGCCGGTACCCACACCCTCACGCTGGAATCCCTGGACGGCCGGGGCCGCGTCATCGCAACCGGAACCCTTTCGGACGTACACATCCGACCGGGAGCCCGGACGTTCGTCAACTACCGGACGTACAAATAGACACAACCACCGAAAGGAGGAAGAAAATGAAGCGACAGATCTGCGTATATCTGACCCTGTTCCTAGCAGGGTGGGGCGCGGAAGGACAGGCCGCCGACATCCCCACGCGGGGCGCCGTCATCAACATCGTGACGTGGGACGGTAAGAACCTGCCGCCCATCTACGAACGCTCCGACCAGCTTCCCCTCGACCTGGAAGACGTCATCAATCTCAGCCGGAACGACTTTGACGACGAAGCGATCAGCCGAATGGTTCGCGAACGCCGGTTTGCGGGTAACGCTTCGGCCGACGCGCTGATTGAACTCAAAAAGGCAGGCGTTTCGCAAAAGGTCATTCAGGCAATCTCGCTCCACGCGCTGCCCCCCAACCGCGCGCTGACCCTTACGATTCAACTCGAATTCGCTGGTCAGTCCGGGGAAGCCCGCAGACGGTATCTCTACGTGATTATCCCGGACGGGCCGACCGAGCGCATCTTCACCGCGGACCTGGGCGCCGTGCTGGCGGGGCGCTGGCGCCGGGACGAGCGGGTGGATCTCACCGATCCCCTGCTGCCCAAGCAGGTTCGGCGTATCACCTTTGCGGATCGAGTGCCGCTGAAGACGTATGGGTCCAAGACGATACAGGTCTTGACGTCGACCAGGCCGGATATATTCCAGTCAACCGATATTCCCGATGCCGACCGCGCCGGCATCCGTGAATTCGTCTTCGACTATCCCGTCAGTTCTCTGTTGCAGGACTGCCGGCTCCAGGTGCGCTATCGCCAGGACGTCCTGTTGCCTTACAAGTGGCACATGGCAGGCGCCCACTTCCAATGCGAATGGAATTGAGTTCGCAGGCGCTCGTCTCACGCAACACATGGAACGGGTTAGCTACCGAGCCGGAACACCCATCACCCTGAAAGGAGATACGACATGAAACCAGGAATCTGCATCACCCTCGCCGTCGTTCTCGCGTTCGCCGTCAGCTGCGCGGGACCGAGAGCCTTTACAAAGGGCAGCTACGAAGATCCGAACGCCATTGCGCTGCTGGATGACCGATTCAGCGAAAACGACATGCAACTCATCGCGAAGAAGATGATCCAGTCCATGGCCGGGAGCAGCATTACAGGGAGAAACGGCACGCCGGTTGTCATGATCGGAAAAATGCGCAACCGTACATCAGAACACATAGATATGACCATGCTGTCCAACAAGGTCCGCACACAGCTCATCCAGAGCGGCAGATTTCGGTTCGCCGACGTGGCAAACCGCCGGGACATCGCCGAGGAGTACGAGTATCAACAGTCCGGCTACGTGGATCCGGACCAGGCCAGCGGTCCTGGCAGCCAGACCGGCGCGGAGTATCTGCTGACCGGCACACTCACAGCCAACGTCCAGCAGGTGGGCAAGGACAAACTGATCTACTATAAGGCCACCTTCCAGTTGACCAATCTGGTGACGTCTGAAATTGCCTGGACCGACGAGAAAGAAATCCGGAAGGCCTACAAGAAACGCCATATTGGATTCTAATACGTAGATAGCTGGCATCTCAACCCACCGTGTTCCTTAATTTGAAAGGAAACTCGCCATGAAACCCGCACGTTTCACTCTGATTCTCACCTGCTGCTTGGGGCTGCTATCCGTGCCCCTGGCCGCCCAGGAATCCGGTCGGACCGATGGACCGGAAGGCAGTGAAGTGGGCCGGGGCGGCTATCCGTTCGGCGGTCCAGAAGGCCGATTTTATATCAGCCCGGCGTTCGGCTCCGGCATCTTCGACAGAAACGCGGACGACAGCCGCTCCGGCCTGCTCTACAGCCTGAACCTGGGTTACGAGCGGGACGGCTGGCTTGCAATAGAGGGTGGTTATGCCTATCTTTCTGATAAAAAACTGACCATTTACAGCCTGGGTTCCCGCTTCGACTACAACGCCGACCCTTTTGTCTATTATTTCTCGGCGCAGGCGGGGCTCTACAAGCCAACCGAAGGGGAAAGCAACTTCGGCGTGGCCCCCGGCGCGGGCATCGACATCATTCTCAACGATCGGATTCGCGTTGGGCTGAACTACAAGCGGGACTTCATCTTTACGGACGGCAACACTACGGATATCGATCGCCTCTTTGCCGGGCTAAAATTCTACTTTTGAGCCATGTCATCGGACGACCCGCGCGGCGATTCGGGCCGCTCTTCATTTGTCGTCCGCGCTGTCAACGTCGCGCAATACGAGGGAGGTATCGCGGAATCGAAAAGAGATCTTTTCGCCGATGCGCAAGAGCGGCAACGAAATCAAACGGGCTGTCCGAGTCCCTATCCGGCAGCCCGTTCGGCATGATGCGTTTCCGTTGCTACGTGCCGGCCGATTTGTTAACTTTGAACGGCTGGCAGGTAAGCGCATTGCCGCGGGGGCAGGGTAGGGGAGGAGGGCGGCTACGGTCCCGTTCCATAATTGAGAGTTCGGTATATGATCATTCGAGATCCGGTACACGGCGACCTTCGCTTCGACGAAGTGGAGCGCCGTGTGATGGACACCCGGCAATTCCAGCGCCTGCGAGGCATCCGGCAGACCGGCACGGCCTATCTCGTGTACCCGGGCTGCACGCATACACGGTTCGAACACTCCCTGGGTACCGCCGCAATGGCGAGGCACATTGTAGGTGTTCTCAGAGACTCCGGAACCAGCGTGAGCCCCGAACAGGAAACCGCTGTGGTTCTGGCCGCCCTCGTACACGACGTGTCTCATTTTCCCTTTGGCCATACCTTTGAAGACGAACGCAAGCTGTTTCCGCGCCACGATACCGCGGAACGGATCGGACACGCGCTCTCCCAGGATGAACTGTCGAATGCTCTGGACGCATCCGGCCAGAGAGAACAGGTGGTCGCCCTCCTCACCCAGCGCAGTTTCGATCCGCCCTGGATGCGGCAGATCGTTACGAGCACCGTCGATGCGGACCTGCTCGACTACCTTCGCCGCGACGCCTATTTCGCGGGATTGAAACACGATTACGACGACCGCATTCTAAGCACCTTCACGGTTGCCGACAACAAGCTCGCCATCAACCTGGAGAAACTCAGCACCCGGACGGAATTGCTCCATCTCCTGCGGCTGCGTTATTTCCTGACCGAACGCGTCTACTTTCACCACGCGAAGATCGCATCCGGCGCCATGATTGCCAAAGCCGTGGAACTGGCCGTCCAGCAGGGCCTGCGGCAGGAGGATATTTACCATCTCACGGATGGCGCCCTTCTTCGGTCCCTCACCGCAAGAAAGGATGAACGCATTGATCGCCTGGTCCGGGGTGTGGTCTACCGCAATCTGCTGAAGCGGGCTTACGTGCTTTCTACGGGCGAAATCGGGAGGCGCGCGCGGGATGAACTGATCGCTTCGTACAACAGATCCGTCGAATCCAGGCAGCGGGTCGAACGTGAAATAGCCGACGCCATCGTCGTCGAACCCGACCAGGTGATCCTGTACTGCCCGGACATTTCCTCCATCAAGGAGGCCAGGGTCTTCACGAAAACCAAAAACGGCGTCCGTCGCCTCAATGAACCCCTCGACAGTCCGCCGTTCGACGTGAAGGCGGTGGAGGACCAATACGAACGGCTCTGGAAACTCTACGTCTTTGTCCCAGACGGCTACCAGGAACGCGCCGCCAAGGTCTGCGAACGACTCTTCGGAGAGAAGAACGCCGTTTAGCGGTGGATGTCGACCATCGGGAGAACCCGCGCCCCTCCCGATTCGCATCCCGCTCTTGCCGGAAGCCCCCTCATCAGCGGGCAGAAACAAAACCTTCCTCCCTGTCGGAAAGAAGGGTTGACCTCGAGTTCCGGCCCCGCATCGTTCATACATCCAGCGTCATCAGCGATTCCGCCGCTGGCCGGGATGTCTCACCGCGTGGAAGAGTGGAAGTTCGTCACTCAGCCTGTCTTCCAGCCGTTTGTGGCACGACGCGCACACCGAGATCAGATTGTCCAGCCGGTTGGCGGCCGCGGCCGAAGCAAACAATCGGACGGGCGTCTTGTGATGCACGTCCAGTTGCCGGCCCAGCGTTTCTTCGGTAACCCCGCATTTCCGGCACCGGAAGCCGTCCCGTTCTCTCGCCACCGCGGTCTGCACCTTCCAGTTTCCACCCCTGTATTCCGGGCGTCCCCTCAAAACCAGACGGCTCTCGTCTTCCGGAAGTACCGATGTCCACGCGTCGAGGCAGGTTTTGCCGCAGAAGTGAAGCCGCACCGTCCCGCGGGCAAACCAGCGCGGGACGCCAAATGGGTTCCCACACTGTTCGCAGCGGACCGGAACCTTCTGCGCTTCAGGCGCCGTCCGCGTGTCTGAGAAATGCAGTTGCAACTGTGTCGAAGAAACGGGAACGCCATCCACCGTATGTCCGCGCCCGGGCACAACCAACTCCTGGCTGAGTCAGCATTTCGATAGCCGCGCCACCAAAGGAAAATCTCGTTAACACGTTGAATATAGGCGTGTTACAAAAATAAGTCAAACACCATCCCGGTTTCCGGACCCGTGGGGGTCCCGATTCTCCATATCCATCCGATCCCGACTCCTTACGGCCATCCGCGGGCAACGGGGGTTCGCGTGACTATAGACATGATCGTACCCTTCAGGTGTCCACGCCGCTATCCGTTTGCTGTGCTCGAGGGGGGACGGCAGTGATCGGGCCCCTTGCCGAACATCGTGCCTGACGCACCATCAGAGGGAAACAGAACGCCATGCAGCGAATTATACCGACGGACCCGGCGCCGACTACAGGGTCCCCCAGGGGCAGCCGCCGTTTGATTCACACCAGCGACATGGGCTCCCATTTCGGCCGGGGGACCTGGCTCTTCGGCGATCCGGCGAAGCCCGATCACCTGAGGGACTGGATCCGCAGCGTGGCTGCCGGAGGCGCGGATACGTATGTGCCGGAAGTCTATTTCGACGGCCTGATCGCCTATTATCACAGTTGCAGATGCCCGAACTGGAGTTCGCCGGCGTTCCATAGATTCGACGCGATGATGGACGGCGGCGTGATGCCGCTGGAAATATTCGTCGACGAAGCGCGTAACCAGGGCATTGAACTGCTGGCGGGTTTCCGGATGAACGATCGCCACGGGGTCAACAAACCCTTTTTTGAAACCCATCCCCAGTGGATCCTGGAGGACCTCGGTCATGGCGTCGACTATTCGCTGCCCGACGTGCGGGACTGGATCTTCTCCATAATACAGGAGGTTCCGGAGCGGTTTGACGTGGACGGGATCGAACTCAATTTCATCCGCCACGGGTACTGCTTCCCGCCCTCCGAGGCCGTGGACCGGCATCCTATTATGTCCGAATTCATGCGGCGGCTCCGCGCGATGCTCGACAGTACCGGGAGAAAGAGAGGACGGCGCCTCCTGATGGGGGTACGGGTGCCAACCACCCTGGAGGAATGCCGGCACTTCGGCCTCGACGTCCCCACGTGGGTTGCGGAAGGTCTGGTCGACTACGTGGCGCCCACCGACTATCACTACACAAACTTCAATATGAGGGTCGAACAATTCGCCAATTTTGTCCGCGCCTCGGACAACTGCTACCTTTATCCCGCCATTCAGGCCGACGTGCCCGGCAATTGCGCGATCATGACGCTGGACAACTACCGGGCCGCCGTCCGGAACTTCTACGAAGCCGGCGCCGACGGAATTTCTACCCACAATTACGACGTCTATATGTGGGGGCAACTCCGTAGCAAGACCTATCCCGGGCCCGCCGACATGTATCCGAAGGCGCTGGACTACTTCAGAACCCTGAAAAACCCCGATGCGGTCGCCGGGGGAGACAGACACTATCTCTTCCTGCCGCTTTGGGCGCAAGAACTCCACCCGAAGGGCTACCGGAGCATACCCATTCCACATCCACGCGCAACCGTCACCGGGTCCAGTCCGAGCGACGTGTTTTCGTTCCGAATTTGCGAGCATCTACCGGAAAAAACCGATCTGCCCGTGGACGCGCGGGGCGTATACGCCGGAAGGTTCAACCGGGCGGGCAAGCCTCCCGGCGCCTGGCTGATCTTCAGAGCCATCGGTATGGGCCCCGAGGATGAGATCGCCGTAACCCTGAACGGCCGGGATATCGCGGCAGACGCCATGCGCCCCATCTATCACCCACGGGGCCGGCCGGCATGGGAGGGGAGGCCGTTGCCGCCATACACGGAATTGCGCGTCGCTCTGACGTCGCCGCCCGGCGTCTACGGGGACAATACCCTGGGCATCAAGTGGGTCTCCAGAAACCGGGCCGAGGCCCGGGAGATTACCGTCGATGAAGTCGAGGTGGTCGTCAATATCGCGGACTGACCTCCGGCATCTGCGGTTAGGGGGTCGCAAGCAACCAGGAGGAAACCATTCATGCCCGTACCTGATATCTACTCGGAGACGCGAATCTCCATGCTCACGCCGGATCTCAGACAGAGAGTGCGGGACAACCTGGTGACGTCCCAATTCAAGAAGGCGGGATGCACCCGGCCGGACGGGAAGGAGTGGCCGGCGTGGTTCGACCGTGCGCCGATCCGGCGCGTTCGGGTGGCGACGGGCTCAAGTACGTTCGGCACGTACAATCACCAGGCCGGTATCTGCAGATGGCGAAACCGGTATTGGTACGTGTTTTCGAACGGCGCCGTGCATGAAGAAGCGCCAGGACAGCAGACACTGATCACCCGGAGCCAGGATCTCTCGTCCTGGTCAAGGCCTTCCTGCGTGGCGCCGGGCGACGTTTCGCGGAGTCTGTGGCGCAATACCGGCGGGATTATGGATTACGAAGACCGTCTCGTCGTATTCGTACAGACGAAAACCGGCGGTGGGGCTGCCGCGAAGCCGGGAATGAGCGCTAACCAGGAGAGCAAGACCACCTGCAAGATAGGGCTTGTCATTTCCGCCGACGGCGAGAACTGGATGGAGCGGGACGTCGCCGAAGACTGTTTCTGGTACGAAGCGCCCAGGTTGACACGGGAGGGAAGGCTTCTGTGCGCGGGATCCCGATTGGGAAGACCGATCGTGTTTCTGTGGCCGGGCGAGAATCCCCTGGAGCACCCGGAGATCGTAGAGATCCCCTACGACGGTTCCCGGGGGATGGATTCAGGGAGGTTTCCTTACGGAGAAGCATCGTGGTATCAAACGGACGACGACAAAATCTTCATGTTTCACCGGAACGAGACGGACGAAATGAGGTTGCGCGTGGCGCTCAGCGAGGATGGCGGCAGAAGCTGGACCCCTCCCATGCTGTCGAATATCCCCGACTCGAAGTCGCGCGTAAGCGCGGGACGCCTGGCGGACGGGCGTTACTTCCTGATTAACAACGCCATCGCCGACCTGTTGAACCGGGTGCCGCTGATGATATCCTTATCAGCGGACGGCGTGAAATTCGAAAGCCAGTACTTCCTCATTGACGAACCCGCGACGATCGCCTTTCCGGGCGCCCTGAAGGCCCACGGACACCAGTATCCCTGCGGCATGGTCGAGCAGGACAGGCTGATCGTCGCCTACTCGGTCAACAAAGAGCACATGGAACTCCTCACGGTGGATCCGAGAGACCTTTGAGGCGACCGAATTGCTCAATCGCTCAGCCGAAACCGGATGGGCATCGTCATTTTCACGGCGACGGACCGGTCGTTCTGCACGGCGGGTTCGAATGCAAATTGCGAAACCGCCTCGACTGCCGCCTGTCTGAAGATTTCCGGTCCGCGCACCACCCGCACGTCTCTGACGCTTCCGTCGGCGCCTACCGTGAACGCCACGAACACCACCCCTTCCAGCCCGGCTCTCTTCGCCATTTCCGGGTAAACAGGCAAAGTCAGACGGACCGGCGCGGGTTGCTGCTCAACCCGCCAGAATTCCAGGACTTCCTCCTCAACGGGCGCGGTCTCGTAGCGCACCGGTTCCGGCAGATCCACGGGTATTCGATCGAAACCCAGTTCCGTAGACGCAATGGTCACGTCTTCCGGTACATCGTCGCTGTCTGTTTCGACGGGCATTGCGGGGCGTTTGGGTTCCGGGCGGCGCATCTGCCGGGTTTCCGGAATCCGCTCGACAGTTAATACGTCGGGCGGGCGAATCCGCGCAGAGGTGTCCATGTCGAACGAGGGAAACATCAGCGCGAGTACCAGAAGAAGCAGGAAGGAAATACCGACACACCGCGCCATCACCTTCGGGTATGCCAACTTCAGGTCCACAGCGGGAAATTTATGGCGTATCATCGTCAGCCTCCTTTTCGACGGGAAGAGTTTCCCGATAGGTTGAATTCCGTTCCTCGGCTCTCCTCGATTATCCAACAAGCGTCTGAACTTCTCGCCCCAAAGAGCCAGTTTCAGGGATACGTAGGATCCTCCAACTATCCGATCTCTCAACACACCGAACTTATCCACAAGAAATGTCGTCGGAATGGCATCCACGCCGTACAGCTTCCTGACCTTGTTGTCCTCATCAACCAGGGAAATGAAGGTGTAATCCCTCTCCTGCACATACTGGCGCGCGATGTTCGGGGATTCAACGTTTACGGCCAGGACCACCAGGTCGAGACCATTCTCTGAAAGGTGCGCCTGATTCAGGTGTGGCAGTGAATCAACACACGGTCCGCACCACGTCGCCCAGAAGTCAATCAGAATGGTCTTACCTTCAAAATCACTGAGCCGTATGGAATCACCATCTATGTCACGGAGGGCAAAATCTGGAGCTCTCTCCTCCAGTGCGGCCACTATCTCTCCGTCTGCACCCACGGACACAGGGATCTTTCAAGGAAAGGTTGAATAGATGTAGAACATATGGCCGAGAACCAAAATCGCGATAACGGCATTGATGCTCTTCAGCGGAAATGCTTTCTCTCGTCTCATCGCATTCCTCAGCCGCGCCGTCAACAACAGTCATCCACAAGGCTGTGCGCCCTTGCGCCTTCAACAAGACAAAACCACCGAAACACCGTCCCGTAAAATCCGTGCAGCCCTACAATAACCGCCTGATTATCGTAGAATTAATTTTTTAATATTTAAGACCGGAATTGACCGCGTGCGGTTACCCTTTGCCCACGGGTGTAGGGGAATGTACGGACGATCGCCGGGTGCGGAAGGGTTCAGGGGCGATCGGACGTCGCGAGCCGGTCCTCGTAAAACGGCCCCGTTTCAAACGTCCTGGCCACAACGTCCAGCTGACGCAGATAGGTTTCTTTTCTTCGATTCGGGCCGTAAACGCCAAAGTCCACGAAATGGAGCCGATCTGTCTTCTCGTCCACCAGCACGTAGCTTCTGAAGGGCCCGCCCTTCCACGCAAGATTGTTCTGCCAAACGCCTTCAAGATGCACCGCCAGCCGGCTCCCCAACTCCCGCTGACTTACCTTCAGGCCTGTCTGATCCACGACGTCGTTCTCAAAGAACCGGGAGGTGATCTCGTTCCGCTTCCGGATGCACCACGCCTCTGTCAAACGATCCGGGCTGACGCCATCCTCACGGTAGACAAACATCCACTGTGTCACGCGCGCGTGCGTTCGCGTGAGTACCACGAACCCGCTATCGGCATGGGTATCGATGAAATTGAACCCGAAAGGCACGCGCACACGCCATCCGAATCGTTTCGCCAGTTCCGATGCAAGCGCCTCTCTTTCGCCAAATCGGAAGAGAGACTCGGCGACCCGTTCGTCGCGCTTCCCATCGATTGCGCCGTAAATCCGATCCGCCTCCGTCATAATATTGGCTCTCAACGCATCACGATCCTCGCCCGTAACCAGAACCACGACCTGGTCGTCGGCCCACACGTCCCGCCGGATGACCACCGGCGGCGCTCCGTTCCGAATGACCTCCCGACGCGCCGGCGGCACGAGGGAGCGTACCAGACCGCCTGCTTCACGGTCTCCATCCAGCGGCGCGGCGATCACGATATTCTTCCGCCGCAGCATGCGAAAATCTCCGGCGTGTGCGAACGAGACATGGTAAAGGCGCTCCTTCCTGGGCGTCAGGATTTCACGCTCGATGACGTCGCGGAGCGTTCCCCGCAATGTCCGGCTCTCCGTGGAATCCGCAATGACCGTGACCATGTCGACGCGTCCGGAACCGGGAGGCAACCCATCGAGCCGCAGGAACGAAAGCAGCCGATCCTTAATCGCCGCCAGCTTTACGAAGGCTTCGGACCGGCCCGGCACCTCAACCGTGGGCCCGACCCCGCCGCACTGTGTCAACGCCGCCAGAATCAAACCCGAAGCCAACAGCAGACCTGTGCGGGAGAGGCGGCGTTCGTGGCCCCGTCTGGCATTCAGCAGCCGTGATATCCGCCTGACGACCTGCTTCCGATCTCCGGCGGCGCCAATGCCCAGTGTCGATCCGACCGGCGACGCCGCCATCTCCGTCAGGCGGGTGAGGCAGGCCGCATACCCCCTGGCTCTTCCGGTAATGCCCACAACCACATCGTCACACGCGACCTCCCGCGTTCCAGGTCCATCTGTCGCGCAATCCACCATACGGCCGGATGGAAGAACAGAACGCAGCCCACGAGCGCCTGGAACAGTTTGGTCCAATCGTCCAGCCGGTGCAAGTGCGCCAGTTCGTGCAGGACCACCTGATCGAATTCAGCCTCCGTCAGCCGGTCCAGCATGGACTCCGGAATCAGAATCACGGGTTTGAACAGACCTGTCGCCGCAGGCGTGCGTACTCGCGTGGAACTGCAAAGGCGCACCCAGCGCCGCGTCTCGCTCCTGTAGTACAGATGACGCAGCCTGTGCTGATATCGGGCGGAGAGGGGCCTCGCGCTTCGTTTCAGGCGCCGCATGTGGCGGAACCCCAGAATGAGTTTGGTCGTCAGCGCCAGCGAAACCAGCATCCATACCGCAAAAACCAACGGCGGCCACTGCCCGGGCAGTTCCGGCGCAACACCCTGCTCCGCGTGTTCCCGAACCTTTGCACCGCCGGCGCCTGGCGCCGATTCAAAAGCGGCCGCCTCGCTCCGCTTCCGGGGACCGGGCATCTCCGGGTCGCTCACCTCAGAGGCCCGATACCATATCCGCGCCGCACCCGCACGGTCCGGTGGATCCCAGCCCTCGGACCAGCACAACGTGAATACCACAAGCAGCGTGGTCGTCCAGATGACGTAGCGGGTGCGCGCGTTCAGCCACCGCGCCACACCCAACAGGCACCCGACCGCAAGCGTAACGATCAGCCCCTGCCAAAGACCGTAAAGCAGGGCGGACACCGCCACCCGTGAAACGGCATCGAAGATTTCGTAGCCCGCCAACATGGGCCCTCTCCTACCTGCTGTCGTCCACCATTTGCTTCAGGCGTTCGAGAACGTCGGGATCAAGCGCTTCGTTTTCCAGAATGTTCAACACCAGCGTCTCCGGCGAATTGTTGAAAAACCGGCTCATCATATACCGAACCACGCTTCTTCTGGCTTCCTCGCGGCCAATCACCGGCTGGTAGACATAGGCCCTGCCTTCCTTCTCATGCGACAGGTAGCCTTTCCGCTCGAGAATCCTGAGCGTTGTCAACACCGTGCTATAGGCCGGTGGCTCTTCGCCGGGCAGCGCGGCGACCACGTCACTCACCGTGGCCGCCCCCTTCTTCCACATCACGTCCATCAGCCTGAGTTCCGCTTCCGTCAGCGTGGGTGACTTCGGCCTTGCCATACAATCCACTCCTATAATGACAGCGTTAGACCACGGCGTTTCGTGTGGGCGCCGGGCGCCGGTCTCATCAACGTCTGAACGGCGGCCGAATTTCGGCAATCTATTTCCGGGTCAGAACACGAGGCGGGGGCGATTCACGCTGCCCCAGCGGTGTGGTTCGTGTAAACGTGGGTGGCGCGATTAATTCCTTAATATAAAATATATGGAAATCCCACCTTTTGTCAATTAATAAATTAATAATTCTTAACTGAACCATCAGGCTGCGCGGTCCGGATCGATGACAATCACCCTGGTACAGAACCGGGAGTCTTATGAAACACGGTGTTTTTTCTGGAAGCGTCAGCAGTTTTGCTTGACATGTGCTTCAGGAATGGGTAAATTAAAACGTTCGTTTAAATCATACGTTTGTTTGAATTCCGATATTAGGATTCTGAATCGATGAACCAATCCGACACCCACAACCGGTTGCTCGACGCCGCCGAGCAACTCTTTGCCGAACACGGAATCGGCGCCACGTCCTTACGGGCCATCACTGCGGAAGCCCCGGCGAACCTGGCCTCCATCCATTACCACTTCGGCTCCAAAGAAGCGCTGGTCGAAGCCGTCTTCGCCCGAAGGCTGGAACCGCTCAACCGGGAACGCTGCCGCCTTCTCGAAGCGGAAGAGGCGGCCGCCGGTGGCCCGCCCTCCATTGAAGCCACCGTAAATGCCTTCGTGGCGCCCGCGATGCGGCTGGCGCACGACCCCGCGGGCGGCGGCGAGAGTTTCATGTTGCTCATCGGAAGGCTCTACTCCGAACCGGGAGACCTGGCGTTCAAAATCACGGAACAGTTCGCCGAAGTCTTTCAGCGTTTTACATCCGCTCTTTCCCGCAGCCTGCCCCACCTGTCCCAGACTGACCTGCTATGGAGATTCTTCTTCATGGTCGGCAGCATGAGCATGCCGCTGATGGGGAGGCACATCATCCCGCGCAGGACCGCGGGCTTATGCGACCCTGCGGACATCGAGGACAACATCAAACGCCTTGTCGCGTTCCTCGCGGGCGGCCTCCGGGCCGCTGCCCCCAACGGAGACACACCTTGAGACGCGTACTTCCCATTCTCACCCTGCTGCTGGCGGCCTGCGCCGCGGCGCCACAGGTGAACCCACCGGACCTCAACGTAACGGTACCGGAGCGCTGGTCCGCCGGCCAGCCCGGCGCCGCCGCGGACACCCTCTGGTGGAGGGCTTTCAACGATGAAGTCCTTACCGGTCTGGTCGCCGAAGCGCTCGTGCACAACCTCAACCTTCAATCCGCTGCCGCCCGGGTCAACGCCGCCGCCGCGCGCGCCAGAATCGCGGGTGCCCCGATGTATCCGGATGCCACGGGCCGAATTGGAGGGTCCCGCCGCAAACAGAATTTCATTGGTTTTCCGATCCCTGGCTCCGGAAACGGCGTTCCCTCTTCGACGTCCACCAACTTCGGTGTCTCCCTCGATGTCTCTTGGGAACTTGATCTCTGGGGTCGCCTGGGAGCCGGGGCGTCCGCGGCATTGGCCGATGTGCAGGCCTCGCGCGCCGAATACGCGGGCGCCCGACTCTCGCTGACGGGACAGACGGCCAAGACCTGGTTCGCCGCCGTGGAGGCCCACAGGCAGGTCGAACTGTCGGAAGCCACCGTCGAAAACTTCCGGACCTCCAGCGACGTCGTCCGTGAACGTTACAGGCGCGGTCTGAGGCACGCCCTTGACCTCCGCCGCGCGCTGTCCAGTCTGGCCGGCGCCGAGGCCGTCCTTCAACAACACCGACTCGTCTACGGCGCAACCTGCCGCCAACTCGAGGTTCTCCTGGGCCGATATCCCGCGGCCGCTCTCAGCCCCGGCATCGCCCTGCCCGCACTGCCCGAAGCCGTTCCCGCCGGCCTCCCCGCGGACCTCGTGTCCCGCCGGCCGGACCTCGTTGCGGCGGAACGTGGGCTGGCGGCGTCCTACGCCCGTTACACGCAGGCCAAAAGGGCGCTCTATCCCCGCATCAGCCTGACGGGGTCGGCAGGTATCTCCAGCAATGAACTGAAGAATCTGCTCGACGGCGACTTCAGCGTGTGGAACCTGGCGGGCAACATCCTGCAACCCTTGTTTCAGGGCGGCCGAATCCGCGGCGGCATCCAGCAGGCCGCATCACAATCCGAACAGGCACTGGCGCTATACGTTCAAAGCGTTCTGTCGGCCTATGCAGAAGTAGAAAACGGGCTTGCGGCCGAGGTTCTTCTGGCCAAACGACAGGCCGCGCTGGAAACCGCCACAGAACAGGCGCTGGCCGCGCGCCGCCTCGCGGAAGACAGATACGCGAGCGGGCTCGTGGACCTCAACACGATGCTTGACGCTCAGCGCGGCGCCTATGCTTCCGAAAGCCAGTTGATTGCCGTGCGCCGCCAGCGTCTGGAAAACCGGGTCAACCTGCACCTCGCCCTCGGCGGGGGATTCCCGGGTCCCGACAGCGTGGCTTCAAGTATTCCCACCGAGCAACCGGAAGGACAGTAACCCATGGGTCGGTATCAGAGGAGGAATCCGGACAGACCGGGAACTTTCGAACGTTATTGGGGCGCCGTCTTCGGCTGGATTCGGCGGCATCCGAAGGCGCTGCTCCCCGTGGCGGTGATTCTGATCGGAATGCTGAGCGCGTACGTCCTTATTGGCGCGCGGCCCGAGGTCGTCGTCGCACCCCCGGAGACGCCGCCGCCGCTGGTACGAGCGATGACGGTCGAATCCCGGGACTTACAACTGAAGGTTCAGGCTCAGGGCACCGTCGCCCCACGCACGGAAACCAGTCTGGGGTCCCAGGTTGCCGGGCAGATCATCTCCGTCTCTCCCGCCTTCGCCAACGGTGGCTTCTTTAAAACCGGGGATGTACTGCTCACCATCGAACCTCGGGATTACGAACTCGCGGTCGACCGTGCGCGGGCCGTGGTCGCGCAGGCCGAAGTGAGACTCGCGCGGGAAGAGGAAGAATCCGAATTGGCCATGCAGGAATGGAAGCGCCTGGGCAATGGCGAAGCCACGGCCCTGGCCCTTCGCAAACCCCAGTTGGCTGACGCTCGCGCCGCCCTCCAGGCCGCGCGGGCGTCTCAGGAACAGGCCCGCCTCGCGCTCGAACGAACCCGCATCCGCGCTCCCTACGAAGGGCGCGTGCTCTCCAAATCAGTGGGCCTGGGCCAGTACATCAATCCCGGTACTTCCGTTGCCCGCATCTACGCCGTCGACTACGCCGAGATCCGGCTGGCCGTGCCGCACGCACAACTCGCCTACCTCGATCTGGCCTACAGCTTTCGCAACGAACTCGAACCCGCGTCGCGACCGAAGGCCCTGATTCGAGCGGTGTTCGCCGGACGCCGGCACACGTGGACGGGTCAAGTCGTACGAATAGAAGGTGAAATCGACGCCCGTACCCGTATGGTCAACCTGGTGGCCCGCGTCGATGCTCCATACGACAGGGGGAATGATCCGGAACGTGCTCCGCTCTTCGCGGGCCTGTTTGTCGAGGCCGAAATTGAGGGGCGCGTCGTCCGGAACGTCGTGGTTGTGCCCCGCGCTGCCGTCAGGGGTTCGGATGAGGTCCTCGTTATAGATGGCGACAGCCGTCTGCGTTTCAGGCGTGTCGATCTGTTAAGGATGGAAGCGAAAAACGCCCTGATCCGATCCGGTCTGGCCACCGGCGAACGGGTGTGCATCTCGCCGCTCGCCGCAGTCGTCGACGGCATGCGGGTCCGGATCCTCCCGGAAGAGGCTGACGCCGCGCCCGGGAAGGAAGGGGGTGCTGGATGAATCGCGCCATTGCCTGGTTTGCCGAAAACAGCGTTGCCGCGAACCTGCTCATGGTCATTATTCTGGCCGGCGGCATGCTCGCGATTGCCAGCCTCGAAGTGGAGCATTTTCCGGAATTCTCGTCCGACGTCATCTCGGCCTCAGTCGTTTATCGCGGTGCGGCGCCGGAGGAAGTGGAAGAAGGCGTCTGTGTGCGGATCGAAGAGGCGGTGCAGGGTCTGGAAGGCATCAAACGCATTCGATCCACCGCTTCCGAAAACCGGGGCAGCGTCAACATCGAACTCCTGCCCGGCACGGATGCCCGCAAGTTGCTGGAAGATGTCAAGTCCGCCGTTGACGGGATCGACACCTTTCCCGACGAAACCGAACAACCCGTCATCCAGGAAGTCGTGTTGCGGCGCCAGGTGATCAACGTGGCCGTTTCCGGCAACGCCGACGAAGCCACGCTCAAATACCTGGGTGAGCAGGTCCGTGACGAGATCACGGCCATTCCCGGAATTACCCAGGCGGTACTCAGCGGCGCGCGTCCATACGAGGTCTCCATCGAAGTCTCCGAATCCGCGCTGAGGCGATTCAGCCTGACCTTTGACGAAGTCGTCCGGGCGGTACGTCGCTCCTCGCTGGACCTGCCGGGCGGCGCCATCAAAACGGAAGGCGGGGAAATCCTGCTGCGGACAAAAGGGCAGGCCTACCGGGGTCCGGCCTTTGAAAACATCGTCCTGCGCACCCGGCCTGACGGGGCCGCGCTTACCGTGGGCGATGTGGCCAGGGTTGTCGACGGATTTGCGGACGCGGATCTAACCGGACGTTTCGACCTGGAACCCGGTGTGATTGTACAGGTCTTTCGGGTGGGCGACCAGGATGCGCTTGAAATCTCCCGAAATGTCAAGGAATACGTCAAATCGGCGGAATCCCGCCTGCCCGAGGGCATTTCTCTGACCGTCTACGCCGATTTCTCCAGGATCCTGGAAGGGCGACTCAACCTGATGCTGAAAAACGGGCGGGGCGGCTTTATTCTGGTTCTCTTTATCCTGGCCATGTTTTTGCGCCTTCGTCTGGCCTTCTGGATCGCTCTGGGTATTCCCATTTCGTTTCTCGGCGCCATTTGGCTGATGCCGTCCATAGGCGCTTCCATCAATGTGATCTCGCTATTCGCATTCATCGTGGTGCTGGGCATCGTTGTCGACGACGCAATCGTCGTCGGAGAGAATATTTACCGCCGGTTTCAGCAGGGGGAGCGCGGCCTGCGCGGCGCCATCGCCGGCGCCCAGGAAGTGGCTGTGCCCGTCACCTTTGCCGTGTTGACTTCCATTGCCGCGTTTTCGCCCCTGTTGATGGTTCCGGGCAACACCGGCAAGATCATGAGACTGATCCCCGAGATCGTCATTCTTACGTTGGTTTTTTCACTGGTGGAATCCCTGTTCATTCTTCCCGCCCACCTGGCGCACGTCAAGCTGCGCGGCAGAAAAAAAACAACCGGCCGTATCGGCCGGTTGATGAAGGCGTTTCGAGACGGTTTTTCAACTCGCCTGGAATCGCTCATCCTTCGGGTTTACCGCCCGCTGCTTGAACGCTGCCTGGAGTGGCGTTACCTCAGCGCGTCAGTGGGCGTGGCCGCGCTGACACTGACGGCCGGACTCATTCTCGGCGGCTGGATTCAATTCCTGTTCTTCCCCCAGGTCCCGGCAGACAACGTGGCGGCAAACCTGACGATGCCGCAGGGAACACCCTCCGAGACGACCGCGCGGGCCGTCAGCCGCCTTGAATCGTCCGCCATTCGGCTACAGCGCGAACTGGAATCGGAAAACGATCAGAAAATCTTCATGCATATGTTGGCCGTTGTGGGGGACCAACCCCTCAGGACGGCGCAGCGCCAGTTTCAGGGTGCGAATGCCTCTTTCTCCGGCGCGCACCTGGGCGAGGTCAACATTGAACTCACGCCCGCCGAGGATCGAACCGTCAGCAGCATCGAATCGCCACACGCTGGCGCGAACTCACCGGGCCCATCCCGGAAGCCACGGAGCTGACGTTCACCTCGTCCCTCTTTTCCGCGGGCGATCCCATCAACATCCAGCTTACCGGCCCCGACTACGCCGAACTCCGGGCCGCGGCGGAAAAGTTAAAGAGCAAACTCGCGGAGTACCCGGGTGTGCTGGACATTGCCGACTCGTTTCGCCCGGGCAAGAAGGAGGTCAAACTCGCGCTCACCGAAGAGGCGCGCCTGCTTGGCCTCACCATGTCCGACCTGGCTCGTCAGGTGCGCCAGGCGTTCTACGGAGAAGAAGCGCAACGCATCCAGCGTGGAAGGGACGATGTGAAGGTGATGGTCCGATATCCCGAAAGCGAGCGGCGGTCGTTGAACAACCTGGAGACCATGCGCATCCGAACACCAGAAGGCTCCGAAGTGCCCTTCTCCGTTGCCGCCCAGACCGAACTCGGCAGGGGCTACGCCGCCATCAATCGCACCGACCGCCAGCGAATTGTAAACGTAACGGCCGATGTCGACCGGAACAGAGCCAATGCCAATGAGATTCTGGCCGACGTCACGTCGCAGGTGCTCCCGGCCATTGTGGCGGACCACCCCCGCATCCGCTACAGCCTCGAAGGCGAGCAGCGGGAGCAGCAGGAAACCGTCTCCGGCCTCATGCGAAGCTTCGGTGTCGCCCTCATTGTCATCTTCGGCCTGCTCGCGATTCCCTTCCGATCCTATCTCCAGCCGTTGATTATCATGGCCGTTATCCCCTTCGGGTTTGTGGGCGCCATATGGGGCCATATCATAATGGGCCTGGACCTCACCATTCTATCGCTATTCGGTCTGGTCGCGCTGTCCGGCGTGGTCATCAACGACAGCCTCGTCTTGGTGGATTTCATCAACCGCCGGCGCGCGGCGGGAAACAGCCTGGAAGAAGCCATCCGCGAAGCCGGCGTAGCCCGCTTCAGGCCCATCATCCTCACGTCTCTCACGACCTTCGGCGGCCTCACACCGCTGCTCTTTGAGACCAGCCTGCAGGCCCAATTCCTCATCCCGATGGCAACCTCCCTGGGCTTCGGCGTCATCTTCGGTACCTTCGTCATCCTCCTGCTGGTTCCCGTCACCTACGCCATCCTGGAAGACGTCAAATACGTCGTTGCCAGGCTGTTCGGCCGGGAGGCGAAGCATGAAGCGGAATTCGCGCCCGGAACCGCCACCGACTGAAACGGCCTTCCCGTCGCAGGTACCCCACGTCATTGAGTCGACATCCTGAGCAAGTGGCCCCTGGCGCTGCCCTGAGCCGCTCCATGAGCCGGCGCCCTGAGCTTGCACCCTGAGCTTGCACCCTGAGCTTGTCGAAGGGTTGTCGAAGGGTCGGCGAAGGGTCGGCGAAGGACTGTGAAGAGCGAACAGGTAGCGACAGCGTGGGCGCTTCGACACGCTCGTTTCGACAAGCTCAACGCACGCAATGACCACGCTTCGGCATGTTCGCTTAGACGGGTTCGTTTCGACTATGCGTAAACGCTGTCCCGAACCCGGGAAAGATCGAGGGGTACGGCGTAGTCGAGGATCAGGATGTTGACAATTTTGCACTATACTACAAATTTGTCTTGACATTTATGTAGTTTAGTGCAAATTTATCATATGGGCGACCTGATCTCCAGATACCTCGAATCCGTTGCGTCCGACGATCTGAATAGGAGGATGGTTTTCGTCGCCGGGCCACGGCAGGTTGGAAAAACGACGCTTGCCACGCTGTTGGCACGGCGCCATACAAACAGAGTTTACCTGAACTGGGACAATCGAACTCATCGTGATCGGATTCTGCGTGAGGAATGGGATCCCGACAGTCAGATTCTCGTTTTCGACGAACTTCACAAATACGATCGCTGGAAGCGCCTGATTAAGGGCATCTGGGACACGAGACAGAATAACGAACGGATCATCGTAACCGGGAGTTCGAGGCTGGACACATATCGGCGAGGCGGCGACTCACTCCTTGGACGATACCACTCATACCGGCTCCACCCTTTTTCCCTGGCCGAACTTGAAGGCGGTCGGAAAACAAACTACCAGGACGACCGGTTCGAATTGGAATTTGGAAAAGCAGGCCCGGACAATGTCCGGCATTTATTGTTATTTGGCGGCTTCCCTGAGCCGTGCCTCGCAGGCAGTTCGCGAACACACCGCCGCTGGCTTCTGGATCGGTTCGAACGGGTCTTCAGGGAAGATATCCGGGACACAACCGCCGTCCGTTCGCTTTCACAGATCGAACTGTTAGGCGCGATGATGCCGAAACGCGTTGGGTCTCCACTCTCGCTCAACGCAATGTCCGAAGACCTCGAAGTCAGTCCGCACACGGTCCGCGCCTGGATGGACCTTCTCTGCCGGAACTACTACACGTATCGCGTCGCACCGTATCACCGTCGCATCGAACGGTCCGTAAAAAAGTCTGCCAAATATTACCTGTGGGACTGGTCTGAAATAGTCAACGAAGGCGTCCGATTCGAGAACCTCATCGCCTCCCATCTTCTCAAATTCTGCCACTTTCTGCGAGACGCCAATGGAGTAAACGCGGACCTGCGGCTATTGCGAGATCGCGAGAAACGGGAAGTGGACTTCGTCGTTCTATGGGATGAAAAACCGTGGTTCCTGGTTGAATGCAAACTAACCGTACCCCGAAGCCACGGACACCTCGTTCGTTATGGTGAACTCCTGGACGTCAAGCAGAGATATGTCGTGACGCTGTCCGAGAGAGACGACTACTACAATCACGGTACGGGCGTCCGCGTCCTGCCCGCATCCAGGTTTCTTACGGCATTCCCGTAGGCAGCCGCGAATATGCCGCATGTACCGCACGGATCCGGTTACAGAAGCGACCTGACAAAACCCCCGTCAACCTGCAGCGACGTGCCCGTAATATAGCTCGACCGGTCCGATGACAGGAATACAACGTAATCGGACAGTTCCTGCACCGTTCCAAGGCGGCCCAGCGGTATTTCTTCGACCAGCGGCCGCATCGCGTCCTGAACGGAGATTCCCTTCGTCCTGGCGGTTTCCTCGAACTCCTCCCTCAGAAGCTCGGTGTCGATAAACCCCGTACACACGTTATTCACCAGAATCCGATCGCGCGCGTATTCGTTGGCGAGGGTCTTCGCCAGGCCCGCAACCGCCGTCCGCAACACGTTCGACACTGTATTTCCCGCCGGTTGCTTGACCGCGAACGCGCACAGATTTGTTATCCTGCCGCCACCCCGCGCCTGCATCAGCGGGAGGACCCGCCTGCACATCCGGAGCACGTAATTCAGGATCAGATCCGTGTACTCCCCCCACATTGCTTCCGTGACATCGGCAAAGGCGGCGGCGGGCGGACCGCCGGAATTGTTCACGAGAATATCGATCCCGCCGAACGCTTCCACCGTCTTTTCCACCAATCGATCCACGGTCTCCTCACCGGAGAGATCCCCGGCAACGGTGAGTACGTCCGACCCTGTCGCCGCCCGGATCTCCGCGGCCGCCGCTTCCAGCCGCCGCTCGTTCCTCGCACAGATGGCGACCCGCGCCCCCTCCCGGGCAAGCGCCATCGCGCACCCTTTACCCAGGCCCCGGCTTGCGCCCCCGACGACCGCCACCTTGTTCCTCAATCCCATATCCATATCAGACCTCCCGTGTAATTCACGCGGATTCGACCGCCAATTCGCACCCGCTTCCGTTTTCGCCAGGCGACCGACGGCCCCATTTCGATTGACATTCATTCGCTGCAGACGCATGATACCGATTGCACCCTACCGGCAAATGACGGTGATCGGCCATTCTTTCGCTGACCGAGTTCGAAGATTGAACCAAGAAAGAGGTTTACCCATGAGATCAACCGAGATCCTCGCCCACAATTTCCGACATCACGGCCCCGCCACTACCAGCAGCCACCCCCGGGGTACCGTTGCCGCCGTCGACGGCGACGGCCGGAACGTGGTTCTCGTCTGGCTGTTCGACCATCGGGGCGGGTACGCGCTGCTGGTCATCGATGCCGCGACCGGTGAAAGCCGGGAGTTCCCCGTGCCCTTTCCGCCCGGAGGCGATTGCCCGTATGCGTCGCTCCTCTCGAGCCGGAATCGGTTCTACACCCACTTCAACGGTTACTTCGTGGAGTTCGACGTCAATACGCTGGGCTACACGTTTTGCCACGAAACCGCCCCCCGCATGGCGATGGGACTGACCGAAGACGACACGGGAGTGATCTGGTCTTCTACCTATCCGCACAGCGGGCTCGCGTCCTACGATCCGGAAAGCGGAGACTTCAGGGACTACGGGCACCTGTACGACCAGAACTGGCGCCAGTATCCCACCACCCTTGCCGCGGACGACGCCGGCTGGATTTACTTCGGCATCGGCACGACCCGGTGCCAAATCATTGCATTTGACCGGGAACGTGAACATGCAGCGCCGCTGCTGGCGGAGCACGAACGTTCCCGGGGAAGCGCGTCCGTCTACCGGGACCTCAATGGGAAAGTCTACGCCCTTCCACCGACAGGAACCCCATGGCCCGGGGACAACCCGGACGCGGAATCATGGTACGAACTCCACCGGGGTGAGCGCAAGGCGGTACCCAGGCGGGAGAGGCGAGAAAAGCCCTATATCGCGGGAGATTCCGGCCACGTCCATCCACACTTCCCCGACGGCAGCACACTTCTGGAATGCTGCCTCTTCGATCGCGTGTTATCCGTGAAAGGTCCGGATGGCGTGCAATCGTCGAATGTGTCGTTCGACTACACGAGCGAGGGCGCACACATCATGGGCGTCGCTGCCGCGCCGGACGGGAGCATCTGCGGGGGCACGTTCTTTCCCAGGCGCACTTTCAGCTATCGTCCGGGAACCGACACCTGGATCGAGCGGGAAAGCTTCGGCCAGTGGAATACCGTGGGCCGGCAGGGAGACCGCTTCTTTGTGGGCGGGTACGGCAGCGGCTCCCTCCTGGAATGGGATCCGTCCAGACCCTGGGTGACTACGGAAAAGGAGAACCCCGCCTCGAATCCCTTCTTCCACCGGATCTGCACGCCCACCCTGCATCGCCCGCACAAACTGCTCGTCCATCCCGACGGCAAAACGCTGGTGGTGGCCGGAACCCCTGGCTACGGCTATACGGGCGGCGGGCTGCTCATCTGGGACTGCGAGGGGCGAACCGGAACCCTGCTGGAACATACCGACCTGTTGCCGGATCACTCAACGGCGAGCCTGGCGGCGCTGCCGGGCGGGAAGCTGTTGGGGGGCACGACGACCAGCCCCGGAACCGGCGGGGAACAGAAGGCCGCCGAAGCCGAACTCTACATCTTCGACCTGGCCGCCAAAGAGGTGGAATGGCGCGAGGTCCTCTTCCCGGGGGCGCAGGAATACACCGACCTCTGTAACGGTACCGACGGCTTCGTCTACGGTTTTGTGGACCGGGCGCGGTTCTTCGTCTTTTGTCCCGAGAGTCGCCAGGTGGTCCATCAGGAAGATACCGAATCGACCTTTGGTCCAACGGCCCACCAGCAGGGGCCGCGCGTCTTCGTGCCGGCTCCTGGAAACGCGGTTTATATTCTCTTTGAAAAAGGCATCGCCCGCGTTGAACACGAGACGTTCGCGATCGACCTGTGCGCCCCTTCACCTGTGACGATCAGCAACGGAGGCGATTACCACGCCGGCCGCATCTATTTCACCAGCGACTCGCATCTTTACAGCTGGGAAATCTCATAGTGGAACGCCACTGCCGGGCCCTTCTTCCGACCTCGTCGCGGCCGGCCGGCACAAACCGCGATCGCTTTAGCCTTCAATAATCCCCCGCAGCCGCTCATCCAGATCCGCCCTGACAACCGGCTGCGGTTCCATCAGGCGACGGTCTCTCAGCGAACCTCCCACGTCGCGCGCCGGCAGGATTGACCTTGGGTCTCCCAACTCGTCGTCGATCAACGTCGCGAGCAGGCGCTCGATCAACTGCTGTTTCACCCCTGTGTATGCCGGATTGTCCCAGAGGTTTCGCAGGTCCTCCGGATCGTTTCGGACGTCGTAAAGTTCGCCGTATGGCGCAGACCCATAGTGGAGCAGTTTCCAGTCCTCGGTCACCAGCATCTTGACCTTCATCGCCCCCTCCGCCAGTACGGAAATCCGCTCCACAATTACGGCCTCCCGATGCCGATGGACCTCGCCTCGCAGCACCCCCGCGAAGGACCGTCCTTCCATGCCAGGGAGGGCCTCGGCGCCCGCCAGGTCCAGGAACGTCGGTGTCAGGTCCAGCTGCGTCATGACGCCATCGTACACCCGCCCGTGTTCCCCCGACGGCTGCCGCCAGAAGAACGGCACGCGGTTTACGCATTCGTACGACATCATCGGTTTGGCTGCAATGCCGTGGTCCTTCAACCCTTCTCCGTGGTCCGACGTAAACACCACGTGGGTATGCTCCCACAGACCCTGCCGATTCAACTCTTCAAAAACGTCGCCCATGGCGTCGTCGATGAACGTCGTCAATCCGAAATAGTGCGCCACAATTTCGCCGAAATGTGAGCCATCCCACCCGGTCAGTGTATTGTACCCTCCGTAGCGCTTTCCGCAACGGGCCCATCCGTAATGCGGCGGTTTGTCTTGTACGTCTTCCGGCGGGACCGGATCCTGCATTTCCGAAGGATCGTACATGTCGCAATAGGGCCGAGGAGGCGCGAAGGGCTGATGAGGATCCGCAAAAGACATCCACAGGAAGAACGGCTGATTCGGATCCCGGTTCCGCAGCCAGTTTACGGTGCGCTGGCCGGTCCAGTGTGTGTAGTGCCACTGTGCGGGCAGTGCGTTCTTCCACGACATGTAGGCACCCGTGGGGGGTGCCAGGGCATGGTCCTTTCTCCAAAGCATCAACCCTTGGGGATGGTTCCGTTCCAGCCACACACGCCAATGCCCCGCAGGGTAGGCATGGCCCGTGTGCAACTCCACGTAGTTGAACCCGTAGTAGGGCCCGTACCACAAACCGTCTACCGGACTCGCCGTCGCTCCGTCGGGCGAATGGTCGGGCAGCACGTCCTCCAGGTCCGCCGTCCTGAAATGCGCCTTTCCGATCAAAGCCGTCTCATACCCCGCCTTCCGCAGGGAATCGCCCAGTACCGGTATGGCCTCGCTCAGGTTGACATCGTGGTTGAATACCTGGTGGCCCCGCTGGCTTCTCCCTGTAATCATGCTCGCCCGGGAGGGCATACATATCGCATTGGTCGGATACATGCGGCTGAACTGATCGCCCTCAAGGGCCAGCCGATCCATGCACGGCGTCCGCAGCACAGGATTGTGAATCCCGACCGCGTCCCAGCGTTGCTGGTCGGTTGTGATGAATAGGAAGTTTGGATGCGCCGGCTGACTCATAAGCGATTCACCGTTCCGGCCTCCAGTGTAGGCTTCCCGAGCTGAAGTCGGACGTCGGATCAGAATGTGGACCACAGAAAGTCCTTAAGGATTGCATTTTGTGGCCTTTTCCTTCCAATTCTCGTAAAACCGTCTTGCGTATCCCCTGAAGACATCCAGCTTCCCCACCACAGCCCGTTCGAAATCCACCATCGCATCTTCTCCCAGCGTATCCACCAGGGCTCTGTGGTACGCCGGCACGGCGCCCCACTCTTCGATGGTATCCTCCGTAATCTCGATATGAAACTGGGCGGTGATCGCGTGATCCCCCATACTCATCGCCTGAACCGCGCACAACTCCGACGATGCAAGGACCTCCAGTTCATCCGGCACCGCCGTCACCGCCGAGCTATGCCATTGCAGACAGGGCAGCGTCGCGGGGAAACCCCGGAAGAAACCACTCGCCTTACCCGGTGTCGTGAGGGAAATATCCATCACCCCCACCTCGGGCCGGTCGTTCAGGCCCACGGTACCGCCTAGGGCTGCCGCCAGCAACTGGTGGCCGAGGCAGATGCCCACAAACGGCATCTTTCTCTCGACCACTGCGTACCGAATGGCGGCTTTCTCCTCGATCAACCACGGATGAACATCCTCTTCCCAGACGTCCATGGGCCCACCCATCACCCATAACGCGTCGTAGGCGTACGGATCCGGGATGCGCTCTCCCGCATCCAGTTCCACGACGTCCCACGAAATTCCGTCCTCGGCGAAGAACTCGCGAAACAGGCCGGGATGTTCGACGTCCAGGTGTTGAAAGACGAGCAGACGTTTAAGGGCCATGATTTCCTCTCGGTTTTTCCTTCTGGATTCCAGGCCAGGAAATCAATATGTTGTTACCAGGGGCAGTGAATAGTTGACGTTTTTTTCCTGCCATGCAGAGGAGTTCGATGTCAACTATAACGTGCTCCCGGTAATATGCAAGAAGCGTAGGGGTCACATACGCTTGTTCCCATCTGCTGCCCTGGGCTTGCCGAAACGTGGTCATTGCGTGCGTTGAGCTTGTCGAAATGCCCACGCTGTCGCCACCCTTCGCCGACCCTTCGACAACCCTTCGACAAGCTCAGGGTGCCGGCTTAGGGCAGGGCGTAGGAACGACTCCGTTCAACGTCACACGGAGGCAGACACCATGAATCTGTTGCGGAAATGCGGCGCGGAATTTATCGGCGCTTTTGCCATTGTACTGGGCGGATGCGGCGCCATTGCCGTCAACCAGATCAGCGGCGGTGCCGTCTCCCACGTGGGAATCGCCACCGCCTTCGGGCTTATCGTGATGACGATGGTGTACGCCACCGGCCACATCTCGGGCGCCCATTTCAATCCCGCCGTGACCGTTGCCTTTTCCTTCACGAGGCACTTTCCCAAGCGGGAGATCGTCCCGTACATTGCCGCCCAATGCCTCGGCGCCGTTCTCGCCAGTTGCATCCACCTTGTCACGCTTTCGCCCGTGCTGAAACTCCGGCTGCCGGGCCAACGCCTCGATCTGGGTGTCACGCAACCCCTGGACGGCGCATGGACCACGGCCTTCGTCTGGGAATTCCTGCTCGCCTTCCTGCTGATGGTCGTCATCATGGCGGTTGCCACGGACTACCGGGCCACGGGCCATGCCGCCGGCCTCGCCATCGGCGGCACGATCTGGTTCGAAGCCATGTTCGCGGGCCCCCTATGCGGTGCGTCCATGAACCCCGCCCGCAGCCTGGGTCCGGCCCTTGTCTCAGGCAACTGGCAGCATTTCACGGCGTATGCCGCCGGACCCGTGCTGGGCGCGCTTGCCGGCGCCCTTTTCTACGAATTTATCCGGTGCCACCCCGGGGATGAAACCGAAGTCAAGGGATGCTGCTGAGAAACAGCATCAGCATCGTCCCTCGACGTCCAAACGCAATGCCTCCGCCTTAAATCACGAGCGCAACTGCGAGTATGGCCAGCCCCACACCGGCGGCGGCGACGCGGTTGAGGCGTTCTTTCCAGAAGAAATGGGCGGACAGATTGTCGAGCAGGATCACGCTGCAACCCACAGCGGGGTAAAAAAGGGTGCCGGGCAGTCGGCTGAGGGCAACCATGATGACGCACAGCGCCAAGGCGTTATACGTGCCGAGGCTAACCCCCATTGCAAGTTCGGACCGCCTGGGGCGACGCATCCTCCCCGCAATGAAGGTGAAACCGATCGTGCCCGCGGTGGCGCCCATCACCATCAGGATCTGGACGAATTCCCCGTCGAGTCCGGCATAGTGAACCGAACGCAGGCAGGAGTGACTCAGGCCCTGGGCGAAAAAAACCGCGAACAGCAGGCCGAAGGTTTTTGCGCCGGTCGCGTGGGCGCTTCCCCTCGCGCCCGAGGTCATCATCAGCAGCGCGGGAAAGGCAAGTATGATGCCTCCGAATTGAGTGGGTACAACCGGTTCCTGCCAGAGCCAGATTCCCAGGGCAACGGGCACCGCAATGGAAATACGAAAGGCCGTCAACACGGCCCCGACGGATGCGATTTCCAGGACGCGCATCATCAATGACATCGATCCGATGAATATCGCCCCTGTAATCAGGCCTGTCTGCAGCGCGGCTGCCGAAAACGTGAACCGACCCGTGGCCAGCAGATAGATGGCGAGGACCGCGCAGAGCGTCAGATAATTTGTGGAAACCACGACGGGCGCGTAATAGCCGCGACGCTGGGAGAATTTGCAGATCTGGACAAATCCGAAATCAAGTAGAATCGCGAGTAGCAACCAGGTCAATTCGGGCGCCTCTTCCGTCTTTTCAGGCCAACCACAGCAGGAATGATGCGTTTTAAGAATTCCGCCGAGCCGGACGGGTTTTTGCCGTCTGATCAGGCTCTACGGGTGTGCAATCCGTTCGAGGGGTCCTTGAGAATACGCGATTTGAAGTCCTGATGCGAAGTTCGTTTACGGCACCTGACTCCAGACCTCGCGGATCCATGGCAGGGCTGCCTTCAACGGCGCAATAAACAGATCGGTCTCGAAGTGCGTCAAACCCTGTACAACAATCATCTCGATACGAACGCCTTTGGCAATCAGCGTCCGCACCGTCGTTTCCACCGGTTCGAACGGAATCACCTCATCCGCAACGCTGTGGATGACCAGCAGGGGAATCTGCCAGTCCACGTCGGCGGCATTCTCCTCCGGCCTCGCCGAAATGGGAATCGCGGCCCGAAAGAGTTCCGGGTGTCGCGCCGCCATATACCAGGTGCCCCGCCCGCCCATGCTGAAACCCGTCACAAGCGTCCTGGTTTCGTCAATCGTGTAGTTGGCCTTGATTGCCCGGATCAGATCCAGCACATTCTTCTCGCTCTCCGCGTTGTCCCAACCCCCCGACATGGCGTCGGGCGCAACGACGATCGCCCCAAGATCCTCCAGCGCAGGCAGGACCAGAATCTCCAGCATCCCGCCGCCGTAAAATGGCGTCACCGTTCCGCCGAAGTGCAGTGACAGAATCAGAGGCGCGCCACGCTGTGCGTCGTATCCGGCCGGTATGGAGATGGTATACCGCTGGGAACCGGGCAGCAGCACCCTGCGATAGATACCGGGCGACTGTGGCAAGTCCTCCTCGCCGGACCCCACCGGATCGTCGGACCCGCAGGCTGCCACCGCAACTGCAAGCGCTCCCGCCAGCAGCCAATAACTGGCTGGCGATTTTTTTCCTAACCATCGGCACAAGAAATTCATATCTTTCCCCAATCCGAATCTGTGGACATGTCCCCGTGGCTTCAATATACGGTATCCGGGATTCACAACAAAACGGGTATTGAAGGACGCATCATGACCGGCGCCGACATACTTATCCGGAGTCTCAAAGCCCAGAACATCCGATGCATCGTCGGTATGCCGGGCAACCAGAATATCGACATTTACGACGCCCTGCTGCGGGCGGGCGGTATCGACCATTACCTCATCCGCAACGAACAGGGCGCAACGCTCGTCGCCAACGGATATGCCCGGGCGTCGGGCGAAGTGGGGGTTGCGCTCACCGTTCCCGGCCCCGGCGCCACGAACGCGTCCACGGGTATCGTCGACGCCCATACCGACTGCGTTCCGGTTCTGCTCATTACCGGCGGCACCGAAGTGGCCTTCAACGGGCGCGACCGGAGCAAGTGTTTCCACGGCCTGGATCAGGCCGCCTTCTTTGCGCCGATTACCCGGTTCTTCGCGCGCCCGGAACGTCTGGAGGACATTCCGGAAGCCGTCGTGGGCGCCTTCACCGCGTTGCGCGCGCCCCGGCCGGGGCCGGCCGTAATCGAGCTTCCCGTCGACGTTGCCGCCGCCGAGGGTGACGCAGACGTCCCCATCTACGTGGAGGGCCACCGCACCGAGCCGGACCCGGCGGACCTCCGGCGGGTCGCCGAAGTCATCGCGCGTATGGAAAGGCCGGCCATTCTCACGGGCGGCAATACGGCCGATTCGAACGCGGCCGCGGAACTTCGCGCGCTTTCCGAAACCCTCAACGCGCCCGTGCTCTTCACCCGGCTCGGTAAGGGCGTCTTCCCGGATTCCCACCGGCTATCCGCGGGCCACTGCCGTGCCGGACTGGCGAATCGCGTTCTGAAGAGGGCCGATGGGCTGATTGCCGTGGGTTGCCGTTTTACCCAGATCGACACGTCGGGCTGGACCATGAAACTGCCTCCCACCCGCGTGCAACTCGATCCCGATCCCTCCGAACTCGGCCGCGAAATCTCAATCGACGCGGGCGCCGCGGGAGACCTGAAGCAGTCCCTGCCCTTTCTCCTCGATGCACTGGCTGAGACGGAACAAACGGCGATTGGCTGGAACGATACGCTGCAACGGTTGCGGAAAGAGATCGCCATGGTCCGTCAACCGCTGCCAATGATGTCGGCGATGCGTGAGCACCTCGATTCAGACGCCGTCGTTTCGGTGGACGTCACCTCCATCGGATACCGATCCTTCGATGAATTCCCGATCGACCATCCCCGTTGTTTTCTGTATCCGTGTCACTCGGTGACCCTCGGTTTCGCGGCCCCCGCCGCCATCGGCGCCAAACTCGCCCAGCCCCACCGCCAGGTGGCCGCCTTCTGCGGCGACGGTGGATTTCAGATGACGGCATTCGAACTGGCAACCGCCGCCGAACATGGAATCGAAATCATCTGCGTGGTCATCAACGACGGCAGCCTCAGCGCCATCCGGGGCGCCCAGGCCAAATCGTTCGACGGTCGGACCATAGACACCGATATGCAGACCCCCCGCATTGCCGAACTGGCCCGCTCCATGGGTGCCCGGGGGATTCGGGTGGATGAACCGGACCGCTTTCCCGCCGTCTTTGCCGATGTAATCGGCCTCGAGGGGCCGACGGTTATCGAAGTCGTAATGCAAAAACAACGCGACCACCTCATCCGGCAGGTTCCGTGGTTGTATCCGGACCAGACGTGACGTGCGAATTTACGGAAGAGAGGCACGATGAAAATTACCGAGGTCAAGACGTTTCCCGTATTTTACGGTTCCCGAAACTACCTCTTTGTCAAAATTGAAACCGACGAAGGCATCTACGGCGTGGGTGAATTCGGCATCACGTGGAAGGAGCAGGCCGGCGTCGGCGCCATCCGGCACATGGCCTCCGATCTCATCGGTCAGGATCCGCTCAACATAGAAACCATCTGGCAGATCCTGTTCAGGGGCGACTTCTTCCCGGGTGGGCGCATCCACATGGCGGCGATAAGCGCGATCGATATCGCCCTGTGGGACATCAAGGGCAAGGCACTGAACCAGCCGGTCTATATGCTGCTGGGCGGCAGGATCCGGGACCGTGTGGTCTGCTACACCGGCATCGGCGGCAGGAGTCCTGAAGAAACGGCACGTTCAGCGAAGGACCGGGTCTCCGAAGGGTGGAAATATCTGCGCATGTCCGTCCTCGATCGTGACGGCGTCCTTGAACCCTCAACGGCCGTTCGGGATTCGGTAGCGCACTTCGCCGCGGTTCGGGAAGCCGTTGGCCCGGAAATCGAAATCTGCATCGACGTTCACACACGGCTGGACCCGCCCGACACGATCCGCCTGGGTCGCAAACTGGAATCGTACGATCCGTTTTTCATCGAAGACCCTCTCAGATGTGAAAACCCGCAAACCTACCGGCTGGTCCGCAACCACGTGAACTGTCCGCTTGCCGTGGGCGAACACTACGCCAGCAAGTGGGAATTCCGCCAACTCATCGAAGAAGAACTGGCCGACTACGCGCGCATCGACCTCTGTATTGTCGGCGGTCTCACCGAGGCTCGCAAGGTGGCCAACTGGTGCGAGACCCACTACATCAAAATCGTACCCCACAACCCGCTTGGACCGGTTTCGGCCGCCGCCTGCCTCCACCTGGACGTTGCCACGGACAACTTCGCCGTGCAGGAAGGCGGTCTGGTTGGACGCACCGTCATGGAGGACCTGTTTCCCGTACAGGTGCCGTACGAATCGGGTTACCTTATTGCGCCCGACCGCCCCGGGCTGGGGGTCGAATTCGACGAAGCCGCGGCCGGGAAATATCCGTTCCGGTGGGGGCACGGCCCCCGTCTTCAACGGGAAGACGGATCGTTCACGAACTGGTAGCCTGCGAAGCGGCGCGTAACGCAACAGGGTGGGTAGTGAGACGCGGAGCGGACGGCCGAAATGCCGGGCGACGTTCGAAAATAACCAGACGTACAAAAAAAGGGCTACGCCTTGTTGGCGTAACCCTTTGTTTTTCATGGTGCCGAAGCCGAGACTCGAACTCGGACGGGCATGCGCCCACTGCGCCCTCAACACAGCGTGTCTACCATTTCCACCACTTCGGCAAAAAAGAACCGACCCCCTGCAGCACCGATCGGAGAACCTGTGTCAGACGGATTCGCCGACACCGGCTCTCATTCGATTCGTGACGTCCTGCGGGTCGGAAGGAGCCGCTACCGCCCCGTATCGGCCGGAGAAGTTGCCGGTGCGGTTCTTTCGGTAGCCGTACCCTGTCTGGTTTCTCCCAGTGGCAGAGGTTGGCCTCGATGCGTGCCTCGAAGCGGCACGGGCTGTTCCCGGAGCGCCCGCTCGGCCGCGGTGTCCGGCGCCGTAGTGTCGCCTCTGGACGTATACCAGAGGCCGATACAGGTCAGGAAAAAGGCCACCGCAAGAAACGTCGTTACCTTGCTGAGAAACGTTGCGGCGCCAGCCCCACCAAACATCGCGCTCCCGCCGCCGCCGCCGCCAAAAGCGGTGGACAACCCACCCCCTTTACTGGCTTGCAGGAGGATGGATACGACTAAGATCAGGCATACCAGAATATGTACGATCAGTAGAAAGGTTGCCATATTATTTCCCTGAGCAAAAACAGGCTAAAGCGTCGCCTTCACGATGGCCGCGAACGCATCGGGCTCCAGCGAAGCCCCACCGATCAATCCGCCGTCTATGTTTGGCCGGGAAAACAGATCGGAGGCATTCTCCGGCTTGATGGAACCGCCGTACTGAATGCGTACCGACTCCGCGACGTTTTCGTTGTAGAGGCCACGCAGCACACCGCGGATTGACGCGTGCACAGATTCGGCCTGCTCGGGCGTTGCCGTCAGGCCCGTGCCGATGGCCCATACGGGTTCGTAGGCAACCACACAACCGGCCGCCTCCGGCCCTGACACATGATGAAGGGCCCCCGTCACCTGCTGCCCCACTACCTGTACGGTTGCGCCGGATTGCCGTTCGCCGATGGTTTCACCCACACAAACGACCGGCTTTAACCCCCCGCCGAGGGCGGCCCTAAGCCGCTGATTTACAGTTGTATCCGTCTCGCCGAAGTAAGTCCGCCGTTCGGAGTGCCCTAATATAACGTACTCACAACCGCATGTCAACAGCATCGCCGCCGAAATCTCCCCGGTAAACGCCCCTTCCGGTTCCCAGTGCAGATTCTGTGCGCCCAGCGTTACCGAACTCCCCGCCAGACCGGCATGCACACGCTCAAGGGCGGTAAAGGCGGGACATACCACCACGTCGACCTTCTCGATACCGTCCAACGCCGCCACAACGCCTCTGGCCAGTGTCTCCGCTTCGTCCGCCGTCTTGTGCATCTTCCAGTTTCCGGCCACAATCGGTGCGCGCATTTCCTCCTCCGCAATGAGTGGGCAGCCCTCATCGGGCGTTTACGATTGTTTTTCCGCCAGCGCAGCCACGCCCGGCAGCACCCTGCCTTCCAGATATTCCAGGAACGCACCGCCGCCCGTGGAAACATGCCCCAGCCGGTTCGTAAGACCGCACGCTGCCAGCGCGGCGAGGGTTTCGCCGCCGCCGGCCAGGGAGTTGGCCCCTCGGGAAGTGGCGTCCGCAACGGCGTGGGCCACCGCCCGGGTCCCCCCTGCAAAGGTGGAAATCTCCGAAACGCCCATCGGACCGTTCCACACCACGGAGCCCGCGTTCCGGATGACTTCCGAGAAGGTCGCACGGGTATCCGGCCCGATATCGAACCCCTCCTGGTCCGCGGGCATTCCGTCTCGAGGCACAACCCTCGCAGCGGCGCCTTCACGGGCTTCAGACGCCACCACGCAGTCCGTCGGGAGAAGAAGCCGGACCTTCAAAGCGGCCGCACGTTGGAGCAGGACTTCCGCCATCGCCACCCGGCCCGCCTCCAGCAGAGAACGCCCGATCTCCAGTCCCATCGCCTTGAAAAACGTGTACGCCATACCGCCGCCGATAAGCAGCGTATCCACACGGGTCAGCAACCGCTCAATCACGTCGATCTTGCCCGAAATCTTCGCGCCGCCCATGACCGCCACAAACGGCCTGGCCGGCTCGGACAATGCCTTCTCGAGAGAATCCAGTTCATGTTGCATCAGGAATCCCGCGGCACAATCCACGAAATGATGGGTCATACCCTCTGTGGATGCATGCGCCCTGTGTGCCGTTCCGAAAGCATCGTTTACATACACGGAACCCAATTCGCAAAGCCGCCGGGCAAACTCGGGATCGTTCGCCTCCTCCCCCGCGTGATACCTCAAATTCTCCAGCAGCACGACACCATCCGCGCGTTTTGCAAGCGCCTCGACCTCCGGCCCCACGCAATCCGGCGCCATAACCACCTCGCGCCCCAGCAGTTCACACAGGCGTTCGGCCACCGGTTTCAGTGACAGGCCCGGTACGACGCGCCCTTTGGGCCGACCCAGATGGGACATCAGAATCGGCACGCCGCCCCGTTCTAAAATATACCGTACCGTGGGTAGCACAGCCCGGATCCGCGTGTCGTCCACGACCTCGCCGTTCCGGAGCGGTACGTTGAAATCCGCCCGTACCAGCACCCGCCGTCCCGCAGGCTCCAGATCCGCAATGGAAAGTTTCGCCATAATCCCAGTTCTTCGGGCCACCCCCCGGTCGGACTTCACCGGATTCGCCTCATCATTCTACGAAGGCTGATTAAGAGCGTCTATCGCTTTCTCCAGAACCGCATCTCTTTCCAACGGCTCTCCCGAGGTGGCAACAGAAACGTGAATGTCGGACACGAATTCATTTCCTGGGGGCATAAGATCGGGAGCCGGTCCGCGGTGGCATCCCGCAGCACCCGGCTCCCGTATGGCTCGCTTGTGCGAATGAGATGTGCGAGGGTGGATGTGATCAATACACCGACACGCAGGCGAGGGGACTTCGAACCCCGCGTGATATCGGCCGGCGATGCCAGCTGGAATCCTATGGGTCCGCCCATCGGCCTTGATCCAACGCCTCGATGAGATCCACACACCGGCAGGAATACCCCCATTCGTTATCGTACCAACCGCATACCTTTACCAGGTTCCCGCCGATGACCGTCGTCATTTCCGAATCGAAGATGCAGGAGTGGGGGTTGCCGATGATATCCGCCGAGACAAGGGGTTCGTCCGAGTATTCCAGAATGCCCTTCAGACGGCTCCTGGAGGCCGCCTTGTACGCATCGTTTACGGATTCCGTGGTCGCCGTTTTCAGCAACGTGGCCACAAAATCCGTATAGGAGCCGTCCGGCGTGGGAACGCGCACTGCCATCCCGTCCAGCTTGCCGTTCAACTCGGGAATCACCTTGCCCACGGCGCTGGCCGCCCCGGTCGTTGTCGGGATCATGGAGACGGCGGCGGAACGCGCCCGCCGCAAATCCTGGTGCGGCGCGTCGATCATTCGCTGGTCGCCTGTATAGGCATGAATGGTGGTCATCAGTCCCTTTTCGACACCGAACGCCTCCTGCAACACGCTCACCATGGGGGCCAGGCAGTTCGTTGTACACGACGCATTGGAAATCACCCTGTCGTGTTCGGTCAACGTCTGCTGATTAATGCCCATCACCACCGTAGGCACGTCGCCCCTGGCCGGTGCAGAGATAATCACCCGCCCGGCGCCCGCATCCAGATGCTTACCGGCACTGTCTTTGTCCGTGAAGAACCCGGTGGACTCGATCACCACATCCACCCCGAGAGACCGCCACGGCAACATCACCGGATCCCGCTCGGCCAGTACGATAACCTCGTTGTCGTCCACGGCCAGCGATTTATCTTTGATTTCGACGTTGCCCGGATATCTCCCGTGTGTCGAATCGTATTTCAGTAGATGTCCGAGCGTACCGGCGTCGGTCAGGTCGTTCACCGCCACCACGTCGATGCGGGCTCTGCGCATCGCCGCCCGGAATACCAGCCGGCCGATCCGCCCGAATCCGTTAATGGCCACCTTGATCGCCATTTTACCTACCTCCAGGTCAAATTCAAACCCGTCGGCCGATCGCCGCCGGGGGGAATGCGGGCCGACGCGATGTTCCGGGCAGCTTAAAGGCAGAAGCGCAGTGTACATAAAAAAAGCTTGCGCTTTCGGGCCTGTGCCCCGGAAACAACGGTATTGAGAACCGTTCTCGCGTCAATCTTGGGTCAGCCGAAGAAGACCCTGGCAATATCGTACAGGTTCATATCCACCGTGCGCAGCTTGGATACCGCGTCTTTCAGCGGCACCGGCATGATTTCGGTACCCCGAAGCGCCACCATATTCCCGAAATCTCCGGCATGCACCAGGTCGATTGCGCTAATGCCGAAGCGCGTGCCCAGGACCCGATCGAATGCCGTGGGGTTACCTCCGCGCTGGATATGGCCCAGTACGGTCACCCGGGTTTCAAACCCGGTTCGTTTTTCGATTTCATCGCCCAGCACGATGCCAATACCACCCAGACGGACGTGGCCGAACGCATCGCGTTCCTCGGACTGAAGAACAAGAGATTCATCGGATAGCTTGGCGCCCTCGGCAACCACCACAATACTGAAGGTCTTGCCGCGGTCGTGGCGTTTCTGGATGGAGGTGCACACCATCTTCAGTTCGACCGGCTGCTCCGGGATCAGTACCATGTCCGCGCCGCCGGCGATGCCGGCCTCTACGGCTATCCATCCTGCGTGACGCCCCATCACTTCCACCACCATAACGCGGTTGTGGGACTCGGCGGTGGTATGCAACCGATCGATGGCCTCCGTCACAATATTGATGGCCGTATCAAAGCCGAAGGTCTGGTCCGTGCCGTCCAGGTCGTTATCGATGGTTTTGGGAACTCCAATCACGTTCACACCGTCTTGGTACAGCTTGCTGGCGACGCCGACCGTGTCGTCTCCGCCAATGGCAATGAGCGCATCCAGCCCCATCTTCACCATATTCTGTTTCACGATGTCGCTGCCGTTGGACTCCTTATAGGGGTTGGTCCGTGAGGTACCCAGAATGGTGCCTCCTCTTGGCAGAATACCCGAGACCGCATTCAGGTCCAGCGGCATGGAAATCGACTCGAGCATGCCTCTCCAACCCAGCATGATGCCCACGATTTCGTATCCGTAAGCGTCTATCCCTTTCCGTGTAACCGCACGTATTACGGCATTCAGCCCAGGGCAATCGCCGCCGCCAGTTAAAATGCCAACACGCTCAATCGCCATAGGTGCGCTCCGCGCCAGGTCGGATTGTAACGCATGAATTATCGTACGGATGGGGCCCGTCTGCACGGCTTCCTATCCGAAATCCTACCGGTTCAGAAACGACTGAATTTAAGCCATCCGGCTCTTGGTGTCAAGTTGTTTCTTTTGTCAAAGTGTTTGGAATCAACGCGTTATATAAAAAGATGGGCGGCCGCGTCGTCTCCGTGAGCGTCCGTTTTGTCCGCATCAAAATAGGGACATGCGACGGCCGCCACGGCGACTTCGGATGCGCCCGCTTCCAGGAGCGCCGCCGCGCACGCATTGGCCGTTGCCCCTGTCGTAACCACATCGTCCACGAGCAGGACCGGGCGGTCTCTCACCAAATCGTCTCGGCGTCCGCGGAATGCCCCCTCCATATTCACGCCGCGTTCCGCGGAATCCAGGGCCGTCTGTGTTTCCGTGGCACGTACCCGCTTCAGCGCCCGTTCCTGAACGGACAGATCCAGCAGCGGCGCCATGGCTCGGGCAATCAACACGCTCTGGTTGTAGCCCCGTTCCCGCTGCCTGCTGCCGTGCAGGGGCACCGGCACCACGACGGGCCGGGCCGCCGCGAGCGGTTCCCCCGCCAGCATCCGCCCCAACGCGCGGCCCAGGGTCTGCGCGGCAACGGTCTGGCCCTGGTATTTCAACATATGAACCAGACGCTGAACCGACTGGCTGAACGGGGTAAGCGCGTACAACCGGGTGAAAACGAACACTTTGTCCGTGCAATTCGCGCAGGGGTCGGAAACGCCGGGAGAGCCGCAACGGAGGCACCGCGGGCCGTTGATTATGCCCAGCGTCGCCCAACATGCGGAGCACAGACCGTCTGGTTCGTCCAGCGGTTCTCGGCACAGCAGACAGTGTGGTGGATAGACGAATCCGAGTACGGATTCCCGGAGGGCCCGCAGGCAACGGGTGACAGCGTCCATTTTCATATCATTGCGATCGGAAATACGAAAAATGCCTTGCGAAACCGGCGTGTTACCGATACATTTCCAGACCTGGCGCGATCGTTCGCGAGTGTTCGTCGTATCCGGCTTCGATCGAGCGATTCACGTCTCCCCGCACCGGCCCCGACCACGCCCATTTGCGCCCCATCGCTTGCGACATCCATGAAAAATACCCGCGCGATTTTCTTCGATCTGGACGGTACGCTCTTCGATCTGGATCCGTTGGTTCAGGCCGCGCGAAGGCGTGTTGCCCGCCATCTGCATGGCCATGGCTTCTTCGCCTCCGAATCCTACGCCCTCAGTCGAATCAACGACCTGGAACGACGGCACGGACCGTATTACTCGTCGTCTCCTTACTATTTCGCCTTCTACGACATTGCGAAGACCCTTCACCGCGACAAATCCGATCTTCTCTCGGACTATCTGAAAGCACAGCATCGACACCACGGTCGCCTTGAAGGCGCCGACTCCATCGAAGCCTTCGTGGCCGAACTCGAGTACGTTTACAACAGCGACGCCGTGGAAGACGTCAAGCTCTTTCCGGGCGCTGTCCAGACCCTTCAGGAACTCCGCGATGCGGGCTGCAGGCTTTTTCTGATTACATTCGGAAGAAACCTGCGGCAGCAAAACAAGATTGACCTGCTGAACATCGCGCCCTATTTCCAGCGGATTGTCAACGAAGGTCCGCCCTCCCACGACCATTGGTTCGCGGAACTCATCAAAGCCTACAAACTCTCTCCGGAGGAGGTCGTCTGCGTTGGCGACCGGACACACGACGAGATACGGGCGGGCAACCGTCTCGGATGTACAACCGTGTGGATGCGCCGCGGGCGTTTCGCCGAGGAAGAACCGGTAGAGGGCGACCGGCCCACCCATCAGATCCGGCTTCTCCCGCAGCTCTCAACCCTGATCCATCTGGCGGGCAAGGGAAAAGACCGCCAGCGGCTCAAGGTGGTTGCGCTGGGAGGCGGCACCGGGCTACCCATCGTATTGCGCGGCATCCAGACCTATACCGACAGCCCGACGGCCGTGGTGGCCGTTACGGACACCGGGGCGTCTTCGGGCCGCATACGCTGGAATCTGGGTGTGCAACCACCCGGTGACATCCGCAATGCCCTGACCGCGCTTGCCGATCGGCGGCGGGTCTCCCACGGGCTCACCCGGGTTTTCCAACACCGGTTCCCGGACAGTGAACGGGAAGCCGGTATCTTTCGAAACGACAATATCGGCAACTTCCTGATTGCCGCGCTGACCCAGCAGTTGGGCGATTTTCAGAAAGCCATTCAGACGGCCGGCGATATGCTGCGCATACGGGGAGAAGTCTTTCCCGCCACCAACCGGAACGTGGACATTTGCGCCGAACTCGAGAATGGCGAACAGCGGTATACCGAGTGGATGGTGCGCAAAACCGGCAAATCGCCCATGAAACGCGCGTACCTTGTCGCCAACAGCGACATTCTTCGGGAATTGCAGCGGCCCGACGGCGCCCTCTATCGTAGAGACGACACCCAGACCGGCCAGGTCGAGGTCCATGCCAGGCCCGGAAGTGGCTTCTGTCCCGCCAGGAACGAAGCCCGTGCGGCTCACGGCGTGGTGCAGGCCATCGCGGATGCGGATATTGTGGTGCTGGGCCCGGGCAGCCTGTTCACGAGCGTGATTACAAACCTGCTCGTTCCGGACGTCCAGCGGGCCCTTTGCGCCCGGCAACAGGGTCGTATCGTCTACATTTGCAACATCGTGACCCAACCGGGGCAGACCGACGGATTTCGGGCATCCGATCATCTCCGCGCCATCCTGCGCCACTTCCCGGAACAACATGCGGGCTTTCTGGACCACATGCTTGTTCAAGATCCGGGAGCATTCCACAGGCCGGGTGGCCGCGGGTGGCGGCCGGTGTTGAAGGCCTACCTCAACGACGGAAAAGAAACCGTGTTGTGCGATCCTGATGCGATCGGTCGTCTGGTCCCCTTCACCGTTACGGATCTGCTGGAGGACTACACGTCCGAGGTGAAGAATCGCCGTGCGGGAGACTTTATCAGCCACAATCCGGACCGGGTGGCCGACGCCGTCTGCCGAATCTACTGCGGGCTGGAAGTGCCGGACTACGGGGAGTTGGACAATGGGCCGCCAAGGGATTGAAGCCGTCATCTTCGACCTGGACGACACCCTGTTCGACTGCACGGCCCAGCTGACCGAACCGGCGCGCCGCCGCGCGGCTGAAGTTCTTGCCGCGGCCATCCCTGATTCAACCCCTTCGGCGCTGCATCGTATTCAGGCGCAACTGGTCAGGCATTTCAGCTCCTCGGAAGCCATCCGGGAGATCGCACGGCGCCACGAATTGTCAGCGGATCACGCGGAACGCGCGCTATCGGCCTACAACCGGGAGCAAGTGGAAGACATCAGACCCTTCCCGGATGCGATCCAGACGCTGAATGAACTCGCAGCCAGGAAGTACAGGCTCTGCCTGGTCACGACCGGCCGCCCTGAACGGCAGCGCCAGAAAATACGCCGCCTGGGTCTGTGTGCGTATTTTGACGAGGAAGATGGCACGCTTTTCTTTCACGACGACCGACGCGTTCCCCGGAAAGACCAGGCGCTACGACAGGCGGTTCGCAGTCTCAGGCTGCCACCCGCGCGGATTCTGTCGGTAGGGGACAAATTGAGTTCGGAGATCGCCGCGTCGAAACGCCTGGGCATGCGAACCGCCCGCCTGCGCTCCGGCCGGCAAAAAAACCAGCGCCCTCAGACCCCCGAGGAACGCCCCGATTACGAATTGGATTGTCTTTCCGGCCTGCTCGAATTACTCCCCTGAAAAGAACGCGGATTTACGCGGGTTTCGACCGCATTCCACAATCATCGAATCGCCTCGTTGAACCCCCAGCGCCTCCGCGGCGCTGCCCCCATTGACGGCAACCTCCAGTGTATCCTCGCTCCCGTATAGTACAAGCGCTTCGCCTTCCGGAACGCCGGCGTACGTCCGGCAAATTCCCGCAAACACGCTTTCTCCCACCCGGACGCGAACCTCGCCGCCGCCGACTCGCTTCCTGGAAAGATTGCTGACTCCGTTGCCAAAACGATCGATATGTACAATTCGTCCCGCAATGACCCCGTCCTCCTCCTGGATCGACCAGAGATCCAGGCGTTCGGGATCCGAAACCGGTGGTCCCAGTTCGGCCACCGGGGCGCCGTTACATAGATGCGCCGCGATGGGACCGAAGATATCCCGCCCGTGAAAGGTTGGGCTCACCGTGGATCTGAAATACTTCTCATTCCTGATCTCAACGGCATTCCAGTTCCGCTCACGCTGGAACACCGCGCTGAACAACCCGTTGTCCGGGCCGACAAACCGGTAATCCGCCGTTTCCACCACAATTGCACGGCGGGCGCTTCCCACGCCCGGATCGACAACCGCGAGATGAACCGTACCCGGCGGAAAATAGCGGTATGCGCCCGACAGGACGTAGGCCCCGGAGGCCACGTCCTGTGGAGGGACCTGGTGGGAGACGTCCACCAGCGAGACATCGGGCGCGATCGCGAGCATTGACCCCTTCATTGCGGCCACGTACGGGTCGTGAAGTCCGAAATCCGTTGTCAATGTAATGATGGGCAAAAACGCACCTCCCGCGTTCGGCTGGCGATGATGGGCAAACGCCCCGCAGGGGGACGTCGCGGAAAACGCCATGGTACAGGCGACACCAATATAGCAAAAGGGATTCGAAAGCAGGAACCAGGATTGCAGCCTGCCCTTCGACTCCGAACCGGCACACCCCGCACGTGGGGACTCCCGAACGGAATGATCGGTTTACGGGCGCGGGCCCCGCACCGACCGGAAGTCTCGTCTTGGGGCAGGGGCAGGCCACGCGTGGTCGTGACTGCTGTATTGCCGTTTCGGATTCTGTTTCCTCAGAACAGTTCCGCCTCTTTCATACTCAGAAACCGCTCCGCGCCCAGAATGATGTGGTCCAGCACCTCGATGCCCATAATTTCACCGGCCTGTACCATCCGGCGCGTCAGCTCGATGTCCTCCCGGCTCGGCGTTACGTCACCGGACGGGTGGTTGTGCGCCAGGATGACGCTCGCCGCGCACGAGCCCACGGCAGGGAAGAATACCTCGCGAGGATGAACCAAGGACGCGTTCAGCGATCCCACCGAGACCTCCTCCCTGCAGATGACCTGATTTCGGGCATTCAGAAAGACCGCCACAAAATGCTCTCTTCTTCGATCCTTGAATTCAGCGAGCAGCCCCACCGCGTCGGCCGGTTTCGTAATGGAAGGCTCGATGCCCATCCCCTGGTTCAACGCCCGTCTTGACAGTTCGAACCCGGCGACCAGGCCCGCGGCCTTCGCCCGGCCAATGCCTTTGATCGCCGTCAGTTCCGTCAGCCCCATTGCCATCAGCGCCTGGGGTGAATACTGCTTCAGAATCCCCCCGGCAACCTCCAGCACATTTTTGCCTTCATACCCCGTCCGCAGAAGGACCGCCAGCAATTCCTCGTTCCTCAGCGCTTCGGCGCCAAGCCGTTCCAGTTTTTCCCGCGGCAGATCCACGTCGGCGACACCGTCGATTCCCCTGCGCCGGGCCAGCGCTTCCATATGGTTCTCTCATACTGTCGAGTGAGCGGCGCCGTGAGCGAGTGCGCCATGCGAAGACCCTCGCCACAAACGGTCCCCGCGTCCGGCGTCGTGTCGGGCGGAGGCCGTTCTGGACGCCCGGTGGCTTCAATCCGTTTTCCCACAATCTGACCATGCAAATACCGTTCCCAATTGTGAAATCAAGCCCGCGACGTGTAGACATAGGCGCAGCGTTCACTCGACGGTCCGATCGGCCGCAGCATGCTGAACACGGTTTTCAAACCTATCGGTCCGTAAGGAAAGATCCTTCCAATCGAAGGGTGAATGCGAGAACCGGGTTTTCGCGAAACAACTTCGGAAAATATCGATCCTCTTGGTTATATTTCGAACCGTGCATTCTTCGATTGTGATCGAATAACGCGAGAGCAAACCAATGGATACGGCACAAGCGGTGGGCTTGTTCGACAAGAACCGGTTCCTGCGCCGTGAAAAAACACTGGATCCCACGGCCGCGGAGGAGGACCGAGCCGGGATCATTTGCCTGCTTGCGAAGCACGGCGCCGACCTCAATACGCGGGACAGGAAGGGGCCCACCCCGCTCCATCGCGCCATGTATGAAGGCCGGGTCGCCGCCGCCGATGCGCTGCTCGAAGCCGGCGCAGATCCGCCGGTGCACAACAAGAGGGGCAAGACCGCCATCGAGATCGCCAGGAAGGATGCGAAGGAGTTCGAGAATCGGGCTGAGACGGGTTGGCCGGTATCGGAGCAACGCGCGGCCTTTGCGGCGCTAATCGCTGAAAACCTCACTCGCCCCGGAGAGGGGACCATCGACGCGCTCTCCGGCTTTCATCACGCGTCGGACCTCCCGCAAATACGCCACTTCCTCCAGGGGATTCCCATCCACGGCGATCAGGTCCGCCAGGTAGCCCGGCGCGAGACGCCCCAGGCGATCGGCCATCCCGAGCATCTCGGCCGTATTCGTCGTCACGGCCTTGATTACGTCGGTGGTTGAAACGCCGAGGTCCGCAAGCGCTCTCGCCTCCCGCCACAACGTCGCGTGGGTGCTGTCGGTTCCCAGGCAGACCTTCACCCCGGCGCGTACGGCGTCGGGCAGGTAGCGCGCCGTGTGTTCCCGCGCGCGCTCCACGCGCCGCCGCCACCAATCCAGGTTCCAGGTCCCGAAGGATTCGAATCCGACCTCCCGGTCGAAGAACAGTTGAAGATTGGGATCGCTCAGGTACGCGCCGGACTTCAGGAACCGCTCCACGTCTTCTGCCTCGAGCAGATTGGCGTGTTCGATGCTGTCGATCCCCGATTCCAACGCCCATCGCATGGCGGGTCCGCCGATCGCGTGGGCGGCGACCGGAATGCCCAGGTCGTGCGAGGCGCCGATGGCCGCCTCGATCTCTTTCCTGGAATAGGCCGCCACGTCCGTCAGGTCACCCTGGAGATAATCCTCGAACGTATCGCCGTCTCTCACGTTGGTGATAAAGAGCTTCGTCCAATCCGCGCCCTGCGACACGTTCTCCCGGATCCGGGCGTCCAGTTCCGCCCGGCCGTCGGCCGGAAAAGACAGAAAGGGTGCTGTGCCCCTTGTCGGACGTAGCGCCCGTACACATACCCTCAGCCGGGGGCCCACGGCCTCTTTTCGTTCGATCGCCTCCTGGAAGGGTTTTTCGACGCCCGGACGGTCTCCAAGCGTCCGCATCGTGGTCACGCCAGTGGCCAGGTCGCTCCTGAGGTTCATTGCCCCCCGCAGAACCGCGGTTGTCGGATCCAGTTCGAAGTGGGCGTTCAGCGGAACGCGGAAGCGGTTGTTGGCCGTAATGTGGGCATGGGAGTCGATCAGGGCCGGCATCACCGTCCACGAAGACCAGTCCAGCGTTTCCCACGTCGGATCCACGTTCAGGGCCGCCGGCGCTCCCGCGCCCAGAATACGCTCACCATCAAGTATCACGATCCCGCCCGGCATGGGTGGCGCGTCCGGGTCGACGATAAGCAGCTTCGATCTGATGAGGGTCGGCATGGGCGGGTCGGTGTGTGTTTCGAATATCGACAGTTGGCGTCAAACGCGGACCAGTTTGCGGAAACTGCGCATTTCTCTGGGCGGATCCAACCGCGAACCGAACGCGCTCCAGGACACTTCTCCAACGTAGATATCCCCGCGGGAGTCCACCGCCAACCCGTGGGGGGCCGTGAACTGACCGGGACTCTCGCCGGACATCGTGTCGCCCAGCCTGCCCAGACGCCTGCCCGACAGATCGTGAATGCTCACGCACGAGCCCACGTTGGGATAGGTTGCGTTGACGTCGAGTTGCGTCGGCAGTTGTCCGACGTAGACGAGGTCTCCGTCGATATGCAGGCCGCAGGGTCGGTGAAGGTTGTTCCACTGCGTGACGTAGTTGCCCTCGGCATCGAACACCTGCACCCGATGGTTTTCCCGGTCGGCGATATAGACCGACCCATGGCTGTCCGTGCAAACGCTGTGCACCAGATTGAACTGCCCCGGATCCGTGCCGAAGTCTCCCCATGAGAACAGGTGTTCCCCATCGGCGGAGAACTTGTGCACCCTTGCGTTGCCGTAACCATCTGAAATATAGAGATCTCCGGTTGCAGGATCGAAGGCCGCCTTGGTCGGTTGGTTGAACGGTATCCCGCTCTGAGCCGGCGCGCCCGTCCCGGGAGTGCCGATCACCATCAGCACCTCGCCTTCGAGCGTGCACTTGCGAACGCAATGCCCCTGGTCGTCCACGCAATAGAGCATCCCGTCGGGACCCAGGGTCAGGCCGTGGGGGCGCGTGAACAACCCTTCACCCCAGGACGCCAGGAATCGCCCGTCGCGGTCGAATACGATGACCGGATGATCTCCCCGGTTGAACACGTACACCCGGTCGTTGGAATCCACCACTATATCCACCACCTCTTTGAATCGCCAGCCGTCGGGCAAACCCGCCCAATCGGATAATTCCTCATATTTGTATTCGCCGCTGCCGAGACGAGCCATAGGGCACCCCTTTTGCCGTGGTTATTGGATGGACAGCCCGCGCAGGGGCCGCCTGCGGGAACCATGCGGTTCCGCGATGGTCCGTGGATTTCATCTCCGATTCGGTCGGTGTCCAGTATACGCCTCCGCATTCCGGCCTGTCAACAGGAACGCGCGCCCCCGGTGCCGGGCCCGCGTGCAGCCCGAAAGCGTGTGTCATCCGTTTGCCGTGCACAATTTTCTTGTCTGTGTCCAGTCACCGGGCTATCTTTTGTCGCACCACGATCGAACCGTCTCCGCGGTAGGGGAGAACGCCGGAGGACATCCGTCTTCGCGCCCGGCCCCCGTCCCGTCCTGATTCGGCCGACCGCGCTTGCGCTCACCAACAACGCATTGAACGGTCTGAGCACGATCGGAGAAAGCGAACCCATGGACATATCTCCCGTACAGGTTGCCTTCCGCGGTTTTCAGTACGACCTCTCCCGTGTGCGTATCCTGAACTGCATCCAGAAGGCGCTGAATGCCGGGAAATTGAAGCGTCCCGCTTTCACGCGTTGGCCCGGGGGTGAACCGATCACCGTCCACATCGGCGAAACCCACCTGACGAATTGGAGGCGCCAGTATGAAGAAGGCGCGAAAGTCGACATCCCCACAGGCGCGGGGGAAACACTGGACGAGATTCTCGGCGTACACCGACCCTGGCCAGATCAGCGGTGTAAATCTCCTCACCGCACAGGAGACAGCAACCGGTAATTCCGCTCATCCCGACAGGGAGCCGGAAGTCGGCTCCCGTCACTGTTCGGCATCCGGGGATTGCACGCCCGCCAGAACGAAGCCAGCGCGTTTTCTTCGAATATCGTCGTCAGTTATGGGGGATGGCCGTACCGGAGAACGCTCGACCCGGAAAAGGAGTCTGCAATGGACGACGAAGAGAGATATTTCTTTGATCTCAATGGCTATCTCGTCGTTGAGAACGCCCTCTCCTCAGGGGAGGTTGCCGCGTGCAACGAAGCCATAGACCGGAACGCCCACCGGATTCGTGAACGGCCCGAAGAACAATCCCTCTCGGGTCAATCCAAAATGCTCAAGGGTCAGCAGGGTCGCGGCGATCTCGGAGGCATGCTCACGTGGCCGAAACCCTGGTGCCAGCCCTTCAGGGATCTCCTGGTACATCCCGGTATCGTACCGCACCTCACGGAACTGTTGCGCGAGGGTTTCCGCCTGGATCATCTTTACGGCATCATCATGCGCAAGGGTACGGAGGGACACGTGCTTCACGGCGGCGGCACCACCGACGACCTGACCCATTTCTACCAGTTCCACAATGGCAACATGCGTTGCGGCCTTACCGTTGTCTCCTGGATCCTTACCGACTGCGGCCACGGTGACGGTGGATTCGCCTGCATTCCCGGGAGCCACAAATCCAACTACCCGACCCCGCGGGGCGTGACCCTGCTGGATAGAGACATCGGCGTGGTCCGGCAGGTGGAAGCGAAGGCGGGATCGGCCGTCATTTTCACCGAAGCCCTCACACACGGTACGATGCCCTGGGCGGCCGCCCATCAGCGGCGTTCCATTCTGTACAAATACGCGCCCGGACCGCTGACCTACGCACGAACCTACCTGCCGCAGGGCGTTGAAGAGGTTCTGGAGGAATTCACGCCGCAACAGCGCGCCGTGCTGGAACCGCCGTACCGCCCGGCGCGCCCGGTCGTTTCGACCGGCTGACCCGCGGCATCCCGGCGGTTGCGGTACAGGGCGTCGTTTCGACATCCCCGCGAATCCGCATTGGCCCCAGGAAAAAGACCCCGGTCCTATTCGACCGGGGTCGGGAATGATCGCGAACTGCGCCAGGGCCGCGCTGCCGCCGATCTACCTAGAGATAGTTCACGCCGTACCAGAGCGCCGGAATTGGAAACACCTCCGCCAGGATCTCGCCCGCCCGTCCTCCCGACTTCAGCAGCGCCTCCTCGGCTCCATCCAGCGTACCGAAAATCAGCTGCACCGCCGCCCCCTGGTCCGGCGCCACCAAACGGTCGCCACCATAGCAGAATATCATTTCGTCTCCCTGCTCCTGAAAGACGAGGCTGTGCGCCTCGGTCTCTCCCACCACCTCGGCGAAGTAGGGTCGCATCCGTTCCATGAACTGGACGAAATTGATCAGTGTGACCGTCCCCGACGAATTGGCCGGCGCACCGGTAAGCCCTCTGCCCTGCAGGCAATCCTGGAACCACCGATCGCAGCCCATGACGTGGAGGTTGAGCGCCTGAAGGTCCAGCGCCCGGATCAGTTTTCCCATGGCGCCGGTCAGACACCGCCGGTCTCCCGCCGCCTCCTGCACCGGTATCCTGGTTTCGCCGTCGCGGGGCTGCTGTACAATCATATAGCCCCGTATCATCCCGGCTTCACGTACGTTGAACACCCGCGCGGGCCGGTTCATGACAAATCCGTTGAACGCGTGGGCGTAATCGGAAGGCGGCCGCATCCACCGTACGGGCTCCCCCCGGTACACCGACGCCATCGCGGGCACGTCGTCCGGGGAGGCTTCGACCAGTTCCACGCCGGCGTCGTCGAAATCCCCGGCCTGTTCCGCCTTCAGAGAGAAGCTCCAGTCGCGCCCGACGTACCGGCACCCGAACCGGTGGTACATCTTGCGATAACCGGATACCAGCATGAAGTCCACGCCGTCCTCCCTGCAGACCCGCATGGTGTCCTCAAACAGGGCGGTCGCGTACCCCTTGCCGCGGTGTTCTTCGTACGTGGCCACACCGCCGAGCGATGACGCGCGCACTGTACAACCGAATATGGACGCGTTCCGCCGGAGCGCGCCGATGTGCGAGACGACGTGCCCGTCCGCCACCACCACACGCATTTCACCGGCATGGGCCGGCGTGTAAAAGTGCGGGTACTCCTCCGCCAGGCCCGGCCGGAACACGGTTCCGACCAGTTCGCAAAGACTCTCGAATTCATCCGGATGCAGGCTCCGCATCCCATCGCGCCACGAGGGTTGGGGGTCGTTGGGCATCATGGCCTCCTTGAATCACGGAACCGGCGCTTTCTGACGCGTCAGTTCATGAGGTCGATCGAAATCTGAAGGTCGAACGGTTCGGGGAACCTCCAAACACGGGAAATCCGCGTCCGTTCCGGGCCACGGCGGTCAGGTTTCGTCCTGAACCATGAAACCCGGCACGCTGAAGTATCGTTCCGCCGAATCACAGATCACCGTTGCCACGCGTTTTCCTTCGCCTAAAGTTTCCGCCACCCGGAGCGCGGCCCAGACGTTCGCGCCCGCCGAGATACCGCTCAGGATTCCCTCCTCGGCCGCCAGCCGGCGCGCGGTCTCAAACGCGTCTTCGTCTGTTGCACAGATAACGCGGTCGTACACCTCACGGTTCAACACCTCCGGCACGAATCCTGCGCCGATGCCCTGAATGTTGTGAAGTCCCGGCTCTCCGCCCGACAGCACGCTGGACCGTTGCGGTTCCACGGCCACGATCAGCACATCGGGGAACTCCGCCTTGAGTACTTCGCCCACGCCCGTGATCGTACCGCCGGTACCTACGCCTGCCACGAACGCGTCCAGCCGCCCATCCACCGCTTCCAGGATCTCACGCGCGGTGGTGCGGCGGTGGACCTCCGGATTCGCCGGATTGGCGAACTGCTGCGGCATGAACGTCCCGGTAGGGGACTCCCGCGCGATGCGGACCGCTTCGTCCACCGCGCCCTGCATATCCTTCTCGCCCGGGGTCAGCACCACCTCGACGCCGAAACTCTGCAGCAGATCCCGCCGTTCCCGGCTCATGGAATCGGGCATCGTCAACAACAGCCGGTACCCTTTCGCCGCGGCCACCAGCGCCAGGCCGATGCCGGTATTCCCGCTGGTCGGCTCCACGATTGTCATGCCCGGCTTCAGGCTGCCGTCCCGTTCCGCCGCCTCGACCATCGCGTCCGCAATCCGGTCTTTCACCGAAGCCACGGGGTTGGAGGCCTCGATTTTAACGGCCACCTCGGCCATGCCCGGTTCCACGAGCCGGTTCAGCCGCACCATCGGCGTCTCGCCGATCAGTTCCAGAATGTCGTCCACCACCGCGTTGGCCGATGGCATATCGTTCCTTTCGAACGCGTCAACCAGGTCCCATCAACGCCCGTGATCGGGCAATCTCAAGCACACCATATCCATCTATCCCACGTCGCCGGCACACTCCCCGCGGGTTTCCACGGCCTCGATCGCCATGTTCCCGAGCCGCCGGATGTCCTCAGCGATCGTTTCGTCCTCCAGGTCCGCCGGACCGCACCACCGGTAGCCCTCCGCCTCGGAGGCGGCCACCTTCAGACTGCCGCCGGTCACCCGCGCGAAATAGATCAGGTCGATGTGCTGGTGATCGGGCGAGATCTGTTCCAGGAGAATACATTCGGGCCGGCTCAGCACCTCCACGGTCCCCATCGGGTACCTCGGCGAAAGGAGGGCCACCTCCAGGCCGCACTCCTCCCGCACCTCGCGGACCGCCGCATCGCACGGCAGTTCGTCCTCATCGATGTGCCCGCCCGGCGGAAGCCACAGCCGGAGCCGCTTATGGAATAGCAACAACGTCCTGCCGTCCTGAACGACGAACGTGGTTGCCGTAAAGTCTCGTGTGGTCATCCTTTTGAATATACCGCGCGCTACGGCGGGGGACAAACCCTAAAATGACTGTGATTAACATGATTAAGCCAGGATTAACTGTGATTAAGGCAGATGCGGGGACAGGAGAAACGAGCGAAATCCGATTTTCCATGTGAGTCAATTAAACAAAGCCCGACAGGTCTGCGACTAATTCACGATTGACTTACATGGATGGACAGGATGAACAGGATGGAAACCATGAACTGCAAGACCGGTGTCCGCTGATTAACTCTGCTGAAAAGAAGACTTCCCGGAGCCGTTGGGGACTCACGGGAAATTCTCAAACCAACACCGACAAACGTGGATCTACAGGGTATACTGTCAATTAGCCATAGGTCACGCGACTAATGTATTTTGTGTGATTAGGTAAACCGGTTGGACACGGTGGACAGGGTGTAATCGCGATCTGCGCGACGTTTCGCTTCTTGGTCTTTATCCTGTCTATCGTGGGCATCCATGTAAAGTTGGGTTTTGCTCTCGATGGTGGGCGTCGTCAATCCAGGTTTACCAGATGGTCTGTGAATAGAACGCCTGGATTATTGAATCGGAGGTGACGATGGGGCAGGCGTTCAGGCTGGCGGTCGCGACAATGATCCGATCGGCAGGGTCGCGATGGTCCCAGTCGAGTTCGAGGCTTTTGATCCAGGTCCGCGTGCATACGGGCAGGATATCGATACGGTCGACTTGCTCCAGTTTATCCGTGAATTCCTGAATCGAAACCGGAATTAGTAGCTGTTCCTTCTTAACTTTAATACCGATTTCCCATATCGATATGGCGCTCAGGGCGATCCTGTCGGCGTCCGAGATCGCCTGTTCGGCAGCCTGAGACAGCCGATCCGGATCCAGTGTCCAGAACACAAGGGCCGAAGTGTCCAAAAGGACCATCACAGGTCAGTCCATTCATCGGTGGTTGGCAAATTGATGTCTTCGCGATAGATCGCGCCCCCTTGAATGGCGCCGAACACGTCTTCCACGGTCTTTTTTCGTTCAATAGGCTGAATGCGCAAAACCGGCCGCCTTCGATCCGTGACAATCAGTTCTTCGCCGGTTTTCTCAAGCTCGCGAAAGATGCGGAGCATATTGGCTTTCAACTTGCTCTTCGAAATGGATTGCACGTGTTCTCCTCGACTGAATTAAATGACTGTGGTTATAACTATAGTCATTATACTCAAAAACAAATATCCTGTCAATAGAACCGACAGGACGTGACTGTAATTACCGTGATAATTTCACATGGATATACAGGATGAACAGGATCTTCTTTGATTTAGGCATGGGTCACGCGACCACCGTGAGTCGTGTACACTCACTCGCGTAGCCGGAACTTGATCTCGGAGATTGAAGCCGTCTCGAGGAACGACTCCAATTCCTTCTTCAAGTTTTCCTTGGACTCGGCAATGGTTTTTCCCTGGCTCGCGATGTCCAACTCGGGGCAGAGAGCAACGTACCCATTGCCGACGCGCTCGATAATTGCCGTCAACTGCCTGCTCATCACCGACTCCCGCATTTCCGATTCAAAGAATCAACTATGGATATACAGGATGCACGGGATAATACTGTGATTACCGTGATTAAACTATGATTGCGCTGATTAAGGCAACTGCGGGGACAGAGAACACGAGCGAAATCCGACTTGGCATCTGAAACACGGAAAAAAGCCTGTCAGTACTTTGATTAAGGTGAAATGTATGATTACTGATTACCGTGATTAAGGCGCGTGGTCGGAAAAGGGCAACAGCGGAAATCCTGAGCATCATGTTAATCACAGTGTCTGTGCTGTTCATCTATGTTTCTTGTCCTTTTTACGAGGATCGCCTGTCGATTGTTCCCATGATTTTGTGAAGGATTCGGGTTCGACCCCGAGCGCATCGGCCACGCGGTTGATATAGTTGAAAAAGCCGATGATCTGAACCGCGTCGTGGATGCCCTGATCGTCGAAGCCGTGCCCGCGCAAACCGTCTATATCGTCCGCCGTTGCAGCCCGCGGATCCAGGCTGAGCTTTTCCGCTAAGGCGCACAGTGCGCGGTCGGCGGGGGGCAGGTCGGCCCGGCGCCAGTCCGCGGCCAACTGATGCACCAGCCGGTCGGCCTCGTGGCCGTCTTCAACGCCGAAATCACTGGCGACCTCGGCACGGAGGTCGTGGGCGTGCGCGCGTATTCAGTACACGCAGTGATTCGTGGCTGATACCACAACGGCCAGCATCTCCCGCCGCGCGCGGCTGAGAGGGGAGGGGCCGTGCATCAGCACGCCATAGAAATCCAGCGAAGCCTTCATCGCGGGGGGGTTGGGGCTCATGATAGAGACAATGCCCCAGATCCGTCCCGTGTGGGACATCGCGGCGTCGTATAGCTTCTTTAACAGGCCGGTGGCCTTATCTGGCGGGATGACGTCAATAAAGGGCATCTCGCGACCTCCTTCCCCACATGGATCAACATGGATTCGTCAACTTCGAAAACCCAAATCGACCTACATGGATGGACAGGATGAACAGGATGAAAACCGCAGGAAAAAACGAAAACAGAGAAAGCCACAAAAAGCACAAAAGACACAAAAAATGCGGCAAACCAAAACCGCTGAAAAAGGATGGATAGGATAAAAAGAAAAACAGACTCGCAAAACCAGTTCAAGCTGTGATTATTCTAATTGCCAGGTTCAGATCATCCATCGACGCCTTGACAATCGCTTTAAATATACTATACTTATGTGCAGTATTGGGTTTGGTCTGCTTTGCGACTCTGTATTGTACCGCCATATCGAAGATACTTCTGTGCAGTACCGATTCACGATTAACGTAATCGCCTATACTCTTATTTGAGACACTACCTAATGAGATATCGCCGGTCATTTCCACAGTTGACATTGACGTGACTTCCATTCATCTTTGCTGCCGGCGCAAAAGCAGACCTGTTATCGCGTATCGCGATTTAAGTACGGATGTCAGGTTACGGGATTAATTAGCCCATTCCTTCCCTGCGGTCTCGTCTGTATCCGCGCGGGGTCCCTCGCGACATGTTGAAGTGCCTGTAAGCCGGCCTCTTGACATTAGCCCCCTCTCCTTTGGATTTCAGAATGTTCTCAGGTTAACTGTGATTCTTGTAGTATAGCACTATTGCTTCTCGTTTGCTCGGCTCGTGAATATAACTCAAAGACCATCGGTCGGTGACAACAGAATCGTCCGGTTACGGACGTCGTCTCCAACAGGCATCCTTGGTAGGTTACATGGTCACGGAATTTGAAAATGCTGGATTTGAATGAGTTAGGTAAAGGCTCCATAACTGCGATCTCACCGGCAGTTGGTGCAGCCTTGGCCGAAGTTGGTGGCGTTTGTATGGAGTCTCAGGGACATGAGCGGGGTGTGGCACTTACAGTCCGAGGTTACCATAAGAACTGCTACGCCGTTGTTTGGCCGTGTATTACTGAGCAGTCTCGTTTGACATGGAACGATCCGGAGAATGCTACGGAGTACGGCGCCGTGGGGGTTGCAGTATTGATCGCGAAGGCGATAACCGGGTATGAAATTGTCCGGCAATCCCGGAAGGGGACAGGTTTTGATTATTGGATGGGGAAGACGTCCGATGAGGGTTTCGCGAATAAAGCCGGTCTGGAAATATCGGGTATTCGCAAAGGCGACAATCGAATCATTAGAAAAAGAGTAAATGAAAAGTTGCGACAAACTGACCGGCCGGATGATCCTAAATTGGAAATTTACGTTATCGTCGTAGAATTCGGGGCGCCGATCGCAGAGGTAAGAAAAAATGAGTGCCGTTGATAAATACCACGACGAAGCCATGGAAGCGGCTTTTTTCGCCGATCAAGAACGGCGTCGAGGAAACCAAAAGCGATCAGAGGAGTTGTTTGACCAGGCATTGGATTTGGAGCTCAAGGCCCTTGGTGGGATGTTGGAGCCGGTGGAGCCGACTTACTCGATACTACACCGTAGTGCAGGGTGGCTTGCTTTGGATTGCAACAAACCGCGACTGGCAGAACAATTAGCTAGCAAAGCCCTCGCTGGTGAGCCGGATTCGCAGATTGCGGAGGAACTGCGCGACCTGTTGGAGCAGATCAACTTTCGGCGTCACCTTGAACTAAGGGGAGTAACACTGGGAGAGGGCGAAATCCAGTTGAGTCTTTCCGGGCAGCATGTGGGTCTGGGTATGGTGAGTCAAGGCGAGTTTTTTGGGCGCGTGGAAAACTCATCAAAGATAATTCAACGTATCGTAGAACGCCGCAGCAACGAGCCATTCAGGGAAAGAGGGCGACCTAAGAAGGATATAGCGGAGAACTACGAACTGTTCGTTTCTACGCCAAGGGCGGCTAGTTTTGCCGTGACTTTGAAGTTAGGCCGGCCAACAGGGCAGCTATTTCTGCCAGGGGTATTAACCACAAATGACGTACTGGATGAATTCATGGACTTAATGGAGATGGTAAGCCAATTCAGAGTTTCAGAGATTCAGAATCGTATCTCCGACCCTGCGTACTTCAGGAACTTCATTGGTCTTTCAAGGAAGATTGCCCCGGACGGGGAGCGGATCCGCCAGGTAGGTCTGACGTCACTGAGAAACGGCACGGAACGCTTCGTAGACGTTTCTACGCCCGCGTCTGAATTTCCGCCACTTCCAGTTCATGAAGAATTGAAAGAATTCGAAACCGAACCGGTCGAGTTGAGAGGGGTACTGCGATACGCAGACGCGACGAGCGATGCGAGAAACAGAATCAAGATCATCGGAGAAGGCAGAGAGGCACATATCATAGAAGTGCCCGATGGCATGATGAACGACATTGTACGCCCTTTGTGGGCTTCCCAGGTCAGGGTGAACGGTATACGAAAGGGATCACGCATTATACTGGAAGACATCTGGCCAGACGATTAGCCGGTGAATCGCGGGGCGGCTATAAAAGGCGGCCGGAGAAAGTCGAAGCCAGGTCCTTTCCTTCATCGCTAGTAGCCGAGCGGGGGTCGAGCCAAATGTCACTGGAGAGGATGGCTGAGGGGCTACTCGCAGATGCAGGCGTGGATTCCGCACCGGTTCACTTGGATCGGATCGCCAGAGACTTGGGCGTAAAGATCCAGTATGTCGATCTCGGGGAAGATTGCTCGGGGGTGCTCGTCCGTAGTGGGAACCGGGCTGTGATTGGTGTCAATGAGGATCACCATTCGAATCGGCAGCGGTTTAGCATCGCGCATGAAATCGCCCATTTCGTTCTGCACAGAGGGGATACGTACATAGGCAAGGAGTATCGTGTACAATTCCGCGACCTTGAGTCAGGTTCTGGTACAAAACGGGAAGAGATGGAGGCTAACGCATTTGCTGCAGCATTGCTTATGCCTGCCGCCTGGGTCAGGGATGCCTTCGCCCGGCAGCCTTTTGACTTGACCGAAGACGATGTGCTGGGGATGCTTGCTGAGAAGTTTGACGTGAGCACTCAATCAATGACGTACCGCCTTATGAAGCTGCGAATGATCTAAAGCCGCCAAAAGCACCTCTGACCAATCTTGCTGAATCAAGCGAAGCCAGACGATGACCGAGACGAATCCAACGCAGGAGCGTCCATATCCCCTGGACCATGAAGGGCGTATTGCCCGGCTGGAGGGCGTGGTCGAACAGATCAACGTCCGGTTGGGGAGGATGGAAACAAAGATAGACACAGTGGAAGCCAAGATCGACGTCAATCGCATGTCACTGGAAGCCAAGATCGATGGGCTGTACCGTTGGATGGTACCGTTGCAGATTACGACGATCCTGGCTATCGCGGGGCTTGCGTTCAAGGCGTTCAGCGGCTAGTCTCAAGCGCAGCCAGATCAGGTTTTCGGTTCTTATCCAGTGCATCCATGTTCCTCTTCTCATCATCTTGGCGGTCCGCCAATCACGGTAATCCCTAAGTCCTGCTAATCCCTCGTCCAGACGGTGTTTTTCCTTCCTTCCGCAGCACTTTCTTCTAATCAGTGTCCATCAGTAATCATCCGAATCACAATTTGGACAGTGATTAATTCACATAGATGGGCAGGATACACAGGATTTGGGGTTTTGTGTTCTTCATCCCGCCTATCCTATCCTGTTGATCCATGTTCCCCGTTTTTCTGTTTTTCCCATGCCTTCGTGAAGGATTCGGGTTCGACCCCGAGCGCATCGGCCACGCGGTTGATATAGTTGAAAAAGCCGATGATCTGAACCGCGTCGTGGATGCCCTGATCGTCGAAGCCGTGCCCGCGCAAACCGTCTATATCGTCCGCCGTTGCAGCCCGCGGATCCAGGTTGAGCTTTTCCGCGAAGGCGCACAGTGCGCGGTCGGCGGGGGGCAGGTCGGCCCGGCGCCAGTCCGCGGCCAACTGATGCACCAGCCGGTCGGCCTCGTGGCCGTCTTTAACGCCGAAATCCGTGGCGACCTCGGCACGGAGGTCGTGGGCATGCGCGCGAATTCAGTACACGCAGTGATTCGTGGCTGATACCACAACGGCCAGCATCTCCCGCCGCGCGCGGCTGAGAGGGGAGGGGCCGTGCATCAGCACGCCATAGAAATCCAGCGAAGCCTTCATGGCGGGGGGGGTTGGGGCTCATGATAGAGACAATACCCCAGATCCGTCCCGTGCGGGACATCGCGGCGTCATACAGCTTTTTTAACAGGCCAGTGGCCCTCTCCGGCGGGATGACGTCTATATGTGGCATCACGGACCTCCATTCCAACAGGGATCAACAGGGACAATTCAATCCGTAAAATCAAGCCAACTCACATGGATAGACAGGATGAGCAGGATGAAAACCACAAGAACGGGTCAAAACCAGTGCATGCGGATTGGCCGAGTTGCAAGACAACGGACGCCGGGCGCCGTTACGGGTTCACGTGGAATTTGCAATTCAAGATCAACAAACATGATTAGTCAGGATGAGTAAGAAAAAGCCCCAAACAACCCAACAAACGGATGGGGGATACGATGGAAGTACGAGAGCATCGAGTCGCGGGACATTTGCTGCAGCCATCCGGAAGAGTACAAAAGCGATTGCTGATCGACGAATCAGTCTGATTTGCGGGCTTTCGGCGGAGGTATTGTGCGCGGAGAGTATCTGCCCGGTATCAAGTTGATACGCGACCCCATTGGTCTACTTCGTTAAGGTGGCAATTCTTGTATTTTCTGCCACTTCCGCAAGGACATCGGTCATTTCTACCGGCAGCCAAATTTGAAATATCTGCGATTTCCGTGATATACTGCCGAAACCCTTCTTCACCGTGCGCGTATTCATCCCAGAGATCACTTCGTGCAGCACTGATGCCGAATTTTTCGGTGTAAGATAGACGAAAAAAGAAGGGAATTATCAAGTGTGTAATAAAGGTTTCGATTCTGAGTTTTCGATCATGCGCAATTGTTATTCCCAAACAACAAGCACCATCTGATTCGTAAATGTGTAAATCGATTATGGGAACTTGACATTTTTTCGCTATTTCAGGATGCCTTCCTCCGATTTCATAAACCTTTGGCCAACCATTCAGATCCCTTGAATCAGGATATAGACGAATTTCTATCTCAAATACATCCTGGATAACGGTGTGTTGACCGTCGGTGTCAGCAACATTGTCGATTATAAGTTTGCCTGACCCCGTCTCAAAATAGGCACAGAAGTCAAGCTCTCCCACTATTTTTTGAACTTTGCCCTTATATTGTAAGTTTGGGAAATGCGATTCTAACCATTGAATTTCTTTTTCATTCACCTTCATTTCTCACATTACCAGGCATAAGGTTTTCTAGGAATTACCGCTCCTGTCGAAGAAGCTGTGCTTTCTGTGAGTTCTCCGAATTTATCACCGAACTGCTCTCTCCACTTTTTGACACTGGTATTATGATCAGTCGCTTCAAACGCTTCGTCCACCTTGCGGTTGTATGTATTAAATAAATCCCTAAAATGCCTGTATTTATCCTGATCCCAGTGCCTGGTGAAACTCTCTTCTGGCAAGACCGGATTATAGACTTCCGGCATGTCCGGATTGTCTTGCAGGAAGTCATTTATCCGATTCGAAATCGTCTTCAAGGTGGTTGGAATATCCTTGAAGTCTTCACTGCCCTCGTCGTCATCGAACACACGCTCACCGATGAGTGTGGTCAAGAGGATTGATTTAATCGAGAAGTTTCCCTTATGATCTCTGAGGAATTTCAACAGTCTCGTAACCCTCTTTAGGTTTCCGTTTGTTATCCTTGTTTTTCCGTTGAACCAGTCCCGATAACCGGTGCCGTCAGTGATTTCAAATTCATTTTCCTTCCGATTGCAGATATATCGATATTCTCCATCCGTGACGCAGGGAACAATATCCAAATGAAAATCGCCTGCATAGTCGATGTAAACGCACCTTGTCTTCCGATGTGATTTTTCCCGATATGTATCGTTTTGCCTGAGGCAATGGTAGACTTCGTTTATGTATTCTTCAGGTTCTTTATCGGGATCGTATTCCATAAACAACAAAACGTCAGCATCATATTCACGGCCATTTACGGGTTTGATAATAGTCCTTAACGCATAAGAACCCTGTCGTTCGGTTTTTTCGTATGAGTCCAGGGATTTGCTAAGGTAATCAACTACCGCCGATGTGCTGCGATTCAACCTGTCGAGTCTTGTTTCGTTGAGATTTACCTCTTCGGCGAGGAAATCTTCGAAATATTTCTGGTGTTTCATTTTTCTTCTCCTTTAATGTTTCGGGGACTAAGAAGCATGACTGTTTTTCTGTACTTTGCTAGAGCCCAAGGAATTCTCTTATCCTTTGGCCCCTGTGTGTAAAATCCTGATCAGCTTCTCGTGTCCAGTCATGAAGTTTCCGAGGGGTATCCATCGGAAGGGGTCTGTCCGATACGAAATTGATGCGCAGAAGTTGCTCTGGTTCCCTCATCTCCTGCGTTTGAAGCAACAAACTTAACATGTTGTGAGAACTCTCACCTTGTAGATTGAAAATCAGATTGAGGAGTTTTTGGCGTTCCCAGCGGGTGGCCATTCCCCACCCCCAAAAAGCATTATGAAGCCTTCCGGTGTTGAATTGATAGGTAGTTTTGCTTGTACCCGTACCAATCTAAGGTCACCTAAATCAACACCCAGACGGCGCTTCGCATCAATTGCTGCGACGAGGGCAGGATTATTTGCCCACAAACCGCCATCGATCAGTGGATAGTGATCCACCATATAGGGGTCGAAGTATGTAGGTGCAGAACAAGAAGCCATCACCGCGTCGCCGACTTGAACCTCAGGGTCGCGATGGAACCCAGGATCATACGCTGATTTAAACACGTGCACCCGACCGCCTCCAATATCAACGGATGGGATGATTAGCGGTACTGAAATATCCTTCAAACGTGTGTTTCCAAACAGCTTAAAGAGGTAACGTCGCAAGACCTCATTGCTGTAACGACTCGCAAAGAGGCTAGTTAAACCGAATGGGATGAATTTGTCAATCCAACGTCGCTTAAAGATCAGATGAGCTTGTTCAGCGTAGAGATTGTATAGAGAATCTGCAGATCGACCGTGAGCCAATCCAGCGGCGATGATAGAACCCGTGCTCGTGCCCGCAAACAAACCGAATTTGTCACACCATTCGACGCCCCATTCCTCCTCCATGCGCTTGAGAAGATACGCTGAGTATGCGCCTCTGAAACCACCCCCGTCAATAGACAGAATATAGAATTTTCCGCTCAAAACAGGAATTTCCTCCTTGTGACCTCGCGATGCCAGACACACAGTGCTTGCATTTAATCAAGTTCTGTTACCTCAATATCCGGTAACAGATAACAAAAAATAACCAAAACACAATCATGTAGCAACCATTTTGTTTACGAAAAGCGGGCCTCCGGTAGGACTGGACACTTTGCGACGATCTATAAGATGCATATCAGCGAGCTCTTGGAGCAGATGGTTGGCATTCTGCAGGGATAGACCAAGTCTCAAAGAAATCTCATTGGTGGCGTATTCGCCGTTTCGTTTAAGAAGGTCCAAGATATCCTTCATCTTTGCCTTCTTCCGTTTCTCCTTTTCTGCTTCGTTATCTCCTTCGGTTGAAAGATAACCAAACGGTATCCATCGATTTCGGACAGAAAGCCACATGGTTAGATCCTGCTCCACAAGCGCAGCGCGAACTCCATCCAAGAGCTCCTCAAAATCATCTCCATCATACTTGAGCACGATCGTTTTTATCCGGTAATCGCCGGCCAACAATCTCTTAAAACTCCGACGAATTGTCTGTTTTGCGTATGAATAACCCAAGAATTCTAGACCATTTAGGTCGAAAACGCCTACCGTATCCTGCGGTGTTCGCTCGAGTGTTTGGTTCAATTCTACGTAATCTTCCCGTTCAGCTTGCCAGGAAAATTTGAGATCCTTGCCAAATTCTCTAAAGCGAACAGATTGCATGTTCTGTTTCCCCAAATTGCGGTATCAGATGAAATTTAAAAACATCTGCAAGAAATGTCAAGTCTTATCTCCATACGAATAGCTGTGTACCAGGAAACCAGGTGCCTTGGCCCGCCTTATTATCTTCCTGTGGACCGATGGCAATCGCACCCGAACCGGATCGAAGGCGGCAGCCCAAATGCAGAATCTTCGCAATTCTAAAAATCTGCCTGATCCCGCCACCACGTTCTTCGTTCTGATCTCTCATACGTGAAATGCCGCGTTCAACGACAGCAGTCAGCGCATTGATATCTGTTTCAAAACTGTGGATAGTATTCAAGCTATTTCGTATCCCAACCCCTAAGTCGCCGATGGCAAGCCTAAATCCTTGGCGCTTAGGGTAATGTTGAATCTGTGAACAATAATATGGGAGAGAGGTCCCATCTGGCTGAGAATGTTCAAAAAGGTTTGAGAATGTCTCTGTGATTAACCCTTTGAGGTGTCGTACCAACGTTGTAGTAAGGCCATAGTGTACTCGCAGAAAGCTGACAAAGCTGTCGATCAAGGCGTCGAGATTGTCGCCGTTCTCTCCAATGGCAAATTGGCCCAATGGGTCGAGTAAGGGTGTGAAAATTGGAGAATGATGTTCTTGTATATTCCCAAGTTCGGTGAGCTTAGATGCGTCGTCATCTGAAAGGGTTAAGTTGTCTACTTTATCGAAAAAATGCATGCGCTTCATGTATGTGAGCGGGCACGGCTCATCCCGTTTTATCTCTGGCAAGATGGCTTCAATGTGCATTCCGGTTACCAATTCGGAGTGTAGGAACAAAGCCAAAAGGACAAGGCCGTCCGATTGGACAAATTCAAGGGAAGAAAAATCAAGACAAATGTCATCCCGATAAGACTCGGAAACGACATTTAAAATTGTCGTGTAGTCGAGTTTGGATATCCGGAACGTCTTCATGGTAAGAAGAGTATAGATCGAAAACCCCGTCTCGTCAAATTGGACGGGAGACTCAACGAGAGAATTATGGCTAGGATTCGGGCATATCGCTTGAGATTAGGGTGCATTCGTGGTCTCTCGGACATGGGCGATAGGCCCCAATTGGTTTGAAGCCGAATACGATTGTTTGACGGGTTTTCGCATTTATCCTGCCTATCCTGTTCATCCATGTTTCCCGTCTACCCACATCCGCCCAATGGCCGCCTGAATCTTCTTTTCGAATCGCTCAATCAACACTTGGTTGGCTCTCACAAGCGCCTGCTCGGTGTCGACCTCAGCGACAATTTTTCGTTGCACAACGACAGATGGTAACGGGACTCTAATTGTCTTGATGTCGATCAGATGAAGATTTGTTACTGTTCCTGACTTCGATCGAGATGTAGCTTGTGCGTAAGCAGGGTCAGAATTCAGGAACAGCTCGAGGAAACGTGAATCTACCAGTTCTCGACGAGGTTTTATTAATGCAAGGCTTACGAAGATGCTAAAATCACCTTCCCAATCAACCATTTTTGCCACCCCGATTGTCCCGTTTTTTGTATATAGTATATCTCCCTGTTCGGGGTGACATCGCTTCGTGAGCTCAAGGTGTTCCTCTTTGGAGATAAACTTTTTTGACGAGTTGCTCTTCGTAATGTCAGTCACCCGGAGAAAAGGTATACCCGAGTCAGTGTATGTTGGAGTTGTGTGGGTACCGTCGGTAATCTTGTTAGCGATTTCCGATAACTCCACCATCGGCCACTCGGTGTCGATGTGAATATGCGGCCGGTAGTTGTCGATTACCGCGCGCGCGCCGTCGATCACCCGCTGATATCCCTCGATCTCCGCCACAATCTCCCGCTGCACCTCCAGCGGCGGCAGGGGGATCTCGAAATTCTCAATGAACTTTCGCGGCACACGTTGGAGTCCACCGGTTCCCGTCATATTATCGATACCGGCTTGGCGAAATGACGGACGGGTAACGCAATAATAAACCCACTCCGAGAGCACCTTCTCAGACGCTCGAATCACGTAGAATTCGCTGGAACCAAATCCAATACCATTTTTCAGATTTCTAGCAATTCCAGCCTTGAGTCCACTCCGAAAAGTCGAGTTTACTTATTGAGGAAAAAGTACTAAATTTCAAGGTGAGAAGAGGTTTCAAAGTTGCGGACGTATAAAGGAAAAAGCGAGGGTATAGAATCAATGTATAAGAGAAGCGCGTCATGCAGCCAACCGGATCTGTTTTCGGGCTTCGAGTCGCATTTCAAGAGGCGCAAGCAGGACCAGTTGAATGATCCGAAGTCGTGGCATAATCTGTTTTACCAGCACGTCACGTCAAAGATAGAAGAGGATGTGTTTTCGGTGTTGTTTGATCCCAACCAAGGCCGCCCCAATGCGCCGATTCGTCACCTGGTGTCGATGATGATCTTGAAGGAGGGCTTTGGGTGGAGCGATGCCCAACTATTCGAGCATTGTCGGTTCAACATCCTGGTGATGCGGGCATTGGGGTTGATGAATCTATGCGATGAAGTGCCTGCGGAGTCCACGTATTATTTGTTCAAGCAGGCCTTGTATGCGGATCAACTCGAAGCCGGTCGAGATCTGATTGGAGAGACCTTTTCCAGCTTGACACAGACGCAGGCCAACGCCTTTGGTGTATTAGGTCAGCACATCCGAATGGACAGTAAGTTGATCGGCTCTAACATTGCCCTGTGTTGTCGGTTGCAGTTGGTGGTGCGTTGCTTACAAGGGTTCTGGGGGTCGCTGGACAAGGCCCAAAAGCGACGATCATCGGCAAAAAATCAGCAGGTTTTGGACGGATTGCTGAAGGTGAAGGCGCATCAGGTTGTCTATGGTCTCACCCGCGCTGAAAAGTGTGAGAAGCTGCAGGAATGCGGGCAGTTATTGAGCAGGCTTCAAGCGACCTATACCGACGAAGACAGCGGTCACTACGGTCTGATCGTGCGTGTTATGGGGGATCAATATACCGTTTTATCGTCCTCCAAACAGGTGCTTCCGAAGCCTCCTAAAGAGATCTCCTCATCCTCCTTGCAGTCTGCCGATGATGAAGATGCGACCTTTCGCAGGAAAGGGAAGGACAAGGTGAAAGGATACAGTGTCAACCTCACCGAGACCTGTGGTGAGGACGGCCTCAATTTGATCACGGACGTTGACGTCAAACCGGCGACGACGCCCGACAATGCGTTTGTACAAGCGGCCATCGAGCGGACGCAACAGGTCGTGGGTGACGCCTTGGAAGTGTCAATGGATGGGGCCTATAATGATCAATCCAACGCCGAGTATGCAAAAGAACAGGACAAGCAATTCTATTACAGTGGCCTGCAAGGAACCCCAGGACGTTTCATTTATGAACGCACAGAAGATGGCGTCACCGTCATCGATCAACAAACCGGAGAGGTTCACATAGCCCAAGAATACAAACCGGGAAAATACAAAATCATCATGGATGGCAAACCCCGATACTTTAAAGAACAGCACATCGACAATTACCTCAAACGCAAACAGATTGAAGCCCTGCCTGACCACATCAGAAACCGACGCAATAACGTCGAAGCCAGCATCTTTCAGTTGAGCTACTACACCAAAGATGGCAAGACGCGCTATCGCGGACTGAGGCCACACCAATTGTGGGCGCACTGTCGCGGCTTATGGGTCAACCTCGTTCGGATCAAGAACTACCTCGCAACACCTCCGATGCTCCCCGCATAAGGGGGGGTTTCTTGCAAAAACCTCCATACCATAGGCCCTGAGCAACTTCGTAGGTTGCCCCTGAGTTGATTTGCCGCACCTACACGTTATATCGTCGCCACACGCTAAATCACAATACCCAACCCTGACCACTTACATCAGGCCTTTATAACCCCCGTTTTCGGAGGGGACTCAGCCTTGCCATTTTCAAAACATGGTGTCACCTTTGACAATAACACATCGTTGTCCGCGAAGTAGGTGTAGCTGGCGCCAACCTGACCGAGTAATCTCTGCTCCTTAGCGACGAACGTGATCTGATTCTCGTTGAGATCCGACATCGGTACAAATGAGACTGTTGCATCCATTGATATCGACGCGAGTTCGGATTTGCGAGGATTGACAATACAAATCTCTCCAATTGGTACAAACGGGAATTCACTACTGATCCTTGTTGTCTCCCGATACCTCTCCCCACTCAGACTGTATTCCCCACCTTCCTTGATTTTGGTTTTTTCGACGATGAGGGCCGCGCCTTGCTGGATGAGTTTCTGCAACACTGACTCATCGGGGGTGGGGGGCGTTTCGTCTTTATCCTGCCTATCCTGTCCATCCATGTTCCCCCTGCCATCCATGTATTCCTTCAAAGCCAGTTGCGTTTTCGGGAGGTCGTTCTTGTCAATCGGTCTGCGCTGAGCACCAAGGTCGAAGCCGTCGTTTTCGACCTTGAAAAAGGCGATGTAGTCCGTCCTTTTCGCCAGGGTTTTGTCGAGGATCAGGATGGATGTCTTGACGCCGGAGTAGGGATTGAACACACCCGCGGGAAGAGAGACCACGGCCACGAGGTACTCCTCGACCAGCATCTTGCGCAACTGTTTATGGGCGTTCTGGCTCTGAAAGATGATACCCTCGGGCACGATGATCCCGGCGCGGCCGGCTGGCGTGAGATGCTCGGCCATGTAGTCCACGAACAGCACTTCGCTGCGTTTCGATTTCACCGAAAAGTGGCTGTGCGGGCGGATGCCGCCCTTGGGCGACATGAACGGCGGATTGGCCAGAATCACTTCGGCGTACTCGTTCCAGCGGTCCTCGCTGGTGAGGGTGTCGTATTCGAAGATGTGCGGGTCGGCGAAGCCGTGCAGGTACATGTTTACCAGCGACAGGCGCACCATGTCCGGCGAGATGTCGTAGCCCTTGAAGTTGGCCGCGAGTTTGGCCCGTTCGTCCGGCGTGAACGTGCTGTGTCCCTTGTCGTCGGTATTGGCCGCATGGATATGCTTGTACGACGAAATCAGAAACCCGGCGGTGCCGCAGGCCGGGTCGAGGATGGTTTCGTTCTTCCTGGGGTCGATGACGGCGACCATGAAGTCGATGATATGGCGGGGGGTTCGGAACTGTCCGGCGTCGCCCTGGGACCCGAGGACCGAGAGCAGGTACTCGAAGGCGTCGCCGAGCCGCTCTGAATGGTCATAGGTAAACTCGTCGATGACTTTCAGGAAGGCGCGGAGGGTCTCAGGGTCTCGATACGGGAGATAGGCGTTGTTGAAGATGTCACGGAAAAGCGGCGGGATGCCGGGGTTCTCGGGCATCTTGACAATGGCCTCGGCGTAGCGATTCAGGACTTCGTGTCCGCCCAGGCCGGATCGCATCAGCCTGGCCCAGCCGAACCGGGCGAAGTCACCGGCGAAGAACTTCCGCGCGCCTCCGAATTCCTCGCTACCGGCGTCCATGTCGTCCATGAACTTGTAGATCAACGCGATGGTAATCTGCTCGACCTGGCTCTTGGGATCGGGCACCTTTCCGACAAGGATGTCTCGAGCGGTATCGATACGCCGTTTCGTTTCGCTATCAAGCATAGGTAGAAGATCCTTTTTGGCCACAAAAAGCACAAAATGCACAGAAGGGATAGAAGCCAACCGGCGTGTGAAGAAACGCCTGCAGTCCGTAAGGAATATTGGCGTTATTCGTAGCTATTCAGCAGTTCACGCAATAAGCCTTTTTGTGTTTTTGTGCCTTTTGTGGCAATTGTTTTTACGCGGCAAACTGGTTGAGCGGGATAATAACCACAAAAAGCACAGAACGCACAGAAATTAAGGAGCTGAATGGCAGGTGTCGAATCGACTCGATTCTGTAGTTATCACGGTGTTTTTCTTGGCTATATAGCCAGTTACTGGTTAATTCTTTTTTTGTGTTTTTGTGCCTTTTGTGGCAATTGTTTTTACACGGCAAACTGGTTGAGTAGGACGATAGCCACAAAAAGCACAGACGGCACAGAAATTAAGGAGCTGAATGGCAGGTGTAGAATCGACTCGATTCTGTAGTCAGTACGGTGTTTCTCTTGGCTATACACCCTGTAACTGATTGGTTCTTTTTGTGTTTTTGTGCCTTTTGTGGCAATTGTTTTTGCGCGGCAAACTGGCTAAGCGGGACAATAACCACAAAAAGCACAGAAAGCACAGAAAGTGAACATCAGCGTACAAACGGTCAGAATTCGATCGCCCTACGTGCCAATATAGAGTGAGACAACTCCCCATCCGAGTTTAGTGTAGGTTTGAGGGCGGAGAGGAGAGCAAGAGATGATGAGTATGGACAACGGCCGACAGGAGCAGGTGTCGGTAGCAGTCCCGGAGCGGAGCGAAGGGACTGCTACCGAGGCGCCCCGCCCTGACCCGGAAGTGCCAGAGAAGGCGAAGCGCCGGCGGTTCACTGCGCGGTACAAGCTTCGGGTCCTCCAAGAGGCGGAGGCGTGTCGAGAGCCGGGTCAGCTCGGCGCATTGCTGCGACGAGAGGGGCTATACTCCTCGCACCTGGCACAATGGCGTCGCGCCCGGCGTGAAAGGATCGTTGAAGGCGCTTTCCAAGCAGCGCGGTCCCAAGGGCCGTCGTCGCGAACCGGTGGCCGTCGAGAACGAGCAGCTACGCAAAGAAAACGCTCGGTTGCGACGACGCCTGGAGCAGGCGCAGATGGTCCTTGAGATCCAAAAAAAAGCCTCGGAGATCCTGGGCATCCCCCTGAACCCGCCGCCGAGCGACGACGACGCATGAAAGCCGCCGCCGAACAATTGGCCCCGACCGTCGGCTTGGCTTCGGCGTGCCGCGCGTTGGGTGTGGCTCGGGCCTCGGTCTACCGGCAGCGCAAGCCCCCTGTGTCGAGACGCCGTCCCTGTTGCCGGCCTTCGCCGCGTGCGCTGGCCCCGCCGGAGCGAGCCCACGTGCTGGACGTGCTGCACGAGGACCGCTTCGTAGACCGAGCCCCGGCGGCAGTATACGCCATCCTGCTGGAGCAAGGACGGTATCTGTGCTCGATACGAACGATGTATCGCCTGCTCCACAATGCCAAAGAGGTGCACGAGCGACGACGACAGCGGCGCCACCCGCATCGGGAACCGCCGCGCCTGGTGGCCACCGCCCCAAACCAGGTGTGGACTTGGGACATCACGCGCCTGCCGGGTCCGCGCAAGTGGGTGACCTATCCCCTCTATGTGGTGCTGGATCTGTTCTCGCGCTACGTCGTGGCTTGGATGGTGGCCACGTGCGAGAGCGCCACCCGGGCGCAGCGGTTAATCCACAGCGCCTGCCAAAAGCAGGACATCGAGCCCGGACAACTCACCCTGCACCAGGACCGGGGTGGGCCGATGACGGCTAAGACGTTTTCGCAGTTGTTGATCGATCTGGACATCCTGGCCAGCTACTCGAGGCCGCGCGTGTCCGATGACAATCCGTACTCGGAAAGCCAATTCAAGACGCTTAAATACGCACCGACGTACCCGGGGCGCTTTTCCAGTACTCACAACGCGCGCACCTATTTCCAGACGTTTTTCCCCTGGTACAACACCCAACACCGTCACAGTGGATTGGGGCTGCTCACACCGGACAAAGTGCACTACGGCCTGGCCGACGAGATTCAGACGGCACGACAGCACGTGCTCCACAAGGCCTTTGCAAACCATCCTGAACGCTTCGTCAACGGCCCGCCTCGACCACCACGGGTTCCTCGTGCAGTCTGGATCAATCAGCCACCAAACTCCATCGAATGCGACCGTATGCGTCATTGAATTCTCACGCGAGGTGTCTCATTCCTATTGACATGTTCCGTCGCGCCTTTTGTGGCTACGAAGCAATTCACAGGATTAGCTTTTTTACCTGGAGCTTTGCGGCGCCGAAGTTGATGAGCATAGCGTCACGATGACCGGATGCGCGGAGATAGCCCAGCGTCTGTGCGATATGTTCCGGTGCCAAAGTCCTGGCAGCCTTAAGCTCAAGAACAAGGCAGTTTTCCACGAACAAATCGGCAAAGAAGCTGCCGAGGAGCGTACCGTCTTCATCGCGCACCTGTAGAGGCTTTTGCTGCTCGACAGAAAGGCCAATCTTACTCAAACGGTGGGCCATTCCATTCTCATACACCTTCTCCAGGTGACCATTCCGAAGATGGGTATGCAATTCAAAAGCCGTTTGCCGAACCTTATCACACAAATCTCGAACGCGCTGGTCGTCTCTTTTCACTTTATAACCGATCAATTGGCCACAAAAAGCACAAAAGGCACCGAAAGTATAGAAGCCAAACGGCAGGTGCCGAAACAACGGGACTCAACATCCATTATCGGTGTCGGCGGTGGCCCATCATCAGTTTGGCCACAAAAAGCACAAAAGGTACAGAAATTAAATGGCTGAACAGCGGGTGTAGAATCGACTCCATTCTGTAGTCACTGCGGTGTTTTCCTAGGCTATACACCCTGTAACTGAATAGTTCCTTTTTGTGTTTTTGTGCCTTTTGTGGCCATTGCCTTTAAGCCGCGAACTGGCTGAACGGGAAAATAACCACAAAAAGCACAGAAGGCACAGAAATTAGAGAACTGAACGGCAGGTGTAGAACCGCCTCGATTCCCTAGCTAATACGGTGTTTTTCTAGGCCATTTGCCGGTTTTCGGGGTCGTTTCCTTTTGTGTTTTTGTGCCTTTTGTGGCCATTGATTTTATGCAGCAAACTGGTTCAGCGGGACAAAAAGCACAGAAGGCACAGAGGGTGCAGAATAGAAACGACATGTGTAGCAACGACTGCACTCGGTATCGACTATTGGTGTCATTCGCGGCTATTCAGCAGTTCACGGAATAGGCCTTTTTGCCTTTTGTGTTTTTGTGCCTTTTGTGGCCATTGTCTTTACACGGCAAACTGATTGAGCGGGACGACAACCACAAAAAGCACAGAAGGCACAGAAATTAAGGAGCTGAACGGCAGGTGTCGAATCGACTCGATTCTGTAGTTATTACGCTGTTTTTCTTGGCTATACAGCCAGTAACTGGTTAATTCTTTTTTTTGTGTTTTTGTGCCTTTTGTGGCAATTGTTTTTACGCGGCAAACTGGTTGAGCGGGATAATAACCACAAAAAGCACAGAACGCACAGAAGGTATAGAAGCTAAACGGCATGTGTAGAAACGACGGGATTCAGTATCGACTATTGGTGTCATTCGTGGCTATTCATCCTTTCACAGAATAAGTATTTTTCTCTTGTGCCTTTTGTGGCAATCGATTCTATGCAGCAAACTGGTTCAAAGGTACGTAGTCTTTCACGTATTCGGGAACGAGGGTGCGGTATTTTTCCGGTACGGCCCCCAGGTCTTTCATTGAGAGAACCGGGCTCGTGGCCAGGTCGGTGAAGTGCCGGTTTTCGATGATGTGGCGGATCTGGTCGCTTGTGACGTACGCCTTGAAATAGGTCTTGATCGCGGGGATGGACTCGACCTCCTCGGGGGTGTAGTCGGCCACGAACTTCGCGAATTCCTCTTCCAGCATTTCGTCCCTGGATTTAAATCGCGGGATCAGCCCGAACACTTTCTCCAGAATCTCCCGCAGGGTGATGCGGCGGTCCACGGCCGCTGCTCGGCGCAGCTTTTCAAGGGTGTAGTACTCCTCGGGTCGGTCGAAGACCTCCTGGTTGACGTAGTCGATGACCCGGTCCCAGTGACCGGCCTCCACGGCCTGGGCGATAGTGTCGTCCTTGCGCACGGCATCCTCGAATTTCTCGAAGAACATGCGGTCGATCTTCATCCCTTCCGAACCGATGGCCTCGACCTGGATCGAGGAGAGGATGTCCCTGCCCAGGTATTCGTAGGCGCCCGCGTCGGACCCGGGCTGTTCCCCGCCCCCTCTTTCATGGGCGTCTTTATAGACCACAGGCAAATTCAACACTTCGTCGTAGTTGAACTCGGTCTCGAAGTATTCGCAGCTGGCGAAGAAGTCGAACAGCTTGAACGCGGTCTTATCGGGCTCGTCTACGCGTTCCGCCACGGCCGGATTGAGCAACTGCTCGAGGAAGTCGTGTTTCCGCGTGCCCCGCCCCTTGATCTGGATGAAGTCGGTGGGGGAGAAGATGGGGCGGAACAGACCCAGATTCAGAATATCCGTGCAATCGTACCCGGTGGTCATCATGCCAACGGTCACACAGACCCGCGCTTTACATGTCCGATAGGAGGGGAGAAAGTTGCACGAGCCGAGCAGTTTATTGTTTGCAAAATTGATGGTTAGCTGCTGCGCGTGCGCAATCTGCGACGTCACCTGAACCGCAAAATCCGATTGATAGCGGTCAGGAAACATGACGTGGGCCATGGCGTTGAGGATCTGAGTCAATCTTGCCGCGTGGTTCTGGCTGACTGCAAAGACGATGGACTTGCCGACTTCGCCGCTGACGGGGTCCCGCAGCGCATTCTCCAGGAAAGTCTTGCAGAAAAGCTGGTTGGTCGCTTCGGAATAGAAACGCTTCTCAAATTCACGCTGTTTGTAGGCCTCTTCCTGCTCTTCTCCCTCATCGTCCTTAAAAGAAACGACGAATCCCTGTTCCGAGAGCAAATCGGTCGTCACCTTCGTGCGTGCGTCCACAACCGTCGGATTGATCAGATAGCCATCTTTCACGCCGTCGAGCAGCGAGTACTTGAACGTGGGCTGCCCGCTCTCGCATCCAAACGTGCGGTAGGTATCCATCAGAAGCCGGCGTTCGGCGTCGCGCGGATCCCGCGTGGTGGGGTGCGTGTGGTCGAACCCCTTGAGGTAGTCGCGGGGGGTTGCGGTGAGGCCCAGCTTGTACCCCACGAAATAGTCGAATACGGACCGGGCATTGCCGCCGATGGACCGGTGCGCTTCGTCCGAGATGACGAGGTCGAAGTCGGTCGGTGAGAAAAGGGTCTGGTACTTGTTGTTGAACAGGAGCGATTGGACCGTGGTAACGACAATCTCCTCGGAGCGCCAGTCGTCGCGCCGCTCTTTGTAGACCACCGTCTGAAAGTCGGCCGAAAGCAGTGCAGCGAAGACCTTCCGTGCCTGCTCCTCGAGTTCCAGCCGGTCGACGAGGAACAGGACGCGAGACGCGTTGCCGGAACGGAGAAAAAGCTTTATGACCGCGGCGGCGACAAGGGTCTTTCCCGTACCCGTGGCCATCTCGAACAGAAATCGGTCTCTGCCGTCTTTCACCGCCCGTTGCAGGGAGTGAACGGCTCTGAGTTGGTAATCACGGAGGAAGCGAAGGTTGTTGGCCTTGATGAAACCTGGGCGTTCGGTTTCGTTCTTCCACGCGGCTTCCGAGCGGTAATTCGGCCGCTGGGTGAGCACGATGTAGTCCTCGCCGACCCGCTCGTCAACCAGGCGCTGCGGGTTGGGCTGGACTCTGTTGTAGACGGTTACGGATTGCGGCGTCGGGAACGATGTGACAACGTACGGATTGCCTCGTTCGAGGTCCCAGAAGTAATGCAGGTTTCCGTTCGATAGGATAACGAAACGGCAGGCCTGCGAGCGGGCGTACTTTCGCGCCTGCTCCTTGCCCGCCAAGGGATCCTTGTCTTCCGACTTGGCCTCCAGGACAATGAGGGGAAAACCTTTGCCGTCCAACAGCAGAAAATCGATACGACCAGACGTCCCCTCGAAATCGTCGCCCAATGCGTCGAGGTCCGCGTTTTTCAGGACGACCTTGTGTTCGACGCGAATGTTGCCGGGCTTGCCTTCATCATCGAAGAAGCGCCACCCGGCCGCCTCGAGCATTTTATTGATCTTGATTCGCGCCGCTGCTTCATTCATGGATGGGTTATCTCTTATTTCATTCAGAATCAACTAACATGGATGGACAGGATATACTGTGATTACCGTGATTAGTGGGATTTAACTGTGATTCAAATGATTGGTGGGATTTGAGTGTTTCGCTTTTCATCCTGTATATCCTGTGTTTCCATGTTCCCCCACTTTTCGCCGATATAGTTCCTCAGCAATTTCAACCTCCACCTGGGTTACGTACACTTCCTCGTGCAAGCGTTGCTTAATCTCAGTTGCTGATGCCGTCTCCAGGAACAACTCCAACGCCTCCTTCAAATTACCCCTTGCTTCAGAAACGGTTGCACCCTGACTCGCAATGTCCACCTCAGGCCAGAGGGCGACGTATCCATCGCCTTCGCGTTCTATAATGGCTGTTAACTGTCTTGTCATCGCAAGCTCTTGTCGTGCGGATTTCGTAGCTTCACGCTTCCCTTAATCCTTCATTTTTCGCCCTTGCCTTTAATCACAGCCCATCATTTTAATCACACGAATCACAGTCTGTTTCGGTTTTCATCCTGTCTATCCATGTTTCTCGCTTCTCCGCTTTTGCCTTTAATCACAGTCCATCATTTTAATCATACAAATCACAGTCTGTTTCGGTTTTCATCCTGTCTATCCATGTTTCTCGCTTCTCCGCTTTTGCCTTTAATCACAGTCCATCATTTTAATCATACAAATCACAGTCTACCAGCCCCCAACCTGCGTCCGGTCCACGATATCCCGTGTCAGGATCTCGAACGCCGCGCCGAGGCCCTCCTGACGTGCCTCTTCGCGCTGTCCGGCGGCGCTGTAGATGCCGTATCCCTTCAGGCGCTTTTCCTCCCAGAGCAACTTCTTGTTTTTCGCATCGTAGCAGCTGACATCCAGAAAGACCGAAAGCTGGAACTGGTCCTCCTGGCCACGGTAGGTGAAGGGGTCGTCCCGCACCTCCACGATCGTACCGCGAAGCACAATGTCCGCACGGTCCTCGTCCATCACACGCAGCGCCCCATCCTGCAGGAACGCCTGGATCAGGCTGTCCGTCAGCGCCTGCTGGATCTCCGGCTCCAGGCTCTCGTTCTCCATCAGCGGAATGGCGACCGAACGAAAACCCGACCCGCCGGTGGCCGATGTTGAATAGTACGCGCATCCGCCCAGCCAGAGCAGCAATAGTGCCGTGACAGGAAGAAGAGAACGGTTCAAGCCGATTCCTCCTCGTCTGCCTTCCCGGTCTCCTCGTCCTTCGGCGTCTTCTCTTCGGCGCTTTCGGCGGCCTCGTCTCCGCTTTCGCCCGAAGATTCATCGGTTTCATCGGGTATTTTGTTAACCTCGTCGATATAATTCATCCTCAACTCGTATAGCGCGTGCTCCAGAAACCGCTGCTCGTTATCGCTCAAATTGCCCTTTGTCTTGGCCTCCAGCATGGCCAGCATATCGATCGAGTGCTTCGCCTGGGCCAGGTCCCGTTCCACCTTATTGGTCACGGGATTCATCACCTTGCCCATATGCTGCCAGGCCGCACCCTGAAACATCAGCACAACCTGCGAAAACAGAAACTCGTTCATCTGCTCCTGCGTAATCGGTTCGTTCTCGCCCATGTCAACAATCCTCCTTAAAATGTAGATTCAATGGCATCGCACTTCACGTCGTGTTGCTCACGTCTCACGTCTAACCGTCTAAGGCGGTTTCCAGCTGCGCCAGTGCGGTCTCTTCGTTTGCCCATCCACGCACGATGTCCATTTGCGCTTCGCCCCGTCTCACGACCACGCTCGGAAACTCCCGTACGCCCATCGACCGGCGCAGGTCAAATCCCGCCTGCAGTTGCGCTTCGATCTCCGGCGACCTGATGTCCCGTTCGAATCGATCCACGTCAAGCGGCGGTGAAAGCGTTCCTGCAACCGCGACCAGCGTTTCGGTATCCGAGGGATTCTTCGCCTCCTCGTAGTACGCCCGCTGGATGGCGTCGAACATCTCCGGCGCCGCATCGTCGCGCTGCGCCCTTGCCGCCAGCACCGCCCGGCAGGCGGGGTAGGTCGACCGGCGGGGCTTGCATTTGTGCCAGAAGTCCCAGTTGAATTCCGCTCCCGTCGCTGCCGTGACGTCCCGCCAATTCCGTTGTACGTACGCGCGGGTCGCTTCCGGCATCGGTTGGTCCGAATCCTTCGCCAGCCCGCCCATCACGTATACCACCGGCACGGTCTCCGGAAGCGCCGCCACGACTTCGGTCAACACCGGCCTGAATCCCCAGCACCACGAACACATGGGGTCTGCGACGTAATAGAGTCGGGGATCCATTGTTCGTTCCTCTCAAGAATGCGCACGTCAAAGCGGAAGAAAGACGATGGGCGCGATTTGAATTACCCGAGACGAACCGGCCTTTAAATCCGGATTCCACGCCCCGGTACGGGTACAATATTAAAGACGCACGTTGAAAAAGGCAAGCATATCAGCCGCGTCCACAGCTGCGCAATGCCGATCCGAACGCCCTTTTCGGTGGCCCGACAGAATCCGCTTGCGCGGGCATATCAGTTGTGCGTACTTTCATCGTACATCATTTTTCCAACCCCGTCACGTATACGAATTGGTCATTGGAAACGCGCAATCGGAAAACACATAAAAAGGAGGTCGCCAGTGAACGTGGAAGTCACCATAAACGGCGAGCGCCACAGCCACGACGTGGAGCCCAGGCTGCTGCTCGTGCATTTTCTGCGCGACGTAGTCGGCCTCACCGGCACCCACATCGGCTGCGAAACCAGCCTCTGCGGCGCCTGCACCGTGATGCTCAACGGGCAAGCGGTGAAATCCTGTACATTGCTCACGGTACAGGCGAATGGCGCGGAAATCACCACGATCGAAGGCCTGGCCGAAAACGGCGAACTCCATCCGGTCCAGGAGGGCTTCTGGGAGTGCCACGGCCTGCAGTGCGGCTTCTGCACGCCTGGTATGATCATAGCCGCCCACCAGTTGCTCCAGCGCAACGCCAGGCCCACCGAAGAACAGATTCGGCGCGGCATCGAGGGCAACCTCTGTCGCTGCACCGGGTACCAGCACATTGTCGACGCTGTTCAGTACGCAGCCCGAAAAATGAGATCCTAAAGGAGGTCTTCCATGCCTGTCGGTAAATCAGTAGGCGCCAGAATCAAGCGCAGGGAAGATCCCCGGTTGATTCAGGGCCTTGCGCAATACGTAGACGACATCCAACTGCCCGGGACGCTGCATGTCGCCGTCGTCCGCAGCCCGTACGGACACGCGCACATCAGCACCATCGACACCGCCGCCGCCGCGGGCCACCCGGGTGTGGTCGCCGTGGTTACCGGCGACGACCTCAAAGACAACATCGGCACCATTCCCTGCGCCGCCACCGATCCCGAAGCCTTTCCGGGCATCCAGGTTCCGGAGCATCCGGTTCTGGCCCACGGCAAGGTGCGTTTCGTAGGGGAGCCGGTCGCAGCGGTCGTGGCCGACTGCCCGTATACCGCCACGGACGCGGCCGAACTCATTGAGGTGGACTACGACCCGCTCGACGCCGTTAACTCGGCCGAGGCCGCGCTCAGCGAAGGCGCGCCCGTGCTGCACGAACAGTTCGGCAGCAACCAGGCCTTCACCTGGGCTATTGCCGGCGGCGACATCGACGACGCCTTCGCCCAGGCCGACCGCGTTGTCAAACAGCGCTTCGACCACCAGCGCCTGGTCCCGAACCCCCTGGAAACCCGGGGCGTTGTCGCCCGGTTTCAACCCGGCGACGACAAACTCACCGTCTGGTCTTCCACCCAGATCCCGCATCTGCTCAAGACCCAGTTGTCACTCATTCTCAACCGGCCCGAACAACTCGTCCAGGTCATCGCCCCCGAAGTGGGCGGCGGCTTCGGCTGCAAGCTGAACGTGTACGCCGAGGAAGCCCTGGTGGGGTACCTCTCGATCCAGCTCAAGAAGCCGGTCAAGTGGATCGAAAGCCGGCGGGAAAATTTCCTGCACACGATCCACGGTCGCGACCAGATTGGCGACGTGGAAGTCCCCGTCAAGAACGACGGGACCATCCTGGGCCTGAAATACACGGTGCAGGCCGACGTGGGCGCCTACTATCAACTGCTGACCCCCGCCATCCCGACCCTCACGGGGTTGATGCTCTGCGGCTGTTACAGGTTCCAGAACGTCTCCATGGAACTCACCGCCGCCTTCACCAACAAGATGGCCACCGATGCGTACCGTGGCGCGGGAAGGCCGGAAGCCACCTACCTCGTCGAACGCATGCTGGACTGCGTGGCCTTCGATCTGGACATGGATCCACTTGAGGTCCGCCGCAAGAACTTCATCGGCAAAGACGAGTTCCCGTTTACGACCGGCACGGCCGTCGCGTACGACAGCGGCGACTACGACCTTGCCCTGAACAAGGCGCTCAAGAAAATCGACTACGAGGGTTTCAGGAAGGAACAGGAAGAGTCCCGCGAAAAGGGCCGGTACCTGGGCATCGGCTTCTCGACCTACGTGGAAATCTGTGGCATGGGGCCCTCGGCGGCCATGCCGGCCGGAGGATGGGAAAGTGGCACCGTGCGCGTGGACCCCACGGGCACGGTCACCGTTCTCACCGGCGTATCGCCCCACGGCCAGGGCCAGGAAACCACGTTTGCGCAACTCATCGCCGACGGACTGGGGGTGGACATCGACGATGTCCGCATCATCCACGGCGATACCGAAGCCGTCCAATACGGCATCGGCACGTTCGGCTCCCGAGCGACGGCGGTGGGTGGTACGGCCATGGTGATGGCCATGGAAAAAATTAAAGATAAGGCCATCGATATCGCCGCGCACCTCCTGGAGAGCAATCCCCAGGACATCGTCCTGGAAGACGGCAAATACGGCGTCAAGGGTTCGCCCGACCAGGGCGTGACCCTTATGGATATATCGATGGCCGCCCACGGGGGCGTGAATCTGCCGCCGGATACCGAACCGGGCATGGCTGCCACCCACTTCTTCGAACCCTCCAATTTTACCTACCCGTTCGGCACCCATATCGCCATCGTGGAAGTGGACGGAGACACCGGCGAAGTGGACATCCTGCGCTATATCGCGGTTGACGACTGCGGCCGGATCATCAACCCGATGATCGTCGAGGGTCAGATCCACGGGGGCATCGTCCAGGGTCTGGGCCAGGCGCTTTACGAAGAAGCCATTTACGACGAGAGCGGCCAGATGCTCACCGGGTCGTTCATGGACTATGCCCTGCCCAAGGCGCACAACCTCCCGCGCTTCGAACTGGACAACACGGTTACGCCTTCCCCCGTGAACCCCATGGGTGTCAAGGGCGTGGGAGAGGCCGGTACCATCGGCTCAACGCCGTCCATCGTCAACGCGGTGGTCGATGCGCTCAAGCCATTCGGCGTACGTCATATCGACATGCCGTTGCGTCCCGAAAAACTCTGGAAGCTGATGCAGGGTTAGGTTGTTTTCCCGGCCCATCGGGGGGCACGGAAGACCGGATGACGACCGGTTGAACGCGCACGCGCGGATGTTCAAAATTTCGATACCTGGAGAAATCACAATGATTCCAAGCCCATTCGACTATCATGCGCCGAAGACACTGAGAAAGGCGCTCAGCCTGCTTCAGGAACACGGCGACGACGCCAAGGTCCTGGCGGGCGGCCACAGCCTCATCCCACTGATGAAATTGCGGTTCGCCTCGCCTGCAACCCTCATCGACCTCGGCGGCATCACGGGTCTGCGGAAGGTCGTCGCCGGAAACGAAACCATATCGATCGGCGCGCTGGCGACGCACTACGCGGTCGAAAGCCACCGGCTGCTGAAATCCAGGTGCGGCCTGCTCCCGGAAACCGCCTCGGCCATCGGAGACGTCCAGGTGCGCAATCGCGGTACGGTTGGCGGCAGCCTGGTCCACGCGGACCCCGCGGCGGACTGGCCCGCCACGATGCTTGCGTTGAACGCCGAACTCGATATCGCCGGCGCCGGGGGCGAGCGGAGCGTTTCCATCGGCGATTTCTTCGAAGATCTGCTCACCACCGCCATCGACGACGACGAAATCCTCACCCGGATCCGTGTCGCCACCCCGCCGGCCAACTCCGGCGGCGCCTACGTCAAGATGCACCAGTCCGCATCGGGATTCGCCATCTGCGGCGTTGCCGCGCAGGTCACGCGGGACAACGGCAACTTCGCCTCGGTCGGCATCGGCATCACCGGCGTATCCCCGGTGGCCTATAGGGCCTCGGGCGTCGAAGCCGCGCTCCAGGGGGGGCCGCTGAACAGCGAGACCATTTCCGCGGCAGCGGAAAAAGCCGCTGAAGGCGTTGAAGAGTTCCAGGAAGACCATCACGCCTCGGGCGACTATCGTGCCCATCTGGCAAGGGTCTTTACCCGCCAGGCGCTCACCCTGGCCGCGGAACGGGCGGCCTGACAGGCCCGATTCCATCGATTCGATATGCAAGCGCGCCGTCGACGCAACCGCAAGTCGGGCGCGCGCTTGCGCGTACGTACCCCGCGGAAGGCGCGGAGGAGGCGCTTTTGAAAATCCAGGGCACGCATACGATCAACGCGCCGCGGGAACGGGTCTTCGAAATGCTCACGGATCCCGATGCTCTCGCCAGGTGTATACCCGGCGCCAGGAAACTGAAACGGGTCGGTGAGAACATGTACGAATTGGAGATCAACGCGGGCGTCGGTCCAATCAGGGGTAGTTACAGCGGCACGGTTCGCCTGGAAGACCTGAACCCGCCGGATCACTATCGCATGATCGTCGACGCGAAGGGAAAGACCGGATTTGTCAGGGGCGAGGGCAGCATCGATCTCGGCCCCGAGGGCGACGGGACCCAGGTTTCATACAGCGGCAACGTGCAACTCGGGGGCCCCGTTGCGGCGGTGGGCCAGCGCTTGCACCTGAGCGTTTCGAAAATGATGACACGACAGCTTTTCGGCGCCATCGAGGCCGAGGCCAACGCGGCGCCGGGCGAAACGGTAAAGCATGGTATCCTGCGGGACTATCTCCGCGGCAAGAAGCACGGGGCGGGGCAATAGCGTTTCACGCCGGTATAGGCGCTGAGGCAGGCTCAACCCGGATTTTGTAAGGGCCTGGAAGAAAAATGCTGTTTTTGATGGATATGGCGCCAGGACGTGTCCGTGAGATCCATATGCATCGTGTACAACATCCGGCCACCCATTCGCGAAACTGACTTTCCGCATGCCCTTCATCGACTGGAAAGACATCCCCGTCAACGAACTGGCGCCCGGCGTGCGCATCCGTGCGCCCTACGGCGAGAATATCATGATCTCCCTGCTGGAAATGGACGAGGGCGCGGTTGTACCGCTGCATCATCATCCGCACGAGCAGGGCGGCATTATGCTCCAGGGACGGATCGAACTTACCATCGGTGACGACACCCGTACCGTTGAGAAGGACGCTGCCTATCTCATCCCGCCCCATGTGCCGCATCGCGCGGTCGCAGTGGGCGGCACCGCCGTTGTGCTGGATATCTTCAGCCCCGTGCGGGAAGACTATGTGGAACTGGGCAACCGCTACATCCCGCGGGAAGACGCGCCCGGATAAACCCGCCTCAGGAGGCCGCCGTGTTGCAAAGAATCCTGGAAACCGACAACAGTACCTCGAGCCTCATCCTTCGTCTTGCGCTGGGTATCGTCATGTTTCCGCACGGCGCCCAGAAACTGCTGGGCTGGTTCGGCGGTTACGGATTTTCCGGAACGATAGGCTTCTTTACCGAAACCCTCGGAATCCCCGCCCTCTTTGCATTTCTGGTCATCATTGCCGAGTTCTTCGGTGCCCTGGCCCTCATCGTCGGCCTGCTCACCCGGATCGCCGCGCTCGGCGTCGGCGTCGTGATGGCCGTGGCCGCGACCCTGCACGTTTCGAACGGTTTTTTCATGAACTGGACCGGGCAACAGCAGGGCGAGGGGTATGAGTATCACCTCCTCGCACTTGGCATCACCGTCGCGATCGTCCTGAACGGCGCCGGCCGCTGTTCGGTGGACCGGGCCCTGGTGACGAACGCGGATTCCTCGACATGACATTCACGTATTGACCGTCCGTTCGCTTGGCTCCAATCGAATAAGACAAGAGGGTCGGGAAGTGCTCCCGACCCTCTTGTCTTATTCACAGTCCGGCTTATCTTCCACCTCTGAGGCGGCACAAGGTAGCGAATAGCTTACCTCAGTCATCAGACGAAAGAACAATTGACGTCTGCGCCATCAGGCGTGCAACCACGAAAGGCAGTGAGACGGGAGACGTAAGAAGGCCACCCCGCGTCCACCGGACATCGATATGGCCTGGCGAAGTCAATCGGTGATATGCGCGCCACGACGAGGGCAACCACAAGGGTTGCCCCTACAAAGCAGCGATCAGCGGTCAGCAATCAGCAGTCAGCTAACACCGGTTCGCGGTACGGGGGCAAATCCACACGGCGATCCTTCCCGGCCAACCCATCGCCCGCCCGGCCTGGGGGGTTGGGGGTTTTCCCGCGCTATACCGTCCAGCAGTGTCGCCTGGTGTATGCTTCGGTGGTCTCAGGGCAGTGTCCCACGACCTCTCCATTGAAGCGATTCGCGGAAAAACAGCCCAGCGGCGTCTGAGCGGCGCCGTTCTTTTTGGCTCTTTTTCATTGGCGAGAAAGAAAAAGGGCGTAAAATAATAAAAGATAAGAATTTATATCCAAATTCATCCCTAAAAACCTGTCATTCAGAAACGCCTTATCGTTGTGACATCTCAACCTTTGACGATGACAGAAGAGATCCGGCAAACCCCCTCAGGAAATGGCGTAGATCGTCCAGATAGGTATAGAATAGCGGCACGACGAACAGCGTCAATATCGTCGATGAGACCAACCCGCCGATCATCGTGATGCCCAGAGGCGCGTACGGCGTTCCCAGCATGGTCGCTGATCCGGCGGCCATCGGGAACAATCCGAAGATGGTCGTGAAGGTTGTCATCAGAATGGGCCGAAACCGGTTGTACCCAGCCTCCTCGATCGCCTTCGCGCGGCTCATGCCGCTCACTCTCAACCGGTTAATCATATCAATCAGCACGATCGCGTTGTTCACCACCACGCCAATGAGCAGAATAATGCCCATTTGGGACATTTTTCCCATAACGGTATCCGTGAGGAACAGACTCCAGTACACCCCCAGGAAGGCGAACGGGATTGACAGCAACACCGCAAACGGCAGAACGAACGACTCGAAGAGCACGCCCATCAGTAAGAATACACAGGTAATCGCCATCGTGATTGCAAACGACATCGTATCGTCGGTCTCCCGGAACCTGGAGTAGGTCTCCCCCTTGTTCCAGGAATATCCCCGCGGCATGGCGAAACCTTCCATCGCCCGGTCGATCCGGGCCCACAGCCCTTGCAGATCCTCCTGTGTCGTGTGCGCTTTTACCCACATCCGTATCTTCCCGCCCTCCCTCCGAATGGAACCGCTGCCCTTCGTTACGTTGAACGTGGCGAAAGCCGAAAGGGGAACCTGGATGCCGTTCTTGGATCGAAACGGAAAACTCTTGAGTTGCGCCAGTGTCTGGCGGTCGTCCTCGTCCATAAACAGCCGGACGGAAATCTCACGGTCTCCCTTGTAATACGGTGCCAGGTTGACGCCGCGCAGCTGATATGAGATGCTGCGCCCTACAGCCTGGGCGGAAATCCCATACGAATGAGCCTGTTCCTTGTTGATGAGCACCTGCACCTCTGTTTCTGCAAACTCGAGATTGCTGTCCACGCTCACGACGTCCGGAATCGCCTCCACCCGTTGCCGCACCGCCTCCGACAGCTCGCCCAGGACGTCGATGTCCTCGCCGTAGAGATAGACCGAAACGCCCGGGTCGCTGCGCCAACTGGTCTGCACCATCAACCGGACGCCCACAAAGCGGGGAATAAGCTTCTTGACATCCGCGATGACCGCCGCTCGTGTCATCCGCCCCTTCACGGGGATTCCGACCTTCTTTCGAACGCTCCTGTAGAACTGTTTCCACCACGCCCGGTCCGGCTCTTCTTCCAGATAGACCCGGATGAAGCCGCGTTGCCGCCAGTAACCCAGCCGCACCGTTCTAATTCGGTACGTATCCCGCTTACTGTCCAGAAAATCCTCGATCTGAGTTGCGATCAGCTCCATCTCCGCCCGCTTGAAGAACGGAGGGGCCGCGAGACGAATATAAAACTCATTATTCACCCGGGCACGCCCGGTTGTCTTTTTGATGTTCGACGCCGGATAGAGGACCGAAACAAACAGGATGATGAAGATCAGCGAAGCGTCCCGGCGGTGTGCAAGAATCCACCTCAGACAGGCCTGATATTTCCGACGCGACCACCGGATCGACCGCGGATCTTCCTTGGGGGAGTGCTTGCCGAGCAACTTCGCCGCAAGGGGGATGAAGATCAGCGCCACAAACAGAGATCCCAACAACGACACAACCACCGGAATACCGATCCTGGTGAGTTCAAAGGTCAGCCCGATGTCGCCTGTCATAAACATCAGCGGCATAAAGACCACGACCGTGGTCAGCGTCGCCATCGATATGGCCATGCCCACCTCGCTGGCCCCGGCAACGGAGGCTTCCTGCGCATCCATTCCTTTTGCCCGCATCCGATAGATGTTTTCCACGATGACGATCGCGTTGTCCACCACCATTCCCATCCCCACCATCAGACCCATCATCGTCAGCAGATTCAACGACCAGTCCAGAAAATAGAGCGCGGAAATCGTCATCATAATACACAGTGGAATCGACAGCGTAATCAGGGCCGTCATCCGGATCGCGCGAAGGAAATACAGCAGGATCAGGGCGGCAAAGAGGCCGCCCCAAATCGCGGTAATCCGGATGTTGTCAATCGAATCCCGCACCGCCTTTCCCTGATCCCACATAATGTTGAACTGTACCCCGGTTTCCTGACCGATCCGTTCCAATTCCTCCTTCACCAGGCTGGACACGTCCACCACATTGGCGCTCGACTCCTTGTATACATCCAGTCCGACTGCTTCCTTTCCATTGATTCGCCAGGATCCCAGGTCCGGCGGCCTTCCGAATAGCACGCCCCCGACGTCGGCAACGCTGACGGGTCCCAGGCCGTTCGACCGCTTGATGGGAATCCGCCGGATCTCGTCCATGTCCCGATACCGCGCCAGCGAACGGACGAAATACTTCTTTTCACCTTCCTGTACGTAACCGCCGGCCAGCGCGAAATTCTCTCCCTGCAACGCCTGCACCACGTCGGCGGGTCGAAGGCCCAGCGAACGCATCCGTTCCTGGAACACGACCACCATGATCTCCTTTCTGAATCGTCCCCAGAAAGAGACCTTCGCCACCCCATCGATTCGTTCCAGACGACGTTGAACCTTGTTTTCCATAAACGACTGGATATCATCCAGCCCCGCCGGCGGGGCGACCCCCATCCATATGATCTCCTGGTCCGTCTCCTCGTTATACTTCCAGACGCCCGTCCGGTCGCGCTTCTCAGGGGGTAATTCCAGTTTCAGGCGGTCCAGCCGGTCCATCACCTGGTTGTAGGCCAGAGACATATCCGTCTCCGCGCGAAACCGAAGACCGGCCTCCGCCCAGTTATTGCCGGCCCACGTACGCATCCGGAGGAGGTTCTTGACGGTTCCGAAATGCGCCTCGAACAGCCGGCAGATTTCCTGGTCGTTCTCCTTGGGGGAGGTATCCTGATTGCCCACCCACACCCACAGTTGTTTCCGTTCCCACCCGGAGGGAAAGGCCTGCAGGCGTATCTTGCTATAGGAAACGGCGCCGATCACCAGCAGCGCCACGAGGCACATGGTCACGGTTACAGGCCGCGTTATGGAAAAACGCGGCAACAAAGCGTGTCGATCCTTCACCAGGGTCTCCAGCGACAAACGGATTCAAAAAACCGGTTCATCCGGAATGGTCCTGAAAGAAGATACACAAGCGATGTTAAAAATAACATGGAAAACAGGGTTTCGCCTCAATTTTGCCGGTGATACGCCAGGAACCGCGAGAACATCAGATCGACACCTCTCGTTGTAAGGACGCCAGCGGGGCCTTGTGCCGACGTTGCATTCGTAGGGGCGACGCCCGCACGTCCTGGCGGGGACATCGGTCAATGGTTATCGCTCTTCCGCGCCGTGTTTGAGTTTGTAGGGGCAACCCTTGTGGTTGTCCACCTTGCGGCGCGAAAGTCAATCGATTGGCTGTACGCTGAGGGCTGACCGCTGTCCGCTATTTGCTGATTTTCACCCATTTCCGCTTGACATGGAGCGTTCAAAGGCCTATTTTCTGACCCAATAGCGATGACGGAGGAAAGTAAGCCGTCCCCAACCGGAAAGGGAGGGGGCGCCACGGACTGAAAGCGCTCCCGCGGTATGAACGGCCGAAGTTCCCTCTCGAGCTGCAAAGCTGAATACGAGTAGCGAGTGCATGCCCCGTCAATCCGGCAGAGGCAGTGGTCTCGCGGCACCCGTTATTAGGCTGCGCCGGTGACTCTCGCCGTAAACGGAGAGGGGCGGTCATTGCCGCCTGCAAAGCGGCGCTTTTCAGGCGCAAATAGGGTGGTACCGCGGAAGGCATCGGGTCCTTTCGTCCCTATCGGGATGAAAGGCCTTTCTTTTTATATGGGGCGGCGCAACTCGAACGCGCAAATCCTCCCGCGCATGAGCGATCACGGATCTCAAGGAGCAGTCCTGTGAATCCATCGGCAGACCTGTCGTCTCTCCATGCCCTCGAAATCAAGACGCTCCGCGCCTTTAACGATTGCGATGGCAACGCGTTGTCCGATTCCCGACTGCCCGAAGCCGCCGGCATCGGCCCCGGCCAGATCCGGCGCGCGGTGGAATGGCTTCGCTCCAAGAACCTTCTCGAGATTACCGGCGATACCACGGTCTCCACAGTCAGCCTTACCGAATCGGGGATCGCCCAGGCCGGCATCGGCGCCACGCCGGAAATCGCGCTTCTGATTCGCGCGGGAGAGGAACCCGCACCCTCGCTCAGGGACCTCCAGGCCGACACCCGCTTCGACAAGGGGGAATGGGGGAGCGCCTTCGGAGGGCTGAAAGCCGAAGGCGCGATCCGGCAGGAGGGCGCCGCCATCCGCATCGCCGATCCGGAAAGGGCCGCGTTCTATACGGAGAGGCTGATGTCCGAGCTTTTCCGGCGCTTGCAAGGGGCTGGCGAAGAGGCGGTCCTGAGCCTCACCGACTTTCCGGAGGATGTCCAGTCCTATATCCGCGACAGAACGAGCAAACGCGGCAAGGGTAGAGCGGCCATCCGCGTGGACGAACGACTGGAACGCACGTACAGACTCACCGCTGCGGGCGCGCAAACCCTAAGGCGCATCGTGGAAACGAACCTGACCGGCGACGAGGTCTCGCGCCTGACGCCGGAGATGCTCCAGTCCGGCGATTGGAAGAACGTCTCTTTCCGACGATACGACATCAGCATCAAACCGCCGCGCATTCTCATCGGCCGTCTCCACCCCTACCGGGCGTATCTCGACGGCGTACGGCGCAAACTGCTTTCCCTGGGTTTTGAAGAAATGAAGGGTCCCCTGGTTGAAACCGAATTCTGGAACATGGATGCCCTGTTCATGCCGCAGTTCCATGCCGCGCGAAATATACATGACGCCTATTATATAAAGGAACCCACCCATTCGAAGGGCGTCGAAGAACCCTTCTTTTCAAGTGTGGCCGAGGCCCACGCCACAGGTGGAAATACGGGCTCCCGCGGCTGGCGTTACGAATTCAGCCCGGAACGCGCGCGTCGTCTGATTTTGCGAAGCCAGGGCACCGCGCTGTCAGCCCGCACACTGGCTTCCCGCCCGAATATCCCGGGCAAATACTTCGCCGTTGCGCGCTGTTTCCGATACGACGACGTCGACGCCACCCATGCCGCGGACTTCTTTCAGGTGGAGGGCATCGTCCTCGGAGAGGGCATCAACTTTCGGAGCCTGCTTGGCCTGCTCAAACTCTTTGCGCTGGAGATCGCACAGTCCGAGGAATGTCGTTTTGTGCCGGATTATTTCCCATTCACGGAGCCGTCTGTTGAGCTGCAGGCCAGGCACCCCGCATTGGGCTGGATCGAATTCGGCGGCGCAGGCCTTTTCCGGCCTGAACTCACGCGACCCCTGGGCGTCGACGTCCCCGTCATTGCCTGGGGTCTGGGTATAGACCGCATGGCGATGGTGGCGCTGGGTATTGACGATATCCGCGACCTTTTCAGCACGGACCTGGACTTCATCCGGAACGAAACCGACCGCCGGCGGACGGCAACATGAAACCACGCCGGCAGCCGATACAGCCGCCGGTCAGCAAAGATCGACAACACAAGGAGCAATGTCTTTAAGGTAATCAGTCAACACTCCCTTCGGACACCATAAGATATGAAGACTGTTGCGTTGACAGGAGGGTGAATCTCCAAGCGATTGGCGCTCGGCATTCAGTGGTCGGCCCCTTCCACCGAACGCCTGTCCGGTTGTGGGATGGGTGGTCTGACCGCTAAGAGCTGAAAGCTGACAGCTTATTTTCGGACGAACGCAACGCGAACGGATGAAGGAGCACGCATGCCCACCATCACTGTCGTCAGGAAAGACCTCGAGCGCCTGGCCGGTCAAACCTACGACCTGCCCGATCTCGAACGCGCCCTCGAAACCGTCAAAGCCGAGGTTAAAGTCGAAGACGAATCCCGGTTGCGGATTCAGCTCAAGGATACCAACCGTCCTGATCTCTGGTCATCCGAGGGGGTCGCCCGGCTGCTCAAGGGCCATCGGAGAGGCCGGCACGACGCCTATCCCTTTTTCGACATTCCTGCGACAGAACTCGAACTGCACGTCGCCCCGGCCCTTGAACCCATCCGGCCCTACATCGCCGCCTTCGCCTGTGAAGGGATTGCGGTGGACGAAGCGGCTCTGGAACAACTCATCGAAGCCCAGGAAAAACTGGCGGACGGGTACGGACGCGGCCGAAGCGCGGTGGCAATCGGCATCTACAACGCCACCGGTATGACCTTCCCCGTACACTATGCCGCCGCCGACCCGGATGCCGCCCGCTTTGTCCCGCTGGGGATGGAAACCGAGATGACCCTGCGCCAGATCTTGACGGAGCACCCCACCGGCGAGAAATACGCACATCTACTTGATGGCTTCGACAAATTTCCGCTCATCAGCGACAGCCGGAGCAAGGTTCTCTCCATGCCGCCCGTCATCAACAGCCGGAACCCGGGCGCCGTGGAGGTGGGGGACACCTTCCTTTTCTGTGAGGCCACCGGCACAGAACTCGACGCCGTTCTACTCACCGTTGCCATTATGGCCGCCAACATGGCCGACCGCGGTGGCCGCATTCTGCCGGTGAACGTGGTGTATCCGTACGATACGCCGCGCGGCCGGGAAATCCAATGTCCTCTGGATATGACGGGGCCCGTCGAGGTGAACGTGGACGACCTGAGGAACGTCATCGGCGGCGAACTCGACAGGGGAAGCGTCGAAGCCGCCCTGGCCGCCATGGGGTACCGCGACATCGCGCTCGACGACAAGCGCGTACAGGCGCGCCCGGCTCCGTATCGTGATGATATCCTCCATCCGGTGGACCTCATCGAAGACGTCATCGTGAGCGTGGGCTTCGACAACTTCGAGCCCGAAATGCCGCACGATTTCACCCTCGGCAAATCCGCTCCCGAGGAAGATCTCGCGGACCGCATCCGCTTCCTTATGGTCGGATGCGGATTCCAGGAACTCTTCCTGCCCATTCTCTCGTCGCGCCTGGACCTTACGAAGCGCATGCGCGACCCGGACGCCGCGATCGTCGAAACTTCCAACCCCATGTCCGAAAACTACAGCGCGGTTCGCAACGCCCTCCTTCCCGGTCTGCTCCGTGTGGAAGCGGCCAGCCGAAAGGCGGTCTACCCTCACCACATCTTCGAAGTGGGCGAAGTCTCCGTCATCGCGCCGGACGGTTTCTACGGCACCCGTACCGAGATCCGCCTCGCCGCCCTGGAGGCGCATGCCGAAGCCAATCTTTCGGGCATTCAGAGTCACCTCGAAGCCCTGGCCTACTATCTCGGCGTTGACTACAATCTCTCGCCGTTGGCGCATCCCTCCTTTCTGCCCGGGCGGGCGGGTGAAGTCCGGGTGGACGGAAGAAGCTACGGCGTCATCGGCGAAATCCATCCTGAAGTCCTTGAAAGCTGGGGCGTATCGGTACCCGCCAGTGCGTTCGAGGTCAACATCGATATTGCCCGGATACAACCCTGATCGATTGCGGATGCCCCGGTTGTCCGGTTACGTCAGATAACTCAACTTGCCTCCCAGACGATTTCAAAACTGCGAAAGCAGGTATCACACAACTTAATAGGAGAGCCAGAATGATTAATTCACGGCCAGTTTGGTTTGTGGGTTCTATGTTTGTGGGTTCTATGTGGTGTGCGCAAACGCAAGACCACACAGAACGGTTTTTGAAAGAATGTTGTTGGGAAATTCGTGAACCAAGTGAAAATGAAAAGGAGCGTGTTAAGTCAATTCTACCAGGTGATCGAATCTTTATTAAATCAACATGTGTGCGAAAAAATGAACTGCCTTTTGACAATCAAGGTCGGCCTATCTCAACAATGAAGATTAAAGCAGAAGGCACCGTAAGGGAAAATTTGGGCGACGGTTGTTCTTTAATTGTTACTTGGACGCCTGTAGTTCCTTTTCGTGAATGGTATTTCTTTACTTACAGACGAACGATTTGGCAGGTGCATCCCACGATTTGTAATCTGTCCTGGGCCGCAGACGAATTGATTCGGTTTGCTATTGATGGCAAGGAACAGGATTACGCTCGTTTTTGGGATTATTGGTACCCGAATCAATAAGTAGGAAGGTGATTCAATGGCCGCCTTAGATCGTTTTACAATTAATATGTCTTGTTCAGCATGTGGCAGGAAAGGCACGGTCGATGTTTCAGAGAAGGATCATCCTTATATGAAGCCGCATGCCGGTTTTTCTATTGACCGGGTATCTAACCCGAATAATTCACAAAAAGGTAGTTTCCTTACCCAAGTCATTGTATTATATTATGGTTAGACGGATAACCATACAACAATGAACCGGGAGGAAACTACCGTGGAGATTCAAGATAAGCATCACAGGATTTCTTTCGCAAGTGTTTCGGGCAAGCAGGTAGAAGCCGTCTTCGATGGAGGGGTGCTCACAAGCGATATCGGGTTGATGCTGCTTCGAGAGGTGGCGTCCAAAATCGGCATTCTGTCTCGGATCGTTGAGGCGTTAACCGACCGTCGGCATCCAAGTTATGTGGATCACACGTGTGCGGATCTGATCAACCAGCGCGTCTTTCAGATCACGTGCGGGTATGAGGATGCGAACGATTGCAATGCGTTGCGCCGGGACCCCGCCTTCAAGGCGGCCTGTGATCGGTTGCCGGTGTCAGGGGCGGCGTTGGCCAGCCAACCGACGATGAGTCGATTGGAAAACGGAATTCGTCGCAGGGACTTATATCGCATTGCCAAGGCCCTTGTGGACGGGTTCATCGCTTCCTACGATACGCCTCCCGAGGCGGTCGTTCCGGATATCGATGACACCGATGACGAGGTTCACGGCAATCAACCGTTGTCGTTGTTCAATGGCTATTATGATGAACGCTGTTACATGCCCTTGCACATTTATGAAGGCCAGACAGGAAGACTGATCACGACCCTCCTGCGTCCGGGTGCGCGTCCTTCCGGGAAACAGATTGTCAGCATTCTCAAACGACTGGTGAAAACCCTTCGTGAGGCCTGGCCGGACGTGGACATTTTCTTGCGTGGCGATTCCCATTTTTCTTGTCCTGAGGTCCACGACTTTTGCGACGAGCACGAGGTGTATTTTGCGCTGGGACAGGCCGGAAATACGAGGCTTGCAGCACAGGGACACCCCTTGATGGCGCAGGCAAAAGCCCGGTATCAGGAAACCGGACAGCCCGTGCAGCTATTTACCTGTTTCGGTTACCAGGCCCAGTCCTGGGCATTGCCAAGACGCATCATCTACAAAGCCGAGATCACCGCTTCGGGGCAAGCCAATGCACGCTTTGTGGTCACCAACCTGGACAGTAGCCAGCCCTCATTCATCTACAAAACCGTCTATTGCGCGCGCGGCAGGATGGAAAACTTCATTAAGAATCACAAAACCTTTCTCCATTCCGATCGTACCTCTTGTCACACGTTTGAAGCCAATCACTTCCGTCTCTTCCTCCATAGTGCCGCTTATGTCTTGATGCATACCCTAACTGAAATAGGACTCCAAGCCACCCCATGGGCGCACGCGCAGTTTAATACCATTCAGCATCGTATTCTCAAAGTCGCCGGGAGAGTGTCTGAACTCAAAACCAAAATCAAACTCCATTTGCCAACCTCATTTCCCTTGAAACACCTCTATGACACCATCCTCTGCAATTTGGCAAAGGCATATCCATAACGCCGTTTCACGCCGGCCCATCCATCCCTTTCTCATAGCCATCGCGTAAGACCAAGGCATCCGTCTGTGCTTTCCACACCCAAAATAAAGAACGCGACACCCCTCGCTGCTGCTGGGACACGTAAAAATACTCATCATGGCGTCACCAACACGTCATTCTACTATTTTCCCTTCTCCAGAACACTTTCTGCTTCCACAGACACTGTTCTGCTCATTTTCATGAATTAATCAGGCTAATGGCTTTACCGTTATATGTAATTCAGGCTTCGAGGATGCCGCAGTGCAATGTAAATGTGGACGAGGTTTTCAGCCTCAACACACCCGTTGAATTTTTGTCACTTCGATAGACATTGTTAATTTGGAGTAACGTGTGCAGGATTGGGCAGGATTCCAGCAGTGTTGTAGTGCCTTTGTTTACGTCGCTTGTTCGGGGCTTCCTGCAATTGAAATAGCGTCAAGGGTAGGACGGGGCGTTTGCGACCTGCCTGCCGCTCTAGGCCATCGTCGATAACTGCCTCGAAAGGAAGTGATGCGGATTTTTAGACGCTCTTTCAAGCTACGAAAGCCAACAGACTGTGCGGCCACGGGTCCGGGCGCTACGGAGGTGGCGCGAGCCTTTTTTGTCTCTATTTCTGCGACAGTAAAACGAGACGGGCAGACAGGAATGTCTGCCCCACCTTCGCACACGTTCCTCATCATGTCAGTGTGGGCGCACTTGTGACATAAGATCTTACGGCCCGTGGATTGCTTCGCATCCCCAACACGGTCGCACATCGAAATCCATTGTCCCAAAGCACAACAACGGGTTACGCCAAAACGACGTAACCCGTTGTTTTTTGGTGCCGAAGGGGGGACTCGAACCCCCACGAGCACATGGCTCACTGCGCCCTGAACGCAGCGCGTCTACCAATTCCACCACTTCGGCGTCTGATCCGGAGGCCTGCGGGGTCGTGCCAGGCACGACCGGACATGAAATATATAAAATCGCTATAGGGTTGTCAAGATTCGTCAGGCGCAAACAGGGATCGGAATCTCTCGGGCATCCGCTCCGGTTTCCGGGTGGTGTAGTCCAAAAAGGCGATTCCGGTTTTGGCACGGGCGATTTCCATGCCCGTATCTTTGTCAGTGATGCGGTAAAAAATGTCGCATCCGATGCGGCTGAGGCCGTCGACCGCGACCTGAAAAGTCAGGGTCTGGCCGTAGAAGGCTTCGGATTTGTATTGGATAACGGCGTCGACCATAATGATGCCCACCCCGTCCACGTCCAATTCGGTGAAGCCGTGGCTTTCCAGAAAACGCACCCGCGCCTCGTGGACGAGCGACAGCACGGCGTTGTTGTCCATGTGACCGCCGTAGTTGATGTCGGAAACACGAAGCCGGATATCGGTGGCATACGCAAAGGTCCCGGGAAGTCCGAGTTTGATACGAGACATGATGGAGGCGGTGTGTGTCCTCTCTGCCTTGTCCGTCCAAAGACGGGGCGGTCGCACGCGGAACTGCCTCGCCTACACCGGTTCCGGGCGGGCGACCAGGAGACCGTCTTCCGGCGTCACGTTGATGGCAAAGGGGACGCTGTCGATCCTGAGCGCCAGGCCATCTTGGATCCGGGCGACGAAGATGATCTTTTCCGCCCCTCGCTGGAACGCGACCGCAGCGGTCGTGAATGCGCGGTAAACGTCGATGATGACGACCGTGCCGGTGGATTCACGGGCGCCCTGAAGCAGGCTTTTGAGGTGTATTTCCACGGGTTGGGTCCTGCGTTGTCCTGGAGGGTCCCTTAAATTGCGGGATACCACGTCACAGGATTTCTCACCAATTTGTTCAATAATAACCCATGTAGGTGGTGTATGTTACGGGTTAAAGGGAAATCAGCCTGAGAGGTGTAGTTTCAGTATTGTGATTGATATTAGATTTCGGTCAATAAAATAGCCCAGGCGGCGACGGCCTGGGTTTTCTTCATCAACAGAATCTATTCTTGGTCACTTATTTAGGGCTTGGTAGAACTGATCATGATTTCCAATTTCAATTATCTCAATTGCCGTAACAACGTCATCCTCTCCATATACTCGAAAAGCAATACGAAATTTATCATTTAAATAAGCCTTCCAAACATTATCCCACATATGTTCGAAATGTCTACCAGGTAATTGTATGCCTTCTTCTATTTCGGAGAAAAACCGCTCTGCTTGATACTTAATGTTTGGATTACGGCTAAGACGTTTTAATTTTTTATGTACATATTTATTAAATTCCCGTATCTCGACAGGTGGTTTAAAAACCATGTTCGAATCCTAAAGACTGGCAAGAGCGGCCTTTGCTGAAGAGTACGTCTTTTTACTCTTTGGTTGTTCATTAGCACGCAATACCATAATCCACCAACGATATTCCTGAAAATAGGCTATAGTGTCACAGGTCAATTGGTCAACAACTTTGAGTTTTTCGTACAAGTTCATTTTTTTATATATTTCTTCTATAGAAGCTAAAAATCCCCGCCAATCTTTGAAATTTTGTTCCGCCTCCTCAATTTGTTGAATAGTAATTTCAGGATCATTATCTATACAACAGTCCTCAATATATCTCTCCGGTGTTTTTTTCAACATTTCAAAAGCCTGAGCTACATCGTCACGTAATTTTGTAAATTTCCTTATCTCTCCCTCCAACATTTGTCGTTTCTCTTCAATTTCGCGAATTTGAGCACGCGTGAGATAGCCTGTCTTGCGTCTTTGTTGCGAAATCTTATAAATTATCTTCGATTCCGCAACATCTAAAGATGGATTTATAACCGCTGGCATTGTCTTCCCCCTTTACATAACTAGGCCGTACGTTAAACCCTTCAATCGCAAACCTATAACGTAAAAGCCACGTATAGCAATATACGTGAATTAGACGTTTAGGGCAAATCCATTTTGAAAAGGAAGATTTCTCCCATAAACGCCTTTCAACTGTCCCCGTCCCGCCGATAATTATACTTGAAACACTGTTCAGTGTCCTGTCCCAGAAATAGATTTACATAATCGTTCGATTTTGTGGAGGATGGATTCTGCGTTCGCGGTCCAGACAAAAGGCTTGGACTTCTCGTTGTAGTTGTCGGTGAAGGTTTCGATGCTGTCGATGAGTTCTTTAATATTTATCACAGTTATCTTCTCCTACCACTTAATTTTCCTAGACAACCCCGACTTCCCGTCAGGGCATCGTTAACCGCCAGACGTCGTTCACGACCGGCCACGTGTTCCCCGCGACAACCCAGAGGCTGTTCCGGAACACGTAGCAGGTGGATTCGTGGCGGGGTAAAAAGCGGGTGTCGGGCTTGAATTCGTGCCACTCCCTGCCGTCTTCGGTATACCAGACGTCCCCCAGGTTGACGTAGTTGGCGTTGTCGTACCCGCCGATGATCCAGAGTCTGCCCGCGTAGACTTTCGAAATAAACCACATCCGCGTCGACCAGGGGGCGCGTTCGAGTACGCGGGTCCAGTTGACGCCGTCCTCCGAGCACCAGACGTCGTTGAGGGTGGTGTAGTCGGGGTAGCCCTTTTCGGGCGGGTCGTTGCGCTGGACGATACGGCCACCCATCACCCAGAGCCTGTTGTCGTACGCAGCCACGGCGGCCGCGGACCGGTCTCCGTACGGAGCGTTGGCAGTAGCCCGCGTCCAGGCGATGCCGTCGCCGGTGTGCCAGACGTCGCTGCCGCTGCCAAGCTGCCACATCCGGTCCCGGTGGACCACCAGTTCGCCGTAGCCCCGTGAGCCGAAGGGGGTATCATCCAGTACGCGGGTCCAGTCAACGCCGTTTCGGGAGTTCCAGACGCTTCCCTTGACGGCCCAGATTCTGTCCTTGTAGGCCACCATTTCGCTATAGCCGTCGTAAGGCGTGGCTTCGCTCACGAGATGCCAACTGATGCCGTCGGATGAATTCCAGAGGTCCCTGGTGAGGATACCAGAGTGGTAGTAGGCGTTGCTGATCCAGAGTCTGTCCTGAAACACCACGTCTTCCGACGTGTCGCGCGGTGTGAACGGCGCGTTGTAAACCAGGTTGATCCAGTCGCCGGTTCGGTTGGCATTGACGTCGGACGTGTTGATGCGCAGGCTGGCAACGGTGGGGATCTCGACGCGCGCCCGGCCGGACCACGACCGCCCGGGAAAGAACAGGAGCCGTCCGCCTTCAGCGGTGATTTCATACCCGGGGTCATCCTCCAGTTCCAGCAGGGCCCCGCCGGCTTCCGGGTGTTGTATACCTGTGATTTTGTGGCCGTACGTGAATCCGTCGCCGTCCCTGACAATCGCGGTGAGGCCCACGAGGTCCACGCCGGTTGGAAGATCGGTATCGATGAGGAGTCCGTCGACGTCGTCTCCCGCGGCCTTGCGCCTGGTTTTCAGAACGGCGCCGGCACGCGTGCCCCGTCCGCCGAGGTTTCGTACGCCCTTTTCGAGCAGCGTGCCGCCGATGAGGACCATCTGTTCGACCTCGCCGTTTCGCTCCCTGACAAAGCCGACGCGGCCGCGGAAGGCAAGGTCTTCGATCCTGAGCGTGTGGTTTTCGTCTGACGTGGACAGGATGTAATCGGTGACGTCGCCGGAGACGATTTTGAGCGCGATATCCGTGCCTGTCCCGCCGTCCGGGTGGAGACGTTCCACGCTGCGAATCGCGGGCCGGTCGCCGTAGGGCTCCAGCACGGTGCTGAACAGGGTGGAGAGGTCTTCGCCGTCCCGGCGATGGACGAGCATCGGCATGGTGATCTCGTCGAGCCGGTCGTCGTCCTCATCCGCCCTGCGGACGGAGGGCGCCCGCGCGGTGAATAGCGTTCCATCCGGGTCTGTGAGGCTGTGTACGCGCACCGAGCCGGCGGGCTTCGCCTGGCTGGTGAAGCGTGCGGTCCACGGCCGGGTGATTTCGGCGCGTTGCACCTCCCGGATGAACGCATACCCCAGGTTGTGTCCGCCGGCGTCGCCCTGGACGCTTTCGCCGGTGGGCAGGGTCACGTTCACGCCCGGCGGGATCAGGGTATCGCCGTGGTACGAGGTGGAAAGGTCGACGTCCACGGCGCCGTCGTGGTCCGCGTCGCCCGCCAGGATGTATTCGTGGCGATTTCCGCCGGCAACCCTGAACAGATCGACGATATAGGTCTGGTCGGATGGCAGACCGATCTGGAGAATCAACCGCCGGTAGGTTGAGGTAACGCCCGGATAGGCGCGGTCTCCCGAGGCTTCGATGGCCTGAAACGTGTCGTCGTGAGGGACGAAAAACAGGAGGTTGCCGTCCGAGGGAGCGTTTTCCGAGCCGAATGCCTGGTCTTTACCATCCACGGCAACCGTGTTGTGCGACAGGGTGGTGATGGTCCAGCACCGGTGGCGGGTGTGGGTGTATCCGATGTCGCTCAGGCGCTCCTGGCCGCGGGCGTAGAGGGTGAGGCTCAACAGATCCGCGTGCTGGTGGCCGTAACCGCCGGAAAAGTGGAGGTAAGTCTGGGTCTGGTCGACGCCGTGCCCCCGGTCCAGGCGGGCGTGGCCCATGCCCGGAAGAAGCAGGGGACCCGACGTTTCCGGGGCGGGGCGTTGTTCCCGCGCCCAGGTGTCGTGGGTGGGAACGACACGTCCGTTGGGATAGCGGAGAAGCTCCGGGATGCCGCTGGCCTTTTCCAAAATGGGAAAACGGGCTTTCAGGTCCAGATTGTCGTAGCGTTCGCCGTCGACGGGGTGGACGTATCCGTCCGGATCGCTGTATCCATCCAGGCGTTCGATCACCTGTCGCAGGCCGCCGATGGTCTGATTGTGATAGGAGATGGCGCCTTCACGCCAGGTGCCGTCTACGAAGAAATTGGCGTCGACGAGTCTGGCGATACGGTCGACCGCGTCGTGGATGTAATCCGGTTCCTTCAGGACCCTCCCGGCCGCGATGAGGCCGCGCAGAAGCGTGGGATCCATGTTGCCGAGCGCCGGTGGGAAACCCCGTATAAAGGCCACGCTGGCGCGGAAAAAATCGTCTTCGATGCGCAGGTTCATCGTCTCGTCCAGTTCCCCGCTTTCCCGGATGAGGTCATATGCGTAAATCAGGTTTTCCGGAATGTCCATGTATGCCCACCAGTCCCACTTGGAGGCGCGGTAGTCCTGAACCGGATAGGGAAACCCCTGGTCGCCGGGGAAGATAATCTTCTGGCGGAAGGGCAGGTCGTGATGGACGCAGTACCCCGGATACAATTCGGCGAAGCGATTCAGGATGAGGGCCGCGCGACGGGCGAAAGATGGGCCTCCAGTTGCGGAGTAGAGCACGCCCAGGTCGTGGGCGGCGGCCGCGAAATAGGCACGGGCCCGGTACCAGCCCTTGGCCCGGAAGAAATGCCGGTACCCGGTGCCATCCTCCCAGTAGGGATATTCCTGTGTCTGACCCACGGGATTGACCACCCGGAGGATCTCATCGTCCGGGAATTTCTCGTTCGGATACTTGAGACCGCAGAATTTGCAGAAGACACGGTCCGGGTCCTCGATTGTCCAGTCGATCTGGCCCTCCTGGGCTCCGCCGTCGCAGTTGGGACAGTCCACAAAGTAGATGCCCGCGCGTTCCGGAATGAGGCGCAGGATTTCGCTGTCGGATAACGAAAGAACCGGTTGGAGGTTTCCACGCAGCCGTTCCACGTCTCTGTCGTTGAGAGATGGAGGGAAGACCGGGCCGGCGCTGGCGGCGTTAGCCCGGAGCGACAGGAGGATCAGCACGGCGATAGCAGATAGTATGAGCATGGCGAATCATCCTTTCGTTGAAAACCCTTCCACGAATCCTTCAACGCGCCGGCGACGGCCGCCCGGCGGGTCAGTTGCCTCGGCGCAAGACGCGGCCGGGGAGCGCCCCGGTGATGGCGCCGTCCTCAACGGCCGGTTCTCCGTTGACCAGTACACATTGGATACCCACGGGGCCCCCTCTGGGATTGTCGAATGTGGCGGTCGCGTTTACGGTCCGCGGATCGAAGATGACGATGTCGGCGGCTTTGCCGGCGGCGATCTCGCCCCGGTCGGCAAGGCCGAAACGCCGTGCCGGAAAACCGCTCATCTTATAGATGGCTTCCGCGAGTGAAACCAGTTCTTTTTCCCGGACAAAGACGCCGGGTACGCGGGCGAAACACCCGAATCCCCTGGGGTGGGGATGGCGCACGTTGTAGATGCCGTCGCTTGCGAGCATCATTCGCGGGTGTGTGACGGTGTTTCTAATCGTTTTTTCGATGGTTTCAGGTGCGTCCTGCCACGGGAAAATGTAGGTGGACAGGCCGTCTTCTTCGAGGATGAGATTGTAGGCGAAGTCCTCGGGAGGAACGCCGGACCGGGCGGCCAGGTCCGAAAGCGTGGCGCCGACATAGCGCCCTGAACGGGTGTGGCCGACCACCTGGTTGCAGGCGCCCAGCCAACCGCGGAGATGGGGCAGGATCCGTTCCTTCACCACGGGGTCCGCAAGGTGTTCCAGTACGTCGGACGGGGCGCCGATCTGGTCTTCGACGGGTAGCATGATGGTCATGTGCGACATACCGGCAGGGTAGAGGTAAGACTCAAAGCTGAGGTCGATGTCCTCCCGATCGGCAAGTTCCAGAAGCTCGGCGCCGTCCCGGTCCACCCGTTCGTGGGAGATGTGAACAGGAATGCCGGATCGGCGGGAGATCTCGAAGGTTTCCTTCCAGGCCTCCTGCCGGCCGAGAATGTGGTTGCGGATGTGCGCGGCGTAGATGCCCCCGCAGGAGGCGGCCACTTTGCACAGTTCGACCAGTTCCCGCAGGTCTGAACTGGCGCTCGGCTGGTAGTCGAGACCCAGGCAGAGGCAGCCGGCGCCGGCTTCCATCCACTGCCGAACCCGGTCGGCCATGGCGTCGATCTGGGCATCGGTGGCAGGACCCGACGACCAGCCGCAGACGTTGAGGCGCACGGCGCAGTGGGGTACCTGCGGGTAGACGTTGCAGGGGCTGTTGCCTGGAAAGAGATTCAGATAGTCCTCAATGGTTTCCCACGTGGGATCCAGGTCCGCCGCACCCGCGGCGAATCGGGTGTATTCCCACATCTCCCGGCGCAAATCCGGAGGCAACGGGGCCCAACCGAATCCGTCCGGCGCAAGAAGCTGGGTGGTGATGCCCTGTGCGACGCCTGCGAATCGGTCGCTTCCCTTCAGCAGGGCAGGTTCGCAGTGCACGTGAACGTCGATGAACCCGGGGCTGACCACGTGCCCACGGGCATCGATCTCCCTCTCCGCGCGGGTATCCACCAGATTACCCACGGCGGCGATTCGGTCTCCCGATAAGGCAACGTCCGCGGGAAAGGGCTCCCTTTCGCCGGTGCCGTCAACCACGAGGCCGTTGCGGATGAGGGTATCGAAAGTCATTGGATCCACTTTCCGGTTTTCAACATGCCGGTTACTGTATTTTATACGGTCAGCTGAGGAAACGAACGGGAACGAAGATACGCATGTTTTTACTGCAACGCATCGGAATTGTGTAAGCGGTTACCAGTCGTTCAGTTTGTGCCCGTCTCCGTTGAACCAGATGACGTCCGCGACGACGCCCAGGCCCACGCCGACGAGATATCCCATAAACATGCCCAGAAAAAGGGGAGCCATTCGCCTGTAACTGTTGAGGCCGCCGAATCTCATGATCAGGGCCTTGGTGAGCCAGGCGATAAAAATGGAGGTGACGCTGCTCCTGAGCACGTTGGAGGCGGAAATGGTGAACCCGATGGGGTGGACCGGAAATCCGGGAAAGCGGTATCGCAGGTAGACAAGGAGGCCGGTGAAGGCGGCGCCAATGCCGAAGAATCCGATGCGGTCCCAGCTTGCGCCCGCCGTTCCCTGCTGGATGCGGGCGGTGGTATAGTGCCAGATGCCCACGGCCCCGTCGCCGGAGCCGTTGAAGCTGACCACACCGAAATTGTAACTGCCCGCGCCGTAATAACCCTGGTAGAGAATAAAGGCGATCACGGAAAGGGCGCCGCAGAAAGCGCCCAGGAGTACGCCGGGCGCCAGCATGCGTCGACGTTCGGGTCGCATGGCCATCCCCAGGCGCGGGATATGGGCGAGGGCGGTGATAGCCCAGGTCTTGGCGTCGCAGAAGAAGGTGTACGTGAGCCCCAGGGCAACCGCGCTGTGAGGCCCCATCCCCGATATGCCGAAGAGGTGCCAGGTGAATGCCTGTGCCGTGATGGGGCCGCGCAGATAGACGAGGCCGCTCTCAACGATAATGCGGGCGAGGCCGAGATAGAGAACGAGGGTGGCGAACCAGAAGGCGAGCAGGGGGCCGGCGGCCATCCCTGCGCGGAATAGCCAGACGAGGAGATAGACGCAGCCGGCCAGGAGCAGATAAACGGCGGCACGGTATGAGATGAGTTCCTTCGAATCGTCGATGGAGTCGACCGCGCCCCGGCGTTGATCGCTCGCCGAGCCTGTAAAGGCTTTCTTGAATACGGCGGCCAGGTGGCTTCGGGCAACCCAGAGGCCCCAGCCCACAAACACAGTCAGACCACCGAAGCTCTGCCAGCCGATGGCGGGGTCGAACGAGCACCACATGTCTGAACTGCCGATGCTGAAGCCCGTGCGATTGAAGACGCCGACCTGCAGGATTGCCAGAAGGTGGAAGAGCCAGATGCTGAACAGGACGCTGGATTCGGTGAAGTAAGCGAAGGCGATCGTCATCGGATGAACGGAAAAGGCAAAGTAGGGAAAGCCCTGGCCGATGCGGATGACCTTACGGCTCAGGACGGTCATGGGCACATCCAGGATGGGTATGGCCCTGACGAACCAGGTGGCGATGTTCCAGCAGAAGATGGTCACGATCAACCAGAATCCGAATCGGAACAGGCGGGACCTGATCAGCGTGGACAGGCTGCTTCTCGCGCCTGAAGCGCCCGTAAGTTCCAGTACGGCGGTGGCGATCGGGTACGTCAGGCGTTCGTTGTCCATCCACTGTTTCCGGAGGATAACCACCAGGCAGAAGCTGACGGTGAGCACGGATCCGAGAAATCCGGCCCACCAGAAGAGCGGGGGCGTCCAGGCGGCCCAGGGAAATTTCTGGCCCTTGAACAGACTCTCGTAAAAGCCGGTGGTGGCCGCCGGGTCAGCGACAATGGCCCAGGGCGGGACCCTCGCGAGCAGGTGGTCTGCCCATTGATTCTCGGGGCTCGCGAAATAGGTGGGCGCCGTAACCACACCCAGGAGATATCCCGAGAGCCATTCTCCCTGCATGGTCGCGGAGACCATTCCGATACAGCAGATGGCCAGCAACTCCGAGGCTGACAGGCCACGACCGCGCCGATATAGCGGCAGATTCAGTCCGAGCAGGCAAATGAACGGAATGAGCAGGGCCACCGACAGGTGCGCGTAGTCGGCCCTCGAAGAATGCGCGATGAGGCTGGAGTAGGTGGGCCAGAGGTTGACCCAGACGGCCATCGCCAAGCCAACGAGGAGTGCGCGCAGCGTCATGATGTCCACCGTCGGGATTCGGAGACGGGTTACGGGCGGTCCTGAAGACGCGGTTAAAACGCTCCTGAAAGGTGTCTGGACGCGGGGATGGGGCTACAGGTTTCCCGATACGGCGATTTTGACGGCGTCCTTTCCGTCCAGCCGGTAGCTCCCCGCCAGGGCATTGAAGCCTTCGGGCACGCGGTCCAGCGAGACGGTGTGGCTGACCATATCGGCAAATGGGAATTCGTTTTTTTCCAGGATGGGCAGACCGCGCACAAAGTGTTCGGGTGTACTGGCCCAGACGGCTTCAAAACGCAGGTTCTTTCGCATGAACATACGATTCGGGTTGCATTCGAAAGATCCGACATCGACGAAATGGCCCATTTCGACGTAGGTGCCGTTCTGGCGAAGGTAATCCAGGCCCTCGGGTATGGCGGGCAGAAAGCCCGCGCATTCAAAGACGACGTCGGCACCGACTCCCCTGGGGGTGCTGTCTCGAACCCTTCTTTTTCGTTCTTCCGGTTCCGGGACTTCGGCGATGTCGACGGTGACGTCGGCGCCGATTTCTCGGGCGAGGTCCAGACGTCCGGGTGGGCCTCCAACCATGATCAGGCGGCCGGCTCCGCTGACTTTCGCACAAATAAGCGTGACAAGGCCGATGGCGCCGGAACCCTGAACGACGACAGTGTCTCCGAATTGAATCCCGGCCCGCATGACGCCGTGTACGCCGATCGTAAAGGGCTCGAGCAGAACGGCAACCTCTGCCGGCAGATCGGTCTTGAAGAATACGGTCTCCGGATCCCAGAGATAGATGTACTCGGCAAAGCCACCGCGCAGATAGGGCTCTTCGCCGGCCGGGATGAAACCGTAGGCGCCGTGCGGGGTGCCGGGCACGAGGGCGATCCGGTCACCTGCTCTGAGCGGGCGTCCCAGGTGGTCATGGGTCACGCCGGCGCCCAGTTTGTCGATAATCCCCACGTTCTCGTGGCCCAGGATGACCTCGTCTTCCATTCTCTGATATTCCCAGTTGTGCAGGTCGGTGCCGCAAATGCCGGCCAGTTCCTGTCTCAACAGGACCGTTCCGGGTGCCGGTTCCGGAACGGGGTACTCCCGGATTTCAAATCGTTCGCCGACCATGACCGAGGCACGACCGGTTCGGGACATAAGAAATTTCCTCCCTCCGGAATATTCTGGTGGATGCGTCAGGAATGCGGGTAAAATCGAAGTTGCGGGATGTTTCCGATCCAGCCCATTTCGAAGGCGTACCTGTAAAAACGGTTCAGGCCCTCCTGTTCGACCCCGCCAAAGTCGTAACGGATCTTATTGCCGAGGTAGTCGGCGTAGAACCCGGTCGTACGGGGGTGCGCCGATGCATAAGTCGCCGCAATAAGGGGGATCTCCCGGATGCCCAGGGCTTTGGCCTGGATCAATTGCCGGGTCTGACTTGGATTCAGCGCGTCGTGCCGCCCCGTCCAGCAGGCGTAGACGAATGGAAGCCCGGTGAGGACCGTCCAGGCTTCACCCAGGTCCAACACCCGGTAGCGCCTCGTATCCAGGGCCAGCGCCGCATCTCCGATGATGACGGCGGCATCGGCGCGCTCGAGCATGCGGTCGGCGTCCGGGGGATGGTGGAAGATTTCGGGTGTGCATCGGTATTGTTTTCGCAACACCAGCCGGCTGAGGATGGTGGAGGTCCTGGAGTTGACGTCCAGGGCGAGTGTCCGGATATCGGCCGGGTCTTTTCGGTACAAAAGCAGAACGCTGCCGACGGTACCCCTGGAAGAGATGCTGACTTCGGGAACGATGCAGTATGGATCGGGGCCGCGGGCGATTTCGATGGAGGGGATGAGGGCCACGTCGGTTTCACGGTTGTGAAGGCGTTCCGCGCAGCGGGATGGTACGTCGTAGGTGAATGCGAAGCGGTGTCCGATTCGACCGGTTTCCAGTGCGTGTACCAGAGGATGGGTGTTCAGGAATGAAACGACACCGAGTCGGGTTACCATTCTCGGGGCTTTCAGTTCACAATCTCGTACCGGGTGTTGCGTCTCGCCGGCCTGTATCCGGCGCCCCGGATGAGGCGTAACATGGTCGGTAGATTCATGTCGTCGGTGTGGTTGGTACCGGCGGCGGAGACGACATTTTCTTCCATCATGGTGCTACCGAAGTCGTTGACGCCGTATTTGAGACCGACCTGGGCGATTTTGGGGCCCTGTGTCACCCACGAGGCCTGAAAACTTGGAATATTGTCCAGGAAAATCCGGGAGACGGCAATGGTGCGCAGGTAGTCGTAGCCAGTGGCTATCTTCCCGGCCCAACGGGCGTTGTCGGCGGCCAGATCGGTGTCGTCCGGCTGAAAATTCCACGCAATGAAGGCGGTCAGGCCGCCGGTGTCGTCCTGGAGGTCCCGGATGTGTTTCAGGTGTTCGAGCCGCTGTTCGACGGTTTCGACGTGTCCGTACATCATAGTGGCGGTGGTGTGCATGCCCAGTTCGTGCGCGGCGCGATGTACCGCCAGCCATTCGTCCACACGGTCCTTGCGGAAGCCGATAATGTCGCGAACCTCGTCCGAGAGGATCTCGGCGCCGGCGCCGGGAATGGAATCCAGTCCGGCGTCCCGCAGGCGGCGGATACAGGCCGGGATGGACAGACGCGAGATATGCGCGATATAGATGATTTCGGTGGCAGAGAGGCAGTGCTGGTGGACGGACGGGTAGCGTTCCCGAATACTGGAGAACAGATCTTCATAATAGTCGATGCGCAGCTTGGGATTCAGGCCGCCCTGCATGAGGATTTCGTTTGATTTGGGCGTACGCCCCCCTGCAGCGACCAATTCATCGATTTTCCGGAAGATCTCGTCCCGGGGCAGGACGTACCCTTCGGTCGACCCGGGAGGGCGGTAGAACGCACAGAAATCGCAGCGCACCCAGCACACGTTTGTGTAATTGATGTTGCGGCCGATGTTGTAGGTCACCACGTCTTCCGGCCACTTGCGCCTGCGCACGGCGTCCGCGAGCATGCCCAGTTCCGTGACGTTGGGATGGGCCATAAGCCGGCGGGCATCGTCTACCGAGATACGCTTTTGTGCGTCGATTTTTTCGGCAATATCATCGATCATCGGTGAGTTCTCCAATCCGTATGTTTCTTGGCGGCTTTCTCGAATTGGCAATGCCTCGGAACGGGTGCGAGGTGGGTAGCGCGGCCGTCAGCCCGCTTCATGGGAGCGCGGGCAACCCGCCAGGGATGGTAACAGGGGCCTCGTCTTGCGGGGTCTCCGGTTCGGTGCGGAGCTCGTTGTAGAGGTTGTCGCGTTCCGCGGGTTTGCGTCCGGCTTCAATAATGCGTTCCACCAGTTGTTTCCGGGTGAGAACCTGGCGGGTTTCCTCGTACGTGCGCCTCGTGATTTCGTATTCCTGGATGGTGCCGTCGATGTCGTCGGCGCCGTACCAGAGGGCGACCTGCGAGATTTCGATGGTGTTCATAATCCAGAACGACTTGATATGCGGGAAATTGTCCAGCATGAGTCGGGCGACGGCGATTTCGCGCAGGTCGGCTTCGCCGGTGGGCGCGGGCAGGTGTTCCAGTTCGGTGCGTTCGGGGTGGAAGGAGAGCGGGATGTAGGCCAGAAAACCGTGGGTCTCGTCCTGGAGTTCACGGAGGCTGACCAGGTGCTGAACCCGTTCATCCGGATTCTCTATGTGCCCGTAAAGCATGGTGGCGTTGGTGGGCAGGCCCACTTCGTGTGCGGTTCGTGCAACCCGAAGCCATTCGTCGGAGTCGGCCTTGGTCCAGAACATCTCCGCCTGGACACGATCGCTGAAAACTTCCGCGCCCCCGCCGGGGATGGACGAAACGCCCGCTGCTTTGAGTTCCAGCATGACGTCCCGGAGCGGTTTTTTCGCGGCTCTGGCGATTTGCACCCATTCGATCGCCGTAAACGCCTTTACGGCGACGTCCGGGCGGATTTGCTTGACGGCGTGTACGATGTCGATATAGTAGGAATAGGGCAGTTTGGGGTTGATTCCCGCCACCATGTGGATTTCGGTGATGGGAATGTGCAGATATTGTCTCACGCGTTCCTGGATGTCGTCCGGCGAAAGCACATATCCTCGACGGTCTTTCGGCGGCACGTAAAAGGAACAGAATCTACAGAGCTTGTTGCAGATGTTGGTGTAGTTGATGTGCTGGTTTCGCACGTACCAGGCCACGTCTCCGCAGATACGTTCGCGTACGATATTCGCCATGTACCCCACCGCGTTGAGATTCGGCGTCTCGTAAAGCCGCATACCGTCGTCGGCGGAGAGGCGTTCATTCGCGGTAATTTTGTCGTAGATGTGTTTGAGTTCTATCGGGATCTTCGGTTTCACCGGGGCATCCTTCCCGTCGTGGCGGACCTTCAATTCTGGCTCAACATTTCGCGGGCGTGTTCCATCGTAAGGTCGGATATATTCTCCCCGCCGAGAAGTTTTGCAAGCTCCCGGGCGCGGTCTTCGGCTCCCAGGTGGATCACCCGGGTGACGGTGCGGCCATTCGACACGGCCTTATGTACGGCCAGATGGGTATCCGCCATTCTGGCGATTTGTGGGAGATGGGTAATCGAAATGGTCTGGCGTGCGCGTGACAGGCTCTTGAGTTTCTTGCCCACCACGTCGGCAATGCGGCCGGAGATGCCGATGTCGATTTCGTCGAAGATGAGAACCTGTACCGGATCCGATTGGGAGAGTACGGATTTCAGGGCAAGCATGATCCGGGAAATCTCGCCGCCTGAAGCCACCTTGACCAGCGGCCTGAGGGCTTCGCCGGGGTTCGTGGAGATGTGGAACTCGACGCGATCGATGCCCTTCGGACCCACGCGAAACCGCCTGTTGTCCAGGCTTACCCAACCGTCGGCTGACTCGTTCCGGAGGCACTCAACTCGGAAATCGGCCCGGGGTATCCCCAGGTCACCGAGTGCTTCCCTGGTTTTTCGGGAGAGGTCACGCGCGGCAGCTTCACGCGCCTTGGATAGCCTGGCGCACAGTTGCGTCAGACCGTCGCGGGCGGCGTCGATTTCGCCTTCGATCTTCGCCAGCGAACGGTCCAGACGCTCCGATTGCGCCAGTTCCTCATCCGCGTTTTCGCGGTGCTCAAGTACCGTATCGAGGCTGCCGCCGTATTTCTTCTTCAGGTGCGCCAGGAGATCCAGGCGCCCTGTGACCTCGGCCAGACGTTCCGGGTTGTGCTCGACACTGCGTGCATAGTCGGAAAAAAACCGCGCCAGTTCTTCGATGACATAGCGCTGGGCGGCCAGTTCATCGGATTGAAGGCGGAGCGTTTCGTCCATTTGTACGGCATCTCTCAGGAGGTGTTCGGCCGCGCCCAGACGATCCACGACAGAGTCGTCGCCCTGGTAGAGCAGGGTTTCCAGGTGGATGGCGGTTTCGATGAGGCGTTCCGCGTGGGTAAGGAGGGACCGTTCCTGCAGGAGATGCTCGTCCTCGTCCGGTTCCGGATCCGCCGAAGCGATCTCCTCAACCTGAAATTCAAGAAGTTCCCGCCGGTCGCGCATCCGTTGCGCTTCGGCATTGGCGTTTTCACGCCTTGCAAGGAGGTCGGACAGACGGCTGTGCGCAATGCCGACCGATTCCCGGAGTTTACCCAGGTCGCCGAACCCGTCCAGAAAGTCGATGTGACGTTCCACATCCAGAAGGGATTGGTGGTCGTGTTGGCCATGAAGGTCAACCAGAGCCCTGGCCAGGTCGAGCAGGCTGCGAACGGGTACGGCGAGGCCGTTGACGAAACAGCGGCTTCGGCCATTCGCGACGACCTCCCGGCGGATAATGAGTTCACCCTGCTCGGCCTGGATGCCCATGGCGTCCAGGAGCGGCAGACACCCGTGATCGGGCCGCAACTGAAGAATGGCCTCAACAATGCACCGCTTTTCGTCGGTACGGATCACTTCCGGGCTCGCGCGCATCCCCAGAACCAGTCCCAGCGCGCCGATGAGGATGGATTTACCCGCACCGGTTTCGCCCGTGATGATATTCAACCCGGGACCGAATTCGATTTCAACTCTGTCGATCAGCGCATAGTTGACGACAAGCAGTCGGCAAAGCACGGTCAGGACTCCTGCGGTCCACGCCGGTCCAGGCTCCAATCCAGTTTGCGCCTGAGCAACTGGTAGAAGGAAAGTCCCTGAAGGTTGATCAACCGGATGGTGTGAGCGGCCTGGCGGATGTGAACGCGTCCTTCGGGCTGAATGGGTGAGACGATTTTGCCATCGGCGGTGACCATGAAATCGCTGTGTTCGGCGATCACCTGGACGGTGATCGCCTGATTTCCCGGTATGACGGCCGGACGCAGCGACAGCGAATGTGCGCAAATGGGCGTGATAATGAATGCACGCATATCCGGATGGAGGATTGGACCTCCCGCCGAGAGGCTGTAGCTGGTTGATCCGGTTGGCGTGGATATGATTATGCCGTTTCCGAAAAAGGAACTGAACGGCGTGTCTGAAATCCAGGTCTTCACCTGGACGAGGCGGGCAAGCACCCTTTTTTCGATGACGATTTCGTTAAGCGCGAAAAAGGTCCTGTTGCCAATGACCGCTTCCAGGGTCATGCGTTCTTCAAGCTGGTATTCTCCTCGCTTCAATCTGCCGAGACTTTCTCCCAACTCTTCGGGCGCAGCCCCCGCCAGAAACCCAAGCCGGCCGAGGTTGACGCCCAGAATGGGTATTTGCGTGGATGCGACCAGTTTGGCGGCCCGGAGTATAGTGCCGTCTCCACCCAGGGCAACGACAATATCCGAGTGCCCGGCCAACTCGGCGGCCGGGCAGAAGGTAACCCCATTGGAGACACGGATTTTCCGTAACGGTTCCTCCAGAATGAGCTCGATGCCCCGGTCGTGGGCAAGCTGCACGAAATTCTGGATGGTGGGACCGATGCCGTCCCGTTCGATATATGCCAGTATGCCAATACGTTTCATAGGGGCCGGGAGCCGGTGAGACGATGATTTAGTTCTGCTGTCTTAATGTAGCCTGAATTCGAAGATTTCGCAATCGGTGTTCCCCTCCCCAGTGTTCTTTTCCGGAAATAGATTGCCGAATGGTGACATATTTCCGGGAAAAAACACTAGTCCCCGGCATCCTCCACGGCATCCAGTTCGGTGAGCCGGAAATCGTTACCACCTTCGGTTGCCAGGACTTCGACACGCTGTTTGGCTTCTTCCAGCCGCGCCCGACACAGGTTTGACGCCTTCAATCCCTCTTCAAAGAGGCGGAGTGCTTCCGCCAGGGGCAGATTTCCGGCTTCAAGGGTTTCAACCGCGGTTTCCAGCTGCTTGAGCGCGTCTTCGAATGTGGGTTCTTCTCCGGCCATTGGACTCCTCATGGGGTTGAAGGGCTCATCCTGGGTCAGGGCACTGGGTTTCGAATGGGTCAGGGAGGCATCCGCGCGGCGACGACCCGGCGGTGTCCGCATCGGGCGGCACACGGCGGCTAGTGTGAGATCGTCTCCCGGTTCACGCCGCCGGCATCGACATCCCGGAATGCCGCTCCCGATCAACGATCCGTCCGGTTTGCGGTCATCACACGGTTGACCGTGCAGGATAATTCACCTTCCGACAGTCGAATACGGACTTGCTCGTCTTCGGAAAGGGTTTCCGCGCGGGTGACCAGTTCGTTGTTGTCGGCCCGGTGCGTGAGGCTGTACCCGCGGCTCAGGACCGAGAGCGGGCTGAGGGTCCCGAGTTCGCCGGTGTTGCGGCGGTACGATTCCAGGCGCCTGTCGAATATGCGCCGGATATTGTTCTGAAGGCCCTTCTGAAGGTCGTCGATGGCCTGGAAATTCTGGAAGATGTTGTCTTCCACCTTCCGCAGTCCGTACCGGCCCAGGTAACCGTCGAGTAGATCTTCGTTTTCTTTCAGATAGCGATTGAGCGCTGCAAAAGAACGACTGGCGAGGTTGTGGATTCTGGCGCGTAACTCGGCTGCGTCGCGAACGGCCAGTTCGGCGGCCGCGGAGGGCGTGGGTGCCCTGCAATCGGCGGCGAGGTCGGCCAGGGTGATGTCGATTTCGTGACCGACGGCGGATATGACGGGAATGGTTGAGCCGCAAATGGCTCGAACGACGATCTCCGTGTTGAATGCGGCCAGTTCTTCGGCCGCACCCCCGCCGCGCCCGACAATCAGCACGTCAACCTTTCCGTGAGCGTTCAGTTCATTGATGGCCAGCGCGATGTCCTCGGGGGCACCGGCGCCCTGAACCAGAGTCGGGCGGAGTACGATGTCGACCCCGCGGAATCGCCTTTCCAATACATTCAGAATGTCTCGAATCGCTGCTCCCGTACGCGAGGTAACCACACCGATTGAGTGTGGGAACGCCGGCAGCGGGCGTTTCCGCGCCTGCTCGAACAGACCCTCTTCCTGGAGTTTGCGTTTCAACGCTTCCAGGGCCAGTTGCTGCTGGCCGCTGCCCGCCGGGAAAAGCTGCGTGACGTTTAACTGATACTCCCCGTTGCGTTCGTACACCGTTATCCGACCCCGGGCGAGTACCTTAACGCCGGTTTCGGGTTTGAATGCCGGCGTGGCGGAACGCCACATCACGCATCGAAGCTGGCAGTTCCGGTCCGTCAAGGTGAAATAGCGATGGCCGGAAGCCGCCTGATTGTACTGGGATATTTCGCCGACGATCCAGAGGACGGGGAATTCCGTTTCCAGGTTCTGCCGGATTGCCTGCGTTATTTCGGTAACGGTGTAGGGCCGGTCCGCCACGTTCAAGACTCCTGCCAGTCGATGCGCAGCCGTTCAATGCGGGTGGCTTTTCCGGAAGTGTCTTCGACTTCGACGACGACGCCGCAAAGCTTGATATCGTTTTCAGCCGGTTCAAACCGAACCGGCGTTCGGTCCAGAAACCGATGGATGACGGCCTCCTTCCGTGCGCCGATGACCGAGTCGTGGGGGCCGGTCATGCCGGCATCCGACACGTACGCGGTACCGCCTGGCAAAATCCTCTCATCGGCGGTTTGTACATGCGTGTGGGTGCCAAGAACGGCGCTGGCGCGGCCGTCCATGAACCAGCCGTATGCGATTTTTTCGGAACTTGCTTCCGCGTGAAAATCGATGACAATCACCGGGGTCTGCTCACGGAGGCGCTCCACGATATCCCTGCCGACGCGAAAGGGACAGTCCAGGTCGAGCATATGCACGCGGCCCTGGATGCTGACAACGCCGACCAGGACGCCGTTCGAGGCGGTGAAGATACCGTAGCCGACGCCGCCGACACTCGCCGGGAAGTTCGCGGGACGCAGAACGCGATCGGCGCCCAATATGAACGGGATGGCGTCCCTGCGATCCCAGACGTGATTTCCCGTGGTGATTACGTCGGCGCCGTAGGCGAAGAGTTTCTTCGCGATATTCTGGGTGATGCCGAAGCCCCCGGCCGAGTTTTCTCCATTCGCTATGCAGAAGTCGATACGGTGGCTCTCCTTGAGCCGGGGAATCAGATCCGCAGCCGCTTTTCTTCCCGGCCGACCGTAGATATCGCCGACAAACAAGATATTCAAAAGGACACCTTTGAAGAACCGTCAACGATTGAGGGCGCGCAATCGCAGGTGAAGGTGGATGATTCGCCTCCGGCAGGGACAGACTCGGAGACGGACACCGGGGAAAAACGGGTGTTTCAGATACCGGTTCAGCGGGAAGAAGGGACCGGGTGGGAATCGTGCCGGCCGCGTCAGCGTGCAAAATCCACCGAGCGCGTTTCCCTGATGACGGTTACCTTTACCGGTCCCGGGCAAGTGGCATCTTCGGTAATCCGAGAGACGATTTGCGTGGCCAGGCGTTCCGTATCGGCGTCGCTCATCATATCGGAGTCCGCAACCACGCGGACCTCCTGTCCGGCCTTGATGGCGAAGACCGATTCCACGCCATGCACCATCTTGGCAATGGACTCCAGTCGTTCCAATCGTCTTACGTAATTCTCAATCTGTTCACGCTGCGCACCCGGACGGGACCGAGATATGCAATCGGCTGCGTCGACAAGCACGGCAACGGGTGAAACGGGGTCCGCATCTCCGTGATGGGCCTCGATCGCGTTGATCACAATCGCGTCTTCACCATATTTCCGCGCGAGGTCCGCTCCGTTCTCTCCGTACGTGCCCTCGGCTTCGTGAGCCAGACCCTTGCCGATGTCGTGCAGGAATCCGGCGCGTTTGGCCAACTGGGCGTCGAGACCCAGCGACGTGGCCATCATGCCAGAAAGAAAGGCCACCTCTTTACTGTGATTCAGCACATTCTGACCGTAGCTGGTGCGGAATTTGAGGCGGCCCAGGCATGCGATAAGACGATCGTGCAGGCCCGGTACGCCAACGTCGAATGCCGCCTGAACGCCGGCATCGTGCATGACCTCCTGGATCGACTCCCTGGACTTCTGCGCGATTTCCTCGATCCGGCCCGGGTGGATACGTCCGTCCAGTATCAGCTGTTCCATGGCAATCTGGGCAACAGCCCGGCGGATGGGGTCGAACCCCGACAGGATCACTGCTTCAGGCGTGTCGTCGATCGTGACATCCACGCCAGTCGCCATTTCAAACGCGCGGATGTTCCGCCCTTCCCGTCCGATAATTCGCCCCTTCATCTCGTCGGAGGGAAGGCGTACCACCGCAACGGTGGATTCGATCGTATGGTCTGCCGCCAAACGCTGAATCGCGCCGGCGACAATTTCCCTGGCTTCGTCGTTGGCGCGGACGAGGGCGTCGTCACGAATCTCCTTGAGCCGCCACTCCGCATCGCGCTCCGCCTCTTCTTCCATGTTGGCCATCAGGACGCGTTTCGCCTCTTCCTTCGTGAGTCCGGCGATCTGTTCCAGGCGCCTGGTCTGCCTCAACCGGCTTTGTTCCAGTTCCTGTTCCCGACTGGCGAGTTGCGTCTCCAGCAGACGGAGTTGCTCATTTTTCTCGGTAGCCAGTTTTTCCTTATCGTTCAACAGGTCCGCACGTTTGTCAAGCTGCCGTCTCAGGCTGCTCAACTTCATGTCTTCCCTGGAGGAACGACTGCGTTTTTCTTTCAGTTCCTGTTCAAACCGGAGCCGCTCCTGCTGTATCCTGTCTTTGGCTTCCAGAACCGACGTCCGTTTCATGGCATCCGCTTCGGTCTGGGCGTCTTCAAGAATCTTTTCCGCGGAGAGTTCGGCGCGATGAATCTTGCTCTGCGCAATTTTGCCGCTGATCAGCCATCCCAGAATATATCCAAGTATAAGCAGGCCGGCCGACAGCATCATTACCGTGACGATTTCCATGGTCGTGTCTATCGGCAGGTTCATTTTGGTCTCCCCGTCTTAGAAGCCGTCTTAAAACCCCCAGCGGTCTTCGCGCCTGCCTGCTGCGGCAGGCAAGGCAGGCGACTGCAAAAGCGTCGGTCGGCGTTGGTTAAAACCCTCCCGTATCTTGAGGTCGAGGCTGCGCGCCCCTCGCGCCTCATGACCGCCACCTTTTCGCTCGCGCCCGGGAACTCACCGGGAATTTTAAAACAGCTTCTTATGAAATTCGTGCATAAAAAAACCCGCTTGCATTCATCCGGTTCCGTACATTCCGTCCGGTTAACAATGATCGCTCCGGATGGTTACAGATGAACGCAGCAGGCAACACCGGAATCGTTGACCCGGCAGGGGTACCGGGAAACGTCGGCACGCCCTTTCTGTTTGAGGCTGTCTCTACGCAATCCGGTTTGTGAAAGACGCCAGATTGTGGGTCTGTTCTGTCAGGGTCTTTCCCAGTTTCTGACTGGCCTCTTCCTCTTTGAGCAGTTCGTGGGCGAGATTGACGGCCGCAACGACTGCAATTTTGGCAACCGAACGAAGCGAAATGTAGTTCGCGACATCACGCATTTTCTGGTCGACGTACCGGGCTACGGCCCGGGCATGGTCCGGGTCGCCTTCCGTGCAGATCGTGTATTCGGTGCCGAGAATCCGGACGCGTATTGCCGGTTGATCAGACATGAAACCTCGGGACATCCGGAGGCGATGTGAAACTCTGGGGGTCGGTATGGATGTCGACGGTGCTGTTTTACGCTGTATTCACTGAATCCAGACGCGTGATCATGGTTTCGATTTTGCGTTGGATTTCCTCCTTGTTCTCAATCAGAGACGCATTATTGTCGTAAATGGACCGGAGCCGTTCCCTTTCGGCCCGCAATTCAGAGAGAGCCTGGTCCTGGTTCTCCAGGCGTTGTTGAAGTTCCAGGTTTCTCTGCTCGAGTTCGGCGATTTCCTGTCGTGACTGCTGGATAATAACGACGGCGCGATCAATTTCACCAATAAGGAGATCCAGCTGTTCCATTACACGAATTTCAGACTCCAGCCCTTCCTCTTCCCGGTCGGACGTATCCGGTTGTTCGTCTCCCTGATCCTGCAGATCGAGCCGTGCATCTGCGGGACCGTCCGACCCAGTAGGTTCGTCTGTCTGATCGATAGATCTGAAGGATTCTTCTTCTCGATTTCGCGATTCCAGTTGTTCGTTTATCCGATCTTGCGCTTCCATGTATTCGCCCTTTCATGGCTGACGGATTCTTCACCCTGTTTTTTTCACAGTCGGGGAACAACAAGACCGTTGCGCAACCCTACGCTACGCAATTTAAACTCTCCATGGCCCAAAGTCAAGGGTGGGATACCCGACGCCGGGGAGCGAAAACGGAATCTGAATCGGTGCGAGGGGACGCTTTTCTGATGGATTCCACGATTTGTTACAGGTGTTGACGGGCTTGTTCCGCCAGGGCTGAGAATGCCGCTGCATCGGTAACGGCCAGGTTGGCCAGAACTTTCCTGTCAACGGAAATATCGGCCTGTTTCAGCCCGTTGATCAGGTTGCTGTAGGAAAGCCCGTTGAGCCGGGCCGCGGCGTTGATTCGAACGATCCAGAGAGAGCGGAAACTCCTCTTTTTTTGACGACGGTCCCTATATGCGTAGGAAAGTGCCCGATTGACTGTGTCGTCCGCGGTGCGGTACAGCTTGCTCCGACCGCCCCGGTACCCGCGCGCGGCTTTAAGCACCTTTTTCCGCCTGCGTCGCGAAGCCACACTATTCGTTGATCTGGACATGCCGATGGTCTCCTGGTAGCGCTTGGCCGTGTTAAAGGCAGGTGTTGCCGCCGGTCCGCCACGGCCTTCTATTGACGAACCCCTGTCCGATCACGGGAAGGGAACTTCCGGGTTGACGGCGTAACAGCCCGTCAGTTCGGAAGCAGGCGCTCTACGCGGTTCTGGTCGGATTTGTGTACTGCGGCGGGTTTGCGCAGATGCATCTTGCGTTTACTGCTCTTGCTTGTCAGGTTATGGGTAGCCGTTGATTTCCCGCGTCCGATCACGCCGGATTTCCGGCGTTTGAACCGTTTCGCGGCCCCGCGGTGAGTTTTCATTTTGGGCACGTTGAACCCCTCGGCAAAGCCCGTTTTCGCCATCCGAATGGAAATGGCAAACGGGCAACCTGGAGCGGGGAAAACGGCGAGATCCGAATTTTCCTGCCTCCTGTGTTCCTGCTCCGGGCGGTGCTGGCGTTATTGGTGGATGTTATTTCGGAGCGATGATGATAAGAATGTTTCGGCCTTCGTCCTTGATTGGCAATTCGGCCATGCCGGTGTCCTGCAGGTCTTCCACCGCGCGTTCAAGAAGCACCCTGCCCTGTGCGCGGTACATATTCTGACGACCGCGAAATTCCACGGAAATTCTGACCTTGTGGCGGTGCTTCAAAAAATTCTCGGCATGGCGGATCTTGAATTCGTAATCGTGATCGCTGATTCTGGGACCCAGTCGAATCTCTTTCAGTTGTGACCCGCTTTTTTTGCCCTTTTTCTGCTTTTTGCTCTGCTCATATCGGTACTTGCCGTAATTCATGATTCGGCATACCGGAGGCCGGGCGTTGGGAGCAACTTCGACCAGGTCGAGCTCGGCCTCCATTGCCATTTCAATTGCCTTCCTGGTTTCAACGATACCGACCTGTTCGCCCTCGTTGTCGACGAGGCGAATCTGCGGAATGCGGATCTGCTCGTTTATACGAGGTGCTCTCTCCTGCTTTCGATCACGAAGACCTCTTGGACCTCTGTTGATACCGATCACCTCCGAATTTGATCCGGGCCGTTGTCGGCCAAGTTGGAAAATAGAGGGGGTTACGCGGCGCTTTTCGTCTCGACTTCCTTCTGCATCCTGGCAATCAGGTCGATCGTGGACATGCTGCCCAGGTCACCGGCGCCATGCCTGCGAACCGAGATGGATTGTGCGTCGAGTTCCTGTTTGCCCACAATGACCATGTATGGAATCTTCTGAACTTCCGCCTCGCGAATCTTGAAACCGAGTTTGGCGTCCTGGGGGTCGATTTCGGCGCGGAGCCCCGCGCCGTTCAGATGGCCGGCAACCTTTCTGGCATAGTCGGCAAAGGGATCGGAAACCGGAAGCACGACAGCCTGCACCGGTGCCAGCCAGAGCGGGAAGTTTCCCGCGTAGTGTTCGATCAGGAGGCCGAAGAACCGCTCCACGGCACCCAGGAGGGCGCGATGCACCATGTAGGGCCGGTGGAATTTTCCGTCGGGTCCGACAAAGCTCAGGTCGAAGCGTTCCGGAAGGTTGAAGTCGAACTGGATGGTGGTGCACTGCCATTCCCTGTTTAAGGCATCGTTGATGGTCACGTCGATCTTCGGCCCGTAGAAAGCGCCGGCGCCCTCGTCGATCCGGTAGGGCAACTTTTGCCTGTCAACTGCCCGCTTGAGAGCGTCGGTGGCTCTTTCCCAGTCGGCCGGATCCCCAACGGCCTTTCCGGGCCGGGTGGAGATGTAGACGTTGAAGTCTTCAAAACCGAAAGACTTCAGGATGAAAAGCGTGAAGTCGATAACCCGGGCGACTTCGTCCTCCACCTGATTCGGACGACAGAAGATATGGGCGTCGTCCTGTGTGAATCCGCGCACCCGTAACAACCCGTGCAGTGTGCCTGCCATTTCGTAGCGATAGACGGTTCCCAGTTCGGCCCAGCGAAACGGAAGCTCCCGATAGCTGCGCCTCCGGGATTTGTAGATGAGGCTGTGGAAGGGACAATTCATCGGTTTGGCAAAATACGCCTGGCCGTCGATGTCCATGGGGGGATACATGTTCTCTTGAAAGAAATCCAGGTGTCCGCTGGTTTCCCAGAGTCGGGATCGGCCGATATGGGGCGAACCGACCAGGTCGTAGCCGCCGCCATAGTGCGCTTCGCGCCAGAAGTCTTCTATCTGATTCCGGATTCGGGCGCCTTTGGGGTGCCAGAGGACGAGCCCCGGCCCCGCGGTATCGTTGATCGAGAAAAGGTCGAGCCGCTTGCCCAGGGCGCGGTGGTCACGATTCCTGGCTTCTTCGAGGTACTCGAGATAGGCGTTGAGGTCTTTCTGACCCGGAAAGGAGATGCCGTAGATGCGCTGGAGCATCACGTTGTTTTCGTCTCCCCGCCAATATGCGCCCGAAGAATTCAGCAGTTTGACCGCCTTGATGCGACCGGTGTCCGGAACATGCGGCCCGCGGCAGAGGTCCAGCCATTTGTCTGCATTCTTGTAAATGCTGATGGTTTCACCGGGTTCGATTTCCTTCAGGATTTCAAGTTTGTAGATTTCGCCCCGTTCTCTGAAGAGATCGATCGCGGCTTCTCTGGTGATCTCCTGGCGCTCAAAGGGCTGCGCTTCCGCAATGAGTTCCCTCATGCGAACTTCGATTCGGTGCAATTCGTCCGGCGTGAACGGTTTGTCCCGATCGAAGTCGTAGTAAAAGCCATTCTCGATGGGCGGGCCAAGCGTGACTTTGACGTCGGGAAACAGATCCTGTACCGCTTGCGCCATGATATGTGCGGTGCTGTGCCAATACACTTCTTTGCCGGCATCGTTGGAGAACGTGAGGATTTCCAGTTCGACGCTGTCCTCCAGAGCACAGGTGAGATCTACGGACCGGCCGTCGACTTTACCGGCCAGTGCCGCCCGGGCCAGGCCGGAGCCGATGGATTCGGCCACCTGCAGGATGGTGACGCCCGACAAAAAGTCTTTTCGGGAGCCATCGGGTAGGGTGACCGTTATGTTCTCGCTTTCAGGCATCGTATTTGAAGGTTCCGCAACCAACGCGCCGTATAGGCGGAAACGTCAACAATAATCAATCCATCGAGGTTCGTGATGAATAGGGAGCGGGATCGCTGCCGTACCTCGACCTGCGTGCCCGTCCGGCGACCCCCTACACGGCCTGCCGCATAATAAAAAAACGCGCGACCTGTCTACTTGCGCGTCGTATTCAGCAAAGCACCAGGTGACAAACGATCCTTTCCGTTGGCACTCCTCCGCAAGTAGGTTGGCGGGTAGATAATTACGACATCCGATAAATTTAATTTAACCAGTACGGGTTGTCAAGGGAAAACTCCCATCCCTGACGCGCAATTTCGCGCAAGGTTTCGGCGTCGTTACGGGAGGTTGAGCATCTTGTGAACCCGACACGATAGCCGCCACGCGGGGTGGCGTTTGAGGATTTCGAGGGTCTTGCTCAGGTATTCGGGTTTGCTTGACTCGGGTTGGAGGTAGATATACTCTGCACGGTTTTCATCCACGATGCCTTCGTGGAAGTTCTTTCCGACCACGTATTTGAGTTCGGTGATGTATTTGAGACCGCATGCGATGGTTTTTTTCTTGGGGGAAACGGTCCAGTGCTCGATGTGTTCGTAGAGGCCGGGATCCGGATCGATGGCGCCGTTGGTTTCAATGTGGATGCGGTAATTCTCGGACCGGAGTTCCCGGCAGAGGGGCGCAATGTTCTGGCCAAGGGGTTCGCCGCCCGTCAGGCAGACCCACGAGGCGGTGTGTCGGCTGACTTCGGCCAGAATATCGTCAATATCGTGTTCGGTGTACGTATCGAATTCGGTGTCGCAGAAAAAGCAGCGCAGGTTGCATTTGGCCAGGCGTACAAAGGTGGTGGGCTGGCCGACGCGCAGACCTTCCCCTTCGATGGAGTAGAAGATCTCGTTGATCTGCAACGTCTGGCCTTCGCCGCGCCAGAGCGGCATCCGGTCGGCCGGCGCGGGAGGGATGCCTTCAAGTATGTCTGGATCTCTCGGGGACAAGGCAAACTCCGGGCGTTCTGCGGGGTGGGCTTGTGTCCAGCGAAGAAAAATAATAGAAAACCGGGTGTTTAGACAAGGAAAATTCTTGACATTGTCCATTGCGCTTTCAATATTGCCGACCATTCGGAGCATCCACCGTGGGGCGCTCCGTTTTTTTGACGGGATCGGCGGACGTTCGGGGTTCCAACCGGCGCGTTGATGGTGTTTTCCGGCAGGAATACGGCCAACGGTGTCATTGAAGGGTTGTTCTGTGGCAGACAGGATATACGAAGCAGTGATTTTCGATGTGGACGGTGTGATCGTGGATTCCGAGGCGGTATACTGCGAGACGTTCGACAGGACGTTGGGGGACTACGGCGCAGGGATAAGCAGGAACGAATATGCGGTTTGCGTGGGCCATCCGGTGGAAGAAAACAGTGAGTACGCCGTCGAACGCTATGGATTGGATGTGGCGCCCGCCGTATTTCGCGAGCGCTGGATGGGTCGATTCGAGGATGCCATCTCAGATCCCCACCGGGTGATGTTGATGCCGGGGTTCCTGGAGCTGTTGGCGCACGTGCGGAACGGCGGTTACCTGCTTGGCGTCGCTTCGTCCACGCGGCGGCGCCGGATGATGAAGACGCTGGGCAGCGGCCTGCTATCCAGAATGGATGAGGTGTGTGATCTGAGCGAGGTGTTTGACGTCATGCTGTCCGGAAGCGACGTCGAACGGCTGAAGCCGGCGCCGGATATTTATATGATGGCGGCCGAAGAACTCGGAGTCGCGCCGGAGGGATGCGCGGTAGTCGAAGATAGCGAGGCAGGCGTGGGAGCCGGCAAGGCCGCCGGGATGACCGTGTTCGCGGTGCCGAATTGCTTCACCTTGCGTCAGCACCACCACGACGCCGATTTCGTCCTTGACGGACTGACGGACGCATTGCGGTACTTTTGAAATCGGAAGCGGTCGCCCAATTTGAATGTCCGCTTCCGTACCGACCGTCAGGCGTAGGTTTCGGCGTCGTCTTCCGGGGCGTAGCCGAGTTCCTCGCGGGCGTTCCGGAGGTCCCAGTATGCGCGGGTATTGTTCGATATGCCGTAGTAGATGCCGAAATGCACATCGGTTTGGATGCTGCGGCGTACGAGCTGGACGGTGTCACGGTGGCTCAGCCAGGACGCGAGGATCCGGTCGCTCTTACGTTTGATGACCGAGTCCGCGGGCTGAAAGGAGCCGATGCGCAGGCAGATAACCGAGAGTCCGAAGGCGTCCGCGTAGTACCGGCCCAGGTCTTCTCCGTACGCCTTGCTGGCGCCATAGAAGCTGTCCGGCCGCGCATTCACCTCGGTCGTGGTGCCGATGCCTTGTTTTTCGTAATATCCGGTGACGTGGTTGCTGCTGGCAAACACGACGCGGTGGACGCCGGACCTTCGGGCAGCTTCGTAAACGGTGTAGGTGCCGCGGATGTTGGCCTCCAGAATGTCTTCGAAGGAGGCGTTCCCGTTTGGATTGCCGGCCATATGGACAACGGCGTCCACGCCGTCCGCCGCCTCGACCAATTGGTCCATGTCCGTAATGCCTGAAATCTGAACCTCTTCGTCGGGGCGGGCCGGCAGGATGGTGTTGTGGTAGAGCAGTCTGAGACGGTAGTCGTTCCTTAATCCTTCTCGCAAGACGCGGCCGATTCTGCCGGCGGCGCCTGTGATGAGGATTTTCTTTTTTTGCACGTGAAGCCCTTCCTGTAAGCTGTGAGGCGCGATCGGATGTAGGACCGAAAAAAGCGTGACGTTGGCGGTAGGGGCCGGTTATGTCCGTCCAGTCGGAATTTACAATGGCTTGACATTGGCCCACTCGGGAAGCAGCCTGGCGGCATTGTTCCAGAGAATGTCTCTCATGGTTCGATTGGACAGGTTGGCGCCCAGCGTCTTGCCCAGACATTGCCCGAATAGGCGGACCGGCAGGTCCGACGCGAAGACGACGCGGCCGCTTCCGAGGGCGTCAACGGCGGTTTCGACGATGCCGGCCTCGGGGTCGCCGCCGCCGGTGTCCACAACCAGGTTCGGGCAGTCCGCGACGTGTTCGATGCCGCGTAGCCCGCATCCGTTGAGGTGGGCCATGATGATTTTCGCTTCGGGGTGCCTGCGCGCCAGGTCGGCAACGTCACCGGGAAAGGACTCGCCGGGCAGGTTGCCGGTGGTTTTGTCCCACGCGTGCTGCAGGACGGGAACGTCGAGTTCGGCCGCGCGTTGTAGAATCGGATCCAGGCCGGGGTCGGTGGCGCGGCGCGCCACCCAGAGCTTGATGCCGCACATGCGCTCTTCTTCGATGCAGCGGTTGATTTCGGCGACGGACTCGTCGGGAAAGGTGGGATTGACGTAGCAGAAGGGCAGGAAGGCCTCCGGAGCCTGATCGCGCATCAGGAGGTTGTAGTCGTTGCCGTCCCGGCAGTGTCGCATGGCAGGTTCATGGAGGCGGCTGCCCGCGCCGGATGCGGGATGCAGCAGGAAGATGCACATTTTCGTGATGCCGGCGCGTTTGGCGGCTTCCAGTATCCCCTGAGCGTCGGCTTTCACGGAGGCCGCGCCGGGGCCCAGAGGGTGGACGTGCACATCCAGGACGTCACAGGGTGGTTTCAATGTGGCTCTCAAAATCGAAAGGTTCACGCGGACACCTCGCTACCAGCTGACGATACGCTCCGCGTTCGCGCCCAGGATGGCTGCGGCATCGTCGTCGGATAGGTCCGTCACGACGCGCGCGAGGGCCGAATACGGGATGAAGAGCGGAGCGTGGGAGCCAAACAACAATTTGTCTCTCAGGCCGTCTTCCACCAGCACTTTTACCGCATCCATGCCGTCCGACTGGGAGACGTCGGCATAGAGGTTGGGCAACCCCAGGATCCTGTTTTTGTGCGCCCTGATCTCAGCCGTGCGGGGTCCGCCGATGATGACCGTGAGGTCAGGGTGGCGTTCCGCGGCATCCGCGATTTCGGCGGCGGGGACGTCGGGCACCTGGGCGAGCGGATGCTGTCGGCGGGGATCCTCGAGTCGGGTCTGGACGATGACACCCAGCCCGGCGCCGGTCAGGGACGTGAACAGCTCGGAAGCGACGTCAAGATCGTACCCCGAATAAGCGGGCAGGAGTTTGACCAGCCGGACTCGGGGTTGCTGTTTCGCCCGCTCGAGTTCGTCGCGCCACGTGGCGATGGTCGGATCCAGAACGGGAACGGGATAGACGTCGTCTGTATCGTCCGCCGCTGTGTAGAGATCGTTGTTGAACCTGTGGGGGTTGCGGCACCACGCGGCGTCCAGGGGAGAGACGCAGATGCGTTCCACGCCGTATTCCTTGAGGGAGGCCCGCACCCGGTCCAGGGCCCCCACGACGGGATGGGACGGCCAGTGGCCGGTGTACGCGTTGATGTCGATAATCATGAATCTCTCCTTGGCGTTGATCGTACCCATATCGGGTGCGCCGCACCCCGCCGCCTGGGGCCCGCAACGATCGGTCAGAGGGTTTCGACGCCGCTCCACACCGGCAGAAGCCGGGCGGTGTTGTTCCACAGGATCTCTTTCTTGACGGTGTCCGGGAGATCGGTTCCGAGCGTCTTGCCGAGTTGCACGCCGAAGTGACGGATCGGGGCGTCGGAGCCGTAGACAATGCGCTCCGGCCCGATGGCGGATGCGGCCGCTTCGACGATTCCGCTGTCCGGATCTCCTCCCGAGGTGTCTACGTAGATGTTGGGACAGCCGGCCACGTCTTCCATGCCGGCGAGCCCGCAGCCATTCATATGAGCCATAATGATGTTCGCCTCCGGGTGGCGACGTGCGAGATCGGCCACATCGGCGGGAAAGGATTCGCCCACAAGATTGCCGTCTGTCTTGATCCAGGCGTGTTGCAGCACGGGAACACCCAATTGTACGGCGCGTTCCATGATGGGATCCAGGCCCGGATCGGTAGCGCGGCGAGCGACCCACAACTTGACGCCCGCCATACGCTCGCTTGCGATACAGCGATCTATTTCCGCGACGGATTCGACGGGGTACATCGGATTGACATAACAGAAGGGGATGAAGGTTTCCGGTGCGAAATCTCGCATGGCGAGGGCATAGTCGTTCGCGTGTCTGCATTCTTCAACCGAGGGTTCTCTCGGGCAGGTGGTGTACAGCGAAAAGAGGCACATTTTTTCCACCCCGGCGCGCAGGGCGGATTCGATAATGAGGCGGGCATCTTCTCTGGCGTCGGCTATCCTGTAAAGGCCGAAACAGTCCAGCGGGTGGACGTGGACGTCGAGGGCCGGACACGGGGGTTTCAGGTGGCTCATCAGTTCGGAAGGCGTCATCGTTTTTCCCCCCGGATGAAGCGTTCGGTATGTGCAGGATGCAATCGCCGCGGGCGTTTTTTTCGTTATTTCCCTTGCCCGTTTGATTGTACCCATATATAATTAACTTTGGACGAAATGCCAGCGGATTTCGGACCCGCCAGGTGAGAAACGGGATGGCCACGCCGGGTTTTCGCTGACCCGAAACGGCCGTCCCATTCTGTAGACCCGTGCAATATTCTCGAAGACGCGGTACCGTTCAGTGGGGGTTCATGCCTTCGGCGGTCGGTCTCGTGCCCGGGGGCGGAGATGAAAGCAATTGTCGTCGCGGCGGGATATGCCACCCGGCTCTACCCGCTCACGAAGAATTTTCCCAAAGGGCTTCTCAAGGTCGGCGGGCGCGCCATTATGGATTATCTGATGGATCAGCTCGAGGCCGTTCCGGGGCTGGATGAAGTCTATCTGATAACCAACAGGCGGTTTGCCGGCCATTTCGAGCGGTGGTCGGCCGGGTGGGGCGGCCGCCTGAACATCGACGTGATCGACGACGGGACCACATCCAACGAGAATCGGTTGGGCGCAGTGGGGGACATTCGGTTCGCCATCCGGGCGCGAGCCATTGCCGATGATGTACTGGTGTGTGGATCGGACAACCTGCTCCGGTTTCATCTGAAGGATCTGGTGGCGGACTTCCGCGCCAATCCGGTGGCGCATATCTGCGTGTATCACGTGGACGACGCGGAGGACCGCCGCCGGCACGGCATTGCGGTGCTGGATGCCGGGAACCGAGTTGTGAAATTTGCCGAAAAGCCCGATGAACCGGAGTCGTCCTGGGGTTCGGCGGCCTTCTACGTATACCCGGCATCCACACTGAAGCGGTTTGACGAGTACATCGACAGCGGACGGACGCCGGACGCGCCAGGGCATTTTGTCGAATGGCTCTGCCAGGTGGAGCCGGTTTATGCGCACCGGATTCAGGGGTCTGCGGTCGATATCGGCAATCCCGAGGTCCTGGAGCGGGTCAGGCGTGAATTTGAAGGGAAGCGCTGCGAAATGGATTTTCCACGCTGAATGGACGGGTGTCAAGGCGGAAGATCGGGGGTGGTTTTATGGGCTGCCGTGCGGCCCTGGGTGCAATGGTTCTCCTGATGATTCCAGTTGCGGGGTTTGCCCATAGTCTGGGGGCGGATTTCGACGGAGACGGGAAGGTGGGGTTTTCGGATTTCCTGCTGTTTGCAAAATCGTACGGATCCACGATTGTCCGATTCGACCTGAACGACGACGGCCGGGTGGACTTCGACGATTTTCTATTGTTTGCCGGGGATTACGGTAAGGTCACCCACGAGGCGGGAGAGACGGAGGTCGGGGGCGAACGGTCGACGTTCGAGGCGATACAGGACCATATATTCAACGACAGTTGCATCAGCAGTTCCTGCCACAGTTCGGCGTGGGCGGCCGCCGGGCTTTCGCTCGAACCGGACGTGGCGTACGAACAACTGGTGGGGCGGGTCCCGCAGAACGCGAAGGCGCGGGAACTGGGGATGCTGCTTGTCAAGGCGGGGGATCCCAAACAGAGTTTTCTGATGACAAAGCTGACGGGGTCGGGAGTGGGGTTCGGCGATCCGATGCCGAGGTCGTATTCCAGTTTGAGCGGCGTTGCAATAGACGCGATTCGCTCCTGGATCGCGGCCGGCGCGCCGCGGGATAGCGTGGTGCCGGATGCGCCCGACATGGACCGGGTTCCGCACTCGACGACGTTCTATTTCCAACCGCCCGCGCCGCCCCGGCGAGGGTTACAGATTCACCTGAAACCCTTTGCGATCGCGCCACGTTCGGAGCGGGAGATTTTTTCGACGACACGGCTGGGTGCGGCGGAAGACCTGATGGTGAACAAAATCGTGGTGGTACAGCCGGAGGGCAGCCATCATTTCATCATCTATCAGCTGACGGACGAGAACCCGCCGCCGCCGGGCATTCGGAATCTGGATCCGACCGATCTTTCGCAGGCTCTCGGGATCTTTAGCAAACGGTTTGTCGTGGGTAGCCAGTCGACGAAGGCGGTGTTCGATTTTCCGGACGGCATTGCAATTCCGATGCCTGCCGATGCGACGTACGAGCTGAACTCCCATTTCGTAAATACGTCGGGTGAAAACACGCTTATCGGCGAGGTGTACGTCAATCTGCATACGATGCCCGCCGACAGCGTCAAAGTGGTGGCAAAACCCATCTTTGTCAGCTATTTCGGCATTCAGGTTCCGCCGGGTCAATCGGTGGCCGCCGGTCGGGACTGGACGATGCGGCGCGACATCAACCTGGTCATGCTGTCTTCACACATGCATCGCCACGGTCGCCGGTTTGATATTTTCCTGGGCGACGAACGGATCTACCGGAGCGAGGAGTGGGACGAGCCGGCGACGCTCGTGTTCAATCCCGCGCTCGAGGTCAAAGCCGGAGAACGGGTGAGATTCGAGTGTACCCACGAGAACGACGACAAGGATTTCACGATTGGATTCGGATTTACGGCCGAGAACGACGAGATGTGCATCATGCTGGGGTATTACTATTGAGAAATCCGAAGTCGCGTTATCCGGGGAGGGATCCGCTCCTTACCCAAGAGCACGGGTTGGTGACGTGGGATTCGGATTCACGGGCTAATCAATGCTCCTCATCACCTCATCGAACAGAACCCGGTTTGTGGAGATGGCTTCTTCGCCACGAATGGTCGATTTTCCACGCCAGTCCGTAAACGTCCCGCCCGCTTCTTCCAGTATGGGTTGCAATGCGGCGCAGTCCCATACGGCCATGATGGGGTCCAGCATAATTTCCGCGCGGCCTGTGGCGACCAGGATGTGACCATAACAATCCCCCCATCCACGGCAGTAGGCAACCTTTCGCGCGAGATTTCGATACGCGCCGTCCTTACGGTGTTCGGCAAACGATTCGAAGTCGGTTGCGCACATGAGGGCGTCTTCCAGGCGTGAGACCGTGGAGACCCGTGCAGGCCTGCCATTCCACGTGCAGCCTGAGCCCCTGGCGGCACAGACCATCTCGTTTACGGCAGGAAGATTGACCACGCCCACAGACGGGATGCCGTCGATTTCCACGCAGATCATCACTCCGTAGAGCGGTACGCCGTGTACAAAAGACTTGGTGCCGTCGATCGGATCGATGATCCAGCAACGGCCGGTCCGGCCGGGCCGATCTCCGAATTCTTCTCCCACAATGGCGTCGTCAGGGAAACGATTTTGAATCAACTCCGTGATTTTTCGTTCCGCGGCGAGGTCGGCGGCGGTAACCGGGCTATTGTCGGATTTCTTGTCAACCTGGACACCGGTCTGAAAGTGCCGCAGCGTAATGCGCCCGGCCTGCCAGGCCGCGTGGGTGCTGAAGTCCAGGAGTTCCTGGAGAGAAGGCTCTGCCATGGGGGTCCCTTTTTCTATTCCGTGAGGCGCAATGCGTTCGGGGGGCCGCCCCCAATCGCACGACGGAAATGAGCCGGTGCTGTTCCGTATGTGGCTGGAATGTATGCAGGCGTCGAAAGGTTGTCAAGTTCGCGCCGGCATTGTTCAGAGTTCTGCTTGCGTTTTCCGTCCGGAATGGTTATATTTTTCGGTGGAGGCTGGATCCTCGGGTTCAACCTTTAAAAGTGCCTTGAATCTACGTAAGGGTGACCCAACCGGAAGTTATTCCACAGGTTACTGTGGAACTTCGTCAATAATTTTCGGCACCTGGTAGGTTAGGCGCTTTTTTTTTTCGGGTGCGCCACCATACTTCAATGCAGATGTGCCGTCCGCTTCGGGCGTACCGGCGCGTTCGGCGAGGTTTGCCCGCGGTGTGCTCGCGCATTGTATCGACGGGAGGTGCCGATGCTGGAAGTCGAGTTTGTGGAGCCCGTGGACGTGGAGAAAGCGGCCCGGATTTTTCATCGGGACGGGTTTGTCGTGGTGCGGAATGCACTGACGCCACGGCAACTCGCCTATGCCAGGTCGGGGGCGGAACGGGTGATTGCACAGCAGACGGCGGCCATCCCGCTGGAGGATGCGAACCGCGGATATGCGCGCTACTCCTTCGGCCCGCAACTCCACCATCCCGAGTGGGCGCAACTGATTGATTTGCAAACAGTTTTGCCAGTTCTGGAAGCGATATGGAAGTGCGATGATTTCTATTGCTGGGGTGGCGGGGGAGATTACTCGCTGCCGGGAGCGGAAATTCAGAAATTGCATGCCGATACCGGGGATATGCTCCGTGATCCACAGGGACGGGTGACCGTGATGGATCTGCCCACGCCGATCATTGCGGTGAATTTTCCCATGGTTGATTTCACGCAGGTCAATGGCGCAACCCGGTTTGTCCCTGGCACCCACCGGTGCCGGCACCCGGTACCCTCGCTGGAGGAGGAACCTGAATGGATGAAACGGTCGATCGTCTGCGGGCCGTCGGGAGGGGCGGTGATTCGCGATATACGTTGCTGGCACGGGGGCACGGCCAACCGGTCGGATGAGATTCGCGCGATGACCAGCGTGGGGTATGCGGCGCCCTGGTTCTTGTGGTTCCGGAAAGACAACCTGTTGCCCCGGGGCGTGTACGATGGTCTCCCGGCGCGGGCAATGCAACTGACTCGATTTATCGTGGACGTCTGAGTGGGAGGCGGTCAGGGCGCGGCAAGGGGTTGACTGGGCCGCGATGCGTTGGTAACACGGTTGTTTCGGGCTTGTTTCGGGGTCTACATCAGGCTGAACGAGAGTGAGCCGTCGAAGAGGCGCGCAACCGCATGGTTGCGCGCCTCTTCATTTAAATCAGGGTACATATCCGACGTCTTTTAGAGTGACTTGCTTTCCGGTATTGTGCGCTTTGCAGGCCGCGGCGGAAACCGCGACGCTTTCCATAATTTCAGGGTAGGGAACCGGTGGCTGGCCGGTTTCAATCAGCGTCTTGATCAGTTTGATGTTCTCGTAGGCGCCGTAGGGGAAGACATAATCGCCAAGGGGGGCTGAATGGATATCGCCCATGTTGCCGAATGCGCTGGCGTAGAAGGCGCAGTGATAAGTATCCCCGGTGTCGCAATTGAGTACGGCGCCGCATCGGGGAAAGCGGGGTCCGCCCGGGTAAATGAGGTGCATGAAGCCGCCCGTGTTCTCACCCATGGATTCCACGGCTCGCACACCGGGTCCAAACAGGTTTTGAGCCAGACAGATGGCGTGGATCTGACCGGCCAGGGTAGGACCTCCCCCACGGATGGAGACGAATTCCAGGTTTCCGACTTCCGGAAAGCGGGCGGCGAATTGCCTGGCCTGAGGGAGGGTATTCAGGATGGACCGTGAAAGCAACGGGGCGTTGTGTTTTTGCGCCAGGCCCACGATCGCGATCGCGTTGTCCAGGTTGTTCGCGAGCGGCTTGTCGATAAAGGTGGGTACGCCTTTTTCGAGGCCGGGCCTGGCCAGTTCGAGATGGTCGGCGCCATCGTAATTGCAGTCAGCCACCAGAACAAGGTCCACGTCGTCCGAGACTTCGTGAAAATGGTCGCATACCCGCGGCCTGGACGTGAAGACCTGCGAGAAGATCTCCCCGACGCCGGGGTGTTCGTCCCAGACGCGCGCGATTTCGAATTCGTGCAGACGGGGAACGGTCATGCGGGTGGGGTCGCTGTAGAATGTATAAAAATAGAAGTGGGCCCCGCCGCTCATCCAGGTGTACGGCGCGCCGGCGCTGTTTTCCATGGGCTTCTGCAGGCGAAGGGGCGCGTGCTCGGCCATCAGCGCACCATAATACATGCCGTGCATGTCGCAGCGGATCAGACCGACTCGGATTTTCTTCATGGTTTATCTCCTCAAGACTCCAGCATGAATGTGCTCGACGAAGAATGCAGGGTCTTACCGGCGGCTTCGAGCGCGAAAAGTATGAAAAAAAAGTCACCAAAACAAGAAGTTTCTTCTTGAATACTGAACAAATGTTCAGTATATTTTCTGTGCTGAAGTGCAATACATTGTTCCTTGGCGTGTGATTGATTCGCAATCGGTCGGGTTACTTCAGTTCACGGAGGTCGGTTCATGTCTGTTGAAACTTCTGCATGTCGTCTCACGGCTGAAGACAGGTCGCTGGTATATTATTACAGAGAGGTCGATCGACACCCGCGGATCGATTCGGAAGAAGAACGGGTTCTCGCAGCCAGAATTGAAGCGGGGGACGACGAGGCGCTCGAGGCGCTGGTAAATGCCAACCTTCGGTTTGTCATACATATTGCCAGGGGGTTCCGAAATCAGGGTCTGCCGATGGGAGATCTCATCAATGAGGGCAATTGCGGGTTGTTGACCGCTGCTCGTAAGTTTGATGGGCGCAAGGGTTTCAGATTCATTACCTACGCCGTCTGGTGGATTCGGCAGCATATACTCAAGGCACTGGACGTACAAACCCGTTCTATCCGGTTACCCGCCAGTGTGTTGAACGATCTAGGCCGCCTGCGTAAGACTGAAGATCGACTTATGCAGCACCTGGAGCGGGGTCCAGCGCGGGAGGAAATCGCCGCTGAGTCCGGTTTGCCGGTTAAAAGGCTGAATCGCTGTCTGGATGCCGCCGCAAACGCCATTTCGCTGGACACCACACCTGCTGACGACCGCGACAGCCTCAGGCTTGCGGAGACACTGGAAGACCGACGCGCCGTTCCTGCGGACGAGGTGTTTGATAGGCACTGCAGAATCCATGCCGTAGAAAAGTCACTGGATGGCCTTTCCGAACGGCACCGGAAGATCCTGACGCTTTATTTCGGGATGCACGGCGACGAACCGGCAACGTACCAGGAAATCGGGCGCCGGTTGGGTATCAGCCGGGAGCGGGTGAGGCAGCTGAAAGAGGATGCTTTCGGAAAGTTGAGGCAGCCTTCGGTGCGGCGGCGGCTGGAGGGACATCTATAGAGTCGTCTCGGGACGGGATCCCGGGTTTGATGTCCACATGAACGGGCCTGGAAAGTCCTCCGGCCCGTCTTTTTTCTGACGTGTAAATCAAGAAAAAAAACAACCGTTCCATACATCGACCCCGTTTTCCGGACGTTTGTTCTTGACGAATCACGGGAAATGCTTCAATTTATATTCAATTCGTCCGCATTCCACAGTTTCGCGAGGCCGTTAGTCTGTGTCAGTCATTATTTTTGCGATTCTCGGTGCCCTGGTCTTGATATGGGGCGGGATTGTTGCACTGATCTATTGGGTGAAACCGTTGTCGCAGAATCACCTGCTGGGTTTTGGCGGTTATGTAAGCGTCGTGTCATGCGTGATGATTCTCCTTGTGATTCAGACGGCCCTCCAACAGCAGGACGTGGCGATGAAAGATACACGCGAGCGTTTGGACAGGACGGTCGAGACGTTCCGCGAGAAGCTGGATGAGCAGGGTGCGAAACTGCTGGACCGAACCATGGAGAAGGCGGATCTGACCAAGTCGGAATGGGAAGTGCGCGCAGACTTGCAGGAGGAGCAGTCCCGGCTTGTGCGTACAAAAGCGGACCTCCAGGAAACGCGGAATCGGCTGCGGGACACGAAGGCGGAACTCACAAAAGAGACGAACGCCCACAGCGCCTATGCGGACAGCTTGAATACGGAACGCGCACTGAGGCGGGATTCGCTGACGCGCCTGGCTCAGGAAGAGGCACGTCACAAGACGACTTTTAGAGATCTCGCCCGTACGCGGGAAAGGCTCGCGGGCGCAGAGGCGCGCGCGGACCAGCGCAAAAGCGAATTGGGTCTGCTGCGGGCATCGTTGCAACGCGCGGAGAAGCGCGTGGAGGCGGCGCTGAGGAATGCGTCTTCCGCACAGAATGAAATCAGCACAATGCTGATCCGGCAGCTTGAGGATGTGAACACCCTGCAGGCTGCCGTGGACTCCATCTACGTTAAGGTGATGAAACGCCCGCGGAATCCGTAACCCGAAACGGGGCGGAAAGTTACGCCGCTCCGGGTATCACCCACACACACCATCGCGGTTCACCCGGCGTGAATCCGCGCACTTCGGAGGCTGCTCGTGAACAAAGAACCCGGTTCATCCGGTCATAAGGTGGGTATCGTTATTGTTGTCGGCTTTCTGGCGGCAATTCTGGTTGCTCTCCTGTTGACGATCTGGAAGCCCGAGACGGTTCCGGAGGTCGATCCTAAGGTCGTTCAGCTGGAAAGCGATATTGCGCTTTATACGGGCCAGATCGATTCGCTGAATGCATTGGTGGATGAAATGGATTCCCGGATCAATGCGATGCGCGCTCATGTGGATAGCGCGAAGGTGTCCAACCGGAAGCTCCTGACGTCGCTGCACAGGGTGACGAGTGAAATGAGAGAGTATCAGGCGCTCTACCGGAAACAGCAGGCGATGAACGAAAAACTGGTTGCGGAGCTAAAACAGATGAGAGGCGAGAAAGAGGAGGCTACCGCAGCCGTCCGGGAGTTGAAGGTCGAAGTCGATACCCTGAACAAATTACTGCACGACAAGACAACCCGTCTGATGAGGCTGGAATCCAGCCTTAAAGAGGCCGTTGAGCAGGCTCAGACCATGCAGGAAACCGCGACCTCCGTGCTGGTCTACATTGGTACCGAAGACACGCTGAAACAGGTGGGTTATCTGAAAACGAAGCGGGGACTGACAATCAGGAAGAATTACAAACTCGTCGGCTTTCCCGACGTTACCGACGAGCAAAGCCTGGATACGATCAGAAGGGTCTCTATAGGCGAAACGTTCGCGGTTCCGGGCGAACTGGCGGCGCTTTGCGACCGGCACGGGAAGCTCAGCAAACGAAATGAATATCGGGCCAGCAGAGGTCCTGAGGGAAAAACGATGATCACATTCTGGGATTCAACGCTGATCGGCCAGCGCGTGCTGGCGGTGCTTAAGGAGTAATAGGCGCAGGAACCTGAGGTTCATACAAGCCGGCTGTCCAGTGTGATAGCCGGTTTTTTTTGTGCTCCAGGCATGGCGCGAAGCGGCGACTGAAGTGGAACGGCGCTGGACGCGGAAGCCGGGCGCCGGACGGCCGCGTCAGGACTTTTAACAAGGAGTGGCAGGATGCCTGTATCTTCGGGTCCGTGTGTCGGTAGCAGGAATTGTGAGCCTACCCGTAAAGTGCCGGCGATACGGTATTCAGACGACCAATTTCGGGAACCACTTATGGGTCTGCAGTCACAACCACTGAAGCACATCGCTGGCAGCCCTTGTCGCAAAATGCGACACTGTGCACGGGGCCGTCGAACTGTGTCCACGTCGGCGACGGCGCGGTCTCGGCAGTTACAGCCCGACCGCAACTGGAAACGCGTGTGGGCGGTGATGGACCTCCGGGTCACTGTTCAAGAATTGCAGCTTGACAGGCTGCCGCCAAGGGTTTACGTTACCCGTGATATTACGTTTCTATACTTTATATTTTGGTTATAATATCAACATTTGGCCAGTTGGCGGCGGCGGCGCCGATCTTCCAGGGTCCTCGAAAAGCCTCAACGCCATCAGTATTCATGGGAGGGCACGTGGCCTCGTCGACCTACCGTGTTCCCACGTCGCCAGTTGGAGGAACAATTGTAGCGGTGCGTTACAGGAATGGCAACCCGACAACACGATGGTGGAGAATCCGGACTACCGTTGCGACCACACTTTCGTAGTAAACCACGCATTCGAATGGGGGTATGACTGTGGGACGTATGGCATATAAATCGTTCGTCGCCGGATTGGCGAGTCTCGGCCGTATACGCGGTATCGTGGGCGGCTTGCCATTTATGCACAATTCATCGTACCTGGCGGTATTGTTGATTGCGATGATTTCCCCACCCGTGTTTGCGCAGGACGTGTTGCCGCCGTCGAACCTCGCCGCGTCCGTGGGTGACAGTATGGTGACGCTGACGTGGGACGAGCCGGCGGCTCTTGCGGTGACGGGGTTTGAAGTCCGCTATGGGGAAAGCGACGCTGTTCTGCCGGAGGATTGGACCGATATCGATTGGAAGAAGAAGGTCGGTACCGACACGGTCACGCACCCGGTAACGGGCCTGACGAACGGTAGGGAGCATACGTTCGAGGTGCGCGCGTTTACCGCGGATGGACGGGGCCAGGCGGCCAGGGTGACGGCGACGCCGGTGTCGCCGCCCGTGGCGCCGGAGGGTCTGAGAGCGTCGGCGGGTGCGGGGACGGTGCTGCTGGCATGGGACGATCCGTATGACGACACCATCACGGCGTATGAAACGCGCTACGGCGAGAGCAGGACGCTTGCTTTTTCGGGATGGATCGAGGGTTGGACGGAAATCTATGGCAGCGATGCCGGCACGACGTCCCTTGAGGTGAGGGATCTGGCGAATTGGGTCGAGCATACGTTCGAGGTGCGCGCGAAGAACGCGGCCGGCGCGGGCGATTCGAGCCGTGTGACGTTTGTGCTGGGGCCGGCGCCCTCGAACCTTGCGGCGTCGGCGGGTGACAGTATGGTGACGCTGACGTGGGACGAGCCGACGGCTCTTGCGGTGACGGGGTTTGAAGTCCGCTATGGCGAGAGCGACGCTGTCCTGCCGGAGGATTGGACCGATATCGATTGGAAGAAGAAGGTCGGTACCGACACGGTCACGCACCCGGTAACGGGCCTGACGAACGGTAGGGAGCATACGTTCGAGGTGCGCGCGTTTACCGCGGATGGACGGGGCCAGGCGGCCAGGGTGACGGCGACGCCGGTGTCGCCGCCCGTGGCGCCGGAGGGTCTGAGAGCGTCGGCGGGTGCGGGGACGGTGCTGCTGGCATGGGACGATCCGTATGACAACACCATCACGGCGTATGAAACGCGCTACGGCGAGAGCAGTACGCTTGCTTTTTCGGGATGGATCGAGGGTTGGACGGAAATCTATGGCAGCGATGCCGGCACGACGTCCCTTGAGGTGAGCGGCCCGGCGAATTGGGTCGAGCATACGTTCGAGGTGCGCGCGAAGAACGCGGCCGGCGCGGGCGATTCGAGCCGTGTGACGTTTGTGCTGGGGCCGGCGCCCTCGAACCTTGCGGCGTCGGCGGGTGACAGTATGGTGACGCTGACGTGGGACGAGCCGACGGCTCTTGCGGTGACGGGGTTTGAAGTCCGCTATGGGGAAAGCGACGCTGTCCTGCCGGAGGATTGGACCGATATCGGATGGCAGAACCGGCCCCTTACCGACACGGTCACGCACGAGGTGAGTGGTCTGACGAACGGGATCGAGCATACGTTCGAGGTGCGTGCGTTCACCGCCGACGGCCGTGGCCAATCGGCCAGGGTGACGGTGAGGATGCCGCCTGCGGCGCTGCGTGACCTCACGGGTGCGGCGGGCCCCGCTGACGTGACGCTGACGTGGGCCGATCCGGAGGACGCTTCAATCACGGGATACCAGGTCCGGTATGGGGCAAGCGGCACGGCACTGCCCGATTGGAGCGCCGATGAAGTGGTTGAGAAAGATGCGGGCGTGACGACCCACACGGTGAGGGGCTTGACGATCGATACACAATACAGGTTCGAGGTGCGCGCGCAAGCAGGGACGGCTTACGGGGAGGCGACCGCCGTGACGGTGACGACGGAGGCGGCGACGCCGACGAACCTGAGGGCCACGGTGGCGTCTGGCGACGTGGTCCTGACGTGGGACGCGCCCGCCGCATCGGTTACGGGATACCAGATCCTGCGGCGTGTGGTAAGGAGCGGTTACTCGAGAGAATTCCGCGTCATCGCCACGACGGGCCGTGCCGCAACGACGTATGAAGACGAGAGCGTCGGGTTTGGCTGGAGGTATACCTATCGTGTGAAGGCGATGTACGGCGAGGTTCTGAGCCAGGGGTCCAGGTTGGCACGGGCCTACGTGCCGGAGCCGCCGGCCGCGCCCGAAGGCCTGGCGGCCAGGGAAGGCGACGGGACGGTGGTGCTGACGTGGGATGATCCCCGTGACGACACGTTGACGGGATACCAGGTCCGTTATGAGGAAAGCGGTACGAGACTGCCAACATGGAGCGGTGATCATGACATTGAAAGCGATGCGGCCACGACGACCCACGAGGTGGGGGGCCTGACGAACGGGAACGAGTATACGTTCGAGGTGCGCCCGCGCAATGCGGCGGGATACTACGGATCGTCGAGGGTGACGGCGACGCCGCGGCCGGCGCCTGCGGCGCCTGACAGCCTGGCGGCCATGGCAGGCGACGGGACGGTGGTGCTGACGTGGGCCGACCCGGAGGACGCGTCCATCACGGGATACCAGGTTCGTTATGGACAAAGCCGTACGGCGCTGCCTGCTTGGAGCGGTGATCATGACGTTGAAAGCAATGCGAGCACGACGAGACACACGGTGCGTGCCGTGGCGAAAGGGGTGGAGTACAGGTTCGAGGTGCGCGCCAGGAGGGCTTCGGCCTACGGCGCATCGTCTGGCGTCACGGCCAGGCTGCCGCTGCCGGCGCCGGAAGGGCTATCGGCAACCCCGGGTGACGGGCAGGTGACGCTGTCGTGGCGCGATCCACAAAACCCGTATATCACCCGGTACCAGGTGCGGTGGGCGGCAGGATCCGCCGCCCTGCCGCAGTGGAGCGATGATCACACCATTGACGACAGCGGCGCGGCAACGACGACCCATACGGTGGAGGATCTGACGAACGGCAGGAAATATACGTTCGAGGTGCGCGCGCGGGTGGACGACGTGTCCGGCGCGTCGGCCCCTTCGATGGCGACCCTGCCGCCACCTGCGCCTGCCGACCTGGAGGCGACACCGGGTGACGGACGGGTGGCGTTGACGTGGACCGATCCGGAAAACGACGCGATCACCGGGTATCAGATCCGTTACAGTGATACGGACGTGGAGCAAGCGCCCTGGACGGTTATAGCCGGGAGTGGCGCCGCCACGACGCGTCACACCGTGCCCGATCTGGCCAACGGGAGGGTGTATACGATCGAGGTGCGTGCGCACGTCGGAACCGGTGCGGGCGATGCCGCCAGGGTGACGGTGCCGCTGCTGCCGCTGCCGGGGGCGCCGCGCAACCTCCGCGCGGCGCTGGACGATGGCAACGTGGAACTGACCTGGGATCCGCCCGTCGTGCATGTTGAATCGGTCAGGTCATACAGGATCGCCTATTGGTACGCCGGGCGGTCCGGGACGATCGGCACCCCAACGGCCGTCACCCGATGGGAGTACGTCGTGTACGGCGGGGAGGGAATAGTACGGTATACCTTCAAGGTACGCGCCGTGAGTAACGAAGGGTTCGGCGACTGGTCCGAAAACGTCACGATCGAGGTCGACACGGGTGGGTCAATTGATCCTCTGCCCCCGCCCGCCAATCTCGCGGCGACGGCCGGTGTCGGACAGGTGCTGCTGGCGTGGACGGATCCGGACGACGACACCATCACCGGGTATCAGGTCCGTTATAGCGATCGGGGCGCGGCCTTGCCGGCGTGGAGCGATCGTCACAACATAACAAGCACTGCAAGTACGACCAGCCACCCTGTGACGGGTCTTACCGACGGGACGGCGTATACGTTCCAGGTGCGGGCGAAGAAGGGTGACGTCGCCGGCGCCTCTGCCAGCGTGACGCAGCCTGCCGCGCCGGGCAATCTGGGCGCGTCGGCAGGTGACGCGTCCGCCACGCTGTCGTGGGCCAATCCGCAGGACGCCGCCATCGTCGGGTACCAGGTGCGGTGGGCCGAAGCCGGCGCGGCGCTGCCCGCGTGGGGCGACATCGGCGGGAGCGGCGCGGCCACCACCAGTCACGCCGTGACGGGTGTGACGCACACCACGGCGTATACGTTCCATGTGCGGGCGAAGACGGCAGACGCTGACGGCGCCTATGCCGGCGTGACGCAGCCTGCCCCGCCGGGGGCGCTGACCGCGTCGGTAGGCGACGGGTCCGTGACGCTGTCGTGGGATGACCCGCAAAACGTCGCCGTCACAGGTTACCAATACCGGTATCGGGTGGGCGGGGGGAGTTTCACCGTGTGGACCGGCTTTACGCAGGGCGGCGGCGCTGCGACGAGCGGAACGATTGGCGGCCTGACCAACGGCAGCAGGCATACGTTCGAGGTGCGTGCGAAAGCCGGCAACGTCGACGGCGCGGCGGCAAGCCTGATCACGATACCGGGGCCGCCCGCACCGCCGGCCAACCTGAGGGCAGGCGCGGGGAACGGGTCGGTGACACTGACGTGGAACGACCCGAACAACGACACTATCGACGGGTACCATGTGCGCTATGGCCGTAGCAACGTGAACCTGCCGGACTGGAGCGACGATCACAACGTTGACAACAGCGGCCCGACCACGACGCGTCACCGTGTGTCGGGACTGACGAACGGGAGGGCGTATACCTTTGACGTGCGGGCATACAACGAGGTAGGCGTGGGCGTATCCGACAGCGTGGTGGCTACGCCCACTGTGCCGCCGTGTGAGACGCTCACCATCGACGCGATCAACGACGTGAAAGTGTCCGTGAATCAGAGCTTCTCGCGAACCGCCCGTGCGAGAGGGGGATGTGCGCCAATAACAATTACAATGTCTGGCGCACCGTCGGGCGTGACAATCGAATCCGGCACCGGACGCAGCAAGACCATCAGCAGTTCGGGTCTCTCTCCGGAGGGTACCCACACCGTGACGGTGACGGCCAGGGACGGCCGAGGGACTACCGCCACAGAGCCGTTCGATATCATAGTCGATTGTCCGTCGATTTCAGTCTCGCAGAGCCCGGCCAACCCGAAGGTGGCGGTTGGCGACTCGGTGATCGTGACGGCGAGTGCGTCAGGGGGGTGTGGGTCCCATACGTTCTCTGATCCAAGTGGGCTGTCGTGGGTAACGAAGAAAGATGAGAGTGACAACCAGTACATCGTGGCGCCGACGGTTGGCACGCCGACCGGACCCCATTATTTCAATGTGATTGCAAGGGACGACCACGACAATACCGGCACGGGACGTCTCAAAGTTACGGTTATTCCGCCGTCGCCGCCAGAATGTTCGGCGATCGTGGTCTCGATAGCACCGTCGTCCGTGACGGTGAAGGCCGGCGGTACCAAGACAGCGACGGCCAGCGCAGAAGCGGATTGTCCTCCGATAACATTCGGGAAGAAGCCTCCCAGCGGGCCTCCTACGTGGGTGACGGTCACCTCGACTGGTGGCATCACCATTAATCCCCCCGCAACGGCGGCAGGCGGTCACACGGCCGTGGTGACGGCCACGGACAACCAACAAAATACCGCCGACAAAGATCTGCCGATCACGGTCTGTGAGCCGGTTGCGATCGGTTCGATTTCCACTCAGACGGTGCCGCAGGGTGGTACGAAGACGGTTTCGGTGACTGCGTCAGGGGGCTGTGGTACCATAAATATGAGTCACTCGTCCCCGGATTGGGTGGGAATGGTAAGTACCGGAGGCAGCGGGACCATCACCATATCGCCACCAAGAGGTACGCCCACGCGTGATTACACCGCCACAGTAACGGCGAGGGACTCGGACCTTCCAGAGGAGAATAAGGCTGAGACGAGTTTCAAAATTAAGGTAGTGGCTCCTCCAGTACGTCCTTGCGATGTTACCGTTGGCGGGCTTCCATCTGGTACGGTGACGGCGACGGTGTGCGAGCCCATCGAGTCTATTACTGCGGTGGCCTCTGGCGATTGTCCTCCGTATACATTTAGGATAATGGGCGGGCCGGCTGGTGTCAGCATCGGCGATTCGAGCGGGGTCATCAGCGGCAAACCCACACAGACCGGCGACTTCACCGTGACGGTGACCGCAACGCCCATGGACGGACAGGCCGGCACGGGTTCATTCGATCTCGAGGTAATATGCCCTGGCATCAGTGTGGGCGGCCTGCCTTCTTCGACCGTGAAGGCAACCCTAGACCAGGATATCGACGCCATCCAGGCAACGGCGTCCGGCGGACAATCGCCGTATGAGTTTGAGAAGAAGAACGGACCGTCGTGGGTGACCGTAACCTCCAGCGGGCGCATCACCGGCACGCCCACCGAAACCGGAGAATTCACCGTGGAGGTGGAGGCGAAGGACGATTGTGACTGTAAGGGCACGGGTTCATTTACAATCAAGGTGTGTGAGCCGGTTGCGATCGCGAGTATCTCGGACATCGACGTGTTTGTGAATGGCGCCATCTCGAGCGACGCGAATGCGACGGGCGGATGCGGAAAAATCGAATATTCGATGGCAGGCGCGCCGTCGGGTGTGAGTATTGATGCTGACAACGGTAACATTACCGGCACGGCGCCATCCGCGCCCGACACGTTCGACGTAACGGTGACGGCGACCGACAAGGACTACAGCGATAATCATGCAGAAACGGGTTTTGCAATCACCGTAAAGACCTGCTCGCCGGTGTCCATCGCGTCGATTGCGGACCCGTGTGTGACGGTGGGCGGGTCCCTCTCGCTTTCGGCGAGTGCGACCGGCGGATGCGGGACGATCAACTTTTCGAAGAAGAGCGGCTCGTCATGGGTGACGGTCTCATCGGGCGGTAGCATCACCGGTACGGCGCCGTCGACTGCAGGCACGCACCCGGTGACGGTCACGGCCAAGGACTCTAACGACGAATCGAATACCGACGATGAGTCCTTCACGGTCACCGTCGTGACGCCGCTGACCATCGCGGAGCTTTCCGACGTGGTGGTGACGTGGTTTCTTGACATGACGCCGATCCAGGTGTCGGTATCCGGCGGCAAGGCGCCGTATTCGTACTCACTTGAGAGCGCGCCTATGGGCATCTCGATTGACGAGGCGAGCGGGGAGATCAGCGGCACGCCCACGCAACTGGGCAGCGCCACGGTGACGGTTGTCGTTGACGACGACGCCGACCAGCGGGCGACCGAGTCGTTCACCTTGACAATCGCGTTGCCCGGCGACTTCAACGGCGACGGCAGGCGCGATGCCGCCGATGCGAAGCTATTCAACAAGAAGATGGGGCTCGGCAGGTCGGATACGGGGTATGACAAGAGGATGGATCTCAACGGCGACGGGACGATCAACTATGCGGATTTCGTTATCCTCGCGGGCTATATCGAAAGCGACGCGGCTGCGCGTGGCGACGGTGAATCTGGAAATTCCGGCAAATCGGGTGATTGACGCGAAGGGAGTGATGGCGATATGAAGAGACGCTTTGTACCTCGTTTGCCGGCAAGGATTTGGCTGGCGGCGTGCTGGCTTTTGCTGTTGTGCCTGCCGGGTGCGGGCTCCGGCTCGTCCGCGCGCGCCGATAACGTGGAATTCTGCGGTGTGATGGACCACGAGGCGTGGCTGCGCGAGCACGCCGTGGGTGCGGGCAAGCGCGCGGCGGAACTCATCGCGGGGGAGCCGCGGACGGTGCGTATGATCTATTTTCTCCCCAACGACCGGCCGTACCGGCAGTCGATGGTGGATACGATGAAGGCGAGGATGGTGCGTCTGCAGGCGTGGTTTGGCCGGCAGATGGAGGCGCACGGGTATGGATACATGACGTTCCGGTATGAGGCGGACGCTGCCGGCGACCCCGTTGTGCACCGCCTGGACGGCGACCACGGCGACGCCTATTATCTCGAGGAGACGTCGATTAAGATGCAGCGGGAGTTATATCGGCGCTTTGACGTGAAGAATGTGGTTGACTTCATCGTGGTGGACACCAGCACCGGACTGCTGCACGAGCCGGGAGGCCAGAGGTATGCCGGAATGGCAAGCGGCGGAAAAGATGGAGGTCAAGCGGAGGTTGGAGGCGGCTTCAGTTTCTTCGTTGCCGCCCACGAGCTGGCGCACGCCTTCGGGTTGATGTGGCACGATTTCCGTGACGACACCTACATCCTGTCGTATGGCTTCGGTTTGCGCACCCGGCTGTCGGCGTGCTCGGCGCGGTATCTGGCGGTGACACCCCTCCTCAACCCTGAGATTCCCCTGGGAATAGACCGGACGTCGGCGCCGACCATCGAATTCGCGGGCCCGACGGTCTGGTATGCTCCCGGCACCGAGCGCTTCACGGTGTCGTGGCGCGTGGCCGACCCCGACGGCGTCCACCAGGTGATCCAGTGGACCGGCAATCCCATGAGCCGCTCTCTGGCACCTCAAGTGAAGGCGTGCCGCGACGTGGCGGGAGAGACGGAAGCCGTGGTGTCGTTCGAGTATGACGGCGCGATCCCGTCGATGGCCCATTCGAGTCTTTCGAATCCCACCTCGCACCAGTTGCCGGCTAAAACCGTCGATACGCAAGGTAACGGGTCTTCGGAAGGTCTCATAATCGCGCAGGCGTCGCCGCATCACGTGGCCACGCTGAAGGTGGAGACGGAAACCATATCCAGCATCGCGATCTCTCCGTTGGGTGACCTGCTGGCGGCGGGCACGCGGGAGAGTTACACCGTGTCGAAGTGGGGGCAAGACGGTTACGTCAGGTTGTGGGACCTGGCGCGGCGGGAAGAGGTGGCCACGCTGGTAGGGGATGCGCAATACGTCAAATCGGTGGCGTTTTCTCCCGACGGGGGCCTCCTGGCGTCGGCGGGGGTAACGGATGATACCGTGAAGCTGTGGGACGTGGCGCGGCGTGAAGAGGTCGCCGTGCTGGAAGGGCATACGGGAACGATCAATTCGGTGGCGTTTTCTCCCGACGGCAGCCTCCTGGCATCGGCAGGGCGGGACAGCACCGTCAGGGTGTGGGACGTGGCGCGGCGGGAAGCCGTGGCCGTGCTGGAAGGGCACGACGGCTGGGTGAATTCCGTGGCGTTTTCTCCCGACGGGGGCGTCCTGGCATCGGCGGGGTGGGACCAAACCATCAGGGTGTGGGACGTGGCCGCGCGGCAGGAGGTCGCCGTGCTTGACAGGCATACGGACGTGATCAACTCGGTGGCGTTTTCTCCCGACGGGGGCGTCCTGGCATCGGCGGGGAGGTTCGACAGAACCGTCAGGCTGTGGGACACCGCGGCGTGGAACGAAGTCGCCGTGCTCACAAGAGCGGGCACGTTCGCCGCCTCGGACCTGGCGTTTTCTCCCGACGGCGGGAAACTGGCAGCCGGAATGGAACTTGGAAAGATCGATCTGTGGGACGTGCACAGCGAAGAAGTCGTGGAGAAGTATAGCTATCCAGGCTCTCTGCGCTCCATTGCGTTTTCTCCCGACGGCCGCACGCTGTTCGTGGGCCTGTCCAGGGGCCGCATCGAAATGTTTGATACGTCACCGCACACCAGCCCTGGATCCAGGATCCCGGACTGGGACGGCGACGGGGAGGTGGGTTTTGGCGACTTCGTGAAGTTCGCGAAAAAGTTCGGATACAGCCGCGGCAAGGCCGGGTATGACCCGCGCTTCGACCTGGACAGGGACGGCGAGGTGGGGTTCTCGGACTTCCTCATCCTGGCCAGGGCGTTCGGCGCAAACACGTAGGCGTGACATGATCGCTGTGGCGACGAGGCGGAAGAACAGCTGACGATGGCGTGCAGGCTGATTCGTGTGTAGGGGCGTCCCTTGTGGGCCTGCCTGCAGCGCAGTACGCTGCGCAGGCAGGCACCCGCACTGTGAAGAAGCGCGTGTGAAGGTGGGGCAGACATTCCTGTCTGCCCGCCTCGATGTCGTTCTGTCCACGTCGTACGGCATCCTCGTTTCCGGTGGATCAGGGCAGGTTTGAAACCTGCCCCTACCGTCGGGGGCGGATCTGGATCTTCTGATCGAACAGACGGGAGATGCTTCGACTTCGTTCAGAATGACATGTTTTGCAATAACGATTGGCGAAACCGGTCTGTCACGTCTCGGCACAAACTGTCATCCTGAGGAAGCCCTGTCTGCCGTGCCCGGCACAGGCAGGCGCCAGGCTGACGAAGGATCTCCTGCGGCATGGGACGCTCCCATGCCGGCATCAAACCACGTTTCGATCGCTTCGTGGAAACGGAAGGAAATGAGCAGACAGGAATGTCTGCTCCACCCTCTCAACCATCAGATGTGTTCTTGGCACGTACGGCCGCACCCTCCTGCTGGGGAAGCCTTGGGGCGGTCGGGCTACCACATATGCACGAAAACCGCGGGTCGGACTTTTCTGCCCGTCGGGGACGTTGAGAGCAGGGAGTCGGCGTAGGCCGCGTGGCTGACCATATAGTCCCGGCTGCCGCCGCGCAGAAAGAGGTGAAGATTACGTTCGGGATGGGCGATAAGCCCGGCGGTGAGCCGTTTGAACTCCCCCGGCCGGAGCAGCCGGTCTACGGATTTCCCGTCGCCCGACAGGCCTGGACCCCTGGCCGTGTAGATGAGGACCAGGTCCTCGGGCCTGGGGTCGTGGTGATGCACCCGCCAGACCGGTTGCACAACATTGAGGATCATAATGCCCAGGGTGAGCATGAGCATCATGATTCCCAAAAAGAGTTCTTTGCTCACGTCGTGTTCTTCCGCCTGTGTGGCGGCGCGTTGGAGGAATCGGCCTCTCACGTGACTTCGCCCCCAGGCTCATCTCTCAGGGCCAGCCAGGCCCGTTCCAGGGCTCCGACCCTTCCAAGCAATATGTCGAAGCACTTTCTGAGCGGCAGATAGGCCAGCAAGGCGATTAGTGTTGTCTTGAACGCCAGGGTCAGCCCGTCGGCCATGTCCCTGAGGACTTTGAACGATTCGGTGGCCTCGTCCAAATGGGCGAGTTGCTGCGCCATAAGCAGGATGCCGCAAACCGTGCCCAGATAGCCATAAAACGGAATACGGCTGAGCGCGCGATGGCCCAGTAGCAACCGTTCGCCGATAACGCCGATCAGATCGGTGACCAGCTCGTCGTCACGGGCCTTCAGATCCATGTACGTGTCCGTATCATGCTCCAGTTTTTTCAGGCCCTCATTTCGACGTGAAAGAAGCGTGCCCTGGCGGCGGCCGGTTGCCGGGGAGCGCAGGGCTTTCTCTTCAGTCCGAATACGCATCCACATATGGACGACGAGAGAAAGATGCGCTGCGGACGCTGCCACGATGAGCGCATATGAAGACCGGCCTACCCATTCGATCCAGCTTTGAGGCGGCGGGACGAACATGTAATAGTAGATTCCCAGCAGGGCGATGCCCAGTCCCGCAAGGCCGCCGAGCGCGGCGCTGGTGAGATTCGCGTGGATTGCCGGCAGTCCGTACCGGTGCTCTTCCCGGCGGATTACCGCCATGTCCCGCATCAGAGTGAGCGAGCCCGCCATTGCGCAGGCGGATATGAAAAGGATCGATGTGAGAATTTCGATCCTGGTTAAACTCTCCACGGCGCGTTCTCCCGTCGGGAAAACTCACACACGAAATACATCCCTGCTCTTCGAAATGACAAACCCCACATACGCGGCGATAACAATGGTGGGCAAGAGCAAGCCCGCACGGGAAGCCCGCCCGCTGCTCCCGGCGCTTCCAACGGGTTCGCTTACGGCGGGATCTTCTTTTCTTCCCTTGTATCTGGCATTCGATTTTTCACCGGGGGACCGTTCCTCGGGCGGGCGATAGGCGTTCCGACGGTCACCAACTTCCGTGCCAGAGGCTGCCGTTCCGGCGGCCGCAATGAGGGCGCCTTCACCCTTCAGGGCGCGTTTTCGGGGGTAGACGAGGCGCTTTTCCGTTTCTGCCAGTTTCTCCGCCCACAATTTGACTTCCTTCGCGAAGGTGAGCGACTTCTCTTCCTTCAAAGGCCCCGCCTTGCCCAGCGTGAGGCTGATTCCCGGATTCTGATGTCCGTCGTAAACGGGCTGCATGACAGGACCCGCGGACTCTCGAAGCTGGCGTTCGAGCCCGGCGCGTGTTTCCTGCAGGGATAACAGGCTTTGCACAAAGCTGTGGTAGTCCATTCGTTTCCGCTTCGTGTTCGGGGCGGATTTCCACGACGTTTTCGACAGGGCCTGTTCGATATCCCGACGGCTGAACCGCTTCACGAATTCCGCCTGCCCGAAGACCCGGGAATGCCAGATAATCCGGGCTGAGGGAATGTCCGGCACGGGATGTGCGTAGATGATTTCGAGGGCCGGTCCGTTTGTTGACTGCCAGGTATCGTCGGAGACCAGAATAGGGTGCAGCGCGCCGTTTGCGTTCTTCAGATAAAGACCGAAGAGGAATCCGCTTTCCACGTGGTCCGTGTCCCAGCATCGGGCGCGGATCCGATTCCTGTTTTTCAGATAGACGCGCGGGATTTCGATCTCCACCGGTGTGAGGCGGGTTTCACCGACGAGGAAGTCGTTGAGCCAGACACGGGCCTCGTCATCGGCCCAGAAGATGCAGACAACGGACGTCCCTTCCGGAAGACGCAGGACGTCGGCCGCCCGGGGCAGGCGTTTGTCATCGACGGCTCCGGGGTCCGCTGCATTCATCGCGCCGACGAGGCTGTCTATCTGCGAAGAGACCGCGTTATACTCCTGGCGAATGGAAATCAGTGTACGGTCCGTCGCGGCGGTTCTGTCAGCTGTGCTCCCTGGGACGTCGGGTAACGCCCACGGGAAGACGGCCAGGGCGAGCGCGGTCAGCCATCGGTTTCGCGACCGGTACATGGGGATTGTCTCCGGCGTATCAGGAGGCCATTGACGAACGGGTCCTTGCGAATACACCATAGCGATTACTACTGCGTCATCCGGAACAAGTGTTCTGTCCCGAAGATAGACCGTCGAAATTCGGCCGACGAGCTCGTTTCGACAAGCTCAATGACCACGTTTCAACAGGCTCGTCTCGAGAGGCTTAACGCAGGCAACACACGCTACGAAGTCAACGTAGCGATACTGGATGAACCGTCGGAAGAATGGTGATATATTCCCTGTCAGGTCACTAAAAGTCCACAAAGGATCCATCTTCTTCGGAGCGCCACATACCACGGAAGCGAAAGCGTTCGTCCCGCATGGCATCGAGGGCGTCGTCGTCAATTTCGAATCCCAGTCCGGGGCCGGTGGGCAGGTCAATAAAGCCGTCTTTGAAAGTGAGAGGCGGCAACAATAGACCTTCGCCGCGAGTGGTGCCGCCTTCGCAGATCAGGAAATTCGGGACCGTGGCCATGGTGTGGATGGACGCGACGACGCCGATGGGACCGGCCGCGTTGTGCGGGGCCACGGCAATGTCCCGGATTTCGGCCAGCGTGGCGATTTTTTTCATTTCCGAGATGCCTCCCACGTGCCGGATATCCGGCTGTATAACGGCGCAGGCCTGCTTTTCCACAATGTCCCAGAAACTCCAGCGGGTGAGGTGGCGTTCCCCGGTTGCGATGGGTGTGGGGGTTGAACGGGAGAGGGCGAGCAGGGCATCGTTGTTTTCCGGATGACAGGGTTCTTCCGCAAAAAACAGATTGTAGGGTTCGAGCGCTTTGACGGTGATGATGGCCATCCGGGGGCTGAGGCGGCGGTGCAGATCCACCGCAATGTCGACGTCGTCGCCCACGGCCTCGCGCACCGCGGCGACGCGGGCAACCATTTCGTCTACCGTTTTTGTTGTATCCACAAATCGGACGGGTTCGACGGAGACACCCATTTTGATGGCCGTGAACCCGTCGGCGACCCTCTCGCGGGCCTGTTTCGCACAGGATTCCGGCGTATTCCCTCCGGCGTGGGCGTAGACGCGCACCCGGTCTCGAACCGAGCCGCCAAGAAGTCGCCAAACGGGCACGTTCAGAACTTTACCCATAATGTCCCACATGGCCATGTCCACGCCACTGAGCGCGCCAATAATGATAGGCATGCTGCGACTGTAAGTGGAGCGAAAAAAGGTCTGCCAATGGTCTTCGATCTGGAGCGGGTCCTTGCCGATGAGATATTCGGCCAGGTCGTCCATTGCGCGCGCGACAATCCGCCAGTGCGAATAGTCGAGGGGTTCGCCATAGCCGACAATGCCCTCGTCGGTATGCATTTTGAGAAGCAGGAACCGTTGTGCAACGGGGATGGTTTCAAGGCGGGTGATCTTCATTGGGATTGACCTCGATGGAAAATCCGGCGATCCGGCGTTTTCGGCATGCCGGGCATGCTCGTCCGTTCCCGTGCCTGTCAGGCGTGGTTCTCGGGCCGGCATGCATGCCGCGCCGGGCCCGGAGGCATTCAGCCGTCGGCTTATTCACTCCGGGAGTTCTCGTGGTTCGCGGCGGCGATTACCGGTGCGATTTTATCGGCGAACCGAATCTGGCTGTTGTCTTCGGGATCGTAGCCGATGACCTTCCGGGCGTTGGCGATGCTCCAGAAATTGTGGCTGTTTCCGCTGATACCGTAGAAAATCTGAAACGGGATGCCGTTTTCGTCTTCGATGTTCTCCGTCTCGATGCTCTTGATCAGCAGTTGGGTCTGGTCCCGGGCACTCAAATAGGCCCCGAGGCCACGGTGCATCCGCTTCGGGTTTTCCGGGCTGAGGTTGTCGGCAACGTTTTCACGGGGGGCGCCGATGCGCAGTTGAATATTCTGAAGCTTCCGTCCGTTTCCGATTTTTCCCGCGGAGAAGGCGAACCCCAGCAATTCGTAGGCGGCCTTTGCCCAGCCGTAGAAGTTGTCGGATAGCGGCCGCATGTCCGGCGTGACGAATTCCATGCCCCCGGACCAGATGAGGGTCTCGTAAAAATCGGCGGCGTGGTTGGAACTGATGACGACCACACGGCGGACGTTCTCTTCAAGGCAGGTCTGGTACACGTTGTACGCCATGGCGATGTTGTCGGCTTCGGCCCAGTATTGATCCTGCGGTTTTTTTGCACGGGTGAAGCCGCAGTGTATCACCGCGTCCGCGCCCGTGAAATACTCCCTATACCGTTCCCGGTCCCGTTCGAGGAGGTCGGCCTGGACGATGCCCTCCACTTTATTGCCGTTTCTGTCCGTTTTGCGGACGTCCAGCAGGCCGAGGTTATAGCGCTCCCGGAGGGCAGGCAGACTTCGTCCCGCGATATATCCGGCCGCGCCGGTGACGACAACCCTGCGTTTCGCCATCGGAATTCCCTTTATGGTAGTGGAAAGGGCGTGGGGATTCTGGGGTGGTGCGTGTATCGGTTTTCGCCCCTGAGCAGGACGGGCTGCCAGGCCTGGCCGATCGAGTTTTCGTCGACCTGTCTGGCTTCCGGCGGGATAAACCGAACGGTAAGGCCGCAACGCCGCCGGTTCGAGGTATTGGGCATGCTCGCGTGGAAAAGCTGGCCGTGGTGCACGGAAACCTGGCCAGCGCTGAGTTCGAGGTCGATCGCGTGGCTGGTGTCCACGAGTTCGTCCGGGATTTCCTGGTTGATGCTCAGTAGATTACCCTCTCGCTCCGACGTACCGTGGGTGACGATCCCCCTCTTGTGGGAGCCGGGGATAACGCGCATGCAGCCGTTCTCCACGTCGCTGTCGTCGATGGCGATCCAGGCCGTATGCGCCAGAGGCGGCTTCAGACCCCAGTAGGTGATATCCTGGTGCCACGCCACGAAGTGTTTCTCGGATTTGCCGGGGTATTTGCAAAAAAAGTGTGTGGCCAGAAGAAGGATATCTCTACCCATGGCCTGTTCCATGACGTCGAGAATACGGGCGTCGGTGGAGAGCCTCCAGATGAATTCTTCTTCGAAATGGCGGGACTGGAGGCCGACCTGGCAGATTTCTCTGCCTTCTCTGGATTCGAGTTCGTCGAACTGCGCCCTGAATGCGCCGATCTCGGTTTCGGAGAAGACTTCGATTCGAGGCAGCACGCCATTGGCATCATAGTATTCGCTCAGGTTCTCGACGGCGGGCATAGCGGAATCCCCGGTTTAATGCAAGAGCAGGTGGCGGATAATCTAAGGTGAATGACGCGCGGGTGCAACCTTTTTGGTGCCGGCGGCCGATCCGGCATGTGAAGATTGACAGGCAGGGCGTGGGTGAGTATCATGCGAACGGCGGAACCGCTTGCGGCGCGCTATCGTGCCCGGTTTCGATGCCGTGGCGCCAACTGTTTTCGATGATCGGAGGCCCGAAATGAAAATCACCCGCGTAACCGCAATGGTGTTGCGCCTGCCCCAAGTCACCGATGCCTGCGACGGGACGCAGGATACCTGTTTGATCAAAGTCGATACCGACGCCGGACTCACAGGCTGGGGGGAGGTGGATTCCTGTCCGACGGCCGTCAAGGCGATCGTGGATGCGCCGCTGTCGCACCAGATCTGCAACGGGCTTGGAAACGCGCTTTACGGCGAGGATCCACTGGCGGTGCAAGTATGTATGCATCGCATGATGGACGCGGCGAACTACTACGGCGGAGCGGGCGTGGGCCTGCACGCCATGGCGGGCATCAATCTGGCGCTCTGGGATATCGCGGGCAAAGCCTGTGACCTGCCGGTCTACCGGCTTCTGGGTGGACCCTTCCGGAAGCGTTTCCGGGCCTATTGTTCGATTCTGTTCGGAGATACGCCTGCTCAGACCGGAGAACTGGGGCGGAGGTTTGCAGGTGAGGGATTCACGGCGGTCAAATTCGGATGGGGGCCAATGGGACGGGACGAGGAGACCGATATCGCCCTGGTAAAGGAAGCTCGGCGCGGCGTGGGAGACGGGGTGGACGTGCTGATCGACGCGGGGCAGGTCTGGGATTGGAAGACAGCCCTGAAGCGAGCGTGCCAGTTCGCGGAGTTCCGCCCGTTCTGGCTTGAAGAGCCGCTTCATCCTGAAGACCTGCGTGGTTACGCCCGGCTGGCGGCGGAGAGCCCCCTACCCATCGCGGCGGGCGAAGCGGAAGCGCGTCTCGACGCTTTCGAGCGTCTGGTGTCGGATGGCGGACTGGATTGGGTGCAGCCTGATCCCGGAAGGTGCGGCATTTCGACCATGGTGGAGGTGGGAAGGATGGCGCATCGCCACCACACCAGGGTGGTGAATCACAGCTTCAAGAGCGGGATTACGATTGCGGCGTCGCTTCATGCGCTCGCCGCGGTACCGGGCGGGGAGATGTTCGAGTATTGTATGTCGGAATCCCCGCTGCGCCACGAACTGACCCGCCAGCGCTTTGAAGTCGTCGACGGGTACGTCACCGTGCCCGAAGAAGCAGGACTGGGTGTGACGATCAACGAGGACACCGTGGCCAAGTACCGGGTGGCGTAAAAAGCATCCGGTCACCCGCTGGAGGAACCCCGGTTTTCGTCCTGAAGTTCCCTGACGAACGCCGGGCTCAGGGCGCCCTGCCCGACCTCCGCGACAGGGCCCTTCATGGTAAGGCGGAATTCGGAGTCAACGGCGACGTGGAGGGCGCCGCCCGGAGCATTGACGGTTACCGGCGATTCCACCAGCCCCAGGCGGACGGCGGCGCATGCCGCCGCGCAGGACGACGATCCGGATGCCTGTGTTTCTCCGGCGCCGCGCTCCCAGATGAGGATGAAGATTTCCTTCGGACCCGTGGGTACGGCCAGTTGCACGTTGATGCGATTGGGGAAGAGTTCGTGATTCTCCAGGGAGGGACCCAGGCTGAGCAGTTCATCGCGGGTCCACGCCTGGTTCGAGGGTTTGAAGATAACACAGTGGGGGTTTCCCACGCTGACGCCGGTGAACTTCAGGTCGCGGCCGCCGGCGGTTATCGGACAATCGATGAGTTCACCGGCCGCCAGCGTGCACGGGAGCTCGTCGGGAGTGAAGTCGGCCTGTCCCATCTCCACAGTTGCCACGCTGGCGTCGCCGTACCGGTCGATGTCAACCTGGATTGTCACAAGTCCGCCGGGGGTGTCTACGGTGAAGTTACGCTTCCGCGTCCGCCGGGTGGCGCGGAGGAACCGGGCGAAAATGCGAAGGCCATTGCCCGACTTTTCAGCTTCGCTGCCATCGGGGTTGAAAATGCGCAGGCCGAAGTCGGCGCCTGTTGCGGGTTCCAGGGTGAGGATGCCGTCACCGCCGAGGCCCCGGTTGCGGTCGCAGATATATCGGATATTTTCCGGAGTGAGTTCAAAGTCGAGTTGGGCCGGATCCATGACGATATAGTCATTGCCGAGACCGTGGCCCTTGTAAAAACCGTTCTTCACGAAACCTCCGGTTTACGTGTTCCGAACATCGAACGCCGGGGACGGAAACCGGCATATCCGATCTTTAGCCCCCTCCTCTACTTCCACACCAGCACGACGCCCATGGTCTCACCCAACCGCCTGTAAAGCATGTCAAAGGCTTCGGAGGCTTCCTGGAAGGGGAAGCGGTGGGTGATCATCTCTTCGGCGCGAATCCTGTTTTCGGCAAGAAGCCGGAGGGCCCGGTCGGACCCCAGCGAGCGTTTGCCGCCGTCCGAATAGCCGCCGATGACGCGTCGACCCTGGATCTTCCCGGAGTCGAGGGGAAGCGGCTCGTCCTCATATAGGCCGATGACCTGGATGAGGCCCCTTCGTTTCACCATATCCTGCGCTTGTGCGAACGCGGCCGCGCCCGCGCGCCCGCCAACGGCCTCAACCACGACGTCGGCGCCCGCGCCGTCCGTCAGCCGTCGGATCGCCCGCACGGGATCTTCGCGGGATGCATCGACCACGTGGTCGGCCCCGAGGCGTTCGGCCAGATCGCACCTGAGGGGCAGCGCGTCGACCGCAATAACGCGGGGGTTCACGTCCGCGTTGAGGGCCTGCATGCAGATGGAGCCCACCAGACCCTGGCCGAGAATGACGACCGTGTTTTCCTTGCGGGCGTCGATTTCCCACATCCAGAGAACGGAACTGGTACCCAACGGCCAGAACGTCGCGGCTTCCGAGGAGACCGCGTCCGGAAGTTGCACAACCGGTTCTTTGTAGGGTGAGCCGACGACCTCGACAACCACGTATTCTGCGTGAGGCGCCAGCGCGGCGACGCGGTCTCCCACGGAGTACCCGTCCACGCGAGCGCCCACCCCCACGACGTCTCCAACGAGAGAATAACCCATACGTTGGTGGTCGATGGCCTCCTCGCGGATGTACCGGCGCCAGATTTCCGAGCCCCGGCTGATCAGGCTGCATTCCGCCCGGATCAGGACCTGTGTGGCGGTGATCTCAGGAATTGGAACGTCTTCGATGACAATATTGTACTCGCCTTCCGGCTTTGCAACGCGTTTCATGCTGGGCTTCCCGATTTTGAAATAGCGAACAAGGTGGATGCGAACGTCTTGCGGACGCACGGAGCGACGCGTTTGCGGCGGCCCTTTTGGGTGGACACTTCGGAACTGACGGCTATTCCACGGGTGTGAGGTCCTGAATGTCGCGGCGATAGACCCACGTGCCCGTTTTTACGTAGTGGGTCGCAAAGGCCAGCCGGGGTCTGCGATCGGAGCGGTTTGCATAGGATCCGTGGATGGTTCTACCGGTAAAGAAGACACCGGACCCTCGCGGCACCGTAAGGTAAGTGAGTTCATCCGGGTGGACGTCTGCGACTTCGTGCGAGTGCATGGTTTCCGACCATTCCCTTCCGTCAGGGCCGCGCATGGCATAATCCTTCACCCAGGAGGCGTGTTCACTGCTGTCTTTCGGGGGTCGGGTCTTTCGGAGCGGCGCCAGGTGGCTGCCCGCCGCGACGCAGAGACCGCCGTTGTTTCTGTCGGTGTCGCTCAGCGCGAGCCAGCATGCCATGAGGGTGCCCGGTTCGTTGCGGATATAGTGAGCGTCCTGGTGCAGCGCGATGCCGGCGCCGCCTCTCGGCGCTTTTGCCATGTACATGGTCTGAACGATCGTCGGGGGCCCGCCCAGCAGTTGGGCCGCGCTGCCCGCGACGCGAGGGTGCGACGCCAGAAAACGCCACTGCGGGTCCGCGGTGTGCCTGCGCAGGCCGAGTTCCAGGATTTCGGGAGGTTTCGTGGCAGCCTCGCATTCCAGAAAGGCGTCGATTTCAGGCCGGGTCAATAGATCCGGAACCTGGACGAAACCGTTTGCCCGATACGCCTCCACCTGTTCGGGTGTCAGGGAAAACCTCATTGCGGCTTCCGCTTCAAGTGAGGTCGAATGGATTGGACCAGGCTTTCGTGCCGTCCGCTCCGAAGACCTCGAAACGGACCCGGCGCGCGCCGGGACGCAGGGTGAAGGTGGCCCTCGTAAAGGGTTTCCCGGAATCTCTGTATTCGGTACCGAAGGTGTCGCAAATGGCGAAGATACACCGGGATTCGGAGCATTCAACGGTGGCTTCCACCGCCATCCGCTCCCCGTCGGTCTTGCGGAGGCTGATGTTGTGAATTTCAGCGCCCGTGCTCGAATAGCTCGCACCCTGTTCCAGTGCGTTGACAATGGCCCGCGGGGACCGGTCTCTCACCCGTGCCATCGTCCAGCCCTGGTAAGTGTCCCGGTCATCGGACTCGAGGGCGTGAGAATCGTCGTTGGCCAGGGCGGGATACAGCCTGTTTCCGAGGTCCATCCAATCGTCCCAATGAACGCCGGATTCGCCCCGTCCCGCGCAGCGGCAGGTTGTGTTGAACACTTCCACGCCGGCCATTCCCGTAAGGGGCGCGGTGTCACGCAGGATGTTGACCGAGCTCCAGTAAGGGTGGGCCAGCCAGGTGACGCCGCCCTGGTCCCGGACGGCGTCGATGACGTGCTGAGGCGGCATGTTCTCCGAGTCGATATCTTCGTGGATGTTCAAGCAGAGAAAATGGTGCTTCTGGCCGCCGAAGGGGTTGTCGGGATGCAGCTCGGCGCCCTGGATGAGCACAAAGTCATCCGGACAATCCACGGATTCGACCCGGGTGATTCTGCGGTGGTCCGAAAGGCAAAGGTAGTCGTATCCCTGGTTGACATAACCGTCGAGGCGTTCCTGTGGAGACGCTTTGCCATCGGAATTCGTCGTGTGGGAGTGGAGGTTGCCTTTCAGCCACACGTAACCGTCTTCGGATTTGAGGGTGAAGGGATTGACCACGTTGTGCCTCGGTGTGTTTTCAGCCATTGAATTTCTCCGGAAAAAAGCCGAACGATAGGATCGATACCGGCGCGGCGCTTGCGGGATCCTGTCAGGGCCTGCCGACAATGGACGGCAGGTTGGTTACGGGGCAGGCTCTCGGCCCCTTGACGGCATATCCCATGTCTTTTAGGATACAGCTGATCTGCGCTTCAAGCTTGAGCAGATATTCCTTCTCCTCGTTGCTCATGGCCTGGCGTGGCGGGCCGACGTCGAAACCCCGCACGGCCACGCCGGTTTTAAAGCCTTCCGGGAAGTTCACGCCCAGCAGCATGAGGTTGATGAGATCCAGAATGCGGTATTGCATGTTGCGTGCGTTTTCGAGATCGCCCGCCAGGGTTTTTTCGTAGATGTCCACGATGACTTCGGGAACGATGCCGGATGTCGCGATCGTGCCGCCGCTGGCGCCCATCATGATGGAGGGACAGAGGATTTCTTCACAACCCACAAGGACCACGTAGTCCGGGCGCTGTGCGCGAAGCCGGTGCATGGTGTTGATCAGCCGCGGCATGTCCCGGCTGGAGTCTTTGGTACCCATAATGCGTTCGAACGGCAGCAACCGTTCCATGATGTCCAGCGTGAGTTCCTGCGTGAACTGGGGGATATTGTAGAGGAGAACGTCGAGAGGCGTCTGTCTGGCGATTTCGGCGAAGTATTCGAAGAGACTCGTGTCGGAAATTTCGTAATAATAGGGGGGTACAAGAGAGATGACGTCGACGTCGATGCCGGCGTAGTATTCGCTCATATTGAGCACGTCGCGGAGGTTTGCTTCACTCGCGCCGGCCAGAACCGGCACCCGCCCCTGGTTGACGTTTGTGACAACGCGCACCACTTCTTTGCGCTCGTCTCTGGACAGGCGCACGAATTCGCCCGTGCTGCCATTGGGATATAACCCGTGGATGCCGGCCTCGATGAGCCAGTTGACGTAACGCTCCATTTCCCCGTAGTTGATGCGATCGTTGCGGTCGAAGATGACGATGTTGGGACAGAAGATGCCTTTGAATTCCTTTTTTGCGGCAGGGTTGCGATGCCGGGACGGCACCGAAGTCCGCGAACCGGCGGGCGCGGCGTCTTTCCTTGTCACCTCCACGCGGTTGGCCGCCAGGTAGTCCAGCGCCAGCGGCGTCAGCTTTGCCCGCGGGCAGATTTCGACCTCACGCTGCGTGCCAAGTTTCTCCTTGAGTAGCTGTTCGGTAACAACCGGATCGTCAATACGGATCATTGATTTCCTCGGGAGCGGGACAGAGACATCCGGCGGCCGGTCAGTGAATCAAGCGTTCTTCCAGGGCACGAAAGGGATGGGGGATGAGATGGGCGGACACCAGTTCTCCATATTTCTCGGCTTCCGTGGCGCCGACTCTCAGCGCCGTGCGCACCGCGCCGACGTCTCCCCGGACAACGCTTGCAGTGAGAAAGTAACCCACCTTGTACCGTCCCTCGTATTCCACGTCTGCGGATTTCAGCATCTGATCCACCGCCTTGACCAGGGCGACGGTGCTGCGCGTTTCGATCAGCCCCATCGCCTGATTCCGGCTCACGGGTCTCCTGGCGTCGCCGCAGCCAAAACAGGCCAGAATTTCGGACGATGGACGGGAAACGACGCAGGATGCATTCAGTTCCCCGGCCTCCCGGGCGCCGTCGACGCCGGCATGGACGGCCGCCTGAACCGCGTCCAGGGTGCCCTTGACGAGCGCGTCTACTCGACCTCCGCTGGCGATTACGAGGCGCACGAGGTCCACGTCGACCGCTTTGACCATCGCGTCGCAACCGCCGACTGCGGACGCATAACCCGTCGTTTCCAGTATGCCCAGCGCGCCGACGTCGGTCTCGGGCGCGTTCGTTATCGGTGTGAAGGGAAGCAGGAGAGCGACGCCCGCTTCGGGGCTCGGAATGTCCAGGGCGGCGAAAACTTCTCCAACCTCACTCGCACACGCTTTGCCGGCCTGCACCGCGGTCCGGACCGACGATATATCGCCCCTTACCACAAGATGAACCAGAGCGCCGCCGATGGATGTCCAGCCGGCAACCTGGACGGGCGCGCTTTTGATCATGGCGTCCGCGCCGCGGATGAGGGGTACCATGCCGCGGGTTTCCAGAATCCCCAACGCCAGGGGTCCGACGGGCCTTGTCGAGGGTGCGGCCATCCTGTGTGGCATGGGTTCCAGGGCGCGTACATCAGGACCCGGGATGACATCGGCGGTAACCAGTTCGCCGTGGTTTTCGGCCTCGGTTCTCCCTATTCGGACCGCGGCCTCTACATCCGAAACGGCGCCTTCAACGACGACGGTTACCCAACCGGAACCGACGCCGTGTCGTCCGAGAACCCTCACGTCCACGGTCTTCAGCATGGCGTCCAGGGCCGCGATGAGCGCGGCCATGCCGCGGGTTTCCAGAATCCCCATGGCATGATTTCGTGCGTTCACGGCAGCCGCTCAGGGGCCGAATGCCCGGAGGACTTCGGGCAAGGGTTGAGGGATCAGTGCGTCACAGAGGAAGTTTTCCCCGGATTCAACGCACGCGCGACCGACGGGCAGGGCTTCGCTCACGGAGGCCACGTCCCCCAGAATAAGGGAGCAGACCACCCGGTTGTGCACGGTGAGCACGTTATAGACCCGGACGTCGGCGGCCTTGACCATGCGGTCGTTGGCGGTGACGTGCACGCCGTATCCCCTGGTTTCGATCAGACCCAATGCGCCGGACGGTGTACGCCGTTCCGGGGCGCCGGGAATCGAGACGTATTCCCGGCAAACGGGTTCGGGTTGTGTCATCGGCGCCGCTACCACGTGGCTCACGACCTCTCTGGCCGCCTTTTCGCCGCTCTTCAGCGCCGTTGCGACTCTGCTTATGGATCCACCCAAGAAAACGGTGGTGAATCCGCCGATGGATTCCCAACCCAAAAGGTCCACGCCGGCGGTTTTACAGGCGGCATCCGACGCGAGAATAATGCCGGCGACGCCTTCGACTTCGATCATGCCGATTGCGGCTGACATGCTTCCGTCCAGGTGTCGTTATGTCGTACGGTTTGGTCGATATCACTCAACCCGAAAAAATAGATACGGGCCGAACCAAAGTCAAGGGTTATCGACCCCAAGAGACGGGGTTACAACCTGAGTCGGGCGCGCTATGACCGTTACGTGACGAGACCTCCGCGTTCATACTCGAAAAGCGATGAATTCCCGCTGAAAAGTCGTTTGACAACCGCGGTGAGTCACGAGTACGGACTCCGGCCGGTGGTACGGCGGTTCGATCTTCCGGAGTGCCAGGGATGAGGAATTCGGTGGGCGGACGATACTGGATTGGCAGGAGACACGGAGGCGGCCGGGGTGCCGGGAAACGACGCTCCTCTATGTGCCCATGTCGGGGCTTAGAACAGCAGTACCGAGACCGCTTTCTGGATCATGGCAATGGAGACGGAGGCCATGCCCACCAGGGACATGCCCACCGAAAACCCGACGTATAGCACCGCGGCATAGAGGCGCCACTGCTGTTTGCCGAAGCGTTTCCAGAAATAGAACCGCGCCAGGAGTGCGCCGATGATTTCGGTGATGAGGAGGTGCGGAATGCTGGTCAGGCTCCGTATGTACCCGAAAATGAGCAGTATCGGCAGGCCGAAGACGGACAGAACCACGAACGAGACCAGGCCGGCGGCGAGTCCGATGAAGATAACCTCTTTCTTGAGGGCCTCGAACAGGATCGGCACGTCGTCCGAACTCTGAAGGAACGAACCATCGAAGGAGGGTACCTGATCCACTTCGAACTGGTACACCAGTTCCCGCCCCTGAGGGTCCCGGGCTTCGAGAACGACCAGGTTGGGGTTGGGGTTGTCCGCGTGGCTTTCGTCTGACGGACTTCGCAACACGGGCGCCGAAGGCAGCCCATATAGAAGGGCATCGGAAATGTCCGGTTCCGCGCGGTCCACCGGGAGCGGTGGCGTGAGCGGACGTTCGAAATCGTTGAAGTTCGTATAAAAGTACCCGACCCGGGACCATGGTCCGTAGGCGCGTTGTTCGTGATCTTCAATGTCGACGTTGGCCGAGGCGCGTGCGCGCCAGTACCACCAGCTGCCGTCGGGCAGATTGCTGGGCTGGAAGGACACCGTTCCGGAGGACACATCCGTTTCCACTTCGCCCTGCATGGTGCCGGTGTACCAGACGCTGCTCTGCAGCGCCCGAAGCGGCCACATCAGCTGTACGTACGGGTAGGCGGCCGAGGGAATGGGCGCCAGCTTCCAGATGTAGGACCAGTACATGAAGCTGGTAATAAAAATGAGGGGAACCATGAAAATCTCGGCTTTCACGATCCCCGTAAATTTCGTGCCCGTGAGTTCGATCTGCCGGAAACGCTCGGCTTCCGCCCCCCAGTTTGCCAGCGGGAAGGGCACAAACCAGATTTCGATGCCCTTGAACCCGCTCAGAAAGATGGTGGCTTCCTTGATATACGGGATATTGACGTTCTGTCCGACCAGGCCGTCGAGCCGGGCGTTGACAAAGGAGATCAGCGGGGTGTAGACAAAAGCGAAGATGAAAAAGAAGGTGAGCAGAACTTTTCCAACCAGGGCGGGAAAGAGAATCTTGGCCAGGATGATGGTGTACATGCTGGCAAGACAGAAAAGCACGATGCAGATCCAGATACGGAAGTCGCCCCGTCCGGGCGGCGGGGTCCAGCTTCCCGTTTCTTTCTTTTCCAGACGGGCGGTGCGAACCCCGGTCCAGACCTGGTAGAACCCGATAATTGCGATGGCAACGGTGATGCCGATGCCGAAGCTCATCCAGAAGTCGATGCCGGTGACAAAGTGGGTCATGATGGTATCCATGCCCATGAACCAGTGGGGCATGTAACCGTGCCGGTACAGAATGGGGCTGGCCACGGTGTGGATGACGACGCCGATGAACGCGCCCATAACGGCCCAGAAGGGGGCCAGGAGCCCGGCGAAGATGGGCGCCAGGTGGAGCGTGAATCCCAGCGGCGTGGCCTCCAGGAAATAACCCGTGTACTGGGTGAAATCCACCCATGGAATGGGGATGAGTTGAAGCGGATTTTCCATAAACGCGCCGGTAATGGCGGGCACGGCCACGTAAATGGCCCCCCATACCACACCGATGACGGCGCCGATACTGAAGACGCGCCACTTCCATGTGTATTGCCCGCTGCTCTCTTCCGCAAGCGCCATGGCGGCCTGGGCGTTGATGGGGGCGAACGGAAAGGGCAGGCGTTCGTAGTCCGAGGTAATGCGGAAGAGCACGTAACTGGCGGTGAACCACTGGATGCGGACCATGATTGTCCCCAGGACGAGCAGGGAGATGGGCAGGAGCCAGTCCGCGTGGAGAAAGGTGCGGTCGATCAGGGCGGGGGAGTCGGGCGGGGGCGCCCACCAGCGGGGGATGAGGTGCGAGATGCCGAACTGTTTGGCGGCGGGTGACTGAACATAGTACTGGTGCCAGAGCAGGCCCTCGAATGCGCCGGTTTCGCGGGCAACCAGGGCGCTGGTGACATAAAAGAGAAGATAGAGTTCCTGCTTTTTCAGCACGGTGAACGAGCGCTTGGCCAGTTCCAGAAACAGGATGATGGTCACCCACTGGGCAGCGGCGCCCACGGTTTGACCCACCATAAGTTCCAGGTAGATGTTCCCCGGAACCATAATAATGGAGACGAAGAGCGCGCCGAGAACGGTCTTGGAGTTGAAGCCCTCTTCGAATTCCTTGGGGACTTCAAGCAGATCCCGGTATTCTTCGATTTCCTCGTACGGATTGGTTTTGCGCCTGCGAAAGAGGTTCGATAACGCCATAGAACTCAATCGAGATTTGAGGGTTGACGGGCCGAAATTATACACACAATGGCCCGATTTGCAAAGAGAATTTCAGATTTGTGCATTCGGAAGACCCGAATACGCGCGATACACGGCGGGTCTTTTTTTATACGGGTTTCGCCGCTTGTTCGCCGGAGGCCAGTATCCGCATGCCTTTTTCGCGGTAAGCGGCTTTGTCGGCGGGACCGACGGTACGCCATATGAGGAACTGTTTGCGCAGGGTGTTTATGAATCCCTGGTTGACCCGGCGCCACGACGCGACTTCACCGGAGAGGCGCCTGAGAGAGAGCGTCAGGGTGTAGATGTTGAATTCGCCGGTGGGTTCCGCCTCGAAACGAAGCTCCTGGTTCACACCCAGATCGAAGGGCGCCAGCCAGAGGGTTGTTTGGATGGCGTACCCCTCCGGGTCGTCCGCGCTTCCGATCCGGTATAAGTGGGCCCCGTCCGTGTAAAATGCCCCTATGGCTTCGCCAGTGTGGGATCGGAAGTAGTCTGCGAGAAAGACGCAGAGCCCGAACACGTCATTGCCGCCAACCGTAAAGGGGAATTCGAACCGCCAGTCGTCGCCGTCCGGCTCGGGGATTTTCCACCGACGGGACACGTCCGGCACGGCCATCAGGGAAGCCTGGCGCGCCGGATAGACGGTGGACAGGATCACAACGGCCATAACCAGTACCGACGCGGCAACCGCGGACCGGGCGGAGTAGTTCAGCGTGACGCCGGAGAGCCAGTCCTGCCACAGCAGCAGTTTGGCAACGCCCTGACCCATCAGGTAGCCGCTCACCGTGCCGAGGACCGCGTAGACGCACGCTTCGGCAATAAAAAGAAAGGCAACGTGGACCGGAGCCAGGCCCACCGCCGAATAGACGCCGATTTCACGGAAACGTTCGTAAACCGATCCCATCATGGTGTTCAGCACGATGAGGGAGGCGATGAGGATGGGGATAAAGAGGTTGCTCAACCCGCGGACCGAGGTGTCTCCGAGCGAACTGAAGACGGCAACGTTGATACGCCCGTCCGCGTCCGGCAATCCCGCAAAGAGCACAACCGAGAGCCTGGAAAGGAGCTCCTTGACATAGAACTCCACGTCTGCCCCGGCATCAAAGCGCAGCGCAACCGATTGCAGCGGGCTGCCCACCTGGCGCAGGAACTTGTAGGGTACAATCAGGATATCGTCAGGGTTGATGTGTTCAAAGGGCATGATTTCAACTTCCGGTTGTTCGAGGCCCTGTTTTTCCCGTGTCTCCTGGGTGGTCATCCGGGCGATGGATTCCTCGTCGGTGAGCTTGAAGTCCGCGGGACTGAGGGGTTCCTCATCCAGGTCTTTGAGCCGATTGAACGCCTTGGCGTCGATCAGGCCGATAACCGGAAGCGATTCGCCGAAAATCCGGATGCGGGACGCCGCCAGGCGCCCCGGGTCGACACCGAGGAGGTCCGCCATCTTTTCGGGCAAGATGCAGGCGGTCTCGCCCGGACGGAACCAACGGCCGGTCTTCAGGGTGCGGTGGACGCCGGTAACGTCAGCCTCCTGGGGCGTCATTCCCAGGACGCCAAGAGCGTGGGTCGAGCGGGTTTCAGACTGGACGGGGATAATCTTCTTCTCCCGTGTGTAGTACCAACTCCGGGGGGCCGTTATGGCGGATTCCCCGAAATGGGTGACGGCGTAATCGTAAACGACGTCTTCGAGCGCGCCCCAGAATTTGCTGCGGATGAGCATACCCGGATAGGCGCCCTCGGTGTCTTTTGGAATCCGGTAATATTCAAGGGCCGATTTCATGGAGGTGAACGAGAGAACGGTGAAGGTGAGCAGCAGCAGTGTGGTAAACGTAAGCACGGTGCGCAGTTTGCGCCGTTTCATGTTCGCGATGCCAAGCTGGAAGGCCGCCATGGACGCGGATACTCGGCCGACGTCGGTTTCGTGCAGAAGCACTTCCGGGACCCGTAACCGCCGCATGTTTTCGTTGAAGCGCTTGAAGACCAGCGCAATGACGAATGCCGCCAGCGCCAGAATAACGAAGGCGAGCAGGACGACCATCGGATTGGAGATCTCGAATGCCGGATGAACTCTTGAAAGAAAGAGCCAGATGACCAAAAAGATGCCCGTAAATCCGACGATCTGTCTTCGGATATCCACGGCGGCGAAAATAAGGCGTTCGGCGAAAAATGCGCATGGGATAACCAGGGCCATGAAGAAAACGATACCGCGGACCACACCGTTCTGTGTGTCTTTGACATCCGGATAGGCGCGGGATTCGATGCCGAGCGCCGCCCGCGTGTGTTTCATAAAGTCATCCCAGCGTTTTGCGGACATCGCGTCCTCAGCCAATTTGAGGTGTTGGCCGGCCTGGCTGTGGAGCAGGTCCAGGCGCTGGTTTTCAATGGCGTATTTCTTCATCTCCCGTATACGGGCTTCGTTCAGGATCCACATGTCCCGCGCGGCCCGAAAGGACGTCCGTACAAACGAACCGTGGGTGAAGGTGGGGTACCCGCGGCCACGGGCAATTTCCTCACTTTCCGCGCTGTGAGCGTTCAGCAACAGGTACCGGATGCCAATGTCGCCTGAGCCTGCGGTGATGTCGCCCGCGCGCATGGCGATTTTGACCCTCTCGCCGGGTTGCGTGAACAGGGTGCCTACGGGTTCTGTCGGACCGAATCCGATGGCGTAACCGTATTCCTGCGGCGTGACGTTGCCGCTTCCGTAAACGCTGATCTGCGAGAGTTTGGTGAGGTAACGTGGATCGACGGTATCGTAAAAGTCTGTGGCGACGCAGGGGAATAAAATGAGATTTCGCTTGGAGATCCACCAGTCCATATCGAAGTTACCCCGGTAGATACGCGCCTGCTGTCCAAAGTTGGGGGCGTAAGTGATTTCGCCGGTGTCCGGATCCAGGTAGTACGCGCTGACGGAGACACGGCGTTCGGCGATCCCGGGCATGTAGAATTCGCCGTTTTCGTCCGCCAGGTCGTAATAGATGCGGCGAACGCCCTTGATGGACTTGTCGATGCCCATACGCAGCGCGGCGATCGCGCCCTTTTTGGGACGGTCGGGTACGATGCTGCGCCTCGGATAGGTTCGCACGAATCCCTTAAGCCCGCGCATACGGTCGTCCGGGTTGAGTCGGTAGTCCGGGATGAGCGTGGGGTCGTTCAGGGCAATGTCGAGAACGCCGGTGATCAGTCGAATCTGCCTGGTGAGGTTCTCAAAGTTGACCCGATCCGGCTGGTCCAGCGGCGTATCGACGCGAAAACGGGCGTCGTTCAAGGTGACCAGAGACAGGGAGAGGGTGCCGGCTTCGAGAACCACTTCGCCGTCGGTTTTCAGGTTTTTGCCGGGCATGTACATGTCCCAGGTCATTCCGCCCGTGGGATTGATGCCGTCAAGCAGCGCCTGCCTGGGGTCGAGCCCGAAGCCGGGCGCGATGGCTTTGGAGATCCTGACGAATTTCTTGCCGAACGGCGTGAAGAACCGGTTGTAATAAAAGTTGCGCGTGCTGTTCCAGACGCCGATCTGGGAGGTCTGGCTGGAGAGGTCCAGTCCAATGAAGAGCCGAATGTCGATGGGATCTGTCATCAGGGCCGCAAAGTGTCGTTCCTTCCTGGCGTGACGGCCCAGAAAATCGCAGATTCCGCGAAAGCCCAGGTGGTGGGCGGAAGTGGCCAGAAAGAGCACCGTACGCCCCGTCGGATATCGATGAAAGTAGTTGACCAATTCAAGCAGTGCGACGGCGCCGCTGGCCATCTCAGCGCCCGGGGCGAGGGCGGGCACAACGGACATGGCGTCGTAGTACGCGTTGATCACGACGATCTGGTCCCGGAGATCCGGATCCGTGCCCGGCAGAAAGCCCAGAATATTGTGGGCGGTGTGGTTCTCCCAATCCATTTTCGCGTTCAGTTCGATTTCCAGTTCGCCGTACCGTGCCAGCAACCGTTTGAGGGCCTGCCCCGACTGTTTGTCGATCCAGAAGCGTTCCACGCTGTTTGGCACCTGCAGGAATTTCTGTTCGGCTTCGGTGTAAAACGTGGAGTCCGGTTCAATGAAGATAATTTGTCCCGCCCCGAGGGTGGCCGCGTTGAGCCAGTTGTTCCGGGTGTTGAATTCCATCAGGACGGCCGCCGCCTCAAGTGTGTGACCGTTGAAGTCGGAAAATTCGCCGTTCGCCCCGTAGATCAGGCGCGTGCGAACCCCTCCCCGCGGCAGGGTGGAGGTCTTGACCAGGTTCGGCCAGATGGCGTGAATGGCAAACGTGGTATTGTCGCGCAACAGGGTCAGACTACCGCCCTTGTCGATGGGGGCGGTGACGTCGAAGGGCTCGGCGCGGACGTCCTGGAGGCCGGCGCGCTCGAAAGTTTGGCGGATATAGTCTGCGGCGGCGTTGTGGCCGGGATATCCCGGAATTCGGGAACCATGTTCCGTAAAGCGGGCCATGTGGGCCCGCACGCCTTCATGCGAGACCGTATCCAGGACGCGGACCGATGTCTCGCCGGCTCCCGGGACCGGCAAGGACGGCGAGGGTTGGGGCGTCTGCAGGCCCAACAGGGAGGAAAGAAGCGGGTTGACGCGTTCCGGGCCCACCGCCAGGCCGATAAAGGCGGCGGCGGTGAGCAAGAGCGCCACGGCGGATGCGATACGGCGGTTTTTCATTGGAAAATACGCAAAAGCTCCTGTAGAACTGCGATTGATGGGCTGTGCTGCCACATAGATACACGCTGCGGGCGCCGTTCGGCGAAGACCTCGCGTGCGTGCAGATCAATATCGATGAACGCTGTGGCCGCGCTCCGGGAACCACAGGATGTCAATGAAAGCGGAGAGGGCAACGCCCAACACATAGCCGGTGAGCAGGCCGATGAAGAGGGGGCGGGACTTTCTGAAAAACGAAGGCCCCCCCACCTTGAGCATCACCAATTTGACGAGCCAGGCAAGAAGGATGGTCAAGCCGGTCCGGCGGGCGAGGTACGATCCGGAGATTGCCATACCGATCGGATGCAGCGGCCACCAGACGAATCGATGCCGCAGGTAAATGAGCAGGAGCGTGACCAGGCCGCCCAGGCCGAAAAACACCACCTGTTCAGGGTGTTCGCGGTAAACGGGCGGATCCGGCTTTTTTTCGAGGAAGTTCTTGATGGAAGTCGCGGTGCCTTCGAAATGTTTGGGTCCCGCACGTACGATCTCCCATGAGTTGAAGTTGTACGCACCGTCTCGGTATCCCAGATGGATCGTGAGCAGTACGCTGACGCCATAGCTGGTCAAAAAGGCCATCCCGACGGCCAGCATGAGCTTTCTGCGGTCGCCCCGAACGCCCTCAGCCACGCGCCCCGCGTGGGCAAGCGCCGGCAGGAAGAGACCCTTGAAATGGGACGTAATCCTGGACGCGAACCGGAGGGCGACCCGCGTACTTGCGTTGACCGCGGGTCCCTCGAGAAAGGGCGCCACGAGGCCCCAGGGGCCGGCGGGGACGTTCGTGTACGGCATGCCGGTTTCGGCGAGAATTTTAGCCATGCCGACGTAGGTGAAGATCACAGCCGGGAGGAGGAGGGATGCCAGCAGCGGATCAAAGCCGATGCGCGTGAGCCAGAGCCACATGTATCCCAGGCCCACGAGCAGGGCGATAACAGCCGTCCGATAGGAGAGCGGTTCGTCCCGGTCGTCCAGGGGATCGTTCTTGCGCCATGCTTTGCGGACCACATCCCTAATGTGACGTCTGGCAACCCAGAAAACCGAGGCGGCCAGCACAACAAATGCGCCCTTGGTCTGCCAGTAATAGACGCCTCGGTAATAGTAGGGGGAAATGGCCGTAAACCCTCGCCGGTGCAGCCAGCCGCCTTCGAAGATAAACAGCAGGTCAAAAAACCAGATGCTGAAGAGTATGTCCAGGCTGGCGAAGTAAGAAAAAAAGATGGTGAAGAGTCCCAGGAAACGAAACACTGGCGGATGCTGCCGGTCGATCCAGTACCAACTCCCGCGGTAGATGGGAAACCGCGGAAAGCCGGGCAGGAAGTAGTTGATGCAGTTCCACGCGATCATCCCGAAGGCCAGTCCGAACCCGATCCAGAACAGGTAATTCCTGGTGAAGTCCGGCAGCACGAATTTACCTCTGCCCGGATTCTCCACCATGTTGACCAGGGGCGCCATGGCGGGAAAAGCCAGCCGCTCGTTTTGTACCCATTGTTTGCGAAAAACGACGGCGACACACGCCAGAACCACGAATGCGGCAACGATGAACGTGGTCCACCACAGCAGCGGAAGGACCCACGCGGCCCAGGGGATCTGCGCGCCCCTGGGGATGCCCTCGAAAAACCAGGTCACCGCTTTGTTTTCGTCCGAAGGGACGAGCCACGGATTGATATAAGGATGCAGGTACGTGGCCCATTCGTTGACTTCGGTGGCGAAATAATATGGTGCCGCGATGTAACCGATCAGGTATCCGCTGATGCCGAAGCCGGGTATGGCGGCGCCCACAACGCCCATGGCCAGGATGGTATGCCATTCCGATTGTGAGAGCTGCCATCGGGTAAAACGTGCGATCAACGCGCCGATGACGATCATCAGTACAAACACAATGAGCATGGCCATCGGTACATGGCTGTAGGTCATTAACGAGCCGCCCACGACGTACCGGATGTGGATCGCCAGGGCGTCCAGGCCGACGACCAGCACCAGGCCCGAAATGACGGATCGGACCGTGACGCCGGGGGACCTTTCGGAGGGGACTTCGTCCGGTTTGCCGGATTGTACGATTCTCTGTGGGTTGGCCATCGTTGGGAGTTGGGTGTTGACAGATTGGGCGTTTTTTCCGGTATGAGGCGTTCAGGCCGGGTGTTCCGCCTGGTTTCTGCGCGAGAATACTGTCACGGTTGAGGCGTTAACGTGTGTTTGCTCTGTCTCCCGGGATTGTCAAGACGGCCGGACCGTAGAAAACGGTTGCAAGTGTCTTGACATCCGTGGGAGGTTTTGTTAGATTTCCGCGTTTGTCGCACAACGGGAACGTTGCGTTTTCCCGGCGAATGGGGCGCCCTAGCTCAGTCGGTAGAGCAGAGGACTGAAAATCCTTGTGTCGCTGGTTCGATTCCGGCGGGCGCCACCAATCTTTCGTGCAGGAATATCCGGACAACCTTCCATCTGCCCTTGCAACAAGGGGCTGATGGGAGCCGCTAACGATGCCGCGGGTCGCCAGTTTTATCCGGGGGACGAAGCAATTTCCCGGGCTCGGAGGTCAATGATGGCTGTTCCCGAACACATCGTGAGTCGCGACCGCCTGATTGAATGCGTTCAAGACGGCCGGACACCCGAACAAATTGCGGCGATGTTCCGCGTCGACGCCGCCATCATTCGAGATATGATCCGTCGACTCGAGCAGAACGGATATTACGACTTGCTATATGGAAAAGAAGGGCGTTAGAGGCCGGCCGTCAACCGGTTTTCGGGATGACTCCCGAACAGAGGCAGGACTGGCTTCCAGGACCCGGTGAACAAGAAAAGGCGTTCGTCGTTCTGACGGACGCCTTTTTTCTTTGTGGTGTTGCGTATCAGTTGCTCAGTTCTTCGATATCCAGGCCTTCGATTCTTCCTTCCTGAATGTCGATTTCGTCGCGCCTCCGCACCAGATCCACCTGTCCGTCGCGCAGGTCCACAACGCGGTCGGATGCGTCCAGCATCTTGTGGTCGTGCGTGTTTGTGACGATGGTGACGCCACTCTCCGACTGGAGTCTTTGCAGCAACTCGATGATTTCCTGACCGGTCTTGAGGTCCAGGTTGCCCGTGGGTTCATCTGCCAGAACCAGGTCCGGGTCGTTGGCGATCGCGCGGGCGATTGCCACGCGCTGCTGCTGGCCACCCGAGAGTTCATACGGGTTGTGGTGAAGGCGTTCACCCAGACCCACGAGTGAGAGTTTGTGGGCGGCCTTTTTCTCGTATTCCAATTTCTTCATTCCCGAAAACACCATGGGCAACGCGACGTTTTCGAGGGCGGTCATTACGGGGATCAGGTTGAAGCTCTGGAAAATGTATCCGATATTGTGGCAGCGCAGGTACGCAATTTGCGCCTGGCTCAAGGTATCCATTTCTATAGCGTTGACCGCTACCGTGCCCTTGGTGGGGCGGTCCAGGGCGCCAACCATATTGAACAGCGTCGTCTTACCGGAGCCTGAGGGGCCCATGATGGAGAGGTACTCTCCCCGGATGACATTCAGAGAGACGCCCCGAAGTGCATGGACCTCCTGGTCTCCCATTATATAGGTCTTCCAGACGTCGTGCACCTCAATGATGTAGTCTTCACTTACGGGATCTGTGGATTGGGCACCGGGCGCAGAGGCCATAATGGCTTCTCCTGAACGTTTTCCTTGGATTTTTGAGATAGCCCGATTATGTTAGAGAAAATCGGGGCTTCTGTCAAGGGTTTTGTCACAACCGGAATGATGTCGTATTCGTCCCCGCCGCGAAATCATGTCTGTGATCTTCCAGGCCGGGTCGGTTCCGTGGCCGGAAATCCTCCTGGCAGGCGCCGCGTCCGATTCGCGCCGAGTGTCGTCCCGGTGCGAGGCCATGATGGTCCGATTGCAGCGTCCAACCACGGCGGCCGATGATCGGCTGGAATTCCGGCTGGACGCCAGGAGGTGTCGGCTATGAAGCTTGCGGTCTGCAATGAGTTCTTCGAAGGTTGGGAGATCGAGCGGGTGTTCGACTATGCCGCGCTTATCGGATGCGCCGGGGTGGAGATCGCGCCATTCACGCTGGCGGAGTCGGTCCACGGCATTTCATCCGCCAGCAGGCGGAACATCCGCCGGGCGGCGGCAGGGGCGGGTGTGGAGATCGTGGGGCTGCACTGGTTGCTGGTAAAACCCGCCGGGTTATATATCAACCATCCGGATCGGCAGATCTGGAAGCGCACGCAGGAATACGTAAAGGCGCTGATCGATTTCTGCGGGGACCTGGGGGGAAGCGTGATGATTCACGGCTCACCCCAGCAGCGGAATATTCAGGAGGGTTGGGACGCGGAGGACTGTTTTGCTCGGGCGGCGGAACTGTTTGCCGGTTGCACGGATCTGATGGCCGATCGGGGCGTAACGTATTGCATCGAGCCGCTTACGGATCAGGAGACCAATTTCGTAACCAGCGTGGCCGGGGCCTTGAAGCTGGTCGAGGCGGTCGGGCATCCGAATTTTCAGACGATGGTTGACTGCCGGGCAGCTGCCTCGGAGGAACGACCCCATACCGAGGTGATCGCCCAGGCCGGAATGGCCATGCGGCATGTGCATGTAAACGACCCGAATCTGCGAGGACCCGGATTCGGAGACCTTCAATTTACGCCCATCATGAGGGCGCTGCAGGATCAGGATTACAATGGATACGTCTCGGTTGAGGTGTTCGAATTCGATCCGGATCCGCAGACGATCGCCGCCCGCAGTATCGGCTATCTGAAAGGGATTCTCGAGGCCCTTGCCCCCGGATGAAACGCCGCGGTGTCAAAGCGCCCGCCCGGATTCAGGTGCATGCGCCGGGTTCTGGTGTGTCCTGCGATCGCCAATATTTGATATTCGATGGGATAAGTCAAAACGGCGTGAACCGGCGCACAGTTCCGCCGTCTCCGGGTGGGATCAGAATTCACCGGCGCCGTCTGCCGGAATCGGCGTGAGGCGCAATACGGTACCGGGGTTGTTCAGAACGACGTAGATTGCGCCGTCCGGTCCACTCGCCACGTCCCGCACGCGGCCGGCATTCTTGAGGATGGTTTCCTGGTAGATCACACGGTCGTTCTCAACCGTGAGGAGTCGGACTTCCTCATACGCGAGGGCGCCCACGAGAAGCCGGTTCTTCCACCTGGGAAAAAGATCTCCGCGGTAAAAATCGATGCCACAGACGGCGATGGAGGGGCGCCAGAACAGGACGGGTTGCTCCAGGCCGGGCTTGCGTTCGAATTCCGAGACGAGGGTTCCGTTGTAGTTTCGGCCGTAAGTGACCTCCGGCCAGCCGTAGTTGATTCCAGCCCGGATCAGGTTGATTTCATCCCCGCCCATCGGCCCGTGTTCGCTTTCCCATACAGCGCCTGAAGCCGGATGCACCGCCAGGCCCTGCGGGTTGCGCTGGCCGTAGCTGAAGACGGTGGGGAGGGCGCCATCCTGATTGACGAAGGGGTTGTCCGGAGGAATCCGGCCGTCCCTGTGAATGCGGTGAATTTTGCCCGAGGGTCGGCTCAGATCCTGCGCGTGCCGGGGGATTCCACGGTCCCCGATCGGGAAGTAGAGATAGCCCGCCGGGTCGAAGACGATCCGGCAGCCGTAATGGTGTCGCGTTATTCCATAGGCCTCGTGAGGGGCTTCATAGATGACCTGCTGGTCTGTCCATGCGTTGTCTTTCAGACGACCTCGTACAAGGCGCGTCATGGCGGGTGGGCGTTGGATGTTGGCGGTGTCCGTGAGCACATGGCTGTAAGACAGGTAGATCCAGCCGTTTTCCGCATAGGCGGGATCGACGGCCACGTCCATAAGACCGCCCTGTCCCTGATGCAGAACCTGTGGCGTAGCCGACGCCGGTTCGGGTCGAAGCACGCCGTTCCTGACCACGCGAAGCCTTCCGGGCCGCTCGGTGATGAGCGCTGTGGCGGCATCCGCAAAGTCAATCGCCCAGGGTATCTGCAGGCCCTCTACCCAGCGTTCGACGCGGATCCGATAGTCATACGTGTCCAGGGTGTCGGGAATGGGGGGTTTGGTGGCGCCGGCAGACTTTTCGACCTCCCGGATATATGCCGAGAGGGCGTTGATCTGGCCCTGCGAGAGTACTTCCCCGAACGCCGGCATACCCTGCTGGACAATGCCGAATCTGATGTTCCGGGCGATGTTCCCACGTCCGCCGTAGATCCAGACGCCGTCAATCAGACTGGGTGCGTTGACGCCCTCCAGGTTCTTTCCGTGGCAGGACCCGCAATACTGGCGATAGAGGGTTTGGCCGTCGGAAGACGGTTCGCCGGCCGCACGCGGGGGGTGGTAGAGAGCGGACAGTGCGCACAGCAGGAAGCAGCCTGACACACGCAGCATAAATCCTCCTTTGACGTCGTCGTTGAAGTCTCAGGTTAAGGTTGGCCGCAGGACGAGCGTTTCGCTCCACATCCTGCGGACACAGGCCGAGGAATCCTATGGTGGAACCGGTGCAACCCGTAGACGTCGCCGTTATCGGCCCGGGTCGGATGGGCGGACTCTACGCTCGGATTCTCGATCAGTCGGCGCTGACGCGGCTGGTTGCCGTCTGCGGGCAGGGGGAGGTCGCCGCGCGGAACGTGGCGACGGAAATGGGGGTGCCGGTCTATACCGGGGCTCGCTACAACGACATGCTCTCCGACCATCCACAGATTGAAGCGGTCGTTGTCGCCACCTCCGAATGGGCGCACGCGGACCCCGTCGCGGCCTGTCTGGAGTTCGGGAAGCATGTCCTTGTGGAAAAACCGATGGCGACGTCCCCTTCAGACGCTGTCCGGATGGCGCGTGGAGCGGATCGGAACGGCGTCCATCTGATGGTATGCCATAGCCTGCGTTTCGACCCCCGATTCGCCGCCATGCGGGAGACTGTGGCTCGTGGCGAAATTGGTGAGGTTCTCCACGTGTACAGCCGGAGGTCCTCGCAGCCCGCCGCCGTCGATAGGGTGCTCGGCCGCTTTCCGCTGGCCTACTGGTTGTTGCCCCACGACATCGATCTGGCACTCTGGACGTCCCGAAGCCCGGTCGCGCGGGTGATGGCCACCTCGAGGTCCGGGGGACGGAGCCGGCAGGATCTGATTGTCGTCGTCCTCACCTTCGACTGCGGCGCAGTTGCCGTTCTGGAAAATGTATGGGGTTCGCCCATCCGGGGAGGGCGGCCTCAGAACCAACTCTTCACCGTACGCGGCACGACCGGGGCCGTAGAGGTCCTTCCTTACGAAAATGGTCTCGCGATTTACGGCGCGAACGACGTCGTGTATCCCGATACATCCGTCGCTCCCGACGTTCACGGCCAGACGGAGGGCACGTCACGTTCACTGATCAGGCACTTCGCGGGGGTGGTACGGAACTTGTGGAAGCCGCTGATCACCCCCCGGGACGGGGTGGAGGTCGTCCGGATCGCGTCTGCGGTCGATGCCTCTCTGGAGGAGGGCCGCGAGATTACCATTTCACCGAAGGGGGATGCATGATCCGATCGATAGAGCATATCGCGATTGTTGCGGCCGACCCCAACACGCTCGCCCGCTGGTACTGTGACATCCTGGGTTTTGAGATGATCCTTGAAAACGACGAGAGCCAGACCTATTTCTTGCGCCTTCCAGGCGGAGGCATTCTGGAGTTCCTGCCGTCGAACCAACGGCCGCCCGCGGAAAGCGCCGCCGATGACGCCGGCATTCGGCATATCGCGCTCGCGGTGGATAACTTCGATTCGGCGTGCCGGATGCTGGAGAGACGTGGCGCCGAATTTGTGGGGCCGTACCGCGAGACGTCAACGGGGACCCGGTTCAACTTCCTGGCGGACCCGGAGGGGAATTTGCTCCAGATCGTATACAGGGCCGAGCCACTATAGCGATCGCACAGCCTGCCCCGGCGGGCGCCTGCGATCTTGCCCCGCGGACGGATCCGTCTCAACGTTGAAATTTCGGCTGCCGGGGCGGCCTGTTTCGCTGCAAACGGTACCGGCTCCCCATCAGCGGCAATTCGACCCGTGCGCCACCCCGAGCATGCGATTCGACAAAAGCGAAGATGAGTTCCGTGTTTGCCCGCGCCGTTCTGACGCCGCCGCGTGGCGGTTCGCCGGTGTCAAGCGAGCGGACGAGATCTTCGATCAGCCGCTGGGTTGAACTGGCCGGTTTGAAAGCTGGAAACTCCCCCGTCGTCAGAACGGACCGGCCGCGATGGTCCTCGGCGCCGTGTTCGCGCACGTGCCATTCAACCCCGTTGCGCAGGCCTGAGACCACGCCACGGTCGCCCACCGCCTCCACTTCCATACCCCGTCCGGAATTCAGCGCGTAGGCGGTGACGCCGTTTTCGAATTGAAGGATGCCGTGTCCAATCGGGTCTTCGGACAGGCGTTCGCCGTCGATCACCTGGTCCCCGTTTGGCAGATGGGCCTGAACCCACGATACGGGATTGTCGTTGTTAAGCCACATGAGCACGTCGAAGCTGTGACTGGCTCCATTGAAAAGGGGGCCCGTCTGATGGACGATCAGCGACCGCAACCGGCCGGTCCGTCCGCTGTCGATCACGTCTTTCATCGCGTCGAATCCCGGATCCCAGCGGCGGTTGGTGCCCAGGTTGAAAACGGCGCCGTGACGCTCGACCGCTTCCACCATCGCGTCGGCTTCGTCGAGCGATGCGGCCATGGCCTTTTCACCATAGATCGCGCTGACTCCCCGCTCTGCCGCGTCCACGACGATTTTCGCGCGCTGTTCGGGCTGCGTGGCCACGCTGACGATATCCGGTCGCTCGCGTTCAAGCATTTCTCTGTAGTCGAGATATTGCTTGTCGTCTGGCACGCCATAGCGGCGTCCGACCTGTCTCATCGCTTCGCCGCGTAAATCCGAACAGGCGATCATTTCCGTACGTTCGCACGCCTCGTATCCCGCCGCATGCGAATAAGCGCCCCAGGAATCCGGTACTTCGTTGTCGATAAAGGCGCCCATTCGGCTACACCCGATCAGCGCGGCTTTGTAGATTTTCATGGTTTTCTTCTCCCCCTTTTTAAAGGGTTTCTGTCCGAGCCCAGAGGGAATTTTCAGGGTCGGCCAAGCCGAAACCCGCGCCGCATCGGACGCCCCGAAAACTCGATCAGGCGTTTCCATGTGCGGGATCGCTAATATTCGACCATCGGGCGGGGATGTCAAGGGCAAACGATTGAAAGGGACTGCCAATGCCACCCGGAATCAGCCGCTCAAGAATGCGCCATATCTCCCAGAAGGACCTCTTCGCCGCGTTGAAACTGGATCAGCCCGGCCTCAAACCCGTCCGTGAGGCGGCCATGGCGCGCCGCTGGAAGGATGCCTATTCCGCCTGGGGCGCCTACTTTGCAGGGAGAAAAACCGGGAAAAATCTTGTAGACCGTTTTGAGAGGCGCCCAGGCGCCGACGCGATTGAGCAGGCGGAACGATTGGTAAAGCACGAAATCACGTATCAGGGATGGCAGACGCCCACCTACAAATTCGGGAAGCGGGTCGACTTCAACGCGGACTGGGGGCAGAGCGGCAAATACGGCATGCACTACTGGTTCTGGAGCGATCCGCTGCGCGTGGCTTTCGCGAAGTCGGGCGATCTGAGATACGCAGCGTGTTTCCAGGAACTGTTCAAACAGTGGTACGAACAGCGGAATGTTATCGAGAATACCATTCCTCGTCTCGACGTGATCTTTTACGAACTTGGGATCGGAGGCAGGAATCCACAGTTTGTCGACCACTATTTCGCATATAGAAAGACGGGCGTTCTCGAATGGCGAACTCACGAACGTCTTCTGAAGACCATTCTGGGCGGGTGCCGGTGGCTCAACCTGCTCGAACGTGAAGGATACGTGAGCGGGAACTGGCAGTTGACCGGGTCATTCGCCCTTGTCTACTGCGGCGGGCTCTTTCCTGAATTCCGCGAGGCCGGGGACTGGGTCGAGATAGGGATGCGGCGAATTGCCGAACATGCCGAAAAGGATTTCTTCGCGGACGGCTGCCACTCCGAGCGCACGGCCGGCTACGGCGTCGTGAGCCTTCGTTGCGTTCAACGAACGGTGGATTTTGCAGACCTGAATCCACACGTCCCGTTGCCGGAGCACTTGAAATCCCGCCTCGTGGAAATGTACGAGTGGTTTCTGGCAACCGCGACGCCGCTGGGCGAGTCCATTGGCTTCAACGACGGTGGTTTTGCCAACCAGGACGACCTTCTGAAGGAAGCGGTCCGGTATACCGGCAGCGGGCGTTATCTCTGGCCGGTGCGCGACAGGATTCGATCCCGTGGCAAGGTGTGTCCTGAAAAGCCAGCTTTCTCGTCGATCAACCTTGCGCCTTCCGGGTATGCGGTGATGCGGTCGGGCTGGGACCGAAATGCGCTTTATATGGTCATCAATTACGGCGGCTGGGGCGGCGGTCACAGCCACAACGATCTGCTCGATTTCTCGATGTATGCGTATGGAAAACCCCTCGCGCTGGAGACAACCCGGTGGGGATCCTACGATAATCCGCTGAATCACTTCTTCCGGTCTCCGCGGGCCCACAATCAGGTCGTTGTCAACGATGCGCCGCTCGACCGGGTCAATCACCGCGGCGAAGACGTCGTGTGGGTGTCCGGGGAAGGGATGGACTATTTTTCCGCCAGACATCGCGGCTACGAGATTGAATTCGGCGTGATCGTTGAACGGAGGATTGTGTTTCTGAAACCGTGCTATTTCCTGGTCTCAGATACCGTTTTGGAGGCCGAGCGGCATCATGCGTACACCTGGTATCTGCATTCGCCGTACAAATGGCGGGCGGGAAAGCGCCGATCGATCACCGGGGATGGTCCCGGGCTTCAGGTCGTTCCTGCCAAACCCTCTGAAATCCGCCACGTGCGACATGGCGTTTCATACGTGGAAGCCGATGGCGCGCCGCATCCTTACCCTGACCGGTATTGGATTGGACTGCAGAAATGGATTTCAGGCAAGAACCAGTTCTCCCTCCTATACGACGTTGCGCTGGTGCCATTCAGAAAGATCCCGGCACCGGTGGGCATCGCCCGGGTGCCAGTGGACGTAAATGGGCGCAGAGCGCCGATGCATCTGGCGCATGGAATACGCGTGGAGCGGAACCGACGAACAGACTTGATCGTCTATGGAACAGGGGAAGGAGATCGGGTCGTGTGTGGAGATCTGAGTTTTAGAGGACGGCTCTGCGTCGTGTCGTTTGAAAACGGCAGGATCATTTACGGCGCGGTTGCCCACGGTGACGAGGTCGCTTACAAGGGCAGGCCGCTCATTCTGGGGAAATTGCGCGACCTCACCGAACGGGCGCCGTAACGGGAAAGAGAGGTACGGAACCGCCAGTTTGTTGCGAAATGCCTGCCAGGGCATCGCGGCGAAATTTTTTCGGCTGCATGTTGACGGTTCGATCGTTCTTCGCCGTTGAGCCAAAACTTCAGCCCTTTGATCCGGAGGAACGCCATGTCCAATCTTGCCATCCCCACGGAACCTATCGGTTCCATTCCCCGTACCGCGGAACTGGTCCGCGCCGACAAACAGTTCCGCGAAGGCGGGATCAGCCAGCAGGCGCTGGATGCCGTCGCGCATCAAGCGACCGTCGAGACCATGCGCGGATTAGAGGAGACGGGTTCGCCCGTCATTAGCGACGGTGAGCAGCGCAAGTTCGGCGGTTTTGCCTTTTATTGTCTGCACGGAGCGGACAACATTGCTCCCGACGGCGTGGAAGTTCAGTTTTCGGATGGTCACACCCGGCAGCTCCCGCGTCTGACATCCGGCCCGTTCCGGTATACGCAAAGCGCCGACCGCTTTCTCGATTCCGCGTTGAAATACGCGCGCGCTTCCGTCAAGCAGGCCGTGATTTCACCCTCCCTGTTGAGTCTCATTTATCCGTCGGACGGGATCGAGGATTATTCACGTGAACAGTTCGTTGCGGACCTCACGCGCGAGCACGTCGAGGAAGTTCGCCGGTGCCTGGACGCGGGCGCGCACAGGGTCCAGATCGACTTCACCGAAGGACGCCTCGCCGTCAAACTGGATCCGTCGGGCGAACTTCTCAATAGCTTTGTGGCGTTGCTGAATTCCGGCCTGGAAGCGTTTACCGAGGAAGAACGTACGAAGTTGGGCGTTCACACCTGCCCGGGGGGCGATTGGGACGCCACCCACAGTGCCGATGTGGATTACAGCGACCTGCTGCCGACGCTTTTCGAGATAAAAGTGGGCAATTTCTATGTCGCTATGGCCTCCGAAAAAGACCCCGGAAAGGCCCTGGAACTGATCCGGACGCTCATCCGACCCGGCCACCGTGTCTTTGTCGGCGTTATCGATGCGATCGATCCCCGCGTGGAGTCGTCCGAAGAAGTGAGAGACCGCGTTGTGGAAGCCGCCAGATACATACCGACAGCGCAACTGGGCACAACGGACGATTGTGGTTTTTCGCCCTTTGCGGATGACCTGTCCACCTCCCGCGAACTGGCGTTTGCCAAAATCCGCGCGCGCGTGGAAGGTACTCGGCTTGCTGAGGCTGCACTGCGGGGAGCTTGAAAACGACGGGTCATCGCCTGTCGGTAAACGGTGCGCATTAGCACGAAATTCAAGCGAATCGGTGGTCGCCCGAACCCGCGGTGCGATCCCATATTCCGCTTGACTTCGCCCATTATTTCGTATAGATTTGCTGTCTGAAATAGCCTATGGGATGGCGCCGCTGATTCGAATTGATGCTATCCCCGGCCGTGCAATTCTAATGGGTTTCGAGGTGTTTGGCAAGACTGGTACGCAATGGATGGGCGATTAGCTCAGGTGGTTAGAGTGCTTGCTTGACATGCAAGAGGTCACTGGTTCGAGTCCAGTATCGCCCACCATTTCAATTAACTGAAAATAACGGGCCTGTGGTAAATTTACCACAGGCCCTGTTTCAGTGTGCCGAGCATGATCGACAGCTTGGAGGTGGAAGTCCTCTATCCAGCCTGATGGCTGCGAAGGGTTAGCGAAGCGCAAGGGCATTGTCGCGAGGGGATGTCTGAAGGAAGCGCGTAGCAAAGGCGCGACCCGATGGACAAGAACCGGATAGGAGGCCTACCCGGCGGGACGAGCGAGCTGATGATCGCGAAGTCCAATGCCATCAAGTGCCGGGGTGGTAAATCCGGCGGGTGTGCGCTGAAGGCGGTCGATCTTACGTCGGGAGGTCTGCGTCGTGTCCGGAGGGAGAGGACTGAGCGGCTCGTAAGGGCCGTGATCGCGGCGCAGAAGTCAGCAGAGGGCATAGTAGCCGGGCGACCGGCGAAGGCCCAAACGATGGACAGGACAAGTAGGACGGCACGCTTATGCGCACCAGGCGGCAGAAAATCCAGTTGGAACTGGCCTTGGCACCGGTGGCGAAGGGTGAAGCCCGGGCCGCCGCCACCGCGTCGGTAAGCACCTGGCGGCGCAGACCGCCGGTAGCCCCCACGGACCCTGGCGGCTCAGCAACAGTCCCGCCCTTTCCATCGCCTTGTCCAACGCCTTCTTCGCCAAGCTTGGGCTCGCTTCTCTTTCGCCCGGCTTGACCGCATAAATCCATCGAACCGCCGTGTACGGACCCGTACGCACGGTGGTGTGGGAGGGGCGGAGCCGCAAGGCTCCCCCCTATCCCGATTTTTCATCTGTGGCGCTCCAATATCCCGGTCCGGATGAACCATAGCGGAAACGACCCGGTATGCATCCATCGTGAAAGGAATGACGACCCGAGCGCGAAACGCACCCCGCGGCAGACCTGCGGTCCATGCCGGACACCCGTGAGTTCCAGGCATCGGAGGTTTTTCGTCGTTGTTCTTGCTTTAGCCGTCGCATTTCAGTAACATACCGCCGAGCCTGTGCAACGTCGCGAACCATCGCCTTCAACGAGAGAACACGTGGTCACCGCCGCGAGAGGAACAGGATCTGTGCAGGAAATAAACCAGCAGGAAGCGCGGTATTCCGAAGATCTAAGCGCGACGCCGTTGGGCTACGGGAGCGCGGTTTTCGACAGAAGGAAGTTCGTTCAGGCGCTCGACGATATCTACGGCCAGACGGATGTGGATGTACTGCGAACCAAAACGTTGAGTGTTCAAAACGTCGTCGAATCTCCTGAACGCAGTTCCGACGGATTCTCGGAGCCGAGCCCGGGGCGCGATACCGTTTCGTTGCGAAGGGATGTGCTGATTTCGGAACTGAACCAGATCCTGGAGGCGCGGACGGTCGAACGCGCAAGGTATTACGTCAAGCGGTTGCGTGACGGCGTCCAGAAGGTCAGGAAGACGGAGATCAACGACATCAATCTCCTGAGGTGGAAGGAGTATGAGGACGTCCTGACGGACAGTCTGTGGGTCATGAAGCGGCGGGATTCGACGGGCGGGCATCTCGGGTGGTATTGGGGCAACTTTATCCCTCAGATTCCCCAACAGATGATGCTCAGATACACCCGCCGGCAGGATTGGGTAATGGACACATTTGTCGGTAGCGGGACCACGCTGATCGAGTGCAGACGGCTCGGGCGTAACGGCATCGGCCTGGAACTCAATCAGGGCATCGCCGCAGAGGCAAAAAAGCTTGTTGAGTCAACCCGAAATGACGACGACGTGACAACGGAAATCGTGGTTGGCGACAACCGAAAGATGGACATTCGCGGCGCGCTGGTGAAGTGTCGCGTCAGGCAGGTGCAGCTTCTCATCATGCATCCTCCGTACCACGATATCATTCGATTCTCCGATGACCGCGAAGATCTCTCAAACGCCGGAAGTACCGAAGCGTTTCTTCGCATGTTCGGCCAGGCTGTGGACAACGCGACACCGTACCTGGAGAAGGATCGGTATTTCGTCCTGGTCGTGGGGGACAAATACGCCAGAGGAACGTGGATACCTCTCGGGTTCTACTGTATGAATGAGGTCCTGAAAAGACCCTACTCGCTTAAGAGCATCGTTGTGAAAAATTTCGACGAGACCCGATCCAAGCGGAACCAGGCGGAACTCTGGCGTTACCGTGCCCTTGCCGGCGGCTTCTATGTCTTTAAACACGAATACATTTTTCTTTTCAGGAAAACGGGCGAATCGTCTGCGGGTGCCTGAACCCTTCCTGTGTTCTCCCGGGGTATCGAAATCCTGGTCTGCTCAGGAAGATAGCCGCGCACCGTGTGTTTGCATAAAAAGTACACCAAATAACCGCACGGCTCCCATAATGAGTCTGCGCTTACGAAAGGAAAAACAGTGATACCGAACCCAACGGCAGCCCGTCCAGGGCCCTGCGTTGCTGACGGTCCTGAACGTCTGTGTCTACCGCAGAAACCTGCCGACTTAGCAAGGAGCATGTGACATGAAGACCTCGGACACGGCTGCTGATGTGTCGATGCAGAGAGAATCCGCCCAGATCCACCCCATGTCGGAATACGAGAAGTTTCTCTTCGACCTTAAGGGTTTCCTCGTTATTCCGGGCGTGCTCACCGACCAGGAAATTCAAACGGTACGTGAGCACATGGAAGTTCTCCTGAAAGATCCGGAGCGCCTGCCCGGACACCTCCAGGCGCCAATTGCCGGGCCCGCGGAATTCCTCATCGATCATCCGAGAGTCATGGGTCTCCTGCAGGAGGTCATTCATCCGGATCGCGATCGCATTCGTCTCGAGAGCGTCTTTATTTCCGGGCGCTCCATCAAGAATTCCGAAAATCAGTGGCGGCCCCACGTGGGCGGGACAAATCTCGATCCGTCCCTGTCCTACCGTTTTCACAACGGCCGGATCTACAGTGGGATGACACGCATTGTCTGGGAACTGAACGAAGTCAAAAAGGGACAGGGCGGCACGTGCCTGGTGCCGGGCTCGCACAAGGCCAATCTGTTTTCGGCGCAGGAAGGGACGTGGCCGGTGGAAGCCGACGATCCGGACTCTGGAGTCTGGGAGACCTATGGATGCCCTCCGGGAAGTCTCGTCATGTTTTCCGAGGGCGTTCGCCATACCGGATCTGCCTGGACAAACCCGGACAATCCCCGTCGGGCTATCCTCATCGCGTACAACCATGTGACGGTTCGGTTTCACGAACCCAAACCGTGTATGAATCCCCAGGTGATCGGCGGCATGTCCGGATCGCGTCGGAAGTTCTTCCGGGAGGTATGGTACCTGCGCAACAGGAGATAATCGAAGATTTGCACCGGACCGGGTCCACGGAATTCCCTTATGAATCCGGATGGCTTTTTTCCGATGATCGGGTCCCGGCTGGAAGAACGGAAAAGCCCGGCCAAACACGCTCACCGGGCTTTTTTCGTCTCAGTATTTTTTTCGGATTTCGACCTCACACGTGTATTGGCAGACGGCCGCGATCAGCGCTCCCACCGTCCCGGATCAATAGCCGGAGCGTCGGTTCTCATGCCTTTGGGTTTGTGCGGCTGGTTCCAGTCCAGACCGGTTGTATTGGGGCTTTGCAGAAAGCGTCTTGTTTCGGCCGGGGCCCTTGCAACGAGTTCCGGGTCCCATTCCGGCATCGGTTGTATGGGCCCCGCCCAGCCCGGGCGGTACCCCAGTTGAACCAGCGTGCGCTGGGAGCCGGTTCTGTTGGGATGGGTACCGTGGAACAAATTGATGGGGATCACGAGCGCCGTCCCCGCCTTGACGCAAAGGGTGACCTCGCCGCGGTGGTACTTGTAACGCACGTACGGGTTCGCTTCGGCGTGAAACGACAGGTGGGAGCGAGGGACGAGCCGGAAGGGCGCCCGGTCCGGGGTCAGGTCGTCAAGGTAATACAGGACGCGGAGTAGACGGGGGGAACTTCCTTCGTATCCGAAGATGGATGAACCGAACGGCTGTCCGTCGGTGTGTAACGAGATGGGCGGCGAGCCCGAGAGCGTCCGGGTGAAGAGCCCCCGGGTGAACACGATGTCTTCGCCGAGCAGTGTCTCCAGGAACTCGATCATTGGCCGGTGCGCGATCAGTTCGGCCACGGCCCGACTGCGCCATTGGGGCTCCAGACAGTAGGTTTGCGCGGCGCTGTAGTCCTTCGTCTGCATCGGCGCATCGGCCATTTCGCGTTTGATGCGAACCATGAAATCCGCATCGAGCACGTCCGGTAGAACGACGAATCCCTCCACTTCGAGGTGTCGGATTCGCTCGGCCGGCGTGAAGCAACTGAAGTCGGTCTCGTCCACGTTCATGAATTCGATTTCTTCGTTTGGGTCAATTCGTACTTCAGCTTGCATTGCGGTTCTCCCTTTTTCAACGGCCCCGGCGGGCGCCGAAAACCCGCGCGGGACAGGTTCCGATTCTGAAAGCGAGCCATTTCGGGACGGACGATTTTCCCGGCGAAAGGATTCTTCTTGGGAATCCCGAACGCCGCGCGACTTCCCATTCGTCGATAGTCGGGCCAAGATAATCATTGCGATCGGATAGGGCAATGGATGGATTGGGTGTATTATTCAGTCTTCTCGTTCTGTGCTGGCTCTGGCCAGGCAGGTGCGCGGCCACGGGGGTTTCGCGCCCGGTTTACCGCACCTCGCCGCCGGAAGAAACGCTGGAGAAACTGAAGCGGGCTGTCTCGCCGCTGATGGCGATGTCAGAGGCTGAGATGGCGGCGCTGGTTCCTGATCGGACCGGATTCCGGTACGTGGCGTGCGCGCGCTGCGACGAGGGCGTTAGTGAACGTCAGCTCGACTGGTCGATGGAAGACCCGGATCGTATCCGGTGCCGACACTGCGGTACGGTTTTCCCCGGTGTGGAATTCAAGGAGAATCGGGTGTTTCGAATATTGAATCCCGTGGGGATCGAGGTCGAGTATCCGTTTTTCGAAGATGGATCGGGCAGACGGTTTTTCTTTCGCGCCAGGGCCTGGTGGTGCGCCCGGTTCTATCTCTCGGACCGCGCCCGGGATTTCGGTGTTTTGTACCGCGCAACCGGAGACCGGGCGTATGCGCGGCGCTCGGCGTTGATTCTGGACGCATTTGCAGGATTCTATCCGGGCTTTCTTGTCTGGACGGACGTGGCAAATACAGCCAAGGTGGTTTGTATGAACGCACCTTTTCCCAGGCGAGGCGGAAAGTGGGGAGAATGGCGCTACGCGGAGATCCCCACCGATATGATCTACGCATACGATTCAATTCGGGACAGCGGCGAGCTGGAGCGACTTTCCGGCGAACGGGGTGTGGATGTCGGCCGTCGTATCGTGGACGAGTTTTTCAGGGGGGCAATTCGTCAGGACGCCTTTCATGGTCTATTGTATACCAACGCCAGCCCCGAGACCTACGAGGGATATGCGGTGGCCGGCCGCGTGATGAGAGATCCCTCGCTGGTTCACCGGGCGGTACGGTGCGCGCACGGCCTGTTCCGACGATTCTCCGTGGATGGGTTCTGGTGCCAGGGGAGTGCCGGATATCATCGGTATACGTTGACGGGTCTGCTGCGTGTGATGGACGCCCTGGCCGGTTATTCCGATCCTTGGGGATATGTGGATCCGGAAGACGGCAGGCGTTTCGTCAATCTGGATCCGTTTCGCGAATTTTCGGAAGTGGCACGGTGCAGTCGTGTTCTCGAGACATTCAGGTACCCCGATGGACGCCTGTTACCGGTCCACGATTCGTGGGCGCGATATGAGGACCTGAAGCCTTCAGTCTGCTCGTGTCCGACCTTGTTTGCAGGGTTGGGGCATGCATGGCTCGGGTGTGGGGAGGGTCGTCGCCAGGCGCAGGTACACCTTCATTTCTCAGAAGGGGGCCACGGACACGACCACGCAGATCTGTTGAATCTGACGCTCTTTGCAAATGGCGAGGAACTGTTGCCTGACCTGGGATACACCCACTCGCGTTACAGGTTCTGGACCGTCAGCACGCTGGCGCACAATACGGTGGTGATCGATGAGCAGGAACAGTATACGCGCGGAAACAGGGGGCCGTCTCGCGGCCGGTTGCTGGCGTTTGAGACGGCACACCACGATGTACAGTGGATGGAAGCCGGCGGAGAACGCGCATACCCCGGGTTGGCGCGGGATTACCGGCGGATGGTCATGCTGGCCAACGCGGGCGGCGGGGACGTCTATTCCGTGGACATTTTTCGTGTCTGTGGAGGCGCTCAGCACGATTGGAAGTTGCACGGAAGCGCGGACCGGGACGGATGGGCCGAGGTGGATGTGCCAGTGAAGCCTTTCGGGCCGAACCTGTTGCCGGGCGTAAACGTGCGGCTGCCCGAAAATGGGGGGGATGCCGGCGATGCCGAGGGGCGCTGCGTGAGCTACGGATTCATCCAGAACGTGTCGCGTGGTCGTGTCGCCAACGGTGTTTCACTGCGTTTCGGCCTCGAGGGACGGCAAGCAGGGCTGCGGTGCCATCTACCTGGGCTTTCGGAAGCGGTGATTTTCCTGGGTGACGCGCCGTCTGTGCGCCGAACGAACGAAAATGATGCCGAATTGGATCGGTTCAGGATGCCCGTTTTCCTCGCGCGGCGGCGAGGACGAGCACCGCTATCCAGCGTGTTTGCCGCGATCCATGAGCCCTTCGACGGATCTCCGTTTGTTGAGGCCGTGCGACAGGTATACGCGGATGAATGGAATATCGCGCTGGAGGTGAGTCATAGGGGATATGTGGACCATATTGTGCATCGTGCCGTCTGGACTGACGAGCCACTGGTGGTTGGTGATCTCAGCTTGAGCGGCGAGTTCGGGTTTGTGCGGGAACGGGACGGCGTCCCCACGTGCATGGGGCTGTGGGGCGGGGACGCGTTGAAGTGGAAAGAGGAGGTGGTTCTGGGCGAGGGAGTCTATGACCTGGACGTGGCCGGTGTTCTCAGGAAGGCGGATGGAGACCCATTTGACGGCTTGAGGGTGACCGGTCGCATACCGGATGGCGCCGAAGTCGCGGGGACAACGGCAATCATCCGTTTCGGGGATGGCCAGACGATGGGATGCGGTGTGGATCGTGTTATCCGCGACCGACAAGGGCTCACCCTGGCGACCACGGAAGATCCGGGATTCTCAATTGAGAATGGCACGATGCGCCACGAGTTTTTTCCACTGCGTGAAAACTCGGGGCCGGTGACCTGCCGCATCCGGACGTCGTCGTTCGTTTGCATATAGGAGGGACGGGAGAGGATCAGCATCAGTTTGTGCTCGACGCGGCGCGGTAGACTTCGAGGATGGGTACGCCCTGTTCGCTCGCAATACGGGCGCAGTCTTCGTACTCGGGCGCAATACGCGTCCTGCCGCCGTAATTGGCGACCTTTACGGTCACGGGGCCGAATGCGGTTTCGACAACTTCCGTTCGTCGAGAGATGGTCTGACGCTCAACGCGGCGGAGCCGAACGCCAAGCGTCGTGGTTTCACGGAAGATCAGATCCGTGACGGACTGTGTGTTGGCGGGATCGGCGAGCACGCTGAGCATCACTCCGGGGCGCCCTTTTTTCATAATGAGGGGCGTGAGGTACGCGTCTCTGGCGCCTTCGGAGAGCAGGCGGTCGATCAGATAGCCGTAGATTTCCGGCGTCATATCGTCAATGTTGGTTTCTATGAGGGTGAGCGCGTCTGTCCGGAGGCAGGACTCGGATTCACCGATTTCCAATCGGAGCAGATTCGGTATCTGATCCATGTCACGACTGCCTGCCCCGTAGCCGATCTGACGCGTACGAAATGAAAGACGGGCACCGATCTGGTCCGCCAACGTGGTCAAAATCGCTGCGCCTGTAGGTGTGACCAGCTCACACGGTATGTCGGTGCGTTCGGCGGGAACATCTCTGCAAAGGGCGAGCACGGCAGGTACGGGAATGGGCAGAATGCCGTGCGAACTTCGGGTTGTTCCGCGACCAAACCGTAGGGATGAGGCGCAGACGCGTTCGACTCCGAGCAGTTCCAGGCCGATAACGGCCCCGACGATATCCGCTATCGCGTCGATCGCACCCACTTCGTGAAATTGTACGCGTTCGACTGAAACGCCGTGAACTTCGGCTTCGGCTTCGGCGAGGCGGCGGAAAATGGCGCCGCTTTGCCGTTTGGCTCTGCTCGAGATGCCGGCGGCGTTGATGATTCCCAACACGTCCTTCAGTCGACGGTGTACATGCCCTTCTCCGGCGACGACATCGACCTTTGTCGCGGCGATACCGTGCCTGTGAACCCTTCCGGCCCGGAGGCAGACTTCTTTCAGATTGAGTTTGTCAAGTTCCTTCTGCAACATCTGGATACACAGGCCGGCATCCACCAGCGCGCCAAGAATCATGTCGCCGCTTACGCCCGCATAGCAGTCGAAGTACGCAAGTCTCAAGATATCACCTTTATTTCATTCTGAAGGGAGTCAGGTGCTGGCGTAACGCGAGATCTGCTTCGGATAGGCGTTTTTTTGGGATTGTGCGTTGGGACGTCGATCGACAAGCTGGCGGGATTTTATCGTCGCCGCAGCTATTGAGAGCCCGGTCGTCTTTGCCGGGTTTTTCGTTAGCGAATTCATCTTGCTCCCGTGGCGACGACCCGGCGATGGGCTGTGGGCGAGGTGACTTACGGAGGGGGCTGCAGGTTGGTCGCAATCGACGCGGTCTGGTTGTCGAACAGCGCCAGCAGAAGGTCGCGGTGCTGCCTGAAGCCGGCCAGTTGATCCGGTGGTAGCGGCCTGGCCTTGGAGCGATTGGCCAATCTGGCGGGGTTGCCAAGGCGATAACCCTTGCCGTTTCTGACAAAGAAGTTGTAATGAAGGTGTGGTCCGGTGGCGCGACCGGTCGCCCCCACAAAACCGATGACCTGCTTTTGCTTGACGTATGAGCCTTTCTTCAACCCCCGCGGGAACCTGCTGAGGTGGCCGTAGCCGGTTTTGTAGCCGTTTCGGTGCCGAATTTCGACGTAGTTCCCGAGAGCGCCATTCCGGCCCTTGAATACGACGGTACCCGGGGCGGTTGCCCAGACGCGGGTGCCGTACCTGGCTGCGTAGTCGATGCCGTGGTGTGGGGTGTACTTTTTAAGGATGGGGTGGTACCGGCGGTTGGAATATCCGGAGCTGATTCGCCGGTAGTTGAGCGGGGATTTGAGAAACAGTCCGCGCAGCGACTTGCCGTTCGAATCGTAATAGGCCAGGTGGCCGTCGGGTGTTTCGAACAGGAAAGCCTGATGGTTATTTCGCGCGGCCTGGTATTCAGCTGAAAGGATATCTCCGTAACGCAGGAACCGGCCGTCTTTGTGCAATTTCTCCAGCGCCAGGGCAAAACGGTCGCCGTCGCGGCAATCGACCATAAAGTCGATGTCGTATTCAAAAATCCTGGTCAATTCACCGCTCAGTACGGCGGCGTCTTCACCGGTTTCACTCAGGGCATTCCATAGTGTGTTGTGGATTTCACCCGAAACAACGGCGATCCGGCTTTCAAGAGGCATGCGCTCCTTGTGCGCTGTAAGCTTGCCGTTCTTCCGCGCCGCGATAAAACGGGTCTCTACGGCCCCCTTTTTAATGAATTCGAAAGACTGAATGGCTCCCAGGCTGTCCAGGCGCAGTTCATAGCGGTCTCCGCTCTGGACGATTCTGGGATTGAATTCCGCCCGGGGAATCCCTTTCTGTAACGCGTCAAGCAGTTCATGGATCTGGGACCGCGCGACGTCTTCCCGATTCAACGCGTCCCAGAATGTTTCTCTACGGCGGATGCGTCCGTCGATTTCAGAGAATTGCGGTTCCGGACTTGCGGGAAGAGAGACTGCAATCGGGGACGTTTCCTGGGCGGCGTCAGGGATTTGCACGGTTTCAGGCTGCCGGGACCGGGTGGCCGTGAGCCAGATCAGTGCAGCGGCGGGTAGGATAACGGGAACAAACTTTGCCAGCCGGAACCGGCGACCGGATCGGGGGGGCCGGTTCGTGCGATTACATTCACGAATATGCATATCTTTAGGTGCGTGGGATGCCGGAAGGGGCCTGAGGGTTTATGGAAGACCCAACTGACAACAAATGGACAAATGAACGTAACTTATTGTTCTGGGGGCATTGCGAATCTTGCAAGATAGGTCAAAACGGACTTTCTGTCAACCCTATTTTAGCTTGCGTCCGGAGCGCTGCATTGTTACTCTCATACCTGTACTGTTTGATTAAGTGAATGGACCCATGGCGGGGGTTTGAGAGATGGGTGACCGTGTTGACCTGAAGGGAATCTATCCCGAGGAACTGGAGGTATTCGTCGCTTCCCTCGGGCTGGAGCCGTATCGCGCCCGGCAGATTGCGGCGTGGATCTACAATCGCGGCACAACCGATTTCGCTGAAATGACCGACCTCACAAAGGCGGTTCGCGCAACCCTGCGGGAGCGCGCGTCTATATTGAGTTTGAAAGTAGCTGCAAAGGCGGGGGCGGATGCCGGCGACACGGTGAAGTACCTGTTTGAGCTTCCGGACGGCAGGCGCGTCGAGAGCGTGTTGATGCGCGATGGCAGGCGTCGCACGCTGTGTGTTTCGTCCCAGGTGGGATGTGCGCTCGATTGCACGTTCTGCGCGACCGGCCGGATGGGGCTGCTCCGCAACCTGTCCGCTGGCGAAATTCTGGATCAACTGGTTTGGGTCCGGCGCGAACTGAGGGCGCGCGATGACGATCTGACCAATGTCGTCATGATGGGTATGGGCGAGCCGCTGTTGAATTACGAGAACGTTGTTCGTGCGATCCGACTGATGAATCTGGATTACGGTCTGGCAATAGGGATCCGGCGGATCACGCTTTCGACAGTCGGCTACGTGCCCGGCATATTGAGGTTGGCCAGGGAGGGATTGAAGGTCGGCCTGGCGGTTTCTCTGAATGCGACAGACGATGCGCAGCGTTCGCGAATTATGTCGATCAATCGGCGGTGGCCGATTGCCGAACTGCTCGCGGCCGTCAGGGCGTATCGCAAGGGAGTTAATCGGCGGGTGACGTTCGAGTACGTGCTCCTCCACGGGTTCAACGATTCCGTGGAGGACGCCGAACGGCTGGTTGCGCTGGTCCGGGATATCGCGTGCAAAATTAACGTCATTCCATGGAATCCGGTCGAAGACGCGCCATTTGAACGGCCGCCGCAGGAGGCCGTGGATCGGTTTGTGCAGATCCTCAGGAATGCCCATCTGACAACGACAGTACGCTACAGCAAGGGGGTGGATATCGCGGCGGGATGCGGGCAACTCTATGTCCATCCCGAAGCGACTGCCCCCGCTTCGGGCGTTTGACGAGCACGGTGGCCAGCGGCCGCCGCGTCCCGTCGAAAATTTTCCTTGATTTTTATGTAAAGATATGTTATATTGTAACTTATAACGATATACACATGATCACCGTTCTCCAGTCCGAGAGACATCGGGGCGCGTGTTTTTATGGAACAGTTCGTCATTGAAGGTGGATTTCCACTTTCCGGAACCATAACCCCTTTCGGAAACAAGAATGCCGCGCTCACGCTCCTTGCGGCTGCGCTGTTAACGGACGAGACGGTCGTGCTGAAGAATGCGCCTGCCATCGGAGACGTCCTCACCCTCATCGAACTCTTGCGCGATCTGGGTGTCTCGGTTCAGCACACGGGCCGGTCCGAATTGACCGCGTGTGCAGCTTCGCTGAGCAAGACCGCTCTAAATCCTGATTTCTGCAGAAAAGCCCGCGGAAGCATTCTGCTGGCAGGACCGCTTCTCGCGCGACATGGCCGCGCGACAATGCCCCGGCCCGGAGGGGACAAAATTGGCCGTCGGCGTCTGGATACCCATCTTCGTGCGCTGGAGGCGCTGGGCGCCCGCATCCAGACCAACCACGTCTACGAAATGTGGGCGCCAGAGGGATTGAGGGGCGCCGACATATTTCTGGATGAGCGGAGCGTGACCGGTACGGAAAATGTAATCATGGCATCCACGCTTGCCGAGGGCGCAACCGTCATCCGGAACGCGGCTTGTGAACCGCACGTGCAGGAGTTGTGTCTTCTGCTCAACGCGATGGGTGCCCGGATTTCAGGCGTAGGCACCAATGAACTGACGATTGAAGGCGTAAAAACGCTTCGTGGCGGCGAACATACCATCGGCCCCGATTTTATGGAAGTAGGGAGTTTCATCGGCCTCGCGGCGGTAACCAACGGGGAGATACGGATCAAGGACGCCGCACCGTATCATATGCGGCGGAGTCTGATGGTTTTTGAACGGCTGGGGGTAGAGGTGGCTGTTGATGGAGAGGACATCCTGGTTCCGGACCATCAGAAGCTGGAGATCGTCCGGGATGTCGGAGACGCGATTCCAAAGATTTTTGACGATCCCTGGCCGGGTTTTCCCGCGGACCTGATGAGCATCGCGCTGGTCGTGGCCACCCAGGCGCGCGGCACCGTCCTGTTCTTCGAGAAGATGTACGAGAGCCGCCTTTTCTGGCTTGATCGGTTGATTGAGATGGGGGCGGAGATAATCCTTTGTGACCCTCACCGCGCGGTTATCGTGGGTCCGTCGAAGCTATATGGGGAGCGGATTACGAGTCCCGATATCCGGGCCGGGATGGCGCTGCTGATCGCCAGCCTGTGCGCCGAAGGCCAGAGCGTGATCCGGAACATCGAGCAGATCGATCGCGGGTACGATTGCATCGACGAGCGTCTTCGCGCGCTGGGCGCCCGGATCGAACGGGTTCCCGTTCCTTTTGACTAAACGCAATGGCATCTGCTAAGGACACGGCAATCGAAGTGGTTCGACGCCTTCACGCACGGGGGTTCCGTGCGTTGCTGGCCGGCGGGTGCGTGCGAGACCTCTTGCTTGGGCGGGAACCCCGGGACTACGATGTCGCGACCGATGCCGATCCCCAACAGGTGATCGGCATTTTTCGCCATGCGCAGCCTGTGGGCGCACACTTTGGCGTGGTGGAAGTGCGGCTGGACGGGCACGTCTTCGAGGTTGCCCGTTTCCGGCGTGATCTGGGCTACAGCGATGGACGGCATCCCGACGCGGTCGTCTTTACAGATGAAACTGAGGATGCCCGGCGTCGGGATTTCACCGTGAACGGAATGTTCTGGGACCCCCTGGCGGATCGGGTGCTGGATTACGTGGGCGGACAGGCGGATTTGAAGGAGAGAGTGATCCGGACCATCGGCCCCGCCGAGGACCGGTTCACGGAAGACCGCCTGCGAATGATGCGGGCGTTGCGGTTCGGTTGTCGCTTCCACTGGCGGATCGATCGATCGACGTTTGCGGCGATCCGGCGTATGAGCCCAAACCTCGCGGACGTCAGCAGAGAACGCATCAGGGACGAATTTTCCAGGATGTTAACCGAAGGGGGCGCGCCTCTCGGCGTGCGATGGTTGATCGATACCGGGTTGATGGTCGAGGTCGTACCGGAGATACTGGCCCTCGACGGGGTCGCGCAGCCCCCGGAATTTCATCCGGAAGGCGACGTGTTGACCCACACGTTGATAATGCTGGGGTTGATGCGCAATCCGTCCAAGGAACTGGCGATGGCCGTCCTGTTGCACGATGTGGGCAAACCGCGTACGTTCAAGTCAGCGGACCGTATTCGCTTTGACAATCACGCCCTCGTGGGCGCCCAGATGACCGACACGATATGTCGCAGGCTGCGGTTTTCCAGGGAGTCGACCCGTCACATCGTTCGACTGGTGGCGGACCATCACCGTTTTATGCACGTAAGGGTGATGCGCAAGAGCAGGTTGAAGCGGTTTTTGCGCACGGAGCGGTTTGAAGAACACCTGGAACTGCACCGGGTCGACTGTTTATCCAGCCACCGTAATCTGGAGAATTACGGATTCTGTCGGCAGGCCCTTGAATCATTGGAGCCCGAGGAAATACGCCCGGAGCCATTGATCACCGGTCGGGATCTGATCGAGCTCGGATATCCGCCCGGACCGGCCTTCAAGACCGCGCTGAGGGCTGTGGAAGACGGCCAGCTTGAAGGCCGCGTGAAGGATCGTGAAGACGCTTTGCTGCTCGCTCGGGGAATGTTCGAGAGGGGCACGGAGTCCCGGTGCGGAAACCCGTCGGATAGTGGATCCGCTTCGGGGTCACCCGGTTAGGGGCCGCCGCCGCCGGATTCCGAACGGTGCCCCGGCCGCTCCGGATAATCGGTAAGGAGCGTTGCGGGCCGACAGGCATGTCTGGAACCATCGCAGGATAAGGGCGTATGTAGATAGAGAAGACCAATTAACTTCCGCTTTTCAATTTCGCTTTGCGAAGGGTGTGCGATGTCCGGCCTGATACGATCTGCTTTGACCATTGCTTTTCTGGCGGTCTGGGTGCCGGAGCCGATGGCAACCACCGTGGTTCGGTTCGCGTTCGATTCGCTATGTGAAAAAGCGGAGACGATCGCCCATGTTCAGTGTGTGTCTCGCAGCAGTTTTATGGATGACTCACGCGGCCAGATCGTAACACAGACGCGGTTCAGGGTACTGACACCGGTCAAGGGCAATCCCGGAGACGAGATTATTCTCACGCTGCCAGGAGGAACCGCAGACGGCCGTCGGTTTTTTATTCCGGGCATTCCCGAGTTCATCCTCGATGAAGAGGCTGTTCTGTTTCTTACCGGCCCGGACTTCCACGGATCGCCCTGGCCCCTGGGACTCGGACAGGGCTGTTACCGCGTGCCCGGAACGCGGGGGGGCCTCACCCAGGTCAGGATGCATCCGGGTACCACGCCCCTGCCGGCCGGACCGCTGTTCAAGCCGGCGCTCAACCGGCCCTCTCGTCCGTTCAATGTACCGCTCCAGCAGTTTCTCCATCAGATCCGGCTGACGATTCCGGAACCGGCCGACGAAAGGTAGGATGCCGGCACCGGACCAGCGAAGTTTCACGGATCGCCGAGCTCCGTTCAGGAGACCTGTAAACGAATTCTCAAGAAACTCATTCCGGAGCATCGATTGTCACAGGATCTAAGGGATGAATCCTCGGCTTCACCTTGAGATCCTTTTTTATTTTGCTTGACTTTGAGCCGGCATTGTTGCATCATATTCGCATAGTTTATGCGCCCGCTTCTGCGCGTGTAAGGTTCTGAATTTAAGTGACTTTGGCACTTTCGGCATGCTTCGAGGGCGGCGTTATGCCCTTTTTTTGTTGGCTTCGATCCGGAAGGAGGCGTTTTAATGTTCAAGCTGCATTTTGATATTCGGGATATCTTTCGCGTGGTTCGGCTCGGATGGTCCGGCAAGAAGATCTGGGTGGGCTTGTGTGGTTCGCTGATCGCGTATGCCGGATATTCCATCCTGGCCATTGTCGACCAACTTCTGGCAGGTGCCACGCTCCCGCAGGTCTGGCACCGGTACGGGTTGTTCCCCGGGCCCTCGCCAGTTCCCGCCACATTAGCGGGTACGGCGATTGACGTGATTGCAATGCTATATGGGTGGGTAGTGATTTTTTTGACGGTTTGCATGATCTGCAAGATTACCTACCAGCAACTGAAGGGGGACGACTTTTATTCCTCGGGGGACGCGTGGGGGTTCATCAGAAAGAACTGGGGCGGCGTTGTCTGGGGGCCTGCGGCCACGCTGGCACTCTTGATCTTTTTTGTCGTCGCGGGCATCGTGATCGGGTGGCTGGCCGGAATGATTCCCTGGGCCGGAGAAGTGGCATTCGGGGTCTTTTTCATACCGATCTTTTTTGCGGCGCTGGTTGCGATTTTTATATCGATCGCGTTTGTCGTGTCCATAACGATGTCTCCCGCAGTCGTGGGGACGGTGGGCGAAGACGCGCTTGAAGTGGCCATCCAGTCCTTTTCGCTGGCCTGGAGTCAGCCCTGGCGGTTGGTCCTATATATGCTCTGGATGAAGATATCGGTCTTTATAGGTTCAGTTTTGCTGGGCACCTTTATGGCCTCCGCGTTGGGGCTGGTCAGCTGGGCTTGCGGCTTGTTTATGAAAGAAAAACTGGCGAATCTGGTCTATGTGGCAGGCCGGTTTGTTCCGTTTGACTTCACCCGCTGCGAATGGTTGTCCATGGACATTACGGCGTTTTTACCGCCGGCCGGTACCCCGTCCGGGTCCGAACTTCTTGCAGGCGGAATTCTGGCCGTGATGTTGATTCTGCTCACGGTTATCTTCGGTTCATACGTGATGTCCGCCTATGCTTCGGGTATCAGCCTGATTTACGTAATTCTTCGTAAACGCAAGGACGATGAGAATTTGCTCGAGTGGGAAGACGGTGCGGTGGAGGAAGGGATGGAACAGCATGACGGTGCGGAAGCGGCAGACGGCGACGCGACGGGTGATGACACGTCCGTGGAATCGGAGAATGGAGACGGTGAGGCATCGGACACGGAAACGGAACAGTCCTGACAACCGGCATTCCGGAAACGTACTGGCGGATGTGGCGGCCGATGCGCGGCTGGCCGAGGGTCCGGAAGGCGTTCGCCGCGTGTTGAGGGCCGTTTATCGGGCAGGGACGCTGCCGGTTCGCGACCTATCGCGGGAGGCGGGTTTGCCGGTTCCCGTGGTGGCGGCGGTTCGAGGCGAGTTGGAGCGAAGGGGTTGGGTGGAGAGAAGAGGGGGTGTTGTCCTGTCTTCCGCCGGTCGGAGAGCGGTTGAAAAAGAGTTGGGTCTGGGCTGTCGACGGCGGTTTCCGAGGCCTGTTTTTCCCGCCCTGGACGACGGGATGCGTTCGTTGCATGCGCGGATGGAGGCATTTGGGGAACAGAGGCCCGCTGTAGACGTGCGGCTGGATCAATCCCATGCGACGGCGGAAACCGCGTTGCGGCGCGCCGTGTATTTATATGAGAACGACGGGTTGGAAGGGCGGGACATCCTGGTTCTCGGAGACGACGACCTGACCTGTCTTGCAATCGGCCTGCTGGCGGATCACCTGGGGATATCAGTGGGTTGTATGGTGGTGCTGGAATGCGACTCACGGCTGGTGACCTATTTGAACGCCACGTCCCGTGAAACGGGACAGGCCCTCGAGGCCGTCGAACACGACCTGAGGTCGGACCTTCCGAGCGATATTACCGGAAGGTTCGATCTGTTTTTCACCGATCCGCCCTATACACTTGCGGGGTTGTCTTTGTTTGTTTCCCGAGGGGCCGCCGGACTTCGGCCCGAGGTGGGCAAGCAGGGTTATATCTGTTTCGGCAATCGCAGGCCCGAGGAGGCGGCTGCCGCCGTCGGGACAATCACGGAGACCGGGCTGGCGCCGGTCGAGATCGTTCCGGATTTCAATCGGTATGTTGGCGCGCAAATGCTTGCCGGAGTCAGCCATATGATACGGACAGTCGCGACCGCCCGGCTACGACCCCCGATTCAAGGATTCTACGAGGGTGCGCTGTATACGGCCGATCGGACACGGAAGACGGGATGAATCTGCCGTTTGAAGCCGAACCTATTCGCCCGATGCATACGGACCGATTGCAGGCAATATTCGCGTCGGCAGTTAAGAGCGCGTGGTGTTACTACGCCCCTTTTCTCTGTTGTTTCAGCCTGCCTCCGGCTCGGGAAGTGTTCGTGGCCGAGCACGACGGCGCGCTTTGGCTTCCCGTGCGGCGGGCAAGGCGGTACGGCGGCGTATGGTTCGACCTTATCGTACCTCCGATTCCGATGTCGGTTGAACCCCTCGTTGCCATGCTTGACGAGATGCGCGCGATCAATGGGGGGCGACGTCCACGCATTTTGTGGATCGATGAGGCGGACCGCCGGTGCCTGCCGGCGGGTCGGTTCGAGGTTCGGAGCAAGTCGTATGAATATCTGTACGATCCGTCGAAGATCGCCGAGGCCGCGGGGAGGCCGTACCGGGACCTTCGAAAGAAAGTCCGGCGTTTCCGGAGGGAGGTAAACGCCCACTTTCGTGAAATGACGTCAGCGGATGTGCCAGCCTGCCAGACGCTTCTGCGGTATTGGCGGAAACGGCAGGGGCGCAAGAGAGATTTCCTGCTTGACTGGGGATATACACGCTCGGCGTTGTCGATGTATGGCCACTGGAACGCGAGGGAACTTCAGGGCTGGTGCGTGGATGTGGGGGGCCGGATCGCGGCCTTTGCCATCGCGGGCAGAATGCGCGCGGGGCTGGCCAATTTCTTTATTGCAAAATCGGATCCGGACGTCAGGGGATTGTCGGAATATTTGCGCATGGGGGTTTATCGGGCTCTGGCGGACTACGACCGGGTCAATGACGCCGGAGATCTGGGTCTGCCGGGATTGCGCCAGCATAAGCTGAAATTCCGGCCCGTCGCCCGGATCCCGGTGTACAGCGCGTCGATTTCGGATTGACGATCGACCCGCGCGTCGGTATCGGCCCGGTTTGGATGCCGGGGTTCGCCGGAAAAGGGGCGTATTCCGAATGGAATGCAAGAGTACACCCGATTGGCTCCAAACCACGCTGAATGGATCGAATTCCGGCAAGGCTGGCAAGTCGTAGTATACGATCCCAAAACAAGGAGGCTGTTCTTGACGGCAGCGAAAGCAACCAATATTGTTTGGCATGAGGGCCATGTGGGTCGGGGGGAACGGGAGGGCCTGTTGGCACAGGAGGGGTGCCTCGTGTGGTTGACCGGTCTGCCTTCCTCCGGGAAAAGCACCATTGCTTTCACCGTCGAGCACGCGCTGGCCGCCCGCGGAAGACTGGCCTATGTGCTGGATGGAGACAATATCCGGCACGGGCTGAATAAGAACCTGGGTTTTTCGGCCGAGGACCGGGCTGAGAATATACGCCGTATCGGCGAGGTGGGGAAGCTGTTCGTGGATGCCGGGGTTCTTGCGATAAGCAGTTTCGTGAGTCCGTACAGGGCCGACAGGGACGGGGTTCGCGGATTGCTGGCCAGGGGCGATTTTATCGAGGTGTTCGTGGATACGCCGTTGGAGGTCTGTGAAAAGCGGGATCCCAAGGGGCTCTACAGGAAGGCGCGGGCGGGTGAGATTCCGGATTTCACCGGAATTTCAGATCCCTACGAGCCGCCGGAGCATCCGGAACTGGTGATAAAAGCTGCCCAATGTTCACCGCAGGAGGCAGCACAGCAGATAATCCACAACCTCGAGTCGGGTGGCAAGATACCGAAATCGAATCGGCGATAACGCGGAATCCATTGCCGGGGCACGAACAACGGCACCCGTTTTTTTCAGCTGTGTTGGATGCCCCCAGGAGATGAGCGCGGTTTCACCGGCCCCGGCGGCTGAGCGTGAATACGGACATGGGCTCGGACGATCTGAGAAAACGACTTGTAAGGCTCAATCGGGGCAGGCTCCGGAACGAACCTGAACCGGGGGCCGCCCAGACCGATGCGGTGGATTGTGGGGAAGGTGTCGTGGAGATAGCCCGGGCAGGTCTGCCCGCATCGACCGTGGAAGTGGGCCAACGGGTTACACTGGATGACGTGGCCAACGGAACCGAGATTCACAACACGGCCGGCCGCTTCGTTGAGATTCACCGTTCGTTCCGGGAACTTGCAAATGCCGGCGACGAATTGGAGGTGAGGTACGTCCGGTCGATTGCATCCTTTCCGTCCGGTCACGTTCAGGCGGGGTTCGACGGGAATTTTCACGCGCTGGAAGGCCTGGCGCCGGACGACTTGCTGTTTGTGGATATCGAGGCCACGGGGCTTTCGGCGCAAACGCCGCTATTTCTGGTCGGTGTGCTGCTGTATGCCCACGGGTGTCTCAATGTTTATCAATTGTTCGCACGAGATGAAACGGAGGAGCCGGCGGTGCTGGCGCACTTTTCCGGTCTGCTGGCCAACGCGCGTCTGGTTGTGAGTTTTAATGGCAAGTCCTACGACCTGCCGTACATTCGACACCGTTCGATGGTTCACGGTCTGGCGTGTCGATTTCCACCTGGCGATCTCGATATATTGCACGAGGCGCGCAGGCGCTGGCGCGGCCGATTTCCGAATCACAAGCTGCAGACGCTCGAGCAATGGGTCTGTCGCCGGACGAGAACCGGAGACATTCCCGGCGCCGAGATTCCTGGCGCATACGGTCTGTTTGTGCGGACCGGAAATGCGGCCGAGATTGGCCGTATATTGCACCACAACGCGTTGGACCTGGTGACATTGGCCGAACTGATGGTTGCGATGCTGGAGGGATGTGAACCGTGATCCCGCTGGATGGGCGGCGCGTCCTGGTGATGGGCCTCGGCCTCTTCGGCGGCGGTGTGGGGGCCGTGCGTTTTCTGTGCCGGGAGGGGGCCCTGGTGACGGTTACCGACCTGCGACCGGCCGAGGCGCTCCCGGAGTCGCTGCAGGCATTGGAGTCGCTGCCTGTTGCGTACAGACTGGGTGGACATGAAGCATCGGATTTCCGATCGGCGGATTTGGTCGTGGCCAATCCTGGCGTGCCCAGGTCGTCCCGGTTCCTGAAGGTTGCCGAGAAAAGCGGAGTCCCGGTTACAACGGAGGTATGTCTGTTTGTTGAGCGTTGCAGCGCTCCGGTTGTCGGCGTTACGGGTAGCAGTGGAAAGACCACAACAACGTCTCTGGTCGGGGAGATGTTGCGGCGCAAGACGCCGCGGACGATGGTGGGCGGGAATATCGGCGGGTCTTTGCTGGATCGGTTGGAGGAAATTTCATCGGACACGCACGTCGTACTCGAACTGTCCAGCTTTCAACTGGACCGGCTGTCGGATATGGAATGGAGCCCGCAGACTGCCGTGATAACCAATTTTGCCCCCAACCACCTGGATATGCACGGCTCGTTGGAGGCCTATAAACGGGCGAAACGGCAAATAATGGCCCACCAGGGCGCACCTGATGTCGTGGTGTTGAATGGAGACGATCCTGAAGTCCGGCAGTGGGCGGGGGACGGGAGCCGCATCGTATTCAGCACGAAACGAAGGTCGGGTTGCGACGTCTTCCTGGACGACGGGGAAATTCGACATCGGGTTGGCAATTCCGAAAAGACCGTCTGCCCGTCCACGGAGGTTGCGCTTCCGGGACGTCATAACCTGGCAAACGCGCTGGCGGCGTGCGGCGCGGCGCTTTGCAACGGCGTGTGCGAGGCAGATATTGCAACCGTACTTCGCTCGTTCAGCGGCGTGCCCCACCGGTTGGAGCGGGTGGCCGATATCGGGGGCGTGACGTACTATAACGATTCGATTGCAACCAGTCCGGATCGGACGCGGGTGGCGCTTGAAGCGCTTCCGTCGGATGTGGTGTTGATCGCGGGGGGGTACGACAAGGGTCTGGCATTCGACGCGCTGGGTTGTCATATCGGACGGAAGGTGTCGGATCTGATCCTGACGGGTCAGACGGCGGACGCGATAGCGGCATCGGTACCGGGCGGGTCTTCAACACGCATTCTGTGGGTGGATTCACTGGACGCCGCCGTGTTTGCGGCAGCACGGTTGGCGGAATCGGGCGCGACCGTGTTGTTTTCTCCGGCATCCGCCAGCTATGACTCTTTTCGCAATTTCGAAGAGCGTGGTGACCGGTTCAGAAAACTGGTTTTGGATATGAGGGCTTGTGATGGCTGAAACGATCGACTTGCGGGCCATCGCTCCGACCGTTGCTCGTATACTCAACGTGCGCCCGCCTGATGGCGCGGTGGCGGCGCCGATTGCCGAGGTCGTCGAGACCCTGCATACCGCCGACCGGCTTGCATTGGTGGTGGTGGACGGTTTCGGGTCGTCGTTGTGGACGCATGTTCGCGATGTCGTGCCTGTGTTGAATCGGGTCGCGGCGCTTCGGCGTCTTGAGATCCAATCCGTGTTGCCGTCGATGACCTATATTTGCATTTCCACGATGTTGACCGGCGTGTCTCCGTCCGCGCATGGCGTGACGGATCTACAGTCGATGATCCGGGTGTCCCAGTCCACCGATATGGATACCGTATTCAACCGGGTGAAAGACGCGGGTGGCCAGACGTTGATGGCTGTGCACAAACGGGATGTTGCGGGGTTGGATGTAGAGCGGTTTGCCGACCGAACGGTCTTGGCTGAAGAACGAAATGATCTGGAGATTTACGGCCAGGTTCCGGGGATCATCGTTGAAAACTCGCCGATGTTCGCGTTTGTACATTTACTCGACATCGACGAAGCCGGTCACAGGTACGGTCCTTACGCGCAGGAGGTCCGGCAGGCGGCCAGGGGGCTGGACCGGCGTCTGAAAGGCCTGCTGGCTTGTCTTGCGGCATCCGGATACGCGGTAGTTATTGTGGCCGACCACGGAATGCACGAGTCTCCTCGAGGCGTTCCGGGCGCGGAGGGAAATCGTGGCATGCACGATGGCTCGGTTCCAGAAGATTTGCTCATTCCGCTGCTCTGGGCGACTGCAGGAGAACTGGGTGGTATTGTAAGAGGGAAATAGTATGAAAGCGAGGCCGGACGATTCATTCGTCCGGCCTCGCTTTTTTTTCAATTGTACGGTCTCTGGTCATGCGCCGTCGGAATAGGGCATGAGTTTGCGCCGCCTCGTGGGGTGGCGGAGCTTTCGGAGCGCTTTTTCCTTGATCTGGCGGACGCGTTCCCGGGTGAGCCTGAACCGGATGCCGATTTCTTCCAGGGTCATTTCGACGTCGCCGCCCAGGCCAAAATAGAGCCGAATGACTTCCCGTTCCCTTTCCTCCAACGTATCCAGCGCCGCGAAAATCTCGTCTTCAAGTGAATTGCGCATGAGAAGGCGGTCGGGCGACTCCTGGTTTTCGTCCGTCATGATCTCGAGCAGACTTTTTTCTTCGTCTTCGCCAAAGGTCATATCGAGCGAGAGGATGCGCTGCCCGCTGGCAAGGGTATCGACAACCTGTTTGACCGAGATGCCGAGCTCCTCCGCGATTTCTTCTTCCTGAGGACGCCCGGACGTCTCCTGTTGTCGGCTATTGACGTAGCGGGCGATACGGCGAAGAAGGTCCACGCGGTTCAACGGAAGACGTACGACCCTGGAATGTTCGGCACGGGTTTGGAGGATGGACTGGCGAATCCACCAGACCGCGTAGGAGATAAACTTGAAGCCCTTGGTTTCGTCGAATCGTTCCGCCGCCGTGATGAGCCCCAGGTTGCCTGCACTGATTAGATCGGCCAGCGGCACGCCCTGGTTCTGATATTCACGGGCCACTGTAATGACAAACCGAAGATTGGCCTCGACAAGCTTTTTGCGGGCTTCGAGGTCGCCCTTCTTGATGCGGCGGGCGAGGATGACTTCCTCCCGGGCCGTCAATGGTTGGGATGTGGCAACGTCTTCCAGGTAGCGGTGCAATGAATCTTTCACCTCATGGCGGTAGATTCCGCTTTTTCTTGCCACGAAGATCACCTCGAATGAATGTGCGATTGGTGGGTGGGATTCTGTCGCCGGCGGGAGGAAGTATGACATATCACCAATTCGAATATTTCGCGTTTCTTGGGAGATGTCAAGCGAAATTTCCAATGCGGACTCCGAATATCCGATTTTGGTTCCGCACGTCCTGTTGAGGGGAGATGAGCAACGGAAAATTTGGGTCTCTTTGTCGATATATCTGGCTGTTCAACACCGGTGTTCAGCCGCAAATCAGGCTTCCCCAACGGGACCCGCTTGACTGTGTCTTGAGTTTGGCATAAATTACGCATCGCTCCTTCAGACCCGGGTACCCGTCATCATGATGTATGTGTCGATACGACGCCGTTCCCGGGGTGCGGAGGCCACGTCGAAACGCCGGTCGGTCTGCCGGACAGAAGCGGGCAGGCGCCGGGCGCCGCGTGGCCCGCGCCGGGTCGTCGGCCTCAGAAAGGCGCGCAGGCCTTGGCAGTCTAAATTACGGCGTGTGGAGGGATTCCAATGGATGTGTCAATTGATCGTTCCCGTTTCTTGGGGTTGCTGAAGAAACTTCTGGTGGCCCATGCGCCTCCCGGAGCCGAAGGCGAAGTCGACAGAATCGTGATGGAAGAGGTGCGACCCTTTGCGGCATCGGTCTGGCAGGATGCTGCCGAGAGCATCGTGGTACATATCAAGGGCCGTGGGGATGGCGCGCCTGTTGCCGTCACGGCGCATAAGGATGAGATTGCACTCATAGTGAAGCGGATCCAGGACGATGGACGTCTCCGCGTCCGTCCCCTGGGTGGCCTCCATCCATGGGCGGTGGGCGAGGGGCCCGTGGATATTCTCACCGAAGGCGAACCTGTGGCGGGCATACTCTCCGTGGGGTCCAAGCATGTCACCGAAGAAAGTCCGGCCGGTCCTCTGAGGACGGGCATGGCGATAAAGTGGGAGACGTTCTGGATCGAGACCAAGCGCTCTGCCCGTGAACTGCGAGAACTAGGTGTGCATCGCGGCAGCAAGGCGGTGCTGGCGAGGTCCCGCAAACAGCCCATGTTTATAGGCGATTTTATCTGCGGATACAATCTGGACTGCAGGGCCGGCTTGGCCATCCTGCTCGAGGCGGCCAGGCAACTGGCGGAAACGCCCCCGCCGTGCGATGTGTACCTTGTCGCAAGTTCCGAGGAGGAGATCGGCGCGCAGGGCGCAGTTTATTCGATTGGACAACTGCCCGCTCAGACCGTAATCGCGCTGGATATCGCACCGGTGGCCGAGGAGTATCAGATTGAAAACTGCGGAAATCCGGTTTTGCTTTACGGCGATGCGTCGGGGGTTTACCACGAACGGACGTTGCGTCACCTGGAGCGGCTGGCAACTCGATCGGGGTTCGAAACGCAGCCTGCTGTTGTGAGTTCCTATGGCAGCGACGCCAGTATATCGAAGCGGGCGGGGTCGGCCGGCCGGTCGGCCTGCATAGCGTATCCAGGAGAGAATACGCACGGGTACGAGATCTGTTCGATGGATGGGATTCTCAATTCAGCGCGCCTGCTGATGACGGCTTTGAGGCATCCCCTGGATTGAATGCCGATGCGCAGGCAACGCAGGCAATGAACATGAATGTGCCGAGCCCCTGAGCCGCTTCCTGAGCTTGCGGTCCCTGACCGCTTGTCGAAGGGTCGGCGACGGGCGGCGGAGAGTCCAGGGCTTCGGATGGGACCATGATCCCGATTTTCCGGGCTCTCCGTACTGGCGGTGATTTCTCGATAGCCTTGTCAATATGGCGCTCTCGCAATTTATCACGGGGAGCACTTTACAGTTTACATCATACTCCACTGTAGCAGGGGCAATAAATGTCGACTATTTACTGCTCCCGGCAATAGGAATTATGCTTTTTGAGAATAAAAAAGGGCACTACCAATTCCTTAAAGGAATTGTTCCCTATTCCTGCGGCGTAAGGGCGGTGCCCGGGTACGAGGTCGTACACGCGACGTTGAAGGACGCGCTGCCATGGCGAGCCGGGTTTGAACAAGTGGATATGCATCTGCGTGAGTCGGGTCGGGACCGGCATGCGCTTTGCGGGGTGGAACTGCGCTGCCCGACGCCGCATCCGATGGATGGGTTCATCAGGTTCAACGAAGCGTATTGTGACCTTTTGAGATCCTGGGATTTGCATGTAGAGGGGATAAATCCGGTGGCGCGGACGAATGTCGCGCCGTTGCACAATCCACCGGGTGAGACCGTGATGCACGGGTTTTCGTACACGATGCCCTGCCGCGAAGATAATGGATGTACGTTCATTGTATCGGGCGCGGGTGAATTGCTCGGAGGCGAGTTGGCGAACGACGGGATCGTGCGGCGGGGCGAGACAAGCCCGGGTGCGATGCGCGAAAAAGCGGCGTATGTGGTGCGGGTGATGGCGGACCGGCTGGCGGGCCTGGGCGCGAATTGGGACCAGGTGACGATGGTGGATGTTTACACGGTACACCCGTTGGAGGGAGTTCTGGATCAGGTCGTGCTGCCCGGGATCGGAACCGCGCAGCGGTACGGCGTCAGGTTGTACCGGGCGCGGCCGCCGGTGCGGGAGATTGAATTCGAGATGGATATGAGGGGAATCAGGCGGGAACACTGTGTCTGACGTCGCAAGTGAGACGCAAAGGCGCCGGGCCCCGTCGAAGACGCGTTAAGGCGACGTTCGGAACCTGGTGCGGAGTTTGTCGAATCACGGGTAAAAACGGCAATACCGGTCGACGGATCCCGTGTGGCTGGGAAGCATGACTCCCCCGCAGGAAAGCGTCCGAAGCCATGCGGGAGGCGAGTAGAATGCGCACCGTTCGACAACGATTTTTTCGCGGTGCCTCCGGCCGTCAGGAAATGGATTCCGGCAGAACTCGGTTCGAACGTTTCGTTCGCCCTTTTTTTGTATTCCCGTATTTCAGACATTTCAAGGGGTCAAGAGTACTTTGCCCTTGGTCTGCCTGCCTTCCAGAAGCCGGTGGGCCTCCGGGGCATCCGAAAGAGGAAGGGTACGGTCAATGCGCAGTCTGAGCGTGTCGGACTGCAACCAACCAAGCACCTCCCCGGCGCGAAGATGCAGTTCCTCCCGGGTCGCGGTGTAGTCTACAAGGGTGGGGCGCGTCATGAATATTGAGCCGTGACGGGTGAGCAGCAGTGGATCCACGGGCGGCACGGGGCCGCTGGCATTGCCGAAGAGCACGAGGAAGCCCCGCGGCCGAAGGCATTTCAGGCTTTTTTCCCAGGTCGCTTTCCCCACTGAGTCGTAAGCGACGTTAACGCCCTGGCCGTCCGTGAGACGCTTGACCTCGGCTTCAAAATCCTGTTCGGTATATCGGATGGTTTCGTCCGCTCCCGCGTCTCGTGCAAGTTGAGCTTTTTCTTCAGTTGAGACGGTGCCGATGACCTGCGCCCCCCGCAATTTCGCCATCTGGACAAGGATGAGTCCTACGCCGCCCGCGGCGGCGTGGATGAGAACGGTGTCGCCTTCCGCAATCTCGTACGTGCTGTGCACCAGGTAGTGGGATGTCATTCCCTGAAGCATGGCGGCCGCGCCCGCGGCGGGGTCCACGCCGTCGGGAAGTTTGACGAGTCTTTCCTGTGGCGCCGCCACGAATTCGGCATAGGAACCGGGCACACCGGCGTAGGCCACGCGATCGCCCAACTGGAAATCGGTGGCTTCAGAACCCAGGGACACGACCGTACCGGCGGCCTCGAGACCGGGTATGAAGGGCAGGTCGAGCGGATAGAGGCCAGTGCGGTGGTACGTGTCTATATAGTTCAGACCGATGGCTTCTGTTTCGACCAGAACCTCACCCGGGCCGGGCTCCGGATTCGGGACATCCTTAAAGCAAAGGACTTCAGGACCGCCGGTCCGGGAAACGTGAATCGCTTTCATGGTAATCTCCTTGTCGGGTTCAGTGCCGGGCTGAAATGCCCAGAGAGATGCGCCTGGGTGACCCCAGATTGCGTTCAACAATGGCATAGTTGTACGCGAGGGCGTTATGGGCCTTTAAGACGACCTGGATCTGTCCGAAAGCGTACGCGGCAGAGAGGTCGAACAGGTAAACCGGTATGAGATCGCGGTTCCCTTCCGGCAAGAGTCCGGATGCGCGCAGGATTCGGCTTCTGAACGTGAATCGACCTTCCAATGTGAGACGGCGGAACGTGGTCTGCAATCCGGCGGTGGCAATGTGTCGGGGGCGATAGGGCAGCGGCTGATCGCCCTCAGGCAGATTTTCGATCGCGCTGATGAAGGTATAGTTCCCTTCGAGGCGCAACGGATCCAACGCGGCTGCAAGGCCCGCTTCGACGCCGGCGGTTCGGCCCCTGGCGACGTTCCGGAAACTGACGACGCCGGCGAAGTCCGGCCGGGCCTCGACGAGGTCCTGATAGCGGCTCCAGAATGCCGCGGCGTTGAGGTGAGACCAGGGAGTTGGACGGTGATCCAGGGCGACTTCGGTGGAGATGCTTTTTTCGGCCGCCAGGCCGGTATTGGGAACGATGGGAATGGCGGAGAAGGTGGCGTCTGTGTAGATTTCCGCGATTGAGGGTCCTCTGAAGCCCCATCCCAGGGTTGCGCGCAACGTGGAGCGCCTGGATGGGCGATAAGAGAAACCCAGCTTGGGACTGAAACGATTTTCCGCCTCGCGGTCGTCGGTGCGGTAACGGTCGAAGCGGCTGCCCCCGGAGAGCGTAAGCCGATCCGTGGCTTCGATTTCGGCCTGCGCGTACGCGGCCAGATTGAGCCCGGTGTGATTGCCGAAGAGGTGGTCCGAAGAATGCACGGTGTCATGGATCCATTGCGCTCCGACGGTAAGCGCCACCATTCTGGCGGGCTGGAGATCCAACTGGAGTTCCTGGCCGAATTTGTAGGCTTCCGACCGGGTTCGCCCGCTAATTTCGTTGTCAAATTCCGTGCGATACACAAAGGATTTGAGTCGATAGCCCGTTTGCGGGTCGAGCAGGTGGTAGAAGTCGACGTTCAGATTCAGCTTCTGGGATACGGTTTTGTCGTTTTTGGCGCTCTCAGGCACTACCAGGGGCTCGTTTCTGTCTTTCCAGAGGACGAAGGTGCCGTGATCGTCCAGGGCCCAGTTGCAGGTTGCGGTGAACGTCGCCGCAGCCTTGAAGCGATGCCTGAGTTTGCCGAAAAGTTTGTATCTCCTGTGCCATGCGTTTTCTCTGAATCCGTTGGTCCATTTTTGTCCGGCCCCCAGAATGAAACCGGTGTTGCCGGACTGTCGGGAGTGGCTGACGTCTATACCCTCGAAGTACCTCCCGCTCGATGACCAGCGCCACTCCTGATGGCTGGGTTCGCTGTATCGTCCGCCCAGAAACCGGAAGTGTGTCTCCGGTTTGGGCGCCGGATTCCGGGTGATGACGTTGATGATGCCGCCGAGTGCGCCGGTGCCGTAAAGCGCGGACCCGGCGCCTTTAATGATTTCCACGCGCGCGATCTGGTCGATAGGAATGGCGTCCCACTTGACGTCGGCGTTGTCGGCGGATAGTGCCGGAAATCCGTCGATCAGCATAAGCACGCGGCTTCCCGTTCCCCTGGAATAACCGCTGGACCCCCGTATGTTGACCTGGCCTCCCACCATATTGACGCCGGGCACGTATTCCAGGGATTCGTTCAGGGAGACGGAATTGTCGGACTGGAGTTGCTCCGAGCCGATGATCGAGACGCTTGTTGGCGCGTCGACGACGTTTCGGGCGCGTTTGCTCGCGGAGACCACGATGGCGGGCATTTTAATGGGCGTGGACGAGAGTTGGACCCACAGCCGGAGGGTATCGTTCGCGGCAACCCGAACGTCTTTCGCTACATGCGGTGCGAAACCCAGCATGGAGACGGAGACGGTGTAGACGCCCGGCGGTAAACCGGTCAAGCTGAATTTACCGTCCACGTCGGTTTCCGTTCCGATGCCGGTGCCAAGCAATACGATGTTGGCGCCCGGCAACGGTTCACCGGTCTTGTCGTCGGTTGTTCGTCCTACCATCGCGCCCGAGGTTTCCGCCTGCAGGGATGAGCCCAGACAAAGAAGGCAGAGGAGGCAGAAAGCCGGTGCAAATGCGGCGATCCGGCCGATCGGCGCCCTGCACGAGGTCGAAATAGGTCTGGATATCGACATTTTTTGTGGTTTCACCCAGATGAACCTGCACCGGTGTGGGCAGGGTGTCGTTGCCAACGTGGTAACAGCCGATCAAGGAGTCGAAGTTCCAGAAGCCGCCCTCTGGCCGCCAGGCCACCACAATCCATTCATAGGTGCCCGGCTCTTCCAGAGGGACGGAATATTCGTACCGGACCGCACCGATGGTCACGGATGTATCCCAGCCTGCGATGTTGAAAAAATCGGCCAGCGTCTGCGGGCGACGCCTGTAGACCGCCACGGCGACGTCGTTGGTTTCCGGCGGCCACTCGCCGTTGAATATCAGGGTTCCCTTGATGCCCGTACCGTCTGGTGGCCCGGGACCCAGGCCGCGGCCACAGGCGATAAGCAGGAGAAAGGCCGTTGGAATGAAACGTTTCATGTCGGATACGCGGCGGGTAAGCAGCGTTCGGGGTTTGCGCGTGATCGGTGTCGCCACGCTGGTTTTGCTTGACATGGCCGGGGGATCAAAATAAGTTTCATCAGGACGTAAACGTATTTTCTCGGGGTTCAATCGGGAGGTCCCCAATGACCATTTCAGCGCTACGGGCAGCCAAACTGGCGGCGGGCGCGGTATTCGAACGGATTGACGGCAGGGAGGCGGCGGCCCACTACGGTGATGTTGCATCCGAGTATGTTTCAGTTCGAGAGGCCGTGGGTCTGATCGATCGGGGCGACAGGGGCCACCTGCTCGTTACCGGCTCGGATCGTGCACGTTTCTTGCACGGGATGTTGAGCAATACGGTCGAAGGGCTGGAAAACGGGTCGGGCAACTATGCGACAATGACCACGCCTAAGGGCCAGACGTTGACCGATGTATGGGTGTATCGCCGAGCGGAAGGGTTCTTGCTGGAGACGGAGCCCGGATTTCAGGGGAAATTGATGGCGGCCCTGGATAAGTACCTGGTCGCGGACGACGTAAATATCAGAGACATCACCGGGGAACAGGCGATATTGGGCGTGCACGGATCCGGCTCCCGCGCTGTGATCGCGCGTACGTTGGGCGAGGTACCCGCCGATCTTGCGGATTGCCATACCGTAGATCGTGCGATGGATGGCGCGGTTGTGTCTGTGACCGCGCGATATTATACGGGAGAGCCCGGCTACGATCTTCGGATAGCGGCGGACAAAGTCCCTCTCCTGTGGAATGCGCTGATTGCTGCGGGCGCGCGCCCCGTGGGTGTTCGCGCATTGGAGGCATTGCGAATAGAGTCCGGAATTCCACGTTACGGAGTGGACATGGACGAGCGGGTTGTACCGCTGGAAGCGGGCCTTTATCACGCGGTCGATTTCGCAAAAGGATGTTTTATTGGCCAGGAAACGATCGCCAAGATGCACAACCTGGGCAAGCCCAGACGGTATCTGGTTGGTCTCCGCCATGAGACGGAAAGAATCCCGCCCTCTGAGACGCCCCTTCGCGACGGCGAAAAACAGATCGGATGGACAACGAGCAGCCTGCTTTCACCTGCCCTGGGAAGGGTGGTATCGCTGGCGTCGGTTCGAAGGGGCTATGAACAGCCGGGCCGGTTCCTGTCTATCGATGGAGGAGGCCGGGCCGAGGTCGTTGAACTGCCGTTTTATCGACGACAGGCAGCCCGGCGCGGAGCCGATCCATCATTTTAGGATAAAGGCAAAAATCGGCGATGTCAAGGGCTTTTTGTCATAAAACAGCGCAACGGCGCGCGGTGGTCTTCTTTGGCCGGAATCCACAGGGTTGTTGACTCTGCACATTTGTTCATTTATATTCAGATGGATAGCGGGTCGGAAGTGGAGCGATCTCCACATTGGCGGCGCCTTTGTGTGAGGCAATTTGAGACGGGAAACGTGGCACACACCCGGTGGGCGTTGCAGAGACAGGCAATGGGAAACGACGTGTTGCGTCTGAGAAATATGAGGTTTTTTGCCTATCATGGGCTGCTCCCCGAAGAGGCGAAATTGGGCCAGTGGTTTGAGGTGGACGTCGAGATCTTCGCAGACTTTCGGGGCTATGCCTGCGAAGGCGCGACCCACGCTGTCGACTATACGCGGGTTTATGAAATGACGCAGTCGGTTGTAACGGGTGAGCGTTTCGGCATGGTGGAGGCCCTGGCCGACCGGATCGCTGAGGCGCTGCAGTCGAGCTTCCATCTGGAGCGCCTGCGTGTCAGGGTGCGCAAACCCAATCCGCCCATTCAGGCTATATTCGACGGTATTGAGGTTGAAGTGCAGCGGGGATGACGAATGACGCTCTCCTACATCGGTATGGGGGCGAACCTGAGCGACCGTGCGGCTGCACTGTGCCGCGCCACGGCCACACTGGAGGCTCACGAGAGACTTGAGGTAAAAGCAGCCTCTCCAGTCTATGAGACTGCGCCGATCGGATTGACCGACCAGCCGATGTTCCTGAATGCGGTGCTGGCCCTGGAAACAGACCTCGACGCGCGGGCACTGCTGGCATGTGTGTTGGCAGTGGAGAGCCGTTTCGGAAGAGTTCGTAAACAGCGGTGGGGTCCCCGAGTCCTGGATCTGGATATCCTGCTCTACGGCAACGAGATTATTCGGGGTCGAGGATTGCAGATACCCCATCCGAGGTTACACGAGCGGGCTTTTGTCCTGGTACCGCTGTCCGAGTTGGCGCCTCGAGGCCGCCATCCTGTGTTTAAAAAAACCTTCTCGGAATTGGCTGAAACGGTCGTTTCAAGGCAGGATGTCCGAAGGCTGAAAGGGGTTTCACTCATGTCGTTGCGTACATAAGGACGCAAGCTGTGAGCGTACGTTATATCGCAATCGAAGGTCCACCGTGTGCGGGGAAGACCGATCTTGCACGCCTGCTGGGCAGGTCTCTGCAGGCGCGCCTGGTTCTCGAAGAGGCGGGAGAGAATCCGTTTCTGCCCCTATTTTACGAGAACCCCGAGCACTACGGGTTTCAGACGCAGGTCTTCTTCATGCTGCACCGTTACCGGCAACAACAGGATTTGCATCAGATGGACCTGTTCGAGTCCACGGTGGTCAGCAATTATCATTTCGCCCGGAGCGGTATATACGCCCATGTCTCCCTGAACGACGCCGAACTGTCACTTTACGAGCGTATGGCCGAGACGCTTTACGAGAAGGTGCCGGTTCCCGATCTCGTCATTTACCTGCATAATTCGACGGAAAGTCTCCTTCGGCGGGTTCGAAAGCAGACGCCGACGTACGAACGCCTGATGACCGAATCGTATCTGTCACGTCTTGTTGAGGCATACACCCATTTCTTCTTTCACTATACGGAGTCGCCTTTGCTCATCATCAATGCGTCACAGGTCGACTTCGTGCGGAATCCCCGGGGTCTGGAGGAACTGCTGCATCAGGTGAAGGAGCCGCCGGCTGGCACCCGCTACTACCGCTCGTTCCAGATAGAGGCTTGATGGCGGCACACGAACATATGCATGGGGGAGCTCAAGGAGTGTCCGACGAGGAATTACGTGCCACACCGTGTGTATTGATGGGGATGAAGAGGCGAGGCGAGCCAATTGCCATGCTGACGTGTTATGATTTTCCGACCGCCATTTTGCAGGATGCCTCGAACGTGGATGTCATCCTGGTCGGCGATTCGGTAGGGATCAATATACTCGGATACGAAAGTCCTCAACAGGTTACCATGGCGGATATGCTTCACCATACTTGTGCGGTCAGGCGGGGTGTCCAAAGGGCAATCCTGTTGGCGGATCTACCTTACCGGTCCTACGAGACAGCTTCTCAGGCGGTCAACAACGCCCGGTTACTGGCAGACTCAGGGGCCGATATGGTAAAACTGGAAGGCGCCGAGGATGTGGCCGAAATGATCGCGGCGATTACATCCGAGGGCATTCCGGTGGTGGGCCACGTCGGACATTTGCCGCAGACCTGGAAGGGAAACCGTCATGTCTATGGAGACCGGGCCGACGAGGCTGCGCTTGTGCTGGCAGGCGCGCTGGCGCTTGAGGCGGCCGGGGCGGTCGCCGTGGTGTTGGAATGTGTTCCCGAACAGGTGGCCGGCGTGGTTACGCGCGCATTGAGCATTCCCACGATCGGTATCGGGTCGGGTCGCCGCTGCGATGGACAGGTGCTCGTGGCGCCTGATCTGTTGGGCCTCAACGACTATTCATTTCGGTATTCCAAACGGTACGCCGAGTTGGGCAGGACCATGTGCAAGGCTTTTTCGGCCTACGTTGAAGACGTGAAGGGCAAGCGGTATCCTGCCGGGGAGCATCGGTATCGAATCAGGAATGAGGAGTTACGGAAGTTCAAGGCCCTGGCGGAGGATTAGGAACAACCTCCATTCGTAGACCGAAGACACCGTGGGGCGGGGATCTCTCGCCCTGCGTTTTTGTGTGGCGAAAGACAGCCGGATGACGATGGGAACGGTCAGGGTCATACGGACGGTGAATGAAATGCACCGTATTGCAGACGGAATGCGCAGGGATCGAATCCGGATCGGGCTGGTTCCTACCATGGGTTGTCTTCACGCTGGCCATTCAAGTCTGATACGTCAGGCGGGGCGGGCGTCGGAACGGACGGTCGTGAGTATCTTCGTCAATCCCGCGCAGTTCGGGCCTGATGAGGATTTCACGACGTATCCGCGCGATTTCGAACGGGACCGGGAGATCGTCCGGGAGGCCGGGGGCGACTTGATCTACGCACCGCTGCCGGAGGAGATGTACCCCGACGGTTATGCGTCGTACGTCGAAACGGAACGGCTGACGGGCCACCTGTGCGGGGCATCCCGCCCCGGTCATTTCAGGGGCGTGGCCACGGTGGTGACGAAGCTCTTCGCAGCCGTCAAACCGCACCTGGCCATATTCGGACAGAAAGACGCCCAGCAAGCCGGTGTTGTCCGCCGGCTGGTGAGAGATCTGAATCTTGACGTAGACGTCTTGATCGCGCCGACGGTGAGAGAGGCGGACGGTTTGGCCAAGAGCTCCCGCAACGTTTACCTTACACCCTACCTTCGCCGGTGCGCCACAGTGCTTTACGGGGCTCTGCAGGAAGGAAGAGATCTGGTGCTGGCGGGCGAAAAGCGCGCAGCCGTGGTGCTTGACGCCATGAACCGCCGGGTGCGCCAGAGATCGGGCGCCGAGGTCGATTACATCGCGGCGGTCGATGCCGAGGATTTTCAGCCCGTTGACACGCTTGCAGGCCGGGTTCTTCTGGCGGTGGCCGTGCAGTTTGGTCAATCCCGCCTTATCGACAATATCGTCGTGGAAACCGAAGGACCGGCGGTACGGGAAATACCATAAGTATAAGTTTTTGTTATAAGTAAGGGGGGGGTGGAAATCACTTGACGTTGAGTCTGGACTTCGTTATATTTTGTGTCCTTCATATTCGATTGTATTATCTGGATCTGTCGCCCATCCTCATTCAACAAGGAGTGTACTCAATGGCCTATTCACTTCCGGATCTGCCGTACAGTTATGACGCTCTGGAGCCCCATATCGACGCCCGAACAATGGAGATTCATCACAGCAAGCACCATAACGCCTATGTTACGAATTTGAACAACGCACTCGACGGGCACGCCGGTCTGGCCGACCAGAGTGTTGAAGATCTAATCAGTGATCTGGATCGTGTTCCCGAGGCAATTCGAACGGCGGTCCGGAACAATGGCGGCGGCCATGCCAATCACAGTCTGTTCTGGACAGTGATGTCGGCAAACGGCGGCGGAGAACCTTCCGGAGATCTGGCCGACGCCATCGACGACGCATTTGGCAGCCTGGATGCGGCACGGGAACAGTTTGCCCAGGCGGCAACCACCCGTTTCGGCAGCGGATGGGCCTGGGTGGTCGTGAACGACGGCAAACTGGAGATTCTCAGCACCCCGAATCAGGACAATCCGCTAATGACGGGCGACGGCACGCCGATTCTCGGGCTGGACGTCTGGGAGCACGCCTATTACCTGAATTATCAGAATCGGCGCCCCGATTATATCGAGGCCTGGGGAAACGTGATCGACTGGAGCGCGGTGGCGGCCCGATTCGCGGAAGCAACCTCCTAGCGCGAGCGTCCGCGCCGGCGCAGGAGGGATGATCGTCAGGTAGATAACGAACACCCGCCCGATCTTCAATCCGCCGCCGGCTCCGCCGAAACGAAGCGGCAAAGCGCTGTAGACGGTTGTCGGTTTGTGTGTAAATAAACGGCCGGTTGTATGAATTTTCGCGAAAGGATCATCCGATGGGGCTCAATGTAGGCGATCAGGCGCCGGACTTTACGTTAAAGAGCAAGCGCGGCGACCTGGAAGATGTTATGTTGAGCAGTTTCAAGGGAAACAAAAACGTCGTGTTGCTGTTCTTCCCCCTCGCGTATACGTCGGTCTGTACCGATGAAATGTGTTCGGTGAGTGGAGGACTTTCGGAATATAACGACCTGAATGCGCAGGTGCTGGGCATTAGCGTGGACAGTCCGTTTGCCCAGGAGGCGTGGGCAAACGAGAACGATATCTCTTTTCAGTTGCTGAGCGATTTCAACAAAGAGGTGAGCGCCGCCTACGGAGCGCAATATCAGGATCTCCTGGGTTTCAAGGGCGTCGCGAAACGCGCGGCATTCGTATTAGACAAAGAAGGGGTCATCCGGTACGCCGAAGTCTCGGAAGACGCTACCGTACTTCCCGACTTCGACGCTGTAAAACGCTGTCTTTCCACGATTGGCTGAGCGGTCGAGTTACACAATCCTCGAGAAGGTTGAGGGTACTATGGTTACGGTCACCGAGGCTGCGGCGGTAAAAATCAAAGGCCTGCTGGAACGTGAAGGCCTTCCCGAAGCCGGCCTCCGGATGAAGGTCATCGGAGGCGGTTGTTCGGGGTTGCAATACCAGTTGGGCTTTGAAAATGGCCCGGGCGAAGATGACGACACCATCGAATGCAACGGCGTCAGGGTGTTTGTGGATATGAAGAGCGCGCTCTATCTCGCCGGGTCCGCACTGGATTATGACGATGGACTGATGGGAACGGGCTTCAGGGTATTGAATCCCAATGCCAAGAATCAGTGCGGCTGTGGGGAATCGTTTGGTGTATAATGAAATGAGCCGGCTTCCTTTGCTGAAACGGCCGGTTTGTTTCCGGATTTTGGGAGGGAGGGGTCCGGGCTGGATGCCTCCCTTTGTTGTCTGATCAATCAGTTGAACCGGAGTTTCATATTGTTTTTATTGCACATTGCAAGCCTGCTCTTGCAAGGGTGCCGGCAGCAATTGGCACTATTGCGGAATTCCGGTGAACCGGCGTCGCCTTGCTGCAAGGAGCCAAGGCGACAATTCACGGTGGGGCCGAATGTGCGTCAATCGATTGACCTGGACCTCAATTTTAACGAACACGGGAGGCTTCAATGGCACTGGATGCATACTCAGTGGGTCTTGCCATTGCTTGCGCGTTTCTCCTCTTTGCTGCGGGTTGGTTTTTGTGTGCGAGGCTCAAGGCCCGCAAAATTCAGGACATTGAACACCACACCGAGCGTCGCATTTCAAAAATGGTTGAGAAGGCGGGCCGGGAGCGCAGAGCCACATTCCTCGAAGAGAAGAACAAGTGGTACGACGCCAAGACGACGTTCGAGCGGGAACTGGATAGCAAGAGGCGTGAATTGGAACGGCGGGATGAGGACCTCAACGAAAAAGATAACGGCATACAGGAGCAGCACGAAAACCTCAAACAGCGAAACAAGGAACTGAATCGCCGGGAGCGCGACGTCCGGCAGCGCGTGGTACAACTGGATCAGAATCAGCAGGAACTCGAACAGGTGCTTGCCGAACAACGCGCCCAACTGGAACGCATATCGGGCATGAATGTGGATCATGCCAGGGAAATGCTTCTGGAGAACATCGAGACCGGTCTCCGGCATACGGCAACCGCGATGGGTATGGAGATCATCGATCAGGCCAAGGATCGGTCCGAGCGAGAGTCAAAGAAGATCATTGCACAGGCGATTGAACGATGTTCAACGGATCAGACCGTGCAATCGTCCATTTCGGTCGTGACGCTGCCCGATGACGATATCAAGGGGAGGATCGTCGGCAAAGAGGGGCGGAATATAATCTCTTTCGAGGCTGCAACCGGCGTGAAGGTGATCGTTAACGATACGCCCGAAGCCGTGGTTCTCTCCAGCTTCGATCCGGTAAAGCGGGATGTGGCCAGGCTGGCGATGGAGCAGTTGGTGAAGGAGGGGCGGATCAATCCGAGCCGGGTGGACGAGGTTGTGGCCGACTGTGAAAATCGTATCGAGACCTTCATCGAAGAGGAGGGACGGCGCGCGGTCAAAGAATTGGGCATCGACAACATGCATCCCGAACTGGTAACGACGTTAGGGCGCTTGAAGTATCGCACCAGTTACGGCCAGAGCGTGTTGGGGCATTCCAAGGAAGTTGCGTTCCTGGCTGGCGCGATGGCTGCGGAACTCCGGTTGGACGAGACGCTGGCAAGGCGTGCCGGACTGTTGCACGACATCGGCAAAGCGGTCGATCAGGAACAGGAAGGAACGCATACCGACATCGGCGTGGCGATGGTACGGCAACATGGCGAAGGGCCCGAGGTGGCGAATGCTATTCTGTACCATCACGGAGACGCCGAAGCCAGTTCTCCCATATCCTTCCTGGTCAAGGCGGCGGACGCCATTTCATCCTCCCGTCCGGGCGCCCGGCGGGATGACGCGGAAGGGTATATTCGAAGGGTACGTGATCTGGAGGATATTGCCCGGGGTTTTCACGGCGTGCGCGACGCGTATGCGATCAATGCCGGTCGGGAGATCCGGGTCATGGTAAATGCCGGCCGGGTGGACGACGAACATGCCAAGGGTTTGTCCTTTGAAATCGCCCAGCGCATTCGGGAGGGAATGACCTACCCCGGCGAGATTCAGGTTACGATCATCCGTCAGACGGTCGCCACACAGTGGGCTGGCCGTTCCAATAAACGTCGCAAGGGCAGATCCCGAAACAAGAGAGGAGAACGCCGGTATGAAAAAGGTCGGTCACGAAATGACGCTGACCGAAAGAATGTACGTTCCAGCAATCACAAAGGGGCTGTCTCTGACCTTCAGACATCTGCTCGGCAAGAAGATCACGATGCAATATCCGGAGGAAACATGGACAAAACCCAGCGGATACAGAGGGCTGCACAAGCTAACGAAGGACGATAAGGGTCGCCCGAAATGCGTGGCCTGCTACATGTGCGCCGCGGCTTGCCCGGCGGAATGTATTGCCATCGAGGCCGAGGAGGCCCCGTGGGAAGACCGGGAGAAGCATCCCAAGCGGTTCGACATCGATATGCTGAGGTGTATTTTCTGCGGCATGTGTGTTGAAGCCTGTCCGGAAGACGCGATCGTAATGACGGAGCGAACCGAACTGGCCGCGGAGACCCGCGCCGAATTGATCTATACCAAAGAGCAGCTGTTGGCGGTGGAAGACCGGGTAACGCTTACGCCGCCTCGACGGCCACTCGAAAATACGCGATGAGTGGTCGGGTGGTTGGGTTCCATGGCCGAGCTCTATAGCGAAATTGTCCTCGATCATTTCAGGAATCCGCGCAACGCAGGTGCGATGCACGATGCGGATGGCGTCGGTTCGGTCGAAAATCCGGCGTCGGGTGCGGTGGTGTCGCTTCAGCTAAAAATTGCAGATGAACAGATTGTGCGGGCCTTGTTTCAGGCTCAGGGTTGCACGGCCACGATCGCCGCTGCTTCCGTGTTAACGGATATGGTGGTCGGTCTGTCGGTTGCGGATGCGGGGGCGGTTACCCGGGCGGATGTCGAGTCCGAGCTGGGCGGACTGCCGCCCACAAAAAAACATGCGGCAGCGCTGGCCAGAGATGCGGCCAGGGCGGCTGTCGCGGATTTCAGGGCCCGGGTGAGGGCCTGATGGTTTTGATTTTGTTGAACAGAAAAGGACAGGGTGCGTCCGTTCCCTGTCCTTTTGGGCTTGGTTGGCGGCCATGGCAATGGATTGCGAAACCGAACAGCGGAAGTTGACTACGCAAATCAAGGGGCAGGCACACGGGATGGGTTTCAACCCCGTGGGTGTAGCGCACGCCGGGCCGCCGGAGCACTGGGGCTTTTACCTGGACTGGCTGACGCGGGGGTATGCCGGCGAGATGGCTTATCTTGGCCGGAATCTCGACCGCAGATCCCATCCCGAACAGGTGCTTCCGGGCGCAAAAACCGTCCTTTGCGTGGGGATGAACTACGATCAGGAGACCAGGACGCCTCCTGCCGATGGCCATCCCAGGGGAAAGATCTCCAGATATGCGCGTGGAGACGACTATCACGATCTGATGGCCGCCCGCCTGAAGCGTCTGCTGGAATGGATTCAGGGCCTGGTTCCGGAGGCGAGGGGCCGTGTCTACGTGGATACGGGACCTGTGCTGGAGCGCGATTTCGCCGCTCGAGCCGGCCTCGGGTGGTTCGGAAAGCACACCAACCTCATTCATAAGCGACGAGGGTCGTGGTTTTTCCTTGGAGAGATTCTGCTTACGATACCTCTGGTCTACGACCGTCCCGTCGCCGACCACTGCGGAACCTGTACGCTGTGTATGGACGCCTGCCCGACCGCCGCGATCCCCCAGCCATACGTACTGGATTCCAATCGGTGCATCTCGTACCTGACGATTGAGTTGAAAGACGCTATTCCCAGGCCTTTTCGGGAACAGATTGGGAACTGGGTCTACGGCTGCGACATATGCCAGGAGGTCTGTCCGTGGAATCGGAAACATGCCACGCCGACCAATGAGCCGGCTCTTAAAGCACGCGACGGTCTGGACGCGGCCGATCTCACAGAAATGCTGGCTATGGACCAGGCGACGTTCAGCCGGAAATTTCGGGGAAGCCCCATCAAACGTGCCAAACGGCGAGGGTTGTTGCGGAACGCCGCCGTGGCTCTGGGCAATCGCGGCACGGTGGCCGATGTTCCCGCTCTGACGGGCGCGCTATCCGATGATGAGCCCCTGGTCCGTGGGCACGCGGCCTGGGCACTGGGCCGTATCGGCGGCCCCGCCGCGCGCCGCTCGCTTTCAGCGGCCCGCGGCGCTGAGAAGGACGCCGCCGTCCGCGAGGAAATCCGACTGGCGATTGACGAGGTCGACAGAGGGGTCGAAGGCAAGGAACCACGTGACCGGCCGGAGAAATTAACCAAATCATTGAAGACGGACAATCATCCTGGAGTGCCGAATGCGGCTTCTGGACATTGAGCGATCATCGGACATACATGTGGCGGACGAAGTGGCCTCGCCCGTACCGGATGCAGCGCGTCGGGTTTATGTCGAGACCTACGGCTGTCAGATGAATGTGTCCGACACGGAACTGATGATGGGCGTTTTGAAGAAGGCGGGTTTCCGGCGGGCGGACGGTCTCGAAGACGCGGACGTGGTACTGTTGAATACCTGCGCCATTCGAGAGCGGGCAGAGGAGCGGGTGGTGGGCCGCCTGTCTCAGCTGAGCCAGGCGAAGCGTACGCGTCCCGACCTCGTGCTCGGCGTGAGTGGATGTATGGCCAAACATCTTGCCGAGCAACTCCTGAGCAAGTTGCCGTACGTCGATCTCGTGGTCGGGCCCGATTCCTATCGCCGCCTGCCCGAATTAATCGAGGAGGCGTCCGGAAGTCCCACTCTGGACGTTCGGCTCGATCGGCACGAGGATTACCTGGAACTGGATCCGGTTCGCCAGGAAGGCGCCAATGCCTGGATTACAATCATGCGTGGCTGCGACAAGTTCTGCACGTTCTGCATTGTTCCCTATGTGCGCGGTCGGGAGCGGAGCGTTCCTGCCGATGACGTGTTGCGGCAGGCCCAGATGGCTGCGTTGGAGGGGTTCCGGCAGGTGACCCTTCTCGGGCAGACCGTGAATTCCTATCATGACGGCGAAACCGATTTTTCCGATCTGTTGAAGATGGTGGCCGGGGTCAAGGGTATCCGGCGGATTCGTTTTACGTCACCGCATCCCAGCGATTTTTCGGAAAAACTGATCGAGACCATGGCGGCAGAGCGGAAGATTTGCCGTTTTATCCACTTGCCGGTGCAGTCCGGCTCCGACACGGTCTTGAAGTCCATGAAGCGAACCTATTCCACGGGCCACTACCTGGACCTTGTTGCGCGACTGAGAACGGCTCTGCCCGGGCTATGTCTGTCCACGGATGTCATCGTGGGATTCCCGGGAGAGGCGGACTCGGAATTCGAGTTAACCATGGCGCTGATGCGACACGTGCGGTACGATTCGGCATATATGTTCAAATATTCGCCCAGAAAGGGTACGGTGGCCTACCGGGAGATACCCGATACGGTGTCGGAGAGCGAAAAGGCACAACGGCTGGAGGCCGTCATTACCCAGCAGACCAGGATCTCGGGGGAGATCAACCGGCGTTATGTTGGGCGTTTGCAGGAGGTGCTCGTGGAGGGCGATGCGAGGCGGGGCAGGGGGCAGGCGGTCGGAAAATCGGACGGATTCAAAACCGTTGTGTTTCCAAGGAACGACGTCAAAACCAATACCTTCGTGAATGTCAGGATCACCGGCGCAACATCACACACGTTGATAGGACAAGCAGAACCCTGAGCGGCGGCGTGCGATTTACGGCCGGCATGCGTTTATGGTACTACAAATCGAAAACCAGAACCCGAGGAGAAACCGGAGGTTGCCGGACTGGTTCCGGGTACGCGCGCCCGGCAATATCGGGTACCGGGAATTGAAACGCCTCATGCGGGAACTGGATCTGCACACCGTTTGTGAGAGCGCACAGTGTCCGAATATCGGTGAATGCTGGGGAGCGGGCACGGCCACATTTATGATTCTGGGAGACATCTGCACTCGCAGTTGCGGATTTTGCGCGGTGAAGACCGGGCGGCCCGAAGGCCTCGACGAGGAAGAACCCGGACGGGTCGCCGAAGCCGTACAGCGACTGGGGCTGCGACACGCCGTTGTGACGTCCGTAAACCGCGACGAACTGCCGGACGGCGGTGCGTCGATATTTGCAGCCACAATACGGGCGATTCACCGTCTGCGTCCCGAGACTCGTGTCGAAGTCCTGATTCCCGACTTTCAGGGAAACTGGCGGGCGTTGGATGCGGTGATGGCCGCCGGCCCCGACATTCTGAACCACAATGTGGAGACGCCGCCCAGGCTTTATCGCTTCATGCGCCCCCAGGCGAATTACGCCCAGTCCCTCGAATTGTTGCGTCGCGCCAGGGTTACAGGCGCCGGAATTAGAACGAAATCAGGCATTATGGTTGGTGCGGGCGAGACTTTGGAAGAAGTGTACCAGACCATCGACGATATTGCCGAACAGGGTACGGATATTTTGACCGTGGGTCAATATTTGCAACCCTCGTCGGCCCACGTTCCCATTGCCAGATTCTACCATCCGGACGAGTTCGGGAAGATCCGGATTTTTGCGGAGACGCAAGGATTCCTCCACGTGGAGTCGGGTCCGCTTGTACGGAGTTCCTACCACGCCGCAAACCACGCTGTTGCAGGGTGATACTGTGTTTAGGTTGAATCGATGGCGTCCGAAGGGCGCGTGCCGATCCGGTCATTCCGCTCCGGCCGGCCCAGGGCGGAATCAGCGGTTTTTTCGGGTGGCCTCGGTGCATGAAGTTCCGCCTGGGACTGGAAAGTTGGTCATGACGATGGGCCGCGAAATCGGGCTCTTCAATGTCGGCGGCAGAATTGAGGCGATCGACAATATCTGTCCGCATAACCAACGCCCAATTGGCACAGATGGGCTCGAGGGCGGCATGTTGACCTGTTTCTGGCACAACCTGAGGTTCGATCTTGAATCTGGCGCTTGTCCCGAGGCGCCACATTTCAGAATCAGAAAATACCCGGTGCGTATCCGGAAGGATGAGATTTTCGTCTCCACGGACGTAAAGGCCTGACAGGTTGCCGGGCGCTTTGGAGTTGACTTGAATATTCGAGTTCAATACATTGTCTTTTTCGGCCGGGGGCAGGACGCTCCGGGTCCGCAGGTGATTCCTGGCGGCAAATAGCTCCACAACATCTCGGAGACCTGGGAAATGAGAAATATGAATCGGCTTTGGATAGGCGTCTCGCTGGTTGCGAGTGTTACGACCTGGTGCTCGCAGGGGCTATGTGAGGAGATGCAGCCCGTGGATTTGCCCCGGATGGGTGAAGGAAAGTTGGAGTTTTTCACGGACACCGCCGGATTCCAGGGATCAGTCGGGTATACCCGCCAGGAAATCTACGTTCTTCTCGATGCCAGCCAGTTGAAATTCCGACGAAAGAAGAAGCGGTACGAGGCGGAAATGGAATTGGCCGTTTCGCTGGCCGATTCGGGGGGCGTCGTTGTCAACGAAGAGACCTGGAAGCGAAAGGTCTGGGTCGAAAACGCCGACGATATCGAAGGCGCGGGTCTGCCTTTTCGAGATGTGATCGGGTTCGATCTGGAGCCGGGCGCGTATCGCATGTCGTTAACGATTCGAGACCTCAAGCAGAAAAACAGTGGGTTGGCCAAGGGCATTTTGCGGGTTCGGGATTTTGAGGGGCAGACCTTGAAATCCAGCGACTTGCTATTCGCATCCGGTGTATCCAGGACGGACACGGACGGCAGGTTTTCGAGATATGGCTGGCTGGTGACGCCAAACGTGACGCGGACCTATCCGGTCGGCGGGGATATCGAGGTCTATTTCGAGATCTACAACCTGTCGCCTCCTGTTGAGGGAGCAGACAACACGTTCATACTGGGTTACAGCATGCTGGATACAACCGGCGCCTCGCTGATGAAGTTTTCAGACCAGCGCTTGCTGAAGCCAGGCACAAGCGCCGTAAAAACGGAGATCTTCAAAACGGGCGACCTGCCCCCGGGTTCGTATTATCTTCAAGTGGAGGCACTCGACCGGAGCAACCGCGCCGTTCTCAGGGCGAAGCGGTTGGTTTCTCTGGCCGTGCAGCAGGAACCCATGGAGTTGACGCAGGCGGAGCGGGACAATATTCGTTATTACAAAGATATTCGATATGTTGCCAAGGGTTCGCAGTTGAAGGAATACGACCGTCTGCAGAGTCGCCAGGATCAGATGGTGTTCCTCAAAGCGTTCTGGAAGGGACTGGATCCAACGCCGGCAACTGACGAGAACGAACGCCTGATTCAACATTTACAGCGAATGCGGTTTGCAGAGAACAACTACGCGGCTGGCCGGGGCAAGCGCGGGTCGGATACGGACAAGGGGCGAATCCACATCAAATTAGGCGAACCGAGCGACATTCAATACAATCTGGCGGCTTCAAATGAAAAGCCGTTTGAAGTCTGGACTTACGAAGAACGGCGAGGTGTCCGTTTCATTTTCATGGATCGCCGTGGCGCAGGTATTTTTGAACTGGTGCACTCCACACATCCGGCGGAAACGTATAACCCGAGTTGGCGGTTGATCGAATAGCGCGTGAAGGTGCCGGAAACCACGGGACCGGTTCGGTTCCGGGTGCGCGGTCTATGTTGACGTCAAGCGGGGACCCATCCAAGGAAATTGCTGTGGATCCGAGATTTCTCCGGGAAGAAGGCATCGGGATATTTACCGGCAATGAGCTCATTGTCAAGGGCGGTCTGGAACACCGCATGGGACTGCTGACCGGCTATCCTGGTTCTCCGGTGGCTGAGGTCTTCGACGCCGCCGAACGCATCCGGGAACTGCTGGTTGAGAAGGGTGTGGTGGTGCAGATCGCCAATAACGAAGCGCTCAGTGCCGCGCGGTTGAACGGTTCCCAGATGACCCCCGTCCGCGCAATGGCGGTGATGAAGAGTGTGGGCGCGCACGTGGCGTCCGACGGTCTTGCGCTGGGCAATATGGCGGGGACGGCGCCCGGGGGCGCGGCGGTGGCGGTGTTTGGCGACGATACGTGGTCTGAAGGCACTCAGGTGCCCGCCGATTCCCGGTTTCTTGCCAAACATCTCTACATGCCTGTGCTGGCGCCGAGTACGTTCCAGGAAATCAAGGACTGGATCGGCGTCGCCTTCGATCTCTCGGAAAAAACACGCCTTTATGTGGCCTATCTCATTACCTCCAACCAGGCGGATGGAGGCGGCACCGTTACGGTCGGTCCGAATCGTTTTCCTGACCTGACGCCGCACACACCCGTAACCATCGATACCCGGTCGATTCCGCTCGACGACCGGGTGATCATACCCCCCAGCACGGCCATCAAGGAGGAAGATGTACTTCATCGACGGATGCCGGAGTTGCTCGAATACGCCCGCGAATACAATCTGAATCGCATTCTTTATCCACCTGCTTCCGAAAAGAAGCGAATCGGATTCGTCAGTTCCGGCCTGTCGTACTGCTACCTGGAGCATGTGATGAATATGGTGGGGCTGGAAGGCAGCATTCCGATTTTGAAATATGGGCTGACGTATCCCGTGGACCCTGAGATTTTGAAAGCGTTCGTGGCGATTGTCGACGAAATATATGTCGTGGAAGAGAAGCGAGGGTTTCTGGAGGGGCAGGTCACGGCCGCGCTGCAGGGATTGCATCAGGATGGAGAGATCGGCCCGTTCCGCATCTGGGGGAAGCGCTTTCCAGACGGCAAACCGGGTTTCCCGGACAGCAAGGGTATGAATCCATCCATCCTGCTAAAGGTGCTGGCGCCCGTGTTGATGGCCCTGGACGATCCCACTGTGCCCATCGACAGGGAGCGGATTGTGCGGGAGGTCGACCTTGTCGACGAGACCGCCAACTATCGTGTGCAGGCGGCCGTTCGCACCCCCTCCTTCTGCCCCGGCTGCCCGCATCGGGATTCTGCAAGTGTGTTGAATCGGGTGATCGATGATTTCAGCAGTGCGGATTATATGCGGAAACACCATCAGAGAGACCCGGCCGACCTGGTATTTCATGGAGATATCGGTTGTTATTCCCTGTTGAAATACAAGCCATTCGACCGGCTGATGCACAATTTGTCGGGGATGGGGTTGGGCGGGGGCACAGGCGCCGGTATCGATCCCTATATCAACAACAAGCAGCTTGTCTTTATGGGTGACTCGACCTTTTTTCACAGCGGAATGGCAGCGATTTCCGATTCAATAAAACACGGTCAGGACATTACCTATGTCATTCTGGACAATAAAACGACGGCAATGACGGGGCACCAGCCCACGCCCGGTGTGGACGTGGATATCCTCGGCAAGCCGACATTTGCCCAGGATATCGAACAGGTTGTACGGGGCATGGCAGGTGCGGGAGATAGCGTGTTTGTCGCGCGGATGAATCCAGCCGAACGGACGTCCTACAGGGAGACACTGGAGCGCGCACTGTTGAAGGATGGCGTGAAGATTGTGATTGCGGATAAGGAGTGCGGAATCACGTTCCACCGCAGGCAGCGCGCAATGCAGAACGAGATTGTCCAGGATAGAGGATACCTTCCCGAGGAACGGCATATCAACATTACACCGGAGGTCTGTGAGTATTGTCTGGAGTGCACGCAGGCAACCGGTTGTAGTGGATTGACGGTCGAGGAGACCTTACACGGGCCCAAGATTGCCACGGATCTTTCCCTGTGTGTGGCGGATGGAGCCTGTACAAGGGTGACGGTTTCGAATGGCGATGGCACCTGCCCGTCGTTCGAGGAGGTTATTGTAAAGCGCAGCCGGCCCGCGCAGACGCAGACGGAAGCAATCGACCTTTCGAATCTGCCCGTGCCGGAGGTCAAGGCGTTTGACGCCACGTGGTACGCGTATATTGCGGGGGTAGGGGGAATGGGCATCAATACCATCGCCGCGATTCTCTCCGTTGCCGGTGCCAGGCAGGGCTATACCGTTCGGTTTACCAACAAAAAAGGGTTGGCCATCCGAAACGGGGCGGTGTATTCCCACGTGAGTTTCACGAAGGGCGACCGCGTCATTTCACAAATCACCCCGTACGGCCATGCCGATTTGCTTCTGGGCCTGGATATCCTGGAGGCGGTGCGCGGGCTGGAGTCCATGGGAAACGGGCGGGTCGCCAGCCCGGGACATACGACGGCGGTGGTGGAGACCGGGAAGCGCCACACGGTACTGACGCTTACAGGACAGGATGATTTCGATACCTTGGAACTGGAGGAAGTGCTGAAGCGGCACACGAATTCCGAGGGATATTTCGGGATGGACCTGGGCGAGATTTCAGAGCGTTTCCTGGGCAATAAGATCTATGCCAACAGCATTCTTCTGGGGGTCGCCTATCAGCGGGGCGTGTTGCCGCTGGAATTGGAACACATAAAATGGTCGATGGAACGCAATATAAAACCCAGCGACCTCGAGTCCAATTTGAAAGCGTTTGATCTGGGGCGTAAAATCGCGATTGATCCGGATGTCGTCGACAAGGAGACGCCCTCGATTTCCTACCGGGAATTGATTAAGGATAAGGCTGCCATTCTGGAACGCGGGAAGGGCCGGAAAGCGCGCGCTGCCTATCTTGAATTGGCCGCTGCGGTGGAGCCGCTGGCCCTGGCCGAAGAGGATTACCTGCAGTTTGCTCTGGGTGTGTACGATTTGATGCAGTGGGACGGCGCGGACTATGCCAGGACTTACGTGCAACGGGTGCGGAAGGTGTACGACAACGACCGGCCGGAGCAGGGGTACGAGGCGACCCGTGCGGTTATCAGATACCTGCCCCGTGTGATGGCTTACAAAGACGAAATGTATGTCGCGCATCTGCTGACAAGCGAAGAGAAATACCGGCGCGACTGTGAGCGATACAACGTCTGTATCGAGCGTGGAGATCGGATTGCCTACCGCCACTTCAACCGGGGCAATTTCAATATACTCGGTTTCAACGTCTATCTCAAACTGACGACCCGGGACTGGATGCTGAAGCTGATGAGACGCATGAAGTTCCTGCGCAAGCTGATGCCGGCGTGGCATAAACAGGAAAAGGCGTACCGGGATTGGTATGTCGAGTTTGTCGATCGGTTTGAATTCGATCACGAAGAACGCTACGGAGACTACGTGCGGGTGTTCCGGTTACCGGACGAGGTGCGCGGATATCGCGAGGTGATCCGTCCCAAAATTCAGGCCGCGTATCAGGCGGCAGCGGCGATGATGAACGGCAACGCACGTCCGCAGTCCACTGATCGGTATCTTTCCATCGAGCCCGTCGTTGAACGGGTCTGATACGGAAGTCGGTGGCACCCAGGCAGTGTCTCAGTGCCGCTTCGCCCTGTCTCGGACGGAGATATGTTAAAAGTCGGGGTAGCCGGTTTGAGGCGTGGACGCAGCCTCGCAAAACCCTTTCACAACCATCGGAAAACGCGACTTGCGGCAATTTGCGATCCGGTGGCAAAGCTGCGGGAACAGGCGGCCAAGGCCTTCGGCGTCGGACAGACGTACTCGGAATTTGAAGCATTCCTTTCGGCGGACCTGGATGTGGTTGTCGTGGCGACTCCGGCGCCCCTCCATGCGGCTCAGTCCATTCGCGCGATGGAAGCTGGAGCACACGTTCTGTGCGAGGTTCCGGCAGTTTGGACGCTCGAGGAATGTGAGGCGTTGGCAGAAGCCGTACGGCGCACCGGACGGATCTACATGATGGCTGAAAATATGAATTTCTACCATTATATTCAAGACTGGAAAACGAAAATCCGGTCGGGTGCGATCGGGCATGTCTTCTACGCGGAAGCGGAATATATACACGATTGCCGGAAACTGATGCGAGGCCCGGAGGGGCAACTGACGTGGCGGGCATCGATGCCGCCCATCCACTATTGCACCCACAGCCTGGGACCGGTGCTGGATATCCTGGACGACCGGTGCGTTTCCGCCGTGGGCATGGCAACCGGCACGCATACCGCGCCCGAGATCGGTTCGATCGACATGGAGGTGGGGTTGTTTCGGACGATGAAGGGTTGCGTCGTCAAGATCCTGTGCGGGTTTACCGTGACCCGCGAGCCTGCGATGCACTGGCAGATTTTCTACGGTACCGAGGGTACCCTGGAGAATAGGCGGGCACCGTGGGAAGAGGCCAAGATTTTCCGGTCGGGAGAGGGGCCTATGGTGACCATTCCGGCGGAAGACTCGGATCCGGATGCGCCGGAGGAGGCAATGGCGGGTGGGCACGGGACGTCGGAATATTATATGGTGGATCGGTTCGTTCGTGCGGTTAACGACCGCGCTCCCGTGCCGATAGACGTATACCGATCCCTTGATTTCTCAACACCCGGGCTTTGCGCGCATCTGTCCGCCCTGCAGGGAAGCGCACCGGTTGATGTTCCGGACTTCAGGGTCCATTGAGTGCTGCCATTGTCAGGCGGCAGGTGCCGGAGTTACCGGGGTCGCCCGTGCGTCACGATCCAGGCACCGACGCTTCCGGGGCGGTTCGGCGGGTTGTGGATGGTCCTTTGCTTCCTTGAACCGGGCGACCCAATCGCGTATATTCGACAGATAATTGAGGGGAATTTCTGAGATGGGTCCGATGGAAGCCTCCGCGGGCCGACTGCATCGAACCCTATTTTCAATTTTCAAGGAGGGCACGTTTTGGCTGCTAACCAGTGGAAGACGTTCAACGCTTCGGGTAATCGGCGCGTGGTGGTTACCAAGGAACTTCCAGGCGACCGCTGGTTGAAGATTCTGGAAAAGGCGGAATGCTGCGTCGAATACAATACGTCCATCCGGATATTGCAGGTTAACGAGATCAAAGCGGTCATCGGTGATCGATGCGACGGCGTGATCGGACAGCTTACCGAAGATTGGGGCGAACCGCTGTTCTCGGCATTGAAAGAAGCAGGCGGCAAGGCGTATAGCAACTATGCGGTCGGATTCAACAATGTGGATGTGGATGCGGCTACAAAGAACGGGATCCCCGTGGGCAATACACCGGGCGTGTTAACGGAGACCACGGCGGAAATGGCGGTTGCGCTCACGTTCTCTGCCGCTCGGCGCGTGGTGGAGGCCGATGAATATATGCGCGGCGGCAGGTACGAGGGATGGCTGCCTACCCTGTTCCTGGGGCAGTTGCTGAACCGGAAGACCGTCGGCGTGGTCGGCGCGGGACGGATCGGCGCCACGTATGCCCGCATGATGGTCGAAGGGTTCAAGATGAACTTTATCTATTACGATCCCTATCCCAACGAGAGACTCGAGAACTACATTCGGGATTACGCCGCGTTCCTGGAGAGGCAGGGTGAGGAGCCTGTTAGCGTTACCAGAGCGGATTCCGTAGCCGAGGTGTTGCGCGAGGCCGACGTGGTCAGCCTGCATCCGCTTCTCGATCCGACGACCCACAACCTGATGAACGAGGAAACTCTGAACCTGATGAAGAAAAAAGCGATTCTCGTGAATGCCAGCCGGGGTCCCGTCATCGACGAAAACGCGCTCGTGGCGCACTGCAGAAAAAATCCCGATTTCCGCGTCGGGCTGGATGTCTTCGAAGATGAGCCGGAAATGAAACCCGGCTTGAATGAGTTGAACAACGTGGTGATTGTTCCCCATATTGCGTCGGCAACGAGCTGGACACGCGAGGGCATGGCAACGCTCGCCGCCAGCAACGTGGCCGGCATTTTGAGGGGCTTCCCCACGTGGGCCGACCAGGACGATATTCTGCTGTTTCTGACCGACGAGGCGCCCATGGCGTGCCCGAGCATTGTGAATGCCGAAGAACTGGGTCTGCCGGTCACCGGGTAATCAGACCGGTCATTTTTCGGTATATCGACAATACAGCGGCGGGGTTCCGTGCAGAAATGGCGTGAGACCCCGCCGCTTGGTTTTTCGTGGCACACCGTAGGTCACTCGGTTATCTTTGCGATGGCAATGCCGGATTCACCGGCAACAGAGTAGAGGAGATAGGTGTCTGCGCCCTCCCGGTAGATCCCCGGGTCGCGAAGCTGGCGCACCCGCTCGGGGGCCCATCCTCGCTTCGAGGGTTGGAGGGGAAGATCCGTACCCTCGAAGTCGGTTTCGGGTTCGAGGATGACCTCTGCCTCTGAAGCCCGCCAATTCATCCAGTCCGGTGTCAGGTCGACTTTGGACCGCAGGATGCGTTCGGGGCGGCAGTCGTGAGCGTTGGAATAGAAAACAGAGAGCGTGTTGCCATCCAGTTTCAGCGCGGTGTGGCGCTGATCGTCTGAGAATAGCACGGGACCGTGCCGGAAATCCGCGAGGCCATCCGACGATCGATAGAAAATGCCGGGCATGCCCAGCGCATACGTCGCGCTCCGCCACAGGAAGACCCGGAAGTAGGAATTGCCGAGATCTTCGGGTCGAGCCGTGAAGTGAGTCCCGTCGGAAGACAGCGCGACTTTGGACTGTTGGCCCCTTCCCGGAACCGGTCCGTGGTAGTACATCCTGATTTCGCGATTCTCGTCGTCGATGTGGACGTCCGGCGAGGCAAGGTGGCCCGACGTGTAGGCATCCTTGAGGTCCAGCACCCCGGGTTCGTAGGTTGTCCATGGGCCTGAAAGTCTGTCCGAATAGCCAAGGCGGATGTAATCGCCTCGATGGTGGGCAAAATAGAGGTAATACTCGCCGAGGGGGTTTGGCAGCCAGTGGGGCGCCCGGATGAGCGACGGTCCGTTGATGTTGGCACCCATCCGCGAGTCCATGTGGGGCCGGATGATCGGATTGTTCGGCAGGCGTTCAACGCGCATTGACAGTGTCTCCCTTAACCCGGCGGCGAAATGACGTCGGCGGCGGCGCTCCGGACCGTGCGGTCTTTCACCTGTATTGGAGGTTGACGTTGGCGGAAAAGACCTTCAATAGACGCCTGTCGGTTGCGCCGATGATGGATTGGACCGACAGGCACGAACGGTATTTCCTGAGAATGTTCTCCCGGTATATCCTGCTCTATACCGAGATGATCACCGTGGACGCCATCCTCCGCGGCCGGCGCGAGCAACTCCTGGCCCATCATCACCTGGAACATCCGGTCGCGCTGCAGCTGGGCGGGAGCGATCCGGCGGCGCTGGCAAGCTGTTCGCGGATTGGTGAGGACTACGGGTACGACGAGATCAACCTGAACGTGGGCTGTCCGAGCGATCGGGTAAAGGCCGGTCGGTTCGGCGCGCGCCTTATGGCGGAACCCGACCGGGTAGCCCGATGTGTGACGGCCATGCGCGAGGCGGTCGAGATTCCGGTAACCGTGAAGACCAGGATCGGGATCGACGACCGGGATTCCTACGCGGACCTCGCCCATTTCGTGCGGACCGTATCCCGTGGCGGGTGCCGGGTTTTTGTCATTCACGCCAGAAAGGCCTGGTTGCAAGGGTTGAGTCCCAGGCAGAACCGGGAGATCCCGCCGTTGCGCTGCGAGGTGGTGTATCGTTTGAAGCAGGACTTTCCTGACCTGGAGATCATCCTCAACGGAGGAATTACAACCGCCGGACACGTGCGTCAGCACCTGAAATTCGTGGATGGGGCGATGATTGGACGTGAGGCGTATCAGAATCCCTATTTCCTGGCTTCGATGGACCAGATGTTCTACGGTGACACCCGCCCCGTTGCCGCGCGCGGGGAGATCCTCGAACGATTCTGCGAGTACGTCGACGATCAGTTGCGCGTTGGGATGCCGCTTGTTGGCATGACGCGGCATATCCAGGGCCTCTTCCACGGAATGCCCGGAGCCCGTGCCTGGCGCCGTCACCTCAGCGAGAACGCGCACCGACCCGGATCGGGGGTGGAGGTGATTCAGCAAGCCGCGCGGTTCGTGCGGGGGCCGTGAAACAGGTTGTGAGTTGCGCCGAAAAGCGGACCGCGCGTTGCGGTATCCTACGACTGGAGCGCTTCCCGGCACGCTGCGACGAGTTCCTTATGGGATGTTGTATAACCGATGTTGACCTCCGTGTCGATTACGGCCGCCCTTGACAGATCCAGGCCCTCACAGGTGTCGGTGACTTCAATGGCCGTCGTGCAGTCCCGGATGAGGACGATGTCATAACCACGGTCCTTCATCGCCCTCATGCCGTAGTCCCTGAACGGGACGCACATATTGGCGGCAAAGCCCGCGTAAAAGAGGTGCAGGATCCCGCGGTGTTTCAGAAGGCGGTGCAGTTGGGCGCCGGTGACGACAACGTCGTCTCCTTCGCGAGGCTCGGCTTCGGGGATGATGCGGCGGTTTTGGATGATGTCTTCAAAGACCTGGTCGTGCGGATCTTTTGGCTGCGCCCATTTCTTGTAGTCGCCGGTTTTGGATCGGAACTCGGCGGGCGGCCATTCGTCGCGCGGCACGGACGAGCGGCCGAAAACCTCTTCATCGCCCGCAAACCGGGTCCAGGGCGCGTAGTGCCTGGCGCAGTCCGGGCTGGGCGCGTGGATAACGGCAGCACCGACGGATCGGAAGGCTTCGGCAACGGGAAGAATACGTTCAAGGGTGATGTTCCTGCCGCGTTCCAGGTGCGTGGACACAAAGTGGTCGCTCCAGACATCGACCAGCACCAGTGCGATCCGGTTCACCGGGTATTCGTGCTGCAGGATCCTGAGATGGAATTCTTCTTCCGTAATGTACGCTTTCCTGGTGAGGTGGTAATATCGGACATCCAGTCGGATTGACTTCATGGGGGCCCCTTCCGTACTTGTCGGTGATTTCTAACCTCCGGGCGCGTGGGCAATATGGGAACGAGTGAGTACCTGTGTCAAGGACAACCCACGACCGGGCGTTCTCCGGCTATCGGATCTCGCTTTCACGCACAATAATAAGGTTCAATCTCGTCCCGCTTTCAGGGGCGATATGGCCGTGTCGCTCAGGCCGGCGGCTATTCAGTCATTTGGAGAAAGGCGGTATCCACGATGAAGAGAGAGCATATCTGGGCGCATCATGAATGGGATGCAACGATAAACTGGAAGCTGATGGAGGGCGGCTATGCGAACCGGCAGAGTGTCAGACCGGGGGATGAGCTCGCATTCCATATTGCGAATTCGCGGTCGTACTATGAGATTTTCATTTTCCGTGAAGGAGCCAAGCGGGAACTGGTCAAGACAATCGAGGGAATGCGAGGGACGCTTCAGGAGGTTCCGGAGCTGGGTTATCAGGACGGATACGAGTGGGCGCCGACGGTGTCTTTCGTCGTTCCGGATACCTGGACGAGCGGAATCTATGTTGCAACCTTCCCCACCGGACAGGGGTTGCGGGAGATTCTTTTCGTGGTACGACCCGGTTCTCCGGAATCGCCCATGTTGCTGACGGTTGCGACAAATACCTACCAGGCCTACAATAACGTGGGCGGCAAGTGCTTCTACGACTACATTTCGACGGATCGGCAGCACGCCAAGCTAGTCAGTTTTGAACGCCCCCTTCAGATGGAATGTCTGGGCAACTTCTATATCTGGGATCAGTTTTTCACGTCCTGGCTGGATGCGGAGGGGTACCGCGTCGATTATTGTGTGAACGGCGACCACGACGCGGAGCCCGATATTCTGAAAGACTACCGGGCGAACGTGCGCTTCGGTCACGACGAATACAACAGCCGGAACGAGTGCGAACAGCTGCAGCGATTCGTTCAGGATGGTGGCAATCTGGTTCTGTTCGGGGGGAACTGTTTCTGCCAGGAGATCGAGTTGAAAAATCAGGGTCGGCAGATTTACTGTGCAAAGCCCTATTATCACGATCATCCGACGCCCGAGCGGCCGGAGACGTCGTTTCTGTGTTTCCTCGACGATTTGCGCCAGAGGACCATCGGCTTGTTCTACACATCGTTTGTCCACACAAAGACACGCGATCCGAATGTGTTCCTGGCCCCTACGACCGAAGACTGGGGATACTTTCGTGTGTGCGATCCGGACCACTGGGTGTTTGAGGGAACCGGATTGGCACAGGGGGACGAATTCGGCCGGGAGGATTCGATCGTCGGCGTGGAGGCGGATGCGGCGGATCTGGAATTCGTGAACGGACGGCCGCGTTACACCGGCACGGACGGGGTGTCGCCGGAATACAGAATTGTGGCCATTGCGGATTGTATGACGCCCGACGGGCACCGGCTGGTTAAGGTTGGCGGAAAAGAGGGTGAAGCCCGTTGTTACGGTACCGTCGCCGTTAATGAAACGGAGTTCAAGGGCACGGTGTTCAACGCGGCGACAATCGAATGGGCGCACGGGCTATACAGGGACCGCGGCGTGGTCGCCACAATCACGCGTAACGTGCTCGACAGGTTGGCGACGTAACGCGGATCGATCGCGATTCCTGGCGCGTCTGTTCGGAATTCTTCAAACCGGGTATCTCCAATGTCGGATGCGGGCATTCGAATTCAACTGGATCTGAGAATCCCCATGAGAGACGGGGTGAACCTCTACGGCGCGGCATATCGGCCCGCGCAGGGAGAGCGGTTTCCCGTTCTGTTGATCCGGTCGCCCTACAGCACACAGCACCCCAGGTACGTGGAATGGGCGGTGCGTTTTTCAGGGTCGGGATACGCGGTGGTGATGGTGGACAGCCGCGGGCGTTACGAGTCGGAGGGCGAGTGGCGGGCGTACGTGGATGAGGCGAGAGACGGCTATGACACGCAGCAATGGATCGGGGCACAGGCGTGGTGCGACGGAAATATCGGAATGTTCGGGATTTCCTATCCCGGTTTCACCCAGATCCTGCCGGCCCCCTACCGGAGTCGCTTCGTGAAGGGACTTATGCCCATTGCGAATCAGGAGGATAACTACGGGCATCTGCGGTACAACGGCGTCCTTCAGTTGCAGAATGCGATGAACTGGATCTGGCTCGGCGGGCGGACCAATCAGAATGCGCCCAGGGACCTGCTGGACTGGGAACGGATCTACCGGCGGCTGCCGTTGATTTCGGCGATGGATGGCATCGCGGAACGCCCGTTCTTCCGCGAGGTGGTCCGGCATAACGAATTCGACGATTTCTGGTCGTCCTACAGCATGAAAGGCCGGTACAAGGAGGTGAGCGCGCCAGCCTATTTCGTGACGGGTTGGTACGACAATCTGGTCCACGAGGGCTTCAAGTGTTTTCGCGGTTGGCGGATGGAAGCCGGCGATGCCAGGACCCGGCGATTGAGCCGTCTGATGGTCGGGCCCTGGACACACTCACAGATCGGGAGCGCGGAACCGTTCGGGGAAATTGATTTCGGGTCGGATGCCGCGGTGGATATTCCCGGTGAACATCTGCGCTGGTACGATCAGCGGCTGCGCGGAATCGACACGGGGATCGACGAGGAACCGCCCGTCAGGATTTTTGTGATGGGCCGGAACGCGTGGCGTTGGGAGAACGAATGGCCGTTGGCGAGGACGAAATACACAATATACTATCTCCACAGCGGCGGCCGCGCCAATTCGCTGCTCGGCGACGGAGAACTCAGCCCTGAAGCGCCAGCGGATGAACCGGTGGATCGGTTCGACTACGATCCCGAGCATCCGGTGCCGACCGTGGGCGGACAGAGTATGTTCCCCGCCAACACGGGTCCCAGGGATCGGCGCACCGTGGAAGGTCGCGAGGATGTACTGGTGTATTCCACGGCAACGCTGGCGTCGGACCTGGAAGTGACCGGACCGGTGGAACTCACCCTGTTTGCCGCGTCGGATGCACCGGATACGGATTTTACGGCCACGCTGGTGGACGTACATCCGGATGGCAGCGCGATTCACATTACGGAGGGCATCGTGCGGGCGCGTTTTCGCGAGTCTTATCGAGAACCCGACCTGATTCGGCCCGGGGCGGTGGTGGAATATCGGATCGTTCTCTGGGAGACGAGCAATCTCTTCAAAGCGGGGCATCGAATCAGACTGGAGGTCTCCAGCAGCAACTTTCCGCGGTTCGACCGGAATCTGAATACGGGCAATACGCCCGGCCTGGATGATGACGTGCGGGTTGCACGCCAGACGATCTATCACAACAGCCGCTACGCTTCACGCCTTCGTTTGCCGGTGGTTCCCGGATGAGTGAACGATCGTATCGAATTGGCGCGGACGTGGGCGGGACGTTTACCGATGTGATTCTCGTTGACAACGACGGGCATATCTGGACGCACAAAATACCCTCCACGCCGCCGGATTTCGAGCGGGCGGTATTGAACGCCATTGGGCATCTGTTGCACGAGGCCGCCGTACCGGGCGCCTCGATTCGGGACGTCGCGCACGGCACCACGGTGGCGACCAACGCCGTCCTGGAGCACCGCGGCGCGAGGACGGCGTTGATTACCACGCGGGGTTTTCGCGACGTACTGGAATTGCGGCGGGTCAGGGCGCCGCAGATGTACGACTTGTTCTTCGACAAACCCGAACCGCTCGTGGACCGTTACCTGCGGTTCGAGGTCACGGAGCGCATCGCCGCCGACGGTGAAGTGCTGATTCCCTTAGACAAAACCGAACTCGAGGCGGTCAAAGCGGCGCTGACGCTGGAACAGGTGGAGTCGATTGCGGTGTGTACCCTTCATTCCTACGCGTTTCCGCGCCACGAACGTGCCATAGAGGCGTTTCTCAGAGACGCGTTGCCGGAGGTGCCGGTGTCTCTATCGTCGGAGATTCTACCGGAACGACGGGAGTACGAACGCACTGCGACCACGGTCCTGAACGCCTATGTGCGCCCGGTGATGGAGCGTTATCTCCGGGCGATGCGGCGTGGTCTGCGAGAGCGAGGGATTCAGGCGCCGCTTCTGATTATGCAGTCCGCGGGCGGCCTGACGCCGGAAGCCGATGCGGCCCGGCGGCCCGTATATATTCTGGAATCCGGCCCGGCGGCGGGGGTTTTTGCGGCGCGTTTCGCAGGAGAGCGGCTGGGTATCGAGGACCTTATCACATTCGATATGGGAGGGACGACGGCGAAGGCGTCGATCGTTGAAGGCGGGGAGATTTACTACAGCCCGGAATACGAGGTCGGCGCATCCGTATCGGCGGGAAACAGATTGGTGGGCGGGGGCGGCGAGTTGATCCGGGCGCCGAGTATTGATATCGCGGAGGTGGGATCCGGCGGGGGCAGCGTGGCCTACCTGGACCGGGCGGGCGGGTTGCGGGTCGGACCCAGAAGCGCGGGCGCGGTGCCGGGGCCGGCCTGTTACGGCCGCGGGGGAGGTGAACCTACCGTAACCGACGCCAATGTGGTGCTGGGATATATCCGGCCGGGTGAACTGGCCGACGGCGAGGTTTCCGTAGACCCCGAGGCCGCACGAAGGGTCGTGCAAGATCGGATCGCGAAACCTCTGGGCATGGATCTGCTTGAGGCCGCCGAGGGCATCCACCGGATTGCCAATGCCCGGTCCATGCGGGCGTTGCGTGCCGTGTCCACCGAGCGGGGACGTGACCCGAGGGCATTCTCCCTGATCGTATTCGGTGGATCAGGGCCGATCCACGCGGCTGGCCTTGCCATGGAGTTACTCAGTCCGAGAGTCATCGTTCCGCCGTTGCCAGGGTTGTTCAGCGCGCTGGGACTTCTGTTCTCGGGCGTGGAACACCACGAAGTGTTCAGCTGCCTTCTCTCGGGCGACGGCTTGAACGCCGCAGCGCTGGGCGGCATTCAGTCGGATCTGAAACAGAAGATGCTGGCCCGGTTCGAGGCGGAGGGCTATTCCTCCGGACAGGTGGTATTGAACGACAGCGTCGACGTGCGCTTCAGAGGCCAAGCTTCGGAGATCCGCATTGCTGTGTCTGAATTCCCTGCGACTGACGCGGGCGTTCGGGGAGTTTGCGAAGCATTCGAACAGGAGCACCGGCGGCTGTACGGCCATTCGTCCGAACCCGACAACCCTGTTGAGGTGGTTGCCGTTCGCCTGATCGGCAAAGCTGCCCTGGGCGGCCGGAGCCGGCAAATAAGGGCCGCGCAGCGGGGGGGCCGGAAGATGTCTGGCCGTATGGCGTATTTCGGAAAGGCATGGGGATCGGTGGAGACGCCCGTAGTCGACCGGGCCGACCTGACGGAGCCCCGACACGGACCCCTTCTGATTGATGAGTACGACACCACGATTGTGGTGCCTCCGGAAATGCGCGTGTACCGCGATGCGCAGGACTACTTGGTACTGGAAGGAAACAGCACGTAGCATTTGTCGGACGAGGGAGAGACATCGAACGATGCCGGAAACCGATCCCATAACGCGCGAGATTATGCAGAACGCGCTTGCGGCTGTCGCCGACGAGATGAGCGCCGCGCTCTACCGCACGGCCTATTCCACCATTGTGCGCGACTGCCTGGACTATTCCACGTCGTTGTGCAACGCGGAAGGGCAGATGATTGCGCAGGGTGTCACGATTCCGCTGCATCTGGGGTCGGTTCCGTATGCCATGGCCGCCCTGTTTGAACGCTACGGCGACGAGATTGACCCCGGTGACGTCTTTATTCTGAACGATCCTTTCGACGGCGGGATGCATATCCCGGATATTTTTATTGTGCGGCCGATTTTCTGGGAAGGCGAGCGGGTGGCCTTTGCGGTGAGCACGGCGCATCACCTGGACCTGGGGGGACGGTTGCCCGGCAGTTCGGCGTGCGATAACACGGAGATCTTTCAGGAAGGGATTCGCATTCCGTGGTTGAAGCTCTATCGCCGGGGCGAACCGGACGAGTCCATTTTCGCCCTGATCCGGGCGAATGTGCGGGTGCCGCAGATGACGATCGGGGATATCAGGGCGCAGTTGGCAGCCTGCCACATCGGGGAGCGGGCGGTGCATTCGTTAATTGAACGATACGGCCTGGATACGATTGTGGCGTGCGCAGATGATCTGATCGACTATACGGAGCGGTTGGTACGCTCGGAGATTGCGTCCTGGCCCGATGGATCCCATACCTTCACCGATTATCTGGATAGCGATGGCGTGGGCGGCCCGAGGGTTCGAATTCGGGTGACAGTGACCGTACGGGGGGATTCGCTCACCGCCGATTTTACGGGTACGGACCCGCAGGTGCGGGGGGCGGTCAACAGCACGCTCTCGTTTACGGCAGCCGTGGTGGCACTGTGCGTGCGCGCCGTGATGCGGGAGGAGATTCCGAACACGGAAGGGATGTTCCGGCCGCTGGAGATCATCGCGCCCGAGGGAACGCTCGTGAATGTGCGGATGCCCGGCGCGTCGTCGATGCGCGGCGTGACGGGGTTTCGGATGGCGGACGCGGTCTTCGGGGCGCTGGCCGGGCTGCTCCCCGACCGGGTGCTGGCGGCGGGCGAGGGCGGCAATACGCTGGTGATAATCGGCGGCCAACGTCAGGACCGGTCGCCCTACGTTTACTATGAGTTGCTCTCCGGAACCTGGGGCGCACGGCCGGATCGGGACGGGAACGACGGTTTGTGCAATCCGGCGAACGTGGCCAGCAATATTCCCATTGAACAGGCGGAATGCGAATACCCTGTCAGAATCGACCGGTACGGGCTGGTTTGCGACAGCGGGGGTGCGGGACGATATCGGGGCGGGATGGCGATCGAGCGGGAGTGGACGCTGCTGTCGGGCGAGGCGCACCTGGCGATTCGGTCCGATCGAAGAGACCATCTGCCGTACGGATTGTATGGGGGCGGGCCGGCGACGGGATCGAACAACGTGCTTTATTTTAAAGATGGCAGTAGAGTGTTGCCGACGATGATTTCAACCACGATGTCGGCCGGTGAGCGAATCTACCACCGCCAGGCGGGTGGAGGCGGATGGGGCGATCCGATGGAACGGGACCCCGCGGTCGTCGCGCGGGACGTGAAGAACGGGAAGGTGTCTGTGAAACAGGCGCGGGATCAGTACGGCGTGGTGTTGGACCCCGGGAACCTCACGGTGTGCGAGAGGGAAACCACGAACACGCGACAACGAATGGCGGCGCATGATGCCGGGCGGGATCGTCGGGATTCGGGTTGACTGATAACGGAAAGCAGGATATATTTTGGTAACTGGAATCTTCCCTGATATCAAAATCGGAGTTGGGCGATGTCCTGGACGATAAGACGATTCGCTGTGTTGTTGATGTTGTTGGGCACGACGGGCTGCGGCGCCTCGTTGTTGGAACTGTCGAAACGTGGAGACCTGCAGGCGGTAGAGCAGGCGTTGCAACGTGGAAGCAACGTGAATGCCAGGACGGTTCAGGGGCACAGCCCGTTGACTCTGGCGGCACGGGAGGGCCACCTGGCGGTCGTTCAGGCCCTGATTCAGGCCGGCGCGGATCCGGACGCTGTGGCGTGGTCATTAAGCACACATCCGCGCCCCCGTGCATTTCGCCACCAGGGGTCCGAACTTACGAGGGAACGTTTCGTGAACGCCGACAGTTCCGGGCCGCAGTCCAGGTTTATGGCCGAGCGTACCGAAATCGATGTGGTCTGGGTGCTGAAAGATGGGAAAACACCCCTGATGCTCGCCGCCGAAAGGGGTCACCTGGATGTGGTTGAAGCGCTGGTCGATAACGGCGCCGATGTGCGGTTGACAAGCGGCGGCTATTGGGCGCTCGACACAAAGCCTGATAGGGAGAACTTCGACTTTTCTGCTTACCCGAGTGTTCCCCAGCCTCGAGATCCTGGCGACGTCTCTGGCCATTTCCTTCAACACAGCCGCTATTATGGCCATGAATCTTATGAATACGGCGACTACGTTGAAACGGAAGACGCCTCTGGCAAACTCTCCGCCAGTGCGTTTCATGGTTATCCCCGGCGGTTTTACGACTCGCCGGACAGAAAGACGGCACGGGATCTGGCGTATGAGTACGGGCATGTGGACATCGTCGATTTTCTTCGAAAAGCCATCCGGAGGAGGCCTGCATCGAGTTCAAGATAGGACCCTGGAGTGGTCTTTTCCGTTGGAGATTCGGTCTCGTAAGATCTTTACCTTGCGAGGCCGTCTTGTTGATGTGGGTGAGTTGTGTCCATGGAGTTCATTATTACAGGGTTGTTGGTCTAACCATAATATAATACAATGACTTGAGTAAGGAAACTGCTTTTCTTGTGAATAATTCGGGCTCGGTCAACGAAGCATGATAATGAAATTCACACTTTTGATCTTACATCTGGCATGGAAGTGGACCCCGTCTTCGGTGTTTATCCAGGGCCGCAGGCAGTTCGTATATGGTCGGGGCGGTTGAGATACGGATTGACTTAAGGGACGAAGGGGGTATATTCTCGATCAGAACGAGCAGTCAAAAAACGATTCGCAGCGGAGGCGGCCAATGTCTCGAACGATCAAGCCATTTGCATTTCTGTTGATCGTGATGGGTGTGGGGGGTTGCGGCGCCTCGTTGATGGAATTGTCACAGCGCGGAGACCTGCAAGCCGTGCAGCGGGCGTTGCACGATGGACACGACGTGAATGCCAGGACGGTTCAGGGGCAAAGCCCGCTGACGCTGGCGGCCAGGGAAGGGCACCTGGACGTAGTCCGGGCGTTGATTCAGGCCGGTGCGGAACTGGATGTCAGGGCCTGGACTATAGGCGCAAATTCGCGTACGCGCATCTACCGCCATCTGGCTCCAGAGCTTACCCGAGAGCGGTTCGTAAATGTCGACAGTTCCGGACCTCAGTCCCTGTTCATGGCGCAGCGTTCCCGTGACCACGCCAACCTTGCGCTGAGAGACGGGAAAACGGCGCTGATGTTCGCCGCTGAGAGGGGGCACGTGGAGATCGTCAAAGCGCTGATCCAGGCAGGCGCGGACGTGCGTAAAAAAAGTGGCTCTACTCGAAGTCGTCTTTATGATCGTCGTGGACACGCCGGTGTCGACGCAAACAGCCGCACGCCTAAGAGGATCGGATATCTTAATCGTACGTATCCCCAACAGGTTCACGATTCGCCGGACAGAAAAACCGCACAGGATTTGGCTTACGAGAATGGGCATATGGATATCGTGAATCTTCTAATAAAGGCCGACCTGCGGTTGCTTGAAGGGAGCAACAGGTAAGTGCTTTCAGTATTGGTGCCAGGTGTCGGGACGGTCTCGTAATGGCGTTACCTTGCGAGACTGTTTTTTTACGTATGGGCGAGTTGGTTCCATCAGGTTCGCGAATCGAAAGAAATACCATGGATATGGTGATTTCGGGCGGGACGGTAGTTGACGGTACGGGTAGCCCGCCGGTCCGGGCCGACGTGGCCGTGGCCGACGGCCGGATCGTCGACGTCGGCCGGTTCCGGCGGCCGGAGGGCGTACCGTGTGTGGATGCGGCCGGCTGCTACGTGGCGCCCGGGTTTATCGATATTCACAGTCATTCCGATTTCACCCTGGTCGTGGACCCGCGGGCGGTGAGTTCGGTCATGCAGGGCGTAACGCTCGAGGTGGTGGGGAATTGCGGGCATGGGTGCGCGCCGATTGGCGACCCTGCGCGTGCCAGGTCGAACATATACGGGTGCAGGACCGGGCATGAGATTGACTGGCGTACCGTGGGCGAGTACCTGGATCGCCTGGAGGCGCAACGCCCGGCCGTAAATGTCATGACGCTGGTGCCCAACGGAAACCTGAGACTGGCGGTCTGCGAAGCCGTGGATCGCCCGTCCACGCCGGACGAACTCAGAAAGATGAAACGCCTGCTGGCGCAGGGGATGGAAGAGGGGTCCGTGGGGTATTCCACGGGCCTGGAATACGGTCCGGAGCGGGATTGTCCCGAAGAAGAGATCTCCGAGCTATGTGCGATCGCCGCGGAATACGGCGGGATCTACTCGACCCATACCCGCAACCGTATGGGCGAGGCGGAGGAGACCGTCGCCGAGGCGATTCGCACGGCCGAAACGGCCGACGCGCCCCTGCAGATCTCGCATATATCGTCCGTGGCCAGGCTCGCTGAAGACGGCCGGTGGGCGGTCGATCGGGCGCTAGAACAGGTGGACCGGGCGCGCAGGAGCGGGTTGGACGTGCAGTTCGATATGCACACGCGGCTTTTCGGGACCACCAACTTGAGCGCCGCTCTACCCCCGTGGGCGCTGGAGGGACGTTCAAAAGACATCGCGAGGCGGCTGCGGGATCCATCCTTACGCCGGGAGATGGAAAACTGCCGGAGTATCGTTTCCGCGCTGGCACGGGGCGACTGGAGTCGGATTGTTATCTTTCACTCGCCAGCGCAGCCGGAGCTTGCGGGGAAGAGTATTGCCGAACTGTCCGCCGCCGGAACCGGTAACGCCTTTGACGCAATCGCCGATATTCTGCTCGTTGGAATCGACTATCTGCACGAAATTATGGTGATCGCGTTCAGTTATTGCGAGGCGGACGTGCGGCCGGCATTCGAACACCCGTTCTGCATGGTCGGGTCCGACGCGACCGCGCTGGCCGCGGACGGCCCGTTGAAGGATAATACCTTCCACGGCGCCTATACGTGGGCATCCTGGTTTTTTCGGCATTTCGTCCGCGAACGGAAGTTGCTCAGCCCGCAGGAGGCCGTGCGCAGGTTGACAACTCTGCCGGCTTCGCGGCTGGGGTTGACCGACCGCGGTGTGATACGCAAACAGGCGCGGGCGGACCTGGCCATCTTCGATCCGAGCGTGTTTGCCGAGCGAGGCACGACGTTCGAGCCCAATCGGACAGCCGCGGGTATGCGGCACGTGCTGGTCAACGGCGGCTTCACAGTAAGGGATGGCGATCTTACGGGACAGCGATTCGGCCAGGTGCTTCGCCGAGCCTGACGGGCTTCAAACCGACATCGCGCTACTCCCGTATATTTCCCATGGAGGAGATTTATGGAACGGAACCCGCTTTCAGGTCGGATAGTTTGGAGGTTCAGCGGCGACAATCCGGCGGTCGCGCCGGGTCAGCTGCACCCGGATATGGATAGTCGGCGCGCTGGCGCCGCGCATGTTGTGCAGGTCGGAGATCGATACCGGATGTATTACTGGGGAACCGGAACGGATGGGTATCATCACATTCTGCTTGCCGAGAGCCACGTGGATGCGCCGAACGACTGGCGGCCGCTGGGCTCCGTGCTGGACCGGCAGCCCGGCACCGCGTATAACGATCAGGGGCCGGGGTTTCCGTTTGTGGTTCCGGGGGAAGACGGCCCGTGGCTCCTGTATTTCTGCGGGTGGGGCAAACCCAGGGCGGACGGCAAACTGCCCAATACCACGGGTGTGGCATTCAGCGATGACGGCGGATACCGGTTTGTTTGCCGGCAACGGCAACCGATTTTGCCGATGGACCGGGACTGGGACCGCGAGGGAACCGGAAGCGTATTTGTCTTGCACGACGGCGACGGGTACCATATGTATTATACGGCCATCGGTGCCTATTTCGCCAGGCCCGAGGGCGCCAGGACGGGCCACGGGGATGTGATACCCCGTATAGGGGTCGGTTACGCGGTTTCGGCAGACGGGTTGATATGGACCAAACCGCTGAATGGTCTGATGGTTAGACCAAGGGGTTTCGACACCGAACCCTACGAGTACATCTGTTCAAAGCCCTTCGTTTTGCGGGAACCTGAAGGTTACAGGATGTGGGTGAACACGTTTGGTACGGCCTATCGGATGAGGAGTCTGGTCGGATCCGACGGCCGGGACTGGCGATGGTGCAAAAGCGGATGCGATGGGGAGTTGGGTGTGGGCGCGCCGGGCGCGTTCGACGACAGACAGCGGTGTTACGTGAGTGTCGTAAAATGCGGCGACGAATATCGGTGTTGGTACACCGGCAACGGGTTCGGCGCAACGGGGATGGGTTACGCGGTGGGACGGGTTGAGAGTGAGCGATGATTGTGAATGGTCCGTTGGGGACCCGGCACGTCGCGTCCCTATCGCCGGCATGTTCGTTAGACCTTAATGTTCATTGCGTGTGATCGGGAGAACAGCACATGGAACTGGACGAGTCGAAACTGCGGCAGTACGAGCACGATGGATATACAACGGTGGAACGGCTGATATCGACCGCTGAGGCGGCCGCGGTGCGGAAGCGGCTGATGGAATTGCTGGAGGGGGAGCACGACTGGCCGGATCTGCATTTTCAGATATTGGATCCCGTGACGTTCCGCAACACAAGGGATGGGTTCGTGCCCATCGGCGTCCAGAGACCCGCCAAACAGGAGGCCGTCTTCCGGCAGATTGCAGACCACGTCAATTTACAGGGGGCGATGTCCCGGCTTATGGGGGGTCCGGTGAAGCGATTCACGGATCAGGCGTTAATCAAGAACCGGGCAATCGACGGCCAGTCGTTCTATCACCAGGATTCCTACTACTGGAAGATCCAGCCGAGACGAGGGTGCAATGCCTGGATCGCGCTGGATGAGGTGGGGGTGGACGCCAGCGCGTTGGGTATTCTACCCGGAACTCACAGGGACTGGAAACTGGCGACCCACGAGCGTTATTACGACGAGCCCAATTTTTACGCCGCGCGGTCGGGCGAAGCGTTCACCCGGTGGCGGATACCGACAGAGGGGCTGGACTTATCCGGGGAAGTGGTGTTGCCGATGCAGCCGGGGGACGCGGCTTTTTTCTCGAATTACACGTGGCATCGGTCAGAGGTGAACCGTTCGGGCGAGCACAAGACGGCCTACGCGATCGCGTATCAGTTGCGATAGTCGCCGAAGACGGCGACGGTGGGAGCGGCGGAGTTGGCACATGCGCGGATAGAGATACGTCTGCATCCGTCATTGATAACACAGAGAGGGTCAGTATGGTTCGAAGAAAGGAGCGTGCGCCGACCTCCCGCGTGCGCTTTGGCTTTGCACGGGTGGACCTGACGCCGCCCGTGGGGATTTATCATCGGATGTGGGGCGCGGCCAGGCACGACCGTGCAACGGGCATTCACAGGCCGATTCTGGGTGACGTGCTGGTATTCGGGCCGGTGGACGCACCCGACGAAATACGGCTGATTCGGGCGCATCTGGACCTGGTCTGCCTGGTGGCCCAGCAGCATGCGGCGCTTGTGACGGCGCTCAGCATGGCCGCGGGGGTCGGACAGGATCGGGTGGACGTGACGTACTCCCACACCCATTCCTCCGGGTGGTACGCTCCGGATCGCTTCGATATGCCGGGCGGCGAATTGATTGAACCCTTCCTGAAGAACGTCGGGGAAAAGCTGGCGCAGGCCTGCGCGGAGGCGCTGGCGGGGGTACGGGAGGTGCTGATTACCTATGCCGACGGGCATTGTGACATGGCGGCCGACCGGGACTATCGGGATGACGTATTCGGGGGGTACGTCTGCGGGTATAATCCGGACGGGAAGGGTGACGATACCCTGCTGGTGGGACGGATATGCGACACAGAGGGCAGGACCGCGGCGACGGTGGTGAATTATGGATGCCATCCGACCACGCTGGCCTGGAAGAACACCCTGATAAGCCCGGATTACGTGGGTGCGATGCGGGATGAAGTGGAGCGGGTGACCGGGGCGCCGTGCACGTTCGCCCTGGCGCCTTGCGGGGATCTGGGCCCAAAAGACGGGTTTGTCGGAGAGTTGGAAGTCGCGGAGAAAAACGGACGTCAGCTCGGGTTTGCTGCGCTGTCCGTCTTTATGTCCATGGGGCCTCCGGGCACGGATTTCGAATACCAGGGTCCGGTGATCTCAGGCGCCACGCTTGGCACCTGGGCGCACGTGGGATTCGGAGATGGGCGTCTGCGCGCCGCTTCGGTCGTTTCCGGCGGCGTACATTCCGTGGACCTCCCGATAAAAAAACAGCGTGACCGGGAGGCGCTCCTGGAGGATCTGGCGCGGTGGTCGGAAGCCGAGCGGGCAGCCGACGCGGCCGGAGACGCCCTGCAGGCCCGATCGTGCGGCGCCCGGGCGGAGCGGGCCAGGCGCTGGCTCGCGCGGATTGCGAACCTGCCGCCGGGCGAGACATACCCGTATCGATTCTCCATATATCGAATGGGAGACGCAATCTGGGTGACCTGCGGCGGTGAGCCCTACAGCTTTCTGCAGGTCGAGTTACGTCGGCGATTTCCCGGATTTGTGATTCTGGTTTCTCCTCTTTCGGGCAATGTACAGGTTGCTTATTTGTTGCGGAAAGACGCGTACGGCAAGGGACTGTACCAGGAGGAGCCGTCGAGTCTGGCGCCGGGCAGTCTGGAGACCCTGACCGAGGCCATTGCGGAACGAATCGAAGAACTCGCGGTTGTACGTGAGTCTTGAACGGAGAGATCGACATGGCCGAACTGGTATATGATGCCGGCACCGATACGTATCAATTCGAGACGGAGGCGATGACCGGTGGAATTCGGGCATCGGGAGATTATCACGGGGTCTGGACACTGACGGACAGGAAAACCGGAAGACAGGTCATCCATCCGAAATATTCGGCATTGAACCTGTTTCGGTTATTTGCCGTTCATCAGGGCCTGGACCAACCGCGCCTGATGGACCGCATGGTCGAAGCCCGGGACAACGCCGTCGTGGTGCACTGGGCGGCTACGGAAACGCACCAGGGTGCCTTGACCGCCCGTTACGAGGTGTGCGAGCCGAATCGTATCGACCTGACGGTAACGGTGGCAAGCGAAGGGACCTATGCGGGGTATGAACTCTTCCTTTCCAACTATTTCGACAAGGCGTTACGACCCCATATCTATCTCCACGGTAGCCGTTACGGACGGGAGAGCGTGGACCCCGAGTTGGTCGTTCCCATGGTGAACGATGTCTTTCGAGGAACCGTCATTGTGTTTCCACGGGACCCGCATGCGGCGCGGCGCTGTGTGGACGGGCGGTGGAATCGCAGCGAAAGTAACTCGCCCACCGTGCAGATGTGTCCGGTGCGGTACTATGGGTATCCGTTTTCCTTCCTGACGGACAATCGGCTGGCCGTCGTGTTGATGTCTACGGAAGAGGACTGTTATGCCATCAGTACCCGTTACCACGTGGCGGACGAAGCCGATCGCATGACAGATTACAGCGCGTTTGATTTTTCTCTTTTCGGCGACGACCTCGTGCCGGGCAGTCGACGCACGGTACGTATGCGCCTTGTAGTGACGGAGGTCGACGGGGGAATGACCCAGCCCCTGGCGCATTATCAGGCGTTCTCGGGAGTTTGAATGCACGCGGTTGTATCATCGATCGACCTGCGTCGGCCATCGCCGGGTCCAGGTATTCCCGCACGGAGCGCCCGATTCCGAGAGTTGGTTCAATTTTGAGGTTGAATGGGAACTGCCTTGTGCAAATTTTTAAAGGATGCCTGCTGCCTGGCGCGGCGAGGCGCCGTTTCTGCTCGACGTCGAAAATTCGTTAAGATACGGATGATGAAAATCCTCGAACATGTGTGGTGGCGGTACTTGCTGACGTTCGGCCTGTTTCTGGCTGTGGCTGACTGCGGCAAGACACCGCCCACCGTGGACGATGATCTGTACGAAGAGTACCCGGGGTTGCCCTACGGGATCATGATCACCCTCGCCGGCACCGGAGATGCAGGCAGGAACGCCACGGGATCGGGTCCTCTGGATACGCACCTGTATTTTCCCCAGGATATGACCGTTGGACCCGACGGTCGGACATACATTCTGGATTGGAACAACAATCGCGTTCTTGTGATCGACAACGGAATCGTGCGTCCCCTGATCGGTAGCGGCGAACCGGGTGATGCGCTCGCGGGTCCGGCACTGGAGGTGGGCATCGACCACCCGACCCATATTTCGTTCGATCCCCAGGGAAGATTGATCCTTTCGGCCTGGCAGAATGCCAGGATCCTGAGGTATGATTTTACCACAGGCCGCGTCGAACCCATTGCCGGCCGGGGCGAACGCGGTTTCGGGGGCGACGGCGGCCCCGCTCTCGAAGCCTCGTTAAATCTTCCGAGTTCCACGGTCTTCGACGAATCCGGCCGTATGTATATCTCGGATCAGGGCAACCTTCGCATTCGTATGGTGGATCTCAACGGTGTGATCTCCACCGTTGCGGGAACCGGACGGGAGGGACTTGCCGGGGACGGTGGTCCTGCCATTCTGGCCGACCTCTATGCACCGACAGGAGACGCGGCGCAGCCCGCCGGCCGGATTGCCATGGATAGCCGGGGCAACCTTTATATCGCAGATACGTTCAACAATCGCATCCGCATGGTGGATACCACAGGCAGAATCAGCACGGTGGCCGGCGGCAGCAGTATCGGCCCGACTGCCGGAACGTATTCCGGAGATGGCGGACCGGCGACCGAGGCCAACCTCTCGCGCCCCAGCGACGTGGTCGTCGATGCGGAGGGAAACCTGTTTATTGCCGATACCGGTAACCATTGTATCCGCAAGGTGGATACCAGCGGTTTTATTACCACCCTGGCCGGCCGGTGTGGAGAGCCGGGTTTCAAGGGCGACAGCGACCATCCCCGGTGGGGAAAACTCAGGAGTCCCTACGGGGTTGCACTCGATCAGGACGAGAATCTGTACATCGCCGATACGTTCAACCATCGGATTCGCGTGGTGTACAAGAATGTCGTCGAAAGATGATCCGTCAATCGGTCAGCGGGGGACATGGTTTTCGGGTATGGATGCCGTTCCTCGAGGGAGTGTTTATGGGCGGGACAAAACTGGTTTGGATCACCGGGGTTGTGCTGGGGGCGGGTCTGATATTCAGTTTCCCCGATGTCGGGGCCGCAAAGGACGGAAAATCCAATCCTTTACCTCGGGTGCAGGTCGTCACGCTCGAGGGAGATACGCTGAGTCTGGCCGAGGTCTGCGAAGGAAAGACATCCTTCATTTATTTGTGGGCCACCTGGTGCAAAACCTGCAAGAAGGATATGGAGAATGTCTTCAAGTTGCGGGAGAAATTCGGAGAGAGGGTGCAGGTCTTCGGCATCGCATGGAAGAATAGCGCGGAGGAGATCCAGACCTACTTCGCCGGAAGGAAAGAATCGCTGCACAGCTACATCGATACCGACGGACGTGTGTTCGAGGCTTTCGACACCCGGTTGACGCCCACGGTTGTGATCGTAGACGGCCGCGGGGAGGTCCTTTTTTCCGGGTACGCTTCCTTTCGAAGATTCAGAAAATTGCTGGACAAGGCATTGAAAGGCTAGTGTTCTGTCCCGGAAATAGATTGCCGAAATTCGGCCGCCGAGCGATGGCAACGCAGCGAGAAGGGATGAATCGGCGCCTGCCTGTGCGTGCTGCCTCACGCACGCAGACAGGGAAGAATGGTGACATATTTCTGGGAGGTGACACCGGTCGTCGATTGAACGCTAACCACAACGTTGGAGGAGCGTGGACGATGAGACGAGTATTACTGGTTTTTCCGTTGATCCTGCTCACCCACCTGGTTCTCGGAAACAAATCTGTTCTGGCGCAACCCGGCGTGAGTTGACGTCGTCCCGTGCTCCCGGGCGGGAGAATGCTCCAGGGCAGTCTGATTACCCAGGATCTTTTCGTTCTGAGCGTGAATTACGAGTATGAGTTTCTGGGCGATGCGATGTTTGGTACAGGGCCGATCCCCAACGTCAACCAGGAAGTCACCAGCATTTCAACGGTGTCGGTATTCGCAAGTTATGGGGTCAAGGAATGGTTCGGCGCCGCCGTGGTTCTTCCGTTTCGGTCCATAACCAACGACAAATTTCTTCTTCCAGGTCAGTACGACAACCAGTATCTGGGCGGCGATTATGTCCGGCATGCCGCCGGTCTCGGCGACGTTGTTCTGATGTTGAACTTTGCCCCTCCTCTGCCGGAAGCATTGCCCGGGCTGCTTTTTTCGGCAGGTGTCAAGCTCGCGAACGGGTCGACCCATGCGGTCGATGAGTATGACCAGCGGTTCGCCGACTTACTGCAGGTGGGTTCCGGCAGCATGGACCCCATTTTCTCCGTAAGTCTGTCGCGCGACTTCAATAACCTGTTTTTCTCCGGTATGCTGTTCACACGCATTATTTCACGCGAGAATGTATATGGCTACAAATACGGGAACGAGTTTCAGGGCATCTTTTCAATGGAATATATGCATGGGGACATGTTTATTGCGGGTTTCAGCCTGAACCACGTTCACACGGCTCGCGATTATTTCCAATATGGAAAAATCGCCCGAAAACGCGGGGGCACCTGGCTCTATGTCGCGCCGAAGCTGGGCGTACGGGCAATGGAAAATTTGAGCCTGGAGGCGAGATTGCCGCTTCCCGTTTACCAGAAAGTGAACGAAAGCCAGCTAACCTCCGATTATCAGTTCCACGTGGGCGCCACGTATCATTTTTTGGCTCGATAAGCGGCGAGAGAAGGCCGTGTAGCGTGGTTTTGGTAAAGAGCAGGAGGCTGCCGTGGCACAAAGAGACACCGAAAAGATGTGGGCCGAACTGGCGCCATTCTACGACGTATTGTATCTGTGGAAGGACTATGCGGCCGAGGCCGCACGGGTTCATCAATTGATCCAAACGCATCGGATGTCGTCCGGCAACACACTGCTGGATGTCGCGTGCGGGACCGGTGAACACACCCGGTTTCTTCGGGAGCACTACGATGTAACCGGTGTCGATCTGAATCGGGAAATGTTGAAGGTGGCGCGAAGGAAGATCCCCGGGGTCCCGTTACTTTGCCGGGATATGACTTCTTTCGACCTGAAGCGTCGGTTTGACGCGGTTGTCTGCCTGTTCAGTTCGATTGCCTACGTCAGGATCTACCGGAACCTGAAGCGGACCATCGCTTGTTTTGGAAGACATTTGAAACCGGGTGGCATTCTTGTCATAGAGCCCTTTTTCACGACAGAGACATTTCTGCCGGGATCGATCCACGCAGGTACCCTTGAAGCCGAAGGCGTCAAGATCTCCAGACACACCGTGAGCAGGCGCCGCGGAAACCTGGCCGTTCTCGACTTCCATTTTCTTCTCTCAACCATGAAAGGCGTACAATACTTTCGGGACACCCACGAATTGGCGCTCTTCGACCGGGAGCGATTCCTCGAAATTCTCTCGGACGCCGGACTTCGCACGTGGTATTACGAGGACGGATTGATGCGAGATCGAGGACTCTACGTGTCGTTGAAAGCCCTTTGAACCACCGGATCTGGCGTCGGCCGACCGGGATCGCCCGTGAATGTCGTTTGATACGCCCTCTTTAAGAGCCTATATTAGTTCGTAAAACGGCGGTCGGATGGCTTCGAACCTGAGGTCAACGCCTATGTGGCGCGATCGGTCAGGTCTGACGATGCGCCGTCCCCCTGACGCGAAGCCGGGAGTGAAATCTTATGGAATCGCGTAGAGACAGTGGCAATGGAAGGACCGAGCGCAACCCCCAGGTTCTGGGCAAGAATTTCATGTTTCCGCCCCACGTGATCGACGATATCCATATCAAGGCGAATCTGGGTCGGTATCGCATGCGCGGCATGGCGCTCTTCAAGAAGATTCCATCGTGGGACGACCTGACGTTTCTACCGGGTACGCTCACACGGTTCGTGATCGAAGGATATCGGGAAAAATGCGAAACCCGGACGGTGCTCGGGCCTATCGCCCGGCGGCCACTGGTGCTCGATATTCCCGTTTATATTACGGGGATGAGCTTCGGGGCGTTGTCCTACGAGGCGAAGGTGGCGCTGGCGAGAGGGGCCACAATGGCGGGCACGGCGACCTGTTCCGGAGAAGGCGGAATGCTTCCCGACGAACGCCGGTATTCGGAGAAGTGGCTGTACCAGTGCATTCAGTCCCGATACGGGTTCAACCCACACCATATGCGTCTTGCCGACGGCGTGGAGTTTTTTATCGGCCAGGGATGCAAGGTGGGGCTTGGCGGACACCTGATGGGCCAGAAGGTGACCGACCAGGTGGCCGAGATGCGGTCGTTGCCGGCAGGGATCGATCAGCGTTCGCCTGCAAGGCACCCGGACTGGCTGGGCCCCGATGATCTGGCTTTAAAGATTGAGGAGATCCGTGAGGCGACCAACTGGCAGATTCCCATTCAGTTGAAACTTGGCGCGGCGCGTGTGTACGACGACGTGCGGATGGCGGCCAAGACGGGGCCCGACAGTATCTATATGGACGGGATGGAAGGGTCAACGGGCGCGGGACCCCATCTCGCCACCGAGGAGACGGGCGTACCGGGCATCGCGGCCATCAGGCAGGCCAGAAAGGCACTGGACGATGTGGGCAAGACCGGGGAGATAACGCTGGTCTATGCGGGCGGGATTCGCAACGGAGCCGACGTGGCCAAAGCACTTGCGCTCGGAGCCGATGCGGTCGCCATCGGCACGGCGGCGATGGTGGCGCTGAACTGCAACAGAGATATCCCCGAGGCGGATTACGAGGGCACGGTTGGCGTGCCGGCGGGTTCCTGCTACCATTGTCATACCGGACTGTGTCCCGTGGGCGTGGCCACCCAGGACCCTGTGCTGCGCAGCCGCCTGGATCCCGATGAGGCGGCCGAACGGGTGTACAATTTCCTGCATACCCTGGCCATCGAATGTCAGATGTTCGCCAGGGCTTGCGGCAAGACCGATGTGCACTCCCTGGAGCCGGAGGATCTTGCCGCCCTGACGACGGAGGCTTCCGCCATGGCCGAGGTGCCGCTGGCGGGTACCCGGCACACCGTCGGGCATCCCGAGATGAACAGGTATTGAGTATCGAAAAGGACCCCACGTTTCTATCAGGTAAGCAAACGGGGATCGTCAGATCCGGCGCCGGCCCTGCGCTATTCGGGTCGTTGCCGCGGTTGAATCGGGAAAACAGGAGAATCCGATGGACAAAGCAGAAGATGTGAACTATTACCTGAAGTCCACGGGTATCGACTCGGACCGCGAGAGAGAAATCGGACAGCACATTGGATATCGGTACGATGTAAACTTGCTGCCGGATTATACGCTCCTGACCCCGTTCTTGAAGCGATACATCGAGGCGATGGGCTGGCGGGATCTGAATTGGTTGGAAGATGTACATATGGGATATGAAGATGGAAAGCCCGCTGTGTTCGACAGGAATATCAACGGATGGGTGCTGGTTCCCGAAGATATGGCATTGCCCGACAACCAGCAGGAGCGTGACATGATTGCGCGTGAACTGCTGGTCAAGTTTCAAATGTCCGAGAAGCATCCGATAATGGAACTCAGAGAGGCATACGAAATAAAGTTCGAAGAGGATACCAGGGACGGCGGGTAGACGCTGCAAACCACGGCGTTTCGCAGATGGCACGAAACGGGAGCGAACTTGCACCCGACCGGGAGATGTCTCGGGCCGCAGCGACGCCGTGTAAATTCCAGTCTCAGGGCGTTCTCAGACGGCGCGCCGCACCCTCGGCGCGTCCGATTCTTGTAGTTGGCATCCTCAAAAACCCGGGAGGCGTTATGAGCAAGACCAAGATGTGGGGCCCAGAGGCGTTCTGGGGTATGGACTACGACTGGGATCCCCAGTGGTTATTGACGCCTGAGCAGGAAGCGCTCCAGGCGAAACTGATCGAACTCTGCCGGACAACGCTGCGGAATAACGCTGTCGAGAGCGATCGGAACCTGGTGTTTCCGCGGAAGAACTTCGAGGCGCTGGCTTCGCTGGGACTGCTGGGATTGATTGTGCCCGGGGAATGGGGAGGTCTGGGGGAGAACCATACGTGCACGGCGATGGTGGTGGAGACGCTTGCGCGATACGGTTGCGCCAGTACGGCGATGTGTTACACCATGCACATCGGCGCCGTGGCCGCGTCCATGTTCCGGGCGCACGACAACCCGACGATTCAGGACTTGATGAAACGCCTCGACAGAGATGTCTTGGTGGGCACGTTATCCTATTCGGACCCCGAGACGGGTTCTCATTTCTGGTATCCGATTTCGTCGGGGGCCGAGCGGGTGGCGGGAGGCTGGAAGGTGCGCAAGAAGGCGTCGTGGACGACATCCGCGGGTTTTGCCGACTGGTACATCGTGCAGACGACGAGTCCGGATTTCGGAGGGGACTATTCAGATCTGTCCTGCTTTCTCGTGATGGCCGACGAGGTGAAAGCGGAGCCGTCCCTCTGGGATGGTCTGGGATTGCGGGGGAATCAGTCCGGCACGCTGGAGGTCGACAACGTGACGATGCCGGAGGACAGACTGGTGGGGCCCGTGGGCGACGGAGCGAACTCCAACGACGAGACGGTGGATCCGTTTTTCCTGTTGTGCTCATCGGCATGCTGGAACGGGATTTCATTGGGGATGATCGATATCGCCAGGCGACACACAACAGCCAAACGGCATGAGGATGTGGGCATGCGGGTGGCGGACTATCCCACGATCCAGGATTATGTGGGCGAGGCCGTGATCGATACCAATACCTCCCGTTCCTTTGTCTACCTGATGGCCAGTGCGATGGACGATGTCACGAATCAGTGCGACTGGTCGATCCACGCGGATCTCTCGTGTATGCCGAGGTCACAGGTGCTGCACTGGATGTGGCAGGTGAAGTTCACGGCGGCAAAGAATGTGGCGAACGTCTCCGACAAGATGCTCCATGCGTGCGGCGGAACGGGGTACAAACCCGCTCTGGGTATCGAACGTTATCTGCGTGACGGCAAGGCGGGGTGGGTGATGGGGCCCACCAACGAGATCCTCCGCCAGTTTGTGGGCAAGAGCGTGTTGCTGGGATTCGACTCGCTGGACTATTGGAACCAGTCCGTGAACGAGCGAATACTGAGGAACGAACTCAAGAAGATGGACGGCGAGAAAAAGAAGAAACTCGCACGGGAGCTTCTGGCTGAGGCCGATGAGGGGTGATGCCTGCAAACGTCCAAACGATGGGGTCAGGATTGTTGAGATGGTCCCCCGGCAGGGAGCGCTACCGGGTGCCGGGCGGTGGGGCGATCGCCCTGGCGCTGGCACCGGGCGATCGGTTGGAGGTCGTGGACGTGGAGGGACGCCAGCGCTGCGAACTGGGCGTTTTCGGTCCGGATGGGAGTGCAGACGCGTCGCGGCTGGGTCTCCGTGCAGATGGCACGATAGCGGGTTTCGCGGCCGCGCTTGAGCGCGGGAACGAGAGCGCGCAGGCTGCTGCCGCGACACTGCGGCGGAGGGGCATCGATCTGGCGGACGCGCCGGCGGTACAGGTCTTCGGCGGAGAGACGGTAGCAGGCGCCGAAGCGTGTTTCGCGGCCCTGCGGGATGCCGTATGCGTGATTGCGGCGCCCGGCGGCCCGATGAGGGCAGATGCCCAGGATCCCCCCACGGACCTGGAGGTGGTGGTCAGGCGTACGCTTGCCCAAATGAAGGAACGCCCGCCGCTTCCCGCGCCCCTGGGAGACCTGCGTCTCGATTTGGAGGTGGACAGGGCGTCGGCAATCGCCTACGAGGTGAAGGCCGGGGAATACATCCAGGTCATTGACGTGGCGGGTCGCCAGTGTTCCGACTTTCTGGCATTCGACAGCAGACAACTGCAACGTGGGGTGGAACGAGGGTTGGATGCGACCACAACGCGGACGCTGACGGGCGCCGCCTATCCCGGCCCGGGCCTGTATTCGAAGTTTTACGATCAGGATATGCGGCCGCTGGTCGAAGTCGTTCGAGATACGGTGGGACGACACGATACGTTTGCGCTTGCGTGCACCGCGAAATATTACGAGGATATGGGGTATCCGGGCCACGTCAATTGTACGGACAACTTTAACGCGGCATTGGACCCGTACACAATACAGCCCCGGCGTGGCTGGCCCGCGGTGAATTTTTTTTACAATACGAGAATCGACCAGGATAACGTCCTGGTCATGGACGAGCCCTGGTCTCGCCCGGGCGACCACGTACTTTTAAGAGCATTGACCGACCTGGTCTGCCTATCGTCCGCGTGTCCTGACGATATCGATCCCGCCAACGGCTGGGACCCGACGGAGATCCAGGTCCGCGTCTACCCCGAGCGGTACCGGTTTTCCAGAGGGATCGCGCACAGAATGACCCCAGACGCCGAGCCGAGGTTGACCAGGGAGACGGCGTTCCACGCGCGTACCTCGGCCATGACACGCGATTTCGAGGAGTATCGCGGCTACTGGCTGCCGTCGCGTTTTACCGCGAGCGGGGTCGTGGAGGAATACTACGCCTGCCGCGAGTCTGCGGTTGTGATCGATCTCTCCGCGCTTCGAAAGTTCGAAGTCCTGGGGCCGGATGCCGAGGCGCTGTTGCAGCATACGCTCACGCGCGACGTTCGCAGGCTTTCGGTTGGGCAGGTGACGTATTCGGCGATGTGTTACGAAACGGGCGGGGTGCTGGACGACGGCACCCTGTTTCGGCTGGGATCTGAAAATTTCCGCTGGATCTGCGGCGATGATTATGGCGGTACGTGGCTGCGTGAGCAGGCAGGTCGGCTGGGTCTGCGTGTATGGGTGAGGAACTCGACCGATCAACTCCACAATCTTGCCGTGCAGGGTCCCGACAGCCGGGATATCTTGCGCAAAGTCATCTGGACGCCTCCGTCCCGCCCTTCGCTGGATGAATTGGGCTGGTTCCGTTTTACGGTGGGCCGAATGGGTGACGACAGCGGCCCGGCGGTGGTGGTTTCCAGGACGGGCTATACAGGCGAACTGGGTTATGAGATCTGGTGCCATCCCGACGACGCGCTGCGGGTATGGGATGGCGTCTGGGAGGCGGGTCAACCGCACGGCCTTGCCCCGATGGGACTGGAAGCCCTGGACGTGCTGCGGATCGAGGCGGGGCTGGTTTTTGCGGGCTGTGAGTTTGACGATCAGACGGATCCGTTCGAGGCGGGCATTGGCTTTACAGTTCCTCTCAAACGCAAGCACGAAGATTTCGTCGGTAGAGAGGCGCTGGTTCGCAGGCAGGCGCATCCGGAACGGGTGCTGGTGGGGCTGGAGGTGTCCGGAAACGAACCCGCCGGTACCGGCGATGACGTCTACGATGGGCGCGGTCGTGTGGGCGTGATTACCAGCGGCACCCGTTCGCCCATTCTGCGTAAGAATATCGCGCTTTGCCGCATCGCGGTCGGGTACGCCAGGAATGGCGTTGAAGTGGAGGTGGGAAGGCTGGACGGCCACCAGAAGCGTATCCCCGCCCGGGTGGTGCGGTTTCCGTTTTACGATCCGGGGAAGACCCGGCCGCGTTCCTGATTGCGAAGCAACTTGCAAGTGCCGTCACGGAACGCCCGCCCGCCCCGTTTGAGGCCGCCGCGTGGCCCGCGGCGGTTGGCGCCGTATGCGACATTCCTCGCAGGAAAGGGGCATGGAATGGCGTTAGATCCAATGGAGCAACGGCGGATTATGGGTTGTTTTGCAACCGGCGTGACCGTTGTGACGACGGTTTCGGGCGGCGAGACCCGAGGGATGACAGCCAATGCGGTAACCTCGCTGTCCCTGGATCCTCCGCTGGTGATGGTGGCGGTGGACAAGGACGCGCAGATGCACGGGTACTTGAGGGGAAGCCGGTATTTTGCATTGAATATTTTAAGCGAGGACCAGGAAGCGCTCTCCACGCAATTTGCGCGCCCCGGAACCAAGGATTTTTCGAACGTGCCGACAACGACGGTTCGTACCGGGGCGCCGGTGTTCGTGGAGGCCCTCGGTTACGTGGAGTGTCGGCTCGTGGACGTATTGCGGGCTGGCGATCACGATATTTTCGTTGGAGAGATTGTGGCGGGCGATGCGGGGGACGGTCTTCCGCTGTTGTTTTACCGGGGAAAGTATCGGCGGATGATTGACGACGCGCCGCACGTCTGATGCATTTTCATCGCATATGCGATTGCTTTCTTCAAGTTCATACGGGGGATAGATATGGATAACGAACTCAGTGCGTTGACCGTCATTTTTACCGAGTTCTATTACTGGGTATGTATTGTACTCATGTTCCTGATCCACGTCGGCTTCTGTCTATACGAAGTGGGTGTGTCCAGGCGGAAAAACATGATGCACACCCTGATGAAAAACGCAATGCTGATTCCCCTGGTGACCGTGACGTTCTATTTTTTCGGGTGGTGGATCTATTTTGCAGTGCAAAACGGTCCGGGTATCACGGGCGGGCTGATTGAAGCCGCATGGGCTGCGCCCTGGAATGAACTGATGGGCACCCATATGGGCGGCAAACCGCATAGTGAGGGGTTGACAAAGGCGGATACGGCTCTCTGGGCGCGGTTGAACGGCGTGTTCTGGGCGGCGTTCCTGCTGTTTTCCTGGACGGCGGGTTCGATTCTATCGGGCGCGGTGATTGAGCGCATCCGATCCAGCGCGTTCTGGATTTTTGCCGTGTTGGTGGGTTCCATCACGTGGGTGATCGACGCGGCCTGGGGATGGTCGGCCGACGGGTGGATGGTGCAGGTACTGGGGTATCACGACGCGTATGCGTCGGGCGTGATCCACGCCATCTGTGGCGGATCCGCGCTGGCGATTCTGTATCACCTGGGACCGCGCATCGGCCGGTTCAAGCCGGACGGCGCCCCGAGGAATTTCCCTCCGCACAACACCTGGCTGGTGATTATCGGACTGTTCCTGATCTATACGGGATTCTGGGGCTTTTATGCGGCTTGCAACGTGCCCATTATGGATATCGATCCCTCCGCCGACCGGGCTTTCTTTTCGGCAACCACGATTTATCTGACCGCGACGACGTTGAGCGCCATTACCTTCAACTTCCTGATGTCGCTCGCAGGTGGATTGATGATGGGGTATTTCGTGTCCAAGGGCGATCCGTACTGGACATTTTCGGGCGGATTGGCGGGCATCATCACGGCGTCGGCGGGAAACGATCTGTACCATCCGATGCAGGCGCTTCTCATCGGCGCATTCGGTACGTTCTGCATTTACAAGTTGCACAATTGGGTCGAACGCCGTTTCAGAATTGACGATGCCGTGGGGGCCGTTGCCGTGCATGGTTATGCCGGGGTGATCGGGGTGATTGTCGCAGGATTCGTACTCTGGGGGTATCCGGGTGCGAACCCCGCGTACGCCCCGATTACGCCGTGGGGACAGACCCTAGGCGCCGTCATTATGTTTTTCGTGCTGGGTTTTCTACCTTGTTACGTCGTGGGGGCAATCCTCAAAAAGCTCGGGGTTCTCCGCATCCCGCGGCGAGTTGAACTGGCGGGTATGGATCACCGGACGATCGAGAACGAAACGGCGGATGCGAGCGATCTCGTTCAGCTCGAAATTGAGGAAGCGCAAGGAGGAAACTAGAGAGGGCCTATGCGCGAGGATGGAGTGTTGCCGGATATCGAGATCGCGAGGCAGGCCGATTTGCTACCCGTTGTCCGGGTTGCTCAGAAAATGGGCGTGCCCGAAAATCATCTCGAGCTGTACGGCAGGTACAAGGCCAAGGTTTCGATGGATTTTTACGACGGCCTGGCAGGAAATCCAACGGGCAAGCTGGTCCTGGTCTCGGCGATCAACCCGACGCCTGCCGGAGAGGGCAAGACAACCACGACGGTGGGTCTGGGCGATGCGCTGAACCGGCTGGGAAAGCGCACGGCCATCTGCCTGCGGGAACCTTCTCTTGGCCCCTGTTTCGGCATGAAAGGGGGCGCGGCGGGCGGAGGGGCGTCTCAGGTTGCGCCGATGGAGGACATCAACCTGCACTTTACGGGCGATATCCATGCAATCGGTGTCGCTCACAATCTACTGGCCGCGGCGCTGGACAACCATATTCACCACCGGAACAGGCTGGATATCGATCTCCGGCGCATCCTGTGGAAACGCGCCATGGATATGAACGACCGGGCGCTGCGGGATATTGTCATCGGTCTGGGAGGCAGGGGGAATTCCCTCCCTCGCGAATCGGGTTTTGAGATTACGGTCGCGTCCGAGGTGATGGCCATCTTGTGCCTGTCCGAATCGCTCGAGGAACTGCGGGAACGGCTGGGCAGAATCATCGTGGCATATACACGTGGGAACGAACCGGTCACCGCAGCCGATCTCAATGTGCACGGCGCGATGGCTGTGCTGTTGCGAGACGCCCTGAAACCGAATCTGGTCCAAACGCTCGAGAACAACCCGGCAATTGTCCACGGCGGCCCGTTCGCCAATATCGCTCACGGATGCAATTCGGTGATTGCGACCAAGCTGGCGATGCGTCTTTCCGAATATACCGTAACCGAGGCCGGGTTCGGCGCGGACCTCGGCGCGGAAAAGTTCCTGAATATCAAGTGCCGGCAGTCCGGCATTCGCCCCGACGTGGTGGTGCTGGTGGCGACCGTCCGGGGTTTGAAATACCACGGCGGCGTGTCGCTCAGGCGGCTTGGGTTGCCCAACATGGCCGCGCTTGAAAAGGGGTTGGACAATCTGAAAAAGCATGTCGAGAATATTCGACATTTCGGCTTGCCCGCCGTCGTGACCGTGAATGCTTTCCTTTCTGACACCCCGGGCGAGGTCAGTCTGATTCAGGACAAATGGGCCGACATGGATGTGCCGATCGTACCATCAGACCACTGGGCACGAGGGGGGGCCGGGGCGGAGACGCTTGCCCGTACGGTGGTTGAAACTGCGGAGACGACGAACCCCGATTTCACCCTTCTCTATAGTGATAATCAGGGGTTGTGGGAAAAGGCCCGAATCGTGGCTCGGGAGATCTATGGTGCGGCCGACATTGTGGGGGACAGACGCCTCAGAACCAGGTTCAAGAGGCTGGAGGAAGAGGGATTCGGAAGTCTGCCGGTATGCATGGCCAAGACCCAGTATTCGCTTTCGACCGAACCGGGATTGAAAGGTCGGCCCGCGGGCTTCGACGTGCCCATCCGCGACGTGCGGGTGTCTGCCGGAGCCGGTTTTGTTGTGGTGTTCACCGGCGATGTCATGACGATGCCCGGGCTCCCGCGAACGCCTTCCGCCGAAGCAATCGATTTTGATGAAGCCGGACAGACCGTCGGCCTGTTCTGAAGGTGACGGTCAGGATCGCCATTGCGGCGTAACAAGGCACCCGGGAAGTGTGACGTCTTCCGGTGTGAGAGGCTATTGCAAGGGGTTTCGCATTAGATTTCTCGTTATTTTGCGTACACCAATGTAAGGAGGCGGCAGATGAGAACGGGTTTGATAGACACGTGGGTGGGGAATCCGGCTGACGTGGGTCCGATGTATCCCTTTGTCGGGTACGAGGTTCCTCTCTTCGTGGTTTGTCTTGGCTTGTGGATAGCGTATACGTTTTGGCAGATTAGACACGAGAGAGCGAATTATCGGGACGAGTTGGATCACTTGGTCGAGGCGAGTCATCTCGCAACGGCAATAGAAGGTGAAGGCAAGAATTTCTAACCTTGATTCTTGAGGGAGATCTGACGATGACGCTGGACCAGGTAAAAGAATTCGTAGCCAGGAATGGAATAGACTTTTTTTTGTGTTCGTTTGTGGAGATGGGCGGGATGCCAAAGGCCAAGGTGGTGCCCGTCACACACCTTGACGACATGGCCTCGGATGGCGCGGGTTTCGCGGGGTTCGCGGCCGGGAATATGGGGCAGGGGCCGCACGATTCCGATATGATGAACATACCGGATTTTAATTCGATGACCGTATTGCCGTGGCGCAAGAATACGGCGTGGGTGGCGGGCAATATCCAGGTCGAGGGAGAGTCCTACGGGTATTGTCCGCGGACGATTCTGCGGCGGCAACTTGAAAAGGCGGAGGCGAAGGGATATCGGTTGAATCTGGGCGTGGAAGCGGAGTTCATCCTCCTGAAAAAAGACGACCAGAACAACTATGCGCTGGCCGATCCGCTGGACACATTGGAGAAGCCCTGCTATGATCTCGTAACCTTGCATCGCAACCTGGACGTAATGACCACGCTGATCGGGTATATGCAGGAACTGGGTTGGGAACCCTATGCCAACGACCACGAAGACGCAAATTGCCAGTTCGAGATCAACTGGACCTATTCCGACGCGCTGACCACCGCCGATCGGCAGACGTTTTTCAGATGGATGGTGAAAGTGAACGCGGAGCGGCACGGATACCACGCGACCTTTATGCCGAAGCCATTTTCACACCTGACGGGAAGCGGAGCGCATTATCACCTGAGCCTGTGGGATCCTGAGAACAGGACGAACCTGTTTCTCGACGAGGCGGATGAAAACGGCCTGTCGAAGGAAGCCTACTGGTTTATGGCGGGTATCCTTAACCACGCAAAGGGGATTTCGGCCGTTTCCGCGCCGCTCGTGAACAGCTATAAGCGCCTAACGAGGGGCGCACCACGTTCGGGCGCGTCATGGGCGCCGATCTGCATCACCTATGGCGGATCAAACCGGACACAGATGATTCGAATCCCGGGCGCGGGCCGTATCGAGAATCGGGCCGTCGACGGGGCGGCCAATCCATATTTGACGGCCGCGGCGATGCTGGCAGCCGGGCTCGATGGCATCGAAAACCGCATGGAACCGGGCAAACGCAACGAGGGCAATCTCTACGAGGTGCCCGAGAGCGAGTTGCAAGCGCAGGGTATCGACCTGTTGCCGGGTACCCTTGCGGAGGCGGCCGATCATCTGGCGGCCGACGATGTGCTCCGGGAAGCGCTGGGCACTGAGTATGCGGACTATTACGTGCAGGTGAAGCGCGAAGAGTGGGCGGAGTACCATCTGCACGTCGACCAGTGGGAGCGGGAACGCTATCTGCCGATTTACTAGTGTTCTGTACCGGAAATAGATCGCCGAAATTCGGCCCATCGGGAACTGTGCAGTTTCGGGTAACGTCGCGAGGTTCGTTTATGGAGAATGCAGCTAGTCGGCCGGTTCGAGAGGCGCCGCGGGGCGTGGGGGGATTGCTGCGGAATATCGGACCGGGCGTGGTTGTGTCGGGTTCGGTGGTCGGCTCAGGCGAGTTGCTGGTGACCACGCGCATGGGGGCGGAGGTGGGCTTCGCGTTCCTCTGGGGGGTGATCCTGGCGTGCGTGATCAAGTTCTTCATTCAACTTGAACTTGGGCGCCAGTGCGTTTTGCACAACAGCACGACGATACAGGTCCTGGACCGCGTGCCCGGAATACGGCTGGCGAATACCTCTTGGGCGGCATGGTTGTGCGTGCTGGGTTATTTTTCGGTGATGATTGCCGTGATCGGCATCCTCGGGTCCGTGGCCGGATTGATGGTAACCCTCTTTCCCGGCGTCCCGTACAACGTGTGGGCCGTGCTGATTTTTGCGGCCATCTCTGTGCTGCTTTACAGGGGCTTGTACGCTGACCTGGAGCGAATGATCACCATACTGGTCGCGGGCTTCAGCCTTGTCGTAATCGGGTCGGTGTTGGCGATGCAGGCGACGCCATACGCCGTGGGGGGCGCGGAGGTATTATCGGGGTTTCGCTTTACCCTGCCCGCGGACGGGGCGTTCGTGGCCCTGGCCGTGATGGGGTCCGTGGGCGCGACGGCTGTGGAATTGTTCATGTATCCATACTGGGTACGGGAGAAGGGATACGCGGATTTTGTGGGGCCCCGGGAGGATACGCCCGAATGGCGGGCGCGGTATCGGGGCTGGATGCGGGTGCTGAAGACCGACGCGCTGGTGTGCACCGGGATCGCGTTGGTGATTACCTGCGCCTACTATCTGCTGGGGGCCTCGATATTGAAGAAGCTGAACGTGGTCCCCCAGGGCATGGAGGTCGTGGAGCAGGTTTCGCTGATTTTTACCAGAAGCATCGGTCCATGGACGAAAAACGTGTTCATGTTCGGCGCTTTCTGTACGCTGTTTTCCACGCTGCTCGTGTTCACGGCCAGTTCCGGGCGTATCGGCGTGGATTTTCTCAGGAATACGGGCGTCGCCAGTCTGGATGACGAGGCGGTTCGTCTTCGGCTGCTGCGGGCATTGCAGATCGCATTTCCGTTTCTGTGGCTTTGTGTGACCGTTGCAACTCCAGATACGCCGCTTGCCCTGGTGCTGATCGGGGCCAACGCCAACAACCTGCTGCTGATTCCGATGGCCTACGGTGTGGTGCACTTGGCGATGCGCGCTGCGGACAGGGAACGGATGTCCGTCTGGACGGAACTTGGATTGCTGTTGACAATCTGGGCGATCGTCAACTTTACCGCAGTCAACCTGTATTTGAATTGGACGCGTTAAGGACCTGGAAAGACGCGGGATCCTCAAGGGCGGCCCGGCGGCCGTTTTTTTCTTGTACCCCATGCTGCGGGCGCGTGAACCACGGCGGCGGTCATTCCGATGTCTCCACCCAGATGGGTGTGCTCCATCCCCTGGCGCCCATGGCGTGCGCGACGTTGCTTGGGTATTGGGGGATGGGGTCGGGTGACAGGACTTCAAGGTAGTAGTAGTGCTTTCCGGGGCGATACCGGCGCAATTGGAATTCTCTTCGCTCTCCCCGGGTCTGGCCGATGAACCGGTCGTCGTGCATCAGACGCCCGTCCCGGTGGACGCGCAGGATGTATTCCCGGTCCGCTTCGCCCACGACGCGCCACTTCAACACCGGGTCGTCCTCGATGACAAGCGAGCTGCCCATCATCTGATCGTTGATCGTGAATTCGATCAGGATTTTCTGCCCGGCCGTTGCGTAACAGTGTCTCGCTTTGATCGCGTTCAGAAAGGCGGCACGGTCCAGGCGTTCGGCCCAGACGCCGGTGAGCGCGCCGCTCAAGCCGGGGTTTCGGTGGTGGCTGTCTCCGCTGCCGGTGAAGGCGAATTTATGGCCCGCATCGAGGTATCTGAAATAGATGTCGTAAAGGTCGATGTTGATCATCCAGGCGGCACACACGTCGATGCCCCACTCGACGTCCGTGTCGTAGAGGTTCCATTTCCCGTTGTGGGGGTGCGGGAGGGGGAGGTAGCCCTTTTCTTTGAACCAGGCGAGACACTCCCCGGTGTCCTTGTGGGTATGCCGCTCACCTTTCGTGTGGGCCTCCTTGTACTTGAAGTGAAGCAGGTCCATTTCCATTTCGTCGTCGTCCGACATCACCGATCGGTGGTCCCGCCCGGAGTCCACCCGGTCGGTGATGGTCATTTCGTAGCCGGGAAACATGGCGAACTGTCCGGGTTCGTTCAGGACCATCGCGTTGCCTTTGACGTAGTCCCACTCGTAGTCCTTCAGGTGGCGCACGTTCTGACGGGTGGGCAGGTTCCAGAAGCAGTCGTTGTCGGAAACGGTCAGCCCGTCGATCTGCGCTTTGTGCCGGGCGTAGTGGCCCAACTCATCCGGCTCGCCTTCCATTTCGATGGAGGCCGCCGAGTGGCAGTGCAGGTCCACCCAGAAGAGGTGGTATTTTCCGCTCTCCCCGCCGGGAAGCTCGTTGCGGGGGCGGTCCGTCTCTCGAAGTTTCTCGAACGGCAGCCGGACTTCCTTCCATTCGGTCAGGTCGATGCGGCGGTTCTCAGGAGGCACAACGGGGAGGTCGGTGGAGAGTTGGACCCTTTCCAGGTACCGCTCATCGGTGATCATGTCCTGGGACAGGAGGTGGACCGCCGTTCCGACCGAGCCGTTGTGGGGTAGCTCGTAGAAAATGTTCCCTTCTGCCACGTTGTAGGGTTCCGACCAGACGCCATCGGCGCCGGTATGGCCGAAGAGGCGTCCCCTGGACGCGAGTGTGCCCTGCTCGCTGTCCGCCTTGACCTCGTAGAAAAGCCAGACGCCGTCGGCTTCGGCGCCCTTGAGAATGGGGAAGAGCCGCCTGCCCATATGCCCCAGGTTGGGCGGTTTCGGGAAATCGGTCAACAGCCCGTAGTGGAGCGGCGCAATGTCGGCCCCTCCGTCCGCACCCGACAGAGGCTCCCAGGACCGACCGTCCAGACGGGCGCCCCGCAATGAGTACTTCTGCTGGAGGGTGCTGCTTCGGTACATGACGTCCACGCCGCGCACCCACACCGCCCAGAGTGCACCGCCGCCGTCCCGGCAGAGCGTCGGCCTGTTTTCCCACCCGTCGCCGCGGCTGATCTTGACCTCGTTCCGAGGGCCCGCCGGATCGACCGCACAGCCGTAGATGTCGTAGGTGCGGTCGACGTAGCTGTCCCAGATGATATAGACGCCGTCCGTCCCCCGTTCGACCATCCTGGGCCGGTAATTGTAGCGTACCCGGTTTCCGATCGAATACGTTGCGGTCTCGCCATCGGGGAGGGTTCTGATGATTTCGATGCGGCTGTCTCCCCTGACAGAGTGGGCCCAGCAGATCCAGAGGGCGCCGCTTTCGTCGACGAGGGCCTGCGGCTCCCAGACCTTCGCCGAAGTAGGCAGGACGTGGCATTTCCGGCACCGGGTGAACGCATTTCCATCCTGTTTGCGGGTCCAAAACGCGTATTCCCGCCCGGTTTTTTCAAGCCAGACAAATACCACTTCACCCCCGTTCGGAACGCAGATAGGGCGCGTCTGCATGGTGTTGTTGGGGGAAAGCGGCTCGACGGGACCGGCGGTTTCCCCGACGAATTTCCGGACAAATGTCCTGGACCCCGCGGCGCCGTAGGCTGCCCAGGCGGTCCAGCACGTTTTGTCGTCACGAAGGGTGCAGAGGTTGGGATCGTAGTTGTCTTTTGAATAGACGCCCTCTGTGACGGCAAGGTTCATTGTGAAGGCTCCTTGTTGGAAAGGGTGCAGCGAAGGGTGAAACGTCTGGGAGGGATCGGGGCCCCGGGGTCGGGATGCCCGGCACGGATTCTTCGCGGTGGGGCGGTCGCGGACGTCTTTATCATTCCTGCAATTGGGATACTACCTTGATTTCCACGGTTCTCCGGATGCCGTAACTTCCTTATGGATCGTGGCGTCGGGTCCGAAGCGGATGTGGCGGAAAGCGAAGGCGATGTGGCGGTTTCCAAATATGGCGTGGGTAAGCCCCCACTCGCCCAGCGTAAGGACGATGGTTGCGGTCAGCCCGATGACGAGTGTGTGCCCGATCCACGTGGCGTAGGTACCTGCGGACTGGACGAGGGGAAGATGCGTCGGGTCGGTATGTGCAATCGAAGCCGCCAGGATGGTACAGATGACGGCGTTAAATGTAATAAGCCCCTCCGTGACGAGGCGTTGTGGACTGAATTCGACGATCTTCAGTGCAAAGTTAAAATTGACGACCCACCAGAGAAAGACCAGGTAAAATAGCTGGCCCTTACCCAGCCATGTATACGGAATGAATGAGAGGGGTTGCGAGCGGTGTGCCTGCACCAACCAGAAAATCGCGACGCCGAAGGCAATGTAAATCAGTTCCAGCCAGCCGATCCACCCTCTGGACCGCACGAACCAGCCCGCTACCGGCAGACCGTAGAGTCGTTCCGGCAGCGATTCCACTCTCTCGACCCAATTCTCGGAGGCTTTTCTGTGGTTCAGATAGGTGAGTCCCACCAGAACAACCCCTGTCGCGAACATCGCTGACCACGGGGGCAAAGGGGTCGTATCTGAGCCGGCCGGCGCAAGGGTCGATAGCAGCCCCATGGAAATGGCGATAGCGATACCGTGAAACAGGCCCTGGGTCTGTTCCATGATACTGTGCCAATTGGTCTGCAATCCGGTGCGGATGTTCAGCAATTTCAGCAACTGACCCAGGCCGAAGCCGATTCCTCCGATGAACCCCGTGATTAGCCCGGCCAGGGCAAGACCGTACAGGTCGTACCGCCAACAGTAGATCAACAGACCGGCGGTGAGGCCGACGCAACCCGCCCAGTTGTCGCCTCTGGGGGGTGTCATCCGGAGCTTGAGGACGGCGACAAGCACCAGAAACGACACGAACCACCCGATCGTAAGGTGAAGCACCAACGACGTGGCGATGTCAAAGCCTCCCCGGAAGGAGACGACGATTAACCCGGCGGCCATCGCCACCAGGTTCGCCAGCCAGTCGGTATCGTACCAGGAGAGAGCGGCTCTGCCGGATCTTCTGCCGTCCGAGAAGAGCAGGTCTACCAGAACCGACTGCAGCGCCCACCCCGAGAAGATCGTGGCCAACGGCGTGAAGAAAAGCGCAAGCCGATCTCCGGTGAGAAATACCGGCAGTGCGGTTCCCGCGCCGCCCATAAAAGCCCAAAGGAAGCCAATCACGAAAAGGTTGCCGAATCCGTAGAGCACAGAGGGCGGGTGGCCAGAGTGCGTGTAGCCTACCACGCCCATGTATGACATGCTCCCGCCGAAAGACCATCCGAGCGCGCCGAACATGGCGAAATAGTGGACGTGCTGCATCCAGTCGGAACGGCCGGAGATCAGCACGGCCGCAATAGCCGCCAGTGCGCCAGGTATGGCCGCGCCGTACTCGTGGCCGAAATTGCCGCGGATGCCCCATCCCACCGATAGAGACAGGCCGCAAAAGGCCACGAGTTGCCATGTAATGCCCGTTGTTGCCAGTTGCAGGTCCATATTACGGCGGCCCTGGGCCGGTGTCGATAACGAGATTGCCGTAGTCGTCTACGTTTACCGTACACCCTGGGGGAATGAACGTTGTGGAGTCGATTTCCTCGACAATGGCGGGGCCCGGGAAGCGGTTGTCCGCCTTCAGACGATACCGGTCATAAATCGCCGTGGCTGCCCTGGCCGCGGACCCGGGCATGTGGACGTCGCGTTCGGCCTTCAGGGCGGCGTGCGCGGATGGTTTGCCTTTGGGAGCCCGCCGGTGGCTGGGGCGGGGAACGGCTCCCACGGCGGAGAGGCGTACATTGACGATTTCCGTGGGCTCATCCCGGGTTGCAAAACCGTACTGGCGCCGGTGTGCGGCGAAAAAAGCGGCGTTTAATTTCTCGGGAAGATCCTTTGACAACCGCCCGACGGGTACTCGAAGTTCGTAGGATTGGCCCAAATACCGCATGTCCGCCTCCCGGACGAATCGGATATTGGAGCGGGAGACGCCCTCACTCAAAAGCAGGCGGGTCGCATTCTCTTCAAATTCGCGGTAGATGCCCGAAAGGCCGGGCAGGTCCAGGTCGTCCGTCTTTGAAATGTAGGTACGTACGTAGTCGTGACGCAGGTCGGTAACGAGCAGACCGAGCGCCGTGGTAACGCCCGGGCTGGGCGGTACGAGTACGGTGCGGATATGCAGCGCCTTTGCGAGCGCGGCGGCGTGGAGGGGGCCGGCGCCGCCGAAAGCGACAGAGTCATACGTCGCACGCTCTATCTTCCGCGAGTTCGTGATGCCTTCACAGTATGCATATAGCAGCAGACCCACCATCATTCTCGGATCGTAGGGCGGCTGTCCACGCCTCGACCCATCAAAGAACCCATATATCGACGACAGATCCCGTTTGCCAATGATGTCCAAAATGAAATACGCCTTATGGTCTTTCGGAAGCCATTCCCGTAGGTCTGGAGGCAATAACATCAATTGGTCTGAATGATAATCTCGAAAACGCGTTGGAGTGTCCATCACTACCTCATAAATTGGGTTCTTGGCGACACTCCTAATATATGAAACTTTCACCCAATAGGGTACTCCGACAGACACCTAGTGGGATGTCCGCGCTAACAGCGATCCTCGACACGTATCGCGTCGAAACAAAATCGAAGCGATACCAGGGAACGCAATTCGAGAATCTCATTGCGCTGTATCTGCGTCACGAGCCGGACTACACCGATCTCTATAGCGACGTTAGGGCCTATGCGGACTGGGCTCGAGGCGAAGGGAGCGAGTTGTCGAGACAACCGCTCCCTCGCCCGCCTCCATCCAATGCCCATAGCACAGGGAGCAGCCAGCGGCTCAGTTTAATACTTTCCTTAGCCACTGGCGCGGCCAGCAAATTCCTCTCCCATCTCCGCACACTTCTGCCGCGCCGCTGACCAAAGAATGCTCTTCATTTTCGGTCATGATAAACCGAGGATTAACAGGCGCACTCGGCCAGCGCCGCCAGATAGACCGTCAGCAGCTCGGCGGTTACCGAAACGGCCGAGCCCGCCCAGAGGACCATCCTGCGAAGAGCGATGATCTCCGTCTTGTGGCGCCTCTCGCCGTCCTTGTCCTAGGAGCGTGTCCGCAGCCTCCCTGTCAGGTGCACGCTCGCGCCCTTGACCAAGGTCCTCGGACGCGGATGCGGCTCCCCAGTTCACCACGGAATGCCACTCCGTGCGCTCGGTCCATCTGCCTGTAGCGTCCTTGACGCTGCAGTCGGTCGCGACAGATATCTCCCCCACGGACGTCCCAATCCGCGATTTCCTTGATGTTGGCGTCGGTACCCAGGTAGCCCAGCAGGTCGACGCAATTGAGACTCTTCGCCCTCCGCCGATCTTCCGCGCGGGCGCAAGCCCTCCATGGCAGCAGGCGCCGCTACTGCGTAGCAGCGGAGAGGTTCTAGGGAGCTTGCGGAGCGGCGTAACACGGGAGCGGAGGACGGGAATTTTCCGGATGCGGCCGGCGTGGATCCTCCAGCAGAGCGCCATTGCGCCCCATAGTTCGTCGGGTAACCCGTAGGGGCAAATCCGCACGGAAGAGGCCCGACGTTGAGTTCACGGACCCGAGCGGCAGTCGGTGCCGGAGGAACAGCTCCTCCAACACCTGTAGATGCGTTCGAACGACGAACCCATCGCGGTACGTGGCAGGCCCCTCGCTCTTAAGGCGTCCGGCATCCGCTCCGCGTAGCAGTGCAGCAATCCTCGCTGACCTCGGTGCCTCGCCGGGTCCCCAGTTATTCGGTCGACGACCTCGCCATCGCTTCCCATAGCGCCCCGGGGCGCGGGCACAGCATGTACCAGCGGATGATGGTGGCTTCATTAAATGGTACAACCGCCTTTGCTGTATGGACTTACATCATGAATTCGCCTCAAGACGGCGTCCGGATCATAAGCGACAATCAGGCCGTTTGTTGGAGATGTCGGCACTATTCGGCACAGAACGCTTGATTTTGGCAATTCGTCAATGTAATTTATAAAGGATAATTCGCGGCATTGTGTCCGGATTTCGGTTTTCCCGGAGACCTTCGGGCTTTTACAGAAAACATGATGAACGAAGGACGAAGGCTATGGATGAGAGATGTCTGACAGTCGATGACATTTGCAAATATCTGAATGTAAGCAACGAGACGGTCTACAAGTGGATCGAACAACGGGCCATGCCCGGTCATCGCGTCGGCCGTCGCTGGATGTTCAAGCAAGATGACGTGGATGCATGGGTTTGCTCCGTGCGGCTGACAAATCCGATAAGCCGGACACCGAGCAGTAAGGAGCGACCATGGCCGAACCGATACACGACAAGATAAAACGATCCCTGCAGTCAGCCGAAGGCCTGTATCACCGCTTAGTGTTGCTGGTGGGTGAGACCGGTACCGGTAAGACCGGCGTTCTTCGGGGTGTTGCCGAGGAGTTTGGGACATCCGTCATCAACGTCAATCTGGCGCTCTCAAGCGAACTGCTTGAGCTGACCGCGAACCAGCGGTCACTTCGGTTGCCGGGCATCCTCGATCAGATCGCGGACAAAGCACACCCACCGGTGGTGCTGGATAATCTTGAGATCCTTTTCGACAAGGACCTCAAGCAGGACCCCGTGCGGCTGCTGCAGGGCATTTCGAGAAATCGGGCCGTAGTGGCTTCGTGGAACGGGACCTCTACCGGCGGGAGGCTCTTGTACGCTGAACCCGGCCACCCCGAGTACCGCAGCTTCGACTCTGTCGATGCGCTGATCGTGGGCATGGATGGCACGGCCACGCTCGATTCGGCATAACACATTATAGAGAGGCAGCACAAGCATGAAATACGGAGACCTTATCCAATTCGACCCGATTGAGTCGGTCGTTCAGTTGCGTGACGCGGACAAATCAAGCGCCGCGCATCACCTGGTGAACACCTATGTCATTTCCGAAGAAATGGCGGAACGGCTCACGCAGCTTGTCATCCCTCAAATGCAGTTCGATCAGCCGGTCGACAACAAGGGGCTACTGGTGGTCGGTAATTACGGCACCGGTAAATCGCATTTGATGTCGGTGGTTTCCAGTCTTGCCGCAGATGCCTCCCTGCTGGAAGGACTGAACCACACCGGTGTCCGCGACGCCGCTTCCCAGATCGCCGGACGCTTCAAGGTCATTCGTACCGAAATCGGAGCCACCACCATGTCCCTGTGTGACATCCTGGTGGCTGAACTGGAAGAGAACCTCGAAAAGCTTGGCGTGGAGTACGTGTTCCCCGAAGCCGGGACCATCACAAGTCACAAGCGGGCCTTCGAAGACATGATGGCCAGGTTCGGCGAGGCATTCCCCGAGCACGGCCTGCTGCTGGTGGTCGATGAACTGCTCGACTACCTGCGCACCCGTAAGGACCAGGAGCTGATTCTCGATCTCAACTTCCTCCGTGAGGTCGGCGAGGTCTGTAAGGATCTGCGGTTCCGCATCATGGCCGGTGTCCAGGAAGCCATTTTCGACAGCCCGCGCTTCGCTTTTGTTGCCGACAGTATCCGCCGGGTGAAGGACCGCTTCGAGCAGATCCTCATTGACCGAAGCGACGTGAAATTCGTCGTGGCCGAGCGTCTGCTCAAGAAAACCGCCGAGCAGCAGGCCAAGATCCGCGACTACCTGATACCCTTCGCCAAATACTACGGCGGGCTCAACGAACGCATGGACGAGTTTGTCCGGCTTTTCCCGGTTCATCCCGACTACATCGACACCTTCGAGCGGGTCACCGTCGTGGAAAAGCGCGAGGTGCTCAAGACCCTGTCCATGGGCATGAAAGGCATTCTCGGCAAGGACGTGCCGTCAGACGAACCCGGACTAATCGCCTTTGACAGCTACTGGAACACGCTCAAGCAGAATGCCTCTTTCCGTGCCATTCCAGAGATTCGGGCGGTCATCGATTGCAGCCAGGTGCTGGAATCCCGCATCGAGAACGCAATCACCCGCAAGCAATACAAGCCGATGGCGCTGCGCCTGATCCATGCGCTGTCTGTTCACCGCCTCACCACCGGTGACATCTATGCCCTCATGGGCGCGTCCGCCGAGGAGCTGCGCGACCGCCTCTGCCTGTTTGACCCGCTGATCGCCGAACTGGGCGGCGACGAACCCGACAAAGACCTGCAGACTCATGTAGAAACGGTCCTGCGCGAGATCCGCAGAACAGTCAGCGGCCAGTTCATCTCTTTCAATGAAGATAACCGACAGAATTATCTCGACCTGAAGAAGACCGACGACTTCGACGCCCTGATCGACAAGCGGGCCGAGAGTCTGGGCCAGGCTCAGCTTGACCGTTTTTATTACGAGGCGCTCAAGCGGGTCATGGAGTGCCAGGACGCCACCTACGTGACCGGTTACAAGATCTGGCAGCATGAGCTGGTTTGGCAGGAACACCAAGCAGCCCGCTCCGGCTACCTCTTTTTCGGCGCTCCCAACGAGCGCTCCACCGCCGTTCCACAACGGGACTTTTACCTTTATTTCATCCAGCCCAACGATCCGCCTCGCTTCAAGGATGACAAGGTCAATGATGAGGTCTTCGTCCGCCTGAAAAGCCCCGGTGAGGAATTTCAGACCGCGCTGAAGAGCTACGCGGCTGCCCTGGACCTCGCGGCCACCTCATCGGGACACGCCAAAGCCACCTATGAATCGAAAGCCAACGGCTTTCTGAGGAAGCTGGTCCAGTGGCTGCAGAAACACATGGCCGATGCCTTCGAAGTCACTTACCAAGGCCGCGCCAAATCCATGACCGAATGGGCCAAGGGTAAATCCATCCGCGACCTGTCCGGCCTGTCGCCCCACGAAACCATCAACTTCCGCGACTTGGTCAACACCATCGCCGGCGTCTGCCTGGCCCCGAACTTCGAGAACCAGGCCCCGGACTATCCGTTCTTCTCGGTCCTGATCACCGGCAACAACCGTGCCCAGGCCGCGCAGGACGCCCTGCGGGCCATCGCCGGGCAGAACCGCACCAAGCAGGCCACCGCCGTGCTGGACGCCTTGGAGTTGCTCGACGGCGAGAAGATCGACCCTTACGAGTCGAAGTACACCAAGTTCATCCTCGACGCCGTCAAGGCAAAGGGGCACGGCCAGGTGGTCAACCGCAGCGAGATCATCCAGGACGACCATGGGCTTGAGTACATGAGCCCAAGCGGTTCGCGGCTGGAGCCGGAATGGGTGACTGTCCTGGTGGCGGCGCTGGTCTACTCCGGCGACATCGTGCTCTCCATCCCGGGAAAGAAATTCGACGCCGCCGGGCTGCGGGAGCTTGCTGCGACCGGCATGGACGAGCTGGCCCGCTTCAAACACCTGGAGCAGCCCAAGGAATGGAACCTGCCCGCGCTCAAGGCGCTGTTCGAGCTACTCGCCATGACGCCGGGCATGACTCAGCTTGTCACCCAGGGCAAGGACGAGCCGGTGCAGGACCTGCAGCAGGCAGCGGACATGATCGTCAAGCGCATGGTCATGACCCAGCAGACCCTGCGTGAGGGCCTTTCCTTCTGGGGACTGGATCTGCTCGCGGGCACCGACCTGGCCACCCAGGCCAGTGGAGTGGACGAGGCCAAGGGCTTCTTTGAATCGCTTCAGGCCTACTCCTCGCCGGGTAAGCTGAAGAACTTCCGCTATAGCGCTCCCGAAGTGCTGGCCCAAGAAAAAGCCGTGAAGGCCCTGGACGAACTGGACGCCCTCCGCGAGTTCATCATGGATCATGGCCCGACGGCGTCCTGGCTCACCACCGCCGAAGCGGTGCTGCCTGCCGAGCATGAGTGGGTGGATCGCATGGAGACCACCCGGCAGGATGTGCTGAATGCCCTCAAGCAGGCCGACATGAGCAAGCTGGCCAGCCAATCCCAGAGCATCGAGGCCAAGCTGCAGAAGCTGAAGAAGGATTACACCGTCGCCTACATCAGCCTGCACACCAAGGCTCGACTGGGCGTGAACGACGACAAGCGCAAGGCTGGCCTGCTCAACGATCAGCGGCTGCAAACCCTGCTCAAACTGGCCGGTATCGACCTGATGCCCCGGCAGCAACTCGCCGATTACCAGAACCGTCTGACCGGGCTGAAGAGCTGCTTTGCCCTGACCGAGCAAAACCTCGACGCTTCGCCCGTCTGCCCGCATTGTGGGTTCCGGCCGTCGGTGGAAACAGACGCGGCAGCAGGCTCGCAGATGATCGACCAAATGGATTCCCAGCTCGATGCCACGGTGACGGCGTGGACCTCCAACATCCTCAGCAACTTGGAGGACCCGATCACCGAGGCCGACATGGACCTGCTGAAGATCGACGACCGCGAACCGCTGGAGGCCTTTGTTAAATCGAAGGAGCTGCCGGTGCCGCCGGACAGCAACTTTGTCCACGCCCTGAAGGAGGTGCTCTCGGGTCTGGTGAAAGTCACCGTCAATGCACAGGAGTTGCAACACGCCCTGCAGGTCACGGACGGCCCGGCCACCCCGGCGGAGATGAAGAAACGCTTTGAGTGGTACATCGATCAGCTCACCAAGGGCAAGGACCCGGCCAAGGTGCGGATCGTCATGGAATAAAAGTGACTAAGCGAGTGACCAACTCCACAGAGCTTGGTCACTCGTGAAGTGACCAAGCTGAGACACAAGACACCAGCAAGGATTATGAAGATGAAAGAAAACAGTTTGTTCGACTCGCTGCTTGAAGAGCCGCAGAAGCCCTCCGGTCCGGTGAAATGCCTTGGCATGAACTTTGAAAACCACGAGGCCCGCCGCGCTCACTTCACTGAGGAACTGCGCAAGAAGTTACAGGACCCCGAGTTCCGCAAGATCGAAGGCTTTCCCATCGGTAGAGACGAGGACATCCTGGAACTGAGCGATCCGCCGTACTACACCGCCTGTCCGAACCCGTGGATCGCCGACTTCATCGCCGAGTGGGAGGCACAGAAGCCGGAACAGCCCGATGGCTACCCCTATCACCGTGAGCCTTTTGCGGCCGATGTGAGCGAGGGCAAAAACGATCCAATTTACAAGGCGCATTCCTATCATACCAAGGTGCCCTATAAGGCCATCATGCGTTACATCCTCCACTACACGCAGCCGGGAGATATAGTGTTTGACGGATTCTGTGGTACCGGTATGACGGGCGTGGCGGCGCAGATGTCCGGCGACCGCGAAGTGGTCATGTCGCTTGGCTACCAAGTGAAGTCGGACGGGACCATTTTGCAGGAAGAGACGGATGAAGATGGCAATAAGTTTTGGCGACCGTTTTCAAGACTGGGCGAACGCCGAGCGATTCTCAATGATCTATCCCCAGCAGCAACTTTTATCACGTACAACTATAACAGTCCAATCAATCCATCGTCCTTCGAACGCCAAACCAATCGAATTCTCAACGATGTCGAGAAAGAACTTGGTTGGATGTATGAAACAAGACACACCGACGGTTCGCTATGCAACGTAGATTATTTTGTCTGGAGCGAAGTTTTTACTTGCCCGTCTTGTGCGGCACAATTGGTTTTTTCCGAAATGGCACTCGAGGGTGATACAGGGCGAGTGCGGAAGGAACTGAAGTGCAAATCATGCAACAGCGAAATGCAAAAGAATGATTTAGCCTGAATAATTCACAAAAAAGGTAGTTTCCATACCCAAGTCATTGTATTATATTATGGTTACGCAAATAACCTAATAACAATGAAACAGGAGGAAACTACCGTGGGAGTTCAAGATAAACATCACAGGTTGTCTTTCGCAAGTCTTTCTGGTAGGCAGGTAGAAGCCACGTTCGACGGGGGCGTGCTGACGACCGACGTCGGGGTGATGCTGCTTCGTGAGGTCGAGGCCAATGTCGGCATTTTGCATCGGATGGTTGCGGCGCTCACCGATCATCGACATCAAAGTTACGTACATCATTCGATGATGGACCTGATCAAACAACGTGTCTTTCAGATGGCCTGTGGGTATGAGGATGCGAATGATTGCAAGACGTTACGCGAGGACCCCGGCTTCAAGGCGGCCTGTGATCGGTTGCCGTTGTCTGGCGCGGACCTGGCCAGTCAGCCCACGATGAGTCGGTTCGAGAACCGCATCAGCAGAACCGATTTGTATCGGATCGCCAAGGCCTTTGCGGATGTGTTTGTCGCCTCGTATGAGGAACCGCCGGAAGCCATTCTGTTGGACATCGATGACACCGAAGACAAGGTGCATGGGTCTCAACAGTTGTCGTTGTTCAATGCGTATTTCAATGGCTATTGCTACCAGCCCCTGCATATCTATGAAGGCCAAACCGGCAAGTTGATCACGACGGTCTTGCGTCCTGGCAGGCGGCCTGCGGGTAAAGAGATCGTCACCATCCTCAAACGGGTGATCGCCTACCTGCGTAAAGCCTGGCCCGACGTGGAGATCCTGTTACGTGGCGATGCGCATTTTTCGTGTCCGGAAGTGCACGTGTTGTGTGAGGAAGAAGATGTGTATTTTGTCCTCGGACAGAACGGCAACGCCAAACTCCTGCGGAAGGCACAGTCCTTGATAGACCAGGCCAAAACGCGGTATGCCGATTCCGGAGAAACCGTGCGCCTTTATCGCTGTTGGGCCTATCAGGCCGGCACCTGGGCGTGTCCACAACGCATCGTCTGCAAGGCGGAAGTGACACCGCAAGGTGTCAATATCCGATTCGTGGTCACCAACCTGAAGCGCGCCCAACCGTCATTCATCTACAAAACCGCCTATTGCACACGCGGCAGGATGGAAAACTTCATCAAAAATCACAAGACCTTTCTCCATTCCGATCGCACCTCTTGTCACACCTTCCAGGCCAATCACTTCCGTCTCTTTCTCCACAGCGCCGCCTATGTCCTGATGCACAGCCTGGCTGCAATCGGATTGCGCGGCACGAAGTGGACCAACGCACAGTTCAATACCCTGCAAAATCGTCTCTTGAAAGTCGCCGGGCGCGTTTGTGAGTTGAAAACTAAAATCAAGTTCCATCTGCCAACGGCGTTTCCACTCAAACACCTTTATGGCAAGATCCTCTATAATCTGGCAACGGGTGTTCCATAACCCATCGACGTGCTGACCCCGCCTTCACATTTGCATCGACCACCACCAAAGGTCATGGAGAAGTCTGTGCGCTTGACACGGGCATCGAGGTCAACCTGACGTCACGAGGCAAAGCAGGCGCCGCCCAAACGGCTTGAACACGCCAAATCCGTCACAGCCCATGCGCTTTCGTTTCTTGTCTCACTCGGAAGCTCTTTCTGCTTCCTTAAAATGCTCTATCTGACGATTCATGAATTAATCGGGTTAGAGATATCCTATGAAGAGAACTGGGATCCAATTCAGCGGATATCACACCAATCACCAAAGCGTGTTCCATACCTTATTGTTTATAGAAAGGACAAAGCTAAGCTATCAAAAAAGCCAGATGACCATGATTTGGAAGTGATTCGAAAGATTAGTGCTCTCCCGTACCCTGAGTTCCCGGTAGTAGAAATTCCCGATATGCAGATGATGCGAGTTGGACGAATGAAGCCGTCCAAAATTACCCATTTGCATCACTTTTTTTTAAAGCGCCCCTTGTTCACTCTCGCATCCTTTTGGAAGAAGGCTTCACAAATCCCCGATCCAGATCTTAGGGCAAAAGCCCTATTTTTTGTTGAGCAATCCGTTTGGGGGTTATCTGTGTTGGCAAGATATGCGCCAACCCATTTTTCACAAGTTAACCAGTATCTCTCAGGCGTTTTCTATATGGCCTCCCATATTGTCGACGTTTCTCCAAGGTACATTCTTGGGGGTAAGGCCAAAAGACTGGCTACCGTCTTTGGCAACCTCAGAGCCAAAAGACAGCATGTCGTAACAGCGACCCAGGATACGTCGAATCTAGGCGTGCCTGCAAACTCTCTGGATTACGCATTCATTGATCCCCCATTCGGGGAAAATATCTATTACTCAGATCTGAATATGTTAGTCGAATCCTTACATGGGGTGGTTACAGATCCCAAATCGGAGGCGATTATAGACCGGGTCAGGGGGAAGGAATTTGCTCACTACCAGCTGTTGATGACTGACTGTTTCCGAATGGTGTACGACTCATTGAAGCCGGGAAGATGGCTTACGGTTGAGTTTTCAAACTCCAATGCAAAAATTTGGAATTTGATCCAGACTAGTCTGGGTTCAGCAGGATTTGTAGTTTCGAACGTTTCTGCTCTGGACAAAAAGCAGAGGAGCTTTCAATCTATCGTTTCCCCGACGGCCGTAAAACAAGATTTGGTGATATCTTCCTATAAGCCAAACGGCGGTTTCGAAGAGAGATTTAGAAACGAAGCAAAAACTGAAGAAGGCGTTTGGGATTTTGTCCGCAACCACTTGAGATATCTTCCTATCACGAAGCAACAGGGGGCCTCGCTGCAGTTTGTCCCGGAGCGTGATCCACGCATTCTATTCGACCAGATGGTGGCCTATTACGTCCACAAGGGTTACCTCGTGCCGATCTCCAGCCAGGAGTTCCAGATGGGGCTGGGGCAGCGCTTTATTGAGCGTGATGGCATGTATTTCTTGCCAGAACAATCGGCAGAATACGACAAGAAAAGGATGTCGTTTGGACAGTTTGTTCAAGCCACGCTCTTTGTTTCAGATGAAGAATCTTCTATTCAGTGGCTAAGCCAGTTGTTGGGACCAAAGCCACAGAGCTATCAAGATCTTTACCCGCAATTCATTCAAGAAACCCAACGTGCTTGGAACAAGAACGAATCTTCGCTAGAACTTTCGACTTTGCTCGAGCAAAACTTCCTTCGGTACGACGGCAAGGGCCCGGTGCCTGAGCAGATCCACGCCTACCTCTCCACGAACTGGAGGGAGCTGCGCCGGCTGCCGAAGGATGATCCAACTCTGGTCGCCAAGGCCCGCGACCGCTGGTACGTGCCGGATCCCAACAAGGCGGGTGACCTGGAGAAGCTGCGTGAGAAGGCATTGCTCAAAGAGTTCGAGGAATACAAAGAAACAAAAAAGAGGCTGAAAGTCTTTCGTCTTGAGGCGGTCCGGGCCGGATTCAAGAAAGCCTGGCAGGAGCACGATTATACGGTCATCGTGGCAGTCGCGGACAAGATTCCCAACAACGTTCTGGAGGAAGATCCGAAGCTGCTCATGTGGTACGATCAGGCAGTAACAAGAACGGTTAGGGAAAGCCCATGATTACCAAATGGAAAGTCTTTAACTTTAAGTCAATTCGGGAGGAAACCGAGCTTGATCTCGGGCCGCTTACGATTTTCGCTGGTGCGAACAGCAGCGGCAAGAGCACGTTTATTCAATCCGTCCTACTTGTTGCGCAAACATTGGCACATAAAGTCGGATCACGCTCTGTCGTATTGAATGGTGCTCTCACCAGTTTGGGCCAGTTTGATGACCTGAAATCCAACGGTGGCGAGTCAGACCAAATCACCATCAAATGCACATGTCGGCCGCTGACGGATCAGGAGGCTGCAATCCCACGGAGATCTCAATTCGCTCCCCGTGGTGCTATTTACTATGGACCGCGCTCCGATCAGCTTCAGGAAATCGCTTGCGAGATCTCTTTCGATGCTGATCCATCAAGCTCCGAGCGTGATCTGTTTCAAATCCAACCTCGGCTTTTTGCCACCCAGTTGTCCTGCGTATCCAGAGACGAGGATAACGTTGATCAGAAAGCAGACATCTCTATTCACCACTCCACCAAGGCCATTTCCGAGATTGAGGGAGCTGATGTTGCGAGTGAAATCGACGATCAGCTACGTGCCGGTTTGGCCTATGCGGTTGAACTGGACGAGAATTTCATGACCGAGGTCAAGGAGGATTTTCGCTCGGCCAAGCCTATCGGCTGCATGCTGAGACACTTCCTTCCCGAGAGAATCATATACGCCATCGATACCATTGAAGAGGATGCGAACGCCATCACCGTGGCACTCCAGGGCGATAGCCGTCGCGGCATGGGCTTACGACGCAGTGTGGGAAGGGGGATTCTTCTTTCCGAAGAGATCATTGCGCTCTTGCGCGAAATCCTCGAAGGAATAATGGATTTCGACCAGGCCATCAAGGACAAGTATCGGCAGGAGTCACTGTTTGGTTCCGAGTCTGAGACACTCACATTCAGGGAATGGTATGAAGGACTACGTGACCTTCCCCGCACCGAGCGCCTGAAGGTTCAGCAGGTACTGCGTGAGCGTGAGGACCTTTTTGACCGCATCCATGCAGCCATGAAGGCATCGACAGCTGAGAAGTCAGAAACCCATGACTTTGTCCAAGCTAGGCCACCTCGCTTAATAACGGAAGCCACCTTGTACCTGGACAATTTCTTCGCCTCGTCTTTGAAATATCTCGGTCCATTGAGAGATACTCCCAAGCCGCTGTACCCGCTCGCACCAGCCGCCGATCCACATGACGTAGGCCTGCGCGGTGAACACACGGCTTCGATTCTTGAATTGCACAAGAACAAGAAAATACGCTACATCCCATCGGAAAATTTCAGAGATCCGGGAATTAATCGGAAGACGGTAACCCGAACGCTCGAAGCAGCGGTTACCGATTGGCTCCAATATCTTGGTGTGGCCAGCTCAGTAAAAAGCCGGGACCAGGGTAAACTGGGACATGAACTGAAGGTAGGCCTGTCCAACTCGGACAGCACACACGACCTTACGCACGTGGGTGTAGGCGTCAGTCAGGTGTTACCGATCCTCCTTGTGTGCCTTCTGGCGGACACGGACTCTACACTCGTCTTTGAGCAGCCGGAGCTGCATTTGCACCCCAGGGTTCAGACCCTGCTGGGGGATTTCTTTCTTTCGATAGCGTTATGCAACAAGCAGTGCGTTGTTGAGACCCACAGCGAATACTTTATCGATCGCCTTCGTTTCCGAATTGCCGCGGCATCACCTGAGAACGAGTTGAACAGTCAGGCCAAGATCTACTTCGTGGAAAAGTCATCACGGGCTTCATCTTTCCGAGAGGTGGTGATTAACGAGTATGGGGCGATTTCAGACTGGCCGGATGGGTTCTTTGACCAGTCCCAACAGCAGGCTGAGGAAATCCTAAGAGCGGCGGCGATGAAACGGAAAGCGGGCCGGAGAAATAAAGATGCATAGCCTACCCAGCGTAACAATTGACGCGGGCGTGCTCGCCGTTCCCCATGTTGATTGCGCTAAGGATGATGCATTCCAGTATGTGGAGACGTTATTGGATTGGAGCAAGTTGCTTGATGAGCCGTGGGTCGCCATTTACATGAGCGAGCGGGCTTCCGAGTCTCTTTTTGCCGATGGATTGTATCCACTGAGGGAGCAACTGAGAGAACTATTCAATGCCCACGGCATAGTGGAATTCGATGTAAATACGGTCGCTAGGATTGCCAATCAGCTTCTGGTGATCACTCCATCCTTTGAAACCTACTATCGGACCAAGGACATCTTGTCAGAGCATCTTGAAACAGATCCGGATGTTATCCGGCTTACAACTCATGACGGTCTCCAATCTGATCTTGCCCGATGTATAACGTTGATCGCTGTCCTGCGTAAACACTGCTCTCAACCTCTTGGCGGCCATTCACTCATTCTGAGAGATGCGCCCAAACAGGTGATCCAAGTAAGAGCCCAGATCCACGAGTTCGAACATACCAGAGACGATATTCCGCCCTTGCCGTCCCCGCCAGAGTACTTTGAAGGCGATGTGCTGGCCTGTGACGATTTTCGTGGGCTGATCGAATGTCTCGATGAGTCGGCAATACTATCCGGTGCGTCTGACAACCTTGGAATTGCACTCGCCGTCCGAATTGGCCTGTTCAAGGACGCCATTGCGCAAGGCGATGCCCCTGACTGGGGAGGAGTGATTGTTCCAACCATAGGGTCCAGATTCCGGGAGTTGTGCCAGCAGGTTTGTGCTGACCAAGGGGCCTCTGTGCCGCCCAAGGTTCTCCGATCAATCGTAGAGACTATCAAAGGACGCAATCTTCCGGCGGTACACGCTCTGCGAACAGGGCCGGGAGGGAATGATCCGCAAAGGACGAGAGGCCCCGATAAGGCAGAGCGTCGCGATATCGATAAAGAATTTCATCTTCACTACTGGAAATGCGCCGACGGGATTGTCGAGTTGGCGTCAGTGGTTTATCACAACGATTTTACAATTCCGGGATGATGCCGATGCAGGATGTTTGGCAATACAGCACCGTTCATAACAGCGCCTGCAAGGTCATCGAGGAACGGACCTTGTGGGGGCAGACGGTGTGCCGTGTCTGGTTGCCGAACCAGGATACGGTGGTGCGCCTGCCCCGCTCCGCCTTGCGGCCGCTGAATGTCGACTTACAGCCGGAGATCGAGACCGGACGCATTGCCTATGTGGCCGCCGCAGCCAAGGTGGCCGAGGTGCTCGAGGGTTCTACCAGCGCCACTGACGGCCATGTCCTGCTGGCCCCCATGGAGTCGAATGTTATTCCGCTGCCGCACCAGATCCACGCCTTGTCCCGGGCTATCTCCGGTGACCGCGTGCGCTATCTGCTGGCCGACGAGGTGGGTCTCGGTAAGACCATCGAGGCCGGTCTGATCATGCGCGAACTCAAGCTGCGCGGGCTGGTGCGCCGAACGCTAGTCGTCTCTCCCAAAGGTATCGCCACCCAGTGGGTAGCGGAAATGCAGACCCACTTCAACGAGCAGTTCCAGCTCGTTCTGGGCGACGACATCAGCACACTGCAACGCATGGCTCCAGGAGTGGACCACCGGAGCTCTGCCTGGTCGAAGTTCGATCAGGTCATCGTCTCGCTGGATTCGGTCAAACCCATGGATAAGCGGCGCGGCTGGACCGCCGAGCGCGTTGCCGAATACAACCGCAGTCGGTTCGAGGATCTGATTACCGCCGGTTGGGATCTGGTGGTGGTGGACGAAGCGCACCGTCTGGCCGGAAGCACCGATCAGGTCGCCCGCTACAAACTAGGCAAAGGGCTGGCGGAGGCCGCGCCCTATGTACTGCTCCTTTCGGCCACGCCCCACCAGGGCAAGACCGATGCCTTCCACCGCTTGATGAACCTGCTGGATGACGACGCCTTTCCTGATATGGACAGCGTCTCCCTCGACCGGATAGCTCCGTATGTCATCCGCACCGAGAAGCGCAAGGCCATTGATGCCGACGGCAACCCGCTCTTCAAACCCCGGCGCACGCAGATGGCCCCGGTCGCCTGGGAGAGTCGTCACCACTTGCAACAGCTCCTCTATGAGGCGGTGACCGACTATGTACGGGAGGGTTACAACCAGGCCCTGCGGGAGAAGAAGCGCCACATCGGGTTTTTGATGATTCTGATGCAGCGCCTGGTGGTCTCGAGTACCTGGGCGATCCGCACCACCCTGGAACGGCGGCTCGCCGCACTCAAGGATGGTGAACAGCAAGCCAGCCTTCGCCTGGCGGAGCTTGAGAACGGCGAGGCTGGCTCGGAGAATCTCGATGAGTTGTACGACATGGATGGGCAGGAGCTGCTCGATGAGTTGCTGAAATCCCATGTGTCGGCTCTGCAGAGCGAAGGCAGCCACGTGGAGACCCTGCTGCATGCGGCGGTACGTTGCGAACATGCGGGACCGGACGCCAAGGCCGAGGCGCTGATGGAGTGGGTATTTCAACTTCAGGCCGAGGAAAACGAGCCGGATCTGATGGTTTTGATCTTCACCGAGTTCGTGCCGACCCAGGAGATGCTGAAGGAGTTTCTCGAAGCCCGGGGCATTTCGGTTGCCACCCTGAACGGCTCCATGGATATGGAGGAACGCAAGCAGGCCCACGATGCCTTCCGCACGTCGCACCGCGTGCTGGTTTCCACGGACGCGGGCGGTGAAGGTTTGAACCTTCAGTTCGCCCACGTCATCATCAACTACGACATCCCCTGGAACCCGATGCGGCTGGAACAGCGGATCGGCCGCGTGGACCGTATCGGCCAGCCCAAGACGGTAAGGGCCATCAATTTTGTCTTTGAGGATTCGGTCGAGTTCCGGGTCCGCGAAGTGCTGGAGCAGAAGCTCTCGGTGATCTTCGACGAGTTCGGCATCGACAAGACTGGTGACGTGCTTGACTCTGCCCAGGCCGGTGAGTTGTTCGAGGATATGTTCGCCTCGGCGATCCTCAATCCCGATGGTATCGAGACCTCCGTTGACTATACGGTGGCTCGGATTCGGGATGAAATCCAACAGGTGCGAGAGTCCTCGGCCATCTACGGCATCTCAGAAGAACCCGATGTGCAAACCGCTGAACGCCTGCGCTCGCATCCACTGCCCCACTGGGTGGAACGGATGACGGTGGGTTACCTCAATTCCCATGGCGGCGTGGCCAACCGCACGCGCTCTTGGTGGGATCTGAATTGGCCGGACGGCCAGGAACACCGCAAATGCGTATTCAGCGCCCGAGAAGCGGATCGTCTGACCGACGCCACGCTGCTCAATCTTGAGAATAGTCGAGTACGTGGGCTCGCCCTGAACCTGCCACAGGTAGTGGCCGGTCAGCCTTTGCCTTGCGTAACCGTAAGCGGGCTGCCCGCAAGCATCTCCGGGTTCTGGGGGCTGTTCGAGATTCGTCTCCAGGCCGGGATGCACCAGAAGACGCAACTCCTCCGCATTTCCAGTGTTCGGCGTGGCTATGTCAGTGTGTTCTTGAGCGAGGAAGGCAAACTGTTTCTGCCCACCGCCAGGCATATCTGGGATGCGTTGCAGACACCGGAATCCCAGGTGCAAGGCAATCTCGGGCAGGATGAATCCTTTGCCGCCCATGCGCGTTTACAGGAAGCGGCCGAACAGGCAGGACAGGGGCTGTTCGACGCCCTGCAGCAGGCGCACCTTGCCTCTGTGGTGCGTGAAGAGGAACGCGGAATCGTTTCCTTTGCCTCGCGCCGTAAGGCCATTGAACGGGTTGGCCTGCCGGAGGTGCGGCAATTCAGGTTGTCCCGTTGCGACGCAGACGAGTGCGAATGGCGACATGAACTGCAATCGGCGCGGCAGATCGTGCCGGACATCCGGCCGCTTCTGATGCTGCGCATTATCAAGGGACGCACTCAATGAGTAGTTGGCGAGACGCCATCCTGACCGACTTTGTACCCAACGTCAGCAAGCTGACCTTGGTCGCGGACTCGGACAGTCTGCTGACCGAGGAAAAGCTGGCGTTGGAGCTTCGCGCGCGCGGGTTCGACCTGATCGAGTTCAATGACCCGGTCGAATTCAGATACGCCTATGAGTCCAAGTACCGCTCAATCTGGGACCTGGGCGAGCACACCGATCTGGTGGTGATCCTCCGCTTGCAGGATGCCGAGCTGATATCCTTGCCTTACGACCTACTCCAGGCAGGTCGGAAGCTTTCGTTCAATCTTGGAGATCTCTTTCCCAACCTGAGCTATCCGGTCATTGAGGAACTCGACCGGAGCCTGCTCGACGCGCTCTTTGAGGCCCAGCGCAAGTCGGCTCTGGATCGTATGGGCGACAACGCCACCAAGGATTACATTCTCCGCCATGTGTTCGGCATCGCCCCAGAACTGATTGCCAACGAGGTGGAGCTGCTTCGCGCTTTGCTTCGCATGCATTATGGGAAACTTCAGATCCCGCTGATGCTGGCCGAGCGGCTCATACAGGTTCTCAGAAGCCATGACGGGTTCAAGACCTGGCCGCTTTCTGAAATCGTTCCGGACGACGAGGCATTCTTCGCCTTTTTGCAGGAACGCTGGCCGCTATTTCTGTCCAGGCTTGGCGGTGCCAATCAGATACGGGAAGACTCGCGGGAATATGGCCTCAAGTATCCCGGCCCCGATCATCTGCCGTTCGACCATCAGGACATAAAGATCTACATCGACAACCTGTTCCTGGAGGGCAGACTCACGCCTGTCGAGGCCACAGATATTGAAGTGGATGCCCGGTCTTGGGTTCGATGCGGCATTGCCATGGCCGGTGTATATGACCAAGATCTTCGTGTTTCCCGCCTGTTTGGCCTTGTCGAGGAGGAGCTGCCCACACCTGAAGCGCGGTACGCTGACTGGACCTCCTTTGCGCTGAAATGGGCCGAGCTTTCTTCGCTGGTGCATTGCGGCAACAGTACCGAATATCAGACTCGGCTCAGGGAAATCGGTGATGCCCTGAATACGATCTTTGCCGGATGGTTGGCCGACCACTATTCCAGTCTGATCAACCTGCCGCCGACACATCCGGCTATGGTGCACCATGTACTGCGTCGCCTCGCTCGGGACATTGACGACTCCGGTAGCAGCCGTGCCGCGCTGATCGTGGTCGATGGCCTTGCTCTGGACCAGTGGGTGACCATCCGCCAGCTTTTGCAACAGCAGGATGTCAATCTGGTCATGCGCGAATCCGCGACGTTCGCCTGGATTCCGACGCTGACCTCGGTATCGAGACAATCGATCTTCTCGGGCAAGCCACCGCTCTATTTCCCGTCAACCATCAACTCGACCAATAGCGAAGAGAAACTTTGGAAGCAGTTTTGGGAAGGCCATGGCTTGTCGCGGCTGGATGTCGCTTACCAGCGAGGCCTCGGTGACGGCGATGCATCCAGCGTACTCGACTCCGTAATTCATCCCGACAAGACCAAGGTGGTGGGGCTGGTCGTGGACAAGGTCGACAAGATAATGCACGGCATGCAACTCGGCTCGGCCGGGATGCACAACCAGATCAAGCAGTGGTGCCGGAGTGGGTTCCTTGCTGCGCTGGTCGGCCAACTGCTGGATTACAGGTATGAGGTCTGGCTGACGGCCGATCATGGCAACATTCAATGCGACGGCAAAGGTCGCCCATCTGAGGGTGTGATTGCCGAGATACGCGGCGAGCGGGTTCGTGTGTACCCCACGACGGAACTCCGGTCCCAGGTCGCTGGGTCCTTCCCGTTTGCCCACGAGTGGCAGCCGGTCGGGTTGCCAGCGGACTATTTCCCCCTGGTGGCCAGTGGCCGCGACGCATTCGTAAATCCTGGAGAGGCCATCGTAGGTCACGGCGGTGTAGCCATCGAAGAAGTCATCGTGCCCCTTGTGAAGTTTGAAAGGACGACACGGTGATGGGCAAAAGACACGAAGCTATCGGCATCAAGCAGGCGATCCGTTTTGAGTGGGTGCAGAAAGCAGCTAATCTGCTGCTGGCTGGACTTGACGCAAAAACCATCCGCCAGGAGCTACATGAGTTTCTCGCTGACAGAAAAGGCAATGGCGCCGAGGGTGAACGAAGCGACCAGACTCGAACCTTTGTCGTCAACAATCTGATGAAGATCTGGGTGTCTCCAGACCCAGAGTTGATTCCCTTCCGGGAGGCCTCACTGGCGTTTTTGCGGGAGCACCCGTCGATGGCCCGGGCCGTTCACTGGGGAATGATCTCGGCGGTCTATCCGTTCTGGTTCAATGTGGCCCGGCAAACTGGCCGTTTGTTGGCCTTGCAGGATCAGGTGACCCAGACGCAGATCATCAACCGCCTTAAGGAACAGTATGGCGACCGGCAGACCGTGAGCCGCTATGCACGGTACGTTGTCCGCTCCTTTGTTGCTTGCGGAGCCCTGAAGGATTCGAAGGCCAAGGGTTGCTATGAGAAAGCCGCTCCGTTACGCATTGCCGATGCAAACCTGGCGATCCTGATGTTCGAGTCCGCACTCTTGGCCACTCCGGAGGCCAGAGGAGCATTGGGGCTGCTCCTGAAGAATCCGGCATTCTTCCCATTCCAGCTTCCTGTAATGACTGGCGACTTTGTATCCCAACGTAGCGACCGGATCGACGTGGTTCGCTATGGGCTGGACGACGAGCTGTTGAAGTTGAAGGGCAACTAAGGGGGACAGAATGGCTCTAATGAAAACAGAAACTAGTTTTGTTTCAATGAGTTACAGGTGTTCAGCGTAATCCTTCACGTGCTGCATCCAGTCGGAACGGCCGGAGATCAGCACGGCCGCAATAGCCGCCAGTGCGCCAGGTATGGCCGCGCCGTATTCGGTCTGCCGCGGATGCCCCATCCCACCGATAGAGACAGGCCGCAAAGGGCCACGAGTTGCCATGTAATGCCCGTTGTTGCCAGTTGCAGGTCCATATTACGGCGGCCCTGGGCCGGTGTCGATAACGAGATTGCCGTAGTCGTCTACGTTTACCGTACACCCTGGGGGAATGAACGTTGTGGAGTCGATTTCCTCGACAATGGCGGGGCCCGGGAAGCGGTTGTCCGCCTTCAGACGATACCGGTCATAAATCGCCGTGGCTGCCCTGGCCGCGGACCCGGGCATGTGGACGTCGCGTTCGGCCTTCAGGGCGGCGTGCGCGGATGGTTTGCCTTTGGGAGCCCGCCGGTGGCTGGGGCGGGGAACGGCTCCCACGGCGGAGAGGCGTACATTGACGATTTCCGTGGGCTCATCCCGGGTTGCGAAACCGTACTGGCGCCGGTGTGCGGCGAAAAAAGCGGCGTTTAATTTCTCGGGAAGATCCTTTGACAACCGCCCGACGGGTACTCGAAGTTCGTAGGATTGGCCCGTATACCGCATGTCCGCCTCCCGGACGAATCGGATATTGGAGCGGGAGACACCCTCACTCAAAAGCAGGCGGGTCGCATTCTCTTCGAATTCGCGGTAGATGCCCGAAAGGCCGGGCAGGTCCAGGTCGTCCGTTTTTGAAATGTAGGTACGTACGTAGTCGTGACGCAGGTCGGTAACGAGCAGACCGAGCGCCGTGGTAACGCCCGGGCTGGGCGGTACGAGTACTGTGCGGATATGCAGCGCCTTTGCGAGCGCGGCGGCGTGGAGGGGGCCGGCGCCGCCGAAAGCGACCAGTACGAACGCGCGGGGGTCCACGCCTTTCTGGACCGAAACGAGTTGAAGGATGCCCGTCATGTTGGCGTTGGCGATTTCAATCAGGCCGGCGGCCGCTTCTTCGACGTCCATATTCAGGGGCCCGGCGATGCGACTCTCGATCGACTGTTTCGCGAGAGATTTGTGAAGGCGGAGTTCTCCGCCCAGGAAATAATCGGGATTGAGGCGGTCGAGAACAAGGTTTGCGTCCGTGAGCGTGGGTTCAGAACCCCCTCTCCCGTAACAGGCGGGTCCCGGCGCCGCGCCTGCGGATTGCGGGCCGACGGCAAGCGCCCCGCCCGGATCAACGTGGCCGATGCTGCCGCCGCCGGATCCGATTTCAACCAGATCGATGACCGGTGTTTTTACCGGATACCCCTGGCCCTTGTCCCGGGTGGTGGTTGCGACGGCGGCGTCGCCCACCTCGAATTCGGCGGCCAGGCGCGGTCGGCCGTCTTCAATGAGGGCAGCCTTCGCGGTCGTGCCGCCGATGTCCAGCGCAATAAGGTTTTCAAAACCGGCGAGTTGGCCGATGTACGAAGCGGCGATGACACCCGCTGCCGGGCCGGATTCGATGAGTTGTACGGGCTGCTGTCTGGCGGTGCCGGAGGCAATGATCCCGCCGCCGGAGGTCATCAGGAACAGGCCGGAGCCCGGGTTCACGTTCCCGAGCCGATCCTCCAGCCGTTCCACGTAGGCGCCCACCGCGGGAAGCAGGGCGGCGTTGACGGCGGTCGTGCTGGCGCGGGTATATTCGCGGTACTCGGGACAGATGTCGGAGGAGATGCAGACGGGCAAATCGGGACAGGCTTCCCGGATGATTTCAGCGGCTCGGCGCTCGTGGGTCGGGTCTCTATAGGCGTGAAGAAAGCAGACGAGAATCGCTTCCGCGCGGTCTCTCGCCAGTTTACGGGCGGCACGGTACACGGCGCCTTCGTCCATCGGGACAAGCAGCCCGCCATGGGCGTCGATGCGTTCGGGTACGCCAATGCAGAGGTGCCGCGGCACGAGCGGAGGGGGTTTGTCGTAGTCGAGGTCGTAGAGGTTCGGGCGGATCTGCCAGGCGATCTCGAAAACATCGCTGAAGCCTTCCGAGGCGATGAGGCCTATCCGCGCGCCTTTTTGTTGAATGATCGTGTTGGTTGCCACGGTGGTGCCGTGTACCACGAAGCGCACCTGTTCGGCCGTGAGATCCTGGGTAGCGAGGCCCCGGGTATACGCCTCCATGAAAGCCCGTGACGGATCGTCCGGAGTGGATGAGACCTTGACGGGATGGAAGTCGCCGGATTTTTCGTCCATCACCACGGCATCGGTGAACGTGCCGCCGATGTCGATTCCGATGCGGTATGAATCACTCATGAATTCGCACTCCGTTCGAGGCCCTCGCGCAGAACATGCGTCGCTTCGGCGTCGACGGTCCAGGTCCGGGCATTGTAGACGACACCATAGGTGTCGCGTGCGGCGCGCGGCGTTATTTTCCTGTCCCGGACGTCCCGCACGACGGCATCCGGGTCGCGTTTGTGCGGGTGGCCGTGGCCCCCGCCGCCCGGCGTCTGCACGCTCACGCGGCCGCCCTTGGGCACCGTGATGCTGGTCTTTGACGGCAACTCTTCAGCAGTGCCTTCCGGATCTCGGATGAACCGTGCGGGCCGACCGGGGCCACCTCCCCGGAGCCCCCACGGTGGAAACCGTGTGCCGTCTGAGAGAATGGTAAACGTGGTGTCGCAGTCGGGAAACTCAAAGTCCCGCCGGATACCCAGGCCGCCGCGAAACCGGCCGGAGCCGCCGCTGTTCGTGATGAGGCCGTAGTGGGCGAATCGGATGGGATAGTTGATTTCCACCTCTTCGATCGGCGCGTTTTCGGTGTTGTGGATGGTCGTCTGGATGGCGTCGGGGCCATCTTTGGCAGGGCGGGCGCCATTGCCGCCGCCAACGGTCTCCATGTAGCAGTAAAACGCTTTTTTTCGCGGGTCGTTGCCGGCAAAACCCAGGTTGCAGATAATGCCTTTGCCGCAGGCGGGAATCCTGTCCGGCAACACGTTGTGCAGGGCGGTGAGGGTAAGTTCCGCCGTGAGTTGCGCCAGTTCCCATGCGCCAACGACGGCGGCGGGCCACGTTGCGGTGAGCACGGTATTGTCCGGTCCGATGACTTCCAGGCATCGGTAAAGGCCGTCGTTAACCAGAATCCGCGGATCGATCAGGCTCTTGATGACCACCGCAATGGCGGCCAGGGTATTGGAGCGGGTGGCGTTCAGCGGGCCGGTCTGCTGCGGCGCGGATCCCGTGACGTCCAGTTTGGCGCTTCCGTCGCCGATGTGGACGGCAACGGCGATTTTGACCGGTTCGTCGTCGAATCCGTTGTTGTCGCGAAAACCTTCGGCCTTATACACACCGGCCGGCAGTGCGGCGATCTCGCGCCGCGCCCATCGCTCCGTGTAATCGAGCAGTTCGTCGAAGAAGGCTTCGACCTGGGCGATCTCGTAGCGGTCGATCAGTTCCGCGATGCGCCTTGCCCCCACGAGGTTTGCTCCCATCTGGGCGCGCAGGTCGCCTCCGGTCTCGTGAGGCGCGCGCACGTTCTCCAGAATGAGGCCCAGAACGTCGTTGTCGATTTCCCCCCGCCGCATGATTTTCGTGGGCGGTATGATGATGCCTTCCTGGTAGATTTCGCGGTTTACTCCCAGGCTGCTCGGCGTGCTGCCCCCCACGTCGACGTGGTGGGCCATGTTGGCGAGGTACCCAAGCCGGGTCTTTCCTGCATAGACCGGCGCGATCAGCGCGATGTCGTTGAGGTGGCTGCTTCCGCGATGAGGATCGTTCAGGATGAGGCCGTCGCCGGGCGCGAGATTTTCGGCGCCGTATTCCCGGAGGGCGTTCGGGATCGCGTTCTTCATGGATGAGAGGTGCGGCGGCTGGGAGAAGGATTGTGCGACCACCCGGAATGCCGCGTCGAAGAAGGCGCAGGAGAAATCGGCACGGGTCTTGATATTGGTGGAGTACGCGGTGCGGCGTATGGTATACGCCATCTCTTCGGTGGCGTTGATCAGTGCGTTCTTCATCACTTCGAAGGTGATGGGATCGATGGCGAGGTGAGATGATGGGTCGGACATGCCTTATCTCCCTGACCCCCTTCCCGAGTGGGATGCGAGGGCAACAATTCGAGGTGTGTTATCCGTTGTGGTACGTCAGTGAATCTGGAGATTAATCCTCAAATCCGCACTGCAATACCTGGTTTTCTACATGCCGGATCTCTTGCCCGCTTCCTGCCCGCCCCTCACGGGCGGAGGGTCACCGTTGCCAGTGACCCGAACCGACGATCCGGAATCGATCCACGCCCGGGTGCAGCGCTGAAAAGGCGATCTCGTTCCCGGCGGATAGGTGTTCGGGAACGTCCAGGAGCAGGGCGTGTCGGGTGCGGATGCGGGTGCCCCATTCGTCCACGATGTCCTCCGAGATCAGGTCGCCCAGAGGTTGCAGGAGGGTAAGGCTTCGATCCGGTCCTACTTTGAAGATGTTGAGGTTGTTTTCTTTGCCCTGGATAACCGGGGGCGGCTCCACCCAGGCGCGGTCACTTTCGACGGCGGTGACAAGCAGATAGCCGACGGCCAGGTGGGGAAAGCCGTCCAGATGCAGGGTACAGGCTCCGTCAGGATTCCGTTCGGCGGACAGGATGGTGTAGGCGGAGGCACGTTCGCGGTGGCGGATGGTGATGGTCTTTCTGAAAAGTGCGTCGGGATCCGCAATATCGGCCTCAGGTTGGATCGTCAGGGATTTCTCGACGTCGTCGAATCCGGTGAGTAGACCTTCGAGCGTGGGAAAGGGTTCGATCTTGTGGCCGTCGGCTTCGGCGGCCGTTCCGCCGACAAGAGCAAGAGCGCGGAGACCGTGTGCATCAAATGACGCAAAGGCGAGTTCGCCGTCGCTGTGCAGCGCGTGGCCGTTATGGGAGATTTTACAGGGGGCACCGGACGTGTTACTCACGATCAAATCCGTACCCCGGTTGTGAGTCACCTGTACACCGGCGGCTTCCTGATTTTCACAGGATAAACGGCTGACTTGTCTGATGAACGGGGCATTCCGGTAGGGTTCGTGGACGGCCAGGAAGGTGTTCAGGAGATGATGGTTTTGGCGGCGGACGGTGATGATTTTCATCTCCTCACCCAGGTCGCGGTTGTCCAGCCAGCGCTGGGCGGGGCCGTTGCCCACGATGATCTCGGATCCGGGCATGTCGAGCATGTGTAATTTGAGGAAGGCGTCCGGGTCGGTTTCCGGTGAGCCGTCCGCGTTCGGGTATTCGGTAACGTCGCCCCAGGTTGCCGTCCACGGTCCGTTGCTCTGACCAGCGCTGAGTTGCGTAACGCGCTGGGTGCCCCACCTGGCGCCGGCCCGGGGGGTGCGGCGAGACGGCGTGAAAGTGAAGCCGCTGTAGTCGTAGAGAGATTCCGCCGGGTCCGGCCGACCTGTGAGGTCGATGCCTTCGGTCGAAAAACGATGACCATTGCCGTGGAAGGTCCAGTCGTGCATGTGGCCGCCGTTGACCCGGAAGACGTCAATAACGTAGGCATCTTCGGGGTCGCTGTCAATGAGGGCGACGGTGCGCTGGTAGCGGTCGGTGCCTGGCACTTTGCCGAGTTCGTCTGCGTCCTCCTCCGCGGCATCGATGGCTTTGAATCCGGGTAGATCCACAAAAAACCGAAGGTCTCCACGGAGGTTGTCCGTACCCATCGGGTCGCCGTCCCGGGTGCGGATGGCGACGGTGTTGTGGGCGGGGAAGGTTTTAATCCAATCCACCGTCATAAAATGTGTGGAGCCCATGTAACCGAGGTCGGTGGCCAGTTCGTGGCCGATGGCGTAGAGCGTAAGGTTGAGGGGCGCCATGTGGTAGTGACCAACACGCTCCGTGAAGTCGAGTGAGAGCGTTCGGGTACGGTCTCCCTCGCCGCTGCGCAGGATGGCTTTGCGGTTCTGGCCCAGCAGGTGGGAGGGGAGGGGCATGGGGAGTCTGAGGGAGACGACGGGATCGCCCTCCGGATCGATGTTCAGGTACTCGCGATAGGCATCAGGGATGCCGCCGCCCAGGGTTTCAGCCAGGGCGAGCTGTTCCAGGGGCATGGCGGCCCGGATCACACAGTCTTCCCAGGTGATGGGGCGACCGTCGGGGAAGCCGGTCCTAAGGTACTGGCCCAAGCCGTGTTTGAAGACGGGCAGGGCAAGCATGTTGATTGCGTTTCGTCCCCCATCGTAATAAGGGGCGGTCCGGTCGAATGCGCCCTGCTGGCCGTGGCATGCGGCCATGACGCTTGAAATTCCCCAACTGGTATAGGAGGGAGAGCCTTCCTTGCCCAGACCGTCGCCGGTAAAGAAATTATGCAGAAAGTAGACAATGTCTCTGGCGACGTTTTCGATGATCCGGTCGTCGCCGACAATGCGCCCGAGTTGCAACCTGGGCATCTGGGTAGAGGTGGAGAGGTTGTCAGCGCCGGTGACGAGCGCGAAGGGGTGCAGCGTGTACTCCAGAATGCCGCGTTTGAGTTTTTGGCCGGAGGTCTGCAATTTCAGGGAATCGCCTTCGACGGACGTGACGATGCGCTGGGCGGCGGTTTTCAGATCGGACTCGGTTTCGTCGAAGGATTCGGCAATCAGGCTGTAACCGACCATGAGATCCTGGGCTAGGCTGGCTTTCCAGTTCCACACGCCAGGGTAGATGGAAGCGCCTTTTGTACCGTAGCGGTCTCCGGGGGCGTTCAACGGGCGTTTCGGGTCGCCTTCAATATGATCGAACGGGGCGTAGAGGCGGTAGCCGGGATAGGATTTGTCCGGAGCGCCAGTCTCGTAGAAATCGGCGAGGCGCTCCTGCAGGTTCGTTTCGGATGTTTCCAGGAGTGCGGCAAGATAGGGGTCGCCCAGGAAGGCTCTGGAAAGCGTCACGAGGAGGACCCGGGCCTTGCGGGCATGCCGCCTTGCCGTTTCGGGGTCTGATTTTAATCCTGCAGCATGGAAGGCTTCGCCCAGGCGATGGAGCACGTTGCCGGCCAGGTCGCGGAGGGTATTCATCCAGCAGAGGGCTTTGAAATAAAAGGCATTGGTGGGTTCTACATAGCCGTGGGCCTCGCCGTCCCATTGGTCCCAGGGGATCCCGTCGTGCGCCTGGCTCCAGGCTTCGTCGTGGTCCTCGCGCCACACTTCGTCCGTGGGAAAGCAACCGTCTCCGTCATCCGGGTACCTGGGGTTGGGATAAAAAGCGTATTCACGGCCGTCTGCCTTACAGTACGGACAGTGAAGCCGCCACGGGTCATCCAGGGACCAGTCGAAGTAGCTGTAGTACCGTACCCGGAAAGGGTGGATGGGACAGGCGCAGGTATAGATGCCGCGCGGCTCCCGATGCCAGATATTATCCAGGTACCAGGCATCGGGCCTGGCGGACCATTTTTCGGCTATGGCGAGAGACTCGTCTGCCCACGAGCAGATGTCCTGGTCTCCGCCGGCGTGTCGGCGGCGGATCTCGTCAAATGAAAGGGCGCCAATCCAGATGTTGGGCCGGTCGGGAAATGCGACAACGCGGTGACCCTTATTTTCGGGGGGAGTCCATGATGTGTTCACGGATAGTCGATCTCCAATCGGATCTGAAAAAACGCCATCGCAGAATTACGCGGAGTCAACCGGCGCCCCTGGCGCGGGGGGTCGATTGCAGGGTGCTGGGGGATGGGTTCCGGGGAAAGGACACTCGGTCTTGCTTACCACGTCGGTACCGTCAGAAGTGCAGGCCTTCTTTTCTACCTCACTGTTACCGGTAGACGCCGCGGACTGCCGGCTGGACGCGTTTGGATCAGGAAGCCTCATCCGCCGCGATTTCCGCGAGACGCTCGCCGTGATTTGTCACTTTCGCGAAGGCCGCGGCAACCTGATCCACCCAGGCCGGGCTGGGGTCCACCGGTGTGGACAGCCAGAAGCATGAGTCGTGGATGTGTTCGCTGACCGGCAGATCGCCAGGTTGATACGGGATCCTGGCACCCTGAGGCAGGTCGCCCCATGGGCCGCCGAGGTCGTCGAAAGAAAAATCGTTGAAAAGCGGTTCCAGGTGCATTGCCCCGTAACCGAAGGGTGTGATGGCCGGGGTGGTCCCAACGCCTTCCGCAACGAGTGCCCTGAGTATGACGGAAACCGGCGCGCCGATTTCACGAGGATTGATAAGGCCTGTATACAGAAGGAGGCCTCCCCGAACCGCCTGCGGGTACGCCTCTTGAGGGTGTACGCCTCTGACGGATTCCAGTTGGCTGCTTAGCCGGCCGAACCAGGCGCGTCTTTTCTCGTTTAATCCGGGTAACCGTTCAAGCTGCGCGCGCGCCATGGCAATACCAAGGGGATTCGCCCGGTACTTGACGCCCAGGCCCATGTTGCGTAGCTCCCTGAATCTGTCGGTTACAAACTGCTTTTCGCATCTTCCATAGTGGCCCAGGGCCAGCATACGGTCGTAAAGGTCTCCATCGTCGGTCACGACCACACCCGCTTCGATCCCCGTGACCGGCTTGCTTCCCTGCAGGCTGAAGCAGCCGATGTGACCGAGAGAGCCGACGGGAGTGCCGTTCCAGAGGGCGCCGTGGGCGTGCGATGCATCCTCGATGAGCGTGATGTCGGTTCCGCAGACGAGATCCCGAAATGCGTCCATATTTGCGGGGTTGCCGTATACGTGGGTAACGATGATCGCGCAGGTGTTCTCCGTGATTCGACGTTCGGCGTCTTTGGGATCTGCGCAGAAGGTACGGCGTTCCGCGTCGCAGAAGACGGGTGTTGCGCCGCAGTGCAGGATGGGCGTGATGCTGGCGTGCCACGTGACGGAGGGCACGATGACCTCTTTGCCGATTCGGGCGCCGGAGGCGAAGACGGCCGAGTGCAGGGCCGCCGTGCCATTGCAGGTGGCGATGGCGAATTTTGCGCCCGTGAAGGCACGGAATTCCTCCTGGAAACGGTCAATCTGGGAATAGGAATTACCCATACCACCTTCCAGAACGCTCAGGACGGATTGTTTCTCCAGGCCCGTTATGGTTTGCCAACCATCATCCTGAGGCTCGGTCACCGCCGGAGAGCCGCCATCGATTGCCAGATCCGTTTTAGACATATCCCGTGTTCTCCCGGAAGTCGATCCGTGTGAACCGCCAACGATTCGTCATGCGCATCGCCCGTCATCCCGCGTCGGAGACAGGCCATCCGCGTCAGGTTAACGTGAGGGCGCCGGCTGCCGGTACAGGCGCTGCATAATAGCATGCGCGATACGAATTGTCAAAGCGGATGGCGACCGGTCGAGGCTTGACAGGGTTACCGATGTGTGTTATATATAGTCCGTACAGTTCATCAACGGGAGGCCTTCCAGATGATTGGATTCAGGCTGGCATTGAAGGCGATCGTTATCTTGCTGGCAGGATCGGGCGTCGGCCTCGCTTACAACGCCCTGTCCGCCTCCGGCATTCCTCTACGGACACCCAGGAACCTGACGCCATCGGAACATGTGAACTGGAGCCTTTACCTGGAGGGTATCCGGGCAAGTCTTTCCGACGCGAAAGCGGCGTTCGACTCGGGGTCTGTAATATTTATGGACGCACGCATTCCACGCGCCTATGCGGCTGGACACATTCCGGGGGCGTTGAATCTGACGCCTCACGATCTCAACCGGGGCGACAGGAAAAAGCTCGAAGGTGTTTCCAGGGATGCCAATATCATCACGTACTGTGGCGGCGCCAGATGTCAGGCCAGCGTTAAGCTGGCACATCTACTGACGCAAGGCCTGGGGTTTACGCGCGTGCGGGCGTTCTTCGATGGTTGGGGGGCATGGGTCCGCGCGGGGTATCCGGTAGCGACGGGAGTAGACCGATGAGTTGGGCCCGGTACGGAGTCCCGGTCGTTCTGCGCCTCGCCGTGGGCGGGGTGTTGATCTGGGCGGGGCTGGCAAAGGTGTCGGAGCCGGCGTTGTTTGCGCTGACGGTGAGGGCATACAACGTGCTTCCCCTCGCGTTCATAAACGGATTTGCGGTTGTGGTTCCCTGGATGGAAATCGCCGCCGGGGCGTGCCTGTTGGCGGGATTCTGGTCGCGCGCCGCCGCGCTTGCCGCCCTCGCATTGCTCTCGTCGTTCAGCGTCGCCCTCGTCGTGAACATCTTCCGCGGAGCAAATCTCGACTGCGGCTGCTTTGGGCTGGACGGCACGAGGGGTTCGCTTCACGGGGCGCTCGTGCAGGACCTGCTGCTGATCGGATGTTCGCTGGTGGTGCTGTTTGTGCGCAATATGCCGCTGTCTCTGGATCGGTGTCTTCTCAAAACTACCGATCCGTAAGTGAGGCGGCATTCCAAAAGACTCAGTTGTCTGTATTGGCGTGTTCAGGTGCGGCGCCGTGTCCCTACGGTTCCGCCTTTCTGATTTCAGGCAGGAAGGATCATCCCGTTCCGGGGTATTGGGCGATGAGATACCTGGTGTTCGTGCTCGTGCTTGTCGGATTGTCCGGAGGATGTGGAGAGCGGATGCCCGAACCCGGAAGCACGGCGTATCGGCAGGCGGTTGCGGATTTTTATGCTGGACTTGCCGCCATGGACGTGGGCGCGCACGACCGGGCGGCTGCCGCGCTGAGACGGGTGACGGAAACCGTTCCCGCCGAACCCGCGGGGTGGGCCAACCTGGCTTTGCTTCAGTTCACAATGGGCCGGGAGGAACCGGCGATACGGTCGCTTGAGCGAGCGCAGGGATTGGCGCCCGAAAGTGCTGAACTCGCGCTCCTGATGGGTGCATTCGAGAGCCGGCGCGGCCGTGTCGCCGAGGCGGTTTTCCATCTTCGGAGGGCGATGAGCCTCGCCGGCCCCGGGCATCTCAAGGCAGGTTACGCGCTGGCGCGCGAACTGGAACGGCAGGGAGACACGAGGGATGCGCTTGCGGTAGTGGAGCGGATGCTCGGAGAAACCCCGCGGAATCTTGCGCTCTTGCTGGAACGGATCAGGCTGGCGGCGAAGGAGCACGATGCGGATGGCCTGAGGGTTTCGGTTGCGCGGATCGCGGAGCGGACCGGTGGGTGGCCGGAAACGGCGAGCGTCCAGTTACAGGCGCTGATGGATGCCGGATCGGATTTTCGCCTCGCGGCCACGCGCGCGGCGTTTTTACACAACGCGCTGCTGCGGGCGCCTGTCTTCCGGAGGGACCTGAATCAGGTGCGCCTTCCTGCTCAGGCGGCAGGCGAGCCATTGAGGGGGTTCCTGAAAATGCGGAGTCCGTCCGCCGATCCTGCGCCCGCGGATACGGCGCTCTCTTTCGTTTCGGACACGCTGGACTGCGCGTCGGGCGGGACGATGCTCGGCCTCGCCTGGGCGGATACCCCTGTCGTGCTGGCCGCAAAGGATGGTATCGTGCGGTGGCTGGATTCGTCGGGCCGGACCGTGCCATCGCCCGCGTCCCGGCCGGTGGGCGCGAACGGTCTGCTCTCGGTCGACTGGGACAACGACTTCAGATTGGATCTCGTGGTGGCGGGGGAGGGCGGCATTCGCCTGTTTCGGCAGCGCGAGGACGGGGTTTTCGTGGATGTCACGGGTCTGACCGGGCTCGACGGGAGCGTGACCGATACAGCGTATGCTGGCGTGTGGGCCGCGGACGTTGATATGGATGGGGATCTGGATCTGGTACTCGGGGGGCGGAATGCCTGCCCGGTTTTGCGAAACAACGGGGACGGCACATTCGGAGTCGCGCAGCCCTTTGGGGGCGTGTCCGGCATGCGCGCGTTTGAATGGACGGATCTCGACGGAGACGGGGTTCCGGATGCGGCGTTGGTGGACAACCGGGGTCGGCTGTCCGTGTATGTCAACGAGCGTAGCGGGTTGTTCCAGTTTTCGTACCAGGGTCAGGACGAGGTTCACGCGCTTGTATCCGGAGACGTGGACGGCGATGGGAATCTGAACCTGGTGGCCTTGCGGAAGCGAGGGAAGATAGTGTCGATTTCGCATGTCGACGGACACTGGGAATACAGGGAGTTGGTTGATTGGAGTGCTGCTGAGACGCCGGTGCGTCTGTTTCTGGCCGATATGGACAATAACGGGCAGTTGGATCTGGTCGTCAGCGGCGAGGTCGAAGGAGGGTATTGGCTGGCCGATGGCGAGGGTACCTGGCGTCACAACGCCCTGCCGAACCGGGTTCGGATCTTCGAAGTCTCGGACATGACCGGAGACGGACGCCTGGATCTGCTAGGACTTTCTACAGAGGGTCGACCACAGTTGCTGGTGAACCGGGGAAAACGCACCTACCACTGGCAGGTCGTGCGGCCCCGGGTGCGGGCGGTTCGCGGGGACGGGAGGATCAATTCATACGCGCTGGGCGGGGAGGTGTTGTTGCGGTCCGGACTTCTGGCCCAGCGTCGGGCGATTCGGACACCCGTGGTTCATTTCGGTCTGGGCGAATACGGCCTGGCGGATGTGGTGCGGGTACAGTGGCCGAATGGAACCCTACAGGCGGAGTTCGACGTCGAGGCCGATCAGACCATTGTGGCGCAGCAGCGCCTGAAAGGGTCCTGTCCCTGGGTGTTCGCGTTCAATGGCGAAGAAATGGCCTTTGTTAAGGACTTTCTATGGCGCTCGCCGCTGGGGATGCGGATCAACGCGCAGGTGACGGCGGGGGTGTCTCAGACGGAGGACTGGATCCTGATCCAGGGGGATGACCTGGCAGCCCGGGACGGATTCTACGATATCCGGATTACGGCTGAATTGTGGGAGACCCATTTTGTGGACTGGGTGGAGTTGATGGTGGTGGACCATCCCGCGGAGGTGGCGGTGTTTGTGGACGAACGGTTTGCGAAGCGACAGCCTGAACTGAAGGTAATTCCGACGGGAACACCTGTGGCGGTTCGTGCGGCTCGGGACGAGGCGGGGCGGGATGTGACGGCGATGGTAGAAGCGAAAGACGCCCGATATCTCGACACGTTCGAGTTGGGGCGATATCAGGGCGTCGCGGTGGACCACTGGGTTGACGTCGATCTGCCGCGCGTGGCGGCCGGGGGTGGTGGATGGTTGATCGGATCCGGCTGGATCTACCCCACGGACAGTTCGATCAACGTAGCGATGGGGCATGGCGCACACGCGAAGCCCGTAGGGCTGCGTCTGGACGCGTTGCGCGGGGACGGAACGTGGGAAACCGTGTTCCCCGATCTGGGATTTCCCGCCGGAAAGTTCAAGACGATTACGATCGATCTGGCGGACGTCCGGTCCAGCCGCCTCCGGCTCCGTACGAATCTCGAAATCTACTGGGATTGGCTGGCGTGGGCGAAATCCGCCGACGATGCACAGATGCGAACCCGTCGCGTCAAATCGAATAAGGCGGTTCTGAGGGGCCGTGGGTTCTCCGAGGTCACGCAGCCGGGCCGCCCTTCTCCCGACGTACCCCGGTATTCTTCCCCGCCGAGCACCGCGCCGCTGTGGTGGGACTTGACGGGCTACCATACCCGCTTCGGCGATGTACGCCCGTTGCTCGAGGATGTAGATGACCGGTATGTCATCATGAATGCAGGGGATGAGCTTCTGTTGTATTTCCCGGTGCCCGGCCCGCCACCCGAAGGGTGGGTGAGGGATTTTGTGCTCATGGGAGACGGCTGGGTGAAAGACGGGGATTACAATACGGCGTTTTCCAAAACGGTGCTGCCGCTGCCCACGCACGGCCGGTTGTCGTACGAAACGCCGCCGGGGCGCCTCGAGGACGATCCGGTTTACCGTCGCAATCCTGCCGATTGGCAATCATACCATATCCGGTACGTCACACCCGAGATTGCCGGGATGCATTCCGGCAGATAGGCAGGCGTCTTCCATGTCACGCCGTTTTATCCAGGGCATACTGCTCGTTATCCTTTTGTTGCTTCTGGCGGTTCCCGTCGTCCGCAAATACGGTTTCCGGGCGCCGCCGGCGAAGGCGACTCACTTTGGGTTTACACTCGAGGAAGTAGCCCGTGCAAGCGGCATCGATTTCGTGCACCGCGGACCCACGTTCGACGCGAAGTTGAACCACATCATGCCCCACGTCGCCGCAATGGGCGCGGCTGTGTCGGTGTCTGATTTCGACAGAGACGGGTGGCAGGATCTTTACGTGACCAATAGTGGCGAGGGCACGGCGAATCGACTCTATCGCAATTTGGGAAACGGACAGTTCGAAGATGTGGCCGACAAGGTGGGCACGGCGAATCTGAATCGCGCCGGGACCGGGGTTTCCGTGGGCGCGGTCTGGGGGGACTACGACAACGACGGCTTCGAAGATCTGTTCGTGTACAAATGGGGTCGGCCCGAATTGTTTCGGAACGAGGGGGGGCGAAGGTTCACCCGCGTGAGCGAGCAGGCCGGATTGCCCCCGTGGATCAACGCTGGGAGCGCGGTGTGGCTGGATTACGATTGCGACGGGCGCCTGGATCTGTTCGTGGCCGGTTACTGGCCGGACGGTTTGGATCTGTGGCGCCTGGAGTCAACCCGGATGATGCCGGAGAGTTTCGAGTATGCCGAGAACGGGGGTCGGAAGTACCTGTTGCGCAATCGGGGCGATGGGCGATTCGAGGACGTGACGGATCGGATGGGAATTCATAGCCGGCGCTGGACGCTGGCCGTCGCTGCGGCGGATTTGAACCGTTCAGGGTATCCGGATCTGTTCCTGGCCAACGATTATGGCGTTTCGGAACTCTACCAGAACCATGCCGGCGCCGCCTTTGAAGAAATCGGGAGGAAGGCGGGCGTCGGATACCAGCCGGAAAGCGGAATGAACGCCGTCTTCGGCGACGTCTTGAATCAGGGCCGCCTGGCGATCTACGAGACCAATATATCGGAGGCGGGGATCCTGCTTCAGGGGAACAACCTGTGGATCGCCAGACAGGGCGAGGGCCTGGCGTTCGAAAACCTGGCGCAGGTGATGGGTGTGGAACTGGGCGATTGGAGTTTTGGCGCACAGTTTGGAGATCTGAACAACGACGGGCGGCTGGATCTGTACCTCACGAACGGGTATGTTTCCGCCTCGGAGTCGGAAAACTATTGGTACGATTTTTCGCAGGTGGCCGGCGGACACCGGGCGATTATTTCGGATGCGAAGAACTGGCCTGCCATGAAAGGGCGCAGCCTCGCCGGTTATCAGCGCGCGCGTGTGTGGGTGAATGACGGGATGGGGCGGTTTGAAGATGTCGCCCGTGCGGTTGGCGTCAACGATCGGTTTGACGGGCGGGCGGTCGCGCTCGTGGATCTGTGGAACCGCGGTGTCCTGGATGTGGTGGTGGCCAACCAGCGTGGGCCGCTTCTGGTCTACAGGAACCGGGTGGATCCGGAACGGCAGTGGATCGGATTCGAGCTGGTCGGCGGGAAGAGCAATCGCAGCGCGATCGGCGCGCAGGTGAGGGTGTTCTGGAACGGACAGGAACAGATGCAGGAGGTCTCCGGAGGGAGTGGCTTTTCGTCACAGAATCAGAGGCGACTCCATTTCGGGCTCGGCACGGATCCGACGATGGAGAAGGTGGTTGTGACCTGGCCTTCGGGACGGCGCCGGACCATGGAGAACGTCGCGTTGAATGTCTACCACCGCGTGGAAGAACCATAGCGATACGGTTACCTGGCGGCGCGCTCATCCGGGTTCTTGCCAAACACGAGCAGGATCGCCGGGATCACCGATACGCCGATGAGCAGCCCGCACCACGCGGGATAGTAAAAGGTGGTACCGACGTACCCCGCGAGCGCGGCGACGCTCATTGTGGTCAGGGCGTAGGGGAGCTGCGTTCTGACGTGGTCCAGGTGGTCACAGGACGTGGCGATGCTGGACATGACGGTCGTGTCGCTGATCGGCGAACAGTGATCACCGAAAATCGCGCCGTCCAGTACGGCGGCGGCAGCGAGAATGGTGAGCGGAAGACCGCCCAGGCTGTGCGCAAGGGGAACAGCAGTGGGGATAAGGATCGCCATGGTTGTCCACGATGTACCGATAGCGAAGGCGACCGAAGCCGCCAGAAGGAAGATGATCAGAGGCAGCAGACCGGGAACCACGAGGGGCGATAGCGCCGCCGCGAGATAGGTGGATGTGCCGATGTCCTTGCAGACAGCCTGAATAGCCCAGGCCATTATGAGGATGGCAATGGCATAGTAGATCCCCGTGATTCCCTGCGCCCAGGTTTTTACCGCCGCAAAGGGTTGGATCAGCGCGGATCCGCTGGCGGGGTGGCGCCGGGTGACGGCAATCAGCAATGCGATTGTGGAACCCAGTATGGCGGAAAAGAAAAGCACCCGCGCGTTGTCGGCATTGGAGAAACACGCTGTCCAATAAGAAAAGCTGAAGAGGGAGCTTCCCAGTCGGATCGGCCGGACTTCGGGATCGTTCCAGGTATCCGCGGCCATGCCGGCAATGACGGCAGCGACGACGCTCAGAACGGGCACGGCCGCTGCCCACCAGGCGGGTTGAACGCCGCTGGCCGGCAGGATGTCCCTGCTCCGGTGCCCTGCCAGCGGAGTGGCGCCCGGCCGAAGCACCCGTCCCGTTGTCCCGGCCCGGCGCTCCGCGCGGTACATGGGTCCATAATCCCGTTGGAGACACGCCGACACGGCGACGAACACAAGCGTAAAGAGGCAGTAGAATCGAGCGGGAAGCGCGTAGAAGAAAAGCTGATAGCCGGATACGCCGGTGCCGAGATCCCGCATGAGGTCCCCAAAGAGTCCGACTTCGAAACCGATCCAGGTGCTGATGACCGCTACACCCGCAACCGGGGCGGCGGTAGAATCGACGATGTACGCGAGTTTTTCGCGGGAAATGCGGAACCGATCGGCCATGGGCCGGAGCGTGGTACCGACCACGATCGTGTTGGCGTAGTCATCGAAGAAAATCGCCAGGCCCATAAGAAATGCGGCCACCCGCGTGGATCTGGCGCTTTCCGAACGGGAGGCAAGGAGCGTTGCAATGCCCAGGTTTCCCCCGGCAAGCGAGGTTACCCGTACCATGCCGATCAGGGCCGCCGTAAAGCCGAGAATATAGAGCTGAAAGGACGATATCAGGGGGGTCCAGACGTAGTTCACCGCTGCCCGTTCGAGGGCGGCGAACGGGAGTTCGTAAAGTGGGACTTCGCCAACGGTCAGCAGGCCTCCGGAAAGTACGGCCATGCCCAGACCCAGGAGCAGGCGACCACTGAGCACGGCGACGAGAATAGCCGCAATCGGCGGAAAGACGCTCCAGCCGTCAATGGGTTCAAGGCGGGTCTGTTGTTGTGAGCTGTATGTCGAGGCGGTCAGGATCAGTTCGCCCGATTCTTCCGTGCAGGTAAAGGTGATTTCAGGAGCGCCGGATGCGGGTGTCTTTCGCCGCTGCCTCGCCTTTTTAAAGCCCGGTTCGCAACGTGAATCCGCGGAATCGGCAAGGATCCAGACGCCATCGCCCAGCGTCTTCGCCAGCCTGGGAACTTCCGTTAGAATCTGCTGGTGGACAACGCTGTCCCGGTTCTTAGGCAACATTGCCGCGAAAAGCGCTGCCAGAGTCAGCGCAAAGAGTATCCGTACAAACGGATTCCTGATATTTATTCTGTCGGCGTATCGATCCATAGTTCGTACTTGTTGATCGTCTGTATCAATAGAAAGAGCCTGTGGCGGAGATGACCCGCGCCGTGTCAGAGGGATGGACTCGTACGAAAAAATGTTTCCATTCGGACGATAGAATCCTATCTTTATGGGCCACGGACCGCGCCGCCCGGGGATGGGTATGCCGGCGCCGAAAACGTGGCGCGATGCCGGGTCGCGGGGAAAGCGGGCAGGACGTCGATCCTTTGGTATACCGTTACAAGGGATTTCGCATTCGGTAAACAGGGACAGTCCGGGGAGGTGTCGTCGCCAACCCGGGGTATTGAAAGTGTACCATGCTGCATCGGACCAAAGAACGCACGTACGAAATCCTGGATAAGGCGCAGACGGGCGACCGGACAAGCCGATCGATCGACCTGTTCATTATGGGATTGATCGTCCTGAATGTCGTGGCTGTCATTCTGGAGACGGTTGAGACCATATCGGTGTCGCACCGTCGCCTCTTTGATTGGTTTGACACGTTTTCCGTCGGTGTCTTTACAATTGAATACCTGATGCGTCTGTGGGCCTGTACCGCCGACGAGCAGTATGCCCGAAGCATCTGGGGGCGCATACGTTATATCTTTACGCCCCTGGCGCTGGTGGACCTGATTGCAATACTGCCGTTTTATCTGCCTTTGGTGACCACCGTCGACCTGCGCGTGTTGCGCGCCATGCGGTTGTTGCGGTTATTCAAGCTGGGACGGTATTCCACCTCCTTGAAGACGCTCGGTAATGTGTTACAGAAGCATAGCGGCGAGTTGCTGGTCACCCTTTTCGTCCTGCTGATCATGCTGGTGATCGCATCGACGCTGATGTATTTTGCGGAACACCGCGCCCAGCCCGAGGCCTTCTCCAGCATTCCATCGGCCATGTGGTGGGGCATCGTAACACTTACGACGGTGGGATACGGTGATACGTACCCGGTAACCGGCGTCGGAAAGGTACTGGGTGCGGTGATCGCGCTTCTTGGGATCGGGATGTTCGCCCTGCCTGCCGGCATCCTGGGTTCGGGTTTCGCCGAGGAGATCGATCGGCGGAAAAAGGCTGGCGGCGTTTGTCCACACTGTGGACGCGAAATGGAATAATGAACCCGCAATGGTTCGGGTAAAATAGCAAAGGAGCGAGCAGGATGGAGATGACGATCGGATGTACGACGCGGCCGTACGGCCAACTGAGTTACAGCGAGGCGTACAGCCGGATTGCAGAGGCCGGTTACTCGGATGTGGCGGTTTTTGCCAATGAAGGCCAGGTGCCGGTGGGTCCGGAGAGTTCCGCGACAGAGGTCGCGGCCGTGCGGCATGCAGCCGAAAACGCCGGAGTGGTTCCCTCGATGCTCATCGGCGGGACCAGGCTGGACGGGGGGCTGGCGTCGGCGGTGGACGACTACAAGCGGTTGATCGACAACGCGGCGGCCCTGGGCACCACCTGGTTGCTGGATTGCGGGATCAGCAACCAGGCGTTTTTCGATGACTATTTCGAACTGATGCGGCAGGCTGCGCCCCATGCGGATCAGGTCGGCGTGAAGATTACCATGAAACCCCACGGGGGTATCAGTCTCACGGTGTCGCACCTTCTCGCGGCCCACAAAAACGTGAACCACGCGGCGTTCGGCATCTGTTTCGATCCCGGCAATATCATCTACTATACAAAGGGTGACCTGCGACCGGAGACAGACGTCTCGGAGGTGGCGCCCGTGGTAACGACCGGGATTATCAAGGATTGCACGGTCATTGACGATGTTCCGGATGTGATGGTGACGCCAGGAGACGGGCTTGTGGATTTTCATTCGGTGTTGTCCGGGCTTGTCGGCGGTGGATTCGACGGGCCGTTCTACGTGGAATGCGTGGGCGGCAGGCAGCCGGACGAGGTGGACCGGGACGTGGCGTTTACACGGGGTTACGTCGAGGGAATTCTCACCGGTCTCTAGCGTCCGCCCACTGCGCCGGGCGCGGGCCAAACGCTTACGGTCGGTCAGGAAAGAACCGCCGTCACTTCGATTTCAACATGGGCTCCGGCAGGGAGCGCAACCACCTGTACGCAACTGCGCCCGGGAGGGTCGTTGGAGAAATAGCCGGCATAGACGGCGTTCATTTCAGCAAATTCCGAAATATCCGTCATATACACGACCGTACGGACCACGTGGTCCATTGTGGCGCCCGCTGCCTCCAGAATCGCCTCGATGTTATCCAGCGTCTGCCGGGTTTCCGCGGCAATGCCTCCAGTGACAATCGAGCCGGTTTTGGGGTCAATGCCCTTTTCGCCGGCAACGAAGATAAAATCGCCGGTCCTGATCGCCTGCGAATAAGGACCTACGGGAAGGGCGGCCTTATCGGTGGTAATCACCTCTTTCTGCATGGCGCGAAATCTCCATTCTGAATAGCGGGATGTATTGCGTGAGCGGCGAATAGGCGGCCGCGCGCCGGGGGTTGACGGCGGTCGGTCGTTTCCATTTCGGAGTTGTCTTTGATAATGTCATGAACCGGGATTGTCAAGGAGAATTCCCCGGATGGCTCGCGCCGGTAAATCCAGTGTCCGGTTTCATCGCGCCGGCACCGCGTTCGAGTCCGGAGGGCCGGCTGCGGCAGCCGTTGCCGGTGGCCCCCGAGTGGAATGAGAGAATGGGTCTATGGGTACTGGATTTCGAGAAGTCAAGCGACTGGAATTGCCGAGTTGCGTAGAGTCGCTTCATGAGGTGGTTGACGCCGCGGCGAAGGTCACCGCCGATCTGGCGATGAGCGAGGATGCCTGCGACGAGGTGGCCATCGCGCTCACGGAAGCCGTTAACAATGCCATTTTCCACGGCAACGGGGGTGTGCGGGAAAGGTCGTTCGCCGTCGAGTTTACGGTTGTGGACGGCATGTTGCACATCGCGGTCCGGGATCAGGGGCCCGGGTTCGACCCGGCGGAGGTTCCGGACCCTCTTGCCCAGGAGAACCTGTTGAAACCCTCCGGCCGCGGTTTGCTGATGATGCGCGCCATGGTGGACGACGTCCAACACCACTTTTGCGCGGCCGGCACGAGAGTGATCCTTCGTAAACGCATTGCATCCTGAACAATGGAGGTCGCGCCATGCGTATCGAGCGCATTGAGACGATTTCGCTCACCTGTTTCTGGGGGCCGTCCGAGAGGGGCGTCAAGCGGACCTGGCCCCTTCATCTTGTCCGGGCGGATAACGGGCTCGTGGGCATTGGCAGGGGTGGAAGCGCTGAATTGATCGAGCGTGAGTTCGCGCCGCTGCTTGTGGGTGAAGATCCTCGTCGACCGGCCAGGCTCTGGCAGCGGATGTACGATCACGCGTGGCGCTTTCGCGGCCCCGGCCGGGCCGCGATGGGCACGATCGGCGCGCTGGACGTGGCGCTCTGGGACTTATATGGCAAGGCGTGCGGCGAACCGGTCTGGCGGATGCTGGGCGGGTTCAGGAACCGGGTGGCCGCGTATGCGGACGGGATCGGCTATGAACATCAGAACGCCGAGGAAGTTGCCGCCCTGGTCAGAAAACACGCGGATCTGGGATTCAAGGCCGTGAAGTTCCATCTGTCGGATGACGATCGCGAACTCGCGTTTGACAAAGTCAGATTGTCGCGCGAGGCCTTGGGCGACGGCCCGAGGTTGATGATCGACATACACAGGATGTGGGAAGGAAAAACGGCGGCGGAGATGGCGCGCCGGTTTGAGCCCTACGGCTTGTTCTGGATTGAAGAACCCGTTCGAGGCGACGACGAAGCGGCGCATATGAGGATGGTGCGCGAGGCCACGGACGTGTTGGTCGCCGGCGGTGAGAGCGAGGGCACGTTGTATGGCATTCGGCATTTAATCGTCGATGGCGGGCTGCAGGTGGTTCAATCGGACATTATCGGCGGCGGCGGGTTCACGGGTCTGATGCGGATGGCGGCGCTGGCCGAGGCACATCACGTTTATGTCGCGCCGCACGGGGCCTCCTTTCCGGAGATCAACTGCCACCTGATTGCCGCGGCGCCCAACGGGCTGATGGTTTCCGCATGCCCGCACACCGAGCCGTACCAGATCTGGTCGGACCTTTACGATCCCCCTTTCCAAATCGTTGACGGCGAGATCCACATGGGAGACGAACCCGGCCTCGGGCTGACGCTCAACGAAGACTTCATCGCGGCGCATCGCACGTGACGATAAGGACGCGAGTACGTCATATCGCGGGGATACACTACAACAGGCGGCTCAAGATGTTTTGTCTTGCATATTTCAAAGTCAGACAATCGATGTCGTTTTAGAAGTGAGAGGTTTGCAAGGTTGAGATTTCGGATTGGGATTGCCAATACATCCTGCGACGTTGGGCGCCCTGAACGAGTTTCTGTTCGCGTTGTGCGGACCGAGAAGCAGGATCGCCGCGGTAATAGTCAATCGGACAGAGATACTGAATCGCCCAACCTGGTCACAGGTGGTTATAATACCTTTGCCATTGTCGCATAGAAGGCGGCGGCGCGTGGCAAGTATTGTGGGGCTGAGATAGACCGATGAAGGTGAGAGAATTCATTCGGGTAATCGGGGATGATGGATGGTCCGTTGCCAAGTCGTGAGGCAATCACCGGTTGTACAAGAATCCGCGGAAGAAAGGTCGGGTGACATTACCTGGAAAGCCAATGAAGACTTGGGCGCCGACAATCGGAACAGTATCCTGAAGCAGTCGCAGCGTTCCAAAACGAGGAAGGACATGAACAGGTACTTAATTGTCATCGAAGTAACGGAAACCGGATTTTCGGCATATTCTCCCGATCTCCCCGGATGCGTGTCCACCGGCGCCACACGGCAGGAAGTGGGAGCGAACATGAAGGAGGCAATCGAATTTCACCTCGATGGGTTGAAACAAGAGCACTATCCGATTCCGGAACCAACCGCGGAGTCGGTCTACCTTGAGGTACCAACATAAGCACTGATGCGTCGATATTCCACCCGACGTCCATTACAATAATGCGTAACACCCGCGAAGCGCAACGAGGTTAGATAAGCCATGATAGGATTCGAGCATGTTTGCCCGTTCGGAAATTTGACAATCGCCGGTGGTGGTCTTTGTCTGAGCTGGAGTTGCAAGGAGGGTATCAAGAATGGCAAATATAACTGAAATACAGCATGCAATCATGGCGCTCCCTGAATCTGATTATCGTGAATTCAGACAATGGTTTAGCGAGTTGGACTGGAAGAAGTGGGACCGGCAGATCGAAGCGGATTCAAAAGAGGGCAGATTGGATTTCCTGATTTCAGAAGCCCTCGATGAGAAAGAAAAGGGTCGGCTCAAGGAACTGTAGATGCATCGAACAACACCCCGCTTCTGGATCCAATTTGAGCGACTTCCGGAATCCGTGCAAAGGGTTGCAAGACGCAATTTTCGCCTACTTGAATCGGACCCAAGACATCCGTCTCTTCGTTTCCGAAAAGTCGGACGGTTCTGGTCCGTCCGCACGGGTCATGCTCACCGAGCGCTTGCAGTCGAAGATGGCGGAGTCTTTATCTGGATCTGGATTGGTAGCCACGACGAATATGAGCGGCTGGTCGGGGGTTGAACCGACCTCGGACGGATTAACGGCGAGCGCCGACCCATATGGAAATCGGATTGACCAGATCCACGGCGTTTTGGATTCTTTAAACGCCATTTCAATGTCTTCGGAGCCGCAACGCATGAGCAGGCCAGGTCAGTTGGAACGCGCCGAACTGAATGAGGAGCAGGCGCGTATCTACGACGCCATCCTCGAATCCAGGGGCAGCATCGCCGGGCCTTTCGGAATCTGGCTGCACAGCCCCGAGTTGGCCGACCGCGCCCAGAGTCTGGGTGAATTCGTGAGGTACCGCACCAGTCTCGCGCCCAGACTCAGTGAACTGGCGATCCTTGTCACCGCGAGATTCTGGGATTGTCAGGTGGAGTGGTCCCTGCATGAACCCTTCGCTATCGAGAGCGGTTTGAGCGAGGATATCATCGACGCGGTCCGGCACGGACGGGATCCCGATTTCGGTGAAGCCGCCGAACGCGCCGTTTTCGACTACGTCAGCGAATTGCTCCACAATCGGTTTGTCCCGGATGGCGCATTCAACGCCGCCCAGGAAGCGTTGGGCAAGACCGGCGTTGTGGAGCTGACGGGGATTGCCGGCTATTATAGCATGGTGGCACAGACACTGAATGCGTTTCAGGTCCCCATTCCCGATGGTTGCGTACCGACGCTTGTTGACTGCCCCACCTTCGAACCTTAACGGCACGACGTGGGCAACGGCGGGCCCGGAACCGGATACCGATACATTCGATTCGATGCATACCGGGGTATTGCGCCACGCGTAAGCATCTGGAAATCTGCACCTTCCGTATGGATTCAAAACGGCACATCAAAACCCCCAACCTCCGCCCGCGGCTTCGCGCAGCGGGGTTGGTGCTGCCGCTGATGGCTTTCATTGGTTTCACTTTCGCGGCGCCGCTTGCGACGATGCTGGTGCGGAGCGTCTACGACCCGGTTGTCGCGGACGCCTTGCCTCAGACCCTTGAGCTGTTGAGACAATGGGACGGGGAGGGCGTTCCCTCCGAAGCAGTCTACGAATCAACCGCGCGCGAACTTCTGAAAGCGCGGGAGAAACGGACCCTTGGGCAGATCGCCAGCCGTGTCAACCGGATCCGCGGCGGGCTGCGCAGCGTGTTGATGCGTAGCGCCCGGCGCCTGCGCCGCATCGATGGCAGGCCCTGGCGGGACGCCATGATCGGCATTAACCCCGCCTGGGGCGACGCGAGGACCTGGCACGCCATCCGAAGCGCAGGGCAGCGATACACCGTACGGCACTATCTCAACGCCCTCGACCTGCAGAGCCGTCACGACGGCGCCATCGCGCGCCAACCCGAAGAGCGCCGCATCTACATTCCCCTGCTGTGGCGGACCCTCTGGGTGAGCCTGAGCATCATGGCTTTGTGTCTGCTGCTCGGCTATCCTATTGCCCACCTGATCGCGTACGCGCCCGCCCGTCTTGGCAACCTGCTCCTGATTCTTGTACTGGTCCCCTTCTGGACGTCGCTGCTTGTGCGAACCATGTCCTGGATCGTGTTGCTGCAGACCCAGGGTGTCATCAACGATACACTTGTGGCTCTGGGTTTGATCGGGGACGACGGCCGTTTGGCGATGATCTACAATATGACCGGCACATTGGTGGCGATGACCCATGTGCTGCTTCCCTTTATGATTCTGCCCCTCTACTCCGTCATGCGGTCCATCCCGCCGATCCAGATGAGCGCCGCAACGTCGTTGGGGGCAAGTCCCTTTCAGGCTTTCTGGCGGGTCTACTGGCCGCAGACCCTGTCCGGCGTGAGCGCCGGATCGCTGTTGGTATTCATCCTCGCCATCGGTTACTACATCACTCCTGCGCTGGTGGGAGGCAGCAGGGGTCAGCTCATTTCCAACATGATCGCCTATCACATGCAGACTTCGCTCAACTGGGGTCTCGCCGCGGCGCTCGGCGGCATCCTGCTTGCGTGCGTAGGCGTGCTATACATGCTTTACGACCGATTGGTGGGCATTGAGCGAATGAGGTTGGGCTGAGATGGCGACCCCGGGAAGACAGGAACGCGTCGGCCGCTTTCTCTATCTGGCATTCTGTGCGCTCGTGTTCTCGTTCCTCGTTGCGCCGATCCTTGTCATCGTGCCGCTGAGCTTCAACGCCGAGCCCTACTTCACCTTTACAGAGGGCATGCTGCGTCTGGATGCGGAGGCGTATTCGTTGCGCTGGTACCGGCAGATTGTCGAAAACGAGGTATGGACACGCGCGCTCGTCAACAGCCTCATCATCGGTGTCGCGTCCACGGCGCTGGCGACGGCGCTCGGCACGCTCGCCGCGATGGGACTTTGCAGCCCGGTCATGCCCGGGCGCCGCCTGGTGATGGGGTTGCTGATCTCGCCAATGGTGACTCCTGTGATAATCTCCGCGGCGGGCATGTTTTTCTTCTACTCGAACCTGGGCTTGGCCCAGACCCACGTCGGTCTGATCCTGGCGCACGCCGCGCTCGGCACGCCGTTTGTCGTGATTACGGTGACCGCCACGCTGTCCGCGTTCGATACGAACCTGACGCGCGCCGCCGCAAGTCTTGGCGCGGGGCCGCTGCGTGTCTTTCGACGCGTACAACTACCGCTGATCGCGCCCGGCGTGATCTCGGGGGCGCTCTTCGCCTTTGCAACATCTTTCGATGAAGTGGTTGTGGTGCTTTTCATGGCTGCTATCGAACAACGCACGATTCCGCGCCAGATGTGGTCCGGCATCCGTGAGCAGATCAGCCCCACCATCCTTGCGGTGGCGACTTTCCTGATTGTCTTTGCCGTCCTGCTGCTTTTTGCCGTTGAATGGATGCGGAGGCGTTTCGCTTCGAGATAAGCCGCCGGCGAAACCCGCAGGTCGCGGCATAAGTCTGCATTTACACCAACAATAAACCGATCAACCGAACAGAGGATCCAAAGGCCGCCCAATGCACGAAAACGACAACGCGTACGTCGAGTTCGAAGGGGTAAGCAAGAGTTTCGACGGCCGGAACCTGGTCGTCGACCACCTCGATCTCAGCGTCCGGAAAGGGGAGTTCCTGACCTTGCTCGGGCCGTCCGGATCGGGCAAGACCACCTGCCTGATGATGCTCGCCGGATTCGAAACGCCCTCCTCGGGCGCGATCCGTATCGACGGTCGTTCCGTACATGCGCTGCCGCCACGCAAGCGCGGCATTGGCATGGTCTTTCAGAATTACGCGCTTTTCCCCCACATGACGGTTGGCCGCAACCTTGCCTTTCCACTGGAGGTGCGCGGGATGGACCCGAAGCAATGCAGGGAACGCGTGGCACGAGCGCTGCACCTGGTGCGGCTCGACGGCCTCGAGGAACGGCGGCCCGCCCAACTCTCCGGGGGCCAGCAGCAGCGCGTGGCGATCGCGCGCGCGCTGGTCTTCGAGCCCGATCTGGTGCTGATGGACGAGCCGCTCGGCGCGCTTGACCGGCGCCTCAGGGAGGAAATGCAGTACGAAATCCGGCGTATTCACAAGAGCCTGGGCGTCACCGTGGTGTACGTAACGCACGATCAGGAAGAGGCGATGGTCATGTCGGACCGGATCGCCGTGCTTCGGGGCGGAGACATCGAACAGGTGGCCGAACCCGAGGTCCTCTACGAAGAGCCGGAGCGCTCGTTCGTCGCCCGCTTCATCGGCGAAAACAATCGCCTGCACGGCCGTGTGGCGAAAGTGGACGGGGACATCTGCGAGGTCGAGACGGGCGGTCAGGTCATCAGTGCCCTTCGCGTTGCGCCGTGCGGTTCGGGCGACGCCACGACGCTTTCGATCCGACCGGAGCGGGTCGCGATCTCGCCTGAGCCCGGCCTTTACACGAACGAACTCGACGCGATAATTGAGGATATCACTTTTCTGGGCGACCATCTGCGGGTTCGCGTTAGCGTCTGCGGCCGTTCGGATTTTATCGCGAAAATACCAAATATCGTGGGGCACGGCGCGATGCTGGCGGGTGACCAGGTTCGGATCGGATGGACGCCCACGGACTGCCGCTTGCTGGACCCGGATGACGAGGCAGAGACGATATGAAAGACGTTGGGAGGAACGTCGTCCGTATCGCGAGGCTGGTGGGACTGTCCATGCTGATCGCGGGCGCCGCCGTTGCCCGTGACCGTCCGCTGACCGTGGTTTCGTGGGGCGGGTCCTGCGCCCGCGCGTGCGTTAAGGGATACCACGAGCGGTTTACCGCCGATACGGGCATTGCGATCAACCTGGAAGACTTTAACGGCGGCCTGGCGCAGGTCCGTGCGCAGGTGGACGTGGGAAACGTATACTGGGACGTGGTGGACCTGGAGATTGCCGACCTGGTGCGCGGCTGCGACGAGGGCCTGCTGGAGCCCATTTCGGTGGGATCACTACTCGCCGGGGCAGACGGAACGCCCGCTGCGGAAGACTTCCTCCCCGGTACGGTAACGGAATGCGGCGCGACGACACTGTTCAGTTCCACCATATTCGCCTACAACAGGCAGCATATTCCCGGCGAGAAACCCGCCACCATCGTCGACTTCTTCGATCTACAGCAATTTCCGGGACGCCGTGGCATGCGGCGTTCGCCCCTCGTGAACCTTGAGTTCGCCCTGATGGCAGACGGCGTGCCCATTGACTCGGTCTACGCCACGCTCGATACGCCGGAAGGTGTGGACCGCGCCTTCCGCAAGCTGGACACCATCAAGGAACACATCGTATGGTGGGAGGCCGGGGCGCAGCCGCCGCAGATGCTGGCCGACGGAGAGGTCGTGATGACAACGGCCTACAATGGACGTATCTTCAATGCCCAGGTGTTGGAGAATCAGCCCTTCGTCATCGTGTGGGACGGCCAGTTCTTCAGCACGAGCGGGCTCGCGGTTGTCGCGGGAACCCCCAATCTCGATGCCGCAATGAAGTTTGTGAATTTCGCCGCCCGCGCGGAGTCCATGGCCGGCGTGGGCCGATATATCGCCTACAGCCCGGCGCGCCGTTCCGCGATGCCGCTGATTTCAACGCATGCTGAAAAGGGCGTGGATATGAACCCTCACATGCCCACCAGCCCACAGAATATGAAGCGCGCGCTGCGCAGCAACTGGGAATGGTGGAGCGATCACCTGGACGAAATGAATGAACGCTTCAGCGCCTGGCTGGCGCGCTGACGGAAGCTTGTGGCTCTTGAGAGATAGCCCTGTGCGGAACCGGATGACGAGGAGGAAACAACATGAAGGACTTTCGTAGGAGGTTCGTTCGCATCACGTCGTTGGTGGGACTGTCCGTGCTGATCGCGGGCGCCGCCGTTGCCGGCGACCGGCCGTTGACGGTGGTTTCATGGGGCGGGTCCTACGCGCGTGCGTGCGTCAAGGGTTACCACGAGCGTTTCACCGCCGAAACGGGCATCGCCATCAACCTCGAAGACTACAATGGCGGTCTGGCGCAGATTCGCGCGCAGGTGGACGTGGGCAACGTTTATTGGGACGTGGTCGACCTGGAGATCCCCGACATGGTGCGCGGTTGCGACGAGGGTCTGCTGGAACCCATCGCGGTGGATTCGCTGCCGGCAGGAGCCGACGGAACCCCGGCGGCAGAGGATTTTGTCTCCGGAACGGTGACGGACTGTGGACCGGCCACGATATTCTACTCCACCGTCTACGCGTACAACAAGAAGCATATCCAGGGCGAAGAACCCGCCACCATCGCCGACTTCTTCGATATGAAAAAATTCCCTGGGCGACGGGGCATGCGGCGTTCGCCGCTGGTGAACCTGGAGTTCGCCCTGCTCGCCGACGGCGTGCCGATCGATTCCGTTTACGCCATCCTTGGCACACCTGACGGCGTGGACCGCGCCTTCCGCAAGCTGGATACCATCAAGGGCCACATTGTGTGGTGGGAGGCCGGGGCGCAGCCGCCGCAGATGCTGGCGGACGGCGAGGTGGTGATGAGCACGGCCTACAACGGGCGCATCTTCAACGCGCAGGTGCTGGAAAACCAGCCCTTTGTGGTGGTGTGGGACGGCCAGATTCTGGACACGAGCGGGCTGGGCGTTGTCGCGGGCACCCCCAATCTCGAGGCCGCTCTGAAGTTCGTCAAGTTCGCCGCGACCGCGCAGGCCATGGCCGGCGTGGCGCGGCACATCTCCTACAGCCCGACCCGACACTCCGGGATGCCGCTGATTTCTACGCACGCCGAGAAGGGCGTGGATATGAATCCGCACATGCCCATCAGCCCGCAGAACGCGAAGCGCGCCCTTCGCAACAACTGGGAATGGTGGAGCGACCACCTGGACGAAATGAACGAGCGCTTCAGCGCCTGGCTGGCGCGCTGAAATGGCACGATGTTTGCAGAGACCTTTTCGGCGACATTAAACATGGTGCTGGACTAGCCGAAAGGAGATACATGATGGGCGCGACCTATGTAGACGTAACTATCCGAAATCCGGCCGATCTGCAGCGAAGCTGGACCGGCGCATTCCTGGTGGACACCGGCGCGTTTGACTCGCTCGTACCCAGGGCTCGGTTGGAAGCCATCGGACTTAAGCCGAAAGGCCGCCGCGAGTACACCCTCGCAGATGGGACCATGATCAACCTGGAGATCACGACGGCCGACCTGGAATTCGAGGGAGAGGTCGTGGGCGGCACAATCGTAGTTGGCGAGGATGGCGCCGAACCGCTGCTTGGCGTAACGGCACTCGAGTCAGGTGGATTCGAGGTGGATCCGCGCAACCAGGAATTGAAACGGTTACCTGCGATTTTGTTGAAGTCTTTTGGCACCCGACAAAAGTTGTGAGGAGACATCAATGAGCCAGTCGCAATCAGCATTAGCGCGACATTCAAGGATAATGGTTCTCTTTTCTTTATTCGCGGCAATCTTGCTGATTGTCGCCTGTGATCGCGCTGGAGAGAATGGAAGCGGTCGTTCCAGGTCTTCTGAAGTAAGAACAGACACCGTTATCGTTCGAGACACCGTCGTAGTGGTCGACACCACGATCGTAGAAAAAGAGATCGTAAAGCGTGTTAGATCGGTCGATACATTATTGGTGGAAAAGGAGGTAGTAAGAAAAATCGAAGTGCCTGCGAAGGTTCCCGAGCATTATGTAAGAGCGTGGGAAATTCAGATTGCCAAGTTGAGTGCAGCATTTGCTGACGAGAAAATGTGCTTCTCAGGGCTCAGCAGCCTGGCAGTCGACGTCGACATAAACGAACCGGCGAAGGAAATACTTTCGAAACAACGAGTTAAGGACAAGTTTGAGTTAACGCTCAGACGACACGGTGTGCCGTTGACCGATTTTTCCAATCCCTATCTCATTGTTGACGTTGACGCATTATGGAACGATTTCAATACGATTGTTACTTTCCATTTCCAAGTTACGCTCGCAGAGAGTTTAATTTTTTATAGAAACGATATGCCCTTCCAGCGCGTTGCGGGGCTGTGGGAGACGGGCGTATTTGGACGTGTTGGAAAGGACCTAGCGAGAGAGTCGTTTCTTAACGAAATCGAGGAGAAAGCAGAGCGAGTAGCGAATTTATACCTGTCAGCAAATTAGATTTGTCTGTTCAAACGTTTTCTTCGCATACGGATAATAAACAATGGACTGGCAATTATGACAACAACGGATATTGAGATTGTTTACGTCTGCCATTGCTGCATTTGTGACCGGTCTTTGTCAGGAATAGTGCGTGCGGAGGGTACCCGCGTTGAATGCAGCTATTGTGGCAGAGTTAGCAAAGCCTTTCCACTGCACGATGTAGCGGAACGCATCCACGAGGTCCTACAAGCGCGATTTGAATTCACCCAGAGCGAACCTCAGGACCACGAACGCTTCTTTTCAAAGGAGGGATTGTGGATCCGGTCTGGTGACCCCGTGGAGGATGTCATTATCGAAATAGCCGGTGTAAACACAGAAATCGCCACTGATATGAGAGAACTACTATCGGACCTGTACCGCTACCGGGCCGTTAAGGATGGGGAGGAAAATCCTTACGATACCGATGCTTGCTACGAAGAGCGCGAAGTGGACGACTTGGACTTTCGCGAGTCCTGGAATACGTTTCGCGAAGAGGTACGATTTCGCGTACGGTTCTTTAGCACGTATGCTGAAGAGACGCTGACGCATATCTTCGGCGATTTGGACACACACAAGGCGTTCAGCAATCGATCAGTGGTCCGAGAAGTTAGTCAAGACGAACGAGATTTTCATATCTGGCGCGGCCGCACGGCTCAGTCGCTTAAGGAACTTAAGGCCATCTTGACTGCGCCGTCTTGCGAAATTGGTCCACCACCATCCCGTCGCGCCAACGGTAGGCGGATGAATGTGTCGGGCATTCCGGTCTTATATGGTGCATTGGAGCAGGACACCTGCGTAGCCGAACTCCGCGCACCCGTGGGCAGCCACGTTGTATTGGGCAGATTTGTACTGCTGCGTTCCATAAGGCTGTTGGACTTTAACGCGTTGATGGAAATCTACGTCGACACCAGCCACTTCGACCCGGACTACGACATACTTCACGCGCGAGCGACGTTTCTTAGATCGCTGGTCAGCGAGATATGCAGACCGGTGATGCCGCAGGACGAAGCTTTCGAATACCTCCCCTCCCAGGTCGTGGCCGAATACCTTGCCAACAAGCTTAATAAGCGATTGGACGGAATCATATTCCCTTCATCGCAGACCGAGGACGGTCAAAACGTCGTTCTCTTTAATCACGCATGTGGAGTGGCGACCGACGACCTGTCTGAGGGAACCGAAGTCATCGTTTATATTTCCCAAAGACAGCATAAGGATTGTGACGACGGCGAAGATGATGACAGCTATATACAGGTAATTGAGAATGACTCGCGAACTTGCGCACCGTCTCCTAATAACGAGAGCGCCTCGCGTTTGGATATTTTAACTTCACCACCGGATTTAACAGAAAATCATAACGATGACGAGGAACGACCGATGTGGAGTAAGCCGACGTTACGCCTAGACTTAGATTCCGTCTTGGTATCTGAAATTAAATCTGTTAGTTATGGGCAGCGCCGACACGAGGTATTCCGCTACCGCCGGCTCAAGGACGAGACCTGATCCCCACGTTTTCAATCGGTTTGACATACGGCAACTGTGCTGCTGTCCGGAAATCAAGGCAGACTCGAAATACCGGCCTCGGTGTTCACCTTTAGACAGAAGACCCTGAAAGACACCGGATATTACGGGGAACGGCTGATAGTTTGCATCATACTTCTCTTGTAGCAGGGGAAAAAATTCCACATTGTCAACGCTGCGCTGCGGTCGGACATCGAAACCGTGTGCCGGAACCGCAGATATGAACCACCGAAGATCTGTACCCGCAAGAACTGATGGAGGCCTAAAGATGCGCGATCCGATTGTTAGAGAGACTCGGAAACTTCGAGAGGAATATGCAGCGCAATTCATCCATGATGTGAATGCCGTATTCGACGACATTCTCAAGCGCCAGAGCCTTCGTGGCAGGAAGTTAGTGACCTTTTCGTCTCGTGAGCCGAAGCATAGACCAACCTTTGGTGTAAAATCCGTAATCGGACGTGCGCCTGATTCCGTTTAGTAATTCCACATAAATCAATAAATTGTTTATAATCAGTAAAATATAAGGATAATGTAACTTGGGAAGATGCTTTATTTTAGGTGCGGGTTTTTCGAAGGCGGTTTCAAATCTGCCAGTAATGAGAGATTTGACAAAGACGTTTTGGGATATTCGGAGCCGAGAAGCACTGCTTGGACGCTGTAATCGTGTGCGCTGGGGAGATAGAATCCAGGACTATCTTCGACATCTTGAGACTGAATTCTTCGAAAAACCGTGTATCGATACCGAAAATGGAGAGACATATACAGAATGTAATTTTCAAGAGAACTTGGAAGCGTTAGTCTCTTTCATCGATCTCAATGCTTCTGGAGAGATAAAGGCGACCGTAACCGACAAAAACGGAAGGGCATCGAGCTACTCCAAGAGTTCTCTATTCTGGAATCTCACTGATCTCGATGAATTACGCACCTGCATCGAAACCTACATTTATCTCGCACTGATCAGACCTGAAATCAAGAGGGGTGTATTGGACCGCTTTCTGAGAAAATTTGAAAGTGATGACGAAGTAATCACTTTCAATTATGACCTGATTGTAGAGAAAGCTTTGTTTGAATTGGGGATTTGGAAGCCACGGGATGGATATGGAATCGTCTTTGACGATCTTCCTATTATTGTAAAATCACATGTAATTGAATCACGAGTAAAGATTCATAAGTTACATGGTTCATTGAACTGGAATTCAGATTTTTCGTTAAGGTTTTTCTACGACGATAACGAGCCAATTTTCCCTGGCTATCTTAGAGATGGATCAAATCGCCATCAGTACCAAGGCAAGCATTCAGGAAACTGGATGTTACCTTCATTTATTAAACAATTCACTGTTCCCGAGTTGATTGGTTGTTGGGATCGAGCCTTCAGAGCAATGAAAGACGCGGATGAAATAGTAATCATAGGATATAGCTTGCCGAAGGAGGATTCTGCTGCGTGCCTGCTTCTGGGTACAACTGCATTATCAGAAAAGCGACTGACCCTTGTTGATCCAAATGCAGATAAGTTGCACTGTAAATTTCGAATGATTACTTCCAACAAGCATATTGAGAAGTTTTACGGAATCGAAGATTTCGTCAATGCCTCTTGAAAGGGATGTATTGGACCTTTTCGGACAACACCGGTTTTTCCCGTTTTTTTATAGGATATATTGCGCTCAAATCTCCTTGCAACGCCAGTGCAATGTATTCACAAATGGCTGACACTGGTATTCCGACAGGCTACAAAATTGATCATCGAGGCTATGCGTAACAATGATCGGCGCGTCCATCTAAAAACGCTTTGTATTTCGACTGAAATAGCCAGGTAAAATTATGAACAACCCGAGTCCGAACATACTCGAGGAGCGGGCAGGTAGACGTAAGCTGCCCATCGGCATTCAAACCTTTCGCAAAATTCGGGAGGAGAACTGCTACTATGTTGACAAAACCGCTTACATGCGGCGAATGGTGGACGAAGGCACTCATTATTTTCTGTCGCGACCCCGTCGCTTTGGCAAGAGCCTCTTTCTCGATACCTTAAAGGAACTGTTTGAGGGGAACGAGGTGCTGTTCGAAGGACTCGACATCCACGGCCATTGGGATTGGTCTGTTATCTATCCGGTCGTGCGGCTGAGCTTTGGCAGTGGCAATTTCAAGGAGCCGGGCTACCTGCATACGAATCTCATGGCGCAGTTGGACGCTGTCGAACGTCGGGCGGGCCTCGCAGGGGAGTACGCCACGGGCCCGGAACGGTTCAGTCATCTGGTCGAGGTGCTGCGCGATCGTGCCGGACATCCTGTGGCCGTTTTGGTCGATGAATACGACAAGCCGATTCTGGACGCGCTCGAGGTGCCGGAGGTCGCACGCGCCAACCGCGACTACCTGCACGGCCTGTACTCGTCGATCAAGGACAGCGAGGCGCACGTCAAGTTTACCTTCCTTACCGGCGTCAGCAAGTTCTCAAAAGTAAGCCTGTTCTCTGGCTTGAATAACCTCAAGGACATCACCCTGGATGCCCGCTTTTCGGCCGTATGCGGCTACACCGAGTCAGACCTGGACACCGTGTTCGCACCGGAACTGCCAGGGCTGGAACGGGAAGAGGTCCGCGAATGGTATAACGGCTATAGTTGGCTGGGTGACGAGAAGGTCTATAACCCTTTCGATATCCTCCTGCTCTTCGACAAGCGCCGATTCGACGCCTATTGGTTTGAGACCGGCACGCCGACATTCCTGATCGAGACCCTGTTCAAGCACCGTGTCAGTTCCCCGGCACTCGACGAGATGGTGGGCAGTAGCGACTTACTATCGGCCTTCGATGTGGATGACATAGCGACCGAGGCCCTGTTGTTCCAGACTGGCTACCTGACCGTTACCGATGAGGAGAACCTGGGTGGCGAGCCACTTTACGTGTTGGGTTACCCCAACCGGGAGGTGCGCCAGAGCCTTAACCGAAGTCTCCTTCGCTTCCTCGTCAAGAACCCGTCGCGCCAGATGGCGAACAGCGTCCAACTGTACCGGCTGCTGGAGGCGAACGACTTTGAGGGGCTCAAGACGCTGTTCCATACATTCTTCGCCAGTATTCCCTACGAGTGGTACACCAACAACGACATCGCCAACTACGAGGGCTACTACGCGAGCGTTTTTTATTCCTATTTCGCGGCACTCGGGCTTGACATTACGGTAGAAGACAGCAGCAGCCACGGCTGTTTGGACATGGCGGTGTTATTCAACGGCAACGTGTACCTGTTCGAATTCAAAGTGGTGGAGTTGGCCCCCGAGGGCGCGGCGATGGCGCAATTGAAAGCGCGGCGTTACGCCGACAAGTACCGCGCCCGGGCAGAGCCGATCCATCTGATCGCGGTAGAGTTCAGCCGTGAGAGCCGCAACGTCGCGGCGTTCGACGTGGAGAGTGTGCTTGTGGATCGAGAGGAGCAGTAGGGTGTACTCAAGGGTGGAAGCATAGGGTAACGACGGAGGCTGCGTGAAAGATCGCCTGTCGCACTCCGGCCGCATGAAGAGCGATATACCGGACTGGATCCTGGATGATACCGCCAGCGTTTCCGACCAAATCGTCCTGAAACGCGACCGATTGGAGACGTTTTTAGAGAGGCGTGTGAGGCGCCCACGTCGGTGGTTGGGTCTATTCGGTATCTGAATTGGATCGCGTCTTTCGGATACCATCAGGCGGGTTTGGCGGCATCGAAATTGCAAACATATTTCGATTCGTATCTCACTTGTCATTTCTTATCGATGAGGGGTTGTCGCAATGGCCGGAGAACGCAAATTGAGAATCGCGCAGGTGGGCTGCGGCAGCCGCGGGCTCGGGGTACGGCTGCCGGCGATTCGGATGATGTCTGACGTATTCGAATTGGCCGCCGTGTGCGACGTGGACGCGGGTAAGGCGCGCGCAGTCGGCGCGGAATATGGCGTCCCTGCTTATTCGCGGGTACAGGATCTGGCGGCACATGAAAACCTGGACATCGCGGCCGTGAGTACGCCGGGCGATTCGCACCACGCGATCGGGGCGTACCTGGCTGAGCGAGGCGTGAATCTCATTGTGGAGACTCCGATTTCTCCGACGCTGCAGACCGCCGACGTCCTGATCGGAGCCGCCGAGCGCGGCGGGGTGAAGCTGGAGGTGGCCGAGCAGTTTTGCCGGGATCCCATGCATCTGATGAAGCGGCGAGCGATCGAGGCCGGGGCCATCGGGGACGTTCTTCGAGTATTTGCCCTGTTTCAGACGGGAGGCTATCACATTGTCAGCAATGTTCGGGCGATGGTGTGCGATTCCGAGGCCGTGCGGGTCACCGGCGTGGTGATGAATTCGCCGATTCCCAGGGTGAATATTAGCGAGATTCGGCAGTATGAGACGGAATACTGGACGATGGATCTGGTCGAGTTCGAGAATGGCGCACTTGCGGTGATGTCCTATTCCTCCATGTATCACGGGCGGGCGCTCGGACGCAAGAGCAAGACGTTGTTTCAGGTGGACGGTACCACGGGGACGATTGTGGAGGATGACGTGCATACCACCACGGAAGCGCAGCGATTGAATGGCGGCCGCGCCAGCGTCTGCCCGATCAGGACGGAGACGCGCGCGATGCACGGGATGCAGGTGCTGGAACGGATGGTGGTGGAGACCGACCCACCGCTGGTGTGGGAGAATCCGTGGCCCCAGTACCGGACGTCTCCTGGAGGGTTGGCGATCGTGGAAGAGATGGACAGCATCGCACGAGCGGTTCTGGACGATCTGCCAACCCGATATGACGGGTACCGGGCGCGGAAGGACATTGAGATCGAATTGGCGGTGGCCGAGTCCGGGCGGTTGGGGCGGAAACCCGTGGACCTGCCATTGACGGAACCCACGGCGCGAGAGACGAGGCTTCTTGAACAATTCAAGCGGGATTACGCATGCGATCCGTTCGACGTGGAAGCTTGCGTGGATGTATTCTTTCCGAAGAGGTAGTTAATTTCCCTGGAACCCCGAGTCCCGGAGATATCGAGAATGGGTAAAGGACGCACATTCCCATGCGAGGCAAGAAAACTGACGGACGAGAAAACGGGCGCATCCGTCCGTCAGATGACGGATCATCCCTCCATCAATCACAATCTGTACTTTTCGAACTCGTCCTGGACGCCGGACGGAAAAACCATCGTATTTACCTCGTATCGCTCCGGGCAACCCAACCTCTTCAAAATGGACGAGGCCACTGGCACGATAACGCAGTTGACCGATACGGACGGATTCGGGGGCTTCGCCGCCTGCCCGTCGCGCGACGGGAACAGGGTATTTTACAATGCGGCCGGACAGGTACGCGCCGTGGACCTCGACACGTTGAAGGAATCGGTTCTCGCCGATTTTGGAAGCGGCAGCGCGGGCGGGTGCAGCCTCACGGCAGATGGCGCACGCCTGGTAACCTCATTGCAGCGAGACGGAAGTTCGGCGGTGGTCGCCGTGGAAACAGACGGAACCGGATACCGCGTGGTGCGTGAACCGCCCCGCGCCGTCGGCCACGTTCAGGTCTGCCCGGTTGATCCGGACCTGATTCTGTATTCGAGCGACGTGAATCAGCGCATGTGGGAGGTGCGGATTGACGGAAGCGGCGAACGCGCGCTGTTTGAACACGACGCGTCGGTGTGGATTACCCACGAGACGTTTCTGGGGCGCTCCGATGAAGTGATGTTCGTACACTGGCCTTATGCCCTGCGGGCAATCAGGGCGGGGGAGGACGAAGATCGGACCATTGCGGCGTTCAATGTCTGGCATCCCTCTCCACGTCCGGATGGATCCCTCATTGTATGCGACACCACCTGTCCCGATATCGGGCTGCAACTGATCGATCCGAAGACGGGGGAACACGAGACGCTCTGCTATCCAGGCAGTTCGAATGGGGGAACGCAGTGGTCGAGCACGGTCCCCGCGGACGACGACAAGACGCAGCCCGAAACGTACGGACCCCAGTGGTCTCATCCCCACCCCTCTTTCAGTCCCGACGGGACGCGGGTTATTTATACCTCGGATCGAACCGGCAGCAGCCAGATTTACGTCGTGGATTTGCCCGATTAGGGCACGCCTTTTGCTGCAGACGCCGTTTCCGTGTTATTGAACAAAAAATGCTTGACTCCCGGCGAGCAAATCTGTAGATTTGCGTTCCGCCTCTGCTTTGAATTATCCTCAATAAAATAAAGAAGATATAGACATCCGCTTCCGATGGCTCGGGGGACGGGGGCTGCCGTGTCATTCGAGGGTGCTTCCGGCAGGGGCCGGCCGTTTGGGGGCGGAATCCGGTGGTGCGACGTGTTCCCGTGGATCCCCTGAACGCCGGGTCGGAACGAGCGGGACCCGTGTCGAACGGGACGCTGAAAATTTCGGAACCGGGATTCGGTTGAAGAGTTTTTTAGAGGAAGGAGCGGAATTTTATAATGATCCGGCGGACATGGGTTCTCGGATTGGCGGCGTCGGTTCTCCTTGGGTGCGCCCGCGAGTCCGCGGACGAGCTTTTTTCAAAAGGGGAGGCGGCAACCCACAAGGAGGCGTCCTATCCGCAGGCAGAGGCGCTTCTCAAGGAATTCCTGGACGTTTATCCGGATGACCCGAGGGCGGATCTGGTCCTGCACGCGCTTGCGCGGGTGCTGCTGAATCGACACAAGTTTGACGAGGCCATCGTATCTTACGAGACACTGGTTCGGCGTTTTCCGGAGAGCCGGTACGCGGACCAGGCCCAGTTTATGGTTGGGTACGCCTACGATCTCCAGGGCAAATATGAACGCGCCCGTGAAGCTTATCAGAAAGTCATCGATAAGTTTCCGGATTCGGAATTGAATGATGATGCCGCCATCTCGATCAGGAATCTCGGTAAGCCGCCCGAACAGTGGTTTCCCGTCGATTCGACCTCAACCGCAACGGTAAACTGAACCGGGTACGGGTGTGCCTATCGATCAGGTCCGGAATGAGATCCATGCCGCCCCGTCCCGACTCGAATACGCTCGCCGTTTCAGGCTGTCAAACAGCTCGCGGGGCCATGTTTTCTCGTTATTCTTTCAGCGGTTCGCAGCCGGGCGGTATCCGTGTAGACAGAAACCGTCCGGTCTTCTTTTTTGTGGGATTCAACGATGATGATCGCAGCCGATATCCAGCAACTGAACGATGAAGTAGAACGGGAGAGCGCGTTTGTCCAGCGCCTGACGGCCGAGGTGGGCAGGGTGATCGTGGGCCAGCAGCCCATGGTGGAACGGCTGTTGATCGGGCTGCTGTGCAATGGCCACGTGCTGCTGGAAGGCGTTCCCGGTCTGGCAAAGACGTTAACCATCACGACGTTGGCGCGGGCCATTCATGCCTCGTTCAGCCGAATCCAGTTTACACCCGATCTCTTGCCCGCGGATTTGATCGGCACCATGATCTACAACCAGGCGACCGGCGAGTTCATGCCCAAAAAGGGTCCGGTTTTTGCGCAACTTGTGCTTGCCGACGAAGTGAACAGGGCGCCCGCCAAGGTTCAGAGCGCCATGCTTGAGGCGATGCAGGAGCGCCAGGTGACCATTGGCGATCAAACCTTTCCGATGGACGATCCGTTTCTGGTTCTGGCCACGCAGAATCCGATCGAGCATGAGGGAACCTACCCGCTTCCGGAGGCCCAGGTGGACCGATTCATGATGAAGGTCCGGGTTACCTATCCGCGGCGGGAGGAGGAGCGGGAAATAATCGACCGGATGGAGGGCGGGGAACCGCCGGTTGCAGACCCCGTTGTCCGGCCGGAAGACATCTTACGCGCGCGTGCGGTTGTCGACCGGGTGTACGTCGACGACAAGATCAAGGACTATATCGTGAATCTGATGCTGGCAACCCGCGATCCGGCGGCCTTCGGAATTCAGGATCTCAACGCGTTGATCGAGTATGGATGTTCGCCGCGGGGCTCCATCTTTTTGACGCGCGCGGCCAAAGCCCACGCGTTTTTGCGGCGCAGGGGATACGTGACGCCGGAGGATGTGAAAGCCATGGGCCAGGATATTCTCCGGCACCGTGTGATTGTCACGTACGAGGCGGAAGCCGAGGAGGTCGATTCCGAGGATATTGTCCGCCGGATATTCGATCATGTCGAGGTGCCCTGACGCGATGATTCCCGTTGAGATACTCAAGAAAGTGAGGCGCATCGAACTGCGCACACGGCACCTGGTCAATACCGTCTTTTCGGGCGAATACCATTCGGTTTTCAAAGGACAGGGGATGGCGTTTTCCGAAGTGCGGGAATACCAGGTGGGAGACGATATCCGATCGATAGATTGGAACGTGACCGCCCGGATGGGACACCCCTTTGTCAAGGTGTTCGACGAAGAACGTGAGTTGACGGTGATGTTGATGGTGGATGCCAGCGCATCCGGCGATTTCGGGACCGTCTCGCAGATGAAGGGCGAAATCGGGGTCGAGATTTGTGCTTTGCTGGCATTTTCGGCCATACAGAACAACGATCGGGTGGGCCTGATCATCTTCACGGACGATGTCGAGGCGTTCATTCCGCCGAAAAAGGGCAAGAGGCACGTACTGCGCGTCATACGGGAATTGTTGTACTTCAGGCCCAATCGACGGGGTACGGACATCGGTACGGCGCTCGACTATCTCAACCGGATCAACAAACGCAAGAGCGTGGTGTTTCTGGTTTCCGATTTTCTGGCATCCGGCTATGAGGCTGCGTTGCGGGTGGCCGGGAGGCGACACGACCTGATTGCGGTTGTGCTTCAGGATCCCCGGGAACGTGAATTGCCGGATGTCGGTCTCGTGGAGGTGGAGGACGCGGAAACGGGGCGGGAGATGCTCGTGGATACGTCCGACCAGGAGTTTCGGTATCTGTTCAGGCAGTTGAACGACAAGACTGAAGAACGACGGGATCAGCTGTTTCGCTCTATTGGCATCGATCACGTGCATATCCATACAGAGACATCGTATGTGGACGCGCTGATGCGATTCTTCCGAAAGCGGGCGCAACAGATCGCGGCATAGGGAGGCCGTTGTGATCGAAGTTGATCATCTAACCAAACAGTACGGATCGTTGGTGGCGGTCAAGGACCTGACGTTCAGGGTGGAAAAGGGAGACGTGGTCGGATTTCTCGGCCCGAATGGTGCGGGCAAGACCACCACCATGCGAATTCTTACGTGTTATCAGCCGGCCACGCAGGGGACCGCCCGGGTGGCCGGCTTCGACGTGTTCGACGAGCCGATGGAGGTCAAGAGGCGTATCGGGTACCTGCCGGAGCATCCGCCGGTCTACAACGATATGTACGTACGGTCGTATCTGGATTTCGTGGCGCAGATAAAAGGCGTGCCGTCACGGAAACGCGGTTCCCGGGTGGACGACGCGATGGAGCGATGCGGTATTACGGATCGGGCGAAGCAGCTCATCGGCCAACTGTCCAAAGGTTATCGGCAACGTGTCGGTATTGCCCAGGCCATCCTGCACGATCCGGACGTAATTATCCTGGATGAACCGACCATCGGGCTGGATCCCAACCAGGTCCAGGAGATTCGCCGGTTGATCCGCGGATTGGGCCGGGAACACACGGTCATTCTGAGCACGCATATTATGCACGAGGTGGAAATGACCTGCGACCGTGTGATCATAATCAACAGGGGTCAGATCGCGGCCGTGGATTCAACGGCAAACCTGACAGCCCGGGCGTCGGGTAACCGGCAGTACTACGTGGCGGTGTCGGGCGACCTGGATGCTGCCGCGGAAGCCATTGGAGGTGTACCAGGAGTGGTCGGCGTCCGCAGGGCAAGCGAAGACCTGGCGTTGCAGGTCGACGTTTCCGGCGAAACGGATATGCGTCCGGCGATTGCGGCCCGGCTGGTGGAGCGCGATCTCGGTCTGGTGGAATTGAGACCGATCACGGCCAGTTTGGAGGATATTTTCCACGAATTGACAACCCGCGAGGGGGCAGGCCCCTGATGGGAAATATCGCCGCGATTTTCTGGAAGGAGATGCGTTCCTATTTCGGCTCGCCGATCGCCTATGTGGTCGCCACGGGTTTCCTGTTGATGATGGGTTATCAATTTCAGAACGAGGTTGTGGAATTTCGCGCCAAATGCCTGAATTATACATTTCAGCATCAGGAGCATGGCGTCGAGCCGCCGAACGTGAACGAGGACGTCGTGTTCCACTTTTTCCTCAGCCAGTGCCTCGTCTGGCTGGTCGTGACGCCGATGCTGACCATGCGGCTGTTCGCGGAGGAGAAGGGTTCCGGGACGATCGAACTCCTGATGACGTCTCCTCTGACAACGTGGCAGGTCATACTCGGCAAATTCGCGGCCTGTCTCGGGCTGTATTTCATTATCGAACTGTTCCTGCTCTCGTTGATCTTTGTCGTGTCGTTTTACGGCGATTTGAATTGGGCGCGGGTGGTGTCCGCTTGTTTCGCAGTCTTTCTGCTGGGAGGGTCGTTTATCAGTGTGGGCCTTCTGGCCTCCTCCCTCACCGATAAACAGATCGTGGCGGTCGTCAACGCGTTTGTTCTTCTTCTTCTTCTCTTCGTGGTGCGGTATTCGCCCGAACTCATCGGGCGCGAGTGGGCAACCGTATTTTTCTATCTCTCGTTGATCGATCACACGAGGGATATGGCCCGGGGTTTGATCGACAGCAGCGACGTCATCTTTTTTCTGAGCTTTACTTTCTTCTTTCTGTTTTTGACGCATACCGCGCTTGAATCGCGCCGATGGAGGCATTAGAGAATGCCCGGTTTTCTCAGGAAACGCACGGTGAAGTACGGTTCGAGTACGCTGGTTGCCGTCCTCGCGTTGCTTGCAAGCCTGGCGACGATCAACTACCTCGCCACGCGCTATCATCACCGGATTGACATAACCGAGGGCGGAATGCGCAGCCTTTCCGATCAGACCACGACGTTGCTGGATTCTCTGGCGACGGATGTGCACGTCATCGCGTTTTTCCACGAAACCGACCCCGAAAGGGCCGAATTCGAGGAAAGGCTCGCAACCTATGCCTACCATTCGGACCGGTTTACCTATACGATGGTCGATCCGGCGTTACAGCCCGGAGAAGCCAGGCGATACCGGGTAGGAAAGTCGCGGATATCTGTGGTCTTGTCGAAAGGACGGGAAGAGCGCGTTGCGGGGACGGAGGAGAATCACCTGACCAACGCGGTGGCCAAGGTGGCCCGAAAGCGGCAGAAAACCGTCTATTTCTCAACGGGGCATGGAGAGCGGTCGCTAAAGAGCCCGGAAGGCGATTTCATCCGCGTCGGTCAGGCATTGCGGGAGGTCGGTTACGCGGTTCGCGATACACTGGTTCTGGATGCCGGGAAGGGGGTGCCCGAGGATTGTGATTTGCTGATCGTGGCCGGTCCGACAGCAGCATTTTCCCGGATTGAAGCGGATTCGATCCGCAACTATCTGGCCGGAGGCGGATCCGGGTTTTTTATGCTCGATCCCGGTGGTGAGACCGGCCTCGAAACGCTGCTGGCGAATTGGGGAATACAGGTCAACAACGACTACGTCCTGGGATGGGGACCGGGCGATCCTACAATGCCGGGTTCGGTCTGGTATGCAAGACATCCGGTTACGGAAAAACACCTCAGCCGAAATCTGAGGACGTTCTACAGACTCGCGCGGTCCGTCACGCGGAGCGAAACCGGCAGCGACATGGAGACCCGGGAACTCGTGGAGACCCATCCGCGCAGCAGCTGGCGGGAAAAGAACTTTCCGGGCGCTTCACCCGTTTTCGATCCGGGACAGGATGAACGAGGGCCCGTGTCTGTCGCGGCAGCCACGATCGATAGGCCGAAATATCGTCGGTTTCGATCCTCCGAAGTCGGGTTGCGCCATACGCGGGTTGTCGTCTTCGGAGACTCCGATTTTGCGGGGAATGAGTTCTTCGATACGGTGGGCAACGGCGACCTGTTCATGAATGCGGTGAGTTGGCTGATGAAGGAGGGAGACCTGATTTCGATCCGGCCCAAAATGTGGGCCTTCCGGGGCGTTATGATGACGGCAGAGGACCTTTTATGGCTTTCGTGGCTGTCCGTTGTGATTATTCCGGCCATACCCGTGATAATCGGGATTGGCGTGTGGCGCAAGCGGCGCTGACCCATCGCCGGAAGCCATTGCGCGCGCGGAACACGCACAGGCATGGAATATGAATGTAAAGACGACAGGTGGGCTGGTGCTGCTTTGGGTCGCGTTGGTCGGGTTTGTCTATTTTTTTGAAATCCGCGGCGCCGATGAGCGCGACAGGATCCACCGGGAGGCGGGGCGTCTGCTGCGTGTCGGAGGAGATTCGGTTAACGGGCTCACGGTTCACCGTGGTGACACCACCATCGTCCTGGCAAGATCGGAAGGCCGGTGGCGGATTCTGGAACCGGTGGCCACGGGTGGCGACGACGGCGAGATTGAGGGGTTGATCCGGACGTTACAGTATATGAACCTGGAACGGGTGGTGGCAGATAGCGCCCGTATGGCGGACGGACAGGCCCATCTATCGGATTTCGGCCTTGATAGGCCGAATCTGGCACTGGCGATTACACATGCGGACCGCGTGGACTCCCTCTTCTGGGGGGATCGAAGTCCGACCGGACGTTATGCCTATATCAGGTGGTCCGGGCATCCGGGGATACTCGCAGTTGGGGCTCCGTTCAGGCTCAAGGTGGAGAAGGGTCTGTTCGAGCTTCGCGACCGCCGGGTTGCGGATTTCGACAATCGCGCCGTCAGGAAAGTCCAGATCGAAGAGGGGGATGCGCGGATTGACGTAGAGAAGCGGTCCGGTGAATGGCGCCTCACCCATCCGGTCGAGGATCAAGCGGATGACGCGGCGGTTCGGAAGCTGATCTACAGGTTGCACAATGCAGAATTCACGCATATGGTTGCTGAAACGACCCGGGAACCTGGGCGATACGGTCTTGAGAAACCGACGCTGACGGTGACGATCTTCGAAGAAGAACGTGCGGAAAAGTCGACCGTCGTGATTGGACGGAGGAAGGCAGGAGTGAGATTTCCTCCTTATTTTGCGACATCCCTGGACAAAGAGATGGTTTTTCTGGTCGATTCGACCTTTGTCGCGGACTTGCGCAAGACCGTTACGGATTTGAGGTTCAAGCGTATTTTTGCGTTCGACACCCGAGGCATCAACAGGTTGAGGCTGGCATACCGGGACCGCGTAGTGGAATGTACGATAGATCCCATCGACAACACCTGGCAGGTGCTGGAGCCGAAGCTGCATATTGTTCTCGGACACCGAGTGCGTCATTTCTTGCGCACCATTGAACTGCTCGAGGCTGAACTGTTCGTCGCCGAAAGGCTGGAGAATCCGGACATCTACGGGTTTGATCGTCCGGCATTGGAGGTCACGTTCTGGAGGGACGGCGCGGTGGCGCAGAAGTTGATTATCGGAGAAAGGGATCGCAAAGTCTATGCAACGGGACTTCACCGTCCCCAGGTTGTCCGGATCGATCCCAAGCACCTGACGAACCTGAAGCTCGACCTTGTGCCCGTCAAACCGGACGTGGTCCAGCCCGATACCATACGGTGGGGCGAACAGGAGGTGACCGAATAGAATATGGTTCGTGTCCTGATATCGGTGTGGATCGGTTCCTGCATCCTGGCGTTGACATACCCCGACGCCAGCGCCGAAGTTGTCTTCGACGCGACGGTAAATCGGGACACCCTCACGGTTGGCGATCCCGTTCTTCTCAGCTTGCGGATCAGTCGTGAATCGGGGGATGCCGCCGTACTCCTGCAGAACGACGGTTTTCTCGCGCCATTCGAGGTGCGGCGCCAGGCGCCGCCGGCGGTTCGGGAGATGCCCGACGGGCGGGTGGAGGAGATCCTCGAATACGAACTCGCCGCGTACCAGGTGGGTGTTCTCGAGGTGCCCTCGCTGGTATTGCAGGTGCGGACGACCGAGGGCGATTCCGGATTGGTCACGTCCGAGCCCATACCGGTTGTGGTCCGCAGCGTAAAACCGGCGGATATGACGGATATTCGGGATGTGAAACCGCCGGTGGACATAGAAGCCAGGATACCGGTCTGGCTATGGTTCGCCCTGGCGGGTCTGGTTGTCGTCCTTGCCGTATTGCTGTGGTATTGGAAGCGGCGTCGCCGGAAACCGGACGTTGAGCAGCCGCCGGAGCCGATTGTCTGGCCGGACGAAGTTGCGAAGATCCTGCGAATGCAACTCGTGGAAAAAGGCGCTTTCAAGCGCTATTATAGTCTGCTTTCCGAGGTGATGCGCCGGTACCTGGAGGAACGGGTTCGGGTCGATGCAATGGAGTGTACCACGTCTGAACTGGTGCAGGACCTCATGCGTGTCTCGGTCGGGGAGGACGAGGTCAGGGCGCTGGAGCGGTGGTTGTCGGAGGCGGACCTCGTGAAGTTCGCGAAGCTCAGGCCCCGGGACGAGGTTGCAACGAAGGCCGCGGAAACGGTTCTGGATCTGATGCGGCGCTTGGACGGGCAGCGCGGCCTGAGCGACGAAGATACAGGAAAAGCGTCGCCGGCGGAAGCAGCGGTATGATTGAATTCAAGAATCCGGAATGGCTGTTTGCCCTGGTTTTTGTGCCGTTGTTGGTGTATCGATATGTTCGCCGACAGAGGCAGAGGCAGGGCAGCATTCGTTTTCCGGATCTGGGTGTGATCGGGCAGATTCCGCCTTCGGTGGTCTTGAAGTTGCGGCACGCTTTGATTGGACTCCGCTGCCTGGCGTTGATCCTGCTGATTCTCGCGCTGGCACGTCCGCGTTCGGGGCGGGAAGGGCGGGAAATTCTCACCCAGGGAATCGACATCGTGCTTGCCCTGGACGTGTCGGGCAGTATGGCGTACAAGGATCTGGATCAGCAGCGAAAGTCCCGGTTGCAGGTGAGCAAGGAGGTCGTGAGTCAGTTCGTGCGGGGGCGGGTCAACGACCGGTTGGGACTCGTCGTCTTTGCGGGCGAAAGCTATACCCAGTGCCCGCTTACCCTCGATTACGGGATATTTCTGAGCTTTTTGAACGAGGTCCGGCTCGCCCAGGATTCCTGGGACGGTACAGCCATCGGAACCGGCATCGTCACGGCGGTTAACCGGTTGCGCCGATCGGAAGCCAGGAGTCGTGTGGTTATTCTGTTGACGGATGGCGTGAATAACAGGGGTGAGGTGGATCCCGTCACGGCCGCCCGGGCAGCCCGGGCGGTGGGCATACGGATCTATACCATCGGGGCGGGCAGCGACGGTGTGATTGTGATGGGCCAGGGCATGCTCCGACAGCGTGTTCGGGTCGAGATCGACGAAGAGACGCTGGAGGAGGTTGCGGACATCACGGGTGGTCGGTACTTCCGGGCCACCAGCGAGAAGAAGCTCGAGGAAATCTATCGCGCCATCGGTGAGATGGAGAAGACGGAGATCAAGACGCGTGAATATGTAGATTATTCCGAGTTGTTTGCCATCTTTCTCTGGCCGGGTCTGGTTCTGCTCTGTGTCGAACTGACGCTGGCAAACACGCGGTTTCGGAGGATTCCATAGGATGCGTTTCGGGGACGTTCAGGCATTCTGGTTCCTGTTGTCCGTGCCGGCGGCCATTTTGTTTTTCGTGGTTGCTTTTCGAAAAAAAAGGCGAGCCCTCTCTCGTTTCGGAAGCCCGGAACTGATGCGGAAACTGACGGCTGCCACAAGTTGGAAGAGACAGTGGGTGAAGGCGGCGCTAACGGTTGGCGGATTGTTCTTCCTGGTCACGGCGCTGGCGCAACCCCGGTACGGGATGCGGCTTGAACTGCTCAGCCGCAAGGGCGTCGACGTGATTGTCGCACTGGATACGTCGCTGAGCATGCTCGCGGAAGACATCCGGCCCAACCGACTGACGCGAGCGCTTTTTGAGATTGAATCCTTTATTGACCGGCTCAAAGGCGACAGGATCGGCCTGGTCGCGTTCGCGGGTCGCAGCTTTACGCTCTGCCCGCTCACCCTGGACTATGGCGCCGCAAAGCTGTTTCTGGACTCGATCGACACCGATATCATTCCGGTAAAGGGCACGGCCATCGCTGAGGCCATTCGCGCGGCGACACGGGCTTTCGGCAGCGATGAACGCAAGTACAAGGTGTTGGTACTGATTACGGATGGCGAGGATCACGCAGACGACCCGGTGAAGGCCGCGAATGAGGCTTCGGAAGCCGGTGTGCGTATCTTCGCCGTGGGGGTTGGGACGACCGCCGGAGAGTTGATCCCGGTAAAACAGAATGGTCGGACTGATTTCTTGAAGGACGGGCGGGGAAATTACGTGAAATCGCGCCTGGACGAAGCGAGCCTGCAACAGGTGGCCGGTGTGACAGACGGCGTGTATATTCGGGCGCAGACGGGCGGTTTGGGCATGGACCGGGTTTACGACGAAATCTCGCAGATGGAGAAGAAGGAACTTGGATCGCGGAAATACACGCAGTACAAGCACCGATTCCAATGGCCGCTGGCCCTTGCGGTGGCCTGTTTTGTATGCGAGGCGGTATTGTCGGATCGACGAAGGGTACGAACAGAATGGCGAGGGCGGTTTCAGTAACTTGAACTCGGATTCACGAGGAGTCTGTGCTATGCGCCGATTTCTGATTGGTATCTTTTTAATTTCTCTTCTGGGCTTTACATTCCTGGATCCGGCCGCGAACAAGAACCGGCAGGGCAACCGCCTGTTTCATGAGGGCAAGTTTGAGGAAGCGCTTGAGTGCTATCGGGAGGCTCAGGTAGAAAAACCCGACGCACCGGAACTCAGATTCAACGCGGGGGACGCCTATTTCAAAAAGAACGCCTATCAGGACGCACTTCGGGAGTTCGGACACGCGTTGAAGAGCCAGGACCCGTCGCTTCTAGCCCGGGCGTATTACAACCTGGGCAATGTCCACGTCCGCCAGCAGAAACTACAGCAGGCGGCCGAGGCCTACAAACGGTCGCTGGCGCTGAGGTCGGACGACCTGGATGCGAAGGTGAATCTGGAATGGGTTCTGGAGAAGATGCGGCAGCAGGAGAAAAGTCAGAACCAGGAACAGGAGCGAAAGGAGAACGGGGAGGAACAGAAGGAGAACCAGAAGGAGCAGAACAAAGAGGATGGGAATAACGAGCGGAACCGGGATCAACCGGAGGAGCAGCCGAATCAGGACCCGGACGGGAATCGAGATCAGAATCGGGAGCAACGGGAAAACAGGGAGCAGGAGGAGAGCCGGCGACAGGACGATTCCGGTGGACAGCAACAGAATCAACCGTCGTCGGAACCGGAGTCACGGTCCGAGGCGCTGAGTCGAGAAGAGGCCGAACGACTGCTGGATGCGATGAAAGACAGGGAAATGAAGTCCCAACAGTACCGTCGGTTGCGCGTGTACGGCAAGCGGTACAGTGGAAACGAGTGGTAGAAATGACACGCAAGCCCTTCCGTGTTCTCGTATTGGGCCTGATAATTTCGGGTAGCACGGCGTTTGCCGATCCACCGCGCCTTCAGGTTTCCGTCGACCGGACCCACGTGGCGTTGGCCGAGCAGGTCACGCTTACGGTAACGTTGACGGCCGACGGCGAAGTACCTGAGCCGGAAATGCCGATTCCTGGCGGTTTCGACGTCATCGGGCGTTCGTCCTACACGACCCAGGAAGTAAATATCACGAACGGCCAAGTGGTGACGACGCGCAATAATTCGTACGTATATACCCTGCGGGGAAGGCGGGAGGGCAGCTTTCAAATTGGCCCGGCTCACGTCGAATATCAGGGCAGGCGGCATGAATCCGGGACGGTTCGGGTGAATGTCGTAAAAAGCAGCGGGCGGCCTCGGGCACGCCCCGCGCCGTCGCCAGGACAGTCTTATGGCGATCGGGATGTGGAGGCATTGGAGGAGAATCTGTTCGTTGCCACCACGGTGGACAGGAACACGGTGTATGTGGGAGAGCAGGTCACGGTTTCCTATAAGCTATACACACGCTGGGCGTTGCGCAATATCAGCTATGGTCGCCTGCCTGCCTATAAGGGTTTCTGGTCGGAGGCCCTGTTTGATGCGCAGCGTGCCAGTTTTGTCCGCGAGGTTTACGACGGCCGCCAGGTCGACGCCATGCGGTTGAAGACGGTGGCGTTGTTTCCCACGGCGTCCGGGAAACAGCCGCTGGACGGGCTTGAAGTCGTGTGCCAGGTTCAGGAACGCGCGAGGCGCAGAAACCTGTTTGATATGGACGATTTTTTCGGTTTTGGAAACAGCCGGGAAGTGCGCGCGCGATCCGAAGACGTGGAGATTGACGTCTCGCCTCTGCCCCCGGGCGCTCCGGCCGGGTTCCGCGGCGCGGTGGGCCGGTTCGACATATCGGTTGAGGCGTCGCCCGTATCGGTTGCGGAAGGAGATCCGATCGCGGTGAAGGTGAGGGTGCGTGGAACGGGTAATCTGAATGCCGTGGGCGAGCCGGTTCGTCCAAAGGGGAACGCGTTCAAGTTCTACGACCCGAAGTCAACCGTAAACGCAAGAAACACGAACGGTCGCATCGGCGGAGAAAAGACCTTCGAATATGTCGCGATACCCAACCGACCCGGGAACGGACGGATCGGTCCGTTTTTGCTGGTCTATTTTGATCCGGAAAAAGAGCGATATCATACCGTGCGTTCACAGGTGGTTTCGGTGAGTGTGACACCGGGCAAACAGGCCGCAACCGCAGGACCCGTATTGAGCCGGAAAGAGATCGAGATGCTCGGGCAGGATATTCGTCATCTGAAGCCGGATCTCGAATATCTGGACGATCACGGCAGGCTGCTGTTAACGAACAGCTGGTTCTGGGCGATTCAGTTTGTGCCCGTGCTCGGTTTTCTCGGGATCGTTGCATACAAACGCCACCGGGACCGGCTTATGGGCGATGTGGCCTATGCCCGCAGGCGTCGTTCGGGATCTGAAGCCAGACGACGCCTGATACGGGCCCGAAAACGGCTCCAGGAGGAAGACGGACTGGCGTTTTACGTTGAAATCGACAGGGCGTTGGCCCAATTCCTGGCTGATCGATTAAATTTGCCGGTAGCGGGTATGACCCCCGAGTTTGCCGCGCAGGCACTCCATGAGAAGGGTGTGCCGGATGCAATCGTGTCTGAAGTGAGGGCTGTCTTCCTGCGTTGCGATTACGCACGTTTCGCCTCGGCGCAGGTGCCGGAGAAGGAGCGCAAGGAACTCTATGGCGTGACGGCTGCGTTGATCGATGCCCTGGGAGCCAGGATATGAGGGGCCAACGTGGACGGTCGGTCCGGCGTCGAAGAATGCGCCGGGTTTCGATTACCGCCGTCCCTGCTGCAGGCGTGGTCTGGCGGACGGTGCTGGTATTTCTGCTGGTTTTCGGGACCGTCGGGGGCGCCGGGACCGCCACGCAGATGTACAATGAGGCGAACGCCCTATATCGGAAAGGTGAATTCGAGGCGGCGGCGGGTCGGTACACAGAGGTGGTGTCTCAGGGTGTAAGGAATGGCTATGTTTATTTTAATCTGGGCAATGCCTATTTCAAGACCGGAGAAATCGGACAAGCCATTCTGGCCTATGAGCGGGCTCTCAGGTTGATGCCGGGAGATGAGGACGTGCTTGCAAACCTGCGGTTTGTGAACGTCCTCAAAGAGGATAGGAATCCGGATGACGATGTCAATCTTCCCACCCGACTTATCTTGTCAGTCTACCGGCATTTAAGCGCGAATGTTTTGGCTGTGTTGAGCAGCATCTGTCTGTTGATGATGTCAGCGGCTGCCGTGTTCTGGCTCTATTCGACCTCCCGTCGTTCCGTATGGATCGGGCTGCTGGTACTGATGGGGCTGGGATTGTCCGGTTCGGGCACGCTGCTGTCGTACAGGGTTTATAGCAAAGCGGCCGTTTCCGATGCGGTTGTCCTGGCGGATGATGTGCAGGGGCGCAGCGGGCCGGGGGACGACTATCTGCTGGTATTTACCGTCCATGAAGGCACGAAGGTAGGTATCGAACGGGTTGAAAACCGCTGGTACCTGGTTCGATTGCCAAACGGCATTGGTGGATGGGTGCCGGGTGATACGGTGGGAAAAATCTGATTTGTACTACACGGACTGGCGGACGGAAGCAGGGTGGCGCTCGTTTTCGGACCGCCCGGACCGAAACGACAGTATCTTCCGAAGCGTGACAGTTTTGTATTTGTCTCAAAGGTCGACATGATGTCGTATAGAGCCTGGTTCCAGTGTTTTAGAGGATGCGACGGCCGTTATCCGCTGACTCAGATCGTTTACGCGTGTCCGAAATGCGGCGGCCTGTTGGAGGTGACCCACGATCTGGATGCACTGCGTACCAGGTCTCCGCAGTACTGGCGTGGGTTGTTCGATCGACGGTATATGCACACGGAATGGCCCTACGGCAGTTCGGTGTGGGGCAAGAAGGAGATGGTCTGTCCGGTCGTGGACGACGACAATGTGGTATCGATGTATGAAGGGGGCAGCAACCTGTTTTGGGCGGAGCGGTTGGGGCGTGAGATCGGGGTCGAGGACCTGTGGGTCAAGCAATGTGGAAACAGCCACACCGGTTCGTTCAAGGATCTGGGTATGACAGTACTGGTGTCAATGGTCAATCAGATGGTTGCCGAGGGTCAGCGGATCCCCGCGGCCGCGTGCGCCTCGACGGGAGATACCTCCGCGGCACTGGCCGCCTACTGCGCGCACGCGGGCTTAAAGGCGGTTGTGTTCCTGCCACGTGACAAGGTCTCCACGGCCCAACTCGTGCAGCCGATGGCCAACGGGGCGCTCGTGTTGAGCCTGGATACGGATTTCGACGGGTGCATGAAACTGGTTCAGGAGATCTGCCATAACGAGAACATCTACCTGGCCAATTCGATGAACTCGCTTCGGGTGGAGGGTCAGAAAACCGTCAGCGTGGAGTTGCTCCAGCAGTTCGATTGGAATATGCCGCAGTGGATCGTGGTTCCCGGGGGGAACCTGGGAAATGTCAGCGCACTGGGCAAGGGTTTCAGCGAATTGGCGGAGATGGGTCTGATCGACCGGTTGCCCCGAATTGCCGTTGCACAGAGCGCTCGTGCGAATCCGCTTTACTTGAGCTACCAGAAGGGTTTCGACAGTTTCGAGCCGATCAAGGCGGACACGACCCTGGCCAGCGCCATTCAGATCGGCGAACCCGTCAGTACGGAAAAGGCGATACGGACCCTGCAGACCTTTAACGGCGTGGTGGAACAGGCCACGGATCAGGAACTGGCCGATGCGGCGGCGCGTGCGGATCGAACGGGATTGTTCTCCTGTCCGCACACGGGCGTGGCATTTGCCGCGCTTTTCAAGCTGGTGGATCGGGGCGTCATTCAGAAAGATGACCGGGTCGTGGTGATTTCAACTGCCCATGGTTTGAAATTCACCGAATTCAAGATCAGATACCACCAGGAGGAACTACGGGCGTTCGGCGTGGATCCGGACTATGCGAACCTGCCCGTGGAATTGCCGGCCGATTACGGGAAGGTTCGCGACGAGATCTTTCGCGCGCTTGATTTTTACGATGGTTGACAGCGTCGGAGGAATTGATTACATTCAATCGGCAAATTCAACGTAGTGGTGATTTGAGGCATATTGCAGCCACTATAAAGAAATCGCTAAAAAGCTGATCAACAATACGGTTGTTGGTTGCGTATTCAGGTTGCCTGGAGCTTTTTGGCTCCAGTTTTTTTTGTGGTACCGGAGGATGCGATGAGAGAGAAGCCATCACGGAATGGCGCATGCGGTTCTACGCAGGCGGTGCATGCCGGGGAAAAGGGAGGACATTGGGGCCATTCCCTCACGGTCCCGATTGCGCAGACGTCGACCTATGTGTTCGAAGACACGAGGGCGGTGGACGATTTCGTTTCCGGGCGCTCGACCCGCCTTGATTACGGGCGCTACGGAAATCCGACGCAGCAGATCGCGGAGCGGAAACTGGCCGAACTTGAGGGAGCGGATTCGGCGCTGTTGTTCTCGTCCGGAATGAGCGCGATAACGACCACACTTCTGGGCATGTTGTCAACGGGTCACCACGCCGTGATAACGGACGACTGTTATCGGAAAACTGCACAGTTCTGCGGACAGATGCTGAAAAAGTTCGGTATCGCCACGACCTTCGTCCCCGCCGGTGACTATGCAGGCCTTGAGTCGGCCATCCAGGAGAATACGCGGGTGGTTATTGCGGAATCTCCCACCAACCCTCATCTGAACGTGATGGATCTGGAAAGAGTCGTCGCCCTTGCGAAAGCAAGCCGGGCGAAGGTCGTGATCGACAGCACGTTTGCCACGCCGTTCAACCAGCGTCCCCTGGCGTTCGGGGTCGACCTGGTCATTCACAGCGCGACCAAGTATCTGGGTGGTCACAACGACCTTATTGCCGGCGTCGTTCTTGGTTCAGAGCCCCTGGTCGCGGCCATTAAGGAATATCGGGGTATCCTGGGCGGGGTGATCGATCCGCACTGCGCGTACCTGCTGATCAGAGGTATCAAGACGTTCCCCCTCAGAATGGCGCGTCAAAACGAGACGGCGTTGGCCCTTGCACGGTTTCTGGAGGGCAGCCGGAAGGTGCGCCGGGTCTACTATCCCGGGCTGGAAAGCCACCCGCACCATCCGGTTGCGCGTGCACAAATGAACGGTTACGGCGGCGTCGTGAGTTTCGACCTCGAGGCGGATCTGACGCGGACCATGGCATTCCTCGACAGCCTGGAAGTACCGTGTATCGGCGCGAGTCTGGGTGGTGTGGAGAGCATCGTCTCCCACCCGTCAACCATTTCCTACTATGAATTGGGGCGGGAGGAACGGATCGCCATAGGGATCGGAGACGAATTGGTTCGTTATTCGGTAGGAATCGAGGACGCGGAAGACCTGATTGCAGACGTCGATCGGGCTCTGGAGGCCGTTTAACACACAAGAGGAGCGAGGCTGAAGGTTGCGCCTCTGCATAGTGTATGTTCGGTCCGTTTCTTGCATTCGCGTTGCGGGCGCCGTTACAGGATGAACGCTGGCGGCAGAAGATTCTACTGGGCGGTCTGCTGTCGTTGCTCCCCACACTGGCATTGCTGCTTGCCTTGTTTATGGCTTTGGGCAAAGTCTCCATGATGCTGGCGCCCGTGGCGGTCGTTTTCTTTGTGGTGCCGACCCTGGTGTCGTGGGGCTATGTCTATCGTGTGTTTGTGGATGCGTTGAACGGTCTGGAATTCCGCCGATTGCCCGAGTGGGGCGCATGGAGGCAATATGCGGTTGCAGGCGTCCGACTCGGAGTGATTTTTTTGGGATATCTGTTTCTGGTCGGCCTGGGGACACTTGCCGTGATGGCGGTAATGGGACTGGTTCCGCCGGGAGAAGACCCGACCCGGCTGAGCGCGGTCACTATGCTCGTGATTGGGGCCGGCATGGTGCTATACGGGATTCTGCCCGTCGTGTTTGCGAGGTTTGCCGCAGAGCGAAAGGTATGGGCTTCATTCGATCCGGGAGCGATCGGGTCGGACATTCGGCGGTTGGTTCGAGGTGGGCGTTATACACAGGCGTGTCTTGCGTTTTATGCCCTCTACGGACTCCTGCTTCTCTCGAATCTGATACTGGGGGCGGTTCCGCCCGTGGCCATGTTTGTTGGCTCGGTCGGGTCGTTCTATCTGATGGTGGTGTTTGCCTGGGTTTTCGGGTGGCTGATTGGGGTCAGAGGCGCGGATTCCCCGGTTGCCAGGGGTCGGTAGATGAGAGCCGCCAGGCGGCGTCATCAGTGCGTTCGTGCATCCGCGGCACCGGTGCGGCAACCCCTCAGGCAGATGCGCGGCGCGGCGATCAAACCCGCAACGATGGCTGTCTCATGTTTGAATAAGTCTGAATTTCACCAAATAGGGAGCCGGGTGACGAGATCATACCTGTGCCCACGCCTCGTCGAGCACCCTTTTTGCGTTGGCGATGACGATTTCAGGTGATTCTCCCTCCATCGGAGAGACCTCAAAACTGAGAATGGGGCGTTTTTCAGGATCAAGGAATCCAATGTCGAGCAGTTCGCAAAGGAATTCTACGGCTTCCGGTACATCGTTTTCCCCGTCTTCACAACCAAAGCGCGGGTGGTTGTCTCCGTAAGCCGGATGATCGGGATTTCGCATCACACAGTTGCCGATATGGGCGTGGACCAGGTGGTCGCGAGCAATTCGCAGTGCATAATCCGAGGTTTCGCCCTGTAGCGGAAAATGACTCAAGTCCAGCATTAATCCGAAGTTGGGATACTCACGCCTCACCCTGGAAGACACGTCGACCGCCAGGGCATTCGGGCCTACGAGACAATTCTTGCCAAAGGGCAAACGGTCGAAGGTTTCCAGAACCACGCTCATGTTCCTGTCGGCCGCGGCGTCGCAAAGGCGATATAGAGAGTCGACCAGCAGATCCACACCCCGCTCGCGGGCTTCGGGGCCCGGATCAGGTCCCGAAAGCAGGGCAACGCCGGGGGCTCCCAACGCTTCGGCCTGTTCGATACTGGCCATGACCGCGTCCACGGCGTGGAGCCTGTGGCCCTCGTCGGCAGCGTTAATGTCCAGCTTGCCGCCAAGAAGAATGGGTTGGGCGCCAAAGGCTACGTCCATATGGGCGGCTGCGAGCAATTCCGCGGCTTCCGCAAGTACCTTCCCGTCGTTCATATGAGTGACTTCCACGGCCTGGAAATAAGGGTCTAGTGCGATTTTTTCAAGTGTTTCAAGAATGGGTCCATCACCGCCGATACAGGATTTGTAGGCCATAAAGTGGACGATGCCGATTCGAGCATAATTCTGAATGGGTTCGGTCACAACAGGGACTCCTTTCTACCTGGCGAATTTACTGGCCCGAAATGGGTGGGGTGAGATTCGATAAACAGGAATGGGAAGCCGATTCCTTGAAGCCGGTACCGAGACAGCGATCCGTTCGTTCCGATATGCCGCAACGCATCCGCTCCAAGGGAATAGCGGGGGCAAAATACGCATTCAGAACGGTTTTGTCAATTGACAAATCGCAGTTTTCCGCTTGACTTTCCGAGCGGCGCCGTGTATTATTTCTGCCCTGATTTCACCTTGAGTGGGGAGGTACCCAAGCGGTCAACGGGGGCAGACTGTAAATCTGTTGGCTGACGCCTTCGGTGGTTCGAATCCGCCCCTCCCCACCAATTTTCGGGCTTTGCGCCCCTCCTTTTCAGGGGGTTTTTTTTTGTTGTCTGAACCGGTCATGTCCGTTGCCGGGCGGAATCCGCATCAGGTGGTTTGCTCCTCAGCGTTCCTGAGGCGTCTCACGGGTATCAGGCCGGTCGTTTTGAAGATGTTGATGTTTTACCTGCAGGTTTGCGAGCGCTGTCTTTTTTATAAAACTTCTTGACATAGGTACCTATATATTATAACTTCTTAAGTCTGGAAACTTTCGTGGCCGGTCTGTTCGTATGGCGGGCCCATAAAGAATTGTTTTTTTGTTAATTGCGGGAATAGCTCAGTTGGCTAGAGCGTCAGCCTTCCAAGCTGAATGTCGCGGGTTCGAGTCCCGTTTCCCGCTCCAAATCCCTACGGGCTGCGTTATCAGCCCTTTTCTGTCGCGCAGACAGGGTGCAGGGCCCATGTAGCTCAGTCGGTAGAGCACCTCCTTGGTAAGGAGGAGGTCACCGGTTCAAGTCCGGTCGTGGGCTCCAAAATCCCGTCCCGCTATCGTCAATGCCCAGAGATCTTATTACATTGGCTTGCGCCGAGTGCGCGCGTCGAAACTATACGACAAACAAGAATCGCCGTTTACACCCAGACCGCGTCGAATTCAAGAAATATTGCAGGTTCTGCCGTAAGCATACCGTGCACCGAGAGACTCGCTGAGTTTCTGGATTCATTGCCAATTATGGGGTTAGGGCAGTAGCTCAATTGGTAGAGCACCGGTCTCCAAAACCGGTGGTTGCGGGTTCGATTCCTGCCTGCCCTGCCATTTTCCTCCGTAACAGACACCTGACCCGCGCCTGAATTCCGCAGCTTTTACAGGAGCCGGGTCACTTTTACGAATCCCCATCACCCTGCGTCGATATCGGCTTGTGCAAGCCCAATTTCGGGCTGTCTCAGGTGTTGGGGCGTTTTCTTGGCGGTATTCCGGATGTTTGCGAAAGTGGCGCAGTTAATCAAAGACGTTCAGTTTGAAATGGGCAAGGTGACCTGGCCGACCCGCGATGAGCTGATCGCTTCGACAAACATTGTGCTGGTGGTTTCGCTGGTGCTTTCCGTGTTTATTTTCGCCGTAGACTTCGTGCTTTCGCTGGTTCGCAGGTTTCTAATGAGTTGACGGCCTCAGTCTATTCAACAGAGAGTGATGCCCCATGTCAATGCGCTGGTACGTCGTTCATACCTACTCGGGACATGAAAACAAGGTGCGCTCCTATCTTGAAAGCGCCAAGGAAGGCACCGAGATTGACGACAGGATCAATCGGGTAGTGGTTCCCACCGAAGAGGTTGTCGAGATGAAGGACGGACGGAAGACAACTTCCTTCAGGAAATTCCTGCCCAGCTACATTCTGGTCGAAATGGAAATGGACAAGGAGACCATGCATTTTGTAACTAATGTGCCGGGCGTTACGAGTTTCGTTGGGCCGGGAAAGCGCCCGCAGCCGCTTCGCGAAAAAGAAGTGGAACACGTGCTGGGTCACGTGGACCGACGTCAGGTTCAAGACGATCTGGAAATACCCTATCAGGTCGGCGATCGGGTTAAAGTGATAGACGGTCCGTTCAGTGAATTTATCGGGATGGTCGACGTCGTGAATCCCGAGAAGAGAAAGATCAAGGTCATGGTGAGTATTTTCGGCAGGAACACCCCTGTGGAATTGGATGTCCTGCAGGTCGAAGAGGCCGTGGAAGGATAGCGCAATGGCTAAGAAAGTAAAGACAATCATCAAGCTGCAGATTCCGGCGGGCCAGGCGTCCCCCACGCCGCCGGTCGGACCGGCACTTGGCCAGCACGGTGTCAATATAATGGAGTTTTGTCAGGCGTTCAACGCGCAGACCAAAGAAAGGCTGGGATTGATTGTTCCCGCGGTAATTACGGTGTTTGCGGATCGCAGTTTCTCCTTCATTACAAAAAGCCCTCCCGCAGCCGTGTTGCTGAAACGGGCCGCCGGGCTGGAGAAGGGATCGCCTGAGTCCAATCGAACCAAGGTCGGAAGTGTGAAGCGGAATCAGGTTCGGGAGATTGCCGAAATGAAGATGGAGGATCTGAATGCAAGCAGCCTGGAAACCGCCGAACGTATGATCGAAGGAACGGCGCGTAGCGCCGGTATTACGGTCGAGGATTAGGAGGACCATCACGATGGCGAGGCGTAACGGTAAGCGTTTCAAGGCGGCGCTCTCTCAGATTGACCGGCGCGCGCATTATTCGATCGAAGATGCGATTTCGCTGCTGAAAGATATGCCGCCGACGAAATTCGATCAGGCGGTTGAAATGGCCATACGTCTGGGCGTCGACCCACGCCAGGCCGATCAGCAGGTCCGAGGCACGGTGATGTTGCCACACGGGCTGGGAAAGACGATTCGAGTGGTTGTTTTTGCCAAGGGTGAGCAGGCGGCGGCAGCCGAAGCGGCCGGTGCGGATGTCGTGGGAGCCGACGATTTGGCCGAGAGAATCAACGGTGGTTGGACCGATTTTGACGTGGCCATCGCCGCACCCGATATGATGCGCATCGTCGGGCGTTTGGGAAGAATACTCGGCCCCAGGGGTCTGATGCCCAATCCCAAGAGCGGTACCGTAACCCCGGACGTGGCCCGCGCGGTGACGGAGGCCAAGGCGGGTCGCGTTGAGTATCGCGTTGACCGGAACGGGAACGTAAACGCGCCCGTGGGCAGGATCTCGTTTGACGAAAACCGATTGATTGAGAATGCCCGAATACTCTTCGATACGATTTTACGCGCGCGTCCATCGTCTGCAAAGGGGCAGTATGTCCGGTCGGTCACACTGGCGACCACCATGGGCCCGGGTGTACGGGTCGATCGGTCCGGCGTGACGAACTGACGGTGAGTATCCCCCTAACGGAAGGGAAAAGGATGCCAACGGCTGGAAAAACAAGCGCAGTCGAAGAATTGACCAGGCTGATGAGCAGGTCCAAGGGATTTTATCTGGCCGATTTTACAGGTCTCGATGTTCCTGATGTCACTCGTCTGCGAAAACGGCTTCGCGATGAGGATGTGACCTATCGGGTGGTCAAGAATCGTTTGGCGCTGATCGCGGTAAAAGAGGCCGGGATCGAGGGTCTGGAAGAGGTATTGCAAGGGCCGACAGGTCTGGCGAGTTCCGATACCGATCCGGTCACGGCGGTGAGGCTGCTTCACCAGTTTGCGGAGGAGGCTAACGGTCTGCCAAGGCTCAAAGGCGGCTTCGCGGACGGCCGGGTCTTCAAAGAGGATCAGATGGAGGCGCTTGCCCAACTCCCACCGAGAGAAGTGTTGCTTGGCCAGGTCGTCTCCACGGTTCAGAGTCCATTAAGCGGTCTCGTATTCTGTCTGGTCGGCCTACTTCAAAACCTGGTTCTGGTTCTGAACGAGATCGGAAAGAAGAAGGGTGAAACCGGCGTCGAGAACTAATCATGCCGGAGCATCTTAAACCGTTTCAAACATCAGGATAAGACGTATGGAGGATTTCCATGGCAATTGTAGACATTATCGATGAAATCGAGAAGCTTTCCGTTCTGGAACTGGCCGAACTGGTCAAAGCGCTCGAGGACAAATTTGGCGTAAGCGCCCAGGCGATGGTCGCCGCGCCGGCGGCCGGCGCCGGTTCGGCACCCGGCGGAGAGGCCGAGGAAGAAGAACAGACGGAATTCGACGTGGTGTTGAATGCCATCGGCGACAAAAAGATTCAGGTCATCAAGGTGGTGCGCAGCGTAACAAGCCTGGGTCTGAAAGAAGCCAAGGAACTCGTCGACGGTGCGCCTCGCAGGGTGAAGGAGGGCGTCTCCAAGGAGGAGGCCGACCAGATCAAAGCTGAGCTGGAGGAGGTTGGAGCCGTGGTTGAAATCAAATAGTCGAATGGCAATTTAACCTGCATTCCTGCCTTCAATCATTGGCCGATTTCACCAGAGGAGCGTGATCATCTTGGCGAAACAAGGACTTATAGACAGGAAATCTTACGGAAAGATTGCTTCAGCCATCGAAATGCCGAATCTTCTGGACATCCAGATAAATTCTTACAGCTGGTTCTTACAAAAGGATATACCGCCTGGCGAACGTGGCAAACAGGGCCTCCAGGCGGTTTTCTATAGCATCTTTCCCATCAGCGACCTGCACAGGCTCTTTTCGCTCGAGTTTGTCGACTATTCCATCGGCACACCCAAATACGATGTGGGTGAATGTCTGGAGCGCGGAGCAACCTACGCGGTTCCACTGCGCGCCACGTTGAGGTTGATTTCCCGGGAAAAGCAGGACAACAAAGAGCTTCGGATCAAAGACATCGTGGAGCAGACGGTATTCCTGGGTGAACTGCCGCTCATGACCGACGAAGGCACGTTTATTGTCAACGGTTCCGAGAGGGTGATTGTAAGCCAGTTGCACAGGTCTCCCGGAGTCTTTTTCGACGAGACCATTCACCCCAACGGGAAGCGGCTCTACTCAGCCCGGATCATTCCGTACAAGGGCGCATGGCTGGAGTTCAGCCTGGACATAAACGATATCATGTACGTGCACATCGACAGGAAACGGAAACTGCCGTTTACCACGTTTTTGCGCGCGCTGGGTTACAGCCGAAGTGAAGAAATTCTAAGCCTTTTTCATGAGAACAGAACGGCGAAGGTCAACGAAGAACTGGTTGGTGCCATCGCAATGGAGGACGTGGTCGACAAGGGGACCGGCGAGTTGATTGTCGAAGCCTATGGAACGGTGACCGACGAACATCTGCAGGCGTTGAAGGACGGTAAAGTCAAACGCATGACGGTACTCGACCTGGACACCGAGAACGATGGCGGGGTGATTGCCAATACACTCCAGAAAGACCCTTGCGATAACGAAGAAGAAGCGCTCTCCCGAATCTACAATCTTCTGCGTCCCGGAGATCCGCCAAACCTTGAGACGGCCCGTGGCCTTCTCGAGCGCCAGTTCTTCAGCCCCAAGCGTTATCAGCTGGGCGAGGTCGGTCGTTACCGCTTGAACCAGCGGTTGAACCTGAATATCCCCCTCGAATTCACCACCTTGTGCATCGAGGATTTTCACAGGGTAATCCAATATCTGCTGCTGCTGTTCAAGGGCGAAGGCTATACGGACGACATCGACCATCTGGGCAATCGACGCATACGGACCGTCGGCGAACTCCTGTCCTATCATTTTTCAACCGGTCTGGTCCGAATGGCCCGGACGATCAGAGAGCGGATGAGTCTCAGGGATACGGAGCAGATTACACCCCAGGATCTGGTCAACGCACGGACGGTTTCAACGGTTGTCCAGGCCTTCTTCGGCAGCAGCCAGCTTTCCCAGTTCCTGCAGCAGACCAACCCGCTCGACGAACTGTCCCATAAGCGACGACTGTCGGCTCTGGGACCCGGAGGTCTGACACGCGACCGGGCCGGTTTCGAGGTACGTGACGTTCACCATACCCACTACGGGCGCATCTGTCCCATCGAAACGCCGGAGGGACCCAATATTGGCCTTATCGCCAATATCTCCACCTACGCCAAGATCAACGCTCTGGGATTTCTGGAAACGCCGTACAGGGTCGTGAAAGATGGGAGGGTTACTTCCGAAATCAGGTATCTTTCCGCCGACGAGGAAGACAAACACACGATCGCCCAGGCCAATGCACTGCTCGACTCCGACGGGAGATACAAGGACTCCGTGGTCCAGGCCCGGCGGCGGGGCGACTTTCCGCTCGTGGCGCCGTCGGAAGTCAATTATATGGACGTTTCGCCGTGTCAGCTGGTCAGTACGGCGGCGTCCCTGATTCCGTTTCTTGAGCACGACGATGCAAACCGTGCCCTGATGGGTTCCAATATGCAGCGTCAGGCTGTGCCTTTGCTACGTACGGAGGCGCCGCTCGTAGGTACCGGAATGGAGCATGCGGTCGCCGTGGATTCCAAGGCGGTCGTAACGGCGAGGAACCCCGGGGCGGTGGTCTACGTGAGTGCGGACAGGATTGTGGTCAAACGACGTAAGGGCCGCGACGTCGAAATGATCGATCTGTTCGACGAAGATGTCTACCGGCTGATCAAGTTTAAACGGTCAAACCAGGATTTCTGCATCAGCCAGAAGCCGCTCGTGCACGTCGGCGACAGGGTTGAAGCCGGAGATCTGTTGGCAGACGGTTGCGCCACGGACCGTGGGGACCTTGCCCTTGGCGCGAACGTGCTTTGCGCGTTTATGTCGTGGAACGGGTACAATTTCGAAGATGCGATCATTGTATCCGAGCGGCTGCTGAAGAAAGATATCTTCACATCGATCTCCATAGAGGAGTTCGAACTCCAGGTGCGGGATACCAAGAGAGGGGTGGAGGAAATAACCCGGGAAATACCGAATGTCAGCGAGCAGGCGGTTCGTAACCTGGATGAACAGGGCATCGTTCGGGCCGGCGCGGAGGTGACCTCCGGAGACATTCTCGTGGGTAAAGTAACGCCCAAGGGCGAAACGGAACTTTCACCCGAGGAGCGCCTCCTGCGCGCAATTTTTGGAGAAAAAGCGGGTGATGTTAGAGATGCGTCCTTAAAGGCGCCGTCCGGAATGGACGGAGTTGTCATGGACCGGAAGGTCTTCTCGCGGAAAAATCGGGAGAAAACACGAAATGCGGATAAAGAAAAAACGGCCTCTGTCAAAAAACAGATCCAGGAGAAAATCGGCGCGATAAAGACCAGCCGGAACGAACAGGTGGCGGAGTTGCTGAGGGACAAAAAGGTGAATCTGTTGCGGCATGCCGAAGATGGCTCGGTGGCGGCACGTTTCGGAAGAATATTCGATCAGAAGCTGGCTGAAAAGCTCGACCTTGATTTCGTTCGGCCGGACGAATCCTGGGTCGAAGATGCCGGCACCAGCGACAAGGTCGACCGCATTATCGACTTGTCCAAGAAACTGATTCGGGCAGCCGAAGACGAACTGGATCGGGAACTGGAAAAAATCGCGCGGGGCGATGAACTTCCGCCGGGGATTGTACAGCTTATCAAAGTGTATATCGCGCGTAAGCGCAAACTGATGGTCGGTGACAAGATGGCCGGACGCCACGGCAACAAGGGTGTCGTTTCAATTATCGTTCCGGAAGAAGATTTGCCGTACCTGCCCGACGGCACCCCCATCGATATTATCCTGAATCCGCTGGGTGTCCCGTCCCGGATGAATCTGGGGCAGATTCTTGAGACCCACCTCGGATGGGCGGCCCGGGCACTCAACCAACATGTCGCCTCGCCGGTCTTCGACGGCGCTTCATTGGAAGACATCAAGACGGCGTTGCGCGAGGCCGATCTCCCGGAAGCCGGCAAAACCGTGCTGTACGACGGAAAAACCGGAAGGCCTTTCGATAAGGAGGTAATGGTTGGGTACATATATATGCTGAAGCTGTCGCATCTGGTCAGCGACAAGATCCACGCCCGATCCATCGGGCCGTATTCGCTGGTGACGCAACAGCCCCTTGGAGGCAAGGCGCAATTCGGCGGCCAGCGATTCGGCGAAATGGAGGTCTGGGCGCTGGAGGCCTACGGCGCCGCCTATATGTTGCAGGAGATGCTGACCGTCAAGTCCGATGATGTCGCAGGACGTTCAAAGATCTACGAAGCGATCGTAAAGGGCGAGAATCCACCTGAACCGGGGGTTCCTGAATCCTTCAACGTGCTGGTCAAGGAATTGCAGAGCCTCTGTCTGGACGTGGTCCTGGAGAATGGTCAGAGCGGGTAAGATCCGATAGAGGGGTCATCTTTTTATTTGGATTTCGATCGCAAAAAGGGGGTAAGGCCCGTGGCGGACATCAACACTTCCAAGCGGCCCACAGAATTCAATTCCATCCGTATCCAACTCGCTTCTCCCGAAACGATCCGGGGTTGGTCCCGCGGTGAGGTGACCAAACCGGAAACCATCAACTACCGCTCGTTCAAGCCCGAGCGTGACGGTCTGTTCTGCGAACGTATCTTCGGTCCGGTTAAAGATTGGGAATGCAGCTGCGGAAAGTACAAGAGGATTCGCTACCGGGGCGTTGTATGTGACAGGTGCGGCGTGGAAGTGACACAATCCAAGGTGCGTCGTGAGCGGCTGGGCCACATCGAACTGGCGGTGCCGGTTTCGCATATCTGGTTTTTCAAGTCGCTGCCTTCGCGTATGGGTTATCTGCTGGATATCACGATTCGCAATCTGGAACGGATCATCTATTACGAGTCTTACGTCGTGTTGGATCCGGGTGACGCGCCGGATTTGAAGTATAAGGATCTTCTATCCGAAGATGAGGCCTTTGAACTCGAGTCGGAGGGGTACAACTTTACCACGGATATGGGTGCGGTCGCGCTCAAAAAGCTGCTCAGTGAGATAGACATCGAGGAACTTTCCGCGGAGTTGCGCACCCAGGCGCGCATGGAAACTTCCGTTCAGCGCAAGCAGGAGGCGTTGAAACGGCTGAAAGTGGTCGAGGCATTTCGCCAGTCCGACAACCAACCGTCATGGATGATTCTAGACGTCATTCCAGTTATTCCGCCGGATCTCCGGCCGCTGGTTCCCCTGGAGGGTGGACGTTTTGCCACGTCGGATTTGAACGATCTGTACCGGCGGGTCATCAACCGGAACAACAGGCTGAAAAAGCTGATCGAAATCAAGGCGCCGGAGGTGATCCTGCGCAACGAGAAACGTATGCTTCAGGAGGCCGTCGACGCGCTATTCGACAATGGCCGCAGGTCTCGAGCCGTGCGAGGCGATGGCAACCGATCGTTGAAATCCCTCTCGGATCTCCTGAAGGGAAAGCAGGGCCGCTTCCGTCAGAATCTGCTCGGCAAGCGGGTCGACTATTCCGGCCGATCGGTAATCGTGGTCGACCCCAACCTCAAGTTGCATCAATGCGGGCTTCCGAAGCACATGGCGCTTGAGTTGTTCAAGCCGTTCATCATCAAAAAACTGGAAGAGCGCGGATTGGTCCAGACCGTGAAAAGCGCAAAGAAGCTCGTCGAGCGCGAACGGGTTGAAGTATGGGATATTCTGGAGGATATTATCCAGGATCACTACGTCCTGCTCAACCGGGCACCCACGCTCCACCGGCTCGGCATTCAGGCGTTCCAGCCCGTGCTGGTGGAAGGGAAGGCCATTCGCATCCATCCACTGGTCTGCGCCGCATTCAATGCAGACTTCGACGGCGACCAGATGGCGGTTCACGTGCCGCTTTCTTTCGAGGCGCAAATTGAAGCGCGCGTCCTGGTCATGTCCGCGAACAATATGCTCAAGCCCGCAGACGGATCCGCGGTGATCGTGCACAATCCGCAGGACATCGCCATGGGCTGTTATTATCTGACCAAGATGGTTCAGCAGTCCGGCAACGAACATGTCAAGGCATTCGGCAGCCCCAACGAAGCACTGATCGCACACGATTACGGAAAATTACCCCTTCACGAAGCCATTCGGGTGCGTGTCGACGGAAAGCTGCTGACAACCACCGTAGGCCAGGTGATTTTCAATGACATTCTGCCCGACGGAATGCCCTATATCAATCAGATGGTGGACAAACCGGTGATACAGAAAGTAACCACCGACGTCCACCGGCGATTTGGAAATCGGGCAACCGTTGAATTTGCCGACGGCTTGAAACGGCTGGGTTATGACTACGCCACCCGATCCGGTGTAACCGTTTCGATGGACGACGTGGTGGTTCCGCCCAAGAAGCAGGAACTGATCGATAAAGCCAAGGGTGAAGTCGATCGGATCCTGCAGCAGTACGTGCATGGCGTAATCACAGAAGGCGAGCGGTACAACAAGGTCATCGACGTCTGGCAGCACACCACGAACAATATCGCCGAGATGATGAACGAGGCGCTGGAGCATTCGGAGGCAGGCTTCAATTCGATCTACATCATGAAAGACTCCGGCGCTCGCGGCAGCGACGACCAGGTGAAGCAGCTGGGCGGTATGCGGGGGTTGATGAACAAACCTCAGAAGAAGCTTACGGGAGCGATCGGTGAGATTATCGAGACGCCCATCGTCGCATCCTTTAAAGAGGGTCTGTCGGTCCTTGAGTACTTCATTTCCACGCACGGAGCAAGAAAAGGGTTGGCCGACACGGCATTGAAGACCGCCGAGGCGGGTTATCTCACCCGTCGCATGGTGGATGTGGCACAGGACGGAGTGATAGGCGAAGGGGATTGCGGCACCATTATGGGCATCGAGCTCGAAGCGTTCAAAGAGGGCGAGGAGGTGGTCGAGCCCCTGGCGGATCGTATCGTGGGCCGAACTCTGTTGGAGGATGTGTACGATCCGATCGGCGGCGAGATCATCGTGGAAAGCGATATGCTCCTCGACGAGGCATCCGCTGCCAAGATTGCCGATGCCGGTGTGGAACGGGTGAATGTGCGTTCGGTTTTGACCTGCGAAGCCCGCCGAGGCATCTGCGCCAAGTGTTATGGTAGTAACCTCGCCACCGCCAGGCTCGTTGACATCGGCGAAGCCGTCGGCGTGATTGCCGCCCAGAGCGTCGGTGAGCCGGGTACCCAACTCACGTTGCGTACGTTCCATATCGGTGGTACGTCCAGCCGGATCGCGGAACAGGCCGAAATCGTCGCCAAACGGGCCGGCGTTGTGCGGTTCATCAATATGGATTCCGTCACCCGGACCGACGGACAACGCACTGCGGTGGGCAGGAATGGAGAATTCGAGGTGCATGATGATCAGGGTCGTCCTCGCGGCGGGCACTACTACGTGCCCTTTGGCGCCGTGTTGAAAGTGGAGGACGGGCAGCCGGTGGACGAAAACCAGGTTCTGTACGAATGGGATCCCTATAACAATAATATCGTCTCGAACCGGCCGGGCACCGTGGAGTTTGTAGACCTTGTCGAAGGTGTGACCTACCGCGAAGAGGCCGACGAGACCACCGGTCTGGCTGCCCAGGTGGTGAGCGAACACCGGGATCGCACGTTGTCTCCCCGGATTCGAATCCTCGACGCCGCAGGAAATGAGGTCGGCCATTACATCATCCCCGTTGGCGCTCGTCTTGTGGTGCATGATGCGGATGTGATCGGCGCCGGAGATTCCCTGGCGAAGATCCCGCGCGAGCGCAGCAAGACACGCGATATTACCGGTGGATTGCCCCGTGTCGCCGAGCTCTTCGAGGCACGGCGTCCCAAGGATCCGGCCGTGGTCACCGAAATCGACGGTACTGTCAGTTTCGGCGGGCTCGTACGGGGTTCCAGGACCGTAATTGTTACGACTGACGACGGCGAGGAACGGAAATATACGATACCCTACGGCAAACATCTCCGGGTTCAGGAGAATGACCGGGTTCAGGCCGGCGAGCAGATGTCGGAAGGGTCGGTGAATCCGCACGATATTCTGCAGATTCAGGGCATCCAGGCGGTGCAGGAATACCTGGTGAACGAGATCCAGGCCGTGTACCGCATGCAGGGCGTGCGGATCAACGACAAGCATATCGAGTGCATTGTACGCCAGATGCTGCAGAAGGTACAGGTGACGGATCCGGGCGATACCAATTTCTTGGAAGGAGAAACGGTAGATCGATTCCGTTTCCGGGACGAGAACGATAAGGTGATTGCCGAAGGCGGTGATCCGGCGACGTTCCAGTCGGTGTTGTTGGGCATTACACGTGCCTCTTTAATGACCGATAGCTTCATTTCCGCTGCGTCTTTCCAGGAGACGACCCGCGTATTGACAGAGGCTTCCGTCCAGGGCAAGATGGACGGCCTGCTGGGATTGAAGGAAAACGTGATTATCGGGCACCTGATTCCGGCCGGAACGGGCGCGGAACGATATCGCGGGGTTCGGGCGGTTTCTCTTGAGACGGAGATGGAGGAGGTTCCCGAGGAGGGGCTCGAAAACATCGGTCTTCCGCCGATAAATGCTTGACAAGCCAACCGTAAATTTGTATAATGAAAGTCTATGGTTAAATTTAACCGTCAACGGCAAAATCGGCTGTCCGGTTGGATCGTCTGTGTTTGTGTGGATGCAAACCATACAGGAGGTTGTCTTGCCCACCATCAATCAGCTGGTGCGCAAAGGACGTAAATTAAAAGCGAAGCGGTCGTCTGCCCCCGCATTGCGGGGATGCCCGCAAAAGCGGGGTGTCTGCACGCGTGTCTATACCACGACCCCCAAGAAGCCGAACTCCGCCCTGAGAAAGGTGGCCCGCGTTCGCCTCACGAACGGGATGGAGGTCACAGCCTATATCCCTGGCGAGGGACACAATCTTCAGGAACACTCGGTAGTACTCATTCGGGGTGGTCGGGTAAGGGATCTGCCTTCGGTTCGGTATCACATTATAAGGGGTGTCCTGGACACGACCGGTGTCGCCGACCGAAAACAGGGCCGGTCCAAATACGGTGCCAAAACGCCTCAATAGGACTTCAGTTTTTATGAATGCGTTTGTTTCGGGGGAACACGCTCGAGAAGGCTGTAGACGGTGTGTCCCCCTTGTTTTGAGGGTGTTATGAGAAAAAGGCGTGCCGAGAAACGGGCGTTCTCACCCGATCCCAAATACGGCAGTGTTCTGGTGACGCAGTTTGTCAACAGTCTCTTTCGGAAGGGCAAGAAGAGCATCGGCGAAACGATCCTGTACCATGCTTTGGACCTTATCGCCGAACGGTCGGACGGAACAGGGCTGGACGTATTTGAAAAGGCGGTCGAAAACGCCAAGCCGATGATTCAGGTGAAATCCCGACGCGTGGGTGGGACGACTTACCAGGTGCCTGTCGAAGTACGGTCAGACGAGCGCCTTTCGCTTTCAATCGGCTGGTTGATTACGTTCGCGCGCGGGCGGGCCGAGAAAACCATGTCCCAGAGGCTTGCAGGTGAATTGACGGACGCGGCCAACGGCCGGGGTGGAGCTTTGCAGCGAAGAGAAGAGACCCACCGCATGGCCGAGGCCAACCGGGCGTTCGCACACTATCGTTGGTAACGCAAATGTCACGTAAAGAACAGCTGGAACGGATCCGAAACATCGGCATTATGGCCCATATCGATGCGGGTAAAACCACAACGAGCGAGCGTATTCTGTACTATACGGGTCGGCTGGATCGGATGGGCGAGGTGCACGATGGCGCGGCCACAATGGACTGGATGGACCAGGAACGTGAGCGGGGCATTACCATTACGTCGGCTGCTACCAACTGTTTCTGGGACGGACACCGGATCAATATCATCGACACGCCCGGACATGTGGATTTTACGGCCGAGGTTGAGCGGTCACTCAGGGTCCTGGACGGAGTCATCGGGATCTTCTGCGCCGTAGGCGGTGTGGAGCCTCAGTCCGAAACGGTCTGGCGCCAGGCCGATAAGTACAGGGTCCCGCGAATTGCTTTTGTGAACAAAATGGACCGTACGGGCGCCGATTTTTTCCGCGTCCTTGAAATGATGAGAGAACGCCTGGCTTCGAATTTTGTGCCGGTGCAGATTCCCGTCGGCGCAGGCGAGTTATTTACCGGATTGATCGATCTGGTGAAGATGAAGATGGTGTCCTATCAAGAAGACACGCTGGGCACGGTATTTACAGAAAGCGAAATTCCGCACGACTTGCTGGACCGTGCACAGGTCTACCGCGAGCAGATGCTTGAGGCGGTCTCTGATTTCGACGATACCCTGATGGAAAAATTCCTCGAAGGCGAACCTATCGCCGAAGAAGAAATAAGACAGGCCCTTCGGCTTGCAACGATCAATGTACGCGCGGTGCCGGTCTTCTGCGGATCGGCCTTCAAAAACAAGGGCGTCCAGCGCCTTCTTGACGGCGTTCTAGACTATCTGCCATCCCCGCTGGACGTTCCGGCGGTTAACGGCACCCATCCGGAGTCTGGGGCGCACGTCGCCCGCGCGCCTTCCCACGACGAACCGTTTTCCGCGCTCGCATTCAAAGTGAAAACCGATCCTTATGTGGGGCGCCTGACCTATTTCAGAGTCTATTCGGGTTGCCTCAAGACCGGCTCGTACGTGATGAATTCCAACAAAGGGAAACGAGAGCGTATCGGCCGGGTACTGCAAATGCACGCCAACAAGCGAGAGGAAATCGGCGAGGTCGTAACCGGAGATATCGCAGCCGTCGTTGGGCTGAAAGATACGGCAACGGGGGAGACGCTCTGCGACCTTGACCATCCGGTTATTCTGGAATCGATGGACTTCGCGAAACCCGTCGTGTCCGTGGCTATCGAGCCCAGAACCAAGGCAGACCAGGACCATCTGGGGACCGCGCTTGGAAAGTTATCCGAAGAGGATCCCACCTTCCACGTGTCCACCGATGAAGATACCGGCCAGACGATTATTTCAGGTATGGGTGAATTGCACCTGGAAATCATTGTCGACCGCTTGATGCGAGAATTTCGCGTGGCGGCCAATGTGGGCAAGCCACAGGTGACATTTAAGGAGGCGATTCGCAAGACGGTAAAGGCAGAGGGTCGGTTCGTACGACAGACGGGTGGCCGGGGGCAGTGGGGGCATGTCTGGCTGGAGATGGGGCCGGGGGAGTCGGGGAGCGGGCTTGTGTTCGAAAATAAGGTTGTGGGTGGGGCCGTACCGTCCGAATATATCTCTTCGGTCCGACAGGGCGTTCAAGAGGCCATGCAGTCGGGCGTATTGGCCGGATATCCTGTGGAAGATGTAAATGTCATACTTTACGACGGATCCTACCACGAAGTGGATTCTTCGGAAATAGCGTTCAAAGTGGCCGGGTCCATGGCCTTTAAAGACGGCGCCCGAAGAGCGGATCCTTACCTGATGGAACCCCTGATGGACGTTGAAGTGGTCGTGCCCGAAGAATATATGGGCGACGTGATGGGCGACCTGAATGCCCGGCGTGGACACATTGTGGGCATTGTGAACCGGCCGGATGCCCAGGTGATTACGGCAATGGTCCCCCTGACCGAGATGTTCGGTTATGCCACACGTCTGCGGTCCTTGACTCAGGGGCGTGCTATCAATTCGATGGAATTCTCAAGGTTCCAGGAAATACCGAAAGGGCTCGCACGGGAACTCACCGACAATTAGTGATTGGGAGGTCGAATTCATTCTTCACGGCGGGCAACTACGATAGCCCAATAAAAAGACTTTTGAGTCGTTTATAGTAACAGGAGGAAGGTGACATGGCAAAAGAGAAGTTTGACAGGAGCAAACCCCACGTCAATATCGGAACCATAGGGCACGTTGACCATGGTAAGACGACGTTGACGGCGGCCATTACCAAGACGCTGGCCGCCAGGGGACTGGCGGAATATACGCCCTTCGAGAGCATTGACAAGGCCCCCGAGGAGGTGGAACGCGGCATAACCATCAATACGGCGCACGTCGAGTATTCCAGCGAAAACCGCCACTACGCCCATGTCGATTGTCCGGGACACGCCGACTATGTAAAGAACATGATCACCGGCGCGGCACAGATGGACGGTGCGATTCTGGTGGTAAGCGCCGCCGATGGTCCGATGATTCAGACGCGGGAGCATATTCTCCTGTCACGGCAGGTGAACGTCCCGTCTATCGTCGTCTACATGAACAAGGTCGATATGGTCGACGACCCCGAACTTCTTGAACTGGTGGAACTGGAGGTGCGGGAACTGCTCAGTGATTACGATTTTCCGGGTGACGACATTCCTGTGATTAGTGGGTCTGCGCTGCAGGCGCTCGAGGCCAACGATCCGGATTCGGACGTGTGCAATTCCATTTGGGAACTGCTCGAGGCCGTAGATACCGCGATTCCGATACCTGAACGCGACATGGACCGGGACTTCCTGATGCCCGTAGAGGACGTCTTCAGCATTACCGGCCGCGGGACGGTGGGCACGGGTAGAATCGAGCGTGGCGTGGTCCAGCTGAACGAAGAAGTGGAGGTTGTCGGGATCCGTGAAACCCGTAAGACCGTGGTCACGGGAATCGAGATGTTCCGAAAGCTTCTGGACGTTGGGGAAACGGGAGACAACGTGGGTCTGCTGCTGCGCGGCATCGACAAGGAAGACCTCGAACGTGGTATGGTCGTTGCCAAACCAGGTTCGGTCACGCCGCATACGAAGTTCAAAGGTGAAGTTTACGTGCTCACGGAAAAAGAGGGCGGTCGAAGCAAACCATTCTTTACTGGTTACCGACCGCAGTTTTTTTTCAGAACCACCGACGTTACCGGCGCGGTTCAGTTGCCCGATGGTGTGGAAATGGTGATGCCGGGCGACAACATTACCATGGACGTCGACCTGACTCCCCAACCCATCGCCATCGAAGCGCAGCTTCGGTTCGCCATACGCGAAGGGGGCCGGACAATCGGCTCGGGCGTGGTTACTGAAATCATTGACTAGCGTCGACGGAGGGACCAGTGCCAGCACAGAAAATTCGTATTCGATTGAAGGCTTACGATCACGTTGCCCTGGATCGGTCTGTCGACGAAATTGTGCGAACGGCGAAACGGACCGGAGCGCTGATTTCCGGCCCCATTCCGTTGCCCACCAAGCGTACGTTGTATACGGTGCTCCGAGGTCCCAATATCGACAAAAAGTCCCGGGAGCAGTTCGAGACCCGGGTACATAAACGTCTGATCGATATTCACAACTCGACGCCGCAGACGGTAGATGCGTTAATGAAACTGGATTTGCCGGCGGGAATCGACATCGAAATTAAGGCGTAGTGCCGTGTTAGGATTGATTGGAAGAAAAATTGGGATGACCCAGGCTTACGACCAGGACGACAACATGGTCCCGATCACCGTGGTTCAGGTGGGGCCATGTCCGGTTGTACAGGTGAAGGACGATGCGTCGGATGGGTATCACGCACTGAAACTCGCGTTTGGCGCCACTTCCGAACGGCGCCTGACACGCCCACACCTTGGCGTTCTCAAGAAAGCCGGCGCCGGCCCACATCGAATCCTGAAGGAGTTTCGGGTTGACAACACGTCGGAATATGTGGTCGGTCAGACTCTTGATACCGGCATATTCAAGTCCGGCGAATTCGTCTCGGTAACCGGGCGGACCAAAGGCAAGGGTTTTCAGGGCGGCGTCAAGAGGCACCATTTCAAGGGCGGTCCGAAAACACACGGGCAGTCCGACCGGCACCGGGCGCCCGGATCGATTGGCCAGAGCTCAGATCCTTCACGCGTGTTCAAGGGAATGCGGATGGCGGGCCATATGGGCCATCGCCGGGAAACCGTGAAGGGGTTGATGGTCGTCCGGGTGGACAAGGAGCGCAACCTGTTGTTGCTCAAGGGTGCGGTACCGGGCCCGCGAGGCGGCATCGTAAAGGTGCAAAAACAGCGCAACTAATGGGAACCGATCGCGTTATGGCATCAGTTGAGGTAACAGACCTCCAAGGCGAGGTTGTGGGATCCGTCGACCTCCCGGAGGCGATCTTCGGGATAGAACCTTCTCACCATGCCATCTATCATACGGTCAAGATGTATCTGACAAACCAGCGCCAGGGCAATGCCCATTCCAAGACCCGTGCCGAGGTTCGACGCAGCAAGCGGAAGTTATATAGACAAAAGGGCACGGGACGAGCGAGAGCCGGCACTGCATCTTCCCCAATTCGGGTCGGAGGCGGGGTTGCTCACGGCCCCAGACCGCGAGAGTTGAGCGAGCGCGTGCCCAAGAAGGTCCGGCGATTGGCGCTGAAATCGGCGCTTTCCCTAAAGGTTTCGAATGGTGCCATCAAGGTGGTGGAAGACTTCACGTTTGACGAACCCAAAACGAAACGTATGGAGGGGATGACGCAGGCCATACAGATCGACGATCGAAAGGTTCTTCTGCTCACGCCGGCGGCGTCGCCGAATGTCCTGAAGTCATGTCGGAATTTATCCAACCTTCATGTGCTGCCGGTAGCCCAGGTCTCAACATACGATGTGGTCAACGCGGATGCCGTCGTTTTTACCAGGGAAGCCCTGGGCGGGCTGCAGGCCATCGGGGGGGCGGCATGAAGAAAGATTTCACAGACATCATCCGCAGGCCGCTGATTACCGAGAGGGCTTCCGAACTCCAGGAAAAACACAACAAGTTTGTGTTTGAAGTACGGGTCGACGCCAACAAGCTGGAAATCAAGAAGGCCGCTGAGACGATGTTCAATGTACGGGTGCTGAAAATCAATACGTCGTCCTTCTCTGGAAAGCTAAAAAGAATGGGCCGGTTTCAGGGCCGCCGTGCAAACTGGAAAAAGGCGATCATCACCCTTGCGGACGGTGATACCATAGACTTCTTCGGAGAATCCTGATCAATGCCCGTCAAATCGTTTCGACCTCTTACGCCCTCGCTGCGGCACAAAACCGTCTCCACGTTTGAAGAGATTACCCGATCTCAACCCGAGAAGTCGCTCATTGAGGCGAACAAGAAGAGTGGTGGGCGAAACAATATGGGCCGTATCACGAGTCGACGGCGGGGCGGCGGACACCGTCGGCACTACCGGGTCGTTGATTTCAAACGCAACAAGCACGGTGTTCCGGCCCGGGTACACTCGATTGAGTACGATCCAAATCGCTCCGCCAGAATCGCACTGCTCCATTACGCAGACGGCGAGAAGCGGTACATTCTGGCGCCCACGGCTCTGGAGGTTCGCACTCAGGTGTTATCCGGTCCGGATGCCGACGTTCGGCCCGGCAATGCGCTTCCTCTTGAGAACATCCCGCAGGGAACCTACGTTCACAATGTCGAGCTGCAACCCGGTAAGGGCGGACAGTTGGGGCGTTCGGCCGGTACGGAAATTCAGATCATGGCCAAAGAAGGTAAGTTCGCGCAACTCCGCCTGCCCTCCGGCGAGGTTCGCCTGGTGCCGGTTAGGTGTTACGCCACCGTCGGACAGGTTGGAAATCCGGAACACGAAAACGTCGTTTTGGGAAACGCGGGTCGCAACAGGTGGTTGGGGAGGCGTCCGTCGGTGAGGGGGGTGGCCATGAACCCCGTCGATCACCCGCACGGAGGAGGGGAAGGACGTGCCTCGGGTGGCGGACATCCGGTAACCCCGTGGGGGGTGCCCACAAAGGGATACAAGACGAGAAAACCCAAGAAACAATCCAATAAACTCATCGTGAGAAGACCAGACAAGAGATAACCCCAGCGAGGATTGAATGGCACGGTCGCTAAAAAAAGGCCCGTATGTGGAGCCGAGTCTTCTGGCGAAGATCGAGGGAATGAACAACTCTGGCAACAAGCGTGTGATTCAGACGTGGGCCCGTCGTTCGACCATTTCTCCAGAATTTGTTGGACATACGCTCGCGGTGCACAACGGGAACAAGTTCATTCCGGTGTACGTAACGGAAAATATGGTGGGTCACAAGCTGGGAGAGTTCGCCCCTACACGTACTTTTCGGGGGCACTCGGGAAGCCTCACGGAGCGTTCCACGGGGCTGAAGTAGCTTCGGCGCACAATGTGGCGCGTTGGTACCGGTTTTCGATGTTCGACGGTGAGCTTCTCCACGCGAGACGGAGTTGACCTCCGTGAAGGCACCCGTAAGGAAGGATCTTTGATGACGGCCAGGGCAGTAATCAGATATGTCAGGATCTCACCTCGAAAAGCACGACAGGTGGTGGACCTTGTGCGTGGCAAAGGTGTTGAAGAAGCGTTTCACATTCTTCAGTTTACGCCCAAGAAGGCGGCCAGAATCGTAGAACGCACGCTGCGGTCGGCGGTGGCCAATGCCGCCAACAACGAGGCGTCCGCGGCCCGTGAAGAAGCCCTGTACGTTCAAGAGGCGTTCGTGAACGGCGCCATCGCAATGCGTCGGCTTCGTCCTATGCCACGTGGCGCCGCCGGGTTTATACGAAAGCGTTGCAGCCATATCACCCTCGTCGTTTCGGACGACAATTAGTCGTCGGGAGGATTGCTCTTGGGCCAGAAAACACACCCAACCGGATTCCGATTGGGCATCGTAAAAGACTGGCGTTCCCGCTGGTATGCCGGCAAGGATTTTGCGGAACTGCTCAAAGAAGACCTGATGCTGCGGCGGTACATTCAGAGCAGGCTTCAGCGGGCAAGCGTATCGCAAATTGAGATCGAACGTGCGCCGAAACGGGTCACCATTTCGGTTCATACCGCTCGTCCCGGCATCGTGATCGGCCGCAAGGGGCAAGAGGTTGACAAGCTCCGGGACGAATTGAAACACATCACTGGTAAAGAGATATATATCAATATACAGGAAATCAAACGGCCCGAAACGAATGCGCAATTGGTCGCCGACAATATCGCGCGTCAGTTGGAGCAGCGCGTTTCGTTCCGGCGAGCGATGAAGAAGGCCATCGCTTCGGCGATGCGCATGGGTGCCGACGGCATAAAGATTGTATGCGGCGGGCGTTTGGGTGGCGCGGAAATGGCGCGAATCGAAAAGTCGGAACCCGCCGGCAGAGTGCCGTTGCATACGCTGCGGGCCGATATCGACTATGCCACTTCCACAGCCTTTACAAACTCGGGCACCGTGGGGGTCAAGGTGTGGGTGTGTCACGGCGAGGTTGTGGAACGTCGCATTTCGGGTGGGCCGGCGCAGTAATCGGAAACGGGTTTCATTAAGGATCTGACTCCATGTTGATGCCGAAAAGGGTAAAGTGGCGAAAACAGCAGCGCGGACGCATGCGTGGCATGGCGTACCGGGGCAGCAAAATCGCTTTTGGAGAATTCGCGCTCCAGGCGCTGGAGCCCGCGTGGATCACCAGCCGGCAGATCGAAGCGGCGCGGGTGGCCATTACGCGCGCGCTTGGGCGTGGTGGCAAAGTTTGGATCCGTCTGTTTCCCGACAAACCCGTCACCGTCAAACCCGCGGAGACGCGGATGGGTAAGGGCAAAGGAAATCCGGAATACTGGGTGGCCGTCGTAAAGCCGGGCCGCATTATGTTCGAAATCGATGGGGTTCAACGAGAGAGCGCCCGGGAGGCCATGCGAAAGGCCGGCCACAAAATGCCTATCAAGACCCGGTTTATCGAACGGGGAGACAGCGAAGAATGAAAGCCAGCGAGATTCGTCAGATGACTGCGAGCGAGGTCGATGAGTTGCTCGCCGATAGGCTTGAGGAGTTGTACAACTTGAGAATTCAGCTTGTCACCCAACAACTCGACAACCCGCTTCGGGTACAGTCGGTCCGACGGGACATCGCCCGAATTAAAACGGTTCTGAGCGCGCGCGCACTGGGTCCGAACGCCACGACCGGTGCCGACGGTGTCGAATCCAGAGGATCGGAAGGAAATTAAACTATGGCACAAACCGACACGCGCGGCCGTCGTAAGACCCTTGAGGGTCGGGTGCTGAGTAATCAGGCCAATAAGACAATTGTCGTGGAAGTTACCTGGCGGACGCCCCATCCATTTTATGGCAAGGTTATACGGCGTCGTTCCAAATTTGCGGCACACGACGAACACAATTTGGCGAACACCGGCGACACCGTGTTAATTATGGAAACACGCCCGATTAGCAAAACCAAACGGTGGCGACTCACTGAGATTCTGGAAAAGGTTCAATAGGGAGTATTCAGGATGGTTACGGATCAGACGGTGTTGAACTGTGCTGACAATAGCGGTGCCCGCAAGGTGATGTGTTTCCGGGTGCTGGGCGGGTCTCGGCGAAGATATGCCGGGTTGGGCGATACCATCGTCGTTGCCGTAAAAGACGCGCAGCCCAACAGTGCGGTAAAAAAAGGAGAAGTCGCACGGGCCGTTATTGTTCGGACCAAGAAGGAGGCGCGACGCTCCGATGGTTCTTACATCCGTTTCGACGACAATGCGGCTGTGCTGATAGACGCCGAGGGAGAGCCGAGGGCAACGCGCATTTTCGGACCGGTCGCAAGGGAATTACGCGACAGGCGGTTTATGCGAATTGTCTCTCTGGCGGCTGAAGTCGTTTGAGTATTCATCCGTGAGGGAGTCGAGCTTTGAAACTTCATATTCGCAGGGGTGATCAGGTCGAGGTCATCGGCGGTGTCGACGCGGGGAGGCGCGGACGTGTCCTGAAGGTATTCCCGAAAAAGGCGCGGGCGCTGGTGGAGGGCATTAACTTTATCAAACGCCATACCCGGCCCGGGCCACGAAATCAGCAGGGCGGTATTGTCGAGAAAGAGGCGCCCGTTCACATTTCCAAGCTCATGTTGATCGATCCACAGACCGACGAGCCCACCAGGATACGCCGGAAGAGACTGGAGAACGGCGTTCGTATTCGGCTTTCGGTCAAGAGTGGCGAACAGATTTCCGAAGCGAATAAATAGAGAGGGTCGGATGGCGGCGCGACTGCGTGAAGTGTACAACAACGAGATCGTCCCGGCGATGGTTTCGCATTTCTCCTACAAGAACGCGATGCAGGTACCCAGACTCGAGAAGATCATCCTGAATATGGGCTTGGGAGAGGCCGTCCAGAATCCGAAGGCGATCGACAGCGCCATCGCGGACCTGTCTACCATTGCGGGGCAGCGTCCTTCGGTACGGCGCGCAAAAAAGTCGGTGTCGAATTTCAAACTGCGCGAGGGCATGCCCATCGGGTGCGCCGTAACGCTCCGCCGAGATAGGATGTATGAGTTTCTGGACCGATTTTTCACGTTTGCCATACCACGTACACGCGACTTCAGGGGTTTGTCTCCCAATGCCTTCGACGGCCGGGGGAATTATACTGTGGGTGTGCGTGAGCAGATCATTTTTCCGGAAATCAACTACGATCAGATCGATCAGATTCGAGGGATGGACGTGACCCTTGTTACCACGGCCCGAACCGACGAAGAGGCATTTGAATTGTTCAAGCGCTTTGGCATGCCGTTCCAGACGGCCGAAGCGGCCTGACTCCAAGAAAGCGAGCGTTTTTTGTGGCAAAAAAGACGTTGATTGTCAAGGCAAATAAGAAACCGAAGTTTGCCGTTCGCCGGTATAATCGTTGCCATCGTTGCGGACGCCCCAGAGGCTACATGAGGCAGTTCGGAATCTGTCGGATCTGCTTCAGAGAACTGGCGTTACGGGGTGAGATTCCGGGGGTTGCGAAGGCGAGTTGGTAACCCTTGTGACATACAGGAGGCGGTCTGGCTTATGAGTATGAGCGATCCCGTTGCTGATATGCTGACCCGTATTCGAAATGCGGCCGGGGCCGGGCACCGGAAAGTAGACATTCCGGGCTCCCGGCTAAAACGTGAATTTGCCCGAATTATGAAAGCGAAAGGGTTCATCCACAACTTCGCCTACGTGGAAGACAACCGGCAGGGCTACATCAGGCTCTATCTCAGGTACAGTTCCGACGATGAGAGCGCCATTCAAGGATTGGAACGCATCAGCCGGCCGGGGCTCCGTCGTTACGTCGGCGCCGGCGAAATCCCCAGGGTACTCAACGGTCTCGGCATAGCCGTGCTTTCCACTTCACGGGGTATTCTTACGGATAGCGAGGCCCGCATGGCCGGGGTCGGCGGCGAGGTTCTCTGCCACCTCTGGTAGATGGGAGGAGTCCACGTGTCACGCATTGGAAAACAACCGATTCCACTTCCGGATGACGTTCAGGTCCAGGTTCAGTCGGACGGGGTGCGGGTAAAGGGTAGCAAGGGGGAACTGATGGTCCGGATTCATCCGTTAACACACGTCCGGCAGGCAGACGGGACGCTTAGTGTGACGGTTGAGGATATTGAAGACCGGGAGTCAAAGGCGGTGTGGGGTCTGACACGAGCGTTGTTGGCCAACGCGGTTGAAGGCGTGCGTAACGGCTTTGAAAAACGGCTGGTCGTCGTGGGTGTGGGGTATCGCGCCGAAATGAAGGGTAGAAGTCTCGATCTACAGGTCGGTTTCAGCCATCCCGTGATTATGGAGCCCCTCGAAGGCGTCGAAATGAGCGTTGAAGCGGCCCCGGCCGATATGGAAACTGCCCAGGCGTCAATTGTCATTCGGGGTGCGGACAAAGAGCGGGTGGGGCGGATGGCTGCCGATATTCGAAAAGTCCGTCCCCCGGAGCCTTATAAGGGTAAAGGGATACGGTACTTTAATGAGTATGTTCGTCGTAAGGCCGGTAAGGCCGGTATAAGGTAATTTTCGGGACGTATACGGAGTGAATTTTCATGGCAAATCCACAGATCCAGAAGGCCAACCTGCGCCGGCGCCGCCGATTGCGAATTCGGAAAAAGATCCGCGGTACGCCCGGGCGGCCCCGATTGGCGGTAAGCAGAAGTCTGAATCACATTGAGGTGCAACTGATCGACGACACGACGGGCCGGTCCTTGCTTGGACTTTCGAGCAATTCTCGAGAAATCCGAGACACGCTCTCGGGCAACAAGAGCCAAAAGGGCCGCGAGGTCGGACGCGCCGTAGCAGTCAAAGCGCTGGAGGTCGGCATAAAAACGGTCGTTTTCGATCGGGGCGGCCGCCTGTATCACGGCCGGATCAAGGCATTGGCCGACGGCGCGCGCGAAGGCGGGTTGCGGTTTTAGGGGCGGTTGCCGGAATCAAAGGAGTTCCATTTGAAACGAATAGATCCTGCGGGTTTGGACCTGACCGAAATCGTTATCAATAACAGCCTCAAGCGGGTATCCCACGTGCGCAAGGGCGGCCGTCGGTTCGCATTCAACGTGATGGTGGTTGTTGGCGACCGTCAGGGTCACGTCGGTGCTGGATTGGGCAAGGCGGGAGAGGTGGCCGAAGCCATCCGCAAAGCCACGGAAAATGCAAAAAAAGAACTGGTACGTATACCAGTGAATAACGGAACAATACCGCATGAAATTATCGGTAACTTTGGCGCTTCCCGGGTGTTGTTGAGGCCTGCGGCGCCTGGAACCGGCGTGATCGCCGGGGGAGGTATTCGGGCAGTCCTGGAATTGGCTGGCGTGCAGAACGTGCTGACCAAGTCACTGGGGTCCCAGAATACCCACAATACCGTAAAGGCGACGCTTCAGGGTTTGTCCAGCCTCCGCGACGCGCGGGCGTTTGCACAGTTAAGGGATGTCGATGAAGCGGAATTGACCGGTGCTCGGGAGTAATGCCGCATGGCTCACGATGGAAAAAAGCTGAAAATCATCCAGGTTCGCAGTGTGATTTCACGCAATGAAAAGCAGCGGCGTACGCTCAGGGCGCTTGGAATCCTCCGTATTCGCCACAGTGTGGTTCATGACGATACGGCGCAAATCCGCGGCATGGTCAACGCGGTTGCGCACCTCGTCGAGGTGAAACAGGAAGACGGCTGATCCTGGTGACGGACGTCGGCACGTCCGGCTGAGAAGAACCGGGGTCGTTTACTTGGACGCATAAGGGCTAGCAAGATGAAACCAGGAAAGCTCAAGCCCCCGTCAGGCGCGGTTAAGAGGCGAAAACGGCTGGGTTGCGGGGTTGGTTCCGGCTGCGGCAAAACAAGCGGAAGAGGCCACAAGGGTCAGAAGTCCCGTTCGGGCTCGAAAACAAGACCGTGGTTTGAGGGCGGACAGATGCCGTTGCAACGCAGGCTGCCCAAGGTAGGATTCAACAACCCGGCGAAGGTGGTTTATCAGGTCGTTAACCTGGACGATATCGCCAAGCGGGGATTGTCCGGACAGGTGACGCCCGGACATCTGAAACAGTCGGGTCTGATTCGGTCGATTCGACGGCCTGTGAAGATTCTGGGTCGAGGTGAGGTTTCCGATGTCATACAGGTTCAGGCACACGCAGTATCCAGGTCGGCCGTCGAGAAAATTGAAAAGGCCGGAGGGAGTGTCAGCCTGATGGTCGCCGGTTTCAGCGCAGGTTAATTGGAGAGGAGGCGTTGGTGCTTCAGAGTTTCCAGAGTGCCTTTCGAATCCCGGAGTTACGCAATCGTATCCTGTTTACGCTGGGGATTCTGATCGTCTTTCGGATTGGTACGTATGTGACCATACCCGGCATTGACCCAAGGGCTTTGGACGAATACTTCAGCAGCGCCGCTACCGGCGTCCTGGGATTTTACGATATGTTTGCCGGTGGCGCATTCGGCCGGGCAACCGTTTTCGCGCTGGGAATTATGCCGTATATCAGCGCGTCCATCATTCTCCAGCTGATGGGCGCTGTCATACCCTTTTTGCAGAAGCTTCAGAAGGAGGGCGAAGAGGGGCGCAAGAAGATCACGCAATATACCCGCTACGGAACCGTTGCGCTGGCCGCCGCTCAGTCCTTTGGCGTCAGCTTGTTTATGGAAAGCCTCCGATCGCCAATCTCGGGGATGCTGGTGGTGCCCGATCCGGGTCTGGGCTTCCGGTTGCTGACGATTCTGACCATAACCGCCGGAACCGTGTTTGTTATGTGGCTGGGGGAACAGATTGACGACAGGGGTATCGGTAACGGGATGTCGATGTTGATTTTTATCGGGATTATTGCTCGTGCGCCCTCGGCCGTCATTCAGGAATATCAGGATTTTGTGGCCAACAACAAGCCCATCCTGCTGGAGTTGTTTGTGGTTGTCATTATTGTCGCGGTTACCGCACTGGTGGTGCTCATTACGCAGGGCACGCGGAAGATTCCGGTACAATACGCCAAGCGTGTTGTGGGCAGGCGGGTATATGGCGGCCAGAGCACCCATATTCCACTAAAGGTGAATACCTCCGGTGTGATGCCGATCATTTTCGCACAGGCCATCATGTTCTTGCCATCCACCCTGGCCAATTTTTTTCCTCAGAACGAGTGGGTGCAGGATATGGCTTCCCGATTCTCGCCCGCCACCACATTACATGCCATGCCCTACTGGATGCTCTATTCCACGATGATAATTTTCTTTGCGTATTTCTATACGGCAATCGTGTTCAATCCGGTTGACCTGGCTGACAATATGAAAAGACAGGGCGGGTTTATTCCCGGAATTCGGCCCGGCAAACGGACATCCGATTTTATCGATCGAATTCTGACTCGAATTACGCTTCCAGGGTCGATTTTTCTGGCGGCAATCGCGGTTTTCCCATTTTTTATTATCAGTTGGGCCGATGTGAATCCCGGCCTGATCGACTTCTTCGGGGGCACCGGTCTGCTTATCATCGTAGGTGTGGCGCTGGACACGTTGCAGCAGGTGGAGTCTCATCTCCTGATGCGGCACTACGATGGCTTTATGAAAAAGGGAAGGCTCAGGGGCCGAAGATGACCGAAAGGATAAAGGGATGAGGGTTCGCGCGTCCGTTAAGAAACGATGCAACCACTGTAAGATCATACGCAGAAAAGGTGTGGTTCGTGTGATTTGCAAACACGATCCAAGTCATAAACAGAGACAGGGATAGGCCTTCGGAAACCGAACGAAGGGGGAGATACAATGGCTCGTATCGCAGGTGTCGATATTCCGCGGGAAAAGCGGGTCGAAATCGCGCTGACCTATATCTACGGTATTGGCAGAAGCGCGTCGAACAAGATCCTTGAGAAAACGCAGATTTCCCCGGACACCCGCGTTGACGCTCTGAACGAGGAGGACGTTGCCAAACTCCGGAGCGTGATCGAGGGAGAATACCGGGTGGAGGGCAACCTGAGGAGCGAGGTGGCCATGAATATCAAGCGGCTGATGGATATTGGCTGCTATCGCGGGTTTCGCTGGCGGAGGGGGCTCCCGGTGCGCGGCCAGCGGACGCGCACCAATGCCCGCACGAGGAAAGGGCCGAAAAAAATTCAGATTGCCAAGAAGAAGAAAGCGCAAATTTAATCAACCGTAAGGAGGCGATCACTTGCCGCCGGAACAGGGAAAAGGCCGACGACGGAACAAGCGGGTTGACGGGCAGGGTGTTGCACATATCAAGGCAACGTTCAACAATACCATTGTTACCCTGACCGACAAAGACGGCCACGTGATATCGTGGTCCACGACGGGAAAGGTTGGATTTAATGGTTCCCGGAAAAGTACACCCTTTGCCGCCCAGTTGGCTGCGGAAGCTGCGGCAAAAGAAGCGATGTCCATGGGGCTGCGGCGTGTCGAGGTATGGGTTAAGGGCCCCGGTGTCGGCCGCGAGGCCGCCGTTCGCGCGCTGCAGGCCGCCGGGCTGGAAATCGCAGCCATCCGCGACGTCACGCCGATTCCCCACAACGGCTGTCGGCCGCCCAAGCGGCGTCGGGTGTAACGGCATCCGACCTAGGAGGTCTATTGCATGGCAAGGTATACGGATTCGAGCTGTAAATTGTGTCGCCGCGAAGGGGTAAAGTTGTTTCTTAAAGGTGAACGCTGCTACCTGGACAAGTGCTCGTTCGAAAAGCGTAGCTATGCACCGGGCATGCACGGACAGAGACAGGGTCGCAAGCCTTCGGAATATGGGCTGCAGCTCAGGGAAAAGCAAAAAGCCAAGCGCCAATACGGCGTGCTGGAGAGGCAGTTCCGCGGCTATTATCACAAGGCCGCACGCCGGAAGGGCGTAACGGGAGAGCTTCTCCTGCAGACACTAGAGAGTCGCCTGGACAACGTCACCCACCGGCTGGGCTTCGCGCCCTCTCACAAGGCGGCGCGTCAGCTGGTGCGTCATCGGCACATCATGGTGAATGGGCGCGTTGTAGACGTTCCTTCTTTTCAGGTCACGCCCGGCGATACGATTCAGGTACGGGAAAAGAGCCGTCAACTGGCGCTGATCCACGACTCTATCAAGCGGAGCGGCGAGGGGCGGCAGGCTTCCTGGTTGTCTCTGGACAAAGTCAATCTCACCGGAACTGTCCTCGAATATCCGGACAGGGAGGATATTCCGACACCGGTTGAAGAGCAACTCATCGTCGAGTTGTATTCGAAATAATAACTGCGGCTTGACGTGGTGTGGCCCCGCTATTCAAGCAATGCACGGGCTGCTGTATTTATTTTCAGAGGATCTAAGGAGAATGCTTGTATGAAGCCTAGGAACTTCCAGATGCCCAGGTCCGTCCAGATCGATGAGGATAGCCTCACCAATTCTTACGGAATGTTTACGGTACAACCTCTGGAACGTGGGTTTGGAACCACGATTGGCAATGCGTTGCGTCGGGTATTGCTCTCATCCATAGAAGGCGCTGCCGTTAAGGCCCTTCGAGTGGAAGGTGTGCAACATGAGTTCTCCGTTGTATCGGGGGTTGTCGAGGACATGACCGAAGTCGTCCTGAATCTCAAAGAGGTCAACCTGCGGATGCATTCGGACGAAGACAAGTTGCTTCGAATCGACAAAGTGGGTCCGGGCGCATTGACGGCAAAGGAGTTGGAGGTGGATGCGGATGTTGAAGTCATGAATCCCGATCAGCATATTGCATCTCTGGACAAAGACGGCCATCTGGAAATGGAGATTACGGTAGGCAGCGGGCGGGGATATGTGCTGGCCGAAGAGAATAAAGTCACCGAACCCGCTACCGATACGATTATGCTCGACTCTGCATTTTCTCCCATCCGAAAAGTGCATTATGAGGTGGATAATGCCCGCGTGGGGCAACAGACGGATTACGACAAGCTTACTCTGACAGTCTGGACCAACGGAGCGGTACGGCCCGACGACGCCGTGTCTCACGCGGCAAAGGTACTGAAGGACCATCTGGAACTCTTTATTCACTTCGAGGAAGAGCCTGAGGAGGAATACGAGGAAATTATCGACGAAGACACACAGCGCGTGGCTTCGCTCCTGCAGATGCCGGTGGAAGAACTGGAACTGTCGGTTCGTTCCGCCAACTGTTTGAAGGCTGCCAATATTCCGACCCTTGAAGATTTGGTACAAAAGACCGAAACGGAGATGCTGAAGTTTCGTAATTTCGGCCGAAAATCACTGAACGAATTAACGGCCATCCTGGAAGGGCTGGGCCTGCAATTCGGCATGGATATAACGAAATACAGCGGGATTGCCGCCAAGATTGAAGAGGTGGGGGTGCTGGAAGACGAATTTTAACCGGGAAGACGGGATATGAGACACGGAAAGAGGGGGCGAAAGCTCGGACGTACAGCCAGCCACAAGAGAGCAACGTTAAACAACATGGCCACGTCTCTATTTACGTACGGTTCAATTCGCACGACGTACGCAAAGGCCAAGGAGTTGCGTGGTGTGGCCGAACGCCTGATTACATTTGCCAAGCGGGGCGATTTACATGCCAGAAGGCAGGTCCTGCGGCGGATTCGAAACCAGAGCGTGGTTGCCAAACTTTTTGACGAGATCGCAACTGCATTCGAGGAACGGAATGGGGGCTATCTGCGGTTACTCAAACTGGGACCTCGACGCGGCGACAGTGTTGAGATGTGTCTGGTGGAGATGGTCGGGGAGGAGTTGAGGGCCGATTTTTCGGGAAGATCGGAATCTCGCGACGAGGCCGGTTCCGCGAATGAAAACGGGGATACAGGAGAAGCTCCCGCCGAGGAGATCGCTAACCAATCGGGCGAATCATCTTCAGTTCCGCCCGATGTGGCCGACTCCGAGGGAGATGGCGAATCCCGAGAGGAACGAGAGCGTACGAAGAAATGAGTCCGTTGCGTCGCAACAATTGTGGGACGAGAGGGCAAATCGGCAAGTCGGTCGATTTGCCCTTTGTCTTCCGATCCGTTCCGAGGTCGTATCTCGTCTGTCTCTGCCTTGTACTCTGCCTCTGGGCGGGAGAGGTTGGCGGATCCGACCGGCCGAATGACGAGTTTCGGGGATTGTGGGTGGTTCGCCATTGGTTGAAGAATCGGGCGCAGGTGATGCGTGCGGTGCAAACCGCCGTAGACGGGCGGTTGAACGCGCTCCTGGTCCAGGTGCGCGGCAGAGGGGATTCCTTTTACCGCAGCCGTGTGGCACCAAGGGCGGAGTCTCTTTCCGAAACTGAATTCGACCCTCTTGCGCTTATCGTGGAGGAGGGTCACCGCGCGGGGCTGGAAGTGCACGCCTGGGTAAATATGTACCTCGCGTGGCACCCGACAGAGCAGCGGCCGGAGTCGAAAGGACATATATTCCTGCGCCACCCCGAGTGGTTCATGCGGTCTGCCGACGGCATTGACATGGGACGTGTCGAACTCGATGGCGTCGATCTTGTCAAACGCGGTGTAGAAGGGCGATATCTTTCACCTGGCAATCCGGAAGTCAGGACCCATCTGCTCAAGGTTATCGAAGAGATCGTTGAGAATTACGATATTGACGGCATTCACATGGATTATGTCCGCTATCCCAATATCCACTATGACTACAATCCCGCAGTGAGCGCCGAGTTTAGGAGGCGGTTCGGCTTCGACCCGGCTGAATGGACACGCAACAAAGAGGAGCCCCGCGGCGAGAAGGGCGCGAGTGATCGCATGGAGGTATGGGAAAAATGGCGAAGTGAACAGGTCAGCGTGCTGGTTGGCCGAGTGCAGGAGCTGATTGCGCGGCTCAAGCCCGCCGTTAGGTTGTCCGCGGCCGTCAAGCCGGACATCAAGTCCGCTTACACGCAACACGGCCAGGATTGGATCGGGTGGAGTAACCGCGGGCTGGTGGACTTTGTGGTGCCCATGTTCTACGTCGGCTCCACGGAGGAGATCGAACTTCAGATGACAGAAGCCAGAAAGCGTGTGAAAAACGGGCGCCTGTATGCGGGAATCGGAATCTGGAATCAAGAAGCCGACGACACCGTCACCCAGATCGACATCGCGCGACGCGCGGGATTCCAGGGGGTCGTGTTGTTTTCCGTGGATGGTTTCGCGCAGCAGCAGGGTCTGGTGGGCGAGTTGCGCGCCGGCCCGTTTCGAGGGCCGGCGGCCGGGCCCGAGCCGAATGTGAAGGAGGAGCCCAGAGGTGCTGAAACCCAGGCGCGGTGATCAGATTGAGATTGATATTGAGCGGCTGGACCGTAGGGGCAACGGTTTGGGTCGGATGGGCGCCTACACCGTGCAGGTGCGTGGCGCAGTGCCGGGAGACCGCGTCCGGGCGCGAGTGCGAAAGGTCAGAAATCGCTTGCGACGGGCCGAAGCCCGGCTGGTGGAACTCCTCTCCTCCGATATTCAGCGGGCCAGTGCAAGCTGTTCCCACTTTGGGCTTTGCGGGGGTTGTTTGTGGCAGGATATTCCTTATGAGGCGCAGGTTCAATTGAAGCAGAACATGGTGCGGACCTGCCTGGCGGAGGCCGGGATTGATGCGGAACCGGACGAACCGATACCTTCCGACGAGCCGTTTTTTTACCGGAACAAGATGGAGTTTTCGTTTGGCCGGTCGCCAGAAGGGCGGAACGAGGTGGGGCTGCACGTGGCGGGGCGTTTCGACCGAATATTCGACCTGGACGCCTGTTATCTTCAGTCGGAAACGTCCAACAGGATCGTTGAACGCGTGAGGAGCTTTAGCAGTGGGCTCTCCGTCTACCATCTGAAACGGCACGAAGGCCTGCTCAGATTCCTGACCATACGAGAGGGCAAACTGACGGGTGAAACCATGGTTGTGCTGACCACGTCCGGGGAGGCGTTTCCCGAGGCGGAGAAGTTGGGAAAGATGCTGGAGGAGACGTTTCCTGGGGTGAAGAGTGTGATCCGCAGCGTCAACCTGCGCCGAGCGCAGGTGGCCACGGGCGACCGTGAAGAGGTGCTTGCGGGGATGGGCACCGTCAAAGAAAAATTGGGAGATTTCACGTTTGAGATATCACCGGGTTCATTTTTTCAAACCAACACGCGACAGGCCCAGCATCTTTACCGGCGGGTGGTTGCGCTGGCCGAACCTGGTCCTGACGACCGGATTCTGGATGTGTATTGCGGAACGGGCGCGATTTCGTTGTTTCTATCGCAGAGGGCGGGCTACATTCTGGGCATTGACGTCGTTGAAGGGGCGGTACGCGATGCGGTTCGCAACAGCGCCATAAACTGTGTATCCAACTGCCGGTTCATCGCGGGTGCGGCGGAAGATATTCTGTGGCAGGTCCGGGAGCAGGGCGAACGATTTGAAACCGTGGTCACCGATCCCCCGCGGCCGGGTATGCATTTAAAGGCGTTAACCGCGATCTGTGATCTGCGTCCGGAGCGCATCGTGTATGTCTCGTGCAACCCGGAGGCGTTGGGTACGGACCTGAAGCGCCTGGAAGGCGCGGGTTACAAGACGGACTACGTGCAGCTTGTGGATATGTTCCCACATACGCCGCACTGCGAGGTTGTGGCGCGGTTGATCAATAAAGCCTGAGCTTCCGGTCCATCGCAGGCAATTGACAGACAGAGCAGAGGGCGTTTACGCCGTCTGCTTTCTCCGGTTTTGCTTACCTCAGTTCAATCCCTGCTGATATCCAGAATCTCGTATGCGAGCGTGCCTACCGGTACCGTCGCTTCCACCCGATCGCCAACGCCTTTGCCCAGAAGGGCGCGGCCAACAGGGGATTGTGTCGAGATCTTGTTCTGTTCGAAATCGGCCTCGTCGGTCGATACCAGGGTATACCGGATCTGTGCGCCGGTACTGCGGTCCTTTAGCGTGACCGTGGCGCCCAGATAAGCCTTATCCTTGGCCATCAGACTTTCGTCAATGATTTCAGATCGAACCAGTTTGTCCTGGAATTCGGCGATCTTTTTCTCGACGAACATCTGTCGCTCTTTTGCGCTATGGTATTCCGCGTTCTCGCGCAGGTCTCCATGTTCCCGGGCTCTGGCGATGGCCTCGATAACCGCCGGCCGTTCCTGAGTTCGAAGCCGTTCCAGTTCAGTCCAGATTTTCTTGTAACCGTCTCTTGTGAGGTAAAGTCGATCCATTGTCGTGTCTCACTCCCTCGTTTGCGGATTACAGGGACTCACGGACCATGTTGTCTAGAGAAAAAACATCGGGGGGTCCTGATCTGCCGACAGCCCCGTCGGGTAAGTCGAAAACGACTGTGGAGAATCCGGAAATGGACGCTAAAGTGCTTAAAAATAAGGTCTTTTTTGAATAAAGTCAAGATCAAAAGGACCATGGCAGGATGGGTTTGACATCTTCGGCAAAGGTTCGTATACTATAGGTTTGTCGAAACCTGCCCCAGGACAACATTGCCGCGGGAACCTTGCGAGGGTGAGAATGGATACCACGTTTGTGCACGGTCTTATTCCGGCACTGATCACCCCAATGACCTGCGACGAAGCGCTGGATGAAGCTGGCCTTGAGCGTTTGTTGGATTACGTGATCGCCGCAGGCGTGCACGGCGTGTTTGCCGGAGGTACCGCCGGGGAGTCCTGGGCATTGAGCGTGGAGGAGAAGATACGCCTTTACCAGTGGACCGTGGGTTATACGGCGGGACGGGTACCGGTTTATGTGGGAACGGCGGCCAATTGCACAGGTGAGGCCGTGCGGCTGGCCGAGGCGGCGCAGGAGGCGGGGGCGGATTGTCTTTCGGTGCTCACTCCTTTCTTTATCACGCCCAATCCCGGCGAGATGTACAACCACTTTGCCGCCATCGCCCGCGCAGTGGACCTGCCGGTGCTTTTGTACGATCTGCCTGCGAGAACCGCCAACAGCCTCTCTGTAGATCTGGTGATGCGGCTGGCAGGAACATTCGGCAATATCGTCGGCATCAAAGACAGTTCGGGGGATTTTACCAGGACGCTCGATTACCTGCGTCATGCTCCCGAGGGGTTTCGCGTTATCATGGGTCGCGACACGCTGATCTACGCCGCCCTCGTCCACGGCGCCGCAGGGGCAATTGCCGCCAGCGCAAATGTGGTGCCCGAACTGGGTGTCGGTGTTTACGAGCGGTACAGGGCCGGAGACACGGAAGGCGCCCTGGATTTCCAGAAGCGGCTTGTCCCGTTGCGATCCGCGTTTTCGCTGGGAACGCATCCGGCAATGCTCAAGGCGGGGGCGGAGCTTGTGGGCGCCGCCGGAGGACCGCCCCGGCGGCCCGTGAGCCGGCTGTCCGGTGTCGATCTGCAACAGTTGAAAGTTCTGCTTGCAAAGATGGGAAAGTTGCGAGCCGTCGACGCGGATTGAATGACTTCCAAGGCCTGAGGCCTGAACGTATTGAGGAGCGACGGAATGATCGATCAACCTGAAAGGCATCGCACAATTCTGGTCGTTGGGGCGCCCGGGTCGGGTAAGGGCACGCAGGGGAAAATACTGGGGAAGATTCCAGGATTCTACCACCAGGCCTGCGGCGACGTTTTTCGGGCCCTGGACCCGAGCAGCGAGTTGGGCAAGATCTTTCTTGCTTACTCGGGTAAAGGCCGACTGGTTCCGGACCAGTTTACCGTTCAACTGTGGCTGGACCATATTCGAGGCGCTATTCAGAACGGCAGATTTCGACCGGATGAGGAAGTGCTTGTTCTCGACGGCATTCCACGCAATTTGCACCAGGCCGAAATGATGGCGGATTATATCGACCTCAATCTGCTCATCTGCCTGGATATAGCCGATGACAACGTTCTGGTCACACGTGCCCTGCGCCGCGCGCTCAGAGAGAACCGGCTCGACGATGCCAGCGAAGCGGTCATCCGGCGGCGGCTGCGGGAATTCGAGCGGGAAACGGCGCCTCTACTGGATTATTATCCGGCCGAGGTGATACGCAATGTTGACGGGGAGCAGAAACCGGTCGACGTCTTGCACGATGTAATCGGAATCATCCAGGAAGTGGATACGGTCACCGGCATCTGAAACCCAAAGCTTTTTCGGGTGGGGTACGGTCGTCTGTTTTTTCAGGCGGCCGTCGTATTTTCAGCGGTAACGGACGTTGGAGTCCGGTGATTGAGGTCTCACGGGTGCCGCGTACCCAGACCGCATATCGGCAACGCGACGCGGTTCGTTCAGATCCATAACGGGGAGCATCTGCAGGCATGTTTAGAGTGTGTATCGGCATTATTCTCCTGTTTGTCTTCCCGCCGTGCGTGGAAGCACGCCCGCGGATGGATTGGACGGTGTTCCGGCGCGAAGACGGTCTTGCCCACAACGTGGTGACGGCAGTCGTAGAGGCACAAGACGGCGCGCTCTGGTTTGCCACACGTGAGGGTATATCCCGCTATGACGGTCGGGCATGGCGCACCTATGGCGAAGAAGAGGGGTTGCCCGGCAGCAGTTTCCGCGGGCTCTTCGAAGCTGAGAACGGCACCCTGTGGGCCACCGGAGGTGTCGGGTTTCGCTGGCAGGCTGAAAACCACATCGCCCGTCTGGTGGGCGACCGGTGGGAGCCGGTCATACTGCCCGGAAACCTTGCGGGTGTCGGCGTGGGGCCGATTGTCGGCGTCGCAGGAGGCGGCCTCTGTTTTGCAACGGCGGGTTTGGGTATACTCCACTATGCCGGTGACGAGTGGAAGACCATTGACGAAGAGGATGGGCTGGCGTCCAATAATGTGCAATGTCTTTTGCGGTTGAAGGACGGGGCCGTGTGGGCGGCGTACGCAGGGGGACGGCCCGGAAGCAGGTCTTTCCTACGCCGTCCCAGACGCGGGCGGGGCGGGGGCGTTAGCCGATTCGATCCTTCGAAGAATGAATGGGTGGAGGTTGCCGCGCCCGGCGAACTGGCGGGTGGCGCGGTGACCGCGATGGCGCAGGCTGCGGACGGCGCCATCTGGCTGGGAACGGAGAACAGAGGGGTACTGCGTTACGACGGGTTAAATTGGCAGGAGTTTACTGCGGCAGACGGGTTGCCCGCGAACCCGGTGCTGGCCGTCGCTGCGGCGCCTGATGGGTCAGTATGGGTGGGAACCGTCGGTGGCGTCGTTCGATTCATGGCGCCGGAAACGGAATTGTCGGCCGGGGATCACTGGCAGATAGTTCAGATTTTTACGGAAGAGAACGGCCTGCCGAGCAATCTGGTCACATCCATCTGTGTCAGCAGGGCCGGCGCCGTGTGGGTGGGAACCGCATGGGGTGTCGCGCGGTACGGTGCAACAGGTTGGGACCAACACAGCCGGTGGGCCGGTGCGGCTGACCCCGGCGGCGTGGCCCTTGAACGTACGGCGGATGGCCGTTTGTGGGCAGCCACAGGAGAGCGAATCTACGAATTTGACGGCGCCAACTGGCATGAGGCTTACCGGATCCGGACCCATGGCCGCCGTCGGCCCGGGCCTATTGTGGCGTTAAATAAAGGAAAGGGCGGTACGCTCTGGGCTGCCATCGATCGACGTGTGTTTCGTTTTGACGGTGCCTATTGGAAGGAATTCGGGTTGCCGATGTCTGGACCCGGATCCCGTATTCTATCGATTTTCCCCGCACGTGCGGGCGGGGTGTGGGCGGGCACGCGAGCCGGGCTATTTCGATTCGACGGCGAGGAATGGTCCGCGCATGCGCCTGCGGTGACAGGAGGGGTGCACGCCGTATACGAGTCCGGCGATGGCGCCCTCTGGCTTGGCGCCGACAGCGGCGTCGTTTTGGATAAAGACGGCGAACGCCGGGTTTTCACCTCGGCCGACGGGTTGTCTGGGGAGCCTGTCGTCGCGCTGGCCGAGGCGCACGGCGCGATCTGGGCCGCAACGCGCTTCAAGGGGATGTTTCGATACAATCGGGGCGTGTGGGAAGCCGTGCCAAGGGGCGATGAGACCGTTTTCGCGGGAGCGCACCGTTTTTTTGTGGATGACGATGGCATACTCTGGTTGGCCTCCCTTGCGATCGGCGCGGTTCATACCGATGGCGAGGTCTGGACGCGCTACACGACGCGCAGCGGCCTTCCGGGCGCCCGGGTGTGGGATATCGCGCAGGACAGGGATGGACGGTTCTGGTTTGCCACAGATAAGGGACTGGGATGTTATTCGCGGGACACCGATGCGCCTGAAACCGTGCTGTCGATGCCTTCCAACGAGGTGGCGCCCTACCAGAGTGTCCTGGTAAAATTCTCCGGTCAGGACGCGTGGAAACAGACACCGACACACGAGTTGAAATACGCGTGGAGGCTCAGTGGAGAGGTTTGGATGCCGTTTGTTCGGGTCAGAACGCCTGGAATCTGGACGCCGTTTACAGCTGAAGATCATACGCTTTTAAGCGGGCTTGAACCCGGCCGTCATACCTTTGAAGTTCGTGCGATGGATCGGGAATTCAATATCGATCCGACACCAGCCCGGCATTTTTTCATGGTTCTGGCCCCCGTGTGGCAGCGGCCGTGGTTCGTGGCGCTCAGCGTATTCTCGATCGTGGCTCTTGGCGTGTCGTCCGGAGTTGCGCTGCAACGGCACCGGCGGTGGCGCGAGGCCCAAGCCCGCCAGATCCAAGAATTGGAATCCGAGTTACAGCAGGCGCACAGGATGCAGATGGGTCTGCTGCCTACGGCCACGATACGAGACGAATTTTTTGAAATTGCAGGAGTCTGCGCGCCCGCGAACCACGTCGGTGGCGACTATTTCAACTATTTCTGGCTGGACGAGGCACGGAGGGTTCTTGGCTTTGGCGCGGCAGATGTCTCGGGAAAGGCGATGGAGGCGGCCGTGCGGGCGATGCAGTTGAGCGGGATCTTCAGGTACGAGTTTCGAGGTGAAAAGCCGCTGACCGAGGTTGCGAAGCGGCTGGATGAGGATTTGAAGGAACAGATGGATGAGGCCAGTTTCATTACCTGTTGTCTGGGCAAGCTGAATCCGGTAGCGGGGCGCGTCGACCTGGTCAACGCCGGCCATCCCTTCCCATATCATTATTGCGCAGCGGCGGGGGAGTTGCGGGCCCTTCATCTGCCGTCCATTCCGCTGGGTTTGGTTTTGCCCCCGGGAAGCCCCGGCGGGCATGCCGAGGCCGCCATCGATGTGGCACCGGACGACCTGCTGGTGTTCTACAGCGATGGCGTGACCGACATGCGGAATGGGGCCGGGGAGTTTTATGAGACAGACCGGCTGGAAAAAACGATCAAGGCGCATGTTCGGGCAAGCGCCGCGGACCTGGTCTCTGTGATTCTCGAGGACGTTTACCGTTTCAAGGGAGATGCGCCTCAGCCGGACGATATGACGCTTCTGGTGATTCGAATGCTGGATGGGGGGCGTGCGGACGCAAGCGGATGAAGTGTGAGACCTCACACGGATAAAGAGGGAAACTACCTGACCTTGGCACCTCCCGAAAAATTGCAGATCAATTCTGCGTCAAGACCCGCATTTTTTCGCATTGTCCCTTCGACCCTTAACATCTCTCCCGTCAAGGCTCTTCTCCAGAATTCAAAGCTCATTAACGACCCCAATGGCTAATCCCCCTTCTCCAGATCCCAAACCATCGCCAAGATCGCCGTCTTACATTGAATAATTGAAAGCAAGAAACACAAGACATAGCGAGATTTACAGTTACACGTTCTCGGATCGATTCTACTCATCTAATTCACAGCTAGACTCGATCGATGTCGACATGCCGCTTATCGTGTCATCCTTCATGGACAGAGCTATCGCTCACCACGACCCCAACAAACGAGACATAAAATCACCATTGGAGCTGAGATCCACAAATTTCAATCATAAATCCCTACAGAGACTGCCCAATATTCCTCCCCCACTGGCGCTATTGAGCCGATCGTATGGGTTGGCCCCTTTCACCAATCATTGACAAGCTGTGAATCTCATTGCGTCTCTGAAGACGCTCAGAGCTTTGGTGGCCAAGGTCTACTAGAAGAGGACGTTTACTGATGGATGCAGACCAAACCTGCCGCCCAATGGAACCAATGAAGGATGCCATAACTAGCATGGCAATTGAATCTTGGCGGTTTACAAAGGTATTCGACCGTTTGCTCAACAAGCTAGATGCTGGCGAACAGAAACGATACAGGAGCCAAGTTCGATGGTTCACCAAAAGGTTCGAAGAGGCTCTGAAGCTGGCTGATTTGCGAATCGTCGACGTTGAGGGGCATCCCTTTGATCCAGGCATGGCCGCTACACCTCTGAACATCGATGAATTCGACGCTGAAGATTTCTTGATAGTCGATCAGATGATTGAGCCTATCATTATGACGAACGATCGTTTGGTTAAGACAGGAACTGTCACGTTGAGGAGGGTGAAACAATGAGAAATTTCGTAGGTATCGACTTGGGGACAACAAACAGCGCGATCTGCTCCTTTAACGGTTCCGAAACTTGCATTTGGAAGAGCCCCGAACAGAACGATGTAACACCCTCTGTCATCCATATAGATCGAAGGGGCAATAAGTATGTCGGTAAAAGGGCTTGCGATTCAGCCCGATACAGTCCCGATAATTCTGCAATGTTATTCAAGCGACTTATGGGAACAAGCACGCCAATTCGACTAGCGGCAGTCAATCTCACTAAAACGCCGGAAGAATGCTCTGCGGAGGTATTGAAGGTGCTGTTTGGCTATCTCTCTGAGGAGATCAGAAACGACCCGGATACAGGTACCGTGATCACTGTACCCGCGGCATTTAACCAAATGCAGAAAGACGCGACCATGCAAGCGGCCAGCATGGCAGGTATAGGAAAGGTTGCACTCATGCAGGAGCCGGTTGCTGCGGTGATGAGAGTCATGCGATCAAGTAGCACTGATGGTATGTTTCTGATCTACGACCTTGGCGGAGGCACGCTAGATATAGCTATCGCCGAAAGCATCAGTGGAAGGGTTAACCTTCTTGCACACGGCGGGATTGCCATGTGTGGTGGACGGGATTTCGACCGCGTTCTATTTGACAATGTTGTTCGTAGTTGGCTGCTTGAGAATTTCGATTTGCCCGAAGATTTGCCGGCGAACCCGACGTTTAAATCGCTCATCCGTCTAGCCATCTGGGCGACCGAACGGGCGAAGATCGAACTCTCCGCACGCGAAGAGGCAGTTATAAGCCTTTCCGAAATAGAGACACGGGTCAGGGATCTCAAAGATAACGAAATCTACCTCGACATTTCCTTGCAGCGCGGCACCTATGACAATCTGATAGCCGAGCGCGTAGGTGAATCGATAGATTCCGCTCGTGAGACAATGGCAAAGGTAGGAATCCCCCCACACGATTTAGAGCGCATCGTGTTTGTCGGTGGCCCAACCATTTACAAGCCATTGCGGGACAAAGTCGCCTTCGAGTTAGGAATCCCCGGAAGCACAGATGTTAATCCGATGACAGCCGTGGCCGAAGGGGCCAGTATATTTTCTGAATCCATCGACTGGGGCTCCCACAATCGCTCAAGGAAGAAATCCCGAGGGCAGATTTCCCCGGTGGGTGGGCTGGCTCTGACTTTCAACTATATCGCCCGTACACCTGACTCAAGAGCCAAGATTGCCGTTGAGATGGCAGGCCAAAACGCCTCTGGTTTTGAAATCCAAATCGACAGTATCGATACCGGCTGGACCTCGGGTCTTATTCCACTCAAGCATGGTGCAATAATTGAAGTAACCCTGACAAAGACCGGCGATAACACATTCAAGGTTTTCGTGTTTGATTCTGTGGGCGGCCCTATAGCCCTCGAGCAGGACAAGATCATAATCACGAAGACTGCTGTTACCGTTGACGCCATTCCGGCCTCGCATTCAGTTGGCATTGAGGTTTTGGAGAAGCTAGGTGGGCATCCGGTACTCGAATACCTGGTTCGGTCAGGTGAAACGCTACCCCAAAAGGGCAAGAGGGTACTAAGAGCTGCCGAATCGCTTAAGGCAGGAGCATCTCACTCACTCAATTTTAAGCTTTGGGAAGGAGAAATCGAAGAGCCCATCAGCGACAATCGTCCCATCGGCGTTTTGAAGATTTCCGGCTCCGATTTCGATGATGGTGTGATTCCCATAGGCGCTGACCTTGAATGTGATTATGAGATCTTGGATTCGGGGAACATCGTCATAGAAGTTTCCGTTCCATGCATCGGCGGTACATTCTATTCGGGTAAGAACTTCTATTCTCGGCAGGAAGGCCAGCTTGACTACACTTCAGATTCAGTTCGGATCGTCGAAGAAGGAGAACGAACACTCAGGCGCATTGATGAAATCAACCAAGTCGTTGACAACGCGAAACTTGACCAAGCAAAGCAGAAACTTGAACCTGCAATTTCGCTCGATCCCAACGAAGCAGAAACCGAAAAAGCCCAAGAGGCCATGGAAAAAGTCTTCGAAGCGAAACAACTCCTTGCTCAGATTAGGAAGGCTCATCTCAAGGAGATCCGTCAAATTGATCTGGACGGGGTGGTCTCCTTTTTTGATGAGTATGTCCGCCAGCACTCACGCCCATCAGAGGCGACCTCATTCGATAACTTGGCGAAAACAGCGCAACGCTCCATTGACAGAAACGACAATGATTTTGAATATCACTTGGATGAACTTAAAGGAAAAAACTTCGAAATCCTGTGGCGTCAGGATTGGTTCGTTGTCGAACAATTTAAAAGGATGATTGAGCTGCCTCACCTATTTGCAGATAAGCTTCTCTCTCAGGAACTTACCAACGTTGGCATGCAACTAATGCGTTCCAATGATATTGAGAAACTCCGCGATGTTGCCGCCCAGCTAATGATGATCCGGATTGACAAAGGTCCCGACAACGAGATGTTCGGTGTTACAACCAATATTATCAGGGGATGATTTGTGACAAATTGAAGTGGACCCCAAAAACTGGACCGGCATCAATGACCGAATGGACTTAACCTGATTTGGTGGACGCTCATCTTCTGGTTATCTTGATGAGACATAAGGAGGTTCATCGTGCCCGATACACATCCTCCGTATCCGCTTGAGGATCGTCAGCAGATGGTAGAATTGGTACGAGCGGGGCGCTCACCAGAATGAACTGGCGATGGTTAACGAGTCCACCGGCCAGTCGATCCGTGACGAAGTGGCTCAGGTGGCTCGAGATTGCGGCCGCCGGGACGACGATCTAACGACATAGGCGTGTGAAGAACTTGCGCGGTTGCACAGCGGGAACAAGCAACCACGTATTAAACGTGAGATCCTCTCAAAAGCCGCCGCCTGATTCGCACGGGAGACCGACTCCATTCCTCAAAAGCCTTCGCGTTTGAAATGGCGCACCGGGCCGTGTACGTTGTGGCCACGGAATGGCGCGTGATGGGGAACTCCACCAGCGAGTATATTGCGGGGCTGAAGCGTCAGATCTCAAGACGTGCGGTAGCTGATTTGGTCCTCAAGGATCACATTGCGGTACTTCACACGCGATCTTTTGGGACCTATGGCGCACGCCGAAACACACCCAACTGGCATTTGAGGGCACTAAAACGGGCCCCAAGCGGTTTGTCCGGCTACTGCGGAAAATCGTCACTATGGGGTTAGCCAACACAAAGGCGTGCTCGCTACCTCGAAGGGCCAGCAGGAAAGCACTGTCGCCGATTTGGCTAATCGGGAATTTAGGGTCGTAGCACCCGATTGTTTCTAGGAGCCTGCGCTCCAGAACGGATTTGAGCACTGAACTACACTATATATAGTATTGTAAGTTTTCTGCGGCGCAGACTCCTAGGAGGCCGATATCACGTACTTCCCCATCTGGGCGGGCTTCCTTTGCTTTTCCGTGGCTCTGGATGCCGTCTAAAGGCGCATCGTAAGATGGGCGATCGACTCGCATTTACACACCAAGGTGGCGCTGTATGCCATGGATACAGCCTTGCGGCATCGTCGTCCCATGGACGTGATCGATCATTCCATTGAGGGATCGCGGTATACCTGCCTCGCCTTCGGTCTGCGCTACAAGAATGCTGGTGTCCGTCCCTACAGTGGATCGGTCGGAGACTGCTTGGCGAACGCGATGTGCGAGAGTTTCTTCGCTACGGTAGAATGCGAACTGCTCGATCGCCACTGGTTTCGCACGTTCCTGGCCGCGCAACGGGCCGTCTTCGAGTACATTGAGGTGTGCAATAGTCAGCATCGTATGTATTCAGCTTTGGAAATAGGACTCACTCACATCCCATGAGGAAATACATTAGTCACTTGGTTGATACCTAGGCCGATAACCGCCCACGAATCCGGTAAACTCAAAATGGACCTTCTAAAAAATCCCTTCCATATTCTAACCGCTACTCCCCGAGACAATCGACGAAGGATTATGGAACTGGCAGATGAACGTGATCTGCTACTAGATTCGAGTGCATGTATACAAGCGCGTTCTGATTTGACAAATCCCCGAAAGAGACTCTTTGCCGAAATCGCGTGGTTGCCAGGATTGAGCCCAAAACGCTCTACCGAAGTGTTGCAGTTGTTGGAATCAACGGGAGAGGATCTCGACATGAACAATTGTGCGTTCTTTTCGGATACTCTCGGATTGGGAAAAACGACCCCCACCGCTCGTACCAACTTGCTTGCCGCCTGGCTATCCCGTTTGCCTGATTACTCGCCAGACGAAGTTGCGGAAAGGATTCTCGAAATTGCCTGGGCCTTTGAGGATATCAACTCAGAAGCGCTTCGCACAACCATCAACGACGAACGCATTGTGTCCAGTTTCCCCGAAATAACAGATCTGTCGGCGGTAGAAGTGGAAATACAGAATCTGCGTCGATATTATCTTCAGGTCATCGAATCGGCCTTGGACAATCTACCGACTAACGAGCTTGTCGAAGCGGTGGCCGACGTGGTTGAATCGGCAACAGACAATGGAGACGATCACGGGCCAATGTTGATTGATGACCTAGTCGGATGGTATGAGCTAAGTGTTCAGGAGCCACTTAACAAGGAAGAAGGAAATATCAAGGCATTGGTCGAGAAGCTCCGAATGTCGGCTGACGGAGAACTCCCAGACTCTACGTTGGCCCCCATTATCAACGAACTCATTCGGGTCGTCAAAAACTGGGACAAGGTTGCGCAGCCGATCCAAGTCAACACAAAGAGCCGGGGATTGGACCATAATGCAAGTCATCAGGTGGCCGATCTTGTGCGAGGATTGGCAATCCACCTTTCCAACGAACACGGCAAGCTCGGTTTCTCACGACAGCTTATGGGGATGCTGCAAGAAGTGTTCGCAGAGGTTGTTGAAGTTGCCGAGCGCACCGCTGAAGACATAAGTGCACTGGATGATATCGCCGAGAAAATTGACGACGAAAAAAAACGGGCAGAAGAATGGCGCAAAGAAATCACCTATGAGGCCGACATAGGCACACTCTTTAAACAAAAGCTCCGAATTTCACCTGAAGGTATCGAATGGAAAGGATGTCAATGGGATCTTGATTCCATTACACGGGTTCGTTGGGGAGGAACACGACATTCAGTAAACGGCATTCCCACCGGAACAATCTACAGCGTTATTTTCGGTGACGACTCTGACTACGCTTCCATTAGGTTGAAAAAGGAGGCCATCTACAGCGATTTCATAGACTGTTTGTGGCGGGCTGTTTGTGTGAGGTTGTTAACCGAGTACCTCAATTACCTGCGTGACGGCGGGAAAATTACATTCGGCTCCGCCGTAGTGACGGACCACGGGTTGGAGTTGGAGCGCAAGCGGCTATTTTCAAGCAATGAGCTAGTTTTTTGCCGATGGTGTGAACTCGTAATGTGGAACCACGCTGGCGTCTTCTACACAGGAAAAAAAGGTGACAAGAAGCTGGCTTCTGCTTTCTCATATCAGGAAGATGACAATATACACATACTTGAAGCCATGATTCGTATGTTGCAAAAACAGGGTGGCAACAGATTGAGTAGCATCTTGGGGAATAACAGCGAATGAGAATCAGAAATACCAAACTTGGATTTTCCAGTCTAATCAGTTTGACATCGAATTCGAGAGATTTCGTTCAGCCTGAAACTTATAAAGCGTCCTACATTTCTTGGGCAGCAGTCGCACTAAATACAGTGTTCGCGTTACTGTATTTGACAATATCTCCACCACCAGTTCGGTTGTAGAATGTTGATTAGGGTGAAGTCTGTGTATGGGGTGATTGCCTTCTTGCATTTCAGAAGCAACCGGAGATGGTTCTTGAAGTCGCCGCACAAATGCAAGGGAAAAATTAAAGTGCCGTGGCTGCGATTTCTTGACTTCCAACTAAGCAGCATCGCCGATTCTTTTCTCCGCGGATTCCACGGTCTGGGTGATTAGCGTGGCGATAGTCATGGGTCCAACGCCACCGGGCACCGGGGTGTATGCCGCGCATCTGTGGACGACTGCCGAGAGTTCCACATCTCCGACAGGGCCCGGATGGAAACCGGCATCGATGACGACGGCGTTATCTGCGATCCAGTCGGCTTTGATGAATTCCGGTTGCCCCACGGCGCCAACGACAATATCGGCAGCGAGGACAATTCGGGGAAGATTTCGGGTTCTGGAATGGCAGATGGTCACGGTGGCATTGGCATTCAGCAGCATCATAGCCAGTGGTTTACCCAGAATAGGGCTTCGACCGACGACAACGGCGTTTCTGCCTTCCACCGGGATATCGAAATGCAGAAGAAGCTTCATGATGCCTGCGGGTGTTGCCGCGCCGTAGGCTGACGCTCCCATAGCCATCAGACCGAAACCGTGTGCCGTGACACCGTCCACGTCCTTTTCGGTCGAGATCCGGTCGAAGCACGCGCGTTCGTGGACGTAGGCGGGAACCGGGTGCTGCAGAAGAATTCCGTGCACGTCGGGATCGGCGTTGAGCTTGTCGATCTCGGCCAGGAGTTCGCGTGTGGTCGTTTCTTGCGGCAGCAGGACTTTCAATGAGTCCATGCCCACCCGTTTGCAAGCGTTGCCCTTCATTCGCACGTAAGTGGCTGATGCGGGGTCGTCTCCAACCAGGATGGTGCCCAGAACGGGAACCTGACCGCCCGCCCTTCCCTTAATACGTGCCACGCGGCCTTTCAGTTCAGTTTCAATCTGTCTGGCAAGCGATTTGCCATCCAGGACTGTTGCTGCCATCGCGCCTCCCTTTGCGACCATACATTCTGGCACGGATTCGGTGGCCTCACCGCGTCGAAGTCTGCTCATCGGGTAACGGGCGGCGGCCCCCTCGCTCCGAAATCCACCCTCAGCGAATCCCTAAGTTTCCTCGCACCATGCTCGGGCGTTCTGGAAGATCTGCAGCCAGGGCGAAGCGCTCAGGCAATTCTTCCAGGATTCCGGCATCCAGCCCCATTGCCATTTCAAAAACGCTCGTTCTGGATGCGGCATCATCGCCAGGTGGCGTCCGTCAGGGGAACAAAGGGCGGCGATGCCGTGCGGAGAGCCGTTGGGATTGAACGGATAGGATTCGGTTATGCAATTGCCGTCGTCGATGTACCTGACGGGGGCCAGGTTGTTCCGGATGACACGGTCGAGCGTTTCCGGTCTGGGAAAATGGATCCGGCCCTCTCCGTGGGCAACCCAGATGCCCAGGGAAGCGCCGGCCATGTGCTTGAACATCACAGCCGGGCTTTCCTGGATCTGTGCGGTGACGAAGCGTGATTCAAAACGCCCCGATGTATTCTGGATAAAGCGCGGTTGAAACTCGGTCTTGGTTCCCGCCCAGGGCACCCACCCGAGCAGGGCCATCAACTGGCAGCCATTACAGACTCCCAGACTGAATGTGTCAGTTCGTTCGTGGAACGCTTGAAACTGATCCCGGAGACGCGGACTGAACCGGATGACCCCGGCCCAGCCCTTGGCGGAGTCCAGGACGTCGGCATAACTGAATCCACCCACAAAGGCAACGCCTCGAAAGCCGTCAAGTCGGATCCGATCGGCCTGAAGATCGGACATCGTCACGTCCCAGGGTTCCAGGCCCGCGGCGTGGAACGCAGAGGCCATCTCACGGTCACCGTTGCTGCCTTCCTCGCGAACGATGGCAACAGGAATCTTTGTTCCGGATTTCAGAATTTCTGGCGCTGTCGGCGCAGGCGTAAACGGAAGGGTGTATCGGGGCCCGGTGCGCTGTCTCAGCGTCAGCCGTTCCTGATCTACGCACTGCGGGTTCGCCTGCAGCCGTTCGAGACGGTAGCTCGTTTCCTCCCACAGGTCGCGCAGAGTCTCCATGTCGTCGTCGAGTACGGTCATGCCGTTCAGGGCGATACGGACCGAAGTGTCCGCCGTGGTTTTTCCAATGGGAATACATGGCACGTCCGCGGCATTGAGGGTTTCGAGAACGTGGCGTACTTTGTTGGCGTGCACCTCGAAGACCAGGCCCATCTCCTCGGAAAAGAGAGACGAGATCGGATCTGAGGATGTCGGGAGATCGATCCGGATGCCGCAGTTCCCGGCGAAAGCCATTTCGAGCATAGCAGTGAGGATGCCGCCGTCGCTCCGGTCGTGGCCCGCGGCCACGCTGTTTTCGGCAATGAGTTGTTGCAAGGCGTTGAAGGCGCGTTTCAGCAGACCGGGGTCCTCCACGTCGGGCGGCGTATCGCCGATCTGGCTATAGACCTGGGCAAGGGCCGAGCCTCCCAGGCGGGTTTTACCGTCGGCAAGGTCGATGTAGAGCAGGCGCCCCGCTTCGGGGAGTTTCAGGTCCGGAGTCACGACTTTGGTCACATCCGGACAGGTTACATAGGCCGAAATGACAAGGGCCCCAGGCGCGGTCACGGTCTCTCCGGTCCCGCCCGGGCCGGGTGCCAGCGCGGCCATTGAGAGACTGTCTTTCCCGCCGTCTATAGCGATACCCAATTCAAGCAGGAAATTCACCAGCGACCTGGCCGCATCGTAGAGCGCGGCGCCCTCGCCGGGTAGTTTCGCCGCCCACATCCAGTTTCCTGAGCATTTCACGTCTTCCAGCGCGCTGACCTGGGCCCATACCAGATTGGTTAGCGCTTCCCCGACACTCATCCGAGCCATCGCGGCGGGGTCCAGGAGTCCGATGACGGGTTGTTCCCCGATGGCAGTGGCGGCACCTGTTATGCCGAAGTGGCTCTGCGCGATCACGGCCACGTCCGAAACCGTGAGTTGGAGAGGACCGGCGCACTGCTGCCGGGCAACCAGGCCGGTGACGCTTCGGTCGACCTTGTTGGTAAGAAAACGCTTGGAGCCAACCGACACAAGGCGCAGCACTCTCTCCAATGCGGACTTTACGGTAATGTCCTCGGGAAGAACCAGAGGCGCCAATTCGGTTGGCCTGCGGTACAGTTCAAAGTTTTTGCGAGGCATGTCGCCCAGCACTTTTTCCAGTTCCAGGTCGACGGGGGTGGTGTCGTCGGTTTCGTCGTAGAGGACGATTCTTCCGTTTCCGGTTACGTGGCCGACGAAGGCCGCCTTTATCTTTTCCCGCCTGCACAGGTTCTTGAACGCGTCCGCGTGTCGGGGATGCAGAAGCAGGGCGTCGTTTTCCTGGTATTCGGCGCCCCAGATCTCCAGGACAGAAAGCGACCGGTCACCGACGGGCAGGGCACGAACGTGTATGCGGGCGCCTTCGGGCGCTACGATTTCCTTGAGAACGTTACAGTTACCGCCGGCCCCCTGGTCGTGGATGCTGACGATGGGGTTCTCCGCGCCCATTTCCACGCAGGCACGAATGACCCGGTTCACTTTCTGCTCCATTTCGGCATCGCCCCGCTGCACGGCGTTAAAGTCCAGTTCCGCTGTGTTCTCACCCTGGACCATCGACGAAGCCGCCCCGCCCCCCATCCCGATGCGGTATGCAGGGCCACCGAGTTTGACCACCCACATCTTCTCTTCAGGGGTTCCTTTCCGCGTGTGCCGGGCGTCAATCTGGCCGATACCACCGGTGAACATGATGGGTTTGATCCATTCGCGGCGCTGGCCGTCAGGCAGTCGAAGACCGAAGGCGCGGGTATAGCCCTGGATGAGTGGTTCGCCGAATTTGTTACCGTAGTCGGACGCGCCGTTACTGGCTTCAATCTCGATCCGGAGGGGGGAGGCGAAATTGTCGGAATATTGAAACGAGGGGTCCTCCCAGGGCATTTCATAGTCCGGGATACGCAGATTGCCCACGCAGTAGGCTGCGGTACCTGCAACGACAAGGGCGCCGCGCCCGGCGGCATGTACGTCCCGGATGCGGCCTCCCGTACCGGTTTCGGCACCCGGGAAGGGCGCCACCCCGGTGGGAAAGTTATGAGTTTCCGCGGTGAAAATGATGTGATAGTTCGGTTCTGAAGCGGCGAATGGACCGGGTTCACCGGGCCTGGCGGGCATGATGGTTCTTGTGGGATAACCTCTGATACCGCTTGCATTGTCCCGGAACGCGATGGTGCTGTTGCCGGGACTGGCCTTCAGGGGTTGTTGAATCATACCCAGGAGATGTTCCGGCATTTCCTCACCGTCGATCGTCAGCCGACCCTGGAAGAACCAGTGCCGGGAGTGTTCGCTGTTGGACTGTGCAATGTCGAAACACTCCACGTTGGTGGGATTTCGCCGAAGGTGGTCCAGAAAGAGGTCGGTATAATAGTCCAGATCCCAGTCGTCAAATGCCAGCCCCCACGCTTTGTTGATGCGTTCCAGCGCCGGCCTGCCTTCCTGAATGAGCGGAACTTCGAAGACGGGCTCCGGTTTTACGCCGGTCTCGAACGTGGCCAGCGGCGAGGCGAATTCGCATTCGGTCATGCGGTCGTGGATTGTTTCCAGAAACGCGGATTGTCGTTCCCGCGTCAGGCGAGGCCTCAGTAGATAACGCCTCGACCTTTCAATGCGTGTGATCTTCGTCAGGTCGCAGGCATGGCAAATGGAAACGGCATTCGTAGACCAGGCCGTGCTGAAGGTCAATCGTGGTCCCACTTCGAGAACCGTACCGTCGGTGCCCAAAAATGGCGTCGTGTTGAGTTTTTCGGGCTCAAAGGTCTCGCTCAGGAGCCAGGCGAGTCGCTCCCGTTCTTCGGACGTCAACGTGCCATCCAGTTCGACATAGATACATGCTTCGGTTTCGAGCCCCTCAATACGGGGCCAGATGCTCTGCCTGACCTGGCGGAGCAGGTCGCCCGTTTGCGTCCGGGAGAGGTACGGCCAGCGGTATAGATGAAGAAGGCCCACGGGCAGTTTCAATTCCTTTCCGGCGTTGACAATTGGGACGAACACTAGGTTTGCAGTAGTTCCGGTAAGGATCTGATGGTCCGATCCGGACGAATCTCACCGTCTTCAGGCAGTCCCGTTCCCCGGGCGTCGTACCAGATGCAGTAGATGCCCAATTTCTGCGGAACGGCGACCTCCCACTCCAGGTTGTCGCCGACCATCCACGCATCCTTGGGGGTGGCGTTTAGCAGGTGCAGCGCATCCCTATAGATGCGAATATCGGGTTTACCGTATCCACATTCTCCTTCGATGAGGATAGCGTCAAAGAAGGGCTCCAGATTGAATCTGCGTATCTTTTCCCTCTGGGGCTTGGCACCACCGTTGGTCACGAGGGCCATCCGCACGCTGCCGTCCCGAAGAACGCGAAGGGTTTCGAGGGCGCCGGGAAAAGGCTGGATCGTCTTCCTGCGCTCACGGTCGTAAGATTCGCCAATGGTGCCCGCCAATTCCCAGTCGTCTATGGCAAGTCGGCGCAGGGCATGGTGGGCGACACGCTGATACGCAAGGGGCATATTCTGGCGGTTCGCCCGGTGCCGTTCGGGATCGCCCCAAAACCACGTACGGGCTTCGTTGAGCGTCCTGTACAGCTCCTCTGCGCTCGTCCCGTCAATCTGGCTGGCCGCCTGGTCAGAGACCCGTTTCCAGCACGGTTCCGCATACGTGGAATAGGAGATGATGGTATCATCTAGGTCGATAAGCATCGCGCCGGGCAGGCGCAAAACAGAGACCCTTGCAATGGTCGAACCCGGGGTTGAATCTAACGTTGAGCCGCCTCTGGAGGCCGAGCGATGAGATCGCACCGACGCGCGGGCGTCCGATGTAAAATTAAGGCGTTGCCGAGTATATTGCTAATTTATTATTTTGATATAATCAATAAAAATGTTTTATCAATCCATCATCCTGTCGTATCTGGATGAGAGGATTCCTTCCAATTCATCGAATCGTAATACTTGAAACGACGCGTCGATGAGAATGTGGTGTCTGCCGCGGTCGCTCGCGTCGAAACCCCGCTGCCGGGTGCATCCATACCGGCGTCTATTTTCCACGACGACCCAATATGCACCGATACCAATTCTGGTTGACAACCTGGCTTGGCGGTCATATTTTCTGTGCGGTATCCGAGCGATACCATTTTCGGCCTTCGAAGGAGTCGCCGGGAGGGAGCCTTCGAGGGCCGTTTTTTTTTCGCGGCGTTGGACAGGTGCGAGGTGGCCATGGAGCATCGGGCGCTTTTCAGGGGCGGTCCCCTGATTTCGGAGGTTGGATTCGGCGGTGGGCCGCTCCGGGGACTGGACTGGGGGCCCGTGAACGACGAAACGTCGGTCCGTGCCGTTCACAGGGCTCTGGATGTTGGGGTGACATTTTTCGATACCGCGGACGCATACGGGAACGGCCGCAGCGAGCGGGTGCTTGGAAGGGCGCTGGCGGGTAGACGAAACCAGGTTGTGCTGGCAACAAAGGGCGGCTGGTGGTACGTGGACGGTGCGCCTTATTGTAATTTTTCTCTGATCTACCTCTTCCGGTCCCTAGAGGCCAGTCTGAGGTGTTTGCGCACGGATTTTGTCGATTTATATCAGATCCACGATCCGGATATTGAGACCATTCGGCAGGGTCGTATTTTCGAATTCCTGTTTCGTATGAAACGAGCGGGTCAAATCCGATTCGCAGGGGTGTCTATAAATACCGTTGAAGAGGGACGGCTTTGCATCGAATCCGGTTGTGTGGATGTGATCCAGGTCTATTACAATATTCTGGACCAGCGTCCCGACCCCGAGTTGTTTGAAGCGGCTCGGCAGGCCGGGGTCGGGACAGTGATTAAGGCGCCGCTGGCAAGGGGTCTGCTAAGCGGGAAATACCGTGCGGATTCCGATTTTCCGGACGTGGATTTCCGAGCATGTTGGCAGAAGGACGGGCGATTGCAGCGAGCCATACGGCAGGTGGCCAGGGTGGAGGCGCTGGTGGGCGACCGTAGCCCGGCGCTGGCGCAGACAGCACTGCGATTCGTGTTGAGTCATCCGGCCGTGTCGTGTGTGATTCCCGGCGCCAAAACACCGGAGCAGGCCGAGGCTAACGCAGCGGCATCGGAAATGGGTTCGTTGGATGAAGCGGATGTAGCCGCTTTGAAGGCGCTCTACGGAGAGATGGACGGACCGGTTGACGCATGGTAGAACCCCAAGAATGGATTGGGTATGAGCCCACGCTCGCCCGGAGCCTGAGGACGACAAACAACGATGAGAAACGGCATCCACAAAAGAACACAGGCGGGGTCTTGCACCCCGCCTGTGTTCTTTTGTGGATGCCACGTGCAGATTCAGTCGGCGGCGATACCCATGTGTTCCACACCCGAACCCGTTTCGCCCGCCAGCGTCTGCCTGGCATTCTCCATAAACTGCGCGATTCGCACCTGAAGGTCTTTGGCTTCCGATTCAAACCGATCCAACTCGTCCACTAGATCCTCATAGTCGAGACGTGGCTCAACGTCCGTGCGGTTCGCCATACAACACGCTCCCTTCGTGCAAGGGGAAATAGGGAGAGGGGGGAGGTTGAATGCCAATTAAGCTCGCGATATTTGAGTGAGGAACCAAATTATAGGACAGGGTGGAAGATGGGTCAAGAGAAAAGGTAAAAAAGTGGGGAATAAATACGGTCAGGGTGGCGATTGACGCTGCGGCTGTGCGTCCATCAGGGCCCGAATCTCCCGTTCTCGCGGCAGCGAAGCCTGTGCGCCGATTCGGGTAACCGCGAGGGCGCCCGCGCAATTGGCGAACGCGACCGCGTCCGCAAGGGACTGCGATACGCCGAGTGCGGCCGCGAGAGCGCCGTTGAAGGCGTCTCCCGCGCCCGTGGTGTCGCGTACGTCGACCCTGGGCGCGGGGATGAGGAGTTCGGTTTGCCGGCCCGTTGCCAGAAGCGCCCCCCGTGCGCCAAGCGTGATAATGACGTTGATTACACCGCGGTCCATCAGGATGTCTGCGGCTTGGCGTGCCGCTCTTTCGGTATCCGGACGAATGCCGGTTAGTGTCTCGGTTTCAGGTTCGTTCGGCGTCAGGAGAAAAAGATCGGAGAGAAGCTCCGCCGGAAGGTCACGCGCGGGGGCGGGGTTGAGAATAACCGGCACGTTGTGTTCCCTTGCCAGACCCGCCGCGTGGAGAACCGTGGGCATTGGTGTCTCAAGCTGAAGCAGGCAAGTTGAAGCGCCGTTGAAAACAGAACCCGCAGCGTCGATCTGAACGGGGGATAGGGCCGCGTTGGCGCCGGGAACCACGGCAATGGCGTTCTCACCCTTTCCGTCGACCAGAATCGAGGCGACCCCAGAAGGTAAATACGGATCTTTCAACACGAAGGTGGTGTCGATTCCCTCCGCCTCGAGGCAGCGCAGGGCCTCGCCACCGAAGGCGTCGCTGCCTACTCTTGCAACAAAGGAAACACGCGCCCCGGACCGCGCCGCGGCGACCGCCTGATTGGCGCCCTTGCCGCCCGGTAATGTGGTAAACGTATCCGCCATAATGGTTTGGCCAGGTCTTGGCAGACGCTTCGATTGAACGATCAGATCCGTGTTGGAGCTGCCAATGACCAGAACGTGAGCGTGTGACGCCATGGGGATCTCCGGAAGAATCGGGGAGCCGCGAATTGGACGGCGCAAATGGTCCGCTTCGTGCGGGAAGTAGCCCGTATCTCGATCCGTCACCTCTCAAGCGGCTCTGAGGCAATTCAAGAACGGGATTCAAGGTAACAAGATTCGGGCTCCACCGCCAAGGTGAACCTGACTGAATCCTCGCGGAATTATCCGAAACATGCGGACCTCATTGTATTTCCTTGACTTGCCTGTGGGGTTTGCTTAAGTTTTTTTTATCTACGTACGAAAGCGGAATGGAAACCGAATGCCATCCTGTTCACGACAGGCAGGATGGCCGAGTTTCCCGTCGGTTTTGTCCGGAACCATCCGTGTGTCTCCAGAGTCAAAGGTGAGAGTGGCCTGGCGTCGGCTGTATTGTTGTTTCCAGGGACTGTGCGACAAACAGACGTCCGGTTTTCGGGTCGTCGATAGCACCGACCGTTCGGGGTTGGGAAAAAACAGGGCCCCGATTTTCTGTCTTAGCGGGGTACGAAGGGTATGTTGAAGCGGATTACGTTTATTCTATGTTCAATCGGTCTGCTGGTATTGGGCGGATGTGCGCAAAACAGATACCGCCACCCGAGTGCTGACCGGTACCTTGAAACAGCGAATGAGGAACTCGAGAAAAAGAACTGCTGGGAGGCTCAGAAGTTGCTCCGCAATCTGCTTTCGGATTTTCCCGGGTCCCATCTGGTAGATCGTGCACAATATAAACTGGGCTTCGCCTATATGTGCGATAAGGACTACGTGACGGCCGTTTTTGAATTCGAGCGCGTGCTGAATGAATTTCCGACCAGTCCGTTTGTTGACCAGGCGCGGTATCAGATCGGGGTGTGTTATTATCGGCAGTCCAGGGGTATCCACCACGACCAGGACGAAACCCACAAGGCCATCCGGGAGTTTGAACGGTTTATCGAGGATTTTCCCGAAAGCGAACTCGTCCCGCGCACGCGTACCAGAATTCAGGAGCTTCGGGCCAAATTGGCTCGGAAAAAACTGATGGTCGCGGAGAACTATATTCAGTGGCAAATGTACGAATCCGCCGGGCGTTACTGCGAGATTGTCCTGAAGGAATTCGAGGATACCCCGCTCGCGACAAGAGCCCGGTTTCTCCTCGCCCGGACAAAACATCGCCTGGGTGCGCTGGACGAAGCGCTCGAGATGTTGAGACTTCTGGCCTCGGATGGTGTTCAGAACGACCTCAAACAGGATATTGCGGAAGAGATACGTCAGATCGAAAAAACCATGGCCGCGCAGAAAACCGAAACTCAGAAACCGGCGGAAAAGACAAACGGATCCAGCGCTGCAAACACCAGGTGAGGCGGCATGGGCGGCAGGATCGGCATTCTCGGTGGAACGTTCGATCCGATCCATCTCGGCCATCTGATAATCGCGCAGGAGGCGCTGGCGCAATGTTGTCTGGATCGGGTCCTGTTTGTTCCCTCGGCGGACCCTCCTCACAAACGGGTTGCGGAAATGGCGCCCGCCGAATCGCGCGCAAGGATGGTGACCCTGGCCCTGGACAGCCAGCCCCGTTTTGAACTGTGCCGGATCGAAATGGAGCGAACCGGAAAGTCCTATACCGTCGAAACCCTGAGGCAACTCCGCAGGAAACTTGGAACCAGGACTGAGTTTTATCTGATTATCGGCGCGGACAACGCTGTGGAGATGTCGACATGGTGCGATCCTCAGGGCGTACTCGGCCTTGCCCATGTGACGGTGGCGGGTCGGCCCGGGTTTCTTCCCGCGGATGTGGATGACAGAATCGCCGCACAGATGCGGTTCCTGGATACGCCGCTTCTCGAGATTTCTTCCACCCAGATCCGTTCGCGAATTCGTACAGGTCGGCCCATTCGATACTGGGTGCCCGAGAACGTCGCCCGGTTTATCGAAACGCACCACCTCTACCGATAAAAGAGCGAGCAAACGATGGTCGAATCATCGGACCGCCCCAAACAGAGCCGCGCACAACTGGGCGGGAAACCCGAGGGGCGAATCCAGCGTTATTTTTGTGTGGACGACGAAAAATACCATGCATTCGCCATGGTTTCCAAAGACGCGACGGTATTGCGTCGGATGCCCAAGCGGATTCGGGTAATGGGCAAGGACGTGGACGGATGGATCGTGGAAGTGATGGTGCCGGCGACGGACGGCGTGGTGCGGGTGGATCCGCTTGAAAGTGTGAATAAGATTTGAATTCGACGCCACCTGCACAGGGGTCGGCGCATCCGTGCGGGCGACGCAGATAACACCCCGAACGACATATCCCGAACACCGGGATTCGGGGATGTATCCACTGCTTGGCGGGCGAAACAAGTGCATTCCAAGGGCGATTGATCGGCGGCACCGATGTTCCGTGGACAGCTCAGAGGGTAGAATGACACTGCCGGACGGCCTCAACCGGGGTGAGACTACCGACGTTACGATTTTCGGGCGCCAATATCCCGTTCAAAGTCGGGAGTCATCGGAGTATACCCAGCGGGTTGCAAGCCTTGTCGATCATCGAATGTCGGAGATCGCATCGCAGCAGAAACTGGCGGATCCAACAAAAATAGCGATTATCGCCGCATTGGATTTAACCGACAGGCTGTTAAAGTACCGGTTCGGACGCGAAGCGGCTGGCCGCCAGGCCGAGCAGGTGGCCGCGCGCCTGACGATGATGTTGGACGATAACGATCGGGGTGATCGCGGGAGATCCCGTACAATATGACCTCCTGGGTCTTCAATAAAATTGACAAGTGTGGGGCCAGGGCATCTCAAACCGGGGCGCGGCGTGGCGTGTTGATGAATCTGTATTTGAAGATGATATAAAGAATTCTCCAACCCGCCTTGATCGTGCCGCTTATGGTTCCGGTAATCTTGGAAACGCCGATCCGACGCCGATAACTGACCGGAACTTCCAGGAATCGGAAATCCATCAGTGCAGCTTTTATCTGCATCTCGACCGTCCAACCAAAGGTTCTGTCCTGCATATCGAGTTTTACGAGCGCAGGGTATGTAAGGGCGCGGAATGGGCCGAGATCGGTGAAGTTGGCGCCAAACAGACGGCGGATGAGCCACGTGGCCAGCCAGTTGCCGAAACGGGCCTGTGGAAGCAGCGCGCCGGCCTCCCGGGTCCCCAGTGTGCGCGAACCGATCACAAGATCCGCGCGTCCCTCAACGATGGGCTCCACAAGTCGCGTCATTTCGTCCGGATAGTCACTGTAATCGCCGTCCAGGAAAACGACAATATCGGGTTTGTCCAGGGCGTCGATACCCGCCAGGCATGCCCAGCCGTATCCCCTGCGATGTTCGTGAACAATACGGGGCCCCATCCGCCTGGCCAGGTCAACCGTTCGGTCCGTGGAGCCGTTGTCCACCACCACGACGTCGGCGTCGAGATGACGCGGAATGTCGGACAATACGTTCTGAATGGCTTCCTGCTCGTTGAAAACCGGAATGACCACGGCGATTTCGGGAAAGGTGTGCATCGGAGGAATGGCTTTCAGGGGCGTGCTGAAAGGCGTTTATTTTCGGGCCGGAGGCTTTCGTATCATCCGGCTCGTTCTCGAGTTGCTTCGCCCCTTCAGGCGAGCAACCAGAACGAACACGCAGAAAACAACACCCAGGAGAACGCTTCCCCCTATTTTGTTGGGATGATCCGCCAGCCACATCAGACCCAGGGTGACCAGCAGGCAGACGCTCGCCATGATGCTCTCTCTACTCATCGGATCCGCCTCTTTTGTCGGGTAGAGGTTCGAGGGAGTTCGTCTCCGAGAATCTAGCGGACGTCGGAAGCGTTGTCAATTGATTCAACCCGCAGGCAACGGCCCATTACATACCGAGCAGGTCGGGAGATTCGGTTCGTGGCTCTGAGTTTGTAATTAAAGTTAAGCGGCTTTCGGAGCCGCCATGAGAACCTGTGCCCTGAAGGGCGCGGGTTTTTTTCAACAAGTACGGTCAATCTTGCCGGCCGTCACCCGGGGAAGTGTCGGGAGACGGGCCGTCGGTGAGGGTTTCCGGCACGAGGAAGGCAAAGGTGGCCGCTGCGAGCAGGCCGAATCCCGCGATTGCGAAGGTGGCGGGGGAGAGGCCGAGCAGATCGGCGATGCCCCCGAACACGAGAGGCGCTCCCATATGGCCTGTATCGCCAACCAGCCGCCAGGCCCCCAGGAACTCACCGATGGAATGCCGTGGCGCAAGGTCCGCCCCAAGGGTCATCATCGAGCCGGAGCCGATGCCGTTTCCCAGGCCCAGGAGCGCCGTGGCCAGCAACAACCCGGTAAAGCTGTGGGTGAAGGGAATGGCCGCCATTGCGACGGCCTGAGTCAGGAAGCAGGGTACCATCGCGAATTTTCTTCCGTACCGGTCCATAATATAACCTGCCGGATAGAAGAGAGACATGTCGACCAGCGCAGAAATGGTGATGATCCACCCGATCGCCTGAACGTCCAGACCGATTACGTCGGCGGCATACAGGGGTACAACGACGGGTCGACCGGCTCGAATGGTCTGGGCAAAGAGCTGTCCTGAACCGGCAGTGGCAAGTTCTCGAACATGCGATTTGAAGATGGCCAGTAGCCGTCTGATATGACCCGCACCGATCATGGGTGTGGCGCGCGCCGTTTCGGTTTCAAACGTGACCAGGGCAACAATGACGACGACCGCCGCCAGGGCAGCAAACACCAGGAACGGGGTCTCCAGACTGTAGAAGGCGCCGAGCGCGCCGCCCGCCGCGGGCCCCGCAAAGCTGCCGAACCGGTGAATGCCGCCGAAGATCGAGAGCGCCCTTCCTCGATGAAAAACAGCGGTAGCGTCCGCCAGATAGGCGTGACAAGCGATGTTCCAGAGCGAACTGCCGACGCCTGCGGCAACACGATAGAACATGACTTCGTGAACGTCGCGCGCCCAGAACAACATGAGGGTGGCGACGGCAACACAGCTCACGCCAAGAACCATGGCGGGTTTCCGCCCGACTCTGCCAAGCAGTATGCCAGCGGGTAAAGCGCCGATCAGCCTGCCCACGCCTTCGGCGGCAAGTACAACGCCTACAAGACCGTACGAAGCGCTGAAGGTCATTGCGTAGAGCGGTAGAATGGGGATTAGCATCCCATTGCCAAACATCAGCATCAGCGACGGAACGTAAACGGGCAGGACGAGTGGATTGCGGGTGGGTCTGTTCATGGGGTCTGTGGGCGGTTGTACCGGCTTGAAAGGTGGGTATGGTAAGCAGGGAATACGGTTTTGTCAAGCAATGCGGTTCTGACCGATGTGCGGGGGCCAATCGGAACCGGCTTTGCAACACATCCAGGATCGCGTCCTAAAAAAAACGGGTCGTCCGACGCCCGAAATGTCCCGGTACGGGGATGGTAAATCCGATCGGACCGCTGAATCCGGCCGACGAATTCAACCATACCGTGAAATCCCGGAATGGAGCGTGATACACGCGCCAGAGGGCGGGATATGGACCGTTGAATACGGGGATGGAGCCGAGTTCATCTCAGAAAGGAAGGTTTACCCATGAAGATTGTTCTGTGCCCGCCGGTGAGCGAGGTTTTATGTGACCAGGTCCGTCGGGCCGTGCCCGGGGCTGAGGTGGTGATGGCGGCAATGGACGAAGCGCATGCGGTGGTTGGGGATGCGGACGTGATATTCGGAATGTACAACCAGAAGATCATCAGCGCAGCCAGGCGGGTCAGGTGGATTCAGACCACCAGCGCTGGCATGGATATGTTGATGGACATTCCGGGCGTTCGTGAGGGCCGATTCAGACTGAGCAACGCCAGCGGGCTTCACGCCCTGCAGGTGGCGGAGCACGCCTGGGCATTGACGTCGGCCCTCTTTCGTGGACTGCACGTCTACATCAGGAATCAGGTTGCACGTGAATGGAAGGGTGCGCCGATTTTGGATCTGTACGGGGCGACGGTCGGCATTGTCGGATTCGGAGGAATTGGAAGGCGGTATGCCAGGCTGGCGGCTGGGTTTGAAGTGAAAATTCTCGCCGTGGACGTACAGCAGTCGGACAGGCCGGATCATGTGGAGGCGCTGTGGGGAATCGATCGTCTGGATGACTTGCTGACGACATCCGACGCGGTGTTTATTGCCTGCCCCTTTACGCCGCAGACGGACAAGCTGATCGATGCCCGCGCGTTCCGTCTGATGAAGAATTCTGCCTTCCTGATCAATACGGCACGGGGTCCGATTGTGGACGAGGCGGCGCTGGTTGACGCGCTTGAGTCCGGTGAAATCGCCGGGGCGGGGCTGGACGTCTTCGAAACGGAGCCCTTGCCGGAGACCAGTCCGCTCTGGCAGATGGAAAACGTGATCATTACCACCCATGCGGCGGGCTCGTCGAACTACCGCCCTCAACGCACGGTTGATTTTTTTTGCGAGAATCTGAATCGTTTTCTGGGGGGGTTGCCGCTGTTGAACGAGACGGATCGGAATCTGGGATACCCCACGCTGGAACGGCGCGTTGGGTGACCGTCAACGGGCAACCGCGGCAAATTCAGTACCTTGCCCAGATTCGCAGCCCGTTCCGCGCCGCGGCGGCAAGACAAGGGGGTCGGGTCCACGGTCAACCCTGACGTGAATGCGTGCGGGTGGTCGTTGGTCCAACAGGGATCGGATCCGATGGCTGCGGGTAATTTTCGGAGAGATGGCAAATGGCGGAGATCAGGGCTTTTCGTGGGATTCGTTACGCGATTGAGAGAATAGACAACGTCGGGGACGTCGTCGCGCCGCCGTACGATGTGATTGACGGGTCGATGCAGCGGGCCCTGTACGACTCACATCCCAACAACATTGTTCGAATTATTCAGGGCGTGGAGAAAGCAGGGGATTCGAACGGCGAGAATCGATACACCCGTGCCGCGGCGGCATATCGAAGCTGGCTTGAAGAAGGTGTTCTGGTGCGGGACCGGGAAGAAGCGATCTATCTGTACGCACAGGATTTCGATATAACGACGTCCGAGGGGATACAAAATAAAACGCGGCTGGGGATTGTGGCGCTGGTACGTGCGGACGCATTGGGTGAAGGCCCCATATTGCCGCACGAGAATACGATGCCGGGTCCGAAGGCGGACCGGTTGGCGCTCATGCGGTGCACCCGGGCGGCCTTTGGGCAGATTTTCTCGCTATACTCCGACCCGGGAGGCCACGTGCGGAATATCGTCACTCCCGTCCTGGATGATGCCCCGTTATTTGCGTTCAAAAGTCGGGACGGCGTCGGACACCGGTTGTGGCGAATAGCGGACCGCGCTCTGATAGACAGTGTGGCCACTACGCTGCAAGACAAGCCGTTCTTCATCGCGGACGGCCATCACCGATATGAAACTGCGGTGGTCTACCGGGACGAATGCGCGGTGGCCAATCGTGAGGATTGGCAGGGCAAGCCCTACGGATACCGGATGCAGACGCTCGTAAACATGGATGACACGGAGGGGATGGCCATCAATGCGATTCACCGCGTGGTCCTGGATCTGGGGGAGAACGGGGTCGTCAGACTCATCGATGGACTGGCGGACCTGTGCGAGGTTGAACGAGCGCCCCTCAAGGATACTCAAACCGTATTGCGGGAATTAAAACGGCGCGGCGGCGGCCGAACCGCATTCGGATTCTGCCACGGAGCGTGTTCCGAAGTGCACTATTTGACGTTGAAGAGAGGTGTGGAGCCGTCGGACCTGGATTGCGGGGAGCACTCGGAGGCGTGGCGGATGCTGGATCCGGGATTGTTGCAACTGATTCTGGGCACGGTGCTGGATCTGGATTCGGAGACATTGACCAGGGGGGAGAATGTGAAGTTTGTAAAGGTCGAGCATGAGGTGTTGGACCTGGTGAAAGCGGCGCCCGATCGGGCGGGTTTCTTTCTGAATCCCGTGGGCATGGATCAGTTGCGCGACGTTGTGCTGGCCGGGGAGCGGATGCCGCCAAAGTCCACGTTTTTTTATCCGAAAGTGTTTTCGGGACTGGTTATTCAGGATCTGCAGTCGTTCTAGCCGAAACAGACGGCCCGTGAACACACGGGAATTCACACCGAGAACCGGGGCGCTATGCGCCCCTTTTTCAAATCGGTTCGAGCGTGGATGCCAATGCGGCAGCACGTTTACCGCGTACCGCAGCCGGCGCTCGGGAATCGGAGGCATCCGGCCGGTGACTACAGAACCGGCAATTCCCCGCGAGCGGATTCCGATAGGATTTCGCAACCGGTATCGGTCACAACAACATCTTCTTCGAGCATGAAGTACGCGCCGTCTGTATACAGTGAAGGTTCCACGGTGAGTACCATGCCTTCCTCCAGGAGACTGTCGTCTTCAAGTTCGATAAAGGGGGGCTCGATGATATCAAGGCCTATGGAATGTCCGATTCCGGTGACGCGCCGCGCCTGGTCAACATAGCCCGCAGCCGCCAGCGTCTCGATCGAGACGCGAACCAGGTTCGATATCGGAATCCCGGGCCGGATCGCATCGATTGCCGCTTGCAGACACTCGTAGACCGCCCTGTAGGCGTCCCTGTGTTTCTGTTCGGCCTGACCCAGGGCGAACATGCGGGTATAGTCCGACCAATATCCGCGGTACACGCCGCCGGCGTCGTGGGCGATGAGTTCGCCGTGGGTCAGCGCACGGTCGGTGTGCCGGCGCAGGCTACGGTTGCTGCTCCGGGCGTCGCCGGGGATGCAAGAGGCCATCGTGATCGAACCGGGTGCGTCCATTCCCCGTTTCAGATGCTCTACGCAGAGCAGGCTGTAGAGATCCCGCTCGGTCATACCGGGTCTGACGGTGTCGAAGAGGGTGCGATAGGCCTGGTCGGTGATCCGGACAGCTTTGCGAATATAGGCGATCTCCGCGCGGGACTTGGAGAACCGGGTTTTCCAGAACAACTTCGCGGCATCCGTGAATTGCACGCCGGGAAGATTGGCTTTTAACTGGCCGAAGTCGTCGTAGGGCATGCGCGACCAGAGTACGCCACCCAGTTCGGCGCCGATGCGGGCACCTCCCAGGCCAAGTTCGCGAATGACTTGGGTCAGGAGTGAGACCCCTGCCCGGATGCGGATGGGCGGCTGATAGGTGCGCAGATCCTCGATCCATGCATCCTCCTCACACATTCCGGTTTCCAGGGGTGGGACGACGAGCACAGGGTCGTGTTCGAGTGGAAGCAGTGCGAATAGAGAGGTGAACTTGTGCCCCCAGCGATGGGTCCAGTGCCCGCTGAAGTAGCGATGGTTCGTGTCCGTGGTAATCAGGACCGCGTCCAGACGGTTGTGCGACATGAGATCGCGAAGTCTGGCCAGGCGTCGTTCATATTCGTCGGCGTCGAAATCGGCGTATTCTCTGGTCAGCATGATGGGAGTCCTCTACTGGTGGTTGCAAGAAAGTCCGTTGGCGACCAAAGGTGGGTCGCATGGTTGCGTACACTGGCGGGGGTGGGACGAAGGTATTGAACCCCTTCGAGCCGGTACTTGACGAACTGAGGTGACGCGATGCCGTTGCAGGTCTTCATTCTGGTGATGGTTTCCACCGTCCTGCACGCCGCCTGGAATTTTGCGGTACGGAAGGCATCCGGAAGTCTCGCGGTGCTGTGGGTGGGGATGTGGTTCGCGGTTGCCGCAAGCCTACCGGTGGTATTTTTTCTTCCACTCCGGTCGGACGCGGTTGTGGCGGCATGGCCCTTTATGGCGGCGACCGGTTTGGCCCATTCCGTGTATTTCCTGATGCTGGCCAAAGCATACGAAGAGGGCGAGATTTCGGTGGTCTATCCGCTGGCCCGTGGTACCGGTGTGGGGGGAACGGCAGTAGCCGCGTGGATTCTGATCGATGAGCGGCTGACGAATCTGGGTGTTGTGGGAATCGTGACCGTCCTGCTTGGTATATTCGTGCTGGGTGTCGTTGATGTCCGTACGCGGAAGCGCTCCCGGTCCATTCCGTACGCGCTCCTCGTAGGCGCAACGATCGCTGTCTATTCCGTAGTAGACAAGCTGGGAGTATCGCATATCCATCCCGTACACTACGTCATCTCCCTGTTCATGATTCCGGGTGTGCTCCTGGCCCCGTATGTCCTGTTGCGGCACCGGACGGAGGTTGTCCGGACATGGCGCGAACTGAAAGGATATGCGCTGTTTATAGGGCCCGGTTCTATGGCGACGTACCTGATTGTCCTGTTCGCCATGCGCCTCGGTAAGGTCAGCTATATTCTGGCCGTTAGAGAGTTTTCGGTGGTCATCGGTGTCGTTCTGGGTGTGCTTTTTCTGGGCGAGCGACCTGGTTGGCACAAAGGCGTGGGGGTTGGCGCCATTGTGTTGGGCCTGTTATTTGTAAAGTTGGGGGGGTAGGCGGCCGCACGGCCCCACCAGGCGTGGAGCAACGATTGGCGGGTGCAGGGCGGACGATTCGCCGGTGAGCCGGATTCGCCGTCCAGGGGAATCGGCTCCAAGATAGCCGGGGGGAAGGGGGGCGTCAAGCGTTTAAACCCGCTTCGCGGATGCCGTGAGAACGGGAGATTTCTCTTTACAGGCTATTGGCCGTTCCGTATCATGTGGCGGCTGATTATGGCGATCCGACAACGCACGGCGGCCGGTCTGACCGATGGTCGAATCCTTCATGTCGAAAGAGGCAATATACGTCGTTCCGTTTTCAAGGTTGACGCTCTTCGGGTTGGGCGATAAAGAGGCGTGCCTGTCTCGCGGAGCGGAGATTATCGCCCAGGTCATGCGCTTGTTGGAGGCCCGCGACGACTTCAGGTTCCTGATCGAGGACATGGTCTGTCTTGGCGCTTATCTTGAGGCGCATCCCGAGGCGGCGGAGTGGATCCGTTCCGCGGTTTCTGATAGGCGCCTGGAGGTGGGGGCTGCCTGGACCCAGATGGATCACAGATTGTCCGTGGGCGAGGACCTGGTCCGAAACCTGCTCTACGGAAAAATCTTCGCTCGCAAGGTGCTGGGCGTGGATCCAACGGTCGTGAATCTGGGCGACGGAAGGGGTACGACTTCGCAATACGTACAGGTTGCCGCCAAGTTCGGAATCGAGCATCTGGTGGTGACCGGAAGGGGGTGGAGTCAGGCCGCATTGTTCCGCTGGCGAGGGCCCGACGGATCACAACTGGTCTGTTGGAACGCCAATGAGGGAAGCCAGTTGCTCTGGGAAGCCGTACGTGGATCGACTCGATTCCGGCGGGAGCGAAGTGCGGCGATTGCCAGGCAGCGCGAGAGCCAGGGCGGGATGCTGCCGCTGCACTGGGGAGGGTTGATGGTCCAGCCGCGCGAAGCGGATCTGGTGGAATTGGCGGCGTGGGCGGAAGCCGAAGCGCTCGATCTCAAACTGCGGACGCCGTCGGGTATTCTCCCGCGATCTCGGGCTATGGAACAGCTCCAGGAGATGCGCGAGCCAGGCTCGCCGGCCGGATCCAATATCGAGCCGGTGTTTCCCGGAACGGCGCCTCTGAACGATCCTGCCGTCTGTGGGCTTTTGCGGGCTGAACAGATGTCGGCAATGGCGGAAACACTCTTCCCGTTTGCGTATCCCGCGACGGCCTTGAAGGCGGCGTGGTTGCGCCAACTCGAGGCAACGTCGTACCGCTACGACGGCGCGGCGGCAAAGGAAGGGCTGGAGCGAAGGCGGAGCGACCAGCAGAACGTCATCTTCACGGCGGCGAGGATTGTGCGAGAAGCGGAAAGGATGATTGCGGAACGGGTGACTCTCCGCGACGGGCCGGCAGGCAGGTTGCCTATCGTGGTATTCAATCCGCTCTCATGGCCGCGCACCGACCTGGTGGAAGTGCATGTCACGTTTTACGGGGAGGTCGAAGCAACCGATTTTTCCCGGTACGAGATTTACAGGCTTGTGGACGCGTCCGGGCGGACAGTGCCGTTCCAGGAACTGGCGGGCAGGCAGACGGAAACGGCCGAGGTCCGTCTGGTCTTCGCGGCGCGCGAGGTGCCGGCCAACGGATACGCCACCTACTATCTTGTTCCCGGCGTTTCGGAAACCCAACGGTTGGTGGGCATCCAGCCACCGGCAATGATGGCGCCGGGGACGATGACCCCCGATTTCCCGGAGCCCTCCTTTGTTCTGGAGGATGTCGAAGACCAGTTGTCAGAGGCATTTCGAAATGTGCGGATCGGCCGCCGCTTCAGGACGCCATTTAACGACCTCAACGTAAACGAAATTACCGGCCGGGTGCGGGTGTCGGACAGAAGCACGGGCGTTTCGCTGGTTGACGGCATTCAACTTATCGGAACCGAGGACACACTGGACGACGGATCGGCCGCCACCGGCAGGCGGTTCGAGATGGCGGTGGATCGGGTTGACCTTGAAGAAAGTGGCGAGGTGCGGGCAACGTTGCTGGTGGCCGGGAAACTGTTGTCTTCGCCCTGCGAGATCCGGTACCGGCTCTACGGAGATTTGGACCGGGTTGATGTGGACCTGCGGCTTCAATGGCGCGACCGGAAGCCGGTTCGGGTACAGATGGTTTTTCCGGTCGTAGGCGAGTCAATCTGTTATGGAATCCCGCACGGATACCAGAAACTCGAAGCAGACGGGCGTGGCCGCGGTCCTTTTGAAGAAGAGCGGGTCTGCCAGGGATGGGTGGCCGTGGAAGGATCGGATGGCGGCTTTGTGCTCGCCTCGGACCGGAAGGCGTTCCAGTTCGGCTCCGGCGAAGTGCGCGGTGATGTCTTGCATTCCGGTCTTGATCCGGCATCGTATTCCTACAACGTCATCTGGCGTTCGTTTCCGGACGTGGTGACATGCAGGTACTCCATCCGGGGATACCGCGGCGATTTCGCACGGGGAAACGCTTTCGAGGATGGATGGAACCTGCGCCAGGCGCTGAACGCCCAGGTCGTGTATGATTCGGTTTCGGGGAAGTCATTGCCGGATCGAATGCAGTTTATCTCCCTCGACGGACCCGGAATTATATGTACGACGATCAAAAAGGCCGAAGACGGAAAAGGCCTGATTCTGCGTGCGTACGAGACCGTGGGTAAATCCTGTGAGGCCCGGCTGGTTGCCTGCCGCGACGTCGTCTCCGTTTACGAGGCGGATCTGATGGAGTGCAGCCTGCGGGGCCTGGATGGGGATACCATCGGGTTTGCACCCTTTGAAATCAAGACGCTCCGGGTGTTGCTGGACAGCGGCACGTAGCAACGGCCGGACAGGTGGCCGCCATTCGAGCAATCCCGGCTGGGTGTGCGGCATGACTGCTCGCTTAATCCGTTTAGAACCCCGAAGGAGCGCGCGAAAACGGGGAGGAGGTGTCAGACAAATGGCGAACATTGAGGTTCCGGTACGGTATTACAAGGATTACCCCGGCGGCTATGATTACGGGTACGAGGATTTGACGTTGCCGTTTGAGCGCTGTTGTTTCCTGCTCGTGGATGTGGATGGAGCCTATTCGTTCAAGGGTGAAAGCATGCCTCATCCGACAACCCGGCACTACATCGCGCCGGCCCTCGAGGCGGCCCGGGCCGTGAGAATGAAGGTGGCCTATGTCCACAACGATCTGAGGCTGGTGGCCGACCCCGGCAATATAGCGGGCCAGTTCTGGAGCAGGACCAAGGTACCCAACGGTGACGTGATGGAGAATTGGACCAGGAAACCGGATTATGAGCCGGTTTACGTGGATTGTGTGGCGCCACGCCCTGGCGAGCCGAATTTTCCCAAGTGGATGTGGAGCGGGTTCCGGGATACGTTTCTCAACCAGAGGCTGCGTTCCTGGGGCATAGAGAATCTGTTTGTGGTGGGCTACAGCCGACGGGCATGTCTGCACTATACATGCGCGGAGGCGATGGGCCACAACTATCGGGTGATCCTCTTGCGTGACTGTTCCAATCCGCCCGGGGAGATCGAATTTCCCGATACCCTGGACGACAGCCTCCCCGAAGGGGGATGGGTGAATCGGATGATGCTTCGCCAGTTTGAGCACCTGATCGGGTTCACCTCGACGTCCGCCGAATTCGTGGCCTCCTGCAAACAATGGGAGAGATCGGCATGAAGATCCGGGATATCGATTCAATATTGATCAACTCACCGGGGCGGAAGTGGACAATCGTGCGAGTGCATACGGATGAAGGGCCGGTGGGGCTGGGCGAGGCCACCTACTCAAAAAAAGAGCCTGTGGTGGTTGCAGCACTTGAACATATGAAACAGGAACTGGTCGGTGAGGATGTTTCACGGATCGAGTACCTCTGGCATAAGATCTACAGGATATCGTCGCTCAGCGGAATCTGGCGGATGGTGGGCCCCGTCTGGATGAGCGCCTTGAGCGGAATCGATCAGGCATTGTGGGACCTGAAGGGTAAGGCGGCCAACCTGCCTCTCGTGGAGTTGCTCGGAGGAAAGTTTCGGGACCGTGTCCGCGTTTACACCCATTTCAGCGGTTCCACACCTGAAGAATCGGCGGAGGGCGCCAGGTTCTGGGTCGAAATGGGTTACAGGGCCCTGAAGACCGGTGCGCGTTCCAACACGAGGCGCCCGTTCGACTTCTACCTGGATGACGGCGCACCGGGCGAAACGGCGGCCCACTTCGCGGCCGCGAGGGAAGCGGTCGGCCCGGACGTGGACCTGCTGGTGGACTGCCACGGGCGATTCACCGTCGGCGGCGCCGTGCGGCTGGCGCGTGCGCTGGAACCCTACGACCTGTACTGTTTTGAAGACCCGGTGCCACCGGAGGATTTGTCCGCCTATCCGAAGGTGAGAAGTCAGACGTCCATCCCGATTATGGGCAGCGAGCGGTTGAACACCAAGACCCAGTACCGGCAGCTTCTGGAACTGGACGGTATCGATATCGCACAACCGGATCTCATTTACGCGGGTGGGATCACCGAGGTGAAGAAGATTGCGGCGATAGCCGATACCTATCACGTACCGATTTCCTTTCACAATACGAAAGGCCCCGTGGGTATTCTGGCGGCGGCGCATCTGCTGGCTTCCATTCCGAACGAAGCGCCCATGGAGTTTGTCACTGGAATCGAATGGCGGGATGAGATTCTGGTCGAACCGCTTAAGATCGAAGCGGGTTGCCTGGTGGTTCCGGAAGGGCCGGGCCTCGGGGTGGAATTAAACATGGAGGGCGTGGAGAAACATCGGTGGCGCGTGGGAGAACCGTATTGACGGTGACGCGAGCCGTCGGCATTCCGCCGGTTGTCCGCTTTCGGTCCTTTCTTTCAATCAATTTCCGGTAACGTTCCGACAATGTTAGACGTTCTGATCCGAAATGCCAGTATCGTCGATGGAACGGGTGCGGCCTCCTATGGTGGCGACGTGGGTATTGAGGGGGACATGATTGCCGCCGTTGGCAGTGTGTCCGGCCCGGCCAGGTTGGAGATCGACGCGGCCGGGCTGACGGCGGCCCCCGGATTTATAGACATCCACACCCATTCGGACTACAGCCTTCTGATCGACGGGCGGGGCGAGAGTGCGCTCTACCAGGGCGTGACGACCCATGTATGTGGAAACTGTGGGATATCGGCATTCCCGGTGGGTGGTAACGGGTTCTATTTCGGACCGTTCGAGTCCGCCCGGTTGCGGTCTGAGGTCAGGGCGGACTGGGCGTCCGCGGCCGCATATTTCGACGCGCTGGAGCGGCAGGGCGTCGCCATCAATGCCACGTTTTTTGTGGGCCATGGTGCGGTAAGGCACGCGGTGATGGGACAATCGACGCAGGCACCCGGGCGGGATGAGATGGCGGAGATGAAGGGGCTGGTCGACGCCCAGATGGCCGAGGGCGCGTTGGGCCTGTCCACTGGGCTCACCTACGTACCGGGCAGCAGTGCGAGTACAGACGAAATCATCGAGCTGACGGCCGTGACCGCCCCATACGGCGGAATATACGCGACGCATATGCGCAACTATACGGCGTCCATTATGGAAGCTCTGGAGGAGGCGATTGCGATAGGAAGGGAGGCGGGCGTTCCCGTTCATGCCTCCCATATCACGCCCTGTCCGCCGGCTACGGGCAGTGCGTCGCGTTTGCTCGACCGGATTGAGCGTGCTCGGTCGGAAGGACAGGATGTGACGGCGGAAACGGAGTTTTATGCGACCGGGTCCACGTCGCTCAAGTCTCTCCTGCCGCCCTGGGCGCTGGAGGGCGGAAACGGGATGATGGGCAAACGATTGAAAGCGCCGTTACAGCGACAGCGAATGTGGCGAGAAATACAGCAAAGCGGATCGGAACTTGGAGGCAGCACAAAGACGGTATTGATGCAGCACGGTCACTGGAACAAGCTCTGGCTGGGCAACTGCGACGTTAACGCAAGGCTGACAGGCAAGACCTTCGCAGAAATTGGCCGGATGCGAAATGCGCACCCATTTGAGGCAATTTGCGATGTTCTGATTGAAGAAGACGGCGCCGCCAGCTTTTACGGAGAGGACAAAGCCGACGAAGACATCAACCGTCTCGCACAGGGGGCGAATTGCGGGGTCGGTTCGGATGGACTGGCAATGGCCAATACGGGTCCGTTGGCTGGCGAGCGGGAACATCCCCGCTGCTACGGAGGTATGGCCTATCTGATTCGCACGCTTGTGCGTGAACGGGGTGTGCTGCCTCTTGAAATTCTCGTAAAGAAGCTGACCCGATTTCCGGCCGAGCGGCTGGGGTTCACGGAACGAGGTCTTCTGCAGGAAGGCAAACAGGCGGATCTGGTCGTATTCGATCCGGATGGGATGCTGGACCGGGCGACAATCCGGAATCCCTGTCTGTATTCCGAAGGAGTCCGTTGGCTTTTCGTCAATGGAGTCGCCGCAATTGAGCACGGTAAAGCGACGGGTAGGAGAGGCGGGAGGGTGTTGCGGCGCGGTTTTCCCCGGAACGGTGGCCGTGGTTAGCGTAAGACAAGCGGACGCCTTGAAACCCGCGCACCGCGGGTTGCCGACGGGCCGTTTGTCGCAGGAGTTAACGTTGTTAATGGGTTATCCAGTGACACAATCAGGTTCGCCCGCATCACCGGAACGGAAGCCAGTCTCGTCATCCGGCGTGCGCCGTACGGACTCGAAGCGGTATCGCGGGGGTTTTATTTCAAGACATAGCCCGGGGTGGATGTTGGTTCTTGTTGGCGCCATGCTGGTTTGTACCGTACGGACCGGCGCCGTCGAAACAGATCCTCCGTCCACATTCCAGGATAGTGTGGATATCCTGCTGGCAGACATCCCTCTCGAATCGCTTATGGCCAAATATGGCGATTCACTGTACAGGCCGCCTGAAGGCCGCGCGCGGATTCTGAGGGATCGTTATGGGGTGCCTCATATTTACGGTCAGCGGGACGTCGACGTGGCGTTCGGATTCGGCTACGCGCAAGCCCAGGATCACCTGGTATCCATGTTGCTGAACTACCGGGCGGCGGCGGGAACGGCGTCGGAAGTGTTGGGGCCCGGCCACCTGGAGAGCGACGCGCGGGCGTTGCTCTGGCGAATCCGGAGTGTGGCCGTAGAACGATACGGTGCACTGCCCCCCGAGACTCGGGATCTGATCGGCGCATTCGCGGACGGCGTAAACCACTACATCGACGTCTACAGGAAGGGGTTGCCGGATTGGGTGGCGCATGTGGGCGGCACCGACGTCGTGGCGCTGTCCCGGTGGCTGGTGATGTTGTTTGCGGAGCAGACGGGGCGCCCCGAACTGGCACAGAAGGGGCTGATGCCATTCCTGCGTACCGAGGCGACCGCAAATATGTGGGTTGTCGGAGGCTCTCGGACCGACGAGGGAAACCCGGTGTTTGTGATGGATCTGCACTTGCCGTGGCAAGCGCCCTTTCGGACGTATGAGGCCCATCTGGAGAGCCGCGAGGGACTGAGTGTCGGCGGCGCCACCTTTTTTGGTCTGCCTGTAATTCTGGTCGGACATAACCGGCACATCGCATGGTCGCTGGCGGTAAACGAGGCCGATATATTCGACCTGTATGAATTGAAGCTGGATCCGGCCAATCGGAAGCGGTATGTGTATGAAAAGGAAAAAAGGCGTATGGCCACGCATCGCGTCCGGATCCGGGTCAAGGAGCCGCAGGGAATCCGAGAGGTGGAGCGCGAAATGCTCTATTCACACCACGGGCCGATCTACAAGGCCGTGGAGGGATGGGCGTATGCGGGACGGTGCAGCGCCGAGGAGGTCGTCAATACGATAGGGCAGTTTTATATGATCAATCGGGCCGTGGATCTGGAGGCGTTCCAGGGCGCGTTACGGATGCTCGAGCTACCGATGTTCCACGTCATTTATGGCGATGTGGAGGGGCGCCTGTTATATGTCTTCAATGCGCGCAGCCCGGTCCGGGCGGAAGAATTCGACTGGAAAAGTCCGGTCCCTGGCTGGGTGCCGGACACGGCTTGGAGGGGTGTAAAGGGGTACGAGGAACTCCCGCGGATCGTGAATCCGGAGGCAGATTTCCTGCAGAATTGCAATGTCGCGCCCGAATTCGTTACCACCGGCAGCGGCCTCCTGCCAATGGACTTTGCACCTTACCTGGGCTGGGGCGGGTACAACGACCGGGGGCAGCGCCTGATGACCTGGCTGTCCACGAATCAGACGGCATCGGTGCACCAGCTGAAAGAACTGGCACGAGACACCTATCTGATTGCGGCAGAGGAAACGAAGGGTTTCGTCTTGCGAGCGTACAATCGAACGTGGCACGAAATATACGATCCGGACGGACGGGTCGCCCGGGCCGTGGAGCTTCTGCGCGGGTGGGACAACCGGGCGTCGGTCGCGAGCCGTGCAACATTGTTGTTCTCGATCTGGAAATCAAGATTTGGTCTGCTTCTTGCCGGTGTCTTGCCAGAGCAACTGGGTCATGTACCGGTTTTGGAGAAACTGGCGCTCGAGGCATTGAGAATGGCCGTCGAGCATATGATGGCGACGTATGGACGGTTGGACGTACCCTGGGGAGAGGTGCACGTGATTGAACGGGGTGAGCGTCTATTCCCGGTGGGCGGTTCGCCGCCCAGGATCCAGGCGTTGCATACAACCTGGTCAATGCCGGATGAGGACGGCCGGTTTCGCGTCCGCGGCGGATCAGCGTATACGATGGTGGTGGAACTTGCGGATTCCGTTCGATCCTGGAGCCTTCAGGCTCTCGGCAACAGTGAGGATCCGGAGTCTGCCCATTTTCACGATCAGGCGGCGATGCAGGCAGCCGGGGAACTGAAGCGGTTTCAATTTAACACGGAAGAAATCAATACGGACCTGCAGTCGGTGGTCACCGTGCCGCTGGAGCAGGCGGAGGTGGACCGGGAGCGGTTTCGTGTTCGGTGGAAGCAGGAGGTCTCTGCGTCCGGCGAGATGATGGATCAGGAGCCTGGAGACGGAGGCAGGTGAATCGTGTTGCCCAGCATGAGGTTGGAGGACAAGGTCGTGATGGTCACCGGTGCGGGCTCCGGCATCGGCAGGGCCGTGGCCATAGCCGTGGCCGAGGCGGGCGCGCACTGTGTGCCCTGTGAATTGCCTGAAAGGATCGATGAACTGGACGGCGTTTGCGCCGATATCGAACATCTGGAGCGGCGTGCGCTGCCCGTATCCTTGCGCCTGCCGGATATGGACAGTATCGAACTTGCGGTTGAGAGGGCCGTGACGGAGATGGGGCGGATTGACGTGCTGGTGAACAATGCCGGCGTCAATATACCCAGAGACGCGCTCGACGTCGATGAGGCGGACTGGGACGACGTCATGGATGTGAATCTGAAAGGGCTGTTCTTCATGTCCCAGCGCGTTGGCCGGCGGATGGTGAACGCCGGCGCTGGAAAGATTGTAAATATCGCCTCGCAGAACGGGGTGATCGGGTACTATCGCCGCGCGGCCTACTGTTCGAGCAAAGCCGGTGTGGTGAATCTGACCCGCGTGCTGGCGCTGGAGTGGGCGCCACACGGCATTACCGTGAATGCAGTGGGTCCCACGTTTATCCTGACGCCTCTGACGCAGTCCACATTTGACGATCCGGCACTGCGTGAGGACCTGTTAAAGCGGATTCCGCTCGGTCGGGTGGGGCGGCCTGAGGACGTTGTGGGGGCGGTGGTTTTCCTCGCGAGCCCGGCCGCGGATCTGATAACGGGCCATACGTTGCTTGTGGACGGTGGCTGGACGGCGGTATAGGACCGAATATCGGCGGGCCGTTTCCGGGGTGTGTTACCTGTCGTGCCGAACGCCTGCCGGCACGGGATGGGCGAATGGATTCGCAAGAGATCGCCGAAGTCGCCGTGATCGGGGCCGGAACAATGGGGCCCGGAATCGCCGACCTGTTCGCCAGGGCGGGATGCCGCGTGCGCCTGGTAGACGTGAGCGATGCATTGTTGGATCAGGCAATGGCGCGCCTGCGGCTGAGTCAGCAGGCACTGATTGAAGCGGGCATGCTGCTTCCCCGCGACGCCGATGCGGCCGCATCGCGGGTGACGACGACAACGGATCTGGACAAAGCGTGTGACGGGTCCGGGTTTCTGTTGGAGGCCGTGACCGAAGACCTGGCGTTGAAGCAGGAGTTGTTCGCAAGATGCGCCAGGCTGTGCCCGCGAGAAACCGTTCTGGCCACCAATACGTCCGGGCTGTCCGTAACCGCCATTGCCGGCGCGACCGGTCGCCCCGACAGGGTGGGGGGGATGCATTTCTGGAATCCGCCGCATTTGATTCCCCTGGTGGAAGTGATACGCGGCGATCAGACCTCCGACGATACGGCCGGACTGTTGAAATCGGTTGCACTGAGGCTGGACAAGAAGCCGATCATGGTGCGGAGGGATATCCCCGGGTTCGTGGGCAACCGGCTTCAGTTTGCCGTGGTACGGGAGGCGCTCCATCTGCTGGCGTCGGGTGTGGCGTCGGCGGAAGATATTGATACGGCGATGACCGCGGGCCCCGGGCTCCGGTACAGCTTTATGGGGCCGCTGCGGACGGCCGATCTGGGCGGATTGGACGTGTTTCGAGCCATCAGCAGCTATCTGTTCGCCCAGCTGGGCGCGGAACGGGAGGCGCCCGAGCTGTTGAACGCGCTTGTTGGACATGGAAAACTGGGTGCGAAGTCGGGATCGGGGTTTTACAGTTATTCCGGTGCCGACGTGGAGCGGATTATACGACACCGGGACCGGATCTTGTTGAGGTTGATGGAGGTCCTCAAAGCGGACGAGGATGTGTGATATGACGGAGTTGGCAACCGGCAGGGGGCCGTTGTTTACAGACCCCGATCCCGAGGCGGCGCGCATTTTCTTCCGCAAGAAGCGCGCCGCGTTCGAAGATAAAGTGACGTCCGTCCGCGATGCGGTGTCCCGATTCGTAAAGGACGGGGACTATGTCGCTTCGGGCGGGTTCGGCACGAACCGGATTTCGACCGCGTGCATGCACGAGATCCTGCGGCAGGGCAAGCAGGATCTGGGTTTTGCGGGGCATACGACCACCCACGACTTCGAGATTCTGGCTGCCGGAAATCGGAATGGTCGGAAGCTGCTATCGCGGGTTGACGCGGCGTATATCGTCGGATTGGAGGCGAGGGGGTTGTCGCCGCAAGCCCGGCGGACGATGGAAAGTGGCGAAGTCACCGTGTGTGAGTGGTCGAACTTTACCCTGGCGGCGCGTTTCCGGGCCGCGGCCGCGGGGGTTCCGTTTATGCCGATGCGGAGTCTGCTGGGCACCGACACCTTCGAGCGCAGTGCAGCCAGGGAGATCATCTGTCCGTTTACGGGGCACAGACTTCTGGCCGTGCCGGCTCTGTATCCCGACGTTTCGTTTATCCACGTGCACGAAAGTGATCCATGCGGAAATTGTCGGATCCAGGGAATTGTCGTGGCCGATTTCGACCTCGCGCGCGCGTCCAAACGGCTGGTCGTTACAACGGAACGACTCGTGAGTACCGATGAGATTCGGCGGACGCCGGAGGCGACGGCGATTCCGGCGTTTTGCGTGGACGCCGTCTGCGAGGTGCCGTTCGGTTCGTATCCGGGAAATATGTCGGGCGAGTATTTCTCGGACGAGGACCATCTGAAGGAATGGCTGGAAGTTGAACGGGATGAGGAAAGGTTTGAAGCCTTTCTTCAGAAGTATATCTATGGAGTGGAACACTTTGAGCAGTACGTGCACCTGTGCGGCGGGACGGAGCGCATAGACGAACTGCGTGAACTGGAGTTGCATCCGGGGTCGTAGCAAGTCCACTGGTAAAGAGGACCGGTTGTTTTCCGGCATATTTGCAGGCGGCAACGCGGCTGGAAGGAGAAGCGCATGCCTGAATACAGCGCCACTGAACTGGCGATTTGCACGGCATCCAGAATGCTGGAAGACGGTGCGACGGTGGGTGTCGGAACCGGGGCGCCGTGTGCCACGACGATGCTTGCCCAGAAACATCATGCCCCACATTTGCTGGTGGCCTTTGAAGCGGGTGGTCTTGCGCCGCTGCTGCCGTCCATGCCCATATCGGTTGGGGATTCGAGGACGTTCTTTCGAGCGCAGATGGCTACCAGTATGGGCGACGTCATGGAGGCGTGTCAGCGCGGGATGATGGATTACGCTTTTTTGGGCGGGGCTCAGATCGATCCGTTCGGTAATTTGAACTCAACGGTTATTGGGGATCACGCACATCCAACCGTACGGTTTCCTGGAAGTGGTGGCGGGAACGACTTCGCCAGTCTGTGCTGGCATACGCTGGTCATGACGCAGCACGACCGAAGGAGATTTGTGGAACGGCTGGATTTTCTGACCACACCGGGCTTCCTGTCGGGACCGGGCGCCCGCGAAGCGGCAGGGTTGCCGCGTGGCGGTGGACCCCTCAAGGTAATCACGGATCTGGCGGTGATGGGGTACCATCCTGACACGTGTCGGATGCAGGTGGAGAGTCTGCATCCGGGAGTTACGTTCGAAACGGTTCAGGGAAACACCGGATTCGAGTTGTCGCTGGCGCCGGAGGCGGGCGAGACGGCGCCGCCCGACGAGGACGAATTGCGCATCCTGAGGGAAGAGGTGGATCCCTACCGGTACATTATTGGCAGATGAAAGGCGGAGGTGTCCGATGGCATCCGTAAGCGAGATATATCGGTTCGACGAACTGACCTGGCCGGAAGTGAATGAAGCTGTACGGATGGGCAAGATACCCATTATTCCAACGGGATCCGTGGAACAGCACGGGCATCATCTGCCGCTCAAGGTGGACCATCTCTGCGCCAATGCGGTGGCAACCGAGGCTGCCAGGCGGAAGCCGGAGTTGAGCCTCGTGTTGCCGCCGGTCAGCTATGGCTACGTCCACCACGTCATGGACTTTCCGGGTTCATTGAACATCCATTTTGAGCATTTTATACAGTATGTGCTGGATATCTGCAAGAGTCTGGCCTATCATGGGTTCAAGAAGATGATTCTCGTGAATGGCCACGGTTCCAACCACAATCTCGTGGATATCGTGGCCAGGCGCGTGATTGTGGAGACGGACGCGAGCTGCGTGTTCTGTTCCTGGTGGCAGTTGTTGAACGTGAATCCGGATTTCGACAAGAAGTGGCGCGAAAGCGTTTTTCCCGGCGGCTGCGCCCACGCGGGCGAACTGGAGACGTCGATGATGCTGTATCTGGCGCCCGAGAGCGTGCGTACGGATCGGATCAGGAGTGAGATCGCGAAGACGAATAAACTAGGGTCGAAATTCGTCTGGACGGATCTGTTCGCCAAGGGAGCGATGGGGTTGATTGAGTGGACAAGCCAGTATACGGACAGCGGCGTGATGGGCGAGGCGGAAAAGGCGACGGCGGCTAAGGGAAAAATCGTATTCGAGGAGGCCAGCAGGAATCTGGCGGAGTTTATCGAGGAATACCACGCGATGAAAATTGCCGAACGTACACCGCACCAGAAAGATGCGCCCACGTCTCCATTGTCGTTTCCCACGGATTAGTTTCTTATCTCCGAAGCCGCGCGAGCAATGGGTCGATGACGACCGGTCTGCAATCGAGCCGGGGAAGCGCTCGGCCGAGGGTGATCCTTCGGGGTTGTTTCCTAAAGGGGGTTCAGAATGAAGCTTGTTACATATGGGATTGGAAGAGACCGGTATGTGGGGTCCGTAGTGGCCGATGGCAGAATCGTCGTGGATCTCGCGGCCGCTGAAAGGGAGTTGGCCAGCAGCCAGGGTCGGGAGGCGCGTGGATTCTTTGACAATATGCTTGTGTTGCTCGATGTCGGGAGGGCGGGCCTGCGCACGGCGAAGCAGGTATCGCGAATGGCTGAGGAGCAGATGGGAGGCACGCCGGACGGCCGGCTTGGCCATCCGATCGGAAAAGTTCGGCTCAAAGCGCCCGTGCCTGACCCGCGCAAGGTGTTCTGCCTGGCCGGCAACTACCAGGACCACATTGAAGAAGGCGGGGGAAAACTGGCGATTCAGGACATGGAAACCCCGCGGGTGTTCATGAAGCCGCCGTCTACGACGGTGATCGGCCCCGGAGACAGCATTCTGATACCGCCGGTGGCCAGGTCGGTCGACTGGGAGGGGGAGTTGGCCGTGGTGATGGGGCGAAGGGCCAAGGGTGTGAGTGCTGACGATGCGCTCAAATACGTAGCCGGATACACCATTATGAACGACGTGTCAGAAAGGGACCTGCTGATTAAGGATCGTACGGAAAGCCGGGACCGCGACAAGTGGTTCGATTGGCTGAACGGAAAATGGCTGGATACGTTCGGACCGCAGGGGCCATGGATTGTGACGTCCGACGAGATTCCGAATCCTCAGGCTCTGGAAATAAGCACCTACGTGAATGGCGAGAGAAAGCAGAACAACAATACGGGGCAGATGTTGTATCCGGTCAACAAGATTATCGAGTATATTTCCACCATAATCACCCTCGAGCCGGGTGATCTGATCAGTACCGGAACCATTTCAGGAGTGGGCGCGACCACCGGAACCTTCATGAAGCCGGGTGACCGTGTGGAGATCGAGATCTCCGGTATCGGGGTGTTGCGGAATCGCGTGGCGGCAAGCAAGCGCTGAGGGGGTGAGGCGCGGGGCGGAAGTTGGCGTCGCTGGTGAGCGTCGGCGTGTTTCGGAATTGAACGGATGGTGATATGGACGCAAGGAGCAAACGCAAAATCAATTGGTACAGGTATACCCTGGACCGGGAAACGCTGAACGCCTTGAATCGACGCAGCGACTTCAAGGGGTTTTTACAGACCCTGGGTCACCTCGGCGTGCTCGCCCTCACGGGCGCCTTTGCCTGGTATGCATCGGAAAATCTCGCGCTGCCGTTCCTGATCGTGGCCCTGTTCCTGCATGGAACCGGCTACGCGTTCCTGCTGAACGGATTCCACGAGTTCTGTCACGGCACGGTGTTCAAATCGAAATGGTTGAACGTGGTGTTTCTGAAGGTCTTCAGTTTTATGGGCTGGTACAATCCCGTTTTCTTCTGGACAAGCCACTCGAAGCACCACCGTTATACTCTCCATCCGCCCGATGATATGGAAGTTGTGCTTCCGGTGGAGATAACGCTTGGGAGTTTTCTCAAGGCCGCGGTCGTCAATCCCTGGGGGTTGTACAACAGATTGAAGGGGGTCGTTCGCCTGAGTTTCGGTAATTTGGAGGGTCCATGGGAACGCACGCTGTTCCCCGAGTCGGATCGCGCTCTGCGGCGGCGCCTGTTCAACTGGGCCCGTATCCTGCTGGCGGGGCACACGGTGCTTGTGGGCTTGTCGCTATATCTGGGTCTGTGGACGCTTCCGGTATTGATCACGCTGGCCCCGTTCTACGGTGGGTGGTTGCTATTCCTTTGCAACAATACGCAACACGTGGGCCTTCAGGACAACGTGCCGGATTTCCGGTTGAATAGCCGGACGGTGATATTGAACCCCCTGTTTCGGTTTCTCTATTGGCATATGAATTACCACATCGAACATCATATGTTCGCCGCTGTTCCCTGCTATCATCTGGGAAAACTGCACAAGTTGATCAAGGCCGAAATGCCCGGGTGTCCGGTCGGCCTCGTAGCGTGCTGGACCGAGATTGTCGGCATTTTGAAAAAGCAGAAGGCGGACTCCCATTACCAGTTTGTACCGGATCTGCCAAGGCCGGTCGATAACTACGAGCCAAAGCCTGCTGATTGACCTCCTCTTTCAAAACCCCATTCCTCGAAGGACCTATTGCCACCGTGGCCGACCGCCCGAAGATCGCCGCCATTGTTACCGAGTACCGCAAGTACTCCCACGCCCAGCACATCTGCGACCGCTTTCTCGAAGGTTACGGATGGAACGGCCGGCATCACCGCGCGCCCATGGACCTGGTTTCGCTGTACGTAGACCAGCGCCCCGAAGGCGACCTGAGCCGCGAACGGGCTGCCCGGTTTCCCGGCATGGTTATCTATCCCACCGTGGGCGACGCCCTGACTCTGGGCGGCAGTGAACTGGCCGTAGACGGGGTCCTGCTCGTGGGCGAACACGGCCAGTACGGCACCAACGAAAAGGGACAGCACCTCTATCCGCGTTACGAGTTGTTCAAGCAGATCGCGGCGGTGTACCGCACCTCGGGCAGGTGCGCGCCGGTTTTCAACGACAAGCATCTGTCGTGGCGCTGGGAGTGGGCTAGGGAGATGTACGATATATCTCTGGAGATGGGGTTCGCCTTTATGGCCGGTTCGTCGCTCCCGGTGACGTGGCGCACGCCCTCCATCGACATGCCGCTGGACGCCCGCGTGACGGAAGCCATGTGTATCGGCTACGGCGGGGTGGACAGCTACGATTTCCACGCTCTGGAGACCCTGCAGTGTATGGTCGAGCGACGCAGGGGCGGCGAAAGCGGCGTGCGCTGGATCGACACCTACCGCGGCGAGCGCTTCTGGCAAGCGCACCACGACTGCGTCTGGTCTCGGGAGTTGTTCGGGGCCTGCCTGGCGCGCAGTCATACGCTCACGCCGGCCCGCGCCGGGTTCAACCACGTGTTTCCGACCCTGGACGAGATGAAAACGCTCGAGGAGGATCCCATTGCCTATCGGTACGAGCACCACGACGGCCTGCTATCAACCATGATTCTGCTCAACGGTCTGGTGCGGGACTTCAATTTCGCGGCGTACCTGCCAGGGCGGGGTGAACCCCTGTCCACACAGATGTACCTGCCCATGCCGCCGGCGCACACGACGCTGGCGAATTTCTTCTCGCCTCAGGTTAACAACGTGGAGAAGATGTTCCTCACCGGAAAGGCCACGTACCCCGTCGAGCGCACCCTGCTTACAACGGGACTCGTGGCCGCCGCCGTGGACAGTCTGAACCAGGACCAGGTCCGTATTTCCACACCGCATCTCCGCGTACCGTACAGGCCCAACCCCGAATCGACCTTCTGGAGAACATAAGTGGCCCGTCCCGGAGAACAGGCCGCGCCGGGCGCCGCGCCCAGGCGTCTTGCCGTAGTCACCACCATCTATCGTTATCTCTCTCACGCGCAACACATCGCGGACCGTTTTCTGGTCGGGTATCCGTATGAAGGGCGGTGGCGGCGGCCAAATATGCGTATCGCATCGCTCCACGTCGACCAGAAGCCCGAGGGCGATCAGAGCGGAGACCGCGCAAGAGAGTTCGGGTTTGACGTGCACGACACCGTAGCCGGGGCGCTGCGCTGCGGCACCGACCGGTTGGCCGTGGATGCGGTGCTGATCATCGGAGAGCACGGCGAGTACCCGAAGAATGACAAAGGGCAGATCCTGTACCCAAGACATGAATTTTTCAAAGAATGCGTGGAAGTCTTTGAACAGGACGGCGTTGCCGTGCCGGTATTTAACGATAAGCATCTCTCCTATAGCTTTGAGAAAGCCAGCGAAATGGTGGCGGATTCCCGCCGTCTCGGCTTCCCCCTTCTGGCCGGGTCGTCCCTGCCGGTGACCTATCGGCTCCCCGACGTGGAGTTGCCGCTGGATTGCCGGATTGACGAGGCCCTGATGGTAGGGGTGGGCGGCTCGGACGCCATGGACTATCACGCGCTGGAGGGCATGCAGTGCATGGTCGAACGCAGGCGGGGAGGGGAAACCGGCGTCATGGCCGTGCAAATGCTAGAAGGCGACGCGGTCTGGCGGGCCGGCGAGGAGGGCCGCTGGTCCCGGGAACTGCTGGAGGCGGCCCTTTCGCGAAGCGATACGCCCTGCGGCCTGCCCGAAGAGGACGGCCGAACACTGGATTTGCTGGGCAACGGCGAGTTGCCGCGTCTCGCAAAGAATCCGGCGGCCTATTTCATCGAGTACCGCGACGGTTTGCGGGGTACCCTGCTCATGCTCAACGGTGCGCTGCGCGACTATTGTTTTGCGGCGCGGGTGGAAGGGTATGACGCGCCGGTATCCACACAGTTTTTCCTTTCACCCACGCCAAACGTCACCTATTCGGCCTGCCTGGTCGCCAAGATTGTGGAGATGATCGAAAACGGACGGGCCCCCTTCCCGCCCGAACGCACGCTGATCGTCTGCGGCATTCTGGAAAGCTGCCTCGACTCCAGAGTTCAGGGTCACCGACGCCTGGAGACACCCCATATCGACGTGGCGTACCGTCCTCCCGAGGAGTCGCATCACGCGCGGGCCTGATCCTACCGATCACTCCGTACCCGCATGGTTTTCTGAGGGCGAGACGTAAGACGCAATACAGCGGCGTGCGGGGTGGTTCTCTCACGTCTTCCCTCTTGCTTCTAACCGAATAGTCGAATTTTTTGTCCCTACTACAAAGGAGGTGTGCTATGAAAATGCAGGCGTCGGTGTTGTTGGAGCCGCTTAAGCCGCTGGTGGTAGAGGATCTGGATCTGGAGGGGCCGAGGCAGGATGAGGTGATGGTGCGGATGGTGGCCAGCGGGGTGTGTCACAGTTGTCTGCACGTTGTGGATGGGGGCTGGAAGGGGTTCCCGATGCCCATGGTGCTGGGCGATGAAGGGGCCGGTGTGGTGGAGGAGGTGGGGCCGGGCGTGACGCACGTGAAACCGGGCGATCACGTGATCCTCTCGTGGTCGCCGACCTGCGGACGCTGTCACTACTGTGTCACCGGGCTTTCGCACCTGTGCGAACGCGGCGTTCCATCCAACGGTGTGTTGATGGATGGTACCTCGAGAATGAAATTGAGGGGCGAAACGGTCTACCACTATGGACCGGCGTGCAGCTTTTCGTCCTATTCGGTGATGCCGGCTTCGTGCGCGGTGCCCATACGCGAGGATATGCCGCTGGATGTGGCCGCGCTGATCGGGTGTTCGGTGATGACGGGCGTGGGTTCGGTCATCAATACTGCTGCGGTGACACCGGGGGCGAGCATGGCGGTCTTCGGCGTGGGTGGAATCGGGCTGAACGTGGTTCAGGGCGGAACGCTCGTGCAGGCCCACCCCATTATCGCCGTGGACATCAATCCGGCGAAGCTCGAATATGCGAAGTCGTTCGGCGCGACCCACACGATCAATGCGGCGGAGGACAATCCCGTGGATGCGATCAGGGATCTGACGGGCCGGGGGTCCGATTACTCGTTCGTGGCCGTGGGTGAGCCGCGGGTAATCAACCAGGCGTGGGACTGCCTGGCGCCCAGGGGCCAGTGCGTGCTGATCGGTCTGCCTCCGACCGGTTCAACGGTGACGTTCGATACGGGAAACCTCCAGGCGAACGAGCGAATCCTGCGGGGTTCCAAATACGGAAGCGCGAGGACGTGGGACGATTTTCCCCGGATGGTGGAGCTCTATCTGGCCGGAAAACTCAAAATCGACGAACTGGTGACCAAAAAATATGGCGTCGATGAAGCGAACGAGGCCTTCGATGCACTCACGGCCGGGGAGGTGGCACGGGGTCTGATCGTCTTTTGATGGAGGCCGACTGCGGCAGGCGGCCGGGCGGCGGGCAATGCGGTCACGGTAAGGGTTCGCGCCACAAGAAAGTCGACGTCTGGCTCGGCATTCCTATTCATTCGATCTGTCGTTCCGCCAGGACGGTGTCGTCCACGTGTTGAACCAGTTCCATTTCCATAGGACCCGCTTCGAGGGCAGTTCGATTTCGTATTCCACGCCTGCGGTGAACGGCAATACTCGGGTTCTGGATCCAACGGCTTCTCGAATCCATTCGATGAACGCGCCGGCATCCGTGACGTTGGGTGGCCAGGTGCCGTGTGGGATCGGGTCCGACGCGCGGTCGGTGCGGTAGTGGATGGGGATGAAGAACTCCGGCTGGATGGCGTCGACGCATTGAAGGAGTTTGTCGGTGCGGTCCTCGCCTCCCCATTCCGAGAGGCCCATCTTCATGTGGATAAGGTACGTGACCCGTCCACGCAGCTCCGCGAGCGCACGGTAGGGTTCGGTGAGATCGCCGGTATGTAGAAAAGAGACGCCGAGATCCCGGACGGTAACGAGGTATCCGCAGTTGGGCAGGTCCGGTCTCTGATTTTCACCGCTTTCGATAATGTCCACGTGGATGGGGCCTAGGTCCAGTTCACAGGGGCCGGGAAACGTGCGGGATTCCCCGCCGATGTGGCTCAGGTGCCGGGGAAAGAGAACCTGGACGCGGTTTGGATCCAGGTACTTGGTGATGGGCAGGTCCCGGTCGAAAGCGGCGTCGCCGTATTTTTCGTCCACGGGCTGGTCGGGGTCGCAGCACCCCGGGCTTACGTAGAGCTTCTTGAACCGTTCACCACGGCAGAGCCTGCGCAGGGTGGCGGGGTGGCAGTGGTCGAAGTGTTCGTGGCTGATGAAGATGTAGTCGAGGTCCGGCGAAGCACCGGTCAGATGTTCTCCGAACAGGTATGGGTCAAAGGCAAAGTTGATCGCGTCGGTACGGACCTCGAAACCGCCGCAACCGGTCCATTTCAGAAAGATCGGGTTCATGGTGGACTCGTGACGGAGAAAGGGTGAAGAAGTACCCGGGCGCGCTTCCCGTTAACGATCACATACGGCCGCACGCCGGCGTTGGCAGAGACAGAAGGGCCCCTGTCCAGACAACATATCGATAGCGAATTGTAAAGCAAAGCGGATAATAGGGTGCATACGTGGCACAAAGCGCAGACACTCGCGCTGAACCGATGCGCGGGCCCATCCATCCGTCCTGTTCGGACCACGAAAGAAGGCATAACTCTTCGATCCGTGCGACGAGGTGTTCGGCGCGCTCGAATGAGACCCATGCCGGTACGTCGATCAGCCTCTTCGTCTACGGCACGCTCAAACGCGGGTACTCGAACCACGACAGTTATTGTCGGGGCGTGCGGGCGATTGAAAAGGCGCTGGTCCGCGGACACCTCTACATCAGGCCCGATCGCATCCCTTTTCTCGAGGTGCCGGAGCAGGATATCCTCGCGGAAGGAACCGCAGACCCCATCGCCGACGCGGCCGCGCAGGAACGCCTTTCCAGTCACATCGGACCTCCACAATTGGCCGAAAGCCCGCCCGGAAAGCCCGCGAGCGGCCGGGGCGTCGTGCACGGAGAATTGCTCGTATTCGACGATCCCGAAACCCGCCTGCCCGCCATCGACCGCCTGGAAGGCTTCCGGCCCGGCGGTCGAAGTCTTTACCGCCGGGTGCTGGTGCCGGTTCTTGTAAAGGAAACCTGGCGGGCGGCGTGGGTCTACGCGGTCGATACAAAGCCCCTCGAATGGCCCAGGCTGAACTCCGGGCGCTGGATGGGGTGATAGCACGACAACCGAAAGAAAGCGCCAATATTGATCCATGACAGGTACGATGCACGACGCCTTAGACGCAGGTGGCAATGGGATTTATTGACAACAAACCTTATGGTCCCATTGCTGTATGCATGGGACTTCTCCTCTGCACGAGATGGGACGATGCAACCTCCATGCACACGGCGAAATCGGTTAATTGCGGATCGTCGGCCCGGTCGGACTGTTTTTGGTCGCATCGGCCGTTGGGCCGGACGTAACCCAAGCAGCGTTTAGCCAAACGATCAGCTAATACTTCGCTAGGGCTGGTATTGACGGAGTCAAGTGATGCCATTCGTAAACCTGAATGAGGCCAAGACAAAACTCTCCCGCCTATTGGCACGAGTTGAAGCGGGTGAAGAGGTCGTGATTACCCAAGACGGTAACCCGATTGCGCGGCTCGTCCCCTATGAGACCCGTCCCGGAATCCGGCGGTTCGGCGCCATGAAGGGCCGGGTTGTGGTCGACGACAGATTCTTGAAGCCACCCCCGGAGAAAGAGTTGGACGCCTGGGAGGCGTGATTGCGTGCGCATTCGACTCGAAACGCATGCTTTTCTCTGTTGGCCTACCTGAAAACAGGCTGCTGTCGAATCTGATCTAGTGAGTCGATTTGGGGCGTCCATTTCGGAGAGAACGTCGCTATCGACGATCCGGAAGCCCGCCTGTCCGGCGTCGGCCGCTTGGAAGGCTCCTGTCCCGGCGGTCGAAGTCTTTGTCGACGTGTACTCGTGCCGGTTTTTGTAAACGAAACCTGTGAGGTCGCCTGGGCCTACGTGGTCAAGAAAACGTCCACCGAATGGCCGAGACTGAATTCCGGTTGCTGGATGGGGTGGAAAACGCCGTGAGTTAGATTCGTATCGCGACGGGATCAAACCTGGATAAATTCCTCGTCACTGCGGACACCGAGCATAAGAAAGTTCGTGGAAACATAAGAAATCTTGTGGTCTCCTGGATTTGGAACGAAATTTCAACTCAAATATCCGGAACGGCGGCCGTCCTGAGCGGGAGATTGGAGATGTTTCGGGGCATATTTCGCGTGCAATTGGCAAGAGTGGACAATGGTAAGCTGTTTGCCTATATTAACTTCCCCGATGGAACACGAATTACAAATGAAACGGTCTGGAAGCGAGGCAGGCGCCCGCATTGCGATTGACGAATTGCTACGGCAAGCCGACTGGGACCCGGCGGACAAGTCGATGGTCCAATGTGACTTATTCGGTTGTCCACCTGCCTCTCCTTGGGAGTCGATTACAGCGTTTATCTCGAAGGATGTCCTTTATAGATGCTAACCAAACTTACCATCCGCAATTTTAAGCGCTTCGGCGAGGTGGAGATCGAACTGGGAAGTCCAGTCGTCTTCATCGGGCCCAACAACTCGGGCAAAACCTCGGCGATGCAGGCGCTGGCGCTCTGGGACATCGGTCTCAAGTGCTGGAACGAAAAACGGTCCGGAAAGAGTACACCCGAAAAACGCCCGGGAGTGACGATCAACCGGCGAGACCTCGTTTCGATTCCGATTCCTGAGGCGAACCTTCTCTGGCGCGATCTTCACGTGAGGGACGTGCGAACCGTGGATGGGAGGCAACGTACCAGCAACATTCGAATAGACATCATTGTCGAGGGAGTTACAGAGGACAGGCACTGGAAATGCGGCCTTGAGTTCGACTACGCAAACGACGAGTCCTTCTACTGCAGGCCGCTACGCCTATCAGATTGTAAAACACCAGATCGTATGCCCGTTCCTGACGAAGCCGGAAGCACGCGAATTGCCTTCCTGCCGCCGATGTCGGGCTTGGCAGCGACGGAAACGCGCCTCGATGAGGGGGCCGTCAACGTACGAATTGGCGAGGGTCGTACGGCAGAAGTTCTGCGAAACCTGTGCTTTCAAGTCCATCAGACACAACCCGAACAGTGGAATATCCTTGTTGAGCATATACTGACCCTGTTCGGATCACGGCTCGATCCGCCCCGTTACATCACCGAGCGGGGGGAGATCGCGATGACCTACACCGAAGAGAACGTCCGTCTTGACCTGTCGTCATCTGGACAAGGTCTGCAACAGACACTGCTCCTTCTGGCGTACATTTACGCTAATCCTGGTTCGGTTCTGCTCCTGGAGGAGCCGGACGCGCATTTAGAGATTCTTCGTCAGCGCCAGATCTACGGGCTGCTCACCGACGTCGCGAGAGAAAGTGGTAGTCAGATCATTGCCGCCAGCCACTCCGAAGTGCTGCTCAACGAGGTCGCAGGTCGGGAAGTGGTCATCTCGTTCGATGGAGGGCCGCATCCGATTGACGACAGTGGATGCCAGGTTCTGAAGGCGCTCAATGGAATCAGTTTCGACCAGTACTATCAGGCCCAACATACCGGCTGGGTGCTCTACGTGAAGAGCTCGACGGACCTATCGATACTGCAGGCGTTCGCCAGGAGACTGGGACACGAACGCTCGATCCGGGCGCTCGAGCGGCCCTTTGTGAAATACGTGCAAAATCAGCCGACGACCGCTCAGCACCATTACCACGGCCTGCGCGAGGCTCTCCCCGCGCTTCGGGGCGTTGCCCTCTTCGATCGCCTCGAAGCGGTGAGTTCCGATATCGCCCAAATCGAGTGTTTGACGTGGACGCGTAGAGAGATTGAGAACTACGTCTGCTCGCGGGCGACACTCGAAGCATACGCGACGGGTACCGCAAAGGACGCCTCGGCAGGACCCCTGTTCGCTGCGTCTGAAGTAAGCAGGCGCCAGAACGCCATGCGCGAAGCTATTGCGGAAGTAGAAGCGGCGCTGATGACGCTGGGTAAGGAATCTCCCTGGAGTGCAGACGCCAAGGTAAGTGACGATTTCCTGGCTCCGCTCTTCGAAGCATACTTTTACAAGCTCGGACTACCGAACCTGATGGCCAAGAAAAACTCCTGTCAGTTGGTCGAATACGTGCCGGATAGCGAAATCGATCCGGAAATCTGTGCCAAACTGGACGCAATTGCGAACGTCGCTGAGAATGCGACGCCGGAGGGAGAACGAACGTGAACCTGACTGCCTATAGATTCTCCATGGATAGGAAATAATGCTAACCTTTAACGCGGTCGATGTGGAAACAGCCAACGCTGATCGCGCGAGTATCTGCCAGATCGGCATCGTTCATGTCCGGGACGGTGAAATCGAAGACCAATGGCAGACATTGGTAAACCCGGAGGAGTGGTTCGATCCTTACAATGTCTCAATTCATGGCATTGACGAGGATGCAGTCAGGTATAGCCCGACTTTCTCCGAGCTGCGTGGCAAGTTGCGTTCTCTGCTTCGTGGCTCGGTTTTGGTAAGCCACACTTCATTTGATCGCGTTGCATTTGAGCGTAGTATGACTCGATACAACCTCGAACAGCTTCAGGTTACGTGGCTGGACAGTGCCAGAATCGCTCGGCGCGCGTGGCCACGAGAATACGGACAAAGTGGCTATGGTCTCAAGAATATCGCGAAGGATCTTGACATTTCATTCAAGCATCATGATGCCTTGGAAGATGCCAGGGCAACCGCTGAGGTCGTGCTCAGCGCGTGTGCGACCACAAGGTCATTGCCAATACGGCCATCTCTAGCAAACGGAAGGCGATCGACGGTGTTTTCGGGATTTGACGAGGCGGTGGTCGTCGATGTAGAAACAACAGGTCTCGATCCAACGAGTGACAGAATTATCTCGGTAGCGATGGTACGCGCACGCTTCTCAGACCTGAGGCAGGACCCCAATGGATTACATGGCGACACCATCGACGCTATCGTTAACCCGCAATGCCGTATACCCCGACAAGCGTCCCGTATTCACGGCATACGAGACAAAGACGTAAAACACAAAGGTCCCTTTTCCGAAATCGCGCAGCAGCTTCGGAATTTCATCGGCGACCGTCCGATAGTTGCCCACAACGCCTCATTCGACAAGAATTTTCTTAACGCTGAATTCAAAAGGGCAGGGGTCAAAACCCTCTCTCGCAACAAGAGCTTTTGTACGATGCGGCGATTTCAGGATTTTAATCATGGCTTCCGACGGGGGAGCAATCTTGAGAATGTAGCTATCGTCATGGGGATGAAGGGCCGAAAAAGCTCAAAACATGAAGCCACCCAGGATGTCAGGATGGTGTGGGAGGTGGCTGGTTCGACCCCACCATGTCCGGCGGGCGACCTGAGAACGACGTACAATGGGCCAGAAATTGACGCGAACGCTGGATTGGATCACTGAAAAACTGTGGGTGGTCTGCTGTGTCAACGACCCCGCTGCATAACACGATCCGGCCCGGTATTTCAAGCCATTTTACGTCGCCGGACCGGGCGCCGGAAGGGATACTCAATGTCCTGGCGTGGTGAGTGTTTTCTGGGTCACGGCAAAGGCGTAGATGAATGACACACGTCACCGACACTCTCATAGACCGGATGGTACGGGCAATCGTTGACGAAGTCGATCCGGAGCAGGTGATCCTCTTCGGCTCCCGCGGCAGGGGCGATGAAAGGCAGGATTCGGATGTCGATCTGGTCGTCGTTGAATCCAAGCCCTTTGGTCAGGAACGAAGCCGTCATAAGGAAATGGTCAGACTCTACCACGCGTTGGCGGGCTTTCCGGTCGCGGCGGACGTCCTTGTCTACTCTCGTGACGACGTTGACTACTGGCGCGATTCCTTAAACCACGTGCTGGCGAGGGCACTACGGGAGGGTAAGGTTCTCTATGAGCGACGTTAAGTGCGCGAAGATACTTATTCGTGCGGCGGAGCGCGATATCGAAGCGCTCAGATTCATGCGCGATCCGGACGAAATCCCTGATGAGGTTTTCGGCTTTCACGTGCAGCAGGCCGCCGAGAAATCGCTCAAAGCGCACCTCGCCCTGCTGGGTGAGACGTACCCGCTCACCCACAATCTCGAAGCACTCCTTGACATTCTCGCCAGGCGTGGAGTCGCTAAGGACTCGTTCCGGGAGCTGATCAGTTACACACCCTACGCCGTCGAGTTTCGCTACCAGGGTGTCGGTCCTGATGCCGAGCCGATCTATCGGGAGGACGCTCTGAGGCTCGTAGAAACGCTGCTGCAACAGGTCACGCGGCAGTTGGCAAGAGCGGAAGGCGAATGAGGAAGGTCGAGGAGGCAGCTCTGGCCTCGTTTGCAGGCCTTCACGAACAGTGATCGCGCGGCGTCGGCGTGGAGCTTCGCGCGTTCGTGATACCCCAAACGGTTGTCAATACTTACACGATCCAATTGGAGCCGATAGCACTATATGCCCCGTCTTCGCTTTGTACATGCCGCTGATCTGCATCTTGATAGTCCTTTTGTCGGGATAAAGGCCGTGGCTCCCGACAACGTGGCCGACGCACTTCAGGATGCGACCTTCGGCGCCTACGAGAACATCATCAACCTGTGCATCGACGAGGGTGTAGACGCGCTGCTCGTCGCGGGTGACGTGTACGATTCGACCGACCGGAGCCTGCGCGCGCAACTCAAGTTCGCAGATGGCCTGAAACGGCTGGACGAGGCCGGCATACGTTCTTTCGTCTGCCACGGCAATCACGATCCGCTAAGCGGTTGGGAAGCGCGGCTGGACTATCCGCCAGGCTGTACGCGCTTTGGTTCGGAGTCTGAAGCCGTGCCGGTATTCGAGGACAATCCCGAACGCGCGGTCGTGCACGGCATCAGCTATCCGACACGAGACGTCTACGACAACCTGGCGCCGCGTCTCGGCAAAGGCGATCCCGAAGCGTTCTCTATCGGTCTGATGCACGCCAATGTAGGTAGCGACACTACCCATGTGAACTACGCGCCCTGCTCGCTCGAAGATCTTGAACGGTCGGGGATAGACTACTGGGCGCTCGGACACGTGCATGGGAGGCATGTTATCAGCGAGCGGTCCCCGACCGTGGTCTATCCGGGCAACCCCCAGGGCAGGCATCCCAACGAGCCCGGTGCGCGCGGCGTGTATCTCGTCGAGGTGGACGATGACGGCGACGTCCGCCTGGACTTCAGGGCCGTGGACACCGTGCGGTGGGAGCGGCTCGTCCTGGACATCTCCCCTATGGAGACGGAGCAGGACCTGATTGACGGGATCCACCAGAGCATTGATGACACTTTGAATGCCACGAACGGCGCGTCAGTCGTGCTGAGGATCGCGTTGGCTGGTAGGGGTGGTCTGCATAACGGACTTCGACAGACCGGCTTCATAGAAGATATTATGGAAAGCATAAACCGCGAATGGGCGAAACGTGCCCCCTTCGCGTGGTGTGAGCGCATCGAAGACGAGACCGCGGCCCAGTTCAACCGGGAGGAGCGCGTCGAAGGCTCCGACTTTTTGGCCGAGGTGCTCAAGACCGCGGATCGCGCGAAGAAAGACCCCGACCTGCTAGCCCGTCTGCAGGATGGACTTTCCGATCTCTACCAGCACCACCGTTATCGCCAGCATCTATCCGACCACGCCCCCAGCAACGATGACCTTTCCACGTTGATCGATGAGGCTGAGGCAATCGTCGTAAACCTGCTGGCAGGGGATGACGACGCATGAAGATCCGAGACATTCGCATCGACGGGTTCGGTCAGTTCGCAGGTACGCAATTTGGCCCGCTGGAGCGATCCGTGACCGTCCTCTACGGTCCCAACGAGGCGGGCAAGAGCACGCTGTTGGCGTTCGTCCGGAGGGTGCTTTTCGGATTTCCCCGCAAGAGCGGGAAGGTCAACGCCTATCCGGCGTTGGCCGGGGGGAGCTATGGAGGACACATCACCATCGAAGGCTCGGACGGTGGTGTGTACGACGTGCGCAGAACGACGGGAAAGAGTTATGGCGGAGACGTTGTCCTGAGTTTGGCAACAGGCGACACGCTCCCCGAATCTGAACTGGCGAAGTTGCTGGGGCACCACTCACGGGACGTCTTTGAGCGGGTATTCGCGTTTACTCTTGACGATCTCTACAGCGAAGACTTGCTGAGGGACGCGAACGTCAACAGCCAAATATATAGTGCAGGCATGGGCGTAACTTCACTTCCGAACGCCGCGAGGTCGATCGAGTCCTCCCGCGTAGGAATTTTTCTAAAAGGTGGGAGCAGCCAAAAGACATACGAGGTCTACAGTAATATCGAAAAGATAGACGACAGGCTGCGGGATGTCGCAAATATCGCGACAAATTACGGGGAACTTGCCGATCGCCTTCAACAGGTCGAGGTCGAGCTCGAAAGTCTGGCTGTCCGGCGGCGAGAGATTCAATCTCGGTATAACCGTCAGATAGCGCTTCAGAATGCCTGGGACGGTTGGAATGACCTGAAATCCGCCGAGCAAGAATTGGCTGGCATACCGGCTATCGACACCTTCCCCGCGGATGGTGTGAATCGGCTGGAAGCATTACAGGAGCGCGTCAGGGCCGCTCGGCGGGAGTACGAGTCAGCGGAACAACGAGTGTCTGAGGCCGAACGCGCAGCGGACGTCCGGGTAGAGCACGAGGCTATTCTGGAGTACTCGGCCGACGTCCGCCGTCTGCAAAATGGCCGAACCGCTTTCCATGGCTCTGTCAACGACCTCCCGGAACGTGAGACCGAGCTTGAAGGCCATATGAGAACCCTGGCCGTAACCATGAAAGGCCTGGGACCCGACTGGGACGATGCCCGGTTGGAAGAATTCGACCTCTCATTAGCCGTCCGCCAGGAGATCTCCGAGCATGGTGAGCGATTGCGCGACGCTTCCGCGGAGTATTCGAGCCGCAGGTCGAGACTCGGTCAGGACAGGGCCGCATTGGTGGAGGCCATAGACGCGGAGAGCAAGGCGCAACTAGAATTCGAGGTGTCCATGACGCCGGGCCTGGATGCAGAGCAGATATTACAGCAACGCAACCTGGCGCGCGCCACAAAAGCGCAACTCGATGAAATCGGCCGGCAGCGACAGAACGTGCGGAATCTGCAGACTCAACTCGATGGCTTGGAGAGTGCAGCAACCTCGGACGGAGCGGCAGGCGGTGCCAGGACCGTCGCGGCGATCAGCCTCGTTTTCGGGTTTGGGCTCCTGATCGCAGGAGGGGTTCTCGGCGGAACGACTCTATATATCGGCGCCGCGGCTGGCATTGCGCTTGTCAGCGTGGGCATATACCTGTTTGTGTCTCGAAAGTCCGGACCAATGGTTGCCGGGGAATCGCCGCTCGCAGGCCCTATTCGCGAGTCCCTTCGCCGCGCCGAAGCGGACATCGAGGATCTCCAGTCCAGGATGACGCAGGACGCAATGGCCCTCGGCCTCGAAGTGATAGATGAATCGTCCCTCCTCGCCGCCGAGGCGTTCAATGACGGACAGGAGGGCAAGCTCAGGGAACGGACTCGGCTCAATGATGCGCTCGAGGGCGTGAAGGACCTGGTAAACCAGAGACAGACCCGTGCCGAAGAGTCCGCTGCCGGCGTCGAGGATGCGGAGCGGCAGTTGGACGCGGCGCAGCGTGAATGGAACGAATGGTTATCGGCGCGTGGTCTGTTGGAAACCTTCACACCAGAGACGGCCGATGTGCTGCAAAGTCAGGTCGAGCTTGGACGCAGCCACCTTGAAGATGTGCGAAGCTGGCAGCAGCGCATCGAGGCCATCCAGAAGGACATCGACGAATACGTTGAGGCTGTTGAACCGCTTGCTACGGCCTTCGATGTCACATTTGAACGGAACGACTCGCGCACCGTTGCCGATGCCGCGGACAGGCTCGTCGAGTTGCTGGTAGAGGTCACGGAGAGCATCAGGCAACGGGCCGCTGCGGAAGCGGAGTTAGAGGAAGTGAAACTCCAATTGGAAGAGCGCAGGAGCGACCTCCAAAAGGCAGAAGAGGAGCTTGACCACCTACTCCAATCAGGCGGCGCCGAGGACGCCGAAGCGTTCCGCGTGCTCGCAGGTCTTTCCGAAAAGCGAACGGAACTCGAAGAGAAGGCTCGTGCGGCGCTTGACCGGCTTCAGCGCATTAGCGGTCCGGGCAAACCGCTAGAAAACCTAATGGTCGATCTCGCTGACACGGATTCCCAGTCTATCGCCGACGAGATAGACGGGCAGGAGGAAGAAAGGGCCATTGCCAACGCCCGGCGTGAGGAGTTGTCGACAGAGCGTGGCTCTATCCGGGCCGATCTGAAAGGGCTCATGGGCGAGGAAGAGTCGTCCCGACTTCGGATGGAGCGAAACGTACTCCTGGAGCAGATCAAGGACCACGCCCGGGAATGGACCCGGCTAACGCTTGCCCGTAACCTGCTTGAAGAAGCGCGGCGAAAGTTCGAGCAAGAACGGCAGCCGGGAGTCGTCCGTCACGCTGAGGAATTCTTCACTGCGATCACCAATGGACGGTACCGGCAGGTTTACGCACCTCTCGGTGAACAAACGATCACGGTTACAGACACCGACGGGCGAACGAAACAGCCGACCGAACTCAGCCGTGGCACTCGGGAGCAGTTGTTCCTGTCGCTCCGTTTCGGGCTGATTCGCGAGCTTGGAGAGCGAACGGAGCCGCTCCCCGTCGTCGTGGACGAGGTCCTGGTGAATTTCGATCCCGAACGCGCGCTTAGGGCCGCCACCGCCTTCACGGAGCTATCCAAAACCAACCAGGTGCTGGTCTTTACCTGCCATCCGACGGTCGTCGATTTGTTCAAAAACGCGGCCTCCAAGGCGGGCGTTGAGAAGCCGGACGTATTACAGATCAAGTGAGTTGCCTGATTCCAGAATCCATTCCGCATTTCGTCGACTGCGCACTGTGGCGGGCCCATTGGTAATTCAACGAACGGCCGGCGACAGTATCCTACAAATCGTCTGATCGACCCACGCCCCACCCCATCCAAATTCTCCGGTCTTACCCTTCGTACCATCCCGCCTGCAGGGCCCACATCCGGGCGTACTCTCCGCTTCGGGCGACCAGTTCATCGTGGGTTCCTGCTTCGATCAGCCGCCCTTCCTTGAGGACGAGGATCCGGTCGCACATCCGCGCCGAGCCCAGCCGATGGGAAACCACGACCGTCGTGCGCCCGCCGGCCATGGCAAGAAAGCGCCGGAACACGTCGGCCTCGGCTTTCGGATCCAGGGAGGCGGTCGGTTCGTCGAGGACGACGAGGTCGGCGTCCCGCATGAAGCCCCTGGAAATCGCAACCCGCTGCCACTCCCCGCCTGACAACTCCGTGCCGCCTTCGAACTCCCTGCCAAGCAGGGTATCGTAGCCCTCCGGGAGCCGGCTGGCCACGGCGTCCGCTCCGCCCCGGCGCGCCGCGGTTTCGATTTCGGCCTGCTCTCGCATCCGCTCCCAGCGACCAAAACCGATGTTCTCTCCCAAAGTGAAGGCGAAACGGGTATAATCCTGGAAGACCGCCGTTGACTGGTCCCGGAACTGGTGGCGGTTTGCCCGTTCCGCCGGGAGGTCGCCGTAAAAAAGCTCGCCGGTGGTGGGGTGGAACAGCCCCAGCAGGAGCTTGACGAGGGTGGTTTTGCCTGAGCCGTTCGCGCCAACCAGGGCCACGCGCTCTCCCGGACGGATGGTTAGGGTGACTTCCTGGAGAGCGTAGCGCTGCGACTGAGGATAGCGGAAGGAAAGGCCCCGAGCGACGATTGGCGTCCTGTCGAGGGAGGTGACGGCCGCGCCCCCTGGGGGCTCTTCCGGGCCCAGATCCAGGTAGATGAACAGGTCGGCGATGTTCAACAGCCGGATTCCAAGGTAGCCGATCCGGGAGATGACCCGGTCGACGCTTTGGCGCACCTGGCGCAGAGCGACGATCATGGCGGCGAACTGTCCCGCCGACAGCCCACCCTCGAGGGCCGCCCACGCCGACCAGCCAACGCCGGCGGCGAACGCGAGGAGGCTGAAAGCCGACAGGACCCCTCGTAGGGCCCAGTTCCTGCGAAGTTGCTGATAGATGGCCTTGGCAACTCGCCAATAGAGGTACTCCCACCAGCCGGTCAGGGCGGGACCCAGGCCGAACACCCGCACCTCGTTGGCGGCCTCCCGCTCCGTTAGCGTCCTTTCCAGGTACCCGCGCAGCCGCTGCGCCTGCGTCGACCGTCGAAACGTGTAAAACCTGCCCCGGTCGTGGATAATGCTCATCATGGGAGGCGGCAGCGAGACCAGGACGATGGCAACGAGGAGCAGCGGGTCCCACAGAGCGACGACGACGGCGACGGAGACCGCCGTCACTGTTCCGGTAAAGATCGATCGGATTTCGCCGAAGAGGTTCAGGAAAAAGCCGGGTTTGGCTGCCTCCTGGGCGCGGCGCAGGAGATCGTGGAAATCGGCCCGCTCGAAGGTCTCCAGGTGAAGCGCCCGGGACTTGACCTGGAGTTGTTCAAGCAGCCGATCCTCCAGTTCCTGCTTCACTCGCTCGAGCAAAATCAATCGGGTCCAGGTCTGAATGCCGGTTTCTGCCACGATAACGGCCGCCCACAGGGCCAGCCACGGGAACATGGCATTGACCGGTAGCTGGCCCTCGTACACGCCGAGGCCACGATCGAACAGTTCCCGTACGACCCAGACCGTCGCGGCGGGTAGCAGACCGGTCGTAAACTCCAGTATAAGGGACGTGACTGCCCGCCACGGATCGGTGCGGATCATCCAGTCCAGGAAGCGGATGAGGGTCCGGGGACCGCGAGGGCGCTCCAGAATGGGATCGGGTTCTACCGGTACCACGATGCCTGTTCCTCCCACATTCCGGCGTACACGCCTCCGGTCGCCAGCAGGTCGTCGTGCCGACCCTCCTCGACGATGCGACCGTCCCGCAGCACCAGGATGCGATCGGCCATGCGGGCGGAGCCGAGCCGGTGGCTGATCAGCAGGGCGGTACGCCCCTCAAGCAGTTCGGCGAACTGCCGGTAGAGCCCCGCCTCCGCCACGGCATCGAGGGCCGCGGCCGGCTCGTCGAGGATGAGCAATTCCGGATCGCGGGTGAAGGCGCGGGCGATGGCGATGCGCTGCCATTCGCCGCCGGACAGCCCCTGCCCGCCGTCGAGGACGTGCCCGATCGGGGTGTCGTAACCATTGGGAAGCCGTTCCGCGAGCTCGTCGGCGCCAGAGCGGCGCGCTGCCTCCGCGACCACCGACATGTCAGGGTGTAGCCACGAGGGCCATAGTTCGGCGGCAGGCCCATCTCCCGAGTTACCCAATGTACCGATGCCGATGGATTGTCCCAGGGTGAGTTCGAACCGGCAGTAGTCCTGGAAAGCGGCGCTCACGGCGTCTGACAGGCTGTCGGGGTCAATATCAACATAATCCAGACCATCGGCTGTCACGCGCCCCGCGGTGGGGGGGTAGAGACCGAGGAGGATCCTGGCCAGGGTGGACTTTCCGGCGCCGTTGTCGCCGACGAGGGCGACACGTTCGCCCGGGGCCAGGTGGAAGCTGACTCCCCGCAGCACGGGCGGGGCCGCATCCCCGGAAGCGGCTGCCGGGTAGGCAAAGTGGACGCCGTCGACGATAATACCACTCTTAATTGGCCTCGGAAACGCGGCGGATGGGGGTCCGCCTTTTTTACCCGGGGTTCGGGTCTTGGGGTCGACTCCGTCGGACAGGTCGAAGAAATCACGTACGTAACCGACTTCGGCCGAGTGGGCCTGCAGCTCCCGGGAATTGTGGCCGAGACTGGCGCCGGCGCCCAGCATGTCGTCGACACCCTGAAAAAGCGCCACGAATTGTCCGGGTGTGAGTAACCGGACTCCGAGCAGGTATGCGAGGAGGCCTGCGACGCCGAGGCCCACGGCGACACGCAGCCCGGTGGCCGGCAGGCCTCCGATGACCTGGCGCTGGCGTTGGTCCAACAGCCGCTCCCTCAGTGCCCGTCGCATCGAGCGCCAGCGTTCGGTGAGCGGCGCGTGCAGGGCGAAGAGGCGCATCTCCTTCTGTTCGGTACGCCCGGTCAGGATGCGGTCGACGTAACCGGCCCGGCGCTCCTCCTGCGTTTCGCCGTAGGTAAAAGCCATGAACATGCGGCTCTGCTCCATCTCCAGACGGACCTGCGGCGCCAGTACGGCCAGCAGGACGAAGGTAATCCACGGCGAAACCGCGGCGAACATGGCAGCCACGGAGACCGCCTTGATCGCGGCCTCGAATACGTGCAGGGTCGTGAAGAATAGCCGATCCAGCTTCCGCCCGGGATCCCGGGCCCGCTCGAGGCGGTCGTACGTCTCACTGACGTCGAAGAACAGCAGGGGCAGCCGGGAGGAACGTTCCAGAAGTCGGCGGCCCATGAGATGGGAAAGGTTCTGTTCCAGCCGGAGATGGAGGACGTCCCGCACGTTCCAGAGCACCTCTCTGGTGAGTAGAAGGATCACGCCGAAGGCAATCAGCCACGGGAGAATATCGCCGAAGCCCGAGGTCCCGCCGTCGGCTGCGTCGACCACGGTGTCGACGAGGTTCCTGGTGACGTGGATGAGCAGGGCGGGTTGGATGCCCAGCAGGATGTGCACAGCGATCAGACAAAGCGCCGCCATCCTCGCATGAGCCCATATGTGGCGCCATCCCCAACGCAGGGTTGCCCTGATCGCTGTGGCGTTCTCGCGTCGGTTCCAAAAATCGAGGTCCGATCGCGGCAGCATACGACGCTCCCTGTAGGTGCGCGTGTATGGGAGAAAGCTCCACGGATGCCTGCCCGATTAAGATAGGTCATCCAGCGCACGAATCCAACGAAAAAATAGACCGTAAATACTTATTATTAAAAAATTTATATACTTGACTTCCGAGTAGCTTTTTGTTATATTATTATTGTGGAAAATCAAAGAGGGAGTTGGAGATATATATCTTCAACTCCCTCTTTTTAGTCTCTTTAATTCGGCCTTCGTAACCGTCCGGGGCACCAGACCGGAGAGGTATATCGTTCAACAGAATGGCTATGCAACGCAATCAGTCGGGTACCGGTGGGGCAGTTGTCGACGAACCTTGAAGACTGTCAACCACCGGATCGTACGTGTTCTCGGCCCTTTCGTTCACCGTGGTTACAGCTCGTGCTGCACCTTGTCTATCGACCAGTTCGATCACCCGTTTCGGTGTCGCGATGCCTCCGTCTCTATGGGCTACAACCGGCGACCATGGACGCATATCGGTATTGGGATCGGCACGATGTGGATGGCGCCCCGCCGCGTGAACCTTGAACGGCAATCCCGCCGATTCGTCTCCCCTCTATGATCGTTCATGCAGATATCGCTCTGCGTAAATATCCAACACTTTTCGGATCATGCTCTGATAGGGTACGCCATTCTCCCGGGCGCTCGACTTGAAGAAATCGACGCTTCTTTTGTTGAGATCAAGAGTCACGCGCACGGTTTCATCTTTAAGGACAAGCTGGTCGGGAGACGGCAACTGACTGCTCCAGCAGGAACTGTTGTCAATAGATTACTCTATATTGTGAAATGAGGAATTGCTGGGATGCGGAGCAGGCACGAGGCCGCGCTGAACGCTAGCGATGATGGAATCCGTGGTTCAACTCCAGCCGGATGCCCAGCACCAGTGCGTTCTCGATTGTCCTTTCGGCGCCGGGGTTGATGATATATTGAATATCCGGCTGGATCTGCAACCTGTCGTTGATGTGAGCACGATAGGTGAATTCGATTGCTGTCTCATGGCGCTCCGCGCCAGAGGCAGCGCGGAAATCTCCGCCACACCGCGCCATCGCAACGGAAACCGCGATCTGGTCGTCCGGCCGTTGGGGGACGAATCCGGAAAGGATCGTCCCGGCGCCGAGGTAGCTCTCGAAGGGATTGAGCGCGCCGTTGGCGGTTCCGTAGCGAATGAAGACCGATGCGGTCCGTCGGTGGGCCGCGTCCGTGTAGGCCATGCCTTCAGCAAATCCATACCAGCCGGCATTGCCGCCCCGACGCACGGGATTCCCCCACGCGTCGGATTCGTGAAGCGATTCGAATTCCGCACTATACGAGAATGCGCCTAGACCCAACCGCAATGCGCCGGGGAATTCGCGGGTGTATTCGAAGGCATGCAGAACGCCCTCGCGGCTGCTTAACTTGATTGCGGTGGCCGAGGGATTGTCGGGATCGCCGGGTACCGCGTCAAGGAGTGCGTAACGCACAAGATTGTTGTTGTCAATCCTCCACTCGAGGCGCGCGGTCAGCGATGTCGCCGGAAATACCGACGGCCCGCGTTCCCCGGTCTGGGAGTACGTGGGCACGATTCCGTGAGACCCGTTCAGGAACAACCCCGCCGAATCGACAGCGTCGAACTCGCTGTTGAGATCGTAGAGTCCGAATTTCAGATCCAGCCCATCCGAAAAGGGATGTTGATACCAGAATTCGTAAAGTCGGAACGCCTGCTCCGCGTCGATGTTGGAAACGACCTGCGTGTCGCCCGTATACCGGTCCGAAAACGTCGACGCGTTGTTCCAGAGCAGATAGGCGAACATCGATCCGCCCCCGGGTCCGAAGATCCGCCCAAGGTCGAACGAAATCGTCGCATCGATGTTCTGCAGATAGGCCGAGCCGTTCCTGATCCCCCCGGAAGCGTTGTGAAGCAAGTCCGCGACGTATCCGAGTTCGGCGGAAAACACACGGGCATCGGATTGTGGTTCCGAGGCCGCCAGGCCCGCGGTGGAGCCGATCAGCAGCGTGCAGAATACAACACGCCGAAATCCGAACGCGAGTCCTTCTCTGAACTTTCCCGATCCTATCGTCACACCGGCGATGAATCTACCCTCTATTGAAATCATAGGCGTACCTTTCGGTTGATGTCCGTCAAGAGTGTACAGTTGTTTCCAGGGTTATGGTTTACGCTGTGTTTTCCAGGTCCGGCGCCGCACCGTGTGCGGCACCCGCCGATGTCTTCACGACCGGTCGTAGAGCTGCTCTTCTCAGAATGTGAGTTCAAATGTCTGCGAGCTGTACCCCGCGAATATGCCGTATCCGTTCTCGACGTTGCTGTACACCCTGACGGGTTCGGCAAAGGGGTTGTCGACCGTAGTTTCATGGAGAAGGGCGCTCTTGAGGTGTCTGTAATATGCCTCGCTTATGTGGCGGACCTGGACCCGGATTACACGCTCCAGGCTCGCCTCAACCGCAAGGTCAACGGACGATAGCTCAATTTCGTGCGATTCACCGTCGAACAGGGCGTCGCTGAAAAACGTCTCGGAACCTGTGAACGGCTCAACGCCCTCGGTGACTGGATCTTCAATCCGGTTGTCGGCGATAATGGATGGATCTCTTGTGGAAAAATACAGATCGCGTCGACCCGACCGGCCAGGGGCAATGACGCGAATCTGATATCGGTTTTCCTCGCCGGGTGGATCCTGAATCTGAAGGGTGATCCGGAATTCGGTAACCGTCGTAACGCCGGGTTCCCCGGGAACAGGATCGGAGGTCTCCACGCGATACGATTCGATGGACGTCGGTACGGGTGGGGGTGCGCTGTCAGTCGCATGGACGGTCTCAAAGCCCGGCGCTGACACCTGCAACGAGTAGGACCTGCCCGCTTGCAGTGGTTTTTCGCTTGCATACACCCGTTCCCGGTCGAGAAAAGGTAACCGATCGATGATCCGGCCATCTGAAAGCAGTTCCACGCTGGCGCCGGTAACCAATCGCTCGGGCCCGGGCGAGGGTTCCAGAATGCCGACGGACCGGCTGACGGATGCCGCCCATCCTCCGTCCGGGGTGAAGAAGGCCTTTATCACCAGTCGAGGCGTGTGTTCAGGCAAATCCGGGTTGATGATCAACTCGCATCCTGAGAACGCGAGGACGAGAATCGAGATTCTGAAGAATGTGTTCTTCATGGCTGGACCTCGACAATCAGTACTTGAAACGGTAACTGATCCACGGCAGAACCGGAAACAGGGTCACCTGTTTGGCCTGGTACTCCCTGGTATCCGTCTGGGAGTCACGGAAATCGTCGAAATAAATGAAATAGGGGTTCTTTCGATTGTATGCATTATAGGCCCCCACACGGAATCCGTGCCTGGACCAGTCGAAGTTGAACCCGAAATCAACCCGATGGTAGGCGGACATTCGGAAGCCGTTGCGGTCTTCGTAGATCCTGGTTTCATAGGGTAGCACGCGGGGGGTCCAGAGTTCGTGTCCCCCTATCGATCCTCTGACGTACTCGTCATAGTAACGCGCGACGGGTATGGTAATCGCATTGCCGGTTCCGTACACCCAGTTTAACGAGGCGTTCGTGATGCGCGTCAGCTGATGGGTCAGGACCAGCGCAATGTCGTGCCGGCGGTCGTAGCGAAAGGGAAATTCACGTCCCTCATTCAGTTGGGCGAAACGGCGCCTGGTCCATGAAAGCGTATACCCGATCCAGCCCGTTGTGCGGCCGCGCTTTTTTTGTACGAACATTTCGACGCCGTAGGACCGCCCACGCCCCGTTTCCACCTTGTCCTGCCAGTCCTGGTGTTCGCCGAACCCCGCCAGAAACGCCGCGCCTTCCCGGTACTCGATCAGGTCGGTCATGGTCTTGTGATAGGCCTCCAGGCTGAATTCGTACTGTCCCTTTTTCAACGCGCCCGCCAGGCCGAGGCCGAACTGCCGCGACCCCTCGGGACGCGCGCGATCGGTGGCCGGAAGCCACAGGTCGGTGGGGAGACCGATGGTGCTGTTGGAGAGCAGATGGATATACTGGCGCATCCGGGCATAGGACGCTTTAAGGGCCCACCGCGGATTCAAAAGGAAACGTGTCGATACCCTGGGTTGCAAGGATCCGAAGCGCGAGCCGTCCAAAGTGAAGCCGGAGGCGTGCAGCCCCACGTTGGCCCTCAGCCGTTTGGATAGGCGGACGTCGTCCTCCACGTACAGTCCGAACTCCTGTGCGTCCGTCGCCTGGGCAGCGCCAAGTGTTGTATCCTCAGGGGCGCCGCTGGCGGGATTGAATCTGTACTGCGCCGCTCCGGGGCTATATGTGTGGTAGGTGCCGTTGCCGCCAAAGCGGATATAGTGGGCGGGATTGGGAATGTAGTCGAGATCCAGTTTAAGGCCGAAGTCCCGGATGCCGGAGTGGTAGCGCAGGCTGAGGGTCTCGGTCTCGTGGACGTCCTCGTCACGTGTCGTGGAGCGATCGTCGATGTCCGAGGTAAGCTTATAGCGGCTGAAGATCGCGGTCAGATTGCCGAAGAGCCGGTTGCTGAAGAGGATGTTCCAGCGCAGCGTCGAAGTGAAGTTGCCCCAGCCGAAATCCGCGGACGTCGCCTCTTCGCTACGATAGTTGCCGGTGGTGTACTCGTTCTTAATGTCACTCCAGAAACGGTCGTCACCGCCGTACAGGCTCAGGAAAACACGATTTCGGGGCGACAGGATGTGGTTCACCTTGGCGTTGATATCGTAGAAAAAATAGCCACCCCGCTCGTTGGGATCCAGAAAGGGACGGATCAGCAGATCGATATACGTCCGCCGTGCCGAAACGATGAATGAGGTCCGGTCTTTGCGTATAGGCCCCTGCAGGGTCACCTGGGAAGCCACAAGACCGATGGAGCCTTCGGCTTCGAACGTCTGCATGTTGCCGTCCTTCATGGCAACCTCCAGAACGGAGGAAAGGCGCCCGCCGAACCGCGCAGGAAATCCGGCCTTTGTAAGTTGTACGTTCTTGACTGCGCTGGTGTTGAAGACAGAGAAAAAGCCGAAGAGGTGGGAGGCGTTGTAGACAGGGGCGTCGTCGAGCAGGATAAGGTTCTGATCCGGACCGCCGCCCCGAACGTAAAGGCCACTCATACCCTCGGCGCCGGACTGAACTCCGGGAAGAAGCTGCAGGGTCTTCATCAGGTCGACTTCGCCCATGAGGACCGGTGCGTTCTCGATCTGGCTTACGGGTACGTCGACAACGCCCATTCGAGTCTGGTCCTGGATCGGATCCAACCGCTCTGCCTCTACCTCAACCGTCTTCATTTCAAGGGGGAGGGGCTGGAGGGCGAGATCCATCCGAAGGTCGCGGTCCAGGCGGATTGCCAGGGTATCGCTACGAAACCCGATGTACGAAACCACAATTCGAAGCGAATCCGCCGGCAGGGTCAGACTGAAAAAACCGTAGCGATTGGTGATGGCGCCCTGGCGCAGTGTGGGTTCGTACAGGGCGGCGCCGATGAGCTTCTCGCCATTGGAGGCATCTTCGACGTACCCGCTGATCGTATATTCCGCGCGAGGTTGCGCATGGGCGTCGAAGGCTAAGCCCAGTAAGAGGATCGGTACACATCCGCGAAGAGACCGGAGAAACGTCCTGGCCGCGGAAAAAGCGGCAATATTCGCGGAAGCGTTAGGCACGATCAAATTTGCAAGTAGAAATGTCTTCACGGTGGTTCGGTTCACTCAACTCGATGTGGATTAATGTTTCCCCCGTTATCTTGGAGGTGTCCAAAATTTTTCCCAGGAGCGGTGGAGGAGGCGTCTCTGTATTTGATACGCAACTTTGGGGAGTGGTTCCGGCGCATGGATGGAGAAAGGCGTTCGGCTCACCGTAAAGGCGATGGCACAGGAATCAGTCGGAAACCGCGATTTTCCGCAGCCCGATAGGTCGAAAAGCCGCGGCGGTCAAGCGTGAGGATATCGAAGCAATCCAGGCGTTCGGCAAGAAACACAATGGTGGCGTCTGCGTAGTCCATCGGTCTATCCGCGTGTTTCTCCATCAGGATCGCGGCCGACCGCAAGGCTGCCGGCTGAGCGAAATCAAATACCTGAATGCGGGCCGTTGTGACGAATTCTGACAGCAATCGGGGACCGGACCGGTTTCGCGCTAAAAAATGCATGGCTTCCGTGATGACCGCGGACGTCGTACAGAGCTGTCCGGTAAAGCCGTCGAGCGCGTCTCCCACGTCATCGTGAGCCGGATCTGCGGCATTGAGATAAGCGACCAGGGGACCGGTGTCAAGAAGCCAGTACGTCATCGACGCCAGTTCCGTTCACGCAGATGCCTGCGCCACGGGTCTGAATCCGGATCGGAGAGTTCCAGACACCCCCTAAGGTGTCCGGCTCTTTCTGCCACCGGACTCTCGGATATGGCTTCTTCGAGAAGCCTGCGGACGAGTTCTGAGACCGTCAATCCCTGAACCTGGGCGCGCTTTTCCAGCGCCTCTCGCATGGACTGGTCCGTCCGTACTGTCAGTGTCGTATTCATGTAATACAATATAATACAATGTAATACAACGTGCAATCAAATATGCCGAAAATGCCGGATTTTCATCCCGACAGTAAGGAAAGCCCGGATAAAGGGATCGTGGTCCGATCTGCAGGGCCGGGGGAGGTCTCAAACCTGCCCGCATCTCACACGTCCCACACCTGCTCGAACAGGCGCATCCAGTTGCCGCCAAGCAGTTTTTTGATCTCCCCGGCGTTGTAGCCCCGGTTTGCAAGCGCCTCGGCGACGTTCGGGAACTCCGACGGCGTCGCGATGCCCTTCGGTTGGAAGCTCAGGTCGGTGTAAGGAATCGAGCCGTCCGCGAACGTGGAAGGGAATTTGGTTCCCTGTTGGGATCCGAGATAGTGCCAGAATTCAAGGGGTTGGTCGTGCGTGGCGTCCGTGCCGATGGCGACGTGGTCGAGGCCGACCCGCTCGACCATATCGTCGATGGCGTCGACGAAGTCCTCCAACGTGGAATCGAACCCCCGGGGAAGGAAGTTCGCGAACGACGTGGCGCCCACGACACCGCCCTTCTCGGCGAGGCGTTTCAGCGCTTCATCCTCTTTGTTTCGCGGATGGTCACAGAAACTGCGGGCGTTGGCATGGGTAATGGCGACTGGCTGCTCGGACATTTCGATTGCGTCCAGCGTCGTCCTGGGACCCACGTGCGACAGATCGATGAGAATGCCCAGCCGGTTCATTTCGCGGACGGCATCGACGCCGAAATTACTGAGACCGGCGTCATTTCGTTCCCAGCAACCGCTGCCCAGCAGGTTTGTCTCGTGGTAGGTGAGTTGAATCACCCGTACACCGAGGGCAAGGAACAGGCCCAGCCGATCCAGTTCGTTTTCTATGGGTGACGCGTTCTGGAATCCGAGAATAACCCCGGTTTTCCCATGCTGCTTTGCCATGTGGATGTCGGATGTCGATTTCACCTGCAGGATGTCGTCGCGCTCCCGGAACCGCCGCATCCAGGCCGTGAGATGAGCCATCGTCTGAATGAAGTTCTCCCACGTGGACACGGTGGCGTTAATTGCCGTGAAATTGCCGGCGCGAAATTGCCGGAATACGCCATCGCTTTCCCAGTTGCAGATGGTTAACCCGTCGATCACAATTGCGTCGTCGTAGATTTCCCTCGGATGCCCTGCCATCAGATCGACCCCCTTACTCGAAGCGTTTTCCAATCCTGAACAGATCGCCCAGCGGGTTCTCGCGGTCTTCTAGCGCATCGGCGATCACGGGACCGATGGCGCCGCCGAATTTGAATCCGTGGCCGCATCCGCAGCCCGCAATCAACACCCGCTTGTATCCCTGGGCCCAGTCGATGACGAACGCCTCGTCCGCCATATTGGCCATGTTGGTATACAGGCAGGACCGGCCACCAACCAGTTGTGCCGCACTCAGGCCGGGGATGCGATGGGCGACGAACTCCCGGGCCCATGCCAGAAACTCGGGTGTGGGTTCACGCGGGACGTCGACCGCGGCGTCATCCCACTTGCTGTCTTCCGCCACCTTCACGAACCCCTCGTGCAGATATGGGAATCCGTACCACAGGTTGCCGGGCGAGAGGATTGACCATACCGGGAAACGGGTGCGCTCGAACGGCGCCGGATCCTCGGGCGCGAAGAAAGCCATCTGCTGCCGCGTAATGCGCACGCGTTTCTCCATGGCCGGCAGGAGTTCGGCCACCCACGGCCCGGCCGCCACGACGGCGCGGTCGCAGTCCTGCCATTCCGTGTCCGATCGGACCCTGGCGCCGGTTGGCGTCTCTTCCACCGCGGTGACGAGGGTGTTCTCGCGGATGGTCACGCCCGCGCTCCGCGCCAGCTCTGCCAGGTCCGCCAGCGCCTGGCCGCTGCGCAGGTAGCCTGCCCAGGGGTCGAAGAAAATCCGGTCCTGGTCGCTTACCGTGAACTGAGGAAATCGCTCGCGTGCCTGGCTGGCCGTGAGTTCATAGACGTCTTTGCCCATCCGGCTCAGTGTCTGCCAGCCCGCGTGGGCTTCGTGGTCCGATTCCAGGTCGCGCGCCACGATCAGCTTGCCGTGCTGGAAGTAAATCGACCGGCTCGTTCGGTTGTGCCACTCACGCCATTGCGCCGCGGCCCGCGTTACGAGTTCCACGTATGTCTCGTTCGGGTAGTTCGTGCGGCGGATCACCTTTGATACATCCGTGCTGGACGCCTCCGGGTTGGGGATTTCACCGCGTTCGATCAGCGTTACGCCGTGGCCCCGGTTGCGCAATTCCAGCGCCGCGGCCATGCCGAAGATTCCGGCGCCGACGATGCAGATATTCATGAAGCGCTCATAGGTGGAGGGTGATGTTTTTCGTGCGCCCACACAAGTAGGCTGCGATGCCGCAGCCCTCTTAACGCGAAGGCTCGGGGGCCGCAACTCACTCCAGACCAGTTGACGAGATTGCGTATGGATTGTTAATGGCCACGTTCGGGAGCATCAGAAATGTAGCGAGGACAGGTTCAGGGACGATTCGCCCATCGCGATGCAGCACCGCTAATCGATTACACATCCACGCCCGACCGCAGCAGCAAATCCGGTATCATGTCGGTAAACTCATCCTGTCCCCGGTCACCACCATCGCGGAACCGGACGATGAGGTCTCTGACCAGCGGACTGACCTCCAGCGGTACCCCGAGTTCTGACCCAAGCTCAACCCCCAGACCCATATCCTTCACCGCCAGATCAGTGGTTGAGCCCATTTGACCGCTGTTCAAGAACAGCGAGAGGGTGCGTTCAAACATCCTGCTTTGCCCCATACTCGCCTTAACCGCATCCAGCAACAGTTGCAGATCGATCCCGGCCTTGGCACTTATCGCCACGCCCTCGCACACACCGATGAAGTTGACGAACATCATCAGGTTGTTGATCAGCTTGATCACATTCCCGGATCCGGCGGGTCCCATGTGGACGATCTTGTTGCCGATAGTCTCCAACACCGGCTGCACCCGCTCCAGATCCTCCGCATCACCACCCACAAATAGGGTGAGCGTAGCATCCTGCGCGCCAAAGATGCCACCGCTGACCGGCGCGTCGAGCACGTGCAAGCCCCGTTCCGCTCCGCGCGCGAAAATGCGGCGCATCGCCGACGGTGCGATGGTGCTGGTGTCGACGTAGGTCGATCCCTCCGCCAGACCAGCAAACACCCCGTCGTCACCCAACACTACCTGCTCGACCGCCTCGGTGCTGGGCAAGGAGGATAACACCACTTCGGATCGAACCGCCACCGCCTTCGCGTTTTCAGCCCAGGTCGCGCCCGCCGCCTCGAGGTCGTGGCCAGTCTGACGCCGGGTATCATGGATGGTCAAGGGGTGCCCGGCATCCAGGATATTGGCCGCCATCGGCTGCCCCATCTTACCCAGACCAATGAACCCGACTCTCATGTGAATCCCTAGCGCTGTTCTTCATGGGTGTCAAATTCGGCCGGCATGGTGATTTCGATCACTTCCCAATCATCGGAGTATTCGAGAACTTCATGCCTGATACCGGGTGGCTGATACCACGCGTCACCCGCTTCGACCCGAATCTCGCCGATGTCCTCGAAGTAGAGGCGGGCCCACCCGTTGATCAGATAGACCATCTGAAAATCCAGATCGTGTGAGTGATAGCCCAACGGTCCGGTACATGGTTGCCGGGCGCGGATGATGTGGGCCAGAACTCTCGCCTCCGTGGCGTCCTTGATACCCAGATCCCGATAGGAAAAATAGGGACGCAACCCCTCCTGCCTCCAGAGGGCATCTTTGGCGTGTGCGGCGAACGACTTGACCTTTTTCTCAGACATAGTACACCTCCTGTGTTGCAGGGGATGCCAATGGTTGATGGCGGGACAAACTCATCGGCGGACCGGCCGAAAGATTGCCTATTAATTGTGCGCCAAACCCGCTCGGTGTGCAAGTCATTTCTACGAGTGGCGCCGGTAATGTAGGCGTATATGAAGTCGGAGATGCCCTGTCTCGGGGTGCAGGCGCCTGCGCTGCGAGCGGTCTGCCGAGAGGTCTTTGGCGCACATCCGCTGGAGACATACAGGCGATGGCGCGACGCCGTATTGGCGATCTGGAGACGCGCGGACTACCGCGAAGAGCGTTACGCGGCAATCCGACCTGTCTGGTTACCGGCAGTGTCGCGAATTCCAGACCTTGGAAAACCTCCCATGTTACGAGGAGATGGTGACCGACGGTGCGTGGTGGGACTATGTCGACGCTGTGCCGTGAACGCCCGATCCGCTGACATCATCAGGGGACAACGCATCGAGGTGCTTGTGAAGAACGTTACCGCCGCCATGCTCTACGATGTCGTCCAGTACCCGCACAGGTCCGGCCGAGTTTCAGTCAGGCCGAGGCGCCGGAGTAGTGGCGGAGCCCCCACCGCCAGAACAACCGCGAGGCGATCAGCATTCCGGCAGCCACGAGGACCGCAGCCGTCAATGACTCCGTATCGAGCCGGCCGGTCAATGCCCGGGCGGGGACCGTGATCGCGAACGCAACCGGAACGATAAACGTAAGGACAAAACGCAGCCAGTGGGGATAGATACCGATGGGCCAGCGGCCGGCCTGGACCATCGTGTCGAAGATATTGAGGATATTTTCGACCTTTATATACCAGAATGAGATGGTTGACAGGATCAGGAAAAAGCTGTAGATCGTGGCCGCGCCGCACAGAAGGGCCAGGCCGAAGGTGACTGCGTCCACGGCGCCGACATCCACGCCCCTCTTGAAAAGTGCATACGACAGCACAATCCCGCCAAGGGCGAAATCCGTGACTTTCCAGATGCGAAACTGGCTGATACTGATCAGAAACTGCGCATCCTCGGGCTTCGTGAGGGTATAGTCGAGCGTTCCCCGACGGACGTCCGTCATCAATTGCGCCCATACTGGGCCGGATGACGATAGAGATCGCCCCTCCTATAATGATGAACACACCGATCAGGGCGAGCAGATCGGAGGATCTCCAGTCGCCCAGTGTTTCGGTGTGCAGAAAGACGACGTAGACGCCAAGAAGCGCCTGTACAAGATTCACCATGGACTGAAGGATCTGGACGTAGAAGTTGACGCGATAGGCGAGTTCGTTGAGAATGCCTATCTTCAGAAAGGTCCATATCACAATCAGTTTGTGCACAGGCGTAGACCCCGCACCGAAGCCGTTCTCAGGATCCCACCGCGGAGTATTTCTTGATGCCCCGGTACCAGACGAGTTTGACGATGCCGAATCCGATGATAACCCACACGACTTGCATCAGGAAACCGTGTGAGATTTGCGTGTGGGTGAGCCTTCCAAGGAAAAGCTCCACGGGAAAGGCGACGGACCATTTGAACGGGAGCGCGTCGGCGATCGCGCGGGCCCAACCCGGCAGCAGGTCCAGTGGGGCGATCCGGCCCGAGAGGAACAGGCCGAATAGGAAGTATATCTGATTGACTGCGTCGTTCCGCGTTGTCCAGAAGGCGACCAGTGAAAGGGACCACTCAATGAAAAATCTGAGGAGATACGCCAGAATCAGCGAGAACAGGAAGAGCAGTACACTTGTTAAATCGATGTCAAACGTGGGATTGAACAGGAGGCAGAGCACAGTCGCGGACGGGATCAACACGAACAGCGTCAGGGTTTTGTAGCCGATGTTGTCTGCAATGTCGCTGTGGATGGGATGAATCGGCTTCAGGAGCATCGCGGACAGTTCGCCGTGCTGCACGCGATAGCCCATCTCGTGCATGATCCAGGTGAACGTCCACATATTAACGACCATCAGGACGATGTAATACGCGGCGAACCCACCCGCATCGTAGCCGGCCACTTCTCCGCCGCGGGCTAACGCGACGGTTGACCAGACGACACAATAGATCGTCGGCTCAAGCAGCCCGCCGATCATCCAGATCGCCATGGCGACGCGATATTGAAACTGAAGCGCTAGTGTGGTTTTCAGGTATGCCCAGTAGATCGACAGCATAGGCGTTTATGGTGGATGCGGGTTCTTCCGATACTCATCAGATGCCGCCCGGGCAAAAACCGGGAGTCTCTAAGCTCAGGGACAAGAGAGCGTGGAACAGGGGGGCGGCGCGGAGGCGTGCTGGACGGCGTCGTCGAGGCGGCCGGTTCCATATCTTAGATAACTGGTGCGGTTATCGGCTTCTGTGTTGCGCCTCAACACGAAGTGGATTTCGCCCACCCGATCTCGGCGCCGGCCGGATCGGGATCATCTCCAGACGCCTCAACAGAGAAAACCTGTTCGATGACTTCCTCGATGGGCGGGTCTTCAACGGTCAGGTCCAGCACCGGCAAATCGCCTAGAATTCTCGCCGTCACCTGCGGGGTGGCCTCTTTAGGCACACGAAGAGAGTAACGCAGCCCGGCTGCCTCTACGCCTTCTCCATATGGCGAGAGGTCCACGTTCTCTGTCTCCAGTTCGACCACAACGGTCTTGTGGGGGGAGAATCGGGCGACGAGGTCGGAAAGCGCACCGTCGAAAAGGATCTTACCGTGGTGGATGATGACGACACGCTTACACAGGGCTTCGACGTCGGCCATGTAGTGGCTCGTGAGCAGCACCGTCGCGCCGTGCGCCCGGTTGTACTCCTCAATGAAAGTACGAATGCGGCGCTGCATGGTGACGTCGAGACCGATTGTGGGTTCGTCGAGGAACAGTACCCTTGGACGATGCAGCAGGGCGGCCGCGATCTCGCACTTCATCCGCTCCCCGAGCGAGAGGTTTCTGACCGGTTTTGGGAGAAGCGATTCCAATTCGAGCAAATCCGTCAGCTCATCGAGTGTCTTCCTGTAGTCACTGTGCGAAATCCGATAGACCGCGCGGTTACGTTCAAGAGAGTCGATCATCGGGATATCCCAGATCAGCTGGTTGCGCTGTCCCATAACGAGCGTAATCTGCCCAAGGAAAGCCTTTTCGCGCCTGTGGGGGATATGACCCAGTACTTCGGCCGTCCCGTCTGTGGGATAGAGCAACCCCGATAGCATCTTGAGCGTCGTGGTTTTTCCCGCCCCATTGGGACCGAGAAAGCCCACGATTTCACCGGGATCGACGTTGAAGGAAATGGTTTCCACGGCCTTGACCAAACGTGTTTTCCGTTTGACCAGGCTCTTGAGCGCTGCGCCCAGGCCCGCCTCGCGCTCAGGTACTATATAGAACTTGGAAAGATCTCTAACCGTGATGACGCTCATGTGAGCCTGGATGCCGTTGCCGGCGGTGTTGCCTGAACTTGAACGTGAAAAGTGCGTATTCAACCGGTTTGGAAGAACCCCCTGATTGGCGATGCCCGATCCCGGTCATTCATTGGATGCACAACGAGCCGCCGGTTTTCTGAATGCGGCGGCCCTTGACCACGACAAGCGGAAGAACTATGCCATACAAAATGCAACCTCGGCACTCATATCTGAACCCTGTCCTGTATCACCTGCCAGTCGGATTCCGTCATGTCGCTGTAATGCCAGTAAATGAGGGTGGTCAGGCCGCCATTCTCAACGGTTTGCAGCATGTGTTCCAGTTCGCGACTGTCCATGCGGACACCACCGTGATGCAGCCCCATCCAGGGCCGGATGCGTGAGACGTCGCCGAGGCGTTCCCTCATTTTGGTAATTTCGCTCAGGGCCACCTGCTCGAAGAACTCGGCGGGCAACGGGGCGTCCAGGTCGGCGAGGCAACTGACCCCTGGTACCCACAGGGCGAAGAGCTCTCGGACGCGGTCGAGCGCTTCGGATTCGGACATTCCCGGGTTCCACGCGCACAGGGTTTCCGCCCAGCGGTACAGGGTGCCCTTCAGGCCATCGATCCCGTGCTGCCAGAAATAGAGTTTCGGGCACTGGAAGTCGACGATTTCCGCAAGGCGTCCGAAGTTGTATCCTGTAAGCGGCGCAAAGGCAGGCAGGCGGGGGCCGCAGGCCACCTTTCGCGGCGGCTTGAGCGACCGGGCGGTGTCGGCAAATGCGCCGATGTAGTTTTCGATGCTGTCGGTCTTGAAACGGAACCAGTCGAACAGACCGGGGTTCGAGATCAGCGCGTCGAGGCCGTCGATCAGCCCGCGTTCGCGGCGGCCCGGAGGCAGGCTCCGCATATTCTTCAAACTGTTCTCAAGGCGCCCCTGGGCTTTCCAGAGGGCATCGAAGTCGTAACCCCACTCTTTCGCTCGTGCACGGCAGCAGTCGCAGTCGCACCGGAACAGTTTGCTCCGACGGTCGAGTGAGATTTCGTACCCCCACTCGGGTCCGTCCAGGATGAATCCGTCTACCCCGGGGAAACTGCGAACGACGTCTCGCGTTCGCGCAGGGCCGTACCTGAGCTTTTCCGGATTGTTGATGCAGCCCGGTGCGGCTTGAAGCCAATCGTGCAGATAAACGCCGAAGTTCCGGTCTTTCGCCTTTTCAACGGCACGTTGCAGTGTTTCGAACCTGGGGATGTCTACCGGCGACATTTCCGGCGGACGGGTCTCACATCCCGTATAGAGTTCCGGCGTTGGCGGATACGCGGGCGACGTCCCGAATCTCAGGTCGCCCAGCACGATCGTGTCGATGCCCACCCCTTCCAGGCGGTCCAGGATACTGTCGGCGCCTTCTTCTTCGAAGGCGTCGATGAGGCCGATAAACATCCATATATCGAGTGGCATGGCAGGTCCATACAAAAGGGAGGGCGGGTATGAAACCCCGCCCCCGCGGCATACGTTATCTGTGAATTCAACCTATTTCCAACATCCGATCCACCGCGCGTTTGGCTCGAATGCGGATTTGCTCGGGTACCTCGATGATCTGCTCGTTGTTTTTCAGGGCATTCAGCGTGTCTTCGAGGGTGATTTCGTTCATGTGCGGACACCGGATGCTGCAAAGCCGAACCATTTCCTTGTCCGGGTTGTCTGCCATGATATTGTCACCCATGCTGCATTCCGTGAGGAGCAGATAGCTGGAGGCTTCAGTCTCTTGCACATAAGCGCTCATCTTGGACGTGCTGCTGGAGAAGTCGGAAGCCGCCACAACTTCGGGGCTGCACTCCGGATGGGCGAGAACGAGCACGCCCGGGAATTGCTCGCGCACATCGGTGACGTCGCCGACGGTGAATTTCTCGTGCACTTCGCACCGGCCGTGCCAACCGATCATCTCGTATTCCAGCTCTGTTCCGGGCAGTTCGGGTTCCTCCCTTGTGGGGAAAATGATCCGCTTGCCGGTTTCCTGGGCCACGTTGGCCGCCAGGTATTCGTCGGGAAGAAAGATGACGGTATCGCAACCGAGCGATTCCACGACCCTTGCGGCGTTGCTGGATGTGCAGCAGACGTCGCATTCCGCTTTCACGTCTGCATAGGTGTTTATATACGTGACGATAGGGATACCCGGGTAATCCTCCCGCAGTTTGCGGACGTCCTCGGCAGAGATGCTTGCCGCCAGGGAGCACCCGGCAATCCGTGCCGGCAACAGAACGGTCTTGTCCGGGTTGAGGATCTTCGCGGTTTCCGCCATAAAACGCACGCCGCAGAATACGATGGGGTCGCAATCGGTTTCGGCGGCTTTACGGCTGAGTTCAAGCGAATCGCCCACCACGTCTGGCACGGTATGGAAGAGCGCCGGCTCCATGTAGTTGTGACCCAGGATGATGGCGCCGCGCTCTTCCTTCAGGCGGTTGATTTCGTAAACCAGTTCGGCTTTATATAGAAGCTCGATTTCCGGCACGATACCGCTGAGTTTGCGCGCCATCTGTTCGTACGTTTCGTGGAGCGTATTTTCCAGAATTGCCATGACGTAGATCCCCGTGCCCGTTCAATGCGGGTTTGTTATCGCTAAAGATAACCAAAATTTTTTTATCGGCAAGGGATAGATGCGGTCAAAAAGCTCGGATGGACGGATCCTATCGGCAAGGAGTTTGAGTGGCGCGGCCGACGAAAAGGCCGGGTGATCGGTGTTGTCAGGGATTTTCATTCCCAGTCGTCGCATCACCGCGTAGGTCCGGTGGTTATGTTTCATTGGATTCATCTGATCCTTTCGTTGCGGATTACCCCGGTCGGAATTCCGGAGACATTGGCTTTTTTGGAGCAGACATGGAAGACGGTCATCCCGCACCTGCCGTTTGATTTCTATTTTGTGGATGAACGGGTCCAGGGAAGTTATCGGTCGGAGATCCATCTGACCCGGACGGTTGGAATTTTCGCATTGCTTGCCGTTTTTGTGGCCTCTCCAGGTCTGTACGGATTGGCAGCGTTCACGACTGAGCAAAGAACCAAAGAAATCGGCGTCCGGAAGTCATTGGGGGCATCCGTTTTCCGTATTGTCGGGATGCTGTCGAGGGAGTTTTTGACACTGGTGGCGATCGCCAACCTGCTGGCCTGGCCGATGATCTACTGGGCGATGGATGCGTGGCTGAGGGCGTTTCCCTATCGGGTCGATCTGGGTATCGGTGTTTTTGTTCTGAGCGGTCTGTTCGCATTCGTGATTGCGCTGGAGACGGTGAGCTATCACGCATCCAGGGCGGCCCGGATAAATCCGGTGGATGCGTTGCGGTATGAATAGCGAGGAGGGATTTCTCAGTCGGCCGTCGATTCGTCTGCGTACAGGTTCCTCGCGCCCGGCGTCTGTCGACCCGGCCGGCGGACCCCCGGTGCCGGTTCGGTCTAGGCCCTCAGATCTTCCTGCCGCGAACGCTTGAGGAGTTCCGCTTCCGCCGCCTGCCTGTCCGCGTCGGCCTTGAGTGGAGTAACGGTGACTCCGGGCGCCGGCCGCGGGGAAAGGATCCGGCTGGCGCCGGCATTTCGGAGCGCCCGTACAACCGGTTCGGGCTCCGGCGCCAGTGCGATGATCGTCCCGCCGCCGCCTGCCCCGGCAAGCTTGGCCCCCAGAGCCCCGGCTTTCAGCGCCGTCCGAATGAGGCGTTCGTTTTGCGGCCCTGAACCGCCCAGGTCCCTCTGGATTTCGTGATTCTCGACCATCAGTTCACCCAGGGTCTCCCAGTCCCTAGCCAGGAGGGCGCGCTTACCCATCCTCGCGAGGTGGGCAATGCGAAGGTAGCTGCGCACGACTTCCCGGTCGCCCTCCAGCCACCGTTCCCGAATCGGCCGGTGCACGAAGGCGGAGTTGCGTTTCACACCCGTGTGGGCCAGGATAAAGGGGAATTCGTCCACGTATGGCGCAAGCGGCTCCACGGTGGCGTAGGGTTCGTCAGCGAGCGCGCGGTAAAATTGCTTCTCGCGGAAATCCAGGTAGTTCAGCCCTCCGATCGTGCACATATAGGCGTCCTGATAGCCGCACAGAACCAGATAGTGCAATTCGATGTGGCGGGCCATTTCAGCACGGTGGAACATGTGGACAGACCTGCCCATGTAGGCCAGAATGGCGTTGAGAATGGATACGATCAGAGCGGATGAACTGGAAAGACCCGCACGGAAGGGGATATCGCATGCCCAGCGTAGGGAGAATAGCGCCCTCTTCAGGTTGAGGAAGTCGACCACGGCTATTGCGACGTCGAAATAGCCGCCGTCCGGTTTCAGGTCTTCCGCGGCGCGAATCACACGGCGGTAGCCTGCGACTTCGAAGCTGAGCTCTTCGGCGGGTTCGATCAGTACGACCGCCCGTTCCAGCGTGGAACAGGAGATGACGCTGCCGCCGTACATGTCGGTGGGATTGCCGATAATGCCAGCTCTGCCCGGTGCCGTGCTCATGTAGGCCCCCGGCATACTCAGAATTCCCTCAACTGTTTCTGAAGGTGCTGGCGGATGAGGTAACCGTGGCGTTGGTCCGAGATGGCGAAGTCTATGAAGGCCTTGAAGTAGGATACGGGGTCGCCGATGCCATATCGAAGTTCTTCTTTCTTTAACCGGACGCAGCGTACCTTGCGGCCCATTTTGATGAGCGTCGCAATCGCGTCGGTCAACTCGAGTTTGCCGCTGGGACCGGGAAGGGTGTGCCGGATCGCTTCGAAGATCTCGGGATGAAACACATATCGGGCGGCGACTGCAAGGCGACTCGGCGCGTCTGCGATAGCTGGTTTTTCCACAATGCTCTCGATCTCAAAGTCCATCCGGGCTCGGCCCAGGGGCTTGACGATGCCGTAATTCGACACATCGGAGGGATCGACCTCCACGACAGCGATCGTGCAGCGAGAATCGTGCTGGAAGTGGGACCTGATCATCCTTCGGACGAGCCCCGCGTGGTTCCCGGACTTGACGATTGTGTCCCCAAGCGCGACAACAAAGGGATCGTTTCCGACGAAGTCCTCGGCTCCGCCGATCGCGTCTCCGATTCCACGCGGTGTGTGCCGCCCTTGGGGAATGAGCTGGCGGGTGAAAAAAAACCTCACCGACTTCCGCCCATAATCCACCTCTTCCAGCAGTTCCCGGTTATCGCTTTCCGATAGGCGATTCAACAGTTCAGCGTCGCGATCGAAGTGATCTTCGACAGACCGTTTGTCGCGCCCCGTAATGAACAGGAATTTCGCCAGGCCCTGGTCCACCATTTCTTCCACGACGTATTGGACCACGGGTTTGCACGCGACAGGGAGCATCTCCTTCGGTTGCGATTTGGTGGCCGGCAGGAGCCCGGTGCCCATACCGGCTAACGGGATCACGACCTTCTCGATTTCCATAAGACGGAACTCCTTGAAGATTCTGCTATCGGTTATCCGGCCGAACTTGCCACCGGAATCGAGAACCTGCTTCACGGCAGCCCAACACGGGATTGGCCGCTGGGGTTTCCACCTCGGACCGTCTGAACAGGCGTTTCGGGGATGGGTTCGTTTCGAACGGGATTCCCGCCGAGCGGCTGCGGATATCGGGGGCAATTTCGCGCGTGCTGCTTGAACAGGATCCAAGTAGGAAGAAGAGAATATAAAATCAGGGCGTGCCTGCTGCAGCACACCCTGTATTCGATGCGATGGTCACGGTTTTCACTGCGGCCGTTGAACCCGCACACGCCGACGTGTCTCCAAAATCGAGTTCGTTCGGCTCGCGTCGACGGCAACCGGTCGTGTTCGCTACGCGTACCCGGAAAGGGCTCGCCCCGATCCCTGTACGGAGTCGGGTCAGGGCGTTTCCGGACGGGTGGCCGTACGTTTACAACACGGCCTCGAGTTTCTCAACCAGCTGTTTTTTGGGGACCGCGCCGACAATCTGATCGGCCAATTCGCCGTTTTTGAATATGAGCAAGGTTGGAATACTGCGGATTCCAAAGTCGGAAGCGATCTTCTGTTCGGAATCCACGTCGACTTTGCAAACTTTGACCCGGCCCTCGTACTCTACGGCCAGTTCGTCCACAATTGGCGCAACCATGCGGCAGGGCCCGCACCAGACAGCCCAGAAATCCACGAGCACCGGAATGGCGGACTCGACCACTTCAGACTGAAAGCTATCGTCGGTAATGGTTATTGCATTTGCCAACGCTCGCACCGCCTTTCTCTAATGGTTGTATGGAACACTTATCAGATGCCGGCGGTATTCGCCACCGCCACGGATTGTGAAATCTACAATGTTTGCCCTGGGATGTCAAGATTGAGTAAAATGTGTGGGGCACCCGGAAAGGCCCAACCGAACGCCGGATCAGCCGGCCGGCCGAGAACACATCCGGCAGATGAGTTGTGTGAGCGTGGCGGCATGGGTGCGAGAACGGGACTTCAGGAGGTTGTCCGCGTTCAGGAGGGCCTCGTAGGCGTCCCACAGGGCCTGTTCGTCGAAACGGCCCGCCTGTTCGAGATAGTTGGACAGAAAAAAGGGGGGTACCTTCAGTTTTCGCGCCATTTCCGACCGCGGCAGCCGAAGGTTCCGGAGCCAGCGGGCTTTACGTAGAATGCCGATGTGCCGGATGAGCATCGCGACAACGGCAACCGGGTTGTCACCCCGTTCGAGAAGGTGGTGCAGAACGGCCAGGGCGTCACCGGCTTGCCGCTTTCCCACGGCATCCGTGAGTTCGAAGACGGTTGCGCTGCGCGAAGCGCCTGCCACCTGGATGACGTCGTCTCGCGCAATGGTATCTCGTCCATCCGTATATGTGGCTAGCTTCTCGAGTTCGCTGACCAGTTCGCACGGATTTGGTCCCACGCTGAGATGAAGCAGGTGCGCCGCGTCGGGTTCAATCCGTTTCTCCAGGGCAGCCGCCCGTCTGCGAATCCACTCCGGGAGTTCATTTTCATAGGGTGGTCTGAATTCTACCGCAACGGCCTTTTTTCGCAAGGCGACGGAGAGCTTTTTGCGGCCGTCCAATTTGTCCGCGGTAAAAATCAGCACGGTGGATTCAACGGGATTTTCAATAAGGGGCATGAGATTGTGCGCCTCGGTGTCCCGCAGCCGTTCCACGCGTTTGACGACGACAACCCGCCGTGCCGCCATCATCGGAAAGGCGGTTGCCCGGCTGACGGCATCGGCCACATCCATATCCTCGCCCCCGAAAGTGTCCAGATTGAACGCCCTTAATGTGGGGTCGACGGCAGCGTCGACAAGGGATTTCAGGCTTTCTTCCTTGCCGACGTTCTCAGATCCGTACATCAAATACAGCGGCGCGAATTCGCCCCGTTGAATCTGCGCGGTCAGCTTGTCCCGCGTCGTGCCGGATTTAACGTTGGATTTGGCCACGGTCGTGGTTAATCGAGAAGGTGTGGAAGTCTTGGAAACACGCCCGGCGCCGTTGCCTTGGCGCGTTACACCGGTCGTGAGGGGGCGCTAACCGTCCATGTCGCGAAATTCAGCGTCTCTGATCCGATTCTTGTTGATGTCCCAGGATGACTTCTTGTCGGTTGGACATGACCCGTCTTTTGGGGGGGCGACCCAACGAAGGGCAGAGCGCAGCACATCCCGAAGAACGCGGTACAAAACACTCAACAACAGACCGAGAAGGACAATGCGCAGCAACATGCTGAACTCCCGCTATAGGATTTGAACACCGGAATCAGGGTCGTTGACGACTTCCCCGACGATGTAGCCTGTCTCTCTGTTTCGACTCAACTGTTCGATCGCTTCGTCAGCCTGACCGGGAGGGACGACAAGCACCAGGCCCAGACCCATGTTGAACACCCGAAACATCTCGTCGGTGCCAATATCGTCGCCGACCTTCCGTAACACGTTGAAAACAGGCAATTCGGGCCAGGTTCCCCGGAAAATACGTGCGCCCAGCCCATCCGGTAGGGTGCGTGGAAGGTTGTCGATAATACCTCCGCCGGTGATATGGGCCATACCCTTTACCGATACGGCCGCTATAAGGGCAAGAACCGTTGAAACGTAACTCGTGTGAGGGGTAAGTAAGGTATCGCCGATTGTGCCGCCGAGTTCGTCTACGTGGGTGTCGACGGCCCATCCTGCGGTTTCGAAGAAGAGTTTGCGCGCCAGGGCATACCCGTTGGTGTGGAGGCCGCAGGACGGCAGACCGATGAGCTTGTCTCCCTGTTGCACGCGGGAGCCGTCCAGGATGTCTTCCCGGTCGACAATGCCGACGATCGTACCCGCCAGATCGTATTCGCCGTCGCCGTAGAAATCCGCCATTTCCGCCATTTCCCCGCCCAGCAGTGCGCATCCGCAGGCTTTGCATCCATTTGCGATTCCCTCAATGACGGCCTCGGCCACGTCGGTGTCGTGCTTTCCCATGGCCAGGTAGTCCATAAAAAAGAGGGGGCGCGCGCCCTGTACAAGAATGTCGTTGGCGCAGTGGGCCACCAGATCCGCGCCGACCGTATGGTGGATGCCCGTCAGAAAAGCGATTTTGAGCTTCGTGCCGACACCATCCGTACCGGCCACCAGTACGGGATCCCGGTACGCCTCCCACGGAGGCGCAAAAAGGCCGCCGAATCCGCCTATGTCGGTGAGTACTTCCGGGCCGAACGTTGACCGCACCAGGCGTGCGATACCCTTCTTTGTCCGACTGGCGCCGTCAATATCCACGCCTGCGGCCATGTATGCGTCTGTCATTCCCGTCATCAGATTGCCTTCGGTATGTCAGTTGTGAGATCCAGGGAACGGGACTATCGATTCACATCAGAGACTGGAGTATTTTCTAGCTACCTTACGCTGGCGGCACGGTTCGTGTTGTTCCCGGGGGCAACGCACGATGCGTCGGATGCCGCGACGATTTGTTCAGCGACCCGCGCGGCACGAACGGCTGATTCAACGTCGTGCACGCGAACAATGTGAGCCCCGGCGGCCACGGAGAAACCGATCGCCGCCAGTGTGCCTTGCAGCCGTGCCTCCGGCGGCAGATCCGGCGCGGTTCCGATGAATTTCTTGCGAGAGGGGCCGACCAGCAGGGGACGGCCGAGAATATGAAACTCGTCGAGCCGGGCGAGAATTTCAAAGTTATCGGTATTTCGTTTTCCGAATCCCAGTCCAGGGTCAATCAGAATCCGGTTGGGAGCGATGCCGGCGTCGAGAGCGGTATCCCGTCGCATTTCGAGAAAACCGAGAATTTCGTGAATCAAGTTGCGATACGTCGGCCTGATTTGCATGGTTCGGGGCGTGCCCTTCATATGCATAAGTACAACCGCGGCCCCCGTCTGTGCGACGGTTTCGGCCATCAGCGGGTCGAAACGCATCGCGCTTATATCATTCACGACGGATGCGCCCACCTGTATCGCTTTTGCGGCGACCGCCGCCTTGGTTGTGTCGACGGAGACGATTACGTCTGTTCTCGATGCAATTTCTTCGATCACTGGAGCCGTGCGGCGGATTTCCTCTTCCGTTGAAACGGGATGTGCTCCCGGGCCGTACGTCCCGGCCGGACGGGTCGATTCGCCGCCGACGTCGATGATGTCCGCGCCCTCTTCAGCCATCCGAAGCGCGCGTGCAACCGCCTTTCGAGGCTCGAAATATCGTCCACCGTCGGCAAATGAGTCGGGCGTGACGTTAAGAATCCCCATTATCAGGGTTCGCGCGCCCAGGTGAAGGATCTCGCTCCGACAATCGAGCCGGCGCGTGGGGGATGCTACGTATCGCATGGAAAATGTGGACATGCAAAAGGGATGGCAAAATGACGCCACCATTTACCATCCCTCAATGATACTCGAGAACCGCGTTTACTCTTCTTTGTCGGGTGCTTCTTGCGATTCGGCTATCTGTTCGCCCGTGGAAGGCGCTTCCGCTTCCTCCACATTGCCGGTTGCATCCTGTCTGCTGCGTCCGTTATGGGATTCGGACGGTTCAGATGGTTTCTGCAGCTTTTCTCCAGCCAGAATACGGTCGAGTTGGGAGTCGTCCAGCACTTCGAACTCCAGAAGCGCATCCGCCAGAACGTGGACCTGAGCGATGTTCTCCCGTAGCAGGGTTTTCGCCCGGTCCTCTGCGGTGAGGACGAAGTCCCGGATTTCCTCGTCTATAACCTGGGCTATTTTTTCACTGAAGTCGTGGCGCTGTACTATTTCTCGGCCGAGGAAGACTTCATCCCGTCTATTGCTATACGAAATCGGACCCAATTTCTCGCTCATGCCCCATTCGCAGACCATCCGACGCGCGAGGTCGGTGGCCATCTTATAGTCCCCCTGGCCGCCGCTGGAAACTTCCCCGAAGACGATTTTTTCAGCCACCCGGCCACCCAGCGCGTACGTGAGAACGGCGTCGCTGTAACTCCTGGAATAGTTATGGCGTTCGTCGATGGGCAGATAGGTGGTCAGGCCGAGAGATTGGCCGCGCGGAATAATGGTGACTTTGTGCACCGGGTCGGACTCGGGAACGAGCTTGGCCACCAGTGCGTGACCGATTTCGTGGTATGCCGTACGCTTTTTCTCCGAGTCGGAGATAACCAGGCTGCGCCTCTCCACGCCCATAATGACTTTGTCTTTCGCGTTCTCGAAGTCCTCCATAATCACGGAGGGCCGATCGTATCTGGAGGCGAGCAATGCGGCCTCGTTGACCAGGTTTTCCAGGTCGGCCTGGGAAAAGCCGGGCGTGGCCCGCGCAAGTACGGTCAGATCGACGTCCTTGTCCAGCGGGGTATTGCGGATATGGACCTTTAGAACACCCTCCCGGCCCTTGACGTCGGGCCGATCCACAACCACCTGCCGGTCGAAGCGCCCTGGGCGGAGCAGGGCGGGATCGAGGACGTCGGGCCGGTTGGTTGCGGCTATGAGGATGACCCCTTCTTTGGAGTCGAATCCGTCCATTTCAACCAGCAACTGGTTGAGCGTCTGTTCCCGCTCGTCGTGGCCCCCGCCGATGCCGGCGCCCCGGTGCCGTCCCACGGCGTCGATTTCGTCAATGAAAAGGATGCATGGGGCATTGGCTTTACCCTGTTCAAAAAGGTCGCGCACGCGGGAGGCGCCAACGCCGACGAACATTTCGACGAAGTCTGAGCCGCTCATACTGTAGAATGGAACGTCTGCTTCGCCGGCAACCGCCTTGGCCATATAGGTCTTGCCGGTACCGGGCGGACCGACCAGGAGCACACCCTTTGGGATTCGACCGCCGAGCCGCTGGAATTTTCGGGGGTCCTTCAGGTATTCGATAATTTCCTGGAGTTCCTGTTTGGCCTCGTCGGAACCGGCGACGTCTTTAAACGTCACCTTTGGATGATCTTCCGAAAACAGCTTGGCGCGGCTCTTGCCGAAGCTGAACGCGCCTTTGGGGCCGCCTTGCATCTGCCGGAAGATGAACAGCCAGAGCCCCACAAAGAGCAGCCACGGCAGGAAGTTAAAGAAGACCTTCAACCAATCGAAAGGTTTTTCCTGGAAGCGAAAGTCGATTTCGTATTTTTCCCAGTCGGCTATTGCCTCTTCGCCGATGACGCCCAGGTTGACCACAAAAGTGCGAAACGACTGTTCCTCGCCCCGACCACTGGAATATTCGGGTTCGCGCAATGTGCCATGAAAATCGCTTTCAACGATGATGGCGCTTACGATCTTGCCCTGTTTCATCAGGGTTCGGTATTCCTTGTAACTGAGGACAACGTCACCCGAGCCGGAATTGCTCCCGAAGAACCGGGTTGCGAACAGGGCGACCATCACGAAAAAGACCCAGAATGCAAGCGTTTTTGAGCGTCGCCGCCATTCGCGGCCGTCGTTTTCGGGAGTTGACCCCGGCTCCCGGTTGGGCCGTGGCCGGTTCCGTGGGATCTCCGGTTCTTCCACGTTCCCGTCGGATTCCGGTTTCAACTCCGGGGCGGACGGCGTCTGTTCCTTCTGATCCGCGGCCGGGGGTTTTCCCTGGCCTTTGCGAGCTGCCATAAAAACCGCCTTAACGATAACGCTTAAGAGGAGGCGACAACGCCTCCCCAACCCCCCTTGAAGGTAACGTCCAGGACCGTTTTCGCCCGTTGCGTGACGGCCATGAACTGAGCGGTACGCAAGCCGACCACCCAGAGAATCGCCTGGCCGCCCATAAGCATCGGAACTTCGTCACGCAACGGTCTGGGTATCTTGAGGTTGATAAACAGGTCGCTGATTTTCTGTGTCCCATTCAGGCCAAACGGTCTGAAACGATCCGCACGGCGCCGATTTCTCAGAGACAGACCGTCTGAAGGCGCGTCCCAGTCGAAACAGGCACGAAAAGGATCGGACGATCGATCGTGTTTTTGAGCCTGGCAGGCTGCCCGGATCCTCGTCTCAAGAACCGCGCCGATTTCAGGTATTTCGGTAACGCCCGGAACGGTGATGTCGGTCTGAAACGGCGGGGTTGGTCGACTCAGAATCAGCCACGGGCTAGAACGACGAAAGAAGATACCGGATGACACCTGAACCGCGCCGCCAGGTGCCAGACGCAAGGTCTCCATGCGACTGACGCTCTTTTCATCAAGCGCCCGCGCGCAGCCATGAAGCCGATAAAAGGCCGTTTTGAAGATCCGGCGCTGAAGTGTTATATGATAACCGAAAACGGCCTTTTCATCAAGAATTATTTTTCGCTTACCTTCGTAACGCAGGGCCTTTTGGTACGCCGATTCTGCCAGTTGCCCGAGCAGTTGATCCTCCCGCTGGATGATCTCCGCGGACCTGGCAAGAACTGCTTCGATGGCGGGGTTGTAGTCGGTCGCGATCTGCGGCAGTAGTTGATGCCGGATACGGTTCCGAAGGAAGCGGGTGTCGGCGTTGGTATTGTCGTGGCGTACCTGCAGGTTTCGGTGTTCGATATAAGCCTGTATCTGTTGTCTCGAGACCGCCAGGAGGGGGCGGATCCAGAGGCCGTCGCGGATCGGACGGATCGCGCCGAGTCCGGTTGGACCGGCACCGCGAATCAGTCGCATCAATACGGTTTCTGCCTGATCGCTGCGGGTATGGCCCAGGGCGATCCGGGAAGCGCCGGTGACACACAGCACGCTTTTGAGAAATCCGAGGCGCGCGTCTCGCGCCGCCGCTTCAGGAGAGCCCCGGTCCGGCAAGACCACTCTCTCGGAGAAACACGGCAAATCCATCGAGGTCGCGAGATCCGTCACGAACCGTTGGTCCGCATCCGATGCCGGGCCCCTGAGTTGATGGTTAACGTGGGCGACATAGAGCGCGATATCGAGAGATTTTCGAAGCCGGAATAGCAGATCCAACAGCGAAACGGAATCCGGGCCTCCCGAAACGCCGATAACGATCCCGTCTCCGGGTAAGATCATATCGTGCCGTTCGATATAAGACCGCACGACCTGAAGCAGGTCTGGCCTATCGGAAGTTGATCCGGTCAGTGATGGCATGGCGGGATCGCCGGAGTGGCGAGTCATGGCATGGTTCCGGACACGCTGCCTTCTGTAGCGGCGGCCCGGCGCGAACGATTTAACCGCTATTGTCAGGCGGCGGATTCATGGTCTCCGACGCATCGGGTTTCGAATGGCGCTCCGGCATCTCGATCGTTAGACGCGGTTGAAATCGGTTCGGTTTCCGGAAAATCCGGATGTGGACGATTGACATGAGCGTTCGGAAGTCTCCTATTCAACGGGCCGCACAGAAAATAGACGTTTCACAACCTCCTTGCAAGGATAGAAAAACACGGGTGGAACTCAGGGCAGGCGTTTGCCGAAGTTCTTTGCGAATTCCAGAAAGTCCGGAAAGTCGACCCGTCCGTTCCCATTCAGGTCGTAGATGGCGTTGTCGGTGTTGAAGGCCTGGGCAAAGCCGATGAAGTCACTGAATCCGATTTCCCCGTCACCGTCGAAATCCGCCCGGGAGTCGCCATAGACAACGACGGCCGTTCCGGAGAGCGAGACGGCAATGCTGCTGTTTTCCGGGTCGTTGCTCAGAATAGTGATGGTGCCGGAGAAAGGGCCGGCCTCCACGGGGGTGAAGGTGATTTCGACCTTCGCGCTGTCTCCCGCCGCAACGATTAGTTCGGTTTGACTGACGGAGACCCCGTCGAGGTCGGATTGAATGTTGGTAATGTCGAGGGCGTTTTCGCCGGTATTCTTCACGACCAGGGTCAAGGTCCTGGATTCTCCCGCTGGAACGTCCTCACCAAAGTCGAGTGATGAATTGGAAATATTGATTGCAGGCGGCAGGACGGTCAGCAGTTGGCGGATACGCGCGGCCGTGGCGCTAAGGCCGGATGCGGTGCGCCCCCCGATGTGGCGGACGATCCCTTCTCGGTCCGCGACTAACAAAGTGTGAACACCGAGGGTGGTCTGAACGTTGCGGCCGGCCTCCAACAGCAGCGGGAATGTGATCGAGGTCGCTGCCTGAAAGCCTTGAAGTTGCGACTTGTTGCCATTATATAGGTCAAGCCCCAGGACCGTTACGCCATCGTCCTGGAACGCCTTCCAGATCTCTTTTTCTATGGACGGACCCGCCGCCCTGCACGTAGGTCAGTTATGGCCCAGGTAATAGAGGACCAGGACACTGCCCTTGTAATTCGCCGGGGTGTAGGTTTTTCCATCCAATCCCGTCAGCGAGAAGTTGGGTACTGCATGGTCGACCTGCTGGGCTTCCGTGGGCCCCAACGGGTAGAGTCCCAGAACCAGCAGGAATACGACAAACGTAGCGATTCGACTCATCGCAATCCTCCATTGAGAGAGTGTGTGGCCTGCGTCAGAAATGGGTTTTAATTCGCATTTCAAGTCCATTGAATGGCAGCACCTGATAGCAGGTGCCCGATGTACATGCGGCGCCGCCGCGCCTGCGCCCGGCGAAAACGAGGGCTTCGTATCGTTCAAGGAAGCGGACGTTCAGATTGACCGCCAACCAGGTGCGCGTCCCGGTCTCAATCCGATCCGCCGTTGCGCCATCGTCCACTTCAAACGGATCGTTGGTGCGGTCCAGAACAAGAGCGGCACCCATGCCCGACGAATGCTGATACGAGGCCTGGGCAAAGACATCCCGGAACGCCGGTTCGTTTTGTGGTAGCCTGGCCGCGCGCCGGACCTGCAGATTGAATCCCAGGACATCCCCGCGGGGTGTAATGGATTCGACCCCCACGCCAGCGATTCTGTGCTTCCCGATCCCCTTCAGTTCGTCTTTTCCCCAGTCGACGAACAGGTTGGTTGAGATCGCGTGGCCCCGATCTTCCGACGGGAGGTCGACGTCCACGCCTAAATACCGCTCGTTGAAGGTTTTTACGAAGCCGGGCGCCAGTTCGTTCTCTCCCGTGCTTATGTTGGCCGTCAGCGTGCCCAGGCCGAATAGCGTATATGTGGCTTCCGCCTGATAGCCTTTTTCGGTATCGGCAAGCAGGGCGTGGGTAGATCTGTTGAGTAACACAGCCGAATGTTCACGAACCAGGGATGGGGGATCGTTGAAACTGAAGGCGAAATTCCGATAGTCTTTATATTCCACGCTCAGGCCCAGGTTTGAAATGCCGGAGTTGGCGGAAAGATAGAGGGCGCTTCCGTCCACGTGAATGTCCTTCAGCCCGGCATATTCGGCGTAGACGGTCGCGTAGACGTCCGGCCGGCCCGATGCTTCGAATGCGGGAGTCATGTCGAGTTCCAGGAAACCGGACCATGTGCGGGTTGAGTCAAGCCTGCTGGCATGATGGCTGACGGCCGTGACACCTGTCTTGATCGGGTTGGTGGGGCGTAACGAGATCTCGCCCCCGACGAGCCAGTTGTCCCTCCGAGGTATCTCGCGCAGAGGGTCTCCCGCCCGTACCGCGGGCGGAATGTCGCCCAATACGGGACGCCCGATCAGGGCTTTGGCCTCGGCTTGCCGTCCCGACCAGGTGGCTATACCGCCCTCCAGGTCTCGCGACGGCGAATAGCGACGCCGGTATTGAGCGCTCTCCAGTATCACCCCCGGGAGATCGAAGGCCCTGAGCGTGATTCCCCGGCCCAGTATGGCGTAGTAGTTGCCCGCGACCAGTTCGGTGGGTCCGCGATTCCACCGCAGGTGCTTCTGTGAAATATGCACCACCTGGTAGTCAACCGTTGAAAGCTGCGAGCCCGGGGCGGGGTGCCGCCACGAATTGAAGATTTCCGCCCGGATTCCTGCCTGAAGTCCGTGCCGGTTATAATCGACATCGAACTGCTCGTAAAGTGTGGAGACCGCCAGTGAATCCCCGCCCGGTACGCGGCCGCGCTGGATTTCGGTCAGACTGAAGGCCGTGACTTGCGCGGATGACGGGGTCGCGTTGAGGAGCAAAAGGAGTGCTCCCAGGCTATTTCTCAGCGTGGGCATCTGCGTTTGCCTCGGCGTCTCCGGGCTTTGAAAAGAGCGACTCTACTGCGGCCAGTAACGCTTCGGCGTTTTTCGAATTGTATCCGACCTGCCGGAGCGTAATCTCGCCATTCTGCGTGATCAACAGCGTGGTTGGCAGGACATTGACTTGCATTCGCCGCATCACGCCGCTGTCGGAGTCCAGGGCGATGGGGAAGCTGACGTTTCGCGCCCGGAGAAAGGGTTTCACCCTGTTCTGGCCTCGTGGCCCGTCCACGTTGATGCCAAGTACCGTGAGTCCGGATTTTCCGTATTTCTCGTGGATCTTCTGAAGTTTGGGCATCGCCTTGACGCAGGGCTTGCAATAGGTCGCCCAGAAATCCAGAAGCACCGGTCCTTTCGTCAGAAGGGTTTTGAGGTTGACCCGTTCGCCCTGCAGGTTCCGGAGGTTGAAGTCGGGCGCGGAGGCGGCATCCGAGGATGCGACGCCGAGGACGATGGAGGCGATTGCAACGAACAATGGACGATTCGATTTCATCAATAGGAACTCTCCGCTGAACCGCGCCGGCCTGAGCACTGAAGGTTTTTCATGGCATAGGCGCCCGGACCTCGGTGTGGTTTCCGGCCCGGGACTCGCCATTGCGACGCATTTTGCGTCGAATCGCTTAACAATAACCGAAATTCCCCGCCACATCAAGCACGATTTTTTCTGCCCGAGTGCCGCCGTACATTGAGAAGATGGGGATCACAACGCACCGGCTGCGCCGGAGCCCTGCAAGCAAGGTAACAACAGTATGGTGCGGAACTGACCGACGACCCGAAACTCTCCCACCCGGGCAGCCAGGGTCGCGCCGGCGGGAGACCGCCTGGTCAATCAGGATGGCGCGAATGGTTTGCGATCCTCTGAAAAGTCTTTGTGCAGTCCAGCCGAGTGCGAGGTGCGATGACCGCCCTTCCTTCAATCCGTTTCCGCTTGCAGCGCCTTTCCACTCAGCCTATATTGAAAATATACATCCCACTTGCGGGCGCCCGCAAGTGGCGGAAATATAATGTCATTAATGCGCCGGGGTCGCGACAAGCGCGTTATCGTGTAGTCAATGGCGAGGCCGGGCGCGAGGCCGTCCGCGTTGCGGGCGGTCGTTGAATTTCATCAGGAAGGGGCGCAATGGTACAGATTGGCATTATCGGTATCGGATTTATGGGGATGACCCACTATCGAGGCGCCCGTCGGGTGAAAGGCGGGAAGGTGACGGCCATCTGCACGCGGGACGAAAAAAAGTTAAAGGGGGATTGGCGGGGGATTCACGGGAATTTCGGGGACCCCGGAGGCATTGAAGATTTGTCCGGGATCCGGACGTACCGGAAGATCGAAGATCTGTTGGCGGATCCGGAAATCGATCTTGTGAACATCTGCCTGCCCTCGGCGATGCATAGGGACGTGACGATAGCGGCGTTGCGGGCGGGAAAGCACGTGCTGCTTGAAAAACCGATCGCGTTGAACCCGAAAGACGCCAACCGGATGGTTCAAGAGGCAAGCAAGACGCGGCGCTCGCTGATGGTGGCGCAGGTGCTGCCGTTTTTTCCGGAATTCGCCTATGCCCGAAGGGTCGTGGAGGAGGGGAAGTACGGCGAGCTTCTGGGCGCGCACTTCAAGCGGATTATTTCGCAGCCCGACTGGTCTTCCGAATTTGGAGACGTCGAACGAAGCGGCGGACCGGGTGTTGACCTGCACATCCACGATACCCACTACATTCTTCTGCTGTGCGGCGTCCCCGACCAGGTATCTTCAACCGGCCGCCTCGTTAACGATCGTTACGCCGAGTATCTGTGTACGAGCTACAGGTACCACGACCGACCGGGTCTGAGCATCACCTGCGCTTCCGGGGCGATTTCGCAGCCCGGCCGCGCGTTTGCCCACGGATTCGAGATCTACCTCGAGCAGGCAACGCTGATTTACGAATTTGCCACGTTGGGCGATAAGCCGGTTCTGTCCATGCCTCTCACGCTACTTACGGACGACAAGAAAGTCCGAAAACCCAGATTGGGCTCGGGCGATCCGGTAGTCGCGTTTACTCGTGAGATTCAGGCTGCGGTCGATGAAGTGGCGAGCGGGGTTCCCGCCGAGGCACTGTCCGGGGTTCGGGCGGCGGACGCCCTCCGGCTCTGTTTCAAGGAGGTCGAGTCCGTGCGTCGCGGGCGGGCGGTGCGGGTAAAATAGGGAATGGGCGAGGATAGGGAGGAAAGCGCTGGGCGGACGAGCGGTCACGGGTGTGAGACAGATTCGGAGCGTGACGTATCGGGATACATCGCCTGCTTGTTTTCGAAGGGCATACTACGGCGGATTCCGATGTCGCATCTTCGGGTTTGCTCGGAGCCCGGACCGGGCAGAAATCGCCGCGTTCCCGCTTACCGGCGTTAATTTCTCACCGCGATATCAACCGGTTTGCCCTGGGCGAACTCCGCTTCGACATTGCTCAGGCCGAAAAGGGTCGCGGAAAGGTCTCGGAGGGAGAGGGGTTCGGTAACGCGCAGACCCGCCGGCAGGCGGGGACCGATGAGAAGCGCGCGGTTGCCTGCCACATCCAGTAAGGCCAGGGTCGTCCGGTTCTGATAGCGGTGATGCTCCAGTACGACTTTCCGGATCTGTTCGATCGTATTGCGGCTGTCGGATCCGCCGGACAATTGAAAAAGCATCAGATCGGGTTGCGCCCTGGGAAGACAGGCAAGGACAAGCGAACTCACGAAGGCGTTCTTGAGTTCCAGGTTCTGATCGGAAGAAACGAGGGTCCTGACGACGAGCCGCGCCAGGACTTTGTTTTTGACGATTTTGTTGATTTTAAGTTTTTTCGGGGTGAGCGTCGGGTAGACAACATTGTCGATAAATGCCTGTGACCTGCCCTCCGACCTGGCTTCGTCCAGTGCAAGGCGGATTTTTTCCGCCGCCTGGTCTAAAGCGGAAGCCCGCACCGAGAGACACCCGAATTTCTTGTATTTCTTGTGTTTGCTGCGGTCCGGCGGGGCGCGATCGTCGAGATAGAAAGCCAGTGTGCGGGTACGGGTTTTGTCGTTAAGGGCGCGATTGTGATATTCGAAAAGGGTCGGGTGTGCGAGTTTGTCTCCCTTCAGCGCGTCGTCGCGGCCGGTCAGCAGGGTGGCCAGCCATCGTTCTGGCGGATTCGAAAAGGGCACGGTCTCCAGAAGGGTTCCCTGCGCGAGCAGGCTCTCGTCCAGCGTTGAATCGGATGATCCGGATTGCGCATGCATGATTGCGATTGCGAGTAGCGCCGGGGGGAAGTCCGCACCCTCATAGACAAACCGATTGAACGCGGTTTCGATTCTTGCCCTCTGTTCCGGCATAATTTGCACATCAGGATTTCGCGGCCGCCTCTGAGCCGGCTCCCCGCGTTGCCCGGTTCCACGTCGCCGGCCAGGACCCTGTCGCAGTCCAGGTTCCCGACGTTGTCCAGGGCCCCTTCGCGTCCCGAAGATGCCTGCGATCGCCTCGCCGAAAGCCGCGCGCAGATCCCCATTCGACGCTTCCCTGGCCTTTATGAAAAAGTGTCTGAATCGCTCCCGCTCCTGCGGGAAGAAGTCATCCCAGTGTGTCAAAGAGTTAAGTATATAAGTCCTTATCGGGAGGGGAAGCCGGCGAAACGTCTCCTCGTTCCCCTTGACCAGGTCGTAGGCGCCAGTGGGGAGGTTGGAGAACTGGTCTCTTTGAAGTGGACTGAGATCAACGCCCCCGCCGCCTCTTCGACCTCTTCCGCCTCCGCCCCTTCGTTGCGCAAGCGTGTCCTCACAGGCAAGCAATAGGACAAGAAGGGTTGCCACGAGCGATATTATTCCTTGAGATGGTCTGGGGTAAACGGTCATTTTTCGCCTCCCCGAGCGAAGGTCAAGGAATTACGTACATGGTTTGGTTGCGGACTCTGCTTCGCGGCCGATTTTGTCAGCCGTAGACGATCGATTCCGCTGCTTTTGTCGCCCGCCGCGCCGTCGTGAACGAGGGCAGGACCGTCGCGCGAAACCGGGCGGGACGGTCGTTTAAAGGTGTTCTCGAAGCCAATATAGGATTTCGGCGCGGGCCGCCGGGTTGTTCAGGAGAGCCGGACCGTTGGCTGTGCCCTGGTATCCGCTGACCCGAACCGGCTCCCCGGTACGCTGTGCCAGGATTTCGGAAGAGGTATACGCGTACCCGTCGCCGTGGGCCGCCATGAACAGGATCGAGCGCGGCCGAAAGTTCGGGACACTGTTGCCGAGCAGGATATCCTGACTGAGCCGGGTGATGAGGGATATGACGACCGACGTCCTGACGTCCGGATAGATGCCGGAACTGACGTAAGCAATGTTGGCGCCAAGCGCCGCGCCCACGAGTCCGATACGCCCTGCGTCGACGTCGGGACGTTTCTTGAGCCAGCCGAGCGCACCCTCGATATCCAGGGGCATTTTGTTGATATCTTCCGTCTGGAAGGTGCTGCGCGGAAAATAGACGTCGTTCCGGAAGGTGCTCCCTCCATGTCCTCGAATGTCGTAGGCAAGCACATGGTATCCCTCGTTGGTCAGTTCCGGCACGAAGGGAATCCAGATATCGAGGTTCTGGTCGAAGGGGTGGATGAGGACAACAGCGGGCCGCCGCCCCGTCTGGCGGTTGGAGGTAAACCAGGCTGCAAGAATGCGAAAGCCGTCGGGAGTCGTAAATGAGACCGCCTCGCCCGTAACCATCTCCGGCGGCGTCGTTGGCTCGCCGTCGGTTGGCTGTCTGCCGCAATCCGTCGAAAGTAGGGCGAACGCTATGAGAGCGAGATATTTGCAAGGTGCCATGCGCCGTTGTAGCCGGTAAGGTTTATGGAAACATGATTATTGTCGCTCGACGTCTAAATTAACGACATCAGGCCTCCAAAGACAAGCGCGTATTGAACGCCGCTACCGATCGTTGCGCGTACCCGGTGAAATTTTAGCGAGTCCTGGATTGCGAAACCGGCAAACACGACCTGCTACTTCTGTATCGGCCAACGCCAGGCCGGCGGTATAACCCGTTACCGCGTGAAGGCGTCGTGACCCGTACCGGGTCAAACGGAACAGGGTCCGCTACCCCTTTTGGGCCGCAGGGCCGGCACGAAGCCGTACAACAAATGGCAACGGGGCGGACGGGATGGCAGCACGGAATTGGAGACATCCACGGACAGGGCATTAGCGGTTGCCATGTCGATTCTTAGACCATAAATTACCGAAATTCGTTCCGGAAAGCGCGTGTGTGCACGAGACGCCGGCCGGTTTCTTTCCATTCGATCTGCTTGAAGGAGATTCTCAATGTTTCGGATTACCCTGTGTTGGATGGCGGCGGTAGCACTCATCGTTCCGGCCGTTGTCGCGGACGGGTACGATCAACGACCTATCGAGACCCCCGGCATCTCCCCTCGCGCCGCCGGCGCAGGTCGGAAGGCGGGCCCTTCGAAGGTGCGCAACCGGGCGGGGATGGAATTCGTGTTGATTCCAGCGGGTAAATTTCGCATGGGATCGGCGAGCGACGAGGCCGGAGACCAGGAAAAGCCGGTAACGGAGGTGACGATTGGGCAGGCATTCTACATGGGAAAGCACGAGGTTACCCAAAAGCAATGGGAAAAGTTAATGGGGAACAGACCTTCGGACTTCAAGAGATGCAATGACTGTCCAGTGGAACATATTTCATGGAACGACGCGCAGGCGTTTGTCCGCGCGCTCAACGACATGGAGGATTCGAAGCGGTATCGATTGCCCACCGAGGCCGAGTGGGAGTACGCCGCTCGCGGAGGGACGGCTGGGGACCGATACGGTGCCAACCTGGATGCAATCGCATGGTATGACAAGAATTGCGACGAACGTCCGCACCCGGTCGGGAAGAAAAAGCCGAACGGATTCGGACTGTACGACATGCTTGGAAATGTCTACGAATGGGTCCAGGACTGGAAGGGCACGTACCCTGGCGGAGAAGTGACAGATCCGCGGGGCCCCGCCCGGGGAAAGTTCCGGATGATGCGGGGCGGAAGCTGGGAGAACGGCGCACAGAGTTGCCGGGCTACGCACCGCCTCGACGCGTCGCCCGGTTTCCGGATCCACGTTCTGGGCTTGCGGGTACTGATGGAAGCCCGTTAACGCAAAATAGTATTGTTTCTCCACTCTACGCGGGTGTACATTTGCGGTTCGTGGAGGAAGTTGGCGGCCGTGTCGCTGAACTCGGTTCGCAATCAGGATGGAAAGGCGCGGGAAAAAGGACGGCACGTCCCAAGGAATTCCTTTCAATTCACCGGTAAAGACGTTCCCAACCCCGTTTTGGCCTGACGGGCGGCATTTTCGGTCGAAAAGCCAAAAAAGACTTGACATTGATATGCCGTTTGTCTACATTTGGGGACTTCCGCAGATTGTGTACGTGCGGAATGATCGCCGTTCTTTGACAATCGAATAACGTGCATGAGTTTTACCCGACTGGTATTCCCAGGTCTTGTACCTGGATCTTACGGTGTGAAAACCCCGAATTCGGGGTCTGATATTTTTTTCACGGAGAGTTTGATCCTGGCTCAGAACTAACGCTGGTGGCGTGTCTTAGTCATGCAAGTCGCACGAGAAAGCGTCCTTCGGGGCGCGAGTACAGTGGCGAACGGGTGAGTAATACGTGGGTAACCTGCCTTCGAGTGGGGGACAACCCCTTTAACGAGGGGCTAATACCGCATAACACGGCTTTTTCGCATGGAATTGCCGTCAAAGGTGGCCTCTGCTTGCAAGCTGCCGCTTGAAGATGGGCCCGCGGTCCATTAGTTTGTTGGTGAGGTAACGGCTCACCAAGGCGATGATGGATAGCCGGCCTGAGAGGGTGATCGGCCACACTGGAACTGAGACAAGGTCCAGTCCCTTACGGGGGCCAGCAGTCTAGAAATTTGGGCAATGGGGGAAACCCTGACCCAGCGACGCCACGTGGAGGACGAAGCCCTTAGGGGTGTAAACTCCTGTCAGAGGGGAAGAACGTGAAAAGGCGAATATCCTTTTCATCTGACGGTACCCTCAGAGGAAGCTCCGGCTGACTTCGTGCCAGCAGCCGCGGTAATACGAAGGGAGCAAGCGTTGTTCGGATTTACTGGGCGTAAAGGGCGTGTAGGCGGATCGATAAGTTGAACGTGAAAACTGCGGGCTCAACCTGCAGATTGCGTTCAAAACTGTCGATCTTGAGTCCAGGAGAGGAAAGCGGAATCGACAGTGTAGCGGTGAAATGTGTAGATATTGTCGAGAACACCGGTGGCGAAGGCGGCTTTCTGGCCTGGTACTGACGCTGAGACGCGAAAGCTAGGGGAGCGAACGGGATTAGATACCCCGGTAGTCCTAGCCGTAAACGATGGGCACTAGGTGTTGGAGGTATTGACCCCTTCAGTGCCGAAGCTAACGCATTAAGTGCCCCGCCTGGGGAGTACGGTCGCAAGGCTGAAACTCAAAGGAATTGACGGGGACCCGCACAAGCGGTGGAGCATGCTCCTCAATTCGATGCTACGCGAAAAACCTTACCCGGGCTTGACATGTACTTGACTGCCCTAGAAATAGGGTTTCTCTTCGGAGCAGGTACACAGGTGCTGCATGGCTGTCGTCAGCTCGTGTCGTGAGATGTTGGGTTCAGTCCCGCAACGAGCGCAACCCCTATCCTTAGTTGCCAGCACGTCATGGTGGGAACTCTAAGGAGACTGCCTGTGTTAAGCAGGAGGAAGGTGGGGACGAGGTCAAGTCCTCATGGCCCTTACGTCCGGGGCTGGAAGCGTGCTACAATGGCCGGTACAAAGGGCTGCGATACCGCGAGGTGGAGCCAATCCCCAAAAACCGGTCTCAGTTAGGATTGGAGTCTGCAACTCGACTCCATGAATTCGGAATCGCTAGTAATCGTGGATCAGCACGCCACGGTGAATACGTTCCCGGGTCTTGTACACACCGCCCGTCAAGCGATGAAAGCAGGGAATACCCGAAGTCGGTTACCTAACCCGCAAGGGAAGGATCTGCCGAAGGTAGGCTCTGTAATTGGCGCTAAGTCGTAACAAGGTAGCCGTATCGGAAGGTGCGGCTGGATCACCTCCTTTCTAGGGAGACATGACATAAGGTCGTCAATGACGTTTATGTCTACTCTCAGGTCATTTGCCGTTGGGATTCTCGTGCACGTTATTTGATTGTCGAAGGCCTGCGGTGCGTTCAGGGCCTATAGCTCAGTTGGTTAGAGCGCACGCCTGATAAGCGTGAGGTCAGTGGTTCAAATCCACTTAGGCCCACCAGAATACCTGTTTATAAAATCGGGGGATATAGCTCAGCTGGGAGAGCGCAGCCTTTGCAAGGCTGAGGTCACCGGTTCGATCCCGGTTATCTCCACCAAAGTCCTATTGAAACCTGGGGACGCGCGTCCCCGCTTGTTCTTTGACAACCGAATACGGAATACGAAAGGCCATGCGGGAGTTTTTGTTTCCGTATGGACTTTCGTGGGTATGCTGCAATTTAGCATAGCCGATCTCGTTCACGAAGCTGTCTAAAATGCCGATTCCGGCCTCCGCGGGTTGCGGGTAAAGACGTGCGGCAAAGATTCCGCCGTCGTAACCGGAGGATTCGGCAGCGGGCGCCAGGATGCTACTAGTCCTGTGCGGCGTTGCCGGGAACCGGTTTGGTTAGCGACTTTTCCAGTTGCTCGGCTGCAGGCGGTACGCATTTGACAACGGCTTCTTGTGGATTGTGCAGAACACACACGTGATCTGCCGAGAACCTGTTTTGATCAAGCTACGAAGGGCATACAGTGGATGCCTTGGCACAGAAAGGCGACGAAGGACGTGGTAAGCTGCGATAAGCCTCGGGTAGGTGCAAACAACCTTTGATCCGGGGATTTCCGAATGGGGCAACCCGATGCGGGTAATGCCGCATCATCCTCGAGTGAATACATAGCTCGGGAGAGGCAAACGGGGCGAACTGAAACATCTCAGTAACCCCAGGAAGAGAAAGCAACCGCGATTTCCTCAGTAGCGGCGAGCGAACGGGAAACAGCCCAAACCGGTTCGTACGTTAAAGCCTGCATGCGTTGTACGACCGGGGTCGTGGGACGAAATCCGATGGAAATGCAGATCCGTCAGGGAGTTACAAATCCGTACTGTAGTGGAACAGTTCTGGAACGACTGGCCACAGAGGGTGAAAGCCCCGTCTGCGAAACGGTACGGACTCCTGTGATTTTGTTCCCAAGTACCGCGGGACACGTGAAATCCTGTGGGAATTCGGGAGGACCACCTTCCAAGGCTAAATACTCTTCTGTGACCGATAGTGAACTAGTACCGTGAGGGAAAGGTGAAAAGTACTCCTGCAAGGAGAGTGAAATAGTACCTGAAACTGTATGCCTACAAGCGGTCGGAGGGCAACCTCGAACCTCCGGGTTCGGGCGAGCCTGACGGCGTGCCTTTTGTATAATGAGCCGGCGAGTTACCCTGCGTTGCAAGGTTAACCCACTCTGTGGGGGAGCCGAAGCGAAAGCGAGTCTGAATAGGGCGTTTAGTAGCGTGGGGTAGACCCGAAGCCAGGTGATCTATCCATGGCCAGGATGAAGCGCGACTAAACTCGCGTGGAGGTCCGAACCCACCAATGTTGAAAAATTGGGGGATGAGCTGTGGATAGGGGTGAAAGGCCAATCAAACCTGGAGATAGCTGGTTCTCCCCGAAATAGTTTTAGGACTAGCCTTCTGTTATAAAGTTGCGGAGGTAGAGCACTGGATAGGCTCGGGCCTTCACCAGGGTACCAACCCTAACCAAACTCCGAATGCCGTATACTTGTTGCAGGGGAGTCAGTCTGCGGGGGATAAGCTCCGTAGGCAAGAGGGAAACAACCCAGACCGCCAGCTAAGGCCCCTAAGTATGAGCTAAGTGAGAAAGGATGTGGGAGCGCTGAGACAGCTAGGATGTTGGCTTAGAAGCAGCCATTCATTTAAAGAGTGCGTAACAGCTCACTAGTCAAGTGATCCTGCGCCGACAATGATCGGGACTCAAGCTCATCGCCGAAGCTGCGGGTTTCAGTCCTTTGGACTGGAGCGGTAGGGGAGCATTCTATGGTAGGTTGAAGGTGAACCGTAAGGTTTGCTGGACGAAATAGAAGAGACTATGCCGGCATGAGTAGCGACAAAACAGGTGAGAATCCTGTTCACCGAAAGTCTAAGGTTTCCTGGGGAAGGTTCGTCCGCCCAGGGTCAGTCGGGTCCTAAGCCGAGGCCGAAAGGCGTAGGCGATGGAAAACAGGTTAATATTCCTGTACCACCTTAGAGATGTTCGAGCTATGGGGTGACGCAGAAGTGGCGGCCAGCCCGCGACTGGAAATGCGGGTCTAAGCCTGTAGGGGGACCGTCCAGGTAAATCCGGACGGTTGTTAACCCTGAGGGGTTATGGGGAAACGAGCCTTCGGGCAAGCCAACTGGCCTTAATCATACTGCCAAGAAAAACCTCTATGCGAGTCTCTCGGGTGTCCGTACCGCAAACCGACACAGGTAGACGGGGAGAGAATCCCAAGGTGCGCGAGAGAACCTCCGTTAAGGAACTAGGCAAATTGGCTCCGTAACTTCGGGAGAAGGAGCGCCTCCAAGTAGGTGAGCGGACTTGCTCCGTGAGCCGAAGGGGGTCGCAGAGAAACGGCCTGGGCGACTGTTTACTAAAAACACAGGTCTCTGCAAAGTCGCAAGACGACGTATAGGGACTGACACCTGCCCGGTGCCAGCCGGTTAAGAGGAGGGGTCAGCCTTCGGGCGAAGCTCTGAATCGAAGCTCTGGTAAACGGCGGCCGTAACTATAACGGTCCTAAGGTAGCGAAATTCCTCGTCGGTTAATTGCCGACCTGCACGAATGGTGTAACGGCTTGGGCGCTGTCTCAACGGGGGACTCGGCGAAATTGTAGTTCCGGTGAAGATGCCGGATACCCGCGGCGGGACGGAAAGACCCCGTGAACCTTTACTCCAGCCTGACACTGGGTTTCGGCACAGTATGTGTAGGATAGGTGGGAGGCTATGAAGTGGGGGCGCCAGCCCTCATGGAGCTGTCCTTGAAATACCACTCTTATTCTGCTGGAATTCTAACCTGGGCCCTTGAATCAGGGTCGGGAACACTGTCAGGTGGGAAGTTTGGCTGGGGCGGTCGCCTCCTAAAGTGTAACGGAGGCGCCCAAAGGTTCCCTCAGCGCGGTCGGTAATCGCGCATAGAGCGTAAAGGTATAAGGGAGCTTAACTGCGAGACATACAGGTCGAGCAGGTGCGAAAGCAGGGCTTAGTGATCCGACGGTTGCGCGTGGAAGCGCCGAAGCTCAACGGATAAAAGGTACTCCGGGGATAACAGGCTGGTCCTCCCCAAGCGTCCATAGCGACGGGAGGGCTCGGCACCTCGATGTCGGCTCATCACGTCCTGGGGCTGGACAAGGTCCCAAGGGTTAGGCTGTCCTCCTATTAAAGTGGTACGCGAGCTGGGTTTAGAACGTCGTGAGACAGTTCGGTCCCTATCTGCCGTGGGCGCAGGATATTTGAGGAGAGCTGTCCTCAGTACGAGAGGACCGGGATGGACGAACCTCTAGTGTACCAGTTGTCTCGCCAGAGGCATCGCTGGGTAGCTATGTTCGGCAGGGATAAGCGCTGAAAGCATCTAAGCGCGAAGCCCACTCCAAGATAAGATATCCCGTGGGTTTACCCACCTGAAGGCTCCTTGTAGACTACGAGGTCGATAGGTCGCAGGTGTAAGCGCAGCAATGCGTTCAGCCGAGCGATACTAATCAGCCGTGCGGCTTGATCAATTAACGGTTTCTCGGCGGATCGTCTGTGCATTTTGTAATGCAGCAAGATCCTAATTCCGTATTTCGGTTGTCAATTTTGTTTTCCTGGTGGCTATAGCGGAGGGGGTACACCTCTTTCCATTCCGAACAGAGAAGTTAAGCCTTCCAGCGCCGATGGTACTGCTTGGGTAACCTTGTGGGAGAGTAGGTCGCTGCCGGGAAACCCCAAACAGGGTCCGGGATTCATCTGAATCCCGGACCCTGTTTGGGGTTTCTGGATGTAGAAAGAATGACTTGACATGCCTGTTGTTTCTATATTAATTAGGTTCTTCGGCCCCGGATGGATTTGTTGGCTGTTTCTCGTCTTTCCGGCGAGGTCGATTCAACGGCGGGCGGCGAATACGTCGCTGCTTTCTTGCGTTTATACAGGAGGAGGCGCGTGAATATCGAAACCCCTGACAGGATTCGGAACGTCGCCTTGGTGGGACACAGCAGCACGGGAAAAACCTCGCTGGCCGAGGCCCTGCTGTTTACGGCAGGCGGAAGCAATCGGCTGGGGACCATCGATGCCGGCACGACGACGTCGGATTTCTCCGAGGCCGAGATCGCGCGAAAAATCTCTATCGGCATGTCAATGTTGCACTGCGGCTGGAAAGGCACAAAAATCAACATTTTGGACGCGCCGGGATACGCGGATTTCATCGGGGACACCAAAGCGGCGCTCTGGGCGACGGACAATGCGGTTCTCCTTGTGCATGCGGCCAACGGTATTGAGATCGGGACGGATAAGGCCTGGGGGTTTGCGGAATCTTTCGGGCGTCCTCGTCTGTTTTTCATCAACCACATCGACAAGGAATTCGCCGATTTCGAAAAGGTCCTTAATGCCTTGCAGGAGCAGTATGGGCGACATGTGCTGCCGTTTCAAATTCCCGTCAACCAGGGCGTAGGTTTCAACCAGATCATCGATGTACTGCATCGACGGCTGCTGACTTATCCCGCCGATGCGAGCGGAAAACCCGAAGTTGGCGAGGTGCCGGCCGATCTTCTCGACGACGTCGAAACCCACCGCGAACAGATTGTCGAAGCCGCCGCTGAAAGCGACGATGAGTTGACGGAGAAATACCTTGAGGAGGAGGATCTTTCGGAAAAGGACATCCTGAGCGGGCTTAAGGCAGGCATCGTGAACGGAACGACGGTTCCGGTTCTGTGTGGCGACGCGTCCAAGAATATCGGTACCGATCAATTGCTGGGGTTCCTCGTGGACAATATGATGGCTCCGTCGGAAATGCCCGCCAGGCAAGGACGGATGGTGGCAACGGACGAATCTGCCGAACTCCTGCCGTCCGCGGACGGACCTCTTGCCGCCGTTGTGTTCAAGACCGTTTCCGAAACCGTCGGCGATCTCTCTTTCGTGCGTGTCTTCTCTGGAACGTTGCCAGCGTCCTCCGAGGTGTACAATTCGAATGGGAGATCCGTCGAACGCGTCGGTCAGATCTATATCCTGAACGGTCAGGATCGCGAAGAGGTCCAAGCGATTTCTGCTGGCGATATGGGGGCGCTTGTAAGGCTGAAAGACACACATAGCGGCAATACGTTGTGCGATCGTCGCACACCGGTTGAGGTTGCGCCGCTGGAATTCCCGCACCCGCTGATCCGCATCGCTATGGAACCGAAATCACGCGGGGACGAAGAGAAGATAAGCATGGGATTGCAGCGGATCCACGAAGAGGATCCCAGTTTCATTGCTGGCTACGATCCGGAACTGAAACAGATCATCGTTCAGGGGCAGGGCGAGTTGCACCTCGACGTTGTGCTCGACAAGCTGAAGCAGAAGTACGGTGTCGAGGTAAATACGGTTCAGCCGAGGATTCCGTATCGTGAGACGATCACGTCCAACGCCGAGGGGCACCACCGGCACAAGAAACAGACCGGCGGACGCGGGCAGTTCGGCGAAGCGTATTTGCGAATTGAACCCACAAGCCGTGGCGAAGGATACGAATTTCAGGACGATGTGGTGGGTGGCGCCATTCCACGCAACTATATTCCGGCTGTGGAAAAAGGGGTGGTCGAAGCCATCGATCGGGGAGTGCTTGCCGGTTACCACGTTGTGGATACGCGGGTAACGGTCTACGACGGTTCGTATCACCCCGTAGATTCATCCGAAATGGCCTTTCAGATGGCGGGTTCCCAGGCATTCCAGAAAGCGTTTATGAACGCCCGGCCGATTCTGCTGGAGCCTATATATAGTATAACGGTGATGGTGCCCGACAAATATATGGGTGATGTCATGGGCGATCTGAACAGCCGCCGCGGCCGAATCCATGGTATGGACCCGGAGGGCAGTTTTCAGGTCATACGGGCGGAAGTGCCGCTTGCCGAGCTATATAAATATTCGACGTCGCTCCGTTCGATGACGCAGGGCACGGGTGATTACACGATGGAATTCCACCATTACGAACCTGTACCCGCCGATCTGACCAGGAAAATCGTAGAAGCATCCAAGAAGGAGGAGGGCGAGGCCGTAGAGGCGTAGTTCGGAACGATGATCCGATGGCGTCAGGGCGGTGTCCTCCTGGACATCGCCCGCTTTCGTTTCCGGCGGCCGATCCTCCGGAATAGCGTGAACTCTGGCCGCAACAGGAAAACGGCGCGGCGCGGCGATGAAACGGTGAGTAAATCCACTCCTTTTTGTATTGCCTAAATGTCCATTTGTTGCTATATTATCAAATAGTTAGAGAGATTTTTCAGGGGAATTTGTTGATCTTCGAAGGAGGTGGGCGCTTTATGGCCGGTCATTCGAAATGGGCAAATATCAAACACAAAAAGGGACGGGCGGATGCCGCCAGAGGCAAGCTGTTTACCAGGCTGATCAGGGAGATTACGGTGTCCGCGCGGGAGGGGGGCGGCGACGAGGCGAATAATTCACGGCTCAGGGCGGCCATTTTAAATGCAAAATCCGAGAATATGCCGGCCGTCAATATTGAGCGCGCCGTAAAGAAAGGCACGGGCGACCTGCCGGGCGAATCGTACGAAGCCGCGGTTTACGAGGGATACGGCCCAGGAGGAGTCGCACTCTTCATCGAGGTGTTGACCGATAACAAGAATCGTGCGGTTTCCCACGTGAGGCATCTGCTCAACAAATATAACGCCAGCATGGCCGAAAGTGGCTCCGTTGCCTGGGTTTTCGATCAGAAGGGACTGGTTGTCGTGCCCAGAGACAACGTCGATGAAGAGACGATGATGATGGCCGCCCTCGAGGCCGGAGCCGAAGACATCGTCGAAGAGGAAGCGGTATACGAGGTTTACACGTCGCCGCAGGGCTTCGACGGGGTGCAGAAAGCGTTGGCGGCACACGAGATTCCCGTTGAGCGTGCCGAGCTGACACGGGTGCCGCAGAATACGGTTCCCGTTGAGGGAAACACGGCGGCTCAGGTGATTCGATTGCTGGAGAGGTTGGAATCCGAGGATGACGTACAGAGGGTCTATGCGAATTTCGAGATGGATGAAGAGCAGTTGTCCGCTCTGATTTCGTCATAGTACAACCGTGTCCGACCGACCTGTTCGCCTCAGCACGGGCGTCTGGCACGGTCTGCGGTCTTCTCCGCGCGTATCGAGTTCAATCCGCGCACCGGAAAGGCGGACACCTTGCTCGTTATGGGTATCGACCCGGGCAGTGTGATTACCGGTTACGGAGTGGTGGAATATCAGCGCAGGAAGAGCCGGCTGGTTGCATGTGGAGGTTTGCGCCCGGATCCCGGACTTTCTTTTGCCAGACGACTGCTGGAGATTCACGATGGCCTGCTCCGGCTGGTTGAAGAATATTCACCTGATGAAGCTGCCGTCGAAAATGTTTTTTATAGTGCCAACGTGAAGACATTGATAAAGATGTGCGAAGCCCGGGGGGCGATTAAAGTGGCACTGGCCAAGTCGGATCTGCCCATTTACGAATACGCGCCTCGCGAGGTCAAACAAGCTGTCGTCGGCCGTGGAGGGGCTTCCAAGGAGCAGGTTCAGTTTATGATACGAAGTCTGTTCGGTCGCGAACATGTCAGCGGTCCATACGATATAACCGACGCGCTGGCTGTCGCGGTCTGCCACGTGAACCGAATTCAGGCCCCGGGCGTTCATGCACAGCACCAAAAAGCCCTCGAGGGAAAACCGGCGGCGGCCTTTCCGACCACCGGGAGCGCGAACGCACGTGCGAGGCAAACGAACCGGCTGAAACAGAAGCTTTCCGAGTTGAGCGTCGATACGGGTCGGACGACCGGGCAGAAACGAAAGGGTCGGTAATCGAATGATCACCTACCTGGAAGGCAAACTGGCCGTAAACAGCCCCACGCATCTGGTCGTCGACGTTGCAGGCGTCGGATTTTTCGTCAATATTCCACTTTCAAGCTACGACGCGAACCGGGCTCGGGGTGAAACCCTCAGAATATTGACCCATCTGCATGTGCGTGAGGATGCGCTGACGATTTTCGGATTCGTAACTGAAGCCGAGCGAGGCTTGTTTGAGTTATTGATTTCAGTTTCGGGAATCGGCCCTCCATTGGCCCAGAAGATCCTCTCCGGCGTTCCAATTCGGGTCTTTCGCAGGTTGGTGGCAGCTGAAGATGCACGTGGGCTGACAACGATAAAAGGGATCGGCCAGAAGTTGGCGCAGCGTCTGGTGCTCGAGTTGAAGGACCGGATTGGCGATGTCCCCGACGTCGACGTGGGGGAGCGAGTCTCGCCTGTCGTGGCGGCACGGGCCGAGGAAGCGGCTCTGGCGCTTGCGGGTCTGGGGGTTCCGCAGTTGCAGGCACGCAGCGTGGTGACCCATGTGGTTCGTGATCACGGTAACGACGTACCGATAGAAGAGATTATCCGAGAAGCGCTACGGCGTCTATAGTGTTCTTCCCCGGAAATGGATTGCCGTAATTCGGCCGACGAGTCGGGATGAACCGGCGCCTGTCTGCGTGCAGCCTCACGCACGCAGACAGGGAAGAATGGTGACATATTTCAGGAACAGGAAACAGGGTCCGCTGACGGGCCAATCTCCGCTGGAGAACCTCGCCGGAAGCTGAGCCCCAACGCCCAATCTGATGTCTCTGCGTTGGAGAAAGAACGTGAGATTGCGGCATCAACGGAAGACAGATCAAAATGAATGAAAGGATCAGCGATCCCCAGACGCAGGATCAGGACCAGTTTGAAGGCAACGAGCAGTTGCGCCCGGCGCGATTTGCAGATATGACCGGACAGGAGAAGGTTAAGGAGAAACTGCGGATTGCGGTCGATGCGGCAACGCACCGGGGCGACGCCATGGACCACGCACTTCTATACGGTCCTCCCGGACTGGGAAAGACAACGCTGGCATATGTGCTCGCCAACGAATTGGGGGCCGAAATCGCGCCGACTTCCGGCCCTGTGCTTGAACGGGCGGCCGATCTGGCGGGTTTGCTGACCAATTTAAACGAAAAGGACGTCTTGTTTATTGATGAGATCCATCGGATGAACAGGGTTGTAGAGGAAACGCTGTATCCCGCGATGGAGGATTTCGTGCTGGACATTATGCTCGACAGTGGTCCAGGCGCGCGCTCTTACAGAGTCCCTCTCGAGCGATTTACCCTCATCGGCGCAACCACACGCTATGGCCTGTTGACCGGTCCAATGCGGTCCCGCTTCGGAATCATCGAGCGGCTGGACTTTTACACGGAACCGGAGTTACAGACAATCGTCGAGCGTGCCGCACGAATATTCAAAATTGAGATCCATCCTGAGGGAGCTTTTGAAATTGCGCGTCGGTCGCGGGGTACCGCACGGATTGCGACACGGCTGTTGCGAAGATCGCGGGACTATGCACAGGCGCGCGCGCAGGGTACGATTACGCTCGATGTCGCAGGTCGCGCGCTCGAATTGGCCGACATAGATAACGAGGGGCTGGACGAGATGGACCGCAGACTCCTCTCGATGCTGGTGGAGAAGTACGGAGGGGGTCCGGTTGGCCTGAATAACCTGGCAGCAGCGCTGGGTGAAGAACCGGATACCATCGAAGATGTCTATGAGCCGTACCTGATTCAGGAAGGTTATCTGCTGCGCACCCACAGGGGGCGACAGGCGACGTCGCATGCCTATCGGCATTTGGGGTTGAAACCTCCGGACGGGAGGCAGGGGCGCTTGATATGACGCCGAACGGTGACGGATTCGCCGCGGGAGGTGGACCGATGTACGTGTTGGGACTTGAAACCTCGACACCGGTGTGCAGCGTCGGGTTGGTGGATGACGAGCAGGTGGTCGTGTCCTATTCACAGAATACGGGATTGCGCCACGCGGAACGGACGATGGCGATGGTTGAACGGGCAATGGAAGATGCGGGACTCGCGCCGGCGGATCTGAACGGGGTGGCCGTGGGATCGGGTCCGGGTTCGTTTACAGGCCTGCGGATTGGAATGGCCGCGGCGAAAGGGCTGTGTGTCGCGTTGAAGCTGCCACTGTTGGCAGTACCGACATTGAAAGGAATGGCGGCACAGGTTGTCTTTGAGGGTATGCCGGTCTGTGCGTTACTCGATGCCCGCCGCGACGACGTCTACGCTGGCGTATACGGTCTCAATGCGGGCGTCCTAATGCCGCTCCTGCCAGATGCCGCGATTCCCGTGGGGGATCTGATGCCGAAATTACCAAGGCCCGTTCTGATAGTCGGCAAAGGTGCGTTGACATACCGGGATCGGATCGAGGCATACATGGGCGAGGACGTCCGATTTGCTCCCGGAGCCGTCCATCCCAATGGTGCATCGGTGGCGCTGCTGGGCGCTGACGCGCTGCGAGGCGGGCATGCGGTCGACGTGGCAACGGCGGAACCTGAATATTTGCGCCGGAGTCCGGCGGAGAACGCGAGAGTCAAACGATAGCATGCCGATGCCGGCTCGAAGGAGTCCGAAATCAATGCGGGTCGATTCGCAGGAGCTATCCGAATACAGACTCGGTGAAATGGGTGCGGGGCATCTCGATGCGGTCGTAGATATCGAGCGCGTGGGATTCGCGAACCCGTGGAGCAAACGGGATTTTGAAAATGCGCTATCCAGGCAGGACAGCTATTGCCTCGTTTTCCTGTCCGGTAGCCGGGTCGTCGCATATGCGGTTGGCTTTCTAGTGCCCAACGAATACCACCTGGCCGATCTGGCAGTTCACCCGGACTTTCGGCGCCGTGGACTCGGTCGACAGTTTATGAAGGCGGTGCTGGAAGGGTTACCTGATCGAAATGTACAGGTGGTGAGCCTTGAGGTGCGGATTTCCAACGTGCCGGCCATCGGGTTATACAGGAAGCTCGGTTTTCGGACCGTCGCGATTCGTCGCGGGTATTACAGCGAACCCGTGGAAGATGCGCTCGTTATGTTGAAGACGCTTTACGGACGTCTTTTCGAGTGGGTAAACAGTGGCGTTGCGGCTTTGTATTAGTCAAAGGCAGGCGAGTGGCGTATGTTCGACCAGGCAGTCGTGGGACAGAAGCGCGTGACGGAGCGGCTTGAGCGAATGACGCGAAGCGCAAATCTTCCACACGCCCTCTTGTTTACCGGGCCTGAGGGTACGGGAAAGGTCGCCGCAGCCCTTGAAATGGCGAGAAGCCTCTACTGCGACCGACGGAAGAAGGGTTGCTGCGAGGATTGCGGGGGATGCAGGAAAACAGCCGGTCTGAACCACCCCGACTTGTCTCTGCTGTTTCCGTTTTTGGCCCGAACGTCGCCCGAGATGGAGCGAGAGACGTTGCGCCAGATTGTGAACGACCCCTACGGATACCCGCTGCCGGCCGAACCCGCCACGCTCTCCATCGAGCAGATTCGAGCTTTGCAGAAGCAGTTTGCGTATGGCGCATTCGAGGGGGGTTGGCGGGTAGCGGTCGTTATGCACGCGGATCGAATGCGTGTTGAAGCAGCCAATGCGTTGCTGAAAATGCTGGAAGAACCACCGGTTCGTTCTCTGTTGATTCTCACGTCGTCCAGCCAGGAGTCCCTGCTGCCAACGATCGTTTCGCGGTGTCAGTGGGTGGTGTTTTCTTCCGTTCCGGATAGCGACGCGGCACGGATGTTGATTGAGGGGTTAGAAGTTGAAGCCGACAGGGCGTTGTCCATCGCGCGGTCCTGCGGCGGAAACCTCAGGCGTGCACGCGAAATGGCCGATGCCGAGGGTGAAGACCTGCAGGACCGTGCGTATCGGTTTCTGGCGGCGCTTCTGTGGGACGATGAGGCCAGAACCCATGCGGCACTGGAAAAACTGGCTGCAGATCGAGATGAAGCCTTACAACTGCTTGGCGGCGCGGAGATGTGGTTGCGGGACGTCCTGGTTCTTCGCTATGGTGATGTAGAACGTGTGACCCACCGGCGCAGGGTAGACGATATTCGGCGACTGTCCCGGGCCTTTGACCTGGAGGGCTTGCAGCAGACAGCTGACAGGATCGAGTCGTTGCGGGAGATGAATCGCCGCAACGTCAATCTGCAGGTTGGCCTCGTATCTTTCTGGCGTGAGGTCAAGAGAGTTGGGAACTAGTGTCCCGTCCCAGAAATATGTCACCATTCTGCCACCGGTCCATCCCGTCTCGCTGCGTTCGGCCGACCTTACAAAGGTCGCAGGCGTCTTGCGAGCCGGGCGACTCGTCGGCCGAATTTCGGCAATCTATTTCCAGGACAGAACACCAGGAAGGTTGGGTGAATGGGGCGGTTCTATATTACAACGCCGATTTACTATGTGAATGACGAGCCTCATATCGGGCATGCATATACGACCATCATGGCGGATGTGTTTGCCCGCTATCATCGTGTTATGGGTGACGAAGTGCTGTTTCTAACCGGGACTGACGAGCATGGTCAGAAGGTGGCGCAGGCGGCGAACGAACGCGGTATCGATCCGCAGGATCACTGCGACGAGATGGTCGAACGCTTCAGGAGACTGTGGGCGTCTTTGAATATCTCATACGATGACTTCATCCGTACAACCGAATCCAGGCATCGGCAGGTCGTGCAGAAGATTCTCCAGCGTCTATACGACGCGGGAGAGATCTATGCGGACGATTACGAGGGCTGGTATTGCGTGCCCGACGAGCGGTTTTGGACGGAGAAGGATCTGTCGGACGGAAAATGCCCGGAGTGCGGACGGAAAGTGGCTCGGATTTCGGAGAAAAATTATTTCTTCAGAATGGGGCAATATCAGGAATGGCTGATCGACCACATCCGAGACGATTCACGGTTTGTTCTTCCTGTTTCGCGCAGAAACGAGATGCTCGGGTTTCTGCGCCGGCCATTGAACGATTTATGCATCTCCCGCCCGAAAGCCCGCTTGTCTTGGGGCATTCCGTTGCCATTTGACAATTCGTTTGTATGTTATGTCTGGTTCGATGCGCTGATCAATTACATCACAGCTGCTGGTTATCTTCAGGACACCGAAGTATTTGCACGGTGGTGGCCCGCCTCCTGCCACCTGATCGGCAAAGATATTCTGACCACGCACTGCATTTATTGGCCGACGATGTTGAAGGCAATGGGTATAGAGACTCCCGATACCGTGGTGGCCCACGGATGGTGGCTCGTCGACGACGAAAAGATGAGCAAGTCTCTTGGCAATGCGATTCGTCCCCTGGATCTGGCGGAGAAATACGGCGTGGACGCCTTTCGATATTTTCTGGTTCGCGAGATGGTTCTGGGGATGGATAGCAGTTTCGGCGAAACGGGATTCGTCCACCGGTATAATTCCGAATTGGCGAACGATCTCGGCAATTTACTGAATCGCACCGTCGTTATGGCCAATCGATATCTGGGAGGGCGCGTGCCAGCGGCAGATGTTAACCACCCTGTCCTGTCCACGATAAAGGAACAGGCCCGGAAAACGCTGGATGGCGTGATCGACGCGCTGGGAAATATGAATCCCACGGGAATTCTGGATGCGATCTGGGACCTCGTGCGGCAGGCCAATCGCTTTGCCGAAGCGCAGGCGCCGTGGAACCTGGCCAGAGATCCGGACAGTAGGGATACACTGGAGGCAACAATCTACGGCCTTCTCGAGACGATGCGCTATCTCGCGGTGTTGCTCTTTCCCGTATTACCCGGTAAGTCAGAGGAGATCTGGGAGCAAATTGGTGCGGAGGGGGATCTGAAAACGCAGAATATTCATGGTCTTCATCCCTGGGGCGGGTTGCGCGCGGGAGGGGCGGTTAAGGCACGCGGCCCGATTTTTCCCAGGATCAATGTGTTGGAAGAGGACCTCTCGGAGAAACCCGATATGGCTGACAGGAAAGAGGATCTGGTTTCGTTCAAGGAGTTTCAGAAGCTTGAGTTACGCGTTGCCAGGGTGGAATCTGCATCCCGAGTCCCTGGCGCCGACCGCCTGCTGACACTACATGTCAACCTGGGTAACGAACAACGCCAGATTGTGGCCGGTGTGGCGGAACATTATTCCCCCGAATCGCTGGTGGGGCGTCAGATTGTGATGGTGGCCAATCTGGAGCCGGCGACCATCCGGGGCGTGGCGTCGGAAGGGATGCTCCTTGCGGCTTCGGCGGACGGACGTGTTGCACTGCTGCGGCCGGACGCAGACGTTCCGGACGGAGCGGAGGTCGGCTGAGAACAATGCTTGTCGATACCCATGCTCATCTGAATTTCCCGGAGTTTCTGGGGGAGGAAGATTCGATAATCCGGCGGGCTCGTGCGGAAGGGGTAGAACGGATTGTCAACGTGGGCACAAACCTGGATATGAGCCTGAGGGCGCTGGATCTGGCTTTGCGGCACGAGGGAATCTATGCAACGGTGGGGTTCCATCCGCACGACGTCGAACTGGCCGACGCGTCCGGCTTGGAGGCGCTGAAGCGGCTGGCATCCAGGGAAAACGTTGTGGCGGTTGGTGAGACGGGTCTGGATTTTTTTCGGAATTATGCGCCTCGGGATCTTCAGGAGCGGATGTTCCGGTTCCATATCCGGCTGGCACGGCAGGCGGGACTTCCGCTTGTCATCCACAGTCGCGGCGCGGAGGACCGGGTAATGGAGATTCTCGAGGCCGAAGGCGGCAATGCGGCTGGCGGGGCGTTGCACTGTTTTGGCGGAAATCCGGCCCAGGCGAAGCGGGCCGTGGATCTCGGCTTCCATCTGGGATTTGGCGGAACAGTAACGTATAAGCGCTCGCCATCATTGTCTGTGGCGATGGACATACCGTCCGATCGGGTGCTATTGGAGACCGATTGCCCGTTTCTTGCGCCGGTCCCGCATCGGGGTCGGCGGAACGAACCGGCATACGTGAGGCATATTGCCGAGTTCCTGGCCGGATGCACGGACGAGCCGTTCGGCACGTTTGCCACTCGAACCTCGGAGAATGCCCGCCGGCTTTTCGGGTTGACGTGATGACGAAGCCCAAAAAGGGCCTTGCGCAGCATTTCTTGACCGACGCAGGGGCTGTCCAAAGGATCGTTCGGGCGGCTGGTATCCGAGCGGACGATCTGGTGGTGGAAGTTGGTCCGGGCCGCGGCGCGTTGACCGGCCCGTTGGCGGCACAGTCGGCCAGGGTGATCGGGATCGAACGGGATGATGCGTTGTGTGTCTTCCTGCGGGCGAAGTTCGGCCGGAGATTGCGTCTGCATAACCAGGATGTGTTAACGGTAGATTTTCGTAAACTGATTCGTGAGGAGGGGTTTGAACGGGCGATTCTGCTGGGAAACCTGCCGTTCAACATCACGGGTGCGGTTGTTCGGCGAATCCTGGATGCCCGGTTCCAGTTTAAACGAGCGGTACTGACCGTTCAGCGCGAGGTTGCCCGACGGATTGTTGCCGCGCCGGGCAACAGGGACTATGGAGTTCTGTCGATTGCCGTTCAACTGCACACTCGGCCGAAGATATTGTTCGACCTGACTCCCGGCGTTTTTTTTCCGGCACCCAGGGTCGTTTCCTCGGTTATTCGGTTGGAATTCGATGGGGAGGCCCCCTTCCGGGTGAAGGATGAGGAATTTTTCTTTCGAGTCGTCCGTACGGCCTTCGGTCAACGGCGAAAGATGTTGAAGAATACCCTGCTGGGAATGGTAAATGGGAAGACGGAGAGCCTGCAACGCGTGGGTGCGGCTTCGGAGGTCGACTTCAGGTTGCGACCGGAAGCGATTTCTATATCGCAGTTTGAGCGGATTTGCTGCGCGCTCAAGGAAAATTCCGAAACCAGCGGAAAGAATTACGGGCACCGCTAGCGGTCGCGCGGACCCCTTCACCTTAGGTCGCGAATGGTGCCATGCCGAATTGCTGCACCGGCCCCTACCCCGTCCACATCAGGTGTCGTGGATCTGTGCGCCGATGAACAAGGAGTCGGTTTGTATCAAGGTGAATCGACCGGATGATTACGCGCCTCTCGCAGCCTGCATCGGATCGGCGGCTGGGGGAGATGGTTGTTTCGATGCAAGCGAGATGTCTTCGGGGAAAGACTTCCGCGGGATCCACATCCATTCATCCAGAAGGGATTAGAAATGCCTCCGATGCCGAAGGCGGATAAGATCTGGTTTAACGGAAAGTTTGTGGATTGGGACGACGCAAGGATCCACGTGTTGTCGCACGTCGTGCATTATGGATCCAGCGTATTTGAGGGGGTTCGCTGTTACAATACGCGAAAAGGACCGGCCTGTTTCCGATTGGCCGATCATGTGAATCGCCTGTTCGATTCCGCCAAGATATACCGGATGCCAATTCCTTATAGCCATGAGGAATTGTCTCAGGCCATTCTCGAAGCCATCCGCAGGAACGGACTTCAGGCCTGTTATGTGCGCCCCATCGTCTTTCGAGGATACGGGAGTCTGGGTGTGGATCCCTCGTCCTGTCCCGTTGAAGTCGTAATCGCCGTGTGGGAATGGGGCGCCTATCTGGGCGAAGAGGCCCTGGAAAAAGGGGTTGCGGTCCGGGTTTCCTCGTGGAACCGGCTCGCGCCGAATACGATGCCGTCGTTGGCGAAGGTAGGCGCCAACTACATGAACTCGCAGCTGATAAAGCTGGAGGCGCTCGCCGACGGATACGTGGAAGGAATCGCGCTGGATGCGCAGGGCCACGTCAGCGAAGCCAGCGGAGAAAATATCTTTATGGTAAAAAACGGCGCGATCTACACCCCCTCGACCGGATCGTCGATTCTGCCTGGCATTACCCGTCATTCGGTGATTACGCTGGCGCGAGATCTGGGATATGCGGTGACTCAGCGAGCCATTCCGAGAGAGTCTTTATATATCGCCGACGAAGTCTTCTTTACCGGCAGCGCGGCGGAGGTGACGCCAATTGCACAGATCGATCACATTCCGATCGGTGAAGGGACCCGAGGGCCCATTACAAAGGCACTGCAGGACGCTTTTTTCGGTGTTGTGTCGGGCGATGCGGACGACCGGCATGGCTGGCTGACCTTCGTAAATACGTAAACCCGTAAACCCAGGAAACCCGGTTACCACAATCGAACACCGGAAAGGACGTACTGGGCAGGGATATGGATGAATTCAAGAATAAGAGGATCGCTGTAGTCGGCGCTGGAAATATGGGCGGCGCGTTGATTTCGGGTCTGGTGCAATCCGGTACTGTACCGCCGGAACGGGTGACGGCCGTGGATATCGACGCGGCATTGTTGGAGGCGCATCACCGTGCGCTCGGCGTGAACACCAGCCGCGACGCCGCTGCAGTTGCCCCCGAACAGGACGTGGTGGTGCTGGGTTTGAAGCCACAGATGTGGGCCTCCGTTGGAGCGCCGTTGGCGCCGTCACTTACCGATGGGCAGATGGTGCTTTCGATAATGGGCGGCGTGCGGACCGGCGCGATTGAAAAGGTCCTCGGCGGGCGGGTTCCGGTTGTTCGGGCGATGCCGAATATTCTGGCGCAGATTCGCGCGTCTGTCGCGGCGATTTGCGCGGGCCGATTCGCGCGGGAAGCGCATATGGCCACGGCTGAAGCCATCTTGGAAACGGTCGGTGAGTCGGTACGGTTGGACGAACCGCAGATGGATGCCGTAACTGGGCTGTCCGGCAGCGGCCCTGCCTTTGTGTATGCGATGATTGATGGGCTTGCCGATGGCGGCGTGAAGATGGGGATTCCCAAGCCCGTCGCGCTTAAACTGGCGGCTCAAACGGTTTTTGGCAGTGCAAAAATGGTGATTCAAAGCGGGCAGCACCCGGCGGTGTTGAAAGACCAGGTGACTTCGGCCGGGGGTACGACCATTGCCGGGTTGCAGGTTCTGGAACAGGCCGGATTTCGCGCTGCGTTGATGGCGGCGGTGGAGGCTGCGACACGGCGGTCGGAGGAGTTGGGAGCATAGCGGGGTTCCGGTCGGAGGTTGACATGATTGTGATTGTGGACTGCGGCGTGGGGAATCTGCGTAGCGTGCAAAAGGGTTTTGAGCGCGTAGGGCACGCCGCCGTGATTACGGATCGCCCGGAAGATGTGTCCCGCGCGGAACGCGTGGTACTTCCTGGAGTCGGCGCCTTTGGCGACGCGATGGTGAACCTGAAGGCCGCCGGACTCATCGATCCTCTTATGGAGTCAATTGCCAGCGGTCGTCCTTTCCTTGGGATCTGCGTCGGTCTTCAGCTTCTGTTTTCGGAGAGCAATGAGATGGGCCGCCACCGTGGATTTGGCGTTTTGCCGGGTTCCGTGCGTCGGTTCCCAGACGGAGTGCGAGTGCCGCAGATCGGATGGAACCAGATTCGAATTCAAAGACAGACCCCGCTTTTGACGGGCATTCCCGACGATGCATTTTTCTATTTCGTGCATTCGTACTATGTGGATCCCGAAGTGGAGAGCGATTGTGTGGCAAAAACCGATTACGCGCTCGACTACACATCGATTGCGGGCCGGGGGGCCGCGTATGGGATTCAGTTTCACCCGGAGAAAAGCCAGGACCTCGGGCTGCGAATTCTCAAGAATTTCGCGGAGCGGGTATGCTAGCGAAACGAATTATACCCTGTCTTGACGTCAAGAACGGCCGAAATGTACGAGGAGTGAAGTTCTCGGCCGACCGGGACGCCGGAGACCCTGTTGAACTTGCCCGTCGGTACGACGAGGAAGGGGCTGACGAGCTTGTTTTTTACGATATTACGGCATCGGCCGAGAAACGAAGGATCGTAGGTGAACTTGTGCGACAGGTATCGGAACAGGTGTTCATCCCGTTTACGGTGGGCGGCGGGGTGAGGACTTTTGATGATATTCGCGCGATCATCGAAGGCGGCGCCGAAAAGGCGTCGATCAATTCGGCAGCGATTCGCACGCCGGAGTTGATTACCCGCGGCGCGGAGCGTTACGGCACACAGGCAATTGTCGGATCGATAGATGCAATTCGTTGCGGTAACATAAAGGGAAAACCAGAGTGGAAAGTGATGATAGACGGGGGTAGGACGCCAACAGGCAGAGATGCTATCGAATGGGCGATGGAACTGGTCGACAGAGGCGCGGGGGAGTTGGTGTTGAACAGCATCGATGCTGACGGCACGAGGGAGGGGTATGACATTGAACTGAACCGCACTGTGGCGGATCTTGTAGACGTGCCGATCGTCGCATCCGGGGGTTCAGGTGGGCCGCAGCACATGTACCAGGTGCTTCAACAGGGCAGGGCAAGTGCGGCTCTGGCGGCGTCCATTTTTCACTATCGGCACTACAGCATTCCCCAGGTGAAAGCGTATCTGGCCAGGCGGGGCGTTTGTGTACGGCCCCGCGTTCGGGTGGATTTATGACGCATCGTCGTAGGATGGAAGGCAAAGGGGCGGTACGAGCAGAGAACGAAACGACGGGTGATTACGTGCGGAATCGGATTTGCGCCGAGCGAAAGATGCTGTTTGAAAACGTCAGGCGTGTCGTGGTGAAGCTGGGCACGCGTGTGGTCACGTTGCCGGATCACGCGCTGAATCTGAAGTTGATCGAGCGCCTGGTTTCCGATGTGATCGGATTGCACCGGATGGGAATTGACGTGGCCGTTGTTTCTTCGGGTGCCGTCGGGGCCGGCATGGGGCGACTGGGTCTGGAGGAGCGGCCGCGACGCCTTTCGGCGTTGCAGGCAACCGCGGCGGTCGGGCAGGGCCTGGTGATGAATGCGTACAAACTGGCGTTCCGAGCCCATCGCATTCCGGTTGGGCAAGTCCTGCTGACTGCCGATGACCTCGATAACCGGCGTCGTTATGTTAACGCGCGGAGCACATTGGATGAGTTGTTTCGATTCGGCGCCGTTCCGATTCTTAACGAGAACGACAGTGTGGCGGTTGAGGAACTCCAGCTTTCGGTCGGCGACAACGATCGCCTTTCCGCACTCGTGGCACATCTGGTTGACGCGGACCTTCTCGTTATCTTAACCGACGTCGATGGACTTTACTCTGCGGATCCGGATCGTAACGCCGACGCACGCCTCATTGCGCGGGTTGAGGAGGTCCGTCCCGAAATGATCGAAAGGGCCGGGAAAGCCGGTAGCCATGTGAGTCTGGGCGGAATGCGTTCAAAACTGGAGGCGGCTCAGAGTGTGATGCGCGGAGGCCGGATGGCGGTAATCGCAAACGGGCACAAGATCGGTTTGGGCCAGATCCTTGCCGGCTTACCGGCGGGCACACTGTTTCTCGCCGCGAGGGAAAGGCTGCCCGGCCGCAAGCTCTGGATTGCCAATTCCCGGCTGCACGGTGCCGTGGTTGTGGACGACGGCGCTGTGGATGCAATCGTAAAACGCGGCAAGAGCCTGCTGCCTTCAGGTATCGTCAAGGTCGTCGGCGCCTTTGAGGCCGGAGAGTTGATCGGTGTGGAAGACAGGCGTCGGCTGGAGGTCGCGCGCGGTTTGGTGAAGTACGGATCGGATGAGGTGCAGCGGATCTTGGGCAAGACAACGGCAGAGGCGGTGTCGATTTTGGATGTGGAGACGGGGGGAGAGGTGGTTCACCGGGACGATCTGGTCGTGTTGTAGTCGTCCTCGGCATGGGATGCGGCCACGGGCCGTTTTCCCGGCAGGCGGCGCATCTTTTGAACCCACGGACGGATTTGGTTGGTGGATGTCGGGTTTATCGATCGGCGAAACGCAGGCGGGAGCGTTACAGTGTTCCAAACCTTCGCAGAGGATCTTCGGTATGAAATTTTATAGAGGAATGGGTGAATATATGTACGCGCCCCGCCCCAAGATGTATCGATTCCTGTGGGCGCTGCCCGCCCTTTGGTTCGTCTATTTGTTTTTCGCGGGAGACAGTGGATATCTGCAAATTCGCCAGCGGAGCCAGCAGATTGAGGCGATGTACAGAGAAATTGAAACGGTAAGGACCGAAAACCGGCTGTTGGAGGCCAAGGTCGAAATGTTGCAGAACGACCTGGCGATCATTGAGAGGATTGCGCGGGAGCGGTACGGGATGGTCAAGGAAAACGAAACGGTCTATATGGTGTACCCGAGTGCGCCGGCGCCAACTTCGGAAGACGAAAAATGATATTGAAAACCGAAGGGCTGGTTCTGCGCGGCTATCGGATGAGCGAGAGTAGCAAGGTGGTGGTAATCTATACGCGTACCATGGGCAAGGTGCGGGTGGTTGCCCGGGGCGCCCGGCGCCCCGGGAGTAAATTCGGCGCCAGCGTGGAGCCGATGACCTGGGGAACTTACGTTTTCTATACCCGTGAAAACAGAGATTTGCAGACCCTGAGCGAGGGTGATATTCTGTATGCCTTTGAGGGTCTCAAACGGGTCTACCGGCGTCTTGTTTACGCAAGCGCCGTGTGTGATTTGCTGGATCGCATGACGCCTGAAGAAGATCCCAGTTCCATTCTATGCGGTATCACCCTGGACACGCTGCGGTGGATGGAAACGGTTGAGGAAGTGGCGGTTGAATTGCCGCTCTGGTATTTTCAGCTCAAAGCGGCTGAGGCACTGGGCTACCGGCCCCATCTGAGCGGCTGTGTCCAATGCGGCGGTCGGATTACCGGCGGCCGGGTGTGTTTCGACGCTGGGCGGGGCGGTACGGTCTGTCGACGTTGCGAAAGCGGGGGCCTTGCGGTCAAAATGGCTACCATTCAATACCTGGAAAAACTCCAGGTCACACGGGCAGACCGAATCGAAGAGAAGAGTTTCCAGGCGATCGACACCATTGAAGCGCGCCGTGTATTGCGTGGCTTCTTGTGGCGTCATATCGAGAACCGGGGCCAGGTCAAGTCATTGGATTTCCTGAATCAGATGTTGGCGGCAGAGGGGCCGTCCGTGCCCTATGGCAGTTGAGGGCTGGTCGACGGCAGACCATATACGGAAATAATCGACGGGATATCCGTCTTTTGGGAAAGGGGAACGGGATAGCGGAATGGGAGAACAGGCCTTGCTCGAAAAAAAGTACGATCCAGGGTCGGTTGAAAAGACCTGGTACGCCTTCTGGGAGAAGAAGGGGTATTTCCGGCCGGAATATCGGGCCTGCGGAAGGCCGTATTCCATCACGATTCCACCGCCAAATGTCACTGGAGAGCTTCACATGGGGCACGCGCTTCAGCATGCAATTCATGATGCGGTGGTGCGGTGGAAGCGAATGCAGGGGCACCGGACGCTCTGCCTGCCCGGTACCGACCACGCCGGCATTGCCACCCAGATGAAGGTTGAGCAGCAGCTTTTTGAGGAGGAAGGGAAGGGACGACACGATATTGGCCGGGAGGAGATGTTAAAACGGATCGGTGTCTGGAAACAAAAATACGGGGGAACCATTCTGAACCAGCTCCGGGAAATGGGTTGCAGCTACGATTGGGATCGGGAGCGGTTCACCATGGACCGTGGGTACGCCCGGGCGGTTTTGTCGGCCTTTGTGAGATTTTATGAAAAGGGATGGATCTACCGCGGTAAGCGGATGGTAAATTGGTGTCCGCGGTGCGGCACGGTCATTTCGGACCTGGAGGTGGAGGAGCGGGAACACGAGGGACATCTGTGGCATATTAGGTATCCGGGTCTGGAGGGTGCGCCGGACGTGGTGGTAGCCACGACGCGCCCTGAGACGATGTTGGGAGATACGGGTGTGGCGGTACATCCCGAAGACCCGCGCTGGCAGCGGGCGATTGGCCGCCGTGTCATGTTGCCGCTGATGGAGCGGTCGATCCCGATTGTGGCCGATCGGTACGCGAATCCAGAGATGGGTAGCGGTGCGGTAAAGGTGACGCCCGCGCACGACCCCAATGACTACGAAATCGGGTTGCGGCACGGGTTGCCGGAGATCCAGGTCATTGGATTCAACGGAGAGATGAACCACGAGACCGGTTCGTTTAGCGGCATGGACCGGTTCGCCTGCCGAGACGCGGTGATTGCGGCCCTGAAGGAATCGGGACTTCTAGAGCGAATCGAGGATTACGAACATATGGTGCCGCACCACGACAAGTGTGGCACTCCCATCGAGCCACTGCCGATGGATCAGTGGTTTCTGGCCATGAGGTCCCTTGCGGATCAGGCTCTGCCCGCTTTGAGGAAGCAGCAGATCAGATACGTACCCGATCGGTTTCGTGAATATTCCGTTGAGTGGCTGGAAAACATCCAGGACTGGTGCATCTCCCGTCAGATCTGGTGGGGACATCGGATCCCTGTGTGGACCTGTGCCGGCTGCGGAGAAATGCTTGTTCAGGTGGATGCACCCGTACGCTGCAATGCGTGCGGCAACGAAGCACTTGTGCAGGATCCGGACGTGCTAGACACATGGTTTTCGTCAGCTCTGTGGCCCTTCGCCACCCTCGGATGGCCGGAACCGGCAGAGGACCTGAAGGTGTTCCATCCAACCGATCTGATGATAACGGGCAGGGATATTCTCTTCCTTTGGGTGGCACGGATGATCATGACGGCAGCGGAGTTTGTGGATGAGATTCCGTTCGGAACGGTATTTGTGCATCCGACCGTCCAGACGCGCGACGGGAAACGGATGAGTAAATCGCTGGGTACCGGGATCGATCCGAGGGAATTGATCGAACGGTACGGCGCGGATGCAACCCGTCTGTCGTTGCTTTACCAGTGCGGCAGTTCACAGGACATTCGTTTCGACGCCGACGTCGTGGACAACCATATTCAGGATTCTCCTATAACAGAGTCCTGCAGAAATTTCTGCAACAAGATCTGGAATGCGGCCCGATTTGTACAGATGAACCTTGATGAGGACGCCTTGAGATGCACAACGCCTCCGCCAGTGGCGCCTGGAGATCCGGCTGATCGATGGATACTCAGCCAGTATAATCGGACGGTTCGCGCCGTGACGGAATCTCTTGAGGCGTATCGTTTTGACGAGGCATCCAAGACCCTTTACGAATTCGTATGGAACACATTCTGCGACTGGTACCTGGAGATCGCCAAAGTGCGGTTGAGTGACAATGACCGGGACGAAAGAGATAACGCACGGAGCACGCTGGTTCATGTGCTGGAGGGCGCCCTGCGTTTACTTCATCCGATGGCGCCGTTTATCTCCGAGGCGCTGTGGCAACGGCTTCCTCACTCTGGAGACGCACTGATTGTTGCGAAATGGCCGGAGGTGAACTCGGAACGATTCGACGAGACCGCGGAGCGCGAGATGGCACTTCTGCACGAGGTAGTGGGTGCGGTAAGGAATATTCGCGGGACGATGCGGGTGCCGCCCGGCAAACGCGCGGATGTACTCCTGAAGGTGAATTCGGCCGAAATCGGGGAGATTCTGACCCGATTCGAGGTCTATCTTCGCGCACTCGCCAGGGTTGCGGAACTTCGGATCGGTACGGATATCACCCGTCTGCCGGCATCTGCCAGCGCCGTGTTGAGGGATGTCGAGATCTTCGTGCCTTTGCACGGTCTGATCGATCTCGACGTGGAGCGCCGCCGTCTGCGGAAGGAAATCGAGAAGCTGGAGGCGTTGCTGGGCGGGCTGGATAAGAAGCTCGATAACGCTGGATTCCTGAATAATGCGCCTGCGGAGGTGGTCTCCCGGGAGAGGGGGCGTCACGCACAGTACCTGAATGCACTTGGCCGGTTGAACGACAATCTTGCCGCGGTGTTGTCCTGAAGCCCGCGACCATTAACGCGGATGAGCCGCCTGGTTCGATCCAACACGAGATTCCGGGTCAAACCGCGGCTGAGGTAAGAATACCTGGATGTCGGTCCGGCTTGTCAGAGTTCGACTGATTTATATCGGAAGACCGTGAGATGTTGAGAATCTATGTACGGCGGATTCTGCTCTATTGTGGGATCTGTGTCCTGGTGTACGCGGGCATCGTCGGGGCGGTGGTGCTTCGATTCAAAGATGAGCTGCCTTCATTTTCACAACTGGAGGAGGTGGAGCCCGCGCGAACCACCAGCATCATTTCCGCCGACGGCGTGGTGCTGAAGCGGTTCTGGGTCGAAAATCGGGTGCCGATTACCTACGGCCAGATTCCGGAGGCGGCGATTTGGGCTCTGACCGCCACGGAGGATCAGCTCTTCTGGCGGCATTGGGGTGTGAGCCTTCCCGATATCGTCCGTGCGGTATTGCGCAACGTGTTGGAGGAAGGAAGTCTGAAGGGACACGGGGCCAGTACGATTACGCAGCAACTCGCCCGAAATCTGTTTCTGGATCAGAAACAGACGTGGACCCGGAAGGTGAAGGAGCAGTTGACAGCCGTGCTGCTGGAGCGGACGTATACGAAACGGGAAATTATCGAGATATATTTCAACAAGGTTTTGTTCGGCAATGGCGCATACGGCATTCAGTCCGCGGCAGAGCGGTTTTACGGCAAGGACGCCAAGGAATTGACGCTGGACGAATGCGCGCTGCTGGTAGGACTGCTCAAAGGACCCTATTTCTACTCACCCATCAATCATCCCCGCCGGGCTCGAGATCGGCGTGACTTGGTACTTCGTTTAATGCGCAGCACGGGCGGAATCACTCATGCGCAATACCTTTCAGCCACGCGGCGACCCATTGTCTTAAAGGATACCCAGGTTGAAGAGATCGGTGAAGCGCCGTATTTCACGGAGTACATTCGTCGTTACCTCGAGAAAAATTACGGTTGGAATCTGTTGTACAAAGACGGCGCATCGGTGTATTCGACCGTAGACAGCCGTATCCAGTCAATTGCAGAGGAGACACTCCTGAAGCACCTGGAGACGGTGCAGAAAAGGGTGGCGGCGAAACGACGGTGGAATCCGCCGGATTCGACGTTTTGGGCTGGCATCAGCACCCTGGAAGACTCGCTGAGGGCCACGGTGGTGCAGGGTGCGCTGGTTGCACTGGACACGCATACAGGACACATTCTGGCCATGGTCGGTGGCCGGGATTTCAAACAGAGCAAGTTCAATCGGGCAGTTCAAGCGCTACGCCAGCCAGGATCGGCATTTAAACCGTTCATCTATGCGTCGGCGATCGCGCAAAAGATCCCATCCACGCGTCGGTATCCGGATACGGCCGTTTCGGTCGAGATGTACGACGGCAGCCTGTGGCGACCGCAAAACTACGATCGCAAATTTCTCGGCTGGATGACGATGCGGGAAGGCCTTGCCATGTCCCGGAATGTCGTGTCGACCAAAATTCTCGAGGAGGTCGGGCCCCGAACTGCGGTTCGCCTGTCGAAACGCATGGGAATTTCCAGCAGGATCCGGGCCGTGAAGTCCCTTGGAATGGGTACAAGTGAAGTGAAATTGATCGACCTGGTAGCCGCGTACGGGACGTTTCCCAACGGCGGTATCCGTGTGGATCCGGTTGCGATTCTGAAGATCACGGACAAGGACGGAAACGTTGTCGAAAGCCGGGTTCAGGGCAAGGAACACGAAGCGCTCAGTGCGGAAGCGGCCGCCGTCGTGACAAGCATGCTCCGGTCCGTTATGGATATGCGCAAGCAGACCCCGAAGGGAGTCTGGCGCGGCACCGGTTCAAGCGCCCGATCGGCACATGGGTTCCGGCGACCGGCGGCGGGAAAGACCGGTACCACTCAGAACTTCGCGGACACGTGGTTTGTGGGCTTCACGCCCCGGATCGTGGCGGGCGTCTGGATCGGGTTCGACGACTATCGTGTCTCTCTGGGAAGCGGGATGTCGGGTGCGGCCGTGGCGCTGCCGGTGTGGGCGAGATTTATGAAAAAGTTACACGAAACACTCGATTTGCCAGAGGAAGAATTTGAACTGCCTCCAGGCGTCGCCCAGTTGGAAGTGTGCGGCGACACGTTTGAGGTGGCGTCCATCTATTGTCCCAGTCGATTGGACGAAGTGTTTGTGCCGGGAGCTGAGCCGACATCTCCCTGTCCCATCCATACGGCGGCCGTCGTCCGGCATCCTGACCTGAAGAAACAGGATCGCGAGAACGCGAATCGAGCGTATCAGTTCTAGTTTCCTGGCCCGTAAAAACAGGATACGAATAGATAAAAATTAAACCCGGCGAACATCGCCGGGTTTAATTTTTAGGTTCAGACTGCCGTCTTATGCGCGCGCGCGGCGGGACCCAACAACTGCGGTCTCTTTCCGGCGGTCGACCGCATTCTGCCATATAAGTACCAAGGGACTGGCCACGAATGAGGAAGAATAGGTGCCTACGATCACTCCGATCATCAGAGCAAAAGCGAAATCGCGAATGACCTCCCCGCCGAGGAGAAGCAATCCCAGGACAACGAGCAGTGTCGTACCTGAGGTGAGAACCGTACGGTTAAGGCATTCGTTGATGCTCCGGTTGATGACCTCGGCAGAACTGTCTCGCCGGTAGAGCTTTCGATTTTCGCGGATGCGATCGTAGACCACGATGGTATCGTTCAGGGAATAGCCAACGATTGTAAGCAATGCGGCGACGATGGCCAGGGAAATCTCTTTGTCCATCAGGGAAAAAGCGCCCAAAGTGAGCAGCACGTCGTGGAACAGCGCCACGACCGCGGCGATACCGAACTGGATCTGCTTGAAACGCCACCAGATGTAAAAGACGATCAGGATCAGGGAGACGATTATTGCGTGGATGGCGTTTTGTTTAAGTTCGCTGCCGATCTTTGGTCCAACCGCCTCCTGGCGCCTTAACCACTGCGTCGGATCGGGAATGCTGGACGCGAATTTTGTCTTGAGCGTGTTGTTTATGGCGTCGGCGGTGACTGTCCCTTCTGCTTCTTCCTCCACGCGAATCAGAATATCGGAAGCCGGACCGAAAACTTTGATTTCGCTGTGTCTCAGGTCGCGTTTTTTGCCCTTCACGTCGACGTCTTGAAGGGCATCGCGCAGGTCTGCGACCTCAACTGGAGGATCGAAGTGTAACTCCAACAGGGTGCCGCCTGCGAAGTCTATGCCGAGGTTGTAGCCTCCCTTGGTGACCGTGGAACCGAGACCAATCAGGATAAGCAGCGCCGAAAGCACGAACGCTGGTTTGCGCAGGCCCAGGAAGTCAAAAGATGGACGCCGGAAGATGGTTAGTCTGCCGATACTGATGGAAGTGAGTTGCCAGCGATTGATTGCGATTCTGAAGAGGGTCCGTGTGACGAATAGTGCCGTGTACATACTGCAGAGAATCCCGACCATGAGCGTAAGTGCGAAGCCGCGGATGGGACCCGTACCGAACTGATAGAGTACAACGGCGGTGATAACGGTGGTGATGTTGGCGTCGACGATGGTGAGTAGCGCTTTGCCGTACCCGTCTTCAACGGCGACGCGGGGGGTCTTGCCGTTGCGCAACTCTTCGCGGATTCGCTCGAAGATGAGCACGTTGGCGTCGACGGCCATTCCGATCGTGAGAATAATACCGGCAATTCCCGGCAAGGTGAGGGTGCCGCCGAATCCGGCCAGGATGGCCACCACAAACAGGAGATTCAGAACCAGGGCAAGGTTGGCCACGACGCCGGAAAGGCCGTAGTAGAGAACCATAAAGGCCATGACCACGGCCAAACCGATCAGGGCGGCCTTTCGGCTCTGTTCAATGGAGTCTCGTCCGAGCGACGGGCCAACGGTTCGGTCTTCTACAATCGGCGCGTTTGCCGGCAAGGCCCCCGCCCGAAGAACAATGGCCAGGTCTTTCGCCTCCTCAAGGTCGCCACTGCCTTCAATAATGGACCGTCCATCACGAATTTTGGCGCGAATGGTAGGCGCTGAGTAAACCTGATCATCGAGAATGATGGCCATGCGTTCGTCGAGGTGGGCACCGGTGACGCGGGAGAAGCGTTTGATGCCGTCGTTTGTTGTGGTAAAGTTGATAATGGACTGCCCTGCATTTTCAAAACTCTGACCCTTGGTAACCTTGGCGTCCTGAACGATGTCGCCGGTCATTTCGATGCGCTTGTAAAGATAATAGAGTCGCCGGTATTTCTGACCATCGCCGAATTCTTCCACTTCGTTTCCCCAGAGGAACTCGGAATCGTCCGGAATGAGCTCCCGGATTTCCTGATCTTCGAACATGATGGCTCTTACGGTCTGTATCCTGTCGGCAGGAACGATCAGATCTTCGCCCAGGGAGAGCACATATCGTTTTATCGAGGGTTTTTCTTCGACGGCTTCCTCTTCAAAGAGGCTGGCGGCATCCTTTATTGTTGGGTCTTCTGCCGCCCTTGCCGCCAGTCGCGTTTCTATTTTGTCGAGTATGGCGAGGCGGTCGGTTACCGGCGCGAGGATTTTGAATTCGAGGCGCGCCTGCGTCTGTATGAGATTCTTGGCACGCTCCACATTCTGCACGCCAGGAAGCTCGACCACAATGCGCCATTCTCCTTCGCGATGGATAATGGGTTCGGCCACACCGAACTGATCGACCCGGTTCGTGATGATTTCTTTTACGCGGTCCACAACATCCGCCCGTTCGTCTTCGGAAAGGCCGGTCGGATCCACCTCAAGAACCAGGTGGATGCCGCCCTGGAGATCCAGCCCCAGGTTGACGGCTTCCCGTTTGACGGCTGAGAGTTTGTCGGGATCCGTCGGCGGGTCGAAATAATACCGGTACGTGGGAAAAAGGTAATACAACGCGAGCACGATCGTAGCGAGGATAATCAGGACGCGAAGGTTATCTCTTTTCATTGTTGAGTTTTGACTCCTGTGAACACGATGGATCCGGGATCGGGATGGCGTCGGGCGCCGAATGCTGTTCTTGAGGCCCTGTCGGCCTACTTCTGCCGATCAACCACATGTCTCACCGCGAGTTCCAGCGCATCTCGCGCTTCCGACGTTTTCAGTTCGGACAGACGCTTCAGTCCGGAGGAGGCGTACTGCCGTGCTTCCTGGCGGGCGGCTTCGATGCCCTGGTAACGCCGTACGAAGCGGAAGACTTCCTGGAGGTCGGCATCGGACTCAATGCCGTTCCGCACCTTTGCCTGTATCTGTTCGGCATCGCCGTTGGGGCAATTGGCCAGTGCGCGAATCAGCGGTAACGTCAGTTTCTTTTCGCGCACGTCGCTGCCCACCGGCTTGCCCAGGGATTCTTCGTCGCCAATAAAGTCCAGCAAATCGTCGGTTATCTGGAAGGCGATTCCCACTTCTTTTCCGAATGTGGACATCCGTGAGACCTGCTCGGTTGTGCCGCCCCCCAAAATAGCGCCAACCTCGCATGCCAGGGCCATCAACGACGCGGTCTTCTTGCCGATCATGTTGAAATAGCGCGTGGCCTCGGCATCGTTTCCGCTTTCGACCTCTAGAATTTCCCCCTCAATCATCCGGCTGACGGCGCGCGTGGCGGCTCGCATCACGTCCATGGAGTCGAGGCCGACCAGAAGTTGCAAAGCCCTGGCCAGCAGGAAGTCTCCCATAAGGACTGCTGCTTTGTTGCCCCATTTGAGGTTGAGCACCTCAGCGCCCCGGCGTTTGTCGGCATGATCGATAACATCGTCGTGGATAAGCGTCGCTGTGTGGATGACTTCAATTCCGGCCGCAGCGTCCACAACCCTGTCGGAACATTCTCCGATGGCCTGTGCGGTAAGCAGAGAGAGAGCCGGACGAATGATTTTGCCCCGCGTCGTAAGAATATGGCTGCCCATGGCCTGAACCAGATTGACGTCGGAGGCCAGCGTCTCTGTGAAACGCTTTTCAAAACGCTCGATCTTGGGTTGTATGGGCTGAAGAATTTGATCTAACATAGTGTATTGGGACGGCCGTCTGCCAGGTGGCGGGTCAAACCCTTCGATACCGCGGTTTCAATATTGGAATAAGACCTTCCAACGTAACAAAAACGAGTGTGCTTGTCAATCAATAGCTAAATGTCCGGTGCTCACACTGCTCACGATTTTCCAGGTTTCGGCGGGAATGGCATCATATCCGAGACCGCCGGCTTTCGTGTAGATCCTCGCGGACTTTTGGTCGGATTCAATGTGGACAATGGGGAATCCCGTGTCATAGGGTCCGCCCCGGACCAGTAACGTGTTGCCGATCAGATTCCTGTCTGGGAGCGGCCGGTCGATCCGGTAGAGGCTGTGTGCGTTATCGGTGATGACGTCCACAATTGCACCACCGAGAACCGGATGGTCCAGTTCGAGCACGTGGACGTTGAGGTTGGCCCGTGTACCGCCAAGAAGATAGGCAAACGCCAGGTCCCCGTTCGCCGCCAGTGAGAATACGGAAACACGGCCGTTTGTTTCAAGGGTTCCCTCCGGAGTTTCAAAAACAGCGGGTTGGCCGTCCGGACAGACGGCCACGAGATCCGTGCCCGATTCGCGGGTGACGAGGACACCCACGGCGTCTCCGGCTCGGGGTACCAGGTTTTCCACCGCCCGAACGAATGGAAAGGAGCGGGGGCTGACGTCGAAGAGGCTTAAGAAGACGCTGTGGGCGGGTAACCCGGTGCGGCGGCGGATCACGTATGGGACGGTTTCGCCCGTTTGGATGTTGTCGCGGGAGCCTGTGCCCCGTTCGCCCCAGCCGTTTCCGATGAGCACCTGCTCGTCGCCGCAGGGCAGCGCATATGCGGTGAACCGCTGCTGGTCCATGTCGAAGTGGATGGACCAGGGAGTGTCGCCCTGACCGGTGGCCAGGTTCTCTAAATCGTGCCATTCGGTGTCGGTCGGCTGAAGGTCCAGGTTCCGGGTTCCGCCGCCGGCGACCGGGCCGTGGAACAGATAATCGTGAACGCGGCCACCGTTCACCCGAAAACAGTCGATCAGATAGCTGCCACCGCTGCCATGGTCGATAGTGGCGCACAGGCGATGATAGGTGTCGATATCGTAGGCCCGGGAAGAAACCCCTGCGACCTTCACGCGTCGGGTGCTGTCGAACAGGTGGAGGCTGCCGCCGCGGCCGTCGCGTTTCTGGTCTTGCCCGTCGACGATCACGGTGTTGTGCGCAATGGTTCGTACGGTATTGTGTTTGTCCGGCCGGTCCCAGAGGTACCCGAGGTCGGTAAGGGCTTGCTGTCCGTCTTTCCAGTAGACCAGGTTCAGGCTGTCTTCGTGGTGATGCCCGCCCCAGTCCGAGGCGCTCAGAAGCGCGGTACTCGCCCGTCCGTGTTCGCCTGTCCGCAGCAGGCCGATGCGCAGGGCCGGAAAGAACTGGTCGGTCAGGATCAGGGGAGCCAGCGGGTCGGCTCTCAAATCCGGGGCACGGTGAAAAAGGGCGTACTCCCCGCCGTAGTTTTCCAGATCGTATTCGCACAGTTCGGCAAGCAGGGCGATGTGGTTTGTGTCGCCGTAGCGGCTGGCGATTGTATCCGCAATGTCCACGGACATCCTGCATCCGGTTGCGTCATCAGCGATTACGCCATAACCCAGATCGGGCATCGGACTCTTGACATATCCCTCCAGTACCGAACGGTAACGACTGTCACCGTAAATGTCCACGTTCTGCAGGCGGCATTCCGGCGAGTCGGATCCGTCCGAATCGGAATACCCGTGCACTGCGTCGGCGAAGTGGCGAATGCCGTTGAGCGTCATGAATCCATATCCGGGCGATTCGGAACTCATGCCATCGTCCAGAAACCAGTTGTAGACGAAATGATTGAACCCGTCGAGGCCGTAACGGACCAGATCCGTATCGGCAAGACAAAGGCCGACCAGACCCGCGGCAGAGCGGTTGGTTGCGCTCTTATTGTTGAAATCCGGATCCGCGAGGAGAAGGACAGTGCTTTCCCGAAGGAGATCCCGTTCAATCCTGAGGCGGCATCCGGGTGTATAAACTGGACGGCCATCTGCTTCTGCTCCGCACGTGAGGTCGTAAGCGACGGTGACATCGGTAACAAAGGTGCCTTCCATTCCGACCCCCGTGGCGCGGCCAGCCATCCAGTAACCCACGTGTAGTCTGCCGTCCGGCCTGTTTGGCGGGACCACAAGTTCCGGTTTGGGCAGGTCAAGGATGTTTCTCGCGGCGACGTCAGCAGGCGCGTCGGAGAATTCACCATACCCGGAGTGAACCATGTAACCGGGATAGACGTCGGCGAATCGCAGGAGGATGTCCCGGGCTTTTTCGGCGTGGCCGATCTCTTGCGTCAGGGCATAGGCCATGGCACACTGACGTGCGATGCGCGCCATATGTTCGCATTTGCGGGCGCGGATATTGGCGGTCCAGGAGGAGACAAATGGAAATCCGATGAGGTCCCAGTGTTTTCCTGTATAGTACGTGATTTCCTGCCCGCCTCCGAAGTCGGTCTTGAACACGACGTCTTCGGGATAGTCGGAATGGGGATAGACGGTCTTGCAGGTCGTACAGACCAGTTGATCGGGACTCTCCGGCACCCATTCATAGTTTCCGTGCACAGGGGCCGCCTCGCAGGCGGGGCACATGGTAAAGAGGTGGCTGCCCGGTGTTTCCGGAGGAATCCAGTTTATGAGGTCGTCGACAGTTGTGTTGCTCATCGGAGCGACTGAGGACAGGAGATCCTCCAGAAACTGTCGTGCCCAGGCGTGACGTTCGATGTTCGCACGAGCGACTTCGATATCCCCTGCCTTAAACAGCGTGGCAGGGCGCCGGGTTGTATTTGCACTGTTCTTCATAAGGTTCTCGTTTGTTGGTTGAGGTCAATATTGTACGGTTGCCGGTGGCGATTCCCGCGATGCCGGCATGCAGGGACCGGCGGGGTTCGGATGCGTCTATTCGATGTCGATGTCTCGTGGACGCGCTATTCCCCATGCTGCCTCCGCCGCATTCGTCACGCGGATGACAACACCGCATCCCGCAGGATATCATCCCCCTGCCCGGTGCAGAAAATCGGCGGCTCCCGCAGCGATCCACGGACCGATGTTGGTCAGCAGAAAGCGTGCGCCAAGGCCCGTGTATTTTTCTACATTACTGTTAACGGTCAGGGTGCCCGGCGTGCGTCCCGCGTCCCTGATCCGGTTGAGGGTTTCATCGACGGTGCGTTGTACGTCCGGGTGATCGTTGTTTCCGATATGGCCCATCGAGGCGGCCATGTCCGACGGAGCGACAAAGAAGACGTCGATTTCATCCACGGCAAGGATGGTTTCCAGGTTCTGTACCGCGATTATGTCCTCGATGAGGACAATGAAGAGAGTCTCGTTGTTTGCGGCATGCAGGTAGTCGGGTACGTCATATCCATGGCGGCTGGTGAAAAGGCCGCGTTTGCCCACCGGCGCGAATTTGCCGCCGTCAACGACGTTTCGCGCCTCCGCTTCCGTGTTGACATGGGGAACAACGATGCCCTGCGCGCCCCGGTCCAGCGTGCGGTATATGAGGGCCTGATCGTTGCGGTTGACCCTGACGATTGAGGTCATACCCCAGATATCGCAAGCCCTCGAGAGGTTGCCCAGGTCGGCCGCGTTGACCGGCCCGTGTTCGCCCTCGAGCCAGACACCGTCGAAGCCGGTAGGGCCAAAGGCATCGATGTCGTCGGGATGGGTCAGGCCGGCGATGACGCAGGCGATTCCGCCGTCAGCCAGTTTTCGTTTGACACGGTTTGGTCGGATCGTCACGGGCGATTCTCCTTTTTGAATGGATCGACGAGTCATCAGAAGCTGACGACCCGTTCATGTTGAATGCGGGTTGCCGTACAGATCGATGCTGACGGGAGCATGGTCGGAAACGGTGAGACCGGCCTGGCGGTGTACGGCGGCGGAACGGAAATGTCTGGCGACAGTGGCGTTGCCGAGCAGGTAGTCGATTCGCCAGCCCCGGTCGAGTTCGCGGGCCCGCCCGCGATTGGACCACCAGGAATACGGACCCTGCGCATCTCCAAAATGCTGCCGGACAAAGTCGTTCCAGCCGGAAGCCAGGAGGTCGGTTATCCACTGCCTCTCGTGCGGGAGGAATCCCGAGTTTTTTTGGTTCCCTTTGGCATAGAAGATGTCCTTTTCCGTGTGAGCAATGTTGAAGTCTCCACCGAGAATCACGGGCTCGTCCCGAAGCGTGAAGTGCTTTGACCAGGGAAGAAACCGAGCCATCCAGAGATCTTCCTTGATCTTCTGGCGATCTTGGCTGGATGAGCCCGAAGGCAGGTAGACGTTTACGATGCGGACGCCCTTTACCCGCGCCTGGAGGATCCGCCCTTCCGGATCGGTCTCGTGAATGCCAGTGCCGAGGACTTCAAGCCGATGCCGGGACCAGATCGCAACTCCGGAATACCCTTTTCGTTCGGCGGGGTGCCAGTGGACATGCCAGCCGCGGGGATTGATCCACTCGTCGGGAAGTTGCTCGGGGAGCGCGCGGATTTCCTGGAGGAGAAGGACGTCCGGCGCGATCCGGTCGAGGTGTCGGGCAAAGCCCTTTCTGAGTGCGGCGCGCAGGCCGTTCACGTTCCAGGTGGTAATTCGCATGTACCAAACGCGGGGTGAGAATGTCGCCGGTTTGACAACGGCAGGTGTGGATTTACACGAGGGCCGTTGCGACACTGAGGGTTTGTGTGTTACGTGAGACGGTGATGCGGCCGTTTTCGGATCGGAACGCAACGTCCGCCGTGTCGCAGTCGATGCCAAAAGCAACTGCGAACCTGGCCCGGCCAGGTTGCAGGACGGTTTCGACTTTGAGGTATTCGACTTCCAGACTCTCGGCGTCGGCGTGCCCGGGCTTGAGGTCCTGGTGTTTTCCCTTGACGAATGCGGTGTTTCCTGGGGTCAGCAGGCGGGTGTTCACAACTGTGTGTCCGGCCATGATTGTAGCCGAAGCGCCGGTCACCTCGGCCGCGCCCGCAAAGTGAATGCGGGACTCCATTCCGGTCGGGTCTGCGACTTCAATCTCGTCAATGACGACAAACAGATCCGGTCGCAGGTAGAGGAAATGACGGTCGAAGACCGTGAGTTTGTCGATACCGTAAGCCGAGGCGATGGAAGCCCGGAGGTAATCGTGCGTGCCGGTGAGTTCGAACGTTTCCACGGTACCCACGAGGCGCCGTTCGCCGGGCTGACCGTGTCCGTCGAAGAGCGGAAGGTTGTGACCGTGGGTCGATTTGAAGATCCATTCGCCGGGGTCCCCGTAGCGTCCGATGCCGAGTTCACGGACGACGGTTCTGCGGCCGGCGTGGATAATATAGTTTCCTACGTCCGCGTGGCCGTGCGGTTCGACCGTGGCGCCGATTTTCAGCGCCATGATCGGTGCGTCGGGATCGCGCCAAGATCCGCGCATGACGCACCAGCCGGCGTCGGGAAAGTAGGCCGACGGGTGGGGCGGGGACGGCAACTCGGGAACGGTATTGGACGCATCCCAGAAAAGCTCCGCCAATTTCAGGGAAGGCCGCTGGTCCGTGGTGAGTCGATCGAAGTAGGCTGCGGCGCTGTGGCCGAATTCTTGCGAGAACTTGCGGAAGGCCATACCTCCCGGGAAGTGTTTGCCGCAGTCGGCGAAGTTGACCACGCGGTCGGGCGGGAGAAAGCAGTTGATGGGAAAGTCGACCGTATTCTTGAGTTTGGGATGATCGTAGAGGTTAATCTGTCCACCTGTGAGCCGCCTCAGTGCATCGGAAAAGGGGAAGGAAGTACTGATGCCGTAGTTCCAATACCCCGGGCCCTCCTTCCACGAACCGTCGTTTTCGATGGCATCGTAGAATCTTGTAACACGTTCAACGCATTCCCGAATGACGCCGAGCATGGCTTCGCGAGCCCGAATACCCATCCGAAGATGGATATGTTTTGCATCGAGCATGCCAAGCGCACAGAGTCCCATGTTGGAGACGCAGACAGAACACCAGTTGCTGTCGTACCTCGTCGCCCAGAAGTGATGCTGCATGCCGTCGATGCAATGGGCCAGACCACGTGCAAAGATCATGTATTCGAGTTCGCGGCGCTGGTTTTCGGAAAGGGTGTCGTAAAGCAGGTCGTAAGCAGCGGCAAAACAGGTACAGGTATGGCTTCCGTCCAGATCCAGAAGCATGAATTCGTGGACCGGGTGAACCCAAGAGGGCCAACTCATCATTGAAGCAAGGCCCTCCCAGGCTTTTTCGAAGTAGGCTTGATTCCGGTCGATCGCATAGGCCAGCACATAGTCTTCGAGTAGGGTCCGGGCTTCGCCGGAAAGGCGGCTGTACGTTTCCCAGATGCCGTTCCGGTAGCTTTCCTCTCTGGGTGGCGGCATCGGGAACGGTTGATCGAGGCGGAGGTTGAGTTGGTCGCGCTTCTGCCTGTAGATTTCAGCATGGGTGCCGTCAAGGCAGAGTCCTCGCAGACGGTCAAGATCGGACCTGGAGAAGAAGAGGTAGGGATGTTCCAGCGTTTCGGGAATGAGACGGTCGACGTCGGGGACGGACATGGAATCTCCTTAAGACCGAAGACAGATTAAAGGCGCGGACCGCCGCCTCTGTCGGATCCGGATATCCGGTTTTGTGCGGTACGTGCGTTAATATAGCGATCGGGCATTTGAGGGTCAAGGAGATGTGTTCGAGGGATGAAAGTCCGCTACGCATTCTTTTTAGCCAGCAGAATGCGTTCGGTACCCGTGAGATCGGGGAGGGTCCGCACGTGAATGAGCCCGGACGACCTTACCATCAGATTCGCCACGTCCGTGGCAGTGTCGTCGGCCACCTCCAGGGCCAGCCAACCGCCCGGATTGAGGTGCGCCGGAGCACGGGCGATGATTGAGCGATGGAATGCGAGCCCGTCCGGCCCGCCATTGAGGGCGAGCGGGGGATCGAAGTCGCGGACTTCGGGTTGCAGGCCCGACATGTCGCCGGAGGCGACGTAGGGTGGGTTCGAGACGACCGCATCGAATGCGGCTCGAAATCGAAATGCGGCAAAGAGGTCAGCGCAAAGGAAGGCGATCCGCTGGTGAACGTCGTTGCGTCGGGCATTCCTGACCGCCAGGCGCAGGGCTTTCGGGGAAACGTCGGTGGCGATCAGGCGGCTCGTCGGAAGCGCGTGCGCAAGCGTGACGGCGATGGGACCGGCCCCGGTGCCAATATCCAGAACCCGCGGCCCGGCGTGGGTATACAGGCGGTCAATCAGCGTTTCAACCAGAATTTCGGTTTCGGATCGGGGGATGAGCGCGTCGGGGCCGACGTGGAACGGCAGGGAGAAAAATTCGGTTTCCCCAAGCAGGTGTTGAAGCGGCACACGGCCGCGACGCTGTTGAACCAGGGCCTGGAGACGTTCATACTGCGTCGGTGTGAGCGGGCGCCGGGCGTTAGCGTATATGCCGGAGCGGCTTGTATTCAGAACCGACGCCAGCAGCCACTCAGTGTCAACGCGTGGATTCGGTACGCCGGCTTTCGCCAAACTGCGGGTCGTTTTGGCAAGGGCATCGGAGGTGGTGGGGGGAGTCGAGAGTTCGGTCATAGTCTGCCCGGCGAAGCCCCGAGACCAGGTTGGCGTCAGACAGAAATGGCGGTGTTTTGTTCGCTGTCTTTGATTTTCTCGGTATGGTCGGCCAGTCGCAGGGCGTTAATGAGGTCGTCCAGGTCGCCCTCGAGTGTCTCTTCGAGTCGGTGGACAGTGAGTTTGATCCGGTGGTCCGTGACCCGTCCCTGGGGGAAATTGTAAGTGCGAATTTTCGCGCTGCGGTCCCCTGTGCCCACCTGCGCCCTCCGATGCCGCGAGGTTGTCTCGCGTTGAGCCTGGACGGCGCGATCCAGAAGCCGGGCACGGAGGACCTTCATGGCTTTGGCTTTGTTCTTGTGTTGGGACTTCTCGTCCTGGCATTGTACGATAAGGCCGGTGGGCAAGTGGGTGATCCGTACGGCCGAATCCGTGGTATTCACGCTCTGGCCTCCCGGACCTGAGGAACGGTAGACGTCAACCCGAATTGCATCGGGTTTGATTTCGATGTCGACCTCTTTCGCTTCGGGCAAGACGGCAACCGTGGAAGTGGATGTGTGGATGCGTCCGCTGGATTCGGTCTCCGGAATACGCTGAACGCGGTGCACCCCGCTTTCGTACTTCAGGTTGCCGTAGACATCGCTTCCGCCAACTGAGAAGATGACTTCCTTGAACCCACCGATTCCGGTGGGTTTGGCGCTGAGCAGTTCGGCCTGCCACCCTTTGGATTCGGAATAACGAGTATACATTCTATATAAATCGGCAGCGAACAGCGCCGCCTCTTCGCCGCCGGCGCCAGCGCGAATTTCCACGACTGTGTTTTTGCTGTCGTTGGGATCCTTGGGGATCAGCAGGTATTGGAGTTTCTCGGCAAGACGGGCCTCCTTCTGCTGAAGCTCCGCCTGCTCCTCGCGGGCAATCTCGACAAGTTCCGCGTCATTCGAGTCCCGTATTATTTCTCCGGCTTCCTCTAGGCCCTTTACGATGTTTCGAAATTCACGGTACGTGTTGACGACTTCTTCCAACCCGCGAAATTCCATCGTGAGTTTCCTGTATCTGTCGGGGTTGGCCGCGACGCCGCGACGCGCCATTTCCATACTGATCTCATTGAAACGCTTTTCCACGTTTTCCAGTTGATCGAACATTCAACTCCCTCAGGCTTGTGTTTGTGGAGGTTGAACCTTCCAAAACGCCGACAAGCCGAAATGATGAAACAGGAATATCACCTCGCAGGCTGCGACTATGCCTCAACGGACTGTCCGGAAAGCGGGATACCTTCAACGCCCGGCCGTCGTCTTCCAGCCGGTACCCTCGGGCTGGCAACAAAAAAGGCGAAGCGGTACGCACGACCACCGGTAGGCGGACGGTGCCGTTTCACCTTATCTATGACAATCAGGATGGCTAACCTTCGGCGGCTTTCGTCACTACGGCCGGTGAAGGCACATCGCCGACTTCATCTTCGGTTATTTTGTAACGCCGCCGGTAACGTTCCACCATTCCTGCGGTATCCACCAATCGCTGCTTGCCCGTGTAAAATGGATGACAGTTGGAACAGATATCCACCCGCAGGCCCGGCACCGTCGCGTGCGTGGTCAGGGTGTTCCCGCAGGCGCACGTAATGGTGGTTTCCACGTACTCGGGATGAATTTTCGTTTTCACCTGGTATGGGTCCTCAAATCCGGAAGCATCGACGATTACGTTCTTGCAAACGGTAATGGAATATATACAATACAGAATTCTGATGCAAGGACATAAAGGCCAGTCTCCGGAAAGAGTATCTGAAACCGCCACCGTCCGTACTTTCGTTTTGGCGGATCCTGAGTGTCCTGCCCCGCCCTCCTTACAACTGCCTATTCATCGAATCGAGGAAGGCCTCGTTGTTTCTGGTGCCCGCCATCTTCTCTTTGAGGAACTCCATGGCATCCAGAGCCGGCATCTGGTTGAGCAACCGCCGCAGGATCCATACCCGGTTGAGCTCCTTTTCATCGAGCAGCAGTTCCTCTTTTCGAGTTCCGGACAGGGTCACGTCGATCGCGGGATAGATACGCCGGTTGCTCAACCGCCGATCCAGTTTAAGTTCCATGTTGCCGGTACCCTTGAATTCTTCGAAAATGACCTCGTCCATCCGGCTTCCGGTTTCGACAAGGGCCGTGGACAGGATGGTCAGACTGCCGCCCTCTTCAATATTCCGCGCGGCGCCGAAAAATCGTTTGGGCCATTGGATGGCGCTGGAATCCAGACCGCCGGTGAGGATGCGGCCGCTGTGGGGAATCACGTTGTTATATGCCCGCGCAAGCCGCGTAATGCTGTCAAGCAGGATGACGACATCCTGTTGGTGTTCCACCAGGCGCTTGGCTTTCTCAATGACCATATCCGCCACCTGTACATGCCGCGTCGGAGGTTCGTCGAATGTTGAACTGATGACTTCGCCATTGACGGACCTCTGCATTTCGGTGACTTCCTCGGGACGTTCATCTATCAGGAGTACGATGAGATTGACTTCGGGGTGGTTCTCGGTGATTGCGTTGGCTATTTTCTGTAGCAACATGGTCTTGCCGGTAAAGGGAGGGGCTACAATCATGCCGCGCTGACCCATGCCGATAGGGGTGAGCAGGTTCATGATTCGCGTCGAGAAGTCGTTCGCATCGTATTCCAGTTTCATGCGTTGCCGGGGATGCAGCGGAGTGAGGTTGTCGAAAAGGGTTTTCTGTTTGGCCTGTTCCGGATCTTCGAAGTTCACCGCTTCAACCCGAATGAGCGCGAAATATTTCTCGTCGTTCTTGGGCGGGCGAATCTGTCCGGAAATGGTATCACCCTTGCGAAGATTGAACCGTTTGATCTGCGAATGCGAGACGTAGATATCGTCGGGGCCAGGGAGATAATTGTAATTCGGTGACCGAAGGAAGCCAAAGCCGTCTTCCAGAATTTCCAGAACGCCTTTCGCAAGAATCAGCCCGTTCTTCGCGGTCTGTGCCTGAATGATGGAGAAAATCAACTCCTGTTTTCTGAGGCTACCAAAACCCTGGATCTCAAGGCCCTGGGCTAACCTTGCGAGTTCCGAAATGGTCATGTTCTGGAGTTCCAGAATATCCACATTACTTGCCCGTACAGGCGTCCTGGGAATTTCTCTGGTCGTTTCGGTTGCCATTGGTGGATCCAATTTGTTGGAGTTGTGGAATGTTTGATATGCGTGGCTAATCTCTCGGGTATTCCGGTCGAAACTTAGGGAGCCGGAGGGTACGGCGGAATAGGAAACTGATGGATTGCCAAATGTTTGACAAAAGGAGGCGAACCGAGGAAGTTTGTGTATCTGTAGGATGCCTAAAGCGAGGGACCGTCTGCATGTGTGCGGTGCAATAGTGGGAAGGAAGCAGGAAAATTACACGAAAAAAATAATCCAAGACGTGTGTGTTGTCAAGTTTTTTCTTTATTTTTTCGGAAGATAGAGAAATTGTTACCCGATTGTAACATGGGATCGATCCCGATTTCAAGCACTTTGGAAGAATCTGAAATAGCAGGTCGCCCCGGTGCCACGCATGGACGTGCACTCGTGGACATATGAACTGCCCTGTTGTCCGTGCCGTACCGCGGGTGGGTTTTCCGGAGATAAACTACGGTCAGGTTCCGGATGAGGTTCAGACGCCCTATCGACGATTCGCTTGTCTCATGTGATCCGATCGGAGTCTCAAGAGGTTCTTGTAGAGTAAGTTGTACGTTGAAGTTGTGGGATCGGGGATGAGGGTGTCCTTTGGGCAGTGCCCTGATGAGAACAAGGTCCGTCGTGGATTTCGGGCGGTTAATCGGGCTTGCCTTTTGAGGATGGGTTGCATAGGTTGGATGGGACAGCAGGTGACCAGGAGAGCCATCATGCCGAAATCTTCGGCGGAATACAGCGCCGCGTTGGTGCAGAGTTTGAACGAAGGCGTAATCGCGTTCGATCACCATCGGTTTGCCGTGTTGGCAAACGGGGCATCGATTCGCCTCCTGGGACTGGCGGGGCGCAAGGTGATCGGACGTACGGCCGACGATCTGTTTGCCGGACTCCCGGAACTGCTGAAAATCCTGGAGGCGGGGTTTGTAGGGAAGCTGTATTTGGAACCAACCGATCTGATGTTGCAGGAAGAAGAGGGAGGGATGCGTCGATTGGGGGCCACCACGTCGTATCTGAGAGCGGAATCAAGACAGGGCGTGGTTCTTTTGGTACAGGACGTTTCGGCTCTGAAGCGTATGGAATGGGAGATGTACCAGGTGGCCAAAATGAGCGCACTGGGGCGTCTGGCCGCGTCGGTTGCGCACGAGGTCCGGAACCCTCTGGGTGCGGTGGATATCCAGTTGCAACTTCTGGAAGACGACCTGACGGACGTCGAAGCGGGATTGCGTGGCCGGGTTTATCGCAGGCTTAATATCGCGCATATGGAAATGAAGCGGCTTGACGGGATTGTGCACAATTTTTTAAGGTTCTCCAGGACACCTAGGCTGGACCTGCAAAGAATAAGCCTGAACGACGTCGTTCAACATGTCTTTGACCTGGTCTCCCCGGAAGCCCGGGATCGGAGCATTCGCCTGATGCTGGATCTCTCTGATGGTCTTCCTGCAGTGGATGGAGATGAAAGCCAATTGGGCCAGGCCGTCTTGAATATGACGGTTAACGCGTTCCAGGCCATGGAATCCGGCGGAGAACTGTCTGCACAGACACGGTCGGATTCCGACGGACGCCAGGTTTGCCTGGCGATTTCGGATACCGGCTCTGGGATCCCAGACGAGGAAATCGATCGAATATTCGAGTTCTATTATACAACCCGTGATGACGGAACCGGTCTCGGACTTTCCATCGCACAGCAGATCATCTATCAGCACCGGGGCCACATCGAGGTGGAGAGCAAAACGGGTAAGGGTACCGTGTTCAGGATTCATATGCCGGTTACCGAGCCTTCCGATTAGCGCCCCGGTCCCCTTGAACCGGTCCCGTTTTCGCTGAAATGCCCGGACTTCGTCATCGTGAACGCGTGCGAATCGATTCAATGCACGCGAGGCGATCCGGCATCGGGACCAGGATTGTTCCGGCGCTTGCGAACGTATAATGACGCGTGCGTGGACGGAGTGACAATGAAAACAAGAGAGATACGGATTTTTGTGGCCGACGACGAGTACCATATATGTGAAGGACTCAAAGAGTCGCTGAAGAAGGCAGGATACTCGGTTGATGTCGCCTATGACGGCGTCGAGGCGGCTGAAAATCTGGACGCAAGGGTCTATCACGCGGCCATTCTGGATTTAAAGATGCCGGGAATCGATGGAATTGCCCTGTTGAAGCAGTTAAAGAAAACCAGCCCGGATACGGGCGTCATCATCATTACAGCCTTTGGTGACATCTCGACCGCGGTTGATACCATGCGCATGGGCGCGTATGATTATCTGGCGAAACCCGTGGATCTGAAACGGTTGCATCTGTCCTTGCAACACCTCCTGGAGCATCAGGCTCTGGTTGCGGAGAACAAGGAACTCAGGGCCTGGCTGAGTTCGACGGAGGCGTTTGGTCAGATCATTCACCGGAGCCCCGCCATGCGGCAGGTCTGCGACACGCTGGCGCATGCCGCAATGACCGATGTGCCGGTTCTGGTCATGGGCGATACCGGCACCGGTAAGGAGCTTGTCGCCCGGGCAATCCACCAGCGAAGTAACCGGCGCGACGGTCCCCTGGTGGCGGTGAATTGCGGAGCCATCCCGGAAACGTTGTTCGAACGCGAGTGGTTCGGCCACATCAAGGGTGCGTTTACCGGCGCCCACGCCGACAAACCGGGCCGGTTCGCCGCAGCGGAGGCCGGTACTTTGTTTCTGGATGAAGTGGGCGAGATTCCGTTGCTCAACCAGGTGGACCTCCTGCGCGTTCTCGAGGAGAAGGTGTACACGCCTGTTGGCAGCACCTTGCCGAGAAGAGCCGATGTACGCATCATTTTTGCCACCAATAGAAACCTGGAGTTAGAGGTCAGAGAGGGTCGATTCCGGCAAGATCTGTATTATCGGATCAATGTCGTACCGATTCGGCTTCCCTTATTGAAGGATCGGAAGGAGGATATTCCCCTGCTGGTGGAGACCTTTCTGGACGAGCTCTGCACGCTGCATCACAAGTCCAGGAAGCAGCTTTCCCCCGATGCGATGCGGTTGATTCTGGATCATGCGTGGCCGGGTAACGTTCGAGAGCTGAAAAACACCGTGGAACGAATCGTGGTGACGTGTCCGGAGACCGAGATCCGCCCGGAACGCCTCCCTTCCGGCGTCCGTGCATCCGTCCCGGTTCCCCAGGAACTTGTGGTTCCACTGAATTCCTCCATAGAGGAAATGGAACGCCTTTTGATCGAGAAAACGCTCGCACACGTAACGTCCAACCGGAAGGCAGCCGCCCGTCTGCTGGGTATCAGCGTGCGAGCGCTGCATTACAAGATCAAGAAATACAGCCTGGGCCCCTGAGTACAGGTAGACGGTGTCAGGGGCGCATGAAGTCGCGCCATCGCGACCACGCTGCAATTTTTGCGCGCCGGGCGGAATTTTCAGGTGCAAATTTTGCGCCATCGGGAATAGTTTAGGACAGAACATGCGCCCGGGCATTGGAGTTTTCGGGCACATGTTCATTTATAACAAATACTTATGTGATAATCCGAGAAAGTTGGCATTAAAGTTGCTAATATTTAGAGTGACAATACCACGAGACTCGCTAAAATCGCTGAAATTGGTTAAAAACAGTTGTTCTACAGCGAGTTTCAATTGCTCGTTACCGAGTTGGCAATCGGAGTGAATACGACGGTTCTGCAAAATTTGCATTTCCAAAAGTACCGAATCCCGATTCAACACGCATTTTCCGGCGTGAGACATAAATCGTAGGCCCGGATCGGACTGATGTCCAAAATATCGGCGCTATAGCCATGGCGATCTCAGAGTATTACAACGGCAGTGAACGGGAAGTGGACTTGAGCGGTGTGGTTGGTTTCCACCCGGCGACGATGGTCGAATGCCTGCAACCGCGGGATCGGATGGGCGCAATCAAGGCGCTTGTGAACCGGTTACACGGCGCGGGTTATGTGACCGACAGTTTGCGCTTTTTGCAATCGGTCCTGGACCGGGAAGACCTGGAAAGTACCGTTGTTGGAAACGGGATCGCGTTTCCGCATGCCCGCTGTCGGTCTGCCGCCCACCTGGGTATGGCGCTGGGCATATCACCGCGTGGGGTGGATTTTCACTCCGAACTCCATCCGGAACCGGTTCGCCTGATTTGCCTGGTGGCGGTACCGGGGGAGGGGGATATCCGATATCTGCCCCTTCTCGGCTATTTGTGCAGGCTGTTCCATGAAGATTTTACGGCAACTTTTCTCAAGTCCCGAACGCCAGCGGAGATGAATCGCCTGCTGTTGCGTCAGATGAGCTCGCACGGGGCTCTGCGGGAGGCGTGCAGAGCGTACGTCTCCGCACCGTAGAGGTGTGGACGACACCTACATTTCCGGGAGGTTGTACACGTGGCTGGAATACTGATTCAAGATAGCGAGTCTCTGGATCTCTATCTGAGGGATATCGCTTCTTCAGAGCCCCTTACGGCGAAGACCGAGATAGAACTGGCGGACCGGATCCGGAAGGGAGATCAGCGGGCCAGGGACAGGCTGGTCGGGTCGAATCTCCGTTTTGTCGTCAGCGTCGCCAGGGAATACCAGAATCATGGCGTGCCGTTGGCCGATCTTATCAGTGCGGGGAACATGGGTCTGATGACGGCCGCCGAACGATTTGACGGGACGCGGGGATTCAAGTTCATTTCCTACGCGGTCTGGTGGATCCGCCAGGCCATCCATCAAAGCCTCGCGCAGGATTCGCGTGTGGTGCGGTTGCCCATCAACCGGATCGATCTGTTGCACAATATCGCAAAGGTGTCGCGGGAACTTCGACAATCGGCGGAGGCCGATCCCGATCCTGAGACGATTGCAGATAAGCTCGGTGTTTCGGTTGAGATGGTGCAGGATACCCTCCTCCGGGCGCGCGACGTATGGTCTCTCGATGCATCGTTCAAGGACGACGACGACCACAGCCTGCTGCATATCCTGCCGGATAGCTCCCAAAAGGCGCCGGACCTGGAAGTGGTCGACGAGTCGGTGAAGGATCAGGTCAAGATGGTTCTGGATTCGCTCGACGCGCGCGAAGCGGAAGTGTTACGGCTTTATTTCGGGTTAGGCGACGAGGAAGCGATGACCTTGGAGGAAATCGGCACCCGATTCAGCCTCACTCGGGAACGGGTGCGGCAGATTAAGGAGAAGGCCCTCCGAAGACTTCGCCATCCGCGCCGACGGCTGCAGCTAGAGCCGCTTATGGAGTCGGCATAAGGCCGCACCGCCCCGTTGCCGAGCACACCGGTGCCCGATCCCGGCCGCAGGCCCACGACGACCCGGGCGCTGGTTCTCGCGGGGCGGGACGGGTAACTGGTTTCCGCCGTCTCTTTGCCGCGCCTGGTGTCCAGCCCGCCGGCCGATTCCGGAAACGACGTCGGAAATCCCGGCAAAATGCGAGTTGCAATCTCCTTTGATGTGAAAATTGTTCGATTATCGTTGAAAAGAGAGTGGTCTTTTTGTGTCGCATGGCAACGCCGCACTTGACAAGTTCCCACAATCGGCCCTATATTCTGGGCATATTCCAGAAAGGGGGTGAATTGCCATGTCGAACAGGACCGATTTAGTCGATGCGATTGCGAATCAGGCCGGTCTGTCTAAAAAGAACGCGGAAAATGCGCTGCGTGTCGTTCTGAACGAAATCGAGGATTCGCTCAAAAACGGTGAGCGTGTCGCCATTTCCGGTTTCGGGACGTTTTCAGTTGGAACCAGAGCCGCACGGACCGGTCGAAATCCTCAGACGGGTGAGACTATTCAGATTTCCGCGGGTAAGACCGTACGATTCAGAGCCGGAAAGGCGCTTAAAGACGCTGTCAATTAACAAATAGAGTCAATTCTGCCCATGGAGCCTCGAGAGCACCCCACGATCGAGGCTTTTTTTCTTGACAGGGCGGGTTTCTGGGAATATACTGTTCCGCGTGCAACAGGGTGAGGCGTTCAATGACATCAGACCGTGCGCCTCGATGGTGTTTTTGGAGATAGGGATGATTCGCCGACTGATGATCGTTCTTATGATGGTGAGCGCATGGTTTGCGCTGGGCTGTAGCGACCGTCTGGCACAGATGCAGCAGCAACTTGCGGGCACGTGGGAACTGGAGTCCCGACTGCTGCCCGATGGAACGGTGCTTCGAAAACCCGAGGTATCGGGCGTATTCTCCTGGCAGCCCATCGATTCGCGGAAAGCCCACGTCACACTGAACATGCGGGTCGAGGCGGGTGGCGAAAAACCCAGGACATTTGAATTTGCCGCAAGCAAGTACGAGATCTCGACCTCCGCGATTACGCGTTCCCGATATCTGCTGATCCGACAGGGTTATCGTTCCTCGTCCGACTCGCCTATCACGATATATCATAAAGCCAAGGTCGAAAAGGGTAAGATCACGCTGGAAGAAGGTCTGATTCGCATCACGCACGAGCGTGGTTATAGTGAGGAATTCCGGGGCGATCAGATGGTCGGGGCGTTTCCCGATGTGTTTGTGGATACCTGGAAGCGGGTACGGTAGCGTGCCCGTATTCAGGATCGACAACGCCCGGCGGCGGTGTTTCGCGCCTTCGAAGTGTTCAAAAAAAAACCGTTGTACGGTTTCCGAACCCGGCGCGGCGGGATCTTGTCGCCGGTCAAACACGGGATATTATGAATTCCTACAAGGGATATTGGACCCCTGATGAATGAACGACATCCGCATCGTAGCCGAACCGGACAAAGGAGAGGCCGGGTATTTCCCCGAGCCTCTTTCTCTTTTGCGCAATCTCACGGAACGTGAGACCGGCGTCGCTGCCGCCGGCGACACGGCGGGTCGTCCGGTCGACGCTCTCATTCCACTTCGACCCCTTCCGGACCTGGTCGACTGGAATCGATGGTGGAAGACCGGCTTCTCGCGGTTGTCGGGTCGTTGCCAAATCCGCACGTGGCGTTCAATCGAGGACGCTGGGTCCAACGTTTGTGTTTTGCGCTTGCAGCAGGTATTTTAGGTGCATCCAGGGAATGTGGAACCTGGCTGAACCACGTACACCGGGCTGTCACGCCTTGAGGATCCGGTCGAAAAGACAACGGAATCTGTCGTGTTCACGCCGCATGAGGGACACTCGCCGTCTCCGACCGGACAACTGGTACAGCCGGCTTTGCCGAAGCCGTAAGGAGAGTTTAAATGGCGCGTCTTTTTGAGCCATTGAAGGATTTCGAAGTCAGAAAAATGCCGGAGCTGAAACGGTCTTTCTGGAAACTGGCCGGACCGGGCGCTATTCTGGTGGGGCTTTCCATCGGCGCGGGTGAGATCGTTATCTGGCCGCGTATCGTGGCGGAATACGGATCGAGCATGGTGTGGGCGGCCTGTCTCGGCATTTTTCTCCAACTCTGGATCAACTTTGAAGTGGGTCGTTGGACAGTTGCCACGGGTGAAACGGTGTATACGGGATACAGCCGCGTGTGGCGCGGATTTGCTCCTGTATTTATTCTGCTGACGGTATTCAGCTGGATCGCACCGGGGTGGGGCCGCGCTTCGGGGTTGGCCTTGAAGGCGCTACTGGTGGGGCCACATGGAGGGGGTTCGGACACGTTCTGGACGGTAATCACCTTTGCTGGCGTGGCATTGATTCTGTTCGGACCAAAGCTGATCTACCAATCCGTCGAGCGGAGCATTGAGTTCCTCGTGGTGGTGGTTACGATTGGCCTGATTGTGGTCGCGTACGCGGTTGGATCTGCGGAGACCTGGGCATCGCTCGGGAGAGGCGTCGTCAATGTTGGCTACATCGATCCGGGGATGAGCGTGAAGGCTATGTTCATCGCCCTCGTCTTTGCGGGGGCCGGAGGTACCGCCAATCTCTTCTATACGTTCTACTTGCGCGATAAGCATATTGGGATGGGAGCACATTTTCCCAAAATGCGGAACCCTCTTCGAGGGCGGACCGAGGCGATGCCCTCCACCGGATTTCAGTTCGAGGAGACGGAAGAGAATATCGGTCATTTCAGACGCTGGTTGGACTACGTGAAGAAAGATCAGATGCTGTTTTTCTGGGCCCTTAATTCCGTAACCATTTTGCTCTTTATTTTTGGTGCGCTTGCGGTGTTGCATCCGAATGGAATCGTACCGGCCAGTGGTACGCTGATCTGGGACGAAGCCGAGGTCCTGGCGACGGTTTGGGGAGAGCCGGGGAGGTACGTGTTTCTGATTGTGGGGCTGGCCACCCTGTTCAGCACTCAGCTTGCTCTGGTCGATGGGGTGTCACGATCGATCGCGGACATGGTGTACACCAATTTCAGAGGGGCGCGGAAGCGGGATTTAAGCTGGTGGTACCTGGTGGTGGCCGCAACCTGGATTGTTGCCGGTTGCGTGATTACGTACGTGATGGAAGCCCGCGGGGTGAGTGAATTGGGATTTTTGTTCAACGCTGCCTATATCGGCGGATTTGCAATGGCGCTTTATACGCCGCTAACGCTCTACATCAACCATCGTCATCTGCCCAGGGCTGCCCGGCCCGGGCGGGTGTGTACCGTGATGATGGGGATTGCATCGCTCGTATATATCGTATTTGCCGTGGCGTGTCTGATTTGGGAGTTCAGGCGGGTATAGATGAGATCCGAGGAGGATGCCTCGAGTATGTCCCTGGACGGTGCGATTTTCCGCGTGGCGCTGACCGCCGATTTTTTCGAATCCGACGGGTCGTGCAAATTCAAGGATATGGGCCTGTCGGTATTTGACGACCAAACCCATATTCGAGCGTCGATATTCGATGTACATCGTCCGGAGATCGGTGCTGACCAGGTAAAGGACGTGCAGGGTGTGGTTGTACTCACGCCGGCCGTGACCGCGGAGACTGTGGCGGCATCGGAAAATCTGCTGGCCATCGGCCGGTTCGGTGTGGGGTACGACTCGGTCGATGTGGGCGCCTGTACGGAAGCGGATGTGGTCGTGCTCATCACGGCAGGTGCGGTAGACCGGTCGGTGGCAGAGGCAACCGTGGGTTGGATGATTGCCCTGACCCATCACACGCGGGTCAAGGATCGCCTGGTGCGTGCGGGCCGGTGGGATGAAAGAACCCGATATATGGGACGTGAGTTGAGAGACCGTACGTTTGGAGCTGTGGGGCTCGGTGGAATCGCGAGGGAGACAGTACGGTTGCTCGGTACGTTCCGGATGAATTCACCCATGGCATTCGACCCATACATCGACCTGCGCGAGGCTCGAAACCTGGGGGTGTCCCTTGTATCGCTAGACGAGTTGTTGGCGGTTTCCGATTTTGTATCCATTCACTGCCCGTTGACAGACGAGACGAAGGGACTGATCGGCCCGCGGGAACTGTCGGCGATGAAGCGCGACGCCTATCTGATCAATACGTCGCGGGGCGGGATCGTGGATGAGGATGCATTGTACGTGGCCCTGGAAGCCGGCGAGATTGCCGGTGCGGCGCTGGACTGCTTTGCGGTGGAACCGGTTGTGGAACCGCACCGTTTTGCAAGATTCGACAACGTCCTGCTCGCACCGCATTCGGTGGCCTGGACGGATGAGTTATTCCGTGATATCGGAAGGGCGGTCTGCAAGGGTATGGTGGACCTGTCACTGGGGATTCGCCCCCGGGGTGTGGTGGATCCAGTTGTATTCGACCGCAGCGGCTTTCAGGAAAAATGGGCACGGCTGCGAAGAAGCTGAAAGATCAGCGCGTTAAAGCCTGACAACAGCACGAAAACGGTCCATCGAAGCCTGGCGGACATTTTACAGATAGGGGAAGCGGCGTGTCTGAGGTCATCAGGATTCATTCGGAAAATGCGAAGGTTTTCGATTATCACGGGCGCCCGATGGTACTGCTTTGTGCGACCGAACACTACGGCGCGGTTGTGAACAGACCGTTTCGGTTTGAGAGATACCTGGCGGACGCGGCCGAACGGGGGCAGACGCTCACACGGCTGTTTACGCTGTTCAGAGAGTTGCAGACGCCCGTGAATCCATATTCAACCTGCAAGCCCGAATCGCCGGATTATATCGCGCCGTTCGAGCGGACCGGGCCAGGAAATGCACTGGACGGACAACCGCGGTACGATCTGACGCGGTGGAATCCCGAGTTTTTCGAGCGCTTGCACGCATTTCTGTCTCTTGCGGAGGGGTATGGGATTATTGTCGAAGTGGTACTCTTCAGCAACACCTACAAGGACGAGGTCTGGGCGCTCAACCCGCTGAATCCCGCCAACAATATTACAATGGATCCGCCGGATACGCCAGTCCCCTGGCAGGAGTACATGACGTGTCGGCGGAAGGATCTGCTGGACTGGCAGCGCGCGCATGTTCGGCGTATTATAGAGGAGACCAACCGGTACGGAAATGTGATCTATGAGATCTGCAACGAACCCTGTCACTTTCCAGGGCCCGACGATCTGCCCGATGCGGAGGAGGTGAACGGCTGGCAGGCTCAATTCATCGCGCAGATTCGCGACCTTGAAAAAGCGATGCCGAATCGGCATCTGATCGCCGGACAGGAGGCGATGACGATCCGGCCATTCGACCAGCCCAGCGACGGTTCATTCGAGTCGATGGATTTCGACGTTGTGAATATCCACCCGCTGCCCAATACCCTCTGCAAGGGCCGCAGCTATGATCTTGGTGACTTCATGTCCAAGCAGCTCAAGTTACTGGCGTTTCGGGAGTTTACGCTTGCAACCTACGATCGGTCCAAGCCTCTCAACCACGATGAAGACAACATCGCCACCCAGTATAAGGAAGTCGAGGGATGGACGGTGCACCGCAAGCGGGCCTGGACGGCGCTGTTTTCCGGCGCTCACTATGATATGATCGATTTTTCGATCTTGCCGTACCTCGAGGCGGGAACACCCGACTCGCGGGACGGGATTCGGAGGTGGATGGGTCATTTGTCCGGCTTTATCCATTCAATGGATCTCGAAAGGGCGCGGCCGATAAGGGGCTGGTTGCACGAACAACCGGAACATACGATCGAATCGGTGTTCGCCGTTTCGGGCGAGGACTATTGCGTCTATCTGGCAGACGGACGCGAGCGGGACGAGGGTGGATGCGGTGAGCCGATCGCAGGAAGGCTCTGTTTTGATCTGCCCCATGGTGCATTTGACGCGGCCTGTTTTTCGCCCGTAGACGGTGTCTATTCTCCCTGGCTCCCGCTCTGCGGCGGCGAAATGAAACGCGTGGTTTTACCCGCGTTTCAGCACGATATCGTGGTACGTATCAGGAAATCGGAGTAAGCGATGGGACGGCTCCAGGGGCAAGCTGCATGGGTGAGCGGCGGCGCATCCGGCATGGGAGAAGCCACGGCCGAGTTGTTTGCTGCCGAAGGCGCCCGGGTTGCCGTTGTGGACGTACAGGTGGAACGTGGCCGCCAGGTGGTGGAACGCATTGCCGAACAGGGTGGAGAGGCGATTTTTCTGTCGTGCGATGTGGCGATGGGAGAGCATGTGCGGGATTCAATCGAAGCAACCGTGGCGCGTTTCGGTGAGTTGCAGACGGTTGTGAATTGTGCCGGAATTGTGCATGTCGCCTGTCTGCATGAGTATTCCGAAGAGGATTGGGATCGGTTGATGGGGGTCAATCTCAAGTCAATCTTCTTCTCGCTCAAGTACGGTATTGCCTATTTCAGGCGACACACGCGCAGTTATATGGTGAATATCGGATCGGTAGGCAGTTTTATCGGTCAGGCGGCCACACCCGCCTATACCGCATCCAAGCACGCGGTGCTGGGATTGAGCCGGTCGATCGCTCTGGATTATGCCGTGGACGGGCTGCGCTGTAACTGTATCTGTCCCGGCATTACGGATACACCCATGCTGCGGTACCATCTGAATACGACACCGGATCCGGAAGGTACGCTGGCACAACGCCTGAAACGCGTTCCGACAGGAGCCGTCATCAGACCGTCGGACGTGGCACGGGCAGCGCTTTACTTCTGTTCCGCGGCGTCCGAAGGAATTACCGGCACGTCCCTGGTGATCGATGGCGGGTATATCGCCGCCGCGGAGTGGGACACGCCGGGTCCGACACGTTTTACGGAGGAGCCGTGACCACGAGACTGGCATGCTCTGATTTTACTTTTCCCCTGCTTACGCACAATGGGGCGCTTCAACTGGTCTCCATGCTGGGATTTGCGGGTGTGGACATAGGCCTCTTCGAGGAGCGTTCTCATCTATGGCCATCCAACGAGTTTCGGAATGCGGCGCGGTCGGCGCGCTCGCTGAGAAGGAAACTGGATGACCTGGACCTGGAGCCCGCGGATATTTTTTTGCAGATGTCGATGGATTTCGCGCCGTATGCGATCAATCATCCACAGCGTACACGTCGGCAAAAAGCGCGAGACTGGTTTCTGAAAGCGGTGGAATACGCCGCTGAGTGCGGGTGTCGGCACGTAACGACATTACCGGGTGTGCGCAATCCTGGTGAATCGCGCGCCGATTCCTTTGCCCGATCAGTAGAGGAATTGAACTGGCGTGTGGCGCGGGCCGGTGCGCACGATATTGTTTTTGGTGTGGAACCGCACGTCGGTTCTCTGGTTCCCCGGCCGAAATCGGCGGAAAGACTGGTGGAGGCCGTTCCCGGTCTGACGTTGACGCTGGATTACACACACTTCACGCGGATCGGGCTGCCGGATTCGGATGTCGAGCCGCTCATGAAATATGCCAGCCACTTCCATGCGCGCGGCGCGCGGCGGGGTCGGTTGCAGACGTCGTTCGATAAAAATGCAATTGACTACAGACGGGTTGTTGAAGTGATGAAGGCGACGGGATATGCGGGATGGCTTGGCGTCGAGTACATATGGATCGACTGGGAGCATTGCAACGAATGCGACAACGTATCCGAGACGGTGAGGTTTCGAGATTTCTTCAGATCCCTGTATTAAAACACGCATGGGAATCATCAATCCGACCATGGACACGAACCTGCAGTCTTGATGTGACGCTTTCCAGGCGAGGAATTTGGGTGTGTTTCATTCAGTTCGCATCGAGACGCGTGCTTCGTTCGGCACTTCGGCGGCGGCCGGGCCCGGCTGGTTTTTTGACCTATTGACAAGCCTTGAAATCAAGAGTATATTCGTTTGATCGCTCTTGCGGAAGGGATGGTGCCATCATTTCTATCAGGTTGTTTTTATTTTATTTAAAGGAGGCCTATTGTGGCACGTGGAGGCGTAAACAAGGTGATTCTGATTGGCAATATCGGGGCGGATCCTGAGTTGAGATACACACCCAACGGGACTGCCGTTTCAAACTTCAATGTGGCGACCAACGAAAATTGGACGGATAAATCGGGAGAACGCCAGGAACGAACCGAGTGGCACCGGATTGTGGTATGGGGCCGGCTGGCCGAGATCTGCAATCAATATCTGCGGAAAGGCAGCAAGGTCTATATTGAGGGGCGTCTGCAGACCAGTAGCTGGGAAGGGCAGGATGGTCAGAAGCGATACACCACCGAGGTGGTAGCCAGAGACATGCAAATGCTGAGTTCTCGCGACGACCCCGATACCGATACCGGTAGCGGTTATTCTCAGGGGCAGCGCGCGCCCGCGGACGGAACACCGGACAATCGACAGGGCTCCGTCGACACCGGGGGCGGCCCCGATACGGGGTCAGGCGAGTCGGGCCCGCCGACCATTGGCGCGGACGACGACCTTCCGTTCTGAACGGAGGGCGCCGGCATCGCGAAATCGTCTTGAGTTCTGTCCCGGGAATAATTGCCGAAGTTCGGCCGCCGAGCGCGTCCCGACAAGCCCGTTTCGACGAGCTCAACGCACGCAACGCAGCGTGTCGGGATGAACCGGCGCCTGCCTGTGCGTGCTGCCTCACGCACGCAGACAGGGAAGAATGGCGACATATTTCCGGGGCAGGACTCCAGGATATCCCCAGATCCGAGGGCTGCGAAATCTTGTTGCAGCCCCATGTTCTGTACGTAAATTGAGGGCACTTGTATGGCCGGGACGAGTTTCGCATCCGCCGGTCGGCCGGACATCCGGTGGTCCGGTGTGGAATTTCATTTGGTACGGGTATGTTGAGATTAATTGCGTTTTTTTCGGGTGCGGCGCTCATGGGGTTGGAAATTGTGGGTAGCCGGGTGCTGGCGCCGTATTTCGGCAGTTCGGTTTTCGTCTGGGGCAGTCTGATCGCAGTCGTGCTGGCCGCGTTGAGTCTGGGAGCGTATACCGGAGGGAGGCTGGCGGACCGGATGCCATCGGGACGGCCGCTGGCGGGGATGTTGAGCCTGTCAGGACTGATGGCGCTGGTTCTGCCCTGGGTGGCGGCGACGGTCAACCGGGCCGTTTTTGTTATGGAACTGGGTCCACGCGGCGGTCCGTTGCTGGCCTCGGTCGTGCTCTTTGCGATACCGGGAGCGGCTTTGGGAGCGATCACGCCGTTTATCGTCCGGATGCTGGCGGACCGCGTGGACAGGGTTGGAGGTGTTGCGGGGACGGTGTCCGCATTGTCAACAGCGGGTAGTATTGCGGGGACGCTGGGCACTGCGTTTTATCTGATACCCACAATGGGGGTGCGGCTTATACTGCACCTGATCGGAGTGGTGCTTCTGGTGTTGGCGGCGATGGCTCTGTGGGGAACGGATAAGCGTGCCGGAGAAAACGAGAGCCCGCGGCAAGAACCCACGAGGCGAAGAACAGGATGACAGACGTATACGCGACGTGGAACCGTGGGGCGGTTGGAGCGAGGCAAGGATACGTAGATACGAAGACCGCATCCGGACCGACCTTGAACCGTCTCAAACTCAATCTGCTCCCATTCAAAATATCCTTTCTCAATGTCCTTATTTTTCTTATTACAGCATGCGACGTCCGGCCGGAGATACCCGAGCGAGAACGGCTGGTCTACGTCCATGATTCGTTGTATAATCATATCGTGATTTCGGAAGACAGTGAAGCCCGGTATCTGAGGTTCGGTTATCGCCAGAAACAGAGCGCGATGACGCTATCAGATCCAACGGCGTTGCGCGTACCGTACACCGCGTACCTGGCGGTTGGAATGGCATTTACGAATCCGGAATCGATGCTGATGATCGGGCTGGCGGGGGGTTCGGTGGTCCGATTTGTCCGGTCCTACCGTCCGGCAGTAACCATGGATGTGGTCGAACTGGACGCGGACGTGGTTCGCGTGGCCAAGCGGTATTTCGGTGTCGAGGAAGGCGCCGGTCACAAGATTCACGTGGACGACGGGCGGATGTTTGTGAAGCGGACGGCGGGCCGGTACGACTGGGTCATCCTCGACGCGTTTCACGCAGATTCGATGCCGTACCATCTCGCAACGGTGGAGTTTTTCAAGGAGGTCAGGAAAATCCTGAATCCGGGTGGCGTCGTGACAGTGAACGTGGCGCCTCTGGGTCCGGGTGTGTTGTATCTGTCAATCATTCGAACCCTGGCGGAGGCGTTTCCGCAGGTGTACCTGTTTCAGGTTCCTGAGCGAAGCAATGTCGTGGCGGTGGCCACACTGGACGACGAGCGGCGTTCTGGACGCGATATCGCACAGGCTATAGGCGTGTTGAAGTCGGAAATGGGTGACGCGCTGGAATTGCTGAACGTGACAACTCCGTACGGAGACCATAAGCCGGTGGTTCGAGGCAGTCCGGTGCTGACGGACGATTATGCGCCGGTTGACTGGCTGAGATACTGGCGGGCACCGGCGGCGAGCATCAAGTAGAGGCGGTATTGCGCGGTGTTGTCACACCGCGCGATGCCTTAAGGTAAGGGAGGCATGCAATGGCCGAGATATGGAATCCGGAACCCGAGTTGCTGGCGTCTCTGGATGCGGCTGTACCTGGGATTCTGGCGTCTCAGAAGGAGAACGGGGAGTTTGGCACAGAGCCGTGGGTCTGTGGGGATCAGAATATTATTTTTCCTCTGGCTGCGGCGTGGCATCTTGAAGAAAGTCGATATCACCGGAACAACGACGTGCTGGCGGCAATCGTCCGTGGCGGGGACGCTCTGATTGATGCACAGGATGAACAAGGGAAGTGGACGTTCTTGAAGAAGGACTATTCGGAGTGGGGCCAGATCTTCATGCCGTGGACGTACAGCCGATGGATCCGTGCGTATCAGATCGTGCAAGAAGCAATGGAACGCGATGCTCTTGTCCGGTGGGAGGAGGCGCTTCTGAAGGGGTACGACGGGATTTCCCGGACGTGTCTGCATCACGTTCACAATATACCGGCCTATCATTCAATGGGCCTGTTTTGCGCTGGCACGGTATTCGGGCGGGAAGACTGGAGTGCGCAGTCGCGAGCGTTTATGGCAAGGGTGGCGGGCCGGCAGTCGCCGCAGGGTTGGTGGGCCGAGCACAATGGGCCCGTCGTGGCGTACAACTTCGTATATTCGGATGCATTGGGGATCTATTACGGGATGTCGGGCGACGGGGAGGTGTTGCCCGCGCTTGAACGGGCGGCGCGATACCACGCGAGTCTGACCTATCCGGACGGGAGTCCCGTGGAGACTGTGGACGGGCGCAACCCGTACCACCGCGGCATCCATCTTGGCAATCCGGGGTTCAGCCATACGGCGTCGGGAAGAGGGTACCTGGCGCGGCAACACGAGCTGTTTCTGGAAGAGGGCAACCGGTTTGACCCGGATTATGCTGCAAGTCTACTGCTTCACGGCGGCCGGGGTGAGGCTAAGGAGACCACCGCCGGGCAGGAGCGGCACGTCTATCGGATGGGGAATGAAGCGACCGCAGTGAGACACAGCCCATGGTTCTTCTGTCTGTCGGCTTTCGTGGTGGATTTTCCTCAGAATCGGTGGGGTCAGGATCGACAGAATTTCGTAAGCGTGTTTCACGATAAGGTGGGGTTGGTTGTGGGCGGCGGGAACACAAAGCTGCAACCGTTGTGGAGTTCGTTCACCGTAGGGGACAAGCGCCTCTTGGCACACACCCCCGGGGATGAAGATCCGGATTTCGATGTGCCCGAGGGATTGATCCACGTGCCCGGCGAACTTTCCTACGTCTCCGGAGAAGATCGTGGCCGGTTGAGCATGGGTTACGGCGAGGAGACGTGTGGGATCGAGGTTGCGGTTGAGACAGAGACGAAACTGACGCTGGTGTACGAGGCGACGGCAAATTCCGGGATGCCTGTGGCCGGGCATGTGACGCTGATGCCGCATCTGGATCTGCCGGTTGGTCTCGCCTCGGGTGCGTCGGTCATGCTGGCTGACGAGAGGCTGGAATGGTCGGAGGAGGCATGGATAGACCATGCAGGCTGGCGATTGCATATGTCGCCTGGCAGCCAGGTGGTCTGGCCGGTGTTGCCGCACAATCCGTATCGGAAGGCCGGTGATTCGACCATTGAGGAGGGGAGACTGGTGGTGGTTCTGCCCTTCTCAGCCGATGTACGCCGCCACGTGTTGAATTTGGAGGTGTTGTAGCAACGCAAAATCGTATTGCAGCGGTAATTATCGCTTCGTCTGATATGCCAGGTTTGTATGGGGTGGTTCAATATACGCGTGAAACTACCGCGCAACGCTTCGGATACAGCCGCCGGGCTGCTGTTTGACCTGGGAAGTTGCGGCCTCGAGGTCGAAGACGGCCTGGCCAACGCGGCGACGCGGCTGACGGCATACTTCCCCGACAACCCGGACCGTTGCAGCGTGGCGTCTGACTTCAGGGATCGGCTGAATACACTGGTTGCAGGCCTGACGGGTGTGCGCGTTGACGTCGCGACGGTGCCGCCGGAAGATTGGTCGGCCACCTGGAAAGCCTGGTTTAAGCCCGTTTTTCCGATCCCGTCTCTTGCAATATGCCCACCCTGGGAACGGGTCGCCGACTCCGATGGAGGAGTCAGTCTGGTTATCGAGCCGAAGACGGCTTTTGGAACCGGGCACCACGAGACAACCCGATTGGCCCTGCGGATGATGCACGCCGTTCTGGAATCCGGTAACGAAGTGCTGGACGTCGGCACGGGCTCCGGCATCCTGAGCCTTGCGGCGGCCAAGTTGGGCGCAGGTCGGGTGATGGGCATCGATACTGATGCTCTGGCCGTAGAAAATGCCCGCGCGAATAGGGGATTGAACGAAATAGCAGTCAACGTGGAGTTTCGCAAGGGAACGGTTAGCGACGTGTCGGGCATGTTCGACGTCGTCGTGGCGAATATCTCAAGCCGAACGCTTGTGACACTGCTGCCTGCGCTGGCTTCACGGCTTGGGCCGCGGGGGAGTCTGATCCTCGGGGGGATGCTGGTTGGAGAAGAGGCAGTGATGCTGGATGCACTCGGAGAGGCCGGGTTGCAGGCCCTGGACGTATGCGCCGAGAACGGCTGGTTGGGCATTCGAGCCGCTTGAAGAATCGGGATTGAAACCTGCGGATCACGTGTGCCGGTGAAACCGTCGCTACCTGGATTACGATCGATTTGGAGACGTTCGGTAAGCAGGCCCCGACGCATTGCAAGAGCCGATTCAATCGGTTGACGATGAACGCCGGGAACCGGGGCTCGCGGACGACGTTTCGGGCGATATGACGGGGATCGGCTTCTATGCGAGTTTCAGCATTTTCTCGGTCGACTTGAGACCATGTCCCGTCAGGGGTGCCACAATGCACTCGTCTCCGTGCGCGGAGATTTTTTTAAAGGCCGCTATAGCGGTTGCAGACGTCGGTTCGGCGTATAAGCCCTGTTTACAGATATCCAGCAGGGCTTTTTCAATTTCTACATCGGTGACGGCGATGACCTGGCCACCGGTCTCGTTAATGATGTCCAGGATTTGAGAGGCACGCGTGGGTTCCGCGATGGCGATTCCTTCGGCAACGGTATCGCCCCAGGAGGTGGGGGGAAGCTCCGACAGCTGATCCCGCCACATTCGATAGAGGGGGGCGCAGGCGGCGGCCTGCACAGCGATCATTTTGGGCAGCCTGGCGATCAGCCCGTTCTTCAGCAGATCCTGGAACCCAAGATAGGCGCCGATCAGCAGGGTGCCGTGCCCTGTGGGAACGATTAAGGTATCGGGTGCGTGGAAATCGAGTTGTTCCCAGATTTCGAATGCGTAGGTTTTGGTGCCCTGAAAAAAAAACGGGTTCCAGACGTGGCTTGCGTAAAAGTGGCGTTCGGCCGCTTCCATTGCCGCGCGGGCGGTGGCTGCCCTGGAGCCGGGAACGCGGTTCAGTTTCGCGCCGTAGAGCCGGATTTGCGCGAGTTTTCCTGGAGAAGTGGATTCGGGCACGTATATTTCGCATTGGATGCCCGCCTTTGCCGCATACGCGGCCACAGCGGCGCCGGCGTTGCCCGAGGAGTCCTCCACGACTTTCTCGATGCCCAGTTCGAGAGCGCGGCTGATCAGGAGAGAGGCGCCTCGATCCTTGAAGGATCCCGTTGGAAAGAGGTTTTCCTGTTTGACGGTAATGGGTTTGCCGTCGATCTGTGTCCGAATAAGGGGTGTGGACCCTTCGTTGAAAGAGACGATGTGGGTATCCGCCCTGATCGGCAGCGCTTCTCGATACCGCCACATTCCGGGCGGCCGCATCCTGATCCTGCTGGCGTCGATGGTACCCTCGAAACCAACATCCAGGGGCGCGCCGCAGTCACATCTCCAAAGTCGGGTGTCCTCGGAATGGATCGCGTCGCAGGCCCGGCAGAGGATCTGTAATTTCATGACAGGGTTCTTCCTTTGAGCATGGCGGAGGTGACAGCGATCGCCGTGCGGCGCGGAATGAATCGTCCTGTGAAATTGAGCATTTTATTGGTAAGGCCATGGATTACAGAGGGTTTTCTGCCGAGTTTCTTCAGGGCAAGCGATACGACGGCATCGGGTGTGGCCTCTCTGAAGCCGCTGGCATCCTTGATATGGGCAACCCGAGTGAATTCGGTTCTTGTGAATCCGGGAGAGAGCGCCAGGCAGTCGACGCCTCTTGCCCTGTATTCTTTCCAGAGGGATTCACCCATCAGCAGGTTGAAGGCTTTGGTGGCGCCGTAGACGCCGAGGTACGGGGTCGCCTGGTATGCAGCAGTGGATGCAAGAAAGATGAGGCCCCCGCGACCTCTTTTGAGCATTAAGGGCAGATAGTGGTTGGTGAGCAGAACCGGCACCACGCAGTTCAACACGGTCATATTAACGACGCGATCGGGGTCCAGGTCCGCATGTGCGCCTGAAAGGCCAAATCCGGCATTGTTGATCAGCAGGCCGATTTCCAGGTCGCTCGTTTGATCCCCGACCAGGCAACAGGTATTGTGACCCGTGAGGTCGGCGGGAACGACGCGGGTCTGTACGCCGTGAGCCCGTTCGACACCGTCGGCGAGGGCCTCCATTCGTTCTGCCCGGCGGGCTACGAGCGCCACGTTCAGGCCTCTGGCCGCCAGTTGCTTCACAAATTCCGCTCCGAGGCCGGATGAAGCGCCGGTGACGAGGGCCCAGGGGCCATACTTCTCGTGCCATTGCATAGAGACGGCTCCTTCCCGGTCGGTGAGACCGCCGCCGGGTCACGTCCTGCGAAGCGGTACGTAAATTCTCCTGTGGGGGAGTCTATTCTTTCAGCGCGGCCTCAGCCAATGCGTCGGTATCGGCCACCATCTCTTTCCAGGCGACGTTGGTATAGTCGGGACCGAAGTCAAATGGCGGGGTCTCGATGCACATTGTACGTTTGTAGCCGATGTGAGCGGCATGCCGGAAGAATCTGCGCCAGTCGACCCGTCCGTGGCCGGGCGCGAGGTGGGAATCCCGGTCGCCCGCGTTGTCCGCCAGATGAAATGCGACAATCAGGGGGCCCATGACTTCAAAGAAGCGGTGCGCATCCCCGCGGCCGGCCACCAGCGCGTGGCCGGTATCCAGGCAGAAGCCCAGCTTGGGGTGGGCGAAGTCCCGGATGATCCGCTCGAAATGCTCGGGTGTGGAGGTGAATCGCCCGCCGCCGGACGGCAGCATATTTTCCAGGGCGATCGTGAAGTTGAGGGCTTCCGCTTCCCGCAGGAGGACGTCAAGGCTCTTTCCGATTTGACGGAAATAAGTTTCAAGGCCTTCCACATCGGCGTCCGTCCGGTTGGTAGTGGGATGCTGGATGCCGATCCTGGCGCCGATCAGCGAGGCTTTTCCCATCCAGAGGCGCATTTTGTCCACGGCTCGCCGGCGTACGGTTTCATAGAAGGAAGCGATGTCGTCATCGGGAGAAAACGGCAGATGAAACGTCTCAACGTGCAGTCCCGCCGCTCGATAGCTTTCGCCCATGGCCTGCAATTCGGCTTCCGTTTTTCCGTTGAACAGCGGCGGCGCGCCTTCGATGCCTGCCAGACCAGCGAAGTGACAGGTTTCCATGATCTCGCCGTGGGACTTTTCAGCCAATCCATAACCTGTCGTGGTCCACGTCCAGGTTTTCTGCATGATGGTTTCCTTCCCGTATGGGCGAACCCGGTGTGGTCATCGTTTGACTTGAATGGTTTCCTGATACCCGCTTTTTTGCTGATCAGATCGAATGCGAAGTGCGATATCATCCTGAATCTATTCCTTAGCTGGTTGCGCCCGTTTGCGTTCCCAGCGATCATACCAGTCCAGCAGTTCAGAGCTCGGCGCGAAATCGTGAATGGTAACGCGTCTGCGTCCGGGCAGATAGTTGCCGATGTGCCAACCGTTGGGATGGTAGAGCGCGAAATCGCCTGCATCCATATACAACCGCTCCGACCGCGGCATCGCCTGGGTATACTCCAGACATGCGCGTTCCCGTTCTTCGTACGATTGGTCTTCCGGTGGTAGCGGCCCCCCTGCGGCGTCGATTTCATCCGGCAGGTCGTCTCGCAGATAGCTGCCAGGTACATACCACGTGCAGTTGTCTTCGTAGAGCGGGCAGTTGACTTGGTTGAACCAGAGCGGATCGTGGCTCACCCGGCGAAACTCTTCCACGTCGGGTACGTTTGATGTTTCACGCAGGTCCCGGTGCCACCGTGTGCACCAGGGTTTTTCCTTCGGGTCCAGCAGAAGCCCCAGTCGTTCAAGTTTGCCATTGGCTATCTTGTGCCGGGGCGTGAGGACTCTACCGATGGCATCCACCAGCGGTGGCAGCTCCGCATAGTCCTGTAAGGGCTTCATGTCGATGGCGTAGTTGACGATGGGCTGAAGGCGCTGTGCCTGAGAACCGCGTATTTCGCGCGCATAATGCTGCGCTTTCGCAGTGGCCCGACGAAGGTCCCGAATGAGCGATGGGGGCAGGATCTGCCGGAACACGACGCAACCACGCGCGCGATAGTTGTGGATCATTGAATCACAGAACTTGAAACCCATGTGTTACCCCCGGTTAGCCTTTCATCGATTCACGGACGATGCAGTGGATATCGGAAATCGGCTGTCGCCGGGTTCCACGGGATCCGCAGGTTCTGCTTCGCCTGTTTTGATGCCCCGATCCGGTGCGGATTACGACGATCGGGCATCGGAATCACTCCATGTCGTCTCCGCCCGCGTCTACACTTTTTTTATGGCGTCTCCCACCCGCACGGTTCCCGGTTGAACAACTCGCGCGTTCAGGCCGCGCAGGCGGAGACGCTTTCCCACGCGCGAATTGACGAATTTCATGGCATCCACCCCAAACCGCGACACGAATTTCCGGCAACCCGTGTGGGGGATTTCGGTCACCTGGATTATCGCGTTGTCGAGCGAGAGCCGAGTTCCCGGCGGCAGGTTTTCTTCGCTCAGATTCAAGTCCACGTAGAGCTGATCTCCAGCCAATTCCCAGCGGTGGTTATTTTGTGCGACAAGAGCGGCGCACCGGGCGTTCATGACGTTGAGTTGCGTGTCGGGATCCGGCGTCCGGGAACTGCCGCGTGTTTTCCAGTTATCGCCGACGAGGCCCTCCGACGGGCTTAGTTCGCCTTCGGCAAGGACTTCGCGCTGGCCGATTGCCGGCCGTCGCACAATCAATTTTAGGATGCCCTCATCCTCCGGTGAATCACAGACCTCGTCCAATCCCGCTTCGAGTTCTTGCATTGTCAGATGTCTCACACTAACCATTACCGGCCTCCGTTTTCGTTAGCGATTGGATCGTCCGTGGAATTTCAGGCCCTTCTCGGGATACGATCCGGATCGGGCCCGCATGATGCTGCAAATGCGCAATTGTCTTGCTGGACCTGTTACGTTGACGGCACTGGCCAGTCAAAGCCGTAACCCACTCCCCTCACGGTGGAGATCGCGGCGCCAATGCCAGCCAACTTCGTACGGAGACGCGCGACGTGCACGTCTATGGTGCGCATCCCGCCGTGATAATCGTATCCCCAGATCCGGTCGAGCAGATCGGACCGCGTAAAGACGCGTCCGCTGTTGGCAACGAGGTATTTCAACAGGTCGTACTCTTTCAACGTGAGTTCAATCAGTTCGCCTCCGACGCGAACTTCAAAGCGCGCCAGGTCAATGATCAGATCGTCTACCTTGATCGTGTGCTCGTCGTCTCGCCTGACGGCGCGCCACAGTGCCAGGCGCAGGCGAGCTTCCAGTTGACCGAGAGAGTAGGGCTGGATGATGAAGTCGCTTATCCCCGTGGAGAAGTCCAGGTTCGGGGCGCGTTCCTCGTCGGCGACCAACAGCACCGGGGTGTTCCGGGCCCGGGAAGTTCGTCGCAAATTCAGAACGGTTTCAGGCAGACGGTCCGGGAAGGATTCGTCGTCAACGACGATCAGGTCCGGGGGTTCGACCTGTACGCTGCTGGGAACCGGCGTGTCTCCGTGGCTCGGATTCCACGGGGGGTATGACACGGTATACCCGATCGATTCCAGGTCTGACTTCAGCCGGTCGCCATAATTTTTATCAGCCAGCAGCAGTATATTGGACATAGCGTCGGCCTGGCGTCGTGTCGATGGCGCATCCGGGATCGGGACAAGGACCGGGTTCCACCCTGTCCCGTCCGAATTGAGACTTGCAATCCGCAAGTCGGAAAATTACAGCGCGGAGAGCAACGTTGTCAAGAATTATCTGGCCGTGGCGGGGTCCCGAAGCGCGGCGGATTTTTGGGATGGGAGGCAGGACGGCCGGGCTTCAATTCGGTTCGGATTGAGCAGGAAGAGACCGATACGTCTCGCGCTTTGAACCAAAGCCACATCTGCAACGGTTTATATATTACGATATTCCGGCGCGAAGTCAATAAATTTAAATCCTTTAAAAACAATTTATTATATTGACTTTTCCGGGTTCAGTCCTTATTTTCATGGGAAGTATATCCGATCCGGTTCAATGCTCTCTTTTTCCAGCCACGTCCGGAGGGATCTCATTGTCTTACGAGGGAGAGGATACCTATGGTCCCGAATCCGCATAGGTCCGAGCAGAAGCGATGTGAGGTTTGCGGGGTTGAGATTCCGACAGTCCGCATGGCAGAGGTGCCGGGCGTAATGAGGTGTGTGAAGTGTCAGAAGCTGCGCGAACTGGGTAGACGATCCGACGTTGTTCAAAAGGGCCTGGTTGACCCGTCGTCGCCAGGTGAAGAGGAATCGGTGGAGGTAAGGGGGGATCAGGTCGTGTTGGGCAATTGGTCGGGGAGTTTAATGGAACTCGCAGGACGCGGCAGTCAGCTGATACGACTTGCGCGTATGGGCGACGTCAGCCGGGCTCGAGCGCTGGTGCAGGCGCTGCCGGTCGAGGAACAGGCGGCGTTGGTGGCGATGAGTGAAGAGCCCGAAGAGATGCTTTCGATGACCGGTGGAGACAGTTCCGGTGGACCCGGCTACAGCCGGCAGGTAGTGGAACTGCTGCCCACAGAGATTCTGGGAAACCTGATTTCAGTGAACCCGGACGAACGTAAGTTCAACACGGAACTGATCCGGGCGATGTCGCCGCCGGCTTTCCGGCGCGCAATGGCCGAAACCCTGGATCGAGTGGACGATTCCCGTTTGCGAACACGCGTATCCTGGGAGTGGCTCCAGGCCCTCGCCACACTTACGGATGTCGACCACCGGACAAAGTTGCTTCGCGCCGTGGATCCGGCCTTATTGGAGGATGCGCTGCTGGACCGCCAGACACATCTGGATTTGAACGCGGTCGTCGGCTTCGGCGGTTTTCAGGTGTATCGTTTTCGCCTCTTCTCGATCGAGGGGCTGGGCGGTACCCGCCCCAGCGCGTTCATCGACGATCCGGAAACTGGTATCGTGCTCGACGCGCTTTATGAAGCGTCGCCCGCCCTGCTTTCCAATATTATTCGCGTGGCCTGGGAACGAGGGAGGGACGACGTCCAAGAGCAAATCACGGGTGAAACGCGCAAGCAGGAGTCGGCAGAGAACGGAGAGCAGACCAATGAGTGTTCTCGCACGAGTTGATTTTGAAAGTCTCAGGGGCGAGTCGGATGGGTTTTTGGGTCAGGCCATCACCCTGGGGGTAACGTATGGGAAACTGCCGGAACATACGCCGGACGCCCTGTTGGCCTATCTGCGAGCAGAAGGCACGAGGTTTGGACTGCGGTATCGCACAGGAATCGCAGTATCACGCGATGTACTCGAACGAGGGGTGCGCCAGGCGCTGGTCTGCCTGGAACTGGGTCTGATCGTCGCCGCGAAGGAAGACTTGAACCGGGCCGTGGAACTGCTTGCGGGGACCGATTTCGACGTGATCCGCAAACAAGGTTGGGAGGAAGCGTTTGTCCGCCTGGACGAGATGCGCCGAGTCTGCCGTTCCATAGCGGGGAGGCCTGAAGCGAATCTCCTGCAGGATTACAACTGGCAGATCGATCGTTGGTCCCGCATTGTCCAGGAGACGTGGACGGTTTCTGAGGGAGGGGATAACGACGAGGGTGAGATGCCGGTGGATCCGTTGCGGGACTTCGGGACGTTTCGAGAATTGCACGCCCGGTTTCGCTTTATCCGCCTTTTGCCGCCAGGGGTTTTGCGGGGTTTCGCGGAAGCTGTGAACGAGTGCACGTTCAGGGATTTCCTTCGACACCTGGTTCTGGCGCTGGCGCTGGACCTCAGGACGCTGGTCCCGACGTCAAGCCAGATAGCCGCATTCGAATCTGAATGTCTCGGGGACCGTGGGATGGCGGCCTGGGCGGGCGACAAGGTGACGACAAAAGCGAAGGAAATGGCACGCAGGGCGGTTGATGATTCCGGTTTACAGGTGCTGCTGATTCAGGAGGTGGAAGCGGAGATCGCTTCTCTTGAAGGGTGCTCTCACGATTCGCTATCCGGGTCTTTTGTGGCGGGCGTTTGAGCGGATCTGGCCGGCTTTGTCCGTATGAGACACCCGAGGGGCCCAATATCGGGCGAATCCGGGTGTTCGCACTCGGGGCTGAAATCCGCAGCGGCAGGGTGACCACGGTAGGCGAAGGGCGGCCGTCGGTCTGGGGGCGTCGTTGGTTCCTTTTCTTTAGCACAACGACTGTAATCGGGTGTTGATGGGTGTGAATATGATGCGGCAGTGGTTGGAGCAGGACGACCCCGCCCCGGCCGCTTGTGCAGACGGGAAACGAGCCTGTGCCGATGCACGGGCCACATTTGGACCGCTTCAGGAAACGGATTTTCCGAAATGCCTGGCGAAGGCCAGAAAATCGGGGAAATTGACCTGACCGTCCCCATTCAGATCGAAGGTCGAATCGAAGTCGAGCGCGCCCTCCTCTCTGCCAAAATTCCGCGCGAACAGGACGAAATCATTGAAATCCACCTGACCGCTGGCATCGAAATCGACGCTGATGATCGCCTCCCGCTCCCACGTGCGCATCCTGCCCATAAACGCGAGAATCGCTTCGGAATCGACGAAATCGTCACTTTCCAACATCAGCACGTCCCGCCCGTCTTGGGATACGGCAATTGATCCGGTGTCGGACGGATACTTCAAAGTGAGCAATTCACGATAGGCATCCACGAAGTCGTCCGCGTCGTCCTCCGTATCCCAACTCGTGTACACCAGAAGCAGCAGGTCCCGTCCGTCCCGCGACTGGAAGACCGCGTATCGGTCTCCGTTCCATCCTTGTGCCGCCGATTCACCGCGGACCTCCATGTCGAACTCGGCGAATACGATCCGCCACGTCAATTCTCCGATCGTATCCTCGTCCAGCAGCATCCAGTCGTCGAACAGACCCGCTTCCTGAAACGGCGGCCACGTAAACCGGTCCGGTTTTTCCCCGGTGACCCATTTTCCCGGATGCAGGATCTGTTCGGTCGAAACCGGGGGGTCCGCGTAGAGCCGGTTGACGGTGTTCCATCCGTACCCCTGAATCTGGTGGACAAAATTCATACCGAAGATGTAGACGATGGCCTGCTGCAATATCATGAAATCAGGAAGTTTATCGATTGTCTGCAGTTCCTGTGGTGAACTGCCCTGCAATCTCGCAACTTGCTTCATCCCGCCCCGGAGTGACTCGACATCAAATCGCATCTGGCTTCCGATCATGCTCTGTAACAGCCCGCGTCCCGGCATCCGCCCATTGCGGTTGTTCAGGGCCCAGATGGTCTCGATGTACGTGGCCTCGCCCTCCCCGACCGCCTGGCGCGCGAGCTGTTCGTCGGAATTTAAAGAATCGACTTGCGCGGGCAGGTATCGGTTCAGATCGAAATGCTGGTCCTGAAGACCATGGCAGAGTTCGTGAGCCAGAACAGCGTCCAGCACATTCTCAGGAAGGTTTTGCTTCAGGATGTAAAACCGGTCCACGTCGGGATCGTAATATGCGAGCGCGCCGGCTTGCAGAAACGTGAGTACCAGCGAGCGATCGAGGATGAACGCTCCGCTGTACAGCCCCAGTTTTCGAATCACGGGATCGTAATATTCCCAGTCCATAGCGGAATATTGCCGGTCGATCTGGCGTTCGGCGTACGCCTGAAACTCGGATGGACTCTGCACCGCGACGTCGATGGACCACTTGAACTGCAGCCCCCGGATCTGCGAGATCTCTCCTTCAATCTGCCTGGCCCTGCGCCTGAGTTGAGCCAGACTCTGCGCCCTTGCGGGGACCTCCGAAAGGACGACTGCAAGACAGGCGAGCGGCGCCAGATATCGGATGAAGCCCATACGGATCCGACCCTCAAGTCCCGGATTCTTTCTCAGCGGCGCGGTGGCGGGCCTCCCGGCCCTTTTCGGGGGTGGAATCTTTAACGAGGCCGTAGGATTCCCTGCCTTCGTGTCCTTCCGGCAGGTATTCGGTGATGGGCAGGCCTTCGGGGGTAACAAAGAGCAGGCAATGGCAGTACTTGTAGATTTTCATCTCGTCGCAGGCGCAGATCCACTCTCTGCTGCGTTCGAGTTCCGCTTTCTTGTCAGGGTAAAAGTTGCATGGGCACAGGGGACGGCCGAGTTCGTCGACGTGTGCGGCCAGACCGTTGACAACGGCTTCCGTGATGCCCCGGTCGGGATGGCCGGTCGTGCCGGTTTTCTCGCAATATTTCTCAAAGTAGACCCACATTCGCTTCAGACTTTTTTCCGATGGCTGGTCCATTGGGGATCTCCGGGGTTCGGGGGCGTGTCAGGGTCGATGGGTGAAGCGGAAGCGTCGGCGTGGCGCCCGCTGGCATCTGCGGGAACCGACAACAGCACGCTGTTGCATTTTCGCAGCATGTGCGGTTCCGTGTTGACCCTATACATGTTGATCGACAAGAATCGGATTGCCGTCCGGGTCGACGACGACGAAGTTGGCAGGCCCTGATGTATCTTCATCCGCTTCAGTGTGTATTTTTACACCCTTTTCCTTGAGTTGGCGCTGTAATTCTCTAACGTCCGTGTATGAATTCAGTTTCGCGGCATTTTCGTCCCATCCAGGGTTGAACGTCAGGATGTTCCGTTCAAACATCCCCTGGAACAATCCGACTGTACATCCCCCATTTTTCATAATCAGCCAGTTTTGCGATACGTCGCCACCAAAGACGTGAAAACCCAGCTTCTCGTAGAATGATTTTGAGGTCTGAATATCGTTAACGTTCAAACTTACCGAGAATGCACCCAATATCATCATTTCTCCCGGGCAGGCTTGCTACGTTGTGGTTGACTCTGCCGTTTGACAGTTCTTGATTCGATCCGTGCGGCCGATCGGATTGGTTGTGAACGGGCGGCAAGGGATAACAGAAGCCCGCCGTGGCCTCAACCCTAAATGTGGAGGAAAATTCAAAACCCCGGGTTTACCGGGGGTAAATTGGTCTTTTCTTTTCCAGTTTGACAAACCGTTTCGACAGTCTCAGCCACAGCAGCATTGGGATACAAGACACCAGGGGTGTGCGATTGGGGAATTCCGGCCCCTAATATAGACTGTTGAGATAGTTCATCGATTTCTTGAGCTCGGCTTTGGGATCGCTCCCCCGCGGGATAGCGCATTCAAAGCCGCTGAAATGTCTATAGGATATGTCTTCCAGGGCTTCGAGGACAGGTCTGAAGTCCGTATGCCCGTAGCCCGGGAGGATTCGGTTGCTGTCGGCCAGGTGCACATTGGTGATCTGTTCGCCGCCGTTGCGAATGGCTTCGGCCATATCGGACTCTTCAATACTCATGTGAAAGAAGTCGGCCATTAAAGTGACGCCGGGGCTATTGACGGCATTGCAGATCTCGAGCCCGTCCGCAATGGTGCACGGCCACCACTGTTCGTATCGGTTGAGCGGTTCAATAATGACACTGCATCCGCAGGCTTCGGCGTGCGGGGCGATATCGTGCTTGAGAATGTCGGTGAGCAGGCTGGATTCCAGCCGCGCGGTGGTCGCAAAAGGAGATAGATCCGGAATGCGGTGCCCATCCTGGAGTTTTATTGCAATCAGCGGAGGGAATATGACCCCGACGCCGCCCAGGTCGCCGCAGAGTGTGAGCGCGTCTTTCAGGTCTTGCGCCGCCTGCTTTCTTTCCGTGAGCCGTGCATCCAGAAGGCCCATCGTTCCCCGGATTGAAAAGATGTTGGGGATGACGCCGGTCTCCGCCGACGCATTGCGGATTTCGTTGGCGTGTTCCGCTGTGCTGCTGGTTGTGATTTCGATGCCTTCGATGCCGATCTCCGCAAGGATGCGGAATTTTTCCAGGATGGAATTTCCCGGCGCCATGGTTTCACGAATGGAGTATCTTAACGACATCTGCGGTTCCCTGGAAATTTGGCCGCCGGCCTACGGGTCGAAGTGAATTGGCGGAGCCCGTAAGTAGGTGGGAATAAGGCCCCGCGTCGCGTCGCGCGCGCAATATAGGGTCCGTGACGTGAAATGTCAAGGTTCGCCCCCGACGCGTTAGCAGAACCGTTCGAATCTCGTCGGACGCCGGGACGTGTAAGACCCGGGTCCCATCAGCCCTTTTCTGTATAAGAGCGACGTTCGCCAGTCAACCGGGCGTTCCGAATTCTGTCAAGACGGAACATCCGCTCTCCTTTGCGTTGCCTGCAAAAGCCGTAAAGTACACCATCAACTTCGAAGATCGGTTCGATCGAACGAGATGAGGTATTGGCACCGCGTTCGGCGCGGTAGTCAATTTCAAGGCATAGGCGGTGGCCAATAGCGTATTCAATGAGACACCGTATGTCGGCCGCGACGGTGGCGGGGTTAATACCCGGGTATTGTACAAGCGCCTGGATGCCGTCACGTGACGGAGGACCGCTAAACAGCGCTTCAAACGTCCTGCAATAGTCGTCCAGCGCGTCACGACACTCGCTATCAGGAATGCCCCGAAGACTCCGGCGCAGGCGTTTCAGCAGACGGTCCAGGTCTTCAGGCAGCGGAACCGACCGGGCCGCAAAGGCCTGTATGGCGGTTTCGAGAAATCCCGCCAGCTGCAACAGCTCCGAACTCTTCAGAACAATCCGGTGTTGGTCGACGTGTGACTCCTGACAGGCCATTTTCGGCATATAGCCCCTGCTGCTCAGGATATCGAGCAGTTCATCGACGCGCGACGACGGGTTGAGTGCGGCCGTCGTTGGTGAGAGTCGAGCGCCAAGATGGGTTGCGATCTTTTTCTGAACGTAAAGTTCGTCCAGTAGCTCGGGTCGCACGCCCGTAAGATAGCCGGACGCTGGCGCGATTTCAATTTCACCGTGTTTGCTTTCGCACTCGTGGATCAGGGCGTCCACAATTTCCGGCAATCCCGACGTGCTATGGGTCCGAAGAAACTCTCTGAGAGACGTTCCGTTCCAGCCCCTGCTCATTGCCTTGTGAACGGATTGAGGCGAAATCCGAAAACGTCCCAGGACGTCGACTTCCTTGAGTTCCGCTACGGAGAAAAGTCGGATGTAAAGGGCAAAGCAGAGGTCCGGTGGAGAAAGTATTTCAAGGTTTGGTTGTACGATAAACTGCCCAACGGGATTGGCCGTCGATTCTCCGGGAATATCCGCCGATTCACGTCCACGGAGAAGCGCCACGCCGGGGCCGGTGAGTTTGAAGACACCCCGGTGGTCCGGTTGAAGGGGCTCCTTGAACGAATCAGGGTTTCCCAGGCCGACCAGACCCATCCATGTCAAAGCCGAAACGAAGATACGCCGGAGCAGTTCGTCCGCGCCGCCGCCGATCAGATCTCCCCCGGCCGGTGGGCGTCCATCGAGGTGGGCGAAGGTATCGGACCTGCGGGTGAGTAGCTTGTAGAATTGTGGATACGATATCCAGCTGTCCTCGGGACACCGGGCAAGGCTGTCGAGCAGGTCGCGGCGAAGGGCTCTCAGCGTGTCAATCCGGTTGCGGGTCCGCCCGGGGGAACGTTCCGCGGCCCACTCATTCCATCGGTTGGTTTCGCGCCAGACCGTGAGCATTTCCTTTCGGACGTCAAACACCCGTGAAAGTCTGTCCGCAGCGTCACCGGCGAGTCGCCACGTTCTGGCTTCGCACCTGATGAACCCGGCCGTTTCTGCAAAAAGGAGGAGAAACTCGGAATAACCCGGATCGATGTGGCCGCGGTAGTATTTGCTGACATCCCGGAGTTGGGCCCTGGAAACACCTCCCTGTTTGAGCGCGCGCGGCCTGCGTTGCTCGATGAAACCCAGCAGGGTGCTCAGATTGGGCACCAGGCAGGACGTCTGCTCCCGGGTCTGGGTGGGCTTCTGACCGGTGGGTACGACGATCTCCTCGGATACGTTCTCAATATGGTCGTCCACGGCCTGAATTCCCGGCTTCAGGTCGGAGGCCAGCCGGAACGGTGTATCGCTCCGGAGCCGCTCGTTTGAATAAAAAAACAGGGGTGTTTTCCAGATCATCTCGTCGAGTGCTCGAAGCCCCCCTTCTCCCAGAGAATTCAGGATTTCATCCTGCGTGATGGCATCCTTGCCAAGGGCCAGGTTGAGAATGGCCTTCTTTGTTTCCGGCAAGGCGGTGATATAAGTCTTCAGGTGCTCGTGATCCATTAAGCGGTTGCGGATGGCGCGTGCCACGAAAGCACGTCGCGCATCTTCGTATGGACAGCCCAGTTCGCTCGCGAAGGCGCGCAGGAGACCGATGGATCGAGACTGCATCAGGCGGCGGAGCCGCCCCTGATCCTTCGCCGGCAGGTCAATCGCCTTGAGCACCGGTTCCGGAATACCCACCAGACAACCGTCCGCGCCAAGTGTTTCGGCGTCTTCAAAGACCAGACCCAGGTCGGAGACCACGTCTTGCATCGCCTGGAAGCGATGGGTAAAGCCGGCCCCCAACTCGTCAATGGCATCTGCCTTGAGCAGTTCGCCTCCCTCGGCGGCCAGATTGACGACAAACTCGCGATGTTCGGCCTGAAGCGAATCCAGTCGTTCCTGTACACGCGATGGGTTGGAAAGATGGCTGCACAGCAGGTCTATCAGGACCGTTTTGTTCGCGCCTGCGTGAATCGGCAGATCAGTCGAAGCGGCGGTCCGGCAGAGCCTGTCGATGGGTTGGAGGCTAAGGACGGCTCGCAATTTCATAGGGCACCGTTAGACTCAGCGTTGTCGAAACAGGGATACATCCGCATCCCGAATCGGGTCCCGGCAGTTGGCTCACGACATCGAATGCGTTGTCGTCGTCAACCTCCGCGTGCCACGCCATGGACGGTAGGAATCGGCAGTTGGGTAGCGCCGGGCGTAAATAATAAGGATTCCTGGGTGGGGCGCATCATCGTGCCTGGACTCCACTTATTAGCATACACATCGGCCGTGAGCCGGGGCGGGGTGAGCCTGGCAGGTACCGCCAGGAATGCGGATGCGTAGAAAGGCTTCATCGATGCGAGAGTCGGGGACCCGGTGTACGAAAAAAACCGACTCCCTCCGGCCGGTAAACCATCCTAAAGCAGTATATAATAAACAGTAAGCCTTGTCAAGCCGCAATATCCGGGTCGCGTCTGAGAAGCTGTCTTAAAACACTCAGAGGTCTTCGCGCGGCTGCAAAAGCGTCGGTCTGCGTTGGGTCAAACCCACCCGTATCTTCAGTCGAGGCTGCGCGCCCCTCGCGCCTCATCACCGACACCTCTTCGCTCGCGCTCGGGAACGCAACGGGAATTTGAAAACAGCTTCTGAATCGAAAAAAGAGGAATTTCGAGCATTCAATTCGTATATTGTCGCGTCGCTTGACAACCGTTTATTCGGGGTTTCGCCCGCGATACCTGGAAACTTTCAGAGGATCGATGACCCGGCTCTACGTTCAACAGGTTGTGGCACGGACAATATCGGCGGTACTCAGCCCGCCGTTCGCAGCGGCCGGCCTGTCGATACTGTTGATTTGCCGGCTTCCAGCGCCCTTGGTGCACCGCGCAGGATGGCTGGGCATCTGTTTGCTATTTGCGACATGTTTGCCAACGATATATGTTGGATTCCTGGTGGCGCGCAAGGTGGTGGATGGCTTCTATATTTCAATTCGATCCCGCCGGAGGAAGCCGCTGCTGGTGAGTTCCGCGAGTTGTTTTGCCGGATTTGTCCTGTTGTGGGCCACGGACGCGCCGCCGATGGTAAGTGCACTTATGCTCAGCTATGTTGTGTTGGGGCTTGTGGCCGCGGGGACGAACGCACGATGGAAGATAAGCCTGCACGCGGCGGGTCTGTGCGGTCCATTAGCGATGCTTCATCATTTGCTCGGACCCTCGTCCGTATACTGGCTGCCGCTGCCAGTGGCGGTTTGCTGGGCGCGTATTGTTCTGGGCGCGCACACTTATCCGCAGGTTCTGGCTGGCTGCGGGATGGGATTTCTTGTCGTCTGGACAGTAGCCGCCGTGTATATGGCCGTGTGAACCGCCGAACCCGGTCCGAATTTCGATCGGGATGACAAGAGATGCGGTCGATCTGGTCGACTCGGCAGTGCGGTTCTGTGAGGGGAAACGGACGGGGGCGAGCTCCGGGATTTCGTCTCAGCCTCCTGACGAAAACTCCGTGTAATCGCTTGTCGGGCTCTGGAAAAACTGGAACCAACTATTTTTCATAAACTTCCGTGTCCTGCCAGAACGTGATCCAGGCGAACCAGAAGGCGCCGTGCCCGGGAATTTGTAGCAGCACATTGTCTTTCATGGGCCCCGCAATAGCCCGGCCCTTCAGATCCCAGGTGGAATGGGTCTCCCGATCTCGCAACATAAATGGGTAGGTCTGCAAGCTAGACGGAATTTTGTCGAAGTTCAGGGTCAGTTGTGCGTAGTCCCGACTGAAGGCGACAGCCATCTGTTCGGCGCCATACCATACCACAACGATGTTCCTCTCCGCCAGCGTGTCATTGATCACCGCCTCTTCGCCCAGGGCCGACAGGGGATATGCCTTTGCTTTCTCGACAAACCGAATCCCGAACGTCAGGTTTTTTGGCGAAAAGAGCCCCGCGAGCGGATTGTCTTCAAGCCGTGGAAACACCTGGGACCACGGGGCCGATTCGGTGTCCCGGTATAGTCCATAAGGATATACATTATATTCATTTACGCCAAATGTCCCAGGTGTGTTACTGCTGATGACGAAAGTGTCGGGATAGAGTTGTTTCCAGTATCGCCAGGTGGTTTCAACAAAGGGCGGAGTATTCAGAATCCATCCGGTCCTCACGCCTGAGATGCCCGTATGTGTCATCTGGGGAAAGCGAATCTGTTCGTCGTTCAGATCGTACATAATCAGGTTGTTGTTGAAGAGTTCTCCGGATGCGCCGAACATGAGCCGGTTGATCGCGCCCCCGCTCCATGCGGCAAATACGATGCCGCTGCCTGTGAGCGGAGAGAATGTGACCACAATCGGCTGGCCACCGATGCGGTCGTTGACGATCTGGTGGTACCAGGCCATCTTGTGCGGATAGGCTTTTGAGATGCCGTTGAGACGCACGCCGATCACCACGTCGTCGTCCGACAGATAGGCGGCTTCAGCGGAAGCGGCCGGAACAAATCGCGGGTCGATCAGGGCCTGCGTGGCGTCCTTTTGATAAACCCGCTCGATTTTGTCGTGGGGAAACGTCAGCGGGTCGAGGAAATTGCGCCCGTTGAAGACGGCGGACGGGGTTCCGCTCGAGTCCGAATTGCCGCCCGCGCCGTCCTGGACGATGGTTCTGAAGGTCTCGGCGCCGGAACTTTCCGACGAGTCGGTTGAATCGGTGGGTGGTTCCCTTCCGCAGTTGGAGACGCTCAATAGAAGAAGGGACAGAAGAAGAGGGAATGGGTTTCGGGCAATCGAGGATATCATGTCGATTCGTCATCGGCGTGGAATTCGGATGGTATGGTTTCCGACCACGTTTGTTTGCGAACGAAACCGCTCGGTGTGACAAGCCCGTTCCTCGCCGTAAATGGCCCGGCCTCATCGATGCGGGACCGGGCCGACCGTATTACGTTCTACCGAGGTCTATTTGAAGAACATCGATACCCCCACCGTCGCAACGTGCCGGTTCATACGCCGGCCTTCGGTGAACAGGGCCACGTAAGAGTACCGGGTGGTGAGTGCCGTCCGGTAGGACAGGACGCGCCTGAACCCTATTCCTCCGCCCAGCTCACTTACACCCGCCCATCCCCAGAAATCTTTCCCGGCGAACGCCTCGAGGAATGGCGACGTGCGCTTGTCCACCTTCAGCGGAATATTGAGCCGGTAAAAGCCGGAAACCGACGAGCCAAATCCGTCTTCGGCCGTTACGGGGAATCCGGCCGTGGTTTGCACAGGCGCCCGCGGCGTATCGATTATCTCCCTGCGTTCTCCCCAGCGATCGTCCGCCCGATTGCCCGCCACAAAGGCCCCGCCTATCTGGTGCAGGCGGCTCAACGAATAACCTACCGATACGCCGCCCTGATAAACCACTGAACCATCGGATATGCCGACCGACAGGATGGGAATGACCTCCAGACGACCTGCGCGCACGGGATTCAGCGTCACGCCAATTCCCTCTTCAGGTTCTTCCCCCGGAAAAATGTCGGCGTTCGCGGGGGCCCCCCAGGCCAGCAGTCCGGCTGTCAAAAAGACGACTGCATGTCTCATGGTTCGATTCCTTTCGTTCTGAGGTGTGCGTTCAGCGCGCCGGCGGACCACCTTTATAAAATGGCGACGGTCCAGGTGTCATTGCCTTCCCCGAAAAGGATACATCCTCAGATACAACCCGGGATGGAGGCGCCCCTGACCAGCATGGCGTCGTTGTTTTCGGCCGGACCTGTATAGCGGCACCTTGCGCTGACGTAGTGCGTGGCATAACCGCGACGGCGCAGATTGGACTGGTTTGGCCTGCTGGAGTGCAGAATCAGACCATGGTGAAAACTGCAACTGCCCGCCTTCAACTCGATGGGGCGCTCTGCCGGCAGACTTCCGTCGAGTGACATTTGTTCGCAGTCCGCCCATTTCTCCTTGGGCATGATCCCGAACCTGTGGGTACCCGGCAGCATCCAGAGGCATCCGTTTTCTATGGTTGCATCATTAAGCGCTGCCCAGCATGTGACCATATCGGGCGGGTCGATGAAGAACCCGAGTGGCATATCCTGGTGATAGGGCTGCCTGGAACCAATCCTGGGTGGCTTCATGAACCACTGGTCCTGGTAGAGCTTGAGGTCCGGCCCGATGAGAGACTCGATGACGTCCAGTACCTTCGGGTTGCGCGCATGCGCTTCAAAGACTTCGTCGCAGAACGCGAGGTGGCTCATCTTTCTCAGCGAATCCGCATAGGTGTGGGCGGCCGTCTTTCCCTCGCGCACGTCGGGTTCCACCTGCAACCGCTGTTTCGAGACGTGGGGCGCCCGGCCGCTGGCCACCCATTCGGCTCTGTCGAGGAGCGCGTCGACTTCATCCGCGTTCAGCAGGTCGTCAACCACCAGCACGCCGTCTTCCCGGAACCTCGTCACCTGGGTTTCGGACAGCTTCATTTCAAACCTCTCTTTCACCGAGTTCCAAAATCCAAACAGGGGTGATGGACCCCTGGGAGGTTGCCGGCAAACTCAGGCAGACGCTTCCGGTCTCTACGCTGCCGATGCAACCCGATATCCGATACGCACGGTCCATGAACCGCCAGGATCGGGACCGATTCTTCATCTCGCGCCGGGCATAGAGCCCTGAGGAAAAGGGTTGCCTTTATAGGTGATGCCAATGACTGCCATCCAACCGGCGGGATAGTTCCGGCCGCCGACGGAAATGTTCATGGCCGTTTCCAATGTAAACGCGCGAAATGGTCCCAGGTTAATAGTAGGGGAAATATAGGTAATTCTCTTTATGTCTGAAGGGATTCTGGCGTTAAAGACGGTGGCGGCCTTTCCCCGGATGCCATGCAGTTTTACGCCGATCAGCGCCATTCGGTGCGCCTGGAGGCCGGCCTCCGCGACAAAGACCCATTCGTTGCCGGGATCCCTGTCGATCTCGCGGTTCTTGAGCCGAAACCGGTATCCGACATCCGAGTTGACGTATGCCGGAATGGGCCAAAAGGATCGTCCGAGTTGGAATACGACATCGAAGTCCCACTGTCCTTCCCCGACGGGGATCAGACCGTCTTCGTTGACAAACTCGCCGGTAGGCGCCTTGAATCCCAATTTCAACGTGCCCACGGCGCGCTGGTTCAACAGGTTGACTTTGAGGAACCCCCGGATATCACCGAACCCGGTTGCCGTTCGGGGTTCTCCGAAGCCGGTGAGAAGGGCCACGTCCTGGTACTGCTGCCGGAAAAAGGGTGCCTGTAGTCCGACATCGAATCTGTCCGTTGCACCGTAGAACAGATCAAAGAACAAGGCACGAGAGCTGTACCTGCCGTTAAACCGAAACCTGGCGCGGTTTCCTTCCTCGTAGACGCGGGTGGGATCCGGCCCCCTTCCCGATCCACTCGCGCCGACGTATTCCTCGTCGGTCGCCTGGCTCAGGAAGGCAACCTTGCACCACATGTGTTTCCTGGGCAGTGTCCAGGCGCCTGCAATCACGTCGATTGGCGTAAAGCATTCGACGATCAGGAGCAGGGCGAACGCGGCCGGGCCCGGGAACACTGTCTTCATGAAATTGCCCACTGGGCGGGATTTGGACCCGGGAGCCGCGTCGGCGGTACACGGTAAGCCGGAGTAGCCGATAGCCCGTCCTTTTGGGTTCAGTTTGCCGCGTGTTTTCTGTCGTGTCGTCAGGGCGAATAGACCCCGGTGTCCTGCCAGAAGGTTGCCCAGGCGAACCAGAATGCGTTGTGCGCCGGGATCTGATAGAGTTGGCTGCCTCTGAGCTCGCCCGCCAATGCCTGCCCCAGAAGGTTCCAGCTGGTACCGGTTTCTCTGTCCCTTAACGCAAAGGAAAACCGTCGATCTGTCGAAGGCGCCCTGTCGAAGGTCAGTGTCCGATCGCCCAGATCCCGGCTGAAAGGCAGGGCCATCTGCGCTTCGGCATCGTAGAGTACGAGCACGTTGTGCCCTCCGATCTTATCGTTGATCACGGCCTGGTCGTCGCCCATTTGCGAATAGGGATAGGCCTTGGCGACGGTCCCGAATCGAACGCCCAGTACCATCTCTTTCGGAGGGTAGTCGAAAATGATGGGATTGTCGTCCGGTTCCGGATAAAGGGGGAACAGCGGCGCCGACCCCGGGTTGCGGTAGCCCGTGTACGGGTACACGGTGTAACGTTCCGAGTGGAACGTTCCCCTGGAGCCGGAACTGACGACCGACGTGCCCGGGTAGAGCCTCTTCCAGTTGCCCCACGTGGTTTCGATCACGGGCATCAGCGCGAGTTCCCTTTCCGTACCGTATCCCTTAATGCCTATGTGAGTCATCTGCGGGTACAGGGTGTCGTCATGACGGCGGTCGTACATCACGAGATTGTTATTGAATAGCAGTCCGGATACACCGAGTTCCAGTCGCTCTTCGCCCTCGCCCAGTCCTTCGAAGACCATGCCCGTGCCGGTGAGCGGGCAAAGCGTCGCAACAACCTGCTGGCCGCCGATGACGTCGTTGATGATTTCATGGTGCCAGCCGATATTGTGGGGGTAGGCCTTTGCGACACCGTTGAGGTAGAGGCCAAGTACGAGATCCTCGTCTTTCAGATAGGCCGCGTAAACGGAACCCTCGCGGACAAAGTCAGGATCGGTCAGCGCGGGAATTCCTTCTTTGGCCGCGCCGCCGCTGATCAGGCGGTTGAGGGGAAAGCGGGAGACGTCGAGGAAATTCCTGGCCGGCACCGACGTGGAACTTCCGGCTTCGCCGCTGCTTCCGGTTCCCGCCGGGGCCACGGGACTGGGGGGACTCTTGCCGCCGCAGGCCGATAGCGCGCCGGCAACAAACAACGGATACAAGAGATGGAAGAGGCGTTTCATATAGGATCCGACTCAATCGGGAGTGCCCGTGGGTGTCCCTTTCGGACACGAGAGAGACGCCGGTCCTGCGGATGCCTCCAGATAATTAAATTTAACCAGTTTATAAGGAAAATAAAAGTACAATCAGTCCGAATCCGATGTATTTTTATGGCCGTCTCTCCGAACACGGATTCTTCGCGCGCCGCCGCATAGCGCGTCGGTCGGATAACATTGATCGTCACGTCGGAGAACATGTGCATAGTTCTTGCTTTTCCCTCGTTCCATGTCTAAATTATCTATACATTTGGTCACTGTCTTTTAGACTACGAAAACACCGCGAGGTTGATCATGGCGAGGTTCCGGGTCCAGGCACCGTTCGAACCGTCGGGCGACCAGCCAGAGGCCATTGCCGAATTGAGCGAGGGCGTTCGACGGGGCGACCGGTTTCAGACCCTGATGGGGGCGACCGGCACGGGCAAGACGTTTACCATTTCGAAGGTCATCGAGGTGGTACAGATGCCAACCCTGGTCATCTCGCACAATAAGACGCTGGCGGCTCAGCTCTACGGTGAATTCAAGACCTTCTTCCCGGACAACGCGGTGGAGTTTTTTATATCCTATTACGACTACTATCAGCCTGAGGCCTATAAGCCGGTAACCGATACGTTCATCGAAAAGGAAGCGGACATCAACGATGAGATCAACCGGCTGCGCCTGCGCGCGACGAGTGCGTTGATGGAACGCCAGGATGTGATTATCGTGGCCAGCGTATCCTGCATTTACGGAATCGGCAATCCGGAAGAGTACGAGGGCATGCACGTCATGATCGACCTGGGGGACAGACTGGACCGGGACGAACTGCTTCGCCGGCTGGTGGATATTCACTATACCCGGAACGACGTGGACTTCGGTCCTGGTACGTTTCGGGTTCGCGGCGACGTGGTGGAGATCTATCGACCTGAACGGGATGATCCGGTTCGCGTGGAATTCTTCGGCGACGAAGTGGATGCGATCAGTATGGTGCGGCCAGTGACCGGGGAGGTGCTGGAGACGCGAGAACGAGCGGCGATTTACCCGGCGCGGCATTTCGTGACCAGCGGGCAGCGGATCGAGCAGGCGATCGAACAGATTGAGATCGATATGGCCAGGCAACTTGACGATTTCAAAAACCAGGGAAAATTACTGGAAGCCCAGCGGCTGGAGACCCGCACGCGGTACGATATCGAGATGATGCGTGAGATCGGCTACTGTGCCGGAATCGAAAACTACTCGCGGTATATCGACGGGCGGGAACCCGGGCAGCCACCCCACGTTTTGCTGGACTATTTCCCGGAGGAGTTCCTGGTTGTAATCGACGAGTCCCACGCGACGCTGCCCCAGATACGGGGGATGTGGAACGCGGACCGGTCTCGGAAGACGACGCTTGTGGATCACGGGTTCCGGTTGCCGGCGGCACTGGACAACCGCCCGCTCTATTTTCAGGAATTCGAAGGCATGGTGAACACGGGGATTTTCATGTCGGCCACACCCGCGGATTATGAGCTGGAGAAGACGCAGGGCATTGTGGTTGAGCAAATTATTCGTCCGACCGGCGTCCTGGATCCGGAGATGCTTGTGCGCCCCGTCCGCGGGCAGGTGGACGATCTGATCGACGAGGTCCGTGAGCGGGTGGACCGGAAAGAACGGGTGCTTGTAACCGCACTGACCAAGAGAATGTCGGAAGACCTGGCGGAATACATGCGGGATCTGGGTATTCGGGCCCGCTATATGCATTCTGAAATCGACTCATTGGAGCGTGTGGAAATCATCAGGGGATTGCGGCTGGGCGAGTTCGACGTTCTGGTGGGTGTGAATCTGTTGCGCGAGGGGTTGGATCTGCCGGAAGTGTCCCTGGTCGCAATTCTGGATGCGGACAAAGAGGGCTTCCTGCGCTCGACGCGTTCGCTGATTCAGACGGCAGGCCGGGCGGCCCGGAATCTGGCCGGCAAGGTCATATTGTACGCAGACAAAGTGACGGACTCGATGCGGCGGGCAATCGACGAAACCGACCGCAGACGGCAGGTGCAGCAGGCATACAACGAGCGATCGGGCGTTGTGCCGCAGACGGTCTACAAGAGCAGGGATGAGATTCTGCGGGCGACGGCAGTCGCTGATGTCAGGCAGGAGGAGGTGTCGCTCGCCGCGGAGGAGGCGTCCGGGTACGAGGCGGGCGCGAACCTGTTGGACGTCATCGCGGATCTGGAAGACAAAATGGCCAGGGCCGCGGCGGAACTGGCGTTCGAGAAAGCGGCCGGATACCGCGACGAGATTACCCGGCTGAAAGCGGGCATGAAGGGGGTCGTGGACGGCGCTGTATAGGCTGGAAGATGGAGTGGCATGGCGAACCTACCCGAACGGGATGGCATCGACCACGTTGTCGACGCAGCGATTCTGGAAGATGTGGGCGACGGAGACATTTCTACTGCATGGACCGTGCGCGAGCATACCACGGCCCGAGCCGTGCTGATCGCAAGGACGCCGGGTGTGGTCGCGGGGTTGAGGGTAGCGGAACGGGTGTTTCGGCGGGTTGATTCGCGAATCGCGGTGACACCGCAAATTTCGGATGGCGCCCGCGTTGAAGTCGAGGATCTGCTGGCGAACGTCCTGGGCCCCGCCCGGGGCATCCTGACGGCGGAACGGACGGCGTTGAATTTTCTGCAGCGCATGTCCGGAATCGCAACGACGACGGCGGCCTTCGTGGCCGCAGTTGCCGGGACGGGCGTCAGGATTCTGGATACGCGGAAGACCGCGCCCGGCCTGAGGATGCTCGACAAGTATGCGGTTGTCGCGGGGGGAGGAACGAGCCACCGGATGGGACTCCACGATATGGTGCTCCTCAAGGATAACCACATCCAGGCGGCAGATGGAATCGGGCCGGCGGTTGCTGCGGTGAAGGCCGCAATGGCCCGGGACCGGAGGCGCGTGATGATCGAAGTGGAGGTGAAAACCCTTCGCGAACTGGACGATGCGCTGGCCGTGGGGGTGGAGCGGGTGATGTTGGACAATATGGATCTGCAGACTACACGTCTGGCGGTGGCGCGGGCGAAGGCGCTCGGACCGAAAAGACCCCTTCTGGAAGCATCCGGCAACGTCACACTCGATACCGTTCGCACCGTGGCCGATACCGGTGTAGACCTGATCTCGGTCGGTGCGCTGACGCATTCGGCGCCCGCCATGGATATGAGCCTGTTATTCCGATGAGCGCCAGGCGGCCGTGTTTCGCCACGGAATCACACACCAGACGCGGTTGCGTTGAGACCCCATGTGCCTATCGTGTTCTCGAGGCGCTGGGCGAACCGCGGAAAGAGCCGGTCTCGGTCGAAAATCTGGCCGCGGCACTGTCATGTAAGCCCAACGATGTTCTGGGAGCCATAGGTGTAATGCGGCGCCTGGGATATTCCGTTTCGGATTGTCCCGGAGCAGGGATACGTCTGGACACCGAAATGGATGTGATCCTCCGTGCCGACCTGCTCGGACGCCTGAGGACCCGTGTCCTGGGCCGGTCTCCCGTATGCTTCCTGGAGTTGGATTCAACAAACAACGTGGCCACGCAGGCCGCTCGCGCCGGCGCGCCGCACGGCATGGTTGTCGTTGCGGAACATCAGAAGGCCGGTCGCGGCCGACTGGGTAGAGAGTGGTTTTCGCCGCCCGGCGTGGGACTCTGGTTCTCACTGATTCTCCGATACGACCTGGCGATTTCACGTGCCTGGATGCTTACACTCGGCGCGGCCGTCGCACTGGCCGATGCCGTTGAGGAGGTAACAGGCGCCCGGCCGGACGTCCGGTGGCCGAACGACCTCTACCTGAATGGTCGCAAACTTGCAGGCATCCTGACGGAGGCGCGCGGCGCCGACAGGTTGCGCTTCGCCGTTCTCGGCATCGGGATAAACGTGAACCAGGAAGCGGCAGACTTTCCTGCGGGTTTGCGAGAAACCGCAATATCCGTCCGGTGCGCAACGGGTCGGTTGTTCGAGCGGACAGTGCTTCTGGCCGAGGTGCTGTGGGCGCTGGAGCAGGTATACGCCAACCTGGATGCCGAGCGGATTCGAGAAATGTGGAAGGGCAAGGCCCGGATGCTGGGTAAGCCGGTTCGTATCACGACGGATGCAGGCCTAATTGATGGCCTGGCGGAGGATTTGGGGACCGATGGCGCCCTTCTGGTACGGGGTGTCGACGGTGGAATCAGGAAGGTCATGGTCGGAGACGCACGAAGCACAAGAACGGTCTTGCGTTAGATAACCGAATGATCGCTGTCTGCGGCAGGCATGTGGTTTCGGGCCTGGTTGCCGCTATTGAGTACGTCTATGTTTCTTGCGCTTGACATCGGGAATTCCAGTATCGGCTGTGGCATATTTGATGAAAGCGAAATGCTGGCTCGCTGGTCCATGGAAACCGACGTCGGTCTGGATAGCCGCGCCTACTCGACGCGCCTGAGCGCCGTACTGGACAAATCGGGTATCGATATCCGGGCGTTGGATGGGGCCATTGCTTCGTCGGTGGTTCGGGGAATGACAGAAGTCATTGGAGGGGCCGTCCAGGCATTGTCCGGGTATCATTTGGTTGAAGCGGATGCGCGCACCGATCCCGGGATCGACGTGGCTTCTGCGCGTCCCGAGGCCGTGGGCGTCGACCGGCTTCTGGCCGCAGGAGCGGCCTTCCGGCTGACCCGCGGCGCCGTCATTGTGGTGGATGCGGGAACTGCCCTGACAGTGGACCTGGTTTCAGCCGCGGGATGTTTTATGGGCGGAACCATCGCGCCGGGCCTGGCGGCCATGGCGAGTGTGCTCGCGTCGGGGACCAGTCTGCTGCCCGAGGTGACGCTCGAAGCACCGGAATCGGTGCTGGGGCGGGACACGCCGGAGTGTATCCGGGCAGGTGTGGTGTTCGGGGCGGCTGGAGCGGTGGATCGTGTGGTCGAAGAGCTGAACGAATCCGGGGGCGCCGCGACGCGCGTGTTCCTGACCGGTGGAGATGCGTCGTTCATTTCACCCTATCTGAAATCGTCCCACCGTTCAGTACCGGACCTGGTGCTTCACGGTCTGGCCTATGCGTTCAGGAAGCGTCACGATCCATCGTAGGATGCCGGTCTGAGAATAAAATCCCGCGGGCGGCAACGCATGCAGCGGGATTTTCGCGTACGTTTGCGATGGAATCGTTCGTTCTTCCTGTGTTCCTTCAGGAAACCGCGCTTCCGCCTGGTTCCGCGGCGGCCGATTCGACCAGGGATTTCAGGATTCTCAGGTTACGTTCTGCGGTTGAAACCGCGTCTTCCATTGGAGGCGTCTCAAAAACCAGCGGGCCCCGGTATTCCACTTCGGCCAATGCCTTCAGACAGCCCGCCAGGTCGATGTCACCGTCGCCCACATAACAGGGCGTCCGGTCTTCCCGCGGGTCCTTGATGTGGACCTGTCGGATTCGGTCTCCCAGGCAGTGGATGTCCGCGACCGAGTTGCTGCCGAGCATCTGCGCGTTGCCGACGTCGAAGTAAGCCCCTACGTACGGATTGTCAACCGCTTCAATCAATTCCCTCAAGTGTTCGCCGGTGACGACGTGGCTGCGTCCCACGTTCTCCAGACCAATGTGAATGCCCTTGCTGGCCGCCTGCGTGGCAACAGCCCGTGTTTCGTAGGTCCACCGACGGGCGGCTTCGTCTGGGGGTAACGCCAGTGGATTGGTGACCGGAATGAGTATGGTGTCGATGCCCAGGATCTTACACGCATGGATGGCCTGGAAGACGATCTGTTTGGCCATAAAGCGGTTCGCAACGTCCGGGTCGGCGAAAGAATAATGCCAGAACGTGTGGAGGCAAACGGAGAAGATGGGGACGCCGGCCGATTCCGCGCGCTGTCCCAGGGCTTCAATGTCCTCCTCGTTCCACAGGTCGGAGGCGCGATAGGTGTTCCCCCGAATGCCCAGTTCGACGCCGTCGTAGCCGAGTGCCTTCGCTTTCGGGAACACATCCACCCAGTCTGATTGTAAAACGTCTTCCAGAATACCGAATTTGAACCGGCTCATTGCCTTCCTTCCGGTTGCGGATCGATTCAATTCGTCAAGACACCCAATTTACGGCACACCGCGTGAGATTGGAGATGGATCGCGGGGGGCACCAGATCCCGAAAAACTGCAATCAGCGTGTCGGGCGGAAGGGGCGAAGAACGGGTTCCCCTGCCACGATACACCTGCCATCCGCTAAAGTACAAAAGGTCCGGAGCGCTGTCAATAAGATCCTGAATTCACACGAACGGGTTCTGGCGGAATTTTCTACCGGAGCTCGATGTTCCCGGCCGGCGCGGCAGGCGTGTCTGTACGTCACGCGGACGCCGTATTCGACTTCCTGGCTGCATTGCGTCGAACCTGGGCGACGCCCTGATCAGTTAAGTGGCATCCGAATACAGCCATTCGGTTTGACATCCGGATGGGGTCAACGTATTATAGGTCGATTTCCAAGGAGACGCGACGATGAAGACAGCGCTTTGTACGATTGCATTTAAAGATCGGTCGATGGTAGAGGTCCTGGATCTTGCGGTCCGGGCCGGTTTGGACGGTGTCGAGCCGTGGGGCAAACCCGATCACATGCCTGCCTCGTACGACGCGGAATATAACCGGCGAATGGCCGATGCGATTCGGGAACGCGGGTTGGAGATATCTCAGTATGGATCGTACATCAATCCGGCCTCGGACGATTTTGATCAGGATATGGCGGAAGGGTTGGACCTCGCGTCGGATCTCGGCGCGAACAAAATCCGGGTGTGGGCCGGATCCTGCGGTTCGGCGGAGGCGACCGATGAGGACTGGCGCGTTGCTGTCTCGCGGTTTCGCAGATTCGCGGAGCGTGCCGGTGGCGAGGGCACGAGTCTTGTCCTTGAGATGCACCAGGGTTATCTGTCCGACACGGCATGGGGAAGCCTGCGTTTATTGGAGGGCGTGGATCGGCCCAATTTTCTTCTGAACTTCCAACCGATGTATTCCGACAGCGCAGACCGGGTCATGGCGGTGGCGCGGCAGGTAGCGCCTCTTGTGGCAACGGTGCACGCGCAGAACTATACCGCCATGGGGCAGAACGCACGCAGCCTGATTTCGGACGGTTACGTGGACTATACCGCGGTCGTCGGTGAACTCGCGGCGGCCGGTTTTGACGGATTTCTGGAGGTCGAGTTTGTCCGGGATGGCGACCGAGAGGCCGCGCTGATGGCGGATGCCGCGTTTCTTCGCACGTTGTGTGCGAGAACGGATTCAAAATAAACTTCTGAAACAGGAGGTCGGGCAATGGACTGTCTGCTGGCGTGTATTGTGTTTCTTGCAGTTCTCCTGGCGGTGGATTCAGCTCGGGCCGAAGGCCGGCCGAGCTATACGATTTATCGCACCGGAACGCCGATTACGGTTGACGGACGGTTGGACGAACCGGCGTGGGTCGCTGCGCCGGACGTTGGGGCGTTCGTTTTCCCGTGGTACAGTGAAGGCAAACAAGAGCAGACGGTGGCGAAGATGCTCTGGGACGATACCCACCTCTACGTGGCGTATATCTGCGAAGACGCGCATATCTGGGCGGATCATACCGAGCGCAACAGCGCCGTATACGATGACGACTGCGTGGAGGTGTTTACCGCGCCGAATCCGGACCTGCCGCACGTTTATTTCAATATTGAGATGAATGTACTGAGCATTTTTCTGGACCGGTTCAATCCGAAGGGGGCGGGTGAGGTGGTGGACACGGGGTGGCGGGCAACAGGTCTTCAGGTTTCAACGTTTATCGCTGGCACGCTGAATAACGACGAGGATACCGATTCGTACTGGGTCCTCGAGGCCGCCATACCGTTCGAGAATTTCGACGGCGTCGCGAAACACACACCACCGTTGCCAGGTGACGTTTGGCATTTGAACCTGAACCGGCTGGGGGGAAAAACCAACGTCCAGTTCAGCCAGTGGACCGCCAGCCGGACGGACGAGCCGCAGTTTCATGCGCCGGACGATTTCGGGCGCGTTACGTTTTCAGACGTAGCGAGCCCATTCTGGAAACGATAGTGAAGACGAACTGCAAGTCAGGCGGCCGGTGTGGCAGCCGACACCACGCGATCAAGGAATACGTGATGAGGCGATTGCTTCCATTGGCGCTGGCCGGACTGTTTTTTGGGTCCCCATGTGGCGTCTTTGGCGAAGAGATCCGTGACATACTGGTGCTTGTGGACCGGGTTGACCGGTTGTACCGGAGCCGGACCAGTTACGCCGAGTTGGAAATGGAAATTCAGACCCCTCACTGGCGCCGCACCCTCCGAATGAAGATGTGGACCGAAGAGATGCACAAGACCTTCGTCACAATCCTGTCGCCCAAGAAAGAAGCGGGGACCGCGACATTGCGCGTGGGAAACGAGATGTGGAACTATTTTCCCAGGATCGACAAAGTGATTAAAATCCCGCCGTCGATGATGATGGGGTCCTGGATGGGTTCCGATTTTACCAATGACGATCTGGTGAAGGAGAGTTCGCTGGTGGCGGACTACATTCCGAGTTTCGGGACGCCCGAGAACGACGCGGTGTACGAAGTCGTGCTGATTCCGAGGGATGAGACGCCCACGGTTTGGGGAAAGATTGTCGTCACGATACGGAAGTCGGATTTGATTCCCGTCTCGTGCGTTTATTTCGACGAGCATGGCGGCGCAATGCGGGAGATGACGTTTACGGACCTGAGGGCGTTCGAAGGGCGGACGCTGCCCGCCGTGCTGGAGATGACGCCGTTGAAAAAGGCAGGATATCGAACGGTAATCCGGTACGTGGACGCGCAGTTCGATCGTCAACTGCCAAAGCGGACGTTTACGCATCGGAATCTGCGAATGCGCCGGTGAAAAGCATCCCATATGGCGTCCGGATCGGGGAATGATCCTGGGTGACGCCTGGAGAATGCTGCGGTGACCGGAAGTCCGGAGCGGATCAATCGGGTGAAGAAAACGCTCGGTTTGTCTTCTGTGAAGAACGCGAGGCGGATACTTGACTATGGTGATCAGGATTGCGTATCGGAATCTCTTTCGTCAGCGGCGCCGGTCACTATTGACCGTGTTGGCAATGGCTGTGGGCTTTGCGCTGTGTTCACTGTCCATTGGCATTTCGGACGGTACCTACATGGGCTTGATCGAGGCGTTCACCCGGGACCGGACCGGGCACGTTCAGGTTCATAAGAAGGGGTACCTGGACAAACCGACGCTCTACAATACCATCGTCGATCCGGATCGGGTCGGACAGATCATCGGGTTTTTGCCCTCCGTGGAGGCCTGGGCCCCGCGGGTATATTCTGCGGTGTTGGCCGCGGCCGGCAACAAGACCACGGGCGCGCGGATCGTGGGGGTGTTACCCGAACGGGAAGCGCAGACAACCAGGCTCAAATCGAAGGTGCGTGCAGGGCGGTTCCTGTCCAAACGCCAGGGTCCGGAGGTGATGCTGGGCTATGGTCTGGCGGAGGTCTTGAACGCAACCACGGGCGATGAGGTGGCGTTGATCGGGCAGGCGGCGGACGGGTCGATCGCCAACGACGTTTATCGTGTTGTGGGCGTCGTCGGCGACGGGAAGGATCCGTACGATCGTGTGGCATGTTATATGCACCTCGAGACCGCCCAGGCATTCCTGGCGCTGGACCGCCGTGTACATGAAATTGCTGTTGTGGTTGAGGATTTATCCCTGTCGGTGCGCATTGCCGGCAAGATGCGGGGTCTGCTCGACAATGGTCTGCTGGACGTGTCGCCCTGGCAGGTGGTGGAGAGGACATTCTACCGGGCAATGCAGGCCGACGTTCAGAGTATGTGGATTTCGCTGGGAATCATCATGTTGATTGTGGCCATCGGCGTATTGAATACGGTGCTGATGGCCATCATGGAGCGTACACGGGAGTTTGGCGTGCTGCGTGCACTCGGAACGCGTCCGTCGAACGTGTTTTTTCTGATCCTGGTAGAAACCGTCTGTCTGTCGATTCTGAGCATTCTGCTGGGTGGAGCATTGAGCCTGCTCGGTAATTTCATGCTATCAATATATGGGATAACGTACCCGACGCCCGTGGAATACGGTGGATATGCCTTCGACCGTCTGATCAGCGTGGTCACGTTTCGGTCGATCTGGATTCCGGCGGTGTTGACCCTCGGCACCGCCGTCATCGTGAGTTTTTTCCCCGCGACGCGGGCGGCGCGGGTCGCGCCGGCGCGAGCGATGCGGACACACTAAGCGGTGATGGCAACGCTTCAGTGCCAGGGGCCAGGTATTGTCGCGTGGCGATGACAGGCCGCGATCAACGCGAAAGTACGTGCCGGTTTCCAAGGGCAGATGCGATGTTGTTTTTGATGAAAATCGCGTGGCGAAATACGTTTCGAAATACGCGGCGGACGATCCTGGCCAGCCTCGCCATTGGTATCGGACTGGCGGCGTTGATCTTTACCGACGGATTGATGATCGGTATGTCCGATAGCATAATACGGACGGCGACGGATACGTTTATGGGGCATGGGCAGATCCATGCCGACGGCTTCAGAAGCACGCACGAAGTCGAGCGGGTTGTGAGGGGGTTGCCGCAGATTGTGGAACGACTGACGGCCGATCCTGACGTGAAACGCATATCGCTGCGCGTTCAGACGCACGGAATACTGGCTTCGCCGGCGAATTCCGGCACGGTATTGCTTTACGGGATCGATCCACGACTTGAACGGGCGTTTTCCAAGGTTGACAAGGCCATCGTTGAAGGCTCGTTCCTCGGTCGGAATGACAGGCGGAAAATTCTCGTGGGGTCGAAGCTGGCCGAATCGCTGGAGGTCGGCGTCGGCGACCGCGTGGTGATTACGGCCGCGGAGGCGGAGACAGGAGATCTGGCCCAGGAGATGTTCCGGGTGGGCGGAATCTTCCACTTTGGTATCGGAGAGATGGACGTCGGAGTGGGTTTCGCACACATAGAGACCATCCAACGCATGCTGGGCCTTCCAGGCAAAGTGCACGAGATTGCCGTTAAATTCAGATCGTTCTCTCGAAACCACGACGTGGATGCTGATTTCCGGACGAAATATTCACAGGAAGGCAACGAGGTCCGGAACTGGAAGGCCCTGATGCCTCAGCTTGGCGTGGTCGTTGAAATGGCTGAGTTCTCGTCGTTGATAATGGGTTTCATTCTATTTGCGGTCGTGTCGCTGGGTATCGTCAACACGCTGTTTATGTCGCTCCACGAACGAATGTTCGAGTTTGGTGTCCTGCGCGCGGTGGGCACCCGTCCCGGCCGTATGGCGATGCTGATTTTGTGGGAGGCGGGCGTGCTTTCCATGCTCAGCATTCTGATCGGGAGCGGAATTGGATTTGTTGTGATTTTCCTCTTTTCCATCTATGGAATCGATTACGTGGGCATCGAGCTCGCGGGCGTGACGCTGCGGGAATTGATATATCCGGCCCTGCGGTTGGAACAATTCGTTATTTTTCCGGTGTGCGTATTTCTCTTTACGCTGGTTGCCGGGGTCTATCCGGCGATTTACGCGGCCCGGCTTAATCCGGCTCAGGCAATGAAGACGTACGAGTGAAAACGAACCGCACGGAACTGGAGGGCGGGATGCCAGGAGACTCCATAGTGATTGAGGCAGAAGGCGTGAGTAAGATTTATCGCGCCGGGGACGTGCGGGTGCCGGCGTTGAGGTCCGTGGATCTGAGCGTCGAACGGGGTGAGTTTACCGCCATCGCGGGACCGTCCGGATCGGGGAAGTCTACGTTGCTCAACATCCTGAGTGGACTGGATTCGCCTACGTCCGGCCGGGTGTTGCTGGGTGGACGGCCGATCAGCGAGATGGGAGGCCGGGCACTGTCGGATTTTCGGCGGGACCATATCGGGTTTATATTCCAGGCGTATAATTTGATCCCGGTACTGACGGTGCTCGAGAACATCGAATATGTCATGCTGCTGCAGGGGGTGCCGCAGCAAGCGCGCCGCGAACGGGTGCGAGAGATATTGGCCCTCGTGGGTCTGGAGGGGATGGAGGGCCGGCGTCCACCCCAGCTTTCCGGCGGGCAACAGCAACGTGTGGCGATTGCCCGGGCAATGGTCTCGGAGCCGGACCTGATTCTCGCGGATGAACCCACGGCGAATCTGGACTCGAACACCGGATCGGCGCTGCTGGATCTGATGAGAGAATTGAACACGCGCCGGCGCATGACATTTCTGTTTTCTTCGCACGATCAGATGATTGTGGATCGGGCGAAACGGCTGGTGGTGCTCAAGGATGGACAGATTGCGCAGGATGTTACTCGTTGAGGTTAGCAGCCGGTCTTATCCGCAAGAGCATGGGTCGCTCCTTTGTTGTCTGGTTCTTTTGGCTCTGATGATCCCGACACCGGGGTGGACGGACGAAGGCCGCCTTAGCCTGACCGGTTACGTGAAGGGTTTCGCGATGGTCCGGGAGCCGGTGTCCGATACGGAAATCCGGGACCCGGAGACCCAACGGATATTGTTGAACCGCGTTCGCTTGAAGTTGTTCTGGCGTCCGGGTTTCGGGGTGACGGGAGAGTTCGCGTACGAATTGTCCGGAAGAGCCCCTGGGGCGCCGTCCTCTGATGCCTCCCGGTTGCCGGCGCCCGCGCCATTCGATTACCGGGTGAAGGATCTCAGGACGAGACTGTATCCCGCCCCGGGCGCCGAGCGCCGCGGGTTTACCATCACCCAGAATTTGGACCGGGCGGTGGTGACGATTTCACTGCCACGTGCGGATGTCTACCTGGGCCGGCAGGTCGTCGCTTTCGGTTCGGCACGGGTGGTGAATCCGACCGATGTCGTGGCGCCTTATTCCCCGCAAGCGCTGGACAAAGAAGAACGCGTTGGAGTGGATGCGATCAGGTTGCGCGTGCCGGTTGGGATGATGGGCGAACTGGACGCGGGTGTCATTCCAGGATGGGATCTTTCGAAGAAGAGTGGCGCCGGCTTTGTACGCGGCCGTTTTTTTTCGCACGGAACCGATGTTTATGTGATGGCGATGGGGTTCCAGGATCGTCTGCTACTGGGTGTAGACCTGGCCCGGTCGCTGGGGGATGCGGGCGCGTGGCTGGAGGCCGCGTGGACCCGCACTCCGGCGGGCCGGTCGTTTCTGCGGGTTTCGACCGGTCTCGACTATCGATTTTCCAATGGTGCCTATGGAACCCTCGAGTATCACCTGAACGGCGCGGGTGTTTCCAGTACACGAGACTATTGGAGGTTGTTCGCCGATCGGACCTATGCAGCGGGGGGAGTCTACCTGTTGGGCAGGCACTATGTCGCGCCGGCTATGGCATGGCAGCTCACACCGCTCTGGTCGGTTCGCATGCCCGTGCTGTGGAACCTGTCGGACCGGTCGGCATATCTGTCGCCCGCATTTGAGTACGGATTCCTGCAGGATGCGTTTGTTTCCGGCGGCGTGCTTTATGGGTATGGACGGGGCCCCGCACCGGTACGCACCGGGGTCTCAGAGAAAGTTGAATCGGAGTTCGGACTTTATCCGACAGTGTGTTTCGCGTCTTTGCATTATTATTTCTGACGGTGGCAGGGCCTGCGTACACCGTCGATCGGACGTCCGCACTTCGGCGTCGTCCGGGCATGGTTCGGCGCTTCGATCGCCGGTTTTGTCTTTAACTCACCGACGGAAAACGGAGTCTGGCATATCAACGGAGAGATTTTCATGAATGACGGAAGCAACGCGGCACGCGTACATAGAGACGCTCTGGTGATCGATTCGCACAACGATGCGATCGTCAATCATATTCGCCGGGGAAATCTGGGATTTTCCGGCGCCCCCCCACCTGACGGAGACCGCCGGAACGCGAGTGTGGCCGGATTGAGAGGGCTGCTGGACCGGCAGGCCATCGAAGCCCCGGTACAGATCGATTTTCCCAAGATGCGAAAGGGAGGCCTGGACGCCGCTTTTTTCGCCGTCGATGTCACCCTTGCCGTGAAGAACCATCTGACCTATGCGCTGGACGCCATGGGGTTTTTCGACTCTGAACTGGAAGCACACGGTGGCGAAGTAGTGCTGGCGAAATCCGCCGGCGACATCTTGCGCGCAAAACGGGACGGCAAACTGGCGGTCGTGCTGGCGATCGAGAACAGCGACGGGGTGGAGGGCAGCGTGAATGTACTTCGCATGCTTCACAGGATGGGCATACGTTCGATCGGACTGACGCACGATGTCAGCAGTCTGGCCGCACACGGAAATGCCGAGGCACGTACCCGCGGCGGACTGACCCGTTTCGGCGTGCGGCTTGTAGAGGAGATGAACGGCCTGGGGATGCTGGTGGATGTGTCGCACATCAGCGAAGCCGGATTCTGGGATGTGATGGACGTTTCTCAAAAGCCGGTGATCGCTTCGCACAGCAACTGCAAGGCGGTATGCGACCACCCAAGAAACTTGAGCAACGAACAGATCAGAGCGCTTGCGAAAAACGGAGGGTCGATGGGTGTGACCTTTGTGCCCCGTTTCGTCGATACGACAGCACCCACATTCATGCGCCTTATTGACCATGTGGACCACGCCGTGCAGCTTGTGGGCGTGGATCACGTGGGCATCGGATCGGATTTCGACGGCGGGGGCACGCTGTTGGACGACGCGACTACGTTTCCTCGAATTACCGGGGGATTGTTGGCGCGGGGTTATTCGGAGGGTGAGGTGGGCAAGATTCTCGGCGAGAACCACCTCAGGGTGCTGAGGGAAGCAATAGGATGCTGAAGCCGGCCTCCGATCGGGATGGTATGATCCTCGGGCCGGCTGCGTTCGGGTGGCGCAGCGCGGAGACACCCTGACGGGGGCCGATGTGCCTTTACCCGATGGACGGTACTTTGATTTTCTTTTTCTGGGCGATGGATTTTTCCATCGCTTCCAGTACGGCAACCGGCTTCAGCATGGACTCGCGCGTTTCGTCGGTGATACCGGTTTTAAACATGCCGCAGAAGGCTTCTGCGCCACCCAGATAAGGATTGTCGTCATAGCGGATGGTGCGGTCGACGCGTCCTTTTTCGCAGATGACAGACACGTGAAAGGCGGTGTGACCTTCGGCGAAAAGATTGAGTGTGGAGATGGCTCCGCTTGAGGAGTAAAGCGTGCCGGTATGATTCTTTTTACCCCGGTTGACCTCCGCGTGGGTAATGTCGTTGTCAAGCAGACGCACGACCATGTCGACCTGGTGGATGCCATAGAAGAAGACGCCGCTCCACCTGGATTTGATATCGCACGGACCGGTCGTGACCACGGAGACAACCCGACCCAACTCACCGATCTCTTTTTTGAGTTGGCTGAAGGACTTCTGTTTGGGTAGCACCGAGAAGGAGCAGACAGGCACCCCGAGTTCCGCCGCACGGTCCAGGAAACGCTTGCCCTCCGAGACGCGATAGCAGAACGGTTTGTCCACAAATACGGGGATTCCGGCTTCTATTAACGGCCAGACCGCGGGCAGGTGGTATTTCGCGTCGCGATGGTCCACGCATGCGGCGTCGACCTGACCGATCATATCTTCGGGGTTCCTGACGATATTGGGAATCTGTCCACGATCCTGGGCGTCTTTGGCGTACCGGGCGGCTTCGCCCCATACATGGGTGACGCGGCAGCCCGGTACTTTTTTGTCGATGTTCAACGTTTTCGAAATGGCGACGGTGTGGCTGTTCTCCGCGCCGACGATTCCGATATTGAGCATACGGGTCCTCCTGGGTTGGAATTGAGCTTGCGGCCGTGCGAAGACCGCTGGGGGTTTTTTGGGCAGCTTCTCAAGGCCTGGCGGGTGAGCCATCGGGCAGGCGGGTCTGCGTCCAGCCGATAATCTCATCCTGACAGGGGTGCTTCGAGGCGAGGTCCTCATTAATGTCGATTCCGAGGCCCGCCCGGTCGTTGGGATACATGTAACCGTCTTTGACTTCAGGCGTGCCCGGAAAGATTTCGTAGACGAGTTCGTTGAAACGGCACCACTCCTGGATGCCGAAGTTGGGCGCCCAGAGATCCAGGTGCAGGTTGGCGGCGTGGCCGACGGGCGAAACGTCGCCGGGACCGTGCCAGGCGGTGCGAATGCCGTACATGCCGGCAAAAACAGCCACATTGCGGGCGGGTGTCAGGCCACCCATCTGGCTGATGTGCATTCGGATAAAGTCAATCAGCCGATCCTGGATGAGTGGGGTCCACTCCCGCGGGTGGTTGAAGAGTTCCCCCATGGCGATGGGCGTGGCGCATTGACGCCGGATGTTGCGGAACCATTCCAGATCTTCCGGGGCGAGCGGATCCTCGAGGAAGAACAGCTTGAAGGGTTCCGCATTTTTCGCGAACTGGACCGCATCTATCGGGACGAGACGTTCGTGTATGTCGTGGAGGAGTTCAATATGCGGGGCGGTGTTTGCACGGACATGCCCGATCATGTCGAGGATCCCGCGGGCGTATTCCCGTGGGTCATAATACGCACCCTCCTGTGCACCGTCCGGGCTGCGCATCCGGGATGTCCTGCCGCCGTACCCGCCCATCTGAACGCGAATGTGCTGGTAGCCATGTTCATGAAATTTCAGGACGTTGTCGAGGACTTCGTTTTTGTCTCGACCGTCGGCGTGTGCGTAACAGGCTGCGGCTTCGCGGCATTTGCCGCCAAGGAGCTGATAGACGGGCATGCCCGCGCGCTTGCCCTTGATGTCCCACAGCGCGATATCGACGCCCGAAATCGCGTTGTTGAGTACCGGGCCGTTGCGCCAGTATCCGTTGACCATACACATCTGCCAGATGTCTTCGATTCGGTCGACGTCACGTCCGATGAGGAAGGGTTTGAGGTGTTTTTCAAGGGCGGTGCGGACCGCACGGAAACGCTGGGTGAATGTGGCGCAGCCGAGGCCGTAGAGACCGGGTTCGGATGTGAGGACTTTGACCACGATGAGGCGTGATCCGGCCGGCTGGGTGAGGATGGTTCTGACGTCGCGGATGGTGACGGGCACGGGCGACTCCCGGACGAGACAACGGTTGCGTAGGCGGCGCGATCCCAGTCTACTTTAATAAGGCCTGTCCGGCGAAATGTCCACGGATATTTTCAGGGGTGATCCGTGGGGGCCGTATTCCGGTCGCCGATCAGCCGCGAATCGGAAAATGGACGGGGTCTAAAGCCGTCCTTCTTTCTGAAGAATATCTCCGGCGATGGCATAGGTCGTCCCGTGCATGCCGATCACCACGAGGCCGATGCCTTCGGCCAGGTAACCGCCGGGGTACATGTTGGGAATGGTCGTGGATTCGTAATTGTGCGGATGTATGGGCAATTGATTGAGCTGAAAACGATAGTTGTCGTATTTGTCCACCAGGGGCAGTTCGGGAAACCCCTCGAGGAGGGAGTAATCCGCGATGCCGCCGATTTCCACGATGACATGGTCGATTTCCAGGGTCTCCCGGTTATTCCTGCAGGCAAGGGTGGCGAGGCCGCCGGACGTGCCCTGCTCGAAACTGACGATTCGGGTTTCATACCGGGTATTCAGCCGGGGGGACCGTCTTTCCATGATATCGGCAATGCGCGCGTAATAAGGAAGGCCGTAACGGCTGTCGGAAATGAGGCGCCAATGACGATCGAAGCGCTGGCGCATGACGTATTCTACATGTTTACCCGCGTCGTGCAGTTCGGTTGCCGCCCAGTCCGCGGATCGGCCGCCGCCCACAACGAGGATGCGTTCGCCGGTATAATCTTCCGGTTGGTCGTATCCGGAAGAAACGAACGGGAGGTGTTCGCCGGGAACATCAAGCTCGCGCAGGATGCAGCGCTGCCCGACCGCGTATACGAGGTATTTGCAGGTGTAACGCCGGACCGTATCCGTGTCGACTTCGCAGCATGTGAGCATGAAACCCTCGTTGTGCGGCTGGATGAGCGTGACTCGCTCGTATGTGCGGATGTGGTCGGCGACTTCGAAGCGGTCAGGGACGGCGTGGTAGTAATCGATGAGGTGATGTTTGGCGATTAAGGCGTTGACATCCAGGTCGATCTGGTTTTCGCGGCAATGGCGGTCGAGCGGATAGAAGGCGAATTCCATCCACTGCCCGGGAGAGAGCGTGAGCATGTTCTTAGGTACATTGTTCCAGACCCCGCCTACTTTCTCCTGGGTAATCAGCAATACGTCGACCGGTTCGCGTCTGTGGAATTCCATAGCGATTTCATCCAGCCCGCGGTATTTCTGTCCCGGATGGTGTAGAAGGCGAAACAGGTCCACCGGACGGATGCCGGCGTCCACGACAGCTCTGAAATCCAGCCCAAGCAACGTGCCGTTCGCGCCACGAAGGTAGCGGTCGACGGGCGCGTACCGATCGCGGAAGAGCGCCCCGCCGCGGTAATGCGGATGCCATCCGCCGAGCACGACGGCCAATGGCAGACCCGCCGGCCCCCCGCCCACGATGATGACGGTATGGTGTTCGGGTGTGACCATGAAATTCCCGGAACCGCCGTTGGCTCACCTGGCGCGGCGAGATGTCGGTTGCCGCACACCCTTAAAGGGTGAAACAATCGACCTCCGGCGGTACGTAATCCACACGGGAAGCGGTCGGCCCGCTGCGTGCGAGGGCCGGACGTAAACCTGCGGGGTTGACCTTGACTTCAGCCGTTGAATAGCGTATGATGGAGCTTCTGATATCGAGGCTACAAAGTAGATCTGACGCCCCGGAGAGTCAAGCCAAATATCATCAATTAAAACGGGAGAAGCCGGTGTCCGACACACATCAACTGGATGTTGGGGAAATTCGGGCGCAGGACCGCGCGCACGTGTGGCACCCGATGGTGCAGCACCGGTCTCTGGAGCACCTGGATCTGATGGTGGTCCACAAAGGGAAGGGAACAAGGGTGGTGGACGCCGAGGGTCGGGAGTACCTGGATGCGTACGCGGGACTCTGGAATGTCAACGTGGGGTACGGCCGCCAGGAGATTGCCGCGGCCGTGTACGAGCAGATGTTGCAGCTTTCGTACTATCCACACCTCCAGGTGAATCTGCCTGCGGCAAAACTGGCATCCAGACTGGCGGACATGCTGCCCGGAGATCTGAACCATCTGTTTTTCTGCAACAGCGGTTCGGAGGCGAACGAGACGGCGTTGAAGATTGCGCGGCAGTACGGCCGGCAGAAATTTCCGGGCCAGAACCGGTACAAGGTGATCGCGCGATACCAGGGTTACCATGGGTTTACATTTGGTGCTATGTCGGCAACGGGACAGGTTGCGAGGCGGGCCAAGTTCGAACCCCTGATGCCGGGGTTCTTCCACGTGGACCCTCCCTACTGTTATCGCTGCCCGTTGAAACTGACCTATCCCGACTGCGGCGTGGCGTGCGTGGACGAGGTCGAAGAGGTCATTGTCCGGGAGGATCCGGCAACGGTAGTTGCGGTCATCGCCGAACCGATTATCGGCGGCGGCGGCGTGATCATCCCGCCGGACGAGTACCTTCCCCGCCTGCGTGAGATCTGCGACCGGTATGGCGTGCTTTTGATTCTTGACGAAGTGATTACGGGGTTTGGCCGTACAGGCAAACTGTTCGCGTCGGAACACTGGGATGTGGTTCCGGACGTGATGACCATGGCCAAAGGGGTGTCCAGCGGATACCTCCCCCTCGGGGCATGCGCGGTGACGTCGGAGGTGTTCGAAACATTTAAGGGCGAGCCCGGCGAAGAGCGGGAATTCTCCTCGGTGGCCACCTATGGCGGGCACCCGGTTTGTTGCGCTGCGGCCCTGGCGAATCTGGACATTCTGGTGGCCGAAAGATTGTGGGAGAATTCAGCGGAGGTGGGCGCGTACCTTCTGGACGAATTGAGAGGGCTGGATTCACCGTTCGTCGGCGATGTGCGAGGCAAGGGGCTGATGATCGCCGTGGAACTCACCGCGGAGAATGGCGCCATGGTCGATGCCGCGCGGGTTGCTGCCGTGCAGGCGGGCATTATGGAACACGGCGTGATCGTGGGGCGCATGAGCCACGTGATGGCCGGGCCGGAAAGCATTTTCTTTCTGGCGCCGCCCCTGATACTGACCCGGAAAGAAGCGGATCGAATTGTGTCGGCGTTCTATGCGGGGCTCAAGCGCATCTCCTGACAGAGGACGTTGTGGCGAACGGCTACGGAACATCCGAACTATCGAGCGGGAAGACAGGCGCACGTATTGATGCATTGATGGAGGTGACGCATGAACTCCTCGCCCTGGAGGACCGGGATGCGGAAAAGATCCCGGGTCTGGCGACGCTGCTTATGAAAGCACTATCGTAGAGCGTATATGCAGTGTTTCTACCGACATTACCTCGCCCTTCGGAAGGAGATGGAAGCCTGGTTGTCGCAGAGCCGGAGGATGGACCCGCCGGGCCGGCACGGCGGGGGAGAGGATGAAGCGAACTATGCCCTGGCCTGGTTTCCGCACTTTCTGGTCACGGGCAGTTCAGCAGTTGTGGAACATTTTGAGCATCTCCGGGATCGCCTTGCGGGTTGGGTCCAACGGGAATGTCTGCACGGCTACGAGCCGGAGGCCGAGGCGCATCATGGTACCGAACCGTTTCTGCTTTTCCTCCCGCGCTACCTGGGTCTTTTTCCGGAAGATCGGGTGGCAACGGGACTACTCGCCGATGCGGCGGAACATATCGGGAACTGGGTCAAGGGGATTCCGGCGTGGTTCGACTGGGAGCGGAATCGGTTCTACGGATACCACATCGGAACCCGAACCGTGGGGCGGGATCCGGAGCACGCGGTGGAACTGGCGGAGCATTTTCGGTTCATTCATATCTCCCTGGCGGCTTTCCGTGTGCTGAACGACGAGCGGTATCTGGATTGGGCGTTGCGATACGGCCGGCGTCGCGCGGAGATGATCGTGGCAGCGCCGACAGGACCCGTGCCGGTGATGTGGGGGCCGGATGGCCAGCCGATCAGCGAAGGCGGTTACACGGAATCGCAGCGCAGGATGAGTGGCGCCAGCCATCATGTACGGGGGGATCCGTCCGTGGGCGTGGAGGTGCTTCTCGCCTCGGGCGCTGTCTACGCGCTGGGGGATCTGTACCTTCTTTCCGGGGAGCATGTATTTCGTGACGCGGCATTTCGGATCGTTGAGACGCTTGTCGACATGCTACGTGACCCCTATGGCGATCCGGGCGCGGTTGCTGTCTCCTATTATCGTGGCACATTTGGCGATGATACCCTGGATGGCCGTATCCGTGAGATGGTTGTGCAGATCCCGGACGAGGAAGCCGGTGAACTCGTGTTGATGGTGCCCGAGATTCCGAGGATGGTCTTTTCCGGCGTCGGAAAACGGGCGGATATGGTGTACTGGGGTGTGCAGGCAGACGGCATGGAACTGGTTGCACCCACGCGCGAGCTCTGTACGGCCTCGTTGACGTTGGCCTACCAGATTACCGGCGATGTTTCTTTTGCATCGCGGGCGTTGAGGCAGGCGTCCAGAAAGTTACGGGTGGCGCGGCGCGTCTTGAGGGGAGGTCGGGAGCACGCGGACATGGGCGGGGCGGTCTGCTCCGTGGCGGCCGGCCACGGGCGAAATTGGGGTTCGGGAACGGTGACCGGATGTTACGGGCCTCTCTTGCTGGGTACCAGAGAACGCCTGAGCGCCGTGATCCCTGTGGTGGAGTTTCGCCGGTCGGACGGTGCGTACGGTTTGCCGGAACAGGTCGTTTCGCTGGTCATCCCGCCGGGGCCGGCGGAGGGGAGCGTTCGAATTCACAACGGCGGTGACACGGATGTAACCGTTTCCTGGAGGCAGCCGGAAGCGGCGTGGCAGGATGTTACGCTGCCGCCCGGCGGCGAGACAAAGGCGGTGCTGGAGGAGGATACGTGATGAAATACCGCACGCTTGGACAAACCGGACTGGAGGTTTCTGAAATCGGGTTGGGCGCATTTCCGATATCCGGGATGCAGCGGCAGGCGGATGGCAAGCGGTTCGGATGGACCGGAACAGAGGATTCCGAGTCGATTGCGCTGATTCATCGGTGCGAGGAACTCGGGATCAATCTGATTGATTCCGCTGAGAGTTATGGCGAGGGGCACAGCGAAGTCCTGGTGGGAGAGGCCCTTCGGGGCCGGAGAGACAGGTGGGTCGTGGCATCCAAGGTCCAGCCGAACGCGGGGATTGACTCCGGTACGCGGGATGAGTTGGCCGTGCGGATCAGGATTACAGAGGCGTGTGAGCGAAGCCTGGATCGGATGGGAATGGAGTACATCGACATCTACCAGTTGCACGCCATTCCCTACGACTGGGCGATGCCGGCGGTAATGGATGCGCTCGCGAGGCTCCGACAGGCGGGGAAGGTGCGGTGGTACGGAATTTCGACCAACGACCGGCGAGCGGTCGATAAGCTCCGGTCACTGGGTCCAATTCATATGTTGCAGGTCGGCTATAATCTCCTGGAACGCACGGCGGACGGGTTTCTACACTGGGCGAAGGCCGAGGATATCGGCACGTTGATTCGCGTGCCACTGGCAAAGGGGCAACTGACGGGCAAGTATTTCGGCGCCGGGGCTGACGTCATCCCCGAAAACGACGTGCGATACGAACGCTTCAATAAACCGGAGACGGTCGATGGGCTCAAGCGGCTGCCGCAGCTGCTGTTCCTGCAAAACCGGCAACGAACCATGGCGCAGGGGGCGCTGCGTTTTGTGCTGGATCACCCGGGGGTGTCTTGCGTCATCGCCGGGGCCAAAAACCGGCGCCAGGTGGAGGAGAACGCCCGTACCGTAGAAATGCCGCCGTTGACCGATGCGGAGCTCCAACGGGCGATCCCGATCGCGGATACCATTGGTACGCCCGGCTGGATCTGATGTCAACATTCCCGGGCGAACCGGCCTTAACGGCATGCCGGTATACACAGAAGAACAATGGTGATTTGACGTAAAAGTTCCAGGATGCTTAAGGTCACTCGACGTGAACGGAGAAAACATCCATTTGAACGACCTAAATGCCCCGTTTCTGAAGTTTTCGCCGTGGTGTCGCCCTGCTGGTTTTTTTTATCCACCTCCACCATTCTCTTCCAACCCCCCACCGCCCGTGGGCTCCCCAACCTGTCTCGCTACGCTCGCCAGTTCGTATCAGCGATAAAACTCCTCGACAGCCTCCGCCACTGACTTTAGTTCAGCAAGGGCTTGAAATGCCTCGTGAGGAAATGCCGTGCCGTGCCCAGGGGATGGCAGAAAACTCCGGAGGGCGATTTCCCCATGTGGGCCAGCGAAGTCTATGTTGTGGATCTCCGGTATTATAAGACTGATCCACCGTTGAGCCCTGAGGCAGAAAGTACGTGGTTGTTCTTTAGATATAGTAAACCAGAACGAATGGCTCCACGTCGAGTGCGATAAATCGTGTTTTGCTGAAAGGGACAGTAGATTACTACCGTCTCTTGCTATATATACGCTAATCAGTAGGGAACAAAATGCGCTGCTTCTTATTGATTTTCGTAATACTATACCCTTACCAAGCCCTCACCTGGGCAAATGAAATACAACCCTGCTCGGTGATTGAGTTTGACGATTATCCAGAAGTTGCCGCAAAACAGACCCTTAATTTGGATGTAGGTCCACCGCGCAAGGTTCGTTTGATCTATTTTCATTATAGAGATCGGCCTGTGCGCAGTCACGTAATTATTGGTATGCGCGAAACGATTCTAACCGCCCAGAGTCGTTTTGGTCAGCACATGCAAGCTCGACGTTTAGGGTATAAAACCTTTGATATTGAACTTACAAATCAGAATGTACCACGTGTGTATATAGTAAAGAGTCAAGAATTGAGTTATCACTATAGTACCCATTGACGGCTAAAGCGCCGCGTAGTCTGGGTACAGCTTTCTCAGTTTGATCCGAGCATCGTTGGTCGTGAACCGCCAATGGACAGCCTTGCTTTTGTTGTTGCGATCGTTCGTCCAGGCGGAAATCTGCTCTTTGAGGGATTCAATATCGGGGATGCGTTCCTTCAAGCATTGGTTGCTCAAGACGCTGAGTTCGATCTCGGCGATGTTGAGCCAGCTCCCGTGTTTGGGCGTGTAGTGGATTTCGAGACGCTTGGCCAGACGGCGAGCTTCTTCGGGTGAGAACGCCTTGTAGAGTGCCGCGGGCGTGTGCGTGTTGAGGTTATCACACACCAAGACGACGGTTTCGGCTTCACGGTAGTGAGTATCAAGGAGATCCTTGATCTCTTGGGCCCAGTCCACCGCGGTCTTGCGTTGTCTTACACGGACCTTGCGCCAGCCCGCCAGCGGTTCGGTGAACATGAAGTTCACGGCGGTTCCGTTACGTTCATACTCGTAGTCGTAGCGTTCAGGTTTGCCCGGACGTGTTGCGATCACAGTACGCGTCTCCCTGACCAACTGGACCGGGTGTTCGTCCATATTGACAACGGGCCTCTTGGCGTCGTACGGCCGCTGATAGACGTCCAGGATATCCTCCATCGCGGCGACAAACGCGGCGTTTTGCTTGGGCGGAATCACCCAGCACGTTCTCAGGTGAGGCCTAAGTTTGTTTTTTTTAGCGTCCGCTGCACCGTTCGGTATGAGATGCTATCGATGATCTCCAGGGCCACGAGTTCATCGGCCAGCAGCTTCAGCGTCCACCGCTTATGTCCCTTTGGAGGTTCACTGCAAGCCAACGCGATCAATCGGGCTTCCTTAGCACCATCCAGCTTTCTTTCGGTGGGAGGATGGGCTCGCTTCTTTCGCTCAAGGGCCGAATCCAGGCCCTCCAACACAAAACGCTTCCGGATGCCCTCAACCGTAGACCGATTGCACGAAAAGGCCTCCGCGATCTGCCGATCCAGCCAAGCCGGACCCTCTGCATCGGCCTTGAGAAGTACGTGGGCGTGCCTTATTCGGTAGGCTTGCGTCTTGCCTTTGCTTACCAGATCCTGCAGCCGCTCCCGTTCTTCGGGCGTCAGACGTACAACGTATTTCTTCGGCATGCCGATGGCTCCTTCGTCTTGAGGGGAGACATCAAACTATAGGCACGCGCAGTATTAGAAGTCAACAGGTAATAGAGAGGATACACTTACACCTGTACTCGACGAATTGGAAACAAGATACGATTTAACCAAAAATATTTATTTTATCGTAATTGACAACAGGGAGCGTTGGATTGCGCGTGGTGAAGGGAGACGGTCGGGGGGCATAGGTGGGCGACACGGTAAGGCTGGGGGGATTGCAGTGATGCCTACTGAGTATAGTGTAGATACTGCGATGCACGAACTAGGACACGCGTTTTCTCTCCATCACGATTTCAGTGATCGTCGATACTTAATGTCCTATGAGCGAGATCGTGACAGATTATCGGTTTGCTCTGCACAGTTGTTATCTGTGCATCCGCATTTCAACAGGGATATTCCCGTACATCAATTGAGTGAGGATAAAGGGCCTCTGCGTACCTTGACTTCATCTTATGAATATATACTCGATACCACACCCGTTCCTATTCGTATAAGAGCGACAGATCCTGACGGTATTCACCAGGTGGTATTGTTTGTTGAAACTGGTAGTTTACACCAAGCGGCGGGATTCTTAGAAGTTAAGTCTTTTGAATTGTATCGAGGGCGTGAGAACATTACCGTTTCCTTTGATTATGATGGTAAGGTTCCTTCTCATTTGGCACAAGGGCACAGTTATCCTACCCCAACACCCTTGCGCGGTCGTCAGAGATTCTTTCTTTATTTCTATGACCGATTAGGTAACAGGGGTGTGATGCATTTTGAGTTGTTGTCTATTCCGTCCCGGCGCGAGGTTAAGTTTATCCACAGTAATTCGCACATTAGTGTGGGTGATCGAGTGGCTCCACTTATCGTTACTTCTGTAGCTTTTTCGCCTGACGGTAGATATGTTGCTTCGGGTTCTGGTAAGGGCGAGGTTAAATTGTGGGACTTGGACCGGAAACGGAATATCTGGACAAAGAAACATGGTAACTCTGTAGGGGCTTTAGCGTTTTCGCCGGACGGTAAGGTCTTGGCTTCCGGTGGTTCTGAAGGTACAGTCAAGTTCTGGAATATGGCTTCGGGCACGGACGCTCGAATATTGCAAACCGCTACTGTCGAAAAATCTATTCGTGCGTTGGTTTTCGCTCCTGATGCTACTTTTCTTTATGCCGGTTTAACACGCAATAAAATTGTTTTCTGGAATCTAACGAAAGGGGCCGTGACCTACGGCCTTTCTTATATCGGAATGGGTAATGTCAATTCACTTGCCCTGTCTCCAGACGGCACAACACTTATTTCTGGTTCGGGAGATGGGAAAATACGCGCTTGGCGCCATCGCTCTGGAGATGAGGACTTACAAGAACTGTGGGCGATTAACGCACATACGGAATCCGTACACTCTGTAGCATTTGCGCCCGATGGCAATTCAATTGCCTCTGCAGGATTAGAGACAGACCCAAGCGTTACGGTTCGAGAGAATACCCGTACGAGCGATCGGACAGACAGCGTTGTTAAGTTTTGGGATTTTAATACTCGAAGGCAACTGGGCACTATTGAAACGGATACTCGACCAGGCTTTTCCTACCAGGTGCGGTCGATAGATTATTCACCCAGTGGAAAACAACTGGCTGTAGGGTCTTGGGACAATACGGTGAAGTTGTATGGCACACAGACCCCTTTTCGTGAGATCGTTAATCTTGGCTATCACAATAAGCCGGGTGGGTGTGTTGGTTTCGTCTACTCTGTTGATTTTGCCGCAAGTGGAACTTTGTTGGCTTCCGGAACATTAACCGGTAGTTGCGGAGGTTACGTGGGTTCGACTAAACCGTTTTTTGGTGAAGTTCATTTGTGGAATATGGAAGGCTTGGGGACGGGCACTCGTTGGACAAATTTCAATATGTATCTGGACGGAAATTTAGCGCCCGGTAATCACGCGGTCTCCGCGTTAGACGTGGCTCCTGGAACTACCGTTACTCTACAGGTTCTACTTTATTATGTTCCCAGGGCAAAGGGCGTTAAGTTTAGCATAGAGTATGATGCTAAACAACTTGAGTTTCAAGGTTTCAAGCCCAGTAACCTTTTGCCAAATGCTCAGGTATTAATTACACATCACGAGAATCCCAATGCCGTTGAAATTAATCTTGTCTCTTTCGATGGCGAAATTACAGATGGCCAAGGTGGTACACTGGGTGAGCTTTCTTTTACCAGCCGGGAGGAATTTACCGGAACAACAATCCGATTGACCCAGGCCGAAGTTGGACAAGCCGACCAGACAGAAAGCAAGAACTTTACGAATCGGACAATGGTGTTGAATCTTAAAGAAACAACGCCTTCGGCTGATTTCAACAAGGATGGCGTTGTAAATTTCGCCGATTTCTTAGCTTTTGGGGAGCACTTCGGACGCAAGAAAGGTCAACCGGGGTGGGATGCGAAATATGATTTGGACAGCAATGGCGAGATCGGATTTGGGGATTTCTTGATCTTTGGGGCATCGTTCGGAGCGTGAATTAAATTACTCGGAACAACGCCATGACTTAGTCAGAGATTCCCCCATATTACTGAGCACCTCGCCGCTTACAGCTGCCTGACGATACGGTACTTGCTGACAACCGTATAACTAAAGGCCCGGACTGGACGAGCGTAAGCCAAGATAAAGGCTGCCTGGGCTAATAGACAAGTAACTTAAACATAAAGGGCAATTAGGTGGGATTGAGGATAGCGAGGAACAGTGGGGGCCTTTGGTTATTGACGTCAGTTGCCACAAAAGGCACAAAAACAGTTATCCTGTTACCGGGCCTAAAGCGACAAGAAAAAGCGAAATAATCTCAGGATCACGGCGTTACAACACACGCCGTTCAGCACCTGTACCTTCTGTGTCTTTTGTGCGTTTTGTGGCCAATTAAAAGGTTAACCATTTGAACGACCTTAATACCGCGTTTCTGAAGTTTTCGTCGTGGTGTCGCCTTGCTATTTTTTAAATTGAGGTTAGGCGGCGATTCTGGAGATCGCGAATGTCTTCTGCAGTCCGGATTGGTGTGATCGGTTGCGGCCGCATCCTGAATGCGCATTTACGTGGGTATGGGATTCTACAGGAAAATGGATTCGGGGATCTCTTCAGGGTGACGGCACTCTGCGCGAGGAGAACCGAGGATGCCCTCCGGTTTCGGACGCGGGGCGAAGGGCCCGGACCCAGACCGGCGCCAGTGGAGGCGCCGGGTGACCCCTTGAACGCGCCGCACGTCTATATAAGCGATCTGCATCCCGGTCAGGAAACGGCGATCTTTATAGGTTATCGCGAAATGCTTGAACACGGACCGGTCGACGCAGTGTGCGTCCTGACGGGGCACGATACCCATCACACCATCGCCATCGATGCGATGCGGGCCGGCAAGCATGTGACGGTTGAGAAGCCCATGGCGATTTCGGTCAGGGCCGCACAGCGGATGTGCGAAGTGGCATCCGATACCGACACGGTGTTGAGCGTTGCGGAGAATGTGAACTTCAATCCGGCGGTCCGGGCGAACCGATGGGCCGTCAGGCGGGGATTGATCGGCAACGTGCAGATGGTCTACCGCGGAGCGATCGGGTTCAGGTCTCACCGGCCGGATCTGGTTGCCGCCCGTACGCCGTGGAGGCAGTCAAAGCTGGGTGCCGGCGGCGGGGTCTCCATTGATCTGGGTGTGCATCTCTTTAACGGCGTGCGGTCGATTTGCGGACCGGTGCATTCGGTGCAGGCCGTGTGGCGGATTCTCGAGCCGATGCGGGTGTTGATGTCGGACGACGACCGCAGGATCGCGGATGAGGTCGAGAACCAGGTCGACGACGTGTTCTTTTCGAATTTCAGGCTTGCAAACGGAGCAATCGGGCATATGGCCGTGGCACGCAGCGCAAGAGGCACGCAGATTGGGGTGCCGGGAGGTACCAATGTTTTCGGCAGCAGGGGGGCGTTGTCCGACGGAAAGATCTTCACCGAGGATCGGGCGGAGGAAGACGTTATCGAGCGTTTCCAACGGGAGGCCCCGGAAAAGGAACTGGCCGAAGCGATGCCCGCCGGGATCACGGATGCATTCGCGTTGGAGAACCTGAACTGGCTGCGGGCTATACACGACGGGTCGCCGGTGCGGATGTCGGGCGAGGAGGGAACGATAGACCTGGCGTTGAGCTATGCGATTCTGGAGTCCGGACTGCTGGAACGGGAGGTGACACTGGATGAAATGTTGCTCGGCGAGGTGGCCGGATACCAGCGGGCAATCGACGAACACTACGGGTTGTAGGGGCACTCGTGCACGAGGCCATTCGGCTGATTGCGTACGAGTGCGGAACCGCTGGCATCGGCATACCGGCCACGCAATTCCTTTCGCACCCGGACTGGAGTGTCAGCGTTTTTCGATTTCTATGTTGCGGAACCAGATCCGGCTATTGTGGTCCTGAAGGCCGATGTAGCCGACTTCGGTCATTTCACAGTATGCCCGGTTGAATTTGTTGGGCGTGCCGTCGGGGTTCCGGTTCGGGGTGGTCCAGCGGCTGAGGTCCATGTCGATGATTTGCTGCCCATTTAGGGTGACGCGGATCATGTCGTCGTTGGCCTCGAGGATCATGTGATTCCATTCGCCCGCGGGTTTGCATGTGTTGTGCGTCGGGGCCTGTAAATCATAGACTGCGCCGCAGCATTTGGTGGTAGCGGGCTCACGACCATAAGTATCCAGAATTTGGATTTCAATACCGGTTTGCACGGGGTTGTCCGGATCGGTCCAGCGGAAGAATACGCCGCTGTTGGCTCCGGGCGGGTGTTTGAACTCAAGCGATAGTTCGAAATTCTTGAATTGGTCTTTCGTGTAATACAGGTATTTGCCGTTTTCTGCGGTACAGAAGATACAGCCGTGATCTACGGTCCAACCTCCGGGATTTTCGGTGGCAGCCCAGCCGTTGAGGGTCTTGCCGTCGAAGAGTTGCATGTTGCCTCCTTCCAGTATGCGATTGCGAGGGGTCCTGCGAAACGGCCGACGCTTTGCTGCCGATTGAACACCTTGGCCATTTCATCTAGTGGCACTTGCCCAATCGCGAAATATCGGGTTGCCAATGCCTGGGAGCCTCTCTATCGCGTCGCCTATTGGGAACGCGGGAACATTTAAAAGGCAATATCTGTCAAATTGGATGAAAAACAAGATGAAAGTCACACTATTGAGGAGGATGAAAAACAAGATTCACATGGTTGGACGAATGTTCCGCATGGTATGTATCCTTGCACTCTTTCCGCTGGACATTTGCGCGGATAATTGGCCGCAGTGGCGCGGTCCGCAGCAAAATGGGGTGGGTTCGGCCAGGAATCTGCCCGCGTCATGGAGTCTTGAAAAAAATATCATCTGGAAGACCGAATTGCCTTCATGGAGCGGTAGCACGCCCATTATCTGGGAAGATCGCATTTTTCTGACTTCTCCGTCACCTGCGCAGAGGCCGGAAGAACGGGAGCCGGGCGGGCCGGAGATTTATATTCTGTGTCTGTCGAGAAAAGACGGCGGTGAACGCTGGCGGTACAAGTTGGATGAGGGCAATGTTCTTTGGCGCAAACACAACAACTCGTCGCCTTCGCCCGTTACGGACGGCGCGCATGTGTGGGTGGTTACGGGCAACGGCGTCGTGACGTGTCTGGATATGGATGGAAAGGCGGTCTGGACGCGCAATCTACAAGAGGACTACGGCAGCTTTGGCCTGAATTTCGGGTATGCGTCGTCTCCGATTCTGTGCGATGACAAGCTCATCCTGCAGGTGCTTCACGGAATGCGCACGGATGATCCCTCGTATATCGTCGCGTTGGACGCCAAAAATGGAAAGGAAGTCTGGCGCGAAGAGCGTGCGACAGGTGCTTTGCGGGAGTCTCCCGATTCGTACACGACCCCCGCGCTGTTGAAGCATGATGGCAAGACTCAGATTGTCATTACGGGCGGGGACTGTGTGACGGGGCACGATCCGGATACCGGGCGTGAAATCTGGCGGGCTAATGGGTTGAATCCCGAGCAGAGGGGTAATTATCGGATTGTGGCGTCCCCGGTAGTGGTCGGCGGTATGATTTATGCGCCGACCCGGAAACGTCCCTTGCTGGCGCTTTCTGCCGGAGGTACGGGCGACGTTTCCAGCAATGTGGTGTGGAAGTGGGAGGGCGCTGCCGCGCCTGATGTGCCTACGCCGGTCTGCGATGGGAGGTACTTTTATATGGTTGATGATCGCGGCCGGGCAATGTGTCTCGACGCTAAGACCGGTGCCGTGGTGTGGGGGCCCGAGAGGACGGCGCAGGGGGCTGTGAGCGCGTCACCCCATCTGGCTGATGGCAAGTTGTTTCTGCTGAATGAATATGCTGTGACGACTGTCCTGGCCGCTGGCCCGGAGTTCGAGGTTTTGGCGACCAATGAACTGGACGGTAGTTACACGCTGTCATCGCCCGTGTCTTCCGGATCACAGCTTTTTATTCGGACGGCGACGCATTTGTATTGTATCGGGTATAATACCGATTAAGAATTGGCCCTGATCCCGAAAATTCCGGGCGGCATTTCGTAGGCCTGCGCAGATTATTCGGTACCGGGTTTCCATTTCCGTCGAACGCCGTCCGACTTTCGCTTTTCGGCGTTTGTGAATCCAAATTCGCGAAATTGGATAGGCGTTGACAGGGGGTTGCAGAATCATATATTGAACCGTTTCAGATTCGGACTCGAAAAAGGACTGGGAAAAGGGGGATATTATGGCCACGCGATTGAATATCGGGCTGTTGGGATATTCGTTTATGGGCAAGGCCCACAGCAATGCGTTCCGTAAGGTATCGATGTTTTTTCCGGATACGGGCATCGAGCCGGTCATGAAGGTGATTTGCGGTTCGAACAGGGACAACGTGGCGGCGGCGGCACGGACGTTCGGATGGGAGGAATACCATACGAATTGGGAGGACGTGGTTGCGCGGGATGATATTGACGTGATCGATATCTGTACCCCCGGAAATCTGCATATGCCTATGGCGATTGCCGCCCTGGAAGCCGGCAAGCATGTCATCTGTGAAAAACCCCTTGCGAATAACCTGCAAGAGGCCATGTCGATGCTACGGGCAGCCGAGAATTCCGACAAGAAGACAATTGTCGCGTACAACTATCGGCGAGTGCCGGCGGTCGCCCTCGCGAGACAGTTGATTGAAGAGGGGCGGATCGGTCAGATCTATCACTGGCGCGCGGTGTATCTTCAGGACTGGATTATCGACCCGGGTTTTCCTATGGTGTGGCGTTTCGAGAAGGACGTGGCAGGTTCCGGACCGCACGGAGATTTGAATGCGCATATTATCGACCTGGCGCTGCATCTCGTAGGGGGTATCGATTCCGTCGTCGGGGCGGATACGACGTTCATCAAGGAACGGCCGCTGGCGGCGTCGATCGATGCGTCGCTGGGTGCAACGGGTGGGTCGTCCGACCGGATGGGAACCGTCACGGTGGACGATGCAACCCTTTTTCTGGCTCGATTCAACAACGGCGCGTTGGGTTCTTTTGAAGCCACCCGGTTCGCGGCCGGAAGGCGAAACCACAATCGATTCGAAATCAACGGAAGCAAAGGCAGTCTCGCCTTCAATCTCGAGAAGATGAACGAACTGCAATTTTATTCACGGGAGGATGAGGGGCATATTCAGGGGTTCCGAGAGATTATCGTGAACGAGGGCATACATCCGTACATTTCGGCCTGGTGGCCGCCGGGCCATATCGTCGGGTGGGAACACACGTTTGTGCATGAGGTGAAGGATTTCTTTGAAGCGATCGCCAACGACCGGGAGGCTTCGCCGAATTTCAGAGAAGGCACCAGGGTCCAGGCCGTGCTGGAGGCAGCCAGCGATTCGGCGAAATCGGGCCGGTGGCACGACGTCCCTGGCGTGTAACCCCCGTTCCAGCCGCCCGCGCATCGCGCAGGGAGAACCGGGGCTGGGGCCATTGGAAGGAGAGTTGGATATGGCAAGACCCTGTACATTGTTTACCGGGCAGTGGGCGGATCTCTCGCTGGAGGTGATGGCGCAGAAAGCCGCCGAGTTCGGGTACGACGGATTGGAGTTGGCCTGCTGGGGAGACCATCTGGATGTCTGCGAGGCGGCTTCCAGCGATGCCTATTGCCGCAGTCGTCACGAAATTCTGGAAAAACACGGGTTGAAATTCTGGGCGATCAGCAACCATCTCGTCGGGCAGGCGATATGCGACAATATTGACGATCGCCACCGGGCAATTCTGCCGCCGCACGTATGGGGCAAAGGGAAACCGGATGAGGTGAAACGCCGGGCGGCGGAGGACATGATGACATCGGCCGAGGCCGCGAGAGCGCTGGGAGTGAGCGTGGTGAACGGCTTTACCGGGTCGTCCATCTGGCATCTGCTATATTCTTTCCCGCCGGTGTCTCCGGACGCGATCGAGGCGGGCTTCAAGGATTTCGCGGACAGATGGAATCCGATTCTGGATGCGTTCGCAAAGAACGGCGTGCGTTTCGCCCTGGAGGTGCATCCAACGGAAATCGCGTTTGATAACGCGTCTGCCGCACGGGCGGTGGGCGCGTTAGGGGGCCGGAGCGAATTCGGATTCAATTACGACCCCAGCCATCTGGTGTATCAAAACGTGGATTACGTGGCATTCATCCATGAGTTTAAAGACCGGATCTACCACGTGCATATGAAGGATGCATATCTGTCTCCGCTTCCCACGCGCGCGGGGATATTTGGTGGCCATACCGATTTCGGCGACCCCGACAGATCCTGGGATTTCCGTTCCCTGGGTCGGGGCAGCGTGGATTTTGAAGCGATCATTCGGGCCTTGAACGATGTGGGCTATGGCGGCCCGCTATCCGTGGAATGGGAGGATTCAGGCATGGACCGGGAACACGGGGCGGCGGAGGCCTGTGCGTTTGTGAACAGCGTGGACTTCGAACCGTCGGCCGTGGCGTTCGACGCGGCGTTCGCCGAGTAGTAAACGGATGTCCGACGTCGGCGGTCATCAGGGTGTGCCAAACGGCCTGCCGGCCGCTTTTTCGTAGGGAGAGTGTCTATGCGGATGCGTGTTCTTCTACTGGTTGTGTCGTTGGCCGCCGTCGCCTGTGTCATGGAACGCCCACGGACCCTGGTATTTGGCCGGGGCGGCGATACAGTGGGGTTGGACCCGGCCCTGGAGACGGATGGCGAGTCGTTCAAGGTCTGTGACAACATCTATGATACGCTGGTGACGTTTCGTCCGGAGACGACCGAGTTGGCGCCGGGTCTGGCGGTGGCCTGGAAGGTGTCAGAAGACCTGACAACATGGACATTTCAACTCAGGAAAGACGTTCAGTTCCACGATGGTACTCCGTTCAATGCGGATGCCGTCGTGTTTTCCCTCGCGAGGCAGTACCAGCCCGACCATCCGTTTCATCGTGTGGAGGGCGCATATCAGTATTGGAACAGTATGTCGATGAGCGAGATCGTCAGGGATGTGAAGAAAGTGGACGATCATACGGTTTCCATCGCGCTGACGCGTCCAAACGCACCGTTTCTGTCGAATCTTGCGATGAATTTTTGCGGGATCGTGAGTCCCACAGCTGTACGGAAACACGGCGCGGACTATCCGCGGCATCCGGTGGGCACGGGCCCGTTTCGGTTTGTGCAATGGATTAGGGATGACCGCGTGGTCCTGGAGCGAAATCCCGATTACTGGGGAGACGCGCCACAGATCGACCGGTTGATTTTCAGGAGTATACCGGAAAATTCCGTGCGTCTGATTGCGCTGATCCAGGGTTCGATTGACGGCATGGATAACCTGGTACCCGATTTCATTCCGAATATAGAGAAGCATCCGAACCTCCGGCTCCTGACTCAACCGGGAATGAATGTGGGGTATCTGGCAATGAATATGGATCGGGCGCCGTTCCACCTCCTCAAGGTGCGACGGGCGGTGAACCATGCCATTCACAAACAGGCGCTTGTGGATAATCTGTATCAGGGTCTGGCGTTGCCTGCGGTCAATCCGATTCCACCGTCGATTTGGAGCTATCACGAAGGCATTGAAGGATACGCTTACGATCCGGAACGAGCCCGCGAGCTTCTTGCCGAGGCAGGTTATGCGGATGGATTCAAGACCACGCTGTGGGCCATGCCTGTGCCACGGCCGTATATGCCGCAGCCGAGGAAAATAGCCCAGGCCATCCAGGCCGATCTGCAGGCGGTCGGTATCCTGGCCGAAATCGTAAGTTTCGAATGGGGAACCTATTTAGACAAGGTTTCGAGAGGCCAGCACGATATGGCACTTCTGGGTTGGACCGGAGACAACGGTGATCCGGACAATTTTCTGTACGTACTGCTGGACAAGAGCGCGACCCGACAACCGGCCAACAATATTGCGTTCTACCGAAGCGACGAACTGCACGATGTGCTGGTTCAGGCACAGCGGGAAGTGGACATCGACCTGAGGTCAGCGCATTACCGAAAGGCGCAGGAGATCGTGTTCCACGATGCACCCTGGGTGCCCCTGGTGCATGCCGCGCAGACAGCTGCGTTCAAGAAGACGGTGAGTGGCTTCACCCTGCATCCTACGGGCAGCAAGTGGTTCCAGAACGTGCGAATTGAGGAAACGGATTGAAGGCGCCACCCGAAGCCGCGAGACGTGGCATCTTCCTGGATGTTTCGAGGTGACACCCGTCATGGGCGTCTACGTCTTGAAAAGGTTGCTTCTCCTTGTCCCCATGCTGCTGGGGATTGTGGTCGTGGTGTTTCTGATGGTTCATTTCGTTCCGGGTGACCCGGCGCAGGTGATGCTGGGTGAACGCGCCAGCGCGGAACAGGTGGCGGAACTGAGAAAGCAGCTGGGGTTGGATCAGGACCTGCACGTCCAGCTGGGCCTCTACCTGTGGGGTTTGTTGCAGGGCGACCTCGGCCGTTCCTTCAAGTCCCACACGAAAGTTTCGTCCGAGTTGCTGGCCCGGTTTCCCGCGACGCTTGAGCTCACAATGACGAGCATGATGCTCGCCTGCGGGATCGGAATTCTCGCCGGGGTGGTTTCGGCGTCCCGCAAAGGTACCGTGATGGATTACCTCGGCATGACGGCATCCCTGGCGGGGCTCTCGATGCCGATTTTCTGGCTGGGCTTGATGGTAATTCTGCTGATGTCGGTGTTCCTGGGGCTATTTCCCGTCTCCGGGCGGCTCAGCACCCATCTGTTCATTCCAGAGGTTACCGGACTCTATCTGATTGACAGTGTGCTGGCGTGGGATTGGCACGCTTTTGGAGACGCCGCCTGGCACCTCGTGTTGCCCACTCTTACCCTGGGTACCGTGCCGATGGCGGTAATTGCTCGGATGACGAGGTCCAGCCTTCTGGACGTACTCAAAGAGGACTATGTGCGTACGGCCTGGGCGAAGGGGCTGTCGGAGCGAGTCGTGGTCTTCCGGCACGCCTTGAAAAATGCGTTTATTCCCGTGCTGACGGTGATCAGTCTGCAATTTGGATTCTTGCTCGGTGGAGCGGTAATTACGGAAACCATTTTCGCCTGGCCGGGCGTGGGTCGGTGGCTCCTGCTTGCGGTCTACTCGAGGGACTTTCGGGCTGTCCAGGGAGGGGTGCTGCTGGTTGCCCTGATGTTCTCGCTTATCAATCTCATTGCGGACGTCATGTACGCCTGGTTGGACCCGCGAATCAGACATCAGAGCGAAACGTGAACCCATCGCATCATCCAAATCCGGGACCAACCTTGGAAGCAGTGGGTTCACGGGTCCTGTCGGCTGGCGGTTGGGGCGGCCTGTTCTGGAAACGGCTCCTGAAGAACCGACTCGCGGCCGTCGGGGGTATCCTCCTGTCGGGATTCCTGTTGCTGGCCATCGCCGCGCCCCTGGTGGCGCCACATGATCCTCTTGCACAGAACTTGTACGAACGCCTCCAACCCCCGTCGCTGGCGCATCCGTTCGGTACGGACGATTTTGGCAGGGATGTTCTGAGCCGAGTCGTCCATGGCGCGCGGATTTCGCTTCGCGTGGGTGTTGTCGCGGTCCTGATCGCGCTGGTGGCAGGCGTTCCGATCGGGCTGGTGTCGGGATACTGGGGAGGCGCGCTGGATCAGGCGTTAATGCGTGCGATGGATCTGATGCTCGCATTCCCCAGCATTCTACTGGCCATCGCCATTGTGTCGGTTCTGGGACCGGGGCTGGAAAATGCGATGCTGGCAGTTGGAATTGTTGCGGTACCTCAATATGCACGTCTGGTGCGCGCGTCTGCGCTGGTCGTGCGTGGACAGGATTATGTTCAGGCCGTGCGCGCGCTTGGCGCGGGGGATTTTCAGATCCTCTTTTTTTCTGTTCTCCCGAACTGCCTCACACCCCTGATCGTACAGTCTACGTTGGGTCTGGCTACTGCCATACTGGATGCGGCGGGGCTGAGCTTTCTGGGATTGGGGGCGCAGCCGCCGGTGTCCGAATGGGGTGCGATGCTGACCGGCGGGCGGGAACTGGTTCTGCGGGCGCCGTGGGTATTGACCTTTCCGGGTCTGGCGATTTTTCTGACCGTATTGGCGTTTAATCTGGTCGGCGATGGTCTTCGGGATGCTCTGGATCCAAAAGCCTGATACGGCATGTTGCATATCCGGCAGACGGTAAGTCGCCAGGACCGGGACCTGCCGCTGTGCCCCGCGAAGGCCCGATCGCTGAATCACGTTCCGGCGACGGACGCGTGAGACAACCCACGTCCAGGCGTAGCGTGCAGGACATAGAATAAGTATTTGTTATTTAAGGAATTTGTGCTTCATGAAGATGGACGCGCGCTCACAGTATCCTGGAAGCCCGAGGCCTGAAAAAGCGTTTGACTTCTCCGTTCCGGTGGCGTATATTTTCGTTTACACAGAAAGGAGGTGGTCGAATGAGCGAAATGACCAGTGGAGGTGGCTGTAGTTAGGTGCGCTGCCGGGTGCGGGAGAACATCTCGTCTGGTAACGCGCCTGGCGAATCTAAACAGCCATCGAAAGACAGGCGATCCGTCGTTCCGACGGGCCCCGGCGATGTTGGCGGGGTACCGTGAGATGGAGGCCGTCTCGAGATTTGCGCCGTGATGAGATGTGGCCGGACAACCGGCTCCCAAATCGCGGCGCATTTTTCTGTCCTATAAGGGTTTGTACTTGACAAAATCAAGCGAGCCCTATATCTTTTGGGGCTAAATATTGCGTGGAATTGTCGTAGAGAGGAGGTGAGTTCGAACGCGGCGTCTAAGGGGACGCCGTTCGGATTTATGAATACGCCAAGCGCTAAAGCGTGCGACGTTGATCGCAGATGGTTTCTGGCTGATGCCGAGGGTAAGGTGTTGGGTCGCTTCGCAAGTGAGGTCGCTCGGATTCTGATGGGAAAACACAAACCATTTTATACGCCGCACTTGGATACCGGCGATCATGTCGTTGTGGTAAACACCGAAAAGCTCGTTGTCAAAGGCGCCAATAAACCGGAACAGAAGGTTTATATGCGTTTTAGCGGATATCCAGGTGGCCTGAAAACCAAGACCCTCAGGCGGGCGCTCGAGACACAGCCCACGTTTGTGCTGGAGCATGCCATACGAGGGATGTTGCCGCGCACGAAACTGGGGCGTCGGATGATGAAGAAGGTCCGGATTTACGCGGGTCCCAACCATCCACACGAGAGTCAGTTGCCCGAAGCGATTGACTTTACTTGAAATCCGCCAGATCCAACCATTGTTGGATAATTGTTGACCGAGAGGAGGTGGGGTCTTGGCAGAGATCCTTGCTTCTGCAAAAGGCCGGCGCAAGTCGGCAACGGCAAACGTAAAGCTCGTTCCGGGATCCGGAGAGATTATAATCAATGGGCGGCCGATTCTTGATTATTTGAAGCGCGAGACGCTCGTGATGATCGTGGAACAGCCGTTGGCGGTTACGGAGACGATTGGCCAGTACAATATCGTCGCCAGCGCCAAGGGGGGTGGTCTCAGCGGCCAGGCCGGCGCCGTGCGGCTGGGTATCGCGCGTAGCCTGCTTGCCCTGAACGAAGACCTCAGGAAACCGCTGCGCCAGGCCGGGCTGTTGACTCGCGACGCACGCGAGGTGGAACGAAAAAAGCCAGGGCGCCCCGGGGCACGCAAACGGTTCCAGTTTTCAAAACGATAGTCGGTCGTTTTTTTGCATCGGCGTGTTGCGCAACTGGCGACGCGCCTATTTCACATGTGCCCCGACCGCAGGCCGGGTGTCGGTTTCCGACTGGTTTGCGGGATGACGGTCACAGAGGATCAACCCGGAGTATCAGGAGGATTGTATGGCTGTCGTTGAGATGAAAGCGTTGCTGGAGGCCGGGGTCCACTTCGGGCATCAGACCCGCCGTTGGAATCCCAAGATGAGGAAGTTCATCTTTATCGAACGCAACGGAATTTACATTATTGATCTGCAAAAAACACTGAGACAGATCGAAGAAGCCTATCGGGTTATCAGCGAGGCTGTCGAACGAGGTGATTCGGTACTCTTCGTGGGAACAAAGAAGCAGGCTAAAGACGTGATTCTCCAAGAAGCGAAGCGCTGTGAGATGTTTCATGTCACCGAGCGTTGGCTTGGCGGGATGTTGACCAATTACCAGACCATTCGTCAGAGCATTCGGCGCCTGGAAACGCTCGACAAGATGAGCGCGGACGGCACCTACGAGAAGTTGACAAAAAAAGAGGTGCTGCGGCTGGAGCGCGAGCGCGAGAAGCTGGAGAGATCCTTGAGCGGTATCCGGGATATGGGCCGCTTGCCCGGGTTGGTTTTTGTGGTTGATATCAAGAAAGAAAAGATCGCCGTTCACGAAGCGAGGCGTCTCAACATACCCGTGGTAGCCATCGTCGACACCAACTGCAATCCGGACGACGTCGACTACCCGATTCCGGGCAACGACGACGCTATCCGGTCAATTGGACTCATCACCCGCCTGGTCGCCGATGCGGCGCTGGTGGGTGAGAAGATTCGACGCGAGGGCCCCGATCGGGCGGGTGAAGAACCCCAGTTGCTGGGCCCGGAAATTACTGAGATTACGGAAGTCAACGAATAACAGCCAGGATAGAAGGGAGAGGCGTTACGCCTGCGGGAAGAACAAATGGCTATTTCTGCGAAGATGGTTCAGGAACTACGGGCTAAGACCAACGTGGGGATGATGGATTGCAAACGAGCCCTCGTTGAGAGTGACGGGGATATGGAGAAAGCCATTGAGCTTCTGCGGACCCGTGGCATTGCCAAGGCGGAAGACCGCGCGCACCGGGCGGCGAAAGAAGGGCTGATCACGTCGTACATCCACACAGGCAGCAAGCTGGGGGTGCTGCTGGAAGTCAACAGCGAGACCGATTTTGTTGCGCGAACGGACCAGTTCCAGGCTTTTGCCCGGGATCTCGCAATGCACATCGCGGCCAGCGCCCCCATCGCCGTTGGCCGCGATGAACTGGATGAGTCAAACGTCGAGCGCGAACGCAGGATCTTCAGGCAGCAGGCGCTGGATGACGGCAAACCCGAGCGGGTTGTCGACCGGATTGTAGAGGGGCGTTTGGAGAAGTACTTTCAGGAGGTCTGCCTCATGGAACAGCCCTTTGTAAAGGATCCGGACAAGACGGTCAGAGACCTGCTGATGGAACTGATCGCCCAGTGCGGTGAGAATGTGACCATCCGGCGGTTTGTGCGGTTTGTTCTCGGTGAGGACAGCTAGGGGCGTCCGGCACCGGCAGAGCCAATCAGGCCGGTGAGCCCGTTCGTCGGGCAACGGGAATAGAGGTTCGGAATCTCTCTATCACTGGAGACCGATTTCTTCACGGGGGGACGCAGCTGATGGTTGACGAGATTCTTTCAGAGACCAGGCAGACAATGGCAAGAACCGTGGAAGCATTTCAACACGAAATCGCCACCGTTCGGACTGGTCGGGCAAACATGGCGTTGCTGGAAAATATTCGCGCTGAATACTACGGCTCCAAAGTGCCGCTCAACCAGGTGGCCACTATAGGCATCCCGGAGCCGCGGCTGATTGTTCTTCAGCCGTGGGACAAGAGTGCAATCCCCGCAATTGAAAAGGCCATACAGACGTCGAATTTGGGTCTGACGCCGTCCAACGATGGAACGGTTATTCGTTTGCCGATTCCACACCTGACGGAAGAGCGCCGTGCGGAACTCGTACGCGTGGTTCGCCAGATGGCGGAAGAGTGCAAGGTTTCCGTGCGCAATGCCCGGCGGGACGCCAACGAGATGTTCAGAGATGGTCAGAAGGAAGGCGAGATTCCCGAGGACGATTCCAGGAAGGGACAGGAACAGGCGCAAAAGCTGACGGACGATTTCGTAGCCGAGATTGACAAGCTGCTGGCGCGAAAGGAAGAGGAAATTATGGAGGTCTGATTTCTCTTGAAACTCCTCCATAAATCGCTGCTTTCAGGTCTTCTGGAGGTAGCGGTTTTTTTTATGTTTGACGATATGGGTTTGTTTCGCAATTTGAATGCGTCCGGATAGGGCGCGGTTTGGTTCAACAAGAATACGGTCGCGTCAGTACGTCTGAGGAGACATTTCCCGATTGGGAAACCCATTGCCCCGTGACGCTGCGTGCCGCGATGCCGGCGCACGAAGATGCCCCTTCATTCGGACCCGGCACCTGCCGCTGAGATCCCTCCGCATTGGCCCGTTCGCAATCTGATATGCTAACGTTCATCGTTATTGCGATTCTATTTGTGGCATCCCTGGTCCATTCGACGCTCGGGTTCGGAACGGCCCTGGTGGCGATGCCGATGCTTGTGACGGTACTCGATGTCAAAGCGGCGACGCCTCTGGTCGGCCTGACGATGCTGACGACAATCGCCCTGCTTCTGGTTCGATCCTGGCGGGACCTGGACGTAAGGGCTGCGCTACATTTGCTCGCCGCTTCGGTTTTTGGAATTCCTCTCGGTCTGCTGATTCTTCGATTCGCACCCCAGGATGCCTTCAAGGCTGGGCTCGGAATGCTCCTCATCGCTGTCGGTCTATACAACCTGAGGACATCTGTCCTGCCGAGGCTTGAACGTATCGGATGGGCGCACGCGTTCGGCTTCATGTCCGGCGTACTCGGCGGCGCATATAACGTCAACGCGGCGCCGGTGGCCGTTTACGGGATCTTGCGGCGGTGGCCGCCCGAACACTTCAGGGCGACGTTACAAGGGTACTTTTTTCCCTCGACCTTGCTCATTGTGGCGAGCCACGGATTGGCTGGGCTGTGGACGGGGGACGTATTCGGATTCTACCTGCCGGCCGTGCCCGCCATCATGCTTGCAGTTGTTCTGGGCCAAATCATCGGCGCGCGCATCCCTTCGGCCCGATTTCAGCCCGTTCTCTACGTGGCGCTGCTGGCATTCGGGGTTCTCATGCTCGTATAACGCCCGGGGACCGACGTTACGTGACCGCCAGCCAAACCGATGTGCTCTGCAATCGTTTCCGCGCGTTTCCCATCCAGAAAGGAGACAGAAATGAACGCCACAGAACCCATGGTTATCCACTACGTTAAGGAGATGGACAGGGCGCTTCGATTCTATCGCGATGTCATCGGCCTGGCTGTCGTGGACGAGTCTCCCTACTGGAGTACGTTACGCTGTGGCGGATGCATCGTTGCCCTCCATATCCTCTCTCCCGGGATGACCGAGGGCGCCGCTCCCCACGCGGGGCTGAATCTGCATACCGACGATCTGGATGCGGCCGTCGAGGAAGTGGCGGCCGGCGGAGGCGAGATCCGGTTCCTCCGGGAAGCCGGCGGGGGCATTCCGGTGCGAATCGCCGCAATCACCGATACTGAGGGCAATGCCCTGGAACTGCGCCAGTACGTCGGCGACTGAGCCGGAATGTCGATTGAGAAAGACCAGCCCGAATTCGGTAGCAAGACGCCAGTGATCGCCGCCGGCAGCTGTTGTCGTCCGCGATCTCGAATTCGCAGGGCACCCGAAACGGACGGTTTCGACACGTCCGTCGGTGCTGATTCCGTGGTTAATCACCATTAGGAGGTTTCATCGTGAAGAACTGTGTACTCGCCGTCGTTTTGTCTGCCGTTGTCCTGTTCGCCTGGGGGTTTGTCTCGTGGACGATACTGCCGTGGCATAATATGGTTGCGAACAAATTCGAAGACGAATCCGCTGTTTCAGTGGTCCTCAAGGAAAACGCGACGACTGCCGGGATCTACTATCTACCATTTGCCCAGGAAGACCTCAAGCCAGGAGCAGTATTCGCCCTCGCGAACGTATTGCCCGACGGCGGCGATACGAACATGGGCAGTATGATGGGCGTCGGCCTTTTGGGTCAAGCGGTCTCCGCCCTGCTCGTTCTTCTTCTGCTGGGCAACACGTCGAACCTCGGTTACTGGGAACGGGTTCGCTTCGTGGCGCTTGCAGGTGTGGCCATCGGCTTTGTGAGCCACTTCCCCTACTGGAACTGGTTTGGCTTCTCGACGTCGTATACGCTTGTAATCATCCTTGACTCGTTGGTCGCCTGGCTACTGGCGGGGCTTGTAATGGCTAAATACGTGGAAGGAAAAACAGGGTAGGAAACGCCACAATACTGTGAGGAAACCTGGTAAGCGAAGCCTTCTGCCCGGGAGATACGACAATACCCGTCATCCGGAAGATGGTCGCCGCCCCGAATCATCCGATGTCCATTCGACGCAAATGGGGTGGATAGGACGAAGAACCCGGGGCGTCGACGTCCGCGCCTCGAGCCGCCGTTTCCGATACCTGCTCCTTCAAGAGAAAGACCGCGGGTTGTTTCGCCTCGCGGTCTTTTCTTTTAAGGGCGTCGAATTACGGGTTGGAGTAACCAGGATGGCAGCCTGAGTCGACGGGAAACATTCGCTGTCGTTCTCAATAAGTGACAATATTTCAGAGACTTCTGTGCACGATGGCATCTATGCGTCGGGCGCACCGACCGAACCTCCGGTCCCTGGTTGCTTTTCTTCAGTCTCTCCAGAACCCGCAGTAGCCTCTTCCTGACTCAGCGATTGCCCGGATCGATCTCGAGCGCCTTTTCGAAAGCCTCTCGCGCGGCGCCCCTTTCGTTCCTGTCCACATATGCGATACCCATCCATATGTAGGTATCACTATGACCCCAGACTGGATGGATGGGATCGGTCGGTTTGTCGCGGGCGAAGGGCTCTGCGGCGGGCTGGATTTGTCCGGGGATGCGCCCGTGCGCCCGTCCTGCCCGCGTTCAGCCCCTTGATTAATCGCCAAAAGGACCTTATTTTCCAGTACTCAGGGCGTGTATCCTGCACGCTGAGCCGCTCCCTGAGCCTTGTCCTGAGCTTGTTGAAGGGTGTCGAAGAGTCGGCGAAGGAGGTCCCTGAGCCGCTCCCATGAGCCTGTCGAAGGGTAGCGAAACACGTGCATTTCGACAAGCTCAATGACCACGCTTCGACAGGCCCAGTTTCCGCAAGGTAAAGGTATTGATGCCGATTGAGGGACCGAATGGCTTCGCAGCAATCCGGACTGTCTTCGCAAGCGCACAGGACGAGCAGAACGGCGAATCTGGCGGCTTGCGTACGCGCGTATCATTGTCGCTGGCACGAGTCGCCGATCTTCGCCGATACCTATGCAATTGACATGATATCGAATTTCTGGCGTGTGATTGCCAGGAACAGAATGTTCAGCTGGATCGTCGTTCACACGGTGTTCCGGACATTCCGTCCCATACATACGGAAATTATCCTGCGGGCACGGTACGCCGAAGACCGTCTTATGGAAGCCTTGCGGGCGGGCGTTGGGCAGTATGTCATCCTCGGCGCCGGTCTCGATACGTATTCCATGCGTCAGAATGCGCTTTCGGACAGGTTGCGGATATTTGAGTTGGATCATCCGGCAACCCAGGAAATGAAGCGTGAAAAGGTGCTGAAAGTCAATGGCGAGATTCCACCCAATCTGGTGTTCGTTCCAATCGACTTTGAATCCGATAACCTCGACGTCGCGCTCGCCCAGGCCGGTTTCGATCCTCTGGCGCCGTCGTTTTTTTCGTGGCTGGGAACGACCTACTATCTCACGAAAGACGCGATACACGAGACTCTTGGTCGTGTCGCGAGCGTCGCAGCCCTTGGCAGCCGTATTGTTTTCGACTATAAGCTTGCCGGGCATCTCATTCCAGCGGAGAGCCTGCAATTCGCCGACAAGCTGGATCGCTTCGTGGCTCGCCGGGGAGAGCCGATGATATCCACGTTCACGCCGGAGGAGTTGAAAGACGTGATGTCCGGATTCGGCTTTGCCGAAATGGAGAATATCCCCGCCGCCGCACAAAAACGCCTTTACCTGAACGAGAGATCCGGCCTGGTCGATCCGGCGCCGAATTTTTCCTTCGCGTTGTATGACGTGACTCGGCCTTAAGGCGTCACGACGCGAGGGTGACAAGCCGTGCCGGAAACGATTTGAGGACCTGAAATCGAAGAGGTCAACCAATGTCAGAGGCGAGCAGGCGACGTGGTCTCATTTCCTTACGGCAGGGTCTCCTCTTGATCTTTATCCTCGGAAGTGTCGGACTGGGCGCCGAGTTGCTGCTGCTGGGGCACTTTCAGGAGTGGCGCCAACAGGTGCCCCTGGTGCTGCTGGCTTTGGGGTTGGTCGTGGTGGCGGCGCAGGTGCGTTACTACGGGGCGGTTGTCCTCCGGCTCTTCCGCCTGACCATGCTGGCTTTCGTCCTGGGCGGGATCGCAGGCCTCTGGTTCCATCTTGAATCCAACATGGATTACGAGCTGGCGTTGAATTCCCGGTTGACCGGATGGGATCTGCTGTCCACGGCTGCGCGCGGCGCCCTGCCCGCGTTGGCGCCCGGGGCGCTGATCCAACTGGGACTGATCGGCCTGGTTTACACGCTGCGCCGCCCGGATCCAGGCGGAGATGGGACAACTGAGCGATAGTGGATGCGGCACGGCTCCTGGTCACCGGCCGCATCCACCGCTACAGCCTTACCCGTCACGAAGGCATCCGTTGACTTTGTGATTCGGATCGTCAGGCAAACCCGCGTGGTCGAGATTCGCGTCGGCGCCGCCGGAAAGCGACTTGATAGTCCCCTTGTGCCGATAGACCTGATTTGGCCTGAACGATATTCCGTTTCTGTCTCGATCGCGTCTGTTGACTGTGTACTCAAAGACGAGCCCTTCCGTGCCTGATCCGGACTTGTAGCCGGCATTCTCCCATATTGGATTGTCAAGTCTGAAAGACACGAATGGCTTTCCCGTTACCTCGACGGGCATGTCGAAGACCACCTCGATCCTTATGATCTCACAACGGCCATAGGTAGATCCGCTCGCGGGGCTAGAAGTTATCCGGAGGCGTTCGATGACTGGTATCGGTTCCTCGAGGACCACTTCTGCTGTAGCTGGCATCGCCTGAGTCACGTTTGTGGGTAGGTGGCCGAAATTCAGTCGGATGGTCTTTTCCGTGCCTTCATTCTGTTCGTTATCTTGCATGGCCATCAGCGTGAAGGTCTGCATACTCTCGTTCGGTCCGAAGGTGAGACTCGAAGGGACTCCGGAGTAGTCTTCGGGTCCGGCGCCCCCTTCCTCTTCCGCGGAAATGGGGACCGTGATCGGCAACGTACCTGCCGCTGGATCCAGATGGACCGCAACCTCGACCCCCGATGGATCGCCCTCGACCGCGGCGTAACGCGATGCGCCAAAGGAAACGGTGCGTTTAACCTTCTCCGCCGCAACGGTCGACGACCAGACTCCGGTACCTTCACTGTTGTTGGCTCGAACCTGGATTTCATACGCGTCTTCCGTCATCCCGTCTAGCGTGACCGTGGTTTCCGTCAGATCCGTAACTTCGGTCCACGCGAAGGCCCCGGCAGCGCGGTAGCGATAGTCGTAGTCAGTCACCTCGAAGCCTGCTGGAAACGCCATCAGGGCGTTGTTTTCAATGAAGCCTCCGGGCGTTGCCCACGCCAGGTCAATGGCCGTGTCGTCCGCCTCTCGAAATTGAGCGGCAATGTCTCCCGGAGGCGCCGGGACCCCAACGTCCTTGACCCGGATGGTCAGGTCGAGCGCCGAACCGCTGCACCCTGTCGGCGTCCCTTCGTTGTTCAGATGATGGATGTTGTGTGTGTTCACGACCCGAATTTGGTACTCGTTATCGACGTTGCTGTCGACTGGCGTCTCGTAGTCCGGCGCGGACTTGAATGCCAGGGAAACCGTTCCCGACGTCGCTCTCTCTTCAGAGCTGAGGGAAAACCGGGCATTGTCGTCGCCACCCTCCGGCAGGGTGTATTCATTGTAGACAGTTACGATCTCGCATCGAATTCTGGGCGGCGACCAGTCGAACCCCCACTCCCGATGGGCGGACGTAACGGCCGTCCACCGGGGCAAATCCTCGCTCGCGGGAATCGTGGTCCCTTCGTACATCTCGATTGGAGCCGGGATCTCCCAGCGCTGGTCCGTGACGTATTCTGCCGGATCCGAAAACTGGGCAGAACCGTCGTAAACCAGGTGCAGGTTGAAGACCTGAGGACCGCTTTCAGCATCTCCATCGCTTGCGTAGATCGCAGACGGCAACGTAGGGATGTTGGCGACTTCACCGTAGACAGCGGTAAACTGGCCTGGGGTTACTTCCCCGTTTCCGTGGATAGCGAAGCTGTTGCCTTCCCGCGCGATGCGCAACCAGACATCTTCGGGGCGCTGAATGCCGGAGATACCCGGCACCGCGAACGCAAACCGGTAGGAGATGTTGTCTCCGTCCGGGTCGGTTGCCGGCTCACCTCCGAACCGTAGCAGAGCAGACGGGCCCCTGGGGATCAGGAGGGTCAGTCCGACTCCTCCTATTGAGCCATTGAAAATTGGCGGGTGGTTGGTTCCGTGGTTCCTGGCTGTCGTTTTGGAGGCTGTACTGAAAACCGCGGGCTTGGAAAGCGCCCCGTTCAACCGGACACCGGTCGAAATATACCTGGATTGTAACTTCCCGGTTGACCCAGGTGACGTTTCTGCCGGTGCGGTGGGAAGCGGGGTGCTGTTGCCAGCGCAGCCCCACAGGCCAACGCTGAGCGCGAGTAGTGCTGGACGAATCGACATGACGTGCCCTCCTTTTGGTTGTTTCGGGTCTGCACGTTTCGATTCCGTCCCGCGACGCCAGGGAATAGTCGGCCGATGCTATCCTGCCCGAGGTGGCGGGTGCGGGTTACTGAACAACGTGCGTAAGCATTAAGTCCTCCTTTAGTGAGAGATAAGCCATCCTGTATAACGATTCATCTAACCCGCTGTTCCAGGAAATTTTCAAATTTTTTTCCGCCCTTCGATTAGAGATGCTCGTCGTCTTGACAGAGGTTTCACAAACACCTATGTTTTTGGCGGCGCACGAAGGAGTCGTGTCCGTCTCGTTGGCAACGTAATTCGCAAGGCAGCCATGCCATTCGCTACCGATACCCCGCTACCGCGCGCGCGGCGCGTGGAAGTGATCCCGATCGACCAGGAAGGCGAGCGGGCGTTCTACATGCGCGATCCGTTGGCGTTCGCGCCGCAGCCGCTGTTGCTCGGAACGGCCGGGATGCTCGTTCTATCCCATCTGGATGGCCGGCACACCATCGATCAGATACACGACGCGCTGCGAAAGTGGCTACCAGGCGGTGACGTGGGCGTCGGCGAGATCCGCCATGTGCTGAGCAGATTGAGCGAGGGTTGCTACCTGGATGACCACGTGGCTGCGGCGCGGATCGCCCGGGTATGCGAGGAATTCGAAAATTCAGACGTGCGACCGGCATGGCACGCCGGCAACGCCTACCCTCAGGATCCTGGGGAACTCGCGGTGATGCTCGACAGCTTTTTTGCCGCCGCTTCATCCGCGAAGGCGCAGGATGGAGGTGCGCACGAGGACCCGACGGCGCAGCTTGCCGCCATCATGTGTCCGCACATCGATCTGCGCGCAGGCGGGGAGACCTACCCGCCAGCCTTCACGGCGCTGTCCTCGGCCGCCGGTGGCTCAACACCGTTCGAGCTCTATGTCATTCTCGGCGTGGCGCACAACGGCGGCACGGAACCGGGAAAGAGCTTCGCCGTCGCGACCGGCAAACACTACGAAACCCCGTTTGGGCAGGTGCCTACGGACGCTCGGGTGGTCGAGGATTGGTCACGCCGAGCGGGGCGAGACATCACCCAGCAGCAGTGGCTGCACCGCACCGAGCACTCGGTTGAGTTCCCTTTACTGTTTCTTCAGTACATCCATGCGCGGGCGGAACTGCCGCCGTACGAGGTGGTACCTGTCCTGCTCGGTAGCGTCGATCATTGCCTGCGCGAAGGACGGGATCCCTTGCAGGCCCCCGAGATCGCTACCGAACTTGCGGCGCTGCGGGCTGCGGTATCTGCCAGCGGCAAACGTGCCCTCTACGTGCTCAGCGTGGACCTGGCTCATATCGGACCCAGGTTCGGCCATCCTGAGCGGGTCGATGATGCCGGGGCGGCCGCGTGTGAGTTGGCAGACCGTGACCTGCTGGGTTACGCGCAACGATTCGATGCGGAGGGTTTCCGCCGTGCGTTGCAGGCAGACGGAAACAACCGGAACGTGGACGCCGTCTCCGGCCTGTTCTCGCTCCACGCGCTTCTGGCCGGCGCCGAACGCCACGGTGACCTGCTCAGCTACGGTCAGAATCGGCAGGAGGATTCCGGTTCGCTGGTCAGCTATGCGAGCATGGCCTTCTATCAGACGCCGCCAACACCACCGCGGCGCGCGTGAACCGGCGGATTCTCCAGCGTACCGATGTCTTTCGGCCACTCCTTTTTTGTCTCTCGCGAACGTCTCCATCGCGCGTTATATTGTATACGTGCTCCGTGAGTTGCAATCTTCCAGGAGGTCGTTATGCCCCAGAGGTGGTTACGTGTCGCCGCGGTTCAAATGAACGCCGACGAGGACATCGAAGGAAATGCGCGCAGGGTCGTCGACCGGCTGAATACCTGCGCCCGCGAGGACGTGGACGTGGCTTCGTTTCACGAAGGGGTCCTGCACGGCTATTCCGACCGCCCCGAATTCTGGTCGAGCCTGGATCAAACCCGCATCGAAGAAGCGGAGCGGCAGATCATTCGGGCCTGCCGTGAAAAAAGCATCGCGGCTGTCGTCGGCTCGACCCATCTGGACGGCGGGCGCCGCTTTAACAGCTTGCTCATTGTGGACAGAGACGGCACGGTGCCGGGACGCTACGGCAAGATCCATCTTGCGGGTGAGCGCTGGTGTGAGCCCGCACAGCACCTGCCCATTTACAGGCTGTGCGGCGTACCCTCCTGTTTCTTGATCTGTCACGATATTCGTTACCCCGAACTGGTGCGGCTGCCCGCAGCGGCCGGCGCCATGATTTGCTTTTTCTCCAGTTGTGAGAGTTCGGTCACATCGGAGCATAAATTGTCGGCCTATCGGGCCATGCCCATCAGCCGCGCGACCGAGAATGGCATTTACGTGGTGATGGCCAATGCGCCCGCCGATCCGTCCAATATCGACCGCGCGGGGTCATCGCATGGAGAATCGAAGATCATTCATCCGGATGGCAATGTAATGGCGGAAGCCGGTATGTTTTCGGACGAGATTGTCATTCGCAGGCTGGACCTCCTTCAAGCATCGCGAAATATCGCAATGCGGGCCGTAAATGATGTCACCTGCATCAGCGATTGGATGAAGGATGGGTTGAGGCTTGTAGACGGAGGAATCGCGTGACTTATATCTTCAGTCCGCAGAAGGAGTATGCATGAGAGGATCCCGGCCGAACATCCTGTGGATTTGCACGGACCAGCAGCGCTACGATACCATTGGCGCGTTGGGGAACACCCACGTCGACACGCCTAATATCGATCGCCTTGTCGCCGAGGGATTCGCATTTACGCACGCGTATTGTCAGAGTCCGATTTGCACACCCAGCCGGGCGAGTTTTCTGACTGGACAATACCCGAGTGCCGTGCATGTGAACGGAAATGGCAATTCGCACTTTCCGGATGCGCCGCCCCTGGTCACGAAGATGCTGGCTGACAGTGGCTACGATTGCGGGTTGATTGGCAAGTTGCATCTGTCCAGCGCATTCGGGCGTGTCGAGGCGCGGGTTGATGACGGGTACCGGTACTGGCAATATAGCCACGCGCCACGGGACGATTGGGAGACCGGTCACGACTATGCCGACTGGGTACGATCGCAGGGCGAGGTATTGGGCGAATTGATCAAGAGTCCCGATGGCGTGCCGGCGGAATTGCATCAGACCACGTGGTGCGCTGAGAAAACCATCGATTTTTTGAGCGAACAACGTGATGGCCCCTGGTTGGCTTCTGTGAATATCTACGACCCGCATCCGCCATTCAATCCGCCCAGGACGTACCGCGATTTGTTTGATCCGGAACTGGTGAACGGGCCGCTGTTCAGAGAAAGTGATCTGGCGCAGCAGGAGAAACTGGAAGCCATCGACTTTCAATCCAAAGGACGGCATCCCCGTGAATTAGACATCAAGAGCCCGGTGATACCCTGGACGCAGACCCACGGATTGCGGGAGCCCGAAACAGCGGGAAAGCGCGACGCCAGGACGCTGATCGCCGCGTATTATGCCATGATCAAATTGATCGACGATCAACTCGGCCGGATCATTGCAGCGCTGGAAGACACCGGACAGCGTGACAATACACTGGTGATCTTTACGAGCGACCACGGGGAAACGTTGGGCGACCACGGATTGATTCAGAAGGGATGCCGCTTTTACGAAGGGCTGGTGCGGGTACCGCTGATTTTTTCTTGGCCGGGTCGGATAAAATCGGGGAACAGAAGCGATGCGCTCGTTGAATTGCGCGACATCGCCCCGCTCCTTTTGGAATTGGCGGGGTTACCGGTTCCCGAGCGGATGCAGTCGTGTTTTTTGTTGCCCATGCTCAGCGGCGAGAAACCAGCGGGCGAACATCGCGAATTCGTGCGGTGTGAATTTTACGATGCGCTGGATCAGGCCGACGGGACGTTTGCCACGATGTATCGCAACCGACGATACAAACTCGTGGTCTACCACGGGCACGGGCTGGGCGAACTCTACGACCTCGAGGAGGATCCAGGAGAGTTTGACAATCTGTGGGACAGCCCCGAACATGCGGACGTGAAACTCGACCTCATGCAACGCAGTTTCGACGCGTCGATGCTCGCAATGGACAGAGGTCCCGAACGCATCGGGCCGATGTAGGGAACGTCATGCAGTTTTGGTGATTTACAACGTACTCGGCGAGCGGGTGTGTCCGTTGGTGAATTTTGCCGAAATGCACGTGACACGAACAAGGACTTGTTCCAGATACCAGTGCTTACGCAAGCATGCAACTACCATAAACTTCAGAAGGAACAATGGGAAACCCAGTAGTCCACTTTGAAATCGCAGGCCCCGATGGCCCTGCCTTGCAGCAGTTCTACCGAGATCTCTTCGGCTGGGAAGTGCGGACGCTGGGCGAGGAGATGGGCAACTACGGTTTGGTGCAGACCAACGAAGGCGGCATCGGCGGCGGTATCCTGGAAGCCACCGAGGACATGCCTTTCAGGAGCTATGTGACTTTCTACATTCAGGTAGATGACCTCCAGGCAGCTCTGGACAAGCTGCCCGGGCTGGGCGGAGCTACGGTGATGCAGCCGATGGAGATTGCGCCCGGCATGGGCTCCATTGCCACGTTCACAGACCCCGCCCACAACACCATTGGACTGTACTCCCTGCCTGCCGAATGGGACGGCGAGATGCCGCCAGAGGGCAACGCCCCACCCGTCGTGCATTTCGAGGTCGGCGGAAGCGACGCAGAAGCGCTTAATGATTTCTACGCCGAAATGTTCGGTTGGCAGACCACCCTCATGGACGGATTGAACTACCGGCTCGTAAAGCAAGAGCCAGCAGGCATCGGCGGCGGCATTTTCCAGGACATGGATGGTATGCCGCCCAACGCCCCTTCGGTTGCTGTTATGGTTGACGACTTGCAAGCCTATCTCGAAAAGGCGGTTGGCCTTGGCACAACGGCCCTGATGCAGCCCAATGAGATTCCCGGTGGCTTCGGCTCGCTCGCGATCTTTAACGACATCGCAGGCAACCAAATTTCCCTCTTCAAACCACCCGAGAATCATACTCATCCGCAAACCTGACAATTCACCGGTAACTTCGGCATGCGCAGGCCCTGCGTAATGACGGTGCGCGTTGAAACGGAAACTCACTCGTTGCAAACCCGAGCCGATCATATATACCCGCTAGCGCATGACCGCGAGTCGTCGACTCAGATCGAATGACTACGGAGACAGATATGGCAATTGACCTACGCAGGATCGTGGCGGAACTGAACAGCCTGTCCGCAGATTATCGAGTAGGGACCCTTCAACAGCTTCGCCTGAAGATTCAATGCAAGTCGGGAAGTCGGAGAGGTATGCGCATGCAGGTTCCTAATAATAGCGACGGGTACGCATTTCATTGGGGAGGACGCACAGAACTTCAGTTCAATTTGGGTATAGAAGGTCAAGGAATCCGATACGGGGTTGCTTTTTCCTTTGAGCCGAGCTCATCCTATTCTGTAGATGACCTACATCGATTCCTCGATCCAAAGATCGAACGTTTCAACGAATACCTCGGGTGGAACCCAGATGAATATCCGACGATGAAAATGTGGCATTGGGCTAACGATGAGAGATCCCAGGAATATAGACCCGGTCCAATTAGGATGAATCTCTATGAGCCAGACCTATTCATATTTCTGGGACGAATCAGTAATCCGGACAATTGGAATCCACATGAAGTGCTGAAAACCTTCGATGAACTTCTGCCGCTTTATGTACATGTTGAAGGCGATGGCTCGTCTTCTCTCAAGCCTCGCAGCTGCAGAGAGGATGGTTTCTCCTTCAAGCCCGGCTGTACGATCAAGCCGAGCCGGGCTATCGCGAAACTATATCCGGGTATCTCTAACATCCGTCTACGCCACAACGATATGCAGTTCACACTTCACGCCAAACTGGCATCGAAACATGGCAAGGACAACGTAGGCACGGAGAATCCCAGTGGTAATGGTCTACCCATTGACGTCGTCGTTAAAGGCGAAGACGACTCCTATAGTTTCTACGAAATCAAGACCTCACACGCCCCGCGTATTTGCATCCGCGAAGCCATCGGACAATTACTTGAATATGCGTATTGGAACGGTTGCGGCCCTGAGGTTAAACATCTGGTAATCGTCGGTCCGAATCCGATGGACGATGAGGCCGAGAAGTATCTATCCGAGCTGAAAGAGAGATTTAGTCTGCCCATTAGATACGACCATCACCCTCTTTCCGATTGATTTTAAGCTGCTTTTTGTTTCTCTCGTTTCCGTATAAAACATCTCCGTGATGGGCACCCCCACGTCAAAACCATTCTACAGAGGATGTGGCTGGATGGGAGATTTCTTTCCACCAAACCTCCTCTGTGAAGTAATCAGCTGTGGGTAGCCGGTTTTCAAGTGGATGGTGAGGGCGTTTACCGCCTTCGAGTGCGAGGCACCCGAGTAATCACGGTGCCAATTCTTCGACATATTTATCGGACTGGTTAGTGACACCACCTGACCCACATTACCACGGTCATCGGAAGCGCCTTCGCGAACGATTCGTCAAAAGCGGTTTCGAAGGATTCGCCGAACACGAGCGCATTGAATTGTTGATGACTTTGGCGATTCCGCGCTCCGACGTGAAACGGCAGGCAAAGGCACTTCTCGAGCAATTTGGTAGCTTGCGAGGCGTCCTTGACGCCCCACTGGCCGAGCTGCAGTCAGTGGAAGGCATCGGCGAGGTCGCCGCGATCTCACTTAAGGTTATACGCGAAGCGGCGACACTCTACCTGCTTGAGACGTCGGAGGAAGCACTGGTTCTCAATGAACCCGAAAAGCTAAGCGATTTCTGGCGGATGCGGATCGGCCATCTCAAACACGAAGTGTTTGCGGTTGCGTACCTGGATTCTGCGCATCGGTTGCTGAACGACGGCGTCGAAATCCTCCAGGAGGGCACAATTGATAGGGCTGCGGTGTATCCGCGGCGCGTTGTGGAGGCCGCGCTCCAGCGCCAGGCCGCGGCGCTGGTGCTTGCGCACAACCATCCGAACGGCAACGTCGCGCCGAGCGAACAGGACAAGACGGTCACGCGGGCAATCACATTGGCTGCCGAAACCATCAGCCTTCGTGTCGTCGACCACCTGATCGTGTCCGCCGCCGACACATACAGCTTCAGGAAGGAGGGGCTGTTGTGACCATTGCGCCTGCCATCGAGAGGCATTATCCGGAACTGGTGGAAAGCCAGCGTGAGGTCGTAGGCCATCTCGACGGCCCTTTGCTCGTGATTGCGGGGCCGGGATCCGGCAAAACTTTCAGCATTGTCCTGCGCGCATTGAATCTTCTATTACTGAACAAGGCCGAGCCGAAAGAAATAGTGCTCTGCACCTTTACCGAAAAGGCTGCATTCGAGATGCGGGACCGGCTGGCGGCGGCGGCCCGAAAAGTTCAGTACGGCGGCGACCTTTCGGAACTGACCGTTTCGACCATACACGGGTTCTGCGACCGCGTGCTTTCTCAGCACAGGCACCGGACGGATCTCGGGCACAACTACGAAACCTTAGACGAACTGACACAACTTCTCTTTATATTTGAGCACTTCAATGAGATTGTTGGTCCGTCCGTCAATGGCCGGTTTCTCAATCACTGGACAACACGCTGGACTGCCATAGAGGGAGCACGCGGCTATTTTGACAAGATCACGGAAGAACTGGTTGATCCTTGCCGTCTCACGGCTTCCGACGACCCTTTCGTTGCTGCTATCGGCACCGCGTATCAACGCTACGAGCAGGCCCTGTTAGCGGCCAACCGGGTCGATTTCGCCCACCTGCAACGGCACGTTTACGAATTACTCGAACAGAATGCGGACGCGGGGGCCGTCGCTCCGGACGTACATTATCTGCTGGTAGATGAATACCAGGACACGAACTACATCCAGGAGCAGCTTCTCCTTAAATTGGCCAAACCCGGCAACAACCTGTGCGTCGTCGGAGACGAGGATCAGAGTATCTACCGCTTCAGGGGTGCGACCGTGCGCAACATTCTGGAGTTCGCGCAGCGTGTACCGGATTGCCGGATCGCCAGGTTAACAACCAACTACCGTTCGAACCGCGCGATCGTGGAACGCTACGACCATTGGATGACCTCAAGCGATTGGTCCAACCTGGCCGGAGGATCGTTCCGTCACGACAAGACAATCGTCGCAGACCCTCAAGGGCAGCACCCTGATTATCCGTCCGTAATCAGCATATGGGGCCGTGACCGACGAGATGAGGCCGACCGGTTTGCCGACTTGGTCGAGTTTCTTAAGGAGAACGAGGTCATAAAGGACTACAGCCAGGTTGCATTGCTCCTGCATAGTGTACGCTTGGGACAAAGCGGCCCTTATACGCAGGCGCTCGAGAGCAAGGGGATTCCAGCGTTCTGCCCTCGGGCACGCGTCTTTTTCGATATTCCCGAGATTCGCGATCTGGTCGCCTGCTTCGCCGTCCTGTTCGGCTGGTACGGCGACCGGCGTGGAGAACTCGCCGGCGCCCTCAGGAATCTGGCGAAGTACGTAGACGAGGCCATTGTAGAACTTAGTAAACGCTTCGCGTCACCCCACCCGCTAGCCGGGGAGCTTCAGCGGTGGACCGACGAGATCGCCGCTCTTCAGGACGGCGAGACACTGGACCAGCGTCCGGCCGACTACTTCTACAGACTACTTGCGTTTGAACCCTTCAGGCAGGCCATTCAAAACGAAAACACCGCCCGCAACTTTGCTATTTTTTCCGAGCTTCTCAATGTCTTTCAAAGCTACTATCACTATTCGGTCATTACTTACAGGAACCGCGAGTACATCCGCTTTCACTTTTTCAATAGCTTCTTGCGGTTTCTTTACGCTGGCGGCATCAACGAGTACGAGGATCCGGAACAGCGTTTCCCATGGGGACATGTTCAAGTAATGACCATCCATCAGGCAAAGGGGCTCGAGTTCCCGGTGGTCGTGGTCGGCTCACTATCGACATCTCTAAGGAGTCCGAAGCAAATCGACCGAAATCTCGAACCCTTCTATCACCGTCCGCCTTTCGAGCCCGAGGACCGCATCACGCTCTTCGACCGAATGCGTCTGCACTACGTTGCGTTTTCAAGGCCGCAGAAAATGCTCGTACTTACATCCGCCGAACAACCCAAAAACCACTTCGCATCTATCTGGCAGGGGCTCCCGCAATGGCCGTACGTCCCGAGGGAATTGCTCGCCGCCCAGTCCTTCGAGCCGCACGAACGCATGCCGGTCAAGAAGACGTACAGCTTCACCGGCGACCTTAAGGTTTACGAGACATGCCCGCGCCAATATCAATTCTTCCGCGAATACGATTTTACGCCGTCACGTTCCGCCGAAATGTATTTCGGACTGCTGGTCCATCAGACAATTGAGGAGATTCACAGATTCGCCCTGGACGGGCAACTCCATACGCTAGACGAGGAACGGATCCAGGGGTTGTTTGAAAGGACGTTTCGGTTTCTACATCTCTCCGGCAGGCGCCCCATCGGGGATAAAGCAAAAGAGTTGGCATTTACGCAGGTAATCAACTATTTTCGACAGAATCAGGACGCAATGAATCGGATCATTGAAACAGAGGTGGACGTCTCGCTGGAGAAGGACCGGTACATCCTGACCGGAAAGGTGGACCTGTTGATCGGCGGTGACGGAAAGTTGGAACTGCTCGACTTTAAGACGTCGCCACGCCCGACGAACTCCTCGGAGCTTATCTCGGCATACGAACGGCAACTTTGCACCTATGCGCACATTCTGGAGCAGCGGCACGGAAAGCACGTTGACCGGCTGCTTCTATATTGGACTGCGGAGGAACAAAAGGACCAAGCGCTCATGGTCCTACCGTATCGCCCTGAATCCGTGGAAAACGCGGGCCGGCACTTCGACGAGACTGTTAACCGAATTCAGACAGGCCAGTTCGCGGTCAAAAGGCCACCCGAGGCGAAAATCTGCCAGGAGTGCGATCTGCGGATGCTGTGCCATTCGGAAGGCGTTATCGGACGGGCCCAGATGGCCAATTGACGAGGGACGAAACAGATTTCCGAACCATAGGGCTTGGTCACTTTAGCGCATAAGAGGAACACTGTTATGGCAAAGATTGACATTACGAGGACCGAGTTGGTCTGGCCCGGCAAGTACAACGAGGATGGAACCCTCAGGGAAGTTCAGCGGGTAAATCTTCCGTTCCAGGTGATCGAGACTGTCAACGAGAGCCGTGCTACACGTGAAGCAAAGAAGGACGTCGTTCAGGGATCGCTATTCGAAATCTACGAAGGTAAGGAGGGAGACACATTTGAGGATGGGTGGAAGAACAAGCTTATCTGGGGCGACAATCTGTTGGTAATGGGGTCGCTGTTGGAAAAGTTCGCGGGAAAAGTCGACTTGATTTATATCGATCCGCCGTTTGCGACTGGAGCGGATTTCTCGTTTACAACGGAAATCGGCGAAAAGGGTCTGGAGGTCTCGAAAGAACAGTCTCTCATAGAAGAGAAGGCCTACCGCGATACTTGGGGACGAGGAATTGATTCGTACGCATCCATGATCTACGAACGCCTCTGTTTGATGCATGATCTGTTGGCGCCATCCGGACTAATTTATGTACACTGCGATTACCGCGTTAACTATCTAATGCGGTCGATGCTTGACGAAATCTTCGGCAGAGAAAACCTCCGCAATGAAATCGTGTGGTGCTACAGGGGTGGGGGTACACCGCTTAATGACTTTGCTGAGAAACATGATGTAATCCTAAGGTATAGTAGAGGATCCAACTATTATTTCGACGTAGATCCAGTACGGATTCCCTACTCAGAGGCAAGCACCGAACGGTTGAAAAACAAGGCAAACGTATTCCGCGGTGACAAAGTCTATCGCAACTACGAGCCACACGAGCTTGGCAAGCATCCCGAGGATTGGTGGACGATACAGCCAATCATGCCGTCGGAGAAACAAGAACGGAGCGTATGCTACTATCCGACGCAGAAACCGGTGGAACTATTGCAAAGGATTGTCGAATCGTCGTCACCGGCTAACGGTCTCGTGCTCGACGTGTTTTGCGGAAGCGGTTCGACGCTTGTTGCCGCAGAGGGACTACGAGTTCAGCGTGGTGATCAGGCCCAAAAGTCTCTCGGGTTCGCGAAACACAGGCGGAGGTGGATAGGATGCGATCTAGGGCGATTTGCGGTGCATACTTCAAGGAAGAGGCTTCTTGAAATCAAAGACTGCAGGCCGTTCGATATGTTGAACCTTGGGAAGTACGAGCGCCAGTACTGGCAAGGCGTGACATTTGGCGGTAGTACGAACAAGCTTATCGCTGAACAGACTGTGTATGAGTACCTCGCCTTCATCCTCAAGTTGTACGGCGCGCAGCCTATCTCCGGACTGCAACATCTTCACGGCAAAATAGGTAAGGCCATGATACACATCGGCGCAGTGGATGCGCCGGTCACCATTGATGAGATTGGCGACGCAGTGGCAGAATGCGCCAAGTTGAATCAGCATGAACTACACGTCTTGGGCTGGGAGTGGGAAATGGGTCTTCAGAATCTCGTCGTTCCCGAAGCGCAAAAAAAGGATGTGAAACTCACACTTCTGCAGATTCCCCGCGAAGTTATGGAAAAGCAAGCCGTGGACCGGGACGACATCCGGTTCTTTGAACTCGCATATTTAAACGCGATTGTCGTTAGGTCAATGAAGCGGAGTATACAGGTGAAGCTTAAAGATTTCGTCATACCCAACTCGGAACTGATTCCTAACGAAGTGCGTGAGAAGATTGGGAAATGGTCTGACTACATTGACTATTGGGCCGTGGATTGGGACTTTCGGAACGATACGTTTATGCAGGGTTGGGTGACTTACCGTACCCGCAAAGATCGAACGCTCACACTCATTTCCGACTCGCACGTCTACGAGAGGCCCGACAATTACCGCTTGCTGGTCAAGGTAATTGACATCTTCGGCAACGACACGTCGCAGGCCCTTGAAATTGAGGCGAATTAGGCATGGCTAAAGCCGTCATTAACTACGATAGGGATCTACCAGAGGTGCAAGATCGCCGTCCCTGGGAAAAGCCAACATCCCATCTCGTCAAAGACGACGATGCGCCGACGGGTTGGCTTGAGGATAGCTCCGGTCGCCGTCCGAGCAATCTCCTGCTCGTGCCGAAAATCCGCAAAGCCGTCGATAACTGGCGAGACAGTGGGTACGCGGGCGCCTCGGAAGTTACCCTGCGCCTGTTTGAGTATTGGTTCGAGGAGGATCACAGCGTCCCGGGATTTGACGTCCCATTTCGGTACTACTTCTGTCAACGGGAAGCCATAGATACGCTGGCTTGGATGTTGGAAATCGCTGGCCAGCGCGACGCAAAGGACCTAATTGAAGCCCACGGCTCGATCTATCAAGAAGACCTTCTCTTGAAGAACATCGAGTTTCAGACCACAATGGACGGTACCAGACAGCTACGCAGATATGTGCCGGAACTGGAGCGAGAAGGATTACAGGACTTGCCGCCCAAGGACCTGTGTCGCTTCGCCTTCAAAATGGCCACGGGTTCGGGCAAGACCTGGGTGATGGCGATGGCGGTCGTCTGGGCACGCTACCACAAGCAGCGCGTCCCCGGATCGGAACTCTCCTCGAACTTCCTCATCGTGGCGCCCAATGTCATTGTCTACCAGCGGCTGGAGAAGGACTTTGCAAACAACCGTATATTCCACGAATTGCCGTTGATCCCGCCTGAATGGAAAGGCACTTTCTCTCAAAAGGTGATCCTTCGTGGAGATGCCGCCGAGCCGGATCTGGATGGAAATTTGTTCCTCACCAATATTCATCAACTCTACGAATCTCGCGCCGAGGAGTGGACAGCGGAGAACGCCGTTGAAGCCCTTTTGGGCAAGAAACCCGCACAAGACTTGGCGGCATCCGGTCAGCGTTCAGTGCTGGAACGCGTGAAGTCACTGAAAGACCTCATCGTGCTCAATGACGAGGCACACCATGTGCACAAAGAGGATCTGGCGTGGAGTCGATCGCTGCTGGCAGTTCACAACGCGCTGCCAATCGGTCTTAGCATGTGGCTCGACTTCTCGGCCACGCCCAAAGACCAGAACGGGATGTACTTCCCATGGACGGTCGTGGATTATCCGTTGGCGCAGGCTGTAGAGGATAAAATCGTCAAGGCGCCGCTCATCGTAGAGCGGGAGGATGACTCCAATCAGCCGACCGAAGATCCCGTCGGCGTCACAAAGTCGAACATCGCGGAAAAATATGGATACTGGCTAAGGGCCGCCGTACAGCGGTGGAAGGAACACTGGCGAATTTATAGGAAGCTCAACACCCGGCCAGTGCTTTTTGTCATGGTGGAGAAGAACGTCTATGCTGACGAGTTAGGTGCGTTTCTGTGGAAGACGGAGGAATTCGGCTTCAAGCAATCCGAGGTACTCATTATCCACACGGACAACACGGGGGAAGTTCGAAGTGGAGATATTGAGAAAGCCCGGCAAGCGGCACGGGACATCGATACGGCTGAAAGCAAGATAAAAGTCATTGTCAGCGTAATGATGTTGCGCGAGGGGTGGGACGTGCGTAACGTGACGGTAGTGCTCGGGCTGCGTCCTTTCACCGCAAGAGCTGAGATACTCCCAGAACAGGTGATTGGTCGTGGATTGCGCCTGATGACACAGGTAAGTCCTGATAAGACACAGACCCTTGAAGTGCTTGGAACGCGGAACCTGCTCAACGTTCTACGCGACCAACTCGAAACCGAAGGGGTCGGGGTGCTGAGCACTAAGGAAGACCCGCCGTTACCGGTTGTGATCGCACCTGTAAAGGAACGGCTAAAGTACGACGTTACAATTCCGATCACTAAGCCCAGTCTAACGCATGATTTTCGCAGGCTGTCCACCGTGGATGTGTCTTCGCTTGAATCGATTTACGAGCGGCAAGATCTGTCAGAGGCGTATCGGATACGTTTGAAGATGGAATTCGCAACTACCGAGACCGAGGTCCATCAGGCCGACATTGTTGTGGAACCCCGCCCCGCACAGGAACTGCTGGCGACGATCACTAAAAGGACCACTGAGCGTGCAAACCTGACGAATCGTTTTGCGGAAATGTATCCGATCGTGCAGACCTATGTCATGAATCGGTGTTTTGGGCGAAAAATCGAAATGGACGATGAAAACATCCGCTCCCATCTGGGTAGGCTCGAACTGCAGGAGGGTATTGCCGGATACATGGCCCGCGAGATCGCGGCAATCGCGGTCGAGCGGCGTGCGGTTGAGTTCGAAAACGAGCATTTTCGTCTCTCCCTGACGAAGCCATTCAGTTGGCGCCGAAATTTGCCGCCGTTGAAAGCGATAAAGACGATTTTCAACTATGTGGCCACCTACAACGACTTTGAGCGCATTTTTGCGGAGTTTTTGGACAGCGCCAGTGATGTCATACGCTTTGCGGCACTCGGCACAACGGAACAGGGCAATTCTGCCACGACATTCCGCATCGATTATCTGAAACGAAGCGGGGCTATCGGATTCTATTACCCTGACTGGGTCGTCGTCCAAGTTGCCGAAGGCGGCGAAGTGAACTGGGTCGTCGAAACCAAAGGCCGAGTTTGGGAAGGGACTGATGAGAAGGATAAAGCAGCGCGGGAGTGGTGCAAGCGGGTAAGCGAATCCACCGGAAAGCCCTGGAAGTACACCCGCATCAACCAGTCCGAGTTTTCCGACGAGTGCCCGACGTTCGCCGCGTTCCTCTGGAGACGAGCGCTTAAAACATCGAGTGAACGCCAGAGGGAGATGCGGCCGGTGACGCAAGAAGAAATTCGCAAATGGAAAGAGGAGGGCCGGCGCTGATGGCCACGGTAATCGACGCGTCGGTGATGGGGGCCCAACTACTGTCCGACGAGGCACATAGTGACTTTGCCCGAGCCCTGCTGGAACAACTGGATACCGAAGAGCGCATTGCCCCCTACACGCTTCAATGTCCGATAGGACGATCCGAAGTTTACTTTCGCCTCTGGAACGAGCCTAGGAGTCTGCGCCGCAGGAAAATTCATTTCAATGGACAGGTGTGTGTAGGTATAATGGGTCGTGCAGTTCAGAAATGTCAAGCAGTAAAGAGGTTGTGAGTTATGTCAACGGAGGGAGCTATCGATGCCGACGACCTTTCGTCCGTATCACCCGGACCAGATATTGCTGTTGGCGCCTGATCTTCGGGAGTGGGTGCCTGAAGGGCATCTGTCGCACCAGGTGAGCGATCTGGTGGATTCACTGGATCTGGGGTCGTTCTACGCGCCCTATGAAGGCGATGGGCGTCGCAACGCACCTTATGAGCCATCGATGATGTTGAAGGTATTGATATATGGGTACGCGACGGGTGTGTATTCGTCTCGTGGGATGGCTCGGAAGCTGGAGGAGGACGTGGCGTTTCGTATGTTGGCGGCAGGCAATTTTCCACAACACCGGACGATCTGCGAGTTTCGTCGTCGTCACCTAAAAGATTTCGGGTGTTTGTTCGTGGAGGTGGTTGGTGTGGCGAGGGAGATGGGTCTGGTACGTTTCGGGACGCTCTCTTTAGACGGCACGAAGGTACGAGCGAAGGCGAGCAAGCGCAAGGCCATGAGTTACCAGCGGATGTTGAAGGAACAGGCTCGTCTGGAGAAAGAGATCGGGGCGTTGCTGGCGGGGGCTGTGTCGATTGATGCCGAGGAGGACGCGCGTTACGGCGCGGATGTTCGTGGCGACGAGTTGCCGGTCGAGTTGCAGCGCAGGCAGGTTCGTCTGGCGGCGATCAAGGCGGCTCGGGAGCGTCTAAAAGCATCGCAACGGGCGGCCGACGATGCGCGCGGGCGCAAGCCCGGTCAGGATCGCAACCCGAAGGGCGGGCGGCCTTACAAAAGAGCCTATGGCGAGCCCGACCCGAAGGCTCAGAGCAACTTCACGGACCCCGAGTCTCGGATCATGAAGACGAGCGCGGAGGGTTTCCAGCAGTGCTACAACGCCCAGACGGTTGTGGACGCCGAGCGTCAGATCATCGTGGCTGCGCATCTGGGGTCCGCGGCCACCGATCAGGGCTTTATGCTCCCTTTGCTGGATGGGGTGCAAGAGACATTCGGGGTCACGCCCGGCGCGGTTCTGGCGGATGCGGGATACTGCAACGAGGAGGACTTGGCCACGCTTGAGGAACGTGGCATCGATGGTTACGTGGCGCTGGGGCGGGAGGGCAAGGAAAGGGTGGACGTCGATTCGGAGACGCTTCCGGCGACGCATCGCATGGGCGAAAAACTGGCGAGCACGGAAGGTCGGGGCCTGTATGCGAAGCGCAAGTGGCTCTCGGAGGCGCCCAACGGATGGATCAAGGAGATATTGGGCTTCCGACGCTTCAGCTTCCGGGGTCTGGAAAAGGTGCGTGCCGAGTGGGACCTGGTCTGCCTGGCGTTGAACGCCAGGCGGATGGCAGCGTTGACGATGTGTTGAGGCATGAGTTAGGGCGTCCTGTCCTTGTGGACTCGACATACGGGAAGCCAACCTCCCTAATATCTCGCCCTCAACACGCCTGACTGCCACGATGACCGCGCCCGAAACTCATCATACCACTCCCAACATAACACCGAACCCAACACAGACACATCTCGCCCTTTGCAAAAACTCCTGCGGCGCAGACTCCTAGCCTGATTCATTCATGAATTGTCACGGATTGCAGTTTCAGGAAGCAGAAACAGCTTCCGGGTGATTAGAGAAACGGAAGAAAAACCTGTCTGTGACGGATTTGGCGGACGAGACCTAACCCCTACCCCCCTTCCTGAAAGGAAGGGGGAAATGCGATCGGTTGATGAACGGTCAGATTGGCTGAAGCCATTTCGATTGATGAAAAACTCCAGGCGAAATATTGTGATGGGTCCGCTCAATCAGAGCTCATTTAAAACCGTGTTGGCACAACGCCTGGTTCAACTCCCCCTTTCCTTGCAGGAAGGGGGCCGGGGGGAGAGGTCCTCCCTTATGATCAATCCCTTCACTTTTCACCGAATAGACTTGAGAAAAGGATCCTGTGATGAATATCTTGAGCCCCCACGGTAGTTTCTTCCAAGTTCATTGCTACAAGGTTATTTGCGTAACCATAATACAATGACTTGGAGTAACGAAACTGCCTTTTTTGCGAATTATTCAGGCTAGAGAACGAGTAGTCGATTTAATTTAACTGCCGCGGTTACTTTCCTTGATTACCACGGTATCAACCGTTTCGTCCCCGTGACCTTGCACGGACGCGCTGAACCCACATTTCGACCGCTTTGAGGCCGCCCTCGCCCAGTGATTGAGGCTCTACGTCACTCCCCCGTGTATCCCCGCGACGCCCAGACCTTTCTGGCCAGCTTTTTCGCTTCGTCTGACGGTTCGATTTCGCCGAGAATGCTGCATGGCGGCTGTCCCGCCTTTTTGCGGGCGGGGTCGGGCGACCAGTCGTCGTCTTCGTATCTCTTACGCACCGATTCGTCGCGGAAGTCGGGCACGTCCATGGGTGTCGAGTCGTTCAGCGCGGAACGCCACGCCTGGATACCGGCGATGCTCATGTCCAGGCCGCGATATACATCGAGATAGGGCTGCTCGCCCGTGCGGATCGCCTCGGCAAAGTGGAAGGTGGTAAAGAAGTCACCGCCGCCGTGTCCGGTACGGGTTGCACGGTTATGGTGGATGGGGAAGTCGGGCTTGTAGACCGTTTCGACCGGGACGCCCCTGCGCTTTTCCCACGGTTCGTACCAGACGCGCAGCCTCTGTTTGTCGCCGTGACGGCAGTTTTCCATCACCCCCTTGTTGCCGTGGATGCGGACGTAGTTGCCGTGACCGCGCAGCCCCCCGTGCAGAGACTTCATCACTGCATCGTTGTCCATCCGGCAGATGATTACCGCGGCGGTGTCCGAGCGCCTCATGTGAAGCGTCTGGGCGGGGTCGGTGAAATCAAAGGGGATGACAAAGCTGTTTACCCTGGTGGGCCTGGTGTCGGTGATGTACATCACCGGGGCGATGGAATGGGTGCAATAGTACGTGGCAGGGATCCAGTTGCGCCAGTGGTTACGCCCGCAACTTCGCGCCAGTTTCACTTCGGGCGGGTCCGGGTGGACGTATTCGCCCTCGCCGTACTTGAACTCACCCACGCGGCCTTGTTGATAGAGCCGTTTCATTTCCTGGTTAAAGACCATGTAGGGGTAATTCTCGGCAAACATGTAGATCTTGCCGCTTTTTTCAACCGTCCGCGCCAGGGCCACGCCTTCGCCCAGCGTGTGGCAGGCCGAGGTTTCGCTCATGACGTGCTTTCCGGCGTCGAGCGCTTTTATGGCAAACGGCGCGTGCTGGTGGAAGTAGTTCGCCAGCACGACTGCGTCCATGTCGCAGCCAAGAAATTCGTCGTAATCGACGTAGGTCCGTACATTCAGCGCCTCGCCTTCTGCGATCAGTCGCTCTTCCCAGGTGTCGCAGATGGCAACCAGTTCCATGCCGGTCGCGCCGGCCGCCCGCGTAAAGGAACGGCCCCGGCCGACGCCGACCACGCCGATCCGGATACGCTGATTGCCGCGCTTTCTGGCCATGATTCAACCCCTTGTAGTGTGGATTGGCAGATTCGTGAGTCCTGCGGAAACGCGATGGACAGACACCGAATGACAGTGGCGAATACCACCTGGTCAAAGGGTGTGGAATTCGACTCGTTCCGGGCGCCGATATTCAATTGGACCCTCGGGAAGATCATTCAGACTGTCGCTCTTGACCGGAAATCTACGACGCCGCCTCATCTGTCGCAAACATGCTTCGACCTGTTTCTCTCGCGATAAATGCGGAGCGGATCTGCTTCCCCGCCTTTGGGGTGGAAGCCGGCAACAGCTAACGCCATTGTGCTCGTGACGCTCCCGATACCAGTTTCAGCATATCGAACCGGCGGCTGTACCGCCGCCCGATACGTTTCACAAAACAGGCGCAGAGTTGACTTCCGATACTCCCATTGACTTGCAACAGTGCCAGGCCGAACACCTTGCCGTGTTGCAAGGCTGGTTTCAGGATGGGGAACTCAAACGACGGGTCGACCCACCGAGCCGGCGATATCTCGACTATGTCGAGTCGACCCCTCGCCAATACGCCTGTGTCGCATACGAAAGGGATGTCACCGTCGGATTCATTGTCTTCGGGCTCGAGGAGGAGGGACCGGCGAGCTTGATGTTTTTCGTGCGGCCCGACCTGCGGGGCCAGGGCTACGGAAAGCGTATCCTGGCGACGGCGCTTGCCGTTCCCGAGGTTGCCGATATCGGCGAGTGGATAGTGGGAGTGGAGCCCGACAACATCGCCAGTCGCCAGTGTCTGGAGGCGATAGGTTTTACCGAACAGGGTGTCGACCCGGAGTGGCCCGAATTCTTGAGATACGTCTACCTGAGAGACATTTCCCCGAATGCAACGGGAACGGCAGGACGAGCCCCGTGACGATCCAAGGAATCGAGGGCGGCCCAGGTGGCAGTAAACAGGCAAGACTGGGTTCGGACGCCGTATCGTACTTTCAAGACCTTACCGGAGGCAAATCAAGTTGGAAACCAGATCGGAATCAGAAAACAGACTGTCATCAGCGAAACGTTATTTCTTCGACGTCAACGGCTACGTCATGCTTCAAGGTGTTTTCAGTCCGGCGGAGTGCCGCCGTTTCATCGATCTCGCAGACCGGATGGACGCTGACGACCTGTGTGCATACAAGCACGACGGGTATCCGAAGACACCGGCGCTCACGGTTCTCTCTCGATGCGCCTGGTATCGTCCCTATCTGCTGGAAACGGCGATGCACCCGATCCTGTTACCGATCATTCGGGATGTGGTCGGAGGTGAGGTGCGCCTCGAGGAGCATCAATACCTCATCAACTATCCGAATGAGACGGAAGACGAAATCGTCCCGCGCACATCCCACGTCGCGGATGAAGGCTGGCACCGTGGCATCGCCCCGAATGTCGGCAGTTTTGAAGCGGATGAGCACTATCACTGTATGTTCAGCAAAGCCTTCATCTACCTGACCGACAACGGTCCGGGGGAGGGCACATGGGTGGTGCCGGGAAGCCATCGCATGAACATGCCCACGGGGACGTTGCGCGAATTCATGGACGAGGCCCTGGCGCGGCAACTGCAATCCCGGGCCGGAGATGTGCTCATCTTGAGCGAAACGCTGATACACGCCGGTCCCAGACTGAGAGCCGCCGCGCCGCCGCGCTATTCGCTGGTCTACGGATACACGGCGCCGTTCATGCAGACGTGGGGTCGCTATGACCCTCCGGCCGATCTGCTGGAACGGGTGACGCCGGAACAGCGGCGCCTTCTGACGGGTGAACTCCGATACGGATTCCGCCGAGGGCAATTCTGAGGTTCGACGAAAACCCCCATGCATGCGGCTACCGATGTCGTGGCGGTCCGGACCCGGAGCACCAGGATTGCCTGACGCTCGTTGTTTCTCAACTTCAGGAGTCTTCGAGGGTTTCACAGAACCCCACCGAGGTGTTACAAACGGCAGATCGGACTCTTTTCGTGCCACGCCTGACAGGATGAGCCATACCACCGGCAGATGAGTCGTTCGATCATCACACTGAATGCGCTTTGCGTCCATATGCCACAGTATATTGCCGTTCGACCCGGCCGCTGGCCAGCAGGGTCCCGATAGTGATCAGCCAGAGGAGAAACGCAGTTCCGACCACCGGATGAATCCCTGTTGCCGCGCTGAGCCAGATGAATTGCATCGCGACGCCCAATGTCGCCGATACCGGCGCTATTCTTCTAAGGGTTCCACCTACCCGCCACTGATATCGTGCGGCGACTGCCAGTGCGACCCCGGCCGCGGAAAAACCCAGCTTGCCGGTTATCCACCGAAGGTTATACGACAGGTTCAACACAGTGGCTTCGGTCGCGGCAGTAAGGCCGCCGGCTGAAATGGCCTCCGGCACCAGCTGAGACGCTATAAGGATGGCAAAGGCTCCTGAAGCGACGGTGAAGCCACCCGAGAGAACGAACAGATACGGGACGATCGGCGTTGCCCAGCGCCCACGGATGATCCAGGTATGCAGCAACAGCCAGCCTGCCACGAGCATCGTCAATCCGGAAATCGCGCGGGCAATTCCCGAGACGATGTACATCATGGGGTGTTCTGCGACAGCTTGAAGAGACTTCAACAGCGGTGCCTGGTCGGCGTCGGCAGTCACTCTTGTGTAAACCATCGCGACTGTAAAGAGCGCGGTTAGCAGCAAGAGGACGCCGGCGCACCGAGCCGCGCGGTCGGGGGGATTTTCCGCCGCTGGAGTGGCCGATGCGATTTCATCCGACATATCGATATCCTCCCGTTAGTTCGCCCGTTAGTGGATTTCGCCAGAATTGAAATGGACTGCTACGCTGACTCGCATCGCACGTTTGCTCGACCTTCGCACGATATTGCCATTGAAACTGCTCTCATCTTTCGGAGTTTCATATCGTTTTATATCGGTATTGTGCATCGATACGTCAAGAGCTACATTGATGGTACGGACACAAGCAGCGTCCGCGGCGGCGTTCGTTGAATAATCAAAGTTAAGGACCAGCTGGCTCCTCGCATCTTCTCGTCTCGCAACGGGCCCGCGTCGACCGGGTAGCCGGCACACCAGAGGAGGCTTGTACACGTGGCACCGGAAAAACGGTTAGCTATCCGGTCAGAGCTCGTTCGCTGGCTCGTCGTCATCGTGTCTGTATACGTGCTGCTTGTGGCCGTTGGCCTGATCGGCAAGGGCTTTCGTCTGGAATTCGGCGATGCGGAGGGCCTCGAATCCCTGTTCGCACTTGCGACGAATCCGTTCGTCGGATTGGTTCTCGGCATACTGGCGACCGCATTGCGCCAATCTTCTGAGCATCCTGGTATTCCTGCCGTTGGAACTCGCGTTCGGCTTTCTTGAAAAACTGAGCGGCGTGATGACCCATATCATCGAGAATATCGGGTCTGTTGATGCAGGGGGAAAGGGCATAGTGTAGGTCGTCGTCGACCACGACAAGCATCATCGTGCCTTTAGCACGGTCAGGCGTGATCGGGCTTCGTCATGTCTACCCGTTCACGCTCGGCGCCAACATCGGGACGACGATTACCGCGCTTCTCGCCGCGACCGCGATAACGGGCGCCACCCATGCCGTCGCGCACCAGATCGCGATTGCCCACGTTCTCTACGATTTGCTGGGCGTTATCGTCATCTATAGCATCCCCTGGCTGAGGGAGATTCCGATCGCGGGAGCCGAGTGGATTGCACGGCGGGGAAGTGAACGGAAATGGATGGCCATCGTATACATCTTCTGTGCATTTTTCGGCATTCCGGGTGCGTTCGTGTTTGCCAGTGCATGGCTGTCCTGAGCGCTCCACGCAAGAGAGGGATGTAGACAAGGGAAGGAGGGCAGCGGGGCGGTCGCCTTCTCCCTCAAGAAGCGATGTGTTGTCAATCGCCTGGAAAGCAGGTTTGTGCCCTATGTCATATGGTGTCGCAGTGCTGGGAACCGGCCGCATCGGCGGCAGGTACATCGACGTGGTAAAGAAGACGCCCGGCGTCGAAATCAGGGTGGTGGCGGAACCCCGGGAGGACGCGGCCGCAGCGTGGCGTAACCGGCATCCCGACGTCGAATTCGTCTCCGACTACCGGGAAACCCTGGAACGTGACGAGGTTGACGTCGTCGTCGGGACGCTGCCGCACTGGCTCCATTACCAGGCCGCGCTGGATGCCGCGGCCTCCGGTAAACACGTCTACATGGAGAAACCGCTCGCGGCCTGGGCGTGGCAGGCGGAGGAGATGCTTGCCGGGGCCCGCGAAAATGGCGTCAAGCTCATGACCGCCCACACCCAGCGTTACTTCCCGGCGGTAACGGCGATGAAGGGCATCGTCGAGCGCGGCGAGCTGGGCTCGGTGATCATGGCCTATGACATGTGGCACAAGTCTTACGGTCCGTACAACCGTCCGGAGTGGATGCTGGACCGCGAACGGGGCGGCGGGATGGGCCAGATGGACGGCACCCACCAGATCGACCGGCTGCTCTGGATCATCGGGAACGACGTCGCGACCGTTTCGGCGCAACAGGGGCAGTTCACCTACCCGAAATCGGAACATCCCGCCATCAACTGCGACGACACGGGCATGTACTTTATCCGATGGAAGAGCGGTGTGGTGGCGACGGTCAGCCGCATCGCCTGGGAGCGCGGCGCCACCGAATACGGCGGCGACTGGTTCTTCACGAGGGGAATGGCGCGCTTCCGGTTGCCCTACGGCGGGGGAGATCCGCCGGCTCTATTCATCGCCGACACGGGCGACGGAACCTGGCGCCGCGAATCCGTGCCGATTCGCGACAGCCTGCAGGACGAGTTCACCGAGTTTATCGAATCGCTTGAACGAGGCGACGACGATACGCCGATACCCCAGGTTCACGGCCTGAACGTCCTTAAGGTGCTGGAAGCAACGGAAGCATCCGCGCGCACCGGGCGGGAAGTGGTTTTGGATCTGGAATAAAGATGGGAGGGTAAAATGAACAAAATACGCACATTTTTCGAGGAAAATGGCTACTACCTGGCCAAATGCGTCTTTTCGCCAGACGAAGTGGGCCGGCTTGAAGACGAATTTGATCGAATTGTACAACAACTCAACGAACACGACGACAGCGGCACCTCGAACAATAACGGTGTCATCAATACACGCAATGTGCAGCAGTATTCGGGGCGATGGATGGCGTCCCTGCTTCACGAAAAGTTCCTCAACATTGTTGAAAAGCTTATCGGTCCCGACATCGTTCTCAACCATACCACGCTCTTTGAGAAGCGGATGACAACTGCTCCAACACCCTTCCGGATGCACCAGGACTGGAGCTATCTGCCAACCCGGATGAACACCATGATTGCAGGAATGATCCATGTCAGCGAAGCCACGGAGGAAATGGGCTGCCTCAGAGTCTATCCCGGCTCGCACAGACACGGTCGCGTGGAAGGCTCTACTGCCGTTAATGCCGCGTTCCACAAACAGTTCCCATTTGAAGGCGCGACGGCGATTGAAGCCCAGCCGGGTGACGTCACCTACTTCGATTACTTCATCGTACATGGTTCGACGTCCAACCGCTCTGAAACGCCAAGGAAGGTGGTGATTGCGCGGATGTTTTCCGGCAGGGACGAAAAGGAGGACATCTACCAGTACAGTGAGAATCTGGTGTTGCGCGGGTGGAACTACCATACGACCTCTGCAACGGCCATGAAAACGGTTTTCAGGCCTGAAAAGGTCACCGCCTGACTCGCCTTGTCGACCGCCTCCGGCCGGACAGCTGAGTGCACCCCTTTTTCGTCAGCGTCATTTCAGATCAGCTTGCAGATCCACAGGTCGGTTCGCCCACCCGATTGCATCACATCCAATTGCAACCGACGGATGAACTATTAAATTTTTAGTTGACCAGGCGATAATAAATCGATATATTAAATTATTAATAGATGCAATGGGGACCAGGGGATGGCTGAAGGAGTTTCACAGGCCTGCTGATCGGTAACGTTGTCATTCTGAGCGCAACCAAAGGGGAGCGGTTGTGCTGCACTTCAGTTCGGACCGAATGCCAGACGCTCGGGCATGATCCCATGCAGCAGGAGATGCTTCGTCAGCCTGGAGGCTTCCTCAGGATGACAGTTCAGGCGCAGGGATGATCGACGTGTTTCGCGGGTGTCGAATGCTAAACATGTCATTCTGAGCGTAGTCGAAGAATCCCCCGTCTATTCGATTGTCCTTAACGCAAAAACGCGGTAAACACATTTGCGCGGAGACATCGTCGGCCCTTTGGCTTCGTTAGCAGGACAGGATGGGCCAAACAGTGACCAATGCATTTCGCCAGTGGCTATTGGCATTGATATCACTCTCATCGCAGTCGAAGCGGGAGCGGTTGTGCTGCACTTCAGTTCGGACCGAATGCCAGACGCTCGGGCGTGATCCCATGCCGCAGTAGATGCTTCGTCGGCCAGGCGGCCTCCTCAGCATGACAGTCTGGGCGAACATGTGACGGATACGTTTCGCCAATGGTTATTGCAAAGCATGTCATTCTGAGCGCAGTCGAAGAATCTCCCGCCCATTCCGTTTTGAAGTCCTGTGCCGACCCTTCGACAAGCTCAGGGAGCGGCACAGTAGCCACGCGTAAGGAGGTCAAGGATGAAAACCATCAGCCTCTTACTCTTCGCGTTGTTCCTGCCTGAAACGCTGTCGGCGAACGCGGCGCTGACAGTTGACGGCGCATCCACGGACAGAACGATCACCATCAATTATGACGTTCCGGAGTCATCGCACGTACAGATAAAGGTATCTTCGACTGTGGGTGTACACGCCGCGCCGCAGCACGGAGTCCAGGCGCCCGGGAACTACAGGATCGTATTGGACAAATCCGGATTTCCCAGGGGCGATTACTCTGTAAGGCTGATACTGGATCATGATCGGGACAAGGTCACCCGGCGCAGCTTTCTCCACAGCCCTTCGGGCAGGCCGGTTACCCGGACCAGGGAAGAACGGGATCTGTACAATCGATGCTATGCCGTCACCGGGTTCGACCCAAAACAGGCCGTCGAACTCTGGAATGAGCTCCTCACCCGTTATCCGGACTTCGTGGATAGGGGCGTCGCTTTTCTCTATTCCATCATGGCCAGGATTCCAGCGACCGACAGCGTCGACGTCCACGCGGCCGCCGACAACGCCGCAGCGTTGATCCCACGTTCGGGAACCTATCGCACAATCGGTCGTATTCTGAGCGGATTGGATGGGCTTGGTGAAGGCAAATATCCGCGTACCGCGTTGGCTTTTGCCGACAGGGCCATTGGACAAATTAGGGATGTGCCCGCACCCTACCGAAACGACGCGCTCTACCGGTGCCAACACCTGAGGGGCCACTGTTTGCATCTCCTGGGGAGATTCGCAGAGGCCGAGGAGGCTTTCGGCGAAGCGATAAAGATCCTTGAATCCCGCGGCTCAGACGGCACTTACTCAGATTTCCAGCAGAGCGTATGGGCGTACCGGGGTCTCGCCTCACTTCATGAACAGCGCGGCAGGCACACGGAGGCACTCGGGTTCTACAAAATGGCCGTCAAGAGTTACGCCAGGGATCCTGAACTCTGGATTGCATTGCAGCGCAACTTCAACCTTGTCCACGGGTCCAACAAGGGCTATGAGGAATATAGCCGAAAACTCGAGGCTGAGATACGAGGCGGCGCACCGGAGAAAGATCACGACCTCGTGGGCAAGCCCCTTCCGGGGTTTGTGTTGCAGCGGCTGGGCGGGGGCACGTTGTCGCTCGACGATATTAAGGGCACCGTGAGCGTCCTGAACTTCTGGGCGTTCTGGTGCCAGCCGTGCATGGCTGAGTTGCCCGTGATAGCACGACTTGCGAGGGAAACATCCGGCAGCGGCGTGAAGGTGATCGCGATTCACACGCCACAGGGACTCGCTCCTGGCATCACTAAAGAGGAATTTCCCAAAATTGTACAAGCCGGCGTGAGCAAGTACGACGGCTCATTCGACACCGTCTGGGACAGTAAGGAACAAGGCTTCTCTACCCGATCCGGGATCAGATCTCTGCCGGTAACGCTGGTCGCGGACAAAACGGGGATCGTTAGATACCGGGTGGTCGGTTTCGATCCGGAAAACGCCTACAGGAAACTCAAGGCGGTTGTGGATAGCCTGAACGACGATTCGGCCGGGACCAGGTAGCCTGGGCTATTCATGAACGCACTGTAACTTCACGCATCAGCGGCTTGACGAGCCATTGAGGAAGCGTGTATGAAGGTGGGGCAGACATTCCTGTCTGCCCTTTTCAGTGTCCCTCTGCCGGGATGCAGATAGATGAGAGGTTTTCACCGCCTCTTTAGCGCCAATATTCGTGGTCACGCAGTCCAACCTTTGCAGGGTTCTCCGTGGCGTAACGGATGAAGCGCAACAGGCAGAAACTCATTGTCGTAAGGTATCCGCGTACTTGGGCGAGTAGGGGCAGGTTTGAAACCTGCCCCTACGTTTTGGGCATCGAACCGACGAGGATACGTATTTGAATGTGGGGCGGACGTTCCCGGCTGCTCCACCATTTCAAACATTTGATCGAGGCATCAGTTAAAGGGATCAACGATCCGAGACAGACCGCCTGCACTCGCTTCCCTTACCAGAGTTGCAGGGTGCCACTGTCACCTGTCTTCGTGCGGTGACGCACCGGAAGGCTTGTCAGTACGCCGCCGTCGAAACCACCTTTCCTCTACTGGCCGTCTCGACAAGCCATTGTGCGGGGGTGGAAATGATTGATTCGAGAATAAAGCAGCATAGAGGTTGAATATGACGTGCGGCCTTGGAGGGGAACCGATTTTCCTTGAAGGCGTCCAACTATTGATGCAAAAGGCTTTACAGTGGCCGGGACCTTGACCGGCCGATGCGTCGGAACCCGTCGCAGAGAGGAGCCCTCCACGTGTTCGAAGGGGCATATACGCAGGCTGTGCAGCAGCCCGTTCTGACCGGCGAAATCTTCGTCACACGGGGTGATTCCGAGAACCATCACAGAAAGGCGCGCCGATGAGAACAATTCCCGGGATTACATGCCTCTGGCTTTTCTGTACCGCATTTACAGCGGCCGGAGTTCGGGCGGAGACCGCTTCCCCGCTGCTGCAGGCCATGCGAGAGGAATTGACCCGCTCCGTCGACCTGCTCAAACGGCAACCGGTCCCGCCCTACTACCTCAGTTATGAGATCACCGAAACGCACCTGATCCGTGTCGGGGCTTCCTTCGGCGCGCTGTCCTACAACAACGAGAGACGCAGCCGCCTGCTCGACATCGATCTCCGGGTGGGGGACTACGCCTTCGACAATACCCACCAGGTTCGCGGCAGCATAACCAACTGGTCCGATCGCTATTCACGGATCGACATCCCGATCGAGGATAACGTCGACGCGGTGCGCGCGGTGCTCTGGTATCACACCGACAGAAAGTACAAACGTGCCATTGAACAGCTCACCACCGTCAAGACCAACGTCCAGGTCAAGGTGGAAGAGGAAGACCGGTCTGACGATTTTTCCAGAGAGCCGGTCGAAAGTTACGTGGAAGAACCCGTTCTCCTCGATGTCGCCCGTGACGAATGGGCAGCCCGGGTGAAAAAGTACACGGCCCCTTTCGCCAAAGATGGAAACATATACGAAGCCAGCGCAAGTCTCCTGGCAACCGTTTCGACTCGCCGATACGTTAACAGCGAGGGGAGCGAGATCCAGACCTCACATGTGCTCTACCGACTGTACATCTACGCCTTCACGAAGGCTGACGACGGCATGGAGTTGCCGCGCTACGAATCCTTTTCCGCTTTCTCCCCGGAGGGTCTGCCAGGCGACGACGAGGTCCTCGCCCTGGTGGACCGCATGATCGCCGACCTCAAGGCTTTGCGCGATGCCCCTGTTGTGGCGCCATACGCCGGTCCCGCGATTCTATCGGGACGCGCCAGCGGCGTCCTCTTTCACGAGATCTTCGGACACCGCATCGAAGGCCACCGCCAGAAGCGCGAGGAAGAGGGCCAGACCTTTAAGAAGAAAATAGGGGAGAGTGTTCTGCCCGAGACGTTTTCGGTGGTCTTCGATCCCACCCGGAAGAGCATCGCCGGCGAGGATCTGGTTGGCGCATACGCTTACGACAATCAGGGCGTCAAGGCGCGGCGGGTGGCCGTTGTGGAGAACGGAATTTTCCGCCGCTTCCTCATGTCCCGTTCGCCCATCGAGAATTTCCCGCATTCCAACGGCCACGGACGAAAGCAGCCGGGCTACTCGCCGGTCGCGCGCCAGTCCAACCTCATCGTGGAGACCTCCAATCCGCTGAGCCGTGACCGACTCAAGGAAATGCTCATCGAGCAATGCCGGAATGAGGGTAAGGAATTCGGGCTCTACTTCGAGGATATTCAGGGGGGATTCACCATTACCGGACGCTTTTTCCCGAACGCCTTCAACGTGCTTCCCATTATGGTCTATCGAATTTACACCGACGGGCGTGAAGAACTCGTGCGTGGCGTGGATCTTATCGGAACGCCGCTTACCGCCTTCAGCCGGATCGCCGCCGCCGACGATCGCATTGGCGTGTTCAACGGCACGTGCGGCGCCGAGTCAGGGGGCGTGCCGGTGGCCGCGGTTTCCCCCGGCATCTTCATCTCCCAGGTCGAGGTACAGAAGAAACCCAAGTCCCAGGAACGGCGCCCCATCCTTGAAGCGCCCTCCTCCGAACCGGATGAAGAGAAAACGGACGGTGACCTCCTATAGTGACCTGCCCCAAAAATATCTCACCATTCTCCAGCCGATTCATCCCGTCTCGCTAGGTTGCTAAAAGGCGGTGAGACGGAAGACGGAAGAGGTAAGCCGTGTAAGTAACTTTTCCGTATCACTCGTCCGCAAATGGACACTCGTTGTGCCAAACGAGAAGTGGATTGTGCAGCGGAGCGCGGGACCTACCCCCTAACCCCCTTCCTGAAGGAAGGGGGAAACAGTCGTCGGTTGAAGACAGATTGATCGATGAATAAATCCAGGCGTCATATTGTGCCGGGGCAACGCTTACCTCCCCCTTTCCTTTAGGAGAGGGGGCCGGGGGGAGAGGTAACGGCGCTGACGCCAACTGATCGGGTTTTTGGTTCAAGCTGACGGCTGAGAGCTGATAGCTGTTTTTGCTGCTTCTGATCGGCCGAATTCAGGTAACCACTTTCCGGGACAGAACACTAGAACCGATCCCACCCTGCAGGAGCCATCCCATGCATAGAAAGATACTCTTCCACGTTGTAACGGCCGCAAGCCTTCTGACGGCTCCAGCGGTCCACGCGGAAAACAGCATCCTGCAGCGCGCCCTGCGCGACGAATTGGCGCGCTCGATGAAGGAACTTCAGCTTGAAGACCTGGAACGACCCTACTTCATTTCCTGCCATGTGCACGAAATGAGGTCCAGAAGTAGCTCGGCGACGTTCGGCAGTCTGCTGACAAGTCAGAAGAGCCGCTCGCGCACACTCACTGTGGAAGTGCGTGTGGGCGACTACGCCCTCGACAACACCAACTTCCGCGCGTTCGCCTTCGGCGGAACCGGGGTGGTGCGCATGAGAGGGGGCAGCGTGGGACTGACTCTGGAAGACGACTACAATGAGTTGCGGCGCAAGATCTGGCTGGCCACCGACGGGGCCTATAAGAAAGCCCTCGAGGATCTTGCAAAGAAACGCGCCGCCCTGCAGAACAAGACGCGCACCGAGGAGATACCCGATTTCAGCAGGGAGGCACCGGCAACCGAAGTGGACGAAATGGCGCCGGCCGTATTGGATCTCGACACCCTGGACCGGCGGGCGCGGCACCTCTCCGCGCTGTTTCGCGAGATGCCCGATATCCATACCTCGCGCGTCCGATGCAGCGGATCCAACACCTCCGTCCACTACCTCAATAGCGAGGGTTCTTCCTTCTCCCGCTCGAGTTCCTTGCTGGCCTTCACCGCCGTCGCCGGAACGCAGGCTCCCGACGGCATGCCCGTGCAGGACTTCGTTGCCGTGTACGCGCGTTCAGCCGATGGCCTTCCCGACGACAAGGAACTGGCCGCCCGCATCGGCGCCCTGGGTGAGCGCCTGCGGAAGCTGCGCCTGGCTCCCCTCGTGGATCGCTTTACCGGACCGGTGATCTTCTCGGGCCAGGCGGCCACGGAACTGTTCAGCCAGGGGTTTGTACCCTATCTGTTGTCCACGCGTCGTGCATTGACCGACAATCCGGATTATGAGCGCTTCTACCCCCAGGCGAAGGAAAACCCGTTCATGGACAGGATCGGCGTGCGCGTGCTACCCGATTTTCTCAGCGTTCGCGCCGCGCCGCTTACAGACGTCTATAAGAAACGGCCATTGTTGGGCGGCTACAGGATCGACGACGAAGGGGTCCCCGCGCGCCAGACCCGGCTGGTGAGCAGAGGCGTGCTGGAGACCCTGTTAACGACCCGAACCCCGGTTCGAGGCATCGACCGGAGTACGGGAAGCCGGCGAGGACCCGGGATCGGGCCGAGCAACATCCTGGTTGAGCCGGAGAAGGGATTGAGCGAAGACCAGATTCGGAGGGAATTCTTCAAACTGATAAGAAGGCAGAAGAAAGAGTACGGCTACATCGTCACCCACGTCGCCAACCCGTTATACACAATAGGCGAAACGCCCAGTCTCTTCATTTCGTCAGGACCGTCAAACGAGGCAATCAAGGTGGAACACCCGGTCTACGTATACAGGGTCTACCTGGACGGACGAAAGGAACTGGTGCGAAATGCGCAATTCGCAGGCATCGGCGCCCATACCTTCAAGGACATCGTGCAAGTGTCCAGGACGCACGCGGTAAACACCTTTCCCTTTCGCTCGCGGGACAATTCCTCGCCGTTTTCCGGCCGGCGGGGCCGTCAAGTCCTCGCAAGTATCGTCACCCCTCGAATGGTCCTTTTCGAAGACATCACGCTCAAGCCGCCCAGCGGCGAGATTCCCAAAGCGCCGGTTTCCCCGCATCCCTACTTCGATAGATGAGTCCAGGCCATGCCGCGAAGAGACGCCGGTCTCCGGTATGCGTTCAGACGCCGGTGAACGCTTTGGCTTTGTCCTCTTTCCTGGATAGCCTCGTCGGCCGTCGGGCGCGCAACTCGCCCCACAGGGCGATAGCGATGCCCGAAAGGATAATACCTCCCCCGATGAGTTGCGCGGGCATGGGCACCTCGCCCAGGATGAGACCGGCGAAGAGCACACCGGCCACCGGCGAGAAGGAAGACGCCGTGGCGATGTCGGCGGGGCGCACGCGTTTGATGCCGGCAAACCACGCCAGTTGGCCGCAGGCCACAACGACCCCGCCGTAAAGGATCATCCAGCCCCACAACACCGGGGAGATAATGTCGGCAAAGTGCTCGATCCCAAAAAGGTAAAGGCCGATTCCGAGGAAGAAAAGCGCACCGACGAGGTTACGGTAGACACTGAAGATGCCCAGGGGGATCGTCTGAAGCTGCTTGCGCCCGATTTCGGCGCCGCACACGAGAAGTACGGTTGCGACCGCCGCGAAGACTTCACCGCTGCCTAACCCGCTCCGCATTCGCGCCGCCGCCATGCTTTCGGGCGACGCTCCCATCTGCAGGACGAGCGTTGTGACCACGCCGCCGACGGCGCACAACGCGCCCAGTACTGCGGTTCCGCTCGACTTCTCCCTGTAAAACATCCAGGCCAACAACAGTCCGAGTGGGATTTCTATCGTCTCGATCAGAACGATGTTGGTGACCGAGGTGCGCGAGATGGCCGTAAACATCATGGCCGGCGCGATGGCGCCGGACGTGAGGGCGAGGGCGGTCTGAACCAGCCACTGTCGGCGCGACAGCTTGCGCAGATGGGAAGGGCGCCAATCCCGTTGATTGAGAGTCAGCAGGGTCAGCGCCGCCACGAGATTGCCGGCGAAGAGCAGGTTGCAGAAGGAGATGGGATTGCGACCGTCGATCAGATGCATCTGTCCGATATCGACCAGGCGCGCCACCACCGAGGCTGCGGCGGCGAAGATCAGCACGGCAATCCACAGATAGATTCGACCCCAGTTCATCGCGGTCTACCGTTCAAGCTAAATGTCGTCCCGACGTCGCCCGCTCGCGTGGCTCCAGGGCCTGCGTGCGGAATGCAGGCGTGTCATTGGGTTAAGTCGCAACGAAGATGGAGAACACTTCGGACCAGCTATTTTACCCAAAGCTGCGCTTCCACGCAAACCCCTTGTCATGCCACCCGCGACGATTCGCGCCACGCCGGAGGAACATCGGTATCCTGGCTTCATGGAGAAGAACCGGCCAAACCGGATCAACGCGGGCGCACGTCAGGTTTCGGAAAAGGAGAGTTATGAATCCGACACCCTCAACAAGACTGACAGGCATGAGCCCGCAGTTGCTCGTGGCCGATCTGGACCGGTCCATCCGCTTCTATACTGAGCAGCTCGGGTTCGACCTCGACTTCCGGTATGAGCATTTCTACGCGGGAATCGTACGGGATGGGCACTCGATCCATCTGAAGCTCGCCCACGCGCCGCGTGACGAGAGGCAGTTCCGCCGGGAGAACGAACACCTGGACATCACATTTACAGTGGAGGATAATGACGCGGCGTACAGGGACGTACGAAACCGGACCGTCCCGGTAACTCAGCCCCTCCGGGAAATGCCCTACGGTCGGGAATTCTACGTATCGGATCCCGACGGTTACATTCTTGCATTTGTCGAGACGAAATAACGCGGGCCGAGCATATGGGGTATATGGGAACGCAAATGACAGCTTCGGATTTTGACGCGCCCCATCTACCCGGTTCCGGCCTTGACATCGTCGTGATATTTTCTTATACGTATAATACACGTGTTGTTGTGTTCAATGTTGTCTGAATTGGAGAATCGCATATGCGCAAGAAGCTGACCATCACGATTGATGAGGAAGTGTATGCAGGCCTGCATCAGATTATAGGCCGCCGCCGCATCAGCCGCTTTGTCGAAACGCTGGTCCGGCCCCATGTGCTTCAACCCGACCTGGAACAGGCTTACGAGGATATGGCGCAGGATGAAAAACGGGAAGCCGAAGCTTTAGAATGGGCGGAAGACACTGTGGGGGACGCATTCGATGGTCCGAGGTGAAGTGTGGTGGGTCAATTTCAACCCATCCACAGCCGGTGAAATCCGTAAAAGACGTCCCGCGATTATCGTCAGTAACGACGCATCCAACAGGCATTTGAACCGTGTTCAGGTTGTGCCGTTGACGAGCAATCTCGATCGTCTCTACCCCAGTGAAGCCTATGTGACTGTAAAGGATCAAAGACGGAAGGCGATGGCCGATCAGGTGGCAACGGTGAGCAAGCGCCGGTTGAGTGCGCTGCAAGGACGTGTTTCTGCTACGGATATGGACCGCGTAGAACGCGCGTTAAGAGTGCAGTTAGGCCTGTGATGTGCGTGGCGCCTGTGTATATTGAGTGATATCTCCATGCGCCGGCACCGGTGCATTTCAGGGTGCAACACACGCGCTTCAGTCGGTGAAGTCTGGAATCGGCCGTATATCGGCAGTAAACAATAAGTAGGGGACAGACAAATACGATGGCGACCATCAATTCCAATTACAGCAAGCTTTCAGCCGGCTATCTGTTCCCGGAAATCGCACGGCGGACAAGTGCGTATCTGGATGCCAATCCCGGGGTCAAGGTCATGCGTCTAGGCATTGGAAACACGACCGAACCGCTTCCACCGAGCGTGATCGCCGGTCTGCATGAAGCCGTGGAAAGACTTGCCGCTGTAGAGACCTATTCGGGTTACGCGGACGGAAGCGAGGGAGACGTTGGGCTCAGAGAGGCCATTGCAGGCCGCTACGCGGAGCGAGGCGTCGTGCTGGATCCGGATGAGATATTCGTGAGCGATGGAGGAAAGCCTGATTCTGCGAATCTGCAGTCTATCTTCGGCCTCGACAATGTGGTGGCCGTGCAGGACCCGGCCTACCCCGTCTACGTGGATAGCAACGTGATTGCCGGACGTACAGGTCAAATGGTCGAGGGCCAATACGAAGGAATCGTCTACATGCCCTGCACGGAGGACAATGGTTTCTTTCCCGAATTGCCCGGGGGAAAAGTGGATCTGATTTACATATGCAGCCCGAATAATCCGATCGGGTCCGTTGCAAACAGGAACCAGCTGCAGACGTTTGTTGACTATGCCCGCGATCAACGGGCGGTCTTGATTTTCGACGCGGCCTACTGTGCCTATATTTCGGATCCTGATCTTCCGCGCACCATTTATGAGATCGATGGCGCCAAAACATGCGCGATCGAGATCAACAGTTTCTCCAAGGATACCGGGTTTACCGGCGTGCGGCTGGGCTGGTCGGCGGTCCCGCAGGATCTGGTTGTGGAAGAGGCCGAACCGGGTGTGGTGAACGGGCTCTGGCGCAGACGGCAGAATACGATGTTCAACGGCGCCTCCAATATTGCGCAGGGAGGCGCATTGGCTGTGTTCACGGAAGCCGGGAAGGCGGAGTGTGGCGAGATGGTGGCCTATTACATGGCCAATGCAGGGCGCATTCGGTCGGGGCTCGAAGGCCTGGGCCTGACGGTCTATGGCGGCGTCCACGCGCCGTATCTCTGGATGAAGACGCCCGGGGGTATGGGTTCGTGGGTTTTTTTTGACAAGCTGCTTTCCGAGGCGCACGTTGTGGGGACGCCAGGGGCGGGGTTCGGACCCAGTGGTGAGGGATTTTTCAGGTTGAGCGCGTTCGGACATCGTGAGGATATCGAGTTGGCCGTGGACAGCATCGAAAACAACCTGAAGCTATAGTGTCCCGTCTCCGGAAATATGTCGCCATTCATCCCTGTCTGCGTGCGTGAGGCTGGACGCACAGGCAGGCGCCGGTTCATCCCGTCTCGCTGAATTGATGTCCGTTGAGCTTGTCGAAACGCGCTCGTTGCTTGCTTTAAACTTCTCGAAACGATCTTGTTGGAACGAAATTGGCAAAACGTGGTCATTGAGCTTGTCGAACTGCCCGCGTTTCGCTACCGTTCGCCGACCCTTCGACAGGCTCAGGGCGCCGGCTCAGGGAGCGGCTCAGGGCTCAGGCGCCTTGCGAGCAGGGCGCTGCAGGCCTGCTGCAAGCGCTAGTGATTGGAAGGATGGATATGCGATTGAGTGTCCTGGTTTTCTGTATCTCGCTGGGGATTGCCACCGCGGGGATTTCAGGGGAGAAGAAACCGTCGCCGAAACTTACCGTTGCATTCCGGTTCGCGTCGGCTTTCGGACAGAAGGGGGGCGGGGTGGGGCACTTTCATGAAGCGTCCGCCATCGCCCTCGATACATTCGGTAATCTCTACGTGGCTGATACCGGCAACGACCGCATCCAGAAATTCGATGCGGAGGGGAGGTATCTTTCGGAAGTGGGTACCTTTGGCTGGGATCCGGGTCAATTCAGCCAGCCGACGGGCGTTGCGGTGGGGCAGGGCGGGCTCGAGGTATACGTTGCGGACGGGAGAAACAACCGAATCCAGATCTTCAGCCCGCATTTCCGGTTGCTGGGCGTGGTTGGCGGACGAGACGTCGATGGTCCGATTCGGCTGGGGAACCTTGGCGGGATTGCGGTTTCCGACGCCGGCGAGTTATATGTGTCCGATACCGATGCCGACCAGGTGGTTCAAATCAGCAACTACAGCCCCCTGGAAAACCAATTCGGGGGATACGGATACGGCGCCGACCGGGTCCGGCGCCCTCTGGGACTCGCCATTGGACGGAAGGATGAAGTCTATGTGTGTGACAGCGAAAACGATCGGGTCGCGGTTTTTGACAGGTACGGAAATTTCAAGAAGAGCCTGGCGGAAGGGTCGCTTTCCGAACCGGCGGGCGTATGTACCGGGCCGGACGATGTACTGTTTGTCGCGGACACGGGGCATCACCGGGTGGTGGTTCTGGACCTGCATACCGGTGACGTGGCTGCGCTGATTGGGGGCCCCGACGCGGGACAGCGGCCGGGCGCGTTCAAGGCGCCGAAAGACGTGGTCTTCGGCCCGGGCAATATCCTCTATGTGCTGGACGGAGGCAACCATCGTATTCAGAAGTTCGATATGATGATCAGCAGGAGGTAGCAGTCCGTTGATAAAGGTCTCTGCAGGAGAGGCCGAGCCATTGCGATCGAAGACAAGACGCGCGACCGAGTCGAATCGGGGGATTCGGGGAGGGAGCGCAACGCAGTAATTCGGCCACAAGAGCCGGCCGCAGCCCGGATGGACTTTTTCAACGGGCTGGGAGGGGGCGCAGTCCCCACGTCCATTCCAGGAGTCGGGAGTCAGGAGGGGCTGCCCGCGGCGTCATAGAGGCCAGGGGGAGAAACCGATTTTTCCGACTCCCGACTTCTGCTTGTTTATATGTTCAAACGCATTCCCATTCGGCTGATTTTCCTGATCTGCGCAGGTTTCTGCGCCTCGGCGGGCGCGGCGCCGCCGCCGGAACAGTTGACCCTCTTCGATCTGGAGCGGTCCTTTCGGGCCGATGGCAGTCGGGGTCCCTATCGACTTTACTGGAGGGCACCTGGGTCCCATACTGGAGGGCAGCGAAGGGGTCTGGGTCGGCGACAGCCTGCTAGTTCGGGGCCTGGACTACGAAATGGACCACGCCGCCGGGTTGCTGGTGTTGGCGCAGGAACGCCCCCGGGGCACCGAAATTCTCGTGCGGTTTCGGCAACTGCCAGAGGTTCTGGCCCAGGTCTACAGACGCCGTGAGCGAAACCTTCAACGGGCCCCGGAACGGCCGCCCCCCGCCCGGCGTCGAAGGCGTCACACAACGGCTGATGCGTCGGAATCGCATACCGAGGCCTTGTCGCGGCTGGATGTGGGCGGCGCCAAACGCATTCAGGTCACGGTGGGCGGAAATAGGGACCTTGAACTGAGCCAGGCGCTTCGGGTGCATATAACGGGGCAGATGGCGGATGGCGTCGAAGTGGCCGCAATGCTATCGGATCGTAACCTCCCGTTGGGACTCGAAGGCAGCACCCGTAACCTTCAGGAACTGGATCGCGTGATGTTTCAGATTCGTTCCCGGAAGGTTTCGGCCTCGCTTGGCGATCTGGACGTCGCATTTGACGGCACCACGTTTGGACGGTATCGCCGTAGGCTTCACGGTGCGCATCTCGCGCTCTCGTCTTACGGCGCGGACGTCGAATTGTTCGGGGCCGTCGCCAACGGACGTTGGATAAGCCACCGTATCCTCCCCATTGAAGGATACCAGGGCCCGTACCGACTGCCCGGCGACACCGCGGCTCCGGGAGGGCACATTGTCGCGGGTTCCGAGCGGGTATATCGGGACGGACGTATGCTGCGCCGCGGCGAGGGCCAGGATTACGTCGTGGACTACGAATTGTCCACCATCACGTTCACCCCCGTCATGCCGATCAACGGTCAGAGCCGCATAACGGTGGAATACCAGTTCGACGTGCCTGGTTCCCGCCGGCGCCTGATGGGTGCGCGCGGCACGCTGGCGCTATCGGACGACCGGTTGCAGGTTGGGGGCACGTTTATCCGTGAGGCAGACCGGGAAGGCGGCGTCCAGGGTGTCGGTATTTCCGTACCACCCTTTCGACCCTCGCGGCGGCAGTTGGCGGTGCTGGATGCCGCTTATTCTCCAATTGGGGGCGTCCGGCTCGATGGCGAACTGGCGATGAGCGCGTTACCCTCGGAGGCGGGCGCGCGGAAGCAACGACGAGGGCGGGCTCTTCGGCTCGGATTGGACCTGTGGCCGGCCGCGCTGCGGTTGGGCGGTTATGCCCTGGGGCGGTTTCGAATAACGGGCGCCTACAGGCAGGTCGGCGCAGAGTTCAGTGCGGTCGATCGGATCGTACAGGTAAATCGTGAGGGGCGGTGGGGCTGGCAGGCCGACGCGCCGGGGGCGGGAGACCGGATGAGCGAAGTCGCGTTGCATTACGCGCTGAAGCCCGGTATCCGGTTCGATGCCGGCTATGGGCGACGACGGGGAAAAGTAACGGCGACCCGGCGCGAGGTCGGCGTGCAGATTTCCGATTCAAATGCGCCGCAGGTGTTCTATCGGTTCGACGAAGTGTCCCACGGGTCCGGGCTGTTTGCCAGGCATCAGGGCCGCGTCAGGGCTCCGATGCGATGGATCACGCCGGGATTCCGGTTCGAGTCGGAGACGGCAACGGGGTCGGCTGTTTCACATTCGACGCTTTTCTATGCATCGGTCGTGGATTCGGCGCCAGGCGGAATACGCATCAGGGCGGGCACGTGGGATCTATCCACACGCGTGATGGGCGTCCTGGCGTGGACGTCGGAAATCTCGATTCGGCGTATACACCTGCTGGAGCGTGCCTGGCAGGACAGCCTGCGGGCATGGACAGCAACCCACCGCGCCGGGATTTCCGGCTGGCGCGGATTGTCGTTTTCCGGCGAGTACAGCCGGAGCAGGACAAAATCCCCATTGCATCCGACGACGGAACGCGTGACGGACCTGGCCAGAATAAGGTGGGGGTACGCCGTTTTAAACGGCGCCGTTTCCCACAGATTTTCCTATCGGATTTCCAGCACGGGGGCGCCCAACAGACAGCCGGTGTACGTCGTCCTCGGGCCGGGTCGAGGTACGCATGTCTGGGAGGACGTGGATGGCGACGGGCTTCAGGATCCGGAGGAGTTTGTGGCAGACGTGGACGGCGAATATATGCGGTATTTCAGCCCGGCCATCGGATTTCGTCCGGTGCGTGACGCCGCCCTCTCTGCCCGGACGGAGTTGGTACTGAAGCGGTTGCTGCGATCTCCCGCTGGTAAGTGGATGCGTATCCTGGCCGGGATGTCGCTGGACATCTCCCTGCATGCCGACCGGCAGGTGCCGCCGGCCCAGGCCGGCGTGGCGCCCTGGAATATGTACGGTTTCGGTTCTGGCGAGGGGATTCTCCACGGACGGCGCGAATTGGAAACGCGACTTTACCTGTTTCGATATCGCCGTCCGGCCACCTTCCGTCTATCCACCCGCCAGGGTTCCCGCGTGGATCGGGCCTTCACCGACGGCGGGATGGAGACGACGTCGCAGGTGTCCGCGCAGGGACGGTTTGCCGTGGGACGGGCATTGTCTGTGGAAGTGGAAATGCACGGAGAACAACGCGACCGACCCGGCGATGGACCGTTTTTTTACCGGATTCGATCCCGGCGAGCTTCCATGAGCGCGTATCGGCACAAACCAGGGGCGTGGCAGACGCGGATGGAACTGGCGTTCGGACGAGACCGGGAGCAAAACCGGGCGCTGGTGGCCCGTTTTCTGTCGGTGCGCCCGGAATTGCGGCGAGCGCTGCCGGGTCGCGGGCGGTTGCGTACCTCCTGGGATTGGACCCGCGTCTTCTCGTCGGGATCCCTGCCGCTGTTCCTGGGAATGGCCCGTGGTAACCGGGCGGGAAATAACATGGGCTGGCGTCTGGGTGTGGACTATCGGCTGGGTCGGTATCTGACGGCGATGATCGTGTACGACGGACGTAAACGTCCTGACAAACCGGTCCTGCATCTGGGGCGTATGGAGATGCGGGCTTTATTCTGAGAAGCTGTTTTGAAATTCCCGGTGCGTTCCCGAGCGCGAGCGAAAAGGTGTCGGTCCAGGCGGGCGGACCCTCCAATATCTGAAGATACGGGTGGGTTCGACCAACGACGACCGACGCTTTTGCAGCCGCCTGCCTTGCCTGCGGCAGCAGGCAGGCGCGAAGACCGCTGGGGGTTTTAAGACAGCTTCTGAAAGGCGCGGCGTGTTTCGGTATGGATGTCAGATCACCCACGGACTCTTGTTCAGGGTAATGGGCCGATGCTTGGTGCCGGCTTCGACACGGCCGCTCCCATTCATGGGGAATGGACGTGTATGGCTCTATTGCCTCGTTATTCACCTTCTGGTAGGGGTATCGGTGGAAGCGTCCGCGATGGATCGCGTCCTCGCGCGTAACGTGCGGATTGAAGGGGCGGCCCGGATTTCCGAGGATCGCGTTCGGAGCTGGCTGGTAACGCGCGTCGGGCTGCCGGTTGACAGCCTGTTTCTTCAGAAGGACATGGTGCGAATTCTGGATGGATATCGAGACGAGGGGTACTGGCAGGTATCCGTTGCGTTTCCGGAGGTGGACGTGCATCGCGGGCGTGTGCGTTTTCGAATCGAAGAGGGACGGCGGACGGTCATCGATAGGGTCGAAATCTCAGGAAACGAACATGCGGCAGCGGACTCCCTGATCAACGCGATGATCACCCGTCGGGGGGCGCCGCTGATAAGGAAATCCCTGGAGTCAGACCTGGAGACGCTCGTTCGTTTTTACGAAAACCGCGGGTATCCCCATTGTTCTCTGGCGCCGGAGGTGACGGTGTCGCCCGGGAGCGACACGGTGGGGTTTCGGATAGAGGTCGATGAAGGCCCCTTTGTACGGGTGGATACGATTCGCTTCGTGGGCAATCGGATCACACGTGTCGAGACACTGCTTCGGGAGATGCGTATGGCGCAGGGGGAGCCTTACGATCAGCGCCGGGTGGACAGGGCTCTGCTTGCGCTGAAGCGTCTGCCGTTTCTGCTGGGTGTGGATGACGCGACGTTGAATACCGAGTCTGACGGACGTGCGGCACTGGTGATTTCCGTCCACGAGGCGCCGCCGGGCCGGGCCCAAGGAGTTGTGGGCGTTGCGCCCGCATCAAGAGACCGTGCGCAAGGCCTGACCGGATCGTTTGCCATCGCTTTCAACAATTTGCTGGGAACCGGACGGCGCACGGACGCCTCGTGGACGCGTCGTGGGAACGCGGCGTCCGATCTGGATCTGCTCTATGTGGAACCCTGGATTTCGGGTCGGCCACTCGACCTGGAGGCGACGCTTCTGATGCGCCAACGGCCCGGGTTTGCCGAGAACCGCATGGGGCTTGGAATCAGTTTGTCCACGATCAGCGGCGCTGACGTTCGGTTGGGCGTTTCCCGGGGCGGCGTCCGGCCGAATTCAAGCGGGGCGAGCGGGTTTGTGAAGGGCGGTCTGTGGTCTCTGGACGGTTTGCTCGAATTCGACCGCCGGGATGATCGGTGGAATCCGATGTCGGGTTCACTGTATGGCATCGGGATCGTCTGGAGTCGCGTGTCACAGGACAGCCGCACCGGCCATCGGTTGCGCTTCGAGGCGGATCTGCATCGGTATTTGGCGTCAGGGCGGCGCACAGCGTTTGCCGCCTCTCTCCATGGCGCGGGAGTGGTGGAAAACGGCGTCGCCCTTCCGGATGGACCCTTGCGATTGGGGGGAGCGACGTCGATTCGAGGTTACCGCGAGGAGGCGTTTCTGGTGAATCGGGCAGTCTGGATGAATCTGGAGTGGCGGCTTATTCTGGCAGGTCGATCACGGGCGTTTCTGTTCGTCGATGCCGGCATTCTGGGGGATGCCGCCGTGGATGAAACGAATGGCTTGCACTTCCCCGTAGGGTTCGGGCTGGGGTTGCGAACCGTGTCCCGGCTGGGGACCATCGGACTGGATTACGGTTTGACAAGAACGGATAATCTGGGTAGGGGAAAAGTGCACGTGCATATGGTGAATGCGTTTTAGTGGCGTGTCCCGGGAATCGATCTGCCCGTTCAAAAAGGGAATAGTACGGGGATATTTTCGGGTGTGAGATCCGCGCCGTATTCGCATACCTGAAAGGCCTCCGCATACCGGATCTGCCGTCCACGTCTATCCCCGTATCGTCTCACGAGAAGGTCGCGGTGGCGGTCCGCAACGGCCTTGAACTGCTCCAGCCTGTGTTCCAGCCATTTTCTGCGTTCGCGGGATGATTCCGGTACTCCGTCGAGTATGCCGGCATTGTAGGGTAGCCACTCGTACATCTGGGAGGTGTGGCAATGCAGTATGTCGAGTTTCTTGTCGACGACGGCGTCGATGTCGATTGCCACTTCGGGCGTAAAGGGTGCGGGAGACCTGAAGTTATCGCTCATGTAGGCGATCACGGGGTTGTAAGATAGCGCAGGTACGTCCGTACAGACGTTGGGGACCGTGACCATGTAGGCGGCGTCCTGCACGAGAATGGCCGTGTACCGATGGTCCGGATGGTAGTCGTTGGGCCGATGGGTGAGGATGAGGTCCGGCGTGTAGGAGCGGATCATACGGATGACGTTCTTGCGGTTTTCCAACGTGGGCTCCAGCTCTCCGTCGTGGTTGTCCATCACGTGATATTCGATGCCGGCCACGGCGCCTGCGGCTTCGGCTTCCGCACGGCGCCTGCGCGCGAGAGCGATGCCCCCTATCTCATGATGGCCGGCGTCTCCGTTTGTCACGGAAACGAAACGCACCTCGTGGCCGAGAGCCGCGTAGTTGATTGCAAGTCCGCCGGCTTTGATATCGCAGTCGTCGGGATGCGCCCCGAAGACGATGATTCTGAGGGGTCGTTTCGGCACGGTGTGCTCAGTTCGAGTTCGGGTGGTAAACGGCCTGGATCGAAATGTCCGTCCGGTCCCCGGGAATGGACACGAGGCTGACGTTTTCACGGTATCGGACATCCACATCCGGACGCGCCGCGTTGCCATCCACGAGGATCTCATTGATTGGCGCGCCGGCGAATTGTTGTGGAATCAGGATGCGGAGATCGGGGTGAGGCGAATGGCCTTGAAGGTTGAAGCTCAGAACTGAACCGTTCCAGTCCAGGTCGGTGAAAAACCACGTATCGCGTGCACTCCAGAAGGCCGCCCACTGGTCGAAGGACCAGATTGGCAGGCCTTTTTCGTTTGCCTGACGGAGCAGTTCCCTGCCCTGTGCTTCCGAAAATTTCACCCAGTTTCCCGGGTGGATACAGACGCCGTAGGGTGTGTGGAACCGGGTCGTAATATCGGTGAAGATGCGCTCCAGCATAACCGAGAATACAGGTGGTGACAGCTTGTAGGAGTAATCCTGCGGGCCGAACATGCCGTCGTCGATGGCGTGGGTGTGCTGCTGGTAGACGTTGACGAGGCGACCGTCCGGGTGGCAGAAGCGCATGGGAAGTGCCGCGCCGAAGGACGCGTAGGGCGCGCCCTCCCTGTCTCTCATATAGGTTCCCGAAAAGTAGTTGCCGTCCATCAGCACACCGAGTTTTTCCATGATGTCCACGAGATCCAGGTAGCCGGCCCACGCGGTGCAGTGATTGCGCAAGGTACGTGCGGGAATTCGGAACATCTCTTCGAAAAGGCGGATCTGACGCTCAAATTCCGCGACGCGTTCCTGTACCGGACGGCCATCCAGCGGGCGAAGGTTCGGGTGCGGTCCGATATCGTGGGTTTTGGCATATCTCGCAACGTCCTCGGCCGTGGATTTGGTGTGGGTGGGGATGATGTACAGGCTCATGCGTCCACCTGCACCGGCGACGCCGTCGAACTCATCCTCGTTCGACGCCACGTCGGCATAATCCTCGTCTCCGGAGTAGAGCAGGATGCCCCGGGCGGTGTGGGGCAGGTGGGACAGAAAGGGCGTCGGCGCAGGCAGGTAACGGCGGGCCAGGTCCACCAACAGCCGGGAGAGCAGGTCGGCGTGAGGGATCCAGCCGGCGTCGTGTGGGCCCACGCGGGCGGCCATGTGCGATGGCCGGGCGCAACCGTCTCCGTCGGGGATGCATTCGGCAAGGTCGGGGTCGCCCTGGCGAAGCACCAGGACGCAGCGGGGCAGGTCAAAGGCGAAGGCAACGATTCTCCCACCGCCGAGGCGGGTTTCCGAAATGCCCACGGTTTCGCCTTCATAGCGCCCCGGGTGGGACAGAAAGGCCAGCGGTTTCGCGGTTTCCGCGTGTTCCCACGCCTGGACGTCACCCAACACGGGAACGCGTTCGCCTGCCAGGCCGCCGGTGGGATACGCGGTGTTGCGCAGACGTAGCGGCGGTTTTTTCGCGCCCAGGACCGTCAATCCGGCCGCGCCGGCAAGCGTCTTTTCTGGAAGGAAGCAGAGGACGGTGCCACCCCGGCGGGCGTAGTCCACGAGCGGGGCTTCGTCCTGATGTGCCGGACAGACGAGCACCGGGATATCGGCCGGTTCCAGGGTGGGAACCCGGTCGTGGGAAATGGCCCGAAAGAGCGGCAAACCCCAGGTCTTGAAAATCTCGGCAATGTACGCCGAAAGGTTGGACGGGTCTGTCAGAATACCAATCTGCATTATCCGGTCCCTTCTCAGTCCATTGAAAAAGTTGCTCTGCAGGCGAGGCCGAGCCATTGTGACCGAAGACGAGGCGCGCGACCTAGTCGAATCGGGGGATTCGGGGAGGGAGCGCAACGCAGTAATTCGGCCACAAGAGCCGGCCGCAGCCCGGATGGACTTTTTCGACGGGCTGTTAGGGCATAACGCCATTGGGCCTGGCGTCCGTGGGGCGGAAGTCGGGCACCTTCATGGCTTGGGTCCCCCGGTCGATGGAATCCGCCGCGAGGATGGCCGGCGCGGCGGTCTCGATGGCACGGTAGACGTCGAATTCCATCGCCTTCCCCTCGCGGACGGCGTCACGGAACGTGGCGTGCACGTAATAGTCGGCATCGCCGTGGCCGCTTGACACCGCTTCGGGCGGCGCGTCGGTACACTCAAAGCGCCAGTCGACCTCGGCCATGTCGTGCATATGGTCGTCGGCCAGCCACATGAGCGGACGCCCTCTTTGTGAACGTTTCCACTCAACACTGCCCCTTGTACCGAGCACCTGGTACCAGTGGTGGCCCCTGCGGCTGGGGATTTTCTGTGTGAATCCCGTGGCCATCCTCAAAATCGCATCCTTTTCGGTTTTCATCAGGGCCACCTGGATGTCGGGCTGGCCGATTTCGGGATGGGAATAACTGGGCTTGCCGGTGCTCATGGCCGTCACCTCCACCACCCGGTCGTTCAGTACCCTGAGCATGGGACTGAGTTCGTGAGGAAGGTAGTGGATGGGCGGCATTTCGTGAATCCAGGTCGGTCTGGCCCCGGGGTGCTCGCCCAGTTGCTCGACCGTACAGAATTCACCATTGTTCGGATCCTGAAAGAACTGCCGCGTGCCGTAGTAGCCGATATACTGGCCTTCGCAGAAGGTGACCCTGCCCAGCCGGCCCCGCGCCACAAGGTCGCGCCAGGTTTCCACGAAACCCCAATACCTCGTTTGCTCGGCCAGTTGGTAGACCAGGCCGGTGCGTTCTACCTGAGTAACGATCCGCCAGCAGTCTTCCAGAGTGTGGGCGGCGGGCACCTCGGAGTTCACGTGTTTACCGGCTTCAAGGGCCCTGGCGGCCAGCGCGCCCTGTTCTTTGCAACGGACGCACAGGGCAATGGCGTCCACATTTCCGTCCGCCAGGATGTCATCGTACGCCGTATAGGCAATGGTCGGATTGTCAAGCGCGGCGAGCGCCCGGTCGTGCAGCGCGGCGATGGGGTCGCACAAGGCGGTGATGCGGTAACCGCTGAGACGTTGTAAGAGGCGCAGCCAGTGCAAGCCCCGGTGTCCGAGGCCGACGAGGCCGATGCGTATGTCATCCATGGAGGACCTCTTGAACTTGACAGGCGGACCGCAGATTCCAGGCCCGCATTCAAACTCGGGGGCGGGAACCCCTCCGAATATACGGATCTACATGCGACGCGCAAGTGTCCCATCGTCCGGCACGCCACGGCGCCGGCGCCCATTCACGGGCGGACCTGCGCAGGACGAACCTATTTGACGCGTTTTGCGGGCCGTGGATCTGTGGCTCGATGGAAGTAATAGAGGCCGATACCGCAGGCTACCGCGCCCAGGGCGAAGACGGTGCCGATAGCGAAGGGTAACGCGGGGCCCCAGTCGATGAGTTTGCCGCCGCCCAGGCTGCCGGAGAGCATGCCGGCACTCCATGCGACGTGCGCGCTGCCGACCACGCGCCCCTTTTCACCCTCGCCGGCGGTTAACTGGAGGATGCCGGGCATGGTGGTGGAGAGAGACCACGCGAAAACGGAAGCCATAATGCCAAACGTGTACAGGCCGGCAAGTGTGTGGGCGGACAGCGTCAGACCGACCGCGCTGACGGCAACGAACGAAGATGAGATAAAAACGGGTTTCCATCGGCCGATACGATCAACCAGCCGCCCCGTCAGTAACTGCGAGCCGCACGCGGCAACCAGGCTGATGGCGCTGTACGTGGTCACGGACGTGTTGGTTCCGGAGATGCGATAGATGAGCAACGGGATGAGAAGGCTCACGGCGCCCCAATAACTCGTGGGCAGATATCGAATGCCCAGCAGCAGGCGCACCTCCCTGCGCCGGCAAAGGTCGATATAACCGGCAAGAGATCGGGTGGCCGATCTACCGGCCTCCGGGGGGCGCGGAAGGCTGGGCAACAGAACGAGGGTAAGGACGATAATCCCCACGGCGGTAACGCAGGCGAGATGTCCCAGCCGCTCGTATCCCATCGTGTCCGCGACGGGTCCGGCCAGAAGGTTTCCCGCGGCGCTGCCGAGCGTACTGCTGAGGAAATAACCGGCTGAGGCCGTGCCCATAACCCGCGCGGAAGCGGCGCCAAGCAGATAGCTCTGCCCGCCCGTACTGCTGAATCCGAACGTCATGCCCAGACCGATACTGAGTGCCGACAGCAGATAGGGGTCGCCGGTGAGAAAGATGGCGCCCACCAGCAGCGGCCCGAATTGACCGAGAATAAGCACTCGCTTGATGCCGAAGGTGTCGCAAAGCATGCCGGCGGGCACGGAGCAGAGCCCTCCCAACAGAAAGAAGAGGCCGCGCAGGCCGGCGGAAAAGAGGGGGGACCGGGAAAGACCCGCTTCAACGTAGACGGGAAGGAGAGAGGAATAGAGGGGTGCGGAAACAAAACTGGCAAGGAAAGATACGACAAGAAGGGAAACGAAGCGGCGGTTCAGTAGTTCGCAATCGTCTGCGGCGGGTGTGTCGGACATTATCGAACCGGGTTGGGGCGATTCGCGTTCGAAAACGCTGGACATCGGGATACCGCGAAAACATATTTAGGAAGCGTTTTCGGGGCGACGGCATATAATGGACGAAAGACGCCGTGATGTCAACAGAAAAGAGCATTCAGGGTTAAGCCGACCTCCGGCGGCAATGATTTCGCCGTCGCGGCCCTTGTTGTCCCGATTCGCGGGCCGGTATTCGGTATACCCGGGACAGGCGATGTGCAGGAGTCTGGTATGGCTGATTCAGAGATGAGGGTGGTTCCGGGCTGGCGGGGAAGGTGCTTTGAGGATTTCGACGTGGGCGACGTTTACCGGAGTCGGTTCGGGCGGACGGTAACGCAGTCGGACAACCAGCTTTTTACGCATCTGACGATGAATACAAACCCACTGCATTTTGACGAAGAGTACGCCCGGCGGACGCGCTGGGGAAAGATTCTTGTGAACAGTACCTTTACGCTGGCGCTGATTGTCGGAATGAGTGTGCAGGACGTAAGCGAGCAGGCGATGGCGAACCTGGGCTGGAGCGAAATCCGGCTTCCCAACCCTGTGTTTGTGGGCGATACGCTATATTGCGAGACGGAGGTACTCGGAAAGCGAGCGTCGAAGTCCATTTCGGAAGTGGGCATTGTGAAGGTGCGGTCGAGGGGAGTGAATCAGGACGGCCGCGTCGTCATCAATTTGGTTCGCAGCGTGATGATTTATAAGAGGGCGCACGCGCCTTCGGAAGATGCCTTTCCGAAGATTCATGAGGAGACAGACGGGTGAAAGCGATGCGTTCCTGGCTCTTCGTACCGGGCCACCGCCAGCCGATGATCGATAAGGCCTTGGGCCTGCCGGCGGATGTCCTGATATTCGATCTGGAGGACGGCGTCCCGGAGGCCGGGAAGGACGTTTCGCGTCGGCAGGTGGCTGCCGCGTTGGGCCGCGCGCCTGGCCGCGCCCTGCGATTCGTGAGAGTTCATAGCGCCGGATCTTCCGGATTGGACGCCGATATGGGGGTCATTACGCGGGCAGGGTTACACGGACTCGTGTTGCCCAAAGTGCAATGTCCGGAGGATGTGCTCCAGATGCAACGGTGGCTGGATCGGCACGAGACGAAAGTTGGGATTCCCTCCGGCGGCGTCAAGCTTCTGGCAACCATTGAGAGCGCTCGGGGACTGGTTCACGCGCCTGCAATCGCTTCTGCCACATCCCGGCTGGTGGGGCTCCTGTTTGGCGCGGAGGATTTCGCGCTGGATCTGGGCCTCTTTTCACACGCCGGAAAGGGATTGCTCAACTACGCGCGGTCGGCGCTGGCGGTGGCTGCGGCAAGCGGACAGATCCGGGCCATAGACAGGGTTTTTACCGAAATTCGGGATCCCGACGGACTCGCCGTCGACGCGCGCCATGCCCGGGAACTGGGGCTATCCGGAAAAGCCGTGATACATCCGGATCAGATCGACGCGGTGAATGGGATTTTCAGCCCCTCGGATGTCGAAGTGACGCGAGCCCGCCGGATTGTAAATGCTTGCGGACAGCGGACAGACGGCGGTGCGACGACCGTGGACGGCCGGATGGTGGACCGTCCAGTTGTGGAACGGGCCCGATGGATTCTGGAACGCCTCAAAGAAGAGCGTGCGTGAGGCGTAACGGCCGGTAGACCGGTCGCGGAGAGTCTGCCTTTCGTGCATTCTCCCGAACGAGGATGAAACGGAGCGAGCCAGGGCGGAGTCACGAGACGCCCGAGGTGGGTCGCCAGCGGCAGTTCGGTTCGAGGAACGAGAGGGTCTCTTGCACGATCAACACCGACACCCGCCCCTGAGTGGAATCCGGATTGTCTCCGTGGAGCAGTTCGGGGCGGGACCGTGGGCAACGATGATGCTGGCGGACCTCGGGGCGGAAATCATCAAAGTCGAGAACCCGGAGACCGGTGGCGACGTCGCACGTTACGTGCCGCCATATACCGCTGAACAGGATAGCGTGTATTTCCAGAGTTTCAACCGAAACAAGATGAGCATGACTCTGAATTTGCAGCATCCGGGAGCCAGGGAGGTGTTGCATCGGCTGGTGAGGATTTCGGATGGGGTGTTCAACAACCTGCGCGGGGATCTGCCCGGCCGGTTGGGGCTCGACTATCCGGCTCTGAGGGAGGTCAGGTCTTCGATTGTATGCTGCTCCCTTTCCGCCTTCGGACGCAATGGGTCTCGAGCAGGCGAGCCAGGTTACGATTATCTGATGCAGGGATATGCCGGATGGATGAGCCTTACGGGCGATCCGGACGGCCCGCCGACAAAAACCGGACTGTCGCTCGTGGACCTGGGCGCGGGCGCCATGGCGTCTCTGGGCATGGTCAGCGCGATTTTCAGCGCCAGACAGACGGGCCTGGGGTGCGACGTGGACGTGAGTCTGTTCGATACTGCGCTGGCGCAACTCGGATATGTGGCGGCGTGGCATCTGACGAAGGGTTATCAGCCGCAGAGGATGCCGGACTCTTCTCATCCGTCGCAGATTCCATCCCAGGTGGTGCCGACCAAGGACGGATGGCTCGTGGTAATGTGCGCAAAGGAGAAGTTTTTTCGAAATCTGATACGTATCCTGGGTGTGCCGGAACTGGCGCAAGACGCGCGATTCCGGTGTTTTTCGGATCGTCTGGAGAATCGGGATGTGCTGATTCCGATCCTTAAGGATCTGTTCAGGAAGAAAACAACTCTCGATTGGCTGGGGCTGCTCAAGGGCGAGGTGCCTTGCGCCCCGGTGAATACGGTGTCGGAGGCCTTTGCCGACCCTCACGTGGTCGAAAACGATATGGTACTGGAGTTACCGCATCCGGAGTTCGGTACCGCCCGGGTGGTGGCGAGTCCCATCAAGGTCGGCGGCGCATCGATTGAACACCGGCGAGGTCCCGCGCTGGGAGAACACAACGAGCCGATTCTGGGGGACTATCTCGGATTTTCAACCGCGGAGATTGAGAAACTCCGCATTGATGGCGCCATTTGAATGACCGGGTCAACGTTGACCACCTGCGCGGACTCGTGGGGTGACGGATCCGCCGCCACAGCAAAGGAGGCCTAATGGGCGAAATGTTAACACTGCCTGCACACTACTACCGTCAGCACGATGCGGATCTGGGCGCGGACATTCCAGGGCGCGGTTACGCCGGTTGGACCACGCGGATGCTGGACGTGCCACTTGAAAGGACGGCGCTGGTCAGCATGCACGCGTGGAATCCCGGTCTGGTAGACGAAATCCCACCCGGGCCGGGGTCGCCGTACGACGGCTGGTTCCGCATGGTGGAGTATCTGCCGAGGGCGATGAGGATTTCGCAAAACGTCTTTCCGCCGCTTCTGCGGGCGGCAAGGGAGGCCGGGCTGTCTGTGATTCACGTGGGATCGAGCGAGAGTTATACGGCGTCTTACGACGAATACCAGCGCATTAAGACGGTGGCTGGAGGGGAGCCGAAAGCGGCGCCGGGCGCGGTGGACGATGCGTTGAAGAAACAGTGGCAGGCGGATCGGGGCAGGCAGATGACCGGCGCCCACAACCAGCCGGACATCGCGGCCGGGTTCAAGCATATCGATTTTGCGCCGCAGGCGATTCCGGAAGCCGACGAGGCCGTGGTGATCAATTCCCACCAGCTCAACGCGGTCTGCCGGGAGCGGGGTATCTGGCACCTGATCTATATCGGGTTTGCCATCAACTGGTGCCTTCTCGCCAGCCCGGGAGGTATGATCGATATGGGACGGATGGGGTACGTGTGCTCGACCATCCGTCAGGCGACAACGGCGGTGGAAAACGGGGAAAGTTGCACGGATGAACTGGCCAAGGAGATTGCGCTGTGGCGGGTGGCATTGATGTTCGGTTACGTGTTTGACGTGGATCCGGTGATAGACGCTCTCGGTCAACTGTCGGATGGATGATGGCGAGTGTGGGAATCGAAACCCGTCCCTCAAGACACGATTGGTTGGCGGTTCAGGAGAGAATTTCCTGCCGTCGTCAGAATTTGTGATAGTCGACGGATCGTGATTCGGAAACGACGAGATTCCCTCGAACGTCGAGCAGGGAACCGGCGGCGACGAGGCCGGCGTCGATTTCATCACCCGCGGCTCGGACGTGCGCGAACTCGGCATCCGTCCGGATGCCGTCGAAAGCGAACGTACTGTCGGGCCCCGCGGTCAGGACGGTGTCGGCCACGTTGCCACGACGAATGCGAATGGCGCAGCCTTCGGCGTTTCCGCTGGCGTCAATCTCGGGTGGGGAGGCGTTCTTGTGGTACGGGACGAGCGCCACAATACAGAACAGCGGGCTCCAGAACCAGTCGTAGCGCAACCGGGGATGGTCAAAGAAAGTTTCCTCGCGCCAGCGGCCCGGCCACGGGGTCGCGATCTGGACGTCGCACCGGTTTTCCCGCGTGCCGCCGACGATGGAGACCCGGTCCCGACCGCACTCGAGGCGATTGCCGGCCGCGGTGTGCAACAGCCAGGACAGCATCGGACGGTCGTGCATCTCAAAGTCCAGACGATCGACGATGATCACGGCGGCAGGCGCGCCGCGATCATCCGGCAGGCAGAGCACCCGTCGGACGAACCGTTGCGCGCAGGCGTAGCTATCGCCCGCTTCCGCCTCGATATAGGGGAAGGACCCCTGGATGTCCGCACGGACGATGCCGTCGTTGCGCGCGGGGCCGCGACGTTGCATTTCACCCATGACAAGAGGCAGATTGTGGGCTTCACCCAGCGCGCCCAGGCGAAGGACTTCGGTGGTGCCGGGAAGCCTCTCGAGGGCGTATCCGGAATCGCAGGCAAAGCCCTCTCCGAGGGCGTGCAGAGCGAAGTGGTTACGATCGGCCTGCCGGTGGCCGCCTGCGGGAAAAACGTCGCATAGAAATGAGAGAAAAAAATCGCCGGGCTGCCATCCGGAGCGGACGTCCACCAGCCCCCTGTTGCGAAAGTGCCTGACACCCCGTAGGTCCAGGCCATCCGGCGACACGGGTTCTACCGACGGATCGAAGTACAGCAGGTAACGGGTGACGGTGTCGACCCAGGCTTCGTCCGGGGCCTGCCAGAATTCACCGTGGGCCGGAGGATTATCGATACGCTGCCAGAGCCACTGGGCGAGGCCGTTCTTCTGTTGAGAAGCCAACAGGGAAAGCCATTCGATGTGAAACTGGTCACCGCAGTCGTTTAGCGGATTCGGCCGCCCCGTGGCGGGTATGAGTTCATACGCCAAGCCTTCCGCGATGCGTTCCCACCCCGTATGGTCTGTGAGTTCCCGATCTCCGCAGACGGCCAGCGCCAGGGCGAACGGGGCGAGGTAATGCAGTGTGGCGCCGCCGTAAGCCGGGCCTTCGTAAAAGGCGCCCTCGCCGTCGTGACCCCTGTCGAGGAAGAGAAGGCACCGCTTTTTGGCGGACTCCAGCGCCCGGTTGAATCGGGACTCGTCCAATACGCCGTAATTGCGTAACACCAGTCCGAGCAGGCCGAGGCCGATGCACCCGATGGCGCCCATATTCCAATCGGGGCGGGTCTCTTCGGGGTCGGGCGGATTCTCCAGCGTGTAGTCGATAAACGGCAGACAGTAGGCTCCGATCTCCGTTCGTTCCGCTTCCGACAGTGTCGGCCGAAGCAGGTCCAGTCCGATAGCCAGCACCGTGGAACTGGCGCCGGCATCCAGGCAGTTGTCCCGCCACGTGTGGTAGGGGCGTCCGTAATTCGTGCCGCCGCAGTTTTCTACGATGCGATGCCTGACAATGGTACGCAGGATGTTGCAGGCTTCATCCGTGTACCCATCGTCCAGCAGAATGCCGCCGACGGAAAGGGTCTCGATCGATTTGGGAAGCAAACGGCCGCCGCTGCGGGTGAACCAGTAGTCCGCACTGCGTTCGGTATAGTCTATATATGCCGGCGAGTCGGGATTGAGATGGTCTTCGCAGGCCTGCCGGAGGTTTTGTTTCAGCGAGCAAACAATGGGGTTGGGATCAACCCTTCGACTATCGAGAATGGAGCGAAAGAGAGAGTCCGGAATTCTCATTGGCGGGTCCTTCCAAAGAGTGGATCGCCGCACTGGCGACGTTCCGGTTAGGTCCGGGCATAAATCCGTTCGGCAGTATTGTCGCTTGACCGGACGACGCGGGATCAGGTCCCGTCCATACCCGGTGGCATGAAGATTTCCCTTCGTCTGCCGTCGCGGTATCCCTCGACGTCGCTGAGCACCGCGCCCGGGCTGGCAAACGCCGCTCTGACGATTTGGCGGTTGAAGGAATGGACGTGGTCTGACGTCAGATATTCTTCAATGGACATCCAGAGACATTCTTCGATTTCTTCGGGTTGGGGTATGATTTCGTAAGTGAGCGGTTTCAGGCGGCAGACAAAGTATATGTCGGATTTGCCGTGGCGGTAGCCGTGCCAGTGACGGAAACACACCATCGCCTCGAATGTGGTCCGGATTCCAGTCTCTTCGTGGATTTCCCGTACGACCCCTTCGGCCAGGTGTTCGCCCGGGTGCAGCGCGCCGCCCGGCAGCTTATAGTAAGGCCTGCTGCTGCCGCGGTGCTTTTCGCAGACCACCAGGATCTCATCGTCGTCGTTAACCACCACCCCGCCAGCGCCGATGTAGTGGGTGGCATAGCCGGGGATAAATGCATTTTCGATCAGCGGCCGCGTGAGCATCAGATAGGTTTCGCCGCTGTGGTGAAATGAGAAACCTGCCTGCACTGCAATGGGAATGAATTCGGATTTCCCGATGGGCACTTCCAGCCACACAAGTTGATGCCCCGATTTTTTCCAGGTCTTCATGGACCGCGAGAGGCGTTCGCTGAAAATCCGTACCTCCTCGGGAAGGCTTTCGGGGTTGATTATGACACCGTTGAATGGATTGATGGTGTGTTCGAGGACTTCCATAGGAGGATCCCCCGGATCCGCGTTGGCAGGGATGTTGTCGAACTGAATGTAAACAGCCCGAAGCAGCTATACAAGTGGTTTTGATACGGAGAGGTTTTGGCTTGACAGGGTGAAGGCCGCGGTGGATATTAAAAAGCTGTCTTAAAACCCCAGCGGTCGTCGCGCCTGCCTGCGTGCTCCTCGCGCCTCAGAACCGACCCCATTTCGCGCGCGCGGGAACGCACCGGGAATTTTAAAAACAGCTTCCGAGCGAAACGACGGTCGCTTTGGGTGTCCGATCACGGAATTGTCGTCTCTATATTTACGCACGTATGGCGTGCCGGATCAACGTTCAGGAGGGAGTAGATGGCCAATGTGTATCAACGCCTCGGTGTTCGCACCATCATCAACGCAGCCGGACCCGCAACACGGTTGAGCGGGTCGATTCTGCCGGAGGAAGTGGCGCAGGCCATGGCGGAAGCCTCCCAGCACTGTGTGGACATCGCCGAGTTGCAGGCGTGGGCGGGCCAGGCGATCGCTCACATGACGGGCGCCGAAGCCGGGTACGTGACGTCGGGTGCGGCGGCGGGGATCATGCTGGGCGTCGCGGCGTGCGTGACCGGTCTCGACCCGGGCAGAATGAACCGGCTGCCCGATACGGAGGGGATGAAGGACGAGGTGATTATTCCACGGAGCCACCGGAACTTTTACGACCATGCCATTCGAGCGGTGGGCGTGAAGCTCGTCGAGGTAGGGATCTCCGACCGGTTCAGCGGAGCCGGAGTTCGGGATACGGAGGCCTGGGAGATTGCCGACGCGATTACGGATCGGACCGCGGCGGTCGCATATGTGATGAATGCCCGGGCGCGTCCGCACCTGGAGGATGTGGTGGAAGTGGCCCGCCAGCGGGGGGTGCCTGTCGTGGTGGACGCCGCCGGACAGCTTCCGCCCCAGGCAAACCTGCAACGATTTGTCGAGACCGGCGCGGATGTGGTCTGTTTCAGCGGGGGAAAGGCCATACGCGGACCGCAGAGTTCGGGCATCTTATGCGGGCGGAAAGATCTGGTTTCCGCCGTCGCGCTGCAGCACCTGGACCAGGATGTGTTTCACGATCTCTGGAATCCGCCGTCTTCGCTGATCGAAAAGGATCGCCTGCCGGGTGCGCCGCAGCACGGGCTCGGCAGACCGTGCAAGGTGGGCAAGGAAGAGATTGTGGGCCTGATCACGGCACTCAGGTTGTTTGTTGCGGAGGGGGATCAGGCGCGCCACACCCGTTGGACGGCAGCGATACAGAGCCTGGCCGAAGTCATGGGAGAATTACCGAACGTTCGCGTGACCACCAGCATTGATCCCGGTCGGCCGATACCCGGATTGAGGCTCGAGATCGACGAGGCTGCGGCGGGCATTACAGGGCTGGAACTGGCGCGCCGCCTTATCGGCGGGGAGCCGAGTATCCACTGCAATACGGCGGAAGTGTACGAGGGTGTGCTGGGGTTCGGACCCATGTGTCTCCGGGAAGGGGACGTGGAGGCCATCGGAAAGAGGCTGGGAGAATTGTTGGCTTGAGAGAAGAGAGAGAAGACACCGGGAAACACGTGCTGAACCACAACCATGTTTCCGGGACGAACAGATGAGGAATCTCGTGGAGGCAGTCAAGCCGGCGAGCCCCTCGCGAGAATGGCGCGCCGGAACCGTCCCTTCCGCCGTGCCCGACGCGGAAGCCGGGGCGCGGGCAGAGACGGATCGGAATTTGGAGACACAACCATGAACCTGGATTGGGAACAGGCGGGCAGGGAGGCGGTGGACTGGCTTTGCAGACTGCTTCGATTCGACACCACGAATCCGCCGGGGAACGAGATGCCTCTGGTACAGGATGTCGCCGGGGCGCTGGCCGCGGAAGGGCTGTCCCCTCGAATTCTGGAATCGGCGCCAGGACGCGGGAATCTGGTTGTCCGTCTTGAGGGCGATGGATCGGAACGGCCCGTACTGTTGTTGTCGCACCTGGATGTGGTTCCGGCGGAGCCCGATAAATGGACCCACGCCCCGTTTGGCGGCGAGGTGGCGGCGGGGTATGTCTGGGGACGAGGGGCGATCGATTCCAAGCTCACGACGGCGGTGGGACTTCAGGTATTGTTGATGTGCAAGCGGCTGGGAATTCCGCTGTCGCGGGACCTGGTTCTGGTGGCAGCCGCAGACGAGGAACTCGGGGGGGTGCACGGAGTGCGCTGGCTTAACGCCAACCACCCCGAGGTGTTCGACGCCGAATACGGCATCAATGAGGCCGGCGGCTTTGCATTGCTGATCGACGGTCGACCGGTATACACGTGCCAGGTGGCCGAAAAGGGAAGTGCCGAGTTGAATCTGGTTGCGCGGGGACAACCGGGACACAGTTCCGTGCCCCACAACGACAATGCGGTATTTCACTTGGCAAGGGCCCTGGGGAATTTGAGCGAAACGAAAATGCCTCACCGCGTTACCGCCGCGGTCAGGGCGTTTTTCGAAGGCGCCGCGGGTGCGCAGGTCAGGGACGAGGTGGCGGATATGCTCCTGGGAGTACTGGACCCGGAACGCTGCGATGGCGCTTTGTCCGTCTTGCCGGTTGACGAGCCGACCCGGCTGATGTTCGACGCGATGGTGCGCAATACGTGTGCACCGACCATTCTCGAGGCCGGCGTGAAACGCAATGTGATCCCTTCCGAAGCCGTGGCCAGGCTGAGCGGCAGGCCATTGCCGGGGGCGGATGAGGCGGGGTTTGTCCGCGAAGTCCGCGACCTTGCGGGCGAGGGCGTTGCCTTGGAGATGGGAAGCGCCTTCAGGCCGGGCACGGAGTTCGACCATCAGACGCCGCTGTTCGACGCCATCCGGGCGTCAATCGTCCAGTTCGATCCCGAAGGGGCCGTGGTCCCATATATGCAGACGGGTGGTACGGATGCGCGGTTTCTGCGGGATCGCGATATCCACGTATATGGATTCATACCCATGCGGTACGAAACGGGTGAGGCCTTTTTCGAACTGTGCCATGGCCACGACGAACGGGTGTCCGTTGCGAATGTGCGTTTTGGGGTGCAGGTACTATTCGATGCCGTGTGCCGGTTGAACGGTATTGTGTAGCGACTGAGCGGGTGATCGCCCGCCGCGTCTACAGGTTCAATACGTGCCGCAGCGCGGCATCCAGTTCCGGGTGTCGAAATTTGTATTCGCTCTCCTGCAGCCGGGAGGGCAGTACGCGGGTGCCGGACAGCAGCAGGGCATCCGCCATTTCCCCGAAAGCCAACCGGGCGGCAAAGGCCGGCATGGGAAGAAGAGTCGGCCGGGAGAGTACACGTCCCAGCGTTCTCGTGAATTCCCGGTTCGTAACCGGACCGGGCGACACGGCGTTGACCGGCCCCCGCAGCGTTTCCGTGTTGAGCGCGTGGCTGATGATTCGAACCAGATCGCTCAGAGAGATCCAACTCATATACTGATCGCCGCTGCCAATCACACCCCCAACGCCCATTTTAAAGGGAAAGAGCATTTTGGCGAGGGCGCCGCCGTCGGCGCTGAGCACGATTCCGATTCGGAGGTACACGGTACGGATGCCCGCGCCCGATGCGGGCTGCGCGGCATTCTCCCAGGCGATGCATGTCTCTGCCAGGAAGTCGGATCCCGGCGGGCATTCTTCGTTGAGTATTTCCTCGCCGCGGTTGCCGTAGTAGCCGATGGCCGAAGCGCAAACAAAAACCGCGGGAGGCGTTCGCATTTCCGCAAGGCCTTCCGCAAGAGTCCGGGTGCCATCTTCGCGGCTGCTGCGGATTCTGTTTTTCTTTGCTTCGTTCCACCTGCCTGAGGCAATGTTCTCGCCAGCCAGGTGTACTACCGCCTGGATTCCTTCCAGGTCGGCAGCCTTGAGTAACCCTGATTCAGGATCCCACTGGCGTTCGAGGTCGCTCTTCGGGCTCGTGCGAACGAGCCTACAGACACGGTGGCCGCTGGCTTCGAGATACGGAATGAGGGCCGATCCGACGAGCCCGGATGAACCCGTTACGAGTATGGTCATGGGATGCCTCCTTATCTGTCAAAGTCGGTATAGCATCACGTAAACGATCACACCGGTGATACAGACGAACATCCAGATCGGCAACACGTAGCGTGCCAGGCGTCTGTGGGTCTGGAACTTGCCCTGGACGGCAAGCCACACAACAGCCAGAACGAACGGCGCATTCAAGCCGGCAAGGATAACATGGGGTATCAGGATAGCAAAATAGACGCCGCGGGTCCAGTCGTGGTGAGGGTAGGGCACTGACCCGATCTGTAGATGATAGACGAGATACGACACCAAAAACAGAGCTGAGAAGATCAGGGCGAGAACCATCATTCGCCTGTGCTGCCGGATGTTGCCGCGCCTGATTTGCAGATAGCCCAGCGTGAGAAAGCCGGCGCTGATCGTATTGAATATCGCATTGAGGGCGGGCAGATCGCTTACGGCCATCCGATCCTCTTTAAACGGGGGTAGGGCTCCGAACCTAAGTGTACTCATTTTTACGTTTTTTTGCAACCGTATGAGCATCCGCAATCGGGAAATCCGCGGCTGCGAGGGTGTCGAACGACAGCATATGGAACCGCTGCGCCATGGCGGTGCGCTCCTGTTCCGTGATCCGCGGGCGTCCGTACCCGGTTGACAAAAGGCCGAAATTCGGTTATTTTCATTTCCATGAAATGTATTTAAGCCGAATTAAAACAGGAGGATATCGGGATGTCTGCAACGGGCGGCCTGTGGATGACACCCGGAGAGATCGACGAGGCTCTGGGACGAAGAAAGTCCAGAGAGGTATTTGAAGATCTGATATACGACCGGCGCACCCGGCGTGAGATTCTGGATCTTCTGATCGAGGCCACCGGCTGCAACGGGTTTTCGGCCGAGGATTTCCTGAGGGAAATTGTGAAGACAAGGCAGTGATTCCGGTTGTCGTGAAATTGAACGGCCGGCGCCGCGTTGTGTGCGGGCTGCCGGCGTGATGGACGAGGTCCCGTTGCGAGGAGGGCTTTGCAGGGCAGTGACGATCGATCGCGTTACGGAATACGGAGTTTCAATCTGTCCGCGCGCAGCCGCTTCAACGGTTCCGGAAGGGAAATTGGATCGTGTCCGACGTCTGGGAAACCGACTATCTGGTCATAGGCAGCGGTATCGCCGGCCTGTCCTTTGCGCTGAGAGCAGCGGAGTCTGCCTCCGTAGTCGTGATTACCAAAAAGGAGTCCGAGGAGTCAAACACCAACTATGCCCAGGGAGGCATTGCCGCCGTGTTCGATTCTGACGATTCTTTCGGCCTGCACGTGGAGGATACACTCGCCGCCGGCGCCGGGCTCTGTCGCAAAGACGTTGTGGAGTTGGTGATTGGACAGGGGCCACGGATGGTCCGGGAATTGATGGCCTGGGGCGCCGCGTTTACGAAAGGGCCGGACGGCCGCCGCCTGGCGCTTGGGCGAGAGGGTGGGCACACCAGGCATCGGATTGTCCACGCGGCGGATCTGACCGGAAAGGAAATCGAACGGTCACTTACGGACGCGATCGAGGCCCATCCAAACATAACGCGGTTCGAACATCACATGGCGGTCGACCTGATTACGGAACACCATCTTTTCGGCGCCAAGAGTGAACCACAGGGACGGATCCATTGCTTGGGCGCCTACGTCCTGGACGCGGCATCCGGCCAGGTCAGGCGGTTTCTGGCGCGGATCACGCTTTTGTGTTCCGGCGGGGCCGGGCAGATCTACATGCACACAACCAATCCGGGCATTGCAACCGGCGACGGCATCGCCATGGTGTACCGGGCAGGCGCATCGATCGCCAACCTGGAGTTTATGCAGTTCCACCCCACCACGCTCTACCACCCGGAAAGTGACTGCTTCCTGATTTCCGAGGCCGTGCGCGGTCACGGCGGCGTTCTGGTTGACCGGAGCGGACGGCCGTTTATGGACGCGTATCACGAAATGGGAGGGCTCGCGCCGCGCGATATCGTCGCCAGGGCAATCGACAACGAATTGAGGAAAAGCGGCGCTCCCTGCGTATATCTCGACATTACTCACGTTCCCGCCGGCCAGATTCAAGAGCGTTTTCCGAATATTTACCGGCGGTGTCTGGCGTTTAATATCGACATCACCGAACAGCCCATCCCCGTTGTTCCCGCCGCCCATTATATGTGTGGCGGTGTGTCGACCGACGTCTGGGGCCGCACGGAAATCAACGGGCTCTACGCCTCCGGCGAAGTGGCCAACACCGGCTTGCACGGCGCCAATCGCCTGGCCAGCAATTCGCTTCTGGAGGCGCTGGTGTTCTCGGATCGGGCCTATCAACACGCGTCCCGGCACCTGGACGCCGGAATGGCCTTTCCCGCGGTACCAGACTGGCAGGACGACGACGTGTTCAACGCCGAGGAGTGGGTGCTGTTGGCGCACGACCGCCTGGAGGTTCGGCGATTGATGTGGGATTACGTCGGCATCGTGCGTTCCGACTTCAGGCTGAAACGGGCCGCGAGACGCATTGGCGTGATTGCCCAGGAGGTAGAGGAGTTCTACAAGCGGACCAAGGTCACGGAAGCACTGTTGGAGTTGAGAAACATCACCACGGTGGCCGCGCTGACGGTTCGCTGCGCGTTGAGACGAAGAGAAAGTCGTGGGCTCCACTATAACGTCGACTGCCCGGCGGATGGTTCGGCGACGCCTAACGATACGGTTTTGTCCGCCCGTGAGACCTGGCAATCTTCCGATATCGTCTGGCAGGCCGCCATGGAGATCTGAGCGTGGTCGACAACGTGTGGCGAGCGCCTGTCCATTGCGGCGGCAATGGGTCGAAAGACCCCATCCGCACAGGCCGGTGCCCCGGCCCCGTCGCATCGGAGCCGCCCGTCTTGTTCTTCAGTCGGGACCGCTGCCGCATGGAGGAGTATGCATGAAAAACGGCATTGCCGTGCTGGATTTCGGCGGGCAATACGCCCACCTGATTGCGAACCGCATACGTCGGATGCGGGTCTATTCGGAAGTCTTCGTTCCCACTGTCGATCCTTCTGACATCGATGGTTTTTCAGGTCTGATTTTCTCTGGAGGTCCCGCGAGTGTCTACGATCCGGATCAGCCCGCGTTCAATCCTGCACACCTGCATTCCGGGCTGCCCGTGCTTGGGCTCTGTTACGGCCATCAACTGGTGTGCCAGGAACTGGGCGGTGAGGTAGCCCGGGGCGATATCCGGGAATACGGATCGGCGGAGCTACGGATTCGATCGAGCACCGGGCTCTTTGAGGGTATGGAGGCGTCTCAGGTGGTGTGGATGAGCCACGGCGACGTTGCCAGCCGCCTGCCGGAGGGGTTTGAGGTGCTGGGTACGACGGAAGATTGCGCAACGGCCGCAGTGGGGGACGTACGTCGCGACATCTTCGGGCTTCAATTCCACCCCGAGGTTGCGCATACCGCTCGCGGAATGGAAATGCTGGATAATTTCCTGAATATTTGCAATGCCTCGCGTACCTGGACTATGGCTGGATACGCTGAATCGGCGATGGAAGAGATTCAAGAGCAGGTCGGTCACAAACGTGTGTTTCTGCTGGTTTCAGGCGGTGTGGATTCAAGCGTGGCCTTCGCGCTGTTCAACAGGGCGTTGGGACCGGAGCGGGTGCTGGGACTGCACATCAACAACGGGTTTATGCGCAAGGGGGAGTCCGACGCGGTGGCGGAAGCGCTTCGGGCGGAGGGATTCGAGAATCTGATTGTCGAGGATGCAACCGAGGAATTCCTGCTGAGTGTGGAGGGCCTGGTCGAGCCCGAACGGAAACGGCTGGCGGTTGGCCGGGCGTTTCTCGAAGTCAAGGACCGCGTGCTGGGCCGGATGGAACTGGATTCGGACGGCTGGCTGTTGGGGCAGGGAACACTCTACCCGGATACGATCGAGTCTGGAGGCACCGAGCACTCGGCGGTAATCAAAACCCACCACAATCGCGTGGATAGGGTTGAAGAACTGATCGCCCGCGGACTGGTGATCGAGCCGTTGGTGCATCTGTACAAAGATGAAGTGCGCGAACTGGGGCTCGCGCTCGGCCTGCCCCCGCATCTGGTCTGGCGTCAACCCTTTCCCGGACCGGGGCTGTCCGTGCGCTGCCTCTGCTCCCGTGGCGAACGGTCTGGTGCGGCAGATGCTGATGCCGAGGAAGCGGCGCACGATATCGCCACCCGGGCCGGGCTTGGGCTCCGTGTGCTGCCGCTTCAGAGCGTGGGCGTACAGGGAGACTTCCGTACCTACGCACACCCGGCGGTGGTTTGGGGAGACGCGGATTGGACGATGCTGGAGGATGTTTCCACGCGAATTACGAATGCCGTACGTTCGATCAATCGGGTGATTTATCTGCTGGCGCCAGCGTCACCACCGCCACTGAAGCTGAAGCGGGCATTTCTGACGCGGCCCCGTCTGGACCTGCTGAGAGAGGTGGATGCGCTCGCGATGGCTGCCCTGGAGCGTGAGGGCCTGTTGATGTCGGTCTCTCAGATGCCCACCGTCTTATTGCCGCTGACATCCGACGGCATCGCGGAAACCGTGGCCTTGAGACCTGTGGAGACGCCGGACTTTATGACGGCGCGGTTTTCCGCGCTGTCGTTTGATTTTGTGCGGAAACTTGCAGGTGAGATTCTGGCTGAAGAGGGCATCGAGGCGGTGTTTTACGATGTGACGCACAAACCGCCCGGTACGGTCGAGTGGGAATAGAGTCAGGATCCCGGAACCTCATCCCGGCTGCGACGGTTTCATCCGTGGCGCGGTCCGGACCATCGCAACCTGGCAATACATCCGCAAGTGGAGGAGCGGACCATGAATGAAGTCAACTATATCGCTGTCTTGATTGCCGGTATTGTACCGATGATCGTTGGCGCCATCTGGTATGGCCCGCTGTTTGGAAAGCGGTGGCTTGAATACATGGAGACGACCGAGGAGGAGATACGGAAGGACTTCAACCCGGTCAAGACATACGGCGTGAGCTTTTTGCTGGCGCTTATCACCGCGTACATCCTGGCTCAGCTTCTCGCCGGTATGGGCGGGCCCGGGAATGTCTCTTCAATGACGGGCAGCGGAGGGAATGGGATGGTTGGCCTCCACCTGGCGCTGATGGCGTTGATCGCCTTTGTGTTGCCCGTGGCGTACCAGTCTGTGGCGTTCGAGGGGCGGAAGTCGGGCCTTTTCTGGCTCAGCCTGGGGTACAACGGGGTCGCGCTTTTCGGACAGGCGCTGGTCATCGGGATTTGGATCTGACGCGATGCCCCCGCCGTCTCTCAGTTCACAGCGGCTCGAATCGTGGTCGGACCGGGCGACGGCGCGATCCGTCACGCGGTGCGCCTGAGATGAAGCGCGAATACGGGAAAGGGGGATGGCAAGAAGCCGGGGGAGAATACAAAGACGTCGATTCGGAACGGGAGAGGTATCGAAGTCGGTTGTGGATCCGACCGGTCAGTCGGAGGCGACGGCCGTTTTTTCGTCCAGTGCAAAGCGATCAACTGAGACGGATTGCTCAAGAAGCCGGTGGCGGGCGGCAAAAGCGGCCTTGACCCTGGAACCGAGAAGGACGCAGGTGAAGAAGACGGCGCCGCCGGCGAGCATGAGGTTGGTCAGGTTGAGCAGGTTGCCAATCATGACAATGAGCAAATACCGCGGAAATCGACCGAGGAACACGGCGACGAGGTATCTCGGGAAGGGATAACCGCTTGCGGGACTGAGAATCCGGAATATGTAGAACGGTATGAACGGAACCAGCGCCGCGAACCAGATCGAAAAAAAGGGCGCTTTCATGAAATAATGGACAGCGCCCTTGTAGACATCGCTCTCGCGGGTCCGCTTGATCCTGGGGTTCCGAAAGGCGAAGTTGATGGCCCGATAATCCACGAAGCAGGCGATCATCGTGCCCGCAACGGCGGCGAACGCGGCCACGACGGGATGGTAGGATCGGCCGAGGAAAACGAGCGCGGCTTCATGGGGGAAGGGAACGAAAGAGTTGGCGGGAATGCTGTAGAAGAAAAGAAGCGAAAGGTTGCGGTAATCCGGCAACAGGAGCGCCATAACGCCGGCCACTGTGAACAGGCCGGCGGACGCACCGAGAAACCTTTTCCAGCCCTGACTGATTTTCATAGCGGACAGACCCGTGTTCGGAAGGGAAATTCAGACGTCATAATATAAGTAGATCTTTTGAATGTGTCAATGTGTTTTTAGTGGGCGTTCTGAATGGTACCGATTTGGCGACGTAATACCGATGCTGTCCGCGGTGTACGATACCTAAAACGTGCTATCCGTTGTGGTTTCCGGGCACCAGCGGGCCGTGGTCAACGCCGGGATGAGGGCGTTCAGCGCAGCGGAAGTACCGATTCGTCTGAGCGCTTCGGCCGCGTTGCCGCGCACGTACCGGTTGCAGTCCGCAAGCGCAGCGAGGAGGTCCGGAACGGCGGATTCCGCTCCCGGTCCAAGCTTGGCCAGGGCCAGTGCAGCGGTGCGACGCGTGTCGCCCGAGGCGTCGTCCAGTTGTTTGCTCAGGCCTGAAATCACGCCAGGTTCAGCAACGGCGATATTGCCCAGGGCCTCCGCAGACCAACGGCGGACGTCCGGATTTCCGTGTTCGAGCGCGTCGACCATGGGGGGTACGGCCTCGTTGGCGCCTCCTCCGATATCCGCCAGGATCTCTGCGGCGATGGCCGGGCCGTTTTCAATCCTTTCAATCACACTGGGAACCGCTGGCGCACCCATCGCACTAAGGGCATAGGCCGAGTTGCGGCGAACCGATTCCGTCTTGTCTTCCAGAAGTTTCATAAGGGTCGGTATGGCGGGTGTCCCGATCGCGGCGAGCCGGTAGGCCGCATTCAGGGCGATGTCTTCGTGTGCGTGGCAAAGGTCGCGCGCAATACCGTCCACCGGAGCGTTTACGGCACTTGTGGAGGAACGTCCCCGGTGCCAGTGCCAGAGGTGGTCCCAAAGCCGGGAGCGTGGTTCCGCGTCATTCCAGCCATTCAGCGTCCGGCACCCGGACGCTGAATGCTGCCAGCTTGGACTGACAGGTTCCTGCATTCGCACAAACAGGAATTTCATCATGTAACGGGACCGGTCGGCGGTATTCGACATCGCACGGTGCCAAAGGTCGTAGTGTACGATCGTGACGTCACCCGCCTCACCGCAAAGTGGCAGTTCGTCGCTATCGTCTGCGCTATAGGTGTTGTTGAAGTGACTGCCCGGCACCACGCAGGTGGGGCCCAGGCGCTCCGGCGTCGGCTGAGGATAATAAAACGCCATGGCCCATCGTGTATGGTGGTGCCGCCGGCTCCAGCCGTCCTTGTGCATGCGTTGGCCGGGGCTATCCGGCGGGTTGCGATGGCAGTGTCGATGAGGATGCATATAATAGTCGGTACCCAGAAGACCGGTGAGCGCGCCGGCCACGTTCGGGTCATCGAAGACCTGCCTTATTGCGGGTAACCTGGGCAGAAGGTTATTGCCGGGGTTACCCTCTTTTGTGAATATGCAATCGGTACGATCGTAGATGTCTTTGTGAAACTCCGGAGGAAGATCGGTCCCAACGGTAATGAAACCGTTGACGACGTAGAACCGCATCTGTTCGTCTGTGAGCAGCTTGATTTCCCGCATGGAAGAACCTCTCCTTCCGACTTTACATCGGCCGACGACCGGATTGCCGAGGGTGCGCCAGCAGGGCTTCCTCGACGACTTCCGTGCCCCAGCCCGCACCGGCGGGGATGGCCATACGCCCATCGACGATCCGGGGCGGGTTCGTAACCAGGTCGTCTTTCCACGGCACGTCGTCGATGTCGATCTCCATGATACGAACGTTGGGCAGCACGGCGCAAAGGCTCGCGCTGATGAACGATGCGAGATGGCTGTAGTAGTTGTGCGGTGCCACGTTCAGCTGATAGACTTCGGCGAGGTCTCCAATCTTCTTTGTCTGCGCGAAGCCGTTCCACGGTACGTCAACCATGAACACGTCGGCCGCGTGGCGTTCAAAATACGGGATATAGCCGCGCATGTGGAATAAATTTTCGCCGGTGCAGATGGGGGTGGTGGTGGACTGTTTGATCCGCAGGATGGCCTCAGGGTTGTACATGTCTATTTCAAGCCAGAGCAGTCTGAACGGTTCCAGGGTTTTCGCGATGCGCATGCACGCTTCCGGTTTGAAGTTGAAGTTGAGATCCAGGTTGAGGTCGAAATCGGGCCCCACGGCGTCCCTGAGGGTTCCCACGAGGGCTTCGATATGGGTCAGCATGCGTGTGGAAATGGCCTGGTCGGTCGTCCCGGGTCCCCCGGAAAAACCGGGAAAGTAGACCGAACCGGGATTGCCTGGCAAAAGGATGTTGGTCTTGAGCGCGGTGAAGCCGCGTTGAACGACTTCCCGGCCCAGCGCGGCTACGTCACTCAGGTCTCGCACCGGCGGCGTTCCGATGAGTTCGTGCGCCCGGATGCGGCTCGTGCCGCAGTGCGACCAGTAGAGACGGATATCGTCACGGGTCGGACCCCCGAAAAGCTCGGTTACGGATATCCCGAGGGACCGTGCTTTAATGTCGACGAGGGCCAGTTCTATTCCGGCGATGGCTTTGGCGGTCGCGCCGTCCGGGCTCTGGCGGCCCCACCGGGCCATATCCCAGAATCGCATTTCAAATGGACGCGGATCCCGGCCGATGAGCACGGGCTTGAGGTCTTCGATGGCGCCCTCGATGCTGAGGGGCATTTTGTCGTCGCTGCATTCGCCCCATCCGGTGATACCGCTGTCGGTCTCGACCTTGACGAATAACCAGCAACGCCAGCCCGCGTCGACGTGGAACGTCCGGATGTCGGTGATTCTCATTGTACCTGCCCTTTCCGCGATTCAGTACCGCCCGGTGGTGTACCGCGATTCGACCCGTCCGCCAGTGTCCGCGTTTCCGTTGTCACGCGATGATTACCGCGATCGGGTGGGGAACGGCGGCTAACTGGTTTCTATCCGGTTTTTCGCTTTCGTTACGCACTCTGTTCAATGAAATGATACTTCAGGGTGAGGCCCTGCTCCGTTAGGCGCCACATAAAGAAACAGGGGGTGCTGTTCGCCCCCCTGTTTCTTTAATTGCGTGTTGTCTGCTGTTGGGAACTACGCGTCGAAATAAAGCGCGAATTCGTAAGGATGCGGCCTCAGTCGGAGCGCGTCGATCTCGTTCTCCCTCTTGTAACTGATCCACGTATCGATCACGTCTTTCGTGAAAACGTCACCCTTGAGAAGGAATTCGTGATCGGCTTCCAGCGCGTCGATGGATTCGGCCAGCGATCCGGGAGTCTGGGGAATCTTGGCCAGTTCTTCGGGCTCCAGTTCGTAGAGATCCTTGTCCAGGGGTTCGCCCGGATCGATCTTGTTCCGGATCCCATCCAGGCCGGCCATAAGCATGGCTGCGAATGCCAGGTAGGGGTTACACGTGGGGTCCGGACAGCGAAACTCGATCCGCTTGGCCTTCGGGCTGGGGGAATACATCGGGATGCGCACGCACGCGCTTCGATTGCGCTGGGAGTACGCCAGGTTGACCGGGGCCTCGTATCCGGGTACGAGACGTTTGTAGGAGTTCGTGGTGGGCGCGGCGAAAGCCAGCAGCGCCGGTGCGTGCTTGAGGATCCCGCCGGCGTAATGGAGCGCCGCGTCGCTCAAGCCCGCGTATCCGGAGCCCGCGAACAGGGGGTCGTCGCCGTTCCAGAGGCTCTGGTGGACGTGCATCCCGGTGCCGTTGTCTTCAAAGAGCGGCTTGGGCATAAATGTGGCGGTCTTGCCGTGCCGTTTTGCGGTGTTCTTCACGATCCACTTGTACTTGATGAGTTGATCGGCGCACGATACAAGCGGTGCGAAGCGGAAATCGATTTCGCATTGGCCGCCGGTCGCCACTTCATGGTGGTGCGCTTCCACATTGATTCCGCAGTCGATCATATGCAGGATCATTTCGCTCCGGATATCCTGCAGGGTGTCGGTGGGAGGCAGTGGAAAGTACCCCTCCTTGTAGCCGGGCTTGTAACCCAGGTTCGGGCCCTCGTCGCGACCGGTATTCCATCGGCCTTCCACGGAATCGACGTGGTAGTAGCCCGAGTTGGGGGTCTGGTCGAAGCGGATATCGTCGAAAACGAAAAATTCGGCCTCGGGGCCGAAGGTGGCCAGATCCGCGATTCCCGTGGATTGCAGGTAATTCTCGGCCTTTCGCGCCACGGTTCTCGGATCGCGTGTGTAGCGTTCTCTCGTGATCGGGTCTTCAATGTCACAGATCATCGCGAGCGTGGGGATTTCAAGGAACGGATCGATAAACGCCGTATTGGAATCGGGCACGACGAGCATATCGCTTTCGTCGATGGACTGCCATCCCCGGATGCTGGAACCGTCGAAGCCGAGGCCGTCTTCGAAGGTGTCCGCATCGACTTCGCCCGCGGGCAGGGAAAAGTGCTGCCACTGCCCCGGAAAGTCCGTAAACCGGAAGTCTACGATTTTAACGTCGTTTTCCTTGATCATGTCCAGGACTTCTTGAGACGTTCGGCCCATTCTGCGGCTCCTTTCGCGCGTTGGGAGTTTATGCGGTCTTTATATTTATGTCAGAACGAATCCGTTACGGAGCAAATATACGGGACATATATTTCGTTTATATTTCTATTTTATTAAATCTATGTTAATAGATGCGTCTGCGGGCCAGGCAGGGATATCGTGGCAGATGCATTGCCACCGGCATTGCGGCACAGGCGCAGGGACTCGATTTTCCCCGTTCCGCCGCTGCCCCAAAAGGCTTGACAATGCAGTTGCATTCGTTTATCATTTCTTGGAATATGGCGTTAGCCAGGTTCCGAAAACTGAAACAGCCTCCTGCCATCCGGGTTGGTGTTGCCGTACGGTATGCATTGAACGCCGCCCTTCATGCATTGTAATTCTCCCCCGGAAGAAGCCGTCGAAGGGTTATTTTCTTCTACTTAACGGGCATCTCCCCCGGCCCCCGCGGTTTTTCTCTGACTCCAGGAGAAGGGGTGGGTCGTATGTTGCAGTTACAGCAGCGGGAAGTAGCTATTCTGGATATTCTCGTCAGTACGCATGTCAGTACCGGTGAGCCCGTCGGATCGCGGGCCATCGCCAGGTCGGGGATGGGTCTCAGTTCGGCCACGGTGCGCAACTCGATGGCCGACCTGGAGGATAAGGGCCTGCTCACCCAGCCGCATACGTCGGCCGGCCGCGTGCCCACGGATAAAGGCTACCGCTATTACGTCGACAGAGTGATGCCCAGAGAGATGCTGGAGGAAGAGGAATGCGATCAGATTCGCGAACGGGTACGTGCCGCCGTCCGGAAGGGTGATGTCGAGGTATTGCTCGAGCAGATGTCCAGAGTGATCGCCGATCTCTCAATGAATCTGGGAATGGTTCTCTCGCCGAGGTTCGAGCAGGGGGTTTTTGACCGCCTGGAAATAGTCCATCTTTCCGAGGGCAGGCTCCTTCTGGTGCTTGCGATCAGGTCCGGGCTGGTGAAGACGATGGTGATGGAGGTGGACTCGGCCATCACGCCCGGCGAATTGGACGAGACGTCACGAGCGGTAAACGAACGCCTATCCGGTCTCAGTGTTGCGGAGATTCGAGATTCGGTCGCCGAGCGGCTCCGGGCGGTTTCGCATGGGTCTCCCAGGCTGCTGCGTGTGCTGTGTGATAGCGCGCCAAACCTTTTCCGGTTCCATAGCGGGATGGATCTGCATTTCGGCGGGGCCGGCAACTTCATTATGCAGCCGGAGTTCAGCCGCAAGAAAAACGACCTGGCCGCACTGATGGAATTGCTTGAAGCGCGGGAACCGATGATTACGATCCTGGACGAACGGACCGAACAGGACGGAATATCCGTTACGATCGGCACCGAAAACGGTCCGCCGGAACTCCGTGGCTGCAGCGTACTTACGTCAAGATATAAGGTTGGCGCCATCTCCGGGGTCATCGGGCTGATCGGCCCCACCCGTATCCCGTACGCGAGGCTGATTCCTTTGACGCGGTATATGGCAGCCCTGGCCGAGGAAATGTTGGATCATTAGCAGGAGGAAACACGGGCGCATATGGTAAATTCTGACGAAGTGAGCGGCGAGGAAACCCAGGAGGAAACCACCGAAGCGGAAGCTTGCGAGGAAGCGGAGGCGCCGGATCCTCTCGCAGAGGCCCTCCGTGAGTCGGAACAATATAAGGATCGGTGGCTGAGGCTGGTGGCCGAGTTCGACAACTACAAGAAACGGAGGTCAAGGGAGTTCGATGCTCTGGTGCGTTCGGCCAGCGAGAACCTGATTCGAGACTTGCTGCCGGTTCTCGATTCGGTTGCTCGAGCACTGGACCATCGCGCCGGCGGCCAGGAGGATTCCGAGGGATTCAAGCAGGGCGTCGCCATGATTATGGAGCAATTCCCCAAAGTCCTCCAGCGCCGCGGTCTTTCGGAGATCGAGGCCGCGGGCGAGCCGTTCGACCCGAACTTTCACGAAGCGTTGATGCAGATGCCTTCGGACGAACACGCCGAGGGGCTGGTGATGGACGTGGTGGAACGAGGGTACTGTCTCGGCGATAAGGTGATCCGGCCCGCCAGGGTTGTTGTGAGCGGGGGGAGCGCGGCGGAGGAACCCGAAAGTGACGATGAAGCGGAGAACGAGAGTGAAGCGCGTTAATCCTGAGCAGGGCCGGAATTCGGCTCTGTTGTCTGTTTTGCCCGACAGGAACGGATAATGTCCAAACGGGACTATTACGAGGTTCTCGGATTGCAACGCGAGGCAACCGAGAGCGACATCAAAAAAGTCTACCGAAAACAGGCGATGAAATTTCACCCCGACCGAAATGCGGGGGATGAAGAGGCCGCGGCCAAATTCAAGGAGGCCGCCGAAGCATACGAGGTCTTAGGCGATGCCCAGAAACGGCGGGTCTACGACCAGTATGGGCATGCGGGCCTGGGCGGCCCGTTCCAGGGCGGCGGATTTCAATGGTCCGACTTTACCCGTGCAACCGATTTCGAGGATATCTTCTCCAACCTCGACGACGTGTTCGGTGGCGGCATCCTGGGGGATCTGTTCGGCCGTCGCGGCGGGCGGCGGGCCCCCCAGCGCGGGGAAGACCTCCGTATTCCGCTCAGGTTGAGCCTGGAGGAGATTGCATCCGGCGTCCAGAAAAAGATCCGGTTTGCCCGGATGGACAGGTGCGACACCTGCGGTGGCAGCGGAGCTCGATCCGGCGCGGGCGCCAGGACATGCGGCGTTTGCAACGGGATGGGCCAGGTGCGCCAGGCCACGCGATCTTTATTCGGTCAGTTTGTGAATGTAACCACGTGCCCCCAGTGCAACGGCGAAGGCAAGGTGATCGGCGACCGCTGTCCCGACTGCGGCGGCGAGGGAAGGGCGAAAAAGACCGTCAGTCTGGCCGTCAATATTCCGGCGGGCGTCACCGACGGCAACTATATTCCGTTGCGGGGGCAGGGCAGCGTCGGACCCCGAGACGGCGCCGCCGGAGATTGCATGGTTCTGATCGAAGAGGCGGAGCACGATCATTTCGAGCGGCACGGCAACGATATCCTCTATGAGTTGCCCATCGGCTTCAGCCAGGCGGCGCTGGGCGCCGATGTGACGGTGCGCACGTTGAACGGCAGGGCGGAAATGAAGATTCCGGCAGGAACCCAGTCCGGGCAGATTTTTCGCCTGAAGGGCAAAGGGATTCCCGAAGTGAATGGATATCGTACCGGAGACCAGCTTGTCCGTGTGATGGTCTGGACACCTGCACGTCTCAATGACGAAGAGAAGGAGCTGTTCCGGCAACTCGCGCAACTTGAGAATATACAGCCGCCGGAGGGCGGAAAAGGCCTATTTGAACGCATGAGGGAGGCGTTCAGCGGGTAGGGGGAACCCCCTCAATAACTCCAGGGCCGCATCGCGAAAGCCGCCAACGACCGCGCTGGCGCCGGATTGCGATCCGGATTACCGGCGCCTGGCGCGGATGAGCCGGGTGGGTCCGGCCGTTCGTCAATTTTCCCGGACCATCAGGTCAGCCTGGGGAAGAGCGGTTGACTCTTCCGGATCACGGGTCTTGAGAAGCTGCTCTCGATTCTCCCGGCGGTTCGTGGAAGAAAGGGTTTCAGGCTCCATGCTATGGCGTGGACCGACCCGACCCACGCCGAGAGGTGTTGTCTTAACCTCTCGGCTTTTTGTTGTTTCAGAAGTTCCCATGGGCGGGCCGCGTCGATTTCCCGGTTCAGTTGAGCGATCTGCCGCCAGATGGACCGGAGGGCCGCGGCGAAGTCGAAGCTGTCCCGGACGTCCTTCAGGTCCGGTGAAATGCGGGTGCGAGGCGTTTCCGCACGACCGTAGCCGGCCTTTTCGCAAAGGGCTTCGAGCCGGCGAACGAGGTTGCCCAGGCCGTTCGCAAGGTCCGAGGTGTAGACTTCCCGGAGCCGGGCTTCGGAGACGTCTCCGTCCCCTCCGGAGCGGACGGCGCGGAGCAGGTAGTACCGGACGGCGTCAGCGCCGTACCGCTCGATCAGCGGGAATGGATCGACGGCGTTGTCCAGCGACTTGCCGATCTTGCGGCCCTCTACGGTCAGGTGGCCATGGACGAAGATGGCCCGGGGCAACGGCAGGCCGGCCGAAAGCAGCAGGGCTGGCCAGTATACCGCGTGGAATTTGAGGATATCCTTGCCGATTACGTGGATCCTGTTGGGGCAGTTGCGCCAGTACCGTTCGAAATCTTCGAACCTGGAGCCGTAGCCCAGGCCGGTGAGGTAGTTGGTCAGGGCGTCGAACCAGACGTACATGACTTGGGTGGGATCTCCCGGCACAGGCACCCCCCAGCCTCCCGAACGTTCCCGATTGCGGGAAATACTGAAGTCGTGCAGGCCCTGCCGGATGAATCCCAGCGCCTCGTTTCGCCGTGTTTCCGGGAGAATGCGGAGCTTTCCAGACACGATCAGGGCCTCCAGCGGCTTCTGATAGTTGGAAAGACGGAAGAAATAGTTCGTTTCTTCGACGTTCTCGGGTTCGACACCATGTACAGGGCACCGTCCATCCGCCAGGTCCGGTTCCAGATAGAAGTCCTCGCAGCCCACGCAATACAGACCGCGGTACTGTTTGAGGACAATATCCTCTTGCCGGCAGGCCGTCCAGAATCTGGAAGCGCCGCGGAAGTGGGCGTCGGAGGAGGAGCGGATGAAGCGGTCGGAAGCGATGTCGAGGGCCTCGACAAGGTTCAGGAAGACAGCGGCGTTCCGATCGCAGAACTGGCGGGGGGCCAGGCCTTCCCTTGCAGCGGCCTGCACGTTCTTGAACGCGTTCTCGTCGGTTCCGGTCAGGAAAAAGGTGTCGTCGCCCAGGAGCCGGCGCCACCGGGCAATCGCGTCGGCCTGTACGAGTTCCAGAGCAAAGCCCACGTGGGGGCGGGCGTTGACGTAGGGGATGGAGGTCGATACATAGAAGGTGTTCATGGCAAGTCCTTTCCATTTGCGGACTGAATAAGGATAAAGCGACGCATTTCGGCTCGGAACAGGACATGCGCATGTAAGAGATACCGCCGGTGCTGTGAGATAAACAGTTGAACATTCGGTTTTCCCCCATAAAATTGGAGCGGTTCAGGCCTTGGGACACCGTTTCGTCAATTTGCGATCCGGACCCGTGGCGTCAGGCGCGATACGTGGCCAGAAATGAATGAGGACTGTTTTTGCACAAATTAAAACCCACCGCCGATCCGTCGGCGGTGGGTTGGTCGATTCAGGTACAGGTGTGATTCAGTTCAAGTCAGGGGATGGTCCGCCGCCGAAAACCCGGTAGAAAAGGAGGCCATCATGTACATAGATATATCGTCGACACGTGTCGACGGCGTGCCGTTGAAGGCGGGAAAAGCAGACGTGTTCGAACTCGTTGCTTTATTTGGCTTCAGATCCGGCGTCATGGCAGGCTCCTGTCTTTGCGTTCGCGGAAATATAGAATGCTGGGTGGGAAATGTCAAGTCTGCCGATCGCATTTCGGTTTTTCGGCTGGCGCCGCGATCGCACAGGTAACCGTTCAATGTCCGTGAATATCGTAGCTATTTGGCATGAGTGTGTTCCCGGCCCATCCGGGTTGCGCCCGTCGCGGGATTTTCATCTTCCCCTTGTCCTTTTGGCGGGATGGGCTTACATTGTCGCAGATAGGAGACCTGGTGGTCGGCTTGCCAGTTGTCTGGTTTTAAGCCTGTACCAGGTGTGCATCGACTTTCGCGAACATTACAAGAATAGGGACTCGGTCGTGCTTTACTGGTTGGGGGAGCGTTTCGCGGATATTTACGGGCCTTTTCGGCTGTTAACGTCCTATCTGTTTCTGGCCGTTCTCGGCACGGCGCTGGCAGGACTGTTTACCTGGCTGCTACTTCCAAGATTGTGGATGCGGTTGCCCAAAGACCGGGGCCGCGCGTTTGCCGTCGAGAACGAGCAAAGCCACGGCAAGCCCGTTGGCGCGGGCGTTATTTTCATCCCTATCTATCTGGTCGTGTGTTTGCTGATTCTTCCGCCGGGATCCCAGTACTGGCAGATTCTCGGCTGTGTTTTCCTCGCGATGCTGGCCGGTTTTCTGGACGATCGAAGCCCGGGAGGGTGGGGCGAGTATCGCGTGGGGGCCATCGACCTGGGCATTTCGTTACTGGGCGCGATGGTCATTTGCCAGTTGGCGTCCGTCGACGTCTGGTTGCCGCTGATGAAGACGCCGGTATCGGTTCCGCCGTGGATTTTTGTGCCCGGAGCCGCATTGTTGATCTGGGTTTCAATTAATGCCACCAACTGTACCGACGGCGTGGACGGGCTGTCGGGCAGCCTGAGTGTCATGGCTTTTGTCTATCTGGGCACGATTCTATACGGGATTGTGGGGCACCGGGACATTGCCAGGTATCTACTCGTGCCGCATTATCCGGATGGTGCGGTCTGGGCGCTGTTTGCATTTACAATGGCCGGATGTCTGGCCGGTTATCTGTGGTACAACGCCTATCCGAGCGCCGTACTGATGGGAGACGCCGGTTCCCGGCCAATGGGCCTCTTGCTCGGGACGCTGGTTCTGGCCTGCGGCAATCCGTTTCTGATCGTCGTCGTTGCCGGGGTGGTTCTGGTGAATGGGGCTACGGGGCTCCTGAAAGTGGCGTTGCTGCGGTTCTTGAAAATCGGGATCTTTAAGACGGTTCGTTATCCGCTGCACGATCATTTTCGGCACAAAAAAGGTTGGTCGAACACCCATGTGCTTGTGCGGTTTATTCTGCTTCAGGCGTTTGTGACGCCAATTCTGCTGGTTCTGCTGGTCAAGATCCGTTAAGGCGCGCGGCGACGTGGTGCGTGAGAGGTGTATATGGACGGAAAAGAGACGTTGAAGCGGAAAATCTGCGAGGCTATCGACCGGCGGCGCGGACAGATTGAGCGGATCGGGGACCACATCATGGCCCATCCTGAAACCGGTTTCAAGGAATTCGATACCTCCAGGCTGGCGAAAAGTACCATGGAGGAGTTCGGGATTTCGCCGGAGACCGGGCTGGGGATTACAGGCGTGAAGGGTACCCTCCGCGGCGCGAGGCCGGGGCCAACGGTGGCCCTGATAGGTGAGCTGGATTCGCTGGTGGTGTCGGATCATCCGATGGCGAATCCCGAAACAGGAGCCGCCCACGCCTGTGGGCACAACGCACAGGTCGCCGGACTCCTGGGCGCGATGATGGGTATGATCGACAGTGGCTTGGCCGAATCCCTGGCCGGTAACGTCGTGTTCTTTGCCGTGCCGGCGGAAGAGTACGTCGAGGTCGAGTACCGGATGGGGCTTGTGAAGGAAGAAAAGATTGAATTCCTGGGAGGGAAACCGGAACTCGTCCGGCTCGGGCATTTCGACGACATCGATATGGCAGCGATGATCCACACGCACAGCGACGCCAACATGAAAAAGGTGGCGATTTCCGCGTCGTGCAACGGGTGTCTCGTGAAGATGATCCGTTTCATTGGCCGGGCGGCGCACGCCGGTGGGGCCCCACACAACGGGATCAACGCATTGAACGCCGCCCAGATCGCTTTGATGGCAATTCACGCGCAGCGGGAGACGTTCCGGGATACAGACTCGATCCGGGTGCATCCGATTATTACCAAAGGCGGCGATATCGTGAACGTGGTGCCGGCGGAGGTTCGGATCGAGACCTACGTCAGGGGGAAGACCAACGAAGCGATGTTGGACGCCAATGAAAAGGTGGACCGGGCGATCCGAGCCGGGGCGATGGCGGTGGGCGCGCGGGTGGAGATCCAAACGCTGCCGGGGTACTTGCCGCTTCGGAACGATCCGGCGTTGAGCGCGGTATTCGAAGCGAACTCGAAGGCGTTGTTCGGGGACGACGAGTTCTGTGAGGTCTCACATCGAACGGGATCGACGGATATGGGGGATCTATCCCACATCATGCCGGCTATCCATCCATATATGTCCGGTGCAGCCGGCGCGGGTCACAGCGCGGAGTGGCATATATCTGATAAGGAAATGGGGTATCTGGCTCCCGCGAAATCGCTGGCACTGCTGGCGGTCGACCTGTTGTACGGCGACGGAGAAACAGCGAAGGGCCTTCTCCGGGAATTCAAACCGGCGATGTCGAAGGACGAATACCTGGCTTTTCAGCGGGGGCTGTTCAAGACGGAGATGTACGACGGGACGCGTGGCGGGGAAAGCAGGAATCAGGATTGAAGGTCTGAAATGGGCGGCGGCTGAAGCCAGTCGCGGCTGAGGCATCCAGTTCAAATTTGGATACGCGCGGCGGCGAGTCAGGTAGACCGAACTCGCGACGAGGTTCTTTACTTCTGCTCAGACAACGTTGATCTCGCGCGTGTTGGCGCTCCCGATCCGTTTCGGACCATCCCTCTCGAGTACGGCCAGTTCTTCCACCAGCCAGGACCCCTCCAGAGAGAGGACGTTTCCCTCCTCGAATACGATTTCAGGAGCGATGCGTTCGTGACCCGTGGGGTAGGCGGAACTCATCCTGGGTTCCTCGTGAACGTCCATTCCCACCCCGTGAATCAACCACAGGGGAGCATCCGTTTTTTCGGCGCCGAACTCACGCCGGCAGGCGTCGTAGACTTCCCGTTTGGTTTTTCCGGGACGTACGACGTCGTACATGAACGCCACGCGTTGGACGTGGGCATTCACGGTTTCAACCGCTTTCAGTGGCGGCTCCTTGAAACACAGGGGAAGTTTAAAGTCGCTTACATATCCCTGGTAGCATATGTTCCAATCAAGGCGGGTTGTCCCGACGTCTCGTGGAGACGCCTGTGGCGCGGGCCATCGGGTAAGACCCTCGGGTTCCCAACCCATGGCGTCCGGTGTCGGGCCCTGTACGGGCGCCTGGTTGAGGATTGGCGAGTGCTCGAAATCGGTGCAAATGAAGTCGAAGGGGTTGATCTGGTGCGGCGCCGCTCCCAGGTTCAGGACGGCCCGGGCAACGGCCCGCCCTGCGGCCGACCAGGACTTCGCACGTCGCATTTCGTCGCGGGCGTCCTCGAATGCCTGTTCGGCAATGTGTACCGCTTTTCGCATACACGCGATTTCTCGTGGGGTTTTCACGGTTCGCGTCCGGACCATCAATGACTCCGCGTCTTCGAACCGGGCATCGGGCAGGCCATCCTGCAAGGCGAACATCATCCCCGGAGCCAATCCAGCGTCCAGACCGATTCGGCCTCGATGCAGGTTCCGGTTTTTCAGTTGCTCGATCACCACGGCAAGATAGTCGTGCAGATAGTCGTCGGTCCCGTAGGTTTCTGCCGGTAGGCCCGGCAGATTCAGGCCACGGGCACCCACGGTAAAGGAGTTGTCGGGCGGTGCGATCACGCAGAGCATCAATATCCATCCGTCGTTGGTGCTGTTGTACATCGCATCCCTGAAGAGGAGGTTGCTGCGTAGGTACAGGGTGTTCTTGCGTCCGGCAAGGATCAGGGCATCGATTCCGCTCTCGGCGATCAGCGATTTCAACCTCTGAATATTGGCCATGCTGGTGTCTCCGCATTACCGATTCTTGTTGTCATGAATCGGTCAGAAGGAAGAGGTAAGAGGTAAGACGGCGCCGCTCGGCGCGGGGCCGGTTTTTCCGCGAATTTCCCTAAGGGAAACAACAAGCGTCATTGCCCTGCGACCGCTTGGAGCGATTCAGAACAACGTTGCTGGACGGAACAGCGCGGAAAACCCCCCCACTCCACCGTTGTTGCATTTTGCGTCCATTTTGGTCGCGTCAAAAGGAACTCGCCGAAGGCAGGGAATTTGGGGAGCAGTGGATGTTGAACAATGTATCCATACAAGGAATTCGAAACAAGCGGTTTGTGGCCCGAATGCGGCTTCCTTGCGCGCACGTGGGGAATTTTGGGTGGGGATAATATCCATGATTGATTGTCGCATTCCCATCTTGCCAATAGGATCCGTGGGTGGCGCGTCAGTTGGCGGTTGTGCTGAGAAGCCAGCCACCCGATGGTTGCAGAACGGCGATTGGGGCGCGGGCGTCCGGTAAAGGAGAGAGAGTATGTCGCATAGGAATGGCGGAAAGATAGGCTGGAATGCTGTCAGCAGTACCGGCGTTGTTGCCGCGGGCGGTGAAGGGGCGGTGGCGGCTGGAATCGGGATCCTCGACCGGGGCGGGAATGCGGCCGACGCGGCGGCAGGCACCATCCTGGCGCTGAATGTGACCGATCACGGTGCGTGCTCCATCGGCGGCGAGGTTCCCGTAATGATCTACGATGCGCGCAAACGGGAGGTCAAAACGCTCTCCGGGCAGGGCCGTGCGCCGCTCTCGCGGGAAGCGATTGACTGGTACATGAAAAACGGCATTCCCGACAAAGACATCAAGATGGCGCCGGTCCCGTCGGTCGTGGATCTGTGTACGACGCTGCTCCGGCGGTATGGTACCAGAACGTTTGAGGAGATTGTTACGCCGACGCTGGCGATCCTGGATGCCGGGGAGGAGTCCTGGCATCCCAGACTCGCCGTGACGCTGCGCAGGCTGGTCGACGCGGAGCAGGCCGCACGCGGCAGCCGGGAGGAGAAATTGACGGCCGCGAGCGACCGCTTCTATGGCCGGAACGGAGCCAGACAGGACGTCGCCGATGAGTTGGAGGCGGATTATATCGAAAAGGGTGGTTTCCTCCGCAAAGCAGACCTCGCGGCGCACCGGACGCTGATTGAAGATCCGGTTGTGGTAAACTACAGAGGATACGACGTGTATAAATGCGGTCCGTGGACACAGGGGCCCTATCTGTGCCAGGCTCTGCGCCTGCTGGAGGGCTTTGATCTGAAATCCATGGGCCACCTTTCTGCGGATTACGTACATGTGGCAGTCGAAGCGATCAAGCTGGCGATGGCCGACAGGGACGCGTATTACGCGGACCCGGACTTCGTCGCCGTTCCGTTGTCCGAACTGCTGTCGGACGCCTATTCCGAAATTCGCCGGCCGCTGATCGATATGGACGAGGCATCCGTGGAAGCCCGTCCCGGCGATCCGTACGGACTGAAGCCACTTGGGGGGAAGGGTGTATTCGAACCGGGTATCGGCGGTACGACCACCTGTGTGGTCGCGGACCGCTGGGGGAATGTTGTCGCGGCAACGCCGAGCGCGAATGTATACCGTGGTGAAACACCCCTGGGCGGGCGGACGGGGGTTTCTTACGGGAACCGCTTGAGAAGCCTCAATACGACCCCGGGTCATCCGAACTGTATCCAGCCGGGGAAGCGTCCGCGTATCACGTTGACCCCGACGCTGGTTTTAAAGGACGGTCAGCCGGTTCTGGCGATCAGCGTCGCGGGCGGAGATTTGCAGGACCAGGCAACGCTGAATCTGCTTCTGGATTTTATTGAGTTCGACATGCTTCCCGAAGCGGCCGTCACCGCGCCGCGCTTCGCCACGGCGCACCACGAGGACTCGTTCGATCCCAATCCGGATCGGGCCGCAACGTTTAAATCGGTCGGTTCCCTGTCGATTAGCGACCGTGTCAGCAGGGACGTCCGTGCCGAACTCGCCGGGCGCGGGCATCGCGTCGCGTCGAGCGCGTCACCGATCGCGACACCCGTGATGCTCTTCGTGGACCGGGAGAGCGGGCAGTTTCACGCCGCGGGCGACCCCGACGCCGGGCGTCACGCGGCAGGACTGACGGGATAATATAAATGCAAGAAATACGGCAACACCTGGAAGTGTCGCCTGAATACAGCATGGGCGGCACCGCCGCATTTTCGGACTCTGTTACAAAACGACGGCCCTGCTGATATTCAATCAGCAGGGCCGATTCGATTGGCAGACTGATCTGGTGACCCCGAGGGGAGTCGAACCCCCGTTTCCAGGGTGAGAACCTGGTGTCCTAGGCCACTGAACGACGGGGTCACCCGGTCAAAGCGGCGGAAATGTACCAAAAACAGCCGGGTGTGTCAAGGGAATTAAGAATAAAGGAGTTAGACGCCATCTCGGCCCCTGGCGTCAGCTGCCGGACTTTCAATCTCGTGGTGGAACGGCGCACAGGAAGCTGAAGGGTTCTTCGCCCGTGTTCTCGAACTGATGTTGCTCGTTCGGGGGTATGTACACAATATCGCCGGGGCCGATTTCGAACACCTCCCAACCCATCAGAAGGCGGGCGGTGCCCCTGAGGACGTAGACGCCGTGGTCGTGGTCGTGGCGATCGAAGGAGGTCTGCCCGCCGGGGGCGATTTCGTAGTACCTCATGCCGAAGTTGACGGCGCCGTCTTTCTTGCCGATCACGACCTGTTTCGTGCCCCCCACGGCCCCGCCTTTGTCGTACGGCTCGACGTTGACGCCTTCCCACGTGTAGCAATCTTCCGTGCCGGAAAAACGGTGTAACACGCCCATGGGTATCCCTGGGGGAATCCGTCCCCTTGCAATGCATCCGGATCGGTTTGAGGTCGGAAAACGGGTAAAGCGGCAAAGCTGGCTATTGGGGTGCCAGGACACTTACATGAAATTCCTTACGCCGCTTCCGTGGAGTTCGGAAATGCGGGCGGCGGTTTCCGCGTCGAAGCCCACCTGGATCAGTTCACGAATACGTTTGTTGTGCATCATACTGTAAAGGTCGCGCACCAGGTCACGGCCCTTTTCGATTTGTTCCGGTGAGGACCCGCCGCCGGCGAGGGTCATCATCGCGTTCAACACAAAGGGGCTGGCTCCCGAAACCTGCTGCAGAAAGGCGGTGCGTTTTTCCGCGGCGCTGGCGAGCCGGTCAATGACTTCGGGGCGTTGCTGGACGTGGTAGCCGATGTGGGAAAGACCGTAACCGACGTGCCGGCCCTCGTCCTGGCGGACGAGTTTGAAGACCCGCGCGGTCACGGGGTCGGGAGACACTTCCTCCAGGAACCTGAGCAGTTCCATAAAGGTGCCTTCGCCCAGCACGTGGAGGAGGAAGGAGGCGTCCGTGAAGTCGTCCTGGGCGAGCAGGCTCTGAAGAGACCATTCCGTGGCGGAGGAAACGTATTGAAGGCCCCCGCCGTTGGCCAGCGCCCGTTTGGTGAAGACTTCAACGTGCCTTGCCTCGTCCATTATCTGGCTGGAGAGAAACAGGATGACTTCCGAAAAGCATGGGTCGATGCGTCCGATGAACTTGGCGGGAAGGTACAGGGCCAGGTATTCGTTCTGGATCATGAAGGTGCAGATTTGACAGACCGCGCGTTCCAGGTCTTCGGGAAGTTCGGACAGGTCGTGCCATGGGATATCCGTAGTGGCATTCCACTGACCCTGTTTGGCCTGTTCCACCAGGTCGGCGATATTCTCCGCCCACACCTCGGTTTTTTGGTCGATGCCGAAGTCGAAGGCGGGGGTTTTGGGGTCCACAACCGAACCGCGTTGCGCGAGGCCGTGGTTGGGCGGCGCCCGGTCCGGGACGCTGCCGGATTTGCCGACAAGACAGTCGGGCAGGAGAATTCCCCGGCCGTCGCGCGGCGGTACTTTAATACCCCAGTCCGGGTCGCCCCACGAGGATGTATCGGGAACGATTGGATCCAAGGACGGTTACTCCTCTGATATGCGGAGGGCCCGGTACCGCGCCTTCCGTTATTGCCCGTTGTTGAGAACAAGCTTGACGAAGTCGCCGAAGTCGGTTGTCTCATAGGTCCTGAAGGAGGTCAGCATGGATGGCGTCCACTCGTCGTGCCAGATCCAGGCGGTCCATCCGATGCTGCGGGTCCGGCAGAAATCGATCAGGGGCCGGCCGTAGTCCTGTCTGATTCTTCCGGGATCTTCCGAATGTCCGTACCCCCATTCGCCCAGGAAGACCGCTGCGGTTTTATCCAGATCCCCAAGAACGCCCTTCCACGCTTCGCCTTTCCAGGGATAGGGATGGGTTTCGTAGACGACGTTGGGGCGGTCCACCGGGTCGTCGAGGGCCCCGCTCAGGTCGTACCCCCAGTCGGTGCCGGAAACCAGGACGAGCGCCAGGGGATCGACGGCGTGGATGACGTCCACCAGCGATTCGGCGATGGGGCGCCATTCGTTCCAGGTGATGAATGCGGGTTCGTTGAACGTGCCGTATATGACGTTGGGCACGTCCCGGTATCTTCGGGCTAACTCGTCAAGAGCCTCAATTGCCAGGGTCAGGTCAGGGTTGTACGGATTGCCTCGCCAGGGGTGCCGGTACCCCCATTCGGGGTGTTCCGTCTGCCCGGTGAGCGGGTTCCCGTGCGCGTGCCAGCCAAGGAAGATGTAGACGCCACGCCGTTGTCCCCATGCGACGATCGGATCGACGAACGCGGGCAGGTAGTCCCGATACCGTTGCCAGAGGCCGGGATGAATGGGCACCCGGATAACGTCCACGTTCCATTCGTCGGCCAGGATGTCGAGTGCGTCCGTGCCCCGGCGGGTGGCGGCGGCCAGAAAGTACGGATCGATCACGGCAACGCCGCGCAGGACGGCGTCAACACGCTGACCGAACGCGTCCGCGAACGCCAGAAAGTCGGCGAAATCGACGCTGCCGCTGCTGTCGAGGTCGTAATAGACGTTGAACGAGCCGTAGGCGTCCGCAAACAGCAGAAAGTCCGAAAGGTCCACGTGCCCGTGGCCGTCAAAGTCCGCGGCTGCGGCGTTCACACTGATTATTCTGTTTCCTTCAACCCGCAGTCTCGACGGGTTTTCGCCTGCACCCGCCAGGGCCGGCGTGAGGGTCAGGGCCAGGATCAGTATTGCAAAGACATAACTTCTGATTTTCCAGACGGAATTGGACATACCGGAACGTGAACTAAACGCAATGTCATGCTGAGGAAGCCGCCAGGCGGACGAAGCGTCCGTCCGTATTCGTTAGCGAGGGCTCTTGCCGCACTTACAATGGAATGGACGGGAGATTCTTCGACTACGCTCAGAATGACAGCGCAGCGGATCATCAGGTCGGCGAAATCCCTTCAATGATCCCTGAAATGCATCACCGGATTATGCGCGAAATGCGTCCGTCCGGTCCGGGTGGTGGGGGCTTTTCCGCGTTATTCCGTCCAGCATCGTTGTTCTGGCTCGATCCAAACGTCCGCAGGGCAACGACGCTCGTTATTTCCGTGAGGCGATTTGCGGAAAAGCAGCCCCGCGGCGCCCTTCTTTTTCGCCCTTTTTCTTGGGCGATGCAAGAAAAAGGGCAGGGGATAGGGGACGTTAGAGGGTGGTGGAACTTCAACCTCACGGGTAGCGTAGAGCGCATCTCGACAGGCTTAATCGAAAGAACGGTGAAATATCGCTGGGACTAGACCCGGCGCAGCAGGCAAGCCGGAAATACCACGCTCTACCCTTGGCCCTTTATCATTAACACGAATCCCTGAACAAGCAGCGTGAACAAATATATACACATTTTGCAAGGTGGAGCGGACATTCTTGTCTGCTCACATACATCAACCCGAATCCTGGGAATCCTGTGTCCGGACACACCACGACTCGTCGCCGTCTCACCCACTGCAAAACGGACGGCGCTATTTATCGGATCACCTTAAACTCACGGGCGTCACCGGGACTTTCCGGCTCGACGAGCCATTGTACCGGGGCGTAAGATGATCGATTTGCGAATAACCCAACTTAGCATCCCGTCTGCGAAAGATAGGGATAAACATGGTGCCTGGCAAGGTCGAATGGGATTTCGACAATGGTTGGTGAATCTTGACTTCGCAAGATAAACATCGTAATTTGAAAAAGTAGACATCAAGAATACAGATGGGGGCCGTGTGATTGCCGAACTCACCTCGCGCATGATTTCTTTGTCGCGTGTGATTGCCAGAGGCGAGCGAATCCGCGAACTTCGGCGATTGGTACATACTTTTGGCGGTAGGAAATCCAGGTGGACAAAGAAGAGCAGCCCGCGTTTTGAGATAGATGGTCACCTGTATGAGTATCACTGGTACGAACATCCCGATGTGGGCCGGGTCGAACTGAAAAGGAAAAGGGTCGCCTGAAATGACGGTTAAATTTCGAAACCAACGCGCAGATTACCCTGATTTGACTCCAGGGCAGGAATACGGGGTCATTGGGATCGAAGCGGATGATTTGCGGGTTTTGAGCGATCAAGGTCGGCCGTACCTGTATCCCGCGCACTTGTTCGAGATGGTGGACACTCGTGAGCCCGGAGATTGGGTGACGGAATACGGAGAAGAAGGTGAGCGGTATGCTTATCCCCTGCCGCTGAATGACAACGGTTTCTTTGAAGACTTTTTCGATGACGACAAGGAGGCTGTTGCCGTCTTTTGGCGAATTGTAAACCAGCGTTTGGCAGCCACGATGGCGGTTTAGTCCCTGTCAGGAGATGCAACTGCCCTGCTCCGGACGGCAGGGCTTTTTTATTTGTACTGGCGAAGGATCGAATCAGGAAGGATATTCACTTAGACAACGACCACCGATGAACACTGGGCCGGTCAGGGATCCGGATCCGTGAACGCCGGGCATGTGGTCCCTGTGGTTGTCCGGTCTCGAAAGGCGTGTACAGAGCCGCAGGGGTGGCTGAAGTTCTGACAGACGTGGACTACTGATACGGCGCATGGTTTCAGGAATTGGCTTGTAAGCCTGCCCGGTTGGCATTATATTTAAAGCTTTTGGGTGTAACCCCACGGGACGCACGCCGGCATGCCCGTGGGATCTTGATTTTACCGGAGAGCTATTGATGTTGAAATATATCGCGTGGCGAATTCTGATGATGATTCCCACTCTCTTCGCCATATCAATCGTGTCGTTTTTGATTATCCAGCTTCCGCCCGGAGACTTCCTCACCTCGTACCTGGCGCAACTCACGTCAATGGGTGAAACGGTGAGCGAGGAGGTCATCGAGGCGCTGAGGGCGCGGTACGGGCTGGGCAGTCCGGTTTACGTACAGTACTGGACGTGGATAACGGGAATCGTCACAAAGGGAGATTTCGGGATGTCGCTGCTGTGGGGGCGGCCGGTGAGCGATCTGCTGTGGGATCGGGTCAGCCTTACCGTGATGGTGAGCGCGAGTTCGGTGCTCTTCATATGGGTGGTCGCGATTCCCATCGGCATCTATTCCGCGGTCCGGCAGTATTCAATCGGCGACTATATTTTCACGTTTCTGGGATTCCTGGGACTTGCGACGCCGCCATTCATGCTCGCACTGATTGCGCTATGGATTGTCTTTGTGTCCACCGGAAGCGTGCTGGTCGGGCTCTCTTCTCCGGAGTTCATCGACGCGCCCTGGTCAATCGCGAAGGCATTGGACCTGCTCGCCCACCTGTGGATTCCCATGGTGATCCTGGGAACCGCGGGGACTGCCGGGACGATCCGCGTGATCCGTGCTCAGATGCTGGATGAATTGCACAAGCCGTATGTTGTGACCGCCAGGGCAAAAGGGGTGTCGGAATTGAAGCTGCTCTTCAAGTATCCCGTGCGGATTGCCCTGAACCCCTTCTTCAGCACCCTGGGCTGGTTGCTGCCCAGGCTGATCGCGGGAGAAATTCTGGTGTCCATCGTGTTGAATCTGCCCACAACGGGGCCGCTCCTGCTGGGGGCGCTCACCAACCAGGACATGTACCTGGCCGGAAGTTTTATGCTGATCCTGAGTACGTTGACGGTGATCGGGACGCTGATTTCGGATATTCTGCTCGCCTGGGTCGATCCTAGAATACGGTACTCATAAGTCTCCAGGGTGCGCCGGGGACGGACGGGAGTCGTTCGGGATTCCCGCAGAACCGCACAATAGTGGAAGCTCAGAGGGTCTGTCGCCAATGATGAAGCCGTTGATGGATGTTTTTCGAAAGCTGCAGGCGGACGGTATATTCGGATATCGCAGGCGCCCGCACGCGGGCCCCCCCGAAGAAGAATCCGGGGCGCGGGTGCTCGTGGCTTCTCAATGGCGGCTGATGTGGTGGAAATTCCGGAAACACCAGCTGGCGAAGATCGCGGGCGTGGTGCTGATTCTCTTTTATCTCGTGGCGGGTTTCTGCGAATTTGTGGCGCCGCACAATCCGCACCTCTTGAATACGAAGTACATTCACGCGCCTCCTCAGACGGTTCGATTTTTCGACGCCGGGGGGGCGTTTCATTTAAGGCCCTTCGTGTACCGGAATATCCAGCACCGGGATCCGGTCACGCTCCGCCTTTCCTATGTCGAAGATCGCTCCCGGCGCTTCCATATTCGGCTCTTTGTCGTGGGGGATCCGTATACCCTTTGGGGGTGGATCCCCATGCATCGCCGTCTGCTCGGTCTCGAGAACGGGGAACGCCTGTTCCTGCTGGGGGCGGACCGGATGGGCCGGGATCTGCTGTCTCGAATCGCCTACGGCGCGCGGATTTCCCTTTCCATCGGATTGATCGGGATATCCATCAGCTTTGTGCTCGGGCTGATTATGGGCGGTATTTCCGGCTACTTCGGCGGTAGAATCGACGACGTGATCCAGCGATTGATTGAGTTCATTATGGGAATTCCGGGCCTGCCGCTCTGGATGACGCTCAGTGCGGCGCTGCCCTCGGACTGGCCGATCATCCGTGTATATTTCGGCATTACGATCATTCTGGCCTTTGTGGGCTGGACCGGTCTGGCCCGTGTCGTCCGCGGGCGGTTTCTGGCGTTGAGGGAAGAGGATTTCGTGATGGCGGCGCGCCTGGCCGGCGCCCGGGAGAGCCGGATCATCGCCAGGCACATGGTGCCTTCGTTTATGAGTTACATCATCGCCGCGCTTACGCTGGCGGTTCCGCAGATGATTCTGGGCGAGACGGCGCTGAGCTTCATCGGGCTGGGGTTGCGATCGCCGGCCATCAGCTGGGGTGTGCTGTTGCAGGATGCGATGAATATCCGGGCTGTGGCGCATTTTCCATGGCTGCTTCTACCGGGCCTGTTTGTTATCGTCGTGGTGCTGGCGTTCAATTTTCTGGGAGATGGGCTGAGAGACGCGGCCGATCCATATACCAGGTAGGGGACAACGATGGATCCATCGGTGTTGCTCGAAGTCCGGGATTTGCACGCGTATTTTTTCTCCGATGAAGGTACGGTGCGGGCCGTGGACGGCGTGGATTTTCAGATGATGAAGGGAGAGACGCTGGGGGTGGTGGGCGAAAGCGGCTGTGGCAAGAGCGTGACGGCGCAGTCTATTCTCCAGATTCTGCCCAAGAACGGACGGATTGTCAAGGGCGAGGTGCTGCTGAACGCCAATGGACGGGTTGTGGATCTGGCCGCGTTGAAGCCGAACGGAAGGGAGATCAGAAGAATCCGCGGCAAGGAAATCGCCATGATGTTTCAGGAGCCGATGACGTGTCTGAGCCCGGTCCATACGATAGGGAATCAGATCGAAGAGGCCATCCGGCTGCATCGGCGCGCGGATCGGAAGGAGGCCAGGGAGATCGCCATCGATATGTTACACAAGTGCGGTATCCCGGAACCGGAGCGGAGGGTGGATGCCTATCCCCACCAGTTGAGCGGAGGCATGCGCCAGCGGGCGATGATCGCAATGAGTCTGTCCTGCCGGCCGCGTCTGCTGATTGCCGATGAGCCAACTACGGCGCTGGACGTGACCACACAGGCGCAGATTCTGGATCTGCTGAAGGCGTTACAGGAGGAGATCCATACCTCCATTATGATGATCACGCACAACCTGGGGGTGGTGGCGGAAGTGGCCGACCACGCGATGGTCATGTACCTGGGTAAGGTCGTGGAGTTTGCGCGGTGCGAGACCATCTTTAACGAGCCCGGGCATCCCTATACCCGCGCCCTGCTGAAGTCCATTCCCCGGCTGGGACGCAAGGCGAAGGAAGGACTTCTGTCCATCGAGGGATCGGTGCCGAATCCGTACGAGTTGCCCTCGGGCTGCAAGTTCCATCCGCGGTGTCCGGACCGGATAGACGGTGTCTGCGACCGGTATGAGCCGGCGTTGACGACGATCGGTTCCGGGCACGGCGTGAGTTGTTTCCTGTATTCCGACCCGACATAGCGTCCTGTCCCAGAAATATGTCACCGTTCGGCCGCCGCTTCATCCCGTCTCGCTGCGTTGCCTTCGCTCGCCGACCTTGCGCAGGTCGCCTCGCTCAGGCGCCTTGCGAACTGAGCGACTCGACGGCCGAAATTAGGCGATCTATTTCCGGGACAGAACACTTGTGCTCCCATCGACGCAGGCATCCATCCACAAAGAAAGAAGACGATGCCCCACAACGATACCGCACTGCTGGAGGTGAAGAACCTGCGCAAGTATTTCCCCATCACCGAAGGGTTTATGAAACGCGTGGTGGGTCAGGTGAAGGCGGTGGACGGGGTCAGTTTCGCGGTAAAGAAACAGGAGACGCTGGGCCTGATCGGCGAGAGCGGGTGCGGCAAGACAACGGTCGGCCGGAGCATTCTGAGGGCGATCGAACCGACCGACGGGGAGGTGCTCTTCGAGGACGGAGGACGGATGATCGACGTTTGTCGGCTGTCCAGGAGGCAGTTGAGGAAGTTTCGCCGGCATATGCAGATGGTGTTTCAAGATCCGTATTCATCGTTGAACCCCCGGATGACGGTATTTGATATCGTGGCGGAACCGCTTGTGGTGAACCGGGTCGCGAGGGGCGCCGAATTGGAGGATCGCGTTGCGGAGCTACTCAGAGTTGTCGGGCTGGACCCGCAGTTTATGCGCCGATATCCTCATGCGTTCAGCGGGGGGCAGCGGCAGAGGATCGGAGTCGCCAGGGCCCTGGCATTGAACCCCAGGTTGATTATCGGCGATGAGCCCGTATCGGCGCTGGATGTGTCGGTTCAGGCCCAGGTGCTGAACCTGCTCCAGGAACTTCAGGAGCGGATGGGACTTACCTATCTGTTCATTTCCCACGACCTGGCGGTGGTGGAACACATCAGCGACCGTATCGCCATCATGTATGTGGGTCAGATCGTGGAACTGGCAGACGAAGAGACGCTGTTCGTCACTCCCAAACACCCCTACACCGAAGCGTTGCTGTCCGCCGTCCCCAAGCCCGATCCGGCGTACAAAAAACGGAAGATACTGCTGCAAGGGGAAGTGGCCGATCCGGCCAATCCGCCTTCGGGGTGTTATTTCCACCCCCGGTGCCCGTACGCCGAGGACGTGTGCCGGGAGGAATCGCCGGAACTCGTGAACGTCTCGCCGCCGGATAGAGATCCGCATTACGTGCGCTGCCATTTCAGCGAAACACTTCGGTTGGTGGGTATTGAAGCATGAATATATCCCGGAAATCGCCCTGCCGGAAGGCTGGCCTTGCGTTAACCCCGGTCATTTGGGTCGCCTGGCTCTGTTCCTCGTTCGCGAATCCCGTCCCGGCGCCTCCGGAGGCGTTGAATGAAGCGCCGCTGCTCCGTGCGCGCGTCCAGGCGGGACAGCTTCCGCCGCTGAGGGAGCGGCTGCCCGACGTGCCGGCGGTGGTGCATCCCGTGGAGCGGATCGGCCGGTACGGCGGAACGTGGCGGCGGGTACACATGGGCATGCCGGACCGGGCCGGATGGATGCGGCTGACGTACGATCCTCTCCTGCGCTGGTCGAAGGATTACACCCGGGTGGAGCCCAATCTCGCCCGCTCGTGGGAGGTTTCCGAGGATGGACGGGAATTTACGTTTCATTTGCGGAAGGGACTCCGGTGGTCCGACGGGACGCCGTTCACCGCCGACGATTACATGTTCTGGTACGAAGACGTTATCCGTAATGACGATCTGAATCCTGTCAAGCCGAGCTGGCTCACGATCGCCGGCGAACTGGGCGTTGTCGAGCGTTTGGACGACCATACGATTCGTTTTCGCTTCGTGAAATCGAACGGCGTGATCCTGCAGTGGCTGGCATCGTGGACGGACGTGGTCGCCGGTCCGCCGCCGAAGCACTATCTCAAGCGCTTCCATCCCAACTATGTTTCGGAAACAGAACTGGACGCCATCGTTGCGGCGGAGGGATACGACACGTGGATGGCGCTGTACGAAACCAAGAGCAATGCGTTTCTGAATCCGGAACGGCCCGTCCTGTGCGCCTGGCAGGCAAGGACGGGAGCGGATGCGGCCATCTTTATCGCGGAGCGCAACCCGTATTACTGGAAGGTGGATCCGGAGGGCAACCAGCTTCCCTACATCGACAGGGTGGAAATGACGCTTGTACAGAGCGCGGAAACGGTGACCCTCAAGGCCATTGCCGGAGAGATCGATATGCAGAGCCGGCGGGTCGAATTCATGAACTATCCGCTACTGATGGAGCACCGGGAGAGTGGCGGATACCGGATTTTTCGCTGGAAGCCGGCAACCACGGGGCAGGGCACCGTGTATTTAAATCAGAACTACACCCACCAGGATTCCGTGATGGGCGCGCTGCTCAGAAATCGCACCTTCAGACGGGCGCTGTCTCTCGGTATCGACCGCAGGCAGATGATCGATCTGTTCTACATGGGGGTGACCGAGCCCAGGCAGGTTGTCCCTTATACGGATGAACTCCACGGAGTACCTAGTACCGATACAATGTACACTTCGTTCGACTTGGATCAGGCGAACCGCCTCCTGGATGAGATCGGACTCGACAGACGGGATAGCGCGGGATACCGGCTGCGTCCCGACGGCAAAAGGTTGAAGTTCGCGATTGCTGGATTCACGCCCGGAAACGCCTACATTGACGTGGCCGAATTGCTGGCTTTTCAGTGGACGGCGCTGGGCATCCAGTCCACCGTCAAACCCGAGGACGTGGCGTTGTGGGTGACCCGCGCGACGGCGGGGGAACACCACGTATCCGTCTACGCCGCGTCGGGTGGGTTTCGTCCGCTGATGGATCCGGTCTGGTTTTTCCCTTCAGCGTCGACGGCCTACTGGGCGCCCCTTCACGGCCTCTGGTACAGCAGTGGGGGCAGGGCGGGTGAAGAACCGACCGGCGAAATCGCGCGCATCGTGGAGATTTACGAGAAGGCGATGACCACGGTGGACGAAGCAGAGCAGGTGGCGCTGGTCAAGAAGGCGGTGCGGTTGCACGCGGAAAATCTGTGGCGCATTGGCGTTTGCGGCGGATTCGACGCGTTGTTCGTGGTCAGGAACGACTTCCGGAATGTACCCGAATTCGGCCTTAGCGATAACCCGTTGCTCACGCCAGGCTATACACATCCTGAGCAGTATTTCTTCGAGCGGTAGCGCCCTGAGGGATGCCGTCAATGACGACGGCCGACGATTCATCGCGGGAGATGTGGGAGGTGCGAAACTCGTTCTGCGGGAAGGATATCGGTCCCTGATCCGTTCACGAAACGCGTTTCCCGGCGTCTTCGACGTGCAGATGATCGGACGGGCGATCTGCAGGCATTATCGCAGTAACGATGGGTTCCGATGTTTTCATGACCGTTGGGGATCGTCCCGTTTTTCCTCTGGTTGTATACAATTAAAAAGGAAGTTGAGAATGGCTCCCGACTTCCCGATATAAACTGGTGCGGATGCCAGGATTCGAACCCGGAACCGCCTGGTCCGTAGCCAGGTGCTCTATCCAGTTGAGCCACATCCGCACCGTTTTGAATGGCCTTAGCGCGATTTTCGAAAATTCGCGCACATAAATTAACCAAAACACACGGCGGTGTCAAGGAATCCGGTATGCCATGCAGGCCCGGTTCCAGGGGTGTGCGTCGCGTCGGCCGGATCAAATCGGGTGAGCGCTGCCGTCCGTCCGTGAACCTTTCATCAGGAGCCCGCGATGGCTGAATTTGAAGCGCCTGTATATGAAGCAGGGGAATTCTGGGAGCAGGTGAAACGCGGCGTTTCGCGGCTGGATCTGCCGGAAAATGTGTCGGAGCCGGCGGACGAAGCGTCCGCCTGGCGCGCGTGGCATGCCTATCTGGCCGGGAGGCCGGAGCCCACGTGGCACTTCGATTCGGAGCGATTCGGCGATACCGTTCGCACGCATTGGCCCGGGTTGGCGGGCGTGTGGATCGAGCAGTCGGACCTTCTGATCGACGGGAAGATGATTTACGGCGAGAACGCCGTTCCCTATGTGCCGGGGGTCGGGCTGGACTGGAACGCGAACCCGCACAAGACGATGAACTGGGGCGGGTTGCACTATATGTTTTTCATGAGATGGCCGATACGGGCGGCGATGTTGACCGGCGAAGGGAAGTACGTTCGGGTGGTGGCGGACTGTCTGCGAAGCTATCTCGAGCAGATGGACGACATCCGTGACGAAGGGGGAGTGATGGGGCGCGGGGCGAAGGAGGGCGGATTTTACGCGGTCTGGAATACGCTGGCCGTCGGGCTGAAGCTGAAGGCCCTGGGCGAGGCGCTGTACGCACTGCGCGCCCATCCGGACTGGACGGTGGCCGATTGCCGGGCCGCGTCCATCATGATCTGGCGCCTGGCGCGGCATCTGTACGCGCAGGTGGAATCACAGACCGCGGTCGAGTGGCAGCAGCAACTGAATTTTATCGCCTCCGGCAGTGGTGGATTGGGGAGCGTCGGCGCGTTGCTTCCCGAATGGGAGGCAGCGGAGGGATGGCTTGAAACCGGGCGTCAGATCCAGGAGGTGCTGCTCCTGAACCAGGTGTATCCGGACGGGTTTCAAAAGGAAATATGTACGCAGTATCACAAGACGGTCATCCGGTCATTTGCCACCCTGCAGATGATACTGACCCGCCGGGGGCTGCCGAGCTTTTACGATACGGAACCGTACCGGACGCGCTTTCTTGCGATGCACCGCTTTCTGGCTGAAATTCTGACGCCCGACGGGTTTACGCCGGCCATCAATTCGGCGGTGTACGCTCAGGACTGGCCGGCGTTTCTGGCCGCGGGAAACTCCTTCTTCAAGGACCCGGTGCTTCAGTGGCACATCGATCGTGGGTATCATCCCCTACTCGTACCGGTTCAGAAGGGCGGCCCGGGTTGGGGCAATACCATTTTAAACGACCTGTGTGTTCCGAAACCGGAGGGGGTGCAGGCTCGAGCGCCCGCGCCGGTTTCGCGCCTGTTTGCCGATTCCGGCGTCGCGGTTCTGCGCGACGGATGGGGCCCCGAGGCGAACGTACTGGTCCTGGATTTCGGGCATCCGGAGGGGGGACATGCCTACGGAGCGCAGGCTTCGTTTTCGGCCTGGGTGAAGGGTCGCCCGGCGGCTTTGTCTCCGGGATCCCCGTTCGCATACAGCGATCCGGACTATCGGCCCTGGTATTACAGCACGCAGGGGCAGAATACGGTCTGGATCGACGGGGATGACCAGGAATTCTGGCGCCCCGGTCAAAAGCGTCGGATCTGGGGTCGGATGCTGGAATGGCGAGAGAACGAAGCAGAAACTTACATACGCATCTCTCACGAAGGATACCTGCGTTCGAAGGGCGTGAGGCACGAACGTACGGTGCTGTTGAAAAAAGGGAGATATTTTCTGATTTACGACGTGCTGGATGCAGCGGCGAGTGACGATTCGCGCACGCTGCGCTGGACGCTGCGTTGTCCGGATGGACTGCGTGCGGCAAGCGATCGCACGGTCGTAAGCAACGGGGCTCCGGGCGTCAGGCTGGCGCCGGCGTGGACGGAGGCGATCCGCGACGTGGAGATCGGTTGGGGGCCGAGCATGGTCCCGTTGAGCTATCGACCTGATATGTCGGCTCAGAAAGCGCAGGTCTGCCACGTCAGGTTCGTCCAGGAGGTCGACGCCGGGGGGCAGGCGCGTTTTCTGGTTCTGTTGGTGTCGGGGGACTGTTCGGACGGGGCGGTTCACGCCGAATGGGTCGACGGCGGGGTTGTGGCCACCGCAACAGCGTGGGGCGAAACGGATCGCATAACGCTGAAATGACGGACTGATACCGGGGAGAGCAGGCGGTGTCCAGGCAGGTGGCGAAATTGCAGGTTCGCATCGAGCGCAACGTTGAAGCAAGCATGCGGGATGGCGTCATTCTTCGAGCCGACGTGGCGCGGCCCGCCGCACCGGGGAAGTTTCCCGTGCTTGTTCAGCGTACCCCTTATGGCAAGGCAGTAAATTCCAAGCTCGCCGAGGCTGGTTATGTAGTCATTTCACAGGACATGCGGGGGAGGTATGCTTCAAACGGAGAGTTCACACCGATGTTTATGCCGGGCTATCAGGATGCCGCGGATGGCTACGATAGCGTGGAATGGGCGGCGGCCTTGCCGTATGCGGACGGAAAGGTAGGGGTGTACGGGATTTCCTATCCGTCCTGGGCGTCGTGGGAACTCGCGTCTGCCAGGCCGCCGCACCTGGTCGCCATGTTCAACGGAGGGTACGCGACGCGGTTGACGGACTGGGAACTCGGCGGCGTGCTGCGCACCGGACGCGTGCAGCAGTGGCTCTTTCGATCCCTGGGCCCGGATCTGCGTCGCCGCAGCGGGTTGCCCGAGCCGCATACGCCGGCACAGGCAAAGGAAATGGCCGGCAAGGATCGGGAGAAACCGTTGTGGTTCGTGCCGCTGAAGGAGGTGCCGGAGGAGTACGCAGGGGGCTGCCGGGAGATATGGCACTACTGGATGGACCACCATCACGACGATATTTTTGATTTCGAGAAACGGCACGCGCAGGTGGACGTGCCAGTGCTCCACATTACCGGTTGGCATGACCGGCTGGTCCTGACGGTCGATCACTTTAAGGGGATGCGCAGGAGCGGGCGCACGCAGGCCACACAAATGGCGCAGCGGCTGATTGTCGGTCCATGGCCCCATGGGTCGCAGGGTCCGCGGCAGGTCGGCGAAATGGACTTCGGAAAATCGGCGGCGGTCGACTTCAACGCATTGATGATCCGATGGTTCGATTACTGGCTCAAAGGCAAACCCAATGGAATGATGCGGACTGCGCCTGTCCGATATTTCGTGATGGGTGAGAACCGGTGGCGAACCGCGGCGGCCTGGCCGGTACCCGAAGCGAAGCCCGTGTCGTTCCATCTGGTCTCGGACGGCGGCGCAAACGGTGCTTCAGGGGACGGGAGGCTGGTAAGAAGACGTCCACGGGAATCCGGCAGCGACCGGTACGATTACGACCCGCGCGATCCGGTGATGTCACTGTTTTACGAGAGCTGCCAGGACGCCCCGTACGATCAGCGGCGGCTGGACGGCCGACGGGATGTACTTGTGTATCAGAGCCGCCACCTGCGGAAGGGCGTTCGCCTGGTCGGCCGCCCGGAAGTGGTGCTGCACGCGGCTTCCAGCGCCAGGGACACGGACTTTATCGTCAAGTTGATGGATGTCCGCCCGGACGGATTTGTCCACCAGGTGAGTTACGGAATCGTGCGGGCGAGGTTTCGGGCCGGGTTTGACAACCCTGAGATGCTGCTGGAGGGGCAAATCTATCAATACCGGATCTCGATGCTCCCAACGGCGGTATTGTTCCGGCCCGGTCACCGGATCCGGCTGGACGTGACGAGTTCGGACTTTCCGAATTTCGACCGGAATCACAACACAGGTGGAGACGACTACGGGGAAGCCACATTCGTGATCGCCCATCAGGTGGTATTCCATGGACCCCATCACCACTCGCATGTGATTCTACCGGTGGTCAGTTGACGGTTCCGGGGCTTGACACCACGCAACCCGCGGCTTATTTTGCATTCGCGCGAAGACCGCTGGGGGTTTTAAGACAGCTTCTAAGGAACGGAGAGAAGGCGATGATCGATCTTTCAACCAATCGGCCGATAACGGCGCGCAAGGAAATGGTGTTGACGGTGGGGCAGGACGAAGGGGATCTGCGTGGAACCGACGACAAGGTACTGCAGGCCGGCGCGGACTATCTCCGCCGGCTTGGAGGCGGAATCCTGCAGATTCTCCCCGGTGTGTATACCATGCGCAACGCGCTTTATCTGCATCCGAACCTGACGGTGCGGGGTGCGGGGGAAGCAACGGTGCTGAGAAAGGCGCCAGGGTTCAGGACGGATCTGGTGCGGGATTCGGACTGGTACGAAGCGCGGGTGGCCGTCCAGGACGCGGACGGGTTCGGTATGGGGTGCGGTGTGATGTTGCGGGCATTTCGGGGCGGAGACGGCCGGATGGAAGTCGTGAAAGATACGGTGACCGCGGTGGAAGGCAACCTGGTTTCCCTGAGCAAGCGGATCTACAAGAATATGTGGCTGGAAGAACGAGCCACGCTGGCAACGGTTTTCCCGATTCTGACCGCGGAAGAGGGTGTACATGATGTTCGGGTTGAGAACCTCGTACTGGATGGGAACCGTGAGGAAAATGAGGAGATAAACGGGAACTATTCCGGTGCGGTGTTCCTGCAGCGCTGTCACCGGTACCGGTTTTCGAACGTAACCGCACGGAACTACAATGGGGACGGGTTCAGCTTTCAGGTCTGCGACGATTTCGTCTTTGAGAACTGCGTGTCGCAGGGGAACGCGAATCTGGGTTTCCATCCCGGCAGCGGGTCACAACGGCCGGTGTTTCGGAACTGCCGGTCCACCGGCAACAGCCAGGGTATCTTTTTCTGCTGGGGGGTGTCGGACGGCTTCGCGGAGAATTGTATCTGCTCGGACAATCTCGACTTTGGCGTCTCCATAGGACACAGAGACACCGACAATCGGATTCAGCACTGTACCATCGAGCGCAACCATAAAGTGGGCGTGCTTTTTCGCGAGCCCCAGGCCGAATTCAGGGGTGCTCACCGGAACGTCGTGGCGGCCTGCCAGATTCGGGACAACGGATTCACCGAAGACGGAACGGGTGTGGACATTCGCGGGGAGACGCACCAGGTGGAAATTCGCGACTGCCGGATCGAAGACACCGGTGAGGGAAAACAGAAAATCGGCATACGGATCGACGAACGGGCAAAGGAAATCGTCGTCGAAGGGAATCGGTTCCGAAATCTGGAAGAAAACGTCAGAGCAGGAGGCGTCAGGGAGGTCGCGCAAGTTTAACAGTCCGTTGATAAAGTCGCTCTGCAGGCGAGGCCGAGTCATTGTGGCCGAAGACAAGGCGCGCGACCGCGTCGAATCGGGGGATTCGGAGAGGGAGTGCAACGCAGTAATTCGGCCACAAGGGCCGGACGTAGCCCGGATGGACTTTTTCAACGGGCTGCTAAGGAGCTAAACATGGCGGAATCGTTGAGCGAAGTGGAAATGAAGGACAAAGCGATCCGGTACCTGAAGTCGCAGTACGGCGAGGATACGGTGCGGATGGACATTCGGAACAACGGCGTGGAAGATGGAAGCGGGGTACTGCAGGTGGACTGTACCGTGAGCGTGGGCGGGTCGCTTTCCGATTGGACGAAGTGGTTCACGTTCAGGCAGGGCGAAGTGGCGGGCATGCGCTGGCAGATGCGGTAGGATCCAACGGACATTCGCGGACCGGCGTTCTGCACCCCACGGTGCGCCCATTCCGTGCGGAGACTTGCATCCTGCGCGGCGTTAAGCCTGCTGAGGCGCTGGCGGTAGCCGGCAGCCGCGGGCACGTCCGAGCTTCGGAGCATGAATTCGGAGGATCGCACATGTCGGTAAAAAACCGAAGTGTTCGCATCGGAATGTTGAAGGCGACGCCCACCAAATGGGACCTTGAGGCGAATTGGGCCGTGTTCGAGGACCAGTTCGCGCGGTATCGTGACAGCGGTCTGGATCTATTCGTTACGCCGGAGTGTTTTCTTGACGGATACGCCGTGACCGAGGCGGATTGGTCGGTCCCTAAGTTCCAGGGCGCGGCGCAGACCGTGGGGGAGAGCCCATACGTCCGAAAGGTTCAGGAACTGGCCCGGCGGGCTCAAACCTACATCGTGTTCGGATTTACCGAACTGAAGAATGGCTGTTTCTACAACGCGGCATTGCTGGCCGGCCGTACCGGCGAGATTCTGGGAACGTATTACAAGACCCATCTGCAGAACCACGACCGCCGCTTCGCCGTGGGGCGGGATCTTCCCGTATTCGAACTGGATTTCGGGACCGTGGGCCTGGCGATCTGCGCCGACCGCCGATGGCCGGAGTCCATCCGCGTGCTCCGATTGAAGGGCGCCGAGGTCTGTCTGATGCCGACGTACGGGATGTGGCATCTGGAGAACGAGTGGTGGATGCGCACGCGGTCCTACGAGAACCAGATGTACGTCTGCTTCGCGCATCCGAACGTGGCGTTCATCGCCGGGCCGAAGGGGCAGCTGGACGCGAAGCTCCAGTCGAACGTACCCGATGTACTGGTGCATGAGATAGACCTTGAAACCGTGACCGGCGGGAACCATCTGGCAGACCGCAGGCCGGAATTGTACGGGATTCTGTCGGACGGAACCCATCCGTCCCGCCAGGTGCCGTTCGAGCCGGCCACAACCGATGGTGAATGGAGGAAATCAGGTGACTGAAGGCAAGTTGGGCGCCGCAATTATCGGCTGCGGGAATATGGGAAAAACCCATGCGCTGTCGCTGACGGGCTTTGAAGATGTGTCTCTGCGCGTGCTGGTGGATACTGACGAGGGCGCGGCCCGATCGCTGGGTTCGGAGGTCCCGGCTGCGGCGGTAGGCACGGAATTCCAACGGGCGCTGGACGATCCGACGGTCGACGTCGTGTTTGTCTGCACGCACCACGATCTTCACGCGCCCATGTGTGTGGAGGCGGCGGAAGCCGGTAAGGATATCTTTTGTGAGAAGCCGCTGGCGATCTGTATCGAGGATTGTGAGGCGATCGCTGACGCTGTAAATGCGGCGGGCGTCAAGTTCATGACCGGTTTTCAGGCGCGGTTCTCGCCGTTTGTCTTGAAGTTGAAGGAGGTCACGCCGCGGCCGTGGTTGACGATCGCACAGTATTTCGATCCCAGGTGGGGAGAACAGAGCTGGGCGAACGACCCGGCTGCCGGCGGAGGCAACGTGTTGAGTCAGGGGTGTCACTGCTTCGACGCGGTTCGTTTTCTGAATCCGTCCGAGGTGGTATCGATTTACGCGGCCGGTGGGAACTATCATCATCCAACGTTGCCCATCACGGACGCCGTGGCGTGTACGCTGCGGTTTGCGGACGGGGCGGTTGCCAATGTCGCGATCGGCGACGTGGGCAAGCCGGCGTTGATGGGAAAGGCGGCCTATCAGGTCTTCGCCGGCGACGCGACCGCCAGTCTTTTCAATTACCACTGGAATCCCGAGATCCGCCTGTGGGGCGCCGAGCCCGGCCGGCTGACAACAGCCGATATTCCCGGATGTGACGATAGGGATTTTGCACATGGTTATACTCAGCAGATGCGGGCTGTGGTGGACTGGTCGCTCAGGGGGGTCGAACCGGCGAACGCGGCGAAATTGGACGACGGCGTGCGGGCGACAACGCTTGCCCTCCGGGCGATTGAAGCGATTCGCACCGGTGAGGTGCAGGAATTGAACTGGGTGCAGGCGCCTTCCTGAGTACGGCGCAGGCCACGGTAAGCAGACAGTCGGTGTGGTCTCTGCACCCCTCCAAGCAGCGGACGAAAGGAACTTGAGAATGAGTTACGGTGTCGGATTGGTCGGAAACCGGGCCCATCAGATGAGCTATGGCCCGATCCTGGAAGCGCGAGAGGATTGCCGGATTGTAGCGGCAGCAGAACACAGGGCTGACAAGGCCAAACCTCTTGAGGAGCGATTCGGAGTCACGTGCGTCGCGGACTACGAAACGGTACTGGAAAATTCGGACGTGCATATCGTGTCCATTGCCACCGACTTTTACTTGAAGCGACCCCTGATCGCAAAGGCAGTGGCATGCGGCAAACACGTTCTGGTGGACAAACCCCTTTCGCGCACCGTTACGGAAGCCCGGGAGATCGTCACCGCAGCTGAGGGGTCGGGGGTCAAGATTGTGTTGAGCTACCCCATCCGATACCTGCCCGGGCTGGCCGCGCTCGCCCGGGGAATTCGGTCAGGAACGTATGCGAATATAACGTCCTACACCCATAATTTCGTGCGCCAGTTCAAGGACAGCGACCTGATGCAATACGTGAGTTACCCCACGCCGGTTGACGTGAACGGAGGGGGCGAACTGATGAATCTGGGCAGTCACGCGGTGGATTATCTTCACCATCTGTTCGGTATGCCCAGACGCATATTCTGCAGAATGCGCAATGCTTATTGGGACGAATACCTGGCATTCGGTACGGAGGATATGGCGACTGTCGTGTGCGAATACGGAGGTTTCGTCGCCACGCTGGTGACGGGGCGAAACAAACTCGAGGAGGAGGGGCCATCGGTTAACGCGGTGGACGTGACTGCCGAGGGCTACTGGATCCACGCGGAGCCTGAAACGATGGGGCTCAACGGCGTGGCGCTGGAATTGCCGCCCTCGCCCACGTCTTATTCGGAATCGTGCGCGCAGGAGTTGATCGACTGTATTGAAGAGGATCGGGATCCGGTGATGGGCGTGGCGGACGGTTTGGCTGTGGCGGAGATGACAACGGCGGCGTATCAGTCTGCGCACACCGGCGAGTTTGTAGCAATACCGCTTGAAAATGCGAACCATCCGATGATTCACACCGATAGGCAGGTGATTGAGGGCTATCTGGACTGAATTCTCGCGCCTGAAGCCACGTCCGAGCGCCGGTGGATTCAGTCCTGTCGCGGAATACCCCGGATCGACCAACCTGTTGAACCGGGCCGGACGAATCTTCCCCGCCGCCGGGGTCATTTTTCGGCGGATGCTTTTCAAAGGGACGGCAACTCCGTCGATGAACGGCCCGGGAGGTCAGCTTCCGGGCCGCGTTAGTCCATCAGACGGGCGTTGTACTGGCGGGGACCTGGACAGTAGCCGGAGTAGGCAGGTGGGTGAAAGGGCGCGGGTGTGTAGATGTACACGGCGTCCGCCCACGGGTTGTAAACGAGCAGGTCCTCGCGTTCATCTCCGCAGAGGTTGGCGGGCACGGCGTGGTACCAGCCCATTTTTTCAGGACCGACGGGGCGGGGAAGATCCGGTAGGGTCACCGCGGGTTCGCCGTTTCCGTCGAAGAGGATGCCGCCGTTGTAAAGCATTGCGGGCGCATCGAATCCGTTCCAGTAGACCGTTTCCATACCGGTTTCGTTTGGCGACCGGTTGAGTCGAAAACGGCGGACAATTCGACCGTTATTGTCTGCCAACAAAACGTCGGGCCGGTGCCCGAGGTAGCGGATGGCCATTTGTGGTGCGGGTTCTTCAGGCAGGAAGGTGGCCACCCGGACTTCCTGTCCGTGGGGGACAATTGTTTCGCCCAGCGCCAGAATAACGCCGCCGTCGACGTCCAGAATATACCCTCCGCCGGAGCAGATGGCGCGCATCCGACCGTTGTCCCACGGTTGGATAGATACGGAGTCCATATTGCGCGCAAGCTGGCGCTCCCAGCGGGGCGCGCCGTCCGAATCGAGAATGAAATAGCCGCCAAGGATTTCGTCGCGCCCGTCACCGTCCAGATCGCCCACGGCCGGAAGATAGGCGGAGCAGTGGCCGTAGACGTTCCAGGGGATGGCGTAATCCCACAATAGGTCCAAGTTGTGGTCGAATGCCAGGACCCTTTCACCCAATTTGACCACGATATCCTGGGGAACGGCGGCGCCTCTGAGGTTGGCAATGAACAGGCGCTGGTGAAACCAGTTGGCGCCCCAACCACGGCAGGCCTTGAGAATCTCCGGGCGAGACTCCTTTTTGAGTGCTCCCGTCGCGCCGTCGCGTATCTGGACGGTGACATCCGCAAGAGATTCTCTGTCGGTGACGCCGTCCGGACGATGGAAGAAACAGATCACTTCGCTCCGGCCGTCCCCGTCCACGTCGTGGATCGAGACGGAACAGGGGCGGAGGGGCTGGGCGCCGCCGTCGCCATCCTGCCACAGAATCTCGCCGTCAAGGGTGAAGGCGCCCAGAAAACAGGGTTTGAGTTCGCTTGCCGTATCGCAACGGTAAACGAGCAGATCGGCCCGGCCGTCTCCGGTGAGATCTCCCAGCCGGATATCTCCTCCAAAACGAAGGTTCCGTCCTTCAACCTTTGTCTCCGTCAACAACGTGCCGGGAATCTCAACTCGCCGGAAAAGGATCGCCGGAGCCGGGTCCTGATCATGTGAATGGCCGGCGGAGGGCTCAGGGAGGGTTGGCATGTCAACGCTTCGAACCCGTCAAGAAAAGTGGGTGGCAGCTACTCCTGCCGGCTTGCTTCGTGCTCTCGCCGACGCACGAGTACGCGCTCGAATCTCTCAGAAAGGCTTTCTCCCGGTCGAGAGAACCGAAGCATGCTTTCGCGAGACATTACCATCATCGTGCCCAGCGCAGGATCGGGATAACGACAGAAGCTGTGTTTGACTGCCTCCCCTGTTATACAGCAGTGGGTTTCAAGCGGGAATTCGAAATCGCCGTCGAGTAGACTGCTGGACTTGGTTCCGACTTCCGGCGCGTTATCGGCCGGAAGTTTGTAGTCAGGGTAGAACTGATCTTTTTCAGACATCGGATATGGACTCCTTGAGCAAAACGTTGCTTGTTGGCCGCGGTGTGTCCGCGGACTGTACCCGTGCCATCAATTGACCTGGTAACCGGTTCGCCAGGCGCGTCGTACGTTTACAAGTGCCGCGGGTCCGCGGATGCGGTGTCTACACGTCCGGGCGCTGTCGATGAACGACGGTCGGTTCGCGTGCGTACCGCGACGCGACCAACAACCCGGGTGCGTAAACACAGAAGCAGGAAATATAAATCGGAAGACCGCTGATTGTCAACAGAAACCGGAGCAACGCGGGGAAACTCATGACCGTTTTTCCGGACGGGCCTGGCATTGAGGGTCGCGTCCATGAAGCACACCCCGCGAGCAAAACCCCCGCTCTCCCGAGGGTTCGGGCGGATTCGAGCGATTGCTTTGGGCTTGATTTTTGGGTTCGGAATTGCTTATTGTTTTGAGGAATGCGTTCAAGATCGTCCATATATCGGGCAGCGGAGGCGGCGAAATCAATTGATCAATCCCCGCATCCCCGGTGCGTGTCCACGTCGGCGGATGGTGCCAAACCGGCTGAGGTGGCGTCACATATGTAGTCCTGGTGTGCCCCCGCACAGGATCGAGGCGCGTTAGGGTTGGAGGGTTCATGAATGTCGAGATGCTGATCACCTGGTTTCAGGCGGTTCTATTGATTCTCTATAGCGTGACGCTTGGCCTGCTGATGATCTTCAGTTTGCACCGGCACGTGATGGTGCGGCTGTACTTCAAGAATCGGCGTAAGCGGCCGGTCCCGGTCGGCCGGTTTGAGGAATTGCCCCGGGTGACGGTGCAGTTGCCGGTTTACAATGAACTATACGTGGTGGAGCGGCTGATCCGCGCGGTGGCTGGCGTCGACTATCCACGGGACCGAGTGGAAATTCAGGTTTTGGACGATTCGTCCGATGAGACGACCGACGTGGCGAAGCGGTGCGTGGCGGAGTTAAGGAAGTCGGGACACGATATCGTCTGCCTCCATCGAACGAATCGCGAGGGCTTCAAAGCGGGCGCCCTTGCCGAGGGGTTGCGGGTTGCAAGCGGCGAATATGTGGCGGTATTCGACGCTGATTTTTTGCCCCCCAGAGAATTCCTCAGGAAAACGATTCACTATTTCACGGATACGGGTGTGGGTCTGGTGCAGGCAAGGTGGGACCATCTGAACCGCGATTATTCCCTGTTGACGCAGGTGCAGGCGATTTTCCTCGACGGGCATTTTATGATTGAACACGGCGCCCGCAGCCGATCGGGTCTGTTCTTCAATTTTAACGGCACAGCCGGCATCTGGCGCAGGCGGTGTATCGAAGATGCCGGAGGATGGGAGAACGACACCCTTACGGAAGATCTCGACCTGAGCTATCGGGCGCAGTTGGCCGGATGGCGATTTCTGTTTCTCGACGACGTCGTTGCGCCGGCCGAGTTGCCTGTGGAGATGAATGCCTGGAAGACACAGCAGTTCCGCTGGTCCAAGGGGTCTGCGCAGACGGCCCGTAAACTGGTCGGGCGGGTCCTGCGCGCGAGATTGCCGTGGCGGGTGAAGCTGGAGGCGCTGATCCATTTAAATGGAAATTTCTCTTATTTGCTGATGGCCCTGCTGGCGGCTCTGATCTTCCCCGCAGTGCTTGCCCGTCTGGACCTTGGGTGGTTTCGTGTTGTCTTCGTGGATCTGCCATTGTTTGTTTCCGCGACGGGGGCGGTGTCCCGGTTTTATATCTACTCACAAAAGGAACTCTATCCGGACTGGAGACGACGTATCAAGTATATGCCCTGCGTGCTGGCGGCCGGTATGGGGATTTCGTTCAACAATGCCCGAGCGGTGCTCGAGGGTCTGGCGGGACACCAGACTGAGTTCCGGCGTACGCCGAAGTACCAGGTTGTGGACCGCCGGGATACCTGGCGTGGCAAGCGATACGCCGTGCACAGGAATGTGCTGTCTATCGTAGAACTCGGTGTCGGGTTGTATTTTTTGTGGGTGATCGGGTTCGCCATCAGTCACCGGATCTATTTTCCGATTCCGTTTATCGCTCTGTTCAGCCTGGGATTCTTCTATGTGGGATGGATGTCACTTTTTCAGGGGCGTTTTCAACGGTTGCGGGCGTTTTTTTCGAGAGAGAAAGCGCCTGCGACGGATTGAGAGCGCCATCGCCTGATGCATGGGGAGCGGACCCCCGCCCTTACCCCGAGGAACGGATATCGGGCCCGGCAAGGCTGCTGCCGTCGGGCCTTTTGTCTTGCAGGGCGGACATCGGAAGGCGTGAAGACACCGATAGACAGCAAGCGTACCTGGGGTCCCGGTCGCCAGCCCTGTATGTTTCGCCCGGCCATGCGGGTCATCCGGGGCTTTATTCTTGTTTATCTTCCAGGTTCCACTATATTTGTTGCACGCCGGGGACCAGTTACCAACGTGGGTTTTTATGATAGCGCGAATCGGCGGACTTCTCGCCAATCGTTACACCCTCGCGTACGGGGCGGCGCTGGTTGTGCATCTGCTGTTTTTTGTCCTTTACGTCCCTCTGTCGAGCCTCGTTCCGCAACCGCGGACCGATGTACCGGCCCACGAGTCCCGGCCGATGTCTTTCGAATTTGTCGAGTTGCCCCATCAGGCCCCGGACGAACAGCCGCCGGATGCAACATCGGTGCGGTCAGACCGGGTCTCGCGGGCGAAGGACCTCGAAGATGCGTCCCTGCCGGATTCGCATCTGCCGTACACCGACGGGCTGGTACAATCCACGGCACAGCCCCGGTCTGATATCGGACAGCAAGGCGAACGGGGTGAGCGCGGGAAGGCCCGCGCGAGGTCCCACGCCGATCAGAAGGACCGCGCCGACACGGAACACGATGTGGTTTCGACGGATTTCGCGTCGTTGTTGAAGCAACGAGAAAAATGGTCCCCGCAGCAGCCGAAAGGGACATTGTTCGGACGCCCGGACGCCCCCGGTGTATTGCCGATGAAGAACCTGCAAAGCCACGCCCTCGGGCAGGGGGGTTTGCAGTTGAGTACGTATGACTGGGAATTCGCCCCGTATCTTGCATATCTCAAACGCCACATTGGCGACCATATTCATCCGCCGGCTGCGTTCACACAACTGGGGCTCATTCAGGGTCGGACCCGGCTGAAATTCAGGGTTATGCCCGATGGCAGCCTTGCGGACCTGGAGGTAATCGACTTCGACGGTAGCCCGTACCTGCGGGATACCAGCACGCGCGCGGTGGAACTGTCGGCCGATTTCCGGCCGCTGCCGCCGCATTTTCCGGAGGACTTTCTGGAAATTACCGCCCTCTTCCACTATATAATACTGGATTCGCAATAACACGGGAGCTGCTGCATGGGATGGGAGTTGTTTGTGCAGGGGGGACTGGTTATGTATCCCCTTGCTTTATGTTCAATCCTTACGCTGGCCATCACACTGGAGCGGGCGTTCAGTCTGCGGCGCAACCGGATCATTCGAGTCGAAATTGCCAGCCTGATCGAGAACATAAAGGGCCCGGAAGATATCGGCCTGGCGGTGTCCGTATGCAACCAGTACGAAGGGCCGTTCGCGCAGGTTGTCCGCGCGGGGCTCGACAACCGCCACCTGCCGCCAGATGAGATAAAAGAGAGCATTGTGGATCAGGGCCGCCAGGAAATGGGGAAGTTGCAGAAGGGGATGGTTGTTCTGGAAACCGTTGCCAGCGTTTCCCCGCTCCTGGGGCTGTTGGGTACGGTTCTGGGGATGATTAAGGTTTTTCGTGAGATTTCAGAGGTGGGCGTCGGGCAGGGCAACCTGCTTGCGGGCGGTATCTCGGAAGCGATATTGACGACCGGCGCCGGGCTGTTTATTGCAATTCCGTCACTTGTTTTTTTTAACTATTTCAGCAGCAAGGCGGAGAGTCTGGTTTTGGAGATCGAGAAATATTCCAATGCGCTTCTGAAAAAGCTACGGAGATTCCAGGTGGGTGAACCGAACGAATAGAGGGCGGAGAAATGCAGTTGTTTCAGAAACCCAAACGACGGCCGTACATCAATATCACGTCATTGATCGACGTGCTGTTCTTGCTGCTGACGTTTTTTCTCGTGACCACATCGTTCATCGAGCAGTCCGCGCTTAAAGTGGAACTGCCGTCGATGGAACACTCCGACCGGGTTCAGCAGCAGAAACGCTTTGTGCTGGATGTTGCTCCGGATGGCGAGATTCAATATGAAGGCGAGCCCGTCGAACGGACCGCGTTGGGCGTCCGGTTGCGGGGGGCTTCAAATGAGATCAACGCCGGCGGCGGCCTTGTCTTGCGGGCCGATCGGAACCTTCCCCATGGCGAGGTGATGAGCGTCTTGGATATTATCCGGGGGGCAGGAGTCAGGCGTTTCGTAATTGCTACGGTGGCCTCCGGGCCCGGATAAAAATACGGTCGCAGTCAGCACGGGATCGGGGGCTAATTCTCTTTGGGTATGGATCTTCCGATGATCAGACTCGGTCGAACTCGAAGCCGGCCGCTCGCGCCGCGCAATGCCGGACAGTCGGCGGGACGGAACGCGGAGAAAATAAGCTGTGAATTGTGTTTCATATTGCGCAGGTTGTAAGTAACCATTTACTTACTCGGACCCGGGTCCGCGGGGGGATGCATGTTCAGGTGTCTACGTATCGTTTTTGTCGGCGTTTTTGCGGTTCTATCGGGATGCGGTGAGGGTGACATGGGATCGGCGCGTCGCGGGGAACAGCGCCGGGGTGCGGCGGTGCCCGTCAGGGTGGAGCCGGTGAATCGTCGCGATATTTCCAGTTATATTCTGGCCAATGAAAAACTGGAGGCGTTTCAGTGGGTCGAAGTGCGTTCCAGGACTTCCGGGCAGGTCGTGGCGATACTCAGGGAAGAGGGTGATCCCGTCCGGGAGGGCACGGTGCTGGCGCGGCTGGATTCGGAGGCGGCGCGGTTGCAGGTCAAACGCATGGAAGTGGCTTACCACGACGCGCGTCGCGTCTTCGAGCGAGACGAAAAGATGTATAAACGGAACCTCCTGAGCAAAGAGAGGTATGAGAATTCAAAAGGGCAGATGGACCGCGCGCATACCGAGTTGGAGCAGGCGAGGTTGAATTTGAGCTATACCACCATCGCTTCGCCTCTGGAGGGCACGCTGACCATTCGAAGCGTTGAGGTCGGAAACATGGTGACCGCCAATCAGCCGGTGTTTTCGGTGGCGGACTTCGACCCGCTGCTTGCGCGCATCCGAATTCCGGAAAAGAACATGGGCAAAGTGGCGGTCGGGCAGGGCGCGAAAGTCGCGGTGGAGTCCGCTCCCGGTCGGGTTTTTCGCGGCGTGGTGAAGATGATCAGCCCGGTCGTGGATCCGGAAAGCGGAACCATCAAAGTCACCATCGAAGTTCCCGGCGGCGGAAAGGGAATCCTGCGGCCGGGCATGTTCGCCTCGGTGCATATCATTACCGAGGTGCACGAAAACACACTGGTGATTCCCAAAAAGGCGCTTTTTCTCGAAGGGGAGGGGAATCAGGTCTTCGTATACGAAAAGGATGGCGAACGAGGTGCGGGGAAGGCGGTTCGCAAGAAGGTCGGCATGGGGTTTTCCGATAACGAACACCTGGAGATTCTGAGCGGCCTGTCGGAGGGGGAACAGGTCATTACCGTGGGGCATGAAGGGCTGCGGCCGGGGACGGCCGTGCGTCTTGTGGGCGAGGGGGTTGCGGACGAAACGGCGGACGCGAAGAAGACCAACGGCGGGATTGCGGGGCCGGGGGGCCGTGGCGATATTCAGCGGGCTGGCGGCGACAACGACCAGCTCGAGGCAGTGAAGGAACGGATGCTCGCGCGGTTTCCTGACCTCAAGAAAGCGTATGATGCACGCGTGAAGAAAGATCCGGATCTGGCGACCAGTCGTGAAAAGTGGCGGGCATTCATGGGTGAAATGCGTCGGAGGGGTATCGTACCCGCCGGAGGCGGGAGACCGCAATGAAGCTGATCGCGTTTTCGACCCGCCGTCGGGTCACGGTAACGATGTTTGTCGTGGCGGCCGTGATTTTCGGTCTGGTTGCGTTTCGGCGGCTTTCTATCAATCTGCTTCCGGATATCACGTATCCCACACTGACGGTGCGGACCGATTACGAAGGCACCGCGCCTTCGGAAATGGAACGCCTGGTTACGGAACCCGTGGAGGGGGCGGTGGGGGTGGTGACGAATGTGATCCGGGTGAGTTCCACGTCCCGTCCGGGCGTGTCTGAGGTGGTTGTCGAGTTTTCCTGGGGCACGGATATGGACTTCGCATCCTTGGATCTCAGGGAGAAATTGGACCGGTTGCAGCTTCCGCAGGGGGCGGAAAAACCGGTTCTGCTGCGTTTTGACCCGTCCCTGGATCCGATTATGCGGATCGGGCTCTACGGACAGGAGAGCCTGGTCGCCCTTCGTCTATTGGCCGAGGAACAAATCAAGCTGGATCTGGAGAGCCTCGAGGGAGTCGCCGCGGCGCGCGTAAACGGAGGGCTTGAAGAGGAAATACACATAGAATTGGATGAACCCAGGCTGGCGTCGCTGCGAATTCCGGTCCAACAGATCACCAGACGCCTGGGACAGGAGAATGTGAATCTGACCGGAGGGCAACTCAAAGATGGCGAGGCGGAGTACGTGGTGCGCACGGTCAATGAGTTTCGCTCGGTTCAGGAGATTCGGGACATCGTTGTGGGAGAACGACGGGACGCCGCGATAACCCTCTCCGACGTCGGTCGCGTTTTTCGGGGACACAAAGAACGCACCGTGATTAACCGAATCAATGGACGCGAGAGCGTGGAACTGGCCGTCTATAAAGAGGGCGATGCCAATACCGTGACGGTCGCAGATCGTGTCACAGAGGCGCTCAGGGGTTTTCAGAAAGAGGCTGGCGCGCTAGGGGGCAACGCGCAAATAGATGTTGTGTTCAGCCAGGCGACGTTCATCAGGGCGTCTGTCTCGGAGGTGCTCAATACGGCAATTATGGGCGGGGTGTTGGCGGTGGTCGTGTTGTATCTGTTCCTGGGCAACCCCAGGAGTACCGCGATCATCAGCCTGTCTATTCCGATTTCCGTCGTATCCACGTTTCTGCTGATGTTCAGTTCGGATGTCAGCCTGAATATAATGTCCCTGGGCGGGTTGGCGCTGGGCATCGGGATGCTGGTGGACAACTCCATTGTCGTACTGGAAAGCGTTCAGCGGTACCGCGACGAGGGTCTGTCTTCACTTGAAGCGACCGTGACGGGGGCCAGCGAAGTGGGGAGAGCGGTGGTGGCTTCCACCCTGACCACAATCTGTGTCTTTGTGCCCATTGTTTTTGTTGAAGGGATCGCTGGTCAGTTGTTTCGAGATCAGGCGTTGACGGTGACGTTCTCCCTCGCGGCCTCCCTGCTGGTCGCGCTGACTCTGATTCCGATGCTGGCGTCTCTCGAGTTTGGCAGGAGAGATGACGCGGCCGGGGTCCAGCGTCGGCGCTGGAACTTGCCTTCCGGCTCTACAGCGGGTCTGGCAAGGGGGATCCGTTTCTTCCTGCGCGCCGGGCGGGCGTTGGGCAGAGGCGCTGTCGCCCTCCTGTACCCGGTTATCTGGCTCTTTGATCAGATAATGGACAGGACATACCGGTTCTATCCACGGGTGATCGGCTGGGCGCTGGGTCATCGCGCCGCCGTGCTTCTTTTCGCGCTGGCGCTTGCGGGCGCGTCATGGTTGCTGGTCGGCTTTCTGGGAAGTGAACTGATTCCCGAGATGAGCCAGGGTGAATTCAGCGTCTCCGTGAAGATGCCGGTGGGCACCCCGCTGGTCGCCACCGAAAGGACGATACGTGGCATGGAGCGGATTATTCAGGCCCAGCCCGAGGTGGAACTGGTTTATAGTACCGTCGGCTCAAGCGGGGCATCCGATGGGTCCGCCGGAGAGGAGCGAGAGAATATCGGACAGATCCAGGTGGCGCTGAAAGAGGGCATAATACGGGCTCGGGAAGACGCGGTGATGGATCGATTGAGGCAGGCGTTTCGGGGCATGCCGGCAGCGGAGTGCAAATTTGCCCGGCCGTCGTTTTTTACTTCGAAGACGCCGATCGAGGTGGAGATTTCCGGATATAATCTCAACACTTTGCGGACGTTGTCCGACGAACTTGCACGCAGGTTGGAGGACGTCTCGGGGCTCGTCGACGTGAAGACCAGCGCGGAGGGCGGCAATCCGGAGGTGCAGATCCGCTTCAATCGGAAGTGGGTCGCGCAAATGGGGACAACCATCAACGCGATCGGGACGCTTATAAGAAATAAGATCCAGGGCGAGGTGGCTACGGAGTTTGCTCAGGGCGACAGAAAGGTGGATATTCGCGTGCGTGCGGATGAGCAGCACCGGGCTACGGTGGAAGATCTCAAACGTCTCATTGTGAGTCCGGCCGATGCGTCGGCGCCCATCCCCCTTGCGGTGGTTGCGGACCTGACAGTAGAAATGGGGCCCGCAGAGATCCTTCGAGCGGATCAGGAGCGAGTGGCGGTTGTTTCCGCCAACCTTGAAGGACGCAGTCTGAGCGAGGTGGTGGACGACATTGAAGCCGTGATACGAGACATGGACTATCCCCCCGACTATCACGTCAAGATTGGTGGTCAGAACGAGGAGCGTAAACGGTCGTTCGAGAGTATGCAGTTGGCGATTTTGCTGGCCGTTTTTCTGGTATACCTGGTAATGGCCTCCCAGTTTGAGTCGTTGATCCATCCCTTTGTTATCATGTTTTCGATTCCATTTGGCTTGGTTGGTGTGGTCTGGATGCTATTGGCTACGGGGCAGACGGTGAGCGTGGTGGTTTTGATCGGCCTGATTATGCTGGCAGGAATTGTCGTGAACAACGCGATTGTGTTAATCGACTATATAAACGCCCTGCGTCGGGATCGGGGAATGGCAAAGCGAGAGGCCATAGAGCGGGCATGCCAGGTCAGGCTGCGCCCGATTCTGATGACCACGTCAACCACGGTGTTGGGGTTATTGCCCATGGCTCTGGGGATCTTCGATTTCAGGCCCTTTGTCGGGAGCGTGGAATCCGGCCTTGCAAATGTGTTGCCGGGTGGCGCCTTACAGTACGTAATGGGGGCGATGAACGTCGTTTTTCCGGTGGGGCAGGGTGCGGAAATCCGTGCGCCGATGGCCATAACCGTTATCGGCGGCCTCGTGATTTCCACACTGGTGACACTGGTACTGATCCCGACGCTATATTCCCTGGTTGATCGGAGAGAATAGAAGCAGGATCATGAATCTGCAGGAGAGGTTATGGAACAGGGTCCGAAGACGGGTCCACAGGATGAAACTTACCAGGAACGCATTCAGTCCAGTACGTTGTCGGAACTGGAGGATATGTACGCACATGTGGACCACGGCGAGTATCCGCAACGGGCGGAAGGTCTACGGACCGAAATCCGCAATCGGCTGACCGATTTGGAACGTTGTCGCAAACAGCATACCCCTCAAGACGCTGCATGGGCGGGCCTGATTCGGCGTCTCTGGGCAAGCCTGATCGATCTCTTCATTCACCTTCTGGTTCTAGGCACGTTGTTTCTGGCGGGACGGTTCTTGATTCTGCTCGTAACGAGTTTCGGAAACGACGCGCCGCCGACTGCGGCCGCGTCCCCCCGCCGCGGTCCGTCGCCGCTGCAGGAATTCGGCGCCGGTCTGCTGGCTGGAGATCCGGTGGCCTGGAAGGACACGGAACAGTGGTTGCGCGTGGGTTTGGTTACGCTGTGTTTCTTGTGTTACAAGGCGTTGCTGATTGTTCCGGCCTGGAGGCATACCGGGAGTACGCCCGGCATGCGGGAGGCGGGCATCCGGCTCACACGACGGACAGGTGGACCCATCGGCGCAAAGCGGGCGCTGGTCCGATTCTGGGGACAGTACCTGCTATTCGGACTGACACTGGGCATCAGTGTGCTTTGGATGATCTGGGACAAGCGGAGACAGACGCTTCACGACAAATTGGCGGACACGTACGTCGTTCGGGAACACCGCACCTGGGAAAAGCCGTTTGAGACCCGGGTCTACGATTAGAGGGCTTTGATCGGACGTTTTACGGTTGCCTTTTACCACGTGTTTTGTTATACTGTTCTATCTTTTCCTCCAAGGTCAACGCCCTGCTGCCGCACGTACCTCCCGCCATGAAGTCAATACCCGGCCCATTTAAATCGCATGCTTTATTTTTCGACCGCCCCGGGATGCGTCGCCCATCTCGACAAAGCGCCAGCGTCTGAGTAGAATCCACGAAACTTTTGCGTCAATCATGCTGTCTAAACGTACTGACGGTCCCACGGAAGTGAGAAAGGTTTCCGATTTGCAGGAGTCTGGTTATGCGTAAGCGGGTCCCGCAGGCGATTTGCTGCTTGCTTGTATTTGTGGTCGGAATGACGGCTGAACCTGTTCAGGCGAAGTCTTTTTTTACGTCGCGCCGGACATTTGGCGTGCTATTTCTGGGCGGAAGCGCTGTCTTGGCCAAAAAGGCCGTTGATTTCCGCCGGGACGCCAATAGGACCTATGACGCCTATAAAATAGCCCGCACATCGGAAGAGGCGCAGCGGTTGTTCGACAGGACGGGCGACTACGATACCAAGAGCAAAATGAGTGTCGGCCTGTCTGTCGTTCTGCTCGCAAGTGGGTTGCGCCTGATACTCTCAAGTGGTGTGGACGACGACGTTTCCAAGATCCATCGGACGAGGAAGTTCAATCTGGATATGACAAACGACGTCAACACAAAAACGGTCAAAGTAACCGTCAAGAGGCGCTTTTAGTCGTACAGAGTGGGGCCGTCAACCGGCGGCCCGCAAATATCCGTAGCTCGTGTGCATGAAGGAGAGGTTTATGGCGCGCTGGAAAATTAGCCCCCTCCGACTGGGGGTGTGGGGCATGCTGGCCATGGTCCTGGTCGGCGTGGGTCGTTGCGGTCGGGAGAGGGAGAATCCCATCGATCCCAATTTTCCCGGCGGTGGGGCGTTGAACTCGCCCGGTAACGTCCGGGCGCAGGGAGACATCGGTCGGATTCTGCTAACCTGGGATGCCGTGAAAATCAGCGATCTGGCGGGGTACGGCGTGTGGCGCGCCGCATCGGCCACGGGCGAATATGCCCGGCTGCGCGGCGAGTCGAACGTCGCGAATGTAACGACCGGACGTACGGTCTTTGTCGACTCCACGATGGACGTTTCGGCGTCAAAGGTTTATTTCTACAGGGTCAACACGGTGGATGTCAACGGACAATCCAGCGAGAGGTCCGCCTTTGTGAGCGCTGAGATACGCGAAGACAAAAGGCCGCCGGGGTCGCCTTCGAATCTTTCCGCCGTAAGAGACGAGAATACCGGGCACGTGGCGCTTGTCTGGAATGCGCCCAAAGTGGATGAGGGCAACGAGGATCTGACCGGTCTGGACGGATACCGGGTCTTCCGGGCGAAAGACTCCGAAGACGCTTATGTTCAGATTGCAACGGTTCCCGCGGGACAGACCGCGTTTACGGATTCGACGCGTCTGGAGGCCGACGTCCGATATTTCTACCAGATTTCCGCGATCGACAGGTACGACAACGAAAGCGCGCGTTCCCGCTCCGCGTCGGTCAACACGGCGGTAACAGGAATTGCCGCGCCGGGTGGGCTGCGTACCGTAAGCAAGGTCGGCAAGATCGAGTTGCATTGGAACGCCTCGAACGAAGACAATCTTCTGGGCTATCTCGTGTTGCGGTCCACGTCTACCCAGGCGCCGTTCGAGCCGGTATCCTCGAATATTCCGTTTACAACAGCCCAGACCGTTTATGTCGATACGGATGTGAAGGTCGATGTGGTTTATTTCTACCGTGTCCACGCGGTTGTGCAGGATCCCGACCGTGGTGTTGTACTTGGCGAGGCGTCACCTTTTGTCGATGGGCAGGCCGAAGTGGATGAGGCACCTCCGTCCGCGCCTACGGACATAAGCGTCAGTCTGGATGACGACGATGCTGGCGTTGTCTTGCTGAGTTGGGCGCCACCGACGACGGATAACGGTGGCGGAGACTTGACGGGGCTTTCCTATTACCGGATCTTCCGATCTAAACAGACCACCAGTTCTTTTGTGGAAATGGCACAGGTTCCAGGAACGCAGACCACGTTCCGGGATACCACGGTGGAGCCGCTTACGATGTATTATTACACCCTGAACGCGGTTGACTTCGCGAAAAACGGCGGGCCCCGGTCCGCGCCGTTATCCGTCAGCACGCCTGGTCTTGCCACGCCTACCCAGGTTACGGCCATTCCCGGAAAGGGCAAAATTACACTTGTCTGGGCGCCGAATTCGGAGCCGCAACTGAGCAGTTACGAAGTGATGCGCTACGGCGACCCACGGCAGCCAGAGGCTCTCGCTACGTTCAATACCGTGTGGCCAACCTATGTAGATTCGCCTCTGGTTGGGGGCCAGGTCTATGCATATCGCGTGCGCGCGTTGGGCTCCGGCGGGCTCAAGAGCGAGTTGTCAGATTTCGTTCTGGCTACCGTGTCCGACGACGACCTGGCGCCTGCCCCGCCAGATTTCCTTTATGCGAAATTATCGGGCAATACGTCTATTCAGCTGACATGGCGGGCTTCCACGACGGATGAGGACGGCTCGGAACAGACCGGCCTGCACCAGTACAGGATCTACCGGTCGGAGGAATCAGCATCGGCCGGGTTTGAGTGGATCGCGACGGTTGACTCGACCACTCTGACTTATCTTGACTCCGATCTGGAGACGTCGACAACCTACATTTATCAGGTGCGCGCGATCGACGCCAGTGGAAACGAAGGCGAGGCTTCCAGGTCAGTGTCGTTGCAGACGGGTCCGGACAGCAGGATTGCCAGACCGACCAATGTCGCCGCGGTCGTGCGTGAGCTTCCTGGGGAAGGAACAGTCGTGGTCGTCACGTGGACGGCGCCCAGGGGCATTACGCGCTTCCGAGTGAATCGCCAGCGGGTGAGCACGTCTTCGAGCGACCGTTTCGAGACCGTCTCGTACAAGCTGAGAGACACCAAGTATATCGACACCAACGTCGATTCGGGCAACACCTATATCTATCGCGTTGTTGCCGTGAAAGGACTCGATATCAGCCATCAGTCCGATCCTGTGGTTGTGTCGGTTCCGTAGTCTTCTCAGTCAAAAATGTGGTTGGCTAACGGCAGAGCGTTGTCCCATACAGCGCTCTGCTGTTTTCGTGAGTGGTCCGGTGGCGGGAGAGACGGGTCAGTGGGGAAGCCGGGGTTTCACCGTTCCGTCCGCCTCGACGGATTCAACCAGCCGAACCCGAACCCGTCCGAGGGGCAGGAACGATACGGCTTCCGTTGTGATCGGTCCGCTCTTCTGATATTTCACGGTCTCGTGTCGCATTCGAGGCATTCGTCTCCATGCCATGCGGAACACGTCAGTCCGGAGGTCTTCTGTCCGGTGTAATCCGACAGACGTTTATGTGCGAAGACATAGGGAAATCCTGACGTTTGTATTGTAATTTCTGTAAAAACACGACTTGCGGTATTTTCTCCAAAACAAGTGCCTCGCCGGTACGCGGTCTGCATTGCCACTTGGGGTTCATCTGTGGTGTCCAGGTCAACAAACGGAGGTCCGTCTATGCAGTGCGTGCTTCTGGTGGATGGCGACGTACAATTCCGCAAGGAAATGAAAGACCGGTTGGAAAGGCGGGGCGTGAGCGTTACGTGCGCGGGAACCGCGCGGGAAGGCTTGAGGATGTACAGGCGTGGCCGCCCCGCGTGTGTTTTTGCCGAGGCCGAACTCCCGGATGGGGACGGTTTTCCGGTTCTTGAGGAAGCCCACCGGCATACGCCGGTGATTATGGTAAGCGAGGGATTTTCTCCGGATCAGGTATTCTCCGCCATTTCAGGCGGTGCATATGACTGTTTGTCCAAGCCCGTGGACGACCCGACGTTGGACGGGCTGTTGTATCGCCTTCGCACGGACCGGAACCCGACGCCGGCAGAGGTGGGTCCGGCCGAGCCCGTTTCGGACGTCGACGGCGAGATGGTTGTAGGGCGTTCCCAGAAGATGGTCGAGGCGTTAAAAACCGTGGCTGCGGTGGCGGGCAGCTCGGCTACTGTTCTGGTCTGCGGAGAAAGCGGCACCGGCAAGGAGTTGATGGCCAGGGCAATCCATCGGGCGTCACGGAGAACCGGGTCGTTCGTGGCCGTCAATTGCGTGGCCGTTATGGAAACCCTCATGGAGAGCGAGTTGTTCGGGCACGAGCGCGGCGCCTTCACGGGTGCCGCCGGCCGGCGCGCGGGATGTTTTGAGCAGGCCAGCCAGGGTACGCTCTTTCTGGACGAGATTGGAGATGCACTTCCTGCTTTTCAGGCCAAGCTGCTGCGCGTGCTGGATCAGGTTGAATTCTGTCGCGTGGGCGGCCAGGAATTGATCCGTCCTGATGTGCGCGTGGTTGCGGCCACGAATTCCGATCTGGAGCATCTCGTGGAGAAAGGGGCTTTCAGGGCTGACCTCTATTACAGACTCAGCGAAGTTACCGTTCAATTGCCGTCGCTTCGAGACCGACTGTCGGATATTCCCTTGCTTGTGCGGCGGACGCTAAGCGAGATCCAGCACCGCACCGGTCGGACCCTGGTGGGCATATCTCAGGAGGCGATGCACCGTTTGATGGTCCATCCGTGGCCGGGGAACGTCAGGGAACTACAGAATGTGCTCGTCCGAGCCGCCCTTCATTGCCGGGGGCAGACGGTTCAGTGCAATCACCTGAAGGGTCTGATTTGGGACGAGTCGGCTGAGACCGGCGAATCCCTGACCCTGGCGGATGTGGAGCGCAGGCATATTGAACAGGTTTTGAATGCAACGGGCTGGAACCGGGGCAGGACCTGTGAGATTCTGGGGGTGTCGCGTCCTACGCTCAGAAGAAAGATCAGAGATTATGGACTTCTCAAGGGCTGAGCGGGTCTTTCTGGGGGAATGCGTGGCTGACGACGCGCTTACCTCAAACCCGCGCCAAGGCGCTTGACATCCTGCAGGCCGAAGTGCATGATAAGATCGTCCCGGCACGGCGATTCGGCGGATGAATCCTCGGGTGTTCGTTTCCTTGTCTTTAATAGGAGGGCGGATGGGATATTTGATCGATCTGGTTTGTACCCGATGTGGAAAAACCCATGAAAAGCAAAGGCTGTGGAATCTGAGCGCCTGTTGCGGCGCACCGCTTTTCGCCAGGTACGATCTGGCGGGAGCTGCGAGATCTCTCAATAGAACCGGTTTGCCAGGGCGAGTGCCGACGATGTGGCGATACGAGGAAGTGTTGCCGGTCGAACGGGCGGTGTGCCGCGTGAGCCTGGGAGAAGGGTTCACGCCGCTGCTGGAGGTTGGGTTGCTGGGCAAGCGGGTAGGTGTGCCCAACCTTTACGTAAAGGACGAGGGTGTCAATCCGACAGGATCGTTCAAGGCACGCGGTCTGTCGGCGGCGATATCCAGGGCCGTCGAGTTGGGTGCGGCGGCCGTGGCCATTCCTTCTGCGGGGAATGCAGGGGGGGCAACCGCGGCCTACGCAGCCCGGGCGGGGCTGCCTGCATATATCTTTATGCCTTCGGATGCCCCGGTGGCAAACAGGGTGGAGTGCGAGCGGTTGGGTGCGCATCTGACGCTTGTGGACGGATTGATTACGGATTGTGGGAAGATCGTGGCCCAGCGGAAGGTCGATGAGGGCTGGTTCGACGTATCTACGCTCAAGGAGCCGTACCGGGTCGAGGGAAAGAAAACAATGGGGTATGAACTCGCCGAGCAGTTGGGCTGGGAGTTGCCGGACGTCGTTCTCTATCCTACGGGTGGCGGCACGGGCCTGGTCGGGATGTGGAAGGCGTTTGACGAGATGGAAGAAATGGGGTGGATCGGTTCCAGACGGCCCAGGATGGTGGCCGTACAGGCCGCGGGCTGCGCGCCTATTGTCAGGGCATATGAAGCGGGCGCCGAGTCGGCCGATCTGTGGGAAAATGCCGAAACCGTCGCTTCCGGCCTGCGGGTACCTGGTGCCGTGGGGGACTTTCTTATGCTTCGAGCCATTCGGGAAAGTCACGGTACAGCTGTCGCCGTCACCGACGGGGCGTTAATGGCGTGCGTTGAGGAAATGGCTTCGGCGACAGGCATTTTTCCGGCGCCCGAGGGTGCGGCGACGCTTGCCGGCCTGAATCAACTCGTCGCGGACGGATGGATTTCTTCTGAGGACAGGGTGGTGCTGTTCAATACCGGTACCGGGCTGAAATATATCGAAGCCATTGAAGCGTCAAGCCCTGGGAACGCCAGGTGATCTGTCAGGCACGGCCGCCGGCGCAGACTGTGCCGGTTTCCCGGTTCAAGAAATGCGGCACTCGACACGGCGCAGGGTCTTCGGTTCGGAAATCCGGTCGTGTCATCAGCAAGCCGGCGTCGGTTTCAGATCCACCGAGTAGGTTCGGTGCCGGGATCGTGTAATGCCAGCGGTTGAACGGGCTCTTCTCCAGTGGACAGGATTGCGGGCAAACCGAGTTAGGGGAATAGTAAAGGCTGACGAAAGGCGGTGCCAGGCCGATGCTCAAAACGGAGATCGGGAAATTCCAGAGTTTCGTTCTTGAAGAAACGGATACCGTCGTGGTCATGGGAAACGTGAAACCCCACGCGGAGTATCTTGTGCGGCTCGGGTTCAGCCGGCACCCGGAAACGGGCGAGTATGTCGGTTCGGGCGCCAATCTTTACGCAATGGCGCCGGACGACTTCTACGACAGATTCAGTGCACGTGCCGGTACGGATCCGGAGCTGACCGCGCAAGCTTGCGATGGAGAGGATTTCTACCAGATCGACGGACTGCCGCTGGTCGTGGAGAATGCCGAAGGCGACCCGTATATTGAAGGGATCACGGCCGTGGATCTCGAGACCCGAATCTACATCGAACAAGGCGTGGCGAACTTCAGGGTCGGATAGTGTTCGGTCCCGGAAATAGATTGCCGAAATTCTTCCGCCTAGTGGTCGATTTCAGAAATAGGTATAATGTTGTCTGGAACCGGGTGTGTGCTTATAATAAGGTTGTCTCCCCGACCGCGTTGGGAGGTAACCGATGCCTGGACCGAAGCCGAAGTATCAACCCGAGTTTGAGACGGAGGAGATCGCAGAGGCTCGTAGGATTGCACGACAACGAACGGCACCCAGCTCCCATGTTCACCGGGCCAAGATGGTCGTGATCTTGTCGGAGCATCCGGACATCTCGCACGAGAGGCTGGCTCAAGCCGTTGGGGTGCACCCGAGAACGGTGATGAAATGGCGAAAGCGCTGGTCGGTTGAGGGTTTTTCACTGTTGGATCAGCCTCGTAGTGGAAGACCCCCGGTTTTTCCCCCCCGAAAGCGTCGCTGAAATTAAGGCCATCGCCTGCCAATTGCCAGCCGTGCGGGAGATCCCGCTTTCCCGCTTCAGCCTCGCAGAGATGCTTCGGGAAATCCGTTCGGAGTCCACCGTGTCGATCTCCAGGAGCACGCTGTGGCGTCTCCTCAAACAGGACGCCATTCGTCCCTGGTTTCACCGATCCTGGATCTCTGTCAAGGATCCGCGCTTTCTGGAAAAAGCGGGCCCCGTTTTGGATCTGTATCAAGGTGATTATGAGGGCGTGCCACTGGGGCCCAAAGACTACGTCCTCAGTGCGGACGAGAAATCGCAGCTCCAGATCCTGGAGCGGGAGTTCCCGTGTTCACCGCCGGGACCGGGCAAACCCATTCACTGTGAGTCGGACTACAAGCGCCACGGGACCGTGGCCTACCTGGCCGCACTCGATATCAGAAGCGGAAAAATCTTTGGTCGTGTGGATCAAACCACGGGGATCGAACCCTTTCAGGCTCTGGTCGACCTCGTGATGAAGCAGGAGCCGTATGCTTCGGCCGAACGCGTGTTCTGGATCCTCGACAATGGGGCTTCCCATCACCCGTCGACCTCCCCTGCGCGACTCCGGAAGGCTTACCCGAACCTGATCGCCATCCATCTTCCCGTCCACGCAAGCTGGCTCAACCAAATCGAGATCTACTTCTCTATCCTTCAAAGAAAGGCACTTACGCCCAACGACCTCGCAGACAGAAAGCAAATGGAAGACCGAATCCTCGGTTTTGAGCGCCGCTACAACCAAACTTCCAGACCCTTCAACTGGCGATTCACCCGCAACGACCTCGAAGAAAGGCTCCGCGAACTCAAAATCGCCGCCTAACTTGATACTAACTTCTGAAATCGACCACTAGTCGCCCGGCTGGCTGCGTTGCGTTCGTTGCCTCCGCTGCTTGCGCTGAGCTTGCCGAAGCGCGCCTGTCGAGACGTCTTGTCGAAATGCATTCGGCTGCCGCCCTAGGCGTTCAGGTATTCGAGCGTAAGGGCAGCCGCACGATAGCCGCTTTCCACGGCGCTTTCGACTGTGGCAGGCAGGCCCGTGTCGGTCCAGTCTCCCGCAATGAAGAGATTCGGCGCGGTCGTGCGATTGGGTGGCGGTGAATCGCCCGTCGGAAGCGCGAATGTTGCTTGTCGTTCGCGCACAACCAGATGGTGGTCCAGAGGCATCTTTCTGGTTTCGGGCAGGAACCTATACAGGTCTTTCAGCGCAATGTCCACGAGTCTTTCATCCGGCTGGTCCACCAGACCGTCTGCGGCGCTTGCCACCAGGGTTACATGCCCTGGTGACGCTCTGTCGCGACCGTCGTAGAGCATGTGTTTGTTGAATACCCAGTCCATACGGCCCTTGAGGAGGCCGACGAAAGGCCTGTTGATAATGGGCCCCTTGAACCAGAGGTTGACCGAGAGGATCGGGGAAGGACAGAAGGATTTCAAACGTGCTCTGAGATTTTCGAAACCTTCCGGCAACAGGCGCGCCAGCGCGGGTGGCGTTATCGCACAGACGGCGGCATCCGCCGTCAAAATTGCGCCCGATCTCAGCCGGATCCGTATTTTGTTGTTTCCGGTAACGCGCAGTTCGCCGACACCGTCACCCATGTGGCATGTGCCGCCATGCCGCCGGATGAAAGTGCTTGCCGCGCTGGTATACATCGTGCTGAGTCCAACCCCCGCATAGCCCATCAGGGTTGCATCGGAACGCCCGAAGAATGCCAGTTTCAGGACTGACGTCAGGTGTGTGGCCGGAGCCTCATGCGGTGATTGATTCAGCGCGGAGATGCACAGCGGATCCCAGAACGCTTGCCTGATGGACGGAGATTGTTTGCATGCGTCCAGCCACTCGTTCACGGTAAGTCCCGGCGGAGTCGGTGCCTTGAGGGCCGTCCTGACGCGACGCAGCCGAACGACGTCCCCTAAGTCGACCGGCGTGTAACGCATAAAACCGGTCAGCAGATTGAGCGGTGGCGGTAGCAGCCGGGGAAACGAGAGGGCCGTGTGTCCCAGGGTGGGATGCAAAAAATCCAGACGGAATCGTTCCTGAAAACGCAGGTAGTCCCCGGTACCAATGGTTTCCAGGAATTCCCGGGTCTTGAGGTAACACTTCATAAAGAGGTGTTGACCATTGTCTACCGTATCGCCGGATGCGCGATCGGTAAACGAATAGGCGCGGCCACCCAGGTGTTTTCTGCGCTCCAACAGGCTGACGACGCACGAACCGCGTTCCGACAGGCGAACACCCGCGGCGAGACCCGCAAAGCCGCCGCCGATGACAATCACGTGACTCACGGCGACTTCCCACGCGTTCCGACCCGGCTGCGAAGCCAGAGGTCCATCGCGGTACCCAGCTTTTTGAGATTGTTCACGCGAATTGGATGTCTATAGACGTTGTAGTTGACTGCTTCGATACGGCTGAGAAGACGGCTGTAGATGCAACCCATGATTTCCGCCGGAAAAAGGCTCTGGCGATCCTCTACCGGGAGGCATTGCGCCGCTTTTTTGTAATAGCTCCATGCCCGGCGACATTGGAATTGCATCAGGTTGCGGAACCGGGTCGTGGAGACCCCTGCGAAGAGATCCTTTTCCGTGTAATTGAAACGTCTCAGGTCCTCAAGCGGCAGATAGATGCGATCCCTCATCGCATCGGCTTTGATGTCTCTAAGGATGTTGGTAAGTTGAAGCGCAATCCCGAGGTTGACGGCGTAGTCCTGAGAGGCCCGTTTGGTATAGCCGAAGATTTCGATGCAGATGAGGCCAACGACGGAGGCGACACGGTAACAATATTCGTACAGGTCGCCAAAGGTCTGGTAGCGATTCTTGACGAGGTCCATCTCCACGCCGTCAATCAGCCTGAGGAAGTGTTCTTTCGGGATTCTAAAGTGCTGCAGAGCCTTCTGCAGGTTGGCCGTAATCGGGTGTTGTGGCCTGCCGTCAAAACAGGCGTGGGTCTCAGTCCGCCAGTTCGAGAGATTTCGGGCCGAGGCTTCCCGCGATGCCGCGTCGTCAACCAGGTCATCGGTGTAACGGCTGAAGGCGTACGTGGCAAAGATGGCCTCCCGCTTGGTCCTGGGCAGAAACACAAAGGCGTAATAGAAATTGCTGCGCGCTTTGCGCACGAGTGCCGCGGTGTAGGATTTGATGTTCATATTGGAAGATACCGGGGTTTGTGGCTCCGACGCGGATCCCAGCAGAGGGCGTGGAAGATCAGTCGGAAAATATCCATTTTTTCGACCTTCGGGCGACGACGGAAAATATCGCACCCTTCGGTGCAGATCTTGTCGAGGATTCGCAACCCGCCCAGCCAGGTCAACCGGAGTTCGTATCTGAGTCGGCCCGAGACCAGATCCGGCAGTTCGGACCCCTTTTGGAATAGTACTCGGGTGCGGTCGATTTCGCAGGCCAGGAGGGCCCTGAAGCCGTCGGTGAGCCGTCTATCGGCCAGATCATCTTCCGTGACGCCGAAACGAGCCATGTCCTCCTGGGGCAGATAGATGCGACCCCGGGAAAAGTCGATTGCGATGTCCTGCCAAAAGTTGGCCAGTTGAAGTGCCGTGCAGATCAGATCGGAAAGATATCGGCGGCGTTCGTCCCTGTACGCGAACAGATGCAGTATGAGGCGGCCCACCGGTGCGGCGGAGTATCGGCAGTAAGCCAGCAGATGGTTGAACGTCCGATGCCGGTGTGTGACCACGTCCATTTTGAATGCATGGAGCAGGTCGTGCAGATGTTGGCGAGGGATCTGCTGGGACCGGATCGTTTCGGCCAGGGCAGTTAGTATGGGGCCTTCGGGCGCTTCCAGGCATGTACCCAGTTTTGCCTCCCATTCGTCCAGCCGTTCCGTACGTTCGTCGGGAGTCAGGCCGGGTTCATCGGCCAGGTCGTCGGCAGTACGTGCGAAGGCATAGATGCTATACACGTGAGGCCTAATCCGGGCGGGAATCAGGCGAGAACCCACCGGGAAGTTTTCGTAGTGGCTTCTTGTCAGGGCTTCGCAATAGGCAAACGCGTCGTTCAGTGTCGGGGCGGCGGGTGCATACGGAAATGAGTGCGCAGGATTGGCATTGGGATCCATGTGTAAAAGATAATTGGAAATATTCGACTTCGCCACCTGTTTGTAACCAAAGAACCAACCTGTATGGGTCATCAGAATGCAAGGAGATGCTTGAATGACCGAACGTACACGGGCGGCTGCCGGCCCGCGCGTCATCCCGCCGGCGGGAAGTGAGGAGAAATATCACCAAGTCCACGTCTATTACGGATTCGGAAAGGGAAAGACGACGTGTTGTGTGGGGCTGGCAATCCGTGTCCTGGGGGCCGGAGGACAGGTGGCCCTGGTGCAGTTCGACAAGGGGTACGACGGAGAAACCGAGCATTACTCCGAGCGCCACATATTGAGGAAACTGGACCGAATCGAGCTGCATCCGACGGGATGTGAACGCATGATGCAGGATGGGTCGTTTCGATTCGGAGCGGAGCCTCAGGACATTGAGGAGGCCCGGCGCGGGCTGGAACTTGCCCGGCTGCTGGTACGGGAGGGAACACAGGATCTGCTGATTCTGGATGAGATCCTGGCGGCGGTTGCCTACGGTCTGCTGGAACGACAGGACGTGATGGCATTGCTGGATCTGTACGACGCGGACCGCCGGTGCGAACTGGCGCTTTCAGGACACAAGGTCTGGGACGCACTTGTGGAGCGAGTCAATCTGGTGACAGAGATGCGAAAGGTGAAGCACTACTATGCGCAGGGGATTCCCGCTCGGAAGGGAATTGAATTTTAGCGTTCCGGCTCGGGTGCGTGGAGCCGGCGGGTTACGGACGCATCATTCGATGCTGGGGCGTTTGCGCGGCGCGCGCCTGCATACCGGGTGCCCGTCCGGCCATGCGTCCGGACAAACACACGAAGTGGTCGCGTGCCCGCCAACCGGTGCAGGTGTGGTTGTGACGAGGTGAATGCGCGGTATGACCAAATCGCCTGCCGTCAAGGGATGGGGAGATTCTGTGCTCCGGGTATCGGAAAAGTGTTTGTTTCGCCCTGCCTGCGCGTTTATCTTGCGGTCGTTTCGCGTTATGCGATGTCTTTCCACAAAAACAGACCCCCGGATCTTTGTTCCAGAGGTCTGTTTTTGGCTGAATTCAGGTATATTCAATCGGCGCTCGAACTTCAAGGCTTTCAAAACGGGAAAAATGCCGGCGGTCGAACGTATAGACGACCTTTATGTCTTGCGACAGCAACCAGGCCGCGCTATATGCGTCTCCGAAATCCACGTTCTTGTCTACATAGTCGGAAATGGCCTGGGCAATGAAAATTCGATCGCCGACTTCCAAACCGGGCGTATTTATAATAGCCCTGACCTTGGCTTGGATATCGACGCGGGGGAGTTTGTAGAACGACTCCAGAGTCCAGACGATCTCAGCGATCACCAGAATGCCGGTTACAAGCGCAATCTCGCCGGCACCTGCCCGGCGCAAACGAGACTCTACTGCATCGGCCTGCTCCGGGACATCATTAGTCAGGTAGCGCAAAAATACATGGGTATCGGCAAATACGCGTTCAGGAACCGCCATATGTTCTCTTACGGGCCTGGGTTTTCCGAACCTGGGCACGAATGCCGTCGAAATCCTGTGGGCCGGAAACAGGTACGCTTCCCCGCAGATCCAGCAAGGTTTGGTTCAGAGGCTGAACCGAGAACCCGTGGCGTCGTCGAACGAAGACAATATGATCGCCCTCCTGAACGTCGAGTGCTTTGCGAACCTCCCGGGGCAAGGTCAACTGACCACGACGTCCCACTTTTGCAATCGGCATAGAAATCTCTTTAATGAACGGACGAATTTGAAATTGACTGTCACATTTAAATATACCTGACAATATGCAAGTTGTTTCTGTGACTTGGAAATGGCTCCGTCGGCAGTACCTGTAGTTCAAACGCCAAGAGCCGGTCGGGATTGTCCAATATTGGAGTGATGCCAGCACATGGGGAACAGGAACCTGTTACACAGGGGTCGGGTGGCGCTTAGAGGGGCCACTGCGCCCCAAGTCGCATGCCTCTGGGACGGCAACATCGAAACCGCGGCGCAATGGCCGTCGGTGTCGGGAGAGTGCGGGTTCGAGGTCGGGTTCGACGACCCCGTCGCGTGCGATGTGGTGGTGCTTCGATGGAAGGCGATGCCTGCGGATTACGATGTTGATGTTCGCGCGTCCGGCGCGTGGAAGACGCTGGAATCGATTCGAAACAACGTCGTACTTGGGCCCAGGGTGAAACTCCTTCTGCTCGACGGTGTCCTAACCGAGGGGCTGCGGGTTCGGATCTTGCGTCCGGTAAGCAAAGATCTGCACGGCAGAGAGCCTGACCCGGGCGGGGTTGTCGCCCTGTACGGGGTCGAGGTATACGCGGCAAATCGGCTTCCCTCCTATATCCGGTCATTTCTGCAGCGAGATACGCCGAGCCTGGTTACAATCCCGGCAGGCAGGCCGGGGCCTGGCCATGAGACGCCGGACCCTTCCTTGTTGGATGCCGGGATCCCCACGTGGGAGCCCATCCCGAAAGATCGCTACAACTGGCAACGGACCGGGCGGGTGATAAACGAAAAGGATCATGCAAGACGCGCGGTCCTGCATGGGTGTGCAAACGCGTATGCGATTACCAGCGACCAGAGGTACGCGCTGAAAGCGCGGGATGCATTGCTGGCAAATCTGGCGCATTACGATCGATACCAGTCGTTTCGATTTATCGGAATAAACTGGAAAGCGGTAACCTTCCAGGATCCCGCGTATAATTTGAGGGAAACGACCGAAGCGTACGACCTGCTCGCTTCGTCGCCGCATCTTACGCTTTCGGACCGGTTGCGTTTTCTCTTCTTCCTCGTGGACCTCGGCGAGTTTCAATATCTGGCAATGAGGGATCGCTTCGAGGCACGGGAGAACTGGGCGTCGTGTTCGTTGGCCGAGATGGTCTTTCTGGCCTGTTATCTGGAGGATTTTCCAGAGGTGGGCCGCTGGTTGAAGCTGGCCGATGAATTGTATGGATCCTGTTTCGAGCCCTTCCTGGACGACGGATACTGGTGGGAATGTTCGCCTTCGCATTCGGTCTATATGATCAGGGGAATGTGCAGGTACGCGCTGGGCAAGTATCTGATGGGAGATCCCGTGTGGTCGAACGCGCATAACGGCAAATCGCTGGAGTTCGTGCTGGAGGCCCTGTGCAAGACAATGACACCGTTCGGGGAAATCCCCTCCATCAACGATTCCAACGGTAACGACAGCCATCTGCTGACGGACTTTCCGGAACTCCGGGTTCCGCTTTACCTGATCGGGCGCGGAGACCTGTTGCGGATGGCGATGGATTTCCGGGAGGCGCCGTCCATGCGCGGGGTGGAACTCAGGCCGGTCCGGCAGGAGGATCCTCCCTACACCTCGGTGTTGTTGCCGGATGCCGGGTTGGCGGTGATGCGGGATGGATGGTCGAAAGAGGACGCGTACCTTATTTTCGATTTCGGGCCGCACGGGGGTGGGCATGGGCACCCGGACAAGCTGAGCTTCGCCATGTTCGCCAATGGACATCACTGGATTCCGGATGCATCGAATTCGCCACATTACTGCATTTTTCCTGAACAGGCCACCTGGCACAAGCAGACCCTATCACACAATACCGTGCTGGCGAACAATGAGAGCCAGAAAGCATGCACAGGCGAACTGGTGTATTGGCGCACCGACGATGACATTGATATGGTCTGTGCGAAACATCGCGAAGGCTACGAGGGCCTGGTACACCGCCGTACGATTGTTCATCCCCGGGGCGGATATTTTCTGATCCACGACGCGCTCGATGCTGAAATCGATGAATTCAACCTGGACTGGCTGTTGCACGTCTATGGCGAGGTCGAGTCACAGGCGGCGGGCAGGGTGTGTTTCCAGAATGGCAATGGCAACCAACGCCTGTTGTGGCTCTCCGATGATATCGGATCCGCGCCTCTGCCGGTTCACCGGGGCCTCTGCGGCGGTTTCCGGAAACAGGCCTGGACAGGTCAGGGGTATCCGCCCAAAGGGGGGCCGGGTTGGATCTATATTCCGTATTTTCGACTGCCGAAACGGATCGCGTCCGGGGGCGGGCGCGCCGAGTTTTTTTCCGTATTGTATCCATTTATCGCAGACGCGCCGGACGTGGTCATCGAACGTGTCGACGACCGGTCGGGGCGGGCTTCGGGAATCAGGATCATGCATAATGGCGTAGTGGATGTCTATGCCGGTGCCGTTCCCGGATACGATCCGGGGCGGGATGGCGCCTTTAGATGCGGGAATTTAACCGGACGTTCCAAAGCCGTATTCGTGCGACGCTACGGCTCGGACGCGGTCTATCGGAAGGATTGTGATTGATCGCCGGCCCTGCTCCGGGTTCCGACGATCCGCTCGTTGGTTCTGGAATGCGGCGCCTGGCGTCGGTGTGGCCGGATCCGTCCCGGGGCGAGGGGGTGTAATTTGAACAGCGAACACATCTTTGAAGGGTTGGATGGCCGGCAGCGATCCGCGAAGCCCCGGGACCAGGGGTTGACCATGGTGGTGGACTGGGGTCTCGGGTCGGGGGCGCAGTCTGATTTGATAGAGACCGCGGCCCCTTTTTTTGACTTTGCGAAGGTGGCTGTCGGCATTTCGAGGCTATTGACCAACGATGTGCTGACAGCGAAAATCAGGCGCTATCTGGACCGCGGTATTGAACCGTTTCCGGGCGGGCAATACTTGGAATACGCGGAGGTGCAAGGCAAGGCCGACCTTTACTTGCCGGCCGTGGTTTCCGCCGGCTATCGCTGGGTCGAGGTGTCGGACAACCTCGCGGTGGTGACGCACGAATGGAAGCTGAGAATGATCCGGCAGGCGGTAAACGTCCACGGACTTATGGTGTTGGGGGAGGTCGGACAGAAGGAAGGACTGAACGTGGGTATTCCCATGGCGGATGATGTGAAGGCGTGTCTGGGCGCGGGAGCCCGTATCGTGCTGTTGGAAGCCGCCGAACTGGTCAGCGATGAGGCCGGCGTTGTCCGGCAGGTCGAGCAGGCCGTGAAGGCCGCCGGCCTGGAAAACGTTATGTTCGAATTGCCGGGACCGTGGATTGAAGGCGTGAACCCGCACGACATCCACAGGATGCGGCGGAGCCTTATAGACCGGTACGGCCCGGAAGTAAATCTGGGCAACGTGCTGCCGGATGATCTGATGACGCTGGAAGCATATCGCCGAGAGCTGGGCGTCAATGCGGGAAGCGCCCCGGAAGAGGAGTGATCGATGAGATTGGCGGATTCGAATGGCGGGATTCTGATCGACGACGAGTTTCCGTGCGCCAGTGCTGGAGAGATGCGTATAGCGCCTGAGGGATTTTATGAGATAGGCTACCGCCCCGAGGCGATCCCCCGGTGGTTTCAGGATCTGCTCGATGAATTATTCGATGGAGCCGGGGTCCCGAAGGAATATATGGCGCACGTACGAATACGCGATACGGCCGACGCCAGGCAGCGGGTGAAGCTCCGATTTCTGTTGAGCAAAAAGGGGTCGAACTATATGTATCCCCCCTGGTGGGTATGGCGGGAGAATACGGGTTGGGCATGGTTGCCGCGTGAAGATACGGACTATCACGAGCACGAATTTATGGACGTGGATGTGGATATCCATCCGGGAGAAACCGTCCGGATCGCCTCCGCGCCCTATGAGACACCCGATACGGTACTTGAGAAGGCAAGACGGTTGGCCGAATACTCCGACATCTGGACCTGTCGAGAGATAGGCACATCCGCCCAGGGACGACCGCTTCCGGTGCTGGAGTCGCAGCCGCGCGAACTCAAACTGCTGATCGATGCGACCATGCAGTCTTGCGAGCCGGTGTCGTGGGGCATTATGCATGTGGCACACTGGCTGACCATCCCGACAGCGCGGGCGCAAAGACTCTTGGAGCAGGTGCAGTTCTGCCTCATGCCGATGCTGAATCCGGACGGCGTCTATGTGGGCCATAGCGTTACCAACGCCGTCGGAGAGGTACCCAAGTTCGGAATCAACAATCTGGTGGAAGGCAAGGGTGCTCCGAAGGAAACCGGGGCGCTCTGGAACTATCTGCTGGATACCAGACCGGATGCGTCGATTGAAGTGCATGCACATTTTACCCGGGAGGGATTTACCCGGAGTATCGGTATGCACGACAAGGATTCCATGCCGAACCATTTGAGGCCAAAGGGCGCCATACTTGAGGCGGCGATCAGGGAGAATTACCACGTGGAGCCGCTCCAGAACCGGCGGGTATTGATCGACCCGCGAGAGCCGGAGCTCGATGTCTACGGAGACCGGTATGTGAGCGAACATGCAGGTACGATTCGAACGTTTCTGCAGGCGGTTCCCGACAGTATCGAGTCCCACTGTGCCGACGTGAGGGAAATGGCCGAGACCATCGCGAATGCTCTGATTACGTGGAAAGCCCGCGGCGGATAGGTAGAAACGGAGTGTCCGGCTGTCCGGAACGAGCCTCCCCCGCCGACAGGAACGATAGAGAGCGGGTCAAAGGGCGTGCCGCTGTTCCCGGGATCGCATCTTCAGCAGCAGGTTCGTTGGAGGGTTTAACGAAAGGAGTCGATGGTGAAAATTGGTGTGACACAGATCATTCTGGGTCGGCTTTCGCTGGACGAGACGCTGGAGTTGTGCGGGGTCGCCGGCTATGAGGCCCTGGAACTGGTGTTTAGCGAAGGCGGAGATCCCGACGTGAATATGAGCGACGATGAGATCCGGGCGGTACGACGAAAATGTGATGACGCCGGACTCGAAATTGGCAGTTCGATAGCGCAATACGCGGATCGCGGGAATTTCTTGAGTTTGAATACCAGCGACCGTGAGCAGGGCGTCAGGTGCCTGGTGCGATCGATTGAAATCGCGCACGCTCTGGGTATCGACGCGGTGCTGCTGCATCCCGGCCAACTCACGTCCGAGGGCACGTATGAACAGGCCTGGGACGGGATGTCGGGCGCGATCACGGATGTGGCTCGGTTGGCAGAGGAGAAGGGAGTCTCCGTGGGTATCGAGAACGTATGGAACAAGTTCCTGTTGAGTCCTCACGAGATGGCCGCGTTTGTGGATGGCGTGGGGAGCCCGCGGGTAGGGACCTATCTCGACACCGCGAACATGATGGCATACGGTTTCCCCGAACACTGGATTCGGGGCCTCGGAAGACGTATTGTAAGGGTGCATTTCAAGGATTTCAGGCGCAGCGAACACCGATTTGTGGATCTCATGGACGGCGATACCGACTGGCCCGCGGTGATGGCCGAACTGCGCGCCATCGGATATCGTTCTCCGGTGGTCCACGAGGTTTCGGGGAGTAACGACGCGCAGATTGAGACGGCACGGCGAATGAGAAAGATTGTGGCGATGTAGGTACGATTTGCTGTGCTTCAGAAGTCGGGAACTCAATTCCCGGCCCTGATGATTGATCGAGGAGTGCGGATGCGTGAGCCACGTTTGATCTCCACGAGGGGTTTGGCACGTCCGGGGAGAAACCCCGCACATCAGGCCGTGGAGGATCGCGGAACGACGGTACGGGCGCTGATTTTCGGGTTGTGTCTGTCCCTTGCCATTAGTGTTCTGGGCAACGTGGTACGGTATATTCTCCATTCCTCGTTTATGGCCTACAGTCACATGCCGATGGGGAATCTGATTGTCTGGCTGTTGTCCATCCTGGTCTGTGCGGTGCTGGCGAAATGTTTCGGCCGTACGTTCGTGTTCTCGTCCAGCGAATGGATTACGGTTTTTGCAATGGGTTTCATAGCGTCCCTCGGGCCGACCTACGGCGTGAGCGGCTACCTCGTGGGTGTCATTGTGACACCCTATTATTTCGCCACTCCCGAGAACCGGTGGGCCGAGTTTCTGCATCCGTATCTCCCGGAGTGGATGATTCCGACCAACAAGGATGGGGCGATGACCTGGTTTTACGACGGGCTGCCCCAGGGGGCCGCGATTCCGTGGGAGGCGTGGACGATGCCCCTGTTCTGGTGGTTTACGTTTGTCTGTGCGGTGGCGTTGGCATGCCTGTGCGCGTCCGTGATTATCCACAGGCAGTGGTCGGAGAACGAGAAGATTGTGTTTCCCGCAATGGAACCGATCGTGGAGATGGCTGGCAACGCCGGGTCGGGCAGACGGTGGCTCCCCGAGTTCATGGCCGGGAAGGCCTTCTGGACTGGATTCGTGATCGTATTCTTTATTTTCAGTTGGAACATCATCGGATGGTTCAAGCCGGGGTTTCCCGTTTTTCCCACAGCGAGGGGAACCTGGATTCCGCTGGGACAGGCGTTTCCGCCCCAGTGGATTTTTGTGAGTACGGTTGTCATCTGCTTTTCCTATTTTGCAAGCCTCGAGGTGTTGTTCAGTCTCTGGTTCTTCGACATGGTGTTTATTTTTGAGGGTGGATTCTTGAACCGGCTGGGGGTGGAGGCGATTTCGCCCCACTATATGACCGGCCGGTACGCCTGGCAGACGGCGGGGGCCTTTGTCGGAATTGCCTTCTGGTGGCTGCTGGTTTCCCGGACACATCTTCGCCAGGCATTCCATAAGGCGCTCCGGCCGGAACGTGTCCCGATGGACGACCGGCGGGAACTGATATCCTATCGTGCGGCATTTATCTGGCTGGGCATTTCAACGGTCTATGTCATTGCCTGGTTGTGGCAGGCGGGAATGGACTTCAGGGTGATTTGCCTGTTGATTCCCACGATGTTTCTGATCTATTTCGGGGTGGCGAAGATACTGGCTGAGACGGGTCATATTTATATAGGATCGGCAACCCGGGCCTGGGAACTGGCTGCGGCGGTCCTGGGCGGCGCCAGCGCTGTCCCGGCGCCCACCCACGCGATCATGTACCCGGCGTCGGTATCGCTCAACCACTTTCGCGCATACACGTTTTCGTTGGGAATGCACCTGAACCGGCTCGGAGATTTTCTTGTCGCGGGCCATCGATGGTTCTTCGGCGGCGTTTTCGCCGCGTTTATCGTGGGCGTCGTGGGCTCGACCCTTTTTACGATCTGGTTGGGATACACCATCGGCGGGTACAACTTCCAGCCCAACTGGCTGATTATCCGCGCCGGTATCGGCGGGTACCAGCGAGGGGTGAACGATATTCTGTCACCGGAACCGACGGAGGTGGAGGATTACTGGTTCTTTTTGGCCGGCTTTATTGTCATGATGGCGTTGAATCTGTTGCGGTACCGTCTCAGCTGGTGGCCTTTTCATCCGGTGGGATTCGCAATCTCCGGCGCCTGGCTGACACGGCTGACGAGTTTTACGCTGTTCCTGGCCTGGCTGGTGAAGTTCATCCTGCTGAAGTTGGTGGGTGCTGCGTTCTATCGGAAATCGCGTCCGTTCTTCATAGGAGCGCTTACGGCATATATTCTGGTTACGACGCTGGGGTTGATCGTGGACGCCGCATTCTTCGAAAAGCAGGGACACACACTCCACAAATGGTATTAGAGACTGTATTGCATTGCCAGGCTGCGCGGATGCGCCGCATTTCCTCTGGCGTTGATACGGGGCTGTCCAATGGCTGAACGCGGCGCGGCCGTTCGGCAGGCCGCACAACGAAATCTCGAAACGTCCATGGCGACCGAGGACCGGGGCGTAACGCTGCGGTCGGTCATCTTCGGCCTTTGCCTGGCCGTGGCCGTCAGTCTCCTGGCCAACACCGTGCTCTATCTGGTTCATGGCTCGCTGATGGCGTACAGCCATATGCCCATGGGCAATCTGATATTGACCATGCTGTCAATGGTCGCCTGTTCTGTGCTGGCCATTCGATTTGGAAGGCCTTTTGTGTTTTCCCGATCGGAGTGGTTGACCGTTTTTGCAATGGGGTTCGTGAGTTCGCTCGGACCTACGTATGGCGTGAGCGGATACCTTGTGGGTGTGATCGTGTCCCCATATTACTTCGCCACGCCTGAGAATCGCTGGTCAGAGTTTCTGCATCCGTATCTGCCGGAGTTTATCTTTCCTCAGAACAGAATGGGGGAGATGAGCTGGTTTTATAACGGATTGCCACCCGACTCGGCCGTGCCCTGGGAAACCTGGGTGGGGCCACTGTTCTGGTGGTTTACATTTATTGCGGCAGTGGCATTTGCCTGTTTCTGTGCGTCCATTATCATCCACCGCCAGTGGTCGGAATATGAAAAGCTGGTTTTTCCGGCCATGGAACCGATCGTGGAAATGGCGTCATCCGCCGGTTCGGGGAAACGGTTGCTACCGGATCTGATGCATGGTCGGATGTTCTGGGCCGGGTTTTCGGTCAGCGCCTTCATTTATTGTTGGAACATGATCGGCTGGTTTTTCCCGGCCTTTCCGAGTTTTCGCATGACGCCGGGTTGGTACCTGCCGCTGGCACGGGACTTTCCCGCACTGTGGATTTCGTTCAATACATTCGCGGTGTGTTTTGCCTATTTTGCCAGTCTGGAAGTCCTGTTCAGTCTCTGGTTCTTTGATCTTTTCTTCGTGATCGAGTCGGGAATCCTGACCCGGCTGGGAATGCCATCGTGGCACTCATACCGGTCTGCCGGACCCTATACGTGGCAGACGGCAGGCGCATTCGTCTGTCTGGCTGTTTTCTGGGTCTTGATTTCGAGACGTCATCTTCGGGATGCGTTCCTGAAAGCGTTACGACCGTGCAGCACGCATATCGACGATAGCCGCGAGCTCATTTCCTACCGTGCGGCGTTCCTCGGCCTGGGTGTCGCGTGTGGTTATGCTGTCGCCTGGCTCTGGAATGCCGGGATGGACGTGGGTGTGATTATACTTACGGTGCCGACCATGTTTCTGGTTTACCTGGCGATGGGGAAGATTCTGGCGGACTCGGGTCTGGTTTTTCTGAGTTCACCGACATCAGCTCGAAGCCTAGTACAGGCTGCTTTTGGGGGTCCCAGGGGGATACCGGCGGCAACCCACGCCCTGTTCTATCCCACGGCCGTGGCATTGAGTCACTTTAAAGGGACGATATTCACATTCGGCATGCATGCCAACAGGCTCGGAGAATTCGTGGCGGGCAACAGAAGACGGTTGTTCTGGTCCGTGTGTGCCGCGTTTCTCGTGGGACTCGTGGCGTCCACCTTATTCGTTGTCTGGCTGGGGTACAGGGTGGGTGGATACAATTTCGAGCCGAACTGGCTCGTGACGCGGGCCGGGCACAGGGGTTTTCAGGGGGCGGTAAGCGACATCATCTCGCCCAAACCGATGCAGTCTAGCGAATATCTGTTCTTCATTGTCGGCGTGTTGGCCATGGGGGGAATCACCTTTATGCGCTACCGGTTTGCGTGGTGGCCCTTTCATCCCATAGGTTTCGCGCTCTCCGGTTCCGCCCTTTCACATTTGACCGGGTTTACGATATTTCTGGCCTGGAGCATGAAGGCGATTCTGTTGAGATTTTTCGGAGCTGCTTTCTACAGGCGCTCGCGTCCTTTTTTTGTCGGGCTTCTCATCGGGTACGTGTTTTCGATCGCGCTTGGGCTGGTGTTGGATGCCGTCTGGTTTGTGCCGCAGGGCCACCGGGTCCATACCTATTAGGCCAGGCAGGCGCGGTGAACAGAGGACACTACGGCAGTGTATGGATTCTTGGATTATTGAGGTGCGTGGCCGTATCGCGAATGACTCGGGGATAACGCGCATTTTCCACAACAGCCAATCGGCAAAGAAAAGGAGAATTGAAATGCCACACGGCATTCGCAGGGTGGCGGCGATAGACGGCGGTGGACGGATTGTGGTGATTGACGAGCCGGTTCCACAGCCCGGGCCCGGTCAGGTTCAGGTTGAGGTCAGGGCCAGTTTTGTGAGTCCCGGTACGGAACTGGGTGGAGTGAAGAGACTCAGGGAGAACCCGCGAAACGGCCCGCCGCGCCCGTTTGGTTATTCCAACGCAGGCGTGGTCATCGGACAGGGTGAGGGGTGTGAGAGTATTCCTGTCGGTACGCGGGTGGCATGTATGGGCGGTGGCTATGCGCAACATGCAACCCACGTCTGCGTACCCAGAAACATGGCGGTTCCAATGCCCGATTCCGTGCATTTTGAGGATGCGTCGTCCATTCATCTGGTCGCCACGGCGTTGAATGCCGTCCGCCGGGCTGAGTTGACTTTGGGTGAATATGTCGCAGTGGTCGGACTGGGACCGGTGGGGCAGTTCTCCTGCCAATGGGCCCGGCTTGCCGGCTGCCACACGGTTGCTCTGGACCGGCTGCCGATGCGCCTGGCGGTGGCGAAGAAGACAGGGGTGGACAGGATCGTGAACGTAAGCGAGGAGGATCCCGTCGCGGTGTCCACGGAATTTACGCATGGATATGGTACGGATGCCGGCATTCTCGCCTTCGGAGGCGATGGCACCGGGGCTTTCAAAATGCTCGTGGCAATGATGAAACGGGCGCCCGATACACACCAGATGGGCCGGATCACGATCGTCGGCGGGGCGAGAATCGAACACGTGTTTGCCGCCGGATTGGGCAACCTGGATGTACGGAGCGCGGCCCGGACGGGCCCCGGATATCACGATGAAGCCTGGGAACACGGACGGGACTATCCGCCGGTGTTTTTGCAATGGACCACAAGAAGGAACCTGGAGGAATGTCTCGGGTTTATGGCCTCCGGGGGGATGCTGGTCGAACCGTTGATCACCCACCGGGTTGGGATTGCCGACGCCCCGGAAGCCTGTGAAGACTTGATACAACGACCCAATGAAGCGCTCGGTGTGGTGCTGGTGCCATAGAGGCGGTACCGGAAATTTGTCACAATTCTTCCCTGTCTGCGTGCGTGAGGCTGCACGCACAGGCAGGCGCCGGTTCATCCCGTCTCGTTGCGTTCGTTGCATGCATTGCCTTCGTTAAGCCTGTCGAAACAAGCTAGTCGAAACGTGGTCATTGAGCTTGTCGAAGCGCCCGCGTTTTGCTACCCTTCGACAGGTCATGGTGCACCGTTCGGTGCCCTTCGCCGACCCTTCGACAAGCTCGTGGAGCGGCTTAGGGTCCCGGCTAACGATGTTCGTTGCGTTCGTTGCATGCGTCGCATGCGCTGAGCCTGTCGAAACAAGCCTACTGGAAATTTCAAGCAGCAAAAGGGGAATTACGTATGTCTGATAAACGGTATAGAGGCGGCGCGATTGGCCGGACGGGCCGCGGCGGCTATGGCCACGGCCTTCATCTGGGCCTGGCGGCGGCGGGCAACGTGGATCTGGTCGCCGTGGCGGATCCGGATGCGGCGGGGCGCGGGGAAGTCGCGGAGGCTGTGGGCGCGGAACGGACCTTTGGGGATTTCGGGGAAATGCTCAAAAAGGAAGCGCTTGATATCGTAACCGTGGGTCCCCGCTGGTTGGATTGCCACGAGGAGATGGTGCTTGCGTGTGTGGAAGCGGGCTGCCACGTGTATTGTGAGAAGCCGATGGCGCACAGCCTGGAATCGGCTGACCGGATGCTGTTGGCGGCAGAACGGGCGGGTGTCAAGATCGCGGTGGCGCACCAGGGAGTCTATTTGCCACAGGTCCAGGCCGTGAAGCGTATGCTGGACAGCGGAAGCATCGGCCCGTTGCTGGCGATTTACGCCACCGGCAAGCAGGATCATCGTGGCGGCGGTGAGGACATGATCGTGTTGGGTACACACCTCTTCAATCTCATGCGATTCTTGGGGGGCGACGTAGCCTGGATGAGCGCACAAGTCGTGGTGGGAGAGCGAGAATTGCGACCAGGGGATGCCTACGAGGCCACGGAGTCCATTGGCCTGATTGCCGGGGACTCCATACAGAGTTTTTTTGCGTTTCAAAGCGGCACGGCCGGTTTTTTTGTGTCGAGGGCCAATCAGCCGGGCAACGGACAGGGTTTCGGCGTGGAACTGGTGGGACGCGACGGACGGCTTCTACTGCGAGGTGGAGCGCCCACCGTGGTTGTGTCGTATCCGTACAGCGTATTGGCGCCGGAGGACCCGTCTCAGACGTGGGAGGTGCTGAACCTGGATGCCGCACCGCTGGCCGACGGCAACCGACTGGCGATTCTGGACTTGATTGAAGCTATCGAGCAAGACCGGCAACCCCTGTCGAGCGGAGTGGATGCCGTTAAGGCGCTGGAGATGGTTCTGGGGGCCTATGCGTCGCAGATCTCAGGCGGGCGCGTGGCATTTCCTATGGCCGACCGCACCCACCCACTTGAGGAATTCGTGTAGTCTGAATGCGGCGTTGGCATAGGAGCCTGCGCTTCAGAACCGATTAGAGTACTGAACCACACTATATATTGCGTTTTAAAGTATATTATTAACTATATATAGTATGGTAGGTTTTCTGCGGCGAAGACTCCTGGTTTCCGGATACACGCCGTCAATATCGACTGAACGGATCCGGAGGTTCATTTACGGATGCTTTGGACATCCCGGGGGTTTGTCTTATATTATCCACGAGTGGAATTCGTAAAACCATATTGCATCGGTTTCCGGCCTGCTCAATCGGCATCACGGCCCCAGGCGGAAGGATGAATTGAGATGAATGCAAAGATTACCAGAGACATATCAGATCGGCTGCGTCCGTCGACAATGTTGGCCGCGTGGCCGGGCATGGGCAGTGTGGGTGTCGGGGCGCTGGATTACATTCGTCGAAAACTGGATGCGCTGCCATTTGCGGAAATCGACATGAGTGAATACTTCGCGCCGGAGGCAGTCGTTGTGGAAAAAGGACTGGCCCGCTCGTTCTCGGACCTGCCCAGCCATGTATTTTACTATGTGGAAGAGCCTCCGTTGATCATTTCCGAAAGCGAAGCCCAGATTCCAGGGATGGGTGGCACGGTTCTGATGGGACATATGCTGGATCTTGCGCAGCGGTTCAAGGTAGAGACCATCTATACGGGCGCCGCGTATGCGATGCCGATTAGCCACGACGAACCTGTACAGGTGCTCGGGGCGGCCAACGAGGAAGGCCTGCGCGACGCGCTTGCGCAGTACGGCGTGGAGATCTTGCAGGAAGGACACATTGCCGGTCTGAATGGGTTGCTTCTTGGATCGGCGGGGCTTCGAAATATCAGGGCGGCTTGCCTGCTGGCGACGATGCCCATGTACGCGCAGATGATGCCGAACCCCAAGGCATCGCGGGAAATTGTCCGAGTCTGGGGGAGAATGCTGGATCTGGATGTGAATATGTCCGAGATCGACCGGGCCGTTGAACGGATGGACAACACCATGTCCCAGATAGAAGAAAAGATTCGCACCACCTTTTCCACAATGGAACACGAAAGCGACGACGAAATTGAACTGGAGGAAGTGGACGAGGAGCAGGTGCCTCAGGTGGTTATGGAACGGATCGAGCGGCTGTTTGGAGAGGTGGAACACGAAACAACCAAAGAGAAGGCATCCCTCTTGAAAAGGGAACTCGACCGGTGGAATTTATACGGTTTGTACGAAGACAGGTTCCTGGGTCTCTTTCGCAAAGATAGTGGCCCCAATCGTGGTTGAACGTCCCATGGCCGGCCGTTCCTCTGTTTTTTCGGGGTTGTAAATGACAGGTATCGACGGATCTCGATTTACGTCGTTGTTCTCCGGAGAACGACCCGCGCGTGTTTATGGTTCAATCCCCGGCGCCAGATAGTGGGGTCCCACACGTACAGCTTGTCACAAATGGAATAGGATAAGGAGACAAAAGTGTTTCCAGAGCCTGCCGATAGTTCTCTGTTGAAAATTGATCTGTACAGCGATACGGCAACGAAACCCACCCCTGAGATGCGGGAGTTTATGTGTGCGGCGGAAGTCGGCGACGAGCAGCGTGGCGAAGACCCGTCTGTGAATGAGCTGCAGGAGATGGTGGCTGACATGCTGGGCAAAGAAGCCGCATTACTGCTGCCATCAGGCACGATGTGCAATCAGATCGCCTTTGCGGTGCATTGCCGCCCCGGAGATATGGTTCTCCTGGAACGGAATGCCCATCCATTACATTCCGAAGCGGGCGGAGCGGCCGTCCTGGCGAGCGCGACCCTCTACCCGATTGACGGGGTCAACGGACACTTTACGGCTGAGCAGGTGGCGGATGCCATTCAGCCCGCGACCCGCTACTGGTCGGGCTTTCGACTGATGGCCGTGGAACAGACCACAAACCGCCCGGGTGGGCGCGTTTGGCCGTTGGAACAGATGCGGGGGGTCTGCGAGGCGGCACACGAACGCGGTGTGCAGACGCACATGGACGGTGCCCGTCTGTTCAATGCGGTTGTCGCGTCAGGGATTTCGGCAAAGGACTACGCGGAAACCTTTGATTCACTCTGGATCGATCTGAGCAAGGGTCTGGGTGCGCCCATTGGCGGCGTATTGGCGGGCGAGTCCGGTTTCATTGAAGCCGCGTGGCAGTGGAAGCAGCGCGTGGGCGGCGCCATGCGGCAGGCGGGTTTTGTCGCGGCCGCCGGAACTTATGCATTGAGACACAATATAGATCGGCTTGCCGAGGACCATGCCAACGCCAGGCGGCTGGCGGTCGGCATCTCGGACGCCCCGGGCATTCAGGTGAATCCGGACGAGGTCGAAACCAATATGGTGAAATTCGACGTAGGTGGTACCGGCGTGAGTTCGAAAGTATTTTCAAGCCGGTTGCTTGCCGAATGGGGTGTCCGGGTGAGCACGCCGGGCCCCACTGCGATTCGCGCCATCCCCTATCTGGGCATCAGCCAGGCCGACGTTGATGAAGCCACGCGTGCGATCTGTACACTGGCGGCGGAGTTGGCGCAGGTCTGAAACACTGCCGGACAATGATTGAATAGCAGATCACTTTTTTCGCAAACAGGCCCATAATTCCTTCTCAGGAGCCTCCCCACCAAGAGATGGATCCTTCCGTCCGGCGGCATTAACCCCTAACCGCCCGTCACGATACGGAAGTGACAGACTACCCTTCGCGCAGGACAACCAGAAAGGCCTCGGAGCCTACCGACTGATGCGAATCATCGATCCTCACGTTCACGTGTGGGTGAACGACCCTGCCTATCCCTGGGCGTCGGACAATCCGAATCCGCCCACGGAAGATGCGACCTGTGAGCTGTTGCTGGAGCAGATGACGCGTCACGGTACGGAAAAGACCGTGCTGGTGCAGGTGATTCACTACAAGTGGGACAACCGGTACGCGGGCGACTGCCTGAAAAAATACCCGGACCGCTTTGAAGGGGTCTGTCGCGTGGACCCTGAGAGTCCGGCCGCGGCCGACGATCTGGAACGATGCGTGGAGGAATATGGTTTCCGTGGCGTACGGCTGAGCCCGTCAGCGGGGCCGGAGGGGAACTGGTTCACGTCCCCCGACCTGGACCGGCTCTGGCGGAGAACGCGAGATTTGAACGTGCCCATGTGCATTCTTACGGAGCAGGAGCGCCTTCCGGACCTGGAGCGCTGGATTCGGAAGTACGAGGATGTTCAGGTTTGCGTGGACCATATGGCCAGACCGCGGGTAAACGTGCCCGATGGCGCCGAAAAACTGCTGCAACTCGCCCGGTATCCGCAGGTCTACGTTAAGATTTCGGGCACCTGGGCGGTGTCTCACGAGGCTTATCCGTACCGGGATACCCACTTAGTTGTGAAACAGGTGTACGACGCGTTCGGACCGGAGCGGCTTATGTGGGGTACCGACTGGCCGCTCGTCGAAAAAGAGTGCGGCTATACCGGAGCGCTGGATCTGGTGAGGAGGGAGCTGGCGTTTCTGAACGAATCGGACCGGGAATGGATCCTGGGCAAGACGGTGCTCAAGCTCTGGCCGTTCGATTGACGAATGGCCTGCAGGCGGGGAGGCATCCATGTATAAGGTGTCGTACAACGGCACGAACAAGAAGGTCCTCTGGCAGGAGATGTGGCGCCACGAGTTCGAAGAGGCCTTGAGGCATGATCCGATTGTAATTCTGCCGACCGGATCGGTGGAGCAGCACGGACCCCACTGCCCGATGGATGTCGATATCGTGGGGCCGTTCTACATGGCGGCTTCGGTGGCGCAGCGGGTGGAGGACTTTCCCGTGATCGTCGCGCCGCCCATCTGGTCCGGGTTTACACACTACAACAAGGGGTTCGCGGGCACCATCAGCCTGCGGATCGAGACATACCTGAACCTGGTCGGCGACGTCTGCCGGAGCATCTATGACAACGGCTTCAAGCGTATCGTGATGGTGAACGGGCACGGGGGCAATCAGGCGCCCAATCACGTCGTGCGGGACACCATTGCCGAGGAGAATGTGTTCGTGGTGGCCTATAGCTGGTGGCAGTCCGTCGCGGCGGAAATGCTCGAATGGAGCGACGCGGATAACGGCAGTGTCGGGCATGGCGGAGAGTGGGAAACATCGGTCATGCTGCATCTACGGGAGCATCTCATCGCGAAGCCCCTTATGAACGACGACGTCTTCCCGAATCCATTCAGCGAGGAATTCCGCCATTTCGGTGGGTTTTCGGAGCGGCGTCGGGATACGCGCGATATCACCGGAACGATGGGCAGTTCGACCGTGGCCAGCGCAGCAAAGGGGGAGCGGGTGTTCAACCTGGCGGTGGACCGGCTGGAGCACCTCGTTCGGGAGTACCACGAACAGCCGGTGAGGCAGTACAGAGAGTTCGGTTCGCACTGTCTGTGAGAACCGACCGCGTCGAACCGTTCACCGCCTCTCACACCGGCCCAGACGGGCGACGTCGAGGGGCGTTTTTTTCCGAATCGGCGATGGAGGAAGGTAAACGGCCTTAGCGAGTGGTTGGAGGCGAGACGATTAACGATGGCGTTCCGATTGATCCGGGTGACGTGGCTGGTCCTGTCCGGGTCCTGACGCGACCGGATCGGACGTCGCAGCGCTTCTGAGGGTTTAACGCGACACGAAAAGGCATCCGCCAGGAGGGTCCGAGGCATGTCGAATCTGCTTTATTTTGATTGTCACGCAACCGTTGGGCAGCGGCCGATGAAACATCCCCGGGTGCGCTGGTCTACCGAGCACCTTCTCGAAGATATGGACCTGGCCGAGATCTCCGGCGCATTGATAACGCACGGCGTGGCCGTGAGTTACGATCCTATTTACGGTAATGATCGGTTACGGTCGGAACGGGCGAAAGCGCCTGGCAGGCTCTTTCCCGCGTGGTGTATCGTCCCCGTGGGCGACCCCGGCTTCTTCGCCGACGGCGACTCGCTGATCCGGGCAATGGAGGACGAGGACGTTCGGGCCGTCCGTCTGGTTCCGGGTGGATTTTCATTGCATCCTGAAGTGGCGGGTTCCACGTTCGAGGTGCTGCAACACCACGGAATCCTGACGTTGCTGGAGGTGGGGTGGGGAACGCCGGATATTTTTCCGTTCTTTCATGAACTGCTGCGCCGGTATCCACGGCTGCCGGTACTGTTGACGGACCACGTCTGGAGCCAGCAGCGACACGTTTACGCATTGATGCAGCGGCACGAGAATCTGCACCTGGAATTTTCGTCCTACCAGATCAACCGGGGTATTGAGAAATATGTGGCGGATTTTGGAGACGAACGCCTGTTGTTTGGTACCGGAGGCACGGAAAAGTCGCCCGGCGCGGCGCGCTTTTACGTGGATTATGCCCAAATCTCTGAGACGTCCAAGCAGAGGATCGCGGGCGAGAATTTGATGAGGTTGTTGAAGGGACAGGGGCCCGTCGAATCGGCCTCGCCCTCGGAGGGAGCCGATGGAATCGTGGCCGAGGCCAGGGCGGGTCAACCTCTGTCCGTGCCTGTCCTCGACGCCCACTCCCACGTGCTGCACGAAGGCGGGCAGACAGCAGGTGTGAATTATCTCATGTACGACGGCGACGCCGAACATATGCTGGCCCTGAACGAGCGTTGCGGCATCGACCGAACCGCCATGATGGGTTGGAATGCGCCGGTCTGCGTGGATGCCCACGACGGCAACGAAATTGTCTGGCGCGCCATGCGGCAATTCGGCGACCAGGTCATCGGCGTGGCGGTTATCGATCCAACCCATATGACCGCTGCCGAGATGGAGGCCGAGATACGCCTTCGGTACATCGATCAGGGATTCGTGGGAATGAAACCCTATGTGCGGATGAACCTGAATTACGAAGACGACGGATTCACACCCTGGTGGGAGTTTGGCAACGAGCACAGCCTGTACGCGTTGATGCACGTGGCAGGGCATACGGGCGGCGTGGCCGGTATCGGAAGGCTTGCGGAGCGGTTCCCGGAGGTGAGTTGGTTGATCGCGCACGCGGGCGGAAGTTATGCGTTTGCGGAGGAGGTGGCCGCCTGCATTCGGGCGCACCCGAACGTGTATGCGGAGATCACGCTGACGCCCGTGACCAACCGTGTGGTGGAGTTTCTGGTGTCGGCAACGGACGAGGACCACGTGCTGTTCGGCACGGATGCCCCTATGAGAGATCCGCGCCAGCAGCTCGGATGGGTGGTGTGGGCGGCGTTGCCCGTAGAGGTAAGAAAGAAGGTTCTGGGCGGGAATTTCCAGCGCATACTGGATCGCGTGAAGTTGCCTCGCGCGTGAGTGCTTTGACATACCATTCGCAGCTTGCACAACGCCCCTTGCACGGGGCGTCGCAGGCGATTTGGCAGGCGTAGAGTTGGGTGGAGACCGGTGCGAGGGTGTTTCCACGCTCAGGGAGAGAATTCGGAGACATGGACAGGATACGAGTGGCTCAATTCGGATTAACCCACCCGCATTCCCTGGCGCATCTGAAGACGCTCCAGTTGTCGGAAATGGTGCGAGGTATTGTGCTGTACGACGACGATCCGGGGGTTGTCACGGAAGTGCACGACTCGATGGGCGAAAAGGTCCATGGATCGTATCACGACCTGGATGAAATGCTCGAGAAGGAGTCCTTTGAGGTCGCGATCGCGGATTTTCAGAATCACGTTAATGGCGCGCTTTGCCTCCGGCTGATTGAGCAGGGGGTGCACGTGATAAGCGAGAAGCCGATTTCCGGTTCCGCGGCGGAACTCTCGCGTGTTGTCGACGCGGCGTCCCGTTTTGGCGTTAAGCTGGGCGTGATGTACCAGAATCGGTATCACCCTGCCGCACAGGAGGCGCGCCGATTGGTGCAGGAAGGGATCATCGGCCGGGCAACCGGCTGCGAGGCAAGGATGATCACGTCGCAGGTCAAGTTTCGGAATCCGCGACACTGGTTGTTCGACAGGCGTAGGGCGGGTGGCGGGATCCTCTCGTGGCTGGGATGTCACTATATCGATCTGTTGCGTTATGTGTTGGACGATGACGTGGTCGAGGTCTGTGCGATTGCCGATACCCTGAGCGGCGAGGACATTGACGTGGAAGACGTGGCGTCGCTCGCATTCCGGTTCAGAGGGGGCGCCATCGGGAGCCTGCATGCCGGGTATCAGCTTACGATGAGCATCCCGGGTTATGCGGGTGCGACGTACGACAACTACGTGGGGTTTCGCGGCACCGAAGGAAGGGTGTTCTGGAATCCTGTCGATAGGCCGCCTGTATTGCACGCCGAAAGCGCGACTGCGGACTGGCAGGCCTCCCCGGTGCGCTCGTTTCGATATACGTTGCCCGAGCTGGACTGTTACGGCGGCGCGTTCGGAATTGCGTTCCTGGAACGTTTTTTCCGGGCCGTGAGCGGAGACGGAGAGCCGCCGGCCACCGGCGAGGACGCGCTCAAGGTGGGCAGGATCATCGAGGCGGCCTACGAGTCCAGCGAAACCGGCCGTCGGGTGGCGGTGGAGAGGTGAGTCGGGAAGTGGAAATTGGGAAAGATTGCTTCATTGTCGCTTTTGCCCCGGGTGTCTTGTGGACGATTCCAACGACATGAGAACATTGGCGGGGGGAGCGGTACAGTCGCTGGGCCTCGCCGGTTCCCCCGACATGCAGAGCGGGTTCGCCCCGATCGCCCACCGGGCCGGAGTGAATTTCTTTTTCTTTTACGGCCAGAACTTTAGCGGAATGGTTGACGGTCTGAAGCGCCTGCTCGAGCAGCGCAGGGACAAGGTGTTTATCGCGACGGGTACGGAGTCCCGCGACCCGGGTGAAATGCGGGCCTATTTGGACAACGTGCGAAGGATTTTGGGTGTGGATGCGATCGACCTGTTTTTTGCGGAGTATGTGTCGCCGGCCGATGACATTGATGATGTGCTCGGGGAGGATGGCGCGGTGGACGAAATCTGGAAATGGAAGTCCCAGGGAAAAGTCCGCTATGTTGGCGCAACGGCCCATAGTCGGCCGCTTTCGGTCGCGTTGATCGACAGCGCCCGGATCCAGGTCTTGATGCACCGGTACAATATGGCGCATAGAAAGTCGGAAAAGGCGGTGCTTCCCGCCGCTGTGGCAGCGGGGATCCCGGTTGTCGCCTTTACGTGTACGCGCTGGGGATCGCTTCTCAAGGGGCATGCCAATTGGCCGGGCCCGGCGCCTACGGCGGCGGGTTGTTACCGGTTTGTCCTGCAGCATCCGGCTGTCCACCTCGCATTGACCGCGCCGGCCACCGAGACCCACCTGCGGCAAAATCTGACGGTGTTGACAGAGCCTGGCGAACCGGACCCGGAAGAGATGGCGGCGTGGAAATCATACGGGGACGTGGTTTACGGAGAAGGCGCCGATCCATTTGAAACACGCTGGCCTTAAATCGGGAGGCAGGATGAGCCGATGGTGTCTGTTGATGTTCGCGGTCGTCGTTGCCGCATCTGGTCCGAGCGCCGGGAATCCGCCGGCAGAGGGATTCAATGTTGCCGCTTCGGACGCCAGGGCGATTGAGATTGCCGATGCCGTAATGAGGAATATGGGAGGCCGTCGGAACTGGGACGGAACCCGTTATCTCATCTGGAAATTCTTCGGCCGGCGGTTGCACGTGTGGGACCGATGGACCGGCGACATCCGCTTTGAGGAGGCCGATCGTGTCACGCTGATGAACATCAATAGCCGACAGGGGCGCGTCTGGAAGGGCGGAGAGGAAATCGCGGAGCCGGATTCTTTGAAGAAATATCTGAACCGCGGGTACCGCGCCTGGATCAACGATTCCTACTGGCTGGTGATGCCCTACAAGCTGAAAGATTCAGGCGTGACGTTGAAGTATCTGGGCGAGGGAAAGATGGAGAACGGGCGGGAGGCGTTTGTATTGGCACTTACTTTCGATGACGTCGGGGTGACGCCGCAGAACAAATACGACGTGTACGTGGACAGGGAACGCATGCTGGTGGAGCAGTGGGCGTTCTACAGAAAGGCGTCCGACGCGGAACCACGGATTGTCGGCCCGTGGGCGGACTGGAAGCCGCACGGCAGGATCCTGCTTTCTGCGAATCGGGGCCGGACATCGCATACCAACGTGGCCGTTTTCGATGACCTGCCACGCACAGTGTTTGAATGCCCCGATCCCGTTGACATGATGGCGTTCGACAGAGCCAGGTGAGAACTGACAACACGGATATCGCCGACTGTTTTTTTGTTGTGCATTTGCCGCTTTGGAAACGCGGATAAACAAAAGAAGGCCCTTCGCTTACGGGGCCTTCTTTCGTGTGTTGTACATCCGCTTTCTTGTTGATTGCCGGATAATCCACCGTGCGGCGGCGGGTCGGATTTCTTGACTTGGGATGTCGATTTGCTTATGTTGTGAAGACTCTGCGGCGTCGAAAATAGACCGAATTGATCGGCAATGTGCAGACTGTCGCCTGTCGGGATAGGTTCCAAATAATAAGGGCTTTCCGGCAATCGATTTCTCGTCCGGAACGCCCTGTTTCTAGACAAACCAGCCGCTTTGAGGCAAAAATTCCCCGCTTGCCGTCACTGCATTGATTAGCAGGTATTTGTTCGATCGAAAGATGGTAACGGCGACGGAGGGGTTGGCGGTGGCGAACTGCGCTGCCACGCCTCGACGTATTCCAGAATAGCAGACGATCGCGTAAATCAATTGCCGGGTCACCAAGATTACAGATAACAAACCCAAGGGAGGGTGGCTATGCGTTTCTTTGTGAGATGGATCATCATTGGATTGCCGATGTTGTGGCCGGCAATCGGACATGCGCAGTTGTTGGACGAGAAGCCCAAACCCGCGGGTGGCGATCCGGCGGGCGCATGGATGGCGGACTCGACGTCGCTGCCCGTTTGGGCGGCCCCCAACTTGCTGGCTTTACTCACCGATCCGTCCATCGACGGAGTGGTAGACGGAACCCTGAAATTGAAGGCCGATTCCGGTACCTACGAGGCGGATTACGTTGCGTCGGTCAAGGTAAAGCTGACGGTACCTCGTTTGGGGGCCAGCATAGATAGTACGTTTGTCGTGCCGCGGAAACAGGAGGGCGTCTTCGAAATCAAGGATTCAAACCTGATCCTGGAATACACGCCCGAGGATGAAGAGACGACGGTGAGGGATACGTTGGGATTTACCGTAAGGGAAGATTCCCTGTTTCTGGTACAGGTCGTTCCGCTCGGTCAATATGGCCCGTTATTGGCTAACTTCAATATGGAGGCGCCCCTGGCCGTGTTGGGGTTCGAGAAGGTGGAGGACGAACCCGATCCCGTTGAACCGCCCGCGATCACTGCGGACTTCGATGGGAACGGGATGGTGGATTTTCAGGACTTTATTGCGTTCGCGCAGAATTTCGGGCGGAGCGAGGGGGACGCGGATTACGACGCCCGGTTCGACCTGAACGGCAACCAGGAAGTGGACTTTCAGGACTTTATTGCGTTCGCGAAACAATTCGGCAAGTAGCGATAAAGCTGTGAGGGTAAGTTGCGGCCGGGAAACTGTGGTCGCTATGGGACGCCGGTGAGGAGGAGTCCGCCGTCCACGGGCAGAGAGACACCGTTGATGCTTGCCGCGTGGGGGCTGGAGAGAAAGACCACGGCGCGTCCGATGTCTTCCGGTGTGCCGCCCCTGCGCGTGGGGATGAAGCCGTGGAGGCGTTCGGGCGCGCTGCCGCGCGGAGGCGGGTTCTGCCCGAAGGCGTGTACGGTGTCCATATAACCGGGGAGAATCGCGTTGCAGCGAATGCCGAGGGGCGCCAGTTCGTAGGCCATGCTCATGGTAAGCCGCAGGATGCCCGCCTTCGCGGTGCCGTAACAGGTGTCGTTTTCCCATACGGACTGCGCGTGCACCGAGGAGATGCTTACGATGCTCCCGCCATCGCCCCGGTCTGCCATGCTTCGCGCAGCAGCCTGGCTGCACAGGAAATACCCTTTCAGGCAAACGTCGAGCGTGCGGTCCCAGATTGCTTCGGTGATTTCCATGAAGGGCCTGTTCTCGGACCAATAGGGGTTGTTCACCAGGATGTCGATCCGTCCGAAACGATCCAGAAAAGCGCCGAACATCCGCTCCACGTCTGCGGCGCTGGAGATATCGGCGTCAAAAAAGGCGGCTTCCCGGCCCGATCTCTGAACCAGATCGAGGGTTGTTTCAGCATCGTTGTCCTGCTCAATGTCGTTGATGCCCACGTCGCAGCCGGCTTCCGCCAGCGCCTGGGCGATTCCCCGGCCAATGCTGCGCCTGGATCCGGTAACAAGCGCTTTTCTGCCTTCAAGCAACATAAGTACACCTCGCTAAGAGTGGAGCCTGGAACGGAATACGGGTTTAAAGCATGAAATACGATATCGTTTTGCACGTGTCAAACATAAAAGGGGGGAGGCAATGATGGCTTCCCCCTCTGATTTGAGAGGTGTATTTTTTCTTGCGGCCCTTTTGCTCGGTCTGGCCGGGCGGGCCCCTGCCGAGGAGCCGGAGTCTATAACGACGACATTTGAAGACAGTATGTCGGTTGTCGAGGATTCAACAGACGCGCCGCTTGCGCCGGAACTGCTGGTGGCCGTCGCGGCAATGGAAGCCGGAGACTACAAATTGGCGGCAACCGAGCTTCAGGCGCTTGCCATGGAGGATTCCGCGCGCATCGACGTTCAACGCATGCTGGCAAGCGCTTTTCTGCGTCAGGAAGCCTATGCGCAAGCGGTCGAGGTCTGCGATCGGATCGCAGTGCTGGACTCTACGGATGCAGGTGTAAGGGTCGCCCTGGGTTTCTTGTACGAGAAGCTGGGGGATGTAGACCGTTCCCTGGCGGCGTATGCGAAAGCGCTCGAAATGGATGCCGAAATGATTCAGGCGTATCAGGGGTTGGGATGGATCCTCGTGCAGCGGCGCCAGCTTCAGGAAGCCATGAACATGATCGGGAAGACCACCGAACTTGCACCGGAATACGCGCCGAATTACGTGCTGATGGGACGTGTTCTCACCGCGCAGGGTTTTTTCGAGAATGCCAGGAAGGCCTTCGAGACCGCGTTCAGGCTGGACCCCAGACTGCGCGAACAATATGGAATCCTGCTTCAGGAGCTTGTCCTGAGACATCGCCTCGTACAGTAAACGATCCGGAAGCAGGATATTCTGTTTCTCCTGTCGCGCCTATCGTTTTTGGGGTATTGCAATCCGGGAGTTTATTTGACGCGAGTATAGGGCAATAGGGGGATGTCGCACGGAAAAAACGGATGATGGGAAAGGGGAGTTACTTGAGGTGAAAGCCGATGGGCATCACCATCCAGACCTTGCGTATTTCGCCCTCGTGCTTTCCTGGGCGGAAACGGAACTGGCGCGCGGCAGCAATGGCGTTGTTTCGAAAGATCTCCGGTCCACTGATGACCTCTGCCTTTTCCACGCGTCCTCGTTTGTCCACAAGGACACGAACCTTTACCACGCCTTGTTGTTTCGCCTTGTGGGCCTCACGGGGATATTCGGGTGCTACGATGCGAATCGGATGGGGTTTGTATTCGATATCGAAAATATCCATCGGATGGTCGGACGGGGGTCCTGCCGCCACCGGTCCCTTCAGGCGAAGATCCAGAGGGAGTGTGTCGAGATCCAGTTCCGTGGTTTCGATAGTAACGTCTTCAGGCACTTCCTCCCCGTCAACCTCGATCGGTACGCTCGGGCGGGGTGGCGGTGGTGGACGCTGGGCCTGGGATGTTTCGGGAATCTGCGCCCACTGGACGACGTCGATCTGTGGGTCGTTCAACACCACGGTCGGGACATGTTCGGGGTAGAGGAGTACGGTGAACAGCATGAGCAGAAAGGATGCGCCCACCGATCTGAGCATTCGGGTTCGATAGGTGAGTTTGAGGTCCATATCGGGGTCCTTGGATCGAACGGAAACACGAACACCCGTTGGACAATCCCTCAGGAGGCGCACGAACCTCTCCTGGTGCTCACGAAATCGCGCCAACTGTGCCAGGAGCGAATGACTGAAGCGATGGTGAACGATTTTCATTGTTAAGTTCGGTGAGGGCTTGTGTGGAATGCAAGTATGCTGGCGCGTGCAGCGGGAAACGTTTTTCGTTCCAGGGGCGAATTCCGGCGGCCGGGACTTGCAGGCGATCGATCATCGACGTCCGCCCGGTGGCCGATGCCTTTCGTCCGTCGGTCGGTTCCGCCTTTTTCCACTTAGACCCTCAAAGCGAGAAAAGGTTCCGGGCCGACGGCTTTCCTCAGCCCGGCCCGGCAGTTGCTGAGACGACATGAATTTTCGCTCGTGGACATTCGGCCCACAGCGCTAACGCAGAGGTTCCTGAAGCCAGAAATTACTAAGTTAGTCCATACGTACGCAAAGTCAAGCGCAAACTTGAAACAATGGTGCGGATACACGAGAACACGGCGGGCTATGGCGTTATGAACAGCAGAGCGAGCTTTCCCATGCGGATCGATGTACGGCGGGACGACGGGGAAATGGTAATCGAGTGGCACGGCGGCCGCATTGACCGTCTGCCCCTGTCCGAGTTGAGGCGCTGGTGTCCGTGTGCGCTGTGTTCGGATCAACGCGAACATCAGTCCCGCGATCAGGGTCTGCATATGTTGACGTCGGAGGAGCGTGATGCAAACGCCGACGTGGCGGATGTGATTCCGGTGGGGAGGTATGCGATACAGATCAAATGGGGCGACGGACACGACACCGGAATTTATACGTACGACTCCCTGCGAAAAATGGGCGAGGATTTGCCTTAGAGAATTGCCAGGGACGTGATGCGGGTTCCTCGTTGACCGCGAACGGTGGCGGTTCGGTCGTTGAGATAGGACGACGCTTCGTCGCCCTTGTGGCGGCGCATAACCCTTCCGCCATCGAAGCAGGGAATCCGTAGTGTCGCCTCGCAACCGAAATTCCTGACGCCGCGAAACTTCACGACCGTGTCTCGGGTTACGGAACCTATCCATGGGATCAATCGTTGACGAGTGGGAAATGTGAAGCCATATTATGCACGGAGGGATCGGTCAAGGTGTCCCAAACATTCAGGAGAGCGTTATGGCGCAGACAATCGACGCAGGTTTGGTTGCAAACCCCGGAAAGGCGATATCTGAAATGTTGCCTCACCGTATACTGGGAAAAACCGGGGTGCGGGTATCCATTCTTGGCTACGGCTCGGCACCGGGCGGAATTGGCATGGGCGACGATGACGCCATTTCACTTTGCCATAAGGCCATCGATCTCGGCGTGACCTATATCGATACCGCGCCGGGATATGGCCGGGCGCATCTGCAACTGGGGCAGGTCATGGAAAGCAGGAGGGACGAAGTCTTCCTGGTCACCAAGACGCCGGCCGACGACGCGGCAGAGGCGTTGTCGATGTTGGAGAAAGGATTGAAAGACCTGCAGACCGAGCAGGTCGACCTGGTATACGTGCATTCGATGGGCAATCGGGATGTGGACAGGGTGCTGGCCCCCGATGGCGCGCTTGCGGGTCTGCGGGAGGCGAGGCGCCGGGGATGGACCCGGTTTATCGGAGTCACCGCGCACAACGCACCCTGGCGGACCGTCCGGGTATTGAGCGAAGCGGAGATGGACGTGGTGATGCTTGCCATGAACATTGCCGACCGCTACACGTACAACTTTGAAAATGAAGTGCTGCCTCTCGCCTATGAGCAGAACGTCGGCGTGGCGGCCATGAAAGTCTACGGGGGAGCGTTGGGGATGAATTACGACAAACCGACTCTGTCGGCTCTGGCTTCGCACGGACCGCACGATCATAAAGCAGCGCTCCGGTACGCGCTGGGGCTGCCGGGGGTTGCCACGGCGGTTATTGGGATGTTCACCGAGGCCGAACTGGTGCAGAACGTGGAATGGGTGCGGCGAATTACGCCGCTGAATGCCACCGATAGTCTCGCTGCCGAGCACATTGGCCGACAGGTAGCCGCAGACTGGGGGCCGCATTACGGAGCGTTAGAATAGAAAGCGAAACGAAATAATGATCTCAGGGAGCCTTGTTGCCGCACGATTCACACAACTGGCGGGTGGGGTCCGCCGGGTTCTGCGCGGCGTATGGCCCGGCCTCGCAGGGCTGGCGCTGTGCGCGTGCGGGGTCGATGAAGCAGGTTCACCCCTGGGGGGTGTAACGCCCAGGTCGTTTGGCGTGGTCGGGCCGATGGTTGAACCCAGGAGGGATCACACGGCCACCCGACTGTCCGACGGCACTGTGTTGATTGCCGGAGGGGTACACGTGGTGTCCGCCGGCGTTGAAGAACCGCTGACCAGTGCGGAGATCTTCGATCCGGTCACGGGACGGTTTCGGCTTACGAACAGCCTGCCGGAGGGGCGTAGCGGGCACGTAGCCGCCTTATTGAAGAACGGCAAGGTGTTGATTGTGGGCGGGTTGATTGTGGGCGGGGGTGGGCAGACGTTGGTCCTGTACGATCGGGATTCCGGTTCTTTTCTCAGCAGTGGCGCCAGAAGCAGAATTCAGCGCCTGCGAACAGCGACGACGTTACAGGATGGCAGGGTGCTGCTGTTGGGCGATTTGAGTTTCGCGGCGGAAATTTACGACCCTGAAGAAGACGATATTGTAAAGAGGGTCACCGCGAGTACAAGGCGCGTGCAGCATACCGCGACGCTGCTGAATACCGGCGATGTGCTCATCGCGGGTGGAGCCGTAAGATTTGCCGAGCGATTCGATCCGGCAACTGATAAATTTACGGTGCCCCGTGGCGCCACCTTGCAGGATCTTAGATTCGGACATACGGCGACGTTGCTGACCGATGGACGTGTGTTGCTGGCCGGCGGCAGTGCCGTGATCAGCGGACAGGTGTTCACGCCCGTGAACAGCACCGAGGTTTTCGATCCGGACATCCCGTCGTTCCGAGAGGCGGGATTCATGCGGATCCCAAGGTTCGGACATGCGGCCACCCGGCTGTCCGATGGAAAGGTGCTCATTGTGGGCGGCGCGGCCGCCGATGCCGAGGTCTACGATCCCGGTACGGGGGCGTTTCAGTTCGTGGGTGGAGACGCGGGCCGGGTACGAAGCGGCGCTACGGCCACCCTGTTGAACGATGGCCGGGTGCTGGTGGCAGGAGGTGTGAACGAGGAATTTTCGTATCTCGAGCATGCCGTGGTCTACAATCCTTAAGATTCTCGAACGTCTGGCCGACACAGGAAAACCGAGGCTGAATCCCGCAGGGGCGGCCTCTGTTTTTTGTGCTGTTTTTTCTGACGATATTTCGATGGCATCGGCATATTGCCGGCCGGTATTGAATCCGTATCGTCTGCCTCTTCACCCTACGACAGCGCCGAATCGATTGCGCTGAACCCGGTGAATTAACGCGACTGTTTCAGGTTTGTCGGATACGTCTCTGAGGTCAGGTTTCTATGAGCCAGCCCGACTTCGAAAATCGATTCCAGCCCCGGGGAGATTCGCCGGTGTCTGCCGGCGAGGGACTTCGCGGAATCGTAATCGCGCTGTCGGTTGCCATGTTGGTTTTCGCGTGTGTCGCGGCGACATTTCTGGAGTTCAGATCCCGCTCCGCCCATATGGCAATGGCGAACCTTCCTCTGGCAGTGCTATTGCCCTTTGTTGCATGGCTTCTGGTAAACGCCCTCCTGAAGCGGTTTTTTCCCCGGCTTTCCCTGACTTCAGCGGAGTTGCGGCTGGCGTTGAGCATGCTCTGGGTGGGAGGATCGTTTGCGGGGTATAACTGGATTACGCAGTGGGTTGGCGCTATGGCGGCGCCCAGGTATTACGCATCGCCCGAGAACCGGTGGCGGGAGTTGATTTTTGACTATCTGCCGTGGTGGATGTTCCCTTCGGATTTTCCGGGAGTGACCGAGGGGTTTTTCCTGGGGATCGAGAAAGGTGCCGCGGTGCCCTGGGGGGCATGGCTGGGACCCGTTTTCTGGGCGATGTCCGCCGGCGTGGCGATGACGGCGATCGGCGTGGGGGTGACGGCGGTGTTCCAGAAGCAGTGGGTGCAGCACGAACGGCTTACCTATCCCCTGGCGCAGGTGCCGATCGATCTGACGGAAGGCTTCGACCGGAAGCGAGGTTGGCCGCCGTTTGCACGCCAGTGGTTGTTCTGGGCAGGTTTTGCGGTGTCTGCGGTTCCCTTGCTGTGGAATCTGGTTGAATATTGGGCGCCCGGTTTTCCCCGCCTGGCGATTTTCGACGCCTATTATGGACCGAGCGGGCCCAGGGGCGCTGAGTTATCACGTTATTTACAGCCCTTTTCCTATCGTATGTTGCCCACCGTGCTCGGGTTTACGTTTCTGTGCGATTTGAATATCCTGTTCAGCATATGGTCGTTGTGGCTATCGGGCCAACTGGGCTTATATGCAATGTCCAGGGTCGGATTTTCGGTGGGTCTGGTGGGGCAGGAGGCCAAACCTTCGGCAATTTTAGGCTTGTTCACCCATGGCGTCAGCATGGGATTGGTGGTATGGACGTTGTGGGCCGCCCGGGGTCACCTGAAAAGAGTCTTTCGGCAGGTGGTTCGGCCGCGCGATGGCGAAGAGGCGGAAACTGCGATTCTCCCACCCCGATTGGCTCTGCTTTCGATATTGGCCGGCGGCATCTATATGGTTTTCTGGTTGAACAGGGCGGGTTACAGCGTGACAGTCGGCCTGTCCTGGCTATTGCTGTTCTGGGCGAGTATCCTGGTGGTGATGAAGTTTCTGGCCGCAAGTGGATTTGCGTATCTGTTTCCCAGTTTCGGAACTTCCATCCTGAATATGACCGTCGGCGCAAACCGGATGAACGAATCCACCTTGGTGGGTCTTCGCCTGGTGAACTGGAGACTCCTGGCAGGCTGGCGGTTGCCGGCGGCGCTTCCTCACGTCGAACGTCTGCTCGGGCGGTCGGGTCGCGTCGGGTGGGTGGTGGCCGGCAGCCTGGTGGCGGGTATGCTGGCGGCGATCATTTACACGGTTTCCATCTGTTACCAGGAGGGAGGCAGTACGTTCCGGACGTGGTCTCTCGTGGGCGCGCCCCGGGGGATGTACGAGGGTATCGCGAAGGCGGTTGCCGACACCGACCCCGAAGTAACCGATCCGGGAAAGATCGGCGTGTGGATTCTGGGTGGCCTGACTGCGGGCGCAATACAGTTGATGCAGAGCCGATTCTCCTGGTGGCCGCTTCATCCTCTTGGCGTCATGCTGATGTCGAGCGGCTACGTTAGCCTCTATGTGTTGGATATCTTCCTGGTGTGGCTGGCCAAATTGATGGTTCTCAGGTTTGGCGGGATTTCTTTGTACAGGCGAGTCAAACCGTGTTGCTACGGATTGATTGTGGGTTATGTATTCGCGGTCGGGTGTTCTTTTTTGGTGGATCTGATCTGGTTTCCCGAAGGGGGTCACTATATCCATGGATACTGACCAGCATGATTAAGTGCGCGGCGATCGACGTTTGTGGGGTAAGCAAGGTGTTTGAGAGCGATGCCGGCCGGGTGGTGGCGTTGAAGGACGTGAATTTGCAGGTTCCGCATGGCGCTTTTGTGAGTGTGATTGGACCCTCGGGTTGCGGAAAGACCAGCCTGATGCGCATTGTCGGTGATCTCGAGGTGCCGACGTCCGGCATGGTTCGGGTGAACGGAAAGATGCCGGCGGAGGCGAGAAAAGCGCGGGAGATTGGGGTGGTCTTTCAGAGCCCCGCCCTGATGGGCTGGCGTACGGTGGAGGAAAATGTGAGGCTGCCCGGCGAGATCTTCAACGATACAAAGGTGGGAGCACAGGCCCATGAGATGATTCGGGCCGTGGGGCTGCAGGGGTTCGAGCAGTCCTATCCGAGGCAGCTTTCGGGTGGCATGCAGTCAAGGGTAGCCATCGCCCGTGCGTTGACCTACCGACCCGACGTATTGTTGATGGATGAACCGTTCGGCGCGCTGGACGAGATGACACGAGAGAGAATGCAGTTGGAACTGCTGCGTATTTGGAGGGGTGCAAAGCCCGCGGTCCTGTTTATTACCCACAGCATCCCGGAGGCCATTCTGCTATCGGATCGGGTCGTGGTGATGTCGGCTCGCCCCGGGCGTCTGGTGGGTGACCTGCAGGTAGATTTCCCAAGACCGAGAAACGTGGATCTGCTGGCACGACCGCGTTTCGTTGAGATGGTGGCGCACCTCAGAACACTGCTGGCGGGTTAGGATCAATTGACCGCCGGGATTGGACTTCCCCACATCCCGAGCGTGCCAGGAACCCGCTGTTCCGCCATGGAAACGACGCCGATACGATCAGGGAGCCGGTGGCAGCAGATCGGAAACGAAAAGTCTGGCGACGTCGACCTTGCGGTTGACCAGACCCAGATCGAACAGAACGTTCTGGGTGTGTGACCATCGTTCCGCGGTCTGCGCACCCAGCCCGAAGCGTTCGACGTCCGTGCTCATCAGGATGGGGATGAGTTGTTCGAAATTGGCCCGGTTGAATGCGGCGTTGCTTTCCGGGCGGTAGGCCATATACGCAGCAACGGCATCCTCCGGGTGATCGATGGCGTATCGCCAGCCTTTCATACTGGCGCGGACGAATTTCCGTACGACGTCCGGATTGTTTTTTACATAGTCGGTATTGGCAATGATGTTGGTGCTGTACAGGTCGATGCCGTATTGGGCAAACGCAATACGGGTTACGGCTCTACCCCGGAGCTCAACGGTCACCGGCTGGTCTTCGGTATAACCCAGCATGGCATCGACCTTTCCGGCAAGCAGGGGGGCGGGACTGGATTCCGTCATTCCCATCAGCTGCACGCGGTCTTCATCGATGCCGACCTTTTTTAGAAAAGCTTGGAATTCTCGATGTTTGGTACCCCCGATATTGACACCAACCCGTTTGCCGATAAGGTCTTCCGGTTTTCGGATGTCATTCTCTTCCAACGCGTACACGACAACCGGCGAATGCTGGTTGATCACGGCCAGCGAGACCACGGGGATGTCTCTCGTGCGCGCCATCACAGTGGCGGAACCACTGGAGATCCCCAGCTGATACTTGCCGCTGCCCACCAGACGTGCTGTCGTAGGTGCGCCTGTGCCTTCGAGAATTTCAACCGAAATTCCCTCGGCATCGTAGTATCCCTTCGCTTTAGCCATAAAAAAGCCGGCGTGCTCCATCTGTGCTTTCCAGTCCAGAAGCAACTGGATCTGCTGTGTTGTGTCCGGAGGTCTTCCACAGGCAGACAGAACAGCAAGAACGAGCCAGACCAGGCGGTTCATTTGAATCCTCCCGAGTATTTTTACACAGCCTATCGGCGGAGTGGATCACGAAAATCGCCCCAGCGTTTGAGCAGGAGCCTTTCCACGCCTTCCACAATCAGGAAGAGGAGCGTGCCCATCGCGCCCAGTACAATCAACGCGGCGAACATCAGATCCGTAGCCAGTTCGGAGTTGGCCAGCCGCGTGAGATGGCCCAGGCCGGCGCTGGCGCCCACGAATTCTCCCACGACCGCACCAATAACACTCAGGGTAACGCATATTTTAAGTGCGGCAAAAAGATAAGGAATAGCGTTGGGCAGGCGAACTTTAATCAGAATCTGGCGCCGACTCGCAGAAAGCGCGCGCATCAGGTCCAGGATGAGCGGGTCCACGGAAAGCAGGCCGCGTGTTGTGTTGATAATGACAGGAAAAAAAGAAATGAGCGCGGCGATGATGACCTTGGGGAACAGTCCGAGGCCGAACCAGACGATAAAGAGAGGGGCCAATGCTTCTTTTGGAAAGGTTTGGGACGAGATGACGATGGGATAGAGCATCCGCTCGATTACGGAAGAGCGAGCCATGATAACGGCGCCGGCGACGCCCGTGGCGCCGCCGAGAAGAAAGCCCAAGAGCGCTTCCTGCAGAGTCACCCAGGCATGGGACAAAAGCGTGTAGCGTGCCGAGATCAGTTTACCGAGAATTCGTGAGGGCGCCGGCAAAATATAGTCGGCAATTTCCCAGACGTACACCAACAGTTCCCATACGCCAAGCGTGAGGAGTACGAATACGAGGGAGAGGCCGTATTCCCGTATCGCAATTCGAAGGGCTCTGACCAGGATCACGGTTCAAACAGAATAACTTGGGCCTGTATGAAACCGGCCTGGTTCTGATATTCCGGGTTTTCGTTCATTGCCATAAAAAGTGGCCCTTCGTAGGGTGAAAAAAAATCAAAATAGACCCCTGCGGCGAGGGGTGGATTCTCGGGACCGACCCTGCAGATCAGAGCGCCCACATTGGTGCCAGGCAGCAGATAGTCTTCTCCGGCCAAATTTCCTTCGATTCCGTTGGCGCTGCACCACACGATGGTGGCGGGACGCATTTCGGGCGACCAGATGCCCTCGGCGGAGATCACGATGCGCTGGTCTCTTTGCACTCGCAGGTACAATTCCTGCCAGATTGCATTTGGTCGAATGGTCTTGTTGATGGTCAGTGGCATGGGTTTGTACTCGATTCTGTGTGCGAAAAGGATTTCGCCTTGCCGCTACAAGATAGAGCCTCCCAGCGCCAATGTCAAGCGGGGAGGTCTTCATGCCCCACGTGTGGCGGCCGGCGTCTTTGGCTTTTGCCGAGGTGTATGGAGAACGTGCGGGACTTGGGCCGGAATCGACTGTTTACCGACAGGCGACTGAAATAGGAAGTGCTGCCCCGCGGTTGCAGGCTGCCGGGACCCGCACTCTGCCGTTCTGACTTCGCAGGGCCCTGAATGAAACAGGGTAGGCCGCACATGCCTGGACCCTCGCGGTCTCCTCGATGGCATTCCGGATAGGACGGAAACGACGAAAGGTTGCACGATGGAATTTCATCTGACTCTGGATTTCAGGGACGACTTCACCGCCAGCGCGATTCCATGGACCGCCGAACGATTCCGGGAATACATACGCCTTGTGGCCGATCTGGGGATGACGGGTATTCACTGGATTGAGATGGGGGACAAGGAGATGGGCAAATGGGATCGGGGTTCGTCTACCGATCTCAGGGGCAGAGCCCGCGAGTTCGTGGAGGCTGTTCCCGATCCCCTGGCGTTTCTGTGCGAGGAGGCGCATCGTGTCGGAATGAAAGTTTACGTTGTGCATAAGATAAACGATATGGCCAGTTTCGGCCCCGGACGGTTTTATCCTCTCGGAACAGCGCCCGACGTGATGCCGGGCATTCCCCAGATCGGGGGATCGGGCCAGATGGCATTCCGATGGCTTCGCCGGCATCCGGACCGGCGCGTGGAGATTCACCCTTCGCTAATGGAAGCCGCGAGCACTCGGAAACCCGTGGGGACCATTCGTTTCTGGCACGAAACCGGTCGCCTCGAAAGGGTTCCGGGCATTGAGATATTTGTGAGTGAGACGAATGCACGTTACGTTCCCTACAAGGGTACCAGAGAAATCGACGTTTCCGTGCGAAGGCGAAAGCCACCTGTATATACGCCGGCGCCGGAAAGACGTTTCGGGCAGGAAGGGGATTTTGCCTGCATCGAAATCTCCGGCCTCGAGATATCGCAACCGTTTTTTTGTGTCCGCTTCGCAGATTCAGTCGGTCTTACCAACACCCTCGCGGCACTCCTGGAAGTGGAGGACGTGCACGGAGAACCCGTCGTTTTGACGTGGGGATTCTGCCCCCGGTCGGATTATTCGAAATCTCTCGGTTCGTTTGAAGAAACCGGCATCGGGTTTGACGCCAACTGGCATGTTCCTTTCGAAGACCATCCCGGGGGTGCCGAATGGCAGTATTCGGCGGGAAGGTACCGGCTGAACGTGGATAAGGTTCCCTTTGTCGGAATTGCCCGCGGCAGAAACCGGTTTCTGTCCTCAGCGGTCGAACTCGGTTATCCTGACGTCAGACGCTGGTTGCTCGACATCGTTCAGTATGAACTGGACGCGGGCTGCGACGGGGTGGACATTCGGGTGGAATGTCATACACAGAATATGGATTTCGAAAATTACGGATTCGGGCAACCCATTGTCGAAGCGTTTCGGGATCGATACGGCGTGGATATAACCCGGGAATCATTCGACCGGGGCGCCTGGCGGGCATTGCGGGGAGAATATTTCGATCTGTTTCTGAAGGAAGCATCTGATCTGATTCGGTCACGTGGAAAAGAACGATGGATACACCTGACCGGATATCCCGGCATGGATCGGCAGCCCCGGCAGCAGAGCCTCTATCAGAAGTACTGGAACTGGCGGAAATGGTTGGCGGAAGGCTGGGTGGACGTTGTGAATTTCAAGCGATTCCAGGCGAGGGGTCTTTCACCCGGGCAGCGGGGGGAAATTGACCGTTTCTATCGAAAGGCGCTGAACCACTGCAGGGATCTTGACCTGCGAATGGCCTACACTCCCGATCCGAGATACGAGGGCATGAGCGAGGAGGAATTCGTGGACATGGAACTGCGGAATATCCATCGTATCGCGCGGGACGGATTCGAAATCTACAATTTCTATGAGGGTTGTACCTACATACGTCTGACTGAACACGGATTCAAAGTCGATGCCGGGAATTTATGGCGAAACGTCCGTGAATGGAGTGAGGCACACAACCACGCACCGGGTCGTGACGGCTCTTAACCACACAACCGCGGTCTCGGCTCAAAAGAGGGGATGCCTGAATGATGCGGAATGAAGTTATCGAAGTGGGATCTGGAAAGCAGTTGTTCGTGGATTCGAAGTTCGTTGCGTCCAATGAGGGTGTCGCCTTTGTAATGAACCCGCCGTATCAGGCGTACGAACCGGTACTGATGCCGGATCAAACCTGGGAGCGGCGGCCTGGAGCGAGTTATGGAATTTATAGCAGCATTCTAAAGGACGCAGACGGAAGGATACGCGCCTGGTATCACGTTCGCATCGGCGACTACCGTTCCGGTAAAGACGAGGCCCACGTGGCTTACGCCGAGTCCGCCGATGGCATCCATTTCACCAAGCCGGTCCTGGACCTGTTTGAGTCCAACGGAACAACGCATAATAACGTTGTCATCCCTGGCGATATAGGAGGAAGTTCCGTGTGGATCGATCCTCACGCACCGCCCGAGGTTCGCTACAAGACCCAGGCGAAAGTCTATTCGCCGCCCGAGGTATGGGGGCATCTGCACATGCACGGGTCGCCCGACGGGATTCACTGGAAGCTGGTGCGTGACATCGAGCTCAGTCGCGGCGGGTGGGATACGCAAACTATCGTCTTCTGGGATCCGCCGGTCGGGCGTTACGTAATGTATACCCGACACTGGTTTGCGAAGCGGCACGGGACCGCCGGGGGAAATTTAAACTACCGGACGGTGCGCAGGCTGGAGTCCGACGACCTGCTTGAATGGGGCAATCAGCGAATTGTAATGCGGCCCGACGACGTGGATATGGACACCTATGAGACGCCCGTTCCCGTTCGACCGGAGGGACCGGAACGCCCTTACGGTCGGGTACCGGTCGACTACTACGGTGCTTCGGTCTTCAAATATCCTGACCCTGAGGGTGTGTATGTCATGCTGGCCAACGCAAACTGGTATTGGTACGACCGCGAGCCGATTGTCACCGTCATGCGCGACGATATGGGCGTCGCGCGTGAAGAGACCCAGAATATCTATGGTCCCAGCCGCTTCGACGCCCGGCTGTCCGTAAGCCGGGACGGCATCAACTTTCAGCGATGCGGCGGGCGCAAGGCCTTCCTGACGCCCGGCAAGGAGGGGAGTTTCTCTTCCCGCATGGTATGGGCGACGCCGAGTCCCGTACCGATGGGGGACGAGTTGTGGATTTACTACAGCGGTACAAACAGGGATCACGACGGCCTTGTCGATCCGTCGGCTGGAAGGCATCTCAGCGGTATCGGCCGTGCCGTGATGCGGTTGGATGGATTCGTATCCGCGGACGCCGACTACGGAGGCGGCGAACTTGTCACACCGGCAATACGATTTGACGGGGCGCAACTGGAATTGAACCTGGATACCGGCGGGGGAGGCTCGGTGAAGGTGGAGTTGCAGGATCATCAGGGCCGGCCGTTAACCAATTATACCGAATCGGACGCCTCATTCTTGTGCGGCAACTCCGTACGGATGCCCGTGCGGTGGGGAGAGAAGACGGAGGTCGGCGAGTTGTCGGGGAGGCCGATCAGGATACGCTTTGTCATGCGCGACTGCAAGCTGTATGCGTTTCAATTCACGTCGCCCGGTTGATTCCGTGAGCTCCGCTGAGGAACTCGCTGAAACAGGTCGGCCCCGACGACCTCGCCAGAGATGTCAGCGAGCGCATTTCCCTTGTGCGAGCCCGTTTGCGTGTTATCGGATTGGAGGATTAAATGGCAAATTATGAGGTCGTTGTCAAGACCCTCAAACCCATCCTTAAGGGTCCAACCATCCAAAGACCTGGGGCCAGCCTCTCCATCCTGGTGTCTTTTCCAACGCCCGCATGCAACAAGATCGAAAGGGACGCCGCGGGTCTCAGGCCTCTTGTTCCTTGCAATCGACTCGGTGAACGATCTACCAGGCATGTTTTTCGAGAAGCGCCTTGCTCTTGAGTACACCCTCGTGATCGTCGGTTTTGCCCTCGTATTCGATACCGTAGGGGTTGTTGTAGCCTGCCTCCTTGAGGATGCCGAGGGCGGCGGCGCAGTCGATTTCCCGTGATTCTCCGTCCGGGTCGAAACTGAGGAACTTCGCGTGAATCGCCCAGGCGTACGGGGCGACCCTTCTGAGGTTTTCCAGCTTGTCGTCTTCGGCCGGCCAGTTGAGGAAATCGGCAAGTACGCGGCAGTGGTCGTTTCCGACCGCGTCCATGATCCGCAGGATGTTGGCCGCCGATACCGATACGCCCCCGTGATTCTCCATCAGCAGTCGGATGCCCGCCTGGGTGCAAAGTTCCGAGAGTTCGCCAAAGCTGTTGATACACTGTTCAATATGTGTTTCGTTGACGGGTTCACCCCGACCCGGGCCGGTGTTGGCGCGAAACGCGTTGCAACCCAGCGCCAGGCATGCACCGATCCATTTTCTGTGATTCTCCACGGCTTGTTTGCGTTCCTTTTCGTCTGGAGAAGAAAGGTCGCCGTGGCTGTCCACCGCGATGTTCAGCAACCGTACGCCCGAATCCTCCGCGCGTCGACGCAGTTCGACAAGATACCCATCGGCCAGACGACTGGTCGCGGGGCTGTCCGGATCGGCGAAGACAAAGAAGGGGCTGTTGAGCTCCAACAGACGAATGTCGAATTCTTGCGACGGCAAGAGCGGGAAAGTCGAGGAGACGCAGGGGGTTCTCGGATTGTCTGAACCGACGATGAACGCTCCAGCCAGCCAGTGAGATTTCCATGGGAGTTGCCTCCGTCGTTGGTTTGGGTTTGCACTTGCTTTTGCGGCGGTGTGGGAATATAATATTCCGCCCCATGCTTTGCGAGCGCTACCTGTTCTTCCGGTCGGCGGCAATGACCGGCGAATGGAAGCGCCAATTCAACGGGTCGCGCAAACCCAACGAAGGACGTGTGCGACCGTACTTCCTCCCCAATGCGGATTTTCGCGTGCATTTTCGAAAGGACACCCCGTGAAAGGCATGGTTACCGCGCCGCAACCGTTGGCTGTAGATGCCGGCGTGAAGGTGTTGGCCGATGGCGGGAATGCCGTTGATGCGGTCGTAGCGGCAGCGTTTGTTCAGATGGTGACAACGCCGCGAAGCTGCGGAATCGGTGGCTTCGGCATGATGTACATCCATACCCCTGAAACGGAGACGATCCTGGATTTCCACGGAAAGGCCGGTGGGCGGGTTCGACCCGATATGTGGGAACGCGAAATCCTTCGAGAGAACACCACGGGATACGGATACACGCTCAGGGGGCAGGTCAACGAACTCGGCTATGGCGCGGTTACAACACCCGGTACGGTGGCCGGCCTTTACAGAGCCCATGGCAGATTCGGGACCATGTCGTGGCGAGAGATCCTTCAGCCGGGTATCGCGGTTGCAACGGACGGATACGAGGTGACCCGTACAGAGGCGGCGTCATGGAAACAGATCCCGACTCCCGAGACGACACCGTGGATAACGGTGGCGACGTCGCCCTACGAGGGCGGGGGTGAGTTGATTGCCAACCCGGATATGGCCAGGACGTTCTCAATTTTGGCCGAGGGTGGGGCCGAGGTTTTCTATCGCGGTGATCTGGCCAGGACAATCGCCGATGACATGGAAAAGGGCGACGGATTTGTGACCCTCGAAGATCTGGCGAGTTACGAGGTGACGGTTACCCGGCCGTTGTATGTGCAATATCGGGACTATACCGTTGCCTCCAACCAGCCTCCAGGCGGAGGACTGACCATTTTACAGATGCTGAAAATTCTCGAGGGTTACAACCTCGCGGACATCGGATACCTGACCCCGGAATACGTGTACACCGTTTCCATGGCGATGAAGGCCGCATGGGCAGACCGGGCAAACTGGATCGGGGATCCTGCGTTTGTGGACGTACCGATTGAAGATCTGTTGTGTGAAAAACGGGCGGTGGCGTGGCGGCGGCGCATCGACGCCCGTGAGAAAATCACCATTCCTCGATGGCACCCGCCGGAGCCGCCGTGCACCACGCATATAACCGTCGTGGACAGGTGGCGCAACGTGGTCGGCCTGACGCACTCACTGGGATCGGGTTCGGACGTGATCACCCGGGGATTGGGGTTTATGTACAATAACTGTATGAATTGTTTCAACCCGGTGCCAGGTTACGTGAACTCCATCGAGCCGGGCAAGTCCAGAACAACCGGTATGGCGCCGACACTGGTGAAATTGGGGGACGATCCTTTCTTCAGCGTGGGCGCGCCGGGGGGTACCCGGATTGTGACCGGGATTCTCCACGCCATTCTGAACGTGATCGACCACGGCATGACGGCGACCGAGGCGATCGCGGCCCCTCGATTTGATTGCCAGAGCGATGTGATTGTCGCCCACTCCAGAATTGCGCCCTCCGTATGTGAAGGCGTACAGGCGATGGGCCACGAAATCCAGTCTCTGCTGGGCGGCTACGGCGGGATTGCCTCGGTCCATGGCGTTATTCTCGATCCGTCCACGGGAGCCCTCGACGGCGGGGCCGATCCCGGTTCACCCGGAATGGCGATGGCGGCAATGTGAGAATTAAAAGTGGATCGCACCGGCCGTTGCCGGATTTTCCACCTTTGCCGCGGTGCCCGGGCAGGGGTCATCATTCTTCCTCAGGGCGGGCGAGATGGTGGTTCATGGTCACATGAGTGGTGACAACAGAGAAAGGAAACCTAATGTTTGAAACGCTCGAGATGGCACCCGCAGATCCGATTTTGGGATTGACCGCGGCATATAACGAAGATACCGATCCTAATCGAATCAATCTCGGCGTCGGTGAGTATAAAGACGGCGATGGCAACACACCGGTTTTCAAGTCGGTGCAGAATGCGGAAACCCGGATCCTCACCCGGCAGACCACCAAGAACTACCTGCCGATTTCGGGTGGGCCGGAATATGCGGCCGCAGTACAGGCCCTTTTGTTTGGTCCAAATCATGAAATTGTTACAGGCAAACGAGCGGCAACCGTACATGCTCCGGGCGGGACTGGGGGATTGCGGGTTGCCGGTGATTTCGTACACAAGCTGTTTCCGAACGCCAGGATCTGGCTGAGTGATCCGACCTGGGCGAATCATCCCAATGTTTACAGACACGCAGGGGTCGCCTTGGAGACCTATCCGTATTTGGATAAGGATACAAACGGCCTGGATTTTCCCGCCATGCTCGATGCCCTTAGGGCGGTTCCAGAGGGAGATATCGTACTGTTGCACGGCTGTTGTCACAACCCGACGGGTATCGATCCGACGCCCGAACAATGGGCGCAGATCGCAGCCGCAGCCGGGGCGAGCGGCTGGATCCCGCTTGTCGACCTCGCTTACCAGGGGTTGGGTGAAGGGCTCGAGCCGGATAGACAGGGTTTAACGGCGCTGTGTCGTTCGGGTGCGGAATTGATGGTGTCGAGTTCGTATTCAAAGAATTTCGGTCTGTATAACGAGCGCGTCGGCGCGTTGACCCTCGTGGCATCGTCGCCTGAGGCGGCCAGGGCGTTGATGAGTCAGGTGATGATTTGTATCCGTGCCAATTATTCGAACCCGCCGGCCCACGGCGCGGCCATCGTGACGGAGGTTCTGAACGATTCCCGGCTTCGCCGCCAATGGGAGGGTGAGGTAAAAGAGATGCGGAACCGCATCAACCGTATGCGCTCTTTGTTTGTGGATACCCTGGAACGGAAGGGTGTACGGCGCGATTTCTCCTTCATCGCCAGGCAGCGGGGCATGTTCTCGTTTTCGGGCTTGAACAAGGAACAGGTGGATGCCCTCCGAGAGAGATATTCAATCTATATGGTGGGTTCGGGTCGGATAAACGTGGCCGGCATCACCGAGGTGAATGTCGACTATCTCTGCGATTCGATTGCCGCGGTGCTGCGGGCGTCGTAACACCTCGGCATCGACGAATGTGGTGCGTGCGATCTTACCGCCGATCCGATCGAGGTGGGAGCAGCCGTGAAAGCGCGGGCGAGTAAACGATGAACGATTCGCTGTTCTGGGGAGACCTGCACACGCATTGTGCGATCAGCTATGGTTACGGCAGTCTGGACCGGGCCTTCAGACTGGGCCGCGAGCATCTGGATTTTTGTTCGGTGGTAGGACATGCGACGTGGCACGACATGCCGGTCGATCGGGATCGTCACGGCTTCATCATCGACTATCATAGAGAGGGATTCGCCACGCTGAAGCGAAACTGGAAGCACGTGAAGGAAACGGTGAATCGGTATAATCAGCCGGGGCAGTTCGTCACGTTTCCGGGTTATGAGTGGCACTCGTGCGCCTACGGTGACCACAACGTGTATTACATGGAAGACGGCGGCGAAATTGTCGAGCGCGATAGCCTCGAGGAACTGGACGAAGCGCTTGAGGGGCAGGAGGTTATGATTCATCCCCATCATATCGGTTATGGCGAAGGATATCGCGGGATAAACTGGTCCCATTTTGACGCTCGGCGGTCTCCGGCCGTCGAGATTCTGTCCGGCCATGGGGGGTCGGAGCGGGACGGTGGGCCGTACCCCATGTACCATACGATGGGGCCCAGGCAATATCGGGGAACGTTGGCATACGGGCTGGAACTCGGTCACCGGTTCGGATTTCTGGGAGGCACGGATCATCACGGGGGATATCCCGGGCATTACGGAGAGGGAAGAACCGGCGTGTACGCGCCGGAACTCACGCGCCGGGCGATCTGGGACGCGATCCGCGCCAGACGCTGCTATGCGGTGACGGGGAATCGGATCGCGTTGGATTTTTCCATTAACGATGCGAAAATGGGTGACGAGGTTGCGTTTTCAGGCCCCCGTGAGATTCGTGTATCGGTGAGTGGATCCGACGTGCTCGACCAGATAGAGGTCGTGAAGAACAACCGGCCGTTGAGACGTGTTTTCGGACCCCCGCCCGTTGCGGCGCTGCCTGACCCGGTCCGGGCGAAGATCCGCGTGGAATGGGGCTGGGGCGACAAAGAGGAGTGGGTGCGATGGGATGCTCGGGTTCGGCTTTCCGATGGACGGCTGGTTTCCGTGGAGCCCTGTTTCACCGGCGACCCCGTGCTGGCGCCCTCGGCGGATGGTGCGGTTACGGAAACCGGTGAGGAACCGATTCACGGCATTGTGGCTCATGATGAACGGCATGTGGCCTGGTTTTCCCATACCCGGGGCAATTCGCACCCGTACCTGCGGGGCACCAACGCGTTGGTCCTGGAATTGGATTCGCCACGATCCGCCTCGTTGGAATTCAGTCTCAACGGCGCGACCTATCGCTACGTGCTGGCGGATCTCTTCGAGGGATCCAGGAGCGAATTTATCCGGGGATGGCGATCCGAGGCCATGCTCGTGCACCGGGCCGTGCCCCAGGCACAGCTGCAGACGACGCTGGAGTTTGAAGATGACGAACCGGAGCGCGAGACCGATTTCTATTATGTCCGTGTGGCGCAGGAGAACAACCAGTGGGCCTGGGCCAGCCCTATCTGGGTGTCGAGTTGATTGTGCGCAAGAATATGGAGATGTGGATGCGTATGATTGGCGCGATTGGTTGCACCGGGTTAAGATCAGGGGTATCCGTGAGCGCCGTGTGGAATGTATCGTGAGAAATGGAGGTCGTTCATGGTTCTGAAAGACCGGGTGGCGATCGTGACCGGTGGCAGTTCGGGAATCGGCCGGGGCGTCGCCCTGGAATTTGCAGGAGAGGGGGCGACGGTGGTGGTGGCCGATGTCCAGGAGGCGCCGAAGCAGGGGAAATATCACGAGCAGGAGGTTGGGTCACCGACTCTGGAGGAGGTTCGCAGGCTGGGTAGTGACGGGATGTTTATCGAAACCGACATGGGTGACGCCGCCGCGGTTGAGGCGCTGGTGAATCGGACGGCTGATGCGTTCGGTGGACTGGACATTCTGGTGAATAACGCGGGGATACACATTCCGGGAGACAGCCAGTCGCTATCGCTGGAGGCGTGGGACAGGGTGATCGGAGTCAACTTGCGAGGGGTATTCGTCGCGTCCAGAGCCGCGATTCCTCATCTGAAGCGATCTCAAGCCGGAAGAATCATCAATATCGCGTCGGTGCATTCTTTTGGCGGTGGTGGGGGTCCCGCCTATGCGCCCGCCAAAGCCGGCGTGGTCAACCTCACGCGCGATCTGGCGATGGAAGTGGCGCCGGAAGGGGTTACGGCAAACGCGATCTGCCCGGGCTATATCGAAACCGCCATCCAGGACTATCTGACGGAGGAACAGATCCAGGATGCGCTGGACAGGACGCCGCTTCCCCGATTCGGATTGCCGCGGGATATCGGCCGAGCCTGTGTGTTTCTTGCGTCCTCGGATGCGGAGTGGATTACGGCGGTGGCGTTGCCGGTAGATGGCGGCTGGCTCGCCCCGGTTTGATCGGATACGGATACATACCGCCTCGGCTGGCGCATCGTGTCCGCGCACTGCCCGATTCTTGAGGAAATTATGGAGATTCGAGCCGTCCGGGAAGACGAAATCGAGGAGACGTTAGAACTCCAGAGACTGGTATTTCGACCGGACGAGGGAGCGGGGGCGCTCGACCGGTACCGGACGTACGTGCGGGACGATCCGAGCTATCGGCTGGATCAGTCGCGGGTTCTCCTGGAAGACGGGCGAATCGTGGCGCATTTGCGGGTATGGGATCGGGCAATTCGCGTTCGCGGGGCTGTGATTCGCGCCGGCGGTATCGGCAGCGTGCTGACCCACCCGGAATACAGGGGCAGGGGATTTGCGCGTGCGCTGATGCGGAAAACGGAAGCGTATATGCTCAATGCCGGGTACGACGTCGGTCTCCTCTTTACGATTATCGGGACACCATTCTACGAGACGCTGGGTTGGGCACCCATTCCGCTGCCGACGTTTGCGATTGACCTGGCGTCCGGAACCGTCGACCACGAGGTGAGTCGTGTCAGAACTCTGGATGTCGCGCGGGATCTGGATGCCGTTATGGCGATTTACGAGCAGTGTTCCCGCAGCCTGACCGGTCCTGAAGTGAGGCCAAGGGAGTACTGGACGGCAGGCCCCTCGCGAATACGGGGTGTTTTCCCTCAGTGGGGCGTTGGGCAGGATGCGGATCTGTGCGGTTATGCGACCTTCGACGCAACCGGGGATCGGATCTGGGTGAAAGAAGGATGCGTTCAGCCATCGCATGAAGCGGTGTTCGCGGACCTGGCGCGGTGGGTTTGCCGGTGCGCCCGCCAGAACGGATTGACTCGGGTAGAGGGCAGTCTTCCGGCGGAACACGGGTTGGTACGCGCGCTCGAAGAGGTCTGTGGTTCCACTGCGGCGTGGGACGGCCACGATGAGATGATGTTGAAGGGAATCAACTGGCGAAGAATCAAGGAAAAGCTGGACGGGAATCCGCCGCCCGGGGGAGCGCCGGCAGCCGAGGGAGCGTTCTGGCGCGCGTTATTCGGTCAGGATGTGGACGGTATGGATGAATCGCTGACGGAGTGGATGGATTCGTTGCCGGAGTGCGAGGGGCCGTTCTACTGGTGGAGCGATATTTTTTAGTATTCGCAGCGGCCGTGGTTGGGGTTGAGCCGCGCTTCGGCATCGTCCACCATCCCTTTCAGAATTTGTGCTGCAAGCTGGTCGATGGCGGTTTTCGTCTCCTCCAGGTTGGATCCGCACAGGTGAGGATGGTCCACAGACGCCGCTGAGACGTAGTATTTGATTTTGGGTTCCGTGCCTGAAGGTCGGGCGGTGACACGGGAATGGCCGGCGGACGTGAAGGTGAAGGCAATCACGTCGCCCTTTGCGCCGTCGATCCTTCGGCCGATGCCCGTCTGCAGGTTCAGTGCCCTCCCCACCCTTCTGTCGATGATCTCCACGATGTCGCAGCCGCCGATCTGTCGGGGTGGATGGGTTCTGAGGGATTCCATAATTTGAACGATATCCCGGCTGCCCTGTGCCCCGGATCGGAAAACGGACTCCTGGATTTCCCTGAAGTATCCGTATTCCCTGTAGATGTCGTCCAGGTAGTCTCGCAGTGTGCGCCGACGGGTTTTCAGGTCCGCGGCGCATTCCGACAGGAGGACGGCGGCAACGGCGGCGTCCTTGTCTCTGGTGAAAGATCCGGCCAGATAACCGTGGCTTTCTTCGGTTCCGAAGAGGAATTTGGCGCCCGGCAGAAGATTGGCGATAATCCCACCGATGTATTTGAAGCCGACCAGCAGGTCGTCTACCACCGTGGCGTCGAAGGCACGTGCGATGATGGACGTGAGGTCGGTTGTGACGATTGTTTTCGCGACCACGCCACCGCCCGCCGGTTCCCGGCGGTTCTTTTTCGTCTGTAAGAGGTAGTGGCACAGGACAACGCCAATCTGATTGCCGTTGAGCGCAAGATCCTCAAGGGGGGCGTTCCATCCGTATCGGGAATCCGGAACCGCGCACCCGAGCCGGTCGGCGTCGGGATCGCTGGCAATGACCATATCGGCGTCGATCTCGGCGGCTTTTTCTACGGCCAGAGCGAGCGCGCGGGGATCTTCGGGGTTGGCGATGCCGTTCCGGACCGTCGGGAAGTTGCCGTCCGGTTGCGCCTGCGATGCAACAACGTGCAGGTCCGCGTAGCCGAGGATATGCAGGACCGGCGATATCGACGTGGTACCCACACCATGTAACGGAGTGTAGACCAGACGGACGTTGCGTTCGGGGCTGAGAGAGAGGTTCGCCAGTTCACGCAGATAGAGCGTGTCGATGGTCCGGCCGAGGTTTCCGACGAGGCCCTTTTCAACCGCCTGACTGAAGTCGCACTTCTTGATTGCACGTACGGATTTGACTTCCGCGATGATGTTTCTGTCGTGAGGAGGCACAACCTGGCCGCCGTCGGACCAGTACACCTTGATGCCGTTGTCGGTAGGCGGGTTGTGGCTGGCGCTGATCACCACACCGGCAACCGCGTTGGTCTGCCGGACCGTAAAGGAAAGTTGGGGGGAGGACCGGAATGTTCCGAAGAGTCTGGCGTGGATACCGTTGCCAGCCAGAACAGCCGCGACCTCATTGGCGAAGTCTTCCGAATTATTCCGGGTGTCGTATGCGATGACAACGCCACGATGCGGTGTATCGGTGCCGGATTTGAGGATGTATTGTGCGATTCCCTGGGCGGCTTCCCCGACGGTTCGCAAGTTGATGCGGTTTGGACCCGGCCCCATGGCGCCCCGAATCCCACCGGTGCCGAATGCGATCCGGATGCGAAAGGCGTCTTCGAGTTCCTCCACGTCTCCAGCCAGCACCAGGTTCTGAATATCTGCGACAGCGGCAGCGTAAACGGGGTCGGTGAGCCAGAGTACGGCGTTCTTCCCGGCGGCTCCGGAGAGTTCGCCCGCGGCGACCCAGAGTTCGATATTTTTGAGGATGTGCGTGGGCGTTTTTTGCACAGAATTGCTCCTGTTGAATGCCCGCCAATTCCGTTGAAGATAGATTGCGGCATGCCCGGCGGGTGCCCGCCGGTTCGGTGCTTTCTAATATATCCTATGAGAGGCCACGATCAACAGATAAATCGCTTGACTTTCGGAAGGCATTGTGCATATTGTTCGTAAGTGAAACAGTTATAAGGAGTTGGCCATATGCCTACACTCTTTTTGTTGCCGCTCGCAGCCGTGTTGTTTTTCCTGCAACCGGTCCGAGTGTGGGCAAGAGGAACGTGCGGCGAAGGGCGGGAACCGGGGTTGGATTTGCGTTTGAGGCCGTGGATCGGTTTGGCGGGTATCCGGCTATTCTACGCCAATGGCACATGGCGCGTGGGGGCGCTTGCGGGGTGGTGGACGGTGTGGACAACGCCGCTGGGAAAAGATAAGAGTCGGCGCAAGAAAAGCGGCACAAAGGAACGGGCCGAAGGGAAACCGCATGTTCTGGACCGGCTCTCGGCAATGGGCGATCGTTTGGCGCGGATTGGGGTTTATTTCAAGAGGCTGTGGTTGCCCGCACGGCGATTTGCGTCGCGGGTTCTGAAGGGGTTCCGTTTGCGCCGCTTTTCCTGTAAGGTCGTATTTGGCGCAGCCAATCCGGCCACCACCGGACAGGTTTTTGGGTACTTCATGGCGGCTTCGTCTTTAGCCGGGATAAGCGGATGCATTGAAGCGACCCCGGATTTTGAGCAGCGGCGGCTGGATGGCGAAGCCGAGGTGGAAATCCGGGTGTATCCCCACCGGCTGTTATGCGCGGTTGCCTGCGTTGCGTGGTGCGCAGCGCTGGCCTGGTTTTTGGAGCGACGTGATCTGAAGCGGAGACAGGGGGCGTCAGGCGTGCCGGCGTAATGAGTTGAGTGGACCTTGAGGAGGCGTTATGTCTGTTGAAGATCTCATCAAGACGGTGATGACGGAATTCCGCCAAATGGTAAAGACGGAGACGGTTGTGGGCGAACCGATCGAGATAGGGGGGACGGTTGTGGTACCGGTGTCCAGGATTTCGTTCGGGTTCGGCGCGGGCGCGGGCGCGGACAAGACGGATGGTGGCGGGAGCGGAACCGGCGGCGGGGCTTCCGTGGAACCGCTGGCATTTTTTGTGATTCGAGACGGAAAAGCACAGATTCTCCCCGTACAGGAGAAAGAAGGATCCATAAAGGCGTTGTTGGATCTGGCACCGGACCTTCTGGCAAGAGTGAAGGCGTTCAAGGAGAAGAGAGACAGGAAAAGAGCCGAGGCGGAAGTCGAGACCGATTCCGGTGGTGACGACGTGAGCGCATAGGTCGGAGGAGCCATGAACCGGCTGCTGCTTCTGATTCCGACAACGACCTATCGCACTCACGCTTTCATGGCCGCCGCCGCGTTGCTCGATGCAGCGGTGGTGGTGGGAACCGACCGCCGTCAGGCGCTGGAAAGTCAGATACCTGGAAGTACGCTGGCGCTGGACTTTGCAAGGCCCGCAGCCGCCGTGGAGGAGATTGTCGCTTTTTCGAAGGCGTACCCAATCCGGTCGGTGGTGGGCGTGGATGATAAGACCGTCCTGATCGCCGCGATGGCATGCAGGGCACTCGGACTTCCGCACAATTCGGTTGCGTCCGTCCGTGCGTCCCGGTACAAACACGTAATGCGCCAGATGCTTGCTGAAACAGGCCTGCCCTCTCCGGGGTTCAGGCTTTTTTCAATTTCGGAAGATCCGGAGGTGGCCGCCACAGAGGCGAAATATCCCTGTGTGTTGAAACCCGTGTATCTGTCCGCCAGCCGCGGCGTCATCCGCGCGAACGAAAGCGGGGAATTCGTGACGGCTTTCAACCGGATTCTGCGGTTGATTTCGGAGTCTGCCCACGATGCGCCTGAAGGCGGAGATTGCATTCTGGTGGAGGACTACATACCAGGCGAGGAGGTGGCGTTGGAGGGATTGCTGGTGGAGGGAGAGTTACGGACCCTCGCCTTGTTCGACAAACCGGATCCGCTCCGCGGGCCGTATTTTGCCGAGACACTGTACGTAACGCCCTCCCGGCTGCCCGAATCCACGCAGACACAGATCCGTGAGACCGCGCAGAGGGCCGCGCGTGCCCTTGGGCTGGGCGTGGGGCCCGTGCATGCCGAGTTGCGGCTGAATAGACGCGGCGTCTACGTCGTGGAAATCGCAGCGCGGTCCATCGGCGGGCTGTGTTCGCGTGTTTTACGTTTTGGCGCCGGCGCGTCGCTGGAAGAGCTGATTCTACGCCAGGCAACGGGGAACGCTCCGGGCGACTTGACGAGGGAAAATACCGCGGCCGGCGTGATGATGCTGCCGGTGCCGAAGCCGGGAATTCTGCGGTCGGTGCAGGGGTTGGAACGTGCACGGTGCGTACGTGGAATTGTTGAGGTCGTGATGACCATTCCCCTGGATCAGCCTGTACAACCGCTGCCCGAGGGCGACCGGTATCTGGGCTTCATCTTCGCACGCGAAGAGACACCCGTGGCGGTGGAAGCGGCCCTTCGCGAGGCCTACCGCCGTCTCGGGGTGGTCATCGAGGGATGATAGGGTGGCATTCAATCCGACGGGAGCCTGATCGGATTGCCCTGCGTCATTCCTTTAGCGACGTGCTTCCCGTTCTTCCAATCAGACAAGAGCAAACTGCTCTTCGGTTGGCTCCGCTCAGCAGTACCAGGGCTCGGTGAGGCGGGGAAGGGATTGGCGGTTCGAGTCAATACCGGAATCGAACTCCGGGGCCGGGCGGCCCAACAGGTGGTGGAGGTACGACCGGATTCTATGGAAAATTTCTCGCCGGCTGGTGTCCTGATTCTGAAGCCGTGTGACCAACCGGGTGAGTTCGTGTTGGAGCCGATCCAACCGTACATCCGGATGTGCCCACGGATATGACAGGGTTTCGGGTGCGAAGGGTTCCACCAGGTCCCGAATCTGGGCAAGGTCCAGGAGTCTTGAGCCTTTGGGGATGAGCAGCCGTATCGTGAGCTGTACGGGAGAGACGTTCTCGATCAGGTCAAGGCCCGCGAGGGTGTCCAGAAAGCCGGCATAGTGCTCCATGGTGGCCCAGGGCGTGAACGGGATGAAGGTCGGATTCATTACGAGTTCGTGTCGTCGAAAGAGATGCACGACTTCGATGAAGTCGTCGACTGTATGGCCCTTGTCCAACCGCGCGAGGACCCGGTCGTCGAGGGACTCGACGGCGGTCGTGACAATCGCGCACCCGGTATCTTTGAGGAGGGGCAGATAACGGCTATACCCTAGCAGATGTTCGATTTTGACGGTGATGTCGTAGGTGACATCGGGAAATGTTTCGTGGAGCCTTTTTAAAATCGGTATGGCGTGGCCGATACCGTTGAAGAAGTCGGGATCACCAAACGTGATGTGACCGGCCCCCGCGGCGACCTGTTTCGCAATGTCGTCCAGCACGGTCTCCGGTTGCACAATACGGAATCTGCCCCTGTACACGGGCACCACGGGACAATGGCGACAGAGATGTTTGCAACCTCGGCTGGCCTCCGTATAGCCGACGGTTGTGAGATGTCCGTCCTCTGTGGATAGTCGCGCGTATCGGGAAAGGTCCGGCAGGCCTGTCCGGTCGGGCGGAAGAAACCGCAGCCTGGCCAGGGAAACGACGGGCTCTTCCTGATCCGGGGTGGCGCTCGAGGCCTCTTGCAGACGCCTGCAGAGTTGAAGCAGTCCGTTTTCGAATTCTCCGCCGAGAATGGTCTGGGCGCCCACGCTTCGCAGGAAGGATTCGTTCACGGATGCATAGAGCCCATAGAAACAGAGGTGGGCGTTGGCATTCTGTTCGCGGGCTCTTAAGGCAAGCGGTACGGCAAGTCGCGTTGCCGTGTGCATTGGCACGTAGAATGCTACCAGATCGGCGTCCCGAACGGCCTCGTCAGGAAAATCGTCTATTGAAACGTCAGCCAGGACAACGTGGATGCCCGCCCTCCGCAACCATCCTGCCGGCGAGGCCAGACCGAATGGCTGACGACCCAATTCGTAGGTGGACACGAGCACGACTTTGAATGGACGCAATGGGGAGATGGTAGGCAGCCCTTGGTCATCCTGAAAAAAACGGCAGACACGGGGGCGGCCCTCACGAAGTCTGCCGTTTTTTGTAAGCTGTTGTTATTTTGAGGACTGGTAGTACGGGTTCGTACCACCCGCGTGTTCGGTCACGTCGAGGATCTCTTCAATTTCGGGCACGGCCTCCTTGATGAGGACTTCGACACCCTGTTTGAGCGTGACATCCACCATGCCGCAACCCTGGCATCCTCCGCCGAACTGGATGTACGCTTTATTGTCCTTTACGTCGATCAACGAGATATGACCACCGTGCATGGCAACGCCGGGGTTGATCTTCTCGTCGATGATGTTCTGGATCTTCTCTGCAGTGGTGCCTTTCAGATGCGAGGGAACCTTGTTGGGATTCTCTATCTTGAAACCTCTTCCCATCAGGCTGTCCACAAAGTCCAGGATGATGTCCTGGGCATACGGGGCGCTTTCCTGGCCGACGTAGACATTGAACCCGTCGAACGGGGTGACGTCGTCGTCTTCGTTTTCCTGCCCGTCGGCGACAAAGCCGAGTCGGTAGTTGGCCTGCAGAGGCGATACCGCCTCTGCTTTGACACGAACGCCAACGATGGCCGACTCCTGGTTCCGGATAAGGTTGACGACCTCCTTCTGCGCGGCTTCGGTTACGGTGATGTTCATATCGACCTTCCCCTTAGAGAGGTGTGCTTTGCCAGGGCGGTCAAGACTGAAGCGCCACTGTCGGTCTTGCAGGATGTTCGCGGTCTATTTTCTCCTGAATTTTCATCAGCGCGAACAACAGGTCTTCAGGCCGGGGCGGGCAGCCCGGCACGTAGATATCCACCGGCAAGAACTGATCGACGCCCTGAACAAGCGTATACGTATTGAAAACGCCTCCGGACGATGCGCAGGCGCCCATCGAAATCACCCACTTCGGATCCGGCATCTGATCGTAGATCTTCTTGAGAACCGGCATCATCTTGATCGATATCCGACCTGATACAATGAGCAAGTCGGACTGCCGTGGCGAGAACCGCACAGCTTCCGCGCCGAAGCGAGCCATGTCGAAGCGTCCGGAGAGCGTGGCCATCATTTCGATGGCGCAGCAAGCCGTGCCGAATGGCATTGGCCAGAGGGATGATTTCCGCGCCCAGTTAATCATTTTGGACAGAGTGGTTGTGAAAACGTTATCGCCAAGGCCCGTCTCAAGTCCCATTGATCACCTCTGCAGAAGGGTTGGAAACGTCACGTGAGATGTACGTCGCCGGCGAAGCGTCCACGACGTACCGACCGGTTGGCAACCCGCCCGCGGCGTTTTGCTAACCCGAAACCTGAATCAGCTCGTCCGTCACGTTCTGCAAACAGGCATCCATGGCCTGTTCTTCTCCCAGCAGATCATTCAGTGTAACGCGGCTCAGCAGCTGATCGATCATGGACTGTACCGAGGTCCACAGCGATCGTATCGAACAGTCTACGGAGTGCGTACATAGTAATTCCCGGCCAGCGTGTTCCTCGCAGAATTCCGGTGTGAACAGTCGACCGCCGAGTGCGGTCAGTACGTCGCCGACCACAATCAGGTCAGCAGATTGCGCGAGTCTGTACCCTCCGGCCTGTCCTCGAACGCTTTCGACGAATTCCCCCAGCCGCAGAAGACGCATCAGCTTGGCGACATTTGGGATGGAGAGGCCTTCAACCTGGCTGATCTCAGATATGGAGAGGCCGCCGCCGGTTTCTCTCTGCCTGCGGCCAATCTGAAGCAGGCACCGAAGCCCGTATTCTTCCCCGGCGCTCAATTTCATGGCGCTATAGCTTTCTTGGATGGGTTGGACGTCTGATTGAATCCATCTGTTCGGCTAAACGGCTCCATGGATCCGGAAAGTCCGCGTCGTCGGCCTCGGCACCCGCGACGGTGGGGGGTGTGGCGCGGTTACGGGTTCCGACTAAAACAGTCCGAGCTCGAGTCTTGCTGCTTCGGACATCATCTCCGGGTTCCACGGCGGATCGAAGGTCAGATCCAGGTTGACGTCTCGGACACCGGAAACCGAGCGGGTGACGCTTTCAACCTGCCCGGGCAGGATACCCGCGGCCGGACATGCGGGGGAGGTCAAAGTCATTTTAACGTAGGTCATCCCGGAGGGTTCGACCTTGACTTCGTATATGAGGCCGATATCGTAGATGTTGATCGGAATCTCCGGATCGAAAACCGTGCGATGGGCGGCGATGATGTTATCTCTGACGCCTTCGGTGTTTATCGAGTTTTCGGTTTCGGCCGCGGCTGCGGCCGCTTCGGCCATCTCTTGCTTTTCTTCCTTGCTTGCGGCGGCGTGCGCCGTCAGCGCGCTGATGTCGACGGGATTCGCCTCGTCTGCCGCGTTTGTATTCGACTCGTCGCTTGGAGGCGAATCGTCTTCTTTGTTCCTGTACAGTCGGTTCAGCAGTCGGTTCAGCACGATGGATTCCTCCCGTTAGACGCCTACTCGGTGGTCACAGGCAATTCGCGTTTCTCAAGTGCTGCCACAAGGGTGTGCCACGCCAGGGTTGCGCATTTGATGCGCACAGGGAACTCTCTTACGCCCGAAAAAACGGCCAGTTTGCCGATACCGTCGGTGACGGGTTGGGTCGAAACATCGCTGGTGACCAGGTCGCGGAACTTTCCGAAGAGCGATTGTGCTTCCTGAAGGGTCCGTCCCTTGACCGCGTCGGTCATCAGAGATGCCGACGCCTTGGAGATGGCACATCCGGCGCCTTGAAAAGCGATATCTGCAATGCGGTTGCCGTCGATTTTCACGAAGAGGTTGAAATGGTCGCCACACAACGGGTTGTACCCCTCGGACGTTCGATCCGCGCCGGTCATCGACCGGAAGTTGCGCGGACTCCGATTGTGGTCCAGAATGACCTGTTGGTAGAGTTCTCGGAGATCGGACATCATCGGAAGACCTCATGGGTCGTGTGCAACGCCCGTACGAGCGTGTCGATGTCTTCCCGCGTATTGTAAAACGCTGTGGCCGCTCGGGTCGTCGCGGGAATATTGAAGTGCCGCATCACAGGTTGGGCGCAATGGTGTCCGGCGCGGACTGCCACGCCTTGCTGATCAACGATGGTGCCGACGTCATGCGGGTGGACACCGTCCAGAACGAAGGAGATGACACTGACTTTCTCTTCAGCCGTTCCTATGATTCTCAGCCCTGATATCTCGGAAAGGGCGTCGGTGGCATAGGCCAGCAGGTCGTTCTCGTAAGCGGCGGCCGCTTCCAGGTCGATCCGGTTCAAATAGTCGATGGCGGCGCCGAGCCCGATACAGCCGGCAATATGGGGTGTGCCGGCCTCGAAGCGGGCGGGTGGATCGGCATAGGTGGTTTTTTCAAGCGAAACTTCACGAATCATGCCGCCTCCGCCCTTGTAGGGCGGCATCGATTCAAGCAGTTCACTTCTCCCGTAAAGAACCCCGATGCCGGTCGGACCGTATAGCTTGTGCCCCGAAAAGGCGTAGAAGTCACATCCGAGTGCCTGAACGTCCACTTTGAAATGGGGAACCGCCTGTGCTCCATCCAGGAGTACGGGGATACTGCGTTCATGTGCCAGTTCCACGATTGCGGCTACCGGATTGAGGGTGCCAAGGACGTTCGACACGTGTACGACGGCCACAAGTTTCGTACGCTCGTTCAGCCGTCTTTCAACCTCGTCGATCTGCAACTCGCCCCGGTCATTAATGGGTATCACACGCAGTTTTGCACCTTTTTCCTCGCAGAGCATCTGCCACGGCACGATGTTCGAGTGGTGTTCCATGGCGGAAACGAGGATTTCGTCACCGGCTTCCACGTTTTTGCGGCCGAATGTCTGGGCAACGAGGTTAATGCTGTCCGTGGTGCCGCTGGTGAAGATGATTTCTCTGTCGTGGGCCGCGTTCAGAAACTGACGGACCTTGCTGCGTGCCCCTTCGTAGGAATCCGTTGCAAGCTGGCTGAGAAGATGAACCCCGCGGTGCACGTTGGCGTTGGCCGTTTCGTAAAAAACCTCAAGCACGTCCAGCACATCTCTGGGTTTCTGGGTTGTTGCCGCGTTGTCAAGGTAGACCAGCGGGTTGTCCCGTATGGATTGGCTCAGTACCGGAAAATCCATCCGGATACGGTAGGGATCGAAAGGACCCGCGCGTTCAATGAGCGGGCAGGAAAGCCGTTCGGCCAGGGCATGCGCTGTCAGGCTCATGGGATTTTCCCGACGTTTCGCGCCTGTTCGAATCTGTCCATTACAATCCGTTCGAGATAGTCCCGGACGGAATCGGGTTTGATTCTGTTCAGGATGTCGACCGCGAATGCATGGACAAGGATGCGCTGTGCGGCCGCGTGACTTAACCCGCGAGAGCGCAGGTAAAAGACCGCGTTCTGATCGAGTTGCCCTATTGTTGCGCCGTGGGAGCACTTCACCTGGTCGGCGTAGATTTCGAGTTGGGGTTTGGTATTGATGCCGGCGCCGTCGGAGATGAGCAGGCTCTGGCTGCTCTGGTAGGCGTCGGTCTCCTGAGCCTTCCGGTGGACGTGTATCTTGCCGCGAAACACGCCACTGGATCTGCCGCCGAGAATACCCTTGTAGAGTTCGTGGCTGTTGCAATTCGGCTCGGCGTGTTCGATCAGGGTGTGGTTATCGATATGCTGCTCTTTGTCGGTCAAATAGAAGCCGTTGACCGTGGCTTCACCGGCTTCGCCGGCCAGCAACGCGTTGACTTCGTTGCGGACCAGTTTGCCGCCCAGAGAAATGGCGTGTGTGGACAGATTGCTCCCGGCGCCCTGACGGGCTTGCATGGTGGCGATATGAAACGCGTCCGGGCTCTCGAGTTCCAGTTTGTAGTGATCCACCACCGCGCGGTCGCCGGCGATGACTTCGGTGACCGCGTTTGTGAAATAGGCGCCGCCACCCGTGTAGGTTTCGATAATCGTGGCCTGGCTGTCTTCTTCGGCCAGGACAAGCGTGCGGGGGTGTGAAATGGACGGGTCGCCTGAAGGGATTGAAACAAACAGGATGTGAATGGGAGATTCGACAGCCGTGCCCCGTGGGACATATACACAGGCACCATCCTGGAGAAATGCGGTGTTGAGCGCGACGAAGGCGTGCTCCTCGTACGCGGCGTGCCGCGCAATATGGGTTTCCACCCATTCGGGTTCGAAGGCCATCAATTCGGACAGACTGCACACCCGCACGCCGGGCGGGAGGTTCCCCGTGCGGGAATATTCGGCATTGTAGAATCCATTGACGAAAACCAGGCGTGTGGCAGCCAGTTCCTGGATGGGATCTTCCGTTTTCCAGACCTGACGTACATCCTCTGCTGTCGTTGTGCGAAACGGAGTCCGGACAAGCGGAGCAACATTTGTGTGGAACCACGCTTCGTCCCTTGTGCCGGGAAACCCGAGTTCCGCAAATCGTTCAATTGCAGACTTGCGAAGTGCGTGCAAGGGCGCGGCGAACCGTCCGTTCAGGCTCTCTTCAAAAGCGGTAAATGCCGACAGATAGGCGTGTGTGCCTCTGTTCCCCATGGTGCGGCGACCTCCTTTAAGGACGGGCGAATCGGGCCGTCGACTCTTCACGAATCCAATCGTAGCCTTCCGCTTCGAGCTTCTGGGCGAGTTCCTTGCCACCCGATTTGACAATCCGGCCCTTCAGAAGAACATGCACGGCGTCCGGCACGATGTAGTCCAGCAGCCGCTGGTAGTGGGTAACCACGAGAACCGCGCTCCCGGGGTTTTTCCGGTGAAGCGTGTTCACGCCGTTGGCCACGATCTTCAGGGCGTCGATATCCAAACCGGAGTCCGTTTCGTCCATGATAGCCAGCCGGGGTTCGAGCATTGCCATCTGGAATATTTCGTTTCGTTTTTTTTCACCGCCGGAGAAGCCTTCGTTGACCGCCCGATTGAGAAACGACTGGTCCATTTCCACCAGTTCCAGCTTCTCCCTGGACAGAGCGAGAAAATCCATGGCGTCGAGTTCATCCTGGCCGCGTGCTTTTCGAAGTTCATTGAGCGCAGTCCGAAGAAAATAGGCGCTGTTGACGCCGGGAATTTCCACCGGGTACTGAAAAGCCATGAAGACGCCGGCCTGGGCGCGTTCTTCCGGTTCCAATTCCAACAGGTCTTCGCCTTCGTAGAGAATCTCGCCGCGGGTCACTTCGTATTCTTCTCGGCCGGCCAATACCTGGGCAAGGGTGCTCTTTCCGGATCCGTTGGGACCCATAATGGCGTGGATTTCGCCGGCGTTGATTTTCAGGTCGATGCCGGTAAGGATGCGGGTGCCTTCGACGCTTGCGTGGAGGTCGTTGACTTCGAGCATGCGTGTTCCTTATTTATAGACTGTCCTTTGTTGCAGTCGTGAGGCGCTGTCTGGCCGGGCGTTTTTTTAAAGGCCTCCGGCGACGCCTTCGATGTGTTCGCAGATTCTTTCTGTGTCGCCTGGGCGCGTTCCCCGTGCGTGTTATCCCACGCTGCCTTCCAGGCTGATGCCAAGCAACTTCTGGGCCTCGACGGCGAATTCCATCGGGAGTTCGGCCAGCACTTCCCTGCAGAAGCCGTTGACGATCATGGAGACGGCGTCTTCGGTGGAGATGCCGCGCTGGTTACAGTAGAAAATTTGATCTTCACCGATTTTTGAGGTGGAGGCTTCGTGCTCTACCTGGGAGGTGGTGTTTCTCACGTCGATGTACGGGAAGGTGTGAGCCCCGCAACGGTCGCCGATGAGCATGGAGTCGCACTGGGTAAAGTTTCGGGCGTTCGCTGCGCCTTTTAGTACCTGCACCCGGCCCCGATAGGTATTCTGACCGTTCTTGGCGGAGATGCCTTTCGAAATGATGGTGCTGCGCGTGTTTTTACCCAGATGAATCATCTTCGTGCCCGTATCGGCCTGTTGGCGCCCGGTGGTGACGGCCACGGAGTAGAATTCGCCAACGGAGTTGTCGCCCTGGAGAATGCAGCTGGGATATTTCCAGGTGATGGCCGATCCGGTTTCAACCTGCGTCCAGGAGATTTTCGCGTTGGCGCCGCGGCAGGCGCCGCGTTTGGTGACAAAGTTGTAGATCCCGCCAACACCGTTTTCGTCTCCCGGATACCAGTTCTGAACGGTCGAGTATTTGATCTGCGCGTTGTCGAGGGCAACCAGTTCCACGACGGCGGCATGGAGCTGATTCTCGTCTCTCTTGGGGGCCGTGCAACCTTCGAGATACGATACGTAAGCCCCGTCTTCAGCGACGATCAGCGTCCTCTCGAACTGGCCTGTATTGGCTGCGTTGATTCGGAAGTACGTGGACAGTTCCATGGGGCACCGCACACCGCGGGGGATGTAGCAGAAGGACCCGTCCGTAAAGACCGCGGAGTTGAGAGCGGCGAAGAAATTGTCATTGTAGGGCACGACCGAACCGAGGTATTTCTTCACTATTTCGGTGTGTTCTTGCACGGCTTCCGAGAACGAGCAGAAAATGATGCCCAAGTCAGACAGTTTGTCTTTAAACGTCGTGGCCACGGAAACGCTGTCGAAAACGGCGTCGACCGCCACGCCGGCAAGTATTTTCTGCTCTTGGAGAGGGATGCCCAATTTCTCATACGTGCTCAGGATTTCAGGGTCAACCTCGTCGAGGCTCTGGAGCGCGTCCTGGTTTTTGGGTGCGGAGTAATATATAATGTTCTGATAGTCGATGTCCGGATAGTCGACCATGGCCCACTGGCGGCTTTGCTTGCGACGGGTCGGATCATCCATCTTCAGCCAGTTGCGATAGGCTTTAAGGCGCCATTGCAATAGCCAGTCGGGTTCGCTTTTCTTCTCGGAAATAAACGCGATAATGTCTTCATTCAGGCCAGGGGGCGCGGCGTCCGTTTCGATGTCCGTTACGAAACCGTATTTGTACTCTCTGGTCGCCAGTTCTTCAATTTCCTGCACTTCCTCGCTCATCGGGTGCTCCTTCCATCGCTTGAAAGGGCATTAGTTTTGTTATTGTTTGTGCGACTCGACGATAACGTTTCCTGAATTCAAGCTTAACATACCCAATCCGTATCCATGTGTCAAGATTAAAAATGTACAAAAAAGTCAAGTTTGCCGGATCCGTTATCACGAGGACTGGCTCAACCATGGGGAACGAATGCGCGAGGGGTGCTTTTCTCTTGACAGATGCGCAAGGATTTCGCTAATTTATCGCCGTCAGTTCGGAAAGCGGATAACGATAGATTGAAGCCCTGCGCAACGTCGGAGTTTCTTTTCATGGCGTTGCTCCTCGGGAGGTCCCGAAACGATGCTGGATCAATATGCCAACGTTCTGATATTCCTGGGGATCGGCGCTCTCTTCGTCGTGGTCAATCTCTTCATCGGCAGTCTGATTCGGCCCCGGAATCCCAGCGCCGAGAAACTGAGTACATACGAGTGCGGTGAAGAACCCGTCGGAGGTTCCTGGATTCAATTCAATATTCGGTTCTACGTGATTGCCCTGGATTTCATCATCTTCGACGTGGAAGTGGTATTGCTTTATCCGTGGGCGGTGGTCGCCAACGACTTCGGCTGGTATGGCTTCGGCGCCATGTCGATTTTCGTGGTGGTGCTCCTGCTTGGCTTGGCGTATGCCTGGCGGAAGGGCGCCCTCGAATGGGTGCGTCCCAAGCTCTCGGGGCGGCAGGCGCCGGTAGCCGCTCCCGCCGGCGGAGGCCACGTTGCCTGATCCGCCCGCCCGTTCCGGTCACACAGAAGGCGTGTGGGTTGATTTACGCCATTTTTTCAATGACCTGATATCAATCCGTTGCCCTTCACGGTGTTCGGATTCCATCGTCTGCTTGGACGCTTCAGGAGGCATGCCTACTCATGGGAAAGCTCACAGGTCGTTTCCAGGATAATGTAATCGTGACGTCGGTCGATTATTTCGTCAATTGGGCCCGTCTGTCCTCGCTCTGGCCGATGACGTTCGGATTGGCGTGTTGCGCCATAGAAATGATGGCCACGGGGGCGTCGCGGTACGATTGGTCGCGGTTGGGGATGGTCCCGCGCGCCACACCCCGGCAGTCTGATTTGATGATTGTGGCTGGCACGGTTACGTTGAAAATGGCCAGTCGCGTGAAGAAATTGTACGACCAGATGGCTGAGCCCAGGTACGTCATGTCCATGGGCTGTTGCGCCACGTCGGGCGGACCCTATTGGCAACACGGGTACCATGTATTGAAGGGTGTCGACCGGGTTGTGCCGGTTGACGTCTATGTCCCCGGCTGTCCTCCTAGGCCGGAGGCCTTGTTGGAGGGCGTACTAAAACTCCAGGACAAGATCCGAATCGATTCCATTGCGAGAGTGAGTTAGGCAGCGTCCGCAAGTTCGCGCCGGACCGGATGTGGGGGCAATCAATGACGCCGCAGGAGATTTTTGATCGTCTAAAGGAGAAATTCGCCGACCGGGTTCTGGATCTGGCCGAAAACGTGGATCCGTTTGTTCGGGTAAAGGCCGACGCCATACAGGAAATTGGCCTGTATTTGCGAGACGACGAGACAATGCGGTTCGAGTCGCTGATGTGTCTGAGCGGGGTGGATTATCCGGAACACCTGACGGTGGTCTACCATCTGTTTTCGACGTCCCGCGGTCACAAGATAACGTTAAAAGCGGAGGTGGGAAGAGACGAACCCCACGTGCCAACGGTCGAAGGTGTATGGCGGGTGGCGAACTGGCACGAACGCGAGACGTACGATATGTTCGGGATTGTCTTTGACGGGCACAGCGATCCGCGCCGGATTCTGTGTCCCGACGACTGGGAAGGGTGGCCCCTGCGCAAGGATTACCAGGTGCAGGAATATTACCGCGGCATCAGAGTTGAGGTATAAATTATGGCAGAGATTTCACGGGGGGCGGCCGCGGTTGCGGTGGAACGGCCAGGACTGCCGCCGGTTGCGGAAACGGGGGACGATAACTTAAACAGCGAGTTGATGACAATCAATATGGGACCCCAGCATCCAAGCACGCACGGGGTGCTGCGTTTGGAGATCAAGACCGACGGAGAGATTGTTGAGGAGGCAAAACCCCATATTGGTTATCTTCATCGTTGCTTTGAGAAACACGCCGAGAATCTGCCGTATCAGCAGGTGATACCGTTTACGGATCGAATGGATTACCTCGCGGCGATGAACAACAATATGGGGTACGTACTGGCCGTTGAGAAACTCCTGGGACTCGAGATTCCGGAGCGAGTGGAGTATATCCGGATCATTATGTGCGAGTTGAACCGGATTGCCAGCCACCTGGTTTCCTTTGGGACCTACGGAATGGATATTGGGGCGTTTACGCCCTTTTTGTTTGCCTTCCGGGAGCGGGAAGATATTTTCGACCTGTTTGAAATGACGTGCGGGGCCCGGATGTTGTACAATTACATCTGGGTGGGCGGAGTTTCCCACGACCTGCCGCCGGGTTTCGTGGAACGCTGCCGGCATTTCCTGGGCGCGTTCAAGGGCAAAGTGAAAGAGTATAACGACCTGCTGACGTACAATAAAATTTTCATTGAACGCACCGCCAACGTTGGTGTGTTGTCGCGCGAGTTGGCGTACAGTCACAACATTACCGGACCGAATCTGCGCGGTTGCGGGGTGCAATGGGACCTGCGTCGGGACGAACCGTATTCAATTTACGACCGTTTCGAATTTGACGTGCCCTGCGGCAAAGGGGAGATGGGGACCCTGGGGGATTGCTGGGATCGCTACATCGTGCGGATTCGTGAGATGGAGGAAAGCGCCAGGATTGTGTCTCAGGCGCTCGATCAGTTGCCCGAAGGGGGAGACGTACAGGCGGCGGTCCCCAGAAACGTGCGGCCACCGAAAGACACGGAGTGTTATGTTCGAAGTGAAAATCCCAGGGGCGAACTGGGAATATACGTGATCAGCGACGGTTCCAACGTGCCGTACCGGGTGCGCGTGAAATCGCCCTGTTTTACCGTGATGAGTGTTTTTGACGAACTCGCCAGGGGCCATTATCTGGCCGATATCATTGCAATTATCGGGAGCATCGATATCGTACTGGGCGAGATCGACCGTTAGGTGTGGTCCGAGGAGTACCTTATGCCCGAGTTTGCGGAGGCTCTTGTAAATCAGGTTGGTTTTTTGAGTGCTGTGCCGATCGGTCTGGTGTCCCTTGCGTTGGGTCTGCTCGCCGGGATCGTGGTTGTTACGCTCGTTGCCGTGCTGGGCCTGATTATGGTGTATATGGAAATGAAGATATCGGCCCATATCCAGGACCGATTGGGGCCGATGCGTACCGGCGGGTGGCACGGCTGGGCTCAGCCGCTTGCCGACGGTGTCAAGCTCCTGTTGAAGGAGGACATCATTCCGGCGGCGGCAGATAAATGGCTCTTCATTCTCGCGCCCCTTCTGGTTTTTTCCGGCGCTCTCGCTGTCTTCGTGTGTATCCCGTTCGGCGGCAACCTGATCGTGAGCAATCTGGACATTGGTATTTTTTATATTCTGGCCATTTCGTCGTTGGGAGTACTGGGCATTCTCATGGCCGGGTGGGCGTCCAATAACAAGTGGTCTCTCCTCGGCGCCATGCGTTCGGCCGCACAGGTGGTGAGCTATGAAATCCCGGTGGCCATGGCTTTTTTAAGTGTAATCCCGCTTGTGGGTTCCCTGAGCATGCAGGACCTGGTCGCCGCGCAGTCCGGGTCGTTGTATCACTGGTTCGTTTTTCGAAATCCATTTACGTTTCTTGCATTCATCCTTTACTTTATCGCCTCTCTCGCAGAGGTCAACCGGACCCCGTTCGATATACCCGAGGCCGAATCCGAACTGGTGGCGGGATATCACACCGAATACAGCGGCATGCGCTTCTCGTTCTTTTTCGTGGCGGAATACGCGGCGATGGTTGGCGTGAGTATGGTTGGCGCGGTTGTATTTCTGGGTGGCTGGCAGGCGCCCTGGGGTGGTTCGTTTCCGGCTGGTCCCATCTGGATGATCGGCAAGGGCCTCTTCCTGGTGGCGGTGCAGATCTGGATTCGATGGACGCTTCCCCGGTTGCGCGTCGATCAGTTGATGTTCGTGGGCTGGAAGGTACTGACGCCGGCGGCGTTTCTGTGTCTGCTCGGGTCGGTCGTATGGCACTTCGCCGCTCCAGGATGGCTGCAGGAACTCGCGAAGGTTGGATTGATGGGCGTGATGGCCGTTGTTCTTATCTTCCTGTTGCGGTCCGCCGCTCAGGGATTGATGCAGGGGCGGACACAGCGGGCCCGGGCAGCATGATTCGCGGGCCAATTGCGTACGTATTCGAGCCATAGTCAGGATCAACTGGACGACTCCTCCAAAGGTGGTGCTATGGGATCGTATTTCAGAAATCTCTTTCAGTCGGCTTCTTCCATCTGGGTGGGCCTGAATATCACATTGAAGCACATGTTTACGCCTTCGATTACCCTGCAGTACCCGGAAGAGCGCTGGCAGATGCCGGAACGGTCGCGCAACCAGTTATTCAACGATATCGACGATTGTATCGGTTGCGATCAGTGCGCACGAGCCTGTCCGGTGGATTGCATTTATATCGAATGTGAAAAAGCCGGTCCGGACGAGGATCTGGGCCTGACGTCCATGGGAACAAAGAAGCGGCTCAAGGTTCTGCGTTTTGATATCGACATGGGGCTTTGCTGTTATTGTGGTCTTTGTACGTATCCCTGCCCCACCGAATGTCTGATTATGACCCCCGATTACGAGTCGTCCGTCTACGATCGGACGGATCTGATCTACCGTTACGCCCGTCCCTGGGACTACGAACAAAAGCCCGCTGTCGCGGAGTCGGCGGAGCGTCAATAGACTGCGGCGGCCCCGTCATTTCAAGGCGCCGGGAACATGGGAGCCAGCCTTGCAGACGAAGGCGGTCGTCTATTGATGGCCCGGGGCTTCCGGAAATGGTTGTTATATGGAACTCTCGACGATCGTGTTTTACCTGTTTGCCGCCGTGACCGTGGGCTCGGCGGCAGCAGTCGTGTTTGTGAGCCGGCTGATTTATGCAGTATTTGCCCTGCTGTTTACGTTTTTCGGTGTTGCCGGTCTGTACGTCTTTCTCGATGCCGATTTCCTGGCGGGCGCGCAGGTATTGATCTATGTCGGAGGCATCCTGATTCTGTTGCTCTTCGGTGTGATGTTGACCAACCGGATCTACGATTTGAATTTGCTGGCCGAACGGGTGCAGTTTCTGCCCAGCGTGGTTGTTGTCGGCGCCGGTTTCGCGCTGCTGGTTATGGTGATCGTGAAAACGTCCTGGCCGCTTTCCGAGGGTCCCGCGCCGGCTTCCAGTACAGCGGAGATCGGCAAGTCGCTGATGACAACTTACGTCCTGCCGTTCGAGGTGGCCGGAATGCTGTTGCTGGCGGCCCTGCTCGGGGCTTCGATGCTGGCCGGAAAGGGGAAGGGGGAGGAGGAGGAGGGGGACTCATGATTGGATTGGAGCACTATCTGGTCGTGGGGGCCATTCTTTTCTGCCTCGGTATTCTGGCGGTTGCCACGCGCCGCAACGCGATCAGCATTCTGATGGGGGTGGAACTCATACTGAATGCCGCGAATCTGAATCTTGTCGCGTTTGCGCGGTTCTCCGATTCGGGATTGGAGGGGCAGGTTTTCGCCGTTTTCGTCATTGTCCTCGCGGCGGCGGAAGCGGCGGTTGCGCTGGCGATCGTTTTGAATATCTACCGCAATTATCAGATGGTCAACATCGACAGACTGGACTCTTTGAGCGGATGACGTCCCCGGGGGAGTCAATGCCCGTAGATCTGCTGCTAATCCCTTTGCTGCCGCTTGCGGCCTTTGTCGTACAGACCTTCGTGGGACGGCGCCTGCCGCGTGGGGGCGATTGGGTACCCCTGGCGGCTATTGCCATTGCGTTTCTCCTTTCTCTCCGGTATTTCATCCAGGCGCTTTCGGCGTACGATCCGGGCTGGCGCCTCGAGCTCGATACGTGGGTCTGGCTGGATTTGAGCGCCGCGAAGATTACCGTTGGCCTGCTGGTCGACAATATAACTGCCGTCATGTTGATGGTTGTAACGGTGGTGAGTGGGCTGGTGCACCTGTATTCGGTAGGTTATATGCACGGAGATCCGCGTTATTCCAGGTTTTTCGGGTTTCTGGCGATTTTTTCGTTTTCGATGCTGGGTCTGGTTCTGGTTGACAACTTCCTGCTGCTTTACGTGTTCTGGGAACTCGTAGGGCTCTCTTCCTATCTGCTGATCGGATTCTGGTACGAAAAACCGTCGGCGGCAGCGGCATGTAAGAAAGCATTTCTGGTGAACCGTGTGGGCGACCTCGGCTTTTTCATAGGTATTATGATCGTGTTCTGGAAGGTCGGCGCTTTCGACTTCGCAAGTGTTTACGACGGGGTAGCCAGCGGGCGGCTCAGCGGGGGACTGCTGACGGTTGCGGGCCTGTGTCTGTTCTGCGGCGCGGTGGGCAAGTCGGCGCAGTTTCCACTGCATGTGTGGCTGCCCGACGCCATGGAAGGTCCGACGCCCGTCAGCGCGCTGATCCACGCCGCCACCATGGTTGCGGCCGGTGTGTATATGGTAACGAGGATGTTCCCGATCCTGACGCCCGACGCGTTGTTGGTGATCGCTTACATTGGCGGGATCACGGCAATTCTGGGTGCAACCATCGCCGTGGCCCAGTACGACATCAAGCGCGTTCTGGCTTATTCGACCATCAGCCAGCTGGGATATATGATGATGGGGTTGGGCGTAGGCGCATATGTTGCGGGGTTCTTTCACCTGATGACGCACGCGGCTTTCAAGGCATGCCTCTTCCTTGGGTCGGGCAGTGTGATCCACGCTGTTCAGCATGCGTTCCACCGGACACACAACGACAACGATCCGCAGGACATGCGAAATATGGGCGGCCTCCGGGCGAAAATGCCGTTGACGTTCTGGACGTTTCTTATTGCGACCGTAGCCCTGGCTGGCGTACCGTTTACCTCCGGATTTCTCAGCAAAGACGCAATTCTGGCCGGGGCGCTGGGTTTTGGAGGCTTCTCCCGTCCGGCCCATTTCCTGCTGCCCCTGTTCGGATTTGCCGCTGCCGGACTAACCGCCTTTTATATGTTCCGGTTGATCTTTCTCACGTTTTATGGAAAGCCGAGGGACAAGGCCCTGGTCGAAAACGCCCACGAGTCCCCCCGTGTGATGACCGTTCCGCTGATTGTGCTGGCGGTGCTGAGTATCTGGATCTTCTATACCTGGAATCCGCTGGGCGGCGAGGGCTGGTTTCACCATCTCGTCAAGCTGCCTGAAGCGGGGCTGCTCGCGGCCAACGGCGAAGCGTTGCCGAATGGAACCGAGGTTGAGGTTAGTGCGGCCGGTTCGAATAACGACGCCGCGCACGCGGCGCACTACCCGGCGATGATCCTGTCTTTACTGGTTGCCGGCGCGGGCATCTATACGGCCTATCGTCTTTACTACAATCGGCGGGAGGAAATGATCGCGTTGGAGGAGGCATCGCTTCAGTCGGGTGGGTTCTTCCGCACGTTGAACCGGAAGTGGTATTTCGACGAAATATACGAAGCCAGTTTTGTCCGCGCCGTAGTGGTCGGGCGAACGGCGTTGAACTGGTTCGACGCTCACATTGTGGACGGTCTCGTGAATCTGTCGGCCACGGTGACGCGGGGTATTTCTTTCATCGATCGATTGTTTGATGAATGGGTGGTCGATGGGCTCGTGAACGCCGTTGCAGGGGTGATCGGGTGGGCCGGCGCGGGGCTGAGACGCATTCAGACGGGCCGCCTTCAGACCTATGTTGTTCTGGTGATGGCGGGCATCCTGGTTCTGATGGTGATCCGATTGATGGTTGCCTGAAATCCCTGAATTGATTCGATGGGTATTACAGGTTTTTCCATTTCGAGGGTTTCGGAATGCGCGGTGCCGTCGGTAAACACGGAGAGAATGCGGAAATCGGCATGTCCCCGATCGAGAATCCTGACGTCGCCCGAGGCGAAACGCCTACCACGACCCGGCGCGTGAGACGGTTCGAAACGCGCCCACCTCGCTGCGCCGCATCCCGGCCGCGAACAGGAGTCCGGCAATTGGGACAAGGCGGACCGGTCTGCCGTCCGTCATTTGCGTTGCGACATTGTTGAGGGAGGTAGCCGACAGATGGCTCAATGGATTCTAACGTTTTTAACGTTTATTCCAGTTCTGGGTGCGGTGGTGATTCTGCTGATGCCGGGCAGGGCGGTCGATGCGATCCGCAGGGTTGCGCTGGCTGCAACCGGTCTCTGCCTTCTGCTGGCGATCTGGTTGTTTCAGGATTTCAATCGGTCCGTGCCCGATATGCAATACGAAGTGCGGCTACCCTGGATCGAGTCGTTCAACATCCACTATTATATGGGCATAGACGGCCTGAGCGTTTCGATGGTCCTGTTGACGGCGCTGCTGGGTTTCCTGTGCGTTCCCGCCTCCTGGTCCATCAACCGTGGCGTGAAGGGATATTTCGCACTGTTTCTGCTGCTTGAGACCGGCATGCAGGGTGTGTTCGTGTCCCTTGATTTCTTTCTGTTCTACGTGTTCTGGGAAGTGATGCTGTTGCCGATGTATTTCCTGATCGGGATCTGGGGAGGTCCTCGAAAGGAGTATGCCGCCATTAAGTTCTTCCTGTTTACATTGGCGGGGAGCGTATTGTTATTGCTGGCGATGTTGGCGCTTTACTTCAATGTAACCGATCCGGATACGGGGAAACATACGTTCAATATGCTGGTGATGATGGACCAGGCCAACCACTCCGATTGGCTGCGGGCCGGGATGATTTTCGGTTACTCGGCTCCAGTAATGATCTGGTTTGCCATGTTTATCGGTTTCGCCATAAAGGTGCCCCTGTTTCCATTCCACACCTGGCTTCCCGACGCGCATGTCGAAGCGCCTACGGCCATCAGTGTGATTCTGGCCGGCGTGCTGCTTAAAATGGGCACTTACGGTATTTTGAGGTTCAATTACCCTATGTTGCCCGACGTGACACGCGATTTCAGCTATTTTCTGGCCGTGATCGGGGTCATTAACATCATCTATGGCGCACTTGTTGCAATGGCGCAGACCGATTTGAAGAAATTGGTGGCGTACTCCAGTATCAGTCATATGGGTTTTGTGATGCTTGGCATGTCGTCGTTTACGCCCCACGGAATCAACGGGGCGGTATTTCAGATGTTCAACCACGGCACCATCACGGCGATGTTGTTTCTTCTGGTGGGCGTCATTTACGACCGAGCCCACCACCGGTATATTGTCTATCCCAATGATTACGAAGATCCGGATTTGCGTGGAAAACTGGGATTTGGCGGATTATGGTCGCACATGCCGGTATACGGCAGTCTGACGATGGTGGCTTATTTTGCCGCATTGGGGTTGCCGGGGCTTTCAGGGTTTATCAGCGAAGCGCTATGTTTCCTGGGTGCCTTCCAGGTCCATCGCACGATGACAATCCTGGGCACGTTGGGGGTGCTTCTGGGTGCGGCATACATGCTCTGGGCCTTTCAGCGTCTGTTCATGGGGCCGTTTAACGAAAGGTGGCGGGACCTGCCCGAGATTAACGGTCGCGAGATCTTCTGCCTGGCGCCGCTGGCGGTCATTGTCATCGTTCTGGGCATTTATCCCGCGCCCGTGCTGGACCTGCTGGCGCAGTCTCTCGGAGAACTCGTAAAGGATCTTAACGGGCCGGTTATGTCCGCGTTACAGCGATAAACGCGAGATAGACAGTCCGATTCTGCCGGGCTTCAACGCGATTCGGGCCCATCACCGATGGGAGGAACGACCTTTTGGCCGAGGCCATTGGAAACGCGGTCGCAGTGAATCTTGACAGCCTGCAATATGTCTGGCCGGAGATCATCATCACGGCTGCAATTTTAGGTATTGTGACCGTCGATTTGATCCTGACCGGAAAGAAGAAGGCATTGTTGACGGGCATCTCGCTTCTGGTGCTTGTGGCATGCCTGTTTTCGATCGCCGGATTGTACGATGAGCCGCCCAGGTCGTTGTTCATGGGCATGATCGCCTTGGATGGTTTTGCCCTGTTCTTCAAACTTCTGATTGTGATCGCAACCCTCGTGGTCACCCTGTTCGGTTTGCAGTCGCGGGACATCGACGCGGACCGCATCGGTGAATTCTACGCGCTCTTTCTTTCGGTCGCATTGGGCGGCTTTTTGATGGCGGGCGCGACGAATTTGTTGATGATGTACCTTGCGCTTGAACTGGTCAGCCTGCCGTCCTTTGTGCTTGCGGGCTATCAAAAACGGGTCCGGCGATCCAACGAGGCTGCGCTGAAATATGTGGTATACGGCGGGGTGTCTTCCGGCATCATGCTGTATGGATTTTCCTTGATCTACGGATTGACGGGGACGCTGGACATCTACGGGATTGCGGCCCGCCTGGGGACCACCGCGCCGTACGAAATGACGTTGTTTCTTGGTGCGACGCTCGCGATGGCAGGCTTTGGCTACAAGGTGGCTTCGGTTCCATTTCATTTCTGGTGTCCTGACGTCTACGAGGGTGCGCCTACACCCGTGACGGCGTTCTTATCGGTCGCACCCAAGGCGGTCGGTTTCGCCATGCTGGCGCGGTTCTTCTATGTGGGCTTATCCGCCTACGATGGCACTTCGGGTACGGGTACCACGTTGGGTGTGGCGTGGCCGCAGTTGCTTGCCCTCATTTCGGCCTTTACGATGACGCTGGGCAATCTGACGGCCATCTGGCAGCGCAATCTGAAAAGGCTGCTGGCGTACTCCAGCATTGCCCACGCGGGATATATGATGATGGGCGTGGTGATGTTGTCGGCAGCGGGATTGAAAGCGGTGATGTTTTATACGGGCGCGTATTTGTTTATGAATCTGGGTGCCTTTCTGGTTGTTTTGCTGCTGGCCGAGCGGATCGACAGTGAGGATATTAAAGATTACAGGGGTCTGGGGTGGCGGTCGCCATGGATTGCGTTGGCGATGTCTGCGTTTCTCTTTTCACTCACTGGATTGCCGCCCACGGCCGGGTTTGTAGGAAAGGTGTATCTGTTTGCCGCCGTGGTCGATGGTGGGCTCTACTGGTTGGCGGTGGTGGGTGCGTTGAACAGTGCCGTTTCTTTGTATTATTATGCAAGGGTCGTTCGGGCCATGTACATGGAGAAGCCGCATTCCGAAACAAGGATCGTCATTCCCCCGTTCGCCACCGCCACCCTGGCGGTGTTGTTTGCCGGCACGGTGCTGTTTGGCGTCTATTGGGCACCGCTGGCCGATTTGGCCGAAACGTCTACCGCGATCTTTTTAAACGGAAATGGAGCAGTTCAGGCGTTGATGCGGTAAACGCAAGTACGGATCTGGCGGAAGGTACCAAATTGCGCAGATTGCGTGAGACTCGATACGGAAAGGTTGTTTCAGGGTAGACATTAAGAAGGCCCCGCGGTGTTGCATCGCGGGGCCTTCTTCGGTTGGGACGCGGACTCGGTACTTATCCCCAGGCTTTCCCGCTGGCACTTCTTTTCCTCTTGCGCAGATCGCTTTTCTCGACGAGAAATCCGAGCAGATTTTTGCGGCCCAGCGTTCTAAGGTAGCTCAATAGGGAGATTTCAGCTTCCTTTGCGTTAAGTTTGTGGGATTCGCACAGGCATTTTATCATGGCAGCAACCGTTGTACGCCCGTCGCACATCCCCCAAACCTGAGAACCAATCTCATCCAGTACCAGCGTTCGTTTCTCGGGCACCCAGAAGATTTTGGAAAGTATTTTCACTTTGGTGGTGTCCGCACGTTTCAGCGTGATGGTCACTTCGTCGTCTTTGTTCGTTTTCCATTCCAACTGGTTGTTCCGTGTCGGTTTGGAATTGAACATCGCTTCCCGGCTGATTTTGGGCTGCCGTTTTAGTGAAAACAAGGACATGACGCTTCCTGCGGTGTGAGGGAACGGACGGACCGACCGTCAGGCTTGCGGGCTATCCTGGACGGACTCGTCGTGGCAGACGACGGCGTTGCGGGCATGTTCAATGTCCGGAGCATCCTTCTGCCTTTTGTAGTAGGTGTGAACTGCATATATCTTGTTGACGTCCCTACAGGTCCAGACGCGGGCTTCCATATTCAGGCGCGGTCTCACATTCCAGAATGGTAACGGCATCAACAACCCTCGCCAGCGGCTTTTGGGTTTTCCGATGACGGCGAGACCCCGATGGTCTCCGAGGCTTGTTTCCTGGGAGTCCAAATAGACATGCCGCAGGTTCTTTCGGAAGAATTCCTGGTACCAGTCCAGAAGGGTGCGCTTTTTGAGGAGCACTTCAGCAAGGCTCAGCCGGTCTACCTGAAGGATACTCTGGCCACTCTGAAAACTTAGCCGAAGGTGTCCGGATTTGAGGTCGTAGGATTCCAAAGAGAAACGGGGAGGCGATGAACACACGAGATCGTAGAGCGCCCACGTCCGGTGACCGTCCGGTGCTGTATCCCGTATTGAGTTGAGAATTCGCCTGATATTCTCCCCGGGGTCCTCGTTCCGTTCCGACCTGATTCTGACGAAAATAAGCCTGTCAGAGGACTTGCTGTAGAATGCCAGCGCGTGGATCCGGTATTCGGCTTGCCAAGCGAAAAAGACTGGCGAGCAGACATCGGGCAGTTCAAGCCAGCCGGCGTCGTGAGTGCGTTCGACGTGGATACTTTTCTTTTCCTTGCGGGCGCTTTGGGTGAGCCCATCGACATATCGGTCCACAATCGGTGCGACCCGCTTGTCGCCGCGGGCATCTTTCCACTCGATCTCCAGCCTGGCGAGTGTGGAATCGTCCAGACGGACGCTGCCGGCTTTGGAATCGCCGGTTATCTTGCCAGGATTCCATTCTAAGGGCACTTCGAGGGTCAGCCCGTGCCATCCAAAAAGAGTCCAGTCCGAATAACGCAACGATTTCACGCGACGCCACCCTCTACCGAAGAGTACGATACTCCGAATGGCTAAATATACGGAACCCGGCGCACCTGTCAAGCACTTTGTGTTTCAACTAAGTGTAGGTTTTGCAGTGAGTTGTAATAGGTCTTCGCGGACAGACGGCCAGCGTATCCATTCTGGCGGAGTTTTGCATCGAATGGCGTGCCGGACTCCGTTCCGGTGCGCCATTTTTCTCATCCTTCAAAACAGGTGTTGACGAATGAACTAATGTTCACTATATTCAAATGAGCACGTGCTGACGTTCGTGGCCAGTATCCCATCGAGCGGGGCTGGTTCGTTTGAGTACTTCGGAAGACATCGGTTATCGAGGAGTGGCGCGATGCGTCAGAAACTAACGGACAGACAGAGAGACATTTACGAATTTATCGCCCGGACGATCCGAGATGGGGGCGCTCCTCCAACAATTCGGGAGACGATGGAGGCCTTTAATATCGCATCCACCAACGGAGTGCGGACCACCCTGGCCGCCCTTGAGAAAAAGGGTTATATCCGGCGACGTCCCATGGTGTCCCGAGGTATCGAACTTACGGACTACGTGGAACGCGATCTGCCCGGAGTATCCGAGTCGCGAGAGGTGCCGGTTATCGGACGTGTGGCTGCCGGGGAGCCCATCCTGGCGACTGAGAATGTCGAGAGTACCGTGGCTGTGGATCGTTCCTTTTTGCCGTCGGAGGACGTTTTTATTCTCCGGGTAAAGGGTGAGAGCATGCGCGATGCCGGCATTCTCGACGGAGATTATGTTATGGCGCGGCAGCAGGAAACGGCGAGTCCGGGCGAAATTGTGGTGGCGGTGATCGGGGAGGAGGCGACCGTGAAGCGATATTTTCCGGAGGCGGGTCGGGTAAGGCTCACACCAGAGAATGAAGCGTTTGAGACCATCGTGGTGCATCCGGACCGGGACGAGTTTCGCATCGCAGGCAAAATTGTGGGATTGATGCGTCGATTCTGAGAATTGCTCAAGGGTCAATCGATTCCGCCCTCGTTGGATTTCGAGGGCGTTTTCTGTTGCAGTACGGTCAATCCACGGTGCCGGAGGAAATCCTCCCCGGATGCCTCCGTTTCTTCACTGGGACATATTCGACGAAGACAACCACGAATTATCGTGTATGGTTTTCGGTGTTTTGTCTTAAACGGCAGGGGCCAGTTTCCGAATAAAGCGTTTGCCGGGTAGCTGTTCCGCATAGCCGGCCAGTTCCAGACAAAGCAGCACTGAAAGCGCGTTGGCGGCAGGCATATCGGTACGGTCGGCAATGGTATCGATGTGGGCCGGCACGTCCGCCGAGAGACACTCAAAGATTTGACGTTCCGATTTCGAGAGTTCTGAGGGCTCCGGCGCCGGGTGCTGGCGGGTATGTGGTGCCCGCAGTTGTGTCAAGTGTGGACGAAGTTCATCCAGAATGTCCTCGACGGATTGTACCAGCACGGCGCCCTGCCGGATCAGTTGGTTTGTGCCTCTGCTTCGGCCCGAATGGACCGGGCCGGGAACGGCGAATACTTCCCGGTTCTGTTCCAGGGCCAGCCGAGCCGTAATCAACGCCCCGCTGCGGTCTCCGGCTTCGATAACCACCACGCCCAGGCTGAGTCCGCTGATGATTCTGTTGCGGCGGGGAAAATTGTGTGCTTCTGCGGATGCGCCCATCGGAAATTCGGACAGGGTGGCGCCAGCCTCGCTGATGGTGTGGAAAAGGTCTCGGTTTTGAGGAGGATACGGCCTGTCCAACCCGCTACCGAGGACGGCAACGGTATATCCTCGTTCGGCCAGAGCTCCCCGGTGGGCGTGGGTATCGATTCCGGTGGCCATGCCACTGACCACGGTGATGCCCCTCCGAACCAATTCTCCCGACAGCTGGTAGGCGATTTTTCGACCGTACGAAGTGAAGGTTCGGGAGCCGACTATTGCAACGGCGGGATGTGCACACGCCGCGATGTCACCGCGTACATACAGAATGGGCGGTGGGTCATAGGTCTGTCTCAGATATCCCGGATAATCGGGGCTCTTCAGACTCAGCAAGTGAACGCCTGCGTCCTGTGCGCGTCGCAGTTGTTCCTCTGCCCAGGCCGGGTCGCTTGTCTTTTGGATGGCGCGTGCAATTTCAGGTCCGATGCCTGGCACGGCGCACAGATGGGCGCGGGGCGCCCCCAAGACAGATCCCGGACTGTGGAAATGACGTATGAGTGCGCCAAACGCAACCGGTCCCAGACCGGAGACCGAATGAAGTGTCAACCAGTCGAGCATATCGTTGGCCATCGAAGAAAAAAACGGATGTGGTTCACCCGTATGTACCCACGTTGTGTGTGATGTAGCTCAGGTTTGGCTATCAGGTATGCAAAAAAAGTACCAGCGAAGAAAGCCAGCTATTGCAGGGCGGAAGACCCGGGCGGGATGAAAGAGGCTTTCAAGAGTCGTAGCGGGAATGAAAGGAAGATGCAGGAACAACCGGTGAATGGATACGGTTTTGCGGATTGCTATGTTCTCCGTTCGCATCCGTATTTCATCGAGATTCGGTAGCCCGGTTTTTTGAGACCAGGGCGCCAAGGTGCTTTACGAGTTCAGAAATCCCTTCTCCCGATACGGATGAAATACTATGGTGCGCCCGGTCGGAGAGACAGGGGCGCACCTTCTCGTCCGGCGCCAGGATGTCGATTTTCGTAACTGCGGTCAGCGACGGTTTCCGGAGAAGCACGGGGCTAAAGCGCCGGAGTTCGTTTCGGAGAATGTCCAGGTCGCGTACGGGGTCGGGCGAGGTGGAATCAAGAAGAAAAAGCAAGATGCGAGTGCGTTCTATATGGCGAAGAAATCGATGGCCGAGGCCCCTGCCCTGATGCGCACCTTCGATGAGTCCGGGGATGTCGGCGACCACAAAGCTGTCGAAATGGTTGAAAGCGACAATTCCAAGGTTAGGCTGCAACGTCGTAAAGGGGTAATCCGCGATTTTCGGATGTGCGGCGGAGATACGGGAAAGCAACGTGGACTTGCCCGTGTTGGGATAGCCCACCAGTCCCACATCAGCGATAAGTTTCAATTCCAGTTCGAGTCGCTTCTCCTGGCCGGTTTCGCCCGGGTGGGCGGTTTCCGGCGCCTGGTTCGCCGGGGTCGCAAACCGAGCGTTGCCCCTGCCGCCCCTTCCGCCCTTGAGCAAGACCATCCGTTCATTGCTCGCGGTGAGGTCCGCCATGGCTTCGCCCGTATCGGCATCTCTGACCACGGTACCCGGGGGCACGCGAACCACTACGCTGGCGCCATTTCTGCCTTTGAATTTTTTCCCGGTGCCAGGTTTGCCGTGCTCGGCACGAATATGCCGGTGAAACCGGTAATCGACGAGGGTATTCAAGCCGGCATCGGTCAAAAAGAGAACGTCGCCGCCGTCGCCGCCGTCGCCGCCGTCAGGGCCGCCTCGAGGCACGAATTTCTCGCGCCGGAAGCTTTTGCAACCGTTACCCCCATCGCCCGATCTTACGGTGAGTTTGGCCTGGTCGATGAACATGGATTGAAAGGTGGCACACGTGAGAACCTGTTTCGGGCACTCAGTGCGCCTGGCCCCCTCGGTGGCGTTGGATATGAGGCGGGATCCCCGGTTTTTCCTCTAAGTAGGCGTGAGCCCTCCGGATCGCCCGTTGCCGTGCGTTGTTGGCCTGTCGGTTTCCGGGTTTCGGATTGCTGATGGTATCTCGCATCGGAAGGGTTCGTTCAATTGGAATACGACGATTTGCGCTTTCAATCGGATCTCGCGCTGGTTTGTGGATAAACGAAACGACTTCAGCCTGTGGACAAACGGTCTCTTCCAGGTTGAGCAGGGCTACGAAGTCGCCGGTCACGATTCCGTTTGTTGAATGGAGCTGTCACGAGAACTTCGCCTTCAGTCGATTTGCAACGGCAGGCGGCACAAAAGCCGTCACATCGCCGCCAAAACGGGCGATTTCTCTAACAAGGGTAGAATTGAGATACGCATAGTCCAGACTGGGCATCAGAAAGAGAACCTCCAATTGGGGTTCCATTTGCCGGTTGACAACCGCCATCGAGATTTCCAACTCATATTCGGTGGTGGTACGTAGACTGCGTACAACGGTGAAGACGCCGCTTTTCCTGACAAAGTCGACGAGCAACCCGCTGTACTGTTTGACTTCCACATTCGGGCAGTGAGATGAGACTTCCTGAATCATCTGGACGCGTTCTTCGGGTGAAAACACCGGATGTTTCTCGGGATTCAGACCTACGGCGACGATTAGCCGGCTGCAGATGTTGGCCGCTCGTTCGATCAAGTCCAGATGACCGTATGTCACCGGGTCGAAGGTGCCCGGATAAATCGCCGCGGTCATATTTGCTCCTTTGCGAGTTCCCTAAAGGCCAACCCACTTGCAATGCTGAACGTGGACTGGCTTCCCAGGAAACGCCGCTGTGAATCCGGGAGGGTCTGTGTCGCGCAGTTCGAGAAGGGGTCCAGGGTTTCGAGTTGCGGCCCATTGGGAATCACAAGACGCTGGGCAACGGTCGCTATCCGGTGATCCTCGCCACAAATCAGAACCCGATGAAAGTCCGGTTTACTTGGGTTGGTGCGGCGGGATCCATGGAGCCAGCGACGAATTGTGGCGTCGGTTCGTTCCGCGTTCGAGTATTGATGCGGGCGATCCACCGGCAATCCGGAAACAACAATCGGGATCTCAAGGCTGGCGGCCTCGGCGGAAATCAGGATGTCGGACTCCACAGCAACAAAATAGAGCCAGGGATGCCCAACCATGACGGCCGCAACCCGGGATCCAGCTCCGTTTTTCGCCAACAGACAGGCGTAATACAGGCCCAAGGGCTCGGCTTCCAGCCGGTACCCTCTCACGCCAAGTGGCGGAAATAAATCAGAACAGAATTCGAAAATTTCCTTGCGAATGGCGACCCAGAATGCTGTTCGCCCGGCAGCAAAGTAATCGACGATGTACCGTTCGCTGGGGTCCACCAGAGTCTGCGCTGCCTCCCAGGTCATGTGTTCCTTCCGGTCTTCGGTCGAAGCCAGTTCCAGCGGAGCTTTCTGTAGGTGGAAGAAACCACCTCCCAGAGACAGGACGATGGCGCCCGGTTCGCCGTGGATCTGCGCGAATGCCTGCTTGAGGCCCTCCGATAGGCATCGCCTGACCGGCAGTGGAACTGGCCACCTGGGAAGCATGGGCGAGGTCAGGCGGGTCTCGAAGAGGGCACACAGGCGGTATCCAGCCGAAGTCCGTTCCAGGCAGGCCAACCGGAGCACATCTCTGGCGATATGAATACCGGTTGCCCTGTTCATGGGGCGCTCACCGTAATCTTCGAACCCAGTCTTTCCAGTGTCTTTTTTCCAATTCCCTTTATCCGGGTCAATTCATCCACGGACTTAAAAGGGCCCCGGCTATTGCGGTCGTCCACAATTCGCCGGGCAATTTTGGGCCCAATGCCTGGCAGGCGCATCAGTTGTCTGGCCGAGGCCCGGTTCAGATCGATGGGTCCCTTATCTTTCTCCACAATCTCGGATTTCCCCGGACCGTCGGGTACCGGTACCGCGCCTTTTTGAACGTGAAAGTCCGGGAGGTCGCGGTCGCCGTACCTCTCAATCAGATTTACTGCCCCACCGACCAGCAAAGCAGCAGCCAGACCCAGCAACACAAACCGTTCTTTGGGATTGAAGGAAAACATACGAACCCCGATTTTCGTCACAGAAAATGGTCGAGAACGAACGCCGGATGGATGATTTCAGTTAAAGCGAATTTCTCCCCACACCTTGAATTCCCAGATTCTATTATTCAGGTCACGGAGTTTGTCCTTGCGACTCTCGTGCCGGAATCGGGTACCCCCCGTGAATTTGCTGCTGAACTGATATTGACCCGCCAGGCTGGCGTTCCAGCGGTCATCGCTTTGGCGAACGACGGCCTGGATGGTGTCGGTGGCTTCCGCGCCCCGGGGAATTTCTTTTTTCAGGCTTGCGCTGGTGCCGTACTCAAGGGTGAGATCCAGGTTGCTTTGCATTCTATTGAAGAATTTCGAACTTAGCGAATATCTGAGGGATGCGGTGAACTGAGACGTTTCGGTTATGGTCGTTCCAATCAGGCGCTCCTCCAGCGTCGGCTGTGTGACAGTGCTGTCGGTGGCCACGTTGCGCTGGTACCGAAGGTCGTTCTGTCTGCTGCGGTTCGTACGGAAATTCGTGTTCATTTTGTTCTTCCATCGGGCCTGCCATGCGATCAGGGGCCTGAGTTCCGTTCTCCGTATATCGCTGGTCAGAACGTTGTCATCCAGGCCGCCGTCGCCTCGGAAGATACGGTTTGACTTGTAATTAAAGCTTAGATTCGAACTGGTGAACAGCCACCTCAAGACAGGAAGTTGCCCAAGACCCCGCCACTGGGCGGACAGATTGGGAAACTCGAGCTTCTGTTCTTCCGTATTGGCGTTGCCAAAACTTCTGGTATGGTTAAAGGTCAATCCGGTAGAGCCTTGAAAGCCGGCTGGCAGGCGCACACCGCTTTTGAGAGTGGCATTGTCCGTTATATTTCTGGTGTTAACGCGTGTGACGCCGCCCGATCCGTAGCGCGGCGACATTGTGGTGTCGGTGAGGCCGAGTTGAAATTTAAACGCAGGGCGGCGTCTCAGACCAAAAAGATTGAACGCGCGATTGCGAAAGACGTTGGCCTGAACGGCGTCCAGTGCGCCGCCCAGTCTGCCGATCAGCCGGACGATCGAGAATCCGGTCTGACCTTGCTTTGGCCGCGCAAGCGGACGGAAAAGACCCGGCAGGTTCAGGCTGAATCGGGCGGCGACGCGGCTTTTGTTGCCCACGGTGAGACCCCTGCGTTCGTTCCCGATGGAAGTGCGCTTCCCCCCCGTTTCAAGCCGTTCACGATAGTGAGAGGAGTAGTCGGTGTTGATGTTGAGCAATTTGGAAACGCGTGGCGTGAAGTTGAAGCCTATTTCCTGATTTCGCGTGGTTTCGCGGCCGAACTGTAGCCTGGAGAAATCAAACGAGTTCCGGAGATCACGGTTCGCCGCCAGGGAATAGTTGGCGTTCAGGCTTCGAAACGGAGTCAGCTTTATAACGAAACTCTCGTTGACGTTGAAGGTTTCATTCAGTGCAGCGATGACGTCCGATGTGTCGCCTTCAACGGCGGAGAAGGAGCGTCTGTTAATGTGCTTCCGATCAAAACGCAGGTTGTAGCGAAGGGTTGACGGAAGGTAGAAGAAGCTGACGTCCTGAAAATAGGTACCCAGCCGCGGAACCCAATTCAGGATTTTCACTCCCTTCTGTTGCGGCCAGCTGACGTCATAGCTGAAGCTACCGTTGAAATTCTGATCGTTGTTGGACCGGCGCCGTGTGATGGCACCGCTAACGGCATTGTTGGTCAGGAAGTTCAGAGACGCATTGATCCGGTCGAAAAAGAGCCGGGCGATCCAGCGCGGGTTCTGTGTCGCCCGACGCTTGCGAAGCGAGACATTGAACCTGGACGAAGCACGGACAGCGCTCTCCTTCGACTTTTGCTGATCGGTCAAGACGATGTCAGAACCCTGTCGAATTCGAGGCACAGACCCGTTGCGGAGGTAGTTGAATCGCACCGGTATGACCGTGTTCCACTTGTCGGGCAGGAATTTATTCAGATTGAGCGAACTATTCAGGCTGATTTGTGTCGTCGAATTGCCCGTAGAGCGTCCCTGAAGATCCTGGAAGTCGCCGCTCCGGCGTTCCAGATTTAGGCTTGCGATGCCCAGGTCGGCCAACGTGGTCTGTACGTTCAGTAACATGGATACGGCATTTTTCTTTCGGATTCGATCGACTCGAAGTTCATCCAGCCAGATCTCGTTTTCTCCCTCCAGGGGAAATTCCCCCCTGTTGCTGACGCCGATCACGAACGACTTGATTTTTGAAAGCGCTGGGTTGCCCCGCACGGTATATGTAGCGCCATCCAGGTCTGCGTGGATCTGATTGGATTCAATGTCAAAATCGGCTATAATTTCGCCTGCCGGCAGGGAAAGACGCAGTGTGTCGGACGCCTGGCCGGTAGCCTTCAGGTCCGTGAGTTTTCCTTTGATCTGCGACAGCACATCCAGTTCGATTTTCAATGTGTTGTTCTCTGGAGACCAGCCCCTGTAGATAGGTTTCCGGTACTCGTAAAAGTTGAGCGTATCTTCACCGATGGGCGAAAATCTCACGAAGAGTTCAATTGGACTGAAGCGTCCGGCCAAGGAATCGGGTTCAGCCGGAAAATTGTCCTCGTAAGTGGGTGAAGTGGGATTGCCACCGTGTACGAACATGGTCATCAGACCATATCGCGTATAGTTCTGCCCCTCCGTAAACGTCCGCGAAGCGGACAGGCTTTCGCCGGGAAAGAGGTCTTCGAACCGGAGAACCAGCGACCGTTCAAGGTGTTGCCTTCCGGTTTGGGGGTTGGTCTCCCGTTCAAGGCCCGGTGGAAGTTCATAAACCTGGTTGTCGGTACCTATGGTGGCCACCCTTAAGTCCCCCGATTGTTGTCCCTCAGGGGGTTTATCTTCGAGCCAGTCGCTTCCCACCGCGGCAATTGTGTAGATGTCGAGGGAGGTCGTATCGTCGTGTTCGATCCAGATTCGTGCAAAGTCAAACACACCTGCGAAGGTCGTGTCCGGATTGCCTTCGATGGTGCGTGGGGCATTGTTGCCACGTAATGGGATGCGTAACAGCCTCCACGGGCGGTCGGACGGATCCGACTGGCTGCCCACCACGAGCACGGACGGTCCGTCGTACCCGCCGGTCATCCCATTCCAGCCCCGATCGGATGCCAGGTCGGCGCTATAGTGCAGGTAATGGTTCCGGGTGTCCAGGATGCCGTTCTGGTTCAGGTCTTCGGAATCCGGCCTCTGTTCCCGTTCGGGATTGTTATTCTGGGTGCCGTTTACACCCGACGGGTACCGGAAACGAAAGTTCTCCTGGTTGAGGTCCACGTCCTTGAAATTGTCATCAGACGGGTCGTCGGGGACGGTGACGCCGGGGAAGATAAGGCGGAAGACCGAATCTTCCTGAGCGTCGGTCAGACCGTCCAGGCCGATGTCTTCTTCCGGAATGGCCACGTCATCGCCCGTAGGAAAGCCGGGCAGTGGGCGGTCTTCCGTGCGAAACTGACCGGTCGGCGGCGGATTCAACGTTGCGTCGTCAAGCAGCAGGTCGGTCTGTTCGGAAATTTCACCGAGGTCGATATGGAGCCGGCCTCTATTCCCCCTGATCCACAGTTCGATAAACTTGGACCGTGAGAAGTCCATGCCGCGCAGGTAGCTCGTAACGCCCGCCCACGAGATCTCCGGGAGGCCACCGGCGGGGTTTCGTGAGGTTTCGGGAAAACCGTTGGACCGATGCGGTTCGAAACGGATACTGAGAACATCGTCGACGATGCTGCTTTCCACGGGAATATCGTCTCGCCCCGGCTGGATGTCGTAGATCGATATGCGGTCGCGATGCACCAGATTGTACCAAGTAAGGCGTCCCTTTGGCATCGAAAGCTGCAGGCCGTTCCGCATCGGGGAGCTGCCGGCGGACCAAGGGAATTTAAACGTAGAAAACGACTTCCTGCTTTCTGCGCCTTCGAAATCGTCAATGTACGCGACATTTTTCGTATTCGGGTTGGGCAGGCTCTGCGCGATTTCCATATCGACATTAAATGCCGAGGGCGCCTGGGTGGAGATAAACGGCAGCCTGTTGGCCAAGTCGGTTAGGGCCTGTGGCTTGAAACGGAACCTTCCATTCAGGTCCCAAATCAGGGTCCGGGCCGGCTCTTCGCCCACGCGAACCCGCTGATGACTGGCGCTCTCGCTTCCGTAAAGCAAGCTCATTCCCAGCATCGAAACGTTGTCCTTGAACGGATGTTCCGCGCGGATGCCAAGAAGGCTTTTTTGTCCGCCTCCAAAACCGAACTGGCTCTTGGATCCGTAGTTGATGACCAGGTTGGCGGAAGGGTCGGCCGCAAGGTCTGAAGCCTCACCGACCAACTCGATGGTGCCGAATTCATATTTGATGTTGTAGTCGCGCCCGCGAGTCAGCCGGCGGTTATTCAGCAGAACCTCCTCGCTGTTTTCAATCAGGCCAAAGCCCAGGTTGAATTTGGTGTCCCTGCTTTTCGATCGGATGCGCAGGTAATACTGTCCTTTCTGGGCACGTGTGGTGTTATTCGTGGTGTTGTAAATTTCTGGCACGCGGGCGTCGTCGGATAGCGCCTCCGCGCCGACACCGGGTTCACCAAAAGGCTCCAGATCGCGAAAAACCAGGTGGCCGGTGCGCAGATTGAGTCCGGGCAGGTTCGTGCCGCCGTCAATATCGATAAGGTTGTCGGGAGGTGAGGACTCCGAGGAGCCGTTGGTGTGTCTGTCCAGGTCGAAGATCTGGAGGTACGGCGTACCACGCTGGTTGTCCACCGCCTCCTGTCCGGAAACATCTCTGAGGATCTCCAGTTCAAAGCCCTCCGGCTCGATGTCACGGCTTCCCATGTAGTACACATTGCGCCACGCGAGGTCCCACGATGGAAATTCCGGCCGTTGCTGACGGGCGTGAATGAGCTTTAGTCGAATCCTGGCATCCGGATTGGAGGGGTCCTGGATAAAATTCAGATCGCCGAAAACCCTACCGTCGGCCGTTCGGTAGGCGACTGCCAGGGTGTGACCTCGAGAGATTCGTCCCCTGGTCATAATCAGATATCCTCTGGCGTCGACCAGAAACTCGGAGCGGTCCAGTTCATGAAAGAATCCCTCTTCAATGCCCCCGTTCTGCACCCCCGTGACGCCGGCATCGGGTTCCGGTATAGGCCCGGCGGTCCAGAAGGCAAAGGCAACCCCTCGGCCGGCGCGTTGTTCGATGTCGTTGCGATCGTTGAAGTCGTTCAGGAAAACACGGACAGAGCTGATGTCCACGAGGTCGGCCCGGGTCGGTTCGTCCGGAAAGCTCTGGCGATACACACCGTCTAGAAAGAAGTAGAGATTCTCTTCGTAGGCATAGTCTCGAATTCTATTTGCGATTTCCTCTGCCTGCCCCTGGAATGATTTCCGGTTGCTGGCGCCCTTATCGTGGCTGGTGACCACCGTCACGTCCAATCCGCCCAGGCGTCCGCGGCCTTTGATTCCGAACAGACCGCTCCGGTTGGATGAACTGAAGCCAACCAGACGCGTGCCAGGCAGGCTGAGGGAGGTTCTGCCCGCTTCAATCTCCTGAATGATGTCGTCTTCGTCTCCGTCGTAACGAAATTGAAGCGACTCGCTGATATCGGTCTGACCGCGGCTGTTCTGTTGGAGGTTCAGCGTAATGCGGTCGCCGATGGAGCCCTGCACGTTTAATTGGGATTGCTGTTCGAAATTGACGGTAAAACCCTCGGCTGTCCTTGCACGAACGGTCTGAGCCTGTCCGCCCACGGTGGTATTCACGCCGGACAGATCGATGCGCCGAGATCCGGTAATTTTAATATTCGTGTCGCCTTCGCCCGTGATAACACTGAGCGCTTTGGGCACGTTGACCGGTATCTTGATATCCAGCAGAGCGCTGCCCGCGCCCCGGCGAGGTCGTGCCGGCGGATTGAGTTTCTCTAAGGTCATGCGATAAAAATCGGCATCGAATTTGTACGCGGACAAGCGCTTTATCGTAATGACGGCCGGTATGCCATGGACAACGTCGCCGATGGCTTGAAAAACCATCAGCGTGCCGGTATCGGTATCAAGAAGGCGGGTAACCGTCTGGGTGAACTGGCGACGTTGTCGGAAGAGGGGCTGATAGGCGGTGGAAAGAGAGTAGGTTAACTTGCTCGGAGGACGATTGAAGACGTGAGTGGGTGCCTTCCCGAGCGTAAGTTGAATACCCGGTTCCGCGCGGAGGGTGTCCGGATTGGCCAGAAGACACGTGCTGAAGATGCAAGCGAGGACTGTCGGTAGCGGGAGGGTCAATCCCTTTTGAGAATCTTTGGCGATGGATGGGGTTTGCATGCGTGATTTGGAATGACTGGTTCGGAGACGGGTCCACGCGTAGAGATTAAGAGTTAGAATAATAATACCGAACCATGTGTTAAAGATCAAGGGAAAACCCGAACCGGATGATCCATATATAAGAGACTCAGAAACAGTGAGTTAGGAATAAGAATCGGCATCCCGAATCTTGTAATCGTTAGAGAAAGGGCTTCCGCCGAAAAAAAAATCGCGTATATTCTGGCCGCATTCCGATGTCTGGATCTTTAACTCTTTTGAAGACACACGGTTCCTCGGAGACTTGGCATGGTGCTTTCCAAGTATGTTCTCAGGGAGCATGTCGTGCCATTTGTGTTTGGCTTCTCGGTAATTATGTTTCTGCTGGTGGTTGACCTGATTCTGCAGAAGATGGATTTGATGTTGGGTAAGGGAATTGCACCGGGGGTTGTTCTGGAGTTGTTTCTGTTGAATACCGCCTGGATGATTGCTCTGGCAGTACCAATGGCGGTGCTTGTCGCCACTCTGATGGCTTTCGGACGCCTGAGCGCCGACGGTGAAATTTCTGCGATGCAGGCACTGGGAGTCGGGATCTTCCGCGTGATCTGGCCAGTATTGCTGGCTGGCGCCTCCCTCGCCCTCGGGCTGGTGATCTTCAATGACCGGGTGCTGCCGGAATTCAATTACCGGGCCCGGTTGCTGATGGGTGACATCCAGCGGAAGCGTCCCGCTGTCGCCCTCGAGGACCGGAGCGGTGTCTTTATTCAGGATTTCGCCAACTACAGGATTCTGATAGGCGATATCGACAGGCGGACCTCAATTCTCAAGGATGTCCTGATTTACAAGTTCGAGCCAGGGGGATATCCGGTATCCATCACCGCCGAAACGGGCCGGATTCGAATTGTTCGGGAGAGTGACGAAGCGCTGGTGACGCTGGAGAATGGAGAGTGGCATCGCGTGGACAGGGTCGATCCGGACGTCTACGTAAGAGCCCGTTTCAAAAAAAAGAACCTCCGGCTCGGAGAGGCCGGACGGCAGCTGATCCGCACGTTGTCACACTACCGGACCGACAGAGAGATGGGACTGGGTGCGATGATGGACCGGGTGAATGATTACCAGCGAGAAGCGGCTGCCCTGAAGGCCGACACCGCCGACAGGGCAGGCGCCGCATTCAGACGCCTGCTTTTCGAACCGGACATCGAGCGCCTCCCCTTGCGTATGATCGCGGATCTGGCCATGCAATTTCGAACTGACGCAGCCATTCGACATCACAAACTCCGGCAGGCGGATCGGTACCTGGTTGAGATCCATAAAAAGCTGTCAATTCCTGTTGCATGTATTGTGTTCATTTTGATTGGCGCGCCGCTCGGCATCCGGGTGCGCGGGCGCAGCCCCGCTGTCGGCGCCGGAATCAGCATTGGGTTCTTTCTTCTGTGGTGGCTCTGTCTGATCAGCGGGGAAACGCTGGCCGATCGAGGATACCTGCCACCGTGGGTTGCGATGTGGAGCCCCAATTTCATCGTTCTCTTGTGCGGCTCGTGGCTTGTATTAGGCACCCTGCTCGAATGGCGTTTCGGTCTGAGGAGGCGGAAACCGTGCGTATCCTGAGCCGGTACGTACAGAATCAGTTTTTCGTATTCATGGCGCTGTGTTTTTCAGGGTTTTTGGCCGTTTTCGTCGTTGTGGACCTGGCCGGCCGACTCAGCGGCTTTATAGACAGGGGGGTGAGTGGCGGCACCCTTGCCTTGTATTACACGCTCTCAATTCCTTATATGGGTATTCTCATTCTTCCCATGGCGACGTTGCTGGCCAGTCTCTTCTGTTTTGGCAACCTTGCCCGTTTCGGCGAGCTGTCCGCAATGAAGTCCGCGGGTATTTCGCTGTATCGTATTGCCGCACCCGTTCTGGCAGCAGCTCTCCTGGTCTGTGCGGCATCCTTCTTCCTGACCGACCGGGTGATGCCGGGCGCAAATCGGAAGCGTACGGCCATTATTCGGGGCAATCGTCAGGCCGTCTTCACGCCCGTTTTGTTGCAGGTTGTCCTGCAGGACGTCGACGGGCAAATCCTCTCGGTGGGTACCTACTTCCGCAATGAAGCGCGTGGAACGAAGGTGACACTGGACCGGTTTGAGGGAATGCGTCTGGTCAAAAAGTTGCGCGCCGAGGAGATGGTGTGGCAAACCGAGGGATGGACGTTTCGCAGGGGCGAAGTGCGGCGGTTTTCTCCAGAAGGAGAAGAACGCGTGGTCAAGTTCAGGGCGATGCCTGGTCGCGGGATCACACTGAGGCCCGAAGATCTGGGCCGGGACGTTCGCTCGGCGGATGAGCTGAGTTTTTCCGAATTGACCGCGCTTATCCTGCGGAGGCGGCGAATGGGGGAGGACGTTGTTCGAGTGCAGGTCGCGCGTTACATGCGACTCTCATTTCCGTTTACCGGGTTCGTGATGGTGTTGTTCGGCATCTCCCTTTCGTCCCGAACCCAACACGCTGGCAAGCCCCTTCTGGTGGGAATCTGTTTGTTGATCTCGTTTGTGTATTATGGGTGTATTCAGGCAGGGCGGGTGATGGGCTGGAATGGCATTCTGCCACCGTTTTGGAGTTGCTGGGCGGCCAATCTCCTTTTCCTGAGTCTGGGCGTCGGCCTGCTGGCCCGAACCCGGAGGTAGAGGATTCAAGCCACCGGGCGCACAAAAACGAAAGGCGCATTGTCGATGCGCCTATTTACATGATTATGACGAAGACCATCCATCAGTAACTCGAGAGCAGATTTCTACGAACCTTTGGGTTATGGATAAACTTGCGAGGATTTACCGCAAGTTCCTTTTCGCCATTGATCTTCGTCACTGCATAATGCAGATGCGGCGCCGTTGCACGTCCGGATCTGCCCATTCTGCCAATCACCTGCCCGCGTTTGACTTTCTGGCCCTTTTCGAGGGACGGTTTCTCCAACAAATGGGCGTACAGTGTCCGATAGTGTGGCGTGTGGTCGACGGCTATGAACCACCCGAGGTACCTGTCTCTGTCGACAGATTCCACCCGACCGTCAGCGGCGGCGAGTATCTTCGTACCGGACCGCCCCGCGATATCTATGCCTCTATGAAACTGCCTATCGCCGGAAAATGGATTGGTCCGAAAGCCGAAGCCCGAGGAAATCCAGCAACCGGTCTGAGGCGGTACGGGAAGAATGGAAGGGGTATGCAGGCGGGCGACCTCGTTCTGGTTGAGGATGGTCGAAATATGCTCGAAACTGGCTTCCAGAAAACGGGCTTCTCGCAAGAGTTGGTCCAGGTCCGTGTATGCTGTGGTAAGCCGTTCGCCCGTCTGGTGAGTCACACGGCCTTCCCATTCCGGCTCGCCCCTGTAAAGCCCACCCACGCCCATTTTCCGCACCTCGTCTCCCGGTTCGGCCAGGTTGACCCAGGTTCTGAACATACGGTCCATTTCCGTAAGGTCGTCCACGTTTTCCCGCAATCCATCTACCTTTTGCTGCAACCTGCCGACCTGGTGTTTGAGTACGGTGTTTTCAGACGACAAGGCCAGAAGCTTTGTTTCCTGATGGCGGTTTACAAAATACCCCAATGAATAAAAAACGACGGCGAGGGCAAAACACGCGAACAGCAATACGGCCCCAAGTCCCCAGACGGTAGGGCTAGAGGCCCTGACTTGGCGCATCTGATCTTTATTGTGGGGTATGACCATCAACGTCAGGTTTCTCTTCCACATGACCGACGCCTTTCGTCAGTGGTTCTCTTGTTTAAAGATTGGCTGCACCTGACCTTTACCCGTCAGAGTCCCACAAATTAAGGTCTTTTTCGAGTTTGTGTCAAGTCAAAACTTGACCCATGTGTGTCAATCGGGAAACCGCACCCACGATTGCCTTTGTGGATCGATGGTGCGTGCAGGTGTCCCCGGGCGGGTAGGCGCTTGTCGCGCTTTTCGGATGTTTTGTCGCCCTTAACGTTCGAAGGGATGCGGACTTCGGGGACGTTCAGGACAGCGGCCCACCCGCGGCACGACAACCCGACCGGCCCGTCGGTCCCTGGTAGGGCCCCCAAACCTCCTAAGCTGACTTGATGTGGTCAATGACCCTGGCCTTGAGCGCTTCTCTGAGAATCGGGTGGTCGACGCAGAAGACACGTACGACCTTGACCTGCGTCTCAAAATTGCCTATCAGGTACTCCTTGAGCATGGATACTTCCGGGTCATCGAACCGGAGAGGGTCGGCTTTGTCGACCGGGATGTGGGACCCGAAGTAAACATTCAGGTTTACTTCGGGGCTCTTCCCAAGGCGCGGAATATCGATCAGAATTTCGTCGCCGCAGAATTTGAGCCCGGTCTCTGCTTCGAATGTCTCGCACAATTCGATTTCGAGTTTTCGCCTGGCGGCTGGGTGGTAATATAGCTTTTCAAATTTGGGGGTCAGACCCTTTTCTCGCTCGTGGGGGAAGAAGATTCGGGCAACTTTGTGGAGTTTGCGCCGTTTCAGGCGCCCTATCATGCTGTTCCGCCGATCGATGCCCAGGCGATCCATCTCAAGTTCCAGGCGATGAATCAGGTCGGCTTCCGTCGCCCGGTTGAAGTCGTCTTCGCCGAGGCCGGAAGCGGGATGGTGAAGCAGATCCTGAACCCCCCGCTTGAACATCGCGTTTGCCGACCGAACGGCATGGTGCCAGTAGACGTTCCGATACATCAGGTAACTGGTGAAAATCAGGGCTTCCACCGCCGAGACACCTTTATAGGTAATTGCGGGACGTTGGCCCTCCGGGTCGCACGTGATCGAGCCCAGCAGACGGTCCCGGTTGACAGATTCGCCAAAAGGCACTCCGCAATAGCGCGCGTCTCTCAGCAGGTAATCGATTTTGTCGGGGTCGAGTGTGCCGCTCAGTATATGCGCCAGGCGCAGGTCCCGATCTGATATGGCCACGTTTTTGTTGCGATAGTCGATGACGTTTGCTACCCTGAGCGGATCGGTCTCGGCCTGGATGAGGGCACGGTTGACTTCAGTGGACGGATCTACGATAATCTGTCGGCCCCGTTCTTCGTGGTCCGCGAAAAACATCTGCATTTCTTCAAGGACATGGCAGAACGGGTAATGGCCAATGTCGTGCAGTAGGCTGGCCGCCAGAAGAACACGGGCATCCTCGATGGTAATGTCCAGCGGTGGTTCAGCCTTGAGTAGCTGCCGGAGAAACTGTCCGGCAATGTGGAAGACGCCCAACGAATGTTCAAAACGGGAATGCCGCGCGCCGGGATAGACCAGGAGCACATGGCCTAGCTGGGAGATGTCCCGCAAACGCTGGAACTCCTCGGCGTCGACGAGCGGTACCAGATATTCGGGGATGTGAATGTGCCCCCAGATGGGATCGCGGATGACTTTGCCCGTGTCGAGAAACCGGAGGTCGATAGGCATGGAGTAATGCTCGGAGGGAAGCCGTTCAGGGGAAGGGGTCTGGTTCTTCGATGTCGACGCAGGCGTATCCGCTTCGGCCGAGGCGGTTGCTGCAGTGTCGTGCAAGAGAGAAACAGCGCGTAGAACGACGAACAGGTCGTCTATCGTTCCGGCGCCACGTCCGAAGGATGGTGTGGCAGGGTCAATGCCTCCATGAAGATCTGAACCAGATTGTCGATCATTCTTCGATCTTCGGACCGGCCGACGGTCTCGTGGCTGGCGATAAACCTGCTGATACAATAGTGGAGCAGTGCCCAGAAAAAGGACCTCAAGGTCAGCTGCACGTCCACCTTTCTGTATCTTCCCTGGACGATACCCTCTTCAATGGCCCGTCGAATGGCTTTCATACGTGGTGATGTGTAAATGGCGAAGAATTTTTCCCGGAACTTATGGTCTTCGAGTGCGCTGTACATCATCAGACGGATAAACGTCGGATCCTTTCGATTGCGTTGAATATAGAAGCAGGCGAACTGACGCAGCAGGGTCTCAAGGTCGTCCGTCCGATTTGGGTTGTCTTCCTGTTCCCAAACCTTCAGCCGCCTGTCAACCGTGAAGTTGATAATGGCGTCATAGAGGTCTTCTTTGGTGGCGAAGTGCCGGAATATGATCGCCTCGGAGACGCCCGCGGCGCTGGCAATCGCACGTGTCGTGGCGCCCTTAAAGCCCTTGGAGGCGAAATGGGCGATCGCGACGTTGATGATTTGGCGCCGCCGTTCTTCCTGCGAGAGTCGTTTTCTGGTCATAGTTGAATGGCAAACTCATGCATTTGCAATCAGGGGTTCAACCAGGTAATGTCAGATTTTGGCGACATGTATCGGCATGACACCGGCCTGTAACAACGCTCGCTCGGTGTCTGGTTGGTCTGAATATCGGTATCGTAGGCACGGATGTCAAGTCCCATGCCCCGGAAAAGGGATGGAGTGCCGTGAGCCAGACGAACACACAAGATCGAGAATAGGTACGTACCGTGGATCTTGATAAGGCGTGGCTGCACACTGCCGTTGACGCAACCCACAGGGCATTACACACCCGAATGTGCCGGCGACCGACCTGGTTTCGGAGAGCGTGCCTATGAGTTTTCTCAAGGCGTGGTGGGACAGCCCGGAGCGTCAGGTGCGGGTCGCCGTGGTAACCGAAATGTCCAGGGTGCTGGACGGCACCTTCGGGGGCGCGGCGTGGGACCTGCGGCGTACCTGGCCGGATGGCCTTGATGCGCTGATGCGTACCATCCTGTCGCAGAATACAACGGATGGCAATCGGGACCGGGCTTACGACAGGATGCGAGCGCGTTTTCCGGAATGGGAGGACGTGCTGGCAGCGGACGAGACGGACCTGAAGGACGTCATTCGAGTGGCAGGATTGGCGAATACAAAAGCCCCGAATATGCAGGCGTTTCTACGATGGTTGAAGGGCGAACGCGGGATCTTGAATTTGGATTTCTTGCGGGATCTGCCGAATCCGGCGGCTGTGGCGCTGCTGACCGCTCATCGGGGTATCGGTATCAAAACGGCCTATATCGTGCTGGCCTTCGCATTTGACCGGGATCTGTGCGCGGTGGACACGCACGTGTACCGCATTCTTCGCCGGGTGGGGATTGTCTCCGCGCGATGCAGCCGAGAAAAAGCACATACTGAACTTGCGCCTTTGATTCCAGGGGGTCAGGCCAGGCCCTTTCATATGAACCTGGTTGATTTTGGCAAGACAGTGTGCGTGGCGAGAAATCCTTCCTGTGGGGTCTGTCCGATTTCCCACCTGTGCAGGTACTATTGTGAAACCCGCAGTGGATAAGTTTCAGATGGCTCCGCGCCGGAACCTCCCACGGCTTCCCGTGTCCTCTGCAGACCATCCGCGCGTACGTCTCAGTCGATCCTGATTCGCTGAAGATCGAACGAGTTAACATTGTAGGGTTCGAAGGTGTCTTCGTCGCCGAGCGTAAAGACCGCGATATACAGGTATTGGTCGTTTTGGTCGATGACGATGCCGCGTTCCCTGAGGTTGCCCGCCGCATGGTAGTAGCGCTTCTCCAGTTTGGTCCGGGTATCGAATTCTACGATAAAAACGCCGGCTCTGTCCGCGTCCGTCGGCGCGACGAACAGGCGACTGCCATCGTGGCTCGCGGCAAGCCCTAAAGCCGGAGATTTGATTTCGTATTTGCCCGTTAGCGTCAGATTGTCGGCGCTGAATGCCCAGAGATCCTTTATGTGGCCTCGGTCCTGAGGATCCGACAGACCCAGGTAGAGCTGGTCCCTGAGAGGGCTCATAACAAAGTCGTTTATCGTGGCTGAGAAACTGAAACGGGACGAGGTGGTTTCGTTCGTGGGGAAATGACCTGAGGCGTCGTATTTCAGGACGTTGTTCCTGGCGGCAACAAAGAGCTTGCGTTCGCCGTGATCCATGAGAAGTGCGCCCGAGCGCACGTTCCCGCCGGTCTCAAGGTTGTCCACAATGGATACGGCGATCAGCAGGGGTTCGTCGAGGGAGGATACGTAGACAATGGAGTCGGTTCCGCAGGCGACGTGGGATATATTGTTCAGTGAGATGGGAACTGTTTTCACAATGGCGAACGTACTCAGTTCGATAACTTTCAGGTTCGATTCACCGTTCAACCCCACCACCAGATGGCGCTGATTAGGTGTGATGTCCAGGTCGACCGGGTGGGAACCCACCTGGAGGTTCCCGTCGATGGCCATCTGCTCGCCAAGGCGGATGCGGAGAATCCGGTTGTTTCCATAGTCGGCCAGATAAAGATATGGCTGGTTCGGATCCACGACCATATCCGAGATGTTCACACCGAGTTCCAGGATTTCGAAATCGCTGAATTCATAGAAATGATCCGGCTCGTCGTCGTCCAGATAAAGCGAGCAGCCCAACACACAAAAGAGCATGCCCACGGCATAGAAAACGAACCGGCCGTGTGTTCTTCCTGTCTGACGCATGCCGGATCGCCTAAAGCGAGATGATGTAAGACGTGCTCAGCTCAATCAGATAATCTGACGTCAGCTGACTCTCGTTCACGTCTTGAAACAGGACGATGGGCATACGGAATTCTACGCTTAGGTTATCCAGGATGCTGACCCCCAATTCAGGCGAAAGATACAACCACTTCCCTCCCCGTTCTCTTGTAATCTGACCGAACTGGTAGCGGTCCCGTGAGGTGATCAGATTTTTCAGACTCAGCCCGCCGTAGAACCGTCCTTCGCCAGTGTACTCTGTGGAGAGGGTGGCGTGCAGTTCGTTTCCATATTTGTAGCCGTAAATGTTCTGTCTGGTGGTAATGCGCGTGAAGACGCCGCCCGAAACCGTCAGGTTCTCTAGACGATGGAATACGTTGAAAGCGAGGATCGGGTCAACGCTGCCCGAACCGATCTGCAGATTGTCCGAGAAACGCTCCCCGTACAGGTCTTTCGCATTTGCCGATCCGTTTGCAAGCTTCAATCCGATGCCGAGATTCAGGCCCGGGAAGCCCGCTGAGAGCGGTGCCGCGTAATTCAACATAACGACAATATCGCCCAGCCCGGACGCGTGTCGAATATATTTCCCGCCCGCATACTGGTTGTGGTTCTGGCCGCGCAACAACACCTTCTCGTTGGCTACTGAACGAAAGGGTAGGGCAAGCGTCAGTCCGATGCGTTCGGTAACGCCGTGCGAGGCAAATACGGTGGTGGTGGCGTTATCCGTTCGCTCACGATTCACGTTCGGTATAGCCCGGGTACCGTAATGAGGATCGGATAGGAATTCGTAATCGTAGTGTACGCTCAGGGTCAGTTGATCCTTTTCGGCCGGATCATTCCTCATCAAGCTCCCGCCCGGGAGCACTGGACGCCGTCAGCTGACGCCGCCCTGGGCATGGGCGGCGGGCACCATGAATGTTGGCACGACAAGAAACAGGCACATAAAAAAAACTGAAAACGGCCGCATGCAGGGGTTCCTCGATCAGTTAAGGTGTGAATGTGAGGCTTCAGCCTTTATTTCTTGCGTTGAAATATACCTCACGCGCGTCTGGATAGCAAGGCGGATTTTGTTTCGCGAGGCCACATAGAGCCCAAATTTACAGATCTTTACATAACCCCCAGCCATGCCGTTTTTACTTGACACCACCGGGAGATTGGGCTATCTTTAGCGGTCGGTTTCCAATAGATGGCTTTGCGCGCAGGACTTGAAGCTCCCGTAGCTCAGTTGGATAGAGCAACTGCCTTCTAAGCAGTAGGTCGCAGGTTCGAGTCCTGCCGGGAGTGTTATGTTACAGCAGTGGTGGGTGTAGCTCAGATGGTTAGAGCGCCTGGTTGTGGCCCAGGAGGTCGGGGGTTCAAGTCCCCTCACTCACCCCAATCTCTCTTCTGCTATCCCTTGCCTTTGGCTCTCGATGGAATATGGGGCCAAAGGCTTTTTTGGCATCTATGATTTCCTATGTTTCCGGTTGAACGTTTTCGAAAAGCGCCCTCGCGGGCCATGATTATTGGCTTGGATGGAACCCCCTGTAGCCTGATAAAACGCCTTGTTTCCGAGGGCAGGATGCCTAATTTCGCCGCCTTGCTGGGTAATGGAACCCTGGCGCGAATGGAGTCGGTCTTGCCTACCGTATCGTCGGTCGCCTGGGCGTCTCTGGTAACCGGGTGTAATCCCGGCAAGCATAATATCTATGGTTTCATCGATCGTGTACCGAAGACTCATGAAATGTACATTCCTACGTCCAGAACGATGCGCGCCAGAACCTGGACGGAGATTTTCAGCGATATGGGCAGGCGTGTCTTTTCGATGGGTGTGCCGACAACTTACCCTCCAAGTGCGGTAAACGGCATTCTTATTTCCGGATTTCTGGCACCGGATCTGAATCGGGGAACCTATCCCGCCGGGGTAGCGCGTCAGCTGGCTTCAATGGGGTACCGGATTGACATCGACGCATGGCAGGCCCGTCGGGATCGGGAGCGGTTTCTGGACGATGTCTTCCAGGCCATGGAGCGGCGGTTCGACGCCATGTTCCATTATCTGAATCAGGAACCCTGGGACCTGTTTGTTGCCCACGTGATAGAAACGGACCGGCTTCACCATTTTTTGTGGGGGCTGGTTGAAGACGGCAGCGAGGTGTATCTGCCGTGGTTCCACAGGTTTTATGCTCGGGTGGACCGTGCCATCGGCGAGGTGGCGGACCGGCTTGACGACGACGTCCTGCTGATGATTATATCAGACCATGGATTCTGCAAGTTGAAGTTTGAGGTGCATCTGAATTACTGGTTGCGCCAGGCTGGTTTTCTGCGTTTTCTGGGCAGAACGGCCAAAGGGCTTCGCGACCTGGCGCCGGATACACGATGTTATTCGCTCTTGCCCGGGCGTCTATATCTCTGTTTGCGAGGGCGGGAACGCGGGGGTTGTGTGGAGCCCGGTGCGGAATATGAGGCACTGAGACAGGATATCGCCAACGGGCTGATGGAAATCCGAAATCCGGTCACGGGTGAACCGGTGATCCAGAGGGTGTTCATGCGCGAGGAACTCTATTCTGGCGATGCTTTTGAATTGGCGCCTGACCTGGTGGCCATGCCGGCGGAGGGGTACGATTTGAAGGGTGGTTTCGATAAGGAAGAACTGATGGAGCGGGGGCCTGTCAATGGCACTCATACCTTCGCAGATGCGATGTTTTTTATCAATTGCAGGGCGGGATTAACACAAGAGATTCGACTGATCGACGTCTTTCCTACGCTCTTCGATGCCGTCGGACTGGATATTCCCGGTGGTGTCGACGGTCGTTCTGTCGTTACAGGACAACTGAGCTGAAGCCTGCCGGGAAACCCCGACGGCGCGCGGGGTGAGGCGAATGCTTGAGTGAGTCGCCGAGTTGACTTTACAAGGAGGCGTTTTGACGAAATCGTTTCTTATTGTGCTTGCAATGGGTGTCTCGGCGGCGGTCGCGCACTCCGAACGTGGCCACGTGCTGGACACAAGCGATGAGAACATGGAGCGCATTGCCAAGTCGCTGGGGGTGCGGTGTACCCACTGTCATGTTGCACGCAGACCGGATGGTAAACCCGATTTCGAGGCGCCTTCCCTGTTCAAGCAAACAGCCGTCCATATGAAGGTTCACTTTGTGGATGGGCTGAAAACCGCGGAAGGGAAGGTCCTGGACTGCATGTTCTGCCACCAGGGCCGGGCCCGGTTCATTCCGCGGGATCTTAACGACGCCAGGCCGTCCAACCTGTCAGAACGTCTGCCCAGGCGGGAGATTTCTCAGAAGATGAAAGCCATAGAGAAGGCGCTGGGAGTGAACTGCGACTTCTGCCACATTCGACGCGAAGACGGACGGCTTGCGCCCGAGCAGCCGACCAAACACAAGCTGATGGCCAAATATATGATGGAGCACTACGAGGGTTCGTTGCTCACGTCGGATGGGTCGCCGGCCACCTGTGCAACCTGCCACATGGGTGAGTCGGAGTTTTTGCCCCGTTCGACCGGCGATTGAAGGTTTAAGGTCGGCATCGAAACGAAGAAGGGCCGGACGGCTTGCCGTCCGGCCCTTCTTCGTTTCACCGGGTGCTTATGAACAGCCGACGGAGTTTCCACAATTCAGGCAGCGATAGCACGACCCGTTACGAACCGTAATGTGGCCGCATGTATCGCAAAAGGGAGCATCCCCCATCATCCGGGAGAGTTGGTCGTCGAGGACCACCGTTTGTGGATGCATGTGCGCCTCCGTGTGGGACGACGACCCGTTGGACGCCGGTTGTTCGGCTTTTGGCGTGGGGACAGCCGACGGCGAAGCGCCCACCGCGTTGGCGCGCTCGGTGGATGTATCGGGACTCTGTGTTGATAGTGAAATCACTTCCGTTTCCAGATCGTGGTGGTCGTTGATGTCGGAAGCAATATCTTCCGGTTTCACGTGGAGAAAGTCGGTTCGGCCGAGGTATTCGTAGCCGAGGACGCGGAAGATGTAATCGATGACGGAAGTTGCGAATTTGATATTCGGGTGGTCGACGGTTCCCCATGGCTCGAAACGCGTGAAGGTGAAGCCGTCTACGTATTCCTCGAGGGGTACGCCGTATTGCAGGCCCTTGGACACTGCGATGGCAAAGCAGTTCAGCATGCTGCGGAAAGGTGCGCCTTCCTTGCTCATGTCGATAAAAATTTCACCCAGGGAACCGTCCTCATATTCGCCGGTGCGCAAGTAGACTTTCTGGTTGGCCACACGCGCTTCCTGAGTGAATCCGCTTCGTCGTTTCGGGAGCCGTCTTCTTGTGGGCTGGCTTACCACCGGGACGGGCGCTGGTGTGTTCTTTCCCGTCGCCCGTCCCGCTGAATCCGTAAGCGATTCTTCGGACTCGGCGGTTTCCGCTTCGGCGTCGGTTTGGGTGGCTGTACTCAGTGGCTGAGAGAGTTTTGAACCGTCTCGATAGATGGCCACAGCCTTTAACCCCAGATTCCAGCCCTTGATGTAAAGGTCTTCAATCTCTCCGGCGGTGGTTTCGCCAGGGACGTTTACGGTTTTGGATATGGCTCCACAGATGAACTTCTGGGCGGCGGACATCATGCCGACGTGCGCCATGGGTGCAATAAAGCGTTTACCGCGTCTGCCGCATTTGTTTGCGCAGTCGAATATGGGCAGGTGTTCATCTTTGAGATGAGGCGCGCCTTCGACGGTCATTTGGCCACAGATAAATTCGTTGGCTTCGTTGATCTGTGTATGGGTAAAGCCGAGTTCGGCAAGCAGATTGAAACCGGGTGAGGTGTACTGTTCAGGAGAGAAGCCCAGGCGTTCCATCAGGCTTTCTCCGAGAATCCAGGAGGTGAACGCAAATTCGAGTTCGAAGACGCCGGGCAGCGCTCCTTCCACTTTATTCAGATCCCCGGGACCGAAGCCTTTTGCCTTTAACGATTCGGCGTTGACGTGCGGTGCATCTTTCAGGGATAGCCTGCCGCAGAGGTAGGTCAGAATGTCCACGATTTCGCCTTCGGAATAACCGAGGCGCTCCAGGGCTTTGGGCACGGTGTGGTTGACAATTTTAAAATAACCGCCGCCGGCGAGCTTTTTGAATTTGACCAGTGCGAAGTCGGGCTCGATACCGGTGGTGTCGCAGTCCATCAGAAGGCCAATGGTGCCGGTGGGCGCAATCACTGTGGCCTGCGCATTGCGATAACCGTGTCTTTCACCCAGTTCAACCGCCATGTCCCAATCTTCCCGGGCGGCTCTGAGCAGATCGCGTGGGCAGGCGTGGGCATCGATGTTGTAGGCGGCATCCCGGTGCATGTTCATGACGTTGAGCATGGGATCACGGTTCTTCTCGAAGCCCGGAAACGGACTCTTGTCGGCTGCCATGCGGGCCGACGCCACATAAGCCTGTCCACACATGATGGCGGTGATGGCGGCGCATATGGCCCTTGCTCCTGCGCAGTCGTAGGGCAAGCCCTGTACCATCAGAAGCGTACCCAGGTTGGCGTAACCCAGGCCGAGGGGGCGGTAATCGTGGCTGTTCCGCGCGATCTTTTGGGTGGGATAGGATGCGAAATCGACCAGAATTTCCTGGGCGATGAAAAAGAGCTTGCACGCATATCGGAAACCGGCGATGTCGAAGGTGCCATCCTTATTGAGGAACTTCATGAGGTTGATTGAAGCGAGATTGCATGCGGTGTCGTCCAGAAACATAAACTCCGAACACGGGTTCGATCCGTAGATGCGGTCGGTGTTAGCGCATGTATGCCAGTGGTTGATGGTGGTGTCGTACTGCATGCCCGGGTCGGCGCAAGCCCAGGCAGCCGACCCTATTTGTCGCATGAGATCACGGGCTCTGTGTGTTTGGTAGACTTCACCGGTGGTGCGCAGCCGGGTGTGCCATTCGCCGTCGTCTTTGCATGCCTGCATGAATGCGTCGGTGACCCGAACCGAATTGTTGGAGTTCTGGCCGGACACGGTCTGGTAGGCTTCGCCGTTGAAGTCGGAACTGTAACCAGCCGCCATAAGGGCGGCAACCTTCTTTTCTTCTTTGACTTTCCAATTGATGAAGTCGAGTATTTCAGGGTGGTCCATGTCCAGGCAGACCATTTTGGCGGCTCGACGTGTCGTCCCGCCCGACTTGATGGCGCCGGCGCCTTTGTCCAGCACTTCCAGAAAGGACATCAGACCCGATGAGACGCCTCCTCCGGAAAGCTTCTCCATTTTACCTCGAATCTTGGAGAAGTTGGTTCCCGTGCCGGATCCGTATTTGAAGAGTCGGACTTCACTTTTCAACAATTCAAAAATACCCATGGTGTCGTCTTGTACGGACTGGATGTAGCAGGCGGAGCACTGGGGATGGGAATAGGAGTCTTCGGTTTCAGATACACGATCCTGGTTCCAATCCCAGTGCCAGTTACCGCCGCTGCCTTGAATGCCGTATTCGTGGTACAGCCCGCAGTTGAACCAGACCGGCGAGTTGAAAGCGCCCATCTGGTGCACGAGATGGTAGGCAAGTTCCGCTTCGAAGGTATCCGCGTCTTCGGTTGAGTCGAAATATCCACCCTGGTCCTCTCCGGCCTTGCGGATGGTATGGGCCACCCGGTGCATCACCTGGCGCACGGAGGTCTCGTGCCCGGTTTCGGGTACGCCTCGTTTTCTGAAATATTTGGATACGACGATATCCGTTGCCAGTTGGGACCACTCGGCCGGGACTTCGGCTTGGTCCATGCGAAAGACTTCAGACCCGTCGGGGTTGGTGATAACGGATGTCTTCTTTACGTATTCGACCTGGTCCAGTGGATTCTGGACGGGTGTGGTCTGCCTGCGTTCAAGCTTCATAGGGGGACTTCCTCCGGGTTTTTTGGAACCGATCTGAAACGGTAAAGCGAAAGGGGACGTGCCAGGTTAGATTGATGTGACGATTCACGCCAAATTTTCCCTTCACGGTCGACACATCGAGACCGCAGGCAACAACAACGCACGCTGAAGACGCATCTGAAGGGGAAAGGCGCGTCAGGGTAACTTTGGTAAGAGGGGAGTGTACTTTGTTCAGTCGCTTGCTTGAGGGGAAGTGAGTTGCCGGAGTTCCTTTTCGAAGTCGCTCAGGTCTTTGAACTGTCTGTAGACCGATGCGAAACGGACGTAAGCGACATGGTCGAGGTCTTTAAGTTCCTTAATCACCAGTTCGCCGATATCGTTGGCCTCAACCTCCCGTTCGCCGGTGCCGCTCAGACGGGCTTCGATCCGGTCTGCGATCTCTTCGAGCCGTTCCATTGAGATGGGCCGCTTGTTGCAGGCGAGATGCAACTTTGAAAAGAGTTTGTTTTTGTCGAAGCGTTCGCGACGACCATCGGATTTGACGACCATCAGCGGCGTGTCTTCGATCGATTCGTAGGTTGTAAACCGCCGACCGCAATTCAGACATTCCCGGCGCCTGCGGATGGCCGTTGCCTCCTTGCTGGATCTGGAGTCTACGACCTTGTCCTCCACTGTTCCACAGTAGGGACACTTCATAAAAATTCTCCCATAACCTCACGGAGAGCGGGGAATAAGGATAGATATAGGGTCCTTGGGTTAAAGGACCCTATATTGTGGGTGCAACCATATTATAATACAAAATATTGGGTTGTCAAGAAAAATTTCGGTGATTCGGGTCAATTGTTTCGATCACTCGTGGCAGGCGACGACAATACGATGGCTGCTCCTTTGTGTTGGTCCTCGTCCTTCTACGGCCGGTGTTCCTGTGGCGGATCAAGGCCTTCAAGCGCCGACACGTCGAGGTTCCGATCCTTGAAGATCAGCCTGGTGCCGGAAACGGCGGCGTGCGACAGATAAACACCGTCGGACCCGGTTCTTACGACGACGCAAATCGCATCCGTACTGAGGTCGTTGGCCCCAAACGTCCGGTAGGATCCATCTGTGACCACGATGTGATCCACGATGCTGCCGTGCTCCACGACCAGGTAAACGGTGCCGGGCGGACCTGCGTTCTCTCCGCGTCGGATCCGTACTTTCGGAAGCGGCATGCTTTGGAAGGGATAAAGTACGACGGCGAGGTCGTTCACAAGGCCGTCGCCGGAAGTCATCAGGTCCAGAGAAGCCCACCTGATGAGCTGCCGGCCGGGAGACGCGATACCGCCGAGATGCGCCATTCCGGTTCCCTGGCGAATGGCCGGTGCATCGGGCGTGGCCACGAGCACGCCCGGCGCCTCGGTGGAAAACACGGCGGTTCCGCCTCGCTGCAGCGGCGTGGGGGAATGTAGCATGAACGAGGCCTTTCTTGGTTCGGTTTCAGAGGAAAAGGCATCAAATACCAGGAAGTAGGGATTGGCCTGAGGATCGGGATCCACGGGCTTCATGAACAGGAAATGCCGGCGATGGCGGACGCCCAATGAGCGGTAGCCACTGTGTTCCGCGGAAAAGTAGTCCATGCCGGCCTGGCTGTTCCATATGGGATTCTCGCCTACCGCGATCTTGCGGTCGAGGTTCTTGTCGTCTATCACCAGCATATTGTGCGCCTTGGAAGTCTTGTACCACGGTCCGTGGAGCGGATCGTCGTAGCTGACGCCAATCCCCGCGTCGACGGCAAGCGCTTTACCATAGGCGAACAGCTCGAAGCTGAGGATGTCGGCGTGAGAATGCCCGCCGCCCCACGGACCGTAATTGATGATCATGTAAGGGCTGTTTCGGGTCCAATCCATTCGCATCACGGCGAATCCCGACGGTCTGAAGTCGACCGACGTACTCGACGGCGGTTCGACGGCGTCGTCAATGCTGCCTCCCAACAGGTTTTTGGCAACCCAGAGCAGGTCCGGCCGATTGAACGCGCGCCCGCCGTCGATAAAGATGTTGCGGTCGAACCGGCCGCGCCCGCCATCGTTGACAGCGGGCTGGGTGCCCAGGGGGCTCATCAGGTACATCCAGTGATTCAAGGTGCGTTCGAGCCGTGGCCGCAGGGCGGTCGCACGGTCGTCCTGACCTCCGAAACGCTCCAGAAGGTGGGCGAGATTTCGTGGGTCCCGGTAGACAATTTGGGAATAGCTCGACGGGCACCGCTCGGAATGGCAGCCATCTTCAAAGAAGTCCTTCGTGAGATGCTCTTCTATCCGATAAACCCCGAGTGAGACCCACCGTTCCGCCTCTTTGAATTCCGGAAGGTTGAGACCCAGTTCGGCCAGGGCATAGGCGCCCATCACCTGCCAGTTGCCCGGCCGGTAACCCTGTTTTTCCAACTCGTTCAGCCAGCGCGCCGAGCCGAGGAAGTTCTTGAGGATTCGCTCGTGGGTCCGCGCGGATAGCCGTCCTCGATTGAGGCGGTAGAAGTCCAGAAATATGCGATTCCTGGCCGATCCGAGGCCAAGTTCATACCAGATCGGATCCAGCCGCGCGATGGCGCCCACGACGTCGTCCCGTTGCTCGTACCACTGATTGAAGAGGTCGTCGAAGGCATCCAGATATTTCGTGTCGCGCGTACTCAGGTACGCCCACAGTAAGGGTCGGGACCAACCCCAGTAGTGGAAGCCGTACTTGCCGCTTCTGCCGTAATCGGCGTTGAAATCGACGACCGCGCCGTGCTGGATGGTGACGCCGCCCCATCCCATGATGTTGTGCGCGACCACGCGATCAGCAGTGGCGGTGTACGATCCCGGTCTGAAGGCGTTGAAGGCTTCTTCAATGGTGTAGAACGGGGTACTGACGTTGACATACGCGAATCCGGGACCCGCATCCCAGTATTTCCCCCAGGCCGCGTAGGCCGTGGCGTAGTCTCCCTGGTCGACGGCGCGCTTTACGTCCTCGAGGCCGGCCCTGTTCAGGTCCAATGCGGCAATGAGATCCGGATCGCTTATGTGCTTGATCTGCTGATCCAGGTAGGCAGGATCTTCGCGCAGGTCGGTATTCGCCTCACCGAAGGCCCCTGCAAACAGAATGAAATCACCAAAACCGACACGTCCGTCGAGGTCCAGATCGAAACGGGCGTCGAACGTGCTGTCGGACCGGGAGGTCCCGAAGTTTCCGGCAAAGGCGACAAAGTCTTCGAAGCCCACGCGGCCGTCTCCGTTGAAGTCCCCGGGCACACCCGAATGGGCAACGGAGGACGCCAGTATGACGACCAACAACGGTCCAAGACGCTTCCATCGCAGGAATCCAGGTGTCATCTTGTACTCCAGTAGAGAAGTCAAACGGGATTTGAAACGAAACCACGCGCGAAGCAGGGTAGGGGAGTCACACGATCCCAAGGTCGTTGCGGACTCGACCGCGCGCAAACGACACGGCCTCTCGCGCCTGCCGTTTCACGTGGTCGGGAAGGCGTCGATAGGCATCCCAGAAGTTTTTCTGTGCGAGCGGACGCACGCCTATAGTTCTTCCAGATTAATAGGTTGAGTTAGTCCTTCTCGGTGCGTTGACAGAGCCTCATCGGCCAGCCGCTCTGGCAACTCCACAGATTCGAAAAGGGGGACAGAAGCATATCAGACGGCTGCCAGAACCGTTCTGGCGTGTGTGAGGTCCGTGTTGGTCACGGGACGCCCCTGTGACGGCAACACCGTCGCGATGGCCACTGTGTCGCCATCGAGGGACATGAACTCCACAACAAGGGCTTCTTCATCCGGATGGATATGGATGATGGTGCCTACGTCGCCCGATTTCAGTTCTTCCCCTTCGTCACCGAATACATCGGCAGTGAGCACAATCTGCTCATGTTCCTTGAACACCTCTCACCTCCTGTGCGGGTGCGCCGTAATAAACCTGGATTAGTCGCTCCCAAGGTCAATATGCCAGACGGTCCTGACTCGTGGATTGCGTCCGTCACGTCTCTATTGCGCCGTCCACATGATAACGCGGTCCGTATGCGGTCTCTACAATCCGGGCGACCTCATGGGATGGCGCTTGAACTCTCAATGCCGCAGCGAAGTCCTCCCAGCGATCTTTGCTGAATCCAAATCCGAGAAAGAAATCTGCCTTCGTTCTGCCGCGCGGATTGACGGTCGATAGCAGATAATCCGTAATTTTCTGCCGGTCGATCCGAGCTAGATGTGCATTGGGCAGCCTCAATCACGATCTCCTTGTCTTGCCGCTTCACAGTGATAAATGCTGTTCAACCCAGGCCCATGCGACATCTTGATGACGCTGGCCACTGAAAGGCGGCGAGCGGTTTGCCTCTCAACTCATATACCGTGATGACGAAGACCTGATCCGGCTTGCGGTCGGGCACATAGATGACCCGGAGGTATCGTCCGCCAGAAGTCCGCCCGACCACAATGCGTGACCCTCTCGACCGGGCGGGTCTTCACCACGTGACGCGTGCCACGTCATACCTCCATGTTACAGCTTGTCATAGCTCCCGAACCAGGCTATCCATCATTGAACACGCATCGTTTGCCGGGGTCCGTCGGGCTCGTTGCTTCTCCTTTCACGATCCCCTGTTCGATCATGGCTAGCATGTCTTGCTGTAGTGACCGGCAATTGTTGCCTGCGTTCAATCGCCGAGACATCAAGGGAGGAAATCTAAGACATTATCGGGACATTGTGTAAGATTGGTAAAGTTGCCGTATCTGATATATTACACGATACAGGGGTTTGTCAATAGCATTCCAATCGTGGGACGTTACAGGGTCCGCAGAAAGTCGCGTAATTGGTTCGTGGCCACGGTTGAGTCACCCCCATGAGAACCGCTACGTTCATTTGGTTTCTTGGCCTAACGTCGACGAGAATCCAATCCTTCTGGAAGAAATTCCAATATGCATTGGACATGTCGCCAATCACGTCCGGATTCAGGCAGGTGTCGGGCTCGTGAAAACGAATGGTCACATGTTTGTAAGCAATCAGAATAGCACGGCAGGGATGGTCCGGGTTTGTCCCGCGTTCAAGCCGACGGACCGGCTTTCTTCTCGAAAACAGTGTTCCAATTGGTGCGCCCGGTGAACTGCATTGCCGCAAACAGGGTGGCTATGCACAACATGGTAATAGCCAGGCCGGTATACCCGGAAAAGAAAAACGTGTAGGAGAAGAGCACCAGGTAGATGAACTGGCCCACGCCGATTTCTACGAAGGCCAGGCGCGCGCCCAGGACCAGTCGCATGTACGATGTGACGAGGAAAATCGAGACCGCGGAGGCGAGTACAAACGCGTAGTGGATAAGCAAGTGGTCGACCAGGTAGGCCAGCATCAGGTGGAAGCTGAAGAAGGCGGCCCCGATGAAGGAATAGTGCATCGGGTGCAGGTCGAGGCGGCGCACGGTGGTGAAAATGAAGAGCAGGAAGAAGAACAGGAACAGGGAGATCGGGGCCGCGAACACGACCTGCCTGACCCAGGGGCCGGGGTTGAGCCGGGCGGGCATGATCATCCCCAGATCGACCCCGGTGAGGAGATGGTCGTAACGCCACTTCAGGGTCAAGGCGTCGCCGTCGCGGGCCTTGGAGGTGGGGGATACGCTGTCTGCGGGAAAGTCGATGGCGGCGAAATCAGTGCGCATCACCAATTCGAAGTCCGACACCTGGTTGACATCCTTGCCAAAACTGTAGCGCCACTGGTCCAGTCCCTGGGAGCGGTAGGACACGTGGACGGGAAGTTCCTGGCCGGGCGCAAGATCGACGGGTTGGACCAGATGGCCGGCGAGGATCGGGACATCGGAGATGCGAAAGCTGTCGACACTCACGGTAAAATCATCGTACACGGCGCGATGGGCGGGCAGTTCCAGATCGAAATACAGGGTCAGGCTCTGGTCGGTAGGGTTGGATAGGGTGTACGTGGAGGCGAATTGGACCTGGTAGGTGGAGTACCACAGCAAGCCCTTGCGGCGATGCCCAAGGGAAAGGTCGACTTCAATGCGGCTGGCCTCGAGGCTCAGGAAGCGTTTTTCGTCTGCTGTGCGCGAGATGGACTCGCCTTCAGAGCTGGTTTCAATGCGGTTGACGCGATTCAGGCGGTAGATTTGCGGGGCCTGCTGGGTCTGGGCCGTACCCCAGAGTTGTCCCACGGCGTCTTTGAGCTTGTCGTCCTGTCTCATCGTGCGCAGGTGGATGGTCTGGCCCAGAATGAGCCACGCGACTGATATACACAAAAAGATGAAGCCGATGGCGGCAATGCGTTGGACCATTACACCTCCCGAATTTAGAGATGAATAAGGACTTTATGTTGAACGCATCGCCTGGTGTTCCGTTCCGGAAATAGATTGCCGAAATTCGGCCGATCAGAAGCCGCAAAAACAGCTATCAGCTCTCAGCCGTCAGCTTGAACCAAAAACCCAAACAGTTGACATCAGCGCCGTGAAGAGACGAGACCAGAACGGGCGCAGCGAGACGGGATGTATCGGCGCCTGCCTGTGCGTGCAGCCTCACGCACGCAGACAGGGATGAATGGTAACATATTTCTGGGACGGGACACTAAACCGGAGTTCCATCGATACCTGCTGCGTGCTGTCCGCTGATCATGGAGTCGCCCATGGCGTATACTGAAGTTTAACGGAGTCTTCATAAAGCCGATGCCGTGCATCCCATTTTACAGGTAATGCGATAGACGCAGATAAAGATATCTACCCAAAAAATCGTAGGAACTGGCGTCCGAGGTGCCGAGAAAGCCATTGAAAATCACCGCCGGAGCCTGATTGAAGACGTTGTTGATTCCGGCGGTGAATACGGAAGCGCCTGCGGCGTTTCCGACACGTCCGCGCGATACAGGCCCTTCCGCAATACAGGCCCTTGCAATCGTCTTTTTCGCATTCCAGAAAGCCGCCGACGTACTGCCAGTTCAGACCGAACGAGGCGCGCGGCTGCCTCAGACCGACCGACGCCGCGTGCCGCCATCTGGGGAACACACCCAAATCGTAGAACCCTCTGCCCTTTACCAGTTCCAGCCCGCTTGCCGACGGCATCAGTTGATCGTATTTCAAGAGCATGTTGGTCTCCATGCGAGCGGTAATGAAGCCCAGCCGGGAATCGGCCGTGTAGTCGAATTCGATATCCAGTCCGGTGGTTTCGGTTTCGCCAACGTTGGCGCCTTGCGAAAAGATGGTCGTAATCAGATTCGTTCCGGGATCCCGAACGATCTGATCGCAGTAGGACGGTGTGTCCTGCGAATAGCAGTTGCTCAAGATGAGTCCGGCGGACAGGGCCCCGATCACGTCCTCGATTTTGTTGGTATAATAGGTGATGGCAATATCCAGGTTTTCGGCGAAATCCGGCTGGTAAACAAGACCGGCCGTAATCATGGCGGCGGTCTCCGGATCGAGATCGGTAGAGCCGCCTACCCTGGCTCTCAGCTGCGCCCGTGAGTCCCGAAAATTGGCCGGCACGCCCGCGGCCGCGCAATGTCTCTGTTGCTCAGCCGTCAACGTCCGGGGATCGCCCGCTTCGTCCACCACACTGCAAGGATCGCTTACCGCCGGGAAGGCATCGCTCTGGCCGAGGAACATTTCGGCGATGCCGGGAGCACGAAACGCGTTGGATATCGTTGCCCGGAGTGTGAGCCCGCGGGGAAGTTCGCAACGGGCGCCTGCCTCGTACGTAAAGCCGCTGCCAAAGGTGTCGTAATCGAATGCCCGGCCGGCTGCCGTCAGATCCAATCCAAAGGCATCCGCTCGATAAACCGGCACGGAGGTCTCCCCGTAAAGGGCCCTCACCGAATAGGCGCCTTCCGTGGCTTCTTCCTTGCTTCCGGTGGTATTGCCTGACTCGGTTATCGGATCGGGAAGATAGGCGCCGGCCTCCCAGCGCGAAGACACGCCCGCGGCCACAGCCAGAGGCCCGGCCGGCAGTTTGGCGATCTGCCCGGTCAGGTTCCATTGGAGAATCTTCTGCCTGGAATGGCCCGTGGCGATGCCCGAATACTGGATGTAGTCCAGCATTTCCCGTGTAATGGTACCCGCGCCGTGCAGCAGATCGAGCGGTACGCAGTCGCCGATGGCGGCGCATTCCGCGTCGGGCCCCAGCGCACGGGCGACGTTGCTGCGGATGAATCGGCCCTCGTTGATATTAGTGCCCTCGCTGCGGCCGTACGAATACGATAAATCGGTGTCGAAACCCGGAAGCGGATATTCAAGGCCGAGGACGATGCGATAGGTGTTGATATCCTGAAGAAAATTGCGATTGCCCGCTTCGACGAACCGGCGGCGGACGTCGTAAAAGTCACGGCCGAATTCATTATATATGTTCGTGGACGATACGGCGAGGCCCTCACTGATGATGAAAAGGGGGGTCGGCGCGAGCTTCTGATCGGATTGCCGGTTGGTGTACGAGACCTCGAAGAAGCTTTTCGCCTCCGGGGCGAATTCATAGGAACCGCTGAGAAAGGTCGTGTATCGGGTCTGCGGCGTGTAGAGGTAATTTTCCGGCTGGAAATTGTAGAGGTCTCCGCTGCCGTCCGAAGAATTGCCCGCCCAGTTGAACGGGCGCCATCCTGCGTTGGGGTCGCGGTGGAAGTCGCCGGCGCTTTCACCGGCAGCCGCAGCCAGGGCCTGCCACGCCGCGTTGCCGGGCGCGCCCGTTTGGTCGATGATGTGGCCCTCGGGGGTGGCCGAACTGCCGCTCGTGGCGTAGGTGCCGTCGTTCTTTTCCCAGTCGTACGTCTTGTCCTCCGTACTGAAGGGCCGGTTGCCGGTCCATACGGGCTTCCGGTTGTGGTAGCCGGCCGTAAACAGGACGCTGCCCTTTTCGCTCGTCAGGCCGGCGGTCACGCTGATATCCAGCGACTCGCCGTCGCCCTCGCCCGAGACACCCTGGTAGAATTCGAATTCAAGGCCCTCGGTTTCGGACCTCGTGATGATATTGACAACGCCCCCGACCGCATCCGAACCATACACGGCCGACGCGCCGTCCTTGAGCACTTCGACGCGTTCAACGGCGGAGGCTGGAATGGCGTTGAGATCGACCGAGGAATTCGCGCCGGTGCCGCCCGGCACGAAGCGGCGTCCGTTGAGCAGAACCAGGGTTCGATGAGCACCCAGTCCCCGGAGACTGATACGGGTCGATCCGTCTCCTCCGTTATTTGCCTGGGTATTGATGGCATTGGACTGAACGGTAAGAGTCTGCAGCACGTCTCCGATCGACGCCAGGCCCCTTGCCTTGATTTCATCCCGCGACAGGACTACGACGGTGGCCGGCGTAAGGAGTTCATCGCTCTTGATCCGCGAACCGGTCACGGTAATGGCTTCGAGTTCGTAGACGATCTCCTCTTCTTCTTCGGTCTCTTCAACATCTTCGACGTCTTCGGCAGACGCCCGGGTAACGCACGCGGCGCCGATGAGAAAGGCAAGGGAAACCGCAATCCGGAGGAAGGGGAATCTGACGCGCATGATGGCAATCTACTGTGATGGCACGGCGGATGGCAGAAACCCGCCGATACGAGCGTGCACGGGGATTTTTGAGCCTTTTTGAGTCGGCGCCTTTGGCCGAGAACTCGCACGGCCACTTACGATTTAAAGTAAAAGTGTCGCAAAATATAACACCTCGAATCAAATCGCTGCAAGATGTTTCGACAATTGTATAAAACAAGCCGATACATCCGCGACGATCGTGAGGCGTCGGGATGGAGATCCGCCTTCGGATAACTCTTTCGGCGAACCATGGCAAATCCGCTGAACCCACCGCCGGCGGTCATGCGATACCGGTTGTGTTTTTCACGTGCCCTCTGTAATTTGACGCCCTTGATCTCGCTCATTCTACAGACAGCAAAGGCAGTTTCATTCAGGAGGGTGACGATGATTAGAACTTTCCGGCGGTGGATGCGGATAGCCGCGGTATCCCGCCGGCAGTGGCCGTTGATTATGCTGCTGGCAGCGGGCCTGTTCGCCGCCTGCGGTAAGGACACCGTATCCGAGGAAGCCTCACAGGATTTGAGGGATATCAGCCGGATTGAGGATCTTAAGGCGATCTTCAATCAGGACGCGGGCGTCCCGCGTCTCATTTTGCTGCTTTCTCCCACCTGACCGGTCTGCCAGGCAGGCGCCAGTTGGGTGCAGGAAGAGATTCTGGGAAAGAACACCGGTGCAAACGTGAACGTTTACGCGGTCTGGCTTCCGATAATCGCCAGCGATGCCCGGTCGGAGTGGAAGAAGAGCCTGCTTCCGGACCCGAGGGTGATGCATCTCTGGGACGAGCAGCGCGTTACCGGGCGATGGTTCGCGCAGCAGGAATGGTATGGGAAGGACGTGGACGTCGCGTGGGACATCTATGTCCTGTTCGGCCCGGAAGCACGATGGGACAGGTCGCCCGGCCCGGTAATCAGCTGGGGGGAAACGGTCGTGGACACCCGTGAGCGGCTAAGGCGGGATTTTCAGTCACTGCTGGGCGGATAGGGCGGGGGCGAGAAACAACGCGAGGCACCACGTCTGGTATGTGGGAGGGTACGGAAAAAGGGGGCGGCTTTCCGGAACGAAGCCTGCGAGTAAAAAAGGGGAGTCGATTTCTCGACTCCCCTTTGGCTTTATTGGTAGCGGGGGCAGGATTTGAACCTGCGACCTTTGGGTTATGAGCCCAACGAGCTACCAGACTGCTCCACCCCGCGACCATTAATGTCAGTGCAGTTGAAATCTACCAATCCGACATCATTTGTCAAGCGATTTCTTGGGTTTTGTCCTGTTTGTTCCGGTCCGGTTCCTGTTTGACAATTCGGACCGTGGTGATGCGCTGACCGACCACTTCCTCAACCGAGAGGGTGAGGTTTTCGAATACGAACGTCTCTTCCGGGCCGGGGACGCGTCCGAGGTGGTTGTAGATAAAGCCGCCCAGGGTTTCGTAACCGTCGCGCGGAAGTTCGATATTCAGGATCATGTTCAGATCGTCGATATCGAGTCGCGCGTCGGCGACCAGCACTTGCCCGTCTTTGTCCCAGTGGAAGAGCGGCTCCTCCTCGTCGTATTCGTCATGGATCTCACCGACGATCTCTTCAATGAGGTCCTCCAGAGTGACCAGCCCGGAGGTGCCGCCGAATTCGTTGATGACAATAGCCATGTGCACCTTGTGGGTGTTGAACTCCCGCATCAATTCGTCGATCTTTTTGTTTTCGGGAACGAAATACGGCTGGCGCATGGCGCCCTCGGGCGTCCAGGACTGTCCTTTGCTGAGGAGTTCGAGCAGGTCCTTGGCATAGACCACGCCTTCGATATGGTCCACGCGTTCACGATAAATCGGAATGCGGGAATGCCGTTTCTGCTGAATCAGGGAAAGGATATCCGCCGGTTCCGAGGAGACTTCGGCGCACACCATGTCGATGCGCGGCACCATGACTTCTCTAACCGTGGTTTCGCCGAATTCGAAAATGCCGGCGATCATGTCTCTTTCTTCCTCTTCTATTGTGCCCTCCTCGGTCTCGGTTTCCACCATCTGACGCAGTTCTTCCTCCTTTATGGCTCTGGTATCGGTTTCGCTGATAAAAAGGCTCTGCGCCTTCAGGAGGAGCAGCGTTGGGGCAAGCAGCAACAGATAGAGTGGATAGTAGACGGCAATCAGATGAGGTAGAGGTCGATCGGATCCTTCTTCGCGCATGTAGAAAGAGACTGTATTGCCAATCAGCAACGAAATCAGTACGAACGCGGCGATGCTCAGCAGATCTCGTAGAAGTGGCCACGCGAAGTCGTTCAGCCCGGACCGTGTAAGGAAGGCGAAGGCAAGCCCACCCATCGCGATGGAGATCGATTGGCCGAACGTGACCGTCAGGCCCAGGGCGTACCTTGGTCGGTACATCGATAGAAGGAGGTTCGCGCGCGGGACGGCTTCGTCACGGAGGCGTTCGAGCGTAGCCCGGGAAATCGTGCTCCCGATTGCGCCTACTCGGGCAATGAGAGCGGTGGCGACCAGAGACACACCCGCGACAAGTGCTGCCAGCCATTCGGAGTCATCCAAAATGGATTCACGCTCCTTTCAGATCTATGCCTTCTCGAAAACGGGCCATATACTCCCGCTCCCTGCATCGCATGGAGTCTCTGGCCATGGGAGAGTCGTGGCGGTACCCGAGCAGATGCAGGGTTCCGTGAATTGCGAGCCATGCAATTTCGTCGGACACGCATCGGGAAGCTTCCCGGGCCTGTACACCGGCTCGATCCACCGAAACGTAGATTTCACCCAGGTCGTCGCTCTCCGGATGGACCGGATCCGCCAGATCGAAGGAAAGAACGTCCGTTGGCACAAACGTGCCCTTGAATTCCCCGTTTAAACGGCAAAGCGCTTCGTCGTCGGACAGAATCAGGGTGATAAAGCCATCCGCGCCATGATCCTCCAGGACCCTGGCAAGCAGGATGTCAAGATTCGTCAGGTCCAACGTTTCCGAAAGTGGCGCCGCCTGTTCAATGCGGATCCGGTTCACAGAACTTCCTTCCTGCGCCTGGATTGATCCCGTTTCTGCTCGTGTTGCCACGGATAGGCAACGCGGCTGTGCCAGGTGGCCTCGAGAATGGGCAGAAATGCTTTCTGAATTTGGGTCAAATCTCTGAGTGTCAGGTCGCATTCGTCCAATTCTCCGGCGGTAAACCTTCCCTTCACGAGCGTTTGAACCATGTCACGTGTTTCGTCGTGGGAGTTGCTGGTGAGGGTGCGGGTTGCGGACTCCACAGCGTCGGCCAGGCTGATGATGCCGGCCTCGATGGTTTGGGGCCTCGGACCGGGGTATCGAAAATCCTCGCCGCGTACCTCGTGCGCTGCGCCGCGTTCTAAAGCGCTCTGTTTGAAGCCTGCAATTTCGCTGGTACCGTGATGCTGGGAAATCATATCGATGATGACCCGAGGCAGACCTTCCTCTTCGGCCATTCTGACGCCGTCCTTCACGTGCGAGATCAGAATCAGGGCGCTAAGACGCGGCTGGAGTTCATCGTGTGGATTCACGCCTTTCTGGTTTTCGATAAAATAGTGGGGTCGAATCATCTTGCCGATGTCATGGAAATAACAGCCAACCCGCGCGAGCAGGGCGTTGGCTCCCGTGACCTCCGCGGCCGCCTCCGAAAGCCTGGCCATGATGATACTATGACTGTACGTTCCCGGCGCCCGAATGGCCAGGTTACGCAACAAGGGCCGGTTCAGGTCCGAGAGTTCCAGCAGCGTGTAGGTTGTGACCACGCTGAATGCGCTTTCGAAGATCGGCAGGAGACCGATGGTTAGAACCGAGGATGCACAGGCAGTAAAGGTACCCAGAACCAGGTCCCACTTGACCTTCTGGAAAAATTCTCCGAAACTGGAATAGCTGAACAACAGGGTGACCGTGGCGAGGGTGGAGAGGAGATAGGCGCCGACCAGGAAGGCGATGGATCGGTAGAAGAAGTCGCTGCGACGGTGGACCGGGCGTACGCAGTACGCTCCGGCGGCCCCGGTTATCAGGTAGATCAGACCATGCGACAGGCTTCCCACGATGCTTGCGCAAAGGGTGGCGCAGACGAACGATACGACCAGGCCGATTTCGGTGTCGAAGAGTACGGTCGCCAGCATCACCGAAAGCGCTACCGGTACCAGCAGGGGCGTGACCGCCGACACGGTTGCCGCATAGGACGCGACAAGGCATGGCATGACCACCAGGATGCCGAACAGGACAAGGTTCGACGTGGACGCGAAGACCGACGGGCGGGACACCTGAAGAAACATAAACAGAACGGCAACCAGCAGTGCACTGATAACGGCCTGGGCGGCGACCTGAAGATGATACAGATAGGGGACCTTTTCGATCGCCCGGTTCATTTGCACGGCCAGAGAACGCAACTGGTCCATGTGTTCGGAGGTGACACGGTCGTGTTTGTCGACGATGCGTTCACCTCCCAGAACCGTTCCCTTGTAGGGTGTGACCCTTGCCGCGGCCTCGTCCGTGCGACGTTCGGTCTCCTCTTTGCTGTAGGTGAGGTTGGGCGCGAGAAATACAACCACAAGTTCGTAGACGGTCTTTATCTCTGCGGGGGTTCCCTGCGGGACCTGCCTGTCGATTTCATCCTGCAGGCTCCGCTCATACCATTCCAGGCCCCGGATGGGGGCAGCCGAAATGCGCTTTTCCAGGTCGTTTTGAACGAGAAGCACCTCCGTGACGTCGTTTCCGAAGACCTCGGCGTCCTGGTCCAGGACACCATCAGTGTAACTGGATTCGAGAAGACCGCGTACGGTCGTGCGAAGGTTTTCGAATCCGGTGGGGTAATTGGCCGCCTGATTGATAAGAAAGCGCAGACTGGCCTGCGATACCGAACCGATTTCCGAATGTGCCTGCTGCAGGCGGTAAACGGCCGAATCCGGATCGGTGGAGACACTAAACGCAGCCAGATCTTCGAGGAATTTTTCCAACGCGCGTTGTCGATCGATCGACACGTCCGCATTGGAAATCAGAACCGGAAGAACTTCGCTGCGGGCGGTTTCCACTTCGCGGCCATATTCGGTCTCGTTCTTGAGCACTTTGAAGTTTTCCGGCGCGATAACTTCGTAAGGTGCGATGGTGCCCTCGCTGAAGGCGTTGTGTTCGTTGTTTCTCCTGGCAATCGGGAAGAAATACGTCAACAGGGCAACCAGCGTCAACAGGAGCCCCGCGCGTAACAGAACCCTGATGCGCTGCCGCAGCCCTGGCTGCGGCAGCGCATCAGGGTCACCATTGCCCGCGCCCGCGAGTCCGGTGTACAGGAGCATTCGTCGGAGACTTCGCATCATCGCCCGCGTAACCTTTCACAACCCGTCGGTTTCGTGCTGCACAGGCGCGTCCGTTCCCTGAAGCCGCTTTTGGCTTTCATAACGGTCGTATGCGGAGATAATCTTCCGGACCAGCGCGTGACGCACAACATCCTGATCGGTGAAGTACACGAACCGGACGGCCTCAATATGCGAGAGGATCTGCTGAACGTGCACAAGCCCGGACACATTGTCCGGGGGGAGGTCGATCTGGGTGACATCGCCGTTGACAACGGTTTTGGAGTTGGCCCCCAGTCGTGTAAGAAACATCTTCATCTGGCTGATGGTCGTGTTCTGAGCCTCATCCAGAATCACAAAGGCGTTGTTGAGTGTGCGACCCCGCATGAATGCCAGCGGGGCGATTTCCAGTGTCCGGCGTTCAAGCAGATGTTGCATATGCTCGCCGGGAATCATGTCTCTCAACGCATCGTATAGCGGTCTCAGATAGGGATCGACCTTCTCCTGGATATCGCCCGGCAGAAATCCCAGGTTTTCTCCTGCTTCTACCGCCGGACGGGTCAGAATGATCCTCGAAACTTCCTTGCGTTTCAAGGCGGCGGCGGCGCACGCGACTGCGAGATAGGTCTTGCCGGTCCCGGCGGGGCCGATACCGAAAACGATATCGAAGTTCTCGATTCCGGTCACATATTGTTGCTGGGCCGCCGAACGGGGCCGAATCACGCATTTCTGCGTGACCAAGCCGGTCTGTGCGGATTCGGATGGACCGTTTTCGGCAGATTTCATGCTTGTCAGGTTGGGACGTTCGGGCGTACTCCCGCGCCGCAAGCACGAAACCATCTCTTCCAATAGGCCGGAAACATGCCGAACTTTGTAGGCGGGCCCGGTGATCGTGACGGTTTCGCCTCGTGCCGTAAGGTGGACGCCGTAACGGGCCTCAAGCGCCAGGAGGTTGACGTCGTTGTGGCCGTAGAGGGTTAGCGGATCGACACCCTGGATGGTTAGCTGATGGGATAAAGTTGGATCTCTCAACAGGTTACGTCTTCTCCCAAATAAAAAAAGCCCTCGTTCCGGGCAGACTCCGGGAACGAGAGCTTTTCAGAAGCCTTATTCGTCGTGTGAGTCGTTTTCCATTTTCTGAGGACGTAAATCTCCGTAGTTCGGAACCGAGGTCCGGAGATTGATTAGTTTTCCGGAACGTCGATGACCTGTGCCGGGAAGATAAGGTTTGGATTCATGATCTGTGACTTGTTCGCCCGATAAATGCGATGCCACTTCGACGGGTCGTTATAGACCATGCCGGCAATGCTCGTGAGGGTATGGCCGTGCATGACCAGATGTTGGCCTCTATCTACGCCAAAGGGGATTTGAAGAACCCAACTGGGGTAGATGAGATCCGGATTCTTAATCTTGTCGCGGTTTTCGAGGTATATGCGTGGCCAAAGGTAGGCGTTGTCGTAGATTTCCTCGCTCTTGGCAATCTTCCACAGGTTGTCGTTCCGGAGCACCGTGTAGTCTTTGATCTTCTTCGCGGGCATCCGGGCGGATATTCTTTCGACCAGTTGCACGATGGTCTTCAGCTTCGTCTGCGCTTTGAGAAGATGACGGATTTTGTTCTGTTTCAGTCCCTCTACCTCTTCGGAAATCGCATCGAAATGATCCCGTTGGTCAAAAAGATCCGCGTCGGGAAGATTCATCAGGGCTCGAAGCTGGCCCTCGACACGATCCAGGGCGGCCATGTAGGCGTCGATGCACGATTGATCGGGACAGCCAACCAAGCCCAGGATCTCCTGCATTGTACTTGCAATTTGCTCTTCCACGCCGGCGATTTGCTGTGCGATCCTATCTCCCGCATCTTTACAATCCTGAACTTTTTGCTTGACTTCCTGGATCTCTTTCTGCACGCTCGCAAGCTGCATTTCGTACTCTTCGTAGGTCATTTCGTCTTCCGACTGGGCAAAGGCCGCCAGCGGGACCAGAGCCATCGCTAACGCGGTGCAGACGAGCAAAAAACCGATGTGTTTGCGTTTCTTCACAGGAAACTCCTTTCCATTACGGATTCAGGGCGTTCTGCACGGCGTCCCGATTGGCGGTAATCCCTTGAAGTTCTTGTTTCTTTTCAGCCAGGGTGCGTTCCAGTTCAGCCCGCTTCTGGCGGCAGGCATCCAGGTCCGCTTCGGCCGCCCGCGCGTTGTTCCGTGCGTCTTCCAGCATCTGGAGATCTTCTTCCGAGGTCATTGCAATACAGCCCGAAAGAAGAGGCAGAAAGACCAGCGCCAGCACGACGCCAAATCCGGTAAAACGATCCGTCAATTTGCGCTTAGCCATCGATGTCTCCTTGGGGACATGTATTCATGCGTTGAACGAACGTCGAATTCACAGACAAACCGAATACGGCGCCTATCGTGGACGCATTCTGTGAAATGCGCAAGAACACCGTCTGTTCGAGGTGCTTTTAGTGCCTCCAAATTACTACAAGAACGGGTTAAAGTCAAGAAAAAAATCTACATGATTTCTTAGTAGGACGGTGGATATAGGGGGTTCAGGGACTGGAGATTTCGCCGCCCACCAGCCGGATTCCGAGTTCCCTCAACTGGTCTGTGTCCACCGCCGACGGAGCACCGTCCATTAAAGAGGCGGCATTGTTGGTTTTGGGGAAGGCGATGACGTCGCGGATATATTCCCGTCCCGCCATCAACGCCACCAGGCGATCGTACCCGAAGGCGATCCCACCGTGGGGAGGCGCGCCATAACGGAAAGCATCAAGTAGAAAACCGAATTTCTCTCCTGCCTCCGCGGGAGAAATATTCAACAGGTCGAACATTTTTTCCTGTATTTCCCTGCGGTGAATACGAATGCTGCCGCCCGCAATTTCGTTTCCGTTCAGGGCGAGATCGTAAGCGCGTGCCCGAATCCCGGAAGGGTCGGTGACCATTTTCTCGATGTCTTCATCCACGGGCGAGGTAAACGGGTGGTGACATGCCGCGTACCGTTTTTCGCGGGCATCCCACTCCACGAGGGGGAAATGGGTAACCCACGTAAAACTGAAGCGATTGCGGTCCAGCAGGTTCAACTGGCTTGCCAGATTCAGTCGCAGATTGCCCAGGACGTCGGCCACAATGCCGGGCTGGTCTGCCGCAAAAAGCAGCAGATCGCCGGGCTCAGCCTCAAGGGCCTGCCGCAGAAGGGTCTGCGCCTGTTCAGGGAAAAATTTGACAATGGCCGATTCCATGCCGTTGTCGGTTACTTTGATCCACGCGAGGCCTTTGGCGCCGAAACCGCTAACGAATACGCCCAGGTCGTCGATCTGTTTGCGCGAAAACGTGCCACAACCCTTGGCATTAATGCCGCGAACCTGACCACCGGCGGAAAGGACACTCTTGAAGACCTGGAACTCGGAGGCTTCGGTGGCGGCGGTCAGATCGACGATTTCCAACCCGAAACGGGTATCCGGTTTGTCGGAACCGTAGGTGTCGATCGCTTCCTGGTGAGTGAGGCGGGGAAACGGTCGAGGCAGGTCGATATCGAGGATTTCCTTGAAGAGGTGGACAGTGAGCCGTTCCGACGCCCCCATCACGTCTTCTTCGTTGACAAAAGACATCTCGATGTCGATTTGGGTGAATTCCGGCTGCCGGTCCCCTCGCAGGTCTTCATCTCTGAAGCAGCGCACGATCTGAAAATATCGGTCAAACCCGGCAACCATGATCAACTGTTTGTAGGTTTGGGGGGATTGTGGCAGGGCGTAGAAGTGACCGGTGTTGATCCGGCTGGGTACCAGATAGTCCCGTGCACCTTCCGGGGTGCTTTTCATCAGAAACGGGGTTTCGACCTCGATAAAACCGTTGTCGGAGAGGAATCGTCGCGTCGTTTGCGATATGCGGTGCCGGAGCAGGATGTCGGATTGCAGGTCCGGGCGGCGCAGGTCCAGGTAACGATAGCGCAAACGGACCTCTTCGTTGGCGTCCGACTCCGCTTCGATGAGAAAGGGCGGGGTTTCGGATGCGTTCAGAATTTTCAGTTCCGATGACTCGATGTCGATTTCGCCCGTTGACAGATTGGGATTCGCCATGCCGTCGGGCCGGGATTCCACCCGTCCTTTTACGGCCAACACGAATTCGTTCCGTATGGCTTCTGCCTTCCTGTGCACCTCCGGATTCAAATCGGGGCGGAAGACAACCTGCGTGAGCCCGTGCCGGTCGCGCAGGTCAATGAAAATTACGCCGCCGTGGTCCCTCCGTTTGGCGACCCAGCCCATCAGGGTGACTTGTCTGCCGATGTCCTGGGCGCGAAGATCGCCGCAGGTGTGCGTGCGTTTCCAGTCGCCGAGGGATTCCGCCATATTGAAGGCTCCGGTAAATGGGACGAAGCGAGACGCGTGAGTGCCGGTAAGCCGCGCCCACATCCCGATTTTCGGCTGCTAACGCGCTGTGTTTATGTGCGCCAGGAGCGTATCGATGTTGTCCGCCGGCAGGCTTGTCTGTACGCCCGTTGCCAGGTTCTTCACGACAACGGCGTTCGTTCGAGCTTCGTCGGGTCCGACAATGGCGACAAAGGGAATCCCTTTTCGATGCGCGTATTTCAGTTGCCGGTCAAGTCGCTGACCGGGCTTCAGACCGAGTTCGACGGCCAGCCCCCGTGTTCTGGCCAACCGCGCAAATCCGGCGGCTCGGTCGGCCAGATCTTCGGAAAAAACCGTCACCAGCAGATCGGCGACGGGAGCGGTTACGCCGGAAAGCAAATCCGATTCCTTCAGCAGCTCGGTAATCGCCATGTCGCCAACCGCAAAGCCAACGCCTGGTACCGGTCGTTTTCCACCCACCTGAAGGGTCAGATTGTCGTATCGCCCGCCGCCAAAAAGGGCGCGCCTGAGCAAATCTTTCGCCCAGGCTTCAAAAACGATGCCGGTATAATAGTCGAACCCGCGCACGATTTTCAGGTCGGGTTCCACGTATTCGGATACGCCATTTTTTTCGAGCAGCCCGATGACCCGTTCGAGCCGTGGCGAGAATCCGGGGTCTTTGCTTTCCAGTGTCTTTACAAGTCCGTCGATTTGTCCTGAACTCAGGCCGAGGTTTTCCAGGCCGGCGCTGAGTTTGGGGAAGGGCATCTTGTCGATCCGGTCGACGATGGCGAACACCGGCGGAATCTGCACGGAGGAAAGGCCCAGGAAGTGAACGAGGTGCCTTTCGAGGCCCTGCCGATCGTTGAGCCTGACCGTCACCTGATCGGGAGACAGACCAACGACCTTGAAGAGTTCACAGGCGATCGTTATAATTTCGGCGTCGGCATAGACGGTATCGCTTCCCAGCAGATCGATGTTCCATTGAAAGAAAGCCCGTCCCCGTCCCCGCTGCGGGCGTTCGTACCGATAGAAACGTCCGTAGGACTGCCAACGCAAAGGAAAAACAAGCCGATGTTCCTGTTGGGCCACCATGCGGGCAAGGGTTGGCGTCAGCTCGGGACGAAGAACCAGGAGTTTCTCGCCGCGGCCGGACAATGAAAACGTCTGCCGGCCCACGATTTCTTCGCTGGTCTTACCAAGGTAAAGATCCATGTATTCCAAAATTGGACCTTCGTATTCCTGGTAGCCGAAGCCGGCGCCGAGCGCAATGCACCGCTCAGCGAGCCATTTCTGATGGGCCCATTCTTCCGGGTAGAAATCCCGGACCCCTTTGACGCGAGGGATGAGTTCAGCCGACATGGTTTCCCGAATTCTGTTCGATAAGCCCTTGATTTTCAGCCAAATCGATAAAGGTATACACAAGCGGACTCGATGTCAAGATATATCAGGTTTCCGGTCGAAAAGCCGCCCTGAGATGCCGAGACTGAGGCGAATTGCCCGTAAACTGAACGGTGACTACGTCGAAACGCGGAGCCAGATCGGGGGAAGCGTGGCGTTGGAGAAACGCCCGGGCGACCCTGATGATTTGACGTTGTTTTTCGAGAGTCACACGGGTTTCGGGGGGGACGATGCCCTGGACGGCAGCGGTCTTTACCTCGACAAACGCAAGAATACGATCTTTGGATGCGATCAGATCGATTTCTCCCCCCGCCGCCCGATAGTTTCGGCGGAGGATCCGGTAGCCCGTTCTTGAGAGCATCGCGGCAGCCACGTTCTCGCCCCGTCGGCCCGCCCGGGAAAGACGGGTCTGGAAATTCTCGACAGGCCTGTGACGATCATGCTCGGCCGACGACACCCCTTTAAAGGAACGGCGGTGGATCCGGCAGGGGCCATAAACTCGGAGGGCCCGCCTGTGTTTTGCGCTGCCATATCCCTTGTGGTCTGCAAAGCCGTATTCCGGAAATTGGGTATGAAAGGCAGACATTTTGCGGTCTCTCGTCACTTTGGCCAGGACGGATGCGGCCGCAATGGAGAGCGAGGCCGCGTCTCCGTCGATCACGGCGGTTTCGGGAAAGGGGCTTCCGGGAACGCCGGGGCCGTCCACCAGGATGCGGTCGGGTGTGAGCCCAAGCCGTTTGATGGCGCGTCGCATCGCGAGATAGGTGGCCTGCAGGATATTCAGGCGGTCGATTTCCTGCGCCGAGGCTTCGCCGATACCGTGTGCGACGGCGGTTTCTTTGATCCGGACGTAGAGGCTCGCCCGCTTTCGAGGGGAGAGTACCTTGGAGTCGTTTAGCCCCGGGATCAGGATTTCCCGCGGAAAAATAACCGCTGCGGCCACGACCGGACCGGCCAATGGCCCTCTCCCGGCTTCGTCGACGCCGGCGATGTGGCATAGGCCCCGGGCATGCAACTGACGTTCCAGAATCCGCATTTTTTCGAGGCGCGCGCTTTCGGCAGCCATGGATTTTCGGCGCCGACGCGCCTTGACAGCCAGACTGCGCACACCGACGCGAGGGTCGGCATCCAGGATATCCAGCAGGGCCACGTCGATATCGTCCCGGCGAAGGAGGAGATCGCGAACCTCGGATATGGTGAGATCGGACAGGTTCATGTGAAAAAGGATCTGGCCAGTGGCCGGGAGTTTTCGAAGCCGTGGCGAGTGGTACTCTGTTTGGAACGAACCCGATGTGTCAAAAGCCCCTTGCGCGCACTCTACATTATGGTCGAATGCCAGTGGACATGCAAGAAAAAGCGATCTCGCCGTCGGCAACGAGGCAAAGAATCCGGAGGCGCGCGCGAATCCTGCAAGAACGACCGGGGCAGACGGGGTGGATTCCGCGGTGGTGCGGCACTCGCCGCGCCCATCGTTGGCAGAGGTAAATCCGCAAATGGGACAGGACAGCCTGCCCCTGCCGGAAGTTGAATTCCGGAAGGGATATTTATATATTCAAACGGATATCAACGCCCGATGGCGGGAAACCCGGTCCTCGCGACAAGGGTCCGCGCTTCGCATCGTGGCGCGTACACGCCCTCATCCACGGAATTCTACGGGGCGCCATGGCGATCGTTGGGGGAGACGATGGCGGAACCGCGTTCGAAAATCGAGAATTTCCGAAAGTTGCTGCAATTCCTCCGGCCGTATGCCGCGAGGTTGGCCGGCGCATTGGGTTTGACTGTGTTGTTGGCGGTCTTGGGAATGGCGCCGCCACTGATCGTCATGTATATCGTTGACGAGGTGATCGTGGCGGGCCGCTGGGAGATGCTGGAGATCACCGCGGCGTTGCTGGTCGCCGTTCCGGTACTCGCGGCGGGTTTGCGCGTGGCAAATGCATTTGCACTCTCGTACGCCTCTCACCGGTTGATCATGAACGTGCGATTGACAATGTACAAACATGTGTTCCGGCTATCCATGAGGTTTCATGACGAGATGGGCACGGGCAAAGTGATGTCCCGGATGATGGGGGATGTGGCGACGGTGCGTCAGATGGTTTCGATGCAGATGCTGCGCATTGTGACGGATTTGATAACGATCGTTGCGGCGCTGGGTATCTGCTACGGGCTGAACTGGAAACTGGCGATGCTGATGATAATTGTGATGCCGCTGTACGTTGTCAACTACAGGATCTTCATAGGACCGATACGCACTTCCAGACGCCGGTGGCGGCAAAAGATGGACGATGTGTCGGTCGGGCTGCAGGAGCGGTTGAGCGGCGCGCGGTTGGTGAAGGCCTACGGAAGGGAGAGACGAGAGAACAGGGCGTTTGCGGAGGAAACCCGTGCGGGCCTGGAATTCGCGATGCAGTCTGAAACGCATCGCGCATCAGCACAGTCCGGCTTCTGGGTGGTATCGGGAATCCGCAACACGCTGATTTTCTGTCTGGGCTGCTATTTCGTTATTCAAGGGGAAATGACTTACGGCGGCGTAATGGCCTTTCTGGCTTACGCGATGCGGGTTTTTCAGCCGGTTTTGAACCTGCTGAATGTGGGCATTCAACTTGAAGATATGATGGTATCCGTGGATCGCATCTATGAAATCCTGGACCATCCCGTTGAAATCCGGGACGCACCGGACGCCGTGGAACTTCCCAGGGTTCAGGGTCATATCGTTTTTGACAACGTGGGATTCGAGTATAAAGCGGGAGAACCCGTATTGAAAAATATCTGCCTGGACGTTCAACCGGGACAGATGGTTGCGCTGGTCGGCCACACGGGCTGTGGAAAAACGACGTTGACCAGCCTGCTGATGCGATACTATGACGTGACGGAAGGCGCGATACGCGTTGATGGACACGATATCCGGGAGGTGAGGATCAGATCCCTCCGGAAGCAGGTGGGACAGGTGCTGCAGGACTCGGTGCTTTTTGACATGACGCTTCGGGAGAACCTTTGTTACGGCAAAACGGATGCGCCCGACCGGGACGTAATCGACGCGGCGCGTGTAGGTGAGATTCACGAGTTTATAATGCGAACGCGGGATGGATACGATACCCGGGTTGGAGATGACGGCATCAAGCTTTCGGTGGGCGAGAAACAGAGGCTTTCCATCGCGCGGGCGGTGCTCACCCATCCCGCGATCCTGATTCTGGATGAGGCGACTTCGTCACTGGATTCGCTTTCCGAAGCCCTGATTCAGAGGGCGATGGCCAACGTCTTGAAGGATCGTACGTCTTTCGTCATTGCTCACCGGCTGTCTACCGTTGTGACAGCCGATCTGATCGTCGTTATGGACCATGGCGAGATCGTTGAGCGGGGCACACACGACGTGTTGATGCAGATACCGAATGGAAAGTACCGGCGTCTCGTCGAGCAGCAATTTGCACAAAGTGAGTCGGGAGACATCGAAAATTGAGGCGTGCCTGCACGCCGGACTTGATTGGAACACACTATGAAGACGTATCTCAAACGATTCGTAAAGATCTATATCCGGCCATTCCGGCTCCGGGTTGCTCTGGTGATGTGCCTGGCGGGTATCACGGGGTCCTATTTTTATATTCTGGGTTACATCACCAAGACAGCGGTGGATGATGTGCTTCAGATCCGGCCCGAGACGATCCTTGAATCCGATGCCGGCCCCACGGACCGGGCACCAGTACGACCCCTTGCTGAGAAAATGGATCAGAAAATCGGACGGGACCCGCAGCGGGTCTTGCCGCATGACTGGGACACGGATCGTCCAAAGCCGACCAAAACCCGGTCGGAGAAAATCAAATGGCTCTGGATCGTATTTGGCTTTTATCTGACGGTGCGCCTTTTGTTTGCGGGGCTGAACTGGTTTTTCAATTACAATATCGCATTTGTGGGCAATCGAATTGTGTTTCGGGTACGGCTGGATTTGCACCAGAAGGTGCAGAAATTGCAGATGTCGTTTTTCGACCGGAAACAGATCGGTAAGCTCATGTCGCGCATTCTGGACGATGTACAACTGCTGCAAAGCGAAGTGACCACGACATTTGTGGATACGATCGGCCACGTGGCCAAAATCCTGGTTGGCATCGTGGTTCTGCTGCTGATTAACGTGAAACTCGCCGCCTTTGCACTCCTGGCGCTCCCGCTTTACGTGCTTACTTACAGGATGTTGCAGCGCCCGATCACAGAGACGTTCGCCCGGATGCGTGAAGCCTACGCCGACACATACGGTATACTGGAAGAACGAGTTCGGGGCATTCGGGTGGTGTACTCGTTTACGAATGAACGCAGGGAACGAAAGTTGTTCTTCAGACGGTTGGCATCCATTTTCAGGCTTTCCGTGAAAAATTCGATGCTGACCGCCAGCCTGCACGCCACCTGCGCGGCTATCAGTGCCGTAGCCGGTGCGTTGATCCTCTATTGGGGTGCGCTGATGGTTCGGGGCGGAATTATGACGGTGGGGGAGTTGATTTATTTCAATATGTCGCTATCCAATTTATTTATGCCGCTGGTGGGGCTCACCAACGTCAATGTGGTCATCAGGCAGATGGCCGTCGTTATTTCGCGAGTGTTCGAGGTGCTGGATGAGGATGTATTGATTGAAGACCGGCCGGAAGCGATCATGTTGAAACGTGTGCGAGGACGAGTGGTATTTCGGAACGTCTGGTTCAAATACAATGCCCTTGCGGATGCCGTAATAAAGGACCTGACTTTCTCAGTCAGGCCCGGCATGTCTGTGGCGGTTGTGGGGCCTTCCGGGGCGGGCAAAAGCACGCTTTTGAGCCTGCTGCTTAGGCTCTATGAACCGACGCATGGGAGTATTCTGCTGGACGACTACGATCTTCGCGACCTCCGCCTTTCGTGCATCCGTCGGTACATCAGTATGGTGCCGCAGGAACCCGTGCTGTTTTCCGGGACGATTTCACAGAATATCGTCTATGGCAGGGATGGCGCAACACCGGATCAGATTATGGAGGCCGCCAGGCGGGCTGAGTTGCACGATTTTATTATCGGCCTGCCGGAGAAATACGAAGCCAGAGTCGAGGAGGGCGGCAGCAATCTGTCAGGAGGCCAAAAGCAGCGCCTGGCGCTGGCCATGGCGATCCTGACCGACCCTGCCATCCTGATCCTGGATGATACGACATCGGCGCTGGATGCCGGCACCGAGGCCCGTATCCAGAAGACCCTGGATCGCGTAATGGACGGACGAACGACGTTTGTAATCACCCATCGGATTTCAACGGCCATCCGTGCGGACCGGATTCTGGTACTGGACAATGGACGGATGGCGGGGTGGGGGACCCACGAGGCATTGCTGTCTCAGGGAGGGGTATACGGTCAACTCCACGACGAGCAGCAGCTGTTGTCGGCGGAGCCGTCCGGCTAAGGAGGTCGCAGCATCGCCGGGAGCGTATCGATGCGACGATGAAAACGACGCGTTGGTTGGAGGGGTCAGGCGAGATCGCCCATGATGCTCATTCGCCTTGAACAGGAGCCATCTTCATTCGTTTACGGGCTCCAGTTGATTGAGCAGGGTTTCGTCTTCGCCGCTGTATTTCTTGATGCAAAGGTCGCAATCCGGACAGGGACGGTTGTAGCAATTCTTGTGCACCCGGATCGGGTACTGAAGCTGAAACGCTTCACTGCAGTGTTTGGAACAGAATACGTAACGGTCCTGGTAGCTCCCGAATGCGGCGTAGACGACGGTGACTTCCTCATCGGCCAGCATCAGGTTTTTTTCACACCAGCTGCAGATGCCTGCCTGCTCCCTTGCCCGGGCGGTACGCTTTTTTTTGATTTCTTCTTCGGACCACACGTATTCAATGTGCTGGACGTTATCTTTGGAGACTTTGGCGCGCACCACTCCGTCCGTAATGCCCAGAATATAGCCGCCCTGAGAGTCGAAAGTGGTACCGCATTCGATATTGTGTCCGGTCTTGAGGTGAATGATGGACTTGCCTTCTTCCGGCGATATGAACGAAAACCAGCCGCAACTTGCGCAGACACTGGTGAAGAGAAACTGCCGCGTCTTATGGCCGCAGGAAGGACAACGCCCTTCCTCCATCATACGGATGTCCTGCAACGTGGTTCTGGCGGCCTTCTTGACGGCAACGTTGATTTCCTCCATGGTTTCGTCGAGGTCGTCGCGGCCCTCCTCGGCAAGAAGATTCATGGCTTCTTCGGCTTCTTCAGCCTGTCCTTCGATTACGATCTGTTTCTCACGACTCGAAGTCGGATTTTCTTCCTCGTCACGTTTAAAAATGCCCTTCAACATAAGGCCGCACCCCGGATTTAGGCCAACACGAACACGGTGTTGTCGAAGTTGGGTTCGCTGGCGGTCTGGCGGACTTCAAATCACGCCAACGCCGGCACAGGGTTATTCGATCGTCTTTCTGGTTTGGTCTTTAAAAAGAAAATTAGAGTACGCTGACGCAGTTTATCGAATATAACGATGCTATGCCAATAAGTCAATCTCCGGGGCGGGAACACGTCAACTTGCCATTTCACAGGCGCCGCAGGTGAAAACCGCCGTCGACAGGGATCACCGCCCCCGTTGTGAAGTCGAAATAACCCAGGGCGACAGCAGCTACCGCTTTCCCGACGTCTTCAGGCAACCCCCAGCGTCGGATAGGCGTAAGGCCCTCGGCAATCCGCCGGTCATATTTTTCTCTGACGGGTCGGGTCATATCCGTCTTGATGATGCCGGGCTGAATCTCGTTGACGGTGATCCCGTACTCTGCCAACCGGTCCGCAAAGAGCGCTGTCATCATGCTGAGGCCTGCCTTGGAGACACAGTACTCGCCTCTGGATGTGGAGCTTGCGAAGGCCGAGACCGACGTGATATTCACAATTCTAGCCTTCGTCACAATCTCGTGCCTGGTGAGTTGGATCATGCGGTTGGCTGCCAGTTGGGTCAGGAAGTAGGGGCCTCTGAGGTTCGTATTCAGAACTTCGTCGTAATTCTCTAGGGTGGCTTCAAGAATATCCGCTCGGGTCCGTGGGGCGATTCCGGCGTTATTTACCAGCAGGTCGAGACGGCCGAACGCATCCATGGTGAATTCGATCAGGCGCCGGCAATCCTCGGGGACTGCGATAGACGCCCTGCAGATGCGGGGCTGCCGATTTCGTTTGCGGATCTCGTCAGCCGTCTGTTCGGCGGCGTCTCGGTTCTTTGCGTAGTTGACAACGATGTCATAGCCGACGTCGGCCAGACAACAGGCAATGGCTCGGCCAATGCCCCGGCTTGAGCCCGTAACGAGTGCGACTGGGGCCATGGTTGTTTCCCGCTTGTTGTTGGGGGAGTCCTGCGACGGGTTTGGACAAAGCAACGTTGCCCGCGGATTCCACCGTGAAGATTGTTCTTGCGTGGTCATTGCCTCGAATCCCGGCGGCTCAAGGGCATCTGCTCATACATGGAGCCGATCGAAATTCCGTGAAATACGCCTTAAAGATATGAATTCCTTCGCTGGGGTGTCGGATTTTTTGGGATCTTGGCATTCAATGGGATAACCGGTTCCAGCCGTATGCCAGTCGTGAACGCAGCCGGCATGTCTCGTACGATAAGGTCTGCATTACCGGCTTATTTTCCCGAGGGGGCGACGAACTGTCGTAACTTTCCGTTTGCAGGTTCGAAGAAAGCGCGAACCGCGAATATTGCTAAAGGAGGCAGGCTTTGGAAAATATCAAATCGGGACGGGTCGCGGGTAAGGTGGCCATTGTAACCGGAGCATCATCCGGTATTGGCGAAGGTACGGCGATTCTACTCGCCTCGGAGGGCGCCCGTGTCACGGTGGTGGATGTAGACGTGGAGGGCGGTCAGCGGACCGTGGACAGGATTGCAACAAGCGGCGGAGAGGCGGTTTTTGTCGAAGCCGATGTGAGCGAGGCCGGGCAGGTCCGGCGAATGGTGGCGCAAACGGAACAAGCCTTCGGCAGGCTGGATATTCTGCACAACAACGCGATCTGGTACGGCAACGCACCGGCCACCGAGTTGGAGGAATCCGTGTGGGACAGGACGTTAAACACGGGGCTGAAAGCGATCTACCTGGCTGCCAAGTACGCCATTCCGGTCATGTTGGAAACGGGTGGCGGGGCGATTGTAAACACCGGTTCGGTGCACTCCCTTGTGGGTTTTGAGACCCATACGGCCTACGATGCGGCCAAAGCCGGTGTGCTGGGCATCACGCGGGTCCTGGCGCTGGATTACGGGCCGGAGGTCCGCGTGAATGCGGTGCTTCCAGGTGCGATTCTGACACCGCTTTGGGACCGGATGGAGGTCACTCGGGACGAACGACGTCGGCTTGCGGAGATGGTGCCGGCAAGACGGTTGGGCACCCCGGCGGACATCGCGTCCGCCGTCCTTTACCTGGCGTCGGACGAGGCGTCGTTTATAACCGGGACCTCGCTTGTCGTCGATGGGGGAATGTTGGCGCGTACGATGTAAGACAGCAGGCCAGATTGCGGGTGTCATTTCACGTTTCGGACCGCAGGACCCCGAATTGGCGCACGGGAGGGCGAGCTGCAACTTGGATCCTGCGAACGCGCAAGTACGCATAGGCTGCTGCTCGTTACGTGTCGGTACGTCTGCGCGAATTCCTCAGCCGGGTGGTTGCCGGTCCGTCCACTTCAAACGCGTGCGTCTTGAATACGACGCCATAATCCGTTTCAGCCGTTTTCCTGCTATAATACCCGCGCCGGACGTCTTCCAGAACCGCTTCTGCCGGTCGCATAACCGGAGCGCCGTATCCGCCACCGCCCGGGGTTTCAAGGCGGAGGGAGTCACCTGCAACCATGTAGACGCCCTCATCTTTGGTGATGTGCGGAGGGCGGTACGCTTCGCCCTGGAGCAGAAAGGTGTGCTCGGCTGGTTTGCCCGGTTCGCCACCGAGCACACCGAAGGGCCGGAATCGTCCCCGGTCTCCAAGCAGCGAAGCGCTGGCTTCGCCCCGACGGAGCAGGAATTCGAGGACCACGCCGAATCCGCCCCGGCGGCAGCCCGGGCCGCCGGAGTCTTCCCGAATGGCATACGTGTTGAACAGAACCGGATAGCGGGATTCGAAGATTTCGAGAGCCTGGGTGCGGGCTACCGCGATCGTGGGATTGCCGTTGGTGAGCCCGTCTGTCAGGTAGTTGCCGCCGTAGCCCCCGCCAATAAAGGAGTAAAAGACAAAATATCCCCTTTCCGGATCGTCTCCGCCCACGGAGAGATTTGTGACGGTACCCATAGGACCGGCGTAACAGCGATCCGGTAAGGCCTGACTCATGGCGCCCAGTACAGCGTCGATAATGCGCTGGCACACTTCCGCCGCACAGCCGGAGACCGGACGCGGCGGGCGGGCGTGGAGGAAGGTAGAGGATGGAATATTGAAGGAAAAGGGTTTGAAACAACCCCTGTTAATCGGGACATCCGGGAAAAAATGTTTGAAGGCGATATAGACGCCGGCCATTGTCGTGCTCAAAACGCTGTTGAGCGGTCCTCGACATGCCGGGCTGCTGTTTGAGAGGTCGATGTGAACGCTGTCGCCGGCAACGGTCATCTCAAGGTGGATGTGAAGCGGCTTCCAATCCACGCCGTCGCTGTCCATGTACTCGTCAAAGGCGTAACAGCCGTCGGGGATGGTTGAGATGTGCCTCCGCATCAGTCGCTCGGAACGGAGTTCCAGTTCGGTGACGACATCGAACACGGTCGCTTCGCCGTAGCGATTCAATAGCGTCGTCAGCCGATCTGCACCGAGGTTCAGCGACGCGACCTGAGCGATAATGTCCCCCTGGCGTTCGTCGGGTACCCGTACGTTGTGCAAAATGATGTCGATGACTTCCTGGTTGAGTTTGCCCCTGTCCATAAGCTTGATCGGTGGCAGACGCAGGCCTTCCTGAAATATCTCGGTGGCTTTGGTAGAGAACCCTCCCGGAACACGACCTCCTATGTCCGGCCAGTGCCCGCTGTTGGCCAGGTAGAACGCGAGCTTCTTCCGATAGAAAAAGGGTTTGATCATCTTGACATCCATCAGATGGGTCCCGCCAAGGTAGGGGTCATTGACAATATAAAGGTCGCCCTCGGCGGGTGCTTTGAAATGGGTGATAGCGGAACGCACCGTGTGCTGCATCACGCAGATGAAATTCGGCAGGCCGCGCGGTCCCTGCACGATGACGGCGCCGTCGTTCGCGGCATAGATGCCGCTGGCACGGTCGAAGCCGTCTGAAATCACCGGCGAGAAAGCCATGCGTTCCAGAGCGGCATCCATTTCATCCGCGATCTGTTCCAGACTGCCGCGAATAACGGCCAGAGTTATCGGATCCATTTCAATGATGGTTCCTGGTCAAAATTTCGACAATAATTCGAAGGGTGTCCGCGCGCCCGACGAGCAGTTAGGCGGGCGTGCGGCGTGTAACTTCCGGACGGGCCGATTCGATAAGAAAGCTGCCGCCGTCCAACACGCGGGCGCGGATGTGGGGATCCAGCCAGACGGTTGTGTCGGATTGTTCGATGACGGCCGGCCCGGCAAGCTCAGCATCCCAGGGAATTCTGGAACGTTCGTATGTCGGACACCGGACGAACCTGTCGTCGACCCAGACGTCCCGGCATCCCTTATAGGCCCGATCCAGCGTTGTCGCGGGCGGGGCCAGCAATGAACCCAGAGGACGGTGTTTTCTGATACCGATTATGGAGGTCCTCAGGTTGAGCAGTCGAACGGAAATGCCGTCCAGCAGGGCCTCCAGGCGACCGAAACCGGCGTGCGCACGGCCGAAACGCTGAAGGTACGCGGCCCTGAAGTGCAACGCCATTTGTTCGGGACTCAGATCGCCGTCGGGCAACGCTGTACGGATAACGTGGGTCTGGCCTTCGTAGGCGATGTCAGCTTCACGGAGCAAATGGATACGGCTCAGGGCCAGATTTCCCTGTTTCAGGAAAGCTTCGCCCCGGGCCCGGTCATTGTCGAATATACGCCGGATTTCGGTGGGGTCCACGTCGTCGAGACGGCGGTTGACCATCGTCACATAGTCGCGCTTCACGTCCGCGATGGCGCAGCCCCAGGCGGATGTGATGCCCGGGTGATAGGGAACGAGACCCTGTGGAATACCGAGTTCATCCATCAGAAAACCAACCAGCAGGGGTCCGCTGCCACCGAACGCGAAGAGGGCGAAGTCTCTGGGATCCCGTCCGCGGTCGATAGAGATGCGCCGCAGGCTGCCGGCAATGCGGTTGTTGGTTATGGTAACGACGGCCTGGGCGGCTTCCTCGGCTGAGAGGCCAAAAGGCCCGCCGATGTGTTCTTCCAAAGCAGATCTGGCTTTCGTAATGTCAAAGTGAAAACCCTCCTGGCCGGCGATGGGGTATTCAGGGTTGATCCGCCCCATCACCAGGTTCGCATCGGTTACCGTCGGCTGTTGGCCTCCCTTGCCGTAACACGCCGGTCCGGGATCGGCTCCGGCGCTTTCCGGGCCGACCTGGAGGATGCCGCCCTCGTCAATGCGCGCGATGCTGCCTCCGCCCGCGCCCACGGTTTGAATATCGATCATGGAAAGCAGGATCGGAACGCCGAATTCAAGCTCGGTTCCGTGGGCCTGTGCGGGACTGCCGTCCGTGACCAGGGAGACGTCCAGGCTGGTACCGCCCATATCGTAGGCAATGAGATTTCCGATTCCGCTCTCTGCGGCAATGGCTGTAGCGGCGATTACACCCGCGGCCGGTCCGGAAAGGACCGTCTGAATGGCGTATCTTCCTGCCTCACCGGCAGGCACCATGCCTCCGTTGGATTGCATAACGAGCAGGTTGGTACCAAAGCCCCTGTTTTTCAGGCTGCGTTGCAGGTTGTTCAAATAGCGGCTTACAACGGGTTGGACGTACGCTTGGACGACGGCTGTGCTGGTGCGTTCGAATTCCCGGATCAGAGGCAGGACATCAGCGGACGCAATCACATACATTTCCGGAAAGCGATCCTCAATAATCGTCTTCGCTCGGCGTTCGTGGACCGGGTTCGCGTAAGAATTCATAAATGAGATCACGATGGACTCGACATTTCCGGCATCGAGCTGCTCGGCACAGGCGATCACCGCGTGTTCGTCGAGCGGGGCAATGACGTCGCCTTCTGCGGAGATGCGTTCAGTAACCTCCAGGCGGCGGTTGCGCGGAATAAGGGGCTCAAAGGTTCCGGTAAGCCCATAGAGGTGCGGCCGGTCTCGTCGCCTGAGTTCCAGGATATCCCGGAAACCCTGCGTGGCGATCAGACCGCAGCGCCCTCCCTTGCGCTCGAGGACGGCGTTCGTCGCTACGGTCGTGCCGTGGATGACGAGTTCGATTCCGCTGTTCTCGGCCCCCAGGGCGACCAGGCCTTCAATCAACCCTCGTGACGGATCTCCCGGGGTCGTGGGGACTTTGCTGATGGACAGGGACGGCGCGGAATCATCCAGAATCAGGATGTCCGTGAAGGTGCCCCCTATGTCGACGCCAACAAGCCTGGACATGGCAATACCTGCGAGGGGGTGTCGGGGGATGTGTTTAGGACGACAGGCAGAACTTAGACGTTCTACAGGCGCGCGTCAACTCAAAAAACAGATTTCCATGGGGGTTCCGGCTTCCGGTGGTGCCCAAAACCCGATGCGTGCCGAAGGGCGCGGCTGCGTCTTTTCAATTTGACGGGGCCGGGTACTTCCCTTAGATTTGAATGGTTTTGTCCAGGAATCAACGTGTTCCTTTGCACGTCGAGAGGAAACCAAATGCCAAGAGGCCGTTGCCATTTTGCATTGCTGGCAGCCCTGCACGAACGATTTCGCACGGATCGTCCCGAAGCAGCCGTACTCGCGGATGATTATACGCCGGAGTTGCTGGCTGGGGTGTGCGCGCCCGACGGACTGCGTTTTGTGGGCAAGAGGGGCAAATTCGCCACCCACTTTTATACGGACGATCGCCGGGAGACGTGGGGGCGGTCGGTTGCGGGACTCTTTGGCACCCATCCCGACCTTGCCGATCCACGGCGCCTATCCAGTGCGGATGTGGCGGTGGTGCTCGGGTACATTTCCCATTTGACCACAGACGAAGCATTTCGAGATGAAGTGACCGTACACGTTCACGGCGTTAAAGATTGGCGCCCGATCATTATGGGCTTGTGGTCGATGGTGGACGGGTTCTCCATCGGCAATGTCAACTACATGACCGAGGTTCACCGATTCGGACGCGAGGACTGTGTTGGCTTTATCGATTGCAGGGTTGTGGGCCAATACCTGGACCTGGTCAAGCCCTGGGCGCTCGAGGACGACCCCTGGGAATTGGAACGCATATTTCTCAGATTGAGACGTTGCGAAATGCCGGAAGACGAAGCGCGGCGGACCTGGGAAAAGAACGTGGAGATCGCGGCGCCATTCCTCGATGACAATCGGCGGATGCGGTTTTACAGGGCGGCCGTGGACGCGGGGATGGCGGAGGCCGTTCGATATCTGAACGGGAATTACACATTACAGGAAAGGGGTAACTGATGTCAACGTACCGCGTCGGTGTGATCGGATGTGGAGGAATTGGCGTTGCGCATGCATCGGGCCTGGTCGGACTACGGAATGCGACCCTGACGGCCGCATGCGACTTGGCGGAGTCGGAGCTTGCGAGTTTCAGAGAACACTGGCAGTCCGAATGGCCCGGGCTCAATCTTTATACGGATCACAGGGAAATGCTGGCGAGTGAGGGTCTCGATATTGTCACCGTGGCGACATCCGACCACCGGCATGCCGATCTGGTGGTGAATGCGGCCAATGCGGGCGTAAGGGGGATTTTCTGCGAAAAACCCCTGGCAACCAACCTGGCGGACGCCGACCGGATGGTGTATGCTGCTGAACGAAACGGCGTGATTCTTTCCGTTGATCACACGAGACGATTCCAGCCGCTGTGGTGCCATATCAAGGAGCAGATTGTGGATGGCGGAGAGATCGGGGCGGTGCAATACGTCGTGGGGACGCTGAATGGCCCGCGTGCCATGTTGTTCAGAAACGGCACCCACCTCGTGGATTCGATCTGTTATTTTGCAGATTCCGATCCGGATTGGGTGTTCGCAGAATTGGAAGCTGGATATGAAGATTACTCGGAGTACAGAGGCGATGGCGGTCACGACCCGGCAACCGAGCCGTCGGCCAGCGGCTATATCCATTTCGCCAACGGCGTGCGCGGATTCTTCGTGGGGGGTTCGAAATTCTCCGCAGATCCGAAGTTCAGGTGTGAAATTGTGGGAACAACCGGATACGTAGAGGTCAGCAGAGACGATGCGGTGCTCATTCGCGGCGGTGAAAGAGAGATGATCCAGGCACCCGAGTCGCCAGTACGCGGCATTCCTGCCGGAGTACGGGAATTGGTGACCCTGATCGATGAAGGCGGCGTACCGGTCTCGCCGGCAAGAGATGCGCACCGGGTTGTCGAGATAATGGTCGGATTTCTGGAGTCGCAGCGGCTGGGAAATGTGCGGGTGGATTTGCCGATTCCTCGCGATGGAAGGGGAACGTAACCAACAGAACGCGCAATAATACGTGGATAGCGCTTGCCCGGGTTCGCAAAAGGAACTATTTTATGCAGTCTTGATCGAAATCGAACTCACAGAACCCGATGCGTTCGTCAGCGAGGACAATCAAGTGTCCTGTCTCAGAAATTGTGTAGGCCGTCTCTCTGAGATGGTCCGGTCCAGGTCCATCCGGACAGAATCGAAGCGCCTCTGAGTTCGATTTCGGGTTGTCGTCCGGAACAAAGCATCATTCCGAGAGGAGCGTCCGGTTATGTTGAACTTTGAGCACACGGCATTTCTGGTTGACGATACGAGGGCCGTCGCCGATTGGTGGTGTAAACATCTGGGTATGGAAGTGGTCCGGTACGGCGGGCCGCCTTCGCACATGACCTTCCTGAGGGACGCCTCCGGAAAGACCATGTTTGAGATTTATGAGAAAGATACGCTGAAGACACCCGACTATGCATCGATGCATGTCTCAATTCTCCACTTCGCATTTTACACCGACGACATCGCGGGGGAACGGGACCGGCTGCTTGCCGCGGGCGCCACGCTCGTGGACGACGTCTATGCAACGGATACCGGCGACCAGCTCGCCATGTTGCGGGACCCATGGGGTGTGGCCATTCAGGTTCTGAAGCGGAAGATTCCGATGGTGTGAAGTTTAACCGGTTGTGAGTGACGGGTGTCGTCGCGCTCGCAATGGTTCGGAGGGATGATGCCGGTCATCGAGGTTGAAACTTTGAAGCAGGTTTGTGGGCGGGTGATGGAAGGGGCGGGTTTATCCGAAACGGAGGCACGGCGGATCGCCCATTCGCTCGTTCTCGCGAATCTGATGGGCCACGATTCGCACGGCGTGATAAGGCTTCCGCAGTACGTGCAGGCACTGGAGGACGGCATTGTAAAGGCAGGACGTGTCATTCGTGTCACCCGCGAAGCGGATGCATCGGCGGTGGTCGACGGGCAGTGGGGCTTCGGGCAGACGGTTTGCGCGCAAGCCATGGAACTGGCGATGCGAAAGGCACGCGAGAGATCCGTCGCGGCAGTGGAGTTGTTCAATAGCAGCCATATCGGACGCCTCGGAGAATACGTGGAACAGGCCGCCGTGAGCGGCATGATCGGCGTCGTCATGTGCAACAACCACGGTGGCGGACGGCTGCTTTCCCCGTTCGGCGGGATCGACGCCCGGATGTCTCCCAATCCCGTAGCCGTTGGCGTGCCGACGGGTGGCGCGTTTCCGATTGTCGTGGATATGACAACCAGCGTGGTTGCGGAAGGCAAGATCCGCGTGAAGCGTAACCGTGGCGAACCCCTGCCGCAGGGTTGGGCGATTGACGCGGAAGGCAGACCCGCGGAACAACCCGAAGATTTCTACGGTCCGCCGCGTGGGGCAATTCTGCCATTCGGGGGGAATTCAGCGCATAAAGGATACGCTCTGGCGGTCGTCATCGACATTCTCTCCGGCGCTCTGGGCGGCGGCGGATGCAGTCGGGACGGCGCGCCTTCCGGCGGAAACGGGGTTTTTCTGATGGCGATCCGGATAGAGTCGTTTACGTCGCCGGACCGGTTCCGCGACGAAGTGGATGGCTTCGTCGACTATTTGAAGAGTTCAAGGCTGTTGCCCGGGTTCGACCGGATCCTGCTGCCCGGTGAAATCGAGTACCGCCAGCGCCGAAAAGCCGAAATTGAGGGCGTATTTGTGGATGACGAAACCTGGCGGCAGATCGGCGAGACGGGTGAAAAAGTGGGCGCGGCCGTTTCTGTTAGCCCTTGAGGTAGCAGTCCGTTGATAAAGCTGCTCTGCAGGCGAGCGATTCAAATGATGTACGAGCGGCGTCCGGGTGGTACACGACAAGCCCACGTCGACCAGAGTCTGCGGTGCAATGATAGCGTCCGTTGGACGAAAATCAGCCGATGATTTGAAACTGCAAACGGGAGGTCACCAATGGCGACCATAAAGATCACGCTGCTTGGACACGCGTCTTTCCGCCTGGAGCCAGATACGGGCGAGGTGGTTTATTTCGACCCGTGGTTGGATAACAACCCCACCACCCAATTGCGTGTGTCAGACGTAGAGCACGCCGACGTGGTGATTGCGACGCACGGACACGACGATCACATCGGTGACTCGTTTGCGATCTGCAAACGGACGGGAGCCACGTTCGCTGGCAACTACGAACTCTGCCTGACCGCCGAGAAGAACGGTCTTGCGCTGGGCGAACAGGCACGACCGATGAATCCGGGCGGCACCATCGAGGTGAACGGCGTGCGCATTACCGCGACCCAGGCTTTCCATTCGCTGTCCATGTCGCCAAACCAGGCGCTGGGCGATGCGCCGGAGGATGAGTACTTCCGGCCTGACGGCGGCGTATGCGGGATCGTGATGCAGTTTTCGAATGGGATTTCGGTTTACGATACGGCGGATACGGCGCTGTTCAGCGACATGCAGCTGATCAGCCAGATGTACGGCCCGCAGGTCGCCATTGTTCCCGTTGGCGGACTGTATACGATGGGGATCCGGGAGGCCGCCCGGGCGGCCAGTCTGATCCGTCCGGACATCGTCATTCCGTGTCACTACGGTGAGGCGGTGGGCCAGCCAGCAAATATCGATACCTTCTCGGAAATGGTCGGTTTTCTATCGCCCAATACGAAGGTAATCAAGCTCGAACCCGGGCAGTCAGTAACGTATACGTCCGCCAGTTATCAGGTGACGTAGATTCGCGGACAAGTCGGCTGTACAACCTCGAAACGAGGAGCGAAGGATACGGGCCTCACTTGTTGTAAAATCATGTGTTTGGCCTTCACAAGGGCCTCATCCCGAGGCCCGATGACTTCAGAACCGACGAAATCGGAGGCATCATAAAAGCCAGTGAAACACGGAGGTTGCCGTGGCGCAGGATCTGACCAACGCCATTGTGTCTCAGAAAATCGAAGTGACTCCCGAGTTGATCATTTTGCAGGTCAAGGCGGAAGGATGGGATATACCGGCGTTCGTGCCGGGGCAATTTGCGGTTCTGGGCCTTCCCGGCGTGGCCCCCCGGAGCGAACGGTCCGAACCTGAAGAGGGCAGCCCGGATCCGAATCGCCTGATCCGCCGGGCGTATTCGATTGCGTCCTCATCCAAGGCGCGGGAGCATATGGAGTTCTACATCAATGTGGTACGATCGGGCGCGCTGACACCCAGGTTGTTCGCACTTGAACGAGGCGACCGTGTCTGGCTGGGGCCCAAGGTGTCCGGCATGTTCACGCTGGATCAGGCGCCGCAGACGACCGACGTGGTGCTCGTCGCCACCGGCACGGGGCTCGCGCCGTACATGAGCATGTTGCGCACCCATCTGCCTCATGACAACGGGCGGCTTTTTGCAATTTTGCACGGCGTCCGGCATTCGTGGGACCTGGGTTATCGGTCGGAACTGACTATTATGCAGCAGCTTTCCCGCAATCTGACCTATTTGTCGTTAATCAGCCGCCCCGCCAACGAACCCTTGCCCTGGAGCGGTCTAACCGGATATGTTCAGGATCTCTGGTCAGGTGGTTATCTGGACAAAGCCTGGGGGAAAGACCCGAAGCCGGAAGATACACAGATTTTCCTGTGCGGAAACCCGCAGATGTGCGAGGACATGCTCGCCCTTCTCGAAGCCGAAGGATTCAGGGAGCATACTCGAAAAACGGAAGGTCAGGTGCATATCGAGCGGTACTGGTAAAGGAAGGCAAGCGACAAACAAGGCGGGGCGGGCGGGTCGCCCGCATAACGGCTTCGGAGAGGAACGTCGATTCGCTTAGCGGTCCCGGTCGAGGGCGTAATGGATAGTGGGACTACCCTGATTTACGATGGTATCATCGTCGGCGCCGGACATAACAGTCTGGTTTTACAGGCTTATCTCGGTCGGGCGGGGCTGAAGGTGCTGTGCATCGAGCGGCGCAACGTCGCGGGCGGAGCCCTGGTGACGATTGAAGACGCCGGGAATCCAGGTTTTCGGCACAATACGCATTCGTTCTACCATCGGGCGCTGAACCGGATGCCGTGGTACCACGACCTGGACCTCGAACGACACGGCGCGGTATATCTGGAGCCGGCATTGAACGTCGCTCTGTTGTCGGAGGACGGCGATGCACTCGAGTGGTGGACGGATTTTGAGAAGACGGTTGACTCCTTCGCACGGTTCAGCAACACGGACGCCGCCACATTGAGGCGGTGGCGGGATGCGTTTTTGCCCATCGTGGAACGGATTCTCATTCCGGAAGCGCAGTCACCGCCGCTGGAGCCAGCCCGTCGGCGGGCTTTGCTCGAACGAAGCAGGGAGGGCCGATTGCTTCTGGAGGTCAGCCGACTGTCGCCCCTCGAATTTGTCCGCAAGGAATTCAGGCATCCGGTGATTCAGGCCGGATTGCTTTTTTTTAACGGTTTGCGTGAGGTGGATCTGCGCTGTCCGGGGTTCGGTCACCATGTTGCGGGTCTCCTGGCCAGTTCAGGCAAGGCGCAGATGTGCCGCGGCGGATCGGTCGCTTTGGCGCAGGCGCTCACAGCCGCGGTTGCGGAGAGCGGTGGTGACTTGCGCCTTCGGACAGTACCCAAACGGTTCATTCTGGAAGGAGACCGCGTTGTCGGGGTGGAGGCGACAACGGGTGAGTGTTTCAGAGCCCGGCATTTTGTCGCATCCGGATTGAATCCTCACCAGACGTTTCTGGACCTGCTGGAGGGGGATGCGCTTCCGAGGAATTGGCGAGACCGTGTGGACGCATTCAGGTACAATCTCGTCGCCCCGCTGTTTGCGCTGAATCTGAATTTGAATGAGCCGCCACGTTACGCTGCCGCCAGAACGCAACCGAATCTGGATAAGGCGTTTATGGTAATTTTGGGGTTGGATCACGTGGATCGGTACCTTGAGATGGTGGCATGCCATCAGAAGGGGAAAAAACCGCCGAACATTATGTGGGGCAGTTGTCCCACCCTTTTCGATGCTTCTCAGGCGCCGGAGGGAAAGCATACCGCGTTTATGTGGGAGAAGGCACCGTACAGGCTGAATGGAGACCCCAAACAATGGGATTCGGAACGGGATCGGCTGGGAAAGGAGATGCTGGAGGTGTGGTGCCGATATGCGCCGAATCTGAAGGAGAACCTGATTTCGTGCTTCACGCGCAGCCCGCTGGACGTGGAGCGCACGTTTCCGAATATGCGGGAGGGGGATCTGTTGATTGGCGCATTCACGAACGGTCAGATCGGGTACAACCGACCGTTTCCGGGAGCCGGACATTACAGGACGCACCTGCGGGGACTGTTTCTGTGCGGGTCCTGTTGCCACCCTGGTGGCAACATTACGGGACTGCCGGGCTACAACTGCGCACAGGTCATTCTGCGTGACCTCGGCATCGACGCAGATTGGACGCCTGAGCCGATTGAAAGGCAATTGGAGCGGATATGATTCCGCCGACCATATCTTATCTGACCGACATATATTTCGGATTCGGTGCCTCAGACATTCTACCGGACCTGCTATCCGATCTCAAGGTACGCCGGCCAATGCTGGTGACGGACCGGGGCCTGGCCAATTTGGGCATCGCGAAACGCGTAGGGCTCGGCAACGCGCCCGTTTACAGCGGTGTCAGGACCAATCCGTCGGAACAACAGGTCCTGGATGCGGTGGTTTTCTACCGGGCGGAGAGGTGCGACGGAATGGTTGCCGTGGGTGGCGGTTCATCCATAGACCTCGCGAAATGCGCTGGAATTCTGATCCATCACGACGGACCCCTCGAGTCGTATGCGTTGCTTCGAGGTGGCACGAAACGGATCACCCTCCCTATCCCGCCGGTTGTCGGCGTGCCAACCACGGCCGGAAGCGGAAGTGAGGTGGGGAGAGCCGCACTGGTGACGTTGTATTCCGGTGACAAAGTGGGTTTTTTGAGCCCCTTGCTGACACCCGTGGCGGCCGTATGCGACCCTGAGTTGACGCTGACGATGCCGCCATTTCTGAGCGTCGGCACGGGGATGGACGCTATTTCACACTGCGTGGAGGCCTTCTGCAGCCCGCGTTATAACCCCGTCGCGGATGCAATTGCGCTCGATGGACTGGAACGCGGGGGTCGTCATATTTTCAGCGTATTCCGGGATGGTGCCGACCGGGAGGCCAGGGAGGGGATGATGATGTGCGCGTTGCAGGGCGGCCTGGCGTTTCAGAAAAGCCTGGGAGCCGTACACAGTTTGAGCCATCCATTGGGGTCATTGGACAAATCTTTGCATCACGGCACTCTGAATGGTCTGTTTCTTCCGGCCGTGTTGAGGTTCAACGCCAATTACTGTGTGGACAAATTCAACGCAATGGCGCTGCGGCTGGGCCTGAAAAAGGGGTCCGATGTGGCAGACTACTTTGAGGAACTGAACAGGCAGTTGGGGTTGCCGTCGTGTCTATCCGAATTGGGGGTGACTCCCGAAGAACTGGAGCCGCTCGCGGTAAAGGCGGCGGCAGACCATTGCAGCCCAACGAACCCGAGGCCGTTGGATGAGGTCGCTTGTCGGAATCTGTATCTGTCCGTTTTGTGAGGGGGTATTATGGCTCGCTTCACGCAGCTGGAGGAAGTCGGCTTGAAAGAGGCATTCAATCGTGACGGCTTTCTGATAATGAAAGGGTTCCTGGCGCCGGCCGTGCTTGAAGGGGTTCGCGACGAACTGAACGTCCTGGTTGACCGGGACGCGTCGAGGTTGATGGCCGCGGGCCGAATAACGGAAGATTTCAGTGAGATACCCTTCGAGACCCGTATCGCACGCCTGTACGAGAACTGCATGGACGTGGCGCCGACGTCATACCGGCCCGAATTGCATGGACCGAAGTTATTCGACCTGTTCTTTCATTCGCGCCTTCTGGACGTCGTACAATTGCTTCTGGGTTCCGAGATCAGATTGTATCCGAATTATACAGCGCGTCCGAAGTTTCCAGAGTGGAAGGGAACGCTGGTTCTGTGGCATCAGGACGGGGGATATACGGCGCAGGCCGCCGATGGCGTGGAGTCTCTGAAGATGGTAAACATTTGGGCGCCCCTCGTTCCCGCCAGAGAGGAGAACGGCTGTATGCAGTTTGTACCCGGCACGCACAAACTGGGTATCGTGCCGCACGAAAAGCGCGAGTATTACCTGGAGATTGCAAAAAAAGAGTTGGATTTACGTCTGGGACAAGCGGTGTCAATCGAAGTGGATCCCGGCGATGTCGTCCTGTTTCACAATCTGATGTTTCACTGCGGTCTGCCTAACAAGACCCGGACGGTCCGCTGGAGCATGGACTGGAGGTACCAGGACGCAACTCAACCCACGATGCGGCAGCAAAAGGGGCACCTGGCCAGGAGCAGAACGACGCCGGAGAACGTCGTCAGAAATCGGAAGGACTGGGCAGATCGGATATTTCAATAAGCTGTCCCGATGAACGCGCGACGGCATTTCACCGTCTTCCGATTGAACCGGGTGCCAATGTGGAAATCCGCCGGCCAGCATAAAATCAGGTAAACGATACGGGTTGGAACCGGGTCGGCGTGTTCACCCACCCGGATCTATAGCCCCGAGAAGACCTGGTAGATCGACAAAGCAAAGCCGGCGCCGGTCACCAGGAGAAGGAGAAAGGCGACGACGACGGTGAGGCGACCCTCGCGCCAGCGAGCATTTATCACAAGTAGCCGCGAGGCCAGCCATCCCCCGCCAAATCCGCCGAAGTGAGCCCAGTTGTTGACGCCGTGTACGAGAAAGCCGAATATGAAGAGCATGATGGCCCACTGCCAGACCTGACGCGTCATCAGGGTGGCAAGGTTGGTCTTCTGGCTTCGACCATAGACGATGAGGGCGGCCAGGAGTCCGAAAATCGAGCCGGAGGCGCCAAGCGTCGGGTAACCGGATACGGTATTCGAGAGCAGAAACCCCGCAACGCCGCCGGTGGTAAAGATGATGAAATAACGCGACGGGCCGTAAAGATTGCCGACCTCAGGGCCCAGTTGCCGGATCCACAGCACGTTGAAGAGTATATGGAGCAACCCGCCGTGCAGGTAGATGGCCGTGAAGAGGGTCCACAACGGGGCGTTGCCGTATGTCATTCCCAGTGCGACCATCGCAAAACGACCGGGTGAAAGCATGTCGAAAAAGCCGCCTCTCAGTGTCAGTGCGGCATCCAGGTCCAGGAGCAAGCTGAGCACATAAAGGGCGATACACGCCGTGGGAATCAGCGTGAGAATGTCAATTTTCGATCCGAAGAGCCGGCTCAATGCGGGGCCGAATCCCCAAAGGCCCGGGCGGTAGGCGCCACAGTACGGACATTTTTTTTCTTCGCTGCTAATGAGATTGCGGCAGTCAGGGCAGACCATCGAGGTTGGAGGCATTTCGTCCCTCGGTTCGTAGGGTGGTCGTGGGTTTCGGAATCAGAGCGTGACATGATGTCACAACCGACTCTCCCCGCGTACCGGCGTTTCAGTTCTGTATGAGGAGTTTGCCCGCGTGCCGGGACGACAGTTCCCGCCAACATACACGTCGCCCACGCGGCACAGAGGGTTTCTATTCTGTGTCGACGGACTGTCCCCAGGTCTTGTCAGCCGCGGGTCGTTTGTACACCCGATGCTCAAGAATCAGCGAGAGTCCCGTCAGAACCCGCTCCATATCGGATTGCGAGGTGTTTCCCATTGCGGCTATCCGGATGGCGGTATCACGCATCGGGCCGTATCCCGGTGCGAGTTGGACGTTTAACAGGGTCTTTACCGCATGGAGAAAGTTCGCCACCGGTACGGAACCGGGCATCCGGATGGTGGTGACCGTGGGGCTGCGAAATCCGGGTTGCGCAAGCAGAGCCAGACCGTGTTTTTTCGCCCAATCCCGTTGCATACGCGCGAGGTTCCGGTGCCGCACGAAACGGGTTTCCCCTTCATCCAGCATCTCCTCAAGGCGGGCAACCAGACATCGCAACGTGAGGTCGGATACGGTCACAGGCGTCTGTGCGTGTGCAGCGCGGGAGTGCCACTCGATCAGATCCAGCACGTACCCGCGTCGCGTGACGGCTCTTGCGGCTTGAAGCGCGCGTTCCGAGACGATCATCACCGAACCGATGGCGGGAATCGCAAAGTCCTTCTGGAGGCTCCAAAGATAATAGTCCGGTTGCATGGCGCCAATGTCTAGTGGTCGATTTCAGAAATAGGTATAATGTTGTCTGGAACCGGGTGTGTGCTTATAATAAGGTTGTCTCCCCGACCGCGTTGGGAGGTAACCGATGCCTGGACCGAAGCCGAAGTATCAACCCGAGTTTGAGACGGAGGAGATCGCAGAGGCTCGTAGGATTGCACGACAACGAACGGCACCCAGCTCCCATGTTCACCGGGCCAAGATGGTCGTGATCTTGTCGGAGCATCCGGACATCTCGCACGAGAGGCTGGCTCAAGCCGTTGGGGTGCACCCGAGAACGGTGATGAAATGGCGAAAGCGCTGGTCGGTTGAGGGTTTTTCACTGTTGGATCAGCCTCGTAGTGGAAGACCCCCGGTTTTTCCCCCCCGAAAGCGTCGCTGAAATTAAGGCCATCGCCTGCCAATTGCCAGCCGTGCGGGAGATCCCGCTTTCCCGCTTCAGCCTCGCAGAGATGCTTCGGGAAATCCGTTCGGAGTCCACCGTGTCGATCTCCAGGAGCACGCTGTGGCGTCTCCTCAAACAGGACGCCATTCGTCCCTGGTTTCACCGATCCTGGATCTCTGTCAAGGATCCGCGCTTTCTGGAAAAAGCGGGCCCCGTTTTGGATCTGTATCAAGGTGATTATGAGGGCGTGCCACTGGGGCCCAAAGACTACGTCCTCAGTGCGGACGAGAAATCGCAGCTCCAGATCCTGGAGCGGGAGTTCCCGTGTTCACCGCCGGGACCGGGCAAACCCATTCACTGTGAGTCGGACTACAAGCGCCACGGGACCGTGGCCTACCTGGCCGCACTCGATATCAGAAGCGGAAAAATCTTTGGTCGTGTGGATCAAACCACGGGGATCGAACCCTTTCAGGCTCTGGTCGACCTCGTGATGAAGCAGGAGCCGTATGCTTCGGCCGAACGCGTGTTCTGGATCCTCGACAATGGGGCTTCCCATCACCCGTCGACCTCCCCTGCGCGACTCCGGAAGGCTTACCCGAACCTGATCGCCATCCATCTTCCCGTCCACGCAAGCTGGCTCAACCAAATCGAGATCTACTTCTCTATCCTTCAAAGAAAGGCACTTACGCCCAACGACCTCGCAGACAGAAAGCAAATGGAAGACCGAATCCTCGGTTTTGAGCGCCGCTACAACCAAACTTCCAGACCCTTCAACTGGCGATTCACCCGCAACGACCTCGAAGAAAGGCTCCGCGAACTCAAAATCGCCGCCTAACTTGATACTAACTTCTGAAATCGACCACTAGTTCAACCGCCCCGGCGATACTCACACCGTCGATGGCGACCAGCGTTTCGGGAGCCTGCAGGCGTGCATCCTCGCAAAGGGCGCCGACGGGGAGGGCGACCCCGGTAGCGGTTTCGTTGTGCGTGAGTAGCGCGATGTCGTAGCCACTCTGCAATGCGGCCCGCCATGTATCGGGTTCGACACCGTGTCCCCAGGGCACTCTCAGGAGGTCGATCGAGCGGCCAAGCCGCTCGAATACACATGCCCATCTGGCGGAGAACGCGCCCATATCGAGACCCAGCGCGCGATAGCAGGATGGTGTGTTGACGGCGATCATTTCCCAATTGTAGCTGCCGGAGTGTCCAAAGATGAGTGGCGTGAATCCTTCGGGAATGCGGAATGCCTCGCGGAGGAGGGTCACCGCCCGGGCGTATACGGTCTTGAAGTCTGTTGAGCGGTGGGAATAGGTTGCCCTGTAAGTACCCAGTACGCGTCCGACTGCCGGCGTGAGTGCGTGTGGTCCTGGTGTCCAGAGCGCGACATCCGGCAGGCGAAGGTGCTCGAATTCCTCGTTTCGTTCAGGGTTCATGCGAGCGCCTCGCCGGAGGGTAATCCATGGGGCATCGATCGTGCGTCTGAGCATCGGATGTGTCCCTTCTCCACGGCACCTCACGCACGAGCCCGGGATCCAGAGACAGGTTGAAATGAACGGGTCTTCAGTTTCGGGGAGACATTCAACACGATTTCAACGACGTGTCGGTTCTTGGGTTTGAGAGTTCTGGCGCAAGGCAGGCGGCGTAGACGAAAGCCAATAAGAGCGCCCGTTAAACAGGCAGGTTTAACGGGCTTTCGTGTGCAGAAAATGGAGCGGGAAACGGGACTCGAACCCGCGACCCCAACCTTGGCAAGGTTGTGCTCTACCAGCTGAGCTATTCCCGCTCACAATCCCCTGGATACCAGGTGAATTGGAAAAGTAAGTAATGGCCTGCGGGTTGTCAAGGTATAATGCGTTTTTCGTTAGTCCGTACAGGAACGCGGATTCGCCTGAAAGGAATTTCGCGGTCAAGAGAGCCTGTGTCGTTTCCCGGGGCGGGCGAGTCAACCCCCGTTTCCGGCTGAGGAACACGTGTTTGAGTTGACATTCAGGGTCGCGGGGGCCATATTGTAGATTTCACCCCGCATGGGGTGTTATCAGTACCCGAATCCTGCGGGTATCGACGTCCTGAAGAAATTCAAAACGCGGCGAATTCGGACATGGGGGACACGCGGTCTGGCCGCCGCTTAGACACCACAGGACCGGCGGTTCGTGTGGCTGAATCGATCCACGGGGCGGACCAACGGATTGTAAGACGTATTGTGGTTTTACCAGAAACGCGTCGCCGATTTATGGAAATCTGATACGATGGATGCCGTCAGGCATCTGAATGGAGCATGGAGGAATGGCCGAAGAGACATTTGTCCTGGCGATTGACATCGGTGGCACGTTCACGGATCTCGTTCTGCTGGATTGTCATACCGGCCGTCAGGCGGTTGCCAAGGTGCCCACGAGTTATCCCGATCCTTCCGAGGCTCTGCTGACGGGGATAGGCTCTGTATTGGCTTCCGTCAACCCCGGGTCCGTTCAACGCGTTATCCACGGCACGACGCTGGTGACCAACGCGTTGATCGAGCGCAAAGGGGCGCGCACGGGGCTTATCACGACGGCCGGATTTCGGGATGCGCTGGAAATCGGGCGTGAGGGTCGATACGATATTTACGATTTGTGGCTGGTGTTGCCCGAACCGCTTGTGGAACGCAGGTTGAGATTCGGTGCACCGGAACGGATGAATGTAAGGGGAGAGGTACTCGAAAATCTGAATGAAACCTCAATCCACGAGGCGTGCAGGATATTTCTGGAGGAAGGGGTCGAGGCGGTTGCCATCTGTTTTCTGCACGCATACGCCAATCCGGAACACGAACGCCGGGCGGAGCAGATTGTTCGAGGAACGATGCGAGGAGTTGCGGTTTCGGTTTCGCATCAGGTGGCGCCCGAGTTGCGCGAATACGACCGGACCTCCACCACGGTCGCCAATGCATATGTGCAGCCGCTTGCCGGGCGGTATCTGGCCGGCTTGGCCAAAGGACTGGAAACGAAAGGAATAACGGCACCGTTGCATATTATGTTATCGAACGGCGGCGTTTGCTCGGCCGAAACGGCCGCGGCGTTTCCGGTGCGTCTTGTGGAATCCGGTCCAAGCGGCGGTGCGTTGTCAGGTGCCTATTGGGCCGAACAGTCAGACCGGCACAACGTCCTGGCGTTTGATATGGGCGGCACAACGGCAAAAGCGGTACTCGGCAGCGAGGGGGCGTTTCCCATTACGACCGAATCCGAGGTGGCGCGTGTCTATCGTTTCAAACGCGGCAGCGGGTTGCCGCTGTTGGTGCCGGTACTGGACATGATTGAAATTGGCGCAGGCGGCGGCAGTATCGCACACCTGAACGAGATGGGGCTGCCCGCGGTCGGGCCGGAGAGCGCAGGATCGGTTCCCGGCCCTGCCTGTTATGCACCCGGGGGTGAGGAGCCGACCGTGACGGATGCCGACCTGATACTGGGGATGCTGAATCCAGACTATTTCCTGGGTGGGAAGATGGCGTTGGACACTTACAGTGCCCAGAGCGCGGTTCATCGGCTGGCTGCGCGGTTGGGAATGGACGTGTGCCGAATGGCCTGGGGTATCCACAGGATGGTCAATGAGAATATGGCGAATGCCGCTCGCGTTCACGCGGCCGAGCGCGGCATCGATATCCGAGGATATACCATGGTGGCCACCGGAGGCGCGGGTCCGGTGCATGCCTGTGGCGTGGCTGAGAGGCTGGGAATCGTCTCAGTTATCGTACCGCCGGCGGCAGGCGTGAGTTCGGCTTTCGGGTTGATGCTTGCGCCGATTTCATTTGACTTCGCCAGGAGTTACGTTGCCCGACTCGAGGCGGTAGACTACGAACGGCTGAACGGCCTGTTTGAAGAGATGGAACGTGAAGGTGAGGACGTGTTGCGGGAAGCGGGCGTGACCTCGGTCCAGATGCGGGTTGAGCGGACCGCGGACATGCGTTACGTGGGTCAGGGCCACGAAATCCGAATTCCGGTTCCTGGAGGCGAACTTGATTCCGGACGGGCGGTTAAAATCCGGACGGCGTTTGACAGGGAATATACACGCAAATTTACACGCACGTGTGAAGGTGTGGAAATAGAGTCCGTTCACTGGCGGGTTCGGATGTCCGGGCCGAAACCGGATCTCGGCGACGTGGAGACGGCGTGTTCGGCAGGTGGGGACCCGCGCAAGGGCGTTCGTGAGGTGTTGTTCAACGCGGAATCCGGTCCCGAACCGACGCCGGTATTCGACCGGTACAGGATGTCGGCTGGTTTTCGAGCGACGGGGCCCGTAATTGTGGAAGAAGTCGAATCCACGGCCGTCGTACCCCGCGGCTGGACTGTTTCGGCAGAGGCGTGCGGCAACCTGTTCCTGAGACGCCTGGAGGGTTCCGCAATGATGCCGGCAGATAAGCTGGATGCCGTTCTCCTGGAGGTGCTGTGGAACAGGCTCATATCCATTGTAAACGAGCAGGCCGCCGCGCTGATGCACGCTTCGTTTACCACCGTGGTGCGGGAGGCCGGTGACCTGTCCGCCGGGATATTCAACCGGGGCGGCGACATGGTCGCACAGGCGGTGACCGGCACACCTGGCCACATCAATACCATGGCAACCTGTGTCCGACATTTCGCGAAAGCGCATCCAATAGACAGCCTGAAACCAGGCGACAGCCTGCTCACCAACGACCCGTGGCTGGGTTCGGGCCATCTACACGACATTACCGTGGTCACTCCCGTTTTTCATCATGGCAGGGCTGTCGGATGGTTCGCCAATACATGTCACGCAATGGACATTGGAGGGCGGACGCTTGGAGCCGATGCGCGAGAGGTATTTGAGGAGGGGCTCCATATTCCCATAATGTTCCTGTTCCGGGAGGGCGAGGTCAATCGGGATTTGATGGAAATCGTTCGGGCGAATGTACGCACCCCGGATTCCGTGGTTGGAGACCTGTACGCACAGCAGGCGGGCAACGACGTGGGGGCCGCCAAGCTGGTGGAGATGATGGCGGAATACGACATGGACGATATTGAGTCCCTTACGGCATTGATTCTGGATCGTTCAGAGGCCGCCACGCGGGATGCGATCGCCGAGATTCCCAACGGTACCTATACGGACGAGGTGGTCATCGACGGATTCGATCATCCGCTTAAGATCGCAGTTTCCATCCACGTAAAGGACCGGGAACTGACGGTAGACTACAATGGCACTTCACCGCAGGTAGACCGCGGTATCAACGTGGTCTATAACTATACACAGGCGTATACAACCTATCCGCTCGCGTGTTCCATAAGTCCCTCCGTCCCGAACAACGAGGGCAGTTTCCGGCCGGTAACGGTGACGGCACCGGAGGGGAGCGTTCTAAACGCCAGGTTTCCCTGCGCCGTTGGCGCCCGGCATCTGATCGGGCACTTCCTCTCCCAGGCGGTATTCGGAGCTCTATCCAGGGCGATACCCGAACGGGTGCTTGCAGACGGGTCTGCCGGACTCTGGAACACACAGTTGGAGGGATACGATCGGGATGGACGTATGTTTTCATATATTTTCTTCTCCGCTGGCGGTATGGGCGCCAGACCCACCTCGGACGGGCTGTCTGCAACGGCCTTCCCCAGCGGGATCAAGGGGGTGCCCGCCGAGGCCATCGAAGCGGTCTCACCCGTGCTGATGCTCAAGCGCGAGTTGCGTCCGGACTCCGGCGGACCGGGCAAGTTCCGCGGCGGGCTGGGACAGGAGATGGTGCTGAGAATGGATACCGAGTCAGCGGTGCTGCATTCATGTATGTATGACCGCACCCGGAGCCCGGCTCGCGGTTTTCTCGGCGGCGGGAACGGCGCCGTTGGCGAGGTGGTTGTTTCCGACGGTTCCCGGCCGCACCCTAAGGGCAAATACGAAATTCAGCCGGGGCAGACCGTAACGTTGAGACTGCCCGGCGGAGGCGGTTTCTTCTCACCCATGGCTCGCGACCCGCAGCGGGTGCTGAACGACGTACGGCAGGGACGCGTGTCCTTGGAGGCGGCCAGGGATGTTTACGGCGTGGTGGTAGACACTCTGAATTGGGAGGTGGACGGAGCCGCTACGGAAGCGATCAGGGAAGCGTCCGGACAGATGGAGGGATGAAAGGGTTCCGCATCGGGGGCCGCCGGATTGCCGCGCCGGCCGTGAACCTTGCGGCTGTGTCCACTCGCCAAGGCAGCCTGCGTCGCGGGATATCGAATTAAACCGAATTTTGAATGCAGTTTCGGATTTCGTTGGAATCCAGTGAGTTGTATAGGATGTAAAGATGGGTATATGTGAAACCGATGACGGCTACCGGGGCATCTGGTGGTGGGACACGCCCACGGACAACGAGTACAGGTACGTCTATTACAGCGGCGGTTTTGCGACCTATACCGCCAAACATATACCGTTGGCTTATTATTCCGATGTCGTGCATAAGACGTTCTTTTGCTACGGCGGGACGTACAGGGACAAGAACCAGATCCTGGCGATGGTCTCCTGTTTCGACCACGCTACAGGGACGGTTCCCCGGCCAACCCTTTTGATGGACAAAGGTACAGCCGACGCACACGATAACCCCGTGCTGATGCTGGACGAAAGGGGCTACGTCTGGGTGTTCGTGAGTGCGCATGGCACGGTGAGGCCCGCCTACATTTACAAAAGCGACGCACCCTACTCCGTGGATGCATTCGAACGCGTGCAGGAGACGAATTTTTCTTATCCTCAGCCCTGGTATATTGACGGCAACGGATTTCTTTTCCTGCATACCAGGTATCTCGGCGGACGGTTTCTCTACGCGCTCACCAGCCCCGACGGCACAAGATGGTCCGAACCCAGAGCGTTGTCGAAGATCTGCCACGGTCATTATCAGGTCAGTTGGCGAGCAGGAAAACGGGTTGGTACTGCGTTTAACTACCATCCTGTCAAAAAGCCCGGTCCACCCAGGACCAACCTGTATTATCTCCAGACCGACGATTTCGGCGACACGTGGACCAACGCGCAGGGAGAGCCGATGGACCTGCCTTTGGAGCGTCCCCGTAATGACGCGATGGTCAGCAACTTCGAGGAACAGGGCCTGCAGGTGTTTGTGAAAGATCTGAATTTCGACGTTCGCGGCCATCCCGTGATCCTGATTCTCACCAGCCGCGGCATGGAGAGTGGCCCTCAGAACGACCCGCGCGTATGGACAACAGTACGTTGGACAGGTGATGTCTGGGCGGTCCGCGATGCGTTCACGTCCGACAACAACTACGACGCCGGTGGGCTCCATACCGAACCGGATGGAACGTGGCGGATTATCGCGCCCTCCGAGACGGGTCCCCAACCATATAATACCGGCGGTGAGGTGGCGGTGTGGGCCAGCGGCGACGAGGGAGCGACGTGGGAGAAAACCCGCCTGGCGACCCGTAACAGCCGCTACAACCACACCTACGTGCGCCGGCCTGTGAACGCGCACCCGGAGTTCTATGCCTTCTGGGCCGACGGACATGCGCGGGAACAGTCGGACTCGCGTCTCTATTTCTGCGATGTGACCGGCGAGAATGTATATCGGCTACCAACGCTTATGTCGCGGGATCACCAGAAACCCGATCGGTTGATTTCATGACCGGACGCCAAGGAACCCGCGTGCGCTGACGCCGTGGTCGGGGCGGTGATTGTCTTGAAAGGCGGTCCAATGAAAGGTATCATTCTGTCGGGTGGGTTGGGAACCCGGCTGTACCCGCTCACGATTTCACTTTCGAAACAGATCATACCCATCTTCGACAAACCCATGATCTATTACCCGCTTTCGGTGTTGATGCTGGCCAATATACGCGAATTTCTGATTATTTCGTCGCCTGAGCATATTGAGCTTTACCGAAAACTTCTGGGTGACGGCAGCCGTTTGGGTCTGCGGTTCGACTATGCGATCCAACCCCGTCCGGAGGGCGTCGCGCAATCGTTTCTCATTGGAGAAGACTTCATCGACGGGGGGCCTTGTGCGCTTGTATTCGGGGACAATTTCTTCTACGGCCACGGTCTTTCCGGGTTGTTGGAGCACGCGGGTAAGCTCGATGAGGGCGGGTTGGTTTTCGCGTATTACGTGCAGGATCCCGAGAGATACGGTGTGGTTGAGTTCGACGCTTACATGAACGTGGTGGGCATTGAAGAAAAACCGAAACGCCCGAGGTCGAATTATGCGGTTACGGGACTCTATTTTTATGACGGAAGCGTGGTGGATATCGCGAAGGGGTTGAAACCTTCGGATCGCGGAGAATTGGAAATTACCGATATAAACAACGAATACCTCAGACGGGGCAAATTGCGGGTTCAGTTGCTGGGAAGGGGAATTGCGTATCTCGACACGGGAACCCACGAGAGTCTGCTGGAAGCGAGTAATTTTGTGCAGATTGTCGAACACCGGCAGGGGTTGAAAATCGCGTGCCTGGAAGAAATCGCGTTTCGAAAAGGGTACATCAGCCCGCGGCAGCTCGAGGAAACCGCCAACTATTCGACCGAGAACGAATATTGCCGGTACCTGAAACGGTTGCTTACATCCGCTAGCTGATCCCGTGCACGGCATCGACAACTTCGAGCAGACTGCCGCATCCCGTGCGGATGGAGGCCTGCAACGGGTTCTGAACCCGTCGCTGAAATCCTCGAAATTCCGATGTCCGATAGCGTCCGAAAGTCAGTAACCGGATTTCACGCGTCCGAGGCATGATGTCAGCAGCCCGCGCGTATCCAGGGAAAACTCCCGATGTTAAGGATGTTTTGCATCGTAACCGTTCTCCTGTTGACCATCCGCTGTGGCAGCGTTCCGGTGGCGCCTGAAGACGCGATATTGGGTACGTGGAAGCTGACCCTCGCGAGGAACGAGCCGGTAACAGTGAACTATAGGCTGGTCTTCGAAAAAAACGGGATTTATACGTTCATCAATACGATATTCGACGGAAGCCAGATAACGACAGCCGGAAGTTGGCGAATTGAAAATCGTACAATATACCTGGACAGCCTGGATTTCGGGTTCTCCGTCGACAAAATCGAACTTACGCTGTACGCACGAGACGGCACTATTTTTGTCTATACGAAACAGTAGTCACGCATGGGATTTTCTCCACGGGATGCGGAATATCGCGGCTGCAAGGGATTGGCCTCGAATGGACACGTTGGGAAGACCACAAGACAAAGAAGCAGGGATGAGACGCGTGCGCGATCCGCGCCGCATCGCGAAAGACCGGGTGCAACGCCTCGTTGTTTCGGGGAGAGGTTATGCGGGTTGACCCTTCCATTGGCCTGGAAGATCTCGATTCCAGACTGGACCGGTGTTTCGACCTTGCGGCGGGAAAAATTCTATCGGTTTACGAGACCTGGGATCCGCAGCGTGGCGCGCCGGTCTATACCGTCGGAGGGAAATATACCACCCGAGGCTGGACGGAATGGACACAGGGATTTCAGTATGGCTGCGCGATTTTGCTGTTCGAGGTGTCTGGAGAAAATCAGTTTCTGGAAATTGGCCGACGCGGAACCGTAGAACGGATGGCCGCACACGTGACTCACACGGGAGTGCACGACCACGGGTTCAACAACATATCGACATATGGCAATCTCAGGCGGCTGATGCTTGAGGACGCGATTCCGGAAGATCGGTGGGAGCGACATTTTTACGAACTCGCCCTGAAGGCGTCGGGCGCAGTGCAGGGGGCGAGGTGGACCGCAATTCGGAACGGAAAGGGGTTTATTCCCTCCTTTAACGGCGCCCATTCGCTGTTTTCCGACACGATCCGCACCTGTCGGTCTCTGGGGCTCGCACACTGTCTGGGCCACGTGTTGATGGGGGAGAACGACCGGCCGATTTCGCTCCTCGATCGCATGATCGAGCACGCGGATACAACAGCGCGGTTCAATGTGTATTACGGCGACGGTCGCGATGGCTACGACATTCGAGGGCGGGTGGCGCATGAGTCGATTTTCAACGTGGAGGACGGGAATTATCGATGTCCAAGTACCCAACAGGGATACTCCGCCTTTTCCACGTGGACGCGAGGACTGGCATGGGTGGTAACGGGATATGCCGAATTGCTTGAATTCCTCGAGGTCCTGGAGGATGAGGACCTTTCGGCTTGCGGCGGTCGCGACTATATCACTGGTTTCATGATGGTGGCGGCGACAGCCGCGGCCGATTACTTCGTTGAAGGTGCGTCTGCGGCAGACGGCGTCCCGTACTGGGATACCGGCGCCCCCGGTTTGGCCCAAATGGGAGATTATCTTGGTCGGGCCGCGGATCCATTCAACGAATTTGAACCCGTAGACAGTTCGGCCGCCGCGATTGCGGCTCAGGGCCTGTACCGTTTGGGCAAGTACCTGGGCGGAGAGGCCGGCGCGTCGTACAGGAAGGCAGCATTGACGGTCGCGCGGACGTTGTTCGACGCCCCGTATCTGACCGATGATGCGGATCACCAGGGCCTGATCCTGCATTCGGTGTATCACCGGCCCAATGGCTGGGATCGTCGTCGGGCGGGACAAAGCGTTCCGAACGGTGAGGCCTCGATGTGGGGAGACTATCACGCACTGGAACTCGCGGTATTGCTGAAGCGTGAAATTACCGGGCAACCGTATTTGACGTTCTTCGACCGGAGGACGGAATGACTTCGAAACGGCTGGTTGTGGTGGAACCCGGGCGAATCGAACTGCAGACTTTCGAACTGGATGACGCGCTGGATCCGCACCAGGCGCTGGTCAGGGCCGAGTATTCGGTCGTCAGCGGGGGGACGGAGGGCGCGGGATTCACCGGACTGGTCAGACAGATGCCGTTCGGCGATGCGGGGAAGTACCCGAGAGAGACCGGATACGGGCATCTGGGCGAGGTGCTGGCGGTGGGGTCGGCGGTGACGATGTGCAGACCCGGCGACAGGGTGGTCAGTTTCTCGAAACACGCGTCCGTGACGAAGGCCGATGCCGCTCGGATGGCGTTGCCGGTCTCCCCGACCGCCGAGGGAAAACACCTTGTATTTTCACGTATGGCAGGGGTGAGCATGAGCGCACTGCGTTCCTCGTGTGCACAGGCCGGGGATACAGTCCTCGTCATTGGAATGGGCCTGGTGGGCAATTTCGCGGCTCAGCTCTTTTGTCTCGCAGGGATGGAGGTCATGGTTGCCGACGTCTCGGCGTTTCGCCTGGAGAAGGCAAGGGCGTGCGGATTGGAAAGAGGGGTGAACACGGCACGCGAGGATCTGATGGCCGCAGTGATGGATTGGACGTCGGGCGAAGGCGCGCACGTGGTGGTTGAAGCCATTGGCATGAGCAATGTCGTAGCGCAAGGGGTTCTGATGGCGCGAATTGGCGGCGAGGTCATCTTGCTGGGCAGTCCACGGGCGCCTGCGAAGCTGGACGTGACGCCGATGCTGCTGCACATTCATCTCAAGGCAATTCGGATGATCGGCGCGCTGGAGTGGCGCTGGCCGCAGCATCCCACCGAGCGGGCGAGGGATATTGCCGGCAATTACAGGCTGCTTGCGGACTGGATTACGAACGAACGGCTGGTGGTGCCGCCCGTGCTCACCCACCTGGCGTCTCCAGCCGATTGTCAGGACGTCTACGACGGAGTGACGGGACGAAAAGACGAATATCTGGGTGTGGTCTTCGACTGGAGCCACGCCTGAATCGTAAATACAATTCGCGCACCGAACTCAATTGCGGTTGTGGCTCCCGAGGCGAACGATGAATTCGCACAGATTGGAAATTGACAGCGTAAGGGTTGGTGACCGAGCGGGTACGAAGCGTTTCAGGTGTGCGCTGACGGTGACACTTGCGTTCGTATTGTGTTCGGCGCCAGCGCGGAGCGAAGGAGCAACACCGTTCGATTATGGACCCCTTGACCGCATGTTAGGAAGGTTTGTGGATTCAAGAGGTTGGGTTGACTACGCGGGTATAAAGGCGAATCCGACCGAACTCAGGTTTTTTTTGGCCAGTCTGATGGAGGTGAGCCCGGAGAGCCATCCAGTGATGTTTCCCGGGCGGGAAGATCGGCTGGCATATTGGATCAACGCGTACAACACGCTTGTGATCAGCGGGGTGGTCAATGCCTATCCGGTAACGAGCGTTAAGCAGATCCATCCACAGCCCGGATTCTTCAAGGTATTCCATGTCGTTGGTGGAAAATCCTATTCACTGGATGATATTGAGCACAAAATCATCCGAAAAAGGTTTGGCGATCCGCGAATCCACGCCGCCCTGAATTGCGGCGCGGCCTCCTGTCCCAGGTTGCGAGGGGAAGCATACCGTCCTGAGCAGCTCGAAAAACAGCTGGACGAAGCCGTCCGGGACTTTATCCGCGATCCGCAATTTGTCACGGTGGACCGCGAGAGCGGAACTTTGCAACTCTCGAAAATTCTCGATTGGTTTGAAGGTGATTTCACAGGCTGGTACAGACGCACCCATCACGTGGATGACGTTCGAATCACGGATTACTTGAAGATCCATCTTACCGAAGAAGATCGCGCCTTCCTGCAAACCCACCCTGGGGTAACCGTTCGGTACATGCCGTACGATTGGACGCTGAACGACCGGGCGCTCCACGAAGCCGTAGACCGTTGAATGAACGATGACCTGGCAAAGCGTTGCCAGGCATCAATGCTTCAGCGATCTTGCCGCACAAGCAGGTTTCGTGATTACCGACAGGCGAATTGAGGAAACTCGCCGGTCTGTCTTCAACGCAAAGGAGAGACCCATGGAAGCGCCGACGGAATTGCTGGCGATCCACCCCCGTGTGCAGGCCACATTGCCAGGCAACCGTTTGTCGTTTGGGGCGCGGTTGAGGCGGGAGGGTATCGATCTCCGGCGCGAGAGACTGGAGACGCTGCAGATCAATGTCGGTAAGTTGTGCAACCAGGCATGCAGGCACTGCCACGTGGATGCCGGCCCGAATCGGACGGAAGTGATGACGCGGGAGACGATGCAGTCGATCCTGGCGTTTCTCGCCGCGACAGATATTCCAACGGTGGATATTACCGGCGGAGCCCCGGAGGTGAACCCTCATTTTAGATATCTGGTGAAACAGATCCGAGGCCTTGGTCGCAACGTGATGGTGAGATGCAACCTGACGGTGATATTCGAACCGGGTATGGAAAATCTGCCGGGCTTCTACCGTGAACACAATGTGGAGTTGGTCTGCTCTCTTCCCTGTTATCTGGAGGAAAACGTAGATCAGCAACGTGGCAAAGGTGTGTTTTCCGACAGCATCGAGGCGCTTCGACGGCTTAATTCGATCGGTTACGGAAAGCCGGATACAGACCTGCAGCTGCATCTGGTGTACAATCCGGTGGGCGCCACGCTTCCCCCGCCGCAGGCCGAACTCGAGGCGGACTACAAGCGGGTTCTGGACGATCGCTACGGAATTGCGTTCAATCGACTCTTTACAATAACCAATATGCCGATCAGCCGGTTTAACGACTATTTACGGCGTCGGGGGGAGTACGACGGCTACACGCAGACGTTGCATGACCATTTCAACGCGAAAACGATCGATCGACTGATGTGTCGGTTTCTCGTGAGCGTAGACTGGGAAGGCAACATCTACGACTGCGATTTCAACCAGATGCTGGATATGCATCTGTCCGGCAAGCCAAAAAAACTGTGGGAGGTGTCACCGCGGTGGTTAAACGATAGAAGGATCCGGATCGCCGACCACTGCTATGGTTGCACGGCTGGCGCAGGTAGCAGCTGCGGCGGAGAGTTGACCTGAGAGACGGTAATGCGCATGAGAGGTCAGGCGGAAAGGCTATGATGGGGTCGGCCATCGCTTTGACAGCCAGCGGATTCAGGGTCGTGGGGTGGGTGCCCGCGCTTAGAGAGTCGAAGCGGTTTCCGGCGACGTGCCGGAGAATACCTTCCGCCATCTGGCTCCGGCACGAGTTTCCGGTGCAGAGGAATAATATTCGTTTTATTGAGGTAGTCGCGGAGATCATCCACGCGGTTCGGACGGGATGACCTCGATTGGAAGGGTAATCGATGATGGCGGCAGGCATCGGGTGGCATCGCAGGCCTGAAATTCCAGAACCAGGTGCAGCCGGACGACGCCGGACCGATAACCCCCAATTTTGAGTGTCGCGGGAATCGTGACTTCGCCTTCGTAAACGTCCAGAGGCTGATCGGCAAAAGCGAAGCGGATGCGCTTCGCCGACGGATACGAAATCTCCATGACGTCGAACGGGTGTTCGGAAGAAATGCTCAGCGTCGTTGGAACCAGGAAATCCAATGTCGCGGGGTTGGCGTTGATGTGCCAGCCTTTTTTTATCGTCAGTGTCACAACGAGTTCAAGCCGACCCCCGGCCGCTGGGGGGTGGGACAGCACGAATGCCCTTGCGTTCACGGCTTCATGGCTGGCAGCAAGGATCGGAACGTTGGTTTCCGGTACGCCGGGCGCCTCCGTCCCGGGTGCATTCGGCGTGGGCGCCGGCGTATTCGTCTCGAGGTAACGCAACAGGCCGTGATACATATTGTTGAAACCGCTCTGGCTCGTTTGCATCAGGGAACTGAAGGCCTGCAGCGACCGCGACGCCAAGTCCATATACTCCCTTTTCTTGGTCAGGTTGTGGAGGCTGAGCAAGGCGTGCACCGCAACCGAATTTCCCGAGGGGATGGCGCCGTCGTAGGGTTTCTTGATACGCGTGATGAGGTGTTCAACGCCGCTGGTGAAAAAAAAGCCGCCTCCGTCGTCGTCCCAGTAAAGGCTGCGCATTCGCTCCGACAGTGCTTCGGCGTCTCTGAGGTACCGGGACTCTCCCGAAGCCTGGTAGAGCGACACCAGGCCCTGGATGAGAAACGCATAGTCCTCCTGAAAGGCGGTCTCTTTTACCTCTCCGTTGCGATAGATGCGCAGGAGGTTGCCGTCTCTGTCGCGCATGCGCCCCAGGACAAAGTTCGCCGCCCTGCGAGCGGCTCGCAGATAGGGCGGAGAATTCAATGTTGCGTATGCATCGGCAAAGGCCGCAATCATCAAACCATTCCACGCGGTGATTATCTTATCGTCCAGCAGCGGCCGATCTCGCTGTTCTCTGGCGGACAGCAGTTTTTGCTTGAGCGGCCGGAGCCGGTCCCGGAGATCGTCGTACGGTAGCGACAATGCGTCTGCCGCCGCGCCCAGGGTTGTTGGCATGTAGAGGACCATTCCGTCGCCTTCCGGCATTCGCGCGAGGCTGTAGACCTTGAGGAAGAGGTCTGCGTCCTCTTTGAGAATACTCCGAATCGCGGTTGGGTTCCAGAGATAGTAATGACCTTCCTTACCGCTGGTTTCCGAATCCAGGGCGGAATAGAAGGCGCCTTCGGGCGAGGTCATTTCCCGCGTGACGTATCGGAGAATATCCTCTGCCGTATGCCGATAATCCGGATTACGGGAAATCTGATACGCGCGGAGGTAAATCCGGGTCAACTGGGCCTGATTGTAGAGCATTTTCTCAAAATGAGGTACAAACCATCCCCGATCGGTGGCGTAGCGATGGAAACCGCCGCCCAGGTGATCAAAAATGCCGCCCGCGGCCATATTGTCCAGTGTGCCCGTCACGATGTCCAGGAGTTCCCGGTTGTTCCGGTGCTGGTGTTGAGACATGAGCAGGTCGAGTGCCTGGTCGGGTGGAAATTTTGGTGCGTCTCCAAATCCTCCGTGGACGGGGTCGTAGGATTGCACTAGTCTGTCAATAGACCGTTCCAAGGTGCTGTGGTTTAGTGAGATATCGGCTGTTTGGGGGCGAGGAACCAGATGGATTTTCTCCATGGCCGAGGAGATGTACCTGGATTGTGCAATGACATCCGGCCTTCGGTCTGCCCACGCGTTCCGGATGACCTGGAGCACGCGGGGAAAGCCAGGCCGGTTGTAACGGGGATCGTCCTTCGGCGGGAAATAGGTGCCCGCAAAAAACGGATTGAGTTCGGGAGTGAGGAAAACAGAGTTCGGCCATCCGCCGTGCCCCGTGATGATTCTGGTTGCCGTCATGTAGATTTCGTCGACGTCGGGCCGCTCTTCCCGGTCCACCTTGATGTTGACGAAGTGCCCGTTCATTTGTTCGGCAATCGTGGAATCCGAAAAAACAAGGCGTTCCATCACGTGGCACCAGTAGCAGGTGGCGTATCCTACCGAAAGGAAAATGGGTTTGTCTTCCCGGCGGGCCCGCTGGATCGCCTCAGTTCCCCATGGATACCAATCCACCGGGTTGTGGGCATGCAGCAGCAGATAGGGGCTGGTTTCATGTACGAGTCGGTTGGTATATTTCCAGGAACCGTCTGCTTCTTTGAGGGAGTGCGCAGCCCCGTCGGTGTTCGAGTCGGGCACGGCTGCGTGGGAACTGCCGGGACCTGGCGAAGCCTGCGCCGAAAACTCCGTACGGCAAACCGTGCCGATTGTCAAAGGGAGGACCATCGCAGCCACGATCGCATGACGAACCGGCCCGAATGAATTCAGATAGGACATATTATTGGATCAATAAGACCTGGAGAGTCCTGAGTTTCACCGTTTGCTGCGGCGAACCCCAGGATGAGTACTGGGGAAATTACGAAAGGGAACCCACGATCGAGGAGGCTAGCGAGTGAACGCGCGTCTGATTTTACCCACCGCCTCCACGATGTCGTCCATGTCTTCTCGCGTGCCCAGGAGCATGGACTGGTAGAACCATACGCTGTACCTGCACGCATGCTCAACTCTCGGACAGGGTAGCCTGCGCACGAGACCGGGGTATTGTTCCGAGACGCTCTTTAAGGCCCCCTCGTCCGTGAGCGGTCGCTGATAACCGGGCGTACAGTCAATGCCTTCGGCTGTCAGGGCTTTTACGAATTCCTCCCGGCTTTGGCCGCCGAAATGCTCCGGATGGTAAAGCAGCATGTAGAGATGGTAACCGTGCTGCGTGACCCACGGACGCAGCGCCGGTGGGGTGACGCCGCCGACATTTCGCAGCGCGCTGGAGAGATGTGCTGCGTTCCTGCGCCGGGTCTCGGTCTGAAGTTGCAACCTCTTGAGACGAATAAGAAGGATGGATGCGAGGTATTCGGAGGTTCGATAGTTCCATCCGTGCCGGGGATATTCCCATCGTTCGCCACCAGGGCGTCGACCCACGTCCTTGAAGGCGCATGCCCGGTCGTGAATATGCCGATGGTTGGTGACGAGGCAGCCGCCTTCGCCAACCGTAAGGTTCTTGCTTGACTGGAAGCTGTAGGCGCCAACGTCGCCGAGCGGTCCGACCTTCCGGCCATTGTGTTCGGTGCCGTGGGCCTGTGCAGCATCTTCAACAACCACGAGACCGTGTTTCTTGGCGATGGCATTCAGTGCATCCATATCTGCCGGGTGCCCGCCCACGTGCACGGGAAGGATGCCCACGGTCCTCTCGGTTACGGCCGCTGCCACGGCGGCCGGGTCCAGGGTAAAACTCACGGGATCGATATCTACCAGTACAAGCTTGCATCTCACGGACAGGGCGGCACTGGCCGTAGCGATGAAGGTATAGTTGGGAATGATGATTTCCCCGCCTTCACGAAAGCCGTCGAGATCAAGCGCACCGGCTATGGAGGCGGAAATCGCGTCGGTGCCATGGGGCATCATGATGCCGTACTTCGCACCGCAATAGGCCGCGAACGCCTGGCCGAACCGATCGCTCCTGCTTGCCGGAAGCCCCTCTGTCTTTCCCATGTATACTTCCCGAAGCGCCGGCTCGATTTCGCTCTCCCACTCCACCTCGGAAGTGGCAGGCCAGGAGGGCCATGGATTCTCGAGCCGATTGCGTACGGGAGTACCCCCGTTCACCGCCAGCCGGTTTGCCGAAATCACGTTTGGCATCGGTACTCCTGAGAGAGTCCCAGGATTTATCCCGGTTTTGTTCCTGCTATGAACGGTGCGCTTACACCGTTGAAGGAAGCCGAATAACCAGGGGACGTCAACTCGCCTGGCGGAAAGTAGGTCGGCGGGCAATCGCCAGGTCCTACAACGTGAAATGATCAATCCGCCACGAGTTCGCAGGCAGCCGCGCGGACCAGCTTCTCGCCTTCGACGGCAAGCCCCGCATATCTGGGCTCCATGCCGCCTTCACGGTGGGCCCGGCGGGTACTCAGGTAACCGACGTCGGCTGTCGGACCGGACAGAACGATGGTGAGTTTCCCATGTGCCGCCGCCCTGATCGCCCGCGCGGTTTCAACAAAGATCTCACCTGGAAGGTGGACAATGTTGACGCCGCACGCGGAGACTCGTGTGATCGTATAGTCCAGATCTTGCCTGCCGGTCGTATAGTGGCGACTGCCGTAGGCCTGAAATCGCTGCAGCCCGTCCGACCTCTTCGGCGTCGTTGTCAGTTCGGCCTCGACGGCATCGGGATCCTTGTAAGAAAATGTGGGCACCTGGACGGTCTTCTGGGTGACGCGGAATTTACCGGAACCGTTCATACGCGCCTGTTCCAAGGCGTAGAGTGCCGCCCCTCCGACGCTGTTGCCCACGCGCTTATACGTACGGCCGGCCCGGCTGACAGGTACCACGTTTCCGATACTGCCGGGAAGAAACAACGCATTGACGCCCGCGGCCTCGACCACGTCGCGGGCGACGCCGGGATAATCGGCGGAAATATGCCCGTACTTGTCGGTGTTGCACAGCGCATGACAGCCGAAAACGAACGCGCAATGGTTTGGATTACCCTCGGCATCGTCAATTCGCAGCACGTATACGTTGTCGTCCACTTCGGCATAGGTGAGTTCGGGACGAGGGTAGGGAAATTTGAAGTTGCTCATCACCAGGTTTCCGTCCTGATCGTATGAGCGCCGGTTATATAGAATGTTGGGGGCGGAACTGACACCGACGCCCAACTGCGAGGGTCGCATCGCGAGGGCGGCTTTACGGACCGCCGCCGCCATATTGTCCGCGAAAAAATCCTCCCTGCCGTAATACTTGAGCATCTCGCAGGGTATGCTGACATATGATTGAAATAAAATGGGCGTCGTGCCAACGTGAGAAGCACAGGGCAGGATCTGCCGGAGATTCAGCCAGGCGATGTCCTCAAGGCGTTCCCTGACGCGTGCCATGAGATCCTCTTCGATGCTGAAACAATCCCCGGCCAGGAGCGTGACGTTGGTGTCTCCGTTCCGAAGGATCAAGGCACGGAAGGAGATCGGATCGTAGACTCGAAAAGAGCCATCTGACGGTTCTTCTGGCGTAAAGTCCTGAATACCAAAGCCGGTTTCCAGCACGGTGAGCCCCGTCGATTGTCATTGAGGTAAGAAGGTGGTTTATTGATAGGGTTATTTTCACGGGGCGTCAAGCGTTTTAGTGCCGTGCACACGCCGTCGGGCGGTGAACCTTGACGTATCCGTCGGTATGGGTTACATTATCGACTTGCTCGCGCCGTTAAGGCCGGTCTACGCCGTAGTGCTATGGGTGCGAAGGACCACCCCGGAGCGAATGGAGGTCGAGGGCCAACGGTGTTACGTGAATAAGCAAGGGAGATGTGATGAAGGACCTGTCGACAGCGCTTGAACGGGAAATAGCGGGAGAGGTTCGATTCGATAAGGCTTCGCGGATATTATACAGCACCGATGCAAGCATGTACCAGATCGAACCGATGGGCGTTGTTCTTCCCAAGCATCGAAGGGACGTCGTACGGGTCATGCGGCTCGCCCGGGAGTTCGGGGTACCCGTATTGCCACGCGGCGGCGGGACGGCGCTTGCCGGACAGAGCGTGGGCCGTGCGGTGATTATGGATCTGTCCAAATTCATGAATGACATCCTCGAACTGAACGAGGAGGAGGGGTGGGTGCGGGTACAGCCGGGGGTTGTGCTGGACGAACTGAATGCACATCTGAAACCGAGTGGCCTGCAATTCGCCCCGGATGTGGCTACGAGCAGTCGAGCGACGATCGGGGGGATGATCGGCAACAATTCGGCGGGGGCCCATTCGGTGATTTACGGGAAGACCATCGACCACGTTCTGGAACTGAAGGTGGCGCTCGCCGACGGCACAGAGACCCTGTTCCGGGAAATGTCCGACGAGGAAGTTGCCGGGAAGTCGAAACAGTCCGATCTGGAAGGCCGTGCATACCTGGAGGTCATCCGTCTTGCCCGGAAACACAGAGCGGAGATTGAGCGCAGATATCCGAAGATTCTGCGGCGCGTGGGCGGTTACAACCTCGATGAATTCACCAAGGCGCAACCCTTTAATATGTGCCGGATGATTGTGGGGTCTGAGGGCACTCTCGCCACCGTACTGGAAGCCAAACTGCGTGTGATCCCCCTTCCCCGCGCGAAGGTTTTGGGCGTGGTCCAGTTCGAGGATCTGATCGAGTCTATGGCGGCAGTCGCGCCCATTCTGGAAACCGGACCTGCGGCGGTGGAACTGGTAGACCGCATGATACTGGAGCAGACCAGAGGATCGATGGCGTTGTCCAGGGAACGCGGCTGGGTTGAGGGAGATCCCAAAGCGGTGCTTGTGGTGGAGTATTATGGGGATTCGGCTGAGGCGCTGATACCTCGACTGGAGATACTCGAGGCCACCATGTCAAAACATGGACTCGGATATGGATTCCGACGGGCGGTTTCGGCCACGGAACAGGCGAATGTATGGAACGTGCGTCAATCGGGCCTGGGATTGCTGATGGGCGTCAAAGGGGATTCCAAACCGGTGGCGTTTGTGGAAGATTCGGCGGTTTCACCTGAGAAACTGCCGGACTACATTGGCGAGTTCGAGCGGATTGTTCGGGAACACGATACGACGGCGGGGTACTACGCGCATGCCAGCGTGGGATTGCTTCACATCCGGCCGATCGTGGATTTGAAGACAGCTACCGGCGTTGCGAAAATGCGGTCTATCGCGGAGGCCGTTCTGGATCTGGTGCTGAGATACGGCGGCGCGATGAGCGGTGAACACGGTGATGGCCTGGCTCGAAGCTGCTGGAATGAACGGATGTTCGGATCCACGCTCTACAATGCGTTCCGGAACATCAAACGTGCGTTCGACCCCCATGGTCTGATGAATCCGGGAAAGATCGTGGACGCACCCATGATGACCGAAAACCTGCGTTTCGGACCCGCATACAGGGCCCTGGAGCCCCGGACCCATTTCGACTTTTCGGCCGATGGCGGATTTCACCGGGCAGTGGAAATGTGCAACGGCGTGGGTGCATGCCGCAAAAAACTTCACGGAACAATGTGCCCTTCCTATATGGCGACACTCGAAGAGGCCCATTCCACGCGCGGTAGGGCAAATGCGCTCCGTGCCGCCATTTCAGGTGGTCTTGAGGGAGGGCTGGCTGACGATCGGGTGTACGAGATCCTGGACCTGTGCCTGGAGTGCAAGGCGTGCAAGGCGGAATGCCCCTCCAACGTAGACATGGCCAAGATCAAGTATGAATTCCTTGCACATTATTACGACACGCACGGAAGACCGCTGAGGGAATGGTTGTTCGGCAATATCGAAACCGTGAACCGGGCCGGGTGCGCGCTGGCACCTGTTTCGAATTGGATTGCCAGGACGAAGATTGCGCGGCTGGGTATGCAGTTGCTGGGTATCGCGCCGAAAAGGGAATTGCCGCCGTTCGCGCGGCGGACGTTCACGGATTGGTTTGCCGGGCGCAAGAAACGGCCGCGCGAACGGAAGGTGGTGCTCTTCAACGATACGTATCTGACGTTCAATGAACCCGATATCGGCATTTCGGCCACGCGTTTTCTTGAGGCTGCGGGTTTTGAGGTGATCCTGCCCACAAAGCGGTGTTGTGGCAGGCCGCTCCTGTCCAGTGGCATGATTGAGCAGGTAAAGGAGAATCTGGCGTTCAACGTGCGGCACCTGCACCCGTACATCGTGCAGGGATACGATATCGTGGGTTTTGAACCCAGTTGCGTCTCAATGTTGACGGACGACTATCCGGACCTGAGCCCGGATCCCCGGGCCCGGGAGGTGGCCGAGCGGTGCTATACGCTGGAGTCCTATCTGAGCCTGCTGGCGGAGCGCGGCGAGCTGCACGTTTCATTTTCGGATTTGAAGAAGGAGATACTTGTACACGGGCACTGCCATCAGAAGGCGCTCTGGGGCATCGGGCCGTCGCTCGAGGTGTTGAATTTGCCACCCGGATATACAGCATCAGCCATCGATTCGGCCTGCTGCGGTATGGCAGGCGCATTTGGTTATCAGGCGGAGCACTACGATATTTCCCTGAAAATGGGTGAAGACCGGCTCTTGAAGGTTGTCCGTGCGGCGCGACCGGAGATCGAGGTCGCGGCTGCGGGGCTGTCGTGCAGGCAACAGATTCTCCATGCAACCGGACGGACCGCACGCCACCCGATTCAGATTTTGTGGGAGGCGGTTGCAACAGCGAGCGATGAATGAGTTCCCCTCAGCGAATCTATGTCCGTGTAAAGGGTGCGGTTCAGGGTGTGGGTTTTCGATTTTTCGTCCGCCGCATGGCGTGGAACCTGGGCCTCGTCGGATACGTGCGCAACCTCGCCGATGGTAGTGTGGAGCTTGAAGCGGAAGGACAACCCTCTGGCGTATCCGCCCTGGTCGACGTGGTCGGTCAAGGGCCCCCCGGCGCCCGCGTGCGGGATACGACCACAGGATCACGTCCAGTTCAAAGATCCGAAACTGAATTTGAGATACGCTGGTAGATAGGGGGTGTTTTTGAATCTATCGGAACATATCCGAGAAGTACCCGATTTTCCAAAGCCGGGCATCCTGTTCAAGGATATCACAACCCTCCTGAAAGACCCCGCCGCGCTGGATGCCGCCATTCGACGGCTGGCCGACCCTTACCGGAGTGCAGGGGTGTCGATTGTAGCCGGGATTGAGTCCAGAGGTTTCATTTTGGGCGCAGCTGTTGCTCGTGATCTGGGCGCGGGATTCGTACCCATCCGAAAGTCCGGCAAATTGCCCGCACAAACGGCGTCGGCGAGCTACAAGCTGGAATACGGCACGGACAGCATTGAAATTCATACGGACGCTATCGTCCCCGGAGAGCTTGTACTTCTCATAGACGATTTGCTGGCGACGGGAGGCACCATGGAGGCCGCGGTCAATCTGGTAAAAGGACTCGGCGGCCAGGTCCTGGGTATCGCATTTTTGATTGAGTTGGCCGCACTGGACGGACGGTCGAGACTGAAGGGGGAAAACGTGATGGCGCTCGTTACCTATTGAGCACCCGCCGGCACCGTAGGTCGGCATCCGCTCCAACCGCCCCTCGATACCGGCGGAATAACTGAAAAGGTGTACATCTCGGGTCAATGCCCCTGTAGCTCAGTGGATAGAGTAGCGGATTCCTAATCCGTTGGTCGCAGGTTCGAGTCCTGCCAGGGGTATTTTATCCTTGCCGGAGCCGGGCGCGGTGCCTCGCCGTGCGGATAATTGTTCCTGGGGCAGCCTTCGTGGCAGGTTGCACATCCAGGTCATCCAGGCCGGCGTGCGCGCCTTTCGTGAATCGTCTGTTCTCGTATCGGGCGAATCGAGAAAGATCTTCCCCTACCGAAGAAAAAAGCCGATCGAACTATTTCCCTGAAAGACCCCGCAGGACGTTCACGGGACTGACGGCGAGCCTCGAGGCGGACGCCGGCATTAACGTGGGAACGTGAAAACTGATGGTGAGAATCACATCCGTTAGCGCAAACCAGCCGAAATCCGCCGGAAGCCCGAACGATTGGCGGACATGGATGGGTCAGATCGCGGTCAGCGTTGAGACCGAGGATGGGCTGACGGGCTATGGCGTCGGGGGCGGCGGCGCGGCGGGCGTTCACGTCGTAGAGACCGAACTGCGCCGGCTTCTTTCCGGCAGCGACGCGACCCAGGTCGAATGCCTGTGGGAGGAAATGTATCGGGCAACCCGGCCTTACGGGCGGAAGGGAATCGCGGTGATGGCGATCAGTGGTGTGGACCTGGCTCTATGGGATCTGAGGGGAAAACGTGAGGGCAAGCCGATAGCCGATATTCTGGCCGGAAAAAACGCATGTCCGCCGAAGACTATTCCATGTTATAAGACAGGATTTTCCGCCGAAGAGGTGATTCGATCCGGTTCAAAGGGGTTCCACGCACTCAAGTTTCACGCTGGGCTAAACCGGAAACAGGACGTTGCCGATGTGGTTGTTCCAATTCGGCGTGTGAGGGATATTCTCGGGCCTGAAGTTCGATTGATGGCCGACGCGGGGATGAGTCTGAATGCCGAATCGGCATTGCGCCTCGTCGACGCATTGGAGGGATGTAATCTGGAATGGCTCGAGGAACCGCTGCCACCGGAGGATCTGAAGGGCTATGCGAAATTACGTGACCAGAGCCCGGTACCCATCGCGGGCGGTGAACACGAATATACTGCATCTGCCTTCGACGTTCTGATGAGGGAGCGCCTGCACACGATTGTACAGCCGGACGCGACATGGTGCGGTGGACTGACGGAATTGCTGAAGATCTATCAAATGGGAGAGAAATACGGTGTTCGGGTCTGTCCCCACCGCGGGAGCGAAATCTGGGCGCTGCAAGCGATAGCGTCAATAGATCCCGATCCATTGGCCGAATCAGGCAGACCGTGGATCGACTGGATGAACGGGCAACCGGAAATCGTGAATGGAAATGTCGCGATCGGGAACGCCCCCGGATTCGGTGTCAGGCTCCCTATCCGGTCATGCCGAATTCGTTAGAACGCTGCGCGGGTGTCTTTATACAGGCGCTCAAGTGAACGCCTGCAACGGCGCTTTGGCAAGAAATGAGATAAGTCACCTGGCGTTCAGGACAATACGACCGACCCGGCCGCTGAGGTATGGCGGCCGGGGTGGGCAAAAGGGTTGACATCAGATCCGGAATGCCATACTATATTGATGTGTAATTCGCCTTGCACGGCACCTTCCGCCGTTGCTTGCAAATAGGGTTCCGCGGACGGATCTTGCCCTATTCGCGAGCCAAATGTCCGGTTTGCGTCTTCCCCCGGTTGTCTTGAAGGTTCAGGAGGCGTTTGATGTCCACCAAATGCGGTGAATATCACGAAGACGAACGAATATTGGCGCACCTTGAAGATCCTGTTGACGTCGAAGCGTTTGCGAATTTAATGGAACACGCCCACCAGAGGGGAATGAGCGCAGCGGATTTTATACGCGAAGTACCGGGACGGACGTCACGCAAGGCGATTCGGAGGTTGTGTCTCAAAGACAGAAAGCGAACGTTGCGTGCAATGTTCTCCTCCTTCGCCAGAAATCTATGGGCGCGTCCCGCTGTGGATCCGGAATCCACTCATATTCAGTCACTCTACTCACCCCACGACCGGCTGAAACTGCCGGGCAGAAACGGACAGAAGCCCAGACGATGATGCAGACAAACCGACAGGCATTTCAGGTGCATATTCACGAGCTGGAAGAACTGGTCGAAGCACTGCTTGTACATGCGCGATCCGGAGACCAGGCGGCAAGGGAACGGCTCGTTCACGTGCATCGAGAAGTGATGAATAAACGGCATCGTCTCAAAGATTTGTACAGGCAGGATAGCTGAAGGTTGGAGCCCACTAAGCGGAATGTGGCGGGCTGGCTCCTAGACGTTTTCAAGAGCTGTCCCGCGTGTTTCGCTTTTTTTGATTCATACGGACGGAAATGCGAATACTTGCGGTAGACTACGGTCTGCGGCGTGTGGGCCTGGCCGTTTCCGACGAACAGGGATTTGCCGCGCGGGGGTTGCCGACCGTTCATGCGGACACGCGAAGTTCCGCGGTAGATTCTGTGGCACGGGTGGCTTCGGACGTTGGGGCGGCCGAACTTCTGGTCGGTCTGCCGCTCAATATGGATGGCAGTCGAGGGCCGATGGCTGAAGCAGCCGAAACATTTGCTACTGCGTTGAATCAAACGACGGGGCTGCCTGTTCGACTCTGGGATGAACGGCTAACAACCGTGGCCGCGCGTCGTGCAATGCGGGAAATGGGGGTCAAGAAGCGAGGCGATAGGGGGCAAGTGGATCGGATGGCGGCGGTTATGCTACTCAACAACTATCTGCAGGCGAAGATCCAGGTAGATTTCTGATGCGGACTGAAAACGAACAAGACCCGGTGCGGTCGGGGCGGGTAAACCACGGATTTCGTGGATCAACTTTATTCAGGCCGGCTATCGGCTGGACGGTCTTCGCGCTTTTTGGCGTCGGAGCAACCGGAGTGGTGCTGGCGGTCGTTTTTCTGAACCGACCCACGGTGATGGGTGAAAGGGATGTTATCATTCAAAAAGGAATGACTGTCGAACAGATAGGCCGGTTGTTACATCAGGAAGGAGTGATCCGAAGCCCGCGGCTGCTGAGCGTCTTCTCTCTGATTAGCGGAACCAGCAGGCGGTTCAAGGCCGGCGTGCACAAGTTTCAGGAAGGCATGAACACCTGGCACGTATTGCAAGAACTGGCGGTATCACGAGATGTGACACGTGGCGTAACGATTCCGGAGGGGTTGCGCTTGGAACAGACCATCAGGTTGTTGGCCAAAAAACTGGATCTGGACGAGACGAAATTGTCGAATCTTGCGTCTGACGGCGCATTTTGTCGCCAACTGGGTGTACAGGCGGACAACCTGGAAGGCTATCTTTTTCCGGAAACCTATCAAATTTCCTTGACGATGGACGAAAAGAGTGTGATCGAGATGCTGGTGGGGCATTTCTTCACGATGTTCGATGCAGAAATGATCGCGCGCGTGCGCCAGATCGATATGTCTGTACATGAAGTTGTCACGCTTGCGTCGATTATTGAAGGAGAGGCGTTGATGGATGACGAGCGGACGACGATTTCGGCCGTTTATCACAACCGGCTGAAGCGAGGGATGCACCTCCAGGCCGATCCGACGGTTCAATATGCGATCGGAGGCGGTTCCCGCAGGTTGTTCTACAAGGACTACAAGATCGATTCACCGTACAATACCTATCGTCATCGGGGGTTGCCGCCAGGGCCGGTAACGAATCCGGGGGCTGTGTCTTTGAGGGCTGCGCTTTATCCTGCCGATGTGGATTATCTATACTTTGTTGCGATGGGCGACGGTACACATGTGTTCAGCCGGACGTTCCGGGAGCATGAAAACGCGAAGCGGAAGACAAGGTGGGCCAGAAGGCGCAGTTGGCAAAGGTCCAGGACGCCTTGAATAGGGGAACCCGCGGGAATGCAGGCCATTCTGGAAGGGTTGAACGAACAGCAGAAAGAGGCGGTGTGCGTCGTGGATCGCCCGGTTCTCGTGCTGGCCGGCGCCGGATCCGGTAAGACACGGGTGCTGACCCGCCGTCTTGCGTATCTTATTGAGGTTTGCGGCGTCCATCCGGGCGCGATAGTGGCTATGACATTCACAAATAAGGCCGCCGGTGAAATGAATAGCCGCGTACAGAATCTGTTGAACCGAACCACGAGAGGCATGTGGCTAGGGACTTTTCATTCTCTGTGCGCGCGAATTCTGAGGACAGAGGCCGGGGCAGCAGGTCTGGATTCCAATTTCTCGATTTACGATTCGGACGACCAGCTTGCGTTGATGCGGCAGGTCATTCGAGATCAGGAGATTTCAGAGCGGCAGTTTCCTCCTCGGCGGGTCCGGGCGCGAATCAGTTCCGAGAAAAGCCACATGGTCGATCCGGTGGCGTTTGCGCAACGTGCAGGAACCTTCTACGAGCAGCAGGTCGCCCGGATTTACCGGCAGTACCAATCGGCTTTACATCAGAACAACGCGGTGGATTTTGACGATCTTCTGATGTTGGCGGTGCAGGTTCTCAGGGAAGATCCGGAGATTCTGGAGCGGTACCAGAATCGGTTTGAGCACTGTCTGATCGACGAGTACCAGGATACCAACCGGCCTCAATACCTGTTTGCGCGTCTTCTGGCAGAGAAACATGGCCGCCTCTTTGTGGTCGGAGACGACGACCAGAGCATTTATGCCTGGCGTGGCGCGGATCTGCGAAATATCCTGAATTTCGAGAAGGATTTTCCCAACGCCCACGTCATCCGTCTTGAACAGAACTACCGGTCGTCACGGGTGATTCTGGACGCGGGAAACGCGGTGATACGCAACAACGTCGGGCGGAAGGGGAAGGAGCTCTGGACGAATCGAGGTCGCGGGGAAAAGATTCAGCTTGCCCGGTGCGCAGACGAAGTGGACGAGGCCCAATGGATCGCCCGGGAGTTGAAGCGCCTCAAGGGGCGTTATAGCTACGGGCAAACCGCGGTATTGTACCGGACGAACGCCCAGTCACGCGCGCTGGAAGACGGGCTGCGTTACCAGGCGATTCCATATGTAATTGTGGGGGGCGTGCGGTTTTACGAACGCATGGAGGTCAAGGATGTGCTCGCTTACCTCCGACTGATCGTGAATCCCAGTGATTCGATCAGCCTTTACCGTGTTGTCAATACGCCGCGCCGCGGGATCGGCCGGACCTCTCTCGAGAAATTGGAAGCCTTTGCCGCGGGCAAGGGCATTACACCGTATGATGCGCTCTCCCGGACCATCGACGTGGACGGCCTTACGGGTCGCGCGAGAACAGCGATAGTCAAATTTCATGAAATGATCGAAGGATTCCGGAGCCGATTGGAGGATGAACCGGCCCACGTGCTGGCGGAGCGCATCGTCCAGGAAACCGGATATTTGCAGACACTGGACGAATTGCCACCCGCCGAGTCCATTTCTCGCTCCGAGAATGTGCAGGAACTGTTGGTGGCCATTGAGGACTTCATGAACCGAGCCGACACACCGTCTTTGTCGGCATTCTTGCGGGAAGTCGCTCTGGTTACCGACGTTGATCAGTGGCGAGAGGAAGCCGATGCCGTGACGTTGATGACCTTGCATAGCGCCAAGGGGCTCGAGTTTCCGGCGGTTTTTGTTACGGGTCTGGAAGAAGGGCTGTTCCCTATTCTGAGGGAGCACGAAGATCCGTTGGCCGAAGAAGCGGCCGTGGAGGAGGAGCGACGGCTGTTTTATGTCGGGGTGACAAGGGCGGAGGACCGGCTCCACCTGACGCATGCCACGCAGCGGCGGCGGTACGGAGGCGCCGCGATCAATTCCGAATCCAGATTCTTGAGAGAGATTCCAGGCCAACTGATCGTTCGAGGGCATGCCGTTCACGATGAAATGACTCCATCCGGCAGGACGGCAGCGTCACCAGCAGGCGACCCCTTCCCAATGGAAGCGGGAACAACCGTTGTCCATCCCATATGGGGACGCGGACGCATTGTGGACCGCTCCGGCAACGGCCCGGATACCAAACTCACGGTTTGCTTTCAGAATGGAACAACAAAAAAAGTGGTCGTCCGGTTTGCCGGCCTTCGGCCCGGATAACACGATACCGACCCCCTCGCAGGCTGTTGGCCCTCGTTGCCAAAATCCTCTTGATTTCGAATATAATTTGGCTCATATTACAGTCACAATGTAGACTGGTTATAACGACGATTAATTTTCACGGGTTTCTTTTATGTCGGTTACGCTGGAAGACGTACGCAAGGTCGCGCAACTTGCGAGGCTAAGCTTCGACAGAAACGAAGAGGAACGGCTGGTTGCCGATCTGAATCAGATGCTGGATTACGCGACCGCTCTGGAGAAACTGAATACAACGGACGTTTCAACCACGGCGCACGTTCTGCCTGTCTACAACGTGTTTCGGGAGGATACGCCCGTTTCCTCTCTTTCCCAGACCGAGGCGCTGTCAAATGCGCCAAGTTCCGGCCACGGCCACTTCAGGGTTCCCAAAGTTATCGAATAGGTCTCGGCGGCGGTTTTATCAGCGCCGCTGTTTTTTGTTGCGTTTCCGGAGGAGCGGATGGTTAAGCGGAGTGACTATAAAGGGCCCAAATACATCGTCGTCGCCGGGGGTGTGATGAGCGGTGTCGGCAAAGGGCTCGCTACGGCGTCTATCGGAAAAATCTTGCAGCAGCACGGATATAGTGCGACGGCAATCAAGATCGATCCCTATCTCAACTACGATGCCGGCACCCTGCGTCCCACCGAGCATGGAGAAGTGTGGGTAACGGACGACGGTGGCGAAATCGATCTGGACCTGGGGAACTACGAGAGATTCTTGGGAATCGACCTTCCCCGGACGAACAACCTGACCACCGGCCAGATTTACCATACCGTGATAGAGCGGGAGCGCCGAGGCGAATATCTGGGCAAGACCGTTCAGCCGATTCCTCATATCACCGATGAGATCAAGCAGCGGATTACTGACTCGGCGAACGGGGTCGACATTGCGCTCGTAGAGATCGGCGGTACCATTGGCGACGACGAGAATCGACCCTTTTTGTTTGCAATGAAGAGCCTGGAACGGGAGGTAGGAGAGGAGAACGTCATTTACGTACTGGTCACCTATCTTCCGGTGCCCAGGCATGTCGGCGAGATGAAAACCAAGCCCACCCAGCATGCCATCCGTTTGTTATCCGAAAACGGAATATTTGCGGATTTCATCATTTGCCGCGCGGTGGAACCACTGGATGACGTTCGAAAGCGAAAAATCGAGATTTCGGCGAATATCTCCGCGGACCGGATTATCTCGGCGCCCGACGTCGACAGCATCTATCAGGTGCCTCTGGAATACGAAAAGGACCAACTCGGTGAGAAGATCCTGGATGAGTTGGGCTTGGCTCCCAAAAAAACACCCGACTGGAAACGGTGGTGTGAACTGCTGGGAATGATTCGCGAGCCTGAGGATCGGGTGCGCGTGGCCATGGTAGGCAAATATGTCGGTAGCGGGGATTATGAATTTCAGGATTCCTATATCTCAGTCAATCAGTCACTGGAACACGCTGGCGCACTGTTGGATACCAAGGTGGAGATCGACTGGATCGACTCCAACCGCCTGCAGCATCACGAAGTGGAGGAGGTGCTCGCCGGTTATCACGGAATAATCGTACCCGGAGCGTTCGGTGAAGGTGGCGCCGAAGGTGCCATCAACGCCGTCCGTTACGCCAGGGAAAACCAGGTGCCTTACTTGGGTTTGTGCTATGGTTTACAGATGGTCGTTGTGGAATACTCGCGCCATGTGGCCGGATTGACCGACGCAAATTCCGTCGAGATGGATCCCGATACGCCCCACGCGGTAATCGACATACAGTATGCACAGCGGCAGATTATCGAAGAAAACCGATACGGCGGCACCATGAGATTGGGAGGGTACGCCGCCGTATTGCGACGGGAATCTCGGGTATTGGACCTCTACGAGCGAACAGGCCGGCTGGAGGAGGACTCCCGGAGGATACAACAACTGCGGCAGCGCCCCGATCAGATGTTCCGGTGCGGTGTGATCTTGCCAAGCGAAAACGCCGTGGTTGAGCGTCATCGGCACCGGTATGAAGTTGCGCCGAAATACGTGGATCTGCTTGAGGAATACGGGCTGTTCTTTTCAGGGTTCCACCGCAGGGAGGATGGTGCGAAACTGATGGAATTCGCGGAACTTCCCGATCATCCATTTTTTGTTGCAACCCAGGCACATCCCGAGTTCAAGTCACGGCTGGAAAGTCCCGCGCCGTTGTTTTACGGACTTGTCAATGCGTCCATCGATTATTCCGGAACGGCTCGGGCGGATTCCGTGCAGATAGAGATTGAAACATGAGACCGGGCCGAGCATTCCGGATTTCGTACGGAATCTGCCTGTACTTCGGATTTCTGGCGGGTTGTGCGCCGACCTCCGAGCCTTCATCGCCTCAAACAGCCTCGCGACCTCCGGATCAGGAGGCCTGGGGATGGAACACGGTGGTTACCCAGAGCGGTCGAAAACGCGCCGAGGTTGAGGCCGGACATTTGCGGAAGTACGATCAGACGTTAACGGCCCTCCTCGACAGCGGCGTCACGGTTCGGTTTTACGATGGATCCGGAATGAAACAAGTGTCCGTATTGACCGCCCGGCAGGCGGAAATTTACGAAACGTCCGGCGATATGCTGGCAGTGGGCGAGGTTGCGCTGGTTGCCAAAAACGGTACCCGTCTGGAAACCGATACGCTACGCTGGAACCGTGAGACTGACAGGATTACGGGAAACGGGCGGATGACCCTCCGTCGTCCCGACGGAGAGGAGACCGGGGTGGGGTTCGAGGCCTCTTCCGATCTGAAATGGTGGAAAATGCGTCAGGTTTCGACGCGGCTGGGCGGTGCAGATCGCCTCCGATAGTCACCTGTTTTTCTGCAAACGCCCTCTTTCCTTCCTCTTTATGTTCTTCTCCCTGTTTTTTCTTAAATATTTCCTGGCCACAACCTCATTTGTTGACGCCACAGAATTGATTCGTGCCGACCGCAGCGAAACCATCCTGCGGGATAACGGTGTTTTACGGATCGAAGTGGGCAGGGTATCCTACCAGCACCCTGAACGTCTGGTCAGCGTAAGAGCGGATTCCGCCCGCCTGTGGATTCCTGGCGGTGCGGTATCAAAAGCGCGGTTTTTCGGTCGGGTGACGTACCGGGATTCGGCAAGACAGCTGGACGCCACCACCCTGACGTACCTGCCGGGCCCCGAGGTGGCGACTTTCGCGGGTGCGGTACGTGTCATCGAAAAAGACTGCCTCCTGATCGCGCAGCGGGTGGCGTACCACAAGAAGGAAAATCGGTTGGACGCCGAGGGTGGGGTGAGGCTGAATTACAGCGAGCAGCGGGTTTCCCTGCGTGCGCCGTCGATGACGTATCATGTGTTGGCGGATTCGGGATTGGGTACTGGCGGCGTTCATACCGTTCGTGCGCCGGAACCACCCGGCGATTCCCTCGTCGTCCGCTCGGATTCCATACATTTCGCCGCAAAGGGCGATCGCATGCGGTTTTCGGGTAGGGTCCTTATGGATCACGCCGGTATGGTGGCGGGCGCCCCCACCGGCCGCTACTTCAGGCGGTCGGACCGCCTGGAACTGCAAGACGGGGCGTATGCTGTCTGGATTCAGCAAGGTAAAACACAGACTGATTCGGTAAATCTGACCGCCCAACAGATGCATGTGCGGGGTGCGGCGGGCAATGCACTCGATGAAATCGTACTGGTCGGCGGCGCCTGGCTCCGGATGGAGGAAGTACAGCCGGACCGGGCGGGTACACGGACGGTTCAGGCCGATTCCGTTGTGCTTCGCATGAAAGAGGGCCAAATCGTCACCGTAGATGCATCAGGGGAGGCTTCGATGATGTTGAATGCTCGGGATGGCGCCAGCGTGGACCTCAAGGGCCGGCGAATATTGATGGGTTTTCTGGATGGGGGTCTCGATAGCCTGACGGTTGAGGGACACGGAAGCGGTGCCTGCGTGTCATCCGATAGTACAACCGTCAGTCGAATTTCTGGCGGCTCGATTGCGGTTGCTTTTGAAAACGGAACCGTACGTTACGTCAGGATCAGCGAGACCGCTCGGTGTACGCACCGATCGGAGACCGAGAATACCGGTGATATCCAGTTATCGGGCGATCATGTGGATCTGACATTCGAGGGCGATAGACTCACCGACGTTCAGGCGGAAGGCGGTGTTAGAGGCCGATACAAGCCGGCGGAATCCGGAGAGGCGCCGTGATTCTGAAGGCTCGGAACCTGGTGAAAGCCTACCATCGCCAGCGGGTTGTCAATGGTGTCGGCGTGGAGGTGAATCCGGGAGAGGTCGTGGGTCTTCTAGGCCCCAACGGAGCGGGCAAGACCACCACCTTTCACCTGATCGTGGGCCTGATTCCGTGCAAGCGGGGGGAAATTTTCCTCGGAGGAGAGAAAATTACCGGCATGCCGATGTACATTCGGGCGCGGAAGGGCATCGGCTATCTGGCACAGGAACCCTCCGTTTTCCGTAAACTAACCGTGAAGCAGAATGTCCTTGCCGTGCTGGAAACACTCCGCCTGTCGCCTGAAGAACGGGAAACCCGCATGGAGGCGCTTCTGCAGGAATTAGGACTCTCGAATCTCGCGAACCGCAGGGCGGATCGGCTCTCCGGCGGCGAAGCCCGCAGACTGGAGATTACTCGAGCCCTGGCCAGGCGTCCCAGATTCCTGCTTCTGGATGAACCGTTCGCTGGCATTGACCCAAAGGCGGTCGAAGATATCCAGGCCATTATCCGTTCACTAAAAGAACGGCGGATCGGTTTGCTGATTACGGATCACAACGTACGCGAAACCCTGGCGATCACCGACAGGTCCTATATTCTCTCTAAAGGAAAGATTCTGACCTCCGGCAGTCCGGTTGAACTGGCGGAGAACCCGGAGGTACGGCGTGTATACCTCGGGGACCGTTTCCGATTGGATTGACAGAAAAATAGGATTGTCACGCGGCCCTCTTTTCCTTATTATTTTTCCAGGTGATGAATTGGTAACGGATCGAAATGTCGTTCAGGCAATCGGTGACAACCTGGTGGGAGATAAATAACACAACACGTTGATTTACGCAATTTAATCAACATCATACGAAATTGAACCCATCGCTGGGAAGTTTGTCTGTCCCGATTTCAACCGCCTTTTCAGGAAGATTTACAGGCAAATGATTCAACTGACCCAAACCGTTTCCTTACAACAGAAGTTGGCACCCCAACTCATTCAGTCCTTGCGGCTTCTACAGATGCCCTCTCTGGAGTTGGAACAGCTGATTCAGCAGGAACTGCAGACCAATCCGCTGTTGGAAATCTCTGAAGAGGCCGGTCGTGAAGAGGAGGAATGGGACCTGGAGTTGGATCCGCCGGACACGGAAGATGCCGAGACCGAGGGAAAAGAAGCGGATGATGCGCGCCTTCCGGAACTTGAATTCGGGGACGGTACGACCCCCGATGGCCGTTTCGATGAAAACCATTGGAACGAGCTTCTTAACGATTCCGGATATTCCGTGCCCCGACAGGAGTTCGATCCCAATGCTGAAGAATGGGAGTACGACGGCGCGGCGCGTCAGTCATTGGAAGCGGAGTTACGAGGCCAACTCTCGCTTACTGATTTAAACGAAGATGAGCGGAAGATTGGCGAATACATCATCGGCAATATCGACGAGGACGGTTTCTTGCAGGCACAGATCGAGGATATTGCAATGATGCTCGGAAAAGAGGACAAGACGGTGGAACGGATTCTGGAAGTTGTTCAGACGTTCGATCCGCCGGGCGTGGGCGCGAGGAACCTCCAGGAGGGCCTGGCGATCCAGCTTCGTGAGCAGGGGTTGGAGGATTCTCTGGCGATGCAGATCGTGCGCAATTACTGGGATGACCTGGTGAACCGCCGATATATAAAAATCTGTCGATCACTGGGTGTGGAACGGACGGCAATTGCCACCGCCGAAGGGGTCATATCGGGCTTGAATCCGAAACCGATGATCTACAGGGAAGAGCGAATCAATCACAATCTGGTTGTACCCGATATTGAGGTCCAGAAGGTTGGCGACGAGTACGTGGTTTTTCTGATCGACCGCAATCTTCCTTCGCTGCGGGTCAGCCCGGTCTACAGGACTCTGCTGAGCAAGTCCGGAAAACCGGGAAGTCAGGCCAGGAAGTTCGTCGTCGATCGTCTGAATTCCGCACGCTGGTTCATCAGCGCGATCAACCAGCGCCGTGCCACGATGCTGAAGGTCATGCGTTGTATTGTCGAAAGTCAACGTGCATTCTTTGACAAGGGAGTCGGATTTCTGAAGCCCATGGTGCTCCAGGAGGTTGCCGATGGGGTAAACATGCATGTGTCAACAATTAGCCGGGTAAGCAACGGGAAATACGTACAGACGCCACACGGTGTTTTTGAGTTGAAGTACTTTTTCGACGTTGGACTGCCCCGCAGCGACGGCGAAGAAATAGCCGCAAGGAGCGTAAAACAAAAAATCGCCAGGTTGATCGCTGAGGAGAACACCAGAAAGCCTTTGAGTGATCAGAAAATCGCTGATTTTCTGAAAGATGACGGCATCGCTATTGCCCGGCGTACGGTAGCCAAGTATAGGGACCAATTGAAGATCAATCCCGCCAGGTATCGAAAGTCGATTTAAACGCGGGAAGGACACCAGCACCTGAAAAAAACGGCCGACGGAATCTTGAGCGTTGTCGAATTTTCGCTCCGATCCCGCCGGTTTTTCTGTCTGGCTGCGTGTGTCGGCTTTGGGCGAGGCCCGCGGTTGGATGATCTAACCGTCGGATTGGATGGCGCTGATTTCGTCCTTTGAGATCTTGTGTACACTCTTGGGATTGAAGGTTTGCCTTGTGCCCGACCGGAGCGCAACTTCGATTCGTCCTCCGGTAAGGACAAAAAACTGCAGAAGGAACCCACCGCCCTGCATCGATTCGACCTGATATTCTTCGATGTCCATCCCGTCGATCCATTCAGGAAGAAGTGTCCTGAAACGTGTATCCTCGCAAACGGATTGCGGTAGCGCCATAATCAACGTTCCAGGCGTATCATCCAAGGCATCACCGATGGTCCTTCGGATTTCAGCCAGGTAGGGGATCACCTTCCCGGCGTAATCGAAGTCGTCCTCGACGCCCCGCTCCGGCGGAACAATTCCCCACGTCATATGGTGTATAAATGGGTTTCCGTGACCCTGGGAAAGCATGTGATCCCGGGCCGCTTCATCTACGGGATGGACGACCGCGACGTAGTCGAACCAGCCCTTGCCGCGAGCGGGGCTGTCTTCGGGCAGCCCTGACGGCACATTGATGTAGTCGTAACCGTCCACCGGCGACGGATAGCACCGGGTGTCCCACCCGGCAACGTAACCGATGCGCTTCAAGCGTCCGGCAAGAAGGTGCGGGGGGTCAACAAAAATGGCGGCATGGTCGGGATTCGGCAACAGCGGTACTCCGGCGTCGGCGATTTTGCGTGCGACATCCAGCGCCTCAGGCAGCCGTTCGGGTGCGTTGTAGATGTCGAGTTGCTCATTGAAGTCGTCAGGCAGGATAACGTCCCCGGGCATCTTGTTCTCCTCTTTGAAAAGCACGTTCCAGTGACCTCCTCCAGGAACATGTCACCATGCATCCGCCTGTCTGCGTGCAGGTCTTCCGCACAGGCAGGCCGGTTCCTCCCGTCTTGCTTCGTTGCCCTTCGAGCCGGGCGACTCGTCGGCCGAATACCGGCAATCTGTTTCCGAAACAGAACACCAGATTGACCACGAGTATTGGTTTGACCAGACGGTCAAAGGACCGGCCCCGACGTTTAAAGAGACAACTTTACGAGTATATAATTGCGAACCGCATTCCCGGTGTCAAGCGGAATTCGATTTGAGGCGACGACCAAGGAACGATTCACCGGGTTGTCTGTGGGGTTGAAGGCGCGCCTGCAGTAAAGACGATACCGGCTAGAGATTCTGTAGCAAGGTGAGTCTAAGCGTATCGGACAAGATTGAACATTGCAGATTTCCCGGCTGTGCATCGGCCGGCTTTTTTGTGTCAAATCAACCGGAAAAGGTTTTCAATTTCCCGACCCATTCTGAAAACTGTATTCATCACCGGGGCAATCGAGTCAGAAGTGTCCATAACACAAATCATTAATAATAAGAAATTTATGTGCAACAATGCAAATTGGCATACGGATTGCGTCGGTTTGGTGGATGTGTTGGCATTTGTAAAAGGAGAGTTACGTGAAAAAGACCTTCTTGATTTTTATCGTTTGCCTGTTCCTGGATCAGAACGCCGCGTGCGCCCAGGCGGTCGCCACCCCCGATACGCTTCGCTTTGGCCCGGTACGTGTTGGGACTTCAGCACTGGATAGTGTCCGTCTCGTGAACACCGGGGAGGCCAACTTAATTATGACCTCGGTGGATGTTGGCGCAACCGCGTTCCAGCTTCCGGACGCTCCCTTTTCCGATGCAGACGTTGTGCTGTCGCCGGATCAGGCCGTGAGTCTACGGGTCCGTTTTGAACCTCTGGATCTGGTTGTCTTTTCCGAAAATCTGACCGTAGAAACCAGCAGCGGCGCTCTGAGTGTACACCTCGTCGGCGAAGGCGTTAGCGAAGTCGTGGTCATTCAAGAAATCCTTGCCGACCCCCCACTTGACCTGGAAGGCGACGCCAATGGAGACGGAGTACGCCACCGCAGTCAGGACGAATTCGTGGAACTGTTGAATATCGGATTCACGCCCGTCGAGTTGGACGGATGGCAGTTGAGCGATGCGGGCGCCGCGGCGCAAGCGAGGTTTACGTTTCCGGAAAACACCCGGCTAGAACCAGGCGAGCGAGCGGTTCTGTTTGGCGGTGGTTTACCCACAGGTTTTTCGGGACCCGTGTTCGTGGACGATGGCACGATCGGTCGTGGTCTGAACAACCGTGGCGACGCGGTCTTCTTGATTGATCCAACGGGACCGGATACCATGGCGACCGCGGCTTACGGTACCGGGGCGGACAAGGATCAATCGCTCGTGCGCCACCCGCAGGGCCGGGGACCATTTGTTCTCCATAGCCTGTTCCCGGGCGACGGCGCGCTCTTTTCGCCGGGACGGGAGCGTGAGGTTATACAGCGAATCGAAATCGTCCCTTCAGATACCACGGTGAAACTGGGAGCTGTGATTCAGTTTGAAGCACAGGCTGTATTCCCGGAAAAGAGGGTGCATGCACTGGAGGACGGGATGGTCTGGCATTCGGCCGATGACGCGGTTATCAGTCTTATCGACGGCACCGGGACGGCGGTGGGCGTCGGTACTACAGAGATAACCGCCACGGTGGCGGACATAATGTCCGTTCCCGGCACGGTTGTGGTCAGGGCACCAAGCGTGTCGGCGCTGACGGTCGCGCCCGCCGATACCCATTTGGTGGTAGGTGACGCGTTCCTGTACCGGGTGTTTGCCGTGAACGGTGATGGCGTCGGGGGGCCAATCCGGTCCGGGTTGGTGTGGCATAGCTCCGATTCCACGGTCGCACTGCCTCAGGGCGACAACAGGATCCTGGCCGAGGGACCGGGAAATGCCTCGGTGGTCGTTCATTTGGACTCCATGTCAGGCACAGCTGCGTTCCGGGCAGGCGACCCAGGAGATCCGAATGCGGATGGTGCGTTCGATGTGCTGGATGCGCTCCTCACCGTCTATCTGATCCTGGACATGGCCAACGACGCCAGCCAGTATGAACGCCGCGCTTCGGATTTGAATCGGGATGGACTGGTCGACATTCTGGATCTGGCTCTGTTGATTCGAAAAATACTGGGTGTTCCGGACGGCGGGGCGAAAACCGCGGTGGTCAGCGTTGCCACGTGGCGATGGGACGGCGAAAGCCTGAGTATCCAGGCCACGTCCCGACTCGCTGCGATTCAGGTTACATTTGACGGTTACGTTGAGAGCGTGAAATCGCCCGTGGGCGCGAAAGCGGTGGTTTCGCATTCCCGCCCGGGTCAAACACGCGTAATTGTCTTCCCGGTTTCACCGGACGGGCTGGATGGCGGCGACACGGGTCTGCGGCTGGTTCCCAAGGGAAGGCCTGGAACGGTTGCCGAAATTGCGGCCACGGATATGAGGGGCCGGCCGGTTGCGTTTGACTCCGGAGGGACCGAACGGTTTGGTTTGGAGCAGAACTTCCCCAATCCGTTCAATGCGTCCACGATACTGGTGTACAATCTCCCCCGACGGGACTATACACAGCTGCGGATCTTCTCGGTTCTGGGGCAGGAGGTTGCAAGGCCGGTCGACGGTCCGGTCGAGGCGGGTACCCACCGAATTATGTGGGACGGCCTCGATGCGGAGGGACGGCCAGCCGGCAGTGGAATCTACCTGGGGTATCTGGTGGCTGGCAGACAGCGGTCCGTTATCAAGATGGTGTTGTTGAGGTAAAGCAATCGTTTTGAGATTGACAGCCGCTGTTCGGCAGGCATCGGAAGACGTCAATTCCTTACACCTTGTTTCCGGGCACGTTCCAAATCGACATTCGAGGGTATCATTACATGCGTCGTAGCATACACACAATACACACATTGGCCATCCTGCTGATGCTGGACCGGCCGCCGGCCGGTTACTGCACCCCCGCCGACACGCTGAGGGCGGTCGGAACAACTGTCCTGGCCGCGGACACGGCGGGCGTTGAGGTTATCTTGAAAAATGCGCATAGAGTAGGTGGTGCGTCGTGGACCCTGCAGTACGATTCTTCCGCCATGGCCGTGGTCGGGGTCGGGAAAACGGAGCGTTCCGCAGACATGGAGATCTATACGCACGCGGCAGGGGATTCGGTAAAGACGTTGATCCTGGATCCTTCAAGGGGGCGGGCGATCACGCCTGGCGAGGGAGCCGTAGCCCGCTTGCGGTTGCTGATTCTTGATGCCGCCTCAGACGGCGTCTACCCTCTGGTGTTTCGCACGGTGGATCTTGTGAATGCGGCCCAGCCGCCGGAGCGGCTAGAAGCGGTAGGGCTGGACGGACACGTTCGGATTGCGTCCCAGTTTCTATCCGTCGGGGCAACCAGCGGGTCTCCCGGCGACACCGTGGCCGTGCCTCTCAAGCTGCACAATAAGGCCGTTGTCGCGGGCATTCAGGCTGTTCTGACCTGGCCTAAAAACGCGCTGAGCTTCGTGAAGGTGTTGCCTGGAAAGCGAATTGACCAGTGGGATCTGTGGGCGGTAGCCAGAATCGAGGGAGGCGTCAGGCTTCTAGGCGTGGATCTGGACGGAACGCAGTTAATACCGCCGGGTGACGGCACCATTGCCCTCCTGAATCTGGCCGTCCCCGAATTCTCAACCGGTAGCGCAATATCCATTTCTGTTGACAGTTTAAGGTTGGCGGATCCGGAGGGAGTTGCCCTGTCTGCGGCCTTGGCAAGCGGCGAGATCACTATTTCATCGCGCGTGAATCGATCCCCTCAACTGGCTCTGCCTGAGTATATTACGATGGACGAAGATTCGATGTTTCTCTGGCGGATACCGGCTTCCGATCCGGACGGAGACCAGCTTCTATTCGAAACTGAAAACCTTCCTGGATGGCTCTCGCTCGACGCCCATACCGGCGAATTCAGCGGCATACCCTTGGACAGGGATGTCGGCGTTTATATGGTCGGTCTCCGGGTTTCCGACGGTCATTTCAGTGTCCCGGACACCATGCGGCTTGAAGTCTACAATCTTCCGCCTCAGATTCTGGGCACGCCCGAACGCACGGCCCGTGTGGAAGCGGTTTACCGTTATGCGCCGCGGGTGCGAAACCTCGATGGAGGCGTTGTTCGCATTGAGCCGGATGATATGGGCATTTTGTGGGATGCGGCGTCCGGCCTCGTAATTTGGCGGCCCGAGAAATCGGGCGATATTCGCCTGCGCATGATCGCCGTGGATCCGAACGGCGGAGAGGCAGTCCAGGAATTCACCGTAACGGTTGTGGACCGCGCCAGGGTGGTGATCGACGAGGTGTTGGCGGATCCGGCTTCAGGTCCTCTTGGCGATGCCAACCGCGACGGGGTTAGAGACGGCAAGGCGGATGAGTTCGTGGAGATATGGAATCCTGATTCGACACCGGTCGCAATAGGCGGATGGTGGCTCAGCGACGACGATGCCGGACCGAGAGGCCGGTTTCATTTTCCGGACGGGTTCGTACTGGAACCCGGTGCACGCGCGGTCCTTTTTGGCGGCGGCGCGCCCTCAGGTATTCCGGAACCCTTTTTTGTGGACGACGGCAGTATCGGTAACGGTTTAACCAACGGCGGTGACTTCGTGTTGCTGGTCGATCCGGTCTTCGAAGATACGGTGGCAGTCGCCGACTTCCGGGTAAAGGGCGACCTGAACCGGTCGGTCGTGAGGCTTGCCGAGGGCATCTACGTTCCGCATCCCGATTTACCGGATGGTGGCGTCATATCGCCTGGCGGGTCTCATCCGAAGCCTGCGGTGGCGGAGGATCCGGAGAAATCTCCTCCGCCGGTATTTCTGGATGAACCCCCATCGTGGTGCCGCGTCGGTGCGCTCTGTCGGTTCGTGCCCAAGGTTCGCAATCTGAACGGCGGGTTCGTGCACCTGGAGACCCGCGTGCATGGTGTCGCGTGGGACCGTGCCACTGGTGAGATTCTGTGGAGGCCCGATAAGGAAGGGCGTTTTCGTTTCTGGCAGACTGCAGTCAGTGGCGCGGGAGAGAAGACCGTCAGGCAGTTTGACGTTTGGGTCGAGCCCCGCCCACAAATTGCAATTGTTGAAATTCTGGCAGACCCTCCGCCCGGCGTGAACGGAGACGTGAATGGAGACGGAACGCGAGACAGCCAGGCGGACGAATTCGTGGAGATCTTGAATGAAGGGCCGGATGCAGTCTGGCTTACGGATTGGCGGCTGAGCGACGATGATGTATCGGCCCGCCGGCAGTTTCGGTTTCCCGATTTCACCCGGCTCCATCCTGGGGAACGTGCCGTGCTGTTTGGAGGGGGACGGCCCGAGGGGATCAAGGGTCAGGTATTCGTGGATGACGGCAGAATCGGTAATGGGTTGACCAACAAGTCCGATGTGATTCTGCTGATCGACCCCGTTCTGAACGATACGCTCGCCCGCGCATCCTATCGCATCGAGGAGGACATTGATCAGTCCCTGGTGTGGGACGGCACGGCCTGGATCCCGCATCAGACGCCGCCGGGGCGAGGCGTCTTTTCGCCTGGACTGCCGCGGGAGATGGGTACCGTCATCGAGGCAAAGGGACCGGTTGCCGATGATGCCTCGCCGAATGAGGGTAGCGGACAGTCCCGTCATCCTCCAGGATCCGTCCCGGCAGGTGTGATTATCAGTGAGATCCTTGCGGATCCCGCCGCCGATACCAGCGGCGATGCCAACGGTGATGGCAAACGCCATGCATTCGAGGATGAGTTCGTGGAACTGCGGAATGCAGGACCGGACACGGCTCGTCTCGATGGGTGCAGGCTGGGAGATGACGACACGCCCTTGGACCGTCTTTTTGGCTTTCCCTCCGGTACGATGCTTCCGCCAGGCGGGTTTCTGGTCCTGTTTGGTGGCGGTTCGACGACGGATTTCCCCGGGAGCGCGTTTGCGGATGATGGCCGCATCGGAGACGGGCTCTCGAATGCCGGCGACACCGTCATTTTCCTATCGCCCGATGGCGGGGATACGCTCGATATCACGACCTTTGACAAAGCGTTCGAAGGATCCTCGCTCGTCCGCCGTGAGGATGGCACGCTGCAACGGCATGATCTTCTGCCGTTCAAGGGAATGTTCTCGCCAGGCCGCGCGGCGCCGCAGCTCGTCGCTATCCGCATCGTCCCGGACACGTTAGTCATGGAAACTGGATCCAGTCGCGCCGTCACTGCGGAGGGCATTTTCGATTCGGAATCCGTGTCGGATGTCACGGACAACGTGGAATGGACGGTTGAGGACGCCTCCGTCGCGCAACTTGGCCCGGAGTTCATGCTGCGAGGGGTCGCGCCAGGTGAGACCGCGGTGAACGCGCGTTTTGGGCGTCTTACGTCGAACGCCTTCGTACGGGTGTTTTCTGAGGCGAAGGATGCAACCGGTGATTCAGGCACGGTTGCCCCCGACAACACCGGCAATTCGAACCCTCCATCCAACCTCCCGCCGGTATTCCTCTCACACCCCGACACGCTGGCGATCGCGGGTCTGAAGTACGTTTACCGGCCGAAGGCGGAAGATCCCGAGGGTGGGCCTGTCGTATTTATGGCGTTGCGGATTCCAACGTGGCTGCGATGGATGGAGACCTATCTGGAAGGCTTACCGGAAGAGACCGGTTACTGGCCGGTTGTCATCGCGGCTGGGGACGGCGCCGACACGACTGAACAGGCGTTCACGATCCGCGTTGTCCGACCTGGAGTTCCTGCGGCAAACCGACCGGACAGCGTTGCCTACGTTGGCGTTACATGGCGGATGCCGCTGGATATCAGTGACGGAATTCAGACCCAGGTGGAGGGCGGACCTGTTGTGGAAGCCTCTGGCGAGTCTCTGGTGTGGCGCCCGCAGGCGGGCGACGAAGGCGAACGGGAGATTTCGGTCTCGATGAGTGGAAACGGTGTCGAAAGCGTGGTGTTGACATTCAGGATCACGGTCTGGCCTCGGCCGCTGATTCGCGTCGAAGAAATCCTGGTCGATGCGATCGCTGATTTGAACGGGAATGGGACTCTGGACCCATACGGTGATCAATTCATCGAGTTGCTCAATGCCGTCGAGCACGCGGTGGAACTGTCCGGCTGGACGCTCGGTGATGACGACGGAGATCCATTTCAATTCCCGAATGGTACGGTTCTGAATGGTGGAGATCGATTAACCCTGGTTGGAGACGGACAGAGCAGGGAGCGGGAAGGCCGGTTCTCCGCTGGCGGCCGGATCGGTAACGGACTGGCTGCCGCGGATCGGATACTATTGATCGCACCGGCGGGCCCCGATACGTTGATCGATACACGTTACTCCAACGGTAAGGTTGGCGCCTCTCTGGTGCCCGACCCGCAGCATCCGGGGAGCTGGTTGCCCCATAGCCAGGTTTCGAACCTGCCCTTTTCACCCGGATTGGCGACACCGGTTGCGGACACCAGCATCTCTGCGACCACCGGGCAGCCACCCAATGCGGTCGAAACCCACCCGGTACACCCATTTCCAAATCCGTTCAATGTGCACACCACCATTGGTTTTCTAAGCACAGGCGATCGGGCGGAACTCACCGTGTACAATATACTCGGGCAACCCGTACGGCGTCTTGGGGTCGCAGCGCAGGCGGGGCTCCATCAATTCGTGTGGGATGGACGCGACGATCTGGGACGATCGGTAGGAACCGGCATATATCTCATTCGCTTTCAAAACGGATTGAGCGTCCGCACGATGCGGGTGGTTCTGGTCAAATAACCCGGCGAACGAACATCTGATGCCGCCGGCGTTTTTGAACGTAACTCGCACAGCGCCGGAATGTCGATAAGCCCGGAATGCGGTGCCGGGCGGTAACCGGACTTTAAGTGGCGGTCGACAGTAATCGCCGTTAATCGTCAGCAACATCGTTGCGGTTAGATTAATAAAACATCAAGAAAGGGGGTGAAATTCATGGCACAGCCCGAGATCACTTTCAGACACGGTTCCTGCAGCGCTTCCGTGTTTGAGAACGAATACAACCGCGGTTCGGATAGCTTTAACGTCCGTTCGGTTTCGTTTCAGAGAAGCTTCCGCGACAAGCAAGGGGAGTGGCAACGGTCCAGCACCCTGCGGGTGAACGACATTCCAAAGGCGATCCTGGTGCTTAACAAAGCGTATGAGTACCTGACGTCCAACGGCCAGGGCGAGGCGGAAGAGGAAACCGAAACGCGGGCTTAATAGGCGGGTTGACAGAATTGAGGGATAACCGGCGCTCCTGGCCGGTGTCCCTCTTTTGCATTTTGCTATTCTATATTGTTGTTTCCGATGCGGTTTGTTTGTATCTTCCAAGGATCGTTCGATTCGCGAATCTATGCAACAGGATCGTCCACATGGGTGATACGACGATAGATATCGAGCAGTCCTTGCGCCAACTGACCGGCGAATTGAAAAATTTCGAGGAAATTGCCAGACATATCAAACCGCCTTCGGGTGAAATTCCGGTGTTGAAGGGAATCGACATCTACGGAGAAACCATTCCCCTGAACGGCCTGATCGGCGGCGATCATATCATATACGTCGATTTCAAAAAACGGTACGATTTGGAGGCGCGTATACGGCAGGCGGAGAAAGAAGGTCGGGGGAGAGTAGCCGCAAACCTCAGGAGATGTCAGCGGATGGCCGGGATTGCCCTCGTGGATGTGTCAGGACACCAGATTACGGACGCGATGCTGGCCGGTATGCTGCACGAGGCATTCTTGCTCGGCGCCATCTACGAAATGGACCAGTTTGGCACGATCACTGAGAAATTGTTCGAGAATTTGAATACCCGGATATACAATTCCTCCAGTGTCAGCAAGTTTCTGACGATGATATATGGGGAAATCGGAGAAGACGACACGTTCAAATTTCTCTCCGCGGCACACCCGATGCCGATTGTATTTTCGAATATGCAAGATCGGATAATGGACATCAATGAGAATCTGTTTGTGAATTTCCCTCCCATCGGAACCTTACCCTCACAGGTGGATATCGACCGGCAGGCGATCCAGAGTGTTCTGGGCTTCAAGAAAAAATACGAGATCAATGAGTGGACGCTGATGGGGCCGGGCGACATTCTGTTGCTTTATACGGACGGGCTGACGGACCACCGCCGTGGCGATCACGATTATTTCCCTGATCGGCTCGAGGGTGCGCTCCGCCGGGTCAAAGAGCTGCCGGCTCAGAAAATTTTCGAAGCCGTCAAAGCGGATCTGCTCGACTTTGGGAGACCCCTGGACGATATCAGTCTTGTCGTGATAAAAAGGACTTAGAAGGATACGTACCCGCCGCGTACTGCGAACGAACCGGCCCGGGTCTTAAATATCCGTTATTTCGCAGGAGGCAAGGTTATGAAGATGTTTGTCAATTCCCGCTGGATGGATAAAGACGACAAGGTCGAGGTGCTGAATCCATACGATGGTTCGGTGATCGATACGGTACCCCGGGCGGATGGCACGGACGTGCAGGCCGCCCTGGCGACGGCAGTCAGGGGCGCTGAGGTGATGGCGGCAATGCCCGCCCACGAACGATACCGCATTCTGCATCGCGCCGCGGAGTTGATGGCGGAGCGCCAGGAGGATTTCGGGCAGACCATATCCGCAGAAGAGGGAAAGGTTATCGCCGAGGGGCGCGGGGAGGCTGCTCGGGCCGTCGATACGATGACACTTTCGGGCGAAGAGGCCAAGCGGCTTTACGGTGAGACCATTCCGCTGGACGGTGCAACCGGCGCCGAGGGCAAGTTCGGCTTTACCGTGCGGGTGCCCTGTGGCGTCGTGGTTGCGATCACGCCCTTTAATTTTCCCCTGAATCTGGTCTGTCACAAAGTAGGGCCTGCTCTGGCGGCGGGAAATTCCGTCATTGTGAAGCCGGCCACAGACACACCGCTTTCCGCTATGAAATTGGTGGAGGTGCTACTCGACGCGGGCGCACCCGCCGAAGCCGTGCAGTGCATCACGGGGCCGGGGGGTGAGATCGGCGCCCTGTTGTCGTCTGATTCCAGGGTACGAAAGATCTCCTTCACAGGCAGCAGGGACGTCGGTGAACGGATTTGCAAAACCGCGGGGCTGAAGAAGGTGACAATGGAACTGGGGTCCAATTCTCCGTTAATTGTGATGCCCGATGCCGATCTGGAGAAGGTGGCCGCCGCCACGGCTGCCACAGGGTTTGCAAATGCCGGTCAGGTTTGCATTTCGGCGCAGCGTGTGATGGTTAACAGGGAAGTGTATGAAGATTTCATTGACGTACTTAAGCCCCAGGTGGAGGCCCTGAAGACCGGCAACCAATTGGATGAGTCCGTGTCCATGGGTCCAATGATCCGCGAAAAAGATGCGGAGCGGGTAAGCGCCTGGATACAGGAGGCCCGGGAGGGCGGTGCAAGGGTGATTGTGGGCGGGGGACGGGATGGGACATTGCATGCGCCCACGGTGGTTGCGGATGTTGATCCTAAGATGCGGATGTCGTGTGACGAACTCTTCGGTCCGGCCGTTGGATTGACCCGATTCGAAACGATCGAAGAGGCCATTGCCTTGGCCAACGACACAAACTACGGTTTGTCAGCCGCGTTGTTCACTGAAAATCTGGAGCACGCGATGCAATTTGTAAACCAGGTGCAATCGGGCAATATTATGGTAAACTGGGGTCCGCAATGGCGGGCAGACCTGATGCCATACGGAGGCCTGAAGGAAAGTGGGATGGGTAAAGAAGGACCGAAATACGCGGTGGAGGAAATGACAGAGTTGAAGATGGTGGTTTTCCATTGATCGCGGAGGGCGAGAAACCGCCGGGGAACACGAGGCGGCGTCACGGATCCGATAATCATGCCGTGGGAATGATCCGCGAAAACGTCGGCATCAAATGACAACAGCCGTCGCTCTTGGGCCGCCCTGCGTCAACTCCCCGTTTTCCCGATTCCAATCGTGTTTGTAACGCATTAAAAAAGCGGAGTGTCGACGTCGGCGCTCCGCTTTTGGCGTAAACATGAAGATGTTTCAGGTCGGTATCCTACCACGGGTCTCGACGTGAGGACCCCTCCGGCGACCGTACGCCTGCCGTGCCAAGCCCAGGTTCCGTTACTTAAGTAGCGGTTCGGATTCCTCCTGATCGGTTGGGTCGAGTGGCTGGTGGAGTGCTTTTTTGATGAGCACACCCGCTTTAAAGTAGCTTTTCTTCCGTGCGGGCACATAGACAATTTCACCGGTTCGGGGATTCCGTGCGGCGGGCTTGGGCTTGGTGTTTTTTACACCGAGCACACCAAAGCCACGAATTTCAATGCGGTCGCCGGAAATCAGGCTCTCGCGCATGGCCTTGAAAAGCGTGTCTACAACCTCATAGGCGAGCTGCTTCTTGACGCCCAGGCGTTCGGAGATTTCGAGCGCAAGATCCTTCTTGGTTGTCGTCATTTTCTCCTCCCGTTTGGCTTGCTCGATCAAGCCGAAATATAATATAGAGCCAAACTGCCGATTGCCGCAAGAAAAAAATTTACTAGTAGTTACACGAATTTTCTCGAATCGTGATCCGGATTTCAAGAATTGGATTTTCTCATAATTGATTGTTTTTAAAAAACTTGCGGATAATTTCGTGTATATTATTGAATTTTAGACACTTACACGGATTGACGCTTGGTGTTTTCTCTGTCCAGGAAGCCGCACGGACACCAGGTCCGACCCTACCCGTCACGCGATGTGACGAATCCGCAGATGGATATTACGGGAAACCCGGGAGTCCATAACGCGACGGAAATTGCGTGGGCGACGCCGTTTCGGCGACTCGAATCTCAAGTGGAATAGGGGACGGGAATCTGGGAGGAAACGAGGAATAGATCGATGAAAATCGGCGAAACAGGACACCGCCACAACCGGAGCCGCTGGGTGCACGCCCTGTCCCGCCGCGGGTCGCAAGACCAAAACCCATCTGTGGATGGGGGATGCGATTGAGACCTTCAATGTCGTCTTGTGAACCTATCCGAACAGGCGTCAGAGTCTATTCTCAGACAATGACGCCATTAGAAACTCAGGCGTGGCGTCGTTCGTATAGGGCCTCCATCAGCCGGTCGACGTGGTCAAATCCGTTGCAAATGTGGGTAGAGACCCGTATCCAGTGGGCGTCGTCGGTTCTTTCCGTTGGCACGGTGATCCGATACTGTTTATATAGGTCGAGGTTTTCGAATCCCCTTACGTAGAATGCCGAAATTGAACCGGACATGTCGGCCTTGGAGGGTGTGAGCAGGTCTGCCCACCCGGTTGCCGCCCGAGTGCTTCGCTCGATTCCGGATCGGGCTGCGCTCGACATCCTTCAGAATCGCAGTCATTTTCTTAAAGACCCGCCTGGGCTGCGCGCCTACGGACCCGGTGTTGAGGTAGATCTCATCGTCGGCGATCATATATTCTTTGCGAATCGTCTGCCAATAGGCTTCCTCCGCTGTCGAAGTCGGCCAGCACGGGTCTGGAAGGGTCATCGATACCTCCTGAAACGATGGCGAATGGAAATGAGCGGCCCCCGCCATGGCCACTCCAGGCAGCGATGTAATGTGGCGGACGGGTTGACGCACCATTGTAATTTCAGGACCACGTATTTTCAAGTCTTTTGTGAGTGAAACGGCGACGCTCCGACGGAATACAGGACGCAAAGCCGGTTCGTGCTGTGTACCTTGAGTGCGCATCCGTGTCTTGACGGTCAAATACCTCCAGGATAAATTGAAACCGGTGAGACGAACGGCAGCACCCGAACGTGGTGAGGGGTGGACACACCATGGTTTCATGCCGTCCGTAGGGCATTCGTTCCGTTGGTCGGTGCGGAAATTCGGCCCCGGCGAGAGGAGGTTGTGGTGTCGAAACGTCTATCGATGAACCTTACTATGAGTCAACTCCACAGGCAGGCACGACAGCTTCTGGATGAGATCAGAATTGGAGATCCGTCCGCGTGCAGGCGGATCGATCTCCATCCCGCCTATCTCTTCAAGAATCTGAGTTCGAGGGAGGTCAAAGGCCTCGAGTTTACGTTGAGGGATGCCCAGCTTATCGTTGTGCGCGAATACAGGCACAAGACCTGGACTGACCTCACGGAGACCGTGCGAAGGATCCAACGATTGGGAACGACGCCTGTGCAGCAGGCGATTCAGGAGGATCGAATGGATGAACTCAGGAGATTGCTCGACGACGACGGACACCTGGTTCACGAGCCCGTCGAATGGCTCACGCGGTGGAACCGGATTCAGACCGGTTCACTGCTTTCGTTTACACGCGAAAACGGAACGATCGCGTCGATGCAGGCAGTGGTTAAAGCCGGCGCGGATCCCGCCGAGCTACAGGCCCAGTTCTTCGGACTCTGTGAGAATCTAAACCTGGACGGAATGCGGCGCATGGTTGCTATTGGCCTGGATCCAATGCGGGCTGTCAACGGCGGATGGAACTGTGATGTGCTCCACGGATGTCTTCAGACGTACACCCGAAAATCCGCCGAACATCTGCACGCCTGCATCAATCTATTGATCGACGCCGGAGCGCAATACGAGGATGGGGCGTTATGGGATCTCTTCAAGGGCGACAGAGACCGGCTTGAACGGAGGTTGCTGGAAAGCAAGGGCCTGGTGGAGGAGAGACTCGATTTTGACTATGGAAACCACCTGTCTCTCAGAGGTTCAACGTTACTACACCTGGCCGCAGAATACAATTTGTTCTGGGCCGTAGATCTCCTCCTGGAACATGGCGCAAATCTCAATGCCCGCGTCGACGTTGGTGTAGACGGCGTGGGTGGGCAGACCCCCATTTACCATACGATCGCTTCCAACGGGGGAGCATGTTTCTCAATGTTCGAATATCTCTTGAGCAAGGATCCCGACCTTAACGTCAGGGCCTTCATTCAGGAGGACTCCGCCAAAGGCGGCGCGGTGACCCACACGCTCAGGAGCGGCGTGGTCCCGGTGTACGAGGGAATCAGGGAAGTCACGCCGCTTGGGTATGCGCTGTGGTACGAGACGGAGCCGACCTACAGAAACGCAGGGCGAGAAGCAAAATTGCTCAGAAATATCGGAGCGCCCGGGTGAATGCCGGCTGTCGAATCGACCCGTCAGCGCCATTGCCTGCGCCGATAGGTTCGGCGAGCAAACCCTTGCGTGAACCGAGAGTTTTCATCTTGTGGATCGATTGTTCGAATGTACGATCAAGGCAGGCAACAACGGCGCCAGACTGACGCGTTACATGAGCCTGATCTTGAATTGAAACCGTCAAGAATCCTGTCCGTGGAACGGTGAGCGGCCTGTCTTCCGTCCAACCCATTCACGATGCCACTTTCTATCACTGTGTCGAGCTATCCACGGCTTTCGGTGAGTCGATGAAAGACCGCTTCGACTCTTCCGTACCGCACTGCAGAATCACCGTGGTATTGCACGCCCGCGCACGGGGATTCTTCTGTAACCACCTTGGCTTGACAGGGTGATTTATCTTGTCTATATTAGACTGAATATAAGTGGGTGACCTGCCTACCTGAACAGGGGTTTGCCGACATGCTGTCAAATAAAATGACTTTCCTTATTGTCTGCGCTTGCCGGCGAATTTCGTACGCCCGGGTGCGGGCGGCCGTTCTTCAGGCAACCCTGAACGCCTTCGGAAGCACGTGAACGAGAGCATCGGTGTGATCCTGGCGCACCCAGCCGGACCGGTTTGCGGTTAATTTCAGATCCAGGCACGTGGATGGGAGTGTGCAATGGCGAGCCATTCGGACGCTGAACTGGTTCGGCGCTGGAAAGACGAGCCCGCGCCGCTGTTGCCGTTGTTGCACGCGTTCCACGATCGGGATGGATATGTTTCAGATGAGGGTATACGGTCCATCTCTGCCGGGCTGAAAACGCCACTGGCAGATCTGTTTGGCACAGTAAGTTTCTACCATCACTTTTCCCGCAAGCCGGGCGGATTGGATAAACCCCGGGTGTGCACAGGGCCTGTGTGTTGTCTACGGCGCGCGCAGGAAATGTGCGATGCCCTGGACGGTGCCCCCATGGCCTGCGCGGGGAGATGTGACGATCCGGTGCCGGTGATTCAGAACCACCGCGTCCTCGTGGGAACCGATGCGCGGAGCCTTGCGGAAGGCCCTTCACCACTGCCCGCGCAAAATCCAGGAAACCTGGAAGAATGTGTGTTTCGCCACATTCGCGCGCCAAAGCGCGCGAATGTGGAAGGATATCGCGCAACCGGCGGGTACGACGCGTTGGAAAGAGCGGTAAAGGAAATGCAGCCCCTGGATGTTGTGGAACGGGTTACAAAAAGCGGACTGGCCGGCCGCGGTGGGGCCGGTTTTCCCACTGGTGCGAAGTGGAAGGCGGTGGCTGAGGCCACGGGGGATCCGAAAACGGTTATCTGCAACGCCGATGAGGGCGAGCCGGGTTGTTTCAAGGATCGAGCCCTGCTGGACTACGATCCGCACGCGGTGCTGGAGGGTATGGCCATCGCGGCGTTCGCATCGGGCGCCACACGCGGGTTTATCTATCTTCGATACGAATATCCACAGACGGTAGGCATTCTGGCAAGCGCCATTGTCGAGGCGGAGGAGGCCGGGCTGCTTGGCAACGGCATTCTGGGGACGGACTTCAACTTTAACGTTCATGTTCGAAGGGGTGCCGGGGCATATGTATGCGGGGAAGAGGGATCGTTGCTGAACAGCCTGGAGGGCAAACATCCGTTTCCGAGAAATCGCCCGCCGTTTCCCGTGACCCACGGCTTTGAGGACCTGCCGACTGCGGTGAACAACGTCGAAACGCTGGTTGCCGTGCCACAGATCCTTCGAAAGGGCGCAGATTGGTACCGGGGTCTCGGGTTGAATGGTCAGCCTGGAACCAAGGTTATCAGTCTCTCGGGCGATATCGCAAACCCAGGTAATTACGAGGTGCCGTTCGGGTTGCCCCTGAAGACACTCCTTTACGATTGGGGCGGTGGCCCGCCTGAAGGCCGAAACATCCAGGCGGTGACAATGGCCGGGCTCTCCGGCGGTTTTGTGGCGGGCGAAGCACTGGAGGCCACCCTGGACGAACCCAGCCTCCGTGGCTACGGGTCATTTCTGGGTGCCGGGGGCATCATCGTATTTGACGGCAGCCGGGATATGGTTGCGGTTGCACACGGAGCGATGGCCTTTTTTGCAGACGAGTCCTGCGGCAAGTGTTTTCCGTGCCGAATCGGAACGCGCCGGTTGACCGAGCGGTTGAATAAGGATGCGGGACCTGAACGGCTCGAGACGTGGTGGGCGGAGGTCCACGATATCGGCCACACAATGATGGCCACCAGCGCCTGCGGCCTGGGCACGGCGGCGCCGCTGGTAACCGAAAGCCTGATGAAGTATTTTCCGAATCAGGTTGAAGGGTTTGTTGAGAGTTAATCGTTCCCACCGATTTGCGTTCATTCCGTTGCCCATATCCAGGAGGCGGATGCAATGGTCACAAATGAAACGAAGGCCAACACCCCGACGATGATGCTGGACGACGAGACCGTCAACTTTTCTGAGGGGGAGACCGTCTACGACGTGGCACAAAGACACCTGAAACACGTGCCGACGCTATGTTACGACCCACGGCTGAAGCCCTTGGGAGCTTGCCGCCTCTGCGTGGTGGAGCTGCAGGGTGCCCGGACGCCCGTGGCTTCGTGTACCACGCCGGCGACGCCGGGGATGGTGGTGCATACGGCTACGGATCGGATACTGAGCCATCGGAAGGTCCTGCTGGAGATGGTGGCATCTGAAAACCCCGAGATTGATGTGGACCCCCTTAGTGGATATGCGTCACAGGAACTGGCCACATTGGTGGATCTATACGATGCGCGGACGGACCGGTTTGCGGGGGTGCGTTCCGGACGCAGCAAGGAGGATGACGAGAATCCGTTTCTGCTGCGTGACTACGACAAGTGTATCTCCTGCTACCGATGCGTCAGGGTGTGCGCGGAACAGGAGGGTGACGACGCGATAAGCGTGATGAACCGCGGCTTCGAGACGCAGATTGTTACCGAGTTCGATGGCTTGCTGGAGGATTCTTCCTGTACGTTCTGCGGGCAGTGCATTCAAACCTGCCCCACGGGTGCGCTTGCTGACAAGAAGGCGTTGCGGGCAGTGGAGATTCACGGCGAAATCCAGAAAACGCGTTCGATCTGCCCTTATTGCGGGGTAGGATGCTCGGTGGATGTAATGACCAAAGGCGAGAAAATTGTGGGCATCCAACCCGCGATGGATGGCCCGGCGAACCTGGGTGCGCTGTGCGTAAAAGGGCAGTTTGCGTTCGACTTCGTGCACCATGGTGACCGTCTGAAGATGCCGCTGGTGCGCGGGGGCGACGGCAGACTGCACGAAGCGAGCTGGGAGGAGGCGTTGGATCGGGCGGCGCGGGGTTTCATGGCTGCGCGGGCAACACACGGAAGGCACAGTGTGTACGGTGTGGCTTCGGGTCGTGCGCCGACCGAGGCATCCTACCTGATGGGCAAGTTCATTCGTGCAGGATTCGGTACCAATTATATAGACAACTGCAGCCGTGCGTGACACGCTCCAACGGTTGCCGGTCTGGCAGCCACGATCGGATGGGGCGCGATGTCGAATCCGCTGGTGGATATGGAGAAACCCGATGTGTTCTTTTGCATCGGAACGAATATGACCGAGTGCCACCCGGTGGCGGCCACCCGCCTGAAGAAAGCGACGCGGCGCGGGGCAAAACTCATTGTCGCGGATCCTCGCAGCATTCCGTTGGCGAAGATGGCGGATCTGCATCTACCGTTGCGAGTGGGGTCGGACGTGGCCCTGTTGCTGGCGATGGCGCACGTCATCTCAAGGGAAGGGCTGGTCGACAAGGACTTCGTCAATAACAGAACCGTCAAGGCAAAGGACTTCCTCGAACATATAAAAGCGTATCCGCCGGAGTGGGCTGAACCGATTACCGAGGTCCCGGCGGCGGATATCGAACGGGCTGCGATGTGGTACGGCAGTGCGGATCGGGGAGCGATATACTATACACTGGGGATTACGGAACATATCTGCGGCGTTGAAAATGTACAAAGCCTGTGCAATCTCGCCCTGATGACGGGGAACGTAGGCCGCGAGGGTACCGGCATCAATCCGATGCGGGGCCAGAACAACATCCAGGGGGCCGGAGATTCCGGTGCGATTCCCGACAAATTCCCCGGGTTCCAGCCGTGCGAGGATCCTGAGAACACCCGGAAATTTTCAAGTCTGTATGGCCGCCAGATAGATGCTGCTAAGGGTATAACCAAAGTGGCGGCCCTGAACCTCTGTGGCGACCGGGTTCGCGCAATGCTGATCGACGGGGAAAATACGGTCGTATCCGATCCGGACAGGACACACTGCCAACGCGCATTGGAGAGCCTGGACCATCTGGTCGTGATTGATATCTTCTTAACCGATACGGCTGAACTCGCGGACGTTGTGCTGCCCGCCACGGCCTGGGGCGAGACGGATGGAACGTGCACCAATACGGAGCGGCGGGTACAGCGCCTGCGAGCGGCGGTGCCGCCTCCCGGAATGGCTCGGCCGGATTGGTGGATCGTCAGCGCAATCGCAAAGCAGATGGACACGCCGGGATTCGAATTCGAGTCAGCGAAAGACGTATTTAACGAGTTGTGCAGCGTGTCGACCATATACGCCGGGCTGGATTGGGATCGTATCGAACACGGCCAGTACCAGTGGCCAGTCCCGAATCAGGAACATTCCGGCACGCCCATGTTGCACCAGGACGAGTTCAGGAATGGAAGGGGAATTTTCACGAACACCCACTATCGCGATCCGGCCGAGACGGTGAGTGACGCTTTCCCGGTCTGGCTGACAACAGGGCGTAGATTGCAGGCCTACCATACCCGGACTCAGACGGGACGCTCGGAAGGGATCGACTATTTTCTCTCTGAGGAGACCCTGGAGGTGCATCCATCGGACGTAGCGGCCTGGGATCTCGAGGACGGCGGCTGGTGCCGGATGTCGAGCGCGCGAGGTTCGATTCGAATCAAGGTGAAGGCAACACGGCAGTCTCCCCGCGGCACGGTGTTCGCCAGCTTCGGTTTCAGCGATACGCCGGTGAATGTCTTGACCGGCTCCGGCTACGATCCAGTGACCGACACGGCCGAATTGAAGGTCTGTCCGGTTCGTATTGAAGCGGCTGTTAGAGAATGACATATACCCCAAGGGGTAAAATTGAATTCAGGCATCACACAGCGAATCGTGTCGCGGGTGAATCACGGCGGTAAGGTGCGTTCGATTCAGGATGATATCGCAGTTGAAGAGCCTCTGGAAATCCGCGTGGCGGGGGATCCCGTGGCTGTCACGATGCGTTCGCCGGGAGAGGACGCCCGGCTCGCCGTCGGGTTTCTGCATTCAGAAGGAATAATCGCCTCGATCGAGGACGTGGGCAGGGTCTATCACTGTGGAAGGCCCGGGACCGAAACGTATGGGAATGCGATCGACGTGCTGCCCGCGCCCGGCCATAGTCTGGATATCGAGCGAGTCAACGCGAGCCGGCGCGGCACATTGACGACGTCGGCGTGTGGCGTCTGTGGTCGACAGGACGTTGCCGATCTGGTGGCACGTTGTCCTGTATTACCGCCTGGACCGAAGATACCGGCAAATTTGCTGTTTGAAACGATAGAACAAATGACACGCATTCAGCCTACGTTCATCCACACCGGCGGCGTGCACGCAGCGGCTGCGTTCGGTCCGGAAGGCCGCGCGCTTGTCTGCTGTGAAGACGTGGGCCGACACAATGCCGTGGACAAGACCGTCGGCGCCCTGCTTTTCGACCGATCGGTGGGAACGCCCGAGGGAGCCACTTTACTTGCCGTGAGCGGCAGGGCGAGTTTTGAAATCATCCAGAAAGCGGCAGTCGCACAAATTCCTTTTGTCGTAAGCGTCTCCGCCGCCAGTTCGCTCGCGGTCGATCTCGCAACCGATGTCGGTATTACGCTGGCGGGATTCGTTCGCCGAAAGGGATTCAATCTGTACGCGCACCCGGAACGGATCGTGCATTAAGGAGTGGAAGATGCCTATTTTTGAGTTTATCTGTTGCAATTGTCGTCAACCCTTCGAAACGTTGGTTCAGGGCTCGCAGAAACCGCGTTGCCCGTCCTGTGGTAGCAGCGAGCTTGAAAAACAACTTTCGGTATTTGCCGTAAGCGGCGGCAGCGGTGATAGTTCAGCACGCGAACCATCGGGACCGTGCGGCACCTGTGGAGACCCGAGAGGCCCTGGGGCCTGTTCACTGAACTAGACTCTGGACCCCGGTTGAAAATGCCGGGGTTCTTTTTTTGATGACATTTTAATTATTGAACAAGTTTTCATATTTATGTTGCAGCCCTACAAATCACCTGCGACGTTAAGAATTGCGTTTGTGAAAACTGCCATTTCGTTCTATCTTTGGCGCAGTTGTCTCGTCTTTTCGTCATCTCCGGCGCTAGTGTTCTGTACCGTAAATAGATTGCCGAAATTCGGCCGGCGAGTCGCCCGGTTCGCAAGGGGCCCGCGACCTGCGAAAGGTCGGCGAGTTCGTTGCGACAGGGCTCAACGCAGGCAACGACCGCAACGCAGCGAGAGGGGATGAACCGGCCTGCCTGTGCGGAAAATCTGCACGCAGACAGGCGAACGAATGGTGACACAGTTCCGGGACAGGACTAGAGTACACGCGCGGATCCAATCCAAATAGTATTGGCCCGACTGGAACCCCCGAAGTTTGGCTTGGCGGCTGATCGGTGGGGGAGTTTTCGACATGGGCGGCTTTTTCACAAGAGCGTACCGCCACATTCAACAATCGATAGACGATGATCGCTGTGTGATTCTGGATGGCGGAGTCGCAACGGAACTCGAACGCATGGGGCTTCGTGATCAAGCCATAAGCGATCACAACCTCTGGGGCACATGGGCTCTGTATCACGAACCCTATTCGGTGCTGGATGTACATCGCCGGTTTGTGGAGGTCGGCTGTGACGTCATTTCAACCAACACCTGGGGGATCCTGGAGGGGCCGGAGATAGGCGGGGGGGGTCTTACCGCGGACGCGGGGATATCGCACTGGATGGATGTGGCACGGCGGGGCGTCAGGCTGGCTCGCCGGGCAAATCAACAGGTCGGCAGGGCGGACGAATGTGCCGTGGCCTTCAGCATAAATGGCGATATCGACACGTCTCAGCGGCTGGAACGATTGCAGCTTCTGTCACGGGTATTTGTAGACGATCCACCCGATCTCATTCTCATGGAGACGATGTCAATTGTCCGGGATGACCTGACGCTTCCGGCCGTCGACCTGATGATCCAGACCGGTATTCCGGTCTGGCTGAGCTTCCGGCGTTGCAGACAGGGTTTGTGCGGTGTACATGGACAGCACTGGGGCGGTCCCGAGGGCGACTATTTCGGAAGAGTGGCCGGCCGTTTCGAACGAATGGGTATAGGAGCCCTTTTGATTAATTGCCTTCCGGTAGAGCACGTCTCCGGGATGATTGCGTGGCTGCGGGATTTTACGGACCTGCCGTTGGGTGTGTACCCGAACATGGGGCGTTACCTGGACCCGGGTTGGAAATTCGATGAAACCGTGGGACCGCGGTTTTTTGCCACCCTGGCTGAGGCCTGGCGTGAAGAGGGAGCACAGATCGTCGGTGGGTGCTGTGGCGTGACACCGGATCATATCGCCGAAGCCAGGAAGGCGCTGACGGGAACCCGGGCAGGCAGTACGCGACCCCCGCCTCCGACGTTTGCGGGGGTCGGAACCGACGAGGATCACTCGGTCGTTCCGTGCCCGTGGGTCGACGAGAACAGCCGGAAGCTCTTTCCGTTGCCATTTCCCGAAATTATGTGCGACCCGGGTGTTTTCGCGCCCACACAGGGGAGTTTCCTGATCTGGAAGCATCTCTTTCGAACGGGCGCCGGTCACGGCAAACGCTGCCTGGATGTAGGGTGCGGCACCGGCGTCTTGTCCGTACAACTGGCGTTGAATGGGGCGGAGCAGGTGGTGGCAATCGATATCCAGAAAGAAGCCGTGGGCAATACGATGACGAACGCCTTTAGGAACGGCGTGGCCGACCGCGTTTCCGGAAAGGTCGTGGATCTCTATACCTATATTCCGGAAGAAAAGCACGACCTGGTAATCGGCAGCCTCTATCAGATGCCCGTGGATCCGATTCGGCAAACGGCCGGACACCGTCCGGCCGATTTCTGGGGCAGGAATCTACTCGATCACCTGATCGCTCTGCTGCCTGAGATGCTTGCCGATGACGGTGTCGCCTATCTGATGCAGATTTCGGCGCTGAGTCAGATTCGAACCGGAGAACTGATTGCCGTCGCCGGGCTGGAAGCCCGGGTTTTGGATTTCAGCTTTTTTCACTTCAGCCCGGTATTTGAAGAGAATACGGATCAAATCAGGCGGGTCTCTGAGCTGTCGGATGCCTTTCACCTCAGTTTCGGTCAGGACAATGTGATGGTGATGTACCTGCTGGAAATAAAGTTCCGTGGACGAAATCCACAGATAGCCGGGGGTGAGAACACGGCGCCGTCCGGACCGGCGATGTGAGCAGATCCGGCTCCATCTTCCGGGATCCGCGAACCCGACAAAGGGTCGCGTGGCGCCTTATGCACAGATCGGGCTGTGCTGATCGCCGTGCGCGCGTCTGAACGATTTTCACCGGCGGTGCGGGCTCCGCATTCGCCCGGGAATGCAATATGGTTGATCCATTCATGAAGGGTCGCGTCGCGATTGTCACGGGAGGCGCGAGCGGGTTGGGAAAAGCCATTGCGTTGCGCCTGGCAGGTCGGTGTGCGGACATTTGTATTATGTCCTTGAGCAGCCGGCGGGTGAAACGAATGGACAGCGAAGTGAAGTACTTCGCGGACGTCGACGAGATCGAGACAACCCGACAGGAAATCCAGGAAATCGGCGTAAGGTGCATTGGCCTGGACGGCGACGTCAGCTCGGAAACAGACGTGGAGGGCATGATCGGCCGGACCGTCAGGACCTTCGGCAGGTTGGACGTTCTGGTGAATAACGCCGCGACAAACGTGGTACATCCGGTCCTTGACCACGACAACGCCGCCTGGAAGCGTGTGGTGGATGTCAATCTGTTCGGACCCTACCTTTGCACCCGTATCGCGCTACCGTATCTGATCGAAAACGGCTGGGGTCGAGTCGTTTCTATCGGTTCCACCAACGCCCACGTCGGTACCGCCAGTTACAGCGCTTACGCGGCGTCCAAACACGGGTTGCTGGGGTTCAACAAATCTCTCGCGCTGGAGGTGGCGCCCCACCACATCACCGCCAATACCATCAGCCCTGCAACGGTAGAAACACCGTCCGCGCAGATGCATCTTCTGCGATGGGCGGAAGACTTGGGTCTCTCGCGTGAAGCCATGCGAGAGGAGTTCCTGAAATCCTACCCGCAGGGCAGATTTCTGCTCCCGGAAGAAATTGCCGACCTGGTTGTCTATTTGTGCAGGGAAGAAGCGAGAGGAATCAACGGGGAAGATATCCGCGTGACGACGGGTGCGATGTACTAGTGTTCGTGGGCGAAGGAGGCGATTATGGATCTGGGATTAAAGGGCCGCCGTGCACTGGTGACAGGCGCGAGCAAGGGGATCGGCAAGGCAATTGCCTTTGAATTGGCAACGGAAGGGGCCGATCTCGCAATCTGTGCCCGTGGGTCCCGTGATCTTGAGAATACGGCTGCAGCGCTCAAGGCGAAGAAGGGTGTGAACGTGTTTGCTGCCACCGCGGACGTAACGGTCAAAGAGGAGATGCAGGCATTTGTGGAGGAGGCGTCCGCCGCGCTGGGCGGGCTCGATATTCTCGTGAACAACGCTGGCAGCGCGCTTCCCGGTACGTTCGAAGAGGTGGACGAGGTTCGCTGGCGTGCGGACCTGGATGTGAAGCTGTTTGCCGCGATGCACTGCGTGCGTGCCGCCCTGCCTTATCTGAAACAGAGCCGGCAGGCGAGGATCGTCAATATCAACTCGATTGTCGGTCGTCAGATTGCGCCGGAATACATCGCAAACAGCACGGATAGAGCGGCCTGTCTGGCGTTCAGCAAGGGCCTGGCGGACAACCTGGCACAATATGGAATTCTCGTAAACAGTGTGAATCCCGGCAACGTGAAAAGCCAGGCCTGGGGTAGCACCCTCGACTATTTCGCACCGGTCGCGGAATTGGAAGATTACTATTCGGAGGCAAGCCGGGAAACACCGCTTGGCAGGGTGGCGGAAGCAGCCGAGATCGCGGCAGTGGTGGCGTTTCTGGCAGGCAAAAGGGCGAGCTATATCACCGGCGCTTCCATCGATGTGGACGGCGGATTGGTGAGGTATATCTGAGCCGCCCGGGGGTCGGAGGTTGAAGTGCGGGTGTCTGTCGCCCCGCGTTCGTCAACAAAGATCGCGTGTTTCAGGTAAGTGGTAAGATCGGTCCCGCAATCGTGCACCCGCCTTGCGGTGAAATGTAGCGCATCATGCACGGGTTCTTGCGGCAACGATGGACATGGTACGTTGGTCTGTGTCGTCAGGCGAAAGTTTCCGCACCGAAAGGAAACGTGTTGCCCAATCCGCGTTTCGAAAGATTGTCTCCAGTACCTGGCCAGGGCCTGGAGGGTTATGCCGACGAAATAACCCTCCAGGCCGGAGCCGAGATCGAGTTCAAACTGGGAGGTCCTCGGGGCGCGGCAGAGGTGAACATGGCCCGACTGATTCACGGGGATCCGAATCCCGATGGACCCGGTTACGGGGAAGAACGTGTTTCGTGGGGACAGCCGGGCCGGATTGAGGTGTCCGAACAGGTAACGGATTATGGTTCATTTATTGAGATTCCGCATTCCGATTCCCTGAACCCGGTGGGCGGGTTTACCGTGGCACTCTGGTTTCGTCCGACTTTAGGCGGCGGCGGATGGCGCGCCATCGCGGTGAAGTGGGCGAGCGAAAACTTGAGCTACGGGATTTTTTTCGCCGGCGAACGGTTTCTGACGGCAGCCGTGTCTCACGACGGGAAAAAGGCGAACTGGGCAACAGCCAGAGAGTCAATCCATATCGACAACTGGCAGTTCGTGGCGTTCTCTTACGAACCTGACTCAGGGGAAGTTTGTCTCTACCAGCAGATGGGGGATACGGCTGGCGTGGTCGAAACACGGTCCTCCCGCGATGCGCTGGTCTGTGCGTCGAAAAGAACCGAACGGGGTCCGGTATTCGCGGGTACCGCGCCCCTGCTGTTTGGCGCCTGTCCGGATCCGGGCCGCGAAGGCAACCATTGGGCCCATTTTACGGGCAAAATTGCACATCCCGTGCTTTTCGGAACCGCGCTGGAACGCGATGGGATCCAGGCACTTGCCGGTGGGGAGAATCCTTCATCACTGGGCCCGTTGCTCGGATGCTGGCATCTTGGCGTCGACGTGACCGGGGAACGCGTCGTTGATCTGTCTGACTACGAAAATCACGGGATTGCTGTAAACGCGCCTGGCCGTGCGGTTACGGGGCCGACCTGGAACGGAATGCCGTCCCGGCTCTATACCGATCATCCTGACGACTACAATGCGATCTACCTGCACGAAGACGATCTGGAAGATGCCCGGTGGCCAACGTCCTTTGCGGTGCAAGCACCCCCTGACGCAAGACCCGGAATCTATGCAGTCCGCGCCGAGAACGATGCGGAAACTCTCTTCGTGCCGTTTATCGTGACATCGAAGACACCACGGTCCGAATTGGCATGTCTGATACCCACGCTCACGTGGCAGGCGTACGGCAGCAACCGCGCGGCGTACAGCTATACTGAAGACGGTGTTCTCGATCGCACGCTATGCACTTACGACGTGCACAGCGACGGGTCGATGGTTTGTTACTACTCGCGCCTTCAGCCCACGCGTGGATGGAATCCGAAGGCGGGATTTCAAAACTGGGGCGCGCACAATATTACCGCGAATCTCTATCTGATCGACTGGCTGGAAGCACTGAAGTTCGAATATGACGTGTTCGCGGACGAAAATTTGCATTGCGAAGGGACCGAGCTGCTTTCGAAATATCGATGTGTGATTCTGGGAAGCCATCCCGAATACCACACCGAAAAGATGGTCGACAGCCTGGCGGCGTATGTGCGAAATGGCGGCCGGCTCGTCTATTTGAGCGGCAACGGTCTATACTGGGTGATGTCCATCGACCCCCGGCGGCCGCACGTGCTTGAACTTCGCCGAGGGGGAGAGGGCGACTACGGACCGACATACGAGCCGGTGCCCGGGGAATCGCAACACAGCACGACACTGGAACTGGGGGGACTGTGGGCAAGGCGAGGACGTCCTCCCCGGCGGACGGTCGGCGTGGAACATGCGTCCAACGCCTGGATCGAAAGCAAAGAAAGAAGGGGCTTTCGGCGCCTTCCGGCAGGCACGGATTCCCGGTACGCGTTCGTTTTCGACGGTATCGGAGAAGACGAAGTTATTGGAGACTTCGGCCTGAACCTCGGGAGCGCGGCAGGATTCGAAATGGACGCCGTGCAGGATTGGGTATGGGACGGGCTCACGCCCGAGCCTGTCGTACTTGCCCGGGCGTCGCATCCCGAATATATCCCCGCGCGACGCACGCACGTTTCGCCGGCGGCGGATCTGGCGATTATGGCTTATCCGGGTGGCGGCGCGGTTTTTTCGGCTGGCTCGGTAACCTGGACGGGCAGCCTCTCCCACAACGGTTATGCGAACAATGTATCCACCATCACCCGCAACGTGATTCGCCGGTTTCTGGATGCGCCCGCCGGCGGGACGGTACTCGGAGACGCCGGACACCCATCCCCGGTAAACGCATCTCCGAAATGAAATTCTGCGTCACACCGGAGCGTGAATTCAATTGAACGCCGATAATCCGGAAAACCCCCGAAGCCTGTTGCAGCGCCTGGATGATGACGCGGTGATCTGCGCGGAGGGGTATCTGTTTGAACTCGAGCGTCGAGGGTATCTGCAGGCGGGCCCGTACGTGCCGGAAGTCGTGCTGGAACATCCTGAGGTCGTGGCCGGGCTGCACCGGGAATTCTGGCGTTCGGGCACGGATGTGATCGAGGCGTTTACGTATTACGCCCATCGGGAAAAACTGCGTCTTATCGGCAAGGAACATCTTCTGGAACCCTTACAGAAAAATGCGCTGGCAATCGCGAAAGCGGTTGCCGCCGAGGTCGGAGGAGAACGCCCACTCGTGGCCGGCAATATTTGTAATACCAACATTTGGGATCCGGCGGATCGCGCAACGGATGCGCGGGTTACCGCGATGTTCGACGAACAGGTGGCCTGGGCAGTTGAGGCCGGAGTCGATTACATGATCGCGGAGACATTCTCGTTTTTCGGGGAGGCCGAGTTGGCCTTGGCGTCCATCAAGCGGGCTGGATTGTCGGCCGTGGTGACCTTTGCCCACCATCGGGAAGAAGGTTTACGGGATGGGGTCCTGCTGGATGAGGCGGCAGGACGTCTGGAGGGGGCGGGAGCGGAAGTGGTGGGTGTGAACTGTACCAGGGGGCCAGGGACGATGCTGCCCGATGTCGAACGCATTCGGAGGGCGGTATCCTGTCACGTGGCGGCATTGCCGGTACCGTTTCGCACGACCGAAAATCAACCGACGTTCCAGTCGCTTCGGGAGCCGGGCCCTGAACCGCCGCCCACGGGACGGTCGTTTCCGACAGCACTGGACCCGTTCTCCTGCCACAGGTACGAGTTGGCCGAGTTTGCGCGTCGGGCGTACGATATGGGTGTCCGCTACCTGGGGGTTTGCTGCGGGGCCGGGCCTCATCACGTCCGGTCAGTTGCGGAAGAATTGGGCCGGGTCCCGCCCGCCAGCAGATACAGCCCGGACATGTCCAGGCACTATGCGCTGGGCAGCGATTCAAGCCTCAAGAGCCACAATCGGGAATTTATCGAAAAGCTGTGACAAATCCCGCGGCCACACCGTATCGGAATTGGTGTATTTTCTCGGAAATCGACCTGCGCCAACTGGGCGCGTGCGATCGAGTCCATCCCTGCTGACAGGTCCACGCAACGGCGCATGAGTCAGCTTGTCGTTGGACTCGACCCGGAGCGTTCAAGTCGATGCGATCCTGCGCGGCTGCCATCGCGAAAACCTTGCACGATGAAAAGGTCCGGTACGTATTCGGTCATCCGGGCGGCGAGGTCGTGGACCTGATCGACGCGCTTGAGAACGCGGGAATCCGATTCGTGCTGACCGGCCACGAAGCTGCCGCCGCGTTTATGGCGAGCACGGTCGGGCGCCTGACCGGGACTCCCGGCGTCTGCATGGCGACGCTGGGGCCGGGCGGCTGCAATCTGGTCCTGGGTGTCGGCGCCGCGTTCCTCGACAGGGACCCGATGCTGGCCATTTCCGCGCGGAGTCTGGCATCGCGGGCAAGGATGAGCGAGAAGCAAAACCTGCGTCTCAATGAATTGTTCGATCCCATCTGCAAATGGTCCGTCTCGCTGGGAAATAACGGCGTGGAGCAGACGGTGCGGTCCGCGTTGTCGCTGGCGGGGGCGCCGCCGGCTGGCCCCGTATACCTCTCGTTACCGAATGATGTCGCCGTGGCAGATGCCGCCACCGGCACGGGCGCGTCGCCACCGTGTCCGATTCGTGTATGCGAGGGGGATCTCGAAGATATAACAACAGCGTTGAATCGGGCCGAACGCCCCGTTGGCGTTGTGGGCGTTGCGTTGAATGCCCGGCGGGATTCTGCAGCCGTGCGTCGATTTTTCGCGGCATCGGGAATTCCCTACGTCGTTCTTCCACAGGCAAAGGGCATTGCGGATGAGTCGGGCCCCGGGTACCTGGGCACGGTGGCGTCGGCCGCCGGAGATGCCGTCCTTGTGAATCTGATACGGCGAAGCGATTGTTTACTGGGCGTGGGCTTCGATCCCGTGGAGTCGGCCCAGGACTGGCATCTTCGCCAACCGGTCTACTCTCTGGCCAATTCCTCGATCGCGTTCGGCGACTTTGAACCGGCCACGGAGTGCGTGGGTGACGTTGCCTCCCTGCTCGACCGTTTGCTTGAGGGATACGACCGGGACGCCCGTTGGACAGCGGCCGAAATCCGCAACGCGCAGCATGCGGTAGCGGATGCGATTCGTCCGATGACGGCGTCCAGCCCCAATGGTCTTTCACCCTACCATCTGATGTGTGTCTTGTGCGATACGCTGCCCGAAGAGACCGTTCTTTCAACCGACGTGGGCGCCCACAAGATGCTGATTTCGCAGGTCTGGCGGGCGCGTTCCCCGGGCGCGTTTCTGACTTCCAACGGCCTGTCCGCGATGGGGTACGGGCTGCCGTCGGCGCTGTCGGCCGCGCTGGTACGGCCCGGCCGGCCGGTAGCCGGTGTGTTCGGGGACGCCGGTTTCGCGATGATGGTTCAGGAATTGGAAACGGCGCGCAGGCTGGGACTGCGCCCCTTGCTGGTCGTGCTCTGCGACCGATCTCTGGCAATTGTCAAAGTCGCGCAGGACATGCGTAACATCCCGCACCGGGGGGTGGATTTCCATCCTGTGGATTGGGCAGTGGTCGCCGATGGATTTGGCGTGAGGGGAGAGACCGTGACCACCCTGGATGACATGCGGAGGGTGGGGGAGGAATGGCTGGCAAAACCGCGGTTGACCGTTGTGGCGGCACGGGTGGATGACGAATTATACACTGCGTTGGAATATTGACCTTTCCGTGCATGTGCGGCGGCGGGCCGACCGGACTGGGAACGTGAGGGGGCTCCATGGGTTTACCGGAACACGTGAGGTATCTGATCATCGGCGCCGGGGTACACGGTCTGAGTACCGGCTACCACCTGGCGCGGGAGTTGAAAAGGCGGCGCCAGGGTTGCGGGCCGGACGTGCTGATTGTGGACAAGACGGGGGTGGCCGCGGGCGCTTCCGGTATCGCCTGCGGTGTGATCCGAAACAACTATTACCAACCTGCCATGCGCGAACTGATGGCGCACAGCGTCGAGATATGGGAGACCGATCCAGAGGCATTCAGTTATCACCCCGTTGGTTACATGCAGATCAGCCCTGAGTCGATGCACGAAGGTGTTGCAACCATCGCACAACAACAGTGTGAGATCGGTTACGAATCGGAGTTTATAGAAGGAGAAGCAGACTGCATGAAGTATATGCGGGGTTTGTTTCACGACTGGCAGGCGAAGGGAATCACGTCCGTTCTGCACGAAAAAAGAGGGGGATACGCCAACAATCGTGCGTCGATGATCGGCCTGGCGTCGAAGGCCAGAAGCGAGGGCGTGGAGATACTGGAAGGCGTTGGGGTGGCCGGATTTCGGTACGATGGCGGGGCCATATCGGCCGTGGAAACGGATCAGGGCGTGATCCGGGTCGATGAGGTCGTGGTCGCCGTGGGACCGTGGGCGAAATTACTATGGGACCTGTTGGAACTACCCGCATCAGTGAGCATCAAGGCTTCGGACGGCGCCGTACATCACGATATTCCAATGTGGACCTACTGGTGTCTGCAGGAAGGTACGCTGGGTGTGGACCCTCATTTTCTCAAGACAAACGACGGAAGGACGCCCCCGGTGATTCATCTGGATACGGACGAACCGCTGTTTTCGGACGTCGACGGTTCGCTGATAACAGATCGGATGTGGGGGATATATTACAAGCCCGACTTCCACTTTGGGGGTGTGCAGGGAGGCGGTATGCCCTACAGGGTGGAAAGACCAACGGACGAGGTCGCGGTGGACCCCTATGGCCCGGAGTCTCTCGATTTCATCGTTGGCGACCGATTCGCGCTGCAGTGGTGTTCCGCGCTGGCATTTTGTCAGAAGCGGTTTGAAGGAAAATCCCCGCTCTTTAAGAAAGAGCCATCCGGTGGCATTGGCGCGTTTACACCCGACAGTTTTCCGGTGTTCGACCGATTTCACAAGAACTGTTACATGATTGCGGATTCCAACCACGGGTACAAGATGATCGGAGTGGGTAAGCTCGTGGCGGAGGAACTCCTGGGCAAACGCTCCGACCTCCTGGAGCCGTTCCGTTTTACCCGCTATGCTGCGGGTAGGCTGCACCCGGTATCGAACAGCCCGTTTCCCTGGAGTTGACTTCGACCGCAAACTTCTAAACACCCTGATCGCAAGGGTATGCATCGAGCGCTGAACCTGTAATCCGGGCCCTGGATGTCAGAGCCTCCGAACCCTTTGTTGAAACCCGGGACCATGCATTCCACGGCCGCAGAACGGATATCGGGAAACCAGATTCAGGAACACAGACGGAGAATATGTCGATGCAACAACCCGACGTCAGGCGGCGAATGCGGGTTCGGCATACGGATTGGGGAGATGCTGTACGCATTGATCTCAATCAACTGGGTGCACGGTTGCCGTCGCACAGCACGGACGGCGTGACATGGTCGGAAGCAACCAGCGAGGCTTTGCGGGACGAATGGTCGGAATCCCAGAACGAGGCGCTGTGCGACTCGATGACGGAGGTTGCTGCCGGTATGGGAGGGGGATTCGATTCGTTTGCCGAGTGGACGGTGTTGCACAACAAGCTGTACGACGGCACGCACATGCGCGATGTGCGTCGGGCGCGGTTCACCCGGGGGTACCGCGCGGCGATCACGACGCTCGGCTGGGCGCATCCGAAGACCTTGCTTTCGACATGCATTCAGGCGGTGGGTTACGTGCCAAAAGATCGCGTGGAGTTCGAGCAGACCGCGTGGCGGCCGGAGTCAATGTACGATACCGAGTTCATGGCGCTTTCGCCGGCCGTGGTGACGAGGTTCGGCGGAGGTCGGCAGATACACCTGTCGGGTGTTGTGGCGTGGGACAAGGAAATCAATCCGCTATTCGAAGGGCAGCCGGAACGTCAGATTACCCACGTATTCGACCTCATTCAGGGTGTATTCGAGGAAGGCGGCGGAACGCTGTCCGACGTGGTCCGCCTGCGTCCATTCGCCCACTCAACCGACATTGCGAAGATTATCCGGTGCGAAGTGAACCGGCGCTGGGCCGGCCTCCCAGGGCCCGTCGTGCTGATGTCGGACAGCCGGCGCTTTGGCGACCCGCCGAGGCTCTACACGGAAATTCAGGTCATGGGCGTCATGTCGGATGACCGGTTTGAGGTGGGGCACTCCGAAATTGAACTTCCTCCGGGGGTACTGGACGACGGCACCACGGGGATTCGCAGCAGTCGTGCCCGCGACTGGGAACTGATTCAGGTGGGCGAACTGCGTGCGGCGCCGGGTGCGGGCCCCGCCCAGGAGGCGGAGCAGTTGGCCGCGCAAATGGCCGCTGTCCTCGAGCATGCCTCGCTCACACCAGACGACGTCTGCCTGACGTTTGCCTATATCAGTTCGCTTGAGATTGCCGGTGCGTTTTCGAAAGCTGTACCTCAGGCGGCGCCGTTGGACACGTTGCACGTGTTGCCGTGCCCCGCAATGCCGGAATTGGAGGGCCGTCATATCAAGGTTGAGATGACGGCAAGGAGACTCCTGAAGCCGGTCTCCCGGACGGGTTCCGGGGCGCTCTGAGGAGAACGACGACAACCTGCCGATCATCGCAGGTTTCGCCCGGTCCATACTGGAACGAACATCGACACTAACCGGTCTAATATAATGAAGTGTGTGCCTCCGACAACCCCATAAAGGTCCGGAAATGCGTATAAGCGCAACGGGTTTAACGAAAATCTATCCGAAGGGGACCGTGCCCGCGCTGGATCGTGTGGACCTGGAGATCGGACGGGGGACATTCGGGATCCTGGGTCCGAACGGTGCGGGAAAAACCACGCTCATCAAGATTCTTTCAACCCAAATGGAGCCAACGGCAGGTCAGGCAAGAATCGGTGCGTGGGACCTGCAGCGCAACCGTTCCGAAGTGCGTCGCAGGCTGGGTTATCTTCCGCAACACTTCGGGGCATATCCGCAACTGACAGCGTGGGAATTTCTGGACTATATGGACCGGCTGGCGGACGGGCGCCGTCGGGGCGGAAAGAGGGAACGGGTGCGGGATGCACTTGAGAGCGTCGGGCTCTACGGCGCGCGCAACCGGCGAACCGGCACGTTCTCCGGCGGAATGATGCGGCGGCTTGGCATTGCGCAGGCCATTGTCGGTAATCCTGAGATCCTGATTGTGGATGAGCCTACCGTGGGGCTCGACCCGGAAGAACGCATACGCTTTCGGAGGATTCTCGCCCGGTTGAGTCGAGATCGGACAATCTTGATTTCCACCCATATTGTGGGTGATGTCTCGAGTACGTGCGATGATCTGGCCGTACTGGATGCCGGGCGGGTCGTCTACAGGGGTTCTCCCGCGACGCTAGTAACGCGCGCAAAGGGCAAGACCTGGCGGGTGCAGGCGGACGACGCCGGTTTCGAAACGCTCTCCAAACGGTTTCTGGTCGTGACGGTTGCCGTGGACGGAGACCTGTTGGATCTCCGGATTGTGGGCGACGGCGATCCTCCTGCCAATGCGGAACCGGTTCCGCCAAATCTTGAAGATGCGTATGTCTATTTTATGGGTATGGAGAATATGGAAAGGGCGGCGTGAGTCGCATTGAGGATGGATACGGCTTTTACCATATTGTCGGTTGCCTGGTATGAACGCAAAATGCTGATGCGGACGACCAGGTTTCGCATTCTGGGCGGTATTGGGGTACTCATCCCCGCTGTTCTCGGCGTTGGCTTGGCAATCGCGGAAGCCAGGGGCGTCGAATTCGAATCTGTCAGCGGAATTGGTGCCTATATGCCCTTTTTCGTTTACAGTTTTCTGCAGACCGTCGTGATCGCGTTTGTTGTGGGAGATTTCCGCGCTGCGGATGAGCGGGCTGGAATCTATGAGGTGGTTGCGGCCCGGCCGCTGTCTACGGCCGAACTGGTGATGGGCAAATACCTGGGTGTTCTGGGCGCGCTGTTCACGCTGAGCATGGTTGTGCTGGTGCTCAGCCTCGGAGTTCATGCGGCTAAAATCAGCATTACGGGTGCTCCGTTTGACATTCGACCCTACCTGGCGTACCTGCTGCTGCTGAACCTGCCGGGGCTCATTTATATGTCCGCCCTCACGTTCTTTCTTGGAGCCGTGTTACGTCGGCAGGCTGCAGTGACGGTGCTGACCATCGCGTATGTCCTGATTGTACTCTTGTTTCTCGGACGCCGATACGGGGGCATTTACGATTTCGGCGCATTTTTCGCCCCCGTGTTCTATTCGGATATGCTCGGGCTTGGCGACATCCGGCGGGTTGTGGAAATCCGGTTCTTCTACATGATGGTTGCCATGTTTTTCTTCGGTCTGTCAATCGACAGGTATCCGCGCCTGCCGCAATCCAGGTCCTGGCGCAGGTTTGGCCGGTGTCTGACCGCGGGCGGTTTCGTCGCCGCGCTGGGGTTGTTCCTTTATATGGAGAATCTGGACGCGACCGACCTCGACTACAGGTCGGCGCACCTGGAATTTCAGGAAAGATACGCCGAACAGCCAACGGTTGCAGTAACGCATTACACCCTCGATCTGGACCTGGCGACCGACCGGGCGCCGCTGCTTGGCAGGGCGGTCCTGCAAGTCTTGAACCCTCATCCCATACCCCTGGATACCCTGGTTTTCAGTCTCAACCCGGGATTGCGTTTGCGGTCTGTGGGCACACAGCAGGAAGGGGGCGTTAATGTCAACTGGCGTCGCGATTTCTCAACCGTGCGGGTCGTGCGCCAACTGCAACCCGATAGTCTGGCTACACTGGTTTTTGTATACGACGGGTGGATTGATCGCAGCGGATTCGACCTGAGGCGTCATCCGGACACAAGGCGTCTGCAAAAAAGGCGTTCGGGGCCGGGAACAAAAGGTGATCTGACCGCCTGGATTCACCACGATTCCGTATTTCTGCCGCCTCGCAGCCGGTGGTATCCCACGCCGGGCGTGGATTACGGCCATCAGGATGGCAGACCCTTTTCCTTCGCAACGGCAGACCTCAACATTTCTCTTCCCGCCGGGCTGGAAATTGCAACCCAGGGTGTGCCGGTTAACAGAGAACAACTGCGTAAACGGGAGATCCATACATGGAAAGTGGAAACCCCGGTACCCGTTCTTTCGCTCAATGCCGGCGTCTATCGTGTTTTTCGGGCTCGAATTCATGATATCGACTGTGCTATTTATGTGCATCCGGCCCACGCCAGGCAGGTCACCTTTTTCGAAGACGCAAAAGATGACGCCATTAAAACCCTGGGCGAAATCCTGGATAGCGTTGAGCAGGAGACCAGTCTGGCTTACCCCTATCAACGGCTTTCGGTAGTGGAGGTGCCATTTCAGATACAATGGTATTACGACGGATGGGAGGAAGCGGGTGGATTGGTACAGCCCGGCGTGCTGATGCTGGAAGAGGATGTCCTGATGCGGTTGAAGTTACGCCAGCGGCTGAAGTGGATGCAGCGGCGGCAACGGCGAAACGACGACCCGTCGCGAGTCAAGCGGGATCTGCTGGTCAGCACGGTCCTGAACACGTTTCTCGCGAGGGAATCGGCTCAGAGTGGAATATATCGGAGTCCTGTTGCGCAACTCTGGTCGTTCAACAAGGGATTCGAAGGCGAACACTATTCCCTGCTCAAGCGCGGAATGCCAGTCTATATGCAGAAGCATCTCGGAACCAATTTACAGCAGACGTTCTATTCGCGGCGGGGCCGGTTTCGCGGGCGGTTCCGGCGAGAAAGAGGCGTGGGCGGCGTCTCGTGGGATACGATAACCACACGGATGCGGCAGCGTTCCTTCGCGGAACTGGACCCGAGCGGCGAAGCGGAACTCTACCGCGCGGTCGTCGACGCCAAGGGCGCCTCCATGTTCGGCATGATGCAGGCGGTGGTGGGGGACGAGTCATTCCGGGATGTGGTGAGCGGGTTCGATGAGGCGAATCGACACGTCGGGGTTGACTTCGCTTCGTTTGAACAGGCGGCGATCGGGGATTCCTCACGCCAGGTGAACAGGCCCATCCTGAATCGCCTGGTCCGCGACTGGCTGCACGGTACGCAGGTGCCGGGATACACACTGACACGGGCAAAAGCATATAAGGTGGACGATGGGTGGGGTATGCTGACGTATCAGGTCATTGTGCGGATCCGAAACGGTGAACCCGGGCGCGGGTTTGTCCAGATTCGAGCGATGGGCAACGAGGACGAGGCCGTAAAGGGAGTCGAGATAGAGGGCGGGCAGGAAGTGGAGGTGGGGTTGATCCTATGGGAACGGCCCTTAAGGTTGAGTGTCGAGCCATTCTTTGCACGCAACCGACGCGTCCTGATGGCGCCGTTGCGAATTCCCGAACAGCCGATGGACGGGTCTGCCACGACCTACGTGAGGGAGGTTGCCCCGGACGAGACCGGATTGACGGAGATCATCGTGGACAACGATGATGAAGGATTCGAGATGCCGGTCCGCAGAGTGCGGCGTTATTTGAGGCCGCATTTGAAGGGCGACAACTGGCAGGAGCGCCAGATGCCGTTTGCCTTCGGCCGGTATGAGAACAACTTCCGATGGAAGAAACCCGGCGACGGCGCGCAACCCGCCGTTTGGACCGCAAGGTTGCCGCACAGCGGGGATTACGATGTCTACTATTTTTTCGTTCCTTACAGGTTTTCAAGGCGTCTGCGCATGGCATCCGAGTTCAATCTGGCCGTCTTTCACGGTGAGGCGGTGGATACACTGGCAGTCGAAGCACGCGAACTGAAGGCGGGCTGGAACGTCCTGGGTCGTTATCGGTTCGAGCAGGGGGAACTGGCACGCGTCGAATTGTCGGACCGTGCCAATGGGCGCCTGTACGCCGACGCGGTGCGCTGGAGGTACGTCGATCCGGACCATCCCGAGGAGGTATATGAAGAGGAACTCCCCACTTGGAACTTCGGCCGCCGCCGCAGGGGTGACCGGAGCGGGCGGGAACAAAGGCGCGGAGGACAATGGTAATTAACTGCGTATCAAGGGCATATAACTTTTTGGTGAGGTTTGTTTTGAATCGACGATTTTCTGAATTCTGGGTGCTATTCAGCGCTGTTTCCGTGCTGTCCGGTTGCGGCGGGCAAACCGAGCAGCGGTCCGTGGATCTGACAGTTCCGGTAACGGTTCAGGCTGTGAGGCTGGATACAATGGAGGCGACGGTGGCCGCCACGGGCACGCTCCGCTCCATAAAAGAGGCTCGAATTCAAACTGAGGTCGAGGGCATTATTCGATTTGTCGGCCGGGACGGTTGGGGAAGGCCAACCGAAGGCTTGCGGGTTTCCCGAAACCAGGTGATTGCCAGCCTGGTGAACAAGGAGCTTGTTGTGAACGCCCGGCTGGAATCCCGGGAGCTTGCGCGGGCCACTGCGAAGCGAACGCTGCGCGAACAGGAGGTACTTGTTGAGCGCAAGCTGAGCACACGGAGAGATCTGGAAGAAGCACGCCACGCCCTTGCCGAAGCCGAATCAAACTATGAAGACGCCATCGTTCAGATCGCCAAGACAACGATTCGGACACCTATCGCCGGGTTTTTGACGGGCCTGGCCGATATTACCGAAGGTACACTGGTCGACGCCCGTACGACCATCGCGACGGTGATGGATTACAGCCAGGTACTCGTCGATCTCAAAATACCGAATGCCTATATTTCTTCGGTGATGCCGGGCCAGGTTGTGCGAGTGGAGAACTATGCGTTGCCCAACCGACTGTTCTTTGGCACCATCAAGGTGGTGGACCCGGCCATCGATCCGACGACCCGTACGTTCCGGGTGGTGGGGGCCGTGGAAAACTCGAACCTGATGTTGCGACCGGGCATGTTCGTGACGGCGGAGATTGTGACGGAGTCACACGAAAACGCCGTGGTCATTCCGCGTCGCTATGTCCTGACCCGTCAGAATCGCAAGGTCGTGTTCGTTGAAGAGGAGGGGAGGGCGCAGATGCGCAACGTGGAACCGGGGTTGGAGGGGCCGGAGTTGGTCGAAATCCTGGAAGGTCTTGAACCTGGAGAGCGCCTGATTACCAGCAACTACGAGACCCTGCGGCCCCGAACGCGCGTCCGGGTAACCGGTGCGGGAGTGCCAGGGCGGTAATGAACACGAGCGCCGGTCGTCCGCGGTCCGAGGAATGGTACCGGCTTGAAAAATCCCATCTGCGCCGATATATCAACGCAAAACACAGTGTGAGTTCTGAATTGAAGCCCTCTGGGACGCACGGACCGCGTATGCCCCTTCCGGAGGGTCCTTTTTAGGCCTGCGGGTCGGGAAGCGCATTCGCACGAGCAACCAGCGATAAGACACCTGGCCACATCCTTTTCAAAGAGTTGAATCGATGTCATTGCCCGAATTTTCGACAAAGTATCCCGTGACGGTTGCGATGGCCACGCTGGCGGTAGCGCTCCTGGGTTGGATCTCGCTGGCGCGGCTGGACGTGGATCTGTTGCCCGACCTGCGTTCTCCCGTGATAACCGTCGATTTGCGTTTTCCGGGAAAGACGCCCATGGAGATGGAAGAGCGTTACGCGCGAAGGCTCGAAGGGGATATCGGTACGGTCCGCCACGTCAAACGTGTACATTCCGTGTCTCGCTCCGGACAAGCCGTGGTGATCGCGGAATTTGAATGGGATGCGGATATGGATTTCGCCCTGCTCGATGTACAAAAGAAAGTGGGGCGGTACGCAGCGGATCCCGATATCACGAGTCTGGACGTTACACAGGAAGACCCCCATGCGCTGCCGGTGATGCGTCTGGCCGTCTACGGAGCGGATTGGCAGGATCCGGACGAACTGCTGGGTAGCGTGGAAACGGTGATCAGGCCGAAACTGGAAGGGTTTCCGGGGGTGGCTTCAGTCGAAATCGAAGGGGGGGCCGAGAAAGAGATTCGTGTCACGCTGGATTCCTATCTCCTGGAGGCCTTTGGCGTTGGTTCCGAAACGGTCGTCTCGAGGATTCGTGAGGCGAATGCGGATGTCTCCGGGGGAACGTTGAAGGATGGGCAACGTACCTATCTGGTCAAGGGTCTGGGACGTCTGACCGATTTGCAGGACGTGAACAACCTGGTGGTGGGCGAGCGCAGGGGCGGCGCCACCAACGGCCAGGAAGACGCCCCCACCCAGCGCGTACCCGTCACCGTGGCCGATGTGGGCACTGTGGCGTTACGTTACATGGAGCGGGAAACCATTGTGCGCCTCGATGGTATGGAGTGCGTGGGCCTTTCCGTATACAAGGAAGCGGGCGCGAATACGTCGGCGGTGGTCAACGGGGTTCTTCGAGAATTGGAAGGCCTGGAGGCAGATCTGGCGGGCGTCCGGTTTACCGTGGTGGAGAATCAGGCACGCTTTGTCGAGCGAGCGGTAAACGAAGTGGAAGAAGCGGCCGTGCTCGGCGCGTTGCTGGCCCTTGGCGTGCTGCTGGCTGCGCTCCGGCAGTGGACGGCCACACTGGTCATCGGCCTGGCCATTCCAATTTCCGTACTGGCCACCTTCACGCTGATGTACTTCCAGGGTTTGACGTTGAATGTGATGACCCTGGGCGGGTTGGCGCTAGGCGCTGGCATGCTGGTTGACAATGCCATTGTGGTGATTGAAAACATCTACCGGCATATCGAACGGGGAGAAACAGCCGCCGAAGCCTCCATCCGAGGTGCGGGCGAGGTCGGTGTGGCCATTCTGGCTTCCACACTTACCACGGTGTCCGTGTTTCTGCCCATCGTCTATCTTCACGGGTTGGCCGGCGAACTCTTCAAGGAGCAGGCGTGGACGGTCGCGTTTTCGCTGATTTCGTCTCTGGTGGTGGCCATGACGCTGGTCCCGATGTTGACCGCCCGTCTCTTCAGGCGGTTTCCTCGCCGAGCCCCCAGAGCCGCTGGATCAGCCATATTCGGACGATTTCTGGCAGCATCACTCAACCGTAAGGGCCGCACGATGGCAGTGCTTGTCGCCTTTCTTCTGGCCGCTGTGTACATGGCCCGGTCCATCCATACGTCTTTTATTCCCAGGGAAGACGAGGGTGTACTTCACGTGGCCCTCGCGCTGCCGGAGGGCACAAGGCTCGAGTCCACGGACAGGGTGGCGAGACGCGTTGCCGCAATCACACAGGCGGTCGCCGGAGAGGAAGCCCTGCACATCTACCTCCGCGCGGGAACCGATTCGAACCGGCTGACGGCCGTGGGCGAACCCTCCGGCCCAAACAGGGCCGAGTTGACGGTGGTGCTGGCGCAGCGAACGGACCGCCGTAGTGTCTCCGAACTGACCACCGCGCTGGATACGGCCATTCGGGAAGTGCCGAATATCAAGGTCAACTATCGACTTCAAAAGGCTGCATTAGAAGGACTTATCCGAGGAGATGCCGCTCCGGTTCAAGTCGAGGTGAGCGGCGAGAACCTGGCGTTACTTCGGGAATTGACGGCAGATCTGAAACGGCGCATGGCGGGGTTGCGCACGGTATATAACGTGCGAACGAGCTTTCAGGATGGTCAGCCCGAAGTGGACGTGGTGTTGCGGCCGGACGTCACAGCGGCGTTTGGCCTGACCGCGGAGAATCTGGTGCGCGAACTCGGGCGGAGGCTGGGAGGCGAGATAGTCGGGGAACTCTCCAAGGACCAGCGGGCGCGAACCATCCGGGTGGGTTTCGAAGATTTGGATCTTCGTGCGTTGAAACACGCGAGAATTGACGGCCCCGACGGTGCAATGCTCACTCTGGGAGATCTCGCCGACCTGCGGGTGGTCCATGGGCCACGGGAGATATTGCGCGACGGGCAGCGTCGGGTGGGCAGGGTATCGGCTTACCTGACCGAAGGGGTGGTATTGAGCCAGGCGGCGACGCAGATCAGACAGGCGGTGGAACAGATGGCCATTCCGCACGGGTACCGGTTGACGGTTACTGGCGAGGAACGGGAACGGGCCGAGTCGTTTGCCGGTCTGCAATTCGCCCTGTTACTGTCGGTTGTGCTCGTCTATATGGTAATGGCTTCGCTTTTCGAGTCTTTACTCCATCCGTTTACCGTGATGCTGACGGTGCCGCTGGCAGGCATCGGGGTCGTGTTCGCATTTTGGAGTCTTGGAGAGGCGTTTGGCGTGATGGCGTTCATCGGAGCGATTATGCTGGGAGGTATCGCCGTGAACGACGCCATTATTCTGGTGGACCGGATCAACCAGCTCCGGCGCGATACGGGCGACTTGAGGACGGCCGTTCTCCAGGGGGCACAGGATCGGCTGCGTCCGATCCTGATGACCAGCGCCACAACCATTCTGGCGCTGTTGCCCATGGCGGTGGGGGTTGGGGAGGGAGCCCGGCTCAGGGCGCCGATGGCGGTGGCGGTTATCGGCGGGTTGGTGACGTCCACGCTGATGACGCTTGTGGTGATTCCGGTCGTTTACGAATTGATCGAACGGGTCAGAATCAGGAGGGCGCCGTGATTCTCCCCGATCTTGCCGTCCGGAGGCCGGTAACGACGTCCATGTTTTTCTCCGCATTGGCCATATTGGGTGTCGTGTCTTGGACCCGGCTTCCGGTACAGCTCTTTCCGGAGCTGATTTTTCCGGAAGTCTTCGTCACGCTCACGCTGCCCGGAGCGACTCCGGAACAGGTTGAAAGGGATCTGGTGATTCCGGCCGAAGGGGAGATTGGCAAGCTTGACGGGGTCCAGGAGATGGAGTCGTTTGCGATGGCAAATATGGGTGGCGTAAGGATATCCTATGCCCCGGACGTGGATATGAAATTCGCCCTGCTTCAGCTCCAGAGCAACCTGAACAGATTACAGCCGACACTGCCCGAACGATCGCAAACTGATGTACGGAGGTTTGATTCGACAGATCTGAGCAGCATCATCATGGAGCTTCACGTACTTGCCGATTGGGATCTGAACCAGCTCCGGGAGTTCACCGAGGAAAAGATCCGTCCTGAACTGGAGTCTATAGACGGTGTCGTGAATGTGTCCGTTATGGGTGGGCGGCGCAGTGCCGTGGAAATTGTCCTGGATCCGTTCCTGCTCGAGGCGCATGGACTTTCGACCGGACAGGTACGGGAACGCCTGAACAACTACAACCGGCGACGGGAATACCTGGGTCGCGTATATGACGGGAACAGGGCCTATTCGGTGAGCATTCAGGGACAGTTTACGGATCTGCGCCAGATCCGTAATCTGGTGTTGAACACGGACGGCACCCTCAGACTGGGCGACGTATCCCGGGTGGGATACGGACTGCAGGAACAGGCCGATCGTCACAGAGTCAACGGCAAACCTTCGGTGGGGGTCCGAATCCAGAAAGACGACGAAGCGAATCTGATCGAGGTGGCCGCGGCCGTCGAAGCGGCCATTGGCCGGCTGAATCGGGATTTCAAAGGCGAGGGCGTGGAATTGGGCGTGAGTTCGTCTCAGGCGGATCTGATGTCCGGGGCGCTATCCACTCTGAAACAGGCGGCCATTGTAGGCGCTGTCCTCGGACTGATCGTGCTTTTTCTGTTTCTTCGAAACTTTCGTTTTGTCTCGGTCCTCCTGCTGGCCATTCCGGTTTCTCTTCTGATGACCTTTAATCTGATGTACCTGGGCGGGCTATCCGTAAACGTCCTGTCCCTTTGCGGCCTTGCCCTCGCGATGGGAATGCTTGCCGACAACGGCATTGTCGTGATGGAGAATATCTTCAAGCATTACGAGCGTGGAAAATCCCCTGTCCATGCAGCGCGTGACGGGGCGGCTGAGGTCGGGCGCGCGGTGGTCGCGGCAACCGCAACCACGGTAACCGCTTTTTTGCCTGTTTTGTTTATCGAGAGCGACGCGCGGGACCTGCTCCGTGAACTGGCGTTGTCCATGGCGTTTCCTCTTATGGCCTCCCTGCTGGTGGCGCTGACACTCGTACCGGCCCTGGCGGTGCGGGCACTGAGCCGCGAGGTCCGGCGACCACCCGATGTCCGTGGCTTGCTGGAACGGTATACGCTGTTGTTGAAAGCCGCCCTGCGGCACCGCGCGTTGGTGGCCCTGTCCGTAGGAGGTGCCCTTACACTGACACTCGTCGTGGCCTTCTATTACCTGCTTCAGCAGCAGGTACGGAGAGAGGAAACGCGATTTACGGTCTATGTGAACCTGCCGGAAGGGGCCACGCTGGATGCTACCGATGAAGTCGCGAAACAGGTGGAAGAATCTGTGCGTGACGTTCCCGGGCTGGATCGATTCACAACGTCGGTTCGGGAGGCGGAATCCAGCGTTACTGTCTTGCTGGAAGATCGGTCTGACCGGCCCGGCGACATCTCACTGGATGAAATCAAAGAACAACTCGACGAAAAACTGCAGAACGTACAGGGCGGCGTGGTAGGGTACGAGCCCAGGCCACGGGCGGGGAGGGGCGGTCGTGGGCAGGGAATAGGACAGCGTCGGAGACGCAGTTCGGGTGGATTCGATCTGACCGGGGCCACCCCGAACGAGCAGGCCGTGGTTCGAGGATACGACTTCACTTTACTGACAATGATTGCCAACGACGTGGTGTACCGCCTCGAGGAACTGGAGGAGGTCGACGCCAACAGCGTCCGCGCGGACGCCGAACGGAGTTCGCCCGAGGTTCAGGTGATACCCGATGCGGCGGCTCTGTTCGACAGGCAGCTTGGGACACGGGAGGTGTTGGCCGCAATGGGTGATACCCGTTGGGACGGTTTCCGTACCACCGTACCGTTTCTCCTGCCCGACGCAACCGAGATACCCATTGAAGTGCGTACAATTGAAGAGGAGGACCGGGACCGGTACGGGCTGGCTGAATTCAAGCGCTCCCGCATTCTCAACCAGGTCGGGCAGTACGTGTCTCTGGACGAAGTCGCGCGTGTTCGAACGGATGAAGGCAGGAGCAACCTGTTGAGGACCGACCAGGCCCGTCGGATCGTGGTTTCGTACCGGTTTCCTTCGGAAATTCTCGATTCACAACCGCGGTTGGAGACCGCGAGACGTGTCGTACGGACGACTCTTCAGGATATGGTGCTGCCGGAGGGCTATTCGATCGAAATAACAGAGGCACAGGAGGAGACGATTTACTATTGGATGATGGGAGTTGCCGCGGTGCTCATCTACATGATTCTGGCCTCGCTGTTTGAATCTTTCGCGTCTCCGGTCATCATTCTGTGTACGCTACCACCCGCGGCCATTGGTTCCTGTTGGGCGCTGATGATGTCGGGTACGGGTCTGAGCCAGCAGGAGGGGCCCATGGCGCTGCTGGGCTTTGTTGTCCTGCTGGGCATTGCCGTGAATAACGGGATTATCCTGATCGATGCAGTCGGCGTGCTCAGGTCCCGATTCGGTTATCGCCGGGAACGCGCGGTATTGGCGGCGGCACGGTCCCGGGTACGACCGATATTGATGACGACGGCCACAACGCTTCTGGGCGTCCTACCGCTCGCTCTGGTATTCGGAGGCGACTTTGAAATCTGGCCGCCGTTTGCAATCACCGTTCTGGGCGGGTTGTCGGTTTCCATGGTGTCCACACTGATCCTGATTCCGGTCGTTTACATGGGGCTGGACCAGATCGGAGCCTGGCTGGCCGATATGGGGTTTATCGGCGTCACTCTCTCACTGCTGGCTACAGCGGCGGCCGGCTATGGCGTATATACCCGGTATGACAGCGTCTTCTGGGCGGCCCTGTCGATATTGCCTATCTGGGTTGTGTTCTTGTCAGCGGTGTGGATCGTACTGAAGGTCCATCGCGCTCGAGTGTCCGCCCGTCGCGTGGCGGACGCCGTGTATTCCATTCAGTTGCGGAATCTGACGAAGACCTACGGCGCGCCCGGGCGATTTGCACGCGAGTGGGCGCGAAGCGAACGTCGGAGAGGGCGGTTGATGGAAACGGGGTTGGATCCGCAGGACCGCAAGGCGGTCCGGGATACTCTTTTCTGGAAGCTGCCGTTACTCGCCCTGTTGCTGTTTTTTGCGGCCTATTTCGAGGATGAAATCTGGATCTATCTGCACGGGGTGGCGCTGGCCTTTATGCTGGCCCATGTGGGTCAATGTTTCGGCGCCCTCTGGCGCGGGCAAACGTCGGCACCGGTCACTCGCATCGGCGACTTTCTTCGTAAAGTGGTTCTGCCACTGGGATTTCTGGCCTATGTGCACTGGCGGCTGAACCTGCTTTCCGTCACGATTGCATCGTTCGGGTTGTGGGTTGTCTATCGTCTGGCGCGGCGGCTCGCGAACAGGGTGCGGACGGGCAAGGTAAACCCCGACGAAATGTCCGGACGGGTTGGATGGGCACGCCGATGGGTCTATCGGATGGCATCGGCCTTACCTCTTATAGGGGTTCCCCGGCCGGCATTTCGGGCGCTGGCGGGCGTCAACCTGGAGATTGGCAGGGGGATGTTCGGTCTCTTGGGCCCGAATGGCGCCGGTAAGACCACGTTGATGCGTATTCTCTGCCGGGTTCTCGAGCCCAGCTGCGGGTCAATTCTGATCGATGGTCGAAACATCCTGAGAAGGGGTTCGATTCATGGGCTGATCGGGTATCTTCCGCAGCACTTCGGTAACTATGGACATCTTTCCGCATACGAATTCCTGGAATACCGGGCGCTGCTGGAAGGCTTTAAGGACCGAAAAACCCGGGAGACGCGGGTGATCGAGTCTCTGGAACAGGTCAATCTGATCGAGCGGAAGGAAGATCCGATCGGATCCTTCTCCGGTGGCATGAAGCAGCGCCTGGGCATCGCGCAGACCCTGTTGCACACTCCGCTGATCGTGGTCGTGGACGAGCCCACTGCGGGGCTCGACCCGCTGGAGCGCATCCGGTTTCGCAACCTGCTCGCCCGTTTGAGCCAGGATCGGATCGTCATTTTTTCCACGCACATCGTGGAAGACATCTCAGGAAGCTGCAATCGACTGGCGGTACTGGATCAGGGGCGCCTACTGTATACCGGAACGCCACAGGAGATGAGAAACCTGGCAGAGGGACGGGTGTGGGATGCGGTTGTGCCGGACCGGCGCTTTTCCGAACTCGAAGAAAAACTGAAGCTCGTAACGCATCAGCGAACGTCAGCCGGGGTCCGAATGCGATTCTTGTCCGATCGCCCACCGGTTGGCGTCGGCGCGCAGAGCGCGGATCCAACGCTTGAAGACGCTTATCTTTACCTTCTTGGCAGGGGAAAGGAACAGCCGTGCTGAACTGGCATGAATTGCTGCTGACCTGGTGGCGGCTCTATCGGCTTAGCTGCAGAATCATATTTCACAGGAAATTGATGTTCATGGCTATTGGTGTTCTCGTTTATTACGCTGCCATGTATGCATTTGCGGTCTGGCGGCCCAGCGAAGGATTCGGCGTATCGCGGGCGCTCAATGTTCTGGTTGAAATTCCCGGCATCGCCCTGGCCATTTATCTGACGATGGATCTGGTTGCGGGCGAACGAGATAGAAATACACTGGAAACGCTGTTCAGTACCACGTCGTCCCACTATAAGATCTGGGCGATTCGTATGCTCGGAGTCTATTTCGTGTTGGCGGCCACCCTGATGGGTATGACGGTGGTTGCCTATTTTGTTTTCGCGGAGTTGCCTATCTTTTGGGGCGGGCTGAATGCTTTTCTGCCTGCGTGCCTTGCCGCGGGGCTCACTTTTTATTTTTCTGTTCTCTGTCGAAGCGGCAATGCGGCCGCGATGCTCGCTACGGGAGTGATGGGCCTGACTGTGTTCATCTCGGAATCCATGCCAGATTCACCCTTCGCGCTTTTTCTGAGTACGTTTGATCCCCCGGTGGGAATGGAAGGCACCCTTTGGGGCGACCAGATGCTGCTGAATCGCCTGGGTGTAATATTGCTGTCGGGTTTGCTGCTTTTTATGGGCCTCCGGAAGATGGAAGCCAGGGAGCGATTGGTTTCTTCCTGATGTTGAAAAGTGACTTACGTGCGCAAGTCACGCTAATTGAGGTCTACTGAAGATATCTATTTCATTTTAAATTGGATAGTCTGTCGGTACGTTTTCTTCCTCAATGACATATCCGCTAGTTTACGTTGTGTTCTGAATTAATGACTCTTGATGGCCTTCCGTGTTTATCACTCAGATTCCCATTCGTTTGGAATCGAACAACTGTTTTGGGCGGCCCAGCGACGTGCCTGCTCGTAAAAGTCCTTAAACGAACCTGATCCAGCAATCCAAGATCTCAATGATGTTGTTGAAACGTAGTTGCAGACTCGTGCTTTTCCCAGTTCTTTGTCACGTCCAGTCAACCCGAATCTCCGCTTTACAAAATCAGAAGGGTTGTCCCTCGGTATCTCTTCCTCCTTACATTCCAGTTCGCGGGCAAGCGAGCCCCGGTCAATTGCCAGCCACCATTCTATATTTTGGTCAGCCACGCCAAATACGGTCAGATGACGGAGATTTTCGGGAATCCGAGCGCCCTCGCGATTTTTGACCTCACGCCAGGGATTGTTATCGGCATCCGTCAACACAACCAGTATGTTACATCCTTCATGGCTATTTAAGACCTGGAGATTCTTGGCAATCTCTCGCCTGTGAGATTCCTTCGACCCACCTCGATATCGCCCCGGTGCCAACTCCGCAGCAGGACACCAGCGTTCTTTCAGCCCCCGGACGACTGCTTCATCCATATCCCCCTGGACATAAAATCCAATCTTCATCCCAACAACCCCCGAAAATGCTGTTCTCCCAGCGGGAATTGTTCAAGGCGCGCCTTCAGATTATCGATATTCGGTTGCGAAATTGAAGTGTGCTGTTCGTCGCGATTAAGCACAAAGACCGCATCCAAATATTGATCGAATAGATCGATAAAATACGGTGCATGCGAGGTAAAAACGACCTGAGGGCCTTGCGACTGTTCGATCAATTCGAACAAGGATTTCAATAAACCGACATAAATTCCATTTTCCGGCTCTTCAATTATTAACAACGGTCGGGTATCAACGATTGGCTGCATCAACAAAACATAGGTTAGGGCCAAGAATCGCAACGTGCCACTCGATGCACTCCATGCTGGGTATGCACTCCGGTCTGCATATTCGAAAATCATGTTCACTTGGTTTGAAAAAACCTCAAAGTTGATTAGTTCAAGTCTTGGGTCCACTTCTTTTATTACATTCAGAAGCTGGCGATAATCCCACTCCCGGGACGTTTTTAGCCTGTAGAGTAACGAGGCGAGATTGCTGCCATCGCGAGCGAGGACGACTTCATTTGGGTTGTGTTCCGACGACCTCATTGCAATAGGGGATAGATCATAAGAGCACCAAGTGCTCAAATAACGTTTAAAGTGATTAGCCCGTGCATTCGAATCCGAATCATAGAGCCGCTGCAGCATCGTTGTATCTGCGGGTGGGCTTGCCTCAACATAGTTCTCAGTTCCATCAATGAAATCCTTCTCATGCAAAAGGCGAATCCGACCATTGGAATGATGGAGCAGGGCAGTTTGATCGAATTTTCCGCCGGTAACGATCAATTTCTCTCGGGTAACTCTAATTGTAGATTCTTCTCCAGAAAAAGCATTCGTACTAATAGAGAACCCCGGTAGCGATATCGTCAGTTCATATTCAAATGTGTGAACATCGTGCATAAAGGGAACATCTGCTCGCAGATAGAAATCTATGGTTTGTTTATTAAACGCGAAATTCGTCAAACCAAATCGCCAACTTTGGATCAAAGACACGCAATCGTCTAGCTTCAAGACAGAACTAGCAGCAACAAACTGCAATGCCTGGCAGAGATTGGTCTTTCCGGAGTTGTTTTTCCCTATAATTAGATTGATTTGACGCGGCTCAAATACAATATTAATCAAAGACTTAAAATTATCGACGCGAAATTCTTTCAACATTACAAGCCTCCTAAACAGACGTGGCCTGAACAGTGGTTTTGCCAATAGATGGTAACATAAGACCCACATGGCCTCAGGTCAAATCATTTGACCTGACCGCAACAAACACGTTCTCCAACATCGCGCGATATGTACTGCTTCAAAGTCTGCATCGTCCGGGCGTTTCCAAAGAGGTCTTGCTCGACGGTTTCAGACCATTGACCAATGCAACGTGCTAAACGGAGTTGACTCTCGTTCCGAATGCCACCCGAGAAAACCGGCGTAGGGAGTACGATTCCAATTGTCCATTCCGACTCTTGCCGTCGTACCTATATCGTCGTATTAGATCGATCGTCTTTAAGGGAACGACTGATAACCGCATTTTGATTCGGGATCTTTGCGTTCCATTCTATTCTTTGCGTACATCCAACCGGACCTTGCGGGGTTCTACCTTTACGACCGTCAGATCCGTCCCGTGTGTTATCGACTCGGTGTCAAACTCGAAGGTTCTGCGTCCGTACCTGACGTAGGCGGCATCGATAACGAGGCTGAAGTCCACCACAGACGCCAGTAGCAGGGCGCGTCGTGTTCCCTTTACGGTTACGCTCACCGCGGGGGGTTTGACGCCCTCCAGCGAGTATCCCTGTGGTAAGTTCTCCACACTGACACCCACCTCGTACGTCGTTTCCTGCACCGCCGCGCCGGGTACCAGCAACATCCATGCACCGAAGGCCAGCGCGAAGGAGAGCAGCCCTTCGCCGAGATGCCGGGCCAGCCGGCCGCGCTGGATCCGGCCCGCACCGACCACCGCGTGCTGAACGTGCTCCTGTAACCTGGCCAGCAATTCGTCAGGATCGTCTATAGTCTCCAGTCGACCCTGCCGCGCGACGGCGATGGTGCCGCGCTCCTCGGAAACCACAATGCAAAGGGCGTCGCTGCGCTCGGCCAGCCCCAGTGCCGCGGCGTGGCGCGTGCCTCCCGGCCCGAGTTCGCCCCGGTTTTCCGAAAGCGGCAGATATACGGCAAAGCGCTCCAGCCTGTCTTCGCGCATCACCAGCGCACCGTCGTGGCCCGCCGATGTCGTGCCGAAAATGCTGTCGATGAGTTCCTCGCTAATGGTCGCTTGCAAGGCGATCCCGCCTTGTAAATACCGCTCCAGGGGCTCACGTCCGGGCAAAACCACCAGGGCGCCGCGTCGCCTCGCCACCAGCTGATGCATCGCTCGAACCAGGACCGCCAGACTGCCACCGCGGGGCCTGGATACCCTCTGGCCCAGACCCAGTGCGGCGATCCGCTCGAAGAGCCGACGCAGGTCGTCTTGAAACACCACGACGAGCAGTACGACGAGGACGGCGAAAAAACCTTGGAAAATCCACGCAGTCAGTTGCAGTTCGAATTGCCGCGCCAGCAGATAGAAAGCGCCGAGAAAAGCCAGCCCGATAAGCGCCATTCGGGCGTGCATCCTCCGAGTCCAGGCCAACAGGCCCCACAACAGGACGCCCACGACCACTATATCCACAAAATCCGTAAATGCGATTTCAAGTAACGTCATATCCAATGATCTTCCGGCTGGCGAAATCAGTCGTTTGGGGGCGCGAGAATACCCAACGATGTGCGTCTTGCTCCTGGTCCGGAATATGGGCAAACTTTCACATTTCGTCAAGACCCCCCGGATCCCTTTTTTACGACCGATTATCGTCGAAACCCGGGGGCCCCGGCGGTAAATCCGTCGCTCGTTTCGGGGTTGGGCGTCTGCGGGAAACCGCTGTTGCCGCCGATCCCGCTCATCACGTCATGCGGTAACACCCGGGGGCCGGGCATGAACGTCCTGCAAAACAACCCTGCGGATCTCGTCTTTCATTTGGTCAGTCCTGTGAAAATGCATATATTTAGAGACATTCGGGACCGACCGGAAATCGATATCTTGTAATCTGACGCTGTTTTTGGACGGAGGAAAGCGATATGCAGGGCTCACGGGGACGATTGAGCAGGCGGGAACTCAAGCAGGACGAGTTTGCGAACAGGATACTGGCTGCCTGGGCCTATGTGGAGGAAAACTACGTCCGGGTGCTTGCCGTGGGCGGCGGCGTGGTCGTTCTTATCCTGCTGGGTGTCTTCGTCAAGCAACAGATGGACGCCCAGGCCAGGGAGGCCGTGGAAGCGGAGGGGCGGGTCCGGGTCTTATTGCTCCAGGGGCAAATTGACGATGCCATTTTGGAAGCGGAACGCATTGCGGACGCCTATAGCGGTGAAACAGCTGCGGGGCGGGCGCTTCAACTGGCTGGTGGACTCTATTTCGAAATGGGGCGCCACGCCGAGGCACAGGCTGCATTTGAAAAATATCTCAAGGAGTTCGAGGCGACGGGCCCCACCGGGTACAGCGCCTGGTCCGGCGTGGCCGCGGCGATGGAAGAACAGGGCGATCCTGCCGGCGCGGCTGCCAGATACAAGGCGTTCGCCGATGAGTTCGAAGACTCGCCCTTCGCCCCCAATGCGCTCAAAGAGGCGGCCCGTTGTTTTAGGGCTTCGGGAGATACCGATCAGGCCAGGACGCTGTTGCAGCGCATCCTGGACAGGTATTCCAACAGTCCCGTCGTTCGTAGCGCGGAGGAGGAACTCAAGCAGATGGGCGGTATCGGATGACCGATCCGGAACTGCGGTTAACTCGTTCTCGCGGATTTCGCCCGACCAACCTGGCCGAGGATATCCTGCTGGTGGTACCGGACGATATGCTGCGGCGTCCATCCGTCGCCCGCGTCCGGGAAGCGTTCGGGCAGGTGGGACAATTGCCTGAAACGATCCCGGAGAGGGATTTTCAGCAGGCTTTCTTCCGAGAAAAACAGGTGATTGCCTGCGGAAATCTGGCAAACAACCGGGCGATTCAACGCCTATATACCGCCCGGTGTTGTTTTGTGGATACCTTTTTCCCGGGAACGAACGGTTATTTTGTCAAATCGATTTCGGATCCGTTCGGGTTCGACCGGAATTGCATTGTCGTAGGTGCCAGCACGGAGGAGGGGCTGGAGGCGGCCCTCGCCGTCTTCAGGGACATCGTCGCCACCAGTAGCGGCAGCCTGGATCGGGTTCACGCCGCGTCCTTCGACCACGAATTACCGGGGCGGCCGGATGCGTCCGAGACCGACCGGATGGTGCGGGACGATCTGGCAATCTGGGGGACGGGGTGGTCGGCTTCGCCCTTTCGGGGCGGCCGGGTGCTTTCCTATCTCTGGCACTATTACCTGACAGATCATCCGGTCTGGGCGCGAGCGGCGGTGGATATCCTGAAGGGATCGATAGAACCGTGGCGCGCGGAGTGCCGTGCGCACCCGGAGGCCTACCACTGTTTTTTCAACCTGCACAGCTACATCCATCTATGGGATCTGGTGGAAGACAGCCCACTGTTTATACCGGAAGACCGCCTGGGGGCGGTCACTATGTTTGGCGAGTTGTTGAGACATCTCATGACACTCTCCTACGTCTCGGAGGAAGTGAATCCGCCGGGTGAAATTCGACAGAATCACACGACTTACATTGGATTGAACCTGGCCGTGGGCGGCGATTATATGATCAGGCGGCACGGTATCGCGGAATTTCAGCGGGCAAACGTAATCGCAAGGCGGATATTCGAAGGTCAGATGGATTGCTATAAGCCCGATGACGATGGGGGAGTGGGATATACCTGGCATGTACCCCAGGAAACCCTCTCTTATTTCCTGTATCGCGGCGACGACCGTTATATTGCCGGTGGCCACGTGTCGGATCTGTGTAAATTGGCGGTACTGACAACCGACAATATGCGCAGCGAGTGCGGTTACGGCGATACCTCCGGATACGCCCGCTTTTCCACAGACGGATGGGAAGCGCGCCTCTGGCCGTTAATGGTTTCGACATGGCATGATCCGAACCCCGAACACCTCTGGACGTTGAACTGGCTGGGCCAGGGAAAACGCCCTCCGCTGGACCGGGTGCTGCACGGTCTCTATTCGGCAATAGGCTACGTCGACGACGGCTTCGCCGTTGGGGGGGTCGAGCCGGAAGCACCCCGCGAACTGCTTGGGATCTGCGTGATGGATATGCCCCAGGCCGTGCTGGACTGGGTCCGTCGACACGTCCCCCGGGCGCATCATCCGGATCCCGGAAAACGATATTTCGATAAATTGTCACTCCGGCGGAATTTCCTGCCCGGGGGCGAATACCTGTTGCTGGAAGGACTCGGCACGACCTGCCACGGACACGAAGATACCAATGCGATTGTACGGCTGACGTGGAACAACAGGGCCTGGCTGGCCGACGGGGATTACATCCGGGCGGCGCCCAGGTTTCACAATTCCGTCGTGGTCATGCGCGAAGGCGTCGGTGTCCTTGAATCGCCTGGAGCCGGCGTGGTCATTCCACCGCTGGCGTCCCTGAATACAAGCAACGGCGGTTCGGAACTTGCGATGGTCCGCACCGAAGCAGCGGGTTACAACGGCGTGGATTGGCAACGGGATATTTTCTGGCGCAAGGGTCGATATATGGTGATCATGGACCGGCTCCGCTGTTATGAAGCCGGCCACTATAACCTGCAATGTCTGTGGCGGATGGTAGGGGATACGGAACTGGGAGAGGACGGGGTTCGCATCCGGCAGAAAGGAGAAGGGTTCCATATTCGCAACGTGGACGGTTCCGCACAGGAGATCGTCCCGGACCCGCACGTCAAAAGCCGCTGGGGGACCTACCCGTTTGCAGACGGTAAACTTTCCGTGCTGCATCAACGAATGGGGTGTCCACTCGATGCCGGAACCTCGTTTACCTTTATGAATCTGCTCACCCCGGACCCGGACATTCGTCTGGAGCGGCTCGGTCCCGAAGCGGTTAAGGTGACGGACGGGGACGAAGTCACGTTGTTGGGCGCGGGTACCCTGGAACTGGATGATCTCGAGCTTTCGGGAAGCATGTTTGCGTGCCTGGCCCGGGACAATAGAGTGGTTGTACAGGGCATCGAACGGCTGGCTGGACGGGAGGTTGACAGCCTTGAACAGGTGCTGGATCGTCCGGATCTCGCTGCAGGGATCCGGTCCGCGCGAGAAGCGTCGGCGGTGAGCCCACCGACAGACACACCGCTCGTTTCACGCGGTCTGACGCAACGGTGGCGCCGGGAGTTCCCCGCCGACATCCGGGATATATCCGTCTCAGGGGACGGCAGATTGCTTCTGGCAAACGGCGGGAAGGTTGGGTGCCTGGTTGCGTCGACCGGCGCGACGGTCTGGTCTCGACCGGTTGAAGGGGAAGGTGGCGCCAGCCGGGTACATGCATCGGATATCGACGGTGACGGAAATTCGGAAGCACTGGTGGGAACCTCGGACTCGCAACTGATTGTACTGGCGGGAGATTCCGGCGAAGAACGGTGGCGGCGCGGGTTGGAAAATATGTGGAATCGCGGCATGAGGGTTTCGGACATCGCCGTAGCGGATCTGGAGGGAAACGGCGACCTGAGCGTGCTTGCCGGTACCGAAGGATGGTTTGTCAATGCGTTTGGGCACGATGGCACCCCCAAATGGGCCGAATGGTTTCGATATCACGCCATAACCGCGCTGAAAGTGGAGGACACGGACGGAGATGGAAGGGCCGAGATTCTGGTCGGTACGGAATATTGCACGCCGCTAACCGTCCACAATTTCGACGGGTCGTTTCGCTGGTCCACGTTCGAGCAGGTTGGATCGGATGGCAACGCGACAACGCCGAGGCGCGGCATCTGCCTGAAACATATGGTTGTATGTGATCTTGATCGCGACGGGATCCTTGAAATTGTCTATGGCACGGAGGATGGCTGGGTCTATGCCGTCAAACCGCACGATGGAGCGGAACTCTGGCACATCAATCTCGTGGGAGAAATCACGGGAATTGTCGTTAAGAAGGACGTCCTGATTGTCGCGTGCGAATACGGCGCGCTTTATGGATTCGATTTTCACGGCAACATGAAATGGCGAAATCACGAAGCGCAATGGATCCACGCGCTCGCTGAATCCCGTGGCGTGATCGCCGTCGCGGCGAACCGGCGGGAAATCCGGACGTATGACATCGAGGGACGTTGTCAGGGTTTGTTGGAAATGCCCGCGAACGTCTCGTCGCTCGTCGCCGGCGAGAACGGTTTCGTGTGTTGCACAGGGCGGGGGCTCACCGCGCTTGATCTTCCGTCCTGAAAGCGAACACCGCTCCGACGCGATTATTCCTTACCGGAAAACACCACAGGAAAACCGAGAGGACTTACTGTAAAACATATGTTGAAGGCATGAATTTAAATTTGCCTGATTAATTCAGTAGAGTCGAGATGTGGCGCGGTGGTTTAGGAGGTGCCTATCTGTTTCCGCCCCTTTCGTCTGGCGGTGCCTCAATAGCCTCTCCGTGCTCCGTCTCCACCTCCCGCTCGTCGGTAGGGTCGAGAACTGGCGCGCCGACGGTAGGGTCCGGTGGCCGTTCCACCGCTTTCGCGATGGGCCTCAGTCCGGCTCCCGTGGTCACGTTTCCAACTCCCGCCGCGTCAAACCCGGCGTGCCGTTTGCCGGCACCGGGCTTTCCTGCTGATTTCCTCTCAAGGGTTATGGGACCTATTGTACCGGAGTGGCTTTCGGCCCGTGGTCGTCAACCCGATACTCAGAAAAGAGTTCGAGTCCTTTGTATAGCCACTGCCTACTCCACCGCTTCCAGCCAAATCAGCCTTCGCCTTGAGATATATTCTCCTTCTCAGGTCCTGCACCTTGATGGGCGTGTTTGTCATTCCGCCCGTGCCTCCCTTTTTGTTGGAGAATGGTCAACAGCAGGGCGCCTTCGCTCCACGGGCATTACCCCACTTCTTCGCTACTACGCGCCCCTCCGCCACCCTCTCACCTTCAGCCCCCTTCCCGGTGTCTCCGGTTATAGGGCTTACCTTGCTCTGGCGATTTCGCGCCAGGGCGAGGAGGGCTTCTCCAGTTGCTCGGTATGTCCTTGTCAACGTGCCATCGCTACCACCCCGCCGAAGTGGGGCAGCCGTCTCATTCAGCATTCGGCTGCCCATGCTGCCTTCGCCCTCTGGTTGTGGGCTCGGCCTTCGGGCCTTCGCACTTTCGGGGCCACCTCTGCGTTCACTGCGCGTTACGGCCCAATGACTCGCTATCTCCCCCAGGGAGACTCTGTCGATAGGCTTCAGGATTTTGGTTTCCCGCCACCCTGCTATCCAAGCTACGGGGCTGCTGACTCTTACCCCGGCAGGACTGTCTCCTGCTGAACATGCCAGCCTTCGCTGGACACACAACCGGACGTGCGGATTTCCCGCATCCGGCTCTCGGACAAGGATTCATGCGTTCGCCCACGGAAGGTTGCGCGTCTGCACTTCCAGCCGGGCCAGTCCCAGGGTATCGTAGAGGACCTCGTAAGGGAAGCGTGAGGTTCCCTTTCCCGGTATCCTATGCTTGTTGCACAACCACCAGCGGAGCCGATGTCGGGTGTGGGCATCCCCACTCCGGTAGGCTTTGCTGACCGGTCCAAGACAGAAGTAGTTGCCCCAGCCTACCAGCTTTCGGTTCAGGTGGGCAATCCGTTCTTGAAGGTCTTTCAGCAACCACCGTCGCGCCGTTGCCTCGCTGATGGCCTGGCAGATGCGCCGGATGGCCTTCTTTGACGGGCGCGTGCCCAGGTAGGCCCTGCCCGTTTTTGGCGAGTAACAGCGTGAGATGGTGTAGCCCAGAAAGTCAAATCGTCCTTCTAACCTGATTAATTCATGAATCGTCAGATAATGCATTTTAAGGAAGCAGAAAGAGCTTGCGAGTGAGACGAGAAACGAAAGAGCACGGGCTGGACGGATTTGGCGTGTTCAAGCCGTGTGGGCGGCGCCTGCTGGCAGCACGTTTGCCCCGTGGCGTCAGGTTTCCCTGAATTCCGCTGTCAAAAGCACAGACGTCTCCATGTCCCTTGGTCGTGTCGCTCCAAACGTGAAGGCGGGGTCAGCACGTCGATGGGTTATGGAACATCCGTTGCCAGATTATAGAGGATCTTGCCGTAAAGGTGTTTGAGTGGAAACGCCGTTGGGAGATGGAACTTGATCCTGGTTTTCAACTCACAAACGCGCCCGGCGACTTTCAAGAGACGATTTTGCAGGGTATTGAACTGTGCGTTGGTCCACTTCGTGCCGCGCAACCCGGTTTGTGCCAAGGCGTGCATCAGGACATAGGCGGCGCTGTGGAGAAAGAGACGGAAGTGATTGGCCTGGAAGGTGTGACAAGAGGTGCGATCGGAATGGAGAAAGGTCTTGTGATTTTTGATGAAGTTTTCCATCCTGCCGCGTGCGCAATAGGCGGTTTTGTAGATGAATGACGGTTGGGCGCGCTTCAGGTTGGTGACCACGAATCGGATATTGTCACCTTGCGGCGTCACCTCCGCCTTGCAGATGATGCGTTGTGGACAAGCCCCATGTTTTGGCCTGATAGGGCCAACAGCGATAAAGGCGCACGGTTTTTCCCGAAGCGGCATACAGCGTTTTGGCCTGGTCCATCAAGGACTGTGCCGAGCGCAGGAGTTTGGCGTTGCCGTTCTGTCCGAGGACAAAATACACATCTTCTTCCTCACACAACACGTGCACTTCCGGACACGAAAAATGAGCATCGCCACGTAACAGGATCGCCACGTCGGGCCAGGCGCGACGCAGGTAGGCGATCACCCGTTTGAGGATGGTGACGATCTCTTTACCCGTGGGCCGCCTGCCAGGACGCAAGACCGTCGTGATCAACTTGCCCGTCTGGCCTTCATAGATATGCAGGGGCTGGTAGCAATAGCCATTGAAATACGCATTGAACAACGACAACTGTTGAGACCCATACACCTTGTCTTCCGTGTCATCGATATCCAACAGAATGGCTTCGGGCGGTTCCTCATACGAGGCGACAAACACATCCGCAAAGGCCTTGGCGATCCGATACAAATCGGTTCTGCTGATCCGGTTCTCGAACCGACTCATCGTGGGCTGACTGGCCAGATCCGCACCGGAAAGCGGCAACCGATCACAGGCCGCCTTGAAGCCGGGATCCTCGCGCAACGTCTTGCAATCGTTCGCATCCTCATAGCCACAGGCCATCTGAAAGACACGTTGTTTGATCAGGTCCGTCATCGAATGATGTACGTAATTTGATGCCGATGATCGGTGAGCGCCGCAACCATCCGATGCAAAATGCCGATTCTGGCCTCCGCCTCACGAAGCAGCATCACCCCGACGTCGGTCGTCAGCACGCCCCCGTCGAACGTGGCTTCTACCTGCCTACCAGAAAGACTTGCGAAAGACAACCTGTGATGTGTATCTTGATCTCCCACGGTAGTTTCCTCCTGTTTCATTGTTATTAGGTTATTTGCGTAACCATAATATAATACAATGACTTGGGTATGGAAACTACCTTTTTTGTGAATTTTTCAGGCTAAAAGCGTGCACACGCTTGTCTTCGTCTCATTGACCGTCAACTTAAGCGCTTTCATGATGGATCGCATCACGCGCATCGCTTCTTGTGCAGTGCCGCGACAACAGATCACATAATCGTCCGCGTAGTTGACAATATGAGCCTTCAGGCGCTGCTGATGTCCCAGAAGCTGCCATCCCAAAATGAACCGGCGCATATACAGGTTCGCCATCAACGGGGAGAGGGGGGCGCCTTGCGGTATCCCCCTTCCCTGATCCTTGTTCGGCGTTGTTCGCTGCTTCCGACCCCGCGCGTCTGTCTCCTCGACCGGGGCCGTCAGCCACATCTTGATCAGGCGCAGCATCCTCCCGTCCGAGATGCGCCGCGCTACCGATTTCATCAACTCGGCGTGCGGGATCGTGTCGAAGTAGCCGCTCAAGTCGGCGTCGATGACCTGCGTGTGGCCTGTATTTACCAGACCGTGTACCGCCCTGATGGCGTCGTGCGCACTCCGTTTCGGACGGTAGGCATACTGCTGCGATGGCAGGTCCGCTTCAAAGATCGGCTCCAAGACCAGCATCGCTGCACTTTGCACCACACGGTCCTTGACCGTCGGGATACCAAGCGGTCGCTGCCTGCCGTCCGCCTTGGGGATGTAGACCCGACGGATCGGAGACGCTCGATACGATTTGCTTCTGACGGCTTCCGCCAGTTCACCCAACCACCCGTCACGTCCATATGACTCGATGTCCGCAAAGGTCTCTCCGTCCACACCCGCCGCGCCGCCATTGGCCTTGCAGCTGCGGTAGGCATAAAGCAGGATGTCCTCGCGATACACCTTGTCATATAGCGCGTAGAATCGGTAATCGGGCGATTCCTTCGCTTTGGCATGCAACGTCCTCTGCAGCTTCCGAACCTTTTCCGGAGGTCTTAGGCGCATACCAATCTCCCGGCTCTCGCTCCTTTGACGTTGCCCTTGAACCAAGGCCCCTTTCCTCCACCGGCATTACCCGGCTTCACAGGTACTACGGGCCTCTCCGCCACCCCTCTCGGCCCGGCCTGGCCCTCGCGGGTTGCCGGTTGGTGGCCATCCACCACCGTTGGGGCTTCCCGTGTTGCCTCGGATCTCCTTGTATGCAAGCCGTCGCCATTACCCCGGCGGGACCGTTGGGTGCTCCCGTTGCCTTCTTCCCCAACGACGGCGGCCTTCCCCGAAATTCAGGCGGGTCGGCTCCCGCATTACCTTTTTCGAGGCCTGCTCAGCGTTCACACACGTTTCGGCCCGCATACTCGCCAAGTCGCCTTGCGACCCTCTACACCGGAGGCTTCGGAGATGTCGTTACCTGCGTCCCCGCTCCGATTGCTACCGACTGTGGCAACATTTGTCGGGTGGGACTCTCACCCACTGGAGTTCCGCGCCTTTTCACGGCGCACTGAATTGTCACGGTTAGCTGGTTTCCTCGCGAATCAACCAACGCGACGCCAGCACAGTGGCTTGTCGAGCCTTTGAGGAGACGTGTGTGAGTGTGGGGCAGACATTCCGGTCTGCCCTCGGCATTGCCGTTCTGCCGGAACGCAGACAGAAGAAAGACCTACGTCATCCTTTGTCCAGTGGCAAAAAACGGGGTCGCGTCCTGGCGACTCCAGACACAGGATGGTGTGGTGTGGGTTTGATGTATATGAGCAGACGAAGATGGGATTGACTCGATTTGGTGGACACCCATCTTCTTGTTATTTTGATGGGAAGAAAGGAGCGATTGAGATGAGGGAGGATCTTGAAGGTCGTAATGTTTGTTTAAGAATGGCAAGGACGCAGGTAGATAGATCGTTAGAATTGACGTGGTCGATCTATGGTACGAATGTAAAGGCGTTAATTTCGTTTGAAGACAAGCGTACGAATCGAATCGCTAAATGGGTTCTGAAAAGAAGCGTTAGTAAGAGTTCGAAGAATGCAGTGTTTCAGGCAGGATTGGCGACAAGAGCGGTGGAGAACATCATAGCGGAGTTTGGAAGGGATGACGTTAGTGGATTTGTTGCGGACAACATCGATGACTGGATGAGAAAGGTAAATGAGACCGAGGATGAAATGAAAGCAATGGTTGAGATGACAAGAGTGTGTTACGAGATTACGAGAAAAGCTAAGGAAGCGTTAAAAAGAATAGCGGGGGACCGGCCGATAGGCGGCGGCTAACGTGCACCTGAGTTGTATAATCATGAATGAACGGTCCTGGCCGTGTCAAGGGTTTTGGAATGCGTGTTGATTCGTCGTTGATCGTGTGCGTCTATAGTAAATATCGTCGTACGACAGTAATGCCTTCCATTTTTTAACCTTACGACGGTTTTTTCCAAGGCTGCACGAATTGCAGGCAATGTGCGTGCAAACAACAGAAAACCGGTATAAGATATATTATGTAAACTTACGCCTGTCGTTGACAGGTCTGTCTCCCTTTAATCTGCGGTCGTTCTATTCAAGAGACCCTTCCTGCTTACCTCTGTCCTGCAGTACGGTTATTTCGGTTCTCAATCGCCCTATTTCCCTGTTTTTGGCCGCCAGGTCCTCTTTGAATGCGTCGCAGCTGTTTTCAAGAATCCTGTTTTTCTCTCTCAGGCGTTTCCGCTCACCTCCGAGCCTGTCCAGTTCTTTTCTGAGCCAATGCGCCGCCAAAACCGCCGCCTCCCGGGTTTTGTCTGATGCGCGGAGGTTTTCTCGCAAACCCTCGACGTCACCTTTGTATTTTCGTGCTTCGGTCCATCCGGATGCGGACGAAGCCTCGAGTTGGGTCTGGCGTTCGCTCAACGCTTTAAGTTCGATCATGCGTTCACTCAGTGTCCTCTCAACGGCCTCGAGTTTGCCCACCCGCTGTTGCAACCGGTCGTAGTCGTCCCGCTGGAGTTGCACATAGGGTTCGTTTTGAAGCCGTTCCAGATTTTCATATTCTATTATTTTTCCATATTTTTTCCGGTATATTTCTAATAAATTTCCCCGCGGAATTCTCCACGAACCATTCCACTTTTGGGCGTTCAGAAATTCACGATCTATATAGTTTCGCACGGTTTTTGTGGTCACTTTGAGGATATTTGCCGCTTGTTCAATGGTCAAATATTGCGGCTGATCGTTCCCTGGATCGGACATAGTACCTCCATTGTTACGTAATTATTACATTTATTTTCATGAATTATTATAAGAAATTTCATTCACAAATTCAACAACGATCTACAGGGTGGATTTTCCTTCCGGAAGGAACACAGAGATGAAAAAAAGCGAGTTGAAACGCACCCCACTCTACGGGCAACATATCGCATTGAACGCGAAGATGGTCGAATTCGGCGGTTGGGAGATGCCGGTCCAATATTCCGGTATCGTTGCGGAACATCAAGCAGTGCGAACGGCCGCGGGCTTGTTCGACGTCAGCCACATGGGGCAGGTCCAGGTCTCCGGCGACGGAGCAAGGGAATTTTTACAATATCTGGCAGCCAACGACATCGAGAAGCTCGAAATCGGCAAATGTCAATATTCCTTCCTGCTAAACGAACGTGGCGGTACGATTGACGACATGATGGTCTACCGGACCGAAGCGGACACGTACGTTCTTGTTGTCAACGCGTCGAATGCAGATAGAGACTGGGCCCACGTGTCATCCACAGGGGCTGGCCGAAAGGGAATTCACTTGGAGAACCGAAGCGGCACCTGGGCCCTGCTGGCATTCCAGGGTCCGGCTGCCGGCGAAATCCTATCGAAACTGACGTCCGACGACGTCGCGGCGCTTCGTTTCCACGATGTGCGTCCGTTTACCGTTGCCGGTGTGCCGGTAGTGCTCGCCGCGTCCGGTTATACCGGCGAAAACGGCTTTGAGGTCTTCGTGTCGTCGGACGAGGTGGAACTGCTGTGGCGCGCACTCCTGGACGCGGGTAAAGACGCGGGAGCGGTACCGGTTGGTCTGGGCGCCCGGGATACGCTCCGGCTGGAGGCCTCGCTCGCCCTGTACGGGCACGAACTGGATGAGAATACGTCCCCGTTGGTGGCCAATCTCGGTTTCGCGGTGGCCAAGACCGGATCGTATATCGGTTCCGGCGCGATTCGGAAACAGATGGCGCGCGGCGTCGACAAAAGGCTCGTGATGCTGGAAATGATCGACAGAGGCATCCCGCGCCAGGGTTACGAGATTCACCGATCAGACGGCACAACCACAGGCGTCGTCACCAGCGGGTCGGTCTCGCCCTGGTCCGGCAAGATCATCGCCATGGGCTTTGTGAGCCCGAAGCTGGCCAGGCCGGGCCGGGAACTGCTTGTGTCCGTCCGAAGCCGTCGGCTTCGAGCCAAGGTGGTTCGCAGGCCGTACTACAGGCGTCCGGGCAGCTAGTGTCCTCCCCCTACCATGCTCAGTTCGTTTTCTTGATTGACTGCAACCGGACTGTACGAATTTCAAATACAATCAAAAGAAAAACCCGGAGTCGGTGGATGACTCCGGGTTTTTGGATTTACGCCACGATATTAACGAGGCGATTGGGAACGACAATTACCTTTCTGGGGACCTTGTCCGCCAGATGGGTCCTGACGTTGGGCTGCTCCAACGCCAGTTTTTTTACGTCGTCGCCGTCGGCATCCACCTCCACCTGAAACCGTGCACGGACTTTGCCGTTGACCTGTACCGGCATCTGAATGGTTGACGGGCGTGCAAGGGTTTCATCCCATTCGGGCCAGGCTTGTTGGTGAATGCTGTAGCTCCCGCCGATGCGTTCCCACAATTCTTCTGACAAGTGCGGTGCAAAGGGCGCCAATAACAGGCAAAGCGACCGGATGGCTCCTTTCCAGGCGTCCGAGTCCGCAACTGACGCGGCTTTTGCTTTTCCGAGCCGGTTGACGAAGGTCATCAGCGCGGCCACGGCGGTGTTGAAGTTGAACGACTCTAGATCCTCCGAAACCTTCTTGATCGCCTGGTGGGTCACCCTCCGCAGTTCCGTCTCCTCCCCCTTCCCCGGTGGTTCACCCTCCAACGCCGGCTCCACGACCAGCGACCAGACCCGGTTCAGAAATCGGGGTACGCCCTCCATGCTCGCCGAGTTCCAGGGGCCGCCCTGGTCCCAGCGGCTGATGAACATCAGATACGCCCGAACGCTGTCGACGCCGCATGCATCGATGAGATCGTCCGGATTCACCACGTTGCCCCGGGACTTGCTCATCTTTTCAGAATCCTCGCCGAGTATGATTCCCTGGTTGAATAACCGGACCATGGGTTCGGCTTCGTCCGTGGCGATCAGCTTCATATCCCGCATCGCCATGGTGAAAAAACGCGTATAGAGCAGATGCATCGTGGCGTGTTCTATACCGCCCGTATACTGATCCACCGGCAGCCAGTAGGCCCCCTCGATCGGATCGAACGGGCCCGCGGCGTATTGAGGACTGAGATACCGGTACTGATACCACGAAGAACACATGAATGTATCCATCGTATCGGTTTCTCTCAACGCATCCCCGTGACATTCCGGGCAGGTCGTATGCAGGAATCCTTCGTGATGTTTCAGCGGAGATTCGCCCGTAGGCAGAAACTCCGCATCCTCCGGCAATGTCAATGGGAGGTCCCGCTCCGGGACGGGCACGACCCCACAGTCGGCGCAGTAGACGATCGGTATGGGACAGCCCCAATATCGTTGACGAGAAATCAGCCAGTCGTGCAACCGGTAGTTTACCTTCCGTTTGCCGATTCCCCGATCCTCCAGGTCTTCAGCCACCGCATGCTTCGCGGCCTCGGATGGCATTCCGATGAACCGGCCGGAATTGACCAGCACGCCTTCTCCCTCGTATGGACGCGTCAGTGGGCGACCATCCCAATCCGGAGGTGCAATAACCGTTGGAACGGGCAATCCGTACCGTTTCGCAAACCCGAAATCCCTTTCGTCGTGTCCCGGAACGGCCATAATGGCGCCGGTTCCGTACGTTGTCAGCACGTAGTCCGCGATAAAAATCGGAACCTCGGCGTCGTTCATCGGGTTAATCGCATACGCCCCCGTGAAAACACCGTCCCGTTCTCTGTCCAGCGACAACCGGTCGATCTCGGATCGCCGGGCGGCTTTTTCGCGGTACGACGCGACGTCGGCCGCCTGGTCCTGTGTGGTGATGGTATCCACAAGGTGATGCTCTGGCGCCAATACGGCGAAGGTAACCCCGAAAATCGTATCCGCACGCGTGGTGAAAACGCGGAACGACTCCCCGGTTCCCTTAATTATCATTTCAAACTCCACCCCTTCGCTGCGGCCGATCCAGTTGGACTGCATCGTTTCGACCCGGTCGGGCCAGTCCAGGCCAGAAAAATCCAGCAGCGAATCCGCATATTTCGTAATCCGGAACAGCCACTGATCCAGGTTTTTTTTGATTACGGGCGTATCGCAGCGTTCACAGTGGCGGTCGTCTCCCCACACCTGCTCTCTCGCAAGTGTGGTATTGCAACGGGGGCACCAGTCCACCGGGGCCTTTTTGCGGTAAGCCAGTCCGTGGCGATAGAACTGCAGGAACAGCCACTGCGTCCACTTGTAATATTCAGGCTCGCACGTTACGATTTCTCTTTCCCAGTCGAACATGGCGCCCATTTTCTTCAGATGCCGCCGCATTCTTTCCACGTTGTCCATCGTCCACCTGGCCGGATGAATTCCCCTTTCGATGGCGGCATTCTCCGCCGGTAGTCCGAACGCATCAAAACCAATTGGAAACAGGACGTTATAACCTTTCATCCGCATCCATCTGGCGCGAGCGTCTGAAGGCGCCATCGCATACCAGTGTCCGATATGCAGGTCTCCTGAGGTATACGGCAACATGGTCAGCGCGTAGTGCTTGGGCCTGCCTTCTTGAACGGTACTCTTGTAGAGCCCCGTCTCCTCCCAGCGTGTGCGCCATTTGGATTCGATCAACGCAAAGTCATATCCGCTGTCAGCCATCTGGCGGCTCCCTCTTCTCACATTTTAAGAAGCTGTTATAAAATTTCTGGTGAGTTCCCGAGCGCGAGCGAAAATGTGTCGGTTCAGGCGGGCGAATCCGCCTATGAGAGGCGAGGGGCGCGCAGCCTCGACTGAAGATACGGGTGGATTTGTCCAACGCAGACCGACGCTCTTGCAGCCGCGCGAAGACCGCCGGGAGGTTTTAAGACAGCTTCTAGGGGTAAAGCCTCTGCATCATCCGGGGAAACGGAATCGTCTCCCGTACATGCCGCAACCCGCAGATCCACGCCACGGTCCGCTCGATGCCCAGGCCGAAACCGGCGTGCGGCACCGATCCGTAACGCCTCAGGTCCAGGTACCATTGTAAAGGGGTCTCGTCAAGTCTGTGTTCGGCGATCTTCCGCCGCAATTCCTCCAGGTTGTCTTCCCGCTGCCCGCCCCCAATGATCTCTCCGTATCCTTCAGGCGCCAGCATATCCATGCACAGCGCAAGCCGGCCGTCGTTTGGATCTCCCTTCATATAAAAGGCTTTACACGTCGCCGGATACCTGTGCACCAGGACCGGACGATCGAACTGTTCGGCCAGAACCGTTTCTTCGTCGCCGCCGAAATCATCGCCCCACCCATGCGGGACGCCCTTTTGGTTCAGGATATCCACCGCTTCCGTATAGGAGATTCTAGGGAACGGTTTCTTCACGCGTTCGAGCGGCTCGAGTTCCCGTTCCAGTAGCTCCAACTCCTCCCGCCGGTTTTCCAGGATCTGCTGAACGACGGTGCTGACGAAATCTTCCGCCAGATCCATGTCGCCATTCAGGTCCAGGTAAGCCACCTCCGGCTCGACCATCCAGAATTCGGTGAGGTGCCGTCGGGTTTTCGATTTCTCCGCTCTGAATGTCGGCCCAAAGCAGTATACCTTTCCGAAGGCCATGGCGCTGGCTTCCAGATAGAGTTGTCCACTCTGGGTCAGATAGGCATGATCGTCAAAGTAGTCGGTCTGAAAGAGCGTCGTGGTACCCTCACAGGATGAAGGTGTAAAAATCGGTGAATCCGTCAGGACGAATTCTCTTTTATCGAAATAATTCCTGCATGCCCGGATTACTTCGCTTCGCACCCGCAAAATGGCGTGCTGGCGGGAAGAACGCAGCCAGAGATGACGATGATCCATCAGAAAGGCGGTACCGTGCGCTTTTGGCGTTATGGGATAGGGTTCCGATGCCTGGACCACCTCGAAATCGGAAACGCCGACCTCAAAACCAAGGGGCGAACGTGTGTCCTCGCGCACAACGCCCCAGACGCGCAGCGACGACTCCTGGGTCAGGTTACCGGAGCGCTCAAACAGGTCGGACGACACATCCCCCTTGAACACGATACATTGCACCACACCGGTTCCGTCTCTCAGTTGCAGAAAGTGCAGCTTTCCGCTGGAGCGTTTGTTGTGCAGCCAGCCCTGAAGAAGCACCTGACGCCCTTCGTACTCGGCGATCTTTGAAATCGAAATCGGTTCGGCCATCGTTTCCCTCTTTGAACCAGGCGGTCGTTGCGTCCGTATACCCCGCGTCAGGGCCCGACGACCCGCAGGATCTGCTGCGTCCTGGATATGGACGCCGTGGTTCGCGATGTGTGGTACCCATGCGCAACGTCGCAAAACCAAAAAAGACGACCGGAAGTTGCCGATCGCCTTCTGCCGACCATTGGTTTTCCAGCCAGATCAGCGCCGATTGGGCCTTCGTGGACCTCGAGAGTGGCGGGGCGGTGGTTCGACGTACCCGGGGGGCGGTTGGAAAGTCGCCTTGCGACTGAGTCGAACCTTACCCTGATCGTCGATCGAAACCACCTTGACATCCACCTTATCCCCTTCGGACAGCACGTCTTCCACCTTGTTCACACGGTGGTAATCCAGCTCGGAAATGTGGCAGAGCCCCTCTTTCCCGGGGAGAATCTCGATAAAGGCTCCGAAGTCCAATGTTCGCTTGACCGTTCCATTGTATACACGGCCCACTTCCGGATCTTCCACCAGCGCCTTGATCATTTGCATGGCTTCTTCGCCGGCCGCAGCGTCGACCGAACTGACGGTTATCAACCCGTCGTCATCCACCGCTACGGTGGCTCCCGTTTCTTCGATACGGCGGATGGTCTTTCCACCCGGGCCGATAACCGTGCCGATCTTGGAGGGATCGATATAGACTGAGAGAATGCGCGGCGCATAATGAGATAACTCCGCCCTGGGGCGGGAGATCGCTTCGTTCATTTTGCCCAGAATATGGTCCAGCGCTCCCCTGGCGCGCCCGAAGGCCTCCTGCATAATCTCAAGACTGATTCCCTTGATTTTGATATCCAGCTGGATCGACGTCAATCCCTCGGCTGTCCCCGAAATCTTGAGATCCATATCGCCGAGATGGTCTTCCGCACCCAGAATATCGGTCAGCAATGCCCAGTTGGAACTGTCCTCCCCCATCACGAGCCCGACTCCCGCGCCCGCAACGGCCGTCTTGACGGGAACCCCCGCATCCATCAGTGCGAGCGATCCGCCGCACACCGTGGCCATGGACGACGAACTGTTCGATTCCAGAATCTCGGAAACCACCCGAATTGTATAGGGAAAGTGCTTTTCGTTGGGTATGACGGGTATCAGAGCCTTTTCCGCAAGAACGCCGTGTCCGATTTCCCGCCTTCCGGGAGCCCCGATCCGGCGGGTTTCCCCGACGCTGTACGACGGAAAGTTGTAGTCCAGCATGAAACTCTTAAAGGACCTTCCTTCGAGATCGTCCACCATCCGGGTATCCAGCTTGCTGCCCAGCGTGGCCACGCATAGCGCCTGGGTCTGCCCCCGTGTAAACAGAGCCGACCCGTGCGCGCGCGGCAAACTCCCGATTTCAATCTCGATCGGCCGCACTTCGTCCAGGTCCCTTCCATCGATCCGCCGGCCTTCTTCCAGAATCATCCGACGCATTTCCGCCTTGACAAGCGCCCCAATTTCAGCGGCGACTTCAGCGCGCGATTCCGGATACCCCTCTTCAAGGGCCGCCTGCACATCCTCCTCGATTCCGGCAATAACACTCGCCCGGTCTTCTTTCTCAGACAACCGGTTTGCCTCTCTGATGCGTTGAGCCGCCAGTTCCCTTACGGCTTCCCCAAGCGCTTCATCGGGTTCAGGTTCGACAACCACCCGCTTTGGTTTTCCGCATCGGGCTACCAGATCTTCCTGCATTTCCACCAGCCTGGCGATGGCATCCTGACCCGCCCGCAGCGCCCCCAGTACATCGGCTTCGGGTACCTCGTGGCATTCGCCTTCAACGGAAATAATCGATTCCTTGTTGCCGGACACGATGATGTTGATATCGCTCTCTTCGAGCTGTTCATACGTGGGATTGATCACGTACTCCCCGTTAATCCGCCCTACCTTTACCGCACCAATCGGTCCTTCGAAGGGAATATCGGAGATACAGACAGCAGCCGACGCGCCGGTCATCGCCAGCACGGCAGGGTCATTCTCTTCATCGAACGACAGCACGGTAACCAGAACCTGCGTTTCCACGTTCCGTTTCAGAAACAACGGCCGAATCTGGTGGTCAATCAGCCTGGCGCTCAACTTTTCCGTCGTGGAAGGCGCGCCTTCACGCTTGAAAAAGTTGCCGGGAATTCTGCCGCCCGCGTAGAACTTCTCTCGATAGTCCACCGTTAACGGGAAAAAATCCAGATCGGATTCTCTGGTATCCGCCACCGTCGCAACCAGCACTACGGTTTCACCATATTGCATCCATACGGCGCCGTGGGCCTGCTTGGCCACCCTCCCGTATTCGATGGACAACGTCCGTCCTTCAAGTTCCATCTCAAATTTTTCTACCATCCACTCATTCTCCTCAACAAAAATGAAGTTGCCTATAGCCTGCAGCCATCAATCCGTGGGAGGTTCGATTTCGCTACTGGCATTCAACCACGGATCCCGAGTTTGCCAATTAGTGTACGATATCCGGCGAGATCACGACGCTGCATATACGTCATGAAACGCCGGCGCTGGCCAACCAGTTTGAGCAGCCCCCGGCGCGAATGGTGATCTTTCTTGTGGCGCTGGGCGTGCTCGGTCAACATTCTGATCCGCTCCGTCAACAGTGCGATCTGCACCTCGACGGATCCCGTATCCTGAGCGGCTCGACCGAAGGTCTCAACCAATTCGCCTTTCTTTTCATTTGTTAAACCCAATGCCTTACCTCCATGTGATGAGCGCACTTCTCTTCTACGATTTCCCGGGCACGCTGCCCGTCTCTCTGAATTTGCGATACAAGTGCCTCCGAATTTCGAAACCTGCGCTCGTCGCGCAGGCGCCCCACGAGTTCCAGGTATATCCGGCGTCCGTAGAGATCCCCGTTGAAATCCAGCAGGTGGGCCTCCAGCAGCCTGTTTTTTCCGTTAAACGTGGGACGCACGCCGAGGTTCAGAACGGCCGCATACGTTTCCGGAATAAATACTCTGGCGGCGTAGACGCCATTGGGAGGCAACAGCTTCATGGAATCGTCCAATGTAAGATTGGCGGTCGGAAAACCCAACTGTCGCCCGCGGCCTTCGCCCGACGCCACCCGGCCTGAAATGGGATATCCACCGCCAAGCAGTGCATGGGCTTCGTCGATCCGTCCACTTCCGATGAGGTCCCGAAGCCGGCTGCTGCTGACGGGGCAATCCCCCACCATAACCGGAGGAACAAGCGTGACCTCGAAACCGAATCGTTCACCCAGCGCCCGCATGGTCTCCAATCCACCGCTGCGGCCCTTGCCAAAGCCGTGATCGTAACCCAGTACCACAAGTTCGGCGCCGAGATATTCGACCAGATAGGTCGATACAAATGCCTCGGGACTCAACGTCTGTACCTGCCGGGTAAAAGGTATCACCGCCAGCAGGTCGATTCCGGCATCGCTGAGCCGTCGGCGCTTCTCGTCCAGGGAGGTCAGGACAACCGGCGGGTCGCCAGGATGGATGACGGCCCGGGGGTGCGGATCGAAGGTGATGGCAACGGCGGTGCCGGACCGCGCCCGGGCTATGGAGACAACGGCTTCAAGGACAGCACGATGTCCGCGGTGGACACCGTCGAATGTGCCGACCGTGACAACCGCGTTGGAAATCCCGAGAGCCTCTTCTAACCACCGTGTCTGCATCTGTTTCAACCTTTGGGTTGACCTAGCACCCGCACAGGCTTCAAGATCCCGTCGTCGGCTCTCCACTTCCCGATGCCGAGCAACACCCCCTCGGGATAAAGCGCCCGTACGAGCCGGCCGGACTCAAGGGCGTTTCCGTCCACGACATTGGCGACCGCGTTGCCATGAACAAAACAACCTGCCTGAACGGCGTTAAGGGTAAGGCCGGGCAGATCGTGCAACAACCGGCTGGGATCCATCAGATACGGCTGCAGATCCTCCTGCGACCCGACCGTTTCGAGCCGGCTGAGGGTAACACACTCGTCGATACGTACGGGTCCGGCGGCCGTGCGTCTGAGCCCCGCGAGATGCGCGCCGCAACCCAGTTCCCGGCCGATGTCGTCGGCCAGGGTACGGATATAGGTCCCCTTTGAACAGGAGACCGTCAGGTGGAGATCGGGAGGATTGAACGCTTCAACATCGATTTCGTAAATGCGGATACGGGTCGGTCGCCGGACGACTTCCCGGCCCTCCCGAGCCAATTGGTACAATCGCCTGCCATCCACCTTCCGGGCTGAAAACATCGGCGGCATCTGTTCAATTTCACCAACAAAAGATGCCACCGCGCGATGGACAACCGCCATCTCGGTGGGTACGCGGTCCGACCGGGCTATGACTTCGCCTTCCGCATCGAGGGTGTTGGTCCGGATTCCCAGCCGGATGTGTGCGGAATAGGTTTTGTCGTGGTTTGCGAGATAGGAACTGAGTCGCGTCGCCCGGCCCAGGCACACCACCAGAACTCCCGTCGCGAGCGGGTCCAGGGTGCCCGTGTGCCCCACTTTTTGGATGTGCATCCGTCGACGAACACGGTCTATTACATCGTGAGACGTCAGTCCCAGCTCCTTGTCGATGGGCAACACACCAGTGACGTTGATCCCTACCTCCATTCTACGGTTTCAAGTCATCCAGCAGTCTGTCTATTCTGCTGGCTCGCTCCAGCGTCTGATCCAGTTCAAACTCCAGTTCCGGCACGTTCTTCAGCCGGATCCGCCTCCCGAGTTCCTTGCGGAGATAGGGCCGCGCCCGCTGCAGAGTTTTCAGGCTCGCGTCACGGATCCGATCCTCACCCATCACGCTAATGTAAACCCGTGCGAACTTCAAATCTCGCGCCACGTGCACCCCTGTGACTGTGACGTAGCCCAGACGAGGGTCCTTTACGTGCCGGTGGATCAATTCGCTCAATTCTTCCTGAATCTGCCTTCCGATGCTTTCTGGGCGCCACATCACATCATTTCCAGGGAATAGTCGATGAGCTCCACGCGATGGTCACGTTGCACCATTTCCACGACATTGGAAAGCACGCGATTGACGAAACGCGATTCGTTCGCCACCATTGCCACGCCGACCTCCGCCTTCTGCCAGAGTTCGTTATGGCCGACCTCCGAAACGGATACGTTATATTTCGCGCGGACCCTCTGTCGAAGGCTTTCGAGAATGCGGCGTTTGTCCTTTAACGAACCACTTTCGGGCAGATACAACACCAGACGACAAAGGCCAAGGGTCATAAGTTGGAAGCTGTCTTAAAATTCCTGGCGCGTTCCCGAGCGCGAGCGAAAAGGTGTCGGGCAAGGCGGGCGAACCCGCCTATGAGAGGCGAGGGGCGCGCAGCCTCGACTGAAGATACGGGTGGGTTTGACCCAACGCAGACCGACGCTTTTGCAGCCGCGCGAAGACCGCTGGGGGTTTTAAGACAGCTTCTTAGAGCGTGCGCGCGGTTTCAACCTGTTCATAGGCCTCGATCACATCGCCCAGCTTGGTATCGTTGAAATTCTCCAGACCGATACCGCATTCGAACCCCGACTGAACCTCTCTCACGTCGTCCTTGAACCTGCGCAGGGATCCAATCCGGCCCTCGTAGACCACGACATTGTCTCGCAGCACGCGCACCATGGCGCTGCGCGTCATGGTGCCGTTGGAGATATAACAGCCGGCGATGATTCCGACCCGCGGCACCTGGAACGTCTCCCGGACCTGGGCCGATCCCACGATCTGTTCATCGATATCGGGAGTGAGCAACCCTGCCAGCGCCGACCTGATATCTTCAACCGCTTCGTAAATAACCCGATAGGAGCGCACATCCACTCTCTCGTGTACAACCACCTCGCGCGCACGGAGATCCGGCCGTACATTGAAACCAATGATGATCGCATCGGAGGCGGAAGCGAGCAGAACATCGGATTCCGACACCGCGCCAACCCCCCGGTGGATCACGTTGATTCGAACTTCCTCGCTCGGGATCTGCATCAGAGAATCGTGAAGCGCTTCAACGGATCCGTCGACGTCGCCTTTGAGAATCAGACGCAACTCCTGTACCTGTCCGGCCTTGATCTGATTGTGAATGTCGACCAGGCTCACCCTGCGAATCCGGTGGGCCTCCCGCTCGCGGCGTAACTGTTGTCTTTTCTGGCTGATTTCCCGGGCGGTTCGTTCGTTTTCCACGGAGTAAAAGGAATCTCCGGCCTGAGGCAGTCCAGCCAGGCCGAGCACCTGAACCGGCACCGACGGTCCCGCCTGGGGAACCGGATGGCCGCGCTCGTCCAAAAGGGCCCTCGCCCTGCCACTGTAGAGCCCCGTGACAAAGGTATCGCCGACCTTGAGTGTCCCTTTCTGCACAAGCACGGTCGCCACATTGCCGCGGCCACGGTCAAGGCGCGCCTCCACAATGGCGCCTTTGGCACGCTTATTCGGGTTGGCCCTGAGCTCAAGCAGATCCGTTTCCAGGGCTAGCAACTCCAGCAGATCGTTGATATTCTCACCGGTTTTGGCTGAAATCTCACAGGATTGGACCTTGCCTCCGTAATTTTCAAGGATCACGTTGTGTTCCGCCAGTTGGCGCTTGATTCTATCCACATCCGCGCCGGGAAGATCTATCTTGTTGATAGCGAGCACTATGGGAACACCCGCGGCACGCGCATGGTCGATGGCCTCCACGGTCTGCGGCATCACATTGTCGTCGGCCGCAACGATCAGTACGACCACGTCTGTCACCTGGGCTCCCCTGGCGCGCATCGCAGTAAAGGCCTCGTGACCGGGCGTATCCAGGAAAGTCACCATCCGGCCGTTGTCCAGTTCCACGTGATAGGCGCCGATGTGTTGGGTAATGCCCCCTGCCTCGCCGGCGACCACGTTGGTATTGCGGACATAATCCAGAAGGGACGTCTTTCCGTGGTCCACATGGCCCATGATCGTCACCACGGGAGGACGCGGCTCAAGATCGTCATCCACGTCTTCGTCTTCCTGCTCGAGCACGTCTTCTGCGAATTCCTGGAGCTCTTCAACGCCTATTCCGAACTCGTCGGCAACCAGGATAATGGTGTCCATATCCAGCCGCTGGTTGATCGTGACCATCAGGCCAAGGGTGAGGCACTGTTTGATCACATCGGTGAGCGGTATGTCCATCAGGTTCGACAGTTCGCCGACGGTGGTAAACTCGCTTATCTTAATGACACGGTCTACCTCCACCTCCTCGTCTGCTGCCTCGTCGTCTCTGCTGTGACGTCGACGTGTCCGGGCCGTGCCGGACTCCATCTGTGCCAGCGTGCGTCGCACGCTGGCTTCAATTTCCCCCTGGTCGGGGGCGGATCTGCCGCGCCTTCGGCGTCGGCGCCTGCCTTCGGCGCGATCGGGGGTCGGTTTATCACCCGATTGTGGTGCATCGGCTTTCCGCCCGGAGTCCGCCTTGTCTATCACTTCCACCGACGGTACTTTTTGCGTTGTATCACGCCGCCGCCGCCGCCGCCGCGTCGCCTGGTCGTCGCGAATCTCGCGAATCTCGACAGCCGCCCGGACCGGCTCGGCGGGCCTGGGGGCGTCCGCAGGTTTGGATGCGGGCTTCTTGGCGCTTCGCGCTCTAGGCTTGGCAGGTGTCTTCGGAACTTCCTTTTTGGGTTCCTGACGTTGTTTTTTCTGAGCGGACTTGCGTTTGATTTCCTGACGGGAGGCGTTCCGTTCCTCCTCGAATTTGCCTTGAATGCTCTCAAACATCTCCGTCGTACACACAGCCATGTGGTTCTTGACATCGAACCCCAGGCCTCTGACGACCTCGACCATCGCAACACTGGAAAGATTGAACTCCCGTGCCACTTCGTAGATGCGTCTTTTTTTGTCATCGGCGTCATCGGATGCCGCCTTAGCGGTCTTTGCGGGTGCGTTTCTAATCATGATCCGATTCACCTCTCCTCACGTTCCGATGGGCCGCCGACCAGGTCGTTATCCGATGCCGCAGTCTCGACCGTTTCGCTTTCTTCTGACAGTTCCATTTCCTCGTCGGCCACCGATTCATCGCCCACTTCGGCGGTGGCGGCGGCTTCAGCGGCAACGGCGGCTTCAGCGGCAGCGGCGGCTTCAGCGGCAGCGGCGGCTTCAGCGGCAGCGGCTTCTTCAGCGGCGATTCGCGCCGCTTCCTCCGCCCTCTGCCTTTCCAGTTCCTCGCGGTAGGCCTGGACCTTGACGGATACGACCTTCTCCGCGGCGTTCTGGATCTTTTCGCCGGTGGATTCCCCGATCCCGGGGACGTCGAGCAACCGGACGAGCGAGACATCCACAAGATCGTTGGCGGACAAGATCCCTGCGGCCTCGAGACGTTCAAGCATGACTTTCCCCACCCCGGCGACTTCCGCAAGCGGAACAAACGTCGCCGCTTTCTCTGCCTGAAGCTCCTGGAACCGGGTCTCGGTGATAATGTCGACCTTCCATCCGGTCAGTTGCGCCGCGAGGCGGGCGTTCTGCCCGGATTTGCCAATGGCGAGCGACAACTGGTCGTCTTCTACGATTGCCGTCATCGTTGTCTTGTTTCGATCGACCACCACCCGTTTAACCGTGGCCGGACTGAGCGCGCGGGACAGGAAGATGGCTTCGTCGTCGCTCCAGGGTACGATGTCGATCCGCTCGTTACTCAACTCCCTGACGACCGCCTGGACCCGCGAACCCTTCATCCCCACGCAGGCACCAACCGGATCGATGCGGGCGTCGTTCGAATAGACCGCGATCTTCGCCCTTTCTCCCGGTTCTCGAGCGACCGCCTTGATTTCGATGATGCCCTCGTAGATTTCAGGGACTTCGAACTGGAAAAGCTTGACCAGAAACTGCGGGTGGGTCCGGGAGAGGACCACCTGAGGCCCTTTGGATGTGCGGAGCACGTTTACCAGATAGGCGCGGATGGGATCTCCCTGGCGGTAGCGCTCCTTTCGAATCTGCTCCTTGAGGGGGATAACCGCCTCCGTGCGACCCAGGTTGATCAGAATATCGCCGTGGCTGATCTGTTGGACGGTGCCGCTGATAATTTCGCTGATTCGATTCTGGTAATCCTCGAAGATTTTCTCGCGTTCGGCCTCCCGAACCCGTTGGATCAGGATCTGCTTGGTGGACTGAATGGCATTCCGTCCGAAATCGGCAAACCGGAGCAACTCCTTGAGTTCCCCATTGACTTTGATGCCGGGTTCGATCTCGCGGGCGGCCGTAAGCCCGATCTGCAAGGCCGGATCCTCGACGTCGTCGTCTTTGACGACGGATTTAATCGCAAAGACCTGGATATCGCCGGAATTGACGTCGATGTTCACCTCGACGTTGTCCGATGTGCCGAACCGCCTTTTGGTTGCGGAGAGCAATCCGATTTCCAGGGTTTCAATCACCAGCGCCTTGTCAACGTTTTTTTCCTGAGCAATCTGACCCAGCGCCTCCAGGATTTCGTAGTTCAAAAGGGCATCTCCTCAAAATTCGAAATGGAGGTTGGCTTTTGTAATTTCGGCAGCCGAAACATTTCTTGGCTCACCGTTGACCGTTAGTACCAGCTCCGGCCCGCTGTATCGCGTCAGTCGGCCAATCAGTTCCCGCCCGCCTTCAAGTATTACTCTGACGGTCCGACCAACGGCCAGTTCGTAATCGCGGTCGGACTTAAGGGACCTGTCAAGCCCGGGCGAGGAGACTTCCAGGACGTAGCGCCCGTTGATGGGATCGTGGGTATCCAGGACATCCGCGATCCCCCGGCTGAGGCGTGCGCATTCATCCACCGTGATGCCGTTGCTGCAATCCAGGTCGATGCGCAACGTCCTGTTCGGGGGACTGCCTTTGAGTTGCAGATCGACCAAGTCCGCGCCCTGGTGCTCCAGATAGGGTGCGATGAGCTTTTCAATGGATTCCTGCAGCTCCGGATCGTTCATAAGCCGGGAACACGAATGGAGGTCCAGATATTCAAAAGAGCGGGCACCCGCCCACTCTCGCTGTTCAGAAGCCTAAATATATGGTATTTCAGGCCATAGCGCAAGCATAAATTTCCACTCCGAGACCCGCTTACCCGCCTCCGGCGACCAGCCTTTTGAGTTCCCTGAGCATCTCCCGCATCTCCGCGACAACCGCGTCCAGTCCAGGCGGGTGATTCGACGCGGCCGTTTCCTTTTCGATGGACAGGTCTCGCCACAGGGAGGGTTCTTCCTTAAGCCGGTCGCGGGCACCCTGAAGCGTGTACTTTTCATCCTGTCTCAGCCGTTTGATGGCCAGTACAATTCTGAGGTCTCGCTCCCTGTAAAGCCGGTTGCCGGACCGGCCTCGCCTGGGCCGGAGCATGGAAAATTCTTTTTCCCAATAGCGCAGTACCTGTGGTTCTGTATCGGTTTTTTCAGCCACTTCACGGATGGAAAAGTAGATCTTATTCATTCGATCTCATCGCTTTTTCTTGAATACGATGCGTACCGGGGTCCCTTTCAAATCGAAGCGCTCCCGTAGGCGGCGTTCAAGAAAACGCCGATAGTGTTCCGGCACGTCGCGCGGTCTGGTGGTGAAAAAAATTATCGTGGGAGGCTCGACCACAGGTTGGACGCAATAGTACATCTTCGACGCCCGTCCCCGCCTGGTGGGAGGCGGGCTGGTCGCGTTGACGTCCTCCAGAAGCCGGTTCAACGGCGAGGTTGCGATGCGCAGGCGGCGTTTTTCGTAGATCTCCAGCGCCACTTCCACCGCCTTCCATGCACGTTGCCCGGATAGCGCCGATACGAAAAAGATCGGAAAATCGTTCAGCGAGGGAAACCGACCGATAATATCACGGGAATAGGCAATCGCCGTTTTGTCGTCTTTCTCGACCAGATCCCATTTGTTCATCGCCAGAAGCGCGCCCTTGCCCAATTCGGCCGCGTCGCCGAGTATCTTGACATCCTGAAGCGTGATGCCTTCATCGGCGTCGGCAATGACGATGGCGACGTCACACCGCTCCAGACTCCTCCTGGTGCGGACGGTGCTGTAATATTCGACCTGCTCTGTCACCCTTGTGCGCCTGCGAAGTCCTGCGGTATCGACCAACAGGAAACCCCGGCCATTTCGCTTCATCGGCAGGTCGATCGCATCGCGCGTCGTACCGGGAATCGGGCTGACCACCACGCGGTCCTCACCCGCAAGACGGTTGACGAACGTGGACTTTCCCACATTCGGCCTGCCCACCACCGCAATACGCGGCACACCGTCATCTTCCTCCGGATCCGGGTCGGTTTCGGGAATGAGGGCGACCACCTCGTCCAGAAGATCTCCGGACATCCTGCCGCTCAGCGCCGAGACGGGAATGGGATCTCCCAGGGCCAGGGCGTAGAATCCGGCCACGTCCGGCTCGTCGCGCTCCGAATCCACTTTATTGACAACCGGAAGGCACGGTGTCCCGTTCAGGCGTACCAGACGGGCAATGGCCGCATCATCGTCGGTCGGACCGGTTTTGGCATCCATAACCAGCAGAATCACATCCGCTTCGGCCACGGCCACCTCCACCTGTTCCCCGACGGATTGCGTTATGCCCGCCGCCGGGTTTTGCATATAGCCGCCCGTGTCCACCAGCGTGAAAACCCGCCGGTTCCAGGCAACCTCCGCATAGTTCCGATCTCTGGTCGCGCCGGGCAGATCGTCGACAACGGCCCGGCGATGTCCCAGAAAACGATTGAAGAGTGTGGACTTCCCGACGTTGGGCCGCCCGACTATAGCAACGACTCGTCGCCTCGGCAAAAGTTGCGCTCCAATGTTTGCCGCGTCAGGCAACCTGATGCGGCAGAATATACGGATGCTGCGTGCTCATCTGATCGTCTTCCGCGCCCGCGCGGGTATCGCCAACGGCGGCCCGTGCCGCCGTATCCGCAAGATCGTAGGTGCCGATACAGACCTGGCGATTCAAGGCTTTTTCCAGATCCATGGGGGTCATGTCGTCCAGAAACAGGCCGTGATGGCTCACGCAGTTGGGTGGCAGGATCACGAAATCGGTTTCCCGCCACTGCGCTTTCAGCACGTCCAGCATATCCTGTCCGGTCAGCAGTCCCGAAACCGTGATACCCTCACCCAGAAAACGGTTTTTTACCTCCACGACATGCGCTGTCAACCAGGGGATGCGGTTCAGACGCTCCGCCATTGGCCGGATGAATTCCGCGCCGAGCACGCTTGTGACCAGCGTCATCGAGACCGGTCGGCATTTCAGCGATGCCAGCGCGGGTACCCCCGCTTCGAAGCAATCCGTGAACCGGCGCACCATTCCCACACCGTTCTCCACAAGCGGAAAGCCGTCGTAGTGAGCGGCCTCGGGGATTCTCCGGCCGGCCATCAGATAGAATTCGTCACCAAAATACACGAAGTTGACGCCGAACTTCCTGTGAAGACGACGCTGCCACGCCGCAGCCTGGTCCAGGCACTCGACGGCAACCTCCGGCGTTACCGGGTCCAGGCGGGGCAGATTCCGGCGGAATCGGGTCAACCCCAGTGGAACAATGCCCACGGATTCTACGGATGGGTACCATCGGGCCAGATCGAACACCGTGCGCTTGAGGTGCCCTCCGTCGTTAAGACCCGGGCACAGAACGACTTGTGCATGCATTTGAATGTTGTGGCTGGCCAGAAAACCGATGCGATCCATAACGTCCACCGGCTCTTTCCGCCCCAACAACGCACCCCGTAGTTCCGGATCGGTTGCATGCACCGATATGTACATGGGGCTCAGGCGCTGTTCGACGATCCTCTGAAACTCCGCTTCGGACAGATTGGTGAGTGTGACGTACGCACCATGGAGAAAGGATAGTCTGTAATCGTCGTCCTGGTAGTAGAGGGTCTTTCGCATCTTCCTGGGCATCTGGTGGAGAAAACAGAAAACACACTTGTTGTTGCACTTGATGATGGGCATGTCCGCCAATGTCACGCCAAGGTCGTCGTCCGTTTCTTTTTCGACGTCCACCACAATGACGTCGTCTCCCCGCCGCAGAATGACCTTCACCGTCTCTTCGGCGATATGGAAACGATAGTCGATCGGATCGCGTACCGGTTCCCCATTGATGGATTCTATGACATCTCCCGGCTGGATTCCAACGGCTTGTCCGGTACCTCCGGCGGCCACGTCCTCCACACCAAGCCCCACGACCGCCTCGTCGACCTGAAGCGACCCCTCTACCTGACCTGATTTCTTCATATGGATTTATATGTACCTGTTAGAGAATAAAGTGCAGAAAAACCTTATACCATCACTTTGAAGTTAAAACAAATTGAGAAAAGGTCAAGAAAAATGTGGCAATCCATTCGCTTTTCACAATGAATCCGGCAAACTGCCCCGGGCATTTGTCCACAGGCCGGGCGCAACGGACCGCCTGCACGGATGGGCCTCACCCTCGACCCCGCGGAGGATTCAAAAGCCGGGGTCGTGTGCTGGCAACCTCGTCCAGAATCAGCGGGTTCAGGTCGATGACGCGATGCAGGGTTTCGGCGTGGACAAGCTGCGAGGCCGTCAGGCCCTCCGCTCCGGTAAATGTGGTACTGCACAGGTTCGTGTTGTGAAAAACGGCATCTTCCAGGTCCGCTTCCTTAAGAGAGCCTTCACTGAGATCGCAATCGGTGAAATCGACGCCGGCAAGTACCGCCCCGTAGAGATTCACACAGTTCAAATTGGCTTGCCGGAAGGTGGCATTTCGAAGAAATGCATCACTCAAATCCGTGTGATCCAGTACGGTGCGGTCGAAATTCGCGCCGATCAGTGTGGCCGAACTGAGATTGTCGTAACTCAGGTCCATTCCGCTGAAGTCGACGCCGCTGAGGTCTTCGTAGCTGAAATCGGCGCCTGACAGATCGGGCGTGTGTGCGCGATTCTCGGCCCGCCAGCGATTCCATGTCTGAACACTTTTCCTGATGATGCTCAAATGGGTTGGATTGGCCATTCTGTCGACTGCCAGGGGTAACGAAATCGATTTTTCGGAACGTTTACGATGTGAGCGTGTTTACGAAATAGCCCAGAAAGCGCTCCGAGTCCACGTCCACGCACACGTCCGCGTTGGCCTCGCATTTATCGGAACGGATCGGAACCGTTGCGCCGTTGAGACGGTCGGAACGTGTTTCGACGTGGATGGCGCTGGGCCGGGTATCGCAGAACGAAGGGTCGAAAACCATCGCGACGGCTAAGGGATCATGGAGAAGCGGATGCGTCCTTCCAGAGTCCTTGCTCCACAGTTGAATGAGATCGAAGCACAGGCGGTTGAGGGGTCGGTCCACGGATCCGATCGTCTGTACCTGCGCAGTGTCCAGACGGCATTTTTCGGTTACGTCGAGGCCCACCATGGTGATCGGGGCGCCGGCGCCGAAAACCACGTGCGCCGCTTCGGGATCGCAAAAGAAGTTCCACTCCGCCTTCAATTGACCCACACATCCGCCCATCAGGATGATTCTGGTCTTCTGTGCCAGGCGAGGTTCCAGCGTGAAAGCGGCGGCGATATTCGTCAGCGGCCCGATCGGTACAAGCGTAACGTCGCCGTTGCCGTTCATGACGGTATCGATGATGAATTCGACGGCGCGGCCGGCGGCGGGCTTGCTGGTTCCCGGGTATCGCCGGATCGCCTCCATCTGCCGCGGTCGATGCGATTCAATGGCGGCCTGGCCCTTGGATAGTGGATCGAACAACGGCTTCCCGAGGCCCGCGAACACCGGAACGTCACCTTGGCCTAGCGCGTCCAGGATGCAACACGCCAGTTCGGCTCGACGCCAGGTATTGCGGAATACGGTCGTTACGCCGACAATCTTAATCTCCCCGCAAAGCAGCGCAAAGGACAGCGCGAGCGCGTCGTCCACGTCGTCTCCAATATCCGTATCGAGGATGATCTTCTTCATTTGATTCCTTTCGCACAACCCTGGCCGCGGATGTAATTGCAGGGGCGACCCTTGTAGTCGCCCTGGTGCCGGCAGACAATCAACCCCCAATCAGTGCCACTGGATTGTCTGCGTCCACCGGCCGTGCGCCGATTTCAAACAGGTGAGCGTTGTCATCGGAGTCCAACGCGAAAACGGTTTTTCCAGCCCCGGTTGCCTCCCGGCAGAGCGCCTCGGTCTTCCGTCCTATTTCCGCATGGGCGATCAAGATGATGTCCGAGAGCGCGGCGACACGTGCATTTCGTTCGGCTGCGGTAGCTGCAGTGGGACGGCGGACATGATCGTCGAAAAAGGACAGAAACATGAGACGGCCATCATCGAGCAGCGGGTTCCATACCTTCAGAATCCGCATCCTGCCGAGCCCGCGCGCCGGACAGACGACTACCCGCGCCGAGCCACGCACCAACAGCCACAGGAACTCACACTCCATTGGAGATTGAAACCCGCCCACAAACGTCACGTCAACATCCCGCAGCGCCCTCGCAAGATCGAACGTCTTCAAAATCACGTCGCCGGGACAACGAACCGAACAGAAGAAACCGATCAGCCGTCCATCAAGTATTCCCGGATCCCCCAAAAGCGCAACCGGCGCCTCTCTCCCGGTGCCGACGCATCGCCTCAACACCGCCGGCATTTCCGGCGCGTACGTATCAAAACGCTTGATGTTCAATTGATCAGATCCGGGCTAATTCTGCGGTTCATCATCAAGTGACAGATCACCGTAAAAAGCCTACATCTCACGCGAACTCATAGAGCGGCACTGTCGTTACCGGCTGGCGGTCTTCCTCCAGCAGGCGTTCAATCCTTCGAACCGTCTCGAGATTCAGCAGCACATCGCCGCAGAAAGAACAAACCTCAGCCGGAACATGGTCGACGACGATCACCTGGTCATCACGACGTACGGTGTGCGTAACGTCTTTCGCTTCGTATTGTCCGGGACATCCGTCGATGCTACATTTCATGTCGATTGTCTCCATTCATACGTAACGCGCGTCCTTTTCGATACGTTGAACAAACGGAGTGCGGAGACTCTTACTCAGCCGCCGGATATCCACCCTGCACCCGAGGGCTTGCTCCAGATAGATGTGAAGCCCGGCCAGATCGTCGAACTTTGGTTCCCTGAGTTCTACAACGAGGTCGACGTCGCTGTCTGCCCGCTGTGTTCCCGAAGCGTATGACCCGTACAGGCCGATCCGGCGAACGCCAAATCGACGATCCAGTTCAGCTTTATTTTGGGCAAGAAACCTGAGAATGTCCTGTGCTGATCTCATAATTGCTTCTTTAATTCGCGCTGGGCAGGGTCTGTTCTGCTGCTCCATGGTCGTGTCGAGCCAGACGGTACATCCGCAAATTCGCACAGAACATCGCGTGCCGATTCAAGCCACGCTTTCGCTTGATTTCTCAAACAGCGTCTTTCCTGAGCTTTCAATCCTACTGAGAAACGAAGCGCCCTGTTTTCGAAGAAGCTCGTACTCGGACCTGGTGTAGACAACAAGGTCGACGGGAATATGCCTGTTGATCGCTCGGATACTCTTCCTGACTGCAGTTCTTAATGCCATCCTTTCGTCGTAGGTACCCGAGACCGCCTCCGAGTCCAGAATGACCAGCAAATCGAAATCGCTCTCCGATTCTCGCTTACCCGCGGCAGCAGATCCAAATAGTACAACCCTGTACGGATCAACAGTCAGAAGACACGAGACGATATCGTCAAGGTCGCTGGTGGTCGTCTTCTCCGTCATCTTCCCCTCTCATAATCGACTCCAATTTGCTCCCCGCTGCGGAAGGTCACGTCTCTCAATCACTCCCCCCTTGAGGGGGAGTCGGCAAGCCGAGGGCGCCAGCCCGAAGGCGCGCCGGTGGGGGGTTCTTATCGTCCTCCCCAACCGCAAGAATTCAGCTATGCCACGGCGGGACGCAATACTACTCGGGGACAGACAGCGCATCTTCCTGGAGCGAGATGATATATCCTTGGATCGCCTCCTTGATATTGGCAATCGCTTCCTGCCTCGTGACCCCCTGGCTGACACAGCCGACCAGGCTGGGGCATTCAGCCACCCAGTAATCGTCTTCTCCGGGATAAAGTAATACCTGTCTCATTACGGTCCCTTTCGGCAATAACGTCTGCAATCACAGTCGATTGCTTGCTGGCAGTGAAATGCGACCCACTGCGTTAATTCATCCCGTTGATTGCCGTGACGCCAACTGTTCGCGGAATGTGCGGACTTCCTCAATGATACATCGTGGTTCATCGCCTTATTCTTACAGCAACTCTCCCGGAGTGCAGATGATAGGTGGCTCGTATCCCATTGAACGACACGCTCGCTCAATTTGGTTTCGCATCGTCGCGTTGTCCAGATACTCAAAATTCCAGGTCAGCAAGTAATCTATCTCACCGCTGATGGCTACCGCGATATGTAGAGCATCGAGTGCCGCCCTACATGGTAGCGGGCCTTCATCAATTAAAATCACGTAAAATCACGCCAAATTCAGCCGCCGTTTCGGTCTGCTCGATTGTCTGGCAAATCGGCTATCGGTCCAAGACGCGGTGTAGCCAGCTCAGAATCGCCTGCTACAGCGTCTGATACAACGAACTCGGAAATATACAATTCGTAGTCGAGCCGTTTTTCGCTCCACCACTGCCGGGTTAACGCCTGGCGAGCAGCGGTGATGATATCACGGCTTGGATCAGCAGCGAGATAGCTAATGACTGAGTTTTCGATGTAGAGCTTCGGCTTCATACGCAATGTCGACGCTTAATGCCAGTACGCGGTCTATTTCATCAATGATCGGCCTAAGGATGCTCACGTTGCACCGATCAACTTGAGGCCCCCAATAGATAATCTCCAGTAGTGCGCGAAGCGAACCGTATGTCGCCCCGTTTATCCAGACACGTACTTGCGCCCAGGATTTCAATACCGGCGAGGCGGCCTGCCGCATCGTAGTCCAGCGCGATTCCTTCCTCAATGACGTCCGTCGTCACCGTTGTTTCCTTTAGGCGGATGTATAGGGCATCCACCTCACGATCGTAAGAAATCTTCATCATCGCCGCCTCATATTTCGAGCTGGAGTGCCATCTCGCGTGCTCGCAGAGACCGCTCAGTCCATTACACTGAAATAGCCCCTACGCAGCAGGTTCTCCCGAGCCCGCCTAGCGTTCTCACGAACGTCTTCGTCGTCGTGGTCCAGACCTGCTTTCAGAATGATCTTTGCATCGCTCGTTGGGATGGAGAACCTGCCGCTGCTGGGTAGCGCATCGGTCAGCTTGGCGAAGCATGCCACGACCGGCGGCGTGTGCATTGGAAGCAACGTCGGCATCGACCGAGTAACCTCGTGAGGGAGCCATGTTCTGGGGTGTTCAACTCGTCCCTCCTCGAGAGTACCGGTTTCGTCAAGGATTCCGTCTACGTCCAAAACCTCCGAAAAGGCATCCAGACGCCATTCGGCATCCAAGCACTCGGCTTTCAACCACGCCGCAAACTCTCGAAGTTCCATCGGGTCCCCGGCTTTCAATCGCGACTCGAAAAAGGCAACGATCCTCTGCTTTAAACCCGTTTCAAGCTGCTTGCCAGTATTTCGCAATGAATTCCCGACATAATTGAACAACGTCGCCCAATGATTCCGTACACCGTCGGTTTTCAGGTAATAACGTTCCAGCAGGCTCTGGTCTCCCTTAAGCGGATATACGTCCCACAAATAGTAGGTAAACAAATGTTGACCTAGCTTCACGGTTAACTCTCGTCCGATTCCCTTTTGCTCTCCCAGCGACCCCAGATGATCCAGCGCAAATTCGAAATCGCCGCGCAGTTTATCGAATATTGGGCTGCAAGGACGGTTGTAACGCATGAAATAGCCAAATGCCACCCGCCACGATTCCATGTCATGTTGGGGAAACAATCGCGACTTTCGGGATGCGCCCCACTCTGCATCCAGCTGGAACAGACAACCGAATCGCATACCCAGGACGGCGTGCTCAGGAAGCGCAAATGGATACTTGGATTCGGAGCCGAGTCTCTGTTCAAGGATCGCCGTTACCTCAGGTACATCCGCTTTATCATCGTGCCGGAGCACCCAGAGTCCGAATTTAACCAGAATATCCACCGCACTGCCACGGGTCGTGTTTATCGCTTCGGCAAACTGATCGTCACGGTTCAGGAGTACCGGGTTGTCGTTATCCAGGCGCCAATCGTATTGCGTGCATAGCACTTCAAGTAGCTTGCCCAGTTTTCCACGGAAAGAAAGTGGCAAATCGACATCCAACTTGATACAGGCTTCGACAAAGTCACACACCGCTCGACGAGAATGACGCCAGTTGGGAGATTCACTGGACTCGTCTCCTGTACGTCCGAATCTGTCGGCCTCCTCGTTTTCCGGATCCTCATGGGAGAGTACCCACTCGCAGAATTCTAACCATTGTACAAGCCTAACAAAGTTCCTCCCTGCCACGTCATCCCGCATTGCGTCGACAATCATACGCACGTAAATGGGCCTCAGTATGCTGTCACGATTTGTAATCCAGAAATTCAGCCGTTCCGAACAAGGGATGATCGAATCCTTGAAGACCGTTTGAAAAGCTCCGGCCAATGCTCCGACATTAATCTCTGTGGCTCCATCATTCGAGTCCCAATGCTCATCCTGCCATTCGTTGATGTAGTCGAGTAACTCCCCATCTGAGAGATTCATCAGCTCTTCGGACGACACGGGGCTGCGAGAGGAAACCCATCCACCTTTGGACTGGCTATCGGGCGGGTAGCTTGCGTCCGTGATTTCATCCTCGTCGTCATCTGCTACAAGTCGCTTGAAGTTGTCCAGGTACTTTCCAAACAGGATCGTCGCGAACGGTCTGAGTTGCTGACGATGAAAGCGTTTTTTCCGCCGCTCGAATTCGGTCTTCGTGAATTGGTCACCCATCCATTCACGGAAATCTTCCTCTGGAGGACCGTTAAGAATTGCATCGAATATTTGGCTGCGCTTGTCCTCAGTCAGCAACTCCTCACCGAAATGGTTACAAGCCAGCCGTATCATGCGTTGAAACTCATACTTGTGTTCCCGTCTCCCGTAGTCGCTGTGTGTGCGCACCATCTCCTGAATCCACGGTTTGGTTTGCTCGCTTGGGCAAAAGGCGTATAGGTGTTGCCGGAGACGTTTGAATACATCCCACCGTGCGTCCCTCAACGCGTTATCAAGGGCTTCTATCGATTCGATTTCTAGTTCATAGACCTTTTCGCAGGCATGAGTAAGCGTATGAACGAGTGACTCGTCTAGGTCTGGATGTTCACGTTTTGGATCTTTGAGTCGCGGACACCATATATCGGAATAATCAGAGCTCCTGCCGCTCTCAAGATCTTCCTGATGCATCCCTAGACGAATCATATTCGACGTCGCGTCGATCAATGTACGGGCAACCTTGTAGGGCTCTTTTTCCGCCAGAGGACGAACCCCTTCGTCCAAGATATCCTGGTAATTCTCGTTGAAACGTGGCAAGGGTCTGAGTAGAGTCATCATAGACGCAATCTCATCCTCTACAGAAGAATTCCCATCCACATTCAACTGTCTTTCCTGTTTCTGTTTTTCTACTGCATTAGGATCGGGAACAAACTGAACGAGCAAATTTGCAAGCTCCAATGCGGCATCCGTCTGGCCCTCAGCCGTCCAATATGCCAGAACTTGAGGGAATTTAAACGGAAAGAATTGGTTTTCAAGTTTGGCGTACTCGAGCATTTTGTTCTTTAGTAGTACGGATTGCTCACTGTCGAGTTCCAAGACTATGTCCAAAATATCACTATACACCCTCGGATTATCGACTGACGGAAGTTGCAACACTATCTGAATGATCTCTTGAATGACTTCCTTTGTGGCATCATTACAGATGTTTTTGAGATATCGGAGCTCAGGCCAGAAAGGGTATTGAATATTTCCATCTGCCGAGGCCACTACATTCGGTGGATCTTTGAAATAACCATTTTGACGAAGAGGGTCCAGCCATATGGGATCAGTGGTGTAAAGAAAGAAATATCTGTAGTTCTCACCACGGCTACGAAGCAGCTTTAGCGCTCGATTTGTTTCAATTGATGTGGCAGTGCTTCCCCTACCTAGAATTGCCTTAAGTTCGGTGAGATCCTCAGTGACAATCGGCTGAGTTGGATCAATGGGTTCGGATTCAAGGTCTTCTGCGGTTAAGGCCGGCACAAAGGCATCGACGTATTTCTCCAGACTATCGTAGTAATCTATAAATGAGCGCTGCATGCATGCCTGCGAAAAGTCTCTGTCGGCACTCACGACGGCAATATTTGCATCGTACACTTGGTAGTAATGTTCCAATGCACTAAGTATAAAGGCATCAGGGAATTCCTTATGCTTTTTCTCTGAAAATGGCGCTTCGATGGAAAAATACCAGCCCACTACATCATTCAAATCTCCAACAAGCGGCAGTTGTTCAACGGTAAAATGTCCTTTGAATGCTTCCCATTGACGCCTCAGTACAGAAAGACACTTGGCCTCCATTTCTCCAGTCGGAGGTAAGTCGCCTAACGAAAGTTCGCTAACCGGATGGGTCTTATGGGCTTTTTCAAGGGCAACAGCGGAATCTCTCGCTCTTTTTTGGTAGTGGCGCAAGAGTTCTCGCTCCATCATTTCGGGTATCAATAGCCGAAGCCCACCTTTCACGAACGTCTCCTTCAACATACCAAACCCACCTGTATCCAGACGTAGGTTATTTCTTTTGAAGACTTCAGTATCGATATAAAGTGATGTGGGTACGTGTCTCATGTGGACAAATATCCAGATAAACGGTCAATCTCGAGAATTGAAGGAAGATTTCGATTGAAATGGGTCCGGGTTCTATCGCATCTAATGGGTCACACTGACACTCCGAAAATGAAGACCGGCGGACCAATTGACCCGGGGCTAATTTTGTTAACTAATTCTTCGATGTAATCGTAAGAATTGAATTCACGACCCCACCCCGTGCGGGATTCACCTTGAGAGCAGATGAGGTTACCTGGCCCTTACCGATCATGCGTACTCCGTGTCATGTTCGCATCCCTAAACCCCGACTCCACGTAATTCGTTTCCGAGGATGAGATTCTCTGGGGCGGGAACCCAATTGTCATCAGTGGGAAGGAGCAGTTGAACTCTAAGTTGCCGCTTGTACCGTTGGAGTCCCTCTGCCCTCCCCATTTTTCGCAGATGCCTGGCCCGCGCAGAGTTCAAGTGGATTGAGTAGTCGCCATCGACGTACAGTAGTCCCGTGTCGTACGATCGATGATGAAGAGTGCAGAGGGCTAAACCATTGCTGACGGCATCAAGGCCTTTTGGATGAGCATGAGGGACAATGTGGGCAGCATCCACAAGATCCAATTGAATCCCACACATCGCACAGGTATGGGCATATCCCTCCAACACCATTTGCCTGAATTGGGGGCTTCGAGGATACGCAATACTGGATATAGTGACTCTTTGTCTGTTTACCTCAACTGGTCGGTGAAGGGGCTGTCCGAGTGAAGTCTCACAATGGACCGCGAACAACTCCTGGAGCTCCATGTCGGCGGCTTGATGAAGTACTGATGAGTTTTCAACGTACAAGCCGATTAGATCGGGACGAAAGTTTATCACGTTTTGCCCGTCAGTGTCGATATACGCAGAGAGTCCTTTTGTTAAAGCCGTACGCATTGATGATAGACGAGTATAAATGGAAAACCGTTGAGCTCGCGGGTTACGATCCACGAATCTATCAGGATCCCATGCACTGAACGCCTTCACATCTGCCGAGAATCCGAAGACCAATACAGTGTCGCCGGTTTGCTTTTCGTTGTTTAATTTCGTTGGCAGATAGCCTGGGCACTGGATCCGATATTCATCTGGATCAGTGCGATTAGCAAAGTGGATGTTACCAATGAATACTGAAAGATACCGTCCTTTATAGTAAAATCGGTACGGGTTAACTCCACCGGCGAAGTAGACAGCAGGCGTTTGCTGGCGGAGGGCGTCGAATAACGCATGAAAAAGGTCGGTCTTGTCGAGTAGCGTCATTTCCGATAAGCCTCGTTGATCAAACTGACGAAATCTTTTCGACGATTTGAAAATCAATCGAGTATGTCGACGATATCCATTCATCAATTTCGTGCAAACGGCGATCCGCGGACAAGTCAGTAAGGCTTGATGGCATGAATCGTTCCTTTATCGAAGTAGGTATATTCTTCTCACCGGCATCCCGGTTTATACCGCGCACGAGTGAAACGAATGAGAACAACTCTTTAAGATCAACCCAACTTGCACCAATTCCTGAAAGGAACACGAAGTCGGCCCTTCTCGTTAGCGACGATAGTCTTTGGTAGTTGAAATTGCCGATGTATTTGCCGGCGTTCTTCTTGAAGACAAGTGCAGAATATCTATAATTGTTCAGCACCTCTCCGATGATTGCCAATCGATGCAAATGATCCTTTGGGATCGAAGTGACCGGTGCAACGAGATCCTCAAGTAACCAATTTGTGACGTGGAATCCATCACCCCTCGTTAGCCAATACCAGAAACCCGCGTCGCCCCCTGTGATCGCGAGAGCCGCGAAGGCCTCCTCTTTCGAACCCAACGTCACCCAGCCGGATTGCGACGGAACATGAACACTTCGGCCATCGGGGTGCAATACTGGTGGCGGCTCAATATACGTGGAGATGAAATTGCGCGCGGTTGGCGAGAATCCCAACTTGACAGATTCACCACGTAGACCGTGTCCGGAAGTTAAAACTGAAGTAGAAAACTGATTGTGCATTGCTAATAATTTCGCTCCAAAACGGTTCGTTAGGCGGGGAATGCCGAAAGTTTCGTTCGGCATCACATCATCGACTTTGTTGTAGGATATATTGTCCAACAGATAATCACGATAGGCTGCGCGCCACCTGTATAGACGGGTAGCAAACGAACCGATTTTTCGCGCGGAGGTAGTTAGCCAGATTGTGCATCTCTGGCTAACTCCAGAAAACAGTGCGGCCGGTATGTTATCGAACGAAGAAAACCAGTGAGTCCCGCTGTTGGCCAAAAGTTCACGTAGACCTGAAAATTCAAAGCTAAATGTCGTTGAAAGAGGAACAATTAACCCACGGCGTCCGCACCGGCTTGTTATGCGGTGTGATTGTACGACCACGTAACCATAAATATCGGGGAATCTTAAGCTCGTGGTAGACCGTACTCTATAACCAACCGACTTGCGGTTTACGTAGGGAGGATTTCCGACAATCACGTCAAATCCGCCCTGTCGCATGATGCCGTAGAATTCGACAAACCAATGGAATGGCTGGTGACTGATACGCCATTGCTCATAGGAAGCCGTGTCGCTTTCTTGAACGCCGTACTCGCTTGCCAAATATCGGTCCAATTGTTGACGCAGATCATCTAATCGTCTTCGCAATTCTAACTTCGCATTGACGAAAGCACCGGCGTCCATGTTCAAGCCGATCTGCATCGTGTGGAATATGCGAAAAGCCCGGTTTGCTAATTCTGTGCGTTCTTCGATATCAGGAAGAGATTGTTCCTTAAACAAATCGCCCCTTACAGCCCGTCTCACATCGCCCAGAGACGTAAAACCTACCAATGTGTTTCCCGCGCGGATGTTGAAATCGATGTCGGGCAGTGGCTCAATCTGTTCGTAGCTTTCCAGTTGCGCAACGAGTTTCAAGAAGAGGCGCAATTTACAGATCTCTACGGCCTCTTCCATGATGTCCACCCCATAGAGATTGTTGATAATGATGGACTTGAGTATGAAGTAGCGTTCGCTGGGATGGGATTCGACCTGTTCCAGTATCTTTCGAAAGTCGCTCATTTTCTCGGGGCGGTGTTTACGCTTAGAGCGCTTCAGATCGTCCAGTAGCCCCCGCATAACCTCAAGGCAGGCAATGTAGCCGGGCTCCAGGATGTTGAGCGCCGCGAACAGGAACGCGCCGGAGCCGCAGGTAGGATCCAGAATCGAGACGGTGGTAAGCCCTTTCCAGAAAGCACGGATCAATTCGGGGCCCTCGCTCCCGCGGATGACGTCCTCCGCGAATTGCTCAATGTCAAGATTATACGTGATCAGGTCGTTGATGGCTGTGACCTGACCCGAAGCGAGTTTGGCGTATACCTCCTCGTAGTGGCGGCGGCGTGCGACGTGTTCGCGCCAGGTTTCCGTTGGCAGGGCATAGTCGCTTGTCGTAGGTTCATTCCAGCCGTCGCGTTTCGAGACGTCGTCCAGTCCTGCTGCTATCTCCTTAGGCAGGTCACGTTCTTGCTTGAGGGTTTCGTTCTTGTGAATATCGTACGTGATCCCGTGACGGACCGCCTCGTAGAGATACCGGTCCGGCTCGTCCTCTAACAGAGACCACACGCCGCCGCCGGGCCTGAAGGCAATCGGACAGGCCTTTTTTGCTCGGTCGAACAGGAACGGGATGACGGTGTTGCGGCTGATGTATCCGGTGATATCCTCTTTGGTGTAGTAGGCCCCCATCTGCTTCTGGTTGATGTATTTCTCGAAGATGTAACCGAGCACGTCGGGGTTGATTTCGTTGTCCTTGCGCAGCGTCCGGTCATCCAGGTGCCACGTATAGGCGTCGAAGAAGTCAAAGATTCTCTCGAACGCTTCATCGGGGATTTGGATATCCGGATTGTCCTGCTCCAGATCGTGCATGTCAAACAGGCCGCCGTTAAGAAATGGCACCTTACCGAGCAACGCTGCCAACTCCGGGGGGCGATTCTCCTCCGGTTGCCCAAGACCGTCATGGAACAACCTCAATAAAAACAGCCGGTAGAAACTGTTGAATCGCCCGTTTCCATATTGCTGCCGCACCCTTTGGAGCCGGTCCCGGAGGTATTCGGTGTTGTTGTCGAGGAACCCGCGTTTTTGAATGAAGTAGATGAACATCATTCGATTCAACATCAGCGAAGCATACCACTCGCGGTCCGCCCGTTCTCCGATTCCCTCAATGAAACCCAGAAAGTCCTGTTGTTCCTTCTTAAAGCGGTCGTAAAACCGTTTTGTGACCTTTTCTACGTCGAAGGCCGCGCGAACCCGGCCAGATACGTCGACGATGGTAAGGTCATCTTCATCGTTCAGTGTAAAGGCGATTTTTTCGAGCTTTTGAATGAGGCGCTCACCGGTATCCCTGCGGCGGTACGATTCCGAACGTTGCCGGTCGGGACGACTGGGTTCACGTTTCACCCATTGCCAGGATTGTTCCTTCCTGTCGTGCGTAGCATAAACGATGATGTGTTCGCGGACCTCTTTTGCAACGGCTTTTTCGATTTTTCTGCGGGTGGAATGGTCCGGAAACGTAGTCTCGGAGTCGGCGACGAACTGGTAGGCAACCATGCCTCGTTTGTGCGCGACGGCTTCGAGGGCGAAAGACTGCTCACCTGCGTTAATGACTGTATCGGTGCCTCCATGGTCCCAGCCGAGTTCTTCGATGAAGAGGGTGCGGAGGTCGAAATTCTCGAGATGCATCCTGACTTTGTTTCTATTCAGTTTCGTCGGCATTAGGATCGTCCGGATTGTTGTGTTGGTATTGGATTTAATCGGGCGAGGAGTAACCGCACGAGAACTGACGTGTCAATCCCGAAGCGAAGGGTCATACGATTGCTCCCGGAAGTCCTGGAGATCAAACGTCCCATGTCCGCGCCGGATCTTATCGCGCAACGTCCCGAGACGGGAATGATCGATGCGTCTGGGCCTCAGGGCGAACCCGTCGGGCCCTTCTACGATTTCGAGTTGGTCTCCCGGGCCGACCCCCAGAGCGTCCAGCACCCGCTGAGGAAGGGTGACCTGGCGTTTTGAAGTGATTTTGACAATCAAGGGAAATCGGCTGAGAGTCATTGGACTACGAAATACGCGAAATGGGGTGAGTGGCGTTGGACTACGAAAAATACGAAAAAAGGGGAAAGATGTGGCTTATAATTCGTTTACGAAACGTTCGTATTCCAGTCCTGGATGATGGCCGAAATTGACGAGCAGGCCGAGTTTCACACCTGTTGATTTCACGTAGTTGATGACTTGTGCGCGATGTTCATCTTTCAATTGTTTCACTGCCTTGATTTCCACAATAATTCTGTCGAAACAGAAAAAATCAGGCTGGTAAAACTGCTTCAACGCCTGTCCTTTGTAATGAAGTTTCAAATCTATCTTCTCCTTGTACGGGATCGCCGAAGAAGTGAATTCCATTGCAAGACACTCCTGGTAAACTGCTTCAAGAAAGCCGGCTCCTTTTTCTTTGTACACTTCAAAGCAGGCACCGATAATCCGATAGCTTTCCTCTTTGTAGACGATTTTTCCAGTCATACATTTCGCGCCCTTTCGCGACTTTCGTAGTTAATCAAGCCCATAGAGCAGATGATTCGGGGCTCCCGCGGTTCATCCTCCACCTCGAGAACGCGAGCCCCTCTTTACCGACGATTTTTCCAGTCATACATTTCGCGTCTTTTCGCGACTTTCGTAGTTAATCAAGCCCATAGAGCAGATGATTCGCGGTTCATCAGGTTCATCCTCACCGTGGATGATGCAAAGCCGCCCATCCTCCCGCATTTCGATGACCAGTCCGGCGAGATCATCGTCAGAGATTCCGCTGCGCAATTGGCGGTTCAGCGTATCCACCGCGGATTGGCGCAGCGGATATCGGTATATCTCGCCCACTGTCCTGCGAAGTTGTTCTGTATCGAAGAGTGTGCCCTCGACCCTCTCGGCGTGATTCTTAAGCCGTTCATAGGTGCGGAAGCGCGCACCCGAGGGTCGTCCCAGTTGGCCGCCGACCTGTTTCTCCTCCTTAGCTATGCGTTCAGCGGCTTTTCGTACAAGATCGTGATGGGTTTCGTGCCGGGGAAGCGCCGGTGTATTCGGTTTGCATTCGGCGGCCCGGAGAATCTCGAATTGGCTTTCGGTGACGCTGCCCCCTTCGCGATCCATCCACGCGAGGGCATCGTTGCCCTGTGATGTACGCATGTATACAAGAACACCGTCCTCCCGGTCCTGTGTATGTACGCCGGATTTGGAGGAATGGACGACGTGAGGCATCTCCTCCACCTTTTTCTTCAGCGGCGGATCGGCAGTCGTGGCGTTTCTCCAGATCTGGTAGGCATACGACGCAAGATCCACCTCGGAATCGTCATCGCCATCGAGGACTCCGGTCTGTTCGTTATATAGATCGACCACCGCAAGAGTGTCCTCGTCCTCAAAAAAGGCTTCGTCGGTTCCCACCACTTCGGCGTTCTGTTCGAGGCGTTGCCGTACCCGGGCTCGCAGCCGAATCAGACGTTCGATGCCCTCCGCGGGTAGGAAGGAATAGCAGAGGATGTTCGGCGCCGATTGACCGATGCGGTCCACGCGTCCGGCTCTTTGGATCAGCCGGATAATCGCCCACGGCAGGTCGTAATTTACGACAATGGCGCAGTCCTGAAGGTTCTGTCCCTCGCTCAACACATCCGTGGCAACCAGCACCCGGAGTTCCTCCTCCGGCGCGATCTGCCCGCCTTTCTCGTTGCTCTTGGGACTGAACCGCCAGGCCAACCGCGTGGGATCCGTGGAGTCGCCAGTAACGCCGGACAGCCGTTCGACGCCTCCACCCTTTAGCTGACGTTCCAGGTATTGCACGGTGTCGGCGAACTGAGTAAAGACCAGAACCTTCTCGCGTGGATGTCTATCCCCAAGGATCTTTTGCAAAGCGGCAAGCTTGGCGTCGAGTGACGGAATCCATTCACCGAATTCCTCCAACATTTCTCGTAACGTTCTCGCATCCGTCACCAGGGCTTCCCGAAGAGTCTCGTCGAAATGACGCGGGCTCAGCCAGCGAAATCGCCTTCTGTATCGTTCGCGGTAGGCATCGTAGACTTGTGTGGCGTGCCGCCGGAAGTCTTCTTCGGTTCTCAGAACGTGCTGTGTCTGAACTTCGCCGTCTCCGTCCTCTTCTTCTTCGAAAATGTCGCCGGCAGCGCCGTCCGGATCCGCGTCGAAAGATTGAGGGTCCAGAAGCCCTGCGTCGGTTGTCCCGATCGGTAAATCCAGACCGTTTTCGATGGCATGGATAAAGATGAAATTTCTCAGCACATGTCGCTCAACCGAGAGCTGGAACGAATGACCGCTGCTTTCAAGGCGTTTGAACAGGTTGGTACGGCAGAACCCCATGAGGCGCCTGCCGGCGCGCGACAGGTCTTGCAGGATCCGGTCCTCAGTCGACGATGGCGGCGGATCGGCCGCGGAGGTCAAGTAGTTTGCCAGACCGTAACGCGGGAGCTCCAACCCATTGATCGCGGATACAACGTTTTCGTCAAAGAGCCGAGCATATTGTTTGTCGATATTGAAACCGACGGTTCTGGGAACGCGGACGGGAAAATAGGATCGGGTACCGTCCTCAAATGTCAGATACTTGCGGCCCTTGGCCGGATCCATCTCGGCATAGTTTTCCTGGATGAAGCTGCGCGTGCGTCGTACAAGGTAGAGTCGCATCAATTCACGCCAGTCGTCGGTATATTCCGAATGGTCGAATGCCGCAAGCGACCGGACAGATGCCTGGTGGCGACGAATGAACTCGGTTTCGCCGATCTCTCGCAACAGGCGTTCGGGACGAATGCCCAGGTCTTCATTGTCAGAAACAAACAATCGGATCTGGTTTGAGAGATCCTGGTACGTCTTGTTATATGGCGTAGCCGAAAGCAGGATGCACTTGCTTTCATTCTCCGCGATGTATTCCTGGATTGCCCGGTATCGCTTGCCCTCACGGTTCCTTAGATTATGACTCTCGTCAATCACCACGAGGCGATACCGGCGCATGTCGGGAAGTTCCCGGGTCGCGCGGCTGATCGAAAGAACCCGGGCGCGCATCCGATACTCTTCGCGATAATCCTCCCACATCGGCACCAGGTTCTTTGGGCAGATAATCAGCGTTTCAACCCCATAATCGTCTTCAAACACCCGCGCCAAAGCCGTGGCCATCAGCGTTTTACCGAGCCCCACCACATCGCCGATAATGACGCCGCCGCGTTTGTTCAGGTGATGTGCGGCGATCTTCACGGCGGCCACCTGGAAGTCGAGAAGCTTATTCCCGAAATCTCTCGGTATACGGAATTCCGTCAGACCCGCTCGGGCTTCCTGCGACAGGTGATAAGCCATCTTCACGTAAATATGGTACGGTGGGATCAACCGCGGCCCCGCCCAACTCTCATCGATGATTTGTGCCAGTTCCTCGGATATATCGACGCACCAACGGTCGGACCACCGATCTTCAAACCATTTTTCGAGCTTAGTGCAGGCATCGTGATCCATCACGTCGACGTTCAACTCTCCCTGCCCGGAAAGGCCGGATTGGGTAAGATTGCTACTGCCCAGGTACCCCACTTTAGGGTTGATGGGATCCGAGCGGAACAGCATGTAGAGCTTTGCATGAAGCGGATGCCTGAGGAAGAGCTTTACGACTACCTTTTTCGTCTTGATCTGCATTGACAACCTGCGGAGGCCGGCCTCGTCCGCGTTGCTGGGCGCCCCCGTGGCCAATTGGTCTCTGAATTCCTCGGCCAGACGTTTCTTCAGCCGAATGGCGGTCTGATTATCGAGTTTCCCATCCTGCGCAGTGAGACTCCTGGCGACTCGAAACTCCTCGTGCGGCAAGCGATGCATGCCCACCAGCAGGCGGCAGCAATGTCCCTCCCCACCCTTCCATCTCTCGACATATTCGTCGATCTTCCGCCATCCACGCAGGTTGAAATAACCCACGCAGAAATCCGCGCGATAAGACACCTCCATAGTCTCCTGGAGCGCAGGAAGAAGTGGCTGCTCGATATTGTCGAAAATACGTGGCATCAGGGAATCTCTCTACAGACTGAGGTCGGAACTGAATTTACCAGCACGGATTCGGCAATACCAGATATAGGCAAGTATCGCCAACCTGTCAACCGGCCAGTGATACGTCCTCCAACTAAATTAACCATTATTTCGTTGATAACAATGTACTTATGGTCTATCGTGACCGTTTCCCACATGGTCGGGCGTCCATACGTGCTGCTATTAATTGCGTCGGATGAACGCTGGCCCAGACTAACCATCCGTGTTGTGCAAAATAAAACAGCCATCCAAATCGAATTTGGGTGACTGTTGACTACCCTGGAATATCCAAACAATCCAATTTGCTCGTGGTGCGAGGGCTGAATGCCTGAAAACAGTCTACTGAAGCGATCAATACAATGAATGGAAAAGCGTTCAATCGATCTGTAGATCCCTGGTAACAACAAGATCGTTAGCCACTATCGCGTCGTTTCAGGAATTGGATTCCTGAATCACTTATCTCCCAGACTCCATGAGGGCTGTCCTTGCGCATTAACCCTCTCTCTTTCAACACATTTCGTGCCCAGGCTGCAGAGTTTTTCAAGCGTGGTATACCTGGAGTAGAGGCGAGGGGTTCGAAGTCAACATCCTGCAACATATCCTTCATTCGTTGGAGGACGCGCTCAAGAACCTCCGACTTTCGCGCCGATCCACCCAACTCTCTTAGGGCTTCCAGGATCGGACGATGGTATCGATCCTCGGGAGTTCGTACCCCCGGTTCGAGACCGCCGCCATTAGTGGTCGTCCCCCCTCCCGGGATCAGTGTCTTCCACTCATTCTTAATCGTCTCGATCCTATCACGGAGGCTTTTCAACTTTTCCGCACGTTTAAGGGCATCTCTGGCCCTCACGTGGTCACCCTTCTCGAAGGCACGTGCGCCATCTCGGTTCGCGGCCTTTATTTCAGTTTCGATACCTTCCATAACGACGTCGAGCGCAGCCAATACGTTTGAACGATTGTCGTCGATCACTGTAAACTACCTCCCAAGGTTTACGCCAGGAATTATCTGGTCAATTCCCAGGACCGTCAGTTCAACTGTTCAATTGGGCGTACGTTCATTCCCATTGTCTGCCACTCAGTTTCTGTGCAACGTCCGCCGCGTCGGCAAAGTCTCCGATTTCTTCCTTCAAGTTCACGAACCTTTTACCAAATAGACCACGTTTTGATGACTTGACATAATTGGTTTCGATCGGGATACCGCAGAAAAATCGGTGGCCTGTTTCGATTTCGTAACCGCACAATTTCTTCGCATCGCTAATTGCGGTAATAATCCTGCCATCATACTCGTCCGTATCGCGTCCCCGTATCAAGTCTTATCGAGTCGTCGACCGTCGTAGGTTACGTCATAAACACTGTCAATTTTCCAGAGTACACGAACTGCTTTGTCTTTGTAAATCCCCACATAGTCATGCCTTCGATACCCATGTTTAGAATGATCGAAATATATACCATGCTCCCGATTGATATCGAAGCTAATTCCACACGGAACTATCCTCATTAAAAACCGTGATTGATCGACAAGACCGGTTTCATTGCAATAATCGACGTAGTCATCAGACAACGCTTGCATTTCGCTTTCATAATCTGCGAATAGTTCGTCAAGTGCGGTGCAAATCGTCTCGTATGTGGTGTTGCAAAAAACAACACCAGGATACTCATTCCTTATGGTTTCTGAAATCCGACGTCTTTCCTCTGAGTCGATGTGTTGCTTAGTCAAGAGCAACAGAATCTGCTGTGACTCGCCTTCAAAACCTTCTGCGTGACGCAGAAGCTGTTTCTCGCTAAACCCACGATCGATCTTTGATTCAATCAATATCTTGAAGCTCCTCTGTATTATCATACCGTCCGGAACCGACTTCCTTGCCTTTTTTTGTTGGTTTATTTCAATCCCAATCTCAACGGGTTCGCCAGTGATATCGGTCACGCCCGTGACATCCGTCAGGAATTTTGACGCACGTGACGCCGAATACTCATAGATTCGTGCCAATAGCTGTAAGGTATTGTTAGTTATCGTGTTTTCAGCTGAAGAATATCGTTGAAAGTAATGTATTTTGGACATACGTCTTCCCCTTTCTAGTTGTTTGATTGTCTGGCTGTGCTGCTTAACCCCGAGTCGGTCGGCATCTCACCGGACCGGCGACCAGTGCCCGGTCGGAAGTCAGGGACCTTCATGAGTTTTCTTAGAATCTATAAACCGAGATCCGTCGAGTAAAACTTCGAGGATTTCTGGCCGGTCGACTTACGACAACCCTGCTTGATTTAGACTCTGTAATTGCCATGGGATGCCATAGCGTGAAATCGAGTTCAGGGAGATCAATAGGCGCAACTTCAAGCCCGCCGTGCATACTTAGAAGATTTACAGACGCTGTGCCAAGTTCCAGTATTCGTCCTTGCTTTGTAACCGAGATTGTCGATTCTTGATCCTGCATATTGAACTTATGGACCAGACCCCTGGTTTCAAGGCTAAAGGTTTGAATTGACCAGTTAGACACATATTCTTGAACAATGATATTGTCCCTACCATCACGGCATATATCACTTAGGAATAATTCTTCCCAATATATCTCACGACCCTTAAAAATACCCGTGCTACGAGAAAGACGCGGGCGGTTATCCCCCCACTCCACTACCCTTAGCTCTAAAATCCTTCCGTCATCATTGGCATCGATTAATTCTGTAAAAAGAAGCTCATCTCGGCTATCGTCATTGAGATCACCAACAGCCACGTGGTGTATTTCATCGAAACGAGAAACAATCTGTTTTTCATAACTGTTGGTTGCACGATTTATGTAAAATGCAATAATGTCCGAGAGTTCATTTTCAGGCCCATCGTATCCAAAACCAACAGCAGCGAAATCAAGTTTACCATCGTTATTGAAATCACCGGCATCAAACCCTCGCCCCAGAAAAAATGTATCTGCATCTTCCCATACCTTGTTAAGCTGAGTTCCCTCAATTGCATACAACGTTAGTCCAGCTTGTCGCACAGGATTGCGTGAATGTTTCCAGTAACACATTATCTGTCCTGTGTTGTCGTCCATTACCGCTGTGGAGATACCCAAAAATTCAGGTGATTCGAAATGTTGAATTTGAGCCGACAAAGGCTGAACGAAACTGAAAAGGGCAGCAATTACCAAATGTCTCATTCTCAATCCTCCATCCTTATCACATCGCTTTTACTGAATTTGCGGCCACCGCCATTCCAACAAACATCACGGCCCGCTGTTCTTAACGTGTATCGTCGTGCGCGGTCTTCCGTACGTTTGAACGACTTGGCGCATAAATATCCTGTTTTTGTGGGCCGCCTCGCTACACACCCACCGGCATCTCCCCGGCGGGGCGGTCAGGACCCGGTTGGAAGTCAGGGACCTTCATGAGCTTGCTGCCTTCGACAATCGAATCGTGCGCCCGGATGGCCGGCGCGATCGTCTCCATCGCCCTGTAAACGTCCAACGCCAGCGGCTTGCCCTCCCGCACGGCATCCCTGAAATGCGCGTGAACGTAGTAGTCGGCATCACCGTGGCCGCTGCCCCGGGCCTCTGAAGGCGCATCCGTGCGCTGATATTGCCAGTCCACCTCCGCCCAGTCGTTCATTTGCGCATCGGCGAACCACACCTTGGGCTTCTCTTTGAGCGACCGCCGCCATTCCATGCTTCCCTTCGTGCCGATGAACTGCCACCAGTGGTGGTCGCCGTGCGGGCGGGGCTGGGTAAACCCGCACAGCATCCGGATCACGGTGTCCTTTTCCGTCTTCATCAATGCGACCTGAATATCGGGGCGCGAGATCTGGGGCCAGGCGTAACTCGGCTGCTTCGTACTCATCCCGACCACCTCCACCACCCGGTCGTCCAGGACCTTCAACACGACACTCATGTCGTGTGACCCGATACCGCCAATAATCACGGGCAGAGAGTGCAGCACCGTCGGTTCGGCTTCGGGATGGTCGGGCAGCGCCTCCACGGGATACTGCCGGCCGGTCTTGAAATCCTGGAAATACTGGCGGGTGCCGTACCACCCCACATACTGGCCCTCGGCGTAGGTGATCCTGCCCAGCCGTCCCTCCGCGACCAACTGCCGCCAGCCCTCTACAACCCCCCAGAACCGCGTCTGCTCCGCCAGGCTGTACACCAGCCCCGTCCGCTCCACATTGGTTACAATCCGCCAGCAGTCTGCCATTGTGAACGCCGCCGGCACCTCGGAGTTCACGTGTTTTCCCGCCTCCAGCGCCTGCGCCGCCATCGCCCCCACCTCCTTCTGCCTCACGCACAGACCAACCGCATCCATTTCATCGTACGTCAGAAAATCTTCGTAATTAGCAAATACCTTCACATCGCCGCCGTAGCGGATCTCCCGCAGCGCCCGCTCCTGCAGCGGCTCAATCCAGTCGTAGATCGCCGTGATCCGATAACCCGGGACCTCCTGCAACAATCGGATCCAGTTCAGGGCACGATGACCCAGCCCGGCGATTCCAATGCGTACCTCATCCATTTAGATCCCTCCAGGGTTGCAACTTGACGACCTTTTTTGCACGGGTCCACCCTCACCCTGTCCCGGATACCAGAACCGGACCGACAAACAACGCTTCCGGCAGCAAGCTCGTCGTCGCGCTTGAATGGGCATGGTCGAAGCCATCGGTAGTGACCTGGGCCATCGCCGTGTAAAATGCGCTTTCTCCGCTGACTCCGCTGCGGTTTCCTCCACTGTGTCCCCGAAGCCACTTCGGATCGACCAACTGCTCGCCCTTCCACTGCCCCCGTGTCGCCAGCAGATGCCCGAAACGGGCGATATCCGACGGACTCATCACCACCCAGCCCGGACCGCTTCGCACCGGGTATCCGTTGATTTCATAGGGCGGATCGAGATACGTATACGAATCAGGAATGTCCGGATAAAAGTACTTGCTTTCACTCATAGTCCTTCCCGTATACCAGTCCCAACGCTTTGCCGGAATTCCGATCTTTCCGAACAGCCGCTCATCCAGCACCTCTTTGAGGTCCCGGCCCCAAACAAATGTCAGGGCCTGGCCCAGCCGCCAAAACCCGGCGCTGCTATAGCGTTCAACAGTGCCGGGTTCCACGTGGGAATAGATGTCGTAGAAAGGGTCCCCGGTCCAGGTCGCCCACGCAGGACACCGATTTCCCGCCTCCTCTCCCGGGCGTCCCTGAGGTCCCTTCGCCCATTCGTTTCCCAGTTCCATGGGAAACCCTCCCCGGTGCGTGCCCCCTTCCTTCGGGCCGATGAGGTGGCGCCACGTGAGCGTTTCGTGGTGTCCCCGGTTAAGAATCTTGTGCGGATGTGAAAGCTCGCCTTCACCGGTCCAGGTCCTGTGGATCGGCTCATCGGGGTGCAGCATCCCCTCTTCCACCGCAAATCCGATCAACACCCACATAAACGCCTTGCCCATCGAGGCCGTCTGGAACCGGTAATGCCGGTCACCCCAGGCATGCACCAGGTACCCTCCGCGTGTGAGCACCGTCCCCCATTTGGTCCCGGTATGGTCCTCGCCGCCAAAAGACGCGCCTCTAATGTCCAATCCTGAGAGGAAGCGGTCGAACTTCTCATTATCCAACCCAGCTTCAGCGGGTGTAATCGCGATCCAATCGTCCTGCGGATAGGTCACCCATTCCGGGATTTCACTTGCCACCTTTTTGTCCCCTCCGGTTGAGCTTCACGAGAGTCGGTTTACCACCGGTGTCGATTCCTCCATCGGGCAAACTATGGGCCCTCGCCAGGAATCCGATTCACGCGTTCCAAAGATTTTATCCGCTTAATCCATACGGGGCATCTGCGCCAGTTCCGACACCTCGAGAGATCCGCCAATTTCAAGAAATGGACAGGCTTTCGCGACCTCCAACGCCGCATCCATGGATTCCGCTTCGATGATCGTGTATCCGGACATTGTCGTCGAGCCCCCGGCCGTAACAGACCCATCCGGGTTGATCGTCTTCGTATCTTTGAGCGGATTCGCGGGGCTGATGGCCGAGTCGCCCAGTGAAGACAGCCATTCCATGTATTTCGAAAAATGCCGCTGACCTTCCTCCGGGGTGGACGGCTCGTTGCCCCCCAGATACACGATAACGAATTGAGGCATCCGCATTCCTCCTTTCTTGACGACGAAACTCCACGAATGGACTACACAAATTCATTCACATGGATGGACAGGATACAAAGGATTATGTGGTCTTGTGTTTTCATCCTGTCTATCCTGTGTATCCATGTTGGCTGCCTTATGCACCCAACGATCCCTGTGCTCGGGACATTAGTGTTCCGGGTACATTTCCCAGCTATCAATAGAAACGGCCATTCGAACAGGAACGTTAAATGGCCACTGGTTGCGCGGTTCAGGCGGATTTTAATTGGAGCGGGAAACGGGACTCGAACCCGCGACTTCAAGCTTGGGAAGCTTACGCTCTACCAACTGAGCTATTCCCGCCCCCGTACATGCTGAAATCTACCAACTCCCCTCCGGGGTGTCAAGGCATTTGAGAATGGCATCGGCCATATCATTTTCGCCCGCCTCGATCCACGTCAGGCGGCTCTCTTTCCGAAACCACGTGAGTTGCCGCTTGGCGTAGCGCCTTGTACCCGTCTTGATCTGCGCTGCGGTTTCAGACAGACCCAATTTGCCGTCCAGATGATCGAAAACCTCGCGATATCCGAACGTATTCAGCGCATTGAGTTCGCGGCCATAGCCACGACGTCTCAACGCCTGGACCTCTGCGACGAGCCCGGAAGCGAACATCCGGTCCACCCGCGTTTCGATTCGCCGGTAAAGCCGCGCCCGGTCCATCCCCAGCCCGAACCACTCCGCACGCCAGTTTCTCGGCCGCTGCGGGGGTTGATCGTGAAGCACCGAGAGCGGCGTTCCGGTCAGTTCGAAGACCTCCAGTGCGCGCACGACGCGTTTGGTATCGTTGGTGTGCAACCGTCCGGCCGCAACCGGATCGACATCGTGCAACCTGGCGTAGAGTCCGGCGGGGTCTTTCTTCGCTTCGGCCAAAAGACGTCCACGGACGGCCCGGGGGGTGCGCGGAAGCGGCGAAAAGCCGTCGAGCACCGCCTTCAGGTAGAGACCTGACCCTCCTACAAGGATGGGGACGCGATTCCGCTCCAGAATCGATTCGATTGCACGTGACGCGTCACCGGCGTAATGCCCTGCGCTATAGTGCTCATCCGGGCTCACAACGTCGATCATGTGGTGCTTCGCAAGGTCCCGCTCTTCCACCGTGGGTTTGGCCGTGCCGATGTCCATATACCGGTAGACCTGCCGAGCGTCGGCGGAGACAACCTCTCCGCCAAGCGTTCTTGCCAGGTCGATGCCAACCCGGGTCTTGCCCGATGCGGTCGGGCCAACAACCGCCACGACCCGGTGCGGCCTATCTGCTGAATTGCCGGTCGATTTCATCCAGAGGCATCTTTACGACAGTTGGTCTGCCATGCGGGCAGATGAACGGTTCCCGGGTTGCGAACAGACGATCGATCAGCGCCCGCATCTCCCTTGGTGAGAGCTTCTTTCCCGTTGGGATGGCCGTGTACCGGGCATAGGCGGCCGCCAATCGATGCTCCAGCGGAGAAACGACGTTCTGGCGGCCAACCGGGACCGAAGACCGGCGCTCCTTGTCGGTCAAATCACCGACAATCTCTCGAAGAAGCCGCCCGTCTTCCCATACTTTCAGTTCCACGGGAATGGCATCCACGACCACGGTATTGCCGCCGAAATCCCGTACGCCGAAGCCCATGGCTTCCAACAGCGGCATTGCCTCTCGCACCGTCTGGATCTGCCGCAAACCAAAGTCAAGCGTGACCGGAAATAGAAGTCGCTGGCCCATGCCGGCGTTTGCTTTAAAGCAATCCAGTGTCTGTTCGTAGATCATCCGCTGGTGGGCCAGGTGCTGATCGACGAAAATCAGGCCGTTCTTGATATGCGCCAGGACATATTTGTCGTGTGCCTGCCAGACCGAGACCTGATCGACCATTTCCTCGTCGGTCAGTTCCGCATCATCCTCTGCGCCCGCTTGCTTTTCGTGGCTCTCGGCCTTTTTGTTGACGGTCAGGGCAAGCGCCATTTGCACTTCTTCCAGACCCAGAGGATCCGAAAGATAGGCCTCGGGTTCCACGAGCGCGTCCGCGACGCCACCGGCCGTTTCAGACGTGGCGGACGTGGCCCCGTTTGTGAGAAACACCGGTGCGGCAATGCCGCTGGCCACCTCCGGTATCAGGTCCTCCTCCCTCAAACATGCGCGTACAACTTCGGCAACCGCATCGTAAACCGTGGTCTCGTCCGCGAAACGCACTTCCCGCTTGGTGGGATGCACATTGACATCGAGACGGGAGGGATCCAACTCCAGAAGCAGGGCAAAGGTGGGGTGGAAGCCCTTGACGAGCAGACCGCCAAAGCCGTCGTGCACGGCGTGGGTCACTGCCCTGTCTCGTACCCAGCGACCGTTGACGACCATCGCCTGTTGCGCACCCGACTTACGCGCCAGTTCCGGCCTGCCGGCAAACCCCCAGACGCGAATACCGTGCCGGTCACCTTCCAGAAAAACGGCGTCCTGACCCAGTTGAACGCCGAATATCGCCTCCAGCCGATGTTGACGTTCGGACCTCCCCAGGTTCAGGATTTCACGCCCGTTGTGAGAAAGCACAAATGCAATGGAAGGATAGGCCAACGCCAGCCCCGTCAGGGCGTCCGCTACGTGTTTGAATTCGGTCTCCACACCCTTAAGAAACTTTCGCCTTGCTGGTACATTAAAAAACAGCCCGTGCACCGCGATGGTTGTGCCCCTGTCCCGGCCTGTGGACATGACGTCGCGCACCCGACCGCTTTCGACGCGCACGCGTGTGCCCTGCAGTTCCTCTACATGGCGGGTCTCAATGACCATTCGGGACACCGACGCAATACTCGGAAGCGCCTCCCCACGAAACCCCAGCGTACGGAGCGTACGCAGATCCGAAAGATCGGAAATTTTACTCGTGGCGTACCGCTCCAGGGCCAACAGGGCGTCGTCACGAGACATCCCGCAGCCGTTGTCGCTGACCCGTATGGTCTCTTTGCCGCCGCCGGCCACTTCAGCCACAATGCGGTCCGCGCCTGCATCGATGGCGTTTTCCACCAGTTCCTTCACCACAGAACCCGGCCGCTCCACGGCTTCACCCGCGGCGATACGATTGGCGATTTCGTCGGGTAGAATGCGGATCCGATTGGGCATGTCCGATAAGCCTGCCTTTGCAGCAGTGCCAGAAAAAACGCCGAGTCACACGATTCAGCTTTGACTTCGTATCGTGCCGAAGATTCCCGGACACAGGAAACCGAAAGCCGCGACGGGTCTCACAAACGCGCGTTCGGCCCCGTGCCGTTACTCCCGATCAGACCCTGGCGCTTCAACCGGTGGAGCGTACGATCGAATGCGTGGACAACGTGATCCAGATCTACGTCCGTATGCACCGATGCCGTTAACCCGACCAATCCGTTAAGGTCGACGCCTTCCAGTTGCATCGTGGCACGGAACGCATCCCTCAACGCCGGATCGGGCGCCTTCAGCCTGCGGTAGTCATAGGTTCCCCCTGCTATGGCTTCCAGGCTCTGTTCCATGGGTCCGCTTTCGGGCAGGAATTTGACGCCCGAGAAATCTCCGTACACAACCCAGTCCACGGCGTGGTTCGAAATCACGCCGTTGAGACGGTTGCGCAGGACTTCGCCGTTGCGGTTTGCACGTGCGATGTGTGTTCCGTCTTCGATGGCTTTCAGGGTCACAATCCCTGCGGCAGCGGAAACCGGATTGGCGTTAAAGGTGCCCTGGTGGGGCATTTTCCGGCAGGTATCCCATTCGCGGTCTCCCCGAAACGCCAACAGGTCCATGATATCCCGCCGACCGGCCAGACAGCCTCCCGGAAGTCCGCCCGCCAGAATTTTCGCCAGCGAGGTGAGATCCGGCTTCACGTTGTAGTAGGCCTGCGCGCCTCCGGGCGAGCATCGAAACCCGGTGATGACTTCGTCAAAGATCAAAAGTACGTCGTGCCGAAGGGTAATCCGTCGCAGTTCTTCCAGAAAACCCGGTCGGTGGGGTACCACGCCGAACTGGGCGCCGGTAGGCTCCAGAATGACACAGGCAATATCGTCGTCCCGGTCCAGAATATCCTCGACCTGATCGATCCGGTTCGGTGGGCACAGGCAAACGGTATCCGCAACTTCGCGAAGAACGCCGGCGGGCACCGGTTCGTCGAAATGCGGCAGTACACCCACAATAAGGTTGTCGTGCCAGCCATGAAAGTGGCCGAAAAACTTGAGCACCTTGCGCTTTCCGGTAAACGTCCGCGCCAGCCGAAGCGCCATCAGCGTCGCCTCGGTACCTGAGCTTGTAAATCGAACGCGTTCAGCAGAGGGGATCAACTTCATGACCCACCCTCCCCAATCCACTTCCAACTCGTGACACGCGCCATAGTGGGTACCACGCGCCACCTGTTCCGTGACGGCTGCCACCATCTCCGGGTAACAATGACCCAGCAGCAGCGCCCCGTGCCCCATCCAGAGATCCACGTATTCGCGGCCGTCCACGTCCCATTTACGCCCAGCCTCGGCACGACTTACGTAAATGGGAAATGGCGCATAGCAGCGCAAGTCGTGAGTGACGCCGCTGGGAAAGATTCGCGACGCTTTTTCGTAGAGCGCCAGAGACCGGTCCAGGGCCTTTCGGAATTCTCCGTTAATATGCGTAACTGATTCTTCCACAGTTAATTATCTCTTTTCTTTGATGGAGTTATCTCGGTTCCGCCGAAAGGGTTCGCGCGAGTCAGGGGTCACGAGTGGAAAAATAATGAACAACCAGAAAAAAGCAACCCGCAAAATATACTGTCATGCCTGGGCCGCCAGTGGGTAAGAAAACGTTCGGTCGGCCTCAATGTCTGTCAGATCCGGAGCATCTTCCGACAAAACCCAGAGGTGCCGTTCCGTCCCCGCGTGCACCCGGAATTCCCCGGCAGGGTCACGAGAACCGACCGCATCCACCCGACTGACCGCGGGGTCGTTGTCCCAGTGATGCACGAGCGCAACAAAGGTTGTCTTGCGGGCAATCCTGCGGCGGATGAGTATATCACCGGTCTTGGATGCGGGTTGCAACGGCGCTTCTCCCCTGATGATTCGTTCACCGGTTTCTTCCAGGAGGAAGATTCCCACCCCAACCCCCGGCAAGCGCCATTGTAACGCGGCCATTCCTTCGGGTACGAATGCGATCGGCTGCCGGATATGGGCATATCCATCGCCCGAAAGCGCAACCGATTCTCCAACCGACAGACCGGTCTGCATGCAGCGATCGGCCTGATATCTGCAGACCCAATCCATCTGGCATTCCTGCGGCGCCTCAACGTGAAACACATCCCAGAAGTACGAATCCGTCCACAAGATAACCCGCCGCATCGCGATCCCGGCATACGGGGCATTCTCCCATGAAACGCGGGCGTCGACCACCTGGAAGCCACCCTCTCGCCGTTCATCAAAATTCACAAGCCGCCCGTCCGCCGGTGGCTGGGAGATGCCGTTTACAATCACGGTGTTATGGCTGAGTGTCTGTCGGTACCAGCTTTCGTTCATGCCAACGCCATACCCCGGCGTACCCAGATCGGTAGCCACCGGAGACCCCCGCACGTAGAACGAGATCGAGAGTTTGTCCGGATGTCCGTGTCCGCCGCCGTGCGGGCCGTACTTGAGCAGCACGCAGCTTTGCCGATCGAGCGCCTTCCCCGATCTCAGGATGGCCATTCCCGACGGTTTCAGAACGGTGCTCCCCGCGATGAGTCCGCCGCCGGATTCCGGTAGAACTTCCCCGTACAGAAGCGCCTCCAGGGCGGTTCGTGGCCGCCCCGAATAGTTTTGTTCAAGTACCCGGGCGAAAACCGACTCCCGATACCACCCGTACGCCACCTCGTAAAAAGACTCCGACGGCGGCACGCCGTGGCAGACATCCGACAACAGCGAAGAGAAGAACCAGCAGTCGTTGGTGGCGGGAAGCCTGAAATCGGGAAACGCCAGCGACACCGGCGCCCGGAACATTGCCTTTAGCCGGTCGTGGTCATGCAGGTCCCCAACGTTGTTCTCCGAAACCTGGACCTGAGCAATCAGCGCGGCGAGGGTATAAAAATGGTAACTGGAAGATCCCTCCCACCACAATCCGTCGTCCAGAACACCCTCCCGCAACTGGTGGTAAAACCCGAAGGTGTCCTCCAGGGCCACCTTCTGGAAATTTGCGTCGTCCAGGGCGATTCCAACGGCCGCTATCGCTGCATTGTGCCAGCATTCAATGTTGTGAATGCGGTGGAACTTCTGGCCCTGGATGTGCTCCGCAGCCACCGCGAGCAGGTTCGTTTCGATCAGCGTCCGCTGGCTTGGCGTGAGGGCTTCCCGGACAAGATCGTAAGCCTTTGCCATGGGGATCAACCACACCGCCTCGTCCAATGAGTGGTTTGCCACCTTGCCCCAGCCATAGGGCAATTCACGTTCAATCGGATACCCCGGATAACGTTCCGCGTAGGCCAGCAGAATGTCTCTACATCTGGCGAAATAGGCTCCGTTCGCATCCAACTGCCACATTAACGCCAGTCTGAACGCCATCGTGGACAGCCGATTGTTGACGAACCAGCGCCATGCGGAATCGTACGGCTCGCCTGAAAAGACCCGTCCGTCCCTGGGACATCGATGGGCGCGCGGCGATCCGGCGTCGAACACAAGCTCGACCGCGTGATCCGGGCAAAAGTAGTTGTGGTAGTATCCTGCCGGACGGTCCTGAGGTTGCATTTTTTCGTCAAGGAAGGCCTTCGCCTCACTCTCCAGTCGACGGTAGGCATGGACGAATGCCGGATGCGTCCGCCGTTCCCTTGCCATTGCCAGACGATTGTCCGGTATCAGTTTCATTAAACGTCCTCCACGTTACCAATGGCCGGTTGCCACATTGCCGGTCGGACCTTATCTTACTGAGGTATTAAGCCGAAAGTGTTCTGTCACGGAGATAGATTGCCGAAATTCGGCCGCCGAGACGGGATGAATCGGCCTGCCTGTGCGTGCTGTCTCACGCACGCAGACAGGCGGAAGAATGGCGACATATTTCCGGGACAGGACACGAGTTCCCCGAGGCTTCGCACCGTACGCGAGCTACCTTTGAAATCGCGTCTTCACCGGGTTTTAATATGCCCGACACGATACCTGAGATTCTGATACCGGCCGATGAAATCCAGGAAAAGGTGTGTCAACTCGGCGCCCGGATCTCGTCCGACTTCCGCTCCGAGGTCGCTGTCTGTCCGGAGGGCGGTACAGCGCAGGACGATCGACGGGCGGATGAGACACAACGAACGCTCATCCTCACGGGCGTTCTCAAAGGCGCCCTCTTTTTTCTTGCGGATCTGGCCCGGGAAATCTCCGTTCCCGTCGAGATCGAATATATGTCCGTATCGAGCTATGGGAAATCGACGCGAAGTTCCGGGGTTGTGCGGATCCTTAAGGATCTCGATCGGGATATCGCCGGTGCAGATGTGCTCCTTGTGGAGGATATCGTGGATACGGGACTTACGCTGGACTATCTTCTGCGCATCCTCGAACCCCGGCGCCCCCCGGAGCCTGAAAGTCTGCAGCCTGCTGGAAAAACCCGCCCGTCGAATGGTGGAAGTGCCAATCGACTATGTCGGCTTCTCCATCCCGGACGAGTTTGTCGTCGGATATGGACTTGACTCCGACCAGCAATACCGCAATCTTCCTTATATCGCGGCATTGAAGAACGTCGACGAGTCGCCCGGCTCGCATTGCACCTGAGCGAGACGACCTGCGGTAGAGAAATTGTCAGATGTCGTGGATGGCGGCGAGCGCGTCCTGAGTCGCCACCAGGGCGACCACAAGGGTCGCCCCTACAAAAACAATATGGGCGCGGACATGCGGAAGAATGGTGACGTATTTACGGAAAAACACACTAAGTTCCGAGGCTTCCACCTGGTTCCGCCAGCACGCGATTCACGGTCTTGAACAGACTCTCTACCATCTGCTCCGTGAGTGTTCCCGTATTTGTATTGTAACGGCTGAAGTGGTAACTGGCAACCAGAATCCGGGAATCTCGGTCGAAACGGTAGGTTTTGCCATGCGCGAACCGGTAGCACCCTACCCGCTCAATGATACCCTCCGTCCTCAAGAGCCGCAGATAGGCCTCAAACGCGTCTCTCCCCATCGATAGCACAACCCGAATCCGCTTTAACTGCTTCGTTTCCTTTCGCAGCCAGTCGAGGCATGCGCGTTTCTCACTGCCGTTCGGCCTATTTGCAGGCGGGACGCACTTTACGGCGTTTGTAATGTACACGTTTTTGAGTTTCAGACCGTCGTTTGGATGAGTGGATCCCGGTTGATTGCTGAATCCGTGACGGTATAATGCCCTGTAGAGCACCTGTCCGGCATAGTCCCCGGTAAACGGTCTGCCGGTACGGTTCGCCCCACGGGCGCCCGGTGCGAGACCGATGACGAGCAGTTGGCCGGACGCATCGCCGAAACCGGGCACTGGTTTTGCCCAGTAGCCATCGACATTCTCCCGTTGATCGTCGCCGGAAATGAACGTGGCGCGGTAGTCAACCAGCCGCGCACAGCTGGCGCAGTCTGCAATCTGTTCGAAGAGGAGGCGTTCCGCCCCCTCGTCCTGCCACACGACGCGACGCGATCTGACGCCCATTGTGTTGCCTTACGTTCGTAGCGTTTGAAACCCTGATGGGACCACGCATCAAGAGTAACCACGCTTCAATCTGCGATGGGAGCGCGGCTCTATAACGGGCATACCGGGCGACCGTTAACGGCGCCAGCCATTATCGGCACCGCGTCCGGGACTCTGATGGGGATTCCGCTTGCCGGGAAATCGTCCGTGCCGGCCATGAAAAGGAGGCGGCCCCGCGGAAGCCGCCTCCTTGAAGATGTTAATATGAGTCCTGACGCTGTCGGCTAGTTTCCCACCCTGTTGTTGAAGAATACCACCTGCTGCGACCGGGCCATTGCCTCGTGTTCCTCGTCGGTGCACGACCTGTCCGTGGGCACATTGGGGTCGGGGCCCGCCGGCTGGTACCCGCTGCGAACCAGGTAGGCCTCCAATTCGTCTCCGCTGATATCGGCCATGATCTGCCCTTTGAAATCCAGGGTCGGCTGCAATGGTTGGCCGCTCTTGCGCACCATTTCCTCGTAGTTCTCCGGATAATTGATGATATCTTTGTCTACGTATTCAAGGCCGTATTTGGCCAGCACCGCCCGTATGCCACGGCTCCAACCACAGCTCGGCTTGAGATATGCGGTAATTTCCGGACTAGCCATCGGGAACTCTCCTTGTCCTTGAATTAGACACCGGAACACGTGAATTTATCCTTGAAATAACATAACGAACTTTGCGAGAATTAGCAAGTCCAATCGCCATTCGGCCGGCCCACCAGGGATCCTTCGAGCGTCCCGAGTCGGGAGTATGAGACGGCACTTCGCCAGCTTGCGCCTGACCGTCGCGAAAACCGACAGTTACCTCGGCACAGGTTGGGTAACCGGCGTCTTTCAGGAAATCCTTCGGGGATCGGTCCCTCACGTCTGCGCTGCCCGCATCCCGCCCACCACCGGCAGGTTGGCGACACTCGGTTTATTCCGCGGCATTCACTGCCTTGGCAAAGTCGAGGTCGGCCCGGGTGACGGCGTTTTCGCTGTGAGTCGTCACCGTAACCGTGAGGGTCTTGCTCCTGCTGTCCAGATTGATGTCCGAGTGGTGGTTGTTGCTGTCCATGACCTGTGTAATCGTACGCACAAAGGCCATCGTCGGGACGAATTTCTCGAACTTCCATACCCTCTGAAGCGCCTTGTTTTCAGGATCATATTCCCAGCCTTCGAGGTCCTTTAACGCCTCCCGTATCTCGTCCTCGGTCACCCCGGTCTTATCCTCGTGCATAGCCGCCTCCCTTGAGAATGAAAATGATGAATATATCGCATTGAAACCTCGCTCGTAACGCCTGTTCGCGTGACTCCGTGTCAAACGACAACCGGGTTATCCGGGTAAGACCGCGTCACGGAAGTAATATACCAAATTTCACAGACTGATCAATCCCTGCACCGGATGCCGGCAATCGCCAGCGCGCTCGCGTATTCTTCAGGGGTGTTGATATTCCTCAGAGATTCCAGTTCAGGATCCACATCTCTTAGTGCGGACCCCGGCACCCGGCGGCAGCAACAATGTTCCGTCAGCATCGTCAGTCTGAGGGTGCCGGCGTCCAGATTCTCCAGAATAGCGGGGAGCGCCGACACCCGATAAACGGCCGCAAGCGGATGGAGACGGCCTTCTTCATGTGGCACACAGATTTCGGCCTCACCGGCAAGATGCACCAGGCGGCGTAAAAAACCGGCACGCAAGAAGGGCGCATCGCAGCCGCATACGAACGCGGCTTCGGCCTGCGGGGAAATGGCTTCGAGACCCGCCGCCAGCCCCTGTAACGGACCCCTGCCCGACACCTGATCCCGGATAATTTCCACGTTCTCGGGAAGGCGTGGCAGTCGCTGCCGAGGCGCTGCGACGGCCAGTACCGGATGGAGCGTACCGACAAGCACACGAACCACGCGCTGCAGCAGAAATTCTTCCCCGAAGCGCAACCACGCCTTGGACAATCCCATCCGTCTGCTTCGTCCGCCACAAAGCACGATACCGCCGACTCTCATTTCAGATATCCAGGACAACGAATGCCCGCCACAGCCGGTCGATGCGTTCCACGAGGAACCGGTGGAGCGTGACGGCCTTCACGTCGACAACCAGATCGTGGCGTTCCATATCCAATTCCTCGCCAACCAGTTCCGCCGACACACCAAAGGTGCCTTCACGTTTTCGGACGAGGACGTTCACCGGCCGTAACAGAAGCCGCTCGGCATCCTTGTAGAAGATCACTTCCTGCAGAAAATCGAACAGCAGCAGGTCTAGCTCCTCCGCCTCGAGCTTCACGGATCGACGGTCCTTTAGCGCCAGGGTATCGAGGTCGGCCAACATCACGTTCAACGTGGCTTCGGCGGCCGCGGTAAACAGGGCCCCGAGGTCGTCACCCCGGGCCTCGAAAGCCACGTCCGCAATCGCGATATCTTCGAGAAACCGATAGGACAATATTACATCCCTTTCCGGTACAAGCAGTTCTACGCCTGGCACGCCTCAAGTTCCGAAAGAACGTGTTCCCTCGCTTCCGACGCGCCCCGGCCAATAAAAACGAGTTCTGTCCGATCCGCACCGAACGGCTCCAGCGCCCACCTCCCGCCTGCAAAATTGAATAGAAATGCGCCTTCCCCGCACCTCAGGAACCCCTTCGCGCGGTAGACGGTCTTCGGCATGGAATCCGCGACGCGTTCGAATTTCGCACGATCCAAAACCGTGTCGGATACGAAGTCAAAGCTGTCGATTTCCCCCAGGTTACGGTGTGCCGTTGCGGCGCGTACGGACCGGGGCGATCTGACTTCGAAACCGAAAAGAAGCCCCGTGTCGACTTCGCATTTCAAGGTTCGCAAAACCGCAGCTTCGGGGTTCACCCGCCGTAGTTGTGCTTCTACCGCGTCCACGTGGCACGGCGTGACCAGATCCACTTTGTTTAACAGCAAGATATCCGCCGCTTCAAACTGGGTGGTTGTCACGTATCCCAAATCGGGAAACCGGACCATCAAATCCGCGTCCGCGATGACCACCACGCTGTCCAGACGAACGCCCGGCAGATTGTCCTGCACGTCAAAGATAACCGCATCCGGCTCCGCAACGCCGGTGGTCTCAACCGCAATCAGTTCCGGACCCACCATATCTACGATCTCGTTAATGGCCTCCTCGAACTCCCCCGCCAGCGAACAGCAGACACAACCTCCGGCCAGTTCGGTCATTCGAATGTGTTTTCCCTGCACCACCCTGCTATCGATGGCGATTTCTCCAAATTCGTTCATCAGAATCGCTACTCGACGGTCGGCACGCGCCACAAGGTGCCGCAGCAACGTGGTCTTCCCACTGCCCAACGAACCTGCTATGAGAATCATCGAGGTCTTCACCGCCACCTGCCCCTCCGGCCGTCCCGCGTCGGTACGGGATCGGGCGGCCGTCTGACGTTCAGGACAAACCGTACGGACGCAGTCTGCTTCCAGGCCTACCCCTTCACGTTTCCAATGGGCGAAAACCGGACCACCCGTCGGCTGAGGCCGGCCTGCTGTGTCGCTTCGATCACTTCGTCGATATCCTTATATGCGCCGCCGGCCTCTTCGGCAAGGCCCGCAAAGGACACGGATCGGACATAAATGCCGCGCGCTTCCAGTTCCTTTTGGAGCCGCTTCCCGTGAAACCGTTTGCGAGCTTTCGTGCGGCTCATCGTCCGGCCGCTGCCGTGGGCCGTCGAGAAAAACGCCTGATCTCCACCTCGCGTCCCGGCCAGCAGATAGGACCCGGTTTCCATACTGCCGCCGATTATTACCGGCTGCCCGTAGGGTTTGTAGATCTCAGGGACGCCGTCCATACCCGGTCCGAAGGCCCGGGTTGCCCCTTTGCGGTGAACGAGCACCGACCGTTCCCGACCGTCCACCACGTGGCGTTCCAGCTTGGCGGTGTTGTGCGCCACGTCGTAGACCTGCCGCATCTCCATCTCTTCCGGGCTGCGTCCCAGCGCGTCGGAGAATACCTCCCGAATGCGATGCAGAATGACCTGTCGGTTGGCAAACGACATGTTTATCGCGCACTTCATCGCGGCGAAATAGTCCTGCCCCTCGCGAGAGTGAAAGGGCGCACAGGCCAGTTCCCGATCCCGAATAGAAATCCCGTACTTCCGCTGCATTACCTTCAGAAACACCCGCAAATTATCCGTCGCCACCTGGTGCCCGAAACCGCGACTTCCGCAGTGAAACATCACGACAACCTGGTTGGGAATGGTGATGCCGAACGCCCTGGCTATCGCTTTATCGAATACATGATCGGGTTTTGCCACCTGTATTTCAAGGTAGTGGTTTCCCGACCCCAGGGTGCCTATCTGGTTGAAACCTCGCTCCACCGCCTTGCGGCTGATCTTCGACGCGTCCGCGCCCGAAACGCACCCAATCTCTTCAGTCCGTTCCAGATCCTCCTGCCACCCGTAGTGGTTGCGCACGCACCAGCGCGCCCCCTCCTGTACCACCGTGCGAAACTCGTCGTGAGAAATTTTCAGAAATCCCGTACTTCCCACGCCCGCGGGCACCCGCTTGAACAGATTATCCACGAGCTTCTTCAGGTGCGGCCTGACCTCGTCGTACGTCAGATTGGTGGTGACCAGGCGCATCCCGCAGTTGACGTCGAAGCCGATGCCGCCGGGCGAGATCACGCCCTGTTCGGCGTCCATTGCCGCCACTCCGCCAATGGGAAACCCATATCCCCAGTGTCCGTCTGGCATACAAAAGGCGTATTTCAGGATACCAGGAAGCGTGGCCACATTGGTCACCTGCTCGATCACGCCCTGGTCCATTTCCGACATTAGCTTTTCAGTCGCATAAATGCGCGCCGGGACGAGCATCCCTTTTTTGTACGACATCGGGATCTCCCAGACGGTCGGCGATACCCGGGTCACCTCGGGCGGGATGGACATTTCGTGCTCCTATGAATCGTGCTTGCTCTGTTCATAGTGTTTCTGCAACACGTCGATGCCAAAATCGTTCTCCAGATCGCGCAGTACGGAGTGGATGTGGTTCCCGTCGTTCTGCGTATTGTCGTATTCCACCAGGTGGGTGGGGCCGTGGATCCGGTAGTAATGCTTCTCGCCCGGCCGTGTTCCGCCAGCCCACGCGAAGTGGAGCCGCTCCACCCCGGCCTCGCGAATGCGCTGCAGGTGTGCGTCGGCGACGTCCGTCCGGAGGTTTGTTGCATAGACCTCCAACAGACACAACAACGCCTCTTTCTGCGAGGGCGGCATCTCGGACGCTGGAAGGCCCATGGGGTCGCCGATTCGGGCTTCCTTGCTGTTCCTGGTTAGAATGTCGCTCGGAGCCTCGTCCGCAATGCGAACCACATCCTTCAGATCCTCCGGCAGGGCCTTCAGGATACCCCGGGCCATGTCCTCTTCCTGGCTCAGCACGCGCCAGCCTTTCCGTTCTCCGGAGGGTACCCGCGCCGGATTCGAGCCCCAGAACGCCGGTGTGGACGCCACCTCCATTCCCTTCGAGATGGAAAACGTCAGCGACAGATGGTGCCCGTCGATCCGCCAGCCCCACGCACCTCCCTTCTGCGAAAGGTCGCCGAAGAGCGTCAGGAAATATCCGTCGGGGTCCCGGTAGAGGTCCGACGGCGCCACCCCTTCAATTTGGGCCAGAATGCCCTCCAGAACCATAATGTCCACAGCCTTTTGATATCCCGCGTCGCTGAGCGCGCATTTCAGCAGACGATGCGCCGCGTCGCGCTGCGCCCGCGACATTTCTCTGAAGGGCACGCCGTTTCGCTTTACCGGCACGTAATTCCAGTTGAATCGCTCCTCGTGGTCGAACGGGTATAGAACCCGGCTCTGCTGGTCGGTGCTCAGTTCGTTCAGGAAGTCCTTGGCTGCTCCAAGCATGTCGTTCCTCCTCCTGTCGGGTGCGGGTTGCACCCGGGCATTAAGTACGTGCCACGACAATCGTCCTAATTGGACGTCTCGACGGTTGCCGCTTGGAATACTTCTACCATTCCTGGCGTATTGGCCGGATCTCCGGCTCTCAGCGCAATCCGGATGGGGCCTGGACCCGATTCCGACGCAGCCAGGGAATCGACGGCCACACCCGTCGTCGGATCTACATCCACTTCGTACACGCCGTCCGGCTTCCAGAAGTCCCGCGACCCGCGGCCCGCTGTCGCTGCTTCCATAAACGCAGCCCAGATCGGCACGGCGTCGCGTCCGCCCGTTATCCGGGGCTGCCTGCCGTTTTTCCGGTCGAAGCCAACCCAGACGCTCGTCGCGAGATCGGGAGTAAAGCCTGTAAACCACGCGTCCGTATGGTCGTTTGTCGTCCCGGTCTTCCCCGCTGCGGGTCGAAGGAAACCCCGAGCCCCCACACCACGGCCCGTACCGTGCAGGACAACGTTCTGAAGCAATCGAATCATGACATAGGCATCGGAGGCGCTCACGACTGGAACGGGTTGCACCCGGTGCGCATACAGAACCCGCCCCCCTGAATCTTCAATCCGCCGCACAAAAGTCGGCTCCACGCGAATCCCGTAATTGGCTATGGTGGCATAGACCGACGCCATTTCCAACGGTGAAACCTCGCTCGCACCCAGCGCGATGCTCGGGTACGCGCCGAGGGGACTCCCAATACCCAGCCGTCGGCCCATTTCCACGACCCGTTCCGGACCGATCCGATTCAGGACCTGGACACTTGTGCCATTTGCGGACGTCACAAGGGCCCATGCCGCCGTGGTCAGACCCAGATACTGGTCTCTGAAATTTCTGGGCGTCCATGGCTTCCCGTTTACTGTGTAGGAACGGGGCGCGTCCACAAACAACGTTACGGGCGTAATCTTACCCGCCGTCATCGCCGCCAGATACACGACCGGCTTGAAACCCGAACCCGGCTGGCGCCGGGCGGCTGTTGCCCGGTTGTAGTAGCTTACGAAGATATCACGGCCGCCCACCAACGCGCGCACGTATCCCGTCGCCGGTTCCAGGCTCACCAGAGCGGCCTGGATGTATTCCTGCCTACCGTCCCTGCCAGCCTTCTCATACTCGCTGAATCCAAGCCTCGCATCCACGTCTGCAAGTCCTTCCGCCACAGACCTTATTGCAGCCTTCTGCATGCTGAAGTCCAACGTCGTATGGATACTCAAGGCTCCAAAACTGAGGGCGGACCGTCCCCACCGGCGCACGACCTCTTCCTTGATGATTTCGACGAAATACGGTGTCCGATTCCGGTCGCGGAGCCGCCGGGCAAGAACCGGTGAAATAGCAAGGGCCTGGTTCAGCGCATCCCGTTCCAGGAAACCCGCCGCGTGCATGCGCCGCAGAACGTGAGCGGTACGCCGCGCGGCCTGCCGCCCGCCGTCACGGAACGGGTTCAACGCGCTGGGCGCGTTGGGCAGCCCGGCCAACATGGCCGCCTCCGTCAAACTCAGGTCCGCGGCGGCCTTGCCAAAAAATGTCTGTGACGCATCCTCCACGCCGTAGGCATTGGTTCCGAAGAAGCTTCCGTTGATATAAATTTCCAGCAATTTGTCCTTGGACGCTTTCCCGTACAACCTTTCGAATAATGCCTCCAGTTGCACGGCCAGCAGCACCTCCCTCGCCTTCCGAAGATAGGTCTTCTCGCGGGTCAAAAAAAGATTCTTGACGATCTGCTGGGTAATCGTGCTTCCGCCTCTGACTCTTCGGAAATGCGCCAGATTGTCCAGGAACGCACCTGCAATGCCCTTGAGGCTTACGCCCCTGTGGCGGTAGAACGACTCGTCTTCGGTAGCAAGAACCGCCTTGATAAACCAGGGACTCACCTGGTCCAGCCGAACCTGCTTGATTCGACGGTTGAACGTAAAGAGCAACTCCCCGGTATCCGCGAAGATATTCACGCCCGCCTGGCTGCGCAAGGCGTCGGGGTCGGGCGGAATTCGGGGCAGGGTCGTCACGAGCCAGACGAAGCCAAGGCCCGTGAGGAGGAACACGTCGGCACCCAGAAGTATTCCTGTCCGGATCCAGTAATTCCGAATCGAGGTTCGGCGCATCAGGGATGCCCTCCCTTGTCACCGAACAGACCCTCTATTACCCCGGGTTCCACTTCGAATCTGACCGAGGCACGTTCCGGATCGACATAAACCATCTCGCCGTGATAAATGCCGAGCCCGCTCTGAATCAGAATCTGGCTCACACGGCCGGATCGGTACGCTTTCAGTAAGCGGTGCCGCTCATCGGACCGGAAATGATCAATGAAATCCCTTGCCAGCCTCTCACGCACATCCGCCCGGATCGAATCCGCTATGGCCATGGAGTCTGCTTCGGCGCGCCATTCGCTCTCACCCGCGTGGCGATACAAGGCGTCGACCCGCCTCCGTATCGGGGCCCGGTAACGGACGTCCGGGAGACTTGCCATCCTCAGAAGGGAAAGCCCATTTTTGAAAGCGCGAACACTTCCAATCAGTTCCCGCGGTTCCCGTCGCGCGTCCTCGGAGAGTTCCGTTCGCCAGATTGCCACAAGAGTGGGCAGACCGGACTCCGGCACGCGATTCATGTCGAAGCGGGCGGCCGCCACGGCTTGCGGAAGGCCGCCGGCCACGGGCGTTTCCACCGTCCGCAACGAATCGCTCACCTCTGCCCGGGCGTCCAGTTGCTTCCATATGGCGCCCGTCCTGGCGCGCCTGTCGTTCATCTTATCCAGCGCCTCCCCCACCCATCGGGCGATACGGTTGCTCCGATATTCGATGTAGAACAAAAGCGCGCCCAACGTAGCCAGAAACAGCACCCCGGCCACAGGAAGCACCGTGTTCCCGAATCTCAACGGCGACCACCGTTCCTCGATCACCCTCCGGACGCGACAGGCACCCCGGTTGATACGATGCGGGAGACTCATGGCCTTTGCATGTCGTCAAAAAAATCCCGGAACAACGCACCTGCTGCTGTTACGGGATCGGTGGGCGGAAAACTGGAGGAAATCAGGCGGCATCGCCCTCCATCTCCGGAACATATTTGCCGTAGCGTGCGGCGCTGTTGCAGCTTGCCCTGCGATAAAAAACACTCTGAGCCGCCGCCACGTTGGCGGCCTGTCCTTTCCAGACGGCCCGGGCCGGATCCTGTAACGCCCTTCCGTAGCAATAGCTGAGTTCCCACGGGAAGCCGCCAATCTGATTCATAGCGTTCAGGTGCCGTGTAGAAAGCTCCGGGCTCTGTCCTCCGGAAAGAAACACCACACCCGGAACCGAGGCAGGAACCGTGCGCCGCAAACACCGCACCGTCGCTTCAGCCACCTCCTGAACGCCCGCCTGTACCGGGCAACGGGCGCCGGACAGGACCATACTGGCTTTCAGCAAAGTGCCTTCCAGAATCACCCCATGCTCTCCCAATTCCGAAAACACGCTGCGCAACACCGATTCCGTCACCTCTTCGCACCGCTCGATGGTATGATCGCCATCCATCAACACTTCAGGTTCCACAATAGGCACCAGCCCCGCCTCCTGACACTGGGCGGCGTAACGGGCAAGGGCGTGCGCGTTGGCATGGATACACGCCCGCGTGGGAATCCCATCACCGATGGCAATGGCAGCCCGCCATTTGGCAAACCGGGCGCCTCTCTTGTGATACGTTTCCAACCGGGCCCGGAGCCCATCCAGACCCTCGGTTACCTGTTCACCCGGAAAGCCGGCCAACTGCACGAGCCCGGTATCCGCCTTGATACCGGGAATCATCCCCCGGTCGGCCAACAGCCTGGGAAACGGCAAACCGCCATTCGCGGCTGTGTTCAGCGTCTCCTCGTACAGAATAACGCCGCTGATAAAGGCCGCCAGATCCGGGGTCGTGAACAACATTTCGCGATACGCACTTCGCACTTCTGCCTTGGATTCCAGGCCGATGTCTGCAAAACGCTTCGTGATCGTTCCCCTACTCTCGTCCGCCGCCAGGATTCCTCTTCCCGCCGGTACAAGCGCGCAAGCCGTGGTCTCAAGTTCCGCTCTTGACATCTATTGCAACCTCATTTTTGGTGTTTGACCAAATACCGGTTTCACGTTATAGAATATACGTTATAATCGGCCGTTGTCCAGCAGATTCCGGCCTATCTTCGAGGGTCCCCTTCAGAATCCGCAGCACGGATCCAGACCCGCACTTCCGCTAGTGAAGGCTTTCGTGCATCGAATTTCAACTCGCTAATTCGCCCATAAAGCGCTTCTGCGTCCGCGCCCGCCAGGCCGGCAACACGATCAATGCCGGCCTTCTGAAGCAGCGTCGCCGCACCGCAGCCCATTCCTTTATGAATTGCGAGTTCGGCGTGGCTGAAGGCGCGTTCCAGCCGCATGGCATCGACACCGGCGGCCTCGGCGAGAGTTGGGACTTCCAGAGTTCTGGCGGACCGGTAGAGACGCTCCGGCGTGCAAATACCGGCGGCACGCAGCCGTTGTCGATCCTGCGCTTCCAACCCGGCCAGTTCGGTCATCAGAGGGCGCCTGGACTTCAGGGTCTTCTTCTGCACCATCCGAAAAGTCCAGACGCTGAATAAAATCGCCAGGGCGACCGCAATCCAGTAGCGATATCTGCGAGCGGGCCGGGACGCGCTCCCTCCTTCCCAGGTTCGCCCTTCCCTCAGGGTGTGACACAACAGCCCGTAGCAAGCAAACCCGTTGACGGCCAGAACGGGAAACCCGAGGAATCCGGGCAAGGGCATTTCAAATAGTTTCCACCCTTCCAATCCGGGTACGGTGTAAATCCACTTGCACCTCGCCCAGTAGTTGAATCCCTCCCAGATCACACCTGCCCACGCTCCCCCGCACATAAGGCGCAGCAGCCTCGCCGGGCGCCCACGCTCCAGATCGCGCAACAGCGAAGGTGCGCCCAGCCGGTAATTGACCGCCTCCGGAATGCCAAGAGTCGCTCCCCAGACCATCCAGAAGGCATACCGTGGCCAGATCAGCGGCAGAATGGCACAGGACGCACCTACAGACCACAGTATCGCCTCTATCTTCCCGGTCGAGCGGAGACCACGCCATTCGATCCCGTTGAACCAGCCCCGTGCTTTCATCCATTCAGCATGAGCGAAACAGGCGGGCAGCACGGTTGCAAAAGCCGCGGCCGAGAATACGAACCCCCAGGTATCGGACCGCATCCCGAAGACGTAGTACCAGTTTTCAATGGCCAGATTGTAGGCCTCGTACACATACCAGAATGGTACCGACCAGAAAAGCAAAGCGACCGTCTCTCTGCGACGGTCGCGCAAAAACGAGTGGCCCTGAGTGTGAAGGAACACCCCATCCAGAACCAGCAGATATCCATACCAGGCGGGTACGTACCAGATCGTATTCCAGATGGGGATATCGGCTGCCAACAACCACACGCCGGCCCCAAATACGCCGATGCCGAGATACCCCCACCATGGAAACGCCCGCCAGGATGCGGTATTCGATTCAGATCGGGTCAAAACCACGTAAGGAAGCCTCAGGGGCCCGTAAGGTCATCTGTGGCCACACTGGCGGGATCAGGTGTTTCAAGGGTCCAGACATCGTTGTAGACGACGCTACCCGCGATGGACCCGCTGTACCCCCCGAGTAGCCAGATCCTCTGTCGAAAGTCGAGGCAGGGGAACGCGTGGCGCACCCCCCACGGCGCGGCGCGATGACAACGCTGCCATGTCCGGCCGTCGCCGGAACACCAGACGTCGTTCATATTGATGGACGGTTCGATGGCCCCGCCGGCAATCCACATCCTGCCGGCGTAGACAAAGGATCCGTGGAACCGGCGGGGCCCCCATCCGGCATCGACCGCCTCCAGTTGCCAGGTTACTCCGTCCGACGAACACCAGACATCGTTGTAGTTGATCCGACGATCGTCGTAGTTTCCCCCTCCGAGAATCCACATCTTATTTCTGTGTTCGACGGCGGGAAACATGGCGCGCGGCGCCCATGGGGAGCGCTTCGCAACCCGTTCCCACCGATGCCCGTCTTCCGAGCACCAGACGTCGCCGTAATGCGCCTTTTGCTCCCAGTTGAGCCCGCCGAGAACCCAGATCCGGTTATCGTAAACCAGGCTGCCGAAGGCGCCGCGACAACCCCACGGGGCGCGATGCGTCACGCGATCCCAATTTCGGCCGTCGCTCGAACACCAGATGTCGCCGAGCGTATTGACGCCGTCGAATCCGCCCATCAACCATATTCGACCACGCAAGACCACACAGCCCGCAAGATTTCGGGCGGGCCACGGCGCTGTCGGCAACAGGCATTCCCACGTCAGGCCGTCGGTAGAACGCCAAACGTCGTTGAGGCGCGGGAATCTTTCCGGGCCCAGCATCTGCCAACCACCGAGCAACCAGACCTGATCCCTGAAAACCGCGGCGCCCGGCGAATCTCTGGGCGGCCAGGGCGCGCATTCGGTGATTCGGTTCCAATTCGCGGCCATCTTGTACATGTACGGCGGGCAAACCCTCAGGTCTGCCCGTCTTCCCTTTTTTGTTTTCCAACTTTGCGTTTTTCCGATATATTCTACAACTGTTGCCACTAAAGTCTTAAACCGGAAAACCCCAGGCGGAGTCGCGATCTTATGTACCGTACGCTCGTTTACCTCGTCTTCAGCCAACTCGCCGTTGGCGGGTTGTTGTCAATGCTGGTCGTCCCACTCGAAGCCGGCAAACGCTTTTTCCGATTTTGTACACTCGCGTGCCTGGTGTTTCTCCTGGTGGCCCTGCGGGTAGGGCCATTCCCTATTCTAACGCCATTGACGGATGGCGCGACGGACTCCACGCTGCCGCGACGGCTATTGTTGGCCAGCGCCCTGCTCGCTTTTGTCTACCTTCTTGCGGTCGTCGCCGAACGCATAAAACCCCAAAAACCGCTGCTTGCCGCCGCGGGTCTGACCGGTGCGGCCGGCCTTCTATCGGACGGGTATCTTGCCTGTGCGGCCTGTTCCCCTTTTGCAGCCGGCGTGTTTACCGCCGCCAGTTACCTGATCTCCGCCCTGTTCCTGGGCAGCATAATTTTCGCGATGATCCTGGGCCACTGGTACCTCGTGGTACCCTCGCTCCACATCCGGCCCCTGCGTGCCCTCACGCAATTGATGCTTGGCGCCACGCTGGCTAAAGCAATGCTGACCGCGCTCACGCTATACGTCTTCTGGGCGGACGGCGATATTCAGATAAGGGAAACGCTCCGATCATTTTTGGGACTGGGCGGTCTTTTTCTCTGGGTACGCGTGCTCTTTGGCCTGATCGGTCCGATCATCGTGGGTCTTATGGTCTGGCAAACCGTCAAGATTCACTCGACCCAGTCGGCGACTGGGCTGCTTTACGTGGCCACGATTTTTGTTTTGATCGGGGAATGCGTTTCCGGCTATATTTTTTATACGACAACCATACCGGTCTAACAGCCCGTTGAAAAAGTCCATCCGGGCTGCGGCCGGCTCTTGCGACCGAATTACTGAGTTGCGCTTCCTCTCCGAATCCCCCGATTCGGCTCGGTCGCGCGCCTTGTCTTCGGTCACAATCGCTCGGCCTCGACTGCAGAGCAACTTTTTCAACGGACTGCTAAGCCCATGGAAATCAGTTTTCGCTGCCCCGAATGTCAGTCCGTGAACCAGTTCCACGCTTCCCAGACCGAAACATCCTGTACGGCCTGCGGCCGAAATTTTCCAATGGCCTTCTCGGACAAAATCGTACTTAGTAACCAGGTCGACGTCTGCCCCTGCTGTGGAAAGTCCGACTTTTACGTCCAGAGAGACTTCAATGGAAAAATCGGCCTGGCAATCGCCGTCCTGTTTGCCGTCGTCGGCCTGGTTTTCGTGGCGCTGGACCGCCCGATCTACTTCTATGCCAGCCTGGGTGCCGCCGCAATTATTGATCTTGCACTGTACCTGAGTCTGCCGGAAATCACGATTTGTTACAGTTGCAAAACTGCCTTTCGGGGCGCCCGAAAGAACCCGCAGCATCAGCCATTCGACCTGCATACGGCAGACATGTACGACAATCGCGCCAAGGGGTGACCCGCTGTCCGGAGCTGGGTTCACCGGCGGGTAACCAGGATTGATCCGTCCTCAACCGTCCCTTCGCCGTTGCAGCAATTCGAGAAACTCCTCGCGAGTTGTGCGATCCTTGAAAGCTCCCCGGACGGCGGAGGTGGTCGCCCAGGCACCCGGTTTTTTCACGCCTCGCATTTCCATACAAAGGTGCCGGGCCTCAACCACGACAATGGACCCTTTGGGTGCCAGTTCGCGTTGCAGATATTCTACGATCTGGTGGGTCATCCGCTCCTGAATCTGCGGCCGTCGGGCGTAATACTCCACGATCCGCACCAATTTGCTCAACCCCACGATTTGGGCCGTAGGGATATAGCCCACGTGAGCCCTGCCCCAGAAGGGCAATAAATGGTGTGCGCACATCGAGTAGAACGTGATATCGGTCATTGCCACCATATTGTCGAACCCGTCGTCATTGGGAAACATCGTGATGTCGGGTTCGTTGTCTTCGTCGAGCCCTTGAAAAATTTCCAGGTACATCCGGGCGAAGCGTCGCGGCGTGTCCCTCAGGTTGGGGTCCTTCATGTCCAGGTTGAGCACCTTCATGATTTCCGCGATATGATACCCGATCCGCTCGATTTTGTCTTCCGCCATGGCCGTTCCTCTATTCCCCATTTATACGGGCGTTTTCAGCCCATTGTTTCGGGTTTAACTCCCGGCAGCATATAAACAGACCGTCCGGTAAGCCGGTGTCCGGGCGACATTCGTATCCGTCAGTCCGCGGCGCCAAAAGCCAGTCCCACGCTGAAACGGAACGAGGAGTCCGTTTCCTCGTTGGCGATCATCATCTTGAGTTCCCCGAACCAGAGCAGACCCGGGCCAACCCGTCTCCGGAACCCAAGTGGAATATTCAAGGTGACCTTCGTGTCGTCCGGGACCGTGAGGTTGACCGTGCCCCGCTGCCCCCCTTGCTCGATAATGTCAATCCGTGTCAGATGCACGCCGATCCCGCCGCCCACGTAACCGAAAGTGTTGCCCTGGCCGAAAATAAACTGCGCTTCTCCATTCAGGATATATATCTTCATATTTTCCTGAATGACCAGATCCGCCCCCGGAACGAGATGGAGACGCGGTATGAAAATGGATCCGAAATCGACGTGTCCGCCAAGCGCCAGCCGGGCCGAATCGAACTCGTATCCGGAGAAATTCTGCGCCTCCTGGCGGGTGAGGTCCACGCCAACCTTGACACCAAGCCCACGCAACCCGAGCGCGTCCACCCGGCAGTGACCCAGCACCACGCAGGCCACAATCAAACCGATTGTCCAGCGTGTAGGTTTGCACATAGGGTTACCCCCTTTTTCTGTGAGTGCCCGGTGGTTGGCCCCGTCCCGGCGAAACCTCACGCCGCCCGCCATCGTGCCATCATACGTTGAAGAGGAATCGAACAACGTCTCCGGCTCGAATGGGATACTGCCTTCCTTCGGCGCGGATCCGGCCCGTTTCACGTAACCCGGCGATGCTGCCGGCAGCCAGGACGTCCCTGTAGGCAGCAACTTCCGCCCGGATGAAACCGTGTTCCATGTCCGAATGAATCCTGCCTGCTGCGGCAGGTGCCCGCGTGCCCTCAAGTACTTCCCAGGCCTGCAGCTTTTCGTTTGCGGTGGTATAAAAGGAAATCAGGCCCAAGAGGGCGTAACCGGCACGAATCAGCCGGTTCACCCCCGGCTGATTCAGCCCCATATCCGCGACAAAGGCCGCCCGGTCGGCCGGCGGTAACTCGGCGACCTCCGCCTCAATCTGCGCCGCCAGCGGAAGCAACCTCCCGGCCCCGACCAATGCCCGCAACCGGTCGGTTTGGTCGCCCCCGTCGGGCAAATCCGTCTCCCGAATGTTCGCCACGTACAAGACGGGTTTGGCAGAAAGGAAATTGAAGGGCCTAATGGCCTCCATCTGCGCTTTCGTCAGGTCCTGTTCCCCTATGGACACGGACCGTTCGAGCCCCTGGATGGCATTTCGCAAGGATTCGTACACGAAGCGTTCCGGCGCCCGGGGACTTGAACGCAACACCTTTTCAAGTCGGCGCGCGATCCCCTCCGCCGATTCGAGATCGGCCAGTTCCAGTTCGGTTTCAACGGTACCGACATCCCGAACCGGATCCACGCCACCGTCCACGTGCGGAACCTTATCGTTCTCATAGCACCGAACCACGTGAACCAGCGCGTCGACCTCCCGAATCCGCGCCAGAAACCGGTTGCCCAGTCCCTCACCGTGGCTGGCACCCCGAACCAGTCCGGCAATGTCCACAAAGTGAACGAACGCAGGAATGCAGGCCTCTGGTTCAAGCAGTTCATTCAACCGTTGCAGGCGCTCGTCCGGTACTTCCACGACACCGACATTGGGTTCAACGGTGCAAAATGGATAGTTTGATGCTTCAACGCCGCCACTGGTGAGCGCGTTGAACAGGGTCGACTTACCCACATTTGGCAGGCCGACAATGCCGATATTCAGGGCCATATTCACATGGAGGCTACGGCAGACGCATGTGCGCCCGACAAAAGAAACAGCCAGCGGCTAGACGTAAACCGCTGGCCGACAGAGGCTGGACCATTGATCGTTAAAGGCCGCCGCTAATGGCAGTGACAAAGTGAACCTCGCTTACCGCCCGTACCTTCTGTCGCATCCCGTCGGTGCTTACAACACCGTCGATGGCAACCGCCAGCCCGGGCTTGATGCGGTCTCCGTCGCAGATCCGGTCCTTAATTCCCGGAAAGCTCGCCTCCAGGTTCTCAATAACCTCCCGAATCGTCTGGCCGGGCACCTGAACCTGCTCCTGACCGGCGGTCAGACAACGCATCAGAGACGGTATCCAGACCTCCGGCATGGCTCACCCTTTCCCGTTGCCCCCGCCGTTGCTGCTCCAGAGTGTCTTCAGAACACGCCCCGGAGACATCGGCAAGTCGCGCACACGCACACCCACGGCGTGATAGATCGCATTCGCCACAGCGGCAGGGGGAGGAACAATTGGCACCTCACCCACGCCGCGCACCCCATACGGATGGCCGGGATTGGGCACCTCGACAATCACCGTCTCAATCATCGGCAGGTCCAGGCAGGTGGGCATACGGTAGTCCAGCAGGCTGGCGTTGACCAGGTCGCCCTTCTCGTTGTAGAAATATTCTTCGTTCAATGCCCATCCGATGCCCTGGGCCACGCCGCCCTGCATCTGTCCTTCCACGTAGGCGGGATGTATGGCCTTACCCGCATCCTGGACGATGGTAACCCTCAGAATGTCCACCTTTCCGGTGTCGGGATCGACTTCCACGTCCACGACCATGACGGCGTAGGCCGGCCCCGCCGCCTTTCCCGACACTGCCGCATGCCCGACCACAGGACCGCCCGTCGCACCCAACTTACCCGCCAGTTCCGTGAACGAAATTGCTTTTTCGGGGTCCGATCTGGATTTGAATTCACCGCCCTCAAAGACCACATCGTCCTCTGATATCTCCCACAGTCTGGCCGCCCTGGCGACCATCTGGCGTTTTGCGTCCTCCGCCGCCTCGTAACCGGCCCATCCCGTGGCAAAAGTCACGCGGCTCCCGCCGGTACCGTCCGTCTGCCCGATGGCATCGGTATCCACCACCATGGGTTTCACCTGCGCGGCGGGGATGCCAAGCACCTCGGCAACCTGCATCGCAATGGACGTCCGCGTGCCCCCGATATCGGGCGAACCCTCGACCAGACTGACCGTGCCGTCGGCATTTACGCTGACCACAACCGTCGAGGTCCCGCCCCCGTTGAACCAGAACCCGGAAGCCACACCGCGACCCCGATTGGGGCCTTCGAGTGTGGATTGGTAATGGTCTGATGCCATCGCCGCCTTCACGCACTCGTCGTGGCCGATCCTGGGAAAAACGGGACCGTCGGCCCGCCTGCTGCCTTCCATGGCGGAGTTCTTCAGGCGAAACTCGAGCGGATCCGTGTCCAGAATCTCGCAGATCTCGTCGATCACCGACTCGGCGGCGAAAGCGCCATTGGTTGCCCCGGGCGCGCGGTATGCAGAGGTCTGTGGTTTGTTGACGACCACGTCGTACCCGTCGATGACCACGTTGGGAATGTCGTACGGAGAAAAGATGCAGCCGGCGCCGGCGCCCACGGGTGATCCTGGATAGGCCCCGGCCTCGTAGGCCAGATACGCCTGCGCGGCAACCAGCTTGCCGTCGTTTGTGGCGCCCATCTTCACCTTCATATAGGAACCCGGAGTGGGGCCCGTCGCTTTTAAGACTTCGGTCCGGCTCATCACCATCTTTACGGGCTTGCCGGTCATTCGGGACATCAACGCGGCCGTCGGTTCCTGGTAGACTCGGAACTTGCCCCCGAAACCACCGCCGATCTCTGCGGGTACCACCCGCACGTTCGAAGCGGGCACACCCACCACGTCGGCAACCTGGCCGCGAACCTCGAACGTTCCCTGCGTGCTGGTCCAGATCGTGATCTGACCGTCCAGATTCCAGTGGGCGGTCACGTTGTGGGGTTCGATATAGCCCTGGTGCACCGTCTGGGTGCTGAACTCCCTCTCGACGACGACATCCGCTTCCTCGAATCCCCTATCGATGTTGCCCAGGGAATGCTGGAAATGACTGGCGATATTTCCCGGTTTATCGGTCGCTTGACCCAGGGACTTCATCTTCAACGACTCGTGCAGGAGGGGTGCGCCGGCTTCCATGGCGGGACGGACGTCCATCACAGGAACCAAGACTTCGTATTCGACGTGGATAAGTGCGAGGGCCTCTTCGGCGATATGCGCAGACGTGGCGGCCACCGCCGCGACCGCGTGGCCCTCGTAAAGCACCTTGCCGGAAGCCAATACATTTGTAACCAGGTGTGGCAGGCTAACGGACCCCTCCCCGATGTCGGCCACCTTGTCTTCGTAGTGTTGCGCGAGGTCGGCACCCGTCATCACGGCCTTCACGCCCGCGAGGGCTTCGGCCGCGCGCGTATCGATGGACAGAATACGGGCGTGCGCGTGGGGGCTGCGGAGAGTCTTTCCGATCAACACGCCGGACGTGTGGGTATCCGCACCGTACTTCGCACGGCCCGTTACCTTATCCATGCCATCGTGGCGGATCGGTCGCGTTCCCACCACATTGTAACTCTCGATGCCAAGATAGTCTTCGGTTTTTGTCGCCATCGTTATCTGATCTCCGGATTTTGCGCGCGGAGCCGTACTCCGGACACGCGCTCGTTGTCACTTATGAACCGTTTTTACTCCACAACGCCTTCAGAACATTGCCGGGAGACATCGGCAACACGTTCATCCGAACGCCAGCAGCGCGGTAGATGGCATTGGCCAGCGCCGCCGGGGGCGGCACAATGGGCACCTCTCCGACGCCGCGCACCCCGTAGGGATGGCCGGGATTGGGCACTTCCACAATGATGGTTTCGATCATGGGAAGGTCCAGGCAGGTCGGCATCCGGTAATCGAGAAGGCTGGCATTGGTCAGCTCGCCCTTCTCGTTGTACCAGTACTCTTCGTTCAGTCCCCATCCGATTCCCTGAGCCGCGCCCCCCTGCATCTGGCCCTCGACGTAAGCGGGATGAATGGCCTTGCCTGCATCCTGCACCATGGTCACCCTCAGAATATCCACTTTGCCCGTATCCGGGTCGGTCTCTACGTCCGCAATCATCATCGAGAATGCCCCCCCAACCCCTTGCGGATCCACGGTCGCACGCCCGACAACCGGCCCACCCGTCTCGTTAAGTTTCCCTGCCAATTCCTTGAACATCAGTGACTTTGATGGGTCGGACCTGGACTTGAACGTGCCATCCTCAAAAGCCACGTCGTCCGGGGAGATCTCCCAGTACTTCGCTGCTCGATCGACCATTTGCGCAATGATATCCTGCGCCGCATTGTAGGCAGCCCAGCCCGTTGCGAACGTGACCCTGCTGCCGCCGGTCACGTCGGTCTCACCCACGCCGTCGGTATCGGCCACGACGGGATTGACGTCTTCCGCCGGAATCCCCAGCGCCTCGGCGAGCTGCATGGCGACCGAGGTTCTCGTGCCGCCGATATCCGTGGAGCCTTCCACCAGGCTTACGGTGCCGTCGGTATTCACCGACGCGCACGCGCTGGACTTGAGCCCCACGTTGAACCAGAAGCCCGAGGCCACCCCCCGGCCCCGGTTTCTGCCCTTCAGAGGCGCGTTGTAGTGGTCGCTTTCCATCGCCGCCTTCAAGACCTCTACGTGACCAATACGGGGAAACGTGGGTCCGTCCGCACGTCGTGTACCCTCTTTTGCCGTGTTTTTCATTCGGAACTCGAGGGGGTCCTCGCCCAGCCTCTCGCAAAGCTCGTCTACAATGGTCTCGGAGGCGAAGGCCGCGTTCGTGGCCCCAGGGGCCCTGTAGGCCATCGTCTGCGGCTTATTCACGAGGACATTGTACCCGTCGATGGACACATTTTCAATGTCGTATGGCGCGAAAATGCACATCGCGCCGGGTTCGGCCCACGCTCCGGCGAATCCGCCGGACTCGTAGGCCAGATAGGCCTCGGCGGCCACGAGTTTCCCGTCGTTCGTCGCCCCCATCTTCACCCGTATGTATGACCCGGGCGTCGGCCCCGTGGCCTTGATTACCTCGTCGCGGCTCATGACCATTTTAACGGGCTGGCCCGATTTTCTGGACAGAATCGCGGCGACGGGCTCCAGGTAAACCCTGATTTTGCCGCCAAAACCCCCGCCGATTTCGGTGGGGATCACCCGGACGTTCACGGGCGACATCCGCAGCAGGCCCGCCAGTTGCTCGCGCACCGTGAACGATCCCTGAGTGCTGCACCAGACGGTTAACCGGCCATCCGGGTTCCAGAGCGCCGTGGCATTCTGCGGTTCGATGTAACCCTGGTGTACGGTGTCCGTGAAAAACTCCTTCTCGATCACCACATCCGCCACGGCGAAGCCCTTCTCGATGTCTCCCAGTTTATGCTGAAAGTGCGTGGCGATATTGCTGGGCGTGCCCGTATCTTCGCCCAACGATTGCGTCGTCAGTGTGTCGTGCAGGCGCGGTGATTCCGGCTTCATGGCCTCCCGCACGTCCAGCAGCGGCTCCAGGACTTCGTATTCCACTTCTATAAGCCCGAGCGCCTCCTCAGCAATGTGCGGACTCGTAGCCGCCACGGCAGCCACCGCATGGCCGTCGTAGACCACCTTTCCATCGGCCAGCACGTTTGCCCGCAGGTCCAGCATATTGGCCGCGCCCTCACCCAGATCCTCGACCTTGTCTTCCGGCACGGGTATATCGGCTACCGTGGCCACAGCCTTCACTCCGCGGAGCGATTCGGCCTTGCCGGTGTCGATTGAGACAATGCGCGCGTGGGCGTACGGACTTCGTAACACCTTGCCGGAGATCAGGCCGGACAATTGCACATCCGCTCCGTAAATAGCCCGTCCGGTGACCTTGTCGACGCCATCGTGTCTGATGGGCCGCGTGCCCAGCACCTTATAGTCTGTAATTCCAAGAAACGCTTCGCCGGACATTACGCCGTCTCCTTCATCGTTCGGGCGGTGTCTATGACCGCTCTGACGATCTTGTCGTACCCCGTGCACCGGCAAAGATTCCCCGCCAGCCACAGGCGAATCCGGTGCTCGTCGGGGTCTGGTTCCCGGTCCAGCAGCGCCTTCGCCGCCACGATGAATCCGGGCGTGCATACCCCGCACTGAAGGGCCGCATGCTCCAGGAATTTCTGCTGTAGGGGATGCAGCCCCTCGGCGGTGGCCACCCCCTCGATGGTGGTGATGTCGCACCCCTCCGCCTCGACGCCCAGCGCCAGACAGGAGTTGATCACGCGGCCGTCTACAATCACGCTGCATGCGCCACAGTTGCCGTTGCCACACCCCTCTTTGGCACCGGTGAGACCCAGGTTGTCGCGAAGCACCTCCAGCAGCGTATCCCGGGGTTCACACAGAAATTCCGTTTCTTCTCCGTTGATCGTTGTTGTCACATGAACTTTGCCAGCCATCGTTTGCGGACTCCTATATTCGCGTATGGGCAGGTGATTCAAGAACCCTCGATTTATCTCGCGCGTTCCACCGCACCGCAGACTGCACGCCGGGTCAATACCCCCGTCAGATGTTTCCGCTGCTCAATGGTCCCGCGCATATCTGTAATGGGTACGGCGGATTGCCGAGCGATCTCGGCTGCCGACTCGATTGTCTGATCAGAAACCTCGTTACCGGCAAGGGCCGTCCCCGCGTCGGGCAGGTAAAGAGGGATGGGCGCCACCGCGCCCACGGCGATTCGGGCGGACTCGAACGCGTTCTTCTCGGCGTTCAACACCACGGACGCCGCGACGTTGACAACGGCGATATCCATTTCGTTCCGGGGAATGAAACGGAGAAAATACGCCCCGGAGTTCGCTGCGGGAGGAGGAAAATGGACGGACACCAGGAACTCGCCGTCCTCTAAGACGGAGCGCCCGGGAGCCGTGCAGAAGTCCTCCGCAGCGACCTCTCGACCAGCGCCGGGTCCGGCGATTTTCGCGGTCGCCCCAAGGACGATCAGCGTGGGTATGGTATCTGCCGCCGGGGACGCATTACACAGGTTTCCGCCGATTGTGGCCCGACCCTGGATCTGGATGGAGCCGATGAGCGCGGTCGAATCCACGAGCGCCGGGTAATTTGACGCCACATCCTCGTGTTCGTAGATGTCGCAACACGACACCCCGGCGCCGACCGTCAATCCGTGTTGGGAATCGTAAGAGAGTTCGTTCGCCTCGGGTATCTTTTTGACATCCACCAACACCTTCACCTGCCGTCGACCCTCTTTCAACTGTGCGATAATGTCGGAACCGCCCGCCAGCATCCTGGCATCCGAGCCATTTTCCGAAAGCACGGCGACGGCTTCGTCGACGGATTGGGGCGCTACGTAATCGAACGCTTGCAAAGTTCTTCCTCCTGTACGTTGTTGGGATATCCTTCAGCCGGTATCAAAAAGTGATGCGGATCGCGGGTAAGAATAAGCCTTCATCGCCCTGTTGTCAAGGGTTTTTGGGGCGCATTCCTCAGCCGCTTTCTCGACATGTGTCCGTGGGTTGAATCTCGGTATGCCTGCGCGACGGGATTACCTGTAACCCCCGTCGAGTGGAGCGGTCGAGGCGCCTGTTTTCGGCCGTTTTGCGCAGAGGACGGTGTATCCGAAACGTGACCCCAGCCGCTCTACGGACCCGAAGGTGCGTTTCATCTGACGATAATACATCCCGGGGCGCATCGCCACGGCTATGAATCGGCCCTTCGAGTCCAGGTGGCGGGCGGCGCCTTGCGCAAACATGCGGGCCGTCGCGGTGCCCTGATGGGTGGGCGCATTGCACAGGACGAGGTCAAAGCAGCGCCCTGAAACGGCTTCAAAACCGTCACTGAGGACGACCCTGGCGTTCGTAAAACCATTGAGGATGATATTTCGTTTCGCGCAGCGGATTGCCAGCAGGCTCGCATCCAGGAGCATGACCTCGCGCGCCCGCCGGGCGGCTGCGATGCCAATTGCTCCGTATCCGCATCCGAGATCAAGCACGCGATCACCCGGCTGAACTTCCGCCGTTTCAATCAGGAATCGAGTACCCGGGTCCAGCCCGTCACTCGAAAATACGCCTGGCACGGCCTCGAATGCACAGGCCCCTCCCGGAAAATCGGCAACCTCGAACGCACGAACCGTATTCAGCGGTTCCGCGCCCGCCTCGGCAACAATCTTGTACGACAGGTAGATCCGGAATCCGGATTTTCCCTCCGCCCTCTCTACGCGCCCAAAAACCGCCTCCAACCGCTTCCTGTAGCTCTCCACACCGGCACCCCGCCTTCCGGCCAGAAGGAACCGGCCGCGTATCGCCATTTTGTGAAAGGCGGCGTCGATGAGTTCGAACACCCGCGCCTTGGCCGACCACCGGGCAGGACCGTAGACCACAACGTCAAATGGCGCCCCCGAGACGTCTGCAGGAGAGGCCTCGAGCGACGTGCGCACATTGCACGACGCCTTGCGCAGGATCATGTCCTCACATAATCTCACTGCACGCAGATCGGAACTCACAAAGTGGACCCCGGCGGTGCTCAGGTCAAGCCCTACGGGAAGCCCGGCCATTCCCAGGTCCAGAACACGTTCGTGTGTTTGGACCGCCGCGGCCACCAGCAACGCAGACGCTTCCTGACCCTGGGGTCTGTGCGATCTTCCCATCAGTCTTTCCTTCCGAATTCGCCACACGACAAAAAAGAATGTCAGCGATTGGCGGTCAGACCGCCAATCCAATCCTCAGCAAGGACGCAAGACGCGAAACACGGACCACGTTCAGGCAACCGGTGTTCCTCTGTGCGATCCCTGGTAGCCGAAATGCCTTCGTTCGTGTAGTCAAGGCGGCGAGTTCACCCGCTGCGCTTCAGACGTCCCGTCCGCTTGGCGTAGACCTCTGCGACGTGAAAAACCCAGAGCCCCAGGGGGACCATGATTGCGCCCGACACCACCAGAATAATGAGATCGCCCTGCACGTCGGCCACGCTGGCGTTGTTCAGCAAGGCCCTCCGGATGGACCGAAGCGCATAGGTCCCGGGCGAAAAAGTCGATAGTGGCCGCAGCCAGTCGGGCAGAACCGATACATCGTAGTACACCCCGGAAATCAGAAGCACGAAGGTGCCGAAAATGTCGGTTGCGCGCGCGCCTTTCTCCGGGGAAAGAAGCGGAAATACGGCCGCCATGAGCCCCATTCCCAGAAACGAGAGACTGGCGGTCGCCAGAACAGCGACCGCTGTGGTAAGGTTCGCATCCGAAAGGCTCAGATCAAAGAACGACACCGCCGACACGAGGACCACGCCCGATCTCAAGAAACCGTAGATGATGGCATACACGCATTGGCCGGCGAGGTGGGTCAGCCGGTAGACAGGCGACATGAATGTATATTCGATGGTCCCTTCCCAGCGCTCCCACGCCACGGCGTCGGCGACTTCGAAGAAGAGCAGTCGAAGAAAGTTCCACAGCACGGCACCCACGATCAGAAAAAGCACCGCCTCACGTACCTTTACCGGGTCGTTTCCGCCCATATACACGCCGATCAAACCGATGGTAAGCGCGTGTACCACGTTCCAGACCACAAAAATCAGTTCCCAGCTTGCGTACCGCCTCGCCAGGTTGAAATTCCTTTCGATAAATGCTACAGACGCTCTGATCTCGGCGGTCACCGAGTTCATTCCTCGTCTCCTTCCGTTTCGCTTTCCAAATCCGCGTGAACAAGATCCGTGCCGGTCATCTTGATAAACACGTCCTCCAGGCTACCGTCCTCGCATCCGGCGCGGACCTTCAGTTCGTCGACCGTGCCCACGGCGATAATTCTACCGTGATGGATGATGGACACCCGATTGCATACCCTCTCGGCCTCTTCCATGTCGTGCGTGGTTAACAGGACGGTGGCTTCGTGGCGTTCTCGGATCCCCATCACATAGTCCTGAACCTGCCGTTTGGAGACCGGATCCAATCCTGTCGTCGGCTCATCCATCAGAAGCAGCACCGGCGACGTGAACAGCGCACGGGCGACCGCCACCTTCTGTTGCATGCCTCTTGACATGTCCTCCATCGGCTGGTCCAGCCTGTCGTCTCCGAAACCCATTTCCGCCAGGATCGCCTCGGCCTTTCTGCGCCCCTCGCGCACCGGAACACCGTACAACCTGGCCGCGTAACTCAGGTTCTCCCACGCCGAGAGTTTCTTGAAAAAGGCCGCGTCCACGGACACGCGGTTGATGAAATGCTTCACCCGCATCGCATCCCTTTCAACGTGCAGCCCGAAGATCCGGGCTTCGCCGCCATCGGGAATGACCAGGGTTGAGAGAATGCGAATCAGCGTTGACTTACCCGATCCGTTGGGCCCAAGAATACCGAAAATCTCCCCGCGCCGCACCTCGAACCCTACCCGATCCACAGCCCTGATTTCCATGCGCCCCCGCCTGAAACGGCCCCAGAAGCCATTTTTCCGGTCCATCCCTTTGGCCGGCACCCTGAACACCTTGGTCAGATCCTTCGTCTGCACGGCCGGCGCGTCCAAATCGATTTCCAACGCGGTTTTTCCTTTCTCGGAGGCGGTCGCTGTCATACTTCAATCTCCAATCGCCAGACAGCGAAAAAAGCGGATTGCTCCGGGCTTACGATGGTCAAGAAAAAACCCACGACGGTACGGAAACCGGTTGGAAATGACAATGGATGCGCATTCGCGCATCCCGGTGGGAAACCGACCTCGATCCACCAACACAGTCCGACCGCTCCACACACGCCTTCAGCAGCGTTTCCATTAAAGAAAGCGTTGCTCTCTGCCCCCGGGAAAGCCCAATGTACTTCCGTCGACGGCGTGCGGCCGGCACCCGGGTCTACAACTGAAACACCCATCTAAAGTTCGCCCTCAGAACGCGATTGCGCGCTCAACGTGCCTTCTGGCCTTCGTAGGAATTCTCCTCCGTGACGTCCGTGGATACCGGCAGTCCCGAATCTCGCCAACCCGAAATTTCCACCATTCCAGTTCCGGGATTTACCTTGCCTCCGAACCCACCGACTACATTCGCGACATTCGTGTACCCGGACTTTTCGAGCATCTCCGCCGCATATTGGGAGCGGATGCCCGCCTGACATCCACAGTAGATTCGCTTGTCGATGGGCAGCACACGTTCCACCACCGCCTGAAAATCCGGGTTGGGCATCATGCCACCTGCCGGACTCTGAAAAGCCACAGGAATATTGATTGCGCCCTCGGCGTGCCCATGGGCAAATTCCGATTCCGTCCGCACATCGAGATAAACCGCATCCGCATCGGCGTCCATTCCCGCTTTCGCATCTGCGGGCAATAGCTGCTCGATTGGCATATTTGAATCCCTCCGGTAATCCTCGACCCGGGTCGCAACCAGAGCGCCCGGCCGAAACGACCGCGGCGCTCGGATGGCGTCTCACGATCTTGTGAGTTGCGGCTACTTCAAATATAGGCCGTTCTACCCCGCTCCGCAAGTATCTCAACTTCTAACCGTCGAATTCTCGGAGGTCCACGTGGCAGACCTCGAATCCGGCGGCATAATACAGCGTGTGGTCCACGATCCGTAAGTATTCTCCCTCACCTTCGATCAACGGCGTGAATTCAACCTCGTGTTCGCACACCTGCATCCGACCGATCATTCCCCCGGCCGACGTCCACAGGGATCCCGTGGCCGTATCCAGCGCGACCTCCCGGCATCCGGGGGGCACCGGCCCCAGGCCGCGCAATACCCCCTCCCGCGCTTTCCAGGCGTAGAGCGTGTTGCGTTGAGCTGCAAGCACCTCGCCCGACGGCAGGACCGCCATCACCCGGGCGGCACCTTCCCCTTCTTCAATGGCCTGGGTACGGGTGACTTCCAGCCTGTCCATATCGAATGCCACCAATTGGCCGGTCGTCTGAGTGGGCGGCGCGGAGTTCGCATCGGCATAGATTTCCGTTGAACAGTAGACCCGACGGCGCTGCGAGTCGGTCACCACGGCATTTACCTTCTGATCGGGCACCAGATGTCGCCAGATACGGATGTCACCCGTCCGCGGATCAATCCGGCTGAGGGCGCCACCGAGATGCCCGTACTCCGGACTGGTGGACATCCAGACGTACTGCCCGTCGTTCACGAGCCCCGTGGGTCTCATCTGCCCTTCCTGTTGCGCGCTGGCCAGCACGTGCGGGTTGCGGGGCCAGTCCGATGCCGCCGCGGGATCGAATGCGGTTACCGACGAGGTCGTATAGCTGCTTTGCAGCACGCGTTGCGTGATCGGCTCCCAGATGATCTGGTTGATCTGCCCCCCGCCGGGCGCCGCGCGTCCGCAGTCCCTTCCTGCTCCCGTTTCCATGTTGATCATCCAGAACCGCTGGTTGATAAACGGGGCGCCAAAGATCATCTTCCTTTCCGGGACGGGGCACAGAGCGTGCGCGGCCATGGGACCGGTGGATTCCAGGTCGATGCGGTCCGTCCGCCCCGACCGTGTGTCGTATCGGAGCGCCACGCCAGAAAGCGTCACGCCGCACACGGCGTCCTCGCCCCACGGATGTATGGTTGCAGGCCCCCCATCCGACCAGCCCGGCGCCGCGACCTCCCACTTTTCCGCCTCGCGGTCCAGTGCATAAAGGGCGCCTTCCGCAGCGCTGTACGCATAAAGACGGCCGTTCACAACACAGGCGCCACCACTCAGACCCCCATGCTCGGGAGGCGCAATCCTCTGTTTCAATTCAAAGCCCGGATACGCCATGAAATGGAGTTCGCCCCGCACAAAGGCCGCAAATGTCTTGTCGTCCCAGAAAAAAGCGTCGGACGTGGAACCCACGCCCAGGATGTTTTCAGGGGTGTGGGATTCCGCGGACATGGTCTCGATGTCCAGCAGAACCAGCCGCGCCTGCGGAACGTCGATGGCGAGCAGGACCCGGCCGTCTGGCGCCTCCACGACGCGGTGGCCATAGAGCGCGGTCGGGTATTCCGTGTCTATGGGTCGAAAGACTTTCACCAGCCGCGACTCCCGCCAATCGTACACGCCCACGTGCCCGGGCGATGCTTCCCAGACCGCATACCGGTCCGTCACACAGCCGCCCCACGTGATGGACGTCAGTTCGCCGGTTACCAGAATTTCAAAACCGTCGGAAACCGGATCGTACCGAATCAGATCCCCGTTCCCGCAGCCCAGATAGAGGCGGCCGTCCGCGGCGGTTCTCAACATGTATGCGCCCGGCACGCCGTCGGGAAATTCCCGCACGCCCGTCGATCCGGTGTCCGGATTCCAGAAATAGATTCTGCCGCCCGAGCTTCCTCCCCACACGCTGCTCACCAGATGGATATCTTCACGAAACTGAACTGTTTCCACCTCGGCATTAATAAACGGCAATCGGCTATGGGGAATTGCGTATCGCTTAATGGAGGCCATCATCCCTCCGATTATTCGGAACTCGTTTGTGATCGCCTGCAACGGGATCTCGCAGACTCGTCAGGAAATCAAACGTGTGATTGTTATAAATCACTATTGGGCAACGTATTAAAGAGAAATTCTCTCGCGTTACTCGATATGTCTCCGCACCTCGATAACCTTTCCCAGGATGGAAAACGGTTCTCCGTCGGCGCGGGGAACTATCGACTCGAAGGCTTCGTTTTCGGGGTGTAGTTCAACCCGTCCAGCTTTCTCCCGGTATCTTTTCACCGTCGCCTCCTCGCCCACCATGGCAACCACGATGTCTCCCGACCTGGCAGCCTGCTGCCGGCGAACGATGACGATATCGCCGTGCAGGATGCCGGCCCTGAGCATACTGTCCCCCTGAACCGTGAGGGCAAAGAGTTCCCGACCGTCGTATCGGGTTTGCTGCACAGGAAGATAGTCATCCGGACTCTGAATGGCCGCAGTCAGGTCTCCTGCCTGGACCCGCCCCAACACGGGAATCAGATGGGAGGAACGCACCCTGCCCATCTTGGGCAGTCGGTGTGACCTGGCCTTGCCGGAGTCTTTGACCAGTTTGCCCTCCAGAACCAGCGCCTCGAGATGCTGGCGAGCCGACTGAACCGCGCGGAATCCAAACGCTTTTTGCACCTCGCGGGTGCTGGGCGGAGTTCCATTGAGAATCCTGTCCCTCACAAACTCATAGATTTTTGCGCGTGTCTGTCCGGGCGGCGTGAACGCCATGGTGCGCTCCTCGAGTCGGTCAACAACCAAGAAACGGGGAACAAAGAAGGACCAGTGAAAAAAAACAGACAAGTATCTGTCTTGTCAAGAGTTTTTTCCGAACGGGTATACGCGTGTGTCCTTCGGCTTGCCCAAAAAGATCGCGATCTCCTCGCCGTGCCACAAACTGACAGTTTGTGCTACGACCCTCCGTTTCGATTGTGTGGCGGGCGCCGCTGCGGCGGTGACGTTCCAGTTCATGGACGTCCGGGCCGTGATAGCGCAATTCTCAACAGCGTTTTGCGGTGATGCAACTTGCTGAGATAGAGCCCCTTCCTCCGTTCGACGGATCCTCAACCGACGCTATTCGAAGATCCACGTCCCGAAGTTCTCGAACTCCACGCCTCGGTTGTAACGGGTCTGTGTCCACACACTGAACTCGAGCACACCGGTTGAGGGGCGGCGGTGGGTCCAGCGGTGCAGGTTACCCCTGAGCCGGTTGCCTGGTCTTGGCGAAGCGATCTCCAGCGTCGCCCAGGGAATTGCGATTTCCGCCGACCAGGAATCCGTTCCCTTCCGCGTTGCGGTCCGATATTCCCCTTTCCAGGTGGAATCCTGCCCGTAGATCTCCCTCCCTGTGGCGATATCGCTACCATGTCCCCTCCGTCCCGTTTCGGTCCGCGAGTCCCAGCGCGAATTCGCGAGATCCAGCCGGATATGGTAGTAGGCCGTTGCCGCCTCGTCGGCGGCGATGACAACCTCCACCTGGTCTGCCCTGCCGCCCAGATCGGTAAACATCGCGGGGTGGGTCTTTTTCATCTCGGGTTCATCACAGCGGAAAGCCATGTAAAGCGCCGTGTCATCGTACGTCATGAGTGCCTCGGTTACCGTCTCCAGCTTTTTCACCCGTGCGGCGACGTAGTTGACGAAGGGCCCCGAAGACGCCGCCTCTTTCCACGCCTCGTCCGTCAAATCCCCATCGATGTCCGGCGGAGAGGTGCGAAGTCGCGAAATCTGCAACGCCTTTGGCTGAATCGGCCGGTTCTCGGCTCTTGTCTTACCCAGGTGGCCCTTCCTGGCAATCTCGTCCACGTCGAAACCCAGCGGCTTTCCCTCCGCGACTTTCTTCTTTGCAGACCTGAGGGCGTCTTCCAGATAGCCGGGTAGGTTCCGTCCATTCCACCAGTCCATGCGCTCGCTGTAGACCCAAACGTACCGGTCACTGCTCACGAGCGACCAGTAGGCATTGTGTTCCACCCACCGCGCCCGTTCCCCGGGCGTAGTGTAGGTCGCTTCGGTATGGTTGGCCATGGTGCCGCAGAGATAGTCCAGGTAGACGGCGTGCCCGACCTGAACCTGCCGGCGGTACTTGCCGCGTAGCTCCTGGGGAATCAACGCCTGTCCCGTCTGGCGGATGCTGTGGTAGGCCCGGAAATAGTGCAACTCGCGGTTGTAGTAATAGGAGTGCTCGTCCCCGTCCACGAAAACGGTCCCGGGATCGGCGGCCTCGAGCATCCCGTTCATAAAGGCGGGCAGGAGGCCATAGTAGTCCGATTTGAGAATGGCTTCCCTCTTGTGTGGGTCGGTCTCCAGCGCGGCCTCCTGGAACCGGGGCATCGACGTCCAGAAGAGGGTGAGAATGACCGGATTTGGAAATTCCTCCTCGATCCGGTCCATATACTGTGCGCCCCGTTTCCGCACCATCCGCTCGTACTCGGCAAAGCTCTTCTCCTCCCGGTGCTTCTGCCACTCATATTTCCACGCGCAATACGGCCGCCCCCAGTAGACGAACTCCGGATCGAAGGCGAGTCCCACGCAGCCGCCCACCCGCGCGGCCTTCGCGCACCAGCCGATATTGCGCAAAAAGGGGCTGTTCTGCCCCCAGAGCGCATTGTCGAACCAGTCCACGTTGTCGTCGCAGTGGAAGTAGATGAAGTTGTCGGTGAACTTCTGCCACTCGATCTTTCCCATCATTTCGATCTCAGCGTCGGCGGCAGCTTCGGTCAGGTCCACCATGTAAAACGTGTGGCCGAAGGTCGGACGGATCAGAATCCCGTCGAAAGGGCGTTTCTCCATCTCCCGGATATGCTCCGCCACGTAGCTCGGGGGCTTCAGATCCCATCCCAGCTTAACCAGCTTCTTGGGGGCCGTTCCGCCGTAAGCCTTTAGCGGCCGGCCAACCAGTACCAGGAATATCAGCGACCATCCGATGACCATCCACGGTACCATGTCTCGACCCCTTGTCTGATGTTCATAATACCAAGAGCAGCAAATAGCTGACATTAATTCCGCGGCTACAGTGAAATGTGACGTAGACTATAAGGTGCTCCCCGAAATAAATAGCAAGCACACCATATTGCCAATGTTATCGAGAAAACACCGCCAGTACGGAGAGCCCGGAAAACAGGGACTACGTACGCTTGGTCCGATCTGCAGTCCTGCGTCCTTCGCGACCCTTCGCCGTCCCTTCGACACTCTTCGACAAGCTCAGGGCGCCGGCTCAGGGCAGTGCTTAGCAGCCCGTTGAAAAAGTCCATCCGGGCTGCGGCCGGCTCTTGTGGCAGAATTACAGCGTTGCGCTCCCTCCCCGAATCCCCCGATTCGACTCGGTCGCGCGCCTTGTCTTCGGTCACAATGGCTCGGCCTCGCCTGCAGAGCAACTTTATCAACGGACTGTTAGGGGCCGCAGGCTCGGAGAGCGGCTCAGTGTGCAGGCCGGAATCCTCAAAATACGGACAGATTTTTACGTAACAAGGGTTTACGTCAGATCGACATAAACCCTTGTTTTTTTTGGTCGGGGCGCCCGGATTCGAACCGGGGGCCTCCTGCTCCCGAAGCAGGCACTCTACCGGACTGAGCCACGCCCCGAATTCGACTCTTAAAATACAAGAAACCGTTCTGGTGGCAAGGAAAATCTCCGAAATGCTCAGACAGCAGGCAGCGTGCAGCGAAAAAATCGACGACCCGCCACCACGAGGCCAACCACAAGGGTTGCCCCTACAATTCAACGGCGGCATTCCGATAGCCGGCTCAGCACGACCACGATCGCGAAACCCGCCACGGCCAGACCGACCGCAGCGGCGAATTCCCCGTCTATTGTCCGGGGCAGCGTGTTCAACTGCACCTGGCGGGCTTCGACGGCAAGCGCCGAAACGTCCTCCTTCCAGGGCCAAATTTTCCGCAAAGAACCGGCCATGAACCCTGTCAACGTTGCAACGGTCAGATCGTGGTGGCGCCTGAAAATCCAGGCCAGAACCCGGGCAACACTCAGAATCCCAATGGACGCGCCTGCCACAAACAACACAATCGGAAAGAGATCCCACTGGTTCAACGCGGCCAGCAGATATTCGTATTTGCCCAGCAGCACCAGAATAAACGAACCTGAAATACCCGGCAGGATCATCGCCGATATGGCAATAACGCCACAAAGGAAGAGAAACCAGGCCGCGTCCGGGGTTTTCGCCGGTGCCAGGCCTACAATAACATAGAACAGCGATCCCGCCGAAAGTGCCGCAATGGCGGTTGGGCCGCGCCAAACGGCGACCCGTTTTCTCACCACGAAAACCGAGGCCAGAACCAGCCCGAAGAAAAATGCCCAGATCAGTTCCGGCCGATGGTGGAGCATCCACTGAACGCCTCGTGCCAGGGTCACGACGGCCAGCAGGATGCCCGAGAGCACGGGGACCAGAAACCGCCACGGAATCTTATTCAGTGCCTCGTTGAATCTGAGCGTAAACAGCAATTCGGCAAAGCGGCGATCGACCGTACGTATCGAAAAAATAAACTCCTCGTAAATTCCCGTGACGAAAGCGATCGTACCGCCGGAAACCCCGGGAATCACATCCGCTGCGCCCATACAGACGCCGCGCAGTCCGAGGCTCGCATAGTACTGCCAGCCCCGCCGCGCGAATGTTGGTTCTGTATTTCCCACGTATTCCAGGCCTCCCGAATTGTCCGGCTCCGTTTCAAGACCCACCGACGGTTTCGAGAACGGAGCGGCCGGTTGTCCTTTCGGCTCCGGGTGTGCCCGGAGAGTCCGCCCCGCGAAAAACAGGGACTCACGATCGACGTCGTGAGTCCCCTTTTGTATGGTCGGAGCGACTGGATTTGAACCAGCGACCCCTATCACCCCAAGATAGTGCGCTACCGGGCTGCGCCACGCTCCGATCTCAACTCGATTCCTGTCGGAGCGAAAATCTAAACGGTCTTGCCATCGGCGTCAAGTGAAATGTTGCCCATGATGGCCGGGCGACCCGAACCGATGTCGCGTACGGATCACCACAAACCCGAGATACACCTGCATTCGCGAGCGTCTCATTCGGCCTTGTAGTACAGTGAATTATAGTACCGTTCGGCGATGACCTTACACAGGATATTGACGACGGCCGCGGCGGGGATCGCGATGAGCATTCCGATGAATCCCCAGAAATGGGCGCCGACAACCAGCGCAAACATCACCCAGACAGGATGCAGCCCGACACGTTTCCCCACCACGCGAGGCGACAGGAAATTGCCTTCGATGCCCTGCACGATTGCGAATATACCGATAACTCTTACCAGGCTGCCCGCGGGATCCGCGTCGAGTATGGCGACCAGGCACGCCACGCTGAACGCAACCGCCATTCCGATGTAGGGAATGAGGTTGAAAAGCCCGGCCATAAGGCCCAACAAGACGGCGTAGCGGATACCGAATACAAGGAGGCCAGCGGAGGTCAGCACCGCGATAAAGGTGCTGACGAGCATCTGCCCGCGAAGGTATTGACCCAAAACTTCGTCGACTCGCGTCAGCAATTCGCCGACGGATGCCACGTGCCGTCGGGGAAGAATGCGCACGAGCGTCTGTTTGATGCGCTCGTAATCCTTAATCGTATAAAAAGTCACGAAGGGTATCATCAGAAAATTCAGAAGCGTGACCAACCCGGAACTCAACCCCTTGAGGGCCGCAGTCGTCTGCTCGGCGAAAAGCTCACCGAGTTTCGGCAAACGTTCCAGGAGCAGTTGTTGTATCTCGCCCTTTGGGAGTCTTACCCCCAGCGATTGCAACCAGAAAAAGAACCGATCGTAAAGTCCCTTGAGCATGGCCGTGTATTTTGGAACCTGCCGGCCGAAATCGAGGATTTCGTGAGTGACCAGGGGAATGACAACGATGCCGATGCCGGACAAGACGCCCAGGATGACCAGCAACATCAGAGCGATGGCGATTGTGCGTGACATCCAGCGTTCCATCAGGCCCACCAGCGGCGACAACAAGTAGGCCAACACGAACGAGGTCACGAACGGCCAGAACAACCCGGCCATGTCGCCCAGAAGCCAGGCACCAAACAGCAAAACCACCACAACCCCTATCCCCGCTTCGAACCGCACGCCTTTCCGCACCAGAAGAAGTACGATTAGCAGCGTAAGGCCGATCAGGAAAGGAGAAAGATCCTGATGAAGCACATAGAGGAAGCCAACCAGAAACATGAGAATTACGGTACGAAAAAAGGATTTGTCTCCAGACAAAAAGCCCGCCAGGAACTCGTCCGACTTCGGAAGCGGCTGATCCGCAACCGAGTTCTTATCGCCCTTTTCTCGACCGGGTTCTTCCTGAGAGTTCATGGTCATATCGACACCTGTGACCCCGTCTATTCCGTATTTTCCTTTTTCTCATCCTTCGGCAGGACCAGAAACGTTTCGGACCGGATGTCTACATTGAAAATGCGAAGGTAGCGGCCGTGGTGGAGTCCGTCCACCTCCCCGATCACCTCCAGCACTCCGTCGCCGTCGATATCCAGATAACCCAGCCGGTCGCCGAATCCGTCGGCAAAATACCACTCCACGATGAGCGTCTCGAGGTCCACGACCACACCCGTATTCAGTACCGCCTCAAGGCCGTAGTCGTCATCGAAATCCGCAATCACCATGCTCTGGGCGTGGATGGATTCTCTGGGGATCACGTCGCTGATACCCTGTTCGTACAGCTCGAGACAGTCGTAAATGTGGATGTGCATCTCGCTGTGGCCCGCACCTCTGGCCAGGTAGACGAGCTCCAGTTGCGGATCATCGTCCACATTCGCTATCGCGACGAAGGTGATATCCACCTGGATCTGCCATATAAAACTGTAGTCTTCCGCGCTGTACAACACGATATGCGTGAACGTGTAGGCGACAATCTCGAATTTGCCGTCTGCGTCGACGTCTTCGACAAAAACACCCAGGACGGCCGATCCCAACGACTCGCTCTTCCACTCTTCGTATCCGCGTCCTTCAACGTACCTCACGACATGCAGGCTGCCCAGTGCATCTCCGTAAACGATCCGCAGATTGGCTTCTTCGCCCGGTGGCAGGATCCGAAGCTGAGGCATTTCATCGAGGTGTCCGCCCCATGGGAACCGCCCGGTATCCCGTAAGCTGTGCCAGTCGGGATTGCCCGCACTGGCGGGCATCTGGCCAGACAGCAAGATAAGTACGACCATCCAGAATTGATATCGCATGGTTACCGGTTCTTCAGTTCGGACAGAATAGAGAAAATCTCGCTGTTCGCGCGAATCGCTTCTTCACCATCGGGAATCGTGCGCTGGTGACAAGCCAGGCAGACCTCGCGCAATTCCAGTTTGTGGCAATTCGTACATCCTTTCACGTTGCCGTACGGCGCGAAAAATGGCGCCTCTCGTAAGTGAAAGGCCTGGGCCTCGTGACGCCCGGCGGGGCTGTTGTGTCCAACGGTGCTGGTTACGCCTTCTCTCTCATGGCAATCCTGGCAGAACGCCCTGAGCTTATGGCAGGAAGCGCAGTCCACGATCCTTCCCGCGACGTCGTCTCCGTGGTTGCCTCGAAAATCCGCGGTTATCTGGATAACCTTCAGGTGACGCTCGGGCCGAAGACTGTCGAATTCTCCAATTAAATCCGGCGTACCATCGTAATTGACGTCCATGAATCCCATGCGGTCGCATCCGCCGAAGTGCCATTTAAAGGCGAGGGACCTTGCATCGATCACAACGCCGGTGTTAATGGCAATTTCAAGATCGGCGTCTTCATCGAGGTTCGCAACGACCAAACTTTCCCCAAGCAGCGTCTGTTCGCTTCTTCTCTCTTCCGCCAGGTGCTTGCCATCGTAGACGAACAGACGGGAAACCAACTCTCCGGATGCGTCCTCCGCTTCCCCCAGAAAGATCATCTCCAGTTGAGAATCGCCGTCCATGTTCTCAATGGCCATCGTCGAGATCGTTACGTACTCATCCTCCTTACTCCGCCAGATCAACTCGTACGTTTCCGCGCTGTAGATTACAATGTCGCCCCAATACGAATACGCGATGATCTCGAGTGTGCCGTCCGCATTGATATCGATCACAAATACCTGCGCCACTGAAGATTTGAGAGATTGGCTAACCCAGATCTCCCGGGATTGACCCTCCTGAAATTCGAGCACGTGCAATAAGCCCTGCCGGTCTCCGTACACCAGACGCCTGTCGGTTTCACCGCTGGGGGGAATGATTCGAACGGTGCGCATTTCAGAAAGTGCGCCACCGAAGGAGATATCTTCGCTCTGTCCCCATTGGAACCATTCCAGGTCTCCTGCGTGCGCAAGCGTCAGCCCCACGCACAAACAGGCCAACACCCAAAATACATTTCGAATAAACGTGCCCCTCACGCCTGGCCTCCGCTCAGAACAGACTGAGATCAACGTTGAGATAGCGTTTGGGGTCCTGTCTGATCGATTCGATCAGGCTGTCCACCGACGTAAGAGTACGCTGAAGATCCATATATATCCGATCGTCGTGGACCAGACGGCCCAGCGTCCCTTCGCCGCGGCGCAGTTTTCCGCTCACTTCGTTCAGATCTGACAGTGACTTCCCGAGCGATTCCAATACCGTCTCCATATTGCGCGCCACCCCATCCATCCTCTCGGTCGCGCGCCGAATATTCTGGACAACCTGGCGCACCTCCGGCCGGTTCTCGCCTAGTATGCCCCGTGCGTCGCGTGCGGCCGCGGCCGCGGTATCCAGCACGGCCGCGAGGGTCTCGCGGTTCTCCGAAAGGGTCTGCTTCAGATGCACGGCCGTACTATCCATATTCGCCAACAAGGCCTCGACGTGGGTGAGGTTCCTTTCGGCAAGCACCGCTTCCAGCCGCTCCGCCAGCGAACTGGCATGGTCTGTCATCTCTTCAATGCCACTTCCCGTCAACCCCTGAAGCGTGTCGTGGTCGGCATAAACCCGATCAGAGTCCGATCCCACCTGCACGTCGATCAATTTGCCCCCCAACAATCCCTCCGCCCGCAAAAAAACCTTCGAATCTCCCGGGAGATTTCGAAATTTCGCAAAGCCGATACTCACAAGAGGCAACCCGTCCGTGAGTCTGATTTCAAGGACCTTGCCGGCCCAAACGCCCCGGATGAACACCGGGTCGCCGGGTTGCAAACCGGGCACGCTATCGAAAAAGACATGCAACTGATAACCACCGGCAGCCCCGGCGTAATTCTCCGACAACCAGGCCGCACCCAGGACCGCAATCGCAATCGCCAGAAAAATGACGGCGCCCAGAACCATCTGTTTTTCTCGGCTGATCATTCGTCACCTACTTCAGATTCTACCCTGAACGAACAGGTCATAGACATCGTTTCCGCTCCTCGCAATTTCCTCGGGAGTACCTTGAATGGCTGTTTTGCCATTGTAGAGCAGGGCAATCCTGTCCGAAATCCTGCGGGCAAGCGGCAGATCGTGGGTAACCACAACCGAGGTTACGTCCAGCTCACTTTGAAGTTTCAATATATAGTCGCCCACGACAGTGGCCGTGCCCGGGTCCAAGCCCGTTGTTGGCTCGTCATAAAGGATGAAATCAGGTGACATTGCAATTGCCCTTGCCAGTGCCACACGCTTCCGCATACCGCCCGACAGTTCGACGGGCATTGTCTTTTCCGCCCCCGAGAGCCGAACGGCGTCAAGGCATACCCTGACTCGTTCTCCGATTTCCTGTTCCGACATTCGCGTATGCATACGCAGCCCGAATGCCACGTTCTCCTTTACATTCATTGAATCGAACAGCGCCGCGGACTGAAAAAGCACGCCGACTCGCTTTCGCAGTTCTTTCAGGTCTTTCTTCCTGATGGTATTCATATCGTGACCGTCCACGGTCACACGCCCGTCGTCTGCCTGTTCGATGCCGATAATATGTTTGAGCGTCACACTCTTGCCGCATCCGCTGGGCCCCAGAATGGTGGTGACTTCCCCCCAACGGACCTCCAGATCCATCCCTTTCAGGACCTCCAACTCATCGAAACGCTTGTGCACTTCTTCGAATTTGACGGCAACGCCATTCTTTGCCATTTTTCTTCCCATTCACCGATACCCCAGGGCGGGAGGACTCAAACCCGAATTGAAGGATAAAACGGTATCAATAAAGCAATGTCTTGGTGAGAAAATAGTCGAGAATCAATATTGAGGCCGCAGAAATCACCACAGCCGCCGTCGCCGCACGGCCCACGCCCTGCGCCCCACCCGTTGCCGAAAGTCCGGCGTAAGAACCGTAAAAGGTGATCAACCCCCCGTAAACCACGGACTTGATCAGGCATACTACGAGATCGTACGCACTGAAGTCCAGCTTCATTCCCTTCACAAAATCCGCAACCGTAATATCCATTAGAAGAATGGACATCACATAACCTGCATAGATCGACGTGAAGGCAGAGAATACAACCAGCACGGGAATCATAACGATGCCGGCGAGCACCCGCGGCATGAGGAGGTAACCAACCGGATCCACTGCAAGGGAAACCAGCGCATCCACCTGTTCAGAAACCTTCATTGTGCCCACTTCCGATGCAATACCAGCACCCACCTGACCCGCCAGAACCAACCCCATGAGAATCGGCGCCAGTTCCAGCAATACGGAGCGGACAACGATGCTGCCCACCATATAGTCCGGAACGTATTCCTCCATCTGGTAGGCCATCATTGTGGATACGGCCATTCCGCTGAAAGCCGAAACAAGGATGACCAGAGACAACGAATTCACGCCAACCGAGTAACACTGTTCGACGATCTGCCGCCTGTAGAAGTAGACGTTTGGCAGTTCGCCAAGAAGCCGCCGAAAATATCCGTACATCGAATGCGTCTGCAGAAAAAAACGGACGGTCTTGAGGCCCAGAAATTCGAACATTCGTAGCACAGGAATCACCCTGAAAAGGGGACCGGCCAACCTCTCGAGCGCGGGCACCCTCCACGCACCGCGTACCGTGAATGCCGCAGAATTTTTCGAGAACGGGGCTCGATTTGCACCCCGCGCGGTACCGGCGCTGGACGCGCAGACCAGCGATTCGGAGGTCGTATACGGTTTTCGAAAAATACGGCTCAGGCGCCTGAATCCTGCAAACAGAGGAGCGGGGGCGCCAAGCCGAAATCATTCACAATTTAACGATTAATTCCGGTAGGATCAACGACTTTATATTTCTTGTGCATTGCCGATTCCGCAGGTAAACCAACCCACCGTTCAGGTCTCGGTGCCAGCAACAAAAATGCGGGTGAGGAAAAGCCCCCTACCCGCACGTTCTGGCGCCGCTGCCGATGCCTGCCTGCCGCGCCCGCGGCGCAGGCAGGCGGCATCAGACCTGGTCCTGCCAGGTCTCTTCGACGCGCACGCGCTGTTTGAAATAACGGCGCAGTTTTCCCAGGGCACGATTTCGGATCTGGCGTACCCGTTCTCGTGTGACGCCAAGTTCTCTGCCGATCTCGCCGAGTGTCCTGCGCTCTCCGTCTCCGAGGCCGAAATAGGACCGTATGACGTTTGCCTCCCTGGTGTCGAGACTGCCCGCGAGGGAGGCGGTGATCAGTTCGTTGCGGTCCCTCTCCAGAACTTCCAGATCCGGATGGGCTTCTTCGCAGTCGAGGACCTGCAACAGGGTCTTTTCTCCTTCCGCATCGATGGGAGATTCGAGGGAGAGGTCAGTCCGCGCGCAGCGAAGCGCGCGTTCCGCGCGCTTTCGGCTAATTTTCATATCACTTGCCACTTCGTCCACCGTGGGCACCCGCCCCAACTCCTGGGTCATCTGCCCCCACCGCCGGGCCATGCGATCCATATCCTCCTGCCGGTTGGCCGGCATGGACACCGCCGACGTGCGTTTCAGCGCGTTCAATATTGCCTGGCGTATCCACCAGACGGCATAGCTGATGAACTTGTACCCCCGGGTTTCGTCAAACCGGTTCAGGGCCTCCATCAACCCCATGTTGCCCTCGGCGATCAGATCGGAAAGCGGCACCCCGCGGCCCTGGTATTCGAGGGCAACGCTGACCACAAAACGCAAATTGGAGGTGACGAGCCGCTCGATCGCCTTTGGATCGCCTTTCCGGGCACGCGTCAGGGTTTCCTTCTCCTCTTTGCGCGTCATGGGCGGATACCGGCGAAGTTCCTTCAGGTATCGCTGTACGGTGGCGTCGTGAGGCAAACGCTTCTTGGTGGGTTCCCTAAAATCCACGGCGGATAACAACCCCTTTGCGGCTTCGATAACTTGGCTCCGTCTCACCGGCGTTTCCGGAGAGGCTATGGAGCGACGTACGCTTTTCACGATTTGGTAACACGAAAGTTCCACTTTCTTCAGGCACCCCACGGGGTGGCACGCCCACGATCAATCCTTATCCCCGGGGTTCCGTTCTAAATCAGATACGCCGAATTCGCACGACGTGCGGCACATAACGAAAAAGGCGAGCGGTCGAATATTCGACGGCTCGCCCTCGACATGCATGGTGGGACATACAGGATTCGAACCTGTGACCTCTGGTTCCGGAGACCAGCGCTCTATCCAGACTGAGCTAATGCCCCGACGGGATACAGAAAACGGTCAGGATTTCTTGTGCCGATCTCTTCTGCGACGTTTTTTTCGCTTGTGGGTTGCGATCTTGTGGCGCTTTCGTTTTCTTCCGCAGGGCAAGAGATACACCTCCTCGTCAAACTATCGATGGTGCGACACGGGTTCGGCCCGCTCAATGACCCGTGAGGCCCGCCCGCAGTTCCCTGGAAGGCTTGAAAACCGGTGCGGGGCGTTCTGGAATCTTAACGATGTCGCCCGTTTTGGGATTTCGTCCTATCCGGGGTGCCCGGGTCACGACCTTAAACGTCCCAAACCCTCGAATTTCGATGTGCTCGCCATCTTGCAATGCCGCCACAACCGAGTCGAGGAAACCCTCCACGACAGCCGCCGTATCCGATTTCGGCAACCCCGTGGCCTCTGCGATCTGATTGACGATATCGGCTTTGGTCACCGAATCCCCTTTCGAAACTGGAGTGTGACTCAACGAATAAACGACCGGCCGAATTGGTTCGGACAAGCGACAAGGATATACAAATGGAGGCGCTTTGTCAACAAAAAACAGCTTACTGAGACTTTCCGCCGATGTATTGGAGCTGGTGAAGCCGGTGATAGATGCCCTTTCGCGCTAACAAAGCCTCGTGTGTACCCGCCTCTCGGATTTCACCTTTGTGCAGGACCAGAATTCGGTGGGCGTTCCGGACCGTTGATATTCGATGCGCGATGACGATGGAAGTCCTTGTCCGCATCACTCTGCCTACCGCATCCTGAATCCAGGCCTCCGTTTCCGTATCTACACTGGACGTGGCTTCGTCCAGGACCAGAATGTCGGGCTCAAACGCGATCGCCCGGGCAAAAGCAAGCAACTGGCGCTGTCCGCCGGACAGGGTGCCGCCCCGTTCGGTCACGGCATGCCGATATCCCTCGGGCAGACGTCTGATAAACCGGTCTGCGTTCACGTCCCTGGCGGCCTGTTCGACTTTCCTCTGCGAGATCTCCGTGTTTCCCAGGCGGATATTCGCTTCAATATCCCCTGAGAACAAAAACACCTCCTGCTGAACGACGCCAACACGTCGCCTTAATACGTCGACGTCCCACTCTCGTATGTCAATCCCGTCAATTCGAATCCGACCGCGCTGAACGTCGTAGAATCTGCACAGCAGATTGATAACGGTCGTCTTTCCGGAACCCGTCGCGCCGACAATAGCCAGCCGTTCTCCGGGTTTCACAATGAACGAGACGTCCTTCAGTACCCATTCATCTTCGTTATAGGCAAACCAGACATTCGAAAATTCGATTTTACCCTTGATCTTCTCCGGCCCCGCGTCGTCACGGCTGGGCTCGGGCTCCGTATCCAGAAGTTCAAAAATTCGCTCCGACGAAGCCATCGCCGCCTGAAGAATCGCATACCGTTCAGCGACATCCAGAATAGGCCAGAAGAACCGCGGGATGTACTGCAACATGGCGACCAACGCGCCCCACTCGATCTGAGACCGGATCACGTCGTTGCTACCCTGCCATATCACGAGCGCCGTAGCCACGGAGCCAAGCAACTGCATAATTGGAAAATAAAGCGAATAGTATAACGTCGACTCCAGATTTGCGTTCAGGTATCGGCCGTTGATCTCGTCAAAGCGATCCGTATGCCGGCCTTCGCGACCAAAAAGCTGCACCACCGACATACCCGTGATGTTTTCCTGTAAATAGGCGTTCAAACGCGCCAACCGGCTGCGCGCAAGGCGAAAAGCCCGCAACATGCGGCCCTGGAACCAGAACGTCACGGCAAACATCACGGGCACGGTCCCGCAGACCAGCAGCGCCAGTGAAACGTCCATGTAGAACATATACGCCACAATCGCGATCAGCGTGAAGATATCGCTGAACACGGCCACCACCCCATCCGTAAACAGTTCGTTTAGCGCGTCCACGTCATTGGTGTTACGGGTCATCAGACGACCGATGGGTGTGCGGTCGAAGAATCGGATGGGCAACCGCTGAAGGTGCGAAAAAATCGCTTTCCGGACGTCATACATCGCCCACTGTCCAACCATCTGGGTGACCAGCCTCTGAGCGACGTCGGCCAGGAACTGAAACACAAGCAGCCCCACAAACACCAGCGCAATCCGGTTCAAGCCCGCCATATCGCCCGTAAGGATATGGTCATCCACTGCAATCTTGCTTAAATAGGGGCCCGCCTGCCTGGCTGCCGACGTAAGGAGAATCAGCGCAAACGCGACAGTCACCCAGAACGCATACGGCTTGAGATAACCCAGAAGACGCCACATCAGCCGCGCATCGAACGGTTTTTCGGTTACTTCCTCTTCGTGCATATCAAGGGTCGGGTCAGCCATTCAGGGTTCACACTCCGCGGCAAATACGGATTCCAGTTGCTTAGAAGCTGTTCTAAAAATCCTGGGGCGTTCCCGAGCGCGAGCGATAAGGTGTCGGTCCACGCGGGCGAAGGCGCCCGTATCCAAAGATACGGGTGGATTTGACCAACGACGACCGACGCTTTTGCAGCCGCGTGAAGACCGATAGGAGTCTGCGCTTCAGAACCGACTTGAACACTGAAATATACTATATATAGTGTCCGAAAGTATATTATTAACTATATATAGTATGGTAGGTTTTCTGCGGCGCAGACTCCTAGGGGTTTTAAGACAGCTTCTTAGATCTCTTCCAACTCCCGGGTCAACTGCTGGCGACGGTGCATGTCGGCATAGATACCGCCGCGGTCGATCAGTTCGTCGTGCGTACCTCGTTCCGCAATCACGCCTTCATCCAGCACGACGATCTGATCCGCTTCCTGCACGGTTGAGATGCGGTGCGCAATCAGAATCGTCGTTCTGGAGCCCATTACCTCTCGCAGGCGGTTCAATATCCCCTCTTCGGTCTGTGTATCGACGCTGGCAAGCGCATCATCCAGGATCAGAATCTCCGGCCGACGGATCACAGCGCGGGCCAACGCAGTACGCTGCTTCTGGCCACCCGACAATGTGACGCCACGCTCTCCGATCACCGTCTCGATCCCCTGCGGGAAATTCGAAAGATCGCTCGAAAGACCGGCAACGCGGCTCGCCCACTCTACGTCCGCCTCCGACGCCTGATCACTCCCAAGGCAGATATTCTCCCGAAGCGAGTCCGAAAACAGAAACGTGTCCTGCGGCACAAAACCGATGGACGCCCGAAGCGTAGCCAGCGGGATTTCATCCACGGGAACGCCGTCGATCAGTACGGTGCCCTTTGTGGCCTGGATCAAGCGAGGGATCAGCCGCGCCAACGTGGTCTTTCCCGATCCCACGCGTCCAACCACCGCCAACGTGCTTCCCCTGGGGATATGCAGATCGATGTCTCTCAATGCCGGTACGCCGTTGAACGAAAACGTCAGATTCCGGAACTCAATCTCGCCGCCGAGCGCCCCGATCGTCCTCACTTGCGCCGAATCCTGAATCTCGGGTGTTATCGCGAGAATTTCTTCAATCCGCTTCATGGACGCCAGGCCCCGTTGGTAGCGGTCGAACATCCATCCCAATGTAATCATCGGAAAGATCAGCCTGGTCAGGTACGCGTTGAATGCCACAAAATCCCCCAGGGTCAGCCGACCCTCAATCACGTGCGCGCCCCCAACCCAGAGAATGACTGCCAACGATACCCCACTGATCAGAAAGGTCAGCGGAAATAGAAAGCTCTGAATACGAATCAGCCTTCGGTTCTTGACCAGGTAGTCCCGGCTCAACTCGTCGAACGCATCCGTCTCCGCCCTCCCCTGTGCGAATGCCTTTACCACTCGGATGCCCGACAGGTTCTCCTGAACCCGGGCGCTGATTCGCGAAAACTGTTCCTGTACGGATCGAAACCCGTGGTGGACCCTGCCGGCCAGACGGTACATAACCAGAGCCATCACGGGCATTGGAACCACCGCGAAAATTGCCAGTTTCCAGTCGATCCAGCACATCACCACCATGCTGAGGGAAAGGGCCATCACCGCGCCGAACAACATGCGAACGCCGAACCCGAGGAACATTTGGACGGCGTTCAGGTCGTTGGTGGCCCGGGAAATCAAATCCCCGGTTGGCGCCTGTTGGAAGTAGCTCTGGGACAGTCTCAACAATGCCTTGAAGTAATTCCTGCGAATATCGTATTCGACCAGGCGCGAAACGCTGTTGAGGCACCAGCGCATGACCATTTCGAGCCCCATCTGCGCCAGCGCAAGCCCGAGGATCGACAATACCCAAAAAACAACCTGCGCACCAACATCACCCCCCGATGTCTCGATCCGGCCCTGTGCGCCGTCCATCCGTTCCTTTACGAGGTCAACCGCCTCTCTTAATGCAAGCGGAATCGCGCTCGACGCCAACTGTCCGATCGATAACAGAAACAACCCCAGAAGAATGCGCTTCTTATAGGGTTTCAGATAGGTCCGGAACGGCTTGAATGGATTCAGCGTCATCGTTTTTTCCGTATGGTCTTTGCCTCGGTCTGCCGATGTTGCAACGGTCAGCCATGAATCCGTGTGTTCGTGGTACCGGCAGCCTGGAGCCGGAGAACGGCGAGACGCCTAGACTTCCTCGTGCCACCGGTAGACATCCAGATCCACTTTCCCCTTCACAAACGTCACGCCCTCAGCCTCCAGGAGCTTTTCCTGGACCCAATGCGCCTTCCTGGCTCCCGTGCGAATCGACACCGTCCCCCGCGCGTTGATCACCCGATGCCACGGACATTTCGCACCTACCGGCAACGCCTTGAGCGCCTGCCCCACCTGCCTGGGGCCCACGCCCACAATCTCGGCAATCTGACCGTAGGTGGCCACGGTACCTTCGGGAATCCGACCGACCTCCCGATAGATCCTTCGAAACGTGCGCTCAAATTCCGGCATGCCTGGGATTGCCTTTCCGAAGACGATTGATCCCGCCAGGTCCGGCCCCTTAGTTGGTGTCCTTTCTCGGAAATATGCCACCATTCTTCCCTGTCTGCGTGCGTGAGGCTGCACGCACAGGCAGGCGCCGATTCATCCCGTCTCGTTGCGTTGCCTTCGCTCACCGATCTTCCGCAGGTCGCAGGCGCCTTGCGAGCCGGGCGACTCGTCGGCCGAATTTCGGCAATCTATTTCCCGGACAGAACACTAGGGACAGCCAGCCTGCCGCTTCCTTCCATCGATTCCCTGCAACCACACCTCCAGATACCGTTCCGGGTCCGTTTGCGACGCACATTCCTTGAACACCCGGACCGCGGCCTCCAGATCCTCTCCAAGCGCCCGGTACACACGATCCAAGACATCCGCCTTTTCGTGGTACGTCCGGTAGGCCATCATCACGGCGTTATTCAAACGCCGCTGCGGAAAACGAGAATACGCGTTGGTCCTTAAATCCAGCCGGGCAAACCGGATTTTTGCACTTTCAAATATGACCTCTCGCTCTCTTACCTTCTCGTCATAGGAACGGTCCGTGGCATAAAGTGCCTTCAGATCCTCCCCGACGGCGTGCATGAAACGATTGAACGTCCGTTCGTCGTACCGCCTGTCCAAGATGTCCCGGACGACTTCGGCCCCCATGCCGTGGCGCATCTGGCTGAACAGCAGGGCGCCGGCTTCGCCCACGAAAGTCGCCAGGCTCTCATTGAATGACACATGGTCCGATATCCACACTGTCGAATGGGCCAGTTCGTGGATGACGAGTTCGGCCAGGTCCTCGTCTCGATAGCGGAGCATGGTGCTCAGGATCGGATCTTCAAACCAACCCAGGGTGCTGTAGGCGCCAACAGGCCGCAGGGAGGTATCGAAGTGCCGCGCCTCCAGCCGGTCCCGTTCCCTTTTTGCCCGGTCCAGGTCAAAATAACCCCGGTAGGGAAACCGTCCAACTACCGGGTACGTCCAATGCACCGGCTCGAGCCGGTCCTTCGGCGAAGCGGTCAGTTGCCAGGAGACTGGGCCTTCACCGATATCGATGTAGGTGCTGTAGTTTCCGGATCCGGCGAGACCGATCCGTTCTTCGGCGAAACTTCGAACTTGCCGGATGAATTCAAGGCGCTCCCTGACGTGTGGATCCACATCCGGCCGAGCCAGCACGTGTGCGATCGGCTTCCTGTTCAGAAGCAACGTCGCCTGACCCCGGACAAGGTGAATGTAGTAACCTAAATCCAAATCGAAACTGCAAATCAGGGGCAAGAGAACGACCAGTACCGAGTGCGGCCGGCTCATCGCTGAGGATCCACATCCATGAAATAGTAACAGATGATGTGCTGCAGAACCATATGCATGTCCTCAACACGGCCCATGTGGTCCGACCCAACCACGATGCAGTGTTGTGCCAGATCTTTCAGCTTACCGCCACCGAATCCGGTAAAACCGACCGTACGGCAACCCATGCCGTTTGCAAAACGCACGGCACGGAGTACGTTATCGGAGTTCCCGCTCCCGCTGATAGCCAGTAACACGTCCCCCGGTTCCGCGAAATTCTTCATCTGCTCAACAAAAACGTCTTCGTAACACAGGTCGTTGCTCAACGCCGTCATCCACTCCACGTTGTCGGTCAGGGGAATCACCTTGAAGCGCTTCTCACGCCCCACGGACGCCCCCTTTCCCATGTCGTTTACAAAGTGTGAGGCCGTACCGGCACTGCCCCCGTTTCCCACCGCGAAGATCCGCTTGCCAGCGTCTCTGGCTTCTCGCATGGTCTCCACAACCGACGCGATCTGCCCGGGATCCAACGTCGCCAGCAGTCTCTTGTTTTCTTCAATATACGCCGCAGCAAAGGTTTCAACAGATTCCATAGAATCCTCCAACGGGTTGACCCGATCCCTCATCGCCCTCGGTTCAGGTGTCTTTGCCGGGCGGTCTGTCGGGTCAACTCAGCGCAATCCTGCCGCCCGCCACGCTTCATCCAACCCCCGATGGGTGACCCGTACCGCTTCGTTTGAAGGCAACTGTCCCAACCTGCGGCAGAAGGGTTCGGGCGTTACCGGTCCGCCGTACCCGATCTCATTCAGCACCTTCAGGAAACCCACCAGATCGATGACACCGGTCTCGGACGGGAGTGCGCGGACCTGATCCAGCTGATCCTCGACGGCCACTCCGGCGGGCGCGTCGTTCACGTGGACGTGAATGACGTCTTTCGGACCGAGCCCCTTGAGATCGGCAGGTGTCCCCAGCGAAGTATACCAATGCCAACAGTCCAGCAACAATCCGGCATTGCCGGTGCCCAGCGCCTCGCAGAATCCCAGCATCCCCCCAATCGTATAGATAAACCCGTACTTCCTTTCGAGCCGTAAAGTTCGCGGTCCGATGAACTCCAGCCCAAGGCTGCACCCGTGGTCCTTCAACACGTCAGATATCGGCCTGATGCGGCTCAGACACCAGCGATATTGTTCGCGAAACCTCCGCTCATCGGAAGCCGGTGTAATCCACTGTGAAACCCGGTACGCACCCACCGATGCGCCGATGGCGGCGTACTTCGGCAATGCCCGCAGATCACGCTCGAAATCCTCCTGAGGACCGTTCCAGGCCACCGGCAACCCCCACGCACCGATCTTCAGGCCAGCCTCGGAAAACAACCCTTTGACGTAGTCAGCACCGCCCTCATCCGTAAGACGCGCCACATCGCGGATGTTGATGTCCAGACCTTGAAATCCCCCGGTTTTTGCGTACACCAGTCCTTCCGTGAGCGTCGCTTTGACTCCGATGGCGCCCGGCGCCAGGCACTTAAACACGTGATCCTCCGTTGTCCGTCGGGTCCTGACGGTTTTATGAGGCTCGGTCACCTCTCACGTTCGTCAGCCGGACGGGCGACCACGGGAATCTGGCCGTCGCCTCCGACCATAGCCCCGTACGGCAGACCGAATGCCGGATCCGGCACGAAACGGTTCGGGCCGAAAAATCGTACGATATTCCGATTACGACCATCAATTCAACGCCACCTTATGCGCTTCCAACACGTCCGGGTTCAATTCCACCCCCAGGCCAGGCCGTCGGCCAGGGCGGATGCGGCCGTTAACGATCTCTTCCGGAGGGATCGTCAACTCCTTTCGCCAGGGAATCTCGCCCCAACCGAATTCCAGGATCAGAAAACCGGGATGCGAGGCCATTGCATGCATCCCGGCGCTTACGGCAACGGGTCCGAACGGACCGTGCGGCGCCGTCGGTACGCCGAACGTCTCTGCCATCTCCGCGATCCCTTTCAGTTCCGCGATGCCCCCCACAACCGTCACGTCCGGCATGACCACATCCATCGCTGCGTTTTCGAGAACCTCCCGGAATCCACCGCGCAACATTCGCTGTTCGCCACCGGCCGTACGTATTCCGCAACGCCGCTTCACCTCAACGACGGCATCCATTTTGGTTTCGGGAACGGGCTGTTCGAACCAGAAGAGGTCCAGATCACACAGTGCGTCGGCGGTCTCCAGGGCGCCCCTTACCGTGAAGTGGCTATGGCAGTCGACCAACAGATCCACATCGGGTCCGACCGCCCGGCGTACCGCCTGTACCCGAGCGACGCCCAACCCGGATTCCGCCACAGAATCAATGTTGTGCGGCATCTCGTCAAACGGCGCCAGCTTGACGGCATCGAAGCCCTCGGCGACTGCCTCAGCCGCAAGCGCTGCGAATTTCTCGGGTCTGCGATCGGTCGATGCCCTGTTGATGTTGGCATACAGACGGACTTCCTCGCGGACCGGGCCCCCCAGCAACGTGTAAACCGGTACGTCGAGCGCCTTTCCCAGTAGATCCCACAACGCCTGCTCCAGTGCGCTGACCGCGCTGATCATATCCCTGTTATTTGCAATCCGGTTAAACCTGTTTGAAAAATCCCGAATCCGCCGGGGATCCCGGCCACGTAACCATTCGGCCAACGCCATCGTTGCCCTGATTCGACACTCGTAATTCCTGCCTGCGCGCAACTCTCCGAGACCGCGAAGTCCCTCATCAGTGTTTATGTATACAAAGACCCAGTCTCCCCGGTGGTTCACCCGCACCGATGCCAGATCAACACCGGTAATTTTCATGCGACCCGCCTGTGACCGTAGACTTCCGCAACGCGCGATGCAATGCTGTGCCAGTCCAGGGATTTTGCGCCTTCAAACGCCGCACGGCCCGCCTTGTCGAGGTCGCGCCGCCTAATGTCAAGCAGCGCATGTGACAGAGCCCCGGCATCTCTCGGGTCGTACAAAATACCCATCGATTCGTCGACCAACTCCGGAAGACATCCCAGCGCCGGCACAATGACCGGTTTCCCGAAAGAAAGAGCGGCGATTGCAGACCCGGATGTCAGCACTTGCGTAAATGGCAGCACGACGACGTCTGCCGCATTCAAATAGATCTGAAAATCCTCATTCGGGAAGAAAGTATGCGTAAACACGTGAATGCGATCATCCTCTTCCGTCATGCCGATTACCCGGTCGGCGTGACTTCCGTCGTAAGCCCTTCGGGTCATGATGGCCAGCCTCGTATCGGAGCCCGCGCACTCGCGATAGGCATCGATCAGGTTTTCTATTCCCTTATAGACTCTGGCGTTTCCGAAAAACAAATATACAAACGCATCCTCAGGCAGACCTAACCGGCGCCTGGCTTCGTCCCGCGAGATCACATTGGGAAAAATGTCGATATAATGGCCGTGTGGAATGACATGCAGATCGTCGTTACGAAAAAACAGCTTGCGCGCAAGACCCGCACCGTAGTGACAGTGCGCAATCATTCCGTCCGCCAGCCGCGCCACGACCAGCCGCGCCAGATGATCCAGGTCCGGAAACGGCCGTTCGTGGGGATACCGGTTGTGCAGCGTCCACACGACCCGGTACCCCAACTCCTTGGCGTAATGTAGATTGTCCGCGAATGTGTTAAGGCGGGATACCGATTCCTCGAGGGTCTCGCACCGGTAGAACCAGTGAAGCCAATTCAGATGCAACACGGAGTAGTCGTCTCGAGAGGCCTCAAGCCAATCCCGCTGGAACGCGTAGTCGCCCAGTTGAAGGTGAATATCCAGCTTTGCCAGGTCGTGGGCAAGCAGCGGCCCGTAGGGATTGCACTTGTCTTGAAGTGCCAGACCGCCAGCCCCGGCTTCCCAGAAAAAGAAAGCCCGCATGGGTCAATATCCCTTTTTCTTGTCTATCACGCTCAGCAGCGGCTGCCCGGCATCCAACCGCTTCAGGTTCTCACAAAACAGGTTCACAATGCGATCCTGCCTGTTGGGCGACCCGCCGGCGGTATGCGGGGTTATCAACACGTTTTCCATCTCCCACAGCGGATGACCCGGAGGAAGTGGCTCAACGGGTACAACATCCAGGCCCGCCCCGGCGATCCTTCCTCGATCCAGGGCCGCGACCAGCGCATTCTCGTCCATAATTCCTCCCCGGGTTACATTGATCAAAAGCGCATTGGATTTCATCGCATGGAACGCGTCTTCATCGAACATACCCCGGGTTTCCGGCGTGAGCGGCGCACACACAGCCACGACGTCGGACTGTTTCAGCAGGTCGAAGAACCGGTTCAATTTCCAGCAAGCAGCCACACAGTCCGGTACCTCCACCTCTTCGGGGTCGACCGCGATGACGCGCATTCCGAACGCGTGCGCTCTCACGGCAAGTTCACGCCCTGTACCGCCCAGACCCACGATGCCCATCGTCAGATCGACCAACTCCCGGCTCGCGTTTCGGATCGCCATCCGCTGGTCCCACACGGGTTTCCTTACGGCCAGGGCGATGCCGCGCGTGAGCCCCAGCAATAACGCCATGGCGTGTTCAGCCAGATGCACGCCCACCGTACCTCGACCGCTAGTCAAAACAACGTTGCTGTCCACAAACGCTTTAAATAACTGGCCGTCCACCCCGGCACCCCAGGTCTGTACCCACCGCAATCGTTCCCCGCGCCGGAACATCTCGGCACTCAAACTGCCAAAAACCACCTCCACATGTGGCATGACCTTCAGCAATTCGGCTTCGGACTCGGGCATTATCAATTCCACACCCGCAACCGTCGACCGAATCTGTTCCATGTGATGATCCGCCAACTCCACGCGCGCCAATATGTTCATTACGTCGTCTCTCTGATCCGAAATGAGAAGATTGCCCGTCGGTTGCGCTAGAATACCTCCTCGGCGGAGGCGCGAACGGCGGCTGAAAGGGCATCGATTTTTTCGTCGGGGAACCAGGGATTAACGCTGGTGAGCAGCAGAACCCGCTGGAGCAGGTCTTCCGTCCGTGGGCACAGCCCCGGCCCATAAGTGACCTCGCCGTCGTACATCGGCGACTTCCAGGGATTCGCGTGTGGCGAAGCCGTGGCCTGGTTCTGGATGGGCGGTCCCATGTAAACAGGCTTTCCACTATACCCCAGCCCGGCTGAAAACCCCCGGGCGCGCATTGCCTTCGCAAACCGGGCGCAGGTGTGCCGATCTTCAAAGACGAGATCCCAGTGCACTCCGAGGTGGCCGTCTTCGTCGTTTGTCGGCCTGATTTTCACCCCGGGCAAACCGGCGACTCCCTTCTGAAATCGCCGGAATTTGCGACGCAGGTTCTCGACAATTCCATCCATCTTCTGAAGCTGCGCAAGCGCAACCGCCCCCGTCATCTCGGGCATTCTGAAATTCTCGCCGACGAACGGCTCCAGGCTCGGCTCAAACCCCGGAAATCTTGTCTTTTCCCGGAACAATCCCTGGTCGTGGTAGCGAACGGCGCGCTCGTAGAGTTCGCCGTTGTCGGACACCACCACGCCGCCCTCTCCGGAAGTGATGATCTTTCCAAATTGCAGGCTGAACGCGCCCAGATTGCCCCACGTCCCAATGGCCTTTCCTTTGTAGGTCGCACCCGCGCTCTGGGAGCAATCTTCGATCACCTTCAATCCATGTCGTTCCGCGACTTCCATAATGCCGTCCATCCTGCACGGTGTCCCCCACAGGTGAACAGGCAGAATCGCCTTTGTTCGGGGCGTGACTCTGGCTTCGATGTCGTCCGGATCCAGTGTCATTGACCGGTCAACTTCGGCAAAGATCGGCACACCTCCGAGGAGGACAACTGCCCCCGGGGTGGCGACGAATGTGACCGGCGGCATAATCACCTCGTCACCCGGACCGACTCCTGCGGCAACCAGGGCGACCTTGATTGCAGCTGTTCCGGATGTGACCGCCAGGGCGTACGCGGAATCCATTTTCCGGGCAAACCCCTGCTCGAAACGCGCCACCATATCCAGGCGGTCAGGACCGTAATCCCTGGAAAGAGATCGACTCTTTATTACTGCCAGAACTTCCTGAACCTCCTCATCGTCAAGCACGGAAGCCCCGGAGTGGAGATTCCGTAGCGGACTTTCCGGAGGCAGTGTCCGTTTGCTTGCCATCCCGATTTCTCCGTTGCGTCAAGCCGGCCAGGAAGGCCTCAGAAAATCCCCTGTTTCATGCATCCAGCCGGCAAGTTGCGTTCTCAGGTCGTCTCGTGCCGCCCGGTGAACCGGGACTTGAGCGAGATTTCGCACTTCGTGTGGATCCGCGCTGCGGTCGAAGAGTTGATCCGCATCGCGATGGTGATAGATATATTTGTAGTCGGCTGTCACCACGCCCCGTGTGTGAATCCCGCCGTGAATGTAACCGTTGAACTCCACAAACGCCGCGTTGCCGGTATGTACGAGGGCGTCCGACAGATCCGGCATCAGGCTCTTGCCCTGCACCCGGCACATCGGCGGCAGGTCGAGCAAATCCAGAATCGTCGGCGGCAGGTCCACGTGGGATCCGAAACCCCCTCGATCGCCGGGTTCGATACCTGGCGCGGATACCATTAATGGCAACTGGATGGATTCCGCGTAAAGCACGCCCTTCTGATAGAGATTGTGGGCGCCGAGCATTTCGCCGTGGTCGCACGTGAAAACCACGACCGTATCGTCCGCCCGTCCGGAAACCTCCAGGCCTTCCAGCACCGTACCCACGCAGGTATCCAGGAACGCCACGAACCCCCAGTAGGTCGCAGCCGCCAACGCCCACCGTTCCCAGGACCAGCCGCGGACGCACTGCGCCCCGGCCGAATCTCGCACGGGCCCCGGCAGGCTTTCCATATTCTCGCCGAAGCTTGGCGGCGGTACCATCTCATGCGGCGAAAACAAACTGTAGTACGGTTCGGGTACCAGAATGGGAGGATGGGGACCACCCAGCGAACACCATGCGGCAAATGGACGGTCGCCCGGCGCCGAACGGATGAACTCGCTCATATTTCGCGCGATGGCCCTATCGGGATGGGCGTCAGGCGGTTCTGTCCAGCGCGCCGGCACGGGAACGCTGATGCCCCAATCGTGCATCGCTCCACTGTCGGTGGGTGTGGAGATTGGCGCCCTCTGATCGCCGTCTTTCCCTCCCTGAGCAATCAGCATGCACAGGTGGTCTTCGTACGGGAAGCCGCGAGGCACGAAATGCGCGTATTCCCCGCACCGGTCGTCTTCCGGCGGCCGGTTGACATGCCAGATCCCTTCGTAGCCGACGTGATAGCCACGATCCATCAGGAAGTCGGACAGCAACTGCTCTCCGGCATTAATGGTTTCGTATCCCGGCCCGAATGTCGTCGCACCGTGCGCGTGCGGCCAGCGTCCTGTCATCATGGACGGGCGTGTGGGCACACATAGCGGGGTTGCGCAGTAAAACTCCTGGAATACCGCGCTCCGCTCGGCCAGCCTGTCGAGATGAGGCGTCGGCACCCGCCCACCGTAGGGGCCCAACGTCTGTCGTTGGAGTTGATCGCAAAGAATCACGACCAGATTTTTTGATCCGCGCCCTGACATCTCCAACCGCCACCTCTGCTTTTCCGAACCCCGACTGACGTATTGTCCGTTCCATAATACGGTGTTGTATGTCGTGTTTTTACTTGTTGAAGAAAACTAGAATCGGTCCGATAATTCCGGAGCAATGCGACTACGTGTCGTCAGTGTTCGCCACCACCAGAGAAACCGCCAACCAACCCCCTACCGGAATGATATTCGAAACCAGACGCGGGTGTTCCGCCACACGTCTGTTATAATTCTGGATCCCCCGTCTGCCGTCTCCAGCGTGCAGCGATTCGTGTACGTGGCCATGGCCATTGGCGTTGTCGGCCACGATCAGACCGCCGACCCTTGTATTTTCCAGCGCAAAGTCCAGATAGACCGGATAGTTTTCCTTGTCCGCGTCAATGAATACGAGATCGAACGGTCCTTCCCCCACCAGGTTCTTCATCAGGACGGCCCCATCTCCGACGCGTACTTCCGTCCGATCCGCCAACCCCGCAGCGGCAAGATTCGCCCGCGATACTTCGGCGTGTTTCGGATCCATCTCGAGCGAAACGAAATGCCCGTCGTCCGGCAGCGACCGTGCCAGCCAGATCCCCGAGTAGCCGGCGAGAGAACCGAATTCCAGGATTCTTCTCGCGCCGATCGCTTTCGCGAGCATATAAAGGGTCTTACCTGATTCCGGACTGATGGATATTCGTGGAAGCCCCCGCATCACGGCTCGGGGCATCACATCCTTCAACAGGTCGTCTTCCCGTGCGAACACTTCTCGTCTATAGGTATCCAGGTCGGGATAGGTCGCGTCGGCCACGTCGTCTCCCTCTGAGAGGATATATTTAGATTTCTGCCATGGATTCACGAAACTCCAGCCGTGGTCTGCTGTTGGAACCACTCGATGCCGCTGTTGTTACCCTGTGCGTACCCGCGCGCCGGCGCTCTTACCGCGAACCGGCTTGCGCCTTCATATAGGCCTCAAAATCAATGACGCGCCCCTCGTCGGAAGCCACCCCGATGCCTTCCACCATGCCGACGGTGGCCAGATTCCGGTGCCCGCCGAAATCCGGTTCGACCCCTTCGGTCACATACCGATGGAACCCATCCAGCAGAACCTCTTCAGACGCCGGAACATGATCCATAGGAATGACTTCGTCTTCATCTGCACCTGGGGCGCGCAGGAGCCATCCGTTGTCGGTCAACTCAAGGGCGCCGCCATCCAGTTCGACCCTCAAGGCCGACCCGCCCTTGTGGGCCGCGAACGTGCAGAGATAACCGCAGGTCGCCCCGCCCTCAAATTCGATCCACGCGTGGACACCGGCGCCACCCTTATACGGACTCCAGGGCGGATTGAAACTATGCCCCCACACGCGTACGGGATCGGCGTTGAACAGGAAACGAAGGGTATCCAGATCGTGAATGCTTCGCTCCCAGAGGTAGGCATGCTCGTCGACCCCGGAATGGTGTACACGGGGTCTCCACCCGTACTTGGTCATCAGCCCGTATACAGGCCTTCCGTAAGTGCCCTCCCTCACGAGACGGTTGAGGGTGACATGCGCCGCCGCGTATCTCGCATTCTGACACACGGCCACCCTGACACCCATGTCATCGGCTTCCCGGACCACACGGCACGCGTCGGCCAGGGTTTTGGCGAATGGCTTTTCCACAAGCACATGTTTGCCCGCCCGAACCGCCTGGAGACACTGTTCGGCGTGTAGCTGCGGGGGAGTAATCACAACGACGGCATCCGCGTCTACGCTATCGAGCGCATCGACCAGAGACCGGTAACACGCGGCTTCCGACAACCCCGATTCCACCTGGGCCCACTTCAGATTTCCTTCGTTCACGTCGACGAGAGCCACGCTTTCGAAGTCTGAGCGTTCCATCACGCGACGAACCGGCCACCTTCCCCTGCCCCCAACACCCAAGTGAATGAGACGTATTGCCATAGGGCCTCCTCGGAATTTTGATTCGGGGCTTATGCCGATGAAGTTCCGGCATCCGCACAATATAAGGTACATGCCCGGATACCGCACAAATTTCCTTCACCTCATACACACGGACACGACCGTTCTTAATCCTGTTGACATCTATGTCCGATTGCCCTAATCATGTCTTCAACCGGAAGATGTATCGCATACCCTGACCCTGGCGGAGGAAGGAAACCGAATGCTGGAGACCGTCGATCTTTCACGAAAATTGACAAAATCCAAATATAGAGAACTCATACCGGGCCTCGAACTCAAACTCGGGCACCTCCAGCGAAACGCCAGAAAGTGGAAGATTCCAATCGTCGTCGTTTTCGAGGGCCTGGAGGCCTCTGGCAAGGGTACCCACACCAACAAGCTGCTGCTGGCGTTGGATCCCAGGGGCTTCAGCGTGCACCCGACCCAACCGGCCAATGAAGAAGAGCGCAGAAAGCCCTTCCTTTGGCGTTTCTGGACGAAGATACCCGAGGCAGGGAGAATCGCGATCTTCGACCGATCCTGGTACGGACGGTTTATGGTAGAGCGAATGGACAAAACAATCGCTGAAGACGATTGGGTACGGGCATACGACGAAATCAGATCTTTCGAAAAACAGCTTGTCGACGCAGGCACCGTCATCGTCAAGTTCTTCCTGCATATCTCCCAGGCGGAACAACGGAAACGGTTCATGAAGCTGCAAAGCAGCCCGTCAACGGCATGGCGCATCACCGATTACGACTGGCAAAAGCACGAGAACTACGGCGAATGCCTGGTGGTTGCCACAGAGATGCTGAAGAAAACCCATTCAGATTTTGCGCCCTGGACGCCGGTCGGGGCTGACGGCTGGCGACGTGCAAACATCAAGATCTTCAAAACCGTAATCGAAGCCGTCGAAGGCCGGATTCGGCAACTGGAGGACGCCGAAGGCTCGACTCTGCCGCCTCCGACGAAACTTGGAAAGACCCCTTCCGGCATGCTGAGAAAGGTCGATCTGTCACGATCGATGAAGAAATCCGACTATCGTAAAGCCCTGAAAAAGCACCAGGCACGCATCAAGAATCTGGAACACGAGGTTCACCGCCGCCGCATTCCCGTCGTGCTGGTCTACGAAGGCTGGGATGGCGCGGGCAAGGGCGGCAATATCAAACGCCTCGTGCAGAATATGGACCCCAGAGGGTATGAAGTCATTCCCATTTCGGCACCCAACGACATCGAGTTGGACCACCACTATCTCTGGCGATTCTGGAATCGAATGCCCAAGACCGGGCATATGGCCATTTTTGACCGTTCGTGGTACGGGAGGGTCCTGGTTGAGCGTATCGAGGGATTTTGTACGGAATCAGAGTGGAAACGCGCCTACCGGGAAATCAAAGAAATGGAAGAACACCTGACGAACTTTGGCACCGTTCTTCTCAAGTTCTGGATGCACGTGGACAAAAACGAACAGCTCAACCGGTTTGAGGATCGCAAAAAGAACCTCCACAAACGGTGGAAGCTCGGTGATGAGGATTGGAGAAACAGGGAGAAGTGGGACCAGTACGAGGAAGCCGTGGAAGAAATGATCCATCGGACCAGCACACCCAACGCACCGTGGGTGATTGTCGAATCAAATTCGAAATATTATGCCAGAATCAAGGTATTGAAAACCGTTACCAGAAAACTGGAATCGCGTCTTGGAATAAGACACTGATCCTGAATCCGAGGAGAGTTTCCATGCAGGTAAAAGAAATTGACATCAGCTTCCACGAAGTGCCATTTACACGGCACAGCAATCAACATCTCATGTACTGGCTGCCCCAATGGCGCATCATCCAGATCTGTAAGCTCACGTTGGATAACGGCATTGTGGGATGGGGCGAAACCGTTCACAACTACACGTGGGCCCAGGTGCCCGAACAAATCGAACGCCGCATACGGAACCGACCCGCGGCAGAACTGATGTGGGACGACAGCCTGGGCGCGGGTGTGCAAATGGCGTTGTTCGACGTGGTGGCAAAGGGGCTCGGAGTGCCCGTCTACAGGTTACTCGGCACGAAAGTCCGAGACTGGTGCCCCATCTCCTGGTGGCACATGGACATGCCGCCGGAGGACTGGGCCGAAGAATGCCGACAGGCTGTGAACGCCGGTTATATGAGCGCCAAACTGAAGGCCCGACCGTGGTTCGATCTGCACGCGTCGGTTCGGGCCGTTCGAGAGGTGGTACCGGATGGGTTTCATCTCGACTTCGACTACAACGGCACGCTTGCCAATTCCGCAAATGCCGTTCCGCACCTTAAGGAGTTGGAAGCTTATTCCGAGATTGCCATGGTAGAAACGCCGATTCCCCAGAACGACGTCGCGGGAAACCGTCAGATCCGCAGGCGTTTCAACCGGCCTCTTGCCATGCATTACGGTAACCCTCCAGCATTAACAGCGCTGAAGGAGGACGTGACGGACGGCTTCGTTCTCTGCGCGGGCGCGTCGCGGTTGTTGAATCAGGCGGCCGTGTGTGACGAAGCCAACAAACCATTCTGGCTACAACTCGTCGGTACGGGCATCACGACGGCGTGGGCGGCGCACCTCGGCGCGGTTCTGCAGCAGGCCAAATGGCCGGCCATCACTTGCATGAACATCTGGGAGCATGGGTTAATCGAAAACCCTCACGAGGTGCGAGGCGGATTCTATCGTGTACCCGAAGCACCCGGTCTGGGCGTCAACGTCGACACTGCGGCGCTAACACGATACGCAGTCTCTCACGCCTGGGTGGACCCACCCCGCCATCTCTACCGATACGCCCGTGCCAGTGGGGAAGCCACCTTTTACGCCTGCAACCGGCAAGACCTTCACAGGGTCTACGTGGATGACGCACAGCCGATTTCTGAACCCGGCTCTATCCTGGAAATCGTGCCCGACGACGGCAGCGAAGCATTTGATCGCCGGTATGAAGCCGCCTCCCGGGAGCCGGTAAGAGAAAAAGCGAAACGTGGATGAATCAAATCGTGTTTCCACTTTCAAATCAAGAGGGCGTCGTCGTTAAAGGAAGCCCCCCTTCTCATCGTGCCGCGCCCTTCTTCTGAGCAGGTCTCAGCTCACGAAAGCATCATAGACGGCTCGTACGGCCCGCTTGTAGTCCGCCTCTTCCACACCCACGATAATGTTGATTTCGGATGCGCCCTGATCGATCACACGGACGTTGACTCGCGCGTTTGCGAGCGCGCCAAACAACCGTGCAGCGATGCCGATTCGATGTGACATTCCCTCGCCAACGGTCGCGATAAGGGCCAACCCGCGCAATAACTCTACGCGATCCGGTTGCAGGATCCGTTGTATATCGTCGACGAGTCCCTCTCCTTTTTCGCCGAGTTGTTCATTGCGCATAATGACCGACATCGTATCGATCCCGGACGGTGTATGTTCATAACTGATATCGTGCGATGCCACCACCTCCAACACCTGCCGGCCAAAGCCCTTCTGCTGGTTCATCATTGCCTTTTCGATAAACAACATCGTAAAGGCCGGTTGTCCGGCCACACCGGCAATGAGATCGTCTGTCAATTCCCTCCGGGCCAATATTCGGGTTCCGACGTCCTGGGGCCGGTTCGTGTTGCGAATATGGACGGGAATCCCGGCGGCACGTACAGGAAACATGGCCTCGTCGTGGAACACCGATGCCCCCATATACGCCAGTTCTCGAACCTCGCGATACGTAATTTCACGCACGGGTCGCGCATCCGGCACCAGGTCCGGATCTGCCATCAGCAGGCCCGATACGTCGGTCCAATTCTCGTAGACCTCGGCATTGACAGCCCGAGCCACAATAGCGCCCGTGATATCCGAACCGCCTCTCGAAAACGTCCTCACGTCTCCGCCCGGATCGCTACCGTAAAATCCCGGCACGACGAACAACCCGGTGCCGTCAACCCGTCCCTCGAGCAGGTCGTAGCTGGCGGGGTCCAGGTGGCCTCCGGGACGAAAACGGATGGCTTCCGCGGCGTCGATGAAGGTTGCGCCCAGGTAATCGGCCATCACACGTCCACACAGATACTCTCCGCGCGAAGCGACAAAATCTCGAGATGCGCCTTTTTCTATACTTGATTTCAGCTGGTCGAGCAACTGCCCGATATTGAGGGCGATTTCAAGCTTTGCCGCCAGTTCTTCATATCGGATGCGCACGCGTGAGTACGGCTCTGAGAAATCCAGATTCTGCCTGGCCAGTTCATGGCACAGATAAAGCAGGTCCGTGATTTTCGTATCGGCGGCGTTGCGCTTGCCGGGTGCGGACGGCACAATGAGACGGCGACGCGGATCGGCTTCAAGGATTTTCTTGACCTGTTTCACCTGCCGCTCGTCGGCAAGCGAACTCCCGCCGAATTTGCACACAACCGTTCCCATACCCCGATTTGACCTCCGGTCGGCGCCCGTTCCCCTACCGGGCATGCCCCTTTCTGGCTCCGTGGCGAATGACCCGCGTATTCTTCGTGATTACGGCCGCAAGGCCTCGCATCAGGCAGCATTCCGCTTCTGGTACAGGCGCAGCTCCTTCAGCAGCTCCCGAACGGCCCGGTTTTCCGGATCGATCCGTAATGCTTCATTCAACGCATCGATTGCCGCCTGTAGATCGGACGACGCTTTGCTCCGCTCGGATAGCCGCCAATAACACAGACCAATGACATGATGTGCTCGCGCGCGGTCCTCGTTCGCCAGGAATTCATATGCGAGCGCTTTCCCGGCGAGGTCGACGCCTTCCCTGTAACGGGCAGCCCTGAACGTATAGAACGCCGCAAACACCCTCGCATGAGCAACAGCATCGTCTCCGGCGCCATAAACCAGACCCCGACTCACAACCCGGAGTGCTTCCGGATAACGCCTCACGCCCTCCAGCATACGGGCCACATCTGTTGCCTGCATGCACAATTTATCCCGCCAGTCCTTGTCCGCGGGCGTCGGACGAAACTCGTACTTCGACCAGAGACTATCCTGCTGCCCCCAGATTTTAAGCACGCTCTGTATAATTGCGGGATGTCGTGTGATGGCGCCGGATCTGGAAGCCAGGTAAGTATTGTTGTAAAAATGCCGACCCAGCGACCGGACAACCGGCGGGTATCCCGGCGCGACCGAATCCACGCGAGTATAGACAGACACCCACTGGCCGTCTCCGAGGCTATCCGAACCTGCCAGCAATGCCTGGGCTTTCGTAAGCTGCTCGTGCCGTTCTGCCGCCTTTGTTCCAGATGGTGTATCGCCGTATTTCTCGGCGATTTCGGAATACTGCGCGATCGTCTGAGGCAGGGTTTCCAACCGCTCTTCCATATCCCGAAAGACAACATAATACATCCGCTCCGCCTTCTTCGCTCTTCGGGCCCCCTCATTGTCGCATCCCACGCACAACGCCAGACCCAGAAACACAACAATCACTCTCGACATTGCAGATCGCTCCCCGAATGTGAATCTTCGCATGTTTTCATTCCGCTGTCTCTCGGGCACCAGGCCCGGTAATGGCGTCGCGGCTTCGACCGCATCGGATGCGAAGGGATACAAAGCTACTCGAAGTCTGCGCGAATCAGCATCTCGGATGCACCCTTCTGGCTGATCTTGTCGATCAACCTCCGATTGAATTCGCGTGCCGTATGGTAACCCTGAATCTTGAGTTGATAATTCAATGCAATAGCCTCTGCGATGACCGTAATATTCTTGCCTGGATAGATCGGCACGGTCACCTGTTGGACCTCCACGTCGAGAATCGACACCCAGTCCTCCTCCAGACCCACCCGGTCGTAGGATTCGGTCTCGTCCCATTCCACGAGTTGCACAACGACCTCGACTCGTTTTTGAATCCGAAACGCACCGATCCCAAACATGTGTCGGACGTTCAGTATGCCGAGACCACGGATTTCCATATGATCCCGCAGCGCATCACCGCATGCGCCAACGAGAATGCCCTGGAGCTTTCTTGAAACCAGCACGATGTCGTCCGCAACCAGTCTGTGCCCGCGCTCGACGAGGTCCAATGCAATTTCACTCTTCCCGATCCCGCTTCGACCGGTAAACAAGAGACCGATTCCATATACATCGACGAGAGAACCGTGGATGGCTGTCCTGGGAGCAAACACATCGTCCAGATAGTAAGAAAAAAGATGGGAAAACTTGGTGGTCGAAAACGGAGTGACCATCAGTGGGATGCCTCGCTGCCTGGCCAATTTCACCATAGTCTGAGGCACCTCGTTTCCGTCGGTAACTACCACACACGGGATGTCGAACTGGAAAACGGTCTCCAGCACCGTGCGGAGTTTGCGGGCGGAAAGGCCGTCCAGGTACAACATTTCGGAGTTGCCGAGTACCTGAGCGCGGTCGAACGTAAAAAGACCCACGAAGCCGGCGAGGACGAGACCGGGTCGGTGTACATCGCTGGAGGTCAGCTTTTTGCCCGTGTTGTCTTTACCGGCAATCAACTTGAGGGCCAGCTTTTCACCGAAACGTTCAAGGACTTCCGCGATTGAAATTTCCTGCACACGGCGCTCCCTGGTTTGACTTCGTTGTGAAGTGCGACCGAGGATCGAATGACAGAGTCCGAACGGACCGGACTCCCCTCGTCGTCCCATAGGCAAGAGCACATAACCTATAGATTTATAGGTTCTTGCAGGACTGCAATATATGTCAAAACACCACGACTGTCAAGCAGGTGGATCAATTTGAATACGGGACTTCGGGCTTGACTTGGTACCGGCTAGAGGCTATACTCCCTGCACGGTCCGACCGCCGCGATAAATGGAAATCCGATGACGGGTGGATTCGATGCAACTGATCGCCAGCTTCTATGTCATCTACACAATCTGCTTGATCTGCCGACACCTGTACGTAAGGCGGAAGCTTGCCGCGCCCCTGGACAGCCTGCGAACAAGCCATCTGCATTTCGTTCTGATCGGTATGGCCGTGGGTTTCTTCCTGTCCCGCGAGAGTGACCTGGCGGGGATTGTTGAAGACATACAGACGGGACTGTTGGGCGTCATTCTGGTCTGGTTCGGTATGATTACGGGTCTTCGGTTCGATTTTCGTCGGCTGGGAAGGCGCGCATCACGCCACTGCACGCTTGAAGGTCTTCAGGTTCTGGGAACGGCCGCCATTGTCTTTCTCCTGGCTTTGTTGTGGAGGCCGGTGCTACGGTACCAAATGGGCATCACGGCCGATCCCTCCCTGATCGCGCTCTTGCTGGGCACACTGGCAACCACGCTTCGTATGCCGGACCGGATATTCTACGTCCGTACGGCGCTTTCCACACCGCCCGTCGAAAATTCGCCGGCGGGCCCGTTCATCACGAATGCAGCCGCAATGACAGTTATGACAGTTCTGTACTCGTACTGCGCTGGCGGCCCCGTTGTCGAACTGGGGCCCTTCACCATTGTGGGCACTGGCAGCTTCTGGGCGTTACTTGCGTGCGTCGGGATTCTCGTGGGCCTGTTGCTTACGTTTATCTTCGGCACCTTTCAGGACGATTTCTTGTGCACAGTTATCGCGACGGGCACCGTGGCTACCGTCGGCGGACTCTGCATAGGCAAGTCGATTCCGGGCGTGGTCGTCGGATTCATCTCGGGCGTATGGTTCATCAATACGACGACACGTCGCCGGGATGCGCTTGAACTTCTGGAAAAAACCACGGGTATCCTGCAACCCGTCTTTTTTCTGGTTATAGGTGGCCTGCTTGCAACACAGAACCTCACGGCACTACGATTGACGGCGTTCGCCTTTTTGTTCCTGGTTGCCAGAAGTCTGGCGAGGGGAATCAGCCTGACGGTAGCTGCCCGTCTGACCCGCTGCCATCTTTCACTAACGGAAATTATCGGCTCGGCGCTCAGGCCCCTCGGGACGTTGTCGGTGGCTCTGGCAGCCCAGCTTGTCCTTCTGGATTCAGGGCCAAACCGCTACGCCCTGATCGCCGCGGTTCTGGTTGCAACCGCGATAGGTCAGGTGATACCTTTGCCCAAACCCCGCGAAGTTTCCGCCCCGAGCACGTAAACCACAACGAACGGAAGGCACTGAATGAGGCGGTTTCTGATCTGCGTCATTTTATGTGCGGTTGTCTGGGGAGTCCAACGGGACTCTCCGGATTCGATCCAGCCCGTGGTATACGTCGGCCTAATGCTGATAGTACCGTTAATCCTGGCAACCACGCTGACCGGGTTCGGGTTTCCTGTCCACGTGATACCCCTTGTACTGGGATTTCTCGCCGGCGGTTCCGGAATACGGGACACCGGCGCCTTCATTGCAACAGCGCCGGTTGCGGAACTCGCACAGGTCTGGGTCGGCCTGTATCTCGGAGCGAGTTTTTCATATCATCGGTTCTTCAGCAAGAATCTTGGAAGGGCCGCATTGCTTTCCGTAGCGGTAACGCTGGTCCCGGCTTCGTTAACGTTTATGTTATTTCTGGATTTTTCGGCCGTCCAGGCATTTCGACTGGGTCTGCTTGCTGCTCTGGCCGGCCCGATGTTCACGCTTATCTCTCAACCGGACAGACGAGAGTCCCTGTCCTTTTCGCTCCTGGTTACGATGTTGGGGCTGTCGCTCTGGTTCCTCTCTGATCTCATCCTGCGCACACCCGGCCTCTACCGGGCCGTACCGTCGGCAATCATCTGGGCGGTGGGCGTAGAACTGATTTTCAGGATTACGCACAAGGTCAGAACCAGATATGGCGGGCAGCTCCTGTTCGGCGCGATTGTCGCGACGCTTTTCTTTTGCGCACGGGTGATGCACATATCTCCGCTATTTCTGGCGCTCGCGACCGGCGTGGGAGTCTCTGCCCGATCTGTGAAGACCGGATATTCCCTGCAGGCGATGCAACCCCTTTCGGTCCCGCTTTCGCACTTTGTACTCACTTATTTTGTGGCGAGCCTGGACCTTTCGGGCTTATTGAACCTCTCGGCGTTTCATTGGAAACTTCTGGTCATCTACGCGGGAGCAATGCTTGCCGGCAAGGCTGCCGGCGGTTTTTCGGCCGGGCGTTTCGCTTCTCTATACGTACGTGACTGGTCACAGATTCTCCCTCAAGGCTTTTTTGTTTTCGTGCTTTTGCCCCAGGTGTTTTCCCCCCAGATGGAACCGGCCGTGCGCGACGGGCTGAGCGCCGGCGTGGTTCTGCTTTGCGGCATCGCCATCCCTATGCTGTTGACGCCCGTTCTCTTCATGTACGAACAACTTAGCCGCAGGCGCATTCAAACCTCCACTTAGTTTCTGGGTTCGATATAAAAAACCCGGCCCACAGGCGGGATGGCCAATTCTCCCCATTGCTCTGTCCCGGAAACAGATTGCCGAAATGCGACCGACGAGTCGCCCGGCTCGCAAGGCGCCTGCGATCTGCCGAAGGTCGGCGAGCGCGGTTCGACAAGCTCAACGCAGGCAACGGACGCTACGCAGCGAGGCGGGATGAACCGGCGCCTGCCTGTGCGTACAGCCTCACGCACGCAGATGCAGGAAAGAACGGCGGTATATTTCTGGGACAGGACACGAGAGCGGCGAAACCAGGGACGGTTGTGTACCGATATCTATTTTAACCAGCCAGACAAGGAGAACGTCTGCATTACAAAACGCTCCGAAGCCCCATGTCTGGCCACGTCACCTCTTTTGCCAAACTCAATTACGTAACGAAAACTGCCCGTGCCACGTTTTTCGAAAGGCAGTGCCATACCCAGACTCACGCCCACCTCGCCGATCTGAGAATCTCCGGCTGTCTTGAAGTAAAGCGACCGATAGTATCCACCTGCCGTCAGTTCGATTCGTCGATGCGTACTGCGCGAATCCGGGTCGCCCGTCCTGTAGAGGACGCCTCCGGCCAATTCGGTTGTATTGTAGCGGCCAGACTCGGTTTTTTCCCAGAACGCCCGCTCGACGTCCAGCGCCGCCATCCAGCGATAACCCGACCGGTATGCCAGCCCCACGCCGATACTTGCCGGCAGATGCACATCCAGCGTTGTCCGGGTCTCCTCTTCGAACCCCAATTCCGCGAAGAAATTGCGCAAAATCCGTGTCTGGGTGACGGTCGATGCAGCCCGGAACGCGGCCCCGACGAACCATTTTCCGCCCCCGGTATATACTGCGCCAAGCGAGGGCTGCGCGCCGCTGTGCGTCCGTACGTATCGATCCTCGCTGTTCAGGTATTCGGGAATCTGGCGGTTATTGGCATCCACCAAAAAAGTCCCTGCGGATCCATCCTTCCCGTCCGAACCGAAATCTTTCGTCCACGTCTCGTTGATGGTCCCGATTGTAATGACACTCAGGCTCCCGCCCAATAGCATACCACCCCACCTGCGCGCAAGCCCGAAAGAGAACGCCTGGATGCCGCCCGTGGCATTGACCCGCAACGTGTAGGGAACGGCATGGGTGCTGTCGGCGCCGACAAGGTCGAAATCAAGGTCGGTTAACGGCTCCAGGCCCACTCCCAGGACCGTACCGTGCAGAACGGGCAACACGACCTGGAATGCGCCGATATCGCCGTCTGAAACCACGTGCCGATTCCGACCGTCATCGAGGGTACGGCGTTGCAGAAAGAAGCGACTCTGCAAACCGGCGCGCGAAAACGCAGCCAGGAGCGCAGGATTTGCCGAACTGAAATTCTGGCTGTCCGCAAGCGCACGCCCGGCGCCTCCCATTCCCCGTGCCCGCACGTCGACACGGCGTTCGGAATCGCCGACGCCATTAAAGGAAAAGATGGATTTCGCAAAGGGCGAATCCACCAGCGCACCGAGCACGAGAAAACAAACGATCGGAACTGAAACGCGACGGAAATGGTTCACATTCTTCCTCGAAAAGAAGTGTTTCTACGGATCGGGCGGGGTTGAATAGATCAACTTCAACATCGGATTGTGGAACACAACCCAGTTGATCTCCCAATTTTGGAGATCCTCTATCGGGGTGCTCAGGGCCATGCCGAAGTTACGCGTGGTCCCGGACATCCACCCTTGGACGACGGTCTGGTCCAGGGCATAGGACGCCACTTGCTCCTCAAACTGCCACGTATTCACAAGGGAAAAAGTCGTGTCTCCCGTAGCCGAATTGATGTTGATCCGTTCGACTGAAAACGTAAACTCGCCGAACATCGATTGCGACCGATCATAATTCAGCCGCAACTCCGAAAACGTAACCGTCGCTCCCGTTGGAATGCTATCGGGAAGGTCAAAGCGAAACACGGGGCTCAGTCGAACGGTAGTCGCGAGCACCAGCATCCCGGGTTCGGGCCCGTCCCGCGCCGCCCAGTACGTATCTTCCGATACATCCGCGACATGCGTGTAGGTGTTTCCGTCGACGGAATACGTCAAATGGAGTTCCGGCAGTGCATTGACGTTGCCGGGCAGTGAATCGTCTCGGGAGACCAGACTCGCGAAAAACTCAGCGCCGGCCGCCGGCTGCAGCAGTACATCCACCTCTGCGTTGTCGGAATTCTCCAGTATGGCCGAGGTAACGTACCCAGGAGGGAGATCGATCTGGATCAGGCTGTCCCCCAGAACCGTCGCGGTCGCTCCGGCGATTGCGGCGGACGCGAAATCGATCGCGGTGTGTCTGAGTGTATCGACAAACTGATTCGCCTCACTCCACGCCTGTTCCGGACGGTGTACCTCAAGTTCTTCCAATCCTCTGGTGGGCGCACGTTTCCGGATCCGCATTTGAACGGAATGTACGACCAGTTTCCCCCCGTCGGCGCCCGCCGCCGCCGAAACCAGGGAATCAGCATCCAGCCGGACCCGAATCAGTGAGCGAAACACGAGACCGCCCATCCGTCCAACCATCAATTGTTCGTCGGTACCGAATCCACGACTAAAAGTACCTTCGAACCGGGTTGAACCGCCCTGGGAAGGCAGCAAGGGGAGTTCCACGACCCGCCCCTGCCCACGAGTAATCAGATCGGATCCGATCGGATTCTCCTCACTATTGCCGCAGCCAGTTAACGACGCCGCAACTAGCATTAATATCAAGAGCGGCCGGCGATCCATAAGTTTACTCTCCCGGTTCGACTTTATTCCCTTCATCCTGTAACGCCCAATTCACCAGATCGTTCCTGCCTGAATGCGTCCGGGTGCGAATAACCCGTTGAAGATCCCCGTGATTCAATCGCGAAAAAGACTCAATGCAACTGTTTAATCAAGATGTCGGCGTGTTGCTCACCCGCGGCAATTGGATTCTTTATGCACGCACCCTCCATATCGCCGGTTTGGGCACCTACGAAACCGTCCTGGTCGATTTTGGCTACCATATACATCTCGGGAATCTCCGCCAGCACGATTCCTTCTCCGAACATCCGTGCGACATCCGCCTGCGTGAGGGTATACTGGTACGGTAGCGCGGGCATGGGAATGCGTTTCAGGGCGTACGGCGGGCCTCCATCGGCCCTCTCTCTCGCAATGATAAACAGATAGGCGCCCGCCGGGATCCCGTACCTTAGCTCTTGCTTAATCCGGACGGTGCCCCGAACCGTTTTTTCGCCCGGTCCTTCCGGCTCCCGGCTGGATGTCGTTATTGGAGGATGCCCCGCCGGGAGCTCGGGCTGCTGCCGTTTCGGCGGTGGATGCGCGCCCTCCTTGTAGTGTCGATCGCAAGCGCAAATAAGCAGAAGCCCGACGAAAGCACTCAGGAAACGTGTGATAAACATAGCCTGTAAATATTTAACAAAAAAATGGACCGGACTCGCACAAGCCGGACCGGAGATGCCTGATGTGAATTTTATTTCAATGGGCGCACTCCCCGTTGAAGATTTCCTCTTCGGTCATGGTCAGAAGCGCCGGTTCGTCATCGGTTACAGCCACGACGTGCTCAAAATGCGCCGAAGGCAATCCATCTCTGGCCGACGCGGTCCACCCGTCGCCGGCGAGCACGACCTCGGGCCGGCCGAGGTTCACCATCGGCTCGATCGCAATTACGATTCCCCGCCGGAGCCGTGGATTCTTGTCCACCGGCACATAATTCGGCACTGCGGGGTCTTCATGCAGCCTGCGACCGATACCGTGCCCCACAAACTGGCGCACAACCGAAAAACCGTGTGACTCCACCCACTGCTGGATGGACCCGCATATGTCCTCCAGCCGTCGGCCCTCCTGCGCCCCTTCGATGCCTTTGAACAGTGACTCCCTGGTTACCGTTATCAACCTCCTCACCGTGGGCGTCACTTCGCCTATGGCAAATGAGATCGCCTGGTCGCCGTAATACCCCTTTAACCTGGCGCCTATGTCGATGCTGACAAGGTCGCCGTCACGCAGTTCCCGGTCTCCCGGGATCCCATGGACGACCTGTTCGTTGACTGAAATACACGTAGCCGCAGGATACCCGTGGTATCCCTTAAAAGCCGGAGACGCGCCGTGGTCGCGAATCATTTCCTCGGCGACCCGGTCCAGCCTGGAAGTCGGGACTCCCGGTCTGACCCACTCCCGAAGGGCCCGATGTGCAAGCCCGACAATCCGACAGGCGTCCCGGATTCTCTCCAGTTCCCGTTCCGAGCGAAGCGCAATCAATCGGTCACCTGTAACTGTTGTGGACGCCGTTCGTGGTCAAGGAATCTAATTTAACAAAAAGGTGTATAAAAACAAACACTAAAGGGTTCCAATCCGGATCGGCTGGTTCCGGCGGGATCTTTACGGGAGGCCGAAATAAATCGCAAAGATCAGGAAATCCCGAAAGTCGACACGACCCATGCCGTCCAGATTGAATTTCGGGTTCTCCGTACCGAACGCCACGGCGAAGGCAACGAAATCGGCAAAATTGACGGCGCCGTCGTTGTTGAAGTCCCCCTTCAATGTCTTGCTAACCGTCCATAGCCACGCGACCGTCTTCGGCCCTGCCGATACGAGGACGGCAACCTCATCATCCGCTTCCGTCGTGGAAACCGAGTAGAGGAGAGACGGACCCTCCTCATCCACGGGAGCCGCGTTAACGGACCAGGCGTAACTCAGCGTATCGCCGTCCGGATCCAGGGCCTTCACCGAAAAGCGCATCGTATCCCCCGGCGCGCCAAATACCACTCCGCGAGACGGATCGGCCTCCCGAATCGCGGGCGGACGGTCGACGTTCGATACGCGGATGCTTACCGTGATGCGTACCTGGTTTACGCCGTCGCTGACACTGAATTGTATCTCGTACGTCCGGTTGCCCTGATCGTAGCGAGGCGTCCAGGAAAAACGGTTCTCATCGAACGTCGCGCCGGCCGGCAGGTTCGCCGCAGTAAAGAAAAGCTCGTCGCTATCCTTATCTTCCGCCTCTATAAAAATTCCCAGTGGCCGCCCTTCTTCTATCGTCGTATCCGTAATCGCGGAGACAATCGGCGGCAGGTTCCCCGTTTCGGTCTGACCGAAGACCACCCAGGCGAGTGAAGGCGTCGTGCCTGCCGCCTTTGCGGATACCTCCACAACACTCGTGCCCTCCCCCACCGCCACGATTTCGATCAAATCCGCCTGAGTTGTAAACGATGAGAGGTCGACATGGCTAGGCACGGTGACCATCATATCGCCGTTTGTGCGTCTGACCGTCCAGGTCACCGCCGCGCCTTCAGCCCCGCCCGCGCGCACCCTCGCCCGGTCTGCAAATCCCGGGAGGCGCACAATGGGAACCCTGCTTTCGTTCACCGACAGCCTGAGCGGTAGGGTGTTCCCATCTGCCGACTCTATCGCCGAGATCGCAAATTGATATTCAAACGCGCGCCCTTCCAGCGTATCTGAAATGGGTAGAAAAACAATCCTGTCGTAACGTCCCGCGTCGGGGATATCCAGCCTGGAACGGGCCGGGCTCAGCAGGCCAACTCCGTCGCTCTCGATCAGCAATGCCCAGAACTGCCAGCTTCCCTCCCCGCCCAGGGTGAAATCGGCTCTCAGGCCGCCCTGCAATCCCTTCGTCACCACCTGAATGTAGTCCGAAGCCAGATGATCTACCGTACCGGACCCGGAAGCCTGGCCGCCCACCGTGGGTGCAACCGTTCTGACCGACGCCGCGGGCTGATAGAAGGCGCCCTCTCCGTAAAACCCGTCTCGATACCGGTTTCCCGTGAAATAGTTCCAGGTGGCGTAACCCGCAAGCGTCCCGGAAAAACCGCCGGTTGGCATTGCCACGTTCAGGCTGTTGATTTGGTACTTTTCCGAATTCCGCTCGCCGAGTCCCTCCCAGCTGTCTCGAATGGTTTTCGGGCCGTAGACCTGATCCAGGAAGTGCGCATACAGTGACGCTCCATACTGATGACCGTCTTGCAGAGTGGGCTGCGAATCGAGGGAAGCCGTGGGGGAACCCAGAACGAACTGGGTATATTGAAAATAGTCGTTCACATCGTCGTAAGCCACATCTTCCATCCAGGTTGCCGTGGCTTCGTGCCACCAAGTCAAATACCGTGCATTGTAAGCGAATTGTATGGCATGGAAGAACTCGTGCGCGACGGTTACGTGCAGCCCATCCAACCCGCGGGTCGCGTAGATTCGATCTGTGTAGTTGTTGTCGACCGTTAAATAGGCGGCCGTCACCGGGTCCCCGAGACTGTTGGGCCAGGTCTGCCCGTACACACCCCTCGTGCCCAGTTGCTGGATGTAGACATCGAACAGCCCGTCGCCGTCGTCCAGCGGAACCCGGTACCCGAGGTCGCCGATCTGAAGCGCCCAGGCGGCATCGAACGTCTTCGCCACCTCCTCTACATAGTCTGGAACTCGATTCCGGTCGGCGTCGGTCAGCGCCACGGCATGCGGTCCACTCGTGTCGTAGTGGACGCGGAAATACCCACCGGGAGAGACGATGCTGTCCTGCATGGCGGGTCTTTGGAGCAGAATCGCAAACGTTCGCTGCGTATTCTCGCTCAACATGGGCCACTGGGTGGCCAGAGCCATAATTACGGGTGTTCCGCAAACCGCGCGGTCGTGGAGATAGGGACTGTCCGCGGGTAGTAGATCAGGCCTGAAAATCGCAGCCGCCCGGTTGAAGAGTTCAGCCTCCAGTTCCGGCGGCATTGGAGACAGATCGGGCGGCGCCTTGGCGTATACCACGACTCCGCCCATGAGGTATGAGAGTATGAAGACACGAATTGGCCAGGTCATTATGAAATACCCGGCGGCGCACCGACACGGGCCGGCCCAGCGATGGCGTTGTAACGGCGAAATCACTTATCTCGTTCCGTGACGGCGACAAAGATACTGTCTGCCACGTTTACGCCCACCACGTGTTGTGTGTTGCCTTCCATCGCAATGGTCAGTGGGCCGTTAAACGGCGCCTTCTCCTGAACAACCAATGTCACGCCTGGCCGTAATCCCAACGCGCCCAAATACCTGAGCATCTCCGGGCTCTGGTCGTTCACCTGAGTGATCAACACCGTTTGACCGGGTTTCACCTGGGTAAGCGGCACATAGTCCGTATTTTCTATATTTCCATCCTTTGTCGGAATCGGCGCACCGTGGGGGTCGGTGGTGGGATGCCCGAGCACCCGGTCGATCTTGTCCTCGAATTCTTCCGAAATCACGTGTTCGAGCCTGTCTGCCTCCGCGTCGACTTCATCCCAGTCGTAGCCCAATGCGTCGGCGAGGTAGAGTTCCAACAGTCGGTGGTGCCTTAAGACCTCCAGGGCAACGGCTTCTCCCGCCGGCGTGAGTTCGACACCCTGATAGGGCGTGTGCTGAACCAGCTTCATTTCGGCAAGTTTCTTGATCATATTTGTGGCGGAAGCCGCCGCCACCTCCATCCGTTCCGCAACCAGCGATGTATTCACGGTTGCCCGGGGCTCATGCCCGTGCTGCAGCTTGTAGATGGACTTCAGATAGTCCTGTGCGGCCTGACTAAGCATGTGTTTCCTTTCGCTGGCGACGTTACATAGACACAGCGGACCGTGCGGCGACACCGGGAACAACATCTGAGAACCGCGTTTGCCCGGGAATATCAACCGTGGACCGAACTCACATCACCCGGATACCAACCGCCAAATCTGGGCAATGAGAAAGCAAAGCACGAAACCCATTACGACCGGAAGAAGGGATGAAACCGACGTCCATTTCGCGCTTCTTGTTTCCTTCCAGATCGTATAAATCGTGGTCGAACATGGGTTATGTACCAGGCTGAACAGCATCAAATTGACCGCGGTGAGCAGATTCCAGCCGCCGGACGCGAAGATCTGGGCTACCGCCGCATCTGAATCCAGTTCAAACATTACGCCGGCGCCTTCACCCTGCCCGGTCAATCCGGCGCTCAATACCGTCAACATTAAAATGGTGGGAATCACGATTTCGTTCGCCGGGATTGCAATTATGTAGGCAAGCAGAATCACGCCGTTCAGTCCGACAAGCAGACCAAAAGGCTGGCTCCAGTCAATAAAATGCTCCGCCAGGCTGAGCCGGCCAATCAGGATATTGGTACTCAGCCAGATCACCGCGCCAGCGGGAATCGCAAAGATCACGGCGCGCCAGAGCACGATTAGCGTTCTGTCGATGATGGATGTATAAATGGTCTGTAACACGCGGGGCGGCCGATACGGCGGCAGTTCCAGGCTGAACGCGGATGCTTCTCCACGCAGAACCGTACGAGAAAGTCCCCACGAGACAACAAAAGAGAGCAGTATGCCAAGAACCGCGACACCCACGACTGCTCCGGCCGAAACCAGTCCCGCCAAATGCGCAGGCGCCAGACCTCCGATAAATATCGTGGCCACCAGTATCTGTGTGGGCCACCGTCCGTTGCAAAGAGCGAAGTTATTGGTAATAATTGCAATCAGGCGTTCTCGCGGACTATCGATGACCCGGGTGGATACAATTGCCGCCGCATTGCATCCGAACCCCATGCTCATTGTCAACGCCTGTTTTCCATGGGCCCCCGCCTTCTTGAACCACTGGTCCAAATTGAATGCCACCCTGGGTAGATAGCCGAAATCCTCAAGCAGTGAAAACAACGGAAAGAAAATCGCCATGGGCGGCAACATCACACTGACCACCCATGCCATCGCCAGGTACATACCGTCTATCAGAAGCCCGTCGAGCCACCACGGCATTCCAATTACCGCGGCCATCGATTTCAACATCGGGTGAACAGTATCTGTCAGCAGGCCCGCCAGCATCGCAGAAGGCACATTGGCGCCCTCAATGGTAAGCCAGAACACCAGTGTCAGGATCGCCAACATGATGGGGAAACCCAGCCAGCGGCTGGTTACGAGGCGGTCGATCGTACGGTCCAGATCGAACCGGGCCGCGTCCCCGGTCCGGGTGACGGCACGGTCGGAAATCTGGGACGCGTTGGCATAGATCGTTTCCATTAACGAATCGTGGAAATTGGACCCCACTTCCCATCGCAGTTTTGCGGCCAATCGAATCAACTCCTCGGGGCGCTGATTTGCCGTGGGGTCGTTCATGCCATCACCTCCTCTTCCTGCCCAGGGATTCGGTTCAGATCCCCCAGTTCTCCCGAACACACCGCCTCTACAATCCGCGTGTCGCCTTCGAGCAGCCGAAGCGCCACCCACCGGGCATTCGGAACGTTGGGAAATGCTGCCTTCAGCTGCGCCACGAGCTTGCCAACGGCCTGCTTCAACGCCGGCGGCTCGTTGCGGATGCGCTGCGGCCTGCAGACCGTCAGGCCGGTAGCCACATCACTCAGAACCCGCGTCAACTCCGGAATGCCCTCCCCGCGGCGGGCCGCCGCAGGTACCACGGGAACGCCAAGATCTCGTGCCAGTCGTCGTTCGTCCACCGACAGCCCATGACGTTTGGCCTCATCCATTAAATTCAGACACACCACCGCCCTGTCCGTAATTTCCAGTACCTGCAGGACGAGGTTCAGATTCCGCTCCAGACGCGCCGCGTCCACTACGACCACCGTGACATCCGGCCGGCCGAACAGGATAAAATCCCTCGCCACCTCTTCGTCCGGACTGGTGGACAACAGAGAATACGTTCCAGGAAGATCCACGAGCTTATACCGATAGCTCTCGTAAGCGAAACCGCCTTCCGCGCGCACCACCGTCTTGCCGGGCCAGTTGCCGGTATGCTGCCTCAATCCCGTCAGGGCGTTGAATACCGTACTCTTCCCTGTATTCGGATTTCCGGCCAGAGCCACCACAAAATCCCAGTTCGCCATATTCACGCCGAGTTTGATCAGGTTGCCCGAATGGTGGGCCGGGCAAGCGTCGCAACCTGCGGTAGACTTATGTGTTTCCATACTCACTACCTCCATTTCTGCTATGTTCGGGAACAGAATGTGACAGCACCTCACTCTCCGAACTGGACTTGAATCTGAATCTGACCAGCCTGTTCCCTTCGAAGCGCGATGGTGGAGCCCCGTATGCGATATGCGGTGGGATCTCCGGTAGGGCTACGCATCTCCACCTCGATCAGGGTGCCCGGAAGGATACCCAGATCCATCAGCCGGCGCCGTTCCAACCCACGGCAGGATCTGGAGAGTTGCACGACCCGTCCGATTTCGCCCGGTTTTAGGCCGGACAGCAGGTCGTTGGACGCTTCGGCCTCCGGTCCATCCGAAACCGCCGCGACTGAAATGTGGTCTGCCAGCAACGGAGCCAGTACATGTTCCTCACCATCGGCCCAGAAGCGAACCCGCTGGGGCAGGACCTCGACTAGCTCGATCCGCATCCCCACGTGCAGACCTTCCGCCGCCAACTGCGCATAAACCGGTTCCGGCTCGTCTTCAATATGCACGATCACAGCGGCTCCTCCAACAGGGTGTTCGGTCAGATGCGTTCCCCGGTTGGGCGCTATTTCTCCGGCTTTGGTGGGAATCGGATCCCCATGCGGGTCGTAAACGGGATACTCCATCTGACGGTCCAGCAGTTCCACCTCCTCGGAAGACATATCGTGCTCACGCCGTTCCGCCTCGCTGTGCCACTCCGCCTCCGCCACCCCCGTCTCTTCGGCCAGATAGTGCTCCCAAAGCCGGTGAAATCGAAGAATGCGAAGCGCATAATCCCGTCCCTGCGTCGTGAGTCTCACGCTGCCCCCGTCGGAAGCGGTCAGTCCCCCGGCTCCCGCACGTACCAGCAAGTCTGAAGCGCGGCTGCGAGGAATGCCCAGGGCCCCCGACAGACTTTCCACGGTTGCTACCTGGTGCTGATATTCGCAATTATAGATATGCTTAAGCATATCTTCGGTCAGCACGCGCGCGGTCAGTCGTGGGGTTTGCCGCCAACGCCAGAAATAACCCGCTACCGGACGGAACAGTATCCACGCAAATACGAGAAGGATCCCAGCCGCGAGCAACGCCTGAAGGGGTTCGATCATTCGATCTTCCTGCACTTAGGGTTAGTTTTTTGAGAATAAAAAATAAATTAGTCACGCCTAAATATATACAAACGGATCGCCATTGTCAAGAAACAACGTATCTGGCAGAGCCCCGGAAATGCCTTGACATTATACGCCAAAATTTAATATTTGAACATGTCTTCAACGTTTGATCCAGTCGGTGTGACCCTGAATAAAGCAGCGGAAACCCGCCCATGGGACGTACACCAGGAGGCATCCATGGATCCAACTAATGTCCGTCGTGCGGCGCAAGGTATGCCAGGCCAGCCGATCTTGGACAGCCTTTCCGAAACCTTCAAGGTCCTTGGCAACCCCAACCGGCTAAGAATAGTCCACGCTCTGTCGGTGGCCGAACTCTGCGTTAGCGACCTGGCCACTCTGCTGGGCAGCACGGATTCGGCCGTAAGCCACCAACTGAGGGTTATGCGTTCCATGCGCCTCGTCAAGTGCAGGAAAGCCGGAAGACACGCATATTATTCACTGGATGATCCGCAGGTACATCGACTTTTCACGGCCGGACTGGAACACCAAAAAAATAGCGCCGGACATACAGCGCCCCGGCGACCTTCTCCGGTCACATGGTCATGAATTAACGAGCACGCCTGAATTCCGCCGTGCCGGCCGCGGGCGATGTATTGTCAGCCCGCCGAAGACGGTGGCGCCCCCCGGCGTCATCGAACAGGATACGCGGATCACCACAGGTCCTGGCATCGTTCCATCCGCAAACGTTCCACGTCCTCAGAAAACGACCGAGGTGTACGTTCCGTCTATCTATTTCAGAATCCGATGACGCCTTCTACCCTTCCCCATCTACCGATTCCTTCTCGTATTCCCGTTCGCCGAAGAACCGCAGCACCTTCATGAACCTATCGGGTGGCTGGAATCCCGGCAGCTTGTAAAGCAGCGTTCCATCCGGTTCCAGGAACAAAACCGTGGGAAACGCGCTTACGTTATAGACCCGCGCCAGTTCCGCGTAGCTCAGATCGTGACCGATAAACGTCAAACGCGAACCGGAATCTTCGGCATCCAGCTTGATGGGTATGAATTTCGATGCCAGGTAGTTGCGGATTTCCTGTCTTGAAAACACCTGCCGATCCTGCCTTTCGCACCATCCGCACCAAGTGGTATAAACGCCGATCAACATCAGCTTCTCTCCACCCGCCGCCTTCCGGAACCCATCTCTGGCATTGTACCACTTGAATGAATCCGCCTGTTTCGCCACCGCGAGTCCGGCAAACAGGAACAGACCCCAAAGAGTCAATTGACCGATTCGAATCATACTGCAACCTCCCGTGGGCGTACCATAGCGGGCTCGCCAGAGTCCTCTCCAGCGAAATCGGCGTCCGGCTTCCTCGAACTCTTGAATACCCATCAACTTACGTCATTCGGTTTTTCCGGGCAACCTCGAATTCTTCCGGCACAACCAACTCGCAAGAACAAAAATACGTTGCGTATACCCCACAATGGGTAGATATTGCGATGAAATTTCCCGTCCGCTTCACACGGGAGACGGCAAGGTACATTCCGCGGTTGTCCGGGATCACCGGATAGCGATTCCCCCGATCCGTACGGAAGTAGGTGAACGCGGCGTACACCTGAAGCCCGAAGTGAAAATCCTCACGAGGCAATTATGCCAAATTCACCCGAGGTAACCCCTATGAAACGGATCAAGTCCGGCATCTTCATCATGCCGTTTCACCCGCCGGGCAAAACGCTCAGCCAGTGCCATGATGAAGACATGGAACTTGTGATTCGCGCCGACGAAATGGGTATCGATGAATTCTGGATCGGCGAGCATCACACCATGGTCTACGAGAACATAGCGATGCCCGAGATATTCATTGGGGCGGCATTGCGCGAGACAAGAGATATCCGGCTGGGCCCCGCACCCGTGTGTCTGCAACAACACCACCCGGCGCTTGTCGCAAGCCGTCTGTCGTTCCTGGATCATCTATCCAAAGGTCGGCTCAACCTCTGCTTCGGTCCCGGGAGTGTACCGACCGACATGGAAATCCTCGGTGTCGACCCGCAGGACAGCGGAGCGATGGTCGCCGAGTCGATCGAGATGATTCTGACACTGTGGAAGACTGACCCCCCTTACGATATCAAGGGCCGTTTCTGGCAGATCCGGATGGACCGCACCATCGATCCGGAGGTCGGCCTGGGGGTCATCCACAAGCCCTACCAATGTCCACATCCGCCCATCTCGATGCCGATCACCTCGATGAACTCGGGAACGGCCCGGGTGGCGGGCCGGCGCGGCTTCCAACCCTTCGGCCATAGCCTGATTCCGTCGAACGTCCTGGCGAACATATGGACAACGTACGAACAGGCTGCGATGGCGGCGGGTCTCCTGCCCGACCGGTCAGACTACAAGATCGCACGGGCCATCTTCCTGGCTGACACCACCGAAGAGGCGGTCAGGCGTGCAAGATCAAACACGGTCGCGGCCAATTTCGAATATATCGGTACCCTGCTCAAGCGCGGGGGCCGGGGCATCGGCATGTTTAAACGGGACGCGGACATGCTCGACGCGGATTGCAATCTGGATTACCTGATGGGTGAGCAGATCATCGCCGGAGACGTAGACACGGTGCTCGAACGTCTCGAGAATTTGCGGACGGAAGTCGGAGACTTCGGCACGCTAGTCATGATGTCTTACGATTGGGACCACAAGGAAAGTTGGTTGCGCAGCCTCGAACTCTTCACGACAGAATTGATGCCGGCGCTGAATCGGGTGCCACCCACAGAGCATGTGGCTTGATCTTCAGCCCCCGGTCGGGTCGGGCCCGGTCCACTCCGATCTTCCGGACGGGATGGCAAGCGGCACCGGGCCGCCAAACTGTGGGCGGAGAGCGACCCCCGACCCACCAGACCGCTTGTTCAGGACGAAAAGAAGGCGATGCCGGGAACGGCCTCGCCTTGTCCGATTGCGAATCGAAAACCCGGCCCTTCACTCCATGGTTTTGGCCGCCTTTATTGGGAATTCCTTTTCAAATTCCTGCCTGTATTTCCTATCCCAGCCGTCCAGGTTTTCTCGGAGTGCCGAAACCATTTGCGGCGAAACATGGAGAAGGTCTCTCATTTTCACGGGAAACTTGCTACCGTCAGGATAAAAACTCCCGTCTGTAACCAATTCCTGAAGAAAGGGATAACCCGCGACCAGCTCACCAGGCGAAGGTTCCAGAGGTGTGACGCGAGTGTGTACCTTCAACCCTATATAGGTCAGGCGGCTGAAGCCCATCCGGAATCGGACATGGGCACCCACCTTGTTCACTCGCACATTGTGGCCCGCATACAATTCGTCCAAACGCGCCGCCAGCAGTTTCCAGCTTTGCTGAAATTCGTTTATCGGCATGGCTTTTTCACCGGAAAACGCCGCTTCCCGGTCTTTTGCAAGCCTCTTGGCCATGGAAAGGGATTTGTCATCCAGCTTTTTGGTTTCGGCATCGACGGAAGGTGCCGGACACGCCGACAGACAGATGAAGAAACCGACCGAAGTCGTGAGAACAAAACGCACTATGGTCTCCCCCAGTTTGAATAAACAAACGTGTGACACCCCTTTTTCTGAAAAGGACATACCAAAACATCCGGAAAGACGTGAAGTAAGACAATTCGGATATAAAACAGAGGGTAAGGAATTCTGAAGGATTGCGCAAGTATTTTCTCGCGCGACCTTAGAACAACCCGCGTTCCGTCTGCTCCGGGATCCGCGGGTAGGGGGAGGGTACGCGATATGTGCCTGGCTCAGCCTGGGGGCGGCTGTTCGATGTCGAGGAGTGTCTCATTTGACGATCCGCCGCAGCCCCCCGCTCCGCAGGAGGAGCAACCGGACGATCCTGCAAGGAATGGACTGACAAACTTCCAGACAGCCCAAACACCACAGGCAAACGCGACACCGGCTGCCACCACAGATTGCCAATCCATTCTAACCACCCCATCCCAGCGCCATCGTGCCCTGATAAGTGGCAAGCGCGCCGACGTAGGCCAAAAGCGTCATATAGCCGAACGTCAGAAACGTCCAACCCCAGGACCGCGTTTCACGCCGGATGACGGCCAACGTTGACGCGCACTGCGCGCACAGTGCGAAAAACACCATCACCGAAAGCGCCACGGGGACATTGAATACGGGGCGTCCATCCCCCCAGGTTGCGTTTCGAAGCGCGCTGCGCAAATCCTTTGACGATTCGTCCGGGTCGCCTCCAAGGCTGTAGATTGTACCAAGCGTGGCGACAATAACCTCCCGTGCGGGAAAGGATGCCAGTGTGGCCATACCGATGCGCCAGTCCCAACCCAGAGGCCTGACCGCAGGCTCGATCCAATGCCCGGCCCGGCCCAGATAACTCTCGTTCAAGAGTTCGACGGCCATACGGGCGTCCAGATCCACAAGCGCCGCTTTCAGATTTTCGCCTCCAAGTGATGCCGCAACCGTCTGCCGACGACGTTCGTATTCCGCAACCGTATCGGCCGACCTTGGAAAATAAGCCAATGCCCACATCGTAATGGTTGCAGCCAGAATGATACTGCCGGCACGCACCAGGAACGCCCTGGAACTCTGATAAACCCTCAGGCCGACCGTCCGTTTATCCGGGACCTTATACGAAGGGAATTCCAGAATGAATGGCGGTGTTTCCCCCCGCAACAGGGTGTTCTTCAAGAGCCACGCCGCGGGAACGGCCACAACCACGCCCACGCAATACATAGCAAAAAGGGTCAACCCCTGCAGTCCAACCCATTCGCCCAGAATCGGTTTCGGGGGGATAAATGCGCCTATAAGGATGGTGTAAACCGGTAATCGGGCCGAACAACTCATCAGAGGCGCCACAAGGATGGTTACCAGCCGGTTCCGGCGATCTTCAATGGTTCGAGTTGCCATGATTCCGGGCACGGCGCACGCAAAGCTGGACAACATCGGGATAAAGGACTGGCCGGAAAGACCGCACTTTGTCAAGAGCCTGTCCATCAACAGGGCCGCCCGGGCCATATAACCACAATCTTCCAGGATGGCGATAAAGAAAAAGAGGACCGCGATCTGGGGTAGGAAAATAACGACACCGCCCACACCCGCGATCACGCCGTCTTGAACCAGACTTTTCAGCGCCCCGTCTGGAAACCAGGCCCCCACCCATCCGGACAGCGCGGAGAAGCCTCCGTCAACCCAGTCCATAAGCGGGCCGGCCCACGCATAGATGGCCTGAAATACGACGCTCATTATCCCGACGAACAGGAGCGTGCCCCATATCCTGTGGGTCAGCACCCGGTCGATGCGGTCCGAAGGCGTCTTCTGAAGGTGCTCGGGTTTCGATACGTTTTCCGCAAGCACCTGCTTGATCCAATTGTAGCGAACCTCCGATTCCAGAGCGGATAGTCCTGAACCCGCCGAAAACCGGCCACGGGCCTCCGCGAGTTTCTCGCGGAAATTTTCCCCGTGTGTCTCAATCAACCGGCGCTCCGCGTAACCGCCTTCGTCGACAATCGCCCGGAAAGCCTCTGCACGACACGCGGTGGAATTTCTTCCATTGTGCGACCCCAACACCACGGCAATGGCATCGACGGCCGCGGGAAATCCGACGGGAAATCCAGGCAGAAGCGACGATGCCGTACTCCGCTCGCGACACAGCATGAGCCCCAATTCACGCCTCAGGTCTGCCAGCCCTCGTTTTCGATTCGCGCAGACCCTGACCACCGGTACGCCAAGGCACCTGGACAGCCCCTCAACGTCTATGTGTATGCTCCGGGCATCCGCCACATCCGTCATATTCAGCGCGATCACTGCCGGCAGGCCGAGTTCGAGCACCTGTGAGACAAGGTACAGATTCCGGTAGAGATTGGAGGCGTCCACAATTGCCAGAAAAGCGTCTACGTTGCGTTCGTCCGGCAGCCGTCCGAGCAGTACATCGGCAACGATCATCTCGTCCGGGGAATGAGCGGCGAGGCTGTAAGTCCCCGGCAGATCGATGAGATCTGCCGATCTGCCGTCGGACAACCTCAGCCGCCCCACTTTTCGCTCGACCGTCACACCGGGATAATTTCCGACATGTTGAAAAAGACCGGTAAGACCGTTAAAAAGCGTGGTCTTACCGGTATTGGGATTGCCTACAAGAGCGATGGTATTCCGTTGATCTACTCCGGTGTGCGGATCATGGGACAACTCCGTGGCCATTGCCTCAAACCTCAGGATATGGGACTCAGCCTCACGGCAACCGCATCGCGCATACGCAAACAGAACCGGGCGTCTTCTATCTGAACGACCAGCCGGCCGCCTCCACGGAGCATTCGAACCCGTACTCCCGGACAAACACCCAGTTCCCGCAACCGGGAGGCCAGAGGCGAATTCCCCTCAACCGATTCGACCATGCCTTCGTCGCCCTCATTCAGTCCGGCAAGTGAGCCCCGGAACAAGCTCTGTGACGGAATTCTCCGACCGGGCCAGAGCCAAATCCGGCGAGCGGCCAGTTGCATCAGACGCGCCACCATTGCATCATTCCTTATTCTTGGTTTGTTAGATCAACTCTCCGTTCCGACTCTGAGGAGACATTCGTCTTCGCAGATCGGACAATCGGCCAGGTCGTAACAGAAATCGCTGGTCTGCCAGAACGCACTCAGAAACTCGCGTGCCTCCGGCGTATCCGCGAGCAGAAATCTCACGAAATTCAGCAATTTCTCGCCGGTTTCCTGGCTCAACAGGTGTTCCACCTTGCACGCGTCCACTTCCGCCTGATGGCCTTCCACGTGCAGCACGTCCTTCAGAAACTTAAGTACAATGGCCCGTTTGGCGAGCACCAGATCGACCAGTCGCTCCCCTCGGTCGGAAAGCCGCAGGAATTTGTTCCGATCTTCCAGAACGAACTGTTTCTGTCGGAGCGCCTTCAACGTTAGCGACGCGCTGCCTCGCGTAATGTCCAGATATCTTGCAACATCCGACACCCGTGCGTACCCGTGCTGGTCTTTCAGCTCTCTGATTGCGGCAAGGTGATGAGCCACGCTATGCGTGATTTCATTCTCTTCGAATGCTTTCCAAACGTCGGATGATGCCACGTGGCCCTCCTTTCCGCTGACAAGGCGCCTGACCCCGTCAAATGTTTTACTAATAAAACATACGTTATGAATCTAAACGATATATGCCGGCCCTGTCAAGGGAAAATTGTCACGTACGCCGGTTTATTGGCGACGGGCTTGACTTTTCCTCACTAATTTTGTATACCTCACGGACGCGCCACCGTACCTCGCGATTCACCGAGGAACTTCCCATGGAGACCGTCAATGTCGGAAATACTTGCATTCAAGGAAGTTGCGAGGCTCCCCCGACCGGGAGACAACGTGGCCATCGCTTCCCGTAGACTGGATGCCGGCACCAGTATCCGATGGCGTGGTGCGGTTCTTCGGCTGGATACATCCATTCTGGAAGGCCATCGTTTTGCCGTGGACCCCATCCCCGCTGGCGAGGCCCTTCTGTCCTGGAATCTTCCCTTCGGCATTGCACTGGAGGACATTTCGGCCGGGAACTATGTCTGTAACGCGGGCATGCTCGAAGCCCTGCGCATCCGCTCCCTTGATTTTCAACTTCCCACCGAACCCAATTTCGAAGACCGCATCGAATCCTACCGGCTGGATGAGAGCACATTCAAACCGGGCGAGCAGGTTCCCGCCGCCGGGGAGATGCGCACCTTTGAAGGATACGTCCGCGGCCCCGGGCGTGGGGTGGGAACGCGCAATTACGTCGTTATCCTAGGGACAACCTCCCGGACGGGCAGCTTTGCAAAGCGGTTGGAGAAACGGTTGGGGGGCGTTGCCGATGCCTATCCGAATATCGACGGCATTGTGGCCGTTACACACACCGAAGGCGGCGGGCGAACAACACCAAACAACCTGGACCTCCTGCTGAGAACCCTTGCCGGCTTTATGGTACATCCAAATGTCGGTGCAGCCCTTGCCGTCGACTACGGCACGGAACCGCTCACCAATGCCATGCTCAGCACCTACATGGCAGAGAACAACGCCGCTCTATCGGACCTCCCCCACCGCTTCTTTACCATGGGGGGCAGTTTTGACGAGAATCTCGATCGAGCCGAGACCATCGTGAAGGGCTGGATGGAGGGGGTGAATCGCCCGCGCCGAAAAACGACCCCGGCCGCATCCCTGAAAATTGCGCTGCAATGCGGCGGTTCTGACGCTTTCTCGGGCGTATCGGGAAACCCGCTCGCATCCTGGGTCGCCTGCGAAGTCATCCGGCACGGCGGGGCCGCAAACCTCGCGGAAACGGACGAACTGATCGGCGCGGAATCCTACGTGTTACAGAATGTCAGGGATCTGGACACGGCCCGCCGTTTTCTGGAACGCGTGGAAGCCTACAAGAACCTTGCGGCGTGTCACGGTTCGAGCGCCGAAGGAAACCCCTCAGGGGGCAATAAACTCCGTGGGATCTACAACATCGTACTCAAGTCCATCGGCGCTGCCATGAAACGGCACCCTGAAGTCCGCCTTGACGGGGTTCTGGACTACGGCCAACCGATGCACGAGCCCGGATATTATTTCATGGACAGTCCTGGTAACGACCTTGAAAGCATTGCGGGACAGGTCGCGTCGGGATGCAATATGATCTTGTTTGTGACTGGCAATGGTTCGATCACCAATTTCCCATTTGTACCCACGATCAAAATCATCACCACCACCAGCCGGTACGAACTCCTCTCCAATGAAATGGACGTAAACGCCGGCGCCTATCTGGACGGGACTCCACTGGACGCGCTGGGGATGCGGATGACGGACCTCACGCTGGGTGTGGCTTCCGGCATACGGAGCAAAGGTGAACGTGCCGGCCACGCCCAGGTCTCCATCTGGCGCAACTGGCAGCAGACGGATACCGCAAACCTGGCGCATCTGCGGTCGCTGCCCCAACCCGAGGGCAGGCCCATCACCATCGAGCTCGAAGAAGCACGTCCCTCGGCCACATTCAGGGCGGTCGTCACGGAGAGAGGTATCGCCACGGATCAGGTGGGCCTGATTCTACCCACCAGCCTGTGTGCCGGCCAAATCGCAAAGATGGCTGCAAACCGACTGGAGCAAAAGCAGATCGGAAAGACGCAGGGCATCTCCCGCTACGTCGCGCTCGTACATACGGAAGGCTGCGGCGTCGCGGGCGACGCGACGGAACGGATGTATTCCAGGACGATGCTGGGCTATCTCACCCATCCCGTGGTGAAATATGCCCTGTTGCTTGAGCACGGATGCGAGAAAACCCACAACGACTATCTTCGCCACGAACTCGAGAGCGCGGGCATCGACCCCGCACGCTTTGGCTGGTCAAGTATCCAACTCGACGGCGGACTTGAATGTGCGCTCGGGAACGTGGAAGCGTGGTTCACGGCTCAACTGGAACACGATCGCCGGCCTTCTTACGAGCAATCCGATCTGGCAGCGCTTTCCGTTGGACTGCTGACGGCCGGCCCGGTGAGCAACAACGCCTCGGAAACGCTGGCAAACCTATTGCGCCGGCTGGTACGTATGGGCGCAACGGTTGTGACACCGGACAACTCGACGCTACTCTCCTCGGCCCCCTTTGCGAATACCGTTCTGACGAACTCGTCCGCGGATCCGTCGCTGGCCTATGGCCAGGCCGCCTCGATACCCGGGTTCTACATCATGGAAACGCAGACGGACCACTGGGTTGAAACCCTTACCGGCCTGGGCGGAACGGGCGTTGAGATCCTGATCGCTCACGTTGCCGAACACCCCATGCAGGGGCACCCGATGTTGCCTATGCTTCAGACCAGCGTGGATCCATCCATGTGCGCGCTTTACACAAGCGACCTGGACCTTCCGCTAACCGATGCAGCGGACGCCAATGCCGGGCGGATTATCGGCCTGCTGACGGAAACCGCCTCCCGAAACTATCGTCCGGCGGCGATGCGGCAGGAAAATACGGATTTTCAGTTTACCCGGGGGCTGCTCGGCGTATCAATGTGACACGAAAAAAGAAGCGGGTAGCGTGTTCCGCAACATTCGCCCGCTTCTCTTGTCTTTATCTTTTTTTGCGCCGGTCTATTCTTTTTTGTCAATCCAGGCCTGCAGCGCCAACGCGACTTTTCTTCCCTGATCCAGACTCGAAATATTGAATTTACTGCGAGGTATATACGTACCGTCTCGTTTCTGATATCGGCGAATCGTCACTTTCGCCGGTCCATATTCCCCGGATTGCCGATTCAGGTCCTGGTACAAGAACATAACCGTTGCCCACGCGCCTCGCGAAAGCACGTGTTTATCCAGTTCTTTGCAGAACAGAACGCCGTCTTCTTCGTAGTTCACGCTCAATTCGTCCACGGATTCCGCCATCGACTCGCCTCCTTACCGTTCTACTGATCGTGATTTCGCCCACGTCGGCGAAACTGAAACGTTGACCGAAATTCACTGCACCGCAGCTTTTCTCAAGCCCGGTGAACGGCCTGCCGCAGCCAGCCCCTCCAGATCCGCCACCTGGACCCTGAGACGTGCTCAGACCTGTCGAAGGGTGTCGAAGAGTTGCGGAAGCACGGCCTGAACCGGATGGCTATTCGGCGCCGGTTTGTCACAGTCCACGCGCCGACATAAACCCTACAGGTGGTTCGCCCATACGAATCAGAGGGCAAATCTCATGAGACTCGGCATCATCGGTATGTTGCCCGGCGACCTTCGAACTTTCTCGGACAGACACTTCGAGGCCATTCTGGAACAGGGATTTACGGGCGTCGGCTTTCACCTGCCCGGCGACATCGTTAACGCCATAACCGCGGAAGACACGGTAACGTGCAAACAGCTGTTTACAAGCCACCAAATCGATCTCGCACAATTTGCCATCACGTACGGCGACTGCCTCTTCGACCCGGATCCGGACAACCGTTCTGAAGCCGTCTCAAAGGTGGTCGGGGGCGCAAACCTTGCCGCGCGCCTCGGGGCCCTAACCTACCTGATAAGGCCGGGCAGCCGCAACCCCGCCGGTCCCTGGACACCGCATCGTGACAACCATACGCCGGAAGCGCTTGCGCTGCTTGTCCGTACCCTGAAGGAAATCGCCTGCCGCACCGCGACGCTGGACGTGGCTACGATCGTGGAAACCCACGTCATTTCAATACTCAACACTCCGGCAGTCTGTCGCCGGCTCGTGGAATCGGTACGCAGCGCGAACGTGAGGCTGGTGATGGACTATGTCAACCACTTCGAATCCATCGACCAAGTCTACTCGGACACCGAGCGCCTGAAGCACATCTACGGAACCATCGGCCCGCTTGCACCCGTCTGTCACGTTAAAGACATCGCCGTAGGCAACCGTCTGGTGGTTCATCTCGACGAAGCCGTTCCCGGCCAGGGCGAACTGAACCTGGCACTCGCCCTGGGGCTATTTCATGCTCATCATCCGGACGGTTATGCGCTTATCGAACACCTTGGCCCGGATCAGATTCCACTCGCCGCCGCAAACGTCCGGAATATCTCGAAGCGTGCAGGCATTCCCATTTACTGAGCCCAGGCGCGATTGGAAGCGGACAGCGTTTGCATGGGTGCCACCCATCGGCATCCGGATCACCCGCGCCGGAAAAACGCCGGCTTCAACCCTTCTGTCTGGACTTCGCCCTTCGGATGCAGGCGCCCACGGCAAGCCCGAGACTGGCGCCGATCGATACGCCGGCACTCAACCACAGGCCGAAGTCACCGCTACCTGCGCCCATCGCTGAGCCCACACCGGCGCCGACGCCCGACCCGATGGCCATCCATTTTCCAACCTGTCGTTGTCCGTTCCCGTCATCCGGTACGTCGGGCATGGCATACCTTTCGCGAATCAGCACCTGCTGTTTCCGACGCTCGAAATATACCGGCCCGAGTCGAACCGGACAAGCTTAAAGCACCTCCGAAGCCGAAATTACTGTTCCATCCCGGAAATATGTTACCATTCATCCCTGTCTGCGTGCGTGAGGCTGCACGCACAGGCAGGCGCCGATTCATCCCGCCTCGCTGCGTTGTTTACACTGAGCCTGTCGAAGTGGCTTGTTGAATCAACAGCGTCTCGACACCCGTGATTTAGAATCTTCGCCACCCCCAAACGCCCCCTATTCCCTTGCCCTTTTTCTTGCATCGCCCAAGAAAAAGGGCGAAAAAGAAGGGCGCCGCTCGGCGCGGGGCCGGTTTTTCCGCGAATGACTCCAGTGGCGGTTACGTACACGTCTGCCCTGCGTACGTGAAAGCACGCTTCTTGCAGCGGCGCTGAACGGAATAGCGCGGAAAAACCCCCCACACCACCGGTCGCAAGATGGGAGAATTGCAATATGATGATGATGTTTGACGTCAATGCGCCGAGAACCCACCTTCACCAGCGTAGCGGGTGACCTGTTGCGGGGGTTATGCGGAACAACACGGGACGCATGGTTTTGGCATTCGACGTTGATAGTAAGCGGCACGTCTCACGCTGCGAACAACGCCTCCTCCACCCGGCCCGGACGGGAGTGAGGGCATCTTGCCCTCGCTGCGCCCGTTCTGGTCCCGCCTCTTCACGGCGATGACGTCAACTGATTGGGTTTTTGATTCAAGCTGCCGGCTGAGAGCTGATAGCTGTTTTTGCTGCTTCTGGTCGGCCGAATTTTGGCGATCTATTTCTGGAACAGAACTCTACAAGTTGCTTGACATCTTCCTTGCGCCGGTTTTAGATATGGTGTGAAGACACCCAGGTTAACAAACGCGCGATGTTGCCACGCGGGCCCCGCCGCGGCCCTGACACGTCCGTTGTCGATCCGACGCTCTGTCAACACGCGTCAACGGACAGTAGCGGATTGAATTGCATCCTGCTTTTCGCGGAAGGGAGTATCCAATGCAGCCTGAGATGATTGCGGACTACCACTGTGAGACCGGCGAAGGACCACTCTGGCATCCCACGGAAAAAAGGGTCTACTGGACCGATATTCCCGCGGGTCGCGTGTTTCGCTATGACCCGGCCACGGGAATGCACGAAATCTGTTACACCGGGGATGTCGTGGGGGGCTTTACGGTCCAGGAGGATGGGTCCTTGCTTCTCTTCATGGAGAAGGGCGCGGTCAAAACCTGGCGCGACGGCGAACTCGCCACGGTGATCGACGAAATCCCCGATGAGCGTGAGACCCGATTCAACGACGTGATTGCGGATCCCGATGGCAGGGTTTTTTGCGGAACCATGCCCACACCGGAGCGGCCGGGCAGGCTTTACCGGCTGGACACGGACGGGAGCCTCCACCTTGTCCTCGATGAGGTCGGGATTTCCAACGGTATGGGTTTCACGGCGGACCAGAGGACCATGTATTTCACGGACACCCCCACGCTGAATATCTACCGGTTCGACTACGATCGACTAACCGGGGATATCACGAATAGGAAGGTTTTCGCACAGGCGGCGGAAGGCCAAGGCATGCCCGACGGCATGACCGTTGACGCCGTCGGTTACGTCTGGTCCGCCAGATGGGACGGCAACTGCCTTGTACGATACAGGCCGGACGGCGTGGAGGACCTGCGCATCGCGTTCCCGGTAAGAAAGGTGTCCAGTCTCACATTCGGAGGCGGTGATTACACCGATATCTACGTCACCACCGCGGGCGGTCATATCAAACACGAAGACGGCGAACACGCCGGCGCCCTCTTCCGGCTGAACCTGGGCATCCGGGGCGTTGAAGAGTTCTATTCGCGTATCGGACTTTAAGGGTCGTCAGATCCGCAACCAAAGGTAGAGGCGACGCATGCGTCGCCCCTACACATTTGAGAGCCGGTTATATCATCTTTCGGTGAGGACAGATATTCCGATGGCGGTGGATCCGCGCGCCGAGGCCATCTCACCGACCTGCGGGGCGCAATTCGAGGCGTCCGGCTGCCTGCCTCAGCCCCGCGCCAGGTCCCGGTAAGCCCTGAAGAGATCCGAGTAATACGCCACGAACATCCACAGATCCCCCACCCCCCGATCGGGGCTTCGCTCCGCTTCGGCTGACATATACCCGCCGTATTCTTTCTCGTGAAGCAACCGGAACAATTCCCGATACGGATATCCCTGGCCGGCCAGATCGTGCATATGAACGTGGTCCAGCCAGGGCCAGACGGTATCCAGGGCCAGTTTCACGGAACCCTCCACAACATCCTCCGGCACCGAGTTCCAGATCAGACCCAGATTCTCATGATCCACCTGCTCGGCCACCGACCGGCACGATTGCCAGTCGAACTCGCCGTGCAGTTCCAGACAGGGCTTGACACCCTTCCCGGAACCGTACGCACAGAGTTCGTTCAGCGCCTCCGCCACCTGAGCGATCGTTTTCTCTCTCGGTACGTCTTTGGGAAAGTTGTTTCCGAATACACGAACCCTGGGCGCCCCCAGATCGGCCGCCAGATCCATCCGTACTTTGGTCTGTTCGATATGATCTCGAAGGTCTGACGCATCCGTATCGTGATACCGGTTTCCCGTGGCGATGCTGATGATTTCAATGCCGGCGTCCTGGCAGTCGGCCGCCACCTGCTGGCGTTCAGCGCCATCTATTGACGCCTCCACGCCGTGCCCGTGACCCAGGTCCGTCCGAAACTCGACGCCCTCGAACCCGTGGTCTCGTAGCGTCTGCAGCAAGTCCTGGCGTGAAAGGTCCTTCAGGACCCCATAGGTCATCCAGGATGGCTTCATTATGGTTCTCCTCTCGGGTTTTTAGTCCACCGGCTCCTTGCCGATCCTCGCAAAACCCTCCGCATACCGGCAGTCGCTCATCCCTGCCATATGTTGCGCCTCGATGGCGCGGTATCGGTTCAAGACCGTATAAACTTCCGGCAGCGGCGGCTGCGCCGCCAGCTTCTTCAGAGCCTGGATCTTCTGTTCGAACACCGATGAAATATCCACGTACAAATCGGGAACGAAACCCGAAACCGGCGACGTCCCCATCGTGGTTTCATAGCAGGCGATGAGCGGTCGCCGACACGGGGCATCGGCGGTCTTGATTCCCCCTGAATTGCAATAAGAACATGCCCACAGTGCGGCCTGCGTGGTCTCCACGTGATCCGGATGCATCACGTCGTTAATCCAGTGACTCAGCACCAGATCCGGTCGGAACCGCCGAACCGCCGCCAGCAGTTGCAGCCGCCGGTCGGGTCCGACCACCAGCGGACTGTCTCCAAAATCGAAACAATCGATGCTCGCACCCAGGATTTCTGCGGCCGCCTCGAATTCCTCCTTGCGCCTCGCCTTGACATCCTCCAGGGTGCGTTCGGGATTCTCCGCCCACAGTGCCGGCGATTCGCAGCGTTCTCCATACGTCAGGTTATGGACGTGCACCGTGCCGCCCGCCTTTACGAAACGAATGATCGCCCCCCCTGCTCGCGAACAGAAATCCGCGGCATGGGCGCTGAACACCAGCACTCGCATTCTGTCCCGGATCATTCCATCCTCCCTTGGAAGCTGTTTTAAAACCCCCAGCGGTCTTCGCGCCTCTGCTACGCGTTACGACCATATTCAGGCAGCGATCCGTCGTCTTCCGGGATGTACCCCAGCATCTCCCGTGCGTTGGACAGATCCCATTTCTTCTCGCTGCCACCCGACACACCGTAAAAAATCCCGAACTTCACATGTTCCGCTTCGATGGACCTCCAGACCAGTTGCGCCAGATCCCTCGGGCTCAGCCAGCGGGAATACCCGGGCTCATACCGCTGTTCCGGCGTGTCTTTGTCGTTGTAATTCGCCACCCGCAAGCAGATCACACGGATTCCGTGCCGTTCCGAATAAAATCTGCCGAGGGCTTCGCCGAAGGCCTTTCCCGCGCCGTAAACGCCATCCGGCCGCACAGGGCTCTCCGGGGTTGAAACAAGCCCTTCCTTCTCATATAAACCCGTGACATGATTGGTACTTGCGAAAACAACCGTGGGCACGTTATTTATTCGAGCAGCCTCGAGAATATTATACACGCCCGGATTATCGACTTCCAGGGTTGCCCTGGCCACATCGTCGGCCGTCATCCCGCTCCAGCGTCGGATCGCCAGGTGTACGATAGCGTCCACGCCGGACGCGGCTTCGACCATTGCCGCACCATCCGCAACACTGGCGACGACGACCTGGTCGTCCGGACGCACATCATCCGGCACCCTCGAGTGCAGAAGGAGCCGGAAATCGTATCGTGCCCTCAGCCGGGACCGAATACACGTACCGATCGACCCGGCCGCACCGGTCAGGAATATCTGTTTCTTCAGCATGGAGCGGGCGAATCCTCCGGCTCTGATTGAACGTGAAAAACAAGACCGAACTTTCGTGCGCCCCGGATGGAGGGAAGATGTCTGCCCGGATCGGACTCAGACGTTCGAGAGGGTCCGGAAGCGCCATCGGATTGGACAGTCAAAACACGAATTCCTGAAGATAGCACCTCCCTCCCGCAAATGCAATTTCCATTGACCCGGCCCTTAGCAGCCCGTTGAATACCGTTTCGTTTTTGTATATCTTCAATCCGTCCGGCAAACCCCGTCTATCGTTGTGGAGGCACCGTGACGCCAATCGACATCCGATGGATTCTCAGCATAACCCGGAAAGCCGGAGAAATCGCCCTTTCTCATTTCGGCAAGACAAAAGGCACGCTCAAGCCCGACAATTCCTGGGTGACCCAGGCAGACCTGGATGTGGAAGCCTATCTGAGGGAAGAGCTGGCATCCGCGCGTCCGGATGACGCCGTACTCGGTGAAGAGGGCGATGATCCGCCACCGACGGCGTCAATCGTATGGGCGATCGATCCGATCGACGGCACGCGGGCATTCAACCACGGCCTGCCCGTCTGGGGCGTCTCCATCGGTGCGTTTGAACACGGTAAACCATCCGTGGGCGCCTTCATTCTTCCGGTCCTGGGAGACACTTATTACACCGACGGTGTCATGGCCTTCTACAACGGCCGGCCGCTCGCGCCGCCGGCACCGTCGCTCGATTCCAACGCCCTCTTGCTGGTCAGCGAAGGCGCATTCAAACATCTCAGGATCGACTATCCTGGGAAAACCCTCAGCCTCGGATCTGCCGCCGCACATCTCTGCTACGTTGCCAGGGGATCCGCGGTGGGCGCATTCGACCACGCGTCGATATGGGACTATGCCGCGGGCGCAGCCATCTTGAAGGTGCTGGGTGTTCGACTGCGGTACCTTTCCGGAAAGACGGTGGACTTTGAGGAATTATTCAGAGTAAAGGAGGCGCCGGAACCCACCCTCGCGGCCCCGGACATCCACTTCAGCGCCCTGCAATATGCTTTTCTGTCCGCGGAGAAATAGCTGCCTCTTCCCGGTGCATATTGCGTAACATCCGGTCAACAGGTTGACGGGAGCGGGCGCTGCAGCGCATCGAATTCCGGCGCCGGAATTCATCCCCCGCCGCATGGTAACCTAATCCGACATCCCGTAGATTCTCGCCAGGTTCTCTCCAAAAATCAGCCGCTCGGCGTCGCTCCCCAACTCCAGCCGCCGGATGGCCCGCTTCACCTGGATGGGCCGGTATTCCGGCAGGTTGGAACCGAAGACCACCCGCTCCGGTCCCAGTTTCTCCACCGCCGTCCTGACTTCCACCGGTACGGCCTGCTCCGGGTTATCCGCCCACCGCTTGTGAAAACGCAAGATGGTCGTGCCCATGTATACGTTCTTGTGACGCAGGCACACCGCCATTGCCTCGTCGAAATGGTCCGGAAAACCCATATGGTCCAGGATAACCGCCGCGTCGGGAATGCGCCCCGCGACTACGGCGGCGCGATCCGCGCTGCAATTCTCCACGCCAGTATGAATCGAAACGACGATGCCCAACTCCTGTGCAGCGTCGACAAACGGAAAAACCATCGGATCGTCCACCTCGAACTTGTGGATCGCGCCCATCAGCTTCATACCCCTCGCCCCCCGGGCCACGTACTCCTTCAACCGGGCAACGCCCAACTCCCCCATATGCGGATCCATCATCACGCACGGCAACAGGTTCGGATGCCCGGCGGTCCGTTCCAGCAACCCGTCGTTATCCGGATCCACCTTTGCGTCCGGCATGACCACCGCCATGCCGATCCCCGCTTCAGCTTCGCACTCGAGCAACGCCGCTACCGTCATCGGATGTCCGTACCAATCTTCCGCCAGGTAGGCCTCGAAATCAGCCGTTATTGCCATGTGATAACCTCCTTATTCAGTTTCGGAACCCTCTACGCACGATGCCGGTGCTCAGCCCAACTGCAGCGCCCGCCACCTATCGTATGCCCTGTGCATCCCCGCCGGCAGGAATTCACGTACATTGTCCGCAAGCATCCATTTCACTCGTTCGTCTGTCGCCTGCGCCTCTTCACTTTCCACATGTTTGTGCCAACTCCCCGCAAGTGTCAACCTCTCGGGCTCGGTATTATATATACCGCGATGAACCGCATTGCCGGTCCAGAAGATCGTCTGTCCTGCCTTCAGGTTGATCACCTTCTGTGTCGATATGTCCGCGTGCCGATTTTTCAACAGGCACTCCCGTTCCTCATCCGTACGGTACCGCCTGTGGCTGCCCGGCACAAGCTGCAGGCAGCCGTCGTCAACCAGCGCCAGGTGCCACTTTAATGACACCATCGGCCGGTTGAGGATTTCCATTTCTACGTCATAGGACCCGTCCCGCTCATTGGTGCCGAAATCCCGGTGCCACCCTCCGCTCCAATCTACCTCGTCGGGCGTTGTGAAAATGACGACGCCGCCCAAACACAGGTCGCTTCCCAGCAGCGGTTCGACGTATCGCATCACCGGTTGGGACATCAGGTATTCCGCAAATACAGGTTCGTTGAATTCCGGTGCAAACAACCCCCTGATCGCCCACGGCTCCCCACCGGGTGTCCGGTGTGTGTACACGTCCACCTCTCGGGAACGCGTTTTGGCCTTCACGCGCCGCGTGGCGTCGAGAAGCGGCTCCAGCATGCCCTGATCAACGGCATCATCCACGACAAAATAGCCCTGTGTCTCGTACTGTTCCGTGACGTCTTCCAAAACCATGAGCCAAATCCTCCATTTTTGGAAGCTGTCTTAAAACCCCCATCGGACTTTGCGCCTGCCTGCACGGCGCACTGCGCTGCAGGCAGGTCGGTCTGCGTTGGTCCAATCCACCCGTATCTTTAGGTACGGGCGCCTTCGCCAGTCGGCGCTGCGCGCCCCTCGCGCCTCAGGACCGACACCTTTTCGCGCGCGCTGGGGAACGCACCAGGAATTTTAAAACAGCTACTTAATGTTCACCACTCCTTCTTCCAGAAAAGCCCCAGTGACTTCCGATCGCGTTCCCGTTCGTTGCCCTCCCTCTGCTGCGCCTCCAGTGTAACCTGCGGCAACAGTTCGTATTCCACGACGACCTCCCTCCCCGTTGCCTTGGAGACATCCTGCGCGTAGCTGACGAAGAACCGGGAGCCGAAATACTTTCCCGCCCGCACCCGGGTTGCAGAGTTTCCCATTCCAAGGTCTATCTCCACGACGTCCAGATTCAACCGCTGTCCGATCGTACGCTTCAACTGGTTTGCCGCCACACCCAGTACAAGGATCGCAGCCTGCCCTTCCAGCCGGCCCCCGGCGCCGCCTTCCCCACGCATCAACCCGGACACGTCGTCGGCCGGCCTTCCGATCAACAGGTAAGAAAGGATGTCCGCTTCGGCCAAGGGTGGCGTCGTATCACTTTCCAGGGAAATATTGGGTTCCAGAAGCGTTCCCCCCACAACGACGCTGATCACCGCGTTTTCGTTGGAAACCAGCCTGACCCTGCGGGTTGCTATGATGTAGAGATCGGGATTGATATCCGAACTACCACGGAAATTGATTTCTCCTCGGTCGATCGCAAAACTGGAATTCTGAAACTCGTACCGACCCTGCCTGCTATCGAGAGATCCGTAAACCCTGAGTCCCTCCTGGTCCTTCACCAGATCCACGTCACCTGAAATCTCGACATTCAAATTCCTGTCCCGGATCCAGACATTCCGAGAGGCCGATACCCGGATGTCGCAGTTCAGATTCCGAAAGAATGGAGACGTCGTCCAGGAAACGTCGGTCGGATATTCGATGAAATCGGACAGCCGTAGCACCGCTCGGGTCAACCCCGCCTTACCTTCTATTCGCCCCCCCTCCGCATTCCCATGCAGCTTCAATTCCGCATTTAGTGTCGCTTTGAGTTCCGGCAGGTCGATCACCTTAAATTCCTTGGCCTGGAACGCGATATCGTAATCCTCCATCGCGTTTTCGCCCAGTTTTGCTCTTCCGCTGAGCGCGAGCCTTCCCTTTCCATCTACGGCCTCGAGCCGTCCCAGGACGTTTCCATTGTCTTCAAAGCTGAGTTCCGCTTCTACATTCTTGAAGGTCTTGTTCAGGGGCGCAATCCGGGCGGTTCCGTCACGAAGACGAACCCATCCGTTCTGCCGAAGCGCTCGGGGAGTGCCCCTGACGTTCAGGTTCATCGCCAGATGACCTCCTGCGTTCCGCACCTCCGGGATCACGTGCGGCAGAAAGTCCAGGTCTACGCCGTCCGATTCCAGTGACACCTGAACTGGCCCGTCGGGAAACAGGTCTTCCCGCCGCCCGGCGAATATATCCAGCGGGAATTTCCCCCGCACGACAGCCTCCCTTCCGGACGACTGCACCACCTTCAAGTCAAACGTCGTGCGGTCATTCCCATAACTCGCCGTCCCGGAAAGATTCGCGATGCTGACGCCGCGGACGGTGCCATCCTTAAGATCGAAGCCGGTCTCCAACCGGGGGTCTTGCAGCGTCCCGGAAAAGGTGGCCTCCCCTTTCATCGTGCCGCTCACCTCGCCTTCCAACCCGGCAAGAAACGCCCATGTACCCAGATCCACGTCCTCCAGTTGCAACGTCACGCCGGCAGGTTCTCCGGAGTGCCCACTCGCTCGAATCCTGCCACCGGTTCCAACCATCCTGAACCGCTCCACCGAGACACCTGCGTCGGGGAGATACCGCAGCCGGCAGGGGCCGTCGTTCAGCAGGGTCGCATCGCCCACGTGAACCGCAAGTGAATCCAGATCGATCCAATATTCCGCGTTGGACGTTCCGGCGCGGCCCCGGAGATGGAGATAATCGATGTCGTCCGCACGACTGCCCATTACAAAAGATACCCCGGCTTCATCGAGGCCCAGATCCAGAGATACGTCCCGGATCACCCGGTCACCCCACACTACGGATTCCCCCCGGAAAAACAAACCGGGTTGCGCCGGGGACTGCCATCTCATTCCAGCCTTGACTCCCTTTATCTTTACATCCCGGTAGTTGAGGCTGTCGGCCTCCAGATCCACACGGACAACCGGCTTCGACCAGGTTCCACCAAGCCGGGCGATCACCGACGCGGGCGTACCTGAGAGTCCCGGCCCTACCATACCGCTCAAGGCTTCGAAATCGTAAACCTGGCCGTTCGCACGGATGTCCAGACTGTCACCCGGGATGATCCAACCCCGGCCTTCGACGCTCGCTCGCTTACCGGCCAGGATCATTCGATTCACGATTGTCCGGCGACCATGCTGAACCAGGCTCGCTCTCGCGCTATCCAGTTTTCCGCCGAGAAAACGGGACGCATCCACGATCACGTCCGCGCTGACTTGCACCGAATCCGGGTGAAACCCCTCGCCAGAGAGTCCGATCTGCAGCGACACGTCTTCCAGGAGGTCGGCGCGGCCCAGGAGCCGATCCACCGCCAGGCCGTCCACCCGCACCCCCGCCCGGTAAGTGGGTTGTTTCCCATCCGGTTTCCAGAATTGGCCCAGATCGATCCGGCCGTGTCCCCTGACCACGCCGTATCCGTCCGACAGTCTCACCCCCATGCTATCGAAGCTGACAATACCTCGCCGAAACGACCCGCGGAGCACGAATCCTTTTGCCGGAGGCAGCCCCTCGATATTCAGGTTGTCGAACCTGGCTTCGCCTCGCCAGATCCCATCACCCGACCGCCGCAGCCAGATATTCCCCGTGAGGCCGACAACCGGTGGTAAATTCCGTGACACCCGGGTCAGGTCCAGATGTACCAGGCGCGTTCTCAATTCGTAGAACGGCTCCCCTCCCCTCCTGTCAACTTCCAACCTGGCGGTCAGCCTTCCAGCATGTCCCTCGGCCGCAACGTCAATCGCGAGTTTTCCATTTCGCAGCGAGGCTGACAGGGTCGCCGTATCGACGACAGTACCCGAGAATAGCGCACGGGCGATCCCGGCGCTGACGGACACGTCGGCCGTCTGGGGATCCAGGCCCCGTCCTTTCAGCTGAACGGCCGCGTCGAACCGGGCCTCCAGCCCCCACTGCGGGCCGATTCTCGCCAGGTCAACCCCGGTCCCGATCGCCTGGATGTCGTAAGCGACGCCCTCACGAGAGAATTCAACAAGCCCGGAAAGGTCGCAGGCGGCTGACCCGTAGTTGAATCTCAGATCCATGTTCACGCCGGAGGGATCGCCCCACACCCTGCCGCCTGCCGCCAGACTTCCCTGTGGATAGGTTCCGGGCAGAATTCGACCTATTTCGCCAAACGCAAGAGAATCCGCACGTAGCACGAAATCGTACTCGGGTCGTGACAGCCCGGTCATCGTTCCGTCGAACCGGACGTGGGAACCCGGCGTCTGCAGCCGAAGCCCCTCAAACGTCAGCCGTCCATCGGCAAGCAGGGTCAGCCCCGTCAGATCCCTGATTACCAGAGGAGGATCGAATAGAAGGGACCGGAAACGGCAGAGCGACAATTCGTATCCCGTCGGACCGGCCTGAAACCGCAGGACCGCATCCAGGCTGTCGATCCTGCCGGCAGCGCCAAAGCGGCACCGGCCATCCACGACCTCCGCGTGGCGGATGCGAATATCCCATTTCGGACCCTCTGTCCACCACGCAGGGTCCGAGGCGGGCAACAGGCGAACGGCGGAATCCGCGACGGCCGCACCTACCGGGAGTCGGATCCTCGGGGCGACCAGGACGAGTTTATCCACAATCACGGCGCCCCTGAGCAACGCCGTCAACTGATAACGGGCTTCCACTGCGTCCACAATCAGCAGCGGTTGGGATTCAGCGCCGAGGCGCACGCGTTCCATCCGGAACCCTGTTAAGGGGTTGCCACGAAGGGCGCCGATGCCCACGGCCAGTCCCAGATCCCGGGAGAGCCGCTGCTGCAGATAATCGCGCAGATATGGGTTCATCCGTCCCGATCCCAACGCCAGCAGACCGATCCCCGCAGCCACGATCACCGCGGCCGCAAACAGAGTAGCTATTTTAACGATCCGTCTCATGAGATTTCGATATGGCACGGTGAACCAACGCATGCTTCAGATAGGGTCAATGTACGGGTCGTTTCCGTCCGGCCCTCACATGACACTTCAGAACGCCTGTCCCAGGCTGAAATAAATCTGTCGCCGGGGCTCGCACCGATCGTCCGATAGCCGGTACGCGACGTCGATCCTCACGGGGCTGATGGGATTCAGATAGCGCACGCCCATGCCTGCCGCCAGCCGCAGACGGCCTGGATCGAAGGCCCCGATCCGATCCGATCCCACGTTGCCCGCGTCCATGAAAACGGCTATACCCAGCCCGGGCATTAACCGGGTACGCACTTCGAAGCTTCCTTCCAGCAGGCTCCTGCCGCCCACCGGATCGCTGTTTGCATCCCGGGGGCCGAGCCGGTTCAAGCTCCATCCCCGCACGCTGTTCGCCCCACCCGCGAAAAACCGCTCGAAATTGGGGATCGACTCGACCGTTCCGAGGTTCAGGATCATTCCACCGGATACCCTAAGTGCAAGTACGCTCTTCCAGAATACCTTCCGGTACCAGCGACCCTCCCCCGACACTTTGAGGAATTCTCTGTCAGCCGACGCTTTGACCGCGAGTTCGGCCAACAAGCCCCGCTGCGGGTCGAAAAAATCGTCTCGTCTATCTTCCAGGTATTCTGCCGAAAGCGTCGTGCGGGTGCTGTCCAACTCGAACTCGACGACTTCAGTCCTCACCTGAAAGACGACTCGCCCGGTGGCCCGGAAGGTCCGTTCCAATGCCGCGCTGGCCCCTCCACGCTTCACCCGGACCTCCTTCGGTCGTTCCTGCTCCACAAACCCCGTCATCTCCAGCCATGTCCTGCTCCCGAGGATGTACGGCTGGCGAATTCCAACCGTCGCTTGAGCTTCCAGCGCCGAAGCGGAGGACTCGATGGTCAACTGGCGTGCGCCTCCTCCCAGAAAACTCCGGTGCCGCCACGCCAGCAAACCCCTAAGCTGTTCCTCGGTATCGTAACCCGCCCCCAATTTCAGGCTGCGGGCCGGGCGCTCCCGAACGACAACGGATACACCCACAGGGCTTGCCACGGCAACCGTATCGGGCAGTCCAAGTGAAACCGACCGAAATGCCTCCGACCGATAGAGTTGGAGTCGGCTGTTCAAGAGGTCCTTCTGCCTGTATGCGTCGCCTTCCCGAAAAGTCAGGCCCCGCAGGATCAGACCTTCCGAAACACTTCGATTACCCTGGATTCTCACCTGTCCGAACCGGCACCTGGGTCCCGGCGTCGCCCGGAACGTCACGATCGCCCGGTCGCCCCGCCGCGCCACTTCCGCCGCGACCTCCGCGAAAGCGTGGCCGTTGTCCTGAAGCCTGTCGGAAATCAGTTTAAGATCCGCCTCGCGGCCCATCCGGGTCAGCGGACGATCCGGCCTGGTAATCAATGCATCCATCAGGCGCAGGCTGTCCTGCCCGGCGTCTGCCGGCACGACCTCCAGCCGGACGTCAGATACGACAACAGGCGCTCCTTCTTCGATCCGGATCCGAATGCGTACGAATCCTGGGCGGTACCGTTCGACGACCGTGTCCAGAACAGCTTCAAAATAGCCGCGGTCCGCGTAATGTGCCGCGATCCGGTCGACATCGGATCGAAAAACGAGCGCATCGTACCGCCGCTCCTCTGCACCAGGGAATATCCCGTACCACGGGTTCGCACGGGTATGCATCAGCCGCTTAAGTTCGCCAGTGGAGAGCACCCGATTTCCCTCGATCGCAATCGCTTCGACGATGGCAGACTTCGTTTCCTGTCCGGAAAGGGCAAGGGGGATACAGGAAAAGACCATGGCGACGACGGCTCTGACATAAATCAAATCTTTACATCCTGTTCAGTCACTCAACGGGAATGGACGATGGTTCAACAGATGACCAATCATGTTTCGGCGACGTCCGCGGGCAGGCTGGTCCGCCGGCGTGCGACGTCACGTCTGCAGTTGGTAGCTCGCCCGTCGCCGGCACTTCCTATGACGCCCGCCAATCCTGTCGGTTTCAGATCTCGGTCCCGAAGCGGAAGATATGTATCCGGTCTCCGGGCACAAGGGATTTCTGTCACGCCAACAGTCCAGACCGACCCCGTGGAGCGCTTTTCACGGCCCGATGGGCGAAAAATGGTACGGCCCCTTTAACCGGCGTGGAAAAAGGGGCCTGAAACAGCGACATTAAGGTGCTCACACACTCGCGACTGCCGCCTCGGGCGGGGGATTCTCGTGGTGGACGTCAAGCACGCCGTTCTTCAGATCGACGGTAATCCGGGCCCCGTCCATGATGTCCCCGCTAATGAGCGCACGTCCGATTCGAGTCTCCAATTCCCGTTGCAAGAAACGCTTGAGCGGGCGCGCGCCATAAACCGGATCGAAACCCTCTCGCGCGGCGAATTCCCTGGCGGGACCGGCGATCTCAAGGTCGATCCCCCGGTCTCCGAGGCGCTTTCGGAGATCCGCGGTCAATAGGTCCACGATCTTCGCGATTTCAGCCTGCGTCAAGGATTTGAATAGAACAATATCGTCAACGCGGTTGAGAAATTCCGGCCGGAAATGGCGTCGCATCTCGTCCAACACCGTCAGGCGGGCTTTTTCGCTGATCTCTCCGGTCCCCCCCACACCCTCCAGCAGGTGGGACGACCCGATGTTGGAGGTCATGATGATTACCGAGTTCTTGAAGTCAACCGTCCGGCCCTGTGCGTCCGTCAACCGCCCGTCCTCCAGGATTTGAAGCAACACGTTGAACACGTCGTGGTGGCCCTTCTCGATTTCGTCGAACAGGATCACCGAGTAGGGCTTTCGGCGGACCGCCTCGGTCAACTGGCCGCCTTCGTCGTAGCCCACATATCCCGGTGGCGCGCCAACCAGTCGCGAGACGGTGTGCCGTTCCATGTATTCACTCATGTCGATGCGTACCATGTTCTCCTCGGAATCGAAAAGCGCTTCCGTGAGCGTCTTGGCCAGTTCGGTCTTGCCGACTCCGGTGGGCCCCAGGAAGATGAACGAGCCGATCGGCCGGCGCGGATCCTTAACCCCGGCCCGGGCCCGGATCACGGCGTCGGCCACCAGCGAAACGGCCTCCTCCTGCCCCACGACGCGCCGGTGTAGAATCTCGTCCAGGCGGAGGAGCTTCTCGCGTTCGCCTTCCACCAACCGCTTCACGGGAATCCCGGTCCAGCACGAGACGATCTCCGCGATCTCCTCCCCGGTCACCTCTTCGCGCAGCAGCCGGCCATTCCCCTGCGACCTCGCCTCCTGGGCAGACAGCGTTTGTTCCAGCTCCGGCAGCCGCCCGTGACTCAACTCCGCCAGCCGGTTCAGATCGTACTTCCGTTCAGCGTCTTCGATCTCGCGCCGCACGGCTTCAATCTGCTCACGAAGCGTCCGAACCGTGTCGATCACGTCCTTCTCGGATTCCCACTGAGCCCGCATCGCGGCGGCCTGCGCCTTCAGATCGGCCAACTCCTTCCGAAGGTCTTCAAGTCTCTGTGCGCTCGCCAGATCCGTCTCTTTCTTCAATGCCGCCTCTTCGATTTCGAGTTGCATCACCCTGCGGGTTGCCTCGTCCAGCCCCGCCGGCATGGAATCGATCTCGGTCCGGATCATCGCGCAGGCCTCGTCCACCAGGTCGATCGCCTTATCGGGCAGAAACCGATCCGATACGTACCGGTTGGAGAGCACAGCCGCGCTCACAAGGGCGTTGTCCTGAATACGTACCCCGTGGTGTACCTCGTATCTTTCACGAAGTCCCCTCAGGATCGAAATCGTGTCCTCCACAGAGGGCGCATCCACCGTAACGGGCTGAAACCGTCGCTCCAGGGCGGTGTCCTTCTCGATATATTTTCGGTATTCGTCAAGCGTTGTCGCCCCGATACAGTGCAGTTCCCCACGCGCCAGCATCGGCTTCAACATATTTCCCGCGTCCGCTGACCCTTCGGTACGTCCGGCCCCGACAATATTGTGCACTTCGTCGATAAACAACAGAATGCGGCCCTCGCTCCGGACAATCTCATTCAACACCGCCTTGAGTCGCTCCTCGAACTCTCCGCGGAACTTCGCGCCTGCCATCAACGCACCCAGATCCAGGGAAAACACGGATCGCTCCTTCATCCGATCCGGCACATCCCCGCTCACAATGCGCTGCGCCAGTCCTTCGACAACGGCCGTCTTCCCGACCCCAGGCTCCCCGATCAGGACGGGGTTGTTCTTCGTCTTTCGTGACAGGATACGCACAGTCCTTCTTATTTCCGCATCCCGCCCGATCACCGGATCCAGCTTGCCCTTGCGCGCCTGCGCGACCAGATCCACACCGTACTTCTCAAGCGCTTCGTAGGTGCCTTCGGGTTCGGGGTTGGTCACCCTCTGATTGCCTCGTACACGGGTCAACGCATCGAGAAACGCCTCTTTTTTGGCCTTGAACTCCTGCAGGATCCGCCCAGCCTGGGTATCCGGTCCCTCGCCCAGCAGCGCCAGCGCCAGGTGTTCCACGGAAACATATTCGTCCTTCAGCCGCCTTGCTTCTTCCTCTGCCTGCTGAAACAACTGCTGGAAACGCTGTGTCACGTACACCTGTCCGGGCTCCGCACCCCCTCCGGTTTGACGGGGCCTCCGACCGAGTTCCCGATCCAACTGCGTTTTCAGGGCTGCCACGTCGATCTGCATCCGCGCCAGAATTCGCGGGATCAGCCCATCCTGCAGCTCCAGCAGCGCCAGAAGCAGGTGTTCGCCGTCTACCTCCACGTGCCCGTACCCGGATGCGCTCGTCTGCGCGTCCCTAAGCGCCTCCTGCGATTTTTGCGTCAGTCGATTCAGGTCCATTTGGGGCCTCCTTATCTTATTCAGAGAGGATATCCGCCATCGCGTGTGGCCGGTAACCTTGGCAATTCAACCCTTCCTTTCAACTGCAATGACCGTGCCAGCATACCGATCGGACAAAAGTTCCGATTAAAAACGATAAAGCAGCAAGAAATGGGTGTTTCATGCATCTACCCGCGGACGCTTCCACCCGCCGAGGATCGTGTGATTGGGCAGTACGCCGTGGTGGGAATTTCTGCACGCCTGCATATATGGCAGATCCGACGGTCGTCATTAGCAGTTGAATTCAGCCCATTCATCGGGTATCTTTGCAATTCACCCATCGCCCGCCACCACTCCGTTTTAAGGACCGCCGGATGAAATCCGACTCCGAGGCCCTGGCCGTATTCGCCCCCGATCTCTTCGCCGGGAAGACCGCGCTCGTAACCGGCGGCGGACGGGGAATCGGCAGACGAACCGCCCTCGCGTTCGCGCGGCTGGGGGCGCAGACTGTAATCGCCGGACGAAATCTCGAACCTCTCGCGTCCGCCGCCGAGGAAATTACCAGCATTGGCGCCCGATGCCTGGCCCTGCCCACCAACATCAGGGAAATCGAACAGGTTGAAGACCTCGTCTCCCGGGCGCTGGAACGGTTCGGCGCCATCGACTTTCTGGTCAACAACGCAGGAGGCCAATTCCCCGCGCGTCCGTCGGAGATCACCGATCGCGGCTGGCGGGCCGTTGTCGATCTCAACCTGAACGGTACCTGGAACATGTGCAGCCGTATCGGCCCCCACATGGCCGACAGTGGTTCGGGATCAATTGTGAACATCGTTCATATATACGCGCTTGGGCGGGGCGCTCCGCCTTTTGCCCATTCCGGCGCCGCGCGGGCGGGAGTGGTCAATCTGACCAAGACATTGGGCTACCACTATGCCGGTCGCAAAGTGAGGGTCAACGCAGTCGCTCCGGGCTTTGTGGACACCTCCGGCCTTCGGGAGCATGAGTTCAAGCCCCTCCAACGCGAAGATTTCGAATCAATGGCCCTCCGGGATGTCCCTGCCGGCCGGTTCGCGGACCCGGACGAGGTCGCGGCCATTACGCTCTTCCTGTGTTCTCCGGCCGCGGCATACATCACGGGTACGACGATTGTCGCCGACGGCGCGCTGTCTTTGAGCAATTGGACACCCTGGATGGAGCCGGGGGCATAGGGAGGCCCACCGAAAACGACAAAGAGGCCGGGGATTTTATCCCCGGCCTCTTTGTCGTTCGACCCCGGTTCAACGGGTGCCCAATAAGCAAAAATCATGTTCTTTGATTGATTTCAGAAAATGAAATCGACGAAAACGGAATATGCCATTTCGTCATATTGTTCGACAATTTTCCTGACAATTTATGCCAAAATAGCATAAATAAAGGGCTGCGGGGCCGTCGTCGGTTCCTGGCCTTCACACCCGGTTCAATATCCGATCCGTCGTAAAAACGCATACGTCTTTCGGCTTCGCCTGGCCTCACTGATCGGATCCTCGGCGCCGGGTATCGGGTTTCCTGGACAACTCGTTACCCATCGGGAGAAACCGATCTCCTCCAGAACCTTTCGAACCGCCACGAAATCCACATCCGCGCCCTCCCCCACGTCGCACCAGATCGGATCGTACCGCCCGCTTTCATCCCGCGACGTGGTGGTATAGTCCTGGAGGTGCATATAATTCAACTGGCACCGGAAGTCTCGTATCGAATCGGCGGGATCGTATCCCCACAGCCTGGCATGGGACACGTCGATGCACAGCTTCGCTTTCCGAAGCTGCTCCGAGTAGAATTTCCATTCCGACACGGAATCCACCAGCGTATTGGTGTGGATGTGGTAGCTGATTTCCAGACCCAGCGGCGCCGCATACTCGGCCCACGCTTCCGCGCCCTCAGCCGCGGCCGTGAGGTCGCCTTCGTTCACCGACCGGTCTGCCGGTTTGCCGCCGCTCATGAACATAAAGCAGTCGGCCCCGATTTCCGCCGCATATTCCATCCGGCGGCGGTTTCGCTCCACGTGCGCCCAATCCCGCACGTCCGGTGATCCACTGGCAGTATACACCGCCATCGGCAAACCAGCGTTTTCGCATACCCGCCGCAACCGCGACGGCGGTCCCAGCCAGTCCGTAGACATCCGTCCCTCCCAGCCGTCCCATCCGGCCTTTTTCAATTCTTCGAGCGCCGGTTCCAGGTCCGGTTCCTGCCATCTCAGCGTACTGTATCCCAGCTTGAATTCCATGGATCCCCCCGTCTGCTCTTAACAGGAAAGCGGCGCGAGCCTACCGCACCCTCCGCCTCAACTCCTCCTGAGCCTGGTGAAACAGCGCGATCAGCCGCGCGCGCGTTTTCTCGTCGCGGAATACGCCGATTTTCTCCGCCCAGGCGATTCCGCCCTCCATATGGGTCAATAGATATTCGCCTTCCGTGGGTTCGAACGCGCATCGATTTCCCACATCGATGTAGACCGGCGATGAATGGGCCATTACCGGGCCGGCGTCCGTTGCGTACTCACCCCAGCACCGGGCCGCCACCCAGCATGATCTTTCGACCTTCAAGTCGTACTCTACAGTCACCGTCCGACGGTCGCCGTCCGCATCCTGCCTGGTGACGCGCTTCCCGTTTATGATCAGTTCCACCGCGGTCAGCGGCCACACGCTCTCCGCTTTGGCGACCACTTCCACGGTTCCCCCATTACCCGGCAAAGCGATCTCCCCGCCCATCGGCGTACCCTCGATCCTGAGATCGATCATCGCGCCGGTACTGGCGAATGTCGTCCCGCGCTTGACCGCTTTACACCAGTTCTCGAAAGTAAACCCCTCGGCAGGGTCCAGCTTCGCGTACGTGCGGGAACCGCCCAGTATTCGACCGTTGGACATCTTATCCGTACCGCCCACGATCGGGAGCTTCTGACCCGTGTTCAGCCAGCGGTAATACCCGCGTTCTCCGGCGCCGATCCGTTCGCCCAGCCATATCCAGCACATTTCCGCGGCATCGGCCTGGCCCAGCACAATATTGGCGGCATTCTCGAAATCGGGCGTGGGCATGTGGGGCATGATCACCAGTCCGCCTTGCGTCCGGCAGGCTTCCGCCCAATCTGCCATCAGGCTCTGAATCTCCCCACCGATCCAATCCTCCTGAGGGCCTCCGGTACACATCGGCGCCACCATTTCCTTCAGACCCAACAGGCTGATGTGCCCCAGCACATGCTGCCGGTTTTCCTGGCTCACCCAGATCTTGTGGTACTCGCTGCTCGTTGGCGCCAGACCTCCCGTAAACTCCTCCCAACTGGTAAACAGGCGGCCCCACTGGCTGGCGAGAAGGTTCACCACGTTCAGGTCTTCACCGGCCGCCTCGAGATGGGCGGATTGTGAGGACAGAAAATGCACGTGGGTGTCGCCGGAATAGAAACCCCGGTCTTTCATATCGAATGCCCGTTCAATTTCCAGTGAAAGATCCCGCTGACCCGGTTTGACCTCCACAAGCTTCCGCACAGGAACATACTCGAATCCACGCGCCACCTCCACGTAAACCGGTCCCACGGGAAGTTCGACCTGGCAGGTACCGTCGATGTACGCGTACGGCGTGCCATGCACCTTGCAGTCGCCCCCCATATCCTCGAACCAGGCGGTATTCACGTCCGCCTGGTGGCCATGTGGCGCGAAATAAGCGCCGTGAGGAGATCGGAAATGTATCCGGCATCCCACCGGCCGGCCGGCCGTCACGTCGTTCACGCTTACATGCACCCACTGCTTGCCGGCGGGGGCCACCAGGGCGACGCGAGTGGCGCCGCGCTGCACGGATTTCTTCTCCAGGACCTCCCCCCACGTGAAAACCGCGTCAGATTCCCCGCTCCGGATGTTCAGCCGTCCTTCCCGCGACCCATGGATTTCCAGATAACGCCCCTCCCGAAACGCCTGTCCGCCGCTACCCCACCCCGCCTCATCCGTCTCCAGATAGTCTTTTTCGGGCGCATAAAGGCGGTCCTGTCGCGCGATCACCCCTCGATCCATGTTGACCGCGATCTCGTCCTCGCTTTCGGTCGAAACGGCGACCTCACTGCGCGGATGCCACACGAACGGGTCGTTTCCCTCATGGCAGAGTGTGATTCCGCCCAGAGCCATCGCGGCTTCACCGGACGCCACCACCTCGATCGTCCGAATGGTCTTCTCCGGATGCGGATTGACCCAGTCGTACAGCCACCAACCCGCCAGATCGCTGCTTTCAGACCTGACGCCCACTTGCGCCGGGCCGTAAGGCAATGACCGGTCCTCCAGGGTCACGGGGAGAAACTCGCGGCAATTCCGGCAGAGAAAGGGATGGTGGCCCCACGGCACGAAAAGGTCGTGAATCTCGAACCGCCGCCTCAGTTCCTGCTCGACACCATGCCCCGAGTCGTAGCCGATCCGGTATCTGCCGACGGCCTCGCCGGTCCCTTCAAGACTCGGACCAACGCCGTTCACAGGCGTACAGACGTGAGCGAACAACACCCGGCGCGCCTTCCGGCCAACGGCAATGGAAACGGACCCTGCAATCCGCTCATCCGGCCGCCCTGAAACCACGATAAACGCCGGTCCGCCGAGACTTTTCTCGCGGTCCGCAAGCGCGAACGGAACGCCCCAGAATCGGCAGTCTCCGCCCGGAAGGCGGTGTAAGCCATTGAAACCTGGCCTCTCCGTCGACGCGGGCCAGAGGTAACCATCCGCGGTCTCTATATTCTCCGTTCCGGAATTCAAACAGGCTTTCAAATCCAGTGGTTGAAACACGTCCGTCATAAGCTACCCGCTCCAATCTTGTGACATCTGTTTGAAATGGTCGGTGACCGCCCTGAAAGCCCCGATTCGGAAAGAAACGCGGGATCCGGACGGCCTGCGCCGACCCTCGTCAACTCCCAGAGAACCACGTCCGGCGAATCCTGAAATGGGTTTTTCCACATTCGAAGGTGGTGTAAAGCGCGCGTCTCCAGGGAAACACGTCTGCAAGCATGGAAACCGATTGACGGCCAGGCGCTTTCTCCTTACTCTCAGACAACAGTTGAATCGCGTCCTGGCGTAAACCGGCATCCTCTGGACTGCCGCACGGAGCCGATGCGCCGGGGGTCATACTTCTATCCCGAATCGACGGGTCGAGTCGGTCGGCAAAGAAGCCGCCGACGCCCCGTTTTTTGAGGAGCGACGCCAATGATAATCGACAGCCACGTTCACCTCAGACACGGCAACGCCGCACGTACCGAATACACCGCCCAGCAGATCGTTGAATCCATGGATGGCGCGGGCGTGGACAAATCGGTCGTCTTCGCCATCTGCACCACCACGTTTGACGCCGTTTTACGGGCTCGAACCGCTCACGAACTGTATCCCGACCGCCTTATTCCTTACGCATACGCGCTGCCCAACACCGAACGGTCCATAGTCGGATGCATCGAAGAAGCCGTAACCGGCCTGGCCTTCAAGGGTATCAAGATTCACGCCGGCGAATGCACCCTCGCGGAATACGTGTCCGACCCCATCCTCGCACTGGCCGGCAAACTCGGCGTACCCTGCCTCATCGATTTCATCGGCCGCGGCGACGACCTCGAACGCATGGCGCGCACCTTCCCCGAGACCTCGATCATTGTCGCGCACATGGGCCGTTACCTGTGCACCGACCAGCCGCTCATCGATCGGTTTGTCCGCATCGCGGAAGAGTACAAGAACGTCTATATGGACATCAGCGGCGTCATTCTTATCTGGAAAATCCGCGAAGCCGTGGAACGCCTGGGGCCGGAACGTATCATCTGGGGCACCGACGGTCCCTACCCTACACCCGACCTGGCATCCTATATCCGCACCGATCTCGACAAGATCAAGGCCTCCGGCATCGCCGAGGCTGATCAGTCAGCCATCTTCGCCGGAAACATCGTCCGGCTGTTAAACCTCTGACGCTGTATTTTCCCATGATTCAAAGTCCAACTTATTCGGATACAAAGGGTTATATGCGAAATATAAAGTGGCGTCCGGCTGACGAGTCAGCAATCAATACGAGGGTCCGCATAGCCTGAGTCAACTGGCATCGGCCGCAGCGTCTAGCGACCCGTACCCGGGTTTCTGAGACGTTTCGACGCTTTTTCTTGACAAAAAACCGCGTTTGGATATCTTTCTTCCGCTGCAAGGGTAGAGGCGCGGGTTTGCATCAGTAACCGGCAGTGGACGGCGGACCCACAGCTGCCGGACGAAAGGGTAAACCTGCCGAAGCCCGAAACTCCCGCCGCCGGGATCGACGGGCTGGGCCGCCGGATAAGATCCAGCGGACTGTCATGGGAATCGGTTGTCCCGTGGAGCGCTCTCTTGTGATGTGGCCATGCTGCGTTTCGGTTGTAGCCGGCGATGTCTCTACCCCTGGACATGCCGGTTTTTTTTGCGCCGGTTCACGTAGGGCAGTTAGCCGCGGATCTCCGTTCGACGGCGATCGTCGAAACTGCGGCGGGCTGATGCCACTCTCTCTCAGAAGGTACGGCATATGAAGAGACTCAAAGCAGGTGTTCTGGGTGCAACCGGCATGGTCGGTCAGCGTTTCGTTTCACTGCTGGAAGACCACCCGTGGTTCGAGGTCGTCGCCGTGGCGGCCAGCCCGCGGTCCGCGGGCAAGACGTATCGTGAAGCGGTCGCAGACCGCTGGACTCTGACCTCGGATATTCCTCCGGCCATCGCGGATCTGTTCGTCAGAAACGTCAACGAGGTCGAAGGCATTGCCGATGAAGTCGATTTTGTCTGTGCGGCGCTCGATATGGAAAAAGAGGACATCCGCAACCTCGAGAATGCCTATGCCCAACGGGAAACGCCCGTGGCCTCCAACAACTCCGCCCATCGGTGGACACCGGACGTACCCATGCTCATGCCCGAGATCAACGCGGGGCACGTGGACATCATCGAGGCGCAGCGCAGACGTCTGGGCACGCGATCCGGTTTTGTCGCCGTAAAGCCGAACTGCTCGATACAGCCCTATGTCCCCGCCTTTGAGGCATTGGCTGAATTCGGCCCGAGGAGAGCATCCGTATGCACCTACCAGGCCATTTCCGGCGCGGGAAAGACCTTTAAGTCATGGCCTGAAATGGAGGATAATATCATCCCGTTCATAGGAGGGGAAGAAGAAAAAAGCGCCATGGAACCCCTGAAAATCTGGGGCGAAATTCACAACGGCGAAATCCGTAACGCCAGCGGGCCGATCATCTCCGCGCAGTGCGTTCGCGTGCCCGTCAGCGACGGACATATGGCCGCCACGTCGGTCTCGTTTGACAGGAAACCTTCCCGGGAGCAGGTAATCGAATCCTGGCGGAATTTTCAGGGGAACCCGAAAGCGGCCAACCTGCCGTCTTCACCCAGACCGCTTTTGACGTATTTCGACGAAGAAGACCGTCCGCAGACACGGCTGGACCGGGACGCGGGGAATGGCATGGGAGTGACGCTGGGGCGGTTGCGAGATGACAACCTGTTCGACTACAGATTCATCGCCCTGAGCCACAACACCGTTCGAGGAGCCGCGGGCGGCGCCATTCTGATGGCCGAATTGCTTGCAGCGGAAGGATATCTGCAGGCAAAATAGCAGGACAATCCGGCGGCTCCTAGTGCGGAACCCCGCGTCGGTGCAGCCGACGGTGGATCGCCTCCCTCGCCTCCACAAAGGGTCGTTCCAGATACGCCATATGATCCTCCTCCCCGTGGTGATGGGTGACCTCTCCCGGCCGGTGCTGGCGGCTGTTCTGTTTCATGTACGTCAGGCAGCCGTCCACCAGCGTCAACATATACCGTGCCGTTTCAGAATTGAACATCCACCACTCTCCCCCACAGGCGATATAGACCGGCGACGTATGTGCCATCACCCCGCGCCCCCAACCGTCGAGGTGGGGCACCGACCGGGAATAACCCGGGCCTCCGCATCGGGCGGCCAGCCATGAGTGAGACCGCACGTCGAGTGTCGCCTTCAGACTCAGCTTTCGCGCACCCCCCGACTCTTCCGTAGAAGCAACCACACGTCCGTCCTGCACCACCTGAAGCGTATGGATCGGAAGCACGCATTCCGCCTCCGCGACCACGTCGACGGCACCCCCGTTACCCGGAAGACTGACCGTGTCACCGATATCGTGGCCCTCCACGGTGAACCGAATGATCGGCCCCCCGCTGTGAAAGGTTCGCCCGGCGGCCATGTTTCTGCACCAGGTTTCGTAGTTGAACGGCTCATCCTCGGGAATCCTCACGTACGTCCTGTAAATGCCCACAGGCACATCGCTGCTCATCTTGTCGGTGCCGCCGACAAGCGGCAGCCTGTACCCGCAGTTGAGATACCGATAATATTCGTTGTGATTGTACGTCGCATGCCTGAGCATCTCCACGGCATCCGCCCGTCCGGTGGCAATCAACGTGGCCGGCTCGCCGTTGGGATTGGGAAGATGGGGAATAATCACGCTCCCGCCCTGCGCATGACACCGGTCCGCCCAATCCGACATCGTGACCTCCAGCGTGCCGCCCATCTCTGCTTCCCCGGGGCCGTCGGAACACCAGGGCATCACGGTTTCTTTCAGACCGAGCAGAATGAGATGCCCGAGGAAGTGCTGCCGGTTTTCCGATCCGACATAGACAATGCTGCTCCCGTCCGGAGACACACTCGCTCTGCCTGTAAACTCCTCGGTGCTGGTAAAGAGGTTGCCCCACTGCGACGGCAATAGATTGACAACATTGAGATCCTCTCCCTGCGCCTCGGTGTGGCTTCCCTGTGTGGAGAGAAAATGAACATGCGAATCCCCACTGAACCATCGATCTTCATTCATGCTGCACCATCGTTTCAGCCTCAGTTCCAGTTCCCGCTGCCCGGGTCTGATCTCCACCGCGGTGCGGAGCGGTTCATATTCGAACCCCCGGGCCACGTCGGCGATCATCTTGCCTCTGGGCAGCCATCCCTGACAGGTGCCATCCGTATACGCATACGTAATCTGGCCCAGCCTCACGTCGCCGCCCACGTCGATATGCCATGTATCCAAGTTGGAATTGACGTGTGGGTGGTGCCCGTGCGGCGCGTACGGAATGCCCTCAGGCGAACGGAAATGCACGCGGCACGGCACCGGTCTGCCCGTCTCGTCGTCCACCACCCGCGTATGTACCCAGTTTCGGCCGCGGTTCACGACCTCGACCTTCAATGCCGGTGTGTCGACGCTGCCCTTTTCCACCAGTTCCCCCCAGTTTACGTCCCCGAGTTTCTCGCTCCCCTGCATCACGGTTACGGTTGCCGAAGGCACGGCTGCCACCTCTACATAGGCCGGACTGCTTGCCGGGTTCTGTGGCTCTCCCCAACCCTTCCGCGCATCCTTCAGGAATTCATCCGAAGCCTGTGCGGGCAACGGATAGGGGTACGTGGCGATGCCCCGATCCACATTCACATCAAGGTCGAAGGGCTTTTCAGCATCCTCCCCCCGCGGCAGCGTAATCAACACCTCGCGCGGCGCCTCTCGAGAAAACGGATGCTCGTCCGCGTGCCCGAGGGTAATCCCACCGATTACGAACCGGAAACCCGCCGGAATGACCTCCAGGGATTCAATTGCCCGGTTCGGGTGCGGATTCTTCCAGACCCAGAGCGTAAAGCTCCGGGAGCGACCCTGCACCGCCTCGGTCTGCCGTCGTCCGGCGTCGCCCCAGCGTCCTTCATGGCGCGCGAGCATTCCGTCGGTCCGATCCTGAACCGCTACGAACGGGAGCCCGCCAGGCGCCGGAACCGTGGCAATCTCGAACCGATCCCGGATCGGCGCCGAAACAACGGTGCCGCCAGCGAGACGGAAGCGATATTCCGCGACGTGCTCACCGACCGGTCCGTTCTCTGCAATCCGGGAATCGAGCAACCGGTGCGCCACGATCACCCGCTGCGCCGTCTTTCCCACAGGAATGGACACAGTTCCGGGCGACTTCCCCGCGCTGAAGGCCACAAGGCAAGGTTCCGCCGGTGCGTCCGGGCGCCCGATCAGAAACGGCAGTCCCTGGTAGGTTTGAACGCCTGCCGACACACCGGGCGCTTCGCCAAGCATCTCCGGCCCCGCGTTGCATATCGGTGACAGATCCAGCGGCTCGTATGCATCCATACCAGACCTCCCTGCCAAAAGATGATCGGTCCATCCTATGCCACCCGGTTCCGCGGGCGACCCTCCATAAACGCAATGACATTATCCACCGCGCCGCCATTCAGAAGATCGACCCCCTCCGGGGTCATGTCGGCGCAATGAGGCGTCAACACGACCTGTTCGCAAGACAACAGCGGATGCGACGGAGGCACGGGTTCTTCGTCATACACGTCAATCGCCGCGCCACCCAGACGCCCGGACCGGAGCGCGTCCACCAGCGCGTCCGTGTCCACCACCGGGCCACGCGCTCCGTTCACAAGAATCGCGCCCGCTTTCATCAGTCCGAATTCCCGCCGTCCGATCATTCCGCGGCTATCGTCGGTAAGCGCCACGTGCATGCTGACGACATCCGCCTCGTTCAGCAAATCGTCCAATGTCACAAAGCGTACCCCAAGTTTGCCGGCCCGTTCCGGCGATGGATGGTAGGTCCACGCAATCACCTCCATCCCGATTGCCCGTCCCAGTCTGGCCATTTCCGCCCCGATATTCCCTACGCCCACAATGCCCAACACTTTACCCTGCAGGAACAATCCATCCATCCTGGGCCACAGGCCCGCTTTCATCCGCGCCGTGAAGAATGCCGCCCGTTTCGATGCGGCAAACATCAGTCCGAACATATGTTCGGCCACCACGGGCGCCGTTCGTCCCGGCTGATTGCAAATGACAATCCCGTGCTCTCTGGCGGCTTCCAGGTCGAACATATCGGTACCTATCGAACAACTCGTAATCATCTGCAAATCGGGCAACTGTTCGAATTCCCTGCGACCCCACGTCACCACACCTCGCGTGTTGATGATCACCCCGGCACCCTTCGCCCGCTCAACCTTCTCCTCCGTCGATTCCGGCCTTGAATCGCACAAAACCACCGGTCCGTACGGCGCCAGACGATCCAGATGCGGAGATCCGGCAATCATCAGCGGATCATCTCCGGGGACCAGCATCCTGACAGTACCCTCCACCATTTCCAAACCTCCAATCAGGCAATACACACGACACGGGCGCTCCCTGACCGCACACCGTGAAATCGCCCCGCTTCCGGGACCCGAAAAGGAGTTGACCGCATTACGTTAAAAGATGAATCCCCGTGGAACTGCACCGATCCGTCGGGGGATTGAACGGCACGTATGCCTACGTCCACACGGAAACCGTCTGAACATCCTCACCCGCCTTCCGGCAAACGCGCCGGGCTCTCAGAAGCCAATGTGGCCAATGCATCGAGCAGCAGGTCGATCTCATCCTCAAGGAGGAAAAAGGGCACGCTCGCACGCAGACCATGTCGCGTCGTATTGAACGCCTTGACGACAATGCGCCAGCGCCCCCTGAGCGCATCCCTCACGTCAGTTGGTTGCCAACCCCGCAGGTCGAAGCCGACCACGGCGCCGGACCGTTCCGGGGACATGGGTGTGAACAACGTCACGCCCGGAATCTCGTTCAACCCCTGCTTCAACCGGGTCGTCAGCGCCGCCGTGCGCGCCCAGATCGCCTCCAGTCCGATATTCGCCAGGTATTTCACCGCCGTCGCCCAGGCGTGAACCAACGGCCAGGACCAGGGTCCGAATTCAAACCTCTCTGTATTTTCCTTGAGCTCGAAACGATCTTCCCTGAAGTCCACCCACGCCTGCGCCCGCCCGCCGGCGTAGGTAACGCGGATCTCGTCCCGGCGGTCCTTTCGGGCGAACAATGCACCGGCGGCATAGGGTGAATACATCCACTTGTAGGAGAGAATTCCCGCAAAATCGCATCCCACTTCGTTCAGATTTATCGGGTACAATCCGGCGGAATGCGCCATATCCAGAAATGTGATAACCCCACGCTCCCTTGCAGCCGAACAGATCCTTTCGGCGGGCAGACGATACCCCGAGTCCGAAATCACGTGGCTCAGCGCGATAAGCCGGGTGCGCTCGGTGACGCGGCCGGTGACCGCCTCTACCTGTCCATCCACGTCGTCGACCAGCGGTACCTTGTCCACGACAACGCCGAACAGATCACGCAAATGGAGACAGGGCACCAGCAGCGCCACTTCCTCCTCATCCGAAATCAAAATGCGGTCTCCGGCTTTCCAATCGAGGCCGCGAATGACGGTCTGGAACGCTTCGCTCACCCCGCGCATCAACGCCAGATCGCCGGCCGCCACGCCGAAAAATTCCCCCAGGCGTTGCTTGGTCCGTTCTCGACGGGGATATTCGACATCCGGATACGCAATGTGCATCGGTCCGCGTTGGAGCAATTCCCGCATCAACCTGATATGTGTCTCGGCCACGGGCGTCGGTGTAATGCTCACGCCCCCGTTCTGGAACCACACGTAATTTCCCAGCGCCGGAAAATCCGCCCTGATCTTACCGATATCCATTTTAAAACGCCTCAAATCTGAACAGTTGTTCCGACGACCACGACCGATACCGATCACTTCCGCCTCAGTACAGTTCTTTCTTCTCCGTTGCGACTCACCGCACTAACGCCAGTGCACGGGCAGAATAACATCCTTCAGTCCGAACTGCCGCGCAATCCATTCCTCCTGGTAGACGCCATCCTTGTAACGGGAATGTTCCGAGGCGCGAACCTCCACCTGACCGGGTACAGCATCGGCCACCGCCCCAAGCATTTGTTCGCTTCCCCACAGGAGAGTCGGCACCGTAATCCGGGGCGCAAAAAACCAGGGGTCGAAATAGGACACCGTACGGGCTACTGCATCGTGGCGATCCGGATTTTGCCTCAAATACTCGTTTACTTCCTCCAGCGGATACCCTTCGGTGCCCGGTGCCCGATCCATCGTCCCATAAAAGAAAGACGGCGACGCAACAAGATGTGTCATTCCCCCGCGAAGCGCCGCCGCCAGCAACGGCATCTCGTTCTGGCCGATCCCCGCGATTCGGCCGCGGTCCGCTTCCGGCCGGGTCAGCACATAGTCCACCGCCCGACAACAATCGGCCACGATGCCGCGCATAACGTATGCCTCGGGGTCGTCGATAGTATCCACAAACAGACCTGGAAACGACGCCGCGTAGGGTTCGTCCGCGTTGCGTTGTCCTCTCGCGGCCATTGCGAACACCAGGAACCGTCGTCGCTTCTCACTTGCGTCACCCTGCGGAAGCGGTTCCACGACGCTCTGCAGACGCGTAAGATACACAAGCGTCGGAAACGGGCCCTCCCCATGGGGAATGCTCAGATAGCCGAACAACCGATACGGACCGATACTCGTGAAACGCACGCCGTAGGTCGTTGAAAACTCGGTAGATCGAATCGGCATCAATTCCTCTTCGGGCGCAATCGGCGTGGCGTCCAGAATTTCCATCGTGCGATTCCAGTACGCATCAAAATCATCGGGTTTGGCCGTTGTCGGCCGAAATTGATCCGGCATTTACGAATTCTCCTGGCGTCCGGAGGGCCGGTGCAGGCTGGCCTCCACGATTCGACCTCAAGGGTGATTCTTCAGATGTTTCTCGAAAAACAGTCCAATTACGTTGCTGTGCTCCACGCTGCCCGCATCGTGGGCGTGGCCGTCGTACGCATACATCCGCTTGTCATTAGACGCGATTGCTCGAAATGCCGCGTATCCGGTTTCGGGCGGGCAGATATTGTCCTGTAGTCCCACATTGACGATAATCGGACACGATATCCGCGGTCCGAAGTGAATCCCGTCGAAATAGGCCAACGTATCCCGCACCGAGGGCTCCCGTTCGGGGTAGAGCCTCAGATAGTCCCGTATCTCCTGGTAAGGGTAGCTGTGTGCCAGATGAATCGCGTCCATAAACCCGCACAGATAGGGAGCGCCAGCGGCCCCCGCCCTGGGATCTCTCAGCGCCGAAACCACAATCGTCAAGCCACCTCCCTGGCTGCTGCCGTTTACGCCAATCCGATCCGAATCCACTTCCTCACGGCTCGCTAAAAAATCGAAGGCGCGAACGGCATCGATATAAAACCCGCGATAGGAATAGGTATTCCGATCCACGATATTGTGGGTCAACAGACCTGGATACCCCGGGTTGAACTGCCCGTTGCTTCTGAGTTTTCCCCGTGGAGCGACACTGAAGACAGCATAACCCGTTCTGGCCGTCTGTTTTGGCAATTGAGGCTCCCCGATATATCCCGGCACCTGCAAAATCGCTGGCAGCCTCCCCGTGGGCGTCGCAGGGAGGCAGTACCATCCCGAAATTCTGACGCCGTCGATACTGTCAAAGAGAACCTCAAAAACATCCACCTCGGGCGTCGACCTGAGCCGGCTGCGCACCACGGACGCGTTCAGTGGAATCCGATCCGCCGTGGCAAGCACGTCGTCCCAGAACGCGTCAAAATCGGCCGGGCGCACCATCGTTGTACCGTAATTCTCTATTGCGTTCCAGTCCATACACCCTCCGTCCATCTGCGGGCGGTCAACCCCTAGCGTCGCCGCCGCTGACGACCACCGAACTCTCCGCCCCCTGTCGTCCAAATGCGTTCACCGGCCGGACAGACAGCCGGCTCCCCGCCGGATTGAACCGCCAGGTGAAGGCCGACGAACTCTCCTGCCACTCGCCGTCGTCGATCCTTGTTTCAAACCCCTTTAGATTCGCGGTTTCCGTATCCAGCAGGACGTGAAGCTCGTTCGGATCAACGCCCTGCTGCAGATGAATCGCCGCCCGGTTCGGTGTCCAGTACAGGTCTCCCGGGCGCTCCGTATGCTCGGAGAACCACGGCAACCCGGGCGTGTCTGCGTCCTGCCAGAATAGGTACCGGTTGAAATGATAGGAAATCTTGCCGTGCTCCGGCTCTCCCGGGCCCATGGTCTCCAATTCGTCGTTCCGAAGGGAAATCATAAAGCGTTCGAACAGTTTCAAGCGTCGGGCTACCTGGAATTGCTCAGAAACCGCCGCGGGCGGCTCGGGCACGATCCTAACGTCCTCGTAATCCTGTTCCATCCACGCCCGGTGAGCCTCCAGTGCATTCAGCGGCACTCCATTGCGCTCAAAATGGTACGTAAATTTGGACTCGTCGTTGGGATCTCCGCCGACATCCATTGCCACCCATTTGCCGTGCTGGCTCGACCAGACTTCGTTGATGCAATGTGAACGCATAATTTGAGTACGCGCTGTAAATCCCAGTGCGGCGCTGCAATGCGACATCACGGTGGCGTAGTGCGTACACATTCCGAGGCTCAGCTTGCGGCTCGCGAGACTGAGAATCATCATGGCGTCCCAGGGAGGGCAGAAATCAATCTCACCCATATTCCAGCCGTTTTCCCATTGCTCCCGCACCCACTGCCGCAAATGCAGGAACGCCTCGAACTCAGACCTGGCCGGGCGGATCACATCGTCCAGTTTCCAGCGCTCCCGCAAAATCCGCCCACGTTCCGAATCTGCGGGCAGATGGGAAAACCGGTAGGAACTCCGAACCAGCGCCGGGTTGTCGGAATCCACAATCCTCGCCACCGGCGATGTTGCCCGGGCCGTTGCAGAAAGCGATACCCGTTCCAGCACCGGCGTCGCCGATGGCTTCCTCGTCTGCATGACGATGCGCCATTGGAGAAATCGGACGGGCCCGGCCGGCTCTATCGAATCGGATACCGGCGCCCACGCCGTCCAGGTTTTCGGATTGTACGCCGGACACGGCCCGCCCCGCCACTCGAGGGCCGAGGTGCAGCCCGCCGGCATCCGCGCGTCGGCCGATAGCTGGATATGGGCCACGCTGCCCGTGGCGGCAATCCCACCTTCCGTCACAAGTCCAAGCAAATCCACGGGATCGGAACAGACCTCGCCGGCATCCGCATATTGATCCAGCCATAGCCGCACCATATATTCCCCGCTGGCACGGTCGTTTGCGCCCATATCTTCCGAACGCCAGGTCTGCCCGCCGTCTTCGCTGACAGCGCTTCGGCCCGGCTGCACACTCTCTTCAATCAACAACGTCCACGCCGCAGCGTCTACGGCTCTGAAAATCACCTCGTTCTCACCGGGTCTTAGCCAATCAACGGGTATCTCCAGCGGCCGCCATCGGTCCTCCCAATAGGTCCGCTCCCCGGGCCAGCCGACCCTGAACGAACGACTGTTCACCTCGATCTCCAACTCGCCGTCCGTTCTGTCACACAGGAGATATGGGCACAGCAACGCCCGAGATGCACCCAATGCCGGGATTGAGAATATCTTCCTGGCTTGCCGCAACCCGAGCACGGGCTCCCGATCGTTCAGATTGCAATTGCCCATTTCATCCGCGACCGTAACCCCGCGCCGGAGGCACACGGTGTTCTCCCGAACAGAAACACCCCTGCCCGTACATTCCTCGAAATCACCGCCGGAACACCAGACTCTGGTGCCGTGCGCCAATGTCATATCCGTTTCCAGGTCGGAATGGAGAATTGCGTCGCTCACGTCGATTCCCTATATTTGGGGACGTCGTTGCGCGTGGGAAATGAAACCGGTCATTCCGGCCACGACGATGTTCGGATACCGTGGCTGACCGTTTCCTTGAGCACCTTGTATCATCGCCCGAACCGCAATTGACGAATTTCTTATCGGTCTTCAAGCGGAAAGACACTGGAGCGTGGACGGATGAGATCTCTTTCGATAGAACGACGCCCTCGTTCGACCGAATCGGGGATGAATTGATGCCAATGGGAGACATCGTCCGTATCGGGCACCTCAAGACCGTCGACGCGTTTCAGAAACGCCTCCAGGCCCTCGGTCTGGAGTTGCCCTGCGACCAGGACATCCTCACCGCGTCCGAATCTCCACTCGCTCAGCCATTTCCGTTCACCCCGGCTCCCATCGGCAACCGTTTTGCGATCCATCCAATGGAAGGTTGGGACGGCCTTTCCGACGGCAGACCATCGGAAAACACCTTCCGCCGCTGGCGTCGTTTCGGTCTCAGCGGCGCAAAACTCATCTGGGGAGGCGAAGCGATCGCCGTTCGGCCCGAAGGACGTGCAAACCCCAATCAGTTATATGCCGCGGACCATACCCGAAGCGGCATCAGCGAGCTGCTGGACACGCTTCGGACATCCCACCAGCGGCACGTTGGCGACACGGACGACCTTTTGGTTGGGCTGCAACTGACCCACTCAGGGCGGTTCTGCCGGCCCAACCACAAGCGCAAGATGGAACCGCGGATTCTCTATCATCATCCCATCCTCGACCGGAAATTCGGCGTGGACCCGAATCACCCCGTGATGTCAGATGGCGAGATACGTTCCATTATCGACGACTACGTGAGGGCAGCCCGAATCGCTTCCGATTCGGGTTACCATTTTGTTGACATCAAACATTGCCACGGGTATCTGGGCCACGAATTCCTGAGCGCCGTCAACCGCAACGGTCCTTTTGGCGGTACGTTTGAGAACCGGACGCGCTTCCTTCGCGAAATTGTGCAGGGCATCCGATCCGTTGCTCCGCGTCTCCATATCGGCGTACGGCTGAGCGCCTTCGACTTTGTTCCGTTCCGGCCGGATCCGGAACGGTCTGAGGGTCGCAAACAGGGCCCGGGCATTCCGGAAGATTTCCGCCACTGTCTGCCATATACATTCGGCTTTGGCGCCAACCCGTCCAACCCCGTCGTTCCGGACCTCACCGAACCCCATCAGTTTCTCGATTTACTCGAAAGCCTGGATATCCGGCTTGTCAATTTATCAGCCGGCAGCCCGTATTACACCCCCCACATTCAACGCCCCGCGTATTATCCCCCTTCAGATGGGTACCAACCGCCTGAAGACCCTCTGGTGGACGTCGCGCGCCAGATCGAGGTCGTCCGGCGGATCAAAAAGCGGCATCCCAACCTGATTGTCGTGGGTACGGCATATTCTTACCTTCAGGAGTTCCTGCCGCACGTCGCACAAGCACTCGTACGTGCGAGGCAGGTCGACTTCATCGGTCTGGGCAGGATGGTCCTTTCGTACCCGCAACTTCCTCTGGACGTGCTCAAAAACGGAAAATTAAACACCCGGGTCATCTGCCGAACGTTCAGCGATTGCACCACCGCACCGAGGAACGGTCTGATATCGGGTTGTTTCCCGCTGGATACACATTACAAAAAAACACCTGAAGCAAATCGCCTCAGGGAAATTAAGAAAGCCGTCCGTACCTAGCAAGGAGAAAGCGGCGTGCCGTGTTCGAGCCGCGCCGGATGCGATCAACCCGCTTCCAGATCCTTGACTGGCGCGAGTTTGAGTACGAAGACCTCCTCCAGATTGAAAAAATCGACGCTGGGCATCAACCGGACGTCCCTGAAAAGCGCCTGATCTTCTTCGCCCACCTGGGTTACAGCGCCTATTAAGAGGCCCTTGGGAAACATACCGCCCAAGCCCGACGAAACAATTCGATCGCCCACCGCCACTTCGCTGCGTACCGACACGTGCCTCAGAAAAAAGCTGCCGTTTTCGCACGTCACAATTCCGGACGTCCGTTCATTACGCTGCACGATCGCACTTACCCTGCAATTGCGGTCCAGCAACAACTGAACCACGGCAGTACGCGGGTGGACTTCCAGGACACGTCCAACGAGCCCGTCCGCGGTTACCACCGGCATGCGTTTCGCCACTCCGTCCGCCGCACCCAAATCCAGGAGCACGGTATTCAGCACGCGGTTGGGATCTCTGGCGACTACCTTAGCCACCAGATAGGTGCCTTCGGCATGCGATCGAAAATCGAGTAACTCGCGAAGTCGAAGATTCTCCATCCGCGCTTCCCGGAGTTCCAGCAACTCGAGTGAGATGCGCAGATTCTGTTCCCGCAAGATTTGATTTTCGTGGCGCAGCCCGGATAGTTCCATCGGCCACGTGAACAATCCGTGTCCGGCTTTCAGCAGGCCGGTGGCAATACCGCTTGCCAATGCGACCGCATCGGATTTACCGAGCGCCATTAGACTCAGCGATCCGAGGACGGCAACGCTCAGCACAACATAAGCGCGGTGACCACGTATAAAACCATACAGCCACTGCATCGGTTGTCCAAACCCCTATCTGTTACAATAGCAACTTCTGGTATTGGTCGATATTCTCGAGAACGCGCCCGGTGCCGCGTACAACACAGGTGAGCGGGTCATCTGCCACAATCACCGGCAAGCCTGTTTCCTCCATCAGCCTGTGGTCCAATCCGCGCAGCAATGCCCCTCCACCGGTCATAATGATGCCACGGTCGAGAATATCGGCAGCGAGTTCAGGCGGTGTATGCTCCAGGGTCTGCCGCACCGCCTCCAGAATGGAATTCACCGTCGCGTTGAGCGCCTCCCGAATTTCCACCGAATCGACGATAATGGTTTTAGGGATGAAGTTGATCGTATCCAAACCCCGGCAAGGATGCTGGAATTCGCTATCCAGTTTCCCGGCAGAACCGATTTCACATTTGATCTGCTCCGCGCTCCGTTCTCCTACAAGAAGGTTGTGTTTGCGTCTAAGCATCGTGACAATGGCCTGGTTCATCCCGTCGCCCGCAATTTTGATTGACCTCGAGGTTACGATGCCCGACAGGGCAATTACTGCAATCTCGGTGGTACCGCCACCGATGTCAATCACCATGGACCCCACTGCCTCTTCCACGGGCAGGCCGATCCCGATGGCGGCGGCCATGGGTTCCTTGATGATATACACCTCACGAGCGCCCGCCCGCTCCGCGGATTCTCTGACGGCCCGCATTTCGACGGCGGTCACCCCCGAAGGCACGCATATCACAATTCGCGGACGTACGAGCAGCTTGTTCTTTTGAACCTTCCGAATGAAGTGTCGAAGCATCTCTTCGGTCACATCGAAATCGGCAATGACTCCGTTCCGGAGTGGACGTATGACTTCGATATCCGGGTTCTGGCGCCCCATCATCTGCTTCGCACGGGAACCGATGGCCAGCGGTATGTGTGAATTGCGATCCAGTGCCACCACCGATGGCTCATCAACGACGATATTCTCTCCTTTGACATAAACCAGGGTATTGGCCGTACCCAGATCGATACCAATGTCATTGGAAAGCAGTCTGGAAAGAAAAAATGCCATAATTAACCAGTTCCTAACGGGTTAGACAAGTAATCGATCTCGAACGTCGCAATACTTGTCCAGGGTCCTCTCCACAATCTCGTCCGGCAACTCCGGCGAGGGGGGCGTTTTGTCCCAATCCAGGGTCTCCAGATAGTCGCGGACAAACTGCTTGTCGAAACTGTCCTGCGAGCGGCCCGCTGCATAGCGCTCCTGGTCCCAGAAACGCGAGGAATCCGGCGAAAGGATCTCGTCGATCAGAATCACCTCACCGTCCCGAAGGCCGAATTCAAACTTGGTATCGGCAATTACAATACCCTTGCCCTCCGCAAAAGCACGGGCGGCGTCGTAGATCTCCAGCGTTAAATCCCGCAACCGGGACGCCAGGCCCGGCTCCACCACCTCGCACATCTGTTCGAATGAGATGTTTTCGTCGTGACCGGTGGTGGCTTTCGTGGCAGGGGTAAAGATCGGCCGATCCAGTCGGCTGGACTCCTCGAGCCCGTCGGGCAACTGTACCCCGCATACGGCGCCGGTCTCTTTGTAATCCTTCCATCCGGACCCGGCCAGGTACCCCCGGGCCACACATTCGATATCCACCCGGTCGGCCTTCACCACCAGCATCGACCGCGATTCAAGCTGGTCTCGAAAAGCATGCAACTCGGAAGGATACTCGTCTACGTTCGCTGTAATCAAATGATGGTTGACCAGGTGAGCGAGTTTCTCGAACCAAAAGAGAGACATCTGTGTCAGGATGGCGCCCTTACCGGGAATACCGTTGGGCATGACACAATCAAACGCCGAAATTCGATCCGTCGCCACAATTAAAAGTCGATCTTCCAAATCGTAGACATCGCGGACCTTACCCCTGGCGAACAGGGGCACGCCATCCAGCCTGGTCTCCGTCAACGCCGCCGCCATGGACGCATGACCTCCTCAAGTGTCGTGTCCCGGAAATGTGTCACCATTCGGCAATCTGTTTTCGGGACAGAACACTAGTTTAGAATTCGAACCTCCCGGCCATCGACGCGAATTTTTCCTTCCGCGAACAAGCCAATCGCTTCGGCATACAACTCGTGCTCCACGGCCAGTACCTTTCTTGCGAGGGAATCGGGTGTATCTTCGGGTGCAACGCGGACCCTTCGCTGCAGAATGATTGGACCGGTGTCGTATTCCTCATCCACGAGATGAACGGTCGCACCGGAAATCGCCGCGCCACTCCGGACGACGGCTTCGTGGATACGGCGCCCGTACATACCCTTGCCGCCGAATGCGGGCAGGAGTGCGGGATGAATATTGAGGATACGGTCTCTATAGACCTTGAGCGTCACGGGGCCAAGTTTCTTCATATATCCGGCCAGAACCACGAGGTCGACGCCGTGGGACCTGAGCGTTTCCGCGATAGACCGGTCGAGTACGCCGGGTTTCGGGTGCGTCCAGCCGCTCAGATGAAAAACGGGCACCCCCGCGCGTCGGGCGTGCGCCAGCGCGCCCGACTGGCTGTTGTTGCCGATTACGACGCCCACACGCGCCCGAAGCCGGCCCGAATCGCTTCGGTCGAGTATCGCCTGTAGATTGGTTCCCCCTCCCGAGGCCAGCACACCCAGGCAATAAACATCATTCCGTCCAGACAGGTTCATTATTCCACGATTCAACCCGGGGATTCGTTCCGATGATTGACGCTGCAACAGCTAATTCGGCGGGGAATATGTAGAAACGGGGGAAAACACCCGTCGAGAAGAATGGCGGCGGGACTGAGAGGCAAACGACTCGGCCAACTCAAAATAACCCATTGCAAACCCAATGTCAAGCGCTTTGCAAACCACGTCCAGGCGACGCGACAGACAAAATCCACTTGACAAAAATGCAACATCGTTCCTTATTTAAACCGATATATGATAAGTACTTACTCATTTGGAGTACCGCAACGGAGGTTGTCTTTGAAGATTCGCAAGGCGGTGATCGCGGCGGCCGGGCACGGCAGCCGGATGTTGCCGGCCACAAAAGCCATGCCCAAAGAGATGCTCCCTGTCGTAGACAAACCGGCCATACAGTACATCATCGAAGAACTCGTAGAAGCCGGCATCGAAGACATTCTGATCATCACGGGAAGAGGCAAACAAGCCATAGAAGACCACTTTGACCGCAATGTCGAAATCCACAACGCCCTGGAAAATCGGGAAGACCGCGCGATGCTACAAACCCTCGAACGCATCGAGCAGCTTGCCGACATCCACTATCTCCGACAGAAAGAACTCCTCGGAACCGGCCACGCCATTCTTAAGGCGCGAAAACATGTCGGCGACGAGCCGTTTGCGGTCCTGTTCGGAGACGACCTGGTGGTGTCGGAACACCCGTGCATCGGACAACTGGTGGACATGTACGACAAATTCGGCGCGTCGATTCTGGCGGTTAAAGAGGTGGCCCCTGAGCGTGTCGGCAGCTACGGCGTGATCCGGGTTGAATCCGTCAACGGGGTCAATCTCGTGAAGGGCCTTGTGGAAAAGCCCGAGCCGGCACTGGCACCCTCAAATCTGGCTAGCCTGGGCCGGTATATCTTCGAACCCCAGATCTTCGATTTTCTGGATCGCATCACCCCGGCGGAAAACGGTGAGTACCAGCTCACCGACGCCATTCAGTTGATGATTCAATCCCGTCCCGTGTACGCGTGCGCAATTGAAGGCGATTGGTACACCGTTGGCGACCTGCTCTCGTACCTGAGAACAACGGTTGCATTTGCCCTCGAGCACACCACTATCGGCGATTCTTTCCGGGAATATCTGAAAACAACCTGTCAATCCCTTTTTGCGGATACTGAGAATTCGCGCCGCGGCTGATCGGGCCTACACCCGAGCAAGAATGCCCTCGAAGTCCTCCAGAATCGTGTCCACGCGGTCGACAATTGCGCGCTCCTGCCTGGCGATCCATTCCTTATCGTTCCTGCTGAGCATCCCACGCTCTTCGAAAGCTTCAAGTTCATCCCGATCGAGAACCGTGAGCCGACCTTTCGAATCGAACCAGAGGTCCAGCATCAGGTCCTGGTAATCCACGTGCTGATCGCCCACCTCCAGATCCTTGCAGACGTGGAAGAGATGACCCCTCAGCCGGCCGTCCGGACCGTACATTCTCCATAGTACATAACCGGCCGCGTGCCGATAGTAGCCGTACGTAACGGACCCGCTTCCAAACACCATATTGCCCACCCTTCCGGGCCGTGGATTCACATATTTGAGCACCACGCAACCGGGCATCCGCACGACGGGTTCACATTCAAAAACGGCTTCCGGCTTGTCCAGATGGCGCTTCACCTCCCGAAAGCTCATCAGGTAAACGATCGGGTTATCAGATAACAGAACAGCATCGTGGTACTTGCCACGAGCCAACATGCCCATTGAAGCAGTTTCGCGCGTCGTCCCGCCATACCCGAAGAAATGGACTGGCCAAGATAACAGAGCACGAACACCAGCGAAATTCCGATTCCCCAAATTGTAATCAAGATACGCCCTCCTCATTCCAGTTCCTGTGCCTCTCCCGTCATCGGTACAAACCGCACGGGAATAACCCGTTCTTCCTTTACGCCATCCCTATCTTTCACAAGTAGCGTCAGATGTTGATTGACAGTGCCGACCGGTATCACCATGCGCCCGCCTTCCCGAAGCTGTTCGACAAGCTTCGGTGGAACATGATCTGGCGCCGCGGTTACGATGACGGCATCGAACGGCGCGTGTTCCTGCCAACCCCGGTATCCGTCTCCGAGTCGGACCCTGATGTTGTCGTATCCCAACCGTTCGAGTCGTTCCTCGGCCTGGCGAGCGAGCGACGGCACGATCTCAATGGTATACACCTCACGTACGAGCCTTCCCAGGACGGCCGCCTGATAACCCGAGCCGGTTCCCACCTCGAGCACCTTTTCGTCGCCTTTCAGGTCCAGCAATTCGGTCATCTTCGCCACAATATACGGCTGGGATATTGTCTGGTCTTCGCCAATGGGCAACGCTCCGTCGTCGTATGCGCGCTCTTTGAGGTGCGCGGGGACAAACAGGTGTCGCGGCACAGCCAGCAGTGCGTTGAGCACGCTCCGCTCTTTGATTCCACGTCGTTCGATTTGTACTCTTATCATCTTTTTGCGCATTATGAAAAATCGCGCCTCCTCATCCACCGACATCCGTTGCCCGTCTGTCGAATCCGCGCTACACCCGGCGCAGAGCGCCAGCCATAGCACCGGAAACGTGGCGCCGCGTAAGCGATCCATGGTCCATGGCCTCCATGTGAATCACTTTCTTTTACTCTCCAAATATGCCTTATCTCGTTCCAGAAGCTCCGGGTTTAGCCGGTAGAACAACTCCCGAGCCTTTGGCAGCATCCTGTGCGTGACGACGAATCGGCCGTCGAGCAACAACGATGGATTCATTGACCGGTCGATGCCTGCTCTTTCCGCCACAACCCGCGACCGTGAAACCAGCGTCGCGCCCTCGTCAGCGGCGCAGCGCTCGATGCGCTCGTTGTCCATCCTCAGCGGCGTCAGACAGGCGGCGTTCGATCCCCTGGCCCGGTTTTTGGAAGCACTCTGGAACAGGCACAGGATATAGTTTCTGTATCGATCAGGATAGATCTTCCGAACACACAAGCTGGAACGAGCGCTTTGGTCGTGCCCCATTGGATGGAGGTGCAGACGCTCCGGGGTATCGACGGCATTCAACCAGGAAAACAAATCACCTGTAATTCGCGTTGTCAGTGGCGATTCTCCCGCGAAAAAGAAGTCCATCCGACCCGGGACGGCTTCCCGGCCCATCAGCCGCGTGACGGGCAGGAGAGCGGGCCGTGGCATGAAACTCCCACTCATCGGATAAACCGCCTTTGCAAATCGCTGAAATCGTGCGGTCTTGGCAAAATCGGAATCGAGGACAAACGCCGGCAACCGGTCGACGCCAAACCGGTCCGCTAGGCTTCTTCCCTGCCGCGAATGGACGTTCAATGTTTGAACGTCCACGCCCGGGAACAACTCTCGAGTCGACCGGACGAACAACCCCGCGTCGCACAGGTCGCATCCGGCATCGTTCAGAACCGTCATCTTGAAGACAACCGGATCGCTGAACCTGCATACCGCCGAAGGTTTACCGGCGTCAATACAGACACCCACCCGGCCCGCCATCCGACAGTCCTGATCCGTTCCACACACCGGTACCGCCGTGCAGGGCCCGGCCAGACTATCCAGACCGCAAATGCGGCGCGCCAGACCCTGTGTATCGACGCCCTCCTTCACTTCTACGCCGTTGACGAACAGGGTCGGCGATGCCTGGATTCCCAGGACATTCGCCCGAAGGATATTATCACGAAAAAGGGCCTCTCCATCGGCGCCGGACGCCATCTCCGCCACCCGTTCGGGTTCGATTCCCGCCCGCCTGGCCGAAGCCTGCCAATCCGGAGAGTCCACATCTTCATTTCTATAGAGAATATAGTCATAATAGCGGTCCGGATACAAATGCATCATGACGACCTGCCGGATTCCCTCCTCCACTTCAGCGTCGCCGTGGAGACTCAAGAAACTGCCGGTACCGAACACCTGGCCGGAATCGCAGGATTCACGCTGGCTCTGGCGCGGGTGGACCGGACCGGACGGCACGGGGCCCTTTCCTGCCTCCTGAGCTATGAAATGCAGTCGGAAATCAATTCCATCGCCAAATGCCTGGAGCGTGGGTGCGAGCGTGGCTTCCGCCCGCATCCCGTAAGGACAGTGCGCCATCACGAACAACTCAACCTTTACACGATTTTCGACATCGCCCGCACGAACCGGTCCGACCTCACTTCGTGAAACGTCGGAACCGTGAACCGGAAGCCATGGTAAGATGCCCACCAACACGGACCCGCAGATTCCCCGCACCTTTGTCCCGTTCATTCGGACCTCCGCTCATTGTTCAGGACGGCAGTCGCATTGAGGCTTCAAGCAGAGAAGGGGCCGACGTGGCTCGCAGGCACGACTCGGATCCGGCAAAACCAGGTTTACCGGCAGAATCATCCCGTCCGTGATCCTTTTCCGACCGGCGAATGTCACGACCGAGGCAGAACAAGAAAGGCCGCCTCCCGCTCAGAGACGACCTCAACATTGCGGCACCCAACCAATAATGCTATTTCAACAACATCATTCGCTTGGAAGCCGAGAAACTGGCGGCCTGCAGCCGATACAGATAGATCCCGCTGGCGACTTGCCTCCCCAGGTGGTCCTTGCCGTCCCAGGTGGCCGTAAAGTGGCCTGCTTCCGCGCGCGCGTCCGCGAGTACACGAACTTCCTGTCCAAGGAGATTATAGATGGCCAGCCTGACCTGCCCGGCCTCCGAAATCTGGTATTCGATGGTTGTGGAGGGGTTAAAGGGATTCGGCATATTCTGGCTCAGGGCCGTTCGGTCGGGCAGCGGTTTTAAATTTCCGATTTCTATCTGAGTGAGCAGATCGATGTTTCCATCGAGGCCGACCAGTACGCCTTCCGCAATCTCAAAATCCGTTGCCAGCGGGGTATCGGTGGCCTTGAAGATCAGCTCGACGAGACCGCCGTCACCGCTGGCGCCCTGGCCATCGACTTTCATGGCGCCGATATCCAGTTTGCCGGGTGTTCGGCTGGACGAAAGGAAGAGTGTTTTCTGTTCAGACCGGCCGGCAAGCAGATTGACGTCGAGTTCCCTGGCTTCGATGAACTCGTACTTTGCGGAATCGTAAAGAAGCGTGAAACCGTACCCCCTTAGATTCTTGGCTTGAGCCAGCGTGACCCGCAATTCCAAGACATTGTCGTCTGTATCTGAAGCGTTGGCCCGCTCCAACTTGAGCTGAGCAAAAGAATTCTGGCCACCGGTAATGGTCAATCCATTGGTCATTTCTCCGGCATGAGCCGCACCCGTTAGAACTACCGCTGCCAATACAAGAATCCTGCGCATAACCGCCTCCTTTCGGGGCCCAAGCGAGTTTAATCGACACTCTTATCTGAAATTTACGATTTACCACACCCGGTGTCAACAGCGATTTGCAATGGTCACGCTGTTTGCGATAATTCGTGCCGGCGGACAAGAACCTCACAGGGGCGGAAAAACGCTGGAAGTCGGCGATGCCGGGGCGGCCGCTGGCATACTTCATTTCGACAACCGGTACGGTTCGTCGGAGTTTCGGCGGGACGACGGTCGCGGCAGTTATTCCGACCAGTGTGAGACCACGCAGTTTCGGCACAAGCGATCACGTGCCGGATGCGCCGACGCGGAAATGGTTCCGAATCGATTCGACGAGGCCGGCAATGCCGATTTCCCGTCCGGTGGCCTGCGCTACAACGCAAAATCCCAGATTCCGAGCGGTCTGGGCCGTCGTGGGCCCTATACACGCGGCGGGAAGTGTCCGCGGCAGGTCCACCATGCCGAATTGCTTGAAAAAATCTCCACAGTTTTTTGCGGCAGAGGGACTTGAAAAAATAACAATGTCGACTTCTCTTCGCTCCAGACGCGCCAATGCCTCCTGCGAAAAACCCGAGGGTTTCACGGTTCGGTAAACGACAATCTCCCGCACCTCAGCCCCCATCGCCCGCAGCGCTTCGGGTATTGTTCGCCGCCCCTTCCGGGCCCTGGGAATCAGAACGCGCAGCCCGGACATGTGTATCCCTGCGAATTGCTCCGCGAGGCCGGCGGAGGTGTGCTGACCGGGGCACAGATCCACGACCAGATCATAGCGCCGCGCCCTCTCTGCGGTTGCCTGGCCTACCACGGCAATTCGAACATCCGACAGCCTGCGGAGGTCGCCGTGCAATGCGCGCACCCGCCCCAAAAATCGCTCTACCGCGTTGCCGCTGGCAAATACAACCCAGTCAAACCGCTCCATCTGCGCAATGGCGGCGTCCACCCGCTCCCAATCCGGCGGCTCCGCGAACTCGATGGTGGGCGCCACAAGAACCTCCGCGCCCAGGCCCATCAACATTCCCCGCAGTTCTCCGGCGTGCTCCCTGCTACGCGTAATCATGACACGTTTTCCAAAAAGTGGCAGCCCTTCAAACCAGGGAATGTCCGTTCTGGCCACTTCACCCACCACAATCGCGGCGGGGCTGACCGCCTCCACCTCCCCGAGCGTACCCAGCGTGCATCGGATGGTCTTCTGTTGTGGCAACGTACCGTCTTGCACCACCACCACTGGCGTATCGACCGGGCGGCCCGCCAGGATCAATCTCCGGGCGACCTCCCCCCGATTTCGCACGCCCATCAACACCACCAGTGTCCCGCCCAGCCGGCCCAGCGCATGCCAGTCTACCTCCGGCAGGGCATCCAGAGATTCTCGGTGACCCGTCAGAAACGTCACGTGCGGAGCAATCGCCCGGTGGGTCACGGAGATACCCGCGTATGCCGGCGCCGCGATCGCGCTCGTAATTCCGGGAATCACTTCAAATGCGATGCCCGCCTGTTGCAGAGTCGCCATTTCCTCTCCACCGCGCCCGAAAACGAAAGGGTCCCCGCCCTTCAGACGCACCACCTTGAGCCCTTTCGACGCCCTGGCGACCATAAGACGGTTGATCCGCTCCTGCTGCCGCGCCTGCGCGCCCGGCTGTTTCCCCACGTCGATCCGTTCACAATGCGGCGGTGCTTCGTCCAGCAAGGTCCGGCTGGCCAGGCTATCGTAAAGAATCACATCTGCCTGCCGGATGCGCCGAAGTGCCTTTATTGTTATCAGTTCGGGATCTCCCGGCCCCGCGCCAACAAGAAAAACCGTGCCATCCGCCATGATTGCCCCAAATAGCCAGGGAACCGGCTGCCCTGCAGTTTCACATGTGCACCTTCTATGCGGCCTAAAAGAGTTCGCCCAGAATCTCCTTTGCCCCGCGAGCGATCAGCAACTCGGAAAGCCTGTTGCCGACTTCAATGGATCCGTCGGGATCTCCCGTCGTCATGGCGCGGATGACCTTGCTGCCGTCGGGAACAGCCACCATCCCTTCCGCGACGAGATGCCCTTCGTGCAGCCGCGCCCACGCGCCGATGGGGACCTGGCATCCTCCTTCGAGGCCATCCAGCATCGCGCGCTCGGCACTCACGGCCTGATACGTGGGACGATCGTGCAAACAACCCACGGCCTGCGCCACCCTGCCGTCGCCATGCCTGATCTCGATGCCCAGTGCGCCCTGCCCGGGAGCCGGCAAAATACGCTCTGCGGAAAAAATTTCGCTCACGTGATCTTCTAATCCCAGCCGGTTCAGACCCGCCACAGCCAACACCAGCGCGTCGATGTTCCCTGCCCCCAGTTTTCGCAGGCGGGTATCGACGTTTCCGCGAATCCCCACAATCTTCAGGTCGGATCTGATTTGGCGCAACTGCGCCTGACGCCTCAGACTGCCGGTTCCCACCACAGCACCCTCGGGCAGATCGTCCAGCTTGCAGCCGTTACGGCTTATCAGCGCGTCTCTGACATCGTCGCGGCGGCTGACGGCCTCCAGACACAACCCGTCCGGCAGTCTGGTGGGCATGTCTTTCAGGGAGTGCACGGCAAGGTCGACTCGGCAGTCGAGAAGCGCATTCTCAATTTCCTTCGTAAAGGCGCCCTTGCCGCCAATCCGGGCAACGGGCTCATTCAGTTCATGATCCCCCCGGGTTTTGATGACCTCAATACAAACGTTGAGACCGGAACACGCGCTCAACAGTGTATTTCTTGCCCACGCTGCCTGACGGAGGGCGAGGGGGCTCCCGCGGCTGCCGATCACAAGATGAGTCAGCATTCGGCTTGCACCCTCTCCACGGGTGCTTCTTCCGGGGGCAATTGCACCACACCCGTTGGTGTCGGCGCCGGATCCAGGTCAAACAGGCGAATCAACGCGTCTACATAAGTCAGCGCCTCACCCGAATCGGCCGCTTCGCGCAACCGAACCTGCGGAGCATGCAGCAACTTGTTCATGTAGAGCCTTAAGAGTCGGGCTACCTTTTCCTGTTGTTCCTCCGAGAACTCTGACAACCTGGCACGTTCCAGCTCTTCGTCGAGGACCTCCTGAAATCGCTGACGCATAGCCACAATGGCCGGCACGACATCCAGAGAATTCAACCACGAAGCAAATTCCCGCACGCCCTCGTCCACAATACGCCGGACCTTGTCCGCCTCACGCCGTCTTTTCTTCATGTTGGCACCAACGACCGCCTGCAAATCATCGATATCGTATAAAAACACATTGTAAAGCGATCCCGCCTCCGGGTCGATGTCTCTCGGCACCGCAATATCGATGAGGAACATCGCGTTGTTCCGGCGTTGCTGCATCGCGTGGGCGACCTGGACCTTTTTCAGAACGGGGACCGTGGCACTGGTTGAACTGATCACGATATCCGCGCGGTGCAAGCCGTCTATCGCATCTGACCACGACAACGCGTTCCCGTTCACACGTTTCGCCAGGTCCCGCGCCCGGGTGAACGTCCGGCTGGCCACCAAAAGTCGACCCACCCCGTTATCCACAAGATGCCTGGCTGTCAACTCGCTCATTTCTCCGGCGCCCATCACAAGGGCCGTCCGCCCTTGTAGATCGCCCAGGATCTTCTTCGCCAGCGCGACGGCCGCGAAACTCACCGACACGGCGCCATCGGCGATCTCTGTTTCAGTTCGCGCCCGCTTGGAAGCTTCAACGGCCGCCCGGAACAACCGGTTCAGAATCGCACCGCTCGTTCCCGCCTCCAGGGCCCGGGCCCCGGCATCCTTCACCTGTCCCGCGATCTGCGGCTCTCCCATGATCATCGAATCCAGCCCCGACGCGACACACAACAGATGTCGAGCCGCATCCATGTCGTTTCGTATGAATGTGTATTTGCGCAACTCCCCGGCGTCGATACCGCTGGTTTCGCCAAACACCTCGATCACCCCTGAGCGAGCGGCCTCGGGATCGTCCGTCACGAGGTAGGCCTCGGAACGGTTGCACGTTGAAATGAGACTGCACTCGACAACGGGTTCAAGCCCGTGCAATCGCTCAAGGACGGATCCATGCTTCTGTTCGGAGACCGACACACTGTCCCGGACTTCCACCGAAGCCGTTCGGTGGCTCAACCCCACCACTACGATAGACATGCCCGTACTTTCCTGTCGAGTTCATCCCAACATTGCCGTCGGACCAGGTCCACGGTTTCCCAGTCCACCAGCCGATCCCATGCGGCCTTCCGTCGCGCGGGGTTTTCCGGAAACCGCGCCATCACCCTTGGACGCAGCCGGGCGAAATAGTCCACGACGCTTCCATGTTCGCACCCGAGGACACCCTCGAGATGCCGCCGGACCATCCGCGCATACGCCGGGCTGGCCCCGCCGGTCGAAACGGCCACCTGAAACCCGCCGCGCCTCAGCGTTGAAGGCACGGTAAAATCCCCCGGGTTCGTCCCGTCGGAGCGATTGACCGGAACCCCTGTCTCCTCTGAGGCATGCGCGACCTCGTCGTTCACCGCCTCCCGATCCGTCGCGGCGAAAACCAGGGCCGCACCCTTGACGTCGCTCCCATGAAAACCGCGACGCTCCAGTCGGATGCGACCGGCAGCGGCCAGGCCATCCAGCGATTCCGATACCGCGGGCGCAATCACCCACACGCGCGCACCGGCGGCGATCAGGCCGCGCACTTTCCGCTCGGCAACGGAACCGCCGCCCACGACGACGCACTTTTTATTCCGCAAATCCAGAAAGATCGGATACTCGACCGATTGGGCGGCCATATGATCTCGCACACATTAACCTACGGTGCCAGTAAATGTTTCCCTGGAAATAGCAAACCCATGACCGGGAACGCGAATACCACCAGAACAAATCCCAGAATTGACATGAAGGCCGCCCGTTTACCCTGCCAACCCGCCAGCCATCGGGCAGCCAGATGCCCGGCATAGACGACCCACGTGACCAGCAGCACCCAGAATGCCGGTTCGCTCCAAATCCAAAACCGGTACATCTGCTGGTGTGCCCAAACGGAACTCGCAACGATCCCCGCCGTCAAGAAAACGAAACCGAACGATGCCGCGCGGTTGTTGGTCTGGTCGAGTGTATCCAGCGGCGGCAGGCGATCGTAGAAAAAGCCCAGGTGTTTCTTCTGAATCTCTCCCAACAACATCACGTACATCGTTGCGCTGACACTGGATATGGCAAACGCCGCATAGGCCAGAATGTAGGCGAACACGTGGAGTTTGAACCATCCCCCTGTGTGCGCCACTCTTGGCGCCGCTTCTACACCCATAAGGTTGGAGGCGGCCGCAAGGTGCAACACCGCCACAATGGGAACAACCAGCGCGCCCAGCGAACCACGACACGTGCCCAACTCCAGGTACAGAAAGACAATAACAACCAGCCAGGCGCATAACGACGGCAGCACCTGGCTGGTCAGAGGAACCTGTCCCGTGGCAAGGGCCATTCGGGTCAGCAACACACTATGCAGCACCCAGCCCACGATGAGGCCCCAGAAACCAAGAGCGCCTCCGAGGGTCTGTTTCCGGATGAAGTGCGCGGCGTACGCACACGCGCTGATGACGTAGACCGCGCCAGTACCCATCACCAGCAGATTCTGCATGCCCATACGTTCGGACCCCGACCTGTTACGGCGTGTGTATCTGGTCTGTGACCCTCACGCATTCAGGGCATTTTATGGCGCTGTTCCACATCCGCCACCGGTAATCAAGTCGCATCTCCCTGAACCTCCGAGAAGGTCGATGCCGGACATCAAACTTACACAATCCCATCCGCCGAATCAATCGAAATCCCACATCTTCTACCGGGCGCCACCACGCCAAGCACGACGGGTTTAGAGGCACCCGTCGCGGACGGCAGATTGCCGGGCCGACCCTCCACCGTCGCATTGGCCAGCACGGCAAACGCGATCGCCTCTTTTGCATCCGACGGTACGCCAAGCGCATCGGTCTGACAGATATCCATTTGCGGGAGGGCGGCTTGCAGCATTTTCATCAAGGTCGGATTTCGACCGCCACCACCACTTACCGCCATTTTCGCGATAGGGCTGACGGGCAGGACAAGACGTTTCATCGCATCGGCAATACTTCGTGCCGTAAAGGCGGTCGCTGTGGCAATCAGGTCCGCATCAGTCAGCCGATCACGCCGGGCCACGACATCCTGAACGAGCGCAGAGCCGAACATTTCCCGTCCGGTCGACTTGGGCGGCAGCTTTTTCAGAAAGGGATGGCGCATCAAATGCGCAAGCAGCGAATCACACACGTCGCCCGAAGCGGCGAGCGCACCGCCCGCGTCGTACGACAGGCGCCCCCCGGTCAGAACCCCCGTAAGCGCGTCCAACAGCATGTTTCCCGGACCGGTGTCAAATGCCAGGACATCGTCGGGGCCACACCCGGCGGGTAACACGGTAACGTTGGAAATTCCGCCGATATTCAACAACACCCGCCCCTCCAGCGAGGACCGAAACAACAGATAATCCACGAGCGGGACCAGGGGCGCCCCCTGTCCACCGACCGCCAGGTCCCGCGCGCGGAAGTCCGCGACGGTGGTGACACCGGTCCGTTCGGCGATCACACAGGGGTCGGCAATCTGTAACGAGGATCGTACCATCACCCCCAACACGCCATTGGCCTCCGGCAAGTGGTGTACTGTCTGTCCGTGGGACCCGATGAGATCCACCTTGTTCATCTCGACGCCGGCCTTGAGGCACACCTTGAAGGCTGCCCGGGCAAACCACTCCCCAAGAACAACATTCATTCTACAGACTTGCTCTACATTGCCGCGTTCGGCTTCTGATACCTCAAGGATCGCCTTCCGCAAATCTGGCGGGTACGGCAGACCGTCAAACGCGACCAGCCGAACATGGGTATCCGCGAGCGCAACTTCGACAAGAGCCGCGTCAACGCCATCCGCGGACGTACCGGACATCAGGCCGATCACGGTGCGGAACGCGCCCACCGAACACCCTCCGTTCTTGTTGGTATCGTCTAAATAATTCGGCAACAATCAGTTAGTGATGTTTCTGATAGCGATGCGATCCACGGCAGAACCCATCCCGGGCCGGCCTTACAGTTTTTCCAAAGACGGCACGGACGGGGGCCGCCCCATGTTCCTCAAAACCAAAATCCTGCCGGGAGACTGTTGCCGCATACCGGAAGCTGTCGGTTCCCGCAGGCGTTCCTCGGTCACGGCTGCGAAAGTCATATGCGTCGTCCACGCTTATGCAGGTCCGATGCCTTACGTACTCCCCTCAGGAAATATCGAATGCCGACCACACCGCGGTACATTTTCCCGATGATCTCCGCGTCCTTGACCACGCGCACCCGTTGCGCGTTTCTTCGTCGACGCAGTATCGCCGTTGGATGAAACATCACCCAACATAGGCCACATAGCGCCGCGGCGGGTCGTCTCCAGTCACGCTTCACAATCCCGAGCAGCAGGGTGCTCATCTCCATCAAGACCCTCGCCGGAAACACCCAGGCCAACGTAAGCGCGGACAGATTCTTCAAGACCATAACCAGTTGATTCCTATGGTTCAGATACGCCTTTTGAAAACCCTTGGCATCCAGGGTCCAACCCCCATAGTGATAGACCATGGACTCTGGAACGGAAATCACCCGGTATCCAACCAGATGAAAGCGCCAGCATAGATCAATTTCCTCCATGTGCATATAAAACCCTTCGTCCATGCGTCCGGTTTCCCGGAGACACCGCATCCGCAGGAACATGGCGCCCCCTACCGCCCAGAAAATCTCCTGAGAACGATCGTACTGGCCTCGATCTTCCTCGACCGTTTCAAACAACCGGCCCAGACAGAACGTGTATCCAAGCATGTCCATCATCCCGCCCGCCGCGCCTCCGTAGTCGAATTTCTCACGTTGACGAAGCGACCTCACCTTGGGCTGGCAAACCCCTACCCGCGGGTCGGCTTCCATTGCAGCCACCAGCGGCGCCAACCAGTCTTCGGTGACTTCGACGTCGTTATTCAACAACATTGCATATTCTCCGCGAGCAGCCTCGAGCCCCCGGTTACACCCCGCCCCCATACCTTTCCCGCCACCCACGTTAACGACCCGAATTTCGGGAAACCGGGCCTGGGCGCGTTGCAAGCTTCCGTCGTCGTGCGGCCTGTCGTCGGCGACAATCACCTCAAACGGCACACCTGTTGTTCTCTCGTACAGGAATTCCAGACACGTAAGGAGAATATCTCCCAGGAAATGTGGCACAATCACAGACACCAGGGGCTCACGGACCATCGATTGCCTCTTGATGTTTAACCCTCTGCCGCAGTGTTTCCAACGCCCGCGCGACCTCCCGATCGCCGGGGGTCATCCGTAAGAGCAACTCCAGGTCGGCGGCGGCTCCCGCAAGGTCTCCGATACGTTCCTTGCAAGCGGCCCGATTGAATAGCGCCCGCTCGACCTTTATTTTGCCGTCGATCATCCTGTTGTAAAGCCCTATTGCCGCATCGTAACGGCCAATCTGCATCTGCAATTCCGCCACGGTGCCCAGACGCGTTTCTTCGTCGATCCGGTACGAATCCAGCACTTTATTCAGCAATCGCTGCGTCTCCTTCGGCCGATTCAATCGATGCATAAACGACGCCATCAACACAAAGCCCTGCCAATGCTCCGGCGGCAGCGCGCGCCGCTCGCAGAACCGCAAGACCTCGTAGGCGCCATCCCGGTTACCCGCTTCGGACATCGCCTCCGCAAGGTACAGGAACACCGCCGGATAATTAACAAGCAGGTTCCGTGCGGTCCGGTTGCGATGCACGTCGGGGTCAGACACCCCCCGGTACTGATAGAGGTCCAGCAAGTGTCTGCTGGTTTGTTGAACGTGAATAGGTACGCCGTTCCGCCGCGTCAGACGAAACACCATACCCTCCATCTGCAGGTTATCTCTCAGTCCCATCCTGTTTTCATCCGGCACGGTCAGCGCGAAATAAACCGGTCTGGCCCAGTTGTTCCAATCTACTATCTTTAATACCATAACGTCCTGGACGCGCAACAACCCGCCCGGCATTGCCCGTACCGTCCATTCCAGCCCGGCCGCCTTCACGTCACGGGCCTCAGGCCAGTATCGACCGGACTGCATCACCGCAGTCCGCGAATGAACCGTCAATACGTGATCGATATACTCATCCGTATAGCGGATGGGCACCCTAGGCGCCAGATCCCTCAACTGCTTTATGTACCAGGGGGTATTGAGCAGGCTCAGGTTTACGACGCGCACATCCTTTCGGAGGCCCATCACTTCCTGTTGGAACCAGAGTGGAAAACTATCGTTGTCCGCATTCGTAAAAAGGATCGCGCCAGGGTCGCACGAATTCAGAATATTCGCGGCGTAGTCGTATGCAAACCAGTTGCCGGTCCGGTCGTGCGTGGGGTACAGGCTTGCAGCCAACCCGACCGGCATCGCAAACAGGAGGCAGGCAGCGACGACGGCCGGACTCCTGCCGCGAAGCCGTAACGCCCCTCGCATAACCACCGCCGCCGCGATGCCCATCCAGACGGAGAACAACCCGAAGGAACCCACAAACACGTAGTCTCGTTCCCGCGGCTGCGGGTCATCCATGTTGAGATATACGGAAAGTCCGATGCCCGAAAGCACAAAGAGTGCGGCCATCGCCCAGAAGCGCCTGCGGTCCCGTCGCCAGTGTTCCCACATGCCCCAGCACCCCAGGAGATACGGAATAATTGAAATACGCACGAAATGGACGTCGTAAGACGTCGCCTGTCGAAATGCGTCTGATACGTAACGCAGCCCCGGCGCCGGAAACTGCGCGAGGAAGTATTTGACGTACATCGTCCATATTTGAAAATCCCAGAATGCCGCCTTACGGTCGAATACACCCAGCAGCATACTTTCCGCCCCGTACTGTTCCCGGCCCAGAAACTTGATAAAATTAGCCCATGTCTCCGGATTATTCTCGTCGATCACAGGATTCAACCCGGACCGGATATAGAGAGACGCGTAGGTCGAATACCCCGCCACAAACAAGAGCAACGCATATACCCAGATCCTCGGGTCTCGCAATATCTCCGGCTTCCGAAACCAGATCAACATCAACAACGTGGGAACCGTCAATAAACACAGCAGGTGGACGCCGCCAGCAAGCCCCATCAGATAGGCGACAAAATACAGAATTCGCAGGCTGTTCGCATCTCCGGCGCGTTCCATCCACCTCAAGCCCAGCCACATGGCCAGCGTCATCAGCATCGTTGAGAACCCATACACCTCGGTCTCTACGGCGTTGTACCAAAAGGCATCCGAAAACGCCAGCATCAGGGCAGCCACAACCCCCCCGACCATACCCGATACGCGGCGTATGTTCCCATCGCCGTCTCCCCAACCCAGCAGGATCAGCCGTACCGTTATCAGATATACGAACAGCACGGCGAGCGCGCTCGTGATTGCAGAAATGAGGTTCACCGGGAATGCGGGGTCCTCTCCGACCGGCAACATCGTAAACAGGCGTCCGATCAGCAAATACAGCGGCGCGCCCGGCGGATGCGGAATGCCCAACGTAAACGCGCATGCGACAAACTCTCCGGAGTCCCAAAACGATACGGTCGGCGCCGCTGTCTTGATAAACACCCCCAACGAAATCAGAAACACCCCTGCGGCGCCAAAGCGAGTCAGGGCACACCCGGCCGCCGAATCCTTCTCCATACGTTCACCGAGTCGTAAGATGCCCGTTCGTTTCATGTCGATCGCTCAGATTTCGAATCCAATTGCATCGCGTGCTGTATCCATTTCTTCGAACACACACCAACACCCGTCCGTATAATCAGAGAACGCCGATCGAATGGCCGGAACGACCGGCCGACCTGGTGTTCGGACGTCGGCAACAACCTATCCACAGTCCTTCTTGCGGTTGCGTTCGAGAACGCTCCCGTTCTGTAGACGCCCCGAGACGGACCCGGTTCAATGGGCATCGAGGGAATCGACGTCGCCGGGTTCCATCGTGCGCGCGACAGATGCAACCTCGTTGACCGCGTTTTCGTACGTCGACAACTGCCTTCCACGTTGTCGGGTGTCTTCGGTCGCTTCAATGACCCTCATCGACTTCCACTTGCCGCCCCGGAAACGGAACATAAATATAAATCCACCAGCGACAATATAAAGGCAGATGAATATCCATGCCACGTAAAGGCCCCACTTGAAAGTCACTATCGAAAGGTAGGTGGGCAAAACCATCAGCAGCCAGCCCAGCGCGACGGATGTGAGCATGACAAACCGCGTATCTCCGGCACCCTTCACGCCGGCAGCGAAGACGATGTAGAGCGCATCGAACACACAATAAAACGCAACAAATCGTAACAGCACAACGGACATATCCCAGACCCGCTCGAACGCCTCCGGATCGGCACCGGAAATATAGGGTTTCAAAAATAGACCCGGCACAAAAACATATCCAGCCGCCATTGCCAGCATATACGCCAGGCTGAGATGTACCGCGGACCAGGTACTGCGCTCCGCCAGGTCCGCTCTGCCCTTGCCGAGGTGTTGTCCGACAAGCGTGGAGACCGCGATGCCCAGCCCCATCATTGGGAGGAAAGCGAGCGTATTGATATTAAACGTCACACTCGTGGCCGCCAATGCCGTGGTGCCCAGTTTCCCCACCAGGAGGATGAACATGGAAAAGCCCAGAATCTCGAGCATAAACTGTACACCGTTCGGTAACCCGAAACGCACAAGCCGGCTCAACAACTGCCCGTCCGGACGCCAACCACTCATGGTGTGAAGTGAGTCGCGGTATTTGGGACGCATCATCAGGATGAAGAACACGACCGGTATCAGGAGGTGCGATACCACCGTCGCCCATGCCGCGCCGCGAATCCCCCATTCCGGGAACCCGAAATGACCGAATATCCACGCATAGTCCAGGATGATATTCAGCCCGTTCGCAAGAAAATTCACCCACATCACCGTCCGTGTATCCCCTCTTCCGCTGAAAAAGGATGACAGCGCGACCCCCGTGATGCCCGGCCCCATAAAACATAAAATCCTGAAATACTCGGCCTCCAGCGCGCGTACCTGCGGTTCGTGCCCGGCCCATTCAAAGAAGCGTTCGGAAAACGGTATCAGACATAGGATGAACACTCCGGAGGCCAATCCAAGGTATATCCCCTGCCACACAGCCGGGCCTACCCGATCTGGCCGTTCCGCCCCCCAATACTGGGCGACGAACGTATTCACGTAGGCAACCGTTCCGATAAACAAGCTGGAGAACGTGAAGTGCAACATTCCTGCCGGCAGACACGCCGCGAGCACGTCCCGCCCGTACCAGCTCAAGAATACCCTGTCCACGAAAATCTGGAGGCTCCACGACCCCGTGCTCAGAATGAGAGGCGCCGCCATCCGCAACACGTCCTTATAGCCACCCTGTTCCTGCCAACGTGAGATCATGGACACCTCATCGGAACCGGACCTCGGCCCGTACGACGACCCACCCGGTACGCCGGACGGGTAGCCTGCACGGCGTGGACGTCACGAGGACGCAATCTTACTCGGCATAATCGGCATGGTGCGCTTGCGGCGAATGTCCGCCTGAGCCATTTTTCTCTTGTCCGGTGATGGCGCCATTGGTAGATTCGCAGACCGGCCCGGGTCACCCAGCGTATTGTTTCACATCGAAGGTCAAACACATGACATACGACGTCGTCGTCATCGGAGGAGGCAGCGCGGGTTACGCCGCCGCACGTGTCGCCGCAGACAGAGGCGCAAACGTCGCCATTGTGGACAAAGGACCACTCGGCGGTCTGTGCATCCTGCGCGGCTGCATGCCCTCCAAGACACTACTGCGCAGTTCCGATCTTTTCTCGCTGATGCAACGGGCCGGAGAGTTCGGCCTGAATGCCCGGGACATATCGCCGGATCTGGCCGCCATCAACGACCGAAAACGTGCACTCGTCGACGAATTTGCGGAATACAGGGTCGATCAACTCAACAGTTCGAGATTCACACTGATAAGCGGCCGAGCCCGGTTCGAAACCCCGCACTCCGTACGCGTCGGCTCAAAAAGGATCTCCGGACGGAGTTTTGTTATCGCCGTGGGCTCCGTTGTCAATCGGATCCCCATACCCGGGCTTGAAAATGCCGGCTACCTCACCAGCGACGACATCCTGGAACTCCGAGAACTTCCCGAATCCGTCATTGTGATGGGCGGAGGCGCCGTAGCGACCGAACTGGGCCAATTTCTGTGCCGGATGGGTGCCTGCACCACACTGATACAGAGGAATAGACAGCTCATCAGCGCCTGTGATCCGGACATGGTTCTGCCCGTGGAATCCCGATTCAGAGAAGAAGGAATGCGGGTCTATACCGATACACAACTCCAACGCTTCACCCGCAGGAACGGGCGTATCACTGCACAATTTCTGCATCACGGAAAAATGCGCACGGCCTCGGCCGAGGTCGTCTTCAACGCAATGGGCCGTATTCCGGACCTGGCCGACCTGGAACTGGAACGCGCAGGCGTCAACGTTGAAGACGGACGAATTGCCGCAAACGATCGGATGCAGACCAGCGCGGAACACATCTACGCCGCAGGAGACTGTGTGGGTCCGTACGAAATCGTACATATTGCGGTGCTGCAGGGTGAAATCTCCGGTCATAATGCCGTAGCGGGAAAGCCGGTGAAAACGATCGACTATCGACTTCGAACGTCAGTCGTATTCACCGACCCTCAGGTGGCCTCTGTCGGCCCGACCGAAAGAGAATGCCGGGCAGCCGGCGTTGCATACCTTTCGGGCAAATATCCGTTCAGCGATCACGGTAAGTCGATGGTGATGGGAGAAACGCATGGCGCTGTCAAGATCCTATGCGATCCCGGCAGCGGGGAGCTTATTGCCGGTCATATAACGGGCCCCGACGCTTCCGAACTCATCCATGAACTCGTCGCGGTGATTTACTACCGGGGCACCGTCTTCGACCTCCTCGAAATGCCACACTACCATCCCACGCTCGCCGAAATCATCACGTATCCCGCCGAAGAACTGAGCGAACGTTTGAAGCGGGTGAAACACGAATAGGCGACCGTTCGCCCTCAGCCTGCTTTTTTCGTCCGATATCGGCAAGACGGTGCACAAAGAAAACCGTTAAGGGTACGAAAAACATGGCGATCCAGAACATCGGCCGATATGAAATCCATGCCACCAGCGCACCGGCCAACACCGGGAGAAACCCCTGTGGCAGCGCAAACATATTCAGGAAACTGGTATACGTGGGCCGGCGTTTCTCCGGCGCGAGTTCGAGCACATAGCCCATTCGGCCGTTGAACATAGCGCTACTGGCAAAACCCGAAAAAACAAACGTCAGCGCATAAAAGACAACCTGCACGTCGAATGCCCACCCGATCCCCCAATCCGAAAGGGGCGCGATCGACCGGGACGGCACATACCTTGCCAGCAACGGGACGGCAACCGACAACGACATCAGATAAGAACCGCAGACCAGCAACGCCCGATTGCCTTTCCGATGCCCCACATGAGCCCACAACACGTTCGACAGAACCGTGCTCACCTGCATCACAGAAACGAAAACACCGACGTAGAACAGTCCCAAACCCAGGTCCGTGATCGCGTACGGCACGTAAAAGGTCGAACCCATCATAATAAACGACCACAGAAGTTGCATCCCGCACAAACGCCTGTAGTTGGCATCGTTCTTCAGAAGCCGCAGCCCGCTGCTCAAGTAGGTCGACAGCGGTTGTCGAAGGTGCCGTACGGGGCCGACCGGCTCACGAATCCTGCTGAAGACGAAGACCGCAAGCCCATTGCCCAATCCCGCCAGCAGAAACAGCATTGCATAGTTCGATGGAAATAAAATTCCGCTTCGGTCGCTGAGCACGAAAGAAATCACCCCGCCAGCGGCCAAGGCGGTGATCCCGCCGCACAGCCGACGTACCGCGAAAAGACGCGCCCGGTCTCCGTGCGGGACCACCTTTCCTACAATATCCATCCAAGGGACGTTCCATATACCCATCATGGATGTGGAAATCGCATAAAGGATCATAAAACAACACAGAAAAAAAAAGGGCTGACGACCACCGATAAGGTACGTCAGCCCTGCGATCACCACCCAGACGGAACTGCGAAGCCAGCCAGCCAGGAGCAAGAACGGCATCTTGCGTTTTCTGTTTTCAATGATCCGGGATATAAATACCTGTGGCCAGGCCCACCCGATCCGCATCAGCGCGCCGGCCAGGCCGACTGCGATGCTGGAGGACGTCAGCGACTGCACAAATGCCGGCAAGAGCATATCCGAACTGGCCAACGTCATCGCCATGAAGACCAGCCCGCCGTTCAAGATCAACAGCCGGCTGTTCCGGCGGGCTTCCGCCGGATCCGGTTCCTCGGGCTCAGCTTCCGCCCGCCTCCAGTGCGCAGATGAAAATTCTCTCATACCGCACGTTTCCATCTCTCAAACGCGCCGGTAGCCGGGCCAATCCCCCTCTCATAGGATATCATTCCCGTTAATATTACTGCCGTCGGGGCGCGGCTGGTGGTCTCAGATTCCAATCGCATAGCCATCCCGCCTTGGATCCGCACCCCCCATCATCGCGCTGCTTTCCGGATCCACGGCAATGCCCTGAGCGCCGCCGGTAATGGGGGAGAATGCATCGACAACGTCTATCTGATGCCCGCGACGAACCAGGCCGGATCGGATATCGGGCGGTACGCGGGACTCCATATATACGCGCGTGCCCGGATGTTGAAAACGAAACCTTGGAGCCTCGATCGCCGCCTGGATGTTCATCCCGTAATCCAGAAAATTGGTTGTGAATTGGGTCGTCGTCTGTTGAATTCCCCAACTTCCGGGCGTGCCCAGAACTGCCACAAGGCTGCCGCCTTTAAAGATCTGGCACGGCGAAAGACACATATCGATCTTCTTATGGGGTTCGATCCGATTGGGGCTGCCGGGCGCCGTGTCCGCCCATTTGATGAAATTGTTCAGGAACATGCCGGTCTTCCCCAGAATCGCGCCCGATCCGAATCCGGAGCCGAGGCTCTGCGTAACGGCCACGGCGTTGCCCGCGGCATCGACCACGTCGAAGTGCGTCGTGCAATCGTTGAGCCACGCGCCCGGCTTCCCCGGCGGCACCTCACCCGGCAATCTGGCCATCGTATAATATTCACCCTGGTTCGCCGCGGCACGCTCTCCAATCAGCGCCCTGCGCTCCTCAGCATATGCCTTTGATAGCAATCCGTCCAAAGGGGCGTCCTGCGCCGCGGCATAGGCAACCCGGTCGGAGTTGCCCAGCTTCAGGACCTCGATGAACTGGTGGAGCGCCTCCTCCGAATGATGGCCCATATCCCGCAGATCGTATCCCTCGAGCATGTTGAGCGCCTGCAGGATGTGAAAGCCGGCGCTTGGAGGCGGCGGGCAGTACACCCGGTAACCGCGGTAGGATGTTGAAATGGCATCCTCCCATTCAACCTCAAAATCCGCAAGGTCTCTCCCGGAAAGCAGACCGCCTTCGGCCTGTACATACCCGGAAATCTCCTTCGCCACGTCGCCCCTGTAAAAAATCTCCGCACCCCCTTCGACCACCCTCCGGAATGTCCCCGCGAGGTCCTTTTGGATCAGAACTTCACCCGGAAGCGGCGCCCGCCCCCTGCTTAGCATCACCTCGGCGCCCGTCGGCCGCATTCGGGGAACGGCATCTTTCATGAATTTGGCGTTTTTCACCGTAGCCGCGAAGCCGTTCTCCGCCAATTCGATTGCAGGTCCGAATACGGTTGCCCGGTCCATCGTTCCATACCTCTCAAGAAGCTCCAGCCATCCTCCGCAGGCCCCTGGAACCAGACACGACATCACGCCGCCGTCCTGCATATCGGTTGTCGGGAACGCCTCCGAGGTGGCGTCGTGCGGTGTGCGTCCGCAATAATCCAAAACACGCACGCGTCTTTCCGCGGCGCAATAGATGAGCGCATAACCTACCCCGGCAATGCCCGACATATACGGCTCGACGACATTGAGCGCCGCCGCGACAGCAACCGCCGCGTCGAACGCATTGCCCTGCTCAAGGAGCATGCGAACCCCGGCGAGGCTTGCCAACGGATGTGCGCTGGCAACCATTCCCCGGGTGCCAGTGACCGTGGATCGATGCACGTTTCCAACAGATGCAAAAGCCATTGATTTTATTCCTTAACCGATAGGTCCTTCGGGTTGTCGGATCAGCTAGGGGCCTGGTACACCGCTGCCGTTCCATCGTGAAATGGAACTTGTGTTTTTGAGACGTTTCGGAACAATCCGCAAGGCTTCCAAATCCGAAACGGGCTGTCAAATCGCGTGCCACGCCAACCACTCGATACGCGGAAGATAGGCTAACGGAGTCTGGAAGTCAATGGCCGTTTCCCGGTCTCATCCGCCACGTTTCTGCTTGACAAAGCGAGGCTATCATGGCTTCTTATACGATTCCCGTCCATTCACCCGTGCCAGGGTCGTGCGTGGCCCCCACGTCATACAAACGCCCCATGAATCGAAAATTACCACTGATACAAACCAGCGTGATCGGAAGCTACGCGCTGCCGGGTTGGCTCTGGGCGGCCGTGGATCAAATCGATGAGGGCAACTTCGGTCCCACCGATATCCGGGAAACCTTCGATGATGCCGTCCAACTCGCAATGCTGGATCAGCGAAGAGCGGGTGTGGATGTCATCTCGGATGGCGAGATGCGGCGCTGGTATTTCGTACAGAGCTTCTACCGCCGCTTCAAGGGACTTGCGTCCAGGCCGACACTTCGACGAATGGGCGTCTACGGTTACGACAGCGTACCGCGGTGGTGGCCGGAAGAACGGATTCAGGTGCCCGATGGCCTGGGTATTGTCGAGGAGTTTCAATTCGCCAGGTCCGTCACGGATCATCCGATAAAAGCCACCTGCCCCGGTCCGCTTACGCTGACCATACACATCCAGCTTAAAGACGACCACATTTACAGAGACCGAATCGAACTCGCGTACGAGTTCGCGGGAGTGGTAAACAACGAACTCAAACGCCTCGTTGACGCAGGGGCGGAATTCATTCAGCTTGACGAACCCTCATTTTCCATTGTACCCGGAGACGCCCGCAGCTGGATTGACCTGTTCAATGAAACCGTAAAGGGCGTTAACGCCAAGATCGGTCTGCACATCTGTTTCGGAAACCTGGGCAGCCGCCCGCGGGGCAAACGCAGATACGACTGGATGCTCGACGACATCCTTCGCGCCGACGCCGAACAGATCTCCCTGGAATTTGCGAACCGGGAACTTGTGGAACTGGAACTTTGCGGGGAAATCGCTAAGGTGAAGGAGGTCGCCGCCGGCCTGGTCGACATTAAATCCTTTTATGTGGAAACGCCCGAGGATGTCGCAGAACGGGTGCGACTGACCCTCCAACACGTCCCGCCGGAAAAACTGACCGTCACGCCGGACTGCGGTTTCTTTCAGTTGCCCAGATGGCTGGCCTTTCAGAAACTCCGGAATATGGTTCAAGGCGTCAAAATCGTCCGCAGGGAATTGGGAGGATAGGCATGCCAACGCCCGACCCCAGAAAGAGGGGTTCGTATCCGGAACGAAGTCCGATGCCGTTTTTTCTGTATCCCGTGTCCCCGCCCCGGACGGAGACATGTAGAGGAGCGTAACATGGATGTGGTTGAAGTCACTGCCGACCTGGTTTCTTACAACTCTGCCAGTCAGTTCAGTAATACACCGGTATCCAAGGCTATTTCCAGATGGATGTGCCAGGCGGGCATGTCGGTCGAATTCGTCAATTACAAGGACCACGAGGGCACGCCAAAAACAAACGTCATCGGGAAAAAAGGCAGGGGGCAAGGGGGCATTGCCCTGCTCGCCCATTCAGACGTGGTTCCTGCCGAAGGATGGGATTCGGATCCGTTCAAGCTTACGGCCAGACAGGGCAGGCTTTACGGCCGAGGCAGTGCCGATATGAAGGGGTCCGTCGCCTGTATGATCGCGGCCGCGAACGCCTTCACCGAAAAAGAACTCAAGGTTCCTGTCTACGTGATCGTCACCGCCGACGAAGAAACCGACTGCGGCGGCGCCAGGGCCGTCGCCCTAAGATCGAAAACGCTCAAGTCGTCCAAGATCCGCTACGGTATCGTCGGCGAACCCACGCTCCTCGACGTGGTATATGCCCACAAGGGCTCGCTCAAATTCGAAGCGATGGCACGGGGCAGAGCAGCACACAGCAGTACCGGAAAGGGTGTGAACGCGAATCACAAACTCATCCCGTTTTTGAACGACGTTGTCAGACTGGACGATACCTTGCGCACCGATCCCCGGTTTCGAAACGAGGCGTTCGATCCACCACACGGAACACTGAATATTGTCTTTTCCGACGGAGATACGGCCGCAAACGTCACGGCGCCCGTTAGCCGGGCTGTCATTAACTGTCGTCCCATGCCAGACCAGAACTGGAAACCCATCATCAATCGCGTGGAACGCCTGGCGGAAAAACATGGTGTCCAGGTTAAATTGCCGAAAGCCCTGGATCCGCTCAGCACGAACACGGATTCTCCGATTGTGCGGGAAGCGCTTCAGATCACAGGCACGAGGAAGCCCAGGACCGTCGCCTACGGAACGGATGGCATGGTATTTGGAAAGACGATGGAACTGGTCGTTATGGGACCTGGCAATATCCAGCAGGCGCACACAGTGGATGAATGGATCGCCACGGATCAACTCCTCATGGGTTTGGACGTCTTCACAAAAATGGTACATCGTTTCTGCATCGAAAATCCCGTCTGATAATCGTGACTCGGGGAAGGTCGTCGGTGAGGCACACGGTTGGTCTATGGGTCCGGCACCGCACGACAGTTCACCTGGAACAGGAACGGCTTCTCTCGACCAAGACGAGGAGGACATTGGATGTTTGAGACCCTGACCCGCGCACTGCTCGTCGGATTGGCGGTTTCGCTGATCATAGGTTGCGCCGACGAAACACAATACCAATTCGGATTTCGCGGCAAATGGCAACTGGAAAGTCGACGGATGCCAGACGGGGAAATACTGCAACCGCCTTCTGTAAGTGGTCATTACGAATGGTACCCCACGGGCACGACCACGGCTCATGTCACGGCCTCGATCTCTCTGGGCCAGGATCAGATCCAGGTTTCGGGTTACACCTACGGCTTTCAGTCGGAAGCCGTCGAATCGCAATCTTTCACCCAGGACGTATATCTGGACATCGGCGGCGGCTACAGTACATCACCTCAAGAAACTTATAACGCGTCCGACAAAACCACAACCGGTGACATGGTCGTCAACGGTAACCACGTCACCCTTCAAAATACAGACGGCGCAACCTACGTGTACGAAGACATCAGCATTGCAGCGATCGATAGTGTCGTCTTCAGAGCCACCTTTAAAGACGGCACCATGGACACCTGGCGGCGATTTGCGGACCAACTGGGGGTACTGCCGAAGTAAATCCGCTACTTGGCTTGACCATGTAAACACCGCAGGGGCGCGTACAGAGTCAACGCGCCCCTCGTGGTTTTCTGGGGACAGGTAGACGATGGACAGGATGTTATTGGGAAAGATTCTTCAAAAAAACGCGCGGGATCCGGGCCTTGGACAAAAAACCGCGACAATCTTCGGCAACCGTACCCTCACATATGCCGAGTTGAACGCCCAGACGAACCGCATCGCCAACGGCCTCCTGGACCTCGACATTCGGAAGGGCGACCGAATCGGCGTTTTGAGTCGAAATTCCGACACCTACATTGCCATCTACTTCGCGCTGGCCAAATTGGGCGCCATTATGGTTCCCGTTAATTTTTGGTATCGCAGCCGGGAAATTCACGATACGCTTCAACAGTCCGGCGCCCGTGGCCTGATCGCCCATGGGCGCTTCAAGGACGTCGTTGCCGGTGCGGGTGTCCTATCCGAACTCGAATGGACGCTCACCATCGACGATACCGGCGGCAGGGGCCTGGAGGACCTGGTGGCGAGATCGTCGGCAACCGAGCCCGACCTCGACCTCGACGAGAACGATCCTCACATCATCCTTTATACGAGCGGTACCACGGGGTTTCCCAAGGGCGCTGTCTTCTCGCACAAGAGCCACTACCTGCAGGCCCTGTCCCTTGCCCTTGCGACCGGTGGGCACGGTAACGATATCGGTGTCGTCGTCTACCCGCTCTTCCACACCGGAGGGCCGGACTGTCTGGTGCTGCCGCATTTCCTGCTTGGCGGCACCCTGGTGATTCTCGACGGCGCGGATCCGGACGCCATCCTATCGGCCACGGCGCTGCATGGCGTAACCAACATTTTCTGCGTGCCCACCGTCTGGCGCTGGATTCTTGCGCACCAGCGAAAGAAAAACTACGACATCGATTCCGTACAGCGCTGTCTGGGTTCGTCGGATACCTTCCCGCCGGCGCTCCTCCAGGACATCCTCGCTACATTCGAAACGGACGTATACGTCACCTACGGTCTCACCGAGGCAGGCTGCATCCTTACGGTATGCCGGCTCACGGAACACGACCTGGGCAAACTCGGTTCGGTGGGCCGTCCGATTCCGTCAGTTGAACTCAGCCTGGTGGATTCACGCGGCAAGCCGGCGACTCACGGCGAGGTTGGTGAGGTTGTCGCGAAGACGCCTTCGGCCATGCTCGGATATTGGGATATGCCGGAGAAAACAGCGGAAACGATGGTGGGTGGGTGGCTACGCACCGGAGATCTGGGCAGGATTGATAGCGATGGCAGCCTCTTCCTATCGGGCCGGGCAAAGGATTTGATCATCAGTGGCGGCGAGAACATCTATCCATTGGAAATCGAACGCCTGTTAAAGGAGAATCCGAAGATCCGTGACGCTGCGGTGGTGGGCATCCCCGACAGGGAATGGGGCGAATCCGTATTGGCGGCGGTTGTGGCGGTTGATGGCGCAGTTCTCACGCCCGATGAGGTCTCCAATTACGTGCGCGCCCGTCTGGCAGGATTCAAAAAACCCAGATGGGTGGAAATCGTCAATGAACTCCCGGTAACAACCGCCACGGGGAAAGTGCAGAAAGCTGTGTTGAGAGAAAGATTCGCACGGAAATACAGCACCCGATAACAGGTGTCAGCCACCCGAACGGATCTCTGTCCCGCTCAGATGTTCAGCCGCCCTGCATACGGCGGAGAAATCCAGGTTGCCAGCGCCGAGACCGCTTGCGGCCGCGTACATCTGGTAGGTTGCCGCGCCGATGGGCATTGGGACATTCAATGCCTTGCCAAGATCCACCCCGATTGCCAGATCCTTCTTCATCAGATCCAGCATAAATCCAGGCGCAAACGAGTTCGCGAGGAGGAAATCCGATACACGAATCTGAAACAAGGTGGAATTGGCCGAACTCACACTGATCACCTGGCGCATCACTTCGGGGTCCGCGCCCGCTCGGATGCCCAGGACCATACCCTCTGCGATGGCTGCCATATTGATGCCGCCGATCAGCTGATTGACGATCTTCACGGTCTGCCCGACGCCCACGGATCCGACGTGGAAGATATTTTCCTCCTTGCCCATCGCTGTGAACATCCCCCTGCACCGCTCGAAATCCTTCGCCTCTCCACCGGCGATGATCGTCAATGTTCCGTTGATCGCCCCCATATCTCCCCCACTCACGGGCGCATCCATCACCGCGACACCCGTTGAGCCCGCCTTTTCCGCAATCTCACGAATCGTCAGCGGTGAAATGGTGCTCATATCCACGATCAGATTTCCCTCGGAAGCACCTTCCAGCACGCCGTTTTCGCCCAGAATCACTTCGCGTACTTCGGGATCCGCCGTTACGATCGTAATCACGATTTCCGTGGCTTCCGCCACGGCCGCCGGAGATTCCACCGCTTTGGCGCCCAACCCCTCCATTTCGCGAATGACCTCAGGCCGACGTGCGTAGATCGTTAGATCGTACCCGGCCTTGATGAGATTGATTGCCATCGGTTTGCCCATGATGCCAAGACCGATAAACCCGACTTTCTCCATCTGAACCTCCTCTTGTCTGCTTCCGTATTGGCCGATAACGAGTGTCCCTGCATCCTTTAAGGACGTCAGACGACGGGCCCGGAGTGCGTCGTCGGCTTTCTCCGGTCAACCACCTTCGATACGACGTGTCTGCAAGACCATCAACTGCCCCACGGGGTTTTCGATTGCCCCCAGGGGACGCTGTTTTTCGTCCGACCAGATGTTGTTTGCCGTGATGTACAGGTGCCCGTCCGCCAATTTGCTATAACACATCTGGGGATATCGTTGCTGAGAAACCTCGGGAATCAGCAGGTCAAAGGTATCGCTTTCCGGGTGATAGGCGATAAACCGGTCCATAAAATGGTAAGGAAATCCGTCCACGCCGGTGTATGGATCGTCTTTTAGCTGAATATACGCTCCGGTCTCCTCGTCGTACCGGAATCCCGAATCGTACGTGCTCAAATTGTTCAACTGCCACCCCTGGTAAAAGACGCCGCCGCCTATGAACCCGAAATCCTCCTTCCATCCCGGCACGACCCGATCATATGTCTCTCCCGTCTGCCGGTCCAGTCGGAACAGACGACCCTCCTTGTAATTCACGACATATCGCTCGGCCCGCCCACCGGGTCGTGTCGGTGGAATCCGCTGCGCGTCTTCCGCCAGAAACTGGCGCACTTCAGGATCGTAGTAAACGCGGCGCTGCAAGCCGTCAGAACCGGGAACCCCAAAAACCTCCAGCCGCTCGGGCCAATCCAGCTCGATGATTTGTGGCAACACGCCGGGTTCCGGATATGGCATGACCTCCCCGTGGTCCGCCTCAACGTCCCATACAACCAGACATGGCCTCGACCGCTCCGGCATATACAGGACGTTACGCGCCTTATCCGCGTGACCATACCAGAGATTCGCCTTCGGAAACGGCTTGTCGACGCGGTACACCCGCTCCTCCGCGACGTCGAGAACCGTCAGTTTCTCGTTCCTCTGCGGCAGAACATAGACCTTACCTCCGGCGCACAGGCATTGGCTTCCCCCATGTTTTTCAGGGATCGGAAACGTGTCGATCACCCCTTTTTCCGGCAAGTACCGGTGGAGCGCCGGCAGACTGCCCGTAAACCAGAGCGCACCGCATTCGTCATCATCGATCCCGTACACCCTCGTATTCTCCGCATCCACCCAAACCGAATACATCCTCGGCAAATCAGGCATCTCTGTCCTCGATCCAGTTGAACTCCCGGATGGGCATCCCGTGACGCTCGGCCCGCCGCCAATCCGACGGACGACAAACCCTCATCGGCGTTTCGGCCTGCGAGTACTCCCGATTCGGCTTGACATTCGTGTATTAGTAGGTACCATTGCGCCATCTGTCAACGGGTATTTCCACACCTCGACCATCCCCTTATACGCTGCGCGGAATCGGTACCGACCTCGGCCCGCATCTTCCACTGCAGGCTGCCTTACCTGAAATGATGTCCCCCAGTCCTTTATTGGCCGGCATCGACGTCGGCACCACGAACATCAAGGCGCTCGTCTTTGATACGGCTGGCCAAGTGAAGGCCGCCGCCAGTGTGCCAACACCCACGCACTATCCTCGCCCCGGCTGGGCATACCACGAACCGGAAGAACTCTGGACATACACATTGACCGTGTTGCGCGACGCGGCGTCACAACTGCGTGATACGGAGCAAGTCTCCAGTATAGCCGTTTCGAGTATGGCCGAGTCCGGGGTACCCCTTGATGCCGGGGGCCGACCCACTGCGGAAATCATCGCCTGGTTCGACGGACGGACCTCACCACAGGCCGCGTGGCTGGAACAGGCCATCGGCCGCGGCCGCATCTACACGCTGACAGGGTTGCCGCTCAGGCCCATTTTCGGTCTGTGCAAAATGCTCTGGCTGAAAGAAAACGATCCGGAGGCCTTCGCAAGAACCGTCTCCTGGCTGAACGTTGCCGACTACATCGCGTTTCGACTCTGCGGCGAAAAGGGTACGGATTACTCGCTGGCTTCGCGGACGCTGGCTTTTGACCTGCACCGGAGGGACTGGCATACGGGCCTGATCGAGGAGGCAGGTGTTTCACGCGGTCTGTTTGCGCCGGCATTGCCGTCAGGCACGCCCCTCGCACGCATCCTTCCAGAAGTCGCACGAACAACCGGACTGCCCATCGGCGTGCAGGTCGCTACGGGCGGCCACGACCACGTGTGCGGGGCCCTGGCCGTAGGCGCCACCGAACCCGATACCCTGCTCAATTCTCTGGGCACGGCCGAGGCACTCTGCATTGCCGGCCGGCACCCCTGGCTCAGCACCGAAATCGCCGAACAGGGATACACCACCGGTGCTCACGTAGCGCCCGATCGCTTCTACGTTCTCGGCGGAATCTACACATCCGGCGCATCCGTCGAGTGGATACGCAATCTTCTTGGCGACAACGTAGACTACGACACCCTCGTCGCCGAAGCCGAATCGGCCCCGCCGGGAAGCCTGGGCGTCCACTTCCAGCCCCATCTGCGCCTGGGTAATCCGCCGCACGACGATCCCGCCTCCCGGGGGGCGTTTATCGGCCTCACCGCCGACGTGACCCGCGGGATCCTGTTTCGGTCAGTGCTGGAGGGGCTGGCCTATGAGTGCCGTCTCTGCTTCGAAGCCATCACGTCCCACCCGGAAATCGACCGGCCGAAACGCATCGTGGCTATTGGCGGGAACACACGCAACCGACTCCTCATGCAAATAAAGAGTTCGGTATTCAATCAAAAAATCTCGATAGCGGACGTGGAAGAGTCCGCCGCCCTGGGCGCCGCTGTCCTGGGCGGTCTGGCCGCCGGCGTCTATGCAAACATTGAAGCTGCCAGGCACGAATTGTGTTTTGGCAGCCGGACCGTAGATCCGGCCGGCGAGCATGTTGACATTTACGAAACGAACTATCAGACCGTATATCGAGAGGTATTTCCGACGCTTCAAACCTTGCACCACAACGTAAGAGCGATTCACAATCCGGGCTGAATGCCCGGGAATCCGCTGCCGGGTCCCGATGTGTCGCCGCGCCGTTAGCTGGCGACGTTACTGGAAGGTCCTCTCCAGGGAGTCCATATGCACACGGTCACATTCGGCATTGCGGGCTACGGCGGCATTGCCCTCTTTCATACGCGCGCGCTGAAGCAGATCGAGGGCGTTCGCCTTCGAACCGTCGCGGGGCGCAGAGCAGAGCCCGCTGAATCATTCATGGCGAAATGGGGCTTTGAAAAGGCCACCACCCGGTACGAAGACTTACTCACCGATCGAATGATCGACGCCGTCGTTATCGCCTCCCCCAGCGAGATGCACTACGAACAGACACGAATGGCTCTGGAAGCCGGTAAAGACGTTCTGGTTGAAATTCCCATGGCGCTCTCCCACAAAGGCGCCGCTGAGATTACCGGCATGGCCAGAAAATGCGGCCGCAAACTTCTGGTTGCCCATACCCGCCGTTTCAACCGAGTGGGCCGGTTCACGAGGGATTTTATCGGGGCCGGCAAAGGAGGTCAAATACACCAACACCAAATGCATGAGTTCCAACTGCGGCACGAAAACGTCGGTTGGACCGGTTATCGGCGGAGTTGGACTGATGATATTCTATTCCACCACGGCTGCCACGTTCTCGATTTCTCCCTCTGGACCATCGACGAACCCGTCCGCCGCATTCGCGGGGAACTCAGCCCCCTTCATTCTGGAACAGGCACCTCCCTCGACGTGAGCATGCTGCTTCGGTACACTTCGGAAACCATCGCCGCTCTCAGTCTTTCATACAATGCTCGAAACGGCGTCAACGCCAACATCTACATATGTGATGCGGGTACCCTTATCGTCTCAGCAAACAATGTCACACTTAACGGAAAGACTCTGTTTGAAAGCAACGACACCCTCGCCGACGACGTCCTGGCCCAAAATTCCGAATTCATCGATTCGATACGTAAGGACACCCCCCCAAGCTGTAGCGCAGAACATGCCCTGAACGCATTGGATTTGCTCCAGCAGGTATATGACCAGTCCATCACGATGGAGAGCGAAGAGAAATACAAACGCATGTGGGAAATCTAACCGCCCGACGTTGCATTCCTGGCTTCAGACAGGGACTCTGGCCTGGGCGGTGCGAAGACATCGATCACGAGACTGTCCTCCAGCACCCTCGACCGATGGCGCTCCTCCGGGGCAAAACGGAAAAACGTCCCGGCCTCGAACAGATAACGCCTTTCCCGTTCCCCCACGAAAAATTCAATACGCCCCCGAATCACGTAACCCATTTGTTCTTCCGGATGCCGGTGTGCGCCGAACTCCGCCCCTGCTTTGACCTCGTACCGGGTAACCATCAGATTTTCTCCGCTCACCGTCCGACGTACCGCCAGATCCGAAAGCGAGTTCAATGGGATTTCACTATCTTTCACAACCAGAGCCATTTACATAATTCCTTTCTGTAATTAGATTAATGCGTTTCGTCCGACATAGGTGGTTTCTCAGCGAAACACGGAAACCGGCCGCGTTCCTGGCTACACCACCATTTCAATCAACCCCACACTCTTTTTGTCCATTGCGAAAAGGTCAGCCACCTCAAACCGGTTGCCATCCACGTCCAGAATCATCAGACGCCTGTCACCCAACCACTGGGCGTTTTCGGCCACGTTTTTAGCGATGAATTCCCTCCTGCCCCGGTCGGTACTCACATCCCAGTAGGAGACACCGTATTCATTGCGAATCGAATGGACTCGCTCAACTCGGGAAGTCAGGTAGCGGCGCGCAAGTTCCTCCCGAATAATGGCCTGGTTCTTCACAGTCAACAGATGGAGGTCATCCACCATGCAGATGACCTCGTCCTTTTCATCCAGAAAACAGATGTACCGGTCCGGTTCGGACAGAGGCGCCGCGCGTACAATCTTGACCTTGAGATACGAGCGATCACCCATAATTGTCATCCGCAGACGCCACGCCGGTTTCCTGAACAGCCGGATTTTCTCGGAATTCACGTCGTCCGGATGCGGCACTTCAATGTGCGTGGGTTTCCAGTCGCCCGGTTCCCCGGGATCCGTGCTCGTGTGCAATGCTCAATCCCTTCCCGGATCGTCCCTGCCGCCGCCTACGGCCATCACTGCCGTTGTCTCCTGCTGGCGCTTCACCAGACGATGAAATATACCCTTCCGAGCCATCAATTCCAAGTGGGTCCCCACTTCGGCCACCCTGCCTTCGTCCAGCACCACGAGCCGGTCCGCGCTACGAAGTGTGGAGAGCCGATGTGCAATCGCAAAGGTCGTCCGTCCCTCGACAAGCCGCGAGATTGCCTTCTGTATCTTCCGCTCCGTCTGCGTGTCCAACGAAGAGGTCGCCTCATCCAGAATCAGAATTCGAGGATCGTGAAGAATGGCGCGGGCGATTGAAATCCGTTGTCTTTCGCCGCCCGAGAGTTTCCCTCCCTTCTCCCCCACCTTCATATCGTACCCATCCGGCTTTTGAACGATGAACTCGTGAGCCTCGGCCGCAGCGGCCGCCCGGGCCACTTGGCCGAATGTCGCATCGGGCTTTCCATAAGCGATATTCTCGGCAATCGTCGCATCAAAAAGAAACGGCTCCTGCTGAACCATGCCGATCTGGGATCTCAGGTCTTCCAGCCGGATCTCCCGCATCTCCAACCCGTCGATTTCAATACGCCCTCGATCCGGTTCGTAGAACCGGCAGATCAGATTGATCAATGTAGATTTGCCCGAGCCAGACCTGCCCACGAGACCGATCATCTCCCCGGGCTTCACGTCGAGATCAATGCCCTTCAGCACAGGCTTGCCCCGGTCGTACCCGAAAACCACATTCTGGAATGTTATCCGCCCCTCGACCCGCTGCAACCGTACCGCATCAGTCGCCGCGCACGGCTCCGATCTGGAATCCACGACCTCAAAAATCCGCTCGGCACCGGCAAACGCACGCAACATAATATTGTAGATTTCGCCAAACCAGCGCAAGGGGTGGTACAACATCCAGAGATAGCTGATGAAGGCTACCAGAGCGCCCAACGTCATCTCACCGCCCAGAATCTGACGACCGCCAATATACCACACCAGGAATACTCCGCAACTCATCAGAAAATTCGTCACCGTAAAAAACACGAACCAATTCCGCTCAGCAGCCACACTTACCGCGCGCAGGTCCTCATTCCGTTCATCGAATCGCTCGCTTTCCCGGGACTCCTGCGCAAATGCCTTCACCACCCGGATGCCGTTAATGGACTCGCTCAAGTGAGACGAAAGCCGGGACCACCTGGCGCCCCACCGGGTCCAGTGGCGCATCATGCGCTTCCAGATACGACTGCCGACCGCGACAATCGGGGCAATGGGCAACAAGACAAATAGCGTCAATTCCCAGTTTGTTACCAGCAGAAGACTCAGAATCCCGATAAACAGCAGCAGCTTCGACAGGGAAAAAGGAAGATCGGACGCCAGAAACCCCTCCAGCCTGTCCGAATCATTCGACATCCTGGAGATAAGACTGCCGATCGTTCGACGATCGTAAAACCCCAGCGGCAAAAACTGCAGTTTCCTATAAAGATCCGACCGAATTTCCTGCACGCCCCCGTGCCCCAGCCTCTGGACTAACCATTCCGTACTCACCGAAGCCGCCCACAACAGCAAGCGTACCGCCAGCAGTCCAAGCACCAGCCAGACCAACAGGCTGAAATTGCCACGGGGCGTTAGCACATCGTCGATGATGTGCTGCGTGATCTTGGGTGGCGAAAGTTCCAATGCAGCCGTCGCCAGCGTCAGCAGGATCACAGAGACAAGACGCCACCGCTGTGGCGTCAGATATCGCAGAAGACGGAGAAACGTATGCCATTTCTTAATGCAGGCCGCGCAGATTCCGTTCATCTCCGGCAATAGGCGTCCACACCTGTCACACCGCGCCCGCTCCCCCTGTTCCGGCAGAGACAGGTCATCGCCCTCTGACAGCTAGCGAATGCCTTCGGCCACCTCGGCGAATTTCGGTATCAATGACTGGGAATACGGCAAATAGAGCGGCCCTTCTCCCCGCCGGTCCACTACCAGGCAACCACCGCCCACCAATTCTTCGGTCCTCACGCCCGCCACCTCCGCCATCGGCACCACCACCGTCCCGTCCTCGCCATCGCCAGGAACCACCACCAGTCGTTTCTCCGTCACCACCAACCATTGCCGGCCGTATTGCCAGTTCGATGACAGGTCCGACGACACCTGTATCAGCGCAGGCTCATCCTCCGGGCCTTCTCTGCCAAGCTTCTCAGATACGGCTTCTGGCAAGGTTTCATTGAACGCTTCCATCCGGCACTCCGATACAATCCAGGTAGACCCAGGGCACGCGTAGGATCAAGCGGTGAGCGCGCCTTGAACAACGGACAGAATCCTCCCCACGCTCCTTACTACTCCTTCACAGCGATAATCTCCGACACCTCCTGCTGCAACCGCATCAGATTGTAGAATATACCCTTCTTCGAGACCAGTTCCCGATGCGTGCCGACTTCCACAATCCGCCCGCCATCCAGCACCACCAGCCGATCTGCATTCCGAAGCGTGGACAGCCGGTGCGCAATCGCAAAGGTCGTCCTGCCGCGCACCAGGCGGGACACCGCTTCCTGAATTTGAACCTCCGTCTGAACGTCCACGCTGGAGGTCGCCTCATCCAGAATCAATATCCTAGGATCGTGCAAAATCGCTCGGGCAAGGGACACCCGCTGTTTCTCTCCTCCTGAAAGATTTCCACCTCGCTCTCCCACGTCAGTATCGTATCCATCCGGCTTGGACACGATAAAACGATGGGCATTGGCCGCCTTTCCCGCCTCCATGATCTCATCAAGACTCGCGTCTGGCTTGCCGTATCCGATATTCTCTGCAATGGTTCCGCTGAACAGAAAGGGCTCCTGCAGGACAATGCCGATCTGGGCTCGCAGATCCTCCAGCCGAAGTTTCCGGATATCCACGCCGTCGATCTCGATGGCTCCTCGATCGACGTCGTAAAATCTGCAAATCAGGTTCACAGCGGTGGTTTTGCCGACACTCGACTTGCCCACAAGTCCGATCATCTCACCCGGTTTGACGTCCAGCTCGATCTCGTGCAGCACGGGTTTGGATCTGTCATATCCAAAGGTCACGTCTCTGAACCGCACCCGGCCTACCATCTCAGGAATGGGGGTCGCGCGGGGGTCCTCATAAGCTTCCGGCGGTGTATCGATGACCTCGAAGATGCGCTCGGCCCCCACGAAGGCACGTGTCATCCAGTTATTGACCATTCCAAACCACTGCAACGGACCGTAAAGCAACCACATATAACTATAAAACGCCATCAGCGCGCCCAGCGTCAGCTCACCGCCCAGCACCTGCTGACCGCCCAAAAACCAGACAATCAATACGCCCAGACCGGTCAGGAAATTCGTTGTGGCCCAAAAAACCGCCCAGCTTGTTTCCGCCCGCACCGCCCTCCCTGTGAGTTCCCGGTTGCGCCGCTCAAACACGCCAATCTCGCGCTTCTCCTGTGCAAAGGCCTTCACCACCCGAATGCCGGACAAGGCTTCGTTGACACGAGCCATCAATTCCGACCAGCTTTTGGACCACTTGCCAAAAAACTTGCGCATTTGTTTCCAGCAGACAACAGCTCCCATTACGACCAGCGGCACGGGAATCAGCACATACAGCGTCAACCTCCAGTTCATTACCAGCAACGCTACCACAATGCCCAGAAGCATCAGGCTGTTGATGACGAGATAAGGCAACCCGTCCACCAGAAAATCCTGCAAACGTCCGCTGTCCCGGGTCACACGAGACATCAGCGCTCCGACCTGGCGCTTATCGTAAAACTGAAGCGACAGCAATTCCAGGGACAGGTAAAGCTGGCTTCGAATGTCCGCCGTCACTCTCGCGCTCAACCAGGTCACCGTCCACCCGTGCATCCATTCCGCCCCCCAGGCGAGTATCCGCACAACCACAAGGGCGAGCACCAGCAGCGCCAACAGGTCCACCCGATCTCCAGCCGGTGAAGGCTCATCGGGCACCAGCACGTCATCCACGATGAGCCGGGTAATCTGAGGCGGAATCAGCTCTGCTGCCGTTGTCAAAACGGATGCGACCGCGAGCAGAGCCGCGCGGCCCTTGTAGGGTGACAGATACGTGGCGATTCGAGCCAGTGTATCCATCCGATTCAGGCAGGCAGGACAGATCCCGTTCTTCTCCGGCATCAGGCGGCCGCACGTCTCGCATCGGGTCCGGTCCAGAGCCATACGCACCATAAACGGCTGCGCGGTCCGGAGTTGCTCGATGCCGCGGGCTACCTCCGAGAATTTCTGCGCCTGCGTTTGGGAATAGGGGACACACACTGTTGGCCGTGCCTCGCGCTCGATCTCCAGCCGCGCGCCACCCACCAGGGCGTCCGTACCGGCGAGCTTCACATCCTCAAACGGAATATTCACCGTGCCTCGAGCGCCTTTCTCCTGCAGCACCAGGATCCGTTTTTCTGTTACGACTACCCATTGAGCGCCAAAATTTCCATCGGCGTCCAGGTCCGAACACACCTGCATCAACGGGGTTTCGCCCTCGTGCAGCATACCGCGCACACGAGAGGCGATCCCCGTGGGCAGTGTTTCGAGCAATGTGTCCATAAAACTCGATGCCTCAAAACCACGATATCCACGCGGTCAAAATTCCCGTTCCGGCGAGACCGCGACAGTCACCGGCACGGCCTGCAAGAGGCGTCGACCATGGCTTCTCCTCTTGCATGGCCGGAGTACTTATCTCCACCTCACCGAGTTCCAGCCTGCGGGACCTGCAGCCCGGTTTTTTACTGGTACGATCCTCCTCGCAGGACGATTCATTTCACAAGTTCAATTGTGCCCCAAAGGCTCGGATCGTACGAGACCGGAAGCGGCTCGTCCGCAGTCCAGTACTGCCGCCCGAGTTTCTGATCTTTCAGGACGTAAGTAAATCCCAACCTTCGGATTTCCTCCGGATCGAACCCTGTCAGCTTCTCTGCCGGCAAATGGACTTCCATACCATATCCGATCCCGTGGACCCTGCAGGCCGACGGCAATTCCTCAGGTTCGCACAGCTTCGCGTGCGCGCGGGCGTGCCGGATCCGTACCTGCCCACCTCTTGACTTCCGCTTGTCTTTACCGGGCAGGAAATAGAAGTGGTGGCAGTACCGGCTTGCCCGGTGTGCGTTCCGAACGTCCCGCGTATCCACCCATATCTGCAATCCATCCCCCTCCAACGGACGCCGCCCGTCCACCCTCGCAGCAGCCGCTTTCCGAAAATTGGCGAAAAAATAAAGACCTCGCTCGTTCCAGGCCGCATATACGTCGGCAAATGCCACGCGTCCGTCGATTGCCATCAGGTCCGGCACACGGAACTGTTCGCCCCAATTTTGTAGTTCTCCATCCGTCGACGGCGGCTCTTCCCGATATGGGCACGCCCAGGAGAAATTGAAAAAAGCGCGTCTGGGAATCTCCAGATTCATCGACTCGAATCTCCAGGCTGACGAAGCAGATTGCCTTTCCTCGGCACAACAACGACGTTCTCCATTACGTTACCATGAATCATAATTGGCCGGTCGGTGCCGGTTCTGTCGTTCACAATAAGGTCGAGGTTCTGGAAGTGATTGCCGCTGATCGCGATGCCCGCGCCCGTGAGCCAGAGGGGCAGACGCTCCGTGGAGTGAGGTCCCTGAACCACGTTGCCCGTGATGGACGTATTGAAGCCGCGTACATCCATCGCCAGGCCCAACATCCCACCACGGTCTACCGTTACGATATTGCCGGAAATCACATGACGCTCGGAATCGGCCCAGGATCTGAAAGCGATGTCCAGATCTCCTCCCTCGCGTACGTGAACCACGTTATTCGCCATAAGGATCGAGTTTCCAGCATCGGAACCCACCGCAACGTGGGTTCGACCCGTTATCTCCACGTAATTGCCCATCACGAATCCCGGTCCCCCCAGGAGCTCCACCGCATCCGAATTCGCATTTCCAAGACGGTTGTTCGTGACCCGCATATTCGGACCCTGCAACATAATGCCCAGCCGCTGGGCATTCAGCACCGTGCAATTCTCAACCGTAATATTGTGGGTCGGATTCGGGCAGGAGCCTCCCGGCTCGGCGCAGAATGCCTTGATGCCGTTGTACTCGAATCGCCCGTGAGAGATATTCAGGAATTCCGCACCGTTGTAAGGATTCTGATCCCGATTCTGATCTACCCAGAGGTTCCGAATCGTAACATTGCCCACGCCGTTCCCGATAATGCGTATGACGTTTGTATTCTGACCCGGCGCGAGAATCAGCCGCGTTCCCGAGCCCTGTCCAGTGAGAATCACGTTGCTGCGGTCAATAACGAGCCCCCCGAGCGTGCCCGCCACCTTACGGATGTCGTAGACGCCCTCCGCCAGAGTTACCGTGCCTCCAGATGATGGAAGTGCTTGGATTGCTGCGTAAATTTCCTCCTGGTCACCGATTCCGTCGCCGAGGAAATCGGCCGCGGCCCTGGATTTCTCAGATGAATTTCGGGTTGCGACAATCATCGTACCTCCCATATTGTAAACGTGGCACCTCGGTCACGAGGACCGGTATCGGAACATTCCAGCGGGTCCCGTCCGACACGCCATTCCGGCGGAAACGCCAGGTTGCGTCAGGACGGCACCGCCGGCCGGCGGGGGATATTTAGCCGCCTTCGGCCGAGCGCCTCTTTCAGAAACCGGCCCGTATGGGACGCATCGGACCGTACCGCTTCCTCCGGTGTGCCGGCGACAACCAGGAAACCCCCTTCTTCACCGCCTTCGGGACCCAGGTCGATAATCCAGTCCGTCGTCGCGATTACATCGAGGTTATGCTCAATTACAATGACCGTATTGCCGGCGTCCACGATTCTGTTGAGCACATCCAGAAGCTTGATTACATCGGCAATATGCAGCCCGGTGGTCGGCTCATCGAGCAGGTATAACGTGTTGCCGGTGTGAGGCCGGGCAAGTTCCCGGGCGAGTTTCACGCGTTGTGCCTCCCCGCCCGACAACGTGGTGGACGCCTGCCCCATCTTGATATACCCCAGACCCACATCGGCCAGCGCCGTGAGTGTACGGGAGATTCCCGGCACGTTCTCAAAATGCCGAAGCGCCTCGTCGACCGTCATATCCAACACGTCGGAGACAGACCGATCCTTGTAGTGCACATTCACCACGTCCCTGTTGTACCGCTTCCCGCCACAGTCTTCGCAGGTCACCCAGACATCCGGAAGGAAATGCATCTCAATGCAGCGTGAACCAAGCCCCTTGCAGGCCTCGCAGCGGCCTTGCATGTGATTGAAGCTGAAGTGCCCGGGTGAGAACCCCCGCATCCGTGAATCCGGCAGCTGCGCGAAGAGCCTGCGCACCCTGTCGAACACTTTCACGTACGTTGCGGGGTTGCTGCGCGGTGAATACCCGATCGGCATCTGGTCGATATTGATCACCTTGTCGATGTCGTCTGTCCCCCGGATCTCGTCGTGATCGCCCGGAGTTGCTCCAACGCCGCTTACTTTCACCGCCAGCGCCCTGTAAAGGACATCGTTCACAAGGGAGGACTTCCCCGATCCCGATACGCCCGTCACGCCGATCAGCATACCGAGCGGAAACTTCACGTTTAGATTCTTCAGATTATTATGCCGGGCACCCACCACCTCGATGTATCCTTTCACGGACACCCGCCTGGGCGACGATTCGATATCCAGCTTGCCCTTCAGATATAACGCGGTGAGGGACCCCTTACCCGCGACCAATCGCTTCGGCGGCCCCTCCGCAACCACGGTGCCGCCCAGCGAACCCGCGCCGGGGCCAAAATCCACAATATGGTCGGCCGATTCCAGTGTGTCCCGGTCGTGCTCGACGACGAGGAGCGTATTTCCCAGATCCCGAAGCTGACCCAGCGCGGCCAGCATCCGTCGGTTGTCGCGTTGATGAAGCCCAATGGTAGGCTCATCGAGCACGTAAAGCACGCCCGTCAATCCTGATCCGATCTGGCTGGCCAGGCGGATACGCTGGGCCTCGCCGCCGGATAACGTGGGCGCCCTCCGGGACAGCGACAGGTACCCAAGCCCCACTTCGTGCAAGAATCGCAACCGGGCGCGAATTTCGTGAAGCACCTCCCCTACGGCCTGCAATTCCGCTTCCGTCAGCGGCAGTTCTTCAAACCAGCGGCGCGACATCGCAATGGGCAGATCGACCAGGTCGCATAGCGTCTCCCCGTGCAAACGGGCGGCTGCGCCTTCCGGCCTGAGTCGCGCGCCCTTACACGCAAGGCACGGCACGTCTTCGACCAGTTCGCCCATCTTCTCCCGGAACCTGGCTGAAAGCCGTACCAGTTCCTCGACCGTTTTGGACAATCCTTTGTACTGAAAACGAAGGCCGCCCAAGCCCTGTATCCACCGCTCTCCAGTGCCGTACAGCAACGTCTCCCGTGACTTCCGTCGCATTTCCGCGACCGGCGTTTCCAGGTCGAATTCGCCCAGGACGCCAACCGCACGAAACAACCCCGCGAGCGGGCCATCGACCAGTGGCCCGAGAGGCGGCACGGCCCCTTCGGACAGGGATTTCCTCGGATCGGGAATCAGCGCCCTCATCCCCATTCCCTTTTGCGTGCCCAAGCCCTCGCACGACGGACACCATCCCTCGTGGCTGTTGAACGAAAGGCGCTGGGGGGTCAATTCGTCGAAACTCCTCCCGCATCGCGGACAGGACAGATACTGGCTGAATCTGGTCTCTTCATCATCATCCGGCGAAGCGACAATGGCGACGCCGCCGGACATCGCCAGCACCTTTTCCAATGAATCCGCAATGCGCGTCCGAACGTCGGGTTTTAGCGTGACGCGGTCCACCAGAATCTCCAGCCTGTGCGTCTGTCGGTAGTCGATCTCCTCCGGCTTGTTCAGGTCGAATACCCGGCCGTCGAGGCGGCCGCGCAGATATCCCGCCCGCGCCGCTCTGGAAATCAACGTATTGTAGTCCTCCCCCCTGCCAGGCTGCCGGGGCGCCAGCAAGTATATCCGTCTTCCCATGCGCATCTTCAGGATTCGGCCGACGATTTCCTGTATGGCCAGGGCCCCGGCCCGCACCTGGCAGTCCGGACAATATACCTCGCCGGCCAGTGCAAACAGCGCCCTCAAATAATCGTATACTTCCGTCACCGTGCCCACGGTGGAACGCGGGTTCTTGCTGGCCGCCTTCTGCTCAATGGCAATCGCGGGCGACAGCCCGATCACCCGGTCGACCTTTGGTTTGGGCACCTGCCCCAGAAACTGGCGTGCGTATGCCGAGAGCGATTCAACATATCGCCGCTGGCCTTCCGCAAAAACCGTATCCAGCGCCAGAGAGGACTTGCCCGATCCCGAGACACCTGAAATGACGGTCAGTTTTTCTCGAGGAATCGTCACGTTCACATTCTGGAGATTGTGTTCCCGCGCGCCCGTAACCCGAATCTCGCGGATGAGACCCCGGCTCCCGCCGTTCCCGTCCTGTGTTCCGTCGTACGGGATGCTGGCGCCCCCCGCGTTCAATACCGAACGCAGGGCCTGTGCCGTAAACGAATGTCTGGACCTCGCCACGCTCTCGGGCCGTCCCTGGGCTACCACCCGCCCACCTGATTTCCCCCCGCCCGGCCCCAGGTCGATCACCCAGTCGGCCGTTTTGACGACATCCATATTGTGTTCGATCACCACCACCGTATTCCCCAGATCCACCAGCCGGTGCAGGACATTCAACAGATTCTGAATATCGGCGAAATGCAACCCCGTCGTAGGTTCATCCAGAATGTAAAGTGTACGCCCTGTCGCTCTGCGGCACAACTCTTTAGCCAGCTTCACACGTTGGGATTCACCGCCCGACAGGGTTGGCGCCGGCTGCCCCAGTTTCACGTAGCCCATTCCCACCTCTACCAGCACCTTCAGAATCCGATGAATCTGGGGCACCGCGTCGAAAAGGGCGCACGCTTTCTCGACCTCCATGTCCAGTACGTCAGCGATGGATGCCCCCTTGAAGCAGATATCCAGCGTCTCTCTATTGAACCGCCGGCCTTCGCAGACGACACAGGTGACCCACACGTCGGCCAGGAAATCCATCTCGACGACATTCGCGCCGTTTCCGTCGCAGGCCTCACAACGCCCACCCTTCACGTTGAAGCTGAACCGGCCCGGCTTATACCCCCTCATCCTGGACTCGGGCAGATCCGCATACAACGTCCGGATCGGACCAAACACCCCCGTATAGGTGGCAGGATTGCTGCGTGGCGTGCGTCCGATCGGTTGCTGGTCGATCTCGATCACCTTATCCAGCGCATCCATCCCTTCAATGCTGTCGAATTCGCCCGGTTCGGATTCCGCTCGATTCAGTTCGCGCGCCAGCGTTCGGTAGACTATATCGTTGATCAAAGAACTTTTCCCCGAACCGGATACTCCGGTCACACAAACGAACACGCCCAGGGGCAGTTCAACGTCGATTTCCTTGAGGTTGTTCTGGCGCGCGCCGCGGACGGTGAGCCGCTTATCCTCAAGGACTCTGCGGTCCGGCACGGCAATCGATCGCTTCCCCGACAGAAAAGCTCCCGTGATGGAGTTGGCGGACAGCGCGATCTTCCGCCACGACCCGCAGGCCACCACCTCCCCTCCGAGGTGCCCGGGCCCCGGTCCGAAATCCACGAGCCAGTCGGCCCGCCGCATCGTCTCCTCGTCGTGCTCCACCACAATGACCGTATTTCCCGCCTCCCGCAGGCTGCAGAGCGCGTCCAGAAGACGCCGGTTGTCCCGCTGGTGGAGCCCGATGGATGGCTCGTCCAGCACGTACGTGACTCCGACCAGACCGCTGCCGATCTGCCCCGCCAGCCGGATGCGTTGCGCCTCACCGCCGGAAAGCGTGGGCGCCGTGCGATCCAGGGTCAGGTAATCCAGTCCCACATCGAGCAGGAAACGGAGCCTCCCGACGATTTCCTTAAGCGCATCCTCAGCGATCAGCCGCTGTGGCGCGGGCAAATGCAAACTCTCAAAAAAGGCAAAGGCCTCGGCAACCGACATTGCCGTGGCCGCCGGAAGCGACTTTCCTCCGATGCTGACCGCCAGGGCTTCGGCACGCAAACGGGCGCCCCGGCAATCGGGACACCTCCCCGTCCGCATGTAAGGTCCCACCCTCCGTTTCCAGGCCGGCGACCGCGCCTCCGCGTATCTGCGCTCCAAAGGCGGAAAAATCCCTTCGAACGTATCCTGATGCAAATAGCCGCTTCCGTCGCGCCTTACCCATTCCAGCGATATGCGCGTCGACACGCCATAGAGCAGTTCCTCCCGTGCCACCGGAGAGATATCCCGCCAGCGTGTAAACACGTCGGCACCATGCCTCTTCAGCACACCGTTGTAATAGTGGATCTTCCACCTGTTCCTGGGTTCGCCCAGTGGTGCAACCGCACCTTCCATGACCGAAAGGGAATCGTCCGGAACCGACTTTTCCGGATCCAACGCGATCTGAGTACCCAAACCCTTACAGGTCGGGCACATCCCTTGGGGACTGTTGAACGAAAACAGCTGCGGTGTGGGCTCCGTTGCGCTCACTCCGCACCCGGTACAGGAAAAGTTGGAACTCAGTAACAGATCCTCACCGTCCTCAAATCCGACGATAAGCGCGCCCTGACCAAGCCTCAGACCCGCGTCTACGGCTTCCCCAATTCGGCCACGTCCGTCTGCCGGCACGACAAGCCGATCCACGACGAGGTCGATATCGTGCCGGATATGCCGTTCAAGGCGCGGCGATTCGGTCAGCCGCACCATCCTGCCGTCGACGCGTGCCCGGAGGTAACCATCCCGCCGGAGGTCCTCAAACAGGTCCAGGTACTCCCCTTTTCTCCCGCGTACAAGCGGCGCCATCATAAAGATCCGCCGGCCGACTCCCAGCGCCATGATCCGGTCTACAATGCCGTCACGAGTCTGGGCGCCGACCGGCGTATCACACGATACGCAATGGGGCGTGCCGACCCTCGCGAACAGCACGCGAAGATAGTCGTAGATCTCGGTCATTGTGCCTACCGTGGACCTCGGATTCCGGACGGCCGCCTTCTGCTCGATTGAAACGGTTGGCGAAAGGCCCGTAATCTGGTCGACGTCGGGCTTTCTTATCTGTCCCAGGAATTGCCGCGCATAGGCCGAAAGAGACTCGATGTAGCGACGCTGACCCTCCGCATAAATCGTATCGAAGGCCAGCGAGGACTTTCCGGAGCCGGATACGCCGGTGAAACAGATCAGTTTATTGCGAGGCAACGCCAGGTTCACTTCCTTCAAATTGTGAACCCGAGCCCGCTTGATTAGAATATCACGTGTCTCCATGAATCCATTGCTCTCCGGGGAAGATCCGTAGGTTTGGTCCTGCGGTTTCAACCTGGCAGCCTCACGGATCGAATCCACGCCAGCGACGAACCCGTTCCACCCTGAACCCGCCCCGTGAGGTTATCTCGAAGTTCGCTAAGATTCCCGATCCAGGCCTCGAATTGAATGGAGCAGGATGACACCGCGAAATGGCGCCTTCGCCCGTTGCCGACACACCAATATACTATTCAAATGTTCAGGTATCAAGAAAAAACGGCCGTGTACGTCCCGGACGCTAACGACGGATACGATGATGTTTTCCGGTGGCCGGCGCCCACACGTATCCTGCCGAAGCATATCGTCAAATCCGTCCAGACGATCAAAAGCGCCCTTATCCCGTTCGGATAAAGACGCTTTGGTACTCCTTTGCGATTCTGAACGTGCCTATTCGGGAGGCTGGGTCTTGAAGCTGGCCACCGCACGGTCCACCGTATCGAGCGTCCGGAAAATGCCCGCGAGTTGCGTAACCATAAGGATGCTCTCGATCTTTCTCGTAATGCCCGTCAGGCGCATATCTCCGCCCGAATGCCGAACCGTGGTCAGACTGGCGGTCATGACCCCCAGCATGGAACTGCCAAACCACTTCACCTTCGAAAAATCAACCACCACCCGGCTAATGCCGTCTTTGACCAGCCGTTTAATGTGGTCGTGAAACTCAGCCACTTCGGGACCGGACATCAAGGCGCCGGTAACCGTCAGCACCGCAACATCCTCCCGGATCTCCTCGCTAATCTTCATGGTTCATCCCCCTGGAAAGTTTCGGGTTGCCTCAGATTGCCGTGCCATTCGAATAAATGCTTAACCAGAAAAGTCGCTGCCAACCCAATATAATCTCAATTGTGCTCAGGATCAAGTCAGGAATTCACGACCGGCTGCGGCGACGGCAGTTTTCGGCTTGACAAGGCCGGGTTCGACCGGTTATATATTTGCCGCCAATCCACCGACAAAAATACAGCACCCAGAAAGATAAGGCAAATCCTATGGAACTCGGATGCAGCACCATCCTCTACGGCGGTCACGATCTTGGCGTCGCTATGGAAAGGATCCGCGCGGCAGGTTACCGGGCTATCGAACTCTGTTGTATACCGGGGATGGCGCCCCATCTGGCCATTGGCGAGAGCGCCGGATATTATCAGAATATCAGAGCCCGCGCCGCAGATCACCATCTCGAAATCGAATCTCTCGGGGCAAGCGGCAATTTGGGCGACGACGACAGGTTTCTAGAGATACTGGACGCCGCGGCTGCCGTGGGGGCGCCCCTGGTCACAACCGGCCCGGGGGGAGAACCTGACGACGAAAATGCTTTCAAGACCACCGTCGAAAAAATCAACGCGCTGGCGGTTAAAGCCGCCGGCCGGGGTGTGAAGCTCAGCATCAAGCCTCACGTCGGCAACGCCGTCTACAACACCGGCACGGCGTTTCGTTTGATGCAGGAGGTCGATCGACGCTGGGTCGGGATCAATTACGACGCCACCCATATCTGGCGAAGCCCTCAGCGGGAGGTGCCCGAAGAAACCATAGGCGACATCACCGACTATATCATTTCACTCAGAATCCGCGACGTCAAAGGCCGGCAGACCGCGATAGGACCGGTTGAAAACCAGGTGGCAGGCAACGGTGATATGGATCTTCACGCACAGGTGAGCGCCTTCAAGAAGATCCGGGAACTCGAATATGCCGTTCTGGAAATCGTCGGAACGAAGGACATGGGAGTGGAGGAGATCGACGGCGTCCTGCGTCGGTCCTATAGCTACTTCAAGCCGCTTTTCTCATGAGTGGAAGCGGTCAACGGGGATGGTGGGGTCTCTTTGATCCCGACTGTTAGCGGGGCGTGTACCTTTCATTTATGTAAGGAGAATCGATATGATCCGTGTCGGTGTCATCGGCATGCATGGCATCGGCGGCAAACATGCCGAGGCATACGTGAACAACAGCAGATCGGAACTTGTGGCCGTCTGCGACCTGGTCAAAGAGCGGGCGAACAGCTCGGCACACCGTTTCGGGGCCAAACCCTTTTACAGCGTCCGGGAGATGATCGATCGTGAAGAACTGGATGCCGTAAGCGTGGCCACCGGCGGCTTTGAAAATGGCAGTGACCATTACGAGCCCGCCATACAGTGCATGGAAGCCGGCCTCGACGTCCTGTGTGAAAAACCCATCAGCAACAACATTAATCATGCCCGGCAGATGGTCGCAAAGGCGACGGAGCGCGGCGTACGGTTCGGGATAAACCTCAACCATCGCTTTGTCCCCCCGGCAGCGAAAGCCAGGGGCTGGATCGAAGAAGGCCGCCTTGGCCACCTGTTACTCATCAACATGACCATGTGGATCGGCAACCCGAACGAGACGTCCCCGTGGTTTCACCTTCGGGCCCTGCACCCCCACTCCATCGACATCATGCAATATTTCTGCGGCAACGTGGCACGCGTACAGGCATTCCTGAACAGAGCGCCCGGACGCAGCGGAGATAATGCCACGGTGTGCTGGTCCAACGCCCAGATCAACATGCACTTCGAAAACGACGTTGTGGGTCACCTTACCGGCAGTTACGATACCAATCCGGCGCACAACCTGGAACGTTGCGAGGTGTTGGGTAGTGAAGGTCGTTTCGTCCTTGACAATTGCTTCGAGGACCTGACCCTCTATCCCCGCCGATCCGAGGAACTCACCGTCGTGCGCAACTCCATCATGGGCGGTTTGGTCTTCGACGACACGTTTCCACGACGCATCAACCGCTGGATCGAACAAGTGGACACAGGCGCGCCCCAATCGGAAATTGAAGGATCCGGAGAAGAAGGACTCGCTGTACAGGAAGTCATCGAAGCGGCTATCCGCTCGTGGAAGGAGCGGACGATCGCAGACGTACCAAAGGTGCCGGGAGCGTAGCGCTGCCGCCGACCACGTATCTCCTGCGGACAACCGCTTTCGGAGGACGAATGCGGCGGCAGGGTTCGGTCTTCATGGACCGTTGCTTGAAGAGAAAGATGGTCACGACCCATGGATCGTATCGGAATCGGGGTCATCAGCCTGGCTCACGGTCACGTCGGCACCTACTGCGAGGCTATGAAAGGGTTTGAAGACGTCGACCTGGTTGCCGTGTGGGACGACAATGAATCCCGGGGCAGGCAGGCGCCGCACCACGACACGAAAATGCCGTTCCGCTGCGCCTGATCCGCAGAGGCGACACCGAATGGACCTCGTTTCACATGCCCATCCCATCGGGTCAAGGTGAACGCATCGCCGCCGTCCCCCGTCCTTTTGTAAACTATGTCCGCGGCCTCACCGACGAAGCCATTTCAGCCGAAGAGGGCAGGGTTTCCGTCGAAATGGTGCTGGGCGCATATCAATCCAGCATCGAAGGCCGCCGGATCGTTTTTCCAGTTATATAGATGACGACGAATCTACTCTTTGTCACCACCGGCCGGCAACGCCGGGACAGCCTCCCATGCTACGGCCTCGACTTCATGCGGACGCCCGCGCTGGACCGCCTGGCAGCCGAAGAGCTCGTCGTCGACCGCTGCATCGTCCCGTCGCCGGTCTGCGTCCCGTGTCGCGCTTGAAGAGGAATACGGAAACAAGACGGAGCACCGGGGTTGAATCCGCGTTTATCGGTGCAGCCGACGGCGTCACCATTTCTTGCCCGAGCAGGATGAAAATCGAACTCAACGGCGTGAATTATCGCCTTCCCGAAGTTTCCGTCGTTGTCGTCTGTGTCGACGGTGGCGACCCGGAGTACTTTAGGGCGGCGCGGAAAGCCGGGGCGATTCCCACGATTGCGCATTTCATGGAAGCCGGGTACAGCGGCACCGCCCACTGCGTCATTCCGAGCTTTACGTGTCCCAATAACCTTTCCATCGCCACGGGCGCCCCGCCCGACGTGCACGGGATATCGGGCAATTTCTACCTGGACCGGCGGACTGGCAAGACCGTACCCATGACGGGCCCGGAGATGATGCGTTCACGTTCGATCTTCGACGTCGTTTCAAAGGCCGGCATCGAAACTGCCGTCATCACCGCCAAGGACAAACTCCGCAGACAACTCGGCAGGGGAATGGATGTCGGCAGTGGCAACGTCTGTTTCTCTTCCCAATGCGCAGACCGCTGCACGCTCAAGGAGAACGGTATTCACGATGCGCTCGGCTGGGTCGGCCGGCCATTGCCCGACATGTACTCCGATGCGCTGTCGCTGTTCGTGCTCGATGCCGGCATCCGGTTTCTCGAAAAAGACAGCCGACCGCGACTGGCGTACCTGTCGCTCACGGATTACGTCCAGCACAAGTACCCGCCGGATCATCCGGCGGCCCTGGATTTCTATCGATCGCTCGACCGGCGGTGCGCGGAACTCGACCGCCTCGGTGCGACCGTGGCTCTGGTGGCCGATCACGGCATGAAAGACAAATGCGCCCCGGACGGAACGTACAATATCATCTATCTTCAGGATCTGCTGGACAGGCGTTTCGGTCCGGAAAAAACGCGTGTCATCTGTCCGATCACCGACGCTTTCGTGGGGCATCATGGCGCTTTGGGGGGATTTGTGCGGGTGTACTGCTTCGACACCCTGAAGGTCAGCGACTCGATTCGCTTTATGGAATCGATCGAAGGGATCGAAGCAGTCATAGAGCGCGCAGACGCGGCGGCCCGTTTCAATCTTCCTGTCGATGTCGAGGGCGACGCGGTCGTGATCGCCGCTGACGCGTTCTGTGTCGGCATGACGCCGGGCGATCACGACCTTGAAGGTCTGCACGGGGAGCGCCTGCGTTCACACGGCGGCCTCTCGGAGCGGGAGGTGCCTTTCATCCTCAACCGCCCGCTCAACGGGGAATACCTGGCGCGCGCAGCGTCGGAACAACTGATGAATTACCACATATTTGAATTTGCGTTGAACGGCGTTATATGCGATGGCGAGTACATTGCCCAAGGTAGTACGCCGGTTTGCGACATCCGACGACGAACCGATTGAGCTTGTCAACCGTGAACGGCACGGCCAACGGGTTTTGTTGGTGCTGTGAGTGACCATCTTGGTCAGATTTTCGAGCAATTCTCCGCAAAAAAACGAATTGGATATTGGTAGGACAAATCCAACAGGAGTCACGGTGAAGAAGCGGATGGGAGAGAAAACCGAACCATTAGGTTTGCCTATCGAAAGGCAGTACAAAGATCGCAAAGGAATATATCCAGGTCTGGGTCAAGTCCTAAATTTCCTGTAAAATCGTCTACCGGAGGGAAGACCTCCCTTCAGTCGGCAGCGTCGGCGAGCGCATCTGAAGTTTTCGATCCTTCTAACGGGCTTATATCGAGATAGCATCGCTAGAGAGCCACTGTATTGGCGAAACCTGCGTCACGTAGGAATCGCATACTCGGTCATATTTCTGTCGGGAATTTATCGACCGCCAACTGCATGTCATCCAGAACTTGCTTTCGTCGAGCTAGCGTCTCATGCCATTCTTGTGCCTCTCTATCCTTGAAGAAATCGGCGTCTGGTGAAAGTCTACCTACGGCGCCTTCGACTTCCTCAAGGCTTACTCTAAAGAACTCCTTCCTCATATTGACAGCGTTGATGCGTCGAATAGAAAACTCTTTATGCAATGCAGCTTCCAGTTTGGGAGCTTCATCGGAGTAAATCATTGCGTGGGTGTCAAAGCGAAAGGGAACACTAGCATCACCAAGCTCTCTAACGCGGTCATCTGGGTCTACTCGTCTGGTCAAACCGATCTTGACTACGTCTTGGCCAAAGGAGCCGATATTGGAAATTACATATACATATCCAGATGTTGTCATCTCCGCCATCGACCTCGCCCGATCGCTGGTGGCGCGTGCCTGTGCTAGCGAATCTTCAAGTTCAGCAATTCGCTTTTCATCGACACCCACTTCTTTTCGCGCCTTTTCCAATAAAATTCGGTATTTTCGCTCTTCTTCCTCGGCGACCTTCGCATCTGCTAAGAGTTTTCTTTCCTCGCGTTCCGCCCGTGCAAGTTCGGCGCGTTCGTCCTTTTCGTTCTTTAGCTGTTCACGGTATTCGTGCGTCAAATGTAGTTCGTCAAGTTTGAGTTTAACGTATGATTCATTTATCGTGATTTGAAGAGATGCGTTGGCGTTGTCGATTTGTTTGGTGGCGTTGAGGATACGCTTTTCCAATGCTTTGACATTATTCCAACGTGTATTTGCGATCGCCGCTGTGCACTCGCCATTGAAGGCGCGCAATGATAGACGCACTTGACGATTGACTAGAGTCTTCCCTTTAGATGAGCTTCCATCAAGAGTTACATCCTCCGGACAAATCGTCGCTGTTTTAGCCGACACCATTTTCTTCTGCGACGCTCTGATCTTCTTTATCTTTCTCTTGTAAGTCTCACTATCGCTATAGTCGAAATGAGGCTCATATACGCCAAACTGAGCAAATGAGATACGCTCATCATATACTGCAACCTCTTGTTCGAGATCTTCTAGCAAGCTTCGTTTTTCTGAGTATGTAGATCGTGTGACCTCTATCTCTTGCTGGATTTTATCAGCCTCATTCTTAAGTCGATCTACCTCTGCCTCCATTGATATCACCGGGGAAAACTTGGAAATGAGCTTCTTAAGCTCTGATTTTGATTTCAACCAAATAACGAAAAACAAGATCATCAGAAGGAAACTTAGAAACATCCATAGGTCGTACATTTGCTTTGCCCTTCCTACTTGTTTCCCCTTTACGGAGAGTGGTGAGCGATAAGCCTATCGTGGGAAGAATCGTTAGTGATTGGCTCGACCCGCCGTGCGGGTCTTCTTCAGTTCCAACTAAATCATAACACTTTCAGGACACGGGCATCAACACGTACAGAATGTCCAACTTCGCCTGCTGCTTCTCTCAAACACATAATTGGCCGGGAGTAATTTGGTACCAGCGACAGATTTCGCCGATCGTTACATCGGTATCGCGTAATAACTTCAGGATGCACAACTTGCCTTCCTCGCTGCAGGTTCGGTGATCCTTATTCGTAGATGGGCGGCACCACCCTACCCACAATTTACTCTTGTCTGACGAGGTTAGAAAACGGAAAATCTTACTCCCAATGATTGCTTACCTGTGGCACTCAAATTTTAGCTACGCATCACTCACATAATCTTTTATCAAGATTCCGTTGTTGTCGACGAGGAGATTAGACAATGGGTACATGCCGACGACGTACTGGCGCTTCCGGTTGAAGACATCGACAGAGCTTCAACGTGGTATTGTAACGCGTTCGGGTTCAACGAAGTAAATCGACATAGTGATCCGGTTCCAACAGTCGTGCTCGAACGGGACGGCGTCCGGATCGGATTCGCCGTCAATGGCGGCGACCCGGGACAGGAAGGCGCCGCCATCCGGGTTTCCGATATTCACAGAGCGCGACGGGAGTTGGAAGCCAGGGGGATCCAGACCGGTAATTGGCGCGTCGACGAGAGAGATGCACAGAAGTTCCAGGTGTTTTTCGTCGTCGCTCCGGACGCCCTCTGCTATTATTTCCACCAGCCGATCGAAAACGCAGACTGAAAATAAGAAGCCGGACCCCCCGGGGCCCGGCTTTCTGTACTGTCACCCTTCAGCGAAAGAGGATGTCGGGGCGATCGCTTATCGTCCCTTCTTCCTCTTTTTCTCCTTCCAGGCGAAGGACTTGGGGATGTAAGCGGCAGCATCCGGCGTCTTGCAGTTCGTTACACCGTGGTCCACCTCCACGGGGCCGATCCGCTTCGCGGCCGCAATCGCCCGATCGCGATACGTCGCGTTATACGTCCCGATTGCAATCAGCGCGTTGTTCATCGCATAGCGGACGCGGTTCGGTTGGCTGTAAATTTGCGACTCGATCTTCTCCAGACAGACGTCCAGGAGTTCCTCATTGACATCGTCGTGGTCGTTCAGGACCATCTCCGTAAAGGTGTTCCAGCCCGCGGTTGCGACCCACTCTCCTCGTCTGGATGTCCATTTCCTGAAACGGGCCACGCCGGTCGGCGCTGCGCTGGCCAGCGTTCCCAACTCCCCAGCCAGGATGGAATTGTCGATTTCGCACGCCCAGAGGTCGAGTCGGGAAGCGTTCATCTTCGAGGGATCGGCGACACGTGCGGCCAGCGCCCGCGCGTCGTGATTGCCCGTGGCCCACAACGCCTGGGCGAGTTGTTGGTCCCGTTTGATCCGCCGAACCAGCTTGTTCAGGTTGGCATAGCTGACGCCATACATCGGCAGGTTGACCCCATGGCGCGCGTAGACCTTACGGTTCTGCGAAGTACCCAGTTCTTCCAGCGCTGTGAGTGTTTCGTCGAGCGTCATCATTTCCTCATATGGCTGGCAATTCGAGACCCTTCGATGGAAACGGCCTCAGTTTTCAGGATATTCGAAATTGACTTGCCACCTGATGCCGAACCTGTCGATGCACATGCCAAAATAGGCCCCCCAGAAAGCGACTTCCATTGGCATCACCGTTGTGCCCCGCTCCGACAGGCCGGCAAACACCCGGTCGGCTTCGTCCTTTCCGTCAGGGCTGACCGTAATCGAAAAGTTGGTGCCCACATCGGGCGGGGGACCGAACGCAGAGCATGTGTCGCTGCCCATAAGCACACTGGAACCGATCGGCAATGACACGTGCATAATCCGGTCACGTTCGCTTTCCGGGACAGACATATCCGGCGGTCCGTCGCCAAAGGTCTGGATGAACAGAAATTCTCCTCCGAATACGGAACGGTAGAACTCAAACGCTTCCCGACATTGGTTGTCGAAGGTCAAATAGGTGTTGAGTCTCACAGATTCCTCCCCGGTGGTGTCTGGCAAGAGGCCCGCAACGACCGGGGACAATCGATCATGCGACCCTCCGCAAGGCGACGACGGCCCGGATTGAGGCGCCGGTTTCGCCGAAACCTTTGAAACCGTTTCGACACCGGCCCTGCCTGTCTACAGATACAGACCGATCATACAGCCCGTAAGCATTGTCGCGAGGGTCCCGCCCACAAGGGACCGGAGCCCTAACCGGGCCATGTCGCCACGCCTGTCGGGGGCAATCACGCCGATACCGCCAATCATGATCGCGACAGAACCGAAGTTTGCAAATCCGCACAATGCGTACGCCGTGATAACAAAGGCACGTTGATTGAGCGGGTCAGGTCCGCTCATCAGCCGAGCCAGATCCAGATAGGCTACAAACTCGTTGAGAATCGTCTTCAAGCCCATCAGTTCGCCAACGACGCGGGCTTCGGCCCAGGTAATCCCCATCAGCCAGACGAACGGGCGAAACAGCCAGCCGGCGGCCGCCTGCAGGCTCCAGCCGCTGGGCCCGGCGTTGACCAACACGTCTATTTTGCCGATGACGAGGTTGGCAAGGGCGACGAGGCCAATGAAGGCGATGAGCATGGCGAGGATGTTGATTACCATGCGCATGCCGTCAGAGGCGCCGCGAGCCGCGGCGTCGAGACCGTTCAGCGTATCGTCGCGCGGGAGTTCCACCTGCCTGCGTGACGTGACGGGCTCGCCGGTCTCCGGGATCATGAGTTTCGCCACCGCAATCGCCGCCGGAGCGCTGATCAGAGAAGCCGTGAACAGATGGCCGGCGATGTCCGGATGGGCGGAGCCCAGAATGGTGGCGTATATCACCATCACGGTACCCGCAATCGTGGCCATACCCACGGTCATCAGACAAAACAGCTCGCTCTCGGTCATGCGGTTCACATAGGGTCTTATGAGCAGCGGGGATTCCGTCATACCCAGAAACACGTTGCCCGCGGATCCGACGCTCTCGGCTGAACTGAGACCGAGCAACTTCTGCATAGCCGCACTCACCCGACCAATTATCCAGGGCAGGATCCGGTAGTGGTAGAGCATACGCGAGACTGCGGCCACAAAGATCAGTATTGAGGCGATTTCCAGGGCCACCACGGGGCCGTATTGTTTCGTGAATTCTGGGTTTGAAATACCCGAGAAAAGCAGCGACTCGTTGGCCTTCAGCGCTGCCACACGCAGCATGTCCGTCAGGGCGCCGACGACGCCGAAGACGTAATGCCGCAGCCCCGTCTGAACGAGGATGCCGGTCAGCAGCAGCTGCAGACCACTGGCAACCGCGATCGTCTTCCAGGGGATTCGCGTCGTGCGCCGGCCCAGCGACCAGGCAATGGCCAGCAGCACGACATATCCGATGGCGCTGTGCAGCAACGTCACCGCCTATCTCCTGTTGGGAACGGGGGTCTGGAGGACGGTGCAGGACATGAAAAGCCGGTCGGGGCACCGCCTGACACCTCAGGCCGAAAAATACCCGAAAATGGAGAGACCGTCAAGCGTATTCCCCCCCGATAGCGCGTCGTTGGCCTGGTATCACTTGACAAGAATGAGTGAAATCCCTATTGTTGAGTTTGCTGTCTCGGTCTGGTCGCGGGGTCAGTCGACCTGTGTCGGATTTGCCATCCATACCGATACAAATCAACCGAAATACGATGGAAATGCCACACGCCCTCCGTTCCGTTCCAACGCCGTCCGGGATCCTAAACCGACGAGGTATCCGTGCCGTCTGATACGCCGGAAAAAACCGCTCTGATCACTGGAATCACCGGTCAGGACGGTTCCTATCTCGCAGAATACCTGATCGGAAAAGGTTACGTTGTGCACGGCATCATACGCCGGGCTTCGCTGTTCAATACGGATCGGATCGATCACCTCTTTGCGGACCCTCATGAGCCGGACCGGCGGATGATCCTGCACTATGGAGACCTCACCGATACGACCAGTCTGATTCGGATCATTCAGCAAGTACGCCCGCGTGAAATCTACAATCTCGGCGCGCAGAGTCACGTGGCGGTGTCCTTTGAGACTCCGGAATATACAGCGAAGGTGGCGGCGCTGGGGGCGCTCCATCTGCTCGAAGCCATCCGCATTTGCGGTCTTTCGGATCGAACGCGCTTCTACCAGGCATCGAGTTCGGAAATGTTCGGCAAGGCGACCGAGACACCCCAGAGGGAATCGACTCCGTTTTATCCCCGGTCGCCCTACGCCGTGGCCAAGGTGTACGCCTATTGGATCACGGTGAATTACCGCGAAGCGTATGACATTTTCGCCTGCAACGGTATCCTGTTCAACCACGAGTCTCCAGTACGCGGCGAGACGTTCGTAACCCGGAAGATCACCCGGCGGCTGGCCCGCGTAAAAGCCGGTCTGGACGAATGCGTTTACCTGGGCAATCTCGACGCACGGCGAGATTGGGGTCACGCCCGGGACTATGTCCGCGCCCAATGGCTGATGCTCCAACAGTCCAGGCCCGACGACTATGTCATCGCGTCGGGGCACCAGCATTCGGTGCGCGCATTTGTGAATCTCGCCGCTGAATACCTGGGTCTGGAATTAGAGTGGCGCGGACAGGGAGCCGACGAAGTCGCGCGCAATACAGCGACGGGGAGGGCTGTCGTGCGCATCGACAGGAGGTACTTTCGGCCGACCGAAGCCCATTCACTTCTGGGTGATGCGTCGAAAGCGCACAACCAACTCGGCTGGCGTCCAGAGACTAGCTTCAGAGATCTGGTTCGGGAAATGGTTGAGGCCGACCGGCGCCTGGCCGAGCGCGAGGCGTCTGCGCAGCCCTGACTGTTGATTGCCACCTTCCGGACGGTCCCGTTAGACCCCGCGTTCCCTGACCTCCAGAGCAGATCACCCTACACCGATGAAGGCCAAGACAGAGAGATCGGTCAGATCCATGGGCGACACAACGCTATTCGATGCTTCATACGAAAAACGCAAGAAACCGTTGCTTAAACAGGTGCTGGAGCAGCTGTATCCCATATACTCTCCGGAAGAGCGTGAGGTCATTCGCATCGATTCCATCAGCAGGGTCCTGCTCTCACGTCCTTCGGGGCGGGGCTTTGTCAACCGGGATATCCTCGAAACCGTCCTGGGCAACCTGCTCGAATGCGCGGCCCCCGGTTCACACAACGTTCAGGCAGCCGGTCCCTCGGACAGCCTTGAGGATGAAATCGGAGAGATCGCCGACCAGATCTATGCCATGATCGCGCAGTCGTTCCTGGCAGCGGAAGGAAACGGCAGAGATATCGAAACGCCAGCCCTTGAAGCCACCTTTGCGCTGCTGGCGGAACTGCCGCGCCTCAAGAGCCGCGTCCTTTGGAACCGATTCGCTTCGCTCAAGGATCCGGCCGTATGGGATGCGTATATCGTGACCCAAAAACCAACCTGTATGGACATGCTGGCGGACATTGACCACGGCCCGGTGCTGGACAGCGCAATCGATGGACGTGATTTCGCACCCTATCGAGAGTTTCTGAAGACCCGGGATCTGGACTTTGCATTCGACTACCTCATGCAACTCGTCATCAGCACCTACCCCGGCTGGCGGGTGCTCTTCTACCACGACGTGGCCCACGCCCTCACGAGATCCGGCCCGATTGAGGGCCTTCCATGTATTGAACGGCTTCCAGTCCCGCTTCTGCCACGCGCCATATCTGAACTGGGCGGCCGGTATTACCAGGCCGACCTGCATCCCGAGACCGTGATCGGCGACGCCAACTTCCTGGATCATCCGCACCGGGGTCTGACAACCGGCCAGACCGGTGTGATCGGCTCCGGATGTTACATCTATCCATGCACGATGGGTGGTCTCAGTGGCAAGGTCAGGCATCGGCATCCTGAAATCGGGGATCACGTCCAGATAGGGACCGACGCCACCCTGCTGGGGCCCGTCAAGATCGGTAATCAAACGACCGTCGGTCCCAATACCCAAGTCTACGGCTATGTGCAAACCGACACGGAATGCCGCATTGCCTCGTCGGTTGTCGTCGGTACCGTCTTGAGCGGCGAAAGGAGGCCGGGCAGAATCCGTCTGGGCAAGGGCGTTCGCGTCGGTGACGGAACCGTGATTGAAAACAGCACCGAACTCGACCTGATTATCCCCGACAAAGCCGAGATTCCGGCCCGAAGCCTCGTCATAAACGACGGCTTCGGCAATCCGCGTTTCGTGCGGGAATAAAAAAGCGGAGCGTACGTTACGGATGCTCCGCTTCCTCCGGACTTCACAACCGATCGTATGGACTCCGTGCCGACCCCTTTATTTACTTTCGATTCCGACACCTGGTATCGTCACAGGCGGTTCGGCCGCGTGCGACGACCGTGCGCGGAAACGCAATCGTGATGCCTCGCTTGGCTCGCTACCGGGGCGCTTCTTTGCGGAACACGATATCGGCATACCATGCCGACGCCCTGCTGTCCGTATTGTCCGTATCCGTCATCAGGTAGACCCGCAGAATCTTGCCTGGTTCCTCCCCCGGGTATCCCCTCTTGTAGTCCTCGTAAAGATTCCGCACTTCCCGCACCCACCGCTTCATCCGCCCCGGCCCGCTTTCCGCGACAATTCGCCGCCACGCCAGCTTCCAGACAAATGGGATGATCGTGGTTTCCGTTGTAAACATCGACGACTCCGGCAGTGTATTGGACCATACGTAGGCGATCTCCCGGATGTTGTTGGTGCCCTTCTCCAGGATCGCAATCCCCAATTTCGCGCTGAAATCGTCGTCTTGCTTCTTCAACCTGCCGCCCTTATCCAGCCGCTGACGTCCGATCGTGGAATAGTCCACCTTCCAGCGCCAGGTCAAATAGGGATTCTCGGCCACATCGATCAGTGTGTCAAACCCACGCTTTCTGATTGCCTTTTCAAAGTTCCTGGGCGGCCGCTTACACTTCCCGATCCACGGATAGCGGTCCGGATCCAGCGCCATGGGACGGCCCGATCGTGTCGGGATCTGCCATAGCAGCGCGGCAGACCCTTCGCTGACAAAGCGGACCGTATTGTTCGTATACTGGAATTTCGTCGTTGTTTTGCATTCCGCCCAATCCCTCTGCAACCACGTGCCCATGTCAACCGGCAGCCGGTCTCCTCCCACCTTTCCCATTGCAGAATCAACGCTGCCTAACCACGTGAAAATAAAGCAGACAAAACAACAAATCATCCGGGCATCCACCATGCTGATACTTACCACCCCTTAAATTAGATCGACATGATCTCTTGATAGACCTCAAGGGTCTTTCGCGCGCAATCCCGCCACGTGAAACGGGAGGCCTGACGCCGCCCCTTGACCGCAAGACGTTCCCGCAATGCCTCATCCCGTATCAATCGTATCATACCGTTGGCAATGGACCCGACATCCAGCGGGTTCACAAGGACGGCCGCATCACCGGCGATTTCCGACAGAGACGACGCATCCGACGTCAACACAGGACAACCGCTGGCCATCGCCTCGATCACAGGCAGCCCAAAACCCTCTGCGATAGATGGAAAAACGAAAAATGCGGCCTCGTCAAAGCAGGCCCGAACGTCGCCATCGCTCAGTTGCTCGGTAAATAGGACGTTTCGAGTGATCCCAAGGTTCCGGGCGAGTTCTGCCAGGGTGGCGTACCCATCGCCCCGACCGCTGATCAGCAGGTACAGGTCCGGACATTGTTTCGAGACCACGCCGAAGGCCTCGATCAGCCGCCGGATATTCTTATATGGCTTTGTATTGCCCAGAGAGAAGATGAATCGCCGGCCGCGGCAGACTGCCGGAAGCGCACCCGCAAGAATGTCTTCCCTGTACGACCCGTCACTTCCGTGATGAATCACCGTGTATTTCGAAGGCGATCCAGGAAATCGCGCGAGTGCGTCCTGCCGCGTCGTTTCTGAAACCGCAATCACATGATGGGCCATCTTCACGGACTTCCCGATCCATGGACCCGCGAAACGACGCGCCATCCATCCCCGCCAACGCGCTTCGTAGGCGATATCCGGAAAGTTGATCCAAATCAGATCATGGAGGGTGAGGACAATCCGCCTGGCGCGGACCCCGATCGGAAGAAGATGGAAGAGACAATGGTATATGTCGGCCCGGAGCGGATTCACAACCCCGGCGCCCCGGATGATATTCCAACCCGTTGAAATACCGTAAGGAACCGCGATATCCGTAAAATTCGGCTGAACCACCAGTGGACGCGGATAGGTGGCCCGCCGGAGCAACACGTAATCGTTGTGCCGATCCAGCCGCGCGATGGCGCTGACCAGACGGAACGCATACCTGCCCACGCCGGTTTCAACATTCCGGACCTCTCGCGCGTCGATACAGATCCTCACCACGACTCCTCTCTCACGCAAAAATCCGTCTGATCCGGTAATAGACCCGCAACCCGAATTGTTTTTCTTCGTCTTCAACGCCGAACAGGCAGAGAAATCCGCCATAGCACAGAAAAATCAGCAGGGCGTGGCTGAGTACATCCCAGACGGGTGTCACCGAAGCAAAAGGGCCGCACACCTTCATCAATACGGCGGTCGCGCAGCCTGCAAGCAGTGGCTTTACAAGCTTGATTGAAAACGCGTGTACTTTCAGCCGTCGAAATACCCACCAGGAGGAGAGTGCCTGCGAGAGAATTGCCGTGAATGCGGCGCCCATCGCCCCTCCCATCGGGCCGAACCGGCCAACCAGAACAAATGTACCCAACCCGCTGATCAGCAGTGTGACGATCCGGACACCCAGCAGGGCATCCGGATGCCCGGTCATCACCAGAACGTAGCCTGACAACCCCAGCAGGGCAGATGCGGTGGCGCCAACCAACAGAATCAACAACCAGGGATATCCGGCCGAGAATTCCGACCCCACAAATCCGGCGATTTGGCTCCCTTTGAAAGCGAATACGAGCAGAATGGGAATGGTCACCAGCATCACCCAGCGTGTCACAAGCTTGAAGAAATCGTCCAGACGCGAGATCTGTCCACGGGCGTGATATTCGGCAAAGAAGGGGTTCGCAATCGGATCGAATGCACCGGAGACGGCGCGCACGATACCGGCCAGTTGGATCATCACGCCATATACGGCAATGGTTTCGGCCGTGATATACGATCCGACGATAACGACGTCCAATCGTCCGTTCAGGTCCGCGATCAGATCGATCAGGAACATCGAAAACGAAAAACGAAAAAGCTTTTTTTCAAATCCAACCCCTCGTTCAGACCACGTTCGCCACGGGAAGAACCTGAAAACCGGTACGATGGAACAACAGAACACAATGGCCATGGCGACCAGATATGCCGCGCAAATCCCCGTCAGACCCATGCCGAGAAGGTAGAACAGGATCGCGAAGCCGATCAACAACGCGGGTTCGGCAAGCCCTTTGACGTATAGCTGATATTCCATAACCTTGTGCGCGATCGGAATCTGCAGCAACAACCCGCCCATGGTCTGGAAGAAGACGACGAACGCCATCCATCGCAGTGCGACATCCACCCGCTCACGTCCGATTAAACCCCCCAGGGAATCGGAAAACAGAACACAGCCCAAGCTTACTGCGAGGCTTAAAACACCTCCTGCCAGAAGGGCTGTTCTGATGCATCCCAGAGCACGATTTTTTTCTTCCCGTGACTGATGGTAGGCCACGTGCCGGAGCAATGCCTTGTCAAGACCGAAAAACGCAAACCGGGAAAACAGATTCACCCACGTCCACGCGAGATAATAGAGACCGTACGACGCAGGAGAATATAGACGTGCGGCAATGAGATAAAATGCCGGGCGACCCAGCTTCGAAAATAGGGTCAGGAGATTGACACCCACGCCCCGGGAGAGCGTCGCAAGATCCACCGCGTTGCGCGTCTGTTCCTCGGTATTTTCAGCCATTCCACCTCAAAATCCGGCCCCGTTTTTCCGGGCGTTCCGATAGAGACAGACCGCCGTCCGGATTCCCCGCGCCAGGGCCTTCAGCTTCCGCGGCATGGTCCACCAGAAACCGAACGCGCACAAACGACCGCGAAGGACGAAAAATCGCACGAACAGATTGAGAAAGAAGTACGGGGCAAGCCGCTTGTCATAGTGTTTCAGCCAGAAATAGAACTCATTGGTATAGGTCGTCGGATCGCCCGCCTGATCCGATACCCGGCAGCCCCCTGAAGGCGCTGCGTGGTGAAAAACCGCGGCTTCCGGCTCGAAAACCATTCGGCCATTCCCGGCCTTGAGATATCGGAGACAGAAATCCGTATCCTCCCGAAGCGCGCTTCCCGCAAACTGTTCGTCGAAACCGCCACAGCGCTCCGCCTGCTCGCGGAGGAAAGAAAAATTCCCGCCCGGGCCGTGCGACACATTCCGCCGGACGGTTGCATGGAAATTCGAAATCACGCGACCATACCAGGTCACCGAACCAACGCGCGTCGGTTCCGGGCGGCCGTGGCTCTGCACGTTCAAGATTCCACCTGCCACGGCGCTGACATCCACCGCTTCGTAGTTGCGCAAATGGCTCCGGATGAAGTCGCCCGGCAGATCAACATCGTCGTCAAGATAGAGAATGACCTCCCCGCGGGCTTTCCTCATGCCCAGGTTTCTTGCCCGCGTCAGGCTGGCCGTACTCGTATTCTTGTATCGGACTCGCGCGCGGACGGAAGTCAGATACGCCTGGACGTCCGGTGGGTGCTCTGTGGACTGGTCGATCACAATCACTTCGAAAGACGGATACGTCTGCCGCAATACCTGCTGCAGTGTTCTGCGCAGAAATACCGAGCGGTTGTAGGTTGGAATTATAACCGATACGTGTTTCATCCCGGTGGGGTTCCGATGGCGGGACCGCATTCGACGTTAACTTCCGTAGCTTCGTCGGTAAGGACACGGGAACAACAGGAAATCTGTTTCAGACGTACCGCGGCACTGCGGTGAATGCTCTATTGACCGGCAGCTGTTTTCGCCAGTTCAATGCCCGGTGTACTCATCGCGTGAAACGGCGACAACCAATATCGGAAGGGCTGCGGAAGACGGACGGGCCGGTGCGAAACACATCGGATCCGTCAACACCCATGCGCGCCGTGTCGCCAGATTACAGACTTTCATTCTCTACTCGATCCAGCACCGGGAGTTCCGCCGACGGCGCATCCGAGGCGCAAAACGAGATTACCCGATCGTGGAGGGAAGCACCGTTCAACTCTCTGTAGTACGCAAAAAGGTACTCGTTCATGTATCCAGCGTACTTGCCCCCGCGCTCCTCCGCCCACGCACAGATCTTCCTGTCCGGACCCTCCACACGGTACCACTCCCGGGCCAATTTAAGCACCCACGTATCCACGGGCACGGCATCAAGTCGTTCCAGTGCGAACAGATCTATACACTTTCCGACCTTCAGTCCGACGCCGGTTCCGGACTGCTTCTTCAATGCGTCCACGATTTTCCGCCAGTCATGAAGTGACAGCCGCGCCGGATCATCTCCTGTCCGCGCAGAAACAGACCGGGCCGTTTCAACCACGCGTTCGGACCGCCACCCAAATCGGTTAAACCTGAAATACGAACCGTCCAGCCGTGCCAACGCGGCGGGTTCGGGAAACGTACAGTACCTTCTGCCCATAAACTCAACCTCGCGGCCCCACATTTCCGCCAGAAAATTGACACGCCGCTTCGTCAGATTCATATGCGCCTGCACCGACAAAACGTACGAAATCACACACTCGAACGGCATCTGGCGGACAAACCGAAATCCCTTCAAGAGTTTCCTTGCGCGGCGCAGGTATCCGTCTCCTCGAGGGACGCGAATTCGGGGCCATTCGTCCAATCTCAGGTACCAGACGAGAAATTCGGCAACCGGCATCTCACCCCGGTAGGTGGCAACGGTTGACGCCCCCGCGCGGTATATCAGTGTGTCGCCCACCTGACGCAGATGGAACACGGTTTCATAGGCAACGCCTTTCCACCATCCATCCACGTCGCGGCCCCACCGAAACACCTGTCCCCCGGCCAATGTATACCCCAGGTTGAATTCCCTGGTTTCGATCTCGCCGGTAACAGGTCGGCAGCCGGACAGACGAGTTCTGCGCTGCGGCGCGATATCCCGCGCACGCTCGGCCACCCGTGGCCCCGGCCGTTGACACCTGATCGATAGTTTCCCCATTTCGCTTTCCATTATAGGTATTTTGACCGGATGCGGCAAGCGTCCAGTCTTCCCGGCAGGTTCCCACGTGGGTCCGGTGCATTCCCGCGGTGAAGCAAAGAATCCGTACGACGGTTGTCAGGACTTGCGTATTCTCCAGGATACCTAAGCCGTCCCGCCCCGGTACACGAGCCTGATTGAATGCGAGCAAGTCGCTCGAAAACGCTGCCGTGATTATATATACCTTGACTCAGTCGCGGTGTCGGGTTATGTTAAGTAAGCAACTACTTGCATGTTGCTTCAGCGTGCTGCCAGAGCGCCCGTTTTGTACGGACAGGATGCCGCGTGGACACCCCAAATCATCTCGCTCCCGAAGCACAAATCCGTGAGGAAATCCCCGAAACCATTCTCGCCTGGCTGACCGACCTTCTTGAGCCGGATGAGGAGATTCTCCTGTCCGTCTCGACCGATCTGCGGTTCGGTGGCGGCTACGGGCCGGCCTGGCTTGTGGCGACCGGACAACGTCTGATGGGTATCAGCCCCTCCGAGGCCGGGCCTCCGGAAACCGTCAGTATCCGCCTCGCGGAAATTAACCGCGTGGAAGTCCGCGAACTCTTTGGCAGCGGTGTGCTCAAAGTGCGGACCTCGCGAAGGGGTGCCTCGCTCGCTTTCTTTACCAAATCCCTGCTTTCCAAGTTTTCCGAAGTTCCCTCGCAAATCGAACACCTGGTCAGGCAGGCCAGACCCGTCCCGGCCGATGCACAGATTGCCAACGCAGGCGTTGACGGGTTTACAGGGCGGAAGAAGCGGTGCGAACGGTGTCAGCAGGTCATCCCTCACTGGATGGGTGTCTGTCCAATGTGCATGGATACCCGCAAACTGTTCTTCCGCCTCCTGGGATATGCCTCATCCTATTGGCAACTGGCGGTCGGCAGCCTTCTTCTTCTCCTGACTGCTACGTTTATCGGCCTGACGCCACCGCTATTGATGCGCACCCTCATCGATGACGTTCTGGTTACCGACACGGTTGAGTGGGCGCCGGGCAATGCATCGACACGTGACGACGCGCGCTCGACGGGAACGCAGGGCCAGGCGCGGGATCTTCCGCCGCCCTCCAAGGACGGCAAGGGCGGGTTACTCGCCCTACTCGTGCTGCTCCTTCTGCTGGTCAACATTTCCCGGAACGGGCTGAGCGCCGTGCGGACGTATCTGCTCGCAAGGCTCGGACAGCGGATCACGTTCGACCTCCGTAGAGAGGTGTACCGCCATCTGCACCATCTTTCCCTCAGCTTCTACAACGAACGGGAAACCGGGCGTATCATGGCGAGCATCACGCAGGACGTCAGCCGGCTTCAGGACTTCATCTCCGACGGTCTTCAGGAAGTCATCCGCGACGTTGCCACCATCGTAATTATCTGCATCATTCTATTTTCGCTAAACCCGGGTCTGGCGGTTTTTGTTCTGCTGCCCACGCCCCTTCTGATCTTTCTTACACGTTACTTCGGAAGCAAATTACACGACCTTTATCACGTGCTATGGCGCCGGTGGGCCGACATCAATGCCCTGCTGGCGGACACCATTCCGGGGGTGCGGGTCGTCAAAGCCTTTGCCCAGGAAAAGCGGGAAGTGACAAAATTCGAAAACCGGAGTTGGGGCCTGCTTACCGGCGAAATCCGTGTGGCACGTGTCCGGAGTACCTTTGCACCCATTATGACATTCCTCACCTCCTTGGGTACCCTCATCATCTGGTGGATGGGCGGCAACAAAGTCCTGAGCGGTAGCCTATCCATTGGAGAATTCGTAGCTTTTACGGGATACATGTGGCAGTTCTACGGCCCGGTAGAGAGTCTGTGCCGCCTGAACCATCGTTTTCAGCGGGCGGCCACCTCGGCCGAGCGGATATTCGAAGTCCTGGACACTCAGTCCGATGTGGCCGACAGGCCGGGTGCAGTCTCAATGCCGCGAATTTCAGGTCGGGTTGAGTTTTCCGGCGTCACATTCGCTTACGAACCCGGTAAACCCGTCCTTCGAAACCTGAACTTCAACGTCGAACCGGGTGAAATGATCGGGCTTGCCGGCCACAGCGGTGCAGGAAAGAGCACACTCATCAACCTCATCTGCAGGTTCTACGACATCCAGGAAGGCGTCATCCGTATTGACGGTCACGACATCAGGGAAGTCTCTCTGGAGTCCCTAAGGGCTCAGATCGGCGTGGTGCTTCAGGATCCTTTTCTGTTTACCGGATCCGTCGCCGAGAACATCGCCTACGGCAAACCTGACGCCGCGCTGGACGAAATCGTAGCCGCCGCCAAAGCGGCAAATGCCCACGATTTCATAATGGATTTTCCCGAAGGCTACGACACGCCCGTCGGCGAACGTGGGTTGCGCGTATCCGGCGGCGAACGGCAGCGCCTTTCCATTTCACGGGCGATTCTGAGAAACCCGCGTATCCTGATCCTGGACGAAGCAACGGCAAGTGTGGATACCGAAACCGAAGCTCAGATCCAGGATGCAATCGCGCGCCTGGTCAAAGGCCGCACAACCTTCGCAATTGCCCACCGGCTGTCGACGCTCAAGAACGCCACCCGTCTGCTGATCGTCGACAAAGGCGAATTGGCCGAAATGGGCACGCACGAAGACCTTATCGGACACAACGGAATCTATGCCCGGCTTTGCCGCATGCAAACCGAAATGTCCAAATTGCGCGCCTGGTAACCGGATGCACGTCCAGGCGAATCTCAGAATGTAGCAATCATTATGCAGCAAGAGTACCATCTCACGCAAGAACTAACGCTTTTGGATCCCGATCGGACCCGCATCTACCGGGATGAATTCACGGATTTGATCCTGGATTACGAGGGCGAACAACAACCGGTTACGGCACATCGTGCGTTTCCGCTCACGGCCACCGGTCAGTTCATTGTCCTCAAAAGCGTCGAAGGCGTGGAAATCGGCGCTATCCGGGACATCGCCCGCCTGAATAAAGATAGCCGTAACATCCTGGAGGCCGACCTGGAACGCTCGTACTTCGCGCCGGTGATCCTTCAGATCAACCATCTTGAAGAGAACTTCCACATTCCGAAATGGGACGTGGAAACCGATCATGGCCACCGGATATTCGAAGTCCGCAGCCGAAGGCGCGACATTCGCATCATGTCGGATGCCCGCATTCTGCTCAAAGACGCGGACGGAAACCGGTATGAGATTCCCGACTACAGAATGCTGGATCCCGTCAGCCGCGCCTTTGTCGAGACGTTGATCTGATCGCCAGCTGCCCACCCGGAAGGATCCACCGCAATCTACCATTTGTTCAATACCCTTTGCCATCCTTGACATCTAATCGTATATTGCCTCCAAATACACGGAACCTTCGGTCCGAAACTCAGGAGACGCCTCAATGAACCCGACAGTGCACGCTTCGACACCCGCCTCGCTCGACGGCGAATTGATACCGCAGGCGCCCGGGGAAGAAATCGATGTACGCAGCCTCATCTATCATCAGCTCTGCCGAGCTGACGAATTCCATGAAGGCGAAGGCAAACCCTTTACCGTCAACGGATCCCATATCGCCGTTTTTCTGGACAACGGCGAGTTTCAGGCCGTGGACAATCGCTGTCCTCATATGGGATATCCCATGTCCAAAGGCAGCGTCCGCGACGGCGTGTTGATATGCCACTGGCATCACTGGGAGTTCGACCTGAAAACCGGCGGCTGTTTCGAAACGTCCGGTTCGGGAAACGATCTGAAGAGCTTTCCCGTGGAGGTGAGAGAAGACGGATACCTCTACATCGGCATGGCGGCTGACGAACGACAAGCCGCCCGTCAGAGAATGATCGACCGCGGACGGTATATCCTGGAACAGGGGTTGAAAGACCGGAGTTCCCTCATTATAGCCAAGGGCGTGACCGCCCTGCGTCACGCGGAGGCATCGCCGCAGGAAATTATCCAGCAGGGCCTTTTCTACGGCTCGTACAAAACCACCGACGGCTTCTCGTCGGGTCTGGCCATCCTGACGCTCTGCGCGAACCTCTGGCACGACATCGCCGACCGCGACCACAATCTGTTCCTCGTCCACGGCCTTACACAAGTTTCCCGGCGCACCACAGGCGGCTCTCGCAGGCAGGGCTTTCCGTTCCCGAAAGCGACAGAGGAACCGGACCTGGACACCTACAAACGCTGGTTCAGGCGTCTCGTCGAACAACGGAACAGCAATGCGTCCCAGCGTATACTCATCACCCTGAACAACCGCGGCTTCTCCAAAGAGGCCGTTGCCGACGTGGTTTTCACTGCCGCCACGGACTTCTATTTCACAGGCGATGGCCATGCGCTGGACTTTGCAAACAAGCTCTTTGAAGCCCTGGACTTCGTGGACTGGCAGGGGGCAAGCGAAATCCTGCGCCCTATCGTCATCGACCTCATCACCCGCACCCGCCACGAGGAGACCGCCCGCTGGCAGGACAGCGTGCCGGTCCTGGAAGATATTTTCACGCGCCTGGATGACATCTGGCGGGAAAACCAGAGAAACGAAGCACCTCTGGACACCTCGGCGTTCACCCGGATACTCCTGGGTGAAGAGATTGAACCCATAGTCTCAAGTATCGAAGACCTTCTGCGAAAGGGCGTCGATCCCACCCTCATCTGCCGATCCATGGTCTACGCCAGCGCCATCCGGACCACCCGCTTCCATCTGAAAAACGAGGGCGACTGGCACGACGTGGCCAACATCTACTCCTACGCTCATGCCCTCTACAGCGCTTTTCACCGTGCACCGTCGAGGGACCTGCTTCGGGGCATTTTCCATGGCGCGGTATACCTCACCTATCTGCGCTGGCTCAATATGCCTGCGGCCCGGGTACCGAGATCAGGCCAGCGTCTGAGCGACGCCTTCGACTCCGAAGACCAGATGCTCGCCCGGCTTCAGGAATTCGCGGATTTCCAGAAAGTCTACGAAGCGGAAATGCTCGTAAATCAGTACCTGGAGGAAGGCCGCGACATTTCTCGCCTTAAACACACCCTTGCCCACATCATGCTGCGTGAAGACGCTGAACTACATATGTTCCAGGTGCTTGAAGTGGCCTTCCGTCACTTCGAGCTCACGGATGACCCGGATGAGAAACGCATGCATCTCCTGGCGGCTACCCGATACATTACCGCCCAGAAGGTGATGAAGGCCATTCTCTGGTCTACCGAAAACGCGGAACGGCTCCAGCGGGGCGACCTGTTGAGCGAACGGGAAGACGACAATTAGAAGATTGTCCAACGGGCACAGAGGGTCAGACGTCGAGTTGCGCCCGTCGGAACGGCCTCAAGGCCTGCCGTGTACTACGATAAATCAAGAACTGCGCGCAGGATTCCATTCCCATGCATTTTGGTGACCGGTGGATTTGGCAACGGATTCCAGATTCACACGTTTGACACCCCCGTCCGGGTGTTCTCATCCAAGGGAGTCGCTGCTCAGTGAAGATCTCCGAATACGCCATACACAAACCCATCACGGCGGTGATGCTAACCGTCAGTGTCGTGGTTCTAGGGGCAATCTCCCTCTTTCGCCTCCCGCTCGAGTATCTACCGGACATCACATTCCCCGTCATGTACGTCAATGTCGAGTACCCGTCTTCTTCGCCCGAGGAAATAGAGAGAGAGATTGTCAGACCGCTGGAAGAGGTGATGGGTACGCTTTCACACGTGAAGACCCTGAGTTCACGGTCTTACGCCAATCGGGGCTACGTTCGGCTGGAGTTTGAACTCAATACCGACATGGACCTCATGGCCGTCCACGTGCGGGATCGTCTCGATCAGGTTCGAAACGACATTCCCGACGACGTCGAGCGCATCACGATACGCCGATGGAACACCGAGGATTTCCCCGTGCTGACCTATGCGCTGAGTTGGCAGGGGAATGATCCGTCGGAATTTTCAAACGTCTACGAATACACCATTCTTCCACGCGTGCAGAGGCTGGAAGGCGTTGGGAGCGTGCAGGTACGGGGCCTGCGAGAGAAAGATCTGCTCATTGAAGTCGATCAGAACCTGCTACACACCCATAGACTGGACATACGGGCGCTCAACAGAGCGATCAGCTCTAATAACGTCAATATTTCCGCCGGGTACGTCAACGAAGCCGAGAAACGTCTGGCCGTACGCACGATCGGTGAATTCGAGAATATCGACCAGATCCGGCGCCTTCCCCTGCGCTCCGGCGTCGAAGTGGGTGACGTGGCGGACGTTACCTACGACTTTCCGGAAGAGAAGAACTTCGAACGACTTGACGGCCTGGACGCGGTGACGATTGAGATCCGCAAATCCTCCTCGGCCAACCTGGTAGCCACCGCGGATCGCGTCAAGGCCGAATTCGAGCAAATCCAAAGAGAAATCGGCGGTGACAAGCTTCGAATGCAGGCCATCCGCGACCGATCGTTAGACGTAACCTCGGGCATTCAAAGCCTCACGCAGTCCGCCGTTATTGGCGGACTTCTGGCCATCAGTGTTATCTTTGTCTTTCTGAGAAACTTTCGCAGCACCCTCATTATCGGATCCGCGATCCCTATTTCAGTCGTCGCCGTCTTTATGGTGATGTACGTGATTCGTCAGGTGTTTGGCTCCAACATTACCCTCAATCTCATGTCGATGATGGGCCTGATGGTCGCCATCGGAATGCTTGTCGACCCCGCGGTTGTCACGCTGGAGAACATCTTTAGAAAACGGTACGATGAGGGCCAGACGCCCTGGAACGCCGCTCTGGATGGAAGCCGGGAAATCGGAATTCCCGTCCTTGCCGCTTCGCTGACGACCATTTGTGTCTTTGTGCCCATCATCTTTGTAACCGACTCTCGCAGTGCCCTTTTTATGCGGGACTTCGCCCTCACGGTCTGTATTTCCGTTGGCGCGTCCTTCTGCGTGGCGCTTTCCCTGATCCCTCTGGCGGCCTCGCGGGCTTTCGACGACAGCCGCTCGCATCTGGACCGCTGGCTCAAAATCGCGCTGGTGCTCTTGTTCCTGGGTCTGGGCGCTTACAAGGTCTACGGTGACGGTCCGACAGCAATCGCCACATGGATGTGGGAAAGCGCAAAAAGCATGCTGGCCGGTCTGTCCGGCATACCCGCGGTGGCGTGGCTGTTTCTGGCTCTTCTGGTGACAGGTGTCACGAGCCTGGTTTATTTCGCCCGTATGGCCGGTGGAATCAAAGCCCTTTATTCACGCCTCGTCGTCACCACGCTTCGCTACAGATTGACCACGGTCGCAACCGCATGCGCGCTGCTGGGCGCGGGAGTCTATTTCTACACTCAGATTGAAAAGCAGCCCTATCGCTGGCAACCCACCCGACGGGTTGACATTTCCGTCGAATTGCCGCGAAGCTACGACATCCAGGACGCGCTGGCCCTTTTTGAACGGGTCGAGGGCATCCTGCTGCCGAAAAAGGACAACCTGGACATCGCGGCCATGAGCAGCCGGTTCAGCGACCGGAGAAGCAATCGCATCACGCTCTATCTTGTTCCGCCCGACGAAGGCCGCCTCTCCACGGACGAGGTCAAAACCAAAGTCAAAGACCTGTTGCCCAATAATATCCCCGGCGTAAGGTTCAAGTCCGGAAGGAACTGGGGTAGCAGCTCCACCGGAGCCGGCGTTGAAATCAAGGGTCGAAACCCCGACGTACTTGCCATGCTGGCAGAGGACATCCGTCTGCGCCTGCAGGGTATTCGCGGGGTGCACGAAGTCGAAACCAGCCTGGAATCCGGCAACGAGGAGATTCGGGTAACCATCAACCGACGGCGTGCCAGGCGTTACGGGCTTACACCCTGGCAAGTTGCCACCACCGTTGCCAGTGCACTGGGAACGCGGGGCAATAGCAAGTTCAAGACCGAGAACGGCGAGATCGACATTGCCGTTCAGCTCAAGGAAGAGGACCGAGCCACCCTGGAGCAACTCAAAAACACGTACTTTGAGAGCGACGCGGGAAATATGGTCTCGTTTACCAGCCTGGCGGATTTCCGCGTCCAAAAGGGACCTCAGGCGCTTGAACGCGAGAACCGGATGTCCACCCTGACGGTATTTGCCAATACGGAACAGCAGGCCGTCTTCTCCGTCGGCCGTGAAATGAGCAGACGCATGCGCGCGATACCGCTTCCCGTGGGGTACTCTTGGCAAATGGACCGGCGCTTTCGCTGGATGAACCAGGAACAGGGAGAAACCAACCTCACCATGATTTTCGCGATCCTCCTGGTCTATATGATCATGGCCGCCCTGTTCGAGTCCTACGCACACCCGTTTACAATAATGTTTTCCATCTGTTTCGCCTTCATCGGCGTTTCGTTCGGTCTATACGCCTTCAACATTCCGATGGATAGCAACGCCACCTATGGACTGCTCATACTCTTCGGCATCGTTGTGAACAACGGCATCGTCCTGGTCGATCACATCAACCGTTACCGGAAACAGGGCTTCTACCGTCGAGACGCCATTATCCGGGGCGGCCAGGACCGGCTCCGTCCCATTCTAATGACCGCGACCACCACCATTCTGGGCCTCACTCCACTGGTTTTGCCAATGATCTACGGCACGGCAGAAGGAACCGCGCGTCGCTGGGGCCCGATCGGATTTGTGGTTATCGCGGGGCTGATGGTCTCGACCATTCTCACGCTGATCATTCTGCCGACCATATATTCGCTCATAGACGATCTGGCGGCCTACTTGAAGCGGACGGTCGCATCAGTGAGAGGCGTGTGAAACAAACTGCCGTTGTCCTGCTCAGCGGCGGATTGGACAGCTGCGTTACCGCGGCTGTGGCCGGCCGAAATTACGACCTCTCGTTTTCTTACCTCGACTACGGCCACCGCACAAACACCAGGGAACGCCGGGCGTTCAACGATATTGCCGACTATTACCAGGTCACCGCCCACCGGCGCATGACCGCCCGATCGGACGCACTCGAACAAATCGGCGGCTCTGCGCTGACGGACCGCACCGTTCCCGTTCCGGACGCCGACATCGACCGGAACGACATCCCCGCCACATACGTGCCCTTTCGAAACGCCCATCTTCTCAGCATGGGCGTTTCCTGGGCCGAATCCATTGGCGCGACGAGCGTTTATCTGGGTGCCGTGGAAGAAGACAGTTCCGGATATCCCGACTGTACACGGGCGTTTTGCAACGCGTTCGCCCGGGCGGTCGATGCCGGCACGCGACCGGAATCCCACATCAGAATCCTCACTCCGGTCATCCACCTGAAAAAGCACCAGATCGTCCGCCTGGGTGCGGAACTGGGCGCCCCGCTTCATCTCACCTGGTCGTGCTACCGAAACAGCGACCGCGCCTGCGGTCGCTGCGATAGCTGCATCCTGCGTCTGAGTGCGTTCGAAACAGCCGGTATCCCGGATCCCATCCCCTACGAATCCTGAGAACGTCGGCCGTCCAAAACGGTTATTTGTTACTGACCGGGATCAATCTCCTTCAAGAACCGCTTCTCGCCGTTCCTGATGGTTATGATTACCGCACTTTTGGTTGGATGGCGGCTTTCATTGTAGTGTGCGATACGCGTTGCGCCCGCGTAGTTTCGTGTTGCCGCCAACTGCTCTCGTATTGCATCGGCATCGAATCTTCCCGCCCGGTCTACGACCTCCAGGAGCAGCCTGACCGCATCGTAACTCACCGCGTCTCCACCCCCGGGCACGGCGCCGTATGCGGCTTCGTAGGCATCAATGAACGCGCGTGCGCCCGGTTCATCGCGTGTGGGATGAAAAGTGACTCGTGAAGTAGCTGCCTTCCACCTCGAGGGTCGCACTTTCTAATAGAGCTTGATTGTCCCACGCGTCGGCCCCAAGAAATAACGCTGGTTCTCCGGATGCGTTCTGAAGCGGGAGGGCCCTCGATTGTCTGGCCACAAGGGCCACGTCCTGCGCGAGCCCGGAGATAAGGAACGCTTCGGGTCTGGCGGCGGCGATGCGGGCGAGTTGTTCCTCGAACACCGTATCGCCGCTTTCGTAGAACTCATCCGCGACGACCGTACCGCCGATTTCCGTGAAGCGGGAAACGAAGAATTCCGAAATGCCCTCGGTATAAACGTCGTCCTTCAGGGTCAGGATCGCGACCGAGGTCACACCGAGATCCTCCCTGGCAAAACGGGCAAGGACGAGCCCCTGGAACCGATCTGTAAATGCCGCCATAAACACGAAATCGCCGGCTTTTGTCACGTCGGGGTTGGTGGCGGCCGTCGTGATCATCGGCAGGCGCTCGCGTTGCGCGACGGCACCCACCTCCACCGCATGGGTCGAGCGATTGGGACCGATGAACGCGATGACGTCGTGCGTGCGAATCATCCATTCGGCCGCCTCGACGGCCACGGCCGCGTCCTCGATGTCAGTCCGGACAACCAATTCAATCGATCGACCGAGCAACCCGCCGCCGCGGTTGAATTCGTCGATGGCGACCGTGGCCGCATCCGCATAGGAAGCACGGTCTCCTGAAGCGAGAAACCCGATCCTGACGGAATCCTGCGGCGCCGGCTCCTGTGTCTTGTTACAGCCCAGCCCAAGAACCAGCGATAACAGGCAGGCGACACACTTAAATCTGAATGTCATATCTTGTCCGATCGCCTTGAACGGACGGGCAACGGAGAGTATCAAAAAAAACCTTCCCGTTCATTGACAACTCAGAAGGCGCATAAACATGAACAACACCCCTTCCCGAACGTTAAGGATGCGGACCGGCAGGACTGTCGTTCCATCATGTTTGATGATATCAATAGAACCGCGAAAAGCCCCTTCTCCGCCGACTGTGCGGAAACCCACGCAGTCCGGCAACAATTCAACCTCGATACCCGGTTACGGAAGATCCTGTCAACGTGGACGCGCCCGCACTAACTCGCCCCTGCAAGCGCTTCATCCATCATCGACCGTCTTTCATTCAGATCCATCCAGCGCTTTTGAATATCTGGCGACAGGCAGTCGATGGGATCGAAATAGAAGAAATGCACTCCCGGTCGTACAGTGGGGCTGGCAAAAACCGCAATGCCCGTTTCTTCGTTGTAATATTCGTAGGAATGCCCGTCTCGCTTTCCACCGCCGCCCAGTGTGTCCACAATGAAGGTTGGCGTGTTGAATCCGGCCGTCGCGCCACGCAGGGCCTTCTCAATGTCAAGACCGGCGTGCAGCGTTGTCCGCAGATCCTCGACCCCCTGCACCAGATCGTGGAAAAATACATAATAGGGCTGTACATTCAGGTAACTCAACCGCTTTACCAGCTGCTTCATTGTCTGCGCATCATCGTTGACGCCCCGTTGAAGCACCGCCTGATTTCGTACCGTTACCCCCCGCTCCATCAGCAGGTTCATCGCATCCTGCGTGACTCCGGTTATCTCATTAGGGTGGTTGAAGTGGGTATGCATCACCACTTCCTTGTGCATTTTGCGCCCGCGGTCCACCACTCCTACGAGCGCTTCCACCCAATCGACGTCGCTCAAGAGCTTGCCGGGCATGACCGCAGGACCCTTGGTTGCAAAACGAAACCGCCGAATATGCGGTATGTCCAGCAGCGTCTCGCCCACGTCCCGAATCTGCTCTGCCCTGAGGTTGTATACGTCGCCGCCGCTGACAACCACATCCTCCACCTCCGGACGCGACCTCAAGTAGTCGAACACCTGATTCCAGCGTCGCCTATTGGCGCTCAGATGGACCTTTTCCACGCCATCCGTATCGAGCCCCACGGCGTAGCTGCGCGTGCAGAAACGGCAGTAGACCGGACAGGTATCCAGCGTTAGAAAAAGCGCCCTGTCGGGATATCGGTGGGTAAGACCCGGAATGGGAGAATCGCCCTGCTCGTTCAGCGAATCCAGGTAAAGTTCGGGGTGGTCCGGCAACTGTTGCGAGGCCAACGGCAAAAACTGGGTTCGCAACGGATCCTCGTACGGATCATCCCAGTTGATCAGGCTCAGGATATAAGGTGAAATCCGTATACTCATCGGCGCCCACCGTAACCCGTCGCGCAGGTCTTCGTAAAAGCCGGGCCCGACGCGTCCGCCCAGGACTTCCTGCAGGCTTTCCACGCTTGTGGGTGAATTGCGGGCCTGAAAAAGGTGGGAGTGAAACGTCTCTGCGTCCACATTCGCGTATGCCGGAATCGTCTTCCAGAACGCGTCCCTGCGTAGCTGGCGATGTGCAAGCGCGGCTTCCTGTTCCGCCACACCTGCCGTAGCGCCATTGGCGACATCAACCTCTGCGGTCTCCATACCTGACTCTATTCCTCTTCCGTAGGATGTCGAATTGTCACTTGGGGCTGCGCGGTATGTCTTTTTTAGGCGGATATTTCATCACGTCGCCTGTCTTCGTCGAATCAAACGGATGCACATTGCGGCGATGCCGTCCGTTGCGTGTCGCTCCGCGAAGGATTCTCTACGCGTCGAGAACCACTCGAAACAACATATGATATCATCCTTGCGATTATTGTCAAGGGTTTTCCGGCGTCGGCTCCCGGTTCCCGAAAAATCCGCTTGTTCAGACTTTTTATCCTGCTTATATTTCACAAGTTAGAGAAAGTTCCCTCCTTTACGAAGATCCAACCACAAACCATGTCAAAACGAGCCCTCAAGTTTCTTCTTCCCCTGGCCGGATTGCTTCTGGGATACACAGGCCTTCGCCTGATTGTCTACTTCTATACCGACTGGCTCTGGTTCCAGAACCTCGGATACGGATCCGTCCTGGTGACCACCGCCATGGCCCGCCTTCTCGCCCTTTTCGCCTTTGGAACCACCTTTGCCGTCATGGCGGCCGTCAACATCGGTATTGCACGCAAGTATGGCCGGCACACCCGAGAGACGCCTCTTGAAGTCATTGCAGACGAAGCCGAACCGGTGCTGCCGGAACGACGCAAGCGCCAGTTCCTCCTCTGGTCCGGCACAATCGCCCTGTTGGCCGGCGTAACCGGCTTGATCGGCGCCGCGGCCTGGATACCGCTGCTGCGCTACTTCTATCCCATTCCTTTCGGTTTCACCGACCCTGTATTTCACAACGATCTCAGCTTTTACTTCTTCAACCTGCCGGCGTACAACTTTGTACAGGGCTGGCTGGCATTCGCCGTTATCCTTAACATCACCCTTGTCATCTTCTCCTATCACCAGGACCGCGCCCTGCGGAAAGCAAAACGAGGCTGGTCCTGTGCCCCGTATGTCCGTGCCCACCTCTCCGCCCTGACGGCGGTTCTTGCACTCGTCTGCGCCTGGTGGTACTGGCTCAAGGAATACGAAATCCTCTATTCCTATCGCAAAGACACCTTCTTCGGCGCCGGATATACAGACGTCCATGTTCAGGTGTTCGTCTACCGGTCGATGATGGTTCTCTCCATCCTTCTCGGCGCTCTGCTGATATACAACCTTCGCGATAAAAAGTGGTGGCCGATCGTCTACGGCGGCAGCGCCTATTTCTCGGCAATTCTGATGCTCAGCTGGCTATTTCCAATTCTCTTTGAGCAATTCGTGGTCAAACCCGACGAATTGCGACTGGAGGAACCCTATATTCGCCGGACCATTGAATACACGCAGAGAGCGTACGGGCTGGATCGAATCGAAGAGGTGCCGTTTCCGGCGGAATCCGATCTGGATTTCGACGATATTCGAAACAATCTGCCCACAATCCGCAGCATCCCCCTATGGGACCGCCGGCCCCTGCTTGCAACCTACAGCCAGCTACAGGAGATTCGGTCCTATTATCGTTTCGGCAGTATCGACGTGGACCGCTATTCCATCAACGGCGAATACAAGCAAGTGATGGTCGCCGCCCGCGAATTCTCGCGAGACCAGATGCCAATACAGGGGAAAACCTGGGTCAACCGCCACCTGGTCTACACTCACGGTTACGGATTCTGCATGAGCCCGGCGAATGAAATTAGCGAAGAGGGCCTGCCGAAATTCTATGTCAAGGACATTCCGCCCAGCGGCGTGGTGGACATCCAGGTCGATCGCCCGGAGATCTACTATGGCGAAGCGATGCAGGATTATGTGATTGTCAATACCAGAACAGAAGAGTTCGATTACCCCCGCGGCGACGAAAACGCCTACACCACCTACGGCGGTGCCGGCGGCGTACCGGTCAATTCATTCTTTCGCCGGCTGTTGTTCGCCATGCGCTTCGGCGATCCGTATCTGCTGGTCACGAAGAACCTGAAGCCCGGAAGTCGAATACAATTCGACCGGCACATCGGTCGTCGTTTTCGGGACGAAGGCCCCCGGCGTTTCCAAAAACTGGCGCCATATCTCCGATTCGACGAAGACCCCTATCTCGTCACCGTGAACGGACGTCTTGTCTGGATACAGGACGCGTATACCGAAAGCAACATGTACCCCTACGCCGAGCCTTACGGCAGGCCCTACGTACGCAAAGCCAACTACATCCGCAACGCCGTCAAGGCCACCCTCGATGCCTATGACGGCACCGTCACGTTTTACGTCTGGGATACGGACGATCCGCTCATCCGCTCCTACATGGAAATCTTCCCGGATCTCTTTCGGCCCAAGGAGGACATGCCGGAAGCCCTCCGCGCCCACGTTCGATACCCTGCAGACCTGTTTAAAATTCAGGCGTCTCTGTACAACACCTACCATATGGCCTCGCCTCAAGTTTTTTACAACCGTGAAGACGTCTGGGAACCGGCCATGGAAATCTACGGGGTCTCCGAACGCCCGCGGGTCATGGCCCCCTATTACATCATCGTCAAATTGCCGGACGCCCAGCAAGAGGAATTCGTTTTGATGCTGCCGGCCACCCCCGCCGGCAAAGCCAACATGATCGCGTGGCTTCTCGCAAGATGCGACGGCCCGAACTATGGCCGGCTTATGGTGTACAAGCTACCCAAGAAGAAACTCATTTACGGTCCCCTGCTGATCGAACGCCGTATCGACCAGGATACGGAAGTCTCACGGGAAATTACCCTCTGGAGTCAGCGAGGTTCGGACGTGCTCCGGGGAAACCTTCTGGTGATTCCCATCGAAAAAGGTTTTATCTACGTTGAACCGCTTTACCTGCGAGCCACCCAGAGCGGTATGCCGGAACTGAAGCGGGTATTGGTGGCGCACGGCGAACGACTCGCTATGGCCAAAAACCTCGACCGGGCGCTGGCCATGGTCTTCAACGAGCGGGGAGCCGTCCCGGACCTCGAACCCCGCCATACCCTGACAACACCGGGTTTACGAATTCTGAGCCAAACCGCACTGACGCAGTTTGACTCGGCACAGTCCCGACTTCGAAAGGGCGACTTCACGGGTTACGGCGAAGCCGTTCAAAGCCTGCGGAAGACCCTTCAGCAACTGCTGTCACAGGCGGAATCAGAGGAAAAGTAAAAGGATGCCGGATATCAACTTGTCCGAATGGGCTTCGCTGGCAACAGAACAACGAAATCCTGCCAGCGCGCGCATCGACGAAGCCCCCACCCTGCGGATCCTCGAGGTCCTCAACGCGGAAGACCACAGGGTACCGCAGGCGGTGAACGCCGTTCTGTCGCAGGTCTCGGAGGCCGTCGACCTTGTGGTCCGGGCGATCCGGAACGGCGGCCGGCTCTTCTATGTCGGCGCCGGAACCAGCGGCCGGCTCGGTGTCATGGATGCCGCCGAGTGCCCGCCCACGTTTGGGACCCCGCCTGAAACCGTGCAGGGCATTATCGCGGGCGGCGACGGCGCGCTCCTCCGTGCCGCTGAACGCGCCGAGGACCGGCCGGAAGACGGCGCGTCTGAACTACGCCGCCGGCATCTGTCGGCAAGAGATATCGTCATGGGTATCGCCGCCAGCGGTGTGACACCCTTTGTGCTGGGCGCGCTCGCGTACGCCCGTCGTCAGGGCGCGGCAACCCTCTTTTTCGCCTGTAACCCGGACGCGGCAGATCGGGTCGACGCGAAGATCAAGATTGTGCCGGAAGTCGGCCCGGAAGCCATCACGGGTTCCACCCGCTTGAAGGCTGGAACCGCCACCAAACTGGTGCTTAACATGATCACCACCGCGGCCATGGTCAAGCTGGGCAAGGTGTACGGAAATTTGATGGTCGATCTGACACCCACGTGCGCAAAACTGAACGACCGCGCACAACGGATCCTGATGGAAACAACAGGACTCTCCCGGGCAGCGAGCAAGGGGTTGCTCGCCGCGGCCGGCGACCTCAAGACCGCCATCGTCATGTCAAAACGGGCCGTCTCAAGGGAGACGGCCCGTCGGTTGCTCGCGAAGAACGACGGCATCGTGAAACTCGCGCTGGCGGATAGACCCTGATTGGAATTACGCGCGCGCTGATTTTTCTCCAATCGTTTCTCCAATCGTACTGTAGAAGGCTTTCACTATCCGATCCAGATGTACTTTGGCATTTTCCGCAGCGTCTCTATCGATCGTAAACTCCGATTTGCCTACCAGCTTCAGGCCGTGCCCGTAGTCGTCGAAAAACTTATGACAGAGCGCCTCAACCGACACCCCGTTGCGGGCGGCGGTTTCGGCAAGAATCGCTTTTGCTGTATCTGAAAACCGTAACGAAATCCCGTACGCATTCAGAAAATGCGCCGCATAAGACGAGATTTCCCGTTGGACAAGCAGCTTTCGCAACGTCAGTGTCGGATTTTCCACAACTTCAGAGGTGACAATCAACGAACGGATGTCGGTTGAAGGAAGGGCTTTTTCGAACTTCAGCAGTGCCCGTTCGCAGACACTCACCAGCGCTCGCGCCCCTGTCTGTTCCGTGGACGCCAGTTTCGCCAGGCGGCGCAGCGCGGCGTCTTCGAAGGTCAATTCAATACCGTACGCCAGAAAATCCCGCTTCTTTCCAAGAATGACCGAACTGGTCGGGCTCTTCAGAATCTGATATAAATCCTCCACAGCGAGCGGTTCGAGCACGGCCACAACCGGCAGCCGGCCCACGAATTCGGACTCGAAACCGAACGCGATGAGGTCTTCCGTGACCGCCTGCTTCAGATAGGAAACGCGGTCCGCTTCATGGTTCTGTACCCGCTTTGTTTCGGCTTTGAATCCCAGGCTGTTTCGATTGAGCCGGCGTTTGACCAGATCCTCGAATCCGTTGAACGCTCCACTTACGATGAATAGTATATTTCGCGTATTGATTTTCTTGTGCTCCATCTTGCCGCTTTGCTGATATTGCATCATTGCTTCCATCTGAGAAGCCAGATCGTGCGGCGCTTTCAGGTCCACCTCGGTCTCTTCCATCAGTTTCAGGAGATTGCGCTGGACACCGCTTCGTGATACGTCGGGACCCACCGGATTGGGGGTTGAAGCGATCTTGTCGATCTCATCCACGTAGATGATACCGTACTGCGCTTTCTCGATGCTGCCGCCGGCCTCACGCACCAATTCGCGCACCAGATCTTCGACATCGCCACCCACATAGCCGGTTTCACTGAACTTGGTCGCATCGCCCTTCACGAAAGGCACGCCGATTCGATGGGCGATCAATTTGATAAGGTACGTCTTGCCCACCCCTGTCGGACCGATCAGCAGGATGTTGTTCTTGATGCTTCCCACGGAGAGGTGGGCAAAATCGGGATCGTCGCGATCCAGATTCATTCGGTTGAAGTGAGTGCAGATCTTGGTGGCCAGCACTTCCTTTGCCTCGTCCTGTTTGATCACGTACTCATCGAGAAAGGCCTCGAGTTCCTCCGGTTTCAAGTCAAAATCGATGGTCTCGTCCTGCGCTTCCTGCGTTCGCGGGCCTTCATTGGTCCCTTCGGCCTCCGCTTGTGGAAACACAACCTGAGCCCCATACTTCTGCTCGATAAAATCTTTCAGATCCTTTTGGAGTTCCTTGGGATTCACGGGTCGCTGTTCCGGCATCAATCTCCATCTCCGCATTGGGTCCGCACAAATTGGCAACCGACACACGTCTTTGGCCGTTTAACAATACCAGGTCCAGCCGGAATTGTCAAGGAATTCAACCCTCAACCATCCACCTCATTCGGCCGCCGAACCCGCGGCAGTTTTCCTGCAAGCGGGCCGGCGGGAGGTCAGAAGGCGCCCTTCGACAAGGCACAATGGGTTCGCTCGGGCGGCAAATTCCAGCTATCGGAGGCAGCGAAGTCGATGATCCTGTTTCGGTGCCGCCAGAATGCGAACCGCACGTACACACTTCAGACCCGGGATACGGACGTTCGCATATGAACCTCAGCTACTTCACACTGCGGGGTCTAAGCCTCGAACTGAACGAAATCCTACATGGAAAACGCGTCCGTCGCGCCGTCCTGTCCGGAACGTACGACCTCGTTCTCGAAACGACGGACGGTATCTGCCTGCTGCTCTCCGCCTCACCAACCACGGGCCGCCTGCAGCGGGTACATCGCCTTCCCGTGTCCGCACAGCCCCCTCCACCGTGGGTCGAACACCACCTTCGCAACTGCGTAATACGGGACATCTCGCAAGTCCCGCTGGAACGCATCCTGTCATTCATCCTGTTCAAACGCGACCGTCTGGGTGGAGAAAACCGATATCGTCTCTACGTTGAAATCATCGGCAGGAACAATAACGTCATCCTGACCTCAGATCCGGCGCAGCGTATATTGGGGGCGCTGCGCCGCGTCAGCGGGAAAATGAGCCGGCAGCGGCGCATCCTGCCCGGCGAGATATATAGGCCGCCACCCGCACAGGACAGATTTTCACCTCACGAACTCACGCACGACGACCTCGCCAGGGCGTTCCGGCAACAGACAGCCCAACCGGTCCGGACCCTTGCAAATGCCGTTGCCGGACTGGACGCCCTGACCGCCGCATCGCTGGTTGCGGAAGCGGGCGTTAGGCAGAACACCGAAACAACGCCAGGCGCGATCGAGTATCTAGTCAGCCGGATCCGTGACCTGTTTGCCCACCCTCCGTTTCTGGATCGACCCGAGATTGTGAACTTACCCGATACCACCGCGCCATCCATCCAGATTCTGAGTCTGCCTCACAGACCGGGTAACGTGGTACACGTCTGCGCATCCGTCAGCGAAGCGATTGAGGGGCTCGCCTTATTCGGGGAAAACCAGCAACACCTCAACGCGGATCGGCGCGCCATGGCCAGGGAACTGAGCCGACGCCGCACATCGCTCCAAAACAAGATCGCACGCATCCAGGACGATCTTGACGATTCGGGGAAAGCCGAACTCTACAGGAAATACGGCCATCTCCTTATGTCAGGCCTGCACAGGATCCACCTCGGGGCCGCGTCCGTTACCCTTCCGGACGTCTTCAATCCGACGGAGGCGCCGGTGACCATCCCGCTCAAGACCAATAAAATGCCGCATGAGAATGCCGCCGCCTACCTGAAACGCAGCCGAAAGGCGGAGAAGGCGGGTCCTATACTGACACGACGCATGGAAGCCGCACGGACAGAATTCGCAAGGGTCGAAGCATTCCTGGAGCGCCTTGAACAGACGGACAGCCAGGATGAGCTCATTGCACTTCGGGACGAATTGGCAGAAACAGGATGGCTTGCGAGTCGCAAACAGAAGACGAATACCGCCAAACATGCCCCGTCACAAACGCATCCCAGGCGCTACCTGACCTCGGACGGCTGGACCATTCTGGTCGGCCGCAACAACAACGAGAACGACCGCCTCACTAAAGAATCGGCCAAAGACGACCTCTTTTTTCACGCCCAGGGATGCCCCGGTTCGCACGTCATCCTCAAGCGTGAAGGAAAACACGAGAAGCCCTCCGACGCCACCCTTAAGGAAGCCGCAAGCCTTGCTGCTTACTGGAGCAAAGCCCGGCATTCCAAGACTGTGCCGGTCAATTGTACCGAAGTACGGTACGTACAAAAGCCCCGAGGCGGCGCCCCGGGACACGTCACGATCCGAAATGAAGTCACTCTCTTTGTTGCCCCCCGTCAGCTCAAGCGAACTGAAACGTAGTACGGGCCGCCGGGGAATCCGTGTCAGGCCAAAAAGCCTACCAGATTTTCGTATAATACACCAACCGGACCTGTCGATCGATACTTGCCGACCGTTTTCCGTCTCGAATCAGGTTCTTGATATCCACCTCGAGAACCAGCCGATCGGAAGGCATCCAACGACCGCCCAGATTCAGCCTCCCCCTGCCCGAGCCCAGCGAATTATCATCGTTGTCGTTGATCGCAAAGTCATATTCCACCAGCAGCGCAAAGACGCGCTTGAACTCGACGTCTGCGCCCAGAAACCCCGAAAAATCCCCATCGCCGTCACCATCTTCCAGACTGCGATTCAATCCGGCGTGAACCCCCATATCTCCCAGCGGAAACCCGTAGTTCTTGCTCGCCACCCCATAAAAGCCCTTGGATTTAACCGCATACCGCTTCAGGCCCTCATCGTACTGACCGTAACCCTGGGAGTGATAACCCACGGCAACAGCTGGAACTTTCAACTCTTCCTCCTTCACCCGGACGCGGCCCGCCACCTCCACGCGTGGATTCCACGCAGCCTCACGGCTGCCTACAAGATGCTGACCGCCGAATGAAACCCCGATGCTGACACGATTGTGTACGCCGACTTCGATCTGGGAGAGAATTCCACTATCGCCGTACAATCGAAGATCCGCGGCCAGGCGGCCCGCCTGCAGCATGCCGGCAGTCGGCCCATCCACCAGCCATCGTGGTACATTCCCCTGGGCATGCGCCGCGTCGGAACACATCCACCATACAGCAGACAAGATTAACATCCACCCCGCGTACCGTGTCATGGGCCTTCTCCATCGTCAAGTATGAATCTGCGTGAACCGGAATCCGGAATTTCAATCCGGATACGTAACGTCCGGCCCGGAAGCAGGGATCCGGCGCGCTCCGCCCATTCGATCAAACAGACACCGTTGCTGGCAAGATAATCATCCCATCCGAGGTCAATCAGGGCCACGGCATCCGGAAGCCTGTACAGATCGAAGTGAAAGATCGGTATCGGACGCGACGTGGCGTCCCGGCCGTGGTACTCATTCACCAGGATGAACGTTGGGCTGGTCACCCGGTCCGACACCTTCAGCCCCTCACAGATGCCCTGCGCGAGGCAGGTCTTGCCACTGCCGAGTTCTCCGATCAGGCCCACACAGTCACCCGGCCGCAAACGACCGGACAACTCCCTGCCAAGCGCGCGGGTCTGATCCGGCGAGGTCGTCTTGAATTCAGGCATCGAGTTCCGCATCAGGATACATTACGAGGGTACGTTGTGACGCCGCCGGACAATCCGATGACGAGTCGCCAGGAAACACCGACCCCGGGCATCTGAGAGGGCAAGCCGAATACGCGCCTCCCCTCTATTTGCCTCTCATAACCGCAACCGGCAGGACCATCTCCTCAAGGGAAATACCCCCGTGCTGGAAACTATTCGCGTAATACCGCTGGTATTCGTTGAATTTCGTGGGATAAACGAAATAATAGTCCTCCCGCGAAATAATGTATGTGGTCCCCATCCCCAAATCGGGCAGGCGGTATACATCCGGATCCGAAATATACAGGGCGTGCCGGGTATCACATCGAAGGTGTTTGCCGTATTTGTACCGGATATTGGTCGACGTGTCCCGGTTTCCATGCGCGACGGTCGCGCGCGTGCTCATAACGCATCCATGATCGGTCGTCAACACCACCGTGGTATCGGTATCGGCCAGCTTCCGCAACATTTCAAACAACGATGAATGGGAAAACCAGGATCGACTTAGCGACCGGTACGCGGACTCGTTCGGCGCCATCTCCTTAAGGATATCCGATTCCGACCTTCCGTGCGCCAGAATATCCAGGAAATTGAACACTACCGACATCAGCGGGAAAGACCGGTAGGAATGCACCTTTTTGACCAGATGGTTGCCCTCGGCAATATCCAGCACCTTGACGTATCGGGTATCCAGCTTCAACGTCGGATCCAGTTCTTCAATCTGGCGGTCCAGAAGCTGATGTTCGTGCCGGTTTCGGCTGTTGTCGTCGTCCCAGCCCGCACGCCACTCCTGCGGATACGACTTGGCCACATCGCTTGGAAATAGCCCGCTGAAAATGGCATTTCTGGAATAGGGCGTGGCCGTAGGGAGAATCGAATAGTGGTAGTGCTGCTCAATATTGAATAGTTCAGACAAGAGCGGGGCGATAGCCAGCCAGTGATCCAATCGCATGCAGTCCACAACCACAAAGAACACCTGCTGGCCGTCCTGAAGCGCGGGCAATACAAACTCACTCACGACATCGACGGACAACACGGGCGAATCCATATCGTCCTGAAGCCAGTTGGCATAATGGGACTCTATGAAGCGTCCGAACGCCCGGTTGCACGCCCGGCGCAAATCCTCATGCATCTTTCTCAAGCCGGCATCATAAAACCGGTCCAATTCCAGATCCCATTCTGATAGCTTCACATGGATATCGATCCAATCCTGCCAGGTCACGTCGCCGGACATGGACGTACGTATGCGATTGGACACGGCGGCATAGTCCAATCCCATTCGCCCCGTCATAATCTGGCGCGCGTCGAGCAATTTCTTGCAGGCCGAGAGAATCTGGCTGGGGTTCACCGGTTTGGTCAAATAGTCGTCGATCCGATGTCCCAGAGCTTCCTCCATCAAGCGCTCCTCTTCATTCTTCGTAATCATGATAACGGGAATGTGGGGGTTGATATCCTTGATCATCGCAAGCGTGGAAAGCCCGCCTCGCCCGGCCATCATTTCATCCAGCAGGACGATGTCGAAACCCCGCTGTTTCACCATTGCAATGGCATCATCCCCGTTCGTCACCGGCGTTACCTTATAGCCGCGTGATCCCAGAAACATGGTATGCGGCCTCAACAGGTCAATTTCGTCGTCCGCCCACAGAACCTGCTTTTCTTTCATGGCGCTCAAGCTCCCCAATGTTAAGAAGCCGCCCGGTCTTCCGCCGGCCTAAGGGGAAGGGAAATTAAAAATGTGGTTCCCCTTTCCGGCAAACTCTCCTGAACGGTAATCCTGCCCCGATGATAGTCTTCAATTATACGTTTGACAAACGCTAACCCCAGCCCCCAGCCCCGTTCTTTCGTGCTGTAGCCGGGCAGAAACACCTGCTTCAGGAGATGGGGCTGAATCCCTTTGCCGTTGTCTCGCACCCGCACGTCCACCCACTTGCCTTCAGACCGCACCTCCGCTGAAATCTCTATCTTTCCACCTTTCCCTTCCATTGCGTCCGCGGCATTTTTAAAGAGATTCTCAAAGGCCCAGCCTAGCAGCTGCCGATTCAACGGGACCGGTGGCACCTGGTAGTTTCGTTGTACGATCTGGACCTCTCGCGAGAGTCGATCGCGCAGGTAAGACGCCGTCTCTTCAATCACGCGACGGATGTTCTCCGAACGGAGTTCCGGCGTGGAGCCGATAAGGCTGAACCGGGACACGATCTTATTCAACCGGCTGGTATCCTCCTCCATCGCCACCACAATCTGGTCGAATCGCCTGCGCGTCTGGTCATCCACCGGGCCGGAGGAATGCTCCAGTTCCGACTTTATCAATTCGATCCAACCGTACAAAGAGGAAAGGGGCGTACCAAGCTGGTGCGCGGTCTCGCGAGCCATCCCGACCCAGATTGATCTCTGTTCACTGTTCTTGATGTTCCGAAATCCGAGATAGCCCACCCCGACAAAGAGCGCCGTCACACATAGCGCGACCCACGGAAGCCATGCCAGACGTCGCACGAGCGGCGAATCGCCATAGTGCAGGACTCGCGGGCCGATTTGCGGAATTTCAAACGAATACGGCGGATTCTCGACATCCAGCCGGCGAACGATCCGCTGCATCTGCCTGAGATCGTCCGGACTGAGTTCACCCGGGTTGCCCGGCGGAATCTCTATGGCCTTCCACATGTGGGGTTCGCCCTTCGAGCCGGTAATGATCACCGGGAAATTGGTATTTGTAATGGTCTGGAAGATAAACTTGACGTCAAGATCGCTGACAACCACGGTGTCCTGGGTCGCCATCCCGTAAAAGAAGGCCAACCGTTTGATGATGTCTCGGGAATCTCGACGCATCGGATCCACAACAAAAATCTGCATATACAAAAGGAAAGCCAGGATAATCACCGTTGCCGCCAGAAACAGATACGCGCCGAGACTGTAAGAATTCTGGAGCCCCACCCTCAGACGGCCGCCCCGTACCACCGGCGCGCCCACGAATCTCGAGTACCCGTGCCCTCCTGTTCGAACGTCGACATCCTTTGTTCGCGTGTCCATCAATTGCGGCTCCCTTCTCCTACCTCGACGTCTTGGGTCTCGTTAAGTTCCGTACCATCCCTTTGACAACAGCGTCTGAGTCCCGGCGACGCCCGAAGCGGATTCCATATTGCCCGATCCGTTATGACAGATCGTCCACGTCCCTTTGCCGATCCGGGCCAGGTTCCGGCTTGTGGCGAAAGCGAAACCGGCTGTGATCGGAACACCGGAGTCGACATCCTCTTCGCCCCGACCCGGCCCCACGTCGTAAACCCGGTATCGAGGCGTTCACGCTGGAGCGATGCCACGGCCGAGAGACTCGGAAGTGCCAGCATCTGGATGTACAGAAAGTATACAAATTTTGCAAGCATCCAGTCAACCAAAGAAAAACTGTTTGCATAATATCTTTCATTTTTATATATTTGGAACATCGAATTCCGGAAAGACAATGCATGCAGGGAGAAACTTTGGCTGGCGTTCGGTCGTCAACTCCTTTTGATATTGAACATAAATTGATTCTCAGAAAACGGAAAGGGGGGAATCTAGCTTATGGCCAGAGTTGTGGTGAGAGATGACGAGCCATTTGAAAAGGCGCTGAAAAGGTTTAAGAAAACCTGCGAAAAAGCGGGAATCATGACCGAGATGAAAAAGCATCAGCATTTCGAAAAACCCAGCGAGCGCCGGAAAAGAAAAATTGCCGCGGCGAAGCGCAAACGAATAAAATTCGAAACGCGGTTCAACCAATAAGTCAAAATCGCGAACAAAGCAACAACAACCGCACCGATTCGCTTTCGGATGCGGTTGTATTTTTTCCGCTTCGTCATCAAGCCGGATCGTTTCGACCAATCGCATCCCTCGACCCGCGTGGTCCATCTCCGATTGGAACTGCAACGACACCTCTACGGTTTCGTCGAACTCTCGACCTCTCGGCGTTGCCGCCACAGGGGAACCCGGCATGCCCGCCGGTCGGACAGCCGCGAATAGCAGTGGTTTTTAAAGGTGCAAATTCAAATGCGGCTCTTGGAGACGTTGCGGGGTGCGAACCGACATCCACCCGAGCCGGCTCCTCCCCCCATAGACGCGGTGCGGGAATCGACGGACGCACGGGTCGTCTTGTTGGTGACAATCAACCGTCACACCGATTTTGACGCAGAGAACCCCTCATGAACGTTGCCGATCTGTTATTATTGGCTGGTCTGTGCTGGATGGTGTTCCGGGGGTGTCGCATCGGTCTCGTCCGAAGCCTGATTGCCCTGATCAGCTTCGTGCTGGCGTACGGACTCGCGCTCGCATACGGCGGTCCGGCATCGGAGTGGATTGCGGGCGAGAATGCCGGCCACGGCGCTTCTATGCTTGGCTTTTTCGGCGTATTCATGGCAACCCTGATTGTCTGCTACCACGTCGGACGCATACTTCACAGCGTGCTTGAAGCCACCCCGCTCGGCATGCTGAACACCCTGGGGGGCGGCGCGCTCGGCCTGGCGCGAGGGCTTCTTATTCTGGGGCTGTTGGTCATATTGCTGCGCGCTTATCCCCCCCACGCCAGCGTGAAAATGCACATAGACAACGCCGTGCTCGCCCGCCCCGTAAAGCAGGCCAGCCTGGTTTTGATGGACGCGGTGAAAGGCGGCATCCCGCAGGCGGCCAGGCTGTATCAATACCTCCTTCCGGAAAGTCCCGAAACTTCAATCCATCCTGTTGTCGACGATATGACCCGAAAGGCCGGCAAAGCCGGCGCCAAATTGAAGGGACTCATCAAGGAAGCCCACGAACGTGAGAAAGAGGAACAGAAAGCTCCTCAGCCATCCGGGCCCTCTGGAAACTAAGCTCAGACGACTCCAGGGCTTCAGGGACCAACCCCGCACGCGCGCTCCTGTTCCGGGAAGACCTGAATCCGAATCCCTATCCCCGACCCCATGACCCTCTCGTCAAAAACCCTTCAGACCCTCGAATTCAACAAGATTCTCGACCTCATCGCGATACGCACCGTCTCGGTTCCCGGGCGAAACGAAGTCGAACGCCTGGCTCCGGCAGACAATCCGGAGCGCATTGAAGCCCGACTTCGTCCGGTGCTCGAAGCCATGGACCTGATCGGCTATGACGATCCGATTCCGATCGGACGCATGCCCGACATTCGTCCCGCGATTCACACTGCCGCGGTACCGGGCGCGGCGCTCACCGTCGGTGAACTGATACAGATTGACGAAATTGTGCGGATGTCGCGCCGCTTTCTGGGATATTTTTCCAAACGGAAGGCGAAATATCCCAGACTACAGGCGCTCATGTCCGGTCTGTCCCAGCACCCCGATCTGGAAACGAATATTCACCGTTCCCTCGACCCCGCGGCGGAATCCGTTAAGGATTCCGCCAGCGCCGAATTGAGGCGGATCCGGCGCAGCCTTGAACAAACCCGATCCGGCATCCGCAGTTCCGTTGAAGGCATCCTGAACAAGCTCCCCGACACGGTTGTACAGGAGCGCCTGATTACCATCCGGAACGGTCGTTTCGTCATACCGGTTCGCGAAAATCAGAAACATCGGCTGGAAGGCCTGGTGCATGATCAGTCGGCAAGCGGCGCCACGCTTTTTATCGAACCCATGGCCACCCTGGCGCTCAACAACCGGCTGCGGCAACTCGAACTGGCCGAGCGTCAAGAGGTAAAACGCATCCTTCTCGAGCTTACCCGAAGCGTTGCCGAAATCAGCGACAGCTTGCTTGACAATCTCGGCATTTTGGGAAGATTCGACGCCGTGTACGCGATCGCCGACTTTTCACGCGATCTGAAATGCGGCGAGCCCATTTTCAACCTGGAAGGACGCCTCGAACTCCACGACGCCAGGCATCCGCTCCTGGTCTACCGTCTACGAGGTGAGAAACGGCCCGATTCCATCGTCCCGCTTAGCCTTCCGATGGGCAATGATGCCATTCGCACCCTTATCCTGACCGGTCCGAACGCCGGTGGCAAGACCGTTGCCCTCAAAACCGTCGGTCTGCTTGCGCTGATGGCTCAGACCGGATTACCCGTGCCCGCCGCGGAACAATCGCAGTTTCCGATCTTCACAGGTGTATTTGCAGACATCGGCGATGCACAGTCCATTGAGAACGACCTTAGCACGTTTTCATCCCACGTGTCGAATCTGGTCGAGGTCACCAACCATGCCGAACTCCGGTCTCTTGTACTTCTGGACGAAGTCGGCGCCAGCACCGACCCCGACCAGGGCGCGGCCCTGGCGATGGCCCTACTGAATACGCTTACGGAACGGGGCTGCCACACCATCGCGACCACCCATCACGGCGCGCTCAAGGCCTTTGCACACCGCACGGAGGGTATGGCCAACGGATCCATGGCATTTGACACGGCTACGCTGACCCCCACCTTCCAACTTCGTCTCAACACGCCCGGCAGCAGCTATGCGTTCGAGATCGCCCGCCGACTTCAAATGCCATCCGATATTGTCGACGAAGCCGTGCGTATTGCGGGCAGCGATATCGGCCGCCTGGAGGCCCTCATCGCGGATCTTGACGATACCTATCAGCATTATAACGAAGAACTGGCTCGAGTGCACGCCAACCGACGGGAGATGGAAAGCCTGAAAGCGGAGTATCAAATTCGCCTTGAAGAAGTAGAAGATCGGGAGCGGGCGTTAAAACGTGGCGCCGAGGAAGAGGCGCGGCGCATCCTTGACGGAGCCAATGCGCTCATCGAACGCACCGTAACCGAACTCAGAACGCGCAACGCAGACAGGGACGCCATAAAGAAAGCCCGGGCGCAGGTCGAGCGGGCCCGGCGCGAATTGGCGGAACCGGTCGAAGATCTCAAAGCACCGCTGCCCGTACTAAAACCCGGTTGCCGGGTTCGGGTGCGGACCCTGGGAAAAGAAGGGATCGTGGCGGAAGACCGAATTGCGGGATCGCGGGTGTCGGTCGAAGTCGGCAACGTACGCCTGCAGGTGGGGCGGGCGGACCTCGAATTACTGGAAGGTGCCGAAAAGAACCCCTCGGGAGCGGTTTCTGCCGGGTTCACAACCCGCAACGACGTTGCCGCCGAAGTGGATCTGAGAGGAATGACCGTGGATGAGGCTGTGGAGGCAGTGGACAGATACATCGACGACCTGTATCTGGCCGGAATGGAACACGCCGCTGTCATCCATGGCAAAGGCACGGGGGCCCTGCGCAGGGCCATTGGCGTCCATCTCCGGAACCACGAATTTATCAAATCCCAGCGTCTTGGTTCGCACACCGAAGGCGGTGCAGGGGTCACGGTCATCACGCTGGCCCTGAACCCTTGAAGACTGGCTTGACTGCTCGCCGTTAAACCCGCAGATCCAAACCCCGCTCTTCCGTGGGGTCGATGGCAGCATGTACCTGACCGGCATTGATCTCTGCGCGTGACCGGTCGATTCGCCGAACCCTCACCCGGTCCACGCGCCCACGTTCCATCCCCCGCCACCTCGAATCCCCGCGGGCGGGGCGGTGGCATCGGTTGCGGCATTGGCGCCGATTGACACGTTATCCGGTTTCCTCTATATTAGATCCGATATATTAGATCCGAGTCGGAAATACGAGCCTCTCTTTCAGCCTCTAACCTGAACGTGACCCATGCTGATTACCGACCTGCAGACCGATCCCCGAAAATACTGTAACAACCTCACCGATTATAGCCGTTACCGAACGCGGGAAGTGGCCATTGGCTGCATTCCCCTTGGCGGGAACAATCCCATCCGCACTCAATCGATGACGACGACGTTTACAATGGATACGCTCGCCACGGTTGAACAGTCCATTCGGATCATCGAAGCCGGCGCTGACTACGTGCGCATCACGGCGCCAAGCCAGAACGAAGCGCGCAATCTTGAGGCCATCAAGAAGGAACTCCGGTCGAGGGGATATGTGGCCCCGCTGATCGCCGACATTCACTACACACCCAATGCGGCTGAAATCGCCGCTCGCATTGTTGAGAAGGTACGGGTCAACCCGGGCAACTACGCGGACAAGAAAAAATTCCAGATTGTCGAATACACCGACGCGCAATACGCCGCTGAAATAGAACGCATCCGAGAGAAATTCTCCCCACTGGTCAACATCTGCAAAGACTACGGCACCGCCATGCGAATTGGCGCCAACCACGGGTCGCTCTCGGATCGGATCATGAGCCGATTCGGCGACACGCCGCTGGGCATGGTTGAATCGGCACTGGAATTTACGCGCATCTGCGCCGACCTGGACTATCACGACCTGGTTTTGTCCATGAAGGCCAGCAATCCCCAGGTCATGATTCAGGCATACCGCCTGCTGGTCAACCGAATGGAAGCGGAGGGTTTCAACTATCCCCTGCACCTGGGCGTCACGGAAGCCGGCGAAGGCGAAGACGGGCGCATCAAGTCCGCGGTCGGCATCGGTGCACTTCTGGAAGACGGTCTGGGCGACACCGTTCGCGTCTCTCTCACCGAAGAACCCGAAGCCGAGATTCCCGTCTGCATCCACCTCGTCGAACGGTATACGACCAGACCGGGGCACCCGCCGATTCCGGCAATCGTCCGAAACCCGATCGATCCGTACTCCTATACCCGGCGTCTGACGCGGCCCGTGGACCGACTGGGGGGCGACAGTGTGCCGGTCGTGATCCTCACCCCTCACGAATTGGCGTCTGCCGCGTGCCTGTCGCCCATCGGCTACCAATACGACACCGGGCTGGACAAGTGGAATATCGCGGACATGGCGCCGGACTTCATCTACCTGGGTAGCCGGGACATCCACTTCGGCCTGCCTGGCACCCTCGGCAAGATCCTGGATCACGGTGCCTGGCGCGCCGGCCGCGCGGCGTCGAACGCCTATCCGCTGTTCGATCTGGCCACCTTCCTGGACGCTCCATATCGTTCCGAACGACTCAATTTTGTCCTCGCCGAACCCAATGACCTCGACGGACACGCCCTCGATGCGTTGCGATGGGAGCCCAACTGTGTGCTTGTCATGCAAACCGGCAACCCCCACGCCATGCCGGATCTGCGCCGGGCCTTTGCCGAGTTGCTGGAATACGATGTGCGGATACCCGTTGTGCTCAAACGGGAATACGAGGCGATCGACGACGACGCGCTCATCCTCGACGGCGCCATCGATGCGGGTGGGCTGCTCACCGATGGCCTGGGCGACGGTATCTGGCTGGCGTCGCCCGACGCCAGCCCCGAGAATCTCAACCGTCTCGCGTTCGGTATATTGCAGGCCACGCGCACCCGCATCTCCAAGACCGAGTACATCTCCTGCCCCTCTTGCGGACGCACCCTCTTCGACCTGCAGGAAACCACCGCCCTGATTCGCGGCCGCACAGACCATCTGAAGGGCGTCAAGATCGGCATTATGGGATGTATCGTCAACGGCCCCGGCGAAATGGCCGACGCAGACTACGGGTATGTCGGCAGCGGCCCCGGCCAGATCACGCTTTACCGCGGCAAGGAGATCGTCAAGCGTAACATCCCCACTGCCGTTGCCGTCGATGAACTGATCGAACTGATCAGGGAAGACGACCGATGGGTGGAGGCCTGAATACCGGTCGGGTCAACCCGCAACGATCGACGCTTCCCTGCCCCGCGCTGGCGAAGGATGAACGGCGCCGGGACTTCCGCAACACTATCCTTCCATCCATACCATAGAACCCGTTATGCCCCGTATTCCCGAAGATACCGTGGAACAGATTCGCGACTCGGTGGATATCGTCGACGTCATTTCCGAGTATGTCGCACTCGTCAAACGGGGCAAGAGCTATCTGGGCCTCTGTCCCTTTCACGACGACCGGACCCCCTCCCTGAACGTCTCCCAGGAGAAACAGATTTACAAGTGTTTTTCCTGCGGCGCGGGCGGAAATGCCTTCATTTTCCTGATGGAACTCGAACGCATCAGCTTCATCGAAGCCGTACGCAAGCTTGCTGACCAAGTCGGCATTTCGCTGCCCGAATTTCAGCCCCGTGACCAGGCGCCAAAGGACACCAACGACGAGGTTTACAGGACGGTCGAATTCGCCCGAAAATACTTCCGTCACATGCTGCTGCGACACGAATCCGGCGCAGCAGCACGCGAATACCTCGTTGGCCGTGGCGTCTCCGAATCGATGATGGATGCCTTCTCGCTGGGCTACGCCACCAAGGCCTGGGATGGCCTGCTCAACGTGGCCGGCAGGCGGGGCTTGAGCGCCCCGATGCTCGAGCGGGCCGGACTCGTCGTGCACCGCGAGGACGGCCGATCCTACGACCGCTTCCGAGACCGCGTGATCTTTCCCATCGAATCGCACACCGGACGCACCGTTGCTTTCGGCGCCCGCACCCTCGATCCGGAAGTACAGCCCAAATATCTGAACTCTCCGGAGACCGATATCTACAGCAAGAGCGCCACGCTTTACGGCCTCTGGAAAAACCGGGAACCCATCCGATCGACCCGAACGGCGGTTGTTGTCGAAGGCTATATGGACCTCGTTGCCCTGGCTCAATTCGATATCCGAAACGTTGTCGCCTCTTCCGGAACCGCGCTCACTCCGGACCATGCGCGCCTGCTAAAGCGGTACGCCGACCTGGCCGTACTTGTGTTTGACGGCGACGCCGCAGGTACCGCGGCCACCGTGCGCGGCGTAGGCGCCCTGGTGGAATCCGGACTGGAAATCCGCGTGGTCACGCTCGACGGCGATGAGGATCCTGACAGCTTCGTCCGGCAGCGGGGTTCGGACGGCTTTAACGAACTGACCGAAACCGCTGCGCCAATAATGGATTTTCTCTTTAATTGGGTGCGGTCACGGGAAGACCTGTCCACATCTGACGGCAAAACCCGCGCCGTTGAAACCATTTCGGAATTCGTCGCGCGCGCGAAGGACAGTACCCGAAGGCGTTTTCTGACACAGGAAACCGCAGAGAAACTGGGGATCGACGAAGCCATCGTCATTCAGGCGGTCCAGCGCGCAGCCCGTTCCCGACCCGGAAAACGCTCGGCCGACGCCACGGAAACGGTATCCCGATCCGGGACTTTCGATCCCCGCCCACGAATGGAACGGGAACTGATCGCGCTGATGATGGCGGACGATCACACGGCCGATACGGTCTTTCAACACGTCGACGTTGAATACTTTACCAACAGTGTCTACCGCAGGATCGCCGGGATGATCTCGGAGGTGCGTAAGGAGGGGCGAACCGTCGCGGCCGCGTCCCTGCTGAATCAATGTGAAGACGCCGGCCTGGCCAATATCCTGTCCGCCCTGTCAATGGAAACCGCCGATCTCAACCCGGAAGGGCAGGTTCCGCTGCAGGACTATCTCATCGGGTTACAACTCAAGGCCCTCGACGCGAGCATCAAAGCCCTTGAGGCCCAACTGCGCACAGCCGGTGGCGGCACCGATCCAATCGTGTTGATGGCCGAACACAAGGTTCTGACCCAACAACGCAAAGCGCTCTTCGCCGCCCCGCGTTGGCGTCCCGAACCTGCGCAACTTTGACCACAATAAGCTTGTCCTTTCGAGCAAATCGAGTACATTTCCCTGTTACGGGCCCTTAGCTCAGCTGGTTAGAGCGGCGGACTCATAATCCGTTGGTCGCAGGTTCGAGTCCTGCAGGGCCCACCAAAACGCGAAAGAGGGAGTCCGAAAATCTATCGGCTCCCTCTTTAATCTTTTGGGCTTATATATTCAACATGACGAGACGTTTTCACCATGTCAAAAATCATCAACTTCGGCAGTAGATGTGTCTTTGTCCACACGATCAGGGCATTCACTTGCGGGGATATTACAATACCGACATTCCCCAAAACTCGGAACTCTTTTGGCTGGTTCATTCGATGCCAGCCTGCGTATTAACTCCGAAAATCGCTTGACGAATTTCTCATCAACAGCAGATGACGGGACAGCAACCTCCCGCTCTCCGTATACAACCCGCCCCTCAAGAGCAACATTTCTGTATTTCTCAGGAAACGCTTTGGGAACTGCATACATGTAGAGCATTACCTGAACGTGATCTGATGCCCTTGGCTGACCCGTTTTGATGTCTATGATTCTGCAGCTATTTCCCTTCTTTGCGATTAAATCAGGCTTTCCCCCAACCGTCGCAGTCGTTCCTGAAAGGTGAAAATAATTTTGAGTCTCGGTTGACACATCAAAACCTTTATCTTCCAGTTTCTTTTGATATTTATTCCTGGCTGCTGTATGTTCGAGTTGCCAAGCAGTTGAATCAAAATCACCTGGCAAAGCAGTCCAACTTTTCCTGTCATGTTGGGCTTGAAACCAGTTTGCCCACTCACATGACGTTTCACCAGTAAGCAACTTCGTCAACCACGTCACCCAAACATACGGAAGACCAGATCTCTTTTCGGCCATCTCCTCCTCACTTTCGAGACTTCCTATCGCTCTGTGCCCATTTTAAGGAGACATTTTCCCCATTGCCCAGGTTATGCTCCCAGGTCATCGAGGAATTCGGAAGCGGGCTTGACGCCGGAAACCATCAGGTGGTCACGGGCACGCGTGCACGCAACATACAGCAAGTGTCTCTCCGTGTTGTAGACCTCCTCAAGGTCCGCGTCATCCGCGACGGTTTCAATGCGCTCCTGTCGCGGGATCACTTCGTCGTCGCAGGCCATGACGGCAACGGCTCGAAACTCCAGCCCCTTGGCAAGATGCATCGTCGCAACCGACACCCGACCGGTGGCCGTTTCACTGCATTCATCCAGTGTCTGGAATGAAAATCCCGATCCCTCGACGGCCTCACGCGCTCGGTCCAGTTCCCTCGCCGATCGAACAAATACCCCCATCTCACCGGCATCGACCCCCTTGTTCCCCAACGCCTTCAGCCAATTTCCGACTGCCTCACTCTCCTGCTGCGCCGCATCGAACAAGCGTATTTCCGGAGGTTCGCCGTTGAACGCCGAAACCGTCCCCCTTCGATTCTCGACGTTGCCATCCACATCGGCGACTTCGGACCCCAGAAGACGATCCGCTCGCATCCTGATCTGATGGGACGTACGATAATTTAGCTTGAGTGTCTCAGATCTCACCCGGACATCCACGCCAGCTGCCTTCCAGGAAAACGGAGCCTGGAAAATCCGTTGTCCCAGATCACCCGAAAAGAATAGGCCGTTCGGCTTTTCGCCGCCCATAGCGGCCAGAAAACGAAGTTGGGCGACTCCTATTTCCTGAGCCTCATCCACGACTATAAACTCATACGGTGGATGGCGACGTTCTTTGAGCCTCTCCGCGAGTATACCGCACATACCTGATCGCGTAATCAGGTTCCGTTCTGTCAATTTGACCTTGACCCGTTCGAATATATTCCACAGGCTCGAACGCAGCTCAAGAGGCAGGCGGGGCTTGCGGCCGAGTCGTCTTACGTCGCGATAGGCCTCCCAGCCATCCAATTGCCACGCGTCAACGACATTCTCCCATTCGCTCACCAGAAAGTTGAGGGAAAAGCGATGTATTTCCTCCTCTTTGGCGCCTTCAGCCAATAGCTCGCGAACCATCTCCCCAGACGCAATTCTCGCGACACCGACCTGCGCCTTATAGACACGTTCGCATACTTGATCAATTGTGTTGACCTCCAGCCGTTCCATTAACCGGGGTTCATTGCGAATCAGCCGCCTGACTCTGGAACGGAGAAAGTCGGCCAGGGTGTCGGAGAAGGTGGTGAGCAGAACCCGTGCGTCCGGATTCGCGCGTGCTAGGAACACAGCTCGGTGAATTGCGACAACGGTTTTGCCAGTACCTGCCGGTCCGGATACGCGAAAAGGTCCGTTGTAGTCCCGTTCAACAATCTTCCGTTGCGTCGGGTGCAGAAAAATCGCCCATTTCGCCCACGGAAAGTCGAGCGCAAGCTCGAGTTCGTCCTCGTTCGACACCAGCTTGAATCGTCGCTCCGCGTCTGGGTGCTCGAACGGGTCGCCGGAAACAACCGGCTCCGCCGGCTTCGGTGTCTCACCAACGGCGATCTGTAGCAACGCCTCCGCTGCTTCTTCGGGCAAGTGTTCCGACAGGTCCAATAAACTGTCTTCGTTAGCGTTACGTACGTCCTCCAGCCATTCTGGAGGAACCCCGTACTTCAAGAGATCTTCTTCCGGAGTCTCTGCGAACAAGATGGGCTTGACCGGCGGTTTCTGTTGCGGTTCCACATAAACCGGTACCACGACTTCCTTAACCGTTTCCTTTACTTCGACCAATTGCGCCGCTCCGGTCCTGGGATGGACTTCCAATTTGCGCTTTTCCGCCCATTTGTACGCGTTGTCGTGGTGATCCACGTAGCACATCATCAGACTCTTCGATGTACGGTGCACGATGATACGTACGTCGCGGTTCACGCGAACTGACCAGAAATTCGGGTCTTTAGCTCTGTCAACCTTGTGGAATTTCAATCCAGGATGTGCCGGGTTCATCTGCAGATCAAAGGCCGTGGTTTTCACGGCCTTTTGTTCGTTTCCGGTCAACCTGGCGAGGCTTTCGGTTAAGGTATGTGCTATCCGAAATTCCATTTCGGTATCCGTCGTGATTGACGACCATAGGAAGTTCGTGTTCCTGGTACTGCTCGGCGGATCATCGGAATTGGACGACCGTGAGATTTACCGTGGAAATGTCAGGCGCTGTCTTATGCTTAATGAACAATACCGTCCGGTCCCAATCTAACTTACAAATTAACCCGCCATATACTCGTAGCCTGTTTCGCCATCCAAGCCTGGCGTGTGCGAATCTTCTCTACGGTCCAAGAGTCGTAGTCTTCTGCTAGTCTCCGGGTGATGGCGAAGTTACTCTTATGATAGACCGGTCGTTTTTCGTCGAATCCCGCGTTTCCCAAATTGCGATTGTCAGCGGTCGCCATCAGTGTCATGTTTCCGAGACGGTAGGTGGACCCCTCTCTTTGCTGGTCGTTGAACTGCTCCCAGCCGTTGCCGGGATTCTCCGGCAGCACATGTTCGATGCCGTATCTCGCGCTCTCATTTTCATAGCTTTGTCCCGACATCTGTGCTTCCAGCCGGAACAGCATAAAGCGCACGATCTTTTTGTTACGACTACTAGTCGTTCGTAGTGCCTTGTCAGCAAACGCTGCCTTGAATTCCGGATCATCCGGATACACGGGGTTAAGTTCTGCAATAGCAGCGGCCATGCTGTGTACACGGCCTTCCGCAATTCCCTGGGCAATCTGGTTGTACACGACCTCCTGCTCGTTGCTCTGGCGGCTACATATCACGTTGTAGCGAAACGAAACAACCGCTACGGCATGAAGAAATCGTCCGAAGCCGACACGGTCCTCTTCCGCGAATCGCTCAAATGCCGCCAATAGTAATGCCAAGGGTTGACGGACGTTGAACATCTGCAACTGGGCCAGATTGGCGCGTTCTTCCGCTGTCCAAGAGTCGTCCTCCGGGCTTCGCAAGGCCGCATACACACGGGCACTCCTATCCATGTCGCGGATCAGCTCAAACGCTTTGGACTTATCGCAAATCGCGTTCCGAATGACTTTGAACAAGTCAGCCTTGCGCACCAGCCTGTTTCGGCTGTTCCAGAACACACGCAAAAACTCAGGAAGACTCTCACTCCCCAGCAAACCTACAATACCCTCCCATCGATCTTCCAGGTTGTCAATCTCGGATTCGTGCGGATTTCCGCGTGAGACGACCGAAAACAAGTAATTCTTGAGCAAATCGGTAGCGGACAAGCGCACGCCGCGAGCATTTAGTGTCTCGAACACCTTGAAGGCATTCAATTCGTCAGTCACGGTAATGATCGTAAAGAACAGTTTATCTACAGCGACGTCAACGAAACGCGCTACGGATTCACCTTCATTGCCACATCTTTCTCTGATATGCTCCTTGAACCAGATAAACGCGCGACGCATTAGATGTTCCGAGGCGTTTAGGCCCCTTTGCGGTAGGCGCTCCAGCGGCACCAGGTAATTCTGGTAAAAGCGATCGTTATGCCGGTTCAGCGTGAGCTTGGAGCGCGATATCAGGCTGACTGGATCCAGGTAGCCGATGTAGTTGCTTCGTAACTGCTCAGCGCGTCGCTGTTGTGGGTCATTTGGATCGTCCGGCGGTGCTAGATCTACTAGATGCGCTATCGCCGCCAGCATCAACAAGCTAAGCGTGGTCATTCGCTGCTGTCCGTCGATAATGTCAAACGACCTGTTGTCCGAAGATTGCAGTACTAGGTAGCCCATGTAGTGAGCGGGTTCCGGGGCCTCGCCGAATAGCGCAACAATGTCCTGCCACAGGTCGTCCCATTCGTCGAGACCCCAGGAGTAGTCGCGCTGAAACATCGGCACGCGATAGCTCAGCCCATTACCCATTAATTGGCGAAATGTGTTATTGGTCGTGTAAAAATTCATTAACTACCCACCTCCAGAATTCGTCTCGTTTAATCAGCTAGCTGATCCTTCGAAACGGTACTACACGCTCTCCTCTACACCTTCCAATATACACGAAACTCGGATGGAGAGTTGTCCCTGTTTCTATATTGGCACGTTGGGAATTCCAATCGTGACTTTGACGCAATCCTGAATTAGTCAGTGCTGGCAACCCGAGAGCTTTTCGACAATAGAATCGAAGTTTACCAACATCTGCCGTTCGAAAGATCCCCACGACCTATAACAACGCAACGAAGTTTTATGGAAATTGGGTGCGAACTTCGTGGCCTCGATTTTCGTCAGCACCACAGATAACGTTTCGTAGATATTTCTAATGTTTCCGTAATTGTCACGATTTGGTACTCTCTATGAATTCATGAACCCGCTTCTGATATTCGTTAGTCCTTCGTCGATATTATAGTTCCAAAATTTCCTTTCCCTGTTGTTATTCGGAGATACGTCTCCGTTGCGGAAGTCTGACGACCAGCGACAGAAGTCATCGCACAACGACTGAAACAGCGCTTCCGAGACAACAAATTGATCCAGATCGGAATTTGGGACAAACGGGTTTCCGAATTTTCCTTTTTTTAATGACAACGACGAACACAGTCGTGCACTTCCGGTCATACTAATCGCTTTAGCCTCAACGCCAAGTTTCCTGCTAAGCCACGAACGAAGCGATTCGTAGACTGCCGGACACTCTCTGAATGCAAAGGGTATCCCTTCCGAAAGCCATTGCCGAGCAATCGCTACTCGATCCGTGGCCGCGCCGTCGCACATAGCCTTCAGTAATTGTCTCACGGTCGGATAGCGGTCGGAAATTGTGGCCAATGATGCAGAAAACTCAAATGGCTTGTTTGCACACCTCTCGAATCGAGCCGGGCTCTACCTTTGCTCGGTTATATCGCGCCAATAGGTAGGCACATCTTTGTTCTATTTTGCGTAGCCGTTTGGCCGAAGCTTCCCTTGGCTGTGGATACTTGAGGCGAGCTACGAATAGAGCTGCAGAGTTCAAGTCTGATGAAGCTGGATCTATTCCTAACCGTTCACATGCCTGAACAAAGTTGTTCATTCGCCAACCGTAGTATGCTACCCACAAATAGAGTCCTGGAAGGTCTTCTCTTGGGACGTATCGAGTAAGCCAAACTGCCAGAACGATTTCTCGGGCCTTTCTCCGGACGGTGTTATCGTATCCCCGCATCAGGACCCGGGCAAGCTGCATCGCAATCGTGGAGCCACCTTCTTTACGGCCACAAACAGTCGTTCTCCAAGCAGCACGACATAATGCAACCGGATCGAAACCTGGATGGCGAAAGAACCGATGGTCTTCGCCAAGAATAAGCAACGAGCACATTTGCGCGTTCGGATGCGCTTCGCACTGACGGTCGTATGCGCGTTTAACCCGATCGATTTCCCTTTTCAACTCTTTCCACATCCCATTCCAATACGTCACGATCATACCCTAAACACCTTCATCACCTCGTCCCCAAGGTGGTTGATCACCTTTACAGCGATCCGACCGGAACTCGGTTTGGGGAAAGGCCGTGAAATGTCGCTGTGGAGGGTTTCCCAGGCATCCTGATTTATTTCCGCCTTTAGTGTGGTCTTGAGAGATTTGTAGGGGTCGTTGGCACCTAGGAAGTAGGCATGACGGACGAAAAAGCTCTCGTTGTTGTAGTCTGTATCCACGAACCAGCATGCGATTCCGTCTGCATTGTCACTCCTGATTTCGCCGGTGTTGGGATGGAACACGTCCACGCCGTTGACTTTGACCTGGATTTGACTATCGTCCGCGTCGAGGATGTCTATATCCGGTTCGCCAAAGATGACGAAAAGGTTGCCTTTACCGGTGTTTTTGAGGTCGTCGGCCATGTGCAGGTCGGCATTCATGCGTGCCTTGAGGACCGGAACCCGTCCGACCTTGTTGAAGTCGGACGCGTGGGCGTCGTAATTGAAGGCGCAGGCGATCAGCACATCGAAGTCGGCGTCAGCTGCCTCCCGGGCGGCCTCAACGAGATCGGGACGGGAGACGGTCCCGAATTCTGGGCCGATGAAGATGCCGGCGCGTTTCTCCAAGCCGTAGACGGATTCCGCTTCGACGTAGGTACCCTCTGCGCAAACGAGATCGCCGGGCCAGGGTCTCATCCCGGAGAATGATATGCGGTCCTCCTTGTGCGCCTGCTGGACGCCGGAGGTCTTTAGATTGTCCAGGATTATTCCGGCGAAGTCCTGCTTCTCTCCGTAGCCGAGCTTCCCTTCGGCAACGTTGTCGATTAACGCGTCTTCCTCATCGACACCGAGGAGTCGGTGCGGCGACAGGCTCTCTACCGTGAAGGGTCCAGCGACACGGACCTTTTTCTTGTCCTCGTAAGGCTTGTCGTAGAGGTATTCGTAGTCCGCTTTCCCGGCGATGGAGGCGTCAACTTCCTTTTGTCGAGCGATCCGCAGTTCCCACCATTCCTTGTGTAACTTTCTCGCTTCCCTGGACCAATCATCTTGGGAATCACGGGGGATTTCCCACGCCTCATAGGATGTCCGAAGTTCCTCGTTTAGCTTCGCGCGGAGAGTCTCGAGCGTTTCCTGGAATTTCTCCCAGATCACATCGATTTCGGCGTTGTTGGCGATGGACTTGAGGGTAATGTGGGGGACGCGTTCATACACGAAACCATGGCGGATGTTGTGGTAGGTCGGTGTTTCGGAGGGTGACTTGCGGACGAGCGCGGCTTCCTTGATCTGTCCTTCGCGGCTGTCGGCGAGCAGGTAGTAGGGATAACGGGCGCCCATGGTGCGGGCACGGGCAAGCGCCAGGGCAACCCGTGATGTGTCGATGGTGATCCAGCGGCGTCCCCACTGCTCCGCCACGTACGCAGTAGTGCCGGAGCCGCAGGTGGGGTCGAGGACGAGGTCGCCGGGGTCAGTGGTCATCAGTATGCAGCGTTGGATGATCTTCTGAGCCGTTTGAACTACGTAAATCTTTTCCTCAGTGAAAGAGCCAGTCAGCGTATCAGTCCAGAGATTTCCTATGGGAGTGACGGGAAAGTCGTCAATGAATCTAATGTAACTAAGGCTGTTTATTGCGTGCCCAAGGCGCATTGATTGAGAAAGTCGTATCATCCCGACAAAATTCGTCTTCCAGTATCCGCGACCAGAACTAAAGACCCTACCTTGATGGTAAAACTCAAAATTTGTTGTTTCGCCTCCGCTCTGGGACGTTATTGTATCGTGGCGATAGATTTTCGCGTCATTTCCGATTTTTGTTCGATCGGACCGTTCCTCTTTCGTCATTGAAATACGACTCAGATCAGGCCTTTGCAGCTTCGAATACTGTCCTCCCGCGGTGAAGGTGGCGTCCTTCGTTGTGAATGGTCTCCGAAACTTCAGTACGTATATGTCTCTAGAGTACCAAATCAAGTAATCTGATACGGACGCAAGGTTCTTGTCCGTTTGGCTACTGGTCTTTTTTATTGTGATGAGAGAAACACAATTCTCCTCTCCAAACACCTCGTCCATCAACGCCCGCACCCGATGCACATTCTCGTCCCCAATCTGCACAAAGACTGACCCGCTCTCAGCCAGCAGGTCCCGCGCGACCGTGAGCCTATCACGCAAATACGTCAAATACGAATGAATGCCATCCCGCCACGTATCCCGAAACGCCTTTACCTGTTCCGGCTCGCGGGTGATGTGGTCGGCATTGCCGTCCTTGACGTTGCGGCTGGTCGTGGACCACTGGAAGTTGGAGTTGAATTTGATGCCGTAGGGAGGGTCGACGTAGATGCATTGCACCTTGCCGCGCAACCCCTCCCGCTCCGCGAGCGACGCCATGACCTGCAAGCTGTCCCCGAGAATCATCCGGTTCGACCAGTTGGCGTCGTGCTTGTAGAACTCCGTCTGGGCGTCCGCGTTCGGCAATCCGTTGAAATCGGCGAACAGGTCGGCCTGGGTGCCGGATTCGCCGTCCCCCTTCTCCGCCACCGATTCTTTGCTCCGCTGCCGCAGGTCATCGATCAGGATCTTCGGATGAACCTTCTCCTGGATGAAGAGCGGCGGCGCCTCCACGACGAGGTCCGACCAGTTTTGCTGGTCTTTGCCGCGCCATATAAGCTGCGGGTCAAGGTCCCGGTTACGCCGCTCATAGGCGACTTCAATCGGGCTACGGTCGCCTTCCGCCATCACCGATTGATACTCGGCCGTCGGAATATTCTTTCGCGATGCGTCCTTGTGCTGGAGGGTTTCGATGGTTTTGCTCGATCTTCGTTTCCTCATTGATTCCGGTCTCTCCATCGTATCACAAATTCGTTTGGTTACAGGTCAGACGTCAACGGACAGGCAACCTTCAACGGCCTCGTAGAGGTTGGTCAGCAACGCTTCGAAGGATTCCGCTTGCGTCGCACATCCAGGGATTGAGGGTACTTCCGCCCAATATCCGCCTTCTTCCGCTTGATGGATTTCAACTTTCAGTTTCATGGCTTTCTCATAGTTCGTTACGGACCAAGTGTGTGGGCTAGTGGTACGTATTCCAACATCGCCGACGTTCCGATCATATCAACGAACCGCACAATCCATTCAAACCCGTTGACATCTGTGAGCCGCAACGGCTGATTCAATTTGAAGTGAACGGGTTGCTCCTTGCCTTCGTCAATGGCGACGTTCGTCGCGTAAAGATACGTGCGGTCGAGATTGTCGAGGATCGGGTTGAGTCGCCCGGTTAGGTTCGGCAAATGGCCGGTTCTATCCGTGAACACCGCCGAGCCACCCATCGGCAACGGTTCAAGCTGCACGTGCAGCGATTCCGACGGGCGCCAATCCCGCTCCACGTGGGCGGTGTACCCCTGTGCCGCGCAGAAAACGGTAATGGGAAGTTCCGAGTGAAATCCAAAAGCGACCCGGCCAAACGTATCGGTTTTCCCCTCCATCCAGGTCTTGTTGGGATACAGTGTAACTACCTGCGCATCTGCAAGCGGCTGGCCGGCCGCGAATACCAACACTTCCCCTTTGATCCCCGTTACCGGCGGAGGGGCGGAAGGTATAGTCAGCCGCAGTTCTGCACCTCCGATCAGTTCGTAGTCCGGGTCGTGCCCTGTCAGCTCGTGGGTCTGCTCATAGATGATTGGAACTCCTTCGCCGCGTAGTTCCAGGAAGTACTGCCGATCACCCGCGCCGATGATTTCCCCTACCGCAAGCATACGGAGGATGGACGCGAGCGTTTCGTTGCGGGTGGCTTGTCGATTGCGCATGGCCTCGATAGGCAGCGTGTTGGGCAGGGCGCCCGGCGAGTACAACTCAAGGCGATCGTCAAAGATGAAGAGCCGTATCTTCCCGTTCTCTATCGAGTAGTCGCGGTGTACCACGGCGTTGACAGTGGCCTCGAATACTGCTCGCGGGCTAAATTGGGGAATCTCAACCCGCCCAGGATCCTTGCGCGCCGCCACCCGCGTGTTGAGCCTGACGAAATTGACGGTATCGCGAATTTGCTGGTCCAACGGACCGGTGATTGACGAGGCATCGTGCTGGCTTGCACGGCCGAGAACCGTGCCTCGATAGCGAATGGCCTCGACCAGAGCGCCTGGTATGTGCTCATCCGGGCGTGCGGTGCAGAGTAACACGCCGGCCACCGTTGCGCGGGTCACGCCGCTGTCATCCTCCCGCACCAACCCCAGCTTTGTGAGTTGGACCGTTGCAGGCTCGGTGGCGCGCGAGCTCAGGAATCGATCCGCCAAAGTCTCGTCGAGCGTGTTGGTTCCGGTTCCGGAAACGATCGCTTCGTCAGGACCAGGTAGACCAGAACGCCCCCGCTGCTGAAACAGACGGTTCAATGCTTCCGACGACAGTTCACGCTTCGCGCTGCCTTTACGGGAAAAATATCCTCCGGGGCTCTTGTGGACCAACGCGCTCTGTTCGACATGGACGATCAGCACAAACGAACCGTCCGGCAGAGCCAGCCGTTGGGTGACGAACGCCAACGGAGGACGGATGCTATCCGAGCAAATCTCGCTGACGAAGGCTTCCAACGCATCCATCTGTTTCCGGTTCATCGACCGCACCTCACCAGCGTCGGATACGCTGAAGATCACTGTGCCGCCAATGGTATTACCAAAAGCGGCCAACTCGTCTGCAACCATGTCACGACGAGGCTCACGAACCCGGTTGTTGGCAAACACGACTTCTTTAAACTCAACGCTGCTGTCCTCGCCGAGTTTGAGTCGCTGCAACAGGCTATCCGTGTTCCATAACATTGCATCTTCCCTTGGGCATGTTTCAACGAGCCAATTTATCCGCGTGTTTCCGTCTTTAGATTCAGATCTCGGGGGCTTGCCTGGGCTGAAAACCGCTCGATTATTTCGTTGAACGCTGCTTCCACCTTGGACTCAAAGTCCGCCTGCATCTCATACACGTCAGTAAACTCTGCGAAAGCCCAGCGACCATAATTCCCGTGATTGTTTACTCCGGGCACCCAGTAGGTGTCCATGGTATCCTTCTTATGTTTGGCGTCCTCACCGCGATAGCCCTTGATCTCGACAATAAGATGAAGGAGATCGTCCTGGCCTCGTCCGTCGTCAACGAGAACAATAAAATCAGGAATGTACGTCCGCGTCACGGAGCCGCGCCGGTAAGGAACCTCGAGACCAAGATTGTGGTTTTTTACGTAAGCCCTGACGCTGCGATGGGATTCAGCGACGCGGCAAAATTCCGCTTCCCAGTCGCTATCCAAGACCACCCAATTGACGTGGCAGCGGCGAGAATCCGTCTCGTAACGGCTGGTCCTGGTGGTATTGAAATTCACCTGAGCCGTCGAGCCTACCGGATTATACGGATCGAGCACGGCCTTGACCGGGCGACTGCCGATTGCCGCCCGAGTGATGGCGGCCGTGATGCGTTCACAGGCCATATCCGCAAGTTCCTGGTACATCAGTTGCGCAGGATATGTGCTACCCTTGCAAGTAAGGCAGGTATCGAGCCACTTCCGGGTAATGCTCTTGAGCTGTCCGAATAAATGAAGCTTGGGTTCCTCGCCCGGGTCCCGCCATTTGGTATATAGCAGCCGCTGGGTGAGGTAGAACAGAAGCGTGGATTGACGAATGTCATTTGTATGAACCAGATTGAGGTCCACGCCTTTGCCGATAATCCCCTGGTTTGTCGTGATGGATGGTCCGATGATATCCGGTGTTAATTCCAGAACCGAGTCCTCATTGAACTCGGCAGTTAACCTTTCGTCGGGCAGTTCCACTCGATATCCTGCCACTCGCGGGAAACGAATTTCAAGCGCGTCCCTTTCGGGTCGCACGGCCCTCACATGGACGGTTTCTCGTGGTGGTGTCGGCGTGACAACGACTGGCTTTGCGGTAAAGTCGAAAGGTATTCCCAGAACATCAGCGTACTCGACATCAAACAGCCCTTCGTCGTTGAGTTTGTAGGACTGCCGGCGCAGCGCACGACCGACAACCTGCTCGCAAAGCAACTGGGTACCGAAAGCGCGAACACCCAGGACGTGACTGACGTTGTTCGCATCCCAACCCTCCGTGAGCATCGATACCGAAACCACACAACGAATCGAATCCCCCAGTCTACCGGATTTGCCGACGGTGTTCATGACCTCGCGGAGCAGTTCCTGGTCGCTGATCTTTTCGGCTTGTTGGCGATCGCCTGTACGTTCGATTATTTCTCGTCGAAAGCGTTCGATTTCATTGATAGCCATCTTTCGGAATTTCGTATCCAGCGCATCACCGGACTCCAACTGCTCACTGTCGATCAGTAGAGTGCGAGGGCGCGGGTGCCGCTGGCCATATTCATCGAAGTTGCGAAACAACTCCAGGCGTCCGTTCTCAAACGTCGATGAACCATCTTCGTTTTCACGATAAAAACCAGAGATATAATCGTATACCAGCTTGGAGGTCGAGGTGTTGTTGCAGACTACGATAAAACATGGTGGCACGCCGATGCCGGCTTCCTCCATCAACTCGAACGTCTTCTTATAATGCCCATATAGTGCTGCCAACGCAGTCTGCAACTCCACGGGCAGACTGAGGGGATCGAGTGTCTTAGCCTTACCCCGCCCTTTCTTCGGCATATCACTTCGAATGTGTTCCCATAGGTTGCGGAACTTCGGCATATCCCCGCCGGGGATATTGTCGGCGACTGGCACGCGGGGCAGTTTGACGATGCCGCATTCGATGGCGTCCATCAGGGAGAAATCGCACATCGTCCACGGAAACAATGTCCCTTCTGCGTATCCCGAACCGCGCAGAAAGAAAGGCGTTGCAGAAAGATCCAGCACCCGGTTGATGCCGAGCTTTTTCCCCACCGTCTCCAGTCCCGAAATCCAAAGGCGCGCGGCTTCCGTGTTCTTCTTGGCTTCCTTACTTTCGTCTCCCTTGAGTGTACCTTCCTCCCCTTCCCCCGGCTTTTCACGATAGCAGTGATGCGCCTCATCATTAAGGACCATGATGTTCTTGATTCCCATAAGTTCGGGCATGACCCGTTGGAGCATCTGTCCTTCAGTTTCCAAGGTAGACAGCGACTCACCCCGACCCTGAAGCAAGGAACGGCCGCCCTTTGATAGTTCCAAACGTTCACGCAGCTTGAATGCGTGATAATTGGTGATGACGATCTTGGACTTTTCCAAGTCGGGCAGCATGTCGTTCGGAACCAGTTCGCTGCTCTGATAGTAACTGTCCGGGTCATTTGGCTGCAGGACACGCAGGCGATCCTTGATGGTGATGCCGGGGGTGACAACGAGGAAGCCGCGCGTAAACCGGCTGCTCTGCGGCCGGCGTACTGCGTTGATGGTTTGCCAGGCGATCAACATCGCCATAACAGTGGTCTTGCCGGCGCCGGTTGCCAATTTAAGCGCCAGGCGCTGCAACCCTGTATTCGCTTCGTTGTTGGAACTTGCCAAGTGATCGAGGAATCTCTTGCCGGAAACACCGGCATTGGGCGCAACTTCTGTTAGCCAGATGACGGTCTCTACCGCCTCGACCTGGCAAAAGAAAGGTCGAATGTCATTGAACCGATGGTGCCGCCAATGCTGGAGCAGTCGCGCCGTTTCAGGCGACACCCGCCATTGTTTCGGATTTCGCAACCGTCGCCATCGGTCGACCTGTAACCGAACGCCGCTGATGATTTCGGTTAGATCGTACCGCTGGCCTTCAGTCCCGAGTTTCCTGGCCGCCTCGTCGAAAACAATCGCGGATTGATCTACAGGCGATCCCTTCTGCTTCTTCGGTTTCGGAATCGGCGAAATGAACTCGGCGCGTCGCCGCATTTCGACGATTTTTTGCGTCGGCTGGCCTGTCTTGTCCAGTTCCCAGTGCGTGTTCGGGTACTCGTACGGCGAGTTGAGTATCGGTTGTTCGAAGAATTGATCGCTCAAATCAATGTACTCCTATTGCACCAAAATCACATTGACCCGTATTTTCGTAGAGGTACGGGAACCGAAACCCTCGTGAGCTGTTACAGCGTTCCCGGAGAAACTTCGATATGCTGCAAAAGTAGGAATGACACCAATAAAGAAATTTCAAGTCAACGCAAAACTGCATCTCCATCAAACCATTCGCAAACACGAGCACGAGCGAACGGCAGGACCTGACAAATCCGGATGTTCTTCAGGGTACCCTGCTAAGGCAACTCTCCGCCCCACCGGGCGTCTATAGCACATGTGAGATTCGGCTTTAGGTACAAGGAAATCGTCTTTCTAATATAGGCACAGAGGGTTCGTCCGTGTACATCTTTCAAAGCAAAGCCATCGAATTTGTCATGGACTCGACGAGCAGAAGGTCAACTCGAATGAAGTTTCGCTTCCCGACTGGAAGATGGCTCCGTGCGTTCGTTACTTTGATTCTGATCGCCGAACACCCGGGATGCGGCGCAGAATCACCCGTGGACGAGGCGCCGGATGAAAGGGATGATGTTCCGAGGGAACAGGTCACGTCGGAAAAGTCACGGATTACCTCGCTTTCCGCGTCAGACGTGAAGCTGGACGAACTGGTGCGGGGAAACAGCGCTTTCGCGTTCGACCTCTATCGGGTTTTGCGCGATAATGAAGGAAACCTTTTCTATTCACCGCACAGCATCTCGTTGGCACTTTCCATGGTGTACGCCGGCGCCAGCGACCGGACGGCAGGCCAGATAAAGGAAGTACTTCACTTTCTCCTTCCCCCGGATCAATTGCATCCGGCATTCAACGTGCTGGATCTCGCGCTAGCCGAGCGCGGCAAGGGTAAAAGCAGCCAGGACAGCGTGAAATTCCGGTTGAACATCGCCAATGCCATCTGGGGACAAAGAGGATATGCATTCCTGCCGCAATTTCTGGACGCGCTGGCCGAGAACTACGGCGCCGAGATGAGGCCGCTGGATTTTGTCAACGAACCGGAAGCGTCACGTAAGGCGATCAATGACTGGGTCGCGAACCGAACCGAAGATAAGATCGAAGAACTGATTCCGCAGGGTCTCATCAATACGTTGACGAGGCTGGTCCTGGCCAACGCCATCTATTTCAACGCGGCCTGGCACCTGCCCTTCGACGAAAGAGAGACCTCCAATGACACCTTTTTTCTGTTGAGCGGGGAACGTGTCGATGTACCGATGATGCGGCAATACGAGGATTTCAATCATACGTGGCACAGGGCGTCTAATGCCCAGGCCGTGGAGTTGCTTTACCGGGATCGCGAGGTATCAATGATTGTCTTCCTTCCCGCGAAAGGGGAATTCGAACAATTCGAAAACTCGTTGACCGCGGATCTCGTCCGCGAGATTCATACATCTATGAGACCCCTTCGCCTGGAGCTTTCAATACCGTCGTTCGAGATCAAATCTGAATTCAGGCTGGCCGACACCCTGGCCGGGATGGGGATGCCGGACGCATTCGACCCGGAATCAGCGGATTTTTCCGGAATGACCGGGAAGAAAGACCTGTTCTGCTCCGCCGTTATTCACAAGGCTTTTGTAAAGGTAAATGAACGGGGCACGGAGGCGGCCGCCGCGACGGGTGCAGGGATGCAGCTAACGGCGGTTACGCCCGAATTTATGGCCAATCGCCCATTTATCTTCCTCATCCGGGACATCGCTACCAACGCGATCCTGTTTGTCGGACGTGTGACGGATCCTAGGGGATAACCCGCCCACCGACCCGTGAGTCCCTCTTGGCACGATTGGCGGACACCGGCTGGCACGCCCCGGAATTCGCATCCGCCAATCGCTCCGAAACGGGTTATTCCGCCGCACACTCAATACAATAGCCCCCGCAGCCGCGTGGGAAGCGATTCCCGCTTTGCGGGATGGCGGGGCGTCAAATCAAGGAGATCGACGCCATATATCTCCTCAAATGCCGAGTGAATCCCTTTTTCGTGTTCGGTAATATCCGCCAGAGGCAGGGCCACGCACATTCCATCCCTGCCAGCCGATTCCCGGATACCCATCAGCACCTCGATATCCCTTCTGGCGTTACGCGCGCCATATTCCAGAGCTTTGCCGCGGACCACGGCATCGTGCAGGCTGCACCAGGCTTCGGCAACGGCAATGCTATCATCATTGGGAAGCATGTAGTCCCTGAGCGGACTCTCCCAAGCGATCTCCGGCTGTGTTCCCACGCTGGATCGATGCGCCGTTCTCTTCAGCCCCTCGCCCGGAGTTCCGGTGACGATCTCCAGTTTCTTGTCCCCACGATAAAGATGGAGTTGCGTTCCCCGTATGGCTCCATCCGATCCCAGAATCTCCCAGTAATTCTTCCTCTGCACATTGTGTTCGTATGTCCCGCGGAGCTTGTCCGACCACCCGATGATACCCCGTTCTCTCACATCCTGGGAGTCGGGGTACGTACCTGAAACAACCCGTGGCTCTGATCCCAGAATCGACCTGATTGCGCTTATTCCGTGATAAGAGCCCGAGGTGTAGGAGACGTAGAACTCCCGCACCTCGCCGATAAGCCCCTCCTGTACAATCTTCTGTTTCAGCCTCTCACGAGGCCACCTTCGAGCGTTCTCGGAGACTTCCAGAAAGACACCGTTTTCCTCCGCAGCCCGGATCATCATGTCCGCGCATGGCAACGTCAGGGCGATCGGAGTCTCCGTGAGGATATGGACCTTTCTTTCGGACAACATGCGTGCGATCGCGTGATGAATCTCGGGTTGAGCCGCGATGAGGCCGGCATCCAGTTCCTCCGAATCCAGCATCTCCTGCAGATCCGTATACCCGTTCGCACCCACCTGATTGGCCACCGATCGCGCCCTGTCCTCGTCAATATCGCACACGCTTACCAATCTGTACCTGTCCGAGAGTATCGGCAGCACGGACAGGTGCGCCCCTGACCGCCCACCCAGACCGATTACTGCTGCATTCAAGATCGCCATGCACCCTGACCCTCCCATTACATCATGGCCCTGTTGCCGATGTCGGAAATGGACGAACTACCGAACGGATGTGAGAAACAGGTTCCGCCGGAAACGCATCCGCGTAAGAGAAAAAGGCACTCCCAGAGCGCCTTTTGAAGTGTCCCCAACGTTAGCTTGGTGTTGGGTCAACGATCACTGGCAGCCGCCTCGCTTAGAATCTTCAAAACCTCGGTCTTGTTCCGGTACGTGGCCAGCCAGACCGCGGACTTCCCGTTTTCGGTCCTGGCGTTGACATCGGCGCCCGCATCGAGCAAACGCCCCACCACCTTCTCGTACCCCCCATATGCCGCATAGATCATCGGCGTCCAGCCTGAACGCGCGGAAGCATTGACGTCCGCCCCCGCAGCCAGTAGGACGTGAACCACGCCCGTAAACCCTGCGTCGGCTGCGAACATGAGGGGGGTCCGATGGTTGAGATCTCTCGCATCCACAACGGCACCCGCCGCCAACAGGATCTCCGTGATCGTCGAATCCTTCTTGATCGCCGCCTCCATCAACGCCGTTCGGCTGTAGAGGTCTTCGTTTACATCCGCACCGGCATCGAGCAGAAGCCGTAGAACTTCGGGAACACCCTTTTTTGCGGCCTCGATCAACGGGGTCGTGCCCGCCTTGCCCTCTTCGTTCGCGTCGGCGCCCTCATCCAGAAGTGTCTTCACCCCCTCTTCATCTCCCTTTTTTACCATGGCGATCAGATCGGTGTCCTGGGCGGACTTGCATGCCGCAAATACGAGAAGCGGTATCAGGACCAGAACGTTCAAAATACGAAGCATCATACGAACACCATATATCGAACCGCGGACGACGTAACAAATCCGCCTTGTAGAAAACCACTGAAACCACACGACCCTCGCCGAACAGTTCCGAGAAAGCAGTCGCAATCGTCCGGCCGGCGTCCGAAATCATCAAACGCGCGAACAAACCGACGCGTGCCATTGCGGCGATCTCCCTTCAAATGCCTTTACCAGATCCCAGACCCCAGCCCGGAGTCCGAATGGACACTATTGACCGGCCTTGGTAAAGATCATCGAAATCGTCTGTGCCTGCCCGCCTGCCTGCACCGAAATTGATATGGATATCGTCGTACCGCCGTCCAAAACCTGACCGGACTGTGCGCCGCCTCCGCTGTCCGCCGTGAGGCTGAGATTCGTACCGGATTTTTCGTACATCCCGGTCTGCGAGACCCGTATGACATCGGTTGACCCGGTGGTAACGAAGACGGCTGTAACCGAATATCGGTTTTCCGTTAACGTCATGATCCCCGAGGCGTCGGGAGGTGATATCGCCGAGCCCCCCGAAGGGGTCAACCTTAAGAGATCGTAGGAACCAGCCAGTGTCTCGGAAGCCGCGGGGTTATTGTCGTCGTCATCGCCGCCACAGGCTGCGCAGACACAAATTGCCAGCAGACCCAGCAGAATGGGTTTCATTGATTCAATCTCCTCTTGGTAATCCGACGGGAAGCCCACGCGTATCGGCGTGCAGACGGACCGCTCCAGTGTTCGATTTCAATATAAATCCCGCGTGAAACCCGGGCAAGTGTTCTTTTGTAGGGCGGGAGGATATCCCTTTCACATTCTCTCGGGACGGCAGGGCCGGACTGGATGGCCTGATTCTCATTCCGGAAGCTTGTTTTTCTACTTGTTTTTCTATTGACATTGAAAAATTTCTGAGTTATCGTTCACTGGTCGCAAATTCCCAATAACGGCCTCAATCGCGGGTAGGGTATGGCAACGATCACGAAGGCTTCTCTGGCACGGTACCTTTCGGACAACATCGGCCATCCCAAAACCAAAGCATTAGAAGCCGTCGACGTCCTGTTTGAAGCCATGACGTCTTCCATCTGCAAAGGCAAACGCATTGAGATACGTGGGTTTGGCTCCTGGGAGGTCAAGGAGACAAAGGAAAAGAACCAGGCGCGTAATCCCAGCACCGGCGAAACGGTATACGTGCCCGCCCGCCGCAAAGTCATGTTCAAACCCGGAAAGATTCTGAAAAAGGTGCTGTCCCAGTCCCTGGAATCCGGAACCTCGCAATAGAACTTCATCCCGGAACGCCTGAACACCGCATGCGATGGCGTTACAAGCTGAAGCAATTTCAGGCCGACGGCCCGGACAGGCTCCTGGTTGTCAGCGACTGGGACCGGACGCTGACGCGATCCACCGCGGAGGATGGCAGCGATCAGTCCACCTGTTCGGTGATCGCAAACAGTGGGCATCTCGGGCCGGCGTTCAACCGGCGTTACCGGGAACTGTTTGACCGCTATCGAAAAATCGAACGCGCGATCGATTTGCCCGAACGCGTTAAGTCGCCACACCTTCTTCGATGGTGGTCACGACAGTTCGATCTGCTGCTCGATTACAGATTCAGCACACAGACGATCCATCGAATTGTCAGCGAAAATCGGCCGCACCTTCGAGACGGTGCGCGCCTTTTTTTTGAAACCCTCCACGATCGCCGCATACCCCTGATTATTCTCTCCGCGGGCATCAGGGAAATCATCGAGGCCCGACTCGCCGCAGATGGCTTACCCACCGCCAATGCCGTCATCATCGCCAACACGCTGGTCTTTGACCCGAACGGTATTGCGGTGGCGTACAAGACGCCGCTTATCCACAGCCTGAACAAACACACCCTGAACGAGGCCATCGTCCCCGAGTTCGCCGGGCGCCACAACCTGCTGCTCCTGGGCGACACGCTTGAAGATGTAAAGATGGCTAAAGGCATCGGCCACTCCCGCCTGCTCAGCTTTGCCTTCCCCGCCGACTGCGACCACGTCGAACAATACCGGTCTGTATACGATGTCGTGCTGGCTCCTGGCGCCTCCCTGGAGCCGGTGACCGCGGTCTTGAGGGATACCTGCGCGGCTTCCCGCGGAGATTGACCCGGAGCGTAAAGGAATCACCATCGTCAGCCGGTCCGCCGGAGAAGGGCGGACGCGCGTGCCTTCGGTTTGTGTGCATCCGCCGGTGTGTAGACATGCGGACCGTTCGGTACAGTTATTGTTGATGCGTCTACAGAATCCGGACAGGTCATGGCGCGTGACCCGTCTGCGAGAGAAAGGAGGCGAATCATGAAGGTGATTACCACGTGGAGGGCGACCGCCCGATAAAGGCCGTCGACATCCCTTCAGAAAGTCGAACCGGGCGCCCCCTCGCGGAAGCGCCCGGTTTTGTGTTGTCGTTCTCGACGCGTTTAGTACCCGTTTTCCCGACCGCCGCCTACTCGATTCTCATCGGCATCAGTATCGCTTTCCGGTCGGGATGATCCCCTGAAACAAATAGGAGAGCCTTCATCGGGTCTGTAAAGAAAATATCCAATATTCCCTCGGTTTCAAGTCCGGATACAACATCACCCAGGAAGGCGTGATTTACACTGGACCTGAACGGTTCCGGACTGTCTTCCAGGCTGACATGGCCTTCGAGGGTGGTCGTGAACCGCCAGTACGGAACATCGGCCCAGGGGGCATCATCGGTAGAGACCGGTTTATCAGCTTTCTTTTTGGAGACACTATAACCCAGGTCCCTCGACGTGATCAATGAGAGCGTCTGGTGCGCCTTGGAAATCCGGATCTCTACTTGTGGCAAATAGGACCACGTCTCAGAGTCCGGATGCCTGGGTTCCAGATGCTCTGCGATCAGGTTCACTGCCTTTAGCAGTTCATCCGACGATACCCGAACGAGACTGTCTCCCATTTCCGTTATGACTGCCTCATAGTTTACGTAGGGTTCATCGATAATCGGTATTACGAGTTCGTCTTCTCCCTCGGCATTAAGAAAAGCCTGCTCCTCTCGGATCGATAGCGTCGCCCGCTTGGGATATGGCGTCGGCATCTCGAGCCCGGGCCCCAGGATCACCTGGGTCTCCAGGTCCTGCGCGCCCTCCAGTGTACGCAGAAGCAACCTCGCTCCGTCTGTCGCCACAACGCGCCCGTCCGTGTCCAGGCAGACCCCCTGAAGCCGTCCACGGGATTCGTCCCGGCTCACAAACCGGGTCGCCCAATAGAGTGCTTGAAGATCCTGCGCCGTAAGATCGTAGGTCTGTCCACCGTTTTTCATCTCGCTCATCTCCTTTCGGATCCGCTGCCTCGCCTTCTGCAGGCGGCTGCGGACCGTGTTCATTTCCAGGCCCAACTGGCTGGCCGTTTCCTCGTAGGAATGGCCCTTGAAGTAATGATGTTCGATCACGTCCCGATGCGCATCTGATAGCTGGCGAATCGCCTGCCTGACCGTCATGCGTGCCTCTCGCTCCGCCTCCGATTCGTCGACGGCGTGTTCGCCCCACTCCGCCGTCAACAGCCGCTCGAAACGGATTTGCACCATTCGCCGCTGGCGCCACCTGAAGGCCGCATTGTCCGCAATTTTCAGCAGCCATCCGGAAAACCGACGACCGTCGCGCAGTTGTCCGAGGCGGCGGTACGCCTGCAGGAAGATCTCCTGAACCAGATCCTCCGCCTCTTCAGGCTGTTTGACCACGCGGCGGATCCTCCCGAAAATCCGTCCGCCGTAGCGCTCCACCAGGCGGCCAAACGCCCATGTCTCTCCGGATACCGCGAGCCGGACCAGGTCTCGATCTTCAAGTGTCTTCAAGACATGCCTCCCTGCAGGGGCGAAACATGAGGAAATGCGCCTACCTTGTTAAAACAGACGGGGTTCCGATGCAATTTCGATATAGCAGTTACAAACAAGAATACTGTATCCTCAACCAAAGGAGACCGTGACCAAAAAAGTATCGTCGCGCTCCCGTGACATCACGTCCTAAAGGGATGCCGGTTAGTTTTACACACGGCAATATGGTTAGAGAAGAGCTGAAGGAGTTTGAAGTCAGGATCGCATTGATTTAGGCGCTGGCCACCGCGACGAAGGTCCGAAGGCCGTTGTCAAGAACCAAATCGGCCGAGAGAGTTGCAATTGTCCTAAGAGTCTGGATAAAGTGGTGGTCTATCGCTTGAAAATCTTTCTGCTTGCATTGAATAAAACCGGGCGTAGATCCCCTTGGCAGTCAAAAGGCTTGAATGTGTCCCGTCTTCCACCACTTCACCCCTGTTAATCACAATGATTCTCGTTGCCGCACGAACAGTGGAACATCGATGTGAGATCAAAAAGGTGGTTCTAAGTGCAGAAATGTCGGTGATGCGCCTGTATAGGTCATACTCAGCTTCAGCATCAAGAGACGATGTAGGTTCGTCAAGGACAAGGATTTTAGCGTTTTTCTTGAAAAGACATCGCGCCAGAGCAACATGCTGCCATTCGCCGATCGAAAGATCGAGGCCGCCAAACGTCCTTCCAAGCATAGTATCAAGTCCTTGAGGTAGCTTGGCAAGAATGGCTTGAAGACCTGAGTTATTGCAGACATGCATAATATCTTCGTTGGACACATCATCCCTAGCGTCACCGATTGTTATATTATCCCGAAGAGTCAAATCATATGTTCCGAAATCCTGAAATACCACCGAGACGTTTTTGCGAAGGGTCTCTATGCTGGTTGAGTCAATTTCATTTCCACAAAACCAAATCCTACCTTCGGATGGAGCCAGCAGCCCGCTAATCAGCTTGACAAACGTGGTCTTTCCAGCGCCGTTGTGGCCTACTAAGGCAACAATCTCACCCTCGTTGACGTCCAACGTCACCTTGCGTAGTGCATCCACGGAAGCGCCTGGATATCGAAACGAAACGTCTTCCAACCGAATGATGGGACTCCTGCTTGAATGCAACGAAGACCTGATATGGCGGGTATCCTTTTCCCGCAAATAGCTGCGGGAGGTAGAAAGGGCCTCATTTCGTATGTCGATTAATTTGAAATAGTCCATGACTATCAAAGAGGCACGGAAAACCTGGATTACGTTGTGCGCAACCGAACTCGTTGCAAATCGAAGCTGAAGCGTAACACCAAGTCCCATGGCAAGTTCGCCCAAAGTAATCATACCTCCTGCTGCACGAAGGAGGAGATATAAGTAAATCGCTCCTGCAGCCAAAACTCCAGGAATGTCCGCCAACAAAGAAATCCCATGACGAGAAATAAAGAGACGTCGTCTCTCTTCATAACATTTTTCCCAGAGTGTGCTGTATTTGCTTAACCAGAACTCGGAGAGGTCAAACAGACGCACTTCCTTTGCCGCCTGCCGCCCAGAAAGTAACTCTGTGAAATAATTGAGCTGGCGCCTATCGGCGCTTTGATAATGAAACAGATGATGGCTCTGAGCTACGTACCGACCCCTTGATATCGCATGGGGCAGCATCGTCATCACGATAAGAGGAGCGACCCACCAGCCTATAAAGGCCATTAGTGCAATTGTGGAGGTCAATCTAGTTACGGATGTCACCATCTGAAAGAAGAGTATGGACGAATACTCCGGCCATTCCTGCGCTTTGCGTGCGGCTTCGATTCTATCGTAGAATCTCGAGTCCTCATAGAACACGTAGGGCACGCGGCTTGTCGTTTCTGCAACGTGCCGCCTAGTGATATGGGATCCACGTTCACCAAGAACTGAAACAAAGGGCCGGGCGAAAATATCGGCTATTGACGCCACAAGCCAAATGAGTATCTGTATGCCAACGAGGATAGCTAGATAGCTGAGATCTACTAAATCCGCTGCTTGCTTAGCACGCCATTGTAACGTTGCTGCGTCAATTAGGAGCTTGGTCAGCCAGATGGAAATGACTGGCGCCAAGCCGTCATAGACGGACAGGGAAATTGAAAGCAACAAGTATGAAATGCCCGCTTCTCGAAAAACGCCGATGATACGGGGAACGAGAAGCCACATCTGCCAAAGTTGCCCGCGGATCCTGTTCAGATTTGCAACGGATGATGATAGAATGTGTCTAATCAGCCGCACCCTCCCTAGATTCACGCGCTGTGCGTTAAGTTATGTAGTTCTTCCTGGTGGGTCTAAAAAGTCCTGACAATACACGTGTCCTTACCCCCGATCACCAGCTTAGCCCTCTCCATAGTTTCCGATTCTAATCCGCTGGACTGGTCAAGAACCAAATCGTCCTTGACATGCATACTCTAAGTAGATTTAGGCGCCGTTTTCAATTGCTGAGTCCAGCGCTGTTAGGTGATGATTCCTGATCACCTCGACAGTTACATCCGCGCTTGTATCCACCAAATCGACAAGGTCACGTTTGTCGCATACATGTAGATCCAAAACATCCGCAATAGTATCCCTCAACACGAAAAATGCCCAAGCGACTGTTCGGTGGCGCATTCTCACTACGAGCCTTTTGGTATCCTGCGCAACAACACTACGCTGGGAGCAACACAGGCATTCTGGCCTTCGCTTCATCCCGCCTTAGACTCGCGCCAGGGATTTTTTCGTATCTCAAAAAAAGATGCCACGTGTTGCAGCTCCGTGGCCCTATAAAAAAAGCCACCCCGATAAGGGCGGCTATGATTCCGCGTTCCAATCCGGTACAAGCTATTTCATCAGGAATCAAGAAAGAGCGTTTGAAATCTGATACCTGGGTAGCAACAAAAGACAAAGGTCTGCATGAAGAACCTCGCTGCGTGCGACGATAGAAGCTAAAGTCAGCAGGCGACTGTGAGGCTGCTGATCGGGCCCTTCACGTCCGCGCTATTGACAGAACGCACCCGCATCGTGTTCAGCCCGTTGTGCAAATGCCAATCGAACGCATCCGGGCACGATTTCCACTCTCCTTGATCAACCCTTGACAGATAACCAGCGAAACAGGGTGTGTGCGTCTGCAGATTAACCTTCAGCACGACTGGATCCTGCGTCACCTCAGCCGTATACCGGGTCCGGTTCATCGTGGGATAAAAATCCGAGCGACGGTTCGTGTGATTCGTAAAGTGGGACAGTGGCGGCACCTTGTTGTCTGCCCAGTTGAGATACCCGTCCCAGGCCCACACCTCCGTACCCTGACTCACCGGCAGCGGACGCGGCTGGCTGAACATGTTGTTCCGGGGGATCATACGGAAATGACAAAACGACCGGAACAGAAAATGCGCCCCTTCCGTCGTGGAAAACTCGTGACTCCCCTCCCGTATTGCAATCGGCAGGTCACGAGCGAGGGATTCCAGGTCCTGCCGGAACAGGTATGGACGGTCCCAGCGTTCGACTTCCTGAAGCCTGTCCGCCAGAACCCGGTGCACCTCGAGCGTATCCAGCGGCAAACGCGTCTTTGGATCGTACCAATAGTAATCCCGCGTCGCGTCCAGATGAACCCACTTGCAATAATCGTTCGACCAGACCTCGGCGATCTCGTGCCCCGTCATGCCTTCGCTGTGAAAGTTCACGTGCCGCGCCGGAAAACCGAAACTCAGGCAGGCGGCCACCAGGGCTACGTTGGGATACAGACACATCTTGTCGCGCCGTCGCTCGCGATACCGGTTCATCACAATCGCACCGCAGGCGTCCCGCTCGAGCAACAGCCATTCCAGGACGTCCCAGGGATAGTGCCGGCACGGACCCAGCGGAACGGAATACGCCCACGCCATCAGGCGCTCGATGGCTTCAAATTCCGTCTGCGCCCCGGCAACCACGGCATCCAGTTCGAACCGCTCACGCAGTTCCCGCAACGTGCCGTGCCTGTAGTCCTCGTCCGCAATCCAGTACGAAGACCGGCGGATGGTCGGGTTCTCCGCCGCGACGACCCGGGGCAGCGGCTCCCGGTCCGGGCGCACCTCGGCAAGGACCCGCATCGCCTTCAGTACGGGTGTGTATGCCGGATCCGCCGTCTCAAACTGCATGCGCCATTGCAGGTAACGTCCGGCAACGACCACCACCGGTGATCCGCATTCACAAGATTGCCAATCGCTCCAGCCCGCCGCATGCAGCAGCGGATCCGTTCCGGTGCGCACGTCACAGTGGACGGCGGTACCGGCGGGGACCTCGACGTCCCAATCCAAACGCAGTCCACGAACGGAATGGCGCCGCTTCACACCCTCCCCTTCCCCGGCGGCATCGATCACCGTTGACACTACAAGTCCGTTCCCGCGGTACCCATCCGCGATCAGCCGGAGCACATATTCGCCGCGTTCGGACTCCCACTCACAATCTCGGCGAATAAAACTCGACGCCGGCAGCACAACCGGATCCGGCATCCCCTTTTCGTAATCCCGATAATCCGCCACCATCAGGCTCCATCCCACCCGCCCCTCGACGACATCCACAACCACGCGGTTTTCGCCCTGTCGAAGGCAGCCGACAGGGAGTTCCACGTAATACCATCGACTCCAACTCCACGCGCCGTCATCGGACGCCAGCTCCCAGTATTGCCTGGCATCGGGCGTGGCCAGCGGCGATGGCGGCCGGAGCGCCTCCTGTCCATTGACGTTGAATCGCAATGTGGCCGAATGACCCCTCCGCTCCCGCGCGATAAAGGCCAACCGCGTCGTTTCGGAAGGAATTCGGTGCAGCGTCAGCACTTTTTTCAGCGCCAACGGGCCGGAAACCTCCACAAACGGATCCTCGTCCCGGTCGTCCGACCGTCCGACGCCGGGGCTGTCGTTCTCCACCACCGAACCCCTGAATAGACGGATACCTTCATCCTCTTCGCCCATCCAGAGATTCGTAACGTCCCCCGTCCGGTAGATCTCCTCGGCGGGACAAAGGTTGTGAACCTGCCTGAATGCCTCCACAGCCATTTTCCGATCTCTGTCGATTCATATCCGTGCCGCGACGTTCAGCCCTGGACGACATCGGTACAGGACAGTGACCCAAAACCGCGATCCGCTGGCACCAGGGATTCACAGCCGCCGACCGGGCTTATTCGCGGGATATTCCCGGCGACAGCCGTCGCCCCGTTTGCGTCGAAGATGAATGACCGCCTATTTCAGATAGGCGTTCTCCACCTTCTCGAGAGCGGCCACGATGTCGGACTCCTCCTGCTCCCCGTAGTTCTCATGGATCGGCATCGTAAAATGGCTCTCGGCGGCCGCCACGGCGTTGGGGCACGGGAACGTGGCATTGCGGTCGCCCCGATAGTCGGGAAGACCCCAGGGATAGTCGCTGTTTCCGAAAACCTTGCGTTCCTTGAACCAGGTTGCCTCGGACGGGATATGCCTGTAGGATACCGAGGCCGATATCCCCTCAGCCGCGAGCGCCTTGACGAAGTCGGCCTTGTCCACACTCAGTCTGGCCGTATCCAGGTGGAACCGAAGGAACCAGTACACGCACTCGGTACCCGGCACCTGCCTTCCCATCGACACCGCCTGCAGATGTTCGATACCGTCCCGTATTGCATCTCCCGCCCTTCGCCGGTTATCCGCGATCTCCCCCAACCGGCGCAACTGGACCCGTCCGATCGCCGCGGCCAGGTCGTTCCCGTTCATATTCAGGCTCGCCCTCACGTTGGAGAGTCCGCTCCCCTCCAGATTCAAGGGCTTGCCCCGATCCGAGAAACGCTTCACCCGCCAATAAAGATCCTGATCCTTCACGAAGACCACCCCGCCCTGCGACCCGGTGGCGTGATGCTTGCCACTCATCGTCGAAAAAGTCCCCAACGCCCCCATGCCACCCACTATCCTTCCCCTGTACCTGGCGCCGTGCGCCTGCGCGCAGTCTTCGATCACGGGCAACCCGCGCGCTTCGGCAAGCTCCAGAATCGGGTCCATGTCCGCGGGTTCACCGGCGATATGCGCAACGATGATCGCACGCGAATGCTCGGTGAGCACAGCTTCGATCTGTTCCGCGCCGGCGTTGAATGTGCCGGGGGCCGCATCCGCCACAACCGGTACCAGGTTTAAAAGCGCCACGGGCATCACCCCTCCCGGATCGGTGATCGGCGGCACCACCACTTCGCCCGGGACCTCCAGTTCGAGGGCCCCAAGCGCTGTGTACAGAGACGTCGTGCCCGAATTCACCAGGTCAGCGTACCCGCCGCCCATAAAATCCGCAAAGTCCCGCTCGTACGCGCGTTCCTCCGGCCCATCGTACCCGAACGCGTTGCCCGACCGGATACTTTCGTCGAAGAGAGCCATCACCGCCCGCTTCTCCTCGTCGCCGAAAAGACGTCGTGCGGGCATCGGCACTGTACGGATCTTCTCACCGCCATCGATCGCCAGCATACCTCTTGCCTCCTGAAGTTTGTTAAGATATGGGGCCGGCAAAGGCTGTCCACAATTCATCGATGCCGTTGCCCATCGCCCGTGCATCCGGAAAACATCGATAGACCATCCGCGTATGTGCCACCATCTCGGCGCCCGCCGCCAGATCCCGGCCATAGCACCAGTCGTGCGCGGTATCCCATCCGTGGTACTGTCCGGTCAGGTATGTTGTGAGAACGGGGTCGCATAGAAACACCAGCGTGAACCCGTTTGAGGAATTTCGGGCAGCCAAAATGGGCACGCTGAAGTCCCGGTCTTCCAGATCCCGATGCAACCCCTTGTTTGGATCACCGAAACGTCCATCCTGAAGCATTTCGCGCGACAGCTCGTCTCTGACAACGCCGAACGTCCGATTGATTTCCACCCGGTTGTTCAGCCTTGTCCAGGTTCGAGACCCGTCGGCATTGGCTAAAGGCGCCCAGGTCTCATTGAAAACCTCGGCAATGTACGAGGCGAAAAAGATCTCAAAGCGTTGAATATCCACCGACGGGCGGATTGTCATCTCCAGGTCCACCGCGTCGCCGTGCGGCCGATATACGAGATCCATCTCCAACCCGAAATCCGGCTCCGCCGGGAAGTGGATGGCCACCCCTTCCTGCGAAAACTCGTGCGACACCTTCCTCGCCAGGGAGAGCCGTCGTGGGTACATCACCATCCCCGAACCCGGCCTGAGATAATATTCAGCATTCAAGAATGCCTTATAATGCCGAACCACCCCCACCCTGTAGTCTCGATGCATCAACCCGCAGATGCCGTGGTAATTCATATAGGGTTGAATACCGCCCATAATGTCGCCGGTATCGAACTCGTAACATTGAGACAGGTCGCTCCAGGCAATCTGCACAACCGTCCTCCGAAAAATCGCGTCGCTGTCCGGCCGGTCGATCTCGCCGGGCGCCGTTAACGGTACTCCCGGCCAAACTGGCGCCCGATCGAGGTGCCTTTTCGCAACCGGCCGCCTCTCCGCCCGGCGTCCAATTCAAGGGTCTCGACCAAAAAATCCCGGGCCCGGATCTCATTCTCCGACCCGGCCAGGCGCGCCCCGATGTCGTCCGCCAGAACCAGTAGATTCTGATGCGCTTCTGACGACCTGAAAATCTCCTCCAACACGCGCTTTTCGATCTCGTGGCTCATCGTCCCTCCGATAGCATCCGGGCACATATAGTAAAGCCGGCCTTCCTGAATGGGTCGTACCTTCGTGCGCCTTTAGCCCGCAAGATAATATCCTGGGGGGGCAACGCAACCGGATTCTGGACACGCGAAAAGCGCGAGAATGGAATTCCCGCGCCAAAACGTAGTGAAACCCCACAGGCAGCACGTGGGAAGGAGGCGAAATCAGGCGCCCTTGTACTTACTCTTTCGTAATTGCCGTATCCGCCGCGGCCTCCAGATCCAGCTTCAGCGGCCCCGACGTATCTCGCTTCGCATCGATCAGAACCGGCGCTGCTGGAGGTGTAACGGAAGGGGCAGCCGCACCCACATCGATGTCCGGACCCGTACTGTCCGCTGCCGCCGACTCCGGCTTCCTACCCCAGAAGTCCGGCGTTGCATTCAGATAGTAGGTGATGTTGTTATCGGTCAGATATACCGCTTCTTCGGACGCCAGACGCACATAATTCTTGCTCCAATCCCGCCTGGACTGGCCAAACACAAAGGCGGCAAGTTCCGTTCCTCCGGCGTTCCTGACGGACAACCGGATGCCGGCTGAATCGTCCACCGAATACACGTCCCAACGATCCGTGCGCCTGGTCATCAGGGTTGTGCGCTCGACCGTCAATACCTTGTCGAGCAGATTGTCAACCGGCGCTTCTCGAACCTCCAGGGAATCGTGGCCCACGATGCGCCAAACCTCGCCGTCGAGACGCAGTTCAACGCGTTCTCTACTGCGTTCGATTACAACCTGCTGCACATCGCCCCGGCTTCCTTCAAAAATCGGCTTGCCCGCAGCCGTATATCTGGTCTTCGAAATCTGAACGTATGCGACACCGGCGACGAGCGCCAGAATCACGACCAGCCATATCCTCACCCGTTTAGCCATATTGCTCCTCCAACATCCTTGCACGGCCCGCTTCCCGCCGCCATCGCAGCAGACCGTAGGCAACGATCAGAACCGGCGGCAGCAATACATTCAACCATTTCCAACGCGCCTTCTCCGTGTCGTCGAGTTCCATCAAAGGCCGCGTCGTAATTTCCCGGGAGCGGAGTGCTACGAGGTCGCTATCCCCCATAAGAAAATCGACGATATTCGCGATAAAGATGTAATTCTCCTGAAAACTACCCCCGGATTCGTCATCGAATAACCCGGAATCACCCACCAGAACCACCTGGCTCATTCCCTGTGCGCCTTCCCGCTGGGCCAACGCACCCACGACCTTCCCCGTTTGATTCAGCGTATTGAAGAACGGATTGTCCATAGGCCGAAGATTGAAGAATCCGGTCATGATTCCGGACCGGTCCGACGTATACATCAGCGGCGTGGTCTGCGTAACATCCGCAACCGAATCAGCCACGGCAATCTCGCTGCTGAAAAGCAGGCGCACCTGCTCGAGCCCGTCCACCGTCAGGTGCTTGCCAAAACGGTGTATCACCGGAAAAAACGGATACTGTATCTGCGAACTCATCTGAAGAAATCCGTGTCGTTGGCTTATCGTAATCGCGCTGCATCGCTGATCCAGCACAAGATTTTCTTTCACCCGCAAACCCGATGTATCCAGAAAGTCAAATAGATTCGACTGTACTGCCGTGCCTCGCTGACCCTGCAAGTCGCCGGTCACACGCCCCTGCCCTATAAACAGATTTCCGCCCCGGTTCGCAAACGCCTCAAGGTTTTTGAGCTCATCTTCACTTAACGAATCCGTCACCCCGCTGATCATCAACAGGCCGATATCGTCGGGAACGGGGGAAGCCAGCCTGATGTTTCGAACGAGGTACGACTGTTGGAGCACGGTGGATATATTCCGAACCCGGGGCGGCTGGGCGCCGATGATCGCAAAAGCGACCGCCTGCTTCTCCGTATCCAGCAGTTTTTTGATCTGTGTGGTGATTTCGTACTCCAGGCCGGTTGTGCTCTCAATCACGGGAATCACCTCCCGTCCGTCCCCGTAAAGAAACACCATTCCCATGTAGACCCGCTTCACTTCCAGCTTGTCGTTTTCAACCACCTGGAGTTGCACCGGTTGAATTCCGTATTTCCGCGCTTCGTCCGCCAGCGTCTGATCTTCTTCGGGCCGGAAAAACTCGAACCGCACGCGCCCCCCGCCGAACGCTTCGTATTCTTCCAGTATATCCTGCAGGTAGCGCCGGTTGTTGCCGTACTGACCCGGCAGATTATTGGTAAAGTAGACCTTCATCGTCAATAGATCTTCCACCTTGTCCACCACCCGTTTACTGGAATCGGAAAGCGAATAAATCCCGTTCGCCGTCAGGTCCAGCCGAAAAAACAAATCTCTGGACACAAAGTTCACGGCCGCGACGATGACGACCGCCAGTAGCAGATAGGTGGTGAACGACCGTCTATTGTTAACCGCAAACATCGACTACCTCCACTTTCTCATCTCCAGGACCCGCAGGGTGAGCGCCAGAAACAGCCAGATCATCCCTGCGAAATAGATAAGATTCCTGGAATCCACGACGCCCCGTGCAATATTTGACAGGTGGAAGTCCACACTCATGTATTGGGCAATCGCCGCCAACCCCGCAGGCACGAAAAGCAGCAGCTTGTCCAACAGGAAAAACACCATGATAATTGCGATCGCGACAATCAATGAAACCACCTGGTTCTCCGTCAGGCTGCTCGCAAACGTCCCCACGGCCGCGTAAAACGCGCCAACAAGAACCAGGCCCACATATCCTGTAATCGCCGCCCCGATATCCACGTGAGTGCCCACGGCCAGTAGCGTCAGAAAATGCACCAGCGTAAACAGAAGACCCGCCACGATCAGACTCACCGCAGCCAGGTATTTGCCCGCAACAAATTCAACATCCTCAATGGGCATGGTAGATAATACTTCCATGGTTCCCAGGTTCTTCTCCTTCGCGATCAGTCCCATGGAAATGGCTGGCACGAAAAATAGGTAGACCAGCGGTACGATGTTAAAAAGTGCCCGCATATCGGACTGACCGATAAGGAAGAATGTGCTCGTAAAGAAGTACCCGCTCAATACCGCGAAAATCACGAGAAAAATGTAGGCCATAGGGCTATTGAAATAGGAGCGCAGTTCTTTCAGATAAATCGCCTTCGCATTACGCATGGGACGACCCCTCCCCGGTGAGATTCCTGAATACGTCCTCCAGCTGAACTCGTGCCTGGCTCATTTCCAGAATCACCCATCCATTGTCTTTGGCATAATGAAAAATCCGCTCTCGGGGATCCGTGCCGCGCTCGTATTCCAGAAAGAGCGTGCGAGACCCATTGTTTTCCGCCATGCCCGTAAGCCCTACACCCGGTAACTGTTCGGGCAGCCCCTGAACGCTCTCGTCTTCAGCCTGTCTGACCTCCAACGTCATCTGGGTCTGTCCCCTGAAACTGGACATCAACTCCTCCCGCAGGCCATCCGCTACGATTTTTCCGTTGTGAATGATGATGATTCGGTCCACCGTCGCCTCGATTTCATGCAGGATGTGGCTGGACATGATCAGTGTCTTTTTACGCCCGAGAGACCGGATCAACTCGCGGATTTCTACAATCTGGTTGGGATCCAGCCCCGTCACGGGTTCGTCCAGAATCAGAATATCCGGATCGTGCAGCATGGCCGTTGCCAGGCCAATACGCTGTTTATACCCTTTTGAACATTCCTGCACCGCCCGGTGAACCACGCCGGCAAGCCCGCACTGCTCGACCACCCTCTCCAACGCCTGCCTGAACGCCCGCCCCTCCATGCGTCGAATGGTCGCAATAAATGAAAGCAGATCGTAGACGATCATCTCTCCGTACAACGGATTCAATTCGGGCAGATACCCGATGCGCTTGCGGATCTCCAGGGAATCGTCCACAATGTTCATGTCGTCCACGAAGACATCGCCGGCCGTAGCCGAAAGATACCCCGTCATTACCTTTAGCGTCGTTGACTTCCCGGCCCCGTTCTCGCCCAGAAATCCCAGGATCTCTCCGTCGTTGACCTGGAAACTGATATCCCGAACGGCCCGGACGTCACCGTAATTCTTGACAAGATTTTCGACCCGGATCATGCACGGCCCTCCTCCAAACCATGGTGCCCAGAAAGACTCTGAGCGCATTGAAGTTCAACCGGAAAATTAAAAAAAAAAGGCGGACCCTGTCAAGTCCCAACTTCGAAAAAATCCCGCCGGTCCGTATCGCCGGCCCTGTACGTGGGGATGCCCGGCTCGCCGAAACGCATCCCGGGGGCCACCGGCGCGGCGCCAAATGGGTTCCTGAGCCTGATTTTTCTTGACACGATAATACAAATCCTGTATTTTTCTTACTTTAAGATGCAGGACGGTCGGATCCTAATCGGAGAGTGCGACGATGAATCCCAAAGTATTGTCTTACCCGCCGGCATCCTCCGGCGCCTGCCCCTTCCCGGTCCCGCACCCACCCATTGCGGCCACCGTCGCACATACGGATATTTTTGTCCTCCCTGCATCCTCAAGCCTCTTATTGTCCGCCATCCTTCTGGACAATTAGACGTACAAAAGAGGCTCTCTCCCACGTCGCATCCCCTGAAAAATCAAGAAATGCCAAACCCGGACTGAGCCTCTCGGGCAATCGCCAGGTCGGTGCCCTGTCATATCCTTGCCAAAGGGAATGAGCAATGCAAAAAAAACACACCATTTCCGCGTTGGTCGAAAACCACTTCGGTGTCCTGTGCCGCATTTCAGGCCTTTTTTCCAGCCGGGGGTTCAACATCGACAGCCTCTCGGTTGGAGAAACCGAAGACGCCACGACGTCCCGCATGACCATTGTGGCGAGAGGCGACGATCGTGTGCTGGAACAGGTGGTCAAACAACTCAACCGACTCGTGGACGTCATCCGGGTCATTGACATCACTCAAGGTGAATTTGTAGAACGCGAACTGGCGCTCATCAATGTAAAGACCCGAACCGCCACACGTTCCGAGATCATCCAGATTGCCGAAATATTCCGGGCCGGCGTTGTGGATGTCAGTACCTACTCGATGACCATCGAAGTCACCGGAAAAGAAGACAAAATCGCAGCCATGATCAACATGCTGCGGGACTACGGGATCAACGAAATCGCCCGGACCGGCACGGTCGCACTTCTACGCGACTCCCAGATGAAGAAAGACGCTGACGAAGAGAATTAGCCTGGCGCCCTGCCAATCGTTCAACTTAGGGTACGACGGAACGGACTCCCCTCGCATCTCGATTTGGAAAATCGCGAACCCAGCCGGATACAGAGGGCGGAACCGCAAGGTCGGAGGGTTACTTCGGCCGCCAAATGCCTGCTCCTGACGAAGGAGGCGATAACACTCCATGGACGATCGAGACCGTGTCGTCGTCTTCGACACCACATTGCGCGATGCCGAACAGACACCCGGCGCGAAACTTTCGGTACGCGAGAAAATCGAAATCGCGCATCAACTCGGCAGGCTGAACGTAGACGTCATTGAAGCCGGCTTCCCTATCTCCTCTGCCGAGGACTTCGAAGCGGTACGGCGAATCGGACAGGAAGTTGAAGGCCCGACCGTGTGCGGCCTCGCCAGGGCCATGACCAAAGACATCGACCGGGCCGGCGAAGCGCTCAGCGGTGCAGCCAGACCCAGAATCCACACCTTCATCGGCACGTCACCGAACCATATCACCATGGTCGGTAAGTCCGCCGACGAAGTACTCGGCATGGCCGTGCATGCCGTCGAGAGGGCCAGGGGACATGTCGACGACGTGGAATTCTCGCCCATGGACGCTGCCCGAACCGATCCGAGCTACCTCTATGCCGTTATAGAGGCCACGATCGAAGCCGGCGCCTCCACGGTCAATATTCCCGATACCGTGGGTTATGCGGTGCCCGAACAGTTCGGCGGCCTCATCCGCAACATCCGGGAAAATGTTTCCAATATAGACCAGGCCGTGATCAGCGTGCATTGTCACGACGACCTCGGGATGGCGGTCATCAACAGTCTCACAGCCATCCTGAACGGCGCACGGCAGGCGGAATGTACCGTCAATGGCCTGGGCGAACGGGCCGGCAACGCCTCGCTCGAAGAAATTGTGATGGCAATCCGCACACGGGGTGATTATTACAGGCTATATACGAATATAGACTCAAAGGAAATCTGCCCGACAAGCCGGCTGGTGAGCCGGCTGATGGGCATTCCCGTTGCCCCCAACAAAGCCATTGTGGGCGCCAACGCCTTCGCGCACAGTTCCGGCATACACCAGGACGGAGTCTTGAAGAACCGTTCGAATTTTGAAATCATCGACCCGAAAGATGTGGGGCTCGAAGCCACGAGCATCGTGCTCACCGCAAGGTCGGGACGGCACGCCCTGCGGCACCGTCTGGAAGAACTGGGATATCAACTTGAGCAGAACGACCTGAACAAGGCGTACGAACGATTCCTTAAGGTGGCCGACAAGAAAAAAGAGGTGTACGACGAAGACCTGATGGCCATTGTGGAGGACGAGATCCGGGATATCCCCGAGAAATACCAACTCCTGTACATGCACACCACCAGCGGCACCGGCACGATCCCCTCGGCCACCGTGCGGATTTGCATCCAGGGCGAAAGGGAAATCCAGGAGTCCGCCTGGGGAGACGGTCCCGTCGACGCCACGTACAAAGCCATTGCGCAGGCCACCGCGACGGACGTCCAGGTCGACGAATACCACATCCGTTCCGTTACCCACGGCGCCGAAGCGATGGGAGAAGTAACCGTTAAGGTCACCCACGAGGGTGACGGCGCCACGGGGCGGGGCGCATCGACGGATATCATCGAGGCCAGTGCAAAAGCTTACATCGATGCCCTGAACCATCTGGCCGTGCGCGCGGGCGTCCGCCGGCATCGAACAGAAGCGGTATAGGCCCGGGGTTCCGAGCGACCAGACGACGAATCCCGTCTCCGAATCCGAATTCTCCGGAGGTTGAAACCACCCATGGGTAAGAGTCTCTTTCATAAGTTGTGGGATGCCCACGCCGTTCGCAAGCTTCCATCGGGCCAGACCCAACTTTTTATTGGCCTGCACCTGATTCACGAAGTGACCAGCCCTCAGGCGTTTCAAATGATGCGTGAACGCGGCCTCAAAGTCGCGTACCCCGAGCGAACCTATGCCACCGTGGACCATATTGTCCCCACCGATATCCGTACGCGTCCGCTGATGGATTCCATGGCGGAAGAGATGCTGGGAGCGATCGAACAAAACACACGGGAGTTTGAAATCCCACTCTTCGACCTCCACGACGATCGTCAGGGCATCGTACATATCATCGGTCCGGAGCTCGGACTCACGCAGCCGGGCATGACCATCGCATGCGGCGACAGCCACACGTCGACGCATGGTGCGTTTGGCGCCATCGCCTTTGGCATCGGGACCTCTCAAGTACGCGACGTTCTAGCCACACAGTGTCTCGCGATGCACCCGCTCGAGGTCCGGCGCATCGAAGTGACCGGCAGCCTCCCGAAGGGCGTTTACGCCAAAGACGTCATACTCAACATTATCCGCCGCCTTGGCGTGAAGGGCGGCGTCGGTTACGCGTATGAATATGCCGGCCCGGTTATCGACGGGTTTAGCATGGAAGAACGCATGTCCATCTGCAATATGTCTATCGAAGGCGGAGCACGGGCGGGCTACGTGAACCCGGACCAGACCACATTCGACTATCTCCGAGGACGGGCATACTCGCCCCCCGACCGCGGGTTCGACCGGGCCGTGGACTGGTGGAAACACATAGCCTCAGATGCCGATGCCCACTACGACGATGTCTTCGAGTTGGACGGGGCGGCGCTGGAGCCCACCGTTACCTGGGGCATCACGCCCAGTCAGGGCGTCTATGTGTCCGAAAGAATACCCTCCCTGCGGGATCTTCGGGAAGACGAACGGGACGTCGCCGCCGAAGCCTATGAATATATGGATTTCGACGCTGGAAGCCCGATTGCCGGTACACCCATCGACGTCGCGTTCATCGGTTCCTGCACGAATGGTCGAATCTCCGATCTTCGAGAGGCCGCTGGCGTCGTAAAGGGGAACAAGGTGGCTGGCAATGTCAACGCACTTGTGGTACCCGGCTCGGCAGCCGTGCGCAGGAACGCGGAAGCGGAAGGCCTGCATGAGATCTTCCGCGAAGCCGGGTTTGAATGGAGGGAGGCGGGCTGTTCCATGTGTCTGGCGATGAACCCGGACAAACTCCAGCACCGCCAAATCTGCGCTTCGTCCAGCAACCGGAACTTCAAAGGCCGTCAGGGCAGCCCTACCGGCCGCACGCTGCTTATGAGTCCGGCAATGGTCGCCGCCGCGGCCGTATCGGGTGAAGTGACAGACGTCCGAACCATGTTGACGTGAAAGGACCGCCTGATGAACGCTGCATCATCCGCAGTCAGCCACGTGGCCGGTCGAGGCATTCCGGTCCGCGGCAACGACATCGATACCGACCGGATCATTCCCGCGAGGCACCTGCGCAACATCACCTTCGAGGGCCTGGGCGAGTTCGCCTTCGAAGACGACCGGAAATCCACGGACCATCCTTTCGACGATGCCCGCTACCGGGGGGCGTCCATTCTGGTGGTCAATGCCAACTTCGGATGCGGGTCTTCCCGGGAACACGCGCCTCAGGCCATTATGGGCTGGGGCATCGGGGCCATTGTCGGGGAATCGTTCGCGGAGATCTTCCAGGGTAATTGCACGGCGATGGGATTTCCCTGTGTCACTGTTTCAAGCGATGATGTTCAGACATTGATGTACGCCGTCGAATCCGATCCGACCCGGGAAATTACGGTCGATGTGGAAGAAAAGACGCTGGCGTGCGGCGATCTGATGGTTGGCGTCCAGATCCCGGACGGAGACCGCATTCAGCTCCTGGAAGGGACGTGGGACGCCACCGGGATGCTTCTGGAGGGTAGCGATACCGTTCGTTCCGTTGCGCGGAATCTCCCGTATATCTCAGGATTCTAACCCATTGGAGGAGCCCTCTGTCCTACAAGATCGCAGTCATCCCAGGCGACGGTACGGGACCGGAAGTTGTCGCGGAAGGTCTTAAGTGTGTAAACGCTGTCGCCCGGACCTGCGTCTTCGACTTTGAAACCGTCACCTACGACTTTGGCGGCGAACGGTACCTGCGAACCGGCGAAACCCTGCCCGACTCGGCCATTGAAGAACTCAAGGCATTCAATGCCATTTACCTGGGCGCCATAGGCCATCCGGACGTCAGGCCCGGGATCCTGGAGAAGGGTATTCTACTGCGAACCCGCTTTGAACTGGACCAGTACATCAACCTGCGTCCGGTCAAACTTTACCCCAATGTGGACTGCCCGCTCAAAGACAAGGGCCCCGCGGACGTCGACTTTGTTGTCGTGCGCGAAAATACCGAGGGCCTCTATGCCGGTGCGGGAGGATTCCTGAAGAAGGGTACCCCCGACGAGGTCGCCGTCCAGGAATCCATCAATACCCGAAAGGGCGTGGAGAGGTGTCTGAGGTATGCTTTCGAATACACACGCAGGCGTAAACGCGGGAACACCCTCACCCTCTGCGGCAAGACCAACGTGCTCACCTATGCCTTCGACCTGTGGGAGCGTACGTTCAACGAAATCGGAGACGCCGATTACGCCGATGTCAAACGTGACTATGCCCACGTTGACGCCATTACGATGTGGATGGTAAAAAATCCGGAATGGTTCGACGTCATTGTCACCGATAACATGTTCGGCGACATCATTACAGACCTGGGCGCCATGATTCAGGGCGGCATGGGTGTTGCGGCAGGGGGCAACATCAACCCCGAGGGCGTTTCAATGTTCGAACCCATCGGCGGATCGGCTCCCAAATATACCGGCCGGGGGGTTATCAATCCTGTCGCCGGCATCGCCGCCGCGCAAATGATGCTCGACGTCCTGGGCGAGACCGAAGGCGCCAGGATCCTGGAAAACGCCATCATCCGTGTGGTCGGCACCAAACTCAAAGGTATGGGCGCGGGAGATATGGGTTACAGCACCTCGGAGGTAGGCGACCTCATCGCCGACGAAGTCGCCCGCACTCAGACTCGTGGAACCACCGGATGAAACTTGCAGATTCAGCAGAAAGGACGTGGAATCAACCGGGCGACTACCTCCGCCCGGGCCGCATTGGACCGGCCGATCTCCAAGATTGTGGACAGAACCGTCAACCAGACTGGAACGTCTGTTCCTGATCCCGGAATTTCCGATCCAATGTAAAAGGAGCCCTTAATGTCCAACCATGTACAAATATACGATTCCACGCTGCGCGACGGCGCGCAAGCCGAAGGTATTGCGTTCTCGCTGGACGACAAGCTCCTGATCGCGCAGCGCCTGGACGAGCTCGGCGTCCATTATATCGAGGGAGGATGGCCCAATCCCACCAATCCCAAAGAGATGGAATTTTTCAACCGCATCAGGGAAGTCCCATTTGAAAACGCGCAGGTTGCCGCCTTCGGCAGCACTCGACGGGCAAACAACCTCCCGGAGGATGACGCCACCCTCAACACCCTCCTACAGGCGGGCACCGACGTCGTCACCCTCTTCGGCAAGTCCTGGGAACTGCACGTCACCCACGTTCTGCGCACCTCCCTCGACGAGAACCTGAGACTCATCCAGGACTCGGTTGCGTACATCGCGTCGAACGGACGGGACGTCGTCTACGATGCGGAGCACTTCTTCGACGGCTACAAGGCCGATCCTCGATATGCCATCACGACCCTCCTGGCCGCCCAGGAAGGCGGCGCCGATATTCTGGTCCTCTGCGACACCAACGGCGGCACCCTGCCCTCCGAACTGAAGGAAATCATTGAAAACGTAAAGCGGAACGTCAGCCTGCCCTTCGGGATCCATACCCACAACGACGCCGGCGTGGGCGTCGCCAACGCGCTCGTGGCTGTCGAAATGGGCGCCATCCAGGTCCAGGGCACATTCAACGGCTACGGGGAGCGCTGCGGCAATGCCAATCTGTGTTCCATCATTCCGAGCCTCGAAATAAAACTCAACAAATCCAGTATAGGTCCCGAGAAGCTCGCGGGGCTGAAGGACTTCTCTCGCTTCCTGAGCGAAATTGCAAACGTCTTTCACGATCACCGCCAGCCCTATGTGGGTGAAAGCGCATTTGCGCACAAGGGCGGGGTTCACATCGACGCCATGGTCAAACAACCCGCCACATACGAACACTGCGAACCCGAACAGGTGGGCAACGAACGACGCTTCCTGTTGTCCGAGCAATCCGGAAGCGCCACCATCGCAGCCAAACTGAAACATCTCATCCCCGGTCTCGACAAGAAACATCCGGCGCTTCAGCGCCTTCTTCGACAGATCAAGCAACTCGAACACGAGGGATACGTCTTTGAAGCCGCGGAAGCATCCTTCGAAATCCTGGCCCGCAAGGCGCTTGGCGGCATTTCCGACCCGTTCCGGTTAGTCGGATTCCGCACCATCAACCGGAATTCCGCGGAAGGGACTGAAGTGGAAGCGATCGTCAAAGTTGAGGTGGATGGCGAAATCTATCACACAGTGGCAGACGGAGACGGACCGGTGAACGCGCTGGACGCGGCGCTGCGGCAGGGGTTGGAGTCGGTGTACCCCATCCTCAAGGAAGTCCACCTCGAAGATTACAAAGTGCGCGTGTTATCCGCCAACGACGGCACGGCCGCCAGGGTGCGCGTACTCATCGAGTCCTCCGACAGCCACAGGGTATGGAATACAATCGGTGTGTCTGAAAATATCATTGAAGCAAGCTGGATCGCCCTCGTGGACAGCCTCAGCTACAAGCTGCTCAGGGAGGGCTTCCTTACAGACACCGAACCGATCCGACAGGAAGCGCTGGTATAAACTCCCGGCCGATCCGGGCCCGACAGGGTGGGGTCCTCTTTCATGTTGCGAAAATGAAAATCACGTCCCGAAGAATAGAACGCCTTCCGCCGTATGTGTTTGCCGAGGTCAACGCGCACAAGATGCGCCTGCGCCGGCAAGGCGTGGACATTATTGATCTGGGGATGGGGAACCCGGACCAGCCGACCCCCGCGCATATTGTAGACAAACTCATCGAAGTTGCCAGAGATCCCAAGACCCACCGCTATGCCCCGTCGCAGGGTATAGACGCGTTGCGCGCGGCCATCTGCCGGCACTACAGGAGGCGTTTCGGCGTCGATCTGGACCCCGATACGGAAGCCCTCGTCACCATTGGTTCCAAAGAGGGTCTTGCCCACATCTGCCTCGCCCTCCTGGATCCCGGCGATCTGGCCATTGTGCCCAATCCGGCGTATCCTCTGCATCTTTACGGCGTCGCCATCGCAAACGGAAATGTTCTGAGTCTGCCTCTCCGACCCGAGAAAGAGTTCATTCCCGAAATCCAAATGGTCGCAAGGGAACTCTGGCCAAAGCCCAAAATCATGATCTTCAACTTCCCGAACAATCCCACCACCGCGACGGTGGACCCCGCTTTTTTTGAGGAGATCGTAGACTTCGCCCGGCGCCAGGAAATCGTTATCATTCACGACATGGCCTACTCTGACATCGTCTTCGATGGCTACCAGGCACCCAGCCTGCTCCAGGTAAAAGGGGCAAAGGAAGTGGGTGTGGAATTTTTCACGATGTCCAAAACCTACAACATGGCCGGCTGGCGGGTAGGTTTCTGCCTGGGCAACCCGGAGGTCATCGAAGCACTGAAAACCATTAAACATTACTACGATTATGGTATTTTCACACCCATCCAGGTCGCCGCCATTGCCGCCCTGGACGGCCCTCAAGACTGTGTTGTTCAGGCCGCTGAAATCTATCGATCCAGGCGGGATGTGCTGGTCGAGGGCCTTAACCGGATCGGCTGGCCCGTATTCAAGCCCAAAGCATCGATGTTCATCTGGACGCAGATTCCCGACAAATACCGTTATCTGGGCTCAATGCGGTTTGCCCTCAAAATGATGGAGGACGCGGAAGTCGCCGTTTCCCCGGGAATCGGCTTCGGCGACATGGGTGAGGGTTACGTGCGTATTTCTCTCATTGAAAACGAGCACCGCATCCGCCAGGCAATCAGAAACATCAAACGGGCATTCTTCTGAGAGGATCGGCTTTGGAATTCACGGAAGGCAGTTGCCTCCATCCCAGAGGGTTCCGCGCAGCCGGCGTTGCCTCCGGTCTGAAGGCATCCGGCAAAGACCTGGCCCTCATCGCGTCCAACAGACCGGGCGCGGCGGCCGGTGTATTCACGACCAACCAGGTGCAGGCCGCTCCCATCCACGTAAACCGGGAACACCTGGCGGACAATACCGCTCAAGCCATTGTCATCAACAGTAAGAACGCCAATGCCTGCACGGGGAAACCGGGTTTAGCGGATGCCCGCCAGACGGCACGTGAGGTGGCGCGCGAACTGGACATCGCACCGGAGAACGTGCTGGTCAACTCAACGGGTGTCATCGGCGTGCCGCTTCCGATGGAAAAAATCCGTGCGGGAATCCCGGCTGCAGTCCGCGAACTTCGCGGCGACGGCTGGGAAGACGCCTCGGAAGCGATCATGACCACGGATACGGTGCCTAAGCGGGCATCGGCGCAGATCCGGCTGGGCGGGCGCACCGTCACCATCTGCGGTATTGCAAAGGGTTCGGGCATGATCGCACCCGACATGGCCACCATGCTCGGCTTCGTCGCCACGGACGCCGCGGTAGATCCGGGGCGGCTGGAAACGTGCCTCAGGAAGGCCGTCGAACAGTCGTTCAACTGCATTACCGTGGACGGCGACACAAGCACGAACGACACGGTGCTCCTGCTGGCCAACGGTGCCGCTTGCGACCGCTCACTTTCCGCCAGCGAGGTCGAGTCCTTTCAGACGGGACTCAACGCCGTCTGCGGCAGCCTGGCCAGGCAGATCGCACGCGACGGGGAAGGTGCAACCAAGCTCATCACTATCCGTGTCACAGGAGCCACGTCCGCTCAAAATGCCCGAACCATCGGCCTGTCCGTCGGCAATTCGAGCCTGGTCAAGACAGCCGTCTTCGGCCGAGATCCGAATTGGGGTCGTATCCTCTGCGCCATCGGGTATGCCGGCGTGCCGGTAGAACCGGAGAACGTCTCAGTTTCGATGGCCGGCATTCCCATCTACGGCAAAGGAGGCGGTCTGCCCTTCGATTCCGAGGCAGCCACGCAGGCATTGTCTGCGACGGATGTGGAAATCGAAATTGATCTCGGCCAGGGAGAGGCAAACACCACGATTTATACCTGCGACCTCACATACGACTACATCAGGATCAACGCCGAATACACCACCTGATCGGACGCGGAAAACGTAATCCGCGCCGAAGTCACACGGTGGTGCGGGGAACCGACTTACCGTTTTTCGGAACCTTCAAACGCGGACTTCAACCGGGACCATGGAAAAATTCGTTACGCCGTTCTCCAACCGTGTGCTCAATGCAAACGAATCGCTTACCGTAGCCACCTTTGCCAGAATGAGTGAATTGAAACGCCGGGGTGTGGACCTTATCTCCCTGGTAGCGGGCGAACCTGATTTTGACACCCCGAAGAACATCAAGGACGCTGGTATCCAGGCCATCGTGAGTGGACACACGAAATACACCGCGCCCGCTTCGGGCCTGCCCGAACTCAAACAGGCAATCGCGAACAAACTGAGTCGAGAAAACAACCTGGACTACGATCCCGCGCAGATCGTCGTTACCTGCGGCGCCAAGCAGACCATCTTCGACGCGGTCGTCGCGCTGATCAACCCCGGCGACGAGGTCATCATTCCCGCTCCGTTCTGGGTTAGCTACGTTGACCAGGTCAGACTGATGGGCGGCCGACCGGTCATTTTGAAAACGACTGAGGAGACGGGTTTCCGGCTCAGCCCCCGAATGCTTGCGGATGCCATCAACCCACGTACCAAATTGCTACTCTTGAACAGTCCGTGCAATCCAACCGGTGAAGTCTACACGCCGGATGAACTGAGAGCCCTCGCAGACGTCATTGCAGAAGCCGGCATCTTTGTAATCTCGGACGAGATCTACGAAAAAATCATTTATGACGGCACCGAGCACGTCTCCATTGCCGCACTGCATCCGGACGTCAAAGGCAGGACCCTGCTGGTCAACGGCTTCTCCAAGGCCTATGCAATGACGGGCTGGCGAGTGGGCTATGGCGCAGGTCCTTCGGATCTGATGAAACTGATCGCCCGAGTACAGAGTCAGGAAACCACGAACACGTGCACAATTTCCCAGGTTGCGGCCATCGAAGCGCTTAACGGAACCCAGGAGAGCGTCGAAACCATGCGAAAGGCGTTCCAGGAACGCCGAAATCTGATCGTCGGCCGCCTGAACCGCATGCCGGGCGTCTCGTGTCGCCTTCCCCAGGGCGCCTTTTACGCCTTTCCCAACGTGTCCGGTCTATACAGCGAACGCATCACGGATGACGTCGCCCTCTCCAATTACCTGCTGGAAGAGGCCGAGACGGGCTGCGTGCCCGGCAGCGGGTTCGGTGCCGGCGACCACCTGCGTTTTTCATATGCCGCGTCTCTACCAAGGATTCAAGAGGCCATGGACCGCATCGAGGCTGCAATCAGGAAAATTTAGACCCCCGGATCCTGCCGAAAAGGACACCCGACCATGAAGGACAAGAAGAAAATATACCTGGACTTCGAGCGCCCCATTGCGGAACTGGAACAGACAATCGAAGACCTCAAATCCCATGCCGAGAATGAAAACATAGACATGTCCGCCGAATTGGCCACCCTTGAAAAACGGCTACACAAGTTGGAAAAGGAAATCTACTCGAACATGAGCCGGTGGCAAATATACCAGGTGGCGGGACACCCCCAGCGCCCTCACACGCTGGACTACATTCAATCCATTCTCACCGATTTTATGGAACTCCACGGAGATCGGACCTATAGAGACGATCCGGCGGTCGTGAGTGGCTTCGCCCGCCTCGACGGACAACCCGTTCTGGTCCTGGGTACGCAAAAAGGTCGCAACACCAGGGAGAATATTCATCGCAACTTCGGCATGGCCCACCCCGAGGGTTATCGAAAAGCGCTTCGCGTTATGAAACTGGCCGCCAAATTCAAACGCCCCGTTCTCTGTCTGATCGATACCCCCGGCGCTTACCCCGGCATCGGATCGGAGGAACGAAGCGTTTCGGAAGCCATCGCCAGAAATCTCTTCGAGATTTCCCGGCTTCCCGTTCCCATCATCGTGGTCATTATCGGCGAGGGTGCAAGCGGCGGCGCACTCGGCATCGGTGTCGGCGACCGAATCCTGATGTTGGAAAACGCATGGTATTCCGTGATCAACCCCCAATCCTGTTCGCTCATTCTCTGGCGGAATCGTGACAAGAAAGAAGAGGCCGCCGAGGCGTTGAAGATCACGGCACCGGACCTTATCCCCTTTGGGATCGTCGATAGAATTGTGCCTGAGCCCTTTGGCGGCGCACACAGAGATCCGTTGGCGACAGGTCAAAACCTGAAGCGCATCTTACTGGAGGAACTCCAGAATCTCCTCCGGATACGCCCCGATGACCTTGTCCGCGAGAGGGTCGACAAATTCGGTCGGATGGGGGTCTGGGACGAGTAACCCCCGCTTTCCAACGGCACCCGATCTGCATGATTTTCCAGGTTTCGGATTTAGCAAAAAATGGGCCGTAAGATGCCCATTTTTTCTTTATATTTCTCCTTTCGACGGCGGGAATTCACTAACTTGCTGTTTACCTGAGACGTTCCGTAATTTGACCCAATCCGAGGAGGTTTCCCAGCCAAAAAGGTGCGACGGACACATGTCTGGCCAACAAAAGAAAATTTTATCGTCCAGCCAATTGTGTTTCAGTATCTTATGCGCCGGACACCCGATTTGCATCCTGTTTTCCTCAAATTATCTCTTGACGACACCGCATTCAGAGTATATATTCTCAAATGTTCTTGCGAAGAGACTATTTTCTTGTAAGTTCTTGTCTTGGAGCACGTTGTATCGTCGGATCCGTGTGCCTTTTCGAGGGGTGTCCTGCAGCGAAAACGCACGGATTCGGGACGGAACCGGGGGCTTGCGGGGGTTCGTTTTGATGTTGGGCCGAGGACCACAAAAACAATGATTCGTGGGCGCGGGTACTGGGTTTCGGCGGCGCCTCATTCTCCAAGCAGTACGCGACTCAATGGGCGGTATGGTCGTTACTGGAATTCGCTTCAGCACCTGATCCAGCCTGGGGGAAGTTGAAAGCATCGGCTCTTTGGTTGGCGGCGGTCTTATTGGGGGAGATAATACTGCCAGCTATACCGATCACTTAGAACTGCTGCTTCTCTTCTTATGCATCGTGGCTCTGTGCTGACTGTGTGTTCCGGTACCTCCAGCCGCCCATTTTTAACGTCGCCGGCAGGTACATTTCGGGGTCAACGAGACCGGTCTCTCCGCGGGCCCGTCCACCGGTTCGGCATGTGTAACGCCCGTCGGGCGGTTCCACTCAGGTCGGGTTCGCGCCATCGACGGCCCGCATCCACGCCTCCACCGACACCCATCCCCGTGTCGTCAACGCCTGCGAAGGCTCCCGTTGCGCCCTCACGGCACCTCAAGCCATCCGCGGGCTTCAATCCCCTGCTCATCGATTCGGATCTCTACTGCACCCATCAGATCGGTCCTGTAAATTGAGATTCCCATCGCCTCGTAACGCCGGATCACCTCAGGGGACGGATGGCGGAATTTGTTCCGGATCCCACACGAAACCGCCACAAGCTCGGGACGTACGGCGCTCATAAAGGCGGCGGTGGACGAGGTACGGGATCCGTGGTGCGCCGACTTCAGCACCTGGGCGCGAAGCAGATCCCCCCACCGGAGAAGATCCGGATCGGTTTCATGTTCGATGTCGCCCGTAAGCAAAATGGTCGAACCTCGGTACGTTAGTCTGATGACCACGGAACTGTTGTTGAGGCCCCTTGGGGCCGGGCCCCTCTCTGAGACATAATCCGGCGTCGGGTGCAAGACCAGGGCCTCGACCCCACCCAGTCCTTCCAGCCGATCCCCCGCTTCCACGACCGCATAGCGGATGCCTTTCTTCCGGATCAGAGTTCGAATCCGACGCGCCGTCCAGGAATCGTAGTATTGTCCGGCGTCCAGGTACCAACCGACCTCTACCCTCTCCAACAGGGTCACGAATCCGCCGAAGTGGTCGCTGTGCGGGTGGGACGCGACCACCGCGTCGATACGTTCAATCCCCTCCGCCTTCAGAAACGGGATCAGTACACGTTCGCCCATGTCGATGTTCACCGCGCGCAACCCGCCATCGACCAGCATAGTCCTCCCGTTTGGAAACCTCAGAAAGATCCCGTCACCCTGCCCCACGTCCAGTACCAATATCCTCAAACCGGAGGGCCCGTGCAATATGCCCGACCAGACCCAGAAATTCGCCAGGGACAACGCCAGAAGCACGACCCGGCGGCCCCATCGGTGCGACCTCGCTTCAGGCAGGATGAGAAGCGTTGCACAGAGATACAACCCTATGACGGTCCAGCCGGGCCTCGGGACTTCGATGGCGGCCCACGCCGGCTCGGCAAACCAGGCTGCGGTCTGAATGGCACACTTCAAGACAAACCAATTTGCACCGTTCAACAACGCAGCAGCCGGCGACGACACCTGAATAACGACCACGCCAACCAGCCCCAGGGCGACGGCGGCAGCCATTAAGGGGACCACGATCAGATTGGCGAGAATCGACACAACCGAGAGCAATCCAAAATAGGTCAGCACTAGAGGGAGCGTGCCCACCTGAGCGGCCACCGACACGGCAAGCGGCGTCCATACCCAGTGAGCGAGACCTCCCGCAACGCCGCCGGGAAACCATGCCCGGATCGGTCTATAGAACAGGAGGATTCCGCCGGTGGCGGTGAAAGAAAGCTGAAAGCCCACATCGAAAAGGTCCTGCGGCCTGAAAATCAGAATGAGTAAGCCCGCCAGGCCGAGCGAATTCAAACCTTCTCCCTGTGTGTTTCCCAGACGACCCCAAATGGTGAACGCGCTCATCATGGAGGCTCTGACTACGGACGGCGGCAGCCCGGTAACCAGCGCATAGAGCAGCACGGCGCCAACGGTTGCCCAGGCTGTTGTTCGCCTGCCGCATCCGACCGCGCCGAGGCCGAAAAACACCACCGCTGCAATCAGACCCACGTGTAAGCCCGAAACGGCCAGCACGTGGTTGACGCCGGCTCTGGTAAACGCGGTACGCACGTCTTCGGGGACCCCGCGTTTTTCGCCCAGTAAAATCCCATTCAGCAATCCTGCGGGTCCACCGGACAGGTTTGACGCCACACCCCGTCGAACTGCCCGGCGAACGGGCAAAACGACGTACGTCCACAGCAAACCGCCCCTGCCCCTGTGGGTTTCCAGTATCTGTTCGCTCCGGGACACGGAACCCATCGCATGGATTCCCTTCCGTTCCAGATAGGCACGGTAGTCGAACGCGCCCGGATTCCTGGCCGGCTGTGGTCTTCGAAGGTGTAGCCGTGCCACCAGGCGATCTCCATAATCCACGACCGGTCGAAACTTTCGAAACCGCACGAGAACCGCTCCTCGAATCGAAAATACCGTATCATGTACGGTCACCCGTTCCGCCTCCAGTCGAAGACGCAACCCGTCTTCCATCCACTCAGGTTCCTCCGCGACGCGCCCCTCAAGCACCACAGGAACGTCTCGTCCGGCAAACCGGGCGACGTGGTCTTCGGGCAACCCCTCCGTTGCGCCTTCATATCTCATTGCCCCCAGAACGATCAACAGGACGCCCGGAAGGAAGGAGGGTCTCTTCCAGCGTACCAGCGACACGATCCAAAGCGCGAGGCCGCCGGTCCATAACGCCCAAACCGGCACCTCCCAACGATGTGCCACAAGCACTCCTGCGGCAAAACACACCGCAGAGAGCAACGCCGGACGTTGCATCACCGCTCCCTCCGTTTCGCGCCGAGATCCCTTCACGCAACTGCAAATTCCGTACCGCCGCTGATGCCGCGGGACTTGCCCGTTTCCGCGTAACGAAATGGAACGATCCGTTCAATCGATGCCGCGAAACGTTCACCGGGGCCGCGGCGCGGACCGTTACCCCGAACAATCAATTGACATTCCCCGGTAGAGATGCTATATTTCGTAAAAATACCCCAGGGTTCTGTCGGAGAACTCCAATTTTAGGCGATCATTATACAATATATTGATTTTATCTTTCCAAATAACACTATATATTGTATTTTGGGAGATGCTGGCATAGGTATTCCGACAGGCTCCTAGACAGACGATCTGCTTTTCAGCAATTGCAGAAGATACGGCGCCCCGGCGTTGCGACCGGGATCGGACGTTCATTCGTGGGGCGCGATTATCCCGCCAACACGAGGCCTTCTCCCACGTCGTCCCCATCAATTCAAGCCGATCCAGCTGGAATGCAACGGAATATTCGGCTCCGACTGGAATACGACGGTACAGATTTCAAGGGGTGGCAGATTCAGCCCGACCAGAGAACGGTCCAGGGAACCTTGGAAACGTGTCTGGAAACGCTGATGGTACATCCCATCCGGGCCATCGGAGCGGGGCGCACGGACGCGGGTGTTCACGCGCTGGAGCAGGTGGCCAACTTTATCACGTTCAATCCGCTGCCATTACCACGGATCGGCGCCGCGCTCAATAGCAACCTGCCGTCTGACGTGGTCGTTCTCGGTGTAGACGAAGTTCCGGCCGCATTTCATGCGCGGCGCAGCGCGAGCCGTCGAACCTACCTGTACCGAATCGTCTACCGGCGCCGGGCCATTGGCCGCGGCCAGGCGTGGCACCTGCGCAGCAGGCTGGATATCGATGCGATGAGGTCCGCGGCGAGGCGAACGGTGGGCTATCAAGACTTCACGTCGTTCTGCGTGGCTGCAGCGGAGAAGGAGAACCGGAACTGCCGCGTCTTCGAGTGCACTCTGGCCACCATCGACGACTCCGTGCACGTCGAGATCTCGGCTGACCGCTTTCTGCGGTCTATGGTGCGTGGTATTGTGGGCACCCTGGTTCAGGTGGGAAGAGGCAGCCGTGCACCCGATGCGATGAGCCAGATACTGCAGGCCCGAGATAGGCGAAGTGCGGGTCCAAATGCCCCCCCGCAGGGCCTTTTCTTAAAAAAAGTTTTTTACGAAGACCCGGAAGAGTAGGCCGTGCGGCGACCGGTTAGGATCTTTCTTGGAAGCGTCTTTGCGGCATTGTTTCTGGCATTTGCTGCCGAAGACCAACACGCGGTGGCGTCCCCGCCTTCCGCCGCCGGGCTCGAAATCGACGCTTCCAGAAAAAACGCCATCGTCCGGGCCGTCGAAAAAGTGGCGCCCTCGGTCGTCGGGGTAACCACCGTTACCCTGGAACGATACGACGTGCAGTACGTGCATCCGTTTTTCGATTTCTATTCCTATCCGGGAATCGTCCACGGAAAACGGCGGGGAATCGGGTCCGGCGTTGTGATCCGACCGGACGGATATATACTCACCAACTACCACGTCGTCGATGGTGCGCGGGAAATCACGGTCACGTTCTCGGATGGCCGGAGCTTTGAGGTTCAGGACACGCGCAAAGACGTGATGGTCGACCGAGGCGCCGATCTGGCGGTCATACGCGTGAACGCAAGAGATCTCCCGGTTCCGGAGCTGGGAGATTCCAGAGATGTCATTATCGGCGAATGGGCAATCGCCATCGGCAACCCCTTTGGCCTGTCGATTGAAGATCCCGAACCAACCGTCACCGTAGGCGTCGTGAGCGCGGTGAACCGCAATCTGCGACTGCAACAGGATGAGGGCGGCCGTTCCTATTCCAACATGATCCAGACCGACGCCTCCATCAATCCGGGTAACAGCGGAGGACCCCTGGTCAACGGCGTCGGCCAGGTCATCGGTATCAACACCTTTATCTTCACAAAAGGCGGGGGTTCCCTCGGCATCGGATTCGCCCTCCCCATCAACCGGGCAAAAAAAATCGCCGACCGGCTGATGGAAGGGGGAGTTCAAACGTTTTGGACAGGTTTCGAGTTGCACCGGAAACTGACGCGCGGGCTGGCGAATGCGCTGGGGTTAATCACCCATCGCGGCGCCCTCATCACGGGTGTGGCAGACAACAGCCCGGCCTCTCGAGCAAGGCTGAACCCCGGCGACCTCATCATCTCGGTGAACGGTCACGCTGTCCGAAGCGCCGATGACGTCGACAGGATCTTCGAAGACGCACGTGTCGGGGACACCCTTACATTGAATATTCTACGCGGCAGGCTGAGCTTCACAACCCGTCTGCTGCCGGAACAGACGCCCGCTGGCCAACCTAGACCCCACAAATAAGAATCCCAAATACCGGAGCCATTCCGACATGAGAAAAAGGGCCGCCGTCCCGAGCATGGTTACGCTTTGCAATCTCTTTTGCGGTTTTCTTTCGATCACGTATGCCATGGATGGAAAGCTGGTACCTGCGGCATGGTTAATCGTTATCGCGGGGTTTCTCGATGCCTTCGACGGCAAACTCGCCCGGCTGATCGATTCGCCCAGCAACTTCGGCGTTCAGTTCGACTCCCTGGCCGATGTCTGCTCGTTTGGCGTGGCTCCGGCCGTACTGATGTTCCATTACTTCCAGGGTCTGCTGGATGCCGTGTGGATGCCGTTCGCAGCCTGCTTTCTGTTTCTGCTGTGTGGCGCGCTGCGCCTGGCAAGGTTCAATGTAGAACTCAAAGGAGACGATAAGGAGGACTTTGTCGGCCTTCCCATTCCCTCGGCCGCCGCAACGATGGCGGCTTATGTCGTCTTTGCCGAACGGGTCTGGCAGAGCACCCGCGAACCCCATGTCGCCCTCCTGTTGTGCGTTGTTCTGGGTCTTCTGATGATCAGTCAGTTCGGATATCCCGCCTTTCCCCGGTTCAGCATTGAAACCCGGAGGGACCGCTGGAGACTGGCGATCGCTCTTGCCGCGTTCATTCCTGTCGCGCTGTTCCCGGATGAGGCATTTTTTCCCATCGCGTTCGCATTCTCAATCTCCGGCGCCGTTCGGTGGCTGTCGCACCTGATTGTACAAAGAGAAGTGGCAGATATCTGAAACGACTTGGAACCTGAGTGGAGCGAAAGTCGATGAAGAACAAAAGCGTCGGTCTGTTGATCGTTGCGATCTTCCTGGGCATTCTCGCAAGCCAGATCTTCGGCGCATTTTTGAACGTGGTCCTGGGCAGCCTCGGCCTGGAAAATAACATGGTGTCCAAGGTGCTTGTGGATCCTCTGTTTACCTATGAATTCTACCCGATGCGCTTGAATCTGCTGGTAATGACGCTCACACTGGGCTTTTCGCTCAACTTCAACGTACTCAGCCTGATCGGCATGGGAACGGCATACTATTACGTCAAATATTCCTACTGATTGATCGCTGAGTCGGTTCGCTACCCGGGTCGAGCCGCCCCGTTACGCAACATGGCGCCGATAGGCGCCGACCGGGGTCGCCGAATGAATGGACGTCCGATCTTCACAAATACGAGGTGATTCATGCTGGGTGGAATCGGAACATGGGAAATTCTCCTGATTTTCCTGGTCATCCTGCTGCTGTTCGGGGCCAAACGCATACCCGATATTGCCAAGAGCGTGGGGAAAGGGGTTACGGAATTCAAAAGAGGCCTTCGAGACATCCAGGATGAAATCGAGACCGGAGTTGATCCACCCTCCAAATCCGAAGGCAAGGCGCCGGATACGGAAAAAACCGCCAAACCGTAGCAGGGAGGTAAGGTGGCAGTTTCCGGGAAGCCACTGAACGAACGGCCCGCCCACGAACTGACGGCGTCGATTCTTTCGGGTGAGATCACGTCCAGACAGCTCGTCGAGGCCGTTTTCAATTGTATTCGCGCGACGGATCCGGCGATCAACACCTACATCACCCTGAACGAAACCGACGCGATCCGCAAAGCAGAGGAAGTAGACGCCAGGATATCGGCCGGAGATCCTGTCGGTTCGCTGGCGGGCATTCCGGTTGCACTGAAGGACCTGCTTTGCACCCGGGGTTTGCTCACCACTGCCGGTTCCCGCATACTCCAGAACTTCATTCCCCCCTACGACGCGACTGCCGTCGTGCGCCTGCGCGAGGCCGACGCGGTAATCGTTGGCAAACTCAACATGGATGAGTTTGCCATGGGTTCGTCCAACGAAAACTCGGCGTACGGACCCGTGCGAAATCCCCACGATCCGACGTGCGTTCCCGGCGGTTCCAGCGGAGGAAGCGCCGCCAGCGTAGCCGCCAATCAGACGGTGCTTGCCCTGGGTACGGATACAGGTGGATCCATCCGCCTGCCCGCCTCCTTCTGTGGTGTGGTCGGTCTCAAACCCACCTACGGTCGCGTCTCCCGCTACGGCCTCGTCGCCTACGCGTCCTCGCTGGACCAGATTGGTCCCCTCGCGCGGAACGTCAGGGACGCCGCCCTCCTTCTGAACATCATTGCCGGGCACGACCCGCGCGATTCAACGTCGGTAGATCTGCCCGTACCGGACTACACGGCGAGGCTGGACGTCGGCGTGTCTGGCCTGACCATCGGTCTTCCGACGGGATATTTCGGCGAAGGACTGGACGACGATGTAAGAGAATCCATTGCCGGCAGCGTTAAAGTCCTGGAAAACGCCGGGGCTGAAATCCGAGAGATCGACCTCCCCGTAGCCTGCCATCCGGCCTACTCCATCGCCGCCTATTACATCATCGCCACCGGAGAAGCATCCTCGAACCTCTCGCGGTATGACGGTGTCAAGTACGGCATGCGAGCGGAAGGCGTCGACCTGATCGATATGTATTGCCGAACCCGCAGCGTCGGGTTCGGCGCTGAGGTCAAACGGCGCATTATGCTGGGTACCTATGCCCTCAGCGCGGGCTATTACGATGCCTACTACCTGAAAGCCCAACGGGTCCGAACACTTATCAAGCAAGATTTCGACCGGGCCTTCGAAACCTGCGACCTGCTCGCCGCACCCGTGTCGCCGACCCCGGCTTTCCGCATCGGCGCAAAAATCGATGACCCGCTTCAGATGTACCTTTCCGATATCTACACCGTTTCGGTCAACCTCGCCGGCCTTCCGGGTATTTCGGTACCATGCGGCCTTTCGTCAGAAGGTTTACCCATTGGGCTGCAACTGCTGGCGCCGGCCTTCAAAGAAGACGTACTCCTCAAGGCAGCATACGTGGTCGAACAGGAGTTGGCCGGATGAAGTACGAATCCGTCATCGGTCTGGAGGTGCACGCCCAGCTTGCCACGCAAACCAAGATATTCTGCGGTTGCAGCGTGGCGTTCGGCGCGGAAGCCAATTCACGTACCTGTCCGGTCTGCCTGGGATTGCCCGGAGCGCTACCCGTGTTGAACCGCGAGGCGGTAGAGCGCGCCATACGCATTGCCCTGGCGGTTGGCTGTACCATCCAGCGGCGAAGTCGCTTTTTGAGGAAGAACTATTTCTACCCCGATCTGCCGAAGGGGTATCAGATTTCCCAGTTCCAGTCCAACGACGAGATGCCCCTGGCCACGGGCGGCGGTATCGAGATTCCTTCCAAAAACGGTACAAAGACCGTCCGCCTCATTCGCATACATATGGAAGAAGACGCGGGCAAGAGCATCCACGAAGAGGCGTTTGTGGCCGCCGGCGAATCGCTGGTGGACGTCAACCGCTGCGGGGTCCCGCTCATCGAACTCGTCAGCGAACCGGATATCGCTTCCCCCGAGGAAGCATCCCATTTCATGTCCCGTCTGCGGCAGATACTGATCTATACGGGGGTTTCAGAAGGGGACATGGAAAAGGGCCAACTCCGCATCGACGCCAACGTATCGATCCGTCCGGTCGGCACGGCCGGGCTCGGCACCAAGGTGGAGATCAAGAACATGAACTCCATCCGCAACTGCCGGCGCGCGCTTGAGGCCGAAATCCTTCGCCAGATAGACACGTTGGAGGCCGGCGGCGAAATCATACAGGAAACCCTGCTTTACGATCCGGACCGCAACCAGTTGCGCGCCATGCGAGGCAAGGAATCTTCTGACGACTATCGCTATTTCCCCGATCCGGACCTGGTCTCGATCGTCGTCGACAGGGAATGGATCAACCGGACGGGTGGTACCGTTCCAGAATTGCCGGAAGCGAAACGCGCGCGCTTCGAGTCAGACTACGCCCTCAGGACCGATCAGGTCGAGACCCTGATCGCCGACCGGAACGTGGCCGATTATTATGAAGCTACGGTGTCGGCGGGGGCACGGCCCACGACGGCTGCAAATTGGGTTCAGGGCGACGTCCTTCGGACCCTCAACGAGCGCAAAATTGACATCGATGAACTCAAGGCGACGCCGGAACATCTCGCCGCGCTGCTGAAATTGATCGACGCCGGTACCATCAGCGCCGGTATCGCGAGGACCGTCTTTGCCCAGATGGCGGAAACCGGCGCCTCCCCCGAATCCGTCGTCGAACGGAAGGAACTCGCGCAGATCAGCGATTCCGCCCAGATCGAGGGTCTGATCGAAAAAGTCGTTTCGGAACACCCCGAAGCAGCCGACCGATACAGGAAAGGCGACCGGAAACTGCTGGGTTTCTTTATGGGGCAGGTCATGAAGGCCACAAGGGGCCAGGCGAACCCCAGAGTGGCGAACCAGCTGTTGCGCCAAAAGTTGGAGGATGGGAACGCCCGAGGCTGAATCGGCGTCGCACCGGGTCAACCAGACGCTGAGACGGCCACATCAGGACCGCCCGAACGTTATCGCCCAAGCCCGCACGACGAGCGGGACCCCACCGCCGTTCTCTTGAATCCGGCCCTTCCTTACCGGCATTGAACAGGTATCCCAATGCAAGAAGCCGTGAGCGCCTATCTCGTTATCTTCGCAAGGAACCCCGTACCCGGCGCGGTTAAGACCCGTCTTCATTCCCGGTACACGCCGGAACAGACGGCGGCGATCTACCGTGCCTTCATCCGGGACACGGTAAATACGGCCAAAAAAGCCGCCGTCGACCGGCGCTGTATGGCCTGCGATCCCCCGGGGGCAGAAACCGAACTCTCTGTTCTTTGTGGAACGGATTGGGACCTCTTCCCGCAGGTCGCCGCCGACCTGGGCGAACGCATGTACCGAGCGGGCCGCCACTGCTTCGATGTGGGCGCCCAACGCGTTGTGATCCTGGGAACCGACGTTCCTTCGCTGCCACCCTGCCACATCGATCGGGCATTCGAACTCCTGGCTCGGAACGAGATCGTGCTCGGACCGAGCATGGACGGCGGCTATTATCTCGTTGGCCTTTCAAGACCCATCCACGAGATCTTCCTTAATATCGCCTGGAGCACCGAGCACGTGTTCGCTCGGACGCTCGAAAGGGCCGAGGCCCTCGGTCTCACCGTCGGCGTCGTACCGTCCTGGTACGACGTGGACACACCGGAGCAACTGGACCATCTTGTTGGCCACACGAGCGCGCACATCCGGTCCGGTAAGGCAGACCCCATTCCTTTCACCCGTGCGTGCCTCTCAACCCTGGCCCGCCTCGACTAACGGACCAGAAGAAAGGGCAGAGGGCAGACCCGCCTTCAAACGGAAACCGCATGAAAATTGCTCGAATCGACCAGTTCTTCCCGCGGCCACGCACCCGCCTTCTCAGAATCACGACCGATAACGGCCTCGCAGGCTGGGGAGAAACCACCCTGGAAGGCAGACCCCGAAGCACCAGGGCCGCCGTTGAGGAACTTGCAGCCTATCTTACCGGCAAAGACCCGCTCCGTATCCAACACCACTGGCAGCATATCTACCGTTCCGCCTTCTATCGTGGGGGCGCCGTCCTCATGACCGCGTTGGCGGGCATCGACCAGGCGCTCTGGGACATCGCCGGCAAACACTATGGCGTGCCGGTGCACCGGTTGCTTGGAGGGCCGGTCAGGGACCGCATTCGAGTCTACGCCCACTGGGGAATCAACAGCCTTACGGAAGAGGGGAAAGCGGCTGCGAGAAAACGCCTGGACAACCTCCGGAAGAAGGGCGGCTATAAGGCCTTCAAGACCGGGCCCGGGGGCAAGTGGCGGGCGCATGAACCCCCCGCCGTCATCGATGAATTCGTCCACCGGGCGTACCTGATGCGGGAATGGGTGGGGCCCGATGTGGAACTCTGTTTCGACTTCCACGGCAAAATGACACCGGCACTGGCGGTTGAGATCTGCCAGGAACTCAAAGGCATGCGCCCGATGTTTGTGGAAGAACCCGTGCCACAGGAAAACGTGGACGCGCTCAAGCACGTTTCCGACTCCGTTCCCTTTCCCATCGCCACCGGTGAAAGGCTGCTGAGCCGATGGGAATTCCGGCGGATCTTCGAAAAACAGGCTGCGGCCTATATCCAGCCGGACGTTTCTCACGCCGGAGGCATTACCGAAACCCTTAAGATCGCCAACATGGCCGAAGTCTACTATATCCACATCATGCCGCATTGCGCCATCGGACCCGTCGCGTTCACGTCATGCCTGCACGTGGACGCCGCCGTACCCAACTTCCTGATTCAGGAGCAGGTCGACGTGAGTCTTGGAGACGGTCTTCTGAAGAGTCCCTGGCAGGTGCAAGACGGACACATCCTGCTACCCACCGAACCCGGCCTCGGCATTGAACTCGACGAGCGTGAAGTCCGGAAAGAGAGTGATTACAGGGAGGAACTTGGCGGCGAATTTTACGACGAGTCGGACGGGAGCGTGGCCGACTGGTAGGGGTGCTCCCCTCCGCCCGCCGACAGACCGGTTGCCAGTCTACTCGATGACGCTATCGATCTACCGCCAGTGCCGGCGAACGGGCACGGGCACGACCGTGGTTTCCCAGTAGTCCTCCGGCAGATCCTGCCACGCTGCAACGGTCAGGGCGTCCCGGTCCCACACCACCTCCCCCTTCCGGAGCGTCAGCTTACACGCAAGGCGCTCGGACCCGTCTATACGTCCCCATCCGCAATCCCGGAAAGAACACGCCTCCTTGAGGTGGGCGAGCACGGCGACGTCCGCCTCCGCTCCAACCCGGAGGGTACCCAGATCCGGCCGGCGAATCGCCTGCGCCGGTGTCACGGTCGACCTGAAAATCACGTCCCGCAAGGGCATTCCCATCAAAATGCATTTGGTCATCGTGTCGGTCATACTCACCACAGACCCGTGGATGTTTCCCGTATGCAGGTCCGTGCTGATCGAGTCCGGCGGAAACCCGTCCGCAATGGCTCGCACACCATTGCGGAACCAGAAACTCGCCGCTCCGTGGCCCAGATCGAACCAGACACCTCTTTCCCTGGCTTTGAACAAGTAGTCCCGGACCCGCCCGTTCCCGTCGATAACGGGAAACTGCCGGGCGAAGACGTGCGTATGAATGTCGCCGGGACGCAGCTTTTCCAGAATCAGATCGGCGTAGGACCGCTCCGGGGGCCGGGGCCAGAAATCAACCATCACCGGCATCCCGCACAGGTCGCCCGCCTCCACCGCCCGCTCGACGGACTCCCATGGTGGATGGTCCGCGTCAAACGGCTCTCGTGGCCAGTAGTGGGCCGTCTTGATGCCCACCACCACATCCCTGTGTTCCGTTGCGGCAGACGCCGCGCCCCCAACGTCGAACGTACGGATATCCTGCTCGGTATTTCCCATCCCGGGCGCGGAGATATTTACGTAGGCCAGGATCCGGCAGGTCTTTTTTTCAATCACCGTCTCCCTGAAGTGCAGGATTTCTTCACACCCCGCCGTCCCGGTATCCACGCAGGTCGTCACCCCATCGCTCAAGAAATGCGCATCCGCATTCAGACTGCCCGTAAATTTTCCGGGCGCGGGGTTCAGCCGATTTTCGTAAGCGTGAACGTGGATATCGATCAGTCCCGGCGTCACAAGCAGGCCGGCAACATCGATGACATGCGCCGCCCCGTCCGACGCCAGCCCCTCCGTGACCGCTGCGATCTTTCCATCTCTAATGCCCACGTCCCGAACCCCGTCCACATCATTCGCCGGATCGATGACATGACCGCCCTTCAGCAGCAGATCCAGCCGGACGTCTTCGTGTTTTGTTTCCATCGCGCCTGCCTCCCGTTTGAGGTGAATCCACGACTCCCTACAATCCAGGTGCCTGAGACCGGCTGCCGGGGGACATGCCGGCGGCACAGGCTCCGGGTTTGTATAACGGCCGTGTCGCGGTCGAGGTATTGTCGAACATGGATACGTCGCATGTTGTGGCATGGCAGATCTGGGGTATAAAATACTTCAACGCATTCAGGGATCCCTACAAATATGCACCCCTCGACGTCGCCGTCAACAACCGCCAAACCCTCAGGAGGCCGGACGGCCCGCCTGACCACGACGCGGACGACGTTCTTTCATACAAAATGGAAAAAGGCGATCTGCTTTGGAATCAGTTACTCACCTCCCATTGGGTGCCTGCGGGTGACAGCGTCGCCGTGAGCGTTAACATCTCGCACGGCGGCATATCTTACGGTGGACAGTTCTGCCCCAACGAGACAGTCCTGAGAAAACGCTGGGAAACCCATCCCAAAGAAGCATGGCTTGTGGATACCCGCTACTGACAGAGCGCGACCTCATGAGTGAGCCTGCTGGCTGCGGCCACGGTCGCCCACAAGCCGGATACCGGACGTGCGCGCCTGTGGTTGACGTTTCAGCTCCGGCGTGAGACATGAGAACGTGGCGGCATTCAGTGGCAGCCACATCGTCAATTGCATATGGCATACGGACAAAGAGACGCTCATCCGGTTTCAGGATGGCGCCGGCGTCTTCGAAATATCATATTTGAATCAGACACTCCGGCGGGCAACAGGTTCGACGTCCTGCTTATTGCCAGCATCATTCTGAGTGTACTGACCGTGATGCTGGACAGCATCGCCGCTGTGCGGTTCGGGGGCACGAAGACGTTACACGACATGGGAAGACTGCGGCCAGAGCGCGCTCGCCGCCATCCACAACATTTGACAATATCTCGTTTGGGGGCACAATGTCTGATCATCGAATGAATTTCCTAATCAGAGAAATGACAAAAGAGTTTCGAAACGTTTGTGCCAGCGTGGCAATGGTTGTCCGTACTGCCCCAAGTCAGACAGTGCGCCTGGTTGTCCTAACGCTAGGCCTCGGGTCAGGACCAGCTGCGATCCTGTACATTCAGAAGATAGTCATTGATGAAGTCGTGGAGCACAAGGACTATTCAGTTGATGCATCTTTGTCAGTTGCTCTTATCGTGGGGATGATTGCCTTTGTTACATGCAATCTTCTGATGGACTCCATCGAGACGATTCAGGGATTCCGAGTGGGGATTTTTGGGCGGGTTGTTGAGGGCAGAATAAAGGAGAGGGTATATCATAAGATCGCAACGTTTAACGATATAGCACTTTTTGAGACACCCGAGCTATTGAACGAACTCGAGCTTGCGCTTCGCGGAGTTGGTAGACTAGGGAGTCTTACCGCCGTAGTTGGGAATCTTTTGATCGGAACGTTCATGGTGATTCCTGTATTGGTTCTGTCAGCTTCGATCGAGTGGTGGGTTCCGATCGTGATTTTCGGCCTAATGGTGCCGTCTGTTTGTGTTCAGCTCTATTACGAACAAAAGGCGTGGAACGTAGAGGCGCGGCAAGCAAGTCTTCAAAGGCAGGTCGGGATCTTCGAAAGGATCCTGACTTCGAGGGAATTCGCAAAGGAGCTTCGGTTGTTCGGGATCCAGTCGTTGATCCTCGATCGTTGGAAGGATAAGTTTTGGTCTGCCTTCAGAGAAGGCTACGAGGTGACGAGGCGTGGAACTTATCAGATTCTATTTTGGTCGCTTCTCAGCGTTGTCGGAGTAGGTGCGCCGTTCGTGTACGTTGTGTTTTGCCTATTTGCCAAAGTGAGACAATCGGCGTGTTTTTGGAACTGAGAGGTTTGCAAGGTTGAGATTTCGGATTGGGATTGCCAATACATCCTGCTCCGAGTTGCCCATCCCGGGCGCCGAGATATTGACATATGCCAGGATCAGGCAGACTTTTTTCTCGATCACGGTCTGCCTGAAATGCGAGATCTCGTCATGCCCTGCCGTCCCGGTATCCACGCAGGTCGTCACCCCGTCGCTCAAGAAATGCGCATCCGCATTCAGACTGCCCGTAAATTTTCCGGGCGCGGGGTTCAGCCGATTTTCGTAAGCGTGAACGTGGATATCGATCAGTCCCGGCGTCACAAGCAGGCCGGCAACATCGATGACATGCGCCGCCCCGTCCGACGCCAGCCCCTCCGTGACCGCTGCGATCTTTCCATCTCTAATGCCCACGTCCCGAACCCCGTCCACACCATTCACGGGATCGATGACGTGCCCGCTTTTAAGCAGCAAGTCTAAACGAACATCCTCCTGAACTCTTTCCATTGTACCATGCTCCGGTTAAAGGTGTAATGACGACTGCCCGCAGGCCAGTGGTCGATGGGATTCCGGCGGCCCGGTTCCCGGCGCTTCGAGGGGTGGCGCAGGAGCCGAGGCACTCTCAGAATTGAAACACATGTTTTTCGGTATTGCCGGTATGAATCTCTCCGTTGTTGACCGGGCGACTAGAATTTTGAAATTGCACTGCCGTATGTTATATTGTAGACGACTGTGCCGATCATCGTCCTCACTCGGCGCACCAGTCGGCTGGCATCGATAAAGAAGAGATTCGACCCGGAAACTTCGCCCTGGAGTCATCGTGAGTCGGAAGAGGACCGGACTCAACAAATATCAGAAAAGAGCATTCAGAATCGGGGAAGCGCGCATCAATGGCGAGAACATCACGAGACTTTTAGAACTCTCCCGCAGCCGCGACCCGGAAGATCGCAAAACCGCCGCCAATTTCCTGTGCCCGTGTCACCTCCGCCGACGCGTGGAGGAAGCCTGGCGCGCGCTCTACCGCATGCTCGAAGATCCTGACCAGGGCGTGCGCAAAGCCGCGTGGCACACCCTTGAGGACGGCGGCCGCCCGGACGACCCTGCTCTGGACGACATTTTCGAACGCGCCGCGGAAGCGGATTCCGACCGGGGAATCCGACACCAGGCCGTCAATTATCTCCGCGCCCGCCGGGGTGATACGGACCTCGCGCTCAGGGTGAAGGCGCAATCGGCGTACCCACAACGTGGCAAGTGCGACTTCTGCGGTAGAAATGACATATCCGTAACAACCGACTTCGAAACCGAAATCCCGGACGACGGCCGGATGCGCTTCAGTCTCGTCTGCGAGGCCTGCGCCAACTGAGTCCCGCGCCCGAAACGACGGAGGAACCATGCAGATCATTGTCCGTAACGAAGACGAACTCAAGGAACGCTGGAACGGCCTTCAGAACTTTCTCTTCGACCCGGAGTACTTCCGTTTCGACATGGCGTTCCCATGCGCGGAAGAGGTCGTGGACATCCTTCGAAAGGACAGCCAGGCACGGATCAACATTCCCGGCGACCTCCCGGAAGATGAAGAAAAAGAGAGGGTTGCGGAATTCAAATCGCTTCCCGTCGCGGACGTTATCGATCGCCCCTTCACGCTGTCCCACTTCCATTTGCAGAATTTCTACGGAACGGGTCAATTTCTGCAGGATTTTCAGAAAAAAGTCATGATTCCGTGGCGCACCTTTCTGGCGTCGAACGGTTTTACCTGGCAACGCTGTTATCCCATCATTTTTATTTCCGGGAAGAATTGCCACTCCTCCTACCACATGGATACGTCGCATGTTGTGGCATGGCAGATCTGGGGTATAAAATACTTCAACGCATTCAGGGATCCCTACAAATATGCACCCCTCGACGTCGCCGTCAACAACCGCGAAACCCTCAGGAGGCCGGACGGCCCGCCTGACCACGACGCGGACGACGTTCTTTCATACAAAATGGAAAAAGGCGATCTGCTTTGGAATCAGATACTCACCTCCCATTGGGTGCCTGCGGGTGACAGCGTCGCCGTGAGCGTTAACATCTCGCACGGCGGTATCGCTTACGGCGGACAGTTCTGCCCCAACGAGACAGCCCTGAGAAAACGCTGGGAAACCCATCCCAAAGAAGCATGGCTTGTGGATACTCGCTACTGACAGAGCGCGACCTCCTGAGTGAGCCTGCTGGCTGCGGCCACGGTCGCCCGCAAGCCGGATACCGGACGTGCGTGCCTGTGGTTGACGTTTCAGCTCCGGCGTGAGACATGAGAACGTGGCGGCATTCAGTGGCAGCCACATCGTCAATTGCATATGGCATACGGACAAAGAGACGCTCATCCGGTTTCAGGATGGCGTCGGCGTCTTCGAAATATCATATTTGAATCAGACACTCCCGCGGGCAATTGGTTCGACGTCCTGCTTATTGCCAGCATTATTCTGAGTGTACTGAACGTGATGCTGGACAGCATCGCCCCTGTGCGGGAGACCCATGGCCATCTGCTGTACGGCCTCGAATGGTTTTTCACGCTCATCTTCACCCTCGAATACCTCATGCGGCTGATCTGTGTCGGCCGCCCCCTACGTTATGCGTCTTCCTTCTTCGGCATCGTGGACCTGCTTGCCATCATTCCCACCTACATCAGTCTGCTCCTGCCGGGCAGCCAATACCTCGTGGTCATCCGTATCCTCCGGGTACTACGCGTATTTCGCGTACTCAAACTGGTGCAACATCTGGACGCCGCCCGGATGCTCGTAGACGCGGTCCGGACAAGCGGCCGCAAGATAACGGTCTTTCTGGTCGCCGTGATGACGGCGGTCGTCATCCTCGGTTCGCTGATGTATGTAATCGAAGACCCCGAGACCGGATTTACCAGCATCCCACGAAGTATCTACTGGGCAATTGTGACCCTCACCACGGTGGGGTACGGCGATATCTCTCCCAAAACCGTGCCCGGCCAGACCCTCGCGGCCGTCGTTATGATTCTGGGTTACAGCATTATCGCTGTGCCCTCGGGCATCCTTTCGATCGAAATCTCGCAGTCCATGAAAAACAGGGATGCGACCCGGTCCTGCTCAGGATGCAACGCCGAGACACGGGAAGCCGATGCGAATTACTGCCGATACTGTGGCACGAAACTATAAGCCGCTCGCAGCGTTCCTGCTGCTGGCGCTTGCTGTCGTCTGTTTCCGGCCCGCATCCGGGACGCCCGAACAGCGAGCTGCCGACCTGTGCACGAGCGCGGAAACCGCGGTGAGACACGGGGACGTCGAGGATGCGATGGCGTCCTACCGTGGCGCCATCGCCCTTCACCCTGAATCCGTCCGTGCGCGTGTGGGTCTGGCGGGCCTGCTGACCAGACGCCGACGATTTGGCGAAGCGGCGGATACCCTGAAGGCGGTTTCGCTCCTCGTGTCGGGTCCCCGCGAGTGGATGGATTACGCGCGCGCCCTTCGAAATGCCCGGGCGGACGAGGAAGCCGAAGCTGCCTTTTTGAAAGCCGCAGAGGAGATGCCGGCCAACCCGGGGGTCTCCCTCGAATTGGCCGAACTCTACGCCGTGATGGGAAACCTCGATAAAGCCGAACACCATTACCGGCGCGCCAGGTCCCTGAGCGGGGCGCGGGGCGGATATCATGCCGGCATGGGGCGCCTTCACTTCAGCCGCGGCGAACTCGACTCGACCTCGACCTACTTCCGGCAGGCCCTGCTGGAAAGTCCGGACGATATCGATTTGCTCTGCGATATCGCTCGCAACGAACTCCAGAGGAAACGGGCGCACCAGGGCATAGCCCACCTCCGACACGCGGTCGTACTGGATCCCTATCATCCACGCACGCGATACCTGCTGGCGCAGACTCTGGTCGCTCTCGGGCAGGAGGAGGAAGCCAGACGGCACCTGGATGTCTTCGACCGCCAGAGAAGGCTGGCCGGACGCATTCGCTTTCTGGAACGGAGCGCGGCGGAGAACCCGACGGCGGAACGCTACCAGACCCTGTCTCACTACTACAGTCTGGCGGGTCGAGACAGCCTGGCCGCCGAGTGCCTGCAGAGGGCGACCGCGCTGAACCCTCTGGTCACCGCGCCCCGGGAAGTGATGGGAACCGACCGCTTCTGACCTTTCCGGTTCCGGGATTTTCATCTGGCAGATTGGCGCCCGTGTTCCGCACACTGGATATCGGGCATTTTCAACCTCGTTATGGAAATTCGGCGGCATATGCCAACACGATCGGCGAAATCGACGGGTTCTGAAAATGACACGCCCTCCGATTCGGACACAAAACAAAATCGCGGCGTGACCTTCAGGGCCATCGTCTACGGCCTTTTCTTGTCCGTGGCCATCGGCATTCTGGGCGACACGGTACGCTACATCCTCCATGCGTCGTTTATGGCGTACAGCCATATGCCCATGGGCAACCTGATCCTCAGCCTGGTCTCCATTATCCTCTGCTCGATGCTGGCCTACAAGTTCGGCCGGCGGTTTGTCTTCTCCTCGTCGGAATGGATCACGATATTCTGCATGGGCTTCATCAGTTCTCTGGGGCCCACCTACGGGATCAGCGGATACCTCGTGGGGGTTGTGGTCGCGCCGCACTATTTCGCCACCCAGGAGAACGAATGGGCCCGATACCTTCACCCGTATCTCCCGAGATGGCTGATTCCGGACAACGACGGCAACGCGATGGCGTGGTTCTACGAGGGCCTGCCCCAGGGCGCATCCATTCCGTGGGGTGTCTGGGCCCTGCCTCTCTTCTGGTGGTTCAGTTTTCTCTGTGCCGTCGCGCTGGCCGCGGCCTGCCTGTCGGTCATCTTTCGCAAACAGTGGTCCGAGTACGAACGCCTCGTTTTCCCCGCAATGGAACCGATCATAGAGTTCACCACGCAGGCCGGTACGGGAAAACGCTGGTTCCCAGAATTTATGAAGGGTAAGGCGTTCTGGGCCGGATTCATGCTCACCACGTTCGTATTCGGCTGGAACATGATTGCCTGGTTCTATCCCCAGTTCCCCCGTTTTCCCACGGCTTCCGCCCGATGGACCTTTTTCTCGCGGGATTTCCCGCCGGCCTTTTTCTTTCTGAGTACGGTCGTCATCTGCTTTTCGTACTTTGCCAGCCTCGAGATCCTCTTCAGCCTCTGGTTTTTCGACGTTTTGTTCATTCTCGAGGGCGGAATTCTCAGCGGGTTGGGCGTATCGGCAATCTCGCCCTATTACGGTCGAGGCCGTTACATCTGGCAAACGGCCGGGGGGTTTACGGCCTTTGCCCTCTGGGCGATCTGGATCGCGAGACATCACCTGCGCGACGTCGTTCTGAAAGCACTCAACCCGGATCGATCGACTCCGGACGACAGCAACGAGCTTCTTTCGTACCGGCATGCCGTGCTGGGGCTCGTCGTCGGTTGTCTTTACATGGCGCTCTGGCTGGGTTGGATCGGCATGCAGGGCAAGGTGATCGTCCTGCTTATCCTGTGTATGCTCGTCGTCTATGCCACCGTTGCAAAAATACTCGCGGACTCCGGCATCATCTACCTGAACCCACCCACGTCGGCGTGGGGTCTGGTCAGCCGGTTTCTAGGTGGCTCCCACACGTTCACCGCGCCCACCAAAATGGCACTCGGACTTTCCTCCCGGGCGGTCAACCACTATCGGGGCCTCACCATGGGCACGATGGCCCATATCAATCGTCTGGCTGAATTCTTGCCGGCCGGCAAACGGCGGCTGTTCGGGGCCATCTGTGCGGCATTTGTGGTTGGAATGGTCACCTCCACGCTTTACACCGTCTGGCTCGGTTATACCATCGGCGGGTATAATGTTCAACCCAACTGGCTGATCATCCGTGCGGGGATCGGACAGGTAGCGGGTATTGCCAATGCCATAAAGGCCGTGAATAGCCCCATTGAACCGGTCAACTACTGGTTCTTCCTTTCCGGCGCCGCCTTCATGGCATTCTTGAATCTGATGCGCTATCGCTTTGTATGGTGGCCATTGCATCCCATCGGGTTCGCCCTGTCCGGCACGGCACTGTCTCGCCTCACCAGCGTGACCATTTTTGTCGCCTGGCTGGTCAAACTGACCATGATCAAGCTTGCGGGCGCCGCGTTTTACCGGAAATCGAGACCTTTTTTCATCGGCATGCTGGTCGGTTACATTCTGTCCGTCGCCGCCGGCGTTGTCATGGACGCCATCTGGTTCCAACCGGACGGGCACGTGGTACATAAATGGTATTAGCTGCGGACTGAAATTCCGAGACGTCCCAACAACGAGATCGACGCAAACCGATTCCCAATGTCGAGGTCCATGTGGCACACAAGAATATCGCCATCGGTCTGTTCATCCTCATTGCCTTTCTCACGTTGACCCTCGTTTCCCCGCAGGCGCTCACCGACCGCCTGTTTGATTGGTTCAACATCCGTTATCCCGAACTGCCGCCCACCAGAGTGTCCACGGGCCAACAGGAATTGGCAGACACCATCCGGGACCGTATTTCGCCGGCCGATATCGAATCGCGATTGCGCCGACTCAGCGCTTCGGGCTCGCGGGTGGTGGGCTATCCGGGCCATCGGGCCGCATCTCTTTACATTCAAGACGAGTTCAAGCACGTGGGACTGGAAAACGTCTCCGTGGAAACCTACGACGTCACGTCGCCGGTAGACAAGGGCGGCGGCCTCCGAATCGTGGGTGAACCCGGGATCATACCCATACATGCGGTCTGGCCCAACCTGGTCCGCACGTCTACGCTGCCAGGGGCCGGACTGCGAGCCCCGCTTATCGACGCCGGCGCCGGCGAATTCGTGGATTTCAACGGAAAGGAGCCCGGCGGCAGCGTCGTACTGATGGACTTCAACTCATGGAATCGCTGGATGAATGCGCCCATGCTGGGTGCCAGGGCCATTGTCTTTATCGCTCCGGACTCGACCACAACGGCGGAAGCAGAGCAGAAATTTTTTCAGGTTCCGCTCAACGCGCCTCGCTTCTGGATCGGTAAGTCCGAAGGGGAACGGCTTCGGCGCCGCCTGGCCGACGGCGAGCGGATGGAAGTGGAATTGACGGCGCGAATGGACTGGGAAACGCACCCCACACAAAACATCATCGGTTGGATTACGGGCACGGATCCCCAGCTTCGGGAACGCGTGGTACTCATCGACGCCTATTACGACGCCATGTCCGCGGTCCCCGCGCTGGCCCCCGGCGCCGAGCAGGCATCCGGCATCGTCGCCCTGCTTGAAATGGCCGAATACTTCAAGGCACATCCGCCCGCCCACACCATCCTTTTTCTGGCCACGTCGGCGCACCATCTCGGTTTCCGTGGCGTCTGCGACTTTCTTCGGAGGCATGCCCGAAAAGAGGAACACTTCGTCGCCCTGATGACCGACCCGATCGACATCCGGCTCTGGATCTCCCTGGACCTCTCCTCGCAATCCGACCAGATGGCCGTTTGGAACGGTTCCACCGCGTTTTACTATCAGCGTTTTTTTACACCTCTCGGGAAACGCTTCACCTCCCTCGGCGCGGACCTGGCGCCGGCATTCGGCATGGACGCAAAGCGGTCGCTCGTTGACGGTATCAACCCACCGTCGGGTATGAGTTGGAGCATGTTCATTCCCGGCGGAAATATAAAGACCGATTCGCAGGTCGTGCTTACCGCGGGCATGCCGACACTCGCTTTCGTGACGATCAACGATGCGCGCTTTAGAGTGGATACACCCTTTGACACCGTGGAGCAACTCAATCTGACCAACCTGACGAATCAGATCCGCCTCCTTACCGCGGTACTCAGCAGAGCCCTCGACGAGCCGACATTCCTGCCGGATTATCGCGTCAAGATGAAGGATCGCATGCGCGCCCTGAGGGGGCGTCTCCTCACCTACCCCCGGCGCAGCATCACCCCGGACCGGCCACGTAAGGGCGCCGTGGCGGTATTGCGGATGTCCCACGAAAAGTCCGTCAAGGGCGTGCGCGCGATATTCTACGATCAGGCCGACGAAAACGGCGAGTTCTACATTCCCGGTCTCGCAGTGCGCTGGGTCGGCCTGGATGCGTATCACCTGGACCCGGAGAGCGGCGAAATCACCTACGCGTCGGATCGGGGGCAGGCCGCCCGGATCTACAAACCCGAATTCGGAATGGACTGGTGGGTTACCCGCGCCACACGCATCATGTTTCCCTGTGTTTCAACAGACTTCTACGAAACCGTGGATCCACGTTACCTCACCAAACTCACGAATCTCACCATTTACGGCGACGGGAACACCGCCCCGCAGGAATATGGCTATACGCTGGGTTACGGCCCCAACGAGCCGGTCGGCGTGGTCTTCACCCGCCCGGGCGTCAAACTCAAACTCACCATGCAGAGCAGAGGTATCGGCATCCGCTACCTGCTGCTGAATGCAACCGATACGACAAGCGTTGAAGCCGCACGCAAAAGCGGGTTTGTGGCCTCCACACACGGTGCAATCACACACACGGCGTACCAGGCCGCAAAAGACATGTGGATCCTGGACCACGCCAGGATGCGTGAACTTCACGAATACGGCATCGAAAATGACCGTCTTACTGACTTGCACGATCGGGCAAGGGAGCATCTGGATCAGGCGGACGCGGCCCGGCAACAATTGCGGTGGGATGATTTCGTGAGACATTCCCGAGCCGCGCTTGGCCTTGAGTCACGCGCGTATCCGGATGTGAAGGGAACACAGAACGACGTGATCCGTGGTATTATCTTCTTTATGGCGCTGGTTCTTCCGTGTGCGTTTTTCGGCGAACGACTCATTTTTACGGCGGTGGATATCCGATGGCAGATTGCCGGCTCCGCCGGTATCTTCCTGGTCATCTGGATCTTTCTGTGGGTCGTCCATCCCGCGTTCGACCTTTCCAATCCTTTCGTCATCCTCCTCGCCTTTGTGCTCCTGTGCCTGGCCACCTTCGTCATCAGCCTGGTTTTCTCCCGCTTCAACAGTCAGATGCGCAACCTGCGTACGGAGGCCGCCATTATCCACGACGTGGACGTGGGCCGGATTTCCGCCTCGCTGGCGGCTTTTCATCTGGGTATCGCCAATATGAAAAAGCGCAAACTCAGAACGCTGCTCACCTTTTCCACGCTCGTCCTGCTCACCTTCACCGTGTTGTCGTTCACATCGATCAAATCCCAACTCAGCTATCATCAGATCAAACGAAACAACCTGGGTCAGTATCCGGGAATGCTCATCCGCAGCAAGTACTGGGCGCCGCTGGAGGAATCCGTTCTGGACTACGCTCACGCCAACTTCGGAAGGGAAGCCGTCGTGGCGGCACGGAGCTGGTACGCCTCCAAGGAAAAGAAGGCGATCCAGGTCGTATCGGACAGCGCATCCGCCAACGCGCTGGGCATAGTCGGTCTGACCTCGGAGGAGACCGAAGTCATCGGGATTCAAAGCTGTCTGTCCGCGGGTCGGTGGTTTCGGCCGGGCGAACGAAACGTCGCCGTGTTGCCTGAGGCCATGGCGAAACTCCTGAAGATCAGCGAATCCGATGTCGGGCACACTCAGGTACGCCTCTTTGGGGAGCATTTCACGGTCGTCGGACTGATCAACGCAGAGCGCATGAAAGATCTCGACGACCTCGACGGCGAGCCCCTCACGCCCGCCGATTTTGTCCTGACCGACGAGAACGTCTTCATGCAGATGGCCCAACAGGAAAAACGCGAAAAGGCGGGCCTTGAACAAACCGACGTCGAAATCATGGAATTCGAACACCTCGACCCGGCAAACGTCATGGTGGTCCCTTACCAGACCCTCAGGGAGGTCAGCAGCCCGCTTCAGGCGATTGCCATCCGGTTTCGGGATCCGACGGTGGTCGAACAACGAGTGGTAGACTTTATCTCCCGGCTTTCCGTCGTCCTCTTCGCGGGGATACCCGAAGTCTCGCCCGAGGGAAAGATCGGGCGCATTTCCGTTTCCGTCTACTCCTCGTTCGGGCACGCGTCGCCGCAAGGCCTGAGCAACCTCTTCATTCCCATCGCCATTGCCGCCCTGATCGTGTTGAACACCATGATGGGGTCCGTGTACGAGCGGTTCCGTGAAATCGGCATCTATTCGTCGGTCGGTCTGGCGCCCGTACACATCGCCTTTCTGTTCCTGGCCGAGTCCTGCGTATACGCGGTACTCGGCGCGGTATCCGGTTATCTACTTGCGCAGGGCGTGTCCAAAGTCCTTCTCTGGCAAGGGCTTCTACAGGGCATCACGGTGAATTACTCCTCCGTGTCGGCCATGGCCTCCTCCACACTTGTTATGCTTGTGGTGATCCTGTCCACCGTCTACCCCGCCCGGCGGGCTTCCCAGTTGGCCGTTCCGGACATCACACGGCGCTGGAAACTCCCCGAACCGGATGCGGACCGCTGGCATTTTGAATTCCCGTTCACCATATCGGGCAACGAGGTCCTGGGTCTGTTCACCTTTCTCACCAGATATTTCGACTTCCATACGGAAAGTTCGATGGGTAATTTCTTCACCCACGGCGCCGACCTATCCACGCATGACGCAGAAAGCGGTAGGGGATATCGGATAGAAACGACCATATGGCTGGCGCCTTTCGATCTCGGCGTCAGCCAGACCATCCGCCTGGCGTCCATGCCCACGGGAAACTTCGACATCCACGCCCTCGAAATTACGATTGACCGGCTTTCGGGCGACGTCTCCTCGTGGAAACGATGCAACCAGCGCTTTGTGAACCAGGTCCGAAAACAGTTTCTCATCTGGCGTACCATTCCGGAAGAAAGCAAGCGTCAATACGGCACCGAGGGCAGTGAACTGATCGAGCAGGGACAGGCGTCCGCTCTGCAGCCAACTGAGGAGAACGTCTGATGCGTATACGCTTCGTCCTCACGTCCCAGGCGTCCGCCACTCCCCAGGGCTCGGCGAACAGGTACACGCACGTGCAACGGGAACCCTGAACTGTGCCTCTGGGGCGACACATTCTGGTGGAACTCTACGGGTCTCCCGCATCCGTACTGGACGACGTCATCCGCATCGAGGCGTGCATGGTCCGCGCGGCTCGCGCGGCGAACGCCACAATTATCAACTCCTCCTTCCACCGTTTCTCACCCTACGGCGTCTCTGGCGTTGTTGTCATCCACGAAAGCCACCTGTCCATCCACACCTGGCCCGAGCATGGATTCTCGGCCGTCGACCTGTTCACCTGCGGCGACACGATCAACCCGTGGACGGCATACGAAACGCTGAAGTCGGACCTGAAGGCCACCCACGGAACAACCCGTGAAATTGACCGCGGACAACTCAACGCCCCGGCCCAGACCGGCACGTTTTCGACACAGGCGGCCTCCGAAGCGCCTCCGGAGCACATCCGTAATCTGTGGTTTACCAGAAGAGAAGAACACATCGCCCTATCGCTCAGGCACGCCGGCGCGCTTTTTCAGCAACAGTCGCCTCATCAGAAGATCGAAGTCCTCGACACCTACGGGTACGGTAAAATGCTGGTGATCGACGGGGCCGTTACGTGCACGGAACACGACGAACACATCTACCACGAAATGATCGTCCATGTACCCATGCAAACCCACCCCGATGCGAGGCGGGCCCTGGTCATCGGGGGCGGCGACGGAGGGGCTGTTCGGGAACTGATGCGTTACGATCGGATCGAGCAGGTTGTCGTGGTTGAACTCGACGCCACAGTTGTCGAAGCCTGCAGGCAGCACTTCCCCGCCCTCGCTCGGGCTTTCGACGATCCCAGGCTCTCGCTTCATATTGCCGATGGCTTCGCCTACATCCAAACCTGCCCCGTCGAATCCTTCGACCTGGTTATTGTGGATGTCGCGAATCCCTCCGGCGGGTCCCGGCATCTCTTTTCCGAACGATTCTACCGGCGCGTCCACGAAAGCCTTCGGCCCGTTGGCGTCATGGTCGCCCAGACCGAACCTCCCGCCCTCAACAGCGAGACGTTCGCGACAATATACAAACGCCAGGAGGCGGTATTCGGCACCGAATACGTCCACTGCTACCTCGCCTACATCCCCACCTATACAACCGGGTTGCTCAGCTTCTCCTATGCCGCAAAGGGGTGCGTGGACCCGCTGGACGCCCTCGACATGCTGAATGCCCGCCAATTCTCGCAAGCACACGGCTTGCAATACTACAACGACGAGATTCACAAAGCGGCTTTTGTCCTTCCCACCTTTCTCAGACGTCTTCTGCGAGACGAAACGCCATCGCCGGGGTGTTCCGAACGCCGAGAGATCCACGGGTGACCGTCACGTAATCTCGCGGGAGTTGCATCCGGAATTTGCGGTGAACAACCGGATTTTTCCATCCTGGCGTCCCACCGAAGCCATTGGCCAATTGACCCGGGTTCGTTTACTTTCTTGTTGACAATGCGCTTGCTTGACCTTAGCTTCTGCGACAACCGCGATCCGCCATTCGCTGCAGAGAAGGAAAGGAAACGACATGGCAGACGACCAACCCGTAGAGATCCGCCCGGTTGACGCCACAGCCGGTAGAATCGGATTCGGCAAACGCCTCGGGGCACTGATGATCGACCTCATTATTGTCTCCATCCTGGTATGGATTGTCGGATCCGTCACCGGTGAGCCGCCATCTGAGCGCGGTTCCGGATTACACGATCTATCCAATCTGGCACAAATGGTGGCCGGCGTGGGTCTGGCTGTATCCCTTGTTCAACTCCTGTACTGGTTGATCGAGGGAATGACCGGCGCCTCGCCGGGCAAGATGATTCTCAAGATCCGAATCGGGGATGCGGGCGGCACAACGGCTGCCACAGGAACACTTATTCTGCGCATGGTTATCAAGCAGATCAACGTCGTTGCCGCGTTTCTCGTCGCGCTTACCGGGAGTCACCTGCTGGCGTGGGTCGGGGTGGTGGGATGGATCATCGTCGCTATCGGATGCTTCCTCGCCCTGGGCGCCGCCAGACAGGCGCTGCACGACAGAATTGTCCAGACCGCCGTGTTCCCGGCGGAAACGCGTGCCTGAACCGTTTCTCGATCCCGAAATTCTCCCTGAACGGCGTGTCATGGGAGAATTTTGTATACATTATGGGAACAATCGGCGAATTGACATCCGCAGGGAAAGATCTCGTGCTGCGGTCACACACGGTCGATTCACTGAGCCGGGACCTGAGAAACCTCGGTATCGAGTCGGGCGATACGCTCTTCATACACTCTTCGTTCAAAAGCCTCGGACAGGTCGAAGGCGGTGCGTCCGCGGTTGTCCGGGCCCTGGAGAATGCGACGAATCCGGACGGCCTCATCCTGATGCCCTCGTTCAATCTCCTGGAGCATACCCGTTTGCGCGCCCAGACGTGGGACCCGGAAACGACCCCCTCAACAGTGGGTTGGCTCACCGAATTTTTCCGCGCCATACCTGACACGTATCGCTCCGACCACTATTCCCATTCCGTCGCGGCCCGCGGCAGAAACGCCCGGGTGTTTGTCGGCGGCCATCGCGACAAAAAGGGGCGTTCTTCGCCCTGGGACCTCGATCCGTGGGGAACAACCTTCGGAGACAACTCACCGATGGTTAAGGCGTACGAGTCGGACGGCAAACTCGTCATGCTGGGCGTCACCTACGACTCTTCAACGTATATTCACCTTGTTGAAGTCATCTGCTGGCACCGACGCCTCGAAAGCGATCCTGGCGCCAAATACGCATGGATCAACCGGACGGTGCTGGGCGCGTTCTGGGAAGAGAACGGCAAGCTCAATCGGGGACCGGTGGGCGATGCCGAGGGCCGACTCTTTTCCATAAGGACGTACGTCGATACCCTTGTCGCCGAAGTCGAACGCATGCCCGGGGCGTATTTGAAATAGGCGGGGCGTCGCTACGCGCAGCGCCGCCCCGCGTCCGGCGACGCCGTGGACGGGAAGGACCACGCTACACTGTCCGAAACCGAGACCGAAAAGGAGGCTGTCGTGACGTCGGTACAGGCCGCAACGCTGCGAAACGCCCTTGAAAACTTGATGGATGCCATCGGAAAAAAGGAACCGATCTCCGACCACCTGCTTAATTTGTCCACACTCCAACGGAGACTCGCCCCCGTCACATCCCCGCACCTGAAACATTTTCTTCAGAACAGAAGTTATACAAAGGCACTCGAATACCTCCGGAACGGCGTCGTCATCGAGGACCCGCAACGCCCCGACTGCGACGACGACGGATAACTCCGGATTTTCGACGAAAGCCTCTTCCTCGGATCCGGATATCAATTCAGGGACGGTTAACCGCCTCGCCTGGTCGATTTCCGAGCCGGTCGACCGGAATTCGCCCGTACCCGCCCGTCCATACCGCAATTCGGAAAGGTTTCGCCATGGTCAATAGCATCCGTCGCCGGGCCCTGGACCGCGAAGTCGTTGCGGGCACGTTTTTGAACCTGGGTTCCACCATGACCGCCGAGATCGCCGGCAAGAGCGGCCTGGATTGGGTTCTAATTGACATTGAACACGGGTCATCAGATCTCGAAACCCTGCGAGTCCAGCTTCAGATCGTCTCCGGTACCCCCGCCGTACCCATTGTCCGCATTGCGGCCAACGAACCCCCCCGCTTCAAACGCGTGCTTGACATGGGCGCATCCGGTGTTATGGTTCCGTATGTAAGCACGGCGTCCGAAGCCGAACAGGCGGTGGCCTCGACCCGATATCCTCCCCGGGGGTTTCGGGGCGTTGCCAAGTTGAACCGGGGGAGCGACTTCGGCCGGGACTTCGATGAATATTTCGAAAGGTCCCACGAACTCCTTCTCACCGTCGTACAAATCGAAACTCCGGAAGCGGTAACCTGCATTGACGAAATTGCGTCCGTGGACGGCGTGGACGTCTTGTTCATTGGCCCCCTCGACCTCAGCGTCAACTTGGGCATACCGCAGCAATTCAACCATCCCAGATTTCTGGACGCCAGAGCGAGGGTCTCCGAAGCCGCCAGGAGAGCGGGCAAAGCCGCGGGAATCCTGTTGCTGGATCCCGACCATCTCGAATCCACGGTACGGGACGGGTTCACCTTTATTGCGCTCGGCTCGGACGGCGGTCTCGTGGCAGCCGGCATGCAGAACATCGCTGTGGCATTCGACCCCCATAAACCGGGCGCCGTGAGTACGGCCGACCGGCGTTGATTCCGCCAATCAGTACGTGCGACATCTAACGCCGAGGCGGTACCGGGAATCGACATCTATCCCGCGACCGTGGCATTCCACCCACGAAGAACGTCAAACATGAGCGACCGCCGCACACTTCGGGAATCGATGAACGCGCGTGGAGTTTACGTCTTCGTGATGACACCCATGAAAACCGTCCTGAATCGACAGGGCAGACATCGGATCGACACGGTGGGCATGGAAACGAACGCGCGTTATTTTGCCGGGATCAAGGGCCGGAAAACCCTCGTTATCTGCGGCGGATCGGGTGAATTCTACGCCCTGTCGCCATCCGAAGTCAGAGACCTCGCTGCCGCCGCGGTCGCAGGTGCTCAGGGAAAATGCAAAATTGTATGCGGGATCGGCTGGAGCACAAAAACAGCCGTGAAGATGGCGAAAAACGCCCAGAACGTCGGCTGCGACGCCCTGCTTGTCATGCCGCACGACCCGGTCGTCACACGTGGGGAAGGGGCAATCTGGCGACATCATCGGGCAATCGCAACAGCCGTGGATATCGGCATCATTCCCTTCCGCGCGCCCCGGCAACTCCTCTCGATAGATCTTGTGAAGCGATTTTCAATGCTCGAAAAGGTCGTCGCCATCAAGGAGGAGAGCAATGCCGTCGACTGGGTGCGTACCGGCTGCCTGGCCGTGGGAAAGGGCGTACCCATCATCACCGGGGGCGGCGAGAACATGGCGCCCTATTACTATCTCGCGGGCGCCAGGGGGTTCACTTCGGGGATGGCCAACCTCACCCTGCCGATGTCCATCAGCATGCACAACGCCGGCATTCGGCGTCGCTGGAAGACAGCGATGGAACTGCGCGACTATTTCGAGCCGCTGGCTTCGTTACGCGGAGAACTCGGCACGCCCATGCTCAAAGCCGGGCTGGAAATGATGGGTCTTGCCGGCGGGCCCCTGAGGGACACGCCACAGGCGCAATCTTCCGGTGCTCCGTCCGGCAATTCGCTCACCGCAAAAGACCGCTCCCGGGTTCGAAACCTGCTAAAGAAAAAGGGGGTGCTGTGAGCCCGGCTCCCCCTGGTCCGACGCCCTCACTCTGGTGAGGGAACATCAACACGCATAATTTTAATCAGCCACCGCCGATCAGTTCCCCGATCGCGATCCTGACGCGGACAGCCTTCCTTCCCCGTCGAAGTGCATCTCTACCGCTTCACCCGAAATCTCCACGTCCGGCAACGCCGAAAGCTCTTCGAGCAATGACTCTGATGCCCAGAGATGCTCCAGTTGCAGCGTCGAACGTATCCGCATCACCCTCGCGTCCTGCGTCCGGTCTCTCCCCGACACGCCAAGAGCGATCTCGATTGCCTCCCTGTCGCTTTCACCCACGATGGGTATATATCCGCGGTTCAGGAATGTCGTGGTCATTGCGTTGGCATACGTCGCCTTGAAGTCAATATTGTCCACAAGCCGGCGCGTTGGGGCAGTGACAAGCGGACTCGGGCTACGGGATCGGATACCCCCCGCCGGAGCCGGCGCGTACGGAGGCCTGAGGATCCCAACCCATCGGTCTCAGGGTCGAATTACGATAACTGGAACACCGCTTCCGCATTTTTCGACGTGATGCGCTCGCGGGAATCTTTGGACAGATCGGCTTCCCGGATATAATCCAGCAGGGGCGGGGTGCCGACGATCGAACAGGCAGGCATTGGCCGCGTGTGGATGGTGTCTGTAGCGAACATCAACCGATGCTTCCAACGCTTCAGGAACTTCAGCCCAAATACCGGATCCCGCGTAATGGCGTTATAACCCGACTGTGCTGAGAGGTCCGCGTACAGGTTTGGATACTTTCGAAACAGCGCTTCCAGACGTCCGCCAGGCGCCACCGGTCCCCGCGGATAGCGCACGCCCGGCCTGATCTCCCCGGAGATCTCCCGCCAGAAATATTGCGCGTGTCCCACCCATTTTACATTCCCGTACGTCTTCACCATCCGCTCAAAACCGGGCAATCCGGTGTCGTCCCTGTTGATCCAATGGTCGATATGCATAACGACTGCCAACGCCAGCCGGTCGCACGCCTCGTACACGCGCTGCTGCATCGGATCGTCCACCGGGAGGCCGCACAGATTCTCCCCATATCCCACGCAGCCCCGGTCCATATAATGCTCGATGATCGGGTACGGATCGAATTTACCGGGGTATCGATGCCTTGGATCCACGGCACACAGCGGCAACAAACGATCCCGGTGCGGTCGGGTGAGCTTCAGCAACTCCTTCGTCGTCATGTAGAAGTCAAGCTCCTCGGGCACTTCCACTGCCATCACGATCCCCTTTTCGATCCCGTGACGGTCCATCCAGCGCAACAGTCTGGCCGGGGTCAAGCCCGGATCCTCCCTGACGAGTTGTCCGAGATGCAAATGGGTATCTATCATCGTCTACTCCTGCGCCAGCACCGACGGGTCCATTCAGGAAGGTCGCGATGCGGTATGCCAACGGTTTTATCTATAGAAGAACGTGTGTTTTCGGTTCAGACACGACACCCGACCGGGGGTCCGCAACGGATTTGCATCAACCCGGCGAATGCATTGCGCGCACAATGTATCGCAGACCCATCAGATCCGGAAGACCTTCTCGGCATTTATCCGTGTAATTCGTTCGAACGCATCTTTCGACAGCGGCGCATTCCTGATGTAGTCGACAATTGGCGTTTCCTGCCCCGTGCTTAGATAGTCGGTAGCGAACATCAACCGATGTTTCCATCGCTTCAGGAACTTCACACCGAATTCCGGATCCCGCGTAATGGCCCCGTACCCTGAACCCGCGGACAGGTCCGCGTACAGATTCCTGTACTTGCGAAACAGCGTCTCAACCCGGCCTCCGGGGGCCACCCTTCCATCGGGATAGCCCGCCCCTGCATCCACGTTCCCTGAAATCTCACGCCAGAAATGGGGTGAGTGACCGATGAATTTCACGTTCCTGTACGTCTTCAGCATGCGTTCAAACCCTGTGAGGCCGGGTTTGTCCCGATTTATCCAGGAATCGAAATGCATAACAATGGCAATTTTCAGCCGGTCGCACGCCTCGTAGACCCGTTGCTGCATCGGATCGTCCACCGGCAGTCCGCACAAGTTCTCCCCGTAACCGACACACCCCTGATCCATGTAGCTCGCAATGATCGGGTACGGTTCAAACCGCCCCGGATAGCGGTGACGGGGATCTACGGCGCAAAGAGGCTTCAATCGGTCGCGATGGGGGCGCGTCATTCTCAGTAATTCCTTTGTTGTCACAAAGAAATCCAGTTCCTCCGGCACTTCCACCGCCATCACCACCGCCTTTTCGATCCCCTGCCGATCCATCCAACGAAGCAGCCTGGATGGCGTCAATCCCGGGTTGTCAAATAAGAGTTGTCCCAAATGAACGTGTGTGTCGATCATCTCCCTTTCCTCCAAATGCTGGCCTGGTGCCACGGTCTCAGGCTGGAATTGCGACGATCGACCGCAATTCGGATGATCCGCCAAGTGCGTATGTACGTATGAGTTGTTGTGTGCTGATTGCACTTCAGCGCCGAGACATCAGTGAACCCAGGAAACAAAAAAGCCGAAAGCCCACAAGACACGTCGGTGATCGAACCGGAAAATTGGTCGCGCGCCGATGTCTGAGTCTGCGGCTATATGACGACTGCCGGAAGGGAGTCACCTTTTTGCGCCCGTTTCGAAGATGACTTTATCGGATTTTCCCCTGCCTTCCCCGTCTTTCGAACCCTTCCCCAGCGTATCCATGATGAGTAGCGAAATCGACTGGACGGTCTCATCGAGATCCGAATTCTCAAATGCCGGCACCCCGGCGCCATCGCCAACGTCCAGAATATGCTGCTGGATCTTCATGATCTGGTCCAGATATTTGATATACCGGTGCCGCGTTCGACCGGCGGCACCTTTTCCACGACTTTCAAAACGATCCGTAAATTGCTGCAAATCAGTAAGATATAGATTCACATGGATAAAGAGCGCCTTTTTTGAATACGCTTCCAGTGCGAGCAGGTCGGGCATCAGGTGAACACCGTCCACGATCAGGCTTACATTTTCGTCAATCGCCCGTTCGATGGTCGCCCGCACGCCCACACAGACTCGTGCGGCCTGCTCGCGAAAGCCGTAGACCACGGGATCGGGCGCCTCGACGGTCGGTACGGGGATCGCCTCCCAGGCCGCATACGACGAGACCTGCAATGCGGGCATGAGGTCGGCCGCGATCATCAACCGCATAACCTGCCGGATCCCGTCGGTGGACGCCACCCGCGACACCCGCAACAGATTGGCGAGCGCCACGCCTACCGTTGTCTTGCCGACGCCGGTCCCCCCGCCAATCAGGACAATCAGGGGTATTGTCTGCCCGCCTTTGCGAAACTGGTTCCAGATGCCGTACCGTTCGGCAAACACGTCGCCGGAATCTTTTCGCAGTATGTTCAACGTCGCTTTCAGAATGTCTTCACGGGTAACGACCGTGTTGTCGTTCCGGATGAAATCGCCCTCGATTCGCTCGGCGATCCGATAGGCCTGGCTTTCGTCAACTCCGGTGATCGCCAGGGAGTCGGAGAGATGGTCTTTTGAAAAAGGGCGGGTTCCCAGGTCGTCTTCGACCAGTATCTGCCTGGATCGTGGCGCCCAGAAAACACCGTCTCCCACGGGTCGGTCGGCGAACAGCTCACGCGCGTGGGTATGTACCAGATCGATCATCTTGCCGGCGGGCACCTTTTTCTGCTTCTGAATGGAATTTCTGACCCGGTCTGCGACCTGGTATGCCTCCCGGAAGGAGAACCCCTGCTCCAGCAGATAGTGCGTAAGCATCCCTCTTAAGAACGGAATGCGCCTTCCGCTATCGACAATGATGGCCACGGTAGCCCCCGGTTATGTGAGACGCCGCAGTTGAAACCCACGTGCTGACTCGAAAAAAACGAGGCCGAGGCAAGAGACTGCCCCGTTAGAATTAGACCGGTCGGTGAACGGAAGTCAACCGAAATTGCATGCGACCGACTTTTAACACCTATCTCCCTAACTTTGGTCCGCCGGGGCCTTTCGCCGAACAGATTACCCCTTGACCGGGACGAGATTCAGCGGATACCCAGAAAGGGTTTCCACGCCCGTGGGTGTAATCAGAAACGTATTCTCCAGGCGGATTCCCGAACGCAGGTCGTTGCTATATGCCCCGGGCTCGCAGGAAAACACGTCTCCAACTTCAAAGACCGCGTCGCGGTCCCGATTGATATCCGGCGCCTCGTGCGGCCGCAGCCCAACACCGTGGCCGCCATGGTGGATCAACCCGGAATCCGCCAGGTGAGCGTGTTCCCGAATGCGTGCGTCGACCGTCTTCCACAGCGCCGTTGCACTTTCCCCCGGCCTGACCAGGCCTGGAATATCGGTCAATATTCCAGCAAGGTGCTCGTAGACTGACATCTGCAGATCCGTGGGTTCCCCACCGACCGCAAAGGTACGTGCCAGATCCGACCAGTATCCGCGATAGGTGGACTGGGCGTCGATAATGTAGAGTTCGCCCGCCTCGATTTCTCGATCCCTCGCGGTCCCGCCAATGACGCCCGCCTGGTAGTCACCCCCATGATAGACCACCTCGCCCGCGGCCTGCATCGCCGCCTGTTGCGCCTCGGCGAGCACATCCAGTTCCTTCACCCCCGGTTCAATCACTTCCTGGGCCCGCGTATATGCCGCCAGATCGACCTCGATGCTTTTCCGCAACAATGCGACCTCGTCGGAGTTTTTCCGTTTGTGCAGACCCGCCAGCAAATCATCAACGGGCGCCCAGGTATCCGGCGACAGCCTTCGGTCCACCGTCTCCGCCAGGAGCCTTTCAAGACCCTCCTGTTGCCATCCGATACGGGAAACCGGCTTTGCGCCGCTCAGCCTTGACGACACCGCCTTGTCGAGAATACGGACGGGATCGGGATTCATCGTACTCATTTTGTGCCATTCGTAGGTGATCCGTTCATCCACCTGAGCGTCGCCCTCGTGTGTATGGGCGGCCAACCAGCAACCGCCGTCTGTCTCGAGAAACAGAAAAGCGGGAAAATAAAAGGCCGGAAAACCGGACAGCAACAGACCCGTGAAATAATAGATTTCGATATGATCGGTAAGCACGACAGCGTCAATTCCATCTGCGTTCAGTTTCCCGTGTAGCCTGTTCTGCCGGTCCCTGCAGCCTTCCGGTGTCAACATGAGAGGGACTCCTTTCCGTAGTGTTCTGTCCCAAAAATATCTCACCATTCTCCCGACGATTCATCCCGACTCGTCGGCCGAATTTAGGCAACCTATTTCCGGGACAGAACATTAGCATCCCGTTGAAAAAGTCCATCCGGTCTGCGGAGCAACTTTATCAACGGACTGTTAGCCGGGCTGTTTTGCTGTTCGGAATTCGGTTTCTATCGTATGATAACAGAACCGGAGGCGGCCAGTCAAGCGAATTGGCAGCCTGAGATTCAAATTCGGGTACGATAAACTGAAAGGAACGTTATGGCATCTTTTCGTGCCGGCGTGGTAGGCGCAGGAAGTATTTCGGTTCGACACATCAAGGCATGGCAGGCCCATCCCGATGTCGATTTGGCCTGTATTGCAGACATCAGCGAACAGGCCGCGAACAGCCGTGCGGATGAATTCGGCATCCGGAACCGACATACCGATTACGTGGAAATGTTCAACAAGGAAAATCTCGACATTCTCAGCATCTGCACGTGGATGAATACCCACGCGGAGATCGCCGTTTCCGCGGCGGAAACCGGCGTTGGCGGCATCCTGTGTGAAAAGCCGCTGGCCGGCAGCCTGGAGGAAGTGGATCTCATCCTGGACGCCGCAGAAAAAAACGGCACCCGGGTTGCGGTGGGCCATCACCAGCGGTTCCGCGGCGCATGCGAGAAAGGCCGGGAACTGGTGTTGGGAGGCGCGATCGGGCAGCCCGGACTCTTTCACGGAAACACGACGGGGGGCCTGCTGAACAACGGCAGCCACCTTGTCGACATCGCGCAATACATGATGGATGATCCCGCACCCGTCTGGGCGATCGGCCAGGTGGCACGACACACCGACCGCCACGAACGCCACGAACCTATCGAAGATCTTTGCATGGGAGTCATCGCGCTGAACAACGGCGCACGCATCCTGATTGAAAGCGACGTGCCCGAGCCGGCTCCGCCCTATGGCGCGATGACACTGCACGGAACGGAGGGCACGCTCGTCGTCGGACCTCGGAAGGCGCAATTGCTCAATGGCCAGGGATGGCAGGACCTCGATGCGACCGATTCCAAAGACGTGGGCGTCGCACAGGCGGAGGAACTCGTGGACTGGATGGAAGGCCGCGTCAGCGAGCACCGTTGCGCCATCCGGAAGAACCGCACGGTTATTGAGATGCTCATGGCCATCTATGAATCCGCCCGAATCCGCGACACCGTCACCTTTCCCCTCGCTTCCGGACCGTCACCGCTGAAACGGATGATCGAAAACAAAGACCTTCCGGTTACCGTACCCGGGAAATATGACATCCGGATCAGGTAATCGATCGCGCCACCCAGCCCGGACTGTGATTCGTGTGATTGGTGTGATTAAAGGCTGATTAAAACCCGTGGAGAGACTGTGATTGATGTGACTTTGGGAATGGCCTTAGGTGAGTGAGGGCGACATGAGGACATGGGTTGTACATCTTGAATAAGCCCGATCGGTTTCGAGGATCGGATCAACCCAACCAAAAACAGCAGAGGCATCGCGATGGCTTCGCAACGCTGTACCCCCACAGTCACCGTCGGTCATACCAAGGCCGATATAACCGGAAGTGACAACAGGGCCGTTCAGGCCGCCGTGGATTATATCGCGGGTCTTGGCGGCGGGACCGTGGAGATCTGCCTAGGGACCTATACGATGCGGGACTCGCTTCACCTGAGGAACCGTGTCACGGTGCGCGGGCAGGGTAAAGAATCCGTTCTCCTGAAAGCGGATGCCGTTGAAAGCCCGCTCACCCTTGACGGCGACTATGGCGAGGAACAGATCACCGTTGCCTCCCCCTCCGGCTTCGCGACCGGATACGGCGTCAGCGTTACGGACAACAGTTCGGTCGGTTTTCACACCGTCGTCTGTACGTTGATCTGGGCCGACGGCAACACATTCGGCGCCAGTAAGCCCATGCTGGGCGATTATCTCGTCTCCCGAAACGCCCGTGCCGCAACCACGTTTCCGGTGATTAGCGGATATGGCGTCGAAGGCGCGGGGATCGAAGATCTGACGATTCAGGGCAACCGGAAAAACAACCCGTACCTCAACGGATGCAGGGGCGCCGGCATTTTCCTTTATCGTAGCCACGGAACACGAATGACCCGCTGCACGGTTGAAGACTTCAACGGCGACGGCATCAGCTTCCAGCAGAGCAACGATGTGTCGGTGGACGGCTGCGTCTGCAACGGGAATACCCACCTGGGCCTTCACCCCGGCAGCGGAAGCGGGTCGCCCACCATACGAAACTGCCAGGCAGCCGGGAACGGGCGGATCGGCCTCTTCCTCTGCTGGCGGGTCAGGAACGGGCGTTTTGAAAACAACGCCCTCATTGACAACGGAGAGACCGGTATCTCCATCGGCCACAAAGACACGGACAACACATTCACCAATAACCGCGCCATCGGAAACAGAAATGAGGGCGTGCTGTTCCGCGACGAATCCGATGCGATGGCTGGGCATCGGAATTATTTCGAGAAGAACGAAATACTGGACAACGGAACTGGAGCCGATGGCTGCGGCATCCGCATCCTGGGAGAAACCCGCGACCTGACCTTTGTCAACAACCGCATCGGCAATTCGCCGAAAGGCAAGCAACGAATCGGCATCATCATTGGAGAAAAATCGGATCGTATCCAACTCAAAGAGAATGAGTTATCCGGAAACATTGATCGAGAAATCGAAGACCGCCGTAAGAGGTAATGATGGCCAGTGCAGATAAGACGTTGAGAGAGACCATCGAAGACGCCTACGACTACCACGACGCGCTTGTCGAAGAAAGTGACAGGGGCGCAGCTGTGCTTGCCGCATCGAGATTTGAGGAATTCTTACGTGTGGCCATTAGCGAAAGGCTCATTGATCTAAACGAAAAGGACCAAAAGACAATATTCGGTCCGCGTGGGCTACTTTCGGAATTCTATAGAAGAACAAACATCGCCTACGCCTTGGGATACTATGACCGCGATACTCTACGCGGACTAGATATCATTCGAAGGATTCGCGACAGATTTGCTCATTCAATTGAGCCGATGGGATTTGATCATCCCGATATAGCCAATCAATGTCGAAATCTTGTTACTCTTCGGAGTGTTGATGATTCGCGCGAACGGTATCTGACCTATCTGCGGGAGACGGAGGACGAAGTTCGGCGAAAAATGCTTAGTGGCTAGATTTGTCGGACGAAAGAAGTTGCCATTTTAGCATCTCTATATGCCACAATAGCATATAGCTTCGCTGGCGTGTACGGAAATCGTGATGAGCAGAATGTCAAACGAACGGAAGTGTTGCGACGCTGTGATCAGGGTCCTGGAAGAAAAAACGAGTGAGACTCGAAGAGGTGTCTGGTCTCCGGAGGTAACTCCACTTTAACGACCTCGCCATGTCTTTTGGGATTTTTCTTCCGCTCCGCCGAACGAAAACAAGGAACCCAGAAACACGAAAATACGCGAAAACAACCTCGATTCTCTACATTTATCGGGGATCAAATGTCGTGGCCGTTCCCCAATAAGTTACAGTAGTAAGCCCTAACGAAACACTCTCAAAGTACTGCAACCCTGGTCCATCAAATCGATGTGATTCAGAGAGAATGCGTTGGTCCAGAACCTTTATCCATCCTCCGCCACGATGGTCAGAGAATATGTGAAAAATACCGCTGTTATTATAAGCCAATTTTCGGTTTTCTCGACTTGCCCAACGAAAAGAGAGCCCGTCCCGGATAATCGTAGCCCGATTCTTCTCGCTCTCTTTGTGTGCAAGAAGCTCCCGACGAGTCCCTTGCCGATCTGAAACGACCCGCGTTTCCGGCACCGCATCCAATACCACGTGTGGGCGAGTCTGTGTACCTATCGTTTCCACGGACGCGATTAACACAACGAAAAGCAGAACTAGATTACGCACAAGTCCTTTTTTCTCTCTTACACCATTCATGCGGTCAACTCCTTGTATTTCAGCCGCTTGCCAATTATATACAGCACAATCCACGCCGTGCGGATCGAGACGTCGAGTGAGCAGTCGGCGAATTATGTCTTCCGTGCGCGATCTGACGGATCAGTTTATCGATGAGTGGAACAAGGTGAATAGGCCGGACGGGAAGTGTGTGGAGTAAAACCGTCCGCTAAACCGGGGTAACTCCAGTGTTGAGGTTAGCTAATCGGTAGCAAAGAGGAGGGGCGAGATGCGTTTACTTATCGTGATGTGGTATCTATTATTCGTCCCAACGTTAGTTTTCGGTGATCATCATTTCTCAGACCCGGTAATTGGACACATACCAATAACCCCCGTTACACAAGTTGAACTCTATACCATAGAGCATGGCGACTGTCAGGCTTCGAGTCGTGTGATGGCCCGTCTTGATATTGTTTTACAAGAGAAAGGTATTGAATCTGTTCGTGTGGCTGTTCCTGCCGTACACGCTAAACTTACACAGCTTCTGGACAAAGAAGAACGTTCTGGTGAATGTGAAGGAGAATACGCCCTTAGCCTGGTGGGGTTTTTGGGTGAGATTGGAGACCCTGGATCCAAGTCGATTCTATTAAGGGCGATTCGAAAGTCAATTGGGACTGCGCACATTGGCTTGGCTAAAATGGACTCTGCTGTTGACAGTGTGATAACTTACCTACAACATGATCAATTACGTACACGTGGTACAGCGGGTCACACTTTGGTCAGAATGTACATGAGTAAACCGTCTTTGTTTAGTGAATCACAGATAAAGTTGATAAGACGCATGCTTATGGAGAATTTAGAACGATATGTGTATAAGGGCACATATTGTTTTGCCTTGGCTACGTTTGGCGATTCGACAGCCATCCCTATTTTGAGACAAATTGCCACTAAGGACACATTAACCGGGTTCGGTGGTCGAAAATATCTAAATCGACGTATGGCACAATACGCGATTGATAAAATTCGAGCACGATAAGTGTTCGCGCACTTGTGGATAGAGGTTATGAGAAAATCTCTACTAATCTTAATAGTAATGTTGGGCAGTTGCGGGGCGGGTTATTTGTCTATTTGGCAGATAAGTCAAGTACGTTCACCGTTTGAGGGTTTTGCTGTATTAGAGCGGAAGGGTGAAATTGCACCCACTTATCGCAATTGGCACTTTGGACACAGTGACACGATAGATTGTTCTCTGTTACTTTTAACCACCGTTGTCGCGATTGAGTATCCCAAGACTCGTTTTCTAGCTGGCGAACGCCCTGAATCCTCTCAACAAGACGTGGCTTTTAGAATGAGTGGTAAACAGAAAGGTAGAGATCGAGTTTGTGTAGTTCCTGAGGTATTTACCGAAACCAAGAATGGCCGGAATATAATTCTGATCCCGGCGAATTTTTCTAAACGCATACTGAGAGATATACAATCAAACCGGTACCACACCCTTTCTGTTTACCTAACCTGATCAATTCATGAATCGTCACGGATTGCAGTTTCAGGAAGCAGAACCAGCTACCGAGTGAATTGAGAAACGGAAGAAAAGCCGGCTGTGACGGATTTGGTGTTTTCGAGCCGCTTCAGTGGCACCTGCTGGTAACACGGTAGGGCGGTGGAGTCAGGTTGACCTTTATGCCCCGGTCAAAAGCACAGACGTGTGCCTGGGTTTTGGTGGTGTCGAGCAAGACGTGACAGCGGATGCAACCGGACGATGTTATGGAACGGACGATGCCAGATTGTAAAGGATTTTGCCATAGAGGTGTTTGAGTGGAAATGCCGTTGGCAGATGGAACGTGATTTTGGTTTTCATCTCACAAACGCGTCCGGCGACCTTCAAGAGGCGATTTTGCAACGTATTAACCTGGGCGTTCGTCCACGTGGTGCCGCGCAATCCAATTTCAGCCAAGGTCTGCAACAACACATAGGCGGCGCTGTGGAGAAAGAGCCGGAAGTGATTGGCCTCGAACGTGTGACAAGAGGTGCGATCGGAATGGAGAAAGGTCTTGTGATTCTTGATGAAGCCTTCCATCCTGCCGCGTCCACAATAGACGGTTTTGTAGATGAATGAAGGGTTGGCGCGTTTCAGGTTGGTGGCCACGAAACGGATATTGTGTCCTTGCGGTGTCACTTCCGCCTTACAGATGATGCGTTGTGGCGAAGCCCAGGTGCTGGACTGATCGTCCCACGAGGTATAAAGGCGCACGGTTTTTCCAGAAGCGGCATACAGCGCTTTGGCCTGGTCCATCAAGGGCTGTGCCCTGACAAGCAGCTTGGCGTTGCCGCTTTGTCCAAGGGCAAAATACACATCCTGATCCTCACACAGCTCGTGAACTTCCGGACACGAAAAATGTGAATCGCCACGCAACAGGATCGCCACATGGGGCCAAGCGCGACGCAGGTAGGCGATCACCCGTTTGAGAATCGAAACGATCTGTTTGCCCGAAGGCCGCGCGCCAGGACGCAGAACCGTCGTGATCAACTTGCCGGTTTGTCCTTCATAGATATGCAACGGCTGGTAGCAATGACTCTTAAAATACGCATTGAATAACGACAACTGCCCAGACCCGTACACTTTGTCTTCCGTATCGTCGATATCCAGCAGGATGGCTTCGGGCGGTTGCTTATACGAGGCGATAAACCCATCGGCAAAGGCCTGGCCGATCCGATATAGGTCACGTCTGTTGATCCGGTTTTCCAACCGACTCATCGTGGGTTGACTGGCCAGCGCCGCACCGGAGACCGGCAACCGATCACAGGCCGCCTTGAAGCCGGGGTCCGTGCGCAACGCATTGCAATCGTTCGCATCCTCATACCCACACGCCATCTGAAACACACGCTGACTGACCAGGTCCGCCAATGAGTGATCCACATAACTGGGATGCCGACTATCGGTTAAGGCCTCAGTGATCCGACATAAAATGCCGATCTTGGCCTCCACCTCCCGTATCAGCATCACCCCGCTGTCGCTGGTCAGGATACCCCCATCGAACGCGGCTTCTACCTGTTTGCCCAAAAGACTTGCGAAAGACACCCTGTGATGTTTATCTTGAATCTCCACGGTAGTTTCCTCCCGGTTCATTGTGTTAAGGTTATTCGGCTAACCATAATATAATACAATGACTTGGGTATGGAAACTACCTTTTTTGTGAATTATTCAGACTAGGTTCTTTTCCGAGAGAAATGCCAAAAGATCCCAGGGCCTTTATAAAGAACCTTGTTGATTGGACATTCAAGTTTGATCTGGCGGGCGGTAGGTCGGCGGTTAGAAGGTTGCGCGACAGCACACGACACAATTGAATTAATCATAGGTGGAATGAAAATATAATGAGTTTCCGATTTTTCTACATCGCCTGTCTCCTCTCGCTGTCCCTCTCCTGTTCCAAGTCCCAGGACCCGATCTCCAACGATACAATAAGAATCGGTTTCCTGGTCTCCGGCGATCGTTCCTCGTATGCAGATGCGGCCTCGTTGGCTGTAGACGAGATCAACACGAACGGTGGGCTGCTCGACAGAACAGTCGAACTGGTAACACGAACCAATATTGTGGATGCCTCAGTAGCGGTCCAGGCCGCTCAACAGATGATCCAGAATGATAGGGTCTTCGCGATCCTCGGCCCCAACCGCTCAACCCACGCGGTTCACGTGGGGCCGGTTGCTCAGCAGGCACAGATTCCTATGATAACGACCGGGGCCACTAACCCGAACGTGACGCGGGCGGGTCACTTCGTATTTATGGCAGCTTTTACTGATCAGTTCCAGGGCGCGGTTCTCGCCCGTTTTGCGTGGGAAGATTTGGGTAAGTCTGTAGCGGCGGTCCTGACCCTAGAGGGTGATGTATATACTGAAGGTATTTCAATGTTCTTTGTTTCCCATTTCACTGAGCTCGGCGGGACGGTCGTCGCAAACGAGGTTTTCTCTGCCGGCGATACCACCTTTACAGAACAGCTTGGGCGGATCTCCGAGGCCGAACCGGATGTATTCTTTATTTCGGGCTTGGTCTCGGATATGACCCACGTGGTCCGGGAAACGAGAACTGCTCCCGTGCTGAACGCCCAGGGCACACCTGTAGTCCTCCTGGGCGCTGATGCTTGGGACAATCCGTTGTTTCTGGATGCGGTACTGGCCGATGTCGAAGGAAGTTTCTTTAGCGGACACTTCTCCGCGGAGTCAACCGAACCTGGCGCGAGGATGTTCGTAGAGGCGTACGTGGCCGCATACCAACGTACCCCCAGCGGTGGGGATGCAGTTAGTTATGACGCTGTATGGGTGCTCTCTGAGGCGGTAGAACGGGCGAGAAGTTTTGAGGGAGAGGTGGTCCGGAACCAGCTAACGGCAACGCGAGATTACGGGGGGGCGACTCAGATCGCGCGGTATGATGAAAACCGACATCCGACCAAGAGTGCGGCGATATTGACTATTCGGGATGGGGAAAGAAGGTTCTTCAAGGAGGTTGGGGCGGAATGAAGGTGTAGAGAGAGACCAGGACAAGGTGTTCGCGTAACACAACGAGGCCCTTGGGCTATTACTCGATTATTTAAATTGCCCAGCGGCTCGCCGGCTACGTGCCATTCACGACTTTATCGCTGATACAATAGTAATTCGGACGAATACTGAAACGATCTTCGACTGGTCTGATTAAACCGATCCTGCAGTGGCCGCATATCGGCGATCATTAAAAGACAGCGAATCGATATCTCAGTTGGAAAAAAATTGGACCGTATCGAACTCAGGGACAACGACGTATGCGGGGACATTAGACTCGAAATCGACGACCACACGGAATGTATAGCGATGGAGCAATTCCGATCAGCGATATCGGTGGTTGGCAGCCGCGCTGTTGGATATACAGCCCCGTTTGCGGAGGATCAAAGGGTTCCGCTTTCTTCCCGCACTCAGACTTGCCCTACGCAAAGAACTGAAGCTCGATTTTGACACCCAAGACGCTTTCGCCGCTGACTGAACGCCTCTGATATTTCAACTAAAAATAGTACTTGCCCGAAATGAGCGCCTGGGGCGGATACTGTTTCAGTAACTCAGTGGCCTTGTCTACATCCAGTCGCAATAAAATTGACAACAGTTCCTCGTTCCTTAACGCCTCCGCGCCCAGGGCTTCCAGCTTCTCCTGGGCTAGCATTGCCCGGTAAGACATAAATAATCCTCTCACAAAGGGTTAGGGGCTTGTAAGCCCTTTAACCTACGTAAGAGGATTATCGGAATACAATCAAAACTTTGGGAAAAGCGATATAGATGGTGTTACGTCGTTAAGCGCGTTTTAAGCGCTCCTCGGGTCGCGCTCGGGTTTGTTTGGCGGTAAAGTTTAGTGTAGACCCTGCACGGGTGCCTGGCGATGTCTCAGGGTGCCTGGCGATACTTAGTGCCGCCTAATATACTGAAGCGCCTGTTGTGCCTTCATACGGACAGGAAACGAACCATCTTCATGTTGAGTAATATCTGTTAAACTCATAGCCGTCAGGAGTTCAACCACTGTCTTATCTCCAACATGTCTAAGGGCCTCTACTGCTTGGCCCTTAACAAAGTAATAAGGTTCCTGCCCGATCACATGCAATAGCCCTTGCCGGATTAAGTATTGATTTACTTCATCTTGCAAAAAGGGCCAGTTATGCTCAAACATCAGGTCAATTGTTTTTGCCGCCGCCCCTGGACGAAACTCAAGATCGTTACGATAAAGAGCCTTCAAGACTGGTTGAAATGCAGGTTTCCCAATCTGAGCCAGACTCTTTGGAATTGTTAATCCACCCATGCCAAGATATTCCATTAGAAAAGGGACAAATCGAACATCTGCCTGATAAGCGGCCATATCTGTCACAACCATATATGCCTCGCCGCACCCACCTAACTTGGGTAGTTGTCGGTATTTTCCATTTATGTGATGTTTATTGATCATATCCAATAACAATACCTTTAATCGCTCCGGCCAGGGTTCGTGTGGTAAAACACGTAATTGATTGACAACTTTATGATAATTCTCAGGTGTGCTTTTGTAGTAATGATTTTCCCACAAACTGATTGTCAGTTCGTTAGGAAATGTTCGCTTTGGCCCGCGTGTACCGTCGGGTTGAAGATATCGATCCGCACCAGCACTACCAACTATGATACTGAGAAGAACAATTAAGGTTTTCATAGACACGCTCCTTACCATTGAATATGACCTTTCGTGTAATCAGAACCAGAAAATCCGGCCGGTTTTGTGGGGTAACTCGGTAGTCCAGTGTACCAGTTGTTAGCATTGTCGTAAAGATAGGTGCTAAGTCCAACAGCTGTTGCGGCCTGGTACACTCTGTAGTTCTCCGCACTAGTAGGTTCATCAAAGTCAATTGCTCTGCCATAAATATGCAGGCTTTCGTCCTCATGATCATTATCAACAGGACAGGCGTACCCTGCTGTATAATAGGGCGTGCCATTGTACCTTGCATCCACGCTTCTGGCATTTGTGTTAATCGTATTTAGAATACGATGAGTATGATGATTTCCATAATCAAGAGATATTGTCAAATGTTGTGGATGGCGGCGAGCGCATCCTGATGGATTAGGCGGCGGCTTTGACGTCTCCATCCTGAAATTCAACGCCCTGGACGACGAGTTCAATGAGTTTGTGACTGTGTAACCGCTGCCAGTGTTTTTGGGCTTGGGTGGCCAGTTTGTAGACCATCATCATGGTGGCATTTCTAGAGCCGCATCCTTTGGTTTGGCGTGTGCGGTGGCGGACGGTGCTGAAGGTGGATTCAATGGGATTGGTGGTACGGAGGTGTCGCCAGTGGGGGGCTGGGAAATCGTAAAAGGTGAACAGCACGTCCTTGTCTTTTTCCAGGCAGGAGCAGGCCTTGGGGTATCTGGCTTCATACAGGGACAAGAAGTCCTCGTAGGCGCCCAGGGCATCCTCCCTGGTGGGTGACAGATACATCTGGTGGAGGCGCGCTTTGGCCTGTGCCTGGACGGTTTTGGGGAGGTTATCCAGCACGTTGGCACTCTTATGCACCCAGCAGCGCTGATGTCGTGTTTGAGGGAAGACTTCCTCCAGCGCTGCCCAGAACCCCAGACCGCCATCGCCAATGGCCAGGGCAGGCGCTTCTTTCAACCCTCTTCTTTTCAGGTCCGTCAGCACACCTTCCCACGACAGCTTGCTTTCTCGGTGTCCATCTTCGATGGCCAGCAGTTCCTTACGGCCGTCCTTCGTGGCACCGATGATCACTAAGATACAGGGCCGGTCCGGTTCCAGCCGCACCTGGAAATAGATGCCATCGGCCCACACATACACGTAGTGCTTATCTGAGAGATCCCGATGTTTCCACTCTCGATATTCTTCATCCCAGATCTGTTTGAGCCGAACAATGTTGGCTGGCGACAGGCCGACGGCATGCTCACCCAAAATCTCAGAAAGCGCCTCTGGGAAGGACGACGTGGAGACCCCCTTGAGATACAGCGCCGGAATCAACGCATCGATCGACGGTGCCCGACGCATATATCGCGGTAAAATGGCAGAACCGAACGTCTTGCCCTCACGCCTGTCGTGCACACGCGGCTGACGGATCTCAAGGTGTCCTACGCCCGTGATCAGTTCCCGCGGCTTGTGAGAACCATTCCTGACCACTTGCCGGTGACCACGTTCATCTTTCTCGTCTTGCAAGTTCTCGACATAGGCTTCCACTTCAAACTCCAACACGGCTTGCAGCATCCGCTTGGCCCCAACACGAATCAGGCCTTCCAGGCTCAACGTCACTTCATCTTTGACTATCGTCTCAACTTCGGAGGCTGTATATTGTCTCATCGAGCGTATCCTTTCTCCCTCGTCTGAGGGATCTCGGGTTTGTTGTGAAACTATAGGATACGCTCTTTTTTTGCCTCATCCACAACTTTTGAATATACCTCATGGGGTCCACTTCCGGGACTCAATGTAAATAAGGGAATTTGGTATGAGATTAATTGGAATAATGATTGCGGTCTTTCTACTAACAGTTCAGGTGATCGAGGCCAATTCAAAAATGTCCCAATTTCAATTGTATACGAAATGTCGGGGAGTACATCTCACGATTGAAGGTTTACCCGAACGTGCAGACCAAATAAACTTGACCTGGAAACAGGTATTGCAAACCGTAAAAGGAAGATTAAAAGCGGCTCGACTATATGTGCCCCGGAGTCCCGTCATTGGCGCGAATGAAGATATACACCCGGTCTTGTATGTGCATATCAATATATCCAGGACCGCTTTCAGTCTCGGAATTGAACTACGGAAGGTTGTCTCAGATGATTACTCGGGAGAGTCTGAATACGCAACGACCTGGCGGATAGGTATTCTAGCCTGACCTATTCATGAATCGTCACGGAATGCAGTATGAGGAAGCAGAAACAGCATCCGAGTGAAACGAGAACCGGAAGAAGAACGTAGCTGTGACGGATATGGCGTGTCAAAGCCGTTTGGGAGGCAGGTGCTGGCAGCCCCGTAGCGCCCAGGTGTCAACTTGACGTTCATGTCCGGATCCAAAGCACAAACGTGTGTATGGCCTTTGGTGGTGGCGATCAAAATGTGAAGGCGCGGTCAGCTCGACGATGCGTTATGGAACACACGTTGCCAGGTTGTAGAGGATCTTGCGATAAAGGTGTTTGAGTGGAAACGCCGTTGGCAGATGGAACCTGATTTTTGTTTTCAACTCACAAACGCGCCCGGCGACTTTCAAGAGACGGTTTTGCAGGGTATTGAACTGTGCGTTCGTCCACTTCGTGCCGCGCAACCCGGTTTGTGCCAAGGCGTGCATCAGGACATAGGCGGCGCTGTGGAGAAAGAGACGGAAGTGATTGGCCTGGAAGGTGTGACAAGAGGTGCGATCGGAATGGAGAAAGGTCTTGTGATTCTTGATGAAGTTTTCCATCCTGCCGCGTGCGCAATAGGCGGTTTTGTAGATGAATGACGGTTGGGCGCGCTTTAGGTTGGTGACCACGAATCGGATATTGTCTCCTTGCGGGGTGACTTCCGCCTTGCAGATGATGCGTTGTGGACAAGCCCATGTTTTCGCCTGATAGTCCCAGCAGTGATAAAGGCGCGTGGTTGTTCCGGAATCGGCATACAGCGCTTTGGCCTGGTCCATCAAGGACTGTGCCGAGCGCAGCAGTTTGGCGTTGCCGTTTTGTCCGAGGACAAAATACACATTCTGGTCTTCACACAACGCGTGCACTTCCGGACACGAAAAATGAGCATCGCCGCGCAACAGGATCGCCACGTCGGGCCAGGCGCGGCGCAGGTAGGCGATCACCCGTTTGAGGATGGTGACGATCTCTTTACCCGTGGGCCGCCTGCCAGGACGCAAGACCGTCGTGATCAACTTGCCCGTCTGGCCTTCATAGATATGCAGGGGCTGGTAGCAATAGCCATTGAAATACGCATTGAACAACGACAACTGTTGAGACCCATACACCTTGTCTTCCGTGTCATCGATATCCAACAGAATGGCTTCGGGCGGTTCCTCATACGAGGCGACAAACACATCCGCAAAGGCCTTGGCGATCCGATACAAATCGGTTCTGCTGATCCGGTTCTCGAACCGACTCATCGTGGGTTGACTGGCCAGATCCGCACCGGAAAGCGGCAACCGATCACAGGCCGCCTTGAAGCCGGGATCCTCGCGCAACGTATTGCAATCGTTCGCGTCCTCATAGCCACAGGCCATCTGAAACACACGTTGTTTGACCAGATCCATCATCTGATGATGTACGTAACTTTGATGTCGACGATCCGTGAGCGCCGCAACCATCCTATGCAAAATCCCGGTTCTGGCCTCCACCTCACGAAGCAGCAGCACCCCGCTGTCGCTGGTCAGGATGCCTCCGTCGAAGGTGGCTTCTACCGGCTTACCAGAAAGACTTGCGAAAGACACCCTGTGATGTGTATCTTGAACTCCCACGGTAGTTTCCTCCTGTTTCATTGTGTTATGGTTATTTGCGTAACCACAATATAATACAATGACTTGGGTAAGGAAACTACCTTTTTTGTGAATTATTCAGGCTAGGAATACACGGACACCGAAATCAGTTCATCTTACGTATGGTTGACAAGTACACGGATATATTCATTAAAGAGTGGACCAAGGTCAATAAGCCAGGATGTCATGAAGAAAAGGCAGCCTCACCTGAACAGGGGCCGACAAAACCACCTGTACGGATTCGATAAGTCAATAAGCCGGCGACACGACCGCTTTCTCAGTTTGATCCACTTGACAAACGAGAATAGGAACTTTCACTACCATTCACCACCACAAAAAAAGCACGCTTAAGACTACCTCCCGATGATTTCGGAATTTGGTTGACGTCCTCGAAGTTTGCCTGAAATCTTATGTACGCTAACTCAACTCTCCACCTCCTCCGCAAGATCCACCCCAAACTCCACCCCGATTTCGCAGACCATTTCCCAGGTCGTCTCGTCCACCTCGATGCCCTCCGTGGCGCGGCGCTCCGCGGTCCTGAACTCCGGCTCTCCCGGTGCGAGGATTTCCTCGAATCCCGGTGCCAGCCGGCTGGATTTCACGTGACCCATCAATCCTTCCACCTCGTCGTAGAACGTCTCCAGATCCGTGAAGTGTTCGATGTCGTAGGCATTGATCAACACGCCATTGCTAATCATCTCCCGGTCGCCCGCCGCGCACCCCTGACCGCTCAGCGCCCCGCCCAACAACTCGACCATGATGCTCAACCCGTATCCCTTGTGACCCGCTGCTCCGCCCAACGGCAAAATGGCGCCAGGTGGATCGTCCTTGAAATCGTCCGGATCCGTGGTGGGCTGACCCTTCGCGTCGATGAGCCACCCTTCCGGAACCTGCACGCCCTGGTTGATCGCCAACCGGATCTTGCCTTCGGCAACGACGGACGTCGTCATATCCACAAGAATCGGATCGTGGTCACGGCGCGGCGCCGCAAACGCGATCGGATTCGTACTCAACCTGCCGTCAATTCCCCCAAATGGCGCAATCTGATATCCCAACCGGCCGGCATTCACGAAAATCTGCCCGATCATCCCCGCCCTGGCAACCATTAACGGATACGCGCCCGCCCGTCCAATATGGCTCGTATTGCGCAGTACCACGGTAGCAATGCCGCTCCGGCGGGCTTTCTCCATCGCCAGCCGGGTGGCAAACGTCGCCCCAACCTGGCCCATCGCGCCGCCGCCGTCCACGACCGCTGTACACGCGCGTTCGTTCACCACCTCGGGAGACGCATTCGGGTTGAACCGGCCGTCCTGCACCGCCTTCGCGTACTCGTAAAAACGGATGGCGCCGTGGGAATCGTGCCCGTACAGATTGGAATCCACCAGATGGTCCACCACCGTCCGCGCGTCCTCGTCGCGGCATCCTGCCGCCCGGAACAGCGTATACCCCACCTCTCGCAACACATCGGGCTTGAACCTTGGCACGTTAACTCCTTCCGGCAAAAAGTATAAGGCCGCGCCCGGCATCAGCGCCGAGCCCGGCTCGCACGAGATAATTTACCCGCCTTCTGTGTTTCAGCGATACAGCCGAACGATAATCCTTTTCCCGGCCAGGATCAAGCACAAAGCGACTGTATCGTCGCGACTGCGGAAAGCCATCCGGCAGATGCCTGGCGTATCACCCCATGCCACACTCGCGCTCGGATCACACGGCCAGCTGATGACACAGGTACGGGCTTCTGCAACGTCCTAACCTGATTAATTCATGCAATTGCCACGTTTAGCTGCTTTATTCGCGAATCAATCATCCCCGGCCCCCACATTATGGCTTGTCAAGCCGTTGAGGATGCGGGTGTGAAGGTGGGGCAGACATTCCTGTCTGCCCTTCTCGTGTTTACGCAACGCTTCGTTCGACTCCCCCTCTCCTCGCAGGAGAGGGGGCCGGGGGGAGAGGTCCTTCTGCCGCAATGCACACACAAGAATGGCTTGCGCCGCCTATATAGTGTAGGGGCGACCGGCCCGGTCGCCCCTACACGTGGTCACGCATTCAGGCTTTTGTGGGATCTTCCCACTCGGTGTCAGTCCACGGTTCGGGGTGGCGTACCCGGACACAGGATTCTGAGATTTCGGCTTGATGTATGTGAGCAGACAAGAATGTCTGCTCCACCTTTTAAAGCTTTTATTCGACGTATCGCTTGAGCGCACCAACCATCCGAGACAAGACGTCTGTACTTACTTCCACTTCCCGCAACAGCATGTTGTCACTGTCACCTGTCTTCGTGCGAATGTGCATTGTACGTCTGTATCCTGTATTGTGCCGCGGTCATTTGGTGTTCCGACATGCGAAGCTGAAAATACTGTCGGCCGATGCCGCTTTTTTTGGCTGCTCGAGACACGTTTCCACCCGTCTCAACCAGCGCCCGGTGCAGATACTCTTGTGTGAACCGGTCCATGCAGATCCTTCGGGCGTCTTTGTACGGCAGACTGTAAATGCCACGGTCCGATCTTATCTCCGCGTCTTTAACCTCGGAGGGCAGGTCATCCGGCGTGATGACGTCTCGCTCCGTAAGCGCCAGCGCGCCAGCGATGGTGTGAGCGAGTTCTCTGATATTGCCGGGCCAGTCATAGCCCTCCAGCAAGGCGCCGGTTTCGGGAGCTATCCTGCAAGCCGTTTTTCCGAGGTCACTGAACTGATCCAGAAAGTGGTCGACCAGGAGCGGAATATCGCTTCGACGTTCCCTTAGCGCGGGCAGATGCAGATGAATGACCCGGAGACGGTAATATAGATCGCGACGAAACCGCCCCGCTTCAACACCCTGCTTCAAGTCACTATTCGTTGCCGCGACCACCCGGATACCCGCTCGTTTCCATCGGTGATCTCCAACCGTCCGGTATTCGCCCTCCTGTATCAGGCGCAGCAACTGCCGCTGCAGTGCCTCATCGAGTTCACCCACTTCATCGAAAAAGAGCGTTCCGCCTCTCGCAACCCCCACCAACCCAGGACGGGACTCCGTGGCGCCCGTGAATGCCCCCCTGACATGCCCGAACAGTTCGCTCCGACCCATTTCCTTGGCCAACATCCCACAGTCCACAACCACGAATGGCGCGTCCGCCCGGGGGCTCCGATCATGGATTTCACAGGCGAGGAGTTCCTTCCCGGTTCCTGACTCTCCCGTGACCAGAACAGGTAATTCGCTCTCCCCGGCGCGGCCGGCGAGTTTTCGCACCGCGCCGAAGGCGGGATGGACGCCCACCATCGGGACGTTTCTGCAACCGGACTTCTCAGGCATGTTTCGGTACCGGAACCGCCCGACCGGGAGCGGCGGGGGGATATCGTCTTAAATTGCGGTACGCCGCCAAATGGCGCACACGAATTCCAATGAATCCGTCGCGCAAACATCGTGCCTGGAATTAAAAAAACGCCCCGGTTCATCGCAGACGCTTACGAAACAACGTTTTATACATTCAACCGTTATGTGTGTTCAACCTGGATTTGTCTCTTCCGGTGTTTCCTCACGTAGACACCCATTTAACCGGGAACAACAACATCGCCGGTCGTGGGTGTAACCTGTTGATACAGTTGAGCAAATCAACTGTCAACGCGAGTTGACATGCGTCTTCAGAAATGCCGGCCCGTTAACAGGCGTCAACGCGCGCGCCGCAGGCCGAAACGCTCGAGTTTTTTGTACAGTCCGGATCGCGTGAGTCCCAATTCCAAAGCCGTTCGGGTTACGTTCCCATCGTTCTTGGCGAGCACCTGGGAAAGATACCGCTTCTCGATCGATTGCAGAAATATTCTCAAACTGCCCGGTGTGCTATCATCCCCGGCCCAATCACGACGTACGCGTTCAGAAAGTAATTCTACCTCGAATTCACCGCCATTTTCCACGAGGGTTACCACACGGCGTATCTCGTTATCCAACTGCCGCACATTGCCGGGCCAGTCGTAATTCATCAGAGCTTTCATCGCCCCTTGCGTGAAACCCGCCACGGCTTTCCCCGCTTCAAGGGCGGCGTTCCGAAGAAAGTGCCCCGCCAGCGCGGGAATATCGTCTTTTTTGTCTTTCAGCGACGGCATCTCGATGGACAGCACCTGAAGGCGGTAGAATAAATCTTTCCGAAACGCCCCCTGAGATACGGCCTCCTCCAGATCCACATTCGTTGCCGCAATGATGCGCACGTTCACACTTCGGGGCACGCTCTCACCCACCCGTCGAACCTCTCCGTTCTGTAACACCCGGAGCAGGCTGGCCTGAACTTCGGGCGAGGCATCAGCGATCTCATCGAGAAAGACCGTACCGCCTTGCGCGGTTTCGAATATCCCGGCGCGATCCGCCACGGCTCCCGTAAACGAACCTCTCCTGTGGCCGAAAAATTCACTCTGCAGCAACTCTCCCGATAGCGCTCCACAATTCTGCGACAGAAACAGGTGATCTTTCGTGACGCTGTTATCGTGGATAGCTCGGGCTGCCAGCTCTTTTCCCGTCCCGGTCTCTCCATGAATGAGTACCGTCATATCCGTACGGGCCGCCCGCTCGATCCGGCGATAGACCGCCTGCATCGCGCGACTGGCTCCTACCAGCCCGCCCAATCCCTTCCTGCCGGACTCGTCGCGCTCCCGATACAATGCCCGTTCCTTTAACCTGCTTCTCATCCGGGCCTGAATCACGCCCGCGGACAGCAGACCGGCAAGTGCGATCAAAAACCTCCGGTCCGCTTCGGAAACGGCGTTTCCATTACCGCGACGTTCCAGATACAACGCTCCCAGCGAACCTCCCTCTCGATGGTATAGTGGCACGCACGCCACCGAGCGGACGTCGAAATCGAAAACACGCTGCCGTTTCTTGAATCCCTTATCCGCGGGGGCGTCCGCGGTAAACACCGGTTCGTTGTTCTCCATTGCCCGCCGTACCACGCCCAGGTCTATGCCCTTCGACGCTCCATTTCCACCCTCGCCAGACCGTGCCATTTCGGTACGCAACGCTCCTGACGTGGCATCTTTAAACACGACGATTGCCCTTTCCGCCCCCACCACCTTCAAACACCCGTCGAGCGTCCTGTCCATCAGTGAAGTCAGGTCGAGGCCCCGACCCAAATCCGCGGCAACCTCGGAAACCGCCGCAATCCTGTCATACATCGGCCGAGACTCTGCTGAACCCACCGATGCAGATCGCACTTCCAGCCGTGCCAACCTGGAGAGTAGATTCGACGCTTTCCGTGCAAAGAAGGGCGTCTGCAGTGCCTCCGCCTTGCGTTTTGCCGCCTCGAGCCGCAAACGTGCAATTTCCAGATTGCCATGCTCGAGATAAAACCGACCGGCCGCCAGTAACGAACGGAACCATTCAAACCGTCGGTTTACCTGCTTGTTCTCTATAGCCCGTTCGAACGCATCCTCGGCCGCTTCATGTCGCTTTGCAGCGGCCGACGCGACGCCGATCCCGCGCCAGGCCACCGTACCGGTTTCTCCGGCTATTTGAGTGCCGGGTCGGGCTTTTTCCGCCCATCTCACCGCCTCGTCCGCGTTCCCCAGAGCCGAGTGAGCCTCGGCCATCAGGCCAAATGCCCAGTACAGCTGACGTGCATCCTTTACATGAGACAGAATCTCAACCGCCTTTTTGCCATATGCCACCGCGGACTCTGCATCTTTCTTTTCCAGCGCTATGGCCCCAAGATAAAAATGGCTCACGCCTTCTGGCGCCGTTCGTCTCCAGTCACGACTTGAATCTTGGCGTGCCTGAAAGATATCTTCAGCACGCTGAAAATTACCGGTTCGAAATGCGGTTGTTCCTATCAGGCCCATATTGCCGATATTCTCGGCTCGGTCTCCGGCTTTCTCTGACCATTCCAAAGCAGACTCGAAGAGCGTATAAGCGTCTCCAAGACGATCCTCGAGGTAGGCACCGTAGCCCTTGAAGTAGCTGGCCATCGACCTGCTCAGCACGCCATCGGCCTGCTCGTATTGCTCGGAGATCAGATTTATCTGAACCCTGGCTTCCTCTCTTCTCTCCATACGTTCATAAAGGGAGGCCAACCAGCCCCTCGTGTCACTTTCCTTTTTCCTGTTTCGGAGCCTTCGGTAAATTTCAATCGCTTCCAGAAATGCCGTCTCTGCTTTATGATACGACCGGGAACGGGCGTTAAGGATGCCGAGTTGGCACAGAACCAGCGCCCTGTCAGCCGTGGTGCGGTCTGAAACCAGCGACAATGCGTCTTTCGCTTTCTCTCGTGCTTCCTCAATATAACCTCGCGAAGACAATGCGTTTGAATAGTCGCACAGAAACCTCACCCTCGACTTGATTTTCTCGACGGGGACGGCCGTTGAATTTTCTACGTGAAGATTCTGCGCCGATACGTCCTTAAACATGCTCAATGCGCGGTCTACCGCACGTACACTGAGCGCCTGCTTACCCGCTTGAATGAGGAATTGATCGGCCTTCTCGACATCTCCGGATCTCTGGTAATGAAATGCCAGGTCTTCGACTCGCTGCGGTTGCGCATCGGAATTCGGAACCTCCAGCGTCCTGGCTACCTCCCGATGCAATAGGATACGTCGCTTTGCACCCAGGCTGCTGTAGACCACGCGTTGCAAAAGCATGTTGGAAAGTCGGTACTCGTACGGAGCGTCTGCTCCCGTTTCGTTTCGCAACAGGTCGAGATGTACCAGATATTTCAGGATCTCTATCAGATCTAACTCACTCCCCTGCCATACTTTCGCAATCAGATCCAACGTGAATCCGCTCGCACAGACAGAGGCATAATCCAGGACTCGACGCTGTGCCGGGTGGATTGCCTCCAGGCGTCTGCGAAGGATCTCCGCGACACGATCCGGCATCAGCCCGGCAGGAATCGGATTCCACCGCCATCCATCGTCGCCCTCGTTCCGAACAACGCCCTCCGCAACCAGCGAATGAACGGATTCGACAACGTAGAGGGGGCAACCGCCCGTCTCTTCAAAGAGTCTACGTGCGACTTCCTCCGGGACCTGCTGTTCATCAAGGATGGAGGCCGCCAGGCGCGCCGTCGCGGTCTCCGTGAGACAACCCAGGTGAAATTCATGAAACCTGCCGGCCGCTCCATCTCCTGGGAGCCCTTCCATGTGTCCCGCTACGTGCGTATCTACATCCCGAGAACATGTCAGGCAGAGCAACAGCGGAAAGTCTTCCTCTTCGTTCCTGCATCGTTGCAAGAGCCGGAGTGTGAGTTCATCCGACCATTGAAGATCTTCGATACACAGCAGGACCGGTTGGATACACGCAAGTTTTCGCAGCAGATGCCAGGTTTTTTCCAATGCGGCGCAGGCGTCGTCCCCCGCGTTGGCAAAAACAGGCTCCTGCCGAACGACATCTCCGAGCGCTTCCATCAGCGGCAGGCAGGCGTCACGACGTTCCTGACGGCACGCGCCTGAAAGCACCTGCATACCATAGAGTGCGGCGTCGCCCAGTACTTCCTCCATCAGACGCGACTTGCCCATGCCTGCTTCCCCTGAAACCAACACCGTCTGCCGCCGACCCGCGTACGCAACCGAGATGATTTCCCGCAGCGCCTTCATTTCCGTTTCCCTACCGAGGAGGGGAGGCACCGTGAGGCGGCATCCGGTTTCCCCTGTCTTTTCTTCCTGTCGCGCACCCGTCGCGACAATTGAGTCAATTCCGGCGAGGAGTTCGCGGGCAGACTGGAATCGGTCTACGGGTTCTTTGGCGAGAAGCTTCATCACCAGTGCCAGAACCCGCGCCCCCTGCTTCGGGTTCAGGGATTGAAGGTGACGCGGCTGTTCCCTCACATGCCTCAGGATGACGGCAACCTGGCTATCGCCGGTAAACGGCGGCGCGCCCGCCAATATTTCGTAGAGTACAATGCCCAGGGAGTAGAGGTCGGACCGCTCGTCCACACACCCGCCACGTCCGTGTTCCGGAGACATATATTCCGCCGTGCCCATCGCTGGAATATCACAGGTGGACGACGCTGCGGGTGCTTTAGTGATATGCGCCAGACCCAGATCCAGTATAGCTGTTTCGATCTGCCTGTCCTGCTCCACGACCACTATATTCGAGGGTTTGAGGTCAAGGTGCAGCAGACCTTGACCGTGTATGCAGGCCAGTCCATCGACAATTTGCCGAACCAGTGGCAAAAATCCCTTCCCCCTCAGCACGTCCTCCCGGGTTTCGTCCTTGATCATGCTCGCAAGGGTCTGCCCTCCCGGACAGTCCATGGAAAAATAGGGCCGCCCTTCATGCACCCCCCAGCTACGGGCCCTCATAACCCGCGGATGCCGGATGCGTGAGAGCATGTGAAACTCCCGCATAAACCGCCGCCGGTGTTCCTCCTGTTTAACTTCCCCTTGCAGCACCTTGAGCGCGACCTCACCGCCCCGATCCAGGTCCCGCGCCCTATAAACCACCCCCACACCTCCGGTACCAAGGACTTCGAGTGTCTCGTATCGCCCGTCGATTAGAATTCCGGCTGTCTTCTCTGTCATCGTACGAATGTCGTTAAAGATGCATTCAAAGTGGACGTGAATTCATGATTCGGGTGCGTCGCTGTAGAACGGACCCTCCGACATTCACCCGGTTTCCTTCCGTTCCATCAGCAGTTCCAGCGGGTGCACGACTTTGATACCCGTACCCTCGCGCAGATGGATCGCACACACGCTGCTTTCGGTGACGATGGTATCCACCTTCGCCTCCTGGAAGGCCTGAAACAGCGGTTCTCCGACGGCCTGTGCAAGTTCGTATCCGAGCAGCCCTTTCTTCAAACCGAACGTACCCGCCATCCCGCAACACGTACCGGTCTCAATCAACTCGACTTCCGCGCCTCGCCGTTTCAGATAATCCCTCGCCTCCTGTCCGGAGCCCAGGGGCCGCTGATGGCAGGATACGTGAAATCCGAACCGGCGGCCGTCGAAGACAGACGTCTGCTCGTCGTCGCCGGTGAGCGTTTCGAGCATTTCCAGATACGCGAACAATTCATACGTACGGTCTGCCACCGCGCTGGCATCCGCCCGCCCGTGAAGCAGCTTGGGGTACGAAACCTTCAGACAATAGGCCGCCGTCGGCTCCGTGGTCACAACATCGTACCCGGCCTCGACGTAGGGCGTCATCAAGCGCACATTCTCATCGGCCACCTTCCCGGCCCGCTTCAGGTCGCCATAGCCGATGTAGGGGTAGCCGCTACCACGTTGTTTGGGCAGAACGACCTCGCATCCGAGGGCTTCCAGCGCCTCGACAGCCGCCCGGCCGAGTTCCGGGGCATTATACGCCGCGTAAATATCCGCGAAGAATACCACCTGGCGCAACGGATCCTTCAAGCGTGGCATTTCACCCCGTTTCCTGAACCATTTCGCCAAGGTACGGCGCCTGAACGGCGGCAAAGTCCGCCTTCGGTCGATGCCCGGAAACACCTCCATCACCCACCTGAACAGCCCGTTCCTCAGCATCCAGTTGGAAACCGGCGCGATGGCGCAGCCGAACTTCGCAAAGGCCTCCGCGGCCATCAGCATTCGGTTCACCCGTGGGTGCCCGTTTTCCTCGCCGTCTCGATCCTTAACGCCGGCAATCATCATGGGAATATCGATCTCGGCGGGACAGATCTCCTTGCAGAGCCCGCACGAGATACAAAGCGACGCAAACTCGGCGGCTTTGTCCAGTCCGTGCACCTCCGATGTCCAGGGAATTCCGATCGGCCCGGGATAGATGTAGCCAAACGTATGCCCGCCCACCACGCCGTAGGTGGGGCAGATATTCATGCAGGCGCCGCAACGGATGCAATTCAACGCGTCCTTGAACAGCGGGTCTTGCCGCATCCGGCTGCGCCCGTTGTCCAGTATGATGATATGAGACTCGCGCGGGCTCCGTCCACCGCCGTTGCCGAGAGGAGACCTCCCCGCCATCATCGTCACATACGTGGTGAGATGCTGCCCGACCGCGCTGATGGGATGCGCAAGCATCATCTGCAATGCATCCTCCACCGTATCCACAGTCTTCTCCCGACCCATGATGCAGATGTGCACATCGGGAATGCTGGACACGAGCCGAGCGTTGCCCTCATTGGTCTCGATGACGATGGCGCCGGTTTCGGCGATCCCCACGTTGGCGCCGGTCATCCCGATATCCGCATTCAGAAAAATCGGCCGCAGGTATTTGCGCACGACGCGCATAATGGCGTCGACGTCCGGCGGCACGTCCTGTTGCGTCACCTCCCGGAAAATCTCCGCCACCTCCACCGCCGTTTTGTGCACCGCGGGAAAGACCAGGTGAAAGGGTTTTTCCTTCACCTTCTGTATGATCAATTCACCCAGGTCCGTCTCAATCACCTCCACGCCGGCTTCCTCGAGAGGATGATTCACCTCGATCTCCTCGCTCGTCAGCGACTTGGACTTGGCCACGGACGCGGCGCCACGCTCCTTAACGATGCCCAGAATGTATGAAATCGCTTCGGGGCCGTCGTCTGCCATGAATACCCTGGCGCCACGTTCCCGCGCCTTGGCTGCGAACCTGTCCACCAGCTCGTCCTGCTGCTCGAGGCACCGGACCTTGATCGAACGAACCGTGCTGCGAAACCCCTCGCCTTCCGGCAACGCGCCAACAGCCTTGTTCCGGCTGTCCCGACCACGTTTCATCACCTGATATAATGCCGTGCGTTTGGATCTTTCCTTGAGTGCCCGATCGATCTTTGCTTCCAGCTGCTGATACCGGCCCTTCGGCATCGTTCATTTCCTTTCGTACTCGTGATTAAGTCACTCCGATCCAATCCGTGTGTCCAACTCGTCTTCTATTGGTCCAGAATAACCGCATGCGCCATCTCCGGGCCATGCACACCCAGCGTAAGCCGCATCTCGATATCCGCTGTCCGGCTCGGGCCCGATATGAATGTCACGGTGGCGTTGCCCGGCTGTTCGTTCATGAACGCTCGGATCCGCGGGCCCGCGTCCATCAGCGTCTCTTTTATCTCCGCGGCCCTAACGACGCCCAGATGTATCCTGGGTAACGTAGATACGAGGCGGGTCGCGTCGTTTGTCGCGAACTCGACAAGGGCGCCGGCGTCCGCCACCGCGAACTCCGCCCAGGACACCCCGACGTGGGCGGCATCGATGGCGCCTGGCAGCGTCCGGTCGTCGTAGGGCGGCTTCAATAGTTCAACGCCCTCATCGGCGCACCGACGATCCAGAATCTGCCTCAGCGCATCCGGAAGTTCGGCCGCTGCCAGGCGGGTCCCTTCAGCATCGCGAAGGACGGAAAGCACCGCCTCTGCAGCGGACTCCATGCTGTCCGCGTGGTGTACGCGTCCGGATAGCGTTTCGTACTTTGAAACAAACTGTTCAATCACGTCGACCGCCATAACGGCGTCCCCTTTCGATGGAACCCCGGAAAAATGCAGAACGGGGGCCATCAAGGTAAGTGCAAAACCACCTCCGGTCAACCGTCTCACGAACGGATTATCCTCCCAAACGGGTTCGTTTTCATTTGGTGCGTTTTTGAAGGAAATGTATATTCGTCAGTCGCCGGCTTAAACCTCGTTTCGCATCTCATCCAACCGGCTTCTGCCCGATCAGTACCGGGCGATGCGGTCACCTGTAACGGGCGCCAATTCCTGCACTGCCCACCGCTTCGCAGGTCTGCCGATCGGCGTGCGACATGATTCTTTGTCCGCATTGACGCGGCAATCTCAGAATGGGAGGCCGTAATTCGAAAAGGAGCATTTCCGATGGCAAAACCCATTCGTATTCTGCATATCGGTCTGGGGCCGCTTGGCCAGATGCTCGGACCGTATTTGACGGAAAAGGAACATTTGAAGCTTGTCGGCGCCGTCGACGTCGATCCCGCAAAGACAGGTCGTGATCTGGCGACACTGTACAACCTGGACCGGCCGTTGGACGTCGCCGTCGGGAGAAAATTGGACGCCGGGATGATGAACGACGCCGATGTGGCCATTCTCACGACGGTGTCCGAACTCCGTTCGCTATACCCCACGCTCGAACAACTGATGGACGGCGGCCTGAACGTCGTTTCCACGTGCGAGGAACTGGCATATCCCTGGGTTGCGGATCCGGAACTCGCGCAACGTATCGACGATCGCGCGAAGGCAAACCGTGTTTCCGTTCTCGGCACGGGCGTCAACCCGGGGTTTCTGATGGATTTTCTGCCGACGGCGACGACCGCCGTTTGCCGGAATGTGGACTCCATCCTGATCGAACGAATCCAGGACGCATCCCAACGCCGCCTGCCCTTCCGTCGAAAAATAGGCGCGGGTCTTACCGTCGAAGCCTTTGAGGACCGCGTGAGAAGCCGTCAAATTCGCCACGTGGGCCTGGCCCAGTCCATGCATATGGTTGCGTCCAGACTCGGCTGGTGTCTGGACAAGACCGAGGATATCGTGGAACCGGTCGTCGCACGAACGGAGGTGCGCGGTATGGGTTGGTCCGTACCCGCCGGCCATGCCACCGGCGTGAACCAGACCGGTCGGGGTTATGCGGGCAACAGCGAGGTCCTCACGCTCGTGTTTCGCGCGACTGTGGGCGAGTCGCGCCCGAGAGACCGCATCCGCGTCCGCGGCACCCCGGAAATCGATCTCACGATTGCCGGCGGTATCAATGGAGACGTCGCTACGTGTTCCATCGTTACCAATGCGATTCCGATCATCCATCATGCGGCGCCCGGTCTGCGCACCATGGTCGATATCGCCGCTATTTCGGCGTTCTAGTGTTCTGTCGCGGAAACACTTGATTCCACAATCACGGGAGACTCCGCCTTCAACCTCGCGTCCGTCCCGAACCCCTTCAGGATCACCGACTGTTCGCCGGAAACCACGAAATTGTTGCAAAATATACACATCTGTGTTATTCTTTCACAGGCTCCGGCCATGCGCCGATCTTTGTTTTCGACGCAAATGGTTTATTTTGAATCCCTTTTCTATCTGACGTGACGCGGTCATCCTGGTACGGTTTTTGCGTGCTCTGATTAACCTCTCTGAACGTGGTCGACGGATTCCAGCGGAGGTTAGTGCCCTGTCCCAGAAATATCTCACCATTCGGCCGACTTCAGGCAACCTATTTCCGGGACAGAACACGAGCCCGATGTGGCGCACATTTGTTCTTCTCTCACTCCTCTTCGCCTGTACGGATTCGTCCCTGTACGCCCAGGATGCCACCGGATACGTGGTCGAACGAATCGAAGTTCGAGGCAATCACAAGACAAGTGCCGACATTATCCTTCGATCCCTTCCGATTCACAAGGGTGACCGGCTCACGCCCGGCAGATTGGATGCCAGCCGGGAATCACTGTACCGCACGCGCCTCTTCCGAACCGTGCACGTCGCGCCCAAGCCCGGCACGGAACAGGGCAAGGCCGTGCTGGTGGTTTACGTCGACGAGAAACGGTTCGGCGACGTCGGCGTCAGTTTTGAATACACCGAACTGGATGGATTCGGGGTTGCCGCTGACGCCTACCACGTCAACCTCGGGGGAGAAGGCAAGACCGTTGGCGCCGAGTATTCACATGGCGAGCGTCTGACGCGCTTCGGATTCAGCTATACCGACCCCTGGCTCACCAGCGACTGTATCTCCCTTCATGTGAAAGCGCTCTTCTCCAGGGCGGACCGGGACATGTATCGCAGTACCGACCCGCTAAAGCGCGGCCTGTACGACCTGGACAGAATCGGCGGCGCGGTTGGCGTTGGAAAGCCCATCGGCGAGAAATACCGGCTGGTCGCCCGGTACGCTTTCGATGAGATCCGCGTAAACGACTTCGACGAGCCAGAGGTCTTCATATCAGGCCCCGAATTCACCCGGGAAGTCAGCTCGGCCCTGGGACGCACGCCGATCTCCACCTTCGGCATCGAGCTCTACCGGCAGCCCACCTCGAGATTCTGGGGCAGCGCACCGGGTTTCGATCTCAACTTCCGAATGGACTACGCCCCCGGCGCCCTGGGCACCAACCCGAGCTACCTCCGGTTTAGAGTGGAGTCCTACCGCCATTTTGCGACCCTGCCCGGACAGATCCTGAGCGCTGGAGGACGGGCGGGGTTGATTTTCGGATCGCCGCCGTTTTTCGAGCGGTTTTACCTGGACGGTCAGAATCAACTCAGAGGGTTCGAACGGCGTGCGATCGGCCCCGAGGGCGGCACGGAGTTCGTTTCGATAGAAGGTGTCTACGCGATTGCAGTCCGACCGATCGGCAGGATCTATTGCTTTGCCGAGTGGGCTGCGATTCGTCGGCCGGTCGCGGAAATTCATCACGAGGATTCAAACGGCACCTATGGTATCGGCGCGTTGCTGTTTAACCGGATCGATATCAGCTACGGCTTGAAAAGGGGCACTCTAATTGTAAAATTCCACCGGTTTGGCGGTATTAATATGGGCTTGTGAGTCGGTTGGATCGGGATGCGAAGCACGAATGAAACCGTCCCGTGGAAGGGTCACCGGACAACGACGGGCGCGGTCCTGACTGAACCTGCCGAATACAAAGACCGGATCGTCAGATCAAAGTTGCGCGTAATCGGCGATTCTGCGACCCACATTCCCGGTTACCTGCCCAGACGGCAAGAACCTTACCAATCTCCCAAAATGCACACCTATCGCGGCACACCTGAGGCTTTCGGGCGAAGCGTTACCATTTGCACGTACGTCTTTTTTTTTGTGGTATTCCCGGTGCGCTCCGACGCCCGGGACGTCGTTATCGCCGCCAGAACCCTCTACCTGCAGGCGGATACGCTCAAACTGGATGTCGAACTGGATTCTCTGTTTTCCCGGCGTGCACTGGACGCCATCGAGTCCGGATTAATCACCTCCGTGGCCATGGAATTCCGCCTGGATTCGGACCGGCAGTCGAAAGCACTGGAGTTCGCGCTCGGCATGCGCCTCGACCACGACATCTGGGAGGGACGGTATCGGGTGGTGCGTGACACCGGCAGATTGGACACCCTGCAAACTGCCCATTTCGACGCTGTCAGAAATTTCTGCTCGGTGCTTCACGGGCTCGCGCTGGGGCCACTGCCCGACGGGCGGAACTTTCAGCTGCGTCTTCGCGTTGGCGTCACTCCCATTTCCATCGAACAGGAGCAGCGCTCACGCCGATGGCTCAATGTCCTGCAAAAAGGAAGCCTGTTGGAGCTTTTCTTCTCACTGGACCGGCCCACGAAACGGACGCCGTGGATCGAAGTGAGCCGATTTTCGCCGGAGGATCTACAATGAGATCCCTACCCATGCGCTGGCGCATCGTCATCGCCCTCATCGCCCTGACGCTGGGTACCACACTGGCATTGTCTCTACTTGCTCAACACTTCCTGGAATCCAGCCTGCAGCTACAGGACAATATCAGCGCAAGCACCAACCGGGCATTGAACGACGCGGTTGAACTGGCTAGAAATCATTACGACCGGCGCAAGGCCGCGCTCACCGACATCGGGAATCGCCTGATCCAATCCCCGCTGCCATCGGAAGCCGTTGTTACGCGAAACCTGCAGCCAATCCGCGCCTTCCTGGAAAGGCACGACCTGGGTGACACACAACTCCGGTTTGCAGATGCGGCGGAAATCGCGTCGCTCAACCTGCAAGGGTCCGCTTCCAGCGCCTCCGTACGCAGGGCCGGCGACCGCGATGCGTCGCTGGAACTGTTCGTGCCCGCTCAACAGAATGGACCGGCTGACGCGGCCCTCGTCATCACAAGCCCCATGGTCGAGTTGAACCGTGTTGAGCAGGCGGTCCAGGCCCATCAGTACCTTCGGATGATCGGGAGCGACCTCAGGAGCGAATTTTTCTTTTATTTCCTTGCTGCGACCATCGCCCTGCTCCTGCTGGCCTGTCTAATGGGTGTCCGCATCGGCTTCCGCGTCACCCATCCGCTGGATGAACTCGTCAAAGGCACCCGTGAACTGGCCCAGGACAACCTGGACTACCGCATTCCTCCAGGACGGGACGACGAAATCGGCCTGCTGATCGGTTCCTTCAATCGGATGGCGGAAGATCTGACACAGAACCGCAAACAGCGGATCGAGGCAGAAAAAATCGCGGCCTGGCGTGAAATAGCCAGGCGCCTGGCCCACGAAATCAAGAACCCGCTCACACCCATCCAGCTTACGGTTCAGCAGATCCGCGACAAATATACGGGCAACGATCCCGCCTACCGGAAGCTGGTTCAGGACTGCACCGAAATCGTAACGGAAGAGGTGGAAAGCCTGAGGAAACTGGTGCAGGAATTCGCCGACTTTGCGCGCATGCCTTCCTTGTCCCTGGGTCGACACAGCCTGAACGGTGTCATAACCGATATCGTGCGCCTCTACCCCGAAGCCGGAATCGCGCTCGAACTCACGCCGGAGATACACGAACTGGACCTCGACAGCGAACAGATGCGCCGCGTCCTGATCAACCTGATTGAAAACGGCCTGGAAGCTACCGGCGAGCAGGGCCGGATTGTCATTCAAACCGAAAACCAACCGAATGCAGTGAAGCTCCTCGTGGTCGACTCGGGCCCCGGTGTACCCGAACGGGATCGGGAGCGCATCTTTCAGCCGCGTGTGTCTTCCAAGCAAAGTGGAATGGGCATGGGGTTGGCCGTGGTCCGCAGCATCATCGAAAGCCACGGCGGCCAGATCGTCGCGGCGAGCGCGCCCGAAGGAGGCGCTCAGTTTGAGATTACCCTGCCCATTCCCAGGGAACAGACAAGAGAGCCGGAGGAAAGGATATGACGGAACCAACCATTCTGGTGGTGGACGACGAACGCAATATACGACGGTCTCTGGAGATGATTCTCTCCGCCGAAGGTTACCGGGTTGTCTGTGCGGCTTCAGGTCGGGATGCCCTGGCCGCGATGAAATCCGACCCGCCACAGGTAGCACTGCTGGATATTGTCCTACCCGGATCAAACGGGATTGAGATCCTGAAGACCGCACGGCAGAACTATCCGAACCTGGCCGTCATCATGATTTCCGGCCATGGAACCGTCCACGACGCGGTTGTGGCGACGAAACTGGGAGCCTATGATTTCCTGGAAAAGCCGCTTTCTCGGGAAAAAGTGCTGCTTACCCTCGCCCACGCCCTTGAGAGCGTCGAACTGACCGAGGAAAATCGCAGTCTACGCCGAAAGTTCGAGACGCGATTCGAGATGGTGGGCAAAAGCGATGCCATTGCATCCGTACGCGATCAAATCGGGAAGGTTGCTCCAACAAACGGACGCGTCCTCATCCTGGGCGAGAGCGGTACCGGAAAAGAACTGGTTGCGAGGGACATCCACCGCAACAGCCGGCGTTGCGAGGGCCCGTTCGTCAAGGTCAACTGTGCGGCGATTCCTGAGGAACTCATCGAGAGCGAACTGTTCGGCAGTGACCGCGGCGCGTTTACGGGCTCGGTAAAAACCCGCGATGGGAAGTTCCTGCTTGCCGATGGCGGCACGCTGTTTCTGGACGAAATCGGCGATATGAGCCTCAGCGTCCAGGCCAAGGTTCTGCGTGCCCTCGAGCAGGGGGAATTCGAGCGTGTTGGCGGGTCGAAGACCCTGAGAGTCGATGTGCGGGTCATTGCCGCAACCAACAGGAACCTTCAACAACAGGTCGAGAAGGGGTCCTTCCGCGGGGACCTCTACTTCAGGCTCAATGTCGTACCCATAACGGCTCCGCCGTTGAGAGATCGGAAGGACGACATATCCATGCTCGCGGAGCATTTTCTGAAGGGGTACGCCGAAGAGAACGACTTCCGCCCGAAAAACCTCACCCCCAACGCGATGGAGGCTCTGAAAAACTACGGTTGGCCGGGCAACATCAGGGAACTCAAGAACCTGATCGAGCGCCTCTCAATCATGGTCAACGAAGATACGGTCGATGTCCATCACCTGCCCGGACTGGACGGTCCCCAACTCGCCCGGGCCGGGGAGACCCCGGTCACCGTTAACCCACTGCCCGGAATCGAGTCCGGGAAGAGCCTTCATGAAGTCCGTGAAGCCGTGGAGAAGGCCTACATTTCGGATGCGTTGAAAGACAACGCCTGGAACGTCACGAGGGCCGCCGGATTGCTGGGCGTTGACCGCACAAACCTCCACAAGAAAATCAAATACTACAATATCGAGCGCTGACGGGGCACGCTGGTCGCGCTTCCGCGTCACGATGAGGCGGTCAACGTCCAGAGACATCGTTTGAAAGCAGCGATCCTCATTCTTCTCCCGATTCTTGCCTGTGTCCGGGATGCCCGCGCGCAACCGGACAACGTTTCGTGGTTGGAGAAGTTCTACCGAGGCGCCCGCCTCCGATACAATCGCGTCGAGGGGGTCTTCCTGGGGTATCGTCTTTCCGTCAGCCGCAAAGATTGGCCGCGACTCAGGGTATTCACGGAAAGTGGATACGGCTTTGCCAGCGGCTCCCCCAGGTGGGAAGCCGGCGTGGAATACGGGGGCCCAGGAGCCAGACTGACCTTCGCTGCTTTTGACAGAACCGATAACCATGACCCGGAAATTGTGGGAACCACCGAAAACAGCTTGTTCAGCGTGCTTTTCAAATGGGACCAACGTGACTACTTCCGGGCAAAAAACGGTTTTGAAACGACGGCCTCCCTAAGGTCTCTACGACCGCTGTTCCTTCTGGTCGGCTTTACCGCGTACAGATGCGAACCCATGCCGATCAGGACCGGCTGGAGTCTGTTCTACCACAGCCGCCCCTTCCGGTTCAACCCGCGTGCCCGGCCAGGCGACGTCGGTGTGTTGCACGCGAGCATTGTGCTGGACACACGCGTCAAGAGCCCGCTCTTCCGGAATGCCTGGTACGGCAGAATTTTCTACGAACGCGGCCTTCGGGACTTCGTCTTCAACGGCCTCACCCTTGAGGCCAAACGCTATCAGAAGGTCATGTTCGGCAGACAGGCTCTGATTGTCCGGGCCCGGCTGAGCACCCGTGAAAGCACGGCGCCGCAGTTCCTGTTCGGCCTGGGCGGCGTCGGCACTCTCCGCGGATACGATATCAAGGAATTCCGAGCCAACCGACTGGTATTTTTCAACTTCGAATACGCCTTCCAAGGCGACCTCCTTCCGCGAATCCCCGCCAGAGGTTTCCCTCTGCTCAACCTCACCATCTTCGTGGACACCGGATGGACCAGACTGGTGCCGGAATCCGCCCACCTGTTCGAAGGATTCGGAGACCTGGGCTTCACGGCCTTCAGGACGAGTACAGGCCTGGGCATCGCACTTCCCCGGCAACTGCTTCGACTGGACATCGCCCGGCGGCTGGACAGGGCCGATGCCTCCTGGACCCTTTCCGTCCGGCTCAAATTCGATCTCTGATTCGAGGCCTTCCGCGCTGCCGCAGCGGAAAATGGAAAGGCCCCGGGGATATCCCTCTCCGGGGCTTGTCAAATCGCCGACCTGGGACCGCCGTTCGGCGGTCGAAAAACTGTCGTGTGCGGTTCTCAGGTTTGACAACCGTACGCTCGAGGAAGAAATGCCGAGCGGCGGCGAATCGGTCGGTCTACGTGCCTTCTTGCCAGGAACCGAGATACCTCTCCTGTTCGGAGGTCAATGAATCAATCTGTACGTCCATCGCCTCCAGTTGCAACCGGGCAACCTCCAGGTCGATCTCGTCGGGCAACCGGTAGACCCTCGGCTCCAGTGTATCGGCGTTCTTGATGCCGTACTCCACCCCGAGGGCCTGATCACAGAATGACAGTGACATGACGGTGGAAGGATGTCCCTCCGCACAGGCCAGGTTCACGAGACGGCCCTCGCCACACAGGAACAGCGAGCGATCGTTCAGGGTATATTCGTGAAACAGAGGTCGTACTTCCTCCTTCTTGTCGGCCATCGCCTCGAGCGCGTCCACGTCGATCTCCAGATCGAAATGGCCGGCATTGGCCATCACCGCGCCGTCCTTCATAACGTTCATGTGTTCCGCGCTGATGACGTGCTTGTTACCGGTCACCGTCACGAACAGATCGCCGATTTCGGCCGCCAACGCCATCCGGACCACCCGGAACCCGTCCATCCGCGCCTGCAGCGCACGAAAGGGATCCACCTCCGTGACGATAACTTCCGCTCCCAATCCCCGCGCCCGTGAAGCCACGCCCTTGCCGCAGCTGCCATAGCCCACAATCACGACCGCTATTCCGCAGATCAACAGGTTGGACGCCCGAACAACGCCGTCCAGCGCGGACTGACCCGTTCCATAGTAATTGTCCATCAGGTGTTTGGTATCGCAATCGTTGACGGCAATGATGGGATATTTCAGCGCATTGTCCTTCTCCATCGCACGCAGGCGGATGATCCCCGTTGTGGTCTCTTCACAACCGCAGACAATCTCCGGAATCTGGTCCGCGTAACTCGTGTGCACCTCGTTCACCAGGTCACAGCCGTCGTCGATGGTCACGTGCGGCCGGGTCTCTATAACCGTGCGGAGATACCGGTAATAATCCTCACGTGTCTCTCCCTTGTAGGCATAAACCGCGACGTCCTCGGAAGCAAGCGCCGCGGCCACGTCGTCCTGCGTGGAAAGCGGATTGCAGCCGGTAATCGACACGGTGGCTCCGCCGGCCCGCAGCGTCCGCACCAGCACCGCCGTCTCTTTGGTGACGTGAAGCGCCATGCCGATCCGGTATCCCCTGAGCGGCTTTTCCTTCTCAAAACGTTCCCGTACTTTCAATAGGGCGCCCATCTGCTTCTCGGCCCACTCGATATTCCTGAATCCCTGTTCCGCCAGACCGATATCCTTAACCTCGTAACCCACGTCTGTCTCCTCTCCATCCGCCGATGGTTACGCCAGCTTCCTCGCGGCCTCCTGAAGGGCATCCGCCTTGTCCGTACGTTCCCAGGTAAACCCATCCCCCTTCCGCCCGAAATGTCCGTAGACGGCGGTGGATTCATACACCGGGCGCAACAGATTCAGCGTCTGGATAATGCCGGACGGACGCAACTCGAAATGCGTGCGTATCAACGCCGCGATATCCGCATCGCTGATCTTGCCCGTACCGAACGTATCCACGACGATCGACACCGGCTCGGCCACCCCGATGGTATAAGCCAACTGCACTTCGCACCGGTTCGCAAGCCTGGCTTTCACAACGTTCTTCGCGACGTACCGGGCAGCATAGTGCGCGCTCCGGTCGACTTTGCTGGGATCCTTTCCCGAAAACGCCCCGCCGCCATGTCGCCCCATGCCGCCGTACGTATCCACAATTATCTTGCGGCCCGTCAACCCCGTGTCTCCGTGGGGCCCACCGACCACAAAACGCCCCGTGGGATTGATGTGATAGACCGTTTCCTTGTCGAGATACCGCGCCGGGATGACCTTTTTCACAACATGCTGAATCATATCGCGGGAGATGCGGCTGTGTCGTACGTCGGGGTCGTGCTGCGTTGAAATCACGACCGTATGCACGCGCACCGGTTCGTCGTCGTCATACTCCACCGTCACCTGCGACTTGCTATCGGGCCGCAGGTAGGGAAGCGTCCCGCCTCGACGGAGCCTCGCCAGGGCCATCACCAGCTGATGGGACAGCATAATGGGCATCGGCATCAACTCCGGCGTCTCCCGGCAGGCGTAGCCGAACATCATGCCCTGGTCGCCTGCGCCCTGCTCCTGGTGCAGACCCTCGCCCTCGGTGACTCCCTGGGAGATGTCGGACGACTGTGTATGCAGCGCAAGAAGCACGCCGCAGGAACGGTAGTCGAATCCATACTCCGAGTCCGTGTAACCGATGCGCCGAATGACATTTCGCACCAATTCCTGAATATCCACCTGCGCCCGTGTGGTTACCTCGCCCGAGACAATTACCTGCCCCGTAGTCACCATCGTTTCGCACGCGACCCGCGATCGGCGATCCTGGGCCAGCATCGCATCCAGGACCGCATCGGAAATCTGATCGCAGATCTTGTCCGGATGCCCTTCGGACACCGACTCTGAGGTAAATAGGCGCCGCATGAATGCCTCGTTTCATGTCGTGGGAGTACTGAAATGCCTCGGGCCGGTTTCCGTACCGACGCCCACGGAAACAACCGTTCAGCAACCGGATGTCGCGTCACCCGGCCTCAAGGTAAGATACGCCTTATCTCTCGATTCCGGCCGGCTCTTTCTCGAATCTGCTCTGTCTCGTCCGCGGGCCCCGCATTTTGGACAACGCGGCGTGGAGATACTTCCGAATGGCGCCCCGGGTGGGCAGCACGAGCGCCTCCTCCGCCAGGGCCCTTGCCTCCTCCATCGTAACCGACCGAATCGTCTGTTTGATCTCGGGAAGCATACGCGGACCGATGCTGAACCCATCCACCCCCAAGCCCATCAACAGGACACTACTGTGCGGGTCGCCGGCCATTTCTCCACATACCGTGACCGGGATGCCGTGCCGGTGGCCGGCGTCGACCACCGATTTAATCAAACGCAACACGGCCGGATGAAACGGATCGTACAGATAAGCCACCCGCTCGTTGCTCCGATCCACCGCAAGGGTATACTGAACAAGATCGTTGGTGCCGATGCTGAAAAAACTCACCTCGCCCGCCAACTGGTCGGCAACAACGGCTGCCGAGGGCACCTCGATCACCGCGCCCACCTCGCACTCGTCGTCAAACGGCACGCCGTCCCGCTTCAGTTCGTCGCGGGCCTCGGCCAGCACCGCCTTGGCCTCCAGCAATTCCTCCACGCCCGAAATCATCGGAAACATCAGCTTCACGTTGCCGAGGACGCTGGATCGGAGAATGGATCGCAACTGAACCCGGAACAGATCCCGGTTTGCCAATGAATGGCGGATGGCGCGCCAGCCCAGAAACGGATTGGTTTCCTCGGCGGAATGAAAAGCCTGCGTCAGCTTATCGCCGCCCAGATCCAGGGTTCGCACCACGAGCGGATGGGGCGACATCTGTTCGGCAAGCCGTGTGTACGCGCCCGTCTGCTCGTCTTCATCGGGCAGTCGGGATCCCGCGAGGTAGAGGTATTCGGTACGATACAGACCGATGCCTTCAGCGCCGTATGCCAGCGCGGATCGACCCTCTTCCGGCAGTTCGATGTTGCCCTGCAGAAACACGCGAACGCCATCGAGGGTTTCGGCGGGCACGTCGGTGAACTTCAACAGGCCTTTTTGTATCTCCGCGAACCGGCGGGCTTCGGCGCGGTACCGGCTCAGTGTTTCGGGATCGGGCCGGATACAGATCAGCCCTCGATTCCCATCCACAATGGCCGTATCGCCCGGCTCGGCCGAGCCCAGGGCCGCTTCGACACCCACGACCGCCGGAATCTCGAGCCCCCGTGCGATAATCGAGGCATGCGAGGTGGCCGCGCCCGCTTCGGTGACCATACCCAACACGCTGTCCCGTTTCAGACGGGCCGCATTGGTGGGAGTCAACTCGTGTGCAATTACAATCGCCGGGGCGGTCATCCGGTCCAGCAACGAATCTTCCCGCCTTCGCAATCCGGCCAGCACCCGCGTCTCGATGTCCAGAATATCCGCTCGCCTCGCCCTGAAGTACTCGTCCGGAATTGCATCGAATTGCCGGCGCACTTTCTGAAGGGTCAGCCAGAACGCATACTCGACATTCACCAGATCCTCCCGAATGGAAGCCATGGTCGGCTCTCTCAGGGCCGGGTCATCCAGAATCATCAAATGCGCGTCGAATATCTGGGCGTGATCATGGCCCAACTTCTCCTCAACCTGAACCCGCGTGGTCTTCAGATCTTCCGCTACGGAGGCCAGCACATCGAGAAATCGCCGCACCTCTCCCTCGACCTCATCTTCCGAGATACGCCGGTAGTCCACCCACGGCTCCTCCGGATCGTGAAGATAGACCGGGCCGATGGCAATACCGCTCGATGCCTGGATGCCTTTCAATACCTTCATCGGCTTGAAACCTCGATAGCGAGAAACATCAGTCGCGAACCCCTCGACCCGATGGTCTTCGGGAGGTGGGGGTCGGTTGGCTCGAAACGGAGCACCCGGAACTCGAACGGGAAAGCCGGCATGGAAATGGGCGCCGAGAATCACCGGTACGACGCCCTAATCGAACTTGCGTTCGATCATCCCAACGATTTCATCCAGCGCTTCCTCTTCATCCGGACCCGCGGCCCGCACGCGGATTTTCGCATCCGTCTCCGCGGCCAGCATCATCACGCCCATGATACTCTTGCCGTTGACTTCGAGCCCCTCTTTGATCAGGGTAATCTCCGATGCAAACTTTGCGGCCACCTGCACAAGAAGGGCCGACGGCCGCGCATGGATACCCAACCTGTTTTTCACCGTGGCTTCTCGTTCCGCCATATCCTGTTCGTACCGTTATGATAGCCCATATTGGAAGCTTACAATCTATCTAAATCCAGACATCATGTCAAGCGCCGCCGGGCACGTCCATAACCGCTTGTTCCCCCTTCACATGCTCGTGTCCACCGTCCTCCCAAAAAAAACCCGCCAACTTCATTCCTGGCGGATACCCGTCATTTCACCCCGATCGGACGAACCCTAAACCCCGTGAACGGCACTGGCAAACTCCCGTACCAGGGCGGGGTCCCGTTTGGCTTCGAGAATACTGCCCACCACCACATAGTCGGCGCCCGCTTGTACCTTCGCCCCGGCATCCTGGGGTCTCCGGATGCCGCCCCCCACAATCACCGGAATGGTGATATTTTCCGCGACGGCGGCGATCATTTCGTCGGACACCGCCTGGTCGGCGCCACTTCCCGCATCCAGATAGACGCATTGCATGCCCAGGTACTGGGCGGCCAGCGCGTGCGCCGTTGCGATTTCCGGTTTGTCTCTGGGCATCGGTTTGGTATTGCTGATGTATTCCACGGTCGTCTGCCGCCCGGAATCCACCAGCATATACCCCGTTGAAATCGCCTCCAGACCGAATGCCTTGACGATGGGCGCCGCTTTCACCTGCTGCCCGATCAGCAGGTCTGGATTTCGCCCGCTGATCATGGACAGAAAGAGAATGGCATCCGCGGCAGACGAAACCTGGTTGATATCCGGCCCGGGAAAAATCAGCACGGGAATCCCCACGGCCCGTTTGACCTCCCGGACGACCCGGTCAAAATCGGTATAGAGCAGAAGACTGCCCCCCAGCAACAGCGCGTCGGCCCCGCTTTCGGCACACATCGCTGCCGTATGGACCAGGTCCTGTTTGTCCATGCGATCGGGATCCAGAAGACACCAGAATCCCGCGCCCCGCTGTCTGAGAACCGCTTTGAGGTGGTCGTACGTCGACATAAATACGCTCTACCTTCCCAGTTGTGCCCGGACGATCTGTGGAACCCGGGCAAGCGCGTCGGACATCTTCTCCGGATGCCTGCCCCCGGCCTGTGCCAGATGGGGGCGTCCGCCGCCACCGCCGCCCACCAGTTCAGCTACCGCCTTAACGATAGTTCCCGCCTGAACGCCCCGTTGGATGAGGTCGTCCGTTACCACTGCGATCAGGGAGGCTTTGCCGTTCATGGCCGCGCCGAGCACACCCACGCCCGACCCCAGGGCTTCACGGAGCCGGTCGCCCATATCCCGAAACGCCTCCATGTCCGCCGGCTGAACGGCGGTAGCCACCACCCGAACCCCATCCACGGTTACGGCGTCGCCGGCCAGATCGCGCATCCGCTCCCCGGCCGATGCGCTCCGCAGCGATTGATTCGTCCGCTCGAGTTCCTTGCTTCGAGAGATCAATCGATCCACGCGATCGGGCAACACGTCGGCCTCGACGCTCAACATCTCCTCCAGCGTGGAGAGCGTGGACCGCTGCCTTGCGATCAGGGTCTCCACGCCGGCCGCGGTGACCGCTTCCACCCGCCGCACGCCGGCCGCCGTGCCCGTCTCCGCCGTCAGCTGGAGCATGCCGATCTGACCCGTCGATCCCACGTGCGTGCCGCCACAAAGTTCCAGGCTGTAATCGCCCACCCGCACCGTACGCACCAACTCCCCGTATTTTTCGGAGAACAACATCCGGGCACCCATCCGACGCGCCTTCTCCAGGCCGACGGTATCGATTTCCACGGCGATATCCTGTCGGATCACCCGATTCACGATATGCGCGATCTTTTCCCGCTGGGCGGGTGAAACGGCTTCGAAGTGGTTGAAGTCGAACCGCAGTCGGTCCGGCGCGACCAGAGACCCGGCCTGGTTCACATGGTCTCCAAGCACCTGCCGGAGGGCCTCGTGGAGCAGATGGGTCGCCGTATGGTTGCAGGCGATATCCATCCGGCGCACGGGGTCGACCTGCGCCTGCACGCGCGCCGCGTCCAGTGCGTCGGCGCTTCCCCGCGAGAGACGCCCCCGGTGCACAATGCCCGCGCCCGACCGGAACGTATCCTCGACCTCAACCTCCAGATCCGCATTCCTGATCTGTCCCCTGTCGCCCACCTGCCCGCCGGATTCGGCGTAAAACGGCGTCTCTTTCAGATATACGTCCACCCGCCCGTCGGCCGTGGATTTCCATGCCGCGACACGGGTGTCCAACGCCAGACACTCGTACCCGACAAATACGGAATGTTCGCGCGGAAGGAAATCGTCCGACACCGCCTCCTGGGACGCGAAGACCCGCCGCCCTGCCTCGCGCGAGCGCGCCTGCTGGTCGGCCATCTCACGTTCAAACCCGTCCAGGTCCACCTCCAGCCCGCGCTCGGCGCCCATCAGCTGGGTGAGATCGATGGGAAATCCGTAGGTGTCATATAGACGAAACGCATCCCGGCCAGAGACTTTCCCCTTCCCGGATACGACCTCGAACATTTCCAGCCCCCGGTCGAGCGTCTTCCCAAACCCTTCTTCTTCGGACCGGATGACCCTGGAAATGTGATCGGCCTGTTCTTCCACCTCGGGGAAGACACCGCCCATGACCCGTGCGACAACAGGCACCAGCCCGTGAATGAACGGATCGTGCAATCCCAGGGTACGCCCGTAACGCGCCGCGCGCCTCAAGATACGCCGCAGCACATACCCGCGCCCCTCGTTGGATGGCAGTACCCCGTCCGCTATTGCAAAACAGAGTGTGCGGATATGGTCGGCGATGACCCGCATGGCCACCCGATGTTCATCGTCGTACGGTTTCGCGGCGACCTCGCCGATCGCGGCAAGAATGGGCTGGAACAGATCGGTATCGTATGTGGAATCCACCCCCTGGAGCACGGTACAGATGCGCTCGAACCCCATTCCGGTGTCTACGTGTTTATCGGGCAACGGATGAAGCGTGCCTTCGGTATCCCGGTTGAACTGGATGAATACCAGGTTCCAGATTTCAACCACATCCGGCCCGTCCAGGTCCGGGGCCTCGCGGAACCACGACGCCGGATCGTCTCCCAGGTAGTAATGCACCTCCGAGCAGGGGCCGCACGGCCCGGTTTCGCCCATCTGCCAGAAGTTATCGGCCTTGCCGAGCCGAAAAACCCGTTCCGCCGGCAAGTCGGTCACCTCCGTCCACAACGCTTCCGCCTCCTCATCCACGGCCAGACCGTCCGCGGCGTCTCCGCCAAACACAGTGGCGCAAAGTCGATCTTTGGGAAGCTTCCAGACCTCGGTTAGCAACTCCCAGGCCCAGGCGATGGCCTCCCGCTTGAAATAATCTCCGAATGACCAGTTGCCCAGCATCTCGAAAAACGTATGATGCTGTGAACTGAAACCCACCTCCTCCAGGTCGTTGTGATGCCCCGATACGCGGATGCATTTTTGCGTATCCACCGCCCTGCTGTAATCGCGCCGGCCCGTACCCAGAAACACGTCTTTGAATTGGTTCATCCCCGCATTGGTAAACAGCAGGGTGGCATCGCCGTGCGGCGCCACCGGCGCGCTCGGAACAACCGTATGCCCCTTACGCTCAAAGAACCGCAAATAGTCCGTCCGTATATCGGCCGAAGATTTCATCGTTCGAAATGGCATTGATAAAGGCGCACAACAATCGCGGCGGCCGGTTAAGGATCGGGAACCGCGCGCGTTCGATTCAGATGCTGATAGACCGGGACAACGACCGCGCCCTCACACAACGGAAGGGCGGCGCACCGGATGTTCTACCCACGTTCCCGGCTCATGCATTCCGGGTCTGCATGGTTTCCGCTTTCACGAAACTCCAGCCACGCCCGCTCCGCCGCCGACTGCGCCACGGCCGCGAATCCGCGACGCCCGAGGAATCCGTACATTCGAGAAAGCGCCTTCCGCCGGTCGACGCCGTCGTATTGCCTGCGGCGCGACCTGAGAAGATCTAGGGCGACGGCCTCGACGTCCACGCCGTGAAACGCCTCATCCAGCGCATTCTCCCCGGTTTCGGGGTCGATTCCGCGTTTCTTCAGGTCGTGCGCGAGCAACGCCCGGCCGGCGGGTCGACGACGCATGCGTTCCTGTACAAAGCGGCGGGCGAAATCCCGATCGTCGACCAGCTTCAGCCTCCGCAACACATCCATGGTCTGATCGACCACAGATTCCTGAAACCCCCGCCGGCGCAGTCTTTCTTCAACTTCCCTGTGCGAATACGCACGCGCGCTCAACAGTCGAAACGCTGCGTTCTTCGCCTTTTCGACGGTCGCATGGAGATCCGATGCCGGCGCCGAACGGGTGTTCGGTTTCATGTGCAGCACCTCGATGACACCAAACCGCGGCCCTCCCGGATTGCCCGCAGAGACGACCTGTTTCCGAGACATCCCCTTCTACGTGCGCGGGTTTCCCTGTGTGTCTTCGCCTTTGTCGGCCGCCTCCGGCGTACCGTTGTCCGACAGGCCCACGGCCTCCCGCACCCGGGCCTCGATCTGTGTGGCAAGCTCCGGATGTTCCTTCAAATGGTTCTTTACGTTTTCCCGCCCTTGCCCCAGACGATCGCTTCCGTAGGAAAACCAGGTTCCGCTCTTGCTGACAATACCGTGAAGTTCGGCAATGTCGAGAAGGCTGCCCTCTCTTGAGATGCCCTCTCCGAACATCAGATCGAACTCCGCCTCTTTGAACGGCGCCGCCATCTTGTTCTTGACCACCCTGACACGAACCCGGTTGCCCGTGACTTCCTGGCCGTCTTTAATGGCTCCGATTCGACGGATATCCATTCGTACTGACGCGTAGAACTTGAGCGCATTTCCGCCCGAGGTGGTTTCCGGATTGCCGAACATGACGCCGATCTTCATTCGGATCTGGTTCGTGAACATCACACACGTCTTGGACCGGCTGATCGAACCGGAAAGCTTCCGCAGCGCCTGAGACATCAGCCGCGCCTGCAATCCCACGTGGGAATCGCCCATGTCCCCTTCCAGTTCCGCGCGCGGCACTAGCGCCGCCACCGAGTCGACCGCCACCGCGTCGAATGCGCCGCTGCGCACGAGCGTGTCGGTAATTTCCAGGGCCTCTTCGCCGGTATCGGGCTGGGAAATGAGCAGTTTTTCCAGGTCGACCCCAATCCGCTCGGCAAGCTCTACATTGAGCGCGTGCTCCGCATCGACAAACGCGCACGTTCCGCCCGTCCGCTGTGCCTCCGCGATGACGTGCAGAGTCAGCGTTGTTTTTCCGGATCCTTCGGGACCGTAAATTTCGACGACGCGGCCACGCGGCACCCCGCCCGCACCGAGGGCGACATCCAGCGCCAACGCTCCGGTCGGGATCACTTCGATGGGCACCCGTCCACCCTCCTCGCCACCCAGGCGCATGATGGAACCCTTGCCGAACTGCTTTTCAATTTGAGAGATGGCCAGATCGATGGCCTTCTCTTTACCGACGACGTTGCGTTTCGCCATTGCATTGCCCCTCCTGAAACGAAATTGACTGTACTTACCTATCGGATCACGGCGCAGCCCACGGCCGGTGAGGAGCCCGATTCTCTGCGCCGCAACATGTGTCGTCGTTAAATATAGTGAACATTTGTATATTAATCAATGCCAATTTTTCGTGACAATCCACGAAAAAAGACGGAGAGAGCGTCTGTTATCGAAAAATATAATATATCCGCAGTCCATCACGAAGTCAAGCACTCCCCGGTTCGCGAACGACTCCCCCGGAGACCGGTTGTTCAAGGGCCCGATCCACGCGGTTTCCGTGACCCGGAAAGATCCGCATGACCCAGCACGTTGTAGACGGCGCCGCCCGGCCGCAGGTCACTGCTGTACAACGCCAGCCGGTCCACCGTCAGATGCGCCGCCTCGACAGCTCCCGTCAATCCGGCGGGCAGGCGAACGGCGTTTCTTCTGGCGCGTGCAAGCGTCACGTGCGGATGAAACCGCCTGGTCTCTCTCTCAAACCCCATCCCGCACATCGCGTCGTCCAGGTCTGCCCGCAGCCTGCCCAGAATCCCGGTCTCTCCCCCCACGCCCAGCCAGATGACCCTCGCCCGAGCCGGGTTCGGCGCTCCCACATCCGTGGTGCGCAGTGCCATCGGCGGCGTCCGCCCGGCCACCGTACGCACGGTCTCCAGAATGTGCGGCACGGCCGTGAATTCCACGTCTCCCAGAAACTTCAGGGTGATATGAATGCCCTCGGGCCGCACCCATCGTACCCTTGCATCCAGATCGGCAAGGCATCTTCTGGCAGCCTCGTACGCGGGGATCACCGCCACGGGAAGTTCAGCGGCCACAAATGCGCGAAGAGTCGCCATCCAGTGTCCCGTCCCAGAAATATGTTACCATTCATCCCTGTCTGCGTGCGTGAGGCAGCACGCACAGGCAGGCGACTCGGCGGCCGAATTCCGGCAATCTATTTCCGGGACAGAACACTAGCCGCTCCACCAGGCCAGCCCCACACGAAGCAGAAGATTTCCGTATACCCCCGCGATCACATCGTCCATCACCACGCCCCACCCACCGGGCAACTTTTCCGCCGCCCGGGCCGGCTGCGGCTTTAAAATATCCAGTACACGAAAAATAAAAAATCCGGCAACCCCCACACCGAACGACAGCGGCAGGAAAGCTACCGTGATATAAAACCCCACAAACTCGTCGATGACAACCGGTCCGGGATCCTGACCCCAGACCGTTTCTCCCGCGGAGGCCGTATAAACCGCCACCGGAAAAATCAGTGCCAGAACCAGACACCACGCCAGATTCCCGAACCCCGGCGTCAGGTAACAGGCCGCGAGGTACGGAACCATCGCCGCGGCCGTGCCCGCCGTGCCCGGCGCAACCCGGGCGTATCCGGAAAAAAATCCGGTGGCGAGCAGCCGGGTCCACAGATTCAAGACAGCGGCCTCCGATCCCCCGTTCAGGCCTGGTCCCGGCTATGTTCCACCAGATAGAAAACACCCGACACGACCGCCAGCAGGGTAACCGCCGCCACCAGGACATTCAACACCATCTGCGACCCGGTATCCACCAGCACCAGGGGTTGAGAGGTCAACTCCGCGGTGATCACGCGCACGTTGATAAAGACCAGGATGCCGAAAGCCAGCACGAGTTGCAGCATGGTCTTCCATTTCGCCAGCCGGGATGTGACCACCGGCCGTCCTTTCCGGAGTGCATACACCCGCAGGCACGTGATCACGGCATCCCGGATCAACATGGCGCCCACGAGCCACGCCTCGACCATCCCCAGGAGCACGAAGGAAATCAGCGCGGAGGAGACCAGGAGCTTGTCGGCCAGCGGATCCATGAACCGTCCCAGGCTGGTCACCGTCTTGTCGCGCCGAGCGATCCAGCCGTCGAAGAAATCGGTCAGCGACGCCACGGTGAACACCAGCAGCGCCAGGATCTTGTTGAATCCGCTGTCCGAAAAAATAAGCGCCAGGAAGACGGGGGTGAGAACAATTCTCAGGCCTGTCAGGATATTCGGGAATGTGACCATTCGGTCGGCGGGCTGCGGCTTGGGCAGCCGGATCCCCTGCGGCCTGCCGCGGAGTGTGTCGGTACGGTTCATAGTTCTCTGCGTCCATCCAACGCCCGGGCCAGCGTGACCTGATCCGCGAGGGCGAGGTCGCTGCCCACGGGCAGACCCCGTGCGATCTGCGTTACGGTCACGTCGTGCGTTCCCATGATCTGTTTGAGGTACTGCGCGGTTGCGTCGCCCTCGACGGTGGGCCCGTTCGCCAGAATCACCTCGCGAATCCCGCCGCCGTTCAGCCGCGCCACCAGGGACTGAATGTTCAGTTCGTCCGGCCCGATACCGTCCAGTGGTGAAATCCGCCCACCCAGGACGTGATACAGGCCGCGATAGGCATGCATCCGTTCCATTGCCAGCAGGTCGCCCACGTAATCGACCACCATCACCTGAGACCGGTCCCGGCGTTCATCCCGGCAGATCGGACATGGTTCGCTCTCCGACAGGTTGTAACAGGAAGCGCACGCCCGGACGCGGGTTTTTACCTCCACCATCATTTCGGCCAGCGCGCGCACGTCCTTGGTCTTCCAGGTCAGGACGTCCAGTGCGATTCGCCGCGCGGACTTTTCGCCGATACCCGGCAGCCTTCCCAATCCGGCCACCAGCCGATCAATGGCATCCGAAGCCATCCAGATCCTCCTCAAATACGGACATCCGGATCCCTGCGCTTCGTGCCGGCGCAGACGCCGCACTGTAATTGCGGGTCCGGGTGACCCGCGACGGGCCGAGTGAGACGCTCGGCCGCAGGGTTATCCGGCACTTCAAGCGATCTACAGGTCTTATATGCCCAGATTGGCACCCGGCGGCAACATACCGGCCGTTGCCTTCTGCATTTCCCGGTCGGCCACCTCCTGCGCCTTCTCCCGGGCCTGCTGTATGGCAGCCATAATCAGATCTTCCAACATCTCCACGTCTTCGGGGTCCACCACCTCCGGGTCGATCCTGATGCCCACGATCTGCTGCTGCCCGTTGGCCCGCGCCACTACCATGCCTCCGCCCGAAGATCCCTCCACCTCCTTGGACGCAAGGTCCTCCTGCACCTTCGCCAGCTTCGCCTGAAGCCTCTGGGCCTGCTTCATCATTCCAGCCATGCCCTTTGCCATTGCGTCCTCCCCGCGTCGTGTCAGCGCCGTACAACCTCGCCATCGAAAATATCGATTGCCATCTGGACGCGTTCGTCGGACGCCGCACCGTCGTCTCGCTGCGCCGGGCCGCCGCCGTCGTCCTGGTCGAATTCACACCGGATGCGCAGAGAAACGCCGAATACATCGGTCGTCACCACCTCCAGAAACTCCCTGTTGCGCCTGACCTGTTTCGCGTGAAACGTATTTCCCGCCTTGAAGACCAGATCCAGCCGCCGGTCTTTCAGCGCCACCGGCTCGGCCTCCGCCAGAAACGGCCCCAGACCCGGCCTCTGCGTCTTCACCTTCTCAACAAGGTTCGGCCATTTCGCCCGTACCGCGTCCAGCGTCAGGCCGTCGCCGCGGGGCTGTTCCGGTTCCGATGGCGTCGGCGCGGCAGGGACCTCCCGGGCGTTGGCTTCAGGAGGCGCTGTCCCGGTGTTGACGGCGGACGGTGCCGAGGGTTTTTCAGGGGCCGGCCGGGCCGGCGCGCGGGGTTCGCCGCGCACGGCATCGGGCGGGGGCGGCGGGTGCCGCGGATTCTCCGAAGGCGCGGCCTTCCCGCTCCGCAACATGCTTTCCAACCGGTCCAGCCGGGCCATCACCTCGTGGACCGCCTCCGAGGGCGCCATGTTCACGAGCTTCAGCACGGTCAGTTCCAACCAGAACCGTGGATTTGAAACCCGGCCCAACTGTGCTTCCAGATCCGTAACCGCCTGCAACATGCGCAGGAGATCCACCTCCTGAAATCGCGCGGCCGTCTCCTTGTATCGCGCCTGGTCGGCCGCGGACAGATCGGCGCCGGGCAGACCTTCCGACACGCACGCCACCAGCAGGTGCCGCACGTGTTCCAACAACCCCTGGGTGAACTCGCCGGCATCCCCGCCTCCATCCAGCACCCGTTCGAGCGCGCGCAGCGCCGTGGCCCCGTCTGAATCGAGAAAAGCCTGCGTCAGTTCGAAATAGAGATCGGTGGGAACGACGCCCAGCAGTTCCCGGACCGCGCCCGCGGAAACCGACCCATCCGAATACGCGATGGCCTGGTCCAGCAGATTCTCCGCGTCGCGCAGCGCGCCGTCGGCCTTGCGCCCCAGCAAAAACAGGGCGTCGTCTTCCGCTTCGATCTTGTCCGCCTGCAGGATCTTCCGGAGTTGGCCGACAATGGCGTCGGTGGATATCCGCCTGAAATTGTATCGCTGGCACCGGGAGAGAATCGTTTCCGGCATCCGGTGGGGTTCGGTGGTGGCCAACACGAACACCACGTGGGGCGGCGGCTCCTCCAGCGTTTTCAGCAGCGCGTTGAAGGCCTCCGCCGTGAGCATGTGCACTTCGTCTATAATGTAGACCTTGCGCTTGCCCTTGGACGCCGCGTAGCCCACCTCTTCACGCAACTGACGGATCTCATCGATGCCCCGGTTGGACGCCGCGTCGATCTCCAGAACGTCCATGCTCCTGTTGTCGGCAATTGACGCGCAGTAGCCACACGTGCCGCACGGCTCCGGCGTGGGCCCCTGTTCACAGTTGAACGCCTTGGCCAGCAGCCGGGCCATCGTTGTTTTGCCCGTTCCCCTGGGACCGCAGAACAGATAGGCCTGGACGACGCGCCCCGAACGGATGGCGTTCTGTAACGTCTGAACGACGTGGTCCTGTGCAACCACATCCTGAAACACGTTGGGTCGCCACTTGCGGGCGATCACACGATAGGCCATATAGGACCAGCCTCTCACCCATTCATCCGGCACGCGCGAACTTGGATAACGATCTAGGAAGGAACATTAAACAGGCCGTGCACCCCGCTTCGGCGTTCACGCCGGGGTATTCGGAAAGCGCCAGCTCCCGCCAGGGGGCCCCGCGGCACACGGGCCGGGTTACCTACCGCTGCTACCTTCCGGTCCTGACGGGGTTTGGTAATCGTCCGTTGCGCAGGACCTGGCGATCGACACCGCGTACTGACCGAATCACGTTCCGGAATGAAGAGCCTCAGACGAGGAATTCAACCCCGCTATAGCGGATTGCGGGCTACAGGGCGCCGCTACTTCCCCGTCTAGCACGACCTGAAAAAACAACCGGCAGACGGCCTGAAGCCGATGGGAACCACCGAGGGCCGATGCCTGTTTTGCTGGTGGAGCTGATGGGATTCGAACCCACGACTTCCAGAGTGCGATTCTGGCGCTCTCCCAACTGAGCTACAGCCCCACAAAATTGCGACGACACGCGAAGCGCAAGGCGAGTGAAGGCCACTCGCTTTTCATGTTTCGCTTTGTTCGATGAGGATTCCATCGGTCCTGGAGACGCTTTTCAGCGCCTCCACGCCCCCAAGCACGCGCCCGATGGGATTCACGGGACTGGCGGGCCGGATCTCATCCCCTTCGCTGGCGGGTGTCGGACCGTAGAAGATACAGAATGCCTTGCCGGGCGGCCAGTACCCCAGATCGCCCAACGCCACCGTTTCCCGGGGATCTTCCGGGTCGGCGGTTACGGGGATCTGAAAATAGATCTCGTCGCCCCACGTATTGAAGGTGCTCCGGATGGGCAACTCGGCCAACACCTGCGATGCGGTTTCCGATTCGTTCAACTCGGCATCCAGTTCAACCTCTCCCACCCGGATTTTGATGGCATGCGCCATTTCCGTTTGCGACCTCGTAATGCGAGCCTTCCCTGCCAACCGCCGCCGGTGGCGGGGGATGGGCTCATTCATATTTCATGGCGGAGAGGGAGGGATTCGAACCCTCGGTATCCAAAAAGGATACACATGATTTCCAGTCATGCCTGTTCAGCCAGCTCCAGCACCTCTCCACAAAAGCGGCTCGAGATCCGAGCAGCGAAGCATCAAAGCGTGTATCATTGTCCCGGCGAAAAGATGGACATTGCAAGGATGCTGCAGCAATTCGCCCTCGCCCGTAACGCCCTCCATTACGCGTACTAAGATACAATATTCTACTGTCCTTCGCAACCTTTTCCCAACCAATTCAGAGCCCGGCTGAGGGCGCTGCGCAGTGCGGATTCCATTGGCGGCTTTGAGCTTGAAAACCTGAAGTTACGTACGTGCTGGGTTAGACAACCGAGACTGGGCGGGATGGGGTGTTGAGGACTGCGACAAGCCGGCCTGCGCAAGTAAGGACCTGGTAGAAATGGGAAAAGCCGCCTGGCGACCTTTCTATGCCTTGATCTTTGCTCAATCTAGAGCGGCCAGACGGACGACCTGACTCTCAACTTGATGACTGTGGTCCAAGTTGTCTGGTTTGGTATAATTAATTGTTTATACGAAAAACAACAAAATACGTGGTGGATTGGATGAGCACCGGTTTTCGCTTTCCTTTTCGTCCCGATTTGTCTTGTCTGTCCCCGTACAAAACAGGCTGTGAATACAGCCTATCGCATTCGTCCTCGTCTTGACCCGTTTCTCTATTTTGGCTAAATTCCACGGGCAGATCGGGGTTGATATTGATGATAATAGAACTGGCGAAAAATCCATGAACCGCCCAATGCTACGGCCGACATTCCCACAAGCAGGTAAAAAAAGGTAATCTGAGAATGGGCGACATCCACTGGGACGGGATAACGCAGGCTCGGTCCCTCGGGGACGAAGAAGCCCGGACCCGGCACGCTTTTGCGGATGCTGCCAGGGACGCCGACTGGACCCGCGTTTTCGAGCTTCTATCCAGACATGCGAAGTGGATCAATTCTACGCGGCCTGGCGGATCGACGTTATACGCCCCTCTGCATCAGGCGGCCTGGCACAGCGCGCCAGTTGCGGTCGTCCAACGTCTGATCGGAATGGGCGCATGGCGGACGCTGGGGAATTCCCGAGGAGAGCGTGCCGTGGACGTGGCCGAACGGCGAGGGCATCGGCACTTGCTCCGGGTGCTGGCTCCCGAAATCAAGCACCACGTTCCGCGTGAGGCGCTGCTGAAGGTTCAAGCGCACTTCCACGCCGTCATCCGCGGTCGCGCCGAACACCTGGTGGACGAACAGGGACTGCGATTGCCAGAACTGGAACCGTTGCTGGAGTTGGACCCGCCGGAAATGTGGTTTCCCGTACCTGGTATGGCCGGTGGATTCCACTACCGACTGGAGCAAGAAGGTACTCAGCCCAAGCTCTTCTCCGAAAGTTGGTGCCGAATGGTTAACGGATCGGGACAACGGCATGAGATCACGTCGCGCGGCAGCCGGCTCGTCGACGAGGGGTTCGTGTAGCCGACTCCGTCTGACAGGTTGCTCCGAACGGGCTTCACGCGGACAGTGACAAACTTCGCCTACGAGATGCCGAGAAACCCAGGAAAAGGTATGGACATTGCGATTAGACGTTTGACGGTGTGCATCGGGAGAGCCCTTCAGCACACCCAGTTCAGGAACGTATTCAGGCAACGACTCGACTCGTCCGTGATGGGTCAGTTCTATGCCAGAAAGATGCGGAGGCAGTATTGCCTGTCCAATACGGACGCAATAGGCGTGCGCGAATCCGAGATAACCCACCTCGTCGACGAACTCGAGCCGTTGGTGAATCGCTACAGGTTGTCCGAGACCGGTGCCGTCGGCAACGGATTCTATGAATTGCTGGGGTCAGCTGCTTCGCCACGTCTGCCCGCCGTCGAGGACTGCGTCAAAACGAACGCCTGAATATCGGGCTACTGCCGGCTTACCAACCGCCCTCAAATTCCCCCCTTCTCAACCATCGGACGCTGTGACAGGTCCAGTACAGAGACATCGCGTGGAAGTGCAAACGGATAACCCGGACGAGAAGGTTCCAGAAAAGTAATTGACTCATAGTAATCATCTAACGGAACGAAAACACCATTATTTTCTGCCCACAGATGCATCCCCCGATTGCAACAATGCTTCCAGGACAAGACCTCGATTTTCCAACCTCTCTTATACAACCGCTCCAACGTACTATGAAATCCGCGACCTTCAATGTATCCGGCACCGTCACCGGTCAATAGCACCACAACGCCAGGATTATCAATATTGTCCCAGCCGTCCTCCATCATACGCAGTTGCAGCCATTGGTCAGGCGTCTCTTGTTTCCCGCCGCCGGAAACACCACGATCAAACAAATAAACTTCCACATCCTGATTCTCCAGACGATTCCATAGTTGATTCATCTCAGGGGGAATGGAACCAGCAGCATAAGCCTTCTCCAAACTTCTATCCGCCTGCGCCAAACGAAACAAGTTCTCAAAGTGAATTCGGACACGATAACGGGCAGTAGGGTCTCCATTCAACTCCTCCGCGAGTCGCTGCGCCTCGCAAGAGATATTTGAGTTGTCCCAATAAATGAATACGCCGCACATAAGAAAGGAAACCTCCTTATCACCTCTTTGCCGTCCACGCCTCAAAATCCCTCATCGACTGTTTTCCCTTCCCCGATTTCGCCACTGGCAGATCAGTCGGAAACACAGTTTCCTCGTCCTTCCCATTCCGTATACCCCGCACAGCACCTTCCTCCAGCAGCGTGGCGAACACTGCCGCCGGCGCCGCTTTTATAAAGCGATTGACGAAGCATCTCCGCCAAAGCCGCAGGTCGGCCTGCAACCGATGAGCTTGGATGCGGGCATTGAAGGAAATCAACGTCGGCACGCCGCAAGGCCGCCTGCGCCTAACGACCCAACGCGATGACCTTCCGGCCCTCTACCTCATGCCGGGTCACCGCCTTGATTGAACAATACTGGCGGAGAGGGTGGGATTCGAACCCACGGTACCCGTGAGGGTACACCGGTTTTCGAGACCGGCCTGTTCAACCAGCTCCAGCACCTCTCCGCCCTAACGCTTTAAGCTATTGCCCCGGACACCCCTTCCGTGTTGCGCATTTTACAACCTGATTTTCGCCACAGGCTTGTTCGCGGGGTTACGACTTCTGCTGACGCAATGTTTGAAAGAACTGTTTCAGAATCTCTGAACAAGGCGCTTCGAGCACGCCTCGACGAACGTCGATCCGATGGTTTAGCCTCGGGTCTTCGACGATGTTGCGCAGCGAACCGCAGGCCCCGGTTTTCGGGTCGTTGGCGCCAATCACCAGGCGCGATACCCGCGCGAGCACGAGCGCCCCCGCACACATCGCGCACGGCTCCAGGGTGACGTAGACCACGCATTCGGTAAGCCACTTCATTCCCGTGCTCGCCGTTGCGGAACGAATGGCCAGCATCTCCGCGTGCGCCGTGGGATCATTGTCTCTCAGAATGCGGTTCTGCCCCCGCCCCACCACCACCCCGTTCTGCAGGACCACCGCCCCCACCGGCACTTCACCTGCATCGCCAGCCGCCCGGGCCTCGGCAAGCGCCAGTTGCATTCCGGCTTCGTCCGCGTCCGTCAATTCGCGCACCATCCAAGCGGAAAATCGTCTACCGAAAGTCCTCTAAAGAGCCGGACAAAAATACCGTTTTCCGGCTTCGCCGTCAACCATTTTCCCGCTGGAACGGCGGTGGATCGCATCGGCTCATTCGACCGGGAAGGCCGGTGCAAATGTTGGATGAGACCGGATCAGCCGCGGGCGCCCAGCCTCGTAATGAAGAAGGGCACCAGCATTTCCCGCTCGTGCAACCCGCCGTGACGGCCGCCAACCAGGTCGGAGGGTGTGGCGTCATCCTTGTATGCGTGAAACAGCGTGGCGCTGCCGCGCATCAGGGCAAGCAGATCGCCGATCCGCCCGGAAAGTCCCGACGCGTGCGGCCCGTCCCCCCACAGGCCATCGGCGAGCGCGCGTTCGGTTTCCACAACACATGCCCGGTCCGCCAACCCACGCTTCAGGGCGGATTTCACTTCTTGCGTCGCGCCGTCGCGCACGTGGAAATACGCCGACCGCGCCGTCCCGGTCGGCGGCGCCACGAGCCGGTGTTCCAGCCCCTCGAGCGTGGCAACCGGCACGATATCCGACTCGTCGACCTGAATGTGCCCGTGATCCGCGAGAAGCATGAAGGCGGCGCTCACTTCCTGTCCGTCGAGAGGCGCAATCAGTTCTCTTTCTACGGAGTAGCCCAGGCTGCAGATCTCTCCCGCGGGTTCTTCCCCCCCGGCGCCGTACCGATGCTGAATCGCATCCAGCGTATCCGTGTAGAGCCAGATACACGCCGGCTGTCCTGGATCCGTGGTCACCATTCTTCGAACCTGGATAAACAGATCCGACGCATTCACGAACGGGATCACGTCGGTGGCGCCGTCATACAACATCTCGGACAGGCCGCTGTGCGCCAGCGAGCGATGAATCATGCAATAGGACGAAACCCCCGCCCGCGTCAATAGGCTGTGCACGGTGGGCACGCCCAGCAGGGCCCGGGCGTCTCCGCTGTTTGGCAACATCCGGCCGAGACGTTCGTCAACCTCCGGACTCAACCGGATCATATTCGCCACGTACCCCCTGTCCGGCATGTACATTCTGTATCCCGCGATGCCATGTCCGGCCGGCGGCAGCCCCGTGTGAAAAGACGAAAGCGCCGCCGCGGTGGTAGATGGAAAAACCGACGTGAGCGGCGCGAACCGTCCACGCTCCGCCAGCGTCCGGAACCCCGGCACCGGCCCGGATTCCAACGCCTCGGTGAGCGTGAGATAGCCGAGGGCGTCCGCGAGCATAATCACCAGTTTGCCGGCGCCCTCCAGTTCGCCGCCCACGACCTCCGCGGCCAGCCCCGGCGACTTGACCCCGCCGATGCCGAAATGCCGCAGCACCGTGGGCGCCACGTTCGCCACGCTGTATCCGTCGTACGCCGGCCACACAAACTCGTCCGGCAACGACGTATCGCCGATTCGACCGGGCCGGCGGAGTCGCTTCAAGACTCGCTCAGCAATCGGATTCATTCCATCTCCTGGCGAAGGATTTCCCCCTGGAAAACAAGGCCCCAAAATAGACCGGCCGTGGCATCATGTCAAGGCCGAATCCTGGCACACAAACGCCATCCGTGCCCTCCGTTGTGAACGCGCGAAACCGCCATTATGGAATACCCGGACCGTGGCGCCGGAAGCGGATTTTGTGCTTGACACCAGGGGCCCCTTGTGGTAAGTTTTTCCCGCTCTTGGATTACAGGGTTCCGGCGTAGCTCAGCTGGCAGAGCGGGTGGCTGTTAACCACTAGGTCGTAGGTTCGAGTCCTACCGCCGGAGCCAATTTCCTTTGTCGCCTTCCTGCCCCCTGCATACCAACACGAGACCCCGCGGCGAAATGCCTGCGGGGTCTCGTCGTATCCGATGTTTTCTCAATAGTTTATGCCCGGCTGCACATACTCCCTGATTGTCCTTATGACACGTCGCGGACGCATCCATTTCGGGTTCGGTCCGATACTGACCGTTACTGCTCTGGAGAGGGGCTTACGCTTCGACGCGTAGTCGTCCGGACCGCTCCGAGTGGGATTCACGGATGACGATGTCCACGTCGCGCCCAAGCGCCGTCAGAAGGCGCAGGAGCCGCTGCAAGGACTACCTGAGTGATGTGCCTGATGCTGCCTCGCCGGGGAACCGGCCGACGTCATCGAGGGTTCGCTGGAAGAACTCCATCTGCAATTCCTCGACCGGATCGCCTCATTGAATCGGCATGCCGGCGGAGCAGCACTACGCCTGAAGCAGGCGCCGCTGCAGCAATGTCTGCATGTCACGCCGCCCGTCCGCGATGACGAGCACAAAGACGGTATCGCCGATCACCCGATAGATGATGCGGTAGGGCTTGAAGAAGACCTCCCGGTACTCGCGCACCCCGACGTCGAGCAGCTCCCTCGGATAGCTCCCACGCTGCGGATGCTCGGACAGGGCCTGGAACGTCCTTTCGATCCGTTCCAGCACGTGATCCGCTCGGGCCGGCGAATCGTGTCGGTCGATATAGTCGCAGATTGCTTCCAGGTCGCGGGCGGCGTCATCGGTCAACTGAACGCGAAAGGACATCAGCGATCCCGTTTCCGCTCCCGGAGCCGCGCGATCACGTCCGCCGCGGGTTCCACCTGGCCGGCCTCGATCTGCCGGTTGCCCAGTGCGAGAATCTTGAGCAGCGCCATCGTCTCCTGCGTCTCCTCAAAGCTGTCGATGTCCTGCAGCACCACCTTGGCTTCGCCATTTTGCGTGATGACCAGGGGCTCTCCCCGATCGCCGAGCGTGCGCACGATCTCCGAGACGTGGGCCTTGAGGTAGCTGATCGGCTTGATCTGGTCGGACAGTTTCATGGGCACCTCCTTTCCAGTCTAAATATAGTCCATAAACAGGTCTAAAAACAAGCACGGACTTCGCCGGTCGGCAACTGCAAAGGAAGACGGGCGACATCAGGGCGCCGATCGGACCCTTTCACCAGGCCCTCGCCAGCCCACGTCCAACCAGATTGTCCCCCGCCTTTTCTTTGTTCGCGCGCACGGTTGGCGGCGAAGCCTGTCGCGGCTGCCTGCAACGCGCCAGGCATCTCCAACACGTTTTTCAAAGCGCCGAGATCCGCCTTACGCCCCATATCGGCGTGGTTTTTTTTGGCGTTTGCCCAACTTCGGAATTGACCTGAACTCGTTGAGTTCATATATAGTTTGTACTCATTCGATATCCGGTCCGTTTCTGTTCGAAGTTGAACCGGATTCGCCGTTGGCTGTCCGATATCAATGCCAAGGGCTGCTTTGATGTACTTTGGAGATTAAACCGCGTGCCTGAAATCGACTATCTCACGGATCTGATAATCGTACTCGGCTCGGCGGTGCTGGTCGCAACCGTACTGCGGCGCGCAGGGATCCCGTCGATCGCCGGACTGATTCTGGCGGGTATGCTGGCCGGACCCACGGCGCTGGCCCTCGTGGACGACACCCACCAGGTTGAGGTGCTGGCAGAGATCGGAATCGTCCTCCTGCTCTTCGGGATCGGTCTGGAACTCTCACTGAGCCATATGCGGCGCCTCTGGAAAGCCGTCCTGCTGGGCGGAGGCATCCAGGTGACCGCCACCATCGTCTGCACCGCGGCTGCGGCAAGTTGGTTCGGTCTTGCGCCGGGGCCGGCGGTGTTTCTGGGCTTTAGCGTCGCCGTTTCCAGCACGGCCATTGTCCTGCGAGGCCTTTCCAAGCGGGGTGAACTGGATGCGCCGCACGGCCGCCTGGCTGTCGGCATCCTGATCTTCCAGGACCTGAGCGTGATTCCGATGATCCTGGCGGTGCCTTTTCTGGCCGGACAGGAAAGCTCCGCGCGGGAGATCGCGCTGGCAGCCGCCACAAGCCTCGCCATCCTGGTAGGTGTGCTCGTTGCAGCCAACCGCGTTGTTCCATTTATACTCGCATTCGTGGCCAGGACGAGGGAGAGAGAGTTGTTTATTCTGACCGTCTTTCTCGTCTGTTTCGGAATTGCGTGGGTGCTTTCGCTGGCGGGACTCTCGCTGGCGCTGGGTGCGTTCCTGGCGGGCATAATCGTCGCGGGAAGCGAGTTTCGTCACCAGGCAATGTCGGACCTGATTCCCGTGCGCGAAGCCTTCGCCAGCCTGTTCTTCGTTTCCGTGGGCATGCTGTTGGACGTTTCGGAAGTGTTCGCGCACCTCCTGCCGACGCTCGGGCTCTGCGCCATTATTCTCGTGGGCAAATTCGCCATCGTGCTTGGAATGGGCCTCGTGCTTCGGCTGCCGCTGCGCGTAGCGATCCAGTCCGCGGCCACGTTGTGCCAGATCGGCGAGTTTTCGTTCGTGCTCCTGAAGGCAGCCTCGGGAACCGGCCTCCTCGATCCCACACTATCTCACAACCTCCTGCTGGCGATCATCCTGTCCATGTTGCTCACACCCATGGCCATCGCATTCGCCCCGCACCTGGCGCTCGGCGTCAGCCGAATCCCATGGCTCAACCGGATTCTGGATGCCGAGCCCCCCGGAATCGATTCCCACGAACCGTACAGCGACCATGTTATCGTCGCCGGGTACGGCCGGGCGGGCAGAGAGGTCTGTCGGGCGGCTCGAAACGCAGGGTTCGCCTGTGTTGCAGTTGACGTGAATGTCGACAATGTCCGCAAGGCAAAAGCGGCGGGAGACCTGGCGGTGTACGGAGACGTTACGCAGACGGAAATCCTTGAGGACCTCGGTTGCAGGGATGCGCGCCTTGTTGTGGTAACCATCAACGACACACGTGCTACCGAGATCGCCGTCCACGCGATCCGCGCCGCGGCGCCCGACACCTCCATCATCGCTCGCACCCTGTACGACATGGACGAGAACTCGCTGCGGGACGCAGGCGCCACCCGGGTCATCACGGCCGAAGCCACGACCAGTGACGTGGTCGTCAATACATGCCTTGCGGAACTGGAATCGGGAAAGACGGAGACTTAGTGTCAAGATGCAAAGCCACAATTGACTGGTTGTCCTAGGATTCCCTGTGGTCATTTCCCTCCCTTCTTATTGATTTTATTATTTTTACGCCCTTTTTCTTTCTCGCCCAAGAAAAAGGGCCAAAAAGAACGGCGCCGCTCAGACGCCGCGGGGCTGCTTTTCCGAGAACCACCTCAAAGGCGATTGCCTGGGTTGGTGGCCTGCGTAGTTCCGTGGTGTTCCGTAAACCGTGTTGCTGCGCGAAGGGCGGCGGTTCGCGAACCGCCCCTACAAAATCTGATCATCCGCAAATCTTAATCGCCGGGTCGTAACGTTGGACGACGGCGAGACTATTCACAATGCATTCTTTGACAGGGGATTTCGAAAGGAAATGCGATGAAACTACACTATTATCCGGAGACCGACAGCCTCTACGTCGAATTCAAACCCGAACCGGGCGCGGAAACTCGCGAGGTCGCCGACGGTCTGAATGTCGATCTTGACGCCAATGGCGACGTCGTGGGATTTGACATCGATAAGGCTTCCGTCCGCCTGGACCTTTCCACTTTGGAAACGACGGCGCTGCCGGTGCGCGCTTACAAAGCGGGATGAACTGCGGCGGACCTGCGCTTCACGAGTGTGTAATTGAAGAACACGCCCACCCAGATGGTATTGCAGCATACGACGAGGAAGCGGAACCACTTGTTGTTCCGGGAATTCTAATTGTCGCTAATTAGCAACGCGCCACCCGGGTCATCACGGCCGAAGCCACGACCAGTGACGTGGTCGTCAACACCTGCCTCGCGGAACTGGGATCGGGAAAGACGTAGGCGTAGGCAGGGTAACGACGGAAAACGGCCAATGATGATCGGTTGTGCTCCGGGCCTGTGAGGTCACTTCCCTCTGCCTTATTATCTCATTTTTCTTTTTTCTTCGTCCTTTTTCTTGTACGCCAAGAAAAAGGGCGAAAAAGAAGGGCGCCGTTCGGCACGGGGCCGTTCTTTCCGCGAAGCGCCTAACGACCTGGCACAGGCTTCTTTGCCCTTCGTTCCCGTACGAACCCACAGGGCTTCGGTGCTGGACGGATTAACGCGGAAAAACCCCCAACCCCCAGACCGGACGCGCCGTCGTTGTATTTGTAGGGGCAACCCTTGTGGTTGCCCTCGTCGTGGCGCGCGCATCTCCGATTGGCTTCGCCGGGCCATATCGATGTCCGGTGGACGCCGGGTGGCCTTCTTACGTTTCCCGTTTCCCGTCTCACTGCCTCATGCGGTGTGGTCCTCTCACTTCTACCGGCTTACGGCTTACGGCTCTTTGGAACTGCGTTTCGGTCGGACACAGGCTTTTCCTCCATCCCTTCAACTCTCATTTTTCTTTTTTCTTCGTCCTTTTTCTTGTACGCCAAGAAAAAGGGCGAAAAAGAAGGGCGCCGTTCGGCACGGGGCCGTTCTTTCCGCGAATTGCCGAAATGGAGAAGACGTACGATGTTGCCCTGCCGGCGCCGCAGGCTATCCAAAACGACATTGCTGAACGGAATAACGCGGAAAAACTCTCCCGCCACCGATGTTGCATTTTGCGACACGTTAAGGTGCGTGCGTCCCGCCCGCACAATCGTTTGGCCATATCGCAGAGGACTCCCGCAGGTTCTCTGCTGTAGGTTTCTCGCTGAATGCTGATGGCTGATCGCTGCGTTTCCTATATGTCTTCGTGCCTTTGTGTGAGCCCATTGTCGGCGCGGAAAGACGGGCGGTTCGCGAACCGCCCCTACAAAATCTGACATCCTTGATATTGATATCGCCGTGTTACGCGCCGCCTTGGCATTTGTAGGGGCAACCCTTGTGGTTGCCCTTGTCGTGGCGCGCGAATCTCCCGTTGGATTCGCCGGGCCATATCGATGTCCGGTTTTGGCTGAGTGCTGACAGCTGTTAGCTAATAGCTGTTTTCTGATTGCTTTCCTTAGCCATTGATAAACATAGTGTTATTCTCTCACACCAGGCGACGAGTGTCCATAGGCTGGGTTTCACATAGAGCTTTCTCGTCCTGCGATTTCCACCGGGCTGCCGCTAGTAACGAGATCACAATGTAGAATTCCATCGGGTTCTTTTTCTGTACTGAACAATGCATCGGAACTGTCGCAAAATGCAACACATCCGGATCAGGGTTGAATTGCCCACCAATGCCGATTTTCATATATTCCCCAGGCATCCAATTGACTCCATCCAGGCGGGTTCGGTCGAAGATAGCCACCCATGTAGACTTAAGGCTTCCAAAGTGGTGACTGTCAATCGTGGAAATGCGAAACGGAATTGCCAATGAACGATCCCCACGTGGTCGCGTTATTTTACAGTATTGATCACGGAAATGCGGTGAACTACGACGAAGCGGAACCGCTTGTTGTGGAAGAAAAAGCATTTCGTCTTGAAGTAAAGGACAAGAAAGCGTCGGTCTTCCTGAAGGATCATTACGGGACGGAAGCAGAAGCCCGTAAAGCCATCGAGGAATACATCCGCACGTGGGAGTTCGATGCGTGTCTGCAGGGCGGGCCGGACTACTTTAAGTTGAATTATGAACGCCCTGAGATTGTGGACCGCAATCCTCAGACACCACCCCCGGGAGCTGTAGAATTATACCTAACACCAGTGATATTCCCACCGGCATCCATTGCAGTTTCTGTTTCCAGAGTTGCCACGAGTTACCCGTCACCGCCGGCCGATGTCAGCGTCACGCCGGACGTCAAGACAATGTATGATCGGTATTTGGGGTATCGCCGAGGCCGCGAGCCGTTAACCGGGATGGCGTATTTCTGTGTGACTATCTTGGAATGGATGGCCAAAGAAGAGATTGGACGCCATAACAACCGAAAAATAAAGAAAAAAGGACGCGATGCTGCCGCCGAATATTTCCAGATTTCCAGTAGCGTCCTTAATAGAATTGGGAAGTTATCTACAGAAAGAGGTGGCCCATCGGAGGCAAGAAAGCGTGAGGGCGTCAAGCAGGATCTGACAGGAAACGAACGTCGCTTTCTGGACGAAGCGATCAAAAAGATTGTTCGCCGAGTGGCTGAGAAGGCGAAGGCAGGAAAAAGGGAATTAACGAAAATGACAATGTGTGACCTGCCGCCCTGCAAGTAGTCGGTTTTATTCCGACGCCCGTGCGCGTACGTATCGTCGTCGGTGCGGGACGGAGCAAAAGCTAAGCAAATTGGAAAAGGCAAAGACGAACCGAGAACTGGCGGACGTAAGTACGTGGTTGTATAGCAAGGTGTTATTTTACTCGCACGCCTATCGAATGCGGATGACATCAACCGTCATGCTTTGAGTTGCCGGGACTGCAACGCGCATCTGCCGAGCTGGTCGGTGGTCGTCCTATTGGTGTCCGGAACCGATCCCATTTGCATGGCTAACTAAGACGAGAAACTCACACCGTTCCTTCCGACGAGCCGTCATGTCTGGCGGATCTCGGAGAACGAAAAGGAAGACTAAAGCATGAGTGTCGAACCGAGCAAAATCGTGACCATGGAGCACCGCGCGGTGTTTGCCTTAGTCGGGATGATCCGTACCGCAACACGTAGGCTGCGACACGGGATCGCACAGGGCGAATGGAATAATCTTCGCAATAACGTGGACCGAATCATTGCAGAGATGGATTCCTCTAACTCTAGCAAGCCAACACATCGGATGTGTCAGCTTCTAGTCGCTGGTGAGGATCGCCGGTTTTACCATCATCCTGGCGTCGATCCCATTGCTCTGTGTCGAGCCCTGTGGAAGACGGTCTTCTGTGACAGCCGACAGGAGGATCAACAATTGCGATGCAATTCGTGCGCACCGTAAAAGGGCGCTTCGAATGGACGTGGAAGCGCAAGCTACTCGAAGTCATTCTCGCAGTTCGCTTGACGCGCCACATCGGACGTGACCGGCTGCCGGCTCTCTATCTCTGGGTCGGATACTACGGCTGGGGAATGGACAATTTCAATCAGGCTTGTTCACGTGTTCGCATCGACCCACTTTCAGCAAGCGAACTCGAATCGGCGATGCTTGTCGCGCGTTTAAAGTACCCGGAGCCACGAAACTTGCACCGCGAACAGATGCGAAGAATTCAATGTCGGGCAGCCCACCTGATCTCGTTGAGAACTTCCAGGGAGGAAAACCTGTTTTGGAACAATTCAGCATCCCGGATCCATTGAGAAAGCTCACTGATCCTTATCCCTCATGGGAAGTTATGCTAAATGCAGCAGGAGGTGGGCGTGAGGCACGGATAGCTCTGGCTCGTCTCTGGATGTCGGAGGGCATTCCTTATGCATTTCGAAAGTGTCCGGCGGTTTATGAGTCCGTGCGCTCTTGGTTGAGCTTCTCTCTGGGGGTACATGCAAAGGAAATCGGGCTGGTTGGCAGCGCTCGCATTGGAGAGTCGCTAAATCCTAGGAAATTCGGGAAGCGATTTTCGTGCAATTCTGATTTGGATTTGGTTATCGTATCGGAAGTCCTGTTTGGGAAGTTGACGGAGGAATTCCGTCAGTGGTCTCTATCGTTCGAAAGCGACAAGATAACACCGGGAAATTCCACAGAGGAAAGGTATTGGCCAGATAATAACAAAAGGGTACCAAGAAATATTGCGGCCGGGTTTCTTGATTCGAAGTTTATCCCTAACCACGAATCCTACCCGATTACGAGGCGAATCGAAGAAAGCATGTTCCTCTTGACTCGAAAGCTCGAATGTACTCCTAATGCACCCAAAGTCAGGAAAGCATCTGTTCGATGCTACGAGTCTTGGGACCGCTTCGTGAGACAGGTTTCCCTAAGTCTCTGGGATGGTTGGGAAAAATGGAAAAGAGATGAATCATGAACCCTTGAAAGCGAATCCCTGCTTTATCAAAGGGCTAAGTCCTCTGCAGTCAAAAGCGAGATGGACAGAGCATCCGCCTTGACTCTCGCTACTTTCCTCGAGTTTTTTCAAGACGTCGCTACGGATCCATGCCACATCTTACCGCACCAAGTTCATAACAGGGCGAAATCCTGCGGAACTGACTGACAGAAAGGGCGATAGGGACGTTAATGGCATCGACAACAAGACCGAATGGTCAAACCGGATCGGTCAGGGCCGAGAATTCAGCCGGCGTGAGGACGTCGGATCTGCGCACATGATACGCGGTGTCAGTCCTTCAGTGCGGCAAGGAGTAGAGCGCGAAAACGCAAATAGAAGAAGGAGCGAGGAATGACTTTTGATTTCAGACACGACATGTCAGCGCGCGACGCACGGAAACTGGAAAGTTCACGACCGATGCGCCGAACACGGCTTTTTCATTGGATCCGGTGGACGGCTGGAGTGCTGCTGCTCCTGATCATCGCCATACCGATCATGGCGGCAGCGCAGGACCGGCAGTTGAAGCTCGTGTCGACGGCGTGGCCGCCGTTCACCAACGCGCCAGGCCAGCCGCGGTTCGCCCTCGATCTGGTCGAGGCGGCTCTCGAACGCATGGGGATCACCGCCGAAACGGTCATCGTGGACGAGGCCAGGCTGACGCCCTCACTACTGAGCGGCGATTTCGACGGAAGCGCGGCCCTCTGGAAGGACGCGGAGCGCGAACGCGTGCTGATTTACTCGCAGCCGTATCTCGAGAACCGGTTGATCCTCGTCGGGCGGCATGGAAGCGACGTGTCCGCGGCCTCGCTGGCCGACCTCGCCGGCAAACGGATCGCCCTGGTTGCCGGGTACGCGTATGGCGAGGCTGTCGAGACGACGGATGGGCCGATCATCGTTGGCTCGAACAGCGAGGAGAACAGCGTCGCAAGACTCCTCAAAGGTGAGGTCGACTACACGTTGATGGACGATCTGGTCATCCAGTACGTCATCCGCAACCACGCAGAAGTCGCTCGAACGCGTCTGGCGTTCGGCTCGACGCCACTGCTCATACGCTCGCTTCACCTCGCCGTCCGCCGGTCGCTTCCGGACGCCGGGTCGATCATCTCGCGGTTCAACGCCGCGATCCTCGGCATGATCGCCGACCGCAGCTACCATCGCCTGCTCCATCTCGACTGGATTCGAGCAGACGTGGACGGCGACGGTCTCAGGGAGTACGTGCCTCACGTCGACAAAACCGGACCGCGCGCCCCGGAGCGATCCTACGACCTCTTCTCGTCGGGCAGTTCGACCACGGAGCCCGGAAAGACGCGGCGCTTCTACTTCGGCGGCAACATCTACGAAGGCTGGTCCAGCGTGCCCGACCAATTCAAGGCCCAGGACTTCACGAAAGCCGAACCGGGCCGACTCAAGATCAAAATCTTCACCTTCGAGTTTTAGCGGGAGCGAGGTCACTACGCTCGTGACACGTGATCCGTCTATCGGGAGCGTGCAAATGGTGTACAGCCGAACAGGGTTGACGACGACCGTCCTCACGATTCTCGTGCTTGCTGCGGCAGGTTGCGCTGAAGAACAACGCGATGAGGACATGAAGGAGGTGCGGCGACGCGCCGGGCGTGGCGAAGCCGAAGCCCAATACAACCTCGGGTTGATGTACCAAACGGGCCGAGGCGTAAAACAGGACGACGCGGAGGCGGTCAGGTTGTACCGGCGCTCCGCCGACCAGGGTCACGCTGGAGCGCAGAACAACCTGGGATGGATGTACGCCAGTGGTCTGGGCGTCAAGCGGGACAATGCAGAGGCAGTCAAATGGTACCGCTCCGCCGCGGATCAGGGGCACGCCACCGCCCAGGTCAACCTTGGAACGATGTATCGGATTGGGCGAGGCGTGAAGCCGGACGCCAAGGTGGCGGTGGCGTGGTACCGGCGCGCAGCCGATCAGGACCACGTCGGCGCCCAATACCTCCTCGGGACCATGTACACCAGCGCCCGCGGGGTGCCCCGGGACTACGTGGAGGCGGTCAAGTGGTTCCAACGCGCCGTCAATCAGGGGTATGCGCCTGCACGATCCCAACTCGGTATGATGTACGCCATGGGCCTCGGCCTGGATCGGGACGACGTTTCCGCCCATGCACACTGCAGTCTGGCCGCCGCCGCGGGAGACAACCTGGGGAGAATCGTGCGCGACAACCTGGAAAAGTCGATGACGCCCGCCCAAATAGCCGAAGCCCGGCGGCTCGCACAGGAGTGGAGCAAAAAAGCCGGGTCCGCTCGGGAATAGACGACGGGGCGCAGGATATACCGAATAGTAAACTGGATCATGGATCTCATCTACGAAGGCCGCATTGGCAAAACGAGCGGTAAACCAAAGCCCCCCAAACCTTTCGCCCTTTGACCTGCCTCGACCGTCGTCACTTTGAATTGGGCAAAACATATTTGTCCCCATTGACATACGAACCACACTGCTGTATTTTGTTGTCAATTCCAGTACTTGCTTCAGCCGGAATCTGCCTCTCTCCCACATGGAGATATGGATATGGCATCGCTTCTTCCCGTTGAGAGACCTTATAGTTTCGTCGCAGAATCGGCGCCGAGTTACACGGATGCTCGCAACCCCAAGGACGACTCAGCCGTTGAACGATTTGTTCAGGATGTCCGACGTGCCGTAGACGAGATAAACGCGGTTGCGCTAAAAAAAATCTCTGGACTTCACGATGCCCTGGAGCACCTGGAAAAGACACCGGAAGATTTCCGTTCGTTGGGTAAGGATGGAGACATAGGAACACTGATCAAGCAAATTGAGAAATCCGAGCGTGAAGAAAAGAAGGCGAGGGTATTTATCTCCTCTTCTCAGAAAAAACTGACGGGAACAGATCAAATCCTGGTCCGTAAAATGCAGGAGGCAGACGAGAATTTATACGACATAATATCTCTGCTTCAAGAGATCCGGTGGCGCATTATGATCCTTGATAGCAAAGAACAACCCGGTTCCGGGAAGGTCTATAGTTCGGCAAGAGAAGCCCTTGATGCTTTATGGAGTTAGGGCGTGCACGGATTTCAATTACCTCCCTTAAATACATTCAAGTACAATTCCCGGATTAAGGGAGACGTCAAGCGTTTACCGCCTGAAATAAAGAGCCAATTCGAGGCGGTTCTCTTTGAATTAGAAAAAGGCACATTGTCCAGTGGCCGACGCCTTGAAAAAGTGGGTGGTTCATTTACAGTTCGTCTAAACCAAAAATTCCGATTGGCTTTTTCCATCCACAACAGCGACACCATTGAATTTCTAACCGTAGGAAATCACGATCAAGTGTATGGATATTTGAACAGGACACGGGTAAAAAGAAAATCGGCAAAGCATCGACGACGAATGCGGAACCCATAGGTTCACAAGGATGTATCACAAAAACAACAAGGCCCCCTGAAATGCCGGGGGCCTTTCGCATTTGCAATATCGGGTCGATCTCGTACCGGCTGCGGTTCGTAGCGATCGACCTCGATTTTATGCTCTCGAGCCTGCGCCTGAGCGACGCCAGAGGCCGCCTGAATACGTATCCAGGTCTCCGTCGTGGAGCCGAAGGCCCTGGCCAACCGAACCGCCATGTCGTCGAAAATCCGCGAACGGCAGTTGACCAGGTTAGAGAGTCATCACGAAAACTTACAGTTTGCGTTACAGTACGTATCCGGAACTCGAGATCGTCTCGGTGTTGCGTATCCGATCTTCGGAGCACGCAAAAATGATGTTAATCGGGCAGGGTACGGAGTAGACGCAGGTGGTAATTGGGTCGAAATTTTGCATTACAATTGCATAATTTCCAGTTATGGGCCATCCGCACATCAAACGTTCACTGGAACCGGTACTCAAGATGCCGGAATGTCGACTTCACGGCCGTTGTCCTGACAGGACCGCGCCATGCCGGTGTTTCACTTGGCTGCGCCGACAGCAGCACCTGTAGAACAGGGTGTGCAATGAGATTGGGTAGGTCGAAGTTATCCGATCGGGACGTGCCGTTCGTTACCGGGAGTGACGTTGCAGCGCGTTAAATTCGTGTTCACGGATCGAATATCAAAAATTCGCTTGCAATCTGGTTCAGCGCGCGGCATTCAGATCTTTCAGTCCTAACAACCACCTTTAGCTCTTCCTTAGTCAATCGCTCGTCGATACCGATTGTTGAAATTGCGAAAGCATCGATATTTGGATCAATCTGGGGAAGCGTCAGAGATTGCAGCCGAGGTTTTAAGCCCAATGATAGTTGGAAGTCCTCGCTAAGCAATAGGCTAACCGCAACGAGATTTGGATGATGGTTCTTCAAGTCATTTGAATCTTTCTTCGCATTAACCGCCTCCCGTAGCACACATTCGACGTGCGATTTGGGATCACCCGTTTGGTTCGGGACTATGCCTGGCATATATGCGTCAGGATCATTACCCTTAACCCAAATATGTAGCGAACTTTCCGTGTCTTTGTGTAGGACCACGGAGTATTCAAACTCCGCGTCCTTTTTGGCCTTAGCAAGAAAGGTTGGGTCGACGAACGGCGTCAATATTTCATCAAGAAATCGATCCCGCTCGTTATGCGTGCTCGGCAGCGAAAACGGCAGACAGGAATCATAGCTGGCAGTCACAGCAGAGTCGTGTTTCTCCAAGAGCTCTTCGAAGGAAATAAAACAATCCAAACGATTTACGAGGAGCGTAGCATTCTACAAACCAGCGGTCGCCACATACATCCAATGACAAGTCTGGACCAGTCCCTTGATCGCTGGCTTTTACCCACTTTATTTTGGTCCCGACTGAGCAGAGATGCTCAGCAACCTGAAGTTGCCAAACGAAAGACCAATAGTCCGCGAACTCTGCCGAACTTGACCATGGCTTTTTCTCGTTTTCCCAGTTCGGAATTCGCTCTGAGCAGCAAAGTAATTCTTCCAGTCGCTGAAACGTACACTCATCAAACCAAGTTCCAAGACGCCAAGACAAAAAGTGGCAAAAATATGGAGGGCTCTCTGAGCGCTTTTTCATTGTCTCGATTGGAAATGTCCGTCCAATCGCCGGATAGCGCTCACAGCGAGATTCGATAAGTTCCCAATCGATTAGCTGGTGAACCAATTCACGCTGAGCTGATTTGCCTTGAGTTGTTGTCATCCATCATATCTCTCGGATACGGTTCGATTAATCGTTCCGCAACCAATGGTAGCGCTCAACCAATATCCGAACTTCGTTTCTGCCCGACGGAATAAGGTTGTAAGTTGACCCGGGGGGCACATCCAGAACTCTGTGCTGGAACATCACGCCGTATATTGTCGAATGGCCAGATCCGGCGAGACGGCCGCTTCGCCGGACCGCGGTGCCCGGACCAAATGTCGGCACGGGTCGTACGACGATAGGACTAGTGAGAGACGGCTTCCTCGAATTCCGCGATTTCGACGTCTTCGAATCTCTTTTCGATGATTGAAATCGCGTCGTTTCGCTTCCATTCATCCCAGTGTTTCCGGATGGCGCCGCGGGAGTTCTCGACGAGGCTGTCGGGTTCCGGGTGAATGATCACGAACCGCCTTCCCGATCTTCCATAGTACCAGTCGACCAACTCGGTGTTGATTCCCTTATCGCCGAGGCCCTGCCGCATGACGGGCTGATGCCCGAAGTGCTCGACCTCGATCCGATCTTCGTCACGGCGGGCCTCGATGAGGTCGTAGGCGGTTTGTTGGCGCAGCCAGAAATCCGCGTTTGACCACCCCGCCTTCTCCAGCCGGATGGCCATTTCGGGCGACACAGCCGCGTGGCCGTTGAGTACCCGCGAGAGCGTGTGACGCGCAACACCCAGCACCCGCGCCGCGTCAGTGACGCTCAGGCCGAGCGGTTCCAGAAAGTTCTCCTTGATACTCAGACCGGGATGGGACGGATTCTCCATAGCCATGATGTCTACCTCCCACGGCGTGCAGGCACACGAATTATCACGAATTATAAGGTATGTATCGCGTACCGGTACGCGTGTCAAGTAAATTTGCCCCGGACGGTTCCATCCGTTCGGAGCTAAACCCGCACGCGTATCCGGTATCGTCCTGGGAGAACCACCCGGTCAATGGCATCGTTCGCATTCGCAAGCCATCTCGGGTATCCAACCGCCGGCTCGTCAATACGAGACCCCGACGGGCGTTCCGATCGGGGCCTATCGGAACATTGAGCACCTCTCAGGTATTATTTCGGCTGCAACGGCGATAAGATCGTAAACTTCGCGTTTCTCGTGGCTGAACGGATCAATCCACGTCCTACCACTACAGTTTCTCCCAATAGGTGCACCCAGGTGCAATCGCGTTCAAGCCCGCAATGTCAAACGACCACTCGGGTAGTTCGTCGGCGATGTACGGGACAATCGCACAGGTTAAACTCGGAACCAGCGCCGACCGCGCACCCGCCTCAATCCTGAGAAGAGTGTATCCAGTACGACACAGACCCAGAAGTCTTTCTCCACATAGCTTGGCAGAGTATCGAGGCGGTTCGCCGCGGCATCAAAAACGTCGCATCGGTCCTCTTCCGGCACGGCGGGAAACGAATGAGACATTCCGTTCATATTTCGTCCGCCGCGTCACTGTTGATACGGCGAGAAAGCGGCACTGCCGAGCCGGGTAGATCACGACTGTTCTGCATCAGGTTGAGTTTTACATCGTCGGGCAGGCGGCGCTTCAATGTCGAAACGACCTGAGCGTCGGCCGCCGCGGGTCCCAGCCACCGCAATGCCAGAACCACCGGGGCCGCGGGTCGCCCCGCCCATTTCATGACCCTCGGGCCCGCGTGCCGAAACTGGACCGTCCACCCGTCGATATTCAGAGTCCTGGGGGAGCCATCGGTCACGTAGCGAGCCCTGGCGGGTACCGCATTCGTGATGCCCAGCTGGCTTGCCGCCACCAGACCATCCGGCATGATGCGGACGCCGTCCCGCCTTGCCAGCGCTGTGATCGCAGCATCCAGGTCGACCGGCGCGGGCCGCTTCAGTATGCGGAGGATCATCAGATCGGAGAATCCGCCGCCGGATCGGTCGTTGTAACATGTCCGAGACGCCAGTTTGCTGTAGGCGTTGCGAGCGATTTAATCATTTTGTCTCGCGATATTTATTGGGTATCTTAGAGAACACGCGAATGGAATCTGCCCACATATCGGTGCGCTCCGTGGACATTCCGACCGTACTTTCGAAATGCTTGCATGAACCGACACACTCAGCTTCGACAGCAGATTTTGGAAGGTGGCTCGGATGCAAACGTCCGATTCGACAACTTGCGCTCGTTACTCCGGAGGCTGGGGTTCACTGAACGGATACGAGGAGGCCATCACATATTTCGTAAGGAAGGTATCGCTGAACGGCTGAATCTTCAGCGCGATAGCAGTCACGCGAAACCCTACCAGGTCCGACAGGTTCGAGGAGTTATCTTGAAATACAGGCTGAAGGAACCAGACTGATGTATAAATACGAGATCATTATATATTGGAGCAACACCGACGGCGTCTTCGTAGCTGAAGTGCCCGAGTTGCCCGGATGCCTGGCCCATGGAGAGACGCAGGAAGCCGCGCTCAAACACATCAACCGGGCGATGGAGCTCTGGATTGACACCGCTCGCGAGTTCGGTGATCCAATACCAGAACCAAAGGGCGAACGCCTGATGCTGGCTTAGCGGTCATCGACCAGATCGGTACAGGTAGCCATCTAGCCTGAAATGATGAACACGTAGATGCGCTTCGATTCCTCGTCGCCTAACCTACATATTGCCCGTCCCTCTTACATTTCCAACACATCATGCGCAAGACTCGTAATTCATAACTGCGACACGCTGTCAATCCGTGCCGCCTTTTTGTCGAAGCTGTAGAGCGGATACGCTCCAGACCGTTCGGCCGCCGCCAGGATCATCAGATCGGAAAATCCGCCGACGGACGCGCGGTATCGCAACGCAGCGCGAGCCACGTCGTTGGCCTCTTCTATGACGAGACCCTCCGTGGCCACCAGTTCCACCAGTATCTTCGCAATCTTGCCAGGCGAAGAGCCGTAAGCCCGTTCCAGTACCCACACAAGTTCGACGATCACCTCGCGGCAGACGAAACCCGGACGGTCTGCGGTGAGGGACTCCAGCAGCGCGCGGGCCGCCTCGGCCTGCTGCTCGTCGTCGCGCACCAGATAGCGAACAAGCACATTGGTATCGAGGCCGATCATTCGACAGCCGCCCCGTCGGATACGGCCTGCTCCATTTCCTCGACGGTCACGACGCCGCCACGATGCTGCAGCACGCCGAATAACCGGTTGATGGGCCGCAGGGGCAGGAGGCGCACGTCGCCGTCGGTAATGACGTACCGCAACCTGTCCCCGGCATGTACGCCGAGCGCCTCCCGCACAAACTTGGGAATTGTCGTCTGTCCCTTCCTGGTGATCGAAGATTCATGCATGGCGATTCCTCCATTTTCCTTTCAATTTACAACAATTCCATTCTTTTTGCAATAAAGTAAGGAAAAATTCTCATCGCTGTGCATATTCTTACTCTTTCCGTCCCGTCAAACCGGGCTGAGTTTACCGGGCACCCTCGATTGGAAAACGATCGTTTCTTTGTCAAGCACTTTGTAAAACGTTCGTTTCTTTATAGAGTCGTAACGAATCGATCGTTTTCTTACGGTCGCGACTTTCCAGACACTGCTGCTCATAAACGCGCGACCCCGGCAGGCGAACCCGTCGGGGTCTATTGATGCTTTGGGCGCCGTGGGACGGCGCGTCCTGTCTAATCGATATCGGTCTTGTGATTTGCTATAAGTCTCCCGTCTTACGACTCGGCAATTTGTCGCCAGACCGCCCGCGCTCGTGTCTCCAGTTCCGCCACCGTCCCGGTGTTTTCGATCACGTAGTCCGCGGCGTTCACCTTCTCCGATTCGGGCAGTTGAGACGCCATCCGGTCCCTGACTTCCGCCTCGGTCAGGCCCTTCCGTTCCATAGCCCGTTGAATCCGGATCGCCTCCGGCGCCGTGACGACCACCAGGACGTCGCACAGAGCGCGATGGTCGCCCCATTCCAGAAACAGCGCGGCGTCGATCACCACCGTCCGGTCCGGACACTCGTCGAGCGCGCGCCTGGAATCCTCCCGCAACCTCCGCACCAGCGGCGGCCACACGATGGTATTCAGCCCGTCTCTTGCCTCAGCCGAAGCGAACGCGCGCCGCCCGAGTTCCCGCCGGATCAGGTTCCCGTCTGCATCCAGAATAACCCCACCGAACGCCGTTGACAACGCCCGGAGGACCGCCGGATCCTCCGCCGACTGCCGCCCCACCCTATCAGCGTCGATCACCCACGCGCCTTCCTGGACGAAAAAACCACACACACAACTCTTGCCCGCGCCCATGCCCCCTGTCACGCCGACAATCACGACCGATCTCCGGATCGCCGCACCCGCAACCGCAGGCGGACCGGCAAGGCATCTTCGGGAGATTCCTCATCCCAGCGTTCGATGATCCGCCGGTTGCGGACCCGAACCGCCAAAAACACCCCGAGAAGCAGCAACGTCATGTAGAGCCAGAAAGCCTCCGCCGATGTCAGCAACGCCGCTGCGCTGAACCGACCCTTCGCATATTCGGTCCACTCCCGTTCAAACTTCCGCGGCGTGAGTCCGGTAATCCGGAACAACGCCACGTCAAATGAAACCCCGGACCCGAGCGAATGTACAACCTGCGCAACGGCGCCCGGCCCGCCCAGGTGAATCAGGTAAAGGACGGCCAGCAGGCTTTCCGTGTACGCCAGGCGCGCCCTTGAAGACGAAAAACCGAGGACCCCTTCGATTTCCCCCAGCGGAACCAGTCCGCCGGAGAAAATCGCATAGGAAACCTCGGTGCTTTCTCGAAATCGCCATTCCTGCGCGGCCCACATGGCCACGCCTTCGTCGAACCAGCGTGGCACGCGCGCCCGCGCCAGGTGGTGCAACAGAATATGTGAGAGTTCGTGCCGGGCCGTCTTCAGGACCTGGCCGCGCTGCCCGTCCAGCAGGCGCAACACGGCGATCCGCTCAACCGGAAAGGCGCAACCCACCCCCCAGTGGGGAATTCGTCCGCGTGTGACGGCCTGAAAAAGCGGCTGCGAACCGGCTACGTAAATTGTCACCGGGACATCGTGGCCGCCGCCCAGCTTCTCCGCAACCTCGGACCTCCCGGAGATCAGCTCATCCAGAAGCCCCCACGCCGACGCCCTGTCGATGTCCTGAAACCGAAGCGACAGTCCCTCCCGTTCGAGTTGCTCCCAACCTGCCGCGGATAGCGGGCGGCACGTCAGGCAGAACACCCAGATCAACGGGCAGAACCGCCGCGCGTTCATCGCTTTTTCCTGTGACCCAGAAACTTGAAGAAGTCCGTGCGCAGGGGTAACACGACCGTGGTGTTGCCCTCCGTGAGCGTGCGTTCGTAGGCCTCGAGCGTGCGCTGGAACTCATAGAACCGCGGGTCTTTCTGGAATGCCTGCGCATAAATTGCCAGCGCCTCGGCATCGCCCTCGCCCCGGGTCAGTTGCGACTTATGAAACGCGTCGGACGTGATCCGCGTGACCTCCAGGTCGGTTTCGGCGCGGATCTTGAGGGCCGCCTCTTCGCCCTCGGCGCGATACTCCTTGGCCTGCCGGGCGCGCTCGGCCCTCATCCGGTCGAACACGTTCTTTTTGTTCTCCTCCGGCAGGTCGGCGCGTTTGACGCGCACGTCCACCACGTCCACGCCCAGTTCCTCGGCGTCCTGGCGCGATCGCTCCGTGACCTTATCCATAATCGCTTTCCGATTCCCGGAAACGATCTCAGTGAGCGTCCGCCGACCCAACTCCTCCCGCACGGCCGCATAGATGATATCGTCCAGGCGGGATTGGGCGCCGCGGACCGTCTGCACGGACTTCAGGAATTTCAGCGGGTTGACAATACGCCACCTGGCGAAATTGTCCACAATCAGGTTCTTTTTGTCCGACGTGTAAATGGGCGCCGGTTCGGCATCGCTATACAGCAGGCGGTCGTCGAAGGAGTGAAGCCGTTCGACAAACGGCACTTTCCAATGCAGGCCAGCGCTCTGGATGGTGCGCCTGGGCTCGCCCAGCCGGGTTACGACCACCTGTTCGCGCTCGTCCACCGTAAAGAGTACCGATTCGACCAGCAGCCCCGCCACCACGACCGCCACAATCAGTTTGATAATCAATTTCATCGTTATTTCCCTTCAGTTTACTTCGGTTCAACGGATCTCGGCGCGTTGGGCTGCAAATTCAACAGATTCACAAAACCGCTCCCCTTGCCGTCGGACTCGATCACGAATTTCTCGATATGGGGCAGAATCTTCTCCATCGTTTCCAGGTAAAGCCGTAATTCGGTGACGTCTTTGGCCTTGCGGTACTCTGTCAGAATTTTCAGGAACCGCTCCGCGTCACCCAGAGACCGTTTGACCCGCTCGATCGTATACGCCTCCGCCCCCCGAAGCATTTTCTCGGCCTCGCCCCGCGCTCTCGGGATCACTTCGTTCTGATAGGCTTCGGCCTCGTTGCGCAGCCGCTCTCTATCCTCCCGAGCGCTGGCAACGTCTTTAAATGCATGGTCCACCTCGCGCGGCACGGACACCGTCTGCAGCTTCACGTTCTCCACGTGCAAACCGATCTGGTAGAGTTCGAAGACGTCTTTAACCTGCTGCTCGATCTCACTCTGGATTTTGAATTTCCCTTCGGTGAGCGCTTCGTCAATCGCCGACCGCCCCACCACCTGGCGAACCGCCGCTTCCACCACGCTTCGGACGGCATGCGTCTGGTCCGCGACGTTGAACACATAGTCTTCAATGTCGCTGATTCGATACTGAACGATCAACTCGACGTTCACCATATTCTCGTCGCCGGTGAGCATGGACGCCTCCCGGCTCACGGTCTGATACCGGGGCGCCGGTTCCACAGCAATGGTCCGGAACCCGATCTCCACCCGCTTCACCTCACTCACCTGCTCGATTTCCACCGACTCGATCGGCCAGGGCAAACGGTAGTGAATACCGGGCTCCGATACCCCCATGCTACGTCCGAAACGAAACATCACCGCCTGTTCGGCCGGCTGCACGATGTAGATCCCGCTGGCAACCCACAACAGGACCAGAATACCCAGCCCGTAGTAGACCAGCCGAGGGCTGAAGGACAGGTCGAAGCTCGGCCGACCTGGAAAATCATACTGTTGCATAGGACAAACCCCTCGAGAAAATTGTCGGCAACACCCTCACGGGATGCCGCCGGAAGGAGACAAAACGGCGTACGAACGTCTTATGGTAGATAATCACGGATCCGACCCATCTGCTCGACGCCCCGGAAGCAACACGTGATGCCCGCGACCCGGTTGGCAAACCGGCTCGCCGTGGCCACACTGACCGTTTGCAGAAACGACCACGTAAAACCCATCAGGAACGCGTCTCCACATCCGGTCTCGTCGACGGGAACATCCGCGGCCCTGGACGGGTAACGCTGGACTTCAACCGCGCCCCGCGAATTCCTTCGCGACCGAATCGGCCCCGTGTTCGCCGCGGGTAATCAACAGCGCCCTCGGACCCAGGGCCAGAACACGCTCGCCGAATTTACGGATGGCCTTTTCGCTATTCAGGGCCACGCCTCCCAGCGCGGCGGCACCCGAAAAAACCTGCGGCGATTCCTGTCGATTCCCAGCGTGAGACTATGCACGTCCAACAGCACGAGGCCGAGGGCCGCGCGCCGGAAGGCCTGCATCGTCTGGGGATAGTTTTTGAATGTACCACAAATTCCGGTAGGTGTCAACCCCAATCCCCCGTCAATCGAACCGTCCGACTCCACCATCCGATCGCCGCCCTGGTCACCCCGCGTGCGCCGTCCGCCCGTCCAGGTTCACGGATTCCACGCACCGGCGCAACGCCTTATGGCTTTCGAGGTTCGGATCCTTGTCCAGAAGGCGGACCGCTTCCCCGCGGGCCGACCTGACCAGGTCCAAGTCCCGTGTCAGGTCGGCGAAGCGAAACTCGGGATATCCCGCCTGCCGGGTGCCGAAGATCTGCCCGGGCCCGCGGATCTTCAGATCCATCTCCGCGATTTCGAACCCGTCGCCCGTGGCGGCCATGGCTTCCAGCCTGGCTTTCGCGTCGGGGGTGACCTCGCCCTCCGGGTCGGCAATCAGGATACAATACGACTCGGCGGTCCCGCGCCCGACCCTTCCCCTGAGCTGGTGCAGTTGCGCCAGCCCGAAGCGCTCCGCGTGTTCCACCATCATCACCGTTGCGTTCGGAACGTCGACTCCGACTTCGATCACCGTCGTCGACACCAGCGCATCCAGTGCGCCGCTCCGAAACGCGGCCATTACCGCCTCCTTTTCCGCGGGAGGAAGGCGGCCGTGCAGCAACCCCAGCCGGAGCCCCGACAGGACGCCTCCACCCAATTCCTCGAATGCCGCCGCCGCGGCCTTGAAATCTCCCTCTCGGGATTCTTCAATCATCGGAAAGACGATATAGGCCTGCCCGCCTCCCGACACTTGTTCGCGCAGAAAGCGATAGGCTTTCGCCCGGTCCGCCGCCGTTCGCCACCCGGTCTTAACCGGCCTACGACCGGGCGGGAGTTCGTCCAGCACCGTCACCTCCAGGTCGCCATAGAGTGTCAAGGCCAGGGATCGGGGAATGGGTGTGGCCGTCATCACCAGCATATGGGCGCCGGCCTCCTTCTCCAGCAGCGCCGCCCGCTGCAGCACGCCGAATCGATGCTGCTCGTCCACGACGGCCAACCCGAGCCTGGCAAACGCCACCCCTTCATGCAGGAGTGCGTGGGTGCCCACCACGAGGTGGACACGTCCCGCCGCCAGGCCTTCCAGAATCTCGCGCCGCTCCCGCGCGCCCTGCCGACCGGTAAGGCACGCGACCGAAAGCCCCAGCCTCGCCGTGAGGGCGCGGACGGTCGCGGCGTGCTGCTCCGCCAGAATCTCGGTGGGGGCCATCATCGCCGCCTGCGTGCCGCCGTCAACCGCCGACAGCATGGCCAGCACCGCCACCAGGGTCTTGCCCGACCCTACGTCGCCTTGCAGAAGCCGGCGCATCGGCCTGCCGCGGGCGAGGTCCTCGGCGATCTCGTGCAGGGCCCGTCGCTGGGCTCCGGTGGGCTCAAAGGGTAATGTTCCGATCAGTTGTCGGGACAGCGCGCCGCCTGCGGGAATGACGGGCGCCGGCCGTTCGTTCCGACCCGGCTGGGAAATCCGCAGCCGCAGCTGAAAGAATAGCAGTTCATCGAACGCCAGCCTCCGGCGCGCAGCCGTCACGTCTCTTCGGGAATCGGGAAAATGAAGCTTCCTCACGGCCTCGTCGAGTGGGAGTGCCTCGTTACGAACCCTCATCCGGTCCGGCAACGGATCCGGCACGTCCACGTCTTCCAGCGCCTGGTGGATGACCCTGCGCAGACCGCGGCTGGTGAGGCGCTCCGCTTTCATCCGCTCCGTTGTCGAATAGACGGGGATCACGCGCCCCGTATGGACCCGCGTTCCCTCGCCACCCTCCGAGATCACCTCGACGTCCGGATGAACCATCTGCCGTTTTCGCCCGAATCGGCTCACCTTGCCCCCTACGGCCAGGACGTCGTCAGGCGCGAACGCGTGCCGGAGATATCGGTGCCCTGAAAACCAGACGCATTCCAGCGTTCCCGAATCGTCTTCCAGCACCAGAATGAACCGGGGTCGCCTGCCAGGAACCACGTCCCTGCTGCGAACCGTGGCGACCGCCGTGACCTCCGTGTCCGCCGGAAGATCCGCGATGGGCGACTGCCGCGTGCGATCCACGTACCGGTACGGAAGGAAAAGGAGGAGATCCGCAAGGGTTGAAATCCCGACCTCCCGCAGCAAACCCTCCCGTTTCGCGCCAATGCCGCGTACGGAGCTTACGGGACTCGCCAGATCGGGAAACATCCTCGTGCCTCTCGTGAATTCAAGGGAAAGAACGGACGCGGTGCCGCGTCCCGACAGACCCCGCCGCGGCACGCCGGCGTCGGACCTGCGCCGTGCGCGATACAGCGGATCTTGCGAATATAGATAATCCGCAAAAACCCGTCAAGAACCGGCGCCCCGCTACCGCCGATCGATACGGGGTGACCCGCTGCCGCATTTCTCTTGTTCCCGTCCGCATGGCGTGCTATCATGCAGCAGGATGCGGCCGGGCGGGTTTCTGCACAGCCCCGGCTCGCAAATGCTTTTCGCCTCAATCATTGCCGGCGACTCGATGGACCCGCCACGTGGAGCACGAATATGGAGCCCGGATCCATTCATGAAGCCGCGGGCAGAGGCGACCTGGACACATTGAAGAAAATCGTCGAGGAGAGGCCCTGGACGGTCGACCAGGACGACCGGCACGGATGGCGCCCCATATTCCACGCCGGACTGCGCCGCCGCCGCGATATTGTCCATTATCTGATCGACCGCGGCGCTGATCTGGCCGCTCACGACGGTTACGCGATGCACTATGCGGCCGAAGTGCCCGACAATAAAGACGTCGTGTCGTTGCTTGTCTCGTATGGCGCATTGGACGCGCATACGAAACCGGCAGGCGAACTCGCCCGCCAGCTCATCTACGCCGTGTACCTTGCCAACGCGCCCCGGATCAACGCCATGCTTGATGCCGAAGCGTCGCTGGCGTGGGAGCGCTACTCGCGCGGGGATACGGCCCTGCACCACGCCACCCGAAACGGCGACCTGGAAATCGTCATACATCTGGTCGACCACGGCGCCGACGTCAATGCCACGTCGGACAACGGCCACTTCCCCCTGTACTGCGCCGCAGGACACGGCCATGCGGAAACGACCCGCTACCTTCTGGAAAACGGCGCGGATCCAGCGGCAGCGATGAACGATGGAAAGACGGTTGCGGAATGGTTGAAACAATATGTAAGTCACGACCATCGTCTGAGGTCCTGCCTCCAGATCCTGGAGACATAATCTGTCGCGGCGGCGCCGGGGCAGGGACGAACGGGTTTTCGGCGGCATTGCGCTCGCGCCAATCTCGCTTTCGTCGGAACCCGCGACGACGATCCGGAGGTTGTCGTTTCGATACCGCGAGTTCTTTTTGTTGCGTGGGCATAAATTTACTTGACAACGATTGCACCATTTCTTTTATTACGGTAGTGTGAGAGTCCGTTGTGAACGCGCTATCGTATCCACTCCTCCCCCATATCCGTATAAGTCCTTGAGGTAATAGAACTTATCGCTCTGGTATTGCCGCGAGCCCTTCAGGGGTGCTTGTGTAAGTCGAGCCAAATTATCGATCGCCAATGCAGCAGAAGCGTGAGAATCGATGGAAAATGGGCCGGGCGGAAATACCGGGACCTGTGAATCACGCCGTCGTGCGATTCGTTCAACCGCGAGCCGATCTGCAAATCAACAGTTCAGATATCCCCAGGCAGAGCCGGAACATCCCCCGAGGTACCCTGGCAGAAAACAACCTCCGGCTCAAGACTGATGGCGCTCCGGAATCCGGAGAGCAGTTTTTGTGGGATGTTCGTGACGGGGAGGATTTCATTACGCTCACGCCGCCCCGTCGGTAACCGTTGCGACCGCGATTTGGTGCGGGCCGTGGCAAGTAACTAATATTCAGGGAGGTAGACATGGCAGGTAGAGTAATAGCAGGTCTCGTTGCTCTCGGTGCGATCATTGGGGGCCTGGCCGGCGACGCGGTCCTGGGCGAGGGCATCCTCGCGCTCGTGCTGGTTATCTTGGGTCTGGCCTATGCTGGCGTGGCGATCGACGCCGAAGACGCAACGGCCTACCTCGTGCTTGCAATTGCCGTCGGCGGCGCGGGCATGGCGAACGTATTGGGCAGTATCCCGGGGATCGGCGAGAAACTGGACGCCATCGTCGATCTGGCCAGTATATCTCTGTATGCCGGTGTGGTTACCGTGCTCGCACAGAGGACGCTGAATCGCATCAAGGGGTAAGAACCTCCAACCGATGAGTACCCTTTAACGGCAGTTTGGCCTCGGACAGCAGGATATCCGACCGCACCATCGCGCGGCGTCGCACAATTTATTCGCGCGCCGCCACAAGCCACTCCCCCGGGCGACACCAGGACGGAAGGATTCCTGCAACGCCAAAGACGGGAACAGAGGATTCACCCAATCTGCCGGGAAGCGGTTGTAAGTAGGGATTCACACCGGTCACCGGATTTTCTGCCCTCAACGCCGGCGACTTCTTCGCAGACACAAGACCCCCGGGTTTAATCCCTCGGGGGTCTTGTCGTATCTGAACCAACCGGAACGGACGGTCGACGTCTGTCCCGCCCGTTCATGCAAAGTCAGCTTGGAGAATCCGGGCCGGACCGGTGGCGCTTCTCGACATTCCGACACCAACACGGTTCCGCCCCGGGCGCCTTCTTCCGCCTCCCAGGGAGTCCGGGATGGGCCGTCGGAATCTGGCCGACGGCAGTCGGCGCAGCCGGCGGGAAACCGATCACCCCGTAAGCACCTCCCGCCGGGGCGCCTCGATCCCCCATCCACATCGACTTTTTCCCGGTTACGCCACGCCCGCACACGGAGAAACGTGCGATGTCGCCCCATTGCCCTCTGCGAAATTCCATATTGGCACTTGCCCTGATTTTCGTCGGATGCCAGCCGGACGAAAAGGTGACGGTTTCCGGCGCGGTGACGAAACCGGGCGCGTACCGGTACGCCCCGGACAGACTGGCGGCGGATTATCTGGAGGATGCCGGCGGCGCAACCGAGGAGGCGCTGTTGGACGAGGCCCACGTGTCGCGCGTGCGTGCGGACACGTCCGGGGTGGCGGATATCGGAGACGTGACGATTCCGCTGTCGGAGAATCCTGAGATATCGCCTGGAGATGAGATTCGGATTCCCGGGCGCATTTATGACGTGCGGTTAGACACGGTTCGGCGCGTGGACGACGTCAGGCTGGTCGACGGGAATCGAATCTATCGGATTCCCTCGGGCGCCCTGGTGTCCGGGTGGACGGAACGCGGCGTCCAGGTGGCGCTGATGCTGGGACGCGGAAAGGTTTTCGAAACGCCCGATACGTCCAAGGCGGTGTCGGCCTTTCACTATCTGTACATCCATCTGCATCCCGGAGAATATCCGCGCCTGGCGCGATTTACCGGGGAAATCGTGGACAGTCTGGAGGCGCTCGAAGACGCCCACGCCATCCACAGGCGGGCTGTAAACTCCCTGGAACACCTGCGTGACGGAGGTCTGCAGCTTCCCGCCCCACGGGTATTGGCGCGTGATAGAGGGCTATTTCCTGGCCCCGAGGAGGACATCGCGTCCCGGGAGAGGCATGCGCCGGCGCCGGTTCAAGGACGGACGCGTGTTGACGACCTTTCCGGACGGGCGGCAGCGATGGCAGCACCCTGACGGGCGGGTCAGCTTGGCGTCACCGAGCGGCGCCACCGAAGACCGGTTTCCCGATGGACGAATCGTGTTCACCGACCGGTGGAAAAACGTGCGCACCACGTATCCCGACGGGCGGGTCAACGTGGCGTTTCCGAGCGGCGCCACCGAAGACCGGTTTCCCGACGGACGGATTGTGTACACCGACCGGTGGAAGAACGTGCGTACCACGTATCCCGACGGCCGTCGGGAATGGAGAATGGCGTCGGGAAGGCGGGTGGAACGGGCGACCGACGGTCGGATAGTCAGGCACAATGTGGACGGCGATTTAATTGAAAAGATGCCGGACGGCGGAACCCGCCGCGTTGCTCTGGACAGTTCGACATGGATTAAAGACGCCAACGGCGTGATCACATTGATCGGCGGGAAATCCCTGAAAAAGATATATCCAGACGGACGACATGTACTAATTACGGAAAAAGGCGACGAAGTCACCACGTATCCGGACGGACGGCGCGTATCCCGTCTGGCCGATGGCACAGTCATTCATTTCGATCCCGCAGACAGTGTGGCCGCAAGGCCCGCTTCGCGACAGGCGGCGGGCATCCCGGTGGAGAAAGATCCCCGGGGGACGCCGCGCGAGGGTGTCACGTCGATTTGGAGCGGCGACGGCCGGTTGGCAACCCGCGGAGAGGGAAGTTTGCGCACCGTCCGCCCCGACGAATATACGACCTCAAAAGGGGGGACCCGGGAGACGTTTCCCGATGGGCGACGGGTCGAGTCCGATCGCATCGGCCATACGATTACCTCCTGGACCGACGGGAGAAAGGAAGTCCGGATGCCCGTCGCTTACGGTTATCCGGGTCAGTTGAAAACAGGCCTGGCAACGGTCGACCGGCTTCCGAAGGCGGTCGCCGTCGGCGAAGAACTGACCGTGTCGGGACAGATCCATGGCGAGGTGGAAGATATAAACGTGATAGCATTTCTCGTACCCGACGGAGACGCGATCAAAGGCGACGTACGCAGGCGGGGACGGCGGTTTCACGCGCGGTTCCGGTTCGGCGAGGCGGGGCATTGCCGCGTTCAGGTTCAGGTTGTATTGCCCAGAGCGCGCACGTATACGGTTTCCCACCAGTCCGTGATTGTCGGCAATCCCGATGACCTGGAAGGCGAAGTCCTGGAAATTGCTCCTTATCCGGGGGACGAGGCCGCCCAGTTGTTTCTGATCGATCGAATTAACGCGGCCCGGAAGCGGATTCGACGCGGTTCGGTATTTCCACATCCCGAGTTGATGCACGTGGCGCGCATCCGGCTCGAAGAGATGCTTGCGATGGGTTATATATCCCATTTTTCCATGACAGGATTGGACGTGGGATGGCATGCGGCCTACCGCCGGTTGCCCTTCCACCACGTGGGTGAAAATGTGGCGAGGACGCGTTTTGTCGAAACGATGCACGCCGGCTGGATGCTGAGCGCGGGGCACCGTGCGAATATCCTGGCGAAGCACTGGACGCATGTGGGGGTGGCGGTTGCCGAAGCGGAGGGATCGGTCTGGGGCGTTCAGGTATTCGCGCGGCGTTTCGACCGGGGCCCTTAGAAGCTGTTTTAAAATTCCCAGCGGTCTTCGCGCGGCTGCAAAAGCGCCGGTCGGCGTTGGTCAAACCCACCCGTATCTTTAGATATGGGCGGGTTTTCCCGCCTTGACCGCCACTTTTTCGCTCGCGCTCGGGAACTCACCGATAATTTTAAAACAGCTTCTTAACGGTAAACGCCGTCACCCTTCCCTGTGCCCGGAACACAGTGGAAAATAAAGTCGGAAGAAAACACTTGACAAAACAGACATATGTCTGTTTTTTTTGTTTATGAACGTTCCTTCAGGAGAATGCAGAACCGTTTTCACTCCCGGGAAAGGTCATCGAAGTGCAGGGTGTATCGAGCAACGTAAAACGTGAACGCTTGTCAGCCTTACAGGACAGCGGGTTACAGCGCCTCCGGGTCGATCTGAGCAGGATCAGGATCCGAACGAAAACGCCACGCTGGTCGCTGGCGCAGTTGGCCGGGCGTCTTTGCGAACTCTCCTCCAATTCAGGAGCCGGTCTGCTCACGGCCGCCTTCCGGCTGGTGCTGGATGCACAGATCGAGCATGAGCCGGCGGCCTGGATCACGGCCACGCCGGATACTTTCTTCGCCCCCGATGCAGCCGAAAACGGCGTGGACCTGGATGCCCTCGTTATCATCCACGTTCCCGATGCCCAGTCCGCGGCGCGCTCCGCGGACCGGCTCCTGAGATCGGGCGCGTTTGGCCTGATGGTGATGGATCTGCACTCCGATCCCACAATTCCGTTTCCGCTGCAGGCGCGCCTGGCCCACCTGGCGCGGGCCCACGACACCGCCCTGCTCTGCCTGACCTCAAAAGCCAGGGAGACGCCTTCTCTGGGACCGATGGTCTGTCTGAGAGGGCAATCCTCCTGCCGCCGTCTGGGGGTCGACCGCTTCCAATACGACATCGAGATTTTGAAGGACAGACGCCATGGACCGGGTTGGCGCCACACCGAAATCTGCCGCGGGCCGGACGGCCTGCATTAATATCCGGGCGCTGCCGCTGCAACTCCTGCTGAGGAGATACCCGGAGTGGGGACGGAGGCCGGTCGCAGTGGTGGAAAAAGAGAGTCCTCAGAGCCCCATCCTCTGGATGAACCCGGCGGCCGACCGGGCCGGCATCCGAACGGGAATGCGCTATGCCTCCGCCCTCTCGCTGGACCGGAACCTGTGCGCGGGAACGGTTTCCGAGAGGGAAATCCAGGCCGCGGTGCGGCAGGTCCACCGGCTTCTGGACCGTTTCAGCCCGCGGATCGAGCCCTGCGACGATGAGCCCGGGATTTTCTGGGTCGACGCCAGCGGACTCGACAAGCTCCATACCTCTCTCGAGGCCTGGGCCGGGCAGATCGACGCCCACCTCTCCCGACTGGCGTTGAAGGCCAGCATCGTCGTCGGCTTCAGCCGTTTCGGCAGCTATGCCATCGCCAAGTCGGTGAGCCGGGTGATCGTGTTCCCCTCCCCCGAGGTCGAGAAGACGGAAAGCCGCATGGTGCGGCTGCTGCATCTGAAAATCGACCCGAAGCTGCGCGACCGGCTCGAGAAGCTGGCAATTCATACCGTGAGCGACTTCCTGGAGCTTCCCGCGGGCGGCATCGCGCGTCACCTCGGCGAGCAGGCCTGGAGCCTCTACCGTTTTGCGTCGGGAACGCTGTCGCTGCCGGTTCAATCCCGAAAGATTCCCGAGCCCCTCTGCGCCCGGATGGACCTGGACGAGCCCGATTCCAATGCCCAGAGACTCCTTTTCTGGATCCGGCGGCGGCTGGATCCCCTGTTACGGGCGGTGGCGGCAAGATGCCAGGCGGTGGCGGCCCTGCATCTGCAACTGCTGCTGGAAGACGGAGACCGTCATCGCCAGCGCATCCAGCCGGCAAGACCGACCCTGGAGGCGCCGGTCCTGCTGGATCTGCTCCGCTTGCACTTGGAAACGGTCTCTTTCCGCGCTCCTCCGGTGGAATTGGTCCTCGAGGTGGAGGGCGTGTACGTCTCCGCCGAAACACTGAACCTGCTGCAGCAGAATCCACGCCGCAATATTGAAGCGGCCCTGGATGCCCTGGCCCGGGTTCGCGCCGAGTTCGGCCCCGATTCCGTGCTGTCGGCCCGGCTCAAATCGGGGCACCTGCCGGAAGCCCGTTTCGAGTGGCAGCCCTTCAAGAAGCTTGCCGCGGCCAACCCCCAACCGGTCCCCATGCGCCCCCTGGTGCGGCGCGTCCACGCCTGCCCCAAACTTCTGGAAGGGGCTTCCCTTCGCTATGCGAAGCACCGGAAGCCGTCGCCGGGCGTGGGGCATCCGCCGGGACATGCGATCAGTGGAGAATGGTGGCGCCGGGAAATTCGGAGAGTCTATTGGTTCGTCAAGACCCATCGGGGGGAGCGTCTCTGGATCTATTACGACCAGCAAACGCGTCGCTGGTACGCCCAGGGCCGGGTCGAGTGACCGGATCCGCCCGGCCAGGGCCGGGCGACGGGAGATCAAGAAGGACGGAAACCATGAACGGACCGTTGGCTCCGGGCCGGAACGGCGCCCGGGCGCCCGTCTCCGATCCACCCTACGTCCCCCTCTGGTGTAAAAGCAACTATTCCTTTCTGGAAGGCGCCAGCCATCCCGAGGAACTGGTCGACGCCTGCCGGCGGAACGGCCTTCCCGCCATGGCGCTCACCGACCGGAACGGCGTGTACGGGATCGTCAGGGCTCATGTTCAGGCCCGCCAGGCGGATATTCACCTGATTGCAGGATCGCAGATCGGCCTCCAGGACGGATCGGAGATCCTGTTGCTGGCCCAGCATCGGAAGGGCTACGGCAATCTCTGCCGCCTGCTGACCGACGGGCATCTGCGTTCCTCCAAGGGAGCGTGCAGGCTGAGCCTGCCGGAGGTGTGCCGTTACAATCCCGGTCTGATCGCCCTGTGGATTGGCCGGGCCGGGCCGGAAGCCCCTGCGGAGGGTGGCCCGGAGCCTGTGCTGGAACAGCTCAAAACGGCATTCGAGGACCGCCTGTACATCCTGTTGGCCAGACACCGTCGAGCGGAGGAAATCCTTCAGGAAATTCGTCTCCGGGAACTGGCGGACCGGTTCAGCCTTCCCACCGTGGCCGCCGTGGAGGTCCTCTATCACGCTCCTGAACGGCGGCGCCTGCAGGACGTCCTGACCTGTATCCGGAAAGGCGTGACCCTGTCCACGGCGGGCCGGCGCATCCAACCGAACGACCAGCACGCCTTGAAGCGTCCGGATGACCTGACCCGCCTCTTTATAGACGATCCGGAGTCGGTCAGGCGAACCCGGGAAATTGCCGACCGCTGTTCCTTCTCGCTCCAGGAACTGCGTTACCGCTATCCGCTGGAACGTGTGCCGGAGGGCAAAACTTCCATCCAGTACCTGCGCGATCGGACGTTCGAGGGGGCCGCCCGACGAATGGGCGAAAAGTTTCAGTACCAGATTCCACAATTGGAGAAGGAACTCGAGCTGATCCAGGAACTGGAGTACGAAGGCTACTTCCTGACCATGTACGAGGTCGTCGAGTACTGCCGCCGTGAAAAAATCCTCTGCCAGGGCCGGGGGTCGGCCGCCAACTCAGCGGTCTGCTTCGCCCTGGGGATCACCAGCGTGGATCCGACCCAGGTGGAGCTTCTTTTCGAGCGATTTCTGTCCAGGGAGAGGGCCGAACCTCCGGACATCGACCTGGATATCGAACACAACCGCAGGGAAGAAGTGATCCAGCATGTGTACGAAAAATATGGGCGCGAACGCGCCGCGATGGTGGCCAATGTGGTCCGTTACCGGTACCGGTCCGCCATCCGGGAAGTGGGCAAGGCGCTGGAAATTTCAGCAACCAGCCTGGACCGCCTGGCCAAGCTGGTGTCCCATGAAAACTGGAGCGATGCGTTCATTGCGCAGGCCGGGCTCGATCCCCGGAACCCGGCCCTGCGCCATCTCGCTTCTCTGGTAGAAGAGATTCAGGATTTTCCCCGCCATCTCTCCATACATCCCGGCGGCTTTCTGCTGGGCCATCGTCCCGTCCACGAACTGGTGCCCATCGAGAACGCCACCATGGATGGCAGAACGGTCATTCAATGGGATAAGGAGGACGTGGAGCAGGCCGGTCTGTTCAAGGTGGACCTGCTGGGACTGGGCGCCCTCACCCATCTGCATCTCTGCTTCGATCTCCTGCGGCGGCACCGCGGGCAGGACCTGTCTCTGGCCACCCTGCCCCGGGGCGATGCGGCGACCTTCGAGATGATCTGCCGCAGCGATACCGTGGGGGTATTTCAGATCGAAAGCAGGGCGCAGATGGCCATGCTGGGGCGCCTCAGACCCCGCAGTTATTACGACCTGGTGATCGAGATCAGCATTGTGCGTCCCGGACCCATCACGGGCGGCATGGTGCATCCCTATCTGCGACGGCGCAACGGGGACGAAGAAGTCGAATATCCCCATCCTTCCCTCGTTCCCGTTCTGAAAAAAACCCTGGGCATTCCTCTGTTTCAGGAGCAGGTGATGCAACTGGCCATGGTTGCGGCCGACTACACCCCCGGCGAGGCCGATCAGCTCCGGCGGGACATGGCGGCGTGGCGACGTTCCGGACGCATCGAGCGTCACCATAGCCGCCTCGTCACCCGCATGGTCAAAAAGGGCATCGAACACGAATTCGCCGAACGCATCTTCAATCAGATCCGCGGCTTCGGCGACTACGGCTTTCCCGAGAGCCACGCCGCCAGCTTTGCCCATATCGCCTATGCCACCGCCTATCTCAAATGCCACTATCCGGCGGCGTTCGTCTGCGCCCTGCTGAATGCCCAGCCGATGGGATTTTACGAGCCCGCTACCATCGTCAACGACGCCCGGAGGCACGGGATCGCCGTGCGGCCCGTCTGCCTGCGCGAAAGCGACTGGGACTGCACCCTGGAGCCGGCCCGATCCCGCGCCTCGCCCGCTCCGTTCGCCGTGCGCATGGGGCTGCGTTACGTCAGCGGGCTGGGCGATGCGGACGGACGCCGCCTCTCGACTGCCGCGAGGGAGCGCTCTTTTCGGGATCTCGAAGACGTCGCCCGGCGCAGCGGGCTTCGCCAGGACAAGCTGGAGGCCCTGGCCGAGGCGGGCGCCTTCGAGTGTTTCGGCCTGGACCGGCGCGGCGCGCTCTGGCAGATCCACGGTATCGCAACCCCGCAAGAGCCCGTGCTGTCATTGAACAGCCGCGCTTCGCAGCCCCGGTTTCCTCCCCTGAGTGGATTGGAAACCGTTGTCTGGGACCATCAGGCCGCCGACCACAGCACGCGGGGGCACCTTCTGAAACCGCTGCGTTCCGCGCTGGCCGCCCAGGGACTGCCCACGGCGCGCCAGATCAACCGGATGCAGGACGGACACCGGGTTTGCTACGCGGGGATGGTCATCTGCCGCCAGCGCCCGGGAACCGCAAAAGGCGTCACTTTCATGACCCTGGAGGATGAGACGGGTTTTGTGAACCTGGTTATCTGGGAAAGGACGTTCAAGCGCTATTCCCTGCTGGCCAAAACGCTTTCCTGCATGGGCGTAACCGGAACGCTGCATGTAGGAGAGGGCGTAACCCACCTGGTGGTTGAAAAAATCTGGAAGCCGAAGCTGGATACCGGGGCGGTCCAGGCCAAGAGCCGGGATTTTCATTGACACCATTTCCCGGAAGGCCGAAATTGCACGGTGCAGGCGACGCGCCGAAAACCGCATCCCAATCCCCGACCCGGCCCTCGAGGCCCCTGCCGCCGCCGGCTCGAACACCCGGAGGGCGTTGCGGGGTTGCCAACACGACAAACGGAGGAGATGATCCTATGTGCGGGCGTTTCACCCAGATGATGACCTGGCACGAACTCCACGAGCTTTACACGCTGGCTGAACCCGTGGCGCCGCCACACATGCAACCTCGCTACAACGGCGCGCCGACCCAGGACTTCGCCGTGTGCCTGCCGGACGAAAACGGCAACCGGGCGATCGCCAGGCTCCGATGGGGCCTGGTGCCCTCGTGGGCTAAAGACATCAGAATGGGCGCGCGCATGATCAACGCGCGGGCCGAGACCGTCCACGAGAAACCGGCATTCGGCTCCGCATTCCGCTCGCGGCGGTGCCTGGTGCCGGCCGACGGCTGGTTCGAGTGGCAGCGGGCGGGCCACGGCAAACAGCCCTACTTCCTGGCGCTCGCGGACGGATCGCCGCTCTCGTTCGCCGCTCTGTGGGAACGCTGGGACAAAGGCGGCGAATCCCTCCAGACCTTTACGATCATCACCACCGACGCCGACCCGCCGCTTGCGGACATCCACCACCGGCAACCGGCCATCATCAATCCCGAACATTTTTCGGTCTGGCTCGACCCCGCAACATCCGCGGACACGCTCCTCGACCTGGCCCGCAAACCCCGCGCGGGGCCGTACGAAGTCCGCGCCGTCAGCACCCGCGTAAACAGCGCCCGTAACGACGACCCGGATATCCTCACGCCCATGTCCCAACAGCGACTGTTCTGAGCTGAACGAGGAATATCACTTACTGTAAAAAAGGCAGGCTGCGCTGTGAATTGGATGCCGGACGAGTAATCCGTTCCGGCGTTGCCGGCTTCCCTCGTCAATAATGTGCCCTACCGGTACTCTGAATGCAGATGCAATACGTAAGGCAAAAAATATCAATCATATATAACGAATGATAAATAGAGGTCGATACAGACCTCTATTTTAGTTTTAAGTTGACCCGAAACATAACGGGTTGTATATAAGAGACGATTGGATCGACGATCTATCCGCACTCCGGCTCTCACCTCCCCATTCACAATCTTCCGACTCCTGAGGACAGGCCGAACCGACTCCCTCCGCTCTCTCCGTAGGTGTCCGACATGGCGAAAACGTGCGTAGTTGCGGCAATAATCGTCTGCATGTGTACGGACACATGCCCGGCGTACCGGCTCGTGGGGTCGGAAGCATTGTCAGACGCGCTCGTCGCCCATCACTATACCATCAATGCCAACCTGGACGCCGTCATCGTGGTAGAGAAGACGCAAAGAGGAAGTTACAAAAATCCTACGAAAAATCCGTACAGGCCGGCGATCATAGTCTCTTGAGAAACTACGCGCTTGCACGGACGGTGGGAGTGCGGAGATGGTTTTCGCGCGAAGCAATGAAGCAAATCACTCTGGAGGACGTCAGGCAGTATTGCGGAGGGTTTCTGAATGCAGAGGTGGTTTTCTTCAAGGCAATCTCGGACCTCGACTCCACGGAGGTGGAGGCGTCACTTGGTCCAATTAAGGAAGATAGTCGGCTCGGCGGTTTTGTGTGGTCGCCGCCAACTCGGGAAAACGACGGTCTTCCGGGTCATCACGCATTTGTGTTTGAGCATTACTCCCATCTGAAAAACGTCTACGGTCACTGGCTCATCCCATGTGGTACGGTCGGCGAGGACAACTACGTTCCCAATATGGTTTCCTGGACGCTTGGGCGCGGCGGCAGCCGCGGCTTGCTCGATGAATATTTGCGAGAAGAGTTGGGATTGGTCTACAGTACTTCCTGCTCATATCGAAGAGAAGATGACGTCAGGTTTCTTGAGATTTCAGCTGATCCGCGGCTCGAAAACAGCGAGGAACTGATAACGAAAATGCACGAGTTGATTGTCGGACTTGCCGACAAACCCTATTTCTGGGGGTCGATCGCCGAGTTGCGGGAAAACCCGGACGTCATCGAAGCTCATACACACGGCGAATTGACACCGCAGCGCAAACTTTACCGCGAGGCGGACCGAGCCATCTACAACTTCCCGAGCCGGGAAGGCGGATTCAAAGCCGTCACCGACGCCGAGATTCGGTCGTTTATCCAGAAATACTTTGTGGAACAAAATTTAGTCATGTTGTTTTTAGGACCGAAGGATCACATTGTCGAAATGCTGAAGAAACACTGGCCTGAAGTCGAAATTCACCTGCAGACCACAGAAAGTGTCATCGAATAGCTTCGCGCCCATTCGCGCACCCCGACCATATCCATGACCCGCCCCTTGTCGCCCCCCCACCTCGATCCGACCCCCTCCAATCAGGCGCCGGTCCTTCCCCTGGTCTGGGCGATCGCATGGCCGGTGGTCGTCGCGTCAATGCTCGACGCCATGGAGGGGCTTGTCGATATTTTCATGGTGGGGCAACTGGGTCCGGCCGCGATATCGGCGGTGGGACTCAGCCGGCAGATCCTGTTTCTGACGATGGTCATGGCGATATCGGTCAGCACCGGATCGCGCACACTTGTCGCGCAGCTTTACGGAGCCGGGCGCCATGCCGATCTCAGCAATACAGCGCAACACGCCATCGTGATGGGGATCCTGCTGTCCGCGGGCCTGGCCCTTGTGGGGAGCGCGGTCGCCCGGCCGGCGTTGGTCCTGCTGGGCGCGCAGCACGACGTGCTCGCCCACGCCGTGCCGTTCCTCCGCATGTACTTTGTCGGCATCGTCTTCATGATGCCCAATTTTATCATCGGCGGAATTTTCGGCGGCGCCGGGGATACCCGGACGCCGTTGAAGATTTCGTGTCTCATCATCTGTCTGAAAATTCCGCTCACCTACGGCCTGATTTTCGGGGCATGGGGTCTGCCCCAACTGGGCGTGACCGGAGCAGCCCTCGGCAGTATCGTCTCACGGGCCGTGGGCTGCATCGTCGGGGTCTCACTGCTTACGTCCGGCCGCTCGCGGGTCCATATGCGGTGGAATTGGCGCCTGCCTATCAACCGGGACATTATCGGGCGAATGATGCGGATCGGGGTTCCCGCTGGCATTCAGGGGTTTTTCCGAAACGGCGCCCGCGTTCTGATCTATCGTGTCGTGGGGTGGACGAGCCGGCCCACCGCCGCAACGGCCGCGCTGACCATCGGCCTGCAGATGCGAATGATCGGCATCATGCCGGCCCTGGCGTTTTCCGTATCGGCAACCGCGCTGGTTGGACAACGATTGGGCGCGAGGCAGATACGCGAGGCCGAGCGCTTCGCCGCAAATACAATCCGGCTCGGCATGACGTTCATCACCGTCTGCGCCATCGTCATCTGCGTCTTCGCCCGGGAGATCGTCGACCTGTTCACGGATTCCGCGGCGGTCATCGAAATGGGATACATTATGCTCTTGTATTTCACCATCGCCCAGGTCTTCTCCGCGTTGTCCATTGTCGCCGGGGGCGTACTGGCCGGCGGCGGCGAGACCAGGCCCCTCCTCTACTATACGATTGTGGCGCAGTGGCTGGTTATGCTGCCGCTCTCCTACGTCCTGGCGTTTCTTTTGGGTCTGGATGTCGCGGGTATCTGGATCGCCTGGCTCATCGGCGGCGTCGCACAGGGCATTCTTGCCTGGGCCCGTTACCTTAAGGGCGCATGGAAACAGACTCTGATATAAGGTTCTGTCCGGGAAATAGATCGCCGAAATTCGGATGACGCGTCGAGCAGCTGGCATCCTTCGACAGGCTCAGGAACCGGCGCCTGAGCCATGAGCCGCTCCCTGAGCTTGTCGAAGGGTCGGCGAAGGGCGTTGAAGAGCACCCAACAGGTTACGAAACGCGGGCATTTCGACAAGCTCAATGACCACGTTTCGAATAGCCGTTTCCACAGCCTCACCACAGTCAGCGAAGGGAACGTAACGAGGCGGGATGAATCGGCGGCTGCATGGTGACATATTTCCGGGACGGGATACTCGTGCAGACGATGCGGCGTGGCGAAGACGAGGTATCGGGCGAGGATTCTGGGGATTCGGTTTGATGCAGATGAGCAGACAAGAATGTCCGCTCCACCCTTTCGATATCTTGTTCGAGGGATCGCTCGAGCGTATCAACCATTTGAGAGTAAGGCGACTTAGAGCCTCGATCTATGAAAATCCGTCGCCACGAAGTTGCTTCAGTTTCTTTCCCATCTCCTCGATGCCTGGGGCGTTGCCCACGTGCCGGTACAACTGGTGGGCCTCTTCGAAAACCCGCAGTGCCTCCTCGCTTTTGCCGACACACTCCAGAAGCATGCCGAAGCCCCGAAGCGCATTTGCCAGCGAGTGCGTCGGCGTTGGGTCGAGATCGCGGTACATCTGTATTGCCGACCGGTAATCACGCTCCGCGCTGTGCCAATCCGGAAGATCCCGGCGAACATCCGCGACGTGACGGAGCGAATGGGCGATCTTTTCGGAATGGTTTCCGGCCACGTAGTGGTTGTAACCCTCCAGGTACAGGTGGAGGGCCCGCTCGGTGTTCCCCCGATCCCTCTCGAACTGCCCGTAGACGTGTGCTACCCTGCCCAGGGATTCGTGGTCGTCTTCACGGCACAGATTCACCGCCTCGGCCACCAACCTTCTGCCCCTTTCATAATCCGCATCCCCCCTCGTTTTCCATGCCTCGTTCAGCAACTGAGCGATCCTCTGTTCTCTTGACACCATGTCACTTTCTATCTGTCGATTGCCGACCGCGCATGGTTGCGCCGGGCAACGTTCAACATCTTGTATTGCGCTATGCACCGCGCAGGGCTACCGCTTCTTTGGCGTGTAGAACAACAGGGTACCGATCCGTTCGTATCCAATTGAGGTATACAGCAATGCGCCCGTGTGGGTCGCTGTTAAAACGGCCATTTGCGAACCATTTGACCGGTCATCGCGGAGCATCCGGCACATCAGCGCCCGGCCGATCCCCCGACGCCGCGCCGAGGAAACGACGTGCATGTTCGAACACCACGTTGCCGAGTCCACCTCGATGCTTTGAACCCATCCCGCGGGCTCGCCGTTCTCGAGCGCGACGTACTGCCGCAACGGAGAGTCAGGTGAAAGATGTTCCGACAGGGTCTGTCTGACCCGGGTGGCTTTGTTCAGCCTGTCGGCCATTTCGGCGGTGACGACCCGGTCTATGGATAGTGGGTCCACAACACGGGGGATGCGCCGCAATCGATGCACCATGACGGCTTCTGTTGTATTCAGGCGGTAGTTGAGCGCCTTGAAATCCGCCCGCATCCCGGCGTCGGACTCCCCTGTCGCGCAGATCGCGCAAATGCCGAACTGCCCACGGGTGCTCTTCCTGGCCACGCGGTCGATCTCTCCGGCATCGACGCCATGAGCGATCCACTCCTCGCGACGGTACGCGCCGCGTTCTCTCGGAGCATCCCGGACCACCCAGATCGGGCCCTCCCGACTTGCCAGGTAGGGATGCGTGAAACTCCTTGTAAAACAGTAACCGCGGGCGAAAACCTCCAGCGCCTTCTGCATGCGCGCGTAATCGGGCATCGTGTTCATTCTCCCTTAATTCGCAATGACGTTTAAGAAGGCGATGTCCAGGATCCGTGAAAATTCAACTGGACAGAGGGCCGGACGCCTCATAGTTTTCGTCGACGGCAAACAGGCACAGGGTCCAGTGTGGAGGCGCAAATGATCAGCTGCGTGCACGCGATGTCCTATTCCACCGACGGCGATCCACAACTCCGCGCGGGCGATCGACTGGGCGTCGTCTCCGACTCCCACGGACTCATCAGGCCGCAGGTACTGGAACTGCTGCAGGGCGTCCGCCTGATTATCCATGCAGGCGACGTGGGGAAGATTTCGGTACTGGAGCAATTGGAACGCATCTCGCCGGTGTACGCCGTCCGCGGAAACGTCGACCTGGATCCACCCTGCAGCGACCTGCCCGAAAGACTCGTGCTGCGCGCCGGAAGGCAGTGGATGCTCGTGACACACATCCTTGACGACGCGGATGCCGCGGGTTTCGATCTTGTGGTGTGCGGCCATTCTCACATGCCGAAAATAAGCACCTTGGGATCGGCTTGCTGCCTGAATCCCGGTAGCATCGGGCCCCGCCGTTTTCGGCTTCCAGTATCCATGGGGTACATCACCATCTCCCCCCAGGATGCGCTTATTCCCGAACTGCGAACCGTAGAGATAGAATAGCCATGCACCGGATGACCTGAAGATACGAAAGCCGGTCGATGACCCGTAGACAATTCCGGGCCTGGAAGCCCTCGCGAACGAACTCATCGAAGCCGTTCGCACGCGCGACTACCAGAAAACCGCGCAGCTTGTCCACAGTGCTCCCGAACGCGTAAACTTCAGCAATGCCAACGGCACCACAGCCCTTCACAAGGCGGTTGCGGCCGGCGACTTCCATTCGGTGCGCCTGCTCCTGGACAACGGGGCCGACATTCAAGCCCAGGCCGACACGGGCTTCAGCGCGGGACAGAGTGCCGATCTCCATCGCATCGCGCCGGGGACATCAAGAAATCGTGGGACTCCTGCTCGAACGACCTGAAGGGCGTCGAAGACTTACTGAAACGAAATCCGAAGGAGATCGAGAACGCGAATCTCGGCAATCCCGCGCGACGTGGAAGGCTGGCTATGGTTAAACTGCTCGTGAAATACGGCTCCGCCGTCGCCAATGCGAACCACGGCACGTTCTACCGTGTATATGAAACGGCGAGATACTTCCTCGAGAACGGGGCGGATCCCAATTACAGGAACTGGCTGGGAATCTCCTCGCTGTATCTGATCGCGGACGAGGGTGACGTGGACCGGGCAGGGCTGCTACTGGACTTCGGAGCGGAAATAAACGCATTGGAACCCGAGTACTGCGCCACGGCCCTGGGGCTGGCGAGCAGAGCCGCCCACCGGGAAATGGTCGAGTTTCTCCTGGCGCTCGGAGCGGACCCGAACCTTCCGAAGGAAGAGCCCCGGGCTACACCCCTCGCCTGGGCGGTAAAGAAAGGACACGCCGAAATCGCCCGGATCTTGCGAAGACACGGCGCCACGTAGCGGGTTGATACTGGCCGGTTCAAAAGGGCGAAGGCGCGTTACCGAATGCCTGGACGACCGGACGTGGGCCCCACTGCCGCACGGTCATGCGTTCGTTCTTGCAACGGACCCCACCGCGGCCGGTCCTTTCCTCGCGTCAGGACAATCGACGGGAATTCCACCACCTGGCGATGGGAAAGGGCGAATAGACGAGGAAAAACATGGCCAGGCCGGTGAGGTCGAGGAAGACAAGGTACCAAGGCCAGGGTGCAAAAAAGAAGGGAGATACCGTTCCCCAAGGGGGCGCGGAGAGGTACATATAGTTCGAACCGCCAAAGGAATTGATCACCGCGACACACGTCGCCAGTACGTGCAACCAGACAAATGCCCGGAAGAGTCCGCCGAGCGTGGGCCGCATCTTTAAACACCATGTGGCGTACAGGACCCCCACCACGATGCCGGAGTGCGACACGAAATACTGGAAAAATCGATACTGCGGAAAATCAACTTCCAGACCGCCGGGGGTGATCACGGCGTTTGACGCCCCCGCCAGGCCCCAGAAGTAGGCGATTTCGTACACCTTCTGATTGCGGAACAACAGGGCGAGAGAAGTCGCGAAGATCGCGATGCCGCAAACGTGGAGCGGCAGGAGGCTCCGAAAAAAACGACCGGGGCCGAACCCGGCGATTCGGACACCCCAGTGGATCCATTCGTTGCCAAGCAGGACGCCAGCCAGCACAACGCCCACGACGGCGGCCGTGCGGGACTGCGGCCCTTTCACGAACAGCGTGAGCAGGATCGGCAGGGCCAGCGTCAACGCCATCGCGATCAGGTGCGCCGGCCCAAACGTCTGAAATCCGGCGGTTGCCATAGGGCTCCGTCACCGGCCAGAGACAGTCTGGCGACGTGAAATCCAGGGCAGGTATCCGCCCCGCCGCGGGAGCCGACGCAGACGTGAGATGGGGAATGGGGTTTAACGGGATTCGTGGTTACCAGGGGGCGGGATAGTCCCCTCGAGTCGTTCAATCGCTAACGCGTCCGGTCGAATCCGCGGGTCAGCGGATCCACGCCTCGCCGGAAGCGACGTCTCTTCCGATCGTCCAGGACGTTCCCAACGCGTCAACGGCAAACTCCACGCCGTCGTCCCCGGCCTGGAGCGCGTCCGGCAACCGGACGGATACCGCCGGCGCCTTCGTGCCTCGATAGGGGACGATCACGGTCACAAAAGCCGCGGGCGCCTGACTCTCAAGAGCGAACCGAAATGCCTTGCGCGGCGTGCGATGGCCGTATTCCCAGGCGAACCAGCCGGTTTCTTCGACCAGGGACGCCGGACAACCGGCCGCCGCCTGCACCAGCACGTTGGCGTCCTCAAATTGCGTGAACGCCCTGTTTCCCTCGCCGTCGAACGTGACGTCGCCGGGCGCAAACTGGAAGTGCAGAGCTAGCTGACCGGGCGCACTGCCGATGGCCTCGTCGAGCAATACGAAGAAACGACGGTTCACGAACCAGACCGAACGCCGGTGGATCAAGCCGGGATATGACCGGTTCTCCACCACCAGCACGTCCGAGTCAGCCCCCTCAGAGACCCACATCAGATTGCGCGCGTCGTCAGAGATATCCCCGCCGTCCAGCGTGAGGGTCTGATGCGCCGAGGTCTGCCGATGCCAGGCGCGGCTCTCTCCGTCATGGCCATAGGTGTAGAAGCCCGTGTCGGGCATCAACCAGCGTCCGTACGCGTACAACTCAAACGTCCCGTTATCGGGCTGATCGTGGCCTGAAATCGCTGGCGGAGAACAGTGCAGCGCCAGGTAAATCTGATCGGGACCCCAGTCGTCGCGCATCACGTAGAAGCCGGCCTCCTTGAAGGCGCGGCTCTTCCGATCCGGCAGGCCTTCGCGATTCAAATTCGCACGCGCCGCATATTTGGGATCGCCGAGCAGTTCGGTCGCGCCGGCAAGTTCGCCGTAGAGCGGCCATTTCGTTCGATCGTCCGTGGATTTCAACGGGCGCGAGCCGTCGCCGAACATCGGCGCTCCCAAATCGGGCGACGCGATCCAGAAGATGTAATCGTACATCCGCCGCACCCGTTCTCCGAACGCTTCTGGTATCTCAATGCCGAAGGCGTCCATGCGGCCGAAGATTTCCACGGCATCCCGCAAAACGCCCTGGTGATACCCGAAGGACCACTCCCGCTGAACGCCGTCTGCGGTTGTCTGCGCCAGAATATTCTCCTCGGTGCGCGCCAACCCCAGTTCCATCCAATCGCGGGACTCCCTGAACTCGCTGAACGTGTAGGCGACATTGATAAACCCACGTTGTTCGAACACCGCCTTGTTGTGGATGAGCCCCATAGGAATAAGCGTTGTTTTTGTCTGGTGGTCATACAGGCTCGCCATCAAGACGCCGAGAAACCCGGGCGTAAACGTCTCGGCGTGCACCAGGCCGCGAAACGCCGAACAGATGTTCGTCGCCCGGATACCCGTCTGGAGATCCAGCCATGCAAATCCCTTCCACCACTTATAAACGTGGTGGGTTTTGGTGTGATTTTCCAGGGGATGTTTCGTAATCCAGTCGGTTGAAAGTTCCACGAATGCCTGCGCATATTTTTCATCTCGCGTCGCCGCGTAGGCCGTCACGAGAGGCGCGGCCCAATAGAAACGATATACGGCCGCTACCCACTCAATATCACCCGGCGGATCCCATTCCCAGTCGAAGTCGTCGCCATATTGCGCCTCCCCATAGGGTCCCCACTGAATGATGCGCTCACAGACTTTGTCCGCCGTTGAAAAGTCACCTGCTTTACTCGCTTCCCCCAGTGGAAATTTCGCCCGGTAGTAGTCGCGCAACGCGGTCATGGCGCCAGGCCTGTCGCCGGCGTCGGCCGCACGTTTCGCCGCTTCCAGCCCCTTCGTCGTCAGATCCAGTTTATCCAGGATCCGTTCGGGGTCGAGTGAACTCAACGGCATCTCGTGATCGATCCGGTCCGCGCCTGCCGGATACTCCTGTATCGAATTCATGGCCATGCTCTCCGATAAATCGATGTCGGAATCGTGTTTTCGCCGCCCGGCAAGAACTGTTTTCCATTCACCGGGGTATAAACATACGTCTCGGAAAAAGTGTCCGCAACACAATTGTTGGGGTTTTTCAGGGAATGGGTAACATGGATATACAGGATAGACAGGATGAGAAACTGAAGACCCCGGGTTCACTGTCGATACCCTACAGCGCGTCGGCTGACGCGCCCAGCGCTTTGCACAAAGCCGGGAATGTCCCTATATTGGGCAGCGACTCGCCGTTCTCCCACTTGGAAACCGCCTGCACGCTGATGCAAACGGCCTGTCCGAGTTGTTCCTGTGTCAGCCCCTGTTGCTTTCGTCTATCCTTGATCCGTCGTCCAAGCTCCGTTGGGTCACACATTGGTATGCCTCCCTGCATTTGTGTATGTATGGCGGCGTTCTTTCATCCAATGGAAAACCAAATATAGCGCAATTGCCGGTTGTCGGTATCGAGGAATATGAGAACGGAGCAACTGCCGATTGAGGACGTTGATGCACAAGCGTTCTTAGTACTGGCTGCCCTCTACGGGTAAATATGAAAGTAGTACTTGCAGATTTCCCACTTTCCCGGTACATTTGTCGATACGATGATTACTCGCGAGATCACAGACAGGCTGGTCGCACTCTTCCAACAGTACCCCTTTGTTACCGTGACCGGACCACGGCAGGCGGGCAAGACCACGCTCTGCTGCGCCGCGTTTCCTCATCTCAAGTACGTCAACATGGAAGCGCCCGATCAACGACTGTTCGCCGAATCCGATCCACGGGGATTTCTATCGCGTCTGGGCGATGGCGCCATTCTGGATGAAATCCAGCGGGTGCCTCAACTCCTTTCGTACCTTCAGGTCCTGGCCGACGAAATAGGCCGAAACAGTCTATTCGTGCTCACCGGCAGCGAGCAGTTCCGGCTCTCCGATACCATCAGCCAGTCCCTGGCGGGACGTACGGCGCTGCTGTGCCTTCTGCCATTCTCTCTGGAGGAACGGAAACGCGCGGGCGCCGGCGGCAAGGTCGATGACATTTTGTACTCCGGGTGTTATCCTCGAATCCACGATCAGAAACTGGAACCACGGCAAGCTCTCGGAGACTACTTCGAGACCTACGTCGAGCGGGATGTGCGCCGCATCGGAGAGATCCGGAATTTCACCAGTTTTCGTCGATTCGTGCGCCTTTGCGCAGGGCGCGTGGGACAGCTTCTCAATCTCGCCTCTCTGGGCGCCGACGCGGGCGTTTCTCATACCACGGCCCGCCACTGGATGTCAATTCTGGAGGCGAGCTACGTTGTTTTTCAACTCCCGCCGTTTTTCGCGAATATCCGCAAACGCCTGATAAAATCACCCAAACTCTATTTTTACGACGTGGGATTGGCGAGTTATCTCATCGGAATCGAACATTCCTGGCAGATTGCGACCCATCCTCTGCGCGGCGCGCTGTTCGAGAATGCCGTCGTCGCGGAGGCCCTGAAATACCTGTTCAATAGAGGCCGCCGATCCAACCTGTCTTTTTTCCGGGACACGCGCGGCCTGGAGTGCGACCTCCTCTACGAATTGGGCAATCGTATTGGCGCAATCGAGATCAAATCCGGCGCCACGGTAGCTTCCGACTACTTCACCGCACTGGATCGGGTGGGAAAGCTGCTTCCGCAGGTCTCCCACAGAGGCTTGGTTTACGGAGGCGCGGTTCGCCAGTCCCGATGCGACGTGGAAGTGGTGACGATGGGGGACGTCAGCGGCCTGCTCGAAAGTTTCGACAGCTCTGGCGAGAAATAATGGACCGTGTTACTTTCCGCAGGTTGCCGCGCCCGCCAACGTGGCCGGGTAAGCTGCCGTTTCACGATAGAAGGAAGGCCTATAAACCGCAAAAAGTCAGGACTTGAAACTATGGATACGATTCGGTTGGGCCTGGTCGGTTCGGGCGGAATGGCGCAGAGCCGCGCGCGGGCTTTTGCGGCCCTCGAGGGATGCAGGCTGACCGCATTGGCCGCCCGAAATCCGCGCACCGGAGGCGAATTGGCACGGCGGCACGAACTGCCGCTGCTGGAACATTGGCAGGATCTGATCGACCGTTCCGACGTGGACGCAGTCGTGGTTTGTACCAACAACGACAGCCACGGTCCCATCGCCAGGGCCGCCCTCGAGGCACGCAAACCCGTTTTTCTGGAATACCCTATAGCGCGACACGTCGACGAGGGGGTCGCCCTGGTCAACCTGGCTCGCGCGTCGGGCACCGTTCTCCGTGTCGCCCACCCCGAGGTCGTGTCGGGCGTGCACCGGCAACTTAAGGAGGCGGTCGGTTCGCTGGGAGGGCTGATGGTGGCGCTGTTCGCGCGTCTGACGCCGGGGAGAGGGGCGCGGCCGGAAGTGTTGTTCAACATCCACGCGTCGGGGCCGCCGAGTCTCTTTTTCGTCTATCACGTGTACCCTCTGATCAACCTGTTCGGCCCGGCGTCGTGGGTGGAGGGGTACGCCCATTACGAGGGAATGGACACCACCGGAACGTACGAACGCTTCGTCAACCGGGTCGTGGTGGGGTTTGCAAGAGGCGGTACCGCCGAATGGACGTGGGCGGGCGGGATTTCAATCGGAAGGGCAGAGCAATACCAGCGGATGGTGCTGGAGGGCGGGACGCTGGTTAACGACGACGGCTGGCGACTCTCGTCCGCGGAGGGCAAGGAGGTACCGTTGCCGTCAGCCGGCCGGGAGGTGTCGCTGGAGCGGCTTTTTCTGGATGAAGTACGCGGTACAAGGAATGGATGGCGATCGGACCTGGACACCGCCCTCGAAGCCATTCGCATCGGGCTGGGGGCAGAGACGGCGGCGACCCAGGGCCGGCGGGTGCATCTCCTGGAAGGCGGGACTGAACGGGCGACGAAATGACGTCCTGACAAACCGCCTGCCGCCTATTCAGCCTTCCCGCGGTCCGAAGGCGGCCATGTAGAGGCGCGTTCGGTCGTTGAGCACGCCGTAAAAGGCGCGCGTTTCCGGGTCGGGGTGATCCCTCCAGAACACCGCGGGGATACCCGAGTCGTTGGCCAGCGGAGGCCTGTGGCGGTGGCCGTAGTAGATCTGCGCGGTTTTTCGGACAGCCTGCGTGGGGCGCGTGGTCGCCGTGTGCAGCAGGGCCACGTTGAACAGGGCGCACGTGCCGGCCGGACCGTGGAAATCGTACACCCCGCCGCGCTCCAGCTGGGCCGCGGGATCGTCCAGAACCGCCTGGTCGACGGACTCCGGCGAGAGGGAAAAACAGTGGGTGCCCTCGTCGACGTCGGTGAGGTAGACCATCAACTGGATATAGTCCATGCCCAGGGGGTGTTCGGGCCAGTGGAGCCTGTCGCGGTGCCAACCCTGGTGCATGTCGCCTTCATAGGGACCCATCCGCCGCAGGCCGATTTCGCCGAAGCAGACCGGGCCGCCCATCAATTCCTCGATCGCGGGCATTATGCCCTGGTGACGGATCAAATCATCGAACTGAGGCGTGGTGATCAGGACGTCGTAGTTGGCTTCCTGGTGGTATCCGTACGGATGCCAGAAATAGGGAAACCGGTGGCGGTCTTCCTCGAACAGATCGTGGAAGTAGCGCACCTCCTCGGACTCGAGGACAGTGCCGAGGTTCAGGAAACCATTCCGTGCGAAAAAGCCGCGGTCAATCGGGTTCATAGGTGTAAATCCGGAAGGTGGATAGCGGGCGCCGCGCAGACGGTCGTTTGTAGATCCACCGACGAGCGGCGCAAAACGCGACGTTCTTCTGGGTCGGTAATATATCCGGCCGACGTCCGGTTGCCAAGCGCCATCGGTCGACACCCGAGGCCAGGCGTTCACGGTTGTACGAGACTACGGAAAGTTGCCAACTGAACGGAGGCGCGTAATGAACCTGGGCGGATACGCAGCCCAAATAGCACGGGCGCTTGGTAGGGCCTCCGGGCTCTCGGCCATGTTTATCGCGGTGGCCCTGATGTCCTCGCAAAGCCGGGCTGGCGTCGACACCTTTTCCTTCGCCCTGATTGGCGACGTGCCCTACGCCAGTGCCGACAGCCTCCGGTTCGCACAGGTGATTGACCGGATCAACGCGGATACAGACGTCCAATGGGTCATCCACGCGGGCGATATCAAAAACGGGGGGCAGCCGTGCACGGACGCTTTTCTCGAAGAACGCCTGCAGAGATTCAGCCGCTTCGAGGATCCCTTCATCCTCACCCCGGGCGACAACGAATGGACAGACTGTCACCTCAGGAACGCCGGCCGCTTCGATCCGCTGGAACGCCTGCGGAAATTGCGGACGCTCTTCTATCCTCGCGCGGGCATAACGCTTGGGAGACAGCCAATGGCGGTTGAATCCCAGGCGGCGTCGCCCGAATACAGCGAATTTCGGGAAAACGTCCACTGGAAACGGGCGGGGGTTCATTTCGCGACCGTACACGTTGTGGGGAGCAGAAACGGGCTGGCATCCTTTCAGCCTCGCGACTCGACCGAGATTGGAACGGTTCCACTGCGGACGAAGAAGCACGACGCGGCGGTCGAGCGGCGCACCAGGGCAGGAATCGCGTGGCTTCGCAGAGCCTTTTCCAAGGCTTCCAGTTCCGGCAGAGGGCTTTTTCTGACGCTGCATGCATCGATGGGACTGGAACGAAAACCGACGCCGGATCCGCCGCATTTCAAGGCCCTTCTCGACGTTTTGCGCGAGGAAACGGAGCGATTCGGCCGACCCGTGGTGCTCGCACACGGCGACTCGCATTATTTCCGGATCGACAAACCGCTACGGCGCAATCGGGATGGCCGACGGCTCTGGAATTTCACACGCGTGGAAACCTTTGGCGCTTCGGACGTGAACTGGATCGAGGTGAAGGTGGATCCTGCCAGTGCGAACGTCTTTTCGTTCGAACAGAGAATTGTAAAGCGGGGGCAAACGAATGGAGATCAACCCGAAACGAGGAAAAGGAGCGACATGGCTGTCACCAGATCCGGAGCATCGGAACGCGCCCCCCAGCAAAAGATCGACGCCATGCACCGCCCGTCCTGGTGCGTGGAAACGGACGAGGGGCGCCTGTATTGGGAACTCCTCAGCGCCGCAATCCGAAATGACGCCGGCGCCCTGCGCAAACACCTGCGCGCGGATCCCGACTGCGCCAGGCTGCAGTTCTGGTATACCCCGCCGATCCACTTCGCGGTGCGGGAGGGCAATCTCGATGCGACGAGAGTACTGTGGGAAGCCTATGCGTACGACGAGGTGACCGATCTTATTACCATGGCCGACGACCGCGGCCATACGTCGGTCGCCGATTATCTGCGGAAGGCCATCGGGTCCGTGGCGGAGGCGTCGGATCCGCAGTTGCACGAAGCGGTGAAAGCCGGAGACCACGCAAAGGTCGAACGGCTGCTTAATGATTTGGAAGGAATCGAATCACAGCGGGACCCGGAAGGCAGGACCGCGCTCCACGTTGCGGTGATTTCGGATGATCAGGCAGCGGTAAAGGCACTTCTCAATAGCAACGTCGACGTGGATGCCGCCGACCACGCCGGTTTCCGCGCCATCCACTACACCCTCTGGGTCGACCTGATGTGGAACCGGCCGATAGTGAATCCCGCGCTCCTGCACGCACTGCTCGACGCCGGGGCCCGGGACAGCCCCACACTGGCTGCCGCGAGGGGCGACCTGGATGCCGTTCGGGCATTTGTAGGCGCCGACGCCTCGGCCGTAAACGAGGGAGAGAGACTTCAGAAGCGGCCCCTGTCCGCCGCCGTTGAGCGCGGCCACCGTGACATTGTCCGTTTTCTCCTGGACAACGGCGCGGATCCCCGTCTGCCGGAGGGTCGCCTTTGCCCCAGCGGGTCGTCGCTGATGACCGCCACGGTGGAAGACGACCTGGAAGTCGTGACATGGCTGCTGGAGGCCGGGGCCGATCCGAACGGACACGTGGACTCCTCGGGATCCCCCGCGATCCGCGCCCGTTCCGACGCCATGCGCGGTCTGCTCTACGGCTATGGCGGGCGCGCATCCGGGGCGTGGGGCTACGTGCAGCGCGGCCAACTCGAAACTCTGGCCGCTATTCTGCGTTACACTGACGATCCGTTTTCCGACGAGGAGAGCGAGTACCTGACCACACCCTACACCGCCGTGATCAGCGGCTGTGGACGCATGGAGGACCGGGGAGAATCCCCCGATGCCCACGAGGCGATGCTCACCATGTTCCTCCAGCGCAAACACCCGATGCCGCGCGTTCTCACCGCGTGCAAGACCTACCTCTACCACGTGCCGCGAATGACGCGCCGGCTGCTCGAACATGGACTCGATCCAAATCTGCCAGACTGGCTAAAACGTACACCGTTGCACGACCTGTGCCGCGGAAACCGCCACGTATCCGACGCCGGCGGGTTGGTACGATTGTTCATCGAATACGGCGCTGACATCAATGCAATCGACGAGGAAGACAGGTCAACCCCTCTGGGGATCGCCGCACGGGAGGGCAACGCTGAACTGGTTGGCCTGCTGCTGGACAGCGGCGCCGACCCCAACGCGGCGGGCGCCGTATGGGCAACGCCCGTGGCGTGGGCAAAACGCCGCGGCCACGAGCAAATCGTAAAGATGCTTAGAGAGGGGGGCGCCCGGTAGACGTGGGTGAAGCTGCCGGCGTCACCGGAATACCAGCGGCTGACCAAAGCGAAATCACAACACGGTGTTCAGGTTGCGGCAACTCTTCGAGGAAATATAGGGGAATGACCGGCGACGAGAAACTCATCGGGCGGATACGATCCATTCTCTCACAAGAGGACGGATTCTCCGAGAAAAGGATGTTCGGCGGCGCCTGCTTTATGATCAACGGCAACATGTGCATGGGGACGTGGAGGGGGTCTCTGATCGTTCGACTCGACAGGGCGCGTCACGACCTGACGCTTGAGGAGCCGCACACGAAGCCGTTCGACGTCACGGGCCGCGTCATGAGGGGATGGGCGCTGGTTGAACCACCCGCGATAGAATCGGACGAAGACCTTACGGAATGGGTGTACAGGGCGGCCGATTATGTCGGGTCGCTTCCGCCCAAATGAAGGTGAGGGGCTTCTATCGGAAACGAGGCAGGGCTGTTCCCCTATTGCAATGGCGAGAAGGAGGTTGGGATGAGGACGTCGGAGACAACCTCGTCCACGATGGGCCCATAGCTTTCGGTTTGTTCCCGGGCTGCAATCCATTCGGCGTCTGAGCGGAAAGAATCCCACGCTGTTTCCATAGCCTCTTCGCTTTCAAATTCGCAAAGGTAGATCAGTTCGTTGGCATCCCTTCGTGTCCAAAAACCGACGACTTTTATGCCGTGCCTGTCGAAGAGGCCAAACGTAACGGTTTCAAACCGGTTGAGGATGTCCGGCATCCGGCCTTCGGGGATTCTGTAGGTGCGGTGTTCGTAGATCATCAGGGCTCTCCATGGTGTGCAGGATCGTGCAGCAATCGAATAACGGCCGGCATCTGAGGGACCGCGATCAGGCCGCGCGCGGCCGTCTGCATTCCTTCGCAAAAAGGGATTAAACCTGGCTACGCGCTGTCTATGGTAACAAGAATTCAGCCGGATGGAAAGGGCCGCCTTACCCGGCCGCCGCGCATAGGCGGAACGCAGATAACGGAATGGAGAGCACGCGCACTATTTCTGTTGACAACCGATCGATGCCCGGGCTATGTTCCCCTGAAAGAAAGCGTGGGAATGAGCCTGTGTTTCCGCACCAATTCAGCAATCCTCCAGCCACGCAAAGTCCGTCCGTTTTTATGATACAGGCGCCCCGCCTGGCCGACTTCAACGAATTCGTCCGTCTCGCTCGAAGCTTTGGCAAGGGTTCGCGCCCGATGCGGGCCTCAACGCCACACTCGTCCTGGTCGCACAGGTCGTTTAATAATGAGTAATCGCCAGCAAGCCTGCGAGGATTCAGGGAACGTGAAAACAGACAAACGCGGGGGAATCTGCTTCCGTGTGGACGACAACAAGCCGATTCGACAATGGATCGAATTCGCGGAGGTTTTCAACCGGTACGGTTTGAAATTCTGCGCGGCACTGTGTCCGGGAAGAATGGCCGGCGACGAAACATATACGAGGCTGGTCAGGACATTGCAGGACCAGGGGCACGAAATTATGGACCACACGCCCCTTCACAGCGTGGACAAGCTCCCGCTCCCTCACGGCGCGGATGCCGATGCCTGGCGCGCGATGCCGGGCGTGGACCACGTGGATGAAACGCGCGTCTACCTGACCTATGCTGAGATTGACACGGCATCGCTTCCGGAAGGTCGCGCGGATATTTCGGGCAACCTGATGACAAGCCGGACGCCTCAAGGTCTGCACGACACCAACCAGACGAGATTCATCGCCGTCTACCTGCCCCATACCGGCAGTGCATTTCGGTTCCGGCAGATTGAGCATTCGGACGATGGCGTATTGGCGTTGCGTAGTTTTTGGGACGAAGACAACGTGCATCTGGGAGAACATCGGGATATCGTCTACCACAAGCTGGGCAAAGCCGACGTTCGGATGACGTTGGCCTCCCGCAGGCTTTTGGCCGAAACGTCGCTGAAACTGTTTGACGACCTTGGTCTTGGACGTCCCTTTACGTGGATACAGCCGGGCTCGGGAGGGTGTTCCGACTTTTGGCGTGAAGATGTCAAAGCATGTTTTGGAGATCTGTACGGATACGTGGCCGCAGCAACCTACCCGGACCGGTCTTTGAAGTGCTACAACGAGGATGATCCCAACGGGGACAAGTGCTTCGGTATGCAGTGGGGAAACTTCAACGACGAGGCGCAGGATCTGGATTGGAACCTGAAACGAATTGCAGACGGGATCGCCAGGCACCACGTTCTTATCGGCCACAGCCACTTCTGGACGCACGCCATGCCGGACGGTTGGGACGGTTATCTTAAACGGGTGGATCGGATCCTGTCCTGGTGCAAGGACAACCGGGTCCCGGTAAGGACCTATTCGGAGTGGGCAGAGGTTCTCTATCAGGTGAGACCGGACCCTGAAGTGAATGTATTTCCCGAACTGGGTGTCGACCTGGATGCAGACGGTGCTCCCGATGGGTACGATGTGTTGTCGGCGGAGTGGGTCCGGAGCGACGGCGGGCCCGATGGCGTCGGTGTTTTTCTGGCGGCACAGAATGCCGGGGCGATCTGCAAAGTGGATCGATTGGGTGGCCTGGAAAAGGGCGCAAATACCTTTTCGGTCTGGACATGCGGGCATCCAGGGGGTTCCATTGAGGCAACGTTCAGGTTCTTCGAAACCGGAACGATGGAAAAACTCACGTTTTCCGTGGAAAGCCCCGATTGGACCATTCAACAGGCGACTGTCATGGTGCCGACCGAAGCTTCTCTGGTGAATATCTCAATCGAGTGCACGCGTACCAGCGGCGGCGTTTTAACGATAGGCGGGATGCGTTTGAGCGCGTGTAAATGAGGTCCCGATATACGAACTTGAAGCCCGCCGCGTGTGTTGGAGGAGATGAGATGCGGTTTCAGGCGAAAAGGACCGACCGATGACCAAGAGTGCCGACGCCTACGATCTGCTGATTTCAGCTGGCCGCGTCTTCTGCGCCGAGACCGGCCTGGACGGACCCGGCGCCGTCGCCGTACGGGGTGACCGCATCGTCGCCTCCGGTACGGACGTGAGCGGAACCGCGTCACGGACCCTCGACTACCCCGACGCCATGCTCCTGCCGGGTCTGGTGGACATACACGCCCATCCGGCCAGGGGCGGTTCACGGTTCGGCGTCGATCCCGACCTGCACTTTCTTCCGCGAGGGGTCACCACGTGTATGTCGCAGGGGGACGCCGGCGCCCTCAACTGGCCCGCCTATCGCGACGAGGTTATCCACGCGAGCCGCACCCGGGTGCGGCTCGCCCTGCACCTGTCGAAATACGGCGAATCGCCGCCGGATCACTGTTTCGAGCGTCTCGAGAACGCCGACGTCGACCTCTGTGTCGATACCCTCGCGGAGGCGGGGGACGAGATCTGGGGCATCGCGTTCAACACATTACTCGAACCCACCCTCCCCCACGACCCGAGAGAGATCCTGCGCCGCGGAATCGATGCGGCCGAACGGAGCGGCCGCCCCATCCTTTACGGACCGCGCTTCAACAGTGACTTTCCCCTCGAGGAACAGTTGCCGCGTCTACGGGCTGGAGACCTCTTCACGTATACGTTCAGCCCCCGTCCGGATAACATCATCGCCGGCGGAAGGGTCCGGCAGGCTGTCCGGGAGGCTAGAGGCCGGGGGGTTCTGTTCGACGGCTGCCACGGGATGCAGTCCTTCAGCTTCACCCACGCCGAGCAGGCCATCGCCGAGGGATTCTACCCCGATACGATTTCCACCGACCAGTACCTGGCTCACGTCGGTGCCGATCCGCCCCACCACCTGCCCAGAACGATGTCAAAATACATCGCCGCCGGCATGCCCGAAGCCGAAGTCCTGGCGCGGGCGACCGCCCGCCCGGCGGCATTGCTGGGGCTGGAGGGCGAAGCCGGCACCCTGGCCCCCGGCGCGGGTGCCGACCTGGCCGTGTTGCAGTGGAATCCCGATGGACGTCTGTCCGACGTGCTCGGCGTCGAACGCCCGGGGGGATGCTGGGAACCGGCGGCGACGGTGAAATCGGGCGAAATTGTTCGGCAAGACTGACCTGCCCCATTCGAAGCCAACCCTCGCCCCTGCTCACCCACCTTGGTTTTTCGGTCATCTCCGAGGATGTTGACGTCATCTTTTCCTCAGCGTCGAGACGCCGATTCTGCGCAAGAATCATCTTCAGCCGCTTTCCGCCGATTGATACCGGTCGGCTGTGTCCACATTAAACACCGTCAAGACCCCATCTCTCGAGGGAGTCCCCCATTGAGTCAGGAAGTAATCATGATCGGCGGGTTCGTGCTTGCTTCGTATTCGATCGTCGGCAACGATGCTATTCAGACTCTGGGGACTTTTCTCAGTTCCAACGCCAGGCGCCCGTGGTGGGTACTCTGGATCTTCGCCTACAGCATCCTGGTGGCAGTACTGGCTTACGGATGGTGGATTCACCACGACGTCTCCTATGGCAGGCTGGAGAAGATTCCCGTTCCCAATCACTGGACATGGATCTACTGCGTTCCGCCGTTCGTCCTGCTTCTATTGACCCGCTCCGGCATCCCCGTCAGTACCACTTTCCTCACCCTGACGATTTTTGCGCCGAAGGCCTTGCCGAGCATGCTGATCAAGTCGTTGAGCGGGTATGCCACCGCTTTCATCGCGGCCATTCTGATCTACCGATGGGTCACCGGGCGAATCGAATCCCGATTTCATCGGACAGAGGGGCCAACCAGCGGCTGGTGGGTGGTGGCGCAATGGTGTTCAACCGGTTTTCTCTGGAGCCAGTGGCTGATTCAGGATCTGGCCAACATCTTCGTCTTCCTCCCTCGGGACCTGTCACCGGAATTTTTCGTCATGGCGATGGTCGTCATGCTGGTCCTGCACGCCGCGATCTTCTACGCCCACGGCGGCGCCATCCAGAAGGTGGTGCTGTCGAAGTCGAACACGACGGACATCCGTTCGGCGACGTTCGTTGATCTGATCTACGGTATTGTACTGCTCCTGTTCAAGGAAGTTTCCAAGCTCCCGATGAGTACAACGTGGGTCTTCGTCGGCCTCCTGGCAGGACGGGAGATCGCGGTCGCCTGGAATCAGCGGCACCGCAGCCGCCAGGAAGTGAGGCGTCTGGTTTTGATGGATTTCGCGAAAATTACCGGCGGGCTCGTTGTCAGCATCGCCCTCGCCTATCTCCTGCCCATGATACAGGCGAAGATCGGCTGACGTGTCGAGAACCCAGGATAGGACATAAATGGAGAGAACCTGCATGACGTATGGCAATCCGCGGACCGACGGGCAAATTGAATCCTGCTTTCAGCAGGCTGCTGAAGAGTACGCCGCTTTCGGCGTGAACGCGCATGAAGCCGTGGAGAAGGCGGCTGACGTGCCCATCTCGCTTCACTGCTGGCAGGCCGACGATGTGGCGGGATTTGAGGTCATGGACGAAGCCGTGGAAGGCGGCGGCATCATGGCCACCGGAAACTATCCGGGCCGCGCACGAAACGGCGAAGAACTGCGCGGAGACCTGGAAATGGCCATCAGTCTCTTGCCCGGGCGGCACCGTGTGAACGTACACGCTTCCTACGGCGACACGGGCGGTGAAGTCGTGGACCGGGATCGCCTGGAACCCGAACATTTCGAGGGATGGATTGCCTGGGCGAAGGAGAAACAGGTCGGACTGGACTTCAACCCCACCTATTTCGCCCATCCAAAGGCGAATGACGGGTACACCCTCGCCCATCCGGATAAAGATATCCGGGAATTCTGGATCCGGCACGGCGTGGTCAGCCGCCGGATCGCTGAAGCCATCGGCATCGCGCTGGGCGACCCGTGCGTGAACAACCACTGGATACCCGACGGGGCCAAAGACCATCCAGCGGATCGCCTCGGGCCCCGCGAACGCCTGGTGGCGTCCCTGGACGCCGTTCTGGACCCCGCACTGGAAATCGGACCGGCATGCGTGGACGCCGTTGAAGGCAAACTCTTCGGCCTGGGCGTAGAGGATTACACGGTAGGTTCCAACGACTTCTACGCGAACTACGCCCTGTCCCGCGGCGTGGTCCTTTGCCTGGACATGGGCCACTTTCACCCGACGGAATCCATTGCGGACAAGATCTCCGCGCACCTGCCCTTCCACGATAAGCTGCTCATCCACACCAGTCGGCCTATCCGTTGGGATTCGGACCACGTCGTGCTGTTCGGCGACGACGTGCGCAACGTTTTCCTCGAAATCGTCCGGTGCGACGCCCTCGACCGTGTCTACGTGGCCCTCGACTTCTTCGATGCCAGCATCAACCGCATCGGCGCCTACGTGATCGGCACCCGGGCCACCCGGAAAGCCATCCTCTACGCGCTGCTGGATCCCACGCAACGGCTGCAGGAACTGGAACGGGAAGGCAAACTGGCTCAGAAGCTGGCGTTGATGGAAGATATGAAAACGATGCCCTTCTCGGCCGTCTGGAACATGACCTGCCTCAAGACCGGCGTCCCGCCCGGCGCGGCCTGGATTCCCGAAATGGAAGCCTACGAGAAACAGGTCCTATCAACGCGGGGATAAAAAAAACCGCGGAACGGGCGGCAAAAAAACCCACCCTGTTCCGCGGTCCTCATGGGTTGCGTTTGCCTGCTACACGCCCCAATCAGGTTATTTTCAAGCAAAGAGGGCGGAGTACTATTCTTTCAATCGGTGGATGTTACATGGCGATAGGTGACGGGTCCTTAGATAACGGCAGTGCGGTGTGTTCACTCACAGTTGGATAACATCCAAACTTGTGAAAAAACATCGTGTGCGACCAGAGACCAAACGCCAATCACACTGATGCGCGCGAACATCTGATCCGACTCAAGTGTCAAGATAAAGGAGGATAGTACGACAATCCCCACTCCATTAAATTTCACCTATCCCAATCTCTTTTTGTCACACCTTAACCCTATTTGTAAATAGGCTATAAGTGCTTCTACATCATCATTTACAGGAATATCCTCGAAAAGCATTTTATGATTTGCTTTAACTCTATATAAATGATTCAAAATTCGAGCAATTCGTTTTAACACACAGTCAATATTTTCATCATTTATCTTTATCGAACCCTTAAGAGTATGGCTGGCCAACACAAAATCGAGGTCGAAATGAGCAAGGTATTTATTTCGCAACGTACGAATCGGCTCCCTTTGGTTCTCGATAATTTGTAAATCATCTACTATTAATTGACGTAATTTGGGATCCTCGATTAATTCTGGCAATCTCCATAATGTAAGGTTTCTGTTATTTTTTCGGCCAATATTGTCTGTCAATTTAATTATATGTAATAAAATATCATCCACTAAGACTCGCCGCACCATAGTAAAGAATTCAGGTGCGGTTTCTTGTATAATTCTGGTTCGTGCTTTAGAATGTTTAAATAGTCTTTGTAATTGATCCCATTTAATATGAAGCCAAACAACCTCAGCATAAAGTTCATGAAATACTAAGCCAAGATCATCGCCGAAAATCCCTAAATGCCACTGCTTAATTTCCTCTGCTGTTTGCTTACGAGCCATTTTTATATCTTTGCCGAAAAAATGCGATTCATTTTAAACGCTGACGATGCCCATCATTGACCCTGGACCCCGAGCCGCTCTCTGAGCACTCGCCCTGTGTCTGTCGAAGGGTCGGCGAGGGGAATAAGCTACCGTAAATGCGGGCGCTTCGACAAATTGGTTCGTCATCCTCAACGCAGGCAGCGTCCACGGTTGGACTGGTGCTTTCCACTATAGCACAGGAAATGACAGTCAACCATTTACTGCTCCTGGCAATACTTCGATATCCCTCCAGTAATCGTACCTCTGACTCACTCCCACGTTTCAAGCGAAACTCGAAGGCTGATCGCGCTCGTTACGTACCTGCCGGTTCGTAAGCGAGGCTGAACACGGTATCGGTCATCCAGCGCTTGAAGCCCGGGTTGTCCATGTACAGTTTGAACAGTTCGGTGTCGTCACGCATCACTCCTGTCATCACGCGCACCAGCGCCTTGTCGTGCTCGATCCGGGCATTCTGGCGGTCGGAGTTCTCCCGTGCGTTCCGGAATGCGGTGTCGGCGGCGACGCGGGCCGGAATGGTCTCTGTGATGAGTTGCCGCACGCGGTCTTCATCTTCCCATTGAATGTCGCCAAAATGCTCGTTGAAGACCCGAAGTATGTTGGAGAGTCGATCCAATTCCGGCTCCGGGTGATGCCCTGCGCCGGCAGCCGGTACCGGATCGATCTCGGCATTCTCGTCCGGCAACAGGATCCGTTGCATTGCCTGCTTCTCAACCCGGTAGCTGTCGAGATCAATCGCATCAAGGATACCTTTGGAGAGGTCCTCTTCCTCGGGAGCCGGCAACTTCGGGACCAGGAAGTTTAGGAAAATGGAACGCTTTTCCCATGCGACAACGTTGTATGGAAGGATGGATGAAAGAAAGGCGTAGGTTCGCACGAAAGTTTTGGCCTTACCTTTGAACGCGACCTGGCCGTCTTCGTCCAGGTCGCGTCGATAGACCGCTACGCAAGCGTCCAGGATTGGATCGAGAAGGTCGCGATCCGCCCCATCCAGGTAGCGCCTGACAAACTCGTCGATCTGCCCCTCGGAATAGACCTGCGCGCCGTCCAGTTCCGCCTGCAGGTCGTGCAGCTTGTTGGGGTCGGTCTCGTCGGCCAGGATCGTAGCCCGGTAGAAGTCTGCAAATGCTTCGCGGATGGTGTCGGTGTCGTTGAGAAAGTCGAGCACGAACACGTCGTGCTTCTTGGGGTGCGCCCGGTTGAGGCGAGACAGGGTCTGCACGGCCTTTATTCCGGACAGCGTTTTGTCCACGTACATCGTGTGCAGCAGGGGCTCATCGTAGCCGGTCTGAAACTTGTCCGCGCACACCAGGAACCGGTAAGGATCCTCATGAAATCGCTTAGCGATCTGGGTGGAGGGAAGGCCGTTCAACGACGCCTCGCTCACCCTGGCGCCGCCGTACTCGTGCTCGCCGGAGAAAGCGACAAGGGCCTGGTATTGGCTCTTGCGCTCCCTGAGGTAGTCTCCAATGGCATGGTAGTACTGGATCGCGCGCTCGATACCATTTGTGACAACCATCGCCCGCGCCGAGCCTCCGATCTTTCCCTGCTTCAGCACCTGGTCATGAAAGTGGTCGACCATGATTTCGGCCTTGAGATGAATCGCGTGGTCGCTGCCCTCCACGAAACGGCGCAGCTTCTTCTGCGCCCTGCGAGCGTCAAACTCGGGGTCGTCTTCCACCGTTTTGGCTATCTTGTAGTAGCTGGCCACCGGCGTGTAGCGGGCCAGAACGTCGAGGATGAAGCCTTCCTGGATCGCCTGCTTCATGGTGTAGCTATGGAAGGCGCGATGCCTCACCGTACCGCCCGGCTGTGAGTCCGGGGCGCCGAAGATCTCGAGCGTCTTGTTCTTGGGTGTGGCGGTAAACGCGAAGTAGCTGGCGTTGGGTAGGAGCTTGCGCGACACCATCAAACGGTTAATCCTGTCTTCAAAGGTATCCTGATCGTCTTCTTCCCCCGCTTCCGAGAGCGCCTGTGCCATGGCTGCGCTGGTGCGGCCCCCCTGGCTTGAGTGGGCTTCGTCGATGATGATGGCGAAGCGCCTCCCACGCTGCTCGTTGCCGATCTCGTCCAGGATGAAAGGGAACTTCTGGACCGTGGAAATGATAATCTTCTTGCCGCTTTCGATGAACCGGCGCAGATCGCCCGAGCCGTCGGCGTGCCCTACGGTCGCCGCCACCTGGGCGTATTGTTTGATTGTGTCGCGGATCTGACGGTCCAGGATGAGCCTGTCCGTTACGACGATGATCGAGTCGAAAACGGGAGCATCGTCCTTCTCCAGCCGGATCAGTTGGTGGGCGAGCCAGGCGATGGAGTTGCTCTTGCCGCTGCCGGCGGAATGCTGGATCAGATAGCGCTGACCCGCACCGCGGGCGCCCGCGTCGGCCAGCAGGCGGCGCACCACGTCGAGCTGATGGAAGCGCGGCCAGATTTGGGTACTCCGCTTCCTGCCGCTCTTTTCGTCCTTCGACTCCACCACCTGGGCGTAATTCTCCAGGATGTTGGTGAGACTCTCCCGCGTGAGTACTTCACGCCAGAGATAGGAGACCGCAAGACCGTGCGGGTTGGGCGGGTTGCCCGCGCCGTCGTTCCAGCCGCGGTTAAAGGGAAGAAACCAGGACGCCTTACCCTTTACGTGTGTACAAAAACGCACCTCGCGCTCATCCAATGCGAAGTGCACGATGCATCGCCCGAATTCAAACAACTTTTCACGCGGGTTCCGGTCCTTTCGGTACTGCCAGACCGCATCGTCCACCGTCTGTTTGGTGAGGCTGTTCTTCAGCTCAAAGGTGAAGACCGGCAGCCCGTTAATGAACAGCCCGATGTCCAGTGCCCGCTGCGCCTCGTCTCGGCTGTAGCGAAGCTGCCGCGTGACGGTAAAACGGTTCCGCTCGAAAAGTTCCTGTGCCTGCGGGTTGCCGGCCGAAGGAGTTCCGTAGAACAGATCCAGGTTCAGCGCCCGGTGCTTGATCCCGTTGCGCAGCACGTCGATGGTACCGCGCTTGCTGATTTCGCCCTGGAGCCGGGTCAGAAACGCACGTCGCGCGGGACCACCCTGACCCTGTAGGGGCGACCGGCCGGTCGCCCCTACATAGGTGGATGCCATACCAACGGCCTCGGCGACGTCCGGCTGGGTGTCGCGCAGGAATACCGCCAGTTGCACCAGATCGACGCAGTACTCGCGGTCGTAGTCGTGTGGATTGCCGCAACTCCAGCCGACACCGCCATAACCCACAGGCGGTTCTCCCACAGTGCCTGCAGCGGGGGGCTCGCAGCCCTGGCCTGTCAAGGCGGTACAAATCAGGCGTTCAAGTCCGCGTTCGGAGGTATCGGTATTCACTGCAAAGCCTATTGGTCCGTGAACGGGTTTATGACCCGGAGGCCATCGTAGTCCTGTTCCGTACTCATATCCTCGGAATACACGGCATCGCAGCCCAGGGCGCGCGCCGCGGCGAGAATTGCACCGTCCCAGTAGGACAGCCGGAAACGTTGGCTGATGGCGATGGCCTCAAGAAAAACGTCCATCGTCATGGTCTGAATCCGGAACAGCAGAATCGGCTCCAGGAATTGCAAAGCTCTATTGCCAGAAAGACTGCGGATCCGTGTCGGCCGGGTGGCTTGGTGATAGAACTCCTGCAGCACTTGGCCGGACGCGGCGAGGTCGGGTTCTGTCAGGACTTCCAGCGCCCGCGCCCGCTTATCGGCCTCCTCCGGGACCTCGCTGACAGCGTACAGCAGGACATTGGTATCTACGAATCGCATGGCGAGACTCTGAGTGCTTCAGAGATGCTGCGCTGCCGCTCGCGCTCGGCGACAGCCTCGGCCCTTGCCGCGACGCGGTCGTACAACGCCTCTCTGGGCAGGTTGTCGGACATCCGCAACCCAATACCCTGTCTATCGAAGTCCGCGAGCACTTCCCGCAGCAGCCTGCACCGACGCTGATAGATGGTTTCAATAGACTCGGCACTGGCTTCGCCCCCCGCATCCGGCGCCGCTGCCAGATGTCTCAGGTAGTCTCGCACGAGGGCCGAAACCGATGTGTCCATCTCCGCCGCCCGGATACGGGCGAGCCGGTGGGTCTGTTCGTCGATGGATACGGTAATGTTTTTCATGGCCACAGCCTCACAGTTTCTGGGTAGCACAGTTTAAGTGCTTTTGGGCCGATAGGCAACACCTGCGGCCGGGCGGCCGGCCATCCTGATCTTGTAGGGACAGGTTTCGAACCTTCCCCTACGATCGGACCCCGGAGGCGGTTGCAGCGATGGCCGACCAGGGCCGTGCAAATAGAACGCTCCAGCCCCTTCTCGCTGGTGTCGGTGGTCCGCGCTATGCTTCGCCTCTCATCGGGATGGGGACTTCCCGGACTTCTCCGGGCTGAATCCCGTCAAGGACGGCGCGAATGTCCTCAATCCTTGGCTCGATGAGCGGCCACCGGTTCGCCCCAAGAACGATCAGTGCGAAGCTACGGCTTCCGATGTTCTGTTGGTATGGCATGTTCCTGTCCGCAGTAATCACAACGCCATACCCTGCTTCTTCCGCCCGGTCCAGCAATTCGCCATTGACAAGCGTTGCCCACCCGCGCTCTTCAGCCACGTCAACATCGTGGCCGACGAGGTGACGGCGAAGCTGCCGTGGCGCATTGTGGTCAAACAGGATTCGCATGCGAGACCCTGGCGACCTTGGCATCAAGGTCTTGCACTACGAATTCCAGAACCGCCCGCACCTTTGCTTCGTCTACCCCGCCGAACCATTCGATAAAGTCGTGGACCGTTGCGCCCTCCGCAAGGTTGCCGAAAAGGGCCGACACAGGCAGCCGGGTCCCGGTGAACACCCAGGCCCCGCTCACCCTGCCAGGCACGCTCTCCACCTCCGGGCACTTGCTCCAGTCCGTCATACGGTCACCTCCTTTTCGATTGTGTGCTCTTCAGCCGATTCTTCGGCGTCCGCCGGGGACGTCGTTTTCAGGCAGTTCATCCGCCGCCTCGCGCACATCGAGCTTGCCACTGACGACATCGGAAATCAGGCGTGCGCGGTATTCATTAAGCAGTCTTTTAGAGTCTTCGGCCTGTTGGCGCACCAATTTCTCGCGTTGCAGCATTTCTACTATTTCCACTTGATGGCGAAGAGGCGGAAGAGGTATCTTCTCTTTCAGAAGGGTTTTAGCATTAAGCGGCCTGTTCCTTCCCGCGGCACCTCTCGAATGGTGATCAAGTAGAAGCTGACCCCAGTCCGTCTGAAAAAAGGCCAGCAAGAATCCTGAATCCAAGACATTCTGCCTACCCTGTAGTATCGGATAACGGTGACTTGCAACGCACCCAGACTCAGTCTCACCTGCCAGAGCGATTGCCCCTTCCCAAGCAAACTGCCCGCTGAGAACCAAGTCACCTTTTTCGATCCAAAAGAAATCGGAATCTCCCAATTCACCGCCGTTTCGAGGTTCCTTTTTAAAGATCCCTCGTCCTCGATTGTAAAGACCAATCGGGGTGTATGTGTCGGCGGCCACACGGTGAACCGGCCTTTCGACCAAGTCTGCAACGACCTCGATCTTATTTGAGGTAACACTTCGAGATTGAATCACTTCTTGTGTTGCAGCCTTACGTTGCTCCTCCAGCAGCGAAATCAGCTTCTGCTTGGAGCGGATATAGCGCCGGATGCGCCGGTCGGCGTGGTCGAGGAAGCGGACGATGGCGGCTTGTTCGGGGAGGGGTGGGACGAGAGCTTCAAGGCGGTAGAGGTCATCTGTGTAAAGGCGAAGTCGACTTTCTACTATTCCTGTGGAGACAGACCTGATTCGTGTCTTGTAAATTGGCGAACGAAAAAGATGGTGGTAGTACCACGGGTGAGATTTTCTCTTAAACCGATAAACACAGTAAGCGGGGCTTGTAATACCGCGGAACTGTGAAACGCCCATGCTGCCATTCCATGCGAGCATAATATTTACTATGAGGTCATTGGGCTCGACAGACTTGTAGCCGACCAGTGATGCTGCCCGAGTATCCGGATCGTCCGCATCGCCGGTCGGGCTCCGCAGGGTAACACCGGTATACTGAGAAACGCGAAGCAATTCCTCGTTTCCATCAGTTGAGCGGGTGTCGCATTCGTTCAGTAGGTACTTCACTCTCCGAATATCCCAATGCGCCGGCACGTAGCCGAGCCATTCTACACCGGAGTCCTTCATTTCCGGATACGGTGTCTGTGCGCGGGTGGTGGGTAACTTCATACGTAGAGAACCTCATCGCGGGCGCAGTACAGTCGAGTCGACTTGGGCCGGAGCAGGGAGTCCTCCAAATGGCAGGGCACCGCGTTTCGCGCCATGGCCTGAAGCGTTTTCCAGTCTTCTCGCTGGGTGAAGATGCTGTGTCCGAACGACCTACCTCGGTACCCGTCCTCGCAAGCTTCCGTTACTTCGAGGATGATTTCGCTAGATTACATCGAACAATACTACACCTGCGATGCTGAGTCAGCGGCCGTCAGGCGGTCGTATCCGAGTACGGGCTCGGCGGTAGTGGAGGGTGCCGTGGATCCTCCCACGGTGCGTAGAACCACATATCCTGCTTCGCTGATGGCGGAGTGGTCTGGAATCGGCTAACCAAGACGATCTTGCTCAACCGCACCGTGTCCGAACATTCACGGACGCTCGCCTCGATCCTGCTCCTCTCGTCCACGGATAGGATTTGGTGAATTGGAGCAATCACGATCTCATCGTCGAAGACCAGCCACCACTGACGGTAGCGACAGGCTCTCTCGCTCTTTCGAATCTTCTCCACTTTCTCCTTTACGCAAGCGACTATTCGTTCGGTTAGGGTGGGCACGACTACGGACCCTACGTCGCGACTAACCCCCGAAAAAGATCCCTCATTGGTCGCTGGATCCAACGTCAAAACCACGCCCCGTCTACGTATATCTTCCTCTGGCAACAGCTGAAACTCACCTCCGATTGCACTTTCGAGTGCGTCACGGACACGTTCCTTCCAAGTGGGATCGTTGCTTGATGGTGGCCGCGGTACTCTGGGATCGTATTCACATCGTGCGTGCCACCGCTGATCGCCTTCCTTTGACGCCTCTTTGATCAATCGTTTGAGTTCACGTTCGAATGCCGTCTCCTTTGTCCTCCCCCACCCTTCCGTGTTATGAAGGAGAGTTACCTCAACACCAATCGTGGTACCCTCGTACTGGATTTTCCAGTCCGGGGGGCCGTCTCCATCGCGACCGACATACTTTTTCGTAGCCCTGATCTGATCGAGCCATTCCCCAATCGAAATCTCACTACCCTTTGGACAGTTCATCGGCTTCTTTGCCATCTACATCCTCTGCACTGAATAGAACGCATTTTAACCCACCGTCGACGTCTTCTTCGGCGACCACAAAGATGAACGCTATTTGGCCCCTATCCTCTGGATTTCGCCCAGACACTTACGCAACCCAACGACGTTCATTCCGCAGGCTCTTCAGTGACAAGCATCCAGACTTGCTTCATGGGTAGCTCCGCCTGAATCTCCGCCGGGAGACGCACGTAATTCCGATAGATGGCCTGTACGAGATCTCTGCTGTCCCACAAACGCACCGTAAAATGGCTTTGCTTCGATTCCAGTTGAACTACCTTGTTGAACCCGCCCCAACAGACGAGCAACCCCTGTTCAGCCTTGAACGTCTGCATCGTCCCAAGCAACGTTCGGTATACCGTTACATCAGCGGGACTATTCTGCGACTTGACCTGCACACACAAGCGAGGGCTGTCCAGACCAAGCGAGCCACGACCCGCGAGAATGTCCACGCCCCCATCAGGCCCTGGCGGTGAGACTCTCGTGACCCAGCCATCGACTTTTAGCACGGCATCTACTAACCATGTCAGGGCGTGCTCGGTGAACCGTGACTGAAGCCGGGCAACAATCTGATCATGCGCCATCTGTGTCAGATCCGGAATCGCATCGGTCTGATCTGCCGTTTGCTCCGATGGCTCTATCGGTGTTTGTGAAGTAGACGGGCCAGGGTCCGGCTTCCCTTCGAGAACCGCCACGACGCGTCGTGCAGCATCATTCCGGGAGATGTTGCAGACTGTCATAAATGCACCGAATGAATAGAGTAGATCCTGCTCGAACGTGGTACGCGGCACATCGGGCAGTTTCCATTCAACGGGCCGAATGTGACGTTCTATTGAGTCCACCTGGTCGTATCGATAAGGTCCCGTGACCCGGCCGATAGCAATCTGCGACGTGAGCTTGCGTGGTAGGACGACTATGTCACCTTCCTGCATTGCCAACACGAACGCCCAGAGCTGTCCTGCGAGATTACCCACGGCACGCGGCTTCCGTCCGGGCAACGCTTCGCTGACCTGCTTGAAAACCTCATCATAGTCTTTCATTCCTTCGAGAGACGGTACGTCCCGAAAACCGATAATCGCGACGTTGTTGGTTAGGGCGTAGTCCTCCTCTTCACCATTCCGACCTGCCCTGACGAGATATACCTTCGGGGTACTGTTCATTGTCTAATCTCCGACTTGACGCATTCGAACTTCTTTTTGGCGAGGTAGCAACATACTGCGATGGCCTCGACTCTGACGAGATGCAGTGTGATCACTCGTGGCATGTTCTCGACGTCGAAATGACAGAGCACCGCGCCTCGGGCCATGGCGTTTTGGTCGTTCCAGTCTTCACCCTGCGTGAAGATGCTGTGCCCGAGCGCTCTGGAGTCGAATCTGCCTTCAACCGCTTCGGTTACCTCGAAGATGATCTCGCTCGGTCTGATCTGCTTATCCTCCGTGTGTCCAGACCGTCCTTTGCGATAGGATTCTTCGGGTCCCCCGACCATCTACCCGGGTGATCCGCGATGTATTGACGAATACGATCCAGCGCGGATTCGTTCCGGATAACGTGTTCGTAGTAATTGCGCTGCCACACCGATGCACCGGGCGTACCACGCATGGTGTTGATGCGTTTGGTTGCGGCGGATTTGAATCCGGCCATCATCGCGCCAAGTGACCCAGGTCGTAACGCGCTACGGGCGACCGGCCGGTCGCCCCTACGCCGATTGGATCCTGGCGGTCACAAACGAAAGGATTCTCCCGGTCTTCCGGCCATCTGGCCGGGTTATCCGCGATGTATTGCCGAATCCGATCCAGCGTGGATTCGTACCGGATAACGTGTTCGTAGTAATTGCGCTGCCAGATCGATACACCGGGCGTGCCACGCATGGTGTTGATGCGTTTGGTTGCGGCAGATTTGAATCCGGCCATCATCGCGCCGAGTGACCTGGGTCGTGGTCCGCTGGGGGCGACCGGCCGGTCGCCCCTACAGAGGTCGTCGGTAATAATGACGATACCATGAACATGGTTTGGCATTAGAACCCAAGCGTCCAGTTCGATCTCGATGCGGATCCGTGCAGATTTTAGCCATTCCTCTGCGGCTATCCGGCCCAATTCGTTCAGTTCCACCTTACCATCATTCACTTCGCCAAACAATAGTTCCTGGCCCGTTGTGCAGACGGTGATAAAGTATGCGCCTGATCGTGAATAGTCGTAGTTGCGCAATCGGACCGACCGACGGTGATGTTTCTCCGGATCGTAAGCGGGGTTCACTATGCCCTCAGAATCTCGTCCAACAACCCCTCGGTTTCCTTCTCCAACTCCAGGATGTCCGCCCGAATTTCCTCCAGCGTCCGCATCGGTTGGGGCTTGTAGAAATATCGGGTGAAGCTGATCTCGTAGCCAATTTTCACGCTATCTGCTTGGTACCAGGCATCCGGCGCGTAGGGCAGGACCTCCCGCTGCAGGAACGCTTCGATGCCGCCTTCCTCCTGCAGCGGAATCTGCTCGGTGTCGCGCAGGTCGGTGTCCGGTTCGTACTCCACCACGACGTGCCTGTCGTCGACAGTAGCCTCAAACCGACCGCGCAGCGGGTCGGCCTCCGTGCCTTTCTTGTGGATCTTCCTGATGACGGGCAGCGCGGTTTCGCTGCGCTCGCAGTTCTCTTTCAGTTTCTTGATCTCGGCGGCCTTGTAGGCGCGGTTGGGGTCGATCCCTTCGAGCCGCAGGGGCCGTTCGACCGTCACCTTCCAGTAGCCGAAGGCGGCGTTGTCAAAGATCTTGCTCTGCTCATTCTCCTGGAAGGCAAGGAAGGTGTCGCAAATGCGCTGGATGTCCTCCTCGCCGAGTTCGCAGTTCTTCTTGCCCAGGTTCTTGCGCAACGGCCGGTGCCACCCGGTGGCATCGATCAATTGCACCTTGCCCCGACGATGCTCCGGTTTTCGGTTGGTGATCACCCACACGTAGGTGGCGATGCCCGTGTTGTAGAACATGTTTAGGGGCAGGGCGACGATCGCCTCCAGCCAGTCGTTCTCGATGATCCAGCGGCGGATATTGCTCTCGCCTTGCCCGGCGTCGCCGGTGAACAGGGAGCTTCCGTTGTGTACCTCGGCGATGCGGCTGCCACCCTGCTTCATCTTGGAGAGCTTGTTCGCGAGGAAGAGCATCTGGCCGTCGCTGGAGCGGGTGACCAGGGAATACTCGGGATCGCCGGCGTGCTCGATCACGAAGCGCGGATCGCGCATTTCCTTTTTGCCGCCCATGCGCTCCAGGTCGGTCTTCCAGCTCTTGCCGTAGGGCGGATTGGAGAGCATGAAGTCGAACTCGCGGGACGGGAAGGCGTCATTGGCCAGGGTGGAGTGCTCCGGTCCCCCCACGATGTTGTCGGCGGCGTCCCCTTCGCCCTTCAGCAGCAGGTCGGCCTTGCAGATGGCGTAGGTCTCCGCATTGATTTCCTGCCCGTACAGGTGCGTGGAGACCTGCTTGCCGTGTTCGGAGGCGAGTTGCTGGAGCACGTCCTCGGCCACGGTCAACATGCCGCCGGTACCACAGGCCCCGTCGTAGATCAGATAGGTGCCGGACTTGATCTGGTCGGCGACGGGCAGGAAGACCAGCTTTGCCATCAGGGTCACCGCATCGCGCGGGGTCCAGTGCTCGCCCGCCTCCTCGTTGTTCTCCTCGTTGAAGCGCCGGATCAGTTCCTCGAAGATCGTGCCCATGCCGTGGTTGTCGAGGCCGGGGTGCCTGACCGAGCCGTCGGCGTTGCGCACCGGGGCCGGGCTCAGGTTGATGTCGGGGGAGGTGAGTTTTTCGATCAGCGTGCCCAAGGCGTCGGCCCTGGACAGCCGCGAAACCTGGTTGCGGAACTCGAAGTTTTCGAGGATGTCCTGGACGTTGGGCGAGAAACCGTCAAGCCAGGCCCTGAAGTCGGCCTCAAGCTGCTGGCGATTGGCGCGGGCGCGCAGGTCGCGCAGGGTGAACCTGGAGGTATTATAGAAGTCCTGCCCCGCCGCCTGCCGCAGGGGCTCGTGTTGATCGACCAGGCCGATTTTGTCGAGGGAAGCCTGCATGTCCAGGACGTTCTGCTTGCTATCCTCTAATACGGCATCGAGCCGGCGCAGAACGGTCATCGGCAGGATCACGTCGCGGTACTTTCCGCGTACGTACAAATCGCGCAGGACGTCGTCTGCGATTCCCCATATGTAGTTTGCGATCCAGTTAAGGTCGGCGTTACTCATCGTTGTATTGCTCCTCGAAATAGGACTACGAGTCGTTCGGCAGTTTCACGCCGTGATGGCCTCTTCTTTAACGAGATGAAGGCGAATCACCCCTGGGGCGCCGCCTTCGTCGAAATAACATCGCACCGCATCTCGAACCATGCCCTTCAGGTCGTCCCAATCGTCCCCCTGTGTGAAGATGTCTTATCCAAGCGCCCTGGCATCGTATCTACCTCCCACCGCCTCGGTTACCTCGAAGACAATTTCCTCTGGTCTCGCCCCCGGTTCCCTCTCTATCAGGCCCCGGCGCCCGGGCGCCCACGGTCAAACCGTAACCATGTAGTGGTTCACCACGACCGACTCCGCGGCCTGATCATCATCCCGCTCAAGCTCGTCGAGATACATCCTGATCGCGTCGGCGACCAGGTCACGCACCTCTTCCTCCGTTTTCCCCGCCACGCCAACGCCGGGAAGTTCCGGAACATACGCCCCATACGCGCGGGGTCCATATTTCTCTACAATGACCAGATACTCAGCCTGCGCCATCTCCAACCTCCGTGTCGTTCTCTTTCAAACCGGCCTGTTTGAGCACCTGGCTAAGCGTGAACATGAATATCTCCGCTGGACTCACCCCCGATTCCCTCCCCCCCACGCGGACGTGAACTGCTCGCCCTCAACGAACCGGCTGGGACGAAACGGGTGCAGATCGAACGCCGGCGTCAGGCCGAGAATCACGTCGCTCAACGAATCGGCAATCGGCGGTCCCAGTTTGAACCCGTGCCCACTCCCCCCGAAAAAGGCATAATACCCCTCCAGACCCGGCTCGGATCCCACCAGCGGATGCCAGTCGTCCGTAATCGTGTACACCGACGCCCAGCCCTTGACGTATTCGCCCTGCCTGAACCCCGGCACTCGTTCATAGGTCCCCTCTTCGATGCGGCAGCGTGTCGCCTCATCCAATACAGGGTCGTAGGCGTCGATGTCCATCGGCTCCACCTCTTTGGGAAAACTCAAGCCCGCCAGTAAACCGTCATCGCCATCAGGACGAAAATAGACCCGCAAATTGGGATCGGAGACCACGGGAAACCGCCCGAACCCCTCGGGAAGGCGCAATACCAGATCGCTCTCCCGGCTCCATCGCACCGAATAATTCAACCCGGCGGACAATCCCATCCGGCGTCCCCACGGGCCGGCGGCATTAATTACAATACCCGCTGCAACCTCCCCCGCGTCGGTCTCCACCCCGACCACCCGGTCTCCGGCCATGCGAATCCGCTTCGCACCCACACCCTCATAACAGACCAGCCCCCACTCCTTCGCGCGCGTGACCAGGTTCCGAACCGTCTTGACGGGGTCCGCGTAACCGGAAGCCGGCTCATAGATCCCGGCGTCGATCCCTCCGGTATTCACCCCGGGGACAAGCTCCCGGATTTCATCCGTGCCCACCTCCACGGCCTGTGTCTGGTTCCGCTGCTCCGCCTCCAGCACCGCTCGTCCGGCCTCCGCCGTCTGCTCGCCCAGAAGGCAGATGTATCCTGTATTGCGAAAGTCACAGTCTCCCCCCAGCGCCTCTTCCCCATTCGCAAACATCTCCAGCGCCTTCATCGACAATTGGATGGTGAGGTCATTCGTGTAGAACGTACGGATTACGGCGGCCGAATGGCCCGTGCTCACGGCGGCCAACGACCGATTCTCCACGAGAACGACGGCGCCAAGCCCCTTCTTTGCCAGAAAATGGGCTATGCTGGCTCCCATAATGCCGCCACCGATCACCACGGCGTCCGCCGATTTCAACATCAATATTCCTCCCGCGACAGCCAATCGAATCTCGTAGAAGCCGCTTTTTCTCCTGCGGCATGATCAGCCATGGTGTCGCTCAATATTCACCCGTTGAAAACGCTTTCTGCCTTATTGCCCTGGCCTTCAGCACGCCTGCGGTTTGAACGCCAGGGACACCTGCTGTTTTTGACCCTGTGTGCAATCCCCCGGCGAGACCGGTCAGACCTTCACGAAGATCATCGTGACGGCCTGGCTGCCGATTACGGACGTCAATGTCAGCTCATTCCCGTTCACTAATGCATCGGCGCCGGTAACGCCCAATGTGTCCTGGTCTTCGAACACGAGGCTTGCGCCTTCCACAGCGTACACTCCAGCCGAGTACCTATCGTTGAGCCCGAGCGTAGGTGCACTGACGCTCAGCGTGAAGGCGCCCGTGGTGGTCAGAACAAGCGTTCCGGTTGCATCTGGTGGACCTAGTGTAACGGAGCTCGATTCGTTCGTCACTCGAATCTCTCTCAGCGTATAGGTTCCTGCCAGCGTATCGTAATTCAGTGGATTGTCATCTCCGCACGCTACCGCAAGCAGCGCCAGGACAATTGAAACTCCCGAAAACGTTCTCATTCGTGCACCTCCGGAACCGGTTCGGGCCTCGCGAGTCTGAGGCGTCTTTATCGGATGATTCCTTCCAGGTACGTCTTTGCCGCGAGCAGCCCCTCCTGATTCAACGCCGTACTGCCCATATACCGATCGTCTTCCAGCTCAATTGCCAACGGCCCGTCGTAGCCGAATTCCTCGAGCCGCGCCACAATCCAAATCCAATCCGCCTCTCCCCATCCGGGTATGCAATACCGCCACCATCCTTCCCCGTGCCCGTACCTTCTGCCGAAACTCTGCCCCAGGCTCCCGTAAAGGTACAGACCGTCGGACAGCAGTTCCGTATCTTTCGCATGCACATGCCGCACGCGGTCGCCGAATTCCATCAACAGACGCTGGTAATCCACGCCGATCCGGATGAAATGCGACGGATCGTAGCAGATTCCCAGGTGTGGCGACGGCACGACCTCGAATATGGCACGAAGCGTCTCGGGTGTACATCCGAGATTGCCATAGGTCGGCGCCCCTCCCGGATAGGGCTCGATGGCGAGATGCACCCCCTGTTGTTCCGCGCAATCCACCACGCCGGGATAAACCTCTTTGAAGATCTCGAAACTTTCGGATCGGGATTGCATGCGGTCGTCTGGCGCCAGACACAGAAACACCACGCCGGAACCGTGGGTGCCCGTCGCCCGAATTCGCCGCTTCATTGCCGAAACAGCCGTGCGGCGGGTCTGTGCGTCGTTGCTCAACAGAGCGCCTCCCACGCCCCAGTCTACCGTCCCAATCGCCAGCCCGGCGTTATCGAAAACCTTCCGAATTCCGGCGTCGACTTCCGGCACATCCACAGATCCGAAACCGCATTCCCCGGCCCAGGCCACGACACCCTCAAGACCCAATTCACTTCCCATGGCTGGAATCCGCATCCCCACGTGCATAGAACCCTCCGTGAAAAACGTGAGCAAATCACCCGGCACCGGGAGGCCGAACACGCCTGTAAGCCGGTGGTAACTTTTGTGGGACCAAAACCGACCGGGGTGGTTGAGCCTTTCGAAACCCGCCTTCGTATTCCGCCGTTCGACAGCCGATGTTCGTGTATGATCGAGTGGATTCCCGCGTTGATTCGATGGGGGAGTCTTCCCTAGACCTCCCACAGATCCCGGATGTCGGAGAGAATCGTGTCCAGTTCGGCGTGGTCGTGCGCTTCCAGCGGCCCTGTCGCGGGGGCCCTTACGTAGGCCGAGCGGATCACCCCACGGCGGCGCAGCACTTCCTTGTATGCGTGCACGCCGTGAAGCATCTCAAAATTCAACAGGGGCAGCAGCCGGTTGAAAATCTCCCTGGCGCCCGACACGTCGCCCGCCTGGTACGCGTTCCAAACCGCGGCATGAACGTCGGTTGCGTCGCAGGCCGGCATCGTCCCGGCGGCGCCCCGCCGCATCTCGTCCATCATGAACCGACCGGCCGCACCCCCGAACACGCCCTCCACCGAATCCCCGCAGGCAGCAATAGCCGCCGAAATAGAATGTGTGACCGGGGGGACTTCCTCCTTGATGTAAAGCACGCGTTCAATCTCGCGAGCAAGCTGACCCAACAACGCGGGTGACATCGGCACCCCGATCGGCAGCGGATAGTTCTGGATGAAAATCGGCAGTTCCGTCGCCCTGGCAAGCGCCTCGTAATACGCCGTCACGCCATCCGCCGGGGGTTTGGATACATAAGGCGGCATTGCGATCACTGCGTCGGCCCCCTCCCCCGCCGCGTGTTTCGCGATCCACACGGCCACGTGCGCGCTCACCCCGGACACACCCGCGACGAACGGCAGCCGATCCCGCACCGTCTGGCCCACGACCTCGATCACCCGCAGCCGTTCCGGGTCGGACAACGCGCTGAATTCACTCGCATTCACCGGGGAGACCAAACCGTGCGCTCCCGCCGCGATCGAAAACTCCACCTCGGCCTTCAACCCGTCTTCGTCCAACGAACCATCGTCCGAAAACGGCGTTGCCAGAATCACAAACACCCCCCGAAACGGCGGCCCCGTCATTCATCTCCCTTTCGCTCGCGATTAACGTTCAACCCAACCCCCCATCCAATGGTAAGGCGGAGATGACAGATGTCAAGCGGAAAATCCCCGCGATATTTCGATTGACTTACCCCGGACCCCAACCTACCATATCCAATCAACAGGCGTGAACCCTTTGTCCCGCGTTTCCAATGCAAATCACCCCGCGAAAACTCCAGGAACTTCGCAGTTTCATGGACGCGTTCGACCCGGTCGGTCCACCGCGGGCAGGCTTTCTGCAAAGGGCGGTGAGGGGCCTCAATCGGCCCGGCGGCAGCCTGGTCGTGATGGATGCCTCGTTCAATCCGATGACCCTGGCTCACGAGACCATGCTGTCTCAGGCCTCGGAATCCTGCGATGCCGGGGAAGCCCTTCTTCTGCTGTCACACGCAAACGTCGACAAAGACATCTACGGGGCATCTCTGGGGCAGCGCCTGGCCATGATCGGCCACTACGCAGAACCTGATTCCAACCTTTCGGTGGCCGGCTGCAGCCACGCCAGATTCGTCGACAAAGCCCGCGCCCTTCGCCCGCTCTACCCGGAATCGACAAGGCTGTTCTTCGTGGTCGGTTACGACACCCTCCTGAGACTCTTCGACCCCAGGTACTATATTAACCTTTCGGACGAATTATCCACGCTCTTCGACTGTGCCCACGTCGTCGCAGCCAACCGCGACAATATCGACCCGGAAGCCATGCGAACGCTGATGAGCAGCCCGGAATACGTCGCATTTTCCAACAGAGTTCGTTTCATCCGGTTGCGCGGCGTCCATTCGCAAATATCCTCCACGGAAGTTCGGACGCTCAAAAAACACGGGGCGCCAATCGGTCATCTTGTTCCGCCGCGTATCGCCGACGCCATCGATGCGTTGAACCTGTATCGTGCGTGACGGGTCAGCGGACGCGCCACGATACCGACGACCGGCCACCTGGGTCTGTTTCAGTGCCTCCAACCCGCGATTCACTTCTGCCTCACAAAAACCCTTTAACGTTTCATGGGAGGAAAATGCATGAACGGTGCGGATCTGCTGGTGAGGGAACTACAAAAAAAGGGCGTCGCGTTTATCGCAACACTCTGCGGCCACGGGCTCGACGACCTGGATGACGCTTGCGACCGGGCGGGAATGCGGCTTGTCGACGTACGCAACGAACAGGCAGCAGGATATATCGCCGAAGCCGTCGGACGCCTTAGCCGCACGGTGGGCGTCTGCGCCGTCAGTAGCGGCGTGGCACACGTCAACGCCCTCACAGGGGTTTGCAACGCCCATTTCGACGGCGCACCCATGCTGCTCATCACAGGAAGCGGACCCGCCAACACCGCCGGACTCGGTCACTTTCAGGATCTGAACCAGGTTGCCATTGCCGCGCCCATTTGCAAATACGCCGAAACCATTTACCATCCGGAGCGCATCCCGCAGATTCTGCACGAGGCATTCGAAACCGCCATGGCCGGCAGGCCAGGACCCGTACATCTGACCGTTCCTCAGAACGTCCTGGGCGCTGAGATTCACGCCGGCGCCATCCTGCGCGTCCACGATGCCAGCCATCCCGCCCCCACCGTGGCATGGGGGAGTCCTGGTGAAATCGACAGAATCGCCGACCTGCTTGCGCGGTCCGATCGCCCCCTTCTGGTCGCCGGCGCCGGCACACACTATGCGGACGGCAATGCGGCGCTGGTTGAGTTCGCGCGCGCCCTGGCCGTCCCGGTGGTGGTACCGATCTGGGATCGGGGCGCTGTCTCGCAGCCCATGGATACGTTCATGGGTGTCGTCGGCGCCGCCAGCGGCGGCCCCCGACTCCTTCCCGACGCGGACCTGGTTCTGCTGGCTGGCGCCACGTGCGATTACCGGGTCGGCTATCTCCAGCCGCCCGCCGTACATCCCGACGCCACCCTTGTGCGCATCCACGTGGATGCCTGCACCCTCAATCAGGGAATCGGCGCCCACCTGCGCGTGGCGGCCGATCCCGGTTCCGCACTGCTCCAGTTGACCGAAGCTGCGCGGACAAGGAAAATCGCGCCCAAGACGGCCTGGCTACAGGAGGCCGCCGGCCGTCGGGACGCGTTCCGCGGGCGGTGCCTTGACGCCCGAAAAGGGAACGGGCTGCACGCGCTCGACATCATTCACGCCGTGCAATCCGTCCTGACCGACGACACCGTTATCCTCATCGACGGCGGCAACATCGGTCAGTGGGCGCACCAGGTCCTCTGCGACCGATATCCCGGCCACTGGCTTACGTGCGGCGCCAGCGGCGTTGTGGGCTACGGTCTCGCGGGGGCGATGGCGGCCCGCCTCGTATACCCGAACCGGCCAGTTATCCTCATTTCGGGCGATGGCGCGCTCACATTCACCGTCGCCGAACTCGAGGCGGCCGCCCGGCAGAGTCTGCCCTTTGTGGTCCTTCTCGCCGACGATGAAGCCTGGGGCATCACCCTCACCGGGCACGAGGCGCATTACGGCCGCGGGATCACCTCCGAACTGGGCCCGATCGACTACGCAGGGATGGCGGATGCCTTTGGCGCCAGGGGAATTCGCATTGAAAATGCGGACCAGATCCTTCCCGCGCTGCAGCATGGCCTCGGCGCGAAACAGCCCACGCTCATACACGTGCCGGTTGCCCGGAGCAGCCCTGCCGACAAATAGAATCCGGTGGCGGAATCCGCCGCCGGCCACCGCATCGGCAAACGGCCACACACGCTTCGAGCTCACATCACGCCGTACCAGCCATACTGATCTTCGGGAACGAGAACGAAATTGGAACGTGCGGCGGGATACCAGGGTTCCGGATTCCTGTCCCGGTGATTGTCCACGGCACGCACCTCCACAAAGTACATCCGGTTGGCCTCCGGCACGTTCCAGACAATCGACGTATCTGCGGTCAACTCCGTCAGGACTTCCTCTCGACACGCTCGATCCGCGAAAATGCGAACGTCGTACTCTATCCGGCCACCGCCCAACTTCATCGACCGCGCCCAATTTACGCGGACCTCCTGCGGGCCGACCCGTTGCGCGGGCAATGCCATGGGGAACGTCGGCGGATGGGCTTTCTCGGCCCCGAGATAGTACGAGTAGTACGGCTCCGACCCCCAGATGCCGAATACGTAACCCAGAATCCAGAACCGGTCTTCGCTCTCGAGCAACTCAGGATCATACGCGAAACACTCCTGCGCAAAGCCATCGGCGAAGTAAATATCCGCCTTCAGTTCGGCCACCGACAACACGCTTCCGGCTTTCTGCGGCTGATTGGCGCCGAAAAACAGCGCGTCCACGATATGGTCGCTCCCGTCATAGGTCGCCTCCGCCACCACGTGGTGCGAAAGCCCGACCGACCGGACCGGAATGCCAAGCGCCTCCAGAATCGCAACGGTAACCGTAACGCCCTGCCCGCACCGCGCATCATGCCCCTCCAGAATGGCCACCGGATCCCGCGTTTCCGGCACCTGGACAGGGTTGTAATAGAGTACCCGATTCACATGGTCCGCAACCTGTCTCACCGCATCCGCGTCCGACGACACCCCGTCTGTAATTGTCTCCGCAAGATGCCCCAGGTAACCCTCCCTATCGGTTCTCGCAGCCCGTCTGACCAACTCGGCCTCCATCCCGGGCGGGTATTCCGATACGGGGCCCTCCAAATTCACAATGGGCGGCGTCCACGGCGTGCGCGGCAGAAAGAGCGACCGTTTTGCACCATAGGTTCGCCGGTACCGAGCCAGATGCGCCCGCCTGTCGAATACCACGTCAGGGATGCCGAAGCCCTGCTCCCGTGTGGCCGGTTCGCTCTGCAGGACGATCCAGGAACCGAAAATTTCTCCCAATTCCCCAGATCGGATATACGGAATCATCGTCCCTGTAATGACGAACCGTTCGCCATCCGTCCAGTGATAACACAGCAACGGGACCCCGTCCGGCTGTTCCGGAGCCACCAGGTAGTCAAACGTGACGGTACCGGGATCAAATACCAGCATTCGATCCAGAAACCTCGGCGGCTTGCCGTCGACCGTTAACGGCCCGTCCGGAACCACGATCCGACCCGTGTTGGGATCCAACCTGCTCGGATGCATATACGTGCTCAAGCAGATATACGCACGGCCCTGAAAGCCGAATCCCCCTCCCATGAAGCCGTAAAGCTCTCCGTGATCCGGCGTTGGGATTGCGTTTCCCCACCGTCCCCGATCCGGTTCCAACGGAAAAATCCTGCCCTTCGCCGTATCCCAGGCGTACAACACGCCGCGGTGTATGAAGTGCCCGGCCAGCGCGGCCTCCGGGTACGGGCCGGGGCTCTCGTCGACGAATTGTTCCGCGCCGGGATCGAATCTGATGATTCGAGACGGTTCGCACATTGGCGAATAGACCATCCCGTCAACGCACCACCCGTTTGCCAGCTGCCCCTCGAACGGACAGTCCACAACGCGCGGCTCCGCCAGCGGACCGTCCAGAACCAGGACCCTGGATTCCGAACGCTCAAAGAGCAACACCTTTCCACCGGGCGTCCTGACGCCGTACCACACGAGGGGTCGCGCGCCGGGGATCTCTCGCCTTTCGCAAGCGCGTCCCACAGGGTCGAGAACCAGGTAGTACGGCGCGTCACCCAGGGTGAGCACCAGCTTTTCCTCCCAGGCAATGGCCTGGAAGACCGATCGGCCGCCCATTTCCGGCACCGGAATCTGAACCGTCTCCGCCGTACGTAAATTATGGCCTGTCAATCGGTTGCGCCCACAACCCTCCCAAAGCCAATCCGCGCTGTCCACGTCAATCCCAAACGGCCGTCCGGTATGAATCTCATCGTGCCTGTACAACCATACCTGATCTTCCATCGATTTCTCCCCCCGGTTGCCCGCAATCCACCAGACCTTTTTTTGAGCGAAAAAGGGGGCGGCGCGCTGGATAAACGGTGTCTAAACCCATTGACAATTCGATATTTTGCGCTAATTTATGCCATCGTCCAATTTTCGTCACCATCCGCTCAATGCTGAATCCGAAAGCGGCATCTCACATCAGCGAGGCTCAATATGGGTGTGATTACCGTCTCAAGAGAATACGGCAGCGACGGACGATCGGTCGCTCAGAAAGCCGCCGATCTGTTGGGTTATCTGTGCATGAACAAGGACCTGCTCGTGGAAGTGGCCAACGAAGCCCAGGTCCCTGTCGCCGAAGCCGAGCGTTTCGACGAACGCCCGGAACATCCCGCCATGCGTGTGATTCGAAAAATCCTCACGCCCGGTCACCCGGAGGCGATCACCGGCCTCTCGGAGTACGAGTGGTGGGCAACCGCCACCGTGCCCGAACTGACCGGCCGGATCGATTCCGTTGTTTCTTTACCGGACGAAGAGGCTTTTGTCAACATCACACGGGAAGTCGTTACGCGTCTGGCCGAGCGGGACAACGTGGTCCTGGTGGGCCGGGGCGGGCAGATCCTGCTGAGAGACCGACCCGCCACGTTGCATCTGCGGGTGGTCGCCCCGATCGATTATCGAATTCACATGGTCATGAAGCGGGAAGAACTGGATGCCAACGCCGCCGCAAAACGTATCCGCAAAATGGACGACTATCGAAAACGCTATCTCAAGAGACACTTCGGAATTGCCTGGAACGCCGCGGAAAACTATCACCTGACGTTCAACACCGGCCAGACCGGAATCGAGGGCGCCGCCGGCATTGTCGCCGAAGCGATGCGGTATATGTTGAAGGCGAGGCGAAACTGAGCACGCGGTTCGGAAGAATCGGGAAACGCACAAAGATGCCCCGGGGATCTCTCCGGGGCGTCTTTATTCCTGAATTGGCCCTGCCCTTTTTTATTCTTCTTCTCTCAGCATCTCCACCAGCATCTCCAGCGCCGCGACATAACCCCGCCACTTGAATCCGGCAACCTGCCCGACCATGATGGCCGAGAAACAGGAATGCCGCCGGAACGCCTCCCTTGCATGGATATTGGACAGATGCACTTCCACCGCCGGCAACTGGCTGTCTTCGATCGCATCTCTCAGCGAATACCCGAACCCCGTCAGCCCGGCCGGATTGAGAATGATCCCCTGGACACGATCCCGCTTTGCCTGAACCCTGTCGACAAGAACGCCCTCGTGGTTGGACTGCAGGAACTCCAGTTCGCAGCCCAGCGCACGCCCCCGTTCCTCAAGCCGGCGGTGGATCTCATCCAGCGTCACGAGACCGTAATGGGCCGCCTTCCGTTTGCCCAGCATGTTCAGATTCGGTCCCTGGAGCACAAGTATGTTCATTCCGGCTTCTCCATTGTCCAACCCGAAACGCCAAGATATCTTGAGCGCTCACCATTTCAGGCAAAGGGTTCAAGACGCCTTCCGATCCGTAAACCGTTCCCTCGATCTGAGATTCCGGATTGACCTGTGTTCTGTCCCGGAAATAGATTGCCGTATGGTGACATATTTCCGGGAAAGGACACTAGATATACCCGGCACGCCCCTCTCGCAGAGCCGCGACCACGTCTCTGACACGCTGTGCCCGATCGCGCCGACAGATCAACAGCGCGTCGGGCGTATCGACGACAACCAGCCCCTCGACATCCACGAGTGCGATCAGCTTGCCCTCGACACCGTAGGCGGTGATGTTCCGCGAGTTCAAATTCAACACGTCCCCGGAGATGAGGTTGCCCTCCGTGTCGACTGGCAGGACGTCCGTCAACGCACCCCAACTGCCGATGTCGCTCCAGTCGATATCCGCCTCCAGGGTGGCCACCTTCGGTGCCCGTTCAATAATGGCATTGTCAATGGCCACCTCCTTCATGCGGGGATATTCCCGCGCAATCGCGTCCCGTTCCTTCCCGGAACCCACCGCGCCCCGAATGCGCATCAGAAACCTGTGGAGTTCCGGCTCGAACTGCTCGAACAAACTCAGGACGGTTTGCGCCTTCCATACGAACATGTTACTGTTCCATAGATAGTTGCCACTTTCCACGTACCGCCTTGCCGTATGTTCATCGGGTTTCTCTCTGAACCGCGCCACGCCGTAGACCGGCTCTCCGTTTACCCGGCTGGCGACGGCGCCCTTCTGGATATAGCCGTAACCCGTTTCCACGCGGGTGGGTTTCACCCCCAGCGTTAACAGCGTGTCCGGATCCTCCTCCACGGCTTCTTCGGCCGCCCGAAGCAATCGGCAGAACGCCTCCGGTTTTCCTATATGATGGTCCGAACCCAGACTGGCCACAGTACAGCCGGGATACCGGCTCTCGAGCAGTACGCACTCGAGCCCCACGGCCGGGCCGGTATTACGCAGTGCCGGTTCGACAATGAAACCCGACGCGGGCAACTCCGGGAGCTGTTCCCGTACGAGAGCGACGAGTTCGTTTCCCGTTGAAACGTGGAGATCGCGGACGCCAACCAGCGGCCGGATCCGATGCACGGCCTCCTGCAGCATGGTGCGTTCGCCGACCATCCTGTGAAACTGCTTCGGCCGCGTCGTCCGGCTGAAGGGCCACAGGCGGGTGCCGATGCCGCCGGCCCGAATCACGAACTTCATCGCACTTCCCGCCGTCTGGGCAAACGCCCCAATGCCGCCCGATCCACTCTCAGGGCGCTCACGGTTCCGTAGCGCATCCCGTCTTCTACAGCGACGTAAACGTCTGGAAATCCGGCCTTTTTCTCCTGAAGGGCCAGATTCAGAGCATATCCGGCGTTCTCTACCAGATCCAGGTCGGCGATGCGATCCAGCTCGATCCACTGCAGCCGGCCTTCGTCGCAGCGGCGCAACGCCTCGTGATCGGTATGCCCCGTGAAAAACACCACGGTTGTGACGTCGCCGTCTTCCAGCCGGGTCAACACGACCCGGATGTGTAGATTGTCGACGTCCTGCGCGGCGATTCCGGCTTCCTCGCCCACCTCCCGCAGTGCCGCCGCCTCCAGATTCGCCATTTCGTCCGGTTCCACCCGGCCCCCTACCCCCGTCCACCGGCCTGGCGCAAATTGCTTGTGAGGCGCGCGCTCAAGCAACAAAACACGGTTTTTCCGAAACAGAAAAACCGTCACATAGACCTTGAGACCCACACCCATGTCAGCCTTACACTAGTGTTCTGTCCCGGAAATAGATTGCCGAAATTCGGCCGACGAGTCGCCCGGCTCGCAAGGCGCCTGAGCGAGGCGACCTGCGCAAGGTCGGCGGGTGAAGGGAACGCAGCGAGACGGGATGAATCGACGGATGAATGGTAACATATTTCTGGGACAGGACACCTAATCGCCATCCGGGAGTCGGAACGCAGAAGGCGGGGCGTTATTGTCCTCGGCCGCGCGCCGAACTCAGACCGGAACCACGGTCATACCCGCACATCCGTTCCAGATTGCGAGGTCAACAAGAATGAAAACAGGCTGGCCAGCGTCTGTCGCATTTCGCTGCGAGGCACGATCATATCGACAAATCCATGTTCAAGAACCTTTTCGGCGCGCTGCGCCCGCCGGAGCGCTTCCAATTCCTCCTCACCCACCGAACTCCCGGTAATCCGCTCTCCCGTGAAGCCAATCAACGCATTGGGCTCGGCAATGTTGATATCGCCAATCAGGGCATAACTGGCCGATACACCGGCCGTCGTGGGATCGGTCAGAATGGAAATGAACAACAGCCCCTCGTCCGCAAACCGCGCCAGCCGGGCGTTGATTTTTGCCAGTTGCATCAGGGAGAGTGCGCTTTCCTGCATCCGGGCCCCACCCGAGCGACAGATCAGAACCAGGGGCAGACGCTCCGTGATGCAACGATCAATGAGGCGACAAAACCGCTCGCCCTCCGCTGAGGACAGCGTGCCCATGATAAACGCGGGCTCGTGGATACCCACGCCGACGCGTTGGCCGTCAATCTTACCGATACCGACACAAACCGCCGCATCCAGCCCGGTGGCTTTGCGGGCCTCCCGGATCCTATCGACATATCGCATGCGATCTTCGAAATGCAGCGGGTCGGCGGATTTCACCTCCGAGGCAATTTCCTCGAACGAGCCTGCCTCCAGGATATAATCCAGATAATCTTTGTAGCCGATCCGGAAATGCGCGCCGCAGTGGGAACATATTCCGTAATCCTGGCGCACCTGCTTGCTGTAAAGCGTGTGATGGCAACGTTCGCACTTGATCCATAGATTGTCGGGCATCGTCCGCCGGACCAGCGTTTGAATGCCGGACTTCAACCGATCAAACCAATTCACGATCCTGTTTCCTTTCGAACCCGTTGCACTCCGGTGAGACCGCGTCGCCAGAACCCGTTCTGCTGGAACGCGAAATATACTCCTATAGACAACCTAACACAAGAAGATTAATACATTGCAAGCAGTTAGAGCGACCCCCGGTGAAGACCTGCGTTTTCGTCTGACTGTGGAGAATGCCCGATTTGTTCGACCGCTCTCCCCCGCAGCTCATCGTCGGGACATATAGATTTTCTATTGACTTGCTTTCACGAATCTTATAATTTCCGTTACGTGATCCACTGAATTCCGCAGTCGCATGTCCGTCCGTTGCTGCGCGTCGAATTCCGGCGATGCGTACGCCGTCCGGGCAATTGGAATCGAATCATCCCCGTTTCGGGTGCCATCAATCCGAATGCATGAACACCCTCTCGGGAGCGCGGCCTTCACGTCTCGCCCTTTCACGTTTTCATCCAGGAACCGTCATCCACACCGGATGGGAAACCGTTTTGTGCTTACCGAAAGCCTGAAGGTCTTTTGCGATCTTATAGAAACCCAGAGCTTCTCCAAAACCGCCCTGCTCAATGACGTCAGTCAATCGGCTGTCAGCCAGCAACTCAAGAGCATCGAAAAACGACACGGGCGTCGGCTGGTGCAGCGGGAAAAGAGACGACTTTCCCTGACGGCGGAAGGTGAAATCTTCTACTGCTATGCGCGGGAAATTGTCCTGCGCTTCGACAAGATGCAACACCGCATCCAGGCATTGAGCGGCGAGGTTTCCGGTACCGTTCGACTTTCCGCCATCTACGGCGTGGGCATGTTGGAATTGGCTCCCTATCTGAAAACCTATATCAAATCCAATCCCAAAGTCAATCTGCGATTGTCATATACGCAGGCCAAAAAAATCTACGACGATGTGGCAAGCGGCCAGATCGACCTCGGAGTGGTTGCCTTTCCGCGCTCTCAACGAAATGTGGACGCGATCCCGTTTGCGGAAGATCCGATGGTCGTGATCTGCGCCGTATCCAATCCCCTCAGCCTGCGAACGACCGTCAGTCCCGGCGAGCTGGGCAACCATCCATTGATTCTCTTCACGCCTGAAGCCCCCACCCGGTCGGCTATCGACCGTTACTTCCGGAAACACGGCGTGGCCTTCCGAACCGTCATGGAACTGGACCACATCGCCACCCTCATCCATGCCGTCGAGGTCGACATAGGGATTTCCCTGGTGCCTGCATCGGCATTGAGACAGGGACGATTCAAAGACACGCTCAAGGCGCTTCCGCTGCGGGGAGAACCCTTGATACGCCCGCTGGGCGTCCTACAACGCAAGGGGCGCAGTTACTCCATCGCCACGCGGAAATTGTTCGAGACGCTGACCCGAAACAACCCGTAAGCTGCCGTGAAGACCCCTCCATGCCAATAACCCGCGCACTTCCCGCCCTTCTCTTTGTCGTCTTGCTGGCCAAACCGCAACCTGTCCGTGCCTCCTGGGACCGGTATGCAGGTGATATCGTTCGCTACCATGCACGGAATATCGAGTTGAACCCACAGTGGGTTGCGAAAATCGGGGTTCAGTCCAACCGATTCGTGATCGAGTGCGCAATTCCTCTTCGCGCGGTCGGCATCCGCCCTGAACACCCCCTTGCTCCGTTGCGATTCAATCTTGCCGTCCTCGACCAGGCCGCGGCCAGGTGGACCTGGTCGGCAACATTCGGTCGCCCTGAGGACGCCAGCCGATTCCGGGATCTCCCACTTCAATCACCTCCGCCGGTGGAAGAAGCCCGCCATGAGTGAACCCTTTGAACTGCCTCTTTTTCCGCTGGAATTGGTCCTCTTTCCCTTCCAACAGATTCCTCTACATATCTTTGAAGGACGTTATCGGCAAATGATCAAGCTGTGTATGGATACGACGGTTGAATTCGGCATCGTGTTCGGGACGGACGACAATTTTCGCGATACCGGCTGCGCCGCGACCGTTACCAGGCTGGTCAACCGGTTTCCGGACGGGCGTATGAATATCCTTGTTCGGGGCACCAGGCGTTTCCAGGTGATGAAACGCCTGGATACCCACCCTTATATCTCAGGAATGGTACAGGAAATTGAGGATACCCCGGAAACTCCGGACCCTGAGCTGGCCAACCGAGCCATCGCCCTCTACGAGGACGCAGTCAAACTCTCGCTGGGCTGGCTTCACTGGAGACGGGAATCGGACTGCTCTCCCTCGGAGTTTTCTTATACCATTGCAGGCAGCCTCAACCTGACGCTCTCCGAGAAACAGGAGTTTCTGGAAACCACCTCCGTGAACCGACGCCTGCAGTACGTATCAGACACCCTTGAAAACGCCCTGAAGACCATTCGCGACGTCAAGCGGAGAACCGGGGGTAACGGCCACGTGGCGTAGGGTTCTGTCGCGGAAATGGATTGCCGAAACTCGCCCGATGAGTCGCCCGGCTCGCATCCTTCGACAGGCTCAGGAACCGGCGCCTGCACCCTGAGCCGCTCCCTGAGCTTGTCGAAGGGTCGGCGAGCGCGCTTCGAAAAGCGCGCTTCGACAAGCTCGTTTCGACAAGCTCAACGCACGCAACGCAGCGAGACGGGATGAACCTGCGCCTGCCTGTGCGTGCAGCCTCACGCACGCAGACATGGAAGATTGGTGAAATATTCCTGGGACAGGACACAAGACCCGTGGATAGATCAGGAGACCGTATGTCACTACCGAGCCGCGATGAAGCCTTTCAACTGCTGTGCGAACACACCCGGAATCCCAATCTTATCAAGCACATGCTGGCCGTCGAAGCGGCAATGCGGGCCTACGCACGCAAATTCGACCAGATCGAAGATTTGTGGGGCATCACTGGGCTACTGCACGACTTCGACTACGAAAAACACCCCGATCCCGAAGAACATCCGATGGTTGGCGTTGGCATCCTCACGGAGAAAGGGTATCCTCCTGACATCATCCACGCCATCAAATCCCACGCTACCTATCTCGGCGTGCCCAGAGACAGCCTGCTCGACAAGACCCTGTTCGCCGTGGATGAACTCACAGGGTTCATCGTAGCCGTTACACTCATGCAACCGTCCAGGAAGCTGGCTGACCTGAAAACCTCGTCCGTACGCAGGAAGATGAAACAAAAGGGATTCGCACGGGCGGTCAGCCGGGAGGACATCCGCACGGGTGCATCGGAACTCGGGGTAGAACTGGACGAACACATTGCATTCGTGCGAGAAGCAATGGCTGGCATCGCGCAGGAACTGGACCTTTAGAAGCTGTCTTAAACCCCCAGCGGTCTTCGCGCCTGCCTGCTGCCGCAGGCAGGCGCTGCAAAAGCGTCGGTCGGCGTTGGTCAAACCCACCCGTATCTCTAGTCGAGGCTGCGCGCCCCTCGCCTCTCACAGGTGCCAAAAGGAATCGTCCAGACCCATCGCTCTACTGCTTCAATACATACAGCACGCCGTCTTCGGAGGCCGCCGCAATCTCCGGAACGCCGTCACCATCCACGTCCGCGGCGGCCATTGTCAATAACGGACCGCCGGTCTTGAAACGCGCCACCGTCCGTCCGTCTCCGTTGGCGAGCACGTGCACCACACCGTCCTCGGTTCCGGCGGCCACTTCCAGTTTTCCGTCGCCGTCAAAATCACCCACCGAGATACAACGTACGACCTCCCCGAGATCCGCGCGCCAGACCTGCGTACATCCATCGCCTTTTATCACGTACACGTTGAAACTCATTGAAGACGCCACGACCTCGTCCAACCCGTCTCCATCCATATCGGCCGTCACGACCTGCGTGACCTCATCTCCGGTATTGAACTGCCAGAGCAGCTTGCCGTGGGCGCTCAGGGTGTGGATATGCGTATCGGCCCCCGCGAAGACGACTTCCTTCAGACCGTCTCCATCCAGATCGCCGGCCGTGGCGGAATTGGTCCGGGGGCCCGTCCTCGGATGGTAGGACCATCGGATCTCCCCGCTGCCATCAATACAGTGCCAGCGGTGATACTCTGTTCCGGCGATCACCTCGTCCCTGCCATCCCCGTCGATGTCCGCCGCGCAGCCGTGGGTGGATGAATGCACCGTCATCTGATGCCACAGAAACTTGCCTTCGTGGGTGAACGCGTAGTATCGCCACGACTCCGCCCCGGCGATCACCTCCAGCTTGCCATCCCCATCGATATCGCCGGCGAACACCGTTTTCAACATCGGTGTACGATAGTAGAGTGGAATTTCATAGTCCCATTCCTTCTGTCCCTTTGCGTTCAGTACGTAGACCCTGGTATCGGCCGACCCGGCGATCACTCGCGTCCTGCCGTCCCGCGCCAGATCCGCCGCCCACACGGAGCGAACCTCCCCTCCTGTCCGGAACCGCCACAGCGCGTCACCATCGTGCAGCGCGCAAACCGATGCGCCCCGGCCGCCCGCCACGACCACATCCGATTCATCGCTCAGAAGGTCCGCCGCGTGTAACGAAAGGAACGGCCCCTCCTCCCGGTACGTCCACATTTCCTTCAACTGTCCGACACGACCCCGCCTGGGCCGGATCAACGCCGGTTGCACCGCCTTTGGGCGCACCGTACGGGAGGCCGCCCGACGCAACGCCATCACGGAGTCTGACACCAGGCAGAATCGATGTTCGCCCTTCGGCATCGTAAACGCTACCGCGCCGTCGGATACCGAGGAGTCCACCGGCTTCCCATCCACGGTGACGCCCGATCGACCATCCGACGACAGACACAGCCGCGTGGCGTTCCTGGCCATCGTCCGACCTTCACCCCTCACCAGATCGTACTCTATAGACACCGGCTGCTCCGACGTCAGTTCCACGCCGCCCCACCGGACCCGTGTGACGTCCACGACGGCAAACCGGGAAGGAGACACCAGAAATTGAGCCGCGGCCACTGCCGGTCCGCCCGGAATTTCAGACAGGACGCCGGCTTCCCCCACACCGGCGAAGACGACCTCCTCGCCGCCGTCGACCCGGACAGCCCCATCGGTCAGTTGCGTCAGCTTCAAATCCCGTGTCGTCGGGTCGCCGCCGCAATGGAGCAGATTGAAGAACCGGTACGTATCCCGCGCTTTCAAGCGCACGTCCACGATCTGCTGCAGAATCCGCACGACCGGATCCGCGTGCGGATAACCCTCCCAATTCTTCCCCGTTACCTCGTCATCCTCGAGTTTCAGCGATGGCCCCTTCAAACCCTTGATATGGAACCGCTCCCCGTCCTGCTCCACGACCAGCCCGCCTTCGCGCACGGCCACGTGGCCCAGCGTCTGCCATATCGCCCTGAAACTGTAATCGTCCTCCCCGAGAGCCTCCATCTCGTCGATGACAAGAAAAAACCGCCCCCGTTTCCAGAGTATGTTCCGGTGCCAGTCCACGCCACTGTAGTTGCGCAGCGTTGTCTCGGAAAAACCCGACCGGTCGAAATTCGCCGCACGCTCGAGTTCGACGAACGGCGGGATCTCGGCGGACTGACCATTTCTAAAAATCAGCACGCCGTTGTGAAACTTGGGCAAAGACTTTATATAGTCGCAGTCGGCCAGCCAGATCCGGCGCCTCTGCGTTATTCGGGATATCGAATTCCCGTCGTAATGCTTATGGCCTCCGTTGGAAAGCCCATCCAGAAACAGATATTGGCCCATCGGATCGTACCCGTCTCGAAACACCACCTTGTCGAAGGTTTTCTTCAACGGAAGATGGTCTTTCCCCAGGTTCGATTCGTAATACAGCGGATCCACAGGGAACACCTGCGTTCCATCCAGATCCTCCGGTTCCACAGGGGTTACGCGCCTGTGATATTCATATGCGGCAAATTGAGGTTCGACGGCCGTCTTCTTATCCAGCATCCACTGATAACGCCCGTCTTCCAGCACGAAAACGGCCGCTCGCAGATAGGGCAGTTCGCTCCACCAGCCAAAGGGCGACGCATTGTCTCCATACGGAAGCGCATAGCCCAGATTGTCCGTCGTCAGGATCGAATAGTCCGCCGCTCTCCGCGCGCAACCATTCTCGAAAAACGTCATATCCCCGCAGGAAAGCGAATACCTGGTCAGATGATAGTGGGTCAGCCACTGGTATCCGCTGCAATCTTCGTGGGGTTTGAACGCCTTCGCCTGGAACCTGAAACACTCGTCCGACAACGCAAGCCAGGCGTCCGCCTCCGGCAACCCGTAATATTTTCGATAGTACGTCCCGGCGTAATGCAGCCCCAATGCGGCGAACGTGGTGTGGTTGTGCCTGACGTGGGGGATCTTCATATCTCCGACGTGGGACACACAATCGGTAATGAATTCAAACAGGATCCGGGTAATCCGCAGCCGGTCGTCCTGGGACATCACCGGGCTTTCCTCCACGAGATCCCACCCCGGCATCACCTTGTACAGGGCAAAATCCGCATCGAATCCCCAGATGCCGCCATAGTTGTCCGGGTCGGACATCGCGTGCCGGTACATTCGATAGACGAGGCGTTTGTAGAGCTCGGCGTAGGCGTCGTTTCCCGTAAGCCCGTACAACAATCCCCGCTCTCCAATCCGGCCCCAGAGGCCCGTATGTTCGCCCCGGCGCAGCGCCTCCTCCGCGGCTTCCATCTCCGAATCGACATCGGGCTCGTCTTCAAGCTTTGGAATCCGCAACGCCTCCGGGCCGAATCGGACCTCGAAAAGAGGCCCTGTCGAGAGCGTCGTTTCTTTTTCCAACGTCTTCGAGAACCGGCCGACCGCCGTGCGGACGCCTTCCAGGTCGCTGCCGAACAGCCCCACAACGTTCTTTCCGTTCCCCCACGGGTCGTGGATGGTCTGAACAAGATACCCACCACGCCCCGGATACACATCGTCCGCCGGGGTATAATTGTATCCGTAGAGACGAAATACCACGCGGTTCGTATTCACGTTCCCAAGCAGAACAAGGTGTCGATCGGGCGGTGTCGCCACGTCCACATCCGTGACCACGGAGACGTTCGCGCCGGTAAGATCCCGGATCCTGCCCTGCAATTCGGAAGCCAGTTCCCGGTAGCGCGCATCATCCGGACAGACGATTGCCGACACGGCCTTTCCGTGTTTCACCAGCATCGTGTCCGGGTACAGCTTCTTCGGCTGCTTCAGTTTCCGAAGGGTCCCTTTCCTATCCGACATGGGTACGTCCTTTCGTATTCAGCATTTATCTATTGGCGCGCCGGATCTTGGAAATCCGTCGCGAACGGGGCCTGGTGTTCTGTCCCTGAGATAGATTGCCTTAATTCGGCCGCCGAGTCGCACGGCTCGCATCCTTCGACAGGCTCAGGAACCGGCGCCTGAGCCCTGAGCCGCTCCCTGAGCTTGTCGAAGGGTCGGCGAAGGGCCGTCGATTGACATCGACCGGTGCACCCTGAGCCTGTCGAAGGGTAGCGAAACGCACGCAGAAAGGGATGAATGGTGACATATTTCTGGGACGGGACACTAAATCTCCACGAATTTCTCAAACAGGAACAGCCCGATCAGCAGAAAGACCAGGCCTGCGAGAATCGTGTACGCCATCAACGCCGCGCCAGTTGACAGATATTCCCGCATTGCGACGACGAAGTAACCCGCCATCGTCAGATAAATGACAGCGCACGAAACAAATGAAGCGGCCGTGGCCAGCCCTCTGAGACGCGAGGCCGTGTACTTGACGCCCTCCATGGCTGTCACGACGCCAAGCGACAGTAGCACATAGGAAGCGAAGAATCCAGCGGCGTATCCGGATACCGCCGCTGGCGTGACGCCGAAATAGCTCAGAATCTGGGAAACGGCTTCCTGGGGGGCGCGCGAAACGACGAAGTATACGCCTGTACCCGCGATCGCGAACAGCAGGAGACCGATACTCAGAATCGCGGCGAATTTGCACAGACCCATAACACCGGTCCGGATGGGAAGCGCAAACAGCAGATGGTTCGTATTGCCGCGCCATTCCCCGTTGAACGAAGAAGCCAGCAGGAATGGCAGGACAAACATGATTGCCCAGAGGGGAAGACCCGAAAGAAACAGGGCGATCATCTGGGTCTCAACGGCCAGCAAGACCCAGCCCTGCAACACCAGAGTACCGATCCCGAGGATACAGAACACACCCCTGGCGTCCTTTATTTCCTTGATATACAGTGCGATAAACATCCCCATATCAGACTTCCACTATCCCTCAACCAACCTGCGTTTCGAAAATTTCAGCAAGAGATTTTCCATAGTCCTGTTGCAATTGATCCGGCCGGCCCGAAATACAAATCTCGCCGTCTCGCAGAAGCAGCACATCCTCGATAAACGGCTCCACCTCGGATACCAAATGGGTCGAAATCAGAATCGTCTGGTCCGCCCGCCGGAACTCGTTGAAAAGGCCGTCCAGGATTCGCTTTCGCGACGGGGGATCGATGCCGCCCAGGGGTTCGTCCATCAGCACCACTTCCGGCGACCAGGAGAACGCAGACACTACCTTCAGCCTTGCGCGCTGCCCGCGTGAGAGGGCGCCCACCTTCCGGTCGCCCGGCAGATTCATGAATTCCAGCAGGTTTCGGGCTTTCCGCGCATCCCACGTGGGATAGAAGGCTGAAAGGAAATCCAGCTGCTCCCCAACCCTCATCCAGGAATAAAACGGATCTATCTCCGGCAGATAGGACACGATCCGCTTTGTCGCGAAACCCGCCGGATGTTTCCCTATCAGCGCCCGACCGCGGGTTGGCCGCGTCACCCCGGCGAGGATCCGGAACAATGTACTCTTCCCGCTTCCGTTTTCCCCCAGCACACCCAGCAACCCCCCCGCGCGCCACCGTCAGCGACACACCTCTGAGCGCCCATGCACCCGGGTATTTTTTCCACAGATCTTCGACATGAACCATCGGTGTAAATCCCCGGATAGAAAAAGGCCGCCCCGGTACCCACCCGGAAGCGGCCGAATTCAGATCGTCACCTGACTCACGCCAGCGGGATTCAGCGCATATCGCGATCGATCAGGAACAGCCCGTAACGATCATCACCCACAAGCTCCAGCTTTTTTACAATGGAGCGAAGCCGCGCCTCCTCCTCCACCTGCTCGTTGACGAACCACTGCAAAAACGTGTTGGTCGCATGGGCGCGGTTCCTCATTGCCAGATCGACCAGATTGTCGATCCGTCCGCTGGCTTCCTGTTCCCGCCGATACGCCTCCGAAATCGCGTCCAGAGGAGAACCCCAATCCGCCGGGGGCTCTGGAATTGATTTGAACCCGACCGGCGCCTCCCGCTCGTGCAGGAATTCGCAGATCTTCATTGCATGCGTCATCTCGTGCTGGGCCTGCTTCCCCATCCACCTGGCAAATCCGTTCAGATTGATCGATTTGAAATACGAGGACATCGCCAGGTAGGTATACGAGGCGAGGAATTCACTGTTGACCTGCTCGTTCAGCGCCGATTGAATCTCCTTGCTAAACATCAACGCCTCCTGTGGTTTATCCGGACGAAGACATCGCCGGCCATCCGCAACCGACGGAACCGGACGCCAACTGAACCCACAAGTGCAACCGTCTGGCCCCGCAGACGAGACATTCACACCCCGTTGTGTCCGGGATCGACGCGGACCCCAACCCTATCGGAACGTCGACCCGGCATGCAATCCACAACGGCCGTGAGGCCTATTGGGGCGGTTGGATCTTGCAGCAACCCGGTAGACCTGCGTAGGCCGCACTGTCCGCGGGGGCCTGATTCGCCTGATAACCCGCCTGGGCAATCGCCTGTTCCAACTTCATGGTGTCGGTGCGCTTCGCATCGTAGGTCACGTTGACAACCTTGATATCCATATCAACGTCTACCTCTTCCACGCCATCCACTTTCTTCAAGGCCTTTTCAATCTTATTTGCGCACACCATGCACTGCGCAGTGGGCACGTTGATTTTCGCCGTGCGGGTTTCCGCCGTGGAACAGGCTGTGACGGCGAGAAAGCAGAACGCGAGCACGTTGGAAAGCAGGACAGAATCGGTCTTGCGCATGGATCAATCTCCTCTGACGAAAGGGAAAATCCGACACTTTCCCGGAACCTGACTCTGGTAACTTCGAATATATGACAACACCTGCCATTAATCAACCCTCATCCTTCAACGATCGTCCCTTCCACAACGCGTAAACCACGGGAATCACGATCAGCGTCAGAAGCGCGGACGAAGCGACGCCGCCGACCATCGGCGCCGCAATACGCTTCATCGTCTGGGACCCGATCCCGTGCCCCCACATAATTGGCAACAAACCCAGAAATGTCGTCAGCACGGTCATCATTTTCGGCCTGACGCGTTCCACCGCACCGGCAACAACCGCTCTCCTGAGGTCCGAGGCGTTCATTTCCTCTCCCCGCGCCTTGCGAATGCGATCGTACGCGTGATCAAGGTAGACCAGCATGACCACACCGGTCTCGGCCGCAAGACCGCCGAGCGCGATGAATCCGACCCCCACCGCCACGCTCATGTTGTAATTCAGCAGATACATCAACCAGATGCCGCCCACCATGGCAAAGGGGAGGGACAGCATCACGATGAGACTCTCCGATATGTTTCCAAAGTTGAGATACAAGAGCAGGAGAATGATGCCGAGGGTAAGCGGCACGACCAGCTTCAACCGCTTCTCCGCCCGCTGCATATACTCGTATTGTCCGCTCCAGATCACCGAATAGCCAGGTGGCATGGGCACCCTCTCCAGCACCGCCTGCTGCGCGCGTTTCACATAGGTTCCCACGTCGATGTCGTGGATGTCCACATACACCCATGCGTTCAGCCGCGCATTCTCGCTCTTGATGCCCGGAGGACCCTTTCGGAAACGGATATCGGCAAGTTGCCCGATCGGTATCTGGGCGCCGGTGGGCGTTGGCACCAGCACGCGCCGCAGCGCAGGCAGGTTGTCCCGCAGTTCTCTATCGTAACGCAGATTGACCGGGTAGCGTTCCAGTCCCTCCACGGTCGTCGTGATATTCATCCCGCCCAATGCAAACATAATGACGTCCTGGACGTCGCCAACGGTGAGCCCGTAACGCGCGATCTCCTCGCGGTCGATCTCGAAATCCAGATAGTTTCCGCCCGCCACCCGTTCGGCAAACACGCTCAGGGTACCCGGCAGATCACGAATCACTTTCTCGATCTGTTCACCGAGGCGCTGCAACACCATCAGATCCTCACCCGCGATCTTGATGCCCACCGGCGTCTTGATTCCGGTTGACAGCATATCGATTCGCGTCTTGATCGGCATTGTCCACGAATTGGTCAGACCGGGGAACTGAATCGCCCGGTTCAGCCGTTCGATCAACCTTTCAGGCGTCATTCCCGGGCGCCACTCACTCTCCGGCTTCAGCGTTATCGTGGTCTCGATCATCGCGAGGGGCGCCGGATCCGTTGCGGTCTCGGCCCGCCCGATCTTGCCGAATACGTCCTGGACCTCGGGAAACGCCTTGATGATCTTATCCGTCTGCTGAAGCAATTCGCGAGCCTTGGTCACTGAGATTCCCGGCAGGGTGGTGGGCATGTAGAGAAGGTCACCTTCATAGAGAGGCGGCATGAACTCGGAACCGATCTTATCCAACGGGAACAGGCGGTCCAGCCTTACAAGCGCCCGATACGCAAGGCTGCGCGGCGCTTCCGAGAACCGATCGAGCACCATGCTCCGGAACGGAAACAGCGAAAGAAACAGAATGGCACCCGCCATTACAAGCGTCGCCGCCCTGTGCCTCAACACCCACGCAATCACCGGACGATAGATCCAGATGAAGAACCTGCTGCTGGGATTCCGTGCCTCCGGCCGGATTTTTCCGCGCACAAAAACACTCACCAGCACCGGAACCATCGTGATGGCCAGCAACGCGGCGGCAACCATCGCATATGTCTTGGTATAGGCCAGCGGTTTGAACATCCGGCCCTCCTGCGCCTGCAGGGTAAACACGGGAAGGAAGGAAACCGCAATCATCAGAAGCGAGTAAAACAACGCGGGCCCGATCTCTTTCGAGGCATCCACAATGATCTCCAGATGCCGCTTCCGTCCGTTGTTCTGTTCCAGATGTTTGTGCGCATTCTCGATCATCACGATCGACGCATCGACCATCGCGCCGATGGCGACCGCGATCCCCCCCAGCGACATGATATTGGAATTCATACCCTGTGTGTACATGACGCCGAATGAGATCAGCACCCCGATCGACAGGGCAAAAACCGCGACAAATGCGCTGCGAAAATGCAACAGGAACACGACGCAGACAAGCGCCACCACCGCCATTTCCTCGATCAGCTTGGTTCGCAGATTGCCGACGGCGCGGCGTATCAGCGCGGACCGATCGTAGGCCGGCTTTATCGAAACGCCTTCGGGCAAACCGGGTTTGAGCGATTCGATTTTCACCTTGACCCGGTCGATCACGGCCAGCGCGTTTTCGCCGTAGCGCATGACGACAATCCCGCCCACGACCTCACCTTCGCCGTTCCATTCAGCCAGGCCGCGACGCAACTCCGGACCTATGCCGACGGTGGCGACATCTCGGACCCGGATCGGCGTGCCCCGGGCATCGACCCCCACCGCGATATTTCGGATATCCTCCAGCGATCGAATATAACCCAGCCCACGTACCATAAACTCGGTTTCCCCGAATTCCAGGGTTCGCCCACCCACGTCGTTGTTGCTCCGGCGGATTGCCTGTTGGATCCTCTGCAACGGGATATTGTATGCCAGCAGCCGGTTCGGATCTACCGTTACCTGATACTGCTTCACATAACCCCCAACGGCGGCGACCTCCGCCACGCCCGGTACGCTGCTGAGTTCGTAACGCAGGTACCAGTCCTGGATGGATCGCAGTTCCGAAAGATCACGGCGCCCGGTGCTGTCAACCAGAACGTATTCGTACACCCATCCGACCCCCGTCGCATCCGGCCCGAGCCGCGGCGCGACCCCCCGCGGCAACCGATTCGACACGGTGTTCAGCGCTTCCAGAACCCGGCTCCTGGCCCAGTACATATCCGTGCCATCCTCGAATATCACATAAACGAACGACAGCCCGAAGAAGGAAAATCCTCGCACGACCTTCGCGTGGGGTACCGCCAGCATCGCCGAGGTGAGCGGGTAGGTTACCTGATCCTCCACCACACGCGGCGCCTGCCCCGGATATTCGGTCAGTACGATCACCTGCACGTCCGACAGATCCGGGATCGCATCGAGGGGCGTGTTAAACATCGCGTAGACGCCCCAGGCGATCGCGAACACGGTGGCCAGCGCGATCACAACACGGTTTCGAAGACTGAGTTCAATGATTCGACCGATCATTCCACGAACCCTTGCTTGACATTCAGGATTGAAAATGTGAAAGAAACGCCTCTGTTCGGCTCAGGACAATTTGAACCCATCTCCTGTCTTAATGCCGATGTCCCTTACGCTCCGACTCTCCCTGGTGCCCGCCCATGGTCGCCAGCGCCGCCTGCAGATTGCTCTCCGAGTCGATCAGAAACTGTGACGAAATGACGATTCGCTCGTCTCCGCGCAGCCCCGCGGTTACCTCGTAGACATCGCCCGTTTCGACCCCCAGCGTCACCTCACGCGGCGCGAAACGGCCCTCGCCCAGATCCAGGATCACCACGTTTCGTTCGCCGGATCGGATCACCGCCTGCGCCGGAACCACCACGGCCTTCTTCGCAACCTCTGACCGGATCCTCACGGTGGCGAACATCTCGGGCTTCAGTTCCAGATCCGGGTTGTCGAATATCATCCGTACTTTCGCAGTGCGAGTCTTCGGTTCCAGGAACGGGTAGATGTAGGACACCACCCCTTCGAACACGCGCCCGGGCGCGTACGAAAGCACAACCTCGACCGCCTGCCCCTTCCTGATCCATGGCAACTCGTATTCGTAGATATCCGCATAAACCCATACCCGGGAAAGATCGACAATACGATAGAGATGCTCGCCGGCTTTGATATATGAGCCGTCGTAGACGGCTCGATGCACCACCACGCCCTCCTGGGGGGAATGGATCGTCATCGTTCGCTTTGTCTGGCGTGTCGCTTCCAATTCGACGATCTGCGTTTCCGTGATGTCCCAGTAGAGCAATCGCTGCCTGGCCGCACCGAGCAGTGCCCCGGCTCCCTTCAATGCTTCCGGCGAAGCGTTCTCCTCGAGGCGCCCGGCATAATCCAGCGCCGTCAGATACTCCTCCTGCGCGGCTACCAGTTCGGGACTATAGATCTGCAGCAATGGCTGGCCCTTTTTCACCGCCTGTCCCGTGAAATCCACAAACAAGCCCTCCACCCAGCCGGTCACCTTCGTGTTCACGTCCGTCATCCGGGTCTCGTCGTAATCCACGCGTCCGAGGGCACGCACGGTCCGGCTCAACCCCCGCCGTTCCACCCGTGCGGTCCTCACTCCCATATTCTGAACCGTTGCCGGATTTATCCGGACCTCGGCAACCTCCGCTCCGTGGCCGCCTTCGTGCCCCGACCCTCCCGGCTGATCCGGTACCAGGTCCATTCCACAGACCGGGCAGCTTCCGGGCCTATTCGACACGACCGTGGGATGCATCGGGCACCGGTATACAGCCGTTTCCGTTTCCTTGGATTCTGAGCCGTCATCTCCACCCAGCCATATCCCAACCACAAATCCAACGCCCAGGGCGAGAATCACCGCAGCAATTGTCTTCGGATACATAAACCGACCTTTCTTTCTTCACCGTGCGTGCGGTCGTCGGAAGCACGCACGATATCCAGACGGGATCAAGAACAGGCGTTTGCCCACAACCGCTTCGAGTTCCGCCAGCTTTTTCTCGCGTTGAATGACGTGCCGGTAGTATTCAATCTCAAAATTGAAGAGTGAAACCTGGTTATTCAACAGGGTCAGAAAGTCCACTTTGTCCACCTGGTATCCGGTCATTGCGGATTCCAGCGACTGCTGCGCCTGAGGCAGAATGGCGGTGCGAAACAGCTCGGCCTCCCTCCAATGCTGTTCGATTTCCAGGTAGATCTCCTCCACCCTGAACAGAATCTCCCGGCTTGCATCCTCTTTTTGCGCCTGGCCCATTCGTACCTGAGCCCGCGCCTCGGCAACCTGGGAATCCCTTTTCCTTCCGTTGAAGATCGGGAGGTTCAGGCCCACGCCGAACGACAGAAAATCACTGCCCTCTACCGGATCCGATCCGACGGGAGCACGCTGCCGATATCCGAGAAGGAACGTCAGGTGTGGCCGGCCAGCCCGTCGCGCGGCCTGTTCGGCTGCCGTCCACCTGGAAATGGTCTGGTCGATTTCTTTCAGCAGCGGGCGATGGGCCATGGCATGCCGTCTTATTTCTTCCAACGACAGATCCAGAGACTCTGGCCTCACTTCATCGGGTGTGTCCACGGTCGTCCGCAGGGGTCTATTGATCACCCGGTTGAGCCGTATCTGCGCCAGCCGGCGCTCCGTCTTCAGCCTGATCAACCGATCCTTCAACGCCGAAAGCGATACATGCGCCTTCAAAACATCCTGCTGCAGACCTCGGCCCACCACGTACTTAGTCTGGGCAATGCGGATCAGATCCTGGAGCAAGGCCCGGTTCTTTCCCGTCACTTCAATTGCCCGGTCAAGGAATGCCAGCGCATAGTATCCCTGTTTCACAAGATTGACGATCGCGCCCTCCCTGTCCGAGAGAACCTCCCTGGCCGCCCCGGCAGCGTATTCCGCCGCCTGTTCCCTGGCGTTGAGCAGGCCTGGAAGGGGAATCCGCTGGCTTACCGTCAACTGCTTCCCGGACATCGGCGTACTGTCGAAATCGAGGTGACTGGTCGGTACGTTCATCAGATCCAGACGCAGCATTGGATCTTCCAGCGCGCCCGCCTGAGGCACCCTGGCTTCAAATGCCGCCAATCGGTGTTCCAGGACCTTCAACCCGGTATTCCTGGTCAGTGCGGAATCAATCAGCCCTTCCAGGTCCGGCGCCCCGGCACCGGCGATATGGGGCGCCTGCGCCAGACACACGCCAATGAATATCAGGAATCGCTTCATGGCAGGTCACCTCCCTGACTGGAAAACATGGAAACGCAAAACACAGAGTCGCACACTCATGGCGAAGCCAAGGGATTCGCCGCGTGCGATTGAGGTTCGAACCAACAACAAAACGGGGAAAAATCGAAAATGCCGCGGGAGACGCGGACAAGGCGGGAAATCAGATCAGAAACGACGTCTTCATCAGATACAGCGCGGGAAATATATGGGCCGGTACGGATTGAGACCCGTGCTCGCGGCCCAGACGCGAAGAGAGAACCTCCTGGGAGCGGGCCAATTGCGTCGCCGCCTGGGAATCGGGACCCGAAACCCTGGGACTCGTGGCCGCCATGACCGGAGGAAGGACGGGAGAGACGTCGGTTACCCTGCTGTCCTTCTCGGCGCAACAGCAGTCCGTAGTGGCCGTCTGTACGTGGCAGACATCAACCTGAACGGACATCCCGCACAGGCATTGGATGGCAGAAAGAACAAAGCCGACGGCCAGACATGTGATGGAGAGTGCGCGAATCACGACATGCCTCACACATAAGGTTGGTCTGTCAGAATTAACGGTACTTTATATACGTCTGTCAAGCCCAGTTGTTCAAAAAAAGCCCGGTCCAGCGTGAAATCGGCCGGCGGCGAGCCCCCGTACCCGCGGCCTGCCCGGATACGTCGAAACACACAGGGGCGCGAATGCGTGGAATCCACAATCCTCCCGATGGCCGCCAATTCGCCGGCCCGGGGGATGCGGCACGGGGTTTGAAAACGGGGCTGAGGCCTCACCCGGCCCGCTGGAAGGGCTTCCAGGCTTCGCCGGCCGCTGCGGCCTGACGCTCCAACCCGCTACGCCAGCCCACCACGTCCCCGGCCTTGATTCTCCGGACGTCATAGGAGGCGTACCGGTCTTCGAGCGTATCGCCGAGCTTTTGCGTTTCGGCCCATCGGTCCCACGCCGTTTTCATCCACTCGCAGGGCAAAGCGTCTCGCGCCTCCGGATCGAGTTGCCACGCGCTTCGCGCGTCGGCCACTGCCGGCTCATCCGTGAACGGCCCGGACCACCTGGACCAGCCGATGGATAGTGTGTTTCGCTCACGTTCGGGGACGGTGTGACCCGTGTGAATGGTCGTGCCGTTGCGAATGAGGGCTTCGCCCGCCCTGAGTCGGATCGCAACCTGGTCCGGCAACGGATCCGTGCCGTTCCAACTGGGTGTGTAGGGAACACCCTGGTCTTTCATCGCCTTGGGAAGGAGCACGTCGTGTTCGAGCGGCGTGCGCCATCGATCGTGGCTGCCAGGGATGAGTTCGTGACATTCATCGTCGACCAGCGCCAGGAACATGCTCACGCCCTTTCGATCCGATATCGTTTTTGCGTTGTTCGCGCGAATCTCCTCCCAGCGTTTCCGCTCAACCTCCTCCGTGTATGCTTCGGGTCCCTCGCCGCGGATCTCGCGTTGGGAGAAGTAGGGCTTCCCGGTACCCCACCACGTGACGTCCCGGTGCCATCCGAGGGCGTTTTCCGCCTGGCGGGGGTTGCACCACAAAAGCAAGCCGCTAAACGTCAGATCCTCGGGTAGGAGCCCATCGCACCACGATTGGACAAAGTCCAGGAAATCGGTAGAGCCGTGAAACTCCGCGAAACACGGCTCATCGAAGGCGGGATGTACCAAACCGCGAATCGCCCACGGCTCGTCCGCACCGGTCCGGTGGACGTATCCACGGGAGCAGTCGATCTTGCCATAGCCGTTGGATGGCGCGCACGCCTCCGTAACCCGGCGCCCCGCTTTGCGGAGGACCGGGATCCAGGGATTGTCGACGAAGTCGTTGATGATGACGAATCCGTGCTCCTTCAGGTGTGCAAGGCGCTCGGGCGTGGCCCCCGGCGCCGACAACTCCGGCATGGCGTCGGCGAAGGCAGACGCCCTGTAGGACGTTTCCGACGCACCAGCCGCGCTCGTGGAGGACGATTGGTCGGGCTTCATTTGAACTCCTTTCAGGATCAGGATTTGGACCAGGATTTTCAGGATTTAGACCAGGATGTACAGGATTAAAACCTGTTATTCACTGTCATTCTTCCGTCCTTGCAATCCTTATACAATTATACGGTATGTACCCGACCGGATTTTGTCAATAGCAATATCCGCAGTACTTCCCCGGGTGGAACTGAAAAACAGAATACGAAATCCGGGCAACGGTTTACAAAATTCTCGACCATCCGGTGAATTGTCCGTATATTTGAGTTTTCATGCCGGTGCATCCGGCGAATACGACACCGGTGCGCCTTCACCCCCGCCGCCAGGTTCCGTACCTGGCCACAATCGTGTCCCGCGGGGTTGACGAATCCGGAATTCCACGGAGCCCATCCACCGGGGAAGCAGGTGTGTACCGAATCTTTTCAGCGTTCTGTTTGATCTGGTTTGTCTCCGTCGCTCATCCTGCGGCTGGGCCACCATCGATCCCACAACCCGGCCGCGGAGAAATCGAGACCCAATTCGAAACGGCGCTTGGCGACTACGCAAACGGAACCTATCGCAAGGCGAAACGGGCTTTCCAGAGGTTGGCCAAGACCGTACCGGCTCACCATCGCTCGTCCGCCGCACGGTTGATGCTGGCCAAATCGCTGTACAAACTCAAGGAGTACAACCAGGCAATTGCCGCCGCGACCGGGCTCTATGAAGCCTTCCCCAATAGCCGGTATCTCCCGGAAGCCGACTTGATTGTTGGCGACTGCAAATTTCGGCAGGGCCAGATCTACCGGGCCGCAACCCACTACGCCCACGTGGTCACCGGGAGAGGAGACTTGCGCCTGAAGGCCAGAGCAGCGGATCGATTGGGGCAACTCGCCGGGGCAGGGCGCATCACTCCCGGTGATATCACTCGCCTTCAAGGCGATTTCGGCCGCGCGACCATCGACGAGGCCATCGCCTTCGGCCGGGCGCGCTGGCCGCTGAAACACGACTGGGCCGAGCCATCCGAAAATGCGATGGCCCGATTTCTGAAACAGTATCCCAACGGAATCTTCGCGGCGCTGGTGCACAGAACACCCCCGCAATCGGGGCGCCCTCCGCCGACCGTGGCAGAGGCGCAGCCGGCACCTCGCGCGGAAGCTCCGGAAGAACCGACCGATGCGCACTACACAATCGGCCTGATCGCGCCATTGGCAAGCCCCCTGGGGAAGGACATGATAGACGGTGTTCTGCTTGCCAGAGAACTCCGCCCACTCAAATCCGGAGTGCAGGTTGCCCTCGTCTTCAAGGACTCGGGAGGCAGCCCGGTACGCGCGATCAAGGCCGCCCAGAGTCTCATCGAAGAACACGGTGTGATTGCCATTATCGGCGCCCTGACGAGCGCAGAGACCCTTCCCATTGCCGCGCTGGCCGGCCCCCATAAAGTCCCGCTGATTGCGCCCACGGCCTCGGAAGACGGACTTGCCTCCCTGAGCCCCTTCGTTTTTCAGGTCAACGCCACTCCCGGGGCTCAGGGCCGCCGAATTGCCGACTACGCGGTCCGGGAGCTGGGCCTGCGCACGCTGGCTTCGCTGGCTGCGCGGGATTCCTACGGGGAACGGATCGCCAAAGAGTTCACTGCCCGTGCGGAAGAACTGGGTTCAGAGGTCATTGTCCAGACGTGGTACGAACCCGGCACAACCGACTACCGGGGCCAGTTGAAACGCATCCGGGACGCCGGACTGGCGCTGCACCCGCCCGCAATCCTGGCGGATGAAATGGACTCCCTGCTTCTGGGGAGTATCCGTCTGGCGCCACCGCCCCCGGTTATCGTCGATCCCGACACGGTGCAGCCGGAACCGGTGCGTACGTTGGAAGGCCTGCTTATCGCCGGGGGAAAGGACGAGGTGCTTCTGATCGCGCCCCAGATTGCCTTCCATCGCATCCATGCGCGGTTGCTGGGCGGCGACGGCTGGAACCACCATGCCGTCGCGAGAAATTCCTATACGGACGGCGCGGTCTTTGTCGCCAAATATTCCACACGTAGCAATATGGTCTCCGTACATGAGTTCCTGGGCGCATTCAGGGAACGGTTCAATCGAGATCAGGGCATTGCGGCCGCGCTGGGATATGACGCTATGACAGCTGTTTTAACCGCCATCGACAGGGGCGGTACGTCTCGGCAGCGGCTTCAGACCGCTCTTGAAAATCTGGACGACATGCCCGGCGCCACCGGGAAGATCTCCTTCAGCAAAGGCAATCGTGAAAATGCCTGGATGTACATACTGACCATCCGCGACGGAAAGCTCCGACTCCTCTCCGACGACCGCACGGACGATGCCACGTCCAAACCCTGATCGCCCCTACCCGAAAAATTCCTCCTCGCGCCAGTTTCGGCTTCCCCCTGGCATTCCTATTGCATTGGTTTCAGCAAACGACGGCCAGACGTAACATCAACGGCAGTCGGATCGCTTGTTACCGATTCTTTTATATGCAATAGACATGTCCGGGGAGTCAGTCCGTGATATGCGATTTCTTTCAATCCGCCCGGCTCGGACCGAAACAGGCGTTCATTATGCTGCTCCCATTCACGTTGTACGTTGCTGCACCGCGCGCGCAGGAATCGTTGAACCCTGAAACCGCGGAATCGTACCTCGCCGTGTTGCGGGATCTGGAAGGACAGGTCATCGACGTCAACAAGGCAAGCCAGCAGGACCTCCAGGCCCTCCCCTGGATTTCGCCGGAAGTCGCGCGTGGGATCATCACCAACCGAAGACGATTCGGCCCGTTTCGGAACGTCAACGATCTTCGCAGGGTGCCCGGCGTCACATCGAACGTCCTCGCCGCCGCTCGCCAGTATCTATCGGTATCTTCCTGGCGAGGTCCGCGCGCCCGGACGCGCCTCCGGATCACACGTCCGTCAAACCAACCCACCGCGTGGGGCAACCTGAGGCTCTACCAGCGGACCGAGGTCGCCACGCGGCACGCGGAAGGCGTCTTCCTCACGGAACGCGACCCCATGGAAAGCCGGCTGGCGGACTTCCTCAGCGGATACATAAGGGTCTCCTCCATTCCGGGCCTGCAGCGCCTGCTCGTGGGCGACTTCCGGCCCGGATACGGACAGGGACTCCTTTTCAGCAGGCACAGCCGATCGGCGACCGGCCTCGAGTGGGCCAGGCCGGCGAACGTCCGACGCGTGGGCTATCGCTCCGCGGTCGAAGACGGCGCCCTCCGCGGCGTCTTTGCCGAAGGCCGGTCCGGCCGCGTCACCTGGACTGCCATGTTTTCCCGCAACCGCTGGGATGCCGTCATAGACAGCGCGGGCGTTGCCGCAATCCGTACCGCCGACCTGCATGTCACCCAGACCCAGCAAGAACGCAGAGGCAAATTGCGAGAAAATCTGGCCGCGCTTCGACCGCACGTCGACCTGCCGGTCGGCCGGATCGCAGCCACGCTCGTCCGAACCACATTTTCGCCCCCACGCCAAAGTGTTCGGCGCCAGCATTCCGCCGGTATAGATTGGGACCTGCGTTCGAGCCGTCTGAATTTCTTCGGCGAAATCGCGGCTTCTAACAGAAACACCGCCTGGCTGGCCGGCGCACGATCCGGTCTGGATCGCCTCACTCTGGTGATGCTTGGCCGCTGGTACTCGGCCGGGTTTTCGAGCCTGCGCGGCGGCCCGTTCTCCGCGTACAGCGGCGGAAACGAGTGGGGTCTTTTCACCGGCGCCGCCTGGCGGGCCGGCCGGCGAACCCGGATTCAGGCTACCCTGGACCGCCACGGCCGCATCGCGCCTGAGGGCAAACTCACGTTACCCGCACGTGGAGAAAGATTCTCCCTCGATTTGAGACAACGCCGGAAATACGCCACCATACGGATCACGCTGGGCACGCGGCGGCAGACGGTTACGACTTCGGGCGTCACTGGCCTCAGACTCCAGAGGCGCGCCCGACTACGCGTCACCATCCCGCGATCCGTTGCGCGCCTCAACCTCTGGCTGGAAAGCACCGGCGCCCGCTCCCCGGTTCGCCAGAGCGGGGGCCGCGCCGTTGGCTTCGATCTCCGGCTCCAGCGAAAGTCCCACCTTCGCGCGAACCTCTGGCTCTCCCTGTTCAACGTCGACCACTTCGATTCACGCATCTACAACTTCGAACCCGATGTCTGGGGAGGCAGCCGGTTGCAGCTCCTGTCCGGCAGAGGCCGTACGGCTGGCGTCCGGCTCACCTGCGCCGGGTCGCGCCTCCGCGTTTCCACACGATACGCGATTAAGACGACCCAGAACGGTCCGTCGAACAGCTGGTCCTTACAATTGGAACTCGGTACGGCCAAATAACACCCTCCAGCGCGGCCCTCGACCCACAGGAGCCCACCCGCCAGGTTCTCGAGATCTCGATCCGCCCCCGACGCGGACGCCATCTCACCTGTTACCCGATGGTACACGGCCGTTGAATCCGAGCGCCATTTTTCCCTTTCTGATGTCCGATTTTTTCCTTATTTTGCCCACCGATTCGTCGTGTCTATTTCACGACAAAAAGGAGGGTTTAGACGAACGCCATAGCGCTGCTCGATGAATTCATCGGCACGGTCGCACTGGTTTTTGTGGGCGTAGGCGCCATAGCGGCAGACCATATTACCAATGGGGCCTCCGGCCTCACCGGAATCGCCCTTGCCCATGGTATCCCACTCGACGTGATGGTCAGCGCCACGGGAGCCATCAGCGGCGGCCACGTGAACCCCGCACGCCACCTCGGCCTTTCCCTGCCCGGCGGAGGGTTGGAGAACCTCTGGGTTTACTGGGTTGGCCCTCTGCCGGGAGGCGCCTGGCAGGCATCGTTTACGCCAGGGTGCTGGAGGAATAAACAGACGCCCGCGGCGCGCTCGATTTTTGTTTCTTGCGATCGGCGGGCGCGTCTCACATGGACGCGTATCGCCAGAAGCCAATTGCCGGCAGCGATGCATGTCCGCCCGCCGGCAATTTCACTTCCTTCGAAACCGTATCCAAAATCACGATGTCAGACGTCCTCAGACAATTCTGGAAATCCGGTGTCGTCCTCGGTGTGCTGATCCTGGCCGGTTGCGACCCCCGGCTGCCCGAGTCGGTCGGACCGGCGCAGGAGATCCTGGTCCTGATTGACCCGGCCGACCGGGAAAGCCTGGAATCGCACTTGAAAGAGGTATTTGAGAGAGTTCTCTATACACCACAGGAAGAGAAACTCTTCTGGCTGAAGTTCGGAAACTTGGCCGATTTCGAAAGGTACGAGAACAAGAGGCGAAAGAACATCCTGATTGTGGCCACATTGGACGATCCGCACCCCACCGCTGCCTTTCTGAGGAACATTCTGAGTCCCGACGTGCAAGATGCCGTGCGCCGGAACCGGTCCGCCGTATTCTGGAAAGAGGACATCTGGGCAAAGGAACAACTCCTCATGGCGGTCTCGGGCAACGACCGCGCGGGCCTCGTGGAAAACCTTCGGATGGAAACGGACCGGCTCTACGATCGGGTCGAGGCGGCGCGCAACAAGCGGATTCGCCAGTTGATCTATCGATATGGCGAACGGAAGGACGTTACGGAGCGCTTAGGCCGCGAATTCGGTTGGGAGGTGCGCGTCGCCTTCGGGTACCGCATCCTGGAGGCCGATCCCGACAGTGGATTTGTCGTCTTGACCAAGGAGGAACCCAACCGGTGGCTGTTTGTCTACTGGGAGGACGGTATTGCCCCCGACCTGCTCTCAGATGAATGGTGCATCCGGAAACGCGACAATATCACGCAGAGGTTTTTCGATCAGGACCGGATTGCACAGGACTACCTGGAAATTGGCCAGGCCGAGTTCGCGGGCAACCTGGCGTTTGTCCTGCAGGGCCTGTGGGAGAACAAAAGAAAATGGGCCGGGGGCCCATTCAAGAGTTACGCGTTTGTGGATGTGGAAACCAATCGGTTTTTCTACATCGACTGCGGGGTTTATTCGCCAAATAAGCGCAAAGAACCCTATCTTCGCCAGATCGACCTCATGGCCCAGACTTTCAACCAGGTGGATTCGACGCCCTGAGCCTTGATTTTCATTCGAGAAGAAGGTATAATTCGGGACGGGAAATAACCAATCGGACGTCGCACATCCTGCGGAGACGGGGATCGATGGGTAAGCAAGATCGACTTTCGAATCTGGGCAAACGCGCACGCATGAGTTTTCGCGGCACCCTGCTTGCGGGGATCGCGCTCCTTGTGCCGGTAGCGGTCACTTTTATCGTCCTGCAGATCGTCTTTCAGTGGCTCGACGGCCTGGCCCAGCCAATGGTCAAGCGCATTTTTCAGACCAAAGACGATGTCTTCGGACTGGGCCTGGTCCTGACGCTCATCCTGATCTGGCTGGCCGGTTTGCTGGCCAGCAATGTATTTGGCAAACGCCTCATCGGCATAGGAGACGTTCTGATCAAACGTCTTCCGGTCATCGGCAGCATCTACGGTCCGGTAAAACAATTCATTGAATCGGTTGTTTCACCGAACGAAGACAGGGGTTTCAACCGGGTCGTGCTCGCGGAATACCCCACCGAAGGGCTGTGGATTCTGGGTTTTGCAACCGGAGATATTACGATGGACGCGGAAGGCCAAATGGGTTGTTGCGTGTTTATTCCAACTTCACCCAATCCCGCCACCGGCTGGACGGTGGTGTTCCCGCCGGAAAAAGTACGGAAGGTATCGCTCACGGTCGAAGAGGCGATGCAGATGATCGTCTCAGCCGGAGTTGTCATTCCGGATGCGCTGAAAGTCACGTCCGTGGATAAGCCCGCCAACCCGCTTCTGAACCTGCCCACGGTTGCCGACCAATCCGACCAGGCACACACATAGAGACGAGCCGCGGTGTTTGAACCGCTGGCTGGAAGTCACCGGGGTCGGTTACCGGCAGACGCGCCCGCCCGAATGGCTCGCCCCCGCGAAGGCGGTCGCGCCGGGCACCAAACATGTGCGTCAGGTCTCGAAATCTTCCACGTCTTCGAACCCCTCCGGGCCGCCGCCGTCGTTCCGAATCAGCGCCAGAATGGAGTTGTGCGGAATAATCAGGTACTTGTCACCCTCGAACTTGATCTCCATCGCCATCTTTTTCAGGAATAGGGCATAGTCGCCAACCTGGGCCTGCATCGGCAGGTACTTGGGTTGGTCGGGTACGCTCCTCCGCCATGGCTCATCGTCTCCGTCGTGAGGCTGCGGAAGCGGCATCCCTGGGCCCGTCAGTATGATCCGCCCGCCCTGAACCTCCTCCTTTTCGACAACCGTCTGCGGTAAATACAGGCCCACCTCGGTACGTTCCTGGAGGTCCTCCTGTTTGACCAGGACCCGATCGCCCACAATAATCAGTTGTTTATTTCCCATTTTCATAGGACAGTCCTCTGTAGCGTCGGTATCGTGTGAGTGCCGGAGGCCGGACTCGAACCGGCACGGGCTTATCGGCCCGGGGGATTTTAAGTCCCCTATGTCTACCAATTCCATCACTCCGGCACCGTATTCGAAAATAGCTAACGGCCCGCGCGTTGTCAAGTGGGATTATCCGTTCATCCTACTCCCAAAAAAAACAACGACTAATCTTTATAAGACAGTCGTGTAACCACCGTTCAAATGGAGGCGGCGGGCGGATTCGAACCGCCGAATCGGGGCTTTGCAGGCCCTTGCCTTACCACTTGGCCACGCCGCCTCGCTCTAAGAATTGAAAATACAATACCTGCGCCCCCTTGTCAAGCCTCTCGCACACGTCATCGGGAATTCCGTCCCGCTTACCGGCTCGCCCATACCATCCCCCGCCTCTGAATCTCGCGCGCTTCCGGCACCCTGAAATCCCGTGCCACGTGCCCAAGTGATGAGTAGAACACCCGCCCCCCGCCCCACATCCGCTTCCAGACGACCGGCATCACGCACCCGTTCACCCAGGGCGCCACCGTGGTCTGGAATGTCGTCGTCGCCAACACGCGGTTGGACGGATCCACGTGCATATAGTACTGCTCCGAATGCATCTTGAAATCCTGAATCCCGAGGGTAATCGGATCTTCACGATCCACGACGTTCACCTCGTAGTCGATCACGCCGCCGGGATGCGCCACCCACTGGCCGCCAACCATAAATTGATATTCCGTATGTTCGCGGAATGCATCCGCCATTCCTCCGTGCCATCCGGCAATGCCCACGCCACCCCTGATGGCTGCCAGCAGGCCCTTCGCCGGATCCCTTTCGATGGCGCCCATCGTCCAGACCGGTACGACAAGACTCAACTCCGCCATCCGTTCCGCGTCCAGATACACGTCCATTGTATCCGACAGCGTCACGTCGAAACCCTCGTCGGCCAGGATCGGCGCGAAGATGTCCACGCACTGTCTGGGTTCGTGCCCCTGCCAGCCGCCATATACCATCAACGCTTTCTTCATGTTGCCCCTCTCGTTATCACGTTTGAAGAAGCCATACCCGTTGTCAACCGACGATGCCCCGCGTCGCGGTTACGCTTTACTCCAGAGCGCGGCGCCAGGCGTCTTCCCTGAATCCAACGAGACCGGCATCCTGCGTCAGCAGAAAGGGCCGCTTGACCAACATCCCGTTTTGCGACAGGAGGCCCACGGCTTCCTCGGTAGTCATTGTGTCCAGGCGATCCTTCATCTTCAATTTTCGATACAGCTGACCCGAAGTGTTGAAGAGCTTCCTGATATCGCCGTTGTAGTGGTTGAGCATGGCCCACAATTCCGGCTCCGAGGGCGGGGTTTCCGTGATTTCACGTGACTTGTATTCGATGCCCAGATCGTCCAGGAATTTGATCGCCTTGCGACAGGTACCGCATTTGGTATACTGATAAACCTCCACGGCCATGGTGAATTTCCTTTGTGAATTGAGAACGAGCGCCTCAGGGGTCGGGGCCGCCAGGTCGTAGATTGTCTTCCGGTCCCGATCAGGACCAGCCGCGCACCATGTACGCCTGGAGTGCGCCGCTTTCGTCGGAATTGAAGAAGCCGGAAAGTCCGTCCGGCGCCAGGAAGGGGTGGATGTGGGTATCCTTTCGCCACGACGACCCGGGACTCGCGACCTTCGTTGCACTCGACAACGCGCCGTGCGCCTCGCCGGGCAGATCGAACAGCCATACCGCGCCGCCCCCGTCCCTCGGGCCTGCGTCCGTAATCAGGCGGTTACCGTCGACGTCCGTGGCGAAATGGTAAAAATCCGGCGCGTCGACGGCGCGGGACAGGTCGTTGCGCCATCCCTCGGGAGTCCGGCTGCCGCAGTGGCCGGCGTGCGACGCCGCCCGACCGGAAATGAGCTGCCTTTCGTCCGGTTGGCGCGTGGACGTGCTCGTGATCGCAATATCGGACTGACCCTGCCAGCATTGGTGCCCCTGGCAGAACTCGTTCCCGTCCCGGCCCCACGGAAAGTCCCGGAGCGCCGTTCCATCGTCCCGGATCAGGTGGATATCGGCGCCCCGTCCGCTGACGAGTTTTTCCAGCCTGCCATCGGGGGACGTGACGTTTCCGTGGTTCTCCTGAATCATGATGTCGCGGGAGGCGTCCGGCTCGGTCTGCCGCGTGTACTGGGGGTGGATATTGCACCAGGTCGGGCCGTGAAAGACCAACCGTACGGATGGCTCGTCGATCTCGAAGACAAGCAGGCCCCACGGCGCGCCTTCGGTTTGGCCGTCGCCCAGGAATCCGGATATGGCGATTCGCCTGCCGTCGGATGAAATGGTCGAGAGCGGATACGGACGGCTGAGCCGGAAATCCGTGCCCGGGACGGCGTGATCCAGGACATAGATCACCTCGCGGTCCGACCCGTCCAGTCTCACCCGTTTGAGCGTGAGCGGCCCCGGGTGCGCGGGGTCCGTTTCATCGACGAAGTAGTAGAGCCAGTCGCCGTCGGGTGAGATGGAGGGCGCGGTCGTTCCCAGTTCGGTCGTGAGGGGCGCCATACGGCAGTGATCTTCCACGTCGCAAATGAGATACCTGTGTTCAGGGTCCACGGGGTCGGAGCCATGCGGATGCGCGGAGCGGTGGAGAACCAGTCGCCGCGAATCGGGCGTGAAAATCTGCGCTTCCATGTAAATGTGCGACGACGGAATCGACTCATCCGTAAGCTGGATGACCTCCAGGTTGTCCCTCTCGGCCCGGGGAACGAGTTCAGGTCTGATTTTCAAAAAACTACCCCCCATTACTACCCTTATTCCCGATAAAACGCCAGCGCGCACCCGGCCCTCGCCCGCTGCAAGCCACATCGCCGGAATTCTTTAGCTTCGCCAGGAGGGTGCGAATCCACTCGCGGCCAACGCCGGGGCAGTCGCGTTCCAGGTCGCTCAGGCGGAATTCGCCCGACTGGGCGCGGATGGCGGCGAGTACATTGATGAGCATTTATGGTGAGCGCCGCTTGAACTGCCAGCGTTTTACGTCCTCAAATCGGTCAAAGTCCTTGTCAAATGTCGCCACATGGTCGCCGGATGCCGCAGCCAAGGCAGCCAGGTAGCAATCCAGAAAGTCGCACTTGGTCGTCTCAAATCGATACAAAGCATCGAGCATTTCATCTCGCTTCATACAGCGTATGCCGGCACTGATGATGACCTTACGCAGCCCTTCGGCAATCTGTTCGCGCTCGGTTTTGTAGAAGGAATTGAGCACCCACACCGCTTCTGCAACAGTCACTTCGGTTAATATCAGCACACATTTTCCATCGCAAGCGTCCGAAAACAGTGCCCGAGCGGCCGGGGAGTGCTGAGCATCGTCTCCGCGCAGAAAACGGAGGAGGACGTTGGCGTCTAAAAGATACTTGATCATTCGTATCTGGCCGCTCTTTCCTGGCGCGCGGCTTCTCGTTCCTCGGATTTGGACGCAGAGGGCTTGCCATCTGCAAGACAGCCATATAAGTCCTTGAGCGTTTCGGGCTGGGGCTTCACCAAAACGGCGCCGTCAGCCAACTCATAGATGAGCTGCTGCCGAGGCTTGAGGTGGAGTGCCTTGCGGACTTCGGCCGGGATGGTGGTTTGCCATTTATCGGTTAGAGTTGACTTAATCACCTTCCATCTCCTTTTCATTGTTTTTTTGAATCCATTGTGATAAATATAACAATGCAAATTCAAATCCGCAAGGCGTCCGGATACTCCCGGATAGCCTCAATCGTAGATTCCGTTTCGCTGTGACCGGTGCGGGCGGCCGGTTTTTGTAGCCGTTGTCCGTGCAATCGTCAGGATCAGGATCTAAAGGTGAACAGCCGCCTGTGCAATGATCGCTTTCAGTTCAACGACGACGCGATCCAACGAGACTCTTGAATTGCAGGACGCCTTTGGCCGGAGCGTTGATCTTCAGCATACGTTCCGGACTGTCGTTGGAACCGGATTTCGGTGAATTTCGTGTTTCTTTTTTGTTGATTCCGATATTTTTGACGCTGACGAAACGTTGCTGATAGTTCTTTTTTTCTAGGAATCTCGACTCTTGCCAGAATTCTTGACCGATGGCGCGGCAGTAGGCAACAACGCACTGTGCCCCTCTCAGTTGATTCTCGATTTCACTGACCAAACCTGTATTTCCGCGTTTCATCTCTATATATACAATCCAGTTTACATTCTTGTCACTAGCGATAAGCACATAATCGGCCCGTTTGCATTCTCCCTTGGTGTCTCTGAAAATCCCATCTGGAGGCGGAAAAGCATCAGCTTTGAATGCGAAAATTTCGTCCGGCAAGTTGCAAATCTTTAGGGAATATGCCGGTTGGTGTCGGTTGCCAGGTTCCTGAAGAACGATAACCTCTTTTCCATATTGATACTCGACCGAGGCCATTGTCTCATTCCGGATCAAATCTCGCAAAATATCAATGTCGCAAATCATTCATCTCCACCCCACACAATGGCTTCTTGAATCTCGTTCATTTTACTAATGGTATCGTCGAAACTACCTGCCCCGATGCCCAATTCCGGGTCAATCGCCGCAGGCACGAGCGTGGGTCGTCGACTTCTTCTGGTGTTATTCCCTAACATCATTAACGCTTTTTCGGCTATGTAAACCCTGATCTTATCAGCAGACAACAACTCTTCGCTCTTGTAGCCTTCGCGGTGTGCGATTTCCTTCAGATACGGCTTGTCCTGATTCAACATAATCAGGGTATTGAGTTCTTTCACGATATAGTCGCTGTGCGTCGTCACGAAAACTCGGATACCCATATTCACCAGCCGAGCAAAGATCCGAGCGATGCGCCGCTGATTCTCCGGATGCAGGTTCAATTCCGGCTCATCCACCATCAACAAATCACCCGGTTTGGCAACATGGCGCAAATAAAAACCAATGTCCAATAGGGATCGTACCGCACTGGAACTCTCGTCCATTGTCAGCTTGATTTGTTTGCGTGCCGGCCTGAAATAAATCGTGTCATCACTCCCCGCGACGTATTCGCCTCCGATGATGTCGGCGAAATCTTCCAAGATTTGCGGATGTTTCTTGGCAAGAAAGCTGTCCTCTTTGGCGACGTCTTCAAGTTGTCGAATAAAATCGACATTGACTTCCACCGGCAATGGATAGTCCTGGTACGACTTGAATAACAGTTCTAATGGATTGACCTTTTGATCCGACCGAATCATCTCTTTCAGCAAACGGTTACGTGCAAAATTCAGTTCCTTGCGAAAAATTGCCGCGCCTGTACGCTCCGTGCTAGCGATAAATGTCTGGGGGAAAAACCGGTCGAAGAGTAATTCTACAATCCCGTCTGATATTACTTCCTCAATCATACTCTCGGGCAACGCGCTCCTCCGCTTCTCCATCAAAAGAGAAATGACTATGTCGTTTTCCCCTTCAGCCTTTGACAATAAAAGAAGATCGTCTTCGGCAGATCTTATTGTTCGCTTATACGTACGACTCTTTATTGAAGATATCGTCTCCGTTTCTATGGACACCTGAAATTTAGTGTCTTTAAAACGGCCGGGTTTCGAAGCAAAGATTTTCGGAAGACGGCTCGTGTATTCTATGCATCCCTGTTCAAGAATGTGTTTCGCTTCCTTTGCATAGGACTCGACATTCAGCCGCGTTACGCCGTCCCTAAGTAGCTCCTGAACGGTACTGCTGTTAACCGTAGCGTGGAGTAGGCGTTCCCAACGCCACAAAAAGCCGAATAGGGCATACGTCGCGTAGGTCTTTCCCGTATTGTTGCTGCCACAAATCAGCGTCAACTCGCCCAGTTCGAATTCCGCCTTTTTGAGTACGCCCAAATTCTCCAACTCTATTTTCATGATATACCTCGATTGTTGGCTTTCCTCCTACGTTCCGGAGTAGATTACAACGTCCGACCCGCCTCCCCTTCAGGCACCTCCGCGTTAGACGAGGCAACCGTCGTGGGCTGCCGAATCCCCGTTTACACGCCTTGAGTTGTCTTTACCAATGTCAATCACGCACAGAATTACCGTTCTTCGGATCCGCTTCTTCTCAATTCTTGATCCGCCTGCTGCTCATATGTCTCCGCTATCTTGCGCAATGCAGTCGCAAATCGTGAATAACCTCTCTCCTCGAGGGCTTCTGCCTTTTCTCGGTTCAACTGCGCCAACTCTCGCTCCTCTTTGCCGGCGGTAAACCAATAGGCACCTCGCTGATTTACGATCTCAGTTGTAAATCCGGATCGCATATCTGCCGCATTTCGTGCGTTCAAGGCGGACGCGACCGCATCATGTATCCACAAGCCATCAGGGTCAGGTGGCGCGTGTGTCAATACATGGCCGATTTGTATCTGCGCAACTTGACGGTGGCCAGTCGTTTCCGTAATTCGAATCGCCTCCTCTAACCATATCCTAAAAATAACTGCATCAAAGGAGTCATCGGGTAGTTTGCCCGGACAGATTTCCCATTCGGCTAAGAGCCTGTAGGCATTCTGGGCGAGGTTTTTTCTTTCTTCACTGATTCCTGAAATGTTTTCGTCCTCATTTATTGAAGGAAAAATGAGTGCGACGACTTCAGCGAAAAACGCAGGATCTGAGGCGAGCCGTCTTTCAAGTGTAACTGGTGATCCTGACGAGAACCGGTCAAGCAACGGAAGTAAGTTCCATTCAATCTTAAATAGAGCGTCCGATTCGACGTTAGAAGAATTCTGTAATCGTTTAATTACGTCGACGGTCCTATTGGGATCCAGTCGATTCGCCACGTCGGGCGTCTCCAGTACACCAAGAAGTGCTCGAACCGCAAGGTCTTCCTTAAACCTCGTTTCGTCTTGTATCGTGCGGTAGACACAGAGGACAGCTTCCGGAGCACGCCCAAATTCGATCAGTTTCTCAATGGCTAAATCCAGGTCTCGATCTGGCCCAAACGGGTTTACGCCAACCTTCATCCAATAGAGCCTTTCATTCTCATCTCCGAGGTGGTCTCTTACTCGACTCCAAACGCCCTCATTGAACGGAAGCAGAATCAGGAATGCGCTTTTCTGAATGTGATCCCAATCGTACCTGAGCACCTGATCAACCCAAGCCCAACTCAATCTCCAGAATCGCCCAAAGACGAACCCGGATACAAACCGTTTCTCGATTTCGTCTTCAGCATTAAGCAGTGAAGGAAGAATCACTGCCTCGATTTCTTCACTTCCGATACTACCCAGAGCATATCCAACTTCATAAGGTAAGGCAACATTCTGAGCGAAAGTTAAAACAGCACGCACACCTCCTGTGTCAAGAATCGCCTGCACAGCATTCTGACGAGCCTTGTCAAGGAGCTTTTGCTGTTCTTCGTAATTACCCTTCTCATCGAAATATTCTAAACCTCGACCACTGAAAAGGTAACGATTTTTCAGATCTGGGCTCTCGGGAGCCAAGGAGTTTGCCACAATCTCAATCTTAGCGACTCTATCTTCGGGCATTGCCCACTTAGCGTCTGCGAATTTTCGGTGTTGGCAGACTGTATCTCTCAACCTCTCCCAGAGCTCAAGGCGCTCAGCCTGAGGCAAAGCCAGGACCTCGTCCGAAGCCAAATGTTCCAGAACGTTCGCTTGCGCTTTCCTGGGCAAATCGGACAGACGCTTAATCAACTCCTCAAGTTTCTCAGTGCTTGTCTTTGCGAGTACAACTGCCAACTCTGTGTAAATCGTTATCTGTTTCCAATATTCTGAATTCAAGACACTGTCATTCCAATCTCTCGGAATGTAATTCCGCCAAGTTGGTCGGTGGCACCCGCTGGTAGAGCCGTGATCGTGCGGCAATAGACTTAGAATTAACTCCCAACCTACTTTCGGCTGTTCTCGGAGTACGGTTTGAACAGCCGCTTTCCGCTTTTCAACCGAGGCACATGTTTGCACATGCCATGGTAAGAAGATGTCTACGAGGGAGTTCGATGGACGGTTTGCCCAGTTTCCTCCGGGATCAATCGAGGCAAGGTCTGATAGAATCACAGCTACGCGGGAGAGGAAATCTGGATTCCACGCAAGAGTTTCCAGTGCCCACAATAGGCCGCTCATGTAGTTCCAACCTCCAACTCCTCCACTATCCTCCTGAGCGAAAAGCTCGTGAAATGGCGATTGGCCCAAGTCTTCTAACGCCGACTCAACCGCATCGAGAAACTCGCCGGGAGCCGCTTCGGCAAGGAGCGGCAACAACGAATCCAAACTCGCCCACCGGTCCCAGTTCGCATTATCCAAAAGTCCTCGGACTGTGAGAACTGCCGTAAATTCCGGTTTGTTAAGAGAACATGAGGAAAGTGTTTTCGGGCGACTTCCGATTAGAGCGAGTGTTTCTGCCAAACCTTCACGAAGAAAACGGGAATGTCTAAGTTGCTTACCGTGAATGCTTGCCGCGAATCGTTCCTCTTTCGGCAAGTCAAACTTTGGATCTCTTTCTCCAAGAACTGAAATGGCTGCCTCTTGGAGCCGATCTAGATCCTCATCCGTTATTCTATTGCCCAACGCGCTCCACGCTTCACCCCGTGCGACAAATCGCCATCTTTCATCGAGTTGAGTTAGGGGAGAGTCCGAGCGAAGCGCGTCAGGTCTGACTGTCTCGATCCACTCCCCATATCCTTTTCCCAACAACCTCTCCAAAGCAGCCTGGTCTGACGGGCTGTTACCGTCCCATTTACCGACAAGCCCTGCTTGTGCAATGCGCCTCGCATTCTCCCAGGTTGCATAAGGCGGCAGCGTTCCAAGTCCCTGCAAGTTCCTGCGTATTGCGGAAATTCGATCCCCTCCAATTCCGGCTAACTCTTTAGAACGAACCTCTGTGAAACCTGCCTCTTTTAGGATTGTCTCTATACGGTGTTGGGACGGACTTCGTAATTTGACTATTTCGTGACTTTCCGCTGCCCACGCACCAAAAAGAGGAACGACCACCGCATGTTCTCTCTGCGTGGCGATTGTTTGGAGATCAGCTCGCTCCTCCGTCTCCAAACCGAGCTTGACATCAGCGACAAAAACGTGTGATCTACGTGTGTGCACGACCGAACGCCAAGCATCCTCTTCGGAAACAATCAAGCATCGGTGAGCGTAGTTTTGCGCGGTCTCCTCATCAAGTGTCTCGATATAGGCTGCGACAAAGTCGGCGACATCGTTTGGGCTTTCTGCAAACAGAAGCAGCCTTTTCGAATTACCTTCGAACAGCGCCTGTAGAGCATCGCAGGCATTACTACGTCCTTCAGTGAATAGCTTTGCTGGAAGTGGAGGGTCGGACGGTACTGTTGGAGTAGCGATGATATCCCAATGCTCTCGCGGAGTCGAAAGCCCGCCTAAGCTGCACAACAAACCGATTTTTTTTGCCATCCACCGACCTATAGCTGGAAACTCCCGCAACCAGTCGGCGAGTTTAACACCGTCAATAATTCGGATATCTTTCCAGCCCTTACCTCTTTTGGTTTCCAGCCACTTTGCTTGCTTCGGCTCATCCCATCCACCGGCACCGGCGGAACGGGGAGTCACAAAAATGAACGATGCCTCGGCCCGATCAGTTTCCGAGAGAGTGTCCGTCCTCTTCTTCAAGTCAGCTGTAGCTTTATTCTGTGGGTTTGCCCCAGTGCCGATTTCCCAGTACGATCTACCTTCCGGAACAAATTCGAGAAACGCTGCTTCAGCTTCAACGATCCCGTCCCAACCTGGTTGATTAACGTCGTCTCCATAGGGAATTCGACACACCGAGGCGTTTGTAGACTGTCTTACAAGTAAGTAAAGCAACTCTGGAACTACGTCTTGGCTTTCTATAGTATCGGCATATCGTTCAAGATCACTGGAATGAACGATGTGGGTATGGTCCATATCGCGACCCTATTTGGTTTTTGTTTCGGTTTGGTTAAGAGAGCTTGATGCAAATCGCAATGGAGGCGCCCTAAGTGACGATCGCTCGGCTAAGTAGCACCTCAGAACGGGATTTCACTTACTCCATTGCGGCCCTAGCCCTTGCTGCTGAGTCAGACCCTGTGGCCCAGGTACAAGCCCTTGTCCCTCACTTTTTGTTGGGCGGCAAGCAACGGACGCGGGTTTCTTTTACTACCTTTGGAAGGCGATCAGCTATTAGGTGGGTTCGCTATATGGCGAGATGTGCTGTGAGGCTAATCGTCTATTTGCGAGAGTTTAGAATATAAGCCCACACGAATCCACCGGCAATCTCTGCACGAACGCAGGCTTGTTGGTTACCGTCGGTCGGTTTGTTTCCTGCCATCGTGCAAAGGACTTCTTGATTCCTCCCGAGAGACGATTTCTTCACATTTGGCCATTGTATCTTGGACTGTTTGCCGTCGAAGCAATTGCTCTTTCCGAGCGAGAACTCTCCGCACGCAATTGTGAGCATCAGAATTATCAACAGCGTGACGGGCGTACGCAACATTGCGTGTGGCGAAGACTGAATCTGTATAATCCTGTTAATCGGTCTCGTTCGCCCTTAAAATAGTTTCCACCGCGGCGATCTCTTCAGCCGTCAGCCCGTACAGTGCATAGACCAAGCGATCTATCTGCACTTCCTGCTCGCTGGTGTCAGCACCGGTGTTGACACGTTTGGCGTCGAGGATATTGTCAACGATGTTCGTAATTTGGAACTGATTTTCACGTGATACTATTGGTATCGGAAACTGCTTCACATAGTTATTGATCCAACGGCTTGTTCCCATCCCACTTGTTTCTGCTGTAACGTATAGGTAAAACCGAATTGTGCTTGAATTTAGAACTCCAAGAAGGAATTTCGAATCTATACCTGATGGTGGGATCAAAAAATACGCCGAGTTCAGAAGGTATATCTCCTCATTGCAAAGCGCGAATCGACCCAAGTCTGTTAGTTCAATCCATACGATCTTTTCTTTCTTGAAATCGTCATAAAATGAGCATGCACGCAAGTTTGTCCAGTGTTTCCCCCTTGCACCGCGACTTCTAAACTTGCCTCCAAACGACTCGAAATGCGAGTATATTTCGGGATAATCCCTCCTTACATTCACACCATTCCTAGCCAGCAGTATATGCTGTCCCGATGAAATGTAGCTGTAGCGATGAATATCCCGACCTCTAAGAATCGGCTTTATTATGGCAGTGTTAACTGGATTCTTCTCGCAGAGTTCGCGTTTCTTTTCTTCATCTATTATAAATGCTTCATTGCTACCCGTAGCAATACCAAGTCTGATTTTCGTCCTGAGCTGTTCGAGGGTCTTTCCGGTGGACGCAAGTTTTCTTTGAAGCACAATTAGCTCTGGCCTTGTGAGGGTCCAAGGATTGGCATCCAAATACGCTTGGGGATAATCAAAACCGTTGCTTTCGACAAAGTCTTCAATTGGAATTCCTTTTGTGAGTGGTGAGTTAACAACAACGCAAAGCTCATCATACATCTGGGATGAATTACAAGAGACGATTATCGCTACATTTACAATCGCGCTCGCGAAAACCTGTGAGTCTTCAATACTTAATACTCTAAGTAAGGCATTTCTCTTGCTCAGCAATTCGCGGATGGGGGCTCCGTATTCTGCCCTCAAATACGAATTGGAAGTAATAAAGCTCAATACGCCTGCATTGTTTTGCAACCTCAGTGCCTTCTCAATGAAGTAGCAGTACAAGTCGGCAAATGGCTGGTACGATAGATAACTATTCCTAACAATGGATTTCTGATGTTTTGAGATTTTGTCGTGACTAACATAAGGAGGGTTTCCAATTACGACGTCAAAACCACCCGTTTTTCCAAACATATACTCGGCATCGAACCAATGCGCAACGGTATTCTGGTCATAAGGATCCCATTGCGCAATATTGAGGGCTGCATCAGTAGGAAGTCCAAGATTTCGCAGCTCCGTTGCCAATTGTGTCCGCAGGATTCTATCCTTTTCCTTACATTCAAGTTTTCGCTGCCGTGTAGAGGCGTGAAAATGCTGTTCGCGGTTTTCATTCAGTTCACGTTCCAAATCCTGCGCTCTCCTGTTTTTCAACATTCGCTCACCCTCGAGACCGATGAGCGTGTTCGCCACAACAAAACGTGTCTCCAGATTCGGCAAGGGTTTAATGCCCAAATTCTCCGCTGTCTCGTCCGATTCCTGTTCAATGGCCAAGGAGATGAAGAAGCGCAATCTTGCGATCTGGCAGGCTACGGGCTGAATATCCACGCCGAAAATACTGTTTTGTATGAGGTAGAGTTTGCGTCCGAAGTCCCCTGAATATCGCTGGAAGGTTTCGCTGATTTCCAACATCTCGGCGTTGCGTTCCCGCTGGTTTCGTGTTTCAAACGCTGCGTCCACTCTCGCTCTGGCGCGTTCCTTTTGTAGGGCTTGCCAGTGCTCATTGTCCGGGTCAAGCCGCTGTAACGCAAGGATAAGCTTGTGCAAGATGCCCATTGGAAACGCGCCGGAACCAACCGCAGGATCAAGCACCTTGAGATTGGCAATCGCCCGAATGATGCTTTCCTTCTCGGGTTTATCAAACAAGACATCGACGTCATTGAATTCGTCCGCGTAATCTAGCAACCAGCGCAAACTGGTATCAAAGTCATCGGCGATCCCATTCTTGGGCAGACACTTCTGCTTCAGAGTTGCCACCAGCGCCTCATCCACCATATAGTCAACGACGACACGCGGCGTGTAATATGAGCCGGTTTGCTTTCGTACTGTGTCACGAGTTTCAGGGTTGTAGGCAGCCAGCAGGTTTTCAAAAACCTTGCCCAGCAGTTCAGGATCCAATGCGACTTCTTGCTCGACAGGCGTGTTTTCCTCGACCGTGAACTTGTAGTGATTGAGTAGAGGAAACAGTCCATATTCATCATCGAAGAACAGCGCGTCAGGGACGTTCAATTGCCGCCATGCGTCACGACGCGCTTCTGCGGCGCGGGGCCCCTCACTTGGGTCGGGGTCGCTGAACATGTCGATGCGTTTGCCACCCGCGCTTCTCGACTCTTCGTCGTCGAGGCAGTCAAACAGCCCACCGTTGATGAACGGCGTCTGCTTCATCAAGCCTTCAAATCGGTCCAAATCGCGAATGAGTGATTTGTAGCGATAACGTGAAAAGACCCTGTGGTTGGGCTCCCTTCGGGTACTGAATCCGCGTGCTCCCATCTCGGTGTTGAGGGTAGCGAAAAAGAGATTCTGCAAGACAGCGCGGTAGTAGTCCGAGCCGCCGAAGTTGCTCAGCAACTCTTCCATTTCGGCCTTTACGTACCATTCCTCCCGGACCAATCCCTTTTCCTTGATGAACCAGACGAACAGGATTCGTGTTATCAAACGGATTACCTGTTGTTCCGCAGACACGGTCGAGGGGAATTTCGCATCCTCAGCAGCCCTCTTGAACCATTCGAAGAGTTCCCCGTAGAACCGTCGGTTGAGTTCCTCGGTGTCCAGTTTGTCCAGCCAGGCGGCCAGCAGGCCGTCGAAATTGTGTGGCTTGCTGTGGAGATCCATCCATCTAGCGCACTCGGCCAGCGACAGTTCAGCCAATATGTCCAAATGGGCGCGGTGCGGATTTTCCGGGTCAACTTCCCGTATCAGCGACACTTTGCCCAGTACATCGCGCTCCGGATCGCGCTTGTGCTCGCGACGGTGAACGAAGCCCACGGTTAGCAAGTTGCCCGTGGTTTTGAATAGAACGACCGTAGGTTGGATCAGACGCTTGTTGATCTCGCGTGTGAACTGTGCATACTGGCCGCGAGGGTAACCCTTGCCGTTCAGTTCTACTGCGAAGAAGACAAAACTCTGCTGACGCCCCTTGTCGAACGCAGTGGCATTAAAACCAAACGTCGGCTGGCTACTGGCCGCGATTTCGTCGCTTGTAACCTGGAATATCACCTTCACGGATTGCGTCTGCTCGCGGAATTCCAGTTCTGACTTCGTGTTTTCGTTTGGAACGGGAAATTCGCGAATAAACTCATCCACGCTTCCCGAAAGTTCCTGAGTGCGCCCGCTTTGATATCCCAGGACCTCTAGCCCGATTAATTCATGAATCGTCAGATAGAGCATTTTAAGGAAGCAGAAAGAGCTTCCGAGTGAGACAAGAAACGAAAGCGCATGGGCTGTGACGGATTTGGCGTGTTCAAGCCGTTTGGGCGGCGCCTGCTTTGCCTCGTGACGTCAGGTTGACCTCGATGCCCGTGTCAAGCGCACAGACTTCTCCATGACCTTTGGTGGTGGTCGATGCAAATGTGAAGGCGGGGTCAGCACGTCGATGGGTTATGGAACACCCGTTGCCAGATTATAGAGGATCTTGCCATAAAGGTGTTTGAGTGGAAACGCCGTTGGCAGATGGAACTTGATTTTAGTTTTCAACTCACAAACGCGCCCGGCGACTTTCAAGAGACGATTTTGCAGGGTATTGAACTGTGCGTTGGTCCACTTCGTGCCGCGCAATCCGATTGCAGCCAGGCTGTGCATCAGGACATAGGCGGCGCTGTGGAGAAAGAGACGGAAGTGATTGGCCTGGAAGGTGTGACAAGAGGTGCGATCGGAATGGAGAAAGGTCTTGTGATTTTTGATGAAGTTTTCCATCCTGCCGCGTGTGCAATAGGCGGTTTTGTAGATGAATGACGGTTGGGCGCGCTTCAGGTTGGTGACCACGAATCGGATATTGACACCTTGCGGTGTCACTTCCGCCTTGCAGACGATGCGTTGTGGACACGCCCAGGTGCCGGCCTGATAGGCCCAACAGCGATAAAGGCGCACGGTTTCTCCGGAATCGGCATACCGCGTTTTGGCCTGGTCTATCAAGGACTGTGCCTTCCGCAGGAGTTTGGCGTTGCCGTTCTGTCCGAGGACAAAATACACATCTTCTTCCTCACACAACACGTGCACTTCCGGACACGAAAAATGCGCATCGCCACGTAACAGGATCTCCACGTCGGGCCAGGCTTTACGCAGGTAGGCGATCACCCGTTTGAGGATGGTGACGATCTCTTTACCCGCAGGCCGCCTGCCAGGACGCAAGACCGTCGTGATCAACTTGCCGGTTTGGCCTTCATAGATATGCAGGGGCTGGTAGCAATAGCCATTGAAATACGCATTGAACAACGACAACTGTTGAGACCCATGCACCTTGTCTTCGGTGTCATCGATGTCCAACAGAATGGCTTCCGGCGGTTCCTCATACGAGGCGACAAACACATCCGCAAAGGCCTTGGCGATCCGATACAAATCGGTTCTGCTGATGCGGTTCTCGAACCGACTCATCGTGGGCTGACTGGCCAGGTCCGCGCCAGACAACGGCAACCGATCACAGGCCGCCTTGAAGCCGGGGTCCTCGCGTAACGTCTTGCAATCATTCGCATCCTCATACCCACAGGCCATCTGAAAGACACGTTGTTTGATCAGGTCCATCATCGAATGATGTACGTAACTTTGATGTCGATGATCGGTGAGCGCCGCAACCATCCGATGCAAAATGCCGACATTGGCCTCGACCTCACGAAGCAGCATCACCCCGACGTCGGTCGTCAGCACGCCCCCGTCGAACGTGGCTTCTACCTGCCTACCAGAAAGACTTGCGAAAGACAACCTGTGATGTTTATCTTGAACTCCCACGGTAGTTTCCTCCTGTTTCATTGTTATTAGGTTATTTGCGTAACCATAATATAATACAATGACTTGGGTATGGAAACTACCTTTTTTGTGAATTATTCAGGCTAGGATGTCTTTGGTCGCCTCCGGAAATTCGCTGGCAGGTATCGCAGCCAAAACAGATTGTAGGGCTTCCAGCAGATCGTCAGTGCGCTTCGCCACTTTTTCTCTGACCATGTTGCCTCGTTTCTTGTATTGATCGTCTAGGCCGCAGGTCACACGTCCCCGAGGTCGATTCTTTGTACGATCTTCTTCGCTAAATTCCTGAAATCGCGGCGGGCGTCGTTTGCAGCGGCGGCATGGCTGCCAATTGCTCCGTCGGCCGTGGTGAGGTGAAAAATGGGCTTCCGCGCTTCCTGAGCCATGGGCACCAGGCTCCGGTAGTGCTTGACGGTGGCGAGGGCGTGTTCTTCATCCTGTGCAGGTGTCGCGGGGTAAGGTCCTTCGTTGTCGTCGCGCAGGTTGCGGGCATACTCTTCCGGCATTCGATTAACCCACTTGTCGTACGCCTTTACGGGACGGCTCAGGCGTACGCCGTGCTGCTGCACCACGTACCCGACGGGTCGCATCTCCCCGTCAGGCAGTTGAAATTCCGGCTGCATCCAGTTGTCCCTTCGCTGCTTCCAGTCTTGCCGCCACCGATTCAACGTAGGACCGAGGTTGCGCAAGCCCTGGAGTGAAAACAAGTCGGCGCCCAGGGGAACGATAATTCGGTCGGTTGCAATCATTGCGGAGCGATTAATCGCACCAAGATTGGGGCCAACGTCTGCAAGAATGACCGAGGCGTTCATTTGCATTGCACCACGCTGCATGACGGTAGAGAAAGCAGTCAGAATACGAAAAGGGCGGTAGAGTTCGCCGGAACCCAATGCGTTGGGCCATTCTGCGGACAGCGTGTCTTCAAATCCGGCCAGGGCCAGGTCTCCCGGTATCAGGTTCAGCGCAGGCACAATTTCCGCAAGCGATGGGTTTTTGATGTCTCCGACCATTGTCAGAGGCCGGACGCACTGCAGGATGGTCCGCCCGGAGGCATCGTTGTCTTCGTCCCACAGCTTTTCCAACTGCTCTTCATTCAGAAATGCAGCAGTGAGGTTCGCCTGCGGGTCCAGATCGCAGGCCAACACCCGATAGCCGATGTCGGACAACATCCACGCCAGATGATAGACAAGGGAAGTTTTGCCGACACCGCCCTTGTTGTTGAAGAAAGTCAAAACGGGAACGGTCACTATTCTGCTCCCCCCAGGTTTTGCCTGGCCTTTACCGTTACCGACACGAAACTGTCCGAAATATCGAATTCAGGTTCCGGATGTCCCGCGGCCGCCAACTGCCGTTTGGCTATTGGTATTCCTACGCCAAAACGCTGGACATATCCCAGTATTTTCATGGATTCCGCCAAGTTGGGGTTGCGGTAATCGACCAATCCCGGTTCCCCAAAATTCTCGATTGTCACCGCCCCAAATGCGCCGCCGGGGCTCAAAACCTCAATCCGGTCATTGAACCAATAGACATGAACGGGCGCATTGGTTGCCTCGTAAGCCCTGTGCATCACTGCGTTACGGGTGATCTGGTTTAACGCTTCCACGGGGTACAGCTCGGTTCGTTGTTCAATGTAGCTCGTTGTGATATCCACAGCGATTCGATTATGGGCCGTCAGTTTTTCTTCGAGACGGTGAAGAAGATCGGGAATGGCACCGCGTATCTCTTTGACATCGATTATCTCATCTGCGTATTCGTTGCCATTGATTCTGAGGAATTGCACATAAGCGCCTGGCAGGAAATCCTGCGGGTTCTTCCCAATGGCGAGGATCCCCAACACAGTCGCCGTAGGCTGGTCGGCGGCGACAATTATTTTTGTCGCAGCGAGTTGCTCATACAAGCTGCGATCGTTTGCTGCCAGTACCTCATCCGGAAACGCTGCGGTTAAGTATTCGTTCTCAAATTGGGTCAGATTAAGGTCGGATAAGCCAGCTGTCGGGATTGGCTGGAGATCGAAAGGGCGATCCCCGTATCGCCGCTTCTCGTTGAGAATCCTTTCATCCTGTGCCGTAGCCGTCCCACGGCGGGTGCCCGTTCGGATGTGGATAGCCCCTTTGTATCGAACCGGCGGCGAATTGGAGGGCTGCACTGTAATCAGCGCCAATTCCTTTCCCTTCAGCCTGCACTTCTCCACCGTCATCGAGGGCGGAGGCACAATGTTGCCGTCGGTTTTCATATCAGCCAACACCTGGAGCACCCGATCCGTTACACGGAAATCGTAAATCGTCCTGTCGTCTTTCACGCCCACGAAAACAAGGCTCGGACGTTCGTAGCCGGGCAAGTCATTGGCAAAAGCGCAAATGGCCTCCCTGATCCTGGTTGTAGCGTCCCCAGACAAAGTCTCCTTGAACTCGACGCGATCAGATTCGCCGGCCGCGATGATACGTACGAGATCCGCTTCGGTAAGACTTGCCATTGTGATTGTCCCGTCCAAATTATCACGTTGTCAGCTTACACGTTCAAAGATAACAAGCCAGGTTACCAACTCAAAATCGCTGTTGCCAAGGTTCGCGGATTGAACTGGAAGCCTGGCATCCCGTCTACCCTGAATACCCAGTTGCCGAATTTGCGTCGACTTATTCGCTCTGCAAACATGGGCAATCATCGCGTTCAGCAATTTATCGAAACGCGCCATGTCGCGGCCATTTTGGGTCTCACGGTCAAACTGATCACACAATCCTTGAATGGGCTCGGTCTCTCCTATGGCCACCGACTCAAACAACTCGAGCACCTGTCGCGCGTTTGCGCAACCGTACCGAATTTCTCCGGTGTTGCGGATGTACGCTAGGTAATATGGATGAATCGGACTCGCCATTTTTTCCCGTCTGTCTTGTGACACGTCACGTCGCCGAAGGAAAAATACTACTCCTGGCGCTGCGGGATTGGCTCCACCGTGGGTTACTGCATACGCACCATTGGGCGTTGCTTCCAATTCCGCCTTATTTTTTTCGAGATAGCGCAATAACTGAGCGAAGAAATAATCCAGCGTAAAATCACTTATTACGACGCCATCCGTGACTTCGTCCAGATCGAGGACTTCCTCGCGAAGTTGCTGAAGTTGCCTATCGCGAAAATTCAGTTCTCTCTGGACCCCGCCATATGTTTCTTCGTCCAAGGGATCATCGGTCCCGCTTGCGGCCGCGTCCGCGAGTGCCATGCGAGCCTGCACACGGCTTTGCAGGCGCAGGTAGACTTCCATATCGTCTGTAGGCCAGTAATTGATCATCCTCACTGCCTTGCTGCGGCTTCCGATTCTGTCGATTCGCCCGAAGCGCTGAATTATTCGTATTGGATTCCAGTGGATATCGTAGTTCAGGACGGTATCGCAATCCTGTAGGTTCTGACCCTCCGAGATGCAGTCGGTCGCAATCAGCAAGTCAATTTCCCCGTTGGCGGTGCCAGTACGCCCACGCGCGCGGGGCGAGAAGTTGGTGAGAATGGCGTTGAAGTTGTTGGCGCCGAACTTCGTATACGTCACGTCGCCGGCGACCAGAGCCATATTCAGCCCCAATCCTTCCACCAAGTTCCCAAAGTTTTCGTAGAGGTATACCGCTGTATCTTTGAAGGTCGTGAATATCAGAATTTTGCGACAGACCTTGCCGTCCTTGTCGGTCGTTGGACTCTTCGCCCTGCTTCGAATGTGTTCCTTGATTTTTCTCAGCTTTCCGTCCCGCTCCGGTGAGATCCCCCTGACTTTCTGCCATGCCGAAGCAAGTGTTTCCCTATCTTTTAGTAGATCATCCCTCCAGCGTGGCAAGTCGAGTTCCCGGAGGTGAAAGGGATTGCGTGCTCGGTTGACTAGGAATTCCTCATCATCTTCGTCATCATCCGGAAGGATACCGGCTTGAGTTGGCACCGCGGGCCGGGTTTCCAAGTAACTGTCGATTTTTTCCACCAATTCGTCAATCTTCCCAACAGTCCGACCCAGCGTTTCGGAGAGTGAATGGGCGGAACTTTCCAGGCGCTTGAGAAAATTTGTCCGAATCATGCCGATGAGAAAGCGCTCACGGTCCTCCTGGTTGAATCTCAGAGTCCGTTTTTCATCCGCCAATCGTCGTTTTGCCTCTTCACTTGTAACGTATCTGGAAGGCCTGTAGACAGAAAGGGCGAATGATTCTATTTGTTCAACTAGACTGTGATAGGAGAGTCTGCCTGTCAGGTCGGTCCGCGGATGATGGTTCTCGGGTCTCAACTGTTTCGGAAACTCGCCGATTCGATCCATTTCGTCAGCGTAAAATGCCTTGATCTGGCGTCGGGACCGGGCAATCGAAATTCCGCCTAGCAATCCGAAAAAATCTGCGCCTAGTTGTTCCAATAGCTTCGATTTGTCCTTCTTGCCGGTCAGCGCAGTCGTGTTCTCCCACGACCTAAATTCCCTTTGGGCTTGTTTCAGCAGCACATCAATATTGCCGATCCCCAAACTCTCGCGAAAAACATCCTGGCGTCCTTCAGTCATCAAGTAAATTTGATTGCGAAGGTCTATTAGTGACGTGTTAACGGGCGTCGCCGAGAGCATTAGCACCTTTGTCTGTGTACCCTCCTTTATCACCTCGTCCAGCAAACGGGAATAGCGACTGTGTCGGATATTGCCGTCTTCATCTCTACGGGACGTTGAGTCATTCCTGAAATTATGGGACTCGTCTATGACCACCATATCAAAATTGCGCCAACTGAAGTTTGCTAGATCGATTTGTCCTGATCTTCCGCCATTTCGGGTCAGATCTGTATGCGAGAGCAACGTGTATCCGAAGCGGTCATCGTCGAAGGGATTGTTCTCATGTGCGTTATAGGCCGGATACAAAGCCCAATTATCGTGCAGCTTTTTAGGGCACAATACCAGCACACGCTCATTTCTCAACTCGAAATATTTGATAACAGCAAGCGCTGTATATGTCTTACCCAAACCCACGCTATCAGCCAAAATGCAACCGTTGTGTCTAAGCAGGCGTGTAATGACGCTCTTTACGCCGTCCTTCTGGAAGTTGTACAACGTATTCCAGATGGCAGTATCATACAGGTGCGTGTCTTCAAACCTACGGTCTCTTGCTTCCCTTGCATCTATTTCGTCCTGGAACAGCTGATAGAGCGTCTTGTAATACACAATTTCCGGTGCATGGTCCTTGCCGATCCTGTTGAGAGCGGCGAGGACCTCCTTTTTTACATTTCGGGTGAGTTCCTTGTTTGTCCAGAGTTCGTCAAACCAGGCACGCAATTCGGCACGAATAGCCGAATCGGCGGTTGAGAGATTGATTTCGACGTTTGCCCCCTGGTCGCAGCCAAGTCCCCTTTTGGTAAAGTTGGAACTCCCGACCACCGCCGCTCCCCCACTGAACGATTCGGTGAGATGCATTTTCCCGTGAAGAAAATTGGACTTGCCGATGGAGCGAACGCTCACACCCCTTCTCCGCACCCATTCCTCGCACCTCCGCGCCAGGTGTTTTTGCTGCAGAACGTGATGTGGCGAGAGTCCGTCTTCCGTCAGGTCGAAGGATTTCGGCTCTTTCTCACCCGGGTCCAATTCGCCCACGGACGCAGGATTGCCAAAAAGAAAGCGGACGTTCTTTACGCCCCACAATTCGGACTCCAAAGCCTCGTATCCGTAAATCGTGAAATACGCCGAAACGAGGCGGTACACGTCGGCATCGGATAGGTGCCTTCGCAGAAAATCGGCAACGCTGCGGTGCCGATTGTCCAGGATATGCTCGTACGTGGAGAATTCAGTTGTTTTCATACCGGTTGTCTACCTGCCAGGATATGTGTTCGCACGTCATACGCCGGGCGTATATTACGGCACTCATTGACCACAAACTGCATGTTTACCGGAAAGGACGCGCCATGAAAAAACGACCGTTCACCAGTTCCAGGGGGAACATCCCCAAATTCCCTTACTCACAGGCCATCATATACGGCGACCTCATTTTCATCTCAGCACAACCGCCCGTGGATCCGGAAACGGGAAACCCGGAATCCGGAGACGTTAAGGCCCAGACCCGCTGTATCCTCACCAACGTATCCGGCATTCTCGAAGACGCGGGTACCACACTGGAGAACGTCCTCAAAGTCACCGTCTTTCTCAAAGACCGATCGCTATTTGCAGACTTCAACGACGCCTATGCGAAATTCTTCAAAGAAAACCCGCCGGCGCGTTCACCGGTGTTTACCGACACGGGCGACCATCTTGTGACCATGGATTTTGTCGCCGGAATGGACTGAGCTTCGGAAAGGCGCCGGGCTCAGGGGTCATTCATCATCATCCTGTTTCCCATGCCTTTTTACAGCCAGGCGTGCGCCCAGCCGCAGGGTGCTGAGCATATTGGCCTCATCCGCCACACCCTTGCCGGCGATATCGAACGCCGTACCGTGGTCCACGGACACCCGGACGATGGGCAGGCCCAGCGTCACATTCACGGCATCGTGGAACGCCACCAGCTTGACGGGTGCGTGGCCCTGGTCGTGATACATCGCCACCACACCGTCGAAAACGCCATTGTATGCCTTGAGAAAAACCGTATCCGCGGGCAACGGCCCGGCAACCCGCATTCCCTCGGCATTCGCCGTCTGTATTGCGGGGTGGATCAATTCCATGTCTTCTCTCCCCAGGATTCCCGCCTCTCCGGCATGCGGATTCAGCCCGCATACGGCAATGCGGGGATGGGGCCGTTCCATGTCCGTCAGCGCGCCGTGCAGCAGTCTGATTGTGCCGAGAACGCCCGCTTCCGTCAACCGCTCCGGGACCTTGGCCAGCGCCACGTGTCCCGTGACATGAGCCACGTTCAAGCGTTCGGACGCCAGCATCAACCGGACATCCGAAACGCCAAGACGCTCCGCCAGCAGTTCCGTATGACCGGCATACCGGAACCCGGCCCGGTTCATCGCTTCCTTATTCAGCGGCGCCGTCACAATGGCATGGATCCGGCCCTCGGTCGCCAGGTCCGCTGCTCGAACCACCCATTCCACGGCCGCCCGACCTGCCTCAGGGCAGATCCGCCCGGTCTCAACCTGCGCGTGATCCACTTCAACCGGCGCCCAGACATCAATTTGACCGGGCCGGTATTGGCCCAGTTCCGGCCCGTCCACCCTTCGAACGTCGATCCGACACCTCGAATGCACAAGGTTTGCAGCGAGGATATCCATGTCGCCGACGACGAGCGGCCGGCAGAAGGCATAGACCTCGGGGTGGCTCAACGCCTTTACAATCACCTCCGGCCCGATGCCGGAGACATCTCCCATTGTGATCCCCAGCAATGGACGCGGTGTCATCGTATCACCCTCATTCAAACCGCAGCGGCACTTAACCTTTTTCAGGTCCGGACGTTGCATACACCTGCCCTGGACGGCCGCTGTAGGGTTCCCTGCCGAGGTACATCCGTGTAAATCCGCGCTGCATCGAAAACCCGAATTCTTCGGCCAGCGCCGTCCCGTCCGGATTTACCAGCGGAACGTCAAAGAAAACCGGTTCGCCCGCCAGCCGGTCCAGCGCCCAGCAGAACAGCGCCCTGCCCGCACGCTCGTGGGCCGCCACCAGAGGTCCGATCTGAAAAGCGCCGCTTCCGGGTCTGACCATCACGTAACCCTCGATCGCGCTGCCCTCCTGCGGGAAGACACCGGACAAGCCCCCTGAATCCCGGTACAGAAACCTCAAAAGATCCCCACGGCAAACGCCATAGCAGGGCGTATCGAAGGCAATCACGTCTGCCAGATCCGTGTCGCGCATCGCCCGCACCGACGTCCACCGGCACGCCTGCCCGACCCCTTCTCTCCGCTGCAACCCGTACTCATCCCGGAATCCGAGCGGCACGTAGACCTGGCGGCCCATCGGCGTTGCGTCCAACTTGATCGTATCCACTCGACTGGCCTGCAGGTGGGCAATCCCGTGCCTCAACATCGCCGTGCCGATTCCCTGACGCCGTCGCGTCGGCGGTACCAGCACCATCGCGACCCAGCCGCAGACCCCGCCGAACGTTACGGTCACCACCGTACCCACGGGTTCGTTTCCTATGTCGGCGACAAAACAGCCGTCGGGCGAGAGCGCCAGGAAGCGCTGCCAGTCCGGTTCGACCTGATTCCAGCCGGCCAGTGTCTTGAACCGCATCCCTGTTGCGACATCCGGCGGCGTCATCGGCCGTATGTGAAGGCTTTCCTCGATATCGGACACCCCCCCTCCGACGGGCCGCACCCACGCCGGTCCAATGGTGGCAAACGGCAACGAAAGTGAGAAAGTCCGGCCATTCACCCGTTGACACGGCAGCCCATACACATCATATTATCGCCACTTTTGGCCCTGCGCGCAACAGCCAAACGCCGTTTCATGAGGTCTATCGCCCCATCCACCCATCCTCACAACCTCGCGCAGAAGCCCGGATCCGATTCCATGCCACAGACTGTCAGCCGCCGGTCCATCCTCATCGGCCTTGCGCTTACCGTTATCATCTGCCTCTTCGCGACAGACACCACCTACCGCCTGCGCGCCTCCCGCGTCTCCCTGGGCCACCTGCCCATGTCCCTCTGGCTGCCGTTCCTGCTCCTCTTTATCTCCAACCGGGTCCTGCAACACGTACGTCCGCGCTGGTCCCTGAGCGCCCAGGAACTCGGTCTCGTCCTCTGCATGGGATTCATTGGCGGCGCATTTCCGACGAAAAACATCGCTGGCCGCCTGGTTGCCGTCCTCGCCACGCCCTATTACAAGGCGACGCCCGAAAACCGATGGGGTGAGTACGTCACCGAACACCTGCGGTCCTGGTCCGTCCCCGGCAACCACACCGACGCCATCACCCACCTGTGGGAAGGGCTGCCCAGAGGCCAGTCCGTTCCCTGGGAGGCCTGGCTGGTGCCCCTGTTCTGGTGGTTCACACTGCTCTTCGCGCTCTTTTTTGCCTGCCTCAGCATCGCCGTGATCCTCCGCAAACAGTGGGTGGAACACGAACGAATCGTCTTTCCCCTGGCCCGGCTGCCACTGATGATGATCTCGGAAACCCGGACGGGCGCCATCCCGCTCTTCAACAACCGGCGTTTCTGGGCCGGATTCGGGATCGGCATTTTCGTTCTCGCGTGGAACGTACTCCCCCGCTTCTCTCACCGCGTCCCCTACATTCCTCTCGGACCCACGTATTCGAGCGCCCTCTCCTTCGGCCACGACTTCCCGCCGCTGCAGATCAAATTCAACTTCGTGGTTGCCGCGTTCGGTTATCTCACGAACCTGGAGGTGTTGCTATCCGTATGGCTCTTTCATCTGCTATCGCTCTTTGAGATCGGCCTGACCAACCGTCTCGGCATCACCGTCAGCAGCGAATACCACGGCGGCGTTCTTCTGCAACAGGCGGGCGGCTTTGTGGCGCTCGTTCTCCTGGGTCTCTATATGGCCCGGTCCCATATTGCCAACGTCGTCCGCAGCGCCTGGAGGCCGCGTCCGGAACTCGACGATGCGGACGAACTGCTGTCCTATCGCGCCGCCGTAATCGGTCTGATCGTGTCCCTGGTCTATGCCGCGGCGTGGATGCACGCATTGGGCATCTCCATCCTCGCGGTCACGGTCCAGCTTGGCCTGTTGCTCATCTTCTTTCTGGGCCTGTCCAAGATCGTCGCCGAAACCGGCCTGGTCTACATCGAAACGCCACAGCGTACCCAGATGCTGACCGCCGCGATACTGAGCACGAAGATACAGACCGCCGATCACGTGGGTTTGGCCCTTGCAGCCAATGCCGTAGAGAGCCACCGGCAATACATCCTGCCCTCGCTGGTACACGTCGCTCGCATCCACCACAGCTTTCGCTGGAATCGCTTCCGTATGACCGCGGCACTCTGTGCGGCCTTCGTGGTCGGCTTCGTCGCCTCTATCGCTTACACCCTCAACCTCTGTTACAGCGCGACCGGCGCGGCCAACATCCGACACGTCTACGTCTTCGGCGGATATGGCCTCCGAATGTTCGACCGCGTTGTCACATGGGCCGGCGCCGCGCCCACATTCACCGGAACGGAACTCGCCTTTCTGGCCGCCGGCGCCGCGGCCACGTTTCTACTGGGAATGCTCCGGCTGCGTTTTCCGTGGTGGCCGCTGCACCCTATCGGCTTCACGGTCGGTTATGCGTTCCCTGTAAGGGTCACCGCCTTCACCGTCTTTCTCGTGTGGGCCTTCAAATCCCTTGTGCTTCGGTTCGGCGGCATTGCGCTCTACCGTAGTTTCCAGCCCTTTTTTATGGGCCTGCTCATCGGCTATACCCTCGGCGTGGGAATCTCGACGCTCACCGATGCGATCTGGTTCCCGGGCGACGGAAAAATGGTGCACACCTGGTGATTCGCACAGCCGGGTTCCGTCTTTTCAGCGTGCCTGTCGGGGGGACCGCGTTTCCCCTTCTCCGAACAGGAAGGAAAGCAGGGTGAACCGCTTCCCCGACGTCACCTCCGTGACCTCGTGCAGGTGCGAACAGGAGAATACCACCGCGCCGCCGGCTCCGGGTCTGTAGAGGTGGGGGCCGAACTCCGGAAAACGCAGGTATCCGCCCGTGTACTGGTCGTTCAGATTCAACGTTAGCGCAAACCGCCTGTGGGCGGTCGACGGGCTCAGATTGTCCCGGTGCGCGTGAAAAAATCCTCCGGAATCGGCGTCGTAGCAGGCTATTTTGAACCCTTCAAATCGCGTGGCCCTGTACGCGAACGACCGCTGCACCTCCGGCATCACCCGGCGCCCGATGGTGGAGGACAGCAACCTGACCAGTTTGTCATCCCGTACAGTATGGTCCCTGCGGCGCTTCTGTTCCACATTGATCTGCTCTCCCCGACCCGAACCCCGAGTCTGTTCCACGCCGGTCTCCACGTTGCCTCTGTCTTCCCATACACGCATCAGAAAATAGCAGATCTCGGGATCCAGGACATTGGGAATCAACAGCACCGGCGCCTGAGTGTCAACCACCCTGGGTTCCGTATCAGCGTGGCTTGAATCCAGCGCGTTTCGCACCTTTCGCGCGGCATTCCGGGCGTCATCCAGCACAATTGACGCGAGCACCCGCAGATTCGGATCCAGCACAAACACAATCGATGCGTCCGGATCCCCTAACCGATAGGCGGACCGGACCACGCTTTTCGCATCCACGAAAACCGGATGGGGCCACCGCGGCGTCTGCGCCGGTTCGGAGGCCATCACTGCCAGGATGTTCACATTCCGACCGTCCAGCGCGGCCGAAATGCTCGCCATGCGTTCGTCGCAGGCGCCCGAAAATATAAGTACCGTGGGGATGCCGCCGGCCTTCGAATAAAACCGGGTCGGCGTGCCGTCCGGCGCCAGGGGCAGCACGAAGTCCGTGGCTCGTTCGCCTCTGCCCAGTCCCTGTGTGTCTGAATTCATCCTGCCACTTTCCGCTGTGATGGGGTTCGGCAATCGTTGAAACCGGCGTGTCCAATGCCGCGTCCTACCCTAACAGCCCGTTGAAAAAGTCCATCCGGGCTGCGGAGCAACTTTTTCAACGGACTGCTAAGCCAGGAACAACCGCCTGAAATTCACAGAATCAGAGACGTATTCAGAGGCTTCCAGCCGCTCGCGGGATCACAAGATACCGGTGCGCGCCGGGGCTGTCAAAGCACAAAAAACCCCAACGGGTGCGAACCACGCCACCCGGGTCTCAATCCTCGTGAATTCCGGTGTCGACGGGCGGGGCCAGGGCCCGACCCTGGCGACGCCAGCGGGCTCGACCTCCTCTGAAATCCCTTGCAGGAAACCGCATAAGGCGCATATAATAGCACAGTTATCATGGATGGATAAGGCTTGATTCCGCTAGACGCAAGAGACAAGAAGCAAAAGGAAAACGTCCTGTTTCTTGTTCTGATGGAAATATCGGGTTTAAGATTGAGGAACTGAAAGCGATCAGCGATCAGGTCCGTCCCTTTTTCTCTTACGTCTCACTTCTCGCTTCTGCCCGCTTTTGTGACACATGCGTGCAGCCGATTATAAAATGTAATGGCACTGCGCGTTGTCGATCACGGACCGCCGATGATTCCCAGCCCACGCATCCTTTTTCTCGCCCGCCGGTATCCGCCTTCCGTCGGTGGCATTCAGACCTACGCGACGGAACTGCACAACCGGCTCGGCCGGTTGTGCCCCGTAACACGGATCGCCCTCGGCAAGGACCCGCTCTATCACCTGGCCTGGTTTATGCCCTATGCGTTCTGTGCCGCCGTGTTCCACATTCTCCGTCAAAAACCCGATGTGATTTTCTTTATGGACGGAGTCACCGCCGCCCTGGCCCCGTTTCTGCGCCCCTTCACGCCGGCGCGGTTCACGGTGACCATCCACGGCGCCGAATTGACATTCCGACGCGCTTTCTTCAGCCGCCTCATGCAAGCTGGCGCCCGTGCGTGTGACCGGGCCGTTATGGTCAGCCGCGCCACGGCGGCGCTCGGCGTCCGAAGCGGCTTGCCGGCGGACAAGACCCGCGTTATCTATCAGGGAATTCACGCCGTCATCCCGACTGAAACGGAGCACGAACGCCTCAAAGACCGTTTTGAACGGGCGCACGGCCTGCGTCTGGGCGAACGTCCGTTTCTCCTGAACTACGGGCGGCAGGTGCGTCGGAAAGGCGTGGTCGAGTTCATCGAAAACGGTATCCCGCTGATGAGGGAGGATATTCGCCTCTTCATCAGCGGAAGCGGACCCATGCAGGATGGTATCCGAGCCGCCGTCGAATCTCTGAATCTGGCGGACCGCGTCTTTGCGCTGGGGCGGCTGGATGATTCCACCGTGGGCATGCTGCGCCAGGAGGCGCAACTTTTTCTCATGCCCAATATCCATCTGCGCCACGACGCGGAAGGATTCGGCATTGCCCCGCTCGAGTGCCTGTATGCCGGCCTGCCCGTAGTCTATTTCGACGTGGATGCCCTGGGCGAAAGCCTGCGTGACGGCGGCTTCCGTATTTCGCCCGACGACTATCCCGCTTTTGTCGAACAGATCCACCGGTACATGGACCTCCCGGCCGGAGAAAAGGAACGCGCGAGAACTCGGGCCCGGGCCTTTGTCCGGCGCGAATACACGTGGGAGAAGACCACCGCGCAATACCTGGCGGTTTTTACGGGACAAGCTTGAAACGCTCGGGACCTACCCCCTAACCCCCTTCCTGAAGGAAGGGGGAACGGTGACGGGTCGATGGGCTGGCTTTGCGAACGTGCCGGGATAGCATTCTTTCATTGGTCAGAGCGTATATGAAACACAAATAAGACAACGCATGTCTTTCCTCCCCCTTTCCTTTAGGAGAGGGGGCCGGGGGGAGAGGTCAATGAAAAAATCCAGGCGAGATATTGTCACAGGCCAGACTGTCGCGCGCGCGAAGGTGAAGTTGGCGCGAGTCTTGCGAGATCAGATGACAGAAGAAGAAAAACGTCTCTGGCAACACCTGCGTGCGAATAGGCTTGATGGCTATCACTTTCGACGGCAACAGATCATCGATGGCTTCATAGTGAATTTCTACTGCCATTCCGCCGGATTGGTAATTGAAGTCGATGGCGAGGTTCACGAGAATCAGATCGCTTATGACGCAGAACGAGACGGTATACTCAAAACGCGGGGATTGAAAGTCTTACGCATTCCAAATGACGAGATCCGCACGAATCTGGATAACGTCCTCCAATCAATCAGAGCATATATTACCGAGAGCACCCTATCGTTTACATCCTCCTAATCTGTTGTAGCGGGGCATGAGCTCGTGTCAGCCATTTGCGGCTCCTAGTAATAAACGCTACTTTCAACCGCCATCTGTGCGCTACGCCGCCCACTAAAAACGACACAAAACCGGTATAAACATCCGTTATGCATACTTGCAAACGCGTGTGCAGTAAAAACACACTTCAGAACAAGGGGGAAGATCACGTGGACAGGATAGAGAAACTCGAAAGCCAGATACGGCGGTTGCGGGCGGTTGTCGTTCTGTTGGGCGTGGTCTTGTGTGCGGGCGTCCTGTTGGCCTGGACAAAGCCAGATGGAGATTTTAACACGGTGAAGGCAAGGGAACTTGTCATTCAGAACGCGGCGGGCAATCAGGTTGCCGGGCTTTACGCGGACGGCGGCGGCAGGCTGTATCTCCGCAACGAGACGCTCCAAGTCGTTACAAGCCTGCCATAACTCCAGGGGGAAAGATGAGCAAGGACAAACTGAAATGGGCGGCGTTTGGGCTGGTTATGGGCATCATCGTCGGCAGCATCGGGGCGGCGGCGGCGGACAAGTGGTTTCCGGGCGTGACCCGGTTTGACACGATCGAAGCGCGGCAAATTGAAATTGTCAACGGCCGGGGGGTTGTTGTGGTACGGTTGCGGTCGGCGCTGGATGAAATAGACTTTACCGACCAAAGGCCGACGCCGGGCGTGTGGAGTGGCGACGGCGTGCTCGAAATCGTCGATGCACATGGGAGAATTGCTGCGCATTTGACGACTGGGAAGGGCGGCGGCGGGCTGAAATTCTACAATAAGGCGGGCAACCAAGTCGCCGCACTTGGCGCTGCGGAACACGGCGGCGGTGCCCTGCAAATCTTCAACGTGGCGGGGCAAAAGGTCGCCGGACTGTATGGGAAACCGAGCGGCTACGGCGGCGTCCTGGAAATCTACAGAATCGGCGAGGAAAAGGTTGCCAGTCTTGCCGTTACCAACGACGGCGGCGGTGCCCTGCAAATCTTCAACGCGGTGGGCAAAACCGTTGCTATACTTACCGGGTTGTCGGAAGGCGGCGGCGGGCTGTTAATTTACAACAAGGCGGGCAAACCGGTTGCTATACTTACCGGGTTGTCGGAAGGCCGCGGCGGGCTGGCAATCCACAACAAGGCGGGCAAACAGGTTGCCATGCTTTTGGCGGATCCGGACGGTGCCGGAATCCTTGTAATTCAAAACGCGGCGGGCAAACCGGTTGCGAGTCTACCATAATCGCAACCTCGGCAAGCTTTTTCGACCTGGCCGCGATCCGAGGCGCCCGGACCGAGCAACCCCTAGACGCGGAAGGCAGCGCATCCGGAGCGGCAACCCGTGGAAGAGATCCCCGGCAACCACAGGGGGGCGCAAAACCGAAGTGAACGTCCGCGGTCGATTGAGGGAAATTACAGTGGTCGCAAGAGACTCTCGCGGCAGGATCGATTTTTGTAAACGGCAGACAGGAATGTCTGCCCCACCTTCACACCAGATTCGTCAGCGTCATGACAAGCCACGTGAGTCACGGAAGGCAGCTTGTTACTTATTATTTAATGTATATTAAATAATAAGTCAAAAAACATAAGTGGACACCTAATTTTCCGCGCGCGACTCCAGTGCAATGATCCGGGACTCAAACGTTCCACAACAGAGGTAAGGATTCATCACTTTGGCCCGGAAAAGTGAGCATAACTTCTGCTTTTGGTTTTAATCCTGACTATCCTGTCTATCCATGTAAGTTTGAGTTTTTGAACAAAAGAGGTTCAAGCCACGAACGATCTTTGTGCTGTCGACGGCATCCTGTCAATCTGCAATAAGAGTATGCAATGAACAAGAGTCTGCTGACAAACCTCATATCACTCGGGATCATCGGTGTCGGCACTCAGAGCCCGATCTATCAGGATCAGCTCATGGCCGTCGGGCTGTTCGCGACGTCGGGCGCTTTCACGAATTGGCTTGCCGTACATATGCTCTTCGAAAAAGTACCTGGCCTTTACGGCTCCGGCGTGGTCCCCGGGCGTTTCGAAGAATTCAAGATCGGCATTCGAAAGCTCATCATGGAACAGTTCTTCACACCGGAAAAGGTGGAGGACTTTCTCTCCATGGAGTCGCCGCAACAAGGCGCACCGTTCAACCCTGACCCCGTTGTCGACGCCGTTGACTACGATCGCATCTACGCCGGTTTCGTGGACGTCGTGCTCGCCTCTCCGTTTGGCGGTATGCTCGGAATTGTCGGTGGCGCCAGAGCGCTGGAACCTCTCCGAAACCCCTTCAAGATAAAGATGAAGGACGAACTCCGGGACATGCTGCTCTCACGATCCTTCAATGAAGCCGTGATGTCCGGCCTGCAGAACGCTGACGCCGTGGAAGCCCTGGTGGACAAGGCGGACACCATTGTAACCCGCCGGCTGGACGAACTCACACCCGAAATGGTCAAGGAGATCGTACAGGAGATGATCCGCAAACACCTTGGCTGGCTCGTGGTCTGGGGCGGTGTCTTCGGCGGCCTTCTCGGACTCATCGCCAGTTTCATCCGGTAACCCCATGCTCGTCTACGACGGCAACTGCGACTTCTGCACACGGTGGGTGGACCGCATTCGCGCCGCCACCGGCAATCGGGTTGAGTTCGCGGCTTCGCAAGAGGTTGACCACCGATTTCCACAGATATCGTCTGAGCAATTTGAAAACGCCGTCCAGTGGATCCAGCCGGACGGCGAAGTGTACAGCGGCGCCAAAGCCGCTCTCTATGTGCTCGCGTTCACGGGGCCGACCGGGAAGCTGCTGTGGTGGGGTCATCGCCGGCTTCCCGGGTTTGCCGGGGGCGCAGAGGCCGTTTACCGCCTGGTCGCCCGCAACCGGAACATGGTGTCCACGGTTACCGGGTGGCTGTGGGGACAGGACCTCCACCGACCCGCGTATCGGACCTCCGCCGACCTGTTCCTGCGCGCCCTGGGCGTTATTTACCTGATCGCTTTCCTCTCGTTCTGGGTGCAGGCGCACGGCCTTATCGGCGCCCAGGGCATCCTGCCGGTAGGCGAAACCATTCGTCTTGTCGCGGAACAGGGCCATCCGCTCCGGTACCCGACCCTGTTCTGGTTCAATCAGAGCGACATATTTCTCCACGTCCTCTGCGGCGGCGGTGCGTTGCTCGCTCTCGGCGCCGCGGTGTTTCCAGTCTCCTGCCTGTTTTTTCTGCTGCTCTGGATCGGCTATCTTTCCATCGTCACGGCCGGCGGCCCTTTTCTATCCTTCCAATGGGACGCCCTGCTCCTCGAAGCCGGTCTGCTGGCCGTGTTTCTCGCACCCTGGAAACTTCCGACGAGACGCGGCGCCATTGTTCCCACGCGTCTCGTCGCATGGCTCTATCGCTGGCTGCTCTTTCGCTTCATGTTCGCCTCCGGCGTCGTCAAACTCACCAGCGGCGACCCGGCCTGGCGGAATCTCACCGCGCTCACCTACCACTACGAGACACAACCCCTTCCCAATCTCCTGGCCTGGTACGCCCATCATCTGCCGGAAAGCATCCACGTCGTTTCCGCGGCGGTGATGTTCTTCGTTGAACTGGTGGTGCCCTTCTTCATCTTCGCGCCTCGACGCCTACGGACCGCGGCCTGTGTGGTGCTCGCCGGCCTGCAGTTCGGTATCGCACTTACCGGCAATTATACCTATTTCAACCTGCTCGCGGCGGCCCTCTGCCTCTGGCTGATCGACGACGTGTCGTGGACGAAACGCCTCCGAGCCCTTTTTTCCGGCGCCGAAACAGGACAGGGGACCATACAACGCATCCAACGACTGGCGACCGTGCCCCTTGCCGTTATCGTCGTGATCTTGAGCCTCGTGTACCTCTGCAGCTTCAGCCTACGCCTGAATCCGCCCTGGCCCCATTCCCTGGTCACTCTCAACCGGGCGGTGACCCCTTACCATATTGTGAACAGCTACGGTCTCTTCCAGGTGATGACCACGCGGAGGCCGGAAATCATCCTCGAAGGCAGCAGGGACGGCAAGACGTGGCTGCCGTATGAATTTCGCTACAAACCGGGCGCTCCGGCCAGACGGCCCCCGGTTGTGGCGCCGCACCAGCCCCGGTTGGACTGGCAGATGTGGTTCGCCGCACTCGGCCACTACCGGCAGAGTCCCTGGTTCGTCCGCTTCTGTCTCCGGCTTCTGGACGGCGCGCCTCCGGTTCTCGGCCTTCTTGCCCGGAATCCGTTTCCCGACACTCCGCCGCGTTACCTGCGGGCCGAACTGTTCGACTATCGTTTCACAACACCAAGGGAAAGGAGCCGGAACGGACAATGGTGGACGCGCACGCGTCTCAAAGCGTATCTTCCGACGATTCAACGGAAACAACCGGACGGGGACCAACAGCTCCGGTAGCCGCCGTGACCGTTTTTTCGAATGACGGTCAACGGGCAGTTCGATCCGGTTCCGGTATCCCCACGTTGTTGCCGGCCGACTTCATCGTCTGAGCGCGTCCCTGACCACGGCCGCGATTTCGGGATACAACCGCGGCGTTTCGAGATTGCACAACACGACGTGTCTGTCGACGTAACTGCCCGCGATTTCGAATTCCTCCGCCACCCGCTCGGGAGAGCGAACCAGATACGGATCCGAATAGAGCCCGATAAACGGCACGAACGTGTTCCGATTCGGATCCTCGAGCCGCTTCATCTCCGCCGTCTCGAATTCCACCCGGCGGAGGCTCCAGTGCGGAGGATAGAACCAGGAGATTGTCTGAGTACAATAATCCAGTCGCAGCCTGTTTCCGTAATATTCGTTGGGGTAAAACGGCGGCCAGACGTGGTTGGTCACGATCGCCTGCGGCTTAATCGCCTTCGCGTGTTCATACAAGACATCGGAAACGGTTACCAGACTCTTCTCCGACATCCGCGCGATGAGTTCGGGTTCGTGCGCCCCGGTCCATTCAGCGGCCATCCCTTTCCGGATATCCGCGCATCGATCACAAAAACACGCATAGTGGTTCCGAAAACCGAACCCGTCGAACGACACGCCGTCAGCGATTTCCAGCGCCCGGCTTACCCGGTCCTTTAGAAACGCCGTCGTAGCTTCGTGTTGGAAACAGACCAGCGCGTCGGCCTGGACGATGGAAAACCACCGGTGCGACAATCGCTGGAAATTGGAGGGCGCCCGCTGGCCTTCGAGCCGGGCGACCTCCTCCTCGGCCGGCAGCAGCCGCTGCAGGCATTCCGGATGCGCCCTGACGAACGCGTCTGAAGGCCATGCATACACGACGGCGACGACGCTGACCCCCAACTCCTCGCCGCGGCGCGCCATCACCTCCGATGGTTCGCGCACGATCAGGGTATCGAAACCCAGATCGTGCGTGAATTCCACGATTGTCCGCTGCTGCGCCGCGGTTTCCACCGGCAGATGCCAGTCCCATGCCGCCTTCATGATTCCCCTCCTCGACTGCTCCATTGACGCGGCGCCATCAGGAGGATACGCCGCCGTTTAACGGCTTCCCCCACTTGTCAGGCGCCGCTGCGGTATGCGGTTCAACGGGACGCTTCGGACGCCTTCCGGATCCCTTCCGCCATGTTCAGAACGCGGCCCTGCGTATTGTCGGGATGCATCGGGATCAGTACCGCCCGGCTGAGCACATCGAGTGAATCCCTGCACATATCCATCGAATACGCCACGTTCAGCTTCCGATTCGCCGGAAAGTTGTACGGATTCATGTCCGGGTGATGCGCCCCCTGCTTTCTCATAATCGGATCCCATCGGGTATAGACGTGCCGTCCCGTATCGATGGGCAGAAATCCGCGGGTGCGGTTCTTGCGCAGACCGTCCGCGAACACACGTGCCGCTTCCTCGGTCGGGAAGATAAACCCGAGATGGCTGCCACATTCATACGCCAGACTGTTGTTCACGATGGACGTCAACCCGGCCGCCTCCCCCGCCTTCAGCAGCTGCCGTTTGTGGGCGCCCATCTTCTCCAGCATCCCGTTGAGCCGCCTCAACTGGGCATTCAGGATCGCGCCCGAAACTTCCGAAGCCCTGAAATTCAGTCCTGCAAACTGCTCATCCTCGTTCTTCCGGCTCGGATTCCAGTAGTACGAGCAGCAATCCGAGGCCACGGATGCACGCCCGAACACCACCTTGTTCTTAGACACGAATGCGCCGCCTTCGCCGCTGGAAATATTCTTGTAAAAGTTGAAGCTGAAGGCGCCAGCGTGACCGATTGAACCCAGCATCCTGCCCTCGTACGCACCGCCCACCGCCTGACATGCGTCCTCGAGCACCAGCAGCTTGTGCCTGCGCGCAATGCGCATCAGGGCCGTCATGTTGCACGGCAGGCCCCACATATGCACGGGAATTATCGCCTTTGTGTGGGGCGACAGCCGGCGTTCCACGTCCTCCGCGGAAAGCGTGATCGACTCGTCCACGTCGGCCACGACGGGTATCGCGCCTGCCGCCAGCACCGCCAGCGCGGTGGCCATATATGTACAGGAAGGGACAATGACTTCGTCGCCGGGACCGACCTTCAATCCTACCAGCGCGCAATATAACGCCGACGTCCCGCTCGTTGTCATCCTGGCGTACTTCACACCCAAATGCTTTGCCCAACTGGCCTCGAACCGGTCGCATTCTCCCGTACGTCCGTACCGAAAAATGCCTCCGTCCCTGAACAACCTCTCAACACGCCTCAGTTCCAGGTCGCCAATGCGATACACAGCACCCCCCTTTTCCCGGGTACACGCCGGACTCGTTCACTGTCTTGACCCGCGATCCCGTATCTGAAGGCGCCTGAAAAGGTACGCCCGCGAAACCAGCGTCACCGGTACGGTCAGGAACAGACCCACCAGCAAACAAAGTGCGCCGCCGATATTGATCAGGACTGTCAATAATCCGAACAGGAACAGGCGCCATCTAACGCCCCGGGTCGTCGCCGCGCTGCGGCGCAGTGCATCGAACGCACCCGCGCGTTCGTCTACAATATGGTAGGCGTAAAACTGAAACATCACCAAAAGAATCACACCAGGTACGATAAGCAGAATCAAGCCGGCAAGCACCATCAGAGCTGCAATAAGAGTCGAGATAAAGTACGTCGGCGCCAACGGATAGTGTACGAACAGATCCGCGACGCGTGGCTTTCGACCGTCACACAATCGCAGTGAAATGACCGTTAACCCGACGTCCATGATCATACCTGCAACCAATGCGACTATCCCCGCAAGGAATGCCCAGCCCTCCGAGTAAGCGTTCACCCTGAAAACGACGCCATTCAGTGCCAGGGTTACCAGGACGTACAGGATCCCGAGTCCGAGGATAAACCCCCGATTGTGCATCGTTGTCCGCCAGCCGAACCGCAACGCCTCGGCGATGGAGAACCTAAGAGCGGTCATATTCGGCATCCGTATCGCAAACAAGAGGAACGTGTTTCGTTACCGGGCCGTCAGGGTTTTCTCTCTCGCTGAATCAACTAAAGGCGCATCCACTCCCGCGCTAAACTGATCATATACAACGCGTCGGCTCCCCGCGCTTCGTCAATCTATCCGGACATTCGTCAACATCCGCGCCTTGGTCCTGCATTCTTCGTACTCGCCTCCGGCGTCTGAATCGTGGGTCACGCCGCTGCCCACGCCGAACTCCGCAAGCCCCGTCTCCCGATCGACGGTCACCGTACGAATGGCGACATTGAACTGAGCCTCGGGGCCGGGAGATGTATATCCGATGCTGCCAGAATAGACCCCGCGCGGCGAATCCTCCAATTCCGATATGATCTCCATTGTCCGCACCTTGGGAGCGCCGGTGACGGACCCGCAGGGGAAGGCCGCCCTCAGCACATCCGAGACCCCGACGCCGGTACGGAGACGGGACCGAACGGTGGACGTCATCTGCAGCACGGTTTCATACCGCTCCACCTCCCATAACGCCGGTGTGCGCACGCTGCCGGTTTCCGAGACCCGCCCCAGATCGTTACGGAGCATGTCCACGATCATCACGTTCTCCGCGCGTTCCTTCGGCGAATTCCTCAATACCTCGGAATGCCGCCGGTCCTCCTCCGGCCATCGGCCTCGAGGCCGCGTGCCCTTCATCGGTCGGGCGCTCAATTCACGCGATTTCAGCCGGAAAAACAGTTCGGGAGAAGCCGAAAGAACCTGAAAGCGTCCTGTATCCACGTAAGCCGAATACGCCGTCCGCTGGGTCCGGCAGAGGTCCTGATAGAAGGCTGCGGCGTCCCCCGAAAAATCCGCGCGCAACCGATACGTGAAGTTCACCTGGTATGTGTCGCCCGCTGCAATATAGCTGTGAATCCTGGCCACCACGTCTTCGTATTTTGCCCTGCAGATAGACGGATGCCACGCCGAAAGCGAATATGCGCGACGGGTGGGATCATCGTCCGGCCGCGCCGCAGTCCGCCGTTCAAATATCCCGAACCAGACCAGGGGCATCGCACCGGGCGCCCTTGTCTTCAGTGCGGAATCCAATCCGGCGGCCGCTTCGTACGCGATATATCCCGCGGCATGCAGGCCGCTGGACACGGCGCGTTCCACTTCCTTCAGCGCCAGGTTCACGTCCCCGTGGCGGCGGGCGACGACCTGACCGACACATCCGGAAAAAGCAAACGAAACCCCGTCCTGATCGGATCGGTAGGATTGTAACAGTACCGTCGGCGCATCCATACGACTCTTCCAACGGGAAGCGGGCAACACAACGTGAAACCTTGCGCATCAGTCAGCGACGCGAAAACGGTCACCAGCCGTACCCGCCCCCAGTACTAACCGCCGCTCGCGGCGCGATTTTCAGCCCAGTTGCCGTACACGTCCACGTCCACGCCCTCCACCTTCGGTCTGACGCCCTTTACCATGAAGCCGGGACGCCCCATTCCCTGACCCCCCTCCTGCCGGTTGCGGGGATCCCTGAATCCCAGCCGCACCAGCCGCCGCCAGTTGCCGCTGTGGTTGACGGCCGAACCGTGAATGGTCCACAGGTAGAACAGGACCACGTCTCCGGCCCTGGCCGGAACCGACACGGCATCCTGAAGTCGGTACTGGCCTGTGGGCAGGTGGGGCGCGGTACCGGTTCCCGTAATATGTTCCAGCTTGCCGAGCCTGTGGGACCCCTCGAGAAATTTGATGCATCCGCTGGTTTCGTCGGCGTCGTCCAGATGCACCAGACAATCGGCGTACCGGCCGTCATGATGGGGGAAAAACGGAAGGTCCTGATGCATGGGAAACGGCGCCCCTTTGTCCGGCGGCTTCGCGTGGAGCGTCACGTGATGCAATTCGACGGCATCCGATCCCAGCAGGTCTCCGACCGCAGCGCCCAATTCCCGCTTGGTGATGGCACGGGACCAGGCCGCGGAATAGTGCTGCAACTCATGGATAGCCACAAGGGTCGCGACCGCATCCTCTTCTTCATCCATATACTTCTTCCGCCATGGCCCTTTCCAGGCCGAATCCCAGTTCGCGAACACTTCCATGATATAGTTCAATTCTTCACCCATCTCACGCACTTCTTCTGGCGAGAACATCCCTTCCAGCCGGATGTACCCGTTTTCGCGGAAAAAAGCAACCTGCGATTCGCTCAGCATATCCATATTGTAGAATCCTCCTTGCATTCGGGAATTGGCCCGATCTTTCAACTGCCGCCAGCCCGGACCGCGGGTGGACCGGCGGTGTTGATTCGCACGTCAAATGACCGGCCTGAACAATGGCGGCTTCTTTCCTGCGCCGTGAGCGACAGGAATTTCCGGACAATCACCGAATTTGAAATGGGTCTTGAATGCCAGGGACCTCCCCGTTTGACCTGCGGATTATTTCCGCATTTCACCCCGAACCTCTGCCGCCAATCAGGATAAGGAACGCACTGTCCTGCCCGGCTTCCACGGCGTGGGGGACGTCTGCCGTGAACGATACCGCCGAACCGTGTTCAAGGGGCATTTTCTCATTGCCGGTCAATATCCGAATGCTCCCGCTGAGCGTGATTACGGTCGCGGGGCCTGGCGCTCGATGTTCGTGGATAAGCGCCCCTTCCCTGATGACGGTGAGTACCACCGTCATTTCTTTCCCTCTGACCAGCGTAAGCGCGTTCCGACCCGATTCGGCGAATGCTTCTTCCGCCATCAGCTGTTTCGCCATCGCAAGCAGCGGAAACGAACCGATCCACGAGGTGTCCAGATGCGACGGTCGGTAGGGTCGCTCGAATGCCGTATTCATTGTCGAACCTCCATTCGGGAGAAACCGAACGAAAACCGCAGTCGTCAGTTCTTGGTGCCCGCGCTTTCGTTGAACCAGCCTTTCAGGCTTGGATAAAGTCCGCAGTATCGGTGAAACTGTTTTTCATATTCAGTCGCCCGCACCGGGCAACACCGAACGGTCTCACCCACGCAGACCGAGCGTTCGCAGGCGGTTCCAAAATCGGGAAACACGCCCACACCCACGCCGGCAATCACGGCCGCGCCCAGCGCCGACGCATCCTGCACCTCCAGTACCCGTACGTCCCGTCCGAACACATCGGCCTGGATCTGACGCCAGAGCGCCGACCTCGCGCCGCCTTCGCCGATTCGCAGGTCCTTTATTGACAGCCCGATGTCCTCGAAACACTCCAGAGAGCGCCTCAGATCGAACGCCACGCCCTCCATCAACGAGCGCACCAGGTGCGCTTTCGTATGGCGCAGCGTCAATCCCATCCAGCCGCCACGGGCGCGTGCGTCGGGGTGGGGCGTTGCCGCCCCTTCCAGCCACGGAAGAAAGAAAAGCCCTTCGCTGCCGGCGGGCGCTTCCGACGCATGCCGTGTCAAGGCGGCTACGTCCTCGCCGAGTTGTGTACTCAACCAGGCCATACTCGCCCCGCACGTATATGAACAACCCAGCCAGAAAAAAGCGCCCGGAACCGCATGGCACATCGGCCAGAGCCTGTTGAAAGCCGCGGCATCCAATCGCTCCGCGAACGCGAGCGCGTGCCCCGCCGTACCGATGCCGACGTTCACAACGCCGGGTCTGATAACACCGCTGCCCACCGCCAGGCAGGAGACATCGCCGCCGCCCGCGCACACGGGCGTCTTGGCGGCCAGCCCCATTTCCACGGAAGCCCGGTCGGTCAGCGCACCAATCACGTCTGGAGACTCCGAAATAGCGGGAAACAGGTCGCGGCGCACCTCCAGGGCATCGAGAATCTCGCCACTCCAATCCCTCGCCCGAAGATCCGCGGCTGCGGATACCGACGCGTCAGACACATCCGAACCGTATGTCCCCGTCATCCGAAACCGCACCCAATCCTTCGGAATCAGCACATACCGCGCCTCCTGGTACACATCCGGCTCGTGGGCACGCACCCACAGCACCTTGGCCAGCGTGTTGATGGGATTCAGTACGTGCATGGCTCTGGTTCGCAGCAGATCTCCCGCGCGCGCGTTTGCCGCGTCGCATTCTGCCTGCGAGCGGCGGTCGAGCCAGAGAATGGGCGCTCTCAGCGGATTGCCGGCGCCGTCCACAAACACGGCCCCGTTCATATGCCCGGACAGCGACACGCCCCGTACTTCATTAACGGATCGCCCTTGCTCCCGGAGTTCACCAGCGGCCCGGCGGGTGGTCGCACAGATCGCCCGCCACCAATCGTGGGCGTTCTGTTCCACCCAGCCCGCCTGCGGCGTCTGCATGGTGTATGTTGCACTGGCGGAAACCAGTACCGTACCGCTTTCGTCCAGAACAACGGTCTTGGTGCTGGATGTACCCAGATCGATTCCGACAACCAGTGCCATAAGCCAGGACTCGCGATACAAGTGACGGGTTGAAGGCCTGCTCCCGGTGTTGCACACGATCTGTCGTATCCGGACGTTCAGGATACGGATATATTCAAACCGCGACCCGATCCGCCCGGTTCAACCCGCAGCAACCAGGGTTCACCCTGCACCACCGGGACATGGAGAGGGATCGACGGCCCAAACCCTCCGATCCTCACCACCCGCGTTATGCCCCCGCCAGAAACCTCCGCGGGTTGTTCACCAACAGATCCTCGATCGCGCCGTCCGAAACCCCTTCTTCACGCAACCGGGGAACGAACCGGGTCAACACGTAGTCCAACCCCGGGCCGCCTCCGTAGTCTCGCCAGTAACTGGGCCGACCCAGATCGTTGCCCAGCAGAATCCGGTCGCCAAGTCCGGCGTCAATCATCCGCTTCAGAACGGAAATGCGCAATTCATCCGGGCCGTACTTCACTTTGCCCGGGCAGTCGTAGCCCAGATAAGCGCCGGTTTCCGCAATTCGCCGATGCTCCCAGAAATCCGGGTTCCTGTCCATATGGCTCAAACATACACGGCCCGGAGGCACACCCTGCGCGTCCAGGAACGAAACCTGATCGTATCCCATCGTTCCGGCTTCCGTATGGGTAATCACCGGCACGCCCGTTTCCACTTGTACCTTCGCCGCGATGCGCATCAGCTTCCTGTCGGCCTCGTGAAACGTATTGTATCCGCTGCCACCCTTCACGATGCCGGCCTTCACGCCGGTTCCGTCGATCCCCACCTCGATGTCCCGGATGCAACTTCTGATCATCGCGACTTCGTCCTGTTGCAAGATCGCGCGGTCACAGAAATAGGGCTTGTTGTATCCCGTTATGACAACCACGTACACGTCGGGCACCAGGTCCGCAATCCGGATCACCTGCCGCACATTGCGACCGAAATCAATCGCGGACATTTCGACCATGGTTCTGCCGCCCGCGCGCGCCCAGGAACGAAGCTCCGCGGCCGATCGTTCCACGTTGTCGAGCCGGAAATCCCCATCTTCTCTCAACAGCCAGTCCGGCGCGTCGAAATACAGGTGTTCGTGGTAATCCACAATGCCCAGATCTTCGCCATCGATCTCCCCACGCACCGTCATCACCGTTCCCATCATGCCCCCTGACCGAGGTCAATCCCGGATAAGAAATCCGTCCACACCTCCGCCATGCGCGCCACACATTCGTGAAACCACCGCTCGCCCTTCTCAGCGGAAGCGACCGTGGCATCGCCGAACACACCTGACGTGGACAGACTGCCCAGGGTCCGCGTGGACATCTCGTACTCCACGGACCGCGGCGGATACTCCCTGACGGCCAGTTCCATCCGGACCCACTCGGGCCTCAGGTAGAGCATGAGGGACGTTTCAAACTCTTCCGCGTGAAAATTCATCGGCGCCCATTGCGGAGACTCCGCATCCGCCATCACTTCATCCAACCCGGGATAGAAGACGTTCAACACCTTCAAATCCAGTTCGTCGACAAGCTCCCTGGCGGTCATCTTCAACGGGACGGGATTCGCGCCGTGACCCGAAAGCGTCATCAGCGCGCGGCAGCCGCTCCGGTGCCCGCTGCGCGCCAGGTCTTTCACCACCTCCCTGAAGGTATCGAACGAGAACGTGAGGGTACCCGGATAGTCGCGCCAGCTCCAGGAGTACCCCACCTGGATCACCGGCAACACGAGTCCCGAACTCCTTTTAGCGACTTCGATGGCCAGAGCCTCGGCGAGCACCGTATCGGTGTTCTGGGGCAGATGAGGCCCGTGCTGCTCGGTTGCCCCCAGGGGCAGGATCGCAACCGGCGTTTTCGACAGGAAATCTCTACACTCCGGCCAGGTTGCCGTTGCCGCATCCAACCAATCTGACTCGCTCATACCGTATCTCCCGGGACAAACACCGCATCCGGCATGAAATACGACCGAAGCACGCCGACGTCAAGGTCCCGCCTCCGAAACGACCACTTCCCGGTTCACCTTCAGGTCGTAGAACTTCTGGCGCGTTCCGCCCGGCCACCGCACCTCCATGCTGTCCACACTCGCCTCGCCGTCCACGCCAACGTGTACCCGAGTATCGTTCTGCGACTGGTATCCGGACCCGGCCCGCACCTCCCGCACCTGCCGCAGCCCCCCCGCCCAGACCGTCACCCTCGCCCCGACCCCTGACCCGTTTGTCGATCCCGGTCCCTGGCCCCGGCCCCTCAGAGTCAGTTTCAACCAGTGACCGCGATTCCCGCCGTCGTTCCGCAACACGTCCACACCCGACACCACCCCCACGGGTATCCGGCAATATCGATTCAACACGGCGATATCCAGATCACCGTCGTTATCGAAATCGAAGCACACCGCGCCCCGGCTCTGACGTCTCAGCATCAATCCCGATCCGGACGTGGATGAAACGTCGTCGAAGCCTCCATTTCCCGTGTTTCGAAACAGAAAATTGCTTTGCGCCGTGGACGCACCCGGGTCAACCCGCTCGATTCCGTCCTGCACATGCCCGTTTGCCAGGAACAGATCCAGCCAGCCGTCGTTGTCGTAGTCGAAAAAAAAGACGCCCCAACCCAGCACTCCGCGGGTGGACCGCCCGAGGCGCGACGGAAAGGCCACATCCAGAAACAAGCCCGCGCCTTCGTTCCGGTAGAACGCAAACGCTTCATCCTGAAACGCCGTGGTTGCCAGGTCGAACCTGCCGTCGTTATTATAATCCCCGGCCGCCACCCCCATGGTCGCCTGCGCATTGCCGTTGCCGTCGAAGGCCGTGCCCGAGATCAAACCCACGTCCGAAAAACGCCCCCCCGGCCAGGGTCCATCGTTGTGAAACAGGCTGTTCCCGCCCTGGTCGTCGGAAACGAACAGATCCGGATCGCCGTCCCCGTCGTAGTCGGAAAACACCACCCCCATGGCCCGCCCGTCGGCGGCGTCCACGCCCACCTGCACCGCGACATCCACGAATCGCCCGTTGCCATCGTTCCGGTAGAATCGATTCGACGCCGCGGGAAAATTCAACGGGCTGGCATAGAGCGGAAGATCTCCACGCGCCCTTTCCCGAAGGGTTTCGGAGAGATAGGGAATCCGGCTCCCCCCGCCCTCTTCGCCGAGCCGGTAACGCACGTAGTTCGCGACGTACAGATCCAGGTCGCCGTCGCCGTCGTAATCCGCGAAGGCAACGCCGCCGCCCCATCCTTCATCGCCCACCCCCGCCTCCTCGGTCGCGTCGACAAATCGTCCATCTCCCTCGTTGCGATACAATACGTTCGGGCCGTAGTTACTTACGTACAGATCCAGGTCGCCATCGTTATCGTAGTCGGCGGCCGCACATCCCATCCCATATCCAGTATCGCCCACCCCGGCCTCGCGCGTCACATCCGCAAAGCGACCGTTGCCCAGATTTCGATAGAGCCGGTTGACCGCGGGCGCGTCCGGCGCGTCGTTGGCCGGCCAAGACGCCCCATTCACGACATAGAGATCCACCCATCCGTCGTTGTCGTAATCGAAGGCAGCCAGCCCTCCGCCGTTGACCTCCGGCGGGTAAAAGGCCCCGGAAGCGCCGTTCACATGCTCAAAATCGATGCCAATCTCGCGTGACACTTCCACGAACTGAGGGCGTTGATCGCCTGTCGTGGAAAACGGCATCCACAGGAACGTGCTCCAGGCAGTTACCGCGAACAACACGTCCCGTCTCATACCCGGCTCCGCATTCCGTCCCGCCCGCCCGCGCGATCCTGTTCAGGTCGAAGGGGGGGTGACCTCGGCGTCATCGCCTGAAGCTTTATAGAGATTCCCGGTGGGAATATCCGTCATCAACGCGTGGCCGGGTGTGTAGGAGAGCGCCAGCGGAAGCCGTGCCTGTTGAGCCGCAAGACTGGGAGTCACGCCACAGGCCCAGTAGAGGCGGTCGGTGCCCTCCGGAACCTGTATCGAATTTCCTGATATCGTCGTATCGAGATCCTGAATGCCCAGTGCGTTGCCGTTATTCCTGCCCAGCGGCGCCCCGTGGCATTCCGGGAAGTGGCTTGTGAACTCCCATACGGCATCGCAACGTTCGGGTAGAAAGCTGCGCATTGTGACCGCCATCTTGCTTCTGAATCTGCCCACCGGCTCGCAGTCCAGGTCCGTCAGCTGAATACACGGCCCAAATGCGGCTTCGTACCCCTTCTCCACCAGGAGTCCGTCGAAAGACACGCTGGAACCGATCAGAAAAGTCACCATACGCCCGGAATAAAGGGAGACCACGTCCTGCCGCTGCTCGACCACCACGCCTTCCCGGATCACGTCGTACGAGCCGAGGTCGGTGCGAATGTCGAGCACGCGCGCCATTGCCGGACAATCCGTCCGTCCGGCGGGCATCACGGCCAGCAGCGGACACGGTTTCGGATTCGCCCGGCAGAATCCCTCAAACTCCGCGGCGTAGTCCTCGTCCATCATCACCACATTCACACACAGATACCCCGAAAGCGCGCGCGAAGCCACCGTTTTCAGGGTATTCTGGCGGCATGCGAGCCGCACCTCCAGCGGAGATCGAAACACCAGGGGTTCCATCACCATTCTTCCCTTAAAGAAGCTTCTGATGCTGAAGCACAACCTTCCTGAACGCCGTGGCGAACTGATCGATGAACCCGTCCGCGGCCTGGATATGGCCGGAATAGGACAGCACACGCGAACCCATCTCTTCCGAAATCGGGAAGTCCCCCTCGCGATAACGAGGCAGGGGTACATTTGCCGGCCCCTCGTGCCCGGCTCCCCACAGACCCGGCAGATCCTTTGTGTAAATCGCCCGCAGATGTTCCACGTGTCCCAGCCCGGGGCCGTTCAGGGGTGCGCCCTCGGCCCGCATCGCCGCCACGAATCGTCCCGCAGGCAACCCGCCCAACGCTTCCGGGTCGTAGACGAACTTGATCCCGCCGTAGAGTTCCACGCCCCGGGCTTTCTTGAAGTTGCAAACCGGCCGGATGCCCGGCAGTCCCTCGATTTTTCGAAACAGGGCCTCCCGGTTGGCTTCAAACCGGTCCAGCCGTTCGGGAAGATGCCCCAGAGAGACCAGCCCGATTGCCATGGCCAGTGGATGCGGCCGCCATTTCCATCCGAGAAGCTGCGGTTCCAATTCACGGTAGACCGGATTCGTGAGTTCCTCCACCGCGCCCGGTCGGTGCAGATGGCAGTAGATTAACGCGCGCTCGTACAGCTCGCGGTCGTTCGTCGCCACAATACCCGCCTCGCCGCCCGCTACCGGCTTGCCCCCGGGCGTCCCGCCCTGCATGCTGAAGCACGCGATATGACCCAGGTTGCCAATCTTCACCCCGTCCCATTCGCTGCCGTGCGCGTGAGCCGCATCCTCCACGACCACCAGCCGGTGGGCATCCGCCAGGTCCAGCAACCGGTCCATATCGCACACCCGTCCGCAGGAATGAATGGGTGAAATCACGCGCGTTTTATCCGTGATTCGCCGCGCCACGTCGGCCGGATCCATCAGCAGCGTCTCCGGATCGATCTCGCAGAAAACGGGCGTGGCGCCCATATGCAGCGCGCCGGCATAGCTGCCTATATATCCGATTGCGGGTGTGATAAATTCATCGCCCGCACCCAGACCCGCGGCGAAGAATCCGCTGGCCAGGGCCGTATGCCCGTGGCTGGTTGTCAGTACGTATTTACAGCCCACGTACTCTGCGAACCGTTCTTCGAATTCTTTCGGAACCCCAGATCCCGACCCGGAGAGATAGCCCTCGTCTATCAGGGCGCACACCGCCGCTTTCTCCGCTTCTACAGGGCGCCGCCACTGCTCCCCGCTATCGGCCGTAATCGCCTTTTCTCCACCGAGAACCGCAAGTTCTGTTGTCATCAACGGTTTCCTCTTCCTCAGATTGCGAACCCCGCGCCGAAGCTCGCTTCGGGCGGGGCCTTGACTCAACGGTCGCGCTGGAACGACGATCTCGCACGCCTGTACCTCAGGGCGCGACGGCCGCGTCTCCCGCGTGTTCCCGAATCCAGCCTTTGAGCGGCACGTCTTCATCGGTGGGCGACGTGTAACCCAGACCTCCCGTGCTTTCGCCCAGCAACTGCCGCTGAACGGGATCGCATCTGTCCATGTAGTGGTCCACGCTCATATTGTCCCTGGGCCTGAGCCAGCGGTAACTGTACCCATAGAACAATACCATTCGCGTCACGTCTGAATGGTTTCTACCTGCGGCATGCCAGATGCGGCGATCGAAAAATACGGCCGCGCCGGCCGGCGCCTGCACCGGCGTTGCGCCGGGAGGGTCTGACACGCCGTCTTCCGGAAAATCCAACCGATTTTGGAGGTGGCTGCCGGGGACGACGTGAAAATTCCCGCGGTCCGGCTCCGTCGTATCGGTCAGGAAATAACCGACCTTGAGGGAAACCCGCGGCCGGGGTGTGGCGTCCAGTTCAACATTGAGGCGCCCGCTGTCCTGGTGCCAGCCAAGGCGCCCCGATTCAGCCCGTTTATCCGGCGGGTCCGGGGGTGTGACAATCAGATGGGAATGGTATAGCTGGATATTCCACCCGAGAATACCCCACACCTTGGGGAACGTGACCGGCCAATCCAGCAATGTTAAAAACTCATCGTCAGCTCCCAAAAAGTCCAACAGATTCATCCGGTCGTGAATCCCCAGATCATGCTCGGTAAGATATACTTCGTATAACCCGTCGACGACGTCGCTCAACGCGGAGACCCGTTCGGGGGGAATCGCGTCTTGAACGATAAAATACCCGTCGCGCTCGAACTTCGATCGTTCTTCACGGGTCACACAATAATCCAGACATTCGGCATCCATCGGCTTTCCTCCTGAACGACTCGGGACACCCCGTTACTCGCCAACCCTATTTACTCGAGGCTCCCGCATCCGTTATAGCGTCGACCCCAGGCCCACGGCGCCGGGGTTGTCTATTCGATGCAGCCCATCCGCAGGCTCGAAGATTCCCGCCAGGCGCGGCAGCCACTCCTTGTTGGCGGCGGGGGTGTACTGCGGAGAATTGATCTCCACGCCATTGATCGTAGGCACATGCGCCGCAAACAGCGCCGCGTGAATTGCCGAGAGCCCGGGATTCGTCAAATCCTGAAGCGCAAGCAGCATCCCGTTTTCTCGGGCCCACGCGGCGGCCAGCAGCGCGAAGCTGTGGCCCTTGCAGGTTTTCAGAGCCAGCCCGCTCCATCCCTGTCTCTTCGCTTCCGCGACCAACTCCAGACTGGTCAGACCCTCATCCAGAAACACCGGCTTGAGCCTTGTCACGGCCCGCCAGTCCTGTGGATGCAACAGGATATCCCGGCCGGTCGGCTGTTCCAGGTACTTCAACGCCCCGAAAGCCCCGCTATCCGCGGCCCTGAGGCGTTCCAGGTAGTCCAGCACGCTCTCCGAGTCCGGATTGGCTTCATTGCTGTCCGCCGTCAACACCGGATCGGCCACGCCGTGCCGACGCACGGCACGGTACACTTCAACGGTCCTCGCCACATCGGCGGAATTATCCCGCCCCAGAATCTTCAATTTGAAACAGCGGTACCCGCGTTCACTTATGTTGCGCGCGAGATTCGCCTCAAGGTCATCGGTACTGCCCACCACCCACCACGCGGCGAGACCCGACCTGGGCGTTTGCAACAGCCGCTGAATCGCCGTGCACGCGCTACCGCCCGAAAAGAGACCGTCGACGTCCGGAAGCGGCGTGGGTACGGAATAAAGGCCGAACGCGGAACGTCTCAGCGCTATGCCGACGCCATCGTGGATGGCCGCGTCGAATGGACTGGCGCACATCGCCCGGGCGAGGATCGGAGGCGTTGTTTCGCGGCATGCCGACTCGTGCAGCCGCATCCCCAGAAGCAGCGGATGCGCGGGCTCCCCGCCGCAGTGCACGTACAGTTCTTCGGCGAGGTCCTCACAGAAACCGCGCAGGGTTGCGTCTCTAAAATCGTGCGTCAGCGCGGGATCCGGCCATGCCCACACGTCGCTTAGATAGATCGAGCCCCTTCCCTTAGCTTCACGCCCGGCCACGCGAACCGTCACGGCCGCGCGGGCCTCCGTAACCTCCGAAATCAACCCGGAACTCAAGTGGAGCGGCGTTTTCAGCTTGCGGGGAATAAACGCAACAGCCGCGTCCAGGACTTCGGTTTTCAAATCCATAGGGAACCGGGGCGTTCGCAGGCGTGGAATCTCATTCGAATTCCGAGACCAGCACGGCTTCATTCCGCTCCGCGCTCTGCTTGGCCGCCTCGATTACGGCCATCGTATGGCGCACGGACCGGCCGCTTGCATCCGGTGTTTTGCTTTCCAGGCAGCAATCTGCAAACTCGCGAATCTGATTGCGCATCCCGTCGCCCGGACTTCCGATCTCCACCTCCTGGCCGTTGAGCAACAACCGTTGATGGTTGAACATCATGGATCCACGGCTGCCCATAATATACTGGTCGTGCATCCCGGAATGGCAGACTACGGACTGAGACAACACACTGACCGCGCCGTTGGCATGGTTCATGACTGCCGTATAGGAATCCTTCTGTCCGCTGTAGAGTTCCGTACTCTCGGTTCCCTGCGCAAACACCCTTACAACCGGCGAATCCATATACCAGTGCAGGATATCGTATTCGTGCGGACCGAAGCAATACAACACACAGATGCCCCCGACCTCGAGATCCAGGTACCAGTGGGAATAGTGCCCCTCGGGGGCCTTGGGATTGAAAAATCCCAACCTCCGCCTGAGCAGGTGACCCACCTGGCCGATCACGCCATCGGCAATGAGCTGTTTTACCCTGCGGCTCATCGGATAGTAGCGCATCACCTGGCCGACCATTAGGACGCGATTCGCCTTTTCACACGCCGCGATCATCCGGTCGCACTCGTCGAGCGTCAGCGCCATCGGCTTCTCCACCAGGACGTGTTTACCGGCTTCCGCGGCTGCCACCACCTGTGCCCCGTGCTGGTTGTGGGGCGTGCACACATGGACCGCCTCAACCTGCGGGTCGTTCAGCATCGCCTCGAAGTCGGTATACGCCCTGGCGCCGAAATCCGACGCGGCCGCTTCTGCCGGCTCCGCGTATATGTCCATCACAGCCGCCGTTCTTATATTCTCGGTTTCCGCTATCGCGCGCATGTGAGACCGCGCGATACCGCCGGCGCCGACCATACCTACGGATAACACATCGCCCATATTATTCCTCCCCAAGAGCCGGAATAGGGTTCTGCAGTCCTAAGACCCGACGAAGAACCGGGAATTTCCCGGTGGGACCCGCGCACGGCCGTCGAATAGTCATTGAGAAACCGGGGTCCGGCGCGGCGGGCCGACGGTGGAGCCGGAACCGCCCTTCAGAGGATCATCTTCTTCTCGGCCGGTTCCAGGTTATCGTAATTCCAGAGTTGCCTGCCCGCAACGACTTTCTTCAGGTTCCCGACACCTTCGGGGGCCTCGAGACCGTACAGTTCCAACTTGCGATCCAGCCAGGCGACCTCGAGGTCCGTCAATTCCGCACGCACGGCGTCCACACCCAGCGACGCGATCCGCCCACCCACGTAGATCGTTCCGTCGTACATCGAATCTCCGAGATTCTCGTCCGCATCTCCCAGAACGATCATCCGCCCGCGCTGCATCATGAATCCGGATAGCATCCCGGTTCGCCCCGCCACCAGGATCGTCCCGCCCTTCATATTGATGCCGGTCCGCCCTCCGACGTCTCCTTTGCACACGAGGTCGCCACCCCGCAGCGCGGCGCCAAACGACGACCCGGCGTTCTTCTCCACAACCACGGTGCCCGCCATCATATTTTCCGCGCACGACCAGCCCACACGCCCTTTGATCCTCACGTTCGGCCCGTCGATAAGCCCTACCGCAAAATAGCCGATCGACCCTTCGAAGTCCAACCTCAACCGATTCAGAATGCCGGCGCCAAGGGAGTGTTTGGCGTTCGGATTCCGTACCACGATGTGGCCGTAACCCTCTCCCATCAACGCCCGGATCTTTCGGTTTATCTCCTGAATCGACATCGGCGCCGAGTCGAATGCGGCCTGCCTGCCGACATCCACACAATAACTCCCCGGGTACACCAGGCCCTCCCCGGCTTCGGCCCGAAAAAAAACCCGATTCGTCCGCTGTGCGAGCGGCTCATTGTGCAATCCCATCCGGTGGGACCGGTGGCCCTTATCTCGATCAGCCTCTAATTTCGCCATACCCGCACTTCTCCCGCATAGGGATCCACGGTCTCGATTTCCTGGGGCAATACCGTCCGGATCGCCACTTCCTCAGAGGCAAGCAGGGTCTCGTCTTCGCCCTCGTAGAGCACCATGGGCTTGGCCGCCATATTGTCCTTTGCCAGGCCGAGGCTGTCCGCCGTCGCGACCAGATAGGTAAATACGCCATCCAGTTCCCGTACGGAACGCACCATCGCTTCTTCCAGCGAAAAGGATCGATCCAGGCTGGCCGCAATATAGACCGCGATCAGTTCCGAATCACAATCCGAAACAAAGCGATGGCCGCGGCGCTCCAGGTCGCGACGCTTGGACCAGTAATTGGTCAACTGCCCGTTATGCACCACGGAGATATCGCCAAACGGATACGCCCAGTAAGGGTGCGCGGAACGAATGTCCACGTCGGACTCGGTGGCCATGCGAACGTGCCCGATCGCGTGGGTGCCCACAAACGAACCCATGCCGTACTGCGCGCTCACCTCGATAGCATCGCCCAAATCCTTCACGAGTTCCAGCGCGCTCCCGATGGACAGGATTTCGACGCCCTCGACGTCTTCAATGAAATCCGCGAAGCGGCGCAGATCGCCGTCGTATCTGACACGATAGAGAAACGCGTACTCCGTCGGCTGTTCCGCTGCCAGGATTTCACCACCCAGCGACCCGATCCGCGCGTCCACCTCCGCCCTGCGCTGCGCGATCTGATCCTGGATTTCAAACCCGGACCCCAGGTCCTCCTTCTCGGCCGCATTGAAACGCATCGCCAGAACGCCGTCGGCCGGCGCGCCGTATAACGCGAAACCCGTGGAATCCGGACCCCGGTGCTTCATCGCCTGAAGCATCATCGTCATCTCGTTCCCGATCCGACCCGTCTTGTTTCGGTGGATAATCCCCGCGATACCGCACATACGCGCCTCGCTCCTATCACTATGGCAGACAATCCCAGTAGGTCTCCAGATCCCAGTCCGTCACCGTTGCCAGAAACCGCTCCCACTCGTCCGTCTTGTAATGCGCGTAAACGTCGTACATCTCGCCCGGAAGCGAAGACCGGATCACCGCGTCGTGCTCCAGCTTTTCCAGGGCATCCCCCAGCGTGGCAGGCAGCCTGGCCACCTCTTTTCCCTCTTCAATCGCCTCGTAAATGTTGCGATGCTCCGGCTCGCCGGGATCCAGATCGCGCCGAATTCCGTCGTCGAACGACTTCAACAGCGCGCCCGCCATCAGATAAGGATTCACCATCGCGTCGACAGCCCGATATTCGAACCGGCCCGGGCCGGACACCCGCAACCCGCAGGTGCGGTTCTGATAACCCCAGTCGGAAAAAACCGGTGCCCAGAACCCCGTCTCCCACAATCGCCGGTAGGAATTCACCGTGGAGCACCCGATGGCGGTCAGCGCGGGCAGATGTTCGATCACCCCGCCGATGCACTGCAGACCGGTCGGGCCGGGCTCCCGTCTGCCCGGCAGCGGCTCAAACATATTCCGGCCGCCCTCACGGTAGGAGAACACCTGATTCATTCCAGGCAGTGTGTCGTTTCCAAGTGGATTCAACACGTCCTCGCCCCCCCGCCACAGCGAAAGATTGTGGTGGCAACCGGAAGCCGATACGCCCATAAACGGCTTGCACATGAAACAGGCGATCAGATCCTGCTCCCTTGCCACCTGAGCGCAAATCTGCCGGTATGTCGTCAGCCGGTCGCAGGTGGCAAGCGCGTCGTCAAATGTAAAGTTCAACTCCAACTGCCCCGGCGCATCCTCGTGGTCCCCCTGAATCATATCCAGCCCCATTGACCGGCCGTATTCGATGACTTTCATCACCACGGGGCGCAGGGACTCGAACTGATCGATATGATAACAGTAGGGTTTGCTGAAGCCGTCCGCGGGTTTTCCATCCGGCCCCTTCTTCAGCCACATCATCTCCGGCTCGGCGCCGTGGCGCATGTGCAGACCGTCGTGGTCCTGCGTAAACTGCGCGTGGATGCGGCGCAGATTGCCCCGGCAGTCCGACGTCAGGAATCCGCCGGGATCTTTCTCTTCGTCTCTGTTCCGAAACAGCGTGCAGAACACCCGTGCCAGCCGTTTGTCCCACGGCAATTGCACGAACGTCTCGGGGTCGGGAATTCCCACCAGTTCCGACGCCTCCGGGCCGTATCCGATATAGTTGTCGTACCGGTCCATGAACAGGTTGGCCGTTGCCCCGTACACCAGTTGAAACCCCCGCTCGGCGATGCGTTCCCAGTGGTCCGCCGGAATCCCCTTGCCCACAACCCGGCCCGTCACCGATATGAACTGGTAGTAGATATAGGTAATTCCGAGCGCGTCGATCATTTCACGCACCTCCCGAACGCGCTCTTCGCGACCCTCCGCGTGGACAAACGCCTCCAGATCCGTTGCGGCATGATTCGACATTGACGACCCTTTCTCTCTAAAAATGCGTTGTCTGTCCGCCGATACCTGGAGACTCCAGGACCCGGATGGCGCCCAGGCCGATCGGCGCGATCTGCAAACCGGTTCCGGCCTCGATGAGAATGTCCCACAGATACGATGCCAGAGACCGCGCTCCGAGAATCGAATAGGCCGGCAAATCAACAGCATCCCGTCGAATCACGAGTTGCGTCGTCCTGGCGACGCTGGTCTGCTTCCCCGCGCCGTCCGGAAACGCGCCGCCCGTGAAATCCAGCCCGCACACCCTGCTCATCAGCGTGACGGCGGCGGGTCCCAGAACCCGGATCTCTGCCCACGCATGGGTCATATTCGTCACCGTCACGAACCGACCGGACGCCCGGCCGATCAGTGTCCTGCGAACCGAGATATCCTTGCCCGGGGGAGTGCTTACGAAAAAACAGTCGCTCCGCAGCCGATACACGCGTTGCGAGTCGACTACCACCCCACCTCCGATATCCACAGTCGCCGGTCCCCAAATCGCCGCCGCATCCCGGCCCTCCACCCAGAGCTTGCCGTTTGCCGTCTCATCGGCCAGAGCGACGCCCCGTTCCGCGGCGGATGTCTCCGCTTCCATCGTCGAATAGACCTCGGGAATCTGCCATCCGGAAGATCTCGCAAACCGGGCCCCAAGATCCTGCGCCGTGGCGTGAAGAGGCGACAATTTCACTGGCGCGGCCATCACGCTCACATCTGCAACCTTTCCCCTTTCGGGTCGTAAAAGGGCCCGTGGTGAACGTAAGCGTCTTCAAGTTCGCCATCTCTGCGAATCTGAAACGGCGTTCCCGCTTCCGCCGCCAGGCACGCGGACAGCCAACACAACCCGATCGTCTCCTCGAGCACCGGACTGAATCGGCAGGATGTCAACCAGCCGATGATCTCCTGCTTACCCTTCGCATCGGGACGCACCGCCTGCAGCCCCTCCTCCGGCACCACGTCCCGTCGTGCCATCTTGAACCCGACCAGCCGCTGTTCGGTCTCCCGATCCGATATCCTGGTCAACATCGGCTTGCCCAGGAAATCCCGCTTGTTGAACTTCACCGCCCACGCCATATTCGCGGAGATGGGGTTCGTCAACGCGTCGGTGTCTTGCCCCACGATGATGTGCGCCTTCTCCAGCCGGAGCACACGCTGGGCCTCCACGCCGAAGGGCGCGATGCCGAATTCCTCCCCCGCCGCCATCAATGCCTGCCAGACGTGCATGCCGTATGACGCCGGGCAGTGAATCTCGTAAGAGAGCTCTCCGGTGAATCCGATGCGCAACACCCGGCACAGCGCACCGGCAACGCGGGTCGACCGCACCCGCATGTAGGGGAATTTCCCGTGACTCAGATCTCGATCCGTGAGGTTCTGCAACACGTCTCTCGACCTGGGCCCGGCCAGGTTGAACGCCGCGTATGCTTCGGTCAGGTTGGCGACATGCACGCCGTCCCCCCAACCCGACTGCGCCCACCACTGAATCCATTCGAAAACCGAAGCCGCTCCCGTGGAGGTGGTGCACATATACCATTCGTTTTCCTGTATTCGGGCACACACCCCATCGTCCATCACAACCCCTTCATCGTTGCACATCACGCCATAGCGGACGCGGCCGACGCCCAGCTTCCGCCACTGGTTGACGTACAGTTTTTCGAGCAAGTCGGGCACCCCGGGCCCCGTCAACTGAATCTTGCCCAGCGTGCTCACATCCATGAGCCCCACCCGTTCGCGCACCGCCTTCACTTCAGCGGCGGCATCTCCATAGTCTTCGGGACGCAACCAGAGCCCCGCAACCATCAACTTAGCACCGTGGTTCAGGTGCCACTGGTGCGCGGGAGACACCTGAACGGGCTCCATGTTCTGACCCGCCAACGCGCCCAGCGTTACGGGCACGACAGGCGGCCTTGACGTCGTTTTGCCCGTTTCCTGCACGCGAATTCCGTTCGCCCTGGCACATAGATGCACCGTGTTCATGGAGCACATCCTGCCCTGGCACGGGCCCATGGAAATGGTGCTGTAACGCTTCAGCAGTTCGAGACTATCGTACCCTTCGACGATTGCGGTCTGCAAATCCACGTCGGTGACGTCTTCGCAATAACACAGAAACCGCTTTTTCTTTCCCGGAACCATCGTTCGAGCCGAGGTTCGCACCGGCTCCTCCGCCTTCTCCGACGCCAGAGCGGAAACAACGGACTCGCCGGGTACATCCCCGAAGCCCGAGGAAGCCGCTGCGCTTCGTCCCACCATCTGCCCCTCGTTCAGGGCGCATGCGGCCGTATGGGCGCCCGCGGCACGGCCCGCCACGAACATTCCCTCCGGCGCGCCCGCTGCCTGGGGTTCAGACCGGCGTTCGTCGTATATCGATCCGCCGCCCGCCATATGGAACAGCGCCAGATCGGGCGTCCAGCCCACGCTCACGACAATCAGGTCGCAATCGAGGTTTCGCGCCGCGGATCGATCCGCCTCTCCCAGCGGATCGATCCGGGCGACCATGGCGGCCTGTACCCGCTTTGACCCGACAGCTTCCAGAATCGTGTGTCGGAAAAATGCGGGCACGCCATGGGAGATCAACTCACCAGCGACTGGACTCGGGCATGAATGCCGCTCATCCACAACTGCAGCGATGTCAATGTCAGCTTCGGCCAGGTCTGCGGCCACGTCCCATCCGTCGTCATTCGCCGTTACTACCAGCGCCCTTTCGCCCGGCTTAACCCCGTACAAATGAATCAGCCGCTGCGCCGCGCTGCCCAGCATCACCCCAGGCAGGTCGTTGTGGTCGAACAACAGCGGGTTTTCGATTACGCCGGCTGCAATGACCACGGATTTCGCCCGTATTTTGAACAGACGCGAACCCGCCACCGCGGCCAGCCAGTTATCCTGGTACCAGCCCACAACAGCTGTATTCGTATGGACCGCGATATCCGAACGGCGCGCTACCGAAGCCCGCAACGTCTGAAGTAATCCGGCATGGGAAGGCGAGAAGCGCAGTCGTCCACCCAGAGACGGTTCGACGTCGAAGAGCGCGACGCGCGCGCCCTGTTCCGCCGCGGCAACGGCCGCGCCCATCCCCGATGGCCCACCGCCCACCACCGCCACGTCGACATGCAGATATTCTTTGTCGTACGAGTCCGGACGCGACGTGAGATCCACTTTACCCAGGCCGGCCGCACGGCGCAGCACGTGTTCGTAAGATGGCCACAGCGCGGTGGGTCGGATGAACGTCTTATAATAAAAACCGACCGGCATCAACGGCGCGGCCAGTTGGGTAAGTGAAAGAAAATCCCGGTCCAGCGAAGGCCGGGCGTTCTGCGACCGCACGGCCATACCCGCCTCCACGCGGCGCGTGCAGGACCGGACGTTGGGCTCGTCTCCGATCTGAACCAGGCAGTTCGGACATTGACCGGCGCAGCACAACAGACCGCGAGGCCGGTGATACTTGAACGACCGGCTGTAGACCTGGACGCCGGCGGCCGCCAATGCCGACGCGATCGTATCACCCGCGTATCCCGCGAAAGCCCGACCGTCGAAGGTAAACGCAACCCGGGCGCCGCGATCGATCACCTCGCCACTTTGCGGCGGGAGCCTGTTCGGACCCGTAAGGGGGACGGTCCGAGAAATCGATTCAGTCGTCATTGGCGTCCTCCCGCCCGTGTCTGCCTGCCAGACGTACGACTTCACCACCTGCTGCGTTTTGGTATGCCGCTCCACAAGAAACCATAGACCGCACCCCGCCTGGTGATACCACCACGCCTTCTCCACGCCAAGCCTGTTCTCACACAGATAGAGATACGATGACCACATGGCGTCGTCGCAGGCCTCCGGATCCTGTGGCCGGGGATTGTATTCACCCCCGAAACGAAATTCGCTCACGTTTCGCTCGCCACAATTCGGACAGGGTAGAATCAACATAAGACGCTCAAATTCCGGGACAGAACACTAGTGACCCACGGACGCAGCGCCCTTTTCGCCGACCAGGTCGAATTCCTCGAACCTGGACAGCCGGAACGGTTGAATCAGATCAGGCGTACGCCCACTGGCGATCAACTCCGCCATTGTCCGGCCGCAAATAGGGGACGCCTTGAATCCGTAGGTGCCCCAACCCACGTCCACAAGAAAACCCCGAACCGGCGTAAAACCCATAACCGGACTGTAGTCGGGCGTCATATCGCAAAGCCCCGCCCACTGGCGCAACACCTTCACCTTGCTCAAGAACGGGAACAACTCCAGCATGTGCCCGGCGATACTCTCCAGAAAGGACAGCGAAGATTCCATCGAATAGGACGTATATGGATCCACGCTCGCCCCCATGACGAGTTCGCCCCGATCCGACTGGCTCACGTACACGTGCAGACTGCCCGACACAATGACGACGTCCAGAAAGGGCTTCAGGGGTTCGGTGACACACGCCTGCAACGGAAACGTGGTGAGGGGCAGAGGTACACCGGCCATTTCGGCGATAGTCGACCCCCAACCCGCCGTTGCGTTCAACACCGTTCCGGTCTTGATGTAACCCCCCGTTGTTTCCACGCCCACAACGCTTTCACCCCGCACGTCTATCCCGGTCACCGCGGTCTGCTGGTGAATATGCACCCCGCGCCGGTCGGACTGATGGGCGTAGCCCCACACGACGGCGTCGTGGCGGACGATACCACCCGGCGGATGGTAGAGCGCCGCCAGGATCGGGTAGCGGGGATGGTCGGTGATATCGATGCCCGGGCAGAGTTTCTCGATCGTTTCGGGCCATATCAACTCCGAATCCACCCCCTGAAGCTTATTCACCTCCGCCCGCCGGCGCATCATGCGCACCGCCCCGTCGGTGTGCGCCAGCGTGAGGTGCCCGCGCTGGCTGAACATGACGTTGAAATCCAGTTCGGACGCCATCTGCTCGTACAGCCGGACGCTTTCGTCATAAAAGCGCACGCCTTCCGGGGTCAGATAGTTGCTACGGATAATCGCCGTATTCCGCCCGCTTCCGCCGGAACCGATATACCCTCTTTCGATGACCGCCACGTCGGTAATGCCGTGCTCGGCGGCCAGATAATATGCGCAGGCCAACCCATGGGCGCCCCCGCCGATAATCACGACATCGTAACAGTCCCTGGCGGGGTTGGACCGCCACATCCTGGGCAAAAGCCCGTTTCCTTTCAGCGCCTGTCGAATCAGCTTGAACGACACGATATTGTCCTTGCCACCACCGACGCGCAGCGCCGGACGACGCGGTCCGCTAACGCCAGCCGGGCCCGCCCCCCACGACACGGTTCGTGCCAACGAGGGGGAGATTGCAGATCATGGACGCCTCGGACGTAAGCGCGCGCATGTCTTCCGGCTCCAGATCGTGCACGTCCGCCTTTCCGCACGCCCGTGCCAGAATCTGGATTTCGGACGTCATCGCCTGGAGCAGGTTCGCCACCCTCTCCGCCGCTTCGTCCACGTGGAGACGCGCCATCAGATCTGGATCCTGCGTTGTGATGCCCACCGGACAGCGCCCGGTATGGCAGTGATGACAGCGATACGGTTCCGCGCCAAGTTCCTTGTAGTCGTCCACGTATATCGGCTTGTTGCAGTTCAACGCCATCAACGCCGCGGTGCCGATATAAATTGCATCGGCGCCCAGCGCCATGGCCTTGGCGGCGTCGACGCCATTCCGGATACCACCCGCGATGATCAGTTGCACGCGCCCGTACATGCCGATATTTTCCAGAGCCGCCCGTGCTTCACACACCGCCGCCAGCGTGGGAACGCCTGTGTGCTCCTGGCATATTTCCGCGGATGCGCCCGTACCTCCCTCCATACCGTCCACCACAACCACGTCGGCCCCCGCCTTGGCCGCCAGGCGGACGTCGTCGAATACCCGCGTGGCGCCCATCTTGACGAATACAGGGACCTTCCAGTCCGTTGCCTCGCGCAATTCCTCAATCTTGATGATCATATCGTCCGGACCCAGAAAGTCCGGATGCCGCGCCGGACTCCGCTGATCCACGCCGATGGGCAGATCCCGTTGCGACGCCACGTCACCGAGGACCTTGGCGCCCAGCAGCAGCCCGCCCGTACCGGGTTTCGCGCCCTGGCCGATGGTCAGCTCGATCCCGTCCGCCACCCTGAGATCGTGTACGCTTATTCCATACCGTGACGGCAGCACCTCGTAAATCAGCGCCTTACTTTCCTCCCGCTCCGCCTTCAACATCCCCCCGTCGCCGGTCGTATTCGAGGACCCGACCATCTTGGCGCCCCTGGCAAGCGCCACCTTGGCGTTGTAGGACAGCGCGCCCCAGCTCATGCCGGTTATCATTATAGGCGTATCCAATACGATGGGCTCTTCCGCGAAGCGCCCGCCAAGAACCGTTTTGGCCGAACAGCGCTCTCGGTATCCCTCCAGCGGAATGCGCGTAAGCGTGCACGGAATAAAGGTCAGATCGTCGAATGTAGGCCACCGCCGTTCCCGCAACGTGCCGAACCCCCGGATCCGGTAGCGTCCCAGTTCGGCCTTGACCTGGATATCCTCGATGACGGCAGGCGTGAACGTGCCGCTGGCCTGCGCCGGACGAAAACTACCGTTATAATCTTCGGCCATAAGTACCTTGTTCAGGTTGATATCAGATTGGGACGGGATCGGGACACCCGGATGGGCCGATGGATCCCGTCTCCTCGTCTTACAGCGCTTCGCGCCACACCGCGCGCTCGTCTTTATCGAAATTCCAGAGTTTACGCCCGGCCACGACCTTCCTGAACGCCGTTACGTCCGGGCATCTGCCCAGGTGTTCCTGTATGGATGCTTTCAAAAAAGCGAACTCGTTCTCGCTGGGCGTCTCGACCACAGCATCGTTGCCGAGTTCCGCGATGTCGCCACCCACAAAACAGACGGTCTCGTACATGGAATCGGCAAAGGCGTCACCGGTATTGCCACAGACAATGATCCGGCCCCTCTGACCCATGAAACCAGCCATGTAACCGCAGTCACCGCCAACGACAATCAACCCACCCTTCATTGCGACACCCAACCGGGCGGAGGCATGCCCCCGTACCGCCACCGTCCCACCGCGAATGGACGCCGCCGTACCGTTGCCCGCGTTGCCGTGAACCATCACCTTCCCGCTCATCATCGACTCCGCCAGGCCCCAACCCGCGCTGCCCTTTACCTCCACGGTCGCCCCGTCTATCATGCCGGCGCAATAGTATCCCACGCTGCCTTCCAGTGTGAGATGTACGGGATCCAGGAGCGCCACCCCGAGATTGTGGCGCGCGCCCGGGTCCAGAACCCTCACCTCACCCTCACCCGCGGCGACGAAGGCCTTGATCTCCCGGTTGATCTCCCGGGTCGTTTTTCCGTTGCACGTCAGTTGCGCCATAGCCGCATGTCATTTGCCCGGGCTTCAACCACGTCGTAGTCTCCATCGAGGGCCGAACGGAATGCGATCTCTTCCGTCGCCATCGCCGCGAAAGCGTCGGTTTCAGCAAAAAGAAGCGGCTTGAAGGCATACGGATCTCTCACGAATCCGACGGCGTCGGACATGGCCACGAGATAGCTGAACGAACCGTCCAGATCCACCAGGGAAGCGGCCATTGCGTCCTCCAGAACCTTTCCGTCGGCCAACTGCCGGCGCAGGTACATCCCGATGATTTCCGAATCGTTCTCCGTGTAGAATCGCGCGCCCTCCTGCTCGTAGATGCGCCGCAACTTGTGGTAATTGGTAATGTGCCCGTTGTGAACGATGGCCAGATCCGGATGTCCGTGAGCCCAGAACGGCTGGGAATGGCTGAGATCGATCCGGGATTCGGTGGAAAGCCGGGTATGCCCGATTCCGTGCGTCCCTTCAAAGCTGGACACCCGGTACGTGTTATCCAGATTGTCGGGCGATCCCACCTGCTTGACGATCTCAAGATGGCGCCCCATACTCACCACCTCCACCCCCTCGCCGGCGGCTTCGATTGCCCGCTCGAGTTGATTCGCCTCACCCCCATAACCAACCACCAGCCGCAGGTACTCCGCCGTACGGGACCAATCCGACACGGAACCCAACGTCTCCGTCCGGGCGACGATCTGCCGCGCCCTTTCTTCGTAGTCCCCGTCCTCACCCAGACTGACCCGCAGCACCAGGCGCCCGTTGTGCCCTTCGCCATAAAGCGCCACGCCGGCTGAATCCGGCCCCCGGCAATCCAGGGCCTTCAACATTTTCAATATGGTCTGGCCGAGCCCGGTGTTCTCCTCCCGCCGGTTCCAGAACCCTACGATTCCACACACTGATCCGCTCCCGAAAAACACAAAAAAACCATACCCGACATCGGAGAAGCAGGTACGGATGATCGCACCGCACAGAACAAAAGTCAAGCCAAAACCATATCCACCGCCGGACGCCGTGAGATCCAACCGAAATCGGATCCGGTCGACCTCATCCGTCCTCGCCGTCGCCCATTGCGTGTCGCCTATCGGGCGGCCCCGCAGCATCGCTTGAACTTCCTGCCGCTGCCGCACGGGCAGGGTTCGTTCCGGCCGGTGCTCCTTGTCCGGGCCGCCGTGCGCTCAGCCTCCTGCGCGCGCAAACGGTGCATCACGTTCGCCGCCGGCCGGCCGGCCGCAAGTTCCTTAGCCATCATCCGCATGTACGGATCCACGTGCCCGAAGAACATTTTGTACCCCTTGCACAGATAGTTCAGGCCAGCCTCGCCGTCCGGCGTGTGGATAAACCTCTGTTTGGGGCAGCCTCCGTTGCACGCGAATCGGTAATCGCACGCCCTGCAGTAGGCCGGCAGGGTGTCCCGTTTGTCCGATCCGAATTTTTCCTGCAGGGGGCTGGCCACCATCTCCCGGATGCTTTTCTCGCGCACGTTGCCCAGGTTGTACCGGGGATACACGAAGTGGTCGCAGGAATACAAATCTCCGTTGTGTTCGATGATCAGCGCCTTGCCGCACTTTTCCGCGAAAATACAGAGGCTGGCGTCCTGGCCCATCCAGCTTCCCAGCGCGATATCGAACATCTGGACGAAATAGCGGCCCACGTCCTGTTTGACCCATTCGTCGAAGACCGCGCAAAGGAATCGGCCGTATTGCGCCGAACCCACCGACCACTGCGAAACCTGGGCGCGCCCCTCGAACTCCGGCGCCACAAGCTGCAGGAGATCCTCACCGGGCGCTTCCGCGATCCGTTCCACAATCGGGATAAACTGCATGTACCGGCTCCCGATCGACTTCAGGAAGCGATACACCTCCCTGGGGTAATCCGCGTTGTGGGCCTGCAACACCGTGAGGGTATTGAAATCCACGAGGTGTTTTTTCAGGATCTCCAGGCCCGCCATCACCCGGTCGAACGTGGGGCTCCCCCCCTTGTCCACCCGGTACCGGTCGTGCATCTCTCGCGGCCCGTCCACGGACAGCCCCACCAGAAACCGGTGTTCCGACAGAAACTCGCCCCATTCGTTATCAAGGAGAATCCCATTGGTCTGAAACGCGTTTGTGACGGTCTTTCCATTTGCATAACGCGCCTGGAGTTCCGTCGCCCTGCGGTAGAAATCCACGCCCATAAGCGTGGGTTCTCCGCCCTGCCACGCGAAATTCACCTCCGGGACATCCTGCGCTTCGATATAGTGGCGGACGTAGAGCTCCAGCGTCTCATCGTCCATTCGCCAGTTTTTGCCGGCGTCGGGGTACAGCTTTTCCTTCTCCAGGTAAAAGCAGTACTTACAGTCTATATTGCAGACCGCGCCCGAAGGCTTTGCCATCACGTGACTCGCCTCGGGCCGTTCAATGATTGTCTGTTCCATCGCCATTCGGACTATCCAGGCTAATTGGGACGTTGCAAATTCCTCAACCGCTTCTGTTCAACAGCGGACGCTATTCCGCCTGCAGGGCGGCCGGATCGAACTTGCGCACGTGCGCGTCGCCGCCATCTACCGTGCCCTTCCACGCGTACGGGTCTTCTCCGGCCACCATCACGATGCCGCGGTAGTCGGCCAGCGCCATCCGTCCGTCGTCGGGGCGATGCCAGGGCAGCAGCGAGTAGGCATTCATATAGTGGTTCACCAGGACCCGCCGAAAACGGTCCGACCGGTTCTTGCGGGACCGGTGCAACAGGTAGCCGTTGAAAAAGACCACGGCCCCGGCCCGACACACCACGGGAATTTCCTCGCGGGCGTCAAAGCCGTAGGACTCCGGGGCAGAGTCGAACTCCTCGGGCCGGCCATGTGCGCGCTGGGAATACAGATAGCCGTTCCGGTGGGAACCAGGCAGGACCCACATACAGCCATTCTCCACCGTCGCGTCGTCCAGGGCATACCAGGCGCCGGTGAGGCTGCGGTCACGCGTGGGAATATATACCTCGTCCTGATGCCAGGCCTGACCGGGGAACTTCGGCGGCTTGATGAACAACATGGACTGCATACACTTCACATCCGGCGCCACCAGCCGGGCAAGCGCCCTGGAGACCGCAGGATGCGCGAGGGCGTGTCTAATTATCGCACTGATGTTGTGCGGCTGGTGAATGCACAGATACCGGGAGAGCGCGGCCGTGTCTGACGTCTGTTTCGAAACTGGCTTCAAGTTTTCGCTTTTGTACTCTCCCCGGCAGAGCTTTACTGCATCCGCATGAATGGCCGCCAAATCCTTTTCTGACAACAGCCCCTCGACAACCAGAAACCCCTGCTCCCTGTAGGATTCCTCCTGCTCCCGTATTATTTCCATCGAAAATCCCCGCATGTACGACTTTCGCCATCGACTTATCGTAATGAAACATAAACGCGTCCCGCCCCGTTGTCAATGCCGGTCGCCACCGTCCCGCCACGAACAAAATTGTCGTGGGAAAGCCGCGATCAATCCCCGGGCTCTCTAACCTGACTTTGCCGACTCTATGACGCGGTCGTACACGGCCTCCAGCCGCCTGCCCTGTCTAAGCATATCGTGGGCGGCTTCTACATGCGCCCTCCCCGCCCTGCCCATCTTCTCCCGCAATTGGCCGGACCGCAGCAGCGTATCCAGACCCTCCGCCAGCCCATCCACGTCTCGCTCCCTGAACAACAACGCGCACAGCCCGTCGGGCGCCACCGTCGGGATGTCCGCGTGGTGAGAGGAAACGATTGCCAGCCCGGAGGCCATCGCTTCAATCAACGCCACCGGCGCCCCGCCTTCCGTATCGCCATCAGCGGCGGTCACGCTCGGATACAACAGCACGGAGGCCCGGCCCAGTTCCTCCAGGCACGCCTCGTGAGGCAGCATGCCCAGCAGGGCCACCCGGTCTCGGAGCCCGAGCCGCTGGATCTCCCGCTCCACCTCCGCGCGCAACACGCCGTCTCCTATGATGCGTACGTTCAGACCGGGATGCGAATCGAGAATTTTGTGGCAGGCCCTGAGCCCATATACGTGTCCCTTTTTCTCGCGGAAATTCGCGTACATAAGCACGACCGCCTGTGTTCTGCTTTCCGCTGGCGTATGGACAATTCTGTCGAGATCCACTCCCAGTCGATGCACGTGCACCTTTTCGGCCGGGCATCCGATCGACACCAGCGATTCGCCCATACGCGGACCCTCGACCAGAAACAGTTCACCCTCCTTGAAAAGCCGCTGAAAACGCCGGCGCCACAACCGCTGTCGCGGGAGCGCGGACGCATCCATCCCGTAAAAGGTGGTCGCCATCGGCACGCGCGCGCAACGCCGTGCCGCCAGGCAGAAAAACCCCTCCTGTCCGAAATGGGCATGGATGATCGCGGCGCCTTCCTCCCTGAGGACGCCCCCGTAGCCCACGTACGTTCCTCGTAATTTGCGTATCACCCGGTAGACCGACCGACGGAACGGGGGCAGATCTTCGCTCGAATAAAGCGTCCCAACCGGGAACACAGTCTCGTTCTGCCGTGCCTGCGTCAACACGACCGGTCGATAGCGCGTCAAACTGCGTATCTGGTCGTAACACCAGACCATTGTCAACGTCAGAAATGGATTCGCGCAGTGCGCCACCGTTGGCTTTTCGGGCATTCACAGCCCCTCTGAATCGGAATAACGCGGGTGCGGATTCACTTCGCAATCGAATACGAGAACAGGCCATCCGATCGACAGACCCTGCGAATTCCCAGTCGCGCTCGCCGACCGGAAAGTTCGCCAGTGGCACGGGTTCCCGGTGTGACGAATCACTTGACACCCCGAGCCGCATCGCATAATATCGCAAATGAAAGATCTCTGCACAAACAGGATGCCTGGATCAGTTTCGGCGCATGAATCACCGATGCGTTCGAAATCCGCACCATAGAAAGTGGAATCAGGTACTCGTCCGCGTGCCTATCCGCCATTGCCGGCGCGGAAGGAGTTACAATGCCTCAGACCTACCTCGCCTACGATCTCGGCGCGTCCAGCGGCCGGGCTGTCCTCGGTCGCTTCGACGGCAACAAAGTCGTGCTCGAGGAAATCCACCGCTTCTCAAACGGTCCCGTCGCAGTGGCGGGAAGCCTCTACTGGGACGCACTGCGGCTCTATGAGGAAATGCTCGCCGGACTTCGAAAATGCGTTCAGATCTCAGGTCCGGAACTCGCGGGCATCGGAATCGACACCTGGGGGGTGGATTTCGCACTCCTGGACGACGGCGGCGAACTCCTGGGGAATCCTCACTGTTACCGTGACCCTCGCGTCAAAGGAATGATGGAAAAAGCTTTCGGCCTTGTCGCCAGAGAGGAAATCTTCGAACAGACCGGCATGCAGTTCCTGGAAATCAACACGCTCTATCAGCTATTGTCCATGGCAGAGAGGAATTCTCAGCAACTACGCGTGGCTCGCACGTTCCTGATGATGCCGGACCTGTTCAACTTCTGGCTGACCGGGCGCAAAGTCTGTGAGTTTTCGAACGCCACCACCACCCAGTTCTACAACCCGGGGACGGGCGGATGGGCAACCGGCCTGCTGAACCGGCTCAACATCCCGGTTGACATGCTTCCCGAAATCGTCCCGCCGGGCACGTCTCTGGGTCCGCTTCGTCCGGAGATAGCGAGGGATGCCGGTATCCGGTCCGCCGACGTCATCGCGCCGGCCTGCCACGACACCGGTTCGGCGGTGGCGGCCGTTCCGTTCTCGGACGCCAACGCGGCGTACATCAGTTCCGGCACATGGGCGCTGCTCGGCGCGGAACTGCCTGCCCCGACCGTCACACCCGAAGCCCTTCGCCACAACTTTACGAACGAGGGCGGCGCGTGCGGCACCTACCGCTTCCTCAAGAACATAACGGGGCTCTGGGTTGTTCAGGAATGCAAACGCATCTGGGAGAACGAGGGTCGCGCTTTTTCGTTCGCCGACCTCGTCCGGATGGCGGAAGCGGCTCCCGCATTGGCCTCGTTCATAGACCCCGACCATCCGGATTTCATGGCGCCCGGGGATATGCCGGCCCGCATTCGTGCGTACTGTAGACAGACCGGCCAAACCGAACCCGCCACCGAAGGTGCCGTCATCCGGTGCGCCCTGGAGAGCCTCGCTCTCAAGTGCCGCCGCGTCCTGGAAGACCTCGAGTCGGTTCTGGATCGAAAGTTCGACACCATCCACATCGTGGGCGGGGGCATTCGAAATGCCCTGCTGAACCAGTTGACATCCAGCGCGGCGGGGCGGCCTGTTGTCGCGGGTCCGGCCGAAGCCACGGCATTGGGGAATATCCTCATGCAGGCTTACGCGCGGCGCGAAATCGACTCCCTCGGCGGTCTCCGGAAAGTCGTTCGCAATTCCACGGAAATCGTCATCTACGAGCCGGAAGAAAGCGACGCGTGGGAAGAAGCGTACGCCCGGTTTCGCCGGATGCCGTAAAACCCGACCCGCCTCGGCGGGACGGGTTTGCGTTGGCCATCAGAACAGGGAGAGTTGCTCCGCATGGCTCACCCTGCGCCATGGGGATACGTGCTCCCTTTTCAGGAACCCCGCGGGAATGTCCTCCAGGAAACGGGATGGCGCGGGCCGGATCCGCTCGCCGAAACGCGTCCTGCTCCGCGCGCAAAGCAACACCGCCTCGTCCTTCGCCCGGGTCAACCCCACGAACAACAGCCGCCGCTCTTCCTCCGGATCTCCGTTTTCGTGCGGAATCAATCCCTCCTCTACCCCGCAGATAAACACCACCGGATACTCCAGCCCCTTGGAGGCGTGCAGGGTCGTCAACGTCACCGCCTCCGCCCGCGGCCGCGTCGAGCCACCCATGCGTTCGTAATCCGCGTCGCCGCCCAACACCAGCGTATCCAGGAATCTCTGCATCGAATCGAAGTTGGCCGCCATCCGCGCCAGGCGGTCGAGATTCTCATCCCCTTCCACTTCGGCCACTTCCTTCCAGGCCCTGACCAGCGCCTCCACGGATTCCGTTTCGGCCATTTTTCTGAACGCCCCGGCCGCATCGTGCAGCGCCGAAACCCGCTCCCGCGCGGACGGCGGCAGGTCGGCGGCGGTGAAATCTTCTCCCTCGCGACGCAGACGTTCGAGCGCTGTCTTTCCAGGATGAAAAATAGGGATCGCCAGCCCACGCAGGAAACGCCGGCCGACATCAGGTTGGAATACGTAATTAAAAAAGGAGACTGCATGCCGCACGGGCTCCGCCGAAAGAAACCCTTTCTGTCCCACCACGCGGTACGGCAGTCCCTCTTCGAGAAAACACCGCTCGATCTCGTCCGCCTGCCGGCCGGTCCTGAACAACACGGCAAAATCCGACAGACTCCGGTCTCCGCTACCGCCGTCGGAGATCCGCCCCCCGGCCCCGTCGGCCTGAAGCATATCCGCGCCGCCGATCATCCGGTTAATCTCCCGTACCACCGCGATCCCTTCCGCCGTTTCGCCAGGCACCGAAACCAGTCGGACGCCAACGCCTTCTCCCCGGACCGCATCCATCTGACGCCCATCACCGATCACGGAGATTGCCGCACCGACAATCTGCCGCGTGGAGCGATAGGTCCGCTCCAGCACAAACGTCCTGGCAGCCGGACAGTCTTCACGCAACTTCTGAAAAAACGCGGCACTCGCGCCACGGAATCCGTAGATGGCCTGGTCCGGATCGCCGATCACGAATAGACCCCTTCTATCGCCGGCCAGGGCTGTTACCAGGCTGTACTGCACCGCATTCACATCCTGAAACTCATCCACCAGAACGTGCGAAAACCTCCCGCGAATCCGCTGAGACGATTTGTCGGTTCCCTGAAGCATCGCCAGGAAATTCAACAAGATATCGTCATAATCCCATACCCTTAGCGCACGCAACCTGTCCTGGTACGCACTATAGACGCGACGAAGTTCCTCTGGAACCACCGCCTCCGGGTCTGCTTTCGCTACGGAGATTCGCAACCGGGTCTCCCGCGTGGAGAGGCTGACATCGGCGTCAGCCATGACCTCCGCAAGCACCTGTGTTGCCTCCACGTCGTCGATCACCTGCCGCGTCTCCCCTGGCCTGCAGGACGTCATCAAGTCCAGCGCCACAGCATGAAACGTACCCAGCATCAACCCATCCAGCTTTCGGGTGTCCGGCAATAGAATCCGGACTCGCTCCCGCATCTCCGCCGCGGCCTTATTCGTAAACGTCACGGCCAGGATCGACTCCGGCGGGACTCCCGCCTCCCCGATCAACCGCGCCAATCGACGGGTCAACACGCGAGTCTTGCCCGTGCCAGGACCTGCCACGACGATCACCGGCCCGCTGTCCCGGATTACTGCCGCCCGCTGCATATCGTCCAATCCGCCGCCGCCCTGAACCTCCTCAACCCCTGGCGGTTCGCCGTTTGCGCCAGCGTATTCTTCGCGACTCGTCGACACCTCCGATAATGCCGCAGTGGACGACTCTGCCGCCTTCCCGGGTAGATTGAACAAGGCGGTTTGGCGGCTCAGCCGCGCCCGATCCTCCTCCGAAAACACCTGGATCCGGCCGTACACGCCGTCGTAACCCGCCGCGATCACAACTTCCCCGGACCGCATTCGCCGTATGCCTTCCGCCACGAGCGGTTCGCCGCAGCCGGCAATCTCCTCGGGGGACACACCCCTCAAAATCGCGAGTTCAGACCCCAGTTCCGCCAGCAACCGTTCATACACCCGTTGAACCTTCTTGCTTGTTGGGCCCACCCCCAACACGGAACCGATGACTTCCGTCAGTGGAATCAGATTCTCATACGGCGGCGCCACGTCCGGCCTTCCGCCTTCCGCCCGGTCGGCCAACTGCTCCACACGGTGCAGTACGCCGACGGTCAACCGTTTACCGCATACCGGACACAAGCAATCCGCCTCCCGCGACTGCCCCGGCTCCCAGCAGACGCCGCATTTCCGATGCCCGTCCAGGTGATACTTCCCCTCTTCGGGATAAAACTCGAGCGTGCCCAGAAACCGTTCCGGGTCCCTTGTCTTCAGTGCATCGTATATGCCGCGGTACGACAATTCGGTATCGAAACAGGTGGCCTCCCGCGCCAGTTTCTGCGGGGAATGCGCATCCGAATTGGACACGATCGCATACCGGTCCAGCATGGACAGGCGCCAGTTCATGGGCGGATCGGAGGAGAGACCCGTTTCCACGGCGAAAATGGCGGGCAGCATATCCTCGAAACACTCCTCCAGCGTATCGAACCCGGAACTTGCGCCCAGCACGGCGAAATGAGGCGTCCATATATGCGCCGGAATAAACAGCACGTCTTCGGCCGCTTCAACGCAGATCTCAACGAGATCCCGGCTGTCCAGACCCAGAATGGGCCGCCCGTCCGACTTCAGGTTGCCGATATCACCCAGCCGGGCATTCAACCGCTCCACCGCTTCGAAGCTGGACATCAACACCACGTGGTGTACCTTGCGGGTCTTGTCGTTCTTTTTGTAAATCACGCTGATCTCGGTGGACAGCACAAAACGTACCGCTCCCCGGCATCGCTCCGGCAGGTCTTCGTCCACCGCGGCCTGATGCACCGGTTTGAGCCGGTAGAGTCCCTCCTCGGCCGGCTCGAGCCGGTCCTTCAGTTCCTCGATCCACTCGGGATGGGTGAAATCGCCCGTCCCGACCACGTTCACGCCCTTGAGCGCGGACCACTTGTAGAGATTTTCCGGGGTCAGTTCCCTGCTCGTGGCCCTGGAAAACCGGGAATGCAGATGTACATCCGCCACAAATCGCATCTTTTTCCCTTTAGCCTATCAAACGGGATGTCATCAAAAGCCGTTACAGCCGCAGCGCCTGGCACCAGCGCATAAATTCACTCGGCGAAAGGACGCTCCGGTTCTCTATCGTATTTATCGCGCGACGCCGACACACACTGAAACACCTGAAAACCACCTGTTTCAATCCACATATATATCCTGTGGCAGATTTCGCAAACCCTCAGGACGTGACCCCCCGGACGCTTCTCTTCGCGGTACATGATATCGTCGTAGCCGCCCAGAAGACGTGCGATATCATCCCGGGAACGGCCGTCAAGAAGCAACCCGATAATTTCACGTGGAAGATCGGCCGCGGCCTGACGCAGACGGTTGGTATCCACCTCCCAGGGTGATTTCAGCCCGGATCCACACGCGCACCATCGGTCGCGCATATCCCAATCCTTGTGGAACCACCACTGGTCGAAGATACGCCTGCAAGTCACGCAGAATTCATACGAATCCGCAGGATCCATACCCTCCTGCCGGACCAGGGCTTCAATCCGATTGCGCTCCTGTTCTGGCAATGCGTCGAGCTTTACCGTGGGTGTCCGGCACCACCGGCATCGGCGTGAGCCCTTCCGAAGAAAAAGCATCAGCGCGATGAACCCGACGATCAGAATGACCGGGAAAATCAAATACTCATTATCCATCATTGCGATAGTCGAAACACAAATCCTGCGATCCTGCGGTTTCCCGCGTCTGACTGTCTCTCTTGCGCCTGGAAAAGACTGAATCGTGGTCGCGTCGATCGAAATCTACCGTCCAGTATAGTGTTTCCTCAGACGAAATACAAGCTTTGCCAGAACTTCTGAATCGGAACAATTCACGCCAATGAATAGAGACTTCGTCAGCGAAGTTGAAAATGCTGTAAGATTTCAATCAGTCCATGTGTTTGCGCGGGTGCCCGTCTCAATAATGAATGATCGAATGGATATTGGTTAACTCGATCGGAACAACACGGCCTTGAATTGGGAGTTTCCGGGGCGTTTAGATACGACCATAGAACTGCGTGACTCGACGATGGTTCAAGTCACTATGTGGTGGCTTAGACTACAGCTATCAAATCCGACAACGGTCTCCACCAAGCAGCAAACGCGCGGGCCTCAATATTGGAAAAATCCCAGAATTACGATTATAGATGAGGCTCGATTTCCGATCCAGACACCCGTTCGGCGGCCAAATTGGACACCTACGACGAATCACGGCTTCAATGAAGCGGAACCCACTTTTCTCGGTGTTGTACTACAGCAAAGAGACTCTCCGACCTTTACAAGAAAACGCTTGTCAATAACTTACAAGGATTGTAAGCTATATGACGATAGTGGGAGTTTCGAGCGGTTGCAGTTGTATGGGTGACAATTCGTCTGTGATGGATGGCAGTCGAAGCAGGGCCGTCCCTACAACATTAGTAAGAGAATCCCCCGTCGAAAAATAAAGAGTATGGAATGGGCGAAAGAACTTCGACCTATGTTCGATGCAACAGTAGCGATGCCAAAGGCCATTTCGGCAGGATGCCGTTCCCACCGAATTCAAGAGGGCATGGCAGCATCGCGATTACAGGAACATCATCACTTTAACTATTAAGATTTCCAGAAAAATTCTTTCACAAGGACCCCAAGCTTTTTATGTGGTACTGCCTGGCGATCACGCGAATAGGAAATTGGACATGAACGAGTGGAACTGGAACGGGGCACGTTGGTGGAAGTGTGATTTTCACACGCATACCCCGGCCTCCAACGATTATGGGAAAGGCCCTAATCAGAAGGCTCTACAGGAACGATCCCCCCGGGAGTGGCTACTCGACTACATGCGTGCAGGAGTTGATTGCGTTGCAATCACAGACCATAACACTGGCAAATGGGTTGATCGTGTCAAGGCTGCGCTCGTTGAACTCAAATCAGAAAATCCGGAGGGTCTTAGACCGCTCCACATATTCCCGGGCGTGGAAATTTCAGTCAGCGGTGGCGTGCATCTGTTGGCGATTCTGGCATGCGAAGGGTCAACTTCGGACATCGACTCGCTCCTCGGTGCGGTTGGATTTCCTTCTGAACAAAAGGGTTCCGGCAAAGCCGTCACAAGACGGTCGTTCGTAGAGGTCGTCGAAGCCATTGTTGAGACAGGTGGCATTGCGATTCCGGCCCATGTGGATGGATTCCACGGACTCTTCGAGTTGCAAGGGAACACGTTAGAGCAGGCACTAGACTGTAATGGAATTTTCGCAATGGAGCTTATAGACCCGGCGTATCAGAAACCACAGCTTTATGCCGACAAAAAGCTGGGTTGGACGGAAATCCTGGGCGCGGACGCACATCACCCCTCCGGGAACGCGAAGCAGCAATTTCCAGGCAGCCACTTTACATGGGTTAAGATGGGAATACCCACGATCGAGGGATTGAGATTAGCTCTGTTAGACGGTGCACTTTCAGTGCGGCGATCCGACCAGGGTACGGATGACCCAAACGAACACGCACCGTTGGTGTTGGATTCAATTAAGGTTTCGCAAGCGCGCTACATGGGTCGCTCCCAAGTCTTCACTATTGGACTAAACCCATGGTTCAACGGTATCATCGGAGGTCGGGGCACAGGTAAATCGACCGTTGTGGAGTTCCTTCGCATTGCGCTTCGACGGCGGGCTAAATTGCCGGAGGATTTGAAACCGGAGTTTGAACAATATAGCCAAATTTTCTCGGACGAGAAAAGCGGCGGGCTGTTGACGAACGATACTTCTATCAAGGTAATTTACCGGAAAGACGGAGATCGGTTTCGTATCCAGTGGAATTCGTCCGGCGATCTTGAACCTATCGAACGAGAAGCCAATAGACAATGGCAACGCGCCGAAGGCGATATTCAGCAACGATTTCCCGTGCGAATCTACAGTCAGAAGCAAATTTTCCAACTCGCCAAGACCCCGCTTGCGTTGCTAAGAATTATCGATGAGGCTCAAGTAGTTGGTTTTCATACTTTCAATGAAAAATGGAAGATCCAAGAAAGCCGGTTTCTTTCCCTGCGCGCCCGAAACAGAGAAATCACGGCAGGCCTTGCAGAGGAACCGCGTCTTCGGGGAGAGCTTGACGACGTCAAACGAAAGCTGGATATCTTTGAACAGTCGGGACACGCCGAGATCCTTAAATCCTTTCAAGAACGGACCCGCCAATATCGGGAGGTCGAGACTTGGGAAGAAAGCTGGACTGGAACAGGAGAGCAGTTGCGTGAAGTTGCGGTTGAAATAGTTCCGGACCTTTTGGACGATTCCTCCTTCAATTCTGATTCAGCTTCAGATGTGGATCTGCAGGAGCGCGTTGCCAAGACGCACAGGCGGTTGGATGAAATCCGAAAATCGGTCGAAACTATCGCATCTCAAGCGGATGAAGTTGTCTCCCAGTGGCGAAAAAACAAGGATGGGTCATCCTGGAAACAAAGCGTTGATGCTGCCACGCATGCCTACCAGGAATTAACAGAGAATCTGTCCCGAGAAGGGGCCGGCGACCCTGCGGCCTACGGCGAACTCGTACAGCGTCGCCAAATCATTGAGCAACGGCTAGACGAACTGGACGAACGCAAAAAACAGGTTGATGATCTGAATGATCAGGCAGACGAACATTTGCATGATCTGTTGGAACTTCGCCGGGATTTGACAGCGTCACGTCGAAGTTTTCTCGAAGCCGTCCTTAGCGATAACCCATATGTGCAGATAGAGGTCGCCCCCTATGGTGCTCGTGAGACAGTCGAAGGCGAGTTTCGCCGTTTAATCCAAAGAGAAGACGGTAGGTTCGAGAAAGACATTGGATCGCCGGATGGCGGGGGATTGCTTGGCGAACTTTATGGGCAGGATGACGGGGCCGAGGTGATTGAGAAGAATCTCCTGAACATCAAGAACCGTGTAACGGAAATCGCGTCGGGTAAACACGACAAAGGGACAGTGGCAGATCGCCGTTTCGCAACCCACGTCGGCAATCTCAAACCTGAGGTTCTTGATCGCCTTGACTTGTGGTTTCCAGAAGATTCGTTAGAGGTCCGGTACAGCGCGAGGGGCGATGGTCAGCGTTTTCGCTCCATACAGGAAGGTTCCCCGGGGCAGAAGACCGCAGCCCTCCTGGCGTTTCTGCTTTCCTATGGGGACGAACCCCTGATCTTGGACCAGCCGGAAGACGATTTGGACAATCATCTGATCTACGATTTGATCGTGACCCAATTGCGGGCGATCAAACGCCTTCGGCAGGTCATCGTCGTCACGCACAATGCAAACATAGTTGTCAACGGTGATGCAGAATTGGTCGTAGCGCTCACCGCGCGTCACGGGGAAACGCAGAAAGAGTGCGAAGGCAGCCTGCAGGAGCAACAGGTAAGGGAGACCATTTGTGCGGTGATGGAAGGTGGGCGCAGGGCCTTTGAAGATCGCTACCGTCGCATCGCACTGGACGGACGGCATGTTTAATAGTCCGGAAGAGTTATTGCATAAGATACGGCTTGGAGAAGATACATCGCTGGAACTCAAGGCCGTCCGATTCAGGGGCGGGTGGGTTTCCGGTCCCAGGCGCGATGAGTTGGCCGACGAGTTGGCGGCTATCGCCAATACTCACGACGGAGTGATTGTCCTGGGTGTGGACGACAAGACACGCGACATCATAGGCATTCCGATAGACCACCTTGACGCTGTCGAACGCTTTGTCTATGAGATTTGCAATGAGAGCATCACGCCGCCAGTCCATTTTCGCGCTTTCCGTATGCAGCTCCCGGATGCCACGGGGCATCTCCGGTCCGTGCTCAACGTAGAAATCCCACGCAGCCTCTTTGTCCACAGGAGCCCTGGCGGATATTTCTTTCGTCAGGGAAGTTCAAAACGAGAAATGTCGCCCGATTATCTGACACGGCGGTCCCTACAACTAAGCCAGGCCCGGCTGATTCGATTCGAGGAACAACCGGTACCGCAATCGGGTATCGAAGATTTGTCGGAAACACTTCGGACGAACTATACAAAACGATCCGATGAATCCGATGAGACAGTGCTCCGTAAACGCGGTCTCTTGTCGAAAGAAGAAAGCGGTGAAGTGCGGGCTTCGGTCGCCGGTATTCTGTTCTGTTGCGGCGGGCCAGAGCGCTTCTTGCCCAATGCCTATATTGAAGCCGTGCGCTATCGCGGGAAGAAACAGGATTCCAATTATCAGATAGACGCAAAAAAGATCCACGGACCTCTGAATCTACAGATTGATCAGGCAATGACCTTTCTGAGAAAAAACCAGACGGTCTCAGCCGTGAAAATTCCGCATCGGGTAGAAACACAACAATTCAGCGAAAGAGCGGTTTTTGAAGCGATTGTCAATGCCGTGGCTCACCGCGATTATTCCATTTTCGCCTCAAAAATACGGTTTTTTATGTTCGAAGATCGGTTGGAAATCTACTCACCAGGCACTTTGCCAAACACCGTGACGATTGAAAGCATCTCCTTGCGTCAGGCTACCCGAAACGAATTGATTACGAATTTGCTTGCGGAAACGCCAGTGGCGGAAGCGGTCGGCGACGTGGGGCGTAGCTACTACATGGAAAAGCGGGGTGAGGGTGTTCCAATCATTCTTGACGAGAGTGAGAAACTTTCCGGCCAGAAGCCTGTTTATCGACTTATCGATGACTCCGAATTGATGCTGACCATTTTTTCGAGGAGTATGAAACGTGTGGATGAGCACTGATGCTAGTGGTTGGTATTTCCGGCCTGATGGGGAATGAGTAACTGCCGCGAACAGATTCTCAGCGAATTCACTCCCACGGTGGCCCGACTGCACTCCGGTCGCCGACCCCGACCGGTTGTTTTTTAAGAGGGAATTCCATCGGGCATACGTGAGCTGGGCTTTGAACTGATTCCGTTCGACGACCCTATCGGCTTTCAGTACGCCTACGAATCCAGGTTTCGTTCCCGTTGGGAACAGGATGAGCAGCCGGATTTGGTGGTCGCACTGGACTCTGAGGCGCGAGATCTAAACTGCTTGCCATACGACCTGCTCCAAGCTGGACGAAAGTTGTCATTCAGTCTTGACGAAATCTTTCCCATGCTAAGTTACCCAATTGTCGCAGCTCTGGATCCCAGCACTCTGCTTGAAGAGCCGCGACGGAGGGATGAATCTACGATCCGATTCCGTACATTGCGGTGTGACGTCGTTCGTCGATTTCTATGGTTTCCAACGGAAAGGCGATAGGACTGTCGAAGAGTTGGAGGAACAATTGGCACAACGCATTGGCAAGGAACTCGGTCAAGTATGGAATCCGGAAACCGTGATTCCGTATGTTCAACGACATGAGTTCGAGGGATTGTTGTTCTCGGACGTCACCGCATTTGCGATTGCGATCAATGCGCCGGGAGATTCAGTTGAGAAATTACGGAATATTCGTGAAGGATTACCGACCCCAGGGACATCACTGCAGCAGTAAAACAGCGCCCGGCAAGCGCATTGAGCAATCGATAGCGACTTACAATAAAGTCACGCAATGATGGACGGTGAATGAGCGGGGCACAACGGTGTAACGGGGCGTTCTTGGGGTCGTTTACCGTTGGCAGAAAATAGCCACAAAGTTGAAACAAGGAATTTGAAGAAGTTAAAGCAGCGTAGATCAAATGACATCATCCTGCGAGTTACCAATAACGGGTTAGCGATGCGCGATTGCAATAAACGTGAGACGAAAGGCAGCACGATGCTGGACCAACCGATCCTGGACGACATCATCCAGCGCATTGTGGAGGTGGCCCAGCCGGAGAAGATCATCCTCTTCGGGTCCGCCGCCCGGGGCGACATGAACCGCCACAGCGACGTAGACTTGCTTATCATCAAAGAGGGCGCGGACGCGCTTGAACTTATGGGCGACATTTATATGAATCTCGATGGCGTCGGCGCAGCCGTCGACGCTGTTGTCGTCACGCCCGACGACGTAGAGCGGTATAAGGACAGCCACGCGGTGATCATCAAGCCCGCATTGCAAGAAAGGCAGGGTCGTATATGAGTCCTCCTGAGCGCTTCCCGCCCGATGATCCGCGCGAATGGCTGAACCGCGCCAGAAGTAATCTGGCGATGGCATAGCACCTTGTTTTTAACGCCAGTCAGGAAGAGTTTTGCTTCATTTCCAAGTAGGGAGTTGATAGGTACGAGTACAGGGACGTGAGTATCCAGATGCTCCAGCGTATACCCGTCTTCGTGGGTCTCCTTGAAACTGGAAACGCGAATTCTCGTTTGGGCTTGCACTATCAAGAGGATTGAGGCCAAAGCCGCAACACTTGTGAAATATCCATGGCAGTTTTGTGTTGGATTCTCAGGAAGCGCCAATATTGAACGCCCACGATCTTTTTAATGCGGGCACTGCCGCCGGAATCGTCCCGGAAGGCGATGCCGCGCACCAAGCAGTCGATTCTCTTCGAGGTTATGCGTATCAGGTCTTGGCGACGACGCTTGCGTGGCTCGATATCGACGAAGACAGTCGACTATTTCTGGAAGTCGCTGAAGACTACGCGACCATAGCGAATCAGGTGCTTGATGCTGTTCAGGTCAAAGACACGGAAGGATCCGGATCGGTCACCTTGAATAGCGAAGACATCCGCAAAGCGGTTGCCGCGTTTGTCGATCTTGTCGAGCGAAATCCCGATATTCAGGTTGAGCTGCGTTTCTTTACGACATCGGAGATCGGAACAGAGCAAGCAATTGCTGACCGCCCGGCTGGAATGGCAGGGCTGGAGTATTGGCGAAAAGTTACCGCTGGGGAGGACCCCGAGCCTCTCCGCGCAATATTAGAGAGCGACAAATTCCCGGAATCCGTAAGAAACTTCTGCAAGGCTCGTAATAACACCGAGCTCCACTGTGATCTCATTCAGAGAATACGATGGGATTGCGGTAAACGGGACTTTTCGACTCTTCGCCAAGAACTGGAAGAGCGTCTGGTCGTCGTAGGCCGTGATCGATTCGATCTTCCGTCCCCAGAAGCGCGACGGCTTGCCGATCATCTGGTCTATCAAGTACTCAAAAAATGCATCGTCAATAAATCCCAAGATCGCGTTCTTACACTCGCAGACCTTTACTCTGAGATTGATGCAGCCACCCAGATTTCAGTACCGCGCAGGTATTTGGAATCTCTTGTGCAATCTGCCACGCGCCTGGCGGGATCGCTTAGCGGATACTCGGACGTCGGCAATCCACTTTCCGTTTCAGATACAGGCTGGCTTATTGATGGAACCACGCTTCCTGTCGCGCGTGGGATGGTCCCGCGCGTTGCGGTCGAGTCCGCCGTGGCCGATGCTCTCAGAAATTTCGGCGTGGGTGTTTTAACGGGTAGCAGCGGGCTTGGGAAGTCGATCGTGTCAAGGGCGGCCGCAGTCACGCATTTCGGTGCCTTCCATTTGGTCGAGTTTAGGAATATAGAAACGAACGAGACACGGCATCTGCTCGACATAGTTTTCACCCGGATTGAGGGCCTACCGTCGTCGGCTTTGATCCTGGACGACCTTAACCAGATCGACGACACACACGTTAGGTTGTCGTTGGCACGGGTCATTAAAGCTTCGAAGCGGAACGACCGCATTGTGCTCATAACATGCCACCTGCGCCCTGCCTTGGCTACATTGGCCAGTCTTGGCCTGAATCAAAGTTGCGTCGTCGAATGTCCATACTTCTCGGAGGAGGAAGTTCGTACACTAGTCCTTGCAAATGGAGGCAGTCCGGATAAATGGGGCCGCCTCGCCTTTATCGCCGGAGCTTCCGGCCATCCGCAACTGACTCACGCTTTCGTAACTGGAATGGCGGCGAGGGGATGGCCAGCTGGGGAGTTTAGAGACCTCGTTAATCGTGGTATGTCGTCCGATGATATCGATGCAGTTCGCGACGAAGCCCGCCGGATCCTGATTTCGCGGCTTCCCGAGGAAACACGGAATCTCCTGTATCGACTCAGTCTTACCATTGGGCGCTTCAGTCGGTCGATGGCATTGACCATAGGAGAGATTCCCTCGGCTTTTTGTAACACAGGTGAATGCATGGACCAGTTAGTCGGCCCGTGGATCGAATGGGTTGGCGATGATTCATTCCGAGTCTCACCACTTGCGAGTAACACCGGGCGTGAAATGCTATGTCCCGCCGTCCAACAAACTATCCATGAATCCTTCGCAGTTCAGATGCTCAAAAAGGGTACAATCGATGCACGCGATGCCAACACCATCATGGCACATGCAATATTAGGTAAGTCGCCACAGAGCTTATTTGCGCTCGCACAGAGTGTGCTGTCAGCTGATCCTCGCAACGTCGAGATGCTATCGGAACAGTTCCTACTCTTGCGTTTCTCTCAAGCCGACGTGCCAATCTTGCCGGAGGATCCCTTTGTCTCTGGAATTGTTCGGCTAGTGGTCGATTTCAGAAATAGGTATAATGTTGTCTGGAACCGGGTGTGTGCTTATAATAAGGTTGTCTCCCCGACCGCGTTGGGAGGTAACCGATGCCTGGACCGAAGCCGAAGTATCAACCCGAGTTTGAGACGGAGGAGATCGCAGAGGCTCGTAGGATTGCACGACAACGAACGGCACCCAGCTCCCATGTTCACCGGGCCAAGATGGTCGTGATCTTGTCGGAGCATCCGGACATCTCGCACGAGAGGCTGGCTCAAGCCGTTGGGGTGCACCCGAGAACGGTGATGAAATGGCGAAAGCGCTGGTCGGTTGAGGGTTTTTCACTGTTGGATCAGCCTCGTAGTGGAAGACCCCCGGTTTTTCCCCCCCGAAAGCGTCGCTGAAATTAAGGCCATCGCCTGCCAATTGCCAGCCGTGCGGGAGATCCCGCTTTCCCGCTTCAGCCTCGCAGAGATGCTTCGGGAAATCCGTTCGGAGTCCACCGTGTCGATCTCCAGGAGCACGCTGTGGCGTCTCCTCAAACAGGACGCCATTCGTCCCTGGTTTCACCGATCCTGGATCTCTGTCAAGGATCCGCGCTTTCTGGAAAAAGCGGGCCCCGTTTTGGATCTGTATCAAGGTGATTATGAGGGCGTGCCACTGGGGCCCAAAGACTACGTCCTCAGTGCGGACGAGAAATCGCAGCTCCAGATCCTGGAGCGGGAGTTCCCGTGTTCACCGCCGGGACCGGGCAAACCCATTCACTGTGAGTCGGACTACAAGCGCCACGGGACCGTGGCCTACCTGGCCGCACTCGATATCAGAAGCGGAAAAATCTTTGGTCGTGTGGATCAAACCACGGGGATCGAACCCTTTCAGGCTCTGGTCGACCTCGTGATGAAGCAGGAGCCGTATGCTTCGGCCGAACGCGTGTTCTGGATCCTCGACAATGGGGCTTCCCATCACCCGTCGACCTCCCCTGCGCGACTCCGGAAGGCTTACCCGAACCTGATCGCCATCCATCTTCCCGTCCACGCAAGCTGGCTCAACCAAATCGAGATCTACTTCTCTATCCTTCAAAGAAAGGCACTTACGCCCAACGACCTCGCAGACAGAAAGCAAATGGAAGACCGAATCCTCGGTTTTGAGCGCCGCTACAACCAAACTTCCAGACCCTTCAACTGGCGATTCACCCGCAACGACCTCGAAGAAAGGCTCCGCGAACTCAAAATCGCCGCCTAACTTGATACTAACTTCTGAAATCGACCACTAGCGCAATTCAAACTCACGGCTGCTGCCGGTGAAGCAGACGAGATCGCCAAAATTGCGACGGTGTTTTTCAAGGAAATACGGTGCATGCCAGCCGGCAAGCTGAAATCCGCCCTTGAAGCAATGGCGGTCATCACTGTGCTCGGCACACAGGGGCTTGCGAACCATCTTGATAATTGGGTCACCCTTTTACTCGAATTAAAGACCTCAGGAGAGAGCAATGATTTTTTGCAAGACATGATTGCCGGTGCCATGACCGATTTGGATGGCTTGAATTACCTTGATGCGCTTTTTGACATCGGAAGTGCTGGTCTCACTTCAATAGAGCGACTTGAGCATATCATCAACGAACTTGACAAACTTGATGAGAGCGAGCGAGCGCTATTACTAACGCAAATAGACGAAAACTCCTCCGATTATTCCGTGTTGATCAACGGCACCTGGGCTGCGCAAGAGAACAGCGGGGATTTTAACACAAGCGACGCCGTGATTCGCTATCAGCGGATGGCGAAAACGACGCGGAGGTGGGGGATCCGCACCTTCTCCCACCAATGTTCGGTTGCCCAAGCGGTGATCCTTGACGAGCATGAGAATAAGAAAGATTGTGCCGTGGCAGTTCTTAACGAGGCAGCTACGGCTCTAGGCGACGACCTAATCCTTCGCAGCGCATTAGCCAACATTCACTGGCGCCATCATGAAAATCAGGCCGCCTTCGAAATCTATCGTAGTTTGGTGGATCATGTTGGCGGAACCGATCCAGCCGAGCGTGCTTTCTTGCTGCGCAAGGCGGCTATGAGTTCGGCAAAATGCGATGAATGGGCGCTAGCGGCAACGTGGTTTCTTAACGCGCAGAGCGCTGCCAAATTAGCTCATGGCGATACAATGTACGCGTTCGCGATCGGCTTGGGTGCCGATTCCGCGGTGGCGGCTTTTAAGGCCGGAAATGTGGAACAGGCGTTAAAGCGCTTTGCGGACGCGTTGAAGGCCTTGGCGGATGTCGACCCAAAGGCGACACTGCAAGGGACGTACTGCCATCTTGTTATTCGGGAATGCATACTTTGGGCACAATCCCGCATCGAGGGAAGCAAAGCCAAGATTGGCGGAGAGCGTATAGGAATGGAGGCGGGTTCCTGCAGCAATACCAGCCCCTCTCCTGCAATCCGGGAACATCCAATTGCACACCTTGATGTTGCTTGGTACCTGTTGGCCAGGGTGGAAACCGCGGCCGGCATCAACGCTGGAATCACTGATAAACTTGGCCAACTGCTGGTTAAAGATTCGATCCCGCTAATGGAAGTGGAGTTGCGCACAAAAATGATTCAAGCGGATGTCGATACGCTCGATGCCGAGAAATTCACGTCTCACTTCATGCCGTACGTCGAATCCGCTGTATACTTGTCAAAGGAAGCCCGTCGACTTCGCGAGCCGCTTGATCCGTTGGCACCAAAAAGAGGGCAGATCCCGGCGCTGGACAAGAATGGACCATTTGATACTGTGGCCGAACGGGTGGCGAAAGATGCGATCATAGTTTTCGGCATCCGCTCCGCCATCGAAAACCAACCGGAGGCGATGACGAAGCTTGAAAGCGGCTTGGAGGGCCGATTTAGAGGCCCGTTTCCCGGTAAACTCTTATTCGATTATTGGAGTGAGAGGACACGGTCAATTGAGCAACTGGATAATGTTGTATTAGACATTATCAAGTCGTTTCTACGAAACGTGAACGTCGAACCGAATGGCTTTTGGATGGCGGGGTTGCGTTTCTTCGAGTGGTTAGACCAATCCATGTTTAAGGGTGTCATGACAACCCGCCTCGCCGCTTGGCAGAGGGCTGGATGGAAGCGTATACTAGCCGCAGAGTCGTTTCGCCTTTCAAGGCCTCTACAGACTGTACCCAGCATTCAGGAAGTCTTGGCGATACCTGAAGACGACCGGAGTTTTGTCGCGAAGCTTCTCCTTGTAACTTCCGAAGCCGTCGATTCCCCGCTGGGATTGGAGTATCGTCGCCGCCTTGAGGATATGGTGGAGCATTGAAGATCAATCGCGTAGCGAGATTGTATAGCCTCCTAAAAATGCAGTTCGGCCCGGTGGAACGGCAGTCCCACAGTCGTCACGATGCTCCTTGACGCTGCGGCTGATCACAACGCACATAATTTGGGACGGCATCGTTTCCTACAACTTTGTCTTGAAGAAATATCTTCGGTTCGTGAGATTCGTACCCGTTCAATCAAATGACCGAATATGGTAACCTGCCCCTCAGAACGCCCAATTCAGGCTGAAACAGGTGATAGTGAAAAGAGTCGGTGGGATGCGTTTGAGTTCGAAGGCCGTGATCTAACGTGGGCGCCATGCGCATTCTCTGGTTCTGGCGAACTGACCGATCGTCCAGAACTAGAATCGTGCGTGAGGCCGCTACTACTACTCTGTTGATTTCCAGTTCTGGACCGATAAGTCCCTATATTTCTGCAGATATCCGAAGGACGCGAAATCCATTCGTAATTCGTAATGGGCTGTATCTTCGGAGCTTACTGCACAACCCCTAACCGGTGTTGCGCAGAAGATGGAGACACACTAGGAGTCTGCGCCGCAGGAGTTTTTGCAAAGGGCGAGATGTGTCTGTGTTGGGTTCGGTGTTATGTTGGGAGTGGTATGATGAGTTTCGGGCGGGGGCATCACGGCAGTCAGGCGTGTTGAGGACGAGATATTAGGGATCGTGGCTTCCCGTATGTCGAGTCCACAAGCACAGGACGCCCGAACTCATGCCTCAACACATCGTCAACGCTGCCATCCGCTTGGCGTTCAACGCCAGGCAGACCAGGTCCCACTCGGCACGCACCTTTTCCAGACCCCGGAAGCTGAAGCGTCGGAAGCCCAATATCTCCTTGATCCATCCGTTGGGCGCCTCCGAGAGCCACTTGCGCTTCGCATACAGGCCCCGACCTTCCGGGCTCGCCAGTTTTTCGCCCATGCGATGCGTCGCCGGAAGCGTCTCCGAATCGACGTCCACCCTTTCCTTGCCCTCCCGCCCCAGCGCCACGTAACCATCGATGCCACGTTCCTCAAGCGTGGCCAAGTCCTCCTCGTTGCAGTATCCCGCGTCCGCCAGAACCGCACCGGGCTTGACCCCGAATGTCTCTTGCACTCCATCCAGCAAAGGGAGCATAAAGCCCTGATCGGTGGCCTGTGACCCCAGATGCGCAGCCACGATGATCTGACGCTCGGCGTCCACCACCGTCTGCGCGTTGTAGCACTGCTGGAAACCCTCCGCGCTCGTCTTCATGATCCGAGACTCGGGGTCCGTGAAGTTGCTCTGAGCCTTCGGGTCGGGCTCGCCATAAGCTCTTTTGTAAGGCCGCCCGCCCTTCGGGTTGCGCTTCTGACCGGGTTTGCGCCCGCGCGCATCGTCGGCCGCCCGTTGCGATGCTTTTAGACGCTCCCGAGCCGCCTTGATCGCCGCCAGACGAACCTGCCTGCGCTGCAACTCGACCGGCAACTCGTCGCCACGAACATCCGCGCCGTAACGCGCGTCCTCGTCGGCATCAATCGACACAGCCCCCGCCAGCAACGCCTCGATCTCTTTCTCCAGACGAGCCTGTTCCTTCAACATCCGCTCGTAACTCATGGCCTTGCGCTTGCTCGCCTTCGCTCGTACCTTCGTGCCGTCTAAAGAGAGCGTCCCGAAACGTACCAGACCCATCTCCCGCGCCACACCAACCACCTCCACGAACAAACGCCCGAAATCTTTTAGGTGACGACGACGAAACTCGCAGATCGTCCGGTGTTGTGGAAAATTGCCCGCCGCCAACATACGAAACGCCACGTCCTCCTCCAGCTTCCGAGCGATCGCTCGAGACGAAAACACACCCGTCGCGTACCCATATATCAATACCTTCAACATCATCGATGGCTCATAAGGCGCGTTGCGACGCCCATCACCTTCATAGGGAGCATAGAACGACCCCAGATCCAGTGAATCCACCAGATCGCTCACCTGGTGCGACAGATGTCCTTCAGGCACCCACTCCCGAAGATCAGGCGCCAACAGCAATATCTGGTCCGGGTGATACGCACGAAAGGTCGTCGGCATCGATAGCTCCCTCCGTTGACACAACTCACAACCTCTTTACTGCTTGACATTTCTCAACTGCACGACCCATTATACCTACCATTACCTGTCCGTTGAAATGGATTTTTCTGCGGCGCAGACTCCTAGGAGTTATCAGTATGGCAAAAAGCGTTACATCGGCAGGACAACGTCCTGTTTGGTTTATGGGCGCCATATACAACGGCCGAGACGACCAGACGCCTAGATTCTTGGCGGAAGGCTGTTGGGAGAACGGTTACAAGGACCAATACATCGAAGACGTGAAGTCTATACTGCCGGGCGACAGGATCGCCATCAAAGCCACATACACTCGGAAGAAGGACCTGCCTTTCGACAATCGTGGGCAACCGGTCTCCGTAATGGCGATCAAAGCCACTGGTACGGTAGAGAAGAATATGGGCGATGGCCGTCACTTGAAGGTCGCCTGGACTCCGGTTGATTCTCGGCGGGAGTGGTTCTTTTACACCAACCGAAAAACCGTTTGGAAGGTGCATCATGGGTCAGGTACCTGGCCATACGCTGCAGACTCCCTGATCAGGTTCGCATTCGATGACGGACATCAGGACATCAGTCGCTTTCGCAATGAACCATACTGGCGAGAGCGATTCGGTGACCAGCCCGTTGGCGACGAACGGTTTAAATGGACGAAGTTCTATGCGGAGGTCGCCGACAAGCTCCTCGCATACCGCAACGACCGTGGACCACTAATCGAAGCAATCCATGAAATCGCTGGCCGACTAAACCAGTCGTTCCCCATTCGAGACCGTTTCGAAAATGGTGACGTAGGACCGATGCAGGATATCTGCCCCTTTACTACCATCGGGTATTTCAATCGAGGCATTTCTGACGCCAATCGACAATCCATCGCCGGAGAACTAGCAAATTTCCTGGATGTGAAAGAGCCAGTACCAAAGTTCAATTCAACTTCTGATGGAATTCCTGTCCTAAACAACCAGAATACCTGGTTTTTCAGTTACGCAAAGAACCGCAAGCCGGACGATATCGACGCGCTGTGGGAAATCTTTTCATACGCCACTGAATTCGCTGATGCAGATGATGAACCAGATCTTCCGGCATTCATACGCTGCTACGATGATGCTATGTCACGCAGAATGGTTGGCCGCAAACTCTCCATGGGACTCTATTGGATTCGTGCGTGGAGTTATCCCACTCTCGATAGTCACTCCACCCGATACATCAGAGAAAAACTGAAAGAGCCAATACCTCCAGACTACAAGCCAAACGCCGAGGAGTACCTGGAATTGCGGGAAAGACTGTTGGAACGGTTTCATGATGACGTCTACCCGGTCCATTCATTCCCGGAGTTGTCGTGGGCGGCGTACCAACTAGCTCGCGGCGTTGACAAGAACGAACAAATTAACAACGGCCAGTCAACGATTGACACGAAATTGGAAAGCAATGGGTTGGTAGGCGTCACTTATGAACGTGAACCCGACCCCTTGTACACCATCGAAGACATCGTGGACGACGGTTGTTTCCTCGAACTTCCCAAACTACGAACGGCCCTTGGCCGATTGGAAAGCAAAAAGAACCTGATCTTCCAGGGTCCGCCTGGTACCGGGAAGACTTGGTTGGCCAAAAGGCTGGCATTCGCGCTTATTGGTCGTAAGTACGAGCATTGCGTCCGGCAGTTTCAGTTTCACCCGAACCTGTCGTACGAAGATTTCGTCAGAGGGTACCGTCCCGAAGAAGGGGGATTAACCCTGGTTGATGGACCGTTCTTCAAGGTGATCGAAGAAGCGAGGAACGACCCCGAAAACAGGTACGTCGTCGTGATCGAGGAAATCAACCGGGGCAACCCGGCCCATATTTTCGGTGAGATGCTTACATTGTTGGAAGCAGACAAAAGGAGTTCCCGTGATGCGTTGGCCGTCGCCTACCCGCGTGCAGATGACGAACGGATCTACATTCCACCCAACGTGTACCTGATCGGCACGATGAACTTGGCCGATCGTTCCTTGGCCTTGGTTGACTTCGCTCTACGCCGCCGGTTTACGTTTGTCGACCTGGAACCCAATTTTGGGAGACTCTGGCGTCAATGGATGCAGGAGCATTGCGACATCAGTGAGGATTTTCTGCGGAATGTTGAACGTCGCATGGTTTCTCTTAATCAGGCTATCACATCTGACCCAAATCTCGGAAGACAGTTCCGCGTGGGGCACAGCTACGTAACAGCCCCACCCAACACACCTATAGACAACCCGCAGGCCTGGTTCGGAGAGGTGGTCGAAACAGAAATCGGACCTCTACTGGAGGAATACTGGTTCGACCCTTCAGACGAAGCCAAAGCCAGGACGCAAAAACAGAATCTTCTCCGTGACATCTGATGACAACGATTGACACTGGGGACGTGCGGTCCCATCGGCATACCGTCGGCAGGATTCCTATCAGGAACATCTGGCTATTGATGCTATACGCCTCCAACCTCTACAAGGAGCTTTCTCCCGCCCGGAGAGTCGCCGTAGAGGACAACCCTGACGAAATTCCCGATCTGGTAGCTGAGATACTTACCCGCTCCGTCGAACGGCGGATGCGGCGTAATCTCAGCTTCGCGTTTCAAACTAGGAACGATGAACTCCGTCGGGTACGGGGCAGCATTGACCTCCTGCTAACCGAAAGGCGTCAGATGTTGCAGCGTGGCAAGGTCGCCTGCCGGTACGAGGCACTTACGGTTGATACACCCCGGAATCGGTTTGTACGTGCGGCCGTAAGGCAGTTGTCCAAAGTTGTCCGGAGATCCGAGTTGGTTTCCCGCTGCCGCGTTGCAGAAGCCCGCCTGGAGCGCGCCGGCGTAAGCTCGGAGCCAGCCTTCGACCACCCACGAGGGCGCAGCGGCGTTGCTGCCGAACTGCGAGGACGGATGGATCCTGAGGATTGGCGAATGATGGCCGCCGCCTTTCTATCCTTCAACCTCGCTCTGCCAACCGAGGACGCAGGAGGGATGTATCTGTCGTCACCGGATCGGGACGAAATCTGGGCCAGGAGACTATTCGAGGCGGCCGTGGGAGGATTCTACCGCGTCGTGCTTCCCGAGTATGGCTGGAACACATACACCGGTACTCGAATTCATTGGCCAGTGGAACACGCCACTAATGGACTGATGAATTTGCTCCCGTCGATGAAAACAGATATCGTTCTGGAACGTGCAGACCGGGAAAACCCGACCGGAGTACGGCGAATCGTGATCGACACCAAGTTTACGTCCATTCTAACGCCAGGTCGGTACCGGGACGAGGCGTTCCGAAGTGGATACATCTATCAAATATACGCTTATTTGAGATCTCAGGAGCGATACGAGGATCCCTGTTCACTCGACGCCGCAGGAATGTTGCTCCACCCGTCGGTTGAAGGCGACGTCCACGAAACCGCGGTCATTCAAGGCCATGAAGTTCGCTTTGCCACCGTCAATCTTGCGGCCGGCAGCCGGGAGATTCGGGATCGGCTGCTCCTCATTGTGTCCGGAGGCCCGCCCAATTTCAACACCGGATCGAATGCCTGATTGATGCCAACGAAGAAAGCCAGAGAACGTGAAATCTGTACCTTCCATAATAAGAAAGACTTACCCGCAGCGTGGTCCGCTCCAGCAGTTCCGGTTTGCGGACAGCCTCGCATTCCGGTGTTTCAGATGTAATGCTTCCAAGAAATCCAAGTTGATCTCCATATACGGGGGCGACTGGTCGCGACGTCTTTGTAATGGGTGCTACGGCTATCTTCTATCGTTATACAAGATTAAGGCAGGAACAAAGGCAGATAGTGAGAAAACAGAACAGTTGGCCAATCTGCTTTTCAACGCTGTTACACTCAACGATCAGTTACAAGCCGAGCGTTTGTTTCGAGTCTCCGAGGAACGCGCCGAGCACTTGTCTCAAGAGACTCTACGGTTTGTTTCTACGTCCGAACACGTGGCCCGACAACTTCAGTCAGGGCCGGAGTTAGAGTGGTCACCGGCCGTGATCGGCTTGTGCAAAGCGGTTGAACTCCAGGTCGTCAACCGAATTCTAAGGCCGTTGGCAAACGAGGTAAGTAGCACAGACTTGGGTGCCGATAAAATCGATAAGGACGTGGGGCGCGTCGCAGCATTCTGTGCGGACCCTACGCGAAATCCCCCTGAACTGGGAGCGTTCGCACATTTTCTGCAGACCGTGGTTCACAGTCACCGTCGCCGGAGCACTAGCGTGCTCATGTGCAACTTTCTGCGACTTGCGAAAGAGTGGACTGGATCGAATTGGCTCCTTGATGCTACAGCTTTCCACCAGTCCCTTACACAACTGATAACGAGATTCAGGAATCGGGCAGCACACATCGACGAGCTTGGCAAAGAGGACTATGTTGCCTGTCGAGATCTCACAATAGGTACTCAAGGCATCATATGGCAGCTTCTCGTCGCGACCCAGCGCCATCGGTAAGGCAGCGTAGAGATGATATAAAACAATGTGACACCTGAGACGACAAGTAAATAAGCTGAAAAGGAGATCACCCGAAGCTTTTAGAGTGTTGCTACCGGCCAAACGAAAAGGATTCCGATAAGAGATCCAACACTCGGCGCTCAGAATTGGGAGGACCATCGGCTGGTCAAGCTTCTTATAACCGAATCACCAAAACGAAATTTGGCGGACCTACCTGACGATAGGGTCAAGCGTTTTGAACGGTTGTTCAAGTTCATCAACGAATCAGTGTCAGGTACGAAAGATGACTCTGTTTCAGTAAAGGCCAAATGATCCCCCGCGAATGCAAGCGTCTCGCTAGAGTCGACCTCCCCTTTGCCTAAGTATAACGGCACGCGGCGGATTTGACGCAACGGTTTGGGCGCGATTTTGGACCCGTCAATCTAAGCCAGATGAAGAGATTCTATCTGCTGTGGTCAGCCGGACGATCTTTTGGACACCGTCTGAAAAATTGGATGGCAAAGAGATTTGCCAGACAGTTACTGGCGAATCTTCGCTGGTCAGCGTCGCCTCACGCTTTCCACTTCCCTGGTCCGCCTATGTGCGGCTGCTATCGGGCAAGAACAGGCGCGGCTTGCTGCTCGGAGAAAAGCCATGAACAAGTGGATGCTGGACCAACCGATCCTGGACGACATCATCCAGCGCATTGTGGAGGTGGCCCAGCCGGAGAAGATCATCCTCTTCGGGTCCGCCGCCCGGGGCGACATGAACCGCCACAGCGACGTAGACTTGCTTATCATCAAAGAGGGCGCGGACGCGCTTGAACTCATGGGCGAAATATATATGAATCTCGATGGCGTCGGCGCAGCCGTCGACGCTGTTGTCGTCACGCCCGACGACGTAGAGCGGTATAAGGACAGCCACGCGGTGATCATCAAGCCCGCATTGCAAGAAGGCAGGGTCGTATATGAGTCCTCCTGAGCGCTTCCCGCCCGATGATCCGCGCGAATGGCTGAACCGCGCCAGAAGTAATCTGGCGATGGCGAAAAACCGCGTACCACAAGCCTATCTGGAAGATCTGTGCTTTGGAGCCCAGCAGGCAGCCGAGAAAGCCGTCAAGGCCGTGATGATCAAGCGCGGCATCGACTTCCCCTACGTGCATGATTTAGCCCGGTTGCTTTCCCTGCTTAAGGAAGCAGACGAAGCGATCCCGGACGTCGTCGGACAGGCCAGAAAGCTCTCTCGATTTGCGACCGTTACTCGTTACCCCATGGACCAGTCAGTCACCGAACAGCATTATCTGGAAGCGCTTGCCACCGCCGAATCCGTTCTCCGCTGGGCCGAGGAACGCATATTGTGATTCGCCGAAAACGCAAGCCTCTCGCCGAAACCCCTTACAGGAAGAAGAGCAGAACATGAACGAGCGGATACTCACAGAAGAAATGCCGGATGTTCGGTACCAAGCCATAATCGGCGATGTATCGAGAATTGTTGCCGCCGCGAAGCGATCGGCCGCTCGGTCGGTGAATGCCGTTATGACCGCCGCGTATTGGATGATCGGCCGTCGTATAGTCGAGTTTGAACAATCAGGAGAAAGCCGCGCTGAATACGGGTCCGCGCTCATCGAAACGACTTTCGACAGACTTAAGGAAGCGTTTCGGGCGTGGCTTTGGATCCGTCAATCTGAGCCAGATGAAGGAATTCGATCTGCTGTAGCCAGCTGAATGCATTCTTCAGACAGTGTCTGAAAGATTGGAAGATGGAGACAGTTCGCCGACGGTGCCTGCGAAACCTTCGCTGGCTATCCTCGCTTCGCGCTTTCCCCGAGGTTCCGAGGTAGCCGAACCGCAGATTTACGTCGGACGCAATAACCATGGAGGAAGACATGCCCATTGATCCTGCACTACTCAAGCGCATTACCGTGCGCCCGGATGTCTTTGGTGGCAAGCCCATCATTCGCGACATGCGCATCGCGGTGGAACATGTTCTGGGAATGCTCGCGGCAGGCGATACCACAGAGACGATTCTCCAGGAATACCCGATTCTGGAGCCCGAAGACATCCAGGCGTGCCTTCTTTTTGCCCACCGTTCGCTGGCAGGTGACCATGTCCATGAGCGTGTGCCTATCCGGTAAGCATCGTGAAATTCCTTATTGACGTCTGTGCCGCGTCCCGCAGTTTGTGTACAATGTTGACCGATCTGGGTCATAATGTCGTTTCGGGCGCGGAGATAAATCCTCGTGCCACGGATGAAGCCCTGCTCGCAGTGGCAAACCAGGAGCAACGAGTGCTCGTCACCGAAGACAAGGATTTTGGTGAACTGGTCTTTGTGCGGCACTTGCCCCACCCGTGCATCATCCGCTTCGTCGAAATGCAGGTTTCGGAGAAGGTAGCTGCTATGCGTGAGTTGCTTGAGCAGCATGCGGATGCGATGCACGAGAGCGCTATGATCGTGGTGACGCGGAGACGGGTGCGGATACGTCTAGGAAAACGCAACGAGCAGGGTACCAACTAAGGACCGTGTCCGCGCGAGAACCTCGAAAATCGATGCCGACTGGTGTTTTGAAAGGACTGTTCGTAGACCCTTTCGAATGGCTGGCAGTAGATACGGTGACCTCTGATCGCATGTTGAGCTTTCGGTTCGGGTCGACTCACGCTCAGCAGACACTACCGTGAGCGAGTTAAGGCGGATTCCAAAAAACTCGGCATAGACGGCAACTTCGATATTGAAGGTTGAGGAGAACGAGGATTTCCCCAAGGGAGGCAGTGATCCAAACACGGATGTTTTGTAGTGTATCGGTGCTGATCGTGACGGCCACAGTGTCACACGCGACGTCTGCACAGACGTCCAGCCTGAAATCTGAAACCGCGCCTGCGAGGGTCCGCGCGACGTCCTTCGCGCCGGGTGATTTCTATGTTCGTGGCGGAGCCGTTCTGGACTGGCTATCCGGGACGCGCTTCGAGGACAAAAACTGCTCGAGCACCGCTCCGGCGGCCCTGTATGGATGCGGGACGGGCGTGGACGGCGCCACCCTGGGCGCTACGGGCGATTTTTCAAGAACCGCCGGTTTCGAAGCCGGCATCGGCTATGTTGCCGCGAAGCGGGTGCGCGTCGAGGCCGCCATTCAATACCGCCCGAAGTTCTCGTTTAGCGGCAACGCCAACTTCCTGCAAACCACGGGCCCTCAGGACGTGTCGGCCGACCTGTCCTCCCTCTCAGCCCTTTTAATCGCCTATGCGGACCTTCCCGGACGGGAGCCGTTCAGTCCCTTCCTCGGGTGCGGCGGCGGATTGTCGCGCAATTCCATCGACGAAACCGGCATGGAGTTTACCAGAACGACCACCATCGTCCCCGGCGCAAGCAGGGTAGGATTCGCGTTTATGTTGACGGCGGGCGTGGCGGCGCGGATACGTGGAAAGATGACGGCTGATATTGGATGGCGTTACATGAATTCCGGCGCCGTGGAAACCGGTAGGGCCAGGGGCCGAATCGTCTGGCTCGACGGAAGCCGCGACCCGCTGGAACTCGATCTCGCGGAAACAACGGCGAATCTGTCCAGCCACGGACTTCGTGTTTCGTTACGCTATGGACTTTGAACCCCGCTGTACGACCGCGCGGGCGCTGGAGAAAGGAAGTAAGCGTGACCACCTATAGCGTCTACTTCGCCGGCGAACTCTTCGACCACAAGCACCTCATCGGCAATGCGATCCTCGCCGAAGCGATTGAACGCCATTCGGACGGTCGGTACGCCTGCGTCGTACCCCAACATCTTGAACAGGCCACGGGACGGGCGGTCGACATCCGCAATCAGGATCTGAAGCAGGTGATGGCCTGCGACATGGGTCTGTTCAACTTCGACGGCACGGACCTGGATTCGGGTACGGTGGTGGAATTTATGATGGCCAAATTCCTGGACATCCCTTCTGTGATTCTGCGTTCCGACTTCCGGTCGTCCGGCGACCAGGACAAAGACGGCGACGCATGGAACCTGATGTGTTCCTTCTATCCTCGTGTCCGGAAGGTTCGATTCAACGCCATGGCATGGTACCAGGAAGCGCGCGAGGGCGCCGCCGATCCGGGCGAGTGCTCAAGCCGACTGTACGCCAGAGTCGCCGCCGCCGTCATTGAACAGTTGGACGCCGTCCGGGCAGAGCCGCCGTTGTTTGAATCCGACACCCAACGAATGCACACGCAATACAACTGGGCGACGCGCTTTCCGGGCGGCGGGCTGGAGGGCTTCTGCGGTCCGGATTTCGTGAACGAGGTCGTAGAGGCCAAACGACGGAAGGGCCTGCTCTAAAGCGTTGTTCGTACCCCGGCCATCCCTGAGTGGCCGCACGTTCCACAGAACATACATATTACGTGGAGCACCTTATAGTCTGCATCATACGCCACGGTAAACGTTATTGAGCCTGTACCGTGAGCCGCTCCCTGAGCCTGTCGAAGGGTGGCGAAACGTGCGCGCTTCGACAAGCTCGCATTCACCGTAGCAGGGGCGATAAATGTCAGCTACTTACTGCTCCTGGTAAAAATTCGGGAGGCAGGTTTATGCACGATATCACGGGCGGCCTGTCCCGCCTGCAGTCAAAACGCACCGGCCGCTCTTCCTCATGGGATTCGACCGGGCGAAACAGTGACGCATGGACCCTGGAACCGGGCGAAACCCGTGTTCTGGCCGACATCGAAGGACCCGCCTGTATAACGCATCTCTGGTTCACCCAGCGCAATCACTACCGCGAATGCCTGTTAAAAGTCACCTATGACGATGCAGAGGATCCCAGCGTACTGTGTCCCCTGGGCGACTTCTTTGGCCTGGGCCACGCCATTGTCAACTCCTACCAGTCGCTCCTGTTTACCGCGTCAACCAACAGCAACAACCAGTTCGACACCGGCTGCGCGCTCAACGCTTACGTGCCGATGCCTTTCCTCAAGAAGGCCCGCGTCGAACTGGTCAACGAAAGCGACGAGCCCCACCGGCAGTATTTCTATGTGGATTGGGAAACCTGTCCGGATGGGCTGCCTGCCGATACCGGGTATTTCCACGCTGAGTTTCGGCGGGAAAATCCCTTCGGCGGGTGGGGGCACGAAATCAGCGCGAATACGCCCGAAGCCGATATCGTCAATATGGGGCGCGAGGCCTGGGAAAACAACTACGTCATCCTGGACGCCGAGGGGCGCGGCCACTATATCGGCTGCAATATCAGCGTCACCAACTTTCAGGGGACCTGGTGGGGCGAGGGCGACGACATGATCTGGGTGGACGGATACCGGTGGCCGCCGGATCTGCACGGCACCGGAAGCGAGGACTATCTGAACCAGGCCTGGGGCATGCAACCCAACGCATTCCTGCGGAACGGGTCCTCAATCTACGAGCACGATACCAACGGGTATCAGACCAGCTACGTCCACCACCTGGAGAATCCGGTGCGCTTCGATCGGGAGATCAAGGTCACGATCGAGCACGGCCACGGGAACCACCTGTGCAACGAGATGAGCAGCGTGGCCTACTGGTACGGCGACCGTCCCCGAGCGGCGGCCCCGCCACCGGCCGTGGCCCAGCGCCTTCCGGTTCGACGCGACAACCGGGGACGCTGGCTGCACGATGCGCAGATTCAGACCACCTCGCGTACCGTCCCGCTGAATGAGGAGATGAAGGACAGCAAGGCGCGCTGGCGCCGCGACAACCCGTAGTCGGAACGTAACGGGGGCTCGGACAGGGAAGGAAAAACGGGCCGGCGCACGGATGGGTACGGTCAAGGGCCGCCAGGGCACGAACGGAATCTGTACGGTGTAAAATGCGACAGGGAATCCCGGGCATACCGCCCGCACCTACAGCCCTTGCGGCGCCCCTATACGGGAGATGGAGATGGCATCGGGCGAGCAGCCGAATATCGTGCTCATCATGTCAGATCAGCACAACGCAAACGTTATGGGGTGCGCCGGCAACCCGATTGTCCGGACCCCCAACCTGGACGCGCTGGCCGAGCATGGCACCCGCTTCACGAACGTTTACTGTCCCTACCCGCTCTGCGCTCCGTCCAGGATGGGCTTTATGGCTGCCAGTTACCCCAGCGAAGTCGGCGTATTCGACAACGGCGGGATCCTATCGTCCCATACCCCCACGTTCGCCCACGGCCTGGGCGCGTCGGGTTACGAGACCGTACTCTGCGGTCGGATGCACTTTGTGGGACCGGACCCGTTTCACGGCTTCGAGAAGCGCATCCACGGCGATTGCGGCGGCCGGTCGCTTTCCCCGGAAATCCTCGGATCGGGACCCCACCGCACGAACGGGCAGACAAAATACGCCGTTGAAGTCTCCGGATACGGCGGGACCGGCTACCAGCACTTCGACCTGAGCGTCACGGACACCGCCTGCGAATTTATCGCGGATTGGGCCCGGAACAGTCGCCCCTGCTGCCTCGTGGTTGGACTGATGCTGCCCCACAACCCCCTCATCTGTTCCAGACACCTGTTCGACCGCTACATGGAAGAGGTCCCCGTCCCTGAACCCGTTTCTTCTGACTATCTGGACGCCCTCCACCCCGCAATGCGGAAATGGCGGGAGCGCCGGGGCGTGGACGAATTGACGCCCGAACAGAACCGACGGGGCCTGGCCGCCTATTACGGCCTCGTCACGGAACTCGATCGAAACGTCGGCAGAATCGTGGATGCGGTCCGATCCTCGCCGGAAGCCGAACGGACCGTCATCGTCTACTGCTCCGACCACGGCGATATGGCCTGCGAACACGGCATGTGGTGGAAGAGCAGTTTCTACGACGGCTCCGCCCGCGTCCCCCTCATCGTCTCCTGGCCGCGGCGCCTGCCCCAGGGAAGAGAAAACACAGCTGTCGTGAGCCTCATCGACCTGGGACCCACGGTCCTGGAACTGGCCGGTGTGCCGCCTCTGCCCGATGTACCGGGGAGGAGCTTCGCCGGTTTCCTGAGTGGCGAAGGGACAATTCCCGACTGGCCCCACGAGGTCTTCTCCGAGTACATCGGCCTCCTTGGAGATCAACCCGCCTGCATGGTCCGCCGCGGCCCGTGGAAGCTGAACTACTATCACGAATTCCAATCCTGCCAGCTTTTCAATATGGTCGAGGATCCCGGAGAGAGGCACGACCGGGCGGAAGATCCCGACTGCCGGAAAATCGTAGCAGATTGTCAGGCAAGAATTCACGCGCGGTGGTCGGCAGAGCGCATCTTGCGAAACGCTAAAAGACAAAACCGGGCGCGAGACCTGATCCGGCGATGCGGACACGGCCCTACACCCCGTCCGGTTGCGCCCTTCGCCGCTTCTGAGGGCGACAATCGGTTCGATTTTTCCCAGTTGCCCGGCAATCGGCCTTAACTGGCGCCTAGTGTCCCGTCCCAGAAATATGTCACCATTCATCCCTGTCTGCGTGCGTGAGGCAGCACGCACAGGCCGGCGCCGATTCATCCCGTCTGGCTGCGTTGCTTGCGCTGAGCTTGTCGAAGTGCCTTCCCTCGCAGAAACGTGGTCATTGAGCTTGTCGAAATGCCCGCGTTTCGCTACCCTTCGCCGACCCTTCGACAAGCTCAGGGAGCGGCTCAGGGTGCAGGCGCCGGTTCCTGAGCCTGTCGAAGGATGCCAGCCGGGCGACTCGGCGGCCGAATTTCGGCGATCTATTTCCGGGACAGCACATTAGTCTTCGCTCTTCAATATCCCCTCTGTCGCCTCAGACCACGCGCCGCATCGGATCTCCAGGGTCCGATCGACGGGCGTCAGCAGCGTAATCAGAATCCGGAACGCCTCCGGTGACTGTTCGCTCCAGCGCATCTGCCACATCCGATGCGCGTATGCGCCCGGCCCCACGGCGATCGCGTCGCCTCCGACGTGGTACGTCGCGTAACCCGATTTCAGGAACGCGGTCTGGCCTGCGATCCCCTGGATGGCGCCGCTGTCGAGATCGAGTTCCCGCCGGGCGCAAAATCACAAGCGATCTGCAGGGGTACCCTGTCCAGTCCATCCGCCACAATCCGCAGGTCGAACCCGCCCTGCACTTCTTTCATCGTCAGATCCATTGCCAGCGGCGGTACGGCGGAGAATCTTCGACGCCAGCGCGCCTCCTCCCACTGCGTCTGGTCCATCGGTTCGCCCAGCGGATGGAAATACCCGGGGCTGTCGTAGTGCCACCCCCTCCCGGGATGTGTTATGCGAATCCCGCCCTCCTCCTCCTGCAAGTCCTCCCCCACAAACTGAGCCGTGCCATAGTAAGTTGCACACATCTGCACCGCAGTTAATTCGGCTTTGCCGTATTTCAAGCTGAAAGCCGACGTAATCCCCGAGGCCGTTGTCGCGCTCATCCTCCCGCGGCGCACCCGCCATATGCCCGAAACCGGATAGACCTTCGAATAGCTGTCTGGCAGCGGTTCGCGCTTCAGGTTATCCTCACGCCATTCCGGGTGTTCCAGGAACGGGTGAAGCGTCCAGGGCAGCCCGCCGGGCTCCTGATCGATCAGCCAGTCGGCGACCGCCGCGTAGAATCCGTTTTCCTCCATGCGCGCCATCGCGTAATAGCTGTCCACCAGTCCCACGGGAATCGTCTGCGTCCCCCGATCCTGCCTTTGAGACACACTCGTCACGACCGTACCGTCGGCATGCAGAAGATGGTAGGAAAGGTCCAGGTTCTTCCGTACCGGATCCAGTAACTCCGGCCGGTCCAGCACCGTTGCCACAATCCTCAGCGACCGGTTGCAGACCGCGTTGTAGACCCCCGTGCTTCGCTCGGTATACTCTCCGTCCTCATTGATATCGATAGTCTCCGCCAGGTAGGCCTCGATCGTGCCCATGACATCCAGACCCGGAAACAGCGCCCGCGCCTGCGCAAGCGCCGAGACCAGCACCCACCGGTGGTTGGGCGTATGGAAACCGCCGTCGGCCATCCCGGGCGTGGCCGTTCGAATCAACTCGCCGAGCGCCTCAGCGATCTCTCCGGCCCCGGCATCGTCCGCAACCTCCCGCGCCGCCTCCACCACCGGCGCCATCGATTGCACCAGAAAGGCGGTATCCGGCGCCGAATCGAAGTTGGTGACCACCAGGTCGAATCGTCCGGAATCCCGCCGGACCCTGCGGCCGAACCCAGCTCCCAGGAGGATACGCTCGAGGATCTCGGTACTCCGATAGTGTGCGGAGCCCTCCAGCAGATAGGCATAGCAGAGGGGAACGACGTGCTCCACCCCGGTGCCTCCCGCCACGCCGTCTTCGACAAAGCCGCCATAGTCCAAACGGGAGCGGTCCAGAACCTGCCGCGGCAGTATGGACGCCACCCGGGCATCGAGCAGGGGCAACAGGGATTCATAGGTCAGCATGTAATAATCTCCTTGTCGAGGGGGAATGAATACCGAATCTCCGTCATCAGTCAAAAAACGCACGGGTGCGTTCGTCTGCCTCTCGTAAATTATCGCGCCTCACAGGAAAAACAAACTTGACTTTTTCGAATTCATTTCAGAATATTTCGAAGATCTGTTCAACATAGCACGACTGCCTATTGTTGTTGGGGCCCTCGGTCGATCCTTCCGGGCGCGGGGTGGTCCCGGAGAGGTTTCTTATGCGTCCAGTGTTGGTCATCTTATCCGCCGTTCTCGGATTCCAGTCGCTCTATCACAGTTCCAACGTTTGGGCCCAAGCCGATCCTTCGGAGCGACCACGCTCCGGATGGTACGTCGGCGGAACACTGGGACTGAATCGAGCGTCGGACATCGATCAGGAGGGCTGGAACCGTGACACGTTCTGCTATCCCACGGACGCCTGTTTCGATCTGGAACCCATTCCCGAAATCTCCGGGTACCGCTGGCGGTACAATAACGAAGCCGCCGCGGGACACGCGTTCCGGGTCTCGATCGGACGCATTTTCGATCGCAAGCGCGTGGAACTTTCACTCGCGCAGCAAAAGAACGGCCTCGACCAGATTTTTCAGAGCGTCACCAATGACGACGGCGTACGGATGGAGGATCGTCGCGGCGGAACAATCGAATCCAATGACAGATCTTCGATCGACGATCTCATCGCTCGCACGCTTTCCGTCGACGTCTATTACCATTTTACGCTTGCGCGCCTCGGGATATCGACGTACCTCGGCGGCGGGCTGGGCGCCGCGCACGTGAAATTGGCCGGCGTGCACTACTCCAACGATCACAGGGAGACATCGGCCAACGACCAGGCCTACGATCCGCCACTGTCGTTCTACAACAGCCGCCAGGATGGCGATTTATCCGACGTGGTTATGGCGGGGCACCTGCACGCCGGGGCCGACTACGGGGTAAACGACAGGACATTTCTGGGATTGAAGCTGACCTACTCGATGACGGGCGGCATGGATGTCCGTGGGGGATATTCGATTCATCCGATGCACAGCCGGGATCCGGACTTCCTCAGCCACAATTCGTTCGCCGGCGCACGGCACTGGATGTTAACACTCAATGCCAAAAGGTTTTTCGGCAAGTGAATCTGTCCATCCGGCACGCCTGAGACGCCCTGGCTACCTGACTGCCTGCTTCAATTCACCCAGGGCTTGTGGAAAAGGGAAAAACCATGGGGAAAAAAGCCGCTGCTCCGGGATTGTTCGAACTCTACACGCGCGATCCCGACAGGGCCGACTATCTCCTCTTCGGCCGCGAGACCTATTCCGACCGGCGCGGATTCCTGAAAAATGCAGGATTGGCGATAATGGGCGCCCTCGTTGGCTCGACCATCCCGTTCCACCGAAATATGCCCGCGCATTTCATTCCTTCCGTACTGGCCGCGGAGAGGGTCATCCATGGCAAGGACGGACTGGTCCTCCTGAACGATCGTCCGGTGAACGCCGAAACGCCGCCCCACCTGCTGGACGGCGCCATCACACCGACCGAGAGGCACTTTATCCGAAACAACGGCATCCCTCCGACGAACACGGATGCGACTGGATGGGCGCTGACCATTGACGGCCTGGTCGACCGGCCGATGAGGGTCGGCATTGACGAACTCAAACGAAGGTTCGAGGTGGTCACCCGTGCCCTGGTGCTGGAGTGCGGCGGGAATGGCCGCGCGTTCTTCGACCCTCCGGCGAAGGGCGACCGGTGGACCTACGGCGCCGTGGGCTGCTCGTCGTGGACCGGCGTGCGCCTCGCCGACGTCCTTAAGGCCGCCGGGGTAAAGAAGAGCGTCGTCTACACGGCGCACGAAGGCGCCGATACCCACCTTTTCGGCGAGCCAGGCAGGCTCCCCCTATCCCGCGGCGTTCCTATCGCGAAGGCCATGGACGAACACAATCTCATCGCCTTTGCCCAGAACGGAAAACCGATCCACACCATGAACGGCGCGCCACTGCGCCTCATCATTCCGGGGTGGCCCGGAGCATGCTCGCAGAAGTGGTTGACCCGCATCTGGTTGCGGGATCGGGTCCACGACGGCCCGAAGATGACCGGCACATCCTACCGCGTTCCCGATCGCCCTATCGCCCCGGGAGAGAAGCTTGATGAGAAGGACTTCGACATCATACATAGCATGCCGGTCAAGTCTCTGATCACGAATCCGTCCAACGGCCACAAGACGGCCGACCGGACGCTGAACGTCCGCGGGCACGCGTGGGCCGGCGACAGGCGCGTGGATGCCGTGCATCTGTCGATCGACTTCGGGGCAACGTGGATGGAGGCGAGGCTGGATGAACCGGTGAATACTTACGCGTGGCAGAACTGGCGCGCCTCGGTTGCGTTTCCACAGGAGGGGTACTACGAGGTCTGGGCGAGGGCCACCGACTCACACGGCGCGAGCCAGCCGCACGCCATCGCCTGGAACCCGCGAGGCTATCTCAACAACTCGATGCACCGGGTCGCGGTAACGGTAGAAGGCGGTTAGAGGGAAGAGGGTAGACGGAAGAGATAAGCCATTTTGGTAACTTTTCCGTATCAATCGTCGGCTAATGGGCGCTCGTTGTGCGAAATTTCGCAATTGCTTAAAACCTGGGTCTGCTCGTCCTTTCGTTTAGGAGAGGGGGTCGGGGGAGAGGTTCTCGTGAGCGAGACTGGTGAGGTCTGGTGTCGCGCTGTCACTTATTCCGTCACACCATTTACAGCTTTATGGAACTGCGTTCCGGGCGGACACAGGCATTACCGCTCTCACCAACTTTATTTTTCTCTTCGTCCTTTTTCTTATTCGCATAAGAAAAAGGACGAAAAAGAATCGCGCCGCTCGGCGCGGGGCCGGTTTTTCCGTGAACCACCTCAGGGCCGTAAATGGGAATTGGGTGGCCTAAGAGCGCCTCAGGCGTGCCCATACAGCGGCGATGGACGGATTACCACGGAAAAACCCCCAACGCCACCACCGGACGGACGTGAGGGTGAACCCGAAGGACCGCCGTATGGATTTGCGGTCGTACCGCCGATCGATGCATGCTTTGTCCCGCGCCACGTTTGAGTTTGTAGGGGCAACCCTTGTGGTTGCCCGCATTTCGGCGCTGAAGTTGATTGTCTGGTTTTTTTTAATAGCTGACGGCTGATGGCTGCTCGTATTAAGGAAGCCATGACGGCTATTAACACGATTCCTCTCCAGAGCGCTCCCAAAGCAGAGCGTGTGGTTCCGTCCAGCGCCGGAGCCGATGTTCCTCCTCGGCTCGCAGGGCAGAAAATCCTGTGCATCCCATGAGGCAATTCGCGCTGTGCATATAGCAGGCCCCGCGCCTAGCGGCGACCTTTGGTTCCTTTTGGTCGCTTCAAAAGGAACGCGCCGCAGGCAGGGAATTTGGGGAGATGTGGGTTTTGAAATTGGCTTTCGGTTTTTGCTTCAAGCTGATAGCTTACGGCTGAAAGCTGATAGCTCTTTCCGAGGGGGCCGGGGGTAGAGGTCGCCGTGAGCGCCAAGCCGGTGGGGTGGTGCGGTGTGGTCCTCTCCCTTCTCCCGTCTCACGTCTCCCGGCCTTTAGCTGATGGCTGATTGCTTTTGTCACCCGCGCCAACCGGAGAAACTCCCATGTCACTCACACCCGAGCAGGTACACCTGTTTCGCCACAACGGCTTCCTCAAATTGGAAAACCGGCTTCCGGGGGAACAGGTTGAAAAGCTCAAGAAGACGATCTTGAGGAACTTCCGCGAAGAGGTGCAACCGGTCGTGCGTGACAGGGAAGGACGTGTCGTGCGCATCTCGGACGTCGTGGGCAGAGACCCCGTTTTCCTCGAAACCGCCTCCAGCCCCCTGGTCCTGGATCCCCTAGAATCCCTTCTGGGCCCCAACATAGAACTCATCAAAAACCGGCACAACCACGCCACGCTCCGCCTGGCCTCGGAGAACCGGCCGGAGGGGTTGCACCGGGACGTCCGGCAGTGGTCACGGACCATCTTCACCGTTATCTTCTACCTGCAGGAAACAACGGTGGAAAACGGATGCACCCTGGTCGTGCCCGGCTCACACCATTTTCCGGGCGTCAAAGGCCGTCTCTACGCCGACGCATCGACTCGAACTCTCCTGGGCCAGGCCCTGCCCGTGCCCATGCCCGAAGGCGGCATGCTCGTAATCGACAGCATGATTATGCACGGCGTTGGACAGAATCAAACGGACGGCACCCGGATGAGTATGACCGTGGGTTACCACAGCGTGGACGAAATCGCCGACTTGGAGAATCCCCACCGGATGTTGGTGCGCGGCGAACGACCCTACGACGGCAACGTACCCCGGAAGTAGTGCTCTGTCCCAAAAATATCTAACCATTCGGCCGCCGATTCAACCCGTCTCGCAGCGTTGGTGTCCGTTGAGCTTGTCGAAAAGCGCTCGCCGACCTTACGCAGGTAGCCTGCGCTCAGGCGCCGGTTCCTGAGCCTGTCGAAGGATGCCAGCCGGGCGACTCGTCGGCCGAATTTAGGCAACCTATTTCCGAGACAGAACACTAGCGTCCCGTCCTTCTATATTGTTCCAGCAAGCCGGCAATTTGATCGCTAATCGATCACGGTTGGAATAATTCTTATGTTCCCAATGTTTACCCGCCGGTTGCGCCAATTCAAGGTGTGGATTGCGATTGGCCCGGGCATTGTGTATCTTGCACCAGGGTATGTAACAACACTTTATCGGATTTCAAGTGGTTTTTTGCGAAAGACCGAATAACCGTCGGGATACTGGCTGATCCACTCCTGTCGCGGGCGTCGCGGAAACCGAATCCCGAGGCAGCACGCCGCACGCTGTCTGCCCACAGGTATTCAGATCTTCCCGCGATACGACAGCAGAATCCTGCCAATGTCGATCGAACAACCGATGTCCGGAACTGAGTTGCCACAATTCAGTGGAAATAATTGCAAGATCTACCCAGCGCAGAATCGTCTCGACGCCGGGTTCAATTGCATTGGCCATTAGTGCAGGGAATGCTCAGTGTATGAATGCGAAAGTTCCAAGAATAACAGAACCGCTTTTGGATGAGATCGCAAGAAAAATCATCGATCACTTTAATCCAGATAAAATCATCCTCTTTGGCTCCCATGCTCATGGTGCGCCGAGGAACGATAGCGATTTGGATCTGCTTGTCATTATGGATACCGAAATGCGTCCGGCAGCGCGAAGTGCCGCGGTTGCTCGCATATGTCGTCCCAAATATGTCGCGATGGATATCGTCGTGCGTACACCGGAAGAGATTCATACCCGCTTGCGAAACTTTGATCCATTTCTCGAGGGAATCTTCAAACTTGGACGCACCCTCTACGAATCAGCCGGGTGATATACAAGCGTGGGTCTACAAGGCGGAAGAAGACTTTCGCACAGGCACAACGATGGCTCGGAAACGCAGAGAACCTGTTCCCGACAATGTATGTTTCTGCGCGCATCAGTGTATTGAAAAGTACCTCAAAGCTTTTCTGGTTTTTCATCGCGTTCATTTTCCGAAAATTCACGATCTTCTGGCACTGTTGGATTTCGCTGTGGATATCGATGCCGATCTCGAGATACTGCGTCGTGACCTGAATTTCCTGTACCCATTTGCCGTTGAATTTCGCTATCCCGGGGAAAACGCCACTGTCGAAGAATCAAAAAAGGCAGCAAGGGTAATGCGGCGCCCGGCGCACTCTGAGGGCGAAGCTGAACCTGGCAGATGTGTGATATCCTGAACGGAGGTGTTTCCAAATTACTGGGCCCCAACGCCGCCGTTGAGGTCGTCGGCTTCCACCGTCACCGAATTGCTGACTCTCGTCTCGTAGTCGTAGGCCTCCCCCGCCCTGGTCCGAAGCTGACCGTTGCTTGCGTCGATGGCGAAGGAACCGGCATCGTTCCCGCTAAGACGGTAGGTCAGTTGGTCACGGTCGGCGTCGGTGGCGCTGACCGAGTGCTATATATTTTGATCGGGCGCCGTACTCTCGGCCACGCTGCGTGACGTGCTCGGTGCGTCGTTGAAGACAGGCGCCTGATTGGGACCCGGCGGTGGTGGGGGCCGTCGTGGCGGTGTGGGCGGACGACGAGGAGGTCGTAGCGGAGGAGGACCTGACGGCGGCGGACGCGGCGGAGGGACGACCCGAATTGGATTCCTGCGGAACAAAGGATGTGAATGGCATTGTCCCCCGATGTCGCGTTGGGAGTTGCGATGAGAGATGCAGACGCAACACTATTCGTGAATCTAATTCCCAATTCAAAGCAGTCAGCGAACTGGGTGGATCATTTCAACGAAATCTGCGCAAGGCGTAGCAGGATGATCGCGGGTGCCTCGGAGAAATGGGTATGTGCGGCTTCGCAGAAGGCATGGCCGATGGATTAGTGAACCGCTGCAGGCATTTCCAAGACTGGTTCGTGAGAGGCACGTTCGCGGTACCCGGCGCCCGGTTGACTGTATCGCCGAAGCTTCTCGCAAAGGTCACGAAATCGTCGAATCCGATGCCACCGTCCCCGTTCAAGTCGTATTTCGCCTCGTACTTTTCTTCGCCCTCTCGATGCCCGAACGCGCGGGCAAACAGCACGAAGTCCGCAAAACCAACGAGCCCGCTCCCGTCAAAGTCCGCGGACGGAAGTGCGGCAAGCTGCAGGGCGACACCGAGCGCCGGGGTCAAGACCTCGGTCCGTCCGCCCCTGGACAGTTCAGCGCGCAGCAGCCGGATCTCCGTTTCCGAAAACGCTTCGGATGCGCGAAAACGCACCGTGCCGACCAGGCCCGTGTTCATGGTTGCCGATCCGCTCAACGCAGCGACGTCGATCCTGACAGACGTGGAATCCTGCATCACAGGCACATGGGCGCCGGGCAGCACGTCGCCAGCGACGAATCCCTCGTAGACCAGCTGGGCGGCCTCATATCCGAAGCGCACGGAAATACTGTTCGCGCCTTTTGTATCCGAGCCGAAGAATTGAATGGTGACAGGCCCATCGGCAGGAACGTCGAGGGAAGACAGGGCCTGATCGCCGTCGGATTCGTCCAGGTCCAGAGCGAGGGAAAAAGCGCCGGGTTGCGAGGATGGCGACAACGGGAAAATGAATAGTGCCACGCACACCAGGCACACGGTGCCGAAGGCGAGGGGGAATCTAATAGAGGAAAGTATCATCATCCAAAATTGGTTTGGAGTCAACTTACGGGTCCATAACAGGATACCTGGTCAGGTTGGCGAGCAAAACGAGCTTGCGAGCGTCAAAATCGACAATCACTCTTCGGGAGACAGCCACCACGCCTGCGAAAAGGAAGATCTAACCATGACGTCCTGTGGAGCTATCACAATTGAAACTCCATGAGCGGACTTTCTCCTGAAGACAATCTTTTTGAGCGCAAGCCGGATGTTTGACCGCTGACCGTTACATCGGCTTGTCGCGCTTCCTCCGGGAGCGATGGGATTGGCCGTCGCCGGACGCCGAAGTTCAGTTAGCTATGAGTTCTCTTACGATCCTTCCGGTTTTTCCGGTGAGCCTTCCGATTTGGATCTGAATGACGCCCTCATCGTCCACGTACCGTGTCTCCACCATCACCGGGGCGGAAACGTGCAGGGCGAGAGGATTCGTAACTTCCACAATGCGATCGAATGGCTGGTTATTCCCGTCAACCTGGAAATTTGAAAAGGAAACGGTGAAACCAGGGACATCCCTTGCGGAAATGGTCCCGCCGTGGCCATAAATCTCAATGAATATCGTATTCAGTGCGCGCAATGAGAGCGTTCTTCCAGGAAATGCAAGTGCGCCGACGACGGTCGTTTCATCCGTACTCAGATCAGTCGCTTCCATACGTACCCAGGTATGCACATAACGTCCCCAGCTGTACGCGACATCATCGGCAGTATAGTTCGCGGGAAGCGGCGCTCCCTCCACAACGTCCGACTTGACCAGACAGAGGCGATAGGAACCCTTCGTCCATCTGAAGTCGTTGCGCACGCTGATGAAGTCTCCCTCGTAACCCGCGCTCCTGATAAGGCCGCCCGGCGCCTGCCGGATCGCATCCGGATCCCGCTCTTCCCATCGAGAGAAAATCGCGCCCCGGTTCCTTCTAACGAAGGATATTCGGGCCTGGTCACGGTCTGGATAGCCGTCGATTCGCGTCTGTATGCCTCCGTAGCAGCGTATGCGGTTGATCCGCTGGTTAAACGGGGATATATACACGTTGATATCGTCGGCCACGTTCCCCGTGATGCTGAACGTGGCACAATAGGACTGAATGTCGTTCGGTTCATTCGTGGCGTACAAGTGCACGTTCACCAGGTGCCAGGGCGTATGTATCCGCGTATCCGGCGGAAGGTCAACGGGTTCGGATTCCGTCCCGCGTTCGCCGTCACAGCCCCACATGAGACTTGTCGAAAGTGCAACCACGAAAGTGAAGCGTTGTCCCACCACGACAGATGCAAAACGCATAAGAGTGCGGTATGAAAGATGGTGTCTCATAAGATCAAACCACCACCGAAAAACCGGCGGAAAAGCGCCTGGGAATGTGGCTTTCGGTACTTAATCGTGGCGGACAGAGAATCGCCAGCATTGGACTAAGCCATTGCTGGCGTATTCGCTATCAGATGGACTGCCGAGCCACCGGACTCAGGTCTTTCTGCCTGCGATCAACAGCTTTTGGGGCAGCCCCTGCAGCGGTGCCCCCTCCCACTCCTCGGCCTTATCCCCGATCTCCTCGAACCTGATCAGGTCAATGCCCTGTTCGATGACCGCGTTGAGATACTCTGAAACCGTCCAGTGGAATTCATACTGCACCATGTCATCCGGCGCTTCAGCGCGGATGTCCTCGGCGACCTCGTATTCATGCGGACCGTTGTCGAGGTAGCTGTGCCCGAGGTCCAGCGATCCGTTCGAATCCTTCCAGATCCTTCGGAACGGATGGTACTCGTTGATGAGAAACATACCTCCAGTTCGTAGAATACGGACAGCTTCACGGTAATAGGTTCGCAGATCACTGACCCACACGGCCACGTGGCCGCCCGTGTAAACGATGTCAAAGCCGTCGCTCTTCAGGCAACTCAGATCGGTGATGTCGGTTTCCACGAATTCCATACTGAGATCCAGTTCATCGGCGCGTTTCCGCGCGACCTCCAACTGTTCGGCTGAAATATCCACTGAGGTGACCCGCGCGCCCATTCCCGCGAAAGCGAATACCGCGAGGTTGTCGCCACTGCCCAAAACACAGACGTCCCGGCCTTCCACGGATCCGATCAGATCCAGTTCCTGCCGGAGGAAGACTTGCTCCGGCTGCCGGTGGGCAATACGCCACGTGCCGCGTCTATCGTGGCTTGCCGCCCACTCGGCCGCGCCCAGGTTCCAGCGGTCCCTGTTCGCGCGGTGATATTTGTTCATATTTCACCTTTCGGCGATAAATCACAATTTACTTCAATTCACGGTTCTACCACGCCGGCCGCGCTCAGCCGCCGACCCTCCGTACTCATTGCGCGTTGTCCAGGACCGCGACGTAGGCGTCGTACAGGCTCTGGACCTTCTCGACGTAGTGCACGGGCTGGCCGCCGCGACAGTAGCCGTATCGCGCCCGTTCGTAGTAGGCCGGCTGGGAAAGCAGACGCATCGCCTCTTCCACGTGGCCGAACCAGCGGTTGGGGTCCCGTCCCATCTCGCGCGCCAGGCGGCGGGCATCCAGCAGATGTCCGTAGCCGACGTTGTAGGATGCCAGGGCAAAGCGAATCCGCGACTGCATGGGGATCTCCAGATCGAAGCGCCGGATGAGCTGATGCATGTACTTGGTACCGGCGTGAATGCCCTGTTCGGGATCCTCCAGTTCAGTAAATCCGAGTTGCAACCCAGTTTTCGGCATTACCTGCATCAGGCCCTTTGCGCCCACCCAACTGACGGCGGCGGGATTGAATTTCGATTCCTGGTACATCTGCGCGGTAATCAGGCGCCAGTCCTGGCCGTACATTCGAGAGTACTTCTTGGCAAGGTCGTCGTACGGCGACAACTGTCCGCTCAAGTCGACCCGCATTGAATCCTTGGCCCTGGCAATGCCTCGGCTGTTCTCGAAATACCTTTTCTTCATCATGTTAAAGTAAAGACCGCCCTTTTCGCGCCTGATGTACTGGTTGAGCGATGCCAGCAGCGCCGGATTGCCCTTGCGAACGGCCCAGCCCAAATTCGTGGATTTGATTCCGAAGGCGGCTTTGAGCCGGCGGCCGTACGAGCGTTCCACGTCGAGCAGGTTGGAATCGGCAAGCGTAAGGTCGTATAGTTCGGATTCCACCCCGGCAAGTATCTCTTCGGTCTCGATGTCATCGGGCAGTTTGACAATCCGGAGGCCTTTCACGGAATCCTGCAACGCCGTCAGGGTCGTATAGAAGGAGGAGCTCCCACGCACGTGCAGGGTCCGTCCGGCAAGATCCCGCAAGCTGGAAATCGAATTGTCATCCGCGCGCACGACCACGACCTCGTCCACTTCGTTATACGGCCTCGTAAAATCCACCTCAGCCTGTCGTTCGGGGGTTATGGTCATCGCCGCCGCCACCACGTCCCCCTTGCCTTCTTTGAGATGCGACAACAGTTCGGCATGTGATTTCGGGATAACGATCTCCAGGCGCAGGCCCTGTTCCGAGGCGAACTTTTTCATCAGTTCGTACTCGAAGCCCACCTGCAGGCCCCGGTGAATGAAATAGGTCATCGCGTTGTTGCGCGTGATCATCCGCAAGCGGCCCCGCTCGATCAGCCTCGGGAGATCGTCGGTGAATTCGTGTTGCCGCTCGCGAGAAAAGTGCTGGGCCAGGAGGAATTCATCCACTTTGGTTTTCAGCTGCGTATCTCCGGGACGCATCATCAACCCGAGCGGGCGGTCCACGGCCAGTACGAGCGGCGTTTTCAAATTGTCAAAATAGCGCGACAGGGCTTGCCAAAGATGGGAGTCGGATACGGTGGCCTCGTATTCGCCCCGGGCGACCCCGTCCAGCAATGCTTCGATGTTCAGCGTTTCCGGGACGCGGCGGATCCGCAGCGACGGAACTTTTTTCTGGAGTTCGATAAGGGTCCGGTGGTAGGAACTGGACTTCCGCACGCAAATCTCCATACCAGCGAGGTCCGCGATCGTTTCGGGCGTTTTGCCGCCCGATTTCGTGATCAGGTATTCGTCTACGTACATATAAGGGACGGAGAAAGCAGCTCGCTCCTGGCGTTCGGGCGTGATGGTCAGGCTGGCCACCACGATGTCGCCGTCGCCCTCGAGCAACTTTCCCATTATTTTGGAGAAATCTCCGACCTGGACGAGAACCGGGTTCAGATTGAGGGCTTCCGCAAGCTCCCGGGCGATATCGTAGGTGAGCGTCACCTGTTGCCCGCGTCGGGGCATATACGCGATCGGTTCCAGGGGGACGATCGCCCTGAGCACGCCCCGCGACTGCAACCCGGGAAGGTCGCCGGTATATTTGGGAGACGGCTTCCGGGCTTTCTCAGGCTGGCTACACTGTAGAAGAACGCACAGTGCGGCCAGTCCGACGGAAACGTGAACGCTGAATCGGTGCATCATACGTAACTCCTGATCCCGGACTATGATTAACTATGATTATAGAGATTGACTGTGATTAAACCGCATGAAGAGACTGTAATTGATGCGATTTTGGTTTTGACCTTTAAGGATTGATGGCGAAAGGAAGAGATGACATGTACATCGCTTGGCTGAAGCCACGGATGTGCGCCTGCGCCCTGAGCCTGTCGAAGGGTCGGCGCAGGGTAGCGAAGCGCGGGCATTTCGACAAGCTTGCTTCGACAAGCGCGTTTCGACAGGCTCAACGCAAGCAGCACAGGCAATGACCACGCTTCGGTACGCGATCTTCCCTCCCCTCCCCCTGCCGGGGAGGGTTCGCCATCCCCTGTGCAACAGCGAACGTCGGTAACTAACCATACATGGACAGATCATCCCAATCCGCTGTTAATTCCGGGCGGGCCAACGATGCATCGGGGCGCCAGTTCTGCCACCCCTCTGAATAAAGCCCGCCAAGTCCCTCGATTTCCGCAACGGCGCGGTCTCCCTCTTTCCTCACCGCCCTGCCCTGCCCGGGTGTCATTCGGCCCTGTTTGACGGCAAAGTCGAGTTCATCCCGATCCTTCCACGTCCAGCTTCGGTCCGGATCTACGACAATATCCAACTGGTGATCCCTGAAATCGAAACCCAGCCGCGTGCGTATCAGTTTGCGTTGAAGGTTTACGTACCACCCATGAAACACGCCATCGGCCGACCACCGCACCCACGTTGCGCGACAATCGCCGCACCGGACGATGATGAGAAGCTCCGCCCACTGCCAGATCGCATCGGCCAATGCCCGGGATCCCTTTACCCAATCCCGTGGTTTGCCGGAGCGATGGGCCGGCAAAACAGGTTTTTTTGGTTGGCGTACCAACGGGAAGCCATAGCACGATTCTTGCATCGGAATCCTCGACGACGGTCACGGGCTTTACGTCGATGAGTTGATCGTTCTCGTCAAGCTCCCGATAGAGTATGGGTTCCCCACAGAGGAACCTGGATCGCAACGTCTCCATGGTGAGGACTCCGTTGCTTTGACGCCGAATACACGAAATGACGATGAGTCAATCCGGGAATTCCGCTGAACCGTTGACGAAATACCATCATTCGAGTTAGCCGTTCCCGGCGAACCACTCCGCGTTCGCGTATAACGCCATGACTGACTTGTGTTTCAAAGCATTCAGAAACCTCACCACGTCGGCTCCCGACCGCAAGATCACGATGTTTTTGTCGTTCCTGACCCGGTCCAGGTCATGCAGTACGCCCGGCAGGCGGGTCCTGTTGTAGTTCCAGATCCATTCCAGGAATTCCCGGTCGGGCAACTGCTCCCGGCAGCCGGGATTCAGGTCCGCGCGGCTGCGTCCCAGATTAGTGAGCGCTCTCTTGATTACCCTATACAGACAGGTGAAACGGGACAGCGCCAGCAGGATTACCGTATCGCTGGCGGCGATCCGCTCGCCCATCGTGCCGCCGTAGTTCCCGTCCAGTATCCAGGCCTCACGACTGAGAAGGTCAGCGTGCCGGCGCTCCCACTCCTCTGGCGGCGGCTTTTCCCAGTTGGGCCTCCAGTGGACGGCATCGAGGTGAATGACCGGCAGATCCAGCAGAGGTCCAAGTCTGACCGCCAGCGTGGACTTTCCCGCACCCCCGCAACCGATGATGGAAACCTTGCGCATACAGGTGGTCATTTAATCGCCTGTCTGGCTATAGAACCTGAAACACCGTCGTCAGAACCGATATACAAAGTCCACGTACGGTAAACCGGGGAAAAATGCTTCCTCCCCTAACGTGTTGATAAGTGCGAGGTCTACGCTCAATCGCCTGCCGAAAAACCGCAGCCCCAGCGAGACCACGGGATCGTCCACGCCCGGGAAAATCCAGTTCTCCGTAACCAATGCCGTGTGTTGACTGAAGCGATGCTCTGCGCCAACCATCACCATGGGACGATCCGCCAGGTCTCCGTCTTTAAACCCGTATCCGAGCCCCGCAGTCAGGCTTGCATCGGGTTCCCCCAACGTCACCACACCATACAATATGCCCACAACGGCGTCACCACCCGGAACACGTACGAGAAGGGCGCCCGTTGAGAGCTGAAACGTACGCTCCTGTATCAAACCGATTTTTGGCGCGATGAAGAAGAGTTGCTCGTCTATATCCACGGTGGGAAAGATCGAAAACCCGCCTCCCAGTGTAAAACGGTCGGATATGCCTAGAGAAAACCCTGGAAAAAAGAGATAGTAGACCGAAAAATAACCCGTACCCTTTTCCAGCATACGCGCCTTCGGTGCAAAGAACAGCCGCGATTCGTTGGGATTTTTGAACCAGATCTCGCCATCGTGTACGGAAGTGGCAGGTAATGTCTCGATGTATTTTATCTTTGAAATGGGGATTCGGATGACGCCCAGGTCCGTCTCGAATTCGATCTCGTCATCGCCAATCCGCACGATGCGTCCGACATTCGACGAGCCATCCGTTGTCTCGATCACCTGCATCGTGCTGGAATCGGGAATCACCAACCGGGCCGCCACGGATGCGCTATCAAGTCGCGTATACCCCGGACGACCTTCCGCGAAGGCAGTGCCCACGCCTTCCGGAGAAAACACGGTCCAGACGGATATCAGCGATAGCCACAGCATCCGTAGGCCAATTGCAGGGATATTGATTCGAGGCTTGTTTTCCATGTGATGCCATCCTTTCGAAAATTCCGGCGCCCGTGGGTCGGGTCGAAATCCGCCAGGGGCTGCAGTGGGAGCGGTCGCGTTGGTATAACTACGGGCGTGCGCTACAGGACAAGCGAATCGTAATTTGCTCTGAGCCATGTGGTTTCTTCCGAGAGTTGCGCGAGGTCTCCCCGTTCGTAGCAGATGGACCACGGGTGGAGGCCGTTCTTTCCCAGCGTTTCTATCCTGTGGTACTCCTCCAACTGGAGGTCGATCAGGGCGTTCAGGATTGCTCTGGTTGTCGTACCATAGGCGCCAGAAACGACGTTCAGTCTGGCCCTGAGATCCGGCCTGGCGGAAAATCCGGCTTCTTTCCAGTGGTCTTTACCTCGCAAGGGCACCGCATACCAGGCAAATTGACCGACATCCCGGAGAGGATCACCCGCCTGCATTTCATTCTGGTCCTAAAAAAGCCGGCCTTACCACATGCCAGCCACCTCAGTGCCCGGGTTCGGCACGACGCTGCACGAGCATTTCGTCAACGCGATCGATGAATCGACGTCAGCCACGGGGAACGCCTCGACTATCCCCCACCGAGGTGCGGCCGCACTTCCCGGTTCAGACGGTCTGCCAGTTCGTCCTCCGCCACATCCAGCTCATAGTCCGCCTGAATGTCCATCCAGAATCGGGGCGACATATAGAAGTAACGGGCGAGTCTCAGCGCCGTCTCCGCGGTGATGCCGCGTTTACCCAGCACAATCTCGTTGATTCGTCGTGGCGGCACCCCGATGGAAAGCGCGAGTTGGTTCTGGCTGAGATTCATCGGCTTGAGAAACCGTTCCAACAACACCTTCCCGGGATGAATAGGCGCCAATTCCCGAGCGCACATCAATCTGACTCCATGGTGATCGTCTGCGATCTAAACGACGCGGGCGCCGCCGGTTCGACAGGTGAAACCAATACGCCATTGGTCGCTGACGGTCATACCGTACCGGCTCGCACGGTGTCGCCTCGAGGCCGCATTGCGATAGGCTGGCGGAATTCGAAGCTCGACGCGCGTCGTCGTCGACTATCGATTTGGCGTGCGAAGCCTGCGAACCCCGGCCTGGCCACTCCCGTGTTCGGGTGCGTTGGAAGTTCCGTGGGTTCGCTCGATCTCCGAAAGATCGCGCCATACGAATAGTATATAACGTTTTCCGTTAAATGGAAAGTGTTAAATGAAAACCGTTACATATTAAGCGTTAAATGATAACCATTTAATGGAAACCGTTAAACGATAGATGTTAAACGACAAGCGTTATGCCGTACGCAGACGCCATTCTTGACGTACCCTGTCCGCTGGCGACGTACACGGTTGCCAACTGAGGAGCGGTTATCAGACGTCCGCACACGCCAGCGACGCCGGGCCAATCATCCCGCCGGAGGTCATGGCGTAAGTCTCAGCTTTGCGTCAGACGAAGCATGTTCGAATCGCCGAGCCGAAACTCGAAAGGCACGGACACGAGTTCGACGTCTACCCACCTCTGCACGGTCTGTATAGTACAGTCCAGATGCCTCGATGGTTCACCAGCCATGTCGAACAATGGAAATACTCGAACCTCTCGCCCGACCCGAAGCAGTTCACGGAGGAAGGAGAGGTGCGTTTCCAGGTCGAATTTCTCGGAGTACAGAAACAGCAGATGCGAGCCGAGGACAAGATCGAAGGACTTCGATCGGAAGGGTAACTCGGGCAGGCTCCCCGAAACGTAACGACCTCTCCGAGTTACTGATTGAAAATCGCAAAGAAAGGTGTTCAGGATGTCCCGGCGCAGCCGGAGGACCTGTTCGGGGCTTCCATAGTGGTCCCACAGGAACCGTTCGCGTGCCTTTCGCATTCCCGCGAGCATCCGCCCGGCTGTGGTTTCGAAACTGGCCTTCAGATCCCGGCCGGAAAACCTGTAAATGGGATCGACGGCGACAACGAATCGCCCCGTTTGGCCCCATTCGGCGGCGAACGAAGACGGTCCGCTGCCACAGTCCAGTACGCGTGCGGACGGCGAGACGTCGGACAGCGCGAAGAACGCCTCGTATTCGGCCGCGCCTCGGCCCCACGCGGGAACGGTTCCCCCAAAATCGAATTCGCTTGACATGAGTCTCCAAATCAGAACCAGACACCCGTCGAAGGTGTCTGGTGAGTGTTTGACTACGGTTTATCTCTTATTTTTTCAAAATGTTATAACCAGATCGTCCGGATGCTACCCATCCGATGTTCCCGACACGTCTCTTGTTCAGGGCTGGCGCAACGACGGGTCGCGGATGCGCATGCGCCGAAGTCCTAAAAACGGATTTTGGCGCCGGTTACTGTATGTAGTCTATCGAAACCACGTCCACCCGGCCCTCGTTGCCGGATAGACCAGTTCTTCTCTCAAATGCAGGTTCTTCACTTCCGGATCCTCAACACCGCGGCGTATGTCGACTGCAAATCGATATAATCTGTTGTCCGGATAGGCCGTCCTCCGGGTTGTGACCTGGGCGGCCGGTGAAAATCCGAGCTTCTCGAGTTCATCCATGTAGATCGCCTCAATGCGCTCCACCAGTTCTCGCCTGCCACTGGCCCTGGCGAATCCCTCCCGCAGCAAGGGACAAACCTCAACGGCGATACCTTCAAGCTTCTTGAACTCTGCCCACAACCACTTGTGATAGGGCGCATATCGCCGATTGACCAGAAAACCAACCTTCATCGCGTACTCAGCGAATCTCGTCCAATAGGTAAACGCGGTCACGTGGTCTCCCCGAGCCTCGGCCCTGAAGAGATGCTTCCGCCCCCACTCCGAGCACCAGGACAGGCAGGCCCCCATTCGCTGCCTCCATACATCCTCCGGATACCTGGAGAACGCTCTGAGGCGGGCACTTACAAAGCCGGGTTTATCGTGAAAGAGCCGGCTCGGAGTCAGTTCGAAAAGATATGATTCCGGAATTCGCAACCAATCCTTTGGCGACTCAGGCGGCTCCGGGAATCCAACCACGCTTTTCATGTAGCTGCCGACTTCCACTACACGGCAGGTCCTCTCGGGTGGATTTTCCCAGTGAAACCCATCGTACTCCTGAGGTAGCGAATCCAGTATTTCCTGCAGACGATCGCCGCAATCGTCGAAGTCCTCCCTGCCAAGCCATACGGTGAATCCCGGTCCCCAACCGTGGTCGCGCGACACGTCGTCGTCGTTCTTGTGCGCTTGTGATCCGAACTCGACGCCGACGGCCAGTATCCGCACACATCCGGGTAATCGTCGCTCAATCGCGGGGAGCCCGATCTCGCGAAAGAACCTCTCCGACAGTTCAAATCCTCTCACGAATCCTCCACAATAGGGCGACGTACTTGATGGAAACCGACAACCTGTTGTTTACAAAACCCACGAAGTCTGTTTTCAGCTTGAAGGATAATTTCATCCACTTCGTCACGAATCAACCGGTCGGTCTCCATTTGGCTGCCGGGCATGTTTACCCTCAACAGTGATTAAATCTCGAAAGCGCCAGGGGCGAATTAACCAAAGCTCGTATCGTCGCCGGTATGACAACGGCTGATTCTACTTGCTTCCAGAATCATCGCTAGACCCTCGATTTTTCGCACCCCAATTAATCCTCAGTCACAACGAGACCCCAACGCCTGCCATATGTCATACCCCTCGCGCGTACGGCTCTGGAGTGGGGGGTTTGTTCGCTGTACGGATCGAACCGCTCACCAGCAACCTCGTACGCCAGAACCAGGCGTCCCGGGATTCCGCGCTTTATCGTAGAACATCACTATCGTACCGGCACTCGTGCGGTCCCTTCAAGCGCTCGGTGGCGGTTGATGGGGCTTTTCCGCGCTTTTCCGTTCAGCAACACGCTTCAGTGTTACCCGTTTCGACGGCAGGCCGCCGATCTCTTGTTCTCACCCGGGAAATGATTCGCGGAAAAGGAGCCCCGCGGCGTCTGAGCGGCGCCCTTCTTTTTCGCCCTTTTTCTTGGGCGAAGCAAGAAAAAGGGCAAGGGAATGGGGGACGTTAACGGGAAGGGGAGACTCTATGTCGTTCCGAATTCAATGACCACCCGCCCGGAACGCAGTTCCATGCAGGAATTGTCAGTTCTTGTCGAAAAGAAGAAATGGTCAAGAAACCTCGCGTCAGGCCAGGTTACGGCTGCTCCGGAAAAAGTTCCGGGATGCGGTCCGGCGTCAGAAAGGTGCGCAGTTCCGGATCCACCCCCGCCATGGAGCCGTGGGTGATCCACGAAAAGGCAAACACAACCCCGGCTTCCGGGCCCACCGTTCCAATATGCTCCCACTTGTCCGGTAAATTGCAATCGGCCGTGAACAGGTAATCCGTCCTTTCCACTTCCGATTGAATATACGGTTTGAAGTATCGTGTCGTGCCGATCTTGCGAATGAACTGCAGGTTTTCGATCCCTGACTCTTCCTGGGTTTCACGGTGCGCGGCCTGAAGCGGCGTTTCACCGGCCTCGATATTGCCTCCCGGAAGCCGATAGAATTCGTAACCGACGGATTTGAGCTTCAAGACCAGCAATTCACATCTCTCATCCGCATCGTATCTTATAATGAACGCAAAAGCCTTTTTCACCATAGGCATTTTCATATTGTCACCACGGTTGACGCAGGGATGGACGGAGCGCAGAGGCGAGCATATCGCGACTGCCTATCGCCGTTCTTCATACCCCCAGAACGGCGCGGATATACGCCAGCGTCTCCTCCGGCGTCTGACGGCCGTTGTCGATCACCGTTCCGATTCCCGGATCGATATGAGAAGATCGATATTGTTCGCGTATGCGGGCTCGTTCGCGATCGGACAGTGCCCGCTGGCCCCGGTCGGATATGGCGACTCCCAGGGGCGGTCGAAGCGTAACCGCGTGTATGGTTACGCCTGCATTTGCCGCTTCACGTTCGAAGAGCGCGTATTCGCGTTGTGAAATCGGCCACGTGACAACGACGTTGAACCCACGCGAGAGCCAATTTCGGGTCAACGTCAACGTATCCTCGACGCAGTAGGGAATTGCTTCCGACAGGCGCAGGCAGTCGGCGAAGTGCCGGAGGTCATCGACCTCGATGTGGACCGTCCTGGCCAGGCTTTCGGCCAGGAGCCGACCGATGGTCGATTTTCCGGAATTGATTGAACCGTTGATATAAATCAGCATAGGAACGGGACCGATTCTGCGACGAGGTCAACACGTGTATGGTTTGCAAACACCCGGTTGTCGAGGGCTGTTGTCAGCCAAAGCGCGGAAAGGATCACAGCAAGAATGGGTTGGCATGAGGTGTCAACCGACGAGGCCCCAGAGACGCTGCCGCTCCTCGGACCAGTCCCGCCAATCCGGGTGCACGTGTTTGATCGCCGTCAGGTCGCGCGTGCGGCCGCCCGGCGGAAAATAGTTCCAGCCCATGGCGCGCCGTGGACCCGCCGCCGTCTTCACGCCGGTGGCGTGCCAGCACGACGGTGTCCACACCAGGGTCCATCGCGGATCCAGAACGACTTCGACCTCAAGCGGGTGACGGGTGGCGTATTGCGCCGGCATTTCGTCGTGGGTGCCGGTGGCCAGTTCGAGTTGCAGCAGTTCCGCCGCGACCTCCTCCTTTGGACGGTGCTGGCTGCCGGGCAGCACCCGCAGCGGCGCGTTGCTGGCGTCGTGCCGGTCGAGGGCGGTACGGAAGGACACCTGCCTCACCTCGGGACTGCCGTCCGCGTGCCACTGGACCTGACGCCGGCCGCCGGCGCCGACCTCTTTGGAGGCGTCACCCACGCCGCAGGCGCCAACGTGCACCTCCTCAACGCCCAGAATCCGCCGCGCCGCATCCACCAGGTCCTGGCGCTCCACCATCCGGAGCACTTGCTCACCCAACATCAGGAACTGACATGCCAGTCGGTTGCATCCCGGAGGAAACTCGATGCGCTCCCACTCAGGCGCCACTTCCTGCTGCCGGTTGTCGATCTGCCGCATCCCGCGCGCGCCGAAGGGGTTCGGCACCAGGAAAAACCCGTTACGCTCGAAGTGCGCCAGCTGGTCGTCGGTGATCTTCAGAAGATGTTCCATAGTTCAAGCCCTCGTTACGGTTAGTTCTGCCAGTTTGCCCTCATCCAGTTCGACGCCGAGGCCGGGTCCCTCGAACGGAGCCAGGTAGGAGCCTTCGGCCCGCACGCGATCCCGTGCCGGCGAGGCGGTGTAAAGCAAGGGTCCCATCGGATCGCACGGCAGTTGGACCTGGGGAGAGGTGATGCCCACCGCCACCTGGGCGCTGACGCCAAGCGTCGACTCTTGGTCGGTACCGATCAGGCACGGCATGCCCACGGCCTCCCCCACTGCCAGGATGCGCTTGATGTGTGTCGGTCCACCGCACACGCAGGCCACATTGAACGCCGTGCAGGCGCCGCGGTCGGCCGTCTCCCAGGCCTGCTGAAGAGACCAGATATGCCAGGTCACCGGCAGGTCGACCCGCTGGGTGAACTGGGCGCTGGAACGCAGGTCGCGGGTCGGCTGCTCGAAGTGGTACGGATCGTGATGGCGCAGCCGGTCGCCGTAGCGCAGTACCTCCTGCCAGTCGTGGAAGCGGCCCGAGAAGTCGATGGACTTGAGCCGGATCCGGTCGCCGTACCTTGACTTCATCTCCGTGAGGAACCGATCGTCGAGACCGGCGTCGCCGGAGACGTAGTAACGGAACAGGTGGTGGCCGAGATCGACGAGACGGTGCAGATAGGTGCCGGCGCGCTCGAAGTCCTCAACCACCTGCCATCCGAAGATCGGATAGCAGCAATACAGCGCGTCGCGCACCTTGCCCCCAAGCATCTGGTACGCGGGCACACCCTGCGCCTTGCCGTTGAGATCGTAGAGCGCCAGATCGACGGCGCAGGCCACTTGTTGGTCGGCGACGGTGCTGCGCCAGTTCCGTGCGCGGGCGAAGTCGTTGATGTCGTTGATCCGGCGGGCGTCGCGGCCCTTCAACTGCTCGTTCAGTTGCCGCGCCAGGGCCGGCACATCGGCGCACCGGCTGTCCGACGCTTCGCCGAGGCCGATGGGGCCGTCGTCCACATGCACCTTGATCAGCACGTGGCCGGAGACGTGTCCGTAGAAGCGCGGTGTCTCGATCTGAATGACTTCGATGCTTTCGATATTCACGACGGTCTCCTGGCTCCGTGCATAATCACCTTATTCACAAAGCGTAACTTACATGGATGGACAGGATAGACGGGATAAAAACTCAAAAGCCAGATCCGGTGAAATCTGACAAATCAGGTTCGGCAACACCTGTCGTTCCTTAAGGTACGGAACCCTCCAGGACAAGGTAGAATCCTTACGCCGAATCGCCAAGCAAGAAAGTCAACGTCCTGTTGAACCGGAAACTCTCGTCGGGAACCACGTATTCCAACCGGTCGCACGAGAAGGTGCCCGACGGCGCCGTATCCTGGAGATGCGCGCAAAGCCGGAGGCTCTCGTCAATGGAAATGAACTCGGCAATTGTCATGTGTGGGGAAATGCGGCGTCTGCGATGCGCCTCGGGGGCAAAGCCTGACGTGCCGTGGAGGACATGCGTCAGACGGTCGATCGGCTCTCCCGGCGTAATGGGATGAGCGACACCGGCGTGTTTCGAGGACGCATAAAGTCTGTCATAGTGAAGCGTAAACAGCTGGACATCGGAAAGGCCATCGCGGATTTCGCCGGCAAGCGCGGGGCACATTTCGCGGCTCAACGGATCGGATAATGAGATGTGCGTCGGACACCAGGCCGCCGAGCGGGGATCGTACCTGGCTCGCAGGAGGTCGATCTCCCGCGACACATCGGACGGCGGCAGGATCAGGATCACTCCCAGCCGGTAGCCGCGTTGCCAGTCTTCCCACCTGGATGTGTCCTCTGTGTACGTGATCATGCTCGACTGTCCGTAAGTACTTCCTCAATGGAATCGACAAGCCGTCGTCTGGGGACGGCGCCGACCAGGCGGTTCACGACACGTCCATTCTTGAAGAGCAGGAGGGTTGGAAGGCCCTGAATTCCGTACCGGACTGCCGAGGAATGGGATGTATCGAAATCCATCTTTCCTACTTTCAATCGCCCGGCATATTCAACAGCCAGTTCCTTTACAATCGGATCAATAAGGCGACAAGGCCCGCACCAATTCGCGCCAATGTCGACGAGGACGGGCCGATCTGAGGAAATGACGTCCGTTTCAAAGGTCGCGTCCGTGAAAGTATCGGGTTTCACCCGTTTCTCCTCCTCTCTCTGTGTGATTGCTCGTCTGGATCAAACCGTGAATAAGCCGGAAAGAAGAAATCCGGTTCGATGGACTGAACCCTGCCAAGATCGCACATCAGACCGATGTGCAGGGCGTTGGGGGCAATCCTGCCGGTCTCCCATCGAGCAATGGTGGACTGGGGAACCTCCAGGATATCTCCCAACTGCTGTTGAGTGATCCCGACGGATTTTCGAAACTGCCTGATCCGCAGCCAATCGAACGGCACAAAAGCCTCCAAGAATTATATCATATTTGCTATAATTATAGCGGAATACCAATCGACTGTCAAGAACAAATTCGGTTTTTACGGATCCACCGGTTTGGAATTCGACACGCTGGAGGGGGGTGGCGCCTGTTTGGTGGCGTGATGAGTGTGCGTCGACAGGAGGGCGTCGGCAGCGGGCGGTTTTCCCAAAGGATAGTTTTGGGAAGACGCTGGGATCGTCATGCCGCGCTCCGTTGTCAAAAAGGTCTCTCCGTCAAGCGCCCTTAATGGGAGCACCGTTCGTACGCCATGCGTGCTCAGATGCGCCTGGAACCGGTGGACATGCGACAGCCGGATTACCGGCGACAACGTGCCCAGCGAGTTCCGCCCGGGATCAGAGATTCTCAGGACGTACGATTCAGCGGAATTCGCGGACTCTATCTTGACAACATGGGCGATCTTACCGCTCATGTTGCGATATTGTCCATCCCACAGGATCCCATACTTCCAATGGAGCCATTCAGGACTCGGCAACGTGTCGTCCAGGCTCAACGCCATCTCACTTCGTCTCTTCCCTTAAAAAAGACCGCATAACGTGTCGGGTGTTGCAGGCCCGAAAATGCGGCATTACGCAGTAGCGCCTGCTCCGAAGCGGAGCAGGGACGGTCCATCTGACGCTGTAGATCTCGACAACCCCCCGCCTCTTCCCACGTTGGAACCCGTTACTCACCGTTCAAGATTACTTTCAACCGCTCCATGCTTCTCCGGTTGGCGTCCAGGCGATCACATCGGCTTGTCGAGCTTCCTCCAGGATGCGCAGCTTGTGTCTTCCGCGCTCCACGTTCGGTGATTCTTCCTGGGCATCGGACAGCACATCCTTGTCCATAATGTACTCCTTTTGGAACAGGCTTGGAAGCGCAAACCCTCACTTCTAAAAACCGCTATTCTGTCTCATTTTCGTTTAAGCAATACAATACACGTTAGATGGTCGCTTTCCAGTACGTGCACAAGCCTAAAAAGCCTTGCAATTCATACAAAACCGGGAAATACCGTCTCAGTAGTTTTATGCACAAATGACAATTGCGATCCTTTGTTGTTTAAGGATCACTTTTTTATTATCCTTAAAATACCGCCCGGTTTCTCTGGGCAAGAGACGAGAAAAGGAGGATGTAATGGGTGCCGGTACTGTTGTTATGGGATGGATCAATCGAGTAGTAAGGGGTGCGCGTCCTGAAACCGTGATTCGGGAACAAGAAGAAGATCCATTTCTGGCCCGGTCCTTGCAACTTGATGAGGACATGCGTACTGGTAAGAGCAGGACGCTATCTGTTGAGCAGACCAAACGGGAACTGGAGAGGCTAACAGTCCGTTGATAAAGTCGCTCTGCAGGCGAGGCCGAGCCATTGTGGCCGAAGACAAGGCGCGCGACCGCGTCGAATCGGGGGATTCGGGGAGGGAGTGCAACGCAGTAATTCGGCCATAAGGGCCGGACGCAGCCCGGATGGACTTTTTCAACGGGCTGTAAAAGAGGGGTGCGAGGTGAATGAGGGCCGTCGGCGACGACGGACGAGAAGGGCACCGGGGCCTTCTCAACAAGAACCGAAGCCATCTGAACCGGTGTTGTAGGATCTTATAATTGAGGACCGGGTTCTAAAATTTCTTGAGAATAGCGTCCAGGATAAGTTGAGGGAATCGGCTATTCATCGTCTTGAAGCGCTTAGAGACCCCGAGAACAGAAGGGGATCGATAAAGATCAAAGGGCGGCCAAAGAGAGATCCAATGTTCCGGGAAGATCTCGGTCGGGGCAGGTCCACAAAACAAAACGAAGCTTCCGGTCCTGATGTGGGTTGTATGCGATGGCTTTGCGTTAATAGTCGTTAGTCAGCCGAAGGAGAAATCGTTCTCTTCATTATGTACCGAGCCTCTTCATATCCGTCCTTCAACTCGACTTCCCCTCTTTTCCAGCCGAGACGTTCATAGAACCCCTCTGCGCGGGTGTTCGTTTCAGTTGTCAGCCAGATCTCCTCCGCTCCACTTTGCCATAGCCAATCGACCGCTGACTCCATCAGCCTTCGCCCGATTCCGCGACCTTCGCATGCCGGAAGGACGAATAGCGCCCAAATGGATCTGGAATCGACGTTCGCGATGCAGAATCCGACGACATCGTCGTCAACTTCCGCTACCCAGCACTTGCCGCAGGTCTGAAACAAATCCGCGACACGCTCAGGGGTTATTCCTGACGCTGCCAGTTCAGCCTACGTCATCGCGTTTTCCGTCGTCGCCGTTCGGATCTCGAATATCGCGGGTATGTCGTCTACGATGGCTTCCCGGATTTGGACCGTATCGCTGGTCATATTACTCTGTCCCGTGGCATGTGGAAGTCTGGCGCGGCGACGCAGTGATTCGGATTCGCGCGCCATTCGTGCATTTCGACAAATGGCACGACAAAGGGGCATCGGTTGAAATCATGGCAGGACTCAAATGCGATTGCCGGAAGCAGGCCTCTTCATGTTCCCTCTCGGCAGCCTCCAGGCCTTAGACGCCTGACGCCGCCTTCCGCCGGACGCGACGACGGGCATTGAAATACAGGGCGGCGTAGTAACAACCGGTTTTCAACAGCTGTTGCGCCCCACTGGGAGCGAGTGAGTCAGGTCAGCCCAATGGAGCGAATTCGGTCACTGTAGTGCCGCTCAAAAGCAGTTCGAATTCGAGATGATCCCCACGCCTCTCCTCGTCTTTCCATCGAGTCCACAACGACGGAGCCGAAGCCACAGGCCACATAGTGGCGAAGGTCTGAAATATCCGCCTCGAAGAACCCTGAGTCCCTCAGACGCGAAAACAATCGAAAGGCTGGCCAGACTGGATTGTGAAGCAACACGCCGACCAGTATCTCTTTGCTTCCCAGGAACGCTTGTTCAAAATCGATGAACGTGTATACGACGCCATCCCGCAGGAACAGATTCCCCGGATTCCAATCCAGTTTGATCAACAGCTCTTCCGAAAGCTCAACTTTCGCAACCTGCTCGCTGAGTTCGTGGAAAAGCGGGGCGAAATCGTCGCCATTGGATGCCAGCCGAGACAAACTTTCATGTAGCGAGGCGAGAGTCTCATCCGCCCCCCGCCCTTCGAAATACCGGTCTTTCAAGTCCGAACAAGGTGCTGACGCGTTGAATAAATGTGCGATTTGATCGACATAACTATCGGTCAGCATGTCCAAATCGTCAGTGGTCGGATCTACGTCGTGCATCAGGGGCCGGTCACGCGCTCGATTACGATGAAGGCGTCCGGACTCGAATCCAATAAGGTCGGAATCAGCTGAGATCCACCATAGTGCCGGTAAAAACCAACCTCACGCCTGTACTTGCCGGCTGGGTCGCCATTCTGATTGTAGGTCTTCCTGACTGAACCGTCAGGCAGATAGTCGATCTGGCTCGTACGGCCCGGACCTGGCGGCTTCATTGACTGTCCTCACTAGCGCAATTGCTGTTAACTTTTTCGCCGCGCTCGAACCGCGAAGCGGTTGCGCCGAGGGCGAATGGTCCGGAGCCGGGCACGGGCACGTTATGCGGTCGGGGTCCATCGCCTCCTTGACTCATAAGTGTGCGATGGGCTTCTTCAGAACCGTCCACAGACCTGACATTCCGAAGTGTCCGGTTTCCTCAGGTTGAACCGCCATGGTCTGAAACTCAAGAATCTCGAAATAGTGTTGCAGAATGCCCCTCAGCCTATCTTCAGAGTAGCCAATTCCCGGCGGCATTTTCCCCTCTACATATACCTCCCAGTCCTCCACGGGTCGCCAGACATAGCACCCTGCACCCCGCCAAATCGCCCAGGATTCCTTCACGGTTATCGGCGATTTGGACAGCACGATCTTCCGTCAAGTCGAGAACAGGACGTGAACAAACAATCCCGGCTTCCGCGAGTGCCTCCCACTTGAAGATTTCAAAACCTGCTGTCTCGACTTCCTGAACCAGACTCTCTGGCAAACCCCAGTAACGCGTTGCGATCCCATTCTCTATTTTGCATCGGGTCACGGGATCAAACGGATAATCTGCCTCCTTTGGCTCACCGCATTTTGTCATGACGATGAATAACCCCTGAGACTTCAGTACACGATGAACATTCTTCAAGAATGCAATGCGGTCTTCGCCGATGATACAATGCAGGCAAAGGGCGTCTATGATCACGTCAAAAAATCCGTCCTCGTTCGGCAAATCGAGGACGTTCCCAACCTGGAAATCCGCTCTCAGATCCTGTTCCTCAGCCTTCTCCTCTACCCAGGCAATCGCCGTTGGAGAGATGTCGATTCCATAGGCTTGAAAGCCCTTCTCTGAAAGTAGCAGAGAAAGATCGCCGGCGCCACATCCTGACTCAAGCAAAGTGCCCGGTTACAACTCGAACTGCTGCAAGACATTGGTCACTCTTGCAAACGAATCCTGATAGAGTTCCGGTGTATTATATCCTGAAGCACCCTGTTGCCTGAGTTTTTGGAATTTCCTCTCAAAAACCCCTGGATAGTCAGTCCTCAACATTTGTTGCTCGCCTTGGAGAAATACGTGAGGGATAGCGGTGCCATTGCCTCTTCATATCCTATCTACAAATCCCAAATCTGCCGTGGCACATAGCGTTTCACCGTTTGCGAACCTTACGCAGCTTGGTTGAAAGAGGTCAAGCCGCGGGTTATATCGGCATTCGTAAGGTAGACAGGTCACGCCTGAAGCGAATTTGTCGTCCTTCATCTCGAATCCCACCATCACGGCGCCACCCCATGCCCTCGTAGAACGCGATTTCTCGCTCGTAACCTTCTACGCTCCACAGTATCGCCTCATCGTAGCCGTCTACAACCAGATAACGTAAAGCGACAGACGCCAATGCCTTACCAACGCCTGTGCGCCAGTACGACGGATCGACAGCAATCGTATCAAGTTCACCGAGATGTACATCGACCGGACCTCGGCTGGGTCCGATGCCGACGAACCCTACAGTCGAACCCCTACGCTCGGCTACCCACCAACGATGTGGGACAGCCTGACCAAGATCATGTCGCCAGCGATCAGCAAGGGATGGCGTCACAGTTCTATCGACCTGCGACAGCAGTGCGCCAAATCCAGCATTCCACGAATCGACATAAATCCGTGCTACAATCTTGGCATCAGCGGCTGTAGCCGAACGGATCGTTGGTGGTAATTCTCGTGTCCTGTTTCGTCTCATCTGATTGCGATTGGTTCTTCATCCTGTGGCACGTTTCGTCCACGAGTGGCCGAATCTGCGCAGCAGGTTTGTCCGAAGCGACGGCGGGCAAACGATGATATTAAAAATAAAAAATCCCCTGTATGGGATGTTGCCTCGAACGTCCAATTTGGGTGGTGAATGAGAGCGTCATTTTCGCGCAGCCAACCGGTCAAACGCGTTGGGACGACGTCTTTGCTGCTGTATCCAACATGGTCTCGTGCTCCTTTGCCCTCTCGTTTGCTCACTAATTTACGGGGGACCGCTGTCTCACTAATATAGGCACAGAGGGTTCCCCTGTCCAAGCAAAGTCAGGAATATTCACCATCACAACTGCCAGTATTGCCAATGATCGTGTCATCAGATGTACCCTACCTTATCGTCGAGTAACCTAAACAGTTGGAGTGAGGAACAGGAGCTATCGATTCGTGCTTCCGCTTTTTTCGACTGGTACGACGATAACAAAGGATAAAGCGATAGAAGGTTTTGTGAGCGATTACCACGGTGGTTGGACTCTGCCTTTGCGCCAGTTTTGCATAACGACGGCATTGGCGAACATGTACGGTAATGCGGGCCAGATCGGAGAATTCCCGAACGTTCGGGAACATCACACTTTGAAGCTTGTATCCCGAACATATTCAGAGATGCATCATATAGTGCCATCGTCTCAACCACATCGCTACCAATTTAAACCTGCCTCAATGTATGCAGAGTGATCGGGGTCTTTGCGGGACCCCGATCGTCACCCAAGTATAGATCCCTGTGGTCTTTGGGCTTACCTGCAGGATAAACACCTGGATAAATCGCGGGTCAGGGCTTCAAGTTCAAACCGGTTCGGCAGCGGGAGCGCCCATTACTTCGCAGCTATCCGCGGCGAAAGATTCGGCAATTCACCACGCCTGGTCCTCAGTAATTACCGATGTTGGCAAATTCATGACACTCCGAGGTATCTATACGAGACGTTTTTCATTCCAGGGGTCGGTGTCGCCTGTCGTCTCCCGTTTTGCGAACCCCGAGAAGAGTTTGCCGGCAGGCCGGTACGCGCACGCGACTTAACGATACGCTGTTCTGATGCATGAAGCCATTCCGTCAGAAGTCGGTCCTCACGAGTCGGGGGCCGTTCGTGTCACGGTTGACTTGAAAAACCGCTCCTGGAATTCCGTCAACGCCAGGATCTGCTCGTCGGAGTAGTCTGTGCCGGAAGGTACGACAACAAGCTTGTCGTCATCGTCGTCAGATCGTAGAATGACGGCGATACACCTGCCCCTGAAGCTCTCTATCGGCTTGAACACACCGAGGATATAGGCATCCAAATTTTCTCCATCGGGCGCCGGCACGCCAGGAAGAAATCCGTAGTTAACCGGATAGATGAACCCGGCTTCAGGATGCCTGGATCCCAGAGGGCGGTCGATCGAAACCTGGACAATCTTTCCAATAAACGTCCTGGCGTCCACGATTTCGCCTGGCATGTCTGATTGTCTTCCGGTAAGATGTCGACTCAGGCACTTTCACGGAGGATCGTAAATGCAGGCATCGAGAATACTCAAGACTTCATTGAGCACAGACTGAGGCGCTTTTGAGACAAGCTTCGCCATCCGGCTGTTGAAATCAACTGATTTGATCTGTTCTACCATAATATACCCGCTGATTGGCTGTCCTTCAGGAATGGCAACATGAAATGGAATATCCCTGAAGGTGCTGGTGATCGGGCACACCATGGCAAGCCCTGTATGTCTGTTGAACATCGTCCGACTGATGACCAGTGCGGGTCGGCGGCCCAGCTGCTCATGACCGGACTGCGGACTGAAACTTAGAATGACGAAATCGCCTTTTTCTGGAAAGTATTCCGGCATTTACCACGCTTCTTTCCCAGTGGGATCTCCCCAATCCAATGCTTCGACCTGATAGTTCGACGGCATTCTTGAAACCAGTTCGCTCAGATCGTACTTCCCCTTCACCCTGGTAAGAGGTTCCACGATGATCTGTCCATTCTCGACGGAGACATTGACCTGATCTCCAACATTGATTTGGGCTTCCGACATTATCGCCTTGGAGAAACGAAGTCCCTGGCTGTTACCCCATTTTTGCACTCTGGTCACCATCGGCTGCCTCCTTCAATTCAGCGAATCCATGATGTATATACTAAGTATATACAACCATCTGTCAGATGGCAAGGGGTTTCAATACTGGATGCGCGGAACGCCCCCTCCTTCACGACAAAGACAAAGTCGCTGCCAGCCTTACTCTCCGTACGCAATCCCAATCCATCGACAGCAAAATCATACATTTACAGCGCGGAAGCCTTTGGGGAACGCGCTGGTTCGCTCCACCGCCCAATTACCTCCCCCCTTTAGGGAAAATCGCAGAAGCCGAGCCGGTCCACTAAGCACTAGCCCTGAGCCTACGGTCCCTGAGCTTGTCGAAGGGCCGAAGGGCCAGGCGACGGCTGATGCGGTGGGGGAATGTACACCCCTCAGAAATCATCTCCGATTCACCGTTACAGACAGGCAAGATCCGCGATGCAGGTGCCTACGGGCTGTTGGCGGCGAAAATATAAGACGCCAAAGGGCGTATGCGCCGCAGTCGCGACTCGTTGTTGGACGTCGATCGAGACCATCTTCTCGATGAGCAAGTTAAGGAAGGAATTCCGGGCCTGGCCTCATGCTGCGTGCAGTCGGTTGATAGAACTGGTCGTTCTCCAACTGAAACCAACCAAGCGGCTTGCCATCCGCGTCTGCCACCTCGATCCAAAGCTCAAGTTGAGGACGCCGAATTTCTCTTAGCGCCATAGCTTCAGGGGACCCCAATTCCGCTGACACAACAACGCCATCCATTCTCAGGAATGCGCTACCTTCTGCGCGATACTGGAGATATTCAATTGTGTCGCCCTTGGAAAACCTGAAGGTATCGTGCCGGCCGCCACCTCGGTAGTAATCCGTCTTCGACAAATAGAATACCCGTCCGTACGGCCCACCTTGAATTGAGCCATCCTCGCGCGCAAGAAATAGGCCGGGCGTAACCGTTCTGAAGCGGACATCGTTCGGCTTGATAACTTCACCACGGGCGAGACGAATCGTATCCGCAATTCCGGAAAGAGCCATGGGCGCTTTTCGCAAGACCATCTCATCTCCGGAAGCCTGAATCCTGTGGGGACCCTCACCCGGAAACACACTGCATTCGAATGCCAAACCTGGATTTACCAGCACAGCAATGGCGAAAAGCTCGGCGAAAATCACGACCCTGTACATAAAGCTCTCCTTTTCATTATCATCTACGAATTTTATTATCAAACAGTTACGAAGAAATGTACCGAAGCCTGGAAGCTCCGGACGTTCAGGAGAGTCCCACGTTGATCAATTAGTCCGAGCAAATCCCGGAATGTTTCCTAACGCGGTTGCGCTTTGCTCAACCCTGCCTGCGCCGAGCGCAGTGCGGCAGGCAATCCGTCAACCCTACCTCTGACCCACTATCATAAAGACGAAACCCTGGAAGCCGAACAAAACCGGCTATGCTTCTTGTATCGGCTAGCCGGGCGATTTCACCATCTGAAAGTGCGTATCATCTTCGTCGACAATCTCGAATCCCAGCCGCTGGTAGAACGAAATACCGCGAGTGTTGATCTTCAGAACCTGAAGCCTGACCGCCATTTTCCGTGCACGGGCATCACGGATAATAAGGCGCATACACGCCATCCCGAGCCCCTTCCGCTGGTATTCAGGAAGGAATTAGATCTGGTGGACTCTAACTGCATCGGCAGTCGAGGACGTGGCAAAGTAACCGACGTCGATCCCCTGAAACTGGATGATTTGTACATCCTGTAAAGCAAACCGCAAATCTGCAGTTCTCGCTGATCGATTCCGTCCCAGCCCCAGACCAGTTCGGCGTATTGCCGAAACGCCGCCTCCTTCACGGCAAAAGCGAAGTCAACGTCCGCCTGGACCGCCTTGCGAATCCATAATCCTTCCATAGCGACACTCAAGATACCACGTACCGACGATCTACCCGTGACGCGCCCCGATCGACGATTGCGGAAAACATCGTGCTGTTATGTCGCGCCAATGGATTCCTCGTCCCCGATGCTCGGACATATGTCAACGACGTCAAAGCCGGGGCCGGAAAGGACGACCCAGGACGGCAGACCCAACTGTTTCCACAACGCGAAAGGTTCCAATTCTGAAATACGGCTCACGAATAGGCTAATTACAGTCCCATGGGTGACAATTGCCATGTTCAGCCGTGGAAAGCGGTCTGAAAGACCATATACGGTCTTCGAGAACCTGTCATACGCGCTGTCCGCGGATTCATCACCGAAAACACGATCGGCGGGTTGCTCGTAAAATCGTCTGATCGACTGCTCGAATCGTTCTTTTTCCAGAAAACCGACGTTCTCGCGCACATGTTCGTGCAGCCCTTCGATAATTTCCATGGGGACCTTGAGCAAGCCGGATACGATTTCAGCCGTTTCCATGGCCTTGAGTTCGATGCTGCTGATAACCAGATCGAGATCATACCGGTCCAATTCCTCCCCGAGTATCCGTGAACGGACGCAGCCTTCCTCGGAAAGATGCCAGTCCTTGGCGGGGACGGCAGGATCGATCTCCGGTAACGAGTGTTTCACAAGAACAAGCGTCTGCATTTTCCGGCGTCCCGTACCTTTCTTGTCTGCTGTCCCACTACGCTTTCCAGGCGCGGAGACGCGCAGGCGGTGCAACCGTCAAGCGGTTTAGGTAAGCGACTCAGCCCGAACTACATGCGCGGGTCTGTTCGATTCAGGCGTTCCTATTTGTCAATGACTGCTTTCCAAAGCAGGCGACGCTGCCGAATATCAAGCTTTCCATGTTTTCCGTGGCGGAAGAAAATGGCCTTCAGAGCTTCTTCCACTTCGGAATAGGACGGTGTATCAGCTGGGGGCCGTCCGAAAGCAAGCGCCTTGTATAACCGTCCGGGGCCGTCCAGCAGGGCAGGCACGTCGAAAGTCCAACAACTGTGCAGTTCAATCCCTGCCTCCGCCAGGGCCCCCTTAACCGTATCCAGCATCACGTCCGGAAGGTGGTGGTTTTCACGATCGAAGGGTTCCGGCAGCTCAACATTCCATTCGGGAACGGGTAGTCGACCCGACATGCACAACTGAATAAGAATGCCTCCGCTTCTTACAACCCGTTCCGCGTCAGCGATCCAGTGTACAGGCCCCCGCCGAGAGATGATCAAGTCAAGAGACTCGTCCCCGACCGGTATTCTCACCCTCCCCTGATTTGCCTTCGCGCTTGAATCGTGTACGAGGAACGTGACATTTTCCAGCCCGACGGCCCGGGCATTCTCCCGCGCAAGTTCGATAAATGAGGGAACCGGATCGTACCCCAGAAAGCTTCGACAGAGCGGGGCGAGCCGAAGTGCGTCTTCACCATGTCCGCAGCCCACGTCCATCACGTCCTTGTCAGGGCGCAGATGCGCCTTCACAAAATCCAGGTAGAAGACTTCCCCACCGCATGCTCCAACCTCCACGTCTTGTGATGTGGAAGGATAGCCCTGCTGAGATCTCGCGAGTCTCTTGTACCACTCTACGCTGTGCGGACGCGGACCCATTGGCAATATCTCTTAAACGAGAACAAGAGGTTTGACATCGCTTGTTACGGGCGCTGTCGCAGGCTCACATGTGCGGCCGTTTGGTCATCCTGGCAGGCAACAACGTCAGGCGTTAGACTGCCCCGGAAAAAAACCGGAAGACATATTGATCGGTTCCTGTCCAGGACTGGGATAACAGGATGTTATCCCGTCAGGCGCAACTTGATATAGGGCTCTTCGCCGGAAATGGAGAGTTTTCGCTGTGTTCGTGACTTGCCGGGTTGGTGTTGGGGAACGGGTCAATGCAGCAATTTCAGGCGGTACTTCGCCGTTTCTCCGGATATGTGAGACATCACGGGTTTGTGGTTCATGTGGGGGCGGAGGTGTCCGGATCCGGGAGCGGTTGTTAATTGTTGACTCGGGGCAGGATTGCGGGGAGGTGTACCTGTGTAGCACGCAGCTATTTTCGGATTAGTCAACATGCCCTTCGGGCACCGTAATGCATGGGAATTGTCGCGTTGACAGACGTGTGAATCTCCAGGCGTTCAGCGGTCTGCCTCTTCCGCGGGACCCCGGGCTGGTTGTGGGATGGGTGGTCTGACGGCCGAAAGCTGAAGGCTGACAGCTTGTTTTCAGACCAGGAATTACTTCAGGTTCAATTCCAATTTCTTACCCAACGCCGTGGCCGCTTTTCTCAGCGTTGACAACCGAATGTCTCCGGCGCGGTTTTCCAGGCGAGAAATCGCTGTCTTCTTTGTATGCATCAATCTGGCGAGTTGTTCCTGCGTTAAGCCGGCCTCTTCTCGGGCCCGACGCAGCAAGACGCCGAATTCGAATTCCTTATACCCTTCCTCCACTGATTTTTTCTGAAAGTTCACCAGGTAATGCGTTCTCGCCGAGAATAAGATAGGTGTAGGCGGTACCGTGCTGCCATTCACCGTAAGGATAGGCTGCGTAAGGTACCAGTCCTTGGAAGGAAAAATGGGTATGCCGCGGAAGTTCGCCAAGTACGCCCGTGACCTTCACCGTTCTCTCAGATGATTTGCCTGCGTATATTTCCAATGCCTTTCCCAGGGGATCCACGTCGCCGAAGTAGCGTTTTGCCATGTCTTGGGAGATCACGATCGCATCCGGCGACGCCAGCGCGGTACCCGGATCTCCCTGTACAAGTGAAAACGAGAATACGTCGAAGAAGTTCGAGGTCGCATACAACAATTCTTCTTCGGTAAATTTCCGGTCCCGATATGCCATCGGGCTACCTGCAATTGATACGCGCTTAATGCGGACTGCATGTTCAATATCGGGAAAATCCGCAACAAGCTTTGGACCGAGATGTGCAAAAGTCGATGGGCGATTCCACGTCGAGAATCTATAAATTCGGTCGGCGTATCGGTGAAACCGGTCGTATCGCAGTTCATCCTCTATCAGCAATCCGATCATCAGACAGCAAGCAATCCCCACGGCAAGTCCGGCAAGATTGATGGCCGAATAGAGCTTATAGCGACGCATATTGCGAATAGTGATAAGCAGCATGTTTCGGAACATGGCCGGCGACACCTATTGATCTGTGCAGCGACCTTCAGGATTGGCGCATACGGGAGATGATAGATTATACACGATAAATCAATAACCGTGCCTAATTGACATGTGCATATTTTACAAGGAGTTATATAATAGGAAGAAAGTCAAAACAATCGAGATGTGTTTGTTTTTGATACAGTATTGTTTGAAAACGGACACTGATATGGCTCCGATGGTTTTGGAGAGTTGAAATTTCTAGCGCGGGTATCCCGGGAATGGGCTCTTGCAGCCTTACTGTGTGGGGACGACTGTCTCAGGCGATTTGGCCATTTGTGAAGTCAATTGCTCGAAGTCTGACCTTGAAGGGAAAACCTCCAGACACACCTCGCGTGCCGGGTAGTTGTACGCCGTCAAGAGACCTGTTGCGAACGTTGAAGCCCTGATCGACTGCACAGCAAACAATACGGAGATCGCCGCAAAAGAAACCAAGTCGGTCAAGTTGGTGACCGCAATGTGATCCTCTCGACGCCTCGCGACAACGAAGAGGTCCGCGGCAGGCTCGAGTACATAACGATATGTCTGGATTTGCAATTTTCATTCATGTCGCAGAACATCTACCGGATTGGCGCGAGCGGCTCTGCCGGCTTGCCAACCGACGGTCAACAGCGCCATGCCGAGCGCCAACGCGCCGGCAAGCGCAAAAGTCCACCAGCCGACGTCGACCCGATAGGCGAAGTTCTGCAGCCAGGTCTCCGCGCCGAAAAACGCGACAGGCCATGCGATGACGATGGCAATGATCACCAATACGACGAAGTCTCTGGATACAAGGGCAACGACGCTGGTAACGGATGCGCCGAGAACTTTCCGAATACCGATTTCCCTGTTGCGCCTCTCAACGGTAAATGATGCGAGACCAAATAATCCGAGAAGGGCGACCAGGATCGCCAGTCCCGAAAATGCGCCGAAGACGCGCATCAATCGAGTCTCGTCCTTATATAGCTGATCGAAGTCAAAATATGTGTCCAGAAACGTATAGCGAAAATGTACCGAGAGTGCCAATTCAGCGCATTTCTCCCGCAGGAACGATACAGCAGCAGGAAAAGTACCGGGGCGCAGTTTTACGACGAGATCTGGAGCATGCCAGACAAATCCTGGATCCATATTGAGGCGCAACGCCAATGGTACGATATTGTGGTGCAGCGACCGGATATGGAAATCTTGCACAATACCCACAATCGTGCCATTCGATTCGACTAAGTCTCCCCAATTCATATGCACCTTCTGACCGGTCGTTGTTCCAATTCCCATAACCCGCGCGGCCGATTCGTTTAATATGACTCCGTCATAGGACCGGCTGGCGAAAATGGACCTGAAATTCTGCCCGGCGATCAGTTCAATTCCTAACGTCTCCAGGTAATCCTGATCGATATACATCGTGTTGATTTCCGTCGGTCTGCCTTCAGGCGCGTCCATCAGTTTATACGTGCCTTGACTCCAAATGTCGTTACCTGGCACATGAGTTGCAAGAGACACGCTGAGTATATTCGGGTTTCGCTTCAGTTCGTTCTTTATGGTCCGGACGCGGAGCTCTACGGAACGCACGTCATCGTCGATTCCCGGTGTATCGATTACAACTACATCCCGCTTATCAAAGCCCAGACTCTTGTATCTGGTGAAATGCAACTGCCTCATCACCACGACTGTTGCGCCGATCAGACCGATGGAGATTACAAATTGGAAGACTATAAGGCCTTTGCGAAATCCTGCGCTCCTGGGCGTGGATCTTGACAGGTCCTTCAACATCGCAATGGGGCTGACATGCGATAGGAAAAATGCCGGATAGCTCCCTGCCAACATGCCGACAACCAATGCCCCTGCGCTTAGCGTACAAAGAAAGCGTCCGCTGTAGCTGATCGCCAGGGACCTGCCGACGGCAGCATTCAGGAACGGAAGAAACATCTCTGCAAGCATTACGGCAGCGGCAAAAGCGAGAACGGCGATAAAAACAGCTTCGCCCAGGAATTGCCGGATCAGTTGCCGTCGGTTTGCCCCTACGACTTTGCGCAGACCCACTTCCCGTGCCCGGTTTGCTGAGCGCGCGGTCGCCAGATTCATATAGTTCGCGCAGGCGATCAGCAGGACGAGAATTCCGACCGAACCAAACAGGTACAGTTCCTTTATGTCGCGATTGGCTCCAAGCTCCCACTCCAGATGAGAATGCAAATGGATATCCGTAAGAGGCGTAAGCCGGATTGGTATAGCGGCGCGTGAGGTGGACTCGTCGCCAGCATCGTTCGGTGTGAACTGATGTGGCAGCCAGTCACGAATTTTGTCTGCCAATTCACCATGAAATGCCTTCTCGCCGAGGAGAAGATAGGTGTAGGCGAATCCGGACTCCCAATCACCGAAGGGCATGGCTGCATAAGAAACCAGTCCCTGAAAGGTAAAATGGGAATGACGGGGCAGGTCGCCCAGTACGCCTGTGACCCGTACCGTCTTCTCAATTGGATATCCTGCGTTTACTTTCAGTGACTTTCCCATGGGGTCAGCGTCGCCGAAGTAGCGTTTCGCCATGTCCTGGGAGATCACAATCGCATCGGGCGGGGCGAGCGCAGTACCTGGATCGCCCAAAACAAGCGAAAACGAGAACAGATCGAAAAAACTGGGGGAAGCGTAGAGCAGTTCTTCCTCGAAGAATTTCCGATCCTGATATGCCACCGGGGTTTCTGTTTCTGACACGCGCGCAATGCGGACGGCATGTTCAACTTCGGGAAAATCCGCAACGAGCTTTGGGCCGAGATGCGCAAATGTCCATGCATAATTCCAAACTGAGAACCTATAGATACGGTCGGCGTACTGGTGAAATCGGTCGTATTGCAGTTCATCCACAATCAACAGCCCGATCATCAGACAGCACGCAATCCCCACCGCAAGGCCGGCAAGATTGATGGCCGAATAGAGTTTATAACGACGCATATTGCGAATGGTGATGAGCAGCAGGTTACGGAACATGACTTGCGTCCCAGTTTGATCTGCTTGGCGACCCCGAGGATTGACAGATACAGTAAACGATAGATTAATCCAGAACAATCAAAAACCGTGCCAAATTACGATGTACATATTTTTCAGGGAGTTATACAGTGGGGAGGAAGTCGGAACAGCCGAGCAGTGTTCGTTTTTGATACAGTGATGTTCGAAAACGGACATTCGGGATGTGTCGCGGAGGGCTTGCAGGAGATGGATGCCACGGTGCGTGTTCAGGGAACGTGGGCGTATTCGGCCGCTGAGTTCAATCCGGTCCTCAAGACGAGGCTTGTCTAGAGTCGATTGGCGCCAGTTAGTGACTTCGAATGTTACAGTAGGAGCGAAGGATCGCTCCTGATATTCCGGGGACGCCGGAATCCGGTGGGCTGAACATCCTATATCAGACCGAGGTCCTCATAGATGGCGCTGTTCGTCTCTCTATTGCGGACCTGGTGAGCATTTTCTTCAGGGGTGCCGTTGAAAATGCACACGACAACCAGGCTCGCATCGGGATCCACGAAGGCGATCGACGACTGGTATCCTGCATTGCCAAATGCACGGGGAGATGCGTAGCGCCCGGACCCGTAGGGAACCGACTCTTTGCCGTATATGTTCGAGTTGACATAGAATCCCAGACCCATGTCCACGATATGACCCAGGACTTCGTCCTTCATGCCGGTTCGATGGCGGGCGGTGATCGCTTCAACGGTCTGGGGAAGAAGAAGCCTCTTACCTTTGAACCGGCCCTTCCCGAGCAGCATCTCGTAGAAACGACCCAATTCCCTCGCTGGTCCCCTTCCGCTGCCGCCAGGCACACATTGCCTGATCGTCCGTTGCAGATCGACGCTGTAGTGCGACGGCTCGGGCGCGCCGGCAGCGGTATTGTACATCAACCCGATCCGGTCCTTCTTCGCCTCATACGTCGATGAATTCATCGAGAGGCGGCAGTTGGGCATATTGAGCGAATCGAAAATCCCCTGGTGGACGTAACTGTCGAAGGCCCTGCCACTCTTGCGTGACACGACTTCGCCGAGCACGAACCAGGCATTCCCCACGTCATATCGCGCCCGCCTGCCCGGCAACCAGTCGTCTCGCAGGGGTGCATCGCAGATACCGGCGACGATTTCGTCCCATGAAGATTCCGACCAGGCGACGTCGACGGGTCCGATTCCACCGGTATGCGCCAACAGATGCCGAAACGTCAAACGCGCTTTACCGCCGGCGCCAAATTCCGGCAGGTGGGAACAGACAGGATCGTCAATATCGATCTGACCCTTCTCCCAGACCTGAGCGATGGCAACCGCAGTGATGCCCTTCGTCAATGACATCCATACGGTTATCGTATCACTCGTCATCGCCCTGGTTGTCGTCGCATTCCCCACAGCCACGTCTGCAACGGCACTGCCATCAATAGACACGTAGAGCTGGGCACCCGGATGGAGCCCTTCCCTGACGCCTGTTTGAAGCAGATCAACGGTCCGTGTCAGCGATACGTCCATCGGCTATCTCTGTCTTCCCTCGCTACAGATCAAGACCGATGCAGGTCCGGGTCCTTCACGGCCTCGTAGATCACCCCGCCCTCGACGTTGCGCGGCATGGGCGCCCCCGTGAGGTAGCAGACCGTGGGCGCCACGTCGATGACGCGCACCTGGCGCTCGAGGCGCCCCCCCGAGCGCACACCGGCGCCGGCGGCGATGAAGGTCGAGTGCTGGCCGGCCATGCCGAAGGTCACCGAGGGCAGCTGCTTGCCGTGGGCGCCGTCGAACTCCGGGCGCAGGGCATAGACCACGTCGCCCACGCGGTCCGACCACAGGTTCACCATCTCCGCGTCCTCACGGGTGAGGGCGAGGGCGAAGGGCCGTCCTCCCGTCTCCGGGTCCTCGTAGTCGTGCAGCGCCTGGATGATCTCCTGGCAGACGGCGTCGTAGTCCGCGGGATCGACGATGCCGCCGGGCTCCCGGCCCTTCAGGTTCACGAAGATGTGCACCAGTCCCACGTCCGCCGCCCGCGTGCGCGTCCAGTCGATACGCCGGTTGGGGCCGCGGCCCTCGTATTTCAGGAACCCTGCCTGCTCCAGCACCCCGGCCACGTTGACGACGGTGTGCTGCTGGGAGGTGCCGCCGTGGTCGGAAACCACGAAGAGGGTGGTGTCGTCGCCGGCCAGTTGGCGCAGCCGGCCGATCCAGCGGTCGATGGAGGCGTAGGTGCGCTCCACCCCTTCGCGGCAGCGCCGCTGCACCGCCGGCGGGGCCCCGGAGTGGGGATCGGCGGCGCGCAGGAAGAAATGGCTGGTGTAGTCCGAGGCGTGGGTCTCCGTCATCAGCAAGTCCCAGTCCCCGGAGCCGGCGAGGTGTTCGGCCACGTCGGCCAGGCGCTGGTGGTGGAACTCAAGCAGTTCGAAGTAGGTGTCGTCGTCGATAAGGCCGAGGGCGTCGCGGCCCGGGTTCTGCAGGAAGTTGCCCACGTGCCGGTCGATCTCGCGGGCCACGGAGGCGGGCTTCGTGTAGCCGTCGGGCGGCCAGATCTGGGGGATGAAGAGCTCGAAGGCGTCGGCCTCGGGCGTCAGCGTGATCAGCTTGGCCCGCACGTACCCACGCACCTTCCGGCCGTCGATCTCGAAGCGGTCCAGCCACCAGTCGCTCCACTCCCCCACCCCCAGGTCGGCCAGCGGCCGGGCGGCGTCCTTCGACCGGCAGAGGCGCACCCGGTCGTAGCCGCCGGAGCCGCTGGCGTAGATCAGGGCGTGCAGCGGCACGGGGGTGCCCTCCCGGCCCCGGTTCATGCCCTCGCGTCCCCTCGCCAGGGGCTGGATGGTGAGGACCGCCTCCTTCGGCGGTCGCCTGGATTCGGGCGCTCCGGTCCAACCCCGGGCGTCGACCAGGGTCACGGGATCGAACTCGCGCACCCCCTGCAGGGCGCTCGGGTCCAGGGTCTCCGGGTCGCGCTGGGCCTCAAGCCGCCTCGGCGCCCACTTGCCGCCCACGAAGAGGTGATAGCCGGCCACCTGGTGGTGGTTGGAGACGCCGGGGCCGGTGCCCTCCACCTGCACCCCCGAGCGCACCGTGGGCGGCCACGACATCTCCCACTTCACCAGGATCGGCTTCCGGCCGCCGCGCTCGAAGGCGTTCCAGATGTACTCCGAACGCGACAGGGAGGTGTCGATGCCCCAGAGCGTTCGGTCCAGGGGCTCGCCCACGTGGCGGATGTTGAAGTCCAGGATCCCGTGGGTGCCCGGCCACGAGCCGGTGGACAAGGCCGTCCAGCCAGGCGGCGTAAGGGTTGGGAAGACGCCGACCATGGGCCGCCAGACGCCCGCCTTCATCAGGGCGCGCACGTTAGGCATGTGGCCGGCGTCGGCCATGTTCTTCACCAGCTCCATGCTGGCGCCGTCCATACCAGCGACGATGGCGCGCCGGGCGGGAGCCGTACTCATGGGATCTCTCCTGGGTTGTAAGTGAAGGGGAACCTGGCGCCGGAACCGCCACCGTCCGGGGCCGGTAGAGCCTTTATGGAAGACGTGGTATGACTTCGTTAGCCATCAACGCCATCGAGCGCTTCATCTTCGCCTTGTCATCCCAGTCGTGGCCGATCATCAGCAACGTGCCAAAACCGCCGGTGACGTCGTACAGCTCCTGCAGGCGTCTGGTCACGGTATCGGGATCGCCGACGATGGCAATCTCATCGATGATGTATGGGCGCGTAACGTCCGCATCGGACATCTCCGGGTTCATCTTCGGCAGATCCAGCATATTGGCGATTTCGAGCATGCCGCGAAGGTACACGAGCGAGTCGGCGAAGGCGCCGCCGAGGGCGTGCTCGCGAGCCTGGGCATCGGTCTCGCCGACGTAGATGCTGCGCGAAATTCGCCAGTCGCCCCGGTCCGGTTCGCGCCGCCCCCCTTCCGCAGCCCCCTCGCAGTACATCTCCCAATGCCGTTTCACCTTGTGCGCCGGCGCCATATTGATGCTGATCGGCAGGAACCCGCGCTTGCCGGCTGTGGTGGCCGCCATTGATTCTTCCTTGACGATGCTCATGGCGATGGGTGGATGGGGCTTCTGATACGGCTTCAACACCTCCCCCAACCCGAGCTCCGGGACTTTCTCAGCCATCGCGACGTTCCAGAAATCCCCATTGAACTCGAACGGGCCGTCTTCGGTCCACAGTTTCAGGACGATGTCCATCGCCTCAAGGTTCATCAGCCCCTGGGTGCGCGGATCCGGCAGATCGAACAGCGGCCAGTCGGTAGGTACGCCCCCCTGCCCGAAGCCGACGTTGATGCGCCCTCGGGACAGGTGATCGAGATAGGCGAGGCGGACCGCCACGTTCGCCGGGTGATGCTGCGTCATAATGGTGACCCCCGTACCCAGACGGATCCTCTCAGTCTGCGGCAGGACGTGGGCGATGAACAGGTCGTTGGCGGGAATCGGCTCCCACATCGCGGTATGGTGCTGGCCGATCCAGGCCTCGGTGAATCCGTGCTCCTCGGCCCACAGCACGCACTCGATATCTTCTTCGAATGTCTGGGTGCGATTCTTTTGCGGCGGATGCAGCGGCATCATGAACATTCCGAGTTTCATTTTTTCGTTCTCCCAAACAGCTGAAACCAATTGTCTGTTGACATCCTCTTCTTCGTTCACCGCCTGCTACTTCGGGTAGGGCACAGACCTCTTATTGCTTAATTTGGCCGGTCTCCCGACTCACTGATTATCCTCACCCACAATGTCATTTCCCTTCGTTCTCAGACTCTCGAACACAGCGGCGGACAGGATGATCAGGCCGCCGATGATTTCCCTGCTGGATGGAATGGCAGCCAGGAAGATCACTGCAATAATCACACCGTAGACTGTCTCCAGCGCCAGGGTAATCCCGACAACTTTCCCGGAAAGGTGACGCTGGCTGTTGACGAAGAGAATCCGTGCAAATCCCGTCAGCACCACCCCCAGCACCACCACGAGAAGAATGTCCCTGGTACCGGGCATTTCGAAGAGGGTTTCATCGTAAAGCATGAATGGAAGAAGCAGCAGGCCGGCGATGCCCATTTCATAGGCCGAGATGTCCCAGCTATTGTATTTGTCGATAATGCGTTTCTTCCGCAGCAGGATGATGAACGGGAGCATCGCCCCGGAGGCAACGCCGTAGATGACCCCCTGAAAATTCGCATCGGACAGATCGAAACCCGGCGCCAGGCAGTAGACCCCGATCAATACCGCGACCGCGCTGGCGAAGTCAACGGCTCGCAGTCTGACGTTGAAGAAAATGCTCTCCAGAAACACCATGAGAACCGGATAGGTATACGTCGTCACCAGACCGATTGCGACCGTCGAGACCTTGATTGACTGAAAGAAGAGTACCCAGTGGACTGAAAGCAGGACCGCGATGGCCGCAAACGTCGCCAGATCGCTCCAACTCCTGACGTATGTGTGGCTTTTTAGCCGTACAGCGACCGCGAAAATGACGATCGCTGCCAGAGACGTCCTCCAGAAGACGATTTGGTACGGGTCGAGGTCGACTGCCTTTCCGAAGGGCGCGATGAATCCATACAGGAGGGTCGCAACATGCACCTCCACAAGCGCCCGGGACCTATCTGTCATCGGTTGGCCTCGATGGCGGCCGAGGACGGTGATGATTGCGCGGCATTCCTATGCAATCTCCGGTTGAAAGGTCTGGTTCGCATGGACCGAAAAGTATCGGAATTAGTAAACCGAGAGAAAATAGACGCCTGAATGCACGTAACAGGTGAGATCAGAATACCAGTCACTTTTAATCCTACCGAACACGGCTTCGCGTTTTTCAGCCGCAACCAGACAGGTGGAAATGAACGCACGAGCCCGATTGACGGTGCAGTTACTCCCCCCTTTAGGGGGAGTCGCAGAAGCCGATCCGGTCCCTGAGCTTGCGGTCCCTGAGCCTGTCGAAGGCCCGGCGACGGCTGATGCGGTGGGGGGATTTCAACGCCTTACCTTATGCGAGCTGCCCAAAAAGACATGAACGCATTCTGCGTAGAAGCCTTAATGAAAGACTCTAACTTCGATCCAGGAAGTTCGAAGATCCCAGAAATGCCGCTGGCTGGTATATTCTTGACTTGGAATGGGTCTTTGTCGTTATTTTGAGTGTGCCAAAATAAACGAATAGACAAGGAGAGTGGCGATGGCTGAAACATCTATCGTAAATGACCTGGAAGAAAAGATCGGTCGTCTGACTCTGGATGAGCAACTGCAACTGATTGAAAGAGTGAGTCACCGAATTCGAGCTGATGTGATTTCGAATACTGACATAGATGCTCAATTGAGTAAAATGGCCGCCGATCCTGAAATTCAAAAGGAACTCCGGGAAATCGAGAACGAATTCTCCCCGACAGAGGGCGATGGGTTGGATGATTGATGGCCATTGAACGAGGTGAAATATACTTCGTCAACCTTAATCCGGTGACGGGGCGAGAGCAGTCGGGTCGCCGTCCGGTACTGGTTCTGTCTATAGATGCAATAAATCGATTGCCACTTGTGGTGACCGTTGTTGTTGGTACAAGGGGCACCAACATTACTAAAGATTATCCCACAAACATCCGGCTGAGGCCAGCAGAAACGGGCCTGGATATGGAAACAGTTTTCCTGGGTTTTCAAGTGCGATCATTGGATTCAAGACGTTTTCCCGATGATGCAGCTGGGCGAGTTTCCGGAGCAACCCTGAATAAAGTGGAAGACGTCGTCAGGTATAGTCTCGGCTTGTAGGCGTTTGAATTCAACTTTGGCTCGTCAGTATGCCGCGGGTTTGCTGCAATGTCCAAGTGCAATCACCGTTCACTCCTGATTTATTCACGTATAAATCCCAATCGTCACCCGGCGCACCTTCACCGACGCCTCCCCATCCGTGACCAGCGCCGTCCGGATAGCCGGAGCCAGCACATGTCCGGCCGGAAAGCCTTCCGGCCAGCAGGACACGTAAGAATATCCCAGATGCGCCTGGGCGGTCTTTGTTTCGCAATTGACAATGACCCCCAGGTCCAGGTCTTCGATCACGGTCCCGCCGTCGAGGATCTGTCCGTCGTTACCCTCGGCGAAGAGCGTCCTCTTCCCTTCCGAAGACCCGTCCCGCAGCAGTAGCCGCACGCGGCCTGCCTGTGCCACGCCGGCATCGATGGGAACCGCTTCCAGCTGAATCCCGGCAGCGCCATCATTCGGCGATACAAGCCCCAGGCTCAACTCCGACGGTCCGTCCACGGTCACACCGATCGCCTCCAACTCCATCACCTTCACCACGGATGTACTCAGTGGGGATCCGGTCAGCGTCACGCCGTCGCCGGTCTTTCCCCTGGCGATCATGGCATAGTGGCTACCGTAGGGATCGGTATAGTCATACGTTGAGGCCGTAGACGATCCGGTCAGCGATTCCGTCATCCACGCCGGCAGGCCGTGCGTGAAATTGACCTCTTCGACCTCCGCGTGATACGTCGTTCGCAACAACCTTCGGTTCATGTTTCTTTCCCCCGGCATCCAATCGTTCGATTCAAATCAGTCCTGATGCACGTTGTCTACTTCCATTCGATCACCGCGGCGTTGATTCCGCCGCACAGAAGATAGAGCTTGTCCTCGTGAAATACCGGAAAGGGCCAGTGTCCGGACTCCAGCACACAACCCATGTCCTCGTACGGGCCCGTCACGTCCGATCCCTCCGAGAGCGCCCCAGAAAGCCCGCGGTCATCGTTGAACAGCATCATCCAGCGGTCCCACAGACGGACGAGGATCGACGCGAACGGCCCCCGGCTGCCCGGCATATTTCCGAGCAACGGTTTTTTCGACAGCCGCCAGTGGATCCCGTCCTCGCTCATCGCCAGACCGGCAACCGTCGTCACGCCGTTCGCCTGCGCGTTCCACCCGAGACCGTTCCCCTGAAACGTCCCGATGAACATCGGGCCGTCCTTGACCACCCGCACATAGCTCACGCTCTGACCGTACCAGTGGTTCTTACGGTTCGGATGCGTTGTCATTATGGGGAACACCTTCTGCTCAAAATGGATGCCGTCAGTTGAAGTCGCCAGCGCCGTCGGCTGCCTGCCGGTGGGGTGGACACCGTGGAAATACATGTAAACTTCCCCGTTATGCATGACGGCCGACGGAGAAGAGATGTGCTTCGTGAACGACGTCGCCGCGAGTTCCAGCACGGCTCTTCGCCACTTCCATGGTCCAAGCGGGTGCGCGGCCGTCGCGAGCCAGATTTCGGAGCCGTCGTGCGTCGCCACGTAGGCATAGTACGCGTCGATCGGATCCGGAAGTACACCCGCGGTCGGGATCACCGAGATGTACGTCGCGTCCTGTCCCGCGAACTCCTGTTCGTCCGTCGCCGCCAGCACCGGGTTTCCCTCGTACTGCACCGCCTTCGGAAGGTGGAACGACATCTGTCCCGCGGCGCTGGCCGCCGTGTACTGAAACGGAAAGGTCTTCATCTTGTCTACCTCACTGTATACGTTGTATACGCCTATCTGCCAGCAGTTCCATCCAATAGAAGGGCGTTGACCAGATCGTGAAAAGAATCGTAGATTTCACAGTCCGTGTCCCCAAACCGAAACCTGTCCTGGTGCCCTTGCAATACGACAATCGGACGGCAGCCCACGGCGCGTGCCACCTCCGCGTCATGGTCCGTGTCGCCTATGAATAGCGTCACGGATGGATCGAGATTGAAGTCGTCTATCAGATCGCGGCATCTCTGTTCTTTCGACGCAGCCAATCGATCGGAAAGCCCGTACACACCCTTGAAGTGTTCCTGAATTCCGTGAATACGCACCCATGAAACGACCATTTCTTCTTCGGCAGCCGACAAAACGAACTGATCTATTCCATGTTTTTCCAGGAAATCCAGCGCCTCCGCGATTCCTGGATTGAGTGAACACGATCCGATACCGGACTGGTACACTCTGTGGAATTCATCAGAAATGGCGCGTTGTTCTTCCGTGTCCAGGTCGAATCCCAGGTGACGATAGTAATCGGATACGGGAAAACGGAAGATCCGCTTATGTGTCGCTTTGTCGATGGTCGGGAGTTTTCTTCTGTGCAACAGTTCGTTCATTGAGCGTGTTGCAAGTTGCACGTCATCCAGAATGGTGCCGTTGAAGTCCCAAATGACTGATTTCATTGCACTCTTATAAAGTTCCCGCACCTACGCGAAAAACACATCCGCTCATTGCATACAATCCCCGCCAGCCAACCTCACCAACGGGGATTTGCATACATAGCAAATTCGATTGTATTTAACCGAGTAAAGCGTCAGAACCTTTCACGTCAGGTGTCAGTCATCACCAACATCTTCAGAAAGCGCCGGTCTGTTTTCTCTGGTGACTCGAATCAGGAATCGCAATGCCGCGTTCACAGAATCAGCGTCTGAAAAAACCTCTGCAACGTCAGGCTCCAATCGGACGACGTGCCTGCCAAAGCTCTTTCGCCCAGAACCAACCTTCCTCACCCGCAGGCTTTTCAAATCATACTCGGCCTGCAGTTCATCCTCCATTGCCGCCTCACCCTTCTTCGAAAGATTCTCGCTCCTTGCGAGTTGCTTCCCTGGCGCCAAGCGCATCACCTGTTCCGCAGGACTCTCTTTACAATATAGCCGCGAATACTGATGGCTGCAAGGTCGATCTGCTCGACAGGCGTTGAGGTGCCATTCCTCGGCAACGCAGTCAAACCATCAGCCGTCGGCTCGCGTCTCGGACCTTTTCTCCGGCATCGAAAAGATAAGCCTTTCTTGATGTTTTTTCTCTCTCTTGCGAAGTCGTTCTACAATCTGTCCCAAATCGTGGTTGCACTCTCTTTCGATCTGTCTTCGAATGGCAAGAATTTCCTCAACGATCGGATCCTTCCACATGATTACTCTCCTTCCGGAACCTCTCCTGCTCTCCACATTCCCTGAATGAGAGTTATTATCCACTCCGTCAATTCTTCGACGATTTTCACCTTCTGCCGAACCATCCCTCACACGAAAGGGACAATTCCCGACTTAAACGACCACTCCGATCATTCAAAACTTCCACATCTCTGTAAACAAGGCCAATATAGATTACTGGCTCTTCCAGAGCAAGATTTTCGATCGTTCTGAAGCTCGAATCAACTGGAATGACGCCCCAAGAAGGGTGGATACTCTCCAGACCTGAAAGCCGCTCCTCCACAGAGACGAACAGGGCGAAATCGCCTCCTTCAGAGTGGTCGTCCGGACGGCGACATCCATACCTTTCGATTCCATGTGTCCGACCATTGTCTTGCGAGGCGTCGGTGATAGAAGATATTTTACGAGCCTGAGATGCAATATTAATTCGCTTACTTTGTCAAGTTCTTGAGAACTTCAATACCTTTCTTCAGAATCGGATCTGCTGATTCGTTGTAGCCCTCCACAACTGGATCGATAAGCACAGAGGGAGTATATTCGCTTCTCGACGATCCCACGAATTCCCTCGACGCCGAATCACCCTTCAACGTTCCATTGAAGATCTTCTGTTTGGCACACTGAAATCCGAGTCCCGTATGGGGCATCCGCATCGTGTAGACCGAACCCTCCAATCCTGCCATCTTCGTTCCAACGACAGTCGCTCGATCGATCGCATCCAGGCTGATTGCCAGGCCCTCACCGGCGCTCCCGGTCCAGCGATTCACCAGAACGACGGTAGGCTGTTTGTACTGCCACTCACCTCTGGGTTTGACACGGCTCAGAAAGGGGGCTCCGTTTCGAGGCACGGTCTTCTGATAAACACGCTCCCGGTCGATCAGACGTCCGATAATCCCTTCAACAATCCCAGTGTTGCCGCCGCCGACTCTGCGCAGGTCAAGTATCAATCCCGAAGTGTCGCGCAACTCTTGCAGCGAGGAGTCGAATTGTTCCAGGAGTCGACGGTCTACCAGGGTACCGTTGATGATCACGTAGCCAATTCGAGGATTGAGAATCCGGAAATCGAGTCTCGATCGGTGTTGGGATCCATATGCAATATCAAACTGATCGGGCGGGATGGAGACTCGACTGATCTCGCCCCGGTGTCCGACTTCAATGGTCCTTGTCTGATTTCGACTTCCCGCCAGGACTTTCCTTAGCGTCCAACCCTCTATCGCCTCGTTGACCTGGACAAACGACCTGCCCGTCCGTTTTCGGACAGCGTCTTCTATCGGCATGCCATTAAAGCGAAGAATCTCCATCCCCGGACAAAGACCCGCGGCATCGGCGGGAAACCCCGGACGGATTCCCGTTATGATCGTTTTCCCGTCCTTCCATTCGGCCCAAATGTCGGTCCGCGACGGGACGATGTTCGGAGAAGATGCCGTATGTGTTTTCAGATGAATGTGGTCATCGTACAGTTCCTCCAGGGCTCTCTCCAGCAACGCGATAAACTCCGATTTGGAGGCGATCGATCGGACTTGCGGCCGGTAGATTTCTCTGACTCGATTCCAGTCCGTCAGCTTTTCGTCAAAATAGGCATAGTCCGTCCTGAACGTCTCCCACAAAAAATCAAAGTCCTCTTCATATTGTTCCGCAGGCAGGTCGTTCTGTGCGAACGCGATGGAAAAGCTGAGGAAGTTTAAAGTCAGCAGAGCACAAAGGATCAATGCGAAAAGCATAGTATATAAGCCGGTGTTTCGGTGTGGTGGGTGAGTATGGTCTTAACCTGATTAATTCATGAATTGTCACGGATAGCGGTATCAGGAAGCAGAAACAGCTTCCGAGTGAATCGAGAAAGTGAAGTCGGCGCGTGGTTTTCGGGCTGACATGTTAGAAGAAGAACGACAGCTCTGGCGAGACCTGCGAGACCTACCCCCTAACCCCCTTCCTGAGAGGAAGGGGGAACCGTTGGATTGGCTGAAGACGTTTCCATTGTTGAAAAAATCCCGGCGAAATATTGTAATAGGTCAGCGTGTTGCGATCGAGAAAGTGACGAGATGACATTCTCCGATCAATCAGAGCGTAAAAAAACAGTATTTACGCAACGCTTGGTTCAACTCCCCCTCTCCTCGCAGGAGACGGGGCCAGGGGGAGAGGTCCTCACTAAAGACTCGCGAAAAGGATTCTGTGATGATTATCTTGAGCCTCCACGCCAGGTTGCTCCAGGTTCATTGTTATAAGGTTAATTAAGTAACCAGAATACAATGACTTGAGCAAGGAGCCTTCCTTTTGTGTGAATTAAAGAGGTTTTTTGGCTGAAAATCGTCAAGCCACGTCGCCGTATTCGGCTCTTTCAGTGCCCGATACAGCGGGTGGTTGACAAGCCCGAATTCCAAGGGGGCGCAGAACGAAGATGATCGTTGGACGACCCGGCGAAGGTGCCACGACCGGGTCAGTTCAGGAGTATTGTGTCCCGGACCCGAAGGATTTCGCATTCCGTGAACATACCTTCTTGGTACGTCAATCTTACACCTTCGCAATAGTTGCACGAAGGCCCCCAGACTCCATGGTCCGCATCGGGAAGGCAACCGACCGCACTGGCTTCGACAAAACCTCCGTGAGAGATTACGAGAGCCCGGCCGCCGTCCGGGAGCGACCGGGCGACGTCGCGGTGGAATTCAGCCAGTTCTCTGGCGAAGTTGGCGACGACGCTATCCGGATGTTGACGAATATAGGCAGAGTATCCGCCAAAGCCAGCGTCGAAAGGTATCTCCACGTCCGAAGGCATGGACGCCAGCAGTTCAAACTGACGGTCGACGGCAAATCCCATGGCAATGCTCGTCTCGAACGCGCGCGGGACAGGACTGGTATAAACCTTGTCGAATCTCGCCATTCCCGCGCCAACCCGCCTGGCAAGGTCAACGCCGGCCTGCGAGAGATGCTGACCGGGTTTCGTTCTCATGGAGTGTCGTCGATGCTCAATGAATCTGGCGGGCATTCGCGGAACCTTGTTAGGAGACTGTTCTGTCGTCTGCGTCGCGCGGCGATTCAGCGCACTCGTACCTCGATGGGCTTGCGCGAGGATTGGCCGGGAGCCCATCCGGGTGTGTTTTACGTAGTCGAAACGAACGCGTTACGTGACCGTGAAGATAGCGTCAGGCAACTCAGATAGGGATCCGATGGTGAGATCAAAATGGTCCGATCCCGCGCCGCCCACCTTGACCGTCTTTGCGCCAAGCTTCCTGGCGGCCAGAAGCGGGCTGTCGTCATCATCCACAACGATTGAAACTTCCGGCAAGGCCCCGACCTCCTTCAGAATCCTGGCGTGGAAAGTTCTGTGCCCCTTGTGATAGCCGACCAAATCAGATCCGAAGGGTTTACCTATCAGTTCACGAACACCCATTCCGGACAGCAAGGTCTCTACGACCCAGGAGGGATTGCCCGATGCGGTATGGATTTCGAAGTTTTTCGCCAGGGCCTTGATGGCCGCTCCGGATCCCGGAAAAACCGCATTGGTGTTCAGATACACGTTGGTGAGTGCGCGTTCGGCAGCGTCTACACGCTCCTCGAAAGTGCACGGCGCCTCGACTCCAACTTCATCACACAGTTGCAAGACCCACTCGGCATGGAGACGGTCCCACCATCGGGAAAGATTCAGTCTTCGCAATCCCAATTCCTCCCTGTACTCTTCGTTTCCGTTATTCCAGACCCTCAGCCATAGCCTTTCCTGATGCTCAGCCCAGATATCGGTGTCTCCACCCAGCAGTTCGCTGAACGCGGCGCCGGCTAGCCTGCTGCTCTCCGATTCCCATTTGGCGTTATCGAGGATCACCCCGTCAACATCCAGAAAGAGAAACCTGAGATCGTCCTGGCTCATTTTATCTCTCGTTTCGCATCGAAGGCACGAAGCAGTATGGTCATCACCAACGCGTCTAACACCAATCAGCCCGCTTTCCGGAAAAACGCCATCAGATCTTTACGCACCCGCGCGCTTCTGTGGACAACGCTGTGAGGTTCTTCCGGATACATCCGGAATTCGGCGCCGGGGATCTTCGTTGCCAGATCCTTGCCCCAATCCACGGGAACTTCCCGGTCCCTGGCTCCGTGAACCACAAGGGTGGGCGCCTTTATACGACCGCATTCGACAGTTAAATCTCTGTCAAGGTACGCGTCAATCGATCTCAACTGGGTCCCGTACCACTCAATGCGTTCCTGGAAGCTGGAATTGGCCACAAGCTTTTTAACTCGCTCCTCGTATTCCGCCAGCGTTCCACGCTCCTCCATCTCGTCGCGTTCCCAGAGAACGTCGAGAGAAAGTTCGACACCTTCCGGCCGGCACTTCCACGCCGATGCAGCACCCTGTTTATAAAGGATTTCCAACTGTCTCTTGACGATCCGGGTAACAGGGTCGTCGTCTGGCCAGAGATGCGCCGCGGTCCCGGCCAATACGAGTGTATTGACTCGCTCGGGATACATCGTTGCAAACAGGATTGCAATCGGACCCCCGGCGGAGGAACCGATGACGTGCACGCTTTCGATATCGAGGTGGTCCAGCAGTTCGGCCAGGTCACGCGCCTGGTTCTCCAGGTCGTAACCGGACTCCGGACGAGCAGACAGCCAACAGCCCCGGCGATCGGACATTACAAAGCGGAATTCCGATGTGAAATCCATCTCCCAACCCCACCCACCGCTCGAATCGGCGCGGAGATGCATGTCGAGAGAGGGAAATCCTCCGTGGATGAACACGATGACCTCGCCGTCCCCGCGGACGTCGTAGAACATCCTGAAACCGTTTATTGTAGCATATGGCATGATCGTTCTCGCGATACCTTCACGACCTCCTGGTTTTCAGATGCCCGATGATCTTTCGATCCGCCTCGAATGCCATGTCCGCCGGCGGCTGCCCAAGAGGAAACAGCTCGACTTGAGCGGCATCGTCTCCGGCAACGAAGTCGCCCCCTTTTTCCTTGACCAGGAAATAGACGCCAACGACGCTTCGCTCAGGCGAGTGATGTGTCGAGACCACGTCCACGACGTCACCTGCTTCCACGTCCAGGCCCGTCTCTTCCTTGATCTCGCGTTGTACGGCCGTTCGAACGTCCTCGCCAACCTCGACGTTACCGCAAGGGATACACCATTTGCCCCTGTATGCCCCGTATTTCCGGCGAATCAGAACGATTCGATTGCCTCTGAGAATCACCCCGGCGACGCCCGCTTTCACGAAATGCGATGACATCGATGAACGCTCCCGCGTATATTCGCCATTGGACCAGTAACGGTCTCCAATTCGCATTTCTTATGTGTCGTTATTGTGGGGAGCACCTTATCGTTTACATCATCCTCATCTGTAGCGGAGGAAAAGTGTCAACCATTTGCCGCTCCTGGTATTGTGCAAGAGGCATACCTGGACATTCAGGGTCCCGACTCAGCATTGGCCGGAAAATCCGTTTACGGCTCAATGACGGTCGTTGGCTGCGTTGGCTGTGCTAAGCCTGTCGAAGCAAGCCTGTCGAGGGACGGTATAATATCTCCCCTCCCCACGCCGGGGAGGGGCCGGGGGAGGGGTCGCCATCCGGGTGCGAGCCTGACCCGATCTGCACGCTGCTTGCGCTGTGTTCGTTGAGCTTGTCGAAACGGCCCGTCGAAGCGCGTTCATTGAGCTTGTCGAAATGCGCGTTTCGTTACCCTTCGACAGCCCTTCGGCAAGCTCAGAGCGCCGACTCAGGGCATTGATGCGATACCCGTCCGTAGCGCTCGAAGATCTCCACCGCAACACTCCTGTCAAGTCCTGCCGTAGCCGGGACCGCTCGTGGCGGATGACCCGATTCGGGGCCTGATTCGGCGGGTCGGTCGGGCACGCGGGCATCAGAAGTGGTCGGGCGCCCAGAAAATGACCTCGCGGCGGGGGAACCACTCCTCCAGTTGACGAACTTCCCCGGCCTCCAGCGAGATCCCGCGGGCGCGAAGGATGGATTCCAAATCGCGGCCGGAGGACTCGCCGAACAGGAGCCGACACGTCAGATCGGCCGGCAGCCTTGGCGCCAACTCCGCCGCTTCGGGCACGGCCCTGGCGATCAGCGAACCGGGGTCGAAGGGCAGGGCCATCATCGAGTTGTTGCCAGTGAGTCTCAGATCGGCGTCAGCAGCAGCAACCAGTGCGTCGACAAACGGGTGGCCGTGGGGGATCTCGCCCTGGATCTGCATCACCCCGGCCTCTGCGCACTCGTCGAGCAGGAACTGCACAAGGGCATCAAGGGCCGGGCCGCTCTCGAAAGCGACCTCATACACCCTGGCGCCGTCGTCACCTCTCTCCCAGTTGATATACCCGCAGAGTCCCACGGGGCCACGGACGACGGTAGTGGGCAGCACGCCCCGCACACGGGAGGGTGCGTAGTCCCAGTACGGACGCGGACGCAACATGCTACCGCTGCGACCGGCGTTGTGACGCTGATAGAGCGCTACCGTCTCCTTCAGGTCGCGGCTCTCGTCGAAAGGCAGGACCTCAAGCGCGGACCGCCCCGGCTGCGGAGGACGGCGCAACTCTGCGTGAAAACCCATCAGCGGCACGCAACACCAGCCGAGGCGCCGGTAGAAGCGTGCCGGGATCCCTGTGGACAGCAGACCCAGGTCGTAGGCATCGTCGCGCATGTACTCCGCCGCGTGCTCCATCAGCCGCGTGGCGATGCCGCGTTCCCGGTAGTCGGGATGAGTGGTGACGCCGCCGATGCCGCCCATGCGGACGGGCGTGGCGCCAACGTGGACCCGGCGGTCCCAGATGCGCAGCGTCGATACAATCCGGCTTCCGACAACGACAACGGGTGTGTGTGACGGGCTCCAGGTCGGATCGCCTTCGATGTAGCCTCGGTAGCGCTCGCGGCCCCGGGGGTTGTGCACTGCGCAGAGCAGGTCGAGGAGTTCTTCGAGTTCCGACTCGCGGATGGGGCGAATCTCTTCCATAGTATCCTTTTTAAACCAACGAGCGCAGCCGCCGCAGCGCGGCGCCCTGCTGTCACCCGTCGATTGTCAGCGACAATCCGTCAAATGCGATTCTGTCCCCATGTGCGGCGGCAAACCTGTCCAATTCATCGTGATTCAGGTATCCTTCGTGCGAAATGTGGGTCGCGTAAGCGTGTGCGCGGCTGATGTGCCAAGAAACGTGACTTGCATCACTTAACCAGTTTTCGTTGTCGTGCAAGAGCAATGCTTACCCAGTCTCCGTCGTGGCGCATGGCAAGGCTTACCCCAGATGCTCCGTCCGCAGTTGCCGCGACCACTCAAAGTACTCGTCCAGTCGCACCAACTCGAACTCATCGACGATATCGGCTGCGGTGCGGTCCGCAGCCTCGCTGTAGATCACCGAAGTGCCCACCTCCCCGGTCGTGACAATGCGAACGGCCTCGCCGTATTGCCGATGTATATCGTCGAACCTGGCCCGATTCTTGTCGAGATGCACCACTTCAAAGTCAAGATTGATGCGTGCCGTGGCCCAGCTCTGATAGTTATTGCTCTGAGCCAGGGTGGTCCCCTGCGGATCGATAATGGTGCAGGGCGTCCCCCTATACACCGAGCCGACGAAATAAGCCTGCACATCCAATGCCCAGAAATTCTGCACGAGCCCACCGTGGTACATGGAACTGAAGAGCAGTAATTTGGGCTTGAGCTTTTTGTACTGGGCCCGCAATTCCCCGAAGTTCAGATCGAAACAGATCACACCGCCCACCGGCCCGAATTCGGTCCGGATCAGGGACGCGCCCGGACCGGGGCGGGTGCCGTGGTCGAACTCCGGGTACACTGGAATGTACTTGCGGTAGACACCGGCCAGTTCACCCTGCCGATCGAGCAGCCCGAGGACATTGAAGACCGCCCCGCTCTTGCGCTCCTTCTCATGCACTGGGACGGTGATATAGCAGCTATACTCCCGGGCCAGGCCGGCCAGCAGCTGAGTTGTAGGCCCCTCGGGCACGTCCTCGTCGCAGTTCCGGCAGATGGTCTCGGGCAGGACGATCAGATCGGGCGTGGTGGCTCGGGCGACCTGCCCCACCAGGTCCTCCAGGTCCTTGTGGGTCTGCTTCATCACCGCCTCGTCCTCTCCGCTGATCGGGGCGTAGGAAATGCTCGATACGACGATATAATTGCTCATGGTTTAGCCCTTTCGAAAGTCGATTCGTGATTTCAATGCCCTGCTCCGCCAGGGGGATCTTTATCCGGCCTGCTCGACAGGCAAGCTCGATCCCACTTCCGCCGGAGCCCCACGTTCGCCGACCCAGACCTCGTTTCCGTCGGGATCGCGAACTCGAAATTCCGTCATGTCGTAGAATGTTACACCGACAGGATTGGGGTCGAAACCTGCGGCAACCAGGCGGTCCCGTACCGTTTCAATTTCGGACGTATCGTAGTAAACGACAGTTGAGGCGTTCGATTCCTTGCGTATAGATCGGTCGATCATCACCTGGCAACCGTGTTCACCTTCCAGCACCGCATGGCCCCACTCGTCTCTACGTCGGATCACTTGCAGACCCATGCCCTGCGAGTAGAAGTTAATAGACTGATCCAGATCAGTTATTGGAACCATCGAAGTGATACGATGTATGCTCACGGTTTTGCCTCCCAGCTAAAAGTGCAGCCCCATCCCATGCATCATTTCACGGGATCTCCATACCGTGAACTCAACCACCAATCAGCGTGTGGCATACCACTCTCGTGCGTTTTTTTCACCAGCAGATCGATATCTATCGGCACGCGACGCAACTCGATGCGAAGGCTCCTATCCTCCCATGTAATAGCTCCATATTCTGCCCAAGGAGGATATTCCCTATCGTGCAGATCACTCCATGGACGTTGAGTAACTCGGCGTATGCGATCGTGCGCAGGAATAGGAGCACCGACACTTCCAGGATTGATTATCGTGCTATCTGCATGATAACGAATCATCTGCGTATGCGTATGTCCTCCAGCCAATACCATAGCGTGATAACCAGACAGCATGCGTTCCATTTCCTCATCTGGAGTGGCTGAAACAATTACATCTTCATTGGATTGTGGGGAACCGTGATAGCAAAGAAGACTGGTATTCGCATCGAGAGGTATCTCGACCGTTGCCTGGAACGTGCGCATGTAGTCGAGATCGTCAGGTGATAGCCTACGGACACCCCAGAATTGAACTTCATTTCCTCGCTTGGCGTTCTTGCTCTTTCCTTCACCTGGATGTGGGTTGAGACACCACGTGTCCATGTTACCCATGACGACCGGGGCATTCAGCGTTTTCAAATGGGCGATGACCTCACCTGGTTGGGGGCCTCCAGAGACGATATCACCCAAGCACACGATGCGATCAATGTGTTCTGTTTTGAGATCGTTCAAGACAGCTTCTAAAGCCACGAAATTCCCGTGGATATCAGAGATGATGGCGATTCGCAAGCGCTTCATACCTCCATTGCAGTGAGAAAGATCACAGTGCCGAGGTTAAACATCAAGACCAGATAAGCTGTGGATCCATTTGTCCCGATCCAAGAGAAATACACACCGCTCGGGCAATATGCGGTTCGCAAATTCGCCCCTACCCGGTCCCGGCGGTATGCGCTCCGTCTCCTCGAAACCCCGCCGGCGGAGAAGCCGTACGGACCGCTGGTTCGACACGACGCATGTGGCTTCAATCTCATCCAGCCACAGATCCTCAAACCCGAGCTCAAGCAGGGCTCGAACAGCCTCCGTTGCGAAACCGCGCCCCCAGTATACGGGTGACAATTCGTAACCACGGTCGCCTCGCCGGCTACCGGTATTGTCTGTCCGTACCCCGCAGTCCCCCAATAATGCTCCGCTCGACCGGTCTGTGATCGCCAACTGAAATCTGCATCTCGGCTCTTCCCGTGACCACCCGATGCACATGTCGACAAAGCGTTTACACTCCACCCGCCTATACGCCGGCCGGTAGTAGAATTCCAGGTATCTCGGGTCCTTCCTGAATTCCGCAATGGCGTCCACATCCTGTGGTTTAAGCTCCCGCAGGCGCAGCCGTTCAGTTAGTTTTTCCATCCCAGGGAACCCATTTGCGAATTTCCACTAACGTGAGTCCGGCTTGCGACCCCGCGCAGTCGGAGTACCGAATGGCAGGAGGCCCGGGAACGCCGTAATGCGAAGCCGATGTCGCTCTTCGAGGAGATCCAATCAACGATCGGTCTGATACGAATAAACCACACCCGCGTCAGAGAAAACCGTAGATAGTTCGGGCACCGAGTCGACGGTGATGAGTTGAATGCACCATCTCCGCAAGATCTCAGGCATTGAATACGATTCCGAACGGATGGCTTCGACCGGATCTCTCGAGATGTATTCATTGCTGGGCGTCTTCGTGAAATGGCGATCCTCGAAAACATAGACATTGGCCTCAAACTCCATGATCTGCCTCTCATCCTCCCTATTCACGAAGATGTAACACCTCTTGCACGGGTCGGTCTCTATCCCCAGGTTCAAGAGTTGGCGCCTGGATACTCTAGAGTTTCTGACTCTTATTCGATGTATCTTTGGGAAAAGGTGAATTGAAATCTCTTCGAAGTCGCCGGCATAGAGCAGGCTGTCCGAAATGTAGCCTGGTTTTGGCCTTGTACTGCTGCTCCGAAAATCCTGAGTGCGATAAAATTCCGCTGGATTGAACACCTTTGTCTTCCGTGGAGCAGTTACTTTGTATAAACGCATTGTGTCGACACCTGCCTTGCAGCAGAATCAAGCCGATTGCGATCGATCAACGGCCAGCAGGAATACGCCGATATATTCCATTATTTCATATATTTGCCGGGCCCGGATTTTGAACTGTACTCCTGGCAATGCGTATGATACAAGGTTCAGCAGGCAAGACAAGCCTTCAGAGCCTGTGGAACCTCACTTCAACTCACGGTGGGGCGCATCCGGGTCCGGAGCGGCTCCTCCATGGGTTCTGATTCCGGCCATTCCAAATACTTGGGAATTCCATCGTGAAGATCCAGTACGGCCTCGTCGCAATGAATATGACAGCTTGCTTCATGGACGTCGCCCGACTCGGCCAGAACCATGGCGTAAACCACCGTCCTGTCTTTCGCCAGCCGGTTCAGCAGTCCGGACCCGCAATGCCTGCACCAATGCCGATTGCTTCGTCTATCCTGATAATTTTCGAGTAGTTCGTCGCCTTTCGTGATGTGTACGGCTTCGTCAGGCCAGGTCGCATAGGCGTTGACCGGGGCCACGTGCCACGTCCTGCAGGTTTTGCAATGGCAATATCCCGCTGTAACCGGTGGCCCTGCCACCTGGATTTTAATCTGACCGCAGAGACAACTCCCTTCGTACGTCACAGGATTCGGTGACATGTCGCCTCCCGTTTCGTTGGGTAACCGATCCGCTCAACATGCTTCAACAGAGAAGAGTTCGTTATCAGGTTACGCTATAGAGTGTTTCACCAATCTATCCGAACAATCACCATCGACTTCGGGGAGTCGATGGCCTACCGTCTCAGCATCGGTCTACGAAAAAACAGCTCTATAATCTATTCCAATCAGGAATATAAACCGCCCGTGTCAGAAGAATCCTGAATCGATCGATCATTTAGCGGACGCGCTCCCGGAGTGCAGGCCAAATATGGCGTGTCTAGCGCATGCCCACGTCAGTTTTGTAATTTCGACCGATGGAAGTACCAGACGTTTGGTTCACTGTAAGTGCCGCGGTCGTTCTCCAGGTCGATCGTGATCGGCGCCAGTCCCTCCGGAATGCTAAAACATCCCGACGCTGAATTTCGCTACCGCAAGTTCCGCCGCACTGTTCCTGCGTTTTCGTCAATTCCATTCTGATGAAGTTGAACTCGCCGCCGTTCGTCTGATTCATGAAGCGTTCGATTTCCCTGAAACCAACTCGTTGATATACCTTGATCGCTCGTCTATTGAAAGCCGCAACGCGAAGCTGGATGGTTTTCGGTGAGAATCGGGATTGCACGAAATCCAGGCCCGCACGAACGAAATTCGCCCCCAGTCCCTTCCCGGTCAAATCCGGATGAAGTCCAAGACCGAAATCCGCTACGCCGTCTGAGTTCTGCAACGCAAAGAACCCCACCCATTCGCCAGCGCCATCTCGAACGGCGAACATGGAGTCACCCCGAAGCGCGGGATCCAGAAGCTCCGCCAGGTCCTCCGCATCCGCTTCAGCATCATAAAACGCGTACTCGCCCTCGTAATGCCACAAAGCGATTTTTTCGGCGTCTGATTGAGTCAGAGGTTCAATGCGGAATTGCATAGCTCAACTCGCGAAGCACGTCCACCGCCAGGAGTACGTCCTCCCTGCGACAGTCGAACTGTCCGACCTGGAAGCGGATGACGAACTGCCCCTCGTGGATCGTATGCGTCAGGTAGATCCTGCCGTCGTCGTTCACCGCACGGAGCAGGCATTCGGTGGCGTCGTTGGCATTCTCGCCGTCGGGGGCATACTGGAACGTGAAAAGCGATAGTCGGAGGTCCGTTGTCAGGCGGAATCCGTCCAGCGATGCGATCGCGGCGGCGGCCTCCTCGGCCCATGCAATATGGTTTCGGATGCGACGGCGGAGGTCTTCGAGACCGTGAGCGCGGAGCAGGAACCAGAGCTTGAGGGCCCGGAACCTGCGCCCCAGGGGGATCGTCCACTCGCTGTAGTTGGTAATCTCGGACTGGCCGAGGGTCTGGAGATAGTCCGGCCGAATGCCCAGGGTGCGGACCTGGGGTTCCGGGTCCGCGAGAAACTGGATCGAGCAGTCGAACTGCGCGCCGAGCCACTTGTGGGGATTGAAGACGATGCTGTCGGCCCCCTCGACGCCGTCCCACAATCCCCGTAGCTCAGGGCAGATCATCGCGGATCCGGCCCACGCGGCGTCGACGTGGACGTAGAGATCATACGCTCGCGCGACTTCGATGGCCGGGCCCACTCGGTCGGACGCGCCGATCGACGTGCCCCCGACACACAACACCACGCCGGCGGGCAGGAACCCCGCCGCGCGATCATCATCGATCTCCGCGCGGAGCGCCTCCGGGTCGAGCGCGCCGGAAGCGTCGGTCGGGACCTTGACGAGATTCCGCTGGCCGATCCCCGCGATTCGTACCGCCTTGTCGATCGACGAGTGGGTCTCCGGCGAGGCGTAGATCCTGAGGTGTTGCTCCCCCGCCAGTCCGGAATCGATCCCTCGCCAGTTCAGTGCGCGCTCGCGCATTGTCAGTACTGCGCAGAGATTCGCCGTCGTTGCCGTGTCCTGGATCACCCCCTGGAACCCTTCCGGCAGCCCGAGCGCCTGGCGCATCCAGTCGACCATCCGCGTCTCGATCTCCGTGGCTGCGGGCGAAGTCTGCCATAGCATGCACTGCGCCGCCATGACCGCCGTCAAATTCTCGGCGATCATCGACGCCGGCGCCGCGTTGGCAGGGAAGTATGCGAAAAAGCGCGGATGTTGCCAGTGGGTCATGCCGTCCGGCACGATGCGCTCGAAGTCGGCAAAGATCGTCCCCATGTCGTCCGGCGCTTCCGGCGGCGCCGCGGGCAGCATCGAGGCGATCTCGCCGGGTCGGGTCTGCGCCCGTACGGGCCGGTCCTCCAGCGTGGTCAGGTACCCGGCGCCCCACTGTGCGGCGCGTTCTGCCCATTGATAGTAGTCTTCTCTTTTCATAGACTTCAATATAACAAAATCGCTACAAAACCACTATTCTTCGTAATTCCAATTGCGGAAACGGGCTTAAAACGGGCAAATGTGCAAAACATGGGTTCCTGCGGGCATTGTTTCGACTGCCCTGTGGCGGACATGGTATAGAACTTGAAACACGGACCGGGATTGTATAGCTTGATACCAGACCAGTTTGGTTTTGTCGAAACGCCCGCGTTTCGCTACCCATGAGGTAGAAGTTCCACCACCCTCGAACGTCCCCTATTCCCTTGCCCTTTTTCGAGAGGCCGGGAGAGGGAAGAGGGGAGACGGTAGAAGTGAGAAAATCGGGTAGAGGGTAGAGGGAAGACGTAAGAGGAGTTGGTAACTTTATCACATGGCAAGTCACTAATCGGATTCACGCGATATTCAAAAAGAAGTGGATTGCGAAGGTGAGCAAGAAACCGGTGGGGTGCGGTGTGGTCCTCTTACGTCTTACGTCTCCCGTCTCCCCTCTTACCACTCTTAATCTAGAGAAACTTCCTATGGATACCCTTCCGCTATCTGCACGTCCCGATCTCGCAAATTACGTGAAACGGGCGGAAGAACTCGTTGAGGTAGCCGGATCCGAGGAATCCAACCCCGTACACGATTGGTGCAACGAGTGTCTTGACGAGATTGTCCGTCTCTCCGGACCCGACCTGACGGAATTTGTACAGGGCAGCTATCAGCGCGCCATCGGAGAAGTCGAAAAGGGCGCCCGTGAGATGTCCGCGAAGGCAGGCGAGGGTGGCCGCGGGTTTGCGCTTTCCGACGCGCAATTTCTCATTGCGCGGGCCCACAGTTTCGAGAGTTGGAACGCGTTTGCCGCACACGTCGACCTGGCCTCACGCGAGACTGCCGAAGGGGCTGAGTTCGAGGTCGCGGCCGATGCGGTGGTCGACGGGAATCTCCCGAAACTCGAGTCGCTCCTGCGGCGGAAACCGGCGTTGGCGCACGCCCACTCCGGTCGAATGCACCAGGCGACGCTGCTGTATTACCTCGCCGCCAACGGCGTGGAAGACTTTCGCCAGCGGTCGCCCGCCAATGCGCCCGAGATCGCGCCTTCTGCTGGACGCAGGTGCCGTGGTGGATGCCATCTGCGGACCCGGTCAATCCGGAGACACGCCGATGTTGGCGTTGGTGACCAGTGTTCATCCACACCTTCGCGGCGTCGCGACCGAACTGATCGAGATATTTGTCAAGGCGGGTTCCAAAGTGGACGGACTAAACGGGGACGGCGCACCGGTACGTCTGGCCCTCAAGTTCGGATATCCCGAGTCGGCAGCCACCCTGGTACGGCTCGGCGCGGAGGTGAAAACCGTCGTGATGGCCGCCGGTGTGGGCAGGCTGGACCTGACGAGGGAATTCGTCGAAGACCGTGGCGCATCTAAGGCCGACCTCGCGGAGGCGTTTGAGCTTGCCTGTCGGTTCGGACGGACGGATGCGGCAGCGTACCTGCTGGCGCAGGGGGCCGACGTGGATGGGCGCGGCGCCTGGAATATGACAGGGCTGATGTGGGCCGCAGGCCAGGGACATCTCGACACCATGGCCATGATTTTCGATCACGGCCCCGCACTCGAATTGAGGAACGAGTTTGGAGGCACGTCGATGGGCACCGCCCTGCATTTTGCGACCAACGCGCCAAACCCGGTGGCCGACTATCCGACCGTGATCGACCTGCTCCTGAACGCGGGATTGAAATTCGAAGGATCCAGGAAAGGAACTGGTGTCGCGAATCTGGATACCGTGCTTCGCATACACGGACGGATCGGCTAGACCCGCAATCCGTCCAAAGGCATCATCGGAAGAAAATCAAGGCGTAGCCAGGACGGCTGCGCTTTTCTGTTGGCGAACGCGATTCGCAAAACCGGGTATTGTTTGCCGATCTGAGCACCGCTGGCTCGGCCGCTGAGCCTGAACCCTGAGCCAGTTGCCCCTAAGGCCTGAACTGAGCCGCCCCCTGAGCCTGTCGAAGGGTCGGCGAAGGGTGTTGAAGCGCGGCGAGCGGTTGCCGAATGCCAGAGCACCAACGGCCCACAGCGAAATCCGCTCTGTTAAGGGAAGTTTACTCTTTCTGCGTGATTCCATTGACTCCAAAAGCAAGTCGATCTTGTCGTCATAGTTGGCGACAAGCTTTGGAAGCGCCCGGAAATCGGCCAAGAAAAAATCGAAACGATCGATCAAAGATCCGTCCTCACCGGCTCCGCCATGACGCCAGGTTTCTTCATCGGACGCCTCCACAGACAGATGAAAGAACCAGCAGTCCTGTAGCTCATCGGTACCGCAATACCACATATCGCGGGTATCCTGGTCCAGGAACCGCTCATAGGTACGAGAAATAGGAATCGTGCCTCCCGGTTCCATTTTGTCTCCTTATCGTGCGTCATTCACTTCCATATTTGCCATTTTCACTTTGCAGTTGAATCGAACGTTATCCCGTCAACGACCCGACGGTGTGGGTGCAAACGGCGGATCAGACGGTCAGCTTCGCAGCCTCCGACATCGCGTCGTCCGGAAGCAACTACATCAATTTCAACCTGTCTTCTTCCGCAAGCACGCTCCGCGGCGGCATCGTCGCCGGGGACCGCTTCATCCTGGCCCTGACCCGTCCGCCGACACCTGAACCCACGGCGACGCCCGAGCTTTAGTCCGTGGTCGTCGGGCCTCATTGGTATAACCCGGAGTTTGCAATGCAGGCGACGGACGCGTGCAAGTACGAACCCATGCGCTCTGTGGATGAGGACGGTCGGGGCTATGACCTGGAAAACCTGACATCGGACGAGTACTCTCTTACCGTGAGCTCCCGTCGCCTTCCTGACTTTGCGAACGATATGCTTGACAATTCGCACATAATGCTTTATGCTGAATTAACCACGCCACCACAGGGTTAAATTGGCTATTTTGATGACGAGGAACAGTGGGATGTTCCGGTCATGGCTGTGTTTACGCCACCATTGATCATGTCGCTGGTTCGGCAGGTCTTTCAAACCCAGGAAACACGATATGGACAGTATCGAACAAGCATTTGACAACTCCGAAAATGCAGCGAAATCAGCCCTCCAATCCGCTACCAACCTGGTGAAGTTGTCCAGACGTCTGCAAAAGGCGGCCAAAGAGGGTAACATCGCTGTAATCAAGAAGTCCCGAGGCGGATTTAACGACGCCCTGGAGAACCTGACGCAGGTGGTGGCAGACGCTGTCCAATCCTGGCCCTATGGAGATGAAGAAGTGGAAGAATACCTCAAGGGTGGCTATACTGACGAACTGCGTCGTGCCGCCTCGGAAATGGGCCTGGAAATCCATGAACGGGACAAGCAGTTGATCTCACACCCGTCCACCTTGCGAATTTTAACCGAGGATGAGGCGGTCCGAATCGACAACAAGAAGATCTCGACCATTAAGCCGTCCTACCTGGTCGATCTGCTGATCGCGAATCAGAGGAAGCGCAGCCGCTTCTCGGCTAAACGCTTTCTGGAGGCCCTGTACAAAGTGTACTCGGAGCTTGTGAAGGAAGATTCTTCGGACGGACTCATGACGGGCGGCTCCGGGCGCGTGGTACTTTTGGCCAGAATCTACAGGTTGTTCACGTCTCTGCCGGGCAGTGGACGAGATTATGCTCAAATTGACTTTGCCCGAGACCTTTACCAGTTGGAAACAAGCGGAGTCTCTAAGACGACGTCAGGCGCCAGTATATTCTTCCACGCATCCACGGGAACCCGAGGCGCCAGAAACGTCTTCACCTTTGTCGGGCCACACGGCCAGGACATCAAGTACTACGGCATTCGGTTTACGAGGGACGAGTGATGCACAACACAATCTCCATCTCGCTCAAAGGCTGGCTGCAGGTCATTGATGAAGAGTACCTTTCGTCGTTCGTCCGAGACGGCGGCGCGTCGATCAAGTTCGCAGTGCCATCAAACGAGGGCTCCAGGGCTGGTTTGTACGCAAAAATGGAGGCTAGTTGCCATGAGTTGGACTATCTTTTCATTAAGCTGAACGCAAAGACGATGCGGGCGCACATGCCGCAGGACTTCTTCTTCATGATTGCCAGGCAAGTCGATTGGCGGCGGCTGGCACGCCGTATGATCCTGAAGCTGGCCAACGAGAAGGGCTACCGGATTGAGGGAATATGTCCCGGCGTGGACGGCAACGTCTTCGACGCCATCGCGACAGTCAACGGTCTCGAATCGGAGTTCGTTCTCGGAAACCTGAGGCCGATGATACAGAACACTGTCTTCAAGAACACGAAGATGGCGAGAGATTTCCGGGTGTGTATGAGCCATCTTTGCATGGAAGAAAACAGTATTGGCGGGTACATGGGCGAGCCGCTATTGGAGTGGCTGACGGGCGAGAACACGCGGATTAGCGGCGTCCGGCCCTTTTCCATCTACACCAGTATCAATCGTAACACGGCCAGATACTTCATCGAATCGGCCCTCTACTGGATTCATCATGTGGGGCACTCCGGAACTGTAGTATTGTTTGACAACGCACGCGTAACGGTGGCTAGAAATCCGAAGGACGATCTGCGCTACTACACCAGAGCCATGGCGATGGAACACTACGAGTTACTGCGGGAATTTATCGACGGCGTTGACCGGTTGACGAGCACGGTACTGGTGGTCGTAACCAACAACGATTTCCTCGACGACAGTGGCGATCGCAGGTCCCGAGGCTACGGGATATATGAGGCCCTGCGCACCCGGGTGATGGACGATGTTCGCGATAGGAACAGGGTCAATCCGGTCGCATCCCTGGTGCGGCTGACATAGGAAGGTGGAAGGCAGTGGCAGTTTGCGCCGATAAACACAAATTCGCCTCCAGGCGAGCCCTGGAGGCTCTCCGAAACGGCGTACCCAACAGGGACGCAGTGAAGATATTGGGCTGCAACCAGCCTGAGGCTGAAGATCAGTTCGAAGGCATGTTGACCGGGGCTACGGAAGGCGTCGACCTTTCGTCCGGCACTTTGGGGATCCTGGTCTCAGGCGATTTCGGCTCCGGCAAGTCTCACCTGCTTACTCACCTGGAAGATCGGGCTCTTTCCCAGGGTTTCGTTTGTAGCAAGGTGACCATCAGCAAGGAGACGCCGCTATACGACCTGGGCAAGGTCTTCAAGTCGGCCGTGGATAACGCCCAGATGCCTGGCCGTACCGGCCGGTTGATGGAGGAACTGGGACAGGCGTTGAAGCCAGATTCACAAGAATACGCCGGCTTCTTTAAGTGGGCAAACGATACGGGGTCTAACGGGCTGAGCCAGATGTTCCCCGCCAGTCTGCTCGTTCACGAACGGGCGGGCGACCTCGAGCTGAACAACGAGATAGAGAACTTCTGGGCGGGCGACAGAATCTACATTTCCCGGGTCAAGAATGGCCTCAGGCAGATAGGGCAAAAGCAGAGTTACTCCTTCCGAGCGCCCAGGGTCGCCGACCTGCCGCCCCAGCGTCTCCGTTTCGCCGTCCAGCTGATCAAGGCTGCTGGTTACAAGGGTTGGGTGGTGCTGCTGGACGAGATCGAACTCGTCGGTTCGTACTCTCTCCTGCAGCGGGGAAGGTCTTACGCCGAGCTGGCTCGCTGGCTGGGACAGGCCGGCAGCGGGTCCTATCCCGGGCTGAGAACCGTGGGATCCGTCACCAACGATTTTGCTTCCGCAATCATCACGGATGGAAAAAAAGACCGCGACTACGTGGTACCAAAGTTGGATAGTACGGATCGTTACGAAAGTTTGAAGGCAGACGCCGATACCGGTATGAGATTGCTCGTGCGAGGATGTTTGCCGTTGAATCAACCAACAGACGCGGACGTTCAATTGACCATGGAGAATCTACGGAGACTCTACACCGACGCCTACGGCTGGGATGCTCCGCCGGTACCAATTAGGGCCGGCGGCGCCGGGTATCAGAACCGGATGCGCTACAAGGTCCGCGCCGCCATCAATGAATGGGATTTGATGCGGCGCTATCCTGACTACCAGCCCAATACTGAGGGCGAGGAGTTCCGACACCCCTATGCAGAGAACGCCGACCTCGAACGAGAGTCCCGGGACGACACTGATTAAAATGCGACCATTTCTCCTTCCTGGGGGAAACTGAATTGCCGGAACTTTTTGATGAACTGAAATCGGTGAATACGGGATCCGGCGCGGTGGCCTGGCTGCGGTTCGTCGAAGAAAAGGGCGGTAATGGCATACGGGCGGCGCTATTCCAGACGTCCGCACAGGGTGAACCACTGGACTTCTGCTTCACGCGGACGGTTTGCTCGGGATCTGGCGGACAACTGGCAATCGTCAAGCCGGGTTTCTTGCTATCGCTGGTAAAATCACTACTCAGAGCTATCACTTCTGTGCCAACGTTGATACTCGCTCGGGCCGATGAAGTACCTTATGGATCGATCAACGAAGAAATAAAGGTACAAGTACCCTTTTGCCGTATCGCAACATCCGGTGTTCGGCCCAATGGCGAATCGGACGACCCGCATAACGAAGGCTATGAATTGCTTTGGGTTACTGAAAAACCCAATCCAGATACCGAAGCGAGCCAACTTCTCGTAGAGATACTGGACCGGGGCAATCCCGCTGAACCTTTCGAACGGGCGACTGCAGGATTGGACGTAGCGTTTGGCGACGATCGGATTCACGCTGTCACCGACCTTTCGGGTTTGGCCGTTGTAGTGAGCTTATCTTCATTGCCCGAACGCCCCGGATATCCAGCCAGCGATTACTCGGCAATTCGTGAGAATATCCATAAGGCAAGTTCAGGCCCACGACCCGACGTAACTCTGGCCGAACGTTTGTGGACCGTTCTGGCCAATCCGCCGGAACCTTCGCGAACGATCCCGCTGCATTGGGCCGGTGACTTGATGCCCTTCCAGGAGCAGGGTGTCCGGGCTTTGCTGGAAAACCGCCGGCTGCTGTTAGCCGACGACATGGGCCTGGGTAAAACCGTACAGGCGATCACAGCCTTACGGATTCTCCGGGCACGTCGCGAAATCAAATCGTGCTTGATCACGGCTCCTGCAAGCGTGCTGAACCAGTGGCGGCGCGAAATCGAAAAGTGGGCGCCTGAGCTTTCCGCCATCATCATCCGTGGTTCGGTATCGGACCGCAGTTGGCAGTGGCATGCCGAGAAAGAAATAACACTCGTGAGTTACGATACTCTGAGGTCCGACTTCAGCACCCAATCTCTGGTGGGTCGCAAAAATTGGGATGTGGTCGTAGCGGACGAGGCTCAGAGAATCAAGAACCGCAACGATACGAGCGATGCCCTGAAGGGGTTGAAAAGAAATCGCTCCTGGGCTCTGACCGGCACCCCTATGGAAAATCGCGAAGAGGAGCTGGCCTCGATACTGGAGTTCGTTGATTATGACCGCACTGGAGTGACAAAGCGGTACCGTCCAGGTGTGGAATTGCAGAGGCGTCACCGTGAGTTGCAGGTTCGACGCAAAAAAGCGGAGGTCTTGAAAGACCTGCCCGTCAAGCAGGTCACGAAGGCAGACATCGAGTTGGGCTCCCGCCAACGCGAGAGCTACGATAAGGCCGAACAGGAAGGCATCGTCTACCTGAAGTCTCTTGGCGCGGAAGTCAACGTGCGGCACGTGCTTGAGCTCATCACTCGCTTGAAGCAAATCTGTAACGCCGACCCAAAGACCGGTGAATCCAGCAAATTGGCCGACATCAAGGACCGCGTGGACCAACTGGTATCCCAGGGACACAAGACGCTAATCTTTTCGCAATACGTCAGCGACACATCCGGCGTGGGCGCCGTGGCCAACCACGTGCGAGATTTCATTCCGCTTACCATCACGGGAGACTTGCCCCAGGAGGAGCGAGCCGAGATCATCGAACGATTCAAAACCTGCAGCGAACACAAAGTGTTGGTACTGTCGCTGCGGGCGGGCGGACTGGGATTGAACCTGCAGGAGGCGTCCTACGTGATTCACCTGGACCGTTGGTGGAACCCCGCCGTAGAAAGTCAAGCCGAAGACCGAAGCCACCGCATCGGCCAGACGGTCAAAGTCAACGTCATCAAGTATTCCTGCATCGGAACCATTGAGGAGCGTATTGACGATATTCTGGAGAACAAACGGGAACTGTTCAACCAACTCATCGACGATGTGTCGATGGATCTGTCCGCCCAGTTGAACAGTGATGAACTTTTCGGGCTGTTCGGACTAGCACGGCCGCTCGACTCGTGCATTCAGGATAAAAAAGGACCAATCCAAAAGTAGAGTAGAGATGGGGCGCAGCGTGATTCGAGCCGTGACCGAAAAGCGCGAGACGCAGACGCAAACCTTCCGCGTGTTTGCAGTTCCGTGGCAGGCAATCCACACGTGTCTGCGCCTTGCTGTGCCGATCTCGCGATGGCACACAGTGTGATGCTCAACCCTGCCCTTCGGCCAACGCCCTTTTTGCTGTCGTATTATCTACCAATAGACGATATAACGCGATTCACAAACCCTCGAGCCAAAAGGAGATCTCACATTGCAGGCTCCAACACCGCAAGACAAACTGGCCGAATTTGACGCCCGTTCGTCGCGGATCGAGGGGATTGTTGAGCAGATGGATGCACGCTTGAACAGCCTCCAGCAAGGCCAACGTGATATTTTGTCCTGGATTCGATGGCTTTTAGGAATCCAGATTACAAGCTTGATCACGCTTGGCACGCTCATTTTGATCAAGCTTTGATCGAGCTTGGATAACCCCAACTGCGGGTTTCCAATTCCGCGATATAGACCCGCGGCCTCATTGAAACCCCTTCGACAAGCTCCTAAGTGTCGGTACTGATGCATCCGTCAACGTTCGGCGTTGCTTCGCCATCTTCATTGTTCCCTATTTTTAAAAAGGGAATTATAGCGCAAAGTCACATTTCAACGATACCCGCACTTTGTTCCCCTTCCTGTTACGGTCTGTACAACCCGGTACGTACATGCGTTTCTATATTTTTATACTTGACAAACCGTACTCCGTTAACGTACTTTTGTGAAAAGATATGCAAATGACAACCACGGGAGTACGCAATGAACGGGAAAACTACAAGGTCGTTGTCAGATGTCATTCAAGTAAACGTCCTTTTGTATAGGAACGAAGATGTTTGGATTGCTCAGGGTCTTGAATATGATATTGTTGCTCAAGGACAGACAATACCCCAGGTCAGGGCTCGGTTTTACGTTACAATTATGACTCATTGCCATTTTGATGCCACAAATAACCGGGAAATCTTACAAGGCATTGAGAAGGCCCCTGAGAAGTTCTGGACCATGTTTGAAGAAGCCGAGGACGCTCAGCTAAAACGCAATCATCGTCGATTTGCTCTTGATGAATGGAAAACATCTTTGATGCCTGTTGTAAAAGCGAACTCTCGCGTTTGCGCATGAGGATTTCGCTGTGTTTTATCTGACGTTTGAACAGTTCAAAGAGTGTTTAATACAAAATTTCGATTGCGAATGTGATATTCAGGAAAGCGGCACAGATGTTATTGGAACTTATTGGGGTTTTACCCGCACAGTCGACGGAGAATTACTATATTCAGGAACAGCAGGCAAACCCAATGAACAAATCAGGAGACCACAAATCAGAGCAGTTTTGAGAGCATTGCAAATAGACCGGAATGAATTTTACGGTCATGTTTAAAGAAGCAAATCTCAAAAAGTAACCTGACCTCCCATAACGCTATCAACAGCCTGCCAGAAGTAACATACTGGCAGGTTTTTTATTTCCCTAACCCTTACCCATATTGTTGCCAGCGTTATCCTACCGCTTCCCTTTCGGATCAACAATCCGAAGTTCTACATCCTGAACAACCGCCCGTAGCAACTCCTCCGGGCTCGCATCTATCACAATCTCCTCTTCCATCTCCGCCTTCGTTGGCCTATACCGACTATCAACAACCTCTACCACCGGCTTCTTCTTACGCTCATCCGTAGTACCCATTACAATTCCCATTTGAAAGCGGGGAACTGTCTCATCTAATATAGGCACAGAGGGTATCGAGTGCTCCCATGTATTCATTCCTCCGATAAATCTGCCGCGATAACACTGAACGCGCCTTTCGGATGCGTCTCATATTTGCCCTGGGTCAGCGCTTTTTCAAGTGCCGATTTCGCGTTCTCGATAGGACGGGGGTTGTGACCGTTCACGACAATCTCGAAGTCGTAATCTTCAAGGCGTTCATACCTGCGTCTCATTTCATCGAGACAGACTTCACCATTCATCTGCGACCGGATTCCGCCTTCCTTAATCCAGTACGATACGGCCGCACCATCGAACCCTCCCCTGCGGGACTGTCCATATATCGTATCTGCGCAAATCAGGACCCGGGATGTCCTGGAAGCCCTCCACAACAGCCACATCTCACCTCTATTATCTCCCGACCAGATCGCGCGAATGTTCCCGGGAAGTATATCGCCATCTCGATATAGTTCATCTGACTTCAGTCTGATACGTGACCTGGCAGGGGCCAACGCCGGAACGTATACAGGTATCTTGAACCGTCTGCTGAACCACTCGACATCTCGTTGGTGGTTTGGACTCGTGCAGACAACGGCTTGAAATCGACAATCTGCATATTCCTTCAGGACATTCGGAGCATGTCTTCCTATGGGCTGAATCGGATCAATCAGAATGGCTCCCTCGGATGTGGAAAGCAGATATGACTGTTGAATATCGTTATTGCCCCATGTCGTCCATCGAACCAGTTCTGGCTTTGGTTTTGTCCCGATCTCAATGTGAAACCGGATACCGGACTGAATAAAGGTCTCCACATTTCTCTCCGAAATGGTGGTTTATCACCGTCAAAAAAAATCCCAAAACTGTGCGATGAGCTTGGGAACACCGAATTCGGGTCTCTGCGTTGTCGGGTATGGCAGTGTCGCGGGGTTGATTTCTACACCTGCATTATCTGAATGAGATTGCCGCACGTATCATCAAAGACCGCCAGGATAACGTCTTCCAACTCGGTCGGCTCCATCGTAAATCTCACCCCGAGTGCATTTAACCGCTCATACTCTGCACGAATATCCTCCACGCCAAAGGCCGTAGCGGCGATACCCTGTTCGAATATTCCTGTCTGGTATGCCTTTGCTACCGGATTGTCATTCGGCTCGAGCAAAAGCTCAGTCCCGTCCTGGTCTTCGGGTGAAACGACGGTGAGCCACTTGAACTCCCCGACGGGGATATCATGCTTTTTCACAAAGCCAAGAGCTTCTGTATAGAACTTCAGTGCTTCGTCCTGGTCTTCAACAAATACACTATTGAGTATGATCTTCATTTTGGAGTTGGCCCGGTTTAGTGGTCGGTTTCAGTCTTCGGTGTCAAGCCCTGTTCTTATCGCATCCAATCCTATCGCCATACCCGGAGGATTGTGATCCATCGCCACGAACCCACTGCTCAACAGATGCGCTCTCAGATTCTTCGGCTCTGCTTTCGGACCAAACTTCAGGATCGGTGGAAGCTTCCTCTGCTCAATCTCCTCACGAATACGGTGTATCCGGCTCTCGAGAGTTTCGTCGCGGAAGCGAGGTTCGACGAGGTAGTTCGGCCACCACGGCTTTCCGATGACCACGGTGAAGTCTTCCTCCCTCAAGATGGTTTTTCGGCCCATGGCGGCGGCGAAGAGGAACAGATCGATGTTGTTCTGCTCGATCGCAGCCGTGACCTGGGAATCCGAATAGTTTTTCAAAATAGAAGACATCCATTAAGCCTCAGCGCCTGATTTCGCCGCGGAGTTTCGACAGCAAGACCTTGTCGACGTCCGGAAATCGACACAATTCTGCAAGCAAGGTTTCCACATTCTCATCCGAATACGCCAGCCCTGGTCGACCCAGTTTTTCGCAGGCGCTGATCATGTAGTGATTGGCATCTCTCTCGCCCCGCCTGGCTCGCTTAACCGCCCAGGCGATATTCCAGAACGCAGACGTGGCGACAGACCAGTCCGGAAACGGTGAAGGCCATTTCTGAAGGGCGTCCCGGTTCGACCTGATATCGAGTTCTATCCTCCAAAACACGGGATAGTCGTGAAAGTTGATCCGGATGTTCTGTGCCATCCTGTCGTTTTTTTGCTGTGGATCATACCGGACGGAAAGTGGGCCGAAATGTTCTCCCAGACACTCCACCAAAGAATCGAAAAATTCCCGCGTGAGTTCAACCTGGACATTGACTTCAAGGTCGACGTCGCTGTATTCGTCGACTTTCCCTGAGGCGAATGAACCGAGGAAGGTGACCTTTCCCGGTTCGAGATGCCTTCGCAGGACGGCACGTACCTCGTTTCCGAATTGATGTATCGTCATTGCAAAATCACTAAAGGCAGAAAAACAGGTGTGTCTTCATTCAGGCGAGAACTCCGATCGTCCGCCGACGCCATTCGCCCGCGTCATTCTTCGTCCTGCAGCCTGGGCCCGCTGTTGCCTGAAGTATATTCCCCGGTGCGCGCTGTCGAACAGAGCTATTGCCGGCCATTCAGGAGGAATATCATTTCCGGCGTGTCCGGCCCTATCGGTTTCCGATCAAACGAACCGAATTCCCCCACACCCTCGAGACCTGCAGCGCAGAAAAGCGCTTTGAGGTGAGGATAAGTATAGACGCTCATCTTGAATGGTTCCACTTCCTCGGATAGAACCTGGTCACCCTCGCACAGCCGGAAGATGAAGGTCCCGGAAAAAACCAGATTGACCGGGTCGAACCCGTCCTTTACAAAGTACCGCCGGATCATTCGATCCGTCCCATCCTGTGCCGGCCACTCCAGATCCAGAAGTTCCTCGCCGGCGCCCGATAGTAGCTTGTCGAAGCGGGGATTGAATACGTCAAACGCGAGGACTCCCCCATCTGCCAAATGTCTCCCGGCGTTTCTCAGGGCTGCCAGTTGGTTTTCTGTCGTATACATATGCTGCATGGGTCTGAATGGGATCACGACCAGGGGATATTGATCGCCAAGACAAAGAGTCCTGAAATCTCCCTCTACAACTCGTACTCTGCGCCTTACGGCGGCAGGTTCATCGGCGAGCTTTGCCCGCAGGACCTCCAGCATCGCGCGAGATGCATCTATCCCCGTGACGTCAATGCCCTGTCGGGCAAGCGGCAAAGTGATTCTACCGGTCCCGCAGCCAAGCTCGAGTACAGGTCCCCCATACTCCCTGGCCAGTTCCAGATAGAAGTCCCTGTCGACCAGGTCTTCCTTGACGCTGTATGCGGCGTCGTAGTGCTTCGCTGCCAGACTGTAGGAATCATCGATCATTGTGAGTCGCCCATCGTGCTGTCAGGGTCTGTCCATTTGATGTAGCGGTGTGCCGGTCTGCGAAACCGGTCAAGCGGCGTTGTCCGCCGTATGGTTCGCTCATGCCGAGCCAACCAGTTTCTCCCTCAGTTTGACCGCCGTCTGGTACGCATCCGCAAGAAACTCAGTCAGCGGTTGAGCGCGATCCTGGGGCACGGCCTCAATCATAACTGGACCTTCGTACGATGCGGGATATGCTCTCGAAACTGCATCCCAATTGACGATTCCCTTCATCGGCAACCAGTGAACGTCGCCCTGTCCGTCGGTGTCTGAAAAGTGGGTCGTGCTGAGACGATTCGCCCACTTCCCAAGCACAGCGGCGGGAGTGCCGGAATGCAGGTAGTCGTGTGAGCTATCGTAGCACAAGCCCAGGCTCTCCAGAGGAACTTCATCTAAAACGAAGTCCACGTGATTGGTTGCCCTTGTATTCTCAAGCGCCAATTCGATTCCAGCATTTGCTGCTTCCTCGCCCAGCCGTCGAAAAATGTCCTGTCCTTCCGCGTGAGGCGGAGGCGGCGTTGGCCCCCTGGTTACGTGAAGCACAATGCAGGAAATGGAGTGCCGGCTGCAGTACTCAATCAACTTGAGGTTCTCACGAACCAATGCATCGCGTTCGCTGGGCTTTTCAGACCAGAAAGCATTTGCGTCTTCGAATGTTGCGTGGGCGTGATCCACCTTAAGCCCGGCATCTGCAGCCATTCCCGGCAATTCGTTTGCGCGACCGGATTCCACCAGGGGTTCCTGGCTTCCCATCCACAGAAATGTGTGACTGAAACCACTCTTCCTGATCAGACTCAGGCGAAAGGAAAAAGGCAGTTGGCAGCCGAACCAGGCAAATGTGCCGAGAGAGGCTTCGGCTCTACCGGGAGTCATGAGTGGCTCTTCTCATCAATATAGCGCCTGCTGCGCATTGGCGAACAGAGACGATAATCCGGAGCGGATCTGAGAAATCGCTGGAGTGTGTAATCGAAAGGCATATTGCCGGCGTGCGCGTTAACCCTCAGTCGCCGCGCCAGCGAGGGATTGCTCCCGCGCAGCACTCCGGAACAGCCAGGCCGAGCCGATCCACAACACAATGAAGAAGCCGTTCAGGCCGAGGATCTCAAGCGGTCCGCTCGCGGGGTAGCCCAACCTGGCGATCAGTGCGATCAGCGTGACGAGGGCCTGGGCGAGCGCCGTCGCGAACAGTGCGAGCGCCATTCCACGCGGCTCGAAACGCGCGATGACGGCGCCGATAATCCCAACGGCGAGCACCCCCAAATACATCAGGTTGGCGTCGTTGTTCTCGGATCCGATCACGCCGACCGCGCCGTTCACCCAAAGGAGGATGAGCGCTGTCGCAAGCGCGACGCCGACCGCAGATCGGTACGGATTACGCGTCTTCATTGCTGCTCCTTTCGTCCCGGCGTCGATGATCGACCATCAAGTTTTGCGGATTTCCATTTACGATACACTTCACACACGCCATAAGCCGAATTCTTAGCCTTTTTCGGCGCCGATATTGCCGCTGACGATCCGCCCTGCCCGAACCCTAAAGGAGTCTCGCGAAGGGTCAGCCAGAAACCGGACACGGGCGTGTCAGCCCTTCGTGACGCTTCTTCTATTGGCGGCGCTGACGCGCAATATACTTGCGCAGCTTCTGGATCGCGGGAAGGTCTACATCTCTCAGAGGTGCGCCAGCAGGGTGTTTGTGGAAGTTGACCTTCTCGTCCAGTTGTGCCTCAGCGCTGAGGATCGGGCAGGACAGGTCGCCCAGCCGCCTTTCCGGTGCACAAAAGGCTTCATGCGGATAAGGCCAATCGGTCCATCGGCCTGAGGTAACCACGTCTCCGGATTGGGTCATCTCGAGTAGTCCAAAACTGACATACTGATCGAGTCTCCAAAACCCGATGTGTTCGTCGGGATGCCGGACTTTCTGTTGGGAATACCCCAAGGTACCAAGACACACGGTTACCTCCGGCGCATCTGTTTTCCATATTGCCCAATCGATGTCGCCGTGTACGCGCGAGACTTCGCCTAACAGAAAGTCCAATCCCCAACCCCCTCCCAGCCAGTGCGGAATCGAACGAGATCGCAATGCCTCATGAATCTCTCTGATCAGATCAAGCTGGACAGAATTGGGATCTTCCAAACACGCACGATTTACAATTCGAGACATGGGTCGAACTCATGGAAAACGGAATGATTCTATACGCCGAACCGGTTTAACAGGTGACGATCGGCAATTTCTGTCGGCGCCCAGTGCCGTTCAGGCGGACGAGCACCGGATATCGTCAAGTCGGAATTGCTTATTAAGGTGCTGCCCGCAGTGTTCCCGCGGTTCCGAGATCCACTACCTTTACCCGCCGACTTACTCAGTCCTAAAGCTTCGGATGGCCTTTGCGGCTTTACTTCAACAGGTGGATCGTTGTTTTGACAATTAGTACAGCGAAAAGTTGCAGCCTCTATGAGCGATGCCAGCTGTTTCGCGTCGTCCATTTTCCGCCCCAAACGGGGTTGTTAGAGGAATTGAGATGCGTCGGACTATACAACGGTCCGGAGAGCAACGCTATCCGTTCCGGAATGCGGACCTTTGAAGCGGGTTACCGAAGGCCCATTCGCGTCAAATCACGCGAACGGACCTCTGCCCCAGTGCAATGGTTAGACGTATCGGCGGACGTAGCGCCGCCTAGTCCGCTATCGCCCTCAGATATTCTTCTGAGAGTAGCTGGCTGATTCTGATTTTGCCTGAGTCGTCAACGATTTGAAGATAGACTTCCCGCTTGCCTTTTTCTCCAACAAATCGTAGCAGTCCGAAGTTGTAGTCATTGACGTATGGCGCGGCCGATTGAGGACCTCCGCCCCGGTTGCTACTGCCGTCGGGCGTGGGGTCCGGGTTGCGTCGTCGGACGGCCAGATTGGAACTCATGAGTTCATAAAGTGGATAATCAAACCCCGGGCGGTCCAGGCGATGGAGTACACCCGAGTGCCAATCCCCGGCGAGAAAAAAGACACCGGTGATGTTTTCGGCAAAGAGCCACGAAAAAAACTCATTACATTCGTCGCCAAAATTCGCCCATGTCTCTCCGGTTTCATCAACCACTGCCGTGCCGCCGGAAGCGATCACCTTGAAGGTGGCCGTGCTGCTTTTCAGTTTGGCCTTGAGCCATTCGAGTTGGCCTTCTCCAAACATCGTGGTTCTATCCTCCGCTTCGTTTGGATCCCTGTGAGAGCGGTTGTCGAGCATGAAGAATTCAACGTCTGCTATCCGGAACCGGTGGAAGACGCCAGGCACTCCTGCGGACTCGGCGTATGGGTTCGGCCAGTAACGGCGGAACGTCTCGATTGCGAGATCTCGCCACTTGAATGTCCGGTCGGAATTGTTCGGTCCGAAGTCATGGTCGTCCCAGATGCCGTAGCTGGGTGTTGTGGCGACGATGTCTCTGAGCCCGGGGATCTGCCGGAATCTGCGATGGTAAAGGGACATGATCTCTCTGACGCTGGCTTCGGGGAGATCATATCCTTCCGCCTTGCCCGGCATGTAATTGTTGTCGCCGATAAACAGAAAGGCGGCCGGGCGGAACCTCGCAACCTGTGACCAGATCGATTGCACAGGCACTCTCGCAGGTAGATTGCACGATCCAAAGGCGACCGTGAATTCAGTGATTCGTTCGGGTTCTGCTTCGGAGATCGATTCGGGCGGCATGAGTGGAAACACCTGAGCCGTCCGGGGGGCGACTATCGAGCCGTCAACGTATACATCGTAATAAATCAGACGCCCGGGGGGAAGGTCCGTGAGTGCGATTACACAGGTGTACGGCAACGTCGATTCGGTTCTTCCTTCGGATGAACCTCGGGTCATCGGTTCTCTGAAAGTCCGGTGAAACATGATCCGGGGCTCTACCCAGTAGTCGATACGTACCGTTGCGGGTGTGTCCGTCTCAACCCAGATCCTGGCCGTCGTCGTCGTGGTGTGGCCAACAAGCGGCCCCGCAATGAGTTTCGCGGCTTCCGCCGGTGCCGAAGTGATCACACATATAAGTGCCGGGATCAGGACTGTTCGAAATTGAAACTGCATTGATTCCTCCTTCTTCGGAAGTGACTTTCCCACACGAATCATCTCCTCTGAAAAGTCATTTGCTCGCACAATTCAACTGTCACGATATGAGTTTAACACGGCGTCCCAGGCCAGTTCAGAAGCTATAAATCCTATATCAAGCTCATCCAGGGTTTTTGTCTTAACTTCGTTGGTGGTAATGGCATACAGGATATCACCGTCATATTGGGTGTGAAAGGGCTGAATGGCCTGCGCCATGGAGCTATGAACCTGTTTAGCCAATTGATGGAGAGATCCCGCGTCCAATTGGCGGTTGGTAACGACCAGTGTCAAGGTTGTGTTTTCGTGAGAAGGTTTGCTCTTTGTCGACTTACCGGATCTATGTTCGACCCGATCCCGTATATGAAGGCGGTTTCCTGTATTTGGATCTCGATTCCCTCTGACTACCTGCCCTTGACGATCAACAACAGCGCCGAGCGCATTCACAACGGTAAATACAGCAATCCTGGTACGTCCGACTTGTCGAAAGGCAGCACCCTGTCCGGATGATTCTCTAACACCCAGCCCGGATCCTCCACCAACGTTAGCCGAACGACCGGCTCCCCGTACACCGAGAGGAAAGACGCCGGTACGTGCTACGCTCAGAGCAGTACGGCCCAATTGCATATCCGGATAAATGGCATTATTCCTCCCTCCCCAATCCCAGATAATGGCTCCGGATACGAGGGGAATATTCTCCCAGTTTATGGAATAATTCTGAAGAGCGAGAAGTTCAGCGCGCACACCGAGAGCTGCTTCAAGACCGCACAGAGAGCCGCCAGCAAAGCAAATCGCGTGATACCAGCCATAGCCAGTCTCGATGGCTCCAACGCTACCCCCTCGAATATCGACAGCCGTGGAGACTCCTTTTGGGAAATGGAAGACAGTACAACCAGTTGGACCTTCTTCATACTCAGCGATACCTACCTTCATTTCCGGAAAGTTGAATTCAAGGGTTGGACCGTCAAATGTAGTCATCGGAGTTAATTATACGTTATCGTGAGAAACCTGTTTCCTTCGCTTAGCCATTGCTCTAACCTGTCAGGAAGGAGATGCTGTCTAGAGTTGCGGCTGATTCCGTACCGGGAAACGCGTGCCGCTGTGGTCACTATGCGCTCGGACTCTTTGATCGCATTTTTATTTATACGAGTAAACGCCGCAGCATTGTAGACGAAAGTTTCTTCGTAAGCCGTCGGTCCATTCAGATTCTTCAGTTCTTTCGCCGCTCCCCTTTCGAGAAGGTACTCCAGGACGTCAACATGGCCCTTCCAGGCAGCGCAATTGAGCGCCGTTGAACCGTCTTTGTCTTTTCCGGTCAGAAAATCTGCATGGCCATCGTCTTTGACCTTCACGCGCGTTGGGTCCGTTTCAAATCAAGAGCGAATCGGTATAGTTCCCCGAAGTCCGTCGACTCCGGGCCGAATAGCTCTGCCGGCTGTCTGAAATGGACAGCCCGAACTTCCACAATCCTGCTGTTCGGATCCGGATCGGCTCTGTCCTCGATTTTTCCAACTACCTTCGCCCACGATACGACTCGTACATGCTCCGGGTGCGGAAAGTGGGGCAACCTGGGGCGGTCGTTTCGGGAAACGCAGTGATACATCCCGATCGGATGATGTTTCCCCAGGATGCTCCCGGTTTCCTCCAGCAGCTCACGACGACCGGCCTCGCCCCAATTCTCGCCGTGTTCGAGGGTGCCTCCCGGCATGACCCATTTCCCGTTGGCCCGCCTGGTCACGAGACATTGACTGTCCGAGACAAAGGGAATGATATAGGATGCGCCGCAAATAGTCGAAGCCAGTTCGTTTTCGAATCTGCGGAAGTGGACACCGGGACGTAGCTGCTCCTGCTCCTCGCTCAGGACAGGGTATTTAGCGATGATCGTGTCGAAGTGCGTACGGTCCATATTCGCGCCACATCCGTATTTTCGGCGTCGCAGCCGCCGCAACGCCTGTCGAGCGGATCTATCCCAATTTTTCTTTCACAGGACCTCCATAACCCGTTCAAACCTGCCGTGAATTTCTCCTGTCTTTGCAAGTTCGAGACTTTCCTCCGCCCAGGTTGGAAATCTGGGCCGACGGAAGGCTTCAACGAGAGCACAGAGAGGAGCCATCAAATCGTCCAGGACCTTCTCACCGGGATCGGTCTCGCCGTATGCAGACCGGAATGCATCCGCAGCAACCGGGCCAAGAGAGCCCGATACGTTTCTGCAATCCGAATACCGCAATCCCAACCCCAGAAGATGATAGTCAAACACGACGGCCCTGATCGGCTTAACGTTCCGAGACAATGCCAGATTGGTCCAATGAAAATCATTGTAAGTTAACGTCTCATCGGAAGTTATCGCGGCATTCCTGATTCTGTCGATATTGTCGGCGAGAGTCACCCACCTGGACTGATATTGGCCGCGGACCCTCGACGCCACTTCCAGGATCGAAGCGGGCGTAATTCCGTCGATCTCACGCCGAAAGGATGAAAGCCCGTGCTGACGGGTCCAATCCCTCCAGTCTGCACCGTGGAGTGCGTGATACCAACCGGCTAGAGCGACGCCAACTTCAGCATTCTTGATATCCTCCTCACTGGCAAGCCTGAGATGTTCGCTGACGTCAAGATCCTCAAGCAGAAGTGCATCATTCGTACTCGAAATGACGCGGAGGGTGGGAACACCAAGATCCTTGAGCATCGCATAGGCCCCGACTTCCCTCAAGGCATCCGGATCTACGAATACTTTCAGTATGTACGAAGAACCATCTAACGCGATCCGGAAAACGTTGCCACTATGTTTCTTCCGGATTGGCTCGACCTTTTCCAGATGTGGTTTATAAAAACCCATTTTTGCCAGGGTATCGCACACATCGTCGGCGAATTCCGTCACGCCATCTCCCGCAGGATTGATTGCCATTTCAAATATCTGCTCAGAAGTGGATCAATTTCGCGAACCTATTCACCGGGGTAGCGTAAATCGTGGTGTTGGATGGTGTTGGTCGACTCAGTTTTGTCAGAATTCCCTGAGCATCAGATATACCCATAATCGCTAAACCCGTGTTTTTCCCAGAAATCTGCACTCTCCTCAGTTACAGTCACACTTAGTGAAGGAGCGCCACGACCTCCGGCATCGAGAATGGTCTCTCCAATATCGAACAGCAGAACCGAAATCATGGGAATCTCACCCTGGTTTATCGAAAATGCGTTACGACGCGCAACGTGTCCGCGGGCTGCGAACCTGGCGCAATTTCAGTGAACGATACGCCGGTCGCCGAACCCCGAGCTGAGCCGCTGAGCCTTGCCCTGAGCTTTTACAGTGAGCCTGCGGTCCCTGAGCTTGTCGAAGGGTCGAAGGGCTGTCGAAAGGTTATCATAGCCGTTGCTGTTGCTTGAGTTCGGGGACGATGTACTTCCGCAAGATAGGATTCAGTGGATATTTCCCCGATTCGAGATCCTCCATAGATGCCCAGGCGATCTTGAGCACCTCGTCCTGGTCCGGAACAGGTTCTCCCTCAAAACCTGCTACGTATGCTCGAACTCTAACCCTGTACCTCTCACCGGTCTTCGAAGGGTAGGCCAGACGCTCGTATTCGCCGAAGAATTCAGGATCCGTGGGGGTAATGTTGAGCTCTTCCATCAGTTCTCTCCGCAACGAATCCAGATCCGACTCACCGTCCTCGAGCTTTCCGCCAGGCAAGAGGTAATCCTCGATGCCATCGCACTTCACCAGCAAGAGGCCATCCTGCGTAATCAGAATCCCCGAGATGCGAACGATCGTCTTCATTCTTTCCTTAACCAGGTTTAGCACTCAAATCAGGCCGCTCTTTTTGAACAGAAACAGGGCTTCGACGGTAAAACTCGCCCGGTGTATCTCTCCATGACCGGTGATCCAGCCCCCGTCCTCCTGTTGATCGCTCTTCACCCTGGCCAATGCCAATTCAAAGAGGTCTTCCGCAACGTCACCGGCAAGATGGCTGGCGTGCGCGATGGAGATGATGTCTCCCGGGTCCGCTTTGCCCTTTTCTACTGCCTCATACAGTATCTTCTTGCAGCCTTTGACAATCTGCTCATCTGTCCCACTGCCGGACCCCTGTAGACGAAACAGAGGCATTGCCATCCAATGCGTGTGCGTGTAGTCCGGAAATCTCTCGCCACTCCACCCCCGCCGGACAAATTCCAGTGCCTTTGTAAAATTCACCTGTTGCTCCCGGCCCGATTCCTCCAATTTGCAGCATAGTGCAGAGGTCAACCACACCTGGTTCTCGTAGCGGCCGGGCAACATCCAAAAAGGTGGGTTGAAACTGACAATCTCTTCCGGCTCATCCCAGCATCCATCATCACGCTGGGTCCTTCGAAGAAAGTCCAGCGTGTTCAGAAGCACAGCGCTTTTACGATCTCCAACCCAGTTCAACCATTGCAGCGCGACAAATGTTGCGGTGATGATAGACAAATCTCCCTGAAAATCCTTGTCGGTTCCGGTCCAGCCACCATCCTGTCTCTGATTGACCCTGAGAGCTTCGATTGCCTCCTCACGACTGCAATCGCCAGTTGCATATCTGGCTAAACCTGAAAGAACGGGATCATTCGAGTTGAGAACGAAAGTCACCGCTCTGTCCGGATCAACGGTGCTCATTATTCCTTCCTCCAACTGTCATTTGAACCGGATCGCGGCTGGTCGAGTACGACGCAAATCTACTCTGCGACAGGATAAGATGGGCGCGTCGGCCATTGACAGACAATTGAATACCCTGGCTATTTCAAGAGTTCCTCACAACCCCAATCCACGTAGGCTTCGATTGCGAATCTCATCGAAATCACTCTTTTCCAGATCAGCGGACAAAAGATGCACGAAATGATCGAAAGACGGAAATCGTATTCGAATTCGTCACGAGAATAGCCACTGATTTCGCCAATAATCAGCCCATCGTAATACTGGTTCATCAGTTCGCTCTCAATTTGGCGTCGCCCGCTCGTTCCATGAACCAGCATATAGGCAAGATCATAGGCGCCGATGCCCCGCTTATACGTCTCCCAGTCAAACAGGATGAGCCTATCGGTCGCAGTATTCTTCGGGTAGAAGAGATTCCACACATGGGCGTCGCCGTGTAGAAGCGTGATATTCTGACCGCTTGAAACGCGCGCTAAAAACACCTCGGGATATTCCGCGATCACCCGTTCTGCTGTCTCGATCCAGGAAGGCTGCAGTTCGTCACCAGCCTCTTTTACGAATTCCTCAAGCGCAGGTTCGAACGCGCGGCAATTCGCATGAACGTCCTCTTTCGCAATAGCCTGCGCCATCCTTAGCGGACCGCCGTGTCGGACGTAAAAGGGCCATGTTTCCAGCCGTGGATGGTTCCATCACTGAACGTGGTATTTGAGCAATTCTGCGACGACCTGCTCGTGGGGGCGGTCCTTCGCGTCCATGGGCGGTTCGGTGTGTGTCCTGGAAAGGTCTGCTATTAACCTCAATTCGAAAAAAGACAACAGTCAAATTGGCCACAAAAAGCACAAAAGGCACAGAAAGTACCGGTGCAAAACGGGGTATTGAGGTCGTCCGGAAGGACATTTTTCCGTTCACGTCCAGTGACTTGGTGTATCCTGGTAATCCGCCGTCTAATCGCCTTTATTAACTAGCACATATTCGAATTAACGTCCACGAAAACTTACGAATCAAGGTTAACAGGTGGCATATCTGGTCTGTGCGATCGATCCCGCCATCATAGACGGGGAAGACATGCGCCCCGGGTGTATTTGGTGCAAGTTCATTGTAAAAAGCCCACTCGAACACGCCGCCCCCGAACCATCCTTTTCTGAAAACCTTCAGGACTATTGCGTCTGATACATCGCCATCGTAATCATCACTGAATTCAACGGCGAGCCGATCCCACTTGGCCGCGGAAGTTTCAAAGGAATCTGTCTTTTCGACCGATATGACCCGTCCGGATCGCATGAACCCGTTCCGAATCAATCTTTCGGTCAGTTCTGCTGGAGTGATTTGCTTCGCTTCGGTGATTGGATCGGATAGCTCCATCGGTGAGTCGCCTCATAGTTCCATTTGATTTGGCTCGATCTATACACGAAACACACGGTGACCGCTGGCGGCCCCACCGTTGCGAAGCCCATTTCGGGCAGGCATCAAGCGAGCTTACTAAAACCCCGCTGCTATATGCTGGCAGCCGGCGAATGGGATGAGATCCGGTCATTCAACCTGGCTTAACCTGACCAATTGTCGCTATGATCGATCGCAAATCCGGGTCGGAAAACCGATCTGACTTCAACACCTTGCCGTCCGTCCTGAATATCGGCGTACCCTGCTCATCCAGCTTGCTCATGTTGCTTCGGTGGACTTCATCAAAGAGCTCTTCGGCAATATCCTGCAGCCCATGAGCGATGAACGTACCCAGCAGTACGTAAAGCATGTCTGTAAGGGCGTCTGCGATCTCGACGATGTCGTGGTTATTCACGGCATCCCGATACTCCTCCAGCTCCTCCAGAAACATCCGGATACGCCCTTCGGTCACCTCCGCAGGCACCGTTGCTGTAGGCGTGCGCTCCATGTATGCCTGGAACACGTCGTGAAAACATCTCACGCTATCCAGCTGAATTTTCATTTGGCATCTCCTGACAGCTCTATCTGATTCCTTCAAAGAGTTTCTTGGGAAAGAAACCGTCGAGTATTCCATTGGCCTCAACGATCACCCGGAGAGGCGCGTCGACGCATGAGCTACCGCTCCCTTCAACTGGCAAGACGGGGTAGCACCTCTTCCGCCTTCCCACCCACATACAGGTCCTCCTCGTGCAGAAACTCCGGCCGATCAGGAGAGATCGCGGCGACTTTCATACCATTGTCACGCGAATAACTGATCAGACCGTGTTCGTCTCTTCCAAGCCCGATCGCCAGGAGATCGTCCCCCTCCTTGAACCACTCCCATCCTCTCGCACCCGGTTTGAAGTCATCCGGATTCTTCATGTGGACGTTCACAGATCCCGCCCTCTCGTGGAGCTTGTCTCCATTCCCTGTGATAACGCGGCGAACGCAGCCTCTCTTCTCCAGGTCCGCCAGAGATCGGTGCGCGCCATTGGGTTCCGCCTGGAGGAAGGCGGCTTGAAATCTCGCCAGAATCCTTGCGAGTTCCCGGGGCTTTTCGATCATGAAGCCCGCGACGGCGCCGGGAAACGGTTCATGCAGCGGGAAGTGGCGCTCCAGACCCTCCGGACCTCTGAAGCTCGGGATGCCGCTCCCTGTCGAAATTCCAGCGCCCGTAAGGGCGATCACCGGGTCCTGATACACGAGTGACTGCAGTTCCGAAACCGTAATGCGTCTTGCCGCTTCCGGACACGCCTTTGTGCTGACCGGATAGTACTCGTTTCTCGCGGCAAACGGATCTTCCGGTTCCTCCCCCTTCAGCTCGAATCGACTGAAGTGGGCTTCTTTCAGGTCCATTGAGTCCCCGTAGGTGAGTATAAGGTGACTCGCCCTGGTTCCGTGTTCGGTCTCGGCAGAGAGTCATTCAATTCCGAAATCGGCAGTTCCGGAACCGGACGCTGTCGATCCGGAACGCAACTTCCGTCCAAGGTGTTCGACCTCGTCATCCAGCCCATCTCTCTCATGTTTTCTCGAGCAAGCCACGCATAGATCGAGTAAATCGACGCTTCCCGCTTCGTCCACCCTGAGTCGTCCGTAGAATCCGAAGGTCCTCCGCCGGCCCAGAAAGGTCCAGTCGAAGTTTGTAAAGCTCCCCCGGATCAACCTGTAGGATTCAAGCTGCGAATGTGTGAGATTGACGACAAACATAATTCAAAACACGTCTACACAGCGGCTGCTCACGTCCATGTATCTACGACGGCCTCCGTCCCGAAGGGCTGGCGCGGCATTTGCGTTTCTTGGCAAATGACGTGACAGAGGAGGCTGTGGCCAAAGGCCCGAGGGAGCGAAGCGACCGAAGCGTAGACACGGTGTTACAGGCTGGCAGCGGGCCCCTTTCAGGGCGAAGCCGTCAGAGAGGCAACCACGGAGAACACGCGTAGGTGATCGTTTCCCTCTTCATGGTTTATAGAGTATTGCCCAACGCTTATTTCTGTCTCAATGGTAGTGCCGAACCTTCGGGTCTCTGTAGCGAACGACGGTGTTGTTTCCCCAGGTGGCGAGCGCGATGCCTCCGCGGCGCCGAAAATCATGTGTGAGACGGTTGACCAGTTGACCGTCGATGTAGGTGTGGATGGACTCTCCTCGTACGGCGATGACGATGTCGTATTCGCGTCCGTGCTCGAACGGATAGTTCACGACGTCGAGCTTCGTGACGCCCGGCACGCCGCCCACCTTCTTGGTGACTGAGATCGCCTTCCACCCCGTGAGGAAGTCGAGGAAGTAGTAGTCTCTCCCGTCGGAAGACCTCCGGAACTGAATCTGCAGGTTTGAGCCCTTCTCGAACGTGGCGGCAACCTTCAGTTCGAAGTTCGCCCACGTAGTGTCGCCCTGTGACAGACTGGTGTGGCGGCTTTCGTCTGAGCTGACCACAATCGTGTCTCCCTGGCGTGACCAGGCTCCCCCTTCACCAGCCGTCCAACCGTCGAGTCCGTCGCCGTGCAGCAGCGACTCCCATTCGATATGGCCGCGCATGCCGCCAATGTGTGCGCGGCTGTAGTCGTTCTCTGTGGCGGGATCCTCGGCAGCGGTCGAAAGTGATACAAACAGCGACACTATAAGTAGAACGCCCACATAGACGGTTTTGGCGGCTTGATACATTGGGCTCTCCTTGCTGGTTGCGGGGTCTGTGATCGACTCGAAACCGCGGCGTAGCTGTGTTGTTGTCCCTATTCGATGACATGGACCGTCCCATTAGTGTTGGTCGATTGTCTGCGCCGCTGGCCTGTAACTACGGCATCAGCAAACAGATTCGGTGATACGGAACAGATCTGAGGATTCCCGAACGTGTTAGGGGATGCTTCCTACGTTCGCTTCGACTCTGATCAAAGTTCACCTCCCTATCGACCCTTAAGAGTCAATCCATCTCATGTAAGGGAGTACCGGTCTGCGACCCCGAGCTGAGCCGCTGAGCCGGAACCCTGTGCCTTGCCCTGAGCTTGCGGTCCCTGAGAATGTCGAAGGGCTGTCGAAGGGCCGAAGGGCTGTCCAAGGGTGTCGAGGGGTTGCCCGTGGGCAACGCACGAACGCGCTGCACCGGAACACCGACGTGCTCGGCGACGCGGGTCACTTTTCAGGCGCGCGGCCGTCCCCAGGATACCCGCGTTTGTAAATCGAAGCTGAGATTCCCGGCTTCGTCAGCATACTTGAGGAGGATGCTCGACAACTTGGCGTCAAAGGCCGCTGCGTTATCCGCTCCCATGTGTTCAACTGACATACTCTCCCGCGAATGAAACGATCCGACGTAGTCCCGAATCGATTGTGAAAAACGAACGGGGCTGGTCAGCTTATCGCCCAGCGGCAGGAAGTGGTCACGGTTCCGGAGTTCCTGAATCAAATCGATGTCCTCGTAGTGCCGGTTGGTCGAATACTTGCGGATCAGCTGAAGCTCTGCTTCACGCCAGGGCGACTCCAATGGACGGTCTCCGTCGATAATGACGACGCGCCCACCCTCCGACATCGCATTCTTGAATCGTGGAAAGACCACGCTCCACTCCATCCAGTGAATACTTGCGCCCGCTGTCACCAGGGAGTACGGCGGGTTCCATTCTGTGTCCTCGACGCGTCCGTGGGTCCATCTGAGGCGTGGATGGTCACCGTTCCGCAGCGACTTTCCCACACGGATCATTTCCTGTGAAAAGTCGATTGCGTCCACGCCTTCCGCGTAATCCACAAGCAGCCGCGCGATCTTCCCAGGACCGCATCCAGCATCCAATACCCTGCCCGAAGACTCACCAAGTAAGTCCCTGAGAATGTCGTACGTCTCTTCCGGATATGGAGGTCGAAGTCCGTAGGCGTCGGCCAGGCTTTTGTTCTTGAATCGGGACGCGTAATTATCCCAGTATTGGCGCGGCCTCGCGGAGATTTCTGCGGCCATCCTGATCAACCTCCTAACCTGATCAATTCATGAATTGTCACGGTTAGCTGCTTTATTAGCCAATCAATCAGCTCCGCCGCCGCACAATGGCGTGTCGAGCCATTGAAGATGCGTGTGTGAAGGTGGGGTAGACATTCCTGTCTGCCCTTCTCGTGTTTACGCAACGCTTCGTTTGACTCCCCCTCTCCTCGCAGGAGAGGGGGCCGGGGGGAGAGGTTCTTCTGCCGGAATGCAGACAGAAGTGATCCAATACATAGCGCCGTCCTTTTTCCAGTGGACGAGTCGGCGGCGAGTTTTGGTGTGCCCCGACACAGGATTCCGAGGTTTCGGATTCAGGTACGTGAGCAGACAAGAATGTCCGCTCCACCTTCCAGGCGTGCATTATTGGGATTTCAACTCTACATGGTTGGCCGGAATCTGGCTTGAAGGATCCTTTGGGCCGACGACTCGCCAAAGGGCGCGCCACACCCCCTGAGGTCGTCCACGACGCTGTGGTAATTGTAGTTCAATCTGTGATTCGCCACGTGCCATTCCCGACCATCCCACGACACTGTGGCATATCCGACCCGATTGTCGCCGTCAAACGGAAACCCGGCGGAATCGATGATCGCATACCGCTGGCCGCACGGCGCGCCACAGGACGCGTAGTGGAGGTGCCCCGCCACAATCAGATTGGCCTCCGCATCCCCGAGCAGTACCCTGGCCTCCTCCTCCGGCGTAACCGTCAGAAGCCCGAAAGGATCAGGCTGGAGAACCAGCACACCGGTCACGTCAGCAGGCGTCGCGTGGACGATGAGAAGATCATCCTCCGGAGACTTGCCTCCCGGCGGGGTTATCCTGTGCTCAAACGGCAGACGCTTCAGATAGTTCAAACCATCTGATCCAAGCCTCTCTCTCACCCAGTCCACGCCGTCGAAGGCATATTCTTCATCAAAGACGAACAGGTCTGCGTTGCCGTAAATCGTGGGTGCCCCCAGATTCCGTATCGTATCCAGGCTTTCGCCCGGGCGGGGTCCGTTCAGCACCAGGTCGCCGGCGACAACCAGACAGTCATAGGGTCGACGCTTGAGATCCTCGAGAACGGCGTTGAGCGCAACGGCGTTGCCGTGAATATCTGCAATTACCGCAACTGTATATGGCACGGAATCACTCATTCAAAGCTCGAAATCCTGGCGGCGTAACGCGATACCCGCCGGCGGCGGGGCGGAACGAAGTGAAGCCGCGGCCTGGATGTTATCTGACGTGGAGGGGTTTCAGAGGTACCAATATTCAGGCATTTGGACAATATCTTCAAGCACTGTGACAACGTCCCACGGTCTGCGAACACCGACGGGATTGCCGTAAGTCAAGGCGCCCTTCCACAAGCTCAGGATAAACTCCGCAACCGTAGCCGGGCACGGTCGTGATATATGATGTGGGATGCATTCAATCGTTAGTCAAACTGAAGTCAGGTCAAGAGCAAGGTGAACCTCGCCGCCAAAGTGACCCTACTGATGGTGTGTGACACGAAAACCGAATCGCTTGTAGAACTCGATAATGTCAGACCAGGTAGAAGTCGTTTCCAGGACAATGCGTTGAAATCCCAACTCTTTAGCCTCCTGACAGAGCCTTTCCAGCATTTTTCCGCCGATTCCTCGTCTCCGCAACTCAGGTGCCACGGACATCCTGGCTATCTCTGCGACCTGGTCTGACCTGGGTATCAGTGCACCCGAGCCAATAATCCTGCCATCAAGCCAGGCTACCAGAAATGTGGCATCGTTGTAACTGGCACGGATGTCGTTCAAATCCGGATTTAATGTCGGATCAATTTCCCCCCAGTGTTCGGCAAGTCCAGCTATAATTAGACTCCGGACAGCGTCTTGATTCTCGCTCTCAAATGGCTTTATCAAGATTCGTCGGGCATCCACCACCATTTGAGACTGTCCTTTCCTGTTTTGTCAAAGTTACCGAACGGGCCCTGTTCCCTTTCCCGATTCATAAATCGTTTCCACGGTTTGCGAAGCCCGAGCATGTCGAGGGGTTGCCGGAGGTCAACGCGCGATCGGCGCCGCAGCGCAACACCGATGTTTTACATGATGTGTCCAACCAATTCAATCACTTGTCTTCATCTACCGCGAGATCTACAAGGAGTTCCAACTCTGTCGTCGATCCACGCACCCAGTTATCCTTTTTGAACTGTTGGTGGACGGTTTCAATCTCATGTTTTGACTGCTCGACGACCTCATGGGCGCGCTCTATGTCTTCGGATCGCATGTACGAGAGGAGATATACTCCGTCATCTAAAGTCAGCAGGAACCAGGACTCGACTTTCATTCCTTCGTCGCGCAATGTAGCCAATGCTTCGTCCTTGCGCCCGTTGATGGCGCTTGCCCATGCTGCCACGCCATCCTCCGAATTCTCCTTGAGCTTTATCAACTTTGCCTTTACGTCCACGCTAACCTCAATGTTTTTTGCATTTCATGTAGCGACGGCATTAGCGAACAGATACGGCAATACGGATCAGATCTGAGGATTACCGAACGTACGGAAACATATCGGTTTGACGGCGGCCTGGTACCGGAGCGTGATGAATCCACTCAAGCCCCGTCAGCTTCCATAAGACTCCTAATCATTCCCGTTTTCGCTTTTCGCCAGACTGGCACAGACCAGTTCTTCATCATTTCGAGCGAACACATGTTTATAGGCAAACGCTGGATGCGCCCACGTGACGCCGCCTCGACGATTCAACTGGTCGCGCGTCGGTTCGATCAGTTTCGCGCGACTGATGACATTCAGCCCGTCCGGCGACAGCGTGGTAATCAGAAGTTCGCCGCGCTCATTGAACATCCAGACCCTATCGCCGTTCCTGATAAAATGGATGTTGCTCCAGCGGGCTTTGGGTACCGCTGTCAGGTCTTCCCAGATCCGATCGCCGTTTCGGGCATCGAGACAGCGGAGTTCCCCGTAGCTATCCACACCGTAGATGAAATCGCCAAGTCGGATCGGAGTTGACATCGTGGAATGGAGGGCCTCTGTGTTCCGCTCGTCTTTACCCTTACGGTGCCAACCGAATTGCATTGTCGGCTTATCCGGATTCAATCTCAGCAGCAACGATCCATCAAAGAAATCAGTGAAAAACAACTCGTTCCGATAAAAAACCGGACTTGCGATCCCGATCTCCATGCGATGCGGCGGAAAAGGATGGCGCCAATACACGCCGCCCGTCTTCGGGTTGAGACCGACGATATTCTCGGCTGTCCGACAGACCAGGACGCGCGCATTGCCCTGTGTGATCACAATCGGCGCCGAGTAAGATGCCTTGTCGTCAAGGGCCTTCCACCTTTCAGCTCCGGTTTCGCGGTCGAAAGCGACGATACATGCTCCGGGCGTACCGCCGATCTGGATGATCACGTTTGATCCTTCAACGATCGGCGCGCTTGCAATTCCCCACGTTGGCATCGCAATATTGTACTCGGTGTTTAAGTCTCGCTTCCACTTCAATTCGCCCGTCGCCGCGTCAAAGCAGTGGAGATGCCCCATCGCCCCCAGGGCGTAAGCGAGGCCATTGTGAACGGTAACTGCCGCGCGGGGACCTGCAACATATTCAATTCTGTACTCGCAATCGTACGTGTAGGACCAGATCAGTTCTCCCGTTTCCCACGCAAAACAGTGAACCCGTTCCACCTGTTTCGGTTTCGCAAGACGGTCAGTAACGTAGACGCGCCCGTCTGCGACGCTGGGGCCGCTATAGCCGCTACCGATGGGCACTCGCCAGCGGACCGGGATCTCGGGTCCGTCAAACGCTTTCAATATCCCGGTTTCACTCCAGACTCCGTCCCGTGTCGGTCCTCGCCACTGCGGCCATTCGTCGGCCAAAACCGAAGAGACGGGAATCAACACAGCCAGCAACATTGGCGTAATTCTCAATTGGATCCGGTTCACGGTTTATCCTGTCCTTTCGTCCGTCACGTCCATCCGCTCAACGAAAACGATGTCCCCGGCCTTCGGGTCGGCAGGGCGCTTTACGGACCCGGATGGCCGGACGGTTTGCAAACCGGGAAAGGGGCGCCCGGGACCAGGGAGCGTAGTGATTGAAGCACAAGCCGGCTATCACAGGTTGTGCCGGCTTTTTTTATCGGGAAAAGAAAAAAGGGACTGGCACCGGCTGCCGAAACTCCCGTGCATATGCAGGATGCGGCTGGTAAGTCACAAACCTCCTTTTCTCTTCATCAAGGTAACAAGAAGGTGGATGTCCACCAAATCGGGTCAAATCCTATAAACACCAGACGCCGTATGGCGCAGCGTAAATGGGTGTGACAGAGGGTGTTGGAATTTTCACGAATGATTCAGCCCGACAAGGGCGTTATGACGATTTCATCATTGATTTTGTCAATATCGCAGAATAACAACTCCTCCTCAGTGTATGAAGCTCTCACCAGAATCCGTCCCGAAGCATCACAAATGATCGAACTTCCCAATATGCGATCTTCAGCCATCGCACTAATCTGAGCAACATAGTTTGACTGAATCACGGGAATACCAAACGTCTGAGATATCGTCTGGGCTCCGTCGCCACATCCGTCTTTGGTAATGCGTCGCTCCGAATCTATGGTACTTGTCGATACCGATGGCCATAAGATCACATCGCTATCCTCCAGGCCTCTACCTTTCACTCGATCAAGAAAGCCAGACTCTGCGCAGAAAACAGAGCCGAAGCGAAATGGACCAATTCGTATGGGCGAACGATCTTGCGCTTCGACAAATGCCCACACCTTCTTCCAGCCGTCAACGAGAAAGGTTCTGGCTCCCCCTAAAACAGGTGCTTTTCCGGGCTGGAGCAGTAACAACGCGTTGAGATAGCCCTTTCCCGATGAATACGGCGTACCGATGAGGGTTCTGACATTTATCTTACAAGCAGCGTCGTTTATTTCCGATATCGCATTCTCGACGCCTTGATACCAATTGGGTTCTCTAAAAAAGCTGTGCAGGTGAAAATCATAGCCTATTAGCATCATCTCCGGAAAGACCATTAACTCGGCATTGTGCTCCGATGCTCTCTCCATCCATCTTGTAATCGTTGCGACATTCTCATCTATAGTCGCTGACATCACCGGCTGTACTGAGCAGACCTTCATTTGTACACCGCCATGGAAGTTATCCAATGTCCTCAAACGATCTTGCAGGCACCTACCCGGCGCAGACGGCTTCTGCGAATGCACCGGAGCCGCAGCCTGTCGCGTTGGCCACCCGACGTACCCGATGCGTGCCTGCCGGAACGTCAAGCCCGCATGCTCACAGGAATCACTGTAACCTTCCGTTCTCTGCACAAGGTCACAACGTGTCCGAACCATTCAATGGGATCCAATGACCTATACAGGTTGTCCACGGCCCATGAATGTGCACACGTCACGGGGCTTCGGGTTCCAGTTTCCTGGCATGAATCCGGCTTGATCAATCCCCCGGGCCGATGACTCACCAGGCGGCGCACCGCAGCGCCGAACATCCTCGACAACCATGCGGTAATCGCAACTCAATCTGTTATGCGATGTCTCTCCTCGTGACAACAAGAAGAACGTGGCTGCTTGCACCCAGGAGAGAACGGTCTCGATCCGTTCGGTCGATCATCTCGAGCATGATAGCCCGCTGTCGCGGATCCGACCAGATCTGGTCGAAATTCTGCCATAACCACGCCACGCCCTCGACGGCGACGAGGTCCACAACCTGTAAATCTGCCTCCTCGGCCTCACGCGCGATCTCATCAGGGTAGTGGAAATACGCATCGGTAAAGTACCGGGTATTGTCCCCGTTGGGACGGTGGACACCCGTTACGAGGTCCTGCCGCACAATTTCAAGATACTCCGGATCCTCGTAATAGCCCGTCACGAATCCATCCAACATCGACGCAAACCGTGAGATATAGGCCACAAAACCGACGCCGTTGGGTGAAAGCCAATCGGCGGTCCTCCGCAGCACGTGGCTGCGCTCCTGTGCGCTGGTGAGATGGTACATGGGTCCCAAAAGCAGCACGACGTCATACTTCTGAGACCCGAGTTCGAGAGATCGCACATCGGCAGTTTCGATCCTGGTGAGCGGATTGGGCGCGTTCTTATTGATCGACACGGCCTCTTCGATGTGTTCAGGGACCAGGTCAAACAGGGCGACCCTGTGCCCCTTCCCGGCAAGCCAGAACGCGTACGGCCCGGACCCACCGCCGACGTCTATGATCGACAGACCGGATTCCTTCGGAAGATACTGCTCGATGATCTGTTTCGTACGGAGGAATTCCAGCTCGCCCCGACCGCTCATAAGACGTTGGTGTTCGTTCTCTCTGCTGTAATGGTCCGCGATTCGATCCATTCGGCACCTCGTGAAAATGGTGATCGCGTATGAACTTGACCGAAATCCTTAGCGGGAAATGGGTCGCAAACTGAGAGGTCCATCTCAATAGGTGAGCGATGAACGTAGTTACGAGCTATCTCTTTGACATCTTTCGTAGCCATTCTAATCCTGAACGTTGGCATAGAAATTGACGATGTTCCGATCCGGATCCCGAAACCAGAAGGATCGGCGCCCCCACGGTTGGGTTGTCGGCGGCTTGACAATCTCGACATTCAAGGCCTTCAAACGCTCGAATTCCTCGTCTACGTCTTCAACCTCAAACTCGATGGTATAGCTACCGTTTCCAGCACCCTTCAGGCAACCGGGAGCCATCTTTTCCGTGCGTTCTGAGGAGTAGATCGACAGTTCTGCGCCGTCCGTCGGAATAATATCAAAAACATTTGCTCCTTCAGGTTCGAGCTTTAAAATCTTCCTGTAGAAAGCGCATAGACGAGGCACATTTTCAGTTACAATACAGATGCCATTGAACCGCATGAAGGTCCTCCTGAAATCTTAGTGCGCATCTTCCGGGCGGCGCGGCGCCGCATTACCTTCGAATACTTTAAGAACTTACATTAGGACTTCGACGCAAAATGCGTGCATACGTTAAGGCGCAGAAATCCCCCCTCCGCATCAGCCGTCGCCGGTTGGCTCGGCTTCTGAGACTCCCCCTCAAGGGGGGAGTGATTGGACCGTCAAACGGGCTCGCGGATTCACTTCCACCTATTTGGTTGTGGCTGAACAACGCGAAGCCACGATAGGAAATTTGAATACTTACGACTCTATCGCTGGACACCAGTCGGCGGCGAAATCGTTGGCCGAACTGTTGGAGAGATTGATCAGGTTCCCGCCGTCGGAATCGATCCGGTAAATTTGCTGCCGGCCGTCTCTGTCGCCTGTAAAGACGATCTGTTGACCGGTCGGAGATCATGAGAGTTCTCCAACGCCCTTTTCAAGGTTGGTGAGGCGTCCGGGGTCGGACCCATCCGCAGTCATGACGTAGACGTGCCTTCCACCGTCGCGGTCCGAGTTGAAGGCAATCCACCTGCCGTCCGGTGACCAGGCAGGATCCCCGTCGTCGCTCTGCGATACGTGCAGCCGTCGCTGCCCGCTGCCATCCGGGTTCATCACGTAAATTTGCGATTTTCCGTCACGGTCCGTGGTGAAGGCAATCTGAGCGCCGTCAGGGGAATAGGTCGATTCCAGTTCGCGCGCCGGATGATCGGTCAGGTTCCTCTGGTCGGAGCCGTCGCGGTTCATCGCGTAGATTTCTACGTTGTCGTTGCGATCAGTCGTAAAGATGATCATCTGCCCATCCGGCGACCAGTGCGGCCGAAGATCGGGAGCAGAATTGCGGGTCAGTCGCTCCGAATTCCTCCCATCCGCGTCTATCAGGTAGATTTCACCCTTTCCGTGACGCCGGTCGCAGTATGCGATGCACGTACCGTCGGGGGACCATCTCGGATGATCTTCCTCCCATTCCGGGGTACGGGTGATGTTCGTCTGATTGCTTCCGTCCGCATCCATAACGAAGAGATCGTAGGTCCCATCCCGATCGCTCACAAACGTGATCTTCGAAGATTCCATGGCTGTGCTCTTTCAAGCGGACATTGTGGCAATGCAGAGCGGATAACGTCCAGGCTGAACCAGCAATGAACGGAATCTATGTCTCCAGCTTCCTCAGGACGAGAAGCTCATCTTCCATCAAAGCCTCAAGCGTAAAGTCGAACCGGTCGACATCCAGACACATTTCGACGTCTCGTGGATTGATACCCTTTTCGCCCGCAGCCGCTGCCTTACGGATATCGATCGCTGCCCTGGACCCGGAAGCTCTCCGGATGTATGGGGTCGGATCAATTGCGGGATCTCGAACGAGAGCATCGATAAATTCAGCGCAAGACAGGTCCTCCTCTGCCGTTCCCTCCTCACCTGTTACGACATAGGTCAACTCATCTGGCGCCGAGCCGCGTATTCTCCGGGCGACTGCCGATGCGCAGACGAAGCCCGTGCAGATCAGTGGTTTGCAATGGCGCACGGCAACGGCGCCAATCGTTCCGGCAGTTGTCCGTTGCACGATGGTTTTGCCGCGAATATCCACTTCCTGGAGGTCCGCGGGTGAATTATACAGATCGAATCCCTCTGCGGGCGCACCATCCTTCAAGGCGAGGGACCCCGGAAATTGTGCCTTGATTTCCAGGGCTTCTTCAAGGTCGTCAACAAGAATCATCCTCGACGCGCCCTTATGCATGGCCCACGCGGCAACGGTATACGCTCGCATTACGTCGATAACAACTGCCGCACCCGAGACAGACTCACACTCCCCGATACCTACAAATCTTGCCATGGAATATCCGCCTCACTTTTCATGTGGTTTGCTATGGGATTGAAATTGATCGAACTCCGGATAGGGGTTCTCCCAGAGCTTGACTCCCCCTACCCAGGTTACATGGTGTGTGGTCACGATCTCGCCGGATGATGTGGTATTGCGTTCATCGAACAGCTTCAGACGAGGGTCATCGTAGCGAGGAACGGATCCGCCGCCCCAGGCCCAGATGGAACATTGAAACTGGAGCCATTCGTAGACATCCGGATAGATTCGCTTCTCGATGACGTCGGCTGCAAATCGAATCCCTACGCCGTTCCTTTCCATGGAGACGCGCATCTGGTCCTGAACGGTGATCATCTGGCTCAGCCGTGTATTGTCGCCAAAAACCTCGCCCACCTCCTGATGGTGCAGTTCTCCTATCAGTTCACAGAAGATGAGACCTCCCGGCTTCAGGACTCGCAATGCGGCCTGTACTCCGAAACTGTCATACCCGATCGGTGCCCGTTCGGAGTAGACAAAGTCAAACGATTCCGGCTCCAGGGATTCTCCTTCCGCAAGGAAGTCCAGAAGCCTGAACTCTACGTTCCCTGCCTTCATCGTTCTCAGGGCCTCTTCAGCCAGTTCTATATGGCTGGGGTCGTTGTCGACACCGAGAGCTGAGTCAAAGCGATCGGCATTCTGTACCAGAGTCCCGCCGTTCCCACAACCGATATCCAGGACTCGCATCTCAGGGCGAAACTGCGACGCAATAATTTCCCTTGCCCGAGGCGCGATGTTTCCATCAGTGCGGCATTTCGCCGGCCGCGAGCCGTAATAGGAGTGTTCCTGATTCAGAATCGACTTCAGGCGATCTTCGTCAAGATCCACAGATAGGACCTCCGTTCATCGACGGAATACCTGTCGCGTGTACGCTCGGACGACGTCGTTTTCCCCTGGTTGGCATTACAAATAACGATTTCCAGTTTCCGAACCCCGAGCCCGGCCGCCAAGCCTGAACCCTGGACCTGCACCCTGGCCTTGCCCTGAGCTTGTGGTCCCTGAGCCTGTCGAAGGGCCGAAGGGCTGTCGAAGGGTGCCGATGGGGTTGCCGAATGCCGCTCTGACAAGACCCATCTACAACCGTTCGTTTCTGACGGCGAAGAAAAACGGGTGAACCTCATCCAGCGTGTCAACATTGGTAAGCCCGGCTCCTGCGATACCTTCCCGTTCGATCTCAAATCCGGTCTCAGCAAGAATTTTCCTGTAGGTCGAGGGGCCAAAGTTGCTCCAGTACATCGTCCCGCCGAAGAAGTCATCTTCAGTATATCCAGGCCCGTCGTCATTCCTGGCAACCGTAAACAGAAGGAGGCCGCCTGGCCGAAGCCACTGTACGAATCGACGAAAGAGATTCAGATGCTCCTGCCTCGGGATGTGAAAAATGGCGCAAAAGCTGACAATTGCATCGAAGCTGGCTGCGGGGAATTCCATCTCCGTTACGTCGGCGGTGACGAACCGGGCTGTGGGGACGTTGTTCCTGGCCAGAGCTATCATGCTCGAGGAGATGTCGATACCCGTGACGCGAAATGTCTTCGCAAGGTGCCGCGCGACCGGGATACCGGCGCCACAGCCAACATCAAGGATCCTGGAACCGGGCGCCAGACGTTTCGTGATCAGGTTGAGCTCAGAGTCGGCCGTGGTGCACCGTTGCTCGGCGTAGTGTATCGCGCATCGGTCGTAGGCCGCCCTGACGAGCGCCCGATAATCCGTATTCGGATCATCAGCAATCTTGAATGGCATTATGTCACATTCCTGACCTGAGTCACTCGTTTCAATGAAGGATTTCAGCTTTCGTTTTGCCGTTTTTTGACGGTTGGCCAACGGGGTACCGGCCTTCCAGGGATGTGTGGCCAGGGTGTCCTGCAGGCTGAAGGACCGCAGCGCAAACCGTGTTGTAAAATGAAGTGGAAACCAGTGTCCTGTCGCAGAAATATGTCACCATTCTTCCCTGTCTGCGTGCGTGAGGCAGCACGCACAGGCAGGCGCCGGTTCATCCCGTCTCGCGGCGTTGCCTTGCGTGCCGGGCGACTCGTCGGCCGAATTTCGGCAATCTAGTTCCCGGACAGAACACTATCCGTTCTTGTCTTGCGCGATACACAGACTGTTTCCATCGGGATCGACGAAACTGAACTCAAGATTGCCCCAACTTTGATCCCAAAGCTCTCCAACCGGGATACCCACTTGCCTGTACTCCTCGTAGACGGCCGGCGCGTCCTCGACATAGATCTGAACAGTCCGCGTCCCAGGCGGGCCATCGCCTGGAAACGAGGAAATAACGACGTGGGCCGCATCCCGGACGACTCCCATATAGCAAGGGTCGAGTTTTGTCGGATGGGGCCTCCAGGCGTACACGCGACGGAACCCGAGTTTTCCACAGTAGAATTCCTCGGCAGCTTCCGAACTCGACACGCCCAAAATTGGTATGGCCTCTTTGAACACGCGATCTCCTTTCAAATTAGCTTCGGCATTCGCGAGCAGGCACGGTAATACGGACCGGTCAGAAAAATCCCCGAATGTTCGTGTACACTTCGTGTGGGATTTAACTATCGTCAATCCGATTCAAATGCATGTTGGGTCAACCACTCAACCAGACTCTCCTTTGAAACCTGGCCGGAAGCAACACCTAAAATAAGCGACTCTTGTTCATCCACACTGGCTCTGATTTCATGACCATTCAGAATCAGAAATACCTCCATCGCTGCATGGCCCAATCTCTTATTCCCATCGACGAACGGGTGGTTTTGCACGAGGGAAAAGCATAACGCACCGGCTTTCTCGATCAACGAAGGATAGAGATCACGCCCCCCATAAGTGATACGGGGTTGCGCGACGGCCGACTCTAATCTGCCTGTATCGCGCAACCCCGATGCTCCGCCACTTTGATCGACAACGCGTCCGTAAAGTTCGATCACCTCTGCCAAAGAAAGATACCTCATTAACTCAGCCTTCTATAGAGTTCCTCATTCTTGCGTAAAACACGCTGTGCTGCAACTTCAAAATCCTCTTGAAGCTTATCAAGCAAATCGTCCAACGCAGCTTTTGCAAGCTGCTCCGGACGTATGCCAAGGCGTTTGGCGGTTAAATCCAACTTTTCGTTTTGTGATTCTGTGAGATCCAGAAAAAGCTTCATTTCAGTTCCTCCGTACGTTGTTGATTATTCCACATAATCGCAAATTACAGACCAGGGTTCAAGAGTGATTTTTCTTTTCGGTTTGTCTGCAAATACCGCTTCTGGGGGCTTTGCCGGTTTGCGAACACCGACCCGTGCCCTGATCACAGCCTCCTGGTTTTAGGTTTTCATCATTAACCACCAGGAGTCAAGATTAACGACGTGTCCCGGCGCGATCATCGCAATCTTCAATTGGGGCTTTCTAAATCGGTTGCCCTATATCAATTCGGTTGCCATCGGGATCTGCGATGACAAAGTCCCGAAGACCGTATCTTTGATCGCGTAGTCCCTTGACTATCCGTACTCCCGACTTGCCAAGGTGAGCGTAAAGCGCCTTCGCATCATTCACAATCAGGTGCGCGACGTTGTGTGTCGATGGCTTCTTGTCACGGCACAATGACAGGTGCAGCTCGGCCTGGCCTTTCTTCATGATCACGAAGCCGACCGGATTCCCGTTCTCGAACGTTTTGCGCATTCCCAACATGGACCTGTAAAATGCCACGGACTCCTCGATAATGCTGACTGTGATCCCGGGCGCCATGCGCCCAAACTCGACCGAGATCGGGAATTTCGATGAATTGTCCATGAACTCTGCCCCCTTCGTTGACCACACGATCCGGAACTGAGGCGGTGCTCAATGCAGGACAATGGCCGGTTCTGGAAAGCCGAGGCGGTGCTCGGATCGATGATCGGGCTGGGTGCCACTTCACCAGGTGATAAGAAAATCCGCTCGCGATTGCAGGTTCGGTGATACGACGATCGCGTATAACGTGCGGTTGGATCCAATGTCGCCTTCAGAATCTCGTGATTCCGTCCGAACCTTCTCTCCCTTTATTACGCCATGATATTGAGAGGGCATAGACCGAATGCATCGACGACCGCCCAAAGAACTCGTCAGGCAATCCTCAGAGGGGAACCCCGAAGCGTTTGTCGCCGTTGTCAGGCACTTCGAGGATAGACTGACAACCCTGATCAGATACTTCATTGACAATGAAGATGATGCGTCAGATGTGCTTCAGGATACGCTCCTCCAGGCCTGGGCTACTCAACACCAGCTTCGGGATCCGTCGAGGATCGGGCCGTGGCTCTTCCAGATTGCGAGAAACCGCTCCCGTGATTTCCTCAGAGGAAAGCACAGAAGAGAATTGCCGACTTCGCCAATTGAGCTGGAGCGGATTCTGAATCAGTCACGGTCGACGCCGCACAATCAAACGGAATCGATTCGGCGGATCAGGCGCGCAATAGAGAAAATACCAAATTACGAAGCGAACGCCATCAAAGACTTCTACTTCAGAGGTCTTACAATTGCAGAAATCGCAAATCGCACCGGACGTTCCGGTGGTACAATCAAACGCAGGCTGTCAACCGGCCGCAATCGAATACGGGATGTACTTGGCGTGACAGCACAAAGAAGGAGGACAGAAATGCCAGCACTTGGCTCTCGGGAGTTGAAGCATCGATTTCCTCACGAACGGCCAAGAATTCAGATCAACAGGTCGGAGCGTCCACGGTTTTCCGTGGACTGCCCCGAACTCAGATGGTGGTTCGCGGTACCCACAATTGATGAGTCGGTGCTCGTCGCAACCTATAGTCCGAACCGGTGGACATTGACCTCGGTCATGAAACTGGAAGCATCTGGAATCGCTGAGGTCCACGGCGTCGAACGTATCGAAATAGAGGTGACGGAAATCAATGTGCAAACGCACCTTGCAAGTAAAGTCTGCTCGATGGTCGGACGTCTCACCGAAGAGAAGGCACAGTACCTCGCTGTCTTTCAACGAAACGGAAAGTTCAGTGTCGAGACCTTCCTGAGTGAGGCCTTCTGGCGAGATTCTGTACGGAAGCTTGAACCTCAGGGGTCATTTGACGAGGTGGCGCCGCGGGCGTTTTGCAGAACCGACAAATCATGCGAAGAAGCGGGGGCAGGAAATCACGAAGTTCGCGTAGACGGTCGTTTTTTCTCGTGTTTACGGGTCCTTGAGCTCGAGGGAGATCCCGAAGAGCCTGACTCTGTATTCACGGAGAGTTTCCTGACCGCCGAAGGCCGTACCTTACTCAGGAGGCATTACTGCCACCCTGAATGCGAAAACGTCTCCGTCGATAAATCCGGAGAGGTCGACGTGGACGGAGCCAAATTCGTACACTGGTACGATAACCTGACGGATATTGCATTCCGGCAGCGTTAAATCGGGCTCGTTCCCGATGTCTGGCTACTGCCATAGCATGAAACGTCCCCGGCTGCTGCGAACCGTGCATCGGTTGGAATAAAGCGCCAAATGGCCCATAGCCGGGCATGGTTACGTCCTGTCGGCGACAACTGGTCCGTTCTGTGATACTGAATGCTCCTTGACGATCATTCTATCCGCATGAAGGGAGACAAAGTTGAAGCATGGCGGGTGCTCTGCGTCAAAACTCACTTTCTGTTCATCAGGCCAATAGTTGAGCTGGCAGAAAGTGCTTCCTACGCTGATATACGCAATGCCGTCTTTCCGGATATGGGTCCCTCGATGAACATGACCGAAAAACACGCCTCGCAGCCGATCTCTTGCCGGCAAGAGTGCATCATGTAATTCGGCGCCATTGAGCATGCCTACGTATTTGGAATACCACGTGGAATCCATATCAAGCGGCGAGTGATGAATGAAAACGGTCAATGAGCCGTTCTGCCGGCTAACCTCCGCTCGAACAATATCAAGCTGGTCTTCCGTAACTTTTCCGAAGTGGCCCGCTTCATCATATGGCTGCTGGGAATCCAGAACCAGAAACCGTTCGCTTGCAATTGAGAATCGATAACAGTTCAGGTCCGATCTGGATAGAACATCCTCTTTGGGCCCCGTCTTTAGATGTTTGCGCATATAGGCACGCGTATCGTGGTTTCCTGTCACGAAGTACATGGGAATATTAATCTTAGCAAATGCCTCCGCAGCCAACTCGTAAGCGACTTCGGTGTCATGGTTCGCTACGTCGCCTGTATGGATTATGAACCGAGGTTGGGTAGGGAGGCCATTTATGGCTTCAAGGACCCGCAGCAGATTGCGGTAAGGATTGTTGCCCAGCACGGCCCAATCTCTCGAATGCCCTAAGTGCGTGTCACTGATTTGGACGAAATACAGGGGATCTGCCATGTCTTCCTCCCGTACCGGGAGTTGCGGATCCAATGATTCATACATGTTGACCGCGGTCCTCGGATGGGCAGCGCCGGTTGTTCGAGGGCGCGCTTTCGGCTATTGACTCTCGCCGTACCCGAAGCCGGGGTCATGGATCTGCTATGCGGCCCCAAACGACCCACGCGGGAGAAACGAGCGGGATGTTTGCGATTGCAGTCCGGCGTGAAAAAGCACTCATTGCCTGGATCCATGCCTGGACTCAAATTCAGTCTTTAACAAACCGAACAAGAGCCTATCCCATCGGCAATTGGACCAATATGCAGCCTCACGCTCCCGTCCTTCCTGTGCAAATCCAAGCTTCTCGAGAACTCTTATAGCGCCTGCATTGTTTGAAGTCGTCGCAGCCGAAATCCTGTACAAGTCCAATTCTTCGAACGCGAACCGAAGCATGACCAGCGCAGCATCCGTGCAATACCCCTTCCCCCTGTCCTGTCTGAGTGCGATTCCAAAACCGAGACTCGCTGTGCGACTCCTCCAGTCGATTCCAGAAAGCTGAATATCACCGACGAGATTTCCATCATTATCGAATATGCCCAGGTAAATTTGACTCTTGCCCTGTTGCTGCTGGATCTCGTCAAACCATTTCTCCGAGCCCTCGAGTGAATGACCAGGCCTCACCGGTTCGGTCGGAATTGGCTCCTCGAGCTCATAGTGTTCCCATAGTGTGCGGCAATGCTGGCGTTCCATTGTCCGCAATACCGCTTTTTTGCCACGCAATTCGATCATGAAAGGTAACCTGTCAACGTATTCACGATCTGGATATCCTCGCCGATGGATTTCAACAACATCGCTGCTGAGTTGGCATAGCAGTATGGAGCATTTCCTACATATTCGAGCATCGTCTTCTCCCCTCACTCGACGAACGTTCAGGCAGGAAAGGCGTTGCGCATAGCGTCCAGCAGGGCTGATGGCCGGTTTGGGAACCCGCGAAGCGGGTTGCGCAGGCCAGGGCGCCCGTCGGCAAGCGTAGGATAAACTCCGCGCCGAAGCACAAGAGGACATGTTATACGTCTACAAAGGTCTTCGGAGTTGCAACATCCAATTGGACACCCTCCACGAGTCCCGGTTTTGTTTTAAAGTCCTCATTCGCCGGCGCGAGCCAGGTATTGCAATGCCAATGAAATTGCAGCAGCCCACGACAAGACCTTGAACTCTCCGGAGCCTAACGCATCTTCCAACTCCTGCCGGGAAAGAAACAGAAGTTGCTGATCCTCAATGTCATCACTGCAAGGTTCAGTTACTTGCCGTGCCTTACGAGCCAGGAACAAGTGCCGAACGCCAACACCGCGATTGGGGTCGACCTTGTAGCTGCCAAGGTCGATCCATTCCGTCGCTTCGAATCCAGTCTCCTCCAGCAGTTCACGCTTTGCAGCCGTTAATGGATCCTCACCGGGTTCAACCATACCTGCTACAGGCGCCAGAGTCGTTCCCACGACCGCGTATTTCGTCTGCCGAAAACAAAGGAACCTGCCGTCCGAATTGACCGCGAGAATGATCGATGCGTCTGGGCCGACTATCCAGGGCCAGTCGGCGATGACCTGTCCATCTGGCCATTGTACCGTGTGACTCTCTACAGTCAGATATGGTCCGTGATTTAGAATTGTGCGACGAGAAAGGGTCTTGAACGGTCGCAGTTCCTTGCCATCGGTTGTCATTTGTCCTCCGGCAGAATGCTGGGGCGTGGTGGATACAGTTCTTGCGCTTATCTACATAGTTTTGACGATCCGGAAACCGGTGTTGTGTATAACGTTCAGCAAAGGCAGCTATACCTATAGGCCGAGGGGCGTCCGAACGGCGGCACCGCAAAAACCGTGAGGTCGACCGCAGCGAACAACCTGACCACGGCTAACCGAACTGTTCTTCCAGCCATGCGATCGCGAAGTCTGCCAGATCCCTGGCGTCGAACAGAAACGAGTCCGCGGCGCCAACCCACCCCTCCGCGCAGCGTCCGCGAGCCATATACGCTTTTGAAATGGCCCGGAAATAGCTGCCATCGGGCCAGTCAGCGATTCCATTGGAAGTATCAAACTGCTCGAACTCGATCCATTCGCACTTGCCACCGCGCAAGACGGGCCACCGATAGCGCTCAGTTCTCTTGTTGGGCACGTCAGCAATGTGTTCCGCGTAGTGGAGAATGGTGAGGCTATCGAAAAGCGGTCCAAGCAGGAGTATTTTCCCCCGAACTTCGCACAACTTCTCGAGGGGGGAATCCACGCCATAACCGAACTGAAGCGGATGGTCCGATGTTATCCAATCCGCGCTCGCGCCAACTGCTGCCACTCGTGCCTCAGGATGGGCGCTGCAACGTGCCCCTGGCCATGTGCGCAGGTACTCTGTAAGGATGCTCCACTCACGAAAGGCGCGAGTCCGGGAAGGATCAAATGGTGGGCACTCTGCCAGATAGGCTTTCTGCCAGTCCTCCGGCCAATCATCAATTTCGTTCAATGGTTCCTCGCACTTCACGTACATCATCAAGGTCCCCGTTGAACCGAGCACGTCCAGGATCGCCCGAAGCACCATTTCAGGGCCCCCTACGATCCAGCCGACTGCCTTGACAGAAGCATGCAGCATCAAGGTGTCGCCAGCGGCAAGCCCCAGTTTCGATAAGTCTGATACCAATCTGCTTCGTGTAATCACCGGCAGATCTGTGTTGACCATGCTGACCGCCTCTCGCGTCAGGGAAGACCTTGCATTGCAGTCTACGGTCTGGCCGCGTGCGAACCCACCGAGCGCAGCGGAGGTGGATTTCCGCAGGCCATGAATTATGTCAACTCTCACCCCAGTTCTTGACCAGGTCGCGGTCGGCGCCCCCCTGTGCCAGCACCGGTATTTCCGACCGGGTCCGCACCGGGATATTTGGATCGGCTCCCGATTGCAACAAAAACCGCACGACGTCAACCCGGTCGCCGCGTGCTGCTTCCCACAGAAACGTCCGGTTGTGCCCGCCGCTCTTGGCCAGCAGCAGCGACGGTTCCCGCTTCAGATGCCGTTTTACAGCGTACAAATCTTCGCGTCGTGCATCCTTTCAAATCCTGTCGATACCGAAGCGGCCGCTGTGGCCTGAACGCGGCTTGACTTCATCTCCCCATTCGTGGTCGTCCGGAGCCGTACCCATCGTCTTTGCACCTGATTCAGCCGCTATTTCGGACTACTGACGTTACGTCGATTTCCGAACCCCGCGCTCGGCCGCAGCGCATACCCTGAGCCGCTCACATTTGCACAAGTGGATGTAATGGAAGATGTACGAACCCGAAAGATCGCCAAAAGAAACAACGGGGCGGTCATCACCCCGTTTCGTGTTTTTTTCCTGATAGGCGTACCAATTTTGCCGTAGACGATGTTAGATATCAGTTCATATCAGGGCTCGGAATTCTTCCACGGTCAAACCTGCCTCGCGAATAATCGCTCGAAGAGTTCCGCTTTGGCTACCTGTCTATGATTGGGGACTACGATACGGCGATAAGGTTCTCGATTCAGTCGCAATACGATGTGGCTTCCACGTTGACGATCGGACTCATAGCCGATCTGTCCCAATGCCCTCACAACGTCGCGTCCAGAGACAACTGGGAGCGGACTCAAATTTTAATCTCGATGATTTCTTCCGTAATCGCGGGAGGAATCGGGTCTCCATGGGCTTCCAGACTCTCAATATAGAGCTCCATCGCTTCCTGCGCATTTGCCAGGGCTTCCTTTCGAGTAGACCCTTGTGAGATACACCCTGGCAAAGCCGGAACCTCGGCCACAAAAATGCCGTCTTCATCCTGCTCGATGAGTACCCTGAATTTGATATTGCTCATTTCGCTGTCCCCGACTATCGACTATTCCCTCCAAAGATGCTTTACAACACATCAAAGATAGCCACTATTCAATACCGTTGCAATTAGTATTGGCGTTCACGTTGTTTCCGGAAATCGGACATAACTTGGTACACTCGCAGCGCTCTTTCCGCGATCATTCCAACCCAGGTCTTTATTCGACCTATAGGCGTTATACATATACGCTGACGTTTCCGCCGCGCGGTCATGTTGCCGGGCGTGCCACGTGCAGATACCAACACTTTCTATGCGATTGTACCTACTCGGTCGCTTCGATAAGCGCGAGTGCCGCCTTGACACTGGCAATTGCGTCTCGTTCCGCCTGGAGCGCGGTCGAGATGAGCCTGCTCACCTCGGCGCGAGCATTATCGGTAAATTCGTCAGCAGGCACCGAGCGCTCGCAGACCGAATAGAGCTTACCAGACGCTTCGGCGACGCGATCGTAGTGACCGGCTGCTGATTCGAGTTCGGAGGCGGCCACCGGGAATACATCGGTGAGGTCCCGCAGATAAGCAGCGGCGTATCCGCGGAGTGACGTCAGTACTCCTGCGTGGCTTTGAGTATCCTTAACGATTCCGTGGCTCCTCGGATGCCGCTGACCGGGATCGGGACTCGCTCCCGATTCGATGGCGTCCCGCCAGAGTTCGAAGGCGGCGAGGCCCCGAGCAGCCACTTTGATTGGGGCTTTGTCCGTATCGTATCGAGACCCGTTCGCAAACGCGACCGCGTTCCTTAGCGCCTTGACGTGGGTGCTCGGCACGTCCACCTGCTCCGATCCATCGTAGACGAGCACACAAAAATCTTCGGGAGGGCCGACGTCTCCGATCGCGTCGTAGCGAACGCCAAATTCCCCGCCGCGACGGCGAACGATGTAGGATTCGTCCGCCTTGTCGTAACCCACCAGGAGACCCCAATCGCGGGCCGAGTCCTCTTTTGGATACATAGGGGCCCACGCGGCCGCCGGTATCCCGCGGTCGATGCTTGCCCGAACGGCGTCCCAGGCGGCAGCCTTGATCTTCCTGCTTTCGTCCGGGTCCGTATCCCCCTGGCGCGTCTGAAAGCGCTGAATTCGGCAGCCCAGTTCCTCTTCCGGGCGGGTCTCGAAGACCAGCCACCAGTCCAGGTTCCCCTCCTGCCAGACGTCCCCGCCGCCTTTCTTCATTTCGAAACTGAAGGCATTGCCCAGCACGCCTTGAAGCCGCGCGGGCGACCATTCCGTTTGACCCGGCGCCCGAAGCATGTCGTGAAACGCGCTGATGATACGGGTCCAGACTTTCGTCCTTTCGATGTCCAGAACCTTGCGCAAATGCCCGCTCTTCGATTCGAATACCAATTTCTTCTCCTCTATCGGGTTCGCGTTGAGCGTCTCAAGCGCAACGACCGCGACAGCCAGGGCAACAAAAATGCTGACAAGGCAGGAATGTGTGAAGCGTGCCAGCCTGCGCCGTGGCACAGAAGCCATAACGCTTCGATCCTCTATTGTCTCAACCAAAAAAACGCCCCTTTCCGAAATCAGATTACCCCAACCGTTTCACCAGGCCATAGTCCACCAGGTGCCGCACCCTGTATCCGGCGCCGAAATAGATCTCCTGAGCCGGATTGTTCAGACCCGTATGGAGCGTATTGCGTACCATACCCCGTTTCTTGAACTCCGCACACATCAAATTGAACAGCACCGTACCGATCTTGCCCCGCCGGTAGTCCGGATGTGTCCCGATCCCGGTAAAGCCGCCGCTTCCATCCTTGCCCACCCGGATCGGCCCGGCAAAACCCACCACCGCCGGCCCGTCCGTCGCGATCAGCACGGGATAAGGCGGATCTCCATCCATACATCCTTTTACTGAAGCCTCCCAACCGCCCGGGAACAGTGCCTCCATAAACCCACACAGCGCATCCCGATGTCCGGCTTCGCACATCCCGAACAGGATGCCTCGGGATCGGTTCTTTTCAATAAAACCTTCTATCTCCTCCCGAAGTTCAAACTCGGCAAACGTCGTTTCCATAAACAGACTCACCGACCCGCTGTTGCGGAATCCCCGATTCAGGAAAAACGTATAGGCCGGCGTCTTCACATCGACGCCAGTCGCAAATGGGATCGGATTGCCCTTGTAACCGATCCGCATCTCCGTTTTTCCGCAACCCGATAGAAATCCCTCCGCGGCATCCAGGAGCATACCCCCAACCCCCTTTTGCCGAAAATCCGAATCCACCATCAACACGCTCAGGTAGCCTGTCTCTCCCGGCCTCGGCGCCACACCCAGAACAAACCCCACAATCCTGCCTTCCACCCTTGCAATTAGCGCCCCCCCGGGGTCAAAATCCGCATGTGCCAGAACCCGCTGCCGAAACCCCGCTTCATCCATCCGGAAATCATATTTCCGGTCTGCAAACACCCGCTGCCAGAGATCCATCACCGGCTCCAGATCTTCGTCTTTCCAGGGAGCAATCGCTAAAGTGCCCATATCTTCGATCCACCAATCCCTTCGACTGCTAATGAATTTCATGATCTTCGGGCGCCTCGCACAAGCAAATTTCGGGCTTCTACGAGGATGGAAGGAATGCTACGGCTTCAATCTCAACGAGGTAATCGGGATGAGCGAGGCCGCTGACGAACAACAGTGTGTTGGGAGGAAAAGCGTCCGTGAAGAAGCGGTTGCGGGCACGCCGAAAGGCTTCCAGATGGCTGCGTTCGGTCAGATAAGTGGTCAACTTGACGATGTCTTCCAGACTCCCTCCGAGTTCCTCGAGAATGGCCTGAAGATTCGCGTAGACCTGGTGCGTCTGCACCTCGATATCGCCTTTCCCAACCAGGTTGCCGCCCGGATCCAGGGCGATCTGACCGGCGATGTAGAAGGTGTCGCCGGCCTTTGCCACGTGAGAGTAACCCACCCCCGCCGTCGAGTGTACGCTTGCCGGATGTATGATCTGACGGGCCATCGCTCCCGACCTCCTGCCTTATAGGTTGTGTTTAGCTTCGTAGGCTACGGGTTCCTGGCGCAAGCCTTGTATAGGCACAGAGCTTGTTCTTTACGTCCTTCCAGATAATCTCGCACCGATCCACGCCATAGGTATATAAGCGCCAACCAGGTCCACGACGGTAAACAGGACAGGTCCCCCTATCGTGAACACGTTGACGATACCGCCAATCATGAAGAGCCCGCCTACCACCATCGCTGATGCCAACCTGCAGCTTGCGGCGATGAGGGCGGCCAGATAGGCGCCCACAAGGGTCCCCAGCGCATGGGCCAGGAACGGGAAGATGAAATGCCTGAACTCGAACAGGTGCATGGACGACCTGATGGATTCCATATTGGTCACGTCGACACCATCCGGCGCTGGAATAACTACAGGCCCTGCCATGACCACAATCATATTTGCGATACTGCCCAAAACAAGACCGACGATGACGGCCAGGACGTTCTTCAGTTTGGGACTCATAAATCACCTCACCTGTTAAATGTTCGATTGCACTCGCTCTTCTTCACATCTTGACACGTTGTCACCTACCCGGAGATTCCGGATAACGAACCCGAATTCGTTCCTTAAGGCTATTTGATCGTCGCAATTCGCAACACATGCGAGGCACGGGGTTGCCGACAACAATGGCTCCGAAGGGCGGCCGTTTGCGCCCCCGTTGTTGGCCTCTGTGCACAGCGTGACCACGGCTAACCGAAGTGTTCTTCCAGCCATGCGACCGCAAAATCGGCCAGATCCGTCGCGTCGAACAGATACGAATCTGCGGCTCCAACCCGCCCCTCCGAGAAGCGTCCACGAGCCATATATGCTTTCGAGATGCACTGGAAATAGCTGCCATCGGGCCAGTCGGCGATTCCTCCTGAAGTATCAAACTGCTCGAACGCTATCCATTCGCACTTGCCGTCGCGCAAGACCGGCCATCGATAGCGCTCAGTTCTCTTGTTGGGCACGTCAGCGATATGCTCTGCGTAGTGAAGAATGGTCAGGCTGTCGAACAGCGGTCCGAGCAGAAGTACTTTCCCCCCAACGTCGCACAGCTTCTCGAGGGGGGAATCTACGCCGTAACCAAACTGAAGCGGATGATCTGACGTTAGCCATTCCGCCCTCGCGCCAACTGCCGCCACTCTTGCCTCGGGATGGTTGCTGCAATGCACCCCGGGCCATGTGCGAAGGTACTCTGTAAGGATACTCCACCGACGATTGGCGCGAGTCCGGTACGGGTCAAACGGCGGGCACTCTGCCAGATAGGCTTTCTGCCAGTCCTCCGGCCAATCATCGATTTCGTTCAACGGTTCCTCACACTTAATGTACATCATCAAAGTCCCAGTTGAACCGAGCACGTCAAGGATCGACCGTAGCACCACGTTAGGCCCCCCGACGATCCAGCCGACCGCCTTGACGGAGGCATGCAGCATCACCGTGTCGCCAGAGGCAAGCCCCAGTTTCGACAAGTCGGATACCAAGCTGCTTCGTGTGATCACCGGCAGATTTGTGTTGGCCACGCTGTATGCCACCCTAGTCAGGGAAGAATATGCATTGCAGTTAACTTTCTCCGGTTCGCGAACGGAAATTTTAATTGTCGTTGAACTAAAAATTAGTTGACGTTAGTCACTGGAGACCGATCAATGGGTTTCAGTCAGTCTTGATCGACACGTACTCTTCGTCGTCCATAGGCGCTTCAAACTGCGCTCGGAGGTTCTCAAAAGCTCGTTCGTTAATATAAAGGGAATCTTGCGACATCTCCGTGCGGGTGAGTACTCGATGGCGCATAACGTCCACCGAGCAACGCAGAAAATAGAGCTTCGATTGAACCCCGATTTCCTGAGCTTTGCGCCTGGCGAGATCGCGGTCAGCGCGGCGCCAAAAACCATGATCGAGAACCACATCCTGTCCCAGGGTGAGAAGACGAGACGCGAATTGCCAGACTAAATCCTCGACTCTGTGATAGTATGTTTGAAAACGTTCGCTGGGCGGATTTCGGCCATACAGTTTGACCATCCATTCGTCATGGCTGAAAAGTACGGCGGAATGAACTTGCTCCAACGATTTCGCAAAGGGTTTTGCCCGCTCCAATGAATCCGCAAAGCAAGTGCAGGGTAGTCATTGCAATTCGAATCGATAATTATGTGCTGTCGTCCAACTTTCCCGCGGGCTGCGAACCTGGCACAGGCAGGTTAGGTCGGAGGCCCAAATGGTCCGGAGCCAGCAATTGTGTATTGTGCGCTGTGCCAACCTGGAGCGGTTCAGGACGCAAGAATCAGACGAATTCCGATATGCTACCAGGCCCTTTGAAGAGTAATTTCACAGAACGGCTTCCCGCGCCGGCTCACAATATGCGCCGTGGAAACGTGCCTGAACCCGCCGGCGTGCTCTGCGATTTCCCTGAAAACACCTGGCGTGTGAAGCGACATGATCGGCAGGACCGCCTCAAGAGAAGTCACCCCTGAACTCGTCATCTTTCCCTGTTCGGATTGTTGCTGCAGGAGCGCGACCAGGTGCCCGTTCGGAGCGAGATGCGCGGCAATTGTTGCCAGGGTTGTCTCCAGGTCCACGTATTCGAAAAATAAGGCGCCATAAGCCAGATCGAAACGGCCTGCTTCACTGAAGCCTTCCGGAAAACTGCATTGTGCTGTTCGCAATGCTTTAAGCATCTCAAAGCGTTTTCGAAGGTATGCCAGATACTCGGGATTGACGTCCACAGCCAGAATATCGCTTAGGTGCGACGCACGAGCGGTCTCCAGCCCATTACCTAGACCCGCACCCAGATACAGAAGCGATTTCGGGGCAAACCGTACCAGGCAATCCTCAAGATGTTTCCGGATCATCTCGCCCTGCCGGACCGTTTCATGTTCCATGTGAATCTTGTAGTCAGCAACTGGAACATTCAGCCAGGGATTGTTCACAATTATAGCCTGATATCGTCAATGTTGGACACGCGGTCCGACGTACGTTGGAATATCCAGGATGGCGAGGGATGGATATTCGCCGGTTTTGTATAACGTCCTACCAGTTTGCGAACGGGTCCAGCGAACTGCGGCAGTCGAGATCGGGACTACCGCAACGTCGCCGGCAAACGGGCTTTAGTGAGGTGACAAAGGCGTGAACTGAGAGAAAATAGCCCGTGGTATGATGAAAACTATCCGGGTCCAGGTCGCTCTTGAGTAAACCATCTGTGCTCAAATTCATGCCCGTCGCTGCCAAAATACTTGCCCTTGAATACATCGAGAGCTGCATCATACTGTGATATGATAAGGACCGCATCGCTATTTGACGGTAGTGTCTCATCATCGAGAAGGTCGAGGAACTCAGCGGTTGCCTCATCCTTGAGAAGGTCCCTAATCCGTGTGAGTACTCGGTTAACCATCTTTACTTTCAACGCGTTCAGATTTCCATCCTGCTTCTTCTTGGAGAGCTCCTTGAGTTCAGTGCGGATTTTCCCGAGAAGAGGTACCAGCAGTTCGTAAATCTTTACCTCGTTCTCAGACGGTAGTTCTTTAGACTTCTTGCTTGCCCTCTTAGCCATGACTGAGCCTCCTTGTCAGTGCCGCCGGGATGGTTTGTCCCCCTGCGTCAAACCAAGCTTAGCCGGGACACATCCTACTGAATTCAACGTATTTCTTCTTGAGGACCTCGATCGGGTTTCTTTGCTTGCTTTCGAAAACTTCGACCATCATACAAAGGTCAGAATCATCAAGAATAAGTATGCAGCGGCGCTGGCCAGCCCACAGATCAATTGTATTCCGCAAGATGTTCCTACTTGGTTTGTTCCTGGCCAATATTACGCCGAAGCGGCCGAATCCATCGATCATGTAGCGATTAAGCTGGTTTATGTGTTCACGCTTAACGCTTTGGACGTTCTTCATTTCGACGACTATCTGCCGGCAGTCGTAAGCGTCGTAAATTTCCGCGAGGAAATCCGTACATCTGTTGTTATAGAAGATTAGATCGCGGATCAACACTCCGCTATGTGTACGGCTTTGCAGTTCCGCGAAGTCAAGGTGTGGGTAAAACAATGACGACAGAAGTTGGCTGCTTATGTCCTCGAATAGTCGATCTGCTTTTCCCTCTAAACCGATCGGGAGCTTAGCGAGTTTCGACAGTCTCCTCTTCGCAGAAACGACTGGGATGGGCGTGAAGAGCGGGTCGTTCCGACAATCAGCTTGCGTGCGCTCCTTGCTGGCAACGTACGCCTGTAACACATCGTAGTGTGTCCGATTGTAGGTGAGAACGGAGACGCGGTCTGTGCTGGATGCATTCTTGTCGACTTGTTTAAGAAAGTATCCCCTGAAGTAATCATCATATTGAATCCAAGGACTGTACCTCAGCCAACGCCTAGGCACAAGGATGATGGGATCCCTCGTTTCAGGGTTCAATGGGAGATTTGTTGTCTCTTCCTTCAGAACATTACTTTTGTAATCGTACACGCGTTGGCTGCACCCTTCGACTGGAATGCCGTATTGTTCACAAGACTGGATCGTATAGTCAATTAGAAATGATTTCAGGAACGTACTCGCTATGTCGCTGACGCGGTCCTTGGAGACGTTCTCCACCAAAAGCTGAATTTCCTCAAAGTGCAGAAAGCCGCATTCCCTTATCTGGGGAACGGAATCAAAAAGGCGGAGGATTTCCAGCGCCAGATCCGGACCCATTCGGTGACCCTTCCTTATGCGAGACGATCCCAAGCCAACCTCATTGCACTCCGATGCTGAAATTAGCAGTGCGACTGCCTTGTCGACGTCACCCCTTTTATACATCAACCCAAGATAATTGAAGCTATTTACGATTGCCGTGTGCAATGAATTGTCTTGCAACGACGGTGACTTCCACAAAAGGAAAGGATCGATGAATAGTGGGATGTCCTCATTTAGGAACGGTATCGCGAAATCGACCTCCTCCTGCGTGATCGGGAGGTCGTGGTAGTCGTTCAGTCTTGGTCTAATTATAGCCATCAAGGTTGAATCCTAGAATTTAAGTGGGATCTGCGGTGCATTTAGCCTGAATAATTCACAAAAAAGGTAGTTTCCATACCCAAGTCATTGTATTATATTATGGTTACGCAAATAACCTAATAACAATGAAACAGGAGGAAACTACCGTGGGAGTTCAAGATAAACATCACAGGTTGTCTTTCGCAAGTCTTTCTGGTAGGCAGGTAGAAGCCACGTTCGACGGGGGCGTGCTGACGACCGACGTCGGGGTGATGCTGCTTCGTGAGGTCGAGGCCAATGTCGGCATTTTGCATCGGATGGTTGCGGCGCTCACCGATCATCGACATCAAAGTTACGTACATCATTCGATGATGGACCTGATCAAACAACGTGTCTTTCAGATGGCCTGTGGGTATGAGGATGCGAATGATTGCAAGACGTTACGCGAGGACCCCGGCTTCAAGGCGGCCTGTGATCGGTTGCCGTTGTCTGGCGCGGACCTGGCCAGTCAGCCCACGATGAGTCGGTTCGAGAACCGCATCAGCAGAACCGATTTGTATCGGATCGCCAAGGCCTTTGCGGATGTGTTTGTCGCCTCGTATGAGGAACCGCCGGAAGCCATTCTGTTGGACATCGATGACACCGAAGACAAGGTGCATGGGTCTCAACAGTTGTCGTTGTTCAATGCGTATTTCAATGGCTATTGCTACCAGCCCCTGCATATCTATGAAGGCCAAACCGGCAAGTTGATCACGACGGTCTTGCGTCCTGGCAGGCGGCCTGCGGGTAAAGAGATCGTCACCGGGATTGTGCCTATCTTAGTTGAAATAGAAGAGGCTCCGATGTAAATTGGATACGGCAGTCTCGACGAAGAAGACCGTATCCTCAACCAAAGGAGCCTGTGATGAAAAAAGTACCGTCGAACCTCCGTGAAGTCAAGTCGAATAGGGATGCCGGGGTGACGTCTGGCGCCTTCCTGGGAGAAGCCCTGGAGGATGTTGACGTCCGTGTGGCATTGATCCAAGCGCTGATCCCGCTTGGTCTGGACGCTGTGGCAGAAATCTTGCAGCAAGAGGTTGCCGGGTTGACGGGCAAGAAACACAGTCGTAAAGCGGGCAAGACCCCGAATCGTCGGTGGGGCGCTCAACCGGGATCGGTGTATCTGTCGGATCAAAAAGTGCCCATTACGGTGCCCAGGGTGCGTGACGTGGAAGCCAATGAGGAAGTTCCTCTGGAGGTATATCACCACTTGCAGCGACCCAGAAACATGGACGGAGGGTTGCTGCTGCGCGTGGTCAGCGGCATTGCGACGCGTTCTTACGCCAGTTGCGCAGAGGCGATACCCGAGGCGTTTGGCTTGTCTTCATCGAGTGTCTCGAGGCGGTTCATCAGGGCATCGGCGGCCAAGCTGAGACAGTTTCAAGAACGGTTTCTTTCGGGCTATGACCTGGTGGGGCTGTTTATGGATGGCAAGACCTTTGCCGATCAGGAAATGATCATCGCCCTTGGCGTGACCATCGACGGGCACAAGATCCCGCTGGGGTTCGTGCAGGCCGCCAGCGAAAATGAGCGCGTGTGCCGCCAGTTTGTCGATTCGCTCATCGATCGCGGATTGCAGTATCACCAAGGGCTGCTTTGCCTCATCGACGGCTCAAAGGGCTTGTATAGTGCCCTCACAAAAGCCCTTTCCGGTTATGTCGCCATTCAACGCTGTCAGTGGCACAAACGGGAGAACGTGATCGCCTATTTGCCCAAGACACAGCAGAGTGAGGTCAAGAAAGCGCTTCAAAGTGCCTACGACATGGACACCTACAAAGAAGCCAAAGCCGCGCTGTATGCCCTCAAGCCCTCCCTGACCCTGATGAATGCATCGGCCCTCAACAGCCTGGAGGAAGGGCTCGAAGAAACCCTCACCCTCCATCGCCTGGGACTGATGCCACAACTCAAGCAATCGTTTCGCACCACCAACTGCATCGAATCCCTCAACGCCATGATCGCACAGCGCACCCGTAATGTGAAACGATGGAACAACTCCGATCAGCGATATCGGTGGTTGGCAGCCGCGCTGTTGGATATCGAGCCCCGATTGCGGAGGATCAAAGGATACCGCTTTCTTCCCGTACTCAGACTTGCCCTACGCAATCATCTCGCGCTCGATCATGACACGCAAAACGCTTTCGCCGCTGATTGAACGCCTCTGCTATTTCAACTAATAATAGTACTTGCCCTCGTCACCATCCTCAAACGGGTGATCGCCTACCTGCGTAAAGCCTGGCCCGACGTGGAGATCCTGTTACGTGGCGATGCGCATTTTTCGTGTCCGGAAGTGCACGTGTTGTGTGAGGAAGAAGATGTGTATTTTGTCCTCGGACAGAACGGCAACGCCAAACTCCTGCGGAAGGCACAGTCCTTGATAGACCAGGCCAAAACGCGGTATGCCGATTCCGGAGAAACCGTGCGCCTTTATCGCTGTTGGGCCTATCAGGCCGGCACCTGGGCGTGTCCACAACGCATCGTCTGCAAGGCGGAAGTGACACCGCAAGGTGTCAATATCCGATTCGTGGTCACCAACCTGAAGCGCGCCCAACCGTCATTCATCTACAAAACCGCCTATTGCACACGCGGCAGGATGGAAAACTTCATCAAAAATCACAAGACCTTTCTCCATTCCGATCGCACCTCTTGTCACACCTTCCAGGCCAATCACTTCCGTCTCTTTCTCCACAGCGCCGCCTATGTCCTGATGCACAGCCTGGCTGCAATCGGATTGCGCGGCACGAAGTGGACCAACGCACAGTTCAATACCCTGCAAAATCGTCTCTTGAAAGTCGCCGGGCGCGTTTGTGAGTTGAAAACTAAAATCAAGTTCCATCTGCCAACGGCGTTTCCACTCAAACACCTTTATGGCAAGATCCTCTATAATCTGGCAACGGGTGTTCCATAACCCATCGACGTGCTGACCCCGCCTTCACATTTGCATCGACCACCACCAAAGGTCATGGAGAAGTCTGTGCGCTTGACACGGGCATCGAGGTCAACCTGACGTCACGAGGCAAAGCAGGCGCCGCCCAAACGGCTTGAACACGCCAAATCCGTCACAGCCCATGCGCTTTCGTTTCTTGTCTCACTCGGAAGCTCTTTCTGCTTCCTTAAAATGCTCTATCTGACGATTCATGAATTAATCGGGCTAGCATAACATATCCGCCGGTTAAGTACCCGCCAAAGCATGGCGTAGGTGAGTTGGTCTCAGACCACGGCCCGCAAACGACGCCGCCCAAGAGGACATTTCATGTTGCGGTCCCAGCGTTGGGGTAGTTGGGCTTAAGCTTCAACTCCGTGAAGTACGGAGTAAACCCAAGTTTTGACCAGAAAGACTGGCCCCGCGGGTTCGTTGAAACGACGTCGAGCGCCATTTCAAAACCTTCCGGAAAACGCTCTCGCGCAAGCATCGCGAAGGCCATTGTTCCAAGACCTCGCCCTCGGTGATGTCTCTCTATGTAGAATTGACGAAGATAAACAACTGTCTGGTCTTCGTCGTAGTAATCAGATCTTTGCTTATACACCGCGTAGCCAGCAATGCTGTTCGATTCCAGAAACACGTCAATCTGCCATTCGCCAGACTTCAGCCACGCCTTGAAGCGATCCTCCAGATCGGAAACTGAAAATGGATTCTCGCTACCTTGGTCTTCAACCAGCCGATCGTTCATCTGCGCCAGGAGATGAAGGTCGTCGGGAATGGCGGTTCTGAGCTTGATCGGCATTGTGGAAGCCTCTTATGTATCGGTCATGCGTTGATGCGACTTTCACGAAGCGAATGGTCAGGGCTGTCGACCATCGACGTCTCTAAATCCGTACTCTCGGGCCAAGTCGGGGACCTCCAGATATGGTTTCACGTCGACCTTGCTCATCACCTCCGCGTCCCCAGCCAAAGCTGCGATTGCCCTGCCCGAGTATAACGGTGTAAACGTCTTCTCCAGGTCCTCAGGTTTGGTGTTCTCATCGGGTTCCCATGTTCGCATGTATTGGTGTTCGTCGCCAAGCGACAGCAGGACAACTGCTATCCCGTTTTCTCGGCATTCCTCTGCCATTCCATGCGTCATTCTATATATCGCGGACTTGAACGTATCATAGAACAGATTTGGGTGGAACTTGCTGTCCGGATTGATCCCACTGGTGGTGTTGACAATCAAACCGTGTCCCTGCTCCAGCATGATCGAAATTGCGCCCCGTGCAGCCGTCATATGGGATCTCAACCCGGCTCCGTACATGAGTTCCCACTGCCTCATTGGTAGTTCCCAGAATCGTTTTCGCCCCCAGAATCCATCGCCCATCTCGTAGCCGCCCCAGGCGTTGTTCACGAGCACATCCAGCCGACCTTGTTCTTTCTTTACTTGACTGAAGAGTCCTTCAACCTGCTCATCTTTCGTGTGATCTACCCGGACAGGAATCCCCTCGCCGCCCCGTTGAGTCACCGTTTCGGCCGTGTCTTCTATGGTTTCGCCCGGGATGTCCTTAGTCTGGTTCCCGCGGATGCTGCGTCCCGTCACATATACAATCGCGCCGGCCTCGCCAAGCGCGGTGGCAATGCCCTTCCCCCCACCGCGGCTTGCTCCAGTCACCACGGCTACTCTGTTTGCCAAAGTCTTCATCTTTCGGATTCCCTGTCCCCTGGTTGTACTGACGCATAACGATCAACTTTGCGGAAGCGGATCTGTCGGGGTCAATCTGTCATCCGCCGTTTTGGGACCCGTGAAGCATATCCGCCGCGAGAACCAGGTAGAATGCGGCCTGCAGCAATTTGCCGTCTGAACAAACAGTTTGACAGGAAATGGTCGCGGCAGACTCAGGCGCGCAGGCGCTCGAGGCATTCCTCATAAGCTTCAAAGCGCTCGCCTTCGCGCTCCTCGGGATCGACCTTCTTGAGGAACAACGCGCTGCCCGGCTTCCTGCCGGTAAACTCACGGTGGCTCTTGATATGTGCCGGATCCTCACCGCTCCACTTAACCTCGCCATCCTGCAGATACACAAAGTTCCCCCGGTGTTCCTCGATCATCGCTTGCATGCGATCGCGATAGAAGAGTCCCTGCTCACAAGCCGTTTCCCTTACCGTGGCCATGATTTCAGGCGGATCTTCCTCGTCAGAGTCAAATTCGTTCAATGGACCCCCGACTTCACTCTTGAAGTCAATTTCGTCGAGATTGACGGTTCCGAATCCGCTCTGCGCGGCGACGAGGAGATGGTTGCGGTCGCGTCGGAATGGTGGCGCAGGCCAATCGGACGCGGGATCGTGCCCCATCAGGCTGGCGCCGACGGCATCGGTGGCTATGATCTGGTCGCCCGCGATAAGGGTGTTGCACACGCGGCCCTCGCCGCCCCACTCACGTCCCCATTGACCGGTCGTGGCGTCGACGATATTGAGACACGGGTTGGTAATGCGCGCCAGATCGGGCAGCACGTAGGACAGCCGGATTGCGTGGTGGAAATAGGTGCGCACCCGACCCTCCGGCGGGATCGTAGGCGTGAGGCCGAACAGGTTCTTGGTACAAAGTGTGACTCCCATGAAGAGGTGGTTCTTCATCTTGGCGACGGAAACGACCTCGTCCGCTTCGCTGAAGCACCGGCTGAGCGTGTAGCGCTGAAACATGCAACCGCCTCCCGGCACGTCATACTCGGCGAACGGGGGCAGATTTGACTCCACGTACTCGACGTCGAATTCCTCGAGCAGCGGACGGTAGTTGAAGTAGTCCGTTACAGCCCCGGACGCGTCCCGGCAGAACGTGTCGGCGGCGACAAGAGCCGCTGAGGTCCGCTCGCGCAGGAGCCGAAGGACGGCGCGGCAAACAGCATCGTCGACAAGCTCTCGACGACGTCCCTCGAAATGTGCCACGTCCGTATGCCCCATGTTGAACTTGAGAGCGATTCGGCCCGCCTTTCGCAGCTTCTCCCAGGAGCGCGCCAGGGGGGCGGTCGCCCGTACCAGGTTTTGGTAGACCTCTTCGTCGGAGGCCCGGTGATCGCACTGTACTGCACGAACGCTGAATTCATGGTTCATCACTATGCTCTCCTCGTGTGAACGGCGGTTGCGGGGGTGACCCATCAGAGTCTATTGCGTCCAAATCTAAACCGGTGGTTCTGTCAAAAACAAAATCGGTGTTGACACAAACAGGTACGTAATGAGAAATACTCAGGCGCCTTTAGTTTCCATCCATCTGCTGTGAGAGATCCACCAGAAGCTGCAACTCTGTCACCGACCCTCGGACCCATGTGTCCCTCTTGAAATTCTGGTGATATGCATCTATTCCGAACAATGACTCTTTTGCTACCTGCTGTGCACGTTCGATATCCTCTGATCGCATGTAGGATAGCAGGTAGTCCTCGCCATTCAGGGAAAGAAGAAACCAGGACTCGACCTTTACCCCTTCGGTGCGCAATGTGGATAGCGCTTCATCTCTTCGACGGTTGATACCGCTTGTCCACTCCGACACCCGGTCGCGCGAGTCTTCCTTAAGTTCTATCAGATAGGCCTTAACGTCCATGGTCAACCCCTGTCGGCAATTCATACCATTTCGCATTTTACATATAACAACCAGGCTTCCTGAAGCGGCCGAAGCCGCAGTCCGTCGTTGTGGCGGTCGTTCGCACGCAGACTTCTATTCGAGAAGCTTCACAACTGTTCTTCGGTCCCAGCCGCCTGGCGCCGGACCCTGGTATGCGGCGAGGATGTCCAACACCCTTGCCAGGGAGTGGAGTTTTAGAACCAACTCTTGCTCCACACTCAACATTCCATAAGCCCGCCAGAAACATTCAGATATTTCTGGTGTCGTGAGGAATACGCTAAGATAAAGATCCCTGGAGTCGGTAAATGCCGGAGCAATTTTGGCTTTTCCGAAATCGAGAACCGCCACCAGATTCAAGGTTTCCGGATCTACACGAAGATTATGCAACTGAAAGTCATGATGGACAAGGGCATCAACTTCCGCGGCTCCGAGAGAATCGGCCAGGTCGGTCCAGAGCGCAACGCAGCGATCGAGGGTGTCATTCCCCAGCCAGCCTTGCTTCCGGAGAAGCCCGATAGCCCGTTCGAATCTGTTCTCCTCCGACTTCCGCCACTCGTTTCCGCTCATCGGGTCGCCGAGAATGGCGGCGGTATACGGCCCCAGAGGAATGGAGTGAAGGGCACGCAAATGACTCGCGCATTGAATAAGAATCTTCTCCTTGTCTTCGACGTCTATCTCGCTCCAAACCCGGTCCCCATCGACGCCAGCCACGTACTCAATCAGAGCATGAGGATACGGGACAATGGCGTCACCCGATGAGACGTAGACCCAGGGTGGCGTCGGCACCGTAGATTCACGTTGGACCCATCTGACAACCCCTTCTTCCCTTCGCATCACGTCGTCGTCCGAGCATCTGACCCAAATCTTCAAAATCAGCAAGTCACGACCGGGCAACTCCAGCAAGAAGATGGCGTTCACTTCACCTCGCCTCAGCCGACGGATCGAGGTCGGTTTTGGGAGACCGGCTTTTGAACAAATCGCCTGCGCGATTGGGAGCGAAACATCATAGTTGACGAATTCCTGGTAGGTCAGGAGTGGCTTAGGGGCAGTCATCGGGTTCTTCATCTGATTCTTCGGGCGCGCTTCTGGATTCGACTATCTTTAGCAGATGGCTTGCAAGAATAACCATCTCAGCCGCTTCCTCAGCGCCTAAGAAGACGTTTCGATGGCTATGCGGATTCTTGTATAAGCCAATGGCTCCAGCAAACAAGCTTGAAAGGGCTTCACGTTCTGGGTTTTGTAGTTTTACATCGCGTAGTCGTCCAGACGTGTGGTGGAACGCATTGCGCATCAGTTTTGTCCCAATATCATTCTCTGAATACCCACCGCGCTTGCGTACAGCGATCTCAACCTCTTTAAAGGCATTAAAGACGGCCGTGTCGTACACGCCTCGTCTGAAGGAAGGCATCGAAGCCTGCGCAACATTCGGATGCAACATCCTTCTCGGAAGTAAGTCAGTACGTCTGTAAGCCGTATAGTCCGCGTGACTCTTGAAGCTCTTACCGCGGCGTGTAACGAAGAACCAGCCTTCCTCACTGCCGGGTTTAGGCGCCAACAGTCCCTCACGTTCCAGCCAGACCCATCCTTCCATCAGGACTTTCTTAATCTCATCGTCGTTGCATCCTGGAGAGTATTCCTCGATCCAGTGCGCGAGGCTGAAATTGTAGCGACTCAACCCTTCGGTTTCCCTAGGATCTAGCGAGTTCAGATGTTCGAGGATAACGCCGCCAACTTCCTCCGGTTCCATCGATAGCAGGAGTTCTGGATCTGGAACAATATCGGGAATAGACTTGCTCATAGTCGCGGACCCCTACCGTTAGAGTGGCGTCTTGCGATTCTGGGTTCGAATCGACATCCACTCTTGATTTAGTGCTATCCTACAGCCTAATGTTCTTTGTTCTTAACTTCATTGATTGGATGGTATCGAACTGTTTGAGCGCTTCCCTCTTCCCTCGTTCACAAGATTGATTAATGAGATCAAAAACGAGAGTTTGGATTCTTTCGTTTGTTTTCTGTACAAGGCCTTTGGCGAAGTCAGTATGATTCTGAAAGTTGTCTGAATCGGCGACAATCATGACGAGTCGATCAAGATTCACCGTAGTGCTTCGCTTCATGGAGTAGTACGAATTGCGGTATTCATTGTCAAAGACTTGGACCCAATCGTCATTTGGTGAATGGCTCAGGACGAATTCTAGGTAATATGCTGCTGGGAAGTCTGGGGCTTTTCTGAAAGCGTTGTCATCGACTGATTGGATTGAGATTTCTGGGAACTTAGATTTCTCTCTTTGCTTACGTGCATCCCACTCAATCTCGATCGCTTTTCGGGCACTTTTCCTAATCAGATCCCTCTCAGCGAGCCATTCAGAAGCCTCTTGGATGGATCCGTGAGCGACAGGCAAACGCGAACTGGAAATCAACTGACATGCTTCGTGTAGCTCATCTCTAAGCTTGGATTCGACGACATCTGGCCCTACGTCTGGCAGCGAATTTCGAATCTCATCCAGATTTTGAAGAACTCTTTTTTCGATCTCGTTGCTCTCCTTCAATTGTTCCTTATATAGCCTGATCTGATCTGGCGTGAATTCCTTATGGCGATGATAGCGGTGTTGATGGCAATTTGGACAGAGGACAATGAGATTCTCAGGCTCATCCGAACCGCCCTCCGCTCGTTCAACTATATGGTGAATCTCAAAGCATTTCTCTGCGCAGATTGTGCACCTATGACGCGCTTCTACGAGTAACCGGTCTCGTATTGACTTCGCTATTGACATAACAAAACTCATCCTCGCGTGAATTGAACTGATTTGTGATCAAGACACAGTACATTTCTCGGAATTTGGGATTGTTATGCAAAGATCCAGATCTGTTTTTTTCTTTTTCATCTACCGTCTTCGGTTTTCGAATTGCGAACTTGCCGATGTTTTGCAGACTGCCGAGGCGCAGCGCCGCAGAAAATGCGTTGTCTGAATTCTAGAAGACATCGAACTACTGTGCCTAAGACATACTTGGCTTAAGACCAAGGTACTGAAGGAAAAATTGACCTTCTTGGGTTACAGAAAGTATTGAATCTTGGTCCTCCAGCATATTGAACTGAATTAGCACACCCAAAACAGCGTCACGTTGTTCCTTTGCTGGAATCTGTTGTTGCCAAATGAGATGGAAATTTTGTACTGATTGGCTATGATTTGTCGAAAGCCAAAGTAGGATCTGCTTCGTTATTGGGACATAGAACAGGTTCAAATAGGAAAACTTCCACATGTAAGTGAGATATTGTGCATCACTGAGTTGCCTTTGAAGATCAACCCGCTGCGCTGAGGAAGTGGCGACACTTTGCTGGAGATCTTCGATATGTTTCCTAATTTGCCTCTGTTGTTCACTGGTCAGACTGATGCCTCCTTCCGGTGCACCGCCTGCAAGCTCGGAATTTGCAGGTCCAGCGGTTTGCGTTTGTAGGTTGCCGCCGGGAAAAGAAACGCTCCTTATGCTTCGCAGAAACACGTCAATTGCTTCCTTGAAGCGAGTAAGCACGAATATGGAGATCAAGGCAGCAACTGCAGGCCACGAAATCAGCAATCCAATAATCTTTACGGACGATTCCATTGACGGAGAATTGCGCCATAGAATGATAGGCAACCAGATGCACAAGAATGCAATGACCAAGATCTTTACTGCGAACCCAACGATTTTTGTGATGAGTTGCATGTGTCCCTCACGATATATTTGGAATCGATATCAGGTAACATCCTAGGCACCCGCAGGCCGTGTAGGCGTTTGCGCATCGAGGCGAAAGCCCCGTAGCCGTGGGTGCTGGTGTTACCTGCCGTGTACGCTTAACGGATTTGGAGCCTGTGAGGACGAAGGGGTCAACCCACAGGCTTCACGAATTCGAGGACCATCAGGAATGGAATCGAATTCCCGCGATCTCGATTCAGGGCATTGGGGTCGGGGTTAATGTCTTTCAAGGATCTCAGAAGAAAGCCATTCTTCCCGAACACGTCGATGTATTCCTCCATCGTTCGGTGATAATAATATACCTCGACTCCCTTCCGCGCCAAACCCTGATAGATCACTGACTCACCTGTGGCGAAGTAACGAGTGGCCTTCTCTCTCAGGACCGCCGAGTAGGGATTGTTGATGGAAAAAATCGCCCTCCCACCGCCGCGGCACACAGCAGAGAGTGTGCGGACGAATCCTGCATAGTCGGGGACGTCATTCAACACGAGGTGAGAGGCGACGAGGTCGAAGGATTTCTCCAGGTCTGGCAGCGGTCTGCTGAGGTCATGGACCCTGTAGTCGATAGAATGATCAGGATCTTTCGCTCTTCCCAGTTCGACAAGCGGCGCACTGATGTCAATCGCACAGACTTCCGCTCCGCGACCTGCCAGGAGTCTCGCGACCAAGCCGTCGCCGCATCCCGCATCCAGGCAGCGAAGTCCCTGAACGTCACCGACGATGTCCAGGAATACAGATAGTACAGGATCGCTGCCAACGTCCACATCTGAGACCATCGCCGAATACTGCTCGGCGAAGTCATCATAGGTGTTTCGATCGGTCACTTCTTCAAGCCCTTCCGACTCCCGACAGGCCGGTCAAAGGCGGTGCAAGGCAGGAGACGTTTCGGTACCCCTGAACCGCAAGACGATTACCGAAGGCCAAAGCGCCCGAACGGCGCCGCAGCGCGAACCGACCGGTTATCGGACGTGTGCTCTACTTGCGAGCGTCCAATGACTCTACAAGTAGGTCAATCTTGTCGTCGTAATTGGCAACGAGCCTGGGAAGTGCCCGGACATTGGCCCAATAGAAATCGAATGGATGGATGAGAGTTCCGTCCTCCGAATGTTCTCCATGGCGCCAGGTTTCTTCTATGGGCCCGTCCACAGACAAATGAAAGAACCAGCGGCACTGCAGTTCATCACTCCCGCAATCCCGCATGTCGCGAGTATCCCGGGCGAGGAACCGTACATACCTGAGCCCCGTTAATCCCGTCTCCTCTTCTGCTTCTCGCATCGCCGCATCCTGAGGATTCTCTCCGGGCTCAATCGTTCCCGCGGGAACTTGAATGCCGGCCTCCGGCGCACCGGGTTGGGTGAAGAGGAGCAGGCGGCTCCCCCTCGTGATATAGGCGTAGGCTCTTTGACGGGTTTTCATTGGAGTGGGGGTTAGAGAAACCCTTGCCTCACATGTCCGATAAAATTCTCGGCACCCCCGAAGCCGGAGGCGCCGTGTTAACCGATGTGGAGGTCTGCCGGATCATCGTAGAGTTCAAGAGGCAATGATCGCCCCCTGATTTTTTCATTCATTTCCTGCCAGTACTTCTGACCAACGCCTGGCCATTGTCCACAATTCTTCCTCATGAACTGGCCAATCGTGGAGCGTGGAAGGATCAAAGTCAGCACCATTCGGCCAGACGAGTGCATGCACTTCAGAATCGATACGCACCTGATTAAAAAGCACTTCATCCATCAGAGGTCCGAACAACTCGCCCACAAGAACTGGTCGAAAATCGATAACCTGAGTCGTTTCATCGTTGAATCTGACACTGATCCGACGGGGCCCAACAATCTCAAATGAAACGACTCGATAGATTGGATGACTCATTCTATCCTCCCCTAATGAAGCGGATCGATCGGCAAGGGAGGATACCCGGATTGGAGCCGACCCCAATCTTCAAGTGGCTCCTCCTGATGCAACTCCGCCCAGGCTTCGACGAATCGTCGCTGACGGCGCTGCAATGCCCCTGCGATCAGTTCTATGTCATCCACAGCCACAACTGTCCAAAATCTGCTTCGTTCTTGGACAACAGTGACATAAGGCAAAAAAGCTTATTTCGTGAACGACTGAATAGCTGCGAAAAACGCCAATATTTCGTACGGACTGCAGACGTTTCTTCACCCACCCTTTGGCTTGTAGTCCTTCTGTGCCTTCTGTGCTTTTTGTGGCTATTGTCCCGCTCTACCAGTTTGCCGCGAAAAAACATTTGCCACAAAAGGCACAAAAACACAAAAGGTCACACGTGTCCGAAATCGGCTTCGTTCCTGGACAGCGGTGATCCACAGCGTAAACGGCAAGGTTATCGTGACAATAGGCATGAAAATTTGGCTGATAGCACTGTGTTCTCGGTTCGGCGAACATGCGAATGATGATTCCGAAAAACCGAGAAATTTCAGGCATCTGTTCTCATTTCGATATGGATTTTTTGGATGAAATCCTCCGGGAAATGTACCGAATTTCAAATGGACAAGCAAAATCCAAATTGGTAGGGATGGGATTTTGCTGTTGCCCCTCAGAACTTCATCTACCAAAAACCCCTTCAATCCTCCATGTCCGCTAACGTCCGCCGGTTTGCGAACCCCGAGCCTGGGGAGAGGTTGCCGAAGGCCAAGGCGCAACAGCGCAAACCGCGCTGTCATCCGACGTGAAGACAAACTATATGAGTATGTTTCGAAGCGCACCTAACGACGAAATAATCTGTACGCCATCTATACATGCTGTGCTGAAACCTGACTCAATATCAGAATTTTCGCTGCCAAAATCCCGGGCGGCCGGCTCGGTGCCCCTGCCTTTCCTATCAATCAGAATTGGAGTCATTCCAATTGCTTTAGCACCTACGATGTCGTCCTCAACAGAATCGCCAATGAACGCAACGTCCTCGGCTACCATTCCAATCTTGTTCAGCGCCAGGGAGAAGATCCCTGAGTCAGGTTTTTTTGAACCTACCTCTCCCGATACTACAACAGCATCGAAATACTGCGTGAGTCCCAGTTCCCGTAGGCGACAATGCACATGGGGTGGATGATCGAAATTCGTGATTAGGGCCATTCGATGCGAGCCTCTCACATCATTCAGTAGGCTTTGGGCTTTAGGATCAGGAAAGGTGTGCCGTGACCAAGAGTCTACACTCCTTTCCGAAATGTCTGACATCTCTCGAGCTGTAAATTCGACTCCGAGCTGTTCTCCCAAAGCCCCAATACGTCGCTCATACAACGTTGAGTCCACTCCGAAAAGTCGAGTTTACTTATTGAGGAAAAAGTACTAAATTTCAAGGTGAGAAGAGGTTTCAAAGTTGCGGACGTATAAAGGAAAAAGCGAGGGTATAGAATCAATGTATAAGAGAAGCGCGTCATGCAGCCAACCGGATCTGTTTTCGGGCTTCGAGTCGCATTTCAAGAGGCGCAAGCAGGACCAGTTGAATGATCCGAAGTCGTGGCATAATCTGTTTTACCAGCACGTCACGTCAAAGATAGAAGAGGATGTGTTTTCGGTGTTGTTTGATCCCAACCAAGGCCGCCCCAATGCGCCGATTCGTCACCTGGTGTCGATGATGATCTTGAAGGAGGGCTTTGGGTGGAGCGATGCCCAACTATTCGAGCATTGTCGGTTCAACATCCTGGTGATGCGGGCATTGGGGTTGATGAATCTATGCGATGAAGTGCCTGCGGAGTCCACGTATTATTTGTTCAAGCAGGCCTTGTATGCGGATCAACTCGAAGCCGGTCGAGATCTGATTGGAGAGACCTTTTCCAGCTTGACACAGACGCAGGCCAACGCCTTTGGTGTATTAGGTCAGCACATCCGAATGGACAGTAAGTTGATCGGCTCTAACATTGCCCTGTGTTGTCGGTTGCAGTTGGTGGTGCGTTGCTTACAAGGGTTCTGGGGGTCGCTGGACAAGGCCCAAAAGCGACGATCATCGGCAAAAAATCAGCAGGTTTTGGACGGATTGCTGAAGGTGAAGGCGCATCAGGTTGTCTATGGTCTCACCCGCGCTGAAAAGTGTGAGAAGCTGCAGGAATGCGGGCAGTTATTGAGCAGGCTTCAAGCGACCTATACCGACGAAGACAGCGGTCACTACGGTCTGATCGTGCGTGTTATGGGGGATCAATATACCGTTTTATCGTCCTCCAAACAGGTGCTTCCGAAGCCTCCTAAAGAGATCTCCTCATCCTCCTTGCAGTCTGCCGATGATGAAGATGCGACCTTTCGCAGGAAAGGGAAGGACAAGGTGAAAGGATACAGTGTCAACCTCACCGAGACCTGTGGTGAGGACGGCCTCAATTTGATCACGGACGTTGACGTCAAACCGGCGACGACGCCCGACAATGCGTTTGTACAAGCGGCCATCGAGCGGACGCAACAGGTCGTGGGTGACGCCTTGGAAGTGTCAATGGATGGGGCCTATAATGATCAATCCAACGCCGAGTATGCAAAAGAACAGGACAAGCAATTCTATTACAGTGGCCTGCAAGGAACCCCAGGACGTTTCATTTATGAACGCACAGAAGATGGCGTCACCGTCATCGATCAACAAACCGGAGAGGTTCACATAGCCCAAGAATACAAACCGGGAAAATACAAAATCATCATGGATGGCAAACCCCGATACTTTAAAGAACAGCACATCGACAATTACCTCAAACGCAAACAGATTGAAGCCCTGCCTGACCACATCAGAAACCGACGCAATAACGTCGAAGCCAGCATCTTTCAGTTGAGCTACTACACCAAAGATGGCAAGACGCGCTATCGCGGACTGAGGCCACACCAATTGTGGGCGCACTGTCGCGGCTTATGGGTCAACCTCGTTCGGATCAAGAACTACCTCGCAACACCTCCGATGCTCCCCGCATAAGGGGGGGTTTCTTGCAAAAACCTCCATACCATAGGCCCTGAGCAACTTCGTAGGTTGCCCCTGAGTTGATTTGCCGCACCTACACGTTATATCGTCGCCACACGCTAAATCACAATACCCAACCCTGACCACTTACATCAGGCCTTTATAACCCCCGTTTTCGGAGGGGACTCAAGTTTGAGTCCACTCCGAAAAGTGAGATTCGCGTGATTTTCTTCCAATTTGGATCAGGAACGGCCATTTTCAACAAAAGCTATATCCCCATAAATCATTATATATCATAGTGTTATATCAAGTATGATTTTGATTTACTTCTGAGTGAAACACCAACTTGGACCTCGTCAGAGTGGATTTTGACTTTTCGGAGGAGACTCAACGTTAGCTCTTTGGCGCCATCCATTGGGGGTTCCGGTTTGCTGAAGAATCCAGTGCAGATTGTTCGAAGGTAGTCTTTCTCGACCTTCACTCCAAATTCCGTCAGTGACTCACGGATGGAGTCAAACCACTCTTCCCAGGCCATCTTCATGTCCCCGTAAACAAGGATCGTACCATAAAGGTCAAAGAAAAGACCACTAAATCTGTGCGTTTTCATGTTGGATAACGTTCTGGCCACTTACGAACCCGCGCAGCGGGTTGCCAATGGCCGAAGGAGTGTAGCGACAGAAGCGCAGAGGCGGTGTTAAATGACGGCAGCGCGCCCCAAAGGAGCGAAGCCGTAGAATGGCTGACATACAACGCACATCATTGGAGTATTGTCTTGCTCTGAAATTATCCAGATACGACTCGATATGTTGAGTTGAATTTTGTGGAGCATCTTCCCTCTTTCAATAGCTTATCAGAGATCCTATGAAACGCGCCACGAATACATCTTGACCGCTCTGTTGGCGTTTTAGCATTGCCCCACCAGAACTCAATAGACGTGTCTGGATCCAAATTGTCATGACTCTTACGGAGCGCGGCAATAGAATTCGCATGACCATTCTCTTTGACGTATTCTAAACAATCGGTAAAATCCAGGACGTCGCCGCTTTTTAAGCCCACAGATTCTTGGTTAAGTTCGACCAGTGAATTCACGGAAACGCTGCTGTTCGTGGATCGTGTATTATTGTATATGATATCAGCCGCATGCTTGATCACTTGAGATACCGCCTTGTGTTACCACACATTGTGATTTGCGATGATATTGTTCTTTGTGCGCCATGAATCTGGGGTTGGGATGGCGGCGAGCATCGGGTTGGCTGATTCTCGCCTTTCAATCTATGCCTTCGATTGCAGCTTCGCCCATACGAATCGCCGCATGCGGGAGGGCGAGTATTCGGTCTTCCAGTTCCCAGATCTTCCGATTATGCGACTTTGGACCCCATTTCCGGTGGAGCTGACAAAGGCGCCTGGCATAGAAGGCAGCGAAGATGAGCGGGAGTGCGGTTCGTTCATCATCTGAGGGAGGCCGGACTGAGAAGTACCCCTCCACGAACCGCTGCATTTCCTCATCTGTAAGCTGTCGACCCACGGTCCCAATCAGCCATTGCATCCGGACCATCACCACATCCACAAGCGCCGGAGCGAAGTGGGCAGAATTGAAGTCGGTGAACCTGACTTCACCTGAAGGGGAAGCAATCGTGTTCCTGCTTCGCACATCTCCGCGACAGAAGAGCCAACGAACGTTCATCTTGTTCGGCGTGTTATCCAGCTGTGCTCGAAGCCGGGTGACCGCATCTGCCGCGTTCGACGAGAACGTCGTCCTCTCGCAATACTCGAGAGCATCAGAGATGTACAGCCGCGCATCTTTGACTTCTGAACTGTAGACTGGAAAGTCTTCGCTCGCATCGTGAACCCGTGCGAGAGCCTCCCCCACGTTGCGGAGCGTATCGACGCGGTCTACAACCTCTCCTTCCAGGACGCTCTCGACCGAAATCACCAGGTCTCGAACGGATTTGCAGGGGCTGCCATCCGTGGTTGGAAGGATGTCAGGACACGGCGCGCCGCGATCAGAAAGGTGTCGAACGAACTCCACAATGGTTTTGGGGTGGGTCGAACCGTCCCATCCCGGATTTACGCGGAACACAACGCGTCCGTCCCGCAGACTGTCACAAAAGAAGACGCACCGTGAATTCGCCCTGCGGACTTTTGTTACTTTCAGACCCCAGAATCGCTTGCAGAGTTCCGTGATCTCTCGCTGATCAGGCAGCGGGCCCGTTTCGTCTCTGGATCTGGGATAGAGGGCTTCCATAGGTTTTCCCGGCCCGGAACCGGTCGCATCGGTTGCGCGAAGGGCGCAAGCCCGAAGCCGTGGGCATGGTATTGGAGGCCATGCTCGACTCAGATTTCCCAGTTCGACACGTATGATCGGCTCTTGAGTCGCTCAGCAAGCTCAATCAATACAGATAGTGACTTGTTTAACCGGGCCGTAGTTGCGTCGTCGAGTTCGCCTCCCTCACCCCAATTATCGCCGTGGGCATACACATTATACGGGCTGACAATGCACTTGAAATCCAGCATAAGGGACGTTGCCAGCGACGCAAACGCCATATAGCTGTGCGGCAAGGCGCCCGAATTGACAAACATCACGATCTTGTCATAGAAAGCTCCTCTGAGCGATCCGCCTGGTGGCGTTGAACCTATGTACTCGACGAATTTCTTGAGCTCTGCGCAACACGCCCAGTTGTATACCGGACTGGCCAATATCACCGCATCGGATGCCGCAATGATCCTGTGGCACGATTGGTAAACCACGGATGAATAGATTTCGTCGTCGTCGAAATTCGGCGGATCAAGTCGTCGAAGATCGATGAAGTCAACAGAAATGCCTCTGTCCTCCAGGGCGGTCCGACACATGGCGGCAAGATCCCTGCTGTGACTGTCCGCATTGAGGCTGCTGCTGACGACTGAAAATCTCATTCTTGCACTTCCCCTTGATCGGCCCACTCCACATGGCCTGCAACGGTCTCGCCGGCCGCGAACCGGGCCGGCTGGCACGGCTCGTATCCCGGTGGTTTTGATGAAGCAGGCGCCGTTACTGCGATAGGCAGGCCAGGTATGGAGGCGCGATTGCGCGGGAGCCGCAGCCCGGCGTGTTAGCTGGATTTGCCGCCCGGGTGACTCGTATCGACTACCTTGGCGGGTTTCCGCTGTCCTTCAGGAACTTCTCCGCCTCGGCCAGTCTCTTCCGCGCGTCATCGCTTAGTTTGCTGTCCGGATACTTCGACAGAAACTTCGTCATTTGGCGAAATTCGAATCGGTATCTAGCGATGTCGTCCCCGTTGAATTCATAAGGGGCCTCGTAGTAAGTCAGGAGCCGGAAGTAGGCCAAGGGTGCCACGTCCGACGCAGGATATTCTGTGACAATACGTCGAAGCACCTCCCGCGGCTCATCAGGCTTTTTAAATCCAAAGAATTCTTTCGGAGGGAAGAACTTCCACAAATCCTCAACAGCCGTCGCGTAATCAAAGTAGACCTGCGGCCTAACCTCAGCCTCATCCCCTTGATCGGCCATTTGGTATTTCTGCTGTGCCTCAAGCAGTCTATCCAAGACTTGGATAGTCCAGTTAAGACCGCGAAATCCGCTAAAATATCCTTCGGTTATGGCAGATCCATGAGTATAGGTCGTAAATAGTATGACACGCTTTGTCGATCTAACTGCATCAATTGCGCCTTCACCAAATCTCTCCAGGATTCGCTGCAGCACCCGCTTCGCCCCTCGATAGTCCCGATTGACTGCGAGAAGCTTTGCGTTGAAGAATAGACCGTATGGACTGTACACGTTCAACGGCGGTTCAGATGACCTCTGGTACGCCTCATTTGCTCTCTTGTCGGTAAAACCACCAGCTATTACATATGAGTGCCCGGCCAGTAGGTATAGCCATGTCCTCGCAATCGGATTTGCCTCCTCTGAGGCCTCCAACGAAAGAAGGGCGGCGCTCCGATTCAAGAACCTCTGTCTATAAAGACGGTATCCATCGAGTGATGCCGGGAGTGCGCCTGACGGTAACTCGACAGGAATCTCGCGATAATACGTCCGGAATCTGTCGTCAAGGTAAATGGGTTGTCCGGCTCGCAAGCGCACGGTTTCACCGGTGTAAAGAGTTGCGTCTACGTCTACCACTATTGGAACATGACGATGACCCATTGCGAAGCCATTCGCCTTGGCGTCCGATGCAATAAACAGTACCGCCAACATGGGCCATAGATGTCTGGCAAATATCATACTGGTCTCCGATTCACGCTTTGCACGCAATGACAAAGAGGAAGAGAATTTCTTCGCGGCAATTCTCAGCCAATGTCTCACCTGTTGCCGAACTCGCGAAGCGAGTTGGCGAAGGCCAAGGCGCCCTTCGGCAGGCTCAGGGCCGCAGCGGGAACGAGGTGCCAAACGACGTGGGATACGATCTCCCCTCAAGCTGTATCTTGAACCAAATTCCTATTGCTGTCCCACTTCATGCGCTAGTTAGCGCTGTTGGGTACATTCTGGTATTTCGATCAGCAACATGCCTTCTTCTTTTAAAGGAAATTCAGCCAGAATGTCACCTGATTTTGAGACAAATAAAGCAGCACCGAAGTAACCGCCCATTTCGTCGTCTGTCAACTGATTGACCAACATCATATTGACGCCGGCCTCTCGCGCTCGCCCGGCATAAAGGTACTTTTCCTGTCTATGCCACATAGCCATATCGGCCACATCTTCATCAAACCCGCGAGCCATAGGAAACAACAACCAGTCCGGATTTAATGCCTTCACACGAGATAGGCAGGTATTATTGAATAGATCGCCACAAAGCAAAAAGGCAGCAGTCCCAATCGGTGTAGAGGCAATTGGCATCTCGTCACCCTGGGCATAAATCGGAAAAGGACAAGGCCGATTATGCCAGTGATGCCAACGCGGATCGATGCGACGATATCGCATACGAATGACACCGTCAGGACCAATTAGAATAGCCGTGTCATAGAGGCGATCCTCATTTCGTTCAAAAAGCCCCGTTGCCAGCCAAATTCGGCATCTGGCTGCAAGCTGGCAAAGTGCCTCCGAAGCAGCTCCGGGAATAGATTGACCAAGAGACAGATCATAATCAGGGTTCCCGGTATTCACGAATCCTGTAATCGCCGCTTCGGAAAAAACAATCATCTCTGCATTAACATTTGCGGCATCCTCAGTCATTTGCATCAAGCCGGAGAGAGTATCCTGCCGATTTAATTTTACTTGGGGGACACCAAGAGCCACTTTCACGCTATATGGTTCCTTTTAAGCTTGAACAGCCCAAACTCATCATTAAACTGCGAAAATTCAGTATCTCTCTTTTAATTTTGGTGGCATACTGAATAGATATCTGTCTCACCTTCATGCCATGTCTTTTAACGTTTTCACCATTTACGACCCCGTGCATGCGGGGTGCGCGCAAGCGCCAGCCACCGTATGCCGCTCAGCGCAAATGGACGTGATATATGAAGTGGGAATTTTCGCTCGGGCAATTCTCTGTCGGTGTATTGCTCAGTTCGGGGCTTGCGCAAAAGACGCGACAGATGACGTGTACGCGTGGCCTCCCGCCAGCCTTCGCTTCTCGAGACTACTACGAAGTTCTTCGTACTCCCAGTTCCCGCTCTCGGCCTCCTCACGCCACTTCATGTTGTATGTCTCTCGCTTGCAAACGTCCAGGTGCCTCGGGGCCAGCGTGAGCCACGTCTTCCCTGAAGTAACGCTTCCGAATCCGTTAAAACATGGGGAGTGCATGTAGAGCAAGTTCTTCGCCATGTACGTCAGATAGTCTTCTGGGTTGTACCTGGCTCCATTGTAACTCAGCTCGTCGTTGCAGAAGATGGTCTTGTGTCGGCATAGTCGGTCCCTGGTCTCCCGTGGGCTCAGGATCAGTCCTTCAGAGTCACATAGATATGCATTGTACGAGGGGTCGACCATCACCCACTTCGAGCGAGAAGTACACCAAACCACCGTAACCAAATGATTGTCATAGTCGTATGGATTCAATGGATTCAGAGACACTATTCGGCTCTGCAATCCCAGAGATAGGCAGGCCTCTGTCAGCACGATAGACAGCATGTAGCAGTTGATGCCATAGTCCTTACCTTTGCCGAACGAATATCTCAGAAGTCCCGAAGCGTTCATGGACAGGCATTTGCATACATCGGGCAGCGATTTGCTTATGTCGCCTCTGTGGCATATGCCTTCAGACATCCACTGCATTAAGTTCAGGATCTTGGACCATTCGTCTCCACCTCCTGCAACCTGATCAAGTCTATATGCTTCGCGCAGACGTTCGAGCTCAGGATGTGAGAGTTCATATTGGAAGCCAGGTGCCAACTCATCTGGATCCGAATCAAACTCGTCAAACAAGCGTAACAGCCCGCAGTATAGCCTGAACTGGTTATTCATCGTCACTTCCTCAAGTTATGTTGATTCTCTCTTCCCATTTTATATATCGTCCTCGCGGGCTGCTAACCTGCGTGAGCAGGATTGGCGAAGTGGCGAAATCCTCGAGCCACAGCCCGTCGTGTTACACGCTGGCGGCGATGCGTCCCCTTCAGGCCAAGCCCTAAGGGTGCTGGAATACAATGCACACCCGAAAGGGTTTTCGGCTCTCTGGCCATTGTGCCTCTGGAACGCCTCTCAGTCATTTGGCCTTGCGCTGCTCTCTATCGAATCTTGCAGGTGACCACTTGCTTGCTCGCGTTACTGGAGAATGCCGCGCCGTCGAAGTTCCCAACTCGGGATTCAATGAGAAATCCATTGTAGTGAAGTAGAGCTTCAAGCTCGGCGGGGAACAGCATTCTTAATCGCAACTCATGCCGAGAGACCTCTTGGTCGGCTTCGTCGAGAATCCGGTACGTGCCTGCACTTACCTGAAGCGCACGGTCGTACCGCCCCTGTAATTCAATGCGGAGCCGATAACCTGTTCGTGGATCTGAGATGGTCTTGACCGGGGACCACCTGTCAGGATCGAGACTGTGCCATGACAGGCTCGGGTTGAACACATCAAACGCGAAACATCCGCCTTCCGCCAGAGACTCCCGCACGCACCCAAGCGCGCGCTCCATGTCATCGCGGGTGTGCAGATGGAGGAGCGAGTTGTTGGCTACGAAAATGAGCCTCTGTGGTATGGGCGGCCGATATGTACGGAAGTCGTCTTCAACCCAGGCAATTGTCAGACCTTCCTCCGCAGCCTTCTTCTTTGCCGTTTCGAGCATCGAACGTGACAGGTCCACAGCGGTTACCGAAAACCCGTGCTTCGCTAGCGGTATCGCAATCCGACCGGTGCCCGCGCCAAGTTCGAGAACAGGTCCAGGGTGCTGCGCAGCAAGAGCCAAGTAGAACTCGATACCGTCATCGTGACCAAACAAGGCGTCGTAGAGGAAACCGTCGTCGTAGATCGTAGACACGCTGACACCTCGTTGGAAGGGACTTGCTTTGGATAGGTTGGCTGCTGGTTTTGTGCACGATTCTCCGAGGTTGGGTGGTTGGGCAATCCATCGCTACTTGCGTGCAACATTCTCGCCTTGCGCGAACTGTCGCAGGCCGTCAGATCTTAACCGCAAGCGGACGTGTTAGGCGATTGCCGCACTAACCGGTCCAGATATGCTCAAAGTTCTCGGTTTCATCTGGACGCTCAAACTGAGTCACGAAGGTTAAAAATGCATCTTCGTTAATCCAAAGCGAATTCTCATCCTCGTTGGTGCGGCTCAGTACCCGAGCCTCTAAGACATCAATCGGCGCGTCCAGATAATAGAGCCTTGACTCCACGCCAATGTAGTCTACGGACTCCCTCATCGCGTCTCGATCCTTACGGCGCCAGAACCCGTAGTCAAAGATCACGTCATTTCCAAGCACGAGATTCCGTGAGGCGTTCTGCCAGATTAGATCCGCCACCTTGCGGTAATGGGTCTCGAACTCTTGTTTCGGCGGACACCGCCCGAAAAGATGAGCGAGCCACTCATCGTGCGAATACCGGACCGCCCGTTGCGTTTCTTCAAGTTCAATCGCAAACGTAGTCTTGCCAGCTCCAGGCAAGCCACAGAGTAGGTGAGCAGTCGTCATTCGATTCTGCCTTCGCCTAACGCTTCAGGGTTTGCGAACCCGGAGCGAAGCGAAGGGTTGCCCGATAGGGCCAAGCGGCGTATGCCGCACCGCGCAAGATCGGTGTTAACGGAAGTACGATCATCACAGAAGCTTACGAAATTCTTCAGTGGTTAATCCGGCATCCCTAACAATTCCTCCCATTGTAAAGGCATTCACAGGGTTGTTTCGTGGAACAGTCAGAATTCGTACTCCATCCGTCATAATGATATGCTTGCCCTGGCGTGCAATGCGAAACCCCGCTTTCTCAAAAGCTCGCACGGCATTCAAATGGCTGACACCTGGAATTTTTGGCATCCTATACCGTCAACTCGATCTCTCGTATCTCCGCGCCATCTAACAGATCGTCAACGACAGTAAGATATTCACGAATTGCTGTTTCGATGTTTGCAACCGCCTCATCTTCCGTGTTTCCTTGTGACCAACAACCTGGCAAGCCAGGCACCGAAACGCTAAAGCCTTCGTCGGATTTATGAAGGGCAACTTTGTACCTCATTGGGTCCTCCATGCGGTTGTTAATTCGGGTGTTTGATAACAAACCTTGTTATCTTGATTTGCAGGCCGATACTGTGATTTTGGTCTCTTCAAGATATCGTTCTCGCCGTGCCCGAACCGCGAAAGTGGTTGCGCGAAGGGCGCAGCCCGTCGCCGGGCACGGTCGTGTTATGTGAAGTCACCTCTCTCCCTACGAGGCTATGGTAAGGCGTTTCCTATTCCTGCCTTGATCGCTTTGTAGGCCAGGGGTGAGAGTAAGGGCTTCCCTCGCTCAACTTTGGCCTCGAACGTGTCAAGTTCCTCAACCGTGAAATGGGATCTCGGCATGAATTCCAGATAGTTGGCAACCTCCATTTCAATGAGGTCGCGAAGATCCGCTTGCGTGACGGGTATGTTCTCCTCGTGAACACGGTTTCACACAGTTGCCCCTTCCTTTCCTAATCCTTCGAAGAACCCACTGCGGATCGAAACACTGAAGAGAAATGTCAAAATCGCTTGGCCCTCTCGCCAATCACTTGGCGGATGCGTTGGCGATCTTCAAGGGATGCTGACTCTGTCTTGTAGGATTGCGTGCCGTAGATGCTATGAAATAAACCTCCAAGAGACACGGCTTGGTCGTTGCCCCAAGCCTGGAGGAAGTTCGTGTGTTCCCCGAAGATGATCCAAAAGATACCCGCCGCTGTGAGGATTTTCGTCAGTGTTCAGGTCGCCTCGACCGTCACAGTGGCGATGGCTAACATAATAGTTGGTGATACCCCCTTTTATAGCGCAATCGCCATCTCCTCCGTCGCTTTCAGCAGCGCGTTGCCGATCACCTCGAACTGGATCGGATTGACTTCGGTCTTCGCATGCAACTACGGAATCTCCTTTAAGAAATGCCCTATCAGGCCGGTGTTCCGTGCCAGAAATCGTTGTACGCCGCCAGCGGCCCGTCCCCGTGCGGCCCGGTAGCCAGATCCAGCCCCCCGAAGAGATAGACGGACTCGCCCCCCACTGTCATAACGGGGATTCGCCTGACACCGGGACGTTCGGCGCCAGCAGAGTAATCCTCCGCACCGTTGTGTGGATATAGACAGTCCCACCGGCCGGCACGAAGATCGTACTGCCACAGATCGTTCAGCTGGGGGTGCTCCCCTTCCCCTCCTGCAAATCCTCCGAACAGATACAGGTGATCTCCGATCACAGCGTATCCCAGCCCGTACCGAGGGGAAGGCCGTGCAACATCATCCGACCGGTTCTCCTGAATGCAGGTCCAGGCGCCTCCGTCGGGATCGTATTCCCACAGATCGTTGTAGAACTCCGGCGCTCGACCCTGACTGTCCCGACCGCCCCACAGGTAGAGCCTGCCGTTCCAGCCGGCCAGCACGGGACAGTATCGTTTCGGCGGCCAACCGTTGCGTCCATTCGATGCAGGCCCCAGGTGCTCCCATTTCCCGGCCGGCGCCTTGTAGGTCCACAGCTGTGCGTGCGTCATCGCGCCATGGCCCCCCATCAGATACAGGTAATCACCCAGAACGGCCGCCCCCATCCCGCCCGAACCGGCGGGACGATGCCCATCCGCCGTTATTCCTGATGCGCGCCCGTCGTCGGGCTCTAACAGCTCCCACGAGGCTGTCTTCGGATCGTAGGCCCAGAGATCGTTCAGCTTGATCTCCCTCTTGCCGGGGCCCCGCACTGAGGACCCGCCAAAAAGATAAAGCCTGCCGTTCACGGGCAGCCAGGTCGTGAGCTTCCGGGTACACGGTCTGGTATCGGACGGTCTGAACCCGATGCGCCCATCGTGGTCTTCCAACCGCGTCCACCGGCCTCGACCCGGGTCGTAGCGCCACAGGTCGTTCAATGAGCCCTGGACGGAAAGATCTCCAGGCCCTTTCGGCCGGCCGTACATCACTTTTATCCCCCCGAACAGGTAGACGCATCCATTGTAGCTCAACATCCCGCCGAAGGCCGCCCGCCTACAGGGTACATCCTCGGCTTGCTCCTGGTCTGGATGCAGCAGTTCCCACTTCATAGTGGACCTCCGCACGGCCTGACTTGTGATTCTGCGGAGAAAGTTCGGCATATTCCATTCGTAGCCGAAAAACTTGATACAGTTTATTCGCCGTGGAAGACTTCAAAATAAGGTGGTTGTTGCCTTTTGTGCGCGATTTTTTGGGGTAATGTGGCTGGGAACACTTGCGCCGCTTTCGGTTAACGGTTCTTGGCTTTACGACGTGGGCCAGTCCCAAAGGCCCATGTGCCCGCAGGGCCGAGGGGCGGATGCCCCGAAGCGTAAAGCCGGTGTTAGCCGTCGTTATTAATTCGTATCCGTTCATTGTCGGGGCCTTATGTATCAAAATGTAGCCGCTAACTCATTCAGGCAGACTTCTCATTCACCAAAAAACGGGTACGGCTCGCCGGCTTCCACCAGCCTTTGTACCAGACTCGAGTACTTCAACACCTCCGTCAGCCGGGTGCGCCAATGCGGGGCGTAGAAGCCGACGAATTCCTGGAAGAACGCTCGCGCATCCTCACTGACGCCATCGAAGTATTGCGGCAGCAAAAACCATGGCTGGTCACTGGCGTAGTTCAGCCCCCGCTGGCGCATCGTGAACTCTGCGGCGGCCCGTTTTTTTACCGAGATCATCAACGAGCGCCTGAGCTTGTCGGTGTGATAGCGGCCCCGATGAATGCACAACTGGGTAAACAGCACCGCGTCACCGGGTTCCTGGTGGAGACGAACGGCGCCAGGCATATCGTTCGAGCGGTTGTGGATCCCATCATCGGCGACGCAGATCGCGTGCTCTTCGGGGGAGTAGTCACGCAGGTGAGACCCCGGCACCACTTCGAGATCGTCGGTAGGGACCAATGCGATTTGCATCTGCAACCCGGCTCCGGTCTCCGGTCTCCGGGATACGTCTGCTTCTGCACCGATCTTGTCCTTGTGCCAAAATCCGTCCTGGCTTTCTCCGGTCGGATTACAGTAGAGACTGCTCAAGGCGAAGAGGAATTCTTCATCCAAGGCTGCGCTCAGCGATTCGACAACTTGGGGCGACCCCATGGCATTGAGCAGAAAGGCGAGATCGTCGGGGTGATCGCGGTGATATTCCGGGTCGTTCAGGTGCCTCATGTAATTGGCCTGGGGCCCCACCGGTGGATTGTCACAGCGAGGAGCGCGCCGCCACTGTTCCAGCACTCGCTCACAGATCTCGCGCAGCCGTTTTGTCGTCGCTGCGTCGAACAAACCGCGCACCACGGCGTAAGAGTGTTGGCGTAGCTGCCCAGGGCAGGGTTCAGTAGCAATACTCATTATATCCTCTTGTGTTGCTGTAAGAATTGCGTCGCAATTGGACTGTAAAAGTGCGGACAGGCTGTCTCGTGCTGTCTAACTACGTATGGAAATCAATGCTCTATTAATTGCGGCTAACGTTTTCGCCGTGCCCGAACCGCGAAGCGGTTGCGCGAAGGGCCGTATGGCCCGTAGCCGGGCACGGACGTGTTATGTGTTGTGCCAGCCGGGGGGCGGGGGCGGCCTTGCCACGGATGGCAAGGCCGCTTTGTCGCTGAAACAGAATTTCCGCTAAATGAATTATTCAGCGGAAATCTTGAAAGAAGAACGAGGGATTATGTCTCCCGTTTCACCGATTCTTCTCTACTTTTCCGCACCAGCTTCTCAGGATGCTCTTTCTGGCGTCTTATGTAATACGCCACCAATTTCTCTGGGTCGTGATCACATTGCTCCGAAATCCTATGACGCACTTCACGAATCCTACGAATGGTCGGATCATCTTTCATCTTCAATATCTCCTAGGAGTTCCAGCGGAGTCACCAACGTGGGCACATATAAGCCAAGAATAGTGTTGACTCGCTTGATGTGGGCAAACTTATTCGCGTTAGCCAGATGATTGCAATTCCATGTGAGCAAAAATTCACACTTATGATAAGAGGCTGTCGCAAGATGGAGTGCATCGCCCAGGGGATCATTAGGCATCATCTGGTGTTGGATATATGCTTCTACAATCTCAGCGATTTCTCGTTCAATTGGCAGCAGTGGCAAAGGAGCAACCAGGGCCAATACTCGGTCCTTGTTAGGATACTCTCCTCCACTGAGTTCATCGATAACCGCTTCACTGGTGAAAATCTCATAACCCTCACGCCGTTCGTCCCACCACTGGCGTGTCCAAGTCCGCTTTGCAGCCATCTCGGGTTCTGTACGTGTTTCGTAATAGAAACTGGGAATAGATATCTCGATGTAGACCTTAGGAATCATTATATATCATATTGTTTTTAATATGGTAAAGACGGTTCAATTCTGCTGCGATTGGTCACCTATAGACCTGCTATAAATCTACATATCTTAATTAAGTTCTTCAAGCGAAATTTCCGCTACTGAAGAACGTAGTGAGATTCTCTTGGGCGGCCAGGACGGCCGCCTGCTTTTGGAGGAAGGCTGGCATGGCTTATAACGTTCCCGCGGGCTGCGAACCTGCGCCAGCAGGTTGCTGCGGAGGCCCGAAAGGGCCGGAGCCGCAGCCCGACGTGTTAGCTGCAGTTGTCCCTAGCTAATGCGATGCGTTAAGAATCTCGAAGTCGTCTTCAGTGTTTTTTATTAAACGTTTTTGGTTGCCCGAATTCGAGCGAGTAAAACCGGAACCCAATGATCGCCGTACCGAGTGCGAAGGATTGTTGACATCCAATCCTCTCCGGTAATCAGACCGCGGCACTCGGATGAATCACAATTGCAGTTCATCGCGAACTCAAAACTATCCGCCTGCGTGGCATAGTCTACTGAAATCTCTTCGTTTTTTAGTATGTCTCTCCGGGATTCCAGAGTGAAGGCATCAACGTGCCAAACAGTCGGATCACAGCTGTGATTCAAGAAATGGACTTGCTGTCTCGGTACAATGAACAGATCAAGACCTTCAGCAACGCTGATACTGTCAACGTAAGGCAGATCAGGGTTGCTTTCTCTTGCGGAGATCATCTTCAGCAGGTTATCTCGAGAGATAATCTCGCCGCCGAACTGCAGAATCCTCGTGCCGGCAGTGATTAAGGTCTCAGCGAAAAGACACGATCCCTCAATCTCGGATCTTCGGACTCCCACTTCGCTATGCAACCAACACTTCGATGGGGGTTGAGGTGTTTTCACGTAGACATCGCGATCTCTGGGGCAATTGCAGATAACGTTCCCGGGCTATACGACGTTCCCCGGTCCGGCGAAGCCGGATTGGCGCGGCGCTTGCGTCTCTCAGCAAGCGACGTGACAAAGGGGAATGTGCCCGAAGGGCCGGAGGGAGCGAAGCGACCGGAGCGAATAGCCCGTGTTAGCAGAAGTCGCATCGGGGTGGCGCCCCTCTCGGTCCTGGAGATCGGGGCGTACATACAGCGTGCGACATAGGTTTGGTTCCTCTCATCTGATTGGGATGACCTGAGATCCGATTCGAAAAAATGGTTTAGCCCTAGGCAATACCGAAGAGATCACGACATCTCTCCAAAACCTTCACGTCAGGACCAGCAAGGGCAGTGGCCCCTCCAAGCGGCACGCGAGCAAAGTGATCCCGAACTTAGCGGCATGCCCTCTGGGTAGGGGCGCAGCCTTCGGCATAGTCAAGTCATTAGCAAGTGAGCTTTTGGACAAGACGAAGGTGCATTCCGCCGGATATTCAGTTTTCTCCGTCGCCTTTTCGCCACTTCGATAGGTGTAAAAATCAAGCAACCGGTGTGACACAGGCCAATGTGTGGGTAGTGGTGTTGAGGTGGGTCCAGGAGCGCTTTATTTTGCGACGGCGCTCATGGCCCGACAATACAGATCTTCTACGTCGATGTCCGAGGCCGTCACTTCGGAGCACCACGCACGAAGTGTATGGGAGGCTCGATATGTTCGCTACGGCTCAAGTGATTCCTGATTGCGTTCCCGAATCCGCTTAGCCCGATTAATTCATGAATCGTCAGATAGAGCATTTTAAGGAAGCAGAAAGAGCTTCCGAGTGAGACAAGAAACGAAAGCGCATGGGCTGTGACGGATTTGGCGTGTTCAAGCCGTTTGGGCGGCGCCTGCTTTGCCTCGTGACGTCAGGTTGACCTCGATGCCCGTGTCAAGCGCACAGACTTCTCCATGACCTTTGGTGGTGGTCGATGCAAATGTGAAGGCGGGGTCAGCACGTCGATGGGTTATGGAACACCCGTTGCCAGATTATAGAGGATCTTGCCATAAAGGTGTTTGAGTGGAAACGCCGTTGGCAGATGGAACTTGATTTTAGTTTTCAACTCACAAACGCGCCCGGCGACTTTCAAGAGACGATTTTGCAGGGTATTGAACTGTGCGTTGGTCCACTTCGTGCCGCGCAATCCGATTGCAGCCAGGCTGTGCATCAGGACATAGGCGGCGCTGTGGAGAAAGAGACGGAAGTGATTGGCCTGGAAGGTGTGACAAGAGGTGCGATCGGAATGGAGAAAGGTCTTGTGATTTTTGATGAAGTTTTCCATCCTGCCGCGTGTGCAATAGGCGGTTTTGTAGATGAATGACGGTTGGGCGCGCTTCAGGTTGGTGACCACGAATCGGATATTGACACCTTGCGGTGTCACTTCCGCCTTGCAGACGATGCGTTGTGGACACGCCCAGGTGCCGGCCTGATAGGCCCAACAGCGATAAAGGCGCACGGTTTCTCCGGAATCGGCATACCGCGTTTTGGCCTGGTCTATCAAGGACTGTGCCTTCCGCAGGAGTTTGGCGTTGCCGTTCTGTCCGAGGACAAAATACACATCTTCTTCCTCACACAACACGTGCACTTCCGGACACGAAAAATGCGCATCGCCACGTAACAGGATCTCCACGTCGGGCCAGGCTTTACGCAGGTAGGCGATCACCCGTTTGAGGATGGTGACGATCTCTTTACCCGCAGGCCGCCTGCCAGGACGCAAGACCGTCGTGATCAACTTGCCGGTTTGGCCTTCATAGATATGCAGGGGCTGGTAGCAATAGCCATTGAAATACGCATTGAACAACGACAACTGTTGAGACCCATGCACCTTGTCTTCGGTGTCATCGATGTCCAACAGAATGGCTTCCGGCGGTTCCTCATACGAGGCGACAAACACATCCGCAAAGGCCTTGGCGATCCGATACAAATCGGTTCTGCTGATGCGGTTCTCGAACCGACTCATCGTGGGCTGACTGGCCAGGTCCGCGCCAGACAACGGCAACCGATCACAGGCCGCCTTGAAGCCGGGGTCCTCGCGTAACGTCTTGCAATCATTCGCATCCTCATACCCACAGGCCATCTGAAAGACACGTTGTTTGATCAGGTCCATCATCGAATGATGTACGTAACTTTGATGTCGATGATCGGTGAGCGCCGCAACCATCCGATGCAAAATGCCGACATTGGCCTCGACCTCACGAAGCAGCATCACCCCGACGTCGGTCGTCAGCACGCCCCCGTCGAACGTGGCTTCTACCTGCCTACCAGAAAGACTTGCGAAAGACAACCTGTGATGTTTATCTTGAACTCCCACGGTAGTTTCCTCCTGTTTCATTGTTATTAGGTTATTTGCGTAACCATAATATAATACAATGACTTGGGTATGGAAACTACCTTTTTTGTGAATTATTCAGGTTAGGTCTTCGAAATAAGAAATAGATAGAAGCACCAAGGACATTGGAGCCAAGAATTGTAATGCCCCAACCCAACTTCTGCCCAGGCTACCACTGACATTGACGGGCGCCCAATGCCAGCAACAGCATGATGCGCTCGCAGGGGCAGATCAGAGACCCGAGGAAACGCGAGAAGACAGGACCAGGATGGCAACAAATGGTCAAGTCTCCCTTACGTGTCATATCTCTCTGAACGATACGTAAGGGGTCTCCTGATGTCAATGTGCCAGGGAGGAAACGCCGGCCGGGGATCAGGGCCTGTGGCGTCCGTTGCCAAGGGGTCGCGGCGGATCGGGCCTTCCGGCGCATTGGGTGAATCACGTTGTGATTAGCCGGTTCCTGGGGACGTCGATTCCCCGAGTCGGCGAAGCGACGAATCCCGCAGATAAGTCCCGCAACGGGCGCATGCCTACCTGCTGAACGCGTCGGGCCTGCTGGAGTCCGAGGGCCAGTACCCGTCGCGGCTCGGGTGCCAGCGCTTGCCGCACAGGTCGGAGATCACGCTCCATTCGGGGGCGCTCAGATCAGGGTCCGGCTGGAACAGGAAGCGCTGCAGGCCGGCCCGCTCGGAGGCGGTCAGGATGCCGTGCAGGTCGCGGGCGGTCATGGGCTCGCCCCCGTGCGGACGGCGCCCCGTCGACACCCAGGCGATCACCTTGTTCACATCCCCGATGGCCTCCAGCGCTCGGCGCGTCTCGTTGTACACCAGCTCCGAGTAGAACTCCTCGGGGAACCCCAGTTCCATGTCCGCCAGGGTCTGCACCCCGGGAAGCTCCAGCCCCAGGAAGGCCTTGACCACGGCGAAGCCGTCTGCCTCCAACAGGGTCGGGTTCCAGTCCAGGACCTGCTGCACCCAGCGGGCCATGGTGCCGTAGAGGCCGTCATTCCCGCGGTGCCAGAAGTAGTGCTTGGGGAAGACGTAGTCGAAGTACTCCGCCATCTCGCCAAATTCGTGCCCGGTCAGTGACGAGAAAGCGGCGGTGCGCGGAATGCCCCCCAGCTCCACCTTCCCTCCCACTCTCTGCATCTGCGCGTGCACGGCGCGCATGAACCCCCGCGCCGCTTCGCGGCGGGCGCGCAGCCAGTACAGGGCATCCTCGTTCAGGTCGAACAGGTTCAGTGCCCCCAGCATGCCGCCGGACGCGTGGTAGCGCACCAGATCCGGAGTCAGGTTGTGGAAACGCTCGTTCAGGTGCGCCATGCCGCGGGCGACGCGCTCCACATCGGCGCCGATGGCTTCCAGGCGGTGCCGCATGCGACCGTCCAGTTCCAGTAGGGCCTTACCCCGATGGAAGGCAAGTTCGTAGAAGGTCTCACCGGGCTGGTCCAGGATGACGCCGTGGGCCTGGGGATAGGCACTGGCCAGGTCGTGCACCCCGGCGGCCACCTCGATGGCCCCGAAAGGGTCCTCCTCCTCGGCTAGGCCGCTGGTGGTACCCTGGCCCCGCTGGTAGAGCAGCCGGAGCCCGTCTCTGGAGTCGAAGATCATGATGTGCCAGCCCCGGGAGGCGGCGTTGTCGAGGAGCGCGTGGAGCTGCTTCTCCCTCTCGGGGGTGCGGGCCGTTTCCGGGGGCGGCTTGATGCCGAACGCGGCGTACACCTTTGGGTCCGCCGCAAACGAGGGGGTGAGGGTGTCCCCCCACAACGGCATGCCGGCCTCGTTCCTGAGCCACATCCGTCCCACCACGATGCCGCCCACCCCTCCCGCCTCCCACGCGTCGAAGATGCGCGGGTAGTCGTCCAGCCAGTGCTCCAGGGGATTGTGCACGAAGATCCAGGGTACCATCGCGTCACCTCTCTCTGGGGTTACCCCAGTTTAGTGGACGGTTCCTTAACTGCACATTCAATGAGCATCCACAGCCAGAAACCTATCATGCCCAAGAGGAGGACAAGCAGGATTTCCCAAAGACCTATGCCGAACATTCTCGCCTCCCTTGTTTTCGGTCAATCGAATGGTTGATAATTATCTCGAGCTTTGGATTTAGGGAAGATCTGACTCGGGATTTCTCCGCTGTCGCATAAATCCAAGTATAGGAACGAGTGTTGATGGTGGGGAGGGTGGGGCTATTTTTGCACGCAATCACGGTTCTTCTGGGGGTGGTGGGGGCGATTTCTGCTAACTACGGTATTACCGAACAGTTACGGTAATGCGTACCTGATCCGAAGATCTGCGAACGTTCGGGAACATTCCACGCTGAAGCTTGTAGCCCGAACATGTTCAGGAATGCTTCCTATGGTGGCATCGTCTCTAATCAAAAACTGCCTCCCTTTCTTCCATCAATGCATCCAGCGGGCTCTGGATTTTCGCGAGATCCCGATTCGTCACCCGAGTATAGATCTGTGTGGTCTTTGGGCTTACGTGCCCGAGCAACACCTGGATATATCGCAGGTCCGTCCCGCGTTCAAGCAGGTGTGTCGCAAAGGAATGCCGTAGCGTCGGTATCCGCTGGACAATTTTCGCTTTCTCGCAAGCCCAGTCAAACGCGGTCTGTACCGACCTCTCCCTGTGCTATCGGATTTCGCCAACCCATTGCGCCCAAAAAACGGGAGCAACTTAGTCGTGAAACTGAAATCCCAAGTCTCAAATATCGCCACTCACTCGAACCGCATCCATTCAACAATATCATCGAGAGCCTTGTCTTGATAGCTCACCGCGTCCTCCCGTCCTACAAAGCCATGAACAAAATCCGTGGAGGCAGTCGCCTTCCTTGGATCATCATTCCACACGTGATACTCCCTCAGCCCAATTACCGTCGTGGGCATACACATTATACGGGCTGACAATGCACTTGAAATCCAGCAGTATGCATAGTTCGTCAGTTGTCGATCAGAGCTTGCCTGATCCGTTCTGCATATGAATCCAACTCTTGATCAGGTAGACGATCTAACCACCGTGGATAAACTCTCAATAAACCATCGTCTATCATCCTTGGGTGGATATGAAAATGCACATGGGGGACTTCCTGGTGAGCGCCTGGCCCATTGCTCTGCCATATGCTTAATCCGTCAAGCGCGAATGCTTTTTTGACGGTTTGAGAAAGTAGGATCATAGCTTTCATAATCCCGAATCCTGCTTCCTCTGACAGGGCATAGATGTCCTGAAAGTGCTCTTTGGGAATGACCAGAATGTGCCCAGGAATTGCTTGCCTTGGATCTATCATCGCGATGACAGAGTCCGTCTCGTATACAATCCTTGCGCTCTTAGTTCCTTCCACGATCTCACAGAAAACACATTTCGTTTCATCCATCCAGTCCCCACATTGCTTTGTGAAAAAGTTATTATGACATACGAAAAAGGAACCCCACGGTAGTCGGTGTGTGCCATTCTTTGATTTCTTGCGTGCAGTCAACGATCTCACGGGCCGTGAACCTGCGAAGCAGGTTGGGCGACGGGCGTAAACCCGAAGGCGGGGGCACGGTGTTAGACGAAGGGCAGTTTCGGTCAATGTCCCTACGACTTGGCCTATACGAATACTGCGGGGGAGACGCCAAATCGCCTGGACAAAGCACGTATCTGCCGGACGTTTAGCTCTCGCTTACCTTCCAGAATCTCAGAAACCACCCCTTGCGAACCCACCTCCGGCAAATCCGACTGGGTCAATTCATGCTCCTCCATGAGAAGCCGGAGTGGATCGGCGCCCTCCAACCCGGGCATGGAATGGTGTTGTTCTTCCCAAGCGTGGACAATGGTGCCCAACGTATCGAGCAGAGAATAAAGCGGATGCCGTTCATCGGTGCCTACTTCATCGATCAGGCTGTTGAGCCGCGCCAGGGCCAGGTCGTATTCCTGCTCGTTCTGAATCTTGAGTAACGCACTCACTTGCGTCCAGGATCGCTGAAGCTGTGGGGTAATGACACTCATGTCCTCCATCCTCCACGGTCGTAGGCTTGGTGTGTAAGCACATGACGGATGTATACTTTGCCCCGGTTGAAGTGAATAGATACAACAAGACGGTACTTGCTGCCGGCGATGTTGAACACAACGAATTCGCCGACCTTGTCGGCCGAAGGAAAGGTGTGGCGCAATGCCGCGAAACTCCCAAACTGAGTTTGCCGCATGATCTTGAACCAGCGACTCAGAGGCTTCTCACTGTCGGGATGCTGTGCCCAAAACGCTCGGAGGGCTTTGCGTGAGATTACATGCACCTACATAATATATCGTAATAAGCGATATGCCGCAAATATCCTGCCCCGCGTCCCAATCCACGGGCCTGACTCGACGCCATTGCTGCCTTTCGTCTAACCTTCTGGCCACTCGCGCATCCGCGTAGCGGGTTGCCGAATGGCCGAAGGAGCGTCGCGACAGCAGCGCTCCCCGATAGAGCGAAGCATTAGAGCGGCTGACCTTCAACGCACACCATTAGAATTTTGTCTCGCTCTGAAATTATCGCTGTACCCTGACATTGCCGATCGACACCCCAAAGGACTCAAAGTTCGGCTCCTGCATTGTTGAAAGTTCCTTGTGCGCCGACTTGCAGAGGTTGTGGATGGTCCTTAGTCGGAAGTCGGCACGTTCCAGATGGTACCTGTAACACCTCGGATACTCTCTGGCAAACCTACAGAACTCGCCATACTTATCCGCATCCTTCCCTTCGAGTTCTCGCCATATTGTATCCATGGTCAAGACGACCCCAGGGGATCCCCGACGCATTGAATGCAAGCTGAGAATAGGATGGATTCCCGTGCTGTAACCTGGAAGGCTCATGTTGTCAGATTGGCTCGGAGTCTGATTGCAGCTAACGTTTGGCGTCTGAGAAGGGGACTGGCCCGGCGAAGCCGGATTGGCGCATTGCGACGAGGTCGTGAAGGGTGATGAAGTAGACGCGATGGCCGGCTTCGAGTGCTTTGAGTGCCAGTCCGATAGCCAGGTCGGGTGCAGCGTGTGTTAGGCAGCCCCTGTCCAATCCTCCCGAATGAACTTCGCAACGCTATCCTCGTTGTTGCTGCCAATCACTTCGGTGGCATGCCTCTTCACTTCATCTGTTGCATTCGAGACGACAATCGCGCGGTCAGCCATTTGAAGCATACGAATATCGTTGTCACCATCTCCGAACACCACTATCTCTGATCCTTCCAGACCCCACTCTCCCATCACAATGCGAATAGCCTGGTCTTTTGTGGCCTTCTCATCGTGTACTGTCAACCAGTACCATCCAGGAGAATACCAATTCTCGAAGCAATGTGTCTCCACCGCACCATTGCACCTTGTTTTGATTGCGCCTTCCAATTCCTGCAATGGCCCACCTCGCCCGATTATGGTCAGACGGATCACTTTGTCATGGAACGACTGCCTCACGTCGTCCACAAGGCGCAAACGTTCATCACCTTGATGATCATCCGTTGCGGATCACCTCGAACTGGATCGGATTGACTTCGGTCTTCGCATGCAACTACGGAATCTCCTTTAAGAAATGCCCTATCAGGCCGGTGTTCCGTGCCAGAAATCGTTGTACGCCGCCAGCGGCCCGTCCCCGTGCGGCCCGGTAGCCAGATCCAGCCCCCCGAAGAGATAGACGGACTCGCCCCCCACTGTCATAACGGGGATTCGCCTGACACCGGGACGTTCGGCGCCAGCAGAGTAATCCTCCGCACCGTTGTGTGGATATAGACAGTCCCACCGGCCGGCACGAAGATCGTACTGCCACAGATCGTTCAGCTGGGGGTGCTCCCCTTCCCCTCCTGCAAATCCTCCGAACAGATACAGGTGATCTCCGATCACAGCGTATCCCAGCCCGTACCGAGGGGAAGGCCGTGCAACATCATCCGACCGGTTCTCCTGAATGCAGGTCCAGGCGCCTCCGTCGGGATCGTATTCCCACAGATCGTTGTAGAACTCCGGCGCTCGACCCTGACTGTCCCGACCGCCCCACAGGTAGAGCCTGCCGTTCCAGCCGGCCAGCACGGGACAGTATCGTTTCGGCGGCCAACCGTTGCGTCCATTCGATGCAGGCCCCAGGTGCTCCCATTTCCCGGCCGGCGCCTTGTAGGTCCACAGCTGTGCGTGCGTCATCGCGCCATGGCCCCCCATCAGATACAGGTAATCACCCAGAACGGCCGCCCCCATCCCGCCCGAACCGGCGGGACGATGCCCATCCGCCGTTATTCCTGATGCGCGCCCGTCGTCGGGCTCTAACAGCTCCCACGAGGCTGTCTTCGGATCGTAGGCCCAGAGATCGTTCAGCTTGATCTCCCTCTTGCCGGGGCCCCGCACTGAGGACCCGCCAAAAAGATAAAGCCTGCCGTTCACGGGCAGCCAGGTCGTGAGCTTCCGGGTACACGGTCTGGTATCGGACGGTCTGAACCCGATGCGCCCATCGTGGTCTTCCAACCGCGTCCACCGGCCTCGACCCGGGTCGTAGCGCCACAGGTCGTTCAATGAGCCCTGGACGGAAAGATCTCCAGGCCCTTTCGGCCGGCCGTACATCACTTTTATCCCCCCGAACAGGTAGACGCATCCATTGTAGCTCAACATCCCTCCGAAGGCCGCCCGCTTACAGGGTACATCCTCGGCTTGCTCCTGGTCTGGATGCAGCAGTTCCCACTTCATAGTGGACCTCCGTACGGCCTAACTTGTGATTCTGGGTAGAAAGTTCGGCATATTCCATTCGTAGACGAAAAACTTGATGCAGTTTATTCGCCGTGGATGATTGTTGAACCCCTAACCCGATTAATTCATGAATCGTCAGATAGAGCATTTTAAGGAAGCAGAAAGAGCTTCCGAGTGAGACAAGAAACGAAAGCGCATGGGCTGTGACGGATTTGGCGTGTTCAAGCCGTTTGGGCGGCGCCTGCTTTGCCTCGTGACGTCAGGTTGACCTCGATGCCCGTGTCAAGCGCACAGACTTCTCCATGACCTTTGGTGGTGGTCGATGCAAATGTGAAGGCGGGGTCAGCACGTCGATGGGTTATGGAACACCCGTTGCCAGATTATAGAGGATCTTGCCATAAAGGTGTTTGAGTGGAAACGCCGTTGGCAGATGGAACTTGATCCTGGTTTTCAACTCACAAACGCGCCCGGCGACTTTCAAGAGACGATTTTGCAGGGTATTGAACTGTGCGTTGGTCCACTTCGTGCCGCGCAATCCGATTGCAGCCAGGCTGTGCATCAGGACATAGGCGGCGCTGTGGAGAAAGAGACGGAAGTGATTGGCCTGGAAGGTGTGACAAGAGGTGCGATCGGAATGGAGAAAGGTCTTGTGATTCTTGATGAAGTTTTCCATCCTGCCGCGTGCGCAATAGGCGGTTTTGTAGATGAATGACGGTTGGGCGCGCTTTAGGTTGGTGACCACGAATCGGATATTGTCTCCTTGCGGCGTCACCTCCGCCTTGCAGATGATGCGTTGTGGACACGCCCAGGTGCCGGCCTGATAGGCCCAACAGCGATAAAGGCGCACGGTTTCGCCGGAAGCAGCATACCGCGTTTTGGCCTGGTCTATCAAGGACTGTGCCGAGCGCAGGAGTTTGGCGTTGCCGTTCTGTCCGAGGACAAAATACACATTCTGGTCCTCACACAACACGTGCACTTCCGGACACGAAAAATGCGCATCGCCACGTAACAGGATCTCCACGTCGGGCCAGGCTTTACGCAGGTAGGCGATCACCCGTTTGAGGATGGTGACGATCTCTTTACCCGCAGGCCGCCTGCCAGGACGCAAGACCGTCGTGATCAACTTGCCGGTTTGGCCTTCATAGATATGCAGGGGCTGGTAGCAATAGCCATTGAAATACGCATTGAACAACGACAACTGTTGAGACCCATACACCTTGTCTTCCGTGTCATCGATATCCAACAGAATGGCTTCCGGCGGTTCCTCATACGAGGCGACAAACACATCCGCAAAGGCCTTGGCGATCCGATACAAATCGGTTCTGCTGATCCGGTTCTCGAACCGACTCATCGTGGGCTGACTGGCCAGATCCGCACCGGAAAGCGGCAACCGATCACAGGCCGCCTTGAAGCCGGGATCCTCGCGCAACGTCTTGCAATCGTTCGCATCCTCATAGCCACAGGCCATCTGAAAGACACGTTGTTTGATCAGGTCCGTCATCGAATGATGTACGTAACTTTGATGTCGATGATCGGTGAGCGCCGCAACCATCCGATGCAAAATGCCGACATTGGCCTCGACCTCACGAAGCAGCATCACCCCGACGTCGGTCGTCAGCACGCCCCCGTCGAACGTGGCTTCTACCTGCCTACCAGAAAGACTTGCGAAAGACAACCTGTGATGTTTATCTTGAACTCCCACGGTAGTTTCCTCCTGTTTCATTGTTATTAGGTTATTTGCGTAACCATAATATAATACAATGACTTGGGTATGGAAACTACCTTTTTTGTGAATTATTCAGGCTAAATGGCTTTAGGACGCATAAAGAGCAAATAGCTTGGCGCGGTCAAGGTACACTTTGACCTTGACCCCCCCGCGTGCCTGTGAGACCATCTTCTCTTCGAGCCCACCCTCTTTATCCCCGACTGCGCCTTGCGGATCGCTTTTCCATTGTACCCGGTATTCTGTTTCATTCGCTGAGAAGAGTCTGCAGTCTTCTTTGCCAAAACCCGGCACGACCCGGTCAAACGGATCGACTATCTCCACTCGCAGTGACCCGCCGGTCGCATCGGCGTTGATCCACAATGCATTGGGCTCGATACTCAGCGGGACCGTGGTCACGACCCCCTGCGCCTCCGTCTTCAGACAGACCAGCCGGTCCTTTTCGATCTTTGCCAGATTGATTCCCCGCCGGGATTCTTCGCCGTAGCGCGTCCCCTCGCCGTGCAATTCGTTTGAGCAGCTGTGATAGACCCAGATCTCGTCGCCACGGACAAAGGGGGCATGAGACGGATAGACATTTCCACTGTCGTGGCTACCGCGGGGGCCACATTCCAGAATGGGTTCACGGTTGCCCGCCCGATGCCAGGTCCGGCCGTTCTTCGAGTAGGTCAACTGAATGTCCATCCGGTTCATCCATTCGGGCATCCAATCTTCGATCTGGTTCTGGGCGATCCACCCCTCGTGGAGCGTGTGAAACACGGACAGGAAGCCGATACGAAAGTCGCGATACGCCAGCGAACTCATGCCGTAAAACTCCTGGTCCTGCGGGGGATCGTGCTCATCGGGTGCGACGATGATCTTGCGCGGGGTCCAGTTTTCGAAATCATCGCTCTCGGCCATGCAAATGATGCGCACGTTAGGCCGGCCCCGCAGATAAACGACGTAGCGGTGAATTTTTGCATCCCAATATGCGACCAGGTGGGTATCCGAGCCCTGTGGAATGACCGGGTTGAGCCAGCGTTGGGGCACGTTCCAATGAATTCCGTCGGCAGAATACGCCACACAGACCGGCTGGACAATGCCGGCGAATATCATGTCTCCGCTCTGGAACATAAAGAGCATCTTGTAGCGCTTGGCTGGGTCTGTTTCGATGGGGTCTTTCATGACTCCTGTCCCGGCCCCCCACCTCAAAAAGGGAAAGACCAGGTTATTCTCTTTGCTGCCGCTGTCCTCGACGAGGTTGAGGACGGGTTTTTCCCAGTGGATCCCGTCTTGGGATACGGCGTAGGCCAGTCCGTCCGCCACGTCGCCACGCGCTTCGCTCAATCTTCGGCCCACGCCGTACCACATCTTGAAGATATCTTCGTCGTCGTCGTACAGGACGTTGACGTAGCCGCCGATCAGCCACTCCTCTTCCCAGGCCCGATCCTTCTCAATCAGCGGCTGTTGCGAAGCCTTCTTTGCGGGTACGACCCCTTGCACGACGCCGTCGAGATTCTCGATTAACGTATTGTCGATGAATAGGAAGGCCGCTTTCTCGTCCGTCATTGGTTTCTCCTGGTATTGAATTACTCCCTAATCTTCGCGTGAACTCGCAGAGCTTACAATGAGGTCTTCTCTTATTGCGCCAGGCACCACAGCTGCTACATAGAAATCCCCAACATACGGTAGAATGTCGAAGATCAATTATCCGTGCTGGGTTGAGGCCGATTCCTCGCTCTTACACAACCTAAATCTCAACAGTCGTAAGCTCGTCAGGACGCACGATACAACCGCTATATCCATTCCCATGGTAGCCTCGGCGGAGCCTGCCGACGATGTCCTCACTGCGCGGCGAACCGCAGTGGATGACCACGACCCTCGAGATTCCAGCTTCATTAGCGATGTCAACGACCTCTGATATGTCCGCGCTGACGCCCCGGATCGGATGCGAAGCATCTTCGTCATTCTCCTTGAAATTGCGCATAGAGAGCCCCGTAACGAATGTATCAACCCCCCTGGCCAATGGCCTCAGTTCGGGACAGTCCGCTGCATCGCACAGGAAGAGCACGCTGCCGCTATCCGTATCGATCCGGTACGCTAGCTCGGTTAGGTAAGGCTCGACATGAGGAACCTGTACAGCCGTCGCCTTCCAACCTTTCCCCTCGACAACCGCTCCTGAACTGATGTCGGATACATCGACCTTCATGCCCGGACGGGGAAGCGTTCCGCCTCTCCCCACGTGCCCGTGGTGGCTGATGTGGTGTTCTCGACGCGCAACGATGTCGGAAAGGAAGGCGCCGTCCTTGCCAAAAAGGCGATCGACGAATTCGACAGTCGGAGGCGGACCAAAGATTCTGAGGGGAGGAAGATCGCCGGGGTCTAGATCGAACCGTAGCAAGGCAAAACACGGGAAATCAACGATATGATCCGAATGATGGTGAGTTAGGAAAACCGAATTCACCTGTGTAGGACTCATTCCCATGCGTGCCATCTTGTAGGTGGTGCCGGGGCCGCAATCAACCATGATACGATCGTCACCGATCTCGAGAATGCAGGAACACCCGAAGCGTTCACCCATACGGCTGGGACGCGGACCACCGTTACCGAGAATGTGTAGCTTCATTTGACCGTCACCGGGTAGCCTTTCACTTATTGTGCACTCATATTGGTCTTCTCGCCGCCAACTCTTGCTTATACAGAAAAATCTGGTCGAAAAAACTCCGTATAGCTCATTCGCTGTCGAACAAATCCATCAAGCAAGAGAAGTGGTTCAAAGATTTTCCTGGCGGCCGGGACGGCCGCCTGTTTTGACTTTGGCGCGTGCTTTCTGTTAACGTTATGCCGGTTTGCGAGGGCCGAGCTGACGAGGCGTTGCCGATGGCCAAGGCGGCGACCGCAGCAGCAGCGCAAACTGTGCTGTTATCTGACGTGCGATACCCAAATTGTATCGCCCGCAACGTAACGCGGTTCGACACGTCTACCTGGCGACCACCCAATAGGTGTTGGTTTCCTTCGCCGATCCGACGTATGGCTCACAATCTTGGCTTCCGAAGAACTGCCAACGATCGAATCCTCCCAGACGCAACAGCAATTGGAACTCTTCCGGGTAGATCCATCGTGCACGCATCGGCACTTTTGCTGTCTCACAGTCATGCCTAAAGGTCCAGGTGTAGCTTTCCGTTTGTGACGAATGGTCGCAGATCTTCGAGTAGCTTACCTCGATCTCTTTCTCGGTCTCGGGATTGATAAACTCGCCAAATCTCTCTTCAGCAGGTGGGGATTCTTGATGGAGGAGCAAATCGTCTACGTAGGACGGAACGTAGAAATTCAATGGCAAACGTCCCTCGGGAACGAGACAGTCGTAGACACTCTGAAGGGGTCTTTCGTTTTATGTCCTTTCTTGAGGAAATCCAGTGCATGTCCAAAAGACATGGATATTATTGTCTTTGCTTTTGCCCCCTTTGATTTTCAAATCCTACCCCTCAAGCTTTTCGTCCGTAACGGGTGGAATTGAACGCAAGAAACTTAATTGAAACAGTACTAAGTTTGCATAAGTTCATGGATCAGCGGTGCGACCTGACGGATATCGGTCAGTTGCCGCAGGGCACCGGTGAAGTCCAGGCCGCGCGTCAGGCCCTGCGGTATGACGATGCAGCGCAGCCCGGCCGCCAGTGCGGCGCGCAGCCCCCGGTCCGAGTCTTCGATTACGACGCATTCGGCGGCGCTAAGGCCGTTTTGCCGCATGGCCGTGAGGTAGGGCTCGGGGTCGGGCTTGGAATGCCGGTAGTCTTCGCGCACGAGCGTGAAATCGATGCAGTCCAGCAGGCCGGTGGCGGCGTGGATGATCTCAAAGTGCTCCCGCCGCGAACTGGTGACGATGCCCATGCGCACCGTGCCGTGGAGTTGGCGCAGCACCTGGCGGGCGCCGTCGATGACGGGTACACCGGCGCGCAAGAGTTCGGTGTAGCGGGCGTTGCGCCAGATGCGGGCGGGCTCCAGCGCCTGTTCGTCTATGCGGTGTTCGGCGGCGATCCTGGTAAGGCCTTCGCTGGCCTTGAGGAAGAGCTCAATGAAACGGGCTTCGCTCAGGCGGACGCCGAGGCGTTCCAGGGTTTCGCGGCAGGCCTGGAAGTACAGGCCTTCGGTGTCGACCAGGACGCCGTCGTTGTCCCAAAGAATGGCTTTCAGCATGGCGCTTTATTTCCTTTTCGCCGCTTCGCATAACGGCCTGTTAACCGCTGGCAGCCCCATCACGGCGAAGCCTATCACGGGCAGAGATAAAGCGCGCACCATCAGGCTTCTGATTCTACATGACCGGCCTGAATCTGGCTTGAAGGATCCTTTTGGCTGACAACTCACCAAAAGGCGCACCACAACACCTGACATCCTCCACAACCTTGTGGTAATCGTAACTTAATCTGTGGTTTTCCACAAGCCATTCCTGCCCATCCCACCACACTCTGGCATATCCAACTTGATGATCCCCATCAAACGGAAACCCAACTGAATCAATGATGCTATATCGCTGACCGCACGGAACGCCATAGGACGCGTAGTGAAGGTGTCCTGCCACAATCAGATTGGCCTTCGCATCCCCCAGCAATGTCCTGGCTTCCTCTTCTGGAGTAACCGTCCGAAGACTGAACGGAACAGGTTGAAGAACCAATACACCGGTCACATCAGTAGGCGTTGCGTGCACAATGAGAAGATCATCCTCCGGAGACTGCCCTCCTGGTGGCGTTATCCTGTACTCAAAGGGCAGACCCTTCAGATAGCTCACGCCATCTGTTCCCAGCTTCTCTCTCACCCAGTCCAGTCTTTCCTCGGAATACTGTTCATCAAAGACCAACAGGTCTGTGTTCCCGTAAATCGTGGGAGCGCCCAGATTTCGTATTGCGTCAAGACTCTCGACCGGGCGGGGTCCGCTCAGCACCAGGTCGCCAGCGACCACCAGACGATCATAGGGTTGGCTTTGCAGATCCTCAAGAACAGCGTTGAGTGCAGCGACGTTGCCGTGAATATCTGCAATTACCGCAACTGAATATGACAGGGAATCATTCATTTCACATCTCCAAAATTTCGAGATGGCGGGGAGTGGTTCTTGCGCGCTTTCAGTTTTTGCCGCTTATCGTTCGCGCCCGCGGGAAACCCTCCCGCAACGAGTCAAAGATCTTGCTCATATTCGGCCCCCTTCGGGTACCTCGCGCCCGCCGTCCCAGACGCCTGGCTTGTCGGTCCCCGTCGGCCAGTACCCGTCGGCGTCTTCATCCCATTGGTTTCCGCACAGCGACGAGATGATGGTCCATTCCGCCGCCCCGAAATCCGGCTCGGGATGGTATAGGAAGCGCTTCAACCCCGCCTCCTGCGAAGCAGTCAGGATGCCGTAGAGATCGCGCGCCTGCATCGGGTCGCCGCCGTGAGGGCGGCGACCCGTGGACACCCAGGCTATCACCTTGTCGGGATCACCTATGGCCGCCAGGGCCCGCCGAGTCTCGTTGTAGACCACCTTGGAGAAGAATTCGTCGGGGAAACCCATCTCCATGTCCATAAGCGAGTTGACGCCAGGCAGCTCGATGCCCAACAGCGCCTTCACTACGGCGAAACACTCCGCCTCGCTCAGGGACGGATTCCACTTTCGCAATCGTCTTACCCAGCGGGATATGGTTCCGTACATGCCGTCCATGCCGCGGTGCCAAAAATAGTGTTTCGGAAAGATATAGTCGAAATACTCCGCCATCTGACAGTAATTCTGTCCGGTGAGCGATGACCACGACACGGCCCGCGGGATACCGCCCAGCTCCACCTTGCGATCGACGGCGTCGACCTGTTGCCGCATGTACTGCCAGTCGAAGCGAGAGAGCTCCTGCCGCTTGCGCAGCCAGTAGAGCACGTCCTCGTTGACGTCGAACAGGAGCATTGCCCCCAGCATCCCCCCGTCGGCGTGGTACCGCACCATTTCCGGTGTCAGATTGTGCAAACGCTCCCGAAAGTGGGTGATGCCGCGTTGTATTCGATCCATCTCGGCGCCGACCTGGGCGAAGCGGCCCTCCTCACCCGGACGTATCTCCAGGAGCTCGCCCCCATGGTGGAAGGCCAGCTCGTAGTGGTTTTCGCCCGGACCGTCGACAATGACGCCGTGCACCTGTGGAAAGGCGTTCATTTGGTCCTGCACGTGGGAGGTCGGGCCGCCTCCGGCGAATATCAGGAGTTGCCAGCCCCGCTCCGCGGCGTTGTCCAGCATTGCGTGCAGCTTCTTCTCTTTTGAGAGGTCGCGCGGACGCTGCTCCGGGACTTCCGCCCCCAGGGCCTCGTACACCTTCGGGTCGGGAGCCCACGCCGGAATGGTGGTGCCATCCTCCTGGAGGAATGCCATGCGGCCGACGGCCAGACCGCGCACGCCGCCATCCTCCCAGGCGTCGAACCGCTCCTCGAACCCGTCGAGCCAGTGTTCGAACGGGCTGTCACTGCAGGTGAATACCCAGAGTTTCATTTTTCCCTCCTTTGGGGTAGTAGGGGCGATTTCCGTTAACGGCCTCGCGATATCCGACGTTGCCGGAGCGTAGCGGAGGTAATGTGCCCGGAGGGCCGAATGACCGAAGGGAGTGTAGCGGGCATCGCGTGTTAAGCGTCCGTGTTGTTTTTTGTCATCAGGAATGGAATAAAGGAGCGGACATCACTTTCTCTGTTTTTCCGGCTTTTCTGCTTTTCAACAAGAAGATTACTGTTGTACCGATTCCTCGCCAGATAGCAACTGACGGAGGTCTATGTTGATATATTCGATATGCAGTCGAAACCAACGGATCGACACTGAATCTGAATTGTACCTTCCAACAGAATCTCCCTGTTCTCGGCACCCGCAAACCTGCCGAGCCATCGCGAATGCAGTCAACGGATCCCCATAGTTGCAGACCAGCTACGCGGGCGGCAGGTTTCAGCGCAGGCGCGAACACGCCGACGCCACGGGTGCTCGTGTTAGCTGCTGTTTGCGACTTGGAGGGCACCCCGCAAAAGGTCCGATGTCAGAAAAGGGTGAGTGGTGTTATATTCTTCCTGAAAAAGATAGGTGGAAATCCGCCCTTCTCCAAATTTTCTGTCACCTTTCCGAACCTGAATGACACTTTGTATCGAAGGACTTCGAGCGAATTCTTCTTGGTGAAGGAACATTGCATGCAGTCAAGTTTTGACCTTTTCAGAGCTGCCTCCGAAGGTGACCCGACGAAGCGGCATGCCGCGTTTGAGTGTCTGGTACGTCAGTTTCAAGACCTGGCATACGGATGCGCGTACGGGATTTGGGTAATTTTCATCTCGCTCAGGACGCTTCACAGGATGCGTTCCTTACCGCGTACACCGAGCTCGGAAAACTGGAAGCTCCCGAGGCGTTTCCCGGATGGTTTAAACGAACTGTGATACGGAAGGCACTCCGCCTTAGCCAGACTCGCCGTTTCGTGTTCGAGCCGATTGAGGTAGCATTGAGCGTTTCCACAGACGGTCCGGACCAGATGGAACAGATAGAGACTCAGGAAACGCAGTCGTTGGTTCACGCGGCTATCGAGGCTCTCCCTGAGCACGAGCGGAGTGTCACGGTACTGTTCTAATTGACTGAATACTCTCAAAAGAAGATCGCCGAATTCTTGGACCTGTCGCTGCCAACGGTGAAGTAACGGCTACAGAGGTCCCGGAAGCGGCTTGAGGAAAGGATAATAAGGATGGTGGATGATACGCTTGAGGGCCATCGGCCTTCCAGAGACGATAGATTCGCCAACGAGGTGGTGGAGATAATTCGGGCGACAGAAGCGGGCGATCTTTCCAAACTCGCAGCTCTCCTGGCCCGCAACCCAGGTCTAGTCGATTCTAATGCACCTCTGTCAGACTCGTATCCCGTACAGGCAAGGGGCTGGAAACCTTTGCATATAGCAGCTTGGCACGGTCATACAAAGGCCGTTGAGTTTCTCCTTGAACAAGGAGCGAAAATTGACGCTCCGTGCGGATCGAACCGGACACCGCTCCATTACGCAATCGAAGCGGGAAGTCAGGAAACCCGGCAACTACTGTTAGATAAGGGGGCAGATGTCGACATTACGATTGCGTCCATACTAGGTATGACGGACCGAGTGAAGGACTTGCTTGCAAAAGATCCCAAACTGGCGAATGACAGTTCCAAGGGGCATACTCCGTTGGAGTGGGCTGCTTGGGGCGGGAGAGTTGATGTAGCCCGGATTCTGTTGGAACACGGAGCCAAGATTCGAGGAGAGGCCATATTCATCCCAGCGGCCAACGGAAGTGTGACGTTCCTCCGCTTTCTATTGGATCATGGCGCAGACCCCAATGCCCGATCCGGAGGTCGAAATGACGCTCCTCAGTTTGACCATACCGTGCTCCACGCGGCTGTCAGGATGCCATTCACCAGCGACAACACAGGAGTGATAGAGCTACTGATAGAGCGCGGTGCGGACGTGAATGCGTTGGACGAAGCGGGTAGGACGCCTTTGGATCGCGCGCTCGAGAAGGGGGCCGATGGGCCGTATACCGCAAATCCCCATGAAACATCGAATGAGCAGAAGGAATACGACAAGATCATCGCTCTGTTTGGTAAACACGGAGGGAAGACAAGCGAAGAGCCTCTATCGGCTTAGTCAGAAGAGAATGCAATCGAAAACTGGCGGTCCCAGTGCGGGGCCGCCTTTTTACTGTCGCAAATTGCAGCTAACGTCTCCGCCGTGCCCGAACCACGAAAGCGGTTGCGCGAAGGGCGTAAGCCCGAAGCCGGGCACGGACGTGTTAGGCGGCGTTGCTGTTTTATATCTCAGCCCAGGAATACCCAATCTTGCCGGCTGAGAGGTACTATTCCCCAAGCTGCGAGAAGTTCGCGTCCCTCATGTTCGATACTCCAAAAGCAGCTTCTCACACGATGCATCCTTCTCTGCGTTACGTTGTTTACGCGCAACGCCCCAGAAGTGCTTTACCATCTTGGAGGAAAGAATAAAGTGCAGCCCATGCGTCTTCATGACTTGGGTCGCCAGTCCCATCGTGTCGTACACTTCTCCTCCTCCGCTTTCCTCAAAGTCGACACAAGAGAACCCAATCTCACGAGCCGTCAGCAAGAAAGCTTCTGTGTTCATGATTAGACAGCACGATGGGTGCATACGGTCACCCAGGACGGCGGGCATGGGAAGGTGCTCAAGAGCTTTCCCTGGCTGGACGTCTTCAATATCGTCCTCCATCATGATATTGATGAACTTTTCCGCCCCACCCTCGTCAAGGGAGCCCCACGGCACCTCAGTTTCCCCGTCTTCTGTGAATCTGGCCTGAATAGCCCAGACATCATCTCCCGCCTCAGCTAACTCGCTTGCCATCGTTGTCACAGTCTCATCCTGGACAAAAACAATATCGGCGTCCAAAAAGAGAAAATAATCACAGTCCTGATGCGCAAGAACAAAGTCACGGAGATTCTCACCGTGATTGTTGCCAGGCGTGTTGCGGTCCCACTTTGTTTGCACGATTGGGATCACCTTGTCCTCAGCGAGAGACGTCCAATGCTGCATCTCATCGGTTGAATTGTTGTCCAGAATCGTCAGGCGGATCCCATCAAGAGCACTGTGTGTCGCGTACAGCGATCTCAGCAAAAGCTCAACAAAACAAGATGTGTCTTGGTTGATCGTGACTGCCTCGATGTGGTGTGTAGGCATCTGATGTCTCCGGAGACGGGTTGCAATGCCGCCTAACGTTTCCGCTGTGTGCGAACCTGCCGCAGGCAGGTTGGGTCGGAGGGAGCGTAGCGACCGCAGCCGCACACGGACGTGTTAGCCGGTTGTGCCGTTTTAGGGTATCGGTAAAGCCATAACGGGGCCGACATAACCTTCTTTTGTCTTTCTTGATTTTGACCTCCAAAAACTTCCAAGATAAAATAAATCGGCGGTATTAAGTCAAACCGCCGAGGTGGAGAGTTGCTTTTTCTTCTCAATGAGCTACAGAAAAAAGAAACTTCCCACACAGGCCGTAACTTTGACAATACTGTAGAGAAATTCAGGTGCGAAGTCGGCTTCATTCTTCCACATTATCGTATGTAGGTCAGGGTGAACTCGGAATTTCTTGAATTCCTCTTTATCCTTCAACGACTCAAAAACGGGACCCCATAGTTCATCTTTCAACTCTACCTCTCCCTCCACACCATCACTGAATTTGAGCCAGATCACATAGTCGCCTACATAGTGAGCTTCAATAACACGGGGTATCATCTTCTCACTCCAAGGGTGCAATTTTATTCAACGGACGACGCTGGTCTGCGCGTTCCCAATTCTCCATCAGTTCTCTTTGGTGCAGATCATACCATTCCAGAACATGCCTCAGAGCCCGTCTAGGAAATTGGCCTGTCACAACGCCTGTCTCAATATCGACCGTGATGTCATATTCACCGTATGTGGCGTGAAAATGGGGTGGTCCGTGCTCACGATAAAACATACCAATCACGATCCCAAGAAAACGACTAATCTCCGGCATAATTATATTTTACAATAATTTATAGGAAAATGCAACTACTTAATGACTTGCGCTTCAGGGTAGGGCTGGGGTTGTTTTTTGCCCCCTTTTCGATAAGGAATCAGACAAAAAAACGGCATGGCGGCTAACGGTCAAGCACCCACGAACCTGCCAAGCTGGCGCGGCGCTTGCCCCTCGCGATTTTCTTCAAGCAAGCGCCGTGACAGCGACAGGCAGGTTGCGCGGAGGCGCGGACGCGCCGAAGCCGGGGGTGCCGTTGTTATGCGAATCTGGCGCGGTCCCTTTCTGGCGAAGCCCTCATAGGGCCAGCGTAGAGCGGGCAACGATATCAGGTTTGTTGTGGCTGTTCCCCGAATCAGAATCAGCTGCGAAATGGTTCCGAAGTCTCTATCCCTCTCCAGAGTAGCCCAAAATACGCCTGAGGCGTTGCAACAAGGGTAATGTGATAGGATCCTTCAGCGCCAATGAATCCCAGGTGGTAGGTGTTCGCAGATCGAACCACCCAGTCTCTGCAATAGTGGTATGATCTGCGGTGTCGACTTCAGGTTCAATTCCTGGCTGAGGTTCTCCGGAAACAACTCGACACCTATACGTTTTCTGCCACTCATATATCGTGTCATAAACAGGCGCCTGCTCGTCAAGGATCATCGAATCTACTTCGACACAAAGGTGCGTCTCTTCGAGCACTTCACGCCGAATACACTCTTCCTCCGTTTCGTTCGGCTCTCGGGCTCCACCCGGGATCACCCAGAAGGTTTCTCCGGTGCCTCGATCGTTGACTTTCAGCAAAAGTAGACGATCGTCTGCAACTATTGCCGCCTGATAGCGAATGGCAGGCATCCTTGGTCCTCTCCTGGAGACAGAGTAAAGTGCATAAGAGGTTTCACGTGACTTTCAGCGCAAGGGTGGTCTGGGTTTGATCTTGCCCGCCTTGACAAGGGGTGGGTGGATGCGGTTCCTGCTCTGCGCCAGTTTCGCATAACGTGCTTGATGTGCGAAGCCGCCGCAGGCGGTTTGGGCGAACGTAGTGAGCCGCACATCTTTTGTTAACGGGCGTGCGGCACGGTGGTTGGGTGGGGTTGCAGGATGCAAGCTTGGGATGTCTTTGTCTTCAGAAAATCTACTCGATTCTCAGAACTACACACGTCATGTCATCCGCCTGTGGCGGCAAGATGAAGATCATTGCCGCACTGGCCGAGCCCCTGGCCATTCGCACCTACCTCGACGGGGTCGGCCTGGCCTCACGCGCGCCGCCCATCGCGCCTCCACGCCCCCCCCTCCCTCAGACCGAATTCGATGACGCCTCCTGACCCCGCCACCCCGAGCCTCAACACCTTGAACGGGTCCAGGGACGCTGTGTCTCCACCGGTCGTGAAGGGCAGCTCGATCACACGAGCAAAGGGGCGGCCACCGACTTTTCGAACAAGACGGGCCGCGGTTTCCAAGCCAACAACGTGTTGAGTCCCGCGCCACGATATTCTTCCACGTCGTACAACGCTCCATTTTGCGTCAGCCCGCTAATCCAAAACGGATGCGAACGAACCCAGCTTTTGCCGCGGCCGATCTTCGGTTGCTCGGCAAGGCAACAATCCGGCGCGATCAGCGCGATTATGGCCAACGCTAGAAGAGAAATTTGGTGGGTTGATGGAACTCTCATGTTCGGGACTTCCATTTACTTTTTGTGAATTCGTCCAACCGGAAGCAGTTCCACACCATCATCGATGACATACTTATCACCCTCGATTTCTGCGTCGCCGTTTTTTGTGATACGACCGACTGCGAACCTGAAGCTGAAAAGGTCCGCGTGTTTGAATTGGAACTGTAGGCGCGCGGGCTTTCCGGCGTAATCCCCGGGAGTGAGTCCGGACTGCCACGTGACCGGGTGGTCGATTTCGTCACCCCGCAGTGGCTTGCAGTCGTTCAGCGTTAGGCCCTTCAAGGGCTGGCCGTTTGCATCCTGGATTTCGACCCGGATTTCCCCGGCAGGTCGGGGCCAGGCGATGTAGTTGAGCTCCAGTTGGCTGCCGTTGAGCACAAACGGTTTTGTCACGATCGTTCCGCCGTCCGGACCGAATCGGACGGAAACGAATCCGTCGACACGGAACGTAAAACGCCTGAGCCGCGTCCTCGGCACGAATGACTTCCTCTTCCACTCCGGGTCCTCATATCCGTACCCTTCGGTGGCGTAGACGAAGTACTCGCGCTCATTGCCACGAACCAGACCGTGGGCCATGAAGTTGGCGCGGTTGCCATCGCGTTGCTGGGGCGCACTGCCGGGAATCAATGGTTCGCGGCGTCGCAGGAACGAGTGCCCGCCGTCGCGGCTGGTCATCAGGATGGGATGGACCTGGGCGACGGCAAACCGGTCCGTGTATTCGGTGGGAAAGGCGATCAGAATGTGTGGCGCGCGTTCATACGGAAGGACGCCGTTGGTGTACATCTCCCGGTCGACCTTGTCCGAATACTTCAGCGGGACGGGTTCCGTCCAGTTCACAAAATCGTCCGACACGGCCATGTGCACATTGCGCATATAACCTTTTAGCAGATCCCGCACGAATGCGACGTAGCGGCCGCGAACCGGATCCCAGAACGCCAGGTTCTGCGAATCGAATCGCCCCTTCGTAATCACGGGCTTTTCGGTCATCAACGTCCAGTGAAGTCCGTCCGGCGACTTGAAGGGATACATGCCGTAATCGGTGTATTTTCCCGGAATCTGGTGCGCGCCGCGAGCCCCGCGGACCAGTGCCTTGTACCGAGCGTCGGGTTTTACAGTTGGGCTGGTGTCGATGAACGGGACCATGTCGCCGCGCCATCCTAGGCCCGTGTGGGTTCCCAGTTTGCCTTGCCATTTGTCGGTGGGAAGGTACTTTCTGCCATCCCCACCGAGGACGATGTTGTTGTCCGAGGATCCTCTGAATTTGAATAGACCAAGGTTTGGCTTCGTCCACCGGATGCCGTCGCGGCTTTCCGCGTAACACATCGGTTCGCCTCGGGCGTCTTCGCCGCTGCCGTGATGATAGCCGCGGCAGTACATGCGAAACAGATCTCCGTCCTTGAGTACCGAGACGTAGCCCAAAGAAGTGTCTTCCCAGGGCTTGTCGTTCATCAGCACGACCTCTTTGCCCAACGGCTCGTGCAGATGTTGCGCCGCGTCGCCCTCGAAGCGTTCCACAAGCCAGTCATCAACGAACAATTCGAGCCGCAGCGGCGATGATGGATTGATGTCTGTCATCGGTTTACACCTCAGGTGAAATGCTGGATCGACGTGTATCAGCGATTCTTTGCTTTTGGCGGCCAGGGATGGCCGCTCTGTCTTTGTGCCGCTTTCGGTTAACGGTTCTTGGCTTTACGACGTGGGCCAGTCCCAAAGGCCCATGTGCCCGCAGGGCCGAGGGGCGGATGCCCCGAAGCGTAAAGCCGGTGTTAGCCGTCGTTATTAATTCGTATCCGTTCATTGTCGGGGCCTTATGTATCAAAATGTAGCCGCTAACTCATTCAGACAGACTTCTCATTCACCAAAAAACGGGTACGGCTCGCCGGCTTCCACCAGCCTTTGTACCAGACTCGAGTACTTCAACACCTCCGTCAGCCGGGTGCGCCAATGCGGGGCGTAGAAGCCGACGAATTCCTGGAAGAACGCTCGCGCATCCTCACTGACGCCATCGAAGTATTGCGGCAGCAAAAACCATGGCTGGTCACTGGCGTAGTTCAGCCCCCGCTGGCGCATCGTGAACTCTGCGGCGGCCCGTTTTTTTACCGAGATCATCAACGAGCGCCTGAGCTTGTCGGTGTGATAGCGGCCCCGATGAATGCACAACTGGGTAAACAGCACCGCGTCACCGGGTTCCTGGTGGAGACGAACGGCGCCAGGCATATCGTTCGAGCGGTTGTGGATCCCATCATCGGCGACGCAGATCGCGTGCTCTTCGGGGGAGTAGTCACGCAGGTGAGACCCCGGCACCACTTCGAGATCGTCGGTAGGGACCAATGCGATTTGCATCTGCAACCCGGCTCCGGTCTCCGGTCTCCGGGATACGTCTGCTTCTGCACCGATCTTGTCCTTGTGCCAAAATCCGTCCTGGCTTTCTCCGGTCGGATTACAGTAGAGACTGCTCAAGGCGAAGAGGAATTCTTCATCCAAGGCTGCGCTCAGCGATTCGACAACTTGGGGCGACCCCATGGCATTGAGCAGAAAGGCGAGATCGTCGGGGTGATCGCGGTGATATTCCGGGTCGTTCAGGTGCCTCATGTAATTGGCCTGGGGCCCCACCGGTGGATTGTCACAGCGAGGAGCGCGCCGCCACTGTTCCAGCACTCGCTCACAGATCTCGCGCAGCCGTTTTGTCGTCGCTGCGTCGAACAAACCGCGCACCACGGCGTAAGAGTGTTGGCGTAGCTGCCCAGGGCAGGGTTCAGTAGCAATACTCATTATATCCTCTTGTGTTGCTGTAAGAATTGCGTCGCAATTGGACTGTAAAAGTGCGGACAGGCTGTCTCGTGCTGTCTAACTACGTATGGAAATCAATGCTCTATTAATTGCGGCTAACGTTCGTTCTGGCCACTTGCGAACCCGCCGAAGCGTCAGCGTAGGCGGGTTGCCGTCAGGCCGAAGGGAGCGTAAGCGACCGAAGCGCAAGTGGACCTGTTAGCAGCCGGTGCTTCGGTTCTTTGCCTCAAAAAGCCTTTCCATCACTTCCAAGCATCCACTCCAATTATCCCTGAATCTTTCGTGGACTTCTAGCCTGAATAATTCACAAAAAAGGTAGTTTCCATACCCAAGTCATTGTATTATATTATGGTTACGCAAATAACCTAATAACAATGAAACAGGAGGAAACTACCGTGGGAGTTCAAGATAAACATCACAGGTTGTCTTTCGCAAGTCTTTCTGGTAGGCAGGTAGAAGCCACGTTCGACGGGGGCGTGCTGACGACCGACGTCGGGGTGATGCTGCTTCGTGAGGTCGAGGCCAATGTCGGCATTTTGCATCGGATGGTTGCGGCGCTCACCGATCATCGACATCAAAGTTACGTACATCATTCGATGATGGACCTGATCAAACAACGTGTCTTTCAGATGGCCTGTGGGTATGAGGATGCGAATGATTGCAAGACGTTACGCGAGGACCCCGGCTTCAAGGCGGCCTGTGATCGGTTGCCGTTGTCTGGCGCGGACCTGGCCAGTCAGCCCACGATGAGTCGGTTCGAGAACCGCATCAGCAGAACCGATTTGTATCGGATCGCCAAGGCCTTTGCGGATGTGTTTGTCGCCTCGTATGAGGAACCGCCGGAAGCCATTCTGTTGGACATCGATGACACCGAAGACAAGGTGCATGGGTCTCAACAGTTGTCGTTGTTCAATGCGTATTTCAATGGCTATTGCTACCAGCCCCTGCATATCTATGAAGGCCAAACCGGCAAGTTGATCACGACGGTCTTGCGTCCTGGCAGGCGGCCTGCGGGTAAAGAGATCGTCACCATCCTCAAACGGGTGATCGCCTACCTGCGTAAAGCCTGGCCCGACGTGGAGATCCTGTTACGTGGCGATGCGCATTTTTCGTGTCCGGAAGTGCACGTGTTGTGTGAGGAAGAAGATGTGTATTTTGTCCTCGGACAGAACGGCAACGCCAAACTCCTGCGGAAGGCACAGTCCTTGATAGACCAGGCCAAAACGCGGTATGCCGATTCCGGAGAAACCGTGCGCCTTTATCGCTGTTGGGCCTATCAGGCCGGCACCTGGGCGTGTCCACAACGCATCGTCTGCAAGGCGGAAGTGACACCGCAAGGTGTCAATATCCGATTCGTGGTCACCAACCTGAAGCGCGCCCAACCGTCATTCATCTACAAAACCGCCTATTGCACACGCGGCAGGATGGAAAACTTCATCAAAAATCACAAGACCTTTCTCCATTCCGATCGCACCTCTTGTCACACCTTCCAGGCCAATCACTTCCGTCTCTTTCTCCACAGCGCCGCCTATGTCCTGATGCACAGCCTGGCTGCAATCGGATTGCGCGGCACGAAGTGGACCAACGCACAGTTCAATACCCTGCAAAATCGTCTCTTGAAAGTCGCCGGGCGCGTTTGTGAGTTGAAAACTAAAATCAAGTTCCATCTGCCAACGGCGTTTCCACTCAAACACCTTTATGGCAAGATCCTCTATAATCTGGCAACGGGTGTTCCATAACCCATCGACGTGCTGACCCCGCCTTCACATTTGCATCGACCACCACCAAAGGTCATGGAGAAGTCTGTGCGCTTGACACGGGCATCGAGGTCAACCTGACGTCACGAGGCAAAGCAGGCGCCGCCCAAACGGCTTGAACACGCCAAATCCGTCACAGCCCATGCGCTTTCGTTTCTTGTCTCACTCGGAAGCTCTTTCTGCTTCCTTAAAATGCTCTATCTGACGATTCATGAATTAATCGGGCTAGGATCCAAAGACCTTCGTAGTCTTTCAGATGAGGTATCGCGTCGGAATAGGGGACCCTCCCCCATCCAGGTGGCAGATGGAGGTCGGTCTCACCATATCATGATTCGAACTGGGAAGACATTCGACTGCCCCTCTACTCCAAGATTCGACCTCTGTGGCTCTGTGGTGAGGCCTTACGATCCCGCTTCCGGGAAGGACGTTGGGATAACAGCCTGGCAAGGTCGATGATTCAATCAGAACTCAGCGGCAATCATCGCGTACTGTCCAATGTTCGTTAATATGGTTTCCAAGTGGTTTCCGTCGAACGTGACCTCCAGGTCATCTCCCGTGCAAACGTCCCACACGCGACGAGGAGTGCCCCGCTCCGTGAGCTGCCAGCGCAGGTTCACTTCGGGTATCGTGGTCACATAGTCAAACTGTGGGCTGAAGCGCGGCCAGATCCCCGGCAGATGCTCGACGCGCTCGCCGGTGTGATTGATCAGAAACAACACTTGGCTTCCCGGTTTCTCATTCGGAATCATCACGAGTTGGTTCGGGCCATCGGTCATCAGAGGCCGGCCCTCCGGGTAGAGCCAATCCACCACGGCGCCCAGAAGATCGCGGACCACCAGCAGGCGATATTCGAAATGAAGCTCCTCCACCGGCGCGGCCAGATAGACGACGCGGCCCTTGCCAACCGTCCGGCAGGTGACGGCGGGACACAGAGCGTCGTCCTCGCGCCCGCCGAAGACGATGTTCGCCACCACGTCGGTTCCCGGCCGCGCTTGGACGAACTCGAACCGATTGAGCGGCCACAGCTCATGCGAGCACCCCTCGGCCAGCCATTGACCTGGAACGCAGCAGCCGTACGTGTCGAACGTCCCGGCGGCCCAGAGGTGTTGTTCGTAATCAGCGAATTGGTCGGGGTTCGGGTCCACGCGGTCCACGCCCAGAAGGTCCGCCAAGGCGAAGTTGTCGCGCATCTCATCGGGCTCGGCACCGTACAGGCTCGTCCGGTACGTCGCCAGGAGCCGCCCGCCCGCCTTCACATATTCCGTGATGCCTTCGACTTCCTCCCGCGTGAGATGGCCGACGTTGGGCAGAAGCAGAACGGGATACTTTGCCAACGCCGCTGGATCGGAGAGAACCCGCTCCTCGATCACCGATGTCGGCAAATGGTTGGCCAGCATGGTCGAGAAGGCCCCGCGACGGCAGGATTGCTGCGGGGGCGTGCGCACGAGATAGCCCGCCTCGGAGAGCGGGGCCTCGAGCTCCCCCGGACGGTCGGCGAGGTCCTGCTTGGACTGGCCGATGACATCGTGCCGACGATCGCGCATCACCAGGGGCTCGGCGCGGAACCGCACCCGCTCGAGCATCTCATACACCCGCACCGGCAAAACAAACGGAATAGCAACAAACGGTGACGGGTGGAGATCTTCGAAGAGTGATTCGTTCCTCTCCAGGATCTCAAGGAACTCCGCCAGCTCACGATTGGCTTTATGGGGAGGCGACAGCCAAAGGTTCACGCCGCACGCCACCAGGACGGCCCCTCCGGAAGCAAAGCTGGCTGCCGCCTCCTCGACGAGTTCCATGCCGAAGCACTGCGCCCGCGACCAGCCCGTCAAGGCGCCGACGTATTGCCACATGGCCCAACCCGACGACTCGGCCAGACTGGCCGCCTCGAGCCGATGAAGGAAGTCGCCCCCGGCCTCGTAGAGGAATCCATCGTGCACCTCCACGATCCTGCGTTCGGGCCAGTCGCCCACACCCTGGCCGTGCGTCAGCACCGGGATGTCCTTCTTCTTTCGCGTCGCGGCGACGAATTCGAGAAAGACATCGCCGACGATCCTGCCGTACTGCAGGCTCCACTCTTCCAGCATCTCCTGGTCTTCCCGAGGCAGGCTGTGCGGATCGGGTGCATACGGCATTGGGCAGCCGAATTGCCTCTCGAACTTCTCGAGGCAATAGTCGCAGTAGCACAAGGGCGACTGCGGGGTGTGGTGCGAATGGTAAGGACAGGCAGAATCGGTGTAGATCGCGTCGACGTCGTGGTCCACCACTTGTGCGATGAAAGCGCAGATGGCCTCTCGGTACGGTGTGTTGAAGCAGACGTGCCGGTGAAATCCGCCGCCGTGGTGCCTCAGGACAGGAGCGTCGCCTTCGGGGCTGGGGCGGTACATCCACTCCGGATGATGGATCAGCATGTTGTCTTCGGGAATAATGTGCCCCACGGGAATGTACCCGATGACGCGCACGTCCCGCGCATGGGCCTCGGCGATGGTCTCGGCGAGCAGGTCGCGCTCACTTAATTGAGGGTGCGGGGGAAAGAACTCATTGGGGAAGACCGCCCATTTGCCCGCGCTGCCGAACCAAATGGCGTTGGCGTGGTATTTCCGCACGACATCGACGAGCTGCTTCGCGTCAAAGTCGATGTCGGGCCAGAAGGGCGGGTGGTATTGCTCTATCTGAAAGGTGCGCGCCCGCCGTACCCACTCGTGACTTGGCTTGATCATAGCGATGACCTCCAAAATCTGTACCGTCTTTTTTTACCCGCAGAGCCCGCGGAGAACGCAGAGAACGGCCTTCCATGATTCACGGCCGCTCATCATGATCGAGAAGCCGAGAAATATCAGGCTGAACCCAGCCAGCAGCAGCCCAAGCTCGGCTGTCGCCGTCAACTCAGGATCGTCCCGAGCAACAGGAGCAAAGTCAGAGAATGGACGAAAAACGCTCTGGTTGCCAGCGCTCCCACGTTTAACCCGAGGACCTCAACGACCCTCCCCGCTGTCATGAGGATGGAAGCAGGAGTGCAGGTAACGCCGCAACCAGAGCGGCACGGAGGTCATTCGCAGTCATTGGTTTCGACTGGCATGGCTGCTAACTACGGGATTACCGAACAGTTACGGTAATGCGTACCTGATCCGAAGATCTGCGAACGTTCGGGAACATCCCACTTTGAAGCTTGTAGCCCGAACATGTTCAGGAATGCTTCCTATGGTGGCATCGTCTCTAACCAAAAACTGCCCCCCTTTCTTCCATCAATGCATCCAGCGGGCTCTGGATTTTCGCGAGATCCCGATTCGTCACCCGAGTATAGATCTGTGTGGTTTTTGGGCTTGCATGCCCCAGCAACACCTGGATATATCGCAGGTCGGTCCCGCGTTCAAGCAGGTGTGTCGCAAAGGAATGCCGTAGCGTATGTATCGATATCCGCTTGTTAATATTGGCTTTCTTGCAAGCCCGGTCAAATGCTTTCTGAACTGATCGCTCGGTCAAATGCCGTCCCGGCCTTGCGCCCGGGAACAACCATGTTTCGGGTGGATATTGGCGCCTGTAGTCTTGAACCGCCTTCTGTGCGACCGCGGAGAGCATTGTGTAGCGATCCTTCCGGTGCTTGCCCTGACGAACATGAACCAGCTTTCGGTCCAGGTCGATGTCTTCGACCTTTAGCCGGACCACTTCACCCAATCGGAGGCCTCCGGAATAGGTCAACAGAATGATCGCCCGATGCTTCAGGTTTTCTACCGCATCCAGTAACCGAAGCACTTCGGGCCGGCTCAACACAGTGGGCAATTTGTGCTCTTTTTTCGGACGGGGCAGGTTTTCAAGCGGATGCTGATCTTTCAACACTCGAAGGAACAGGAATTTCAATGCACTTACGCACTGATTGACGTAACTGTGCGAGGCTCCCGTTTCAAGGAGGTGATACACGTAATTTCGGACCTCCATCTCCCCAAAAGATCGAGGTGCCTTGCGGCAATAATTGGCAAATCGTCTGACGTGACCAAGGTACGCTTTTCGCGTTTTCGCGCGATACCCCCTGGGTTGTCTCACTCTATATTGGCACGTAGGGAAGGCCGGTTGTTCATCTGCCATAAGCATTCGCGCATCGGTAACTGAGCGCATTCGGGGGCTGAAAAGCTTAAAGAGAATCCCCACAAAAACGGGAGCAAGAATGAGCAAAGCAATCACTACAATTGAAGGATCGGGAACCATCGAATTCCCTTGCAACTGGTCAACCCTGAGCCCGGATTCTGTAATAGAGATTGGCTATCTGTGTACAAGCTAGACGTCTGTCGGAAGGTCTTTGTTATCGTGTTCAAATAGAAACCGGTGGATCTGTCAAGAACGAAAACGGCGCTGACATTCGTTCTAATCTTGCGTTTTCGTTTTATGGGAAGCACCCACAGTCTCGTGGGTCTCCTTTAGTTCATCGCCTATCATGTCTATGCGGTTCGTCACTACAGAGATAGTCTGAACTCTCTCGTCGATACTTTCGATTGTCGAAAGGAGAGCCATAGAAGTGCCGCCCTGTTCACGCACTAGCTCGCTCTGTAACTGCAACTCGGTTAAGACGTGCTCCATTCGCGCACTGGCTTGCGACAACTGTCCTCGCATCGCCTCGATTTGAGCTAGTTGGCTTTCCTCTATGCCGCACGACTTAATCGAGGTTACGAGTAGAAGGAGGAATCCACTCAATCCCACCGTCGCGCTGAACTTTAATACATCTAGGATCGTCGTCTAGAGGGTAAAGCCATAACGGGGCCGACATAACCTTCTTTTGGCTTTCTTGATTTTGACCTCCAAAAACTTCCAAGATAAAATAAATCGGCGGTATTAAGTCAAACCGCCGAGGTGGAGAGTTACTTTTTCTTCTCTATGAGCTACAGAAAAAAGAAACTTCCCACTCAGGCCGTAACTTTGACAATACTGTAGAGAAATTCAGGTGCGAAGTCGGCTTCATTCTCCCACATTATCGTATGTAGGTCAGGGTGAACTCGGAATTTCTTGAATTCCTCTTTATCCTTCAACGACTCAAAAACGGGACCCCATAGTTCATCTTTCAACTCTACCTCTCCCTCCACACCATCACTGAATTTGAGCCAGATCACATAGTCGCCTACATAGTGAGCTTCAATCACACGGGGTATCATCTTCTCACTCCAAGGGTGCAATTTTATTCAACGGACGACGCTGCTCTGCGCGTTCCCAATTCTCCATCAGTTCTCTTTGGTGCAGATCATACCATTCCAGAACATGCCTCAGAGCCCGTCTAGGAAATTGGCCTGTCACAACGCCTGTCTCAATATCGACCGTGATGTCATATTCACCGTATGTGGCGTGAAAATGGGGTGGTCCGTGCTCACGATAAAACATACCAATCACGATCCCAAGAAATCGACTAATCTCCGGCATAATTATATTTTACAATAATTTATAGGAAAATGCAACTACTTAATGACTTGCGCTTCAGGGTAGGGCTGGGGTTGTCTTTTGCCCCCTTTTCGATAAGGAATCAGACAAAAAAACCGCATGGCGGCTAACTAAGGTATTACCGAACAGTTACGGTAATACGTAACAGATCTGAGAATCTCCGAACGTTCGGGAACATCCCACCTTGAAGCTTGCAGCCCGAACATGTTCAGAAATGCTGTCCTATGGTGGCATCGTCTCTAATCAATACCTGCCTCCCTTTCATCCATCAATGCATCCAGCGGACTCCGGATCTTTGCGAGATCCCGATTCGTCACCCGAGTATAGATCTGTGTGGTCTTTGGGCTTACGTGCCCGAGCAACACCTGGATATATCGCAGGTCCGTCCCGCGTTCAAGCAGGTGTGTCGCAAAGGAATGCCGTAGCGTGTGTATCGATATCCGCTTGTTAATATTGGCTTTTCTCGAAATCCGGTCAATCGTTTTCTGTACCAACTGCTCGTTGAATTGTCTCTCCAGCCTCGCGCCGAAACGTCAACCGGCGGTCACTCTTACCGCGCCAACATCACCTGTCCCCCCACCTATTGCGCAACTCGATGACGGTCAGCATGGTCACCTCCCCGGTGGGGTCTAATCCGGCATCGGCCTGAAACTTTTTCAACGCCTCCCGGGTGGCCTCGTTCAGGACCCCGTCAACCGGTCCGGTGTCGTATCCCATCCGATTCAGGATCGTCTGCACCTCGTAGTTGTGCTCCGGCCCGGCGGGAATATCCGACTCCGATTCGGGTTCTTCCTGCTTCTCTTCAACCACCGCCGTATCCTCAGAGATCAGCACCCAGCGCAGGAGGCGGATCTCAAAGAGTACGGCCGCGGCTCCAACAATCCATAGCAGGCCGAATAGCAGCGCAATCCCCCATCGAATTGCCGGGTCCCCTTCCCCGCCAGCCGCCGGGTCGGAGCGATCGAATACTTCGGGCGCAATCAGATAGCGCAGGCACAACCAGAGGCCGACATGCAGGAACGCGAGAACGATCGGCGTTCGGACCGGGACCCTGAGAGGCGACCGTACAGGGCGCCAGAACCGGGCGATTGCAAGTGTCCAGAGATCGACCAGCGTCAGAAACAGAGGCAATCCCGCGAGGAAGCCGACGGCCCGATCCGCGGTATCGGCGCCCCGCATCCATGCCCACCATGCCGCGGCCAGAAACGCCACCGCCAGCACGGTCCATGTGCCAACACGAAGCAGCAAGGCGGCCCGTGACCGCTCGGGTCTGGGCGTGGACGCGCCGGATTCAGGTTGAAGTCGGTTCATTTACGGTACTCCGCTCGGGGCATACTTCCGCATAGCCCTTCCAGGACGCTGTTCACTTGGCTATATTGTACGGTACCCGGCCCCATCGTGTCCGGAAATGAAACGGATTACGAACCATGCGTCCACAATCCGAAATCCTCGCGGTCGAACTGATCAATGGGAACCAGATGGCGTTCTACACCCGCGCCGGACGCGAGACCCATCCATTTTCGCCGTGGTTGCTGGTCGAGGCGCCGGAGGAGTGCGACCGCGCCGGCCTCTCCGGCGTCCGAAAAATAGCGCGTCTCAAGGGCGGCGGCCAGCTTCGGTTTCTGGTCCACTTCCACTCCTGGACCGATTATCTGGATGCCCGGGGACAACTGTCCGCGGACGGCGTTGCCCATTTCGACTTCAACAATCCGGTTAAACAACACCTGCTGCTCTCCGGAAACACGCTCTTTCGGGGCATGCGTTACAACGACGTCCACCGCCTTCAGCTGGATATCGAAACCACCGGCCTCAACCCCGAAGCGCCGGGGGCAGGTATTATTCTGATTGCGCTTTCCGACAATAGAAGCTACGAGGAAGTGCTCGGCGCCCGAGGGATGTCCGAAGGCGCACTCCTCGAGGTCCTCAATCAGTGCATTCGGAGCCGCGACCCCGATATTATCGAAGGCCACAACATCTTTGACTTCGACCTCACCTACATCCAGGTTCGCGCCCGGGCCCTCAACGTCAACCTGACCTGGGGCCGGGACGGCTCCGAACTGAAAGCCGGGAACGGCTTGCGCCGATACCGGGTGGGCGCCCGCAGTCGCACCTTTCGTCCGGCCTACATTCACGGCCGCCACATTATTGACACCTATCACCAGGTCCAGCGATACGACATTGGCGGGCGCCTGGAGAGTTACGGCCTGAAGAACGTCGTTCGCGCGCTCGGCCTGGAGCGCGGGAACCGTGTCTTCGTCGAGGGGGCCGACATCCAGAAAACCTGGCGCAGCGACCCGGGCCGGGTGGTGAACTACGCGCTGGACGACGTCCGTGACGTTCGCGCGTTGAGCGAAATGGTCGCCACCACCGAATTCTACCAAACCCAGGTGCTGCCCTATCGGTTTCAGGACGTCGCGATTATCGGGCCCGGCGAAAAGATCAATGCCCTGATGATCGGGGCCTACCTCCGCCGGGGCCTCGCCGTTCCTCGGCCTCAGCACGCGGAGTCGTTTGGGGGAGGATATACCGAACTGTTTGACTCGGGCATCTTCAGCCGGGTTGTCAAGGCCGACGTGGAGAGCCTCTACCCTTCCATCATGTTAAACTACGGCATCCGACCCGGTTCCGATACGGAAAACGTATTCCTGCCCATGCTGCAGCGCCTGACCGGACGACGCCTCGAGGCCAAATCCAGCCTGAATGATGCCGAAACCGATGCCGACCGGTCCTACTGGGACGGACTGCAGGGAAGCTATAAGATCCTGATCAACTCGTTCTACGGATACCTGGGGTACGGAAGGGCGAATTTCAACGACTATACGGCGGCGGCACGCATCACAAGCCTTGGCCAGCAGATTGCCCGGCAGGTTGTGGCGATGCTGCGGGAAAGGAACGCCCGGCTCATCGAAGCGGATACCGACGGCGTGTATTTCGTCCTGCCCCCCGGAATCGACACGGAACGGGAAGAACACCTGTTCATCGAAGCACTCTCCGGAGAACTGCCAGAGGGCATCCACCTATCCCACGACGGCCGGTTCCGGGGTATGATCAGCCTCAAGGCCAAAAACTATATTCTGGTTGATTACGACGGTCGCCTGATCATCAAAGGCAGCAGTCTGCGCAGCCGGCGCGACGAGCGCGTTTTCCGTGAATTTGTCCGGAAGCTGGCCCCGCTGCTTATCAACCGACAGTCCGATGCCGCGTCGGCCCTATACATGGAATTCGCCGACCGCCTGCAGGCGGGTCAATTCGATCACAGAGAATTCTGCCGAAGGGAAAGCATCACCGAAAAGACGTTTTCGAATCCGAACCTGCGTCGGCTGGCCGCGGCCGCAGAGGGATGTGAAGTGGGAGACAGGATTGCCGTCTACCAGAGAAACGACGGCAGCCTCGCGCGAATTGAAACCTACGCCAACGACGAAGACAGACGCTATCTGCTACGAAGACTGCACGATATGGCCGGACGCTTCCGTGCCCTCTTCGACGAAGCCGAGTTCGATCGGCTTTTTCCTCTCCTGAAACAATCCGCGAGTGAGCAACTCAGCCTGTTCTAGGAAACTGTCGTCGGCCGGTTGAACACCTCTCGCTGGCTCCCCACAAGCCTCCATAGAACGACTGCCAGCACGCATCCAGTGATCGTGGGCACAAACGCCGTCAGGGTGGCGCCGTGGAAATGGTGTGTCAGAACACCGGCGCCCATCCCCGCGGCGACCAGAACAACCATCCACGCCGCCGCTCGACCCTGCTGGTGGGCCGCGAGCAGTGTGGTATGCGCCAGGCCGCACAGCACAAAGGGCGGCACACACCAGACAAGAAGCCTGGCGGATTTCACAGCCGGAAGATAGGCCGGGCCCAGAAGCCAGGATACCGCAGGGACGAGCATCACGTGAACGGCGGCCGAAACCACAATGGCGATGCCCGTCAGTGTCAGGGCCGACCGCGCGACGAGTTTCACGAACGCCCGCCGATCGGGCAGACGGGTGCTCAGCGCGGGCAAGACGGCCTCAAAACTCGCACCAATCAGAATAAGCAGCGCTGCCGCCAGCCGGTACCCGACGGCCAGATATCCGGCTTCAGCGCCGCCTCCGGTCTGATAATAGGTCGTCAGGTAGTTCAGGTTCAACAGATTAATCAGGAAATACACCGCGGGCAGGTGTTTCAACCCCTCCACGATCCGACGCCAATTGAGTCCAGGACGCAAGGCAAGACCGAGTTCACCCGTGGCCCGCCGGATAAAGACAAACCCGGCCGCCAGATACCCCGCACGACAGACCAGATAGCACATCCCCACGCCCACAATATCCCAACCGGCAATCATCGCGCCGAACCCGCTCGCCAGCAGCAGGACGTTGAGCCCGAGCATAAGCAGGGCGCAGTATCCGGATCGCTGGAGACCCTTAAACACCGCGTTGAACCCGTCGCCCAAACTCATCAACACCGTCGAAACGCCCACAAGAAGGGCGGCCAGCGTCACATCCGGCCCGGTTCCGAACGCCCAAGCGGCCCCCACCATCACCGCCAGCGCCGGCAGGGCAAGCGCCAGCTTGAACGACAGGGCCTCGGAACACGCGATCCGGCCTTCGGCCAGGCTCGACGCCGTTGCCTTGATGACCCGGTTGTTCGATCCCGCATCCAGGAGTGGAACGAAAAAAGCGGTCAGGCCAATAACGAAGACATAGTCGGCCAGTCCGCTCTCCTCGAGAAGCCGGGCCACGCCCACCAGCAGCAGCATCCCTCCCAACAGGTGGGCGCCTTTCTCCGCGGTGAGAAAAATCGAATTCGTCGAAACCCCCGCCACATCCACTCCGATCCCGCCAACAGAAAAAAAAAGCAGGTCAATGCCTGCTTTTCACGTCACTGACCATCCTGACAACGCCTCAGAATCCAAAGCCCAGACGGTCGTCCACACGTACCGTCACGGTGTCCGGTTCGCTTGTGATCGCACCCTCCGCGACGACAATGTCGTCACGGACGCGCAATTCAAAAACAAAGTCGGACGGCGCAACGGCCCGGAAGACCGGCATGCTGTTCTCGGCGTCGAAATCAACCCCGGGTCCGTCCAGCTGAGTCCAGAAATACCGGAGAACGTCCCGGTCCGGGTCGGAACTGCCCGTACCGTCCAGTGTCACGCGGAGTCCGCTCGCGTAGGCGACGGTACGATCCATCCCCGCATCAGCCACGGGCGGACCCTGGGTGACATGAATTTCAACCCTTCCCTCCGTTTTGGTGCCCGACCTTCCGTCATCCACCTCGACCTTGAGCGTATAGACGCCCACCTCTACGGGCGCGATCCACACCACGGTCACCGAATCCTGGAAGAGACCCCTCAACGAATCCAGGCGGCTCGATGCAAACTGGCCGCCCGCTTCCTTTTTGAGATCCGTCCAGAGATAGTCCAGTTCGTCGTTGTCCGTATCGTTCGTGAGCAGCGTTATACTGACCTTGCTTCCGCGGCCTACGGATGGGTAGTCCTCCTGATCCGTGCGGAGCGCCACAATCTGCGGCTCTTCCTGCTTGTCCAGAAGACCACATCCCATTAGAGAAATCAGACAACAAAACGCCAGGGTCCAGCGCACAATATCCCTCGGAAAAGACAAGGCAGGCGAGACGGACGGTTTGACCGGGTTCGCCCAGGCCTCGACCTGCGTTGACAGGGTCGTTATTTCTCACTCCCTGGAAGCGATGAGGTTCCAACAATCGGACAAAGTTGCCGGCGGAAGGTGGGCGCCGAATCCGCGTCACATGTAAGAATATCAATTAAACGGGCGCTTGAACCGCGGTTCCGGCGACACTCAGTCGTTTTCTCTTAGCAGCGCCCTCAACTCGGGGAGCAGCTTCTTCGGGAGATCCGGGTCCATCCCGTCGTAGTAGGCCCGAACCCTCCCCTTTCTGTCCACCAGCGCAAACCGCAGGCTGTGCATGATCTGGTCGCTACCGTCTTCCGTGCCACCCACGGCCAACTGAAATCCCTCACGTATGACACCGTACACCCTGGCCTTCTCGCCTGTCAGAAACAGCCAGCGATCTTTGTCCGCCAGATAACGGTCCGCATACTCCGAAAGCACACCGGGCGTATCCCGCTCCGGATCCACCGAAAAAGACACGAGCCGGGCATCCGGAAACTTCCTCAGCGGCGCCTGCAGCGCCTGCATCCGCTCCGAAAGCAACGGACACGGACCCGCGCAGTGGGTGAAGATAAAATCCGCGACCCAGATCCGGCCGAGCAGGTCCGAAAGACGTACATCCTCGCCGCTGCGATCCACGAGCACGAAATCCGGTACGTTGCCCAGAACGGGCAGGCGCCGCGACTCTGCCCGTATCGCCTTTACTTCGCGCAAGAACAGAAACGCCCCCACCGTCAGCATCAATAGTGTTGCGCCTGCCAGAACCAAAAAGAAAACACGAACCTGTTTGGGTACCCCCATCGTATTTATCCCGCTCCTTCCGATCGTTTGACCACGCCCAGCGATATGCCCAACGTCAACAGAACGAACAGACACGTCACAAGAAGACACACCTCCAGAGGCGGAATCAGGCCGGTCGACTCAGGCGCCTCCATATACAAGGCATGCCGCACCCCCGCGACACCGTACGTCAATGGATTCAACCGCATCACCCAACCGAGCCAACCCGGTACTCCGGAGAGCGGAAACAACGCCCCCGAGAGCGCCCACATGGGCAACAGGAACAGATTCATTATCGCATGGAACCCCGCCGTAGACCCCATTCGCCACGCAATGGCAAATCCCAGACCCGTTAAAGACAAACCGACCAGAAACAGAAACGCCACCGTTGCAGCAAGAGAAACAGGGCTGACCGGAATGTCCAGCTGATAGACGAACAGCAGGAATACCATCCCCTCCAACACGGCCAGCGTCGCACCCCCCAGCACTTTGCCGAGCACGACTCCGGTTCGGGAGACCGGAGCGACCAGCACGGATTGCATAAACCCCTCCCTCCGGTCCTCGACCACCGAAATCGTCGAGAAAATAGCCGTAAAGAGCAACACCATCAGGAGCGTGCCCGGATAGATATATTCCAGGTAACTCATCGTACCCGCCAGCCCGGCAGGTGCGAAAGACGCACTCATTCCAATGCCCAGCATCAGCCAGAATACAACCGGCTGCAGGATGGCGCCGAACAACCGGTGACGGTCCCTGGCAAACCGCACGAGTTCCCGCTTCCACAGCGTTGCGGCTGGTAGAAAGAAACCTCCGGTGTGCCTTGCGTCAGCCGGCATACACATCCTCCCCCGCCTCGAACCGGCGTCCGGTCTGCCGAATAAACACATCCTCCAGGGTGGGCCTTCCCAGCCTTATCGCAGAAATCCGTTCCCGAAAACGGGCATATAGGGAAGCCATCAACGCCTGCCCGTCGTCACACTCAATCCGTATGGTGCCGTCCAGGAACACGGGTGAAACGCTGCCTTGCGCTTCAATGTCCGTCCTCAACGCCTCCGTATGGTCCGCTTCGATCACCACCACGTCTTTGTTCATCGAACGCTTCAACGCGTCCGGCGCACCCTCCACAACAAGCTGCCCCTGGTCCAGAATGCCCACCCGGTCGCATCGCTCCGCTTCCTCGATAAAATGCGTTGTCAGCAAGACCGTGACACCGTGTTCCGCCCGCAGCTTCTGCAGATCGTCCCACAATACCCTTCGGGCGCGGGGATCCAATCCACTGGACGGTTCGTCGAATAGCAGCAATTCCGGCTCGTGCAACAGCGCCCTGGCCACATCCGCCCGCCTGCGAAGTCCGCCGGAAAGCACCTCCATCCGGTCGTCTCTCCGATCCGTGAGGCGGACCCGCCGCAGAACCGATTCGATTCGCTCCTGGAGGTCCCGACCACGAAGACCGTATAAATGGCCCTGGTGGCGGAGATTCTCGAGGATCGTCAGTTTGAGGTCCAGACTGGGATGTTGAAACACAACCCCGATGCGCGAACGTATTTCCGCCGCGTCCCGCAGGGGATCACGGCCCAAAATACAAACCGTTCCGACGGTGGGCTTCAGGAGCGTACTGAGGATGCGGAACAGCGTCGTCTTCCCGCCTCCGTTCGGGCCGAGCAGGCCATAGACTTCCCCCTTCTCAATTCGAAGATCAATACCCTCCAGCGCATTCAGATCTCCGTAACGGTGGCACAACCCGGCAACAGCTATGGCAAGCGACACGGAAACTCCTTGTGGGAAACCGTCATCTTCCGAAAAGAGAAAGGTGATAGGCAGCCCCTATCACCTGGAAATACCTGGTTTGCGCAGACCAGACTCACAACAGGAATGTATCGAACAAAAGGGCCGCCCAGAGCAGAGGCAGATAGACCAGCGTCGTGCGCAACAGCCGCCTCGCGTTTTGCCTGGAACGGGATCTGGAAAACACAATACCGGAATACAAGAGGCAAATCCCCATCGCCGCGGCCACGGCGACGTAAAGCACACCGCTCAGGCCCACCAGCCCGGGAAGCAGACAAAATGCCATCAGGATTGCACTGTAAATATTGATCTGCCGAGCCGTGCGCCGGCCCTCCGGATCGTTTGTCGAAATCATTTTGAATCCGCCGCGGACGTAGTCTTCCCGATAGATCCAGGCGATAGAGAAAAAGTGCGGAAACTGCCAGAGAAACAGGATACCGAACAGCAACCACGCGCCGCCGCCGACCTCGCCCTGCGCCGCGGCCCAACCGCCCACCGGCGGCAATGCCCCCGCGATGGCGCCCACCGCGGTGTTGTGCGTCGACTTCCGCTTGAGCGGCGTATACAGGAAAAGATAAATGACCGCCGTCAACCCCGCCAGAAAGCCCGCCAACCAGTTGATCTGCAGCCCCATGTAGAGAATGCCCGTTCCAGACAATAACAGACCGAATAAATAAGCCTCTTTCGGATGCAGGCGGCCGGCAGGCAGGGGCCGTTTCGCGGTCCGCTCCATCCGGGCATCCATTTTCCGCTCAAGGTACTGATTCAGCACCGCCGAACCGCTCGCAATCAGCACCGTCGCCAGCACCGTATGCAGGAGTCGAAAGAACTCGAAAACACCGGCCGCGCCCAGAACAAACCCCACCGTCGTGCTCAAAACGACGAATACGGTGATTCTGGGTTTGGTGAGCGACACGTAGTCCATCACGCGCACCCACGATAGCGCCGCCCCGGCCTCGACCTGTCGTTTCATAAGGGGTGAACCTCCAAAACTCACCGTGCCGCGCCCGTCAAACCAATCACGGAATCTCTCGCGGCATGCATCCGCCATGCGCGAAGCGTCAACACCAGACTGGTAGCCAGCACCGCCGCACCCACCACGACATGTAACGTCGTAATCGCAACGCCCTTGCGGTTCCAGATCACCAGGGCACCCAACGCAAGCTGAACAACCAGCAGCGCCAGCAGCGCCACGGAGGGCCTGGCCAATTCAGTTCGTGTTTTGTGCAAGCGCAGGACGCGGACCGCAGCCCAGACCAGAACGCCCGACACAACAACAGCCCAGGCCCGATGGGCAAAATGGATGGCCACACGGGTCCGATAGGTATCGATGGAGATGGGAAACGGGTCCGACGCATCGACTGTCAATTCGGAAAACGGCGGAATCAGACGGCCGAAGGAAAGCGGAAAATCCGGAATGGCCAGCCCGGACCGGGTGTGCCGCATGAGCGCGCCGAGTATCAATTGAAGGTAGACCACAGCCGTACCGGCCGCAGCCAGCCACTTCAGCGGTACGCCCCCGGTCTCCCGCAGCGGCCCGTCGGCCGTCCGCCAGCCCGCTGACGTAAACAGCGCGATGCCAACGGTCAGACAGAAAAAGGCTTGCGCCAGACAGGCGTGGCTTACGGAAATCCACGTGGGCAGGAGATACAGCACCGTCAACCCGCCCAGCAGGCCCTGCACCACTATGGCGGCCAGGGCCGCCGCCCCCAGGCCCCGCAACCAGCGCCGCTCCTCCCGCCGCCACAACCAGATGGCGAGAACCGTGGTCAGGATCCCCACGAAGGTCGCCACAATCCGGTGTCCGTGTTCGTAGAAGATTCCGCCGACCATGGGCGGGAAAAACATACCGTACGAAAGCGGCCAGTCCGGGACCGCCAGCCCCGAACCCGTACTGCTGACCATCGCGCCGGCAAAAACTAAAAAAAGGGTCGCGCCGGCCGTGAACACAGAAAACCGGTGCAGCCAGCGATACCCCCGTGACATTGCGATATCCATCTCCGGCCACCCCCGCCTATTCCGCGTCGGCGGCAAGCCATTTGCCGTTCATGCCCAAGAATCCGGGTTTTCGCCCGGATTGAATTTGCACACCTGCGTTATGGTGGCGGCGTGCTCTGCGCATCCAGAACAACGTCACACCCACAATTCCTCCCAGTACCGACACAATGATGCCCATCAGCACCAGTACTCCCGCCACCGCGCCCTTTGCCATATCCGAATCCGGATTCCCGTAACACACTGCACAGGCCCGCGCCATCTCGGGTAGCATCACCGAGGCAGCGACGGTCGTCGCAACACAGATCCGCCTCACAGATAGCTCCACCCTTTAAGCTTTTTCAAGAACCATACGCCGTACCAAACCAGCACGCCACATCCCGCAATGGCGCCGATACCCAGTCCAAGATTTGTTCCATTACCCGAAACGGCATAGTCCCGGATCGCCCAGATGCCAAAACCCATACAGCAGAGAATGGACGCAATCACAAAGACCACGTGGAATGCTTTCAGAGACATCGCGTTCTCCGTTTCAGGACTGGCTCAGACCTTTACCGACGCCCGAGAATTCCGTAATAGTCGGCAGTAGCATCAGAACGGCGAAAAAGACAACCGTAAGCGCAAGCACCCAGTAGACGATCTGTTTTTCGGACACCAGATGCATAAAATATCCGGCCACCAGCCCGCCTTTGATACTCGCAATGAACAGTGCAATCATAACGGTAGCTGCTACCGATTCGATTTGGAGATATGAAACCCCAACCGTGGCCAACGTCAGCACGGCCAGCGCGGCAAACACCAGAACGTAAACCCGAACATGCTTCCTGATCTCTTCAGCGCTTTCAGCCATACCAGGCTCCTTACAGCAGATAAAGAATCGGGAACAAGAAGATCCAGACCAGATCCACAAAGTGCCAGTAGAGACCGGCGCACTCGATCCGGTTGGCAAACTGCTCCGGCGCCGTATGCCATAGCTTGCTGCCCGGGAACAGCAGGTAGAGATTCACAACGATTCCACCGATCACGTGCAGTCCATGAAGGCCGGTCATTGTAAAATACGTGGCGTAAAACATGTTGGTGGACGGATAGATGCCAAGATGAAATTTGTGGGTATATTCGAAGTATTTCACAACCAGGAACACAAACGCCAGCAACACCGTCAGGCCAAGGTATAACTTGAACGTGCCAAAATTGTCCATTTTCAAGGATGCCCAGGACATCACCATGGTCACACTCGAGGCGATCAGCACAAACGTATTCAGCGTGGCCAGCGGCACATTCAACAACTCCCAACCATGCGGCCACGTCGGCGCGCCCACCCTGAGCAGGACCAGCGTTGAAAACAACGCGCCAAACAGCATCACCTCGGACGCCAGGAACAACCAGATCCCGAACTTCCCGTTATACACCCCCGTTATCGGATGCGGCTCCACCGTGTGGGGAATCTCTTCAACGGACACCGTTAATCTCCTTTGCATTTTCGCGGACTGACGCCTCGCTCGCAGCCGACGGGGTTAATCGTCGTCGGCGGGCGTGGGCGCTGGCTCGGGTTGGGCCACCTGCCCGTTTTCAGCCACGTATTGTGGCGTAAAATCACTCGAGGCCCCAGGCACGCTATATTCGTACGGCCCGCGGTAGACCCGCGGCGTGGCCAGGAAATTCCCGTGCGGAGGCGGCGTGGGCGTGGCCCACTCCAAGGTGGTGGCCTGCCACGGATTGTCCGACTCGACCTTCCGGCCCTTCCTTATACTCATAAAGAAATTGACGATGAAGAATATCTGCGCCAGCCCAAGCAGCCATGCAGACCAGGAGCTCATTGTCGTCAGGCCCTGCACCTGCGCCCCATAGGCGTACTGTGTCTGGTCGTAAAGTCTCCTGGAAACCCCGGCCATCCCCACGAACAACATCGGCATGAAGACGCCGTTTATAAAGATCAGGCTGGACCAGAAATGCAGTTTGCCCAATACCTCGTTCAACATACGGCCGGTCACCTTGGGAAACCAATGATAGACCCCGGCGAACAGCGCGAATATCGTGCCCGGCGCCACCACATAGTGGAAATGGCCGATCACGTAGTACGTGTCGTGCAGATGCAGATCCGAGGCCGTGAGGCCCAGCGGCAGACCGGTCAACCCCCCAATGGCGAACATGGGAATGAATGCCAGGCAGAACAGCATGGGCACCGAAAACCGGATGGACGCGCCGTGCAGGCTCAACGCGTACGCCGTCAGGATAATCACCGACGGAATGGAGATGATCATGGTCGTGGCCTGAAAGAAGGTACTGATTGTGGTTCCCATCCCCGTCATGAACATATGATGCGCCCAGACGGTAAACGACAGGAACCCCAGAGAGATAATCGAGTAGACGAGCGTGCGATACCCCCACAGTGGCCGACGCGTATTGTTGGCCACAATCTCCCCGACGATGCCCATCGCCGGCAGAATCAGTACGTAGACTTCCGGATGCGCAAGAAACCAGAACAGGTGCTGCCACAAGAGCGGACTGCCACCGCCGCTCACCTCCAGCGCCTGTCCTGTTACCACCAGGCCGCTCGGCATGAAGAAGCTGGTACCCGCGATCCGGTCCATGAGTTGCAGCACGCCGGCGGCCTCGAGCGGCGGGAACGCCAGCAGCAGCAGAAACGCCGTCACGAACTGCGCCCAGACAAAAAACGGCAGCCGGAAAAACGACATCCCCTCGGCCCGCATCTGCACCGTCGTCACGATAAAATTCACCGAACCCAGAAGAGACGACGTGATCAGGGCCACCATGCCCCACAGCCACCAGGTCTGCCCCGTCGGGGCGATATTCGCCAGCGGAGGATAGGACGTCCAGCCGGACTGAGCCGCTCCCTCGGGAACGAAAAAGCTGGCCAGCATAATGACACCGCCCACGAAAAACACCCAGTAGCTCGCCATATTGAGCTTGGGAAACGCCATATCCGGCGCGCCGATCTGAAGCGGCAGCACGTAGTTCCCAAATCCACCCACAGCCAGTGGAACCACGCCCAGGAACACCATGATCGTTCCATGCATCGCCCCCAGCTGGTTGTAGAACTCCGGCACCATCACGCCTTCCGGCATGTTCACCTCGCTGAACAACTTGCCGATCCAGGGTATCGGTTGTCCGGGATAGGCCAACTGCCACCGCATCATCATCATCAGGCAGAAGCCGAAAAACAGGAAAAGCAGGGCGGAGACAGCGTATTGAATCCCGATGACCTTGTGATCGACGGAAAAAATGTACTTGCGCCAGTACGTCAACTCATGGTGTTCGTGATCACCGTGCGCTTGCTCAGCCATGGAAAAGGCTCCTTAAAAGGAAAACTCGTCTTCTTCATCCGCGGCACCTGACTGTTCGTCGAACCAGGCCTGGAACGCCGCTTCCGACTCGACCGTCAGCTGTCCGCGCATGCGATAGTGCCCCAGACCGCACAATTGAGCACACGCGATGTCAAATGTACCGGCCCGGGTTGCCTCGAACCAGATCTTGATGTCCTGTCCTGGAATTGCATCCTGAGTCATCCGCATCACGGGGATCTTGAAGCTGTGAATGACATCCTTCGACGAGAGGTGCGCAATGACGGGCTTGTCCTTCACAATATGCAGATTGTTGATGGCATTGAAATCGTCGTTGCCGTTCGGATCGTCGGGATCCAGCCCAAGCAGATTATCGGCGCTCACGAATTGCGGCGCCGTCCGTCCGAATATTCCGTCTTTCCCCGAATAGTGGATGTTCCATGCAAACTGCTCGGGCACCACCCGCACCACCAGCGCGTCGGATTCGTCGGGAAACGCATGTTTGAAGTCCGCCCAGAGCGGCATGGAGAGTCCGACAAGCAGCACGGCCTCGACGACGATCACGCCGTACTCCACGTATTTGGCCAGTTTTCCCTTCACGGGATCGTAAGTCGCCGAAGGGTTTGCCCTTCTTCGGTACCGGAGAAGGCAGTAGACGAAAAAGACCCCCCAACCCAGAAACAGCGCCAACATAAAGACATGCAGCCAATTGATCAGCCAATCCACGGTTGCGCCGTGTGTTGAGATATCGATTGGCAGCCAGTAACCGTACACCTTTTCTTGCATTCGGGACCCCTCCCGTATTGTCGCGGGGCGGACCCTATCATCCGCCCGCGTTGCCAGTCCGAGGACGTGTGCCTATTTTTTCGGCTTTCTCGGCTTTATTTTGAACATAAATTCCAGGGATTTGGACTCGCCATCGGCAACCGTAATCTCCTCCGTCATCGTGCCCAGCCGCTGGCTTTCGTGCCATGCCTCGATGGTATAGGCGCCCGCCGGCAACCCCGCGATCTCGAATTTTCCGCCCTCTCCGCTAACGGCGAAGAAAGGATGTTCCATCACGCCGATATAGGATTTCATCCAGGGATGCACATCGCACTTGACCGGTACCATCACCTCGGGGTTTGCGAACGAAATCGTGGTCTTCTTCAAAAATTTCGGCATCGCTCTATTGACTTCGGCGGAGTTCTGCGGCTTCGGATGGATGTTGTGGAGGGTCCCGTCGCTGTTCAAAACCGTAATCGACTGCCCTGCCATAACGCCCAGGACGTGGGGTCTGTATATACAGCCCTGCTGATCCACAACGGCGGCCTCGACCGGCGTCTCGAACGTTTTGCCCTCCAACCCCTTCTTGACGTAGACAAATACATTGTGCAAACCTCCATCGTCCTCCACCACCACGACCTCGCTCAATGCCGAGCCGCCGGTGTGTTTTCCTGCGCAAACCGGGTCGGCCGCCATCTGGATTTTCTTGCGGCCCGGTTTCTTGCCGCCGGGGAATTCCAGTTTGATGGTTCCGGAAACCGTCGCGCCCGCCACCGCGTCGCCGATCGCAAAACAGCCGAAACCCAGCGCAATGATCGTTGCAATAAACCCGCGTCGTTCCATTGTAGTGTCCCCTCTCTTCCATTTACGGTTGCACCTGGCCGGTCGGACATTCGTGTTACACGCCGGCTGGCATTCCCTCTCTAATTTCAATGCTGAAGACACCCGAAATTCCAACTATCGCCGGGTCAACCGGACATCCTGGTGCAAGCCGTAGACGATGTAGTCGGTGAGCGCCCGAATGACCACGTCGGTTGGCAACTCGAGCAGGCCATCCTCCGGCTTGACCCCCTCCGGCAGCTTCAGATAGGCGGCCATTTCCACCGGAAGATAGGTCATTTCGTCACCGAAGAACGTGGGCATCTTGGTGCCCGGCTGAATCTTCTGCGGATCCCACAACCAGTCTCTGATCCACGCAGGTTTCAGCCGCTCCCGGGCCAATTTCAGGTCGGGCGCCCAGCTTGCCGGATCGCCCTTGGGCTTGATATCGCCCTGCTGGTGGCAGGTGAAGCAGTTGTAAATGTCCTCGCTGAACAGCTTCTTCGCGCCACTCATCTCCTTTGAAATCAAACGCTTATCCACAAACGTCGCGTAGGGAAACTGCTCCTTGTCCAGACGGGAAAAATAGGTGACCAGATCGTTGGCCTGCTGGTCTTCGAAGCCGAATGTGGGCATCCGCACTTCAAGCCACGGACGGATGGGCTCCACGTTTCTAAGGAAAGTGAAGAACCAGTCCGGCTGAACTTTTCTGCCCTCGCCATTCAGGACCGGCGGCACGAAACCCGCCGCGTCGGAGGCCGAAACATCCTCGGCCTCGTAGGCCTTCACGAGCGGATCCCGGATCGCCCCGCCCAGATTCTCGACGACGTGGCACCCTTGACAATTCCTCTCGTAGACCAGCCAGCGGCCCTTCTCGATATCGACTTCCTCGGGGGCCAGGCGTTTGACCGCGTTGGTGCCCACCTGGGTCCTGTTCATGCTCAGTAGCGCCGTCGTCACCGCGTGCGCATCCTGATCGCTCAGATCGAACTGGGGCATCCGCAACTTGTCGTCGAACAGCCTCACCTTGCCCTTATCGAAGACGCGGGGTTGTTTCAGCTTCTTGTAGAACCAGTCATGACGCGTATGCGGAATGGCGTCGGGATCGGTGTTGTGGAAACCCGTTTCCCTGGCCAATAGACCGAAATCCAGCTTGTCCACGTCCTTGCTGCCTTCCTCGGTCAGTTCGGTGCCGATGGGCTGGGTATCCTCGAATCCGGGTATCAGGTGGCATCCGAAGCAGCCCTGCCGGGAGATAATCTTCTCGCCGAGCCAGATGTCCCTTTCATGACTCGACATCTGAGCCAGTTGGGCCTTCGCGGTCTTCACGGGCAGCCTGCTTTGCAGATAATTCAGCACCAGATCGTCACGCACCTGCGGGTCCACCGCCCCCAACTGTCGGGCTTCAAACGCCGTATTCCGAAGGGTGAGCAGATAGGCCGTGATATCGGCCGCCTCCCGGTCGGTCAGCCGCAAATTCGGCATCCGGGTATCCGGGAAATAGCCCGAGGGATCCTTCAGCCAGGCGAACAGCCAGCCAGCCGAGACCTTGCTGCCCACCTCGTTCAGGTCCGGTCCGAAATTCCGCAGCCCGAATCCCTGGCTCAACCGATCGTCCGCGCCTACCACGTGGCATGCCTTGCAACCCACCATTTCGACGAGACGCTCGCCCCGGCCGGCGTCGCCCGGCACCGGAGGCGGGGGGTATACGGGTCGCTCGGACTTCTCGAACAGATACGTCACAATAGCGTTGACCGCGGCCGTATTGCGCTCGATATCCTCCCGTCCGCTCACGTTGGACAGATCGAAAATCTTGGGCATCTTGGTGGTCGGACGGAAGCCCTTGGGGTCGCGCACCCACTTCAGGGCCCACTCGCGATCCAGCTTGCCGGCCGCCTTCCGCAGATCCGGACCGACCTTGCGCAGATCCTGCAGCGTATGCCTGGAGATTTTGTGGCAGCCGTGGCAACCCAGCGTGCGCACGAGATGGATACCTCGATTCAGGTTGTCCGCCTGCGGTACGTCCACGACGCCTGTGTGGCATTGCGCGCACGTCGATTCCACGTAGCGGCTGGGTAGCATGGGGTGGTCCCAGTATTTCATCTTCTTCCAGCCGTACAGCTTTTTCCACCTGGCCGCCTCGGCGTCGTCGCTGGGGGTATGGGCCGTATTCTTGAACGTCACCCCCCGGTCTCGACCCAGATGACAGGTCGTACACCCCGACTCATCGATCGGATGAGGCGAACCGCTGCTCAGGAAAAGGTCCAGCCTCGGATGGGTGGAAAACGCCCTGGTGCGTCCGAGCCGGACATCTTCGTCCGAGTAGACCGTTTCCATATAAGCCCGGAGTGCCTCATCCTCGAACCAGCCGGTTTCCGGATGGAGTTCGTAACCGGGACGATTGATGTTCAGATGGCACGTGGTACATCGATCCACCCGGGGCACCCGGGTGAAGTTGAGTTCGTTTCTGAGTTCAGCCAGCACGACCTGCCTGACCTTTATGGACGGATCGATAAAGTCAACCATGGGCAGGTTTCGGAACACATTGGGGAAGCTCGGTACAAGTCCGGTCAGCTTCCGCCGCAGGTTCTCTTCGTCCCTGCGCAACGCGCGCCGCCTGGACTCAAGCGCCTGCCTCTGTCCCGCCACGGCGTCAATGATCTTCTGCTGCGCCGCCTGTTTTTCCTCCACCGCCTCCCTGGCCAGCCGGAGCTCGTAGATCCGGATCTCCATGGCGTCCATATCGGCCTTTTTCTTAGCCGCCGTTTCGCCATGTCCGGCCTTCGCCGCGGCTTCATACTCAAACTTCACCACGTCGTACTGCGCTTTTTCGAATTTGAGCCTCTGATCGACGCCGTACCATTCCGCCTGCGTGAGCCGTTTCAGCTCGGCCTCCGCCGCGTCGTATCGCTGCTGATGCCCCTTAATCGCTGCCTCAATTCCCGTGAGTTCGTCTTCAATCGCGTTCAGGGCGTCCTGGTCAATGTTCTCCTGGGCCGATCTGATTTCCGCTTCCGTCTTGTAGGCCTCAAGAGCCATCGCTTCTTTTTGAAAGCCCTTCCACTCCCGGTCGTAGTCGTCCCAGACCATCCAGAGTACGGCAAGAACCAGCGCGACGCTGGACAGGGCGAAAATCATGTTCAATTTATCTACATTGTAGACAAAGTCTATGAAGCGCTTCTGTTCATTCATCGAACGGCTCCAGAGAGGCGGCATTTGCCAAAAGCACAGGGCGAGCCGCGTCTTTCAATCCCTTCAGAAATTCCACAGCATGCTGCAGCGGCGCCGGACAACAAAAAAGAACCCTCAGATATTGAAGAAATATTCCGGAATGGCAACGATGTATTTCAGGTTGAACAGCCAGCGAAGCAACATCTTGATGGGGAGGGCGACCATGCAGAGGAAGAAGAGGATCATCACGCTATAGCGGGCGAATCCCATGGTCTTGTAGAACTCCTTGAACGCCGTTTGCGCCAGTACGGGCGGCGGCACCAGAAAATACAGGATAACGATGAGGAAACCCCATATCTCGCGCGTCAACCAGAAGGATGGTAAACCCGTACCCAGCCATTGGACATAGATATATTCCGAAAGATTGACGTTGACCAGCGCTTCCAGTTTGTGTACGTCCCAGAATTCGTACGGCCCGAAAAAGTTCCAGTTCGGGCCACGCAAAAACGTACCGATCATGATCAACACCACCCACAACACCACAAAACCGAACAGAAACACCGTAATGGCGAACCGGCGTTCCTTGAAGGTATAGTAACCCAAACCCTTCGGATTCCGATCGATAAACGGAATGGCCATGAGACCCACAATGACGAGGGTGGGCATAACGACCCCGGCGATCCATGGATCGTAATACACCAGCATTTCCTGAAGGCCCAGGAAATACCAGGGCGCCTTGGACGGATTGGGGGTTGATGCGGGGTTGGCCGGCTCTTCGATGGGGGCTTTTATCAGCACGGACCAGAGAATCAGAAAGACTGTTGCCAGGGTCAGGCAAATCAACTCCGTGTAGACCAGATGGGGCCAGGTGAGGACCTTCTCTTTGAATTCGGCTTTCTCAACCGGCCCTTCTCCGCGTTCGATACGCTCGTCGTTGTCGTACCCCTGTTTCAGGCTGTACCAGACAAAAAAACCGACCAGGAACAACAACATGACAATTGGGATATTGTCGCCCTTGGTCACGATGATGCGGAAATTCTCATCCTGAAAACTCACAACGAAGAATACGATCGAGGCGATCAGGGCGAGGACGCCGAACCGGACCGTCCAGACCCAGCGGGTCCGCAAAGCCAGGAAAAAGAGAATGGCAAACAACGGCATGAAATATTCAGGCGTCAGAAGCCAGTTGATGAAGCCCTTCAGAACTTCCATCGTCTTCCTCGATGATTCCGCAGATCGGACAAGCGGAGGCCGCTTCTACATCGGTCCGGAGATCCCGCCGTCCTTTCGGACCCGCCAGAAGTGAACGGACATTAATACAGCCGCCACAAACGGGATGAACAGACAATGCAGTACATAAAACCTCAGCAGCGCGCCCTCCCCGACAAAACGGCCACCCAACAGCGCAAATCGGGCGTCGTCGCCGGCGTGGACCAGGTTGATGTCGCCGAGCATCAGGAACGCCGCTCCCGGCCCCTCGTGCCCGAGGAAAGGCGTTGCCCGCGCCATATTCGATCCGACCGTAATAGCCCAGATGGCAAGCTGATCCCAGGGTAACAGATACCCGGTAAAGCTCAGCAATAGCGTCAATAGAAGCAGAATGACACCAATCGCCCAGTTGAACTCGCGCGGCGGTTTATAGGAACCGGTCATAAACACGCGCAACATGTGCAGCCAGACCGTAATAATCATCGCGTGGGCGCCCCACCGGTGAATCTCCCGCATGATGCCCAGCGGCACCTGCTCACCCAGGTCGATAATGTCGGTGTAGGCGTATTCGAGTGTGGGCCGGTAGTAAAACATGAGCAGAATGCCGGTGATGGTCTCAACCAGAAAAATAAAAAAGGTGAGCCCACCCATACACCACGTGTAGCGCACCCGGATACCCGATTTGGGGGTTCGCACGGGATGCAGATGCAGGAATACATTGGTCAGTACCACCTGCGCCCGACCGCGTTCGTCACTCGGCACGTCGTGTCTGAAGATCGACTTCCAGATCTGAGAGCGCTTGGTCTTGTCAAGCAGGCCCGAAATCTTCGGCATACCGTGTTCTCCCGATGGGTTCGCAATGCTTGAACTGACAAGAAGAATCGCGCAAACGGCAACACTGCCGCCTGCTTGCTGGCGTGTTTAGATCCGCAAAAAGGATTCCGGGTTGTCCCAGTGACCCTTCTCGTACAGAAACTTTCGGGTCTTGTCGACCAGCACCTGACCGTCCTCGGCCAGCACGATGCGGGCCCGTTCCAGCGGTCGCGGCGCCGGGCCCTCGAAGTTGATGCCGGTCATATAAAAGCCGCTGCCGTGGCAGGGACACTTGAACTTCTGTTCATTGCCCAGCCAGTTCGGCGTGCAACCCAGATGGGTACATACCGAAATGAGCGCGAACATATCCTGCGTGGTCTTGATGACCCAGACGCTGAATTTATCCTTCCAGCGTTCGTCCACGCCCAGATCGTAATCTTCCGGAAACCCGATTTTGAAAGTCTGCGGCGGCTCGAACAGGACATTCGGAAACAGAAAACGCGCGAACCCCAGGAGCCCCGCCGCGGACGCGGCCGCGAACGCCGCCCAAGCCAGGGTCAGCCAGGTAAAAAACCCCCGCCGGGTGGTCATGCCGCCTTCAGCCACCGACTGCGTTCTCTCCGGCCCAGGGCGGATTGCGGGCGGGGCCGGCGAGGTCTGGACGATCACGCGCTCCGCTTCCGGCGCATCCTTTTTTTGCGTTAACGCGCGAGCGGCAGCGGCCCTGTCTGCGGTGGAAGCGGCCTTCTTCGCCGGCGCACCTGCCGGGGCCGCTCCGCCGCCCCCGCGGGCCTTGCGCATCAGTTCGGCCTTGGCTTTTGCACGGGCAACGCGATCCTGGATCTCGTTCAGCGACGAAAGATCCACTTCGGCGCCGCCGGAATCGCCCCCCGGTTCCTCCGGGGCCTTCGCGGAAGCTCCCTCCGCCGGTGTTGCCGGGGAGGCTTCGCCTCCGGCGGCCGCTCTGGCCTTGCGCATCGCCTCCGCTTTGGCCCTGGCCCTGGCCACTCGATCCGGAATTTCGTCGAATTCCGAAAGATCGATATTATCTTCCGACATGGAACACCCCAGAAACCACTTGAGCGGATTTCGAGCCGAAACTCGTTAGAACGAAATAATATATGATATAAGCTAAAGAAATACCGCAAATTGAATCACTTACAGCCCCCGAGATACCGGGCCAATATATCGAAACCGCCCCGGATTGTCAAGCGGGATTTTCCGTAGATTCGCACCTTGCGGGGAGAGCGAACGAGGGTTCCGATGCGCGCCCGAACGGGCCGGATCCCTCGCTGCAATTCCGTCGATTCAAGTCGCTCATTTCTCCCCCCATCCGTTCAGAACTTCAATGGCCGCCTGCCGGACCCGCAGGTCCGGATCCTGTTGGCGCAGTTCCTGCATCGCGGGAGCCAGGGACCTGGCATCGAGAATGCCCACGGCCCTGATCGCTTCCACCAGAATATTGCGCCGGCCCTCACCGCTTATCCGGTCGAATTTGCCCAGGTACCCCGGGCTGAGCATCTCGCCCAGAACCTCGAGGCCCGCGTTATTGCCGGCCGCCGCCAACTGCAGGGCGGCGTTCCAGCGAACGTCGGGCTCCCGGTCGTACAGGGCCAGTTCGAGTGCGGGCTGCACGCGCGGGTCTTCAAGAGTTCCCAGGGCGTATACCGCGGCCTTACGCAGGCCGGCATCGTCGTTGGACGCGATCCTTACAAGATGCGGCACGGCGCTCGGATCCCCCTGCGCCCTGAGCGAGAACATCGCGTTGATCCGGGTCTCGTCGTCGGGATCATCCAACGCGGAAATCAATACGCTGACCAGCGTGGGATCCTGCACCCTTCCCATTGCCGCGGCCAGAAAACGCCGCACGCGGGGGTCGTCCGAACGGGAATCCTCGAACACCCGGATCATTTCTCCGACAAACTTCCGGCCGATCCGTCCCTCGCGCTGCTCCTCGTCGAGTACCGTGGCCAGTTCGTACGCCGCCTGCCACCGGCTGTTAATGCCGCCGACGCGAATGGCGTTGAGATAGTCCTCCGCCGTTTTTCGCTCTGCGGTCAATAGCCCCAGTCCCAGGTATATCGCAAGCCCTACGAGGATAATGGCCACCGGGAAGATGACGAACTGTGAGACCAGCCTCGCCCTGGAGACGTCCACGTCCGAAACCGGAGCGGCGGCATCCTCGGCGATTTTTCTGAGTTCCTCTTCGGGAGTCGGATGGTCCATTCGGCAACCTCTGTCTTGAACACCGGTAATCGTGAACCTTCAAGTCGACGGGCGAAAACACGCGGACCAATATAAACAGAGGCGGTATACGCTGTCAAGATTTTGGTCCGCGACAAAGTTTGCACGAACCCGCCCCTTCATCCTTGACAACCCATGAGAAAGACCTTATTTTATTCTCGGATTGCACTTTCCCCATCCACTGATTGCGATCGACAGGAGATCTCTTTCCCGTGAACGTCGACCTTTCTCAGTTTGACGGCATCTCCGACCGGGTGGCGCGGGCCAAGGCCAAGGCCGAGGCCATGCGGAAAGCCAAGCAGGGCGGCGGCGACGCTGCGGTGGCCATGGCGGAATCAGCCGCTCCGGAACCCGACGCCGCACACGTTTCCGCAGACACCGAAAAGGAGACCTCGGGCCTCACCATTCTCGAATTCCGGCCTGGCATGCATTTCAAACTGGACGGGCGGGCGGGACGGACCGTGAGCATCCGTTACGACTTGGTCAGTTTCGTCTACGACGACGACCCCGACCAGCTTGTTACCGCCGACCGATTTCGCCTCAGTCACGCCCACGCCGAAGGCGCACTGGAATTCGCTCCAAAATCCGAGGTCTACCGTCCCGAGCGGGTCGCGAAAAAAGAACGCGTCGACTTCCATGAACACCTCTGGTTGGAAACCCGCTCCGGCATGGTTGCCAAGAAGAAACGGCCCCGGCATATTGCCATTATCAACCCGGACTACTGCACCGGCTGCAACGCCTGCATCGAAGTCTGTCCAACAGATTGTATCGAAGAAGTGGACGTCGCGGATGCGGGGCTGGACGGCATCGGCACTTTTTGTGAAGTTCGGCTTGAAGACTGCATCGGATGCATCCAATGTGTGCATATCTGTCCGTGGGAAGCCATCGAAATGGTGGACACCCAGCGGGTTGAAGAGGCATACGGCATTCCCGTGGGGTCATTATAGGTCGTTATCGACCTGAGAATCACGTGAAAGGAGCCTCAACCAGTCGGGTTGGGGCTCCTTGTTTTGTGCCCGATTCCGACCCTGAGGGGTCGCGTGTGATGTCGGCGGCGCGTGATGCCCCGCATTGCCCGACCGGGTTGTTGCGCTTGCGTCAATGGGCATCGCTGGCGGCCGCCATTCCACATATCGCAAGATATCCCGGAATCAATCCGTATCATCGCACGGCCCCGATCGAACGGTGTGCGCGGAACCCCGTCAGCAACTGTTGGCCGACAACACGTGGAAGACCTCGCGCATGTCCCGCGGCACGTCCGCGTGGAATTCCAGCGTTTCGCCCGTTACCGGGTGGTCGAAACCGAGGGTCCCGGCATGCAACATCTGCCGACGCGCCAGATTCAGGACCGTCCCGGCAGCGTTCCGCAGTAGTGGTGAAATCCCCCGAATTCGTTTCGCGCCGCCGCCGTACGTGGTATCTCCAAAGACCGGATGTCCGATATGGGCGAGATGTACGCGAATCTGATGCGTCCGACCCGTCTCCAGCTTCAGACCGAGCGTTGACGCAAATCCATGGAACGACGTCACCTCGTACGTGGTGGCGGCGATGCGTCCACCGGCCTCCACCACGGCCATGCGCTTGCGGTCTTTCGCACATCTGCCGATGGCTGTCTCAATGCGGCCGCGTTCCTTCTCAAGTTTCCCCCATACCAGGGCGATATATCGCCGGGTCACCGTGTGCGCCTCCAACTGTGCCGCCAGCCCCCAGTGCGTCACATCGTCTTTGGCCACCATGAGCAGACCGGAAGTTTCCCTGTCCAGCCGGTGTACAATGCCGGGACGCAGAACGCCGTTGATGCCCGAGAGACGGTCGCAATGCCCCAGGAGGCCGTTCACCAGGGTACCGGATCGCATCCGGCCCGCGGGATGTACAACCATTCCGGGCGGCTTGTTTAACACGAGCAGATGCACGTCTTCAAAAAGAATATCCAGAGGAATTTCCTCTGGATCAAGGTCGGCGGGCACGGGCGGAGGCAGAAAAACCACAATCCGTTCGCCGGTCGTAACCCTGTAATTGGATCGAACCCGTTTTCCCGTTACAAGCACTTCACCCGAAGCGATCAACGCCTGAATGCGGGACCGGGAGAGGGGCTCGCAGACGGCTGCCAGCATCCGGTCCAGTCGGCTGCCCGCCAGTTCCGGAGGGACGGTAACGTCAAACTGCCTCATCCTTTCCGCCCTTCAGTAGACCGCAGCCCAGTATCAACAGGCCGGCCCCTACCGTAACGGAGGCGTCGGCGACGTTGAACACCCACCAGCGAAGGGATCCGAAGCCGAAATCCAGGAAATCAACCACGGCACCGAAACGGATCCGGTCTACGACGTTGCCGACGGCTCCCCCCAGCACAAGCGCCAGGCCGGCCGAAGCCAGCCGTTCCGCGGCCGGCAACCGGAACCACATCACAGCCACGATCATCAGTGCGATCCCGGTGAAGATCAGATGGGCTACGTTTCCCCCCAACCTCAAACCGAAAACGGCGCCGGGGTTCCGGATATAGGTCAACTTGAAAAAAGATCCGAGGACGGGAATCGACTCTCCCAGATACATCGTATCCATCACCAGGTGTTTTGTCACCTGGTCCAAAACAAGGACAGCACCCGAAATCCAGAGGATGCGCATAACGCCTCCCGTGCGATGGAACGAAAGCGCCCGGCCACGTGCAACGGGGCCCGTACGATTATGCGGATCGGAAGTTCTGCCGATGTTCCCCTTCCTTGCAGGGAACACACAGCCGTGTTGTCGGCACGGCCTCCAGGCGCGCTTTCGGGATCTCTTTCTCACACACCCTGCATTCCCCGAACGTCCCGTCCTTTATGCGTTCCAGCGCGTGTTCGACCTGCGTAAGATAGGCGCCGTCCCGGGAAGCGAACAGGAATGCCTTTTCCCGCTCGATGGAATCGCTACCCAGTTCCGGCATATGGTCCGAGTAAATCTGTCCGCCCGAAGCCTCTTCGGATGTTGCGTGCATTGAACGTTGCTCCAACATTCCCAGGTCCTGAACAATGGACAGCCGCTTTTCTTCCAGAATCCCCCGGAAGTATTCAAGATCTTTCTCGGTCATCGTCTTCTCCGCCTGACATTGCCAATAGTGCGCGCCAGCCAAATGGTGTTGTCATCGAGCGCCCGCGATGCCCGGACCGTATTCGGGCCCGGGAAATTCAATTGCGTGAAATCCCAATGGTGCCTCGCAGCCCGTTCACCTGCCATTCCCGCGTCAACTGGCAGGAATCGGGCAGTTGACCCACCAGTACCTCCTCGGCAAGCGTTTCGCCGCTGACATATGCACGATAGCGGGTGACCGCCCTCTCCAGACAGCCTTCTCCAAAAACCCCAACATGGATGCGATCGACAACTTCCAATCCTGTCTCCTTCCGCATGTTCTGCACGCGGTTGACGAATTCACGCGCCGTGCATTCATCGATCAGTTCGTCGTCGAGAAGCACATCCAGCCCGACGCACAGATTGTTCTCGACGGCCACCACCACGTCGTCTTTCTTCCGGCGCTGGATTTCCAGGTCCTCAAATGCGATCTCTCCTCCCGCAACCTCAAGCTTCTCACCCGTTTGCAGGCGTTCGATCTCCTCGGACGCCAATCCGGCTATGCGTCCGGTCACCTCTTTCATGCGTTTCCCGAAACGCGGCCCCAACGCCCGGAAGTTGGGTCTGTAGGAAATTTCGCTCAACTCGGTCTCATCCTCGACCAACACCACCTCTTTGATATTCAATTCCTCGGCGATCAGGCCCTGCATCGAAGTCAGCGCATCGCGCCCGGCGGTATCGGGCGGCAGCAGGTAGACCCGCCGCAACGGTTGTCGCACCTTCAGGTCGTGCCGGCTGCGAAGCGACCGACCCAGAGCAACCGCGCGCATCGCCAGATGCATCTGGGCCTCGAGTTCGGGATCGCGTAACGACTCATCGGCCTGCGGCATATCGCACAGGTGCACGCTCTCCGGAGCTTCCGGATCTGCCCGTCTCACCAGATTCTGATAGATATGCTCGGTCACGAAGGGCAGAACGGGCGCCATGGCCTTTATCAACACAACCAGCACCTCGTAAAGCGTTTCGTAGACCGCCGCCTTGTCTTCATCGTCTTCCGACTTCCAGAAGCGGCGGCGGCTGCGTCGGATATACCAGTTTGTCAACTTCTCCACAAAAGAAACCATCACCGGCACGGTCCGGTACAACCGGTACGCCGACATCTCGGTATTCATATCGTGAAGCAGGGTCTGCAATTCCGACAGGATCCAGCGATCCAATTCGTGCGTGCGTACCGCCCCGTTCGCGGTGGCCGGCGTCCAACCGTCGATATTGGCGTAGGTGACGAAGATTCCGCCGTACGCGTTCCACAGTGGTATGATCACCGAACGCAGGCTCTCCTGAATGCCCCGTTCGCTGATCCTCAACTCCTCGGCCTTGAGCGCCGGTGAGTTTAACAGATACAGCCTCAACGCGTCCGCGCCGTACGCATCGAGCATTTCGGTGGGCTCCGGATAATTCTTCAGCCGCTTGCTCATCTTGCGTCCGTCCTCTGCAAGCAGCATCCCGTAAACAATGCAATTCCTGAACGCCGGCCCCTCGAACAACGCGGCCGCCAGAACCGTCAAGGTATAAAACCAGCCCCGGGTCTGATCCAGCCCTTCTGAAATGAAATCGGCTGGAAAATTCGCCTCGAAAAACGATCGGTTCTCAAACGGATAGTGTGTCTGGGCGTAGGGCATGGACCCGGACTCGAACCAACAGTCCAGCACCTCCGGAACACGTGTCAACGTGCCTCTTCCAGTGGGACTGGGAATTTCGATATGATCGATCAGATGCTTGTGCAGATCCGCCACCTTCTTACCGCTCAGGCGCTCCAGTTCTTCGCGGCTGCCGACACAAATCGTCTCTTTCGTCTCCTCGTTCCGCCAGACGGGTAACGGCGTACCCCAGTAGCGGTTCCGGCTGACCGCCCAATCACGCGCATCCGCCAGCCAGCGTCCGAATCGTCCGTTCTTGATGTGTTCCGGCACCCAGCGGACCCGCTGATTCGAGGCAATCATCTGTTCCTTGATCGGTTCAATGGCCACGAACCAGGTTGAGATCGCGCGATATATCAGGGGGGAATCACACCGCCAGCAGTAGGGGTAGCTGTGAACCAGCGTGCTCTCGGAAAACAGCAAACCGCCCTTTCGCAGTCGCCGCACAATATGACGATCGGCTTCCTTGACAAACTGTCCTGTATAGTCCGGCACCTCATCCGTGAACGCGCAGTCCTCGTCGATCGGACACACGACCGGGATGCCCTTTTCAACGCCCAGCTGATAGTCGTCTTCACCAAAACCGGGCGCGACGTGCACGATCCCCGTACCTTCTTCGGTCGACACGAAATCGGCCGCAACCACGCGAAACGCGCCCTCATCTCCCAGATTTTCAAAATAGCCGAACAGCGGCTCGTAACGCATCTCCAGCAGTGCCTCTATCGGCTCCGCCTCCACCCGCGCCACTTCCCCGTTGCGCCCGCCAAACAGGGCATCGAACCGCGGCTCCGCAAGGACCAACTGCTCTCCGTTCTCCATATGGACGCGCACGTACGGAATGTCTTCGCCGACCGCGAGCGCCATGTTCGAAGGCAGCGTCCAAGGGGTGGTCGTCCAGGCCAGAATCGACGTATTCGCCTGTCCCAGCACGCGGAAACGCACCGTGATCGAAGGATCCTGGGTATCCCGGTAGCCCCCCTGATTCACCTCGAAATTCGAAAGCGGCGTGGCGCATCTGGGACAGTAGGCCAGGGAATAGTATCCCTCGTAGACAAGATCTTTCTCCCACAGGCTCTTGAACACCCACCACACCGACTCCATGAAATCCGAATCCATCGTCCGGTATTGGTGGTCCCAATCCACCCACCGTCCGCATCGCTGGATCACCCGTTTCCACTCCGCCGTGTACTGAAGCACCTGTTCCCGGCAGAACTCGTTGAATCGACTCACTCCGAATGCAAGGATGTCTTTCCTGGACTTCAGGCCCAACTGCCGTTCGGCCTCGTTCTCGACCGGCAGTCCGTGACAATCCCATCCAAAGCGCCGGTCCACGCGGTAACCGCGCATCGTCCAGTACCGCGGCACGACGTCTTTGATAATGGATGCCAGCAGATGCCCGTAGTGCGGAAGGCCGCTTGCGAACGGCGGCCCGTCGTTGAAGATGAACGAACGGGATTCAGGGCGCGTTGCCACCGACTTCGCAAACGTTCGGTTATCCTCCCAGAACCGAAGGATCTCCTTCTCCATTCCGGAAAAGTTCATCCTGCCGGAAACGTCCTCAAACACTCTGTCTGCCTTTTTTTCCGTCGCCATGAGGCTTGTTCACTTCGCTGGTGTGGTCTGGAATGTTGCCGATACGTTCTGTTTCAACGTCCTACTCAGTTCAGGGACCGCGACCGATCGGAATCCTTCTGCGCCGTACCTCAAAACGGTTCCGGCGGAAACACCGTGCTTCGAGTGACTCGATGTTATCGAACCGATTCGCCATTCACCACCGCGACAATCCGGTCCTCGTTCTCCCCCAACAACGCCTTCTGTTCCGGCCACATCATCACCGGCAGCCGATCGATGGGAAACCAGTCCACGACTTCGTGATGTTCTACGTCCGAGGGCACGACATCCACCTGCTCGGTCCGGTACAGGAAATAATGGGTGGTCTTCCATTCCGTTCGATAATAATTCATCCGCGCCCGAACGCCCATCGACTGGATCAATTCCAATTCCGTAAACCCCGCCTCCTCCTCGATCTCCCGACGCGCCGCCGCCTCATCGGTCTCGCCTTTGTCCACGTGTCCCTTGGGCAGCACGTATTTCTCGTACGACTGCTCGCGAATCAGCGCCACCATTACCTGTCCGTCCGCCACTCTTGCAACCACCCCTCCCGCCGAAACGCGTTCCGGCATGCCCTCGGGTTTCCGGTACCATCGTTCATCGATCATCTCGTCCCGCCCAGATAGTTTTCATACAGGACGACCAGCCGTTGTCTTGCCGCCCTGGAAATGGCGCCGGGCGCCGTAATAATCGCATCCTGCGCCGCGTGGTGACACTTGCAATCGGACGCCTCCGGCAGCAGACCGGCGATTTCTTTCACCACTGCATTGGCCCTGCGCGTATTGGCCTTCAAAATGGCCAGCACGGCTTCGATGTCCACATCCTCTTCCTGCTCGTGCCAGCAGTCGTAGTCCGTGCCCATGGAAAGAATGGCATAGCACATCTCCGCTTCCCGGGCCAGTTTGGCCTCTGGAAGCGCCGTCATTCCAATCACTGTAGCATCTGCGGCCCGGCGGTAAAATCGGGACTCGGCCCGGGTTGAAAACTGAGGACCCTCCATGCAGACATACGTACCGCCCTCGTGCACGGTTGCGCCCCGATTCTTCGCCGCCCGCGCCACAATGTCCCGCATGTCGGCGCAAAATGGGTCTGCGAAGGCCACATGTCCCACGACCCCGTCGCCGAAAAACGTGGAGGGTCGAATCCCCTTGGTACGGTCGAAAATCTGATCCGGCACCACCATGTCTCCGGGCCTGATATGTTCTCTCATAATTCCTACGGCGCCTACCGCGAGTACGTGGGTGACGTCCAACTGTTTCAACGCGTGGATATTGGCACGGTATTTCACCTCGGAAGGCAGCAACCGGTGTCCGCGCCCGTGACGGGGCAGGAATACAACCGTACGTCCATCTATGTTCGTTTCTACCAGCAGATCGGAGGGTGGGCCGAACGGCGTGTCCACCGCGTGTTCCGCCACCACCGTGACGCCCTCCATCTCGTAGAAACCCGATCCGCCAATCACACCCAGGCCCAACGGCTTTGTTTCTATCATGGATCCGCTCCGCTTATGCCGGAAACAACCCGTTTCGCAAAGGCGAGCAGGCGCGAAGACAGACAGGACATCAGTCCTCCGTCTCCGCGTTTTCTCCATTCGGGACCTGGCCGTTGCCACCCTTTACGTACGCTTCCTCGTCCGCGTCCGTCGCACGCACGTCGTCGTCGTCATCCTGAGACAACTGCGCCAGAAAATCGGACTGGGCCTGAACAAGGGACCGGTACCTGGCCACGAACATGTCCCGATGACTTATTAGATTCACGATCTCATTCCGCATCTGCCGCACATGCGAACGCGCTTTTTCCACGGCCCGATTTCCAAGCGCTTCGGCCTCCTTCACAATCAACCTGCCCTCCGTCCGGGCATTCTCCCGTACATCGTCCGCCGTGAGTTGGGCCGTTTTCAACATCTCCTGCAACGTCGATTCCATCTGCGTGTACCGCTCCACTTTCTCCTGCAAATTGGCCTCGCGTTCCTCCGCCTGCAAACGCTCGCGGTGCAGTTCCTCGAACGCATCCGCAATCAATTCAAGAAAGGCCATCACTTCATCCGGGTCGAGACCTCGAAAAACCCGTTTAAACTCCTGCTTCCGGATATCCAGCGAAGTCATCTTCACGGTAACCACCTCCATGACCGTCCTCGGCGCCGGCTGCGCCGGGATACCTCAAGCGGGCGGAAGGGGAAACCGCCACTCGGGGAGAAGAAAAGCGGGAATCAGGATCCAGAGCCGGGTCGGGAGGGACGCGCGCCTGGAGTAGGCATCCTCGTACCCAACTCCCGACCTCACGACGTACTCAATCCGAAAACGACGAGAACCGCTCCTTTGGCAAAATTCAACAGGAGGATCAACAGAATCGGTGACAGATCGAACATGCCCAGTGTTGGAATCAGGCGTCGGAAGGGCGCCATAACGGGCTCGGTCAGCGCGTACAGCGTCCAGACCAACCGCCCGTTTCGCAAAAAGGGCATCCAGGAAACAATGATCCGGGCGAGGATCAACACCAGGAAAACCGAAATTGCGCCGTAAAAGAGCCAGCCTATGACCTGAAGAAAAGCCACGTTCAACAGCGCCCGAACCATCCCTTCCAGTGCCAGAAGCACGTCGTTGCTGACCCACTTCAGAAAAAATGCGCCCAACAAAGTGGCCAGAATCACGAACAAAGGCGCAATGCCGAGACTGTTGGGGGCGGGCAGGCTCTGCGCGATCGGCCAGACCATCGGATCGGTCCATTCCCGAACGACCTGAGACAGCCGGCCAAACGGTTGCGCCTTCAACAGTATCCATCGTAGAACCATCAACACAACGACAACCACAACCGCCGAAAACGCCACAAAGCTGATGGCTGCCCGCATGTAGTCGAACACCTGCAACAGAACGTATAACATAATTGCCCTTCGCTGAACCCTGCCACCGCAGACGGGCAGGCGCCAGACTGGCGGTTAATCGCACCACATTCCGCCCCTAACAGCCCGTTGAAAAAGTCCATCCGGTCTGCGGCCGGCTCTTGTGGCCGAATTACTGCGTTGCGCTCCCTTCCCGAATCCCCCGATTCGGCTCGGTCGCGCGCCTTGTCTTCGATCGCAATGGCTCGGCCTCGCCTGCAGAGCAACTTGTAGAGTCGAGGTGTGGCGCGGTAGTTTAGGAGCGGCCTATTAATAGCCTCTCCGTGCTCCGTTTCCACATCCCGCTCATCGAACCGGACGTGCGGATTTCCCGCATCCGGCTCTCGGACAAGGATTCATGCGTTCGCCCACGGAAAGTTGCGTGGCCGCACTTCCAGCCGGACCAGGCCCAGCGTATTATAGAGGGCCTGGTTAGGGAAGCGTGTCGTTCCCTTTCCCGGGATCTTGTGCTTGGCACGCAACCACCCTCGGAGCCGGTACCGCGTGTGGAGGTCCACACTCCGGTAGGCTTTGCTGACCGGTCCCAGAGAGAAATAGTTGCCCCAACCCAGAAGCTTTCGGTTCAGCAGGGCGATCTGTTTCTCTGTGTCCTTCAGCGCCCATCGTCGCGCTGTGGCCTCGCTGATGGCCTCGCATATATGCCGGATGGCCTTCTTTGACGGGCGCGTCCCGATGTAGGCTCTGCCCGTCGTTGGCGAGTAGCAACGTCCGATGGTGTAACCCAGAAAGTCAAATCGTCCTTCTGGAAGCGTGCATACGCCCGTCTTCTGCTCATTGACCGTCAACTTGAGCGCTTTCATGATGGATCGCATCACGCGCATCGCTTCTTCTGCGCTGCCGCGACAGCAGATCACAAAATCGTCCGCGTAGTTGACAATATGAGCCTTCAGGCGTTGCTGATATCCCAGAAGCTGCCATCCCAAAATGAATCGACGCATATACAGGTTCGCCAGCAATGGGGAGATGGGGGCGCCTTGCGGTGTCCCCCTTCCCTGATCCTTGTTCGGCGTGCTCCGACGTTTCCGTCCCCGCTTGTCGGTCTCTTCAATCGGCGCGGTCAGCCACATCTTGATCAGACGCAGTATTCTGCCGTCCGAGATGCGACGCGCCGCCGATTTCATCAACTCGGCGTGCGGGATCGTGTCGAAGTAGCCGCTCAAGTCGGCGTCGATCACCTGTGTATGGCCCTTGTTCACCAGGGTGTGAACGGCTCTGATGGCGTCGTGCGCGCTCCGCTTCGGACGGTAGGCATACTGCTGTTCTGGCAGGTCCGCTTCAAAGATCGGCTCCAATACCAGCATCGCAGCCGTTTGCACCACCCGGTCCTTGATCGTCGGGATGCCAAGCGGTCTTTGCTTACCGTTCGGCTTGGGGATATACTCCCGGCGGATCGGAGACGCCCGATACGATTTGCTTCTCACGGCTTCCGACAGTTCGCCTAACCACCGCTCTCGTCCATATGACTCGATATCCTCGAAACGCTCTCCATCCACGCCCGCCGCACCGCCGTTGGCCTTGCAACAACGGTAGGCATAGTGCAGGATGTCCTCGCGATACACTTTGTCATACAGTGCGTAGAATCGGTAATCGGGCGATTCCTTCGCTTTGGCATACAACGTCCTCTGCAACTTCCGAACCTTGTCCGGAGGTCTTAGGCTCACACCAATCTCGCCGGCTCTCGCTCCTTTGACGTTGCCCTTGAACCAAGGCCCCTTCCCTCCGCCGGCATTACCCGGCTTCTGTGGTACTACGGGCCTCTCCGCCACCCCCCACGGCCCGGCCTGGCCCTCGCGGGCTGCCGGTTGGTGTCCACATTCCGCCACCGGGGGCTTCCCGTGTTGCGTCGGATCTCCTTCTATGCATGCCGTCGCCAATACCCCGGCGGGACCGTTGGGTGCGCCCGTTGCTCTCTTCCCCAACGACGGCGGCCTTCCCCGGCTGATAATCGGGTCGGCGCCCGCATTGCAGTTTTCGAGGCTTGCTCAGCGTTCACTCACGTTACGGCCTGCCTATTCGCGGGGTCGCCGCGCGACCCTTTACACCGGAGGCTTCGGCGATGTCGTTACCTTCGTCACCGCTCCGGTTGCTACCGACTGCAGCAACATTTGTCGGGTGGGACTCTCACCCACCGAAGATCCGCGCCTTTTCACGGCGCACTATCAACGGACTGCTAAGCACCCTGATCCTGCGTTATTGCCTGGAACCGAAAATCGCCGAGCCGACACGCACCATCGTGGCGCCCTCTTCAATTGCCACTTCAAAATCACCCGTCATTCCCATTGAGAGATGCGTCATCGATACATCCGGCATTCGTGCCGCCGCAATCTTCTCACTCAGTTCCCGCAACTGAACAAAACAGGGTCGCACCTCCTCCGGGTCCGGTAGAAACAAGCCAATCGTCATCAAACCTTCCACCCTCACCCCGTCCACTTCGGAAATCAGCCCGACCAGGTCCAGTGTCGCATCGGGCGCGGCCCCAAACTGCGACTCCACCCCGGAGGTATTCACCTGCACAAGCGTCCGCGCGGACATGCCGTCCTGCACGGCGCGTTTTCCAATTTCCCTCGCCAGCCGCAGACTGTCCACTGAATGTACCATCTGGAACAACTGCAGCGCACTCTTCACCTTATTTCGCTGCAAATGTCCCACCATGTGCCAATTCACCGTACCCGCGACCCTGTCTACCTTCGTCTCGGCCTCCTGTACCCGGTTCTCTCCCAGCACCCGAACCCCGGCCTCCACCGCTTCGCGGATGACCTCTACGGGTTTTGTCTTGGATACCGCAACCAGAGTTACATCGTGCGGCTGTCGTCCCGCTCGCTCCGCAGCCCGAACGATGCGTTCCTGGACCCATTTCAGATTCTGCGAAATCGACGTCATTGGCGCTCTGCCGAAACGTAAATAAGTTCAACCCCGGTACCGATACAGAATTGTAAATTTAGAATAAAACGGACGGTTTGGCAACCCATTCGCGGCCTCGAAAGCGCGAAGTTCGACCGACAGCTTCATGGAAAATCGGATAAATAATTAAAAAAAAGTGGCTTATGCGAATATATCCTGGGATTGGACTGACTCAAGTCCGGTAGTCGTCTGAACTGTCCGCCCCGGTTATGACCGTGACTCACTCCCGTCGTCGTGAATTTTCACGACACCGCGACTCCCGTCCACGGTTACGCGGTCTCCGGTGCGAATGCGCCGCGTCGCGCCCGACACGCCCACAACCGCCGGAACCTGATACTCCCTCGCGATCACCGAACTGTGGTTCAACACGCCGCCGATTTCCGTTACGACCGCACTCACACGCCGGAACAGCGGTGTCCACCCCGGATCGGTGCCGAGGGCAACCAGCACCTCCCCGGCCGCCAGCGCCTCGAACTCCTCGGGTCCACGTATCAACCGGGCGATTCCGGTTGCCATACCGGGGCTCGTACCGATTCCTTGTAGCCGATCTGCGTCCTGATCCTCGCGGGGAACCGGATTCTCACCACGACCTTCGATCCAGAAATAAAACGGCTGCCGGCCTCGCGCGCGTTCGAAGTCGGCGATCCGTCGATGAATTTCGTCCTCGCGAGCCACGGGCTCACCCTTGAACGCATTCTCAACCTCGGAACACGTCAAGAAAAACACGTCTTCGTTCCGACGCAGCAATCCGCGGGATGCGAGATGGTCCCCCAGCTTCAGAAAAACCACCCGGTATCCGGCAAACAGTCTGTCCAGATGAAACCGCAACTCTTCACGGAGTCCGAGATAGATCCTGGCATATTTCAACACAGACCGAAATATCACGGCCCGCGCCCGCCCCCACGTCTTTTCCGACAGACGACTCAACACAGCCGTTTCGGCCGCCCGCATCCGTTCCCGCGGATCCTGCCCCGCCGATGCGGGTCCCGCCCAAAGATTCTGTCGGAGCATCTGCACAACGGCTTCCGGGCGTTCCCGCCATCTCACAGACGTAAAATCCCTATTTGCCGAGCGAATCCCATACACGTCGATAAATGCGTTGAACCTGGATGCGAATCCACCGTTGCCTGCCCCCAGGTATTCGAGAAACTCCTCGTCCGTCCCGGTTTCCATGCGCCCTCGCAACCCGGAATCGCTTCGGATCTCATCCGCCAATTCTTCCAGTGCGGCGTTGCCCTCCGAAGTCTTGTTGCTTTCAGGCACCAGCAACAGATCCTTGAAGGTGACCATCTCGAGTTCCGCCCAATCGACCACGATCACACGCAGGACCCAGATACAGTTCATCGCAAATGCGTAACTCCACTGGTTGACATCCTGTTGCTGATGCACGGCCAGTGCCGTCAGACGATCCACGGCCAGGAGCAACGCATCCGGATCGCCGGCCGAGGCAATCTGCCGCTCGATCGAACGTGCCCGCCGGTTGAATACCGGGAAAAACGCGTGTCTGACCTTTCGGTGGTTGTTGTGAATCAGGCCGTAGGATTCGGTCATCAGAAAGGCCGGGAGACGCAGCAGTGCCGGCAGAATCCACCTCCAGGTTCGCGGCGCGCTTTCGACCTCCTCCTGAAGTTTCCGGGGCAGTATAACCAGCGCATCCCCCACAAGAAGTTTCTCCGGAACCAGCTTGAGCGCCTGTGCAACGGCGTCTGCATTCACGTACATATAACAATCGATCACCTTCATCATATCATTGCGTACCAACGCCCCCAGGCCCAGGCGCCTCGCGGGTCGCTGAAACGTATACGCCTCACTCAGGCGGTCCGCAATAATCGACGCCGCCATTGGACACAGGGCTTCGGACCAGAGATCGTCACAGATCCCCCGGGACCAGATCCCCCGCGGCCGGGACACGGTCGTTGTAATTGGCCGCGCCTGCAGCAGATAGAGCCGCCCGTCGCAAAATGCCCATTCGACATCCTGGGGCTGGCCGTCGGAGAAACTCTCGATCTCCCTGCCCTGCTGCCACAGCAAATGGAGTTCATCCGCTGAAAGGGCCTCCGCATCCCGAAGCCCGGCCGGCATGGGTTCGGCACGGCGGGCTCCCGGACGGAGCCTCCACAACTTGTGCGCGATCCGTTTCTCAACCACCCCGCCCGTCTCCCGGTCCAACACGTAGGAATCGGGCGAAACCTCCCCGCCGACCACGGTTTCGCCGAGCCCCCAGTTCGCCTCCACAAAAATACCCGGCGCGCCTGAAGCCACCGGGTTCCGCGTAAAAAGAATGCCTGACTTTTCAGCCTCAACCATCTCCTGAACCACAACCGCGATTCGAGGAACCAGACCCGGCGCATAGGCTCGCGCCCGGACGTTCCACGCCGAAGCCCAGCACAGCCGGACGTGCTCAAGCACCGACGCGACATCCGTCAGGTTGAGATAGGTCTCGAACTGTCCGGCAAAAGCGAACGCGCTACCGTCCTCAGACGCGCCCGACGACCGGACCGCAACGGACCTCGCTCTTTGACCGACGAGCGTCTCGCTGGATGCGCGAATAGCCTGTTCGACGTCAGGGGGAAACGAACCGCGGGCAACCGTTTCCTCAGTCGTGCCGGCCGGATCCAGGCCATTGTATTGCAGAAACCGCACACAGGCGTCGGCTGTGACGCAAAACCCGTCCGGGACACGGAATCCGCCGGTAAGCAGGCGCCCTAAATTCCGCGCCTTTCCGCCAACCTGCTCCGATGACAACCGGGAGGCCCGCGCGAGTTCAACAACAATATCCATCGTTTTTGCCTTGACGATGCTCAGCGTTGATTGCCTGCACGATCGCAATTGGCCCGATCGGGTATCCGTCGGGCAGTGCGCCCTTCACATTCCGTATCGTCCGCGTCTCCTGCAACGGGGCCGGTCTTTCCGTGCGCTTCGGCGCCGGACACCAATCCCCCTTTCTTCATCCTTGCCCCCTGGTCACACGTTTGCGACTATCGGCCCGTCCCAAGCGCCTGCAGGAACCCGTGCATCTGTCCCACACAGAATGCGATATAAGCCCGCCCTCCCGTGTCACCCGCCAGTTCCATGATATGGTCGTAGTCGATGGCGCCTTCAAACCCCACCTCGTACAACGCCCTGACCACCTGAAACATATTCAGATCTCCCAAATCCGGAATCACCTCTTCATACCCTCCGGTTTCGGGAATGGTGCCCCGCACGTTCCGAAAATGCACGTGAATGATTTTCCCCTGTCCGCCGAAACGCCGGATTCCCTCAAACACATCCTCGCCCGACTCGTACCGCGTGCCCACGCAAAACGTCATCCCGTTTGCCGGCGACGGCACCTCTGAAAATAGTCGATCGAATGCCGCAAAGTCGTACAAGACCTGCGGCACGCCATACAGGCTGGCCACGGGCGGGTCGTTACCGTGCATGGCGACTCGTGTGCCCGCCGCTTCGGCAACCGGCACCGCCGCGCGAAAAATCTTCAGCGTTCGCTCCCAGAGTTCCTCGGACGTGGGGGCGCCCTCCCGCGAGGGCCTGTCCAGCGCGTCGCGCAAATCCACTTTCAAATGCCTGTATCCGCCACCGCCTTCCACCCACTCGAATACGCCGCGAGTAAAGCCGCCGAATTGGGCGGCCTGAAAACACTGTATCCCGACGACGGGAAAACCGTATTCCCCGCAAAGCGCGACGTTCGCCACAAGATGATCCAGTTCCTCGTCCGCACCCGGTTCACCCAGAAAAATCAGCGTTTGTATAGTCGCTGGTCGAATTCGCCCGTTCGATTTTCAGGCCGGCCCCATCCACCACCTCCACGACTCGCTCCACGCTCTCGCGATGGAGTTGACCTGTCTCTTTATAGCCTGGAAAAATATCCAGCGTAACATCCACCACGTCGACGCCAATCTGCTTCAGGAACCGCAAATCCTGCGGCCGGTCCAGCCAGCTCGGATCGATCCGAGTGCCAATCTTAATCACAGGACACCTCTCAGGACGATATTTTCATTTTTTCGTTGTCGCGTGCCGGACTATATTGCTTCAGTTCTTACGATAACCGACAACCTGCTTTCCACGGAGCCAGCCGGAAATGTTTCCCGAAGACATGAAAGATCAACTCAAAAACACACATGCCTTTGTTGTCACCCCCTTCGAGAAGGGTAACCTCCGGCGACTCGACGAGAACGCCCTGGAACGAAACCTCGGCTTTCTCATTGAGAACGGCGTGAAGGTGCTGAGCATCGGCGGAGGTACCGGAGAGGTCAACGCCCTCTCCAATTCCGAACTTGAAACGCTATCCCGAACCGCATTCGACATTGCGGGTTCCGGTCCGCTGGTCATTCCCACCCTGCCGGAGAATCTCGGAGCCGCCCTGGAACTTGCGCCCGCTTACGAACGGATGGGTGCCCGCGTCGCCCTGGGAATGGCGCCGTATATTCGCAACGAAGTACCGGACAACCTCGAGGGTGTTCTCAACCATTATCGGGTCCTGGCAGGCGCGTCTGGTCTGGCATTGATGCCCTATAACACACAGGCCTGGCCCGCCGCGTTCTTTCTCCGGCTCGCGGAGGTCGACGGCATCATCGGAATCAAGGATCCGTGCCGGGTGCCGCACAATCTGTTCGCCGCCATTCAGACCCTTGGCAACCGATTTGTCTGGATCGGCAACAAACGCCACGATCCGGGTGTGCTCCACCTGCGCTTTCAGATGGGCATTGACGGTTTCTCCGCCGGCTTCGTCAACTTCGCACCGAAATACGAACTCGAACTCTTTGACCTCGCCCGCGAGAAAAACTGGGAGGCCATGGTCCACATCCAGCGCCAGCTTGTCCCCCTGGAAAGGCTGAGAGCCAAATACGGGGACGTCGCGATGATCAAAGCCGGCATGGACCTTGTCGGACTGCCGGGCGGACCCGTTCGCCCGCCTCGTGTAGACGTTTCCGTCGAGGGGCGCGCGGATATCCACGCCGCCTTCAAGAAACTCGGCATCGAAACGATCCGGGTATAGTCCGGAAGAAGCCGGCGCCGGGAAACCCATGACGCCCGTCAGCGCCTCAACTCCGTCCAAAACCGACCGGGGCGGCATTGAAGAATTGCTCGTCGCCGAAGAAAGGAAACATACCGAACCCGGCCGCCAGGTCTCGTTGTTCCCACACGAGACCGGTTTCGCAATAGCTCAGTGAGCCGTGGGCGGGTGGCGAAAACTCCGGACGCCCCAGCAAGTCGCTCCGGAACCAGACGCTGCGGTGCCCGAAACACACGCCCTGCTCCAGGTTCTCCCGGACGAATTTGACCATATGCGGGAACGTCCCCTGAAACTCCGTACCCCGACCGTATTCGATATGGGGCTTCAGATTCGCCCCCGCGGCCTGCACGTCGCCCATTGACATGGGCACCCCGTTTCTGACGAACAACGCATCGGTGTTCGGATCCACGACCGCCCACGTGCCATACTCATCGAACCAGACCTCCGCCACAAAATGCCCGTTGAATCCGTTTACCGCATCGGTCAACACCGAGCAACGGGCAGGAATACCCGCCGCCTGAGCGCAACTCACGAAGGCCGCCGCGTAGTGAACGCACATCGCCACGGGCCGTTTTCCGTTGTGTCCAACCTGTCCGGGCGCCCACGCAAGGAGCGTTTCCGCGTCCCACGGCGCATATTGCCCCGCTCTCAGGGAATTGGTATGCTCCCAACTGGACGCCAGCCATGCCGACAACGCGCGCACCCGTTTCATCAGCGGCCCCTGGTCTCTCGCCGCGGGTGGCAGCAATCGCCTCAATGATGCCAACCTCGGCGAATCCGCAACCTCCCACACCATGGCGGGAGGCGGGGGATCCTCCCCTTCGGCCAGGCGGACCCGAACAACGTATTCGCCCAGAACCGAATTGAGGTAACCCATCCGCTCGCTGCGCCAGGTCCTTCCACCGTCGTCGGTTACGCCGCTGTCGGGTGCGGCATGCCCCGCCTCCAACGCGAGCGACCAGCCAGCCATCGCCGTCCCGTCCGTCCACAGTTCAAAGGTGTTTTCTCCCTCTCTCAATTCCGCCACCGAAAATTCATACCAGGAATACGCTCCCGGGCGCGCGGGCTTCAGCGCGGCGATCTCAACGCCGTTCAGGGCCACGCGCAGCGGCGCTTCGTTTTCGGGATAGGGCCGGGCCAGTACATAGGCCTGCCCGGGCCCGTCTGTCGCGGGCAACGTGAGTGTTTTGCGCGCCCGCCTGAACGTCGTCAACTCCTCGCAAAGAGACGGCATGACCCGCCCCTCTTCGCTGTAGTACAATCGGCTCATCCAAACCTCTCCTTACTGATCACACGCAATTCTCGACAGGAAATCCGTTATGACCCATCCCGCACCACCACGCTCCCGCAAGAACTGCGACATTCTCAAGAACGCCGCATCTTTTAGCCGATACACTCCGGCAGGGCCTGTTTCCAGTTCTCGTAGATGATGTTGTGGATCATTTCGTCCGGCACCGTCGGGAAATTCGTCCCCTTGACCACGTCGTTTACCTTCCACAGGCCGGCAATCACCTGCGCTGCCGTGGCCGATGGAAAATCGGACCCGAAAATCAGTTTGTGCTCCACGCCATATTCGATGGCGGACATGAAGGCCTGATAGTGCCGCCGCGGCCGATAATGGAGCGCGGACACGTTGGTGTAGAGGTTCGGGTGCTTGCGAATCAGCACGACGCATTCATCCTCCCACGGATGCCCCATGTGAGAAATGACGATGCGCAGATCAGGACACGCGATTGCAATATCCTCGAGCTGTATGGGATTGGCGTATTTCAGCGGTCCGAACCGGACGAACGACGTACCCTGATGAATATTCAACGGAATACCCAGCGACTCCGCCTTTTTGAAAAACGGAAGGTGTCGGGGATCCTGGGGGTCCCAGTTCTGATAGATCGGCGCCACCTTCAACCCGCGAAGCCCCAGATCCTCTACACAATATTCCAGCTGTTCGATACAATCCGCATCGTTCGGATTGACCGAACCCCACCCGAAGAACCGGCCCGAGTTTTTGTTCACGAATTCGGCCACCAGTTCCTGTGGCACGTCGATACCCACTTGCGGCGCCCGCAGGCCGAACACAATGACCCTGTCACAATCGTCAGTGGCCGCCAGCAGTTGCTCGGGTGTGGCGTCGAACGCGTTCCGCTCGTCCTGCGCGTCGTCCGCATAATACACGTCGGTCGACAATCGCATCTTTGCCTTCTTGGCGGCAAGCGCGGACTCGACGAATTCATCCGACAGATGGTCGGGATACCAGAGCAGATTGGTATGCGTGTCGAAAAGCATGGGGCGCTCCTCCCTCGGAAAAGACCGGCGCCGGCGAAAAATCGTTACGCCAGGAAACGCCTCAACACATTGCCCGTGAGCCGGGATAGTTCGTCGCTCACCAACAGGGAACTGATATACGTGATCGACCCCGCCGAGAAGACGGCGCCACCCCCGTCGGGCTCGTGAATGACCATATGGGCGCCCCCGTCGTTATCGTTGATCCCACGGGCAAGCAGCTTGACGTTCCGAGGAGAGAACCTGGATGAGATCTTATCCGTTTCGTGTCCGGACGCGCCCCCCGGAATTCGCATGTGCAGATACTCCTGACCGAAGATATCCCCGTCGCCGAGGCCCGTGCCCTCGAATGCCCAGTGGCGGGCTTCCGCGACCCGATAAGGAGCCGCCGTCATAATGCCGGCATCGGTAAAAACCACTCCCAGCAAATTTGCCTCCGACTCGTGGCGCATATGCATGCGGCTTTCAAACCCTTCGTCCCGCTGCTGTCGTCGGTTTCCGTTCCGGACGATCATCGTCTCCTCGTCCACGAACTCCACCTCGCAGTTCAGGCCGTTACCGCCCAGATACATCAACCTGCCGCCGCGGTTGAAAACCCAATCCTTCACGTCGTAGTACATTTTGCTGGACCAGTATTCGGGATGGGGCCCCAGAATCAGGACGTCGTAATCGTCCAGGTTCATCGCGCCAAAATGCAACTGGGTTTCCGAATATAAATCGTACTCGAACCCCTCCCGCTCCAGCCACCCCAGAAGCCGCCACTCCGCCGGCGCGACGTGATTGGGCGCACGACCCTCAATGGGATCGGTCACCTGCTCATCCTCCGGCACGACGTTAATCGGCTCGGGACGTTCGAAAGAAAGCGGCAGATATTCCTCCGCATCGTAATTGATATGCTCAGGATCGGTGTATCGCTTCAATTCGAGCCGCGCGTTGATGGTGGGTGTGGGGGGCATCTTGTCAGGGTGGATATAATTGCTGCGCCCACCGAAGTTGTTATAGCAGTTCCAGTTGATGTCGGACGCCAGAACGGCCACCTTTGCGCTCGGTTCGGCAGGCGCCACGACCCACGGAAACGAGAAGAACAGACCGGAGTCCGTCTTGGCATGAAAATAGTAAAGCCCGGACCGCTCAGGCGCCGCGATAAGCTGCTTGTGACCGGGGCTGGTATATCCAAACTTGTTCCACTGTGCGCCCACCTGCGTATAATCGCCGTCGGGCGTCAGTTGGACGGTGGCCCGCGGACCGTGCTCGTCGTACCATCCGATTGGCCTGATGAGTTCCTTTTCCCAGCCGTAACGCCATAACTCCAGCTTATACTCTTCGTGGGAATGCACGCGAAATTCGGAGCGATCGCCCGCCTTCACGCACTTGGGCCACACATAGCCCATGAGACAGTCCTTCAACAGACGAAACTGATGGGGTTCGTCCGGCTTCACCTCCATATTGACGATTTTCGATCCATATCCATTCCGCGCCAGAATCACCTGATACCGACCCGGCGTCACCTCCGCATATACCGCACCCGATGCGGATGAACGTGCGAGCACAGCATTTCCCGTCGCGTCTCTGAACTCCAGAGCCACATCGGATAACGCAATGTAGCGCTCATCACTCACGTAACCCGCCAGCATATCGCGCTCCCCTTTGTTGAACTTTGGCTTTGAGATCTGTTTGTCAATCGATGTGCCACCGACGCCCGCGAAGCCCTACTCCTGCGTACGCGGGCGGACGCGATGCGCGCCAATCCGTTGCCTGCTCGTATGCATAGGCCAGCCGCAGGATCGTCGCTTCGTCATACGGCTTGCCCGTCAGTTGCAACCCGACCGGAAGTCCTTGCGAAGTAAACCCGCACGGCACGGATACCGCGCACAGACCCAGCCAGTTTACAAGCCGGGTGAGCAAGCGTGTCGGTTCCCCGCGATCCAGATCACGCAGCCGCGGCGCGGGCTTCGACATCGTGGGACCCGCGACGGCCTCGACGTCGGACAACCTGACCGCCGTCGTCCGCATCATCTCGGCTCGTTTGCGCTGAATTTCAGCAAGATCGACGGCCAGCAATCCCGGCTCGACCTCCAGACGCGCTCGGACGATGGGTCCGAATGAATCCGGCGCATCTGTCAGCGCCTCGCGGTGGACAACAACCGCCTCAGTCCGCAGCAGCCTCAGGTTGTCTTCCTCTTTTTCGGCCTGCACCGCCTCCGGAAACGCCATCTCCCGCACGTCAAGGCCCAGTCCGGCCAGGACCTCGATCGCGTCCTCCACCAGCGAGACCACCTCGGAATCCGCCCCACTGAAGAACGGCTCACGGACCACCGCAAGCCGCAGGCCCCTGACATCCTTCTTCAAGAGGCTCATAACGTCGCCGACCGGCAAATCGAGGGCCGTGGAATCTTCGACGTCCGCACCGGCGATTGCCGCATACATCAGCGCGGCGTCCTCAACGCATCTGGCCATGGGCCCTATCGTGTCCAGTGTCCACGAAAGCGGCATCACACCCGCCGTACCGATGCGACCGGTTGTGGGTTTAAGGCCGACGACGCCGCAGAATGCCGCGGGAATTCGTACCGACCCGCCTGTGTCCGTTCCGATCGCCGCTACAGCCAGGCCGGCCGCGACGGCCAGGCCGGATCCGCTGCTGGACCCGCCTGGAACCCGATCCGGATCCCACGGATTCGGAGGGGTTCCGAAATGAGGGTTGATTCCGAACGGACCGAATGCGTATTCCACCAGATTCGTCTTGCCCAACAACACCGTGCCGGCGCGCGCCAGCCGCTTCGCCACCGTTGAGGAACGCGTTGGCACATAGTCCTTCCGCACCCCGGATCCCGACGTCGTTCGAATGCCCGCCGTATCGCACAGGTCCTTCAATGCTATCGGCACACCGTGCAGCGGCCCGAAGTCGTTTCCCGATCGGAACGCCAATTCCGCCGCCTGCGCGTCTGCCCGCGCGCGATCCGCCGTTACCGTAATGAAAGCATTCGTCTCGGGTTGATAATGATGGATTCGCTCCAGATACGCTTCCGTTACCGCCACGGGCGAAACCTGCCCGCTGCGGTAGAGCGCGGCGAGTTCCGTGGCCGATAAGAAATGAAACGCCTGATCCGTCATCGCCGGGTACTCATTGAATGGGCAGATTGCTGCGGTCGTTTCCACTCGTGAAGATCATCGCATATCTATCCACAGCCCGGCCCCTTAACTTCCTGCCTCGCAAATTGCTCCGGCAGCAGGCCGTTTGCAAACCCGCCGGGATCTGCCCGATGTCCGTCGACGAGTTTCCCGATCTCTTCCAACACCCGCTCCCGGTCGTAGAGTCCGTACCGGTAGATGTCGATGGGTCCAATCAACCGCAGATAGAAATGGTTGTCCGCGTCGTGTTCCACCGCGCAGGCGCTGGGCTTCCGCGCAATTTCCAGTTGATCTTCAAACGCGACCGCGAACGCCGCAAGCAGCGGCTCACCGTGCAGTTCGGCCGGGATCTCCGGGAACCGGCTCACCAGTTCCTGAACCGTCATCATTTTCCTCCTCTCACTGATCCGTCGCTTGTTCCCGTAACAATTCGTCGGGAATCCGTTTGCGCCCCTGATAGCCTTCCGTGGGACTGTGGTAATACGTGACCCGGGGCTCATCGCTCCGCCAGCACAGAAGTACCTCCTCGCCGTTGATTACGCCGGGAAAATCCACCAGGCCGAGGGTGAAGTTCGGATCTTTGTACGAACACCCGATTCCCTCCAATTCCTCGAAGAATTCATTCAACGACGCAATCAGCTTCTTTATCTCGGCATCATCGGCCGCGGCCGGCCCCAGTTCCCCGGCAAGTTGACGCAACCGACGACCGGAAGCCTGGATGTCGGCAACAATTCGCTTCACCAGCGGCAATGTCTGGTTGGCCTCCAAGGGCGTAAAATACCTGATTTCGTTCATTGGCGCCATCCCCGTGTCAAGAAGTTTCACGCTTCACGCCGGTATTCACCGGGCTACGATCCGGGTTCCCAACAGCCCCGGACACGAAATCGTCCAGCCGTATCGGTGCGCCTCCTTCGGCGGCAGACGCATTGGCGCCCAACACCGCGGCCAGACTATTCAGCGCCTGGGTGTACCCGTTTCGGAGCCCGGAAGCGTCGCCTGAACGGATTGCATCCACAAATGCCCGCGCCTGATTGGCAAACGCATTGTCCCGGGCAGGCGCCTTGAAAACCGTTTCACCGTTTTCCACGACCCTTTCCGCCGACCACTCCAGAAGGGAATCGTCACAGACCACCAGCACCTCTCGTTTGGACGCATTCACATTTGTCAGCACGCGCGAGGTTGTGACACTGGCCACGCCGCCGCCGTCAAAACGATAGTTCACATCGTACACGTGAGGAAGATTGATGGGTTCGGGGCCCTCACCGGGCTCGCGATAAAAATAAAACGCGGACACCGCAGCGATGTCCCCCAGGAAAAACCTGAGGAGATCCACCATATGAATCGTATTCTCGACAAACGACCCGCCGCACAGCTCGAACCGGCTCGTCCAGTAGCGAATGTGCCTGCCGCTGTAGAGCAGTTGTACAAGTGCGTGCCTCGCCCTCCGTTCCGCAATCTTATCCCGAAGGAACTCCGCCGTCGCGTAATAACGGCTCATAAAACCGACCTGAGACGGGACGCCCGACTTCCGGATCGCCTCGCTGAACCGAACGGCCTGGGCGATATCCAGAGTCTGGGGTTTCTCCACCAGAACCGCAATCCCTTTCTCCGCGGCGATCAACTCGGCATCCGTATGCAACGTGGGTGGAATGCATATGTAAACGCCGTCCAACGCCTCTTTCTCGAACATCTCGTGATGATCCGTATATACGGCATTTGCTCCGAACGCCCGTGCCTGCCGCGCGGCTGTTTCCTCGTCCATGTCGCAGAACGCCTGAAACACCACCAGACCCCTCTCCACGAGTTCGGCCAGCGGCGGAAGATGGGCATTTACGGTAATATGCCCCAGACCGATAAAACCCAGTCGCGCGGCGTTCATTCTAAGCCTCCTCGATCTGCCGGACCCGGTCCGGTGAGAGGTACTCGCCGTCCGAAACCGATACACACGTTTCCAGTTCATCCGCGTCGGATGCCCCGCAAAGCAGCATCGTCACCCGCTGGTCCGAAAGCAGGTACCGAAGCGCCACTCTCACCAGACCCTGCGGTTCGTCCGTCAATAGCGCCTCCACACCGCGCAGCTTGGCGTGCAACTCGGGGAATCGTCCGTCCACGATAAACCGGTCGCGTTTGGACCCCAGCAGACCTCCGTGGAGGGGGGACGCGGCGATGACCGCCACATTCTCCTCTGCCGCTACGGGCACCAGCGCTTCCTTGGCTTCCTGCGTGAGCAGGTCGTACTTGCAGAACGTGATCACGGAAACAAACTCATCGGTCTCTTTCAGGATTTCGCCCATCAATGACAGATCCGACCCGGTCAATCCGATATGTTGCGCAAGCCCCTGTTCACGAATATCCACCAGCGTCTCCAGAGTGCGTTCCTTTCCGAAAATACCGTCCCATCCGGCCTGCTCCGATTCATGCACCTGAAGCAGATCCACCCGATCCCGCCGCAGTCGCTTCAAACTGGCCTCGAATCCACGCCAGATCGCGTCCCGTGTATAGTCGAACGGTTCCGGATAATAACCGACCTTGGTTGCCAGATAGTACGGTTCGGTTACGCCCTCCAGGGCAAGCCCCAACACTTCTTCGCTTCGGCCCTTTCCGTAAAGAGGGGCCGTGTCGAAATAGTTAATGCCCAACTCGAGCGCCCGCTCAGCCATCTTCACTCCGTGGGCGTCGGGCAGCATACCCTCCTCCGGACGGCCGTAAAACCACGCACCGCCCATCCCCACCTCGCTGACCAGCCAGTCCGTCTTGCCGAAACGCCGGTATTGCATCCAGGTCCCGTCCTATTCGGATTCAACCTAACCAGGCCAAATTGCGATGGTATAATCGGACTCACCCGCCATTTTCTTTGCCGGCATCTTCGAATCACCCCGATGAACCGTGTCGCCGAACCTATCCGGCATTCCGCGGCCGGAAGACCCGTTGCCGAAAACCGGAATCCATTAGGAGAATCCATCACGCGGCGCTCTCATCGAACGTCGCGATAAAGGCGACTCAATCGTTTGTCCGAAACCGAGCAAAGGTGCAGGATACGTATCATCCACATCCAGACGACGGCCGGAACGATACCCCATCGCCGCCACCGGCGCGTGGAACTGCAGACCCTGCCTTGCAACAGTACGAAACGCCCCAGCTTCCGTACTGCTGCACAGAATTCCGAATCTTCGAAAAGCTCCAGTTCCGGAAACCCGGCCACCCGTTCAAAAGCGGATCGTCGGACGTATATCGCCTGATCTCCGTACGTGGTTCCAAGGTACCTGGATCGCATCGTGCTGAATGCGGCAATCGCCCGGAACATCCACGTATCTTCGGAAAGCCCCAGCCGGAATCTTCCACCAACCACACCCGAATCCTCGAGCGAGTCCAGAATCATCTCGATGCCGCCGTCAGGCAGAAACGTATCGGCATGCAGGAACAGCAACACCTCCCCTGAGGCCGACCTCGCCCCGCGATTCATCTGTACGGAACGGGCGGATCTCGGCGACATCACCAGCCGTGCCATTCCGGTTGCCCTTATTCGCTCCTGCGTACCGTCGCGACTGCCGCCATCAACCACAATCACTTCAATATCCCGTTGTCCGCGGAACTGCTCGAGGCAACCGTCGATGGCTTCCGCTTCATTGACAACAGGAATAATCACACTGACTTGCAACGTCATCTCGTGGAAAGAAGAATGCCTGCCGCGCTACGCGTTTTGCCTTAGAAATCTGAGCGCGTAACTTACCGACGAAACCACCAGGAGCACGGCCGAAAGGTACAGAAAAGGAACCTTCAGCGGCTGCGTATCCATCGCATAGGCAATCAGCAAGACACTCATCGCGCAGGTGGTCAGCTTGCCCCACATATTGGAAGAGTGCACGATACGGACCCGCGCCACCAGGAAGACACCGGCCAGCACAATCGAAATATCCCGCCCCACAACCACCGCGACCACCCACCACGGCAACCCCTTTACAAGCGCCAGCATGATCGCTATGGAAACGATCGCCACCTTGTCCGCAAGCGGGTCCAGTATCTTTCCCCAGCGGGTAACCGCCGCCCAGCGCCTCGCGAAGTATCCATCCAGAATATCGGTGATAATCATCACAATGACAACCGTGAACAAGTACCACCTGTATTCAGGCCCCAATCGGATCAACCAAAGTACTGGAACGGACAACGCGGCCCGGAGCAGACTGAGGCCATTTGCAACCGTCCAGAATGGATCCTCCGAGTGATTTTCCGATGGCGTCACAGGACGTCACCCCTCGTACGTGGTCATTCGTATTCGCCGGGCGCGAGAACCACGCAGCCCATATGCACGACCTCGCAAAACGCGTTGCGGGCCGGACCCCACGTGGTGAAATGATAACTCCCGTCCGGCAACTTCTGACTGCGGGTAAAATTCACGAACACGCAGGATCTTCCTTCGTGTTGCGCCCGGCTGGCGTCCGGTACGCCGGCCCATGGAATGGCCAACTGCGCACACCAGCGCCCGCTTGCGTTCACCTCCGCGGCCGACCACACCAGTCCCGGCACGTCGTATTTCGCCATCGCCCGCCAGTCTGTCTCACTCTCATCCGGAAAATACAGATCCAGTACCGCACCACGGGGGTTCACCTCGATCTCGTAGTATCCGCTGCCTGCTCGAAGGAAGACCTCCACCGCACATTCGTTAAAAAGATCCTGATCCCGCTCCCGCAGTGTCACGGGAACCGGCGACGGGTCGGACACAAGACACACGTACAGTGCCTCCTCGTCCCACAGCGCCGCCGCTTCCAGAAAATATCCCGGCGGATCGGCATCCGTACCGAGCAAATGGAACGCCCGGTTGATTTTGTCGACGGACTCCCAAACCGTCCCGGAAATCTTTCCATCCAGCGGCGGTGGGGTGGAGACATATTTGCAGCAGTAAACAGGTCGCTCTCTCATCGACAATCCCTTCCTGGAGGCAGACTCCCGAACCATGACTCGTATGGACCGTTGTAACTTTCGATCACCCCTACACGGACACGGGAGATCGCCGCTGCGTATTCGTCAAAGCCGGCTGCCGGGTCCCCTGTTCACGCCTTTTTGCGAAATGGCGACCAGATGATCGAAAATGCGGTCCCACACCGTGCCAGGCATCGCTTCCGGGTGAAACTGAACGCCAACAATGCGTCCATCTTTCGTCTCAATCCCTTCGATCACCCCGTCTTCGCTTACCGCATTCACGCGGAGCCCGACCCCCGGACCCTCTATGGCCTGAATGTGCGAACTGTTTACCTCGACGGGGTCACCGGGCCGCCCGGTCATGCGGGCAAGCCAGGTATCCGCTTGTGTCCGTACGTGGTGCCGCACCGGACGTTCTCTCGACCGCTTTGGGGAATGGGCACATTTGCCGAGTTGGGCTTGCAAATCCCCGTAAATCGCTCCGTCGAATTGGGCATTGATGAACTGCATGCCGTAGCAAATGCCCAGCATGGGGAGACCCCGTTCTCGTGCGCCGTGGAAGACCCACGCATCCGTACGGGCACGGGTCGCGTCCACAGGCGGCAAGTCCTCAGGGAGAACGCCGACCAGGCCCTCCGTGATGCCGGGACCACCCGTAATGATCAGCCCGTCGATCCGGTCGAGCACCGGCGCAAGCGCATCTCTGTGTTCGACCATTGGCAGAATCACCGGGCATCCGCCGGCGCGCTCCACCGCACGAACATATGCGCGACTCACAACCTGCCGGGAATCCCCGCTTTCGGACGTTTCAACGCTCGTGGTGATGCCAATTACGGGCCTGGACATATGTCCTCCCGCACCGTTCGAAGCGCCATGCGACGCCCACGATTTTACGATATTATCAACCGGACGCCGATGGCCAGCACCAGTGTCAGAATTGCCCTGTTGAACCACACAACCGGCAACCGGCGGTTCATCAGAATGCCGATTGCCACGCCCGCGGCGAGCGTCGGGAGCATCCATAGATCCATCAGCCAGACTTCACGGCCCAGCAGACCCAGTTTTGCGTAAGCCACGGATTTCATGGTATTCAGCGCCAGCCCGACCAACACCGCCGTGGATACAAAAACCCGACCACTCAACCCCTGGGGCATCAGGTAGAGCATGAGTATAATTCCACCCGAATGGGTGAGTACCGAGACGACACCCAACGCGACGCCTGCGGCAACTCCCGAGGCGTGTGGGACTTTCGGCAGCCGGTCCTTAAATGCCTGCAACACCCCGAAGACACACGCCAATCCGCCAAGCATCCGCCGGAACCAGAGTTCCGGGATCGCATCGAGCAATACCCAGCCAACCAACACACCCACCGCCATTCCAGGAAGGAGAACGACGACGAATCTCGCAACCCGGTACTTCCAGTAAAACCTGATTGCGATCAAATCCGCCGCGAGAGATAGCGGAAGCATGACGCCAAGCGCCATCTTGGCCGGCATCACGAGCGCCAGCAGCGGCGTCACGACCACCCCCACGCCGCCGCCAAACCCCGCTTTCATCACGCCAATAAGCAGGCCTGCCAACGCCAGCACCAGATGCGTAATGTCCAAACAGCCCCCTGTATATCCCGGAACCGGGCCAACAGTCCCCGCACCGGCAGGCGATTGTCAGCCGCCTCCCCTTCGCCCGGCGATGTCGCCGGAGTCCCGGTTCACAGAATTTCAAGTATAACACACCGGGGCCCAGGTAAAAAGACAAAATCGAGCCTCATGTCCCGGTCAGGTCATCCTTGACAGCCTCCATCCATCTGGATATGTTTGGCACGGAAAGATCGTATTCAACCGTGGCGTGGCGTCGAGACCACCGGAAAAACGATCGACGAAACGCCACTTATTGAAACCCGTAGGCACGACACCCTCCGATTTAAATTCAAGGCGTCGAGGATTCCATACGATGGCGAAGGCATGGAAGCACCTTCTTGGATTCCGTTGCACCGGTTGCGGTAACTGTTGCAGGGAACCCATCGCGCTGGTGACGGACGAAGACATCCGGCGCATCACCATGTCTACGGGACGGGACGCCGTAGAAGTCGTTGAATTCTATACACCCGGTGAAATTGAATGGAGCGTCTCGAATCCGGGATGGATCAGGCTCGAAGACGAACACCACATCATGGGCTTGAGCCGGAATGAAGACGGATGCCGATTTCTCGGGAAGGACGACCTCTGCACCATTTATGAATTTCGCCCGGTAACCTGTCGCCGCTATCCCTTCAACGTTGAATTCGACGCGCACGGCGGGATCGAATTTCTCAGCATCAGCGATGTGGTTGAATGTCCGTACGAACTCGACGGCCAAAACTCGCTCATGCAGATCAAGGCCATGTGCGATTGGGAAGAAAAAGAAGAGCAGTGTTATTACGAGCGGGTCGAATCCTGGAACAGGAAGGAAAAGGCAGGCGGCAAACGTGAATTTCTGAAATATCTGGGGTTTGAGAAATAAGCGCGAAAGTCCCGGTTCCCCTGCGACCTCTTCCCGTCACAAAACCGGGAAACCAACCGACCGCCCGGCGAGGAGAAAACCCCTTAACCCTATCGTCAGCAGTTACCGCCGAAAACCGCTCTTTTCAATTTCCGCAGCAGACAGAACAGCCACCGCACGTCTCTTATAAGCGGTAATTTAAAGTAGAGTCCGAGTCCGTATTTCCGTCGGACGGACCAGATCGCCCGGTCGTCGGACTCCTTTCGGCTGATATTGGCACCGTGGATCCGATAGAAAAAAAGAGGCTGTGGCACATAGCATCCACGCCCCCCCTGTCTCAAGACGACATTCAACCAGAGGTCCCAATCCTGATAACGCCGCAGCGATTCGTCAAACCCGGGAAAACAACCGGCCCGCAACAGTGAGGCGAGATCTACATAATTTCCCTGTCGCAGCCGGTCCGGCTGAAAGGGACCGGACCTCCAGACCCCCTCCGGCTCCGGATGCCATGAGCCATCCCCGTCTGTGAAATTGATGCGATCGCAATACACAAAATCAAGGCCGGGCCTCACGCGTGACGCCCCGTGAAGGACATCCAGGAATTCGGGAGCCATATAGTTGTCCGCGTCGAAAAAGACAACCCATTCGGCCGTGACCTGAGTGAAGCCAAAGTTGCGGGATCTGTTTCCGTTCAGGAATTCAACCCGCCGGTAATCCACCTCAGGAAACTGCCGGACGACAGCCTCGGTCTCGTCCGTGCTGGCGTCGTCCACAACCAGGACGGACGCCGGCTTCAACACTTGAGATTCAATCGATTGCAGGCATTGCCGCAAGTAACGGCCATAGTTGTGACAGGTGACAATAACGGCAATATCGGCCTTTTTTTCTGGTTTCACCTTAGGCGCCTGGTGCTCGTCATTGGGTCGGGGCTTGCGCTCTGGACATGCGCAGAAGTTCCACCTGGTATTCCAGCCCCAGCAGCCCTTCTTTTTCGGAAACAACCGCCCGCTGGCCAGAACCCTTCACCCAGGAAACGAAGGCCTCGATTAAAATATGCAGGAAATCGTTGCATTGAAACGATTCGCCGCCGTGGACCAGCCGTGCGCGGTAAACCCCCCCGGTATCTTCGTACCCCTCCCAATCCACCATAAAGCCGTTCACACCGAACCGCCGGGCCGGTATGCCTTCGTCGATATCCCGTAACACCAGTTCGACGGCGCAGCGCCCACCTGGGCTGACATATTCGAAACGTGCCCGATTCTCCCGTTCTTCGATTTCACAGACCGCTGTTCGTGTATCCATCCTGCCTTCCGGCAGGAATCCGATGACCAGACTCAACGCATGCGGGGCGACATCCGCCCAGATTTCCTCGTAGCGTTTTGGCCCCTTTCTTCCCCTCACCTCCATTTCCATCGTAATCCGCCTCACTTCGTCCCACGCCCCGCGGACCTGCTCATAAAAATTCCGGTAATGCGGAATGCCGGCCGGGTACTGGGCAGACACCCCCAGCAGACGGCCGGCGTCCTTCGCTTTGCCCACAACGGTCCGCCCGTCCGCAAGAATCTCATCCAGTTCCTTGTGTCTATCCCAGCAGAACGGCTTCTCGCACAGCACGTGGGCCCCAGCGTCGAGCGCGGCAAGCGCGTGTGTCTTGTGCATCGGATATGGGCTCGTCACCGCGACAATGTCGGGCGCCTCCTCCCGGAGCATTGCTTCCACATCCTGATATGCCCGGCCGCAGAATCCGAAGTACGACGCCAACCGCGCACGGGTGTGCTCGCACGAATCCTGCGAAGTACCCGAAAACGCAACCACCTCGCACCCCGAAAGATGGTACCACCGGGCATGATGCTGACCGATTCCACTGGCGCCGATGACGGCGACCCTGAGAGGCTTGGTATCCATAACCGCTCCTCGTGTTCTGTCCCGGAAATAGATTGCCGAAATTCGGCCGACGAATCGCCCGGCTCCCTGAGCCGGTGCCCTGAGCTTGTCGAAGGGTAGCGAAACGCGGGCATTTGGACAAGCTCGTTTCGACAAGCTCAACGCACGCAATGACCACGCGTCGGCGAGCTCGTTTCCACAGGCGCGCTTCGACAAGCTCAGCGCAGGCAACGCAGGCAACGGACGCAACATACGCAACGCAACGAGGCGGAATGAACCGGCGCCTGTCTGCGTGCGTGCTGCCTCACGCACGCAGACAGGGTAAAGTGGTGACATATTTCTGGGACAGGACACCAGTAATGAATTCAACACCGGCCTTACGTAAAATAGATATCCTCGATTTCGCAGCCAATCGTTTTTTTAACGCTCCACCTCAAAAAGGCCGGATTTTTCTTGACGTTTGAGAACCGAACTCATATGTTTCAGTTATATAACAAATGTCATATATATTTAATAATTGATTTCTCTATATACTATGGATGCCAACCGTCAATGAAATGTGGGTTCACGCCCGGAGAATCGGAAAACGTTACCGCAAACGACCGAATGTGCGACAGGCCTAAACCAGCCGCCTGACGGCAAAAGGAGAGAGTAGAAAGATCAAGAGCATCGCGCAACCTTATCTCGGAAGACGTCTTCTAACCTGCGCCTTCGGCGTCCTTGTGCTTTCCGGGACCGGCGGGAGCACGGCGCTCGCGGAGGACTCAACCGCCACAGCCACACTCGCACCGGCCGACTCGATTCTGGCCGAAGTCATCGTCCTGGACCGCGTAATGGTCATCGGAGATCCGGACAGGTCAGGCACGCACCTCACGGCCCGGGAAAACAAGGTGTCCGTATGGATCCCCGGCCTTGGCGTCAACTACAAACTGCCATCCGGCGCAAGTGTCTTTGCCGGCGTCCGTCCCGGCCTTCCACGCAGGCTGATCGGTGGCGTCAAAACGGACTTCCAGCGTTCTGTCCCGGAAATAGATTCAGGTATCGAAACCCTTGTTTTTTTTTCGCTTTTTGGTATACTTAAAATCCCTTCGTTTGTCGTCACATTACAGATGAGATAGGGTGAGCCATTGTGCGCAGTCTATCGCGTAAACCGGGATTGACCCTCTTACGTGCTCTGTTCATTTGTCCGCATGGAGAATGTGAATGCTTAAAGATAATGTACAGGCCGCCTTGAATGATCAGTTGAATTCCGAACTCTACGCCTCGTATTATTATCTTTCGATTTCCGCTTATTTTCATGCCATCAACCTGACCGGTTTTGCCTCCTGGATGCGCGCTCAAGCCCAGGAGGAATTGATGCATGCCATGAAGGTTTACGACTTTATCAACGACCGGGAAGGCGACGTGGCGCTAACGACCATCGCGGCGCCCAAACGGCAGTGGGACAATTCCCTGGCGGCGTTCGAAGATGCCTATCAACATGAGAAGGCCGTAACCGCTCAGATCTACGACCTTGTGGACCTTAGCCTTACGGAAAGAGACCACGCCACCAACACCTTTCTCCAGTGGTTCGTGACCGAACAGGTGGAAGAAGAAGCCACCGCGAGCGATATCGTTAACAAGCTGAAATTGGTTGGCAACGACGGCAACGGCCTGTTTATTCTGGACAGAGATCTGGGTACGCGCGGCCCGGAAGCCGGAGCGAACGAATAAACGCGCCGACCGGGGCGCACCTCCCCGTCGGCCGTCCACTACCTCCGCCGATTTCTGCCGATCCCGTTTCTTTACATGGTTCAATAAAAACCGCGATCCTGGGTTGACAAAACGCCAGTCGTGTGTTATCATGCTATTTCACACGACTTTCGGTACATTGGAACCGAAAAAATTCGGTTTGACCCCGAGTCGCCGGAGGTATCAGCCGTACCCCTCGGTTGCGAAACGGTGATTCCGGGAAAGAACCTGCTCTCCGGCTGAAAGTAAGATCCAGGTTGGAGAAACAAGGAGGTGCAGATCAGGAAATAGGCTCAGGGAACCTTTCCCCTACACGGTTCTCGTCTCTTTCTCCTGTTTTCCCCACAAGTTCAACTCCTCGCCCCGAGAGGAGTCAGACTCTCCAGATTCCCCTTCTCCCTTTCTTCTTTCGTCCCCTTTCCAGATCGTGTTGTTCACGTTCACAGGCGGTGTTTTCGAACCTGTCTGTCGTCGGTAGTGTATGGTACCCGCACAGGATTGTCTACGTACGGGTTCCGGCGTATTTCCTGTTTGATTGAAATACGCCCGGTTCCCGCATGCAGACGTCCGCACCATTGCCTGGGGGAAAGTAATGCCTGCAACGGTAATGAGCCAGCAGAACCGAATCTCATCACGGGGAACGAAGCGGACGGCGCTTGAGCTTTATCTCAAGGATATCGCGTATAATGATCTGCTCACGCCGCAACAAGAGGTGGCATTGGCGAAGCGAATCAGGGCCGGCGACCGCAAGAGTCTGGATCAGATGGTCGAGTCCAACCTGCGGTTTGTCATCACGATCGCCAAAGAGTACCAGGGGCGGGGCTTGCCCCTGGAAGATCTGATTGCCGAGGGCAACCTCGGGTTGGTTCGCGCGGCAACGCGGTACGATGAAACGGTGGGGGTCAAATTTACAACCTATGCGGTCTGGTGGATCCGGCAGGGCATTCTCTCGTCGCTTGCCGAAAAAGCCCGTATGGTCAGGCTTCCGGTAAACAAGATCAAACACCTGTGCCGGCTGGAGCGTATCGCATCAAGCCTGAAGCAGAAACTTGGCAGGGAACCCAGCATCGACGAGATTGCGGTGGGGGCGGAGATGCAGCCCAAGCAAGCGCAGGATCTGTTGAACGCATCGCGGTGGCACGTGTCCCTGGACATGCCGCTGGAAGACGGGCCGGACTCTTCCCTGCTGGAAGTCCTGGAAGACAAAGACCAGGTATCGCCCGAGGTTGAAGTCATGGAACAGGCGATGGCCGACGAGATTCGGTCCGCGCTGAATTCCCTCTCCTCGCGGGAGGCGCGAATTCTACGGCTCTATTTCGGAATCAACGGCCAGGACACAATGACGCTCGAACAAATCGGCAATCTACTCAGCCTTACAAAGGAGCGAGTCCGACAGATTCGAGACAAGGCCCTTGCCGCACTCAAACACCCGTCGCGAGTGCGCAAAATCCGCGCATACCTAACGGAGAACTGAGAACCGTGGCACACGATACCCTCAATAATCCGGAATACTCTCTCAGGGGTGCGGTCTCTCCCGTGCTGGACATCGTGGGCGTGCACCACATCACCCTTGTGGCGAGCAATCTGGATCGATCCAGGTCCTTTTATGAGAAATTCCTGGGTCTGCACCCCATACCCCGGCCCAGTTACGATTTCGAAGGCGCCTGGTACCGATGCGGAAGCGTGGAAATACACCTTCTGGTTGCGGAAGAACATCCCGATCCGTCCAGACGCCACATCGCGCTGGAGGTCTCAGACTTTGAACGGGTGATCAAAACTCTGGACGTCGAGTGGGTGAATGTTGTCGGCGGCCCGGGAGTCAGACCGCACGACGGAAGCCGGTTTGTCTTTCTCCAGGATCCCGACGGTAATCTGATTGAGATCACGTGTCGAGGCTAAAAATCCGGCGGTTGAACCGCCGATGAACGCCAAACAGGACAGGGCCGCGATGAATATCGCGGCCCTGTCCTGTTTGGGTTGAGATGGACACGGGTGCTACGCGCGCCGGTTCGCCCTCAACACCGGCTTCCGTGCGGCCGTTGCTTCATCCAGCCGCCGTACGGGCGTGTTGTGGGGCGCACAGCGCAACAGGTCGGGGTCCTCTTTTGCTTCTCGGGCGATCCGGATCATGGCTTCGATAAACTCGTCAAGCTGTTCGAGGCTCTCGGTCTCCGTCGGCTCGATCAACATCGCCTCCGGCGCCACCCTCGGCAACGGAAAATAAATCGTGGGTGGATGGTGCCCATAATCGATCAGTCTCTTCGCAATATCCAGCGCGCTCACCCCATTGGCCTTTTTCTGTCGAGACGCCGAGAACACCATTTCATGCATGGGCTGCGCCGATTTCGGGCGATCAAAGTAGGCATCCAGCCTGCTGGCGATATAATTCGCATTCAAAACGGCCATCTCGCTCGTGCGGCGCATACCTTCCGCACCCAACATTCTGGCGTATACGAAGGCGCGGATCACCATCCCGAAATTACCGTAGAAGGAACTCACCTTTCCGATCGACTGCGGGCGATCGAAATCCAGCCGGAAGAGATCGCCTCCTTTTGTGACGACAGGGAGCGGCAAATACCGCAGCAAAGCTTCCTTCACCCCGACCGGCCCGGACCCGGGGCCGCCACCCCCATGCGGGGTTGTAAAAGTTTTGTGCAAGTTGATATGGACAACATCAAAACCCATATCACCCGGCCGGCATTGTCCCAAAAATGCGTTTAAATTCGCTCCATCGTAATAGAGCAGCCCGCCGCCGTCGTGAACCACCTGTTGAATTTCCAGGATTTCATCCTCAAACACCCCGAACGTATTGGGATTGGTCAGCATCAATCCTGCAACCTGGCTGTTCATCTTCTCTTTCAAATCCGCGACATCCACGGTTCCGCGGTCGGTAGACTTCACTGTCTCCACACGAAAACCGCACATCGCCGCGGTAGCGGGGTTTGTACCGTGCGCCGAATCCGGAATCAACACGATCTGCCGGCTGTCTTTTCTTTCGCAGTGATACGCCGCAATCAATGAGATGCCGACGAACTCTCCCTGCGCTCCGGCCGCCGGCTGAAACGTAAAGCCGTCCATCCCGGTAACGGCCTTCAATATACCATCCATCTCCCACAGGATCCGTAACGCCGCCTGGGACGACGCCCCATCCGCCAGGGGATGCAATCCGGAAAAATCGGGAAACCGCGCAACGCGTTCGTGTACCTTGGGATTGTACTTCATCGTACACGAACCCAGCGGATAAAAAGCCGTATCGATGCTGAAATTCATCGATGAGAGACTCACATAATGGCGCACCAGTTCAAGTTCGCTGACCTCCGGCAACGCCGGCGCGTCATGCCGATACATCCCGTCGGGAATCGGTACTACCGGGGCGCCAGCATCTGGAAACCTCGTACAACGCCGCCCCTTTTCACCTCTCTCAAAAATCAGGCGATCCTTATCCATTAAACCTCTCTCCAGGCATCGACCAGCCGTGCCAGGTCCGTTTCGGTCTTCGTTTCGGTCAGACAGGTCAGAACGCACCGGTCCAGTTCAGGGTAGAAGCGACCCAGATCTATGCCGCCGGCAATGCCTTTTTTTCGTAACGCGCCAAGAACTTCCCGCGCCGGCCGGGTGGTTTCAACCACGAATTCATTAAACGCCGCCCCCGAAAACCTGAGCGAGAGCCCATCGACCTCGGCAAGCGCCGCGGCCGCATCGTGGCTTCGGTTCCAGTTCAACCATCCGACTTCCCTCAACCCTTCCGGCCCCAGAGACGAGAGATAGACGGTTACGGCCGTGGCGCAGAGCGTCTGATTCGTACAGATATTCGAGGTTGCGCGTTCACGGCGAATATGCTGCTCACGCGTCTGCAACGTCATCACAAACCCGCGCCTTCCCTCCGCGTCGGTGGTCTGCCCGACGACCCGTCCCGGCATCCGGCGGATGTGCTCCTGGCGCGTGGCGAACATCCCCACGTAGGGACCGCCGTAGGATAGCGGCAACCCCAGAGGCTGGCCGTCGCCGACGACAATATCGGCCCCGAAGTCTCCCGGAGGCCGGATCACCCCCAGAGAAATCGGATTCACAGCGGCGACGTACGCCGCCCTGCGATTCTGTGCCAAGCCTCCCAGTGCTTCCAGTGGCTCAAGCAAGCCCAGGAAATTCGGATTCTGCACCACCACCGCCGCAGTGTCGTCGTTCAGATTCGCATCCACCCAATCCAGGTCGACTGTGCCAGCATCCGTCCAGGGAATTTCCACCAGTTCCAGTCCGATACCCCGAACATAGGTCTCTACCACGCGCCGGTAGAACGGGTGCAGGCTGCGCGGAAGGAGCACGCGGGATCCGCCGTTTATCCGCACCGCCATCAACACAGCCTCCGCAAGCGCGGACGCGCCGTCGTACATGGAGGCGTTGGCCACCTCCATGCCGGTCAACTCACAGACCATTGTCTGAAACTCGTAAATGGCCCGTAATGTACCCTGGCTCACCTCCGCCTGATACGGCGTATATGCCGTATAGAACTCGCTGCGCGAAATCATCGCATCGACAACGCTGGGTGTGAAATGCTCGTAAGCCCCGCCACCCACAAAGGACAGCTCAGGCGCTTGCTCCCGAGCCGATCGGCCAAGTTCCTGAACCAGCCCGAGCGCCTCCATCTCGCTGATTCCGCGTGGCAGATCCAGCGAGTTCAGGCGGAGGGATTCCGGCACCGGTTCAAACAACGCCTCCGTTGAATCGATCCCGATCGTGTCCAGCATCTTTCGAATATCTCGATCCGTATGTGGTGTATAATTCACGAACAAAACCCTGAAATTTGCAACGGTGGACAGGTGTCTATTTCTTCAAATACGTATATTCCAGGCGATCCTTCGGGTGCCAATCCAGAATGCGCTTTGCCTTCTCGTTTAAAAACTGCCCGTGCGGCCGATCCCCGAAAATATTGAAGACCTCGCACCGCGACGGCAATGGGTCCAGTTCAATGGTCAACCCGGGCAGGAACGCGGCGGCCGCGTCACGCCAGGATACGAGAAACGACCAGTCCCGAGCGGGCCCGGACGACGCGTCGTGATCCCGGAAAATACAGAACAGGTAACACAACACGTAAACGTCGCAATGCAACGTAAAGATCCGACAAATTTCCTGGCCCAATCCCTTCGAGAGCGCATATAGATTCGTACTGGGTTTCGGCGGAACATCGGGGCCGATGCCATAGTCCCAAGCGACGTAGGGTTCCCCCTGCACGGTAAAGTGCGGACCCGTATTTATAATCCGACGGATCCCATGTCTGACCGCTGCACGCATGATATTGTAACAACCCAGCGTGTTGACATCGAATGCGATCTTCCGATGCGGCCGCAAAACGGAAAGGTTGATAATCGCATCCATCCCTTCGGCCGCGCGCATGACGGCCTCCGGATCCGCCACATCCACGGGCATCGTTTCATGGGGCGTTTCGAACGGCTCGAGGTCCGTTATCCGGAGCGAGACGTGCCCCTCCAGGGCCTTCACCACGTGCGGCCCCAACATCCCGTTGCCGCCGTAAATCACGACTTTCATATCGATCTCCAGCGTTGGTCAGATTTGACTACCTGAGTTTTTTCATGTACGTATATTCCAGTCCATCCCTCGGCTGCCACCCCAGGACCCGCTTGGCCTTCGCGTTCGTAAAGTGCCCGTGCGGCCGGTCGCCGAGAATATTGAATACCTCGCATCTTGACGGCAGACGCTCCAGTGGAATTTTCAATCCGGGGAGGAACGCTTCAGCGGCATCCCGCCACGTCACAATAAAAGACCGGTCGTGAACAGGTTGAGAGGATGGGTCGTGATCGCGAAAACTCCAGAACAGGTAACACAGCACGTACACGTCGAAGTTCGAGGTGAAGATCCGGCAGATTTCCTGGCCCAATCCCTTGGACAGCGTATACAGATTCGTTCCGGGCCTGGGGGGCACGTCCGGACCGATGTGATAGTCCCAGTCCACGTAGGGGTCGCCCTGTACGGTAAAGTACGGCCCCGTGTTGATGACGCGCCGGATCCCGTTCCTAACGGCCGCGCGCATCACGTTGTAGCATCCCAGGGTATTCACGTCGAACGCGATTTTTCGATGCGGCCGCAAAACGGACAGGTTGATGATCGCATCCATCCCTACGGCCGCGCGCATAACGGCCTCGGGGTCCGCCACGTCCACGGGCATCATTTCGTGGTGCGTTTCAAACGGCTCCAGATCCGTGATCCGCAGGGACACGCGCCCTTCCAGCGCCCTTACGACGTGCGGCCCCAGCATCCCGTTGCCGCCGTAAATTACGACTTTCATATCCGCCTCCAGCGTCACGCGGAGCTGACGATTCAGATATCGAGGGCTTTCCTGGCCTGGTCGATGGGAAACCTCGCGTTTTCGACCTCCGACTGCACGTGCAGCACCCGCCACATCGGCCCTTCTTTCGTCAGTGCCGATGCGATGGCCCTGACCGCGTCCTTCACCGACAACGCAGTGTCTCCGTCGCCGCTGACTTCGCCGAGTCGCAAACACGTTACGCGCACCGAGTGCTCCCGCGCAAACTCACGGCAGGTGAATTCACCCAGGTACCTCGCCATGGGCGCGGCATCCGTTGACGGCCGCGGCGCCCACTGCTCGGTCACGTTCCAATTCGGATCACATGTCGCAAACAGGCTCAGAGAGCTGATGTAGACGACGTGGCCGACCTTCTTCTCCCGGGCGGCATGCAACAGGTTATACGCGCACCTCGTCTGAAAGTCGATTTCGCGTTCGTCGCTCTTCAATCCTTCGGGCAACTCCGCGAGATGCACGATCGTATCCATCCCATCCACCAGGGATTCCGTCTCTCCATCGTGGCCCAATTCACACTGAAGAAAGGCGAGATCCGTCGACACGTCCACGACGTCCGTCAACGTCACGTCGTGTTCCCGCGACAGGTCCGCCGCCAATGCCTGAGCCAGCGTTGACCCACCTGAAGTAATCAGTACTTTCATAAATCGCTCTCCTGTATTGGGAAGTACGATTGCCGGTCCACCCGCACTCTACCCACATACAAATCGCCGAACGAATCCAGCGGAATATCGCGCGGGCAGATATCGAAGTGATCGAAAGCCGGCAAGCACCGCATCTGGCAAATCCGGGAAACGGCTCATGGACCATCCGATTCGTCGGCTGGATATTTGCTGTCGAATTAAACGGCAACGACGCGTTGTTTTCCCGCGCCACTTTCTGACGGAATAATACGGATTTCTATATCTCGATTCAGGCGGGTAAGAAATGTCATCAATCGCTCAACGCTGTAATGATTGAACTTGCCCTTCTTTAAACGGGATATTTCCGGTTGCTTCACTCCTAAAACGTCTGCTGCCTCCGCCTGGGTGAGCTTTCGTTTACCGATAATTTGAAACACTTCAAAACCAAGTGTTGCCTTGAGGAACAATTCATCCGCATCTGGTAGGTCCAGATCTTCAAACACGTTACCTGAGCTCTTTTCGATTTCAACCCTGTCGCTCATAGTTCGCCTCCAGTTCCTGCGCTATTCTCATACGTCGCCTGATAAGATCGACCTCTTTCCTGGGAGTCTTATTTCCGCGCGTTGATTTTTTCTGAAAACAATGTAGTACATAAACCCTCGCTCCAATTTTCACTGCGTAGACCGCGCGATAAGTGTCCGTTCTGTGTTTCGCCCGTATCTCGAAAACTCCTGAGCCGACGCCCCTTAATGGTTTGGCTTCGGGGGACATGCTTCCCGCCTGCGCAAAAAACAGAGCGTCACCGATATCCTTCTGAACCGGCGTCGGAAATTCTTTCAGTTTTGTCTTGGAATCCCCTAGCCACAAGACTACTCTTAAATTTCCTCGCGCCCGAAACATCAAATATTATAACCAACTGGCTATAAATTGTCAAGAGTTTCGATAAAAACAGCGCCCGACAAGACCCTTCTTGTAGAGGCAGGATAGACACGATCAGATTAATAAGATCCGGATGGTCGTTCAGGCATGGTTGGTTCACAGATATTGATAATACGTTACCTGGGGCTGCGCAATGTTGAATCCCACTTTCTCATAGGCCCGGCGGGCGGGCGCGTGGCCCTCGTCCAAACCCGTGCCCACGGCCGCAAACCGAAGGCCTTCGGACCGAAAACAGCGCAGGGCATACCGATACATGGCCGTACCTATCCCCTTTCCCTGTACTTCCGGGGCCACCGCGTTATTCGTGATTCTTCCCATCGATTTCCCGCGATCGATCCGATACGTCAGGAATGCAACCACCTTCCTTCTTTCCATTGCCTCAACGACCCTGAACCACTCAGGGAACTGCTCCCAGTGCCGGCGAACCGCGGCTGTTTTCTCTTCCTCCCAATTCGCGCACAGTACTCCGTGCATCTCCTCTCCCAAAATTTGCGTTGAACTGTCGTGGATCCTTCGCCACGCCTCGCGCGCGATCTCGCCCACCCGATCCATATCCTCCGGAACCGCCTTTCGTATTCGAAACCCCGGAGTGAGTTCAGATTCCGGCCGGCTCATCCAACCTCCTGATTTTTCCGATACGGCGGCAGGTTATTCCTCTGGTGATTGCAGGTCGAGCAAACCCGTTTCTGAAGCGAACAGCCGGATCGTCGCCGGTTCGGCTTGCTGTGGACGAACGCAAACCTGAGACGTAGGGCCGGGGGCGCCATTTCCATAACACAAAGGCGTTGACTTTCGCCCTGAAGCCGATATCTTGAAATTTCACCCAACAACCAGCCAGGCACGAGAGGAGCGCCACGGATGAAGCTTGGAATCGTCACCTACCAGATCGCCAAAGACTGGGATGTCCCCACACTGATCGACATGTGCCAAACCACGGGGATTCAGGGCGTTGAATTGCGCACCACACACGCCCATGGTGTGGAAATCGACCTTTCGCAGGCTAGGCGCAGCGCTGTAAGACGTCGGTTCGAAGACGCGGGAATTGAAATTGTTGGCCTCGGAAGCGTATGCGAATACCATGCACCGGACGCGGAAACGGTGCGTCAGAACATCGACGGGACCGTTGAAACCGCGAAACTCGCTGCGGATCTGGGTTGTCCAGGCGTGAAGGTGCGTCCCAACGGGCTGCAGACGGACAAAGGTATTCCGGAAGAAAAGACCCTCGAGCAGATCGGGCTCGCCTTAAGGGAATGTGGTAAAGCCGCAGCCGGCCTGGGCGTCCAGATTCGCGTGGAGGTCCACGGCCGGGATACCTGCGAACCCCGCCGCATGCGCGCCATTGTGGACCATGCCGACCACGACAACGTCTATGTCTGCTGGAACTCGAACCCCCAAGACGTCGTCGACGGCTCGGTCAAAGCGAGTTTCGACCTGCTGAAACACAAAATCGGGCTTGTGCACATCAATGAATTGGCCAAATCCGAATACCCCTGGCGGGAACTCTTCGGCCTCCTGAAGGACGAAGGGTACGAGGGTTACACGCTTGCCGAAATCCCCGCCAGCCCGGAACCCGAGCGCCTGTTGCGCTACTACAGGGCGCTCTGGCAGGCGCTAATGGCTTAATCCGATGCGCAGCCGCGAGCAGCACGTCAACGCCGCGGCCCGTGCTTTCCCGCCAGTCGGCGTCTTCTTTACAGACCGGGCACCCGGAAGCTCCAGACCTCGGAACTATGGGTGAAATAGAGCCGGCCTTTGTGTATTACAATTCCCGCATTCGCGTTCACCGGGGGCTTCCCCAGCAGGCTGTGTTCGAACGAGCCCGGCTCAATACCAACGATCGCGTTACGAAACAGCGCATAGATCTTATCGTCAGGTCCCGTCGCCAGGATCCTGGGGGCCTGTTGGCCCGCCAGTTCGCCGTAAGGCAGGTTCTCCTCGCTGTGAACGACCGTCCACGATTCGGGATCGAACACGAAGAAAGTGGACCCCGAGGCAAGGCCATAGATCAACCCGTCCGGCCCCAGAACCATATCCCGAATTTCCGTGGCGCCAGGCACCACGGCATCCCGAAATAGCACGCGTTTTTCATCCAGATCCAGGACGTACAACTCGGCCTGCTTCGCCTGCGCCTCTCCTCCCGTACCCGGGCTGATCGTCGTGCCCCCCACAATTTTACCGTCGGGCAACGCCACCAGCGATACCGTGCTGTGCGCAGGAAGCAGTTCCTCATGTGTCAGCAGCGTGTGGCTGTCCGTTTCTGTATCCCATATCAGCATCCCCCCACCCGTCAATCCATAACCCGGCGTGCCCGTCATGACCAACCGCCGACCGTCCGGATGCGCCAGGAGCGCGTGCGGGCGGATAATTGTCGGACTCACGGAAACCAATTCGCGGGGGTTCGGATCCGCCGTTGCCTGATCGTCCCACGGCCGAAACGGATCGTATTCCCAGAGCCTGCCGCCCGAATATTCCCCGCAATAGACCTTATCGCCCTGCACCGCAAGCGCGTTCAGATGTCCGCTCAGATCCCAGAGACCCCGGTGAATGAACGTGTCCGCCTTTACATCGTACGTATAGAACCGTAGCGGATGCCCGGTCGAACCGTGAATTTTGCCATCCGGACCTTCCGCGATCGACAGAATGTGTGATCCGGCCGATTCGTAGTCGATATCCAACCGCCTGACCGTTCCCCCCTCCCTGATCTCGACGAATTTCTCAGGCAGGTTGATCGTTTCCAACGCCCAGCCCTTCGGGAAATTGTCCAGAATCGCCTCCTGGCTTCCGGCCAGAATCGGCTGCTCGCCGGCTGGAGCGTCCACGGGGGTCACCACCCCTTCGAACAGTGCCCACCAGGGTCCTTCATGGAAGGGCTTTCCGTACACCTTTCCGTCTGTCCCCCGGTAGACCGTGGATGCGCCGTGCTGACGTTCCAACTCCGGAATCAACGTGGCGCGCTCCCTGCTTTTCGGATTAAACGCCACGATCTGTCCGCGCGTTGCGCCGATGCCCGTGTAAACCCATCCTGCGGAGTCCACCGCGATTGTTCGGGGATACTGCGGCCATTTCTCATGGTTGAGCGGACCGTAATTCGTGAGTTCACCTGAATCCGGCACGAAGCTCAGCAATTCACAGTTGGGATAAGCGGACGTCCAGACCACGCCGCGATCGTCCTCCGTAAACGACATGGCGAAATTCGGCGGCGCGTCGGACCAGAACGTGAAGCGACGTGATTCGGCGTCGAACTCCACGAACTTGTCGAAATAGGAATAGAACCGGTTCCGCGTGGAAAGCAGCACCGCAAACGGTGTGGAGGCCATCCCGAACGGGGTCGGGATCTGATCCACCTTGCCCGATAGGGCATCGATCACAAGAATCGACCCGCAGCCCCGGTGGTCCATCGGCCACGCCAGAACAATCGGTCGCCCGTCTCCGTCGACGGTTGCCGCCACGCCCCTCGCGCGGGACACGGGCGCCGCAACGCCATGACGCACGAAACCTTGCCCCTCATCGCCAGTTCCGGCCCCGGCGTGCCCCGGCACTGCCAGCAGAATGGCCGAAAACATAATAACCAATAACACGAATAGTACGACGCCCATGTGCCAGCATCCTCCATATCCAGGTCTCATCCACCACCAGCGTCGAGCCCGTCAATCGGACTGCCGCCTGATCAGCCACGGACCGCCTGGTTCTTGTTGCCATCACCCATCCAGAATACCAACCACCGCCGCCTCCAGTTCAATCGCGTCCCGCTCGGCGGGGGCGCCCACGTGCACAATCACCTTACCGCGTCCGGCGGACTTACAATTGCGGGATAGATCCCATCGAAGCCGCCGTTCGCCATCCATCCTCCTCAGCCGAAACCGGTTTCACATACGAATCGAAGCTCAAATATGCCGAGGCCGACCCGGAAAGTCAAGCGCATGCGCGGGCACCCCAGGAAGTTCCGGCGGGTTACCGCGCGGATGCCGGATGACACGTGAAAAAAGCCGACCTGTGTTCAGATCGGATAGAGAAGAGGGCTCAGGTGTATCTTTGAATATTGGATACATTTCAGACAGTGACATTTACGTGACGCCGGAACCGTTGTCTCTTTGAGTTTATTACGAGGAGCGGAAATAGTTGACGGTTTTTTCCTCTGCTACAAAGGAGGATGTAAACCATACGGTGTTCCCCGAACCTGTGGCCCTTAGCCGCTCCCTGAGCCTGTCGAAGGGTCGGCGAAGGGCTGGCTAAGGGGACCGAACGGGTGTCGAAACCCGGGCACTTCGACAAGCTCGTTTCGACAGGCTCAACGCAAGCAATCACCACGTTTCGGCAGGCTCAACCACCGCTTCGACAAGATCAACTTCTGCAGCGGAGGATGTAAATTATAGGTTGCACCACGTAATATGTCATCACACTTCAAATCTGATCGCACGGTGACGCTCGATCACAGATCCTTGTACCAGGTCAGTTCCACCTCGTCAAGGCCCTCGGCAAGGTAGGCGTAGAGATGGACCTTGCCGAGCGTGGCTCCCATACGCGCGTAGAAGCGGCATGCGGCGACGTTTATGTTCTGCGTTTCAATTTTCAATTGTGTGCAGCCCCGGTTCCTGGCGCAGGTTTCGTCGCGGTGAAAGAGCGCTTTGCCGACGCCCCGTCCTCGATATTCCGGGCTGACGCGAATGACCCACAGGCCGGCGAGGTCTTCGCGTCCTTCGCAGTAGCCCAGACCTTCGCTATGAAACGCGACAATCGCGCCGCCGATTCGCTCCTGCTCCCGGAATGCGCCCAGAAAGATCCAGTTCGACAGGTCCCACGATCTCCGGGTCCACCGCTCGGGACCATCGGGTTGGTCGTAGTCTTTCGTATACGGTGAATCCACGGTTTCTTCGACCAGCCTGAATCCTCCCAGGCCATTGGCGACAGGTTCGACCCGAAAACGGCTTCTCACTTCGAAGGCAATGGGTACCTGTCCGTATTCCGACAGGACATCAATGGATTCTTCTTGAATGTGGAAGTCCATTAGTGTTTCCGTCTCCTCGATCGCCCGCCTTAAACCGCCTCGCGGACGCGTTCCGTCAGGGCGCTACCGTTTAGTTTAGCCCATTTCGAAAAACCATCAAGCACTAAGTGGGTCAGACAAGCGTTTCATTGGCTATCGTTCCGGAGCACCCTGGACGAAAAAACGGAATATCGGGTCAATAAACTCGATCATACATAACCTGTTAATTTCATTGCATTTTCTGAGTTCTTTGTCTATTTTCCGTCTTGCATTTTCGCACGAAATATCAAGGCATTCCTAATTATGAACCGAAAAACCGCCGCCGGGCTTGTTCTCGCCATCCTCCTGCCGCTGGTCGTCATGCTGTATCCGGGCGATATCGGCACCGTGCCGCGTCTGGCACTGGCGCTCTCTCTTGCGACGATTGTCCTGTGGACCTTCGAGCCCGTCCCCCTCGAATACAGTTCGCTATTGTTGATTGTCCTGTTCCCTATCCTGGACGTACTCCCGTTTGAAACCGCCTTCGGGCCCTTCTCCAGCAAAACGGTCTGGCTCATCTTCGCCGGCATGGCGCTCAGCCTGAGCATCACCGAAACTCCGCTGGGGGCACGAATCTCCAGCCTGGTTCTGGGGCGCATCGGCAGCCTGAACGGACTCATCCTTGCCCTCCACGTCCTGGGCATGCTCTCCGCGCTTCTCATCCCCTCGGGCGTCGTGCGGATTCTGATCCTTATGCCCCTCATTATCACCCTGCTTCGGACACTCGGCGAACCGCCAGGATCCAGGGTGAGTGCGGCGCTGATTCTCTCTCTGGCCTGTTCTACCTACTACGGCGGCACCGGGGTCCTTACCGCTTCGGTGCCCAGCCTGATCGTCTTCGGCGTTCTGGAATCCCGCGACATCACCGTTTACTGGGGCCAGTGGACGCTGTATCTCTTTCCCATATTCTCCCTCTGCCGGGTCGCGTGCTGTTACCTGCTGATCCGCCTGTTGTTGCCCCTGCGAGGTGAATCCCGCATCCGGACGAAGCTCGATGTCGAAACCGAAGTCCCCGATAGCATCACGCCCGCAGAGAAAAAAACCCTTTGCATCCTGCTCGCGGGGGTATTGCTGTGGGCGACCGACGCGCTACACGGCATCCATCCAACCTACGTGGGTCTGGCGCTGGTCCTGGCCTGTTATCTCCCCGGATGGGGACCCTTGCACCCGGATTTGCTGAAAAAGATCAATTTCCCCCTGCTCATCTACATCGCAGCGGCGTTCTCCGTCGGACACGCCCTCGAAACCACCGGCTTCAGCCCCCTGCTCGCCGATCTGTTTACGGACTGGCTTGGTCGTTTCGACGGTAGTCTGCTCACCCAACTCGGTCTGCTCTCCGCCTTCATCCTGCCCTTCAATTTTCTGGCGGATACAGCCGCGGTTGCCGCCATCCTCACCCCGGTGCTCCTGGACGTTGCCGCCCAGACCGGCATGGCTCCGCTTCCAGCCGCCCTCTGTATGGCCATTGTTGCAAGCTGCGGCTTCTTTCCGTACCAGGCGGCGCCATTCATCCTGGCCTACAGCTTTCGCTACGTGCATATGGGCCAGTTCATCCGTCTCATGGTTCTCCTCGCCCTGGTCTCGCTCCTGTTTCTCATACCGCTCAACTTCCTCTATTGGCGACTCATCGGACTAATCTGACCAGGTGTCCCGTCCCCGAAATATGTCACCATTCTTCCCTGTCTGCGTGCGTGAGGCTGCACGCACAGGCAGGCGCCGGTCCATCCCGTCTCGGCGGCCGAATTTCGGCAATCTATTTCCAGGACAGAACACCAGCAGGTCAAGGCACCGCTGTTCCTTCGGCCCTCGAGCTACGGCAATCCCGTCACATTCCCTTTAGCGCTTGACAAGCCCCGGATGTACGGGTACCATCGTAATTCCGACTGCAATAATGCCAATTCATAACGGAGAGCCCGGATGAGTGCATTGCGAATCAACGGAGACACGGCTTTGGCCTGGGGCGCGATCGAGGCCGGTGTCGCCTGCGTTACCGGATATCCCGGTTCGCCCGGTACCGGCACGTTTAGCGCGCTCGCCGACACGGCGGCCGAATATGGTCACGAAGCCGAGTGGTGTCTGAACGAACGCATCGCCCTGGACATCGCTGCGGGCGTCTCCCAGGGTGGCCGACGGGTGCTCGTGTGCACCAAGAGCGTGGGCATGAACGTGGCTTTGGACACGTTAATGGTCCTGAATATGACCGGCGTACACGCCGGCCTGGTGATCCTTATGGGCGACGATCCCGGCGCGTGGGGTTCGCAGAACGAGCAGGACGGGCGCTTCTTCAGCCCACTTGCGGAAATCCCGATGCTGGAACCCGCAACTCCGGCCGAGGGCCGGAAAATGATGCGCTGGGCTTTCGACTTCTCTGAGTCGTTCCGAACGGCCGTCATCCTGCGCATCACCCGGAGCTTCAGCGTCTGTGCGGCCGACCAACCGGCCATCGACAGGCCCCAGTCACTGCCGGCGTTGGCACCGGACAGGGAACCGATGCGCTGGATCTCGTCCCTGTCCAACTGTATACCCAACCATCAAAGACTCCATCGAAATCTCCAGTCCATCGCGGAAAAATTCGAAGACATCCCGTTCAACCACGTGGAGGGCTTCGGAGAGATGGGCGTCATCGCATCCGGATTTGGCCACAATAAACTTCAGGACGCGCTTGAAGGGGCAGACACCTCGGACCTGAGATGTCTGAAACTCGGCGCCCTCTATCCCCTGCCCCGTGGCCTGATCGCGAATTTCCTGAAACAATGTAAGCAGGTTCTGGTACTTGAAGAAGTGAACCCATATCTCGAAGACGGCATCAAGTCTATCGGGTACGACGCGGGCGTCACCCCGAGGGTCATCGGCAAACGAAGCGGTCATGTACCGGGAGAAGGTGAACTCTTCCGTTGGCAGATTCAGAAAGCGCTGAAGGCCTACCTGCCCGAACTGACGCCAGCGCGCATATTTACCGAAGCGGGGTGGCAAAAGGAAAAACCATACCGAAAGTCACACTGCGCCGGTTGCCCTTATAAGGACATCCTCGCCGCACTGCGGGAAGAAGCGGCTGTTCTGGGCCAGAACCCGTTCCTCACCGCCGACCCCGGCTGCGTCGTCATTGCCTCCGAATACCTCGACACAAAGCTTTGTATGGGATCCGCCGTCGGCGCCGCTCTCGGACTCCAGAAAGCCGGTGTGCGGGAGCGCGTTGTGGCCATTACAGGCGACTCGGCTTTCTACCACAGCAGCATCAACGCACTGATCCACGCCAGATCCACCGGCGCCAACCTGCTCCTGTTGGTCCTCGACAACACGGGCGCACTCACAACCGGAGGCCAACCCACCCCGGATCATGGCGTTCTGGTCGCCGGAAATCCGGGGCCGGTCGTCGCAATCAACGACCTGGCAGCGGCCTGCGGCGTCGACTCGATCTGGACGGTTGAAGAAACAGACCCGGAGGAACTCATGCGCGGTATCTTCCGTGAAGCCCTGCAGATCGAAGGTCTCGGCCTGGTGACGATTCGAAAACGTTGTGAAGCGGTGGATTAAAAAAAGGGCTCGCCCGGGCATATTAAGAAATTCCGGAGGAGCCTTTTTAAGGCCGTAATCGCAGCGCGGTGCATTGCCCGACTGGCGGCTGCGGGGAGATTCCCCTGCGACACACACACAACAACCACGCCCGCTTAATTGAGGCGTCTGAAAAACCGCTCGAGTGTCTATTTGCTCATTCTGTTGTCTGATTCTATCGGAATTCGAGGGAGGACGCGATGGACCGGTACTCTTCAAGGGGAAAGCTGGAAGACATCCCGTTGCCCATCATCAGATACGCCTTCCGCCCATCCAACACGACCGTTACGATATACCGGTCTCCCCGTCGGCGCAGAAATACGGTCTGGAATATCCACTCGATGCCTTCACGCCCCGATATCTGGAAAGTGCGCTTCTCCTCAGCCCGGTATCCCAGATTGGTGGACTTCAACTCCTCCTCGAGTTGGGCCGTAACCGTCTGAAGTGTCGCATTTTCTGGAAGCGCCCGGGGCCTCAGCGTCATCACCGCCACGAATCCCGAAATCGGCTCTCGCCGCATCACCACTTCGACCCGGGGCAATCCGTTTGACTCCCGGGTCTGAAAGTTGGTTTGCGACGTCCAGCCCCACACATCCGGGATCGAAATCCGGAATCCCCATTCATCGTTCGAATACACCCGGTCGCCGTCGGAGCCGGCGGTCGGATTGTTGGCGGTGTCATCTGGGATAGGACCACAACTCAGCAACGCGCCGATACACACTAGGCAGGACCAGATGCTGGTTTGATGTCTGGACATAGTGCCCACCTTCCTTTCGGATTCCTTCAGAGACGGTCAGCGCACAATGCCCAGCCGTCTCCATCGAATTTTCCTGAACGGATTCCAAAGCGGAGCGCCGGCGTTCCACGAGAAATATATCAGCAGCGGATGCGCTTTCACTTTGTCGAGCGACACCGGCCCCCAGAACCTGCTGTCGTCGCTGTTGTCCCGATTGTCTCCCATCACGAACACATAGCCCGGCGGCACCGTATAGGGTCCGTAGTTGTCACGCGCGCTATACCGCTTGGGCTGGGTCCGCCGGTCCATAAACTTTACGCCCGTGGGATTCGTAAACGCTTTGCCGTCTACGTAAATCACCTTGTTTCTGATCTCAATCGTCTGGCCTCCGACGGCAATACACCGCTTGATGAAGTCCCGTGATGCATCTTGTGGAAATTCAAAAATCACCAGATCGCCCGGCTTCGGAGAACGAAAACCCGGTAACCGAAAGGAAGGCAGTTTGTAATTCAGGACAGGCAGACGATCCGGAACCTGCGTGCCGAAAGTCAGCTTGTCGCCAAGAACGTAATCGCCCTCCATCAATGTGTTCTCCATGGAACCCGATGGTATATGATAGGCCTGCACCAGCGTTGCCCGGATCAATACAGCCAGAAAGACCGCAAAAATGATCGATTTCAGGTAGTCGACCAGAATACGGCCGGTACGTGGCTGCCGCGGGCGTTGTGATTTCATAGGTCAACCTCCAGGACGTCTCCCAGGACGTCTCTATGTAAAGATATAACAGGAATCGACATTGCAAACACGTATGCTTAAACGCGGAAAGAAGCTGACGGTTCCCGCGCGCCGGAGCCGTAATTCGAGAAGCAGGGCGTCTCAGGTTGCCCGCTGGCGGCAGATCGGTTGGCCGCAAGGGTCACGTCCAACGAACGGACACCGTCCTCGTAGTCCGATAGAACGGCCGACCCATCGCCCTTGCGAATCGCATTGATGAACACCTCGTCAATATCGCCGGAATCCTCCGGAACCGGCCCCGGGTCGGCCGCGGATTCAGGATATACCGCCAGACCCTCCGGCCCGAATTCCGCTCGCATGTCTTTCAATACGAACGACATAAGCCCGGTCCCGCCGCCTTTCCGAAACGTACACGTGGACGTCAATGAACCAATTGCCCCCGTCTCGAACTTCAAATTGACTGCGTGTACATCCGGAATATCCAGGCTTTCTTCGTCATCCAACGTACGCAACGCGTAGTAGGCGTGCACTTCCGCCACCTCACCCGCAAGATAGCGAAGCAGGTCCACCTGGTGGGTCGTCTGCTCAACGATCTGGCCGCCCGATTGCGACATCACACGCCACCACGGTGTTCCCGGAAGCCCGCCCCATCTGTGAACCGCAGCCATCCCGATCGTTCGACCCGTCAAAAACGCCCTCGCCTGCTGTACGATACCCGAATAGCGCAACTGATAGCCCACGCACGTCAACACGCCCGCCTTCCGGACGGCCTCCATAATTTCGAGGGCCTTCTCCATCGTGTCCGCCACGGGTTTTTCCACGAACAGATGCACACCCTGCCGCACCGCCAGAATCTCCGCATCGGTATGTGCAAAGGTGGGAACGCTCACATACAGCGCCGTCAGAGATTCGCTGTCGAGCATCTTCCGATGGTCGGTATACGCCCTGGCGCCATACTCGCCGGCCACACGTTCGGCGGTTTCCCCCAATACATCGCAAATCGCCACAATGTTCACATCCTCGATCCCGTGCAACACCCTCATATGGGATTTCGCGCGACCCCCGGCGCCCACAAATCCTACCTGAATTGCCACACTCACCTCCCGGTTTTTATCGTTTGAACATAAAATCAAACTTAACCAGCCACGACATGCGCTGTCAAGCGAATTCAACAACACCTGGTGGGTCACGCACCTGCTTTTGTCTTTGAATATTCCGGTTCGGGGTCTTAACTTACCCGTTGAAATCCCAATTCAACCCAGAGCCGAAGAGGGTATTTCCCATGCGAGTCGAGGACCTGGACACGCCGGCATTGACCATAGATCTCGACATTCTTTCCAAGAATATCCACGATCTGGCTGAATCCTGCCGACGGCACGAGATTGCGCTGCGCGTACATACCAAAACCCACAAGATTCCGGAAATAGCCCGCCTGCAACTCGAGGCCGGCGCCAATGGAATTGTCTGTCAGAAGTTAGGCGAAGCGGAAGTCATGGTCGATGCTGGAATCACCGACATCCTCATTCCCTACAATATCGTCGGCGCCACAAAGGTGGATCGCCTGGTCCGCCTGCGGAAACGGGCTAGCATCACCGTTGCCCTGGACTCTGAAACGACTGCGCGCGGTATATCGGAACAGGCCGGCGAGCCCGAAATCGATGTCTTGATCGAACTGGACACCGGCGGCAATCGCTGCGGCGTCCAGACTCCCGAAGCCGCCCTCGAACTTGCGCGTAAAATCGTCGCTCTACCCGGCCTCCGCTTCGAGGGTATTATGACGTACCCCAGCCGGCCCCAAGCCGAACCCTTTTTGACACGAACACGAACGCTGCTGGAAAACGCAGGTATTTCCGTGCATACTGTCAGCGGCGGCGGGACCGGAACCGAAGCCGTATCCAAACAGATCGGCTGCACTGAAACCCGCATCGGCTCCTACGTGTTCGAGGGGATGCGCCGTATCAATCATACCGACAACAGGCCCAACCCCATTACCTGCGCCGAACGGGTGATCGTGACCGTTGTCAGCATCCCGACCCGGGAACGCGTGATCGTGGACGGCGGCCAGAAAACCTTTACCAGTTATCCACCCACCCCGTATGGCTGCATCGTCGAATACCCCGACGCCGAAATATACAGTATGTCCGTGGAACATGGCCACGTGGACGTCAGTGCCAGCGACCATACGTTCCAGGTCGGCGAACGCCTCTCTGTTGTTCCCCAGCACCAGGGCATGACCACAAACCTGCACGATACCGCCTATGCCGTGAGGAATGGCGTTGTGGTGGCCGTCTGGGCTGTTGCCGGCCGCGGCAAAGCACAATAGATGCGCGGAGAACGAGACCGGAGACTCGTGCCCTCATTTCGCAGCTGAATTCCGTCTTGGATTCCGCGGTCCGGTCCATCCGACGTGGCGATTTCTCAAAAGGAGTTCGATATGCGTCAAGTTCAGTGGGAACGCATGTTCCCCGACCAACTGGAAGCCGCCTTCGACAATTGCCCGCTCGTCTACTTCTCCTACGGCCTTTGCGAACCTCACGGCCCGCACGACGCCGTAGGCCTTGATGGTCTTAAAGCGCACGGCATTGCCTGCGAGGCCGCCCGCACACACGGGGGTATTGTGGCCCCGCCGGACTTCTGGCACATACACGAACTCGGCGGGTATGCCCTTTGGTTGGAGCGCACGGTGGGCCAGGCGAAACGCTCCTGGATGACCTGCATGCCTCCATGGCAGCATTTCAAGAACATCTGCTACCACATCCGCATGGCCGACCACCTTCGCTTCCAGGCCGCCATTTTCCTTACGGGTCACTACGGCCCCAACTGGAAGGACCTCAAAACGCTCATCGAACTGGTGCAACCCCACGTGGGCACCCGGCTGTACGGCCTGCCGGACCACGAAGCCAACCAGCCCGGTTTCGACAACGACGGCAGGAGCGGCGGCGACCACGCCGGAAAGGTGGAAACCTCACTTCTCTGGGCGCTCCAACCCGACTGCGTGGACCTCTCCCGGGTGCCGCCCGAAGACGCACCCGGACCTCATTTCGCGATGGGCCCAACGGTTCGCCTGTCCGACCGACGCGTCGGCGAGCGCATGGTGGCCGACGAAGTCCGTTGGATGGGCGAAAAAGCAAAAGAACTGCTCAAGGAATACAAGGACAATAACCCGGACCACAAACTGCAGACCTACGAAGATGTGGAAGTCCTCTGGGAAACCGTGGTTGGCCCCGCACTGCCCGGGTTCGAGACCATGCAGGACAGCTGGACATCGGAAACCCTATCCGAATCCTCGACCTGGTATCCCAACTGGCGCGTGCCTGATCGGGGATAGACGAACCGCCTTCGAATCCCATTGTCTCCGGTCCGGAAGTCGGCAGATGCGGCTTCGATCGTTGCGGGTTCGCTGCTCCAATCAGTCCGCCCTTTCCAGCAGTTCAACCTCGTAACCGTCCGGATCGTCCACAAAAGCCATCTTCCTTCCCATCGGAAACGTCTTACGCCACTCGCCCGGCCAGATTTCGATTCCTTTCTTCTCAAGACCGTCGCAAAACGCGATCAGGTCCGGCACGCCGATCGCAAAATGCATCAAATCCTCCGGCACATTCAGTTCGTAATCGTCGGAATAGGTCAGTTCGAGCGTATGGGCGTTGCCAGGCAACTCCAGGTGCATGATCTGGTTTCCCGCCGGGGACTTCTCCGACCTGCTCTTTACCACGAATCCAAAATGATCGCAATAGAATGCCGCCGACTGATCCAGGTTGCTTACCCGAATCCTGGTATGGAGAAATACCGCCATCGCACGCTCCTTTCTTCAAGTCAGTGTCCGCTGGACCAACCCGTGGCGGCCCAACAAAAAAAGACAGCCTGTAGCTGCCCGTCTTCCTATGCCTTCATTCCGTCATTCTACGCCGTTACTGACGAAACTGGATTGCTCCCTTCCTTTCTGACAGGCGACCAGTCTGTTTTCGTTTCGATACCCAGCGCCTGGCGCACCTGGCGTATCCCCTGAAGGTAATAATTCCGTACCGTACTCTTGGAGACGGAAAGCAGCAGCGCAATTTCCGCCATGGACTTGCCCTGTGAGCGCAGCAGCAAAACCTCGTACTTGCGGCCGGTCAACGTGGGCTCAATCACGGACTTGACGGCTTCCAATTTTTCGTCATCCAAGTCCATCTTTGCATATGGATCGGGATCGAGCGAATGCCGGAGTATGAATGACAACGGGACGGTCTCCGTTTGGGGATGACACCGTTCCGTCACCGTGTTGTATCGGGGTCCTCGCATATCGGATCCACGTTCCTGTGATTGACCGTTGGATTCTTGCACCCTACCGGATGCATTCTCACGTGTCGACAATTTAGCCTGTTCTCCCGTGCCACGCAAGCGAAAACTCGCCGCGCGCACTTTCCATAGTTTCAACCGTCGTGATCCAGCCACACCGCCCGGATCGATTTCCGCACCACGACAGCCATCGTTCCTTTACCCGATCGGGCGCACGCCGAGCGTTCATCCCCGGGCGGTACCGTCGTTCGTTAACCCAGGGGGCGCCGCGCAAAGCCCGACCGGTCCGCCACCTGTAACACGCGTTCGTTCAACCGGTCCGCATGCAATATTGTCTCCCGATCTGGCGTCAACGCCAGGCTCCGCACCTGTGAATGCCCAATAATACCCCGTGCGGTCAACAACCGCTTTTCCACCACCAGGTACAGTTCCATATTTTGCAGAGAGAAGACGATCTGCGCCAGGATCCCGTCGAACACATCAAGTGCGCCGTCAAGTTCGCCCGCCGACCCCAGTTCCCAGATCCGATTCATCACATCCGCGTGCCCAAGACCGGGCATTACGCCCGCGACGCCCCACTCGAACAGGTCCGGCATATACATTCCTCCCCAACCCTCCAGAACAGCCACCTGGTCACCCGTTGCCTCCCGGATCCCCCGAAGCTTGCGACCCAACAGCGGCTCCTCCAGTTTAATGTACCTGAAGTTATCACAAATCTCGCGAAGTCGTCTGCAGAACACGCCGTCGACGGTCGGACCGCCCGGATTGAAATCCTGAATCAGTATCGGAACCTCCACCGCGTCACAGATGGTCCGACAGTACGCGAGCAGGTCCGCTTCCGTTGTGCCAAACTGCCTTGGGATTGCAAAACTGATGACATCGGCGCCGGCATCAGCGTTTGCCCGGGCAAAATTCGCCGCTTGCCGCGCAGAAGGGTGGTTCGACTGGCCCACCACCGGAATCCTTCCCGCGGCGGCCGACACCGCGGTCCGGACAACCGCGAGCCGCTCCTGCTCCGATTGCTTGTAAAACTCGCTTGCATAAGCTGGCAAACACACCGCTCCAATGCCGAACGCCACCGCCGCCTCAACCTGCCGGGCGATATCTTCAAATACAATCTCCTCCCGGTCATCAAAAGGTGTTACCAGCACCGCCGCGACCCCTCGAATATCTTCTCCGGCCATGTCGATCCTCCACGATCTGAAATAGTGAGCGGCCAGGACTGTCGGAATTCGTCTGGCATTTATCCGCAACTGCCGATCCACCAACAAGACGCTCTCCAATACGGTCGTTGAATGGCGGTCATCAGCCTTCGCGGGTGGCCGGGGACGGAGGAGGTTGCGGGGAATCCCGTCAACGCCAGCGACCCTATCCGCCCGCTGGCTGTCGTCGTCAGAGACGGGCGGAACTTCCGCGCAAGGGAACGAAAACCAGGTGCCGACATGGTGCACGCGACACCGATTGCCCGCCTTGGCGGCCGGCGGCGGCGGTTGACTCCAGTATGGCGATATGTTAAATTGTATTCCCGAAAGGTTTTCGCGACAAGACTGTCTGGAATATGTGACTTCGACTGATTGTGACGATTCAGCCGGCAACAAACGGCGTGGCTTTCCATTGCAGGATGGGGCTGTCCCAATCCCGTGGGAAGGATGTCGCATCGCACGGTAATGCGTTCAAGGTCAACCCTGAACGCAGAATCGTCGGATGTCTGCGTCCATCGTAAAGACAGCCGAGGTATGATAGCTGCGGCTCGTACCGGCAGCGTGGCCCAATCAAACCCATTGGAGGTCTCCGTGGCCTTACAAACGGCTGGCTCCAAAACCCTCCCGGCCGTCGAAGCCTTCGTCGAACGTGAGTCAGATTTTCCCGATCTGCAGAACCTGCTCCGGTCAACCTTCGACGTGCGTCCGAACCAGAATCTTCAGCTCATCTCCAAAGCCTACCGTTTTGCGGAACTGGCCCATCGCAACCAGCACCGCAAATCAGGCGATCCCGCCATTTCTCACGCCGTGGCCGTCTGCCGCATCCTTATCGACCTCGGCCTGGACGCCACGACCATCGCCGTCGGCCTGTTACACGACGTTGTCGACGAAACCCGTGTTCCACTTTCTCAGATCGAATCTCATTTCGGGGCTGAAATTGCCGGGCTGGTGGATGGTGTGTCCAAAATCACGGATTTTTCCTTCCAGAGCCCCGAAGCCGAACAGGCCGAAAATTTCCGCAAGATGTTGCTCTCCATGGCCCGAGATATCCGCGTGGTTCTCATCAAACTTGCGGACCGCCTCCACAACATGCGCACCCTGCAGTATATGCGTTTGGAGAGCCAGGAGCGAATGGTTTACGAAAGTCGCGATATCTACGCGCCTCTTGCCCACCGGCTGGGCATGTCCAGAATCCGGGCGGAACTGGAAGATCTCAGTCTCAAGTGGCTGGAACCGAAAGCGTACCGGTATATCCAGGAAAAGATCAACCTGACGCGGGAAGAACGCGAAGCCTGCATTGAAGCCGTGCAGGAGCCGCTTGGCGAGGCCCTCAAAAAAGCGGGGATTCAGGCTGACATGACAGGCCGCTCGAAAAATTTCAGCAGCATTTACAAGAAAATGAACGTGCGCGGAAAGGCTTTTGAGGAAATTTACGACCTCCTGGCGCTTCGCGTTCTGGTCGATACCGTTCCTGAATGCTATAACGTTCTGGGCCTGGTCCATGCCCTGTACCCGCCCGTCATCTCCCGCTTCAAAGACTTCATTGCTACCCCCAAGAGCAATATGTACCAGTCTCTTCATACCACGATAATCGGCCCGGAAGGCATGATGCTCGAGGTGCAGACCCGCACCCGGGAAATGCACCAGACCGCGGAGGTCGGCATTGCGGCCCACTGGCTTTACAAGGAGGGTAAACGCGGCCCATCCGAGATGGATCGTCACATGGCCTGGTTGCGCAGCCTGCTGGAGTGGCAGCGGGAAACCACGAATCCGCAAGAATTCATGGAAATTCTGAAGGTCGATCTCTTTCCGAACGAAATCTACGTTTTCACCCCCAAAGGGGACCTCATCCAGCTTCCGGAAGACGCCACGCCTCTTGACTTTGCATTTGCGGTGCACACCGATGTCGGCCTGCGTTGTGTCGGCAGCCGGGTGGACGACCAAATGGTATCTCTGTCCACCCCGCTGCAAACGGGCAGTACCGTTGAAGTGGTTACCTCACCCCACCAGAGGCCCAACAGGACCTGGCTCGATTTTGTCAAGAGCGCCAAGGCCCGCAGCCGCATCAGGCGCTGGTTACGCGAGGAAGAACATTCCCAAAGCGTTCGGCTTGGCCACGACATGCTGGACCGCGAACTCAAACGCAGAAGAAAACGTACGGCCGAAGAGAAACTGGAAGAGGCAGCCGATCACTTCAGCCTACCGGACGTTGAACATCTTTACGCCAGCCTGGGCAACGGGACCCTCTCCCTTGAACGGGTCATGCATCAGATTTTTCCCACAGCCCGCCCAACACCCAGACGCCAGCGTCCGGAACCCAAAAAAAAGGGCCTCAAGAACCCTATTGTCATACACAGCCTGAACCACCTGATGATCCAGTTCGCCCGCTGCTGCCAGCCCATATACGGCGATGCCGTTCTCGGTGTGGTTACGCGGGGAAAAGGCATATCCGTCCACCGGAGGGACTGTCGCAATATTGCGAACCTCAAGGAAGGCCGCGACCGCCTGGTCGACGTTGACTGGAACGCGGAAGAAGGGTCGACCTTCACCGTGCAGATACGCGTCAGCGGCGTCGACCGCCCCAATTTCCTGCGCGATATCAGCCAGGTCATATCGGGTCTGGACATCCCGGTCATCGAAGGAAGGCTGAGCACAGCCGGCGGCCAGGTCGGCAACCGGTTCACCGTCGAAGTCACAAACGCCGACCAACTCCTCGTCCTGCGAAAGAAAATACTTTCCGTGCCGGGCGTCTCATCCGTTCAGCGCATAAACGACAGTTCCGACAACGTCTTGTAAACGCCCGCATACGGATCTCCTTGCTCGTCATCGCGTTCTTCGAGACGTTCACCGTTCTCACACAGAGCGTGGCCCCTCGCGTCAGCACCTGTCGTTCCTGTCTTCGATCACCTTCTTCCATCGATCCAGGGTCACCAGCGCCTCAAGGGGTGTGGTATTCCCCATGTCCAGATCGCGCAACTCGGCCACAATCGGATCTTCCGGGGGCCGGTCGAACAGATTCATCTGCCCGTTACCGGCGGCGGGCTCACGGATAACCGAGGCCTGCGTTTTGTTGCCGGCCGGCGTCAACTCGTTCTCTTCCAGCCTGCGCAGCACTTCGCGGGCCCGTCCGATCAATTCGCGGGGCATTCCGGCAAGCCTTGCCACCTCGATGCCGTAGCTGTGATCGCACCCCCCGGGCACCAACCGGTGCAGAAACATCACGTTGTCACCTTCCTTCCTGACCGCCACGCTGTAATTCTTCACCCGCGGCAGCAATTCCTCCAGTTCCGTCAATTCATGATAGTGCGTGGCGAACAACGTGCGCGGCTGTATGGCCGCGGTATTGTGCAAATATTCCGTCATGGCCCAGGCAATGCTGAGCCCGTCAAATGTACTGGTGCCGCGGCCGATTTCATCCAGAAGCACGAGGCTTTTGGGGGTGGCGTTGTTCAGGATGTTGGCCGCTTCGTTCATCTCGACAAGAAATGTGGACTCGCCGCGGGCGAGGTTGTCCGACGCCCCCACCCGTGTGAAGATGCGATCCACCACGCCGACGCGCGCGGCCCCGGCCGGAACAAAGCTACCCAGTTGTGCCAGCAAAACAATCAGACCGACCTGTCTCAACATCGTGGATTTTCCGGCCATATTGGGGCCAGTAATAATCAGCACCTGTTCGTGTTCACCATCCACGAAAAAATCGTTGGGTACAAACTTGCCGGTCGGCAGCAACCCTTCAACAACCGGATGGCGCCCACCCCGAATATCGATTCCCGTGGAATCGTCCACCTCGGGACGGACGTAATCGTTCGCCGCCGCCACATCTGCCAGACATGCCAGCACGTCCACGACCGCCACGGCACGCGCTGTGCATTGCACCTCGTCCACCCAGGCCTCGACTTTGACCCTGAGTTGCTGAAATAACTCCTTTTCCAGTTCCTTCGCACGTTCGTCGGCGCCAAGGATCTTTGCTTCCCACTCTTTCAGCGCCGGTGTAATAAATCGCTCCGCATTCACCAGGGTCTGCTTGCGCAGGTAATCATCAGGGGCCCTATCCATATTCGCCCTTGTGATTTCTATATAATATCCGAACGCCTTGTTGTACCCGACCTTAAGCGACGGAATGCCTGTACGCTCCCTCTCTTTGGCCTGTAATTCAGCCACCCACCGGCGGCCTCCGGACGCCGCGTCGCGGAGTTCGTCCAATTCCCTGTTATGACCCTCCCTGATGATGCCTCCTTCGCTCAACTGAAACGGCGGCTCATCCGCCACCGTACGGCCGATCAGGTCAATCAACTCGCTCAATTCCGGCATCCCCTGACACCGCGTTTTTGCCAACAGATCCGCCGTGGCCGCCTTCAGCGAATCCCGCAGACCGGGAATGGCCTCCAGCGACGCCTTCAGCGCCACGAGATCCCGCGGGCTGCAGCGTCCGCAGCAGATGCGTGACATCAACCGTTCGAGATCCCCCACATGCTTCAGGACCGAACGAACCGGCTCCCGTCGCGCCGGATGCCGTAACAGATCTTCCACGGCGTCCTGCCTCGCTTCAATTCTTGAAATATCCAGAAGCGGCAGGGACAGCCAGGACCTCAGCATCCGTGCCCCCATCGCGGTGCACGTGCGGTCCAATAGGGACAGCAGCGTTCCTTCCCGCCTGCCTTCCTGTATTGACGTAATCAGTTCCAGGTTCCGCTGGGTAACCAGGTCCAGTCCCATGTATGCGGCCGTATGCTCCGGTGATAAGCGCGTGATGTGAGAAACCGCGCCCTTTTGATTCTGCTTCAGATACCCCAACACCGCCCCGGCCGCGCTGATGCCCACCGTCATCTGATCGCAGCCGAATCCCTTTAACGAATTCACCCGAAAATGCTCCAACAACAAATCGTGCGCATACGCGAATCCAAAGTGCCAGTCTTCCGCTCGCACGAGGAGCGTACCCGGCATGCGGTGCGCCATCGCAGCCTCATTAGCTTCCGCCCAGGACTCGGGCGTAAGCATCTCCGCCGGCCCGATGCGCTCCAGCACGTCCCACAGATCCTCCACATCCTGTTCCAGAACGCGAAAATCACCGGTCGACAAATCCGTTACCGCCGCGCCCAGGCGGTTCGATTCAACCCATAGCCCCAGCAGATAGTTGTTTCGATTCTGATCCAGCAAGTTGTCCGAGAGAGCGGTGCCCGGAGACACCACCTGCACGACCTCGCGCCGCACGACCGCCTTGCCTTTCTGCGGCGGCTCCATCTGCTCGCAAATGGCCACCTTGCGACCAGCCTTGATTAATCGGGCAAGATAGGTATCCAGTGCGTGATGCGGCACACCGGCCATTGGCACTCTTTCGCCTCCCCGGCCATTGTTGCGGGAAGTCAACGTCAGCCCGAGAAGGCCCGAAACCTCTTTGGCGTCGTCATAAAAAGTCTCGTAGAAGTCCCCCATTCTGAATAGCAGTACGGCATCCCTGTGTTCATCCTTAAAACGCAGGTACTGTTCCATCGCCGGGGTGACATCTCTTGGCTTTGCCATCTGCGGTTTCCTAACGTCGTTCAACAATCAAGCAGTTCACCACCCCGCCCTCTCGCTCTACGCGGGGTAATTCCCGTGCCGCGGCGGCCCGGTGGCGGCGTTATGGGGTTGGATGTGAACGAATATAGTCAGATATTTCGAAACTCACCAGGTACAACGGCCTGGACGCCAAACGCGCCCGTGGGCAGGGGGACTGCCTAAAGTCGGGACTGTGGGCTGTCATCCACAAGTTTACCGATGACCCGGTCGGGACGCACATCCAACAGCCGTACAGGTGCGATCGAATTCTTCGTGTTTTCGGGACCCGGGGCGAACACACGGATGTAATTGTCGGTAACACCCTGCAAATATCCGGTGCCGGGCTCGCGTCTGTCTTCAAAAAGCACGTTCATCGTTCGCCCCGAAAAACGACGACGGAAGGCATCTGTTTTACGTGCGCCCAGACTCCTGAGCACTGCACCTCGCCGCTTTTTCACGGCGGCATCCACCTCGCCGTCCATTCGCGCGGCCGGTGTGCCGCTGCGCGGCGAAAAGGGAAACACGTGCAGGAACGTCAGTGGGCCTCTGTCGATGAGATCATACGTATTGGCAAATGCACCATCGGTTTCTCCCGGAAATCCGACCATCACATCCGCGCCAAGGCCGATTTCGGGAATCCTGTCCGCGAGCGTCTCAATGAGCGAAAGATACCGCGCCCGGGTATACGGCCTGCGCATTGATCTCAGAATCCCATCGTCTCCGCTCTGGAGCGGAATATGCAGATGCCTGCAGAACTTCGACGAGGTGGAAAAGAAATCGACCATTGCATCAATTATGAACGACGCTTCAATCGAACTCACCCGAAATCGCTTCAGACCCTCAATCCGGTCCATAGCCTCAAGCAGGTCGAGTAGCGTGGGGCCGTCCAGGTCCGCGCCGTAGTCTCCAATATGCACGCCTGCCAGGACGACCTCCTGGTAACCGACATCGACGAGCCGTTGCACCTGGTCAAGACAGCTTTGCAGACCGCGGCTCCGGCTCCGGCCCCTTGCAAATGGAATGATGCAGAATGAGCAAAATTCGTTACATCCCTCCTGGATCTTCACGAACGCCCGCGCCCTGCCACCGAAGTTGAAAATATCCATTTCCTGAAATTCTGCGGTTCGACGTCGCGTCACGTAACTTCGTCCGATGGAGCAGGTATCGTTGATCAGATCCAGAAGGCGGGTCTTTTCCGCCGTACCGACAACAAGATCGACCTCCGGCATCTCGATCAACACATCGGGATCGGTCTGTGCATAACACCCCATGGCCACCACCGTGCCTTCGGGCGATATCCGATGCGCCCGCCTCAGCATCTGCCTGGACTGTGCGGCGCCCTGCCCCGTCACCGTGCAAGTATTCACCACCGTCACATCCGCTGGCCGGCCGAACGCCACCTCCCTGTACCCCTCGTGTATGAACTGCTCGCGGTACCATTCCGAATCGTACGTATTCAACTTGCAGCCCAGTGTATAAAACGATACGGTTTTGTCGTTCCCGTTCATCCCGTCATTTCCTCGTATTCACCGCCGCCCGCTTCAAGTCGATCCGACACGGCCTGCCGCGTAAAAATAACCGGCCGTTTTCTTGCCCGGATCTCGCGTTACCGGTTGGGACCATACGACAAAGAGTTGAGGACAACTCCCCAACTCTTTGTATCGAACGGACCGGTTGTCTCAAAATTCTAAACGTCCGATTTCAACGCGGCATCCGGTGTATCTGTCGTACTGGAAGTCTCCACGGAAGGCGGGCTGTCCTGGCTGGCAACATCCTCCGTAGACTCGGCCTCACCCTCTTCGGCGGGTTCAGCCGGCTTTTCGGAGAGGGCTTTGGAATCCGCAACGGAATCCGCATCCTCGCCTGATTCCTCTGAATCCCCGGCAACGCCCACCACCTCGCCCACCGTGACGGGTTTTGGCTTGTGGCTCTCGATATAGGCATCGATCTCGGCCTGTTCGACGTCGCGCAGGTATTCCTTCACGCTCAGCACGATCTTGCGCTGCTCTTCATCGAATTCAACGACCTTGAGCGGCAACTCGTCCTGTTCCGAGAAGTGGGTCTGAGGGGTCTGAAGATCCGACAGCCCCAACTGAGATACCGGTATGAAGCCCTCGACGTCGCCTTCCAGGTCGACCACGACCCCGCGTTCCAGCAACCGGGTAATTCTGCCCTCTGTCGTATTGCCTACCGCGTATTGAACGGCCAGTTCCGACCAGGGGTTTTCGATGGTCTGCTTGTGGCCTAGCGAGATGCGCCGACGTTTCTTGTCGATATTGAGCACAACCACATCGACTTGTTCTCCCTTTTTGACGACGTCGCTGGGATGGCGCACACGCCGGGTCCACGACATATCGGATATATGGACCAGGCCGTCGATGCCCTCCTCGATTTCCACAAACGCGCCGAAATTGACCAGGTTGCGCACAAGGCCCATCAGCCGGGTACCCACGGGATATTTCTCGTCCAGTGAAAGCCAGGGATCGTCGGTTGTTTGCTTCAGGCCAAGCGAAATCTTCTGACCCTCTTTGTCCACGTTCAGAATCAGAACCTTCAACTGGTCAGCGATAGAAACAAGCTTGGATGGATGACGGATGTGCTGAGTCCAGGACATCTCAGAAATGTGGACCAGGCCTTCCACGCCCTGCTCCAATTCGACAAACGCTCCGTAGTCCGTGATGCTCACGACCTTGCCGTCCACCCGGACTCCGACGGGGTATTTGTCCTCGATATCTTCCCAGGGATGCGGCGTAAGTTGCTTCATCCCAAGAGAGATCCGCTCGCGCTCCTCGTCGTAGTTGAGCACCTTCACCCGGATATTGTCGCCAATGGAGAGCACTTCCGAAGGATGTCCGATCCGGCCCCAGGAAATATCCGTAATGTGCAGCAGACCGTCCAGGCCACCCAGGTCGATAAACGCACCAAAATCGGTGATGTTTTTCACCGCGCCTTCGCGCACCTGGCCGACTTCCAGCGTTTGGAGAATCTGTTTGCGCAAGCGCTCCCGCTCGGCTTCCAGCACCACCCGCCTGGAAACGACAATATTGCGCCGGTTCTTGTTGAGTTTGATGATGCGAAAGGGAAACACCTCGCCAATGAACTGATCGAAATTCTTCACCTGCTTGAGGTCGATCTGAGATCCGGGCAAGAAAGCGTCTACTCCGAACAGATCTACCACAATACCACCCTTGATACGGCGCACCAGCCGGCCCTCGACGATCTGATCGCTGTCGTAGGCGTCTTTGATGCGATCCCACACCCGCATAAAGTCGGCCTTCTGTTTGGACAGCACGATTTGACCTTCCTGGTCTTCCACATCTTCGAGATAAACCTCGATTTCCTGCCCCACTTCGACTTCCGAAGCGTCGGCAAACTCGGAAAGCGGTATGGCGCCTTCGGATTTGAATCCGATATCGACGACGACCACGTTCTCCGCGATGGCCAGTACGGTTCCGGACACAATTTCACCCTGGGTGATATTGCTCATCGTTTCTTCATACAGACTCATCATCGAGGCGAATTCCTCTTCCGAGTATTCACGCTCGTCCAACGCTTGCAATGCTTCCTCGCTCGAAAGTTGGGAGACGGTCTGTGGTGCGGTGTTGTCTTGTTCCGACATGAAACAGCGACCTCCTTGGCCGTTCCGCAATAGGCAGTTGCCTCCGGACTTGCGGTTCGGCGCAAAATTACCGGGAAAAGACGGAGAATGGATCTCCGCAGGGACCTTACCGACGCTCAAGCATGGAACCCTACGCGGGCGGGCCGGTATTGCGCCTGCGCGGCCTCAAGTTACCTATTCTGTGCATCACCTCGCTACTGATAGTATGGTACGCCGCCCGCCGCCTGGCGGGCAATCCGGCTGGAGATACTCGAATCGGTTTACCGAACCGCACAGTCACGCGGCTCAGACCGATCAGACTCGTCCAGATATTGACCGTTCCGGAAATATAGACCGGCACCACGGGAACCCGCGCCCGGTATGCCAACATACCGACGCCGTCCTTGGGCGGCCTCAGTTCTGACGCCTTGTTTCGCGTGCCCTCCGGCGAAAGAAACATCGCACCGCCGGACGTGAGACGCTGTTCGATAGCCCGCAGCGCGCCCCGATCCCCGCGGGACCGGTCGATTGGCAACGCGTTGAGTTTCCGAATCAGCCAGCCAAGAAACGGAACGGGAAATGCCTCCTGCTTGGTAACATACGAAAGTTCCCGGCCTGCCGCAACCCCGATAAATACGGCATCTGTATAGGACACGTGGTTGCTGGCCAGAATGACGCCGCCCCGACGCGGTACAAAATGACGGCCGGCGACGCGAAGCCGAAACAGGCACGTGCAGGCTCCGGAGCCAAGCGTCCAGATGAGCCGGTAAAAGAGATTGCCGGGGCGTCCCGTGTAAATGTCGGTCCGCATCGTTCGCCTGTGGATCATTCTAAATGCCGCGCGCGCGCAAGTTCCACCACGCGGGCGACCTGTGCATCGATACTCAGGCCGGTGGAATCCACCTTTATTGCATCCAAAGCCGGCCACGATCCCCATCGCCTTTGCGTGGCTTCGTCGCGCGCGTCTCGCTTACGAATCTGAGCCACCAACACATCCAGATGCGTCCGGTCGTCGCGATCGAGCAACGCCCGTTGTTGCCGCCGCGCCCGCTCTGCGACATCGGCCACAAGGAACACTTTCAGATCCGCGCCTGGAAAAACAGCCGTTCCCGTGTCCCGGCCTTCAAGCACGATACCTCCGTCGGCGCCGATCTCCTGCTGGCGCGCCACGAGAATCTTCCGAACCGCGGGATGCACGGCCACCCGAGAGGCGGCGTCGGCAACCTCCGACGTGCGGATCCTGCCGGTCACGTCCCCACCGTCCAGCAGGACCCGTTGACGGCCATCCTCCAGCCGGAAATCAAATTCCAATGCTGCGGCCGTCTGGGCCGCAGCGGCCGCATCGTCCGGGCAGACACCCTTGCTTATCAGGGCCCAACCCAGCGCGCGGTACATGGCGCCGGTATCCAGATAAAGATATCCCAGCCTCCGGGCGACACATCGAGCCGTTGTGCTTTTTCCCGACGCCGCGGGACCGTCGATGGCAATCACGATGCCCCTTTTGCCCATAACAAGCCTCGACCCCGATTGCTACGGAATCGGGGTCCCTCCATCCGCGTCGAGGTGGCGCACCCCTTGCGCGGCGCCCTCCCCACCGATGCCAGAGACCGATCCGGACCCGTCTCCGGAGGCGCCTTCCGGGTTCCCCGCCTCCGCCGTTGTGCGGGCCATCGCCTCCAGGAGGTCGCCTGGAGACGATACAACGGCTTCCCTGTCCTCCAGCAACTCGTCCAATTCCCTAACCTTGGGCAGGTCCGACAACGTCTTCAGTCCAAAGTGCTTCAAGAAATCCCGTGTCGTCCCGTAAAGCAGCGGCCTCCCCGGGGCGTCCGCCCGACCGGCGATTCGGATCAATCCCTTCTCGAGCAGGTGCCGAACCACTCCGTCAACCGAGACACCGCGAATATGTTCCATCTCGGCCTTCATGACCGGTTGCTTGAATACGATAATCGCAAGCGTCTCCAGGGCTGCCGACGACAGCCGGACTGGCGCCTTTTCTTTCAGCAGCCGCCGGATCCATGCGCCATATTCAGAATGTACCATGAACTGAAAACCGCCGGCAATTTCCGAGATTTTGAAACTGCGTCCGGACCGGCCGTACTGCTCGTTCAGATCCTCCACATACACGCGCACGTCTCCGGGTCGCACCCCACCCAGAATCGAAGCGATCTGGCTGGCGCCAAGGGGTCTGTCCGAAGCCATCAACAATGCCTCCAGAATACCCAGATTGCGCGCTTCTCCATCCGACGCTACCGGGTCTATGCCATACGATTCGCCCATATAAAACGATTCGCCCATATAAAAAACTCGAGTGGATCGAATATCCGAATGCCCGAAACAGCATCAAACCTGTGACAAGCCGCCGATGAACGCCATGCGGTCAATGTTCGGATTCCGATTGTGAGCCTGGTTCCGTGTTATCCCGTTTGTAGATCCAGATTTCACCTTCCGGACCGCCCTGTCTGGCAAGGGCTCGTCCGGTCTTGATTAACTCGAGCATCGCAATGAAAGTGACAATGAGGACAATTCGCGGAAGCCCGGAAACCAGATCCGAGAACTGAACCCGATGCCTTTTTTCCAGAACGTCGAGGACGATCTCCATCCGTTCCTCGGTCGTTACTTCCACCTGATGCACCTCGTGGAAGTCCACTTTCGGCGCAGCGGCGAGGGCCGCCCTGAACGCCGCCATCAGATCGAACAAACTCACCGAACGATAGGCTGCCGACGGATCCTCTTCGGCCTCTTCGATTTCTCCCTTATCCAGAGCGGCACCCCTGTAAAAACTATCTCGATGTAAATGCTGCTTGTCTTCGAGCCAATTGGCCACTTCCTTGAATTGCTGGTATTCCAGCAGACGCCGAACGAGCTCTTCCCTGGGATCTTCGGCCTCCTCGTCCGTATCGGGATCGGCTGGCAGCAACATGCGTGACTTGATCTTCATCAGTGTGGCCGCCATGACCAGAAAATCTCCGGCAGTTTCCAGATTGAGCGTCTGCATCATTTCGACAAACTCCAGAAACTGCCGTGTGACATCTGCGATCGGAATATCGTAAATGTCGATCTCATCCTTCCGAATCAGAAAAAGCAACAGATCCAGCGGGCCCTCGAAAACCTCCAGCTTCACTCCATAGGCATTGCCGCCGAAGTTTCCCTGAACTGCAGGCGATTCGGCACTCATTGATGTAATCTCCCCTGACGTCCTGCCGAGTCCCGAACGCGGTCGATACGCGGGGCAATGTGAGATGACTGCCCGCGGGTCTCCGGCGTCTGAAGCCGGCGTTTCAATCCATAAACAGATACGGCCGCCATCGCTGGTCCGGCACCCCGATCAACTGGCTGATGGAGGTGACCGTGCTGGGCCTGCGGGGTCGGCGCAACAGGTTGATTCCGGCCTGTTCCAGCGTTTGATTACCCTTGAGATTGTTGCACGTCAAACAGGCACATACCAGGTTCTCCCAGGTGTCCCGACCGTTCCCGGTACGGGGAACCACGTGGTCGACTGTCATTGGACCCTTTCGGGTACCGCAATACTGGCACCGGTGCCCATCTCGTTTCAAGACATTTTTCTTGGACAGCGCGAGTTGCTTGGGGGCAACGCGCACGTAAAGCCCCAGGCGTACGACACTGGGCACCGGGAATCGGTCGGACACCGTTCGGATATACAGATCGAGCGCTTCAATGACCTCTGCGCGCCCCCGAAACACGAGCACAATCGCCCGCCGTACGCTACACACCTGGATGGGTTCGTAACTCTGGTTCAGGACCAGCACCGGCTGGTTTAGCAATGGCACACACCCCCTTTTGCGACAGCCCGGGGTAAAGAAGGATGAACACAGCGGAAGCGATCCGCCCGCATTGCAGATGACCCAGTCCTTCGCCGTCAGGAGACCGGCCGTGCGTTACAAAATATCGCGATGATTTCTCGACTGAACGACGGGTCGGCCCGTGTTCTGTACCGGAGATAAATTGCCGGGACAGGACACCAGGATCGAATCTGAGGTGGACCCCGCTCGAGATGTCACGCCGGGAAGCCTCGGAAACCAGGGTTGGCCACGAGCGTGGAATTTCTCTTAACAGAAACAAAATAAAGCCTTTATGAAACGGATGTCAAGCGCATACCGCGCCGTGAAAGTTAAAATCGCGCGTGACGGCTGTACCAGATCGGCACACGGTGAACGGGTCATTGGAACCGAGGTCGTCGAGCCCAATCGGTGATGGATCCGAGGGCTCGATCGGCTGCTATGGCTCTCCGATAAGCTCGCCATAGGCCTGCGGACTGAGAAGCGATTCGAGTTCGTCAACACGGGTCATCCGAACGACAATCATCCATCCCTCACCGTAGGGATCTGAGTTGATATGAGCCGCATCTTCGGTGAGTTCCCGATGGACCTCGAGCACTTCGCCCGACACGGGCGCATAGAGGTCTTCGACCGTCTTCACCGCCTCGATCGTCCCGAAAACCTGGCCCTGGTCGACCTGTCCTCCGGTTTCCGGCAATTCGGCAAAAACGATATCGCCCAACTCGCCCTGTGCATAGTCTGTAATGCCAATCGTGGCCCGTTCTCCGTCGATACGAATCCATTCGTGCTCCAACGTGAACAAAAGGCCTTCCGGAATCTCCGACATGTCAGATGACTCCTGATTGTAAAGAAAGGGATATGTCCGGCGAGGGTCGCTCGCGTTACCGAAAGTTGTCGTTTTACGTTGCGGGGGTCTTGTAGACGCTCATCCACCATATCCCAACTTGGCCACGAATTCCGTGTCGAACCGACCCTCTTGAAATTCGGAATGTCGCATCGCGCTGAGATGAAAGGGAATGGTTGTAGGGATTCCCTCGATCACGAATTCCTCGAGCGCGCGGACCATTCGCGCCGTTGCCTCCTCACGGGTGTCGCCATACGCGAGCAACTTCGCAAGGAGCGAATCATAGTGGGAAGGGACACGATAGCCGGCATAAGCATGGGAATCGATCCGGATGCCCGGACCGCCCGGCGCATGGTAAGTGCGGATTTCCCCCGCGGAAGGACGAAAGTTGTGTTCGGGATCCTCGGCGTTAATGCGGCATTCGATGGCGTGCCCCGTCGGCTGTATGTCTTCCTGGGTAAACGGAAGCGGTTCCCCCGCAGCCACCCGGATCTGGGCTTTCACCAGATCGATTCCCGTCACCATCTCCGTGACCGGATGCTCGACCTGGATGCGGGTGTTCATTTCAAGAAAATAAAAACTCCCCGATGCATCGAGCAGAAATTCCACGGTTCCGGCGCCCGAATAACCCACCGCCCTGGCCCCCGAAACGGCTTCTTTACCCATCCGCCTGCGCAGATCCTCGTCGACCACTGGCGAGGGAGACTCTTCGATCAGCTTCTGATGACGCCGCTGTATGGAACACTCGCGCTCACCCAGATGCACGATGTTGCCGGCCTGGTCGCCCATAACCTGGATCTCTACGTGCCGGGGCGCCACGACTTCCTTTTCCAGGTACAGCGTACCCGACGTGAACGCGGCAGAAGCCTCGGCCTGCGCGGCAGCCCAGGCCCGCTCGAGGCCGTCCGGCGAGGTCACGGTGCGCATCCCCCTTCCGCCACCCCCGGCAACGGCTTTCAGGCGAATAGGGTATCCGATCTCTTCGGCGGCCCGTTCCGCCTCTGCGAGGGCATGCAATACCCCGGTGCCTGGCACAACCGGCACGGTTGCGGCCATCATCGTTTCCCGGGCGACGGCTTTGTCACCCATCCTGCGAATGGCTTCCGGCGATGGTCCGATGAACACAATGCCGCACGAAGCGCACATCTCGGCAAAATCGGCATTCTCGGCCAATGGACCGTACCCGGGGTGAATCGCGTCGGCGTTGGTCACTTCCGCGGCGCTCAGAATCCGCGGGATGTTCCGATAGCTCTGGTCTCCTGGAGGCGGACCTATACAGACATCCTCGTCAGCAACACCAATATGCAGGGAATTGGCATCGGCTTCGGAATGAACCGCAATCGTCCGGATACCGAGTTCCTTACATGCCCGGATGACACGCACGGCGATTTCGCCGCGGTCGGCAACAAGGATCTTATTAAATAAGGGAGTGGATGACACGACTGATTCGGTGGGATCGCGGCCAGTACCGCCGCAGGGGTGAAAGAAGCGCCTTATAGCGGTTCGATGAGGAAAAGAGGTGTGTTGTACTCGACGGGATTGCCATTCTCAACAAGAACTCGAACCACCCTGCCGCTTGCATCCGCTTCGATTTCGTTCATAATTTTCATGGCTTCAATAATACATAAAGTCTGTCCGACCGACACGACATCGCCTTCCTCCACAAAGGCCGGCGAGTCAGGGTTGGGCGCGCGATAGAACATGCCGACCATGGGCGAACAAATACTGTGCAACCCCTCGGTCTCGTCGGGTTCGGCGGAAGGGGCTGTGTCATCGGCATCGGGCGGCCGCGAAGCGGTGTGAAACTGGGCAACCGGCTGGACCGCGGCCGCATCGATGCCCGTGGCGACACGTATTCTTCGAAGTCCCAGAAAACCACGCTCGATTTCAATCTCCCGGACCTTCTCTTCGCCAACCAGTCCGATCAACGTCTGAAGGGTCTCCATCATGTCTTTGGAGAGTTTCACGCGCGCTCCTTCGGAAAATCAACGACCGGCAATAAGGGATCGGGGCACGCCGGCCGACAGGCTCCCCGAACCCGATTCCCATCGCCTCTCGATCAAATTCGCTCCACGTACGTTTCCGTTCGGGTATCTATTTTCAGAACGTCGCCCCGTTCCACGAAAAGGGGCACCTGGACCGAAGCCCCTGTTTCGAGAACGGCCGGTTTGCTTCCACCGCTGGCGGTGTCTCCCCGAAGCCCGGGGTCCGTCTCCGTGACCGCCAGTTCCACAAAAATGGGCAACACCACGCTCACGGCGTTTTGCTCAGCGACCAGAATATCCAGAATCTCGTTCTCTTTCAAATACTTGACTGCGTTTCCCATCACCTCGGGAGACAGTTCATACTGGTCGTATGTTTCGTTATCCATAAAACAGTACAGATCGCCGGACTTGTAAAGGAATTGCATCTTCCGCCGTTCCAGCCGGACATCGTCCACCTTGTCGCCCGAACGATACGTCCGGTCTATCATTGCTCCCGTCTTCACTCCTTTGAGCCGGGTACGCACGACAGCCGCGCCCTTGCCAGGTTTAAAATGCTCGAACTCGACCATAAAATAAAGATCGCCGTCGAGGCGCAAGACCATACCATTTCTGAAATCAGACGTTGAGACCATAGTTCGGAATTATCCTCCAGCGCACGTTCTATCCATCTTCTGAAGTTCCTTCAGCCGTTTCTTTATCAGTCCATTCCGGGGTTCAAGCTCTCGAACCTGCTCCAGGATGGCCACCGCCTCCTGTATCAGTCCTTGCGTCACGTACAGCTCGGCAAGGGTGGAAGTCGCGATTGGCGCGTTATCAGAGTCGGAATCGGTAATCGCGGCGGTCTTGTTGTGCGAATCACCGTGGACCAGAAGGTCCCGCAACAGTTGGGACAGACCCTCGCGTTCTGCCTGGACCTCGTTTGTACCGGTGGTATCGTCTGCCGCCAGGGGCTCCGGCTCGTCGCCGGACCTGGACTCGGAGGCCCGTTCGTTTTCCGGCTGAGCAACAGCACCGATCTCTGTAACCAGCATCCGGCTCAACGGATCAACCACTCCGGCACACCGGAAACGCTGCAGGGCCTGTTCCTCGAGGCCCATCCTCCGTTCGATCCTGCCGAGCAACCAGTAGGCCGCCGGATTGTCCGGATCCAGTGCGAGCGTGTCGTAAAGTGCCTGACGGGCTTCTCCAAGCCGTTCGGCCGCCAGGTGGCATCTGCCCAGGACCAGATGGCCGGTCGGATAGAAGGGACGATATCTTAGCCCCTTCCGACAGATTTCCGTGGCGCGGTCCACGTTGCCCGATCGCAGCATCTCATCGGCGAGGCGCGCAAACAGGATAGACGTGGGATTCTTGCGACAGATGCTCTCAAGCTTTGCAGGAGATGTGGTCGTCATCGTCTCACCAACCCATCAAAACCGGACGTGAAGTATAGGAAAAAGACCAAAGCTTGTCAAGGCCGCGACAACAGGCCCGCGCGTCGCGTTCCGCGCCGACGGCCCGGTTGCATTGCAACACGGCAGGAAAAGGCCGTTTTGTGGCCGCCCTGCAATCGGAATCCCGTCTCAAGCCGTACGACCGCGTCCAAATCGTCTCCTGGGGTCATCTGTCCGGTTGAAAACCCGAGCCGCGGCATCCAATGTAAAAAACTCTGCGAAAAATACGCCATCAAATCTTGGCTGTCGCCGGCCGGTTTCCACATTCCCCTGAATTGAACGAGTTTCGGAACCATGCCTGAGGCGAACCGTCTTGATTTTACCATTGCCCGCAGGGTTGAAATTTCCCTGGAATTGCCTTGTGCGAATATGGGCGATGTGCTATATTCTAACCCGTTTCAGGCTCAATCTCGCATCTGCTTTATCCGCTTGAGGAGGTGGTTTTGGAACTCATCAAGCTATTCGTATCGTTTACGAAGGTCGGCATATTCGCTTATGGGGGCGGGCCATCCATGATCCCGCTGGTCCAGGAGGAAGTGGTCGACGTTCACGGCTGGATGACCATTGAGGAATTTACCGACGCGCTCGCGATGGGATATGCCCTTCCCGGTCCTATCGCCACAAAAATGGCCGCCTATATCGGTTACCAGGTCGCACAGACCCCAGGGCTGATCGTCGCGCTTCTGGGCACAGTCTTTCCGTCGCTCCTCCTGATGATGATTCTGGGACTCTTCTTCATGGCGTATAAGGGCGCCCCGGCCGTCCAGGCGATGCTCAAGGCTGTCCGGCCGGCGGTTGTCGGCCTTCTTCTCGTCGTGGTCTGGCAGATGGCGCCCAAGTCCGTTAACTCATGGCATACGGGCCTGATCGCCCTCGCGGCGTTTGTCGCCATCCATTTCTTGAACCTCCACCCGGCCGTTGCGATCGTCGGCACGGCGGTCCTGGGCCTCGCCGTCTACCGGTAGGATTGGTAAAACGGGTATTTCTCTCCGGGGAGCCTGATTCCGCATGATGGACTACTCGATCCTTGAACACAATTCGTTAAAAAATAGACGTTTAACCGAAAAAGAGATGTTGGCGGTACTCGATACGCCAACCGAAGACCTGCTCCCGCTGATCCACGCGGCCTATCGCGTCCGCTATCACTATTTCGGGAACAAAGTGCGCCTACACGTGTTGCAGAACGCCAAAAGCGGTCTCTGTCCGGAAGATTGCGCCTACTGTTCCCAATCTGCCGTGTCGACCGCTAACATCAGCAAGTATCCGCTGTTGCCACGGGAACAGATCCTGGACGGCGCCAGAAAAGCCAAGGCAGGACGCGCCTTGCGCTATTGTATTGTCACCAGCGGCCGAGGCCCCACGGACAGAGAAGTGGAGACCGTTGCCGACACCGTGCGTGAAATCAAACAGACCGTCGATATCGACATCTGCTGCTGTATGGGGCTGCTGGACGAAACACAGGCCCGAACGTTGAAAGCGGCCGGTGTGGACCGGATCAATCATAACCTCAACACCAGCGCCCGGCACCATATTAATATCTGCACCACCCACACCTACACGGACCGGCTGAAGACCCTTCAGGCCGTCAAGGCCGCCGGGCTGGAGACCTGTTGCGGGGGCATCATCGGAATGGGCGAGTCCCGACAGGACATCGTGGACCTGGCCGTGGCCGTCCGGGAACTCGACATCGATTCGATCCCGGTCAACTTTCTACATCCCATAGAGGGCACGCCGCTCGCCGGGCGAAAACCGACGACGCCGCAGGACGGTCTGAAGGCACTCTGCCTGTTCCGCTTTGTCAACCCGAATAAAGAAATCCGCATCGCGGGCGGGCGCGAACACACGCTCCGGTCCCTTCAAGCCCTGGCCCTCTATCCGGCGAACTCCGTCTTTATGGAGGGCTACCTGACTACCGGGGGGCAATCCGTTACGGAAACCCATCGTCTGATCGAAGATATGGGATTTGAAGTCGAAGAGAAGTGGAAGCCAGAGGACAAAGCAAACGTACTGGTTTGCGATTAAGAGCGCCGGGTCGCGACAATACACCGGAACCTTATGTGGACCTACGATAAACATTACGATATCATTGTTGTGGGTGCGGGGCACGCGGGAACCGAGGCCGCCCTGGCGGGCGCCCGCATGGGATGCAAGACCCTGCTGCTGACCATGAATCTCGACACAGTCGCCCAGATGTCCTGCAATCCCGCGGTCGGGGGCATTGCCAAAGGCCACATGGTGCGCGAAATTGATGCGTTGGGCGGCGAAATGGCGCAGAACATCGATGCTACGGGCCTGCAATTCCGCCTGCTCAACCGACGCAAAGGGCCGGCAGTGCAGGCGCCACGGGCACAGGCCGACAAAAAAGCGTATCAATTCCGCATGAAATATGTCGTGGAAAGCCAGGCGAACCTGGACCTCAAGCAGGGCCTGATCGAGGATCTGCTGGTTGACGACGGGCGAATCAAGGGCATTGTGACCAAATCCAGAACGGTCTTCCTGGCGCAGACCGTCATTCTGACCACCGGCACTTTCCTTAAGGGCCTCATTCACGTGGGCGACCTGTCCTATAACGCAGGTCGTGCCGGCGAGCAATCCGCCGAACGAGCATCAGACGGGCTCCGGCGGTTGGGGTTTGAACTGGGAAGGCTGAAAACAGGCACGCCACCACGAATCAACTCCCGCAGCGTGGATTACAGTGTGATGGAAATCCAGCCAGGTGACGAGCAACCGTGCCCTTTCTCCTTCCGTACCGAGGCCATCACACAGGAACAACTCAACTGCCACATCACTTACACCACGCCAGAAACCCACGATATCATCCGCCGAAATCTGGATCGCTCGGCAATGTACAGCGGCCGTATCCAGTCCGTGGGACCACGGTACTGCCCTTCGATCGAAGACAAGATCGTTAAATTTGCAGACAAGCAAAAGCACCAGCTCTTTGTGGAGCCGGAAGGCTACAACACGCTCGAAGTCTATCTCAACGGTCTGTCAATGAGCCTGCCTGAAGATGTTCAGGTCGAAGTTGTCCGCAGCATTCCCGGCCTTGAAATGGCGGAAATCATGCGACCGGGTTATGCCGTTGAATACGACTACGTCCCTCCAACCCAGATCCTTCCCACCCTGGAAACCAAACCGGTCCGCGGCCTGTTTTTCGCCGGACAAATCAACGGCACCACCGGCTACGAAGAAGCGGCCGGACAGGGCCTGATGGCGGGCATCAATGCCGCTTTGCAGGTCAGGAACGAGGAAGCCCTCATTCTGGACCGCGCCCAGGCTTATATCGGCGTTCTGATTGACGACCTCACCACGAAGGGTACCGAAGAGCCGTATCGAATGTTTACCGCGTTGGCGGAATACCGTCTGTTGTTGCGGCACGACAACGCCGACCTGCGCCTGACCGAAATCGGTCACAAGATCGGGCTGATTCCTGAAAGCGCCTACGAATCCTTCAAGCGCCGCGCGGACGCTATTGCCGCCGAACAACGCCGCCTGCAAAGCGTGAGAGTCACGCCCTCAAACCGGGTTCAGAAGACCCTTCTTGAAGCGGGCACCTCCCCTCTGGCGCAGTCCACACCTCTGATTGATCTGCTGCGCAGACCCCAGCTCGACTACCGGTTTGTTCAGGCAGTGGCGCCCCCACCGGAACCGCTGCCACCTGATGTATGCCAATCCGTCGAGGTCGAACTCAAATACGAAGGTTATATCCAACGCCAGAAGGCGCAGGTGGCCAGGTTTCAGGATCTGGAGACAAAGCGCCTTCCAGACAACATCAATTACCTGGACCTACCCGCCATCTCCCGCGAGGCTGCCGAAAAGCTCTCGCGGGTACGCCCTCGCTCCCTAGGCCAGGCTTCGCGAATTCCGGGTGTTTCGCCCGCGGACATCTCGACCCTGATCGTCCTCCTGAAAGTCCGCGCCAAGGGCGCGGCATGAGTGTTAGCGCGGAACAGGTGCAGGCCATTCTCTCGTTGCTGGCCGACCAGGACGGCGATATTGTGGCCATCGTGAGGGGCAAACTGTTCAGATTGGGCGAGCCGGTTGTTCGCGAGGTCCTGGAGGCCGCGCCCCGCGGGTCGGCGGCCCAACGGGAGGCGGGACGGGTCCTGCTGTCCCTGAAGGAACCCCCGCTGGAAGCGCAGTTCCGAGATCTTCAGGAGGGTCCTACCGGCGACGTCGATCTGGAAACGGCGTCGTTCACCCTGGCCAAGCTCGAATACCCCGCCCTCGACATTCAACGTTACAGAAGCCGACTCAATAGGATGGCCGAGGATCTGGCACCCTCCATTGCCCCGGACGACCATCCGCTCAGAATTATTCAGACCCTGAACCACTACCTTTTTGAGTTACAGGGCTTCAGAAGACAAAAAAACGAACCCGTCCTTCCGGCCGCCAGTTACTTGAACCGGGTTCTGGAACGCAAAACGGGGCTGCCCATCTCGATATCGGCGCTCTTCATTTTTCTGGGCCGCCGGCTCGACCTGCCAATTCTGGGCATCGGGATGCCCTTTCACTTCATCGCCAAATACAAGTCATCGGACGGCATGGAGTTCCTTTTCGACCCCTACAACAAGGGTCAACTCTTAACGGCGAATGAATGCGCGGAATATCTCTCCAGGTTCGACCTGGAGTTTGAGCCATCCATGCTGCGTCAATCATCCGACCGGCAAATTCTCACCCGCATGATGTTAAACCTCTGTGCCGCCTACCGATATAAAAAGGATGCGCGAAAGGTCGACACCCTCAACCGTCTGGTTCGGATCCTCCTCAAGCATTCTCCTTTGCAGGAGTAACCGGTTCGTTTCATTCTGAAATCCTCGGCCAGAAGCCAGTGCCGTTGTTCCTTCGCGCTGCTTTACCGCCGGGATTTCAGAATCCTACACTGAACATCTACCTCATCCCGTCCATGGGCGGCGCACTGGAAGGTCACAATTCCGTCTGCCAGCGCAAAATCTGTTACCGTGCTCAAGTCATGCCCGAAAACATCAAAATCGTCGTACAGAACCGCAAGGCCCGGCGAGACTATTTTCTGGTCGACACCTACGAAGCCGGCGTCGAACTCAAAGGAACCGAGGTGAAGTCACTTCGCCTCGGCAATGCAAACCTGGCAGACAGCCACGCCCGCGTGGAAAACAACGAAGTCTACCTGCACAACCTCCACATTGGCGAATACACCGAGGCCAACCGCTTCAATCATGATCCCGTTCGTAAACGCCGGCTGTTGCTGCACAGATACGAAATCAACCGGCTCAGAGTTCGAACCGAAGAAAAAGGTCTCACGCTTGTTGCCCTGAAGCTCTATTTCAAACGCGGCAGGGCCAAGGTCGAACTGGCCCTTGCCCGGGGTAAACGCGAATATGACCGGCGCCGTGACATTGCCGAACGCGACGCGCAGCGCGAGATGCGGCGAGAACTCAAGATACGGCACACGGGATCCGGGATCTAGTGTCAGGGGCGGCTCGATTCCGATCCGGATTCGTCATCTCCATCCTGTCGGGTAGGTCCATGAAAAACGAGTATCGGCGCCGGGCCTTGCTCCCGGCCTGCGTCCTGGGTGTCTGTCTTGTACTATCGCCGTTTTGTCTTCCCGTGAACGCGGGGACAGCCGACGCGCCCATACTCATTTCCACGTTTCGCATAGACGGTGGCGCCTACGTTTCCCTTGATGACCTCGCTGAAATATTGAACGGTCGACTCCATCCCTATCCATCAAAGGGGAAAATCGGTTTCCGGACGGGTGGCACCGGTTGAAAAACCGGTCGAGGCCGTGGGCGCGTCCGTTCGCGAAACACGGCAGTCCAGACCGGGAACGCCGGTAGCACGGACGAATGTCGACCCCGAACGCTGGACGATCGACACCATCATCATAGACCCTGGGCACGGCGGCAGGGATCCCGGCACCATGGGAAAACGCCGTCCTCCGCCTGGAAAAGCACGATGCATCAGAGGAAAAGGACGAAATTGAAGGGATCCAGTTCGGGCTTCTTTCGACGCAGTTCCTGAGAGAAAGCCAGGATCTGGCGGCCGAAATTCGCACCGAGGTCGTGAAGAACCTGAGCCCATTGCCCGACCGCGGGGTGCGGCAGGCCAATTTTTACGTGATGCGAGGCACGATGGGGCACATGCCGTCGGTACTGGTTGAAATGGGCTTCATCTCCAACCCAGGAGAAGAAAAACAGATGAGAACGCGGACGTTTCAGAATGAAATGGCCGAAGCCATCTTCAGCGGTATTCGAAGTTTCAAACGCCGATATGAACGACAACTCACCAAAAACTGATTCGCCGTTGCGGATCGACCTTCCAGGCAGCGATCCGGGATACTATTACGATCCGCGGGTTATGGCCGGTCTGCACGGCGAGATCAAACTCTCTCCCAGGGTCGAAAGGCATTGCCGTTGTGGCGGCAAGCCTCCTTATCAGGTTTTTCGACGGCCGGATGCCGAACCCTTCTGGTGCCCATGCCGGCGCTACCGGGCGAAGACTCGCGAGATCAACCGGCTCATCAGGAACTCCGGCATCCCCGGCCCGTTTCGATACCGATTCCTGGACGATTTCTACGAAAACTATGAAGGGAAACCGATCGCAGGCGCAGACCAACTCAAACGCCACCTGCGCTCCTTGATCGAAAAGGCCCGCAAACCGAGCGCCGTGCGCGAGCGCGGCGCCCAGACCAACGCGCTCCCCTCAATGAGAGGATACTTCCTGTCGGGGAAACCCGGTGTGGGAAAGACCTACTTCGCCTATGTCGCGCTGAACGAGCTCATCTTCCACTCCGTGCGTCCCGGGAAATTCATCAGCCTGTCAAAAGCATTCTTCCAGAGACTGCGATTTGCGTTTGACGAGAACAGCCCGATGCACGGCAAGTCCGAGGCCTTCTTGCGAACACTCGCCAACGTCCCCTACCTGGTCATCGACGACTTTGGCGTGCAGCGCAATACCGAATGGGAGCTGGAAATGCTTTACAACCTGGTGGATACAAGATATGCCAACCGGCGTTTCACGATTGTAACCACCAATCAGGACATCGAAAGCGTGAAAGATCTGGCGGAAGGCAGGCTCTATTCAAGGTTCATTGAAATGTGTTATATCATCCGCATCCAGGCTCCGGACTTCCGGGAACACGCCAGGAAGGAATATGAAATATGAGAGCCGGGTTCAGGAACCGAAATTGAACGCGGACTCTTCAACCCCCGAACGCTTCACCGGTTTCACACGATTCGCCGTCTTTCGCAGGTTTCCCATGTTGCAACTGGTGGTCGCCACAAAAAACCCCGGCAAGCTCAGAGAGATCCGGGAAATACTGGGTACGGACGTCAGCGTCCGTTCACTGGCCGATTTCCCTGACATCGGGGATATCGTGGAGGACGGCAGGACTTTCGAGGCCAACGCAGTCAAAAAAGCGCTTACGGTAGCCTCCCGTACCGGCCACGTGTCCCTGGCCGATGACTCCGGCCTGGAGGTGGACGCACTTCACGGCGCTCCGGGCGTTTATTCCGCGCGATTCGCCGGCGAAAACGCCACCGACGAACAGAACAACCGCAAGCTCCTCCGGCTCCTCGAAGGCACCTCGGACGCAGAGCGTACCGCCCGTTTCCGCTGCGTGATTGCCATCGGTGCACCCGACAGCGCGGTACGGACAGCCGAGGGCACGGCCGATGGCCTGATCCTGTGCAGCCCGCGTGGAACGGGTGGATTCGGCTACGATCCCCTATTCCTGGTTTCCGGCCTCTGCCTTACGTTTGCCGAACTGCCACCCGAAGAAAAAAACAGAGTCAGCCATCGGGGAAAAGCCCTGCGTGCCATGTCTCTCCTGCTGAACCAGACGCTCTGATCCGGGTATTCCGGCGCTCTGGCAATAGCGGCACTCACTGCAATCGTGCGGGTTCAACTGTTCAGCCCGTTTCCGAATCGTCCACCTTGGCACGTCTTTGATACCTCCTTACGCGCCGCGCGAAGATCCAGACCAGCCCCGCCACCGCCAGATATTTCAATATTACCCACACCCATCCCTCCCATCCCAGAATCACGGGCCAAAGCGCAAGAATCGACAACAGGATGAACAAGTCCTCCAGCGCCGCCCAAATCCGCCGTTCACCGCCATTTGACATGGATCTATCCTCCGCTCAAGTCTTTCAGGCCTTGATCGCGGCTGCCAATTCCCGGACAGACGCCGGGCCGACCTCGCCCCCGAAGCGACGTGAAGACCCCCGAATGCGGTTCCGGACCGCCCGTTGAAGAACACCGCCCTCGGATCGTTTCCGCGTAGACACCGGGGGCACGGTTGGCCATGTCGTCGGGGGTCTATCCCCCCGCATCCGTTTCGTGCTGCAGATACGAATACACCTGATAATTCCGATACACCAGCTTCACGTAATTGCGTGTTTCTCGATACGGTATGCTCTCCACGAACTCGTCCACATCATGCTCCGGGAGCCGACTCGACCACTTCCGCGCTACATCCAACCCGGCGTTATACGCGGACAACGCCAGGCCAAGCTGTCTTTCTTCGCTGCTCCTGAATGCCCTGAAGTGATCGGCCAGGTGCCGGGCCCCCAGCCGAATGGACGTCTGCGGCTCCCACAGGTCTTCCGTTGAATAGTCCCTCAGACGCAGCTTGCGCGCCATCTGCCGTCCCGTTGCCGGCATCACCTGCATCAACCCGCGGGCACCAGCCCGGGACAACGCCATTTCATCGAATGCGCTCTCCTGGCGAATGATCGCAAGGACGAGATTGGGGTCGAGGCTGAAATCCTGAGCGGTCCGGTTAATCTCGCCCCAGTAATAGGTAGGATACAATCGGCGAAATGAAGCCAGTGTCATCGGCATCCCCCGTTCACGTTCCAGATTGACGATCAGGCCGGATAATCGAAGCGCCTGGTTCACGGCACCAATGCGCTCAAATCGTCTTTGCAGTTCACCCAGGGCGTAAATCTCCTTTCTATGCGCCCAACCCGCGTGCCTGTATTCCTGTTCCGCTTCATCGTAAAGCCCCAGGTCCGCCAACCTGTCTCCTTTCAGCAGATAGGGAGACGGTTCATACTTCGGTTGCCGCTCGTTGGCCCCGCGCGATTTCGGCGCGGGAGGGTAGGCCCTATCCTTCAATGCCAGAATCGCCCACGCCCGGGAGGCGTAGTACGAGGTTGGAAACCCGGCTGCTGCCCGCCGAATCCAACTGGCGCCCAACTCCGTCCGTCCAGCTCGTTGAAAGGACTTGCCGGCCCAGTAGTAGCCCTGGTCCAGCATGTAGTTTTCGGACGTCTGATCCGCCAGCTTCAGAAAAACCCGTGCAGCCTCTTCGAATCGGCCCAGACCGTAGAGTGCATATCCCGCCCGCCACCTGGCGCGGTCGGCCAGATGGCTCTCGGGATATCGTGCGGCCAGATTCAGAAACCCGCCGCGCGCCTGTGTGCGCCGTCCCCTTCTCTCATAGGCCATTGCGGCCTGCCACAGCGCCTCGGCCGCCCCCGGCGTAGCAGGATTCTGGCGCGCGAACGATTGAAACTGCCCAGCCGCCTTTAAGTCGCGACCCAATCGGACAGAGCAGCGGCCCAGATGAAATAATGCCTTTGGCACCCGGTACCGGCGATGCGCCTCCTGAAACGCCCGCTCCGCCGCCCGGTAGTCCTTTCGATTGTAGTAGGCCAGTCCCAGTTCCAGTTGCGCCCGACGCTGCCACGCGGCATCACCGGACTGCTTGACGATTTGACGAAACATTCGAAGCGCCTCCCTGAAACGCCCCTGTCTTGAATAGGCTGCCGCCCCATAAAACGATTCCTGTACGGTTCGCAATTGCCCCATCGAAACCAACGCGCCGACCGCCTCCGGTGACCTCGGATGATCGCGCACAAGGCGTAGTTGAGTTCGCCGCGCCTGAACGGAATCCCCTGAGACCACCAACGCGCCTGCAAGGCCCGCCAGCGCCCTGGCCTCCTGTTGGCTCCCATCCGCCAAGCGCCGGTACATCCGGGCCGCCTCATGTGCCTGTCCCGCCCGCATATGGAGTTCGGCCGCCCGAAGCGCCGCATTCTCCAGCAGCCGTCCCGATTGCCGCTTGTCCACCACCCGTGCAAAATACACCCGTGCGCTGTCCGCACGGCCAAGCCCCTCGTGACATTCCGCTTGCCAGAAATCGACATAATCACGAATTCGCGAAAACGCCTTCCCGACTGCGCGGAACCCTGTCAATGCATCCTCGAAGCGCCCGAGCCCCTTCAAACACAACGCCCGCTGAAGTCGCGCCCTGCGAATCGCCCAATCGTCCAGTCCGGCAAGGTCCACTTCGGACAATATTCGCAATGCGTTCCGGTACGCGGCACGGGCGATCATGCCTTCGGCCTGCGCCAGCGGATCGAGGGGCAGGACCCTTGCCAGGCGCCCCGGGATCGCCAGGACAGCCGCCGTCACGAGCGCCAGGGTGATTCCGGCCAGCCAGACCTCCCCCAGCCTGACCCCCGACAGGGCGTTTTCGGAATCGGACTTCATGGTTGGTGGACAATCGGCGTCATCTGAAGTGTGGGCGAAGTTATCGGTGTGTCGGGTGCAAGAGTCAAGAACCGGAGCAACCGGGATCAGACCCGCCATGACACATACCCGGCACCCGGACCCGCTTCCAAAAATCGGACTTCGGCAAGTTCGCTGAAGCCCGGCAAGAGTAGGTAGAAATACCAATATCGTGGAGATCCGAAACGCGGCTTCTCTGCCGTCACGGCCCCAAAAGAACCGGCCCGCTCCAACGCACGACCTTCGCTATCGGAAAAACGGCTTCAAATCCTCAGCGACGGCCAGAACGCCAAAGCAGGTAAACACGAGGCCGCAAAGAATATTGAGCGCGACGAGGAAAGAACTCATCCGGAACGGTTTGGGGAGGTATTTCCGATCGATCCATACCATGGCGAAGCACCAGGGCCCGGCCAACAACACCCCCGTAATATGGAGTGGAATCGTCATCATTGAAATCGGGTTCCATCCCACACCCCTCGGATCGCGGGTTGCCGTCCACCAGGCGTAGATGACGAATCCGATCGCCCCGATGCCGGAATAGAGAAGCGTCCACAGCCGCATTTTATCCAGGGTCAGATTCCGCCATTTCACCGCCATGGACCGGACGCATTCGTGCGCCGTTCGCACGTAGAGTTCAAATGCGCCGTAGACCGTGCCGAATATTGCGAAGAATACACCGGCCTTGTAAAGCGCCGACAACAGTATTTGCGCGGTCCTTCCGGGATGCAGTCGCGTGAGAAAGACCACCTGTTTGTTGTAGAGATCCATTCCCGTAGGGACGATCCGATTCGTATGTAGAAGCGTTGCCCCGAGGATGAGAAACGTCGCGGTGAACACGAGCACACTGCCGAACGACACCGTACAATCGATAAGGGGTGCCTTCAGCCACCTCAGCCCCAGTTGGACATTCTTCTCATCCACGGCCAGCGGCGGCTTCCGGCTACCGCCCGTCACCCTTCCGATCAGCCCCCAGGCCTTCTCTCTCATCATGCCCACGTAACCCACGTAGTCCTGCACACCACCACCCATAACGCCCATATACGCGACCATCTCCACGATCAGCGTACGATCGGCGAATGCCGGGTTCGCCTTGACCCATTGCGGGTAATCCGGCAGTGCAGGCGTAACCGCGCCGGCGAGTACAGCAAGCCAGTCCGGATTCACCGCAAACGTCGCGACAAGCATCACCACCAGCATCGAGCCAACCAGCGCCAACTGCATCCGTTCCAAAAACCCGTAACTCTGCATCAGGGTCAGCGCGGCAAGCAGCACGATGAACACAATCGCTATCGCATGCGGGTACAACCCCGGGTTTCCGAACACCACCCAGGACGTGATCGTGCCGAGCATAATTGGCAGACTCGAAAGATAGAACGGAAATGCCACGATAACCACCACCCCGATGACGCCCGGAAACAGCCCGCGCGGACCGGGTAGAGTCGCCCACCGTTCCATCGGATGTTCGCCCGTCAGCGTCATGTACCGCGCCGCGGTATAGACCTGCAGCCCCTTCGTGAGACAGAATAGACTGAACGCCCAGAACATCGCATAGCCAAAGATCGCTCCGCTGCGCGACGCCCACACCGTTTCCCCGCTTCCAATGGTCACCGACGCGATGACGGCGCCGGGTCCGAAGAACTTCAGGAAGTCCATCGCTTTTCGGGAGCGCAACGCCGGTGCCAATTCGGGAAAACGCTGCTGCTCTTCCTCAGAATTCACAATAGCCCCCTGCAGGTCTGTGCTCTCACGAGCAAAAAAGGACTCAGCTTCTATTCCCGGCGCGAACGCCGGAGTCCGTCGTCGATTCGTGAGTGGATTACCTGATTGCGAATGGATTTCCCGGCGATCCGGTGGCGCCCTTCAGCCGCAGCGGCGCAAAGACGAACGCGAACTCAAACACGCCGTCTGCCGCCAGTCCGTCCAGGTCGAGATTCTCTATAATATGTACGCCGTTACGCTGGATCAGCAACTCGTGGACCTCGAACGCCCTGTCCGGATCTTCTCCCGGCACGGCCTCGACCGCCCACGTATCGGCGCCGACCATAACGATTTTCCTTTTCAGCAGCCACCGCGCGGCTTCCAGCCCGATGCCCGGCTGACCCGAGTTGTAGGTCTCGTTGTCCACTTTCCATAAACTTCCATGGCCGGTACGGAACAGTACGACGTCCCCTTCCGTGACCTCGACACCCTGTTTTTTCAAGGCCCCCTCGATGTCGGCCGCGGTAATCACATACCCCACCTCCAACCGCGCCAGCCCCTTGTGGCCCGCCACGTCGACCAGAACGCCTCGGGTGAAAAACACCCCCACGTTTTCAACGCCCAGTTTCTCCAGTCCGTAGGCCGTGCCAACCTCCGAACGCGTAAATCCATTGTAAAAGATGTCCACATCGCCGTTACGCGTACCGATGTGCCCCAATCCATCGAATTGGGTTCCCACCTGTCCGATCTCGCCGCTGAACATTTCGTCGTACCAGATCAGCTGGTTCTCTCCGACGGGCCCTCCGGTTGGCGAACCGGGAATGGTCAGACTGTAATGCCGGTTGCCGAAGAGCGGGATTCCCGGCTCGTAAACCCGTCCAAGCTGGTAGGTCTTGCCCGCTTTGATCAATCCCGCCGCACGCAGCACATTCTGCGGCGTCAGCCGGTTCATCGCGCCTCTCTGATCTCCCGCCCCCCACTCGGATGGCCACCATTTATCGCCGCCGCCCCCCTCTTGCGCAAGGGCCGGAGTCATCACGATCAGGCCTCCGACAAACATCGCACATAGATATCTATTTTGCATTCCGGCCTCCTCTCAGGCGTAGGGTTGACACGGCATGGGCACGTACCGGGATTATGATAATGCCCCGAGTGATCAAAGGCAAGCGCGGATTGCCTGTATATGCCCAACGAACAGAAGGGTATTGCGCCCGGACCATGCGCATGCTATTTTAGAAACTGTCTTTGACGCCGACCGGTAAGCGTGGCGCCGCTACTGCACTCCGAGTCTTTTCCGAGGCCCGCCATTGAAGACCAAAACGCTAGGCAGGACCGGCCTGGAGATCCCCATTGTGGGTCTGGGTACCGGCTTTATCGGCATCGCGGATCCTAACCGCGCGGCAGCGGAATACGACTTCATGGACGCGTCGACCTGGGGACGGCCGGGACCTTCCGCCGAAGGCGCCGGGCGGACCAGCCATATGGATATCGAACTGGGAATGGCAACGGTGCACGCGGCCATCGAAGCGGGCTCTACGCTGATCGATACCGCCCCGCTGTACGGTTCGGGCAACAGCGAATCCATCATCGGCCGGGCCCTCGGGCAACGTTCCGACCTTGCGAAACGGTGCATCGTCACCACAAAAGTCGGGCAGACGGCCGACGGACGGGACTATTCCTACGACGCCGTTATGCGGCAGGTCGAGGAGAGCCAGGACCGGCTGGGCGTCGACGCCTTCGAAGTTCTCTACATCCACGACGCCATGGACATACCCGTCGAAGACGTTATGGGAAAGAACCGCGCCCTCGGCGCCCTTCGAAAACTCCAGGATACGGGCGTCACACGTTGTGTCGGCACCGCCGCCAACGACCCCCACACCAACGCCTGGTACATCGAAACGGGGGAATTCGATGCCGCCGTCGTTCCGGAGGCGCTCAGCCTGATCAACCAGCTTGCCGCCGACCGCATCCTGCCAGCGGCGGTCAGACACGACGTGGGCCTCGTGATCGCCACACCCGTAGAACGGGGGCTGCTCGCCACCGGTCCCGTGGCTGGCATCGACTACCTGGCCCGAAACTTCAGCCAGACCTGCCTGGACCACGTCGCCACAATACAGGCCGTTTGCGCGAGCTACGGCGTCCCGATGGTTGCGGCCGCCCTTCAATGGTGCACCCGCCATCCACAGGTAGCCGCTACCATTCCCGGGGCCCGGATTCCCGCTGAAGCCCGAGCCAACGCCAACGCCGGCGCCACCGATATACCTGAGGCATTCTGGGAAGAACTCGCCCCGCTCATCCGCCACTTTGAAGTCGACGTGGACCGGTAGGACCGAATCGCGCCGGCGCCGCACGCAATTGAAGTATCAGGGCTCTCCATCTTATGTCTCTAAAACTGACCCTCCTGGGCACCGGAACCCCCACCCCTCTTTTCCACCGCGCAGGTTCCGGCTACCTCGTCACCTTCGACGAGGAAGTCCTGCTGTTCGACTGCGGCCCGGGTGTCGCACGACGCCTCCTCGAAGAGGCGGTCCCGCCACAGGCGTTGACGCGCCTCTTCCTTACCCACCTCCACTACGATCACTGCGTGGACTACGCGTGTATCGTACTCACCCGCTGGGACCAGGGTGCGGGAAAGATCCCAGAGCTTGAGGTATACGGTCCGGCTCCGTTGAAACGCATGACCGAAAGGCTCTTGGGCTCTGACGGCGCCTTCGGGCCGGACCTCGACGCGAGAACACAGCACCCCGGCAGCGAGTTCGTCTACGAACGGCGGGGCGGAATTCTGCCCCGGAAACGCCCCGACCCCCTCGTCACCGAAGTTGCAGACGGCTCATGCATTCCGGGTGGAAACTGGCGAGTCGAAACCGCCGAAGTCATCCATGTTCAACCGCAGCTCACTTGCCTGGCCTACCGGCTGGACACACCCTACGGGACCATCGTCTTCGGAGGAGACACGGCGCCGACCCGCCGCCTGACGGACCTGGCGCGGAATGCGGACATCCTGATCCACATGTGCCACTTCATCAACGATGTGGAACTCGACCCGCGCATTACAGGCTGCTGCTCCGGACACCTGGACGCCGCCCGGACCGCCAGAGAAGCAGACGTCGGCACCCTGATCCTGACCCACGTTACCGAACAATTGGAACCGCCCGGCGTCCGCGAGCGCCTCGTGGCCGAAGCCGCGCGCATATTCGGCGGCCACATCGTCTTCGCGGAGGACCTCACGGATGTGCCCGTGGGTCCCATCGATCCGGAGCCCATTCAGTAGCCGGTGTCGGGCGCGCGGCGTCCGCCCCGCTTCGCGAATTCCCGCTTTCAGACTCACGATTTACACTCCAGGAGTTTCCAGGTGAAAGCCATTATCCTGGCCGCCGGGAAAGGCGACCGATTCTACCCCTTCAACCACTACCGGCCCAAACCCATGTTTCCCGTATGCAACCGGCCCCTTCTGGAGTGGATCGTGGATCGCATCGTTGCCGTGGGCATCACAGACGTCGGCATCGTCGTCGGCCATCGACAGGGTCGGATACGAAACCACTTTTCCGACGGCCGCCGGTTTGGATGCAGAATTACTTATATTGAACAGTCGGAGCAACTCGGCACGGCCCACGCCGTCTGCGCCGCAGACGCCTTTATCGGCAACGACGACTTTCTGGTCATATACGGCGACCTCTTCTTCGAAACGATAGTCCTTTCACAACTCCTGGGTGCATTCTCCGACCGCTCCGTTGCCGCGGTACACCATAGCGAGCAGCTCAACCGGCGCATTCGCGTGGAAACCGATGGCCGCGAAAACATCGTCAACTACACGTGGAAGCCCCGGTCATCCACGGGCACGGCGCTGTCAGGCCTTTTCATATTCAGGAACGACGCGCTTCAGGACCTGGCCAGTACGTCCGATTTTGTAACGAATGTACAAAACGGTGTCACACCGCCCGAGGGCCACGAAATCGCCGATGCCCTGCCGCTCATGTTCCGGGAAGGCCGGCCCGCCGCCGCCGTCCGCACGGACGGCGCCTGTTTCGACATGGACATGCCCTGGGAACCCCTGGCTGGCTGTCGTCTGGCCTTGCGTGAAATGGCCGGTGGCCTGCAGGACTCTCAGATAGCCGACACCGCGCGGGTCGATCCCAACGCGCATATCGACGGTCCGGTGTTTGTCGACGATGGCGCGACAATCTCAGCCGGAGCCCGTATCAGCGGACCGGTCTGGATCGGCAGAAACACGCATGTTTTCGAAGGCTCCCAGATCGCGTCGGGCACTGTCATCGGAGACGAGTGCCGGATTGGGCCCTTCGCGAAGGTCTCCGGTTTCGTCGACCGCGACAACCACATCACCTTTCTCGGAGAATTCAGTGGCGTCATTCTGGCGGGTGGCCGGATCACACACCAGATGCAAATTGCCGGTATCTACGGGGAAGGTGCGGAATTCGGCGCCGGCACCCAGGTGGGCACGCTCCGATTCGACGATGGACCCACGCAGGTGGAAGTGAAGGGTATCCGTCATCCGGCGCCCGGTTTCTCCGGCGCCCTCTTCGGCGACTACGCGCGCACCGGTGTGGGAACCATCCTCATGCCCGGCCGTATTGTCGGCCCTGGCGCCATGGTCGGTCCCGGCGTCGTTCTGATGAACAACGCGCCAGCTCACAAGGCCGTGATCCTGAAGCAGGAGCATCAGGAAATCGACTGGGGGCCGGAAATCTACGATCGTTAAAGTGGAGTGTCGATGCAACGGGACCAAATCGAAACCGAGATTCGGCGGCGCGCCGATGGTTACAAGCCCCAGACCCATCTGATTGCCGACTATTACAGGATTCGGCGGAAAATCGCCTACCCCCTTCCGGTCCGCAAGATCGATCTGCCCGGACTGCCGATCCCCGGCATCGCTGCGTATCCATGGTCCATTTGGATGACCTGGAGCCTGGAAGAGCGAATCCTCAGCCTCGGTTGGGCGGGGTCCTGGTTCCGCGACGAACAGGCGCGCCGGTTGGCCGTTTCCGACCTGGACGCCCTGGCCGAATGGCCGTGCTACCGCCAGTTTCCGATGCCCGACCTGAGTTCGGGTCACGCACTGCGCATCCTGTGGCTGGCCTGCACCCGGTGGGACTGGCTGCCCCGGAGCCTGCCGGGGAAGATCGAACGGGCGTTTCACCGCCACATTGAAGACACGCTCCCGCTGTCCGACGCCAGGCACGGCGCGTTTGAGAGCAAGGACGATATCCTCGCCCTGGACGAACCCCACACCGTGCTCCACAACATCCCGTTTATCGGCACGGTCGGCCTCGCCCTGGCCGCCAACTGCGTTTCACATCCCGCCGCTGAATCGTTGAACCGCAGGCTGGAGGCGCTCCTTGGCGCGATCCTGGACCTGCGCGAAACCGGTCATTCGGAGGGGATCGGTTACGACGGGTACACCCTGGACTTCGCCGCCGATTGGCTGGGGACACTTTCCGGGACCAGACGGACGGCCCTTATGGACCATCCGCGCTTCGGCGACGTCCTGGATGAGTCCATCGCGCTCGGAGCTCCCGGCAACATCGCAAATGTAGCCCAGTTAAGCGACGCGGAACCCCGGGAGATGCCGTTCCACGTCTCCTGCCACGCCAAACTTTACCCATACGGGCCCTCGCCCCGTATGGGCTGGTACCTGAAACGCTGCCGCCCGCCCTGGTTGCGCGCCGACGCCCTGGGTGCGCTCCACGAGGTAGCCGAAGATCTTAAATGTGAGCCGCCGGAAGCCGGAGCTATCGATGCGCACTATGCGGTCGTGCTCAGGAGCGGATGGGAGCCGGACGACCTGGCGGCGGCCATGGCGGCAAGCAACTCGAAGATGAGCCACGTCCACAACGACAACGGCTCCATCGTCGTCGGCGCCGGAGGCCGCTGGCCGATATCCGACCCCGGCTATCAACAGTATATGAAGAAAAGGGAACGTGAATTCACCCTGGGGCTCACGGCACACAATGCGCCGGTCATCAATGGTATGGCACAGACAGGGAAGCCGGCGGATCGCCCGATCGCCCTGCGGCAATGCGACGGAACCACGCATATGGCCGAACTGGACCTGACCGGGTGTTATCCCGCCAGGCTGGCGTTGAAACGGGTCGTTCGAACGCTATGGCTTTCGGAAAAAAACCTGGTTGTCCTCGCCGACCGCGTGCGAGGCGCCTCCGTCGAGTCTATCACCTATCACTGGCACGGGCACCCCGACGCCGCCTGGTGGGTGGAGGACGACATGGCCCGGATCTACGCGCCCGACCTTACCCTCTGGCTTGGCTCGCCGCAGGCCCGGATCACAGACGAAAATGTAGACCGGCTCCCCGGTTCCAGGGGCCATCTCACGCTTCGCGCGAGCGCCGATTCATCCGCGCCTTTCGTCTGGTGGATATTCGCGAAAGGCGATACCCGGCCCAACGTGACTTTGCACGAACGGGGGTGCGAGATTCGCGTGGACGGCCGCAGTTTTCAGGTTTCATGATCGTACGCATCGGACACAAACCTAAGCCAGCCGTCCCGCTACGGGACGCGGTTACCGGCCAGGACCGATTCCAGGATATATCCAGGCCTCCGTCAGCGCTCGAATGGAAGGAACTTTGGAATGAACGCTTCCAAAATCTGCGACGTCCCTTTCCTGGCGCCCTCCAATTCCCCGGGGGAACTCATCTTCGACCCCAAACTGGGCCGCCGTGTGCTTTACCAATCCATGTTCTCCGCGGTTCCGGGGCGTCCGCCCGCCCTGGTACGCACCGACTTCGAACGCCACGAATACGCGTCATTCGCCCAGCCGGACGGCCGCGGGACCTGGAAGGTCCGTCTTCTGTCCGACAACAAAATCTGGTTCGGCATGAACGGACCGGGGCAACTCGCCTGTTTCAACCCGGTCACCGAGTCCTACGAAGACGTCCCGCCCCATAACCCGGCAACGAAAAACTCCCACCTCACGGACGTCGTCGAAGGACCGGACGGACGGCTGTACATGCCCGGCTTTCCCTCCGGCGACTGTGTGGCCTACGACCGGGACACCGGCGAATACGGGGAAGTCGCGGTCGAGGAGAGAAACCACCAGCTTTTCGCCGCCTGTCTCACCGACGGCGGACACATCGGCATTCTGAACGGCCTTCAGCACGGCGTCTACGCCCTCGACCCGCGCACCGACGAAGTTAACGTGGTGTCACCGTCCCACCTTACCGGTCGGCCGGACGCTTACAGCGGCTTCCTGCGCATTGGCGATCAGTTCCTGGCCACCCTCGGGCATCCCGAAGGCGGCATTGAAGTCTGTCGTTTCTCCGCGCTCGACCTCAGCTTTCTCGGTTCCTTCGTTGTCACGACCGTGGTTACCTCCGGACGAAACCTCATGGCCTCGCCGGGCGGACGCGTTTATATGAGCGTGGACGACGGCTACATTTACGCCATTGACCTGGAAACGGAAACCGCCGAACTGGCCTGCCGTATCCATGGCGTTCCCAGCCGGGGCCACTACCACTTTCTGGACGAGAATCGGGCTATCTTCGCCGGCCATTCCCAGTATTACGGCATCTGCGACATCCGGACCGCCGAAATCGACCTCCACCGGACCGAGATCGAAAACCCCCCTATCGGCATCTTCTCCATCCTGCAGGCCTCTTCCGGAGATATATACTGCTCGGCCCATCTGGGCCTTTCCCTCTCACGCGTGGATCCGAAATCAGGACGGGAGGATATATTGGGCCTGACGTACAACGGATCCGGCGAAATCTACGGCAGCGCCGAAGCCTGCGGCAACATCTACAGTATCTCCTACACCCACAACGTCCTAACCGTATACAATCCGAATCGACCCTGGCGCCCAGGCCCCGACGCCGGCGACAACCCCCGGAATCTCGGACCAGTGGGAGACGAACAGTACCGCCCCGTCACCGGCATTCTCAACGGACCGGGAGAAAGACTCTACATCGGATCCATGCCGGAGTATGGGTCCCGGGGCGGCGCGCTTACCGTTGTCGATCCTGCCGACAACAGTCAGAGATCTTACCGCCACCTGGTCCCGGACCATTCCATTCTGGGCCTGGCCGTCGGCCCCGAACACGTGTATCTCGGCACCAGCATCATTGCCGACGGCTTTATCCGGCCCGCCGAAGGCGACGCCTGTTTTCTGATTTTCGATCCCGAATGCGAAAGCGTTCTGTTCGAACAGGAAATCGAGGGCGCCCGCAGCCTCGTTACAATGGGATACAGCACGGACCGTGTCTTTTTCTGGACCGACGACCACGCAGGCGGCAACCGCTTTTTCGTCTGCCGCCTTGCGGACCGCGCCTTCCGCACGCCCAACACCTCGCTCACCGGCGGCAGACCGCACAACCGGCCCATGGTAACCGGAGCGGACGGCAACCTCTACTTCACCCACGGAAACCGCATAGTTCGCCTCGATCCCCAAACCGAAGCGCTCGCCATTGCCCACACCGCGGTCCCTGGCGAGACGCCGATTCTGGCCGCGATCGGCAACGGTATCCTGTTCTCCCAACGCCACGAACTCTGGCTTGGTACTATATAGGTTGGGTCACACGCACCGTACTCTCAAGAACGGAACCCGACGTGAAAGGCAATCCCCATTGGAAAAACCGGATACGCCCCGACCACCCCCGGCTGTTCCTTAACGGCGATACGTTGCCGGCGATCCGCGCCCGCGCGTTGAGCGTCTGCAACGACCACTACCTCGAGGTCAAGTCGTTCGCCGAGGCGTCTCCACCCGACCTCGAATGGGCCGTTGTCAACCGGCCGCCACCGATGCCCGACGGCACGGAAGTGCGCGATTGGGGCCATCGGATGATGGGCTCGGCCATCGTCTATCTCGTGGAACCCACCGCCGCACGCCTGGCCCGACTCACATCGGAACTGCACGCAAGCGCTGAATACTACCACGCCTGTTACGCCGAGAACGAATCCGTCAACTGGTACGCCGCCAGTCGCGCCGCCTGCCTGGTTGCCCTGGACTGGATCTGGAATGAATTATCCGCGGAAGACCGCCGCGTGATTGCCCTCCGCCTGCTCGACCACGTGGACGAAGCCCTTCATAAGCCCGGCATCCGTCGCCGCAACGGTTCCGACCACCGCAGCGGATTCTACGGCGCGCCCAGCCTGGCCTGGTTCGCGGGGCTCCTGCTCCACGGGGAAGGTATCGACGATAGCCGGGCGGACCGTTTTCTCGAACGGGGCTACGACGACCACGTAAAGCTGCTGGTTCACCGCGCGTCCGCGTGCGGCGACGACGGCGGCGAAGCCTCGCCCACGCTCGGGTACGCGTTCGGCGAATACCCGCTCGCGCAATGGAACTTCATCCATACGTTCCGATCGGCAACCGGCGAAGACATTTCCGCGAACTGGCCGCACATCCGGATGTTTCCCAACTACGTTATCTGGAACTGGCTTCCTGGCGACCTCGAGTTCGGTTATGGCGACAACACGCATACGGACAACAGCATGCGGACAAACTGGATGTACACCCATATGTCCCACATTATGCACTTTTTCGGTCAATCCCATCCCGAGTGGGCCGGACTGGCGCGATATATCCGGAACATGGCCGGCGGCGGCTTTCCGCTGGACAAGTGGCCCATCTACCCGTTTCTGCTCGACGGACTCGACAGCGCGCCGCAGGCTGCGGGCCCGGACGTCCTGCCGCCCGCGCGCCACTTCGAAAACCTGGGTCAGATATTCATGCGTTCCGGCTCCGGCGACGACGATACGTATGCCCTGTTTTGCGGCGGCGGGAGCCTGAGAAGCCACCGCCACTACGACGCCACGCACTTCACCATCTACAAGAAGGGCTTCCTTGCCCTTGACAGCGGCACCCGCATGGGCAACACCGACAACCTGCAGAACTACTACGCGCAGACCGTCGCCCACAATTGTATATTGATCAAGATGCCCGGCGAGGCGCCATCGCCTTACTGGAACGGCGAGGTCTACGGGCAGGCCGGCGGCCAGAATAAAACCATCGGCTCAGACATTATCGCCTTCGAAACCAACCCCCACTTCACCTACGTCGCCGCTGACGCCACCCCAGTCTACAATGCCGAAAAATGCGCCTTCATGGTCCGCCAGTTCATTTTCGTGCCGCCGGATCATTTCGTCGTGTTCGACAGAGTCGCAGCAACCAGCCCCGACTACGCCAAAACCTGGCTCATGCACCATGCCAACGAACCCTGGGTTGAGGACCGCACATGGAGGTCGGATCAGGACCGGGGACGCATTTTCGTCCGGACACTCTTACCCGAAGACGCCGTTCTCGACAGGGTTGGCGGACCCGGTAAGGAGTTCCTCGCCGACGGCGTCAACTATGCGATCGACGCCGGTCCTTCGAAGCTCATCGTTGAGAACAAATATCCGATCGGAAGGATGCACTACGAAGAGGTTCCCGAGTTTATGGGCCGCTGGCGCATGGAAATCAGACCGGGCGCGGCCCGGAAAGAGGATCTCTTCCTGCACCTCATACAGGTCGGCGATCAATCGCTCTGCGCGATGAGCGACGCAAACGTCACCGTGAAAGGGGCTCAAGTCGAACTCAGCTTCAGCGGAACCGATGAGGAGACTTTCGTCTCATTCGCGGCAAGAGGTGAGGCTGGCGGCCACATCAGGCGCGTTCGGAAGGGAGAACCGGTCGTCGACAAAAGCCTCGCCCGGGATGTTCAGGCCCAGGCCGGTCTTGCCAGATCCGAATAGGTCCGTTTGCACGCGTGGCGCGCGGATTCCCGCCTATTGGATTTAACGGAGAAACATCAAATGAACGAATTTCGCGGCATCTACCCCGCGCTGATCACACCGATGACGCGTCAAGGCGACTTTAACGAAGATGCCTTCCGTCGGCTCGTGGAATACAATATAAAATCGGGCGCCCACGGTTTCTGGGTTGCCGGCGGCGCCGGTGAAAGCGTTCTGCTGGAAGACGAAGAAAATGCCCGCATTGCCGAAGCCGCCGCCGACCAGGCCGCCGACCGCGCCAGAATCATCATGCACGTGGGGGCGGCCACCACCGTACGTGCCGCCAGAATGGCCGAGAACGCCGCAAAGGCCGGGGTTGATGCCATCTGCGCCGTACCTCCCTTCTTCTATCGGACCGGACCGGACGAAATCGCCGAACACTACCGGGTCATCGGCGCAGCGGCAGACCTTCCCCTGTTCATCTATAACCTTCCAGGCGCCACGGGTGTAGAGATCACCCTCGAATTGGCCGAGAAGATCCGGGAGCACGTACCGCAACTCGCCGGACTGAAACATTCCGCTCCGGCATTCGCGAACACGCGCCACTTCACCAGGATGGGCCTTTCGTGCCTCATCGGCAGCGCCGCGCTGCTCCTCCCCGCGCTCACCATTGGCGCATCAGGCTGCGTGGACGGCCCCCTTTCACTGTCTCCGGATGTGTGGGTTAATATCTGGTCGGCGTACCACGCCGGCGACATTAAGTCTGCCGAAGCGGAACAGGAACGGGCCGCAGAGCTCTATACGATCTTCAACCGAGCCGGATATATCGCGTCCATGAAGGCCCTGCTATCCGAGAAACTCGGCATCGACTGCGGCGACCCCCGCCTCCCGCAACGTCCGCTTACCCGCGAGGAGAGAGACTTCGTCATCCGGACGGCGACGGCACTGGGGATGATGGAAATCGATAGTCGGGATGGCCGCTGACCGTTCCGGCCCATGCCGATATCCATTGCCGACGCTTTGTGCGGCACCTTTGAACCCTTTTAACGGAGAACGCCCGTATGATTCCCTTACTCAGCAGCCTTTGCTACGGACCGCTTGAAGTCTGCCATCTTCCCAGGACCTGGTGGAAAGTCCTGCTTCGGAACGCGGGCCTGCTCGACGAAGAATACCCCGACGTCAGCGAAGGCCTGGACAAATCCGTCCTGGAAGTGCTGAACCTGGACAGAGAGACGACCCTGGCGTATTTGCGTGAGAATATGCCCGGCTACCTCCAGTTCGAAGCCTGGGTCCTCAGACAAAACCACGGAAAGCTCGATCGAAGGGCAATCGATACCTGGAATGAATCCGTGCGCACGCGCGTTCACACCCGGCCCGATAAGCTGCAGGAAACCACGAGTGACATCGGCATTCCCAACGACGGTACGATCACTTCAGCCGTGATCCTCAACAGCCTCCAGGACTGGTCGCTTTTCTACAGGCGGGACGTGATGGGGGGATTCGCAACCCTGGGCGGTCGTGTGGTACCCCTCGTCTCCAGCCTGGACTACGGACCACTCAACGTCTGCCAACTCCCGCGTACCTGGCTGAAGATACTGCTCAGAGCCCGAAATCTGCTTCATCCCGACTATCCCGACATGACCGATAACGGCCTGGATCCCCTGGCGCTGCGCGCTGTCAACATCCAGCCGCATGACGCCGTTTGTTTCGTCCGGGAAAACGCGCCCTCATATCTTGACTTCGAAGCCTGGATTCTGCGACAGAACGACGGATGTGTCGACCCCGGCCCCGTCGACGAATGGAACACATTCGTGCGAACCCGAATCCATTCAAATGAAAAAATCGTGGATATTCACAATACACTCGGCCTGGAAAACGACGGCAGCCTGACCTCCGCCGTCGTCCTCAATCACGTTGAAGACTGGCACTTCGCGCATGCCGACCTGACGGGCGGGGGCGACAGTTCGTGAACACCGCCCGAAAATCCGGACTCTCTACGAGTCGATTTAATTATTGACATAACGCGAGCCATGGATTAAACTACCACTAAAGTTACGTATTAGTATACATCTTCCGTAAATAGAACCGGCGTCGCCGATCTTCCAGGTGCAGCCAGGAGCCCCAACGCCACCCGTGGTCACGCGAAGGCGCCAGGCCCTGAATGAGGCCGCAAGAGGGGATCCGCTTAGCCTGTGGTTGACGCCATTCTCAAACCCGTTAGCGTTTGAAAAGGAGGTGATACCGGAATCCACGTCGCCAAACGTTTTGCCGCTGTAGATGTACATGAGAAACTGTAGTTCGGGACAAGTGCTGAATTGATACGTTGCGCTGTGTGAGTGATCAAGCGAGGCCGCCGGAAACCGTACATCTGGTTTCGTCATTTCGCCATCACACCCTCCAGATCAATCCCCAACAGTCCGTTGATAAAGTTGCTCTGCAGGCGGGACTCAGTGTCCCGTCCCGGAACATCGTCACCGTTCATCCGGCGATTCACGCCGTCTCGCTCCGTTGCTTGCGCTGTTTGTGCTGAGCCTGTCGAAGGATGCCAGCCGGGCGACTAGGCGGCCGAATTTCGGCAATCTATTTCCGGGACGGAACACTTGCCAATGTGACCGAAGACAAGGCGTGCGTCCGAGCCGAATCGGTGGATTCGGCGAGGGAGCGCGACAAAGTAACTCGGCTACAAGAGCCGGTCGCACGACCGGATGGGCATTTTCGATGGGCTGCCAGGTCCCATCAAGCACAGTCTCTTCCTACAGAATCTTCACAGTAATTCACCCCGTAATCACGTGAATCACAGTCCGTGGTATGGCTGGGCGGCGCGCCCTGCGCCTTAGTCTCAGTCAGTCACGGTAATCACGTGAACCGCAGTCCGGGGTGTGGTTGTGCGACGTGCCTTCCGCTTTAATCTCCCAGTTAAACACTGTAATCATATGAATCACAGTCCGGGTGTGGTTGGCCGGCGCGCTTTGCGGTTTAATCACGGTCAATCCCTGCAATCATAGTTAATCACAGTCCGGGTGTGGTTGGCCGGCGTGCCTTTCGGTATAGTCACCGCTAATCCCTGCAATCATAGTTAATCACAGTCCGGGGCGGTGGCGGGGAAGTGCGCCCTGCGTTCTTAATCACAGTTCATCCCTGTAATCACAGTTAATCCTAGTCCGGGGGGATTCAGATGAAAGGGTCAACGGTTTCGAGCCTCATTCTTCTTTCTACAGCTGTCTTGTGTGCACAGTTCGCCCACGCGCAGGACTACAATCGCTGGCGCTTGCCCGAAGGGGCCCTATTGCGGCTGGGCAAGGGAGACGTTCGCGCCGTGGTCTGGTCGCCGGACGGCTCGCGCCTGGCCGTGGGGGGCACCGCCGGCATCTGGCTCTACGACCCCCTCACCGGGGCCGAAGTTTCACTGATCACGGGCCATACGAGAAGAGTCAATTCAATGGTATATTCGACGGATGGGACGATGCTGGCAAGCGCCGGTCACGACGGTACGTTGCGGTTGTGGGACGTGGCCACAGGACAGGAAAGGAGCACCATCAAAGCCCATTTCGGGTCCGTCACTTCGGTGGCGTTTTCGCCGGATGGGATGACGGTGGCAAGCGCTGGTTATGAAGGTCCGGTGCGGTTGTGGGACGTGGCCACAGGGCAGGAGAAAAGCACCCTGGAAGGACATACCAATTGGGTCTTGTCGGTCACGTTTTCGCAGGATGGGACAATGCTGGCAAGCGCCAGTCGTGACAGTACGATGCGGTTGTGGGACGTGGCCACAGGGCAGGAAAAACACACCCTCACAGGACATTCCGCTGGGGTCAGGTCGGTGGCGTTTTCGCCGGATGGGACGACGCTGGTAAGCGGCAGTTACGACCATATGGTGCGGTTGTGGGACGCGGCCACAGGGCAGGAAAAACACACCCTCACAGGACATACCGCCGGGGTCTATTCGGTGGCGTTCTCGCCGGATGGGACGACGGTGGCCAGCGCCGGTCGTGACCGTACGGTGCGGTTGTGGGACGCGGCCACCGGGCAGGAAGAAAGGACCCTCACAGGACATATACGGACTGTCGAGTCGGTGGCGTTTTCGCCGGATGGTAGGACGCTGGTAAGCGGCAGCCCCTACAACAGGATGCTGCTGTGGGACGTGGACACCTGGCAGGAAAAAGGCGCCCTGACAGGACATACGTGGTATCTCGTGACGGTGGCGTTTTCGCCGGATGGGAGGACGCTGGCCAGCGGCAGTTACGACGGCACGATTCTGCTGTGGGATGTGTCGCCGTATGTCGCACATCCCACGCTTGCCGCAGATTTCGACGGTGACGGGATCGTGGGTTTTCCCGACTTTCTGCGGTTCGCGCCGCAGTTCGGTCAGACCCAGGGTGATGCCGGATTTGACGCGCGATTCGATCTGGACGGAGACGGTACTGTCGGATTCAGCGATTTTGTGATCTTCGCACGCAGCTTCGGCCTGGGTGGATGACACGAAAGCACCATGGCAGAAACTGGTCGCTCAAGGTCTGCATGATTGCCGGGAACCCGCCGCTCGTGCGTGATCGCGGCTCGCCAATGGTACCGTTGGCGGATATCTGTATTGACATTCTATCGATCTCCTGATAAGACGGCCCCTGAGAAGGAGGTGATAACTGAAATCAACACTGATAAACGTCTGGCAGTCGTACGTCTACTTCAATGCGATGACCGGTTGTACAGTTCGTTAACGCCGGTCTACTGCGTGTTCGCGTTAGAAAGGTGGTGATATTCGGATCCACGTCGCTAAACGTATTGCCGCTGTACATCTACGTGAGAAACTGTGACTCGGGGCAAGTTGCTGCAATGAACCTTGCGCTGTGCAAGTGATCGAGCGATATATCTGAAATATCTTCACAAGGTCTCTACATATCGCCATCACCCTCCAGGTCAATTCCTGAATTCCATCAAGCACAGTCTCTTCATACGTTTAATCAAACGTTCCACTCCGTAACCACGTGAATCCCGGGGCTGAGTGTGAATGGGCGGCGCGCCTTGCGCCACGATTCCGGTCATTCACGCTGCTCTCGTGAATCGACGCCCGGGGTGTGGCTGCATAGTGTGCCTTGAGCGTAAATCACAGTTAATCATTGGTACCATACGTTTTCCACAGTCCCGGGTGTGGTGGGTCGGCGCGCCCTGCGCCTTCACCACAGTCTGTCCCCTGTAATATGTGATTCGCAGTCCGTGTGTGTGGCCGAGCGGCGCGCCCTGCGCCTGATGCCCGGCCAGGTACGGGAATCACGTGAGCCACTGTTCGGGGTGTGGTTCGGCGACGTGTCTTCCGCTTCAATTTCCCAGTAGTACAACATAATCACGGGCGTTACGTTCCGGGTACGGCCGAGCGGCGTGTCTTGCGCTCGATTCCGCCGGCTGATGCCGTTAAATGCGAGAACTACAGTCCCGGGTATGGCAGTGCGGTTTGATTGATGTCAATACGTTCAGTCACAGTCATTCCTGGTCTGGGAGGGTATCCAGATGAAAAGATCTACAATTCTGAGCCTCACTTTTGTATTTACCACCGTCTTATTTTCGGATGAAATCCACGCACAGGACTACAATCGCTGGAGCCTGCCTGAACGCGCCACGATGCGTCTGGGCAAAGGATACGTGCGCGACGTGGCCTGGTCGCCGGACGGAACGCGCCTGGCGGTTGGCACGAGCCCCGGCATCTGGCTCTACGATGCCGACACCGGCGCCGAAATTTCCCTGATCACGGGTCATACGGGAAGACTCAATTCGATGGTGTTTTCGCCGGACGGGACCACACTGGCAAGTGCAGGTCGCGACGGAACGTTGCGATTGTGGGACGTGGCCACCGGGCAGGAAAAAGGCAATATCAGAGCACATCCGCGGTCTGTCGAAACGGTGGCGTTTTCGCCGGATGGAACGACGCTGGCAAGCGACAGTTACGACGATAAGGTGCGGGTGTGGGACGTGGCCACCGGGCAGGAGAAAAGCAGCCTGGGGGGACATACGAGGGCTGTCCGTTCGGTGGTGTTTTCTCCGGATGGTCTGACGCTGGCAAGCGCGGGTTACGACAGTACGGTGCGGATGTGGGACGTGGCCACCGGACAGGAAAAACACATCCTCACAGAACACACGAATCGGGTCAATTCGGTGGTGTTTTCGCCGGATGGCCTGACGCTGGCAAGCGCCAGTCAGGACAGTACGGTACGGGTGTGGGACGTGGCCACCGGACAGGAAAAACACATCCTCACGGGAGGTACCGGGACGGTCTATTCGGTGACGTTCTCGCCTGACGGCATGACGCTGGCAAGCGGCTGCGGCGACGATACGGTGCGGCTGTGGGACGTGGCGGCAGGACGGGAGAAGGGCATCCTGGAAGGACATACCGGTTCGGTCATCTCGGTGGCGTTTTCGCCGGACGGGACGACGCTCGCAACCGGCAGTTACGACAGTACGGTGCGTGTGTGGGACGTGGCCACCAGGCAGGAAAAGCACACCCTCACAGGATATACGTCGCTGGTCAATTCTGTTGCGTTTTCGCCGGATGGGGCGACGCTGGCAAGCGGCATCAGCCGTACGGTGCGGTTGTGGAACGTGGAAACCGGACAGGAGAAGAGCACCCTTTCAGGACATAAGAATCGCGTCAGGTCGGTGGCGTATTCTCCGGATGGTCAGTCCCTGGCCAGTGGCGGCGATGATCGTACGGTGCGGGTCTGGGACGTCGCCACGGGGCAAGAAAAACACATCCTCACTGGAGACACCGGCCGCGTCTATTCGATCGTGTTTTCTCCGGACGGTCAGTTCTTGGCCAGTGGCGGCGATGATCGTACGGTGCGGATTTGGGACGTAGCTACGGGGGAGGAAGAACAAACCCTTACGGGACATACCCAATGGGTCTTGTCGGTGGCGTTTTCTCCGGATGGGAAGATGCTGGCAAGTGGCAGTTGGGACGGTGCCGTTCTGCTGTGGGACGTGGCCACCGGCCAGCAGATAGACATCCTCACGGGACATACCCGTCCGGTCTGGTCACTGTCGTTTACGCTGGATGGGACAACGCTGGCAAGCGCCAGTTCTGACCGTACGGTTCGGGTGTGGGACGTGGCCACCGGGCAGGAGATAAGCAGCCTGGAAGGACATAAGTTATTTGTCCGATCCGTGGCGTTTTCGCCAGATGGGACGACCCTTGCAAGCGGTAGCGACGACGGTACAGTTCGGGTGTGGGGCGTGGCCGCGGGGCAGGAAATAGGCGTCCTCGCTGGACATACCGATATTGTCTATTCGGTGGCGTTTTCGCCGGACGGGACGACCCTTGCAAGCGGCAGTAACGACGGCACGATTCTGCTGTGGGATGTGTCTCAGTATGTCGCACCTCAACCCCTTGTTACGGACTTCGATGGCGACGGAACCGTGGCTTTTCCCGACTTTCTGCAGTTCGCGGCGCAGTTCGGGCAAAGCCAGGGGAATGTGGGGTTTGATACCCGATTCGATCTGGACGACGACGGTACCGTCGGGTTCAGCGATTTCGTTATCTTCGCACGCAGCTTCGGCCAGGGTGGATGAGGCGGCGCACGGTCGGTGCCTCCCACTTGCCGATTTTGTTACCGTTGGGGAAACACGATGCGGAAGCAGTTGGAGTGCAAGAAGAGGGACACCAGGGCTAAGCGGGAGAGCAATGCCGCCTAACGACGTCCACAAAGTCTCTCCATGCTGTTTAATCGGAGTTTATCGCAGTCAGGGAGGGCATTCAGATGAAAAGGTCTACGATTTCGAGCGTGATTTTTGTTTTGACGGCTGTCTTGTTCGCCCAGGACAGCCGCGCACAGGAGTACAATCGCTGGCGCTTGCCCGAAGGCGCCATTATGCGTCTGGGCAAAGGATACGTGTGGGACGTGGCCTGGTCGCCGGATCGCACGCGCCTGGCCGTCGGGGGCACCGTCGGCATCTGGGTCTACGATGCCAGCACCGGAGCGGAAGTTTCCCTGATCACCGGACATTCCTTCAGAGTCAATGCGGTTGCATTTTCACCCGATGGTCTGACGCTGGCAAGCGGCAGTCGGGACCATACGGTGCGGTTGTGGGACGTGGCCACCGGAGAGGAAAAAAGCATCCTCACGGGACACAGGTACGACGTCGAGGCGGTGGCATTTTCGCCGGATGGGACAATGCTGGCAAGCGGCAGTCGCGACGGCACGGGTGTGGGACGTGGCCACAGGCCAGCAAAAACACAGGCTTATCAATGAAAAGTACCCGGATAGGTTGATTAATCCATGGGTCAGGGCGGTGGCATTCTCGCCGGATGGTCTGACACTGGCCAGCGCCGGAAACGACTCTACGGTGCGGGTGTGGGACGTGGAAACGGGACGGGAAAAGAGCACCCTGGATGAACATACCCATTGGGTGTATTCGGTGGCGTTTTCTCCCGATGGGTTGACGCTGGCAAGCGCCAGCCGGGACAGTACCGTGCGGGTGTGGGACGTGGACACAGGGCAGGAGAAGAGTACCCTCATAGGACATACGTCCGGCGTCCGATCGGTTGTGTATTCGCAGGATGGGGTGACGCTGGCAACCCGCAGTTTCGACACCTCCGCGCGGGCGTGGACGGTGCGGGAGTGGGATTTGGAAACGGGGCGGGAGCAAAGCACCCTCACCCTCACAGGGCATACGTGGTCTGCCAATTCGGTCGTGTATTCGCCGGATGGGACAATGCTGGCAAGCGGCAGTAACGATCGTACGGTGCGGTTGTGGGACGTGGCCACAGGGCAGCATATACGCACCTTCGCAGGACATACCCGTGGGGTCGGTCCGGTGGCGTTTTCGCCGGATGGGACAACTGTGGCAGGCGGTGGCGGCTATCGGGACGCAACGGTGCGGTTGTGGGACGTGGCCACAGGGCAGGAGAAACACACCCTCACAGTACGTGGAGAGAATTTCTTTTCGGTGGCGTTTTCGCCGGATGGCATGACGCTGGCAACCAGCAGTCCGTACAAGGCGGTTTGGCTGTGGGACGTGGCCACAGGGAGAAACATACGCGCCCTCAAAGGACATACCGATCCAATCTGGTCGGTAGCGTTTTCGCCGGACGGCAGGACGCTGGCAAGCGCCAGCTACGACTGCACGATTCTGCTATGGGATGTCTCCTCACGTGACGCGTTGCAACCTCTTGCTGCCGACTTCGACGGCGACGGGGTCGTGGGCTTTTCCGATTACCTGCAATTCGTCGCGAAGTACGGGCTGCGCTGGGGAGATCCGGGATATGACGCGCGCTTCGATCTGGACGGGGACGGTGAAATCGGGTCCCGCGATTGGTGGATCTTCGGGAAAAGCTTCGGCCGGGGTACCTGAGGCGAACGAACGGTGTCGGAAACAGGTTGCGCCCAGTCCAAAAAAGGCCGGGAATCCACCCCCTACGGCGGGTTCCCGCGATGAGAGTTGATGCCTTGACGGACATCTGTTATAACACCCCATCGATCACCCGATTTGACCGCGTCTGTGAAGGAGGTGATATTGGAATCAACGTCGAGAAAAGTCAGGCCGCGGTATGTTTACGTGAGAAGCTATGGCTCGGGGCAAGTGCCGAAATGACACGACGCGCAATGGGAGCAGTCCCACGTCGCCGTCGATCAATGCACACAACGTCTCTTCATATCTACATCACTCGCTTCAAGTCACAAAAAAAGGGTCACATCAATCACAGTCTCATCACGCGATTAATTCACAGTTAATCCCTGTGATCATAAGTTAATCGCTGTACGAGGAGGATTTACAAATGAAAAGATCTGCGATTTTGAGCCTCACTCTTATTTTGACCGCTAGCCTGTATGTACAGAACAGCCACGCGCAGGACTACAATCGCTGGAGTCTGCCCGAAGGCGCCCGCATGCGTCTGGGCAAAGGAAACGTGCTCGACGTGGCCTGGTCGCCGGACGGCACGCTCCTGGCCGCGGGGGGCACTGCCGGCATCTGGGTCTACGATGCCCACACCGGCGCGGAAATTTCCCTGATCACAGGACATTCGTTCAGAGTCAATGCGGTTGCGTTTTCACCCGATGGTCTGACGCTGGCAAGTGGCAGTCGGGATGATACGGTGCGGTTGTGGGACGTGGAAACGGGACAGGAAAAGAGCATCCTCACGGGACATAGGTACGACGTCGAGGCGGTGGCATTCTCGCAGGATGGAACGACGCTGGCAAGCGGCAGTCGCGACGGCACGGTGCGGGTGTGGGACGTGGCCACCGGGCAGGAAAAACATACCCTCCTGAATGAAAAGTACCGGGGATTGCTGAATAAGCCCTGGGTGTATTCGGTTGCGTTTTCGGCCGATGGTCTGACGCTGGCAAGCGCCAATCGGGACAGTACCGTGCGGGTGTGGGACATCGCCACCGGACAGGAAAAGCATACGCTCACCGGACACACCCATCGGGTCTGGTCGGTGGCGTTTTCGCCCGACGGTAAGACACTTGCCAGTGCAAGTCTGGACAGTACGGTGCGGCTGTGGGACCTGGAAACGGGGCAGGAAAAGAGCACCCTCGAAGGACATACTCATCGGGTGTATTCGGTGGCTTTTTCGCCCGATGGTCTGACGCTGGCAAGCGCCGGTCGGGACAGTACCGTGCGGGTGTGGGACGTGGCCACCGGGCAGGAGAAACACACCCTCACAGGACATACTCATCGGGTGTATTCCGTGGTGTTTTCGCAGGACGGGATGATGCTGGCAAGCCGCAGTTACGACAATACGGTCCGGACATGGGACGTGGAAACGGGGCAGGAGAGTAGCATCCTACGCCTTACAGGGCATACACAATCTGTAAACTCGCTGGCGTTCTCGCCGGACGGGCAGACCCTTGCAAGCAGCGGTAACGACCCCGGCATCCGGTTGTGGGACGTGGCCACAGGACAGGTAAAAAGCACTTTCGCAGGACATGGGTCGGTGGCGTTCTCGCCGGATGGGACCACGCTGGCAACCGCCGGCGGCCGGGACGGACCGATGCGGTTATGGGACGCGGCCACAGGACAGGAGAAACACACCCTCACAGGACATACGTCACCTGTAGAGTCGGTGGCGTTCTCGCCGGATGGGACCACGCTGGCAAGCGCCGACGGTCACGACGAAACGGTGCGGTTGTGGAACGTGACCACAGGGAAGGAGAGACACACCCTCGTAGGACATATTGATAGAGTTGGGACGGTGGCGTATTCGCCGGATGGATCGACGCTCGCAAGCGCTGGTGGAGACAGCACGGTGCGGTTGTGGAACCCAGCCACAGGGCAAGAGAAAAACACGCTCACAGTACATGCCTATTGGATCCACGAGTTGGCGTTTTCGCCCGATGGGGCGACGCTTGCAGGCTCCGATTCTCGGGGTACGTTGCGGTTGTGGGACGCGGCCACAGGGCAGGAGAAAAACACCCTCACAGTACGTGGCGAGAATTTCTTCTCGGTGGCGTTTTCGCCCGATGGGACGACACTGGCAACCAGCAGTCCGTACAGGGCGGTATGGCTGTGGGACGTGGCCACCGGGCAGAATATACGCGCCCTCAGAGGACATACAGCTCCGATCTGGTCGGTGGCGTTTTCACCGGACCGCAGAACGCTGGCAAGCGCCAGTTACGACGGTACGATTCTGCTGTGGGATGTCTCGTCACGTGACGCGCTGCAACCCCTTGCCGCCGACTATGATGGCGACGGAACCGTGGGCTTTTCCGACTTTCTGCAATTCGTCGCGAAGTACGGGCTGAGCTGGGGAGATGCGGGATATGACGCGCGCTTCGACCTGGACGGGGACGGTGAAATCGGGTCCCGCGATTGGTGGATCTTCGGGAAAAGCTTTGGCCGGGGTAACTGAAGCGAACAAACGGTGTAGGAAACAGGTAGCGCAAGTTCTGCATTAAGGCGGGGAACCCATCCCATTGGTCGGGTTCTCCGCATGAGAGTCAAAGCCTTGACCGACCTCTGTTTTGACATTCCGTCGTTCAACCAATCTGGCCGCGTCTGGAAAGGAGGTGATAACTGGCATCCACGCTGATAAACCTCTGGGCGTCGTACGGCTATTTTAACGCGATGATCTCCTGCACAAGTGGCTAATACCGGCCACGGATCTGATCGCATTCTGAAAGGAGGTGATATTGGAATCAACGTCGAGAAAAGTCAGACCGTGGTATGTTTACGTGAGTAGCTATGGCTCGGGGCAGGTGCCGAAATGACACGACGCGCAATTGGAGGGGTCGCACGTTGCCGTCGATCAATACACACAACGTCTCTCCATATCTAAATCAATCGCCTCAAGTCACAAAGAGTGTCACATCAGTCAGAGTCTCATCACGCGATTAATTCATAGTTAATCGCTGCACGGGGAGGATTTACAAATGAAAAAGCGAACGATATTTGGCACCCTCATTCTGTTGACGGCCGTCTTGATCGCCCAGGACAGCCTCGCGCAGGATTATAATCGCTGGAATCTGCCCCAAGGAGCCCGCATGCGTCTGGGCAAGGGAAACGTGCTCGACTTGGCCTGGTCGCCGGACCGCACGCGCCTGGCCGCGGGGGGCACCGCCGGCATCTGGCTCTACGATGCCCACACCGGCGCGGAAATTTCCCTGATCACTGGACATTCGTTCAGGGTCAATGCGGTTGCGTTTTCGCCCGATGGTCTGACGCTGGCAAGTGGCAGTCAGGACGATACGGTGCGGTTGTGGGACGTGGCCACCGGAGAGGAGAAAAGCATCCTTACGGGACACAGGTACGACGTCGAGGCGGTGGCATTCTCGCATGATGGGACATTGCTGGCAAGCGGCAGTCGCGACGGCACGGTGCGGGTGTGGGACGTGGCCACAGGGCAGGAAAAAAGTACCCTCGTCAATGAAAAGTACCAGGGTAGGTTTAATAACCCCTGGGTCGTGTCGGTTGCGTATTCGCAGGACGGGATAAGCCGCAGCTTCGACAATGCGGTGCGACAGTGGGACGTGGAAACCGGGCTGGAGACGGGCACCCTCAGACTTCCAGGGCATACCTCCGCCGTCCAGTCGGTTGTGTATTCGCCGGACGGGAAGATGCTGGCAAGCGGCGGTAGCGACGGTACGATTCTGCTGTGGGATGTCTCGTCACGTGCCGCGCTGCAACCCCTTGCTGCCGATTTCGATGGCGACGGGACCGTGGGCTTTACCGACTTTCTGCAATTCGCCGCGAAGTTCGGGCTGAACTGGGGAGATGCGGGATATGACTCCCGCTTTGATCTGGACAACGACGGGGATATCGGGTATCCCGATTGGTCCATCTTGCGAAAAAGCTTTGGCCGGGGTTCCTGAAGCGAACAAACCGTGTCGGAAACCGGTCGCGCCAATTATCTCCACGAATCCATCACTCGGTGCAGGTCGTCAACAGACTCACATCAATCACTGTCTTTTCGGGCCGTTAAATCATAGTTAATCCCTCGTAATCAAAGTTTATCATAGACAGGGAGGGCATTCAGATGAAAAGGTCAACGATTTTCGGCCTCATTCTTCTCTCGACATCTTTCTTGCTTGCACAGGACTCCCTCGCACAGGATTACACTCGCTGGGGACTGCCCGAAGGGGCCCTCATGCGTCTGGGCAAAGGAGACGTGCGCGCGGTGGTCTGGTCGCCGGACGGCACGCGCCTGGCGGTGGGCAGCAGCCTCGGCATCTGGCTCTACGATCCGCGCACCGGGGCCGAAGTTTCCCTGATTACGGGCCAGATGTCCATAGTCGGGCCGGTGGTGTTTTCGCCGGATGGGTCGACCCTGGCAAGCAACGGTGCGGACAATACGGTGCGGTTGTGGGACGTGGCAACCGGGCAGGAAAAACATATGCTCACAGGACATACGGATAGGGTTCAGTCGGTGGTGATTTCACCGGACGGGATGACGCTGGCAAGCAGCGGTTCGGACAATACGGTGCGGTTGTGGGACGTGGCCACGGGGCAGGAAAAACACACGCTTACAGGACATACCCGTGGGGTCGGCCCAGTGGCGTTTTCGCCGGATGGGATCACGCTGGCAAGCGGCAGTAGCGACCATACGGTGCGGTTGTGGGACGTGGCCACAGGCCAGGAAAAACACACCCTCACAGGACATACCTGGTTTGTCATTTCGATGGCGTTTTCGCCGGATGGGACCACGCTGGCAAGCGGCAGTTACGACCATACGGTGCGGTTGTGGGACGTGGCCACAGGCAACGCAAAGGCAACCCTCGAAGGCCATACGGATTTTGTTACACCGCTGGTGTTTTCTCCGGATGGTCAGACTCTGGCCAGTGCAGCTCAAGGTCGGGGTAATGACCAAACGGTACGGTTGTGGAACGTGGCCAGCGGCCGGGAAAGACACACCCTCATTGGACATACTGAAACTGTCAACTCGGTGGTGTTTTCACCGGATGGGCTGACGCTGGCAAGCGGCAGTCGTGACGATACGGTACGGTTGTGGGACGTGGCCACAGGGCAGGAAAAAATCACCCTCACAGGACATACCGGTAATGTCGGCTCCGTGGTGTTTTCGCCGGATGGGACCACGCTGGCAAGCGGCAGCAGAAACGATGCGGTGCGGTTGTGGGACGCGGCCACCGGCGAGGAAAAAAACGTCTTCACCGGACATTCGCCTTTGATCAATTCGGTGGCGTATTCGCCGGATGGGACGACCCTGGCCAGCGGCGGTAATGACCGTACGTTGCTGTTGTGGGACATCGCTACGGCACAGGTAAGACACACCCTCACTGGACATACCAGTACTGTTGTTGCTTCCGTGGCATTTTCACCGGATGGGACGACGCTGGCAAGCGGCAGTTGGGACAAAACGGTACGTTTGTGGGACGTGGCCGAGGCGCAGGAGAATATCACCCTGACGGAACATACGAATAGGGTCCAATCGGTGGCGTTTTCGCCGGATGGGACGACCCTGGCCAGCGGGAGTTGGGACCATACGGTGCGGTTGTGGGACGTGGCAAGCGGCCGGGAAAGACACACCCTCACAGAACATACCGATGTCGCCACTTCGGTGGTGTTTTCACCTGACGGGATGACGTTGGCAAGCGGAAGTCGGGACCATACGGTGCGGTTGTGGGACGTGACCACGGGAGAGATAAGATCCACCCTGACGGGACATTCCCACTGGGTCAATCCGGTGGCGTTATCGCCGGATGGGACGATGCTGGCAAGCGGCGGCCCGGACAATACGTTGCTGTTGTGGGACGTGGCTACCGGGCAGGTGAGACACACCCTCGCTGGACATACCTTCTTCGTCGACTCCGTGGCGTTTTCGCCGGATGGGACGACGCTGGCAAGCGGCGGCTCGGACAGTACGGTGCGGTTGTGGGACGTGGCCACGGGAGAGGAGAAAGGCATCCTGCCAAGTGGGGCCAAGTCGGTGGTGTTTTCACCGGACGGGAGGACCCTTGCCAGCGGCAGTTACGACGGCGCGATTCTGTTGTGGGATATATCGCCGTATGTCGCGCCTCCAACCCTTGCTGCCGACTTCGACGGCGACGGGACCGTGGGTTTTCCAGACTTTCTGCAATTCGCGGCGCAAGTCGGGCTGAGCCAAAGCGATGCCGGGTATGACGCGCGCTTCGATCTGAACGGCGACGATACCGTCGGGTTCAGCGATTTCGTGATCTTTGCACGCAGCTTCGGTCAAAGTGCATGAGGCGACGGCGCCTTGCCAGAAAGAGGTCGCGCCAGGCGATCGGCCGCGCAAGCGGTTTGCGTTTCTCACGGACCAAACTGACTTCGGAAAGGAGGTGATATTGGAATCCATGTCGTTAAGTGTCGGACCGCAGTACATCTACGTGAGAAACTACGGCCCGGGGCAAGTGCTGAACGGCAAGTTGCGCAATGGGAGCGGTCGAGCAATGCCGCCGACCAACGTACACCAGGTCTCTTCATTTCGCCTTCACTCGCTCAGGTCATTTCAAGAATCACATCAATCACAGTCTCTCCATTTGGGTTTAATCACAGTCCATCATCGTAATCATAGTTAATCACAGTCAATCTTAGTCCGGGGGGTATTCAGATGATCAAGTTAACGTTTTCGAGCCTCATTCTTCTTTTTGCTTCATTCCTGTTTGCACACGACAGCCGCGCACAGGATTACCTTCGCTGGGGGCTACCCGAAGGGGCCCTCTTGCGGCTGGGCAAGGGAGACGTGCGCGCCGTGGCCTGGTCGCCGGACGGCACGCGTCTGGCCGTGGGGGGCACCGCCGGCATCTGGCTCTACGACCCCCTCACCGGGGCCGAAGTTTCCTTGCTCACGGGTCATACGAGGAGAGTCAATCTGGTGGTGTATTCGCCGGATGGGACGATGCTGGCAAGCGCCGGTCACGACGGTACGTTGCGGTTGTGGGACGTTGCTATGGGAAAGGAAATAAGCACCATCAAAGCCCATTTCGGGTCTGTCACGTCGGTGGCATTTTCGCCGGATGGGATGACGGTGGCAAGCGTCGGTTATACGAATCAGGTGAGGTTGTGGGACGTGGCCACCGGGCAGGAAAAACACGCCCTGGAAGGACATACCCGCAGGCTCTGGTCGGTAGCGTTTTCGCCGGACGGGACGACGCTTGCAAGCGCCAGTGAAGACAGTACCGTGCGGTTGTGGGACGTGGCCACTGTGCAGGAAAAACACATCCTGACAGGACATACGCGGACCGTCACGTCGGTGGCGTTTTCGCCGGATGGTCAGACCCTGGCAAGTGCCAGCTCGGACAGTACGGTGCGGTTGTGGGACGTGGCTACCGGGCAGGAAAAACACACCCTCACAGGACATCTCCAAAGGGTCTATTCGGTGGCGTTTTCGCCGGATGGGAGGACGCTGGCAAGCGCCAGTCGTGACCGTACTGTGCGGTTGTGGGACGTGGCCACGGGGCACGAAAAAAGCACCCTCACAGGACATAGCGGGAGTGTCAATTCGGTGGCGTTCTCGCCGGATGGTCAGACCCTGGCCACCGGCAGTTACGACGAGACGGTGCGAGTGTGGGACGTGGACACTGGGCAGGAAAAAGTCACCATCACAGGACATACGCCTTATGTCCTGCAGGTGGCGTTTTCGCCGGATGGGACGACGGTGGCAGGCGCCTATAATGACAGTACGGTACGGTTGTGGGACGTGGACACGGGGCAGAAAACAAGCACAATCACAGGAGATATTCGTGGGCTCAGGTCGGTAGCGTTTTCGCCGGATGGTCAGACCCTGGCCACCGGCAGTGGTGATGTGCGGTTGTGGGACGCGGCCACTGGGCAGGAAATAGGCGCCCTTACAGGACATGAGCGGACTGTCGAGTCGGTAGTGTTTTCGCCGGATGGATCGACGCTGGCAAGCGGCAGTTACGACAAAACGGTGCGGTTGTGGGACGAGGCCACAGGCCAGGAAAAACACACCCTCACGGGACATACCGATGGGGTCAGGTCGGTGGCGTTTTCGCCGGATGGATCGACGCTGGCAAGCGGCAGTTACGACAAAACGGTGCGGTTGTGGGACGTGGCCACAGGGCAGGAAAAACACACCCTCACAGGACACTCCGCTGGGGTTTATTCGGTGGCGTTTTCGCCGGATGGGAGGACGCTGGCAAGCGCCAGTCGTGACCGCACGGTGCGGGTGTGGGACGTGGCCACAGGGCAGGAAAAACACACCCTCACAGGACATGACAGGTTTGTCGAGTCGGTGGCGTTCTCGCCGGATGGCAGGACGCTGGTAAGTGGCAGCCCCTACAACAAAATGCTGGTGTGGGACGCCGCCACGTGGGAGGAAAAAGGCACCCTGATTGGACATACGTGGATTCTCACGTCGGTGGCGTTTTCGCCGGACGGGATGACCCTGGCCAGCGGCAGTTACGACGGTACGATTCTACTGTGGGATATGTCGCCATATGTCGCACCTCAACCCCTTACTGCGGACTTCGACGGCGACGGGACCGTGGGCTTTCCCGACTTTCTGCAATTCGCGGCGCAGGTCGGGCTGCGCCAGAGCGATGCCGGGTATGACGCGCGCTTCGACCTAGACGGTGACGGCGCCGTCGAATTCAGCGACTTTCTCATCTTCGCGCGCAGCTTCGGCCAGGGTTCATGAGGCCAACACGCCCTTTCTGAAAGAAATCGCGCCAGGCGATCGGCTTCACAATGGGTTTAGGGCGTTCACAGACCGGTCCGCGTTTGGAAAGGAGGAGGTATTGGAATCCATATCGTTAGACGTCAGGCCGTTGAATGTCTACTTGCGGACAATGATCGGCCGCAAGATTGGTTAACGCCGGTCACGGACCTGTTCACATTCGGGAAGGAGGTGATATTGGAAGCCATGTCGTTAAGTGTCTGGCCGCAGTACATCTACGTGAGAAACTACGGCCCGGGGCAAGTGCTGATCTGACACGTTCCACAGTGGGAACGGTCGAGCAATGCCGCAGACCAATGTTCACCAGGTCTCCACATATCGCCGTCACTCGCTCCAGGTCATAATAAAATCGCATCAGTCACAGTCTCTCCATGCCGTTTAATCAGAGTTAATCCCTCGTAATCATAGTCAATCACAGTCAATCTTAGTCCGGGGGGGTACAGATGAAAAAGCTCACGATTTTGAGCCTCATTCTTCTTTTGACGACGGTCTTGTTTGCACAGTACGCCCACGCACAGGATTACCTTCGCTGGGGGCTGCCCGAAGGGGCCCTCGTGAGGCTGGGCAAGGGAGACGTCCGCGCCGTGGCCTGGTCGCCGGACGGCACGCGCCTGGCCGTGGGGGGCACCGTCGGCATCTGGCTATACGATGCCCGCACCGGGGTCGAAGTTTCTCTGATCACGGGCCATACGAGGAGAGTCAATACGATGGTGTTTTCGCCGGACGGGACCACACTGGCAAGCGCCGGTCACGACGGCACGGCACGGTTGTGGGACGTGGCCACCGGACAGGAAATAGGCAGTTTCACAGGACATACGAAGAATGTCAATTCGGTGGCGTTTTCGCCGAATGGGACGACACTGGCAACCGGCGGTTATACGGGTAACTTGCCTCCGGTGCGGCTGTGGGACGTGGCCACCGGACAGGAAATAGGCAGTTTCACAGGACATACGAAGAATGTCAATTCGGTGGCGTTCTCTCCGGACGGAACTGCGCTGGCAAGCGCCAGTAGTGACAATACAGTCCGGTTGTGGGACGTCGCTGCCGGACAGGAGAAACACACACTGACTGGGCATACCCGTGCGGTCAGACAGGTGACGTTTTCACCGGATGGGACCACGCTGGCAAGCGCCAGTCAGGACAGTACGGCGCGGCTGTGGGACGTGGCCACCGGGCAGGAGAAACACACCCTCACAGGACATACGTCCAGCGTCTATTGGGTGGTGTATTCACCGGATGGGACCACGCTGGCAAGCGCCAGTCTTGACAAAACCGTGCGCCTTTGGGACGTAGCCGCCGGGCAGGAAAACGTCACCATCACTGGACATACCGGTCAGGTCTATTCGGTGGTGTATTCACCGGACGGGAACACGCTGGCAAGCGCCAGTCTTGACAAGACTGTGCGGCTGTGGGACGTGGACACCGGGGAGGAAAAACACACCCTCACAGGACATACGTCCAGCGTCAGGTCGGTTGTGTATTCGCCGGACGGGACCACGCTGGCCAGCCGCAGTGGCGACAATACGGTGCGGTTGTGGGACGTGGCCACGGGACAGGAAAAAGTAAACATCACAGGATATACGCCTTATGTCCTGTCGGTCGTGTTTTCACCCGATGGGACTACGCTGGCCAGCGCCAATAACGATGGTACGGTACCGTTGTGGGACGTGGCGAAAGGACAGATAAAAAGCACACTCGGAGGGGACGTCAGTAGGCTCAGGTCGGTGGCGTTTTCGCCCGATGGGACTATGCTGGCAAGCGGCGGTAGTGATGTGCGGCTATGGGACGTGGCCACGGGGCAGGAAATAAGCATCCTTACAGGACATACGCGGAATGTCTTGTCGGTGGCGTTTTCGCCGGATGGGACCACGCTGGCAACCGGCAGCGATGACGATACGGTGCGGTTATGGGACGTGGCCCCGGGGCAGGAAAAATACACCCTTACAGGACATACCAATGGGGTCTATGCCGTTGCGTTTTCGCCGGATGGGATGACAGTGGCAAGCGGCAGTCGTGACAATACGGTGCGGTTGTGGAACGTGACCACAGGGCACGAAAAAATCACCCTCACAGTCTCAGAACATACCAACTGGGTCGAGTCGGTGGCGTTTTCGCCGGATGGCAGGACGCTGGTAGGCGGCAGCCCCTACAACAAAATGCTGCTGTGGGTCGTGGCCACGGGTCAGGAAATAGGCACATTGACAGGACATACATGGTATCTCGTGACGTTGGCGTTTTCGCCGGACGGGATGACCCTGGCCAGCGGCAGTTACGACGGCACGATTCTGCTGTGGGATATGTCACCTTATGTTACAACTCAACCCCTTGCTAGCGACTTCGACGGCGACGGGACCGTGGGTTTTCCCGATTTTCTGCAATTCGCGGCGCAGGTCGGGCTGAGCCAGGGAGACGCCGGGTTTGACGCGCGGTTCGATCTGAACGGCGACGGAACCGTCGAGTTCGGCGATTTTGTGATCTTTGCACGCAGCTTCGGCCAGGGTTCATGAGGCCAACACGCCCTTTCTGAAAGAAATCGCGCCAGGCGATCGGCTTCACAATGGGTTTAGGGCGTTCACAGACCGGTCCGCGTTTGGAAAGGAGGAGGTATTGGAATCCATATCGTTGGACGTCAGGCCGTTGAATGTCTACTTGCGGACAATGATCGGCCGCAAGATTGGTTAACGCCGGTCACGGACCTGTTCACATTCGGGAAGGAGGTGATATTGGAAGCCATGTCGTTAAGTGTCTGGCCGCAGTACATCTACGTGAGAAACTACGGCCCGGGGCAAGTGCTGAACGGCAAGTTGCGCAATGGGAGCGGTCGAGCAATGCCGCCGATCAATGCACACAAGGTCTCTCCATATCTACATCACTCGCACCAAGTCATGACAAAATTCACATCAATCACAGTCTCTTCATGTGGTTTAATCACAGTCCATCATCGTAATCATAGTTAATCACAGTCAATCTTAGTCCGGGGGGGTTCAGATGAAAAGGTTAACGTTTTCGAGCCTAATTCTTCTCATTGTTTCATTCTTATTTGCACAGAACAGCCACGCGCAGGACTACAATCGCTGGAGCTTGCCCGAAGGCGCCCGCATGCGTCTGGGCAAAGGAAACGTGCGCGACGTGGCCTGGTCGCCGGACCGCGCGCTCCTGGCCGCGGGGGGCACCGCCGGCATCTGGCTCTACGATGCCAGTACAGGAGCGGAAGTTTCCTTGATCACTGGACATTCGTTCAGGGTCAATGCCGTTGCATTTTCGCCCGACGGTATGACGCTGGCAAGTGGCAGCCGGGACGATACGGTGCGGTTGTGGGATGTGGCCACCGGGAAGGAAAAAAGCATCCTCACGGGACACACCTACGATGTCGAGGCGGTGGCATTCTCGCTGGATGGGACGACGCTGGCAAGCGGCAGTCGCGACGGTACGGTGCGGCTGTGGGACGTGGCCACCGGACAGGAAATAGGCAGTTTCACAGGACATACGAAGAATGTCAATTCGGTGGCGTTCTCTCCGGACGGAACTGCGCTGGCAAGCGCCAGTAGTGACAATACAGTCCGGTTGTGGGACGTCGCTGCCGGACAGGAGAAACACACACTGACTGGGCATACCCGTGCGGTCAGACAGGTGACGTTTTCACCGGATGGGACCACGCTGGCAAGCGCCAGTCAGGACAGTACGGCGCGGCTGTGGGACGTGGCCACCGGGCAGGAGAAACACACCCTCACAGGACATACGTCCAGCGTCTATTGGGTGGTGTATTCACCGGATGGGACGACGCTGGCAAGCGCCAGTCTTGACAAAACCGTGCGGCTGTGGAACGTGGCCGCCGGGCAGGAAAACGTCACCATCACTGGACATGCCGGTCAGGTCTATTCGGTGGTGTATTCACCGGACGGGAACACGCTGGCAAGCGCCAGTCTTGACAAGACTGTGCGGCTGTGGGACGCGGACACCGGGGAGGAAAAACACACCCTCACAGGACATACGTCCAGCGTCAGGTCGGTTGTGTATTCGCCGGACGGGACCACGCTGGCCAGCCGCAGTGGCGACAATACGGTGCGGTTGTGGGACGTGGCCACGGGACAGGAAAAAGTAAACATCACAGGATATACGCCTTATGTCCTGTCGGTCGTGTTTTCACCCGATGGGACTACGCTGGCCAGCGCCAATAACGATGGTACGGTACCGTTGCCCTACGTGCCAATATAGAGTGAGACAACTCCCCATCCGAGTTTAGTGTAGGTTTGAGGGCGGAGAGGAGAGCAAGAGATGATGAGTATGGACAACGGCCGACAGGAGCAGGTGTCGGTAGCAGTCCCGGAGCGGAGCGAAGGGACTGCTACCGAGGCGCCCCGCCCTGACCCGGAAGTGCCAGAGAAGGCGAAGCGCCGGCGGTTCACTGCGCGGTACAAGCTTCGGGTCCTCCAAGAGGCGGAGGCGTGTCGAGAGCCGGGTCAGCTCGGCGCATTGCTGCGACGAGAGGGGCTATACTCCTCGCACCTGGCACAATGGCGTCGCGCCCGGCGTGAAGGATCGTTGAAGGCGCTTTCCAAGCAGCGCGGTCCCAAGGGCCGTCGTCGCGAACCGGTGGCCGTCGAGAACGAGCAGCTACGCAAAGAAAACGCTCGGTTGCGACGACGCCTGGAGCAGGCGCAGATGGTCCTTGAGATCCAAAAAAAAGCCTCGGAGATCCTGGGCATCCCCCTGAACCCGCCGCCGAGCGACGACGACGCATGAAAGCCGCCGCCGAACAATTGGCCCCGACCGTCGGCTTGGCTTCGGCGTGCCGCGCGTTGGGTGTGGCTCGGGCCTCGGTCTACCGGCAGCGCAAGCCCCCTGTGTCGAGACGCCGTCCCTGTTGCCGGCCTTCGCCGCGTGCGCTGGCCCCGCCGGAGCGAGCCCACGTGCTGGACGTGCTGCACGAGGACCGCTTCGTAGACCGAGCCCCGGCGGCAGTATACGCCATCCTGCTGGAGCAAGGACGGTATCTGTGCTCGATACGAACGATGTATCGCCTGCTCCACAATGCCAAAGAGGTGCACGAGCGACGACGACAGCGGCGCCACCCGCATCGGGAACCGCCGCGCTTGGTGGCCACCGCCCCAAACCAGGTGTGGACTTGGGACATCACGCGCCTGCCGGGTCCGCGCAAGTGGGTGACCTATCCCCTCTATGTGGTGCTGGATCTGTTCTCGCGCTACGTCGTGGCTTGGATGGTGGCCACGCGCGAGAGCGCCACCCGGGCGCAGCGGTTAATCCACAGCGCCTGCCAAAAGCAGGACATCGAGCCCGGACAACTCACCCTGCACCAGGACCGGGGTGGGCCCATGACGGCTAAGACGTTTTCGCAGTTGTTGATCGATCTGGACATCCTGGCCAGCTACTCGAGGCCGCGCGTGTCCGATGATAATCCGTACTCGGAAAGCCAATTCAAGACGCTCAAATACGCACCGACGTACCCGGGGCGCTTTTCCAGTACTCACAACGCGCGCACCTATTTCCAGACGTTTTTCCCCTGGTACAACACCCAACACCGTCACAGTGGATTGGGGCTGCTCACACCGGACAAAGTGCACTACGGCCTGGCCGACGAGATTCAGACGGCACGACAGCACGTGCTCCACAAGGCCTTTGCAAACCATCCTGAACGCTTCGTCAACGGCCCGCCTCGACCACCACGGGTTCCTCGTGTAGTCTGGATCAATCAGCCACCAAACTCCATCGAATGCGACCGTATGCGTCATTGAATTCTCACGCGAGGTGTCTCATTCCTATTGACATGTTCCGGACCAATGTACACCGGGGCTCTCCATAAATCCATCACTCGCTCCAGGCCATTACAAAAATCACATCAATCACAGTCTCTTCATGCGGTTTAATCACAGTTAATCCCTCGTAATCAAAGTTAATCACAGTCAGGGGGTACAGATGAATAGGTCAACGATTTTGAGCCTCACACTTATTTTGACGGCTGTCTTGTCTTCACAGGACAGCCGCGCACAGGATTACACACGCTTGGGACTGCCCCACGGGGCCCTCATGCGCCTGGGTAAAGGAGAATCACGCCTGGTGGCCTGGTCGCGGGACGGCACGCGACTGGCGGTTGGGGGCACCATTGGCATCTGGGTTTACGATACCGAAACCGGGGCCGAGGTTTCCCTGCTCACGGGTCATAGATCTGGCGTGGTATCTATGGCGTTATCGCCGGATGGGACGATCCTGGCAAGCGCCAGTGGCGACTATACGGTGCGGTTGTGGGACGTGGCCACGTGGGAGGGAAAAAGCACCTTGACAGGACATACCCATCGGGTCAATTCGGTTGCATTTTCGCCCGATGGCACGACGCTGGCAAGCGCCAGTTGGGACAAAACGGTGCGGCTGTGGGACATGGCCACAGGGCACGAGAAAAACACCCTCACAGGACATACGGGCATTGTCAATTCGGTGGCGTTTTCGCCCGATGGTCTCACGCTGGCAAGTGGCAGTCGGGACGAAACGGTGCGGCTATGGGACGCGGCCACAGGGCACGAGAAAAACACCCTCACAGGACATGCGTCGTCTGTCACGTCCGTGGTGTTTTCGCCGGATGGGAAGACACTGGCCGGCGCCAGTGGTGATCGTACGGTGCGGTTGTGGGACGTGTCCACGGGCGAGCAAAAAGGCGCCGTGACAGAACAAAACTGGTGGCCCGGATCGGTGGCGTTTTCGCCGGATGGGACGATGCTGGCCAGCGGCGGTTACGACAATACGGTGCGATTGTGGGACGTGGCAACAGGGCAAGTCGATCACACCCTCAAAGGACATACGGCGACAGTCAGGTCGGTAGCGTTTTCGCCGGATGGGACGATGCTGGCCAGTGGCAGTTCGGACAATACGGTGCGGTTGTGGGACGCGGCCACGCAAAAGGAAAAAAACACCCTGACAGGACATTCGGGGACGATCAGGACGATAGCGTTTTCGCCGGACGGGACATCGCTGGCAAGTGCCAGTTGGGACTATACGGCGCGGTTGTGGGACGTGGCTACCGGGCAGGCAAAAACCACCCTGACAGGACATTCCAGTTTTACAAGGTCGGTAGCGTTTTCGCCGGACGGGAAAACGCTGGCCAGCGGCGATTCTGACAATACGGCGCGGTTGTGGGACGTGGCCACAGGGCACGTAAAACGCACTTTCACAGGATATACCCGCGATGTCAGTTCGGTAGCGTTTTCGCCGGATGGGACCACGCTGGCCGGCGGCAGCTGGGACGGGACTGTACGGTTGTGGGACGAGGCCACAGGCCAGGTAAAACACACCCTCACAGGACATACCCGCGGGGTCGAGTCGGTGGCGTTTTCGCCGGATGGGACGACGCTGGCCAGCGGAGGTGCGGACGAGACGGTGCGGTTGTGGGACGTAGCTACGGGGCAGGAGCAAGGCACCTTGACAGGACATTTCGGTTGGGTCCTTTCGGTAGCGTTTTCACCGGATGGGACGACACTGGCAAGCGCCAGTCGGGACGAAACCGTCCGGTTGTGGGACGTGGCTACCGGGCAGGAAAAAAGCACCCTGACAGGACATTCCAGTTTTACCAGGTCGGTAGCGTTTTCGCCGGATGGGACCACGCTGGCGAGCTCCAGTCAGGACAGTACGGTGCGGTTGTGGAACGTGGCTACCGGGCAGGAAGAAAACATCCTCACAGGACATACAGATTGGGTCTTTTCGGTGGTGTTTTCGCCGGATGGGACGACGCTGGCCAGCAGCAGCTGGGACGGTACGGTTCGGTTGTGGAACGCGGACACGGGGAGGGGAAAAAACACCTTCACGGCGCATACATATTGGGTCCCAACGGTTGCGTTTTCGCCGGATGGAAGCGCGCTGGCAAGCGGCGGCAGCGCGATTTTATTATGGGATGTCTCACCGTATGTCGCGCCTCAATCCCTTGTTGCCGACTTCGACGGCGACGGCACTGTGGGTTTCCCCGACTTCCTGCAGTTTGCGTCGCAGTTCGGGCAGAGCCAGGGTGACGCCGGATTTGACGCGCGTTTCGATCTGGACAGCGACGGCACCGTCGGGTTCAACGATTTCGTGATCTTCGCACGCAGCTTCGGCCGGGGTACGTGAGGCGAACCCGCCCTGTCAGAAACAGGTCGCGCCAGGCGATCGGCTGAACATGTGTTTGACGCCGTTCATGGACCTGCACGCGTTCGGAAAGGAGGTGATATTGGAATCCATGTCGTTAAGTGTCGGACCGCAGTACATCTACGTGAGAAACTACGGCCCGGGGCAAGTGCTGAACGGCAAGTTGCGCAATGGGAGCGGTCGAGCAATGCCGCCGACCAACGTACACCAGGTCTCTTCATTTCGCCTTCACTCGCTCAGGTCATTTCAAGAATCACATCAATCACAGTCTCTCCATTTGGGTTTAATCACAGTCCATCATCGTAATCATAGTTAATCACAGTCAATCTTAGTCCGGGGGGTATTCAGATGATCAAGTTAACGTTTTCGAGCCTCATGCTCTTTTTTACGACTGTCTTGTTTGCACAGAACATCCGCGCACAGGACTACAATCGCTGGAGCTTGCCCGAAGGAGCGCTCGTGCGGCTGGGCAAAGGAGACGTGCGCGACGTCACCTGGTCGCAGGACGGCACGCGCCTGGCCGTGGGGGGCACCGCCGGCATCTGGCTCTACGATGCCCAGACAGGTGATGAAATTTCGCTGCTCACAGGCCATACGAGAAGAGTCAATCATGTGGTGTATTCGACGGATGGGTCGATGCTGGCCAGCGCCGGTCACGATGGTACCATGCGGTTGTGGGACGCGGCCACCGGACAGGAAAAAAGCACCATCGAAGCCCATCGCGGGTCTGTCACGTCGGTGGCGTTTTCACCGGATGGAACGACGGTGGCAAGCGTCGGTTATACGAACGAGGTGCGGTTGTGGGACGTGGCCACAGGGCAGGAGAAAAGCACTCTGAGCGGGCATACCCGGAGGCTCAGGTCGGTGGTGTTCTCGCCGGATGGGACGACATTGGCAAGCGCCAGTGAAGACAGTACGGCGCGGCTGTGGGACGTGGCCACAGGGCAGGCAAAACACACCCTGACGGGACATAGGTGGTTTGTCAATTCTGTGGCGTTTTCGCCGGATGGGACGACATTGGCAAGCGCCAGCAATGACAGTACGGTGCGGTTGTGGGACGTGGCCACAGGGCAGGTAAGACACACCCTCACAGGACATCCCCATTGGGTCCGTTCGGTGGTGTTTTCGCCCGACGGGACCACGCTGGCAAGCGGCAGTACAGACCGTACGGTGTGGTTGTGGGATATGGCCACCCGACAGAAGAAAGGCATCCTCACAGGCCACACAGGTGGGGTCATCTCGGTGGCGTTTTCGCCGGATGGGATGACCCTGGCAAGCGGCAGCTCGGACAATACGGTGCGGGTGTGGGACGTCGCAACGGGGCAGGAAAAAGGCACTATCACGGGACACACGCCTTTTGTCTGGTCGGTGGCGTTTTCGCCGGATGGGACCACGGTGGCAGGCGCCAATAGCGACGGTACGATACGACTGTGGGACGTGACCACCTGGCAGAAAAAAAGCACACTCGGAGGGGACATGCGCAGGCTCAGGTCGGTGGCGTTTTCGCCCGATGGGACGATGCTGGCAAGCGGCGGCACTGATGTGCGGTTGTGGGACGTGGCGACGGGGGAGGGAAAAAGCACTCTCACAGGACATACCCGTGCTGTCGGTTCGGTGGTGTTTTCGCCGGATGGGACCACCCTGGCAAGCGGCAGTGATGATGATACGGTGCGGTTGTGGGACGTGGCCACAGGGCAGGTAAAACGCGCCCTGACAGGACATACCCATGATGTCAGGTCGGTGGCGTTTTCGCCGGATGGGACCACCCTGGCAAGCGGCAGTTACGACCACACGGTGCGGTTGTGGGACGTGGCCACCGGACAGGAACAAAGCACCCTCACAGGACATACGTCCTGGGTCACTTCCGTGGTGTTTTCGCCGGATGGGATGACAGTGGCAAGCGGCAGTCGTGACAATACGGTGCGGTTGTGGAACGTGACCACAGGGCGGGAAAAACACACCCTCACAGGACATGAGCGGAATGTCGAGTCGGTGGCGTTCTCACCTGATGGGAGAACGCTGGTAAGCGCCAGTCACGACAACAAAATGCTGCTTTGGGACGTGGACACCTGGCAGGAAATAGGCGTTCTTACAGGACATACGTGGATAATCGCTTCGGTGGCGTTCTCGCCGGATGGGCAGATCCTGGCAAGCTGCAGTTACGACGGCACGATTCTACTGTGGAATGTCTCCCCGTATGTCGCACCTCAATCCCTTGTTGCCGACTTCGACGGCGACGGGACCGTGGGTTTTCCCGACTTCTTGCAGTTTGCGTCGCAGTTCGGTCAGAGCCAGGACGACGCCGGATTTGACGCGCGCTTCGATCTGGACAGCGACGGCACCGTCGGGTTCAACGATTTCGTGATCTTCACACGCAGCTTCGGCAACGGTACGTGAGGCGCCGTCGACCCGCTGATCGGTGTATAAACCGGCAGTCTGAACCCGCTGCCGGATCAATACGGCCAGAACCGAAACATTCTCAATCCGTCCTCCGCCATCCGCTATCAGCCTTCAGAGGCGGGGCCTGCCCGGGCAGGCCATCTATAATGTGCCGGACCGGGAGGTGTGCGTTCCGGTGGACGCGACGACGGACGCGGGTCTTGCTGTCATCTGCCTTGGTCGCGGACCTGCCGCGCCAACCGCTCGCTCCGGAAGAACGGCGCCGTCCGGCTCCCGCGACCTGACCCTGGCAAGGCGGCCTTCGCCGAGACTTCCCCGCGTGGAATAACACGTGCTCCCGCCCGGCATGACCCGCTGCCGCTGGACCGCCTATTCAACGGCCCCGATCCGGTAGCCGACCCCCGGCTCGTTGAAGATGTAGGTGGGGTTGCCCGCGTCGTCTCCCAACTTGCGTCTCAGGCTCTTTACCGCCGAGCGCAATGGCCTCGTATCACCGTCGCTTCTCTTGCGCCATACCCTTTGCAACAGATGATCGCGCGTCATGATCACGCCAGCATTCAACGAGAGTTCCACCAGCAGCCGATACTCGAAAACCGTCAGCCCTACCGTCCGGTCGTCAACGGCAACTCTCCGCCTGGCGTAGTCAATGGTCAATCGTCCCATCACAAAGGGTTCTTCCGGCTCCTTCTGATCGGACGGCGTCGCCTTGCGCAGCGCCGCCCGGATCCTGGCCACCAGTTCCGTAGGCGAAAAGGGCTTGACCACGTAGTCGGCGGCGCCGGCTTCGAACGCCCGCGCAATCGCATCGTCGTGGCCGTATGCGGAAAGAAACACGACCGGCACCTCTGCGTCCTTGAAAATGGCCTGCATAATCTCGATGCCGTCGGTCCCCGGCAATACGAGGTCCAGCAAAACCAATTGGGGGCAGTGCTCTTCCAGAAGCCTGGGCACCTCGTCCGGGTCGTCTGTGGCCACCAGCGCGTAGCCGGCATTCGATAGAGCTTCCCGTACATTCCGCAACGTCTGCGGGTCGTCGTCCACAACCAGGATGGGCGTTCGCCCCGGCCGGCTCCTTCTTACACCGCCTGCGTCCGAATCTGCCGCTCCGTCGCGTTCAGCGATTTTGTGATCTTCGCACGCAGCTTCGGCCAGAGTACGTGAGGCGCCGACACCGTGTCAGAACGAGACCGCGGCAGGTGATAGTTGGAATCCACGTCGTTTAACTTCTGGCCGCTGTAGGTCTACGTGAGAAACTATGGCTCGGGGCAAGTGCTGAAATGACACGTGGCGCTGTGTGAGTGTTCGAGCGATGCCACCGAAAAACGTATACCATTTCTCTTCATATCGCCATCACTCGCTCCAGGTCATTAAAAAAATCACATCAATCACAGTCTCTGCATCCGGTTTAATCACAGTTAATCATAGTCCAGAGTTGACATTGTCGGAACTGTGGATTGATCTACCGATTAATTTACGTATTTGACTTTTATATTTTCTATATTATCTTCACTGTCCATAACATTGAAGCACAGCAGGAGCAGTCAAACGGTGTCGCCAGGGGCGTGTGTCCTCCACCGCAACGGCATCCCGCCGTCGGTAGAAGTGGTAACCGAATTGCCGGTGTCGCTCTACCGCTGCTACTCCGCAAAACTCAAGACGGACAATACCGGAAGTACGGAAAAGAGCCAACGACCGCGGGTCCGATGCCTGGCGCCTGGCGAAACATCGTGCGAAGCAGATCATAACCCGCTTGGATAGCCAATACAAGCAGGGGCTGCTGAACCGGATGTTGAGATGACCCACGCCGAACCGTAGAGGTGCAAGTGCACCGATTTCGAATTAGGGCAAGCGCGCTGAATAGTCAGCCCGATTTGTTTCCACGTCAGGACCGTATAACCAACGGGAGTACCCGGCCTGGAGAGCCAGCGACCAGGGACGCCCGTCACAAGCGGATGTATCGCAAATCATCCAGGGAGGATATCCAGATGAAGAAGCGTTCGACGTTCAATATGGCCTTGTTGTTGGGGGGGTGAGAAATATCAATCACGTGATCCGCGCACAAAGAGTCCTGTCACCCGGCGGCGTGACCGCTCCCAAGGCGCTGTCGGCGGCCCTGATCGTGACGTTCGTGCTGGCGGGCGCGGCTTTCGCACAGACCGTTCAGGAAGTACTGGACCTGAACCCAATCGACCAGATCGTCGACACCCACAATCTCGAGCTTAAGGGCGCCCGCAATATTGCCATCTTCAAGATAGGCGAGCGGACCTACGCGGCCGTCACGGGCTACTACGACGATGGCGTCCAGATACTCGACCTGACCGACCCTGCCAATATCGAAGCGAGTGGCCAGATCACCGATACCAGCCGCCTGGAGCTTAGGGGCCCACGCGGCATCACGACCTCCAAGATAGGCGACGGCACCTACGCGGCCGTCGCAGGACACAAAGACCACGGCGTCCAGATACTCGACCTGACCGACCCTGCCAATATCAGAGCGAGCGGCCGGATCACCGACGATGACGTTCGCGAGCTTGAAGGCCCAGCTGATATCGCCACATTCAAAAAAGACGGGCGCACCTACGCGGCAGTAGCAGCCACCGACGACAACGGCGTCCAGATACTCGACCTGACCAATCCTAGCGAACCTGAGTGGTCCGGCCAGATTCCAGACAATCCAGACTTGGTGCTTTTTGCCGCAACTGGCATCACCACCTTCAAGATAGGCGAGCGCACCTACGCAGCCGTCGCCGCATTGCTCGACGACGGCATACAGATACTCGACCTGACCGACCCTGCCAATATCAGAGCCGCCGGCCAGATTACCGACAGCGACATTCGCGAGCTTGACGGCGCATTGGATGTTGACCCTTTCGAGATAGGCGGGCACACCTATCTGGCCGTCGCGGCACACGACGACAACGGCGTCCAGATAATCCATCTGACCGGGGAATCTCGACTCAACCGCCCGCCGACTGCCGACGCCAGTCCAGACCAGACAGTCCAGGAGGGGTCGTCAGTGACGTTGTCCGGAACGGCCTCCGATCCGGACGGCGATAATCTGTCCTACCAGTGGACCCACGACCGGGACGACCTGGGCGTCTCACTTGACGACACGGCGGCCCTCTCGACGACATTTACTGCGCTCCAGGTGGACTCTGATGCCGCCATCACCTTCACGCTTACTGCCACCGACGAACACGGCGCCCAGGGCTCTGACACAGTTGCCGTCACCGTCCAAGACGTTCCTTCCGACCCGCCTCAGGAGAATACCGTCGTCCTGGAACCGCCCGAGCAGCGCGGCTCCCGCGACATAGGAACGATCACCCTGGTCAGCTCCCGGCCGGGAACCATCCAGGCCAGCTGGGAGGCGCCAACCGAGAATCCGGCCAACTACCGCATATCATGGGGTAAGGCAGGAGAGAACTTCCGCACCTGGACCGACCCCTCCTGCAACGCCTTCCCCACCGAACCCTCCTACACCATCGCCGGCCTGGAAGGGGGCGAGGAATACAAGGTGAAGGTCCGCGCCTCATATAGCGGCACTGCCGGCGACTGGAGCGGCCAGGCCACCATCACCGTCGCAGACGTTGCGGCGTCTAAGCCCGTCGTGCCGAGTCTGACCTTCGGGCTCGGGGCGAATTTTCCCAATCCGTTTAATCCCGATACTTAGATCGGCTACACCCTATCCACAGCCGGTCTCGTGGAGTTGGCGATTTACAATATCCTGGGACAGCGGGTACGCATCCTGGTGCAGGAGATTCAGGCCGCTGGTAGCCATCAGGTTGTCTGGAATGGGCGCAACGACAATGGTACGCGAGTTGCCAGCGGGATATATCTGTATCGGTTGTCCAGTGCACAGGAGGTGCAGGTGCGGCGTCTGTTGCTGCTGAAATAGCGCGTCCGAAGGGGTGCGATGATTCAAGGACTGTCCAGTATCTGATGGGGGACAGCCCTTGTTTTTCTTACGGTTGAAAAATGAGTTAAATCTGGTTTGGGATGTCCTGTGTGACATATCAGGTGAGATGTAAACGTGAGACGTTACAGGCACTCCGCATCGCAGCTGGTCATCTGCCGAATGCGAACACGGGCGGCGGCGCGAAACGGGTGATTTGTTCCATCAACATGCGCTCGTCCGTATCACAGCCCGCTGAACGGCCAGGATTCCGCGTCCACGATACCGGTTCGAGACGCAATTAACCGAATCGCAGGGAAACTTGACGTGTCGGTTCTGACGTCCAATCCGGTCTTCGGCCAGGGCCCCGGCGAACGCGTTCGCATTACAACCTCAGGCGGAAAGATGATCGGAACCGTCTCGGAGAAGAGCGGAGAGGCATTTAACATCAGGCTCCAGGGCGGCAGATTTCGCTCCGTCGCATTAAGCGACATTCGCAATCCGGAGCGCAGCCTCGAAAAACGGAACAACGCGAAAAAGGGATGCCTGATCGGAGGTAGCACCTGAGGGGAGGGGCTGCCGGTCACTACGCTCAGCCACGACCAAAACTGAAAGACTCCAGGGAGGAAATCCGATGAAAACGTCTTCGTCGTTCGGCCTCGTTCTTCTGTCAATCGGTGTCCTATCAGCACAGGATGCACGTACACAGGACCATACTCGCTGGGGCCTGCCCGAAGGGGCCGTCTCACGACTGGGCAAAGGAAACATCGGCACTGGCGACCGCGCGATTGCCTATTCGCCGGACGGCAGGCGGATCGCTGTGGCCGGTAATATAGGGATCTGGCTCTACGATGCCCACACCGGGGCCGAATTGGCCCTGCTCACGGGTCATGCGTCTTCGGTAACTTCGGTGGCGTTTTCGCCCGACGGAACCACACTGGCAAGTGGCAGCTGGAAGGAGATTCGGTTGTGGGACGTGGACACCGGGCAGATAAAATACACGCTCACAGAAGGTATTTCGCGTGTGACATCCGTGGTGTTTTCACCGGATGGAACCGTCCTGGCAGGCGCCGGCGGATTGCGGATTCGTTTGTGGGACGTGGACAGCGGCCAGGGAAAACACACTTTCACAGGACATGCTGATGTGGTCCGTTCGGTGGCGTTTTCGCCCGACGGAAACACCCTGGCCAGCGCCGGCGGGTCACGGATCCTGTTGACGGACATACATACGGCTCAGGAAAAACGCATCCTCACGGGACATACTGATGCGGTCCGTTCGGTGGCATTTTCGCCCGACGGAAACACCCTGGCCAGCGCCGGCGCCGACAATACAGTGCGATTTTGGGACGTGGACACCGGGCAGATTAATCACACGCTACGAGGACACTGGCTGCCTGTTACTTCGGTGGCGTTTTCGCCCGATGGAAATACCCTGGCAAGTGGTGGTGGAGACAACACCGTGCGGTTGTGGGACGCCCGCACCGCACAGGAGACAGACTCCCTCTCAGAACACACGTCCGCAGTGACTTCGGTGGCGTTTTCGCCCGATGGAAACACCCTGGCAAGCGCCGGTGGTTCGGGGATCCGGTTGTGGGACTTGGGCACAAGACGGGTAAGACACACCCTTGCGGAACATCTGGTAAACGTTTCTTCGGTGGCGTTTTCGCCTGATGGAAATACCCTGGCAAGTGGTGGTGAAAACCCGGTGTTGTGGGACCTGGCCACTGGCCAGGTGAAATCCCGCCTGGTTGGACATATATCGTCTGTTACTTCGGTTGCGTTTTCGCCTGATGGGAACACCCTGGCAAGCGCCAGTACGGACACGACGGTGCGTTTGTGGGACGTGCATACCGGGCAGGTAAAACACACCCTGCGAGGGCACAGGTGGAATGTCAGATCGGTGGCGTTTTCGCCCGATGGGAACACGCTGGCGAGCGGAAGTGACGACCGCACGATACGGCTATGGGACGTCGCCACAGGCACGGAAAAACATGTACTGACATTACAATGGGGGTCTGTTACTTCGGTGGTGTTTTCTCCCGGTGGGAACACGCTGGCAAGCGGAAATGACAACCGTACGATACGGCTATGGGACGTCGCCACAGGCACGGAAAAACATGTACTAACGGGCCATGGAAGCGACGTCTCTTCACTGGCGTTCTCACCCGACGGAAGGACACTGGCCAGTGGGGGCGGGAGGGCGATTCGGTTGTGGAACGTGGACACCGGCGAGTTGGAATACACACTCACGGAACAGACGTCCTCGGTCCATTCGATCGCGTTTTCGTCGAATGGGAAGACCCTGGCAAGCGGCAGTTTCGACAATCAGGTGCGGTTGTGGGACGTGGACACGGGCAAGGAAACAGACACGCTCACAGGACATAGAGGCAGCGTGCTTTCGGTATCGTTTTCGCCCGATGGAACCACCCTGGCAAGCGGCAGCGTCGACGGTACGATTCTCGTCTGGCAAAAGTCCGAGTGGGCGGGGGCCGATCCCGACGGACCCACGGACGGGTTAACACCGGCCGGAATCTCACGATGGGGATTGCCCGAAGGCGCTATCGCCCGCTTCGGCAAAGGCGGGATTGGCAGTGGCGACCGGGCGGCTGCCTGGTCGCCGGACGGCGCGCTGCTGGCCGCGGCCAGCAGCATCGGTATCTGGCTCTACGATGCCCACACCGGGGTCGAAGTCGCCCTGCTCGCGGACCATAATTATTGGGTCAATGCGGTAGCGTTTTCGCCTGATGGAAATACCCTGGCAAGTGGTGGTGAAAACGCGGTGTTGTGGGACCTGGCCACTGGCCAGGTGATATACCGCCTGGATGGACATATATCGTCTGTTACTTCGGTTACGTTTTCGCCCGATGGACGTACGCTGGCCAGCGGGAGCAGGGACAATACGATTCGGTTGTGGGACGTGACCACGGGACAGGAAAAACACACCCTCGCAGGGCATTCGGATCCGGTCCGATCGGTGGCCTTTTCGCCCGATGGACGTACGCTGGCCAGCGGGAGCAGGGACGCAACGGTGGGGTTGTGGAACGTCTTCACGGGACAGGAAAAACACACCCTTACAGGACATACGTCTTCGGTTATTTCGGTGGCTTTTTCGCCTGATGGAAGCACGCTGGCCAGTGGAGGCGGCGACGCCGTGTTGTGGGAAGTGGCCACCGGCGAGAAAAAACACATTCTCGAACATCGTCTGGGTGTCACTTCGGTCGCGTACTCCCCCGATGGACGTACACTGGCCAGTGCATCCTTTAGCGACACCCCCGGAGAAAATACGATACGGTTGTGGGACACGGCCACCGGGCGGAAGAAATCCAACTTCACGGGACCTACGTGGGAAGTCAATTCGGTGGCGTTCTCGCCCGATGGACGCACACTGGTCAGTGCCAGTCAGTCCGACAGGATTCGGCTGTGGGACGTGGCCACCGTACGGGAGAAAAACGCCATCACTGGACATGGGTCTTTCGTTACTTCGGTGGCGTTGTCACCCGACGGGAACACCGTGGCCTACAGCGATAACAGCCCCACGGTGCGGGTGTGGGACGTGGCCACCGGTAGGGGCAAAAACATCCTCACAGGACATACGGCTCCGGTGAATTCGGTGGCGTTCTCGCCCGATGGAACCACCCTGGCGAGCGCCAGCTGGGAGGAGATTCGCTTGTGGGACATGGCCATAGGACAAGTAAAAAACATCCTCACAGGGCATACGTACTCGGTCAATGCAGTGGCGTTTTCGCCCAATGGGATCACTTTAGCCAGCGCCGGTCGGGACGGGACCGTACGTTTGTGGGACGTGGCCACAGGACAGGCAAAAAACATCCTCACAGGCCATTCGAATGATGTCCTTTCGTTGGCGTTCTCACGCGATGGACGCACACTGGCAAGCGGCGGTTATGATAGGAAAATCCTGCTTTGGGACGTTGTCACCGGGCGAAAAAACGCTCTTCCGGAACATCAGAGTGCGGTCCGTTCCTTGGCCTTTTCCCCCGATGGAAGCACGCTGGCCAGCGCAAGCGGCGGGAATATGGTGTTGTTGCGGAACCTTGACACCGGGCAGGAAAGACACACCCTCACGGGACATTCCTGGTACGTTATCTCGGTGTCTTTCTCGCCCGATGGAACCACCCTGGCCAGCGCCGCCAAGGACGACGAGACCGTGCGCTTGTGGGACACGGCCACTGGAGAGGAGAAAAACACCCTTACAGGACATAGGAGGGGTGTCTCTTCGGTGGTGTTTTCGCCCGGTGGAACCACACTGGCAAGCGGCAGTGAAGACGGTACAGTCCTCCTTTGGGATACATCGGTTAGTGGGAGGACCGATCCGGACAAACCCACGGACGTGGAAAAGCCGGGTGAGCTCAGCGGGGTCCGGCCGGATGAACTCGTCGGAAAGTGGAAAGCGGTCATATCCGGCAGCGGAGCGGATACGACCCGTGTCTTCGAGTTCCTCGCCGACGGCCGATTCACCGGTAGCGAAAAGGCCGCTGCCCACGAATCCATGAAACAGTTTCTTATTCTGGAATGGGGGGCCGACCCGGGACGGGTCGAGTACGTGGCAGACTCGCTGGCGACGAAAGCGTCCAGGTTCTACGATGCACTCGTTGCTGACAAGCGGGTGTCTACCACCGAGATGACAGGAACCTGGGGCGTGGACGGTAACGTCATCCAAGCCGTCGTCGACAGCTTTTCGCTTTCGATTAACGCCCTTCATGGGAACGACGTATTCGATTTTTATGAAGAAATCATTCCGCTGGTCGTCCCGGCCGAGAATGCCGGGTTGGCAGGCTTTGCCCTACTGGCTTTCTCTCGCCTTCAACAGAGTCTGGATACCCTCGTTGAAGAGCGCGTGGTCTTCAAAATTGGCAGGTATACCGTCGAGAACGAAAATCTGGTCGTAGTTCAGGATCAGAACCCGGTTCGATATACGCGTGTGTCGGAAACGACAACGCCCGACTTCGACGGCGACGGGTCTGTGGGATTTTCCGACTTTTTATTGTTTGTGGGGCAGTTCGGGCTGCGCCAGGGTGATGCGGGGTATGACGGGCGTTACGACCTGGACGGTGACGGTGCCATCGGGTTCAGCGACTTTCTGATCTTTGTCGGCAGCTTCGGCAATAGCGCCTGAGGCCACCGCGCCGCCTCAAACCACCGCCGGTATAGTGCACCACCTGGTTTCGACGATTCCACCGTCTCTGGCCACGGGGAACAAGCAGGTTTGCGCCTTCCTTTTCGGGAGTGTCTGAAGCATGACGAAGACAATGTTGTATCTCGCGCTCGGATGGATGTTCATCGTGTGCGACGCTTCTGCCCGACCTGGTGACAGCGTGCTCGCCCTCAGCGTGTCCGCGTTGCTCCTCGATACCCGAATCGAAAGTCCGGCGGCGAACAACGATGTTCGTGCGGTGGCCCCAGGTCAACCCGGGGATACAATTCGCTTTCAGCTTTTCGCGCCGGACGAGGCGGGCGTGCGGATCAATGGATGGACGGTTGAACTCTCGCTGCCGGGCAGGACGTTCGACAGCTACGTCGGCGGCGTCTCCGGTACGGCATGGACGGGTGCGGATCTTATCTTGAGCGACGAGTCAGGCAGGCCGTCGCTGTCCATGCTTTCCGTCTCGGCGGTGGCAGTGCCGAGTACCGGATACCTGGGCGAAATCACACTGACGGTGAGCCGTGCCCTGCCGTTGGATGCCACACTAATCGTTCGCTCGGCATCGCTGGGAAACGTGGGCGGGCAGTGGCAACTGGACGTTTCGGACGCGGTGATCTCGTTCGACCTTGCGGAGTGTCCGGGCGACGTCAACCATAGCGGGCGCGTCGACTTCGCCGATTTTCTGTTGTTCGTGGCGGCGTTTGGCGCGTCTACAGGCGCCTCTAACTATAACGCGCTGATCGATCTGGACGGCAGCGGCGGGATTGATTTCGCCGATTTTCTGTTGTTCGTGCCTTTTTTCGGGACCACCTGCGAAGTGCCGCCTATCTCCGGCGGCGGCGGCGGCGGTACGGTTGCGGACCGCGATATCCTCGTGGCGCTGTATAACGCGACGAACGGCCTCAACTGGTCGGACAGGACGAACTGGTCGAGCGATCGGCCTTTGGGAGACTGGCACGGCGTGACCGTCGACACCGATCGACGGGTGACACGGTTGAATCTTTCGGGTAACGGATTACGTGGCGAGCTACCGTCAGATCTCGGCAACCTGAACAACCTTCAAAGGCTGGAACTGAACAATAACGGGCTAACAGGTGCGATCCCGCCATCGTTGGGCGATCTGAGCAACCTGCAGTTGCTGTATCTCCACGTGAACGGGTTGACGGGGGAGATCCCGTCGTCGCTGGGCAATCTGGGCGACCTGCAGTGGTTGTATCTCTATACCAATCGGTTGTCAGGTGAGATCCCGCCGTCCCTGGGCAATTTGGGCAGTCTCGGCTACCTTGACGTCCACAACAACGGGTTGCGCGGCGGAGTCCCCGTATCGCTGGGCAACTTGAGCAACCTGCAAGCACTTAGTCTGTCCGAAAACCCGTTAACGGGCGCCTTGCCGGTTAGCCTGACGGGTCTTGAAAATCTCACCAACCTGTATCTGGATGAAACGGAGTTGTGCGCGCCGACAGACGCGGCTTTCCAGGCGTGGCTGCAGGGTATTGCGAACACGAGCGGCGTGGTCAACTGCGGCGCGGGCGGAACCGTGGACAGGGAAGCGCTGGTGGCGCTGTACATCGCCACGGATGGACCGAACTGGGCGAACAAGACCAACTGGCTCAGCACCAGACCGCATGGTCAATGGCACGGCGTCACCGTCAACGACAGCGGGCGGGTGACGGAGTTACGCCTTTCCAACAATCAATTAAACGGAAAGATCCCTGAGGAATTGGGTAATCTGCCCGACTTGAAGCGGCTGTATTTGAATTACAACCCGGACCTTTCCGGGCCGCTGCCCGGTTCGATGACCGCCCTCAATTCACTGGAGGTCCTGAACCTTTCGGGCACGCAGTTATGCGCACCCATGACGGCCGCGTACCGAACGTGGTTGAAGGGCATTGCAGACACAACCGGTGTCATCAGCTGCGGCGTGTCGGACAGAGAAGCGCTGGTGGCGCTGTACAACGCCACGGACGGACCGCATTGGGCGAACAAAACCAACTGGCTCAGCGCCAGACCGCTCGGCGAATGGCACGGCGTTACGGTTGACGGCATTGGACGGGTCACGAGACTGAACCTCTACAACAATCGGATGAGCGGGGACATCCCGGCGGAACTGGGCAACCTGACCGGCCTGGAATGGCTTTACCTCAACAACAACCTGTTGAGCGGGGACATCCCGGCGGAACTGGGACGCCTGGCCAGCCTGCGGCACCTTTACCTGCACACGAACCAGTTCCGCGGCCAGATCCCCGCGGCGCTGGGCAGTCTGGCCGGCCTGGAACGGCTGTTCCTGTCCAATAACCAGTTGAGCGGCGGGATCCCGGCGGAACTGGGCAACCTGACCGGCCTGCAGTGGCTGTACCTCGACAACAACGCCGATCTTTCCGGTTCGCTGCCAGGTTCGATGACCGGCATGGATTCGCTCAGAGTCCTCAGCATGTCTGGCACGAAGTTATGTGCGCCGGTGGACGCCGCGTTCCAGACGTGGCTCCAGGGCATCGTAACCAGGACCGGCGTTGTCAACTGTGTTGAGACAACCGCAGACTACGATCAGGACGATGACGGGCTTATCGAGGTCGGCAGCCTCGCGCAGTTGGATGCCATCCGCTGGGATCTGGACGGTAACGGGCAGGCTGACAACGCTGCCGCCGGATACGCAGCCGCCTTTCCCGACGCCGCCGCGGCAATGGGCTGCCCCACTGCCGGCTGTATTGGCTACGAACTGGTTGCCGATCTGAACTTCGATACCAATAATAGCGGCGGCGCGGACGCGGGCGACGATTACTGGAACAACGGCCGGGGTTGGGCGCCCATCGGAAGCGGCGATGGCGGAAGCCACGCATTCATGTTCAGAGCCACGTTCGAGGGCAATTCCCACGTCATATCCGGCCTCTTTATCAATCACCCCGGAGAACGGCAGGTTGGCTTCTTCGGTTATCTGGTCGAAGATGCCGAGATACGGAACCTGGGGCTGGAAGACGTCTCTGTTACCAGTGGTGGACGTTTTGTCGGCGGGTTGGCAGGGTCCATTACCGGCAGATCCGCAATAATCAGCGACAGCCATGTCACCGGCTCGGTCTCGGGTACGCTGGCCGTCGGCGGCTTGGCCGGGTATATCCTGGGCAACATCAGATACAGCTATTTCTCCGGTTCTGTCACCGGTACGGGCAGTAATGTCGGTGGTCTGGTCGGCGAAAGCGCCGGCAACGTCAAAGCCAGTGTCGCTGCCGGCTCTGTCACCGGCACTGGCACAGGTATCGGTGGGCTCGTGGGAAGGAACGACGGAGGCATAAGCGCCAGCTACGCTACCGGTTCCGTATCGGCGACAGATGGAGGATCTCAAGCCGGCGGGTTGGTTGGGAGCAACTACGGCACCGTTAGCGCGAGTTACGCCATTGGTCCGGTTAGCGGCAGCAATTCAGGCGGGTTCGCCGCGACAAACTTCAACGGAACCATCACCGCCAGTTACTGGGACACCCAGACCTCCGGTCAGTCCACGAGTGCCGGAGGGGTTGGGAAGACCACCAGCGAATTGCAGTCACCCACGGGTTATACCGGCATCTACGCAACGTGGAATCTGGATCTGGATGCCGACGGCACGCCCGACGATCCGTGGAACTTCGGGTCGTCGAGCCAGTACCCTGTACTGAAGAGGACCGACGCGCCCGCGATCCTGCCTCCGGTTGTAACCCAGCCTTCGGACCGCGATGCCTTGGTCGCACTGTACAACGCCACGGACGGACCGAACTGGGCGAACAAGACCAACTGGCTCAGCGACAAACCCACCGGCCAATGGCATGGCGTCACCGCCAACGCCAGCGGACGGGTGACGGGACTGAGCCTCGGCGAGAATCAGCTGAGCGGGCAGATTCCTGCGGCATTGGGCAGCCTGGCCAACCTGCGGAATCTGTACCTCTACAGCAACCAGCTGACCGGGCAGATTCCAGCGGCACTGGGCGGCCTGGCAAACCTGCGAAACCTCTACCTCTACAGCAACCAGCTGACCGGGCAGATCCCCGCGGAACTGGGCGGCCTGTCAAACCTCCGGAACCTGTACCTCAAAAACAACCGGTTGAGCGGCCAGATCCCTGAGACACTGGGCAGCCTGGCAAATCTGGAATCCCTGTGGCTCGACTTCAACCAGTTGGGCGGTGAAATCCCTGCGGCCCTGGGCAGCCTGGCCAACCTGCAACAGCTGTTGCTCAATGACAACCAGTTAAGCGGTGCTATCCCTGCGGCACTTGGCGAACCGGCCAACCTGGGAGTGTTGTCCCTCAACGGCAACCAGTTAAGCGGGCAGATCCCTCCCACACTCGGCAGTCTGGCCAATCTGCAGAACCTGGCCCTTAACAACAACCGGTTAAGCGGACAGATCCCTCTCACACTCGGCAGCCTGGCCAATCTGCGGTTCCTGCGCCTCCAGGACAACCAGTTGAGCGGGCAGATCCCCTCGGCACTGGGCAGCCTGGCCAACCTCGAATGGTTCTTCCTCGGCGACAATCGGTTGAGCGGTGCTGTCCCCGAGGCACTGGGCAACTTGACCCACGTGGAAAGGTTGGATTTAAATGACAACGCCGGTCTTTCCGGCCCGTTGCCGGGTTCGATGACAGCCCTCGATTCCCTTGAATCTCTGAACCTGTCAGGCACGGTGTTGTGTGCGCCGGTGGACGCCGCCTTCCAGGCGTGGCTGCAGGGCATCGCAGACAAAACTGGTGTCACTAACTGTGCTTCGGACTACGATCAGGACGACGACGGGCTTATCGAGGTTGCCAGTCTGGCGCAGTTGAACGCCATCCGCTGGGACCTGGATGGTAACGGCCAGGCTGACAACGCCGCCGCGGGATACCCGGCCGCATTCCCAGATGCCGCTAAGGGCATGGGCTGTCCCGACAGCGGCGGCTGTACGGGCTACGAACTCGTTGCCGACCTGAACTTCGACACCAACAATAGCGGCAGCCAGGACGAGGGTGATGCCTACTGGAACAACGGCCAGGGCTGGGCGCCCGTTGGAAGCGGCGAGGGTGAAAGCCAGTCAACCCGGTTCAGCGCCCGGTTCGAGGGCAATTCCCACGTCATATCCGGCCTCTATATCGATCACCCAGGCGGACAGAACCAATTGGTTGCTGCTGGCTTCTTCCGCTATCTCGGCCAGAATGCCGAAATACGCAACCTGGGGTTGGGAGATGTCTCTGTTTCCAACCGCGGAGGTAAAGCCGGCGGGCTGGCTGGCTACAACAAGGGTACGATCAGCGACAGTTATGTCACCGGCTTTGTCACGGGTTCGCTCGGTACAATCGGCGGGTTCGTTGGAAAGAACGAGGGCAACGTCAGATACAGCTATTTCTCGGGCTCCATCACGGGTACGGGCGGTGATATCGGCGGGTTGGTCGGACGCAACACCGGCACCATCAGTACCAGCGCCGCCACTGGCTCTGTCGCCGGCACCGGTCAGGCAATCGGCGGGCTTGTGGGGAGAAACGGGTTGAACATCAGCGCCAGCTATGCCATCGGTTCGGTCTCCGGTGGGTCGGACGTTGGCGGGCTGGTCGGGATTACCCGGGGCACCGTCAATGCCAGTTTCGCCGCTGGCGCTGTCACCGGTACAGGCGCCAATGTCAGAGGGCTGGTAGGGATTAGCTACGATGCCACGATCAGTAACAGCTACTGGGACACCGAGACTTCCAGTCAGTCCTCGAGTGCCGGCGGTGTTGGCAAGACGACCAGCGAATTGCGGTCGCCCACAGGGTATACGGGCATCTATGCCGGGTGGAACCTGGATGTGGATGGCGACGGCACCCCCGACGATCCCTGGGACTTCGGAACGTCGAACGAATACCCCGTACTGAAGAGGACCGGGGCGCCCGTTATTCCCGCCCCGGTCGCTAACCCCAACCCGGACCGCGTTGCGCTGGTGGCTCTCTACAACGCAACCAGCGGATCGAACTGGTTTTATAACGACAACTGGCTGAGCGTTAGACCGATTGGCGAATGGCATGGCGTCACCGCGAACGACAGCGGACAGGTGACGGGTCTGAGTCTCCAGGACAACCATTTGATCGGTGCGATCCCCGTGGATCTGGGCAACCTGGCCAACCTGGAAACGCTGGACCTCAGCGACAACCACTTAAGCGGTCAGATACCGTCGACACTGGGCAGCCCGGCTAGTTTGGTACATCTAAACCTCGCAGAAAACCAGTTGAGCGGACAGATCCCTGCGGCATTGGGCAGCATGTCCAACCTGCAATATCTGTCGCTCCAGAACAATCAGTTGAGCGGGCAGATCCCCGCGACGCTGGGCAACCTGACCAACCTGGAACAGCTGTTCCTTGACGTTAACCAGTTGAGCGGGCAGATCCCCGCGGCGCTGGGCAACTTGACGCACCTCGAATGGCTGTATCTCAATGACAACCCCGGTCTTTCAGGTTCCTTGCCGGGCTCAATGACAGGCCTTAGTTCACTTGATGTCCTGCAACTGTCAGGCACCCAGTTGTGTGCGCCGTCGGATGGCGCCTTCCAAGCGTGGCTGCAGGAGATTGCAACCAGAACCGGTGTCATCAATTGTCCAGACTACGATCAGGACGATGACGGGCTTATCGAGGTTGCAAGTCTGGCGCAGTTGAACGCCATCCGCTGGGACCTGGACGGTGGCGGCCAAGCTTTAAGCGCCGCCACGGGATACGGGGACGCATTCCCCGACGCTACTACGGGCATGGGCTGTCCCGACAGCGGCGGCTGTACGGGCTACGAGCTCGTTACTGACCTGAACTTCGACACCAACGATAGCGGCAGCGCGGACGCGGGTGACGCCTTCTGGAATAATGGCCAGGGCTGGGCTCCCATAGGAATATCCTATGGTGCCACGTTTGAGGGGAATTCCCACGCAATATCTGGCCTCTACATCAATAATTTTTCCGGAAATAGTATTGGTCTCTTCCGTGTGCTCGGCAGCGATGCCAAGATACGCAACCTAGTGTTGCAAGATGTCTCTGTCAGCGGTTCGGGCAATGATGTCGGCGGGCTGGTCGGGACCAACAGGGGCACCATCAGCGCCAGCTACGCCACTGGCTCTGTCAGCGGTTCGCGCAATGATGTCGGCGGGCTGGTCGGGACCAACAGGGGCACCATCAGCGCCAGCTACGCCACTGGCTCTGTCAGCGGTTCGCGCAATGATGTCGGCGGGCTGGTCGGGACCAACAGGGGCACCATCAGCGCCAGCTACGCCACTGGCTCTGTCAGCGGTTCGCGCGGTGATGTCGGCGGGCTGGTCGGGACCAACAGGGGCACCATCAGTGCCAGTTACTGGGACACCCAGACCTCCGGTGTGTCCACGAGCGGGGGCGGCGAAGGTAAAACAACCAGGGAATTGCAGGCGCCCACGGGGTATACGGGCATTTACGCAGACTGGAATCTGGACCTGGATGGCGACGGTACGCCCGACGATCCGTGGGACTTCGGCACGTCTGCCCAGTATCCCGTATTGAGAGGAACGGACCGTTAACCGCTCGTGTTTCCGGGGCCGGGATGCCGGATCGCTCCGCCGATTTCGGATGGACCCTGCCCCTATTCGCCAAACGCGTCTGCGCGATAGTCCACTTAAAAAGGGTCGAGGCGGCTTTGTGTCGCCTCGACCCTTTTCTGTTTCCCCTGGTTCCTCTTCCCGATTCCCCCGCCGCCAATATCCCTTGCTCACACCTACCCTCACGCCGGCTGGTGCGCCGTCTACTCAGCAGCCCCCATTCGATAACCCACGCCCGGCTCGTTGAAGATGTAAGTGGGATTGGCTGCGTCGTCTCCCAACTTGCGCCGGAGGCTCTTTAAAGCCGAGCGCAACGGCCTCGTATCCCGGCCACTTCTCTTGCGCCAGACCCTTTGCAACAGATGATCGTGCGTCAATATCACGCCAGCCTTGACCGAGAGTTCCACCAGCAGTCCGTACTCGATGACGGTCAGCCTTACCGGCCGGCCGTTAACGATAACTCGTCGCCTGGGGTAGTCAATGGTCAATCCTCCCATCACAAAGGGTTCCTCCGGCTCCTTCTGAACGGACGCCGTCGCCTTGCGCAGCGCCGCCCGGATTCTGGCCACCAGTTCCGTGTCAGAAAAGGGCTTGACTACGTAGTCGGCGGCGCCGGCTTCGAAGGCACGGGCAATGGCTTCGTCGTGGCCGTACGCGGAAAGAAAGACGACCGGCACGTCTGCGTCCTTTAAGATGGACTGCATAATCTCGATGCCGTCGGTCCCCGGCAGTACCAGGTCCAGCAAGACCAGTTGGGGGCGGTGCTCCTCCAGAAGCCTGGGCACTTCGTCCGGGTCGCCTGTCGCCACAAGAACGTAGCCGACCTTCGATAGGGCTTCCCGTACCTTCCGCAGCGTCTGCGGGTCGTCGTCCACAACCAGGATGGGCGTTCGCCCCTGCCGCCTGACGCGTACCCCTCCAGCGTTCGAATCCGGCGGACCGTGGGTCACGTACCCGGCGTCCTCGGCAACGGGAATGGTAAACGTGACGCGGGTTCCCCGACCCTCTCCGTCGCTCTCGGCCCATATCCGGCCCCCGTGGGCTTCCACGATTCCCTTGCAGATGGACAGGCCCCAGCCCGATCCCTCATCCTCGCCGGTCCGATCCTCGCCGTCGAACCGCACAATATTCCGAAACATGTGTGGCAGGCGCTCGGCGGACACTCCCCGTCCATGGTCGACAACCGAGAAGGCCACGTGCACCCCCTCCTGTGACACAGTTATACGCAGCAGCGAATTCCTGGGCGAATGGCTGTCGGCGTTCGAGAGAAGGTTCACGATCACCTGGTTGATGCGCCTCCGATCCGCGTTCACCGCCGGGAGTTCGGGCGCCAGCTCGATCCGGAGGTTGTTTCTGCCCCCTCCGCTCAGAAACGTGTTCCGGGCCTGGTCCACCAGACCGGTGACCTGCGTCGGTTCGAGAGTGACCTGCAGGATTCCCGTCCTGATGCGCGCGACGTCCAGCAGGTCGTTGACCAGGCCGCTCATCTGATCGGCGTGCTGGTTGATGATGCGGAAGAACTGGACCATTTCGGCCCTGTCCAGAGCAAGGGTGTCGCCCAGCACGGTGGCAGCCGAACCCTTGATCGCGGCCAGCGGCGCCCTCAGCTCGTGGCTTACGATGGCCAGGAAATCGGACCGCTGCCGTTCCAATTCCTCCAGGTGCGTCATGTCCTGCACCGTCACGACGAGGGATTCCACGCCGCCGTCATCCGATCGGATAGGAGTCGCGTTGGCCAAAACGGTCACCCTGCGCCCGTCCGGACCTTCGACGACGATCTCCTCGGCCCGCACCGTCTCGCCGCTATTGAGCATCTTGGTCGCGGACAACTCTTCGAGAGAAAAATCTCGTCCGTCGGCGCGGCGGACCTTGATAGCATCGAGAATATCTTCAAGTGAACGATCCGGGATCCGCAAGCCATCCAGGATCCTAGCCGCCTCGCGGTTGAATGAGATGACCTCACCGGTGCTGGCCTCGAAGACCGCGACGCCCACCTGCGAGGTCTTGACCAGCGCTTCCAGGTCCGCCCTCGCCCGCCGTTCGTCCCGGTATCGCCGCGCGTTGGTGATCACCAGTGCCGCCTGGGTTGCGAACAACACCAGCGTTTCTTCGTCTTCGGCGGTGAACTCCATGCCTCCTTCCTTCTCGGCCAGAAAGAAAGTCCCCACTCTCTCACCGCCGTGGCGGATCGGTGCGGCCAGAAAGGCAAGCGAGGGGCTAACGGGCATTGGCGGACGAAATTCCGGAAGGCCCAAAGTCCGTATATGGCTTTGCATGTCCCGCACCCGCAGTGGTTCCTCTATGAAACCGAAGTTTTCGAAGAGAACCTCATTCTCCGGCTTCCTCCAGATCCGTCTCGTTTGATTGGGAGTCAGTCCCGAGGCGAGGCAGTTCTGTACGCGTCCCCCGTCTTCCAACAGTGTCATCATCCCGTACGTCGCGTCGGTCAATGATCGCGCGCTGTCCAGGACGCCCTGAAGAACCGTCTTGAAGTCGAGGCTCTCGTTGATGCGCAGACACGCTTTGCCCATGCGGGACATGCGCTCTCGCAGCTCTTTGTTCTCCCGTTCAAGGTCCCTGCCTGGATTCATCTTTTTCTCCCACGTCAGCGGAAACGCTCCACGGATCTTGAGTCGTCAGGACGCGTGCCAGGAACTTTGCCGCGACAACCTCGTTGGTTTCCATACATTCCGAAGAGGCGAAAATTCACCTATATATCACCTAAATGGAGTGATAATTCACTTCGATTTCACGCACAAATGTTTAAATTTAAGCTGGAAGTATGAGTCCGGCCTGGAGCGGTGAATTCAAAGTCTGCTCAAGCGTGGAAAATGCGTGAACATATTGTTTCGAGCAAACCGACGTTCGCCACAATAAGGTATAAAGACCGCCTGTCCCGCATTTATTTGAAATGTAGGAAATCTCAATCGGTATGTCAATTCGATCGAAACGGAGCCGTAAGAACCATACACCCGGCAGACGGGTAGAAATTCTCGTCGCCGACCCAGACCCCGAAGTCTGCGCCCGGCTTCGGAACATGCTCGAGATGCAGGCCGAGACATGGCACGTGGAAACCGTCGCGGACGGCAATGATGCGCTGAATCTCCTCTGCGATGGGTCCTTCGCCGTCGCCGTCCTGGACGTCTCCCTTCCCAATCTCACCGGCCTGGAAATTTTGCGCGCCGTTCGGCAGAAATACATCCCGACAGAAATTGTGCTGATTTCCAAAGACGACAACCTTAAGATCGCCGTTCGAGCCATGAAAGACGGCGCTCACGATATCCTCGGCAAGCCGGTTGAGAAAGACCATCTCGTCTCTCTGGTTCGCGAATTGATCGGACGCCGGCATCTGCCACCACACACGCTTGCGATACGGATGGATGCGTTTCTGAAAGAACGCATTTCGGATCCTTCGCTGCATCGAGGCGATCTCTGCAGGCACTTCAATGTCTCACCGAGCCACGTTTCCAGGCTGTTTCGCGATTTCTTCGAAATGACTTTTCAGGACCGTCGAAGTTATTTCCGGATAGAAAAGGCGAAAGAGATGATGGAAACAAGGCGTGAGCCCCTGTACGTCATTGCCGAAAAATGCGGTTTCAAGAATCAGGTTCGCTTTACGGAGGCCTTTCGCAGACTGGAGGAAATGCCTCCCAGGAAATATCGGCAGAGTCTGGATGCCAATGGGAGAAATGAGTGACTGACCGATCACGTTAGTGCACATGCGAAAGCATGAACTGAACCCACAAACGGGCGTACACTTCCTGCAGCATTCCAGATGCAATCGAACCTGCCGTTATTCTCGGTATCTGACAGACCGAATTGAAATCTGAACGCCGTTGTAACACGGATTCAGAGTTTTAGCTGAATGAAGATAAATTGGATTCTCGCTGTATCCGGGCGCCTATCCAATTAATATTCTTGCGGCCCTGCTCATGTAAGCAGGGCCATTGTTATTGGGGCGTGTCAGGTTGGATAGACGGATCCTAATCCAGTTCCAACACGCCACAGGATTCTCCATTACATCCACAATGGCTCGAGCGAATGTGTCTGCTACCACCCGCAGTTTTCCGGCTACACGCAATGAACGCCGGCGGTCCTGTTCCCAATCCTTCAAGGTTTGAACGGACACACACGTCAACCGGGCAAATCGAGTCTGAGAATGGCCGATTTTCGCTCTGGTTCCGGCAATATCAGGCATCGTGACGATACGAGGTTGTTCTGCTCGCCTGTTTTCCCGCAGAACGGATAGATTCACCTGACCGACATCTCTATCCTCCTCGCATATTTTCGATTTCTACACTGATTGGTCTGAGAATTCTGTCAGGTAAGGTATAGACGACACCATAGCCCGCCTTATCTTCCTCGCCCTATTCCCGCCGCTTGATTTTTCAAACACCACCCGAGGTTGGACTGACCTGGCGCCCGCAGCGTCGTTGTGATCCGATTAAGCGTGACCGATTTTCCAATCTATTCGCCTTGTCACGCCGCTGGACCCCGGAGAATTCTCAATTTGCAGCTTGTGGCCAATCGCCGGTAGGGGTTGCATTGTATACCGGCCTTTTTTGCAGCACACCGAAAAGATCATTAGTAGAATCGAAAGTCTTCACTATTTTACGTTTTAATATAATTATTTTTCGATTAAATTCCAAGGTGTGTTGCCAGACGAGTCCGGACCCATAACGAAAAGGCATCTGTCGCCTGAATATCCGCATGAGAGGTAACTTCGGACGGATCGGATGATTCTCCGGAAAGCCACCGGCATCAAGTTCACCACTCCATTCTCCGCACCCTCTTCAGCATCAACGTACTGTCGAAAGGCGCGCTCCATATGTTTCCAAAAAAGCAGATGCTGTCAATTGCCACTCTCGCACTGCTGGCATTCATTTGTCATGCCGCCCTGGGTTCCAACGCCGACGATTCGGCAGCGAAAACGCAAGCGATCACCGCCGTTTCTAATGACGACAGCGCGCCTCTTCCCGACTTTGACGGCGATGGCACGGTCGGATTTGGCGATTTCGTGAAATTTTCGGCAAAGTTCGGCTTGAGCCAGGAGGATGACGGATACGACGCGCAGTACGATCTGAACGGTGACGGCGAGATCGGTTTCGCGGACTTTGTGATCTTTGCGCAGCACTTCGGTAAAGAGGTCCCTTCGGACGACAGGGCAGTATTGGTTGCGCTCTATGAGGCGACGGATGGCCCCAACTGGACCAACAGCACGAACTGGCTGAGCGACAAGCCCCTGGCTGAATGGCATGGGGTATCCGTCTCCAACGGCAGGGTCACACACTTGGAGCTTGTAGAGAATCAGTTGAGTGGCCCGATCCCCACCGAGTTGGGCAATCTGTCCAACCTTGCCCACCTGGGTCTTGGGGGGAATCAGTTGATTGGCTCGATTCCTACCGAGTTGACCAATCTGTCCAACCTTGCCCACCTGGGTCTTGGGGGGAATCAGTTGATTGGCTCGATTCCTACCGAGTTGACCAATCTGTCCAACCTCAAAGAGTTAGATCTTGAACAGAATCGGTTGACGGGACCAATACCGATCGAACTGGGACGTTTGACCAAGCTCACATCGCTGTGGATTAACGGTAACCAGTTGACGGGCGAGATTCCCCCCGAGTTGGGCAATCTGGCCAACCTCTGGTCCTTGTCGCTTTACTTGAATCAGTTGACTGGCTCGATCCCTACCGAGTTGACCAATCTGGTCAACCTCAGGGACCTGAAAATTTGGGGCACTCGGTTGACGGGACCAATACCGAGAGAATTGGGACAGTTGACCAAGCTCATCCAACTGAATCTTGCTCAGAACTACTTGACGGGAAGGATACCGCCCGAACTGGGGCAACTCACAGACCTAAGGTACTTGAGACTTCAATATAACCAGCTGACTGGTGAGATACCCCCGGAGCTGGGACAGTTGACCAAGCTCACAGAGTTGGTACTTGGCTACAACCAGCTGACTGGTGAGATACCCCCGGAGCTGGGACAGTTGACCAAGCTCACCGTCCTGGCACTTGGCTTCAATCCCGGCCTGTCCGGACCCTTACCTACGGAGCTCACGGGTCTCACTCTGGGAGTCTTCCACATTGAGGAAACTGAGGTGTGCGTGCCTCGGGCCGTCGAATTCCAGGAATGGCTCAGCAGGTTACCGAGACCACCGGAATCCGGCACCTATTCTCATTGCCCCGATCCGCAATGGGACGCACTGGCGGCGCTCTACGAGGGGACTAACGGAACGAATTGGAAAAAAAATAAAAACTGGTTGACCCTCGCGCCCCTCGGTGAATGGTACGGCGTTGCCACCGATGATAGCGGGCGAGTGACCCACTTGAACCTGAGGGGCAACAACCTGAGCGGGCTCCTTCCCTTATCACTGAGCAATCTGGCCAGCCTGAAAACTCTGAATCTCGCCGCCAACGCCGCACTGTCAGGTCCATTGCCTCAGGGGCTCACGCGTCTGGCCCTCGAGTCCCTTGAAACGGAAGGAACGCGGCTGTGTGCGCCACCCCGCGCAGAATTCCAGGTGTGGCTAAATGGAATACGGAATACAGACGCTGCCGTGTGTACCGACATGCGACTGGACTATTACGCATTGGTCGCGCTGTACAGCGGCACGGATGGACCAAACTGGACTACAGCGACGAACTGGACGAGCGCCGCGCCCCTGGGCGACTGGCACGGCGTGACCACCGACGCCGGCGGGCGCGTGACTGAATTGTCCCTGAAAGAAAACAACCTGCGAGGGACGATACCGGTTGATATTGAGCAACTCACCAGCCTCGAATCGCTGAGTCTTTCCACGAACCAGTTAACCGGCGAGATCCCTGCTGAACTCGGCCAAATGACCAATCTCGAAACGCTGTGGCTTGGATCTAACGGTCTGACGGGAGAGATCCCTCCAGAACTGGGCCGGTTGACAAATCTCAGGTCGCTACACCTTCTGAGGAACCGGTTGACCGGTAAGATTCCTCCGGAGCTCGGACAGTTGAGAAATCTCTCAGATTTAGACCTATCCGCGAACCCGTTGGATGGCGAGATACCCCAGGAACTGGGGCAACTCAGCAACATGGAAAGGCTGGTTCTATGGGGCAATAGTCTGACAGGTGAGATACCCCCGGAACTGGGGCAACTCACCAACCTCAGAATGCTGTGGATTGTCGATAACTTCTCCTTGACGGGCGAGATTCCACCGGAACTGGGACAACTCACCAATCTCGAAAGCCTCTGGCTGAACAATAACGACCTGCAGGGCGAGATCCCCCCGGAACTGGGGCGTCTGACCAACCTCACGTCGTTGGAGCTTCGGAGAAACCAGCTAAAGGGCAATATCCCACAGGAACTGGAGCAACTCACCAGACTCGCTTCGCTGAATCTCTCCGCAAACCAGTTATCGGGCAATATCCCACCGGAACTGGGACAGTTGACTAGTGTCGGCACGCTGATTCTATCCGCAAACCAATTGTCGGGCAATATCCCAACAGATCTGGGACGACTCGCCGGACTTACGGAACTGGATCTATCCTCAAACCAGTTATCGGGCAATATCCCGTCAGAACTGGGGCGACTCATCCATCTCAGAAGGCTGGATCTATCCTCAAACCAGCTATCGGGCAATATCCCGTCAGAACTGGGACAACTCACCCATCTCACATCGTTGAACCTGGGCTTTAACGGCGCCCTGTCCGGGACCCTCCCCGCCGCCCTCACGGGTCTCACTCTCGAAAATCTGCGGCTGAATGAAACACTCCTGTGTTCACCGCAGGACGCCGAATTCCAGGCGTGGCTGAGGGCAATATCGTTCAGCCGCGTGCCGAACTGCGCCCGTTCCGACGAGGCAGCGGCCTACCTGGTGCAGGCCACGCAATCGCTGGAATATCCCGTACCCCTGGTGGCCGGCGACGCGGCTCTGCTGCGCGTATTCGTCACGGCGGACGGGAAGGTCGATGCCGCCATGCCGCCCGTTCGGGCGACCTTCTACAGGGACGGAGCAGAGGTACACACGGCGAACATCGAGGGCCAGACCACGAACGTCCCCCGGCAGGTCAACGAGGGATCACTGTTGCATTCAGCCAACGCGGTGGTGCCCGGCTCCGTCGTGATGCCGGGGCTGGAGCTGGTGGTCGAGATCGATCCCGACCAGACCCTGGACTCCGCCCTGGGCATCGCCGCCCGCCTGCCCCGAACGGGTCGCACGGCTCTGGACGTGCGGTCCGTGCCGCCCCTTGATCTGACACTCATACCCTTTCTGTGGGAAGAGAATCCGGACAGTTCCGTTTTGTGGCAAACCCAGCGCTTGTCGTCCGAATCCGACCTGTTCCGGCTGACCCGCGACATTCTGCCGGTGCGCGAGTTCCGTCTGACGGTACATAAGCCGGTATTGACTTCCGTGGACCCCACGTCCGACAGTGCGCAACACCTCGGGCCCGAAACCGAGTTGATTTACGCCATGGAAGGCGCAAAGGGTTATTATATGGGCATCTTCAGAAGCGTGGGCGGCAGCGGTTTGAAAGGAATAGCCATATTACCCGGATACACGAGTCAGTCCATCCTCGACGGGAACACTATCGCGCACGAACTGGGCCACAACCTGAATCTGTTACACGCCCCGGGATGCGGCGCAGGAGGTCCGGACCCGGAATATCCCTATGAGAACGGGGACATCGGCGCGTGGGGATACGATTTCGTCAACGAATCGCTGGTGAGCCCCGCAACGTCGGACCTGATGACATACTGCGATCCCCAATGGATCAGCGATTATTCGTTTACCAGGGCCCTTTCCCGCCGCACTCAGGCCGAGGCCGTGCCGGTGGCGGCGTCCTACACCGCTCCCTCAAAAGGCCTGCTGATGTGGGGCGGCCTGGACGAGAACGAAAAACCCTTCCTCGAACCTGCCTTCGTGGTCGCCGCCCCGCCCTTCCCACCGCAGCTCGACGGCCCTTACCGGCTCACAGGCGAAGATGAACACGGCAACCACCTGTTCAGCCTGCCGTTCGGCATGCCTGAACTCGGGTGCGGCGCCAGAGGCGGCGCCTTCGCCTTCATTCTTCCGGTAGAGGCCGATTGGGCGGGCAGGCTGACGCGAATTGCGCTTTCGGGACCGGAAGGCGTTTCCATCCTGAATGGCCAGGACGACGCTTCGGCAACACTCCTGCTGGACCGCGGCACGGGAGACGTCCGGGGCATCCTGCGGGACTGGCCGGAGGCGGCGGCGAAGCGGCCCGCAGACCGTCTCTTGCCTCGGGAAACGGGACTGGAGGTCCTCACCAGCCACGGCATCCCGGATGCGGACTCTTGGGAACGCTGACGTAGCCCGCCGGAAAGGCTTGCCTTCGAGCAAGGCGATAAGCCCCTGATCCCCCGCTTTACCGCGTCCAGGATCCGGTATCGCGCCACGAATTTCCGAATAGGTAGTGTAAAATCAGGTATTGCCCTCACCTGATTTATGAGTTATATAGGCCTCATATTTACGTATTAGTTTTATTTATTTATGCCTATATGCAACACTGCGAGCAGAGCAGCGCAGAAGATCCTCCAGGGGCGCCGATGACGAAGCAATAGCCGGCGTCCATTCCGCCAACGCTGCCGAAGCGCCAGGGGGTGAAAACCGAGCAGCTTCCGGCCCCATGTGCGCGCGACTGGAGGTGTTCAACCTCCCGGGCTGGCGCATTGTCGTCGTGGCGGACGAAGACCCTGGCGCTCCCTTTCACGCAACGGTGTGGGACGCCACGGATACCGTCCGGGCGGGAATCGGCCTCGCAACGGGTCTTTCTGTCTTGTGCCGCGGTCGCGGGATTACCGGAACCGACGCCAACCGCTCGCTCCGTAACGCCGGCGCCGTCCGGTGCCCGCGGCCGTAACCCTCGAAAGGAAACCCCCCTGGTCTTCAATGACAGCGGCCCTGAACGCCATTACTGTAGAAAAATGTGACGGTGACCTCGCATTCTGCCACACAGCGTGATTCTACAATGTCAGGGCCGATGGCCCATCGCATCTGCGCCCGCACTTCGGGGACGCACGTATGAAGGTGGGGCGGACATTCCTGTCTGCCCGCCTCGACGTCGTTCTGCCGACGTGAAGACCAAAAGAAGGCGTTCGCCGCCGAAGCAGTACGAGGCGTTATCCATCTCCCACAGCATGCGTAGACACAGGGACGCAAGGGGCCGTGGGAACAGTCCAACAACCCAACTTGAATTTGTACACCTGGTCTCCACATATTTCTGCCACACGTTCCAGGACGTTGCAATAATCACATCAATTGCAGTCTCTCGATGCGGTTTGATCCTGGTTAATCACTGTCATCCTGGTTCAGGGAGGATATTCGGATGAAAAGGGTAACGTCGTTCAGCTTTATTCCATTTCTGCTAGCGGCCGTCCTTGTTGTGCAGGAAAGCCGCGCCCAGGACTACGTCCGCTTGGGACTCCCCGAAGGCGCCATCGCCCGCCTGGGTAAAGGATTTATCAGTGGAGACGTCGCGTATTCGCCCGACGGCATGCGTCTGGCGGTGTCCAGCAGCATCGGCATCTGGCTCTACGATGCCGGCACGGGCGTCGAAATCGCCCTGCTCACGGGCCATACGGATGATGTCACTACCGTGGTGTTTTCGCCGGATGGAAAAACGCTGGCAAGCGGCAGTTGGGACCGTACCGTGCGGTTGTGGGACGTGCACACCGGCAACGCTATAACAACCCTTGTAGGACATACGGATGATGTCAACTCGGTGGTGTTTTCGCCGGATGGAAAAACGCTGGCAAGCGGCAGTGAAGACAATACGGTGCGGTTGTGGGACGTGGATACCGGCAACGCAATAACGACCCTTGAAGGACATACTAGTGGTCGATTTCAGAAGTTAGTATCAAGTTAGGCGGCGATTTTGAGTTCGCGGAGCCTTTCTTCGAGGTCGTTGCGGGTGAATCGCCAGTTGAAGGGTCTGGAAGTTTGGTTGTAGCGGCGCTCAAAACCGAGGATTCGGTCTTCCATTTGCTTTCTGTCTGCGAGGTCGTTGGGCGTAAGTGCCTTTCTTTGAAGGATAGAGAAGTAGATCTCGATTTGGTTGAGCCAGCTTGCGTGGACGGGAAGATGGATGGCGATCAGGTTCGGGTAAGCTTCCGGAGTCGCGCAGGGGAGGTCGACGGGTGATGGGAAGCCCCATTGTCGAGGATCCAGAACACGCGTTCGGCCGAAGCATACGGCTCCTGCTTCATCACGAGGTCGACCAGAGCCTGAAAGGGTTCGATCCCCGTGGTTTGATCCACACGACCAAAGATTTTTCCGCTTCTGATATCGAGTGCGGCCAGGTAGGCCACGGTCCCGTGGCGCTTGTAGTCCGACTCACAGTGAATGGGTTTGCCCGGTCCCGGCGGTGAACACGGGAACTCCCGCTCCAGGATCTGGAGCTGCGATTTCTCGTCCGCACTGAGGACGTAGTCTTTGGGCCCCAGTGGCACGCCCTCATAATCACCTTGATACAGATCCAAAACGGGGCCCGCTTTTTCCAGAAAGCGCGGATCCTTGACAGAGATCCAGGATCGGTGAAACCAGGGACGAATGGCGTCCTGTTTGAGGAGACGCCACAGCGTGCTCCTGGAGATCGACACGGTGGACTCCGAACGGATTTCCCGAAGCATCTCTGCGAGGCTGAAGCGGGAAAGCGGGATCTCCCGCACGGCTGGCAATTGGCAGGCGATGGCCTTAATTTCAGCGACGCTTTCGGGGGGGAAAAACCGGGGGTCTTCCACTACGAGGCTGATCCAACAGTGAAAAACCCTCAACCGACCAGCGCTTTCGCCATTTCATCACCGTTCTCGGGTGCACCCCAACGGCTTGAGCCAGCCTCTCGTGCGAGATGTCCGGATGCTCCGACAAGATCACGACCATCTTGGCCCGGTGAACATGGGAGCTGGGTGCCGTTCGTTGTCGTGCAATCCTACGAGCCTCTGCGATCTCCTCCGTCTCAAACTCGGGTTGATACTTCGGCTTCGGTCCAGGCATCGGTTACCTCCCAACGCGGTCGGGGAGACAACCTTATTATAAGCACACACCCGGTTCCAGACAACATTATACCTATTTCTGAAATCGACCACTAGGGGCGTCAACTCGGTGGTGTTTTCGCCGGATGGAAAAACGCTGGCAAGCGGCAGTTGGGACCGTACCGTGCGGTTGTGGGACGTGGATACCGGCAACGCTATAACAACCCTTGTAGGACATACGGATTGGGTCTGGTCGGTGGTGTTTTCGCCGGATGGAAAAACGCTGGCAAGCGGCAGTGACGACAATACGGTGCGGTTGTGGGACGTGCACACCGGCAACGCTATAACAACCCTTGTAGGACATACGGATTGGGTCTTCTCGGTGGTGTTTTCGCCGGATGGGAGCTCACTTGCCAGTGGCAGTGAGGACGGTACGATTCTGCTGTGGGATATGTCGCCGTATGTCACGCCTTTAACTCACGCTGCCGACTTCGACGGCGACGGATCCGTCGGGTTCAGCGATTTTCTGATCTTTGCCGGCAGCTTCGGCCAGGGTGCGTGAGGCGCTGGTTCGCCGCATTAGGATTGGTTCGCCGCCTTATCATCAGTTGCACAGGCTGGTAAGAGTGCGAGGCGCCTGGTGGGGCCCCACAGGGACGAGGCAGGAGGCGAGGTCCTGGTCTGACCTGCATTCAATACGTTGCCGAATGGTGTCGCGTAAAATGCGCTTCGAAGTTTTCGGCATCAATCACCATGTCACCGTGAAGGTGACAACTCGTGTTCTGTCCCGGAAATAGATTGCCTAAATTCAGCCGCCGAGGCGCCCGGCTGGCAAGGCGCCTGAGCGAGGCGACCTGCGCAAGGTCGGCGAGCGATGGCAACGCAGCGAGACGGGATGAACCGGCGGCTGAATGGTGACATATTTCTGGGACGGGACACTAAAGGGAGGCAGCTATGTGGAACCGTGTTATTGCAACCGTGTGTGCGGCGTTCGTGTTGACCGGACCGTCGCTGGCAGCAGACATAACGCAAGGATTGACCATTAACGGCGGCCAGAACGTACTCGCGATGCTCAAGCTTGAGCGAGTGAACGATCCGGTCGCCGGCGACGGGATTCTAACCGTGCGTCTCTCGCTGTCCCACGCCAGGGACCTGAAGGGATACGGCCTGACGCTGCAGTACGATCCCGCGAAATATGAGTTTCTGGAAGCCAGTGAACCCGACGGAAACCTGCTCAAGGCGAATTCCGATCGTGAAACGCTGTTTCTGACGTCCAACCGGACGCCGGGCGAACTCAATCTCGGCGCAGTGAGAGTCGACGGGCAGGGCGCCAGCGGCGAAGGTACGCTGGTTGAACTGGTTTTCAAGGGAAGCGGGACGCCGTCGGCATCCGATTTTCAGGTCTCGGAGAGCGTGCTGGTAGGCGTGGACGGCGCTCTCGACCTGCTGGCCCGCGTTGAAATCGGAGATCTGAACCCCCTGCCGGATCAATACGGTCTCAACCGGAACATGCCCAATCCGTTCAACCCCTCCACCACAATCGGCTATCAGCTTCCCGAGGCGGGGCGGGTCAGGCTGGCCGTCTACAATATGCTGGGACAGGAGGTGCGCGTCCTGGTGGACGACAGGAAAGCGGCCGGATCGTTCACGGCCACGTGGGACGGCACGGACCATTTGGGCCGGCGCACGGCCAGCGGTATCTATCTCTATCGGATACAGGTGGGCAGTTTTTCGGATACCCGGCGCATGTTACTGTTGAAATAGGTGCGGAACCGATAGTCACTGGCAGCCGATTTACCGTACGCCCTCCGACGCCGGCCCCGATGCTGCCGAACCCGCGCCGGGAGCGGACATCAGGCGGGCGATGGGTCCTTCTGACCTCTGTCTCAATTTCGGGGTCGCGGGCTTGCCGGAACCGGCGCCAACCGCTCGCTCCGGAACCACAGCGCCGCCCGCCACCCGCGGCCCCTGCTCGCATGAGGAACCCCGCGAACGATTACAATAGCGTACTATGCCACTCCAACTGTCGCAGAAGCCGAGTCTGTACCCTGAGCCTGTCGAGGGACCGGATCATCTCACGCCTCCCCGTACCGGGGAGGGGACAAACGAGTCGCATATAGATGTACACCGGAGTTTCGTCATTTCACCGTTACGCTCCCGTCAGGTCAATCCCAATATTACATCATCAACAGTCTCTTCATGCGGTCTAATCGCAGTAGTCGTAGTCAATCACAGTCCAGGGAGGATCTCCGGATGAAGAAATATTCGCCGTTCAGCCTAACTGTTCTATTCTCCAGCCTCCGTGGCGTCCGTTGCGTTTGTGGCGTAGCGTTCGCTATGACGCTATTGGCTGCCGGATGCGGCAACGATGGGACCGGCCCGGAGGGACCGTCAGTGACCGGAACGTGGACGGACACGATCGAAGAGATCGACGGAAACACCCTCGATTTCCAACTCACGCTGAACCAGTCCGGATCGTCGGTCAGCGGCAACTTCAACCTGACGGTTGGGCTCCCGCTCGGCGGCGGATCGGTGACGGGTACCTACAATCATCCCGATCTCCGCTTAAGCTTCCCGCTTACGGTTAATCTTCTCGGCTCCGCGGTCTCTACCACGTGCACGTACACGGCCACGGTAAACGATGCACGCACGTCGATGCGGGGTACGCTGTTGTGTCACGAGGCGACGGACGGAGATATCTCATTGGAGGAAGTCAGGGTCGATTTGACGATGACGAAGCAATAGCCGGCGTCCATTCCGCCAACGCTGCCGAAGCGCCAGGGGGTGAAAACCGAGCAGCTTCCGGCCTCATGTGCGCGCGACTGGAGGTGTTCAACCTCTCGGGCTGACACATTGTCGTCGTGGCGGATTAAGACCATGGCGCTCCCTTTTACGCAACGGTGTGGGACGCCACGGATACCGTCCGGGCGGGTATCGGCCTGGCAACGGGTCTTTCTGTCTTGCGCCGCGGTCGCGATATTACCGGAACCGACGCCAACCGCTCGCTCCGTAACGCCGGCGCCGCCCGGTGCCCGCGGCCGTGACCCTCGAAAGGAAACCCCCTTGTCTTCAATGACAGCGGCCCTGACCGCCATCACTGTAGCAAAATGCGACGGAGACCTCGCATTCTGCCACACAGCGTGATTCTACAATGTCAGGGCCGATGGCCCATCGCACCTGCGCCCGCACTTCGGGGACGCACGTATGAAGGTGGGGCGGACATTCCTGTCTGCCCGCCTCGACGTCGTTCTGCCGACGTGAAGACCAAAAGAAGGCGTTCGCCGCCGAAGCAGTACGAGGCGTTATCCATCTCCCACAGCATGCGTGGACACAGGGACGTAGGGGAAGGTTTGTAACCAGTCCCTGCGATTGGGGCCGTTGTAGCGGTCTAACCACGCAATTCAAATAATTACGCCCGGTCTCTACATATCTCCGTACTCGTTCCAGAACGTTGAAACAATCACATCAATTAAGGTCTCTTTTTGCAGTTTAATCCAGGTTGATCGTTGTAAACCGGGTCAATCCTGGTCCGGGTTGGGCCGTGCGGCGGGTCTTTTGATTTCATCACGGTTCATCCTGGCAATCGAGTGAATCCTGATCCAGGGAGGATATTCGGATGAAAAGGTTCACGTCGTTCAGCTTAATCCCATTCTTGATGGGCGTCCTGTTGGTGCAGGAAAGCCGCGCCGAGGAATTTACGCGCTCAAATTTGCCCGAAGGTGCCATCGCCCGCCTAGGAAAATCCGCCGCCTACCAGAGAATGGCCTATTCTCCAGACGGCAGAAAGCTAGCAGCGGGCACAAGCATCGGGATCTGGCTATATGATTTGAATACCTATGAAGTAGTCGCCCTACTCCCTGGTAGGCCTATTTCGTTTTCGCCAGATGGAAAGACGCTGGTCAGTGGAAGTAGGGACGGAATCCTTCGATTGTGGGACGTCGATACAGGACAAGAAAAATCCACCCTTATTGGCCATGCAGACTATGTGACGACCATATCATTTTCGCCAGACGGTCTGACGCTGGCCAGTGGGAGTGAAGACGATAGGGTCCGCTTGTGGGATGTGGAAACTGGGAAGGAAAAGGCGGTCCTGAAAGGCCATTGGGACGGTGTCAGCTGGGTGTTGTTTTCACCTGATGGAAAGACGCTGGTTAGTGGCAGCGGTGCACGGGAAGATATGATTCGTGTTTGGAATGTAGGCACCGGCCAGGAAGTAGCCATCCTTGGTGGGTCTGGCGTCCGTGGTACGGATGTGGCGAGGTTTTCGTCTGACGGAAAGACCCTAGCTGTTGCACGCGAGGACAGCACGATTCTTCTATGGGACGTGGCCACGGGGCAAGGGAAGGCCACTCTTGAAGGCCATACGGATGAGGTCTGGCGGCTATCGATTTCGCCGGATGGTGAGACACTTGCCAGTGGCAGTAGGGACGGCGTCATCTTGTTGTGGGACATGGTCACCGGGCGACAAAAAGCCACGCTGGAAGGCCATACGTCAGGGATCCTTGCGTTGTCGTTTTCCCCGGATGGAATGAGCCTGGCCAGTGGGGGATATGACCCGACCATTCTGTTGTGGGACGTGGGCACTGGGCATGATAAGGCCATGCTTGAAGGCCATACGGTTACGATCTGGCGGCTATCGTTTTCGCCGGATGGTGAAACCCTTGCCAGTTCTGCTGAGGACGGGGTCCGTTTGTGGGATGTGGCCAGCGGTCAGGAAAAGACCACCCTTCTTGACCCTTGGGATGCCTATGCGGTGGCTTTCTCTCCGGATGGAACAACTCTAGCCAGTGGCAGTTGGGGTGAAAAAAAACCGATTCGTTTGTGGGATGTGGCCAGCGGCCGAGAGAAGGCCACCCCCGAAGACCATTTGCGGAATCGGAGGATAAGTATCTTTTCGCTGGCGTATTCTCCAGATGGCCTGACCCTGGCTGGTGGCAACCCGGGGTGGCCGATTTACCTGTGGGATGTGACCACCGGCCAAATAGAGGCCTCATTTTCCCATCGAAACCCTCCTCGTTCGCTGTCATTTTCCCCGGATGGTTTGACCCTGGCCAGTGGAGGAGGGTACAACTTGCGTTTGTGGGACGTTTCCAGCGGGAAGGAGAAAGCCAACCTTGAAGGCCACACAGATAGGGTCACTTCCGTGTCTTTTTCTCCGGTTGGTCTGACGCTGGCCAGTGGCAGTAAGGACAACACGGTTGTGTTGTGGGATGCGGGGAGCAGTCAGCAGATGGCCGTCCTCCAAGGCCATACGGATCAAGTAAATTCAGTGTCATTTTCGCCGGATGGAAAAACGCTGGCTAGTGCAGGCGATTATCCGAACGATACAGTTGTTCGATTGTGGGATGTCGAAAGCCGTCAGGAAAAGTCGGTTCTTGAAGGCCATTTGGGGTCTGTCCTTTCCGTGTCGTTTTCACCGGATGGTCGAACACTGGCCAGTGGCAGTGCGGACCGTACTATTCGGTTGTGGGACATGGCCACGGGTCAGGAGATGCACACACTCACAGGACATGCGGGAAGGGTTCATTCGGTGACGTTTTCGCCGGATGGTGAAACCCTTGCCAGTGTCAGTGGTGACGGGACGATTCTGCTGTGGGATATGTCGCCGTATGTGACCTACCAGGCTCCCAGTCCCGACTTCGACGGCGACGGGGCCGTCGGGTTTTCCGACTTTCTGCAATTCGCGGCGAACTTCGGGCTGAGCCAGGGCGACGCTGGGTATGACGCACGGTTCGATCTGGACGGCGACGGATCCGTCGGGTTCAGCGATTTTCTGATCTTTGCCGGCAGCTTCGGCCAGGGTGCGTGAGGCGCCGGCACAGCGGCAGGATGAAACCGCGCCACGTCACCTGAATATTCGCTTGACACCTAACACAACGACTGTCCACGAAACCGCCGTAAATCCTTGAGGAGCCACTAATGAATCCAAAGATGATGGTCGGGCCCCTGCTGGGGGTTGAAAACGACTCCATATACACATTCTGTTTTCTGTCGGATATGACAGTTACCGATTGTGATCTTTTCGTGAACGGCACCGAAAAGGCTTCGTTTCGGAAGATTACGGATACCTACAGCGGGCAGTTTTGGCGGGCTGAGTTCGCGGTGGACGCCCGCGGTTTGTCGCAATATTTGACTTACGAGATTCGTAGCAACGGATCCAAACTTCAGGGTGTGTCCGGGTGTTCGAACTGGACGTTTTATGTGCCAGACTCCTCAGAGAAGCCTCGGATCGGTTATGCATCATGCAACGGCTTCTCTTCTTCGAAACAGGTCAAAAAGACCAGTGACCCCTATTATCTCTGGAAGCGGATGTGCAAAGACCACGAGAGGGAACCGCTGTCCTTGTTGATCATGGGCGGGGATCAGTTGTATGCGGACGAGATCTGGGAAAGTTCCCTGGCGCCTACGGTCGTCAAATGGAGCGAATTGTCGCGGTCGAAACGGATCAGCTACAAGGTCGAGGCGGCAATTTCGAACGAACTGAAACACTTTTACGAAACCCTTTACGTGAAGCGCTGGTCCAGTCCGCAAATGGCGCACATGATGGCCTCTGTGCCGACGGTCATGATGTGGGATGACCACGACATCTTTGACGGCTGGGGCTCTTACAAACCCGACTTGCAGGGCTGCGAGGTCTTCCAGGGGATCTTTTGCAATGCCAGGCGATATTTCGAGTTGTTTCAACTCCGCTCCTGGCACAACAATACTTTACTGAGTTCCGGAGCGCATGGCTCGTTTGGGCTTCGCTTCCATGATTACCTGATATTGGGACTGGATAACCGTTCGGACAGGACTCGAAACCAGGTCATGTCACCCTGCCACTGGAACGATATCAAGTGCTGGTTAAGATCGCAGTGCCGTTGGAGCGGGAATTTTCTCGTGCTCTCAGCCATTCCCGTGGCCTATCGTTCGTTCGCGGGGGTAGAGGCCGTTTTTGCTGCAACGTCGTGGGAGGAGGAGTTGGAGGACGATATCCTGGATCACTGGTCCGCCAGGGAGCATCAGGGGGAGAGAATGAAGTTGATGATGAATCTCATGGACTTTGTCGGTGAAACCGGCTGTCGTAGTATTATTCTGTCCGGCGATGTACACGTCGGTGCGCTGGGCGTCATTAGGGATAACCGGAATGATCGGGAGATCCATCAGGTCATCTCTTCTGGAATCGTGCATCCTCCGCCCAGCGCAATTGAATGGCTTGGTCTTCGGGCGGTAACTTCAGACAAAAAAGAGACCATCGGGAACGGACAGATTACAACCGAGATGATCCGCCCGTTTGGCTCAGACGATTATATCCGTGCACGCAACTTCGCCGTACTTAAGGAGGGAAACGATGGGAAATTGTGGGTGAACTGGATCTGCGAAGGTGAGTTGAAGCCGGAATATGGTATCCCGTGAGGATAGCCAAGTCAATTCGTCAGCAGGGTTGGGCGCAACGAGTTGACAGCCAAAGCGGCGAACATCACGGATTGTTGTTGTCTACCGCGGGGGTCGGGCGAAAGATTCGTGCGTTGATTTTTGTCAACACCGTTTTTGTTCTTGACGGATCCACCGGTTTAAATTTCGAAACAATAGACAGGGTTATGAGTTTCTCAGGGTGGCACGGGAAGCTCCTTATCGGGTGTGTTGAAAGGGTTGTGTAGGCAGTCCTGCGCGTGTGCGATGTCGCAGGCGGCCTGCCTGCTGCAGGCGGGCGGATGGGCGAGAGCACCCTGGGCCGCTGAGTGACCCTCTGGTCCATGAACCGATGCCCCGAGCTGTGGTCCCTGAGCCTTTCGAAGGGTCGAAGGGCCGGCGAAGTGCTCGCATTTCGACATTTCGACAAGCTCAATGCGGGCAAGTTCAGTACAAGCAGCGCACGGTGTACGCAAAGAACATAGTTGATCCGCGATCTTGAGCCTGTCGAGAGACGGTATCATCGCTCCCCTTCACGCAACGGGGAGGGGTCGCCATCCGGCGCGTGGCTCTGCGTCTTTGTGACAAACCGGGGCTCAGAGCAAGCAATGAAATAACACGCCGGGTCGAGGGAGCGGTCAAGTGATGCAACCCATCGATGTACATCGGGCCTCTTCATATCGCCATTACGCTCCTTTCATGCCAATCCAAAAATTACATCGGTGACAGTCTCTTGATGCGGTTTAACCACAGTTAGTCACGATAATTATAGCCAATCACGATCCAGGGAGGATATCCGGATGAGCCAGAACTCCAAGTTGTTCCTCATGACCTTGCTGTTGGCCGGCGTCCTGATGGCGCAGGACAGCCGCAGTAGGGACCGTACCGTGCGGTTGTGGGACGTGCACACCGGCAACGCTATAACAACCCTTGTAGGACATACGTCTTCGGTCAACTCGGTGGTGTTTTCGCCGGATGGAAAAACGCTGGCCAGTGGCAGCGGGGACGATACGATTCTGTTGTGGGACATGTTGCCCTACGTCACACCTCAAACTCCCGATGCCGACTTCGGCGGCGATGGTACCGTGGGTTTCGCCGACTTTCTACAATTCGCGGCACAGTTCGGGCTGAGCCAGGGAGACGCGGGGTATGACGTCCGGTTCGATCTGGACGGCGCCGTCGGGTTCAGCGATTTCCTGATCTTTGCCGGCAGCTTCGGAGAGTGTGCGTGAGTCGCCGGTGCGGTGTCTGCCTGTCCGCATCAGCGAGGCAGGCGCAAAGACAACGACTACACGTATTAAAGCCCTTTGTCTACACGACCCTTTGCGGCGTGCTTTGGACTTTACAACAAGGAGGAAACTTCGGCCAATGTCTGCCAATAAAGGATTGACGTGTATCGCGGCCCTCGCGCTGCTGGCATTCGTATGTCATGCCGCTACGGGTTCCAACACGGACGATTCGGCCGCGACAACGCAAGTGATCACCGCCGGTTCTAATGACGACAACGCGCCGCTTCCCGACTTCGACGGCGACGGCACGGTCGGTTTTGGCGATTTCGTAAAGTTTTCGGCTAAATTCGGCCTGAATGAGGGGGATGACGGTTATCAGGCGCAGTACGATCTGAACGGCGACGGCGAAATCGGGTTCGCGGACTTTGTGATCTTTGCGCAACACTTCGGCAAAGAGGCGCCTTCACCTGTTCTCTCGATTCCCGACGCCAACCTGCGGGCGGTAATTGCGGGCAGTCTTGGCAAGGCGAGCGGTGCGTCAATCACTCAGGCGGAGATGGCAACCTTAACGGCCCTTGCGGCGCCGAACGAGAATATCAGCGATCTGACCGGGCTTGAGTTTGCTACAAACCTGAGAGCGTTGAACCTCGGTTCAGTTTTCGAGCCACATAGGGGTGTTATTAACAGCAATCGGATATCCAACGTCGCGCCGCTTTCCGGTCTGAACAGCCTGACGTCGCTGAATCTTAGCAGCAACAATATCTCGGACATTTCCGCACTTTCCGGTCTGAACAGCCTGACGTCGCTGAATCTTAGCAGCAACAATATCTCGGACATTTCCGCACTTTCCGGTCTGAACAGCCTGACGTCGCTGAATCTTGACAACAACAACATCTCGGATATTTCAGCACTTTCCGGCCTGACCAGCCTGACGTCGCTGTTGCTTGACCTCAACAACATTGCGGATCTTGGGCCTCTGACGGCAAACCCGGGACTGGGCAAGGGAGATTATGTTCGCTTAGAGCAAAACCCTCTCAACAGCGTATCCTTAAGTACGCACGTGAGTACACTTCGGGCAAGGGAGATCCGTGTAGCCATAACGTCAGTGTCTATTCAATCGTTTGAGGTGAGCGATGACAGCCTGACGGCCGGGCAGTCGTTCACGCTGGAGACAACGGTACGCAACCACGGGGATGATCCATTTGGTGAAAGGCTATATTATTACCGCTCGAACGACGCCACGATCGACAGTTCCGACGTGAATATCTATATTGATTTTAACTCGATAGACAGACTGGAAGCCTTGGCCACCCGGACGGTGTCGGTTGATCTGAGAGCCCCGCCGTATGAGGGCACGTACTACTACGTGGTCTGCATCGGCGGTGATCGGCGGATGTGCTCCTCCGGCGTTCGCGTGGCGGTCGACGGCAATCTGGGCGGCACACCGGATCTGGAGGTCAGGTCTGTATCTGTCAGCCATGGGAGCGTATCGCCCGGCACTCCGGTGACATTCTACATGGAGGTTTGGAATATAGGTACAGGTCCAGCCGCCGGGACGGTATACAGCTGGTACCTATCAGACGACGCGATCATCGACGCCGACGACAAGACACTATTGACCTATCCCATCCGTCCAGGGGGTCTACTCTCGGTCACGAGTAAACAGGCTAGTTCGAGATATACTTCTTGGACGCCGTTAGAGCCAGGCACGTACTACTACGGGATTTGCGTGCGGCCCACTCTTGGCGAGACCAATACGGAAAACAATTGCTCCACTGGCGTACCCGTCGTTGTGGAAGACCGGGAAGGGAGCCCCGACCTGATCGTCGTATCGCCTGCGATCCTCGATCACAAGCCAGCGGCTGGGAAGTTCCGCCTGTGGGCGACGGTGCGGAACACAGGATCCAGGCCATCCACCGCGACGGTGTTACGCTACTATCTCTCGCACGACGCAACCATCGACCGCAACGACATTCAAGTCCGCATCGATGGCGTAATCTCACTCGCTGTTGACGGGTCCTCAGGATATCCCGCCGTTTACCATCCGTATACTTCGCATCATTTCGTGACAGCGCCCACGAGTCCAGGCACGTACTACTACGGCGCCTGCGTCGACCCCGTACCCGACGAGAGCGATTCGAACAACAACTGTTCGGAGGCGGTGCCTATGAACGTTGGGGTCCCGGACCTGGCCGTCGCCTTGCCTGTGGTCAGCACGAGCGTACCGCTGGCGGGACAGTCGTTCGCACTGACGGCGACCGTGAGAAACCAGGGCCCCAACGCAGCCGGTTCAACGACGCTTCGTTACTACCGCTCGGACGACGCGGCCATCGACGCCGCCGACACGCCGGTCGGCACGGTCGCTGTCAGCAGCCTTACGGGCTGCGACGGCCTGGTCAGCGGACCCGGCAGCCGCCTTGCCGCCTCCGGTACTCGTCGGCAGTCCATTAGTGTGAGTGCGCCTTCCAGCCCGGGAACGTACTACTATGGCGCCTGCGTCGATGGCGTCTCCGGGGAGGCCAATGCGGACAACAACTGCTCCACCGGCGTATATGTCCGGGTCGTCTCTGCCGGGCAGGACCCTTTCAACATCGAACTCGTCTTCGTCAGCGACTTCACCGACGCCCGCAAGGACGTGATGCGGCAAGCGGCCAGGCATTGGGAGACCATCATTTCAGAAGGCCCGCCGGCTGTAGACTTTTCGTCCAATACCCACAGTCTCAGTTTTAGGGATACGACAATTGTCGTTGGCGATTCGGTGGACGACCTGCGGATCTTCATCTACAAACATCCTATTATGCCTTTGGGAGCCGGGGGGCCGACCTATGTGCGGTCAGGCAATCCGACAGGCCTGCCGGCCGTAGGCCGTGTATGGATAGGCTCGCCAGGCCTTGACCGCTTTCAGGCTACAGAGCCACTTTGGATCGAAGAGCGCCTCCTGCGGGACCTGATGCTCCACGAGACAGCACATGTTTTGGGATTCGGGACGCTGTGGGAGGCGTTGGGCTTGCGCCAGGACACGCCGGGCGACGCACACTTCAGCGGTGAGCTGGCCATTCAGGCGTTCAATGCCGCAGGCGGCGAGGACTACAGCGGGAGCAAGGTTCCCGTGGAATATGAAGGCCCGTTTACGGCGTGTTCGGGACCCGCTCATTGGAGGCCTGAAGTGTTTCGGGGCAACGCGCGCGAATTTGGGGCCGAAATAATGGAATCGACGATCGAGAGGGAGCACAGACTCAGTGCCATCACCATCCAGTCCGTCGCAGACCTCGGCTACGTCGTGGATGTCAGTCGGGCCGATCCGTATAAGCTCCCCGCATCGATTGGCGCCGCGCAGCCCCGCCCGTCAAGCGCCAAGCCTGTCGCCAGCCTTGCCTTCGATCTGGAAGTGCTTGGACCGATCTACGTAGGGGATGAGCAGGGGCGCATCAGCCACACCATATTCAGCGACTGAAATGCGCTTGCAGCGTCGACGGTAGGATATTGGCTTGCCGGCGGCGGAGACAGGGCCGTTTGCTTCTGGGAGGCGAAGCCATCCAGTCCTAATGAACTATCTCAAAATTGAAATTGCTATATCTCGCAAAACGCTCAGCCAGGCCGAAGTGGTCGACAGGGATCCGGGCGGAGACGGTCAGGGAGATACCCGTTGACCGGAATGACCGTGGACCAAATTGACCAGCGATCAATGGATATACAGGAGGACTATACCATGTCATACCGGTTCAAGTTTCGTGCCATGACCTACAATCTGCACCTGTTCGGAAACAGCTTGGGAGCAATTGACAATTACGTGGACGTCGCTAGTACCTTGGGCATCGCGGACCCGTTGACGTTCTACGACGATCAGCGACTCTCAGAGTTTATTTACATCATCCGCAACAAACTCCACCGACCCCCCGACGTCATCGGCTTGACTGAAGTTTGGGACAAGAGCCTCGCGGAACGCCTCGAAGACGAACTCAGCGACCTCTACCCGCATATCGCGGCTGGGTCTTATGTATCCAGCAGGGATGGTGCCATTACATTCTCCCTCCCCGACTTCGATGTGCTTGGGGCCGGCTTGTTGCTAATGAGCAGGTATCCGTTTGATGGCGATCCTGTCTTCCATCCCTATATCTCGGAAGCCGGGTTCGACGCTTGGGCGGAAAAGGGTGTGTTAGCAGCCAAAATCCAGGTTCCAGACATCGCCGCGACTGTCGGCGTCTTGCTGACCCACCTCCAGGCCGATAGCGACGAAGCCGATATACGCCGCGACCAGCTAGCAGAGCTAGCCTCCGTTGCTGCCGGGCTTCGCCTGTCCAGTCCGCGCATGGCACTGATCACAATGGGTGACTTCAACGTGATAGGCGAAGATAGCAATGGCCAGCAAACCAACGAGTACAGGCGTATGATCGAACAGTTGGGACTCTCTGACACCTGGCGGGTCCAGCACCCCGACGATCCGGGCGTGACCTACGCCGGGGAAATCAACGACCTCAGCAAAATCTTCGACGAAGATAACACCAGCCAGAAACGGCTCGACTACATCTTCTACGACCCGAGCCCGTCCTATTATGTGGACTGCGAGCCAACGCTCTGCGAATTGTTGAAGTACCGGAGCACAGAAGAAATCGGCGGCGAAAATGTCCGCGATATCTCGGACCACTATGGCCTCCTCGCCGAGTACGGCATTGAAGTTCGCCCGTTCGGTACAATCACCTACCACGTTGATGTCCATCCAGATATGCCGAATATCGAGACGCCAGCCTTGCGCTCCCTCCTGGCATGGATGGAAAAGGCCGCCATCGGATATGCCCGGGTGGATCCCACCGAAGAGGCCCCCATAATTCGCGTCGGTTTTGCGGCAGACAATGACTTTCAGGCCGGTCAGCCGGTGATCGAGCGGCTCGGGCGTGCACACATGAATCCCCGGCCTCTGCTCAATGACCACGGCGATCCGTGGCTTTGGGGATTGGGTTATGATCCGCAGGCGCGTCAATTGGATTTGGCCTACGCCCTCCAGCACTTTATCGGACTCGCCCTGCACAGTGTGTCACCGCGGGCTAATTTAGTGAAAGCACCACTTGACGAACAGAACGCAGTTTCGAAGTCCGTGATGCTTCCCTACCAATCGGAGAGGGAGTTGGTTGATGGCTATGGTCAGCCCGATCCCGATCATCTCAACCATCTGACGAATAGCGACATTGAATATATTACGGCGTTGTACGGCAGGCGGACTGAACTGTTTGATTGGCGAGACAAGGTGCAGGCACTTCAAAATAACGATCTCATCAGAACCATCTTGGAGTCGGGGCTCACTGGTACGAACGGGCTTATCGCACAGAACATCGTTCACATCGATAGACAGATCGCGGAGGTGCAAGCAGAAATTCCGATTGATGCCGAAGTATATATTCACGAACTTTTCTGGACTGGTGGCATTAATGACTGGGGGTTTTGGGAAGACGAGGAGATTCGTTTCATTCTCACCGCCGAACAGGGTGAAGACCCACACACAAAGGAAAAAAGAAACGTGGGATATTACCCCTACCCTTCAAGTGACGGAGAATACGAAATCAAGTCTGAAAATCCGGTTCTCGTCCCCGTCCGCTTCAACCCTTTTCGGATCAATCACATCCTACCAGATCTTACTCTGACGTTGAAAGTCACCGAGTTGGACAGCTGGTTCAACGGATGCAACAAAGATCATATACAAGCCAGAAAACTCGCCGACTTGACCTATAGAAAACCCAACGAGTTGAACCGTGCCCTGGATGAACTGCGTTCCCTTAGCGCTCCTTCCTCCTATCCATTAGAACTGAAGCAAATCGATCATGCGGGAAAGTGGCGAGCCAAACTCGAGGTAGTCCTCTGGCCCGGTAGCAAAAAAGAAGTGGTTTCACTGAATACTGAACGCACCAAACAACAGAAGACCCTCAATCGGCTCCGCAGAAGTTTCGGACGCGACCTCGTTGCGGCCCTCAGTAGTCAACTGGACCAAACCTTAGGAGGTCCGTCATGACAGCATGGATCCCTATTGAGGAGATCGAAGGCGTGGGCACCATATATGGTGCCCGGCTCAGGGCAAACGGTATCCGCACCCTGAGCGAACTTCGCTATGCTACCGTCGAGGATATTGACGAGGCGACGGGAGCAGGAAGACGGCGTACCCGGGCATGGAAGATCCAGGCATGGCTGATGGAGACCGGCATGTCCAAACACGCCGCCGAGGTCATTGTGTCGGCAGGCGTCGCTGGCACGCTGTGGGAGTTCGCCGCCGCCGATCCGGATGACATTGTGGCTGCTGTTCAGAGGGCCCAGCGGGACCCCAGCTCCCGGATTAACAAGATTCCAGACGGGGAGCGCATCGACATCACCCGCTCGCTGACCAAACACTGGCAGCAAATAGCATTGGCCGCGTTGAACTTCAATCCCTCAAACCCCTGTCCAACCTCTGTCTCTGTTGACAATGCTTCCATAACCAGCGCAATCGAGCGTGCAGTGGACACAACACTTGGCGATATCCCTTCCGTCCCGAATGAGTATCGCCTCTATATCCGCGATCAATTGGTCGATGTCTGTCGTGACCACGTGTTAGGCGCACCGACTGATGAGGACACAATGCACGTTCTTCGGCTGCTTGCCGACCAACCTCTGATCCTCGCGGACGAGATACTGAAATACCTCGATCTCTGGCCCGCGGAGTCCTGGCTTCGTCATCTGGCCCAGCGCGAGACCACCAATGTCACCCATTTTACGCTCGCGGACCCCGAGCGCGTTCGGCGAGAGCTTTTCCGAGGAATATCGCCCGCGAGGATCAGTGCCATATTCACCCCCTTGTTGGACCGAGAGCTCCGGGCGCAGGGGGTAGAGACGTTGTTCGCGATCACTGACGAGCTCCAGCATTCTCTATCGGATCCCGGATCACACGCGCTGGGAGGATGGGAAGGTAGGATCGCTGGACTTGACGGCACCGGTGTCCAACTAGGCTTAGTGGGACACAGTTGGGACCGCACACATACAGCATTTACCAACGCGGACTTGACATCAGGTGATGCGCCCGAGCCCAACTCTCCATGGATCGGACTCGATACGGCGGTGTTGTCCCAGATCGCCGCAACCCCCTTACCTGCTCAGGAAACGATCGCTCTTCCCGCGCTTGGACCTGCGGGTATTGCCCCGTCCGCTCAGATCACCTTGTTCGCTGCTGAATCGACTGGTACCGCGCTGGCTTCAACCATTGACCAGGCCAGTGTCGCCCTGGGCGCGGGTGCCGTGCTGCTCGTGCCTCGAACCTGCGTCGGCGTCGTCCGAGGCCCTGGCGTCCACACGCTGGTCGATCTACCTCTCCCTGCCAATCCAGAAATCCACGCTGCCCTGCTACGTGCCGCTGAAGCAGGCCTCGTTGTGATCGTGCCTGCCGGTATCGGTGGTCGCATCTTGGCAAACCTGCCCATTGATGAACTTCTCGTTGATCCCGTAGGGTCCCCGCCCGCTGGATTTTTCCCGGTCATCGGTCCCGCTGCCGAACCAGGCGTCGGTGTTCGGCTTGCCGAGTGCTCGTCTGCGGGAGTGATGGTCGTGGGGACCTCATCACACTGGTCCAATAAGGGTGCCGATATAATTCGCGTCCCCGACATTCCCTTCACGGTGGCGGGTGGGACGGAGCGCGTTGTCGCGGGTGCCGGATTCACTGCAGGTTGGCATGGCCCGCACGCGGGCGCGGCTACCGCGGCCGGCTTGGCGGTGCTTGCCATCCAGGCCACCATGTCGCACGGGAACGACGTTACCCTCGAACCCATCCGCGATCTGCTTCAGCGATACACTGTGCCGTCGTGGGCCACAGTCCCCAAGCGCCTCGCTACCCGAGGCCTCCGGCACACAGCAGGCATCTGCGCGTTTGGCGTCGTCACCGGAGATACGTTGACTTCCGGTAAACTGGCCACGCACGATCTGTCGGCCGCGAGCCTTTTGAGAAAACTCGCTGGGTTGCCGCTAGAGTCTTTTCCGACTGCGTCGTATGGATATAATCCAAGTCGGCGGCGCTCCATAAAAAGATCCGCCGACTTGCCTCTGAGAATCTATTCCAATCCAGTCACACAGCCACAACCCGAAACCGAAATCTGGTCAGCAGCTATGGTAGTAGGGACTTGGGGGAATGCCTTCGGCAATGGCAATGCTACTGGCCACGGCTATCGTCCCCCCGATAATGCAGGTAGCCTATCGGACGCATCTTTCACGCATAGAGGAACAACTTACACAATTCGAGGAATAGGGACTGCTCGTATTGACAGGAATACACCCTATAGCATGGGAGTAGGAATCAGCCCTAAATTTCAATCAGGTGATAAATCCCGCTTAACGTTCTATGTAGGAGATTCAAAATACAGTTTATCTGATTCAGGTGAAGGTTACGGTCATTTTGGATCGAGTAGGACCTATCTATGGGGGAACAATCTTCCTTTCTGGAACCCACGTCAACAGATCGCTGTAAGGATCACTTTCCAACCGACCGTCCCGGATGCGCCCGTTCTGACGGCCATCAACGAAGAAAATCAGGTAAGGCTGTTCTGGTCTTCTCCTTACGACGGGGGCTGTACTATTATCCGCCACGACTACCGTCAAAAGGTGGGAGATGAGCCGTTCAGCCGATGGATGGCGATCCCCACGAATGCCGCCGGTGAAACGAATACCAATAGCTACACCGTAGCTGATCTGGACGACCCTACGGAATGCGTTTTCGAGGTTCGAGCAGTGAACATAGCGGGTACGGGGGCAGGCTCTAACCAGGCCTGCGTCATCGAGCCGATCGTTCCGGTCTGCGATCGCACCGCGCAAGTACGCGATGCAATCGTGGCAGCAGCGGGTGTAAGTGATTGCGACGATGTGACGCCAGCGCATCTGGCCGCGATTGAAAGGCTCGATCTAAGAAACCAGGGCATTACGGCGCTGCAAGTGGGTGATTTTTCCGGTTTGTCTGCTTTGATACGGCTCTGGCTGGGTCGCAACCAGTTAAGCAGCCTTCCTAAGGGCGTCTTTGACGGACTGCCAGCTCTGACATTTCTTGGTCTGCAATTCAACCAGTTGAGTCGCTTGGAAGACGGCGTGTTGACGGGTTTGTCGGCCCTAGAGCGGCTCTTTCTGGCTGGCAACTCGGTCACCCCCTTGCCGATTACTATTTCCCTGGAATCGGCAGGTGAAGGTCAGTTCAAGGCCACGGCACCTACCGGCGCGCCGTTTGAGATTGTCCTGCCGATACGTGTCATCGGCCCTGGTACAATTGAAGGTGGGGCAAATAGCCTCACAATTGCGGCTGGCAGCGTGGAAAGCGAGCCCTGCACTGTAACCCGCACGGAAGGCGCGGGTGCCGTTGCCATTGATATCGGTGCCTTGCCGCGGCTACCTGCAAGACATCGGGGTTACGCTCTCGTCAAATCCGCCGACTTACCGCTGGAAGTCCTGCCGACCAACGCCGAAACCCAGCGGTGACGATGTCCTTTGGGCGAATCGCGAGGCGACCAATCTATTGAACCTGGTTCGTACCGAGGGCTATTTTAGGGCACTCAGATATATTTATATATTTTCATGTCCGGTCGGGCACGGTCGAAGCCATCGTTTTGGCTGCTGGGCAATTTTGACGCTGGGGGCCACGATAGGTGTGCGGGCGGCGCGAAAGGCGAAGGTAGCAATCGTGATGCAGCCCGACTTCCCGCAGCCGACCGGCAGGACGATTCCGACGTCGCGCTCCTTCTCGTCGTGGTCTCCGGCGTAACGGGCAAGCTCGGCGTATGCCTCCCGCTGGGGTGTGCGGAGACGGGGTTTGTTATTGACCCAGGGTTCGCGGATGCGGCATCCAGCCTTGCCCGTAGCTCTCACTGTCATTTTGGTGGGATTCCTTCGAGGTCAGACATCGCACCCCCGGTACTTCGCCAACCAAGGGTTCTGTTTCTCACCCCAGGCGATATCCGACGCGTGACTCGTTGAAGCGGTAGTTGGGGTTGGCGGCGGCGTCTCCGAGTTTTCGGCGGAGGTTCTTTACGGCGGCGCGCAACGGCCGCAGGTCGGCCACCGAGACGGCCACGTGGACCCCCTCCCGCACTGCGGTTATCCGGACGACGGTCGACTCCGGCGAGTGCCGGGCGGCCTTGCCCAGCAGGTTGCCGAGGACCTGCACGAAGCGCCGCCGGTCCGCCATCACCGGAGGCAGATGCGGGGCCAACTCGATCCGCAGGGAGTGCCACCCCCGTCGCCACTCAGGAACGCATTCCGGGCTTCGTCCACCAGATCGGCCACGGACGCAGGTTCGGGATGGACCAGCAGGGTGCCTGTCTTGATGCGCGCCACGTCCAGCAGGTCGTGGATCAGTCCGGTCATGTGGTCGGCCTGCTGATTGATGATGCGAAAGAAGGGGACCGTCTCGGCCCCGCCCTCTCGTCGTAGACCGCCACGCCTACGGGGGAGGTGTCGATCAGGGTCTCCAGGTCCGCTCGGGCCCGTTGCTCGTCCCGGTACCTGTGGGCGTTGGCGATGACCAGGACGGCCTGGGACGCGAACATCGCCAGGATCTCTTCGTCTTCCCGGGCGAACTCCTGTCCGGGTTCCTTCTTTGCGAGGTAGCGCAGGCTCGCCTGGCTCAAGAGCGACAGGCGTTTCCGAAGGGTCTTGACCTCTTGTTCCATTGTTTCGGTTGGCGGCATTTCTCCCTCCCGACATGGTATTCATTAAAAGATCACCAAACAACAAGGGGAAACTCACTCACTCCTCACTTCAGGGTGGTATAATCCCTTTAGCTCAAGGAGATCCGGGGTCTTACGGCTTTACTGGGTGCCGGAAGTGCTATACGGCCCTGGTTCATCAACATCGACATCCCATCTCCGAAGAACACCGAAGACGCCGAAAGACGGCGTTGTAGTACCGGGCACACTGCCAATTCGAACACTCTCCGCGCGACATGACACGCCGTAGGATCACGTTGGATCGCGCCGGTTGACAGGGGGACACTGCCAAACTGGAGCGAGTCCGATCTCGGCGGCCCAAAAAGGGAGCAAGAAATGCTGATCCATCGCTTGACAATGTTGCACCCGACAAGAGAAGTGCCAAGACAGAAGTGCCAAAACCCGATCCGTGCTCCTGCGCGCCGGGGCACGCCAGGCCTTGGCCAGGAGACGGCGCCCGTTGGCCGGTTGATGCTCTGATGAGTGGATGCCGTCTATTCTCCGACGCGAAGGCGAATGCCCACCTCGGCCTTCATCTCACTTTCTACCAAAGAAACTGCAGACATGAGGAGTCAATCATGAGCAATGATGGAGAGTCCCCAGCCTGTTCCGAAGCGCTTCACCTGCTAGATCGACGGCAGTACAAAGAGGCGATTGCCGCGTTGAATCCGCTGGTCGGGGAAGATTCCGGCGGTACGGTACACGCCATGATCGCGGTCGCTCATTTTCAACTCGAAGAATACGACCGGGCCGCCGAACATTACCGGCTTGCGCTGGAGCGTGATCCGGGCAAGGCGGACTGGGAGGAAATGCTGGCCAGGTCGCGCGCCAACGCAGCTGCGGAGATCAGTGTACAGGTGCCGGACCTGCGGTTCTTCGATCGCCGGAAACTGGTCGAGCAGCCCGTTGTGCCGCCCGGGTCCTTGCCGGAGACGCCGCTGGCCGTGCCCCGTCCCGGGATATTCAAGTTGCTGCGCTTATTGCTTGGGAACCTCACCGGAGCGATCGCGTCAGCGGCCATGACGTTTGCGACCCGGCTATGGGGCAAGCTGGCCGGTTACCGCGACGAAGTATGGACGAATTGGTACCGGCGGCCGTACCTCCTCGGGATCCTGACGCTCGCCTATATGCGCGAGCAACTCAACAAGAACAACCTCAAGAGCACCTACCCACAGGGCATGCTGATCGGTTTTCAACAATCCGGGCAGTCTCCTCCCCCGGGAGTCCTGCACTTCCGTACCGCCGATGGAAGCTGGAACAACCTGGAAGATCCAAAAGAAGGCGCAGCGGGCACTCGTTTCCCCCGCAACGTCGCCAACTCCGCCATCCGTCCAGAGGCAGGGGAAACGCTCTTGACGCCGAATCCCCGGGAACTGAGCAGGATATTTCTCGCCCGGGAGGGCGAGATGAAGGAAGTGCCATTCCTGAATCTCCTTGCCGCGTCATGGATCAACTTCCAGAATCACGACTGGATCCATCACGGAGAATTGCTGATCAACGACGTGCATGAAGTGCCCCTTGCCAAGGACGATCCGGCACGCGGCAAGTACCGGCAAACGAAGATGTTCATCGGCAAGACCCAACACGACCCTACCCGCAAGCCCGATATCGAACAAACGCCGATAACCTTCATCAACGAAGTCACACACTGGTGGGATGGCTCGCAGATATACGGAAGCGATCAGGAGACGGTGGACAGCCTTCGCACCGGCGTCGGCGGTATGCTGAGGGTGGAGGACAGCGGGCTTCTGCCCGTCGATGAGAAAGGGATTGAAAAGACCGGCTTTACTCGCAATTGGTGGGTCGGGTTGACCATGTTGCACACCCTTTTCACGAAAGAACATAATGCCATCTGTGAGCACCTCGGACAGACCTACTCCGATTGGGACGACATCCGGCTGTTCAACGTAGCGCGCCTCGTCAACGCCGCGGTCATGGCCAAGATCCATTCCGTGGAGTGGACACCGGCGATTCTTCCGAATCGCGTTCTCGACGCAGGGTTACATGCCAATTGGTACGGCCTGCTCACCAATTTGCTCCGAACCCCCGAGAACCAAAAGACTGTTTCTGACATCAATGTCAGAAACCCGGAGCTGGGAGGCGTGGTCGGCAACCCGATCGATAAGCACGGACAACCCTACGGCCTTACCGAGGAGTTCGCGGAGGTCTACCGGCTGCATTCCCTGTTACCCGAGACAATCCGGATCAGGAAGCTCGGCGGCGGCGAAGTCGAAGAGGTGCCGTTCGTGGAGACCCGTCAAGCCGGCTCCGCGAAGCTGAGCGGGAGGGTGTCCATGGCCGATCTGTTCTATTCGTTCGGCAACCAGCACCCCGGTCAACTGGTGTTGAACAACTATCCCTCGTTCATGCGCGAGCTGAGCATCCCCGGCAATCCGCTGTTCGATATGGGCGCCGTCGATCTATTGCGGGCGCGCGAGCGGGGCGTGCCCAGGTACAACGAATTCAGACGCCAGTTGGGCCTCAATCCGATAGATACGTTCGATGACCTGACCGACGACAAGGAACAGGTCCGGAAACTCGAGCAAGTGTACGACGATGTGGAGCAACTCGACCTGATGATCGGCACGCTCGCTGAAGGCCATCGCCCCGACGGGTTCGGATTCGGTGAGACGATGTTTCAGATTTTCATCCTGAACGCGACGCGCAGGCTGCAGGCGGACCGCTTCTACACCGACTGCTACAACGAGCAGACCTACACCGAGGAGGGGCTGGCGTGGATCGACAACTCCGACTTCAAGACGGTAATCCTCCGCCATTATCCCGATCTCGCGCAGATCGGCTTGGGGAATATCAAGAATGCTTTTGAGCCTTGGGATACCGGCGAGCGGCTCGACCCGCAACGTCATCCGTTGTGTGCGTTCGACAAGACTCTGAAGCCGGACCCGTGGCTGGGCGACGCCCGACGGCTACCGACTTCGGAGTAGCCGGGCGGACCGGTCCCGAGACGGCCATCGTCGAACCCAGGGACTGGGTCCGTTCGCTATCGTTTCACCGCTTGGAAGCCTGTTGGCCAGCGGCAGTTACCGACGGCACGATTCGGCTCTGGGATCTGATTGTTCCACGAGAGATGCTTCTTCCACGCGGCTTCGTCCGCGCTAATCCACTTCATAAGGAGTAGAACCATGCAACGCATGCAGCAGTTCCTCGTCGCGGCCATCGCGGTCTTGATGCCTATGGCATCCCCCCCCTTTACGGCCAGAGTGCCGAGACCTCAGCCCCTGAGAGCCCTCGGATCACGTTCGGGGTTCAAGGGGCCCTGAGTGGGGGGACATTGGTTGGCGTGGAGGAAAACGAGTTCGGGGACTTGAGCTGGCGCCTCAGCCTGGAAAACGCCCGCGTTTCCGGGACGTTCCCCCTGACCCCCCAATTAGGCCTGCGGCCCAGCGTAGCCTATGTAGGCAAGGGCGCCGCTCAACATTTCGAGGGTGGTGCGTCATACGAGGTAAAACTCGATTACATCGAGTGGTCGGTCCTGGGCGTGGCGAGCACAACTACTCTGGGAAGAGGCAAGAGCTCCGTGTATGCGCTCGCGGGGCCGGCGCTGGGATTCAAAACCGGATGCACGGCTGAGGTCACCGAGTGGGAAAAGGACAGCACAAGCGCCATTCTTGAAACGATGGTAGGAGGACCTGTGGACTGCGGCGATGATTTCAAGAATACCGACCTGGGCATTACTGCGGGAGTCGGGTTTGAGTGGCAACCGATCGGCGATCCGAAGGATGACACGACTGTAACCTGGCAGGATATAGGGGCTCTATCGGAGCTGAAGGCCTCGCTGGAGATACTGTACACGCTGGGGCTTCAGTCGATTGCCAGTGACGATTCGGGGGATGACAGTTCCGTTGTAGAAGGAGACCCCAAGAACCGGGCGTTCTCCATCTGGTTGGGCGTCAGTTTGCCCATCGGGGGTTAGGGACTGGGGGCGAAGTCTGCCTCGTGCGGCGGCTCTACCGCAAGGAATTGAAAGGGCGTCCCTCCACCCTAACCCCGGCGAGGAGGGTCGCCCTTCTCAGGCGGTGGATCCGCATTTAACCAAAGGAGTATATCAGATGAAGAAGCGTTCGTTGTTCAGCCTCGTCGTGTGGTTGGCCGTCATCCTGTTCGTGCAGGCCAGTGGCGCCGAGGACTATACCCGCTGGAATCTGCCCGACGGGCCATCGCGCGCCTGGGCAAAGGAAGCATTGCCAGCGGAGACGGAGCGGTGGCCTGGTCCGCGGACGGCACGCGGGTAGCGGTGGCCAGCAGCATTGGTATCTGGCTCTACGATTCAGACACAGGTGACGAAGTCGCGCTGCTTACAGGACATACTCGGCCAGTCAATTCGGTGGTGTTTTCGCCGGATGGAAAAACGCTGGCAAGCGGTAGTTGGGACGGCACGATTCTGCTGTGGGATATGTCGCCTTATGTCACACCTCAATCCCCTGCTACCGACTTCGATGGGGACGGCACCGTCGGATTTTCTGACTTTCTGCAATTCGCGGCGAACTTCGGGCTGAGCCATGGAGACGCGGGGTATGACGCGCGGTTCGATCTGGACGGCGACGGATCCGTCGGGCTCAGCGATTTCCTGATTTTCGCCGACAGCTTCGGCCAAGGCACATGAGGCGCCAGAGACGACCGTACCTTTGGAATGGGTATTGACATTAGGCGCGGCCGGACAGCCAATTCATCCTCACACCCTTTCGTGGATGCTTACCAGAATTTCGGGAGAATTGTGGCATGAAACCCTTCATCGTTTGCTTATCCTTCGTGACATCGCTCTGTCTCCTGCTGTCGCCGCGAGCCGTCTACGCTTCGTCCTCGGCATCCGACAGCGTGCATTACTGCGGTCTGTTCGACTACGAGCAGTGGAGGCAGGATCATCCCCGTCCTGCGGCCAAGCAAGCGTCGGATCTCGACGTGGGTGAACCGCGCACGGTGCGGATGATCTACTTCCTGCCGAATGATCGCGCATATCGCGCCGACGTTGTTCAGAAGATGAAAACATCAATTCGCAATATTCAGGCCTTCTATGCCGAGCAAATGCAAACGCATGGCTATGGCGACAAGACTTTCCGTATTGAAACCGATGCCCAGAACGAGCCAATTGTTCATCGCGTGGATGGTCAACACCCGGATAGTCTCTATATTGACACCACACATTTTAGTGTGTTCGGCGAAATTCGCCAAAAGTTCGATCTTGGCGCCAACAATGTTTACCTGGTTGTCATTGACAACCATATCAGCAGAATTGGTTTGGGTGGTGGAAGGCGGGTTCACGGTGTGGGATCCGGGGGGAGCAAAAGGGGTATCGCACTGGTGTCTGAAGAATTCAGATGGCACAGGGAAGGTGCACATGAACTTGGTCATACCTTTGGGTTGCAACACGATTTCAACAATAATGGGTACATTATGTCATATGGCGAACGGCCCGATCGGTTATCTGCGTGCCATGCCGAATTTCTGGCAGTTCATCCCTACTTTAATACAGATATGGGCGACAAAGATACACCTCCGCCAACTGTCGAATTTACATCCCCACAAGAATATCCGGCAGGCGCAGACAGCGTCTCAATCCGCCTGAAGGTTAGCGATGCCGAGGGGCTTCACCAGTTAATCCTTTTTGCTAATCCAACCGCTGGCGTCAATTTCGCCATCGGCGGTCTTGAAGTAAAGACGTGTCGTGGATTGGATGAAAAAAAGGATGCCTTCGTTGAAATCAACTATGACGGCGACATTCCTTCTGGTAGGAAATCGACTCTTTGGAGTCCCTATACCCATTCAATGCAAGTTAGAGCAGTTGATATTTTCGGAAATGTGGGCTTTAGAGGTTTCGACCTTACATGCAAAAACTGTCCCTTGAAGCTGGAGAAAATCTCAGGTGACAACCAGACTGGTGGATCCCGAACCGCGTTGGCAACGCCTTTGGTTGTTGAAGTGCGAGACAGTAATGGTGCTGTGCTTGAAGGCGCCCCGGTCACGTTTACCGTCACCGCAGGCGATGGAACGCTTGGCGGACGGTTCACTGTTGAAAATAAAACGACCAATGCCGAGGGTAGAGCACCCTCACACTTGGCCCAAGTCCGGGAACTAACGCCGTTCAAGTAACGCTTCCAGGTGTAGAGTCTGTGATTTTCAGCGCCGTGGGCATTGGAACGCCGCCACCCAGCACTGCCAGTGATTATCAGATATGGAGTTTACCCAAAGGCGCAATCGCCCGGCTGGGAAAAGGAACGTCTCTTTACCGTGCTTCCAGAGCTGTTGCCTTTTCGCCCGATGGCCAGCGCCTCGCTGTGTTAAGTTCTATTGGCATCTGGCTTTACGATGTGGCTACCTCCCTTGAACTCGCGTTACTGACTCCAGAGCGGAGCATTAATTTTTCTTCTATGGCCTTTTCGCCTGACGGCACTCTAATCGCTTTGGGTTCAAGGGAAAATATCTACTCCCGGGATGGCTTTATTTGGCTATATGATGTTTCGACCGGACGAAATGTTGCCACACTTGACGGATACGGTCAAGTCAATGCCATAGCGTTTTCATCCGATAGCAAGACTCTCATTGCGGGATTAGCAGATGGCAGGGTGAAGGTCTGGGACGTTGCAACACGGACAAATATCGTAACCTTTGAGCATCGAAGTAGTTATATCTCGTCTGTGACATTTTCGCCGGATGGGTCAACGCTCGCCGTGAGCTTAGGGAATTTTTATGAAGACGGCATAGTGGAGCTATGGAATGTGGCAACGAGAACAAATATCGCCACACTCGAAGGACATAGTAAAGGGATCAATGATGTGGCATTTTCGCCCGATGGGATGACACTCGCTTCGGGTGGACAGGACAATAATGTCAAGCTATGGGACGTTGCCACTGGACAAAATACCGCTACACTTGAAGGACATAGGAGCCGCATCTACTCTGTGGCATTTTCGCCCGATGGGATGACACTTGCTTCAGGAGCGTGGCCGGAGGTTAAGTTGTGGGACGTTTCTACAAAACGAAATACCGCCACACTGCCCGAAATTGATGATGTCTATTCCGTGGCGTTTTCGCCCGATGGCACGACCCTCGCTGTGGCAATCGACGGCGGCAAGGTCAACCTGTGGGATATTGCCTCACAGAACAGCACCGCACTTTACAGCGACACTGACGTGATAGAAAGACCGACAGCCGTGTTTTCACACGATGGCGGAACCCTCGTCTCGGGTGGGAGCACCATCAAACTCTGGGATGTAGCGACGCGAAATAACGTCGGCACGCTTGAGGCGCATGCAAGGCGTGGTTTTGCTTGGTCATTGGCATATTCGTCGGATGGGTCAACCCTTGCCGCGGGGTTTTCCGACGCTCCGATCGGCCTGTGGAGTCTTGATACGAAACAATATACGACCACCCTCAAGGGACATTTGCGAAGTGACGTCTGGTCATTGGCATTTTCACCCGATGGCACAACTCTCGCGTCAGGGGCCAGAGATGAGACGATCAGGTTGTGGGACGTTGCCAAAGGTCGAAATATTGCTACGCTCGACGGACATGTAACGAATGGTTCAGCGCAATATTTCTCCGTGGTATTTTCGCCGGGTGGGTCAATGCTCGCTTCGGGTGGAAAGGACAATAATGTCAGGCTATGGAATGTTGCCACAGAACGAAATTTCGCAAACCTTGAGCATGGGCAACAGGTCACCTCCGTGGCATTTTCGCCCGATGGGTCACTGCTCGCTTCGGGATCGAGGACATCGTCGTCCCGCAATGAAGACGGCACATTGAAGCTGTGGGATGTGGCAACGAGGACAAATCTCGCCACGCTTGATCATACGATTTGGGTCTTTTCCGTGTCGTTCTCCCCCGATGGATCCATGCTCGCTTCGGGTGGAAGGGATAAGAAAATCAAGCTATGGGACATTGCGACAGAACGAAATATCGTCACGCTTGAGGGACATAAGAGCTCGGTCATATCAGTGACGTTTACGCCGGATGGACTGACCCTGGCCAGTGGTAGTGGCGACGGTACGATTCTGCTATGGGACATGGCCCCGTACGTCACACCTCAACCCCTTGCCGGCGACTTCGACGGCGACGGGACTGTTGGATTTTCCGACTTTCTGCAGTTCGCGGCAAAGTTCGGGCTCAGCCAGGACGATGCGGGATATGACTCGCGGTTCGATCTCGACGGCGACGACGCCGTCGGATTCAGCGATTTTTTGATCTTTGCCGGCAGCTTCGGCCAGGGTGCATGAGGGGGCGGGGTCGTACGGCGTAGTACATCTGTGCCCTGAATAACCCCATACGTCCTCCGCAGAGCTGATTTATTCCGGCGCTCGCTTTGAAGGGAGTATCCAAATGACACACCTGAAACGTGCATTGTTCTCGTACGCGCAACCAATGGCCTGCGCCATCTCACCTCAACCTCGTGCAGCATTTGAGACAGACGTTCAGGAGAACCGTGACATGAAAACCCTTTTCGTTCGTTTATCCCTTTTGACGTCGCTCTGTCTCCTATTCTTACCACTTGAGGTCGTCCATGCGTGGTCGCCGCCGGCCGACAGCGTGCATTACTGCGCACCAGTGGATCACGAGCAGTGGGAGCGGGGCCGCCCCCGGACTGCTGCAAAGCGGACGGCAGCGTTGAACGCGGGCGAACCGCGGACCGTGCGAATGATCTACTTCTTGCCCAGCGACCGCCCTTTTCGCCAGGAAGTGGTGGATTCGATGAAGACCGTGATCAAGCAGGTCCGGACCTTCTACGCCGAACAGATGGCGGCGCACGGCTACGGCGACCGGACTCTCCGCATTGAAACCGATGCGCGGGGCCAGCCGCTGGTGCATCGGGTGGATGGGCAACACCCCGATTTACACTATTACAAAGATACTCGAGGCCTTGTGGGTGAAGAGCTTGGACCGACGTTCGACTTCGCAACGAATGTTTTCCTCATCGTCGTGGACAACAAAGGGGGGTTAATTGGCCAGAATCCTGACGAAGCTCCGTATGCGAGGGGGATTGGACTTCGTGTCGAGAAAGCTGGCGGCTTTGTGTACGTTACCGGCAATTTCGATGTCGCACTCGTAGGTCACGAAATCGGACACGCCTTTGGTCTCCAACACGACTGGAGCGATCCAGACTACATCATGTCGTACGGCCCTGGACAATCCCGGTTATCGGCGTGCCATGCGGAATTTCTCGCTGTGCATCCCTATTTCAATCCCGATATTCCGGTTGAACAGGCGTCGCCTCCCACCATCACAGTTACATCGCCGCGGACGTATGCTCCAGGATCTTCAAGTGTCGCTATCCGCGTCGAAGTGGACGACGCCGACGGGGTTCATCAAGTGCTCCTGTTTTACAGCTTCTGGGAATTCCACGCCTGCCGTGGATTGGAGGGTGAAGAGAACGCCGTCGTTGATTTCGAATTCCGCGGCAGTACCTATAATCGTGAAAGCAATACTCTTACTGATGAACCCGATCAACCATTGTCGATCATTGCCGTCGATACAAAGGGAAACACGAAGCTCCATCGATTCACCCTTGCCAGGACGTCTCCTGAACAGATCGGCACGCTTGTTGGGCATACGAATACGACCAACTCAGTGTCGTATTCGCCCGACGGAGTTACTCTGGCCTCCGCTGCATCAGATGCGACCATCAAGCTGTGGGACGTGGCCACCCAGACCTTGGTCACCACACTCGAAGGGCATACGGAATCGGTTACATCGGTGTCGTTTTCGCCGGATGGTGGCAAGCTTGCGACCGGGTCTTTCGACGGTACCGTGCGGCTGTGGGATGTGGCGACGCGTACCGAGATCGCCAGACTCGAAGGGCATACCCGTGGGGTCAACTCGGTTGTGTTTTCGCCGGACGGCCATACCCTCGCTTCCGCTTCCGCCGCGTCAGACGCAACGATAAAGCTGTGGGACGTGGCCACCCGTGCCCAGGTCACCACACTCGAAGGGCACACGGATTGGGTTACATCGGTGTCGTTTTCACCGGATGGCGGCACGCTGGCATCCACGTCCTCGGACGGCACAGTACGGCTTTGGGACGTGACAACGCGAACCGAGGTCGCCAAACTGGAAGGGGACAGCCGAGGGATGTCCTCGGTAACTTTTTCACCGGACGGCGCTTCCCTGGCCGCCGGGACCTGGGCCAGCACGATCATGCTCTGGGACGTGGCGACGCGCATTCTGACTGCCAACCTCGAATTCGAATGCGGGGGATGGCGATCGGTGGCGTTTTCCCCCGGTGGCGCGATACTGGCAGGCGGTGCGGGAAACTCAGTGGTTTATCTTTGGGACGTGAGAAGCCGTGAACGGGTCGCAACGCTAACCGGGCATACGGCCAGCGTGAATTCGGTAGCCTTTTCCCCCAATGGCGCCACCCTGGCTGCCGGATCTCAGGACTATACAGTCAATCTGTGGGATACGTCCCGGTGGACGCGACTCCGTCCCTTTGCGCTGGAAATCATCTCCGGCGACGGTCAGCAGGGCGCGCCCGGGTCGGTGCTTGTCCAGCCGCTGGTTGTCATCGTCGAAGATCAGCACGGCAATCCCCTTCCCGGTGCATCCGTTACCTTCACGGTCACCGGTGGCGATGGCAGGCTCAATGGCCTTTACACGTCTCAGCGTGCGGTCAGCGATGCCAGCGGCCGCGCCTCCGTTCCACTAACGCTGGGTCCTCGTCCGGGAACGTATACCGTGGACGTCTCCATTGGTAGGGAAGTATTGGCGACTTTTCTGGCCGAGGCTGTCGAAACCGGTATCACCGTCCTGGAGGGAGACTACGTGACGTGGGATTTGCCTGACGGGGCGGCGGCGCGCCTGGGTAGAGGAGGCGTCGGGAGCGGTGACCGGGCGGTGGCACTATCTTCGGATGGGCGAACGCTGGCCGTCGCCAGCGCCATCGGCGTGTGGCTGTACGAGGTCGCCACGGCACGCGCGATGTCGCTCCTGTCATGTCCCGATGGCGTGAGTTCGGTCGCATTTTCAGGTGGTGGCGTCCTTGCTTCCGGGTTGAACAATGGCCAGGTCGAGCTATGGGTGGTGCAAACCGGGGCACGGATCAGCACCCTGACCCACGCGGATTGGCGCCGGGTCACGTCAGTGGTCTTTTCACCTGACGGAACGGCTCTGGCATCGGGATCAGGGGATCAGGTCGTCAAGGTGTGGGAGGTGGCGACAAGGCGTCTGGTTGCCATGTGGGAGGTGCCTCCGGACGGGGACGGATACATCCCGAGAGGAACGCTGGCTTTCTCGCCGGATGGGTCGAAGTTGGTTTCGGGATTTCAGGATGGTACGGTGCGGCTGTGGGATATGGACACCCGAGCCGAGATCGCCACGCTCGAGGGGCACACGAGTCGGGTCACATCGGTGGCGTATTCGACCCAAGGGGACCACCTTGCATCAGCAAGCTTCTACGTGGATGGTACGGTAATTCTGTGGGACTTGGCCACGCGATCACCCGTCGCTACGCTGGAGGCGCCGGGAATTTGGACTGAGTCGGTGGTGTTTTCGCCAGATGGCGCCATCCTGGCTACCGGGTCAAATAGAGGCCACATCATTCTGTGGGACGTGGCGACCCAGGATCGGTTAGCCTCAATCGAAGAACATGGAGGAAAGCCAGTCTCGTCGATGGCGTTCTCGCCGGACGGCGCTACCCTCGCCTCCGCGTCCCACCGGTCCGGCACGGTACGGCTGCAGGACATAAAAACGGAGAATGCCGCCACCCTCGACGGGCACGCGAGCGTAACCTCAATGGCGCTCTCTCCGGACGGCAACATCCTCGCCACGGCAACTCAACAGGGCCGGATCAACTTATGGAACACATCCACGTATTTCAGAATCGGCACACTGATTGCCACGCTCTCGCCGGGAGACAAGGGACCCTTTCCATATCGGTTGGCATCGGTGGCATTTTCGGCTGATGGCCGCACGCTGGCAGCCGGATCGTTTACGCGGCTCCATTTGTGGGACCTGGCGACAGAAACAAACATTGCTACACTCAGAGAGCATGCGGGTTGGCTCGAATCGGTGGCGTTTTCGCCCGACGGGTCGCTTGTAGCAACCGCGGGCGGGTGGGCTCCGGGGGGTGAGGATGCCACGGTGCGACTGTGGGACGTGGAAACGCGATCGGTGGTCGCCGTGCTCGAAGGGCATACCGATGACGTGAGGTCGGTGGCGTTTTCGCCGGACGGGAACACGCTGGCCAGCGGCAGTCTGGACAAGACGGTGCGAATATGGGACGTGGCATCTCGAACACCGGTCGCCGTTGTCGAAAGACACACGGCTGACGTCGATGCAGTGGTGTTTTCGCCGGACGGGAGCATACTGGCTTCAGGATCGCGCGACGGAACGGCGGTTCTATGGGACGTGGCTAAGCGGACACAAGTCGCCACGCTCGAAGGGAGCAACGGAGGCGTCCATTCGTTGGCGTTTTCGCCGGACGGGAGCACACTGGCTTCAGGATCGCTCCACGGGACGATGGTTCTATGGGGCGTGGCTAAGCGAGCACAGGTCGCCACGCTCGAAGGGAGCAACGGTAGCATCCATTCGTTGGCGTTTTCGCCGGACGGGATGACTCTGTTCAGTGGCAGCGGTGACGGCACGGTTCTGCTGTGGGACATGTCGCCTTATGTCACACCTCAAACCCCTGCTACCGACTTCGACGGCGACGGGACCGTGGGATTCTCCGACTTTCTGCAATTCGCGGCGCAGTTCGGGCTGAGCCAGGACGATGCGGGATATGACTCGCGGTTCGATCTCGACGGCGACGGCGCCGTCGGGTTCAACGATTTTCTGATCTTCGCCGGCAGCTTCGGCCAGGGTGCGTGAGGCGCAACAGTGGTATCATCCCACCTCCAGGAAAATGTAAACCAATCAGTTAGGAGAATCGCCAGATGAAAGCCCTTCTCAATCGTTTATCCCTCTTGACATTGCTCTGCCTGGTGTTGCGGCCAGTGGTCGGCCATGCGTCGCCCTCGGAATCCGACAGCGTGCATTACTGCGTACCGTTCGATTACGAGCAGTGGCGGCAAGACCATCCACGTTCCGCGGCGAAACGTGCGGCGGACCTGAACGTGGGCGAACCGCGCACGGTGCGGATGATCTACTTCCTGCCCAATGACCGCCCTTACCGCCAGGACGTGGTGAATTCGATGAAAACTGCGATCGTGGAGAGCCGGACGTTCTTTTCAGAGCAGATGCAAGCCCATGCCCTTGGCAAGAAGACGTTCAGTTTTGAAAGCGATGGCGCTGGCACGCCGGTGGTACACAGGATGGACGGTCAACACCCCGATTCTGCCTACGTTGACGACACGATGGACGCTGTCTTACAAGAAATCGGAACGGCGTTCGATGTCGAACAAAACGTCTACCTGATCGTGATTGACATCAGTACCAATCTGCTTGGGTATAAGGCGGTAGATCTTACGGCATTGGGATTGGCTCTTTGGATCCCGAAAAACGGTGGTATTGCGCTCGTACCGGGACTGTTCAGGTTTCGAACGGTAACCCACGAACTCGGACACGCCTTTGGGTTGCCCCACGATTTCAGAGACAGGAAATACATTATGTCTTATGGAGGTATCGAGAATTCACAATTGTCCGACTGCAATGCTGGATTCCTGGCCGTACATCCCTACTTCGATCCGGCTGTTCCATTTGAAGAAGCATCCCCGCCCAGCGTAGAAATCGTCTCGTCGCTCGAATACCGCGCTGGCTCCGAGACCGTCCCCGTACAACTCAAACTCAGCAGCCCCGAGGGATTACATCATCTCTTGATGTTGGCTGAAGAACGTGGCGGCTTAGCTCTTGAAGTCTGGAAATGTCGTAACCTGGCGGGGAAACAGAAAGTGGAAGTCGCATTTGATTACGACGGCTTCAGCCCGTCTCATGCCGATTGGGATTGGATCAGACGCCTGTCCGATCAAGATAAGTATCTCATGTCAATACGGATCGCTGACTCTGCCGGGAATGCCCTTTCTAAGCCCTTTGAACTATCCGAAGAGGAGGACGCGGCGGAAAGACCTCGCGCGTCGACGATTGTGATAATCTCGGGGAATAACCAGGAAGGGACTCCGGGTTCGGAACTGACGAAACCACTGGTTGTTGAAGTGCTGGACCAACACGGTCAACCGTTACCGGATGAGACAATTCAGTTTGGTGTTACAGAGGGTGAAGGCAGGCTGAGCGCACGGCACATGGTCGAAAATGTGGCGACCGATGCGAGTGGCAGGGCCGAACTGACACTCTTCCTCGGACCGTATTCAGGGACCATTATCGTTCGTGTTTCGGCGCCTCAGGTTCCCAAGTGTCAGCCGGTATTCTTTACCGCCTTTGGCTCAGGCGCCTCCACGGTGTCCTCCGGGCATGGTGATACCAATAAATGGCACTTGCCTTACGGTGTCATTGGGCGCCTCGGAAACGGACGCCTCGGCAGATGGGACAGAGCGCTGTCGTATTCGCCCGATGGTCGGCTTCTGGCCGTGGCGAGCGCTATTGGGGCGTGGCTGTACGACGTAGGCACGTCCCGCGCGCTTTCGCTGTTTCCGGCGTCCGATCCGGTCGAAGCGCTGGCATTCTCCCGGGACGGGACACTGCTTGCTACCGGTGCTTCGGGGGGAACAATCACGCTCTGGGAGGTCGCGACAGGCACCGCGATGTCTAGGCTAACCGCACATCCATATCTGTCGTCGGTGGCGTTCTCGTCGGACGGGACCCTGCTGGCTTCCGGCTCCATGTTACAGGTCCTTGAACTTTGGGACCTCGCGAACCAGACTGCCGTCTTGACATTTGAAGCGTCAAGAACAGGCAACTTGATAGATCCTGTGTCCGTAGCGTTTTCGCCCGATGGCGGACTGCTGGCCGCAGGTTTCCAGGACCGCACGGTCCGGCTGTGGGATGTCGAGACAAGGAAGAACGTCCTCACTCTTCACGGACATCGACTCCGTATGACTTCCGTAGCCTTTGCTCCAAATCGCACGGCGCTTGCTTCCGGATCGTTAGACGGCGATATCAGGCTGTGGGACACCAGTACAGGAAGAAATACATTTACAATAAACGCTCATAGTCGTGGAATCACTACCATCGCGTTTGCACGGGATGGACTGACCCTCGCGTCCGGGTCAAGAGGCTCTACGGCAAAGCTATGGGACGTGGCAACGGGCAAATTAGTGACGGCTCTCACAGGGGGGCACATGGGAGGTATCTCGTCCTTATCACTATCTCCTGATGGGTCGATCCTGGCGACTGGTTCTTCAAACGACGGTACGTTGGCAATGTGGGACGTGGGCACAGGCAATGCCACCACCCTCAATGGTAGTGGACATATTGACGTCGGCGGTTCCGTCGCGTTCTCACAAGATGGATCGGTAGTTGCCACCGGCTCTACAGACGGCACGGTCAAGCTTTGGGACGCCCGCACCGGGCGCCACACAAGAAGCCTCGGGCTTCAACCCGTCAGAATCTATGCGGTAGCATTTTCACCCGATGGAAGAACACTGGCCGCAGGGTCTGGCGAAAACATCATCGAGCTGTGGGACTTTGCGACTGGCGCAAAGCTCGCATCTTTCTCCAGACAGCGTGGCCAGGTCCTTTCTCTTGCGTTTTCACCCGATGGAAGGATACTGGCCGCGGGGGATCCTCAAGGTCTCGCCCTTTGGGACGTCGCGAGCGTCACGGCCGCAAGCGCCGCCCTTGGGCCTACAGCAAGTTCGCCTGTAGGTCTTGTTTCCAAAGACAGGGCAACCGACCACTATATCAGCCCGCCTTTACGGCAAGAGGATAGTTGGGTGTGGTCCTTGGCGTTTTCACCGGACGGGAAAACAGTTGCGTCCGGCACAGACAACTTAATCGTCAGACTCTGGGATGCCTCTACCCTGGAAGAAATCACAACGATTCGGCCAACCGAGGGCACGCGGGTGTGAGGGGTATTCTTTGCTCCTGACGGCAATACCCTTGCCACGGCCACCCACGGCGGAATCGAGTTGTGGAAGGTGCCAACAGGTGAACGTACAGGCGTTCTGGGGCAGGGCGCGACCGCGGTGTCGTTCTCACCTGATGGTACCACCCTGGCCTCAGGGCATTGGCGCGGCAGGGTCCAACTGTGGGATGTCGCGAAGGGAACAGAAATTGCCACCCTGACAGGGCACACGTACGACGTGATATCGATGGCTTTTTCGCCAGATGGAAGCACCATGGCAAGCGGCAGCGACGACGGAACGATTCTACTGTGGGACACATCGGGATGGGTGGGCGGACCTACGGATGTGGGTAAGCCAGGTGAGCTCAGCGCGGACCGGCCGGATGAACTCATCGGAAAGTGGGAATCTGTCGTGTCGGGAGACGGGGCGGATACCACCCGTGTCCTGGAGCTGCTCGCCGATGGCCGCTTTGTCAACATCGAGAAGACCACGTCCCACGAATCCATGAATCAGACTCTGGTTACCCAATGGGGTGCCGACGCGGGACGAATCCAGTTCGTGGCAGACTCTCTGGCGGCTCGACAGTCCAGGTTTCACGGCGCACTCGTTGCCGACAAGCAGGTGTTTGCCATAGAATTGACCGGCGCGTGGGGCGTAGAGGGGAACGTGATTCATGCCGTTATCGACAGCTTCTCTCTATCACTTAACGGTCTTCAGGGGAACGACGTGTTCGAGTTTTACGAGAAAATCATTCCCCTGATCGTGCCGGCCGAGAATGCCGGGTTGGTTCAGCTTGTCCTGCTGGGTATCGCACTTATTCAAGAGACGTTCGACGCTATAATTCAGGCGCGTGACGTGATCGTGTTCGGCCTGTATTCGGTCGAGAACGACAATCTGGTGGTGTTACAGGTGGTGTTACAGGATGAGACACCAGTCAGATACACGCGAGTACCGGAACCGGTAACTCCGGATTTCGACGGCGACGGCACTGTGGGTTTCCCCGACTTCTTGCAGTTTGCGTCGCAGTTCGGTCAGAGCCAGGACGACGCCGGATTTGACGCGCGCTTCGATCTGGACAGCGACGGCACCGTCGGGTTCAACGATTTTGTCATATTCGCACGCAGCTTCGGCCAGGGTGGATGAGCCGCCGGGACAGGCGCCGAGGAATGCCTCGGTAGAAGTCTACACAGTCACGGAAAAGGCGCCCCGAGGTACAGGGCGCCTTTGAAATCTTTTATTTTCGTGCACGATCATTTGGGATGTCCGCTCCGATGGAACGCAACGAAGAAGTCGGACACCCCGCGTACGATAATCTCCAGCATCGCACGCCCCTCCTCGGCGGTGGCCTCTGCCGGGTTGTCCGTGTAACCCACGCCGGCCTGCCATTCTCCGTGTACCTGAACCACGGCGCCCGAGAGGCCCACGTCCAGGCCGGCATCGTCGTGGGTCTGCCCGCTCATTGCGTCCAACGCCTCCCTGTTCACAAGTTCCGGCCGGACCGCCATCATCAGCGCCGCTTCGAATCGCCCTGCATGGCCCGGGATGAGCTTGGACGGCATGACATCGGTGAGCGCCTCGCGCGCGATATTCCAGTAATCGCCTGTCGCCACGGCAGCCGGATTGCCCATGCGGTTCACGAAGTCCTGCCCCACGAGTCCGTTCGGGTTGGAATTCCCCCCATGGCCGTTCAACACCACGAGCCGTTTGAATCCGCTTCGCACAAGGCCCTCGAGGACGTCCTTCACGGCTTCGACGAAAGTGGCGGTCTTGAAAGACAAGACCCCAGGAAACGGATAGTGATGATGGGAATTGCCAAATTGCAGTGTGGGGGCCACCACCACACGCGCATGTTCGTTTGCACGCGCCGCGGCCTGGCGCGCAACCGTCTCGCAAAGAACGGTGTCCGTACACACCGGCAGGTGGGGTCCGTGCTGCTCAATGGCCGCTGTGGGCAGGACCGCCGTGGCCGAGGGCGCAACCTCTCGAATCTCCTCCCGGGTCATCTCTGCAAATAGAACAGTCACGGACTATCCTCCTGTCGTCGCGGTAGTCGATCGGAACCGACCTCTGGGACTGGGAGCTAACTCTCCTGGATCTCTTCGAACGGAAACAGGGGCCGCCTGCGATGGCGGAACTCGAATTTGCGCATATCCGCAGCCGTCGCACCGGGTGTATCCACCCGTATCAGACGCTTGCACACGGGCGCGTACGCCGCCACGGGCGCATGGACCCCTTTGGCGACGATGACGTCGAACGCGTCGGGGTGCAAGTCGCAACTGGTCATCAGACCCAGACTTACCGGTACGACCCGCCGCGACGTCAGGCTGATCGTCAAGCCAGTATCCGTATCCACAACCGCCGTCTGACCCATGTCGAACGACGTCCGCCCGCCGTGGCGAATCTCAGACTCCCGAAACCGACCGTCATAAAGACCGCGAACCCTTACAGGTGCCTCGAGCGGCGGCCCATGGAATTCGTCCGTCTTTCCGCCCATCCGGAGCGTCACCCGATTGCCCACGCCCGCCGTGGCCGCCTTCGATACGGATTCCCTGTCGTACAGACACACGAATGCCCGCGCATTGCGACGTCGATGCACTTCGTGCGCAAGCAACGTCCCATCCGCGGCGGACCCGCCACCCACATTGTCGCCCATATCCAGCAGACAGACCGGACCTTCAGTGGCCAGCGCCATGTCCACCGCCGCTTCGATGCCGATAAACTCACCCCTGAAGTCTCTGCGAAAGGTGTGGAGATGATCCGCGAGTTCTCCGGCAACGGCTTGCGCGAGGCCCGGATTTCCATCCGTCACCGCAATCATCGCAGTACCCATCTCCGGCACATCGGCGTAGGGGAATCCGAGCACGATGCTATTCGACAACATGCCCGGCCGGTTCAGGAGGTCATCGGCCAGCTCGTACATTTCCCTGCACGGTGGCGCTCCCGTCAATTGCCGTTCAATATTGATCGCAATTGGGGGAAACACGGCGGCCTGCGTGGGCTTGACTTCGCCTTGAAACGTCCGTGCCATCAACCGCGACGCCTGCAGACCCACCTTCTTCTGATCCAGATGCGGGTTGCTGCGATAGGCGATGGTCGCATCACAGGCCTCAACCATTCTCTCCGACAGATTCGCGTGCGGATCGATCGTACAGATGATCGGCGTCTCATCTCCGACCAGCCGGCGCAGGCGGGACAGCCAGTACCCGTCCAGGTCCCAATAGTCCTCTCCTTCACCCACGTTCGCTCCGTGGGGCGCCACCAGCCAGCCATCCAGCTTCCCGGCGTGCGCGACCTGTTCAAACATCATCCTCATTAGCGCGTCGCACGTCGCGTGCGTAATCCGGCCGGAGGGCTCTGTGCTGGCGTAAAAGAGCGGCACCGCTTCAATACCCGACTCGTCCAGACCCTCCAGGAAACCGCTCACCTCGTTCAGCCCATCCTTGAATGCCACCGCCACCTCGTCTCCGATCAGGATCCGGCCTGACTGGAACATCTCCAGTGTGGTGGGCGTACAGATGAACGTATTGGACTCGTGGATCAAAGAAAGAATGCCGACACGCATATCGAGGTTCCCTGGCCGCGCCGAATGGTGAAAGATCGGTTATCGGTAGACAATGGTGCACGGTCTCGGTGAGGCAGGATTCCGCGGAGCGGTCGACTCATCGTCCCATGAATCGACGACGTCGGATCCTGGAAGCCCTGCTGCAATATAGACGTTAAATCTCCGGAGATCAAATTGTTCCTGGTCAGGATTCGACAAGCGGAGGAGGCGTCGATCCAACCTGTTCTTACCTGGCAATTCAGATCGGCTTATGGATATATATCCTGAATGTCACTATAAACCAAAATACAGTATGGGGACAACTTAAACAAAATTAACTAATGGATTCATCTTGCCATAAAACCCTGAATGCCATATATTAAAACCAGATACGATAAGCCCGGCTTATTGTTGATCGCGGGATGCGCCGACGACGTCCAGGCAGGAATACGATATCCGGCGTAACGGGCGCTGACCGCCTGCGCGGGGCCTGGTCGAGGGCATCGATTCCGGAGGAGCCAGATGGACCTGAAAGTGAATATTCGAACCGCTCCGATAACCCAGGTCGACCTTTCGTACTATGTCGAGACCGAGAAAGGCACATACGCCAGAGACGTACTCGAAAAAATGAAGGCCAGTCATCGGAAATGCGCCCTTGTGATGGAGCACGGCCGCCTGGTCGGCATCTTCACCGAACGCGATATCATGAAAAAAGTGGCCGGCAACCCGCAAAGCAGCGATGCGCGGATTGACGACCTGATGACGCCCGACCCTGAAACACTCGACGCGGACGCGAATATTCTGGATGCAACCCGGGTGATCGCCTCGAACCGCTACCGGTACATGCCGGTAACAAATAAGAAGGGCAAGGTCCTGGGTACGTTGACCTATTATGCGATTATCAAATACATCTGCGACTATTTTCCGCAGGAAATTTACAACCAGCCGCCCGTGCCGGACGTGTTTGCCAAAGCCCGTGCCGGCGCTTGACGCGTAAGGACATTTTCTCCAGAGCCGCAGCATAAAGAACCGGGAGGTCGATACAGATGGCCGAAACAGCCGTCGAAGAGATTGACGCGGAAGGCGATTTACTGGACGAATTGACGGAGGTCGAGTCTATTGCGGTCCGATTTGCCGGCGACTCCGGCGACGGCAGCCAGTTCATTGGCGGGGAGTTTGCAAACACATCCGCCATTGCGGGCAACGACATCAGCACCATGCCGGACTTCCCCGCCGAAATTCGCGCCCCCGCGGGCACATTACCGGGAATAAGCGGGTTCCAGGTCCGCATTTCCAGCGAAGACATCTTCACTCCCGGAGACGAGCCGCAGGTGCTTGTTGCCATGAATCCGGCCGCGCTGAAAGCCAACCTCCCGGATCTGCCGCGTGGGGGAGTGGTCATCACCAATACGAACAACTTTACGCGAAACAACCTGCGCAAGGCCGGGTACCAGACCGACCCACTGGAAGATGGATCGCTGAACGATTATCGCGTTTGCAAGGTCGCTTTAACAGCCCTGCACAAAAGGGCTGTTGCCGGGGTTGAAGGCCTTTCCAACCGACAGATCGACATGATGAAAAACTGCTTCGCCCTGGGCCTTGCCTATTGGATCTTCGACCGTCCGCTGGAACCAACGATCGGCATGCTGAAAGAGAAATTCGCCAGCCGACCCAATGTCGTTGAAGGCAATGTAACCACCTTAAAGGCCGGATACAACTACGGAGAAACGACCGAACAGTTCCAGTTCCGGTACAGGGTGCCCAAAGCCGTGGTCGAACCCGGCACGTACCGGACCGTTACCGGCGCACAGGCCACCGCAATGGGGTTCGTCACCGCCGCCCACAAGGCCGGCAAGACCCTCTTTTACGGCAGCTACCCCATCACCCCCGCCAGCGCCCTCCTCGAAGCGTTGGCCGCCTTGAAGAACTTCGACGTGCGCACCTTTCAGGCCGAAGACGAAATTGCTGCCATCGGTTCCGCCATCGGCGCCGCATTCGGGGGTGCCTTTGCCGCAACCGGCACCAGCGGACCCGGCGTCGCACTCAAGAGCGAGGCCATCAACCTGGCCCTGGTCCTGGAATTGCCCCTGGTGATCGCCAACTTTCAACGGGGCGGGCCCAGCACGGGGCTTCCCACGAAAACGGAACAGTCCGACCTGCTCCAATGTATGTTCGGCCGCAACGGCGAAAGCCCGGTCCCCATTGTCGCGCCAGCCACATCCTCCGACTGCTTCTACTTGGGCATCGAAGCCTTTCGTATCGCCGTGGAAAGCATGTCGCCCGTCTTCTTCCTTTCCGACGGCTATCTGAACAGCAGTTCCGAACCCTGGAAAATACCCGACCCCGGGGAAATTGAACCCATCGTGGTAAAACACAGGACGGACCCCGAACGATTCGAGCCCTATATGAGGAATCCAGAGACACTGTCGCGCCCCTGGGCGCTTCCCGGCACACCCGGCCTCGAACACCGCATCGGCGGGCTGGGTAAACAGGACGGCACCGGAAACGTCTCATACGATCCGAAAGACCATGAACACATGGTGAAGATCCGCGCCGAAAAGGTCGCGCGTATCGCCAATCGGATTCCGAGGCAGGATGTATACGGCCCTCTCACAGGCGACCTGCTTGTTATCGGTTGGGGCAGCACGTACGGCGCCATCAGGACCGCGGTTCGCAGGGCGGTTTCCAACGGCCGGTCCGTTGCCCACGCCCACGTGCGATATCTGAATCCGTTTCCGGCTAACCTGGGCAACCTGCTTCTGCGCTATCGCAAGATTCTGGTTCCCGAAATAAACGGTGGGCAGCTATCAATGTTGCTCAATGCCAGGTACCCTCTGCGTGTCATCAGCTATCCTAAAGTTCAGGGTCAACCATTCAAAATTTCTGAAATTCTAAACAGAATCCACGAGTTGCTGGACTAGCAGCCCGTTGAAAAAGTCCATCCCGGCTTCTAGACCACCCCCTGAATCTGGAGAATTATCCATGGCACTAGCCACATCGGAATTCCAACAACTAACCCGTAAGGACTTCGTTTCGGACCAGGAAGTCCGCTGGTGTCCCGGCTGTGGGGATTACGCCATTCTGGCACAGATGCAGAGGGTACTTCCCGAACTCGGCATTCCCCGGGAACAGATCGTCTTTATCTCCGGAATTGGTTGTTCCAGTCGTTTTCCGTATTATATGAACACCTATGGCGTGCACTCGATCCACGGACGTGCGCCAACCCTCGCCTCGGGCCTGAAGGTAGCCAACCCGGACCTGCATGTGTGGGTGATCACCGGGGACGGGGATGGGCTCTCCATCGGCGGCAACCATCTGCTGCATATTTTGCGCAGAAACGTGAACGTGAACATTATCCTCTTCAACAATCGCATCTATGGGCTCACCAAGGGGCAGTACTCCCCCACGTCGTTGCCTGGACACAAGACCTACTCGTCGCCCATGGGCTCCATCGAACAGTCCTTCAATCCCATCTCCGTAGCCATTGGCGCTGAGGCCACCTTCGTCGCGCGTTCGGTAGACAGGAATACCAAGCACCTTGCCGAAATGCTCCGTCGGGCGGCCGCGCACAAGGGCACCTCGTTTGTTGAAATCTATCAGAACTGCAATATTTACAACGATGGCGCATGGTTCCACATCACCGAAGCGGACGTGAAAGACGACCATACGTTAATTGTCGAACACGGTCAGCCGATGATATTCGGCAAGGAACACGACAAAGGCATCCGGTTGAACGGTCTGGGTCCGGAAGTCGTGAAGCTTGGCAACGGCACATCCGAAAACGCTCTGTTGGTACACGACGAAACCGCGGATCCGCCCGCGCTGGCTTACATGTTGAGCCGCATGGAATATCCCAATTTTCCGGTGCCGTTGGGCGTTCTCCGATGCGTGGAACGACCCGTTTACGAAGATCAGATTCTCGCCCAGGGGCGAGAGGCCGTCGAACAGCTTGGGGACGCCGATTTGTCCACACTCTATCAGGCCGCGGATACATGGATTGTATCGGAAGAGGATAGCGTACCTGCAGAACGGGATGTCGTCGAGGAGGAAATCTCGACGGATATCCCCGAAATCATACCGGGAATCGGCGAAGAGGATCCGCTGGCGCCAAAGTCCGAGTTCCAGCGCCTCGTTATCGATCCGATTTCGACCATAAAGCTCCACATCCCGGAATTTATCGCACCGGGGGCTTCAATGCTGGAGGCCATGGCGCTTATGGAGGAAAAAGACGCCGGCTGTCTCCTGGTTTCTGAAGACGGCGTCACCCTTCGAGGCATCCTGGCCGAAGGTGACTTCTTCGTAAAGGTCGTAGGTTACGACATCGACCTGGCTTCTACGCCTGTCGAAGATGTGATGACACCCAATCCGATAACCATGAAATTGTCAGACCCTATCGGATACGCGCTGCATTTAATGGACCTGCACGGCTACCGGCATATCCCTGTTGTGGACCACGCCGGACGGGCCGTCAAGGTGGTGTCGTTCCGGGCGGCTCTGGAATTCTTCACTCAACTTTACGACAACGGGGCATCGGGAAACTGACTCAATCTGAATAAAATGAAGCCTCGGACGCTGATGTCCGGGGCTTTTTTTTATAGACTTCCGGTGCTCCACAGGGACGAAAACTCCGCCATGTCATTGCGTGAAAGCTGCTGACCCTCCCCACCACGTCCCTCAGCCGCCCGGTGGCCGCTTGAAGTTCACCTCCGCCACCAGATCCTGTGGAAATTCATCCATCCTTGCCGGACCCAACCGCTCCACCTCCGCCAGCCCGTGTTCAATTTTCCGTTTCAGTACGCCTACATCCACACCCAGAAACCGGCCGGGAAACTGCTTCAGCTTGAAATAGGAATTATTGTAGTGCTTCACCACTCCATGATAGATTCCTCGCTGAAGCTGATGATACGCCGCTGCGAGTTGGATCAGGCCCTGAAAGAAAATCCGGCTCGGCTCGGTATGGCGCCGCCAGACCTGCTCCCAGGCCTCGTGGCTTTCCCAGTGCTCTTGACTGTTGAAGAGCCTCACACCTCTTTCAAAGTCCATCCAATCCTCCACCGACATCGCCGGCTCCACCACGTCCTCGGCGTCGATGCGGTATGCACGCTTCATTCTCGCCAATTTCAGGTCTGGCCTTCCCACGCGCTATCCTCCGGCGTGAATCTCGAGCATGGTCTCCAGCGCGACAAGATGAGCCTGAACTCGCACATCCATCGCCAACGCCGACGGCGTCTCCGACGTAATCAATCGATCCGTATACGCTTGCTTGAACAGCACAATCGGCACGCCGCCGCCAAGTCGCCGCTTTTCCACCTGAAGGTCGGGAAAAATCACCCCGTTTTCCGCAACCTCACCCTCAATCGTCGGCTGTGTATTCAGCGGACAGACCCTCGACACCCGCCGCGCAATTGTGGGCCCCGCGGGCGCCAACCCGCGAACCTGTTCGTAGAGATAGTACCCCGAGCTCTCCCAATCTTCATGCAGATCCATTATCGCTGCAAACTTCCGCCCGCGTATAAACCGCTTGATGACGTGGATTTCCGGCACGTCCTTTCGTAAAAACGCCCAGTTGATATCCACTTCCCGGGCATTCAGACGGGTATTGTGGACGTAACCATAAGGATTCAAACAGGGAATAACGTGGAATTGGAACCGATCCAGCCACCGCTCCGGCGGCGCCTCGAGGAATGTCAGTGCCCCTTCCAACCCGGCCGGTTCGTCGCCATGTGTCCCGCCGTTGATGTATACCGCGGGTCGCGACGGATCCGTGCAAAGGGAAATACAAAAAACAGGATACCCGTTTATACGGTCCAGCACGTCAACACGGGTACCCCGGCTCGAAAGCGCCTCGGTGCGCTCAACCACCTGATTGTAGTCGCGCATGACGACCGAACCTCTGCCCTGGTTTAACCAAAACACCCATAGATCTCCGGGGCCCCCGGCGCCGCTCTGCCCCGGGCCTGCGCCGGGTCGCTGACGGCGTCGGCCGGAGTCTTCCGCGCGCCCCGTTTTGCCGCAACGTTCGGCCTCGGGTACAAGAACTCGACAATCTGGAAATCACGCAACTCAAGCAAACATCTCCTTGCCAAGTGTAATACCGTGCGCTTTAACAGGATCTTCGGTTCTTCCGACTCGCTGCAGCCGGCGGGATAACTCCGAGGCCAGGATGTCACCCATCTCCTTCGTCCTGTCGGGCAGATCCCGTGCCAGATTGCGTTGCTCAGCGGGATCGCTCTTCAAATCATACAGTTCCCTCATGGGATTGCCGTAAAAATCGGGCTCCCGGGCGACAATCAGCTTCCATCCGCCTTCGCACACGGCCCATTTGGCCATCCAGGTGCACTCCTGCGTAAGCAGCAGTTCCTCGTCTCCACCAACCGCCTCGCCCCGAATCAACGGGAGCATCGAACGTCCATCCATCTCGTGCGGGACCGGCAGTTGGGCTCCTTCGAGGATCGTCGGCGCAAGATCCGTGTGTTGAACCAGTGACCGGACGCGGGTTCCGTTCAGGTCCACACCCGGCCAGCGTACGATTAACGGCACCCGGATATCACTCTCGTACAATCCATGGTGATCAAAGTAAATGCCGTGCTCACCCAATTCCTCGCCGTGATCGCTGAAAATAAACACAGCGGTTTCGTCGGCGACACCAATCTCATCAAGCGCGCCCAGCAACTCCTGGATTCCGTCGTCCACACACCGTACCTCCGCATCGTACTGTCTGCGCACAAATTCGATATCGGTAATCCGGGCGCCCTCCGCATCCGGCCACTCGGACGCCATCTGCCCAAGCCAGCCGGAGACCCACCAGTTCCTCAGGGGCCGCCGGTAAAAAGCGTCGAGGCTGCCCCTGTTGCGAACGGTCGGATCACCCGAATAAAAAAGCTCCCGATACCGGACGGGAGGCATGTAGGGTGTGTGAGGATCCCAATAGTGTACGAAGAGAAAAAATGGCTCGCGGCCCCGGCATTTCAACCACTCAACGGCAAGCTCGTTAAACCGAAAACAATTCGGATACGTCCCCGACTCCCGTGGATTCAGACAGACATCGAATCCTCTTGAAAACCAGGGTTTGTGATGTTCCGCCAGATTGTCCACCGCCACCGTCGCGTACCCGGCCTGTTGCAGGAATTCGGGCAGGAACGGCGCCTTCTCATCCAAAGACCATCGGCCGCGGTGCGCCACGATCCCATGTGTGGTCGACCACTGCCCGGTGAACATGGTCGTAAATGAGGGTTGCGTGGGAATTGAGGGCGCATAGCAATTCTCGAACACCGCCGAATGGCATGCGAATTTATCCACAAACGGAGTGGTTGGCCGGCCATAGCCGTAGCATCCGAGTCGATCAGCTCGCAGGCTGTCGACGCCGATCATCAGGAAATTCATACGCACGCTTTCACAATGCATCCACACGGCCGATGTCACACGGTCATTCCGCCGCGGTCTCTCCCGCCCGATCCACCCAATCCTCGAATTTCAACCCTCCGGACAGACGCCAGCCCGTCAGGTAAAGCGACGCGGTAAACCTCGCCGCCTCCATGGCACGTTCCGTACCAAAGGCCACCACCTCGGGGGCGGGCGACCACGCTCCTTCGCCCGCAGGCGGCAGCCGATCAGCCAGGCCATAAACAGAATCGATGAACGAACTGCTGTTCTTGATCTGTGCGGAAATTCCAACCATCAGGCTGTCCAACGCCGCCGGCGGCTGACCCCTGGCCAGGTCACCGGGGGTCAGGTCAAGCCTGCGGATCAGATCGTCCACTTTGGAATGTATTCCCGTAAATTGCAAGGCGCCATCCGCCCCCGGCCGCCCGTCATAGTACATTGTCACATGCAGCGGCTGGCACAGGTCCTGTGCGTAATGCGCGATGAAGCCCGCATATACCAGACATTTCTGCCGGATATATGGATTCCCGGGCCAGCGCCGGTGCTCTGCGAATGCCACCGCCAGCCTCTGCGTCCATTCGGCTACCGCATAGGGGAGAAAACCCACTTTGTCCGGCGCGACGCCCTGGTTTGCGCATAACTGCATGAATCCGTTCCGGTCGGCGGGCAGCGTCGGATCCTTCAACCGTTCCGGATTGTAATAATGCTCCGGACCCTCCGCATGCCGCACGATCGGCGTGCCGCGATTTTTCGCCAGGTCCGGGTCCCATACGTAGTGCGCGATGGCGTCTCCACCGGCCCGAAAGAACCCCGGCACCTCCTCCGGAAGAGAAGCTACGGCAGCCGTGCTGATGATACTGTGCCCACGAACCCACCAACCCCGGGCTGCGCCGGTTTGCAAAACGACCAGCAATAGGACACCAAGACACCTTGCCATATTCGACCTCGTGTAGTCGTATCACCTTTTGCGCGGAACCCGCGTAAGACACCGCTTTCGGTTTCCGAATCCGAAGTTACATCGGAGCGTGTCTTTTGTCAACGACACGTTAGCAGAAGCGGGGGCCTCGCGTGAGACCCCCGCTTCCGATGATGGCGGGAATGTGTGGGAATCGAACCCACCCAGCGAGGGATTAGCACGCCGCAACGGGTTTGAAGCCCGCGAGGGCCACCAGTGCCCCATCCACTCCCGCACAATGAGCAGGTTGCCGGCGATCGTGGCATCCCGATGTGTGGTACGGCAAAGCGATCCACAGCGACTGAAATCCTACCAGAAACCTTAGCGTAGCAAGCGATTCGATCCCTGAATCGACGCTTGCGTCTATCCCGCCAGCACCCTGACGTCCCCCTTCCTCATTGTGACGCCCTTATTGTCGAAATAGTTCAACAACGGAACCGCGTATTTGCGCGTGGTGCCGACCAGATCACGGAAGGCCGAAACACTCATTTCCCGGTGTCGTTGCAGATAATCCAAGAGCCCTTGTTCAATCTCCTCCAGCGTGTGTGGAGGAAACATCAGATTCTCGTCGAGCCTCACAATCTCCCTCATGGCCTGCATGGCGGCCGCAACAGCGTGAACTTCCGCAGAATTGTGCGCAAGTCGGGTGCCAATCTCGTTCAGATCCGGAGGCGCCGCCCGTCCCGCGTTCAGAAGCTCCAGAATCTCCTTTCTGATCCTGCGCTGTTCCCCCGTGAAGCGGATCCGGTGATCGGCCATACGCAAAAGGGGACCCACCGGCATCAACACGTTCTGCGAAAGCAGACCATCGATTGCGCGCTCAAAAAGACCCATGGGCGGCTCTCCCGCCACCCGGAGGCGAAGTTCGTTGCGTGAAACCCCCGTCTTGAGCGGGTTGGCCCGATGGTAGACCGACAACGCATCCTTTGTACGCTGCAGAAGCAACTGCCACGAGTCCGCATGGACGTAAATGACCTCTCCGGCGTGGTGAAAGTCGCGAGCCTCTCCTTCCGCCAGCAGACCCTGCAGCCGATCGTTTGTCTCGGACAGGGACAGACCCAACGCCGCCGCGAGGTCTCTGGCGGAAAGCGCCCGAAAACCCGCCGCCCTCAACCGAAATCCCAGCACCCGGGTCGGATCCTCAACCTCGAACCCCCGCAGCCTCTCCAGCGTGTCCTCTCGAAAACGTCGATGCTTAACCGGTTGCGCATCCAGCACCACCCCGCCACCCAGCGTCTGTACGGGCGAATAACGTCGGATCACATAACGGTCTCCCTGGGCGGCCACGCCGCGCCCCTCCAGGCGGAACTGCACCAACTGGGACTCGCCGGGATGCAACTCGTCCGTCTCCAGGAGGATCACACGCGCGAGCACTTCGCGAGGTCCGAGGTGCAGATGCACACGCGCCCGATTTTTCAGCGATGCCGGCGCATCCTTCAGCAACCACAGGCGCGCGTCTAGCATATAGGTAGAACTGAAATAACCCTGCTGAGCCAGAAAATCGCCCCGCGTGACCTGATCCAGTTCCGTATCGGCCAGATTGATCGCCGCTCGATGACCAACGTGAGCCGAGTCCACGTCCCGGCCGTGCACCTGCACCCCACGCACACGTACAGCCCGGTCGGCCGGCTGAAGCATCACCACGTCCTTCACCCGAACCTGGCCGGAAAGTACGGTGCCGGTCACGACCGTACCAAACCCCCGGATCGAGAATGCCCGATCCACGGGCAGGCGGAACACCCCGCGATCCGGACGCGCCTCGACCTTCTCAATTTCCTCCTCCAGCAATGTCCGAAGGTTCTCAATCCCCTCGCCGGTCACCGCAGACACCGGCACAACCGGCGCGCCATCCAAGAACGTCCCTTCAAACAGATCGCGCAAATCCTCCACCACCAGATCGGCCCAATCCGGCTCCGCCAGATCAACCTTATTCAGCGCCACAACGCCCCGGCGCACGCCCAGCAGATTCAGAATACCCAGATGTTCACGTGTCTGGGGCATGGCACCGTCATCCGCCGCGACCACAAACAACGCGAGGTCCACGGTGCACACGCCCGTCACCATATTCTTTATAAACCGTTCGTGACCGGGCACATCGATTATTGTGACATGGTCCTTCCAGTATGCAAATCCGATATCGATCGTGACCCCTCTGTCCTTCTCCTGCGGGAGCGTATCCGTATCGATACCCGTCAGCGCCTTGACCAGCGCTGTCTTGCCATGATCGATATGGCCTGCCGTACCGATGATCACGTGTGACATGAGATTGACTCCACACCGTCCTCCACCGCCCGGCGCAACGCCGCCTCGACGTGGCGCAACTCACGCGCAGCCACCGTCCGCAAATCCAGAAACAGTCGACCATCCCGCACATATCCGAGTACCGGGGGGGCGTCTGCACGGAGTCGGGCCGCCAGAGCGGCCACGGATCCGCCCTTTAAGGACACACGTAGCGCCACGCTTGAGATCTCCTCCAGCGGCATGGCGCCGCTTCCCGCCTGAGCGACTGAATCCACCAGTTCAACCCGCAGCCCTCGATCCGCCAGGTGACTCAGCCGCGACACGCTCCGCCTGCCCCGTCGCTTCAGTCTTGCGACAGGCTCAGTCAACATTCGGAGCGCGGGATGCGCCGGCAACAATTCTTTCGGATTCAAGAAAAGCCTCAACGTGGCCGCCAGCGCGGCGTAGGTCAGTTTACCGCACCGCAACGCCCGCATAAGCGGATTCCGGTGGATCCTCTCGATGGCGTCTTTACGCCCCACCAGAATGCCCGCCTGCGGGCCGCCCAACACCTTGTCGGCGCTGAAGGTCACCACGTCGGCCCCAGCCGTCACGCTGTCCGACACCAGGGGCTCGTGCGGCAGACCGAACTCGCGCATGTCCACCAGAACTCCGCCTCCCAGATCGTGGGCTACGGCCACGCCGTGCCGCTTACCCAGCGCAACCAGATCCGCCAGTGATACCGCCGCCGTATACCCCATCACCTTGTAATTGCTCGGATGCACCGCCAGCATCAGTCCCGAGCGCCCGGTCAGGGCCGCCTCATAATCCTGCAGGTGTGTCCGGTTGGTCGTGCCTACCTCAACCAACGCCGCGCCGCTTCGCTCCATGAGTTCCGGAATGCGAAAGGATCCCCCGATTTCGATCAATTCGCCTCGTGAGACCAACGCCTCTCTACCCAGACAGAGCGAATTCAGCGTCAACAATACCGCGGCCGCGTTATTATTTACCACGGCCGCCGCTTCGGCGCCCGTTAACGCGCACAACAACTCCTCAACCAGCGCCGTTCGGGACCCGCGACGGCCGGAGTCCAGATCCACCTCCAGATTGCTATACCCCTCGGCAACCCGTGCAACCGCCCGGGCGGCCGCATCAGCCAATGGCGCGCGTCCCAGGTTCGTGTGCAACACGATTCCCGTGGCGTTCACAACCCGCTTCAGAACGGGCTCTGCAATGCGCGCCACGCGCAGGCAAGCCTCGCGCACCACCCCCGCCACGAGCGCATCCCGGGATTCACCGATGGGGTCACCACGGCGCATGGCCTCGCGGACGGCGTCGATGCCCTCGCGCACGTAACGCGTGACCACAGGCTGATTGCACCGTTCGCACAACGCCCGCACCTCAGGCTCGGCCAGTACCGCATCGACCGAAGGAATCAGAGATAAGTTGGCCTGTTCCCCCATGGTTCTCCCGAAAACGGGCGCCATTCACACGATACAGGGCGCAACAACGAACGTGGACGGGGAGGCGTTCAGCGCCTCCGGACGGTCGGCTTTCAGGGCACAATCCTGAACGTAATCTCCTTTGACGCCCGATCATCCGCCAACAGATCCGTGACCGCCACCCTGACCATTTGCCCGCCCTCCTGCGTCTCGGTCAGGTCCAGTTCGACATAGGCCACTTCATCCGCCCGGTTGCCGACCTGGTCGTAAGCAATAACGATTTCCTGATCCTTTTCGGACAGCCGGAACACCCGACCCAGTCCGTGCAGGATCTTTGCGGGAAACGCCCTTTCTCTCTGCGACCGCAGCGTATATTCCACACGATAACTGGTTCGACCGAATGCATCCTGTCTCAAATTATAAATCTCGAAATAAACGAATGCGTTCTGATGGCTGCGGAAGACCAGAGAAGACATCGGAATCACCTTCAAGCCGTTTTTCACGTAATCTCCGGATATCTCGCCGGTCGGTTCTGTCGCGAAGGCCAGTTCGATATCGCTGACCAGCAGCCCTGACGGTTGGTGATAGTCCTCCAGCACGACCGCCTGCTGGTAGACCTGAGATTTCCCGGAGACCACATCCCGCACCTGCAATGCCATATGGTATGTCCCCGGCGGCAAATCCAGGCGCATGACACCTGGAATGAACGCGCCTTCCGCAACCTGCCGGTCCGTGGGCGCCCGGAATGCCATCTGGTCCACTTCTCGATGGACTTCATTCCACATCCGGTCGAACAACGCCACCCCCCGGTCCAGCAATATAAGATCGGTATTCTCGTCCACATTCAGCCGAACCACCTCGGACGCGGGTAACCCGTAATAGACCTCCAGGCGGGTCGCGGGCTCCGAACCCTTGAAATCCGCCGGATAATAATAGAAATCGATTGGCAGATCGGCAAAATCGGGCGTGTAGCGTGAGGGACGCCTGGCAACCACGTTCTGCATCACCACCCCACCCTGATAGTCGGCCAGGCGGACACCGAGATTGGGCGCAATCCCCAGAGGGAATGGCGCGTAATCGTATCGCCTGCCCTTGAATACCTCTGCAAAAGTGATTTCGATCCCGCCGTCCACCTGTGTATAGAGCCAATACTCCCACCGGGCATTCGCCGAGACGGGGAAGATAGGCAGCCCCGGTGATATGGCCAGCGCGATGCGAGACCGGTTCACAATATTCACGCGCGCTTCCTGTAACTCCCGATTCCGTTCGGCCTGAACGTCGTCCCATTTGCTGATATGGTCCGGATTTCCCAGTCGTATGAAAACATCGCCCCGTTTGTCCCAGCCTCCACCGGGCCTGGCATAGTGTTCCAGCGCGTAGGCCACGCGGCGATAGTGCTCCAGCAGCCGCTCGTTTTCAGGGGTGAGCGGCGTCGGATCGCGCCGATTCCAGAACCGCATGGCGAGCGCATCCTTTTCCTCGGGCGACGCCGTTTCGTAACGCGCCAGATTCGTGCCGGCCGCCACCAGAGAAATGTCTCTATACCTGCGCTGTTCGGTATCCGGTAAATTCGAGAGAAATTTCTCAAACAACTCGGTCGCCCGCTCGAAGTCCTTTTCCATCAGGCCGATGATCGCAAGGTCCCGATTGGCCAGAATTCGGGCTTCGCCCCCGGTTTCCAGCAGACGCGAGAGGGTTCCGACCGCCTCCGCGCGTTCGCCAAGCACAAGCCACAGTTTGGCCAGCCTGATCCCCGCCCGTCCGTGGGACGGATTGACCGCCATTTCACGCTGATAGGCGGCCGTCGCTTCGTGAATCCGCCCTTCGTTTTCCAACAGCAACCCCACCTGGTAATGGGCATCCGGGTAAACGGCATCGATTTCGCTCACTTTCTCAAACGCGTCCCGTGCCCTGCCCCGACGTGTTTCCAGGTAAACCCTCGCCAGGTGGTACTGCGCCTCGGCCATATCCGGATCGGCCTTGAGGGCTCGCCTGAAATTCGTCTCCGCCCGCCTGTATCCCTGCTCAGTCGCCATATAAGCCAATCCCATCCCGTTGTACCCGTCCGCCTTCGCACCTCTTTTGACCGCCTTTCTGAACGCCTTCTTGGCCGCTTTCCGGTTACCGGCATCCAGATACGCATGCCCAAGAAGGACATAGTCCTGCGCCGTTTCCTTTCCCGTCTTGATCACGTGCTTCAGCGCGGCAATGCCCCGCTCGGGTCGGCCCCGTTTCACGGCCGCTTCAGCCGCGACCCGAAGCGAATCCACCGGCGCTTTTGCCAATAGCTCTCCCGCGGATGCAAACGCAACAATCGAGACAGACAGGGCAATGATCCACGTCATGGTCGAACCTTCCGCGAAAGATCACTTATCCGGGTCACTGTGAAAATCTATCGAATCTGTTCCTCGCGCGCAAAGGAATTCGTATGTATGGCGCACCGGCGACGGGGTTGTTTGAAGTCCCGGGAATTCAAGACGCTTCGGCATTGACAATGCACGAAGCCAGGTTTATCTTTCTGGCCGAGAAAACCCTCGGAAGGAGCCTTTATGTGCGTCCGAAAAGTCGTCATCCCGGTTGCCGGGCTCGGTACCCGATTGTTGCCCACGACAAAAGCCCTGCCGAAAGAGATGCTGCCCCTAGGCAAGTATCCCGCCATACAGCACGTTGTCGAGGAGATGGCTGCAGCCAATCTGAAGAAATTTCTCTTCATTACCTCACATAGCAAGACCATTATTGAAAACCAGTTCGACAACAACGTTGACCTCGCGGCCCAGTTGGAACAGAACCACGGCTGGAATGATCCGAGCAACTTCGACTACAGCCGGCGCGGTATCGAGTTTTTTTATACCCGGCAGCAGGCGCTGTCCCCTACGATCAAACTTCGGGGCACCGGCGCCGCGATACTCGCGGCCGAGAGCTTCGTAGACAAAGAGCATTTTGCGGTCGCCTATGGCGATACCATCATCAACACCAGACATACACCTAACTTTCTGGCACGGATGATCGAGTCGCATCTCAAAACCAATTCCGCATGTACCGTGGGCGTTCGCCCCGTCACGCGCGATATGGTCGGGCGCTACGGTATAGTCAAGCCAAACGCAGAAGACGATCCGACCGCCGACAGCTTCTCCATTGACGACCTTGTGGAAAAACCAGCCGCAGACGAAGCGCCGAGCCTTATGGCCGTGAGCGCCCGCTATGTCTTCAGCCCCGAAATCTTCGACGCAATTCGGAGGTTAACGCAGGCCACCGGCGGCGAACTCGGCGTTACGGACGCCATACGGAGCCTCATAAGGGGGGGCAAGTCGGTCCGTTGCGTGCGTTTGCTGCCGGAGGAAACGAGGTACGATATCGGAAGCCACGCAAGTTATTACAGGGCGTTTATCGACTTTGCCCTTCAGGATCCCGAATGTGGAGACAAAATTCGGGAATACCTCGAATTCTGCGTAAGGAAGTTGGAAAAGAGGCCCTGATCCGGCGGCCTGCGGGCGAAGCGCCAACGACGAATCCGGAAAAAGAAGCCCTTCGGAGCACAGAGATCCGAAGGGCTTGACCATAGGAAACAATGGGCAGGACTTTTGTCCGAAAGGGAGTTATTCGACCGCCGGGTTGCGGGACCTGCAGATCGTGTCGGTGCTAAACCCCGCATCGGCGACTATCGTGATTTCGGCTTATTTCGACTGGTGATCCCGGTATTCGATCTCCCGTTCAACGCTCTTCACTACCGTCGTTCACCAGTTTCTCGCCGTCGAATATCAACTTACCCTTTTCGTAAATGCAACCGGTTTCCTCTACCAGTTCATATTTCATCAACTGCCCGAGCGACATGTGGTTAAACACCTCTTTCGGGTCGATGTATTTTTCAATGAGTTTTTCGATTGGACCCTCGAACTGGATCGCCCTGCGAACGGGTCGTTCTCTGTCGCGTCGTTCCTGTTCCTCCCTGGTCAGGATGGGCAGGCGCTCGGCTGCGGGGCCGAGCCGGCTGGCATACTCCTGCCTCTGGCGAAACCGGTCGTGCCGCTTCTCGAGCTCCGACTTATCCCCCACGTTGTCGTAATATGCCGAAACCTCGTCCGCCTTCTTCCTGAATCGCGCCTGCTCCTGATCTTTGAGTTCGTCGTTTCCAATTTGCCGCATAATATCCTTAACGGATTTGCTCATTCATACCCCTCCAGATCGTTGGGACATCCAGTCACTTAAATGCACTAAATCCGTGGTGGAAGTACTCTCGTATGCGGATACACGACAAAAAACATACATCGCGCCCCGGCTTTTGTCAACGGCTAATTTCCCGTCCGTATCCGGCCGCATTTCCAAAAACCATTGACTCCCGCCGCCCACCGGCGTAGTTTGTTGTCAGGCGAAATTCCGGTCCTGAGAATCGCTGCCGATGGCCGGGTTTCGTGAGCCCGATTTTCCATGCGCGGTCTTACCCAGATTTATTCGAGGACTCCAGGATGTCCGAACTCGATCGCCTCGTCAATCTCATGGCCCGGCTTCGCGGCCCGGACGGATGCCCCTGGGACCGCGAGCAGACGCACCAGAGCCTCAAACCCTATCTAATCGAAGAGACTTACGAAGCCCTGGACGCCATCGACAGGGATGACTCGGATGGCCTCCGGGACGAACTGGGCGACGTACTCCTTCAAGTCGTATTCCACGCGCAACTCGCCAGGGAGGACGCCCGGTTCACCCTCGATGACGTGGCAGCGACCACGTCCGAAAAACTCATTCGCAGGCATCCTCACGTATTCGGGAAGGCCACCGCCGACACCCCGGGGCAGGTTGTTGACAACTGGGAAGCGATCAAATCGCGTGAGAGGCGTGAGAAGGGCCTGAATCCATCCATCCTCGACGGCATTCCCCGCCAGCTTCCCGCACTACTCAGAGCGCGTCGCATCCAGGAGCGGGCGGCCAGGTCAGGCTTCGACTGGCAAAATACCGATGAGGTTGTCGACAAAGTACGGGAGGAAGTGGGCGAGTTTCTGGAAGCATGGCGGGAAGCGGACCAAACGGGTGTGGAAGAAGAGCTGGGCGACCTCCTTTTCTCACTGGTCAACCTCGCCCGGTTCCTGAAAATCTGTCCGGAAAACGCGCTTCGGAAGACCGTCCGGAAATTCGAAACCCGATTTCGTTATATCGAACACGAACTCGCAAAACAGGGCAGGAACCCGCAGGACGCCAGTCTGGAAGAAATGGACCGGCTGTGGGAAGCATCCAAGAACGAGCCGTCGGACGAAACCCCGACGGATCCCAATCCGTAGCCCCGGCTCACGCAGATCGCGGGATCCGGGTTCCGACGACGGCGTCACGGGCGCCAGGCGGAAAGACCGCAACCTACCGATGTCGTCAAAGCCGGGACGCGGCAGGTTTCGACTCGAAGATTTCGTCGTTGGTACGGTCAACCCGGACCGTGTCCAACTCCCCATCCTTCAATTCCGTACCACGCGTTCATACACCGCGACCGCCGCCATCAGATCCTGAATCGCCATGCCGGTAAAATAGGCGATCGCGCCCTCCCCGCGCCGATCTTCGAGAAGGCCCAGCGCCGCGTCTCCAATGGTCCGCACGCGTCCTTCACGGTCGGTCGCGAACCGGTCCCGACCCAGCCCGGCCGACAGGAAATCTCCCGACTTCAACGCCTGTTCAGGATGGTCGGCAACCACCTCCCGGCTGCGCAACAGTTCGGGGGTCAGTTGAGCGGTCCTCGGGTCGCCCGCGATCACGGACAGGTGTACGCCATCCGCAATATCGGACCTCCCCAGTATCGGGCCGGGTGTGGGCACCGCCGTAAGCACGGCATCCGCGCCACCAAGACAGTCGCCAATAGAACTGTCGATCCGCAGCCGAGCGTTCACCCGGGGTTCGATAAAGGAGGCGAATGCCTCGCGGTTGGCCGCGCTTCTGCTGGTCGCCCGGATCTCGCGCGGCGCAAGGGCAGCGTCGGCGCAAAGGGCAAGCGCCCGGGAGATACGTCCTGTGCCCAGAATCGCCAGGACCTCCACGTGGTTGCCCAGGTATCGGACACCCAGCACGCCCGCCGCGCCGGTGCGCATATTGGTCAGATACTCCGCGTCCAGCACAGCCCTCTGTCCCGTTGCCAGATCATCCAGTTCGATCACCGCAGTGCGCCGTGCAAGGCGCCCCTCGGCGATGTCCGACCGCTCCACAATCACCTTCCTCGCGCGGTACCGTCCCGGCCACTCCGCCGGCATCTCCAGGCGAAACACGTCCGCGCCCTCTGTCCTGCGAACCTGCTCCCGCCGGGCCGGATTCAACACCTGTCCCATTCCATAGAGACGGAACGCCCTGTCGCAGCTTGCGACACACTCCCCGATCGAGAGTACCCGTTCGATTTCCGCATCTGAAATCTTCAATGTGCCTTCCAACGATGCGCCCTCCATTGAGTTTACCCGAAGGTCCCCGATGATGAGAGCCGCCGGGAAGGCGATTCCATCGGCCGGGACCACAGGGATTTCACATCGGTATGGATTACAAATCTCTACATCCGGTGCAGGCACGAAACGGCGGCGTCCAATTGCCGTTGCATATCCAGGACCCGCTCCATCCGAACTTACACGACCGGCACCCGGTTGTGAAGAGAAAAGTCGGGAGGCGCCGCGAGAACCTGCGCCGCGCGCCCGGCACGGAAATTCGACTTGACGGGCTGCGTGCCAGTCATAATATTGGGGTTCCGCTTCCATTTCATTCGAACCTCCGGTACCTGAAACGAGGCATCTCATGAAAATTACCGACGTCGAGACGTTCATCGCGGGCAACCCGTGGAAAAACTGGCTCTTTACCCGCGTGCATACGGACGAGGGCGTATACGGTGTCGGTGAAGGCACCGTCAACTTCATGGCCAGGACCGTTGAATCCGCAATCCACGAACTCAGACCGCTTTGGGAAGGACAGGATCCGTTCCAGCCGGAACGCATTCTCCAGCGGATGTACCGAGACGTGTACACCGATGGCGGCCAGATTCACAAACATGCGGTTGCCGCCATCGAAGTCGCATGCTGGGACATCATCGGGAAATGCCTGAACAAACCGATCTACCAGCTCATGGGCGGCCAGATGCGCGACAGAATCAGAGCCTACGCGAACGGCTGGTATCGCGGAGCGCGCACGCCGGAGAACTTCTATAAAAAGGCGAAGGAAGTGGTTCGGCGAGGGTACACCGCCCTGAAATTCGACCCCTTCGGATCCGCTTACCAGATTACGGATCTGGAAGACGAGGCGCTGGCCATCGACATCATCGCGGCCGTTCGCGACGCCGTCGGGTCCGGCGTCGACGTTCTCGTGGAAGGACACTGCCGCTTCAGCACGTCCACCGCCCTCAAATTCGCCCGCAAGATGGAACCCTACAATCCCACCTGGTTCGAGGAGCCGACGCCTCACCACAAGATCGATGCCCTCACCCAGGTTGCGAGAGCGTCTCCGGTACCCATTGCCACGGGGGAAAGCCTGCACACGAAATATCAGTTCGCCGAACTGCTCAAACACGACGTCGTACACATCCTGCAACCTGAACCCCTGGCATGCGGCGGGCTGTGGTCCACCCGCATGATATGCGATATGGTCGACGCGCACTATGGCGTGGTCGCGCCACACGATGCCCAGGGCCCCGTATGTACCGCCATCTGCCTGCAACTGGCGGCGTGTACGCCCAACCACTTCATTCAGGAAACCTTCGACGAATTCAACGTGGCGTGGGAGCGGGACCTGACTACGGGCGAGAGATATGACGTCGCCGACGGGTACTTCCGCGTACCTTCGGCGCCAGGTCTGGGCATCGATCTCAACGTGGACGAGATTCGGAAACACCCCCATTCCGTGAACAACCACCTGCCGCTGTTCAGAGACGGCTGGGAACGCCGCGTTTCGCAGGAGGAAGTGACGTCATGAATGTTGTCTTCATTGTGCTCGATAGCTTCCGCCAGGATCACGTGAGCCTGTACAACCGCGGCACCGCGCCCTTTCCCGGCATCGATGCGTGCATGACGCCGCATATCGACGCATTTGCGCGGGAGGCTGTCGTATTCGACAATGCCTACCCGGAAGCCCTGCCCACCATTCCCATTCGCTGCCAGCTGATGACCGGACATCGCACGCTGCACAGCCGCGGCTGGCAACCCCTCACCCCGGAAGACGTCCACATCGCCCAGATACTTTCCGAGGAGGACTATGTCTGCGGCCTCGTTACGGATACGTACCACTACCGGGCTCCCGGGATGAATTACCACCGGAACTTCGCCTCGTACGACTGGATCCGCGGCCAGGAATACGATCCCTGGATCTCCGCGCCCGCCAGACGCCATATCGAGGACTACATCAACGGGAACTATCCCGACACCTGGCGCCGGCGCATCTCACAATTCCTGGCCAACACGGACGGCTTCGACTCCACTGAAGACGGATTTGCGTGGAAAGTGGTCGACGGCGCCATCGACTGGTTGGAATCGAACCGCACGCACGAAAACATCATGCTCTGGGTGGATTCCTTCGACCCTCACGAACCGTGGGATCCAATTCCGGAATTCGACACCTACACCGATCCCGGCTACCGGGGCCCTCGCCTCATTATGCCGATGGGAGGACCGTCGGAAGACTGGGCCTCACCCGGCGAGATCTCCCATATCCAGGGTCTCTACGCGGGGGAGTGCGCCTATGTCGACCATTGCCTCGGGCGGCTCTTCGAAGCCCTGAGAAACCTGGGATATTACGACGACAGCGTCATTTTTCTGCTGGCCGACCACGGGCATCCCCTGAACGACCACGGAAAATTCCTCAAGGGCGCGGACCGGATGTACAACGAACTGCTCAAGGTTCCGTTCATCGTCCGACTGCCGGGCGGGAAACACGGGGGACGCCGGAGTTCCGCGATCGTACAGTTTCAGGACGTGCTGCCCACGCTCCTGGACGCGCTCGACCTCGGCGGCAACACCGACGCAATGGCCGGTCGCAGCTTTATGCCTGTGCTCACCGGAGATGCGGATGAACACCGTCGGGTGATGATCACCGGTTACCACGGCGGAATCGACCGCTGCACCCGTGACGAGACCTGGAGTTATATCCAGCGCCCGGCGGGGGAGCCCGACGAGCTGTACCATCTTCCGGACGATCCCGGGGAACGGGTCAACCTCGTCGACGATCGCCCTGAAGAGGCCCTGCGCCTGGCCGCCGCATTCGGCAAGGTATTCAAGCGCCGATTTTCGAATACGGTCAAAGGGGTCCAGGGAGAATACGAAATGGCCTCATCGAGCATCGAGTAAGCCAACATCATTGAGCCCCGGACCCTGAGCCGCTCCCTGAGCCTGTCGAAGGGGCGGCGAAGATCCCAGAGCAGCGGCAATTAATGTCAACTATTCGCTGTCCATGGTAGTATGTTCACCCCTGAAAAGGAGACCCTGTGGAAAATCCCGTTAAAACGAAACTCTCGAGGGGCGAACTTTCGCTGGGAGGCTGGTTGAACCTGGGTTCCCCGCTGGCCGCCGAACTCATGGCCGCGGCCGGGTACGAGTGGCTGGCCATAGACGCGGAGCACTCGCCATTCGACATCCCGCTGATCGCCGACACGTTCCGGGCGATCGAAGCCCGGGGCGCCGTGCCCTTCGTCCGTGCGTGGGACCACGATCCCGTCTCGCTTGCCCGCATCCTGGACGCGGGCGCCTACGGCATCATCGTGCCGCACGTCAGCACGCCGCGGCAGGCCGAAGCACTGGTACAGGCCATGCGCTATCCTCCGGAAGGCGCCCGCTCCGCCGGCACGGGACGGGTCGCCGTCTACGGCGACGAATATCGCAAACGGGCTAACGATGCGGTGATGATCGTGCCTCAGATCGAAGACATGGAAGGGATCGACAACACCGAAGCCATCATGTCCGTCGAGGGAATCGACGTCGGCTTCCTCGGACCCGGCGACCTGGCCCTCTCAATGGGTGTGGACCGGGGCCACCCGGACCACGAGAATGCCATACAGACGTTCGTATCCGGCTGCAAAAACGCCGGCAAACCATACGGGATGCCCGAACGCGGCCTGGACATTGTCAAGAAACGCATCCGGGAGGGATTTACGTTCCTGGACATCGCCAGCGATCTGCGCACCCTCGAAGCCGGCGTGCAGAAGGCACTGGCCGACGTCAGAACCTGAAAGCACCTCTCAGACGTCCAGGCGGAGAGCAGCGGCAACCTCAAAGATCCCGCCGGGCTCTATGGCGTCTCCTATCCGACGGTGCGCAACCGTCTCGACGCATTAATTGAAAGGATCGGCGAGCCCTCACGCCCGAACGGTTGTCAAATCCGGATGGTCGCGGTTCCGTCGACAGACCGCCGTTCTGCAAGTTCTCAGACCAGATTTCCCTCCGCGCGACTGTTAGGGCCCGCCACTGCAATGGGTTCCCGCATTCCCACGCACATATTGCCGCTCATCAGATTGTAATCGCTGGATCCACTCTCCACGATGCCACCGGCCTGCGTGGGATTCGCCTGATCGTCTGCGCATCGGTTGCCCTGAACGATCGCCCGCTCGAGGTCGTGCAACCGTATGCCGGGCCAGCGACCCCGCGCCTCCTGCGAATTGCTCAACAGCAGGTTTCCGGTAATCACCTGCTCCTCGCCCCGGTTGGCGTCGATCCCGCAGCGTCCGTTATGCGCACAGACATTATCGCTAATGATATTGTGATGGTCGCCCGAGTTCGCCACCCCTCCGATCCCATGCTGCCCATTGTGTGAAAACACGCTGTCGCTGCACACCGTGTGGTGCACACGCGCGCAGAAGAAAAATCCGTCGCCACCGTTGCCTTCCGCGATATTCTGCGACCAGACGCTCCTGCACAACCCCGTGCCAGGATGGAACCCGTGCCCCCTGCAGCCGTGGGCCTGGCAATGCGCAACCTGTGCGTCGCTACCGCGTTGAATGCCGAAACCGTCGCTGGGCCAGCCCGAGACCGTGCAATTCAAGACCCGAACGCGCCGGCATCCGACCAGATGAACCGCCGCATAGGTGAAATCCCACCAGGGTCCTCTGTATTGTTCAGGACCCCGTATCGTGAGCCCATGAATCTCGATATCGAACGCATCCACCGCGTAAATCGCCGGAAACAGCCGAACGGCCCGTGCGTTTTCAGCCACCGCCAACGCCCGTTCCATAGGCACGTCCAGCCGCACGCGGACCCCACTCCGCTCCCGCACGATCCCGTGCGTGCCGTGCCAACCGGACTGCCGGTCGTCGCACAGTCCGATGGCGTCGCCCTCCTCAAAAGGCGGAAGCATGCCGCATTCGAACTCGTTTTCCCCCGCACTCGCGTCTTTCTCGAGGGCAACGGATTCCGGCGGCCGTATCGCTAAAACGGTTGCCGGCCCATCGCCTGCCAGGCTCACGCATCGGGGCAGACAGACGGATTGCCGCAACAGGTATGTGCCCGCCGGCGCGCGGACCCGTCCTCCCGCTGACGGCAGAGAATCGATCGCCTCGGCAATCCCGCACGTGGGAGATGCCGGATCGTAGAAATCCGCTACATTGACTTCGGACTGCCGTCCCGGCGACCCCGCCATCTTTGCTCTCCCGTTGCAATACAGGGGCACGCAGCACCGCATCCCAACCCACGCCGCGGTTACCCTCTCAAACCGCCGGCGGTTCAAGAAAGACCGTCACGCCCATATCCGCGAATTTCGACCGTTGTTCCGCCGCGCCGATCCGGTGACACACGGCCACACCGGAACCCTGGAGGGACTTTGCCACGTATGCGACGGCGTCATCGACTGACTTCAAGGCGTGATTGGGGTGTGCCCTGAGGCTGATCGTCAGGTCGGTGGGACCGAATGACAGGCAGTCCACCCCGGGCCTGGCCAGAAGATGCGCCCGGGTCACGGCCTCTACGGACTCGATCTGCAGCCACAACACACCGTACGCCTTCCACCAGTCCGCGTAATCGAAGGGATCGGCGTAGTCCGAAGCCCCCCGCCGGGCGCGTCCGCCGAAACTGCGAACGCCCGCACGCGGAAAATAGAACGCGTTGACCGCCTCGACCGCCGTCTCATCCGTCTCCGTCTGGGGCACCTCCACTCCGCACGGCCCCAGGTCCAGGTAATTCCCGATCAGGTACGCGTTCCGGGTGTGTTTAATGCGAAACTGGACAAACACGTCCAATTCCTCAGCGATGCTGCAGAATTCCTCCAATCGTTCTTCATTCAACGCCGAATGCTGGCTGTCCGCCGATACGAAATCGTACGGACCGCTATCCATCACCTGCCGGAAACGCTCCCGAGACGCGTCCAGGGGCAACATCGTACCCACAATCTGCTCTCCGTCGCGCATTCGCTTCTTCAGACCAACGGCATTCTCGAACATACACCCTCCAGTTATGTCAAGTGTCACCCGAGAAAATCGAAATACAAGGGACGGTTCGTAATTCTCCGGTGTCCACCGGTTTATCCCGCCTGCCTTATTACAGCCGTCAGACGGTGAGACGTGAAACGCAAGAGAACCACAAGACGCCCCTCTGATTTCTCGCCGCTTCTTTCCTCTAACGTCTTACGTCTCGCCGCTCACCGTAACTCTTTCGCAAGCGTTCTCACCTTCTCAAACGCCTGGCAGATGCCTTTCATCCCTTTCTCGGACGCCAGCAACACCCGTTGAGACAGCCAGATCCGGTCTGTACAGGCCTTCTCCGCGTTCGGCAGATGCAGAGCCCGATAATCCGGCGCGTCATCCATCATATTCCAGGCGAACGGCTTGTACGAACTGGCGTTCCAGTCGTTCTGAAATACGGGATTCCGATAAACCGGCTCGGTATACCCTGCGGCCGCCGGTACCCCTTCCGCTCCAAGCGCCCGAAGAACCCGCTCTCGCGTTACCCCTTCGAATTCATCACGAACATATCGGGCGCTGAAAATGTGCCAGCTTGCCCGGGTCGCTTCCGGCAGCCGTGTGACCGGTTCGATACCCTCGACCCTGGACAGCGTTCGACTCAGCATTGCCGCATTCTGTTCGCGGATTTCCGTCTGTTCGCGGACACGCTTCAACTGGCACAGCAGGATCGCCGCCGTTAAATCGGTCATTCGATGGTTGCCGCCCCAGCGAAGCCCGTCGGGCGTCCGGTCGAAACGGGAACGCCCCGAATTGATCACACAGCCCATGCGGTCGGCGACCTCTTCGTCGTTTGTCAGCGCAATACCACCCTCGCCGGATGTCATGTTCTTGCTCTGCTGAAAACTGAATCCCGATGCAAGGCCGCAGCTACCCAGTCCCCTTCCAAGGTATGACGCCCCCCAGCCATGACAAGCATCTTCGAGCACGACCAGACCTTGCCGGTCCGCAATTGACTGAATCCGCTTCATGTCACAGGCCAGCCCGCCGAAATGCACCACCATGATTGCCTTTGTGCGGGGGGTAATCGCCGCTTCAATCGCATCGGGATCGATATTGTCGGTATCCGGAGCGATGTCCGCGAACGTCACGGTCGCTCCCGCCGCCAGAATGCCCATACACGTGCCGTGAAACGTATATGGACTCGTAATGACCTCGTCCCCGACGCCGATTTCCGCACCCCGGCAGGCGGCCTCGAGCGCATTCGTGCCCCCGCTGCATACCAGCCCGTACGTGGCATTCTGAAAGCGGGCGAACGTCTCCTCAAGCTCCTCGCACCTGGGGCCGTAATTCCAGTTCCCACTCCGCAACACTTCCAATAACGCCGCCTCCTCGGTCTGGTCGAACCGCGGCCACGGTTCTGCCATTCCGCGAGCCAGGACGGGCTCTCCGCCCAGCAATGCAAGTCGGTCGGACATCACAGGCGTCTCCCGTGTTGAATTTCAACGTTGCAAATCGAATGATGTAAGCGTAAATTCCGCAATCCCGCCCTCACGACCTTCATTGTAAACGGAGCCATTTCATGAAAGTCAAAATCAGCAGCCAGTCCACACCGTATGAATTTCGATTGCCCGACGGGCGCGCGCTCTTCCGGATCGAGGAAACCGTGCTCTCACACGAACGCTTTGACGGCCGGATGAGCACCGCGGTCAGGCGGGTGAATTTCAACCGGGGAGACAGCGTTTCGGTACTCCTCTACGCGGGGCAGACCGACGAAATCGTACTTGTCGAACAGTTCCGATATCCGGTCTATGCGAGCCACCCTGAATCCGAACGGGAGGGCAACGGCTGGATCCTGGAAACCGTCGCGGGAATAAAGGATGCCCGGGGGCCCGATGTCGCCAGGCGCGAACTGTTTGAAGAAACAGGGTACGCGCTCCGCGGCGCGCTGGAGCATCTCACCACCGTCTACGTCAGCCCTGGCGGAACCTCGGAGCGCATCGAACTCTATCTTGCCCACGTAAGTAAAGTGGAAGGCATCGTCAAACACGCGGGGCTGGATGCCGAGGCAGAAGACATCCGCCCGCACACCATCCCCTTCGCGGAGGCCCTTCAAATGGTCACAGACGGGCGCATCGTGGACTCGAAGACAATTATCGCGCTCTACATGCTCAAGGAGCGCTTAGACGCAAGACGTGAAACGTAAGAGGGCCGTCCATCACAGCAGCCGCCCCTTTGTCACGTTCCCGGCTTCGGGGTAGCGCGCTGCCACTTCCTCCACCGCACCCACGAATCCCTCGGCCTGCGCCTCGGCCTGACCGACAAAGCGCCCGCTCTCGCCCAGAATGTCCTGAATCTCTTCGAAGGAAAGCGGTATCCGAGAGTCACGTCCCAACCGCTGTGCCAGGTCGTTTTTCTCACGTCCCTTTTCGCGCATTTCCAGCGCCACGGCAACCGCGTGCTCTTTCAGCGCGTCGTGGACCTGTTCTCGCCCGGCCCCCCGCCGGACGGAAGCCATCAACAACGAGGTTGTGGCCAGGAAAGGCATATACCTCGTCAGTTCGTTCCGGATGACCGCCTCGTACACGCCCATGTCGTCGAGCACGTGCAGCGTGGTCTCCAACATGCCGTCAAAGGCGAAGATGGCGTCGGGCAATGCCACCCGGCGCACGACCGAGCAGGACACATCGCCCTCGAACCACTGGTCGCCAACCAGCCCGCCGACCATATGTACATACCCGCCCAGAAGCACCTGAAACCCGTTGATACGCTCGGCACTCCGCGTATTCATCTTGTGCGGCATGGCGGACGACCCCACCTGCCCCTTCGCAAACCCCTCGGTCGCGATCTCGGCGCCCGCCATCAATCGCAACGTCCGCGCCAGGTTAGCGATTCCCCCGCCCAATTGGTAGAGACAGCTGATGACTTCAAAGTCCAGGCCCCGCGGATATATCTGCCCCACCGCCTTCATCTCGCGGCCAAACCCCAGGTAGACCCGAACCTCCTCCTGGAGCGCTTCCAGCTTGACATGGTCGCCCTGCACAAGGGTTAACTGGTCCAACGCCGTCCCCACAGCGCCCTTCAACCCCCGAAGCGGGTAATTTTCCATGAGATGTTCAAACCGGCGGAATGCGTGCAGCATTTCCTCGCCGAACATGGCGAATCGCTTCCCGACCGTTGTCGGTTGCGCCGCCGCATGGTGGGTGCGGCCCACAATGGGCATGGTCTTCCATTCATGCACCCTCTGGCTCAGACGCAACAGCACCGCCACGTACTTGGCGGCCAGGTGCCGCATTGAGCGCAGCACCTGGAACTGCTCCACGTTATCCGTCAGGTCCCGGCTGGTCAACCCCTTGTGAATATGTTCGTGCCCGGCCAATTCACAGAATTCCTCGATGCGTGCTTTGACATCGTGCCGGGTCAGGGCTTCCCGCCGTTGTATCGAAGCCAGGTCCACCCGATCCACGACCGCCTCGTAAGCCTGAATCGCCTGCTCCGGCACATCCAGCCCGAGTTTTTGCTGGGCCCTCATCACGGCGATCCAGAACGACCGCTCCAGCACAATTCGGCCCTCTTCGGACCAGACCGCCTTAATTTCCGAACTCGCGTACCGCCCGGCCAGAACATTCGGGATATTCTCCGGCATCTTGCGACACGCTTTCATTTCCTGGCAATTCCCTGTTGTCACCTGTTAGCGTCCGTTTGATCCGGCGACGCCGACCTCAAATCCAGCATCTCATCCGCATAGGCGAACAATGCGGGCGTGCCCCCGGTATGAACAAATACCACCGTCTGCCCCGGTTTCCATTGACCCTCGCGAATATGCCGGACCATCGCCCCGAACGTCTTGCCGGTGTAAACCGGATCCAGAATCAATGCTTCCGTGCGTGCGGCAAGCACAACCGCTTCCCGGCTTGCATCCGTCATCGTTCCATATGCCTCGCCCGCAAAGGCCCCGTAGCTCTCGAAATCGTCTCCCGAGAAGGAAAGGTCCAGCGCCAGCATCCCCGCCACCGTGTTCGCCACCCGGGCGAGGCCGGCTGCATCTTTTTCGTCATCCTGGGGGCTTGGGCTGATCCCCACGACACGGAGCGGAACGCCCAACGCCCGGGCGCCCACGACCAGTCCCACGTGTGTATGCACCCCCGAGCAGACGTAGAGGCCATCCGGGTGGATTTCCCGTTTCTGTAGCTGTTCCCACAATTCAATAAAACCGTCGACGTAGGCTATGCTTCGCAGGTAATATCCGTCCGTGCTGGTATTATAGACCCTGTGACCCTCCGCCTTCAGGCGCGCAATGACCCGCTCTTTCTCTTCGGGACGGTCTACGAGGTGGACCTCCGCGCCAAACAGATAATCCAGCAGCAAGTTTCCGTTCACAGGATGGGAATGCATGTCCTTCCGTCCGACCATGACGGCCCTGAGCCCGAAACGAGCCGCCATCGCCGCGGTCAGGCGAGACTGATTCGACTGGGAGGCCGCGCCGTGCAAAAGGACGTCGTAGCCCTCCTGGATGGCTGGCGCAACCGAAAACTCAAATTCCCGCACCTTGTTGCCGCCAAAGGCCATCCCGGTTTGATCCTCCCGCTTGACCAGAACACGGGGCCCCCCCAGCTTTTCCGAGAGCCTGGGACAATCCAGGAGCGGGGTTGGCAGGTCTGCCAGAGACAGACGCGAAAAACGCGCCAGGCGCTTCCTTAACGCTTCAGGTGTAACAAAAGATTTCAGGACAGCCATTCGAGTACCTTTCCGTCATTCGGTCAATTCCATCGGTCCACGAGAGCCGGTTGTTCAGGACGAAATATAGTTTTCCGGAACATCAGATGCAATGACTATCCCGCAGCCAACATTCGAAACCCCGCCGGCGAAAGGCCGACGGGGTTGAATTCTGAATCCTGTCGCTTCGGGTGTCCGCCGCCTGTCAGAGAATCTCCAGGACGTTCTCCGGCGGTCGGCCCAGCCTGGCCTGATTGCCTTTAATTACAATCGGCCGCTCGATCAGGATGGGATGGCGGGTCATTGCGCGGATCAGCGCCGTTCGATCGTCCGCCTTTTCCTTAAGGCGAAGTTCTCTGTATTCAACTTCCTTCGTTCGGATCGCATCCCCGGGCTGGACACCCAACATGTCCAGAATGCCGGCAAGGGTCTCCTCGTCAGGAGGCGTTTTCAAGTACTCAACAATTCTCGGCTCCAGACCGCGGTCCTTCAAGAGCTTCAACGTCTGCCGGCTCTTGCTGCACGCCGGGTTGTGGTAGATCACGACATCGCTCACGACAACCTCCTTCGTATCACTGCCGTTTCAGGGAACCACCGGCAGAATTACCCGAGACGGACGGCCACCGTCGTGGAATATCCGCTGATGCGCCGTCTGCAGAACCGTGTCGCGGTAATCGTCACGACCCGTATTGTGATTCCGATCGAAATTCGGAAAATCGCTGCTGGCAATATCCAGCCGGATCCGGTGCCCCTTCCTGAACAGATTGCTGGTCGGATTCACCTGAATCGTGTATTCGTATACCCTGTCGGGTTCGATCAATGACGGGTTATCAAAAGACTCACGATACCGCGCACGTACAATTCCGTAACACAACTCCTGGACGAATCCGTCTGGCCAGACATCCATCAACCTGGCGACAAAATCCGTGTCCCGAGCCGATGATGACGCAAACAGACGCACTTCGACCGGACCCGTCACTTCGATCGGGGCGGTCAGCGGCGGCGTCAGGTACACCATCACGTCGCGCCGACCGTCCAGCGCCCGCTGGTCCATAGGGGCATGTTGCCCACCCGGGGTGTAAAGGGTCATCACCGGATCTCTCGGATCGTAAACGTACGCATCCGGCTCTTCCACGGCCGGCGCCTCCCGTGACAGGGATCCCGCACCCGAAAGCAGATCCGCGTGACCCGAACTGTGCAGGTAGAACGTCGTATAAACCGTTCGTTTCAGCGGCCACTCCCACTCTCCACGCCAGGTATTGGCGCCCATCACGAAGAGTTGCAGAGGGGGCCAATCCACGGCCTCGCTCCGCTCCCCTTTCAGCCAGCGCGAAAACCACGCATCCGCGATATCATAAAAGTCCCGCGTGGCTTCCGGCCCGAAGTCCACCTCACCCACCTGGCGGTCGAGGTCCAGGAGCGTGTGGGTCCACGGCCCGATGATCATGTGCTGATTCTGCCGGGCGCGCAGACTGCCGCCGTTTTCCCGCATCCCCGTAAAATGCTTGAATATGCCAATCTGCTGATCGTACCACCCCGCCGTACCGAGCACGGGAACGTCCACGTTCCGGTGTTTTTCCTGGAAGCCGAAGTGGTCCGTGGCATGGTCCGCGAGCCACGTCTTCCAGTGTCTGCCCATCCCCGGCATGGCATCCTCGGGGATATCCATCAGTGGAAGATACCAGAGCCACTTGCTGCGATCCCTCTCCTGCCATAGCCGCGATGCGTCCTCCCGGGCCTTCTCCTTCCACGAAAAACCAGCCCGCCGCGCCGTATCCACGGACAGGTTGTTTATCGTCCAATCCATCACCCGCCCGAGGCGAAGCACTCCGCTCAACTCTCTGTCAAGCAGATTCGCCGCGATTCCCCCCGCCAGCATCGCCACCAGATTGGGCGGTCGGGTGTGCGCGAGTTCCCATTGCACCCACCCATCGTACGAATTGCCGAACGTACCCACTCTGCTATTGGACCAGGGCAATCCTGCTGCCCACGCCACGGTATCGTGGCCGTCATCAGAGTCACGGTGATCCGCGCTGAAAAACCCCGGCTGGAACTCCCCGTCTGAAGCATAACGCCCGCGAACGTCCTGTATGACGACGATATAACCGCGTTCGGCCATCTTCGGACCTATCTCGAGCTGCTTCTCTCCTCCCTTGTCGTAGGGCGTCCGGCAAAGCAACACCGGAAATCGACCCGGCCTGTCGGGGCGATACACGTCTGCGCGCAGCAGCGTGCCATCCCGCATCGTCGCCTGGAGATCCTTATCCTTCACGGTCGGGTAAGACATTCGCGTATTCCCGTTCACGTTGTCCGCAACCCTCGACGGGGGAAGCCTGGGGCGTCCGAGCGGGACGCCTTACATGCCGGGCGGATCAGGCCAGCGCCCAGACCAGCATGGTGGTGTCGGCGGATCCGGACACCATCCACCGCCCGTCGGGGTTTGCCGCCAGCGCGTGGACGGCCCCCTCGTGCCCTGTGAATTCGGCCACGGGGCTGGCGGATTCCCGGTTCCAGACAACCACTCTCCCGTCCTGCCCGGCCGAACACACCGACGCCCCGTCGGACAGACACAAGACATCTTCCACGCCACTTCCGTGGGCGTATGAGCGCAATTCCCGGCCTTCCCGCAGATCCCACTCAACCACCCATCCGTCCCGGCCCGCGGAGATCACGTGGCCATCCCGCGCGTAGGCCACGGCCTGGACCCAGCCCCGGTGTGCGGCCGCCGTCGCATTCAACTGTCCCGACGCCAGGTGCCACGCACGCACCGTGCCGTCCCTTCCACCACTCACAACGTTCCGGCCGTCCGGCGAGACAGCCAGCGCCAAAACGCCGCCCAGATGCCCTTCCATTGTCCGTAACGCCCTTCCCGTGCCGGGTTCCCACATACGGACCGATCCATCGTCGGCAGCACTCACGACGTCGCCGGCACCCGTGAAGGCCACTGCCCGAACATATCCGCGGTGCGCGTCGAATGCCCGTACGCACGTTCCCGTTGCACTCTCAAGAACACGAACGCCGCCATCCTTACAACCCGCCGCAACCCGGGCGCCGTCGGGTGATACCGCCAGCGCGTGAACCTCACCACCCGGACACTCGACGGTTCGCGTTGTCGTCCATCCCTCCGTCTCCCACCATCGGATGGTCTTATCCGTGGATCCGGAAATTACCGCGGATCCGTCAGGTGTAACCACAACGGCCTGCACCCCGGCCATGTGCCGTTCCCACTGCAAACGCGGCCGCCCCGTCGCCATGCTCGTTTCCGCCAGCAGCGCATCGCTCCCGTGGGAAAGCACCCAGGCTCCATCGGGAGAAACGCGGATGCGGTTCACATGGCTCTGATGGGGGTACCACCGCCGCACGACCGTCGCCGATTCGCGATCCCATAGCCGGATCGACCCGTCCCGCGACCCCGTAAATACGTGCCGGTTGTCACGGGCGTAGGCCACGGAAGGGACCGCGTGGCCCAGGTGCCCCGTAAAGGTCTCCAGGCATTCGTAATCGCGCAGGCGCCACTCGTTCGACTTGTGGCGTGTGCCCACCAGCAGCCGCTCGTTGTCTGCGGACAGGCACATATCGTAGCAGACGTAATCCTCAACGAAGACCTTCAGCCGCGCGCCGGTCGTCAGGTCGTAGTGGTAGACATTGTGCCCGGGCTGGTGGCCTATCAGAACCGTCCGGCCCGACGGTCCGTACAGGCAGAGATTGAAGTGCTCGCCCGCATCCGAAATCGCGATTCGTCGCCTGCCCGTTTCCCGATCCCACTCCTCCACCGTGGACGTCCCGCTGTCCAGCGTCAGCACCCGGTTCTCATCGGGCGAATATCGCACCGAGACGAGCGACGCCCGGCCCGTGTCGAAGCGACCGACTTCGCCCGGTTTCTCTATCAGGCTCCATTCTCTAAGCACCCCCGCCGCATCGGCAAACAGCGCCTTTGTCACACCGCGGTTCCAGGCCGCGGCACTGAGTCGATGCTCCGACACACGGCGTTTTGCAATGCGCCTGCCCCGTACCAGATCCCAGACACACAGGTCTTTCCCCGAAAGTACAAACGCACGCACGCCGTCGGCGGAATAGACCATGTCGGTGACCGACCCCCGCATCCGACGGGTTCCCAGGCGCTGAACCGCACCATGGGGTAGTGGATCGCCGAGATGGTCCTTGCGTCCGGTCATGGCCGCACCTCCTGATCCGCGACCAGCAGGCCCTCGGGCCCGAGGAGGTTTCGGTACGCACGCGTATTTCCCCCGGCTCGCACCACGTTGTCGGGCAGCGCGCTCAGACACCGGTTGTGGTGAATGCGCGCATCCTGAGTGGGCACGCCACGGATCACCACGCTTCGTACGTCCTGCGCTTTGAACGTATTGTGGTGAATATCGATCCAGTCGCCTGAGATATCGGTTGCATCTCCCCGATCCTGCCCGCCATGCATGTCGAAGAGGTGGCCGTTGGCGTGTTCCAGGCAGATATTAAAACGGGCTTCGTATGCCGAACCGGGCGATCCAGTGGATGCAATATGGTGCCGGCACCAGTCAAACAGATTCGCCTCGATCAGCACGGTGGCGCCGTTGATGCTGACACCATATCCCAGGCCGCCCTTCTGATTGTGGTGGATGAAGTTGTGGTGCACGTAACCCCTGCTCGCACCCTCGTCAAACCGGGTCGCCGCCACGCTGAATCCGCTGATTTCGCAGTTGTCGATCTCCAGCGCGAAATGGGACGTGATGATGCCGTAGGAGGTATGCGCCGCTCGATCCCGGTGTGGGTAGGGCCCCCGAAATCGCAAGCCCGTTACCCGGACGCCGTCCCCCGCCGTCTTGAAAAGAAACGGCGTTTCCAGCACATTGGAAAAAACCAGACCACCCGCCGAACCGTCGGCGCCACGCTCTCCGGCCAGCGTAACCATTTCCGGAATCGATAGACCCGGCCGGCCGCCCATATCGATCTCGGCATCACCCGGGACGAATACGACGTCGCCCGCCTCGGCTTCTTCCAGCGCCCGCGCCAGTTCCCCGTAATCGCGGACGGAGCGGTCGCCGCCCGTAAACCCGTCCGTGCAGCCTTCGCCTCCGCCGATCGGATTCCCCGTGGGATTATGTTCGGCGCCAAATGTCTCCGCCCCATCCTCCAGCTCCGCCTCACGCGCCCACCTGGGCGTGCGCTCAGTGAGGATCCCGCCGCCCGACCTCCGTACGATCGAAACCAAAAAGCACCTCCGGTTTTCAACCCACGCTAACCATCTATTCTACGACACCACAGTAGTTCATCGCCATGAGCGCATAGACTTTCGCGGCCGTCTCGATACGCTCCACCGACACCCACTCGTTGTCCGAATGGGCCGTTTCATTCGACGGCCCGTAATAAAAGGTAGGCACCCCCGTCTCGTTCATATAGATGTTGGCATCGCCGACCAGCCGTCTTCCGACATAGTTGACGTCCTCGCCAACCACTTCCCGGTGGGCGTCGGCGGTTGCCCGCACCGCCGGATCGTCCCGCGGCGTCTCGAACGGCTCCCGCTGGAGCGCCATATCGACCGAGAGTTCCAATCCCCCGGCCCTGGCGAAAGGCTCGGCCAGCGATTTCAGTTCAATCAGTACAGACGACGTCGTCCTGCCAGGCAACCACCGCCGCGTCCCCGTAAGCACGCACCGGCCCGGCGTCCGGTTGAAGTAATCGCCGGCGTGTACAATACCCAGGTCGATCCGTTCCGTGCCGGCGAGCGGGTGCACGCCTCCCGCGTCCAGTTCCCGCTGACGTTCGGTTATTCTCCTGATGAGGTCACCGACATGACAGATGGGGTTCTCCCGGAACGGCACGTAGTTGGTGTGGGTGCCGCCCCGTTTGGAGGTTAACGTGATCGTAAACACCATCGACCCCATACTCATCACCCAGAGTTCGTCTCCACCCTCCACGATGAGAATGCGGTCGCATTTGATCCTTCCGCTATTTACATCCGCCACGAGCGCCAGAGGGCCGTCTTTCTCAGCTTCCGGTTCTTCGTGGCCGACCACGCCGCTGACCAGCAAATCGCCTTTCAGACGCACACCTGCCTCCCGCAACGCCTTTGCCGCGCCCAGCATGGCAGCTACGCCACCCTTCATATCCGTTGAACCCCGCCCATAGATGCGGTCGCCCTCCCGCCGCACCGGGGTGCAGTCGCCGATGGGAATCGTATCCAGGTGTCCATTCAGCAGCAGCGCCGGTCCATCGTTTACGCCCCGGATCCCGGCGTAAAGATTCCGCCGTCCCGGCGTCACCTCGCGTGCGTCCACGGCGAGCCCCAAATCGGCCAACTGCGCCTCGAAACAGGCGCAGACTTCCGCTTCCTCACCCGTCACGCTGGGAATTTCGACCAGTTTGAGGGCCTGCTCGGCCATCCACTGCCCGTCAATTGCATTCAGAACCGCCTCTCTGGCGCCCATCTCAGACCTCACCGCAGGCACGGACAAATGCGTCCGATGTGGATGTATAGCCGACATTCGCTTCAATGAATCGAATCCCGAAAAAATTCGACCAACCTTCCGCCTCGGTTTCCGGGTATTCCGTGGTACTGCAGCAATCCCGCAGCACGATAACGCGGTAATTCCGGTACATCGCCTCGGTCACCGTCGTCCCCAGGCAAATCCGCGTGTCGAACCCGACCGTTACCAGGTTGTAAATCCCCAGGCTGCGCAGCAGCGAGTCCAGGTGCGTCTCAAAAAAAGCGCTGTACATCTGTTTCTTTACCAGGTAATCGTCGGCTTCCGGAGCGATCACGTCGGAAAACGCAAGGATATCGTTCGGATCCGGCCACGTCTCCAGTACGTCAACGCCGCAGGTTCGGATCGACATATTGCGCCACTCGGTCCGTTCATTGGTTGACGGCGCCAGATAATTCGTTACGTATACGACGGGAAGCCCGAGGCGTTTTGCCGCGTCTTTGGCCGGACGGATACGATGTACCACAATCTCCCGGTTTTTTTCCACGGCAGCGCGATACAACTCCGGAACATCCCCCGGGTCGTGGTCGGGGTCAAACCCTTTTCCGTAGACATCCACCAGAAGGAATGCCGTATTGTCCATGTTCAATACAAGCGCTTCCTCCGCGTGGCCCAGGTGCCGGGCGGGCGGGTGTTGCCGGTAATACCTGCCTCTCAAACGTATCTTTTTCGACATCGACGCCTCCAGCGTTCAGCGTGTGCTCACCGTCACCGGCGTCTCTCGCGCCAGCGACCTGTAGGCGGCCTCGGAAAGCCGGGCAACCTGCAGGGCGAAATCGGGGGGCTCATATCCCGTTCCGCCATTCCGGATCCAATCGAAAAACGCCGCATCCGGAGATGTCTCAACAATCCGTTCGGGAATTTCCATTGGCCTGTCGTTCACCAGTACCGCCTTTACCTGCCACTTGTAGAGATGAAACACAATACATCCTTCGCCGCCGTGAATGGCGATGCGCTCATCGTGCTCCCTGGCATTGCCGAACGTGCTGATCGTACCCACAGCCCCGCCTTCAAACCGGACATTCAGCACGGCGTTGATATCCACGTCCATGCGACCGTAATCCATAAACGCAGAGACTTCCACCGGCGCCAGCCCGGTGATCCACAACGTGGATGCGACCAGGTGGCTGCCGGTATCCATAAACATACCGCCGCCGGAAAGCTCGGGATCCAGGCGCCAGCCCTTCACTCCTCCCCAATTCTGCGTCACGTAGGACACCACACCGCGCAACTCTCCGATATACCCTTCCCGCACCAGTTCCCTGGCGTACACGTGCGGCGCGAAGTAATTCCGCTGGTAGCTCACCTGCAAAAACCGCTTCTTCTGCGCCGCCAGGTCGATCAACGCCCGGGTATGCCCTGGAGACACCGTCAGCGGCTTCTCCACCAGCACGTGCAGTCCCGCTTCGAGCCCGAGCTGCGCCTGCTCGTAGTGCATCGAATGCGGTGAACTGATAAAGATCGCGTCGAGCGCCTCCTGTTGAATCATGCGGCGACAATCCTCGTAATAGGCGACCTCTCCGCCGTATCGATCCATCAACAAACGGGCCTGCTCCTTCACCGTATCAGCCACGCAAACCAGCTTCACGTCCTCCTCTGCCTGAATCCGCGGCACGTGCGCGCCGCGCATATTGCCGCCGCAACCGATCAGACCCAGACGAATCTCTGCAGCCATTCCTCCCTCCTTGGTGTCGTCATTTTTCGCTGCCGGACACGCCTAAACACGATCTGACGTACTCCAGGTTCCTCAGACTGTTTGCCGCCAACCCGGTGAACGCCGGGTCGGCCACCTCGAACGCATCCGGACTGATGTCCAGATGTGTCTCTACCACCACGAAGCCCCTGTACCCGTCGGCACAAAGGGCGTCCAACTGCCCCGGCCAGTCCACGAGCCCTTCCTCCGCCAACGACCAGGCGCCAGTGTGCGGATCGAAATTCTTCACGTGCACGTGGGTTACCAGATCTTTCAGATCCTCGTATTCCCCCGGAAAGGGGGATGGCGTACCCGCCCGGGCGGAATTGCCGGGATCCCAGCAAAGCGATATACGGTCCACACCCACCTGGCGGACAAGCAGAGCCGCCTCGGCGCCGGTTGCCCCCCAGCAAACCGCCTCGTTTTCCAGCGCCAGACGACACCCCTCCCGCGCCGCAACGTCCGCCATCTGTCCGAGCCGGTCCACAACCGCTGCCGGAGGATGTGGCGCTTCCGTCCGCTGAAAGGCGAAACAGGACACCCGATCGGTACCCAATTTTCGCGCCCATGCGCACGCCCGCGGAAGCGACTGCCGCAGGCGTTCGTCGACCCGGGGATCATCCAGCGGTCCCTTGAAAAAGCCCGGAGAAACCCCTGAGATCTCCATACCGGCATCGCGGACCCGCGCATGAAAGTCGGCCAGCTCATTGTCGCTTACCGCTGGAAACCGGCCACCCGCAAGCTGGCGCACCTCCACGTGCGACACGCCCCATTCCGCGGCAAGGGATATCGCGCGAGCCGGATTGTACCGGTCGATTTCATCCGCAAAAACCGAAATTTTCACGTTCCGCTCCTTTCTAACTTAACAGCCCGTTGAAAAAGTCCATCCGGGCTGCATCCGGCCCTTGTGGCCGAATTACTGCGTTGCACTCCCTCTCCGAATCCCCGATTCGACGCGGTCGCGCGCCTTGTCTTCGGCCACAATGACTCGGCCTCGCCTGCAGAGCGACTTTTTCAACGGACTGTTAACGCACCGATTCTATCAGATATCTGTGTTGACTTCCGGAATCTTACGATTTCTCGGAACCCAGCCCGGCGATCATCTCCGCGGATGTGATCGAGTACTTGCCGAACATCTCCAGAAACAGAATCGCGCCGCGGGTCTGCCACAACCCGTCCTGTGTTTCGAACGACTCCATGCCCGTCCCGCAATCCCGCACAACGATGACCTCGTATCCACGTTTGCTCATTTCGACCGTGCCATAATCACGCAGCAGAATACACGCGTTGGTGTTGAACCCCAGGAAGAACAGAAAAAGAATGCCTTCACGTTTGCAATACCGGTGCAACTCCTCGCCGTTGTAGATGACACCCTCCCCCTTTTCCACCTGCACCAGCGGATGCAGCCTTCGTCCGGATCGCATTTCGATCAGTTCCGGCTCTCTCGGCTCCTCCGGTCTTGCATACGCGGCATACGCGCCCTTCTTGGACCTGAACTCGCGCGGCGGCCACGTATCCCCCGTTCCACTCGGCCGCGGCGGGTCGTCGATCAATCGCACCCACGCCGGATGGTGTTCGGCCAGACCCGGCGCGGGCGCGTGAATCAGCCGCAGTCCGGCCTTGCGGCAGGCCGCAAGCAGCGGAACGATACGCGCTTCGACGATCGCGTCTGTCCGCTCGATCGTCTCCTTCAGATAGTGCCCATCCCACACGTCCACCAGCACCAGCGCAGCCCGCGACAGTGGAACGTGCCAATCCAGATGGGCATAATCCGTGTTCCTTTCCTCCCAGGACACGCCAGGATCCACGTGCCACCGGTAATACCTGGGCCTGATATGCAGTTTCTTATCCATAATCACTCCCCGGCTTAGAGATTAAGGACGATAGAACCCCTTTGGCAGAATGACGAAGCACCTGGGGCCATCGCAGCCAGTTACGAATTCGCAGTCAGCGTCAACGCGTCTCTTCCGCCCAGACCTGCCACCACCGGAAACGTCATTTCATGAGGCCCTTTTTCGCCCGGCACATACCGTACCGATGGCGGGAAATAGGCATAAAGCGCGGTGTGGCGCGGGCGCGGAGAAGGATTCGGGCCGGACCCGTGAACCGTCAATGAGTGAAACAATACGGCATCGCCCGCGGCCAGGGGTACGTCAACTTTCTCGGACAGATCCACGTCGTCCCGGTCCGCTATCGCCTCATCCTGGCGACGGGCAATATGGCCCCAGGATTGCAACCCCCATTTGTGGCTTCGGGGCAAAACCTGTATACAACCGTTTTCCGGGCTGGAACCGGTCAAAGCGATGCTCACCGTTACCAGCGCCGGCGGTTGCATTGGCCAGTACGCCGAATCCTGGTGCAATCCGTGCGACGACCCGTGGTAGGCCGGCTTCAACATCAGCGTGCTGCGAAACAGAAGCAAATCCGGGCCAAGGAGAGATCCGACGATCCGAATGAGCCGCGGATGCGCGGCGAGATTCTTGAAAACCGGCGAAAAGCATCGCGTTTGCTCAATCTTGCGCAAGACGGGCAGGCCTCCCCGGGTTGCGGTTTTCGCGTAGGGCTCGAGTTGAAACCGGCTTGCCGAGGGATCGCCACGCCCTTCCAACTCGACCGCCAGCCGGTGCAACCGCTCGATTTCCGTCTCGCACGCCTCCACCTCCTTGGCGGAAAGCAACGCCTTCACCACGAGATAACCATCTTCCTCGAATCGAGCCTTTTGCGCATTCTGGTTCATCTCTACCTTTCTGAATTACAGATGTTGCGCCTTCCAGCAAAACCGTACAAAACTAAGCCGCATCTGTCAAATACAAAACCGAGAGGCGGACATAGAATCTGAAATGCGGTAATTTCATTCATCCCTCCGCTACGAATACGCCAACGAGTTCCCGCGCAATCCCAGTGGCCGATTGAGCGTGACAATAGCCACAAAAAGCACAGAAGGCACAGAAGGGATAGAAGCCAGCCGGCGTGTAAAGAAACGCCTGCAGTCCGTATGGAATATTGGCGATATTCGTAGCTATTCAGCAGTTCACGGAATAGGCGAATTTACCTTTTGTGTTTTTGTGCCTTTTGTGGCAATACGAACACCGCTGATGCGACTTCCAGTTGCGATTCGCATGGACGCCGGCACTGGATATGGCGTTACGGTACCTGACCCGTCGCAGGAGCCCTCATCCCGGATTCAGGGCCAACCAGGATCTCAATGCCGGCGCCTGTGGATGGTCAGGCGCCAGCACGAGCACTTTCTTGAAGTACGTGCGGACTTTCTCCGCTTCCCCCAACGCATGGTAGACAACACCGAGGTTGTAATAGGCCTCGGCATAACCCGGATCCAGAGCCACGGCTTTCTCGTAGGCTGCTACGGCCTGTTTATAGTTCGCCATGCCGTGGTACGCGTTGCCCAGATTGGAATACGCCCTGGCATAACCGGGTTTCAGCGCAATGGCTTTCCGATAGGCTCTGACGGCCGCGTCGAACCGTCCCGTTCTATAGTACAGATCGCCGAGATTGTAATAGGCCGCTACGAACTGCGGCTTCAATTTGATGGCGGTTTCGAAATGCGCCGCCGCCCGATCGTACTCTCCCAGGCCGTAGCGTGCGTTGCCCGCCTGGTAGTGGGCTTCCGCGAAATCCGGTTTCAGCGCAATCACCTTTTCGAAATTCGCAATTGCACGTTCAAACTTCCCGGTATCGTAATATAAATTGCCAAGATTGAAATAGGCTTCCGCAAAATCCGGCTTCAGCGCAATGACCTTCCGGAAGTAGATCGCCGCTCGATCGTACCGTTTCATGTCATAGTACATATTGCCCAGATTGTAGTGACCGCCCGCAAACTCCGGATCGACTTCAACGGCCTTCTCGTACGCCAGGATCGCCTGGACGCTCCTGCCGTGATCCTTGTGGTAGACGCCAAGGGTCTCCCATCCGTGCGACCGCGCATGCGCAGACAGATATCCGCCTTTCAGGTGGCTCGCAAAGTGCGCTTCGGCGGATGAGACGTCCACATTGATGCCGATCCAGAACAACGTGTGCAGCGCTGCGGCCGCGCAGATCAAACCGGCGGTATTCCCCGAAATAAGCCGGTCGCGAAGCTCGCGGATAACCGTAAGCGCCGCCCAGAGCGTAAGAGGCAACGCGCCAAAGGCAAACACATCCCAATCCCGGAACGCGCCAAGTTCAGGGTTGGCGACAACGGTAAACAGAATCGGAAACAGCGCGGCAACCAGAACGAACTGTCGATCGGATCCGCTCAGCCAGCGTCTCCTCCGGCATAGAAACAGAACCATAAACGAAGACGGCGCAACGAGGAAATATTGATTCAAGAAATCGACCAACTTGCCAATTGAAAACAACCTATAGTGCTGTTTGGGGCCCGGTTCCGCAAAAAGGTGCAGGATATAGAATCCCTGGCGTTTCTGCAAATACGCGACCAGGTCAAATTGGATCAGAAGAAGCGCGCCCAGAAATACGATCCCACATACCAGTACGGCGAGCGCCGCTCGAGCGGACGAACGGCCGGGCGTTGCCGCCCCAGGGACACGATCCGCCCGGTATCTGAATATCGCCAGCGCCACGAGGGAAGGCACAAGTGTCAGCATCGTAATATGGAGCGCCATCAGAACGCCAAGCAACGCCGCGGGCGCCCATAGAGGAACCCTGCCGTCGAGCGTCTGTATGCCAAGGAGCAGGTAAAGCAGCATAATCGGGAACAGGAACGCGTAATTTTCGACATACCCGAAAAAAAGCTGCACGAACCCGGCCCCCAGCAGGAGAGCCAGAATCAGAAATCGCTCGAGAGCGTCATTTCCCAGGATCCGAGCGGCATACCTCACAACCACCAGATACAGGATTCCGGACACACAGCTGAATATCCGATACGTGATCTCCGCGGAATCCCAGACCGACGCCCCCGCCCGATGGAGCCCGCGAATGATCCAGAACGTCAGCGGCGCACGATCCGTTCTGGGGATTTCAGACCAGAAATCATCCAGTTCGCGAATCAGCATGATCCCGTCGCCGAGCAGATGAACGGCGGAACGCATGCCCCAGAAAGCAACAAGGCCGCCGAGCAGAAGCAAGACCCATGAAAGAACGGATCGCGAGGAGCCGATTCCGAGGTCGCACAACCCGGCCAACCCCGACGTCCACCGTCCCAGGCGGTGCCGGACGGCAAGAATCAGCAACAACACGCTCAATAGCACGAATATCACCCGCAGCCCGGAGTTATGGAACCTCAAAAAATCCACACCCCAGACAGACACGGGCTGCCAGTAAGCGAACAGAACATGCAGGCCGAGGAACAACCCCACCCCGATTATCGGCTTACTGGAATCCGTTCGATCTCTTTTGCCTCGCATAACCGTCCGTTCTCAATCCAGGATGCCACCGACCGCCTCAGCCGTCATCAGATTCGCTGCGGGCGCTTCAGGTGGTTCCGTGCGGACGGTCCGTACGGGTCTCCACACCGCGATCGCGACCAGACTCAACCCCAGATATCCGCCGTACCAGTGGTCCTGGGATTGGAAAAGCCGGAACCGGTGGTTGGACCAGAACAGCAAATGCCGCCAGGTCGGCACCGGAAAATCAGACAAATAGAACCCGGCGTGAAGCCCGGGCGAAGAATTCCGAACTTGTCCAGCGTCACATACTGGAATAAAATCAGCAGCCCCGCCAGCAACGCCAGCAGGGCCGACACGTCCGCGGGCCATCCGGTCTTTTTCGGTCCCTCCGACCGTTTCAAGTCGTACTCCACCTTTCCATTCCGGAAGGCCGACGAGGCGGGTTCGGGTCGAGTTCCATGAACCCTGACTCCCCTCCCCAAAAAACCTTACTCGAAAGAAATCCCGACTCGAACGGGGAAAAGCTGCGTGCTTCCCCGCTCTCCGGACGTGAATCCGACCTCAAGCCGTGCTTCCACAAAGAGATGCGTCCGGTCTGTCAGCCGGATGTCCATCCCAGCGCCCGCGTTTACCGCAAACCCGTTACCGGATTGCCCGGTAACATGAAATGTATCGTTGCCGATCTCAACCCCCTCAATATCGGCTTCCGAGTAGGACAAAATTCCCACGCCGGCAACCGCATACGGCACCGTCCGTACATCCAGATCGTCCGAGTCGATCGTTTTCGTGTACTTCAGGCTGGCGAATGCGCTGAACAGGTTCTTGCCCCCGCCATTCGTACCGGTAACCACCCCGAGTGCGTCGTTTTCCGCCTTGAATTTTCCCTCATTGAATCCGAAACGGGCGTAACTGAACCGGCCCTGAACAGCCAGACTCGGATGAATGAAATACTCCGCCCCTCCGCCCACGCCGATACCGGGATACCAGAAGTCAGACAGTGAACTGGATGCGGGCGCGGCGACCCCGGCGGTAACGAAAAAAACCGGCTTCTGCTGTGCTTGCGCGTCACCCGCCCACCCCGCGGTCAATAACGAACCAAGAAAAAGAACATACAACGCTCTCATCATATCAGATCTCCTCTTTCCACGGCGTGTATTAAACACACTATTGCATGTTCTGTAGAATTGGCTGGAAGCGAGAAGGAAGAGGTCAAGGCATATAGTACTCAGCGACCAACCCCGTCCAGTCCCTACGCGCAAAAAGGACAAGAAAGAATCACAAAAGGGGCCATCATATCCTTCTTACGTCTTGCTTCTCACGTCTCCCGTCTTCCGTCTAGCCGCTCTCCTGTAACCGCGCCCATCCCTGAAGAATGGATGGGATCATCTGTACGGGTTCTCCGGCTTTGCAGAATACGGCCCACAGCACATCCCAAACCCGCGGATGCCACTGGCACAAATCGATCCAGTCCGCGCACGGCGTACTATCCCCTTCCTGACGGTCCACGCGGCCGCCGATCACCGGATCGTCCACCGACCCGTTCCACATCTGATCCAGCAGGGTATTCGCGAACCGCTTCATATCGGCATTGTTGAATACCACGCCGCTCCGGCAGGCATCGATTGCAAATCCGATATCGATCCGCCCGTGACTGGTATCTTCAATGGCGCTGTGCCCGTGTTCGCCGGCCTCGATCCAGTCCCAATAGTACCAGGTATACGCCCGACCCGTTTTCCATAGATGCCTTTTGAAATTTCTCGCCATACGTTGCGCACGATCAGCGTACAGCGGCTTCCGAGACACGTTTTGCAGCGCCAGATATGCCCGCCCCAGCGACAGGTACTGATTGTGCGGCATGATCCGGTTCGGAAACCGCTCCGTCATCCAGGGAGAAAATCGATATCCACCGGACGTGGGGGATGCGTCCACCCAGTCACGCTCGTGCTTATCGGCGATCTGCCTGCCAATAAACCTCAGGTATGTTCCGGCTTTCGTCCTGAATACACCTTTCAACTCTGCGTTCTTGAATGCGTGTTCGATAAACCGGCTTAACGGATGCAGGAACATTCCCTGGTGGACGATATACTCCAACGGCTCCCCGGCGAAAACCTGCACCCAGAACCGATCGCCTGCGCGCGCCCTGCCCTCGACACGTATTTTGAACGGCGCGAAACCCTTCAGGGTCGCGCCGGGTCGAAACCGGCCTCCCGCCAATTCCTTCCGCGTGCCGTACTCCTGGACGACGTACCGCCGTCCAGGGAGAATTTCCACAATGCGAACGGTATCCAGAGCCATATCACCGCCCCGGATCACCCAAACCCGTTCCTCCTCAGGCGCGATGCGCGCCGTACCCCGGTTGTGCATCGACCCCGTTCTCACCAGCGCCACCGAATAGACCGGCGTGACCCAGGTGGCACAACCATCGGCAAAGTGGTCTCGCCGGGTACCCATCATCCGATCGAAATGGTCCACAATCTTGTCCAACCACGCCGGATCAGCGGTTGCTTCGTAAAGCTTCACGTATGCGTCGAGAAACCCGCTTTCGCCCCACCCCAGACCCCCGGAATCCGGGCTGTGGGACTGTCCCTTGCCCTGGTTCTGTGACCGGTCATAACCGGCGAACCTTTCGACAAGCTCTTCCCGATCAAAAGGAGCGACGCGCGCGTCCATACCTTCCTCAAGCTCACTCGTTCTCAAGCGACTCGTCCGTGCAAGACTCCCCGATCGCTTCATCGGGAAAGGGATTGTACAGGTTGGAGAAGCCTTACGATGCCCCGAGAAGCTGTTTTAAGACCCCGTTGGTACGTCTCAAGGGTGTCTAGCGTTTTTCGAGGGCTGGAAAAGCCCACGCTCCCAGGGCTTTGGCAAACGCGCCGGGGATTGGCGGACCGTACAATTGTTCGGGCAGAAAAAAGGCCCACCAACCGCCTCCGGCCGCCGGGCCTGCCAAAGGTACACACAGGTTTATTGAACGTAGAATCCCGTCTGTCGGTTCGATGTCAGACCGCTGTTCAGGTCGGTCACCTCAATTTCCAAAATATACTGTCCGGGCCTGGTGGACTTCAAATCCAGTTCCATGTACACCTCTTCCGACTCCGAGTTTCCAAGCTGCTCGTATCCCACGGCAAGTTCCTGTTTTCTGCCCGTCAGTACGCGCACCAACTGCGAGACCACCCCGCTTGCCGTGCGTCCCTGTACCCCCTTGGGCCGAATCGTATATTCCACCTTGTAACGGGTCTGTCCGAATTCGTCCTGCCTGAGGCGATAAATTTCATAATAGAGGAATACGCCCTGGTTCCTTCCAAACGTGCGTGTAGGGATGGGAATGACCCGAAGACCGCCCTTCTTAAACTTATCCAAGTCGTTCGATTCTGCAATCGAATACGCCATTTGCAACTCGCTCAACTGCAGAAAAGCCCTCTCGTAATTGTCAATCACAACCTCCTGCCGGTACCGACCCTGCCTTCCGGACAACCTGTCCTTGATTTGCACCTCCATCCGGTAGGTGCCAGGGGGCACGTCCAGCCGGACCAGGTCGGGTACAAAGCCACCACGCGCCCCGGTTAAATCGCCGGCGCCGCGGAATTCGAGATTGCCCTGCCGGCGATAAACCGACCCGTTGCGCGGATTGTTCAATGCCACCGAACGCTCCAGAAACATTTCGGTTTCGTCCCGATTCTCCAGGTATTTGCCGAGATTGTAGGGCGCACCGAAGTAGACTTCCACGAACGACCGCCGGCCCCCCTCGTCCTGGCGGAAGTTGGCCAGATCGTAATAGAACTCCAGCGGCGACTTATTCTCCGGCGGCTTGTAATAGTCCGGCGTAACCAGGGCCGCCTGTTCGGCCACGGACCGAGGATTGAACTGGTTGAACCGGGTCAGTTGCTGCATGGGAATGCGTACGTCCATCGGCGGCGGCGCGTAGTCGAACTCGCCGCGCAAATGCTCGTCCGTGAACGTGATTTCGATTCCCCCATTAACGTCGGTGTAAACCCAGACCTCCCAGGGAACCATAGAAGCGTCGTCCTGAGAGGTTACGGCCTTGAATGCAAAGTCGTTGGCGGCGTTCCCCAGGCCCATAGCGCCCCCCTGCATCTGTACACCTTCGAACCGGAGCAGCTCCAGGGACTCGCCCGTCAGTTGGTTATTGGCCGTAATGCCCGAACTGTAGGTGATGCCCTGCCGCTGCGTCTCGCCCTCGGTTGTTGCCCGCTCGGCCCTGCTGTCGCCGGCGGCGGCCGAGTTTGGATCCTCCACCTGGCGGTCCCCGGCGAACCCGTCGCCCAGGTTCGCGCCACCGCTGAGATTCGACTTCAGGCTGCGCACCGCGTACACCGGCCCGCCCATGAAACTCATCTGCAACGCCGCCGTCCCGTACATCTGCCGGGCAATGCGCTCCCGCACACGCTGCACCTTCAGACTCTGGTTGTAGTTCTTCATATCGGATTGAGACCGGTAATCGGGCTCGCCAAACCGGATGTACACCTCGCCCCGCCGGTCCCACGGCTGTCTGCCCTTCGAAAAAGCCCCCAGCGCGTACCAGACCCGTCTGTAGTGTTCCAACTGGCGCTCGTTAATCGACGTGGTCAGGTCCGGGTCGTGCGCCGTCCAGAACCGGTTGACCCGTTCGACGCGAGCCGAGCGATCGGCCTGCTCATACAGTTTGCGTTCCTCCGGGGACATCAGAAGGACCGGATCGTAATACAGCGCCCGCTCCGCCTCTGTCGCCGCCTGCAGGTACTCACTGAAATATCTGTCCGCCCACTCCAGCCGTCCCAACTGGACGCATGCCTGGGCCAGCACGGCAAGGACCCCGGTGTCATCGGGATGCTCCCGAACATAATCCGTAAGCAAGGTCACAATCCGCTCATAATTTCGCGACTTCAGGTACACACCGGCCAGCCGCTTCCTCCCCTCAGAATCTTCCGGCTTCAACGTCATGTATCGCGCGTAAAGCAGGGCCGCGCGTTCGAAATCCTCCTCCTGGACCTCGTACCACTCCCCCAGGAGCAGATAGGCGGGCGCAAAGGTCGGATCGATATCAATGACCTTCTCCACGTCGTATTTCGCGTCGTGCTCTTCCAGGCTGTGTCGAAGCCTGGCTTTATTATAACGCGCTTCCAGGTAGTCCCGGTTGTACTGGAGCGCCTTCGTATAATAACGGATCGCGTCATACCGCGCTTTCGGACGCCTTTCGAATACCTGCCCGAGCCCGTTGTATGCTTCAGCCATCCTGTGGTCCAGCCGAACCGCGCGTTCGAACGAACGCAGCGCGGCGTCCGGATCTTTGGACTTCAGATAGGCATAGCCCAACTGACAATGCCCGCGCGCGGACTTGGGCGCCATCAGCGTGACCACCTGCAGTACGGGCACCGAGGCCGGCGCGTCCTTCTCCAGCACCCGTCGGCCCACGTCCAGCAACGAATCGACCTGCGCCCTTCCCGCCGCCCTGTCCACTACCTCGAACCCGTCACCGCGCCGAATCAGTTCCAGCAGCCGCCCACGATGATAGGGGCTGATTACCATCGCCTCTCCGTCTGCAGCGCCGTGCCGATAGAAATAACTGATTGCGCGTTTCTTCCGATCTTCGGGCGACCTGAAGAGCCGCTCAAGAATCCGTTCTTCCGCATCGCCCAGCCCGCCGGCCCTTACCGAAGCCTTCAACACCTCCAGGTTGACGGGGGATCTGCCGTCATTGAGTCGCCGGTAATCATGAATCATCTTCCCGATCGCGGACAGGTTCTCCCTGCAAACCCACCGGGCGCCCACCCCACCGGCCATCCGCGACCTGCTCGCCAATACCTTTGCGTAAGCCATCGCCGGCTTGGAATACAGGACGCTGTCTCGCGCCAGCGCCTCGAAATGCTGTGCCGCGCTTCGATAGAGCCGCTGTGCGTGGCGGAATTCCCATTGATGCAGCGCGCCATAGGCCAATTTCACCGTCATCAATGCCTTTTCAACGCCCGCGAGCGAAAAATTGGGACCGTTTCGCGGCCCCCCGTTTCGTGATGAAACCCACGCCACGTCGAGGTTTCCGAGTTCAACATCCCCCGGACGCCGCACAACCGTGCCGTTTACCATCACCTCCCACACCTGGCTCTCCACGATCGGCACCGCTGTCTGCCCCAACCCGGAAAGCCGATAGTTCCGCAACGGTTGATCCCTATAGAACACCCTCCGCCCGTCCGGGGACCTGCCCAGTTGTCCCGGTCGGCCCGGAAAGGCGCCCAGCCGGTGTTCCGCTCCCTGTGCGTCCACGGACCAGACTTCGGTCAGGGCTGCCTGCCCGTTTTCGTAGGAAGCGGTCCAGATACGCTGGCCATTGGCCTCCGCCGGAACCGAAAGCCCCATCCCCGCCATGAAGCAACAGGCGAAAATCGCGCGGCGGGCGAGCGAAACGAAACGCATGCATCCTGAACCCTTCACGTACGACTCCTCCCCGAAGTTTCGGAGATTTGTGGGCATTAGAATCTCCCCCTCCCCTTAACGTCCCCTATTCCCGTGCCCTTTTTCTTTCTCGCCAAAGAAAAAGGGCCAAAAAGAACGGCGCCGCTCAAACGCCGCGGGGCTGCTCTTCCGCGAATCGCCTCAGAGGCATAAAACCAGGGTTGGTGGCCTGCGTAGATCGCTGGCGTTCCAAAACCACGTTGCTGAACGGATTGGCGCGGAAGAGCCCCATCCACCCGGACCGGACGCGTGACGGGTCAAGTCCGTGAATGGGCGGACGTAGGCGAAAAGACGTGGCGCGGATATCGCAGATTCACATCGCCGGTCCGCATCGTTATCCGGTGTAAGCTGACGGCTGAAAGCTGAAAGCTGCTTCTCGTGTTTTATAGAATAAGGAATATGGAAGAAAAATCAAAGCTGATTTTGGTCCTGAAGTGCTGAGCCCATGTCCTTCTGTATGCGTCGATGAATTCGACTTCATTGTTGTTCAACGGATTGGATCAGGTTCTGTCTTCGGCTGTGACACTAGTTCCCCGACAACGCGCGAATCCGGCGCCGGGCTTCCGTTGAAATTTCCGGATCACCCCGCCATTGCTTCAGAAACGCCCCGTAGGCCGCCACCGCATCCCCGTGCCTGCCCTGGCTCTCGAACACCCGGCCCAGGTTTAAATGCGCCCTCGCATCGCCCTGCGCCGCGGATCGACGGTATGCCTGCGCCGCCTCTTCCGGCCGGCCCGTTTTCTCCAGGGCCACGCCGAGATTGAAGTGAACCTCCTTATCCTCCGGTAGCAGAACCGCCGCCTGTCTGAATCCTTCGGCGGCCGTCCTCGCGTCGCCGGCCCGCATGGCCGTGACGCCCAAATTCATCCAGGCCTCCGCGTATTGCGGATCCAGTTCCACGGCTTTTCGATATGCCGCGGACGCCTGCTCAAAAACCCCCTTCACACCGTACGCATTGCCCAGGTTGTTATAGGTCATGGCTTCTTCCCGGATAGACAGGGCCCGTCGAAAAGCAAGAATCGCCCGGTCCATCAGGCCCTGCTCCGCCAGCACCTGTCCCACGGCCTGATGCATCTTCGCGCTTTTCGGATACGCACGCGCAGCGCTGGAAAACAGGCTGAAGTCATCCTTCCAATCTCTATTTCGCGCCACCGTGCGGGCGGCATAACCGACCAGCACAAGACCCGCCAGGACAACGACGCTGAACCCATACCTCCTGAACAACCATTCCGCCCCGATCCCTGTCAACGCGAACACACCCAGCGCCGGAATATACAGGAACCGTTCCTGGACCATCGAATTCAGCAGCACCACGGTCTGCGACACCCCCATGTAGGGCACCCAAAAAAGCGCCCCACAAAAAAACAACCGCGGCCATTTCCCCAGGGATCGCAGCCACAACCACAGCCCGCCGAGACCCAGCGCCACACCCGCGATCACTCCCGGTTCCAGAAGCGAATTCGAAACCTGAATTGCATTGTACGAATAATCCACGGAGAGCCGCCACGGAACCACCAGGAGCGTCAGGTAGTGCCAGAATATTCTCCCGGCTGTAAGGGCCCGCGTTTCAAGCGGTGCTCCGAAAAGCGGATTCACCAACTCCGTCATCCCACCGGGGGAGAAGCCCAGCCCCGCAGCGGCGTTGCGCACCGCCAGACAGAGCCCGAAAACGCCCGCGAAGCCCATCCACCACGGCCATTTCGCCCGCGCGACGAACAGAATCTTGTGCCACATCCCCGCTTCCATGGGCGCGGCGGCCGAACAGCCCAAACGCGCAACCACCCGTCCCCTGCGGCCTTCTTTTTGTCCCTCTTTATCCAAAAACGGCCTCCCCTCTGCATCCCCTATCTCCGCGGCGAGGTCATATATCACAACCAGGCCAAACAGCGCGAGCGAGCTCTCCTTGCTCATCAGTCCGCAGAAAAAAGCAACAAGTGCGAGCCCGTAGGCCGTTCGCGAACGCGAGGCATGCGTATAACACAGCATGCCCCCAAGCAGGAACACACAGGCCAGCAGGTCGGACCGTCCGAACGTCACACCGGCCGCCACCTCCGAATGGATCGGATGCACCGCAAACAACAGACCCGCCGCCCCTGCGGAGAAACGGCCCAGACCTGCGCGCCTGCACAACCCCCATGCCAGCAGGCTGCAACATACGTGCAACAACACATTGGTCAGATGATACCGGAACGGGCGAATCCCTCCCAACGCGTCCAGCAGAAAGGAGAGTACGGGTAACGGCCGGTAATGCCCGGTTTCATTTCCGGGGTACCCCGCCCAGTAATGGGTCGTGAATACACTCTTGAAATCCAATCGTTCCACAAGCCAGCTTCGTTCGATCAGAAAATGGTCGTCGTACACCAGTCCGTTGCCAAGGGCGTTGACATAAACCAGAAACGCAGCCATGCCCACCAGAACCGGCCACGCGTATCGGCGATTCAGACCCCTATCTCCGGGAGACTCCACTCGCCCCTTCCGCCTCCGGGAGGCACGCCTCGTCATTTCAGATCGCCATTCTCAAATTACGCGGGAGAAAGAACCCACGAGAGGCAGCCGGTAGACTTTTCGCCCGGCCGGCTCCGGGATTCTTTCTGGTTGCCTTGTTTGGAAATAAATAAACGGGCGGCGCCCGGGCTCAGAGTCCCGGCCGCCGCCCGTCGGTTCCTACGCCGACAAAGCGCCGGACTACGTCAATATTAATTCGACGCCGCCGCTCTGTACATGCGGGTTAGAACGTGCCACCGATGGAAACGCGGATTGGCGGATCAAACATGACGATGCCATCGTTTTTCTGCAAGAGCGACACCGCCACGTCCGCCGTTATGGTACGTCCGCCAAACGTCTGCTTCAGACCGGCGCCCACGGCGATGCCCTCGAGGTCATAGTTCCACTTCCAGCCGGCGCGCAACGCAAGCGCGTTCTGCAGCCACAACTCGGCGCCGAAATGCCAGCGTTGCTCGAAATCCACGAAAAACGCGCTCTCCACGGACGCGGTGAGGTAGGACGGATCGCCCTTCTCGCCGTAGATTTCGGCGGCGATACCGATATTGTAGACCAGCGGCAACAGGTACGCGCGGTCTCCCGACTTGCGGTCCGGGCCGAAATTCCTGAACGCCATTGCGATACGAAAGCTTCTGAACCCCGTGTAGAAGAAGCTGCCCACGTCGACCGTAAAACCAGTCGTTTTTATCGTGTAGAGTTGCTCAGAAACATAATTCGCCTTGGCGCTGAACGAAAATTTGTCGGTGAACTTGATCGCATAGAGCAGACCGACAGAAAGATCGTTTGCGACCACGTCCTGGCCCGTTCCGCTGGGCTGATGGATCGTGGTCTCGAGGGAAGGCTTCGGGTTATGTGACACGACCGTAATGCCCAACACCTCGCCCCGGGCCGACCGCGTATTCCACACCGCGGCAGCCGAGTACAGCTGGGTGTCGTAAATAAAGCGCGTCCAGTTCAACTGATAGGCCACGCGCTCCACGTGCACCAGGCCCGATCCGTTCCAGAAGACCGCGTTGATATCGTCCGCCACGGCCGTAAACGCATCACCCATCGCCACCGCACGGGCGCCCTGGCCGATCTTAAGGAACTGCATTCCCGATATATTAACTTTCTTGACACCATACTCGCCGGTCACCCCGCCCCACTTCACGGCCAACGCCGGTGAAGCGGCAAGCAGCAGGGCCAAGACCGACGCAACGACCAACATACTCCTTTTCACGTCACTTCCTCCTAAAGGTTTTGAACCCGCTTACTTGATCAGCACGAAGCTGCCTCTTCGGGTCTCTCCGCCGTCCACAACCACGAAATAGTACAGACCGGTCTGCACCTCGCCGGCGATATTGAACGTGATCTGACGAAATTCGGTCTCACCCTTGGTGAGCGGGGTCCGATCCGTCGTTTCCACGCGGTCGCCGGAGGCCGAGTAAATGTGAATTACCGCATTGGCAGTCAGGCCCACGATGCGAAGGTTGCGGGAGTTGGGGTACTGGTGCTTTCCGTCCACGTAATACGGATTCGGCACGATCAGCACCTCTTCGGGAAGGCTGGACAACAGGGCCTGGAACGGCTTGCGATTGTCGCCGTCGAAGGTCCTGGCCGTAGATGGCCCCCAGCCGCTCTCATATCCCCTACGGATATTGGCCTTCACGCGGTCGCTGGGGATGTCGTCGATTGTCATCCCGCTGTCCCAGGTATAGGAATCCACCCCTCTGGCGTACGGGCGAGCCGAATAGAAATAGGAAAAGCCGGCTGCGGTCTCCAGGTCTTCATATTCATAGAGACCGTCGGCATTTACGCCCCAGACGCCGCGGTCCAGGCCCGTCGGACTAGTGGAAGACCCGCTGGAACCGTTTTCGATCACGTCGTACAGCTCCCAGGGGCCCCAGGAGAACCAATTCGACTTGTACACCCGGTAGCCCAATATGTCCAGTTCGCCCGTATAGGGATTTACAGCTGATTCCGACTGCCGGCCCCACCGGATCAACTGCTTGGCATTGGTTGAGGACGTCAGATTATCGGCCGAAATATACGCCTCGCTGGGCGACGCGGGCACCTGGTAGTTGTTGTCGTAGACCCAATGGGCCAGCTTCAGATTCTCCAGGGCGGCCTTTTCGCCGTCGGTCTTGATCTTGCTGATCTTGTTCTCGGGGGAATCGCTGGAACGGTCCCACTTCAAAAGGCCGACATCCTGCTCGTTGGCCGGAATCGGCGCCAGCAGCGAGGGGTGCCCCGCTCCCCAGGCAAGCACAATCTTCACGGACTCGCCCGCGCCCACGGTGTACGGTCCGTACACCGTCATATCGTGAAACACCTTGCGCGTGGAAATATCCTCCTCGTCCGCATTGCCCTGATAACCTGACGTGGTTATGGTACTGGCCAGCTGCCCGGCGGTGTGCGTGGTGTACGTGGGGTCGTCGAAGTCGCCCGTCGACCTTGCCAGCCACCACTGGAACGAACGCGGCTGCAGGGCCTCGGCGGGTTGCGCGTACTTGCCCCGGTCGGCTTCGTTGAATGAGAACTTGTCCGCGTCGTCGGCATAGGCGATGGGCGCCATGAAATAGGTGCTGGGCGCTCTCGGCTGGCCTTCGGTCTGCAGGATATCGTAGTTTGATGGCACAATCGCCTTGAAGAACGGGTCGCCCGTATCGTCGTGCGAGGAAAACGGGTTGTCGGAGTCCCTGCGGATGACCGCGCGCATATCCTCACCTACGAACGCGCCGTTCTGCGAGTAGGCATTCGGATAGCCGTCGGCCTCCGTATACCACATGGTGTCGTCCATACCCCGTGCGTTGGACGCGTAGAAGTTCCATCCGAACTCCTCGAGGATGCCCATCGCCGTCATTGCCGCTACATTCTTGAACGCGATGTAAAGGTTGTTGATGGGGCCCGGCGCCTCGCCGACGCCATCGCCGTCGAAATCCCCGATGTTGCTAAAGGTGAGATCCACAATGTAGAAGTCATCGAAATCCGGGTTGGACCAGCTGTACACCCGCCGCTGGACAAGGATACCGTTCTGTTTGTCCACCCACTGGGCAATGATGGTCTCTTCGGGAAGGGTCACGTCCACAAGGTTGTGCGCACCCAGCTTATAATTGGCGATATGGGCGGGCGGGGTTGTTACCGGATCCCCGTCATTCTCGTAAAGGCTTCCGTCATCCAGGTTGGTGACCCCGGGCCAGTAATTGGACAGGGAACCCGCGGCGCCCTGTTCGCCCGGAGAGATCGCGCTATTCACCGCTTCCGCGAGTTCCCTCAACGGATTGGGCTGGCCCCAGCTTTCCTCCGGATTGCCCACCGGATCGTAGGGCAGCGCCTGGTTGTGTTCGACGATCTGCAGATTCTCCCTCGGCCCGGTTACCGTCACCGTGCCGGCGTCGGCGTTCAGGATCCAGATGCCCTCGCCGCCCGAGACCTTGTAGTCGTTGTACATCTGCGACTTCTGGTTGGACGTGAACTGTGACAGCACCGCGCCGAACGAACCTGGGCCCTGGCCGTTCCAGGGATAGGCGTTGCGCCTGGAGCCGCGGCCCCATTCCTGGTTGCCGCCCATCCCGCCTATGTTGTTGTAACTGTTGGAAATCAATGATCGCAGGTTGTACCTGCTTGCTATGTTGTCGGGAGTGGCTTGGGCATCGGCCGGGGCCGCTTCAAATACAACCGCACCCAGTGCAAGGCAACCGATGGGGACCAACCCCTTAGCGATGAAATTCAATCGTTTCATATCCTTCTCTGCCTCCATTCGAAAGCATCACGGAGCAAGCGCACCGGAAGGACATGCACCTTCCGGTGCGTCACTGTCTACCAATTCAGGCGCAGTCCGAACTGGGCCAGACGCGGCGTATGCGCGTACAACCGATCCCGGCTGTCACCGTAGTTCAGGTAATTCTTGTCGTCCGGTGCCGGTCCATCATTTCCGGTATACGCCCAGATGTTTCTTAGGCTCGAGTGGACGATCCGGTCCTTCTGGTTGAAAACGTTCCGGATGTCGGCGAACAGCGTGGGTTGCACCCGGCCGGCCACATTGAAGGTTTTCTCAATGGCGAGGTCGGTCCGCGAATCCAGCGCAAGGTCGCGATAGTACGCGTTTCCGCCTGCGGGCGAGGAGTAGCGGAAGATGCCGCCCGTCTGGATGCGCGACGTTACGTTCAGCCGCAGATTTTTGAGCACGTTCCCTACAACGGCGTGGCCGAACTCGAAATCATCCGGGAAAGAGGCCAATAGCGAAAAACTCCCGAAGTTCCTGCGGTCGCCGCTTTTGGGCCGGAAGAAAAGGGTTGTATAGCTGCCCGAGTTGATCTTGACCGTGCAGTTCGCACCGCAATCCGCCAGGGCCGGGCTGTCCACCGGACGCAGGCCGTCCCACACGCCCGTTCCCAACTGGCCGCCTTTCGCCCGCGAGCCATCGTGGAAACGCTGGCCCATTTGCGAGAATGTAACCAGGTCGTCGCCGGTCAACCTGCGCGGGGCCTCGCTGCCGTCCGGAAGGGGGTCGAAATAAACCCAGAAATTGGGGACGGTAACGCCTCTTTCGGTGAACGCGTTGGTTGTGGCCAGGTGCACCACCGTGGCAGAGTCCATGTAGACGTTGCGGATGACGTTACCCAGTTTACCCGTGGTGATCTGCGACCACTGGTAGTTGTACGACACGTTGAACGCGAAGTTGTGCGAGAAGGACTTGCGAATGGACATTTCGACGCCGCGCGTGTCGCCGTAGGCGCCGTTGTCCAGGGTCCGCGAATACGGGATCCCGAAGTCCCTGGGGCCAACCCACGTCTCGTTCGGATAAGACGTGAAGTGGTCCACCTCGCTCTTGTAATACGCGGTTAACGTGGCCGTATAGTCACTCACGAAGTTCCAGTCGGCCCCCACCTCGAAGGCCGTGGTTTTGGCGGGTTGCAGCAGGTGCAGCCCGTTCTGGCCCGAATAGGTGGTGCGGAAGTTGTTCAGCCGCTCCGTGGCGTCGATCCGACCGTTTTCGTTCACGTCCCTGTCGCCGGCATCGCCGGACGTCCAGTAGTCTTCCCCGAAATAATACCAGAGGTCGGCCCATTGGAGGAACACACCCGTGGAGAACCGCATCTGCGAACGCTCCGTGATCGGATGCGACACGCCGATCCGGGGGCTGAACTTCACGTGCCACGGCGCATCGGTGACCCAGAGCGAGCCCTCCTGGTACGCCCAGTCCCGAGCACGGGTGTAATAGCGGAACATCGAACTCCCCCGAAACGCTCCAAAGGTCAACTGGCGGGAGTTCGGATTGAACGTGTCGAGGCGGACGCCCAGGTTCACGATCATCCCCTGGAACTCCATTTTATCCTGGAGGTAGGCGTTAAGGAAGAAGGGTTTCACCTTCTCGCCGATCTGGCCCTCGTCCACGATCAGCCGCAGATTCCGGGCGGCCGGGGTTGTATCGTACCGGAATATCATTGTGATGGCGCTGGTCTGGTACTCGACCCCCGCCTTCAGGAAGTTCCCCTTGGTGACCTGCGACGACAGATCGACCTTGGCCCCGATGCGCTGCCGGTCGGACTGGCCCCATCGGGCGGCCTGGCGGCCGATGCTGAACCACGCGGCCTGATCCCGGTGGATTTCCTTTGAAATGTCGTGCGTGCCGCTGACCGTATCCATTTTTGACCGGGAATGCGAAAGCCGCACTTCGTAGAACGTCCTCGGGGACAGCGTGTGCGTAAGCACCGCGTATTGCAGTTCTTCCTTGAGGTTGTGCAGTCCCGCGGCGGACCACTGCTCGGGCAGGAACAGGTCGCGGCCATCCCCACGCCTAAACGCGCCGCCGCCGCCGCCATGACGCCCGCCGAAGAGGTCCGGATTGCCGTTCGAATACCAGTCCCAACCCAGGTACAGGCCGCCCAACTTCAACTTCAGGTTGGCCGTTGGCTTGATCGTGATGCTTCCCGAAACGTTGATGTTGCCCGGATCGTCCTGAAAGCTCCCGCGGTCATTGTAGAACCCGATCCGCTCCGCGCGCGGCGTTGCGGCCGCATAACGGTCGTGCTTGGCCGTGACCACGAACGACGCCTTGTCTCCGATCGGGCCGGACACGTTGCCCTCAACGCCGAAACCGACCCATTCCGTGTAGTTCGTCCGGACGTGGATGAGTTCGCCCGCCAGTTCCTCGAAAATGGGATCGTTGATCTGACCGGAGAGATCCGGCCACTTCTCATTGGCCCAAATCGGGTCGTCCCAATTCACCTTGTCCTGATGCTGCGGCGAATCGTACACGTTCTCGCCCCAGTGCTTCTTGCCTGCGGGTTCGTAACGGAATTCGCCCCAACCATTCAGCTCACCGCCGCCTTCTTTGGTTATGATTTGAACCACACCGCCCTGGGCATTGCCGTATTCGGCGGGGGTCACCCCCGTGAGCACGGACAATTCCTGGATGGCGCCGCGGTTCACGCTGCGGAACCGGCCGCCGCGACCACGACCGTCGTTGTGGTTCATTCGTACGCCGTCCACCACGTATGCCACGTCGCTTGCGTACCAGCCGGCATCGACGTAGGCGCCGCGAATCCGGTTGGATCCGTCAACGGCCACGCCCGGCTGCAACTGCAGCAACTCCGAGGTCCGGCGGGCCGACGCCAGGTTCCGCTCGGTTTCTTCGAGAGAAATCGTGTATTTACTGGTGGTCTTATCCGGCTCCACCAGGGGACGGCCGGCCGTCACCACCAACTCGCCCAGTTCCAGGGCGGTCTCTTTCAGGTTGTAGTTAATGGTGGTGGTATGGTCCACGCTGATCTGAACGCCGGTCTGCGACACGGTCTCGTAACCGATCAGCGATGCCGAGAGGGTGTAGACACCCGGCGAAATATTGATGATGACATAATATCCGTCGGCATCCGCCGTGGAACCCAGATTCAGTTCCTTGATCACGACGTTGGCTCCGGGAAGGACTTCCCCTGCCTGGTCACGCACAACGCCGTTGAGCTTGCCGGTGACACCCGCGTGCAGATCGGCCGTGGCGAAACACCCCGCCGCTACGGCAACTGCAACACCAAAAAACAGAAGCTTACGCTTCATTGTGATACCCCCTTCGTTGAGTTTTTACCCCGGCTGCCGGAAAATTACCGCCAGAAGTAAATCTTAAACTGGGCGCCGACGTCGACCATGTGAATGGGCCGCACCTTCTCCAGTCCATAGAACAGCATATTGCGCAATTCGCCCACAACAAAGCTATAGCGCGCGCGCAGGTCGACGGCCAGGTTCTGCGTTACGAAGCCCTCGACACCGAAGCCGGCATTGGCGCCGATGGTGTATCGCTGATCGATCTGGTCTTCCATGACAAAGTCCAGGTCGATCGGATCGTTCGTCTGGCGGGAATACACCAGGTTGCTGTTGATGGCGTTGTAACGATACAGGCCGCCGCCAACGAGGAAATAATACCGATAATCCCTGGCCTTGAACCCGTGCATGGCATTCTCTTCGCCAACGAAAAGCAGGCCGTTCACGATCAGATTATTCCACGTGATTTCGGACTTGCCGTCCGGGTGCGGGTATTCCTGCTGGTCGATCGGGTAGATCCAGGGCTCGGACGCCGGTTTCCCGTTGGTGAACTTCGAGTAGTTGTACTCGATTTCAATAACGGTGCGCTGGCTGGCTACGTAGCTAATCGTTGCCCCGTATTTGCCCGTGGCGCCCCAGCGCTCGCCGAGCCGAAGCATCGGGATGTTGTAATCGGCGATCCCGCCGACTGCCCATCTACCTTCCTGAGCCAGTGCGCTGTCGGACAGACCCGCTGCCACCAGCACAAAAACAGCCAGAAAAGCAAAACGCACAACTTTCATCTACTCACCTCCCTCTTGAGAGTGAATAATGCGGAAACTCCCCTCCGCCCTTCCCCTCGTCCCTCGAACGAAATTTGCGAAGCGGACTCCTTTTCTTTCGATAGACGACCTCCTCTCTTAAAAAAAAGCTGTTAGCCATCAGCATTCAGCGGTCAGCCTTCACTGCCCTCCCCCTCCAAAGGCCAAGACCAGAGACGGAAGACAAAAGAAAGCGGTTAGCCCCCCAAACAGCCCACCCCCGTGATAGAAATTCGAAGACGCAAGCGATTCGGGATTAAAAAATTTAACATGGATATACAGAATAAACAAGATCAATTCGAAACCAGTCGGTCAATGCAACGCTTCGGAAAATCCAGCAGAATTTGAAGCTCAACTTTCCAACAACCCTAATACACCTCAATCCCCCCGGCGCACCATAAAACAGTTCTTTAGCGAACGATCAGTTGGATCCCGCCCATCCACGAAACCTGGGGTCTTGCATGCCTGGCAAAACAAAAAAGGGCATAATTGCACATGAAAGCATCATGCCGATTACGCCCCGGGCTTCACCAAACATTGGCCTATAATATAAACAATGCATATAAAAAAACCGTTTAAACCCCGAGGTTAACAGATGACACACTACGCCCTGTTTTCACTGAATCCATAAAATTTAATTGGCCCAATTGAATTTGTCAAGTTTTTTTTCGGCCACAATTGATGATCTCGCCCGGTAATCCGAGATCGACTCACTTCCAGACCGGCTGTCCAGGTTGAATCAGGCTAGCCTGAGTATCTTGAGTATCTTAATGATTGCCCATATGTTGGCGTCGCGTCGTGCGGAGGAAAGGGCCAAGTTGCGTCCGAACGACCAGGCGCTTCCGAAATTATTGAGATACCCACATGCCAACTGCAAGGTGGTCAATGTTTTCTACAGGCCTATTTCAATAACAACATCCGCTGGATCGCCGAGTAACTGCCCGCCTGAATTCGATAGAGGTACACGCCGCTGGCAACCTGGCGACCACGTTCATCGGACCCATCCCAGGTAGCCTTGAAGAAACCGGCTTCCATTCTTTCATTCACCAGAACCCGCACCTCCTGGCCAAGTATATTGTACACCACGAGGCGTACCCAACCAGCATCAGGAAGCCGGTACCCTATTACTGTGGACGGATTGAACGGATTCGGCGCGTTCCGATCCAGACCGTAGGCATCGGGGAGTGGCTTCATGTCTCCGATTTCCACGTGGGTCAACGGTTCAATCGCTCCGTCCAGACCGACCAGTACGCTTTCCGAGACGCGAAAATCCTCCGCCGACGGCGTCACGCTCGTCTTGAAGACGAGGTCCAGAAGATTACCCTCTCCTGAGGCGCCATTGCCGTCAAACTTCATCGCGCCGACTTCCAATTTACCCTGTGTCCGATTTGAGGCCATAAAAAGTGTCTCCTGATCGGAACCGGTCTTGAGCAGATTGCGGCCCAGTTCCGTCGCTTCGACGAATTCATACTTGCCCTCATCGTATTCCAGCAGAAACCCGTATCCCTTTATGTCGCGGACTTGGGATATGGCGACTCGCACAATCAGAATTCCCGTATCGTGTGCGGAATCGTCGCGCCGCTCCAGCGTGAGTTTAGCCAACGCGTTTGGACCACCGGTAACGGTAAGGCCCCTGGTCATCTCTCCCGCCAATAGTGGGACGGTCAAGACGAACACAAAACAAAGGATTGCGACAACATGCTTCTTCATAGCTACCTCCTTGAGAATCGTCACGTCTGGGGTGACGACCTGAGTTACGTGATCATTAAACGTCTCGGCCTTGTCGTTAAAGGACGGACCATTGGTAGGTTCACACGAAGTGAGGTGAATCGCTATTCTGAACTATCACCAGATTCGCTGCTTCCGCTTCTCGAAGACGAGTCGCGTTCAATGTGGCGAGTGAGAATGACCATGTCAGCGAAATTAATGACCCCGTCGCGATTCAAATCCATCCTGGGGTCGAACCCTGAATCCGACGAACTCAGCCCGGATTTCTTATTGAACATGGCTGCGTCGTCTGCGTCGGTTCTACCGTCGCGATTGAAGTCACCCGACGAAATTGTTATCATAAATAGACGTGATGCCGTCCTGCCATCGTGATCTGTCACGTTCACGGTCACGTAGAAATTGCCGCTTTCCGTTGGCGTCCCAGAAATATCTCCTGACGAAGAAATACTCAATCCGGACGGCGCATCGGACAATGAATAGCTGTAGGATGTAACACCGCCGGATACATCGACGGATATGACGTCAATCCCGGCGTTCAATTCCCCAAATGCATCGTTGATCGGAGCAATAAACAAGGGTTCCGCAACCCGCATTGTGAAAGATCTCGCTGCCGAGTAGTCGTCGTCGTCAGTGACGGTCACGTTCATGGTGAAATTACCAATCGACGAGGGTGTGCCCGAAATCAACCCACCTGAAGAAATGGCAAGACCCGAGCCGGACGTGCCCGAAAGCGAATAGGAATATGGCGTTGTGCCCCCGGAGGCGCTTACTTGTATAGATGAAATAGCCTCGCCTTTCGATGCCACCACGTTGGAAATCGCTGAAACGGACACCGGCGAAATCACCCTAACATTGAACGACTCATCGTCGGTCGCACCCTGCTTGTCCGTTGCGGTCACAGTCACCACATTTGACGTGAGTGGACCCTGCGCTGTACCGCTGATAGCCCCTGTGGAACTATTAACCGATACCCAGGACGGCCCGCTCTTCTTGCTATATCTGATCGGCGTACAACCTCCTGATGCCGACGCTGTTCTTGATGGCATCGTCTGACCGGCCTTAACCGTAACGTCTACGATATCGTTGACGGATAACGAAGTCGCACCTAAAACCTTTATGTCAAACGACTCATCGTCGATCTGACCCAAATTGCCCGTAGCCAGCACCGCCACCGTATAGTTCCCGCAAGCAGCAGAACTCGGCACCGTTCCCGTAATGCTGCCGTTCGAGGCAACCCTGATCCAAGACGGGCCGCTCTTCTTCGTAAACGTGATCGGCGTACATCCTCCCGACGCGGTCGGCGTGACATTGATAGATCCGTCCGGCGACTTCGTCATGTTCGAGATCGACCCGATGGCAAGCGTCGCACCCGGAACGGTGATGGTGAAGGATGTTTCGCAGGTCATCCCGTCTCTGTCGGTCGCCTTGACGACTACCGTGTAACTGTTGCATCTGGCCGAAGTCGGTACCGTGCCGGTGATCCTGCCACCGGAGGACACACTGATCCACGACGGGCCGCTCTTCTTCGTAAATGTGATCGGCGTGCACCCACCCGTCGTTGTGGCCGTGATGTCGATCGAACCACCCGCCGCCTTCGTCACGTCCGGGATTGACCCGCAGGTGAGCGTCGCACCCGGAACGGTGATGGTGAAGGATGTTTCGCAGGTCATCCCGTCTCTGTCGGTCGCCTTGACGACTACCGTGTAACTGTTGCATCTGGCCGAAGTCGGTACCGTGCCGGTGATCCTGCCACCGGAGGACACACTGATCCACGACGGGCCGCTCTTCTTCGTAAATGTGATCGGCGTGCACCCACCCGTCGTTGTGGCCGTGATGTCGATCGAACCACCCGCCGCCTTCGTCACGTCCGGGATTGACCCGCAGGTGAGCGTCGCACCCGGAACGGTGATGGTGAAGGATGTTTCGCAGGTCATCCCGTCTCTGTCGGTCGCCTTCACGACTACCGTGTAACTGTTGCATCTGGCCGAAGTCGGTACCGTGCCGGTGATCCTGCCGCCGGAGGACACACTGATCCACGACGGGCCGCTCTTCTTCGTAAATGTGATCGGCGTGCACCCACCCGTCGTTGTGGCCGTGATGTCGATCGAACCACCCGCCGCCTTCGTCACGTCCGGGATTGACCCGCAGGTGAGCGTCGCACCCGGAACGGTGATGGTGAAGGATGTTTCGCAGGTCATCCCGTCTCTGTCGGTCGCCTTCACGACTACCGTGTAACTGTTGCATCTGGCCGAAGTCGGTACCGTGCCGGTGATCCTGCCGCCGGAGGACACACTGATCCACGACGGGCCGCTCTTCTTCGTGAACGTCTTCGTCCCGCACCCACCGGATGTTGTGGCCGTGATGTCGATGGACGCGCCCGCCGCCTTCGTCATGTTCGAGATCGACCCGCAAGTAAGCGTCGCACCCGGAACGGTGATGGTGAAGGATGCTTCGCAGGTCATCCCGTCTCTGTCGGTCGCCTTGACGACTACCGTGTAACTGTTGCATCTGGCCGAAGTCGGTACCGTGCCGGTGATCCTGCCACCGGAGGACACACTGATCCACGACGGGCCGCTCTTCTTCGTAAATGTGATCGGCGTGCACCCACCCGTCGTTGTGGCCGTGATGTCGATCGAACCACCCGCCGCCTTCGTCACGTCCGGGATTGACCCGCAGGTGAGCGTCGCACCCGGAACGGTGATGGTGAAGGATGTTTCGCAGGTCATCCCGTCTCTGTCGGTCGCCTTCACGACTACCGTGTAACTGTTGCATCTGGCCGAAGTCGGTACCGTGCCGGTGATCCTGCCGCCGGAGGACACACTGATCCACGACGGGCCGCTCTTCTTCGTAAATGTGATCGGCGTGCACCCACCCGTCGTTGTGGCCGTGATGTCGATCGAACCACCCGCCGCCTTCGTCACGTCCGGGATTGACCCGCAGGTGAGCGTCGCACCCGGAACGGTGATGGTGAAGGATGTTTCGCAGGTCATCCCGTCTCTGTCGGTCGCCTTCACGACTACCGTGTAACTGTTGCATCTGGCCGAAGTCGGTACCGTGCCGGTGATCCTGCCGCCGGAGGACACACTGATCCACGACGGGCCGCTCTTCTTCGTGAACGTCTTCGTCCCGCACCCACCGGATGTTGTGGCCGTGATGTCGATGGACGCGCCCGCCGCCTTCGTCATGTTCGAGATCGACCCGCAAGTAAGCGTCGCACCCGGAACGGTGATGGTGAAGGATGCTTCGCAGGTCTTCCCGTCTCTGTCGGTCGCCTTCACGACTACCGTGTAATTGTTGCACCTGGCCGAAGTTGGTACCGTCCCGGTGATGCTTCCGCCATCGGACACACTGACCCACGACGGACCGCTCTTCTTTGTAAACGTCTTCGTCCCGCACCCACCGGATGCGGTGGCCGTGACGTCGATGGACGCGCCCGCCGCCTTCGTCATGTTCGAGATCGACCCGCAGGTAAGCGTCGCACCCGGAACGGTGATGGTGAATGACTCTTCGTCGGTATTCCCGTTCCCGTCGGTCACCTTCACCGTCACCGTGGGACTGCTGCACCTGGCCGAAGTTGGTACCGTCCCGGTGATCCTGCCGCCGGAGGACACACTGACCCACGATGGACCGCTCTTCTTCGTGAACGTCTTCGTCCCGCACCCACCGGATGCGCTCGACGAGACATTGATCGAACCACCCGGCGACGCCGTCACGTCGTCGATATCCTCGACCGCAAGCGCCTCGCCAGAAACCGTGATCATAAACGATGCGTCCGCGGTCGCACCCTGCGCGTCCGTCGCCGTCACCGTCACCGTAAAGCTCTCGCAACCCGCTGTACCCGGCACCGTCCCCGTGATGCTGCCGTCCGACGCCACGCTGATCCACGAAGGCGTATCGCTGCCGGTCTTCTTCGTAAACGCGACCGGCGTGCATCCGCCCGTCGCGCTCGACGAGACATTGATCGAACCACCCGGCGACGCCGTCACGTCGTCAATATCCTCGACCGCAAGCGCCTCGCCAGAAACCGTGATCATAAACGATGCGTCCGCGGTCGCACCCTGCGCGTCCGTGGCCGTCAACGTCACCGTAAAGCTCTCGCAACCCGCTGTACCCGGCACCGTCCCCGTGATGCTGCCGTCCGACGCCACGCTGATCCACGAAGGCGTATCGCTGCCGGTCTTCTTCGTAAACGCGACCGGCGTGCATCCGCCCGTCGCACTCGACGTGATATTGATGGAGCCGCCAGGTGACGCCGTCACGTCGTCAATATCCTCGACCGCAAGCACTTCGCTCGAAACCGTGATCATAAACGACGCGTCGGCGGTCGCACCTTGCGCGTCCGTGGCCGTCAACGTCACCGTAAAACTCTCGCAACCCGCTGAACTCGGTACCGTTCCCGTGATGCTGCCGTCCGACGCAACGCTGATCCACGACGGCGTATCACTTCCTGGCTTCTTCGCAAACGTGATCGGCGTGCACCCGCCCGTCGCACTCGACGTGATATTGATGGAGCCGCCAGGTGACGCCGTCACGTCGTCAAGGTCATCGATCGCAAGCGCCTCGCTCGAAACCGTGATCGCGAACGACGCGTCGGCGGTCGCACCCTGTGCGTCCGTGGCCGTCACCGTCACCGTAAAACTCTCGCAACCCGCTGAACTCGGTACCGTTCCCGTGATGCTGCCGTCCGACGCGACACTGATCCACGACGGCGTATCACTGCCGGTCTTCTTCGAAAACGTGATCGGCGTGCATCCACCACTCGCGCTCGACGTGATATTGATCGAGCCGCCAGGAGACGCCGGCACGTCGTCGATATTATCGACCGCAAGCGCCTCGCCCGTAACCGTGATCATAAACGACGCGTCGGCGGTTGCACCCTGCGCGTCCGTCGCCGTCACCGTCACCGTAAAACTCTCGCAACCAGTTGAACTCGGCACCGTTCCCGTGATGCTGCCGTCCGACGCGACACTGATCCACGACGGCGTATCACTGCCGGTCTTCTTCGAAAACGTGATCGGCGTGCATCCACCACTCGCGCTCGACGTGATATTGATCGAGCCGCCAGGAGACGCCGGCACGTCGTCGATATTATCGACCGCAAGCGCCTCGCCCGTAACCGTGATCGCGAACGACGCGTCGGCGGTCGCACCCTGCGCGTCCGTCGCCGTCACCGTCACCGTAAAACTCTCGCAACCAGTTGAACTCGGCACCGTTCCCGTGATGCTGCCGTCCGACGCGACACTGATCCACGACGGCGTATCACTGCCGGTCTTCTTCGAAAACGTGATCGGCGTGCATCCACCACTCGCGCTCGACGTGATATTGATCGAGCCGCCAGGAGACGCCGGCACGTCGTCGATATTATCGACCGCAAGCGCCTCGCCCGTAACCGTGATCGCGAACGACGCGTCGGCGGTCGCACCCTGCGCGTCCGTCGCCGTCACCGTCACCGTAAAACTCTCGCAACCAGTTGAAGCCGGCACCGTTCCCGTGATGCTGCCGTCCGACGCGACACTGATCCACGACGGCGTATCACTGCCGGTCTTCTTCGAAAACGTGATCGGCGTGCATCCACCACTCGCGCTCGACGTGATATTGATCGAGCCGCCAGGAGACGCCGGCACGTCGTCGATATTATCGACCGCAAGCGCCTCGCCCGTAACCGTGATCATAAACGACGCGTCGGCGGTTGCACCCTGCGCGTCCGTCGCCGTCACCGTCACCGTAAAACTCTCGCAACCAGTTGAAGCCGGCACCGTTCCCGTGATGCTGCCGTCCGACGCGACACTGATCCACGACGGCGTATCACTGCCGGTCTTCTTCGAAAACGTGATCGGCGTGCATCCACCACTCGCGCTCGACGTGATATTGATCGAGCCGCCAGGAGACGCCGGCACGTCGTCGATATTATCGACCGCAAGCGCCTCGCCCGTAACCGTGATCATAAACGACGCGTCGGCGGTTGCACCCTGCGCGTCCGTCGCCGTCACCGTCACCGTAAAACTCTCGCAACCAGTTGAAGCCGGCACCGTTCCCGTGATGCTGCCGTCCGACGCGACACTGATCCACGACGGCGTATCACTGCCGGTCTTCTTCGAAAACGTGATCGGCGTGCATCCACCACTCGCGCTCGACGTGATATTGATCGAGCCGCCAGGAGACGCCGGCACGTCGTCGATATCGTCGATCACGAGCGTCGGACAGTTTGGTTCCCCAGGCGTGGCGAAGGCCACATCCGAGGAAGGTCCAACCTTGCTTCCGGCTTGCGCCCTGACTTTGAACCGATACGTGGTGCCGTTCGTCAGATCGGTCACGATATAGGTCGTCGTGTTCCTTTCGCTGCCTGGCACATCATTCCAAACATACGGTTGTCTGCCCTCCTTGACGCCGTATCGCCAGGATGAAACTCGATCCGTGGCGCTGGCCGCGCTCCAAGACAGCGTCACCTGCTCGTCGCCCGCTAACGCACTTAAGGTCGGAGTTGGGAAATCCTGCCCCTGACCGGGGGTGGCAGACACCGCATCCGACGAAGGCCCTGTTTCGCTACCATCTCGCGCTTGAACCTTGAACCGATACGGGGTCCCATTCGTCAGGCCCGTCACCGTATACCTTGTTGTGTTCCTGTTGCTGCCTGGTACTTCCTTCCAAACATACGCGTTTCTGCCCTCCTTGACGCCGTATCTCCAGGATGAGGCTCGATCGGTGCTCTGAACCTCACTCCACGTCAGCGTCACCTGCCCGTCGCCCGCGACGGCAGTTACGGTCGGCGTTGGGAAACTCTGACCGTAAGATTGGGCGGGTAAACCTAAGAGCGACACTAATGCAGAAAATAATGCGATACCGATTACGGCCTTTCGGTTAGCGTAATACATTTCGTTCCTTTACTGTTTGTAATTTCAGCAAACTGGATCTATTGCGGTCCTTGTTCTAAACGGCTTGCTGACGCTAAAATCCTTCGTCGAAATCCCTGAAGTGGGAATGCTACACGGTTATGACAAATATACTCTAGCCAGAGTCTCCGACGCACCATCGTTTGGATCGTGGGGTTTTGGAATCGGCCGCTTCCTGAGGCATCCTGCCATGTACGCATGTCTGCACGAAATTTTGGAAGGAATGCAGCAATGTCCCTTTGCGACTCAGCACAGGACGGTTGCATAGCCTTTCTATGGACCAATCGAGTTATCGCCAAAACCGTAGAAACATCGTTGCACGAAGATCGCATTTCGCGCACGATCATTCGCACCTAACGCTCGCACTTGAGTAACAAAGGCACAATTGATTATAATACATAAATTCGAAACCGCAAGTTCGACAACCGCAATTTGACGTACTGACGGGTTCGATATAGGAGCCATTTTGAAGGAACCAACACACTAACGGAGGAAGCAGTTCTGCGGTTTACGCACGCGCGAGATTCTGACGGAGCAGATAAAACGAGGGACGAATCGCAAATCAACTGCGATTCGTCCCTCTATGCAAGGACATTGCGACCGGAAGCCTCCGACCTCAATTCTCCAGGATCTGAAACCGTCCCTCGCGAACCGTCTGCTGGCCGCCGATGAGATCCTTCACCGTCATTTTCACCCGGTAGCGTCCGGATTTGCCTTTTCGCAAGTCCAACTCCACGTAATCGGACTCGTGCGGCGAAACGCCCACCTGCGTGTAGCTTACCGACACCATCTCACCGGACCCCTTCCGGGCAACTGTTTTCAGCTTCTTTCGCCCCCGGCGCACCTCGTACCCCACCTCGTATCGGGTGTTACCGAACGCATCCCGCGTCAAGTTGTAAATCTCAAAATAGACAAAAACCGGATCGCCCGCCCGAAACGCCCGGGACGGCGCCGCGGAAATCCGCCATTTCCCCCGGACCGATTTCGGATCTGAATCCGGGACCGCCTCGCTGACGCGGTAGGCCACCTGAAGATCGCTGAGGAGCAACTGCCCGTTATCGTAGTCGGGCACCTCGATCTCCTGGTGATATACCTGAAGCCGGTTGGTATTCGACCGCGACATCTGCAACGCCAGCCGATAGGCGCCGGGCGCCGCGGTCAGGTCGACCCGGTCGACGGCCAACAGCCCCGTACCTCTGTTCGCCTCCGATATCCGCACGTCCAGCCGATCCCGTGTCTTCCGCACCTCATCCGTCCGGTTTTCGATCAGGGCGATGCGCCGTTCCAACGTCACCGTTGTGTCGCCGTCTCCGGCCACCAGGACGTTGTCGAGGGGCAGTCCCAGATTCAATTGCAGGTCCGCCTCTCCGTTACGCCCCCTGAACGAAAGGACTTCGTAATAGAACTCCATGGGATCCAGATGCGATATATCGTACCGTTCGGGCATATCCTTCGAGATTCGCGCAACCCGGGCGCCCGGCGCCAGGTTGGGCAATCGCGACATCAGGCTGCGCATGGGGCCCATGCGTTGCATGGCGAGTTCGTTCAGATCGTACCCGTCGGGTGTCGGTTCCGGAGCGAAATCGTAGAACCCACTGTACAGTTCATCCGTAAACACCACCTCCAGGCCGTTTGCGATATCCGTATAGATCCAGACCTCCCAGCCCACCTTCGAGTAATCCATGCTTGTGGTGACCGGCTTGTAATACGTAAGCCCCACGTCGATTTCCTCAGGGCCGGACAACGGCTTGTGACTGGTCCCCCAGATCGACTGGGAAAGCGCGCGTTCCGCCGAACGGTCTGACCGGATCGGGTATACCGGACCGATGAACGTCATGTCCAGCCCGCGCCTCCCGTAAAGTTGAAACGCCATTTTTTCCTGTACACGCTGCACTTTGAGGGGTACCCGAGCATTGATTTGCTTCCAGCTGGATTTCCAGTCGGGCTCTCCGTACCTGACGAACACCCGGCCGCGGGCATCGAAGGGCCATTGGATTTGACCATACAGGGTCATTGCCCGCCAGACGCGCCGGTAGTGCTCCACCCGCCGCATCGCGCCGCCGGTTGTCTGGAACGGGTCGCGCTTCAGCCAGAAACGCCTCAGGAACGCCCCCCGCTCCTCCGGCGGCGTATTCCGATAGGCCTGAACATCCTCGGGGGCCCCCACAATGGAGATGTCGTCATAGACCGAGCGCACCTTTACAGGTTGGAGTGAAACATACCGCCCGAATGTCTCCAACGCCTCTTCGTGATCTCCCCAGGCGGCGAAAACCTGTGCCTGAAGGGGCAACCCTTGATGCGGTCCCATCAGCGCCGCCAGTTGCAGCACATCGTCGTACCGCTCGATCTCCAGCAGATGCCTCGCAAAATCGAACGCGGACTCGTCGTCGTCCGGGTTGCGCGACAGGAATTCCCGAAAATACCGGATGGCCTCCTGCGCATTTCCCCGCGCCAGATGATAATCGGCCAGCAGTATGTAAGACGGCGCATGGTCCGGATCGTGGCGGAGCGCCGCCCGGGCAGAGGCCAGGACCTCCTCTTTCTTGCCTAGTTTCAGGTATGCCCGTCCCATCAGTTGGTGGGCATCCGCATAGGTGGAATCGATGCGGATGGCGTGTTCAAGGTTCTTCAGCGCCCGTTTGGGATTATCCATCAATTCGAGATAAACCCGTCCCAGGCCGTAACGCGCCGCCACCAGCGTGGAATCCTCGATCAGCGCGTCTCTGAAACGGGATCTCGCCCGTTGCGCATCCCTCGCCATCAGATAGAGCATACCGATCCGCACGCGCAGCAGGGCCCGGGCCGGAAACGCATTCAGGGCCCCCTCCAGCTGTCCGATCGCCACCCTGAGAGATTCGGGATGATCCGACTTCATCGCGCGGATGTAGATCCCTTCGACCTCCCGCGGCGGAAGCGCGTCCGCCCATGCCGATACCGCGCCCCATCCCATAAAGACACACATCGCGGAAATCGCCACGGACCAGAAACCCACGGATATTCGGCTTCCGCATCGCCTTCGCATGTAAAGCATTTCCTCAGTCCTCCTGGACACAGACATTGCGACGCGTAACACAGGACCCATACTCGGCGCTTTCGCGCGAATACTTTTCCGCGACCCTTATTTCCCCTGGTCTGGGCCGCCAACAACAGATATCCATCTTCGGATGTATTAAACGATCAAGCTTCAAAAAAGATCGCATGAATTTGCAGAATTGTGTGCAAAGGAAGACATAATGGCAATAGTCTGAATTCGCATCCTGTCGTCTGTTGGCTGTCCGATATCGATATTTTCCCTTGACAACAAGATTATTTAATTGATATTTGGTCGCGTTCTGTACTCATTTTCGTCTCCGAACGACTTAATTGCCGTTCACCCGTCCGGTTGTATCTGTTTATCTGTTGTTTAGCGCGAGCAATACTCCGATCGCGCCTGGTGGATAATACACCTCTCGGCATCCTCGTTACCCACATCCCACCGTCATACGTCCCCATTTTGATTCTGGAATCTCATTCGTGATCCCGGGGCCTACTACTCCATTCGGCACGCCGATGAAATCGTAGTTTCTTGTAGACAAACCCAAGTGTGAGGATTTAATAGCGTAGAGAGTCATCCCAGGATGGCGCGACATACTTGGGAGGCCATGCTAAATCTCGACGCAGCGTTTGACGACTATATCAAAGCAATGTTTGAGTTCGGATCACAAATTCCGGTGCCTAACAAGTATAGTAGGAGTTACGTAGTCCGTGACTTTACACGGGACCAGATTCCCTATGATTATTTCATCGAAGTCTTGGACGTGAGTGATGAAGAGGTAGCGGCAAGACCGAAGCCAACTGCTTATATACAAAATTGGGTTGTTGATGATCGTGGGACCAACGTAACTACGATTCCCGAACACGAACTTGAGTTTGTATAGGTCGACAACCACGAGTGAATCACTTCGTGGCCCTCCGTTCGAACACGTTCGGTTACAATCGTGGATATACCAACGAGCGAGTTTGGCTACTCCAACGACATAAGAAACCTTAGTATGTAAATGTAATCGAGTCCAAACATAATCGTCCAAGACTCGCAAAATTCCAAGCAAGAGCGATTTGTTCCTCAATTATACATGGTCGCAAATGGTGCAGAACAATGAGCCCCCGGAAGTCTCCGAGAGCTCTTTTTTTGGTCTGGTGTCCATTGGGTCCGGTCGAATTCTCACTCAGTGAATACCCAGGTTCTGCCAGAACGTGCCCCAGGCGAACCAGAACCCGTTATGAGACGGCAACTGAGTCAGCTTTTTGTCCTGGTGTGTACCGGCTACGCCCTCACCCTTCAGGTTCCAGGTTGTTCCGGTCTCCTGGTCTTTCAGCAGGAACGGATAGGCGCTCAGGGTCGAATTCACCTTCTCGAACGTCAGCGTGGTTGCCTGGCCATTCACGTTGATCTCACGCGAGAAGGGAATGGCCAACTGGGCTTGTTGGTAGTGGACCACCAGAATGGGATGCTCATTGGCACCGTCGACGATTACGTCGTTGATGACGTCCTCGGCGTGCATGGCCTGGAAGGGATAGGCCTTCACCATCTCTCCGAAGCGGACGCCCATCGCCAGGTCCTTGGCGCCAAAAAGGTCAGACGCGGGTGTATTCATATTCGGAAATATGATATACGCGTTCGCCGTCCGATAATCCCGTGTACCGTCAAGATACGGATACTGGGTGTAATTGTCAATAGACCCGCCGGTTCCGTTTCCGTCGATCACCCTGGTATCGGGGTGGATCCGCTTCCAGTATTCCCAGGTGCACTCGGTCACCGGCATCAACTCCAGTTCCTCACCCTGCCGGGGCCCCACCACCGCTTTGTAAATCATCTGGGGATAAAGCGATTGCCGATCCCGCCTGTCGTACATAATCAGATTATTGTTGAATAACAGGCCGGACACACCCACGTGTATCCGTTCTCCATCGGTGGCCACGCCATTGAAAACCATCCCGGTTCCAGTCAGCGGACAGAGAGTAACGATCACGCTTTGGTTACCCGCCGTGTCGTTGATGATCTCGTGGTGCCAGCCGATATTGTGGGGATAGGCCCTGGGCTCTCCGTTAATTACAATCCCCATGACAATGTCGTTATCTCGCAGATACCCCCCTCCCGCGGCGCCGGCGATCACAAAGTCGGGATCGGTCAGCGCGGGAATACAATCGGCGCCGCCGCAGCCGGAAATAATCGCGTTCAAGGGGAAGGAAGCCACATCGAGGAAGTTACCGCCGGCCTGCGGGTCTCGCGCGTGTTGGCTGCTGTTGGATCTGCCCGTGGTCGTACCCGATCCACTGCCGCCGTTGCCGCCGGTCGGACCGCTAACGGTGTCCCCGCCGCCGCCGCAGGCCGCAAAAATCATGGAAAGAATCAAGGGTAACGAAAAGAGTCGCTTCATACCTGACCTCCGGTGGGCGGCGCCGCGGCGCCCTGGAGACGGGCGATTCGGATCGATTGAGAAGATTCGAATTTCGGGAAATAATATACCGGGTCCTGGATCAAATGTAAACCTTCCTGCGTCGGATTGATGGGAAATGTGGTCAAATGGATGGATTTTCGGTTGAATTATCACGCAGAGCACCTTAAAGTTGGCATCATACTCAACTATGCTGCTTTGTTCGCGAATCAATCATCTCAACCCCTCACAATGGCTTGTCGAGCCGTTGAGGAAGTGTGTGTGAATGTGATCATAGGATTCGTCGAGCCAGAAAGTCCCGGTGACGCCCGTTAGTTAGTTGATTTCGCTGGCAGATGCGCTTTTAATGCCCTGCAGAATCCGCGAAAGATCCTGGCCTCCCAGCGGTTCCATAAGCCGGTTTGAAGTCTATGAGCAGACAAGAATGTCTGCTCCACCTTTTCAACCCTTTGTTCGAGGTGTCGCTTGAGCGCATCAACCATCCGATACAAAACGCCTGTACTTGCTTCCACTTCCCGAAGCAGCAAGGTGCCACTGTCACCTGTCTGCGTGCGGTTTGCACACGCTGAAGACCCGGCATGCGTTCACCAGACGCCTGCGGCTTTCGACAATTCCTGGTGGCCGAACGCTCGCGCAAATAGTATAAAATCGCCAAATCCGACAACCCCGTCCATATCCAGGTCGTAACTGGCATACGGCGATTCCAGCCGACCCGTGGTTCGCCCGAACGCCCCGGCGAACATCACGAAATCTCCGAAATCCACGCTTCCATTGTCGTCGAAATCCGCACTGTCCGACGCCCGCGTCTGCAGGAACAGCTGCCATATCAACTGATATACCGGATCGTCAATCCGTTTAGTCAGGGCATAGGTGACCACCCCATCGGCGAAGCCGTTACGCATCTGCGAGATCGCCATTCGCACTTTGTCCTGGATCCGCGATGGCGTTGCCGGCGGCCCGTTTCGTTTCTCGAACTGCGGCCGATGCGCCGCAATCATTACCACCAGTGGAATACGGAATCGCCCGGCGCCCCGATAGGCCGGTAGCGTTGTCACCCGCCAGGGCGACCGCATTTCCGCCGACCAGGCGCCGTCTCCGCTCAGCCCTTGGAATTCGATCCCATGAAACTCCACGTCCACGCCGAAATTGGACACCGCCCTGCGATCGTACACCCTGAACGTCACATCCACCCGGACCTTACCCTCGACGTAACGCGTAACGTTCAGCGTCACCTTTCGCCACTTCCTGTCCCCGCCGCCGACGTCTTCGTCCCACGCGACCCGCCCATCGATCAGGAATTCCTTGAAATGATATCCCGTCGTCGGACCGATATAGTCGTCGCGCTGTGAAAACCGTATCTCGTGGCGTTCGCCGGGATTGACCCGCATCCGCCGACGGATGGATGCAGCCGATCCGATGGCGGATCGAGTATTCCATGGATACGAGATAAGGTGCCGCTCGGGCTCGACGATCCGGTCGTTCAGGAAACGCCAGGCCCGCTGTATTGCCGCGGCATCCGCGGGATAGGCCGCCACCGCGCCATCGATCAGAGGGCCGTAATCCGTCACGAACTGTCTGTCGATTTCGGGATAATACATCAGTGGCAGGAATCGCATTCCGGGGTTGAATGTTCTCGCGCGCTCCACCATGTTCTTCACATACGCGGGGGTATAAAACGCTGAGTTAGCCATAAAATCGTCGATTACGAACGCCGCCAGGTTCGGATGGATCAGCCCCAGCCTCGCAATCTCCTCCGCCCATCTCAGGTAGTCCAGGCGAAAAGGCTCCGAATACCGCGTTCCGTAAATCGGCGGACTCTCCGACGGAGGCACCAGATAGGCCCAGACGTCAATGCCCGCGTCCCGCGCCGCCGGCAAAAACAGCTTCAGATCGTCCCAGTCCGTCTCCCGGTGCCATATGAGATAAAAATAGGTATCCACACGGAGTTGCGTCAGGCGCGCGATCATGCTCTCGACGTCCAGACGCCCGTCACCGCCGCGAAGCTCCGCATTATAGTCCGCGAGGAGTCCGGGGTTTTCCAGGAAACCCTCGCGGGCGCTCACCCCGTCCGACCCGCAGCACGCGATCAGACCAGACAGGACCCACCACTTCATTGCCGCGCTCCTTGACTAAACACCCTGTTCCGTTTATTTTATGCCCCCATAGGCAAGCCCGTACTCGACCTGGCCTACTTGAATTTAACAACAATCCCGCCACATGGCACTGCCAAAACCGCAAAAACCTTCCTTCGAATCGAAAGCCGACCTCCAGGATCGTGGAATCACGCTCCGTTCGGTGGGAATGGGCGTCATTGTATCGGCCCTCACCAGCGGCTGGATCGCCTATTCGCGCACCGCGGCGGATACGTCGGCGGTCAATATCACACACCTCCCCGTCTCCTTTCTCGCCATTTTCCTTGTCGTCCTTACGATCAACCTGATCCTTCGCAGGAGACCCGGATCGTCCGGCCTGGGTCCCTCGGAAATGCTCACGATCATTGCAATGGGCCTTGTGGCCGCGATGATCCCCGCCCGTGGGCTCACCGGCATCTGGCTGGGCCTGATGGCCGTTCCATACTACCGAAGCACTCCCGAAAACGGCTGGATCGACTTCATTCAACCTCATCTTCCGGACTATCTTTTCCCTACCAACGACGGCCGGCAGACAACCCTGCTCTACGAAGGGCTGCCGCCGGGCGCGGACATCCCCTGGAATGTGTGGTACCTCCCGCTCTTCTGGTGGCTCACGCTCATTCTGGCGGGCTTCACCGTTTGCGCCTGCATCGCGGCGATCCTTCGAAAACAGTGGGTTGAATACGAACGACTGGACTATCCCCTCCTTGCACCCATTCTGGAAACCATCGACGACATCCAAGACGGGTCGGGCAAGAACAAGTGGCCGAACCTCTTTAAGGGCCGCCTCTTCTGGATTGGCTTCGGGATCGCCTTCGGCATTATCGGCTGGAACATGATCTCGTATTTCCAGCCCACGTGGCCCCGCATCAGCGTGAGTCCCAACCGGGGCCTGTTCTACTTTGCCCGGATTTTCCCGCCCCTGCTCACCCACATCAATACGTACACGATCGGCTTCGGTTACTTCGTGAAGCTGGAAATCCTCTTTTCAATCTGGTTCTTCCATTTCCTGCTGATGTCCGAGATCGCCCTGATTCGAAAGACCGGCTTCCAATTCGGCCGCATGCACAAATCCGGCGGTGGATGGGGTGATCCGCTTGTCCAGTGGCAATGCCTGGGGGCTCTCTTCGTGTTTGTCGCCTGGGGATTCTGGGCGGGACGACATCATTTAATGGACGTTTTTCGCAAGGCCTTCTTCAATGACCCACGGGTGGACGATTCCGATGAAATCCTCTCCTACCGGACCGCGGTCATCGGGTTCATTCTGGGCAACCTCTACATTGTTGCGTGGTTGCACCAGGCGGGGATCGAACTGGCACTGATGGCCATCACCGTTCCGGCGTCGATCATCATCTACATCGCCCTGGCGCGGTTCGTCTGTGAGTCCGGCACCCTGTACCTGGGCCTTCCGAACAGCCCCCTGGACATGGGTTACCAGATACTGGGAACCGAGACCCTTTCCGCTCGGGTCCTTACCGCTTCGGCCACTTCACACGCGCTGCGATGGATGTATTTCATGCCCGCTCTCTCCCAGGGGGCGAAAGCCATCGACCGCGTCGGAGGAAAACGTCGCGTCCTGTTCTGGGCCGTCCTCGCCGGACTGCTTACCGCTCTGGCCGTAAACATCTGGATCGTGCTCTACCTCGGATATAAGTTCGGCGCATTCAACTTCACGGAGTACCCGTTCACCCGCTACGCGCCCAGCCTCTACGACGGCATTGTTTCGAATATCAAATCGCCCGAACCGGCCTCCTGGGAACGCGTCGTGCTATTCGCCTTCGGCGGCATCCTCATGGCGGTCCTCACGCTTCTGCGCTACCGCCTGCCGTGGTGGCCGCTGCATCCCGTGGGCTTCATCGTCACCACTACCAGCCTCCTGCACGAAATCACCGCCATTCTCATCGTCTGGCTTTTCAAGGCCATGGTCATGCGCGTGGGCGGGGTACAGCTGTATCGCTATTTCCGTCCTCTCTTCTTCGGAATCATTGTCGGCCGGGCCACCGGTGTTCTGGTCTCGTTTCTGGTTGATCTGATCTGGTTTCCCGGCGGCGGCCACGGCGTACACGGCTGGTCTTGAGCCTCAACGCTCAAAATCCATTCCTTCCTTGACAGAACCCCTCGTTTCTGCGTTATTTTTCCGCTAAACAATGCCGAGTAATCTCTGTGGAGGTTCTGCCCATGACAAAGTGCGGTTTGTTTTCACTTGTTGTTGCCTCGTTGTTATGTACTGCCGCCGCCGCGCAGGACGACCCGCTCCTTACGAGTTTCCCTCACGAAGTATTCCCAAATTGCCGAATGTGCGGACTGCCTGGCGCCGCAATGTTCGATTACGACAACGACGGCGACCTGGACGTCTACGTTGCAAACGGTCATGGGTACCGCAACTACCTGCTCGAAAACGACGGGAACGGTAATTTCAGGGACGTCGCCAGGGAGGCGGGGGTGGCTGCTGTGAAGGTAGCAACCCACGGCGTGGCGAGCGCCGATATCGACAACGACGGCGACCCGGATCTGTTCGCGGCCACCGACGGACGGAATTATCTCTTCCTGAACAACGGCGACGGGACGTTTGACGACATCACGGAATCCGCGGGCATCGTCTCCCGTTACTTCTCATCCACCGTTGCGTTTGCCGACGTCGACAACGACGGGTACGTGGACATTTACGTGGGCGGCGCCGGCGGCGAGAGTGGCGTGGAGATAAACAGACGCGTGGGTACAGGTGAACTCTATCTCAACAATGGCGATCTCACTTTTACAGACATTACCGATGAAACCGGCACCGCGGCGACGTACACGTGGTCCGTGCGCTTCTGCGACTATGACGACGACGGAGACCCGGACCTGTTCACCGCCAACGACCAGGGTATTTCTCTGGACGTGGATTGGTCTCCCATCCTGCTCCACAGGAACGAGGGGAACCTGAGGTTCACGGACGTCACCAGGGAAGCCCGCCTCGGAATCACGGGAAGCTGGATGGGGCTTGCGTTCGGAGATTACGATCTGGACGGCGACTTCGACTTATTCGCCACCAACGTCGGCGGCTCCTTCGTGGACAAGAAGGGTCACCAGGAATACGATCTGCACGGATTCTTCCGCAACGACCAGGGTGTATTCACCAACATTGCCGAAGAATTAAAAGTTACCGGGGAACGCAGCCTGGCCAAATTGGAATTCGGCTGGGGAACGGTTTTCACGGATTTCGACAACGACGGCGACCTGGACCTGTACTACGTGGGCAACTTCAACATGCTCCTGGCATATTACAACCCGGGCCACCTGTTGATTAACGACGGGGCCGGGGCGTTCAAAGATTCCACGGCGCGCTACGGTCTGCAGACCGTTGACGGTTCCGGCATTCCAACCATCGCGGTTGGCGTTGCGACCGGCGACGTCAACAACGACGGCCACGTCGATATTTTCGTTACAAATGCCGGAACGGATTTCCGAACCGGTTATCCGATGCTGTTTACGGAAAAATTCGACGACAACAACTGGATCCGTCTCAAATTGGAAGGCACCGAAAGCAACCGGTCGGCCATCGGCGCCAGGATCCTGCTGACCGCGGGCGGCAAGACCCAGATTCGCGACGTTGCCAGCGGCGGAAGCAGTTTCTCACAGCACAGCCTCTGGCCGACGTTCGGCATCGGCACCAGCGCCGTGATTGACTCCATCAACATCCGCTGGCCCAGTGGCATTGTCCAGACGATCAGGGAGGTTGAGCCCAACCAGACCCTTCCAATCCTGGAGGAGCGTCCGCCCCCTGACGTCGTATACGCCAATCCCCACACCGATTTCAATGGCGACGGTAGCGTCGATTTCAGCGATTTCATCGCCTTTGCCAGGGCGTTCAACACGGATGATTCAACCTACGATCTGAACGGAAACAACCTGGTTGACTTCACCGATTTTATTGAATTCGCGAAGTCTTTCGGTCGACCGCTGCCGTAGTAAGAATAAAAGAGCCCGGCGGGGGTGCCGCCGAGCCCGGTCGATATCTGATTGCAGGACCGCCCTTCACGGTTCGTCGACCACCACGAACCCGAGGGAATCCACGGAAGCGGAACCAAACAGTCCGATTCCCCCCTCAACGTGGAAGAGGGGCCGTCTGAAATTATCGCCCGCGAGCCCCCCGAACCACCCCTCCTGCGCACCGGGTCCCGAGCGCACATAGTCGTACCAGTTCCTGTCCACCGCGTAAATCCGCATCAGGTGTCGCCCCGAAAAATAGATCGCGAACCAGGGCAGCCTGACTGTACCGTCCGTCGACTCCAACGCCGGTGAGCTGCCCGTTCGGACCGGGGCGTCGTCGAACGGCCCGCGGTCCAGCGCGTCGGCATCCGGGTCCAGACTCACAATACCGACCTGATAGCCCGGGACTTCGATAGGGTCGAACCTGGCTTCCAGAAACCCCGTCTTGTAAACGACCCTGTTCTCCGGCGCAAGAAAAACCCCATCCTCCACGTCCGCAAACGTCTTCAGTCTCCGCTGCACCTCTTCAGTCTTCTCATCCAGAACAACGCCCTCCCGCACTCGGAACGGACCGGGAGTGATCGTCGTCGCCCGCGCCATCCTGCCGTTCGCCGTAACGACCATTACATACTTCGTTTCAGGGGCTACAACCGGCGAATTGGCGGGAGGCGAAAACTGAAACGGATTTGCATCAGGATCCCGCACGTACCGAAAGACACGGTCCGCCTGCCGTATTTCCACGGCGGCATCCGGCACCACGGCATTCTTCGGCCTGTCGCGGTCGACTGAAGCCACCGTCTGTGTCACGAAAACCGGGGGAAGCGGTCGCCCCACGATCAGCAGCCCGTCAAGCACGAGTTCGCCCGACCCGTTCGGACCGAACAATGATTCGGGCGTCCGATCGGCCTGACAGGCCGATGTCAGCAAGCAGCATGCGACAGCCGCGAGTTCACAGGCCGCGATCCGCAAATTCATTGCACGCATCCCCCGCGCCGGGACACCGGAAGGAACGCCGGGCGCCACGAAGGGCGCATCGACGGTGAGTCCGGCGGCAACAAATCCATTAGGGTGTCAGAAGGTATAATTGATCCCCACGGTCGGTACGATTGGCAACATCTTCACGACCTCGGGATCCGTTTGAATAGAATCCGGATCGAATTGCACAAACCATTCGTTGCGGCGGCTATAGACGTTAAACACCTGAAGGTACGCCTCCGCGTTCGCTCCGAAAAGACGGATTCCACGCTTGACGCTCAGGTCCAGCCTGTGGTACGGCAACAACCGCGCGCTGTTCCGGTCCGCCGGCAGCGCATAGTTCCCGGTTCTCGCCTCGGACTCGGCGGGCTGCCTCAACCTGTATACCGCCGAGGCTGGCGTAAACGCCTGTCCCGTCGCGTACAACAGATTGGCTCCAAAGGTCCACCTGCCCAGCCGCCAGTTGCTCACAAAAGAAAGGTCGTGCCGCCGGTCGTATTTGGGCGGGAACCGTTTCCCGCCGTTCAACTCCGCAAATCGCCGGCGCGTCCAGCCCAGCGTATATCCGAACCAGCCGGTAACCGACCCCGTGCGCCTCTGCAGAAAGAACTCAACGCCGGTAGCGACTCCCGTTCCGCCGCTCAGAAACGCGTCTTCGGAGGTCCCTCCTTCAGAGCCGACGGCCACGTTGTTGTCGATCAGCACCAGGTTCGCGAAGTCCGTATAGTATCCTTCCAACGTGAGCTGATACCGCTTCGACGGTTCCCATTCCGCGCCCGCTACTCCCTGCCAGGAGCGGCCAGGCTCCACGGTATTGTCGAGAGGGACCCAGAAATCGCCGCCACTGAAAGCCTCGGTCGTCACCAGCTGGATGTACTGTCTGTACGACCCGCCGCCCCACTTCAGTCTCAACGTTGGCGTAAAGCCATGGCTAAGGGCAATGCGAGGCTCGGCGTGAAACCTGTTTCCTTCACTGAAATAGTTCGCGCGCGCGCCCATCCGGACGCTGGTCTCCGGGCGTGGGTGCCACAGATCCTGAGCATATGCCGAAAACAGAAACGGCTTCTCACGGATATCCAATTGATCGACCTGATTGAAACTCTGTATGAACGCGAAGTCGAGCCAGGTGGCCAGAAACCCGGAATTCAACGAATGACGGCTGCTCGCGAAAAAGTCCAGATCACCCTTGATCGTGACATCCCGAATCCCGTTGGAAAACCGAATGGGGGTCTCGATCACACGTACTTCCGTATTACTTTCATATTTGCTTCCCGAGACCACAAGATTTCCGAAAATCGCGGGCGAAAACACATGGGTCCATCGGCCGGTGAAGGCCGTATTGCCCCACCGTACGTTGAAGAAACTCCCGTCCTCCAGGTCGATTTTCAAGTCGTCACGTCCGAAATATCCGCTGAACATCAGCTTGTCGCCCTCACCGAAATCATGATTGAACTTTGCATTGGTATCGTAGAAATAATAGTACGGTACATCGGTGTCCTCGTCCCTTATCAGCGAAAGAACCGGTTCCAGGTACGTCCGCCGGCCGGAGACCATCCAGGAACCGTTGCCCGCCGGCCCCTCCAGGGTCATTCGCGCGGAAATCAGGCTGATTCCCCCCGTTCCCTCGAATCCCTTCCGGTTGCCATCGCGGTTGCGCACATCCAGAACGGAACCGAGCCGCCCGCCGTATTGGGCCGGATAGGCGCCTTTGTGCAGGCTCATATCCTTAATGGCGTCGGGATTGAACGTAGAGAAAAAACCGAACGCGTGCGTCGGATTGTACAGCGGGATCTGATCCAGCAGGATCAACGTCTGGTCCGGTCCGCCGCCCCGGATATACAACCCGCTGCTGATATCCGAAGCCGCCTGTATTCCAGGCAGCAACTGAAGGCTGCGCAGCAGATCCGTTTCGCCAACGGCGGGCAACTCCTGCAACTGCGCCGTCTCCAGCGTCACAAAACCCGTCTGTACATTTCGCTCTGTCTCGTACGGGTCCGCTTCAACCACAATCTCGCGGGATAAAATCGGCTCGGGGATCAACTGCACACTCAACTCCAGCAACTCGGCCCCGGAAAAACGAACCGTATCCGCGTAACTTCGGTATCCGATGTAGGAGACGACGATTGTATATTCGCCGGGAGGAATATGCTGGACCGCGTAATACCCGTCCACGTTGCTCAACGCGCCCAGCGGCGACGCGCCTCCTCTCAAAACCACATTCGAATAGGGAAGCGACTCCCCGCTGGTACCGTCTGTCACGAATCCGCTCAACGTGGCCGCCCACACCCCGCCAGGGAAAAGAAAAGCCAGTACCAGTAACCGCATCCGGTTCACCAGGACGCCTCCCTACACCGTAAATTGCCGCGCCGGTGAACAGTCCGACGATTCTTGCGGATCGCGCGGGAAACGAGGCCAATAGAGGGGTGACCCCACGTGGGTCCGAACCGAATCCATCCCTGAGTTCCCGGATTCCGCGCTCGCGCTGCTCCGCCAGGATTCCATGTGTCTGGCACCGGTTTTCTCAGGACAACCACTTGAGCAGTCGAAGCACGCCCTGTTTCACCGGATCCCGGTGAATGGACCTCGCGCCCGATTCGCTTGTCCGAGATCCATGCCTTATATACCAATCGTAAGCCTGGATCATCATCTCCACGTTGCCGTACCCGGGTTTCCAGCCAAGCTGTTCCATCGGCTCTGAAAGGTCGAAATAGAATGGCTTGTGGTAGGTCAGGTAGTGCCAGGGCGCAAGCGGACAGATTTTCAGGACATCCAGGACCTTCAATACCGACACGGTCAATTGGACCGGCAATCCCACAATTTTCGTCTTGCTGCCAGCATGCCTGATCGTTGCGTCCAAATCGTCGCGCAGCGTCGAATACCTGTCGGCACCGATATTGAACACGCCCCGCGTCTCTCTCTCTGCGCCCAGCAGCGCGGCCGTCACCAGGTCGTCGACGTGAACAAACTGGAACCGATTGTCACCGTTGCCAATGACGTAGATATTCCGGTCGTCGCGAATCCATTCGAACAGGATCTGAAAAATGCCCAACCTGCCTGGCCCCAGAATGGTTCGCGGGCGAAGGATCAGACTGGGAAGTCCTTTCCGGGCGGCTCTCAGAACCTGCTGCTCCGCGGCGAGCTTGGCCCGACCGTAAATCTCGACAGGCGCCGCCGGGGTCTTACTGGTAATCGGACAGGCTCCAGGCACGCCGAATACCGCCGAGGACGACATGTGAATGAATAGCCTGACACCGGCGTCAAAGGCGGCGTGCGCGGCGATCCTCGTGCCACCGACGTTGACGTTCCAGAATTCCGAGCCCGCTTTCGCCAGAGGCACCAGCGCGACGTTATGGTGCACAAATTGCACCCCCTTCATCGCGTCCTGCACGCCGCGGCGATCGCGAATATCGCACGTCACGAACTCCGTGCCGCGCGGACGGTCCGGCGAATCGATGACATCCAGAACCCGAACGTCCTCGCCCCTGGCGTGCAGCCTTCGAACGAAATGGCTTCCCAGAAAACCCGATCCGCCCGTTACCAGATGCATTGCCATGCGGAAGACCTGCCTGCTCCGACGCCGCGAACGACCTCGCGCGCCAGCGCCACAATTTCATAGACCAGATGCAAGGGTTTAACCCGATAGTACCAGAGGCGGTCGACAATACGCTCGTTGGGAAAAACCCTGTAGGGAACCCGGTGGACCCGTGCAATTCTGTAGCCCAACCTGGCAAAACAATAACGCGCCCTGTAAGAGTGAATATTGGCGCAGATCAGTTCGACAGGACCCAGCGGCCATCGCTTCCGGTCGAGAAGGTATCTTCTCAATAGAAGCGCATTGCCAAAGGTATCAACATAGTCCGGCGCCCGATAGACGGGACAGTGAATCTGCGCGCAATTCGTCCTGGCTTTCAGATACGCGTATCCAGCCTCCTGCTCATAGACTTCGCCGCGAAACCGATTCGCCGGCGCCAGATACACGACAGTATCCGAAGTGGCAATTGTCGAGGTATAGTCCAATACCTGACGAAAAACAAAACTGGGCTCGGGCAGGGTCTTTCCTCGGACGTCTTTGGCCAGACCTTCCGGTACAACAACCAGAGGCCTTTGTGTCACGGAAAGAATCCCCGGTCGATACACCACCTGATGGACCGCCTCATGCCCTCCTCCAGGCCGATCCGAGGACAATAGCCGAGTTCCCGTTCGGCTTTGTCGATCGAACACGCAATGGTCTTGTTCATCTCAGAAAGTACATGCACCTCCTGGCAGTATAGTCCGGCGCGCTGGATCATCCAGTCGCAGGCTAAAGCAAATTCACTGGCTATTGCGGGCAATCTCAACCGCTTGTGTGCGACAGGCAGGTTGAATTCATGCTCCAGAAGGCTTTCGATGGTGTCAACCGTTTCGTTCATCGAGTAAGGTGTTCGATCTGCAATCCAGTAGGTCTGTCCGTTTGCTTTCTCAATCTGGCCGGCAAGTAGAATGGCCTGGCAAAGACTGTCTATGTACGACATCGACCGTTTATTCTCTCCTCCGCCAACCACAGGTACGCGCCCATTCTGGACCATTTTGAAAAATCGCGTCTGCCGCGGCGGTTGGCCGGGGCCATAAAACCAGCACGGACGCAGAATCGTGGTTTCAAGTTCGCCCGACTCATGCGCCGCATTGACGATATCTTCGGCCAGTTTTTTCGACTTGCCGTAACTCATGTATGGCCGATTCGGCGAATTCTCGTCAAACAGGCGTCCGTTGTCCGTGTGATAGCCTGCCGGACTGTTGGACGAAATCATCACCAACCGCTTCACTCCGTATTTGACGGCACAGTTGACAATATTGCGTGCGCCGCCCGTATTCACGTCATAAAAATCCCTGACTCGCCTCGGATGAATGACGCCAACCAGATGAAAAAGGGTTGCTCCCTCTCCCCCTCTAAAAAACGGCTCCATGGACGCCAGGTCGCGCACATCTCCTTCCACCACGGCGACCTCCCGGGAAAAACCGCGAAGCTCCTCTGCGTTGACGCCGTTAAATACAAAACAACGTATGCGACGTTCCGCATACGGTTCCGTAAGTGCCGGCAACTCAGGTAGGCCATTGATGATGGTATCAACCAGACGGGTGCCCAGCCAACCTGGCACCCCGGTAATCAGGACCATGCGTGCGATTTCCTTCCTGACGCGGAAAATTCCGATCCGGCCATACCCGGACCCGATTTCGAACCGCCTGTAACCGGCGGGTTACGGGACGAAATCCTTGGCGTCGTCTTTTAGGCCGCCTCGTTCAGGCGGTGGTAGACCCTATTCCACATCGGCCCCGACCCACTCGCTCCTGTTACAGGTGATGTCTACGATATTTCCGTCGGGATCCAGCACCTTGAACGAGACAGGCGGACGCACACGCGGATCGACCGGGTTGCGCTCTTTCACGTTCTCCCGCACGACCTCCGCTCCCCAGGCCAGTACACGGGCCCAGGTCGCGTCCAGATCCTCGACGATCACGCCGAAATGGATATATTCGTCTCCCTCCGCGAGCAGCGGTCGATTCGAGTCCTCCGGCTGCTGGATCAACGTGATGTTATTCGTTCCGTCGGTCATATCCAGGGCATCGCCACGCGGGCGGAGCGAAACAAAACGCCAGCCGATCACCTCTTCGTAAAACCGCCTGGACAGTTCCATATCGGCGCATCTTAGCGCCAGATGCCGCAACAAACCCATGGGAATTCTCCTTGGAAGCTGTTTTAAAACCCCCAGCGGTCTTCGCGCCTGTACGGCTTGAAGCTACAGCCTATAGAACACCCGCGGCTCGAAGAACCGTTTCCTGCACGATCAATTCATGATCCAGAGACCGGACCGTCGGTTTCCGGCCTCTGATCTCCGCGACCATAGACCGCAAACTCCCGACGTACCTCGGTTCGACCTCAACGGGCACCGTCTGCCATCCCTTGTTGAAGCCGTCGCGAGCCTCGTCCAGACAGAGGCGTACCTCCGGGTCCGGCTCGAGCGGCTCCATTACGATGCTCCCTCGCGTGCCGTACACTTCGAACCGCCGCGACGGAAAGGCGGACACCTCCAATGCGGAAGACTCGACGATCGCCAACGCGTTTTCATATTCAAAAATCGCCGCGGTATTATCCCTGAATGCCGGCACGGTTCCACGTTCGTTCCTCAGGAACGACGTTACCCTGTCCGGCCGTCCCAACACCGCAACGACGATATCCATCAGATGGCATAGCAACTCAAACAGAATGCCGCCCTTATGTACGGCCAATCCCTCACGTCTGTCGTCGTCAACCCACGTGGACATCCGGCCCCGAACGGAAAAAACGTCCCCGAGCCTGCCGGATTTGGCCCAGTCCAGGATAAATCGAAATCCGGCGTTGTACCGGAACATATACCCGAGCTGCAACAGCAGGCCCTTTTCCCTGGCCATGGCGACCAGAGCCTGAAATTTCTCCCAGTCATCCCCCGCCGGCTTGTCCAGCCAGACATGTTTGCCTCGCTCCAGCGCTTCGCGGGCGAATTCCAGATTCTGCGCTATCGCGCCTTCCACCGCGATAGCCGCGATGGACGCGTCGTCGAGCATGTCTTCCTTGGCCTCGAACCAGTTGACACCGTCGTACGCCTCGACTGCGCCTCGCGCCGCCCGCACGGACGGGTCCAGCTCATACACGCCGCAGAAAGACACGTCCGGATTGGCCTTCAATACTGCCGCCTTGCCCGCGGCGTGCGAATGCAGGATACCGTATTGCGCAAACTTGACTTTCATATTTCCTTCCAGCGTGTGACAGCAGAGAGTCCCGGCAGACCGGATCTCTTCCGGACTTACAGGTAGCAACTCACCGTGTGCTCCGGGAGCATCGGGGCACGCGTTATCCCTGTCGACGATACGATTCCCTCTGGCATGACCCTTAACAGTCCGTTGATAAAGTTGCTCTGCGGGCGAGGTCCAGTGTCCCGTCCCAGAAATATGTTACCATTCATCCGCCGATTCATCCCGTCTCGCTGCGTTGCCTTCGCTCGGCGGCCGAATTTCGGCAATCTATTTTCGGGACAGAACACTAGAACGGTGTCTGTACGCCCAGTTCCGCCGCAACCTTTTCCAGGTCCCTCTGGTGATCGGGCCCGATCGGAATCCCCTCAATAACCCAGGTACGCTCCCGTTCCCATTCCAGGGCCCCCGGAAGCAGCGCGCGGTCCTCGCCCGGAAACGGTTGAAGTCCTCGCACGGCGGCTATAAAGTCATCCATCTGCCGACGAAACGCTTCCGGCGGCGCAAAACCGGAAATATCCACAGCCAGAATAAACGATCCCTGGTTTACCGCCGGCCACTCCGGCTGCGCCTCCTCCGCCGTCTGTATCCCCGCCAGCAGACCTCCCAGCGCGTGACAGACCGCACCCAGACCGAGACTCTTGAAAAACGAGGAGGGCATGCGATGGAAGATCGTCTCGAATTCCGCGTTCCCGGCCAACGCGACACCCGTTGACATGTCCAGAACCAGCGGATGCTCCCTGCCCGATGGAATTGCGAAACTCATCGGCGATGCGCCGTTGGCGGACATGATTCCTTGCGTTGACGGCAGACGCCGGACGTGCGACGACACGACAAATCCGGCCATGCCGGCGCCGGATATTACCCGGGAATATTTGCCGGCCGCGCCAAAATGGTGATGATTGCGGGTCGCCACCGCTGCCAGTCCCGAAGCCCTGGCCTTCTCCACGGCGAGGTGGGCCGCGCGCCACGAAGCAAAATGACCCAACCCTCCGTCCCCATCGATCGTACCCGTCGTTGAGGTCTGATGCACAACGGATACATCCGGGTTGGGATTCAGGTCGCCGTCGCGCAGGAGACGCAGGTAGCGCGCGGACTGTCGCGTCCCGTGACTGAACACGCCCCGTATATCGGTACCCACAAGCAGTTCGGCCATCAGCCGCGCCCGGTCTTCGGACATATCCACCCGCCGATACATGTCGAACACAAAAGCCCGCATGTCCTCCGGCATCACCCGTACGAATTCCACGGGAACGACATTCACGCCATATCCCTCCCGGGACCTGCCCCAAAAAAAGACCGGGACCTACATGATCCCATACCGGTCAAACGCCTCTCGCGCGGACGTCCCGCCTTCAATCGCCTGCCTAACCCGGTTCTCTCCCCGAACTTTATCCAACGCCCGGTTAATGACGTCAGTCTCGGCGTCTTTAGGGACAATCACCACGCCATCCAGATCTCCGAACACGATGTCACCCGGAGACACCGCGGCTCCGTTTGAAAATGTGAGCGCACATCGGTAGTCGACCACGCGCCCCCGGATTCGCTGGTCCTGCGCATATCGACCGGCGCAGAACGTCGGGAAATTCAATTCCAGTATTCCCCGAGTGTCGCGGCTGAATCCGTCCAGAACGGCGCCAGCGGCGCCCAGCTTCATCGCCCTCGTACTCATCAGCTCACCCCAGAGCGCATAGGTGGGCGATGCCCCTGTACATATATAGACTTCGTTCGCGGCCAGATCATCGAGCGCCTCGAACTTCAAGCCGAACGGCCGGTCGCCGTCCGCGGAACGGATTGACCGGTCCGCGTTATCGGCCTCCAGGACCGGCATCGCCCGGCCCGTGACGACCATATCTTCCCGCAGTGGCTGAATCGCCGGTGGCAGAAACTGCCTGACCAGACCCACCTCATCCATCACGTCGCCCACCACGGCGGTGAACAGTTCGCGCTCCATCAGCTCAAAAAGGCCGGCATCGTCCCGCCATTCCGCCATAACGTCGGTCTCCGCAACTCCGTTTTTGCTTAAGTTGGCCAAAGCGGGATCGGATAATCCGACCGATGAACCGGAAACATCGGGCACCGATAGCCGGCCGGTCCCGATCCGGCGACCACCTTTCGCGCCCACCCGGATTCAAGGGCATCAGGGCACTACCATCTGGTTTCGTACGTCCGCACGACGCGAAATTGCCGCCCCACCTCAAAGTCGTAAACAAACCCCTTCGAATAGTCCATGTCGTCGACCATTCCCCTTACGAAATCCACGTTCCCCAGGTCGATCAGCGTTCCGCCCGCCTCCCGGCGGATCTCGTGAATCCGATAAGTCGAATCGCGTTCGTTATCGTTGTCGATGGAAATGAATCCGCCGTTCAGCGGATCCGCAGGCGGCTCCGCGGAGGTCCAGATTCGGCCCGGCTCGCACGCTTCCACCCTGCCCCGCCACACCCCTGACGGCTTCCGAATGGATCGTTCCCGGGTGCCCAGTACCGTGCCCCCCACCAGTACGGCCCAACGGGCTTTGCCGTCCACCTCCGAATAGACACCCAAATGCCCGTCAAACATGATTCGTCCGTCCACCTGTACGCAAGAAACACCGTCGCCGAAAATCAACGTATCGACACGGCCACCAGGCAGTTGAACCCTCAGTGACCTGCCGGGCCCGGATATATCGACCTCTTCGGCGGAACGGACAACACGGCAGCCGTCATAGGCTTCGATCAGACTCAGAAACGTGGAATCAAGCCCGCCGCCCCCCTCGTGCGAGGCCACCCCGTAGGTCAATCGCCGCGGGTTTCCCGGTTTGTTCTGTGGCGGATCCCCGTGGCACACGGCCACTTCGCCGGGCGGATCGAACAGACTCCACCGCAAGTGTACATCGGTCTTCAACGGCGCGCCTGCGGCACGGGAATGGGCCCGGACCTTCCAGGTATCTTTCACCCTCCAGTCCACCGATACAACGCTATCGGGCGCAGGGCAACGCCGAACATCGTAGAGATACTGGAAGCCGCTTCCCTTATATCCGGATAAATCCACGACCGTCCCGTCGTAGAACTCGCCGAAACCGACATCCTCCCCTGCGTAGGTCCCGCGGGCTTGCGGCTGCAAGACCATTCCCGCCGTCTCCACTTCACCCTCTGCCGCATGAAACATAAAATGGTGTGAACCCCCGCCGGACACGCGGAAGAGATCGGCGACATAGAAATCCCGTTCCGACACCCGAACCAGAACGCTCCGCCGCCCGTAGGCCGAACACTGCGGATATACATCCGTGGACGACACGGAGACGACCTGAACATTGTCTGTCATTCCGACAAAATCGACCTTTCCGGAATAGGTGCCTTTCTGCGGGCTTCGATCCACCAATACCGTGTTGTGCGAAACCGTGTGATTTGTCCAGCCCGACCGTTTGGGCCAAACGCGGGCGTGTTCGGGATAACCAAGGTCCGGTAACAAGTCCAGGCCGAAGGCGTAAAGGCCCAGATTGAGGCGATCCGCGTGCCCATGGCCCATGTTGCGCCCATAATATAGCCACAGCGTCCGTTCGAATTCCCCCTGGCCGTCGCGCAGCATGGCCAGGCCATATCCCGTCATCACGTCTGAAGACAATCGGAGCGGACCGTGCCTGTCGACCAGCGCCGCGATTTGGGCCCGTATCCCCTCCGGGTCCGGGTCCGTAATCGCTCCGTGCACCTTTGATAGATCGCCCTCCGCCAGGTGGCTTATCGCCTGCGCCAGTTCGGTGTCGCCGAACATCTCAAACCCGTATAGACACTGCTCCATATCCACGCCGGCCAATCCGGGACTGCCTGTACTGCCGCTGTCTCCAATGGAGGGGACATAGCGATTCAGCGCCGTCAACCGCATAAACGCCAGGTACATCTGGCGGTATCGGGCGAAAACGCCAATCCTGTGGCGCGTATACGACGGCCGTGACCCAAGAATCATCTCCAGCGACCGCATCCCGAGCGGCCACCTCAGCCATCCGAGACTATATCCCGGCGCGCCCTCCGAACCCACACCATCCCGATCAATCTCACGGGCGAAAAGCAGAGGAATGTGTCCTCCGGTGGGCTGCCGGCCCATCAGGAATCCCTCCCGAAAGATCCAATCCAACCTTTCATCCGTACGATCGTCGTTCAGTGCGACGGCCAATAAGGCCATGGTGGCCTGATCGCCTGGCTCGTTATGGTGAATGTCACCCTGCAGGATGGCCTCGACTCCTTCACGCAAGACATGGTTTTCAAAATGAGCGCACAACGCATCCGCTGTGTCCTGTTCGACCAGGCCATATTGCAGCTGTTTCGCTCCAAGAAATTGAAACAGCGCGTCTTCGTCCTTCCAGGCCGCACGCACCAGATCGAAGCACTCGGCAAACGCCTTCAGCAGGCCGGGCTCCCAGATTCGACCGTAAATCCGACCCCGGCCGCTCAGTCCGTCGGAATTGAAGAAACCCTGCCGGGCCCAGAACGACCAGTCCATCCCGGGGTAAACGTCCGCGATCCGGGCAAGCAGCACCCCCGCCTTGTGGGCATAAATGCGGTCTCCCGTCAGCAGAAACGCCTCCCCGAACGCCCTGCAGGCCGAATTGATCTCCGACCAGATCCCATAGTGTGCGTAAACCCCCACCAGTTTGAACGACTCTCCTGCCTCGTCCCTCCATCCCATCCCGTCGTCTACTGCGAACATGTGCTTCGCATCTTCAGGATCCGGATGGTTGGCGTTAAAGAGAAGCGTCCTATCTGCACGATCAGGGTGGAATAGCCCGTCTTCGCCGATTCCACTTCGGTAAAATGCCTCGAAATCGTTGGTCGGAAAGCGCCCTTTACACGAGGGACACATGATTTTCCACGGATCCGCGATTACATCCACGCTGAAGTGTCCTCCATACCGGTAGATCTCACTGCCGCACTGCGGGCAACCCTTTTCGACGCTCGCATTCGTGCTCCGCCCGATCGTCTGGCCGGTCACCATCGCCCAAAGCTTGTCGTCGTCAAGACGCGCCCATCGTTGCACCTGCGCCACGGCAGCATCCCGCCGGGCAGCCGCCCAATCGAACCGCGACACATTTCGCCGGGCGTTCCTCACCTGCTCCGGCGTCACCAACTGCCCGCCGCCCCTCATGCAAACCTCCTTGTTCCGGTCGGATTCACGCAAAGTAGAATGCGACAAGATACGCGGGCCCCGCCCGATGATCAACGGTTTTATTGCCGGACGCATCTTGACAGCCCGTTGAAAAAGCCCATCCGGGCTGCGGCCGGCTCTCGTGGCCGAATTACTGCGTTGCGCTCCCTCCTCGAATCCACCGATTCGACTCGGTCGCGCGCCTTGTCTTCGGGCACGATGGCAAGTGTTCTGTTCCGGAAATAGGTTGCCTAAATTCGGCCGATGAGTCGCCCGGCTGGCAAGGCGCCTGAGCGAGGCGACCTGCGTAAGGTCGGCGAGCGATGGCAACGCAGCGAGTCGGGATGAATCGTCGGATGAATGGTGACATATTTCTGGGACGGGACACTCTACCTCGCCTGCAGAGCGACTCTATCAACGGACTGTCAGCCTGCGGCCCTGCCGATAGGGGTTGACTTGGGATTCTGACCCAACTATCATAACGCCCGTCAGCCGGCCACGCCACGGAGGAGCATTCCATGTCTCACAATAGTGTCTTCACGTTCCGTACCCATGGCGGTGTCTGCGCCGGCGAGACATGGATTTACGATCACGAAGAGCCCATCGCGCGCCTCGAAGACAAAGTGATCGAACAGCCTGAACAGAACCTGCGCTATTTCAACGGAAACGCCAAACCGGTCAACCTGCGAGACCTGAAGCTGGCCCCCGGGGGCCGCCCGCTTGTGTGCGGCGTCCAGATGTACTGGGTGTTCCAGCACCGGGTCCTCGCCACCACGAATCTCATCGACATCCGGGCCGCGGGCCAGGAAACCGACCGCCTCGTTCTCACGGTGATCACCGCGGACCCGGGAGGCGTGGCCACCTCGCACCGTGTGCTCTCGCTGACATACGACGCCGAATTGGCATCGTATGTTTACGACTTCAAAGCCCACCTGGATATCCACAGTCCGGAAGCACTTGACCGGGAAGAGACCGTCCACTTCGAGTATTGCGACCCCTGGTACAACGACATCCCCGGACCCACCGTCGAATTCTCCGGGATGTGGAAAAAACGATACTCGCATCTCCTGGCCGAAACCGGAGACGGCGCCATCTGGCAGATGCCGCTCAACCACATGGCGACCGGCATTCCCGGCCCAGGACCGCTCAAGCGCGACGGGGCCCTGGTCCTGGCCTATGATCCCGGGAACAACCCCGCCTTCGAATTCATGGGCGACACCGCCGAACGTACCTCGGTGGGTGTGTGTAACTGGGGATACGACGTCCATTTCGCGGGTCTCTATACCCGCGACGAACTCTATGCGCCATTGTGTCCGCACTTTCGCATCCACCTTTGTCCGGACCGGAAGGTGAAGCAAATGATGGCTCGAGCCGAGCCCGTCCCCAAAGTCTCGTACAACGGTTTCGAAGAACTCCCGCTCTACGAACGCAAAACCAGTTTCTCCAGTGGCTTGCTGCTCAACAAACCCACCCCGTGCAACACCGACCCCTGGCCCTGGCTACCTGAAGGCGAAGGCGTGGAATGGTGTAAGGATCACGGACGCTCCGACACGTTCTCCCTTAAAATCAGCAAACTGACAGACGGCCCCACCGAGTGGATTATGGATCGCGAGAGCGAAGGCGCCTGGACCGAACGCTGGACCCATTCGACCGGCTTTCGTATTACTATTTACATCAAGACCCGGGACGTTCAGGGGCGGGGCGCCTTTCTGGCCGTACGCTGGGGCGTCTTCAACGACCCGGAAAGATATCCCTACATTTGCTCACGAAAACTCACCGGTACCAATGACTGGACGCAGGTGAGCGTAGAGATCCTCGGACCGGCTCCGCCGGACAGCGGGGCCATCTACCTCATCCTGCGCCAGGACGGCCAAGGCACAAGTTGGTTCGACGACCTTTTAGTCAATCATACCACCAACTGAACATTTCCTTTTCAAGTCCGGATGATTTCATTGTCGTTCGACGCAGGGTCGACAATCGTCGAAGAAGGATACGCACACGCCCAGCCCGATCTCCGACCGGTGATGCCGGACGTGCTCAAACCCGCCGGTTTTCGCAGACGACAGCCGCCGCCAGGAACCCTGGAGTCTTCCAACCGGAACCCGACATGAGTCGACCTCTCGCGCCATCGCCGGTGGGCTTTATCGGCCTGGGCGAAATGGGAAGCGGAATGGCCCGCAATGTGTTGAAAGCGGGGTTTCCGCTACTCGCCTACGACACGAGAAAGGAACCGCTGGACCGGATCGCGTTGTCCGGCGCACAGCCCGCGGAGGACATACCCCGGATGGCCGGTATATGTGAACGGATCATCCTGATGCTTCCCGATACGAGGGCCGTGGAAACCGTGCTCTTCGGAGAAAAAGGCCTTCAACCTCTGCTGAAGGCCGGGCACATCGTCGTCGATTGCGGCACGACACACCCCGATTTCACGCGCGAGGCTTCACGAATTCTGGGTGATCTCGGCGTTCATCTCCTGGATGCGCCCTGCTCCGGGATGAGTAGCCGCGCGGCCGATGGAACCCTTACCCTGATGGTGGGCGGCGACAGAGATGCCTTTTGCGCCGTCCAACCGCTCCTGAATGCCATGGGTTCGTACGTTTTCTACATGGGCGGATCCGGTAACGGCCAGCTTGCCAAGATCGTTAACAACACCCTCTTCAACATCTCCTGCGCCGCGCTGGCCGAGATGCTTCCACTCGCGGTCAGACTCGGCCTGAGCGCGGAAAAGATATGCGACGCTGTGAACACCGGCAGCGGTCAGAGCTACGGTTTCGACACCTTCGCGCCTCTGATCCTCGAACGGGATTTCGAACCCGGTTATCCGATGGCAAACGCCCGCAAAGATATCGACGCCATCGTCGAGATACTCGAAAGAGAGGGCGTGAGACTGCCTGTGGTCTCCGCCGCCGCCCATACCTTTCGCGCAGCACTGGAAAGGGGTCTGGGAAACCTGAACAAAGGCGGAATGATCCACGTCTGGGAAGCGGCTCTGGGCGTTGAAGTCCGAAAGGATCCCCAAAACTGATCCGCTTTGGGTCATGACCATCGAATGACCGCGGCCCGACGATGCCTTCGCGGTCGGCACATGTGGCAACCGCAGACGTCCCGCAGGCACGCCGTCGACTTTGACCGATCCCGCGGCAAGGTCCATTCAATGAAAACCAAAACCGACATCCTCATCATCGGCGGCGGCTCCATCGGCGTTTGTTCCGCGCACTATCTCTCGGAAGCGGGAAAGGACGTTGTCCTCGTCGACAAAACCGATATCTGCGCGGGCAGTTCCTACGGCAACGCGGGCCTGATTGTCCCCAGCCACAGCATTCCCCTCGCCGCCCCCGGCGTTATCGGCAAAGCGCTCAAGTGGATGTTCGATCCTGAAAGCCCATTCTACATCAAGCCCCGTCTGGACCTGGAACTCGCCAAATGGCTGTGGGAATTTCAAGCGGCCTGTACCCCGACGCGCATGCAACCGTCCCTGGCGGTCCTGAGGGATCTCAACCTGACGAGCGTGCAGCTTTTCACGGAAATCGCCGCCATCGAAGGCCTGGATTTCGGTTTCGAGAAAAAAGGCGGCCTGATGGTCTATAAGACCGAACAGGGGCTGGACGGAGGCATCAAAGAAGCCGGCATTCTGTCGGCAAAGGGAATCCAGACGGAAATACTCGATCCCGGCGACCTGCGAAGACTGGATCCGATGGCCAACTACCACGCCGCGGGCGCCGTGTACTATCCACAGGACGCCCACCTCATTCCCGCGAAATTTGTGAGGGAACTCGCGCGTCATATTACCCGAAACAGTGCAAACGTCAGAATTCACCCATCCACCGAAGTCATCGGCTTCCAGGGCAGGAACCGCCGGATCCAATCGGTCGTCACCACGCGGGGCGAATTCAGTGCGAATGAAGTCGTACTCGCCGGCGGCGCCTGGTCGCCCGCCATTGCCTCGGAACTCGGCCTGAAACTGCCCATCCAGCCGGCCAAGGGCTACAGCGTCACCTTCGAACGACCGGACCGGTGCCCCACGATTCCAGCCTCGCTCGCAGAATCCAAAGTGGCCGTTACACCCATGGGCGACATGCTTCGCTTCGGCGGCACCCTGGAACTGGCCGGGATGGACCTTTCCATCAATAAACGGCGCGTGGCAGCCATTCTCAATGCCGTTCCTCGTTACCTGCCCGACCTGAACCCGAACAACCTGAAACATATCGAAACCTGGCGCGGCCTCCGGCCCTGTACTCCAGACGGTCTGCCGTTTCTGGGCCGCAGCCGAACCTACAAGAACCTTACCGTTGCCGCCGGACATGCGATGATCGGGGTCTCGCTGGGACCCATCACCGGCAGACTGGTCTCACAGGTGGTCACCGGCCAGACTCCCGCGATTGACCTTGGCCCCCTGCGCGTGGACAGATTCGAAAATAAATAAGAAGCCGACACGGACAACGGTTCAGAGTACAAGGATGCGAGCCGCCCTGACTTTCGGCGCGTTCCATTGTACCTGGACGATCGGGAACGAAGTTACTTCCGGGTAATCTGATTGGACGTATATCGACGCCGACGTTTCGCAGGCAAACCCGACCGCGAACGATCCCAACGCAACGGCCGAAGCGCTCATCCGAACCAATCATCAAACGAAAGGTCGCGTATGCCCGAATTCATTCGTTCCGACAAGCCCAATGTGCTGCTGATCTGCACGGACCACTGGAGCGGAATGCTGACCGGCGAGGCGGGGCACCCCGTTGTCACGACGCCGACGATCGATCACCTCGCCCGGTGTGGCGTCACCTACACCCATGCCTATTCCGCGTGCCCCTCCTGCATACCCGCCCGACGCTCCCTGATGACCGGCATGAGCCCGAGGGCGAACGGAATGCGCTCCTATGCCGAAGGCGTGGACTTTCCCGACCCACCCACCGTCGCACAATGCTTTCGCGATGCAGGTTATCAGGCGTACGCCGTGGGGAAACTGCACGTGTACCCACAACGCCGCCGGGTCGGCTTCGATGACGTCCTTTTGGAGGAGCAAGGCCGCCACATTCATCATGATATTCCCGACGGGATGGCCGATGATTACGAACTCTTCCTGGCAGAACAGGGTTACGGAGGGCAGGAATACGCGGGCGGCATGACCCAGAACGATTACATCGCACGTGCCTGGCACCTGCCCGAGTACTGCCACCCGATCAATTGGGCGGCAAGAGAGATGTGCAAAACCATTCGCCGGAGGGATCCGCGAAAACCCGGCTTCTGGTACCTCTCCTTTTCCGCGCCGCATCCGCCCATGACGCCGCTGCAGGCCTACATGGAACTCTACCGGGATGCGCCCCTCGACGAACCGGCCACGGGTAACTGGTCGGAAAACTTCGATGACCTGCCTTACCATATCAAAACACTCACCAACCCCGACAACCTCGCGATGGCACGCGCCAAACAACACGAATGGGAATTTTCCCGGCGCGCCTACTACGCTACGCTAACCCATATCGACCATCAGATCCGGATCGTAATCGGATACCTGCGGGAATGCGGGCTTCTGGACAACACCATCGTCGTCTTCACGAGCGACCACGGTCACATGGTCGGCGAACACGGCCTGTGGTGTATGACGCCGTTCTACGAAATGTCGGCCAAGATTCCGCTGGTCATGATGCCAGTGAAGGACGACTCTCGTCTTCCCGGCGGAACGCGGGACGACCGTCTGGCCGAGTTTGGGGACATCATGCCCACCTTGCTGGACCTGGCGGGCATCCCCATACCGGATCACGTCGACCGGCAGAGCCTCGCCGGCGACCGGCGTCGCGACGAACTCTACGGCGAACACGGCGAAGGATCCGCGGCCATGCGAATGATACACGACGGGCGATTCAAACTCATCTATTATCCCGTGGGCAACCAGGCCCAGCTTTTCGACATCGCCAACGACCCGCGGGAAACGCGAGACCTCGCCGGCGACACCGGCCACGCAGACACACTGAACAGACTCAAAGAACGCCTCGTAAAAAACCTCTACGGCGAAGATCTCAACTGGCTGAAAAACGGCGAACTCGTCGGCCTGCCCGCCAGGCAATACATACCCGCGCCCTCGCGCGCGATGCGCGGCCAGCGCGGCCTTCGGTTCATGTAACCGGCGTCGCCGGAAGGCGCACCCGTCGCGGTCAGTCACCGGAAGGAGCCATGCATGCCCTCGTCCGCAACCCAATCGTCCGCCCGTGCGGTTACCGTGATGATTTACACACGTTACGAATATCGCAAGGTGTACGCCCGGGTCCACCTGCTCGGCGAAGCCCATCTCGCACATGGCGGCAGAGTTGAACTCGTCCTGTACAGTACGCGCTCAGGGGAAACCCGGGAACGCAGAGTCATCAAAAACCTAGGCCATGAGGAAGTCGCCTTCGACACCCGAAATATTCCCTCGGGCTGCTGCGACTTCAAAGCCACGTTTATCGACCGGTTCGGCACCCGGTTCGCCACCCGGACGCTTCAGGACAAATGGCCGGGCGACGTCCCCTGGCTGGGGTCCCGCGCCGGAATCTCCCGCCGGGTACCCAAGCCATGGACGCCACTAAACACATCGGAAACGGAAAACGGCCTGCAAATCACCGCATGGGGCAGAACGTATACCTTTTCAACGACCGCTTTCGCCTCGGGGGTGAGTTCCGCCGGCAGCCAGCTACTCGCCGGCCCCTTGAGGCCGGTCGCACGAGTAAACGGCGAAAAAACCCGCTGGACCAGCGGCCATCTCGAACTGATCTCGGCAGAGAGCGACCAGGTGGTCTTCAATGTCCGCTTTGAATCCCCCGCTGGTCTTTCCGTGACTGCCAGAACCGAGATCGACTTCGACGGCATGGCGCGAATAGACTGGTCCGTCACGGCCAGCACCATCCTGCGCCTCGACGCGCTTTCGGTTGAAATGCCCGTTCTCAAGAACCACGCCAAGTACCTGTACCACTTTCCGGGAAGCTGGGGCGAGGTCAGAAACGTCGGGGCGCTGTCGGAAAGCCATCTCAAGCTGGGGTTTCGCCCGTACATATGGCTTGGCGACGAGGATCGCGGCATTTCGTTGTTTACGGAATCGGACGCGGGCTTTCACATCCGCAATCCACGGAAAGTCACCGAAATTGACCGGCGGAAGAATCGTGTGCGGCTTCGCATCCACTGCGTCTCGACACCAATCAAACTCGTTCCCGGCAGCAACGAGGGCGGGCAATTCACGGGCTTCGGAACCGAAGACGTGAAACCGCTCACGCCCGGGGGCGTCGTTACCGATAAACTCCGTTATACCTTCGGGCTGCAGGCCACGCCGGTCAAGCCCATCGTGAACGACGCCTGGGATCAGCGTGTTTTCTGTATCGGCCAAACCACAACCGGCTTCAGCCCGCGCCTCAACGTCTCGGACGCTCTGTTGGACAGATGTGTAGAATCGGGCGTCCGCGCCGTTATCCTTTTCGAACACTGGACGGATGCCGAAGCCTATACCCGGACGCCACATGCCGACGCCGTCAGGAAAATCGTCAAAGCATGCCAGGATCGCGGCCTCCAGATCCTGCTCTACTTCGGCTTCCTCATCTCGGACATCATCGACGAATGGCAGGCCGTTGGTAAAGACGCACTCATCCTGCCCAAAGGCGGGTATCCCGTCTTCCACTACCAGCCGCAGCCCGAACAGTCCGCTTGGCGAGTCTGCCTCAACAGCGCATGGCAGGACCTCCTCATCGACGGTATGGCCAGGGTGATGGATGAATTCGACATCGACGGCGTCTACCTGGACGGGACTGAATACCCGTTCGGCTGCTGCAATACCGAACACGGCTGCGGGCATGTCAGAACTGACGGCAGTATCGCCCAGACCTATCCCATCTTCAGCGCGCGCTCCGCGATGCGGCGCATCTACGAAATCGTAAAGTCCCACAAGAGTGACGGCCACGTCAACGTACATAACTCCACGTGCATGACCATGCCCTCCCTCGGCTGGGCGACAGGCTACTGGGACGGCGAGCAATTCCAGGGCGTCGGCAGCGGGGTGGACGTTGCCCGACTGTTACCCCTGGACGCCTTTCGCGCCGAATTCATGGGCCGCCAGTGGGGCGTGCCCGCCGAATTCCTCCACGCCGGCGCCGCGTACACGTATGAACAGGCCTGGGCGTTCACGCTGTTGCACGACGTGCCCGTCCGACCGCACAATGCGGACGAAGACCTGGACCTCGCTGCGGAAGTCTGGCGGGCAATGGACGCATTCGGCCGCAAAAACGCGGAATGGATTCCATATTGGCGGAACCACGACTACATACGCGTTTCTCCCAAAAACGCCCACGCCAGCATCTATCGCCACCCCGAAAACGGCGTACTTGCGGCTATTTCCAATATGGACAACCAACGCAAGACCGTCACGGTCAGGCTGAACATGAAGGAATTGGGCCTCCGGGTTTCCGCGAATGCAAAGGATACCCTCAAAAACAAAACCGTCCCCATCAGGGACGGCGTTTTGGAATTTCCTCTTTCCAGCCTGGAGTGGAAACTTATCCAGATCCGCAATGCTTGAACTGCTTCTCAGGTTTCATTGACCGCCTGCAACAATGCGTGGATGTACCCGTAAGTATAGGAGAAAGCGACCTGAGCAGGTTCCTCGCCCGAAATTCCGGGGACGTGATCGGGCATGATCATATATTCGTAACCCACCTCTTCGAACGTCCGCAGCGCTCTCAGCATGTCCACATCCCCTTCGTCGGGAAACACCTCCACGAAGTCCCTGAACCCACCCCTGATATTTCGAAAATGCAAGTTGAAGATTTTCTTGCGCCGACCGAACCAGCGGATAATTTCGTAGATGTCCTCGCCCGGATTCTCAAGGCTTTCGGATATCGTGCCCAAACAGAAATTGAGCCCGTTGTACGGACTATCGTATAACTCGACCAGTTTCTTGAGCCCATCCACCATTCCCATCACACGGGCTACACCCCTGTAAGTGGCATCCCCAATGCCCGGATCCGACGGATGACAGGCCATCTGAATACGGTACTCTTCGGCCACCGGCATAACGCGTCCGAGCCAGTAGTCGATGCGTTCCCACATGATATCGGCATCGGCCGCCCCCCCTTCAAACTCTCCGAGCGACTGATCCAGTTTGGCGTATTCGAAAGAGGACAACCGCGCCCCCCCGCGCCCGTATCGGGATTCGGTCCGGAGGTGGCCCAGAATGGTAATATTGTAATTGAGACCGCGAAGTCCCGCCTTGGACGCCATCCGGACGATATCGCACAGCCGGTCGATCTGCCGGTCCCGTTCCTCGCTCGGCCCCAGAAACACGGCGCCCGCCGGGTTCCCAAAGGCAGAGCCTGACCCAAGTGGAATGTGAATCATCTCGAGATTGATGCCGTACCTGTCGAATCGTTCGCGCATTCGGATCAGCATTTCCGCCGTCCATTCGGTCCACGGCGCCGCTGGCGTCTGGTCCACGTTGTACACGCCCAACTGCGAAAGGACGTTTATATGGGTATCATCGCGACATCCGACCTGGGTTCCTATGTACATGATACGTCCTTTCGGTTGATTTCAATTCACGGAAAAGGAACGACGACCTGAAAAGAAAGCGCCTGTTCTGTCCGTTTCGCCGTTTACCGTCGGCGGACCAATTAACCCGGAATTCGGCGGACGGGCAATGCAACCGGGAGATCGTCGACAATCGGTGCCGTTGTTTCGTTGGGTTTACAGCTTACCGATTGTGGGACGGGAGGGCAGCGCCATCGAAAACTGGGCTACGCTTTCCCATGGCGGTTTGAGTGCATGTCGAGAGGCCACCGGCTCCGGCTGACGGTAGCGTACATGCACCGTGTGCCTTGGACGCCGGGTGTGTCTGACGGATCCACAGTGATAGCTGCAATTGTTAAACACGACAGCCGTTCCCGCCCGCCCGTATATATCTACCCGACCCGTGCGGCGAGTCAGTTCACGTCCGAAGGCGTCCACCCATGTCGGACGCCCCGGATCCACGTAGCTGACTTCGGCGTCGTCGATGCGCAGCCGGTCGACTGCACCCCAACCGCTGCTACCGGTGCGCGTTGTGGGCAGATTTCTTTTGGTCTCGACGCTCTCCGGAATGACGCTAAAGCAGTGAGATTGGGCGTCAACGTCATCCAGATAGTAGATCACCTGAAGTGCCGGCACAAATAAGTCGTTCCGGTCCGCGCCTTCCACGTTTCCACTGTCTTCCCGGTGCCACACGCGCGTGAGACACAGCGGATCGTCACCGTCCTGATCTTCGGGGGGCCGGACGTCACAGGGCTCGCGCCTGAGAAACGTCAGACCGGACATTTGCGCGCCCGGGCCGAGAATACATCGGGCGATGGGTGCGATTGAGGGATGGCAGGCCAGTCCGTCCAGAGCCTCGGTCCGGTGGAGGAGCTCGGGCGCATCGCAGCCCACGGATAGATGACCAGACGCGGTCGGAGCGGGCACCCAATATTGCGGGTGCGCGGCCCGATCTGCGGCGATTCCGTCGTTGACTTCGGCAACCTCTTCATCCGTCAGCGCGTCGCGCACGACAATGTAACCGTTCTTCACGAAGAACCTGATCATTTCTTCCATGGGCGTTCTTCCTTTCTGTTATCTGTTCGTCCGCGCGAATCATCAGAACTCGCCCCCGCGCGTCTGATTCGATCATACCGCCGAATCGAGGACGCGCGAATCCGGTTATGGCTGGTTGTCGCCCCGGACATCGACGGCTTCGGTCCGCATTTCCTCAAGCAATGAATAGATAGTAATGAAAGGCCATAAGTCAAGGCAAAAACTGCCGTAACCCTTGCTGTGCGCAAGGGGGTTGCAGGACGCGAAGACGATGGATATATTATACGAGATTTCACCGGCTACGAAGCCGAATTTTCAATCGCACAGACCCGCGGAACAAAAAACAGCGAATTGCGCCGGCACGCCAAGCTCCGATCGCCGGGCCCGTGAAGGGGGACCCCCGATGTCCAAACTCCGGAACGTTAACACAACCGATATCGCGGACGCCATCCGTCTGGGCTGCCGCACCATGTGCAACGTGTTCAACGCCGACGACAACAACGTCCCGTTCTTCAGTTCAAGGGTGCTCCCGGAAGCCCGGCTAAGCTTCAGTTCCGTGCATTCCGAATCCCATGTTTCGGGGCGCCACCTGAACGCCCTGCTCAACGCCGAAGACACCATCGGCATCGAACTGGATGAACGCTGCGTTGATAACCATGCCAACGCAGCGTTTCTCGCGTACAGCGGCCCGGTTGCCTTGCCGATCAACCGGGACTCCGTTGACGGACCGCCTGTTAATTTCACACCGCACAACTGCCGGGAAGGATTTCACGCGCTGTACCCGCTGGTCCGTTTCCGGCATTCCGAACGCGCCCGGGAGATCGCCAGAGCCAGTATCCGGTCGATTCCGAAGTACTGGAGTCGAAAAACCGGTTGGGATTACAACTACCTGGAGGGGGAACTCGGACTCCGGGTTCGTCGCTGCACCTTTATTGTGGGGCTCGGTCGATCCATCGGCCCGCTGGTCAAGTACTATAAGGCAACGGGATACGGCCCCGCACTCGACCTGGCCATCGTTCTCAAGGACAAGGCGCTGGAGTTTTTCAACGACAGCGGTGACTATAACCGCGAGACCTTCGGGTCGCATACGCACTCCACCACATGCGTGATGTCGTCACTCGCCCAGTTCGCCGAACTGACGTCCGACGCCGACGTGATGCGCCGCGTGAAAGCCTTCTACGACAACGGCCTCCGCGAATTCAGCGATCCGCTTGGTTGGGTCATCGAAAACAGCGGAGACGATGCGCCTGCCGACCGGGGAGAAATCAACAACTCCGGTGACATTCTCGAGACCGCCCTGATCCTCGGCCGCTGGGGATATCCCGAATATTACGGCGACGCCGAACGCATCCTGCGGTGCCATATCCTGCCGTCCCAGCTGCGCGACACATCCTTTATCAATGATCCACCCAACCCTGAGCGCGATGACGGCAAACGGGCCGTCGCCGACCGCCACCTCGGGGCCTTCGGCTTCCCCGCACCCTACGGCCACCACGCGATCGACACCGACTCCATCAGCTTCAACATGGACATTGTGGGCGGGGGGGTGGCCTCGCTGTGCGAGGCGTACCGGGAAATCGCCCGTACCGACGACGCGGGCCACCGGGTCAACCTGCTCTTCGACCACGAAACGCCAGCCCTGAGGATCGAATCACCCTACACTCATCCGGCGCTGAGCGTCCGCGTAAAACGCGCGGGGCCGCTGTTCGTGCGTGTCCCTGACTGGGTGGAAGCGTCACAAATCCGCACCCGCGGCGCGTGCGAAAAGCCGCGCCACACTAACGGCTATCTCTTCGTCGCCCGGCCCCCGCTCAACCGCCCGATCACATTCGAGTTCCCACTCGCCGAACGGGAAATCGTCCTGGACCACCGTACCCGTCAGATCCGCACACGACTGCGGGGAGACGAAGGTTTGGCTATGGACAACTTTGGCGCGGATCTGACGTTCTTCGATCCGTACGAGTAACCCCACCGCGCCATCGACGGAAAGCCGTCTCTGTGAAAGCGCCGTCCTGGAAAGCAGGGACAGATTCGAGCCATGGAAAGGAGCACGGTTTGAAGATTACCCGCATAGAGGCCACCCCGATCCGCGTACCTCGCCCGCAAACCTTTACCAGCAGTCTTGGGCGCAGCCAGGAAACGGAAAACGCGATTGTTGAAATCCAGACCGATGAGGGCATTACCGGGATTGGCGAAATCTGTAGCATCTGGGACCGCAAGGGCCGGGGTCAGGCCGAAGATATCAACGATCTGCTTGCAGAGGCCCTTTCGGGCCGAGATCCTTTCCGTATCGCAGAAATTCACGCCCTGATGAACCGCCTGCTCCACCGCTCCGAACCGGCGAAAGCCGGCGTGGATATGGCCCTTTACGATATCGTTGGCAAAGCACTTGACACGCCGGTTTACAACCTGCTGGGCGGGCTGGTCCGGGACCGCGTTCTGCTCAGCCATTCGCTTTCCATGGGCGAACCGGATCAGGTCGCCGAACAGGCCGCCTCTCTCGCGACCCAGGGATACAAGACGCTCAAGGCAAAAATCGGCATGGATCCGGAAGCCGATCTTGCCACCGTAAAGGCCATCCGTGAACGTCTGGGAAACGATGTCGTGCTGCGTGTGGACGCCAACATGGGCTGGCGCAACGCCAAAGAGGCCGTGCGCAACATCAAATCCCTGGAACCCTACCGGCTCGAACTGGTGGAACAACCGCTTCACTTCAGCGATCTCGAGGGTCTGCGGCACATCCGGGATCACGTAGACACACCCATTATGGCCGACGAGAGTGTCTGGACGCCCACCGACGCCATGGCCTGCATCAGAGCCGGCGCCGTGGACGTCTTCAACGTCTATGTGGCCGAAGCGGGTGGAATCTACCCTGCAGCACAGATCTTCGCTATCGCCGAAGCCGCACGCCTGCCCTGCATCATCGGCAGCATGCCGGAACTCGGCGTTGGTACGTCTGCGCAGGCCCACCTGGCTTTCGCCATGCAAAACCTGGGCTATGCCAGCGACGTAAACGGCTTTGTCTATCACGCGGATGACGTCATCGTCGAGACCCTGAATATAGAGGACGGTCATCTTCTCCCGCCACCCGGACCGGGGCTGGGCGTGAGCCTGAACCGAGACAAAATTGACAGGTATCGAATCACGTGAACCCGCCCCCCGAACTCCGCATTTCTCCTATTGACCACAGGAGCGCGCCATGACCACCGCCAGAGCCGGTTGGGCGGAAGTTGAAACCACGCCGCCACTCGGATTGCCCATGGGAGGGCGCGGCCCCCGCTTCACACCTGGTGGAAACATCATCGATCCGCTTTGCGCGCAGGCAACGGCACTGGAAGATCCCGAGGGCAAGCGGACACTCTGGATTTCCATCGACCTCATTGGGCTCTCGCCGACTATCGCAGAACCTCTCCGGTACGACCTCTCCGCACTCACCGGTATTCCTATCGAAGCCGTTATCCTCAATTTCTCGCACACCCACAGCGGCCCCATGGGCGGCTTTGAAGGTTATGCGACGCCTGTATCCAAACCGCGCGAACTCCAGACGTATGACGAGATCCTGTGCCAAAACATCGTCCGCGTTGCGCTCGAAGCCGTGGAAAACCTTCAACCGGTTACGGTAACCGAATACCGCGGCGGATCGGTGGTTGGCATCAACCGCCGCAGGAAAGACCCATCCGGAGAGATCGCAATGGGTCCCAATCCTGATGGCGCACACAACCCGGATCTGTGGGTACTCGAGGTTTCCGCGACGGAGAGTGACGAGCGGTGCGTCGTCTTCAGCTACGGATGCCACCCCGTCATCGTCTACGGCTATGCCTGGGACGGCATCTCCGCCGACTATCCCGGCGTTTGCCGCAAAACCCTGCGGTCGATACTCGGCGCCAACACCCATTGCCAGTTCATCCAGGGTCTTGCGGGCAACATCCGACCCCGCGTTCTGGCCGACCTGGATCGGGCGAGGTTTCGCAAATCCACGCCCGGCGACACACTGGCCGCCGGAACGGAACTCGCAAGCGATATTGTCGGTGCACTCCGCAACAAAGGCACGAGGTTGGACCTCGACATAGCGGCAGTTCAGGGACGTTTCCTCGCCCCGAGAGACCAGAGGAGAATACCGCCTGTGGACCACTGGCGGTCGCTGATAAACTCGGAAGACGAACTCAACCGCAATCTGGGCGGCTACTGGGTCGAGCGGCTCGAGAGCGGTATTCCACCGGTCAAAGCAGTGCCCTGGCCCGTTGGCCTGATACGTCTTTCAGCCGGTCACATGATCGCCTGGATCGCAGGCGAAGTTCTCGCCGAATGGCTTGATCTCGTGAGAGCTTGGATTAACGACCCGAACCTGATCGCCTGGGGCTACTGCCAGGAAGGACGCGGTTACCTTCCCACCGACGAACTTCTGCCGGAAGGGGGTTATGAAGTTGACCGCGCCAACACCTACACCACCACCGGCCCGGGTCCCTTCGCGGAAGGACTCAATGCATCGGCCCGACAGACCTTTCTGTCGCTCGTCCGCCAACTCGAGGTCTGACTTCCGCCCGTCCTGAGCTCCAAAGAGCACAACGCGGCACTCGGGCTTACTCCGACCGTTTTCGCGCATGGTCCGGGCAGGCCCGGCCCTTTTTTAATAACCGTTTCCGTTTGACCGAAGAACCGTTGATATTCGAATCGGTGTTTATATAATGCCCCAAGACTGGCGAAAAAAAGCCGGCGCGCTATTTGAAGTTCAAAAACAGCCGGCAGCCGGATCGCGCGGCGTGGTTGCTGCCAACAACCCGATCGGCTCCGCCGCCGGCGCGCAGATGATCGCGCTGGGTGGGAACGCCATCGACGCCGCCGTAGCCTCGCTCTTCGCCCTCAACGTGGTCGAGCCTCAGATGGTGGGTCTCTTCGGCGCGGGTTGGATTAACATTCGCCTCGCCGACGGCACGCCCGTCATCCTCGACGCCTATGCCTGCGCGCCCGCCGCGGCGACGCCCGACATGTATGTACCTGTCTCCGACACATGGCCGGATTACATGCGGGCCGAAAACGACGCCAACAAAATCGGCACGCTGGCCACCGGTGTTCCGGGCGCGCTGAAAGGATGGTGCGAGGCGCTCAGGCGCTGGGGTGTCCTGGACCTGAAGACCGTCCTTCAGCCCGCCATCCAGGTTGCCGAAAACGGGTTTCCCGTTAGCCGCTACCTGGCTGAATCCGTGGCACAGAATAAGCGGCACCTCAGTAGATTTCCTGAAACGGCCCGCATATTTCTTCCTCACGGGCGCCCGCTCGCATCGGGCACCCGCCTTGTTCAACCCGACCTCGCAGCGTCGCTGAGCGACATCGCCGATGGAGGGCCGGACGTACTCTACAACGGCCCACTGGGACAGACCATAGTCGACCACATCCAACAGAGCGGCGGTATTCTCTCGATAGAAGATCTGGGCGCCTATCGCGCGGTCCGGCGCAGAGCGATCAGGGGAACATACCGTGGATATGAACTCACTGTACCGTCTCCACCCTGCTCCGGTGGTGTACACATTCTCCAGATCCTCAATCTGCTCGAGGGGTTCGACATTGCCGACCTTGGGTTCGGCACAGCGGACTGTATCCACGTCCTCGCCGAATGCTTTAAGGTCGCCTTTGCCGACCGAACCAAACACATGGGCGACCCTGAACAGATAGACGTGCCCGTAGACTGGCTGATATCGAAAGCCTACGGAAAACAGAGACGCGCGGATATCGACCTGACAAACGCGATCCATCCCGATGCCCGTGTTCCGCCCTCGTCCGAATCCGCGTGTACCACCCATGTCACCACCGCCGATGCGGCCGGCAATGTGGCCGCGATGACCCAGACCATCAACGAAGGATTCGGCTGCAAGGTCGTTGCCCCGGGGACGGGCCTGCTCCTGAACAACAATATGGCCCTTTTCGATCCCCACCCCGGTATGGCCAACTCGGTCGGATCCAACCGGCGCATGCTCAGCAGCAACGCACCCACCATAGTGACCAGAAACGGCGACCCCCATATCGCCCTGGGTACCCCCGGCGGTGTACGCATCTTTCCGGCGGTACTGCAGGCCCTTGTCAACCTCATCGACCACGGAATGACCCTGCAGGAAGCCGTTGAAGCCCCCAGAGTCTGGACCCAGGGCCAGGAACTGGAAGTCGAACCCGCCATCCCGCAGACCGTAAGAACCCGGCTCATCCGCCGAGGTCACCACATTCGCGAGGTAAACACGGTGGCGGGAGGGATGAACGGCATCGTCTACAATCACAACACCGGGATCATCACGGGCGCTGCATGCTGGCGCGCCGACGGATCTCCCGTTGCCGTTGCGGGTGGCCCGGCGCGCCCCGGGATCAGGTTCAGACCCGACGCCGGCAGCACGTAGCGTCCAAGGATGCCGCGAGGCCTCCCACTACAGGAACGGGATATTCAGTCCTGCAAAAACAGAATAGAGAGATATTTGCGTGTTGAATGACTGGCTTGAAACCTGGCACGGCGAATTCGATATCCAGGAGATGCTGGATCCGAGCCGCTGGCAACAATACCGGTCTCACGTCCAACATCCCGCAACCCTCTTCTCACCGGCCGACATAGGCCGCGCCAGAGAAAATGCATCCCGTCACACCTGGGGTCGAAGGGTCTTCAAGTTGCTTCTTCAGCGAGTCGAAGCTGCCGGCACAGTCACGGAGAAATGGGCGCGGACCTTTGTTCCGTCAACCACCCCTTATTCACCGCATTTCACCATGTGTCCGAAGTGCGAGTTCGCGCCAATGCACGGAGCTTACGACTGGTTCCCCGGTGATCCGACGCACATCCGATGCAAGGGTTGCGGCACCGTGTATCCCAACGAAAACTATCCGGAAGACGTGGTTTTCGAAAGCCGTTTCGACCCCCGGCAGAAAATTACACTCTACGGTGGAAAATCCTGGCAAGCATACGGATATGCCGCCATCCACTCCAGCTTCTCCGGCCAAGCTCGCATACATCGGTGCCGGCACGCGGCCAACACCGCCGAAGATCTGGCGCTGGCCTACGCCCTGACGGGAAGACGACATTTTGCGACAGGCGCCGCAATCATCCTGAAGCGGTTTGCCGACGTCCATCCCGCGTATCTTGTACATTCCTCATACGGCGACATTGCGGATTTGGATCCGAAGATCGCTGCAACCCGGGTGGACAATCTGCCCGAAGACGAGTGGTGCCCGCCAGGCAATAGACCGAACCGAAAGCTGCATCCCGGATACTGGGCCGTACTGCGTTGGGGCTCTTCCGGAGGGATGGAAGGCACCTCCCTGCAAAAACTCATCCTCGCCTACGATTTGGTTGCCGAAACCCTGTCAGAAGCGAAAAAACGGCATATCGAGCACGACCTGCTTCTCGACGCGGCCGTGATGCTCTTCTCGGACGACGTCATCAACAACAAGACCGGCATGAACCGGTGCGCCGTCGGCCTGATCGGAATCGTCTGCGGCGACCCGCTGCTGATCCGTTTCGGCCTGGACGGATTTGTAAGGGCCGTGCGGGACTGGTGGCTGCCCGATGGCGGCACCCCGGAATCCATCGGGTACGCAGGCATGATGCTATCCGGTATCTGGCGCATCGCCGAAGCCCTGAAACGCTACTCGGATCCGGATGGTGTCGATTTTCAGCCGGCGACCCTGGATCGGGTGGACCTCTACAGGTGGCCGCGCTACCGTGCGGTATGGCAGAACATGGCCCGTCCTCTTTTGCCGGACCTGAGCTATCCTCTGCTTGCCGACAACCGGCTGCCCTGCCACCTATCCGCCATGTTCGCCGACATCCTCACGCGGAATTACCCGTCGGAAAACCATCGCCTGCTTCAACGCGACATCGCGAAGCTGGATCGCTGTTATGCGGGCCGAATCGCCCAGTTCTGGTACGGCGGCAACCTGGACACGGCGGCCGCCTTCTACCGTCAGCCTGTCGAGTTGCCCGAACAACCGCCCAGGTTCGTGGACGACCTTGGGCCCCACGTGAACATCGGAACCCAGCGCACGGGGCACCGGGGTAGCGGCGGCGCAGTCATCCTCTACGGCGCGGACTGGAAAGGTCACCACCACCACGACCATCTCAATCTTTACTACTGGAAAGACGGGCGTGAACTGCTCACCGACCTCGGCTATCTCTGGGATATGGAAGACCTCCGTTACGGAGTCAACCGCACCCTTGCCCACAATCTGGTGGTCGTAGACGGCGAAGAACAGACGACACGCAGCCGCCGGGCGACCTTCCACCTTTTTTCGGAATGTCCGCATGCGAAGGTGATGGAGGCCTCTTCAAACGTCTACCCGGGCACCTCGATCTACTGCCGGACAATCGCCACCGTCGGCAACGGCCCGGGCGAGTACGTCGTGGATATCTTTCGCGTCAAAGGGGGCGACGTCCACGACTGGGTCGTGCACGGGCCGGACAGATCCCTTTCCCTCTCCGGCATCCAGTCCCGCCCGACAGACGAGAAAATCTACGATCTCACGCAGATTCGCGCGGGGGGGTCCGCATCCCCGTGGTCCGCCACGTGGAAGTCCGCCAACGGGAAGCCCTTCCGTGTGCACGTCCCGGCATGTGAACACGAACAGGTCTTTATCGGCCAGGGATTCGGCCAGCGCAAGGCCCGCGACATAGGCGCCACCACACCTTACCTCGTGCGACGTCGGAACAACGGCGTCAGTACCTTCGTTACGGTGTATTGCAATGGGAACGCCGTCAGATCCGTACGCATCCTCTACCTGAACCAGACCACCCTCGCAACCGTCGTTGAGGTCGCCACGAACGGTGGGAAAGATGTCATAATCAGCGCCGGATCCGGACAGACCCCCGAAGCTATCGAGCCGGTCGACCTCCCTCTGAGTTTCAATGGCCGATTCGGTCTCATCTCGGGTAAAGATGCCTGGCTTGTGGGGGGTAAACGTCTTCAACACGGCAATGTCGCCCTCGAACAGGAATTCGCGGCGCTGTCGGGGCCCGTCCTGGGAACCTGCGTGACCGAAAGGGAATCCGGCCTGGTGACCCTTGGCGAGGCGACCATGTTGCGCCAGTTGGAGGGCAAACACATCTTCGTTACCGACAGCCGGCAAATGATCCGCGCTTACCCTGTTCTCGGGCTCACCGAGTTCGAAGGTCGTCCTGCATTGGTCACACGACGTGGCGACAGGGGTTACGATATCCGCGACGGACAGACCTGGACGGCCTGGTCCGAGACATCCTGACCATTGGAACAGGCCGCGCGTCCCAATGCGCCTGGAGATTACGGGCGTTTCGAACCACTGCATCGGGGAACTTCGAACGGGCCGAAGCGTTTCAGAATTATCCCGCCTCATCATTCCTCCATATTCCGTCGGAGGCCTCAATGACGCCCGGACCCTTCTTACGCGCCCTCTCCTTCGTTATCTTTGTGCATTTTTTTGCGGATTCGACAGGAGGAGATCCACGGGCGGGGGCCGATTCACTGAAACTCGAACCACCGCAGCATATGGATGGATTGTCCCGTCAGGAACGGATGAAACGACGCCAACAGCGACTTTTGCGTAACTGGGATCTCCTGAAAGAACTTGCAACTCAAATAGTCGTACTTGAAAGCCTGCCCGTCCGACGTTCGCCGCTGGACAACATGCCACTCGCGAACCCAGGCTCCGGTTTTGCGTACAACATGCCCCTCGTCAACCCAGGCTCCGGTTTTACGTACACCATGCCGATTGCGAAACCCAACCCTTACATCGACCAAAGGCTGAAGATACTCAGAACGCCAACCGTCACATACCGCAAGGATTCGATCCGGCCCGAATTCCGACATTTCAAGCGGAAGTAACCCAACCGGGCGACTTACCTCACGACCTAAAAAAGGCTCCGGTCACTACCGGAGCCTTTTCGCCGTCTAATTCGAAACGGATTTCCGGGTGAAAGCCACCCGGAACGACCACCGAATCGCACTACGCCAGGGTAAGCGCCGTATCGATCAATCTCTGCCCGGCCTCCCACGTTATCGGCGCCGGCAAATCGGAATTGAACATGAAAGCCGATCGGACCTCGTAACCTCCTCCGTCCCATGCCGCTTTCGACGGGAAATAGCCGGCATGCGCGTTCGCCTGATTGACGATAAACAGTCGATCGCCCGGCCATCGATGCCTCAGCTCAAGCCCCCACGAACCGAAAAGCTGCCCAGGAAAACACGCCAGGAACACATCCCCGATACGAAACCCCTGCACCTCCAATCGCACCGAGGTGGGAACCGCCTCATCCGCCGCTCGCATCGCCAGTTGATCTCTTGCCCAACCCGCCTGGTACGAATCAGGCCTGGAGCGAGCCAACTGTTCCTTCAGATCGGCCTCGGTCGGTATTGCATTCAACGGGCACGTGCAATAAAGCCGTTGCGCGTCGAGTCCACGATTGCCCTTTTGCGTGATGTCCCTGGCCATATTCAGCACCGAACCCGCCAGCCCGCTGCCGATCTTTTTCACTTCAGCGAAGTTCTGTTCCGGCCGGTACGGCCCCACATCGCCCAGGCAACCGTTGAAAAACGCGGCCGAACCGCCCCAGGCGTCTTCCAGTTTGTCGCAGACCACTCCGGGAAAGTCCGGGGACCAATGGAGATTCGTCCCCGTCAGGATCGTCGGATGGCAGCCGTAGTTCACCCAGGCGGCCACGACCCGTCCGTCCGCTCCTGAAAAGCGCACCAGCCCGAGCGTAGAATCTATGGGTCGATCGTCCTTGCGCCGGTTGTGGTGAAATTCAGGTTCCTGCACCTGTGCGAACCCCATCGTTACCGGCTGCAGATCATCGGAAGCCCTGACCACCGCCTCGACGATCCGTTCCTCCAGGTCCGCCATATACGAGGGATCGGGTGCGTTTTCACGGAACCGGGTGGTTACCGGTCCGGAGTGGGTGTGTGTCGTTGCAACGAGGATGCGGTCGATCGCAATTCCCATCCGCTCCCGAATCGACGTACGTATCCGCTCCGTGGTCTTCCCGCTGAATCCGACCACGTCCACCACGACAAGTGCGACCCGCACCGAACCCTGTTGGCACACAAAAGCCCTTGCCCACAGCGGCAAATGCGTTCCTGCGGCCGGGCTCTTTCGACCTGAATATCCGGCCATTGACATACCTATTGGCGGCGTCACGTCAACCTTCGCGGCGCCCATTGTCAGGTTGCCCGGCATATTCTCCTCCTTCGATCTCGTCGCACCGGAAGCGGTGGGTTCCACTGAATTGCCCTTGACACGAATACGTCGCTTATGTATTTTATACCGGCCGAATTCATGGATGATAATGATCTGTTTTTCATTGCCTTAGCCACCCTAGCTCAGCTGGTAGAGCAACGCATTCGTAATGCGTAGGTCAGCGGTTCGAGTCCGCTGGGTGGCTCCACTTACAGGAAAGGGCCTGTGCGCTTCTATACACAAGCCCTTTTTGGTTGTCAGCTGTGCCGCCACGCCCGGACAGAAATCCTATGCGATAACCGTCTCTCGCTGATTTTCCTTCCACGCGTTCCAATCGTTCAAAAAACGCTCCAGGCCGTCATCGGTCAATGGATGCGCCAATAGTTTCTTCAGCACGTCCGGCGGCAACGTAGACACATCAGCTCCCGCCCGAGCCGCGTCGATGACATGGAGAGGGTGTCGGAGACTGGCCGCCAGTACCTCCGTTTGGAAATCATAATTGTCGTAGATCTGCCGTATGGTCTTGACCAGCTCCATTCCAACGTGTCCTATATCGTCCAGGCGCCCCACAAAAGGACTGATATAAGCCGCTCCGGCCTTGGCGGCCAGCAGCGCCTGGTTGGCGGAAAAACACAGGGTCACATTGGTTCTGATCTGTTCATCGCTACAGGCCTTAATAGCCTTCAACCCGTCCAGGGTTATGGGAATCTTGACAACCACGTTGTCATGTATGCTTGCCAGATGGCGAGCCTCCTGGAGCATCAGTCGCCACTCGGTACTCACGACCTCCGCGCTGACCGGACCGTCCACCAACTCGCAGATTTCCAATATTATCTGTTCAAACGTGCCTTCTTCCTTTGAAATATGCGTCGGATTGGTTGTTACACCATCCAGAACCCCCATTTCGTTGGCCTCGCGGATCTCATCCAGATCGGCAGTGTCGATAAAGAACTTCATTGCGCCCTCCTGTAATGTGGTTATCGAGGGAGACTCAATATTCCAGGTATCGGTGAATCTTCAGATGTCCCTTTATAGCAACTCGTCCGGTGCGGTGGGTTCGGGTCTTACGCGATTCAAAACACCCGCTCTACCAGAAAGCTGCACATCTCGCGCATCGTTTCCCGGGCCTCGGACGGAGGTATCTCATCCAGATGCGCTTCGGCGGAAGCCGCCCACTCCCGGCATGCATCTTCGGCCCGCTCGATCGAACCGTAGTGCTCCATTAGCGAAATCGTCCGTTCGACCTCGTCCATCCCCGTCTTGGAACGATCCCGATTCAGAATATCCCGTACCCATTCCCGTTCATTCGCCGTACATCTATGAAACAGATCGATCACCATCAGGGTCCGTTTGCCCTCTGCGATGTCTCCGCCACGTTCCTTGCCGTAACCGCCGGAGGTCGTCATTGGGGCCTGGAGTGCATCCTCGGCCCGCACCGTCAGATTCAGCAGATCGTCCCTGATTTGAAACGCCACCGCCATTCGCTCGCCGAATGTGCCCACTGCCCGTTGACAAGCTGAAGATGCACCGGCGATGATCGCACCCGCGGTGCAGGGGCCCCAACCGCTATACCAGCCCGTCTTCAGGCGTAACATCTCCAAGAAGGCATCAACTTCGGGAACCTCGCCCGATTCGATCCATCCAATGTCGTAAGCCTGTCCTTCAAATGTGCGCTGCGCTCCCTGAAGCATCTCCTGGATCAGATGAAGCGCCACGTCATCGCCGAGAGTCTCGCGATTGGAAGCGAGAATTTCAAACACCTTCGAATGTAGCGCATCGCCGGCATTGATGCTCAGCGGCACACCGTGGAGGTGGTGCAAACAGGGTTTGCCCCTGCGCATTTCCGAACCGTCTTCAATATCGTCGTGAACCAGTGCAAAAGACTGAAACATCTCAAACGCCGCCGCCGTCCGCAGCGCCTTCTCCGCGGCTCCTCCCAACCCCTCACAGGCCAGCAGCACCAGTGCCGACCGAAACCGCTTTCCGCCCCGAATCGGATAATCCCGCATCGGTTCGTACAAATATCTGAGTGGCTCGGCCTTAGGCAGGAACCTGAAAAGCTCTGCGTCGATGAGGGGTACAAAGGACTCGAGGTAAACCTTTAGACGATCCTTCACCGGCAAATTCCTTGCGCTCTTGTCCGGAGCTTCGGTGCGACTTTAACTTCGGGCTGTTCACCTGAGCGGCGAGACGTCCCTTGTGTACGCAATCCATCCGTGGCAATCAGACCCGTTCTGTGAAGGGGCTGCAGACTTGACAATATTCGTTCAGGAGAAATTGGTGAGAAGGAGCAATACCAGGGAAGGAGGAGGTTGGGGAAGACTATGCACGACAATATAGCGACAAGCATAAATGCGGTCAACTGTTTTCGTCTCCGAGCGCAGAATGTATTTAGATGTCCGCAGAGGTTCACGCGCTCGATGCAAAGACCCGCCCTCATCGCCCCCGGTAGGCATCAAAGACAATTCTCAGATCCTGTTTGGCTCTCAGAAAGTCCGAATGCGGCTTCCGGCTTCGATCTTCCAGACATCGCAAGAAATCCCGGGTCATTTCCCGATACCCCATCAGGTCCGACATTCCGGGAAAGTACAACCGGACTCCACAATGCCCTGTCTGGAGAACATAGAGACCATTGCTCTCAAATGTAATCTGCCCGTGTGTGCCACAAATGCGGGAATGCTGGAAGGCGCCCTTAGTGCGGCTCCTCGTGTTCCACGAATACCTCAGCTCAGCCGTCACGCCGCCAGGATAGGTCAGCGTTGTAACCGATGACCGCTCCGGTTGTCCCTCGCGGCGTCCGGGAAACCACCCAATGACGCGTTCCGGCGCACACTCGAACAGTGCGGAAATCAACGCGACGAAATGGATTCCGCCCTCAAGCAACGCCCCGTACCGGCGTTTCCAACCGGATGTCGACTGTGTGAACAGCTTTTTCACGAGTACCGACCTGATGTCTCCGAACCGGCTCTTCCCGGTCAATACCCTGATTTTCTTGAGCGACGGCTTGTAATAGTAGTTTTCGGCCACCATCAACAGCGCGTCCGGATGCAGGACCAGCGCTTCCTCGACCTCATCCACCTCCGCCGGCGAAACGCACATCGGCTTTTCAACCATCACCGCTTTGCCCGCCGCCAGCGAACGGATCACCTGATCCTTATGGAACGCCGGCGGGGATGCGATCAACACCGCATCCACGTCGGATGTCGCCAGCGCATCCCCCAGACGGCTGAAGGTGCCGCCGCCGCGAAATTCAACATTGAAACGACGGGCGCTTTCCTCGGATCGACTGCAAAAAAGAAGCTCGGCGGCGCCTGCCAGGTTTTTCGCGTGCAGCCGAGCGATGTTCCCACAGCCGACCAGACAGATTTTTTTCATGTTCCGGATTCCAGGACGGATGAGTCAGGTCCAGGCGTCGTCATCGCCAGCCAGGCAGTGGGGTCTCTATCCGTATTCCGCGCGGATGACATCCCCTACCCGTAACGCATTGGCGGCGATGGTGAGGCTCGGATTCACCCCTCCAGATGTGGGCATAAAGCTGCCGTCGAGGACGAAGAGATTGTCAATACCTCGAAACCGGCAGAATTCATCGAGAACGCTGTCTCGGGCGTGGTCACCAAAACGAAGCGACCCCACGGCGTGGGAGAACGTCTCCAGTTTGTACACGCGGCGGAAGAGGCCGCCCCCCTGCTTCAGAATTCGTCCGGCTCTTTCGGTCAGGTAATCCCTTCGGACGCGGTCTGCATCCGAGTATTGATGGACGACTCCGGTGACCGCGATTCCGTAATCGTCCTGGCGGGTGGTCAGACGCACACGATTTTCAAATTGGGGATCGTCTTCCGCGATGCAGAGCAGATTTTGAACGTAGTTCGCCACCAGTGCGGACAACTTACCGTATCCGAGGGGTGCGTAGTGCTTCAACACCTCCGGGGCGGGGGTGTAGATATCCTGAATCGTTCCCACTGCCGTGCCCAGTCGATCTCTCAGGTCTTCGTAGAAATCCGTAAAGCACAACTGCTTGTGAAATACACGATCCGGATTGGTCCGGAATGGAAAGAGACCGGTGACCACTGCATTACAATGCCGCATCAAGAACCTGCCGACCAGGCGTTGGTTGCCGAGTCGCTCCAGCCCGGACCGCAACAGAATGGCGGGGCTCTGCAGGGCCCCGGCGCTGAGTATCACGATCTTGGCAGTGAAATCCACCGCCCGTTTTGAAGTCCCATCCAGACATCTGACCCGCATGACCCTCCCGCTCCGTGTTTCCAGTTGCAGTACGATCATCCCGGGCATGATATCCAGGTCGAATGCCTGAGCCTTTGCCAGAAGGGTCATAGCCACATCGTTTTTTGCTTCGATTCGGCATGGAAATCCATCGCAGGTCGAACATCGGATACACGTGGGCCGATCCCTGTTTGTGAAATTCAGCGCCAGCGGTATCTTAAAGGGACGGTGCCCGAGTGCCCTCGCGGCTTCGTATATCCGCTTCGCCGGAGGCGTAAGTTCTATGCATTCGAACCGATAGGCCCCGGACCTCGGTGGCTCGTACATATCCTTGCCCGCCTGACCATGCACCTCCAGCAGATGCTCCGCCAGCGTATAGTACGGCTCCATTGCCGCGTAATCAATCGGCCAATTCGAGAAATCCTTCTCGCGCAACCGGAGCGACGCCCCTCCATAAAAGACCGACATTCCACCGACCGCTTCGTTCGGATAAACGGATTGAGGGGCCCGGTCACCCTCTACCACCACCGGCGAACGGCTTCTGTACCGTTGATCAATAAGGATCCCGCGCGGGCTCCAGTCCAGTGCATCCCGCTTCACCCACCCGCCTCGTTCGAGCAGAAGCGTCCGGAAACCCGCCCGGCTGAGCGCATACGCCGCGGCGCCGCCTCCAAGACCGGACCCGATTACAATGGCTTCATAGGGCCGTGAGTTCATAGACGTACAGAATTGTCAGACCAACAATTATGATCCACGCCATATAGTGGTATTTTTCGCGTGTCTCGATATAACGGGATATTCGCGGCAGGTCCGGTCTGAACTTGCCGGACATGGTGCGCTGCACGAAGGTCTTGTAATACTCGACCAGAAACCGCTCCAATCCACCGTTCATGAAAATCAGATAACCGAGCGGCACCGGTGAAAGCGGATCGTTCGAAAAGAAAAACAGTGGAGAACAAATGGCCAGCACCGTTGCGGACCGGAAAAACTTCAGGGGAGCGAATCCTTCAAAGGGAGCGTCCTTGTACGCCCCTCCGAGAGAAACCAGCAATCCCGTCGAAAAGGCGACCGCGGCGAATCCCGGGAAATCCTCGATCCGGACTGAAAGAAACAGCAGGGAAAAGACCCCCGACACCAGAACAACACCGGAGAAGAGTCGCAACGGTTCGCTGGTAACCGGCCGGCCGAAAAACGTAATTCTGGACGGCACGGCGTATTTCGACTGATCCTCCGATCTGAAGAACCCCTTGTACAGCTCCGCGAGGAACCGTTCCAGGCCCATGATGGCAAAGAAGACCTGGAACAGGCTCAATTGGCGGAAACTTCCATGAAATAAGGGCAGCCAATAAAGCGCACAAAAAATAACGGCATGAAAATAAACGCTGCGGGGAAAGGTGCGCCGCTTCAGGCCCTCAAAGGGAGAGTCCTTGAAAGCACCCCACAAAGAGGTGTATAGTCCTGAAATCAAACTGACGACAAAAGAGAACCAAAAGTGCATGTGTGGCCGCCCGGGTCGGTTCCTGCATGAATCAGAAACAATCGAAAATGATACATCCGCCTGTCTAACGGGTCAAGATTTGGCCCGTTAGGACAAAAAAGACAGAACACGCGGCGGAGCGCATCTTCTGTCTTCGAAAAATAGAGTCTTCGATCAGCCCGGCGGGCGTCTAACAACCGGGCGTCAACCTACCTGGCCATGTCGGACGGCCGCGCGCTCTTTACTCTCGCCGCTCCCCGGTTCCGTTTCCATCGATCGAGGATCTCAAGCACCGCGGGCAATACCACAATGGCCGCGACAAAACAGGTCAGAAGGCCGATCACGGCCAGCTTGCCAATTGAGTTCAACCCGGGATGTCTGGCCGTAATCAAACCGAAAAAGCCGATCATCGTGGTCAGCATCGATACGAGCATCGCGCCGCCGGTATTCCTGAGGATCACAGGTATCGAATTCGCGCCTTCCTCCTGATACCGGTGGAACAGATGAACGCCGTTATCGATCCCCATACCGATAATGGTCGGCAGGGCAACCATGTTATAAAAGTTTAATTTCATTCCGGACACGAACATACTCCCACACATCCAGACTGCACCACACGTTAGAGGCAACATAACCAACAATCCGTTTCGGATACTTCGAAAATCAATAAAAACAATAAGAAACACGACGAGAAGCGTGATGCTTATCGCCCACTTGCTGTCCCGAATCATCAATTTCAGCATATCGGCGAAAATAACGCTGGAACTGGAGGAATAAATCGTCTTGCCGGAGTCGGTCGTTATCAAATGGGTGTCGTCCGCAAACTCGATGGCCTTTCGACCGTCCCGAAGTGGCACGCTGGGGTAGATGAACGCAAAGTACGCCCGGCTTCCGTCGACGGTGGAGAATTTGCGCAGTATGATCCTCGGCAGGTCATCCACGTCCAGCCTTTTCACATCCATCAGCTTACGCAAATCGTCCACCCGCTCCATCTGCTCGCCCTTCAGCAGTTTCACACCTTCGCCGTCTACAAGCTCACGCAGTTCAGCGACGACCTCCAGCTTCTCCTCCTGTTGTTCGGGAAGGAAGGACCAGAGCGTCCTGATCTTGTCGATCGTTGGCGTCGGGTCATCCGCTGCAATCTTGGCGTTCAAGGCCGCGACAATTTCGTCCAGTTCTTCTTTGCTGTCGGCCAGAACCACGCTCGGAGAATGGGACTCGCCCCTGAATTTCGAAAGCGTATTGATCTTGTCTTTCACTTTCTTGGATGTGGCAAGATTGGACCGCAAATTGGTAAAATCGTATTCGAATTGTATTCGGTCGAGATTATAACCCAGATAGACCGTGACCGCGATAGCAACCACGAACACCGGCCACGCCAACGGAAACCTGCCCTTCCCACCGCCCCGGTCGTGCCCCAGTACATGCCGCATTCGAACAAGCTTCAGGCGCTCGTCAGCCAGAACCAGAAAGGCCGGCAGAACGATCGTCATCGACACGAGCGACATAACGATCCCCGTACCCACAATGAAACCGAATTCGGAGAATCCCTTGAAATCCGTGATCGTCAGTGAATAGAACGCCATCGACGTGGTCAATGCGGCCGTCAGGATGGCCTGCCCCGTCCGGATCAACATTGTCTCCACGGACCGCCTCACGTCCATGTTCGCCATGCGATCTTCCAGGTACCGTCCAAACATGTGAATACCGAAATCGATACCCAGACCGAACAGAATCACAAACAGGAATCCGGTCATCGTATTCAAGTTGCCAATGGTCCAATAGGTGATGGCGAAAGCCCACGTCAACCCCATAATGAGCGGGATGGCAACAAAAAAGACAGCCAGCGGCTGCCGAAAATAAAACGTGAGGAGCAAAACAACACCGACCACACCAAATATCAACGTCGACTTGATGTCGCCGAGAATAACATTATATTCATCGATCTTGTTCTTGTACGATCCCCCGATCGAGATCAGCATTTCGGGATGATAAGACCCTGGGTTCAGCTCTTGCACGGCGTTCTGAAGCATACCGTACATCTCTTTGCTGAAACCAATATTACTCACCGTTCCTGATGCCATAACCTCCACGGCAACGATGGTGCTGTCCGGATTGGTATAATAGACTTCGTGGCCACGGTCACCGTCTTCTTTGTACTTCGCTTCAATATCCGAAAAGTCCAGCGCCTCTTCGTCGTCGTCCAGCCTGAAAAACAAAGGTGATAACTTCAGTTTCTCCTGGCGGATGCGATCGTCGATGCGAAGCTGAATTTCCTCCAGATCCTCCAGATCCATATACAGCAGCGCGTTATCTTTGAAAAAATCGACATCCCGCTTGTAATCGACGTAATTTACGTATTTCCAATATTTTTCGGCCTTCAGTTCAACAACCAGATCATCCACAAATCGCCTGGATAGCGAAAAATCATCACACTCGACCAGAACCACCATACTTCCCACGCCGCCAAGCCGGGCTTTGATATCTTCCAGCGTCTGTACGCTGGGGTAATGTTCCGGAATCAGGGAAGCGATATCCGTCTCAAGACGCTGGATCAGACGAAAGACAAAAAAACCGCAAAAAATGGACAGGAGAGCCGCAACGACAATTATACCGGCGTACCGTCGATAGACAAAGTCCGCCAGAAACCGCAACCATTCCTGCATGAAATCAGTCCTTCCCTTTCCCGTCGGCCTCGTCCTCGTTGAGCTTATCCCTCAGTTTCTTTACAAGACCCTCGTACGATGACTTGCGAATTTCCTTGTAGAATTGCGATCGATTGTTCCTGGCAACACTCAAATCGTCAATTACCATATCGTAAACCAGCCATTTTTCGTCGACCGGATGGAGTTTATAGTTAATGTTGCTCTGCTCATCCTTGTAATGCACGATGGTCCTCACGAGACCTTCCGTACTGTCGACCTTCGAACCCACATATTCAATTTTCCCGGATTTCGTATAGAGTTTCGGATCAGCGTAGTTTTTGACGATCAGACGACGGCAGAGGTCCGCAAATTCAGACTGCTCGGCCTCGGTGCGCCGTTGCCAGTGACGGCCCAACGCAACCCTGCTGAAGCGGTGGAAATCGAACATTTCTTCGACAATCGTCTTCAGCTTCTCGCGTTCCTCGGCGGTCTCTCCCTCTGTTTCCGAATTCACGATTGCCTTTATTGACCTGTCCCGTGTCTTCATCATCTCAAGCAGCATTCCCGCGTGGTCTGCACTCCAGGCGGAGCCGTCCCCTCTAAACCCAACAAAAGCATAAAACACAATAATATATAACAATATTCTCATTTTAGCCAGTTCCTTTTGCGGTCAGAAATAAAACGATCCGGCAGAAGGACACCTCCCCTGCCGGATCGATACCCGTTCTATTCTTCCCATGATTTGCGTGCATCCATCTCCTCCTTCAATCCGCCTTACCTGAAACCAGCTTATCCGCTTCCGTCGTGCGGGTTCGCATAATATGTCCAATAAATCCGAAAACGGCGCTCACAACCAGGCCGGAACCGAGCACAAAGATCCAGAAGATCGCCTCGAGGCTATTCAAAACCGCCAGAACACAGAACAAAGCCGCGAAGAAGTCTCGACGACACGCGAACTTCAGTCCACAATATATCCGGTGCAAACGTCCACGATGTTCTTCGGGAACCTCGCTGGAAAACCTCATGTTGAAGCTTACGATACTGCCCGAACCGCTCTGTTTCAGGTAAACGCAGATGAGCAAGACAGCCAGTACGTCCAGCGCAAGGGCAATGAATCCCAGGGCGATCACAACCGGCTCTCCGGTCAATTTGTACATGCCGTAGATGACACCTGAGAAAAATGCCAGATAGGATACGTTGTCCGCCACCGTATCCAGCCATTCCCCAAGTCGCGATCCCACAAACTTGAGCTTGGCGATCTCCCCGTCGCAGCCGTCCGCAATTGAAGCAAACTGGAACAGCAGCCCGCCCAGCGCCACGTGAAAATAGCCTCCTTCCGCCATCGCCCAGCCCGCAAGAAAGGTTACCATCATTGCGGCAATCGAAATCTGATTGGGCGTCACCGGCGTTCTTACCAATAATCTGGAGATCCAGGTGGAGATCTTGCGGTTGAAATGGCGCGATACAACCCCATCGGTCGGCTTGCCCAACTGGCCGAACAACGCCTTCTCTCCCTGGTGCAAGGCTTCGGGTGTATCCACATCCTGCCAAAACAGCCCATCGATTTCCACCGCCCGCATGTTTCCGTGAGAACCCAGGACGCGGACACCTCCTGAGAGCGTTTCGTCACCCTGGGCAACAGAACGCTCAAGTCCGTCAAATAACGCGGGGCTGGAGAGAAAAATACCGGTATCCACCGCGTCGTATTGGCCCAGCGCTTTTCCGATCTGTAGAATCCGGTCACCTTCCAGGACGACTTTGGTGGCATCGTCCAGATCCTGAATCCGGTCCAGCCGGGTGTCAACGCACAACGCCGATTCACCGGTGCCCAGCAACAGACGCCGCATTCGGGTGATTACTTGGGGTTCAAACAGATGGTCTGCCATCAAGAGAAGAAATGGACCCTCCACAAAATCCCTGGCTTTCAGGACAGAGAGGCCGTTGCCACGCCGCCATTCCGGGTTTTCAACCCAATCTATGGGTACATCGATTTGCGGATCGTCTGCAATGGCCTCGCGTATTTCATCGCCTCGATAACCGATAACAATGGCAAACTCGATGATCCCCGCTCGTTTCGCAGTCAATATGGCCCGCTTTAGCAACCCGACGCCGGCAACTTTAACCAACGGCTTTGGCTGCCCGCGTCCGTGCCCGTTTAAGCGGCTGCCCATACCGGCAGCAATAATCACTGCCTTATCTACCATGACGCCCTCCCTGTTACTCCAGAATCGAATTCCCCGTCGCACGCCTCAATGCCACCCAGGCCACATTGAACTCCAACACAGCCTGATAGTATTTGGCGCGGATAATTCCATACTCCTTGACCGCATCGACCATCTCCCCCGCCTCCTCCAACCCGGCATTGAATCCATCTCTCGCCGAAATAAACCACCGTCTTGTTGCCCGTCGGGCTTCTCGTGCCGCCCTGATATTGGCTTTCGCCTCTATGAGCGACCGATAGGCCCGTTCGATTTCCAGCCGGGCACCCTGTACCGCCAGTTGCGCCTGGTAGCTGAGTTTTTTATAGGCCAGGCGGGCTTCTTTCACCCTAGCTGTCGTGTTCGCGAATGACAATGACTGCCGAAAGCCAAGGACGGCGCCCAACTCAGTAACATTAAACTCGTCTTTCAGGAATGGATTCCGCTGCCGGTCTCTGTTCGGCGCATAACCGTATCTAAACTGGCCGGCGAGAAATACCTGTGGAAACAAATCGGTTCGGATGGCACGCACCTGTGCAGACCGCACCCGCAACCCCTCCCGAAGTTGCCCCAGATCCGGTCGACCCTCCACCCGCGACAGATAATGTTCCAGTGGACGGATCTCGACGTCAACCGGTTTCAGACTCCCGTCGGCGAGAACAAGGGAGTCAGACTGAGAAAGCCCCAGGAGGATACGCAACGCCGACCGTGCGAGCGCCTGACTCTTCACGACCTTATTTGCATTCTCCTCCACGTCGAACACAAACCTGTCAATCCGGTGCAGATCGGTGTACGTAAAATCCCCAGTATCGGCTTCCAGCTTTTCGGCGATTGTTCGCCGTGCCCTGTCAATCTCCACCCGCGACTCATCCGCCAGGGCCCGAAGCTGATTTGCCAATAACAGCAGATAGTAGGCCCTGGCTACCTGCCGCTCCACGTCGATGCGGGATCGGGTCAGTCCGGCGCGCCCCGCACCGATGCCGCCGGATGCGGCTTCTACCGCCGCATCAAGTTTGCCGAAGGTGAAAAGTGGCTGAACCAGCGACAATTCGGTTCTCGTAAACACACTCATCTGCCGCCAATTGCTGACTCCCGTAATGGCGTCGCCCCGAGCCTCCGGCGAGGGTCCAAATATCCAGGTCAGATCCAAACGGGGAAGAAATCGCGCCGCATGTACCTGTCTAAGCCTATTCTCAGCGATCTCAAGATCCGCCTCGGCGGCGTGAATGGACGGACTCGACGCGAGTGCCATCCGTACGCACACGGCGAGATCGTATCGACCCTGTCCGGATTCGGAATAAGACGGACGGATACCGATCCCCATCACACAGATCAGGACAATTGAAACGGGAAGCCATACCCGCTGTGAATTTTTACCACATGTGTGGGAAAATTGCAACGCCTCCTCCGTCAACCTCCCGGATATACGGCGTGTCAGTTTATGCACAAAAAGCAGAGAAATATTTGTATATATTAAAGATATTTTCATTAGACCGGCGTTTCTTCGATCTCAGAATCTGTATGATTGATAGCGAATGCCGTGCCATGAAACAGTGAACCTGCGACACATCTCTAGTGTTCTGTCCCGGAAATAGATCGCGTAAATTCGGCCGTCGAGTCGCCCGGCTCGTAAGGCGCCTGCGCAAGGCGACCTGGGCAAGGTCGGCGAGCAAAGGGAACGCAGCGAGACGTGATGAATCGGCGGAAGAATGGTGACATATTTCTGGGACGGGACACTAGACCCCCAGCGCTTCAAACATAACGGCCTGCACACTGCGGGCCACTTCGGCCGCGTCGTGCCGTTGTACCGCGGAGACGCGCGCGGCCGAACCCATTCGTTGCCGCAACTCCCTATTCTCAATCACCCTGAGGATGGTCTCCGCCAACCCCGTAACGTCGTTTGGCTTCACCAGAAATCCATTGTAGCCATCCCGTATCAACTCCGGAACGCCGCCAATTGCAGACCCAACCACCGGCGTGCCCAGGGCCAGAGATTCGATAACGCTGCGGGGGCAGGGGTCTGGCGCCACGGACGGCACAAGTGTGACATCCATATCCTTCAGATACGGCCTGACGTCAGTTCGAAATCCCGTAAACCGGACCCGGCCCGAATATCGCCCGTTCGCGACCCTTCGGCGATAGTGATCCAGCAGATTCAACGACCGTCGGGGGCTCCCGCCGACAACCACCAGAACGACGTCCTGCCGCTGAGCCAGAACATGCTCCATCGCCGACAGTAAAGTATCGATTCCCTTCCATTCTACAATACGACCGACGAAGCCCAGCACCACGTCGTCCGGTGCAATGCGGTACATCCGGCGCACACACCCCCGAATCCTCGCCGGGTCGAAACTGGCCAGGTCCGCGCCATTGTACACAACATGAACCTTCTCTTGCACCGACGGGAAATTCTCAGCACACGCCTGGGATACGGCAATAATCCTGGTCACGGTGGTTAACCGCGCGAGCCGGTCGAAAAACCAACCTCTGAAAGACGGGCCATAAAGGGTGCGGCAGTGCCAGACGACGGGGACGCCGCAAACCAAGCCCGCCAACGTGCCCATCAGTTTAACCATCATCTGGTTGCAATAAACCAACGCAACACGCTCACGGGAGACCATGCAAATCAGATCAAATGTAAAGCGTACGCTATCGATGGCATTCAGAACCGCGGAAACCATGAGGCAGACGCGGTTCTGCCTACGGAACCTCAACTCCATGAATCGTTCTTTCAACCTGGGTGTGATTCGGTAGCGGATCCGGTTCTCCGCAAGCTTTTTCTTCAACACACCCTCGTTCGGCATAACCACCAAGGGCTCGAATACTGCGGGATCGAGATGTTTCAACAGGTAATAAAGACTGTTCCCCGCCCCGCCCCGCCCGGTACATCCCGTGAGGAAGAGCACCTTGACCCTCTTCCTGCCGTTTCCGGCGTACAAATTGGGCGACGATACACCTGCGTCGTCGCCCAATTTCCCGAAACACGCCAACATCAGTTCAGCCGCCGGATAATGTGGTATCCCAGAGGTGTATGAACGACCCCGCTGGTCTCACCCACCCGCAATTTCAGCACCGCTTCCTCAAACGCAGGATTCAAATCGCCAGGCGAGAAAAACCCCAGATCGCCGCCGGTCTGCGCCGAAGCATCACCGGAGTGTTCCCTGGCCAGTACCCTGAAATCCTCGCCCGCCCTCAGCTTTTCAAGTACTTGTTGCGCCTCCGTTTCCGTTTCCACCAGAATATGATACACCCACAACTTGCCTGACTGTATCCCTTCGATCTCGTCGATCTTTGTCTGCGCCGCCTGCTCGATCTCTTCGTTCGGACTGAAGGCCCCGGCCTTTTCAAACGCCCGCCTCGCCCGGTCAAACTCCCGTCTTGAAGTATGGGCAAGGCCCATATTGAAATGCACACCCGCGTTGGTGGAATCCACCGCCAATGCCCGATTGTAGACCACGAGGGCCGAATCGAGGTCCTGCTGTCCCGCGTAAATCAATGCAAGATCTCCATACGGCTCCAGAATGTCCGGGCTTAATTGAATTGTAGCTTCCAGAGCCTTCTTGGCTTGCCCGATGTCCCCCTTCTGCAGGTAAACCTGCGCGACGCCGTACTGGAGGCGCGCCTGTTCCGCCTCCGGCGCTATCTCCATGATCAAACGATACTCCCTCAGGGCCCGGTCCCAGTTCTGCTGAACGGTGTACAACCTGGCAAGCGCAGAACGTGTATCCAAATCGCCGGGCACCAACTGCGATACTCTCTCCCACGCTTCCCGTGCAACATCCAGCGAGTCCACCTCGGCCGCCATCTGCCCCATGGAACGGTGCACTTCCGGATCGTCCGGGGCCACGGAAACCGCGCGCCGGTACGCGGCAAAAGCTTCCGAACTCCGCCGCATCGAATGGTAGATGGCACCCTTGTTTACAAGCAAGGAAACGTCGTTGGGGTTTTTTCCCAACTCCTCTTCGAGGACCGAAATCGCCCGTACATACAGTTGATTCGCTTCCTGGGGTTTACCCAATGCACCGTAGATTTGCCCCTGATTGATCATCAATACCACACTCTCAGGGTTGCTCTGCAATCCCTGGCCGAAAACAGCAAGCGCTTTATCGGGGTCCTTGAGCGCGACATGCAACCCCGCCAGGGACTGGTATGCCTCGATGTTTTGCGGATCTAACGTAATCGCGGCCCTGAGATCCTGTACCGCCAGACCCGGATTACCGGCCTCCTGATACAGCATCGCCCTGTCCATCAGCAAGAGGACGGAATTGGGGATCTGGTGCAACCCCTTATTCAATACCTCCAGCGCCTCTCGGCCCCTGTTGAGTCGCGCATGAATCCTGAAAAGCGCATCGTATGACGCCTCAAGATTCGGCCCCAACTCTACCGCTTTCTCAAAGGCGTCGATAGCGCCTTCGGCCTGTCCCATCTGCACGAATACCATCCCGAGGACACCAAAAGCATTTGCGCTGTCCGGAAACGTCTCCGCGAACAACCGCGCCGTGACCAGCGCGGAATCGGCTCTGCCCTGCGCACCATGGGTGCTGATCTCCGCCAGGAAATCCCGGGCAGCCACACCTTCACACCACAGTATCAGGCAACAAAATACAAAAATCGTCCGTTTCAACCCCACGCCTCCATTTGAAAAGTCAATCCAAAATCCTTCGTCATGTACTCTGATCGTTCCAGTTCCGCTATTCCGCGAATACCTTGACAAGTTCCGGGAATCCCCGTATAATCCTGAGGCTTTCGACCCACCCGACGCCGCGGCGTCTTTTGACATGCTTCGGTGCCAGGCCTGCTGCTCGTGGAAACGTCGACCTCCTGGCAACAGTGCGGTCCCGGCCGCAGCAGGTGACGATTGTCGCGCATCCCCCGGTTGGCGGCGACAAAGCGCCCTTGAACCCCCAGTTTCCGTGTATGAGCGTCCTTCAACGGGATCCCATTGCCGCCATACTGCTCTGTCTTGTGGCGAGTTATCTGGCGTACAACCATCTTCCGGAACGCATTCCCGTACACTGGGACGTTTTCGGACGCATCGACGTGGAGTTGAATAAATTTGTGGGCGTCTTTCTGCATCCTGGCGCAATGACCCTCGTCTATATCTTCTTCCGTCTGATCCCGTATGCCGACAAGACCCGTGTGCGCCAGTTGAAAGAGATCGGCCTTTACGATCCGTTCCGCAACGGCGCGGTCCTCCTCTTCGGGTACAGCCATCTCCTTGTGCTGGGCATCGGTCTGGGGTGGGTAAACCGCGGGGCAAACCTTTTTGCCGGACTGCTCTCGCTTGCCGCCATCCTCACCGGAGACCACCTCAAAAACGTGCGTCCGGTACGGTTCGATCTTCTGCTCCGCAGGATCGACATCTCCAACGCTCCGCCCATCCGGAAGGTCGTCTGTAATGTCCTCATCCTCTGTGGCGCGCTCGGGCAGTTAGGCACCGCAGCCGGCATCCTGCAAGTCGCCTGGCTTCTCTTGCCGCTGGGCGTCGGTTACATTCTTGTGCGCAGGCGCTTTCCCGCAGATCGGAAACCGGCGCCGTGACCGTGCTCAACGAACGTCTCACCGTTCAAGCCGGAAGCCTCGCGCTGCTTACCGCTATCTTGTGGGGCGGTAACTCCATCGCCATCAAAATCGCCTTGGACGGCCTGCCTCCACTAGCCCTGGCTGCCGCTCGCTTTCTTCTAGGCGGGCTGGCCGTAATGCTCTGGGCGATCTTCGCCCGCGTCCCCCTCGTCCGGCCCGGATCCGGCGAAAGACGAGGTCTGTTTCAACTGGTGCTGCTCTTTATCGCACAAATCTATCTGCTCAACGCCGGTACACATTTCACGACGGCCGGTCGTTCAACTGTCTTCATTTCCACCTACCCTTTTTTTACTGCCGTCTTCGCCCATCTCTTCATGTCCGGTGACCGGCTCAGCCGGCTCAAAATTATGGGCATGGCACTCTCGTTTTCGGGGGTGGTCCTCGTTTTTGCCGAAAGCCTCACCAAAGGCCACCTCGGCTATCTGCTGGGCGACGTTATGGTCCTGATCAGCGGTCTGCTGCTTGGCGCCCGGCAGGTCTACACCAAGAAGCTCACCCAATCCATTCATCCCACCCGTCTTCTGTTGTGGCAAGCCGCCCTCAGCCTGCCCGTTTTCATCCTTCTCAGCGCCCTCCTCGAGAACCAGATCCCCTCACGCATCCGCCTGGACATCGTCGGTGCCATTTTCTACCAGGGTCTTGTGATTGCAGGGTTTTGTTTTCTTGTATCCGTTTCTCTCCTCCGGCGCTATAGAGCCAGTCGCCTGGGGGTGTTCGGTTTCGTCACTCCTGTCGTGGGCGTCGTGTTCAGTAACCTGCTGCTGGGCGAGGCGATCTCCGCGACACTTCTCAGCAGCGTGCTCCTGGTCGGTATCGGCGTCGCTATTGTCAATTCCGAGACCCGAAGAAAGTCCGGGGCAGTATGCGAAGACAATGCTTCCGCAGATCGCGACCCGGGCGCGGGCTTATAGGCGTTTCATCCGTCTAAGTTGCCCCAACCATAACAAACGCCACGTCCGCGACATTGGTTCCCGTCGGACCCGTCATCACAAGATCGCCCAGCGGTTTAAAGAAGTGGTAGGCATCGTTGTTCTTTAAAGAATCGATCGCAGAAAGGCCCGCTGTTTCCGAACGCGCGATCGTCTCGGCATCCGCGATCGCCCCCGCCGCGTCCGTCGGCCCGTCGGTTCCATCCGTCCCGCCGCTGAACAGTACCGTCCCGCTCCATCCCGACAGATGCAAGGCGCCTGCAAGTACCAGTTCCTGGTTGCGTCCACCCTTGCCGCGTCCTCGAACGGTTACCGTTGTCTCCCCACCGGCAATCACACAGGCAGGCGCGGTCACAGGCGCCCCGGATGTGAGAATTTCCTTACCGATGGCCGAGTAAATGTGGGCGACCTCGCGTGCCTCACCCTCCAGCCGCGTGGACAGCACCAACGTATTGTAACCCAGATCCCGAGCCCGTTCGTCGGCCGCGGCCACAGCCAGACCGTTACTGCCTACGACCACGTTGTGGCATCTCTCCAGCGCGGCGTCACCCGGCTTCGGCGTTTCCGGAATCTCTCCCGCCAGGCCTGCTTCGAACCGCTCCCGCACCGATTCCGGCAGGCGATCCGAAACCTCGTACTTCTGAAAAACCTCCATACAGGTCTTGAAGGTGGATGTATCGGGCACCGTGGGCCCCGATGCAATCACGTCCATCGGATCGCCGATTACGTCGGATAACATGAGTGACACCACCGTGGCAGGAAACGCCGCACGGGCAAGACCTCCGCCTTTTACCCTGGACAGATGCTTGCGGACCGCATTCAATTCCACAATATTGGCGCCGCATTCGAGCAGCAGCCGGGTTGTCTCCCCTTTCTCCGACAGCGAGATACCGTCCGAGGGCGCAGGCATCAATGCCGAACCCCCGCCTGAAATCAGGCAAATCACCAGGGTCCGGTCGGCGGCGGCCTCCAGCAGCGCCAGGACTCTCTGCGTCCCCCCGACACCCGCCTCATCCGGAACGGGATGGCCGCACTCCACGATGCGTATCCTGTCCAACGGCTCCGCATGCTCGTACTTGGTATTGATCACGCCATCCGAAATCCGGTCGCCCAGCACCGCCTCGAGCGCCACACCCATCCGGGGCGACGCCTTGCCGGTTCCCACCACCAGCACCCGGTCGAATGTCTCCAGATCGTAGTCGACGCCACCGATGCGGAGCGTCTGCCCGTCCAATCTCACGAATCGTTTCATGCACTCCCGCGCGTCCACGGCCGCCACCGCCGATTCAAAGATCAACGCCGCGTCCGCGCGCATTTGGGCAACCGTGAACTCACCCATGTTGAATGCTCCTCAAATACGAAGACCGGCTCGTCCCGCACGCCGGTTTACGACCCGGGCCAGGTAGCTACTGTCGAATATCGAAATTGATGGCCGCCCTGCCCGTCTGCCCGCTGTTTTCGTCGGTAACCGTAATCTTCAACAACTGCATCCCCGGTACGGTCGCTTCCATATCCAGTTCAAGGTGAGCCCGTTCGTCGGACTGTGTTCCGACATGATCGTATTCGATGCTGATGACGTTGCCCTCCTCACGCTTCCCGATCAGCCGCCCCAGGCCGCCCAATATCCGAGCGCCCACGTTTGTCCGACGCAAGGACCGTATCTGGTAGGAAATACGATATCGTGTCGCCCCGAATTCATCACGCGTGAGGTTATAAATCTCGTAATAAATAAACACCGGCTCGCCAGGGCGGTACGCTTTGGACGCCATCGGGATTACCTCGATATCGCCCTTTATAAAGCGCCCCCGCTCCGCCACATCGATCCGGGCGCCCATTTCCACGTCGCTCAACGTCAATGCCGCCACAGGATACGCCTTCAAAATGCGATCTTCCCGGTATATCTGAGTCCTGCCGGAATTGCGGTCCATCACCTGCACGTCTACCCGGTAGGCGCCCGGAGGCAACAGGAGGCGATCTATCGCCGGAATGAACGCCCCGGCCGACGTGTCCACCAAACCCGAAGCGCGCAGGGTCATTTCATCGTCCATCCGATACACGGGCCTATTCTCGCCGTCGTAGACCGCAACACCCCGGACAAGATGCGCCAACCGCCCGGCATCGCCATCACGAAACGTCAAATCACGAGTTGGAATCCCATAATAGACCTCCATCGCCGTCTTGTCATCGTCGCCCCGAAAAGAGGCCGTATAGAAATAAAAGTCCAGCGGTCCCGTGGCAAATGTCGGACGATAGGCAGTCGGTTGCCGGGCTACCTGATTGAGCATCACGGTCTCGGGGTTCATTCTTTGCCAGATTCTTGCGATCCGTCCGGTTCCCAGGGGCATTCTCGCGAACTCGTACGGACCGGGAAAATTCGGCTGCACAAAGGTCATTTCGATACCCTGCCCCACGTGGGCATAAATCCAGTACTCCCAAATCCCTCCCACAGGGTAGACCGGCCGACCCAGAATGGACGACTGTGCGACCTGTCCCAGGAATCGTACCTCTTCCTTGAGGAGCTTCGCGCCGGCCGCTCCCGCCGACGCCAGCAGACGATCCTTGACCGCCAGTACCCTGGGATCCGTCTCGAACCGGATATCTCCGGACCGGCTGACATGATCCGGTTCCCCAAAACGCACATACACTTCCCCGCGGTCGTCCCACGGGAATTTGTGCTTTCCGTGATTCTCCCTTGCCGTGGCCACTCGGCGATAATGCTCAACCAGACGCTCATTGGCGGCCGATGCCGGCGCCGGATCCTGCCAGACCCAGAATTCCTCTGCCGCGGCCATCACCTCCTCCAACGATTTGGCGTCGGCATCATCCGCGGTACGGGTTACCAGACTCAAATCGAAATAGAGCCTCTGCTCCTTGGGTTCCAGACGGTCAATATAGGCTTCGAACAACGCCTCCGACCGATCGTAATCCCGACGCCTCTGGTGGATATCCGCCAGTTCCAGCACCGCACGTCGCTGGTGTGGGTTCCGGTTCTGGAACACCGCCTTCAGTTCAGCGATCGCCTGATCGGTCCGATCCTGCAGTTTCAGGACAACCCCCAGCCGCAACCGTGCCTCGTAGTGGTGTGCATTCGCCGAAATCTGATTCAGGTAGGCCTTTTCGGCATTCCCGTACTCGCCCTTGGTTTCTTCAATCACGCCAATCTGGAAAAACGCATCCGGGTGGCCCGGGTCCATTTTGACCACCTTGCGGTAGGCCCTGAGCGTTTCGCTGCTGCCGAACTGCCGGTACGTCTCAGCCAGATTGTACTGTGCTTCGACATAGGCCTTATCCGCCCGCAGCGCGTTCCGAAACGCATCGATCGCCTGACGAAGCCCTTTGGGTCGGCTGCGGAAGACGAGGCCCAGGCCGTTGAAGGCGGGCGCAAACCGCTTTTTTTTACGTAGCGCCTGCCGGAACATCTTTTCTGCCGCATCCAGATCGCCCCGTTGGAGATGGATGTGCCCGAGACCCACATAGGACGGCGCATGTTTGTCGTAAACGTCAATGGCCGATTGAAACGATTCGGCCGCCCGCTCGGACGCTCCCTCAGCCACCTGCGCGATCGCCTGTTTGTAAAGCGCCTCAGCCCGGGCGCGAGCGTCGTTGCCTTCGTCTCGCGCCTGTGCCGCCCCGACAAGCGCGAACACCGTCCAGAACAACAGGGGCAGCCGCCTCATCACCTGCCTCCTCGGTGGGATGACACCAGTGCCGAAGAATTGCCTTTATTGACATCTCGAGCGTATTGAGCACGCCCGGGCAAACACGTAACGCGGGGTTTGCATCGCAATATCCGCGATTGGCGCCCCGTTTGTCGTTCGTGCATTGCGGCGGCGGCCATATAACTCCGCCACCGCGAGCTAATGATACAAAAAACCCCTCAAAAACACAAGCACGGCCTGGCGACAGATCACATCACGTCGCCCCGCTCCATACGCTCGAACAGGGGCCAATAATCCCGTATCCACACCAATGCCCGATCGTTGGACCGTTCCAGGTACGCGATTCGCATCCACAGAGTCAGGCCCCTCAGAACCGCCAGTCGCAGCGCATCGGAAAGCAGGGATTTCTCCTTTCCGGTCAATGCCGCCTCGTCATCGTACGCCCGCAAGAATGCAGCCATCTCCTCCCGTGTGAGCGGACTGTCCGCAACCACCGCCTGAAAAAACGCCAGGGCGTAAGCCAGATCACACAGCCGCGCGGCAAGACATGCCGTATCCAGATCCAGCACAGCGGCCACCCTCCCGCCCCGAAACAGCAGGTTCTGCGCACGGTAGTCCCCGTGAATAACCACGTGCCGCAATTCCGCCCATTCTCCTGCGCCTGCGCAGCTACCCAATACACTCCGAAAACGCTTCAACTCGGGGGCCACATCGCCCAATTTATCCAGCGCGCCCCATGTGGCCTCGAGTTCTCGCAAAACGCACTTATAGACGGGCTCGCCGGTCTGTCCCCCGGAAGCCGACATTCCAGATCCGATGGTATGAATCCTGCCCAACATCGCACCCGCATGTCCAATCTGCGCCAAATCGTGCGGCGTAAAGGCCTCGCCTTCGACGAATGTCCATAACTGAAACAGATTCTCACCCTCAACGACCAGAGTCATCCCATCTGTTGTGGAAATCAGTTCCGCCACGGGAATTCCCGAATCTCGCAACCGATCGCTCAACTGCGCGCCGAAACTTATCCGGTCGGCGGCCACCACGTCACTGTCGAATACTTTCAGCAAATAAGCCTCGGCGCCTCTCGTCAGGCGAACCGTCGTACTCGTCAGTCCGAACCGGACGTGATCCACCAGAACACGCAGACCGTACCGACGGAACACGATGCTCACAATCCGTTCCAAAGGCATCCGCAGGCTACTCCGGTACGCCACGGCCGCCCCCTTCGGGTATACGCAGCCCCATCGTGTCCAGATGTATCTCCAAGAACCCTAGAAACGATGCGGCCGCACGCGAGAGATGCCCTCCTTCACGCCGCACCATCCCCACCTTGCGGACCGGAAGCCCCAACACTCGAAGCGCCGCCAGCCTGCCCGATCTCACTTCGTCCCGAACCGCGACTTCGGGAACGATCGCGATCCCCAGTCCAATCTCCACGAACCGCTTGATCACTTCAATGCTGCCCAACTCCATCGTAACCTGCGGCATAAGCCCGGCCTCGGCAAACATCCGATCCATCAACCCCCTGCTCGTACTGCCCCGCTCCAGCATCAGCATCGCACAGGTGCTCAGCGAATGCAGATCGACCGCGTCCTTACAGGCGAGGGGATGGCTTGCACCGCAAATGGCAACATCTTCTCTCAAAAAGAACGGTCTCGTCCTCACCCTGGGTTCAGTTACCGGTAACGTGGCCAGCCCGAAATCCACCGCACCCTCGAATACCAGCCGCACTACCTCCGGCGACATCCGGTCCGTGAGGCGGATCTCGACACCTGGATACGCCTGTCGAAATGCTTTTACTGCGGGGGGCAACACATAGGCGCAATTCGTGTCGCTAGTGCCGATACACAGCCGGCCCGTTCGCAACTCACCGAGAGCCGCCAGATCCTGGCGGACCTGCTCGGTCATTTCAAGAATGGTTTCGGCACGTGATAACAGAAGCCGGCCGGCCTCGGTTAACAGAATCTGCTTGCCCCGGCGCTCAAAAAGCTTTTCTCCGAGCTCGTCTTCAAGTGCCTTCACCTGAAGACTCACGGCGGGCTGTGTCAGAAACAGTTTCCCCGCGGCACGGGTAAAGCTCTTCTCTCGCGCTGTTTCGACAAACCCCTTCAGGCGATCCAGGTCCATATGGCGGTCTCCGGCGTAACGCGTTGTCTGGCCGATCATCACTCTCGAGCCTCCCCGTCCGATCGATCGGGAGATTCCACAAGATACTATAAATTATTAATATAACAAAGATAATATTAATAAATTTTACTTATTTATCCAGAAGCCGCATAATAGGTCCGGACATTGTCCAAGCATCCCCGGCGGTCAACCCGAACTTCGCGCCAACTCTCGACTCAAACCTCAACGCAACACTCGACCTGGAGGAATACCGTGTGTGCGACCATTGTTGTAGACGCGCTTTGGGGCGATTCCGGCAAGGGCAAAATTTCCGCCTATGCCGCCCTCAAGCAGAAAGCCGCCTTTTGTGTTCGCGCGGGCACCGGCACAAATGCCGGTCACAGCATCTACTTTGAAGACGGCTTCCAGATTCGAACCCACCAACTGTGCTGCGGCTGGCTATATCCAGGAACCTCGCTTCGGATCGGAAGCGGAGTCGCGGTAGATCCAGAGATCTTCCTCCGGGAAGTCCACGCCTACGGACTCGCCGGACGAGTAGGGGTGGATCTGCGCTGCCCGGTGATTACACCCGAACATCGCGCGCGGGAAGCCCAGGACCGGCATCTGGCTGCCGTCTTGGGCAGTGTCTGCATCGGCAGCGGCGCAGCCAGAGCGGATTTTGTCCTGCGCCGCGCCCGGCAGGCGCGGGACATCCGGGAACTTGAGGATTACCTTACCGACGTACCGCGCGAGATCAACGCGGCCTGCAGTGAGGGCCGTGCCGTCATCATCGAATGCAGCCAGGGTACCCACCTTTCCCTGGCGCTGACCAGGGATTACCCCTTTTGCACTTCCGACAACTGCACCTCTGTTGCCGCGGCAGACGACGTGGGCCTGAATTGGCAGTTTATCAAAGAGGTCATCCTGGTCGTTAAAGCCGTGCCCAGTCGCGTCGGCGAGGGCCCTCTGCCGTTCGAAATGGGAATTGGTGAACAGGATAGGCGAGGTATTGCCGAATACGGTGTGACCACCGGCCGACGTCGCAGAAAAGCCCATGGGATCTCCTGGCCGCACTTTGAAGAGGCGGTAATACTCAACGGGCCCACCCAGATCGCCCTCACTTTTTGCGACCACCTTGACCCCGGCGTACGGGGCGCGCGGAAGCCGGAGGCGCTCACGGAACCGGTTCTGGAACTGATTCGCGAGGTGGAAACACGCGCAAGAGTACCGGTAACCCTCGTGGAAACGGGAAAGTATTTCGGAGACATCGTAGACCTATCATAGCGGAGTTGATTGCACACACAGAACGAGCGGATTTTCGGTTTGAAAATCCGCCCATCATAACCTTCGGCGACCAACCGTCCAATGCCAACTCTCTACCCACCTCCCTCGCAGGTCGGGTGGAAGAAGGACCGGCAGACCTCGTAACGCCGCTGAGTCACTTGCCTTCCCGGTATTGCAGGGTATTCGACGGGGTGCCATCCTCCATCGATGGGGGTGGCGGCAGGCCCCCTTCCGAACAACATGACCCGTACCCGCCAGCGCCCCGCGCCGAGACCCGCGGTATCCAAGCCGCGCTAATTCCTTCTGTTACGCCCACTACCGACTATTGCCAGCCATGCCGACTCGTAGTCTAAGAGCGCGGTCCGCCATGCGTCGCGGTCTCCAAGACCGCGTTGCAACTCCAGCGCCAGTGCATCGACGGTCTGCTCGGCTGCATCGACGGTTGCCAGCCGTTCCGCATCCACTGTATGCAGGGCGACACCGTTAAGCTCCGTTTGTATGCGTTCCACAACCCGGCGAAAGTCTTCGCTCAAGCTCGTAAGTGCGCCCGTGCCGGTGACCTCGCCCTGATGCACTGCATGGTCAGACATATCGGACCTCCTTGCCCGGGTTTTAAATGGGTCCTCGTTACGGCATCTTGCATAACATATATACTAAACAAATGTGCAGCTGTCAAGCTGATTCAATGGGTTTAATTGTTTAAAATTAAATTATTTACGATTAACCCGATTAATTCATGAATCGTCAGATAGAGCATTTTAAGGAAGCAGAAAGAGCTTCCGAGTGAGACAAGAAACGAAAGCGCATGGGCTGTGACGGATTTGGCGTGTTCAAGCCGTTTGGGCGGCGCCTGCTTTGCCTCGTGACGTCAGGTTGACCTCGATGCCCGTGTCAAGCGCACAGACTTCTCCATGACCTTTGGTGGTGGTCGATGCAAATGTGAAGGCGGGGTCAGCACGTCGATGGGTTATGGAACACCCGTTGCCAGATTATAGAGGATCTTGCCATAAAGGTGTTTGAGTGGAAACGCCGTTGGCAGATGGAACTTGATTTTAGTTTTCAACTCACAAACGCGCCCGGCGACTTTCAAGAGACGATTTTGCAGGGTATTGAACTGTGCGTTGGTCCACTTCGTGCCGCGCAATCCGATTGCAGCCAGGCTGTGCATCAGGACATAGGCGGCGCTGTGGAGAAAGAGACGGAAGTGATTGGCCTGGAAGGTGTGACAAGAGGTGCGATCGGAATGGAGAAAGGTCTTGTGATTTTTGATGAAGTTTTCCATCCTGCCGCGTGTGCAATAGGCGGTTTTGTAGATGAATGACGGTTGGGCGCGCTTCAGGTTGGTGACCACGAATCGGATATTGACACCTTGCGGTGTCACTTCCGCCTTGCAGACGATGCGTTGTGGACACGCCCAGGTGCCGGCCTGATAGGCCCAACAGCGATAAAGGCGCACGGTTTCTCCGGAATCGGCATACCGCGTTTTGGCCTGGTCTATCAAGGACTGTGCCTTCCGCAGGAGTTTGGCGTTGCCGTTCTGTCCGAGGACAAAATACACATCTTCTTCCTCACACAACACGTGCACTTCCGGACACGAAAAATGCGCATCGCCACGTAACAGGATCTCCACGTCGGGCCAGGCTTTACGCAGGTAGGCGATCACCCGTTTGAGGATGGTGACGATCTCTTTACCCGCAGGCCGCCTGCCAGGACGCAAGACCGTCGTGATCAACTTGCCGGTTTGGCCTTCATAGATATGCAGGGGCTGGTAGCAATAGCCATTGAAATACGCATTGAACAACGACAACTGTTGAGACCCATGCACCTTGTCTTCGGTGTCATCGATGTCCAACAGAATGGCTTCCGGCGGTTCCTCATACGAGGCGACAAACACATCCGCAAAGGCCTTGGCGATCCGATACAAATCGGTTCTGCTGATGCGGTTCTCGAACCGACTCATCGTGGGCTGACTGGCCAGGTCCGCGCCAGACAACGGCAACCGATCACAGGCCGCCTTGAAGCCGGGGTCCTCGCGTAACGTCTTGCAATCATTCGCATCCTCATACCCACAGGCCATCTGAAAGACACGTTGTTTGATCAGGTCCATCATCGAATGATGTACGTAACTTTGATGTCGATGATCGGTGAGCGCCGCAACCATCCGATGCAAAATGCCGACATTGGCCTCGACCTCACGAAGCAGCATCACCCCGACGTCGGTCGTCAGCACGCCCCCGTCGAACGTGGCTTCTACCTGCCTACCAGAAAGACTTGCGAAAGACAACCTGTGATGTTTATCTTGAACTCCCACGGTAGTTTCCTCCTGTTTCATTGTTATTAGGTTATTTGCGTAACCATAATATAATACAATGACTTGGGTATGGAAACTACCTTTTTTGTGAATTATTCAGGTTAAGCGTACTGTGTCACAGATACATCAACTTCGAGTTCAACGGCTGGTAGCGGTCGCATGCCCCGAAATACGCCCGGTCGTGTGAATTAACTTTGCACAGGCCGTCCTTCTCTCATATATTGGGTGACGAGCCTTCCGGAAAGACTAAAGAGCGTCTGTGGATTGGATATGGGGTCGATGCCCGTCTCTCAGTACGTCTGGCCGCGGTCCGGGATCATGGCCGATTTCTACCACGACCGGCTGTGTTCGACGATCGCGTGGACGAATCGCCTTTGCCCGTTGTCACGGCTTTGAGGCGGAATCGGGTGCCTGCCTCAGTGACCTGTTCTGACAATATACGATTCGCCCGGAAGCTGTCTCTGATTCCGGGCACCTCCATCGGCACCGTTTTGTAATTTCATCTCGATTGGAAGGAGGAGAACAGCCATGCCCGAAATGCCGGTTGGCGTCATGATGAGCGTTGGATGGACCCTTGACCAGCTCAGGCAGGTCCGGGATCTGGGTTTCGCCAGTGTACAGATTGCCGCACCATCCGAGGATGTCCTGAAAGATAGACAAAGAAGTACCGCGCTGATCCGAGACATTCATTCGGTCGGCATTGAAGTTACTACCGTCTTCGCGGGGTTTTCAGAAGAGAGTTACGCTGACATTCCGACCATCAGAGAGACGGTGGGGTATCTCAATCCATCCCTGCGTGAGGAACGTATAAGAAAAACCGAGCGCATTTCCGATTTTGCAAAAGCGCTCGGCGTTGACAAGGTTGCCGCACACATCGGCTTCGTCCCGGAAGATCCGGATCACCCGGACCACCAAGCCATGGTTGCATGTGTGAGACGAGTGGCCGACTATTGCGGCCGGAACGGACAGGACTTCTGCCTGGAAACCGGTCAGGAAACGGCTTCCGCGCTGCGCCATTTTCTCCAGGCACTGAGTCGAGACAACGTGAAAGTCAACTTCGACCCCGCCAATATGATTCTTTATGGAAGCGGTGAACCCATCGAGGCCCTCGGTATTGCGGGCGACTACGTCGTCAGCGTCCACGCGAAAGACGGAAAGTGGCCCCCCGGCGAAGGACAACTCGGCGCGGAATACCCCCTGGGCAAGGGCGACGTCGGTATGGCCGGTTTTGTTGCCAAACTCAAACAGATCGGATACCGAGGACCAGTCACCATGGAACGCGAAATACCGGATTGGGACCAAAAAGTGAGGGATCTGGTCCAGGGCAAAAAACTGCTGGAAAGCCTGATGTAGCTGATGCCCACGGGGCCAGGCACGCAGAAACGCCCTCTCTCCGTAGAGTAACCTTTTGGCGGGAGGGAAGGTCCAAAAGGACAACGACGGAAGAAAGGGCGTATCTATATCCTTATACTTCTGCGCAGCGGCAAAGTTTCAACATAAAGTGAATCTACGGTGGTGACAACCTCGCCGGGGAAGGGTCTCGTTTACGCTTACACATTGGCGTCTCAGATCCGGACGATCCATCTTTTTTTTGTCAACCACCACCCGCGGCGCTTCTTGTCGGTTATGGCGATGATCGATCGTCCGCATCGCCTCAAAAATACTTCCCGACGCCAATTGACAGGGAGAATCCACTCAGGTCGCCGGGGTTGCCCAGCGCATCCGAAAAGCGCGCCAGCGTGTATCGCCCGTCGGTCGTTACGGCCAGATCTTTGTTCTTGCCAAACCGAACGTCAAAACCGGCCAGAACATACCCTCCCAGCGTGAATGAAATGTCGGAGAATCCACCAACGTGTATCCCCCGTTGCGACAACCACATATTCGCTCTGCCAGATCCACCCCCCGATCCAGTACCGATGCCCAATCCACCCGGAGAGTAGCCGCCGTAGCCACCCCCATGGTCGAATCGGACATATGGCCCGGCACCAAATCCGACATGGGGCACGATTCGCTTCTTCACCCCAAACTGCCGTTGTAATCCCACCGGAATCGATACGAGTGTCACCCGCTGCACCCCGGGGCGTAGATTCTCCCCGAGCTTCTTCGAAGCCTGGAGCGGTCCATACGTCATGTATTCATTACCCGCAATCAGGCGCACAGAGGGCGAGAGCCGCCGGTCGTATCCAAAGCGGAACCCGAAGCCACCTGTCGCGCTCGAAAAATACAGGCTCAAACCGTTCAGATCGCGCATGGCCGATTGTGGCCCGACAAGATCCCCCGCTTCCGAATATTCGGACCACTTTATCGGACGGACCCCGTCTGCCGCCCCGGCCGACCGTCCGAACCGCGCCGCGGCGGACGGTACGACTATATCCGAACCCTTCCAGGGCATCTCGTCAGCCCCCGGAAAACCGTTCCCATTCTGGACAACACACGCCCCCGCACCGACTCCGGGCGTCGTCTCGACCGGATCCGGCTCCGCTGCCGCAACGGTCCACGCGGCACCGAGTAACACCTGACAGGTCAGAATTCCCAGAACGGTTCTCATATCCCACCTCCTGATAGACAACAGCCATATCGCCGGCCGTTGGTACGTGTTTTCTACGCTGATTGCCCTTATGGCGTGACGACCAGGATCCGATCGTCTCCAGTCCGCGGCTGACCCCGGCCGTCCCGGTTGCTGGTGGCCAGGTACACCTCGCCATCGGGCCCCACCAGCACATCCCGCAGCCGGCCGAATGCGCCGCGGAACAGGTCGTCCTTCGCCGTCGCACTCAGACCGTCGGCGGACAGGGTTATGCGCCAGAGCGCCTGCCCCTTCAACGTCGTGAACAGGAGGCCCCCCTTCCAGGCCGGTATCCGGTCCTCCGCGTATATGTCTGCGCCGGAAGGTGCGATTGTCGGTGTCCACGCCGCCAACGGTTCAGCGACATTGTTTGCCGTACAAAAAGTGGTTTCTCCGGTTAACACATCATTGTCACAAAATCCATGAACCTCGGGCCAGCCATAATTGCGTCCAGCCAGAATCAAGTTCACTTCATCGTTATCGCGCGGGCCATGTTCGGTACTGTAAAGCATCCCGGTTGACGGGTGAAACACGAGCCCCTGAGGATTCCGATGCCCAAATGTATAAACCGCTGTACCAAACGGATTTCCGGCCGCGGGCCTTCCATCGAGATCGAGTCGCAAGACCTTGCCCGCCAGCGAATTTAGATCCTGGGCAAGCCCGGGAGATTGTGCGTCGCCGGTTGTGAGATACAATAGTTCGTCCGGACCGACCACAAGCCTCGATCCGTCGTGGTTCGGTGCTCCGGGAATGTCGTTCAAAAGAACTTCAGGCTGGCCCAGCGCCGAGCCGTCGTATCGCATCCGTACAAGACGATTCCGAACGCCACTGCCCGTACTGTACGAATATATCGCATAAACAAAGGGCCGGTTCTGAAAGTCCGGGTGAAACGCGATCCCCATCAACCCGCTTTCACTTAACTCGAAGGCGCCAATCTGCCCCACCTTCGTTACAGCACCCGTCTTCACATCCACGCGGGAAATCGTACCGGCGCGTTCACTCACCCAGATCTGGCCATCCGGTCCCCACGCCAGATCCCAGGGTGTGTCCAACCCGGTGACCAGGGTTCGCACCGTCAGCCCGTCCACCGTGTTATCGACTGCCGACCCGCTTTCCTCGTCTGGAGCCGAATCCTCCGGCGTGGAGTCGTTTACGCTCTTTCCGCATCCCGACACCGCCAGTATCACCGCCAACACCAAAGTGACTCGGTAGCCCACGACCGGCCTCCGTCTTCGTGAAATAGCGCGCATGCGAAAACGGGCCGACACGTTTTCTGGTTTCGTCCGCCGATGGACAGGCTAAAACAACCCGGTGTAGTCGATCGAAAAATACTGCTTGGGATGGCCAGTTTCCGCAAAATCAGTCGGCCAGGCCAGGTCGTACCGGAACAGATACCCGCCCAGGTTGACTCTTACACCGAATCCATAACCCGCTTTAAGATCCCTGAGTTCAAAACCGCCGAGCCGCGCTTCCCAGGGCTGGAAACTGTCCCGATTGAACGCACTACCTACATCCATGAACAGTTCGCCCTGGACATTCTGAAACAAGAGCGGCAGCGGCCAACCCATGGCTAACTGTCGTATTAACGGAAAGCGAAAGGCGACGTTGGCCAACAGGTAAGAATCCCCGGCCATCTCGAACACGTCGGCACCGCGCAGGGGCCAGACATAGCTGGAGAAAAAGACGCGGTCCAGATCCACCGGCGCGAACGTGGCGAAATTCGGATTGATCGAATTGTTGACCCCGCCGAGGAAAAAGACCTGCCGGTTGCGCCCGAAACTGGATCCACCGGACATTCGGATTGCAAGCGTGTACTCGTCAAGCATGGGAACGTATTTGCGGTAGTCGCCCTGAACCGTTCCGTAACGCATACCGGCCCAACTGCCCCTGGCGGACAACCTCGCGCGGCGGCCCTTCATTGGCCCGAAGAGGGAGTATAACGCATTATCATCCACAAAATCCAGGCTGCTGATTACGGCCCGCCTGCTGGAAACCGGCGTACCGGACCCCCGGATGACGCTACCCGTGTATCCGGCGCTGACATATTGATTTTGAAAATAACCCAGGTTTTCGCGCGAAATATTGATCGCCTGCGTGCTGAATTCAAGCCGCGTAAATCGATTGAATGGCCGTTGGAAAACAACGCCGCCACCGTAGATCCGATCCGCGACCACCTGCCCGTTTGATATAAAAAAGCTTCGGGTATGTAGTGCGCTGAGGTAGTAATTGGTCTGGTGTTTAAGATTCTGGTAGCCGAGGAAGAGGTCGCTGTCTTTCAGGGAGAAGCTGAGCCCTGTCTGAACGATGACGCGGTGGTCGCCCATCACGTCCGTCAGCGACAGCTGAACCAGGCTGTTGACGCCGTAGAAGGTGTCGAAGCCGGCGTTGGCCCCGAAGAATTCCGGTTTGAGTTCGACGCTGTATTTGTTCACCTTGAACTCTTTGCTCCAGTCGCGCAGCGTCAGTTCTCTGTCGTCGTCCGTCTCCAGGGTGTCGGCCTGTGCGTCCTCGTCGCCGGTGGCGCCGCGGGCTTCGGCTGCTGCCAGCGCCATCTGATCGGACATCCACGTCTCCACCTTCCGGTCTGCCACCGCCACCGCCACCGTATCCTGTTCCGCGGGGGTACCCGTGCTGTCGGGTTCCGCGGCTGCCGCCGTCCGTTCTTCCCTGTGTTCCTCTCGCAGTTCCACGAACGGGCGGTCCTCAATCCCCGCCAGGCGCTTCGCGTAACGCGTCAGCGGCAGGTCCTCCAGCCCACGCCTCTGCTTCAGCGGGTCCTTCATCACGAAGATGTCGTAACCCCCCCGATGAAACGTCGTAAAAACCAGCTTCTTCCCGTCGGCCGACCAGTCGATATACCGCGCGCCCGACAACAGATTGCTGATGGGATACACCTGCGAGCCGTCCACGTGCGCGATGTAGATGTTGCCCACCCCCGTCCTGTCCGACACAAACGCCAGCTTCTGCGAGTCCGGCCCCCACGTGGGATGGCTGTCGTTCACCTCGCTTTCCACCACCCGGCGAATCTCCGTTCCATCCCGGCGGATCACGAACACATCATACGTGCCGAACACGAAGTCCTTCGAGCCGTCATACGACAGATCCGCCGTCGGTCGGTCCGAACTGATCGCGATCCACTCCCCGTCCGGCGACCAGTCCAGGTGCTTCTCGTCATACGGATCCCGCGTCATCCGGCGCAGCGACTCGTCCTCCACGTTCACGATATACACGTCCGACCAGCCGTCCTTCAACCCCACGATCGCGACCTCTTTCCCGTCAGGCGACCACGTGGGCTCGAACAACCCGTCCAGATCGAACTTGAAACGCTTCGTCACACGCTTCTTCCTCACATCCAGCGTATACAACGTGTTCTTGTTCCGCGACTTCGCCGCAAACGCGATCTGCTTGCCGTCGGGCGACCACGTGATGCCCGGTCGCAGCACAAACAATCCCTCGAAGTCCGACGAACGCTCCCCCTCCACCAACCGTCCCAGATCCTGACCGTCGATCGCCGACATCAGGTAGATGTCGAACGTCCCCTGACGCTCCGTCACATACGCGATCTTGTCGCCCTGCGGTGAAAACGACGGCGCGATATTGTAAAACCCGCGACCCGCCGATGCCTCCGTCAACTGCTTCGCTACCTCCTCCGACGGGTGGTGCAGGTTGATCTCGTTCCAATACTGACGTTTCAACCACAACTGCCACTTCTCGTCCAACGCTTCCACGCCCTCGCCCACCGACGCCTTCAGCGCCTTGTCCACCGCGCGTGCGGAACGAAACGACGAGATAAACTCCGCTACCTTGTCCCTGCCATACTCCTCCTCGATCATCACGAATACCGACTGACCACCCTTATACGCAAACGCTCCGCTCAACGCCATCATCCCAGGCACATATCCCGCAATCGTCGCGTGACGCATGAAATTGTCACCCTCACTGTCCCACCCACCCTGCGATAAATACTCCGCTACCCCCTCCGCAATCCACAATGGCGGCAACGTCGCCGCCTGCGTCATCATCGCCCCCAGCCACCCGCCGCCCGTCCACATCTCCAGCGTCACCACGTGCGCCAACTCGTGATGGATTACGTGACGGAAATCGCCATACGACCCCGTATACGGGATCACCACCCGTCCCTGCGCAAACTCCGTAAAACCGCCCGTGAACTCCGACTGCTCCACCTGCGCGATGTTCGTCACCGAAAATCCGTTGTGCGAGTTGTAGATCACAATCGGATATCGGTCCTTCAACGTATACTTCAGATCCTTCTCCAGCCGCACCAGCGCACGCTCCGCCTCCTTCGCCGCAAACTCCGCCACAGGCTGCGACGCCTTGTCGAAATAAATCTTGAAATGCTCCGTCTCCAGATAGTGCCAGTCGTAATCGTCATACGTTACCTTGTTCTTGCCGAAATACTCCTGTCCGAACGCGATACCATACGTGAATAATGTGATGCAAATCGTTGACACCAAATTGCGGCTGATCATAATCGACCTCCTTGCAAGTGCCGGAGTTGCAGCGTGCACTCCCTCCATTTGGCTTCACGTGCCGATGGGCGTGGCGCGACCCGTTCGATCTGTGTCCGATGGCGTATTTTTCGATCTTCCAAGGGCGATGGGGTGGGGGTCGGCCGCCGGGATTTTACCGCCCCCACCCCTGCTCCCGCACTATTTCTGCGGGAAAAACGCTATTAAAAATTCGGTCGTTATCTGGTTCACAAGGAAATCCCGTTCCACCCGTCACTCTACATCATTTAGAACGTCGGTGGTACCAAATCGTTCCCCCAATTTTTCCAATGACATCCACTCTCACTTACATATATTAGCTGTAAGGGAAGTCGACATCCACAATCCCCGGTGTACACTGAGTGCCGCATTTCACCGTCACAATTAGGTGGACATCGCCCAACGAGAGGCGTGAATGGGCAAATCACCGGGCGGATGGACATCGGTTTCCAGAACCGCCCGCCGTCCCGCACCGCTTTTTCGAACGCCCACGTCACCACACGCTGGGAGACGTTAACGATGCATAAAATCAAAGTCGGCGTCCTCGGCCTGCGGCGGGGCATTGCCCACCTGCGCAACTTTCTGGCTATAGAGCAGGTCGAAGTCGTTGCCGCCTGCGACCGTTTCCCCTACTACCGGGAACAGGCCCGTTTATTGGTGAAAAGGGTTGGCGCGTCAACCGAACTCCTGGAGGAATACGACGACCTTCTGGAACGAAAGCCCGATGCCGTCGTCGTTGCCAGCAACGGCAAACTTCAGGTTGAACACGCCTGCATGGCAATGGAAGCGGGCTGCCACGTTCTGTCGGAAGTGCCAGGTGCAGACACGGAACACGAACTGGTGCGCCTGAGGGAGGCCGTTGAACGCACGGGCCTGACATATATGCTGGCCGAAAACGCCTGTTACGCCGGTTTTGTGCCGTACTGGCGCAAGTGGATACTGGAAGATCGCTTCGGACCCATCTCCATCGCCGAAGCCGAATACCTTCACTACCTACCACAGACGCTCTCCACGTCTGCCGGCATACGCCTTTCGCCAAGCCAGGTGCATTCCGCCGCCGGCGTGGATGCGAAACCCATCTGGCGGGCCGACCAGCCCCCCATCCAGTACCTGACCCACGACCTGGGCCCCCTGCTGGAGATTCTGGACGATCGCGCCGTTTCCGTGACCTGCCTCAGCGCCCCCTGGCGCTGCAGGGAAGCGCCTTTGAGATCGGACGGCCAAATTGCCCTCTTCCAAACGCAGAAGGGCACCCTCATAAAGATCATGGTTACCCTGAACACAGTTCGTCCGTCCGAGCACCGCTATCGACTTTTCGGAACCGAAGGAAGCACTGAGATGTTTACCTACGAAGAATGCACCCGTTATTTCGATAACAGTTGCAATCACAAAGACGGCTGGCGGGTCCTGCCCATCAGCCAGGCCGCCGTAGACGACGCCACCGGCGGGCACGGAGGAACAGACCTGAAAGTCGCCCGGCACTTTACGGATACCCTTCTCGAAGACCGACCCTCTCCCATTGACGTCTACCGCGCCATCGAGTACGCGCTGCCGGGCGTGATCGCGGCCCGCTCGGCCGAACTGGGCGGCACCCCCATCGCAATTCCAGACCTGAGACGAGAACCGCGTCCCGGGACCACCTTTTGGGACTCTTTACAGGTCCCGGAAATCGACCCCCCCTCCACCGCCTATCGACCGTCTGTGTAATCGATCCGCCTGCATGCGGGCGCGCCGCATCTCCGACTGGTTCTTCACCATCGATTTCTAATAATGATGTACACATCCGTCGAACTTCAACTCCTGAAAAACAGGCTGGAATCCATCGTGGACGACATGGCGCTCACCGTCGTGCGCACGGCCTATTCCACCAATCTCAGAAACTCCATGGACTTCTCCACCGGCTTCTGCGATCCCAAAGGCCGGCTGGTTGCGCAGGGACTATGCCTGCCCTTGCATCTCGGCAGCCTTCCGGACGGTATCGCCGCCGTCTTGAACCGGTTTGGCAACGCCATCGATGACGGCGATGTATTTCTACTCAACGATCCGTATGAAGGCGGAACGCACCTGCCGGACATCTACATCTACAAGCCCGTGTTCGTTGACTCCCGATTGCTCGGATTCGCTACCGCCATCGCCCATCACACCGATATCGGCGGCCGGGTCGCCGGCGGTAACGCGTGCGACTCCACGGAAATCTATCAGGAAGGCCTGCGCATTCCGCCACTCAAACTCTACGTTGCCGGCCGTCCCGTCCAGGCCATCTTCGACATTATCGAACGCAACGTCCGGGTCCCGCGCAACGCTCTGGGCGACTTGCGCGCCCAGCTATCCGCCTGCCACACTGGTGAAAGAGCGATCGTTGCCCTGGCTCACGAACAGGGTTTCGACCGCCTCCAGAGCGGATTTTCCCAACTTCTGGACTACTCCGAACGCCTCACCCGGGCGGAAATCGCCGCGTTGCCGGACGGGCGCTTCAGTTTCACCGACATTCTCGACGACGACGGTATCGACCCAGGCCCCATCCCGATCGCCGTCGCAATCCAGGTCGCGGGCAATGCGCTGTCCGTAGACTTCACCGGCACTGCTCCCCAGGTTAAGGGGGCTATCAACTCCGTCGCTTCATTCACCAGGTCGGCGGTGTACGCCTGTCTACGCTGCCTCATGCGCGCGGACATCCCCACCAATTCCGGCTTCTTCCGGGCCGTTGACATCTATGTCCCTCCGGCCACGATTGCCAACCCGGTGCCGCCCGCGCCGGTGGCCGCCCGAGGCCTCACGGGTTTTCGATTGGCCAATGCGATTATGGGCGCCCTCGCACAATTGGCGCCGCATATCGTTCCCGCCTGTGAAGTCGGAGGAGACACGGGTATTTCGATTGGTGGATACCGCGCGGACCGTACCCCTTTTGTCTTTCTCGAGTTCCTCTTCTGCGGTTGGGGGGGTCGCCCGGACCGGGACGGAATTGACGGCTGCGCGAGTATTGTCGTCAATTTCTCCAACAACCCCGCGGAAGTTATCGAAGCAGAATATCCTCTCCAGATCCTCGAATACGGATTCCTGCCCGACACCGGCGGGTCGGGCAAATATCGCGGTTCGTGCTCGATTGTACGCGAATACCGTTTTACGGAGACACAGGCGACCCTGCAGATCCGCTCAGACCGCCACAACTCCCGTCCCTACGGTCTGTGCGGCGGTCAGCCGGGATCGCCATCCAAAAACATCCTGAACCCGAACACCGAGGCTCGAGTGTTGCCCGCGAAGACGTTGCTCACCCTCAACAGAGGCGACATCCTGCGGCACGTGCTGGCGGGCGCCGGCGGCTGGGGCAATCCGCTTGAACGCGATCCCCAACGCGTCCTTGACGACGTCAGAAACGGGAAAGTCTCAATCCGGTCCGCCGAACAGGACTACGGTGTCGCTATCGACCCGGACACGGGAAACATCGACACTGCGCGCACGGACCGGCTCCGGTCCCGTTCCGAGGAAAAATAAAGCCTCAGGTATCCCCTCCGTGCCGTCGCTGCGTTGTGGACTCATAAGAAAGAGCGATTGCAAGGATCGCCCGCAATTCTAACACGACATTTCACGCCGACAGGGGTCATGTCACATCAATCACGATATTCCTCCGGTCGTCGAGGTGGACGCGAACATTCGGGGGAACCAGCGTGGTGGCGTCATAGTCCTCCACAATGAACGGCCCCCGTACCGGCGAATCCCCCAGGTAACGCCGGGGCAAAACAGGCGTCTCGATCCATCCCCGACTCTCCCCGAAATACGCGCGCCTGCTGGTCGGTTTTCGGGCGGGTCCTTCCGGTTCGGCAATGTCCTTACCGTGCGGCAACGACGGCTCCGGCAGAAACGCGCGAATCCTCAAGGTAACGACCTCGACCGAGTCCGTCTCCGAGCGGTGCCCGTATGTTCGCTCGTGTTCCGCTTCAAACGCGTCCTGGAGAGCCGCCAGCGTGCCGTTGTTCCACCTCCCTTCTGGAGCCCTGATCGCCAGTTCGCAGGACTGTCCTGTATACCTCAGATCCACGATTTTCTCAACCGTTGATCCCGGTAATTTTCCTCTGGCTTCGTCAGCCATCCGTTCATAAGCAGACTGAAGTTCAGCGGGTGCCGTATCCGAAAGTTGCTTTAGACAGGTGCGTGCCAGATCGCACTGCAATCCTGCCGAGACCAGACCGATCGCACTGAAGAGACCGGGCGCAGGAGGTACCAGCACCCGCCGCATGCCGAGTGCCCTGGCCATCCCGACGGCGTGCAGGGGACCGCTCCCTCCGAAAGCCAGCAACGAATACTCGCGGGGGTCCCGCCCGCGTTCGGAAGAAACAGCCCGTACTGCCCTAACCATGCGGGCAACCGCGATCCGGTGCGCTCCCAGAGCGGCCTCATCCTCCCCCAGATCCATCCTTGACGCAATCCATTCTCGCATTGCGCTACGGGCCAGCGCAACGTCCAGAGGCAAGTGACTGCCGGCCGGGCCTTCGGGATTCAGGTATCCCAGCAGCAAATTGGCGTCGGTCAGCGTGGGCCTGTTCCCCCCGCGCCGATAGCAGACTGGACCGGGATCCGCTCCAGCGCTGGCCGGCCCCACCTGAAGCGCTCCGCCGCCATCCACGTGCAAAATGCTCCCGCCACCCGCTCCGATTTCGGCCAGATCTATACATGGGACCCGGACCGGGTATCCGCCACCCCCCATCAACCTTCCCGCAACGGACAGACCGCCGCCGACCTCGTAGTCCGAGATCCGGGAAATACGCCCATCCTCGATGAGTGCCGCCTTTGCCGTCGTCCCGCCCATATCGAACGCAATCAGATCGTCGCAACCGATGCGGCGCCCCATCGCCGCGGCTGCAACCACACCCGCGGCTGGCCCGGATTCGAGAATCTGCACAGGGCGCTCGACCGCGGTTCTTGCCTCGGTGACACCTCCCGCCGACTGCATGATCCGCAAAGGCGCATCGATACCCAGTGCCTGGAGACGCGCACGAAGATCAGTCAGGTAGCTCCGTACCACCGGCAGCACGTAAGCGTTTACCACCGTGGTACTGGTCCGTTCGTATTCCTTGATCTCAGGCAAAACTTCCGACGAAAGCGTCACGGCCCACCCCCCGGCCTCACGCAGCATCTCTCCTATCCTGATTTCGTGGCTCGGATTCACATACGCATTGAGCAGGCACACGGCAACGGATACCACCCGCCCCTGGACGAGCCGTTCGATCGCAAGATGAACACTCTCCTCGTCCAGCGCTTCCAGCACGGCGCCGTCGGCGCCAATCCGTTCGTTCACCTCCAGACGGAGATACCGGGGCACAAGTGGCTCTGGCTTCTCCCAGGAAAGATCGTACAAACGGGGCATCCGCAACCGCCCGATCTCGAGTACGTCGCGAAAACCCCTTGTTGTAATCAGACCGGTGCGCGCGCCCGAGCCACTGAGTACGGCATTGGTTGCCACGGTCGTGCCATGAATGACCTCCGTCACCTCCGCCCACGATCCCTTTACAACGCGACTCACTCCGTCTACAATGGCCCCCCCGTAGTCTTCGGGCGTAGAGGGCAGCTTGCACAGTGTCACGCGGCCGTCCTCTCCTACCGCAACGACGTCTGTAAAAGTGCCGCCGATATCGATGCCAATACGCATAGTCCACCTATTCCGGAAAGCGGATGTTATCAATCCATAAACAGGTACCGGGCGATGAAAATCACCGCCAGCAGATCCACCAGAGGATGCACTTCGCCCCCCCGTCTACCCAGACGCTTCACAATGGGAAATGCTATAAAGCCCATCGCAAGACCGTTCGAAATACTGAACGTTAACGGCATGGCGATCATCGTCAAGAAGGCCGGCAAAGCATCCGTGACGTCGTGCCACTTCACGTTTGCCACCGATGCCATCATCAGCACGCCAACCACGATCAGCGCGGGCGCGGTCGCATACGCCGGAATCGCCACCATCAGGGGGGTCAGGAAGAGTGCCAGCAGAAACATACCACCCGTTACCACACTCGCGAAACCGGTGCGCGCTCCGGCCGAAATACCCGACGCGCTCTCAATATACGTTGTCACGGTCGACGTCCCGAAGAGTGAGCCGAATATCGTACCCAGTGAATCTGCCAGCAGCGCCCGGTTGGCTCGCGGCAGCCGTCCGCGTTCATCCAGGAACCCCGCTCTGCCTGACACACCCACAAGTGTACCCATTGTGTCGAACAAATCCACGAACAGAAATACAAAGACCACACCGATCAACCCGACATCGAACGCAGACGTCAGGTTGACCGCCGCGACACCGAACAACCGCTCCGGCCACGACGGTATACTGAAAAGACCCTGAGGTGTGGAAGTCACTCCCGTGATCATACCGAGAACCGCCACGCCCAGCATCCCCACTAATATGGCTCCCTTAATACCTCGCGCCAACATCACACCCGTGCCCAGGACGCCCAACAGCGTAAGACCCACGGGCCCACTCCTGATGTCCCCCAGCGCAATCAGCGTTGTCGAATCGGCCGCAACAATTCCGGCATTCTTTAAACCGATAAACGCGATAAACAGCCCGATGCCGCACGCCGTTGCCTGTTTTATGGCCTCGGGCACCGCGTTGATTATGGCCTCCCTGACCCGCATCAACGTCAGCAACGTAAATAGAACGCCGGATGCGAGAACCACGCCCAATGCCAGATCCCAACGCACGCCCATGCCCAGTACCACCGAATACGTAAAAAAGGCATTCAATCCCATCCCGGGTGCCAGGGCAAAAGGGTAGTTCGCGGCGATGCCCATGATCAACGTCGCCAGTGCCGCGGAAACACAGGTTGCGAACAACAGCTCTCCAAATAGATCCTTACCCAGCGCCTCCGCCAACATTCTCGGATTCACTGCAATTATATAGGCCATCGTCACGAACGACGTCAGCCCCCCTATCACCTCTGTCCGGTAGGTTGTGCCCTTCTCTTCAAATCGAAAATACCTCGCAATTGCCTGCACATCGCTCTCCAAATGAGAATAGAAACATCGGCGACTCACCGTCTCCAGACGTGGTTTTCTCCGTGTCCAAAGTGTCGCCTCAAGGTTGTCCCCGCATCGGTCGCTCCGCCGTCCGTGCCCTTCGCCGGCACTGTGTCATCCGTTGATTCGCATATCGGAACACATACTCCGGGCAGTCGGCTTTACGCTTGATTTTGTATGTTACTCATATACATTGTACTTCAACCGGCAATCTGTCGAACCAGACGATCGCCCGATCTGCCGGTGGCCATCTGCCAACCCTCCAGGACAGCCAATTTCGCTCTTTTTCGAGACCCGGAGCCAAGGGATGTCAGAAGATATCGGACTTATCCTGAAAAACTGGCCCTACGATCCGCAGAATAGCATTCGTAAAGTCATCGATCCCCGGGGCGTCGAAAAAATCCAGGTGCGGGTGGACCAAGGCGCGTTTCAGGGCGTTTTGCAGATGGAACTGGACGGGCGACCCGACGGCCAGAAGCCCAACAATCAGACCTTTGTCCTGGACTACCACAAGAAACAGTTGCAGAAACACGTCGGCGCCTCCGGCTCGACAGCCGGCTTCAGCCTGGACGAGCATGCCTGTTCTGAGATCTTCGACGAAAGCAGGCGGATATACGAGCGATACGTATTTCTGCTCCAGATTCGAGACTACAACCGGGTTGTGCGTGATACCGAAAGAAATATGGAAGTGTTCCGCTTTGTAAATCAGTACGCTGAACGCGGAGAAGACCGGGACAACCTGGAAAAGTGGTGGCCCTACATTCTCAGAATCCACGCCGTCGCCAGGGTGATGATCGAAACCCATCAAGAGGATTACGATACAGCCCTCGACATCATCCGGGACGCGCGGACGAAGATCGCGAACCTCGAGGATGTGGAGGCCGAAGCGTTCGAAATGGAAAAAAAGCGCTCTCAGGATTCCCTCAAAGAACTGGAAGAGGAAATACGAAGCAAACGCCCTCAGAGTCCCGCGGAGAAACTCAAAGAGGAATTGGCTCAAGCCGTTGAGGAAGAGGACTTTGAGCGCGCCGCAGCCATCCGGGACAAGATATGGGAGTTGGAAGAGAATTAGTGTTCTGTCCCGGAAACAGATTGCAGAAATTCGGCCGGTGTGTCGCCCGGCTCGCAAGGCGCCTGCGACCTGCCGAAGGTCGGCGAGCGCGTTACGACAAGCTCAACGCACGCAACGCAGTGAGACGGGATGAACCGGCGCCTGCCTGTGCGTGCAGCCTCACGCACGCAGACAGGGATGAATGGTGACATAGTTCAGGAGCAGGGCACCAGGCCGAAGATTCCCGGGAATATGCCCGTGTTCCGCCGGATGCCGGTATGGCCGTGCGTTTCCGTTCCATTTCGAGCATCACCAGGTGTAGAACAAGGGTGCGCCGCTTCAAAATAGTCAATTTCCGCGGCCATCTGCAAGACCTTTGACAAACGGCGACAAGCGGCAACGAACAAGGTTGTCGGGGAATTCATCTCCGGAACGGACGTGAGCGCCCGCGCGATTCCGCCCACGACCAAAAACTCCTTGACATTTCCATTCAAAACCAATACTTTTCCTGAAAATGCGGATCACGCTGACATCGAAGCGTCCGCCAACAGTTCGCCGGGGGCCGCGCTTCGAGTTCGAAAGGAATTCCCCTGCGGTGCTGATTTTACGCGATATGCCCGTTGCAGTCCCGGTAGACAATAGCGTAACCCGGAACGGCGGCCTTATTGTATCCGTATCCCGGCGGCGGCAGGGCTCGTAGCCAGATTGGCAATTTCACAAATTCAGCCCGCCGTCGATGCCGATTCGACGGCGTTTTTCTTTGTGGGTTTACCCCGCGGATTGACGGATTGGCAGTACGTGCTTATATTGCTACGTGCTTATATTGCATTGAATAGTTATAAAATGCCTTCTTAAACTCAGGAGTATTCGGTAAATGAAAAAGGGATCTGAGCAAATCCACGCTTCCGAAACCAACGGGCGCCCAGAACAGGAAGTGGGGCTCAGGGGCGTGTCTTCGGCCATCGCATCGCCAATGAAAGGCGCGGATATCCTGGTGGAAGCGCTGGTCAGGGAGGGTGTCGACGTCATCTTCGGATATCCTGGCGGCGCCAGCATGGAAATTCATCAGTCGCTCACACGTTCCAGGATCCGCAACGTACTGTGCCGGCACGAACAGGGTGAGATCTTTGCCGCGGAAGGATTTGCCAAGGCGTCGGGCAGGGTAGGCGTGTGTCTGGCCACGTCAGGGCCGGGAGCCACCAACCTGGTCACCGGGTTGGCGGATGCCAAGATGGATTCCGTTCCCCTGGTGGCAATCACGGGCCAGGTGGCGACACATGCGATGGGCGGCGACGCCTTTCAGGAGACGCCCATCGTGGAGGTCACCCGGCAAATTACCAAACACAACTTCCTGATCGACCGCGTAGAGGATATTCCACGCATTGTAAAGGAATCATTCTACATTGCAAAAACGGGCCGGCCCGGACCCGTCCTGGTCGATGTGCCGAAAGATATACAGCAGGCGCTGCACACTCCGGTCTGGCCGGAACGCGTGTCCATTCGAAGCTACAGTCCGCATATCCGCGCGGAAAGTGAAGCAATTGATGGCATTGCCCGCGCCATCCGCGAATCCGAACGCCCCGTACTCTACGTCGGCGGCGGCGTGGTGGCTGCGGGCGCGGCCGAGCAACTTCGCGAACTGGTCCGCAAGACCAGTATTCCCGTGGTGCAAACGCTCATGGGTCTGGGCGTTTTCCCGGAAACCCATCCGCTCTCGCTCAGGATGGTTGGTATGCACGGCACCGTGTACGCCAACTACGCGATCAACCATGCGGACCTGTTGCTGGCAATGGGCGTGCGTTTCGACGACCGCGTTACCGGCAAACTCGAGGAATTTTGCAAACACGGAAAAATCGTGCATGTCGACATCGACCCATCTGAGATTAACAAGAACAAAACCGCGCACATTCCTGTTGTCGGCGACGTTAAATACGCCCTCGAGGACCTGAACAGACAGGTGGAGCCCGGAGACTACGCCGCCTGGCATGCCGAATTGGAAACCTGGCGACAGAAACATCCGCTCGCCTACCAGGAAACGGACGACGCGATCCTGCCGCAGCACGCCATAGATCTGCTGTACCGATTGACGGAAGGAAAGGCCGTGGTCTCTACCGGGGTGGGACAGCATCAGATGTGGGCCGCTCAGTATTACCTCTTTGACGAACCTCGCAACTGGCTCACGTCGGGCGGTCTGGGCGCCATGGGTTTCGGTCTGCCCGCCGCCCTGGGCGCGCAACTGGCCAGACCGGACGACCTGGTCGTCAACGTCGACGGCGACGGGAGCTTCGTGATGAACGTGCAGGAACTGGCCACTCTATATGTGGAAAAACTGCCCGTCAAGACCATCATCATCAATAACCAGCATCTGGGTATGGTGGTTCAGTGGGAAGACCGATTCTACCAGAGCAACCGCGGACACACGTTCATAGGCGATCCGGACGGCGGCATCCATCCCGATTTTGTCAAAATTGCCGAGGGCTTCGGGATTCCCGCAGAGCGGGTGGAACATAAGGGAGACCTACAGAGCGCCCTGGAACGCCTGCTGGAGACACCCGGCCCCTGCTTGCTCGACGTAATCGTTCCCTACCAGGAACATGTACTGCCCATGATTCCCGCCGGCCATACCTTTGCGGATATCATCACTGAGTGAACGCTCATAACACGGATCAGCCGCCGGATGCTGTCCCACAGCATCCGGTTTTTTATATCCGCAGGGAACGACGGCCTTGCCGCGCCTGTCTAAGAAATTGCGTAGACAGATTGCGGGCGAAGGGCCCGACCCGAAGGCAATACGCAGCCTTTTTTCGGATTGCTGCCGTTTGGCCCGTTTCAGTCTCCAAAAACATTGGTTTGGATCTATGTCTTGTTTCCGGGAGCCCGAATGGCTGAGGATCTGGATCTCGTCAGACGCTGCCAGGAGGGAGACCACCAGGCATATCGCGTCCTTGTGGAACGTTACGAAGGGCGTCTCTACAACCTCGCATGTTCAATCTTGGGAGACCGGGAAGTCGCCCGGGATGCCGCACAGACAGCCTTCATTCGAGCATACCAGGCCCTGCCCCGATTCCGCGCTGACGCCGGCTTCTACACATGGCTCTACAGAATTGCCGTCAATGTCTGTCTCAACGCGGCCCAGAAAGAGAAACGCCGCCGGGATTCAACATCGCTCGACGACCTGCTGGAAACGGGACACTTTACTTCCGAACACCTGTGGGAACTTCAGACACCCGCCGGTAATTTCGAGCGGCTGCAGCTACAGGAAACCATCCAGGATTACCTGAATCATCTATCGCCTGAACATCGCATGGTTATCGTGCTTAAAGACATCGAAGGTTTCTCTCAGGAAGAAATCTCGGAGACGCTGAATTGTTCGGTCGGTACGGTCAAGTCTCGTCTTTCTCGGGCCCGGGCACAACTAAGAGACCTTCTCCGGCCCGTATACGCCGAATGGAAGGATGGAACGTCGCCATGACAGATTCCGAAGTGAAAAGCCTTCTACCCGACTACCTGGAATCCAACCTGCCGCCGGAACGGATGCGCCAGGTCGAAGCACACCTCTCCCTCTCGGAGGCCTGCCGGGAAGAACTGGTATTTCTCAAACGCATTCAAGGGCTGTTAGCATCCAGGCCCAGATCCGCATCCCCCAACCTGTGGCAGGGCATCGAGCGACATATTGTCCTCCAAAACCTTCAGGAGCCCTGGAATCAGTTTGAATGGGTCGGCAAGCGGTTCCTCCCTATCCTGGTTGCAGCGGTCCTGCTTCTGGCTGTTTTGGGCAACCTCACAACCGAAGCGCCCGCAGTCACCCTGGAAGACTATCTAAGGGCCCAGTGGGATGAGCCGGAAGCGCTAATGCTCTCCGACGCCGAACTCTCCCACGACGACGTCCTTCATATTCTGCAGACGAGGTAGTTCATGTTGAAAAATGCCACCCGCGCAAACGCCGCACTGCTGGCACTGGGCATTTTCGTCCTCGGAATCGTTGTTGGCGCAACGTACCATCGCTGGCTTCCCGATGGAAAAAGGCAATGGACGCGGGAACGTCCCGGACGCCGCGGTGCTCCTCTTATGGGCGCAACTTCGGAACGCTTGCTTAAACGATACACCAGGAACCTTGAACTGACAGAGGACCAACAGGCGGAAATCGAGCGGATTCTGGATGAAAGCCGGAAGACCATGGGCGATGTACGGAAGGGAATTCGTGCAAGAATCGACTCGGTCACGCGGAAGACATGGGCCAGAATCCGTGATGCTCTAAGGCCTGACCAACAGGAAAGATTCGACGAATTGACCAGCCCGGTGTCGCCGAAGAATATCCAGCGTCGTCTCGTCAAACGCCTCGAACTCAACCAGGAACAACAGGCACAGGTATCACGAATCCTCAAGGAAAACTGGGCATGGATGCAAAAAATGCGCCGGGAAATCCGTGAGAAAATAAGGGCGAATGAAAAGAATACGTACACTGAAGTGTACAACGTGCTCACACCCGAACAAATGAAACAATACAAGATGAAGAAACCGGTTTCTTCACGTCGATTCTACCGCCGGTGGGACCTCGACCTATCGGACGAGCAGCGGGCGAAAATCGAACAGATCGAGAAGAAAAACCGTCAGGCAACACGCCGGCTGTTCCAGGAACGCGACGAGCAACTCGCGTTGATCGCCGGCAAGACGTGGTCGGAAATCAAGACCCACCTCCATTCAGATCAGGTTGACGAGTTCGATCGAATCATCGAGGATATCGATGGACGCATCGGATGGAAACGCCAGTTCAGACGCAGACCAGGAAGCAAGCCGTTCGCTTTCTGATCGTGCCGGGGAACGCGCGGATAAGACTCCCGGTCTAAGTTGTGAAGCCTTCGTTGTCCGTCCTCAAACCACCCGAAAATAGAAGACCTCTCTCCCGCGGGCAACCGCCCCAGGAACGACAGCCGGGGAAACTGAGTCCTCACTAGCCGGGAAACCGAAAGGAGTCGAACCATGAAACGTCTAGCTCTCATCGTTGCCATCGCCATTCCCATTGTTGTCATCGCCTTGGCACTACCCTCCAACGCCCATCGCGGCAAACGTGGCTGGAAAGCCCGCGGAGTGCCGATGGCAGCCCTGGAACTCTCAGTAGAACAGCGGAGCCAATTGGAAGGTCTCGAACTGGAGCGGGCCAAACAGATGGCCCAACTGCGGGCCGACCTGAAAGTCGCCAGGCTGGACCTCCGTGCCACGATACGGCAAGACGCCCCTGACCCGGCCGAAGTCAAAGCGCGGGTAAACGCCGTCAACAACGCCCGATCCCTGATTCTGGAAAGCCGGGTCAACCACCGGCTTAAAGTCAACAGCGTCCTGTCCCCGGAGCAGCGGAACAAGCTTCGCGAAATCCGAAGGGATCGATCCCAAAAAGGATTCCACAAGATGTGGCGCAAAGATCGTTCCCAGAACCGTTTACGTGGAATGGGACATCCCGGACCGGACCGCATCGACGATCGCCCCTCTTCGATTTGACTGAACATGCCGGGAAAGAAAGGTTCCAGAAATGTCGCTTGGCAGATTTGCCGTCACTTCCGTCGTTGCCTCATTCACGCTCCTCGGGTGCGGAAACAAGATCCCGATCGACTCACCAACCGGGGCGGTAGAATCCCGAATTGCCTTGCCATCACAAGGGTGAAGGTCTATCTTTCGGTGAATCTAAACGCTGAAACCTCAAACACAGAACGAAACCCATGAACACCATCGGCCACAGGTTCCTGGATTTCTCGCTGCGGGGCAGCGTAAATGACGTCGTACGCCCTGTAATCGATTTGAATTCGGTCAATAGTCATAGGACTCCGTGGCGGATTGTGGTATAGCAGCGCAAACGAAAAACATCAGTAACCCGCCATCGAGTCCACTCGATGGCGGGTTTTTTTATTGCTATTCACACCTCAAGGAAACCTGATGACGAGGCGAGAAGACAGAGTGCGGCAATCCGTACAGATGGCTACCGAATATGACCACCGGGAGGACAAACGGGCCAACCTCCTGGCCGCCGCAGAGGTACAATGCGACTGGCTGCGGTAGATAGGATTTCGGAATGTGGTCTGTTACTTCAAGATCCTCGAACTCGCCGTCTTCGACGGTTGAAGATTACGTGGTACGGAACCAACGGATTCGGAGAATGGGAAATTCCTCCCGGGAGAATCAGAATGGCCTTATCCAAACGATATCGCCCACAGGAAACAGAGCTTCGCCTTCAGGCGCGCTGGCAACTGTCAGACATCTACAAATTCGAGAGGCCGGCCGAAGGCCCCGTATACGCCATCGACACCCCTCCGGCAACCGTGTCCGGAAAACTCCACATGGGTCACGTCTATTCCTACAGCCATGCAGACTTCATGGCTCGCTTCTGGCGAATGAACGGCCGGCGCGTCTTCTACCCGATGGGATATGACGACAATGGCCTTCCGACGGAACGGTTGGTGGAAAAACGCCTGGGAACAAGCGCATCGGAACTCGGCCGTCAGGCATTTATCGAACAATGTCTGTACCACGGTGAAGCCATTGAATGCGAATACGAGAACCTCTGGCTTCGCCTGGGGCTTTCGGTCGATTGGTCACATACCTATCGCACAGCGGGCGACACCGCCCGCCGCATTGCACAGAAGTCATTTATAGACCTGTTAGACAAAGGACTGGTCTACCGCAAAAAGGCGCCGGCTATCTGGTGCCCGGCATGCGGAACCGCCATCTCGCAGGCCGAATTGAACGACGTGGACAGCGAGAGCGAGTTCATCACCCTGGACTTCCGCCTTGCAGACGGAATCTCGCTGCCGATCGCCACCACCCGGCCGGAACTTCTGTCCGCATGTGCGGCGATTTTCGTCCATCCAAGTGACGAACGCTATAGTTCATTCATCGGCCGCAATGTCTCAGTCCCACTTTACGGCCATCAGGTGCCCGTACTGCAGGATACAGGGGCGGAGCCCGAAACAGGCACGGGCGCTGTGATGTGCTGCACCTTCGGCGACGCTGCGGACGTGGCCTGGTGGCGTTCACACAACCTGCCGCTGGTTTCCGCCATCGACAAGAACGGCCGGATGACCGCGGGTTCCGGCATTCTCGAAGGCCTTTCCGTGTCCGAAGCCAGACGACAGATCGTGAAGGCACTCGATGAACGCGGCGTAATCCTGGAACGACGGCCCGCGCCTCAGTCCGTTAGGGTCCATGATCGCTGCGACACGCCGGTGGAATACATCGTCGCTCCGCAGTGGTTCATCCGTGTCCTTGACTTCAAGAACCGCTGGCTTGAACTGGGCGAAGAAATCAGGTGGCATCCCCCGCACATGAAAGCCCGTTACATTGAATGGATCGAAAACCTGCACTGGGACTGGTGTATCTCCCGCCAGCGCCACTTTGGTATCCCGTTTCCCATTTGGTATTGCGGAGGCTGCGGTAAGATCACCGTGGCGCAGGAAGCCGAACTGCCGGTGGACCCCCATGAGATATCCCCGCGCATGTGCCGAACTTGCGGCGCCGACTGTTGGATAGCCGATACGGACGTAATGGACACTTGGGCTACGTCATCACTCAGTCCTCAAATCGCGGCAGGTTGGTTATCCGACAACGAGCTTTATCAGGATGTCTACCCCATGTCCATGCGCCCCCAGTCACACGAAATCATTCGGACCTGGGCTTTCTACACCATTGTCAAATCTCACCACCATTTTGGACAGATACCCTGGAAGGAAATATGCATTTCCGGATGGGGCCTGGCTCCGGAAGGCACGGGAAAAATCAGCAAGAGCCGGGGAGGCGGACCGGCCGCGCCGATGGCCGTAATCCAGAAATATTCGGCTGACGCCGTACGTTATTGGGCGGCCGGAACCGGATTCGGCAAAGACACGGTCATCAGTGAAGAAAAAATCCAGGCGGGCGCCAAGCTGGTCACCAAACTCTGGAACGTCGCCCGCTTCAGCGAGCGGTTCCTTCAAGGGTATCGCCCTCCTGTCGAACCACCGCACCTAACTCCCGCTGACCGCTGGATCCTGTCGCGCACCCAATGCCTGATCCTGCGCGTCACCGGCTTTTTTCAAAACTATCAATACGCTCTCGCCAGGAGTGAAACCGAAACCTTTTTCTGGCGGGACCTGGCCGACAACTACCTTGAAATGGCCAAGCGGCGTCTGTATGACGAGACCGGGAATGGAACAGGCGGCGCGCAATATACACTCAGCCACGTGCTTCGAACTTGTATCCACCTTTTTGCGCCCTTTTTGCCGTACGTAACCGAAGAGATCTATGTTGGACTGTTCATGGAGAACGGTGAATCCATCCACACCTCCGCCTGGCCGTCCGTGAACCCGCGACTGCTGGACGAACGCGCCGAAACAACTGGCAACCACCTGGTTGAAATTGCCACTGCCGTCCGTAGGTACAAGAGCGAGTTCAATCTCTCACTCAGCGCACCCCTGAACCGTCTGCAACTGGCCGTCAGAGATCAGGCACTTTCGTTGTCACTGAAGGAGGCCGGAGTGGATCTGACCAGCATCACACGGGCGCGGCAACTTGACGTCCGGCTGAACGACCCGCTCGACCCCGCCCTCCACGTCGTACTGAACGGCGAGATCGTTACGGCGGCCATCGAAGCGCAGTAGGCATTCCCAACACCTTGTGCGTGTTCTGACGTGTCTTGAGGGTGCGCGCCTGACACGCAAGGTGGCGTCCGACGGAGCGCCGGTCGGCCGACATCTGCGAAATATCCCACGTTTTTCGGATCTGATCGCATTCTGTCGTGAGTTAGAGCAGGCAAACAAGACAACGATTGACGAAACGGGGATTTCAAGAAAAAAGAGCCGGGAAGAGAGGACAAATAAGGCTTCGGTAGTCATTGCGAATGGATTCACATCCCGAGCGGCGCTGCGCTATTCGACGTCAGGGGAAGTCATATGCGCTTGCATTTGGTACATGCTCAGCCCCGCGTTACCTTGAAACTTATGGTTGTGGAATGCTGACCGCCAGGACGAATACGATGCCCGACTCTCGTCGGAACACCTTCAACAGCGTCGCAGGACGTTACGCTGAAATCAGGCCCGGGTACCCCGACGAGCTAATTGACGACATCGTAGGTCTATCGGGGATTCCTGACGATGGCCGCATCCTGGAGATTGGATGCGGCACCGGGCATGCAACGAGTCAACATCCTTCGTCGTGCCTTCGGACTGCGCCTTTCCAACGCTGCGAGTTCGGATTGGACAATCGTGATGGTTTCATTCTGTTGAACATCCCCGATTGCCGATGTGTCTACCATGGGAGGAATTGTGAGCCTTCTCATTGACATGATCTGGGAACTTCTGGCATTGTTGGTAATCGACGGTTTTCCTTCCCTCTTCAGGCGAAATCTGCCGAAGCCGGTTCATCGACTCCGTGTTTCGGCTTGGATCCTTGTGCTTGTATGCCTGGTATGCTTTGTTTCTGTCTATGTCCCATCGTTTGAAGCCCATCGAGGTTTACTCAAGCGCGTTACAATTGGCAGCATGGTGTTTCTAATGGCCGTCATGGTGACCATGACGCTTCTCCTGAAAGCCGGGAAGACTCGTAGCTGATTATCGACTCGTATCTGAAACGACACACTTCGATGTGGTTCAAATGTAAAAAACGCACCGAAAGGTGTTGGCAACATCATCTGCCGGCGTGCGGCGTTTCAACCCGCCAAGGGAAGCCGAAGACGTGATCGCGAGTCTCTGCCTACGCGGTCCGCCCGGCAAGGGTTGTCGTGCGAATTTTTGTCAAAAACGAACGCGCCGGGGCGATGGACTCGCTCCCGGCGCGTTTAGTCTGCCATAGAGTGGATTTCTTGTCCTTCATTCATGCTTCGTGAACGGGATCAGGGAAGCACAGGTCCCCTGACTTACCTTTATCCCGCGGCTAACGGGCTTCGAAGAAGAATCTGATCGTGTCATTCTCCTTCAACATGGCATCAAAGAACTCTTGATCCTCCTCGTTCAACTCGCCCGACGACTGCAGGACAATCCGCATGTATTGCTCCCTGGTGAACGTGAGCGTCACGTTGTCGCCTTCCACGTCGAACGAGCACTCCATCACCAGCCCCTCTTCATCGACCATCGTCAGGATATCGCCGTCCACCGACCAGGTACCCGTATCGGACCACGTACCCGTGCTGTCCTGGTCCGCAAAAGTGCCGGCTGAATCAAAACGACGGATCGGCGACCAGACACTGTCGCGGAGACTGACCTCCAATCCGCTTGTGAACTCCTGGACGAGAAAGACCGCGGTCGCACTATCCACCACGCCCAGTTCCAGGATCGCGTTGATCAGGTTCTCGCTTATCGTCTCAACCATATCCGTTCCCACGTATCCCCACGACCCGACAATACTCCCCGATGAGAGGACGGAAGTACCGGTCGCGCGCGCCTTCCCGCCAACGGGCAGTTCAACCGTCACTTCGTATCCGCCGTTGACCGGAATGCTCGACCAGGAACCCAGCACGGCCCCATCCTGAACGGCGCGCGCCCGATAGTAACCGCTCACATTGCCTCCCCCAATCTCCACACGCGCCTCACCGTTCGCATCGGTTGCGCCCGACCAGGCAAAATCCGTCGGTAAACCCGAGACAGAACGTGACAACTCCACGGTCACGCCGCTCAACGGTGCGCCGCCCTGCCGCACGATTGCCACCACCACGGCTTGTGTCATATTCCCATTTATCGCCAGTTTTCTCAACGGCTGTCCTGCGTGCACCTGCCGGGTTGCAGGGTTGACCCCCTCGGCAAGCGGGTCCGCTTCCGGCGCCATTGAGGTGGTAACGCGGTCACCGCCGCAGCCGGATATCACACCTGCGGCCATCGTCAACAGAAACACGCTTCGAATCCAATCAAACATCGCGATCCCCTTCTTTAGAAAGTTACTTGCGATAGTCGCCGGCATGCCGTCCGACGATACACCGATCCGTTTACAGTTGATAACTGTGATTGACTTTACGAATGCCAAAACAGGTTCGACTGATCCAACCATGTTATATGACTCGCAAGACCAGGAAATGTCTCTCGTTTGTGCCTAGTGTGGCGAACGACACGATTCCCGCGAGCATTGGTCGGGCGTGTAGCGCTCCAATGTACCGTGGTCTGTTGTCAGGTTTCCGCGATGCAATCCTCAACTCAGTGTCCCGTCCCGGAAATATGTCACCATTCATCCGCCGGGTTCATCCCGTATCGCTACGTTGCCTTCACTCGGCGGCCGAATTTAGGCAATCTATTTCCGGGACAGAACACTATTCCTTCCTTTCCCGCCCGTCACGACCAGGTGTGGCGACCTGGAACGAAAAGCCTTTGCAAATGGGAACGATGCGGCAATTCCGTGTGCGGAACTTTCGAACAAAATGCTTGACATAACGCGACAATCCTATTATCTAATCGTTTCGGCGCACATCCGTAAATGTATTCTAATATAACGTAATTGAGAGGCAGGGTCGCAATAAAAAAGGAGATCGGTCGATGGAGGTTAACACGGAGCGGGACAACGGCACGTTAATCGCGAAGGCTGAGGGTCGCGTCGACGGGTCCAATGCCCGTGAGTTCGAGGAAGCGCTCGATTCCGCAATCACGGAGCACGAAGACGGACGAGCCGTGATTGTGGATTTCGAAGGGCTTTCATATATAAGCAGTGCGGGCCTTCGGGTCATTCTGCTGACCGCCAGGACGCTTCGGAAATCAGAAAAGGAATTCGCGGTCTGTTCGCTCTCGGAACCAATCAGGGAGGTCTTCGAGATCAGCGGGTTCGACAAAATTATACCGGTTTACGCCTCCCGGTCCGAAGCGCTGGCAGCGGTCGGAGGTTAGGAGATGGTTGGTCCGGGACTGCTCTACAGAAGCAGAATGCGATTCCCTGAAACAGCACCACGGGTGGAAATGACACCGTAGCCATACCGGGTCCTCTGGACGATCATTCACGTCATCGGCACTTAGAATGGACGGCGTGGCGGCCGTGTTTTGTCCTGGAACCAGAGGGTTCCTCCCGAATCTCCCGAGAAACTGTAAGGCCGACCATGATCGAAAACCTGCTGCCGATCGGGTTGCTCATCGTCGTAGCCAAACTCCTCGAATGCCTCCTCGACCGGATTGGCTTGAGTTCGATCGTGGCCTACACGGCGGCCGGTATCCTGCTCGGACCCGTCGCCGGGATCATTGAACCGACGAGCAAGCTTCAGGTCTTCCTGGGCATTGGCGTCTTTATCCTCTTCTTCCTTGTCGGTCTCGACGAGATCGACATCCCCGGCTTCGTGGCAACCATCCGCGGGCGTTTTTTTTGTGCGGCCATCCTGTCGGTGCTGATCTCGATGTTCACGGCCCTCGTGGTCACGTCGGACTTGTTCGGTGTCAATTTTGCCCTCGAACTCCATTTCAGGGATGCGCTGGCTCTCGCTGGCATTCTGTCGATGTCAAGCATGGGACTTGTGGCAAAGGTACTCGCCGACAAGGGGTATCTTAAAGAACCGCTCGGGCTCGAGATCTTCACCACGGTCATTATCGCCGAGATGATCACGCTCCTGGTGGTCGGGTTCAGCATCGGCGAACATACCATCGGCGCACACGACCAATTCATGGGTGCCGTCAGAGTGGTGTTTCTGCTGGCGGAGGTCGCGGCTTTCGCGGTCGTGGCATGGATTCTGTCCGCAAGAATCATGCCGACGACGATTCTCTTTTTGAAACGATTCTTTAACGTACCCGAGTTGTCGTTCGGTCTGCTGATTGGCGGTCTGTGTTTAATAGTCGTCGTGGCCGAGGAAATAGGCCTTCACGGATCCCTCGGCGCCCTGCTTTTCGGCGCGGCCCTGTCGGGCCTGCCGCGTCAGGTGCGCAACGACGTTATGCCGGGCATTCGAAGCGCGGCGGAGGGCCTGTTCGTACCACTTTTTTTTGCCTCGGCGGGCTTGCGCCTGGACTTTTCTTTTTTGTCTCTGCCTTTGGCGACCATTGTCGCGATACTAACGATTCCCGCGGCGGGAAAGTTCGCGGGCGCGTTCATCGGCGCCTACGTGGCTCGCCTCGACAAACCCTACGCGCAGGCGGCCGGACTGATGGCCAAGGGCGTGGCAGAGATCGCGCTTCTGCTTGTACTCCTCGAAAACGGCGTGATCGGACAGGAAGTGTTCTCGGTGGTCGTGCTTGCAATGCTCGGCTATATCGTGCTGATGCCACTGGCAATCTCCGCGGCGGTCACCAGAGCGCGCCTGACCCACCGCCCCACGCCGCCGGAAGTCGTGCCGACGTCCTTCGCGCGGCGCGCGCTGGACGACATTACAGCCGGTCACGTACTGGACCCGTCCCGGACCTATCCCGAAGCAACACTGTCGATCAGAAGTTTTGCCGATGACTGGATCGTGCCGGATCAACAGGACTACGTCGTGGTCGACAAAGGCGCCGTCGCGGGGATCGTGTCTCCAGCGCGGCTGACGTCTGTTCCCATGGGATCCTGGGCGGACACACCCCTCCGAAATGTGCTGCGCCCGGACCCGCCTTATGCCGTCCCCGACGAGCCCATCGAAGACGTTCTTCAGGAGATGTCGCGTCATTCATTGTCCGTGATACCGGTCCGGGATGAGGAATCAGACAGGTTCCTGGGTACTATAACCAGCCATGATGTTGTCGACCTCGTAATCCTGATGGATGAAATCGCCGACGAGTTGAAGCAGTTGGACAACGAGACTACGCAGTGATCCCACTTTGGAATATCCGAAACGGCGACCGCAGTCGGAATCGACCGCAATGCATTCGGGAATTCCGGTCACCAATGAAATTGGTTCCGACCTCTGGCCAGCAGTCGAATGCCGGACCGGATTTGTCAGAACACAGTCCGTTCCTGCTTTCACGGCGCGCCGGGATTCCAATCGGATTGTCGTCCACGCTTCTGAGGCAAGTGCCAAACGGAGCGGATCATTCCGCCGGAATTCCATAGTCCGATAACGTTACAAGGATCGCATTCGGTCCATTGACCCGTAACGGCAGGTTTCAATATTCAGGAAGACCATTCTACCGCGGGGTATTCCGATATGTCTGCGTTCCCATATAAGATCCTGGTCGTGGACGACGAGCCCGACGTCGAACCGCTCATGTTGCAGCGTATGCGACGCGCCATTCGCAGGGGCCGCTACACGTTCGTTTTTGCCCGTAACGGCATAGAAGCGCTCGAGCGGTTGAATGAAGACGATAGCATCGATATGGTGCTATCCGACATCAATATGCCCCAGATGGACGGCCTTACGTTGCTAGAGCAAATTCCCAAGGTTGACCCCAACATCCGTTCCGTGATCATTTCGGCGTACGGCGACATGAAAAACATCCGGATCGCGATGAACCGCGGCGCGTTCGATTTCGTCACCAAACCCATCGACTTCTCGGACCTGCAGGTGACCATCGATCGAACGATGCGTCATCTGATCGAGTGGCGGGAGGCGCTCGAATCGCGCGACAAGTTGATCGCGTTGCAGAACGAACTGGACGTTGCCAGTAAAATGCAGCAGTCGATTCTACCCACACGGTTTCCCGAGAATCGCGATTACCAGGCATATGGGAGCATGGAACCCGCTCGCAACGTCGGCGGTGATTTCTTCGATATCATCCGACTTGAAGACGGACGCATCGGCATTGCAATCGCCGATGTCTCGGACAAGGGGGTGCCCGCGGCGCTCTTCATGATGTCGAGCAGGACGGTACTTCGAGGTGCTGCAATCGGGACCGCCAATCCCGGAGAGGTCCTTTTCGAAGTGAATAACTCACTCTACGAGAATAACGAAGCCGCGATGTTCGTCACCGTGTTTTATGCTGTATTCGATCCCGCGAATCGACAGTTCGTTTACGCCAACGGCGGGCACAATTCTCCTCTCATCGTCAACGCGGAAGGAGAAGCAACCATGCTGTCCCTGACCGGCGGGATCGCCCTAGCGATGTTGCCGGACATCGAATACGGATACAATTCGGTGACGCTCGCACCCGGCGATACGGTTGTTCTATACACCGACGGTGTCACCGAAGCCATCAACGACGTGGAGGAAGAATTCGGGGTCGAACGCCTTCGAAACGTCTTTGTGGATGCGCCCCCGCAGGACGCCCGCGGCGCCAACGGAGCGATCTTCAGTGCCGTGACGGGTTTTGTGGGAGACACCCCTCAGTTCGACGATATAACCTGCGTTACGTTTCGCTACAGGGGGACGGACACGTGAGCATGAAGCAATCCTTTCGGATCGAGGCCAACCTCGACGAACTGCGACAGGTCGCCGCCGCCACCGAAGACATTGGGCTGCAGGAAAATTGGTCGCCCGCGGTGGTACACCAGGTTGACCTTGCCATAGAGGAAATCGGAAATAACATCGTCAGACATGGTCTCGACGGCGGTCCTGGCGTAATTGAAATCACGTTTACCTCAGACGCTGAAGCAATTACAATCGAGATTGCCGACGATGGCCGGCCCTTCAACCCCTTAACTGACGCCCCAAAACCGGATCTGGAAGCGGGGCTCGAGGATCGACCTATCGGGGGACTCGGCATTCACCTGGTACTTACAATGATGGACGAAATGCACTATAAGCGGGAGAAAGAACGGAATCACCTGACGCTGGTCAAACGGAGGTCGGAATGAGGTGGACGCTTCATCAGGCCGTGCTGCTTTTCGCCGTGTGGACGGCGCTTTTTACAGCCGCACACGGCCGCGAGGTGGAAACGGGCGTCTCCGACCAGCGCATTCTCTTCGGTCAATCCGCCGCCTTCAGCGGCCCGGCTGCGCAACTCGGCACGGACATGAAACGCGGGATTGAATCCGCGTTCCACGAGATCAACCGGCGCGGCGGCGTCCACGGACGTCGGTTGGAACTCGTGTCTCGTGATGACGCGTACGAGCCGGAAGCGGCGATCGCGAACACCCTCGCCCTCATCAAAGAGGAAGAGGTGTTCGCTCTTATCGGTGCCGTAGGCACGCCGACGTCGCGTTCAGCCACCCCGGTCGCCGCCGAGGCCAATATCCCCTATATCGCCCCCTTCACCGGTGCGGCGTTCCTTCGGGATCCAAAGTGGAAAAATGTAATCAACTTGAGGGCGTCGTACGACCAGGAAACGGAGGAGATGGTTGCGCGGCTGACCGGCGACCTCGGCATAGAGCGCATCGCCGTCATGTACCAGGACGATTCCTTCGGCCGTGCCGGCTACCACGGCGCACGACGCGCACTCGAAAGGCGGGGAATGGCGGCCGTGGCAGTCGGGTTGTATCCGCGCAACACCACGGCGGTGAAGACGGCTCTGCTCGACCTGCGCAGGGGAAACCCCGAGGCGGTAATCCTTATAGGCGCGTATGATCCGGTCGCGACATTTATCTCATGGGCGCGACGCGTCCATATGAACCCCGTTTTCATTACCATCTCGTTTGTGGGAAGCAACGCACTGGCCAGGCAATTGGGAGAAGCCGGAGCCGGGGTCCATGTCACTCAGGTTGTGCCTTTTCCAACGGACGATGATTTTCCCGTCGCATCTGCATACCGCCAGGCTCTGGCGGCCTTTGCTTCCGATGTGGTTCCGGGATTCGTTTCATTCGAAGGGTACCTGGCCGGTCGCCTGGCCATCGCCGCCCTCGAACGCTGTGGCCCGGATGTCAACCGAGATTCCTTTGTCAATAGCCTCCGCAGTTCTGAAATCGTCGATCTGGACGGATTCAAACTGCGATTTGGCAGCCAGGACAATCAGGGGTCGGATGCCGTCTTTCTGACCAAGATCGGTCGTGACGGGCATTATTATCCAATCGATACGCTCAAGGAAACGGAGCCGTGATCCGTACGCTGAATCATCTGCTCAAGGGCCGCTTCCGTATCGCCACGCAACTCTATCTCGGAATCGGAGGCGCCGTTGCCATAACCATGGTCGCCAGTCTGGTCGGGTGGTTCTCATTCGATCTCGTGGGCGACATTCAGAACCGTGTGAACGAGGGCAGCGTCCCTGAAATGGCCGCCGCTTTTGGAGTCGCCCAGCAGAGCGGTACTCTGGTCGCCGCCGCTCCTCGTCTGACGTCGGCCGCGACTGTGGACGACTTCGACCGCGTAAAGGCAGATATCGCCGAAGAGCGCAGGGCTTTCGAAACGCAGTTGGCGGCCCTGATGCGCCGGGACATCAAGCAAGAAAACGAGGAGCGTCACAGGCGAATTCGCGACTATGCCGCCGCGCTCACGTCCAACATCGAAGCAATTGAGCACGAGGTAGCCGAGTTGTTCAAAGTCAGCGCACGTAGCGAAGCGCTACGTGCGGAACTGTCCGATTTACGGGGCAAGTTGTCCGGCATGCTGATACCCGCCATCGACGATCAGCTCTTCTATGCGATGACAGGCTACCGTACTATTGGCCAACCGCCCGCGCCCCGCGAGCGGCATTTTTCAAATGATGAATTCGATCGGTACCGCCACCTGGCCGATCTGAAGGCCGACGCCACTATCGCAACACAACTCCTGTCAAGTTCATTCAATCTGTCGGATGCCCTTCTGCTGGAACCACTTCGGGAGCGTTTTGAAGCTGCTGCCGGGCGTATCGAGCGGAGCTTGTCGGCACTGGGTACATCCCCCTGGCGCGATCGAATCGCCCCGCACCTGAATCGGCTTTTCGAGCTGGGTCTGGGCGAACAGGGCAGTTTCGATCTGCTAATTCGCGAGTTCGCGCTGACCGAGCGGCAGCGAAACCTCCTCCAGGACAATCAGAACCTCGAAATCGAACTCGACACCGAAGTTGAGGGGCTCGTCAGTGCTGCCCGTGAGCGCACCCAGGAAGCCACGCGGGCATCCACTCAGGCGATCGGGACGGGGCGTAGCGTTCTGCTGGGTCTAAACGTGGTGAGCATCACCGGGGCCGTACTGATCGCCTGGCTTTTCGTTGGCCGTGTGTTGTTGCGCCGGCTCGAACGGTTGTCGGACAGGATGCGAGGCATGGCCGATGGCGACCTGGAAGCCAGGGTCGACATGAGCGGGAACGACGAGGTCGCCGATATGGCGGCGGCTCTGGAGGTATTCCGGCGTCACGCCCTGGAAGTCCAACGCCTGAACCTCGTCGAAAAGCTGGCTGAGGAGTTGCGGGAGAAAAACGAGCAGCTGGAAGCCGTGTTGGAGGACCTCCGGCGGGCACAGGACCAGATTGTGATGCGGGAGAAACTGGCGGCGCTTGGGGAGCTGACCGCCGGGGTGGCCCACGAGATCAAGAACCCGCTGAATTTTGTCAAGAATTTCTCCGAGGTCTCCGGGGAACTATTGGAGGAACTCCAGGAGGAACTTGAGGAAACACTCAGCGAGGAGGCCGGGAATCTGGACGAAGAACAGCGGGAACTCATCCAGGAAATCTGCCAGGACCTCACCGACAACCTCGCACGCATCGGCGAACACGGAGAGCGCGCCAACCGGATCGTCCAGGACATGCTGTCAATGGGACGGGATTCCGCCCAGCGGCAGCCGACCAACATCAACCACCTGCTCGACGAACACGCCAGGCTTGCCTATCACAGCGTAAGGGCGGCCGACCCGGACTTCCAACTCGACATCCAACAGGATCTGGATCCGTCAGTGGGGGAAGTCGCGGTGATCCCACAGGATATGGGCCGGGTGTTTCTGAACATGGTGAGCAATGCCTGCTACGCGACTGACGAAAAACGGCGAGCGAATGAACAATCCGACAATAACAAAGCGCCTTACATGCCGACCCTGTGGTTGACAACCCGACGTGGCTCGGAACGGTTCGAGGTACGTATCAAGGATAACGGAAGTGGAATGCCACCCCATGTGGTCGACAAGATTTTCAACCCGTTTTTCACGACCAAGCCCACGGACCAGGGCACAGGTCTCGGTCTTGCCCTTTCCAACGATATTGTCCGCGAGCACGGAGGCAACATACGGGTCGAGACCGAACCCGGCGAATTTACCGAGATGGTTGTCGAAATTCCACTGGAAGCACCCGCACTGGTGGTGGATGATACCACGAATGACGATGCGCCCTGATGCCAGAACGCAGAACCAGCGCAGCCGCGTTGCCTTGCGCCGGGGCAGCCTCGTAGTGAACTCCAGCCAGGGCGGAGGCGGCAAAGACCTCTGGGTTTTGGACACCTGATCAGAAGGACTCGTTTTTCGAACGGAAGACCACGCATTTTTCCATTATGGCACAACCACGAAAGGAGAGGGTATGACAGGTTCCACGAAATTGCCATTCCGAAAGCGCCTTGGCAGCACCATGGGGAAAGGCGCCCTGGTTTTGCTTGGCTGCATGCTTTGCGGAACCACCGCCGCGCACGCCGCGGTTGACCAGGAAACCATGTTTGTCTTCAATACCTTCGCGTTCCTTATATGGGGTGCGCTTATCATGTGGATGTGTGCCGGGTTCACCATGCTCGAGTCCGGGTCGGTACGTACAAAGAACGCCGGGATGATCTGCATGAAGAACATCGGGTTATATTCCATAGCGGGGCTGGCCTATTACCTCGTCGGCTATAACCTCATGTACACCGACGTCGGGAAGTTTGTCGGTTCATTCAAGTTCCTCTACGGGCCGTCTGCCGCCGACCTCGCCCTTGTGGCGGGACAGGAAGGGGCGAAAGCCAAGGTCGTGGCGAACAAATACTCCACTATGTCCGACTGGTTCTTCCAGATGGTGTTCGTGGCAACCGCCGCCTCGATCGTCTCCGGCGCGCTCGCGGAACGCGTCAAGATGTGGTCGTTTTTTCTCTTCACGCTGGCGCTGACGGCCGTAATCTATCCCATTGTGGGCGCCTGGACCTGGGGTGGAGGGTGGCTGAGCGCTATGGGTTTCAAGGATTTCGCCGGCTCGACCATCGTCCACAGCACGGGCGGCTGGGCGGCGCTGGCGGGCGTACTGGTGGTAGGGCCGCGGCTGGGAAAATTCCGGAGGGACGGCACGATTAAGGCCACGCCGCCATCCAATATCGTCGCGGTAACGCTGGGCGTCTTCATCCTATGGTTTGGTTGGCTCGGCTTCAACGGCGGATCCCAGTTGGCATTGGGAAGTGCCGCCGACGCAGTGGCTATGAGCCATGTGTTGGTCAACACGAACCTCGCGGCGTCGGCCGGAGTGCTGGTCGCTCTCATTTTATCGAAGCCGATCCTCGGACGCATGGATCTGTTCGCCAGCCTGAACGGCGCCATTGCCGGGCTGGTGTCGATTACTGCCGGGCCCGACATTGTCGAACACTATTGGGCAATCGTCATCGGCGGTATAGGCGCCGCCCTGTGCACGCTGGGAATCCGACTGCTGGAGAGGTTGAAGATCGACGACGTCGTCGGTGCGGTGCCCGCCCACTTATTCGCAGGCATCTGGGGAACGTTGGCGGTCTGCATCGCGGCAGGGGGCAATTTCGGCGTGCAACTGCTGGGCACGGTGGCGGTTGGCGTGTTCGTATTTTCGGTCACGTGGGTGATGTGGCGACTGTTGGCCGCGACCCTCGGCGTGCGCGTGTCCGACAAGGTCGAACGATTGGGCCAGGATGTCGGGGAGTTGGGAATGGAGGCCTACCCGGAGTTTGTGCTCAACCCTGAAGAACCTGACGACGATTGATGGCAAGGAATTCTGGAAAACCGCGGTTACTGTCACGCAGTGCACGGGGCCTCTATTGGATAGGCCGTTACCTGGAACGGGCGGAGTATCTCTGCCGCCTGCTGCGATTTCATGTCGAAGCGCTTGTGGATCGGCCAATCCGTGAAATCTATTTCGGCTGGAGTCGCATTTACATGAGCTTGAATCGGCGGCCTCCCGGCGGTAGCATCACGATGGCCGGGAACGACGATTTCACGCTGGCCGATTCCACCCGGACTCGGAGCCGCCGCGTGGAGGGAGATCGACCCCTGGAAGGATTCATTCGGGCAATGTGACTATACCCATCCGAGTGCGCCCTCATGCGGATCTGTAATTTCCGACCTTGACAGATTTCCATTTCCCATATATCTTCTACCCCTAGATCCGCATGGGGTGCCGAACGGCTGAGATCATACCCTTGGAACCTGATCTGGATTATGCCAGCGTAGGGAAGCGGAACAAAGGTCTTCCAGCCATTAAAAAAAAAGGCCGTTCCCTCGCAGGGGGACGGCCTTTTGTGCTTTAAGCTCCATGATCTGCGGCTCTTCGGCATCCTCAGGCTGCTGGATATCCTCCAAAGGAGATAGAGCGATGAACAGTTCCTCGGACAACGGCAACGGAGTCGCGAATTCCGAAAAGGTCTACATCACGGGCCGAGACAACGTGCGAGTGCCCGCCCGCAAGATTCATCTCGCCAACGGCGAACCACCCATGTACGTCTACGACACCAGCGGTCCGCAGGGTCACGACGTGCGCGATGGCCTCCCACCTCTCCGTCACCCCTGGATCCACGCTCGCGGCGACGTTGACGAGGTTACACCCTCGGCCTCCCCCAATAATCCGGCCGTTCCGGAAATCCCCAACGGGTTGAAGCGTGAAACCGTTCTGCGGGGCAAGGACAACGTCACCCAGATGCACTACGCCAGGCGCGGCATTGTCACCGAGGAAATGGAATTCATCGCCATCCGAGAAAACGTCGAATCTGAATTCGTCCGCTCGGAGGTCGCCCGGGGCAGGGCCATCATTCCGGCGAACATCAACCACCCTGAAAGCGAGCCGATGATTATCGGGCGAAACTTCCTGGTCAAGATCAACGCCAATATCGGCAACTCGGTGGTCACGTCGTCCATCGAAGAGGAAGTCGAAAAACTCCGTTGGGCCGTGCAGTGGGGCGCCGATACAACCATGGACCTTTCCACGGGCAGCGACATTCACGAGACCCGGGAGTGGATCATCCGCAACTCACCCGTGCCCATCGGTACGGTGCCCATCTATCAGGCCCTGGAAAAGGTGGGCGGCGTGGCGGAAGACCTGAATTTCGACATCTTTATGGAAACGCTTATCGAACAGGCCGATCAGGGCGTGGACTACTTCACCATTCACGCCGGCGTTCTCCTGCGTTACATCCCACTTACCGCACAGCGCGTGACGGGCATCGTTTCGCGCGGCGGATCCATCCTGGCGAAGTGGTGCCTGGCGCACCACAAGGAGAATTTCCTCTACACGCATTTCCGCGACATCTGCGAACTCATGAAGTGTTACGACATCGCTTTCTCCCTTGGCGACGGCCTCCGTCCCGGCGCCATCGCCGACGCCAACGACAAGCCCCAGTTTGCCGAACTGGAAACCCAGGGCGAACTCACCAAAATAGCATGGGAGTACGACGTCCAGGTCATGAACGAAGGCCCCGGGCACATCCCGATGCATCTCATTAAAGAAAACGTGGACAAACAGATGGACCTCTGCAGCGAGGCCCCGTTCTATACCCTGGGACCTCTCACCACGGACATCGCGCCAGGATACGACCACATCACCTCCGCCATCGGCGCCGCCATGATCGGCTGGTACGGGACCGCCATGCTCTGCTACGTCACGCCCAAGGAACACCTGGGCCTTCCGAACCGCCAGGACGTGAAAGACGGCGTCGTTGCATACAAGATTGCGGCCCACGCTGCAGATCTGGCCAAAGGCCACCCCGGTGCGCAGGCCTGGGATGACGCCATTTCAAAAGCCCGCTTCGAATTCCGATGGGAAGATCAGTTCAACCTCTCGCTGGATCCCGAAACGGCCCGCAAGTTCCACGACGAGACCCTTCCGGCAGCGGGCGCCAAAGTCGCCCACTTCTGCAGTATGTGCGGCCCCCAGTTCTGCAGCATGAAAATCACCCAGGAAGTGCGTGACTACGCCAAGCGGAAGGGCCTGGAGGTCGACAAAGCCCTGGACGCCGGTATGGAGGAAAAAGCAGGCGAGTTCAGGCGGAAGGGTACGGAGATCTACCAGAAGGCTTGACCTGTGTCCGGCGCTTGCCCCGGGGCTCCCTCGGAGACGATTGCGGACCTCAAATGGCACGCCCCGACGGGGCGTGCCAAATCCGTTCGCATCCCTCCGTTCCCCAACGCAGAAGTTGCGCTCAGCAAGATCAACACCGTGCCTCGGTCCGGGACACCCTTCGTTGTCTCTCTTCCCTCACGCCGGCCGCCTCGATGACTGGCGCCTCCTCGCCGGCTTCAACCATTCGGCGGGCCAACCGTTGCCTCATTATCTGCGCCACCTCCTGATGAGAGGCCATTCCGATCAGATTGCACAACTCGTACGGGTCTGCCTCCAGATCGTACAGATATTGCTCCAGGTACCGATCCGATCCCGCGTGTTGCGCGCCGTGGCGTTCCGGCGCATCCACACCGTATTTCCACCGATGCGTGCGCACGGCACGCCCCACCTGGGCTTCGCTTATCTGTACGATCGTCTCCTCCGGCCATCCCTCATTGTTTCCAACGGTCAGCGGCAGAATCGACCGACCCTGCATCTTCTCGGGAACCGGGATCCCGGCGGCGTCAAGCAATGTGGGCGTCAGGTCGATCGTATTCACCAGTTCACGTAGACGCCCCCCTCCGTCGAATCCCGGCCCCTGAAGAGCCGTTGGCACACGAATCGAACTTTCGTGGCAGGACCGCTTGTATTCCGCATTCCGCGTCTTGAAGTGACACCCGTGGTCCGACGTAAACATCACCACCGTCCGTTCGGTCAGACCCGTACTCTTCAACGCGTCCAACATCCTCCCCAATGCCTCATCAAGCCGTTTAACCATCCCGTAGTAGCCACCCAGATGGCGGTGGGAAGATCCGCCGAGGGCCGCCAGATCCGGCGGTATCCATCCGCCGGTATACCGCTCGCGGTATCCATCCGGTGCCGGATAGTCGTCAATATGGTTCTGGTGGTGCGGTTCGATATAGGAAACAAACAGAAAAAACGGATGTTCCGTGTTCCCGTGAATATACCGGATGGCCGCATCCGTTACCGCATCGACCCGGTATCCCGGCAGATCCACCGGATCTCCCTGGTTGTCGTATAAAACCGTTCGATATGCCTCCGACGTAAATTCGAGTACGTTCGATGCCAGCCAGTACTCGTAACCTCCGCGTCCCTCCGGCGGAACAGGTCCGGTCGTTCCCCGTCCATACAGATGCCACTTGCCGATATACCCCGTACGGTAACCCGCATTCCTGAAATAATGCGCCAGCGTCCGGCTTTCCGGTGGCAGAGGAATTCCGTTGCGAAAGCATCCCGTCGTCGTCGCGTACAGCCCGGTTTGAAGACAGGACCGTGCCGGGCCGCAAACCGGCTGGCAGGTGAACGAATTGAATACGTGGGTCCCACCGTGAGCCATCCGGTCGAAATTGGGCGTCAGACCCATGGGATTCCCGTGAACCCCGGTTGTGTCCCACCGTTGTTGATCCGTATAGAATACCACCACGTTCGGTTTATCTGAAATCCCCATGCCCATACCTACCTCCGTTGCCGTGCATATCGAGTTGTCATACGCGAGATTCTCCGCGCCAAAAACAGGATACGCCACTCCGTGCGTGCCCCTGAATTCACGTCTTCCAACTGGCTCCTTGAATTCATCTCATCGATACGACAGTTTGTGGATTCGCTGATTGGATATTGTGGACCCTTTCGCTTCGGGACACGCTGCGAAAGGACGTGACAGAACGCTGACGTGGGGATATCTTATGGAATCGCCTGTACGCCTGTCCGACCTTTGGCACATGGTCCCAGGGGATCGCTGAAAGGAAAACCAGTTGATGCGCGATCTGCTCGATAAGGCCGACCGCTATCTTGCCGGGGGCTGTCTGGGCAGCTTTCGAATGCCTGACGAAGTAGCAACCGTGATCCAGCGCGGCAGCGGTTGTCGGCTCTACGATACGGGTGGCCGGGAGTACATCGACTACGTCCTCGGTTCCGGCCCGCTCATCCTGGGCCACGCCCACCCGGCCGTGGTCGAAGCCGTCCAACGCCAGGTAGCGCTGGGTTCGACTTTTTATGCACTCAATGAACCCGTCATTCGCCTGGCCGAGCGCATCGTTGAAGCCTCGCCCTGCGGGGAATCCATCCGCTTCACCTCCTCCGGCACCGAAGGGACTTTTTCTGCCCTCCGAATGGCGCGCGCATTCACCGGCCGGGAGAAGATCCTCAAATTTGAAGGCGGTTGGCACGGTGCCCACGACTACGCCCAGCAAAGCACGACACCGCCGCGGCCCACGGACGGCCCCCTGCCCGTCCCCGACTGCCATGGCATTCCCAAGGCCGTCGGCCAATCGGTTCTGGTCGCCCCGTTCAACGACTCCGGAGCTGCAGAAGAACTCATCGCATCCTACGCGGACGACCTGGCCGCCGTCATCGTCGAGCCCTTTCAGCGCGCCCTTCGGCCCGAGCCCGGCTTTCTGGTGGCCATTCGACAAGCTTCGACGGCCCACGGCATTATTCTCATTTTCGACGAAGTCGTCACCGGCTTCCGCATCGCCTGGGGCGGCGCACAGGAACGGTACGGCGTGGTCCCCGACGTCGCCGTGTACGGAAAGACGATTAGCGGCGGTTATCCGATGGCCGCCATCTGTGGTCGCGCGGACGTCCTGGCCTGCGCCGATCCCAGACGGAAGGGAATCGCGCCATACACATTTGTCAGCGGTACTACAAACGGCAACCCCGTCAGTGCGGTCGCCGGCCTCGCAACGTTGGACATATTGGAAACCGATGGCGTCTATAAACGGCTCTACGAAATCCCCGCGCGCCTCAAACACGGCCTGGAGTCACTTGGCGCAAGCGAGGGACTACCTCTTCAAGTGCTGGGTGAAGGTCCGGTGCTGCAGCCTTATTTCGCGGATTTGGAGATTAGAAACTACGCCGACACCCTCAAGGCCGACGCTGGCGCCGCCCAACAGTTCAGCATCGAAATGATCAAACGGGGCATCTTCTTCAATCCTCGCGGCAAGCTTTATTTTTCGCTCGCCCACACGGAAGCGGACATCGACCACACGCTGGAGGTCGCTGAAACAGCCCTTAAGCGTGTTGAAGTCAGTTTATAGTACCTGCCGGGGATCGGTCGTTATGGCAGCTGCCGGTGTATCGCTGTAAGCCTGTTTTCAAAGGCGCCGCCCTTTTTCAAAGGCGAAATGCAATATATGGAACTTTTCTTGGAAAAATCCACCGTTGTCGGGTCCGGTCTGTTGGGCAGTCAGATCGCCCTGGTCCTCGCCCTTGGGAGCAGGGAAACCTGGCTGATCGGTCGGCGGGCGGAAAGCCTGAGAAATGCCCGAAGAAACCTGAAACGGTATGCGCAAGACCTATACCGGCACAACCGGCTTCGGGGTGAAACACCCGAGACTGTCCTGGACCGTATCCGTACCACCACGGACCTGAAGGGCGCGGTTGCTGATTCCGCCTTTGTCGTGGAATCCATCACCGAAGATCTCGACGCCAAACAGGCGCTCTTCCAGCGTCTGGACGCTCTCGCGGGCAGGGAAGTTCCCCTTGTCAGCAACACCTCCGGCCTGCCCATTAGCAGACTCGCGGAACAGGCGCGGCACAAAAATCGCGTTGCCGGCTCCCATTTCGTCCAGCCGGCCCACATCGTACCCGTCGCCGAAATCGTCCGCGGCGAGCAGACTTCGAACGAGACGATGGACCGCATCGCCAACATATGGCAACGCCTCGACCGCTTTCCCCTTCGCGTAAAAAGAGACGTGCCGGGGTTCCTCGTCAACCGGCTACAGCACGCGCTCATCCGCGAAGCCGTGGACCTGCTGGCCTCCGGCGTCGCCACAGCGGAAGACATCGACGCCGCCTTCCGCCTTGGACTGGCGCCCAGATTCACCACAGCAGGCCCATTGGAACAGCGCGACATCAACGGACTGACCATGCACGTCCGCGTGGCCTCGCACCTCTGGCAGACGCTGGCCGGGTGGGAGAAGCCACTGGCCTATCTTCAGGCGCTCGTCGCGACGGGAGCAACCGGCCTGGATTCCGGAAACGGCTATTACAACTGGACGGACCGCGATCCCGACGCGGTCCGCTCCGAAAAGGACGAACTGCTTCTTTGCCGCACCCGGCAGGTAATGACCGATTGGGAAGAGGAACGCGACAGACACGGAACGCCATCGGCCACTTAGCATTCAGATGGCCAGATCCGCCGTATTGCCCGGTCGCCCGGGTTCACATATCCGGTTTCTTCGCACCCGTCTGAAGGACGATTCCGATGGTTCACACGCGAGCACGAACCGGAGACACGTCCCTCGAAATTCTGTGACAGTGTTTCGTTTAACGGCCGAATCCACAGACCTGAAGCACAAAAAGACAGGAAATGAAATGGCGACCATCAGATGTATCATGTCTGACGAAGAACGTTATTTCTTCGACCTGACCGGGTATCTCGTCGTTAGAAACGCCCTCACACCCGAAGAGATGCAAGCGTGCAATAGCGCTCTTGATCGCTTTGCCGACCAAATGTCCACACGTCCCATCGAGTCCCAAAGCCTCGCCGCAGGCTCACCGGCCCTGGTGGGCGCGCAGGGGCGCACGGAACTTACGGGGATGCTCGGCTGGCCGGCGCCATACCGCGAACCGTTCCGCAGACTTCTGATCCATCCCGTTGTGGTCTCCCGACTGAACGTAATGTCAGGCAAAGGATTCCGCCTGGACCATGGCCCCCTGCTAATAGGCGCCGAAGCCGGCGCGGAGGGTCACCAGTTGCACGGTGCGGGGGAGCCCTTCAGTCCTTCCGTATGGTACCACCAGCAAAACGGCAACATCTACTGCAGGGGCGTCACCGTCGCCTGGCAACTCGCCGACGTCAACAAGGGCGACGGTGGTTTCTGCATCGTTCCCGGCAGCCACAAGACCCGCGAACCCACCCCGAACGGTGTCCGGTCCGTCGAAGACCACATGGACCTGGTTGTACAGCCCGTGATGAATGCCGGCGACCTCCTGTTTTTCGCCGAAACCGCCACACACGGCACCCTGCCCTGGAGAGGCAAAAACAGACGGCGTTCCGTACTCTACAAATATGCTTCGCGGGCCGCAGCGCGGGCCACGGGCCGGCACTTCGCACCGGAAGCGCGGTGGGGGGAATGGGTTCGCGACCTCACACCCGAACAGCGAGCGGTCCTCTACGGCCCGGGCGTCCACACCGGCGACAATTTTCCGAGACTGGATTCCGACGGTCGCGAAACCTGGATCGTCTAAATGGCCCCTCACGCGGGCAGGGCGTGTCCCTGGAGTGCAAGATGACTGAAAAAGAACGCTATTTCTGGGATCTCACGGGCTTCCTCATTATTGAAGGGGTACTGACACCCGGAGAAATCGCCGCTGCAAACGAGGCCATCGATCGCCACCGGGAACAGATGCAAACAGCCGAACGCAATCTCGGCGCGAGAGACTCGGTTGCCCTCAAGGGCAGCGGCCGCCCCACGATGCACGGCCTGCTGCAAATGGAACATCCTTACTGTGAACCCTATCGGAAAATGCTTGTGCATCCCGCCGTCGTCTCACGCCTGAACGTCATGTGCGGCAGCGGGTTTCGCCTTGACCACGGCCCCTTGCTCATCGCCGGCGTCAAGGGCACCGAAGGCCTGACCATGCACGGCGCGGGTGAACCGCACAGACCCAACGTGGCCTACAACAATCAGAACGGGCAAATGTATTGCGGCGGCGTCACGGTGAGTTGGCAACTCGCCGACGTAAATCCCGGTGACGGCGGATTCGCGTGCGTACGCGGAAGCCACAAATCCGGATTTCCAATGCCTCCGGGCGTGCGCACCTGCGACGACGATATGGATACCGTTGTACAGCCAGCCATGCGCGCCGGAGATGTACTCTTCTTCATGGACGGTGCGCAGACCCACGGCACACGTCCCTGGCAGAGCGACCGGCCCCGCCGCTCCGTGCTGTTCAAATACGCCGCCCGCTCCAGCGTACGGGGCGGCCCCGCGAAGGACCTGGCCCCTCCCGAAGTTTACTGGGGCGAAGATGTCGTTGAGGGGATGACGGACGAACAGCGCGCGGTCATGTTCGGTCCCTACGCCAACCACCGGGACGAAATTCCATTCCTTACCGTGGATGAAAGCGGTACCGTCCAAATCGGACGCTGAAACACAGCTCTATGGAAGCTCCGGCAGCCGAAACGATTACACGCCTGATCCAAAATGCCTACCCCTCGTTCGCCGTGTTGGCGGGTATGCAACTTGGCGTTTTCACATCCCTGGCCGATGGACCACTCGATACGGAACGAATTGCCGGAAAAATCCAGGTGCCGGCCGAGCGCCTCTCCCCGCTACTATATGCGCTGGTGGCAACGGGATTATTGGGCGTTGAAAACAATCGCTTCTTCAACAGCAGCGAAGCTCGGCACCACCTGGTGAAGACCAGCCCCAATTACATCGGCAACGTTCACCATCTACTCTCCGACCTGTGGTCGGCCACACTCAAGACCGCGGACTCGATTCGGCTGGACCAGCCCCAGGCCGAACACAGCTTTACCGACATGCCCACCGGTCAGTTGTACACCTTCTTTTGTGGACTTCACGACGACGCGCTGACGACAGGCCGGGATCTGGTGAGACGGATCGACACGTCATCCTGCAGGCATCTTCTCGACGTTGGCGGCGGTTCGGGCGGGCTGGCCATCGGCGTTACCGAAGCCTGCCCCAACGTCAAGGCAACCGTGCTGGACCTGGCCGAAGTGATCCCCATTACAAAACGCTTTATCCGGGAGGCAGGCGCAACCGGCCGGGTGTGCACCCTCGGGTTAGACGTCACCCTAGAACCGGTCCCTGGCCAGTTCGACGCGGCTGTGGTCAAAGCCTTTCTCCAAACCCTTCCTCCTTGCCAGGCAAGTCGGGCCCTATCGCACATAGGCGCGGCGCTCCGGCCCGGTAGCGCCATCTACATCCTGGGCAACGGCATCCTGGACGACTGCCGTTACTCACCGCCCGAAGCGGCCATGTTCAACATCGTCTTCCTCAACATCTATCGCGGAGAGCGCGCCTACACGGAAAGCGAGTACGGGAACTGGTTGACCCACGCGGGATTCGGGAACATACGGCGGCTCAGGCAACCGAACGGTTCAAGCATACTCACGGCGCACAGGATCTGAACCGGCCACGGATGCGCGACTCTCATCAAAATCGTATTGACAAACCCGGGTTCCAGGGTTAACTCTAATGCCCCCTTCGGGGCCCGGTTCAGAAGTTCGCCCGCCCTCGCAGTGGATTGACGCCAGTCCATCTATGGCGTTCCGTCGCCGAGTTGCACACCTACAATTAGAGAAATTGATGGATATCGACCTGGAAACGTACCTGTTCGACCTTCGAGGTTATCTACATCTCGAGAACGCACTCTCCCAGGCGGAGGTTTCGGAGCTCAAGGCCTGCCTGGATGAAATCCCTCCACTCAGGCCAGGTGAGTGGCACGGCTATATTCATGCCCACACCTACGGCGACGACACCTCCGGCCTGAACCTGCAACAGATCTATGAGGCCGGCGAACCCTTTGAAAGCCTGATAGATCACCCGTCGTGGTTCGGAAAAGTGAAACGCTTCGTGGGGGGCGAAGGCAGTTTCGACTACCACCATGGCCCCCTGTTCATCGATGAAAACTTCGCCAATTTTCGCGAGGCTGGCGAAGCGATCGGCCTACACTCCGGTGGATACCCCACCATTTTGCGCAACCAATTCCGCTATCATGGCGGACGCTTCATGTGCGGCCAGATCAACATCCTTATCGCACTCACCGAAATCGGACCCGATGACGGCGGCACGATGCTGATTCCCGGAAGCCATAAATCCAACTTCAAACACCCTCACTTCGACAGACATCGCATGTCCAGAAACGCCACGGTCGAGGGTATTGAGGGCGCCGTCGAAATCCATATGAACGCAGGAGACGCGCTTCTTTTTGTGGATGGTATTTCGCATGGATCCGCCAGGCGGTCCAACCCTGGCACACGGCGTGTCGTCGTCTACCGCTACGGACCCTCATGGGGAAATTTCCGCCACGGCTATCAGCCCTCACCGAAACTCCTGCAGAGACTCAAGCCGGAGCGCCGGCGGATCGTCCAACCCCTCAAACTCATCCCGAGAGAACCGCAAGAATAGGTCAATCTCACGCAGGTGCAACACGGACAAACGGCAGATTGCCCGCATCCCATGTTGTTAGGACCTCGGGGTCCTACAACGGAAGGAGGCGATCCAATGCCCTGAATCGCGGCCCTTCCGGTCGGACACCCCGCCGGCCTGCACCGATCCAGAAACCATTGTACCCGCAATCATAGCTTCACAAGCAACCCGTTTGTATTCTCAGACATCCCGCCAGGACGATATTCGTCATATATACCAAGGATATGCGTCAAAAAACCGAAGGAGCCCCAGATGACGACCTCTCGCGAAATGCTGGAACAATTAAAAAACTTCGACACCCCATCAATCACGAATGTCGTGGCCACGTATCCCGGTAACCCGCTTTGCCTGAGCCTCTACAATCCCTGGACGGAAAACTGGTACACGGACCAATCCATCCGATGCATGTATCCCGAACTCGGCCGAACGGTCGGTTACGCGGTGACATGCGTCTTTGGGCTGCCGGACCCCGACTACACGTCTCTTTCGTTCATGGACGTCATCGACGCCCTGGACGCGTCGCCAAAACCGACCATCCTTGTCTTCCAGCAGAAATTTCCGCCTGAACTTGAGGCCAAGGTCGGACTGGCCGGCGGAAACATGACCTCTGCGATGAAGGCGGTCGGCTGTGCGGGCGCCATTTCCAACGGGCCCTCCAGAGACATCGACGAAATCCGCCCCATGAAATTTCAATACATGCTCAGCGGCGTCACCGCGGGGCACGGCGGCATGGCCGTTCACGCCGTGAATGTGCCGGTTTCGGTAGGCGGGATGGACGTCGCTCCGGGCGAAATCATCCATATGGACGAAAACGGCGCATGCAAGTTCCCATCCGATAAACTGGAAGCCGTTCTCAACAACGTCCGTGCTCTGCAAGAGGAGGAGGAAGAACGAATGGGCACCCTGCTGAGCGCCTCTTCAGCCGCCGAAGTCCGGGCAATCCTCAGCGGTCATACGTACGCCGACGAGGAAGAAGATAGCTGACGGTGCGTCTGCCATTTAACCTGACTCATTACTGCCGCGTTGGTTTTCGTTTTAAAGGCCTGGCCGTCTCCAATCGGTAACAACGGTCAAACCGGCGAAATGAAGACGACAGAGACGGGATTAAAGAGATCTATGCAACAATTCTAACGCAATCTCCAACGTCCGTTGAAAACACCTCGAACGGTTCGCCGATTACCTTCGAAAAGTCAAACGCCTGCTCCACAAGAAACGTGGTGCGCCCCCTCATCCCACGAATCGTAAACACACGTTCTCCCACGCGGAGCCGGCATCCTCCATATCCTCCCCCTTTGGGATGATCCACATTGCTGTCGAACCTGGATCGCCTGCCGGATTCGACCTCGCCCTTTCCCCTGACAAACCGGGGCATATCCGCGAGGAAGACCCGGCTGCCTTCACCTTTCCGCTCTATCCGCTTCACCATGTACACCGTCTCCAACCCCGACGGATGACGCACGTAAACCACCTTGCCGTCCAGCGAACCATCCTCTGGCAGTCGAACATCCACAACCAGTTCACTGCGGCCTGGATCGCCGGTAATATCTCCCGCCAGACCTTTCAACGTCCCTTGGTAGTCACGAGTCTGCTGAACCGCCGCCTCGTCCACCCGTAACAGCGACCCGTCAATCACCTCAAGATCGATACCGCCGGAGGATTCGCTCATCACGCCGGCGCGCCCGCTGAGCTCAAAGCGCCTTCCATCGGGCAGCGTCACGGCCACTCCCTCTCCCTCGGGATCAATGCCGATTGTCCGTACGCGGCCGCGTTCCGTCACCTGCAGGACAACGCCGGCGCGATCCTGCGCCACGAGCTTCGCTTCTTGAACATTGCTCCGGCCCCGGTGCGCTTCAATCACCGACACAAACCGGCTCACGCCTGTTCGACTTCGCAGACACACCACGGGAAACCAGAAATCATCCAGCTTTCCGTCGTCCTCCTGCGTCCGTCGGATGGACGGCGCGTCGCTCACGAGCAATCGACCCGCCTGAACACCGAGGAACCGGGCGTCCACCTGAGTACCCTCACCCTCGAACCGCACGTTGAAATCTCCGGATACATCCGACGCCCGCGTTCGTTTGAGATATCCGTAAAGGGCCCCATCGGTCCCATCCCCGCGCAGAATCATCTCGGCCTCGGCAGGATGCAGTTCCGTATTCACCGAAAGCGTCTGGTCGAAATCCGCCGATCCGTGCAACAGATAATCGTGGACTTCACCGCCCTTCACCTCGAAGAGATCCACTACGTATCCGCTATCGGACCCCGTTGGAACCAGCATGATCGTCCGCCGGTAGACGGTTGTATTCTCAAAAGCCCCGGGGGCCTCCGCGCAGACCATTCCCACACGCGTGCGAGAAGCGGGGCGATAGCACCGCAGCCGCCCGCCGTCTCTTGACTGCTCCTGTCCGTCCACCACCACGGTATTGTGGCTGCCTACCGTCGTCGCCCACTCCCGGTAACGGGTATGCGTGTATCCGATATCCGACAGCAGTTCCTGCCCGAACACATCCAGGCCCATCGCCAGTGTATCGTAATGGTGATGCCCGCCATACGGACCGTAACACAACGTGGTCCGCACGGCTTCCTTGGATTGCCCCACGCCCAGAATCACATCCCCCGCGCCGGGCAACAGATAATTTGAAGGCACAAGCGCCAGCAGATCGTCCTCAGTGACACGCCGACCTGCCTCCGAAGTCCGTCGGAACAGCGCAAACTCGACGTCGGCAATGGGAATCCGGGATTCTCCGTCAATCTCGTCCGCGGCTTCCACGAATCGGCCCATGGACGTAATGCGACTGGACAGATGGCTGGCTCGCGTGGTCAACGCCCAGGTATCGTTTGCCATGAAGGTGCGTCCGTCCGGCATGAACAACCCCAGAGGCGCCGTGTAAATCCGCTTCAGATACGGCATCTCCCGGTACACGTCGATCCCCCCGGAGCCACTCATTACATCCGGTACCCTCAACGTCCCCTTTGTGATCATGTTGAAATAATTGAGCGTATCCTCGTGCCAGTACCCGTCGTACAGATAACAGTTGTCGATCAGCGTCCGATACAGCCCGTACGCCCTTGCCACAATATCCGGTTCGTCCAGGATCCGGCCCGCGAAAGCCAGCCCCATGATCCGCCCGCCGTCGTAGTTGGTAGAGCCGTGCGGGATCTCCAGTGTGTGCCGGATCGCCTCGTACAACAGGTCCCGCTCAATGGCAGTACGCACATCCCGACCCTCGGCCTCGGACAGTTTCTCGATGGCGCCGCTGTCTGAAATCAGGTCGTAAACCTGGGCGATCCAAAACGCGTTGTGGGCATCCGAAAAGGGGCTGGCGTGAAAATTGCCCATCCTGGCGGACACGAAGGGAAACGGCGGATCTTTATAAAAGTGATTCTGATAGAATCCCCTCCGGTCCGCATTCTGGTAAGACACGCCCAATCCGTGCACGGGATAGTTCTTGTATACCTCCGCGATTCGATCCAGAATCACCGCTGCTTTTTCCGCATACGCCTTTTCGCCGGTAAGCACGTAGGCAATCGCCAGCGGATCCGCCATGCGGACCACCTGGTACTGCGTGTAGTTCAACACCATATTTTCGAAAAAATAACGCATCCCCTCGTCGTCTTCCCAATAACGGTAGCGGACCGTCTTGCCGGCCGGACCAACCACCTCGATCTCTCCCACTGGCTGATGATCCGGTCCCGGTAACACACTCCCGCAGATTTTACACCGGACATGCTCCGGATCCTTCGCCGACCACTCCCAGAATTCGACCCGCCAGCTTCGCTTCCGCCGGTCCACGGGGCAGCGCGGGAGCGGAAAGTTCACCTGCTCGGAAATGCCGGCACGAATCGTCTCGTCCGGCATCTCGAGAATTCTCCGGCGGGCAATCCAGCGCAACTGCCCGTCTCGAAACCGCTTTGCCCAGTCGTAGGTTGCCGCTCGCCGCCTTGCCCGTTCGATCTGTTCGGACGTATAGTAGAGCGGATGCGGCGCCCCTCTGGGAAACGGCCTTTCACCTTCCCAGTACCTTGTATCCCGTGAACAATCGATCCGTTCGATCCCCATGTTGGATCTCCATAAAGACGAATCGCATCCGGCCGCCAGAGCCATAGTGCCCAGACCGGCCCCTTGAAGAAACTCCCGTCTGGTCAGGAATATTCCGCCCAACGGCACACGCCCGACCTCACCGGGGCCCACGATTGGTGCCGGATTGCGCAATATCAGACATTGAACGTTCCCGAAGCGGATGGCCGGTGCCGTGCTGCCCCGGAACACAACGGTCCCGCCAATTCCAGGACCTTCCGTGCACGAAACGGCAACTCACAATAAGATTTCAACCGTACACCCCGCATCCACCGCATCCCCGATTCCCCCGGAGACTTCGGTCGGTATCCCGAATTGCGTAATATACGACGCCCGTCAATTGAAGTCCAGACACTCGTGAAAGGCGATTTCAGTCGTTGCCGCCGATCCGGATATAGCAGGGAGTTGACTCCATAATGGGGCACAAACTGCCGATCCGGCGCACCCCGCGGCAGGACGTCGCTCGGGCCGAAACGCGGACCCTCGTGTCCCGTATGTTCGAAGGATCCTTCGGGTCGCTGGCGACGTATCTCGTGGATTCGGGCGAACTTTCCCAGAAAGAACTGGATGAATTGCGCGTGCTGATCGAGGAGAAGGAGAAAGCGAAGGAAGGAGGTCCGGAATGAACACGTTGATCACCCTGGCAGAATCGTGGTGGCCGCTCTACGCGACACATATGATCGAAGTTTCGTTGTTTATATTGCTGGTGTGGGCCGTGGACCGGTGGTTGACGCTGGAAACGCGACTTAGATACGCGCTGTATCTTCTGGCGTTGGCGAAGGTGTTTGTGCCGCCCGTTTTATCCATTCCGATACCTGCGTTTCTGGTATTTTCGACAGATGTCACAGTGGATGCACCCGTTTATTCCGGTGTGATTTCTGAGGCCATCGCCGTTGCTCCCGTTGAGGTGGCGGCCCTTCCGCCGGCGTTCTACCTGTTTTTCCTATGGATTCTTTCAGTCCTGGCATGTACAGCTGTAGCCCTGTGGAAATACACGGCCTTTCGTCATATGCTGAAATCGGCAACACCGGTTGACCTGGCAAGCAAGGTCGAATTGCGGAGCGGTGGACGGAACCTGAAGGTCTATTCAAAAGCCAGCCTGCCTTCTCCCACTCTGGTGGGCGTGGTGACACCGCGATTGTATCTGCCTTCAACGTGGTCGTCGTGGTCACCCGATCAGCTACGTGGCATCGTTGCGCACGAATTGGCGCACTTCCAAAGACGTGACATCTACGTGCTGATTTTACAGGCCGTCGCAACGACCCTGTTCGGCGTGAACCCGCTGATCCGGCTGATGAATCGAAGGTTGATGTACCTGCGCGAATTGCGCTGCGACGAAACGGTTTTAAGCGAAACGAACCTGACGCCCGCCGAATACGGGCGCCTGCTGCTGGGCTTTGTCGATAGACGAGCCGCGCCGAGTGCCCTGAGCGTATATTTCAGCGAGGGTGGAACGAGGCTGAGAGAACGTCTCAAGCACATACTCAAGTTCAAGGAGGGCGATATGAAACGGTCGAAGTGGCAGTTGGCGATTCCCATTCTCATCGGACTCATGATCGCGCCGTTCTCGATCCGAGAAGCATATACCCAGAATGACGACGGACTTGAGGTGTCGAAGTCTGCTACAGACGCCAGGACCGGCAAAAACACACAACCCCGGGAGGTCGGGGCTGTATCTGGCCATGTTGACGACAACGACGATTTGTACGTCGTCTACGACATAAAAGAGGTCGACGTCAAACCCCATCCCGTGAAGATTCTCCCACCCGAATATCCTGAAGAAGCACCAGAAAACAAAATAGATGGTGTTGTGCATCTAAAGATTATCGTCAATGTCGACGGTTCGGTAAGCGACGTGACCGTATTGAACGGACCGGAGATATTTCATAATGCCGCGACAGATGCTGTGTTGCAATGGCGTTTCAAGCCCGCTGAGTACAACGGAAAAGTCGTGCCCGTTACCTTGTTGACACCAATTCGTTTTTCATCCAAACCAGACAATGTCTTAGAATTCTGGTCGGTCGACGTTAAACCGGTTCTCACAAATCCCGTTGGACCAGTTTATCCGGATAAGGCGCGAAAAGCTGGTTTAGTGGGAAACGTGTTCTTGAGGTTTGTAGTGAACGTAAATGGAACGGTAAGCCACATCAACGTCCTGAAAGGCAAGGCGATATTTCACGAAGCTGCGATCGATGCCATTTCGCAATGTCGGTTCACGCCTGCTGAGCACGAAGGCAAGCCTGTCCCCGTGTGGATGGCGCAGCGAATCAGTTTTCAGCTACCCAAACCAAAGTCCGTGCCGCCACCCGAAAAGGGTGACGCTGAAGCCGAAAAGGCCTTCGAGATTTGGGAGGTTGACGTAAAGCCAGTCGTCACACATTCCGTTCAGCCAATCTACCCAGAGTGGGCACGATTTTCAGGCGGAAGGACGGGAACTGTGTACGTTAAGTTCAAAGTCAACGAGGATGGATCGGTTAACGACGTACGTGCTCTCAAAGGTCTAATGATATTTGTGAAATCTGCAATCGATGCCATTTCGCAATATCGGTTCCATCCTGCCAAACACGAAGGCAAGGCTGTCGCAGTGTGGATGACGCACCGGATCAGTTTTAGACCGCCAAAGCCGAAGGCCGTAGCGACTCCTGACCCAGGCGAGGCTGTTGGTGAAAAGGTGTTCGAAATCGGGTCGGTTGACGTAAAGCCGGTCGTCATACATTCCGTTCAGCCGGTTTATCCAGATGTGGCGAAAAAAGCAGGCCTGGCGGGAGACGTGGCCTTGAAGTTCAAGGTCAACGTGGATGGTTCCGTGAGCAACGTAGACGCATTTGTCCTGAAGGGCGGTGAGATATTTCGCAAACCTGCGATTGAAGCAGTTACACAATTTCTCTACAATCCTGCTGAACACGAAGGCAAGCCTGTCGCAGTGTGGATGACACACCATTTTACGTTCGCGCTTCCCGACCAACAGGACGACACAGCTCGCGATACACGCAATCCTGGCGTTGGAAATTAGTGTACAATGATCGTTTTTCACCCGGCATCTACCGGTTTCCACAGGTGATATGATAAAAAAAAGCGGTCGAGGTGCCGGATGGCATTCATCCGACACCTCGACCGCTTCGACCTAACGACGCCGTTCATGGGAAATCCCACGACTCTACCTCACCTCGATCGCCCTCCGGCTTTGCAATATTCTCTCCGATGGTCCGTACAGTTATCTCCAGTAATCGGGTTTTGCGTCGGGCATCTTCCACTCGATTTTCACTTCAGGGTTGACTCTTTGCTCGAAGTTGAGGAATTTCAGGAATGCCGAGATGTCATCGTGATGGCCCAGTCAAATTCCATCTTGCTCGGCAAATGCGCCTCGACGACGAGAGACGTATCGGCATTCTCTCCGTGGTGTCCGGTTTCGACTCTACGGAAAAATGAGTGGGTTCCTTCCGCGTCTTTGAGCCTGCTATTGTTGGAAATATCTCGCATTAAACCGGCGATATCGAGGAAGAAATTGTCTCTGAGCGCGTCTGCCGTCACGTGTGCACCTTCGATTGAGTCAACGGTCAGCTTGTATTTGATCGGGTTCTCTTCCTGGATGATGGTGACATCGATGCTGGTGTGCTCGTGGAAGGCTTTCTGGGCATATCTGGTGAGGATGACTTCGGGAGGTTGGTTTTCCAATTCCGATTTTTCAAGGTGTCCTCCGACAAGACCAAGCGCTATAATGGGAAGAAGCCCTGCCACGAAGATTCGTGGTCGTTCAGAAAGCCGTTTGGTTCTGAAAACCGGTGGATGAATAAGACCCGCCAGGGTTACGATAGCGATAATTGCCAATAAGGTTACGACAAATCCAACCATGGCATCTTGCCTCCGTGGCAACGGGAACATCTCTTCGGTGCCTGGAATCGGCGCCGGGCGTTGAACAACACGAGCAACTCTTTGAAGTCTTGCTGCACATCCACGTTCTTGTCGTCTGAGGTATTCCACAGACAAGATTCGCTCATTTGGGCGGCCGGCTCAACCCGTATTCCAGATCCTCTTTCTGCTGAGAAAATGTTCTCAAGTCCTGTTTTTAAACAACATTTTCAATCAGCGTCCGCCCCACTACCAAGAATCGGAACCCGTGTAAAAACAGCGAAATAGACCTAATCGAGAAAACCTGACAATACGATTAAATATGACAGAATTTCACCACTAAGGCAATATTTCCGGGCACACCGGTGAACCCATCAGGTTGAGGTATACCTCCACGCCTTTTCTCAACTGCTCCAGGTCAATCCACTCGTCGGCCGTGTGTCCCTGTGCGATATCACCGGGGCCAAGCACAACCGCGGGGATACCCGCACGACTGAAACTGCTCGCATCCGTCCCGTAGCCCACGCCGGTCAGCTCGGCCGGCAGTCCCATTCCGTCCAGCACCGCGCCCACAAATGCGCCGAACCCCTCGCCGCCAGCCGGGTCCAGTGGCGAGTCCACCATGTCGGGTGCTTCCTGGACAACCTTCAGATCCGGATTGCACGCCCGGAGTTCGTCCAGCAACAATTCTACCGCTGGTTTCACCTGATCGGCGTCCTCCCCGGGTACGACGCGCCGGTCGACATGGATCTCGCAGTGTTCCGGAATAATGTTGATCTGCACCCCGCCACGAATCATATTGATACTGCACTGTGCCCTCCCGGTCAGGGGATGTTCCGCCGTCAAACCGGGGATATATCGGTCCTCAATCGCCTTGTTAACCTCCATCATCATCCGAATGGCAGACCGTCCACGGCTGGGATTCGAAGAATGCGCCGCTACGCCCTCCGTCCGAATCCGCCAGCGTACCACGCCGTTGTGAGCAACCACGGCCCGAAGTCGTGTGGGCTCACCCACGACCACACCCACCGGCCGCCGGTCCAGATTCGGCAACTGGGACGCGACAAATGTGCGTACGCCCGTCTTTCCGATCTCCTCGTCCAGGGTAAACACGATCGCCACATTGTTCGGGCCTCCCCGCTTGCGGTATTGCCGCAGCGCCCATAGCATTGCCGCGCCGGTTCCTTTTGTATCGCACGCGCCACGCCCATACAGTCTACCGTCCAGAATCCGTCCCTGGAACGGGTCTACCGTCATCCCTTCCACGCTTACCGTATCCAGGTGGCTCTCAAACAACAGCCACGGAGCCTGTCTATCCACCTGGTGAGTGACCAGCAGATTGAACCCGTCCCCAGTCACCGGCAATCGGTGGGTATCGAGCCCCATCCTTTCAGCCTGCCCCTCCATATACACCGAAAGCGCCCGCTCCGCATCCGGCTTCCCTGAAATCGCCGAATTGATGGTGTCGAATCCGACCATCGCCTGAAGCAGGGATTCACAGGATTCATGGGGCTCTGCCACCGGTGCCCCCTTGTTCATCGCCAGCGATCCTCAAAGACCGAGATTGCGGTCCGCGCCGCCAGCATGGACGTCTCAACGCGCTCCCGGTACCCGCCCTTCATTGTCATCCCCGTTTCAATGGTGAACGAGGGTCCGTACCTATTGGCCCCGTAATCGGCCAGATTCAACCCCTCTCCGCGCTGCTTCGCAATCAACCAGAACACACCGCGTTCACCCGTTTCGAAGAACGCACCAGGCAGATAGCTTTCAGGCGCAAGTTCGGCCCCAGAATCGGTAACGGCCCGAATCATCGAATCGGCCATTCGCTGTTCCCACATCTCATCGTCTTCGTTTCGCTGGTGCCGCGCCGAGAACCAGAAACCGTCTCCTCCGTATTCGTGGAGATCCAGCGTCAGGCCCGGCTGGATTTCCGCCATCAGATTCCGTGTGCATCGGGATTCCACGGGTGCCCACGGCGTATCGTGAAACCGGTTGATGTGCAACACCTCGCCTTCCGGGGTGACAATCAGCGTATAGGCTCTCTGGCATGGCGCCGTGCCTTCGATGCCCTCCTCGCTCGAAGGGTAGAATATTCGTCGTCCAAAAAGGGGTTCCAGAAATTCCGCCCCAACCTCGAAACGCCCGAGAAGACCCGTCGTCGAATACCCGTACTCACCTATAATCGCAAGAACCGTCCCGTCCTGTTCGTAAAGCACCTCGCCCCGCGCCTTCAGGAATGCCCGAACATCTTCAACCGAACCCAGTTCCGGCTCCTCGCCCAGGCTCAAGCTCAGCGCGTACCCGTACCCATTCATCCCCATGGGATCGCGACTGGGAATCACATAAACCTGATGCTCGGTCTCCGATTCGTCCAGGAGCCCGACGGCTGCCCCTACGCCCGCCTGTTCCGTCGAATGGCTGCCGGCGCTGATAAATATCGCCGGTAGCTTCTCGCCCCCCGCTCTGAGACACACCACCGGCGCTCCATCCGGCGCACATCCGAGAACAGCCGGCTTGTGACCTCTAGTTTCCGTCCACCTCACAAGATCTGCGTATCGGTCAAATATCTGCATGAAATCCATCCTCCATGCTTCCCTGAGGAAAGCCTGCGATCCTGAATGAACCGGCCAGTGTTTCAACCTTTCGTACCTGCCCAACCGGAATTCAATATCGTTATCGTTTCGGTTGGAATCGCAGGATAGTCCCGCACGGTAATCGCGTCTTCTGTGGCCGATTCAATCTCAAAACCCGTCCGGGGCGCCACGCCGGCCAGCAAATAGGAGCCGACGACACCCTGCGGGTCCGGCAACGGGTCGGCAAGATGGAACGTCCGGTCCTCCACCGACTGCACCTTCAAAGTCGTGTTTGGCTCCCCACGCGAAATCTGTAAGTCGCCGCACTTCAGCGTCGTGCCGTTCAACAGATAGCCCTGAAGGGCTGCCCCCCGATCGTCCACCGACACAAAGGCAAACTGCCCGGCTACAGTCACCGGGCCCACCTTGCGCTCGATCTGATCCAGTGTTGAGATGATATAATCCGTCCGCCCAGCCAGCTTTACCTCAGCCGCAAGAACGCCGGAATCCGGATCATTTTCCAGCAACCTCGCCCCAACCACCGGTGACCCTCCGGATTTGTAGGGCGCAACCACGGCGGCGTACCGGCTGGCAAGATCCGCATTGCCAACCCCGGCCCTGTTCTCCGCGAAAATCTGCCTGATCGCTGGTTTCTTCAACTCATCAATCGTCGAAACCCGCCATCCCGGAGCATCGCCGATCACGATCCGTTCCGGTGTATTGAGGAGTGTCAAATCCAGATTCACATCCCTGAACTGCCAGGTAAATGTGGTCGGTTCTTCCGGCGACATCCCGTGCGTATTCTCGAGCCACGTACCCCAGGCCTCCGACACCTCCGTGGGCTGCGGGGCAGGCTCCGCCGGCCTGAATTCGATCGGCGAACCGTTGCAGTGGAAGTTGTACTGGTGGGTCCGCCCTCCTTTAACCCTGAAGAGATCCAAAATATAGACCTTTCCCTCAGGTGTGGTCACCATCACGCACGTGCGTCGATATTCTGTGCACTGGGGGTACACGTTCACACCCGATGCCTGCACGATCTCGACACCGGGTGCAAGCCCGAACAGCTCCAGATTGGATCCGCACTCCCGTTTGGCCTGCTCCTCTTCATCCACGACCACCAGATTGTGCGAAAAACTGCTTTTCATCCAGACCTGACCGCTTCGGCCGTCCGGAAGCAACTGGCCGCTTCCCGAGAAGTAGCCCCGATCAGAGGCCAGTTCCTCCCCATAGGCATAGATGCTGAAACTCAATACATCCTGCTGTCTATGACCCGTCTGCACCGTCCATTGATGCTCATTGCCGTTCAGAAAAAGTGCGGTATCCCCTTCCTTCCGCGCGCCTCGCAACACGCCGACGTGCCAGCCCGGGAACCACTCGGACCTCAGGGGCAGCGCAGTTGATTCGGCTCGGAGATCGTATGGCCTGTACCACAGCGCGTATTGGGTGCCACTTTCTGAGAGTTGCCCCCCCTGTACAGTCTCCAGAAAACCGGCATACGCGCCGCCCAGTCGGGCGGCCAGTATCTCCACAGAACGAAGATCTGCACCTGTATCGTATCGGGTATCTCCAATAACGGGCATGCGGTTTTCCGGAGCCAGCAGCCTGACCAGAGACAGCAGGGAAAGATGAAAACGGCCGCCTGAAAACAGGTCCAACCCTTCGATCCGCTCGCCCTCCTCCGGCTGATACCCGGGCGGATCGCTGTATCCGTGCAGCAAATCCGTCAGTTCGTGCACATTTGAGAGGTTGTGTGCCCCGTAGGACGGCGACTCGGAGTAAAACCCGTCGTGGTGGTAGCGTTCTTCCAGCATTCGGTGAAAACCGTCCAGCGCACGCCGGACCCTCTCAGGCTGTTCCAGAAGCATCCCCACCGCGGCGATCAACGCAAAGACTGCCGTCCCCTTGTTGCTGAGAGAATTCCAATGTTCCATATCCACACACCCGGCCAGAATAAGATCCTCCAGAATCCGACGCTCCGACTCCTCACCGAGCATCGGACGACCGTCCGGGTGTTCCGCGCCGCGAATCAAATCAAAGGCAACCGTCAATGCAATCAACGCCCCGGCGTCGCTTCCCTTCCCATGAACGCTCATCCGGCCGGCGCCCCAGAACCCATTGTTCATCGTAGAATAATCTTTAAACTGGTGCAAACCGTACGCATGGCGAATCGCGGCCCTCGGGAAACGTCCCCCGTGAGGTCCACCCGCCTCCTCCGCTCTGCCCATATTGGCAGCCACCTCCGCAGGCGGTAGATCCGCAATGCTGCCGTCGTAAGAATGATAGAGATAGTTCGGGAACACCCGGGCAAACCGATCCAGAATCCATGCCGCCCGCTGTGCGTATCCGATCTCCCCCGTGACCGCGTAGAGCTTTGCCAGCGTCAACGCCTGCTCCTGTGCCCAGCCCACCTTGCGATCGCGAAGTTGACCGCTGAAACTCGTCATCGTGGGTCGGTCCCCAAGCCACTTTAGAGCATGCTCCGCCCGATACTCCGGATCGGCCACTTCTTCCGAGGTCTGATAGTAGGTAAACCGTTGACCCATGCGCGGACACTCCAGCACACCGGTCTCGGGGTACTGCTCGTTCGGGTAAACTGTGCCGCATGCGCTGCAGGTAATCTCATCCGGATCCTCAATTCGCCAGTCGAAGTGCCCGCTGCCCATCAACGATCGCTCACCCACGCAGTGCGGGCAGTTCTGACCGTAGTGGGTTCCGGGCGTCAACTCCGGGATGAAGGTATCGAAGAACGCACGATGCTGATGGGCCGCAAACTCAACATCCCGCTTCAACCCACTCACAATATCCTTCGCCCAGCTGTAGCGTCTCAGATTCTCTCGAGCATTTTCGATATCCCGCGGTTTGTACATCGTGCGCGGTCCAGCCTGGGCGCTCTTGAACCCCGCCAGCAGAAAAAACACGAGGGACAACAAAAACACATACATTTCGATTCTCGAAGACCCCATGTCGAACGTCGACGATGGTACGCCGAGTATCGCCACACCAACCACTCCTGCCACGGACCCCAGACCCGCGATATTTGTCCGTTTCATTTCGGTTTCTCCTTGACTCAGTGGCCGTAGAGCGAATCCGCTGTCTTACCTAAGATCCATGCTTTGTCATCATCCGACAGAAAATCCATCGCTTCCTCAACGACACGGAAACCAACAGCCTCGCCACGCTGAGGATCCTCCGGAAATCCCGTACACCCCAGCATCCTGCGGGATCCGAAAGCCTCGTATACGGCCTTGACATAGGGAAAGACATCCTCGTGCGGCCATGGCTTCGCGGAGATCCCGCAGATCCGTGTGGCCTTTACGAAGAGATTCGGGTATTTCGCCGCCTCAAGCAGATGCCGGAAACTGCCGTCCAACCCCTCCGAAAGGAAGGGCTCGCCCAGATGATCCACAATCACGTTCACCTCGGGAAATCGCTGCAACATCGGCTCCAGCAACGGAATCTGATGGCAGCGGCCGAACCACGTGAACGGAACCCGCAGCCTTCGGGCCGTATCCCAAAGCGTTTTCTGATCATCGCGTGACAACCAGGACGCATCCTTATCCTTAACCGGATACAACCGCATCCCCTGCACCCCATGTTCGCGGTGCAATCGCTCCATCTCTTCAGCAGCGCCCGCTTTCAAGGGATCGATCAACGCCACCCCGTGCAGACGGTCCGGAAATCGTCGCATAGAGTCACACATATAACTATTGTCATATCCGTGATACATACATTGAATGAGCACGGTGCGGTCGATGTCATTGAGATCCATGAACCCAATGAGATCTTCGACGATGCCCGGATACTCGGGCCGTTGTGTTGACATTTCGTCGTTGTGGGTGAACGGCGGCGACCCCATGGTCCACACGTGCACGTGAGAATCGATTCGCATGGTCTCCTCCCTCTCGAAAAAGCGTCCAATCTTTACTTTCACACCCGATTATCCCCGTCAGGCTCGAATGACGCGTGGACCCGTACCCGATCCGCCAGAACAAGCTTACACAGGGCATCAAGCGTAATTCCCACCGGATGCATCTCCGTCTGTTTGGATAAATCCCGGATGGATCTGAGTATCAACTCCAGGTTCCGCGTTGCAGGATGCTCAGGATCGGAATAATCCTGATCGTTGTGAGTATCTGTCACAATGACGGGAAACCGGGGCCTATCGGCCAGAAAACGATCCAGCACGTTCTGAACAATCGCCCTGTGGTCGTACCGGTGTGGTACATAGGACCATTCGTATCCCCGTTCGCCCGCGTGGCCCTGTTGAACCGGCCGGTCGAACGCGGCAGATACGGGCACGTTGATGAAATCGCTTTCACCGCGAATCAAGCGGCATCCCGGATGGGCCCGGTGGGGATAGGGCTCCGCCCCCGCCCAGATGCTATGGTGTAGGGGCAAAACCCGCCCAGGGTTTGAGAGGCTGCCGCCCGCAAATCCCAACCCGTTCAGCACACGAAACGTCTCATCATTGGCCGAAAAGTAGCCGGCCCTGAAGTAACGAGGCGGGCTACCCAGCGCGGATTCCCACACCTGCATCGCCTCGCTGACGATCCCGGACTGTTCTCCGGCGGAATACACCCCGAGGTCATATTTATATTTCCCGCCCCTAAGCTTGTACGGATGTAAATGCAGCCCCAGACACGCGCCGTGCTCCCGCAGTGCCAGAAGCAGATCCGCATTCTCGGATGCGACTTCCGGATGCGCAAAGAGCGTCACCGGAAATCCATTCGCGGCCGCCGTTTCGACATAGGCACGGATCGACCGTCCGCTTTCTCGATAGTCAACAGGGCCGCTGCCCGACATCCGGATTGCATAGGGCGTCAGGTCTGATCTGGCGGTCTCGCAGTCCATTGTCAACAGCACGTAGACCGTCCTCAAATCACACCTCTACCCGACGCGACATTCATCGTAAACACCCTGCGCTACAATACCGGTTCAGCTCTATCCGCGCCAATCCATGTCGATACTGGTATAACCATGCGTATATTCTTGTAGATGGTCCGGCAAATTCTCCAAAAACCATCTGCCCGACTGCGGGATCTCCCACGGAACATCGATTCTGTGCTTGCGGTCTCTGAACCCGATGGCGCACGACAGTCTTGTCTCCTCCAGCCGGTTGGGAAACGCGCCATGGTACGTCCGGTGAGCAAATACAATCATATCCCCGCCCTGTGTAAACAACGGCACAAGCCCGGGAATATCAAACTCGGCATAAGGTCGCTCTTCCTCGCCCTCGGGGTAAAACGACCGCCTGTCCGCCGTCATCCTGAACCCCTCCGGCCCTTCCCAATCTTCCACATGGGAATCTTCAATGACACACAATCCGCCATGAACCGGGCGCGATCCCGTCAGATAGAACCACTTGCCCGACGGCCAGAGGCCGCGATTCAAAATATCACCCGAATTCCTGATCCGTGTCGAATACCCGCACCAATCCGTATGCCACGCCACAGCCTGAGACCCCGACATCCGGATTATCGCGGCCGACCGATGTACGGTCAGCTTATCCGTACCGATCAAATGCCGATGAATATCCATGAAGGGTTCATACTCCAGGAGCGTCCATGCTCCCGGCCCGGATTCAATCCACGCATGGCGTGTACGGCTCTGACCCGGCGCCAGCGCGCCCTCCGTATCGGTGCCGTCATACACCGCCTGCTTGAGCTTCTCAACCCGTTCCGGCGGCAGCACATCTTTGATGATCGCAAACCCATGCGCCTCCAGACATTCGCCCATTGCGTCCAGATTCTCAACGCCAAACTCGTACCGATATCCGGTGTCGGGCTTCTGAACGTGTGAATAATCTTCCATCGCTCTATCGCTCTCGTTTAATGTCTTTCCCGCCAGGCTTTTTTTTCGACACGCCCCTTCGAACACGTCGCAGGGGTTTGGGACAACGTGCACCTATCGAACGGCAGCGTGATCTCCGCGCGTCGGGAGACGTGACAAGAAATCCTCTCAATCCCCGACAGCAGTGCGCATCATTGGATCCGCCGAACTCATGTAACGGTCCACGGTATTCCGCGTCGCCGGCCGGGTACGAAAATCGGCAATCCACGGCTCACGAAAATAGGCTTGCTTCTCTCGCGGCAGACCGTCCAGCACTTCGGGAGGTACACGCAGCCGGTGCCAGTGTGTTGCCAGGTGCGAATAGGCGTGCAATACGGCAATACGTGGTGTATCGCGGGTCCACTCGGGCCCAACGTGGCACACATTCTCGGTAAAAAATATGGCGCTGCCGGCCGGGCACGCATATCCCATCAGGAAGGGGCTTCGCTCACCCGGCTCCATCGAAAGATGATCAGGATGCATTTCAAAATTCGCCTTATGGCTGCCGACGATGAAATGCGTGGCCCCATCTTCCGGTTGCACATCCGTCAACTCGAAAACCACGCGCACCATCCCCGCGTGAATGCGCCCGTTCTGGCAACGGTACCCAAATATCGGATCGATCTGGCTGGGCCCGCCGCCGTGAAGCCCCCCGCCGTGGGAATCCCCTTTTTTACGCCATACGCAGTAACAACCTTCCATTCGAATCTCGGGTCCGATAACCTCCCGCAAGACCTCCACGACCTTCGGGTGATCGATCAAAGCACTTGACGCCCCCCCTGGAACCGTACGATGTTCGGGCGGCAGTGCGTCCGGATCGTGTACGATGCGATCAATCTGCTCGACAATGGATTCAATCTCATCCTGATTCAGAATGGCAGGACGCACCAGAAAGCCCGTCAGGTCAAACCGAAACTTCTCTTCATCCGTCATACCCATCTCGATTCCTCCGGAGTATGGTTCGCTAATGGCCCAGACTACCGAAATATAAACAAACACCCTTAACGTGCAAACTCCCTTCGATGGGTCCCGACCCAAGACCGAAAAACCCTTTCAGAGAGGCACCCAGATGTTATCTTGTTTCCAAATGAAAAAGCCGGAAAAGGCCTTTGGGAACAAAGGAGGTGACAGGATGGATGACTTCGATACGCAGCAATGGATACACCCGGCCGGATTCGTGGATGCGGCAATCCTGGAAGAAATCAAGCGGAAGATCCGATCCCACGACTGGGCAAAAAAGGCCGTCGAGGAATTGCGGGAGAGTGTGCAGCCGTGGATGGCGCAATCCCTCGGCCGGATCGAGTCGCTGATGCCGAAGCGGAAGATGCAGGTATACTGGCTGCTGATGTGTCCTGTGTGCCATGAAAGGCTCAGGTTCGAACCATTCAACGATCGCGAAGTCACTTGCCAACGGTGCGACGAAGCCCACGCGCTAAGTCAGCAATCCAAGGCGGTACATCTGACCGGCAAATACGCAGGGACCTTATACGAAGGCTGGGGATGCTACTATATCCAGGCGATGGCAACCGCGGCACAAAACCTTGCGCTGTTGTACGCTCTCGATATGGATCGCACATACGCCGAAAGAAGCGCCGGGATCCTGAAGCTATTTGCAAAACACATTCAATCCCTACCCGTTCACGGGAGCGGCACCCAACATGTGATCTGGACCTATAATATGGAGGGCGACTGCGTTATCGTGCTCGCGCTGTCGGAAGCCTATGAACTCCTCAGGTCCACCCACAACCTCTTTACCGCGCGAGAACACCGGCAGATCCAACGGAATCTGCTTCAACACTGGGCAGACGCGGTGTTCCGGGTCGAGGAGGACAGCAGCCCGCGACACAACGGGATGTACGCCTATCTCAGTTCGGTAGCGATGGTCGGCTGCGCCATCGAGAGCGCCGACTATGTGAACTGGGCTCTTGGCCATGGGATTTACGCTTCTGAACGGCGCCCCGACCACCGAGGCATCCGCTGGCTCACCCGGAATAACTACCTGGAAGACGGGGGATTCTGGGGCCTGTGCAGTGCATACCATCTGTATGCCCTCGGACCGAACTGCCGTGCACTCGTACTCGGCCACAGGCTCTCGCGTCAGATGCCGGACCTGTTCCCGCCGGATATCTATGACGAATTGCACCCCGGGAACAGCAGTTACGTCGCCGTGCGCCGCGCCATCAAATGGTTCACAGCACAGGCATTTCCGGATCTGACCGTAGCGCCAACAGGAGATATGGGAGGGCGCGCGAGTCTTGCCAGTTATCCGCTCACGGCCGAAATCGGATATCGCTACCTGAACGTTGACGAAACAGGTTCGTACCGCGAACTTCGGGAGGGTGACAGAGGATTGACCGGACTCCTGTTCGGCGCAGACACCATTGAAAATAAATCTGTACCCTACCGGAGCGCCAACCTCTCGAGCGGGTACGTGGCATTGAAAAGGGAAGCCGGCGGCAACCGTCTGTACGCTGGCCTCAACGCTCTCCTGCCGGGATCGGGACACGCCCACGCGGATCGACTGAATCTAATCACCTATTCCCATGACCGGATGCTAACCGGCGAGAAGCGCACTCGCTACGAAGATCCCGACCAGCGTATATACAGTGGGGCGTCATACGCCCATAATACCGTAACCGTGGATGAAACGTCCCAGGTTCACGGGGACCAACTCAAGAATGAACAGATTCCGTACATCCATTCATTCGTCGATCTTCCGGCGGGCCAGGTGGCCGAAGCCCACGGAGACCGCATTTATGGGCAGACGGCGATCTACCGGCGGATCGTTTGCCAGTTCGACACGTATCTACTGGATATCTTTCGCGTCCAGGGAGGGAAAACACATGACTGGTTTTACCACGGTATTGGAGAGACGCCAGAGATCCGGCTCCCCATGAAGGACAGAACCGGATTCGACCCGGCGCTTTATGTGATGCGGGGCGAACAGGAATACAAGGAGGGACTGGCGGAGGAGGCTTTCGCTGCGACGTGGCGCATACCGGGCGAGCCCGAATCCTCTCATCGCGGCAGGCGAAAAGAAATGTTTTCCAGGGTTACCGTGTCGGGGTCGCCGGGTCAGGTTGCATTCCATCTGAACACATATCCGGACCCCGGCAGACACAGCCTCCTGGTTCGCCATCAATGCACAGATGCGCCGTTTGTTGCCGTCCACGAGGCCTACGTCGACAAACCCCGGGCTACCGATGTCCGGACTCTTCCGGTCGACGCCGCAACCATCGTCCAGATCTCGCACGCGGACGGTGGTAAACGTCATGCGATCTACGGCTCCGGTTCCGGGCCCGGTGGCCTCGGGCTGCGCGGCCGTTTCGCCGCAATTTGCCGGGACCCCGCCGGGCGGCCGTTGAGCATAATAATGGTCCACGCGAAAGAATTCAGTTCCGGCGGACTCCGCATCCGGGCGGAGCGGAACATTACAATGTCGGCCGTTTTCAACGACGAATCGATTCAGCTTGCATCCTGTCCACCGGTGGCCTACGAAACGCTGGAGGGACAATCTGTCTACAGAACCGGCCGCGATACCGAAATATGTATCGACATCCCGCAGGACGGATCGCGATCGGGGGATCGCATACAGACCCGGCTGCCGGGACAGACAGACAGCGGGCCTGTGTGCATCGAGGTAACGCGATAACACGGGCCCGATCGTCACATTCCCCACTTCAAAGGCCCGACCGGACTGCAGCGTATCTCGTGCGATCCACACCGCGCCGGCATAGGCCTACACGCTGCGGGTGGATGAATTGTCCCTATCTGGAAAACCGGGGCACCCCAAAAGCGACATCGCTCCAAACGAATAAACCCTTCACTTCCTGCTGCCGCCGGCGTCCGCAATTTTGGGGCTGCCCGGCCCGACGGCATTCCGTACCGCAAAGTAGTCTTCGCGGGACAGTTGCTTCCCCGCCGCCCCCACGGCCTCGGCGATCTGATCGGGCGTCTTGATTCCACAAATCGCTACGTGAATCGACGGATGCATCAGCGTGGCGCACAGCACCAACTGGTAAATCGTCAGGGCGTTGCGTTCCGCAATCGGCTTCAAGCTTTGCACCTTCGCACACAATTCTTCAAACCGGTCTCCCTGAAAATCGGGATGATTGTTCCGAAAATCGTCAAACGTCTCTCTTCCTGTGTACTTCCCGCTGAGCAGTCCCTTGTGCATGGGCGAATAGATCATCACCCCGACATTCTCCGACTGACAATAGGGCAACAGATCGCTCTCCCCGGCCGGCTCGATCAAACTGTACGGAGGCTGAATAACGGAATAGGCACCGAAGCGGCGCTGCGCACGGCATTGTTCGACTGTATGGTTGCTGAGGCCGAAACAGCGAATCTTTCCTTTATCCCGGAGTTTTTCGAGGGTTCCCGCGATATCGGCAAGCGGCGTCAATGGGTCGTACATATGCAGCAGGTAAAGATCGATGGTCTCGACTCCCATCCGCTTGAGGGAAACGTCGCAACGCGCCACAATGTGTTCGGGAGAAAGATCGGGGCACCTTGAACCGTCGGGATTGAAATGATTGAACACTTTGGTCGCCAGTACGAGTTCGTCTCTCGGCAGATCTCTTACAACCTCACCCAGCACGGTCTCAGCATAACCATCCCCGTAGGCCTCTGCTGTATCGAAAAAGTTGATTCCGCGGTCGAACGCGAACTTCATCGCAGCCATCGCGTCGTCCTTCGACTGCGGCCCCCAAAATCGGGGACTAAGCTGCCACGTGCCCACGGCTGTCGGTGAAACCGACAGGCCGCTTTCCCCAAGCACGACACGGTCCATTCCTATTCCTCCCGTAGTCGACGGGTGTTTTGGCTCTTCGCAACGTTTCCCTGGCGAACCCCGGTGGATCCGCTAACCGGCTGCGCGGACCCCCGCTTCTTCCATCGTACCCAGGCCCAGACCCCGCAGGTCCGCCATTGTGTTTGTTTCCTCGGCCTCGTACAGTTTCCATATCACCTTGAGTCCTTCAAGGCTGGATACGGGATCGGTCAACGGCTTTTGACCGGTCTCGATACAATCGATAAAATGCGCCATCTCCACTTCCGTGGGTTTGGTGTGTTTTTCCTCCAGCAACACGATCTCCCGCTGTCCGGGATCGTGCTCGCCGGGCACGTGCTTTTCAACATCACCCAGGTACACGACTCGTCCCGTGCGCAGATGCAGTTCCACCATCCCCTTCTCGCAATGCGCGTGAAAGGAATATCCAAGCCGGGTGCCCCGAGCCCCCCAGGTGCCGAAATGATACCCAAGGACGCCGTCCTCAAACTCGATGCACACATTGCTCGTGCCCTCTCTCTCCATCCACGGCGTTCCCCGATTGGTGCCCAGGTGCACGCCCTTCACCGGTCTGCCCAGCATCCACAGCATTAAATCGACATAGTGACAGCCGTGGCTGAAAAATTGGCCGCCACCGAGAGTACCGGCCCTGCAGTGCCAACTCTCCGGCTCGCGCTGCGTATGCTGCTCGGTCCAGATCGATAACTGGAAGGCCTCGCCAAATGTCTTGTTGTCCAGCGCTTCCTTGAACTTCAGAACCAGGGGATGAAACCGCATGCAGTAGGCCACCATCAGGACACGGTCGTTCCTTTGAGCAGCCTCGATCATCTGCAGGCATTCCCGCTCACTGTTGGCCATCGGCTTTTCCACCAGCACGTGCTTGCCCGCATCCAGACAACGAACCGTTACCGGATGGTGAAGATGATGCGGCAGCACCACAAGCACGGCGTCCACGTGGTCCAGGACCTCTTCATAGTCCGTCGCAACCAATGGCTCATTGGGGAAAACCCCCGCAACCGTCTGCGCCCGCGCCAGATCAATATCCACCACGGCCGAAATCTCCACGCGGTGCAGAACCTCACTCATCCGGCTGGCATGGCCCCGTGCCATTCCACCACATCCGATAATTCCCACCCTTGTTCGCCGTGCCATTTCTCTTTCCTCCGTTTCTCCTCGATCGGATTTATGACCCTTCTCCGTCTTCCCATTCGAAGATCACTTTGCCCGTCGCTCCGGTATCGAAGGTCGCGAACGCTTCACGCGCCTGCTCGATACGAAAGCGATGGGTCACGATTTCGTCCAGCGGAACCCGGTGCGTCTGCAGAAACGCGACGGCATCGAAATAAGCGCCCATCGAATACACGGAATTGCCTCTGAGCGTCAGCTCTTTTCGAAGGATATCCATAAAGTCAATCTCAAGCGACGCGGCGCCGGCACCCACATAAACCACCGTCCCGTGCAATCCCGCGACCGCCGCCGCCTGTGTACGCGCGGCGCCACTCCCCGAGCACTCCACAACCCCGGCCGCTCCTTGTCCGCCTGTCAGATCTCCGATCGCCTCAACCGGGTCGTTCTCCTTTGCGTTTATCACAGCCCCGCCACCGATACGTTCCGCAAGATCTATCCTGTACGGGTTGATGTCCACGCCGAACGTCCGATATCCCATCGACGCGCCCATCAACAGCGTTGTTAAACCTACCGGCCCCAAACCGAACACCACAAGCGGGTCACCGTGACGCCCGGGCACCTTGTTTACAGCCGAAAAGGCAGTCCCCGCTGTGCACGCCAACTGCGTTCCAACAGCAAACGAGAAATTATCCGGAAGCGGCATACAGTACCGTGCGTCCGTAACCATATAGTCTGCATGGGCACCGTCACGAGTCCGGCCAAAAGCTCCCTGGCCCGAACAGAACACGGGCGTCCCGGATAGGCAGACCGCACAATGTCCGCACCCCACCGTGTGATAAACACTGACCCTGTCACCCGCGGACACATTCGAAACATCCGCCCCCACCTCAGCCACAATCCCGGCAGGTTCGTGTCCGGAAATCATCCCCTCCCGCTCCCGCGCCCACTCCCGGCTACTTTGATATTTGTGCAGATCACTCCCGCAGAGGCCGGCCACCCTCATTTCAATGACCACCTGTCCGGGTCCGGGTTCCGGCGTGTCAAATTCCCGAACTTCCACTTCACTTTCGCCGAGATACACGACACCCTTCATGCCCTCATCTCCCGATTATTGGATTCCCGGGTCAATTCCACCATCCTTCTCACGGCGTACCCCGTGCGCATCTGCGTTCCACATTTCCAGAATGCGCCGCAGTCTGCAATTGAAATCTCCCCGTTGATTGCCTATCTTGGGTTCCGCGCCGAACTGATGGGAGGACGGTCGATCCGAATGGCGTTGCGAATGTCCGGACCGCGTCGTCGGAATCCGCCTGCAAATAACGGTGCTTACACGCCTGAAAAGCGTTATCCTTTATGGGAATCGGGCCACCCGCTATGATCGTTTAGCCATGATACTGCGAACCCCGACCCCATGCAAGGAGACATTGTATCGGAACGCCGACAAAGCGCCACCCATTCCCTCGCAGGCGCCCTCGGATCCGTTTCACGGCGCGCCGGGCAGATCGCAATCGCGCGCGAAAAATCCGAAATCCACGACATGGCGGAAACCTACCGGCAGAGAATCTCGTTCTGCTACGATGCCCTGGGTTCGACATACGGTATCAAGGTCAGTCCTCCCGAGGGGGCATTTTTCCTCTTTCCCCGGGTTGAGGGCGTCAGGGAACTCGTTCGCGTTCGCGCTTGAACTGCTCAGGCGACGGAAAGTCTCGGTTGCCCCGGGCATCGCTTTCGGCATTGGCGGTGAAGAATCGGTCCGCCTCTGCTGCGCCCCAGACCCATCTGTATTGGAACCTGCAATGGAACGTTTCTGTCGATTTGTGGAACAGAGATGAAAAACACCGCTATTGACACGAGTCTCTAACCGTTGGCGTCGTTTCCGGGAAATTGGACGGGATGAAGCCAACCGTACGAATGGGAGAACCATATGAAGGATACAGGCATTTCCGAACCCCGATACAAGGTACGAGTAGAACGTAATGTACCCGTAACCATGCGAGACGGCGCCGTCCTTCGAGCCGACATTTACCGTCCTGAAGAGGACGGGAAATACCCCGTCGTCGTGGAGCGGGTCGCCTACGAACTTGTCGGCCGGTGCACATCCAACGGGGAATTCTACGCAAGCCGGGGATTCGTCTTCGTGGGACAGAACGTACGCGGGACCTTCGCCTCCGAAGGCGATTGGCGACCCTTCCGCGACGACGGCTGGGGCGCCAACCGCGACGGATACGACACCATCGAATGGGCCGGAGTACAACCCTGGTCCAACGGTCATGTGGGGATGGCCGACGGTTCCTATTCCGGTTTCACGCAGTACATGGTCGCGCCCACACGGCCTCCGCACCTGAAAGCGCTTTACGTGCGAGAGGGTGGCGGTGACCATTACAGCGGCTTCTGGTACCGGTATGGCGCGTATTCCCTGCCGTTCCGGAAATGGGCGATGCAGACTCTCCTGTCCCAGTTGGAACACGGAAGCGCCCCTCCGGGACTGGAGGCCGCACGTGCGCGCCTGACAGCGGCGTTGGATGAATTCCAAGACTGGGAGCGACACCTCCCACTCAAATCCCTCCCTCCCCTGGAAGGACTGCTCGATTGGTACTTTGAAGACCTCGACCACCCCGAAGACGGCGCCTACTGGTGGCCCACCAATATCAGCTCAAGATACGGCGACATAGAAACTCCTATGCTCCACTTTGGCGCCTGGTTCGATGTGTTCCTGGACGGCACGTTGCAGTGCTTCCAGGGCATTCGAAGACACGGTCGCACCAGGGCCTGCCGGGAAGGACAACGCCTGCTCATCGGACCCTGGATCCACGGTCCGGGGAATGCGGCAAAACAGGTCGCCGGCGAACTTGACTTCGGCCCCGATGCGGCCTTCGACATGAACGCGCACCGCCTGAAATGGTATGATTACTGGCTGAAGGGAATGGACAACGGCGTCATGGATGGCCCGCCAGTACGTATTTTCCTGATGGGAGAAAACCGCTGGCTGGACCTGGAAGACTGGCCGCCGGCCGGCATCACCTACCGGCCCGCGTATTTCCGCGAAGGATCCGGCAAGAATCAGTATTCGCTCAACAACGGCGGTCTGACCTTCGATCCGCCGCGTACGTCTGAACATCCCGACAGTCTTGCCTACGACCCGAACGACCCCATGCCCGGCCTGCGCTTCTATCCCACGCTGGGGCCCATGGACCATCAGCACCTGGAAAGCGGAATGCTCACCTACACCTCGGCAGAACTGAAACGGGATCTGACCGTAATTGGCCCCGTCAAAGCCATTTTACACGCCCTGTCCTCAGCCCCGGATACAGACTGGGTGGTCAGACTCTGTGACGTGTGGCCGGATGGCCGTTCCATGCCCGTCTGCGACGGCATCCTGAGGGCGCGATTCCGAAACTCGTTGCAACGCCCCGAACTGTTGACGCCGGGCAGGATCTACAGGTTTGAAATAGACATGTCCGCCACGGGTCAGGTGTTCCAGGCGGGGCACTGCCTGCGCATAGAAATTACCAGCAGCGATTTCCCCCGGTACGACCGAAATTTGAACACCGGAGGCCCCTTCGGCGAAGAAACGATTGGACAGGTCGCGGTCAACACCGTTTTCCACGACGCAAATCGGCCGTCATACGTCGTGTTGCCCGTTATGGATGCGTGACCTATATTCTCAAATCCACTGTGAATCTCTCTCGGCTCGCGAATTCGTGCATCGACGCAGGGCTTTTCAGAACTGCACGTCGGTTCTGTGCGGGGCTCCCGCAGCTTATTCTTCGGGAAACACATTACATTCTGGAGGCGCCCTCCAGAAACCCGCCAAATCGTGATCCACGGCCCCAGCCCACCGCCGTAACACACGCCTCCCCGCCGTCCGGCGTTGCAGTTTCGGCCCGATCGCGCCCCCGTCCCACCCTTCCAGAACCCGAGCCAGAAGCGCGGCCTTCACCTCTGCGCAGGCGGGATCGCCCGCCCGGTCTTCAAACTCCTGGGGATCCACATCGAGGTTGAACAGCTGCGGTTCATCGTATCCGTGGTAGGTGTTCAGTTTCCACGGGCCCTGGCGAACCATCCGCGCCGGCGGCTCGTCGGCGCCGCTGTAATTCTCCGAAAAGGTCTCATTCACCCAGGCAGCCGACCGCCCGTCCCCCTCCAGAAAACACCTCAGGCTCCGGCCTGCAACTTCCGGCAGCGGATCTCCACCCGCCAGGTCGATCATCGTAGGACCCACATCCAGAAGGCTTGTTACCGCATCCACGCGCCGCCCTTCTCCGAATCGCCCCGGAAAAGACACAATCATCGGCACGCCGGCAGACCCCTCGTAGAAGCTGCTCTTCCACCACATCCCGTGTTCGCCGGCCATCTCCCCATGATCCGAGAGATAGATCACCGCCGTATTCTCTCCGTACGACGTTGACGCCAGTGTCTCCAGCAACCGTCCGATCAGACCATCCAAAAACGTAACGAGTCCATAGTAGGCCGCACGTGCTCTGCGCACCGCTTCTTCGCTCAGTCCGTTTACGCCGCGCTTCTCACGCCAAAGACGGATCGCCGGATGCAGCCGGTCCAGGTAGCCCTCCGGCAACTCCGGAAGTTCCACCCGATGGTAATATTCTTCGTATAAGTCCTTGGGACAGATGAAGGGGCAATGCGGCAGCACATACCCCGTCATCAGACAGAAGGGTTGCTCGGCGCCAGTCCGGTCGCGGCGCGCAAGAAATTCACAACACGCTTCGGTCACCGCCACGTCGTAAGCCTGGTAGGATGTGCGCCCCGGTCCCGAAATTTCGACCGACCGACGGGATTGGCCCGTCGTCCCCGTTGGAATATGCCCCAGGTCGGGACCGGGTCCACCGGGAAACGGTCCCGACACATCTCCCATAATACGCTGTTCGAAGCCGTGCCGCTGGTCCGGCCCCACATAGTGCATCCTGCCGCCCAACACCGTTTCGTATCCCACCAACCCGAGACCGTGCGCGAATGTCGGAATATCCGACCTCAGAAAACAGGCATTGGACCACACCTCGATGTCAGAGGAATGCCGACCCGTGAGAAAAGTCATCCGCGACGGCACGCAAAGCGGCGATCCACAATAGGTATTCTCGAATAGCACGCCGCGTTCCGCCAGGGCGTCGAGGTGTGGCGTACGGACAATCCGATCCCCGCCACAACCCATATACCGCCGGTTGTGCTGGTCTGACATAATCACCAGAAAATTCGGCTGGTCCGGCAAGACAGGCCCCCCGCCCTTAGTTACTCTGACCTGAATCCGTTTTTTAACGACGTACCAATATGTCAGGGAGCGCCCGAGCCGGATAGCGTCGCGAGCCGGATACGATGGTTGAACGTATCGGCAATATAGAGGTATCCGTTTGCCTCATCAAACGCGACCCCCGCAGGCCGGTTCAACGCGGCCAACGTGGCTGGACCGCCGTCTCCGCTGAACCCCGCCTGCCCGTTTCCGGCCACCGTTGTAATCATTCCGGAAGCCAGATCGATCGCCCGGATGCGGTGGTTCATCTCATCGGCGACGTACAACCTCCCGTCCGGGCCGAACTGAAGATCGCGCGGATTGTTCAAACTCGCCTGTATGGCAGGGCCGCCGTCCCCACTGAACCCCGCGGCACCCGTGCCCGCAACGGTATCGATCCGATCCCTTTCAAAGTCCACACGTCGAATCCGCTGATTGTGCGTATCGGAAATAAAGAGCTTGCCATCCGGCGCCAGGGCCAATCCGCCAGCTGGCGGGGGATTGTTGCCTGCAGGGAAGTTCAGTTGCGCCATATGGGGAGGACCGCCGTCGCCACTGAATCCGGCCGCGCCCGTACCCACAACCGTGGTAATGACGCCATTGGGATCGATCTTTCGCACCCGCAGATTGCGCTGATCCAGAACATAGAGCGTATTGTCGGGAGCAAGCACCGTCTGCGAAGGATAGTTCAGAAGCGCATCCTCCGCGGGACCGCCGTCGCCCGCAAAATCCGGCGTATCTCCCAGGAATACCCTCACCCTGCCACTGCCAGGGTCGAAAAGGCGCAGCTTGTGGTTTCGCCAGGCCGTCAGCAGAAATGCCCCGCCCGAAAGCTGGATGAGATGCGTCGGATGACTCAGATTGACGGACTTCCCCGACGCCCCCGGCGGGATCCGCTCGGATTGCCCGTAGGATCCGTCGCCCATAAAGCCGCTGCCGATCGCCGTCTCCAGCGTGCTATCGCCTATGGCCGCCCGCCGAACGCGATGGTTGTTCCAATCCAGAACATATACACGGCCCTCGGGCGTAACCATCACATCGACCGGCCAGTAGAACGTAGAAAGCAACAGCACGCTGCCGTCTCCGTCCCAACCCGCATCTCCGGTTCCCGCCCAGGTGCAGATCGTCCCGGGCGTATCCGAACAGAGCGACGGCGGAGCAATGGGTTCGTCGTCGTCGGAATCGATCGGGTTGTCGTCACCGCAAGCCGCCAGAAAACAGGCCAGCACCCCGACACAAAGCCAGAACCTGCCCCGCCGCAATCTCTCCATACCAATTCGCATCTGCGCTTCCCCTCACACCTTGTCCCATCTGACCGGCCTGCCTGTGTCCTGTCCCGGAAAGAGATTGCCTCCTCTCGTCACAAAAGTCGCTTGCGGCCGGCCATCACGACCGTCAGAAGTCACTCGCGCACCGGAATCCGATCTTGTCATCCGTCGCAAACGGCGCATCGAACCATCGCGTGGTCGTGTCGGCAAGGTCCCGGAATGCCCACGAACCTCCCCGCAGCACCCGGTTCGCGCCCGTCTCCCCGCCCCTGGGATTTTCTCTTGGTGAATTGCTATAATAAAACGGGTCGAACCAGTCCTCGCACCATTCCCAGGCATTGCCGGACATATGGTGCGCCCCATAGGGGCTTACACCCTTCGGATGGCTGCCGATGTCCACCGTACGGCCCACAAGATCGCCGATATTCGCATGCTCAGGCGTGGGTGTCGCTGTTCCCCACGGGTAGGGCCGCCCATCCGTGCCACGAGCCGCCTTTTCCCACTGGGCTTCGGTGGGCAGGCGCATTCCGCGCCATTCGCAGTATGCCCTGGCGCCAAACCAGGTCACGTTCGTCACCGCCCGGTTGGCGAGATAAAACGCCTTCAGCACATATTCATCTTTGATGGTACGCCCCAGGTCTTCGCTTTCCTCATCATCGTCCCCTTCGAGCCCGGCCAGTACGTCTATTGAAATCCGGATATCGGCCTCTCTGGAATCCAAATTGTAGAGCACATTGTCTTCTGAGTCCAGGTTCCGATTCGCCGCATTCCGGTATGCGATATCCTCGTCGGTTTGCCATGGGGCCGTACGGCCGACCGTTTTGGTGCCCCGGTTCCTGTCGTTCAGGAACGCGATAAACTGAACGTTGTTCACCTCGTACTTGTCAATCCGGAACGCGTCCAGGTAGACGACATGTTCCGGCCCGTCCGGAGGCAGCCCCCGGTCGGTACCCATAATGAAATCTCCCGCCGGAACCTCGAGGAGTTCATGCTTGAGTCTCGGCACCACGGGTCCGTCGACCACCTTCCGTCCGAAGAAAGATGCGAAAATCTCAAAGTCGGGCGCGTCGACCGTGCGGCTGCCGTCCAAATCGTATATCGCGTCTTCCGTTTGATAAGCCCGTGCAAAAAGGACAAAATCGGTCAGATCGATGATTCCATTGCCGTCAAAGTCCACATCCTCAATGGTGATCCTGTCGGCCCACGCGCGCGCCGGGCAAAGTGCGAGTAAGACAGACAGGGCAAAACACAGAAGCACCTGCGCCATGTGCGAATTCTCCTTCACCGGCGTATGTTCCCGAACATTAGCAGCCCGTTGAAAAAGTCCATCCGGTCTGCGGCCGGCTCTTGTGACCGAATTACTGCGTTGCGTTCCCTCTCCGAATCCCCCGATTCGACTCGGTCGCGCGCCTCGTCTTCGGTCACAATGTCTCGGCCTCGCCTGCAGAGCAACTTTTCCAACGGACTGTTAGACGACCTCTCTGGCGTTTTCTTTCGCGCGTCGGATGACAGCGCAAAGTATCTTCGCGTCGGTCCGCGCGCCACGACATCACATCAAATTGAACCGAAGGATTCCCACCCACCGGAGGGAGTTCGGTTTACCGAAAGACGTATCCCGGGCGGTTTCGGTGGATACACGAGTGGAACCTATTGGCGCCTTTCAGACGTGTTTTCGAAACGGCTCATTTTTGCACCACAAACGTGGTTTCCTTCACAAAGGACTTTCCGCTGTTTAAATCCGTTACCTCCACCGTCAGGTAATGTCTTCCCGACCATGCCTCTCCCAGTTCCAGTTCCGTATACGCGACTTCCGAATCCTGGAAGCCAAGTTGCTCATACCCGACCGCAACCTCCGTTTTGTTCGACCGTCCCCTGAGCGTTTGAGCCAACCTCGAAAGTACGCCGCCGGACTTCGGACCCATCGTGTACTCCACCCTGTACTGGGTCTGTCCGAAATTGTCCTTTTTCAGGTTGTAGATCTCGTAATACACAAACACGTTCTGACCCGTCCCATATGTTCGAGAGGGCATCGGTACCACGTTCAACCCGTGTTTTCCGAACTTGCCAAGATTGGCGGCGGCCTCGCTTACGTTATAGGCCAACTCCAGGTCGCTCACACGAAGACCCTCTTTATGGTAAGACTCCACGACCACCTGCTGACGGTAGATTCCCAATCGTCCCGTCATGCGGTCACGCGCCTTCACCTCCAGCCTGTAGACGCCCGGCGGCACTTCCAGCCTGACCACGTCCGGGAGGACCACGTCCGGGCCCGTACGATTGCCCGGCCGTTTGTAAAACACCTCGGCCGTCTTCCGGTAAACCTTGCCCGAGAGGGACGAGAGCAACGCCAGTTGCCGCCGGACCGCCACCTGTGTGACGTTGTGTTCGGCCAGGTAGTTTGTCGCCGCGCACGGAATGCCGTAGTAGATCTCCAGCACGCTCTTTCCGTCGGCACCTTTGAAATCGGCCAACGTGTAGTGAAAATCGTAGGGGGTCTGGCCGTATTCCGGCGCGTAGAAGTCCGGGGCTAGCGCAACCGCCTGATGGAAGACCTTTTCAGGTGAAAAACGACGAAACCGCGTTATCTGCTCGACATTCAAATCAGGTGCATTCGGAACCGGCGTAAAATCAAAAATCCTGGAGTTGAACTCGTCGGTAAACGAGATTTCGATGCCCCCGTCGATGTTCAGGTAAATCCAGGACGCCCACGGCGTGGACCCCAGGTCCGCGCCGGCGGCAAGTACCGGATTGAAACCCGAACCCGCGAAAATGTCCGTGTTGATACGGGACGGCGCAGGACCGAAGACCAGGTTTTCCGGGGCACTCTGTCCGATATCTCCTGCCTCGCCGATCGTCCTTCCGGCGCTTGGACCTTCCGGGTCGCTCCGATCCGTAGAGGAACCGCCATCGCGGCTTCCCTCCGTCGTTGTCATCTGCCGCAGATTCGAATCGGCGCCGTCAGGATCTCCCCCGGTAAACGCGTCGCGCTCACCCTCAATTCCGAAATCCGATGAGGCGCTCTCGAAACCCAGAATATCGCGCTGCAAGGAAAAGTTGCGAACCGGGAACACAGGCCCCATAAAGGAGGCACCGATCGCCTGCGTTCCGTAAAGCTGGGTCGCGAGCCGCTCCTTTACGCGCAACACGGATAGATCCTGCTTCGCATTGAAGTTGTGCGAACTGGTCACGTGGTCCGGTTCTCCAAACCGTATGTACACCTCACCGCGCCGGTCCCACGGATCCTTGCCTTCGGAGAACTGCATAATGGCATACCAGACTCGACGGTAGTGTTCCAGCAGCCGTTCGTTTACCGGCGTGCCAATATCCGGATCACGTACGTTCCAGAACCGTTCCAGAAACGCTTTCCGTGCCGCGCCCGACGTCTGTTCGTATTCGGCCAATTCCTCGGGCGACGCAATCAGTCCAATGTCAAAATAAAGCGACTGCTGCTCCTGCTCCAGCCGGGAAATGTAGGTTGAGAAAAACCCCATCGCCATATCGTACTTGTCGCGCTTGGCGCAGGCCTGAGCCACGATCGGCATCAGCTCGATTGCATCGGGATACTCCCGTGTAAATGTCTGAATCTTATCTAAAATCCGATCGTAGTCCTTGACCTTCAGGTACGCGTACCCGAGCCGCCTGCCCACTTTCTGATCGGCCGGCCGCATCGCGAGGTACCGGGTATACCAGACAATGGCTTCCTCGTAATCCTCCATAAAATTGGCGTACCAGTCTCCCATCAACAGATAGGCATCGGCGTACTCCGGATCCGTCTTCAACACCCGGTCCAACTCCGGCTTCACATCGTGCTCGTTCAGCATGTACCGCACGAGGGCGATCTTATACCGGGCATCCACGAAATCCCGATCCCGGATAAGCGCCTTCCTGAAATAGGTAATCGCCTGGTAGCGTTCGTTGTGGAGTTCCATCAACACGAGGCCCAGACCGTAATAAGGCTCGGGGTCCTTCCCTGTCAGCGCGGCCGCCTTCTTGAATGCCCATCTTGCGCCCCTGTAGTATTTATCCTCCAAAAACGCATACCCCAGCTTCAGGTGTGCGTCTTTATCTCCAGAACGTTGATGCGCGACCACGCGGAGCGGAAATATCGCCCCCTCCACGTCTTTGCTCTCCAACCGTTCCGCGCCCAGACTGAAGAGCGAATCGACCTGCGCATGGGGCATCGCCCGGGCCTGAACAGCATATCCGCCCGGGCCCCCGATCAGATGTTGAACGCGGCCCCGGTGCCAGTAACAACTCAATATTGAATCGCCCGGATGGAAATTTGGATGGAAATAGTATCCAATCTCGGGCATATGCGGCTCGTCAGTTGCCGGACATTGGAAAAGACGCAAGAGCAATCCCATCTCCCGCTCGCTCGCAGGTCCTTCCTCCTGCTGCTGTGCCAACTTGCCGGAAGACCATTTCAGAAGAGCGCCCAGGTTCACGGACAGATCGTGGTCATGGGCGGAGATGAACGCTGAGATCAAGTCTCCCAGGACGAGCAGGCGTTCCGAGCAAACCGCTTCCTCCAGGGCCTCGTCGTTTATAATAAGGCTTCGTATGGCATCGATATAGCCCTGGCAGCTTCCCCTGGACAGACCCACTGCGGCATATGTCTTTCGTATATCCTTAAAACCGCTGACGGATTCCCTGTAGGCATCCCGAGCGCTGCGGTACTGGCCCCGGTGCATGGCGTGATGACCCCGCACCCACCAGTTCAGCGCCTGGTGAACCATCAGCATTGCCGCATCAATCTCCGTCTCCCGAACCGGTGCCGGGCGTCTTCCGCCACCTGTCATGCGCGGAACCGGCCAGGCGGGCACTTCACTGCCGTCCATTCCCACGCAATACAACGTGCCGTCCAACAGACCGGCCACGGCATCCGCACTCGGAGACCAATTGAGAGGGCCTCGCACGTGTCCCCGCACAAGCAACCGGGCACGCCCGAATGCATCAACGGTCCACAAACCGTGGTGATCCGTTACAGCCAGGCGGCGGCCGTCCGGGGCAACCGCCATATCGACCGGATCCATTCCCCTGGGCAACGGCCAGAGGGACTCTCCTGATTCGTCAATTCGCCAGACGCGGTTGCGGAGGAGGGGAAGCCGCCGCTGATTGCGCGTATCGGACGTCAGCCTGCCCACCGGCGTGGTGCCGAACGCGACGTGATCGAGTCCTCGCTCCAGATAGACCAACCCATCTCCAGGCAGAAATCCCACATCTCCGGGCGGACCCAGATAGATACCCACCCTCGTGGGCATGGTCCCATCGGAGCGGCCGTGCCATACCTGTGTCAACAGGACCTTTGGCTTGCCGCCCGGTACCAGCCAGACTGCCCGCTGCCCATCCGGCGAGTAGACCGCGGCCGGGGCGCCGTACGTCCTGGCTGCAAGGCCCAGCAGGGCTACGATTAAGGCGCAATTTCTTAACAAACCGTCCTCCAGACCTTACAGATGCCCGGACAACACATCATGAGGAGTGGCGAAAATGAAGTCTTATAAGATAAGAAAGTTACCCCCCTTTAAACAACCCCTCATTTGCGATCACCTCCAACGCCTCGCCCATCGCACGGACGGCCTCATCGATATCCGCCTCGGTGTGCGAGAAATTGGTATAGCAGACCGAATAGATAATGATCCCCCGCTTCAGCACTTCCTCGTTGAACCTGAGAAACAGTCGGCCCGCGTCCGGATGGTCAAAGACCAGTTGCCCGACGGGAGACGCTCCCACGAAGCGCGCCGGCAGGCCCAATCGCTCGCTTTGGGCATTGAAGCCTTCGTGAAGCTGGTCGCCGCGCTTCCACAGGGTGCCGATCACATCCTCCTGTTCATACACGTCCAGCACCGCCCGCGCCGCCGCCAGCCCAAGCGTGTCCCCTCCGAAGGTGGACGACACGACGCAATCCTTCACCGTCTCCATCACCGCCGCATTCCCCACAAAACAGGACAGCGGCACTCCGTTCGACAGTCCCTTGGCAAACACCCCCAGGTCGGGAACGACCCCGAAATACTCCTGCGCGCCGGCGCGCCGCAGGCGGAACCCTGTCACGATTTCGTCGAAAATGAGGACTGCCCCGTGCTGCTCCGTCAACGCCCGCAATTCCCTCAGAAAAGAACGCCCCTGTTCGATTTCCGCATATGCGCACGCCACGCTCACGGCCGCAATCTCACCCGGGGCCTCTTTGAACGCCTCGGCATACGGCCCGATGTTTCCCCACGGCAACGCCCTGTAGGTTTTCCGTGTTGCCTCCGGCACACCGACTCGGGCCATCGTATTGATCCAGCCGTGGTATCCGCAGGTCAGGATAAGATCCCGCTCCGTAAACGCCCTTGAAAGGCGATGTGCGGCCGCCATCGCCTCTCCGCCGGTCTTCAGGAATCGAACCCGCTGGGCGCACGGCAGCACGTCGACCAACCGCTGCGCGACGTCAACCTCCAGCGGGTGGGGATAGCTGAACACGATACCACTTTCCAGTTGCGCCCTGACGGCCTCATCCACCGCCGGAAACCGGTAACCGAGGGAAATGGGGCCCAGTCCGTTCCGGAAATCGATATATTCGTTGCCGTCGACATCCCACACCCGGCATCCGTCACCTCGAACCAGGTAGCACGGCTCCACACCGCGCAGCGTCTCCCTCGGCGCCTTGGAATGGGTCTGCGTGCCCAGCGGGATGACCGCCTGTGCCCTGTCGTACAGCTCCCACGAGCGGGCAACCGACCGCTCAACCATCGTTGCCATGATTTACCTCCCAAACGAACCTTTCCACGTGCGTCGGACGACAGAATATTCGGACCACACTTCGCACCCGCACGCCGCAGGTCAATACCCGTGAACTGAATGCCCGCCACCCGGAAACCAGATCATATCCACAACCAACGAAACCCCCACGCCCGTGGAATAACCCACGAGAACACCGAGGAAGAACGGCACATAACGGCGGTAGAGCGCCGCTCCACCGATTCGCAGTATGAGGAATTTGATTGCCCATGCCAGAAAAACCGAAAAAACCGTATACCGTACAGACGTCCCGGTGCCCGCCAGCGCGAATCCAACGGGGTGGAAAGGCCACCACGGAAACCGGTACTTCAGAAACGTCAACAACGACATCACCGCCGCGCCAATGCCAAACAGGCTTAGTTGCAGGCGGTCGGGCGGCTCCGGGTTGTTCATCTGGGTCAACACGCCGGCAAAGCCGGACTTGCTATAGCGGGTGAATGGGTAGTCGTTGAAATTAAAGGCCCCGTATGTATAACCAAGGTATAACGTGAACAGGATCGAGAACACACAACCCACGCCGAAAGCCAGCAACACCGCCCCAAGTACACGCCGCCGCCCATCCCTCGGGCATACATCCGCCAGTTTGGCGCCGTGGATTACCGACGGCATGAACAGACCCTTGCCGTAGGACGCGACGCCATTGGTGAATCCCAGCGTTGTCAGACTCGACCCCGACAGGTTCCGCGATCCGAACAGCGACGCGACAAACCGCTGAGGCCCCACCGGCATGCTGATAAATACCAGACCGACGTCCGAAACAATACGCGAGACCCCCAGATAAAGGACGAAAGTCGCCAGAACAAACGCACACGCCAGGACAAGACTCATCCCGGCCTGCCACCACCAGAAAACTGCGAACAGCACGCACACAATCAGCCCGAACACCGCCGTCCTGAAGGACATCATTTCATCTTTTTCGTCCAGCGGCTCGGCCCTCCCCAGCGCCTTCATAAAAACCGGTTTCAGGTGGTTCCGCGACGTCCAGAATCCCCATCCCACCATCGCAAAAAACGCACCCAGAGGCAGCCACTGGAAATCACCCGATGCGTGCGACCACGAACTGGCATTATATCCCAGCCGGTTCAGAATACCGCTGCGAATGATGAACAACAGATCAAAAAACCAGAGACTGAACAGCACGTCGATATTGGCAAAATAGCAGAAGGAAATCGTAAACATATTGATCCGCGTCCATAGACCGGGGAAATAGCGTTCAAATTTGATCCATGGACCCCAGCGGATATTCGGAATCTGTGGAAAGCCGGGAACGAAGTAGTTTATCATGTTCCAGGCCAGAATGCCAAACGCGACGCCGAATCCGATCCAGAACAACCGCGGAAAATTAAATGTCTCCGCGCGGACTGTAAGGTCCGTGACCGGGCGCAAAATCGGAAATGACAGGCGCTCACTTTCCACCCACTGCTTGCGCAAAATCACCGCCAGGCAGACCGAACCAAAAAACAGCGCGGTAATCAGCCCCATCCAGCAAACCACCGGCACAAACCAGACGTTCCAGGGAATTGAGTCGCCGGGCGGCAATCCTTCAAACAGGTGATTCAGCGCGCCGTTCGTGTTTCTGGGCGCCAGCCAGTGCGGAATATACGGATGGAAAAACTCTCCCCACTGATTCTCCGGCGTTGCGAAATAAAACGGCGCCGCGATTGCCCCAAGGAAATACCCCGTCAGACCCACGGACGGGATGGCGCCACCGACGAGGCCTCCCGCCAGCACCACCAGCAGTTCTGTTGACGATAACGCATATCGACGCGCGAGTAACCGGCACAGCGGATTCAGGCCCAGGGCAAGCAGGAGATAAAGCAGCAGAGTACCCATTGGAAAATGACTCAACGTCATTCGCGACGCATGGACAACGTACTCCACGTAATTCACCACAAGGTTCACCCCGACCGCCAATCCCCCGGCCAAAAGAACGCTGCGTAGCGTCACCTCCTGCCTGTCAATCCGGCCCGTGACATCCGTCGCCACGACGACCGCTGAATCTTCAGCCACAGTGCATCTCCCTGCAGTTTTCGGACGCCTTCCTGGGCGACCCCGCCGACGGGCAACCACAAGGGTTGCCCCTACAAGGCGTTATGTCCGCTCCCGGGAGCCGCCTGGAGACCGCAACATACAAAACGAGCTCGAAAAATACCAAAAGACCAGCCCGAACCATCTGTGCCGCCATGTCGGGTGCCGATTCCGCCTCCGGTACCCCGGCAGGATTGGTATCCTGCGCCACAACGGTCTTCGACACCCTTTGATTTGCAGACGATTATTGTTTACTTTATTGAGAATATACAGGCGGAACAAGGGTTCTACAATGCCGACGATATCCATTGAAGGGTATAAATTTCGGTTCTATTCTTCCGACCGGTTTGAACCGGCACATATACATGTGATAAAGGGAGGAAATGAAGCGAAAATCTGGCTTCAACCCATTGCAGTAGAATATAGCTATGGTTTCAACTCGACGGAACTGAATCGCATTGTCCGACTAACACATCGGTATCGCCAAAGATTACTGGAGTTCTGGAATGTCTATTTTACCTGAAGAGATCACCGGTCAGGTCAAGGCAATCGGCGTTCGATTCGTCGAAAACACACTTTATGTAACATTGGACGACGGCCGAGAGATCAGCCTCTACATCCGCAGGTTCGATTGGCTGGACTGGCTTGCAAAGGCAACTCCTGAACAACGGGCCAACTGGTCCATCGAACCCGGGGGCTTCGCCGTGTACTGGGAAGACCTGGACGACGGAATCGAAATCAGGCATCTATTAAGCATGCAACCGCTGGGTTAGTCGCCCGCGCTTTATACGGCATTCAATTAATACCCGTGAATCGAATGTCCCTCGCCGGAAAACCAGATAATATCCAACACGAGCATTCCAGACACAAACAGACACGCCATCCCGGCCTCCATCCCCGCACGCCAAAACCAGCTCACCACAAATATAAGACTTCCAGCCAGCCCCAGCAACGCCGACCGACAGGGTGTCATCTCCACCTACCCGAACACGACCTGTCTAAACGCCAGCCGCCCACGTGTTCCCGCCCGCCCGCACCTTCCCCCCCTCCGGCTTCAGATATTCCGCACAATGCGCGCCTCCCGCGACGCCCCCAACCACGTCCAATTCGTGCCCCATCTTAAGCAGCCCATCTTGAATGGCCTCGTCCAGTGATCTCGTCACCATCAGGGGCTCCTCCATCTGGACGTGCATCCGGGGGCCGGACACCGCCTCGCAGGAAGTTGCGCCGAAATCCACGATTTTCTGCGCGATCCGCGCATTCACACTCACAAGCCTGCGCCCTCCGGGCAACCCCGCCGCGACGTCGCGGTCCGGCATGCGAATCATCATCGGGGCCGTATTGTTCAAGGGCCGTTTTCCCGGCGCCACTGAATTCTTGCGTCCAGGCCGCGGATCCAGCCGGCACATCCCGTGCCCCAGAATCAACCCCGTACCGGGCACCGTGACCAGGGACCCGAATGCGCCACCCTGCGAAATCGTCACGGAAGCCACGTTGCCTTCCACGTCCGCCGCGGAAACATGGAGCGTCCCGGCTGTCGAATCCCCTTCAGGCCTCGGGGACCGGCGATCTACGTATTCCGGAAACTGCCGCACGGACTCCACGCGTCCTGCCGCGTAGTCTTTGCTCAGCAACCTCCGGACCTGAACATCCACGTGATCCGGATCCCCCAGATACAGCAGGCGATCGCGCCACGCCAATTTCAGCACTTCGGCCAGCCGGTGCCAGTACGTCACCGTATTTTCCGGCACAGGCTCGAAGCATTCCAGCATATTCAGAACCTGGAGCGCCGTCAGCCCACCGTTCGGCAATATCGCCGCATAGACGGTCGCATCGCGGTACGTGGTCTCGTAAGGCGCCGTCACACGCGGCTCATAGCGCGCCATATCCTCCCTGGTAAGCGCGCCCCCCGTAAGGCTGACGTGATCCGCGATCTTCCGCCCGATCTCCCCATCGTAGAAGTCCCGCCACCCCGCCTCACACGCACGCTTCAGAGATTTTTCCATATCCCGCCTGTGCCAGACGTCGTCCGCCCCGGGTAAACGCCCTTCCGGCATCAGATGCTTCTCCGTTGCCGGAAACCGGCGAATTACCGCCTCCAGATTCCGGATCGAACCCGCGGTGGAGCCAAAGGGAAATCCATTTTCCAGCAACGTCAGGGACGGCGCCACGATATCCGACCACTTCAACCGGCCCCAACGCTCCCACAACACCCCCATCCCCGCCATCATTCCGGGCGGACCCACCGCCTGAGGTCCGTGCACGTTGGCGTTGCCCCGTACGGAACAGAGATATTCGTTCTCGTTGATCCCATTCGGTCCGTCCCGCATCGGCATCACGTCGTACATCGTCTCACTCGCAGACGCGGGCGCGATCGAGTTCGCATCCAGAGACCACACCTTCCCGGACCGCCCGTCCAGCACCAGAGCGCACAGCACGTACCCCATCACGCCCGTGGACTGCGGCTGCAGCATACAGCAGGCCATACTGGTCGCGGCCGCTGCGTCCATCGCGTTTCCACCCTGCTCCAGTACGCGCGCACCCACCCGGGCCGCTTCTTCGGGGCCGGCCGCGACGGCGCCGCGGGACGCCAGGATCTCTCTCCCTTCAACCATTAAATGTCTCCCTGGCAAGTGGTTGATCGGAAATTTGGTACGTTTTGAATGTTCATTGGACGGCAACCATAAGGGTCGTCGCAACAAACCTCAATACGAAAAAAGATAGCAGCGAAATTGGCCACAAAAAGCACAAAAGGCACAGAAGGTATCGGTGCGAAACGGCGTGTGCCGCAACTCCGTGGTCCTGCAGTTATCTCGCTATCTCTCGGCTATACGCCTGTAAAGGGATAGCTGTTTTTGTGCCTTTTGTGGCAATTAGCCTTTATTCGAAAAGTACAGCAAGGCGACACCGCGGCGAAAACTTCAGAAACCGGGTATAAAGGTCGTTCATTTAAACGTTTTCTCCGCTCACGTCCATTGACTTAAAGCATCCTGGAACTTCGACATCAACTCGCCTTTGTTCTTCAGTGTATATTCGATTCAAGGTCCCCGAAAAATGACGGATCAAGGCCAAATAATCTGCTACAGATTCGCGGCGACTTTATTAATTGCAGTCCCGATGTCTCGTATGTCCGACTCTTCCATATGTTCATGGATTCCTCGAACCGCGACCGTCCGCAAACCCGCCACGGCCCGAGGGGTTGTGTCGGGCCCATAATGGTACTCGCGGTCCGTCGCCCCGCAGGTGAATGGGCATCCGCTATTTCCGTAGGTGATCTTCCCGGTCAGGTATCTCCCGCGCATGAATATGGGGTCACCAATATAGTGCGCTCCCACCGCAACCCCCTCGGCGGACACCGCCTTGCAGAACCGATCGGGATCGTGACCCGTCACGTGAAATATGAAATTCCACCACGACACCTCCCGATCAGGCTCCGAGGGCACGGGCTCGATTCCCGGCGCATCCGCGATCAACTCACACAACAGCCGCCCCAGGTGAATCCGGCGCTCTACAACGGCCCTGACCTTTTCCAACTGCGCCAGACCCACCGCCCCCTGCATCTCCGTCATACGATACGTCGGCGCCAGAAATCCGTGGTCCCGCTCGCCCAGGTACTTGTAGTCCCATCCCTTATCGGAAAACAGCTTCAGGCGAACGTATGTCTCTTCATTGTTGGTAACGGTCATCCCGCCGTCGCCGGTCGTCATGTGTTTGGACTGCTGCAGGCTGAAACAACCGATATGTCCGAACGTCCCCACGTACCGGCCCCTGAATCTGGTTGCGTGGGCCTGGCTGCAATCCTCGATCAGGATAAGATTGTATCGATCCGCAATATCTACAACCGCGTCCACGTCGCACGGCCTTCCAAACAGGTGCACCAGAATAATCGCCCGGGTCCGGTCCGTAATGGCCGCCTCGATAGACCCGGGCGTCATGTTCAATGTCCTCGGATCCACGTCGGCGAATACCGGCACCGCGTTCTGCTGCAGGATAGGCATCACGCTGCCGGGATCGGTAACGGGCGCGGTGATGATCTCATCGCCCGGCTCCGGGTTCACGGCCCCCACGGCAAGGTGGATGGCCGCCGATCCACCCGTGGAACTCTGCGCGTATCTGACGCCGTAGAGGTCGGCAAAAGCCTCCTCGAATTCCCTTACGAACCTGCCGCTCTTTCCGAACAGATTCTGGGTGCGCACTGCTGCGATCAACAATTCCTCCTCCCGCGCCCCAAACGGCGCCCTCGCCGGAAACGGGCGGGTCCGTACCTTCGGCCCTCCGTGGATCGCCAGTTTCTCCATCTTTCCTCCCACAAAAAAAATCCAGGAGCGAGGAATCAGAATCCGGAAGGAAAACCGGGTTCTCTTCTAAATCCTGACCCCTGACCCCTGGACCTTGCGAAAGCGAACCGCCCCATCGTCATCGGCCCCGATCGGTGACTACAAGCCTTCACCGCTCCAATCTGAACAGGACCTCCTTCTCAGCCTCCGCGTTCCCATTCTGATCGACAACGCGCACCGTCAGCCGGTTTACACCGGATTTGGCATTCTTGAGATCCATCTCGAAATACTCCTGCAAATCCGTCTCTCCACGGACCTGCTCCGTCGCAACCGACACCTCGGGATTGCGTTCACCCCTGCGGAGCAGTCGTCCCACACCGGCCCACATCCGTCCGAACGTACCGCCCTTCTCCGGCATCGAATGAATCGTATAATGCAACGTGAATCGACTCTGCCCGAACCCATCGGCCTTGAGCCCGTACGCCTCGTAATATACAAACGGATGCTGGTTCATCCGATACGTCTTGGTTGTCATCGGAATCACCCAGATACCGCCCCCCTTGGCGTATTTCTCCAGGCCGCCCTCCGTCGAGACCTGAAACCCCAATTCCAGGCCGCTCAACTTCAACGTATCGCGGGAATAGTCCTCCACCTCGAGACGTTCTTTGTAAATGCCCGAATGGCCGGAAACCAGATCCTTGACCTGAACGCGCAGATCGTATCTGCCGGGGCTCACGTCCAGCGCAAGCTGATTCGGAATAAAGGTTCCTTTCCCCGTATATAGTTCCTTCGACGTGCGCAATACCAGTTCCTCACTATCCTGCAGCGTCTGGCCGGTTTCCGTATCGAACAGGGCGATCGCGCACCCCATCCGGACCACGGGCTGCTCGTCTGATTCCGACTCTCTCAGGCTGCGCGGTGGAATACCGTAATAGACCTCCACCCGCGTCTTGCCATTGGATCCTCGAAACGTCGCCCGATCGTAGTAAAAATCCAGAAATGCCTCGCGGCCGCCCGGCAGATAGTGCTCGGGCATCTGCCGGATGCTCCGGTTCATCACCATTGCCGGCGAGAATTTCACCATCCGGCTGGTCCGCCGCAACGCGCCATCATCGAATGCCGCCGCGGGCACGGGCGCAAAATCAAACTTCCCGCCACCCCATTCGTTGGTAAACACAACCTCGATCCCCCCGGCGACGCCGGTATACACCCACGACTCCCATCTTATGTAGGACATGAAGTCCCCACCGGCCGCCTGCGTGCGGTTCGGGGATAGCGTCACCTCATAGTTTTCGCTATTCAGCGCCGACAGATCGGCCGGCGCCAGCGGGTCGTCGATCAGCGCGGGCGCCCCCTCCTCAACCTCCAGGGGGTCCGGCGCCGCGCCCTGATCGGTTCCCGGCGGCATTTCAAAGGGGAAATCCAGGCCCACCTCGTGCATCCTGCGAATCGGGAATACCGGTCCCCGGCCCACCTCGGCCATGCCCAGGGGACCGTAAATATCGTGCGCGACACGTTCCTTGATTCTCTCCACGGAAACAGGCATCGGCGGCGTTACCCCGGCTGACGACGACCGGTAATCCGGAGCGCCGTACCGAATATAGACCTCTCCCCGCCGGTCCCACGGGTGGGCCATCTCAGAGAACCCAGTCCTGGAATACCACACCCGGCGATAGTGCTCCAGCTTGCGTTCGTTCACCGCAGTCATCAGATCCGGGTCCCTCACCGACCAGAACCTTACCAGATACTCCCGCCGCGCCGCCGGATCATCCGCCGTCGCCCGGTAAGCGAGGAGTTCTTCCCTGGATGCGATCAAACTCACATCCTGATACAACTGGCGTTCCTCCGGCGGCATTCTGGAAAACCCACGGCCATAGTACTGCATTGACAGGTTTAGGGCCTTTCGGCTCGCACAGGCCTGCGCCACCACGGGCAACAACAACCCCTCGTCCGTTGCCACCTCCAGGGAATCCAGCGCCTGCGAGGGCAATTCTTCAAGAACCCCCGACCGAACATATGCTGTGACCACGGCCCGGAGTACCGCCGGATCCCGCGTCGGTTCTACCGAGAGAGAGCGCACATAGGCATTGAGCGACTTGTCATAGTCCTCGATATCGGAATAAAGTCGCCCCAGAAGCCGGTGGGCCAATTCGAACTCTGGCGAAAGCCCGACGGCCTGCGACGCATGGTAGATCGTCTGCTCGGAAAACCTTCCTTTTTCTCCCTCCGCCGTCCCCGACCGATAGGACGCCAGCGCCATGCCGAAATGCGCCGGTGCAAAATCGTCGTTCTGCGAAAGGGCCGAATGAAACGCCTCCTTGGCGCCCACCGGATCCGCCTTCAGCAACCGGGCGTACCCGATCCGGGTATTGTGACCAGCCGGATCCCCCACCAATTGCGGCCAGTACACCCGTACCGCACGCTGCACCTCCCAGTCAGGTGCAGGGCCGGCGGTTGAACCCCCGACCGCTTCCGGCGCTCCTTGTTCGGCGCGGGCAGCCAGACCTCCCATCAGCAAGACGGTCAAACCCGCGAGCCCGAGCACCATCCTCCGTGATCGAATCCTGTACATCGTTATCGCCCTCTTTTCAGGTTGGCGCCAATACGTCAGACCGCACCCATCTTCTCAGAGGCGCGGCAATGGAAACCATGGTTCTGCTCCCGATAACATTAGGATGCCCACAGGCGAAATGGGTTCCAGAAAACCCGGGAATCGCCAGAAGGCCGTGAGAGGGAAGAGGGTAGACGTAAGAGGTGTTGATGACTTTTCCATTTGAGACACCCGTAAATGGACACTCGTTGTGTGAAACGAGAAGCGTACTGAGAAGGGGAGCGTGAGATCCGTGGGGTGCGGTGTGGACTTCTTACCTATCCCCTCTTACCTCTTCCCGCTCCTGGCAATAAGAAAGGAGGACGATCCCGCGGACCGCCCCCCTTAATTTAAAGCGCTTTCCCGCCCTTAGAACGTCCCGCCCACGGACAGACGCAGAGGGGGATCGAAAATACCCAGATCCGGGTTATGGTAGGAGAGATCCACGGTGACCAGCTGACCGCCCGCCAGTTCGTGCTTCAGGCCGGCACCGACGCTCCAGCTTTCAAGAGCCGAATGCGTCCGGTAACCCGCCCGAAGCGCCAGCGTGTTTTCCAGCCAGAGTTCCCCGCCCACGCGGGTAATCGGCCGGAAGTCGGTAACGAACTCGTGCTCGAGCGAAAGCGTGAAGAAGCCCGGATCGCCCTTCTGACCGAATATCTCCATCGCTCCGCCAAGGGAGTACGTGGTGGGCATGGCGGCCGTGAAACCACCCTCGGTCACCTTCACATTCGGACCCAGGTTCCGGAAACTCATGGCAATCCGGCTGCTCCGATACCCGGTGTAAAAGTGGGTGCCGATGTTGTAGTCGATGGTGGACACCTTCTCCAGGTAGAGATCTTCCTGCATCCAGCGGATCTGACCGCCCAGCATGAATTTATCGGTCATCTTTTTGGCAAAAACCGCGCCAATGGCGATATCGCCCACCTGCGCCTTGGTGCCCGTACCCCAGGGCGCCGTCGGCGTGGTGACATCGAATTCTTCCGCCGCAAAACTGGTTACTGTAAATCCGATGACCCCGAACCCGGCATTGAATGCCAGCGCGCCGGAAACCACGGAAGAATTGGCCAGCCAGCGGGTATAGTTCAGTGTATAGGCTACATTTTCGATGTGCCCCAGGCCGGAGGCGTTCCAGAAGGCGGCCGAAATGTCATCCGCGATGGCTGTATAAGCCCCGCCCATGGCCTCGGCGCGGGCCCCCTGGCCGATCTTCAGGAAGGGGAATTCCGAGAGCCCAACCCGTTCGGCCCACAGACCCCAGGCCTTGTCTACGTTCTCCATCTTCGGATCGATCAGCGCCCCTTTGCGCGTCTCGGCTCCGGGCGCCGGCTGCTCAACGGCCAGCGCCGGCTTCACGGAAAGGAGAGCGACGGTCACGAGGACCAACCCCAAGATGATCCATCCCTTTTTCATAGCAATTCTCCTTAAACGTCGCGAGGTTCGTTAACGGATCACCACAAACGTGCCGGTCTTGATCTTTCCGGCGCCTGCCGAACCTTCCACGCCGTGCACGGCATAGAAATAGATTCCCGGGCCGACAATCGCCCGGATGGTCGAATAAGGCCGGCCGTTCCATCTGGTCTCACTATTTCTTATGCCCTTCTGACGCAACACCTGGATCAGCTGCCCGGCGGTATTGAAAATATAAATGTACGAGTTGGAAGGCACGTTTACAAACCGGATACTCAGACCGCCGCCGTACTCGTTGGTCCCGTTGGCCATGTAAGGGTTCGGGACCACCACAATATCGCGTTCCAACGCGTCCGCGGCCGCTACGTACGGCAACTGCGGGGACCCCCGGTTCACCTGGAGGAAGTTGGAATACGGACCTTCCTGTCCGTTCTGCAGAAACTTCTGCGCCCTGGGCGGGAGATCCGCGAAGGTCTTGGTGCCGTCGTTGTTCACCCAGTCGTCGTGCGGTTTCTGGTAGGCCCGGACGTTGTAGTAATAGAAAAAACCCGCATTGGAACTCGCGTCGGACCAGCCGTACATTCCCGGCCGGCCGGCCCGCCGGCCCTGGCTGGCCTGAATGGCCAGTTCCTCACCCGAGATGTCGTCGCCCTCGGCTGCAGCTACCGGCCAATCCGCGCCGCCATCGTAAGATACACCCGCAGGCAGCGGTCCACCCACGGGCAGGTCGGCGACAAGGTTGAACGGCCCGGTGGCCGTGAGCGTTCCCCGAAGACCGCGATAGATGCGGAACCCTGCGACGTCGGCAACGTTGTAATCGGGATGGATGGCGCCCTGGGCTTCGGCCGCCCAGAACAGCTTCACCTTCGCATTCTGGTCGCTCTTCGCGTAGACGTCGATGTCGGGAGGACCATCCGGGATATCAAAACCGCTCTGATAGGCGAATATCGCGTGCTCCAGATGCTCTACAATCGCCTGTTCGCCCTGAAAAAAACTGGCCTTGTCCGCAGTGAGCGACCACTGCCAGATGTCCATGGGACTCTTACCCGGTCCGCCGTACTCTGCGCCGGAGCCGGCCACAAACGCCACAACGACCTTGGCCTTGTCACCCGGTCCGAGCGCCCAGGGACCGTACACCTGCGCGTTCGTGAAACCGCCCACCCCGGTGGGGTTGTCCTGCGCGGACGTCGCCGTCAACTTGGCAAACGCCTCCGCAGGGGTCTCTCCCTCGAGGACGGGCTCGTCGTAGTCGGCGGTGGTGCGTACGTTCCACCAGCCCTGGTAGACCGGCTGGTCCCCGTCGGGCTGCACGTACTGACCCACATCGTGCATATTGAATGCGTGTCTCGGGTCTGCAGCGTTGTCGGCGAACGCGATCGGCGCCATGCCCACGAAGGAATGCGAAGCCAGTTTGCCGTCGGGGAAGGCCATCTCCTTCAGGTCGGAGGTTTCGATGTCCTTATTCCACGGGTCGCCGGTATCTTCCCAGGCCCTGAACGGGCTGTCGCCGTCGAACTGATAGCTCAACTTGAGACCCTGCGCCCGTGCCGCGCTGATGGACACCGGGCCGCCGGGACCGCCGTCCACGTAGTTGCCGGCCTCGGTGTAGCGAAAATGATCGTCGAGAGATTGGTCCAACCACCGCCACCATCGGCCGCCGCCCTGGTTGTTGTCCGCCGTCTCGTTGACTTTCCAGGTGGCCACCAGCGGCAGGTACACCTCGTTGTGGCGCGTGCTGCCGATATTTTCGAGGGTGTATTCCACGATGACAAAATCGTCGAACATCTGGTGAGCCCAGTTGTGAACCTTCCGGGTTATCGTGATGTCGAACCTGTTGTTCCACTTGGCAATCAGAATCTCTTCGGCAAACGCATCGTCCGGCGTGTATTCTCCGGGCGAGAAGTTATGGATGAGTCTGGGCGGCGCGCTGGTGTCCATCTCATCCGGCACGTCCGCGCCCGGCCAGTAGTTGCTGGACGGCGAGAACGACCCGGAACGCCCCTGCTCCCACTCCGTTGCCGCGCCGAGACCCGCCTCGGGCCCGCTTGACGGGTCGTATACCAGCGGTGTGATACCGACGCTCTTGCCCCTGGGGCCGGTCCATGCCGCATCCACGCCGCCGGGCCCCACCACCATGATCCAGGTGCCGAAACCAACGGCGTTGCCGCCCCGGCGGGTATAGTTGGAACTGGCGTTGCTGGCGGGGATGTTCGCCCAGCCGGGGTACCAGAACATATCCGGCTCGCCCGTCTGCCCGCTTCCCAAGTTCCAGCCGCCCATGGTTCCATCCGTGTTCCAGCTAACCTGGACGTGCCCCCGGCTGGTCGACAGCCTCGGGGTGTCGCTCTGGTCTACGGCCCAAGCGCCCACTGGCAGGAGCAAGCCGCAGACAAGCGCCATAAGCTTGATGCCTGGTTTCATACTTGCTTCTCCCTTATTCTCTAAGGGGGGCGGGAAAAAACGCCCGCCCCCGAATAGTTGCCATACTCAGAAGTTGATTTTCAGACCCACGCCCAACTCGCGCGGCTTTCCGTAGTACCGGGTCAACTCGTTGTAATCCCCGTAGTCCAGATAGTCCTGGTCGTTCGGCCTGGGCACGTTCAGACCCCACCGCACGAAGTCAGGATAAGAACCGGCTACCGGGCTGTCCTGCTGGTTGAACAGGTTGAACACCTCCACGTAGAAAATCGCGTTCCGGTGCCCGCCTTCCACGAGCGTTTTCTCAACCTGCAGATCGGTCCAGGTCCGCACGGGCCTGTGGCGCAACTCCGGCTGCTTGCCAGGCGGCGTGTACCACAGCGGCCTGCCGCTCTGGATACGCCAGACCATATTCGCGCGCAGGCCGCCCGCCACGTGGAACTGGCGCAACCCGGGGCCGAAGTCCACGGGCGTGTCCAGGTACAGCGAGAGGCTGGACTGGATACGAAGGTCGGAACTCTTCGGATTGAACAGCCGGCCGCCGCCGTAGGTGGGCTGCCACACGCCGTTCATATTGGCCGGCGCGTCGTAGGCCTTCTGGATATCCATGAACTCGAAGACAACGTATTGATAGCCGTTGATCATGGCGTTGGAGCGGCCCCGCCAGTTCCTGGCCGCCCTTCCGGCGAATTCCATCCGCTCTTCCAGCGTGTAATCCTTGCGCACGTACTGCGAGCCGCTCCATTCCCAATCGTGATACTGATCCGAGTTCATCACGTACGAGGAATCGGGGTAGAACATGGTGGCGTTGGAACCCACGCGCGCGGAGGACGCCCAACCGAAGTTGATCGCCGCGTTGAACGAGAAGTAGTGGCTGAAGCCCTTGCGCACGTGCAACTCAAAGCCTCTCATGTCCTGGAAACCGCTGGGCTTGCGGCCCCAGACCCACGTTGTCCGCTGCGGCTCGTACCAGTACCGGCTTCCGGAGTTGATCTTGCCCAGGGCGCTCTTGTAGTAGGCCGCCATACCCGCCGTATAGTCAGCCACGAAGTTCCAGTCGGCGCCCGCCTCGTAAGCCCGGGTACGCGTGAGGGCAACGTAGGGGTTCGCCATCCGGACCTGCCCGTGCAGACCCCGGAACGCATCCCAGGCCACGTTAGCGTCGGGGCCGTTGGCCCGCCACTGTTCACGGAAGAACTCAAACAAGTCGGGCACTTTCGCATACAGACCCGCCGTAAAGTGGAAGGCGGACCGGTGCGTGATGGGATGGGAGACCCCGAAGCGCGGGCTGACCTGGGTCGCCCACTGCGGGTCGACCGTGGCCATATCCACGTGCTTGATGAGCCAGCGGTACTGCGGCGTCTGAAGCTGCGACACATTGTAAAACTTGTGGTTCGTGTAAAGCGCGTCGAATCGGATGCCCGCGTTCATCACCATGCCCTCGAACTCCATCTTGTCCTGCAGATAAAATCCGATCTGAATGGGGTTGATGGGGGCTTTCACGTCGGGCAGATTGCCCGAGTGGGTGATGAAGTCGACGATCCGCTGGCTGGGGTTGGGTGCATTGTAGTTCAGATAATAGATGCTGAAACGGGTCAGATCCATACCCGCCTTGACGAAGTGCCCCTTGGTGACCTGCGAAGACACGTCCAGCTTGAGGTTCAGCCGGCTCCTGTCGGCGATGGTATAGTTCGCGACATAGTTGGGCTTCACGTTGAACCAGCCGTCGAGGTCCTTTTCGCCGAATACCGTTAACGGGAACCCGAACTGATCCTTCGGCCAGTTGGTATGTTGCGTATCTTCGGCAGTAGTGTAGAACGACACCCTGGCTTCGTAGAACGTCTTCGGGGATACCGTATGGGTCAGCGACGCATAGGTGACCTGATCCGAAATTCTGCGTCCGCCCGCGCCGGACCCCTCGGGCAGGAAGATATTCTGACCGTTGGAACGCCTGTCGCGCTGGGTGTTCGTTCCAATATTGTAAATTTCCGCCACTGAGTAAATGTGCCCGATACTCACCTTGGCGTCGGCGCCGGGGCGGAACGTCAGCTTTGCATTTCCGCGGAAATCGATCGGCGTACTCAGCGTGGGAAACCCGCCAGACATCACGCTGTTGAGGCTGGTGGCGCCAAGGCTCGGGTCGAATGTGGCAGTGCGAGCGGAGGTGTTCATCACGTCGGTGGGCTGCCGGGTCCACCGGGCGCTCGCGAAGAAACTGGCCTGGTCGCCCAGCGGGCCCGAAATGCCGCCCTCGATATAGGAACCCTTCACGTCGGTATAGTCCACGGAGTTGTGCGCCAGGCCCACCTCGTCGTCGGGTGTTCCCGGAACGCCATCGTCTCCGTCGCTCAGGGTCACGGTTTCCGCGCGCCACTCCCTGTTGTCCCATTTGAGCCTGTCACGGTGATACGCGCTTTCGTAGAGATTGGCGCCCCAATGCTTCTGGCCCGGGGGCGTATAGCGGAAATCGCCCCAACCACGAAAGTCGCGTCCGCCGTCTTTCGTAACGATCGAAATGGCGCCCGATTCCAGGTTGCCGTATTCCGCGCTCGCGCCGCCCGAAATCACCGTGATTTCCTGCACCGCGGTCTTGGAGACGCCGGTGAACTGCCGGCCGTATCCGTCGTTGTTCGGCAGCACCACGCCGTCCACCATCAGGATACCGTCCCTGGAGTCGCCGCCGCGGATGACCGTGGCATTGGTCAGATTCACGCCCGGATTCAACGCGACCAGATCGGTGACCGAACGCGCCATTGGCAACGACTCAAGCTGCTCCGCGCTCATCACGTAATGACTGGTGGTCTTGTCCGGCTCCACGGGCGGGCGTTCGGCGATAACGACCAATTCCTCGGCTTCGAGCGCCGTCTCTCTCAACTGGAAATCGACGGTTGCGGTGAAGTCCGTCAGAATTAGCACGTCCGTCTGCGAAACCGCGTTGTAACCCACCATCGACGCCACCAGCGTGATGTTGCCCGGATCTACTGACAGAATCAGATAGTATCCGTCCGCGTCGGTCTGGGCGCCCCTGCGCGTCCCCTCAATAACGATATTCACGCCCGGCAGCGCCTCGCCGGATGCTGCATCCATCACACGTCCGGTCAGTTTACCGGTTGTACCCGCGAACGCGCCGGCGGTGAACCCCGCCAGCACAAAAAGCGCGACCGGCAAAGCAATAAACACCTTCCATTGATTCATCGAAGACCTCCTTCGAAAAGTTTCGGCGGTTATTTTCCGCTGAAGTAAAATTTAATACCGGCTCCGATGTCCAGCATTTGCAGCGGGAACGTCTCGGAAAGCTCCCAGTCTTCCATGCCCCGAAGGTCCCCGACCATCATATTATAACGGGCCCGAAGGTCAATGGCGACGTTGTCGATCACGAACGCCTCAACACCCAGACCGGCGTTGATCCCGAGGGCAAACCGCTCGTCGGAGAACGGCTCCAGCTCAAGAACCAGACCCTCCGTCTGCCCCGGCCAGAGCAAGCCGCTTACTTCGTTCTTGTAGCGGTAGAAGCCGCCACCCACCGCGATGTACGGGGCGAAACTGCTGCCTGCGAACGGCTTCCCGACCTGGCGAAGACGAACGAGCCCGTTCACCAGGAGACTGTTCAGGCTCATATTGCTGCTCGCATTCGGGCTGGTATGTTCCTTGCCGTCGGTCCAGGTGAACGTGCGGGTCAGCAGGCTCCCGTCGTTGAAATTGCCGTGGTGAAACTCCATTTCCACCGTAACATTCGACGCCGGCACGTAGGACGCGTTCAATCCGAACTTGGAATCGTTGTCGTACCAATCACCCAGACCGAAGACCGGCACGTTGTAATTCGCAAACACGCCGACTCCCCAATTCCCTTCCTGGGCAACTGCGGGCCAGGTTGAAACCGTGAACACAAGAATCAACAGGCCAACAACCCTGAACACCTTCATAAACACCTCCTTACATTGGAAGATGACTTGTCCCCGCCACCCTGCTTAACGTCTGCGACTTGCACCGAAAAAACAACGACCTGCGAACTTACTTCTAAAAAAACACCCGCAGTTTGCTCAATATTTTACCCCCTCTCAGACACAAAAAATGGGCGTAACCGTCCTGAAACCGACAGCGCCCGTTAAAGCACTCCTGCTTCAAACCTATCATATTTATGATAACACAATACGCGGTAGCAATTTAGCATAAGCCAATCCGGATGTAACGCTTAGATTCGCCATTGAGAGCACAACCGCAGATTAATCGACACAAGATAGACAAGATCTTCTCAAATGTCAACACTTTTGTTCCTCAAACCGTCGCCTTTCGGCACTATTTTCCCGAGGCCACGTACGACGGTCAGTGCCCCGCATCGCCGATTTCCGGACCTCCGGAATCCCAAGCGGAAATCAGGCGGTCCGAGCCGCTCCACTTCCCGGACCGGCGCCGAGAGCGTCGAGTACCGTTTCACCGATATCGGCCGGGCTGCCGCATACCCGGATTCCCGCGGCTTCGAGGGCGGCGACTTTTTCTTCGGCGGTGCCCTGCCCGCCGGAAATGATGGCTCCCGCGTGGCCCATGCGCCTGCCGGGGGGCGCGGTCCGGCCGGCAATAAAGCCGACGATGGGCTTGTGGAAGGCGCTTTTGACATAGTCCGCCGCCTGTTCTTCCGCGGCCCCCCCGATCTCGCCGATCATGACAACGCATTCGGTGTCGGGGTCCTGCTCGAAGGCTTCAAGGCAGTCAATAAAGTTGGTCCCGACAATCGGGTCTCCCCCGATACCCACGCACGTGGACTGGCCGAGGCCCAGGGCGGTCAGTTGCGCAACGGCCTCGTAGGTCAATGTTCCGCTCCGGGAAATGACGCCGACGTTCCCGCTTCGGTGAATCTCGGCCGGCATGATGCCGATTTTACATTTGCAGGGCGCGATGATTCCCGGACAGTTGGGGCCGATGAGCCTGGTGGAACGCGAACTGAGGTAGTGTTTGACCCGTACCATATCCAGGACCGGGATGCCCTCGCTGATGCACACAACCAGGCCCAGGCCCGCATCTGCCGCTTCAATAATGGCGTCCGCCGAAAACGCGGCCGGCACAAACACGATCGAAACGTCGGCGCCGGTGGCGTCGACCGCGTCCGACACGGTATTGAAGACCGGTACGCCCTCGACGCGATTGCCAGCCTTGCCCGGCGTGACGCCAGCTACGATCCGGGTGCCGTAATCCAGCATCTGACGCGTGTGAAACGAGCCCTCGGTGCCGGTAATCGCCTGCACAACCACGCGGGTTTCCCTGTTGACAAAAATGCTCATTGAGTATCCCTAATGGGTCAAAAGAATTCACAAACATTGGTAGGGGCGCCCTTGTGGGCGCCCGACCCCGCTGCGACGACACAGACACCGCTACGTTAACCTGGGCAACCACGAGGGTTGCCCCTACCAGGGAAGGCGGATCCGATGGGGGGACACTGTTGGCGCATTAAAATCGTCGACAACATTGAATCAAGCGCGCTGATTCCATTAAATGTATTGGTCACTTATCTATAATTAAGATGGTAAACGTGCGAAGATCAAGCGGCCGGCGGCTACAACGGCCGGGGTCTGGCGCGTTCCTCGAGGGTGCCGTCGGCTTTGCCGATGACGATGTGGTGGGCAAGGCCGATAAAGAGTCCGGATTCAACGACGCCGCAAATCGCCGCAATACGCCGCTCAAGGTCGGCGGGGTCCTCGATGGCGCCAAAGGCGCAGTCCATGATGTGGTTGCCATTGTCCGTAACGAAAATACGGCGTTCGAGGACACGGAGACTGGCGCGGCACCCCAGGGCTTCTATTTGCAACTGCACAAACTGCCAGCCGAAGGGCACGACTTCCACCGGCAGCGGGATTCCGCCGAGTCGATCCTTGAGTTTGGATTCGTCGGCAACGATGATCTCCCGGAGGCTGGCCGTGGCCACAAGTTTTTCACGAAGCAACGCCCCGCCACCGCCCTTTATGAGGTTGAAGGCGGGATCGATCTCGTCCGCGCCGTCGATAGTCAGGTCGATCCGGGTGGTATCGGCGAAATCGATAAGGGGAATACCTTCGCGTTCGGCCTGAATCCGGGACTGTTCGGACGTGGGAATACCACGTATCCGAAGGCCCTCCCGGACGCGCTCGCCCAGCTTTCGAATGGCAAAGAACGCGGTCGATCCGGTCCCCAGACCAACGATCATCCCGTCTTCCACCAATTCGGCGGCGCGTTCACCTGCGAGTTGTTTAGGGTTGGCAGCCACTGTTTTATTTGGCATCGTTACACGATCTTCCATTCTCTTTCCGGAAGTCTTCCAGGCCTGATCCGATTCGCCGGGAATTTATGGATTGGCGACCCGAAATGCAACGAGAAATGAGGGTGACATCACCCCCGCTGCGCCATTTGTCCCTGGCCTTAGCAGCCCGTTGAAAAAGTCCATCCGGGCTGCGGCCGGCTCTTGTGGTCGCATTACTGCGTTGCGCTCCCTCCCCGAATGCACCGATTCGACTCGGTCGCGCGCCTTGTCTTCGGTCACAATGGCTCGGCCTCGCCTGCAGAGCAACTTTATCAACGGACTGTTAGGGCCGAAATTAATTGACATTTTCGTTTGTATCTATCATAATATTGGCATGGTCTTGAAAGCGACCATTGCACATTACGAATGACCTTCGAACGGGGGAGGACACGTGGCATACACGACGCTCGAGGATTTTTTCGGAGATATTGTCGGAAAGGCCAGGCGGGGGCGGGGTCTTTCGGAAAAGGCGCTTGCAGAAGCGGCGGGACTGACCGCCGAGGACGTCGGACTGATTGAAGCCTACGAACTCACGCCGGAAGATGGCCGTATTCGGGCACTCGCCGGCGCGCTGCATCTGGAAGGGGAAAAGCTGCTCGGGATTGCGAAGGGATGGGTGCCGGAGCGGGGAAACGCGCCTCACGACGACGCGCGACTGTCCGTTGAGCGAACGATTCTGGACGTGGGTATGGAAGTGAACGCCTATGCGTTGAAGTGCAAGGCTTCAGGTGAAGGCGCGATTGTCGATGCGGGAGGCCATGCCGAGCGGATTTTTGAAATGGCGGAGCGAATGTGTCTGAAGGTGACCCACGTGCTGCTTACTCACGGACATGGCGACCACGTTGGCGCACTTGCTGAAATTGCAGAAGCAACGAGCGCCCGGGTGTGTTGTTGCGAACGTGATTTCGCGCTTCTTGGAAGTCTGAAAGGACTCGTAACTGACCTGGTGGACGACGGCTGGCGTACGAACGTGGGGCGTATCGCCATCGATGCGGTGAGCCTCCCAGGGCATACGGCGGGCGGAATCGGTTACGGTGGAGACGGTGTGTTCTTTTCGGGCGACGCGCTTTTTGCAGGATCCATGGGCGGCGCGCTGGGTTCAGCTTATGCCGGTCAGATCACGGCGGTAATGGAAAAGGTCCTGTTTCGAAATGAGAACACCCGCGTTTTTCCGGGGCATGGACCCATCACGTCGGTTGCTGAGGAACTGGCGCAAAACCCGTTTTTTGCCCGCTGAGCCTCAGCGGGAACCCCAAATGCGGCGACATCAAAAACCAACAAGCGGCCGTGTAAAACTGAAGACGGACGCTTCCGGTTTAATTCCCAAACGATACGGTATCCGAAGGGCATGTTGACAAATCAAGGAGCTTGGATATGTCCCGGTGGTCCCTTCTATTTGGTATCACATTATTCACGTATGGTATCGCGTTCGGACAGGAGTATTTCGGCAAGAACAAGGTAACGTATGACGATTACGACTGGCACTATCTGGAGACGGAGCATTTCAAGATTTATTTCGACAAGGCGTCGCAGCCTGTGGCGGAGTTTGCGGCGAAGGAGGCGGAGCGTGCGCTGGTGCGGCTGGAGAAGGATCTGAAGTATACGCTGAAGGACCGATATCCGATTGTGATCTACAACTCGCACAACGGTTTTTCGGTGACGAACATCGCGCAGGTGGAGCAGTCGGAGTTCACGGGCGGTTTTACGGAGTTTGCGCAGGGACGGGTGGTGATCCCGTATACGGGGTCGTATGGCGATTTCCGTCACGTAATCCATCACGAGTTGGCGCACGTGGTGACATTGGAGATGTGGACGGGCGGCGGGTGGCTGGGGGCGATGATGACGCAGGCGGCGACGTTGCCGCCATTGTGGATTGCGGAGGGGGTAGCGGAGTATTTATCGCAGGGTGGGTGGGACAGTGAGGGTGACAATTTCATGCGTCACGCGACGATTGCGGGATATGTGCCTGGGATGATGGCGTTGAGCGGAGCGTTTGCGTATAAGGGTGGTCAGTCGGTATTCGTGATGATCGAGGAGGAGTATGGCAGGGACAAGGTAGCGGAGTTTATCTCGTCGTTTCGTTCCGCACGCGCGGTGGACAAGGCGCTGAAGGCGTCGGTGGGCGAGGGCGTGGAAGCGTTGGACGAGAAGTGGCAGTTGTGGTTGAAACGTCAGTATTGGAACGAGATCAACCTGCACCACCCGTCGGAGGAGGTAGCGAAGCAGTTGACGGAGGCATCGGCGGGTCGCGGGTTTTACAATATCGCGCCGTCGTTTTCACCGCAGGGCGACAAGATCGCGTATGTGACGGAGCGTCAGGGGACGTTCGACATCTACCTGATGTCGGCGATCGACGGTCAGGATCTGGGACGGTTGGTGGAGGGGGAGCGTTCGTCGGACTTCGAGGGATTGTTTGTGCTGCGACCGGGCATCACGTGGTCGCCCGACGGCAAGCAGATCGCGTTTGCGGCGAAGTCGCGGAACAAGAACACGTTGTATACGCTGGATGTGAGGAAGAAGCGTGTGACGAAGCGTTTCAAGTTCGATCTGGACGGGTTGTTCGAGCCCACGTGGTCGCCTGACGGGAAAGAGGTCGCGATCGTGGGGTTGAAGGACGGCTGGTCGGACGTGTATATCGTGAACGTGGAGGACGAGTCGCTGCGCCGGATGACGCGGGATCCGTATGACGAGAAGCACCTGGACTGGTCGCCGGACGGGGAGTGGATCGCGATCAGTTCGGACCGACCGACGGCGGATCTGTCGTATGACGGCTCGAAGGACTTCGTGTTCGGCACGTATGATGTGTTCGTGATCCGCCGGGATGGAACGGAGATTCGCCGGGTGGTGGAAAGCGAGGTGAACGACAGCCATCCCACGTGGGGGCCGGACTCGCAGAAGCTGGCGTTTGTGTCGGACAGGACGGGGGTGGGCAACATCTACATCGCGCACGTGGACGGCTCGCAGGTGTATCCCATCAGCAATCTGTTGTCGGGCGCGCGGTATATCGACTGGTCGGCCGACGGGAAGAAGCTGGTTTTTACGACGTTTCATCGGGGGGGTTACGACATCTTCGTGATGAAGGACCCGCTGAAGCAGAGGCGTGGGCTGGAGGACCTGCCGCTGACGCGTTACGCGAAGCGCCTGGCGGGGATCGAGGACCGCCCGTTCGTGGAACTGCGAGAGGAACACAGGGAAGAACGGACGGCGGCAGCCGCGGAACCCGACAGCACGGGTACCCCCGCGGAACAGGATACGGTGGCGGTGGCGGTGGCAGACCGGAAGGTGGAGACGTGGATGTCCGATCAGATGGCGCTGGCAGCAGCCGAAGCCCGCGGCGCCACCGGCGACGAGGACGCACAGGCCGACACCCTGGAGACGGACGACGACAGAGAACTGACGCTGCGCGACTGGAGCAAAGAGTTCAAGGTGAACAAATACAGCGTCGAACTCAAACCGGAATTCTTCGGGGCCAACGCCGGCTTCGACACCTTCTACGGCGTCAACAGCCTGGTTCAGCTGTCGCTGACGGACGTGATGGGCGACCACCGCGTCATCGTTCAGACAGGGCTCAGCTTCTCCCTGAAAGACAGCGACCTCTTCCTCGGCTACCAGAATCTTAAACACCAGACCAATTACTACCTCAGCGCCATCCATACGCGTCTATTCTTCTTCGACAGCGGTCAGTTAAATGCCGATCGATACTTCGGCGCCGAGGCCAGCCTGGTTCGGCCGTTCAGTCGATTCAGCAGAATGGAACTGGGTACACGGGGCATCAGAATTACCCGCGAGCGCCTCGACCTGGAGCGATACGAGAATCCGTGGGTGCGACGCGGCTTGACCGGTAGAACCCTTCGTGGACTTACAGGCACAGAAGTCGATTCCCGCGGGGCTGCGGTTTCCTATCTGGCGATCGTGGACGACAACTCGTTGATGAGCCGTTTCGGAGCCGTTGACGGACGCCGGATGCGTCTTGGCGTAGAGGGAAGTTGGGCGGGAATGCGGTTTGCGGCGCTGAATCTGGATCTACGGCAGTATTTGTTCGCGCTGGGCGAATACACGTTTGCCTTTCGTCTCTCGGGCGGCACCAGCTATGGCCCCAACAAGAGAGTCTATTTTGTCGGTGGCGTCAACAATCCCGTGAATCCAAATTTTTCGACGTTTGCCAATGTGGACCAGGATCGGATATTCTTCTCCAGTTTTGTCTGGCCGCTTCGGGGCGTGGAGTTGTTCGAACTGGCTGGCGACTCGTACGTGCTGGCTAACGCGGCGTTCCGTTTTCCCCTCGTCCGGGAACTGGCCATGGGCTGGCCGCTGCCGCTTTTCTTCCAGAACGTTCAGGGTGAGTTGTTCCTGGATATCGGCGGCGCCTTTGAAAGAGCCAATTGGAGAGACGGCTGGATCGCCCGTGACGGCGGCTTCGAGCTCAATGCGCCGCAACACTTCCGCGACGGGCAATCCAGACACGGATTCGAGAAACCGCAGATGGCGGCGGGGTACGGATTCGGCGTGCGCGTGAATCTGGGCTATTTCCTGTTCCGATACGACCTGGCCTGGCCCACGGATCTTGCACGGACCTACCAACCCCACCAATATTTCTCTATTGACATGACAGGGCATTTCTAATGTCCTGTCCCAGAAATATGTCACCATTCATCCGGCGGCATCGAACACCGTACCATGCCTTCAGAAACCGGTGGGGGTTCGTTGGCCGTGTCTGAATACGGGGTTTCGGGAGGATGCGCAAATGGCGGCTAAAGACCACTATCGGGAAGGATTGAAGCAGATTTCCGCCGGCAACCTGGACGGCGCTTTAGAGATGTTTCACAGGGCGCTGGAAGAAGATCCGGATTTTTATATGGGGCACCTGGGTCTGGCCCAGGTTCTTGACCGGCAGGGCAAAGTCGATGAGGCGATTCCGCATGCGCAGGAGGCGATTCGAATCGCGCCCGGGGAGGCGCTTGCCCATACGAGTCTTTCGAGACTGTATCAGCAGAAGGGACTTATCGAGGAAGCGGAGGCGGCGATGGAAATGTCACGGCGGTTACAGTCCGAATCGTGACGGGAAATGGGCGGCTCCAGCCGGGCGCGGACACATCGTTCGCGCCTTTTCTATTTACCCTCTCCGTATCCGCTCGTGTCCACGGTGCTCAACCGGCGGGAAAAAAGGAGGCGGATCAGCCCTGGGCCGCCCGCAACCAGGTAGGTGACGAAGGCGAGAGCATGCATCACCGTCGCGTAAGCCAGAGCATCCGTAAGCGGCACATTGCATACCGCGTAAAGGGTCTGGCTGCAAAAATAATGGTAGGTGCCGGTTCCTCCCGGGGTGGGGATAATCACACCAATGGTCGATATGACCAGGACCACGATGGCGTCGAAAAAATCGAGGTGGTACCGGGACGGAAAACCGAAGGCGAAGAATGTGACGTAAGACGTCAAGATATAGGTCAGGTTGAGAAGGATGCTGGACACGAGGATGCCGAGATAGCCCGAGGTCGCGTGAACGCCGCCCAGACCCTGAAACAGCGACTGGAGAATTTCAATCAGCCGGTCCGCCACCGGTTGGGAGAGCCATCGGAAAGGTTTACGCAGAAAAATCAATGCGCGATCACCGTAGACCGACAGAAGCCCGATGAGAACAAGAAAACCCACGGTGGCCGCAAGGGCGAGGAGCGCAACTCCCTCCATCCATGGGAACGCGGTGACGATTTTGCTTCTGGAAAAATAAAGGATGCCTCCGAGAAAGATGAGGAGGGCCAGCATGTCGATCGCCCGTTCTACCAGAATGGTGGCGAGAATACCGCTCAATGGCAGACGCTCGTCTTTTTGAAGCGAGACCCCGCGCGCAATCTCTCCCGCGCGCGAGATGACGTTCGCGGCGGCATAACCCACGAGGATGGCAAGGCTGGCTCTCCCTAAGGAAATCCGATGACTGACGGGTTTCAACAGGATCTGCCAACGCCAGGCGCGGGGGAGAATCGATAGAACGAGAAGCAAAACACTCAAGGCAAGCCAGGGAACCCTGGCTTGCCTTACGGCAGACCACAGTTGGGCTGGCGCGACGCCATGAAAGGCCAACCATAGAAATCCTGCGGCAAGCGCGACGCCGATGACAAATTTGAGCAGTGTCTTTAAAGAGTGCGTCACAGGGGCTCTCGTAAATATCCTCGTTCAGTAACCGAATCCGCGCAGGGCTTGTTCCTTATTTCGCCAGTTCTGGTGAACTTTCACACGCAGATCCAGATAGATGGGAGCGTTAAGAAAGGCCTCTATCTTACCCCTGGCAATTTTGCCGATGGATTTGAGGGTTTTTCCGTTTCCACCGATGACGATACCCTTCTGGGACTTTCGTTCGACGACAATACTGGCACTTATGTAGGTTTTGGGTCTGTCTTCGCGGAAGGCCTCCACCTTGACCGCCGTCGCGTAGGGCAATTCCTGCCGGAGTTGCAGGAAAATCTCCTCACGGATGAGTTCGGCCACAAAAAACCGCTGCGGGTGCTCGGTAAGCATGTCTTCCGGGTAGTAAACGGGACCAGGAGGTAGCGCCTCCTCCAGACTGGCCCGGAGCAGCTCGACATTGAAACCGGTCTGGGCGGAAACCGGAAAAACTTCCCGAACAGTTGCTTCTTTTCTGACGCGATCCACGCAACGCTGCGCCCGGGCGGTGGAAACCAGGTCGGACTTATTCACGGCGACGATGCGCGGGCTTCTGACCCTGAGCAGGATTTCTCGTACTTCCTGGTCGAAGGTGCCTTCAAAGTCGGATGCATCTATCACACCGAGAAATACATCCGCGTCGCTGACGGAACGCCGAATCTGATCGCTCATCCGCTCGTGAAGACCGTAGCCCGGCTTAAGCAATCCCGGCGTATCCAGAAAAATCATCTGGGATGTTCGGGAGGTGAGGATGCCCAGAACCCGATGCCGCGTGGTCTGGGGTTTGGCGGTCACAATGGACAGGCGTTCGCCGACGAGCAGATTGAACAGCGTGGATTTGCCCACGTTGGCTTTGCCGGCGATGGCGATGAATCCGGATTTAAAATCGGCAGCGCTTCGCATGGATGTGCTCAGAAGTCAGAAATACAAGGAGCCCGAGATGCGGTAGGTATTGTCCAATTCACCGTGTTCCAGAAAGGCGAGATCGAAAGCAACGCGTCCACGGAGACGGACGCCCGCACCCGCTGTAAAGTGATTTCCCCGCGCACCGAGGCGGAAGGCCAGCTTTTTTCGGTAGACGTATTCGACGCCAATCCGAACCCCCTGAAAGTTCTCGACGGCGGATTCTTCTTCACCGATGCGGAGACTCCCGCTGCAGGTGATGAGTCCGTTAACCGCCGCGACCGGCCGTACGAGCGCCAGTCCAATCACAAGGACCGGAGGAACGCGGTCGGATGTACCCGAGTCGAAGGTGATCTTCATTGGAATGAGATTGCGAATCAGAAGGCCGGCCGTCACGTGCGGCCGAGGCATATAGAGCATGCCGAAGTCAATACCAAATCCCGACCCCGTACCGGTGCCGAGCCTGCGGGATACGAGCTTCACCCCGGTACCTGCGAACAGATTAGACCGCAGGCCGCGGCCATAGGCAAGGTGGAGATGGTATTCGGTTGTACCCACGACACGGGATACGACGGGACGATTATCCGGGGCCGGCGGGAGCGCTGGGTTCTCGAGAGTGGTGAGCTTGACGCCGTCCACCCCCAGGCGGGTGAGGCCGACGCCAAAGCCGCCGATCGGAGAGGGGCCGCAAAGGGTAAAGACGTCATGGTTGACCGTGCCGCCGAACTGCTCGGCATGTTGAATCTGCAATTCTGTTTGTCGCAGGCGCTGAAGGCCTGCCGGGTTCCAGTAGATGGCGGTGGCGTCGTCGCTGACGGCCACAAAAGCGCTTCCCATCCCCAGCGGTCTTGCGCCTGCTCCGAGCTGCAGTGGGTCTTCTGAATAACGTGTTTCGGACTGCGCATGAACAGGAATGGGCCGCGACAGCGCCAGTGTGAGAATCGTTAGGAGGACGTGCTTCACGGGAACGGCTCTTCAGGTATGGATTCGACGATTGGAATGAGTATGGCGTTGCTCCCGGCGCGGAGAGCGGAATCCAGCGCTTTGATGTCGGACGAGTCGAGGACGATGCCACCGGTCTGAGCGGGTACGTGAAATCCGTGCGGCTGGATGAGCAGGGTAGGAGAAAAATAAAGCCTGGAACGACCGTGGGGCCCCTCAATTAGCCGACCGCTGAAGTCGAGCGGCAAACGGCGGCCTCGAAGCCTGACTCCGGCGTTTCCGGGTTCGGCGCTCACCGGGGCGAGCCTGGCGATCATTTTGAGTTGTAAAGACGACCGGCTCAACCCTCCCGTGAGACGGTATTTCTGAATTGCGCAGGATCTCAACATGTGCGCACCGGCTTTCAGATAGAGCTTGCCGGCCGGCAGATCGATTACGAGGTAGTAGGCGTCGGGATCCTCCCTGACAAACCGAACTTCGAGTGCCAGGGCCTGATTTCTGTTTCGGAGAACCTGCTCGAGCGAGTCCGGCACACTCTGGCCGCATGCCGCGGGGGGCGGTATGAACCAGACGACCGGGATGGAAATGATGACACGCAGGATCAATAGATGTATACGCGACTTCCTTTCTGCGCCCGAGCGAATGTCGCCTCGAGGTCGGCGTCGTTCAGACGAATACACCCGTGCGTGATGTTGCGGCCAATGAGATTCGGGTAGAGGTTTCCGTGAATTTCGTAACCGTCGCCCAACTCCAGCGCATATTTGCCCAGCGTGACCGGATCCAGGCGGTCGAAATCCCAAGGCAGTACCGGGGCCTCCCGACCTGCCTCCACAAAAGCCCATTCCGGTTTCTTCCATATCGGATTCACCACTTTACGCCGGATTTCGAATCGCCCTTTCGGTGTATTGAACCGCCACAGTTTCCGTTTGTCGCTCAATAGAATCTTGCCGCTGCCGGTTGCGCAGACCGCTTCCTCCAACAGCCGATTCCGGTGCCATACCTGGAGGCGGTTGTGTACCGTGTCGATTACAAAATGCGGCCTTTCGTCCCTCAACCGGTTGAGGGCGGCCTCCAGCGTTTCGATGTCCGCTGAAAGATGATCTGCCGTGGAGGATCGGGCCGGGGTGCCGGTCGGCTCGGAACCCGCGCTCTGACTGTCCGGAGGGCGAGTCCGGCACGCGGCGGCGACCACCACCGGCAGAAGCAGAACAACAATAAACCGGCGCATGCAAACGGTACCTAAAACTGGAAAACCGAGAAGAGAGCAGACTTCTCGGTTTTCCAGTTTAAACTAATATGGTAAAGAAAATGACAAACTGGCATTAGATTAACGCAGATACCAGGCGTTGTTTTGCTCTTTCCAATCTTCGATTTTCTGCATTGCGGTTGAAACGGCGTCCTGTACTCCGCCCAGCTTGCTTTCCGCGGCCTGGGCATGGGCCAACGCGTCGTTGAACATGCCGTTTTCCAGGCTGCCTTTTGCACTATTCAGCGAAGCTTCGGCCTCGCCAAGGTCGGCATCAAGCTGGCCCAGATCCCCATCCGCGCCTTTTCCGCGGGGGGCCGCGCTAAGCGCTTCCCGGGCTCCCGCCAGCATGGGAGACGTCGAATCGATGATAGCCTGAGCGCCGTCGCGTGTTTTGGCCTTGTTTGTTTCAGCCTGAGACACGGACTGGTTCGCGCGTTCCTCAGCCTCGATGGCAGCGGCTCTGGCCTCCTTGTATTCGCCTTGTTCTACTTTGTCTTTGGAGTCTTTCAGGGTGTTCGTGGCCGAACGGAAAATTTCTTCGGCGTAGACATCAGCCTCGGCGGCCTTGGCTTTGCTGAGGGCGCCTTCAGCGGCTTTGATTTCCTCTTCGGGCGGTTGTTCGCAAGCCACAAAGGCCGCGGAAAAACAGACAACAAGGCCAATCCTCAGGACAGATCGCATCTCCCCTCCTTGGTTGATAAGACCTGAAATGTTGGTAGTAAATCAAACAGAAATAACCATTTCCGCACCATCTCATTGGTTATGCACTCGTACGGCAGAAAGATACATCTTAAGCTCGACAAAGTCAAGCGATTTCTCTAGAAATTTCGCCCCGGCAAACACCGAACGGATTATCCATCTACCCGTCGATGCATGGAATTCGCCCACCGCCAGGCGAAAGTGGAATCGCCAAGCATATCAGGTAAAATGCCGGCAACAGAAGCTATTTAATGTGATGAACACGCTCGTATCAAGTAACGGATCACGTCACGGCATACCGCGTCATCAACCCGGTTGTGGCCGATTCCGCCATTTTCGCAATCGGCCTTTTGCGGTTGCGTGCCGTTGGTGCAACCGCTATATTGCGGACACACCGGGGTTCCCCGGTACTTCGGCCCGGCGCAAATTCGGTTCCCACATCGGGATTCGAATGTGAAAGTCCGCCGGTTACGCCACGCGTGAATCCACCGGCGAATATTGCGTAAGTCCATATAAAGTCATAGACATATTGGTTGTGCATATTACGGGAGAAATCCATGGGTTTTGAAAACGAACTGGGTGTGGCCGCGCTTTCGGTGTTGGGGGCGCTACTGTTTCGATGGTTTGGCGTTCCCAAACGCTGGACGCCGGTGACGCCGTTGGTTTTGTCGATCCTGATCGTCGCGTTGTTCGGAGAGGTTGATACGGTGAAGGCGGTGTTCACGAGCGGACTGGTCAGCGGGCTATTCGCCAATGGATTCCTATTCCTTATTCCGAACACCCGGAATGGATGATCTTATTCTAAGACGATTCAGATCATCCAGAAGTTGTTTGGCGTCGTACACAACGGTATTCTTGGAAATGCGTTTTTCCTTGCGCACGTAGGTTTCAAGCGCTTCACGGGCGCGATCGTGGCGACCGCCTCGAAAGCAGGCCAAACCCAGGTAATAGTAGACGTCTGTCTGCGTGGAATCGACCTTAACCGCGTTTTGTAGATGCTTGATGGCATTCGCATAATTACGGACATTGAAGTATGACACCCCCAATTTGAGATACGCCGAAGCGTCGTCGGCCCCGGTGGCAATCGCTTTTCGGTAGGTATCGACGGCGGATTTGAAATCCCCTCGGTTAAATGCCAGGTTGCCGAGACTCACATACGCCTCGCCGTATTGAGGATCGATCTCCAGAGCTTTCAGGTAGGCGGCCCGCGCCTTCCTGAGATTCCCTTCCTGAGCATAGGCCATACCCAGATTTCTGTAGATGTAACGGCGTTCGGTGTCTTCGGTCTGGAACCGAAGCGCCATTTCGTAGATTTCAATGGCCTTGTCGGTCTTTCCGGTGTAGATGTAAGTAAGGCCCAGATTAAGATAGGCGTCGGTGTACTTGTCATTGAGCTTGACCGCCCGTCTGTATTCCGCGATAGCCTGATCGGCGTATCCTTTATGGTAATAGGCCAGGCCCATCAGGTTACGTACAAATGCCGACCCGGGTTTGAGTTCCAGAGCGGTTTTATAATGCGAAAGGGCCGAATCATAGTTCCCTTTGTGGTAGTATGTTCTGCCCAGGTCGACCCGAGCCTGGAAAAGGTTCGGATTGGCTCGTATCGACCGTTTCAGATAAACAAGCCGCTCGTCCGGGCGGGTTAACAGGCGCCCATACAGGTAGAGACCGACGGCGGCCCCCGGCCGGGCGCGCAGGCGCCTCAAATATTCGGCAAGCAACTCCCGGCGGCGGTCGGTCTTGAGCATCAGGTCCTGGTAGTGAATATTTGCCTGGATATCGTCGGGCTTGCTTCTGACCAGACGCCGAAAATGAGCCAGTTCGGCTTCATTCGGAACGCCTTCGGCGCCCCGGACAGGGCTTCCGAACCATCCAATGACAAGAGGCACAATAAGGATCAGACGGGTTAACACTGGCACTCCAGCGGTCAATCGTCGAAGTTGGGATTTCGTCGGCGCTGGATCGGTTCGCATCGGGGTTTGGAAGTCAGGCCCTGCCTGCGACCTGATCGCAGTCCGAGACGTTGACGCCGTGAACCGCGGACCCGACCATGAAAAGGGGTGATAGCATCGTCTCTATCGCCCCTTTTTTCCGTACTGAAGACAATTTTCAGGCCGCAACGCCATGAAACCCTATGGAAATTGATGACTTATATCGAATCACACAAGCCACGGCAGGACAGAAAGTGAAGACGCGCGGTGAACCGCAATATCCCCTATGGCGATCTGGCCCGGTCCATCAGGCTGGTCGATCAATTCGGTGTTGTCCTCCTGCAAGGGCGGCCCCATCGTGGCTGCAGGGTCGGCTTTATTGGCGCGGTACATCGGAGAAACGGAACGATTATCCGGCACCTATCTGTCTTTCTTCAGGAGAACGCTCAGAGGTCGTTTGGGTTTGTAGAGATAGATCACGTCGGCCGGGTCGAGCATCGTATTGAAAATGGCAATTTCATCAATCTTGCCGGAATAGGCCGTCGTGTAATGGTTGAATCGAATGGCCATTTCGTCCAGTTTCCACGTAATATCGCGCCGGATTTTCCTCTTCCGGCCTATTTCTTCACCGTCGACGAAGAGCGCGTATTCGGCATCGGTGTTGCCGCTGTTGATATTGGACCACGTTACAACAATATGGTGCCATTGATCGGATTTCCAGTTGAGCTTCTCATACCGGATCGTCCATTGTTTCACCTGGTCTTCCCGTACTGCCCCCGTTTTGTCGGGGTAACAGCCGAAGCGAAGGGCGCTGGGAGGACGATCCTTCTGGCTTTTTTCGAAGTCTACGAAGATGACCGCATCATCCCATTTTTTTCCTATGGAGAAGGGCTCGGGGAACTTCTCCGTGAAGTCGCTATTGGGATCGACGCTTAACCAGAAAGAGACCCCGCCGGACCAAGGTTTACCCGCTGCGTAGGGAAAGTTGTCCTGGGCCGAATAGCTGAGATAGGTCGCGTCGTTCGCGAACGAAACGAAGCCGTCCTCCTTGCCGCCGGTGAACTCATGCCGGGGCGGGCTGCTCGTCTCCATTTCAGCAACCGTGCCTTTCTTTTTTGTTAGCGCCTCGAAACGAGATCTGTCGTCAAAATTCGCAAAAAAAAGGACGTTCGCCGCGAGTTTTTCCTCAATTTTTTTCTCAGGGCCACCACAGCCGGAAAAACCGAGCACGGCAACCGGAATTGTGATCAGGTGCAAAAGGCGGGAAGAGCACCGTGACATAAGGCACATCTCCTTTCAGGAGAGGTTGAGATCGATGAGCACGTTAAACCGGCCGTAACAGCGAATCACCAATATAAAAAAAGCCTGTTCGGGCGCAAGCGTTTTTCTCGTTTCCGGTCCGCAGACAAGGACGGAAGGAGCCGCGAAGGCCAGAAAAATCAGATGATTAGAGCAACAGAAAATGCCTTGACAACGGTTTTCTAATTTATTATATCGAAATTTCGTAGACTGCCCGAAACGGCCAGTTTTTCGGACGACGCCGTCGGCGACCGCCGCGGTGGGTTCCGCGGCCATCCGCAATGCGCGTAATGATCGCCCGCCGCTGAAATCGCGCCCACGCTTTGGAATGCAGTCCCGGCAACACCTGCGACTGCTGTCCGGCCCTTTGTCGTGAAACGCTGACAGGGTTAAGGCGGCCGAAACGAAAATTGAGTTTCTCAAAGATTCAGGAGTTGACAATGCTGCGTAAACTTGGCGGCGCGATTCTATGGCTGATAGCGATTTTTATGCTTTCGTCGGTTACCGTGTTCAACCCGGGCCAGGTAACCGACTTTTTCATTCGGGTCTTCAATATCAAGCCCAGCGTTCCGCAGGTGCGTGTGGAGAAACCCTCGCAGAGAGACGAAGGCATTCAGGAATTCGCCGATCTGATCTCAGAGTCGGGTCTCCAGGAGACCGTATCCGCTCTGGCCGGAATGGAATCCCGGGTGCCAGGGTATCCGGGGCATAGAGAGGCGTTCGAATACGTCAAGGGTCGTTTCGAGGCCCTGGGCCTTGAGGATATCACGGTAGAGGAACATCACGTTACCGTACCGATCGACAAAGGGGCGACTCTGGAGGTCTTGGCCACCAAAGACACCATCCTGCTTTACGGGCTATGGCCCAATCATGTTCAAACGCCTTCCCTGCCGGAAGGCGGCGTTGCAGGCGCGCTGATCGACGCGGGGGATGGTTCTTTCAGAGCCTTGAATTCGAAGCCGGTGGCGAATAGCATCGCGTTGATGGAATTCGATTCCGGCCAGAACTATCTCAACCCTCGCATGTTAGGCGCGCACGCCATCATATTTTACGACAACGGCGGCGTGAGCAGGGGTCAAGCCCTGGAGAAACTCCTCCAGGTACCGGTGGACGTGCCCAGGTTCTGGGTGGAGAAAGACGATGCTGGCCGACTGGCTGCACTTGCAAAGTCCAACGCCACACGCGTGAAATTGACTTCCAAGATGGACTGGGAGAAAGTGCCCACGTGGAACATATACGCCACCCTGCCTGGCTCGGACGATTTTGTCACGGAGCGTGAAGAGCGGAAATGGAAGGACGAGATGGTTGTCTTGAGTTCGTTCTACGACGCCGCTTCAGTTGTGCCCGCCCTGGCTCCGGGTGCGGAGAATGCGACCGGGCTGGCCGCCCTTCTGGAAGTCGCCGCGGCATTAAAAGACAAATCGTGGCTGGAATCCTCCTCCGCACTGCCGCAACTGCCGCGGTACACTGTGAAATTTCTGGTAACGGGCGCGCACTTCCAGGGTTTGGCCGGTGTCAACGACTTTCTGTTCAGGCATTCCCGGGAAAGCGACCACTTCCGGGATTTGATTCCGGACGAACAGAAGATCGACTTCCGACTATTCATCGGATTTGACCTATCTAGCGAAACGGACCAGATCGCCAGTTTCTCACACGGTACGTTTATCAACCCGAACTGGTCAACCAACAATTACGAAAACAACCTGCTGGCACCCTATGCGAAGAAATTCAATAAATACCTGGCCAAAATCTATCCTGGCGAAGAACGTCACATCGACGCCGTTGCACCACCGAAACGAACCTGGAAGAACTACATGCCCGTCCGGCTGGGATTCGATAGCGAGGCGGTCAAATTCGTTGGCAAGGAGGGGATTACGCTGGCCACCCCTTCCACAACGCGCGAAAGGGTGGATACGCCCGTGGATCGCGCGGAATACGTCAATTTTGTCAACCTGGCCCGGCAAACGCGAACGGCAACGGGCATGCTTCTGAAAGCGCTGGAAGATCCTGAGTTTTTCCGGGTGTCCAAACTCAAGCTGCAGGACCTTGGCCACAGCATGAAAGGGCGTATTCTCTGGTTTGAACGAGATGCCGATTTTGCGATTCCACGTGTGCCCGTGTCGGGGGCTATCGTCACATATCAGCAACCCGGGCCGGTGGCCAGTTGTGGTGGGGTCCGTACGTTGATTGTGGACAAAACCACGGAAGGCCCCAGATACGTGAGCGACCGTGCCGTGGGGCCCGAATTCGGCACAAAAGAGGAAGTGGAGGCCGCCGGTCGTTTCCATTTCAACATCATGCGCAACCGGTTTACGAATCAGATATTTGCGTATGAAATTGACGACCATGGCCGAATCATATCGGCGCCGGATCTGGGCACGGAAGGCGAGGAGAAATTTCCCACCAGGCAGGGCTACGGATGGTGGGAGAACGAGATGCTGGCGGTCCTCTTCAAGTGCCGTTCTCTCAGCGTGTTTGAAATCATCGATTCCAGTTACCTTTCGGCGCTCGATTTCATGACCGTGCTGAATGCGGGCGATTCCCAGCCGCTGGAATACGGTTATTACTATATAGAAAACCAGAGCATCAAAGAAGGCGACGTCACGCGGGCGGCGGTCGCATTTACCGCGATAAACCCTACAACCGGCAGTCCCGATCCCATCAAGATTCTGATGAGCACAGGCCTGTTCGGGGTGAAATACCTGCTGATCAACGCCCCTGAGGAGTTTCTGGAAAAACCCGTGGACAAGTGGGACGTGGACGATGACTTGCTGGAGCAGTCCCGCGGCGCCGGTTATCCTCCGGGTGTGATCCTGTACCCTTCATACAAAGCCGCGAAGGATATGTGGGTGATCGACGACATCCGGATGAAGCAACTTGCCCAGTACGGTATAACGAATGCACGGTTGGAAAAGCTGCATACGCATGCGGCCGAAGCGCTGAAACGGGCACGGGAGAATCTGGCCAACGACGACTACGAAGGGTTTATCGCCGCGTCGCGGGAAGCATGGGGTCTGGAAGCCCGCGGCTACCCGGAAGTGATGTCAACCGCAAACGACACGGTGCGTGGAATTATCTTTTATTTCATTCTACTGCTGCCCTTTTCCTTTTTCTGCGAGCGGTTGCTTTTCGGATTTCCGGATGTCACCCGGCGTCTGGCAGGCTTTGCGGGAATCTTCGTGCTGTTTTTCATAATCCTTCGTTACGTACATCCGGCCTTCAAACTGAGCAGCACGCCCTATATCATCTTCCTGGCTTTCGTAATCATGGCGCTTGGCGGCATTGCGATGTTCATTGTCGTTTCCAAGTTCGGCGAAGAGGTCCGGAAGATGAAGCAGGCCTCGGCAGGTACGTACGAGGCGGACGTGGGTCGGTTGAGCGCGACGGCTGCGTCAATTATTCTGGGCATTTCCAATTTACGAAAACGTCCTCTCCGAACCGGACTGACGGCCATCACCCTCACATTGCTCACGTTTACCGCGCTGTCATTCACATCGGTACAGACGTCCATCAAATTTTATCGATTGCCGCGAGACAATCAACCGCCGTATCCGGGAGGCCTTGTCCGGGATCGTTCCTGGAGAGGATTGCAGGAATCCGTGCTCCAGTACCTGACCAGTGCATTTAAAGGCCGTGCGACAATCGTTCCCCGTGCATGGTACCTGTCTCAGGTTCGCGGTGAACGGGCCTACGTCAATTTTTCCCGGATCACCGAGCAGACCTCGTACCTTGGCTCGAGAGACACCTATGTCGATTTCGACGTTGGCATAACCACGGGAAAAGACAGCTTTGTGAACGGGTTGCTGGGGCTTACCGCGGAAGAGCCGGAAATTACCGGTATCGACCGTTATCTGATGAGCGGGCGGTGGTTTAATCCAGGTGAGACGGATGTGTGCATTCTACCGAACGACCTGGCGGAATTGGTGGGCATTTTTCCTGAAGACGCCGGTACCGCCAAGGTCGAGATGCTGGGTGGTGTTTTCACGGTCATCGGTATTATGGACTCGGAGGGTTTCAACAAGTACAAAGATATGGACGACGAGAAGCTGACGCCCGTGGATACGGTCAAGGAGAAGGACGACCTGGCTGATGCTCAGGACCAGGATCCGCGGGTCGTGGCGGCGGCGCCCATTGAGACGTTTACGCATCTGGAATCGACCAATGTCATGATTCTGCCTTATGATTACGTGCGGAATATTGGAGGCACCCTGAATTCCGTCGCAGTAGCGAACTTTGTGGACTCACGGGGCAACGCGAAGACGAACTTCCTGCCGGATGTCGAAGAGTTCATGACCCGCGTATCCCTGACCATGTTCGTGGGTCACGAGAACAAGGTCACGGTGTACAGTTCCATCGGATCCACGTCTCTTTCCGGGTTGGGCACACTGTTTATCCCGATCCTGATTGCTGCGCTGATCGTGTTGAATACGATGATGGGCTCCGTGTACGAACGGTTCAACGAAATTGGGATTTACTCCGCGGTGGGGCTGGCGCCCAACCACATTGCTGCGCTGTTTCTCGCGGAGGCGACGGTATTCGCCACGATCGGCGCCGTACTCGGGTATTTGATTGGACAGGTGCTGGTTCTTGTGCTATTTACCCAGGCACAGGCACAGGGACAACTGCTCAGCCTGGAATTGAACTATTCTTCGTTGTCGGCCATTTCTTCCACGTTGATCGTAATGGCGACCGTGTTCCTTTCCACGCTGTATCCGGCGAAAAAAGCCGCCGATATGGCGGTTCCGGACGTAACGCGAAAGTGGGAATTTCCAGAACCCGACGGGGATAAATGGGTGTTTGATTTTCCGTTTACCGTTGGCGGCGCGGAAGTGTTGGGCATGTACACCTACCTGACTCGTGTCTTTGAATCCTACGGTGAAGGGTCCGTCGGCGACTTTGTGGCCGATTACGTCCGTTTTACCTCCGAGGACCTGGAGGGCGAACCCCAATATGAAATCAACCTGACGTGCTGGCTTGCGCCTTACGACCTGGGCATCAGCCAGGAAGTGGAATTGAGGGCGATACCAACCAGGGAATACAATATTTACAAAATTGTGGTCGTTATCAACCGGCTCAGCGGAGACGTGGCCTCGTGGAAACGAATCAACAGGGGCTTCCTAAACGTGCTCAGGAAACGATTCCTGGTGTGGCGTACCATTCCACCCGAGTTGAAACACCAGTATGCTGACGAGGGCAAACAGATTCTGGAAAACGCAGTGGAAGAGGTAAGTGTATAGAGACGTAGTGTGCCGAGAGTTGCATAACAGCCCGCGGGGTTGCCACCCGCAACCCGTGACTCGCTGCTCCCAATGAGGAGGGGTGGTTTTGGCAATTGAACCCAAGGACAATATAGAAGAGCAGGAACAGTACGAAAATATCATGCCGGTGGATGCGCCGTTTGAAGATGGTTTCAATATGAAAACCCTGTGGGCGACGCTATTTGTGGGTCTGGTGATGCTGCCCGGCGCGATCTACCTTGGGCTGGTCACCGGCCAGAACATGGCGGGTGCGTCCGAATGGGTGACCATCATCCTCTTTCTGGAGATTGCCAAGCGGTCCTTCGTGCGTCTGAAGACGCAGGAGGTCCTGGTGATCTACTGGGTGGCGGGTGGATTGCTGGGGGTAGGGGTGAGACTGGGCAGTGCGGCGCTGGTGTATGGGGGGCCGTTCGGCGGACTGATCTGGGATCAATACTTAATCCAATCCCCGGCGGCGAGGGGACTCGCGGATTTCATCCCGGACTGGGTGGTACCCAGGATCAGCGAGCATCCGGAAATCTACGCCGAACGGACGTTTTTGCACACCGCGTGGTTGAAGCCGATTGGCATCCTCCTTGCGTTAACCCTGTTAAGCAATACCGCGAGACTTTCGCTGGGATACGTGATGTTTCGCATTACGAGCGATATCGAACGGTTGCCGTTTCCACTGGCGCCGGTCCAGGCCCGCGGCGCCACCGCGCTGGCCGAGACGTCGGCCAAGCAGGAGGGCTGGAGGTGGCGGGTTTTCAGTACCGGCGCGTGCATCGGCCTTGTCTGGGGTCTGCTCTACGTTGTTGTGCCCACGCTTTCCAGCATATTCCTGACCGATACGGTCCAGATTCTGCCCATACCCTGGATCGATTTTACGGAGCAAATCAAAACCCTCTTGCCGGCGGCGCTGTTTGGAATCGCAACCGACCTGGGCCATCTAATTGTCGGTTTCGTACTGCCGTTCTGGGTGGTTATCGGGTCGTTTGCCGGCGCCGTACTGGGAAACCTCGTTGTCAACCCGTTTCTTTACAAATACGAAATCCTGGACCGCTGGTCTGCGGGCATGACGGCGATCCCGACTTCAATCTCCAACCAGTTCGACTTCTGGTTGAGTTTTGGTATCGGCACTTCGTTTATAATCGCGTTCACCGGATTCTACCAGGTATTTCGGGTGCTTATGGAACAACGTCGTCAGAAACAGCAGACAGGGCATCATACATCGGGTATCGACCTCGAGGACCTGCCGGAAGGCCGCTCGGATATGAAGATGATATACCCGATTCTGTTCTGGGGCGCCGCCACGCTCGGCTTTATCGTGCTATGCCAGATGCTGGTTCCGGAATTCCATTGGGGTTGGGTTGTGTTCTTCGGACTCATCTATACGCCGATTTCGTCTTATATCGGCGCCCGAATGATTGGCCTGACTGGAAGCCCATACGGGGCGAGTATTCCCTATTTGCGTGAAGCGGGGATTCTTCTGTCAGGATACAAGGGTGTGGCGGTCTGGTTTGCGCCACTTCCTCTGCACGACCACGGGCTGGCCGTGCCGATCTATAAGCAGATGGAATTGACAAAGACGAAGTTTGTCAGTTACGTGAAATTGACCGCCGTGACCATGGTCGTGATCTTCATTTTCAGCTTTATTTTCTGGGAATTCATCTGGCGACTGGGGCCCATACCTTCGTCCAGCTATTACTATGTGCAGACGTTCTGGCCGTACGACGCCACGATGACGACAATGTGGTTGAAGTCGACGATGCCGGATCTCGAAGGACAGGGGACGGTCGGGGTCGAACTCCTAAAGGATATCATCAAGCCGGAAATCATCGGCGCGGGATTCGCGGTGGGTGGTCTCATGTATCTGATTCTCGCCGTATTGAAGGCGCCGACACTGTTCTTTTTCGGTTTTGTGGGCTCACTTGCCACGTGGCCCCATTTTGTAATTCTGCAGTTTGCCGGCGCGCTTCTTGGACGCTTCTACTTCGCCAAGCGTTTCGGCGAATCCAAGTGGCGTGCATACGCGCCCATTCTGCTGGCCGGATATTACTGTGGCATGGGACTCATCGGGATGACATCCGTTTCGGTTGTGTTAATTTCGAAGGCCGTTTCCCAGGTTGTCTTCTAATCCGGAAAACAGCATTCCATCATGGAACGCCGCCTGGATTCCGACTGTCTAATGAAATTACCGAAGACTGCGAATCCGGGCGGTTTTATGTCCGGCCCAAACGACGGGCGGTTTTTATAAAAAGGGAGGTTTCGATGAAACGGAGTGAAAGGATCATGAGACTCGCGCTCATCACCTGTATTGTGTTGGGATTTGCCATCGAGGCGGCGGCACAGCCCGACGGCGGGGGCGGGCGCGGACGGGGAAGACGCGGGGGCGCGGCGCGGCTCAGAATGATGTTGCCCGTAGAGCAGACGCTGAGTTTTCTGGCTTTTGACGGCAGGATAGCGTTGAAAGACAATCAGCTGCTCGAGATCCGGAACGCACTCAAGGAGATTCACGGCAAGCGGGGCGAATTGGAAAAAGAGATGCAGGATGGGGCCGATAGACAGCAAATTTCGGAGAAACTCGGGCGGCTTCGGAGCACAATGTTCGATAAGGTCAAAGTGGTGCTGGACGACAGTCAGGATAAGGTTCTGGATGGTTATCTGGAGAGGATGCGGCGAGGGTTTCAACGTGGACGCGGAGGCGGCGGGCGGCGGGGCGGCGGGGTATGACGTGATCGTCAAGGACCACGATGCGATGATATGGCGGCTCCCCGCGGCGGGTTCGCCATATCTTGTTGAGCCGCCGACACCCGCGAGAATGCGAATTTTCCGGTTGACAGATTCCGGGGCGCCATTTACTTTGATTGATTGCGGGAGCATTTCGCCGCGACCAGAACCCGATTCTCGCTTGCGGACTCGCCCCTCCAAGGCAGACCGGGGGATGTTTATTCCCCACCGGTCTTCCCCTACTCCTGCACACGCCCGGTACTTGAACTTGCTACGGGGCCGCAGGACGCACGAAGGAAGCGGGGCCAGTTCAACCGCGGCCATTGGACGACTGAAACACGCCGTCAACCGCTCGTTTTTCCGCGGGTGCGTATTTCGGAAACGCAGCCGGTATAGAGCCTGAAGAAAAGAGGGCGAATGAATTTCCTGGATGTCGGCGGACGGTTTGAAAAACCGTTCACCTTTGCCGTGGTGGGCGACACGCACTTTTTGCATCCAAAGTTCGGTCGGCAAGCAGGTGAAACCGGCGGTTCGTTTCGACCATTGCAGGTCGACCAGTACCTCGAGAGCGTGCATTATGTTCTTATGCCAATGATGGCGTCACTAAAGGAAATGTCGCCGGCTTTTGTGGTCATCACCGGAGATCTGGTGGAGGGGCACCAGGACGTCGAACTCTCCATTGACGAGATTAAGGAAGGACTGGATTTTTTCGAAGGATATGGGATTCCGCTGTTATTCGCGTGTGGAAACAGGGATCGAGTTGAAGCATTCGACGGCGTCGTTCGGCCATATCTCGCCCGTTGGCTCGGCAGGACACCCCGAGAACGTTATTTCTTCCTGGATGTTGCCGGTTGCCGGCTGGTTTTCCTCGACACGCCCACGTGGAAGAGGCGGGGTGCCCAGCGGGAGTGGTTGGAGCTTACGTTGGAAGGGCGGGAGGCTGCGGGAATAGATCGTACCTTTCTGTTTGGACACCATCCTGTCTGGCCGGTTGCAAGGGCCTTTTTTTCCGAAATAGATTTTCATCTCGATATTCCGGAAATTCTGGGGAAACATCCGGTAGACGCCTTTTTTTGTGGACATACCCACAACCAGAGCGTGTTGCTTCACCGGACGGACGGACGACCCGTTCTGCAATGTATGTGTGCGTCCATCGGCCTCTCCGGTGAGATTCCAACGCCGCTGGATCGGGTGCAAAACCTGTTACCGTATCCACAGGACGTCCTGGCCTGCTGGCCGGGCTATCTTGAGAATACGGCGCCAGGATGGTTTGTTGTCCATGTCAACCCAATCTCGGTCGAAGCGGCATGGCATCATCTGAATAGAGGTGTGGAGACCCGACTTGCGTGGCATCGCCCCGGAGACCTTTCGGCGTTCGAAAAAATGGAACACCCCCCCGATGCACATTTGATATACGACGACTTGAACCACATTCGTCGCGCCACCTTGAGGTTCTGCGGATGGCATGCTTTGCGTCCGGATAAGCAGGTTTTCCTCAATGGTGAGCCGGTTGGCAACCTGCCTCCCGCGAACGACTACGCGCCGATCCGGATGGAGTTGCCCGCCCGATGCCTTGGGCATATGCGCATGGAGAATCGGATCGAGATCCGGGTTCCTCGTAACGAAGCATGCACGCTAGGCAATTTCGTACTGGAAGCGGTCTTGCCTGGTGAACGATTTGTACGGACCCGGCCCACAGGCGAGATTTTTACCTGGTCCGACCGGTGGGGCGCGTGGAACTCGACCTGGTTGCAGAGAATGAACCCCGGACGGTCAGCAGCCACATTGTTGTGTTTTCACTGAGGCGCCGGCATGGAGCCTCGTTCGGTTTTCGCTCGGCATCGGGGGGGGGGGCGCCGGTCGTGACTCCCCCTCCCAATACACGCAGAAAGTGTCAGTGCGCAGGGAAACCCACCCAGGCATTCAATCAGCATCAAGGGAATTGAGACTCCGGACCGCTCAATGAAAAAGCCACGATTTACAAATCGGTTGCTACACGAAACGAGCCCCTATCTGTTGCAACATGCGCACAACCCTGTGGACTGGTATCCGTGGGGCGACGAAGCCTTTGATCTGGCGAGAGAATCGGATCGTCCCATTTTCCTGAGCGTCGGTTATTCGGCCTGCCACTGGTGCCATGTAATGGAAAGGGAGTCGTTCGAGAATGAGACCATTGCAGACGTGATGAATCGGTTCTTCATAAACGTTAAGGTTGACCGCGAAGAACGGCCCGATGTGGATGAAATCTATATGAATGCGGTTCAGATTATGACAGGCGCCGGCGGGTGGCCGATGAGCGTGTTTCTGACACCCGAAGGAACGCCGTTCTACGGCGGCACCTATTTCCCACCCGACAGCAGATATGGTCGACCGGGATTTCCCGACCTGCTGCGTTCCGTGGCCAGGCATTACCGCGAAAACAGGAACAAAGTAGGAGAGGCGGCCGATCGGCTGATGGCAGGATTGAAACGGCTGTCCGAATTGCGAAACCTGGATGGAGAATTGACCGGGGCGCTGTTTTCCAACGGGTTTGCGCAGATTGCTCGCAATTTTGATGCGGAAAATGGAGGATTCGGATCGCAGCCGAAGTTTCCAAGCAGCATGAATCTATCGGTTTTTCTGCGAGAATTCGAGAAAACCGGAAATCGCAATGCACTGGATATGATACTGCTGACGCTGCGGAAGATGGCACACGGCGGGATATACGATCACCTGGGAGGCGGGTTTCATCGGTACTCGGTTGACCATCGCTGGCTGGTCCCGCACTTCGAGAAGATGCTTTACGATAACGCCCTGTTGACAGGGGTCTATCTGGACGCTTTTCAACTTACCGGAGAACCACTGCTCCAACAGGTTGTACAGGAAACGCTGGGCTACGTGATGCGTGAGATGACCGATCCGCAGGGCGGGTTCTATTCTACTCAGGACGCGGACAGCGAAGGGAAGGAGGGGAAATTTTTCGTCTGGGATCAGGAGGAGGTGTACGCATTGTTGGGTGAAGAGGACGGGCCGCTGTTTTGCCGGCAATACGATGTGAGGCCGGAGGGCAATTTTGAACACGGCAAGAGTATTTTGAATATACCGGTGGCGGCACCGGAATTAGCCCGGTTCCTTGATGTGGATCTGACGGCGCTGCAAGCCGCGACTCGGCGCGGACGGGAGGTGTTGGCGGGCGTTCGGAACGGCAGGATCAAGCCGGATCGGGATGAGAAAATCCAGGTAAACTGGAACGGTCTCATGATCTCGGCATTTGCGCGTGCTTATCAGGTTCTCGGAAGATCCCGGTATCTGGAAACGGCGCAAAACGCGGCCGGGTTCATACTTCAACATATGCTGACGGAATCGGGGCGTCTGCTGCATGCGTACAAGGACGGACGAGCCCGTTTCGTAGGATACCACGACGATTACGCCTTTTTCTGCTGCGGTCTGCTCGACCTTTACGAGACCTCCTTCGATCCGGCCTGGCTGGATGCGGCGGAGACTCTCATGGAGACGATGCTCGACGAGTTCTGGGATCCTGAAGAGGGTGGTTTCTTTTTTACCGGTAAGTCGAACGAGGAACTGATCGTCCGTTCCAAGAATCCCTACGACAACGCGATCCCGTCCGGAAATTCGATGGCCGTGATGCTTTTAATGCGCCTGGGTACGATTCTGGATCGGCCGGATCTGTGGAAGAAGGCGGAGCAAACGCTGAAGCTGTTCGAACCGATGCTCCGCGAGATGCCGTCCGGTTTCGGTCAGATGCTCTGCGGACTTGATTTCTTCTCCCGGCGTCCGGTGGAGGTCGTATTGGTCGGCGAACCGGACGACGCAGCCACGAAAACTCTTCTGAAGGCGGCAAATAGGCGCCTGCTTCCCAATCGGGTGATTGTGCTTGCGGATCCAGAGAAGACGGGGGATTTGTCACGGCGTATTCCACTTCTTTCCGGCAAGACGGCTGTGGATGGCAAACCCACCGCTTACGTATGCAGAGATTCCGTCTGTTCCGCACCGATAACGTCCGTTTCCCAACTGGATGCATTGTTGCAGGATTCGTCGTGAGTAACCGGAGGGTGTCAACTGCGGAGCAACCTAAACCTTAAAGCCCCGACAGGAGGATGTGATGGCATCGGTATTGGTGGTAGGAGATGGGCCAGGTGGCCTGAGCGCGGCCCTGTTTCTGGCCAAAAACGGGATGGAAGTGACGGTATTCGGGCAGGATGCAACGCCCATGCATAAGGCCATGCTTTACAATTACCTGGGGATTCCCGAGTTGGCCGGAAGCGATTTCCAGCGAATCTCCCGGGATCAGGTGAAGGCCCGGGGAGCACGCATCGAGGATGTGCAGGTGGCCGCTGTCGAAAAGACCCACAACGGATTTACGGTGACCACGGAGGACGGCGCCACCCACGAAGGGAATTATCTGATCCTGGCCGCGGGAACCAATGTGAAACTGGGCGTTAATATCGGGCTGGAGAGAGGCCCGGACGGGTTGGTATGCGACCGGGATGGGCGCACGGCCGTTGAAGGGTTATATGTAGTGGGTTGGAGTACGCGCCTTCGCAAGACCCAGGCTATAATTTCCGCCGGTCAGGGAGCGTCCACAGCGCTCGATATTCTCTCCACCGAGGCAGGAGAGGATGTACACGACTTCGATGTCGTGTCGTGATACCCCCGGGAAAAGACAATTGCTTGTTATTGACGCATTGAAAGTGTGGGGTCGAATTGGCTGGAGGTTGAAATGTACCGGCGTGAAGCTGGACATTCTACCACCGTCGATCAGAAGAATCTGGGCGTCTTGCGGGGCGCTGCCGGTCTTGGAGGCGCCTCCTCTTCTGGAATGCCGTGGCTTTCAAGAATGTCCCGTACCACAAGAACTGGAAGCCCCATTCGGACGGCCAACGCCATTGAATCACTTGGACGAGCGTCCACTTTGAAGGTTGTTCCATTGGGATTTTGCAGGGTTAGAACCGCAAAATACGTACTCCTCAGCACCCCATCTTCCAGTGGGCGGAGTTCGTCTATCACGATGGATTGAAGACGAAGCCCAGCCTCCTCCATGACATTGTGGAACAGATCGTGCGTGAACGGACGGGGAAACGTCTCGTTGTGCAGTTTGCGCCAGATCGCCATCGCTTCACAGGGACCGATCCAGATGGGCAGAAGTCGTCTCGTCTGGCTGTGTCGCAGAAAAACGATATATTGATCTTCCGAATCCCGCCCGACCTGATGAACCTCGGTTTTCACCAGATCCTTCCCCGCGGCATAGACCGGCGACGTGAGGGCCCGGCTCAGACACAGCCATAGGGCGCAGACAAAAAACACTGTACAACGACATCTATCGTACATCTTGGTCCCTTTCAGTGCGTGTTAGGCGGGCGCTGACCGACACAAGATCGGGTGTATTCCGAAATATACGCCGGCGCCTTTCCGTGAGCAATCCGAATTTTCGGAAACGACACCGCGGTTTGCCGGTTGACAAGCTCCGCTGAATGTGCTACATTTATAAGTTTCGGAATTTTAACCCTTCGTGCGGCGTAAAGACGGGAGAATGCATGGTTGTCAGCATGACGGGTTTTGGACGGGGAGAGGCGGAAACGGACGGCTATCGCGCAACGGTGGAGGTGAAGTCGGTCAATGGGCGTTACGGGGAGGTTTCCGTCCATCTACCAGGGCCGCTATCGGCCCTGGAACCCAAAATCAAGAACCTCGTGCTTTCTGTTTTCTCCCGGGGCCACATCCGCGTCTCGCTGAACCTGAGCGGTGAAGCGGTTGAACAGGGCATTCCGGTTCTGAACGAGCGGGTCGTCGAGGGGTATCGGAACGGGCTTGCGCGGCTTCAACTGCATCTGGGGCTTTCGGAATCACCCGATCCCATGCAGGTGGCGCTGATGCCCAATGTTTTCGAATTCGAATCCAGGGCGCCGGATGTGGAAGCCGTCTGGAAGGTCGTCAAGCCTGCCTGTGAACAGGCCGTGGCCCAGTGCCAGTCGATGCGATCCAGAGAGGGCGGAAGGCTGGCTGCGGATTTCGTCCAGCGCGTTCATCACCTTGAGGAACTGATCGGACAGATCCAGAAGTTGGCGCCCACCCACGTCGCGTACGCGCATGCGAAGCTCAGCGAGAAACTCCGGGGCCTGATCGCCCAAGAACAGGTCGACCAGAACCGCCTTCTCACGGAAATTGCCCTGCTCGCGGAACGAACCGACATTACCGAGGAAACGGTCCGCTTCCACAGCCACAACACAGCGTTCCTTAAGACACTCGATCGAGGCGAGCCAACAGGCCGGCGTCTGAATTTTCTGCTCCAGGAGATGCTCCGGGAAGCGAATACAATCGGGTCCAAAGCCGGCGACGTGGAGATTGCGCATCTGGTGGTCGAGATCAAGGAAGAGATCGAGAAGCTCAGAGAGCAGGTGCAGAACATAGAATAACATTCTGATCGGTTCCACAGATGGAAAGATCGTTCGGAATTGAGACCATTCGAAGGCAACTCGATCGCGATCCCGCGTCGTTCGCCGTGGTGCTGTCCGGTCCCGCGGGGGCAGGCAAAACATCAATCAGCCAGGGACTTCTGGCAAGTGACAACACCCTGCGGCGATGCGTGACCACCACCACCCGCGCGAAGCGACACGACGAGACGGACGGAGTGGACTACCATTTCGTTTCGGAGGAGGAGTTTCGATCGAAGTTGAAGCAGGGATGGTTTTTTGAATCGGCGGAAGTTTATGGCTTTCTTTATGGCGCTACGTTCGAGGCAATTGCGCGTGCCCTTGGGAACGGCGGGGTGTTGTTGCTGGTGGTAGACGTACAGGGTACGGCGGCGTGGAAGCGCAAACTCAGGGAACGGTGCGTGAGCGTATTCGTACTGCCGCCATCCGTTAAGATGCTTGAACATCGCCTGGGAGGGCGTCAGACCGAAGCGGCTAATGCGTTGACACGCAGGTTGGAGGATGCACGGAGCGAACTTGCGAAAGCCGTGGAGTTTGACTATCTCATCGTCAATTCAGATTTGGACCACGCCATCGCCGACGTTCAGGAACTGATTCGTGTCGAGCGGCGCAGGCCGTGGAGACAGCCCGATCTTCTCGTTGAATTTGGGCGCGGGGATGCCCCGTAAAACGCCATTGCATTGGGCAGTCAGATCGTCTTGAGCAGGTGAACGTACACGAATTCGACGCCGACCACAAACAGCGCACGCCGAAAAAAGGAGGTCAATACACATATGCCCCGGATTTTCTTTCTGGAAGAGATCAGCAACGACGAAGTGAATCCATACGAGGCCGTCAACGCCGCATCGAGAGAGTCCCGCCGGATTAACCAGGCGCGGATGGCGAGAGACGTTTCAGGAGAGGCGGAAAAGCCCACGACGCTGTCGCTTGATCGTCTGTCGACGGGCAAAGTACGGGTTTCGTACGAGGCCGATGAGGAAACGGAAGCAAAGGATGCCAATGGCAGGAAAAATGAGGGTCCTTCTGGGAATTAGCGGCGGGATTGCCGCCTACAAGGGCGTCGAAGTGCTTCGCGGTCTGCAGCGTGAGGGCGCCGAAGTGCGGGTGATGATGACCGCCGCCGCACAGCGCTTCATACGTCCGTTGACGTTTGAAGCGCTCTCCGGCCACCGTGTATACACCCACCTTTTCCCCGAGACGGGTGATCCGGAGGTGATCCACGTCACGTTGGGCGAATGGCCCGACCGGATTCTCATTGCTCCGGCGACGGCCAACGTGATTGGCAAGATGGCCAACGGCCTGGCGGACGATCTGCTTACGTGCACGGTGCTTTCCAGTGAGGCATCCGTGATGCTGGCGCCGGCAATGGAAACGGCAATGTACCGACATCCCGCGTTATACCGCAATCTTCGGCGACTTGCCGATATGGGGTATCGCCTGATTGGCCCGGAAGAGGGAGCGCTTGCATCGGGCCGTAGCGGAATGGGGCGGCTTGCGGATCCGGAACGAATCGTTTCGGAGGTCGTATCCACGGCGGCGAAATCCGGAGATCTTTCGGGCAGAAGGATTGTGGTGACGGGTGGACGGACCGAAGAAGATATCGACCCGGTTCGCTTTATCACAAATCGATCCACGGGTAAGATGGGTTACGCGGTGGCGCGCCGTGCCCGGCAGCGGGGTGCGGAGGTGGTACTGGTGAGTGGTCCGGGCGTTCTGGATCCGCCCGTGGGAGTAGACCTGATTCAAGTAAGAACGGTGTCTGAAATGCGCGCAGCGACCGAATCGGCATTTGAACTGGCGGATGCGCTGGTGATGACGGCGGCCGTGTTGGACTTCAGACCGCGCGTTGTCTCTGAGAGAAAAATCAAGAAAAGAGCCAAAGGGCTGACTTTGGATCTGGTCTCAAACCACGATTTCTTGGCGGAATTGGGAGCACGAAAGAGAGATCGGGTTGTGGTCGGATTTGCGATGGAAACGGAAAATGGTCTGTCTAACGCACGAAAGAAACTGGAAGAGAAACACCTGGACCTGATTGCCTTGAACGATTTGAATGTGGCGGGCGCCGGATTCGGTGTCGACACCAATGTGGTCACGCTGATCGACGCGGACGGTGAGGTTGAACCATTGCCAAAAATGTCCAAGCTCGAGGTTGCAGACCGAATTCTAAATTGGGTAAAAAATCGGTGGACGTAAATGTCGAGGCGAAAGAGACGCTGGAAGCGGTGCGGACATTCGTTCAGACCCAGGCCGAATTTGGGCTGACCGAGTTTAAATTGACGGGCACGGACACAGGCGCACGGCTTGCCGATTTTGAGGCGTCCATACGCGACTGCCGCAAGTGCGGGCTTTCGGAGGGACGGCACACCGTTGTCTTTGGCAGTGGCAACCCGAATGCAGACCTGATGTTTATCGGGGAGGCTCCCGGCGCGGATGAAGACAGGAAGGGGCTGCCTTTTGTGGGGTCTGCGGGGGCGTTGCTGACGCGCATGATCGAGGCAATCGGCTTTCAGCGCGACGAGGTCTATATCGCCAATGTGATTAAATGCAGGCCGCCGGGAAACCGAGACCCCCAGCGGGAAGAAGTGGATACCTGCAAGCCCTATCTGGAACGGCAGATTGAGCATATACAGCCGGTTATAATCTGCGCGTTGGGTCTATTCGCCGCGCAGACGCTGTTGGATACGGATGAAACGATGGGCAGGCTGAGGGGGAGGCTCTTTTCCTACCGCGGTATTCATCTGATACCCACCTATCATCCTGCCGCACTCCTACGAAACCAGCAATGGAAGCGCCCCGCCTGGCAGGATTTGCAGCTTCTGAGACGAGTGTATGACGGCGCGGCCGGTTAGGGACACCCGGGTGTCCTGGTACCCGGGGTCGGAACCAGACCCCTCTTGGATTGTGATCCCATGGCTTCTCAACCTAGAAGCGCACAGACATCCGCAGATCGTCCTCAGCCCCAGGCGCTGGAGGTTGAACGGGCAGTGCTGGGTGCCATGTTTATTGACAACGCGGCCATCAGTCGTGTGATTGAGGTCCTGGGTGATGAGACGGCGTTTTACCATACGGCAAACCGCAAGGTCTACGCGGCCGTACTCTCACTATTCGAGCGGGGACTGCCGGTGGATGAGGTGACGGTTGTGGAGGAGTTGAAACGCCGCGGGCAATTTGAAGATGTGGGCGGGTACGCCTTTGTTGCAGGCCTGGGTGGCGAAATGGCGACCAGCGCAAACGCGGAATACCATGCCAAAATCGTGCTCGAACGCGCTCAGCGCCGCAGGTTAATCGACGCTTCCACACAGACGATGACCGAGTGCTTCGACGACGCGGAAGATGTTCGAGAGGTGATCGACCGTGCGGAGCAACGGGTATTCCGGATCGCCGAGGGCGAACTCGGACAGGGTGTCGTCTCGCTTGAGTCCAAACTGCACGAGACACTTGAGCTGATTGAAAAGGCCCAAAAGCAGGGCGGCGCGCTGTCGGGCGTTACCACCGGATATCCTGATCTCGATGAAATAACCGCCGGGATGCAGCCGTCGGACTTTATTGTAATTGCCTCCCGTCCGGCGATGGGAAAGACCGCGCTGACGCTGTGCATGGCGCGCAACGCCGCCGTAAAGGGCAAAACGCCGGTACTCTATTTCTCTCTGGAAATGAGTATGCAGCAGTTAGCGCAACGGTTGCTTTGTGCCGAAGCCCGTGTGTCTTCGCACCGATTGCGTACAGGAAGGCTGTCAGAGGAGGAATGGCAGCGGCTGGCGACCTGGACCGGGAAGTTGTCGGAGGCGCCCTTTTTTATTGACGACACGCCAGGCATCTCCATTCTGGAATTGCGGGCTAAGGCCCGGCGCGCGAAGATCGAGCACAGCATCGGCCTGATCGTTGTGGATTACCTGCAGCTGATGACGATCTCCGAGCGAATCGACAACCGGGAACAGGAAATCGCGCGCATTTCACGCTCGCTGAAGGCTTTGGCCAAGGAGCTGGATCTGCCCGTCGTTGCATGTGCACAGCTGTCACGTGCCGTTGAGTCCAGGACCGACAAACGGCCGCAGCTTTCCGATCTGCGCGAAAGCGGCAGCATAGAGCAGGACTCGGACGTCGTCGCGTTTCTGTATCGGCCGGAAGTGTACGGCATACCGGACGAAGAGGGCAATCCACAGCAGGGGAAGGCTGAGATCATTATCGGCAAGCAGCGCAACGGCCCGACAGGCAGCGTATATCTCACGTTCCTGGGCGAGTATCTGCGATTTGAAGAAGCTGAGACCTATCGCGACGAGCCTTTTTGACTGCAAGCGTTCAGGAAGTCGCATCGGGAGGGCAAGCGGCCGGCCTTCCCGACAGCGACCGTAAACGATAACGGGTCGAATCAATGGAAATGTCATTTCGAGGGATGGATATGGAAGGTCACCGATCACCAGTGAGGGTATCCAAGCTGCTGTCTCTAATGCTTCGGCATCGGCCGGAAGAGTTCGGCATTGAAGTCGACGGGTACGGCTATGCGGATTTCGACGCGGTGTTATCCGCACTGAAGAAACAGGATGAAGATATCGAAGCCGGAGATGTCGAAGCACTGGTTTATGAAGCCGAAAAAAAACGGTTTGAGATTGTCGAGGGGCGAATTCGGGCGCGCTATGGGCATAGCTTTGCCATGGAACTGGGAATCGATCCAGTGGAACCACCTGAAACCCTCTATAAGGGCTCAAGTGTCGCGGAAGTGGACGAAATTCTCAAATCAGGGTTGAAGCCGGTAGACAGGCAGTATGTACACCTCTCGTTCGAAGCGGGCGTGGCGCAGAGGCTGGCTGGACACAGGCAGGAGCCCGGTGCTGTAATCCAGGTGGAGGCACGTCATGCCGCCGCGGACGGTATTCAATTTTTCGACTGTGGACCCACGATTCTTGCAAGGGAGATTCCGCCTGATTTTCTCTCGATCGCAGAGACGCCGAGGACGGCTTCAGATAAAGGCGTGACGAAGAAACAAAACGAAGAACCGGTAACGTACGGAAGAAAACGTCGATTTTCGTCCCGGAGATAGTACACGCCCGGTGTCTCTGCGGAGGCAGGTCGAGAATGACGCTGTTTCCGGGCTGTTCGACATTCTCTATTGGATCTCACCCTCCCGTTTTCTTTTCTACCCTCGTGTTCTGTCCTGGAAATATGTCACCATTCATCCGCCTGTCTGCGTGCGTGTGTCAGCACGCACAGGCAGGCCGGTTGATCCCGTCTCGCCCAGACGCCTTGCGAGCCGGGCGACTCGTCGGCCGAATTTCGGCGATCTATTTCAGGGACAGAACACGAATTCATCGACGGAAGATCGACATCCGATGGCAAAACAAGATCGATCCAAAGCCCACGCCCTATTGAAGACGGCCGCTAAACTGTCCGGCGAGATTGGCGCCGACCTCGTGTTACTCGTGGCTGATTCCGGCGTGAACCGGACGGCAGTGCAAGCTCTCAATGAGGTCTGTCCGGTGCTGCTGGTCACCCGCCGCAACCGGTTCCTTCAAGGGATAGAGGCGGCGGGCATCCGCAGGGTGAGGTCTGATTTTGACCTTGACAATGTTTCCAATTTCGAACGGGTACGACAGGGCATTATTCTGGGCATGGAGGGCGGTCACGTCGATAAGGGCAGCCGGCTGATCTGCCTTACAAATGTTATGGATCAAGGCGGCGTGGACACGCTGATGACGGTCGACACGCGCTGGGAATTCGAGGGCTTCGATCCGGAAAGCCTGGCCATGCTGGCCGGCGATCTGTCGATTGAAGTGGTCAAAGCAGTCCTGGATATCGCCCTTGACATCGGACGGGAGGGCCGGGAAGGAGAACAGGTTGGCACCCTCTTTGTCCTTGGCGATTCGGACCGCGTGCTGGCAAATTCCCGGGTGATGACGTATGATCCGTTCCGTGGATATTCAAGACGGGAGCGGAACATCTGCGATCCCGACAACCGGGAAGGCGTGAAAGAGGTTGCTTTAATGGACGGCGCTTTCATCGTCCAGGAGGACGGGGTCATCCGTTCGGGGTGTCGGTATATCACCTCCGATGTGAAGGGGCTCGCACTACCGAAGGGGTTGGGGGCACGCCATGTTGCGGCAGCGGCGGTAACCAAGAACACCAAAGCCATCGCGGTGGCGGTTTCGGAATCTACCGGAACGGTACGGGCTTTCAGGCGCGGAGAGATTGTGCTCCGGCGGGACCCGCACCGCCGCACCGCCCGTTAAGTGGTCGTTTCGGGTTGCTGTACACGGGAAGGAACCGGGTGGTTGCTAAGGAAACTGGGGATCCCGACGGTCGATCGCACATGCACGTTCGAACCGACACGTTGGGAAATGGACACGATGAAGATTCGGTTGATGCAGCGCAAGAACACGATAAACGCGGTCATTGGGGATGATGTTCAACCGGTGGCCAGGGTCGCCAGGGCGTTCCCTAAAAGCAATCCGCACCATTTCGTGGGATTATTGGGAGACGACGGCCACGAGATCTTTCTGATTGAAGACCCCGGCACGCTGGACGGGACGTCTCGGAAATTGTTGGATGCGGCGTTGAAAGACGCCTATTTTATTCCCGGAATTCGAGAAATACGTTCGATGGCACCTGATGGGACGGGCGGTGTATGGACCGTGCTTACGAAAGATGGAGAAATGGTGTTCCGTACGCAGGACCGTGAAGCGCTGGATGGTTCGGAACCGCCGTCCATCACGGTAACGGACGAGAACGGCAGGCGATATCTGATCGAGGACTACTGGGCGCTGGACCGGGATAGTCGAAATGCAATTCGAGATATCGTTCCGGATGAGGTCATGCGGCGACGGGCGAGGGTTGTTTCAGTCCGCCGTTAGCAACACACCCTTAAAAGGGTGCAATTATGGAGGAAGGGCAACGCAGGTTTTTGATTTCTGGAGTCCTGATCGGACTGTGTGCAATCGGAATGCTGGCACTGGGCGAAGTTCGTTACCGGATGCCACTTTTTTTTGGGCTATTCGCCGCGTGGATGATTATCTACATGGTGGCCGTCTGGCATTGTACGACAGCGTCTCTAAAGACTGTGGTGCTGTTTGGTATATTATTCCGTGTCATCTTACTCTTTTCGCCACCCGGCCTTTCGGATGACGTGTATAGGTACCTCTGGGACGGGCGTGTCCAGGCTGCAGGGATCAATCCTTACGCGTTTCCACCGGCTTCTGAGGAACTCGCCCATCTGAGAGACGATGAGGTGTTCCCCGAAGTGAACCATCCGGATGTGCCTACCATCTATCCACCGCTTGGGCAGATATTTTTTCGAATATGTTATCTTGTGTATCCGTCGATCTGGACAATAAAAACAGCCCTGGTCCTTTTCGATCTGTTAACGGCGTGGTTCCTGCTGGGTTTGATCCGGCTTTACGATCAGCATCCGGGGCAATTGCTCATTTACCTCTGGCATCCCCTGTTACTGGTAGAGGTGGCGGGTAACGGCCATATAGACGCGCTGGGCGTGGCCTTCGTGGTGTTTGCTTTCCTGTATCTTCAAGTTGGGGGTTACGGGAGGGCGTTCGCCGCGCTGGCCCTCTCCTGTTTGAGCAAGTTCTTTGCCATTTGTCTGTTACCGGTCTTTTGGCGGTGGATCTGCGGGAGAACCGCCCGTAGATATGAAGGGCGGCTCCCGGCCGGCTTCAGGCCACAGACCGTCTGGCCGGTTGTGATCTTCGCGGCGCTAGTGGCCGGTGGGTACCTGCCATACCTGGAAGCGGGAGAAAACCTGTTTGCAGGGTTGCTCATATATGCCGAGCACTGGAGCTTCAACGCGCCGGTCTTCGACATCCTGAGCCATCTATTGGGAAATCCGTTTTGGGCGCGAACGGTCATCGCCGTTGTGTTTGCCGGGGCGGTGATTCTACTCACGTTCAGCCGGATGCCGCCGATTCAGGTCGGATTCTTCCTTGTCGGCACCTTCTTGTTAATCACGCCGACATTGCACCCATGGTATGCCATCTGGATAATACCCTTCATGGTATTTTACAGGCAACCGGCTTGGCTGGTTTTTACTGGCCTTATCGCAATTTCGTATCACGTCGTGATAAAATATGCGAGCGAAGGGATATGGGAGGAGGCAGTCTGGGTAAAGTGTGTCCTTTTCGGCGGATTTGCCCTTGTCTGGATATTCGAAAGGATAAAGCGACGACGGGGTGAGACTTGAGACCAGCCAGGAAACGCCGTTCGGAATGAACGGCGTTTCTTTTTGTCTGTACGAGAGCAACACGACAGGCAACGGTAGCAAGAATCGAAAGGCCGGGACGTTCCGCCGTGCTCCTGCAGCCTATGCCGTGCTGCCGAACAGGAGAGCAAACCGCCAGAAGTCCGAGAAGGCGACTTCACCATCGTTGTCCAGATCGAACCGGGGATCGTTGGATCCGAAAGCGAGGGCAAAAAGCAGAAAATCCGAAAAGTCGACCCGGCCGTTTCCGCTGAAGTCGGCGTTGCCCGCGGCTGTGAAACCTGTCTGACCGGTCACAAAGGTAATGCTGGTATACCCGGGTGCAAGGGGGACGCCCGACGAGTCTGCGGCCATGGAAAGGGTAAGGCTGTACGCACGACCGGCGCCAAAGGGTATCGAAAACGATAAGAGGACGCGCTGGCTCGTGCGGTCCAGAATCCCGGAGGTCGGGCGACCCAGGGTAGGTGCGACGGTATATCCGTGTGGATCGGCCGTTTCGGCTGCCATCGGCTCATTGAATGTAAGTGAGAGGCTGTGCGCGTGGAGGACTTCGACGCGATTCAGTTCCGGAGCCGGGTTCGGGCGAACGGTGTGCGTCTCGGAGCGGATTTCGTCGCCATTGGGCAACGTGGCAACGACAACGTAACGATAGATTCGGTTTTCAGCGAGGCCGGTGTCCGTGTGGGAATTGGCTGTCAGGTTGTCAATAAGAAGAGTGGGCGTACTCCCGTTGACGCCGCGAAGGATCCGATAGGTGGCAGCACCTCCTGTATACGCCCAGGTGAGCCGGGCGCTGGCCGGTCCCAGAGGGTCGGCCTGAACAACCTGCAGGGTCCTCGTGACAACCGCCTCGGTACGTTCCATCAGACGCACGGCGCCGTCCCTGTTGTAGAGAAGCTCGGCATAACCGTCTTTGTCCAGGTCCGCAATGAGAGGACGGTGCGTGACCGAAACGGTTTCGTGCCAGAAGGGCTCGTAGGCATCCGGCCCCGTGGCGCGAATGAGGTATAGATCCGGTCGCAGACAGACGGCCAGGTCGGGTATACCGTTGCCGTCCACATCGCCCGTTGCTATGCCGTTACCCGTTGAAATCACGCCCGAGACACGAATCGACCACTCCAGAGCGTAGGTGGAGCGGCCGTCCCAGCTGTAGATCTCGAGGGTCCAGCGACCGTTGAGCGCGTCGTTTCGGTCTTCCTCCGCACGGGCGACGGCGAATTCCACGTCGCCGTCATTGTCAATATCGGCCCCGCCGCCTATCCATTGGGTGTTGGTGCCGTCACTGCCCGCCATTTTCCAGGTCTGTACGAAGCCGCCGCCCGGCCGGGCTTCGTAGATCCACAGGTCTCCGTCGTCGTCGCCGGAGAGGATTTCTTTCCGGCCATTGTCGTTCATATCCGCAATGACAAATCGGGGACCGGGCCAGTTGAAGCCTTCGGTCGGGTTCGGGAGCAGGGCGGTTTCCTCGAAAGCGCCTTCCGGCGTACTCTTCAGTATCCGAATGCCCGGCGCGAGTGCCGACCGGGCTACGATTTCGTTTCTGCCGTCGCCGTCGATATCGACGATTTCGCCGCCCTCGGCTGGAGACTGGTCCAGAAGGGTTTCGGAAGGGAAGGGAGTCCCTGCAAAGAGCCGGAGGCGCGCGATGCTGGTGCGGGGAAAGTTGATGCCGAGTAGGTCGGTTCGGCCGTCGTTGTTTGCATCACCCACAGCCCAGGGAAGAAACGACTCAGTGGTCTGGAAGACGGTTGTGAAGTTTCCGTCGTCGTCACGTTCCATGATCCGGTTCATGTTGTAAGGACGGCCGCTAACGTAGGGCATCAGTACGATTTCGGGTCGCCCGTCCATGTCAAAGTCTGCGACCTCGTCCGCAAGAAACCCATCGGGCAGCGTATCGACCTGAACAAAACCACGGGCGGAGATACGCAGCGGATTTACCGTAAATGTCATCGGTTCGGAAAACGCGGCCTGTCCGGCGGCATCCCGTGCCATAATGCGGTATACCAGGGGTCCCGGGGCGAGGTCCGGGGGCAGGGTGACGCTGTGACGGGTGTAGACAATGTCCGAAAAAAGGCTGTCTTCTCGTGTCGTCGTAGACGAACGGTAGATCAGAGCGCCCCTTGTGGGGCGTCGGGTGTGCCAGACGGCATGGTAAGTCTGGCGGTTTCCTATGAGTATGGGTGAGAAAGACGCCTTCGATATAACCGGTGAAGCACGCCGGATGCCGATTCGAACCCGATCTTCCAGGTTCGTGCCGTCGGTTAGCCGGGCCATCAGCCGCACGATGGCGGAGGTGTCGGCCGGCGTACCCGGCGTCCAGGAGTGCCGGATGTCCGGACTTGACGGTCCACCGGCGAGGCGGAGCCAGGATTGAGGATCTTCACCCAGGCCCCAGGAAAGTTCGTAGGTGACAACATTGGGACCTGTGGCCCGAGCGACGATGTCAAAGTTCTGGCTGGCGCTGTCGTCCGTCTGGGGATGGTCGATGTGCACGACGGGGGGATTGGCCCATCGTGTGAGTTTTTCGAGCAGTATCGCCGCATCGATGCGGCCGGCACCGCCGCTGCTGTCCCAACCATTGGGCCCGAGGTCGATCACGGACGCGACGAGCAGCGAACGAACCTGTTCGGCAGTGAGTTCAGGACGACGGGAGAGAATAAGCGCGGCCAGGCCCGAGATATGGGGCGCCGCGAAGGACGTGCCGGAGGCGTGCCGGTACGCATGCCCTGGCCACGTTGTGAGTGTGCCGGCACCGGGCGCGACCAGGTCCAGCGGAACTCCCCTGCTGCTGAACCCGGCAATCCGGTCCTGGGGCGCCGTGGCCCCCACGGCAATGGTTTCGTCCATGGCTGCAGGGTAAGACAGACCGAATTCACCGCTATTTCCAGCGGAACTGACGAGGACAAGGCCACTCGCAGCCGCATAGCGCACCGCGTCGTGGATTAGGAACGCGCTTTCCGGTCCCCCCCAGCTCATATTGATGACATGTGCTCCGTTTTCCACGGCATAGAGAATGGCGGCTGCAAGGTCGTCTTCCTCCAGAAAAGTGAGATCGGATTCCAGGGTGACGCCGGCGCGAAGGCACATCAGCGCGGCCTCCGGCGCAACGCCGGCAATGCCGACGCCATTGTCTGTGACAGCCGCGGCAATGCCTGCAACACGGGTACCATGGCTGGATTCGTCCATGGGATCGTTGTCGGGGGAAAGAAAGTCGCCTTTTGCGGGAAGTGTCGGGGTGTGGGTGAAATCCCAGCCGCGAATGTCGTCCACGTACCCGTTGTTGTCGTCATCGACCCCTGGCCGGCCGGATGCTTCGTCGGGGTTGATCCAGATATTGTCGGCCAGGTCTTCGTGGGTATAGTCCACGCCGGAATCGATGATAGCGATGACGACGTTCTGCTTGCCCGGCGGAAGCCCGTCCCTCAGGTCCTGCCATCTGATCTGCTCCAGGCTGTACTGATCGGTCAGGCGGGGATCGTCAGGCGCGGCGTGATGGGAGAAGAGGTGGACGGGCTGGGCGTAGAGGACGTCAGGGTGCTCCGAATAGGCCGCCGCGGCTTCCGCCGGGTTCACGTCGGGGTCTATTTCAAGGCGATAGACCTGCGCGAATCCCATGGCGCGCTTGGCCAGGACCGCTCGCGGCTGAAACACGGGTTCGGGGGTGCCGGCTCCAAAATGTGCATGCAGGCTTGCAAGGCTTCCGGCTGCGGTTTTGGCGGCAGACGTTTTGAACCTGATGAGGATCTGTCCCGGAGAATAATTCGGTTGGGCCGCGGTGGAACCCGATAGGGAAGTGAAAGCGGATACCAGGAAAAAGAAGCATGTCGCGTACATCCGTACGTTTGGATTCAATGCCTGGCTCCCCTCTCCTGATCCCTGGGTACCATGTGGATCTGATTCGCCCTTGTTTTCCGGCTGTTTCATTATGAACGGCATATCAAGCAGGAGGTTCCGTCAAAGTCGATCGGCGAGTGCACATGAAGCTTCCCGGACAGGCGTGACGGGCAGGGCCGCAACGAACGCGGCGGAAGGAAGAAGAACGAGGGAGACGCACGCCAGAGCAAAACCGATGGACGTGATGTCTGCAAGGAGTCCGATGCCGGGAAGGAGCAGACCCGAGATTCCCCATGCAAATCCCATCACCAGACCGGTGGCCGTGCTGGCGTGTTGCGGCAGAATGCGCTGTGCCAGCACGATATTGGTGGTGGCGCCGAGATCGAATATGAACCCGGCAAATAAGAAACAGCCCAGAGAGATGGGACCGGAGGTGAAGCAAAAGACGACGTAGAAGACGGGCGAGAACGCACAGGATAGCCCCAGTAGCCTGCGGGGAGCCACACGGTCGCCGAGATATCCGCCCGCCAGCCGGCCCAGTGTCGCCGCGATCAGGTAGGCGGACAACACCCAGCCGACTTTGGAGATGTCCCACGATCTGTCGAGACCCACGATGGATATGAAGCTAACACAGGCCGCGTGCACCAGAGACCGAAATACCGCGATTGCATAGAGGATCCACAGCGGCCGCATCGCCGCCGTCCTCAAGAGAGCGACGTTGATACGGACCGACGGTGTCGCCCTTTCTTCCGGAGTTGTGGTCTTCGACAGGCGAGATAACACAGCGGCGGCCACGAGACATGGAAAAACAACGATCCAGAGTGTATCCAGTCCGTATCGCGCAACAATCTGCGTCCCGGTTACGGGAGCGATGGCCATGCCCAGAGGACCGCCAGTGAGGAAGACGGCCATTGCGAAGTTGGAGCGCCTGGGCAGGGAAGTCGTCACGAGGCCCCCGGCTGTCGGATGAAAAAGGGATGAACCGAGCGAGGCCAGAACCAGAAAGGCGGCCAGCATGACCACCGAGGGTAACGAACCGATTACCGATACGCAAAGGCCGCACGCCAGCACGCCGAGCGCGGCCAGGCGCGTTCGATTGGTCCGGTCGCCAAGATAGCCCATAAACGGTTGCGGAATGTTACCGAAGAGAGAAACGACCATGGGAAGGAGGGAAGCTTCCACCAGCGTAAGCCCGTAGAGGTTCTTAAACAGGGCGAGCAACGGTGGGAACAGGGTCATGTAGAAATCCACCGTCGTGTGCGCGTAGGTGATGAGACAGACCCTGAGCATTGGACGTTGCGTTAAGGGCATCGGAGTACCTGGTGGCGGTATGGCGGCGTTGATGACCGAGGCCGCCGTAAAGAGACCTCACGACCTGGCATACTTACTCAAGTCCGGCACGTTCGATAACGACCTCACCGATTTTGTCGTGGATACCCAGGGGGCCGGTGACCCGGAACGCGACGCCCGGGAAACGGACCGCGCTTTGTTCTACCATTGTGGGGATATCGTGGGTAGCGTGGCGGCCGGGCGAGAGCATGTAGGGGTGAACAACGACCTCGTTTGCACCGTCGCGAACGCAGGCTTCAATGCCCTCTTCCAGGGTCGGTTGCGCGAGTTCCATATGGGCGATATGTATGATAAGCCCAGGACGCTTCCGCTTCACGATATCCGCCACGTCTTCGAGCATACGATTGGCTTCATCCCGGGTGGAGCCGTGATCCACAATGAGGAGAGCGATAGACATAATGAATTAAAAATAAGAAGTTTACGATCAACGACAGTACCTGCCGCCGCCAGCGACGTTAACTTAACAATTCGTGGCGATTCCGTCAATATAACTTACGGGACAACATTTCTTCGAGATCAGAAGAAAATTTCGGGATAGCCGGTATCAAGGTTTTTTCTTGTGAGATGTAGACAATACCCACCAGCCGGTTCTGAGTAACCACAGGGAGCAGAAGATAAGATTCGGTGCCAGTTGCAGGTTCTTAGTTCTCATTCAACTTTCCCAGCGTTCGAATCCGGTGTGGACAACTTTAAACGCGTCACCCGATTCAAAGTCGTAGAAGTATCCTTTTGAGTCATCCAGGTCGTCCACCATTCCGCGGATGAAATCTTCATCGCCGACGTGGATGAGGGTCTTGTTGTTTTTGCGCTCGACGCTCCGGATCCGATAGCAGGCATCGCGTTCGTTATCGTTCCGGATGGAGATGTAAGCGCCTGCGAGGGGTCCGTTCGGTGGTGGCTCGGCTGTGTGGATGACCCCGGGTTCGTGGGTGGAGACGATGCCGGTCCAGGCGGCTTCCGCTTTCTGGATGGCGTGAGATTCGGTGCCTAAGATCGTCCCACCGACGAGCGTGGCCCATCGCGGGCCGTTTTTCGACTCGGCATAGATACCGAACATACCGTTGAAGCGAATGCGGCCGTCTATGTTGATGGAGGTGTGCCCGTCGCCGAAAATGACTGTGTGGGTATATTCGCCTGGCAGGCGGACTCTTAGAGCACGGAGAACCGGTCCGCCAGGGAGATCGATTTCTTCAATTTGCACAATATTCCGGTTCTCTCTGAAAGCTTCGATAAGGCTCAAATAGCCGGAATCGAGGGGCGTTTCACCCTCATGGGCGACAATGCCGCAGGTCAAGCGCCGGGGGTTGCCGGGTTTGTTCCGGGGTGGATCGCCGTGACAGAGGGCAATCTCGCCTGGGGCGTTCATCAAGTTCCATCGCAGGTGGATGTCGGTTGGCGCGCCGGGCCTGGGTGACGCGGGGAGCGCCTGCCACGTATCCGTAATGGTCCAGTCGACGGAGACCGTGCCGGCCGGGGCCGCGCACCGCTTTACGTTGTAGAGGTACTGGAAGCCGCTGCCACTGTAGCTGCGTACTTCGCCATCGTAAAATTCTCCGAACTTGACGTCTTCACCCGCGTAGGTGCCTTTACCCTGCGGCGTGAGTTCGAGGCCCTCAGTCCGGACCGTCCCTTCGGCTGCATGGAAGAGAAAGTGGTGGGAAGTGCCGCCGGAGACCTGGAAAAGGTCTGCCACATAGAAGTCCGTATCGGAGATGCGCACAAGCGCGCTGGTGCGGCGGTAGATCGCGCACTGCGGGTAGACGTCAGTCGATGAAACGGAGACCACCTGAGCTTCCTCCGTGGTTGCATAGAAGTCGACCTTTCCGGAGTAGTCACCTTTCTGTTTGCTTCGGTCGACCAGGACCGTGTTGTGGGAGACGGTATGGCTGGTCCAGCCTGAACGTTTGGGCCATACGCGCGCGTGTTCGGGATAGCCCAGGTCAGGCAGCAGGTCCAAGCCGAAGGCGTAGAGACCCAGATTTAATCGGTCCGCATGCCCATGGCCGATGTTGCGGCCGTAGTAGAGCCAGAGGGTGCGTTCGGTTTCATCCGCGCCGTCTCTGAGCAGGGCCAGACCGTACCCCGACATTAAATCAGAGTCGAGGCGGAAGGGTCCGTGTTGCGCTACGGTCTCCCTCACGCGACGCCGGATGGCTTCCGGGTCTTCGTCGAAGATGCTGCCGTGAATCCGTGTCGGATCTCCGCCAACGAGGTGGTGCGCGGCCCTGGCGAAAATGGGATCGCCGAACAGTTCAAGGCCCTCCAAACATTGCTCGACGGTGAGACCGCAAAGGTTGGGGCTGCCCGTCTGGCCCGTGTCGCCAATGTTGGGGATGTATTTGCCCAGGCAAATCATGCGGATGTGGCCCAGGAACATCTGTTTGTACCGGAAATAACCTCGGATGTTGTGACGGGTGTACGAGCGTCGGCATCTTAGTACGCGGTCCAGATCGTTCATACCCTGGGATTTATGGAGCCAGCCCAAGCTGTAGGAGGGCGCGGCTTCAGAGCCGATACCGTCCCGGTCGATTTCTCCCGCGAAGAGTTTCGGGATGTGACCGCCGTTCGGCTTTTGACCGCGCAGTCTGCCGGCTTTAAAAACCCAGTCCAGCCAGTGGTCGGTATCTTCCGCATCCAGGGCGACGGCGAGGACGGCCATCGTGACCTGATCGCCGGGTTCGTTTCGGGCTACGTCGCCTGCGAGGATGGCGGCAATGCCCTCGCGGATGATACGATCTTCAATATGGCGACACAGTTCGTCCGCGTTGTTCTGAGAAAACAAACCGTGGACGTTTTGTTTACGGGAGAGGAAAGTGAAGAGTGGGTCGTCATCCCGCCACGCCGTTCGGACGGCGTCATAACATTCCGTGAAGGCGATGAGAAGGCCCGGCTCCCAGATGCGGCCGTAGATACGACCCCGGCCGCTCAATCCGTCCGAGTTGAAGAATCCGAGTCTTGCCCAGTAGGACCAGTGCATGTCGGGATAGACGTCGGCGATTCTGGCCAGCAGGATGCCGGCTTTGTGGGCGTACACGGGGTCGCCCGTGAGCAGGTATGCCCGCTTCAAACCCTGGCAGGCGGACCGTATTTCGTTCCAGATGCCGTGGTGTCCATAGACGCCAATGAATTTGAATGATTCTCCGGTATCGTCGGTCCAGCCGTTACCGTCGTCCACGCACCACGTGTAAAGGGGGTCGTTGCTATCCGGATGTTGGGTGTTGTAGAGCAGGCTACGGTCGGCTTTCTCGGGAATAAAAAGTCCGCCGGGGCCTTTGCCGCTCTTGTAAAAAGCGGCAAAGTCGTTGCTGGGGAAACGGCCACCGCAGTTGGGGCAGGTGATCTTCCAGCGGTCGTGGAGAACGTCCGCTTTGAAGGCACCTCCGTAGCGATTGATGCCGTCGCCGCACCGCGGGCACCCTTTGGAGACGCTCGCGTTGGTGCTGCGACCGATGGTTTGCCCGGTAACCAGGGTCCAGAGCATGTCATCGTCCAGATCAAGCCAGCGTCGGGCACGATGGACGGCAACGTCCCGTTCGGCGGCAGCCCAGGGCATCTGTTCAATGTTGCGGCGCGCGTTGGCGATCCGTTCGGAAGCGGTGAAATGTTCGCCGGGCATGGAGCTCCCCAAAAAGACGGGACTTGCGGGTGATTCTTGATATAGCGCTCGATCGGCGGGATGACGCGCGATGTCCCTCTCCCACCGAGCGCGAAAGGAGCCAACGGGCGACTTTACCGTCCGGTGGATTCGAGCATCAGCCCAGATCCTTGATGACTTCCTGCGCGGCATTGTGGCCGGGAATGCCACTCACTTCTCCTCCGGGATGCTGTCCCGCGCCGCAGAGGTACAGGCCTTTTTGCGGCGCACGATATTGCGAGAGTTCCGGCAGGGGTCGGTTCCAGAAGAGATGCTCGCCGGCGTGTTGTACATGCCAGATACAGCCGTCCGTGAGACCGTTTTCCCGTTCGATGTCCTGGGGCGTTCGGAAGATATAGTTTCTGATGGAGGATCTGAAGTTGGGCGCAAACTCGGTGATCTGGTCGATGATGCCTTCGGCGATCTCCTCCCTGACGTCTCCCCAGGTTCCGGTGCGCAGTCTTGCGGGCGCCGGGTAGATCCACACGGAGGCGGTGTGATAACCGGGCTGTGTGAGGGCGGGGTCTACGAACGAAGGCATCGAAAAACTGATAACGGGTTTGCGCACGGGCATGCCCCCTTCCAACTCGTCATAGGCCGCGTCGATTTCCGCCCTTGAGGCCTGAAGCGTGATCGCACCCCGGTAGGGCTGTTCCGGGTCCCCGTCCCAATACTTCCACAGCGGCGTTTCGCTGATAACGGCGAGGAGTTTGTAACAGCTTACGTGGGTGATAAGGCCTTCAAGACGCCTGCGCAACCGGTCGTCGACCCATTCGGACGGCATGAGTCTGAGGAAGGTGTGCTTGGGGTCCAGGTTGGAAACGGTGATACGGCTGCGGACTTCCTCCCCGTTTTCCAGGCGGACGCCAATAACGGCGTTGCCTTCCACGAGGAATCCCGCGACGCCTGCGTCGAGGTGGATGGCCGCGCCCGCCTCTCGCGCCGCGGCGGCAATTGCATCGCTGACGGCGCCCATTCCGCCTTCAACGTAGCCATAAGGATGGGCTTCCCCGGTTTCGGTGTCGGGGCGGTTGATGGAACCGTAGGCGAAGTGCAGACCGAGGGGATTGCGGCCGACGGCGGCGCCTTCCGAGGCGTGGAGATCCTTCAGGTGGTCGGTTGAAAGAAATTCGTTCTGAAGTTCCCGGACTCGGGTGGAAATGGCTCTATCCAGCACGCCCGCCGCCGGAGTGCCGGCTATCCGGGAACGTACTTCGTCCAGGGGTGGGGGCGCCTGGAATCTATATGGGGTAACGATATCGGAGAGAATCCGCTTGAATTCACCGTAGCGCCGCGAATCCGCGCGTTCGGCCGCGGTGAGGCGGCTTCTGTGTGTTCGGTTCCTGGGAGACTCGTGGTCCGAGGGGCCGTGGTAGGTTCCGTCGGAGCGGAGGCGGATGTACCCTTCGCGGGGCAGCATTTTCATACCGCGTTCGTAAAGATTGAGATCCCGTATTATTCTGGGGGGCAGGCCGTGGATCATGTGGGCACAGGTTGAGAATTGAAACCCCGGCCAGAGTTCTTCGGTGATGGAGGCGCCGCCGACAAAGGAACGGCGTTCAAACACGCGGACTTTGAGCCCTGCTTTTACAAGATATGCAGCGGTAGTGAGGCCATTGTGGCCGGCACCAACGACGATGACATCCGAGTCCATAAAGATGGTTCCCTTCGTTTCGAATGAACACCACCCGCGCAGTCCTGAGCGGAGCAGTATCGTGAAATCGTCTACGGTTGCAGCCTTACCAGCCCGTTGAAAAAGTCCATCCGGTCTGCGGCCGGCTCTTATGGCCGAATTACTGCGTTGCGCTCCCGCACCGAATTCCCCGATTCGGCTCGGTCGCGCGCCTTGTCTTCGGCCACAATGGCTCGTCCTCGCCTGCAGAGCAACTTCTTCAACGGACTGTTACGGCGCGGTGCGGCGCCAGTTGCAATGTGACCAGCCAGTCTTCGCAGTCTCGTTGTCGAAGATGGGACATTTGAAGGATTCCCCTGCCTGGGCTTTGAGGTCTTCCCGAACGACGGCCCCCGAGATCTCCAGCTTGCTACCCGCAAGCTGAGTGACTTCGCCAAGATGGGTTTCACCGCCGATGATTGCAATACGTGTCATGTGCGACTCCGTTCGATGCTTCAACGTAAGCGTTCAGGTGCGCCGCGGCGCGCCCGCTGTCGATGGCGCCCTTTGCGCGTTCGATGGCCGCGGATGCGTCGACATCAAATCCGAGTAGATTGTCTTTAATTGCGGCGTTGAGCACGATCTGGTCGTAGACCCAGCCTCTTCGTCCGGAAAGAGCGGCGTAGCCCGCTTTTGCGAAGGCTTCTGCACATACGGTTTCGGGGCGCGGATGCCGGTTGTAACAGAATCCTGCGGCCGCCGGGTCAATGTCCCGATCGTATGTTTCGATTCGCCCTGCGCTGGTTATGAAGCCCCGTATATTGTTGATGGCCTTTCTTTCGCCGTCGGAGGGCTTGCCCAGTCGCAGGCCGAAGGAGCTGGCGCCTTCCATACCCTTCACGACAAGGCCGGAGTTGAGACCGCGATCCTTTGCCAGCCGAAGAAACATATCTTCGTAGCCCGGATGGTAGTAGCCGACGACCATGTGGTTCTCGCCTGGGCACGTGAAAAGCTGCTGGGCTTTCTCCGTTGCCGCCCAGGGAGGCCGTTTTCCGATATGCGAACGGAGTTCCCTGGCAGCATAAGCGGCCGGCGAGAAGATACGCTGGCTGACGTAGGCAAAACCCACGCGGGGGTGCTCAATCAGACCACCGGCCTGTTCCAGAGTGAGGTCCGCGTTGGCCCCCAGCGCCTTCAGGATCTGTTCGTCGGTGACCCCCCATTTCGGCGGCATTCCGTCTACGCCGTGCAGAACCGTCGGGCGTCCCTGCGCTGCCCTGACCGCCGCGACGAAAAGGGTCGGGCGGGCATATTTGTTCGATCCGTCGTACGGTTCACCGAAGTGGGTGAGCGAGTCGACGCCCAGTTCCACGACGTCAGACGGGTCGAACGCGGCGTCCAGGTATCCGCGCGCCTCGTCGTAGGTCTCGCGGTTCATCCGCTGGCCGATGAGTGCGGCGCCCTTCAGCGCGTCTCTCACATGCCCGTTCAAGATCGCTTCGCACATCCGGCGGGTTTCGCGATAACTGAGATGATCCCCGGCCAGGATTTTTCCGAGAGCGGAAATGAGAACCGCTTCCTCTCCGTTTCGACCCTCCAGCTTTCGGGACGGGTCCAGCAGAAAGAGGATTTCGGGCGGCAGGTTTTGCCGGAGGGCCGAACGATATCCCGTGAAGGCTTCGGTTTCGGCGCAACTCCACCGGGTCTCGGGGGGGAAACGGCGTCGCAGGGCCATGGCCACGAAGAACGCACCCATCTGAATGGACGACACACGTTGCGTCTCGGGCAATTCACCCCTGGCCGAACCAAGAATTAAATCCAGAATCCGGCCGGGTTGGGGATCGGAAGGCTTCAGACCCAGCGGACGAGATTGATGGGGTCCGGTACAGACCCGGGATTGGGCTTCCAGTACTTCGGGGTTCGGACCCGGGTGGTTTTCAACCGTCATGGCATTGGTATCCTTCAGTGATATGGAGTCGGCGATAGTATACATGAAATCGAGTGTGCTATCAAGCGGGTCGGGTGGCGCCTCCGGTCCCGGAGGATGCGCACGGGGCCAATGCCCAATTGTCGCTCCAGGGGGATTCGGGATTGAAAAAAACGGTTTGCAAGGAGGTCGTTTTTTGTTAAATATGACGTGAATGACGTAACGGGAATTCAAGCTGTATCCGAGACCGAAAATGACGGTGTTCCGTTTGGCATGGTGTCTTGTCGCATTTGGTTGGATGGGTGCCCGGCTTCAGGCTGAACCCGTTCGGGTATATGCCGCTGCCAGCTTGATCGGCTCGATGAAGCAGATTGAAGAACTGTTCGAGGAGGAGACCGATGCAGAGATCCGGTTCTCCTTTGCGGCGTCTTCGACACTGGCCAGGCACATTGAGCGGGGAGCGCCGGCCGAGGTTTACATTTCCGCCAATCCGGCGTGGATGGATTATCTGGAGTCTCGGGGGTTGATTCACCCGGGCAGCCGGGCCGACCTGCTGAGCAATGCACTGGTGGTGGTGGCTCCCAGTGGAGAGGGGTTTGGCGTCAGATGCGAGCAAGGGTTTGACTTTGCCGCGGCGTTCGAGGGTCCGCTGGCGGTAGCGGATCCCGATCTCGTTCCGGCCGGGATGTACGCAAAACAGGCGCTCGTCCGGTTGGGATGGTGGCAGGGCCTGAAAAATCGCCTGGCCGTGGGTCAGGATGTGCGTTCGACCCTTGTATTTGTCGAACAGGGCGCCTGCGCGGCAGGGATTGTGTATGCGACCGACGCGGCTTCCAGCGAACGGGTGGACGCGCTGGCCGTATTTCCAGCCGAAACCCATGGGACGATTGTTTATGCCGTTGCGATTGTGGCGGGACGGGATGGGGCGAATACCAGGAAATTTACGGATTTCCTGACGTCAGCGCCTGCTTTCAACGTTTTCAGAAGGGATGGCTTTCGGGTGCTGGCCTCCCGGCGAGAGACCGAGGCGCCGGGAACAGACTGAGGCATCATGCCCGACTCCCGGTTGTTCGCGACCCGCCGATGGCGGCGATACACCAGTGGACTTTCGTGCTTGCAGTGGCGGTCCTCTACCGTTCGGCAGGTCGAAGTGCTTTTGTGTTGGCCTCGCCCTCCGGAGGGTCGGCATCGTCGGAAATTCGTTCGCGTTTCCGCCGGATCGTGTGCGGGGCAGGGACATACTCGAAGGGCTGATGGACCGTTTCAAACGGGGGAAACGGGATGGCTGTCTTGGAGAGGTTGAATATCGGCGTTGCCGGCGCGGCGGGCAGAGGGGGAAGTTTTCGAGCGGCTTTTGACGCCCATCCGATCGCCCGGCTGCACGCCGTCTGCGATATCAGAGAGGAGATGCTGGATGCGGCGGCCGAAAAGCTCGGCGCCTCGGAGACATATACCGACTACGAGGAAATGCTAAAAAAATCCGACGTGGACGCCGTGGTCATCGGCACGCCGATGCAGTTCCACGCGCCACAGGCGATCGCGGCCCTGGAGTTGGGCGTCCATGTGCTGAGCGAGGTGACAGCGGCGGTTTCGGTCGCCGAGTGCAAACGCCTCGTGGGCGCCGCGAGCGCCACCGATGCGATATACATGATGGCCGAGAATTTCACGTATACAAAACCCAATGTGCTCGTGAAAGAACTCGCGCGACGTGGACTTTTCGGAGAGATCTATTATGCGGAGGGGGAGTATATCCACGAGTTGAAGGGGTTGAACGAGATAACCACCTGGCGGCGGAAGTGGCAAACCGGGATCGACGGCGTCACCTATGGCACGCACAGCCTGGGACCGATTCTTCAGTGGATGGCAGGCGACCGCGTGGTGCGGGTCTGCTGCGAGGGCAGCGGACATCATTACGAGGATCCCAGGGGAAATCAATATGAGAATCAGGATTCCTGCGTGATGCTGTGCAAAACCGTCCGGGGCGGGTTGATCAAGATTCGGGTCGATATGCTGTCGGAGCGACCCCATTCAATGACGAACTATACCCTTCAAGGCACAACCGGATGTTATGAGTCCGCCCGTGCGAAAGGGGAGGCGCACCGGATCTGGCTGGCGGATTTGTGCGAGGATAATAATACCTGGATGGATCTGGTGCAACTGGAAGAAGAATATATGCCGGAGATGTGGCGCAACCCTTCCGAAGATGCGCTAAAGGCGGGCCACGGCGGCGGGGATTATTTCGAGATCCTTGATTTTGTGAACGCCATCGCGGGAACGGCGCCCTGCCCGATTGGGATTCACGAGGCCATGGACATGACACTGCCCGGTCTGATCAGCCAAGCATCCATCGCAGATGACGGCGCATGGCTGGATGTGCCCGATTCGAGGGCCTGGGTGCAGACATGAAACGGAGGGGCCGCCGGGATGTTGGCCGTTCCACCGTCTCGCGACCTCAGACGGTTGTTGGCCTCAATGCATTCTCGCCAAAAACAACCGAGAAGGTGTCGCCACGTCCGGATGTTGTCGCCGCGTGCATGTAACAGATGCTGAACGCCCTGCGGGGAACGTCGGTATGATTGGTACCTGAGCTGTGCAGCAACCAGTTGTGCAAGAGTACCACTTCGCCCGCTTCGAGTTCCAGGTAAACGGGCTCTGCCTTCCGCGTCAGTTCGTGCGACTGCTCACCATTGAGAAAACCGCTCGCGTTTTCGGGGTTGACCAGACCCCATTTATGAGACCCGGGGATGATTCTGACGCAGCCATTTTCGACGGTTGCAGGATCTAAAGCCGTCCAGACGGTGATGAGCGGATCCCGGTCGAGGTCGGTCCAGCGGTCCTGGTGCCACGTGAGGTCGTGGCCTTGTCCGGCCGGTTTGTTCATGAACATGGCGCGGAAGCAGGCCACCGGGGCGTCCCGCCCGTAGGCCCTCTCGCAAATATTCCGAAAAAGCGGATGCTGCAGGTACGCGAGGAAGCGTTCGTCGAACTCCAGATCTTGAATCTTCCGATAATTCAACGTGGCGCCCTTGTGGCCCATGGTCTGAGGTCCCGGGCCATCGCGGCCTTCCACAACGTCCAGTTGCATCATCGTGCGGTTGTAATCAAGCGAAGCCGTACCGAGCATGATGGCGTCTATGCGTTGCCTGAGGGCTTCCACTTCGGTAACGCCCGCAACCCTCCCAAGTTGGAGATAGCCCGTGGCGTCAAATCGTGCCCACTGTTCGTCTATCAGGCGGTTCATACAGCTTCTTTCGGCGACGGCCGGGCGACGCCCGGCCGCTCAAAATGTGTCAAGTGCGTCGAACGGATTCTGGTTCGGTGATAGAGGGATGCCGGAATCAAGATAGTCAATACAGGTTCGTAGATCAAGTTCCCCTCCAGGAGCGACCCATGGCGGTTACGGTGTTGTATCTCTCACGGCAGGACGTGGAAGCGGTGAATCTGTCGATGGCTGAGATCATTGATGGGCTGGACCGGATGTTTGTGGAGAAAGGAGAGGGCAAGGTGGAAATGCCGCCCAAGCCCGGTATCCATACGCAGCCGGATGCATTCATTCATGCAATGCCGGCTTACATACCAAGCCTGGAATCGGCGGGGATGAAGTGGGTTTCGGGATATCCGACAAACCAGGCGAAGGGATTGCCGTACATCAGCGGGCTCCTGATACTGAACGATCCCGAAACGGGCATCCCCACGTGTGTGATGGATTGCACATGGATCACGGCGATGCGGACGGGAGCGGCAACGGCGGTTGCCGCGAAGTATCTGGCACGCAAGGATAGCTCGACGGTTGGCATTGTCGCCTGCGGAGTGCAGGGTCGCGGTAATCTGGAAGCGCTGTCGTGTGTTTTCGATATTGCGGAAGTCAAGGCGTATGATCTCTATCCTGAGCTTGCGGATCGATTCGCCGCGGAAATGGGGGCCCGCCTGGGGGTGCGGATCGAGCCGGTTCGCGAGGCTTCACGGGCTATCGAGGGGCTGGACATTGTGGTAACCAGCGGGCCAGTTCGGAAACATCCGGAACCGGTTGTAGGCAGCGGCTGGTTGGCGGAGGGATCGTTCGCCTGTCCCCTGGATTTCGATTCCTACTTTCGGGCCGATGCATTCCGCGAAGCGGACAAGCTGGCAAGCGACGATAAAGATCAGTTGAACTACTACCGGGAGACCGGTTATTTCAGCGATACGCCCGAGCCGTATGCCGACCTTGGTGAAATCGCGGCGGGGCTGAAACCCGGACGCGAGTCGGACACGGAGCGCACGATTGCGATCAATCTGGGGCTGGGCCTGGAAGACATAGCCACTGCGATACTGGTTTACCGCCGTGCTGTGGAGCGGGAAATCGGGATGGTGTTACCGTTGTAATTCAACTCCTTACCCGGCAGGCGTTGGGGTGAACACACGTCGTTGAAGTTGAATCAGCCGGCGAATGCCGACGCGGGATGAATTACTGTATGCGTCCGGTGGAGGCGCCGTTGCGATTGAAGACAACGCGATCTATGAAGCGATGTTCGCACTCGGCAGAGACGGGGTATTCGCCGAGGCGTCTTCGGCAATGGTCCGGGCGGCGGCCGAACGTCTGGCCGATGCCGGCGCGTTTACGAGAGACGAGACGGTGGTGATGGTGGTTACCAGTACGGGGTTCAAGTCCAGTCGCGAGATCGTGGAGCAAATCACGGCCAAGGGGTGAATGCGGAAAGGAGGCGCAATGATTCGTCAGACCGACAACCCGGAACAGATCGGGCTATCTGAAGAATGCATCCACGCGGCGTGCGGAATCCTCGAGGAGGCGGTGGTACGGGGAGAGTTAATGGGTGCCGCGATGCAGGTATCCCGGGGCGGCGGCGCCCTTCCGCCAGCGTGTTACGGACGCCGCACGCTGGGCCCCGAGGGCCCGCCGGTTGAGCCGGATACCGTATTTCTGATTGCGTCCATTACCAAGCCGATCGTGGCGGCCGCGGTTATGCTGCTCGTAGAGCGGGGCGAGGTCTGTTTGGACGACCCGGTCGCGGAGTTTGTACCCGAGTTCGGCCAGGCGGGCAAGGAAGCGGTGCAGGTGAGGCACTTGCTGACGCACACGTCCGGGCTGCCGGACATGCTGCCGGAGAATCTGGCATTGCGGGCCGGACACGCGCCGCTGGATGTCTTTATACAGCAGATCTGCAAGGTCAAGTTGCTATTTGAACCCGGCACGCGTATATCTTACCAGAGCTGCGGAATCGCAATGCTGGGCGAGATAGTACAGCGGGTTGAGGCGACGCCGATTCGGGTGTTTTTGAGACGATGGATTTTTGAACCGATGGGTCTCGAGAATACGTCACTGGGTCTTCGCAAACGGCACGGGCGAGAATCCGAAGTGAAGATTCACAGCGGCGAGTACGGCGGAGCAGACGCCGTGTCATGGAACTGGAATTCGGATTACTGGAGAGGGTTCGGCGCGCCCTGGGGAGGGCTGTTAACGACGACGGCGGAGATGACTTCGCTCTGTCAGGCCTTTCTGTACGACGGTGCGCTGAACGGAATCCGCATCCTGAACCGTGCAACGGTTGCCGCAATGACGATGGATCAGACGTCGGCGATGCCGGGTTTGACGGAAGCGGATCGACTCAGGCAGCGGTGGGGGCTGGGATGGCGCCTGCGCGACCGTGTGAGTTCGATTTTCGGAGATTTGACTTCGGACGCCACCTTCGGGCACGAGGGGGCGACTGGCACCGTGGCATGGGTGGATCCGGAGACGGAAACGACCTGTGTGTTGTTTACCAACGACCCGCACGGTGCGGTGTCTCTACGCCCCCGGGTGTGTAATGCGGTTGCGGCTGCGGTGATGTAGGGTACGTCGCTTCCATAGCTCGAACGGATCGCACCTGACACTTTTACGGCCCTCGAGATGCCCCGCTTTCGCCCCCGGTTGTGACGAGGATCCCTATCCTTCGACCTGAACGTTGCCGAACAGAGTGCTGACGGACTCGTCGTTGTGGATGCGGCGGATGGCTTCTGCCAGAATGGTGGCAACGGAAAGTACTTTGATCTTTCCATTCTGAATCCCGTCCGGCACGGGGATGGAGTTTGAGACCACCAATTCGGTGAGAACGGAGTTCTCCACGCGCTCGACGGCGGGGCCGGCCAGCACCGCGTGGACGATTACGGCGCTGATGTCCAGGGCGCCATGTTCCTTGAGGACCACAGCGGCCTCAACAAGCGACCCGCCGGTGGAAATGAGATCGTCGATGATGACGACGTTCTTTCCCTCTACATCGCCGATGACATTCAGGACTTCGGTTTCTGTACCGCTTGAGCGCCGTTTGTCTACAATGGCCAAAGGAGCATCCAGCAGTTCGGAATAGGCCCGGGTCATCTTGATGTTGCCCACGTCAGGCGTGACCGTCACGAGATTCTTCATGCCCTTTTCCATCAGATAGTTCCCGAAGACATTGATGGAGTAGAGGTGATCCATGGGGATGTCGAAGAATCCCTGGATCTGGTTGGAGTGCAAATCCAGGGAGAGGACCCGCCTGGCGCCGGCGGTAACGATGAGGTTGCCAATCAGTTTGGCGGTGATGGGCACCCTCGGCCTGTCTTTGCGGTCCTGCCGGGCATAACCGTAGTACGGGGCAGCACAGCGGTGATGCGTCTGGCGGAAGCGCGCCGGGCGGCGTCGATGAGGATCAGGATTTCCATCAGGGCGTCGTTGGGTGTGACTATCCCATTGCCGCAAACGGGCTGAACGATGTAGACGTCGTTACCACGAACGTTCTCGCGGATCTGAACACTGGTTTCCCCTCCTGGAAAACTCGTGACCTCAGCCTCTCCCAGGTCGATATCGAGGTGTTGACAGATCTCCTTGGCGAGGGGTTTGTTGATGTTGCCGGTGATAACTTGAAAGTCGTAACCCAAAACGTCAGCCTCCTTGGGGGAGTACATATCGCGGATTTGATGTGGTAATTCTGGAAAGAACGGGTGAAATATAAAGACCGTCGGACCGAGGAGCAATTGAATTTGACAATGGAATGTGATTCGGATTGCGTTCGGCCCGTTGCCATGGCCCGTTTCAGCACGATACCGGTCGAGACCGGAATCCGTCTGCGGGTGCATCTTTGATTGACCTTCATCGCCACTTTCGTGCCGGAATCCCCGAAACCTCCGGCGTCTCCCGGCAAGCCCTTGAATTCGTGGAAATACAAATATAGAATCTCATGTTGAACATCATCTACCAGGACGACCACTACGTCGCCGTTGACAAACCGAGCGGGATCTTCGTACACCCCACACGGCTTGGTCCCCGGGAACCCGACTGCATGTCCAGGCTGCGCAGGCAGGTCGGTCGTTCCGTTTACACCATCCACCGGCTGGATCGCGCCACCTCTGGCGTCTTGCTCTTCGCCCTGAGTTCCGAGGCGGCCAAGAAAATGTGCCGGCTATTCGAGAATCGCCGCGTCCAAAAGGAATACCTGGCCGTGGTCCGCGGGTTCACACCGGACGCCGGACGGATCGACCACGCCCTTCGCGAACATAAGAACAAAGCTCCGGTGGAAGCCGTTACCGACTTCGTTCGGGAGGGGACGGCCGAACTTCTGGAATCCGTGGGCAGACACGCCACAGCCCGCTTTTCACTGGTTCGTGCCATTCCGAAGACCGGCCGGATGCACCAGATCCGAAAACACATGGCCCACATCTCCCATCCTGTTCTCGGCGACACCAAGTATGGCGACGGCGCGCAGAACCGTTTCTTTCGTGCCAGGTTCGGGATGTACCGGCTGGCGCTCATGGCCGTCAGGCTCGCGTTTCTGCATCCATATACTCAGGAGGACACTGCCGTCATCGCGGACCCTCCGAAAGATGTCCAGGCGACATTCATGCGGTTAGGCTGGAATAAACCGTTACCACCCTTCCCTCATCCGCCTCTTGCATCCCGTACACTCTGAGGCCGGCCAGTTACATCACCGCCAGCCCATCTGTAGATTCCGGGATACATCGATAGCGATCGATCCGCCAGCGGCAGCCTCACGGGTGCGCTGTTGCTGCGGGCCGATAGTCTGGCCGCTATGGCCACCTCCAGGGCCTCGCGCAAATCCTGGCCGGATATCCACGGCTCGCCCCGGCCTCGAACGGCCGACAGGAATGACCGGAGTGACCCCGTACCGCTCGCCCACCGCCTTGCGCCGCTCCGCGTTGACCTCCGCAATGGCCACGAGATCCGTATCCGGATAGGCGTTAAATGCTTCGGCGTAAATCTGTCCCATCCGACCACAGCCAATGACCCACGCGCGGAATGGTTGATTGCTCATCGCGCTCTCCGATCTGATGAACCCTTCTCCGAACCTTCGGACGACCCTGCTCTCACGGAAACCGTAACCTCCGATTGCACCGAGGTCCTCCGACATTTTTTTTCCCGATTCTGGCGGAAATCCAGTATAATTGTTAACAGGGACGACGGCCACACACCTGGAGCGCCGGGATTCCTTCACTGGCGTTTCCCGGCCATTGGAAACCGGTCTTGCCTTCCGCAGCGAAAATTGCGGAGCTCCCCGATGGCACGCACACCCACCGAACCTCGTACTCCGGCCCGGGGCAAAGGCCCACGATAAACAGCTGAAACCCGATCTCTACGCATGTCCTCCACCCCGAACCACATCACACTGATCCGGAGCGGCGCCATCGGCGACTTCGTACTCACCCTTCCTGCCGTGAGCGCTCTGTGCCGGGCTTACCCGCACGCGAGCCTGCGTCTTATCGGAAACCCGACAATTCTGAGCCTCGCTCCCGTCAGGAACCTGCTCGACATCAACAGCGCACACCTCGCCGGGCTATACAATCCCGAAGGCCCGGTTCCCCAACGCACCCGCGCTCTCTTCTCGAATGTCGACCTGCTTCTCGCCTACGCCGTTGACCCCGATCGCAGCCTTCAATCCCGTACGGCGAAGATCGTTCGCGGACGTGCAATCGTATACGACCCCCGCCCGACGGGAAGCATCCACATCACTGAACACCTCCTGGCTCCGCTGAGAAGGCTGTGTATTCACACGGCCGACCCGATCCCACGGATTCTCCTCCATCCGGACGAATTGACCCTAGCCGACAACATCCTTCAGAAATACCGTGGGGCCGCCCCATGCGTCGCCATTCACCCGGGTAGCGGGGGTCGAAAAAAATGCTGGCCCCTATCTTCCTATTTGAAGCTCGCCCGTAGACTCCGCGGCCGAGGCATTCACGCCGTGGCCTTTTGCGGCCCTGTCGAACTGGAAAGGGGCGACACGTTGAGCCCACACCTTCCGTGCCTCTTTCCTCCGGACCTACGTACACTGGCCGGCCTTTTAAAAAGGGCTGACCTTTTCATTGGCAACGATTCCGGGCCGGGACACGTCGCAGCTGCAGTGGGCACGGCTACGCTCACGCTGTTTGGACCCACGGACGCCCGGACCTGGGCGCCGCGCCATCCCCTCGCCCGAGTACTCAAGGCCCCGGGCGGACACCTGCCTTCCCTCCCGGTCGAATCCGTCCTGCAGGCCGCGCTCGAACAGCTTGCGACGGTAACATCCCCGCCACCGGATTCGCACCGTCCGTAATCCGGTACCGACGTAATTCTTCCAACGGTTCACCGCATTGAATTTGACAGCCTGAGACGAATGTGGCATATTACGGCTCCGCATCGAAAGTGTATTGACGTCGACTTTTCGTGTCACACTCACCGAAAACATGGAGATTCGTATGAGCGCTCTGCTCGACCTGACCTTTCGCGGGAATCCGCTGGTTGGATCCGATAATGACGCCGGCGAGTTGAGGCGTTCGGACGACATTTCGCACGATCCTATCGCGCTGCACGCCCGCATGGCCGATGACGGGTACCTCTACCTGCCTGGACTCCTCGACCCCGAAGAAACGCTGGCGGCGCGCCTGGGAGTGATGGAACGCCTTGCCACGCTGGGCTCAGTGGATGAAACCCGTCCCCTGCTCGAGGGGAAATACAAACCCGGCGGCGGGCTCGGCACCATGTTCGACTTCACACTCAACAATCCGGCACTGATGAAAATTCTCTACGACGGACCCATGATCCGGTTCTACGAACGATTCCTGGGCGGTCCCGTCACCCATTTCGACTATACATGGTTTCGGGTCAAAGCCCCGGGGTCCGCGTCTCCCACCCAACCCCACTACGACGTGGTCTACATGGGCCGCGGCACCCCCAACCTCTACACCTCCTGGACCCCGCTCGGCGACATACCCTTCGAAATGGGCGGCCTGATCATCCTGGAGAATTCCCACAAGAGCGAACGCCTTCGGCACACCTATGCGCGCACCGATGTAGACAAATATTGCGAGAACGAAAATCAGGCAAGACGGATCGTCGAAACCGCCAGGGTTCAAGAACGCGATCTCACCGGCAAAGAACAGTCCCGAATCCGCTGGAATTCCACCGGTTCGTATGCGTCCGACGCGATTCAGGCTCGAAAAGATCTGGGCGGCCGTTGGCTGACCGCGGACTACAGACTGGGCGACGTGCTCGTCTTCTCCATGCGCACGTTGCACGCCAGCTCCGACAACCACACTGACCGTATCCGCATCTCCTCAGACTCCCGTTATCAACTCGCCTCCGAACCGCAGGATGAACGCTGGATCGGAACCCGGCCGCCAGCGCACGGAATACGCGCGAAGCAGGGCATGATCTGTTGACACCGACAGGCTCGCGTCCAGAATTCCGTGGGCAAGTTCTCCCGAGCGAATGGTTGAAACCTACAAGGACCTGGCCCGTTTGTTTCAAAAACCGTCTTCCGCCCCCCGTTCGCGCATCTGCCGCACAAACGAATTCCCCGAATAGTCCCCGCGCACGGCCCTGAAATCGGCCTTCACTTCGTCCACCCCTCCGTCGGCGCCATATCCGATTGCCGCCGCACCGCCAAACTCCTTTTCCGCATCCGCCAGCACCTTTTTCGTAGACGAGGCGCGCGCCTTCCGGTACGTTGCTTTCAAACCCTCGATGTCCTCCTGCGTCAGTGCGTCCACGCTGGCGCCGGTACGGGCACGGAACGCCTGCCGCACCCACGCCCACTCGTCCCTGCCATACATCCCGTGGGCCGCCTCAAATGCCGCATTGAACGCCGCCACCGTGTCAATCCGTCCGGACACAATATCCGTTTCAATTTGCGCGAGCCGGGCCCCGGCAAGGAGCAAACCGCCCACATCCGCCCAACGTTCGTCGTATACCTCGCCTTCAACCGGACCCGGCGCCGTTCCCTTCGCCACTCGCTGAAGAATCTTTCCGATGAGGTACATCTCGATCGCCGCCCCGTAATTCCTGATGCCGTGACGCAAGACCAGCCGCCGGATTCTCACCCCGTTGTGACGCACAATTTCCACCTCTCGCGGCGTCTTGTCGTACAGCGCGTTCAGCAGCGCCTCTCCACGCATCATACGCTCAACCGTATAGGGACTGAACACCTCGAACCGGATCTGGTCGCGCTTTACCGAAGCCGTGCGCCGATCCCGATTTGGCCACTTCTCGCCATCGCGGACCGTGCCCACCGTATGCAGGTTCATTGCCGGCGTGAGAAAACTGGCGCCCTTTTCCTCTACGACGTAGGAAAACGGCAAATCCCGACTATCAAAATTTGTCATGTGCTTGCCGATTACCACAGAAAACGGCCCCACCGCGCTCGGCAGAAGCATATAGGAAAACGATCCGGTCTTGCTGCCGCGTTCCAGCACACCCTGGTGCACGGGACCGAGCTTATACATGTGGTTACTCTGGTTGGTCCCGCTTCCGGCATTGTAGAACGAATACAGCCCCGCGATCAGCAGCGTGCTCTTGTGGTGCGTCACCGTGTACGGGCCGCCGAACACCGCACAGGCTTCGCCGTTAAAACATTCTGAATTGGCGAAGAAGAGGGAATTCTCAGCCGAAAACTGCTTCCCGACCTCGACTCCCTGTCCGATAAAGCACCGGTTGAGAATCGCGCCACTCTCCACACTGGAGCCCTCGGAAATAATGAAATCCTCGGCCGTAACGGAAGCGCCAACCCGTGTCTGCGCATCCGCCTCGCTCAGAACGGTTCCGTTTTTCAGCATGGCCGCCCCGGTGACCACCGCGCAGGAACCAATATTCACGTCCACAATCTCATTCACATGGGCGACGACCGCGCGTTCGCCAACCGTTCCCACATCCGACGTTATCTCAGCCACAAACGCGTCTACCATTGCCTGGAGACGGGGCGTCATCTCCTTCCGATACCGGTGCATACTCACCAGGTAGGCGAACTGGCTGGACATCTCGTTGAACATCGGCACCTCTCGCCCGCCTCCCTCGTTAACCGCTTCCACGACCACGCCATTACCGAATGTCGCACCGGCGCGCGTCGTCATCTGCCCCACATCCGTTACGACTGCGCCTGTGCCAATCCGGTAATTCGCGAGATGGCTGCGCACCCGTGTCACCCGCACGTTATCCCCCAGTTCGCAATCTATCAGCGTGGCGTCCGAAATCTCCGCGGGCAAATCCACGCCAGCGAAGGACACGGTACCCCGCAGAGCGCCCATCTTGACCTGTCCGCCAAGAACGACATGCTTCACCCGATCCGGATCGAATCCCTGCTTCACTTCCACCTTCGACCAATCCGCGGACGCACACCCGTTCCGTTCCAGCACCGCGATTTCCGCCTCGGAAAGCGCACGATACCCAGCCATATGTGATCTATCCTCCTTTCATGGTCCGATTCCGCGGCTCGTATCCCACAAAAAAACCAGTCATTACCGATTCAAGAGGGCGGGTAAGATATTCACGCCCGTGCCCGTCGGCAAGCAATTTCTAACGAATTCCCGGTGCGCTCCACCGCTCCATGTCGCCGGGCAAAACGCTTTACTTCAATCGTGCCTTTGGGTATATTAGTCTTCCTTCATTTTCCCCGCAAGTTCTCGAAACGGCGGTTTGCGGTTAACGGCCGTGGCGCCTGCACTCCTGGATTCAAACCGGTTTCGACGTGGGGAATCGATCGGTCCATTCAAACCTGCAATCGACATATGCCACTGTATTCCTGGAATCCCCGTCTTACCGGGAAAACACGAGTTGAAAGGGCGTAAATGGCCGGCAGCATCAAGCTCAGAGTATGCGAGACCGACGCCGAAGTTGCAACGGAAGCGACCAACACGATTGCAAATCTGATCCGAGTCAGGCCGGATGCGGTGATCGGACTGGCAACCGGATCCACACCGGAACAGACGTATGCCGGACTCGCCGACTTGCACCGTAAGGAGGGTCTCGGATTTGCGAAGGTCACCACGTTCAACCTGGACGAATACTGGGGGCTGGACGGCGATCACGACCAGAGCTACCGTTATTTCATGAAAGAACACTTGTTTCGTCAAATCGACATCCGCCCCTGGAATACCCACGTCTTGAACGGTACCGCCGCCAATCCCGAGTTGGAATGCCTTGCATTCGAAACCAAGATCCGCGCTGCGGGCGGCATAGACCTTTGGCTGCTCGGCATTGGCACCAACGGTCACATCGCGTTCAACGAACCCGGCAGCCCCGTCGACAGCCGCACGCGCCTCGTCAACCTCGCCCCGAGCACGATCGAGGCGAACAGCGACGGGCGCTTCTTCAAAGACGCAGGAGAAGTCCCCCGATTCGCCCTCTCGGCGGGGATTGGCACCATCCGGGAAGCCAGGGGCATTGTCCTGCTGGCCACTGGGACCCAAAAGGCCGCCGCCGTTGCCCAGGCCCTGGAAGGGCCGCCTTCAACGGACTGCCCTGCCAGCCTGCTTCAGAGCCACCAGGACTGCACATTTATCGTGGACCCCGACGCGGCTTCAAAACTGGAATCTCGTCAGGTCTGAATGACCAGACCACTCGCCGCCCTGTGCCAAGATGGGGAATTCTTCCAACTTTCTGGAATTTTCATGGAGCGCCAAATGGATCGTGGAGAGATCAAGACAGGCGTGTACCGGGTCACATCCCGGGTTCTAAAAATCGACCCGTCGGAAGTCGGAGACCATCAGAACTTCACGGCGGATCTGGGCGCCGAATCCGTACAATCCGTAGAACTCATGGCTGGTTTTGAAGAGGAATTCGATATAGAAATGGACGAAGATGAAGCCCTGGCCGTGCAAACCGTGGGTGGCGCCATCGACTTCATCGCGCTGTACGTAAACCGTTGATACCTGAAAAGTTATCCCCGACCACGCCAGGAGCGTAAGCCATGAGAACAGGAGACCTGACCGAAGTCACCGAGCCGAACCTCCTCGACGAGCAGTTCGACTACAACCTGCCCCCAAAAATTCTGTTTGACGGCCCCATCTACGAAGAAATCGGAGACCGGCTCGTCAGATTCGACCCGGAGGAAGCCCTCGCGCGCGACCTCGTCATCACCGATACCACCTTTCGTGACGGCCAACAGGCCCGCCCGCCCTATACAGTGGAACAGCAGGTCAAACTCTACGATATGATGGCCAGGCTCGGCGGGCCGAACGGCATCATCCGCCAGACCGAGTTCTTCCTCTACACCAAAAACGATCGGCGCACCCTGGAAGAATGCCGTGCGCTCGGACATCGTTTTCCAGAAATAACCTCCTGGATCCGCGCCGACAAGGGCGACTTTCGCCTGGTCAAGGAAGCCGGCGTCAAAGAAACCGGGATGCTCACGCCCAGTTCCGACTATCACATCTTCTACAAGCTCAAGAAAGACCGTCGGAAAGCATTCAACGACTACCTGGAAGTCGTCGAAGCCGCCTGGGAATCCGGCATTCGGCCACGGTGTCACCTGGAGGACGTCACACGGGCGGACATCGAAGGCTACGTCCTGCCATTCGTCCGGGAACTGATGCGCCGTTCAGAGCAGGTGCCACCGGAACTGCGCGCCAAAATACGGCTCTGCGACACCATGGGTTTCGGGGTCAGCTATCCCGGCGCAAGCCTTCCGCGCTCCATCCCCAAACTGGTCTACCGGATGACCAACGACGGCGGGGTTCCGCACGATTGCCTTGAATGGCACGGGCACAACGATTTCCACAAAGTTCACGTTAACGGCGCGACCGCATGGCTTTACGGCTGCAATGCACTCAACACGACCTTGTTCGGTTTCGGCGAACGCACAGGCAACCCTCCCCTCGAAGGAGCAATACTCGAATACATCGGCCTGCGCGGGGACCTGTGCGGCATAGATACCCTGATGATCCAGGAAATGGCCGACTACATGCGCTCTATCGGCGTAGACATCGCTCCCAACTACCCATTTGTGGGTAGAGATTTCAACACCACGCGGGCCGGCATCCACGCGGGCGGACTGCGTTCCGATGAACGCATCTACAATATTTTTGATACAACCACCCTGTTCGGACGCCCACCCCGGGTGGCGATAACGGACAAAACCGGCGTCGACGGGGTTGCCCTCTGGGTCAATGAGTTCCTGGGTCTCAAGGGCAACGCCCGGCTCAGCAAAATCAAAGTGCATAAGATCGCCCGCTGGGTTATGGATCAGTACGAAGTTCACGGCCGAATGAGCGCAATTACGGACGAGGAACTGGAAGAACAGGTCAAGATCAACCTGCCGGATCGGTACGCAGCCTTTCACGCCGGCCGCAAAGCCAGCTGATCCGCCCGTTGCGCCGTATTTTTCCGTCTTCTGGCGACATATCGTGACGACCCGCACCGTCTCCCATACCACACTCAACGCCTTCTGCGTTGACCTCCTCAAAGCGGCGGATGTACCTGAATCCGACGCCAGAATCACGGCCCGCGTCCAGGTTGAAGCAGACCTCCGCGGCGTACATTCCCATGGTGCGCGAGCCATCGCGGGCTACATCCGCCAGATCCTAAAAGGCGAGATCAACCCAAAGGCGCAGCCCCGTGTCCTGAGAGAGGGCGCCGCATATGTCCATATCGACGCGGACAACGCCCTCGGACAGGTGGCCGCATATAAGGCTATGAAGCGCGCCATCCATAGAGCCGAAGGGGCAGGCATCGGGATGGCCGCCGTTCGAAATACCAATCACTACGGGGCCGCGGCCTACTATGCCAACATGGCGGCTGAGGCGGGTATGGTGGGCTTCAACACCACCGGAGGACGCAAAAACCGGGGAAACATGGCGCCGTACGGCAGCATCGAACCTGCCATCGGGAACGCGCCCTTCGCTTACGGCGTCCCCGCCGGCCGTGAACGCCCCATCATCCTCGACATGGCCACCGGCGTGGTTGCCGCCGGAAAAATCGGCATCGCACGGGACCGCGGCCAGAAAATCCCCCTCGGCTGGGCTCTGGACGCGGCGGGCCAACCCACGGACGACCCCGAGGAAGCGCGAATTGTGGTACCACTGGGGCCGAAAGGATCGGGTCTCGCCATCGTGATGCAATGCATCGGCGGCATCCTCGCCGGCGCCGCATTTCCGGACGTCGAAAAGTTCGGCTATCTCTTCATCGCGATCGACGTATCCACGTTTGCGGATCCCGAATCTTTCAGAACAGAAGTCGATGCCCGTATTCAGACTGTCCGCGAGGCCAAACCCGCATCCGGCGTCGATCGCGTCTACTACCCGGGAGAACCGGAATGGATCACGCGCGAGCGCTACCTCGAATACGGCATCCCCATGCTTCTTCCGCACGTGACCGACCTGGAATCCGTCGCTGCCCAACTCGGCGTCTCGAAGCGATTGGGATGACAATCCCGGGGCGGACCCGCCGTTGGACGTGAAGTCAGATATGTCCGAGCCGTCGTAAAGGCCCCTCACCGCTTTGTCAATGACCGATGGACATCCTCGTCCTGACAGCCACCGCTTTCGAGCAGGAGACGCTCCGCCGGTGCATTGCGCACCGGACAACCCGGACCTTCGCCTACCGCGCACGCACGGAGGGCAACCTGGGGACCCGCCGCGTTGTCCTGATCGAAACCGGTATCGGCGCCGTCAATACGTCCCAGGCGCTGACCGCCGCTCTGGAAACCGGCCGGCCCGACTTCGTGCTGCAAATCGGCGTCGGCGGCGCATACGCCGGCTCGAAGCTGAACGTCGGCGACATTGCCGTCGCCACCGAAGAGAACGACGGGGAACTGGGGATCCTCACCCCGGACGGCTGGCTGCCGGCAGATACCATCGGCATCCCCGTCCTTGGCAGGAACCGGAACCACTACAACACCTTTCCGATTGACACAACCCTGGCTGGAAGCGCAATAACCCACATCCTCAACGCCTCGTGGCCGCATCCGGCGCCCGCCGTACACTCCGGCCCTTTTGTTACCGTACAACAATGCAGCGGCCTTGCCGCCAGGGGCAGCGAACTCGCCGCCCGTTTCAACGCCATCTGCGAGAGTATGGAAGGCGCGGCCGCCGCGCATCTCTGCACGCTCTACGAGGTTCCTTTCGTCGAACTGCGAGGCATCAGCAACCTCGTTGAAGACCGCAACCCCGCCGCCTGGAAGCTCCCGCTGGCATCCAGGAATGCGCAACAGGCTGCCCGCGCGCTGGTAGAAAACCTGAGACCCTGAACCACCGGAAATCTCACCCGGACCCGGCGCACACCATCGCTCGGGTTCTCCTGACGCAAAGCCGAGGGGGACGGTCCGGAAAACCGCTTCAGGCGGCGATTGCATCGCCTTCGGCCATTGTTGGCGCTTCGCCCATCCCGAGGATCCTATGGCTCCCGTTTCGCTCGGCTACTCTCCCAGCCCGAACGACACCTACATCTTCTACGGCCTCGCCCATGGAGAGATCACGGGCGCGCCCCGGTTTGAGCCGGTTCTCGAAGACATAGAAACCCTCAACAGAATGGCCCTGGATGGGCGGCTGGACGTCACCAAGGTCTCCTTTCACGCCCTGGGCCACCTGCGAAACCGGTACTGCCTCCTCCATTCGGGCGGCGCCCTTGGCAGGGGCTGCGGCCCGCTCGTCGTTGCTGCCAGGCCCCTTCATCCCTCGGATTTGACCGGCGAAAGAATCGCGATTCCCGGAAAGCTGACCACCGCGGCCCTGCTGCTGCGCCTGTTCGATCCATCCTTCGACGACCTCGTGGTTCTGCCGTACCACCGCATCATGGACGCCGTGCGAAGTGGCGAAGTCAGCGCGGGACTCATCATTCACGAGAGCCGTTTTACCTTTCCCGACTTCGGATTGCACGAAGTAATCGATCTGGGCGAATGGTGGGAACAGACCACAGGCCACCCCATCCCGCTCGGTGGCATCCTTGCACGACGGGATCTGGGTACCGGCCTGATCCGGGCCATTGACAAAGCTGTACGAAAAAGCGTTGAATACGCCCATACGCATGCCAACCGGGTCCGGCGCGAGATCGGCCGGCACGCCCCGGAAATCGGCGCACCCGTCGTGCAACATCACATTGACCTCTATGTCAACGCCTACACTCAGGACTACGGTCCTGCCGGCCGGGCCGCCATTACCGACCTCGTCGCCCGCGCCGAAACCGCTCGCATTATTCCCGCATCGGACAGATCTCTCTTTATCGATGAGTAAGTGAAAGGAGCCGCTCCAATGTCAAAACCCAGGATCGGATTCATCGGACTCGGGATTATGGGAAAGCCCATGTCCGGACACCTGCTTCAAGCCGGTTACGACGTCGTCGTGCACAACCGCAGCCGGGAACCCGTGGCCGAACTGGTTGACGCCGGCGCGCGGGAAGCCCATTCACCGAAAGAGGCGGCCGAAAACAGCGCCATCATCATCACCATGCTGCCCGACTCGCCGGACGTGGAGGAAGTCGCCCTCGGACCCGGCGGCGTTATCGAAGGCGCCAGCGAAGGTGACATCTACATCGACATGAGCACCATCGCGCCCAGCGTTGCCCTCAAGGTCGGCAGGGCAATGGCCGAAAAAGGCGTTCACTGCCTGGATGCCCCCGTAAGCGGCGGCGACGTGGGAGCGCGGAATGCCACCCTTTCTATAATGGTGGGCGGCGAAGAGACCATATTCAACACCGTACACCCCATCTTCGCGGCGTTGGGTCAGAATATCGTGCTCTGCGGTCCCCTGGGCGCCGGACAGACCGTGAAAGCCTGCAACCAGGTTCTGGTTGCCGTCACCATTGCCGGGGTGTCAGAAGCGCTGACCCTCGGCGCCAAGGCGGGCGTCGACCCGGCAAACATCGTACAGGTCCTGAGCGGGGGCCTTGCCCGCTGCGGCGTACTCGAGAACCGGGGCGAACGCATGGTCAACGGAGACTTCGACCCCGGCTTCCGCATCCGACTTCACTACAAAGATCTCAACATCATCATGAAAACCGGCAGCGACTACAATGTGCCGCTGCCGGTTACGAGCATCGTTCACGAACTGTTCAACCTGGCGCTGGCCAAAGGCCGGGGCGAACTGGATCACTCCGGCCTGCTGACCGTCATTGAAGACCTGGCCGGTGTCCAGGCCCGGACCGCCCGACCGCGCTGACGCGCCCTCACGCCGTCCAGCGCATCACGTCGCGTAAGGGCTTTCGCTTGGGCGCAGGAATCTCCCTCGGATACCCCATATAGAAGAAGCCGACGATATACTCCCGCTCCCGGTCCACGCCGAGCAACTCGTACGTGTCTATCTGCATTGTAATGGGTCCTGTACTCCACTGCATGCCCACCCCCAATTCCCATGCCGCAAGCTGCACGTTCTGCATTGCGCAGCAGACCGCCGCATAATCCTCCCGCCGCTGCTGCTCGTCTCCCTCCTGAACACAGGACACCGCCGCAATGGCGGGCTTGGACATAAACTTGACGTAACCCGCCTGCCAGAGCTTCTTCCGGATCTCTTTATCGGCATCGCCGGGCGCCTTGCCCTCCTGGAGTTCCGCATATCGCCGTCCCAACGTCTCTTTTGTCCGTTCCCCGAGAACGATAAAACGCCACGGCTCCGTGACATGGTGATTCGGTGCCCACAGCCCGAACTCGAAAATGCGCGTCAGCGTCTCTTCGGACACGGGCCTGGAACTGAACTTGAAGATTGTCCGCCGCGACCTCAATACATCGAGAACATCCATCCCGACCCTCCACAAATTGGACAAGCGCAGAGCCCGCACCGGATGACGGTCATCCACGGGCCTGTGAAGACCGCGTCGTTATACCCCCTGCCCCAGCAACACCTCCGTGACCTTCCGAACCGCCCGGGCCGCGGCATTCGCCTCGCCCACGGTATTGTGCTGGGTCATCCGAACCGCACCGACACGTTCGCCGTAGGTTCTGGCATTCGGACACGCCTCGAGCGGATACGCACCCTTTTTGAGGCGGCCGGGCCTATAGCTGTTGAACACCGCCGGATCCCGGTGCAGTCTTCGGAACACTTGCCACTCCACCACGTACCGCTGGGGGTTCGCGAATGCCGGAATGCCTTCAGCCGCGACCATACGACAAAAGGCCTCCGCATTCACGCCCAGCACCTCCGGGTCTACGGAAAACAGCGCCCACCAGTAGCTGGGATTTGAACCGGCCGGCTGCGGATGGGGTTTGACCCCCGTCAGCCCCGAGATCCCCCGATCAAACGCCTGGCCGAACGCCTGGCGCCCGGCAATCCACCCCGGCACCCGCTTCAGTTGCACCGATGCCATCGCGGCGTTTACATCGCTTAACCGCACGTTTAATGCCGGAAAAGCGGGTGTCGCGGGCGCTCCCGGGAATCTCGGATAGCATTTGTCGGAAAACAGATCCGCCGTTTCGGCCAGTTTTCGCCGGCGGGTCAGAACAAACCCACCCTCACCCGACTTCATATGTTTGCTCTCGTTTGTGCTCCATGCGCCAAGTTGCCCGAACGTGCCGAGATACCTGCCTTTGATGGATGCCAGATGCGCCTGTGCGCAATCCTCGATGACGACCAGCCGGTGCCGGCGGGCAACCCTCATCACCGCGGGCATATCCACCGCGTACCCCCCGTTATGGATTGGCATAATCGCTCGGGTAAACGGGGTGATTGACGCTTCCATTGCCGCGACGTCCATCAGCAGCCCGTCCGGCTGCACATCGGCAAAAACCGGGATCGCGTTCAACTGAAAAATCCCAATAATGCTGCCATAGTCGGTCAGCGGGCTCAATATCACCTCGTCTCCAGCGCCGATTCCCGCCGCGGCCAACGCCACGTGGATAGCTGCGCTCCCCGAACTCGTCGGCACCGCATAGGGCAACCCGTAGAGCTTCTGCAACCCCTCGCGGTAAGCCATTACGGCCTTGCCTCGGGCCAGCGGCAGCGCCGGACCGGCAAGCAGCTTCTCCAGCGCCGCCAGTTCCTCCGTGAAGTGGAACGCTCCGGAACGCCACGGCTTGCCGTGTACCGGCCTGCCGCCGTGGATCGCCAGATCGGATTTCCTCGTACCCATTTTCAGCCCGCCCTCCTTGAATGATGAACCGCAATAAAGCGGGGGCGCGCAGCCCCGGCTTCTAGTTCCCGCCTGAAACCGCGTACCGTTCCAGCACTTCTCTGTCGATCTCGATTCCCAGACCCGGATGCTGTATCACCGGCACGTACCCGTCTACGGCCAGGATTGGTTCTTTGGCGAGTTCAGTACGCAGCCGGTTCTCCGTCATGTCGAATTCGAACAACGACGGAAAGGAATTCAACGTATCCGGCGCATCCGGCAGGGTTGCCTGCCAGTGTATCGTGGCAGCCAGACGAATACTGGTTCCCCACATGTGGGGCAACACCCGCACATGGTTGGCGCTTGCCAGCGCCGCAATTTTCCGGCACTCGGTAAAACCGCCGGCATCGCTGATATCCGGCTGCACGATATCCACTCCCCGTTCCTGGATCAGGTTGCGAAACGCCCACCGGCCCTGGAGCGCCTCGCCTCCGGCAACGCGCACCCTCAACGCCTGACGGATCTCGCGGTAGCCTGCCACGTCGTCCGTCGAAATCGGTTCCTCGAACCAGAGAAGATCGTTGTCCAGGAGCCGGCGCCCGACGTCGATCGCAGTACCGGTATCGTAGCCGCAATTGGCATCCACCGCCAGCAGAATCGAATCGCCGACCGCCCCGCGCACGGCCGCGACGTTTTTGACATCGTAATCCACGCCGAATCCGATCTTCATCTTCACCGCCCGAAACCCCAGTTCCGCGTACGACCCCGCCTCTTCTATCAACGAACCGGTCATATCGGCCTTCCGCTGCTTGAACAACCCGCTGGCGTAGGCAGGTATCCGGTCCCGGAACGCACCGCCCAGAAGCCGGTAGATCGGCATCTCGAGGGCCCTGCCCGCAATATCCCACAGCGCGATATCCACGGCGCTCATCTCCGAAAAACCGACCCCGCCCCGCAGATACAGATCGTTCCAGATGACTTCGATATCAAATGGATCGCGCCCCACAAGCCGCGCCCGAAGCGCCGTCTCGTTCAGATCCGACACCCCTTCGCCCCAACCCGTGGGGCCGGCGTCGGTAATGACCTCTATCACACCGGCCGTACGTGCCGTATTCCACGCAATCGAATTCGCGAACGGCTCTTCGAGCGGGTACCGGAGATTATAGACTTTGACGTCGGTGATCTTCATTCGGATCTACCGCTCTGTTTCAACGTTTTGGACATGCGGCGGTTGTATTCCACCGCGTGGGGAAACCGGCTCGCCAGATGGTCCAGGGATTCGGAGATTTCACACTCGCACGCCGAGGCCGCGTACGGCAACGTTCCGGTGGTGCGAAACCGTTCGCCCGCCGGACCGCCGCCGCCGGTCTTCAGGCTCGAGGTAGGGCCATAGCAGTTTCAGCCCCGCCTCCTCAAAACCTGTGGTAGCCGGATATTCCTCATGCATGCCGTACAGGGCTGCCAGCCGACTCACGACGGCCGCCCAATCCGGTCCGACGTCGTCCCGGGACGGATGCCGTTTCCCGTCAAAAAAGGGCGTGTTGCGATAGATATTCACCCGCTTGTTCACCACGTCGGCGAAGGGTTCCGCCTCTGTTCTCACCACCCGCCATACGTACCAGAGGGAGAGCTTCGTGAATCCCGTCACATAGCGATAACGAATCGATTCCATACGGAGTGCCGAATATGCAGCTTCCATTCGATAACGCGCGACGGAAAGCGCGTGAAACGTGGCGCCCTATCCTCTCCCTGGAAACGTCAACTCGGCAACGCCCGACTTGTCCAGTTCACCCTTGCCAATTTCGATCATGCGGTCGTACTGTTTTTTGGTCGCATCCGCAAGCGGCAGATTCAACCCGAGTTCTCGAGCAAGATCCAGGGCGATGCCGGAGTCCTTGGATGCGTGCGCAGACGAAAAATAACATTCATGATCCCGGGCCACCATGTCCTCTCCGTCCGTTTCCAGCACGCGGGAGTTGGCGCCGGTCTGCGAAAACACCTGCTGCAACATCTCCAGATCGAGACCCAGCGCCGAACCCAGCCCGAGCCCTTCCGCCAGGCCTGCCGTGTTGATATTCATCACCATATTCACGAGCGCCTTGACCTGCGCCGCACTTCCAGCCTCCCCGATGTATTTCAAATCCGTACTCATCGAATCCAGAATCGGCCGCACGTCGTCGAATACTTCCTTCTTACCGCCGCACATCAGATAGAGCGTGCCTTCGCGGGCCTGGGTGATACTGCTTGCCATACACCCCTCCAGGCTTCTGGCACCCGCCCCCTCCGCCAACGCTTCGACGTCGACGTGCACTTGCGGGGTGATGGTTGCACAGTTGATAAAGACCTTTCCGTCCGCACCGCGCAGCAGACTATCGCCCTCGCTCGAAAACACCGCACGCATCGCGTCGTCGTCCGTGACGACCGTAATGATCTGATCCGCCGCCGCGGTCACACGCGCCAGCGTCCCGGATGCCTCGCACCCGAGTTCCTGCGCCAGTTCGGCCGCGGCATCCGATCGGACATCGAATATTGAAGTCACGGAAAAACCGTCGTCTTTCAGATTCCTTGCAATATTCGCGCCCATTCGCCCGACACCCACCACACCGATTCTGAAATAAGAAGTTTCCATCTTAACCTCCGGCATGCAAAAAGCGTTCGACTGCCGGCTCCCCTACCAACGCAGCCAACGGTCGAACGCTCCGGTCGGAACATCCTACAGGCTGTTGTGGAATTCCGTCCAATCGTCGAGATTGTTCAGGTTCACCGCGTCCAGAATCGACCCGTCATCGCCCACGCCGGCCGCCGACAGAACCGACTTCCGCGTATCGTCGTCGTGGTGATACCCGCGAATGGCAGCATTCGATGCCTCAATTTCGTCCTGAGGAATGCTACCGCCACGCTGTTCCACCACCCAGTTCTCGAAATCGATGTAAGACGGCAGATTGCTCTTGACATAGTCCACGGCCGCATCTCGGTTCACGTTCAATCCGTCCAGTACCATCTGATCGTAACCGGCGCCGCATTCGGGATAGTCGTCGGCAAGTTGGCCTTTGGCGGATAGTGTCAACTTCAACCACAATCTGGGGAGGTGGATGGCCCCCAGAGGCCCCGAAACACCGGAACTGATGAGGGGAATCGTGCCTGCCATTTCGCGTCTCCTTCTGAAATTGGGGAGTTGGGTTTGAAGAAAAACCGGGAGATGCCCATCGCAACCAATGCACCCCGTTCATCGGCCGCAAGCTTATGAGTCTTCCATAAATGTACAGGATGAATTCCCTGTCAACATGAAAAACATCGGGTCTGCGCCTCGGTAGCAGTCGCCTGGCAGGCGGTAAGCGCCGTGCGCCGTGACAAACGCAAAAAAAGCGGATGAGAACGGCTCTCATCCGCTTTTTTTCAGTTGTTGTCGCTCAATCCTCACGGCTGTTGATCAATTTAACGATCTGGTCCCGAATCCGTCCGGCCTCTTCGTATCGCTCCTGCCGGCTGGCCTGTTCCATCTTTTTTCGAAGATCGTTGATCCGCACCTCCAGCGGGTCTCCCGAATCGGCTGTCCCGCTCTTGGGAACTTCGGCGACCGTCATCAGGGCTTCTTCCTTGTCCTCCGCAAGTTTGGGCGGCGCCCAGGCCTCGATCACCTCCGGTTCCGCGGCGCCGAGCCCGGGCCGGTCCTCGTGTCCGGCATCAGTGAGAACGGCCTCCGAAACGAAGATCGGCGCTTCGTAACGCAGCGCCAGCGCAACGCAATCGCTCGGGCGAGCGTCGACCCGCCACCGCTTCGCGCCGCGCACGAGCGCCAGTTCCGCATAAAAGATGCCTTCTTTCAACTCCACAATATAGACACCCTCTATTGTCGTATCGAGTTGACCCAGAATGGACCGGACCAGGTCGTGTGTGAGCGGGCGTGGCGGGCGCTCGTTCGTCAGTTCGGCATAGATGGCGCTGGCCTCCATCAGCCCGATCACGATGGGCAACAGGACGTTGTGCTCACGACTGCAAAGCCAGATCATTCGTTGATGGGAAACCTGAACCGGTCGTAACGCGTTCAGCGTCCGTTCAATGTCGATCTTGACTTCAACCATCGGCTTCCTCCGGATTCTCATCGCCCAGAACGCGGTTCGCAATATACGAAAATCAGGTTGGCCGGCAAGGTTAATTTACGCTTTTTTTAGACGCGTTTTGAGGTGAACCGTTCCACCAGGCCGATGCACACCGCCTCGAGCCGTTCGGCACTCCCCGGCGCAACCCGTGACCAGGGTCCCGCCACGACTTCGTATCCACCCTCTGCGTAGGCTCTGCGGATGGGGAAATATCCGAGCCATCCATTCGCATTGCCCGTCACGAACCAGGCGCCCGCCTGTTTGATCGCGAGCCCGGTCTCAACGAATACCTCGCCCGGAAGCGCGACCCAGCGCAGCCGGCCCAGAGCCATGGCCTGTACCTCGACCTCGAGCGGTCCTTCAGCGAGTTTGCGCGCGAGCCGCAGCGCCAGGCGTTTGTCAGATGAAGGATTCTGCGCCGCCGATCGCTCCGCCTCGTCCAGCGGCGGACAGGGCCTCCCATCCAGTTCCAGTTGATCCGTAACGTATGCCACGTCGGTCGACCCGAGTGGAGACCCCTTCTTCATCCGGGCAATCTCATCCAGCGCCGCTCGACCCAACGTTCGCCCGATCCGGGACACGTCCTCGAAATCGGTCGTCACGTGAATCGAGTTCACATTGCCACACGCGCCGTTGACAAACAGACAGGTCGCGCCATCCAGGCCCTCTTCCACACAGGCCGCCAGCGCACCGGGATAATCCGCCGACACCGGCGGCAGGAGCATGGCCACGACCGGATGGGCGGAATAGTTCACCATCACCGCGTGGGGCGCTCCGGTCGCCGCTTCCAGATACAGCACGGACAGCGCCTCATCCACGGCCCACGGACCGGCGGCCTCCTCCCGTGAAGGCAACGCCCCGCCCCGGTTCAATGAACCGTCTTTCAAGAGAATTCGCCGATGGCGAGCGACACCCGGCACCTGCGTTACCCCGGCGTATGCCCGGACAGCCGCCCGTCTTTCCCACGCCTCGGTAACCGTGGCTACCAGTGCCTCCATGTGCGCCTCCAGCCAATCCTGAATCCCCTCCGTTTCCCGGAACGGTGTCAGCCCGAGCATTTCGGGCGTGGAGTGGGAGTGGGTGGCCGAAAGCATGACACCCTCTTCTGATAAACCGGTCCGTTCGGAAATCCGCGAACGCAACTCCACCGTGAAATGACGTTCCGGCCCAAGAATCGCGTTATCGTATCCCACCGAGTCAACGGCCAGCACCGCAACCGACTTGCGACCGTCGTCGAGCACCAGGGCCCTGGCGTACAGATCGTCGTGGACACCCTCGAACGGCTCGCAGGTGCCGTTCCCGGAAGATGTCAGATACGGCACCCACGTGGGCGGGGTCACACACCTTTTTGCCGCGCCGGCCATCAGCATTTTCAGCGATCCTCCAACTAGCAGCCCGTTGAAAAAGTCCATCCGGGCTGCGGCCGGCTCTTGTGGCCGAATGACTGCGTTGCGCTCGCTTACGCGTGCACGATCCATTCCCGGGTTGACATGTACAGTCCCAGCGGATAAATTACACGCACATCCGTCAGATGAGGGAACCCCATGGAACTTTCGCTTTCCGTACGTGTCGCCGAGAGCTTCAACAACAAACGGGTGGTGGACATACCGTTGCCCATCCTTGCGGGCATCGCGCGAAGGGCCGGATATGCCGCGCTATGTATGCGCGCCTCGGTTGTGGGTGTCCGGAGCACCCCGGAAGACGTGGAATCCGCCCGCGAACTGCTGAGCAGGGAAGGCCTCGCGGTTTCAATGGTCACCGGCGACTTTGCCGTTCCCGAAAACGGCGACAACGGCCCGGGTTGCCTGCGGGACATCACGCCCTACCTCGACCTGGCGCAAGCTCTGGGAAGCGATCTGATTCGCGTCTGCATCAAGACCGAAGCCGATATCCCATTCGCCCAAAAATCGGCTGACGAAGCCGCCGAACGAAACGTCCGGCTTGCCCACCAGAGCCATACCCTCAGCCTGTTCGAGACCGTTGACGGCTCCCTGGATGTCCTCAGGAAAATCGGCAGACCCAACTTCGGACTGATTTACGAACCCGCCAACCTCGCCCTCTGCGGCGAAGATTACGGCCCGGACGCGTTGCGGAAATTTCAGCCGTACCTGTTCAACGTCTACCTGCAGAACCACACACCCCACCCCGATGGAGACCGGCCGATGACCACCTGGGCAAAGGGTACCGTGATGTCCATCCTGCATCCCCTGGATGCGGGCGAAGGTATCGACTTCGGCCGAGTTTTCGAGGGCCTGCGCGCCATTGCCTACAATGGCTACGTCACCGTTCACCAGGCTTTCGGCGGCAGCCTGAACCCGGACGAAGCTGCCACCCGATCCGCAACCTACCTGAAGTCGTTTATCGGATAGTCGGCGGGTCCCGCTGTCTTACCCGTCGGACCGTACCGTATCAGGTGTTTTCCGCTTTGCAATAATCCGCAGTGATTTCGTGTTCGATCCCGCCCCTGACGTTGAACCGGCCAACCACCACCATTTCAAGCGGCGCGCATACGAGGACCAGATCGTCCAGTATCCGGTTCGTCACGTCTTCAAAAAAAACGCCCCGTTCGCGAAACGATCTGAAGTAGTGCTTGAGCGACTTGAGCTCCACGCACTGCTGGCCCGGTACATAACGGACCACGATCGTGGCAAAGTCAGGCTGCCCCGTAAGGGGACACAGCGACGTGAACTCCCGGCACGTGAACTCGATCGTGTACCGCCGATGTGGACGCGGGTTCTCGAAGACCTCCAGAATTTCGCTCGCCTGTCCCTGCAATCGGGCGCCCCTCATCAGAAAAGGCAGAACCCGGTTCTAGTCTCCGGCCCCTGCCGTGTCCACGGTTACCGTCGTCGCGATTCCTCCACGTACCGTGAACTCGCCAACCACCACCATGTTCACGGGGTGACACGCCCCGACCAGATCGTCCAGAATCCGGTTGACGGCCGCCTCGTAAGGCAGCGCTTCATTCCGGTACGAGCCCAGATACCGCTTTAGCGATACGGTTTCAATACACTTGGCGCCCGGCGCGTACCGAATCGTGATCGTCGCGAAAACCGGTTCCTTCGTCACGGGATAGACAGCCGTGAATTCCGGGAAGACAAACTCGATTGTATACGGCCGGCCCTGTTGAGGGTTTTCCACCGTCTCCAGATCCACCTCGCCACTCCGTGATCGTGTTCTATCCGACCGGGCCGCGCGCAGGTGTAAAGGTTCGGCACCTCCGGCGGCCTCAAAATCCGGGCACCGTCACGGGCTTACCCGAGCGGACGGATTCAAAAAGCGCCACGCAGATTCCCGCTGTACGGACGGATTGCTCGAGATTCACCTGCGGTTCCGTGTCGTTTTCTATAGCCTGAAGCAGGTCCTCTATCAGCTTCTGCCGGCTGTCGCGGGCATCGCCCGCCGCCGCCATGGGCGCCCATTTTCGGGTCTGCAGATCCGAAACCAGGTGGGCGGGAGGCGCCTGCGCGGTCAGAAACGTCTTCCGCGTGCCGTATATCTGCACGTTGCGGAAACCGGGCCGGGCCGAACCCATTGTTGTCAATGTCTTGGCCACGCATCCGTTTTCAAAGCGGATGATACCCACCACGCAATCCGTTACATCCAAGCCGTGCGATCCGGCGGATATTCCGTTTCCGTAAGCCGCTACCTCCGACGCGGGCGAGTCCACAATCCACTGGATCACGTCTACGGGATGAACGCTGCCGCCGGCCGCCGCGTTATAATTGGGACCAAGCCCGCCGCGCCATCCCTCCTGGAACAGATTCAAGTGGTTTGAAATATAGTCTGCCTCGGCGTAAAACAGCCGGCCGAACGCCAGCGCCTCGACCTGGCGTTTCAACTCCTGGAATGTCTCGTCGAACCGGATCTGACATCCGTGCGACACCTTCCGTCCCGTCCGACGGGATGTCTGCACAATTCTTTCGATATCCTCGAAGGACGTGGCCAGCGGCTTCTCCACGAGCACGTGCTTCCCGGCGGCCATCATCTCAACGGCCGGGTCCGCGTGCAGATGGTCGGGCGTGCAGATCGACACGACATCGATGTCGTCCCGCTCGGCCATTTCGCGGTAATCCGTATGACGGCGCCGAACCCCATGCGCCTCCCCTACCTTTGCCAGTAGCTCCTCGTTCACATCGCAGATTGCCGTAACCACTGCACCGGCTTCCCGGTAGGCAGCGATATGCCCGGTGCCCACACCCAGTCCGATCACCGCCGCATTTAATGCCACTCGTCAGACCTCCACTGAATCGATCGCGCACGTCTCCCGTCCGGTGCCGCGTCTATGGCCACGCAACGCACCTTTCCGGCCCATATTGAGCCGGCGCCCCTCAGCTTCGCTCCGGAACAATCGGAACCAGGCTCGCACCCGTCGGCCTGGGCGCACGGGGTCGGATCGGCGGGCGTTCGTACGACCGGTACCTGACATCAAGATGGGGCGTCTCCACCCTTGCATGTTCACGGTAACGCGAATCCATCAGCGCATCCAGCGCCCCGCTTACCAGAAGCGTACGCTCCACGGGGTACGGCGGTTTACCGGTAAGAAAGAGTTCATGGATATTCCGGCTGAGATAGCTGAAATGGGCATGGGGATCGTCAGGCAGGAACACCTCCATCCCCCGGACAAGGCCAGATACGCGGCCGGCGTATCCGAACCCTTCCGTGTACCCGTTCAACATCAGGGTCGCCGCCCTCAGCCCATCGGCGTATTCCAGCAGAAAGACCGCCGGGCTGGGGCAGTGGGCTTCCATTTCCCCCGCGGCTTTCGCCTCGATATGTTCACGGGCAGCGTCGGCGAGCGCGCGGGACCACCGCCCCTCGTCCCCCGCCCGCCACACGGCATCTCCTTCGAGGCATTGCACCGCCACGATTCCCGTCTCGCCGCCACGCCTGCGTTCCACCATACACTGCAGCAGTTCAAGCGCGTGGAACCCATAGGAGTCCAGGCCCGAATACCCGATCGACAACGCTTCCTCCAGCGGCGTATCCAACCCGTATTCGAGATACGGGTTTCGCCAGGCCAGCGGCACCGAGGAACCGGCCAAAAAAGGTACCGTCAGCATCTGCGCCCGGTCGTACATCCACTTTGAATTCACCCAGTCATATGCCAGGTGCTTGTCGTTGAACACGGGCACGGACCGGCCGGACGTGGCAAACACCCCGCACACCTGCTCGAAGAAGAACCGGCGCGGATACATATGCTGCTGCTTTTCGTTCCAGGCGTAGTCGCCATGCTCTCCGATGATCAACACGCCGTCGACCGCCAGTTTCCCTCCGCCGAGCGTCAATGCCTTCGGAATACTGTTGTAGACGGGCACACCGTGTTCCTTTGCCAGTTCGACGCCCACGTCATTCTCGTGAACCTGGTCCATGTACATGGAAGCGATTTCCACCTGCGGCGGTATCAACCCGTCATCCGACGGGAATCCCTTCAAGAATTTCGTCATAATGACGTCGGCGTGGGAACGCGCATAGTAGGTTGTCACGATCGCCGCGATCTTCCTGATTTCGGACACTGGAAACCACCTTTCGACATAACAGGGGAACACGAGGTTCGCCTTTACAGGGGCAACACATGAAAGGGCGCGTCGCGCCGCCCTGGGAATATACAGCGGGCCGAAAAACCGCGGGGCCGGCGCCCAATCCGCGAGGCAAATATGGTTATCGCCCGAATCGATGTCAAGTTGAAATCAACTTCTCAGACATGCGACAGTACCCGGTACATCCGGCTTGATTTTCGAAGATGGATCTTCTATTTTGGTGTCGGGAGACAGGAACCCACGTACCGATCCGAAAAGGCGCCCAATATGGCCTATACTCGCATGAAATCCTGGTTGCAGGAGGAACTGAAATCCATCCGGGAAAACGGCTTCTACAAAACAGAGAGGCCAATTGCCACACCCCAGCATACCCGGATCAGAACCTCGGAAGGAGAAGCGATCAACTTCTGCGCCAACAACTATCTGGGGCTGGCCAACCATCCGGAGATCGTGGACGCGGCCGCCGCAGGGTTGAACGCATACGGATACGGCCTGGCTTCGGTGCGCTTCATCTGCGGCACCCAGACCCTGCACAAGACCCTGGAAGGCCGTATCTCCCGGTTTCTGAATACAGACGAAACCATACTCTACACGTCCTGCTTCGACGCCAACGCCGGGCTGTTCGAGACCCTCTTCGGCCCCGAAGACGCCGTGATCAGCGACGCTCTTAATCACGCCAGCATCATCGACGGCGTCAGACTTTGTAAAGCACGGCGCAACATCTATCGTCATGCCGACATGCCGCACCTCGAAACCCGGCTTAAGGATACGGCGGACGCCCGCTTCCGAGTGATCGCCACGGACGGCGTGTTCTCCATGTACGGCGACGTGGCGCCCCTTAAAGAGATCTGCCGCCTCGCGGACGCCCACGACGCGCTTGTGATGGTGGACGATTCCCACGCGACCGGTTTTCTGGGCGCGAACGGCCGCGGCACCCCCGAATTGTGCGGCGTTGAAGATCGAATCGATATCCTCACCAGCACGCTCGGAAAGGCCCTGGGGGGCGCATCGGGCGGATTTACAACGGGCCGGGGGGAAATCATCGAGTACCTGCGGCAGCGCTCCCGACCCTACCTTTTCTCCAACACGCTGGCGCCGCCCATCGCGGCGGGTGGATTGAAAGCGCTGGATCTGGTAGAGACGCGGCCGGAATATCGACGAGCCCTGATGCAAAACACAAGGTACTTCAGGAGTAAAATGAACGAACGCGGCTTCCTCATCCCCGCTGGCATCCACCCCATCGTCCCGATTATGCTCGGCGACGAACGGCAAACCGTGCGTATGGCCCACGCCATGAACGAGCGCGGCATATTCGTTGTCGGCTTCAGCTATCCGGTGGTCCCTAGGGGCGAGGCCCGCATCCGCGTCCAGATTTCCGCGGCCCACACCCGAAACCAACTGGACCGTGCCATCGATACCTTTGTGGAAGTCGGGAAAGCCCTCAGCGTCCTTTAGCCCTTATCTGGTGACCTTCTCTCTCGATTCCGACAACGGAAGCGGGTGCGGCCGTCGGAACGGCCGACCGCAATTATAAGAGGACACGCAAATGGACATGGCCCAGCAGCAACCCCTCCGGGACCGCATCGCCATCGTGACCGGGGCGGGGCAGGGTATCGGCCGGGCGGTCGCCCGGACCCTGGCGGGACACGGCGCCCACCTCGTCGTCAACGACCTCGACGAGTCCAACGCCGAACGCACAGCTGAAGAACTGAGTTCCTCGTTCACCAGGGCCTTCCACTTTCAGGCCGATGTGACCGATGGCCCAGGGGTTCAGGCTATGGTCGACTGGACGGCCGATACCTTTGGCGGCGTCCACATCCTGGTCAACAACGCCGGCATCCTCTTACCCACCAGCGTCATCGACATCGACGAAGACGAATGGGATCGAGTGATCGACGTCAATCTCAAAGGCGCCTTTCTCTGCTCGAAGGCTGTCCTCCCTCATATGCGGGAAGCGGGTTGGGGGCGCATCGTCAATTTCTCATCCACCGCCGGCAAGAACATCAGTACCGTGGGCGGCGCACATTACACCGCCGCCAAGGCCGGGGTGCTGGGATTCACCCGCCACCTGGCCAGGGAGGTCGCGCCCTACAACATTACGGTAAATGCCGTTTGCCCCGGCCTGATCGATACGGAAATGGTCCGCGGTACCATCGACGAAGATCGTACACGCGCCTACGCGCGGAGTTTTCCCATCCCCCGCCTGGGCAGACCGGAGGAAGTGGCCGACCTGGTGGCCTTCCTCGCCTCCGACCAGGCCGCCTACATCACGGGAGCGTCGCTGGACATCAACGGCGGAGATTTGATGATTTAGGCCCCTATTTCCACCGAATGTCTCGTACGGCGTCAGGAGAATTCACCGAATGCGGATTGCAGGCGTTAAAACCTATCTCGTCCACCCGGGCAGCGCGAAGAACTGGCTTTTTGTCAAACTGGAAACCGACACGGGCATTCACGGATGGGGCGAGGCCTACACCCAGCACGATCGGGACCGGAGCATTCAGATTCACGTACACGAACTGGAACGATATCTGATCGGACGGTCTCCGTTCGATATCAAGCACTTCACGTACGTGGCGTATACGGACTTCGCGAGCAAGAGAGGCGCGATGGATCTCTACGCCGCCATCAGCGCAATCGAACAGGCCATGTGGGATATTGTGGGCAAATCTCTGAACCAACCCGTCTACAACCTGCTCGGCGGCGCCTGCAGGACCAGGATCAAGGTCTACGCCAATGGCTGGGGAAGCTGGTACGATCCCGGAAAGGGTCCTGAGCAACTTGCCGAGCGGGCCGCCTCGGTGGTTGCGCGCGGGTTCACGGCGCTCAAGTTCGACCCTTTTCCGGGTCCCTGGCGCAGCATCATCGACAAAAAGGACGAGCAAACCGCCGTGGATCGGGTCAGCGCCGTAAGGGAAGCCGTCGGCCCTGATGTGGATATCCTGGTCGAAGTGCACCGCAGGCTTTCCCCGACGCATGCCATCCGCGTTGCCCGTCGCATGGAGCCTTTCAATCCCTATTGGTACGAGGAACCCGTTTCCTCCCGTGACCTCGACGGCCTGGCAGAGGCCAAACGAAACATCCACATCCCGGTTGTCACCGGCGAAGAACTCTACACCAGAACCGAATTCCGCGATGTCTTCGAGAAACGCGCCGCCGACATCATCAACCCGGACGTCTGTAACTGCGGCGGCATTCTGGAACTTCGCGAAATCGCGGCCATGGCCGAACCCTGCCACATCGCGGTCTCGCCCCACAACTACAACAGCACCACAGTGGGGCTGGGCGCCACAATGCAGGCCGCAGCCGGCATGCCCAACTTTCTGATTACCGAATACTTCGTGAATTTCGAACCTGCGGGAAATGAAATCGCGGTCGATCCCTTCAAAGTCGAAAACGGGTACATCACGCTGCCCACAGCGCCCGGACTGGGCATCGACTTGAACGAAGACGCGCTCGCCGAACATCCTTTCCGGCGGTTCCCCAGCCGCAACCTCCGGCATCCGCGTGACGAAGGGCCGTAGTCTCCAGAGCGCAAGAAGCGAGACGTTAGACGGAAGTGGGAAAAAGGGAGCCCGCTTGCGTCGGGACTTGTGTGCGAATTCGACTTTGGAATCAGGTCACGGGCAGGTTTTCTTGCTTTTCGATTCACCCCGACACAGTTCACGCCTTAGCAGGCGGGTATCCCTTCCACGTCACCTTTTTTGATTCAGAAACCGGAATTTACATGGATGGACAGGATCGACAGGATAAGCACCCAAAGAGCCGGAAGAATGCTCTCTATTTCGGGTTATAGCAATGAATCCGTCCACCTTAGACCGCGCATCATCACTCTGACCAACCCAGTTCCACATTTTGAGAGTTGTCGATATATTCTGCGCTAACATTATTGAAAAACAACCGATTATTCAACAAAACCACCGGTTTTCGTGAATAATTCAACATCAAAGATTCATTCACATAGTAGGAGGTAATATATGGATCGCGACGATGTTCGACAAAGACTGGAGGCGCTGGAAGATAAGTTACGCTGGCAGAAGCGGGCGATTGCAGGGTTGCTCGTTGTATTTCTTTTCAGCGCATCGCCGGCTTTGACCCAGGCAACAAGGTGGTTTGACCGGATGCTTCCGTCAAAGCTGGCCTCGATCACCCTTCGACACGGCACGACTCCGGGCGACGTGCGGTTCGGCGATCTTTCGCCAGACCGGGCCGACCTCCCGTTACCAGAGACCGGGTTCGGTGGACTGAGCAAGATAGTTCCAGCGCAGATCATCGATGCAGGTGACACGTTGCGGGTCGGCGCACTTCACATTGTAAATGCAAGCGGGGCCGTCGTCGCAGCCATCGGGTCGGACGAGTCGGGAGACGGTTCGCTGGTGATAAGGAACGGAAACGGCGCCGTGGTTTCCGTTGTGGGCGTTGACGGAAACGGACATGGGACCCTGGGGGTCCTCAATGCGGCCGGTCGGGTCGCGGCCGCCATGGGCGCCGATCCGTCAGAACAGGCCAATGGATGGGTCGACGCGAGGAGCGCAACGGGTTCGGCGGCTGCACTCGCCTTTGATGATGCCGGAGACGCTGCGATTGCGGTGTTCAACACGGATGACAAGCTGGTTTCCGGATTCGGTATTGACAACAACGGTAACGGCGCCCTTCGTATCGCGAATGCGGCCGGCGGCATCGTTGCCGCGATAGGCGCGGATGAGTCGGACAATGCCAATGGATGGATGTCAGGAATAAATCAGGACCGGCGGCGGGCTTCTCCGTCGACCGGGACGGAGACGGCCTGACAATTGTGGGCAACCGGAACGGCGATGCGGTTGGGGTGCTGGGCGCGAATGAGAATGGACACGGTCTCATCGGGTTCTTCAACGCGTCCCGGCGGGTTGTGGTCGGCATGGGGGCCGATTCGACGGGCGTTGGGGTGCTGAGTATTGAAGGGGGCAGGTTCAGGGCCTTTGTCGATGCGAACGGCAGCGGAGTGGCGGAGACTCGGGGGCAGGATGGGAATCTACGCTGGACCTCCGACGCGGCACCCGTTGGGGACACTGGCACGTCAACCGGGCTGATCGGGGATTTCGACGGGGACGGCGACGTGGATTTGAACGACTTCGTCACATTCGCCAGGAATTTTGGCAAAACGAGCGGGTAGGGAAACCTTGTATGAATAGACTATATCTCAATAATCCGAAGTCCTCACTGCCGCAAGTACTCGTTGCCTGCCGGGTTTTGCGGCCTATTAATTTGGGAGAGAGGCGATGAATCCACTTGAAGAACGGTTGAACAGATTAGAGATGCGCGTTACTCGGTATCGCAATTTCAATGTCTTGTTGTGTCTCCTGCTGGTAACCGTTGTCACGGTTGCCGCAAGAGAGGGCGTATCTCCATTTCAGGCGAAGTCAAACCCTGAATCGATCCCGATGCCTGAAGGCGACGTGCGAATTCCTGATTTACCGGACCGTGGCATAGATGCTGTAATGCATCCGCAGGTACGGAGCGCGGGGAAAATGGCTGCGCAGACGCAGGGTGTGATTCGCGCGACAGGACTAGAGATCGTAAACAGCGATGGACAAGCGGTTGTTGAACTGGGGCCCAGCACCGCGGGTGGTGGGCTTATCTTCGTCAATTCAGCGGAAGACAAGAACCTGGTTTATATTGGATCGTCAGTGTCGAACGGCAATGGATTAATTCACGTCAACTCGACAAATGAAAAGAACCTGGTTGCTTTGGGTTCAGATTCCGAAACAGGAGACGGGCAGATTGCCATTAGAAATAGAAACGAAGAGCGTTTGATCAGTTTGAACACTGGCGAGAGATCTGGCACGATAAGAATAAAAAAAACCGGAAATGAAGATTTGGCCTTTCTGGGTGCCAGCACTTCAGGTCACGGGCTTCTGAATCTGAGTAACAATTCGGGAAAAGACATGGTGTCAATGTATGCTGGTGAAATTGCTGGCAATCTGTGGCTCTCGAATAACAACGACAAGACGATTGCTCGCATCGGAGCATATTCCGGTGGAGACGGGTTCTTGAAAATCAACTCCAAAACTGGTACGGAACTTATTACAGCAGGTTCAAACGTCGAAGATGATGGACTACTCAGGGTAAGCAATCGCTATGGTACTCTCGGTTTTTTCGTCGTTAGTACTGACGTACATGGTTATGTCGGAATTCAGGATAACCAGGAGAGATTGCTTGCAGACCTGACAGCGACGCAGGGCGGCGATGGGCTTGTTCGCACGTTGTCCAGGCAGGGTATCACGACCTGGTCCAGCGCTTCTGTTCAAGGCAGCACAGGGTCGACGTCCTCTTTGAGGGGTGATATGGACAATGATGGCGATATTGATGGCGATGATTTCCTTATCTTCTCTGAACACTTCGGCACGAAAAAATAAGCAATGAATCTCTTTCCGAAATCTGCAGGAAGCCGTCTTGTTGTCCCTGCTTTCGTCCTCATTTGTTGTAGCGGCGTTGCTATTGGAGCGCCGCCGATTGAGTACGTCAAGGAACAGCACCCGCCGAAACTGGAAGGCGTACTTGCCCGGATTCAGAAGAATTGGACGGCACAAAAACGAGCGCTGGCCAAGACGACGGCGAAACAATATGGCGCTTCAAAAATCATCGGCGAAAACATCACCGTTGTATTGGAGCCTCGCCATGGAAGGCTCTCGGAAAGTATCGACTTTGCGGCACTGTCCAACATTGGCGTTAGAATTGTCGCCCAATCGCGGCACCTGGTGGAGGTATCGGCGCCCATAGCTGAGCTTGCACGAATCGCGCAGGTGGACGGCGTGCAATTTGTGAGATTGCCTATAAGGCCCAAATTACATGCCGTTGTCAGCGAGGGCGTGGAGCGCGTTAGTGCGCGAATCTATTCAAATGAGGGATTTACGGGACGGGGAATAAAGGTCGGAGTCATTGACGCTGGATTTGTAGGGGTACCATCACTGCAGGATAGGGGAGAACTGCCCAATCTACATCCCTTTGACTTTACGGGTCAGGGAATCTTCCAAAGGGGTGACCTTTCTGAAAGTGAGAGTGTGCACGGGGCAGCCTGCGCTGAAATTGTGCACGATATCGCTCCAGATGCTGAAATCCACTTGTACAAGGTAGACAATCTGGTCAGTTGGGAAAACGCCAAGGACGCGGCAATTGAGGAGGGCCTCGACATTGTCACGGTATCGATGTCCTTCCCGGTAACGGGTTTTGGCGATGGCACGGGTCTTGCCTGTGAAATTGTTGATAATGCTTTTCAGAATAACGTCCTGTGGGTGAATTCTGCTGGAAATTATGCCCAAAAGCAAGTCTCAGTTCGATTAAGCGACCCGGATGGAAATGGTTTTCACAACTTTGATAAAGACAGTGAAATCGTGGAATTAAAAAGGGTTCAGATAGGTAGGGAAGTCGAAGCATGGTTGACATGGAATGAATGGCCCCTGACGTCTCAAGACTATGACCTCCTGCTCTATAAATTCGACACGAATGGCAGTACCGAGCTTGTTGCACAAGGTGACACGAAACAACGTCAGTCAAAACCCGTAGAACATCTTGTCTATACGATTACAGAAGCAGGATCCTATGGCTTTGCGATTTGGGGGGCATCTTCTGCCCGAGTTACTCTTTTTAAATTGATCAGTCTGAGCCACGATCTAGACGGACCTGTATCCATTTCAGGATCCGTAAGCACGCCAGGGGACGCGCGAGGTGCGCTGACCGTGGGGGCATTGCATCATGATAAATGGACAAGAGGGCCTATTGCGGCGTACAGTTCCCAGGGTCCAACATTTGATGGGCGAATCAAACCCGATCTGGTTGCTCCTGCCGGTGTTCGCACCATAAGCTATGGCGCCAAAGAATTCAACGGAACATCGGCGGCGACGCCTCACGTCGCGGGAGCGGCGGCGCTTTTGAAATCCTCCGATCCAGTGCATTATAATGCGCGGAATTTATATGACGCGCTCGTGCAGTCCACAGTCGATATGGGGGATCGGGGCGCCGATAACGTCTACGGCAATGGGCGATTGGACCTATCGCTGCTTCCCCCCGGTGGCAGACCCGTCATGAATCTTTCGCGTACAGTGCTCGATTTCGGCGCGGTCCTGTTGGGATCGTCACAGACCCTAAGGCTTGGGATCGTCAACACCGGTCAGGCGTCTCTGGTCATTACGAATATCCAGTTGCCTTCCAGTGATTATGGCCTTTCTCAATCTTCCTACGCCGTAGCACCGGGTCGTAGCGAACGGATATCTGTCACTTTTTCTCCGCAAAGTGTGGGCGATAGATCCGGCGATATAACCATTTTGAGCAATTTGCCGCCGGCCACCGTAACACTGCGAGCCCAGGGCGTGAGCCAACCCGCTGTTCCGGTTCCGCAAATCTCGGTCGATTCTTCGAAGCGGGATTTCGGGGATGTCGAGGTCGGCAGTTCAAAGTCCATAACCGTCACGGTTACGAATTCTGGAGACGCTTCGCTGGCAATTACAGATATTTCCGCCAGCGATGAGCAGGTGAGTGTTTCGCCCAGACAGTTCACGATTCCAGCAAAGCAAAACGGCTATTTTACGCTTCATTTCCAGCCAGACAGAGCGGAGGATTTGTCAGCGCGTGTGACCATTTACAGCAACGATTCCAAAACGCCATCAGTCAGTTTCCCCGTTGCCGGAAAGGGGCTTCGCTCCCAGAGTACGTCCTTTGCATTATCTCTTGTCGTCGACGCGCCAAAAGACCAGGATGTGTATTCCACGCCTTCGGATGGTATGATTGCTGTCGAAATTCATGGGCGGCAGGTTAAGGACGCGATAGGATTTCGAGCCTTGTTTGATTTTGACGCACCATCCCTGACTTACACGGGATTCGATATTGGCGACGGTATTCCAAACGGACACTCGCCAGGTCCATATTTTCATCCTACTTCCAATGAATCATCCGTTGAAGTGATGGCGGCGTCGTTTGGCGGGAAAATTCCAGAGCCGTCTGTAAAACTCGGCACCATACGTTTTTCCGCTGCGGACACTTTTCGGACAGGTGAAATTCGACTGCGTTACGCGCGCATCCGTCGGTCCAGTCTATTTGAAGCGTTTGCCAATCCAATAGTATTGAGATTCTCACGACAAGGGGCACTGAACGCAGACTTCGACGGCGACGGTACAGTTGGATTTGGCGATTTCTTGCAGTTTGCCCAACAGTTCGGGCTAAGTCCAGGCGATGCGGGTTATGAAGCGCGGTTCGATTTGGATGGTAACGGCACGATCGGGTTCGGTGATTTTCTCATCTTTGCCAACGCCTTCGGCGCCCAGGGATCATAAAATTGAAACGGGATTCCGACCTTGCACTGCGCCGGCCCTGAGCATGTCGAAGGGTGGCGGAACGCGGGCGCTTCGACAGCCTCACACCCGGTTGTCGACCCCTCCCCCGGCCCCTCCCCGGTGCGGGGAGGGGAGGTATTATAGCGTACGTCGACGGCTAAAAGTCAGGATGATGTTGAAGGATTGTGCCGGTCTGCCTCCTTGCGCGCAACGCGCAGGCGGGCTGGAGAAACGGTTTTCGGGTGACTTGCACCCACTAAAGATCCGCGCCCTTTCACGGCGCACTGAATGAGTCAGACTATATAATAACCCCAGAATGCTTCCGCACTTCGTCACTGAATTTCCGGTGCGCTCCGAAGAGTTCCGTTAAGGTCAGCTGATTCGTCCATGTCCCAACGATCCGAAGGCCCCTCCGAAACCCCACCCCGATTTCACGGCGCTCTTGCGCCGCTGAACAACCCCGACTATCGCCGGCTGCTGGCCAGTAACGCCCTCTGGTGGCAGTTCATGTGGATGGAAATCATCGTGGCCGGCTGGCTGGTCCTGGAACTGACCAACTCGGCCTGGCAGGTGTCGCTTATCGGTTTCTACCGCATGGCCCCGCTGCTGGTGTTCGGCTTTGTTTCCGGGCCCCTCACGGACCGGTTCGGCCGCCGGAAGATTATTATCTTCTCCCAGGCCGTCAACCTTGTTGTATCCCTCCTGATCGCCCTGATTATCCTCGCCGATCGCCTGGCCGTGTGGCATCTGGCCGTCGGCGCGCTGGTCATGGGTACGACCTGGGCGGCGGATTGGACCGCCCGAAGGTCGTTGCTGCCGGACCTGGTCGGCAAAGCCCGAACCATGGACGCCATGCTCCTGGAAGGAGTTTCCCAAAACATCACCCGCGTTGCCGGGCCCTTTTCCAGCGGCGCCCTTTACGCAACCCTGGAACCCTTTGGCTGTTATCTGATTCTGACCGGGATCGCCCTGGCTTCCCTACTGATCCTCGTGCGACTCTCCAGACAACCCGTCTTCGAAAGAACACCGACAGACGCGTCCCACTGGACGCGGACGGTGGAAGGGCTCCGCTATATCCGCCGGAACCCGTCGATTCTGGGTGTTATGCTCATTACCATTGCCATGAACATCCTGGTCTTTCCCTACCAGACCCTGTTGCCGGTGTTTGCAAGGGATATCCTGGATCAGGGCCCTGTCGGCTTCGGCGTGCTGGCTTCCGCCAACGGAGTCGGCGCGTTCGCCGGCCTCTGGATTGTGAGCAGGCTCCGCCGCTATGTCAGGATAAGCTGGCTCTACGCGGCCGGCTCGTTTCTGATGGCCGCCGCCGTGGTTTTATTTTCAATGTCCGCCGACTTCTATCTTTCCCTGGGCCTTCTCATCCTGTCAGGCATCGGCCACGCGGCCTTCGGTCTTCTCCAAAGCACCATCGTCCTGCTCTCGGCACGGGACGACATGCGAAGTCGCGCCATGGGAGGCATCGTGCTCGCTATCGGCACGGGTCCCCCGGGCCGCCTGAGCACGGGCGCGCTGGCCGAACGCTTCGGCGCGCCATTCGCCGTGGGGCTTACGTGCGCCACCGCCGCCCTTTGCGTGATTGTGATCACGCTTGCTATCAGCGGTTTTCGCAACGCTTCCGTGGCACGGGAAGCGCGCGCATAGAAAACCGCCCCGGCGAAGCGGTCTTCTCACAGTCTCCGCTCTTATCGACAGGGCAGGAAACTCTCGGACGCGCGGGACGACCCACGCGTCTATAATGCCAGAATCCGCTCAATCTCCTCCCTGAGGGATCCCTCCAGCCTGGGGCCGTACTGCGCCACCACCCGCATCGACGCGAAATTCGCAAGTTTTGCCGATCCGGCCGCGTCGAACCCGTGGGTGATTCCGAACAGATAGGCCCCGGAGAACATATCCCCCGCGCCGTTGGTATCCACCGCGTCCACGCTGAAACCCTGCGAGCGGAACCGTTCGCCTCCGTCCCACACAATGGCGCCATCGGCCCCGCAGGTCACCGCGTATGCGCCCACCATCGATTCCAGAACGCCGCAGGCATCGTCGGTTTCACTTGTTCCTGTAAACGCCCGTGCTTCGTCTTCATTGCAAAACAACATATCCACGCCGGCGGACACCAGCGCCCGCATCCGGTCCCGGAAGGCAGCGACGATGAGCGGGTCGCTCAGCGACAGTGACACCCGGGTTCCCCGTGCGTGTGCCTTGGCCTGGGCAGCCAGCGCCGCGGCGAAGCCCTCGTCGGACGCGATCAGATACCCTTCAATATACAGATAGTCGCTTTGCCCGATCACCTCGGGCTCGAGTTGCTCCACGCCGAACGTTCCGGTAATGCCCAGGTACGTATTCATGGTGCGATCGGCGTCGGCCGTGATCATGACCAGGCACTTGCCTGTGATTCCGTCGCCCTGAAACCGGTTGGAAGCCACTCCTGCCGCCGCCAGATCCCTCAGATAGAAATCTCCGTACATATCCTTCGCCACCTTACAGGCATAATATGCCCTTCCACCCAGATTTGCGACGCCGATCATGGTATTCGCAGCCGACCCGCCCGACGAACGCTTCAAAACGTCATCGCCAAGGCGTTCAAGGAGTTCGTGATGCCGGTCCTCTCCGATCAACGTCATCACGCCCTTCTCTATGCCCGCCGCCGCGAGAAAGTCGGGCGTTACCCGATACTGAATATCCACCAGCGCATTGCCGATACCGTACACACTAAACGCCCTGCCCATACGCGCTCCTTGCAAAATCGGTTGAATTCCTTATTATAACACCATTTATGGGTTCCACGGTCCCAACGGTCCGTAAGCCCGAGACCGACGTACACGAGCAAGGCAGTACCTGGGTGTTCAACGAAAACCGGTCGTGGCGGCCGATCCGCCAGGGCACCGGTCTCTGCAACCGGACCCCGGGACTCCCGAGTGACAATATATCGATTATTAGCCATTCACAGAGTAGCTTTACACACCTGGCCGGTCTTGCCGGTATTCGCAAAGGATTCGGATTTGAGCACAACCATTACCTGCAACGTGCGGGAACAAGCCATCCTTATTGACGTTGAAACAGATGTTAAAAACGAGGGCTCGCGCAACCACGAACTGTGGCGGGCGAACACCTTCAATGAGAAAGAGCCCGATACACTGGACTGGATTGACACCAGTTTCCAACCCGGCGAGACGATTTACGACATCGGCGCGAATATCGGCCAATACTCCCTTTACGCGGCTCGTAAACTGAAGGGCCGGGCCCGGATCTTCGCCTTTGAACCGGAAGCCCTGAACCAGGCCAAACTGAACAGGAACATCCTGCTCAACGACCTGGGGAAGGTTGTCACGGCCTACCCCATCGCCTTATCCGATCGGACGGCCATCCAGCACTTCTATTCCAAAACCTTCGCCCCGGGGGCCGCGCTCCATGCCCTGGGCGAACCCGTTACCCAGGGCGCCGTGCCCTTCGCGCCGCAGAACCGCCAGGGGACGATGGCCGTATCGCTGGACGACCTCACCGGTCGATTCGGCTTGCCGTTTCCCGACCACGTTAAAATCGACGTCGACGGCATCGAAGACAAGATCGTCGCCGGCGCATCCCGAACCCTTGAAGATCCCAGATTGAAGAGCGTGCTTATCGAAGTTTACATGTTCGGAGACATGGCCCAAAAAATCGAAGCCGCCTTTTTCAATCGCGGATTCTCCCTTGCCAACGCCGGACCCGTCGACTACACGGAAGGCATCGTTCAGAATCTGATCTTCAAGCGACGGCCGCACCCATCACTGTGAATTGAGACGATACCATGTCCGTTTTTGAGATAGACGATCTGGAACGCCGGCGAGGGCGTGCGACCCGCGCCCTTGGAGACGACACGCCGATTGTGCTCTTCGGCGCGGGAACGCCCGTTCCCAAACCCGGCGGGCAGGACCAGACCTATCCGTTCATTCCCTATCCCGAATATTACTGGCTCACCGGTTCGAGGCGATGGGGCGGCGTGCTTGCCTACGATCCCCGGGACGGCTGGAAACACTTCGTACGTCCGGTTTCACAAAGCGAACGCCTGTGGGAAGGTGGTGTCGAAGCGGTCGAAGGCGAGGACGTCGCGGAACTCCCCGGTTGGCTGGAAAAACGCACCGGCCGCCCCATTGCGGTCATTGGCGCGCCGGTGGAAAATGTCGACAACGATCCTCAACTGGCGACGACGCTGCAGACATCCATGGACGAAATCCGCCGCCACAAGGACCACGCCGAAATCGAACTGATCGAACGCGCGGCCGCAGCAACCGCGGCCGGCCATGCGAGAGCCCGCGAAGCCATCCGTCCCGGCATCTGCGAACGCCGCATCCGCGTTGAACTCGAAGCCGAAATGTACCGGCACGGCGCCGACGACGTCGCCTTCGACACCATCGTCGCCGCGGGAACTCACGCGGCCGTGCTCCACTTCGAACCCGGCGCCCGGATTGTGGAACCGGACGACCTCGTACTCATCGACGCCGGCGCGGCCATCTCAGGCTATGCGGCCGACGTCACCCGCACCTATCCCGCCGGAGACCGTTTCACGCCCAGACAGCAGGCCATCTACGAACTTGTCCTTGCCGCCCAGCGAGAGGCCATCTCGACGTGCCGGAAAGGCGTTGAATGGCACGAAGTACACCGCACCGCGGCCGGCGTCATCGCCCTCGGCCTGCGCGATCTGGGCATTCTCAGAGGAAACCGGGACGACCTCCTCGACTCCGGCGCCGTTGCGCTCTTCCTGCCCCATGGCATCGGCCACATGGTCGGCCTGGGCGTACGGGACGTGGGGGGCCGGGCAGAGGGCCGCGATGTCAGCGTCCATTGCGGCATCCGGATGCGTTTGGACTTGCCCCTGGAGGAGAACTTCATGATGACCGTCGAGCCCGGTATCTACTTCGTGGCTGCTCTGCTCGACGATCCCGCGCAACGCGATCGCTTTGCCGGCATGGTGGCCTGGGACGCGCTCGAATCCTGGCGGCCCGTCGGCGGCGTCCGCATCGAGGACAATGTTCTCGTGACCGCCGCGGGCCCCCGAATCATGACCGCCGACATCCCCAAGTGATCCCTGAGGACGCGCCGGGAGGGGCGGACCGGAGACCGGCGTCCCACCAGAGCGACTCGCACAAAGGTCGAAAGGACCATGGCTGATCCACCTCCTGCCGTCAGATCTTGCGCCCCCGGACCACGCGGCCTCCCGCTTCTGGGATGCGTCCTTCCGTTCCGGAAGGATCCGCTCGGATATCTCGTGGATGCCTGGACCCGGTACGGCGACGTGGTCCGGCTCAACCTCAGGGGAAAGACGGTGCACCTGGTCACCCGGCCGGAGCACGTCGAACACGTGCTCGTACACAGGAGGCGCACCTATTTCAAGGGCTACGGATACGACGATCAGAAGCTGCTGCTGGGCGAAGGTCTGATTACGAGCGAGGGAGAACTCTGGGAGCGCCAACACCGGATCATGCAGCCTTTCTTCACGCCCAGGGGCACAACGCGATTCATCAATGCAATGGTGAACGCGATCCGCGACATGCTCGCGCGTTGGGAGCCTCTTGCGGACAGTACGCGTGTAATTCAGGTTGACAAGGAGATGGCGCGCCTTACGGGGAACATCATCGTTCGTATCCTGTTCAGCCGGGATCTGAACGACGAGACATCGCGGATTGACGAGGCGTTCCAGTACTGCGTGGGGTTCATCGACCGGCGTTCCGCGGATCTGATCGCGTTGCCCATGTTCGTCCCCACGCCTGCCAATCGGCGGTTCAAACAATGCCTGAATGCCATCCACCGGTACATCGACGAGCGCATCGACGAGCGGCGCGGCCATCCGGCCGAGGATGATCTGCTTTCGGTTATGATGACGGCCCGCGACGAGGCGACGGACGAGCGCATGGATCGGCGCCAACTGCGGGATGAATTGGTGACGCTTTTTGTCGCCGGATATCAGACGACGATGCATGCCCTCACCTGGACTTGGTACCTGCTGGATCGACATCGGGATGTCGCCGGCAGGCTGTGGGAGGAGCAGCGTTCAGTACTGAAGGGTCGTCTGCCCACCATCAGGACTGTCCACGACCTTCACTACGCCCGAATGGTGTTTCAGGAAGCGATGCGCCTTTACCCGCCGATCAAGGTGATCGTCCGTGAAACCGCGGCGGCCGACGAGATTGACGGGTACGATATACCCGCGGGGTCGCTCGTGCTCGTAAGTCCCTATATCACGCAACGCCACCCGGCGCTCTGGGAGCATCCGGAGACGTTTGACCCCGAACGATTCACCCCGGAGCAGACCGAACAACGCTCCCGCTACGCATACCTGCCCTTCAGCGCCGGACCCCGGATCTGCCTCGGCGGCAATTTTGCAATGCTGGAAGCCGCGCTGGTCCTGGCGATGGTGATCCGTCAATACAGGCTTCAGCTTGTTCCGGGACATCCGGTCGTACCGTCCATGGAGGTGAAGACCTGGCCGCTTTACGGGATGCCGATGACAGTACACAGGCGTAAGTAGACATCAACCCTGGTTAAAACCCGCGACGCGCGCGCGCGCCTGGATCACCTTCCCCTGGCCGAAGGCGAGTGCATCTGTGTCGCCAGCGTGCCCCCCGCCGAAACGTACCCCTCCCGTTCTAGTGTTCTGACCCGGAAATAGATTGCCTGAATTCGGCCGTCCAGAAGCAGCAAAAACAGCTATCAGCTCTCAGCCGTCAGCTTGAATCAAAAACCCAATCAGTTGACGTCAGCGCCATGACCTCTCCCCCCGGCCCCCTCTCCTAAAGAAAAGGGGATAGGGTGTAGGTCTCGCCCTAACAAGCGCACGGTTACGGTGTGGGGGGTTTTTCCGCGCTATTCCGTTCAGTACGGTTGCACGAAGCGTGCTTACGCGTACGCAGGGCAGATGTGTACGTAACCTCCACTGGAGTCATTCGCGGAAAAACCGGCCCCGCGCCGAGCGGCGCCCTTCTTTTTCGCCCTTTTTCTTGGGCGATGCAAGAAAAAGGGCAAGGGAATAGGGGACGTTCGGGGGTGGCGAAGATTCTAACTCACGGGTGGCGAGATGCGGTTGCTACTACAAACCACTTCGACAAGCTCAGTGCAAGCAGCACAGGCAACACATGCACTTTGACAGGCTCTATGTAAACAACGCAGGGAGACGGGATGAACCGGCGGACGAATGGTGACATATTTCCGGGACGGGACACTACCTCTCCTCGTCCGCTTCGAGGGTGTCCAGGATCGCACATGCGTCCTCCCGGATGGGTTCGGCGCAGAGAATCCGCCACTTGTACTGGATATCCCGCTTTCCCGCGCCCGCGGCGCGCAGGACTTCGTCTTCCGCCCAACCCGGGCGCATCAGATGGAGGCACGGCGGCGCCAGCCTTCGGGAGCGGCGCTTCTCGGCATACTCCACGTTGACCCCGGTCAGCGCCCGATCCAGATGGGGAATCACCTCGTCTCGAAGGAGGTCACGCGCGACCTTTCCCTTGAACTCCGCGTAGATTTCGTACCGGCGCGCCTCCACGTTCGCCACCACGCGGAACTGCTCGACCACCGATACGTCATATCGGCGGCGGACCTCCTCCAGCGCCAGAAGAAGATGGTTCACGTGCATCTTCTCGCCCGTGATGCTCGTCATGTCGCGGCCCTTGCGGATGAAGGCCAGTAACGGGGCGTTCCGGTAGAACCCGGTCACCTGTACGATGTCGTGAATATCGTAGTGATAGAGGCCGCCGGGAGTGGTCAGCAGGACCCCATAGTTCACGCCGGACTCCAGTTCATGGCTGGAAAGTACCGGTGGATTCGGGTCATCCAGCGATGCCTCGGGGATAAATTCGTAGTAATTTCCGTTCAGCGAGAGAATGCCCGAGGCACTATGGTCCCGGTTCGGAAGGGTGAAATGTCCTTCGCTGGCCAGAAAGCCCAGGTCGCGCATGGGTGCGTCGCCGTAATATTCCGACAGCCTCCGGGCCTGAACGCCAACGCTGCCTCCCAGCCAGCACCCGATGAGTTTCAGGTCCGGCCAGCAATCCGCGGGAAGTAGCGTCCCCGTCCGTTCCACCACGTCCGCGAGAACCCGCGCGCGGCCCGGATCCGGTTTCAGGAGGGCGGCCAGTTGTTTCGCAAGTTCGGGCTGGTCCGGCAGATCGATGCCGGGCGTGCCGTCGTGAACCGCGCGAACAATGGCCTCCTCGTTTTTGATTGCGGTTTCCGCCAGGCGGATGAGCGTACTGGGATTGGGTGTCGCGATGTACGAAACCCGCCTGGCAAGCGCCAGTCGCGCGGCTACGAAATAGCGGCGATCGTAGTCCCGAATCTCAGAAACGGCGTATGGAATGGCATACGTGCTGCGGATGGGTCCGGGAATCTGCTGGTAGAGCATCCCGGACGCGCTGCCGTATGGAAGTCCGGAGGGGGTGCGACCCTCGATCGCCCGGCTTACGATGCCGACAAAGGCGCCATCCAGGAACCCGGGATGGTCCTGGAGCGCACGATAGATCCACTCCAGGGAGAAACCGGACGCGCGCCGCATGGATTCGGGCGTGACCGGGATGTACTTCGGTTCGCCCGTGGTCCCGCTCGTCATGTTCAGCATACGGGGGGCGGCCGACGTAAGGACCGCCTTCTCACCGGCGATGATCCGGTTGACATAGGGACGCAGCCCTTCGTAGTCCCGGATGGGGACCTGGCGACGGAAGTCGGCCTCCGTGCGGATCGTGGCGAAGCCATGGTCCTTTCCAAATGCCGTGTTGGCGTTGGCCTTCACCTGGCGGAGAAGATAGGCGTTCTGCGCGGCTTCCGGGCGTTCCGCCGCGCGGTCGAGTTTCCGGGCAAGCCCGTATCCCTTCATCCGAATGAGTGTCTTGACAAGATTCCCCATAATTCATGCCTGTCCAAGGGACGTTGTGGTCTCCGCGTGGGCGTACAGACAACGCTCCCGCACGCGGACGCCGAGACCCGGCCCCGACATCAGCTGTGCCCTGCCGCCCGGGCCGAAGTCCACCGCTTCTTCGGACACGTCTTCAACCAGCAACATACCCCCGTAGGATCCCTCCACAAAGGCCACATCGTCCAGATGGGCGGCCACGTGCCGCCCTGCCGCCGAGAGGATCGCGGACTCCCCCACCTGGCAACCCAATTGCAGGCGCAATCCCGCACGGGCGGCCATTTGGGCGATCTCAAGCGTGCGGGCCACCCCGCCGCATTTGGAGATGCGCAAATTGAAGAAATCGCAGGCCCGCGCCTCGATCAGCGCCTCCGCGTCGGCCACGGTCACGAGCGATTCGTCCGCCATGATCGGAATCGGCGACCGGGTCCGGACGTGCGCGAGCACCGACGGGTCGCCGCGGGGAATGGGTTGCTCAGCGCAGGCGATATCCAGGGACGCCAGATCCTCGAGCGTCGCGATCGCCTCTTCTGGAGTGTACGCACAGTTTGCGTCGACCCTGAGGGAGACGGATTTACCCACCACGTTTCGGACAGCCGCCACCCGCTCGCGTGCGTCCCGTCCGTCGATCTTGATCTTGACGGCCTGAAGCCCGTATTCTACGCAGATCCGCGCGAGCCGCACCGCGTTGTCGATTGAGCCGCCCGTAATAACGCCGCTGTAGGTAACGGCTGCCCGCTTCGGACGCAGAATCTCGCCCAGAGACAGCTTCTGGCGCCTCAGCAGGACGTCGGGCAGGGCCAGTTCGCACGCCGCCCGCGCGGCGTGCCACGCGACGACGCCGTTGGATTCGCCATCGGGCAATGCCCGTTCCAACGCGGCCAGGACGTTGATGGGATCCGGACCAGGTGTCAGCGCCGGAAAGTCGAATTCCGCGATGGCTGGCCAGAGACAATGCGCAATATGATCGAGGCAGGTCTCGACGGTCTCGCCCGTCACGTAGGGGCGCGGCAGGCCTTCGCCGTAACCCACCGTGCCGTCGTCGGCCGTCAGGCGCACGACGACCGAGTCCGAGCGGGACCGTACCGAAGCGCTGTGACCGAAGGCCTCGACGAAAGGAATCCTGAGGGCGAAGCAGGTTACGCCGATGATCTTCATACCGGCCCTCGAATCGTGGCGCCAAGGCTGTGGTCCGTTCGCCCAATCTGCTGGTTGTCCAAGAGTCCCTGGATCGACGGGATGGTGATATCGGGTATCTCCTCCGGGCGCCGGGGCGCCTGAAACCGCGAAAAACCCTGCAACACGCGAATCGTCCTCCAGTCCTGAGATTTCGCGGGCCCGATATCGTTGTCGAGTCGATCTCCAACCATCAAGGCCTCCTCGGGGGCGCACCCGGCCAGAGCGATGGCCCGCCGGAATATCTCCGGATCGGGCTTCGAAAGGCCGAACTCGGTGGACGCAAAGACAAGAGAGAAAGGGTCCCGAATGCGCCATCGCGCGAGCCGTTCCTCCGTACCTTCGGACTGGTTGGCGATGACGCCGAGCTTGAATTTTCGCGATAGCGTCTCGAGAAGTTCCGGGACGCCGGGATACAGGACCCCGTTTTCGTGTTCGTAGCGCACGGAACGCTCAACGGTACGTAGCTGCTCCCGGGTCAGATTCAGCCGGCCAAGCATACCACGAAACGGACTCCTGGCGAAGTCGGTCGCCGCCTGCTCGCACATCGCCATAAGTTCATCCACGGAATGGCGTAGACCCAACCCTCCATGCGCTCACACACGCCCTTGAGACGCGCCCGGTGCGCCCGGGTTTCGTCCACGAGCGTCCAGCCCAGATCCAGGAAAATCCATTCGATGTTGTTCATGGGAGCAAATTGGGACGTCGGAATCGAAATGCACGCTTGATGTGACTGTGATGATGGCGGACGCTTTCGTTCGCCTTCTTCATTGCTGACGTGTGATATTGGTTGACCGATCGTGTTCTACGACCGGTTCGTTTTCGTTCCTGCCAAACCATCTTTTTCCATATTGCGTTGGGCGTCCATCTGACGGACGGTGCGCGATTATCGATCCACGCCGTATTTCTTTATCCAGTTCGTGAACGTCTGGTAGCTGGGGAGGCCCACGAGCCGGGTCGCCCGCGACTTGTTACCCTGTGTCTCATCCAGCGCCCGTGCGAGGTAATGCCGCGCCACCGATGCCAGTAAATCCGGCAGGCTAAAGTCATCGCCGATCGGGCGTTCGAGGATCTTCGAGTCCACCGGGCTCACTGCGGGCAGCAACGCTTCCCGCACGTCTTCCCTCCGCATGATTGGCCCAGCCGTCCACAACGCGGCCCGATGAAGCGTGTTCAGGAGTTCGCGGACGTTGCCCGGCCACGGGTGGGATAGGAGAAGATTTCTTGCGTCTGGAGAAATTTTCTTGTGCTCGAAACCCGGCTGTTGCGCGTGTTCCTCGTTGACCTGCTCGAGCAATCGATTCACGAGAAGACCCAGGTCGCCCTCACGTTCTCGCAGTGGCGGCAGCTTCAGGTCCGCCACGGCCAGACGATAGTACAAATCCTCACGAAACCGACCCTCCGCGACCTCTCCCGCCAGACTCCGATTCGTTGCCGCGATGATCCTGACGTCCACCTCGCGGTGGGACGTGGAGCCCACGCGCAATACCCTTCCGTCCTGCAGGATCCGAAGGAATCTCACCTGGGCGGGCGGGGAGAGTTCGCCGACTTCGTCAAGGAAAAGCGTTCCACAATCGGCGGCCTCGAAATATCCGGCCCTGGCCCGGCCCGCGCCCGTGAACGCGCCCTTTTCGTAGCCAAACAACTCGGATTCGGCGAGTTCGGCCGGTATCGCGCCGCAGTTGACCGCCAGGAAGGGCCGATCGCGCCGGGGACTCGCCCGGTGGATCGCCCGTGCCAGCAATTCCTTTCCCGTACCGGACTCCCCCTGGATGAGAACCGGAACCGATCGCGGCGCCACACGTCGGGCCCTCTCGATGACGCGGGCCATGGCCTCGCTCCGGTAGATGATATCGGCGAATTCCGGCGCCTCCGGCGGGAGTCCGGCCGTCGCTCTTTCAAGACGCTTGTCCGGGCCCCGGAGGAGGTCGGGGATGAACTCGGCCGAGATGTCGAACGGCACCGAGGCCGTGCGCACGCCGTCCTCCGGCGAAGACTCAATCAGTTCCGCGGGAAAACGCGTTTTGGCCAGGATGATCCAGATTGCTGCGATGGCTGGCGTGCCGGGACTGAGATGAAACGTCAGTTTCGCGTCCCTCCCATGATTCACCAGTGTCGCCGACACAACCCGAACGGCGGCCTCATAGATCTCTCCGAACTCCGTGGGCCCTGAGAGCGGCTCGTGGCGAACCGCAACCGTGGCCTGGGTCCACGGCCGGAGCCACTCGATGTACGGCGCCACTTCATTCTCCGCGAAGTCGCTTATCAATACAACAGCGTCGAATTCGCGCACGCCGAGCGCCTGGGCGACCGGCCCATTGCCGACGACCGGATCTTCCGAGGGTGCCCGAAGATCCGCCCGGCCGATCCAACTGATCAGGATTCGGGTCATAGGCACTCAATATACAAAAAATCTTGTGGTCTCACAAGATTTCTTATGGATTGGCGTTGAAAAGAGCTATCTCAACCACCGCGTGGCGCTGCCTATACCAAAAAGATGCTCAAGAAGTCCTTGAAAGCACACACTGATTCCTAGCATCATATGGCAATATGCCACTGGGATTCCAGCAAATAAACGCGATAACGTCGATCAGAATCCTTGATTATATCGAAGCGTAATTGATCCCACGAACTACCTGTGATTATCTCGGACCGACCCACAGCCCGTCCTCGTTGAAAAACTGCGATCTCGCGTAACCGATGGCATTCCAAAGTGCATCAAACGCTGGTCGTACCGCGCTATGATGATCCACATCCGTACCATAGTCCTCAAGAACACATTCTGGGAGGCAAAGAAGATCTTTGGCCAATCGCCTACTATCCATGGGGCGTTGGTCGATGGCATAAATTGCGTCCCGAACGCCTTCGAGTGTGATCATAAGGAAGAGGGGCGGAGGTACGCCAAAGTCCCTTAGACCTACCAGGTACGGTGATATTACGGTGAATACATCCTTTTCCAACTTCAAGCCCGCGATCAAGGGGTACTCTTCCAAACGTCCTTCAGCAATCCCAGATATAGTCGCTTCGATAGTACCGTTTCTGAAAATCTGGGTATATCCGTGTCTGCCGGCTCGACTTCGTTCGTTAATAAATCCCTCAAAGTTAAAACGGGGTGTGTATCCGCGTCGACATTCAAATGCACCATTCCAAAGAAAGCGGCCACAGGGACAATATGAAGAATGAAACGACCACTTCCCGAGAGTGGACACGAAGCTTGTCCCTGAGCAATCAGCCTTAGTCTATCTTCCCTGAACGTACGTACATCTTTCAATGCTGAAGCCGATTGAGTGAACAAGGTTCGCAATTCCTCAATGCTTGGTTCATGCACTCCGGCAGAATGACGAACGTAGAAACGATTTAAACCCTTGGCAGACACTCGATGAGGAGGATGAAAACTCCGAGGGATCCGTATAAGAATCACACACTTGCCGGTGGCAAGGGGAATAGCCTTCGTTCGAATACCTGATATTGGTGGGTCCAAACCGCTGCGGATGATCTGCTCAATTCGCTGAATCTCGGCGTCTAGATCCAGACCGCCAATCCCCGTGATCTCTGTTGCAATACCACTCTCCTCCCTTACTCCAATAATCAGATGGCCGCCATGAGCGTTTGCCAACGCCGATACGTCTTTCAGAAGCTCTCGTTTGTCCGAGTCTGATGTCCTGTATTGCGTTTGCTTGAATTCGAGCCGCAGCCCTTCCGGCACCGGTCTTCAGATATATGGCTTTTGAACAGACCTCGCGTTGAAACTGTTCTCGCAGTCTTACGATTTCAGCCATCAGATTTAGCCTCTATCGGGTTTGACGTAGCCGATGACATACTCCTGATGCATTCGCTGTTGGATTTGCGAGGATTTATCGAGCGTGGTACCGGCCGGGAGCATGCGCCGGTTCCTATCCAAATTTCTGATCCCAATAGCAGGAACGTCGAATCCTATCGCGCTCCCAATATCGGCCAAACAATTGCCCGTTTCACTGTCGCGGCCACGCATAGTGGAATTTCCTACGACGACAATGGCCGCCTTCCCCGGCTTAAGGACGCGATGCATCTCACGAAGCACATGGGTCATCTCCGAGTAATACCGGTGCAGTACTTTCCCTTTCTTCGCATCGTGTTTGGCGACTTCCTCGACAACTCGAAGGGTATCTGCAGGCAGGGTCTCCAATACCATGCCACTGGTCGATTCGCCGCCAATCGTTCGGCTGCGTCTTTTGCCGAGATCATTCACCGAGAACCCCATCCAGACCAGAGAAAATTTGTGTGCACGCATGTAGTCAATCGCATTGGACGCATACGGCGGGGACGTGACAATTAAATCGACACTTTCGTCGGATAAGGGTAATCTCTGCGCATCGCCATTCTCGATGACGGGCTGTGGATGATCAGGGCCCAGGTCTAGTAGATTGGATAAATTCCTCCGAAACCGGTGATAGAATTCTTCAAATGGAGACCGCAGCTTCTTAGATATGAAACGGAGTCGGGATCGTTGCAGATGTAGTTGTTCCTTGCCCGACAGAAGATCACCTTTCATATCGTACACGACCTTTGCTCGATGTGGACGGGTGTGGGCCAGATCGAGCGCCAGGGAAACACCGCCTGACTTTGTAATGATAATCGCGGAGAATACGACCTCGAAAAACGCCATGAGTGCTTCGACCGAATTCATTCGAACGTCGGATTCACCCGGGATTCGACGAATCTCTCTCATCAGTGCGCACAGATCGCTCTGAGTCTCCGGATTAAACCAATAATCGACAAACCTCGACGTATTCACATCCCAATCTCGATGATATTCCTCTCCCAGTCGACTGCGTTGATCATGAGACAACAGAGGCGCTCTGTTGAGGATTACGTTACCTGTTTCCAGAACTTTCCGTGTATCGAGCTGTGTGGTCTTTACCTTCGCGATCCGAACAGCCAGTGGGTCTGTGTCGAAACCGATAGGCTGGCGTTTTGCCAATAATGCTTCGACCAGTGTCGTACCGGACCCCATCATCGGATCGAGGACCGCATCGCCAGGTTCCGTTAGGGCAGCGATGAATTTCCGCGGCAGTTGCGGCGGAAATTTGGCTGGAAATGGATGAAATTGATGAGACGCATAATTGCTGTTCGCCGAATGGAAATCGAGATCATCGGCCAGTAGCGCGATGAGTTTTTCGCGGGTCGTCCCGGACATGATCGGCGGCGCTTCGGGATATATTGAAAGCTGTGAGGGTTGTATAACCGAAATCTTTCTAAACCTTCAGCAAACGGGTTGATATCACGATCCGTTACACCTCGGATGTGCGCTCGTAGATCTGGTTGATACAGGTTTGATGAAAATAGCGTGGGATTGCTACCTCCCGCTTTTGGCCATCGCCGCTATTAACAGGTATCATCACAACAAGATCCGTCTCTCCGACTCGGCCTCGGCCGTCGAGGAATTTCTGGTGACCTTAAAGTCCATCTACCTTGCCTGGAATTGGTCGACCATGTAGAGTGCATCCAATGTTCGACTGGAGCATGTGCTCCTGTTTCCACAGACGCATTACGAAAGCCGGCACCTGGATTGGGTTCTGCCGCAGCGGCTTCATTTAGCCAACGTCGGCGAAAAGGCGATGGCCGGAAATATCCTTCCGGATGGGCATATCGTCGGCGTTACACATGCGGGCGCTAAAGTTCTGACCGTCTTCTACAATCTGTTCTGAGATCTCTGCATGCCGCGTCCCGGACCCAGAGCGACCAATAGTTCAAAACGGTTGAGGGAGATACTTCCACATGCCAAATATAGTGAAACTTTGTTCACTATGCAAGACCGAGTCGAACATTTGAGATGATTTTCCCTTTCGGGCTAACCAAATCAGATCTTTCGATTCGCTGCGCCGCATTCTCATGGGTAACAGGCGGCTGCCATCGCCGGCTTGCCCGTGTCGCATTTTGCCGTGTTTCTATGCAATGCACGCCGAGCGCCTGCGCGACCGGCCCATTGCCGACGACCGGATCTTCCGAGGGTGCCCGAAGATCGGCCCGGCCGATCCTACTGATTAAAATTCCGGTTATGTACAATCGTGACATAAGAATTCTTGTGAAATACAAGATTTCTTATGTTCCGGGAGGGCCCTGAATTTGCTATTCGCCCGTGTCCGTTACGGCGATGTTTACGACAAGACTCACGCGTCCGCCCTGGCCGTCGCTGGCCCGCACGATCACCGAATATCCCCTCTTTTCTTCGAAGCCATACGTCCCCTTCGCGAGGATCTGCCCGGTGCTCGGATCAATGTCGAAGTGATCCGCATCGGCGCCCCACAGGCTGTACGTGAGCGCATCGCCGTCGGGGTCGGCAGCAGTGACGGGGCCCCCTATCGGCTGTCCCTCCGGCGTGTTCTCGGCCACGGAACGCGTCACGGGCAATGCCAGGGCGAAAACAGGAGGGCGGTTCACCGTATCGCCGAAGCCTTTGGCAAAGATCACGAAATCGTCAAAACCGATCCCGCCGTCGCCGTTCAAATCGTTTTTTGCGTCATACTTCCCATCACCCTCCTCGCTGCCGAACACGCCCGCGAACCGCACAAAGTCCGCAAAGGCCACCAGACCACTCCCGTCGAAATCAGGAGACGGCGGCGCGGCCGCTTGCAAGGCGACGCTCACGGAACGTGTCATCGCCTCCGGATGCTCGCCTCGGACGAGGTCCGCGCCAGCAAACCAAATCTCCGTCTCCGAAAACGCATCCGTCGTTCTAAACCGTAGCGTACCAACCAACCCGCTGTCGACCGTCGCTTGACCGCCCAGGGACGCAATACCAATCTCCACAAATGTTGAATCCTGCTTCACCAGCGCATGGACGCTCGGCAAGGCATCCGCCACTTCGAAACCGGAAAAGACAACCTGGGTCGAATCGTATTCCACGCGCAGGGAAAGACTGCGCGTATTCCGGATATCCGCGCCGAATACCTGAATGGGTACAACGCCACCGGGCGAAACGACAATAGACGAGACGAATTGATCCCTTTCGGAACCATCCAGATCCAGCGAAAGAGAGAAAAGGTCATACAGGATCAGGATTTCGGTCCTGAACGTTCCCACGGCCGACCACTCGCTGTCGCCCGCAGAACTGCTCGACCGTATCTGCACTTCGTATTCCGTGTCTGGGTCCAGCCCCTCAATCGTCGTGCTCGTCCCCGCCACGTCCTGAGGACCGTCCGTGAACGCCCCCTCACTACCCACCCGGTAGCGCAGGTCATAGCTCGTGATGGGCGGCCCGTCATCGTCGGGCACCTTCCAACCCACCGTCACGCTCGTCGTCGACGTCTCCGTCACCTCAGGCTCGACAGGTGTCGGCGGCAGCGGCGGGGTCCTCACGGGACTCAGCGCCGACCACTCACTGTCGCCCGCGGTGCTGCTCGACCGCACCTGCACTTCGTATTCCGTGTCGGGGTCCAGACCCTCAATGGTCGCGGTCATCTCAGTTACATCCTGAGGACCGTCCGTGAACTCCCCTTCGCCGCCCTGCCGGTAGCGCAGATCGTAGCTCGTGATGGGCGGCACGCTGTGGGCTGGCGCCGTCCAACTGACCGTCACGTTTTTGGCCGACGTTGTCGTCAACGTCGGCGCATCAGGCGCGGGTGGCCGTCGATCCGGCGGCGGCGGTGGACGCGGAGGAGGTTGCGGAGGTGACGAAGGGGGTGATGGCGGTGGTGGTGGCGGCGGTGGCGGCCGTGGTGGCGGCCGTGGTGGCGGCGGGGGGAGCAATTCCAGGGCGTCGCTGAAGACCCATGGACGGGCCTGCTTGATCGCCAGGATGTTGTCGCTGGTGATCTTGAACTCGATCTCCATGGCGAACGGTTCCTCGGGTGCAGGGTTGTACAGTGTCTCGAAGTGGTCATGGATCACTTCAAGATGCTGGCGCAACTGATCCAGTTGGTCTTCGCTCATCAGCAGTTGCCCCGGCGGCACCTGGTTGGAGATGCCAAGAACGGAGTAACCACCGAACCCGTGCAGCAGGATTTCCTCCGGTACCGAGTGCGCTTCGGGATTGGTGACCAGGTCCTCGCCGAGCTGCGTGTTGACGTAGTAGCTCCCCGCTCGGCCGTAGAGGAGGTCGAAGCTGACAGCCACGCCGTTGGCCAACTCGTCGGTGTAGTTGGGATGCACCAGCACCCCCATCGCCGCCGCCAGGTGGGTCGATGCGATGGAACTCCCGTTCGATGAAGGCGCGGAAGGTCCACAGACTGGCGAACACCTGCTTGAGCGACTTATCAATGCCATCTTCCTCAGTCTCGTCCGGCTTCTGGGTATTAGAGTCATACAGCCCCGCGCCATTGAACCCGGGTAAATCCTCGTTGTTGGTGCTCGACCGATAGCGTAAGGACTGTCCCGCCGGAAACGTCTCGTGCATGGCGGTCAGTGCGTCGATGATCCACTGCGGCGAATCGGCGTCTATGATGGCGTCGCGCAAGACATCAAGCAGGACATCCTGGACTGCAAATTTGGTCTGGAAATTGGCGTCAGCCAGCATGGTCTCAATGCGGGTATAGAATCCGTGGGTCTTCATGAACTCGTCGTAGAAATAGAACGGGATCGCAAACCCATCCGGAACGGTCCCTGACGGAAAGCCCAGCGTTCTCAGCACGGCCACGTTGGCGGCTTTGACGCCGAATGCCTTCCAGTCATTGAAGCCGATCTGACTGAGGGGCGTGATCGTCGTAACCGACAGATCCCGTTCCGGCGTCTGTGTCTGGGTAGGCCGGGAAGACTCGTAGTGCTCGTTCACTACCGTAAGGGTGGCGGCGCGCAACTGCCAGCCACTGTCGGTCACCTCGTACCGGACGTAGTTGCCAATGAGAGACGAGATAGAGGATTCGTCGAGAGCGTCTCGTATGAAGGCGTTGGGGATGCCATCCTTCATGGCGCGCAGGTTGACGTGCGAGAGTGGCGTCTGGGGCACGGCGGAGATGATGCCGGCCACGCGGGGCAACTCGTTGGGCAGTGCCTCGTAGATCACGATGTCGCGGGGGTGGGGACGGTCTTCCGGGTCCAAGACTTGCAGCCGGCCGTACCCTTCCCCCGGGTTCAACGCCAGGAAGGTCGTTTCACGGAGAATGTCTTCCTCGAACAGGAGGTCGATCCGGGATGCCTTGTACAACGGCAAGTCGGCTTCGTAATACCGAAGCGCCCACTCCGGTATATACAAGGCCAAGTTGTCCTCAAGCAGTAGGATGCTGGCCGCGATCAGGGTATAGACGAGCGCTTCATAGCTGAAGGTGGGCGATCCTCATTCAAGCCAGTTGTAATAGAATCCCTGGCTGCGATTAGGGACAACAAATTGCGGGTCATAGACCACATTACCGACGATCGCGTTGCCCTGCTCAAGCCCTACAGCATCCAGGAAGGATTGATGGACCGGATGCGTACCGGCGTTTATGAAGTAAACACCCGGGGCGTCGGTGTCTATGTCGAACAGCACGAACTTGAGGGTCGATGTGCCGCCGGAATAGAAGGAGAGCGTCCCGAATGTCTCCCGATCGGGAACGGCCACGGCGCCATCGCTGCGATCGATGGCGGCGGCGGGGTTCACCGGGTTCATGCTCCCCAGGTTGTCGAGTTCGGTGAGGTCGTCGATGCAATCGCCATCGACGTCGGCGGGATCGGCGACGAGGTACTTCTCCACCCGGTAGCGCTCCTTGGGCAGCGCTTCTACGTTTTCGGCCAGCGTGGTCGTGCCCGCCTCTCCCAACATCACCAGAACCGGCAACTCCACTTCGGTGCCGTCCACATCGTGCTTCACATAGAGCACGAAGTAGTTCGCAGTCGTGGAGTTGACCACGATGGGAACCGCCGTCACCTCCACCTCCACAGGCGTCGGGTTATAGCCGCCGCCTGAACACGGATCCGGATCGGGATCACTCTGCCCGATAGCGGGAGCGGCCAGAGCCAACGCGGCGGCCTGTAACACAGCAACCGCCGCAATGAACCGAACGCTTGTCAATGACATGTCACTTGCTCCGTTGCTGACAACTGCGAGAGAATAGGCGTTTTCCACATTCGTTGCGTTTTTGTCAGCAGAAAAACTCGCCAGTTCAGGAGATACATTAGGTATACAAAAATCGTTCCAACTTTTCAAAAAAACGGCTAACTGATTGCAGACGAAGGAATTGGAGCATACGGGGAACGATTCAGATTTTTTTGGGCTGTTGCAGAATGAGCGTGATAAAGCGCGCAGGGAACGCATGTCCGCTCAGGTGGTGGTATATTGATGAGATGAAAATACCTGCTTGGAGGAAAACCCATGTTGACGCCAGGGTCTAAAATTCTCGTCGGGTTCAAACCGGCAGCGGCAGATCCAGAATAGGAACCTTCGCAAACCTTTTCGGCTCTGGCATACGAATCAAAACGTCGTCCATTGCCTGGTCCACGGCTGCCTCAAAGAATACCCCACCACAGGCCGCACATACCAGGGCGGGTACATTTTCAAATCGGTACGTTTTGCCTTCCCATTCCTGGTCATAGTAAGGCAGCGATTTCGGGTGGAGCGAACCACCGCAATAGCCGCATTCGTCCATGGGGTTATCTCCTCCGTGTGTGCCAGTTGATCCACTTATCAGGATCGTACCAGTGCACCGTTAAAATAATTGCGCGTTTTTGCCGGGCATTATAACCACAGGCGACGTAGAGGGGTTTTCCAGGTCGCACTGGATGCATAAACAGACATTTAGCGTGGGGTGAAGCATTCGGGCTCTGCTCAACGACCTCTCCCTGCAAGATCGTTTGTGTAATCTCACGATAGGTCATCCCCCGCTGGTTCTTCCGCTGTCTGGCATGACGAGAGATGATATAGTTGTTTCGAGCAACCGCCTTGCGAATTTCGTCGATAAAATCAGGCATAGATCACCAGTAGTAGAAATATAGCGGGGAGGGCTAAAAAGTCAAGAAAGTGTGTCGGCGCGTACCTCAGTCCGGTAGAGCGCCTGCTTCGGGAGCAGAAGGCCGGAGGTTCAAATCCTCTCGCCCCGACCATTGAGAACCCCCTGCAAGAACAGTTGCTTGCAGGGGGGTTTTTCGATGATTTTGAACCGGGATCGACTAACGAGCGCGCATGCTATTCGGCAACATCGGTGACGGCGATGTTCACGACAACGTTGACGCGGCCGCCCTGACCGTCTCTGACGCGGACGATTACGGCGTATCCCTTTTTCTTCTCAAAGTCGTACGTCCCCTTCGTGAGGAGCTGACCGGTGCTCGGGTCGACGTCGAAGTGCTCCGCATCCGCGCCCCATATGATGTACATTAGAGTATCGCCATCTTCATCTGCCGCCACGACGGGATCCCCGATCGGCTCTCCGGCCGGTGCGTTCTCAGCCACGGAACGCGTCACGGGTGGCGCAAGCGCGAACACCGGCGCACGGTTGACCGTTTTGCCGAAGCTCTTCGCAAATATCACGAAGTCCTCAAAACCGATCCCACCGTCGCCGTTCAGATCGTATCTCTCCACGTACTTCACGTCACCCTCGTCGCTTCCGAACGCACCCGCGAACAACACAAAGTCGGCAAAGGCCACCGTCCCGGTCCCGTCGAAATCCGGAGAAGACGGCGCAGCAGCCTGCAGGACAATGCTCACGGAACGCGTCATCGCCTCCGGATGTTCGCCACGGGTCAGTTCAACACCCGCCAGACGGACCTCGGTCTCTGAAAACGCGTCCGTGGTCCTGAAACGCAACGTGCCCACCAGCCCGCTGTCGACCACCGCACGACCACCCAGCGACGCAATGCCTATTTCCACAACGGTCGAATCCTGTTTCACCAGCGCATGCGCGATGGGCAGAACATCGGCCACGTCAAACCCCGCATACGCAACCTGTGTGGAATCGTATCCCACACGCACCGAGAGACTGCGCGTATTTCGAATATCCGCGCCGAACACCTGTATCGGCACCACGCCGCCGGGGGAGTCGTGCAGCAGCCAGACGTATTGATGCCCCGCTGAAGAATCCAGGTCCAGCGAAACAGAGAAAAGATCATAAAGAATCAGGACCTCCGTCCGCGCCATCACCAGGGGCGCCCACTCACCGTTGCCCGCCGCGCTGCTCGACCGTACCTGCACCTCGTATGCCGTGTCCGGTTCCAGACCCTCGATGATCGCGCTTGTGCCCGCCATGTCCTGAGGCCCGTCCGTCCATGCCCCGTCGCTGCCCACACGGTAGCGTACGTCGTAGCCTGTGATGGGCGGGCCTTCGGCTGTCGGCGCCGTCCAACCAACCGTTAAGCTGCTCGACGACCTCTCCGTAACACCCGGGTCAACCGGAGGTAGCGGCGGCGCAGCCGTCCGCACCGTGCTCAGCGCCACCCACTCGCTGTCGCCCGAAGAGCCGCTGGAACGTACCTGCACCTCGTATGCCGTGTCCGGCTCCAGACCCTCGATGATCGCACTCGTTCCCGTCACGTCCTGAGGCCCCTCACCCCATTCCCCTTCGCTACCTATCCGGTAGCGCACGTCGTAGTTCCTCACGACAGGACCGCCACCGCCCGGCGCCGTCCAGCCGACCGTCATACTGGTCGTCGACACTTCCGTCACGGTGGGTGCAACCGGTGGTGGTGGCGGTGGTGGTGGCGCACTGACCGTCACTCGCACCCCACTGGAGCAGTTGTTGCCCGTGTCCGATTCTCCAGAAACCGCGTCCACGCACGCGCCATAGTAGTACGTGCCAGCATTCGACGGCGCCGTCAGCTTAATCGTTGCCGCGTAGCCTTGCGGGCGGTCAAGCGCTCGCACCGCGTCCGTGCCGATCTCGGTGTCGGAGGTCGTGATTGTCGCGTCCGTCGAGCGGTAGTACCGCACCGTTGTCGCCGCCGACCGCCCGTCACCCTGATTAGTCACTGTCACTATAAACCAGAACGACCCGCCCGTCTCCGGGTTGCTGTTGCTCACATTTGGCCCCAGCCCAATCAAGTCCGGCGAGGCGGATTCTGTTTCTGTTCCGATTGATGTCGCTGTGAATTCGGCCACCTTACTTCCCGCCGCGGAACCGCTTTGAAGGGTCACCGTGAAGTTGTCGGTGCTAGTTCCGCCGAGGAGAAGCTCGATGGAGGTCAGGGTGTAGCCGGCGGCGTTGGTACCGGTGCGGAACCCCTGTGCCGTACCGTCCGCGAGCACTGCAGCTATTGTTTGGAAAGGCTGCCGGAGTTTACTCACCAGCACCTTCGGTGTCTGGGCGTGGGCTACGTCCCCGCCGAACAGGAACACCGCGACCGTGGGACCGATCAATGTAAACAGGGCCGACGCCCGTCGCCATAGGCCGCACAGCAGCAACCATGAAATCTCGGAGTCGCATCTATACCGCCGCATCGCTGTGGCCAACACGCGCCTCCACACGCATTGGGACAGCATCCCTTGACCGTGAAAACCCCAATCCCACATCACGTTCAACAATGCAACCATCGAAATGCCTCCCTTGGGCTTTTTACAACTGGATAATTCAGATAATAAGAGGTTGTTTTTCAAACAATTTATGGCTAAAATACAAGCGATGACAATTTAAAAAGAAACGACCGTGGCAAAAAATAATAAACGATATTGAATTTGCAAGCAAAACGTGCAAGCCTGTGGAGGGGGACTTTGACGGCGGCGTGTTGATGCTGCGTTAAGTGGAGTAGCGCATCGGCATTGTGGATCGAATCGTTGGGGCGTTGTGTGACGGACGTCACCAAAGTTATCTCACGCATTCTCATCGAGACCTAGTCAGTAAACCCGTGTTCCAGATCGCTGTCGGGTATGTGAAAGCCAATAACAGTATCGCGCTTCGATCCGAGCCTGCGCTGAAAGCCGCGTGCGAGTGGTTGCCCATTCATGGGGAGGACGTGTCTGCGGCATGGTGAACCTCTTTAATTCTCATCAAGATAATGTGAAGATGGGTGTCCACCAAATCGAGTCAATTCCAACGACTCCGCCCTTGATTGAATCGGACTATCTTTACGCGGAGTCCAGGAACGCACATTATGTGCTTGTAGCAATTTCCTTATTCCAGAGATCCCGCAAAGCTTGCTCGGACTGATCATTGACAGCCACGTACGATTGCAATATACTGTTGCGATTCCAATCCAAAGCTATCTTCCGGAGCGCGATATGGTATGGATTCTCGTATTTCTGTCGGCAATTTCAGCAGACGAGCGGAAACCGTGGATGTCCGCCAGGTACGAAGCGACCGTGGTTTCCGTCTACGATGGCGACACCATCACCGTCGACGTGGTCGTCTGGCCGGGCCTGACCTGGCACGGCAAGGTGCGCGTGAGGGGTGTGGACACGCCGGAGATCCAGACGAAGAGCAAAGCAGAGAAGAGACGCGCATTGCTGGCGCGCGACTTTGTCCGGGAACGGATCGGGAAAACCATTTACCTGGAAAACGTGAAACTGGGCAACTTCGCGGGGCGTGTCGTGGCGACCGTCCGGCTGAAGGATGAGTCCAATCTCGCGAAGATCTTGATACGGGAAGGGCACGGGAAGGCCTACAAACGACGACGATAAACGGCCGAGAGGTAAAACGTGAGGGGCCGCAAGGCGGGCGGTTCGCGAACCGCCCCTACAAATGCAACTCCCGCGGGGACACGCGGGCGACCCGTGGGTCGCCCCTACAAATCCAACATGGACGCGGCGTAGTCCTCTTACCTCTGCCGTCTTACCTCTTGCGCTTTACGTCCCGATAAAACGTACCGCAGGGCGGTTCTCGAACCGCCCCTACTTGAGCGATATGATTTCGCGCTGGGACGGGATGAGGCGGTCGGCGAAGCCGGGGCTGAAACGCAGATGCTGCCCGCCCCAATCGGGCATATAGCCAATGCTGTAGCAATAGTAGAGGGTGCGGCGCGGACGTCCGGACACGTTCACCGTGGAGCCGTGGGTGAGCGCTTCGGTGAACAGGATGACGTCGCCGGCACGCGCCGGCACCGCCCGTAGCGGGGGAATTTCATCGGGATGGCTGCCCCAGGGTCTCGCGAAATTGCTCTTGTGCGCCCCTGGGATCACGGCGAAGCAGCCGTCTTCGGGTCCGCAATCGAGCATCGGGAACACCGCCTTGGTGAGCGTCGACACCATCTGGCCGTTGCGGCAGTGGTACTGGCATTTCGGGATAATCGGCGTACCGTGCATGTGCATACCGGTATAGCCGCCGCCCCACCGATAGATGGTGTAGGTGTGGTTGAGACGGTACGGACCGCCGGTAACGCATTCGACGGCGCCCAGCAATTCGGGCAGGTTCATCAACGGAACCAACGCGTCGTCGCCCTCGATGATGTTCGAAATGTAGAGGTTTTCGGGCGAACGCTCCTGGCCGAGGACCAGCGGCGGGGGGTAATCCGAGGGGTCCATCGTCTCGAACCGGTCCAGCGCGGCGTTGCAGGCCGCCACCAGCGTCGGTGGTACGACCTGCTCCAGGACAACGTAGCCCTGCAGGTCGAAGAGATATTTCTGTTCCGGGGTCATCTCGCCTCCTCATTTTCCGGTTTAGCCAACCATTCGCCCGGAGGAATCCAATGTCCAATCCGAACGTTCAACCGCTCGCCCAGGATTTCGTCATTGCGGCGCGCGTGCCCGATCCGGCGCGGTATTTCTTCCACGACCCCGATCTCGCCCGCCTGGACGACGGCACGCTGCTGCTCGCCGCGCCTCAGTGGAACCGTCCGGGGTGGGATTTTTCCCGCCGGCTGAGACTCCTCCGCAGCGAGGACGGAGGCGCCACATGGGAGGAGCTTCCCGGCTTGCCCTACGAAGAGGCCACCCCGTTCGTGCTGGACGGGCAACTCCTCATGTTTGTCCAGGAAAAATGCCACAAAGACTTCCTGGTCGTGACCAGCGATGACAGAGGGAAGACCTGGTCCGATCCCCGGACGGTCATCGAGGGACCCATCTGGAACATCTCCACGTCTCGCGTTCTCCGTCCGGAGGCCCTATACTGGGCAATGGACTACGACCTGCCAAACCAGGGACACGGCGGCAAAACGATGCTCCGTCTAGACAGGAGCATGTCGCCCCTCGACCCGGGAGCATGGAGCCTTTCCAACATCGTGACCCAGCCGGAAATCCCCGCCGCAATGACCCGCAATCTCTTCCCCGACGGCAAACGCCCGCAGCTTTCCGGCGGGTGGCGAGATCCCCTCGTCTGGCTGGAACCCAACACCGTCGAGGTCAAAGGCCGTATCCGTGCGTTCTGCCGCTGCGTTTTCGACGAATACGCCGCCGCCCACATTGCCGCCGTCTTCGACTACGATCCGGAGGCGCACCGCTTGAGCTTCACGCAATTTGCGGCCTGGCCCGGCGCACAGTGCAAGTTCTACGTCATTCACGATCGATCAGAATCCATGTACTGGATGCTGAGCAACCTCATCACCAACTCCCAGGACATTCTGGGCTGGGGCGAGCGGATGCGCGAATCCGGCTATCATGGAGGGCCCGGCAACGAACGGCGATGGTTATACCTGCACTACGGCATCGACTGCCTCAACTGGTTCCCGGCCGGTTGCGTGGCCCGCTGGCCGGACAACGTCTACCGCAGCTTCATGTATCCCAGCGCCGTCGTGGACGGGGACGACTTCGTTGTGCTCTCGCGCACAAGCCGGGATTCGGGCGACCAGCACGACGCCGACCTCTGCACCATCCACCGCATTCGAGACTACCGCAGCCTGGCCATGGACCTCCACGCGGGCGGTCTTCACTGAGCCCGGTCACGTCTTCGCCAGGATATTCAGATACGCCTTCACCGTGTTCGCCAACCCCATCTCCAACGCTTCACCGATCAGCGCATGGCCGATCGATACCTCCAGGATGCCAGGGATTGAACAGAATCGGCCCAGGTTTGCCAGGTTCAGATCGTGCCCCGCGTTGACGCCAAGGCCCGCTTCCTGAGCGAATCGGGCCGCGTTTGCGTAATCCTCAAAGACGGCCTCCAGATCCTTATCCTCTCGAAACGCATCCGCATAGGGCTCCGTGTACAGTTCGATTCGGTCCGCCCCCACCTGCGCGGCTCTCGGTATCTCGTCCGAGTCGTAATCCATAAACAGGCTTACGCGGCTGCCCAGCGCCTTCAACTCCTGAATGACGGGCTGCAGGCGGTCCCCCTCTCCGGAGAGATTCCAGCCGTGATCCGACGTAAACGCGTCCGGCGAATCCGGCACCAGCGTGCACTGCGTGGGCCTTATCTTCCGTACAATGTCCAGGTACCCTTCCTCGAAGGGGTTCCCCTCGATGTTGAACTCCACGTCCGTAACGAGCGCGTTCAAATCGTACACGTCCAAGGGCCGGACGTGCCGCTGGTCGGGCCGGGGATGAACGGTAATACCGTACGCTCCGGCTTCGATGCAGATCTGAGCGGCCCGGGTCACGCTCGGGATGCCGATCGTCCGGGTATTCCGGAGCAGCGCCACCTTGTTAACGTTCACGCTAAGTCGGGTCATCTCCGTCGCCTTTCGTGGAATCCGATTTCAGGTTGTGTCCGCCAGATGCGGGTATCGTGATTCAGTTGAAATATAGCCCCTCTGAATTCAGTTTACAAGACACAATAACCCGCTTCCGCCGGTAGTACACGAGGCAGGGCCATCAGATAAGCTGTCCGAAGGAAACGAGCGCATCCCTCAGGCAAAACCCTTGCAAAATGGCAAGTCGCTCCGTTATATTGAGACCCGCGCTCGCGTGGAAGGCGAACCAAGGGCGACCTTTCCCATCTGACTATCCCTGTGACGGCTATGTCGAGTCCGCAGCTTGTCGTTATTGGAGGACCCAATGGCGCCGGCAAGAGCACGGCCGCGCCACAGCTATTGCGAGATACGCTGGATGTAGCGGAATTTGTCAACGCTGACGCCATTGCATCGGGACTTTCGGGCTTCCACCCGGAGTCGGCCGCACTTCAGGCAGGCCGTGTCATGTTGAAACGGGTCCGCCGTCTGGCTTCGAACCGAGCTGATTTTGCGTTTGAGTCGACGCTAGCGAGCCGCGGTTTTGCTCCATGGATTGACCGCCTCAAACAGAGCGGATATGTCTTCCGATTGGCATTTTTGTGGTTGCCTGATCCGGACGTGGCTATCGCGCGAGTCGCGGCGCGGGTACGAGCAGGAGGTCACGACATTCCTGACTCAACGATTCGGCGGCGGTACTACTCCGGGCTTCGTAACTTTTTCAGACTGTACCGTCCGATTGCGAATGATTGGCGGTTTTACGATAACACGGCAACCTCGGGGCCCCGTTTGATCTCAATGGGAGAAAGCACTGCTGATATCGAAGTCCGGGACGTCAATCTGTGGACACACATTAAGGAAGGTGTACAAGACTGTGAGAAGGTCATCCAAAAAAGACATCGGTAAAATCTTCAAGGAAGGCACATTGATCGATGAGGCCTTGAAAGAAGCCGTTCGAAAAGCGATGTTGCAGCACAAACGCAACGGAAATCCCGTGGCTACATGGCGAAACGAAAAGGTCGTGTGGATCCCTGCCGACCAAATTGAGGTCAACGAGGAACCCGGCGGATGAACCCGGCCAATCTGCTGTTCATCCTCTCCGACCAGCACACGCGGGACATCACGGGTTGCTACGGGCACCCGGTCGTCCGGACGCCCAACATCGACAGCCTGGCCAGGCGCGGAACCCGCTTCACCAGCGCCTACACGAACTGCCCCATCTGCGTGCCCGCCCGCGCCTCCCTCGCGACTGGACGATACGTCCACCAGACCGGAAACTGGGACAACGCCTTTGCCTACGATGGTAGCGTACCCAGTTGGGGCCACCGCCTCAGGGAGCAGGGATTTCAGGTCGCTTCCATCGGTAAACTGCACTTCCGCTCCGTGGAGGACGATAACGGTTTTTCACAGGAAATCGATCCGCTTCACGTTGTGGACGGCGTCGGGGACATCCTGAGTTGCATTCGGGATCGCTCCCCGTTCCGCGACAAGCGCGCCGGTATTCTCAACGCCGGCCCCGGAGACTCTACCTATCTGCAGTACGACATTTCAAACGCCGACCGAGCCTGCACCTGGCTGTCCGAGCGTGAGGACGACGACAAGCCGTGGGTCCTGTTTCTCTCCTTTGTCTGTCCACATCCCCCCTACATCGCACCCCCAGATCTCTTCGAGATGTATCCGCCGGAGCAGCTTCCCCTACCCGCCCAGTGGCGTCACGAGGACTGGCCCGACCATCCGGCTATCCACCGCTTCCGCCCGTTCTTCAACTACGACCGGCCCTTTACCGAACCCGAACTACGCAACCTGACCGCCGCCTACTACGGCACGTGCACGCACCTGGACCGCCAGATCGGCCGCGTCCTGAACGCACTCGCGGTTCACAACCTGGCCGACACCACCCGAGTCCTGTACACCTCCGACCACGGCGAATCGTTGGGCGCGCGCGGCCTCTTCGGCAAATTCACCATGTATGAGGAATCCGCCTCCGTCCCGCTCATCCTCGCCGGTCCGGACGTTCCATCGGGCCGCGTCGTGGGCACGCCCGTATCCCTTGTGGATTGCTTTCCGACGGTTCTGGAATGCGCAGGAGCCGCACCCGAACGCCACCCCCTCCCCGGTCGTTCCCTGTGGCAGATCGCTCAAAGCACTGACCGGGATCGAACCGTTTTCAGCGAATACCACGCCGTCGGATCCCGAAACGCCATTTACATGCTCCGCGATCGAACCTGGAAATACATACACTATATAGACGAGCCGAAGCAGCTCTTCAACCTCGAAGACGACCCGAAAGAAACAACGGATCTCTCGTCTTCCCCGGACCATCAGACCACCCTGAAATCCCTCGAACGGCGGCTCCGCGAACTTCTGGATCCCGATGGCACGGACGCCCGCGCGAAATCTGATCAGCGGGCCAGGATCCGGTCCTTCGGCGGCGAAAAAGCCGTTCGCAGCCGGGGGGCCTTCGACAACTCCCCGGTTCCGGGCGAGGCGCCGGCCTTCCGGGTCCACAAATCGACGTGAACAAAATGAGATCGGTTTTCTTTCTTCAACTCTGAACTCTTAAATGGGAGCCGCACCGGTGACCGACGAGGAAAAATTCAGCTTCGACCTTGAAGGCTACCTGATCGTCAGGAACGTCCTCACCGCAGGCGATGTGCATCGGCTGAACGCGGTGGCGGATCGGATCGCTTCCGAACGCGTCGACTCCGGCACAAGCACGATCGGACGTGTCTCTCAGTGGGGACCTGAATTTCAAGCCCTGATGGACCACGAGAAGATCGTGCCGTACCTGGTCGAATTGCTGGGCCCCAAATTCCGCATCGACCATGACTACTGTATATTTATGAAAAAAGGGGCGGCGCGCGGCGGACTCCACGGCGGCGAGACCGACACCGAGGCGGACCACTGGTACAAATATCGAGACGGCGTGATGCGCAACGGCCTCACCGTGGTCACCTACTTTCTCTCGCCCGCAGGACACGGAGACGGCGGTTTCACGTGCATTCCCGGAAGCCATAAGTCCAAATTCGTCGACCGGCTTCCCCGGGACGTGCGGCGCTTCGAACGCGATGCCCATTATGTGATCCAGCCCGAAGCGGACGCGGGCGACGCACTCATCTTCACGGAGGCCCTCATCCACGGGACAAAGCCCTGGACGGCTGATTGCGATCGCCGCGCCCTGCTTTACAAATACAGCCCCGGGCACTCAGCCTGGTCCCAGGGATATTACGACCCCGAGGAATACGCGCACCTCACGGACCAACAGCGGCGTCTCATGGCGCCTCCCTCCGTCGGAAGACGCCCGGATACCGTTGATACCCGTTGCACGTAACACGTCTCCGGACCGGTTTCATCAATCCATCATCAGGAGATTCTGCAATGCCCGCACTCGAACCCTGTCCACTATTCATCAACGGGGAATGGGTCATCTCCACCGGGACTGATACCGAACCGGTCTACAACCCCTCGGAAGGCACGCAAATCTCCGCCACACCCCTGTGCAGCGCCGATGAAGTTGACAGCGCCGTCAGGGCAGCAAGCGGGGCCTTTGCAGCCTGGGCCGAAACCCCGGCCGTCGAACGCGCCCGGCTCATGTTCCGTTTCAAGGAGCTTCTGGAGAAACACTTCGAGGATCTTTCCCGAATCGTCACCCGTGAACACGGAAAAACCCTGGACGAATCCAGGGGCTCCGTCCGGCGCGGCATCGAAGTCGTGGAGTTCGCCTGCGGCGCGCCATCCCTCCTGATGGGACAAGCCCTGGAGAACATCGCGGCCGATATCGACTGCGACACGATCCGGCAACCCCTGGGCGTGTGCGCGGCCATCACCCCGTTCAACTTTCCCGTCATGGTACCGCTCTGGACCCTGCCGGTCGCCCTCGTCTGCGGGAATACCTTTGTTCTCAAGCCGTCCGAGAAGGTACCCCTGAGCGCCATTCGTCTGGTGGAACTCCTGGCCGAAGCCGGCCTGCCTCCCGGCGTTCTGAATCTCGTTCACGGCGGACGTGAAGCCGTGGATGCCCTGCTCGGCCATCCGGATGTACGCACGGTGTCTTTCGTCGGCTCCACTCCCGTGGCCAGATACATCTACGAAACCGCCACGCGCAACGGGAAACGCGTACAATCCGCAGGGGGCGCCAAGAACTATATGATCGTCCTGCCAGACGCCGAACCGGACGCCACCATAAACGCCATTATGGGCTCTGCGTACGGCTGCGCCGGAGAGCGGTGCATGGCGGGCAGCGTTCTTGTGTGCGCCCACGACGCCGCCGAACGCTTTCTGCCCCTCCTCAGCGACGCCGCGCGCGGCCTCCGCGTCGGACCCACCGACCGGGATGCCGATGCAGAGATGGGCCCGCTCGTTTCCCCCCAGCACCTGGAAAACGTGCGCACTTCCATCCGGACCGGCCTCGCCGAAGGCGCCGATCTGATCGTCGACGGGCGCGACGTGGTCGTGGATGCCTGCCCGAACGGTTTTTACCTGGGCCCGACCGTCTTCGATCGTGTGCAGCCCCGGATGCAGATCGCCCGGGACGAAATTTTCGGCCCCGTACTGTCGGTGATGCGCACGGATGATCTGGATGCCGCCATTGAGGCCTGTAACAACAGCGGTTACGGCAACGCCGCCGTACTCTTTACCGAAAGCGGAGGCGCCGCGCGCAGATTCCGCCACCGCATCAACGCCGGCATGGTGGGCATCAACACCGGCGTTCCGGCGCCCATGGCCTTCTTCCCGTTCTCAGGCTGGAACAACTCCTTCTTCGGCGACCTGCATGTCCAGGGCCACGAAGGCGTCTCCTTCTTCACCCGTCAGAAAGTCACCATCAGCCGCTGGGGATGAGCCGTGAACAGACGCCTCCAAAAAATCTTCCACGACGTCCTTGCTCTGCCCACGGCGCCCTTTAGTGAAGACGCCGTCGCCGCATTCATCCGAGCCTTTGCCCGGCGGCGGCGGATCCCGGTGAAAACAGACCGGTACGGCAACCTCGTCCTTCGGTACACAAGCGGCGATCAGGCGGAACCGGTAGCGCTCACAGCCCACATGGACCACCCCGGCTGCGAAATCCTCAACGCCGACGGGCGGAATCTCACCGCGCGCTGGCTGGGGGCATGTGACGAGCGCCATTTTCCCGGTGGGCGCCTCACGCTCGTCTCGGGTAGGGACGAGATTCCCGGCAGGGCGTCGTCGACGCTGAGCGACGACAAGACCTTTACCGCCCGCGCCGCGCGTCCGCTGCCGAAGCCGGAAGGCGCGTTCGGCTATTGGAGCCTCAGACCGGTCGTGTTCGACGGCGACCTCATCCGGACCAAGGGCGCGGACAACCTGGCAAGCTGCGCCGCCATCCTAGCCGTGATGGACCAGCTTCGTCGCACAAAGGCCACTGCCGATCTTTGGGGCGTCTTCACACGCGCCGAGGAAGTCGGCCTGCTCGGCGCAGGCGGAATCGTACGCGCCCGAACGGTCCCCAGGAGAATTCCCATCATCGTACTGGAGACCAGCAAAGCCCTCCCGGGCGCCGAGATCGGCGGCGGACCCGTCATCCGCGTGGGTGACGCCATGAGTGTATTCGATCCGCGGGTCGAATACGCCATTCACAGCACCGCGCGCGACCTGGGGAGGAAAAAACGTAATTTCAACTATCAGCGCCAACTGATGAGCGGCGGCGTCTGCGAAGCCACCCTGTACGTCCTCTACGGCATGACGGTGGGCGCCCTGGCCTTCCCCCTGGGCAACTACCACAACATGGGCAAACGCTGGCCGGCGGAAGAGATCATTTCCGCATCCGATGCCGCCCACATGGTCGACCTATGCGTCGCACTGGCCCTGAATCCGCCTGTGGGAGAAACCCGGCGCCCAATGAAAAAACGCTTCGCGGCCGCCTTCAAGTCCAGGGAAAAACGCCTGCTGGCGTAGGAGATCGGTTTTGTCCGCGGACGACAAGACACACACTCACTTCCTCTTGTCCGGCCCGCGTCGCGAACTCATGGCGACCCACCGCGCTCGGACGTGCCCCGAAAAACCACTACACATGCCTTCCATCCGTCGTCCTCGTTGTCAAAATACATGGCCAGGTGCGCTGCCCGCCACACGCATGGGGTACCCCCGATGGTGCAACGCTGTAGAGCCCCTGCCGCCGGGCTCGGGTCCGGTATTTTGAGCCTATGGAATCCTACCTGGATACGCTGCGTCTGTTCAACCGCGATGTCCGGCTGTATCTCGCTGCGACGATTCTCTTCGGCTTCAGCCTTTTCGGCGGCATTACCTCCCTGCTGTTCAACCTGTATCTGCTTCGGCTTGGATACGGTCCCACGTTTATCGGGTGGGTAAATGCCACCGGCGCGCTGTCCTTTGCAATTTTCAGTCTGCCGGCCGGGCTCATGGGTGCCCGCTGGGATCCGCGTCGTGTGATGATTGCGGGTATCGGTGTCGCCATCATCGGCAATGGTATGCTCTCTCAGGCTGAACTCGTCGTCTCCGGGGCCAGGGACGTGTTTGTTCTGGCCACCAACGCGCTTGGCCTGCTGGGTGTGGCCCTCTACATCGTCAACGGCGCCCCGTATCTGATGGGCGTTGTCGGAGCGCGGGAACGCAACCACGTTTTCTCCATGCAGGGCGCCCTCTTCCCGCTGGCCGGCTTTTTCGGAAGCCTTGTCGGCGGCTTCCTGCCCGGCCGGATCGCCTGGTTGATGAACGTCGCCCCGGATCACCCCGCACCTTTCCGGTTCACCCTGCTCGCCGCCTCCGCCCTGCTCATTCCGGCCCTTTTCATCCTCATGGCCACGCGGAAACCCCAGGTCAGGCAACGACAGGTACGCGTCGAGGATTCAGATGCGCCGTTCCCGCTGGGGGTCATCGCGCTGATCGCTTTGGCCTCGTTACTGCACGTTGCCGGAGAGGGCGCTGTCCGGACCTTCTTCAATGTCTACGTGGATGCCGGCCTGCACGTACCCATCTCCCTCATCGGCACACTGATGGCCGCCGGACAACTTCTGGCGGTGCCGGCCGCCCTGACGGTGCCGCTTTTCACGGGCCGCTTCGGCAATCACCGCACGGTCGTGTTGAGCGCCATATGTACGCCCCTCATGCTGATACCGATGGCCTTTTTGCCGCACTGGATTCCGGCGGGGTTCTGCTTTATGAACATCGTGGCCCTCGCTGCCATCCGGCGCCCGGCCTTCGTCGTCTACAACCAGGAGATCGTTTCTCCGCGTTGGAGGGCGACCATGTCCGGGGCCTCCTCGATGATGGCTGGCATCGGTTATTCGGTCATTGCCATGGGCGGCGGCTACATCATCTCCACCGTCGGATACCATGCCCTCTTCCTGACCAGCGCCGCATTTACCGCGCTCGGTACCCTGGTTTTCTGGGCTTACTTCCGCACCCCGCGAGGCGAATTCGCCATGCGGACACCTGAAAAACCGCTTTGAAGGAGACCCGCTATGCAATATCGAACCCTCGGAGAAACCGGGCTGCGCGTTTCAGAGATCGGCTACGGCGCCGCGCAGATCGGCAACATCAACCTGCCAGAAAGCCAGGTCGAGCATGTTCTCAACCGTGTTCTGGACGCCGGCATTAATTTTATCGACACGGCCGCCATGTACGGACAGAGCGAGGCCCGAATCGGCAAGTTCATTTCCTATAGACGGGAGGAGTTTATCCTCGCCACGAAATGTGGCGACTACGAGCGCGTGTTGAACGGCAAACGGAAAATCGAGCGCGACTACAGCCGGGAGGGCATCCTGCGAACGATCGACCAGAGCCGCAAAAAGCTGGACATGGATGTCATTGACATCGTACAGTTTCACGGACTGCCCGATTCGGACGACGATGAACAGGTGGCCTTTGAGGCGCTTCTGGATGCCAGAGAAAAAGGCTGGACACGTTTTATCGGCGTTTCGGCAGACGGTCCTTCCGCTGCCGCCGCCGCCCGCCGCTGGGACCTGGACACCCAGGAATTCACCTACAACATCCTCTACCAGGAATCCGCCGAAAACCTCATGCCGACGCTGAGATCGCAGGGCATGGGGACCATCATCAAGCGTCCCATTTCCAATGCCGTCTGGGAAAAGACCGCGCGACCCGACGGCGACTATATGGGCGGCCCGTGGGACCGGGCGCAATCCATCCCCCTTGCCGAACTGGCGGGCGAGATGCCCACTCTGGATTTCGTCCTGCGTTTCACGCTCTCGCATCCGGACGTCTGCACCGCCATCATCGGCTCCACCAATCCCGACCACATCCGCGCCAACGTCGGGATCTCCGACGGGCGCCTCCTATCCGACGATATCGTACAAAAAGCAAGGGCGGCGTTTCAATCGGGATTCGCCAGTTGAATCCGTTAGATATTGAATTTGTAGGGGCAACCCTTGTGGTTGCCCACATTGTGGCGCTGACATCGGCAATTGATATCGCCAGGCCATATCTTTATCCGGTTTGGGCTGACAACAGATTGCTGCCATTCCCCTTTGCTTCTTCGTGGCTCCGTGTGAGTTTCTTCCATTGTGGCCACCTGCTCCGGCCAGACAATTCGGGTTGTGCAAGGAGCCGACACCGCGTCGAGTGGCCAAAGCGTGTATACGCATCTCAACCGCAGCCGCCGACGCATCGCCGGTACAGACAAGGGGTTACGGGCAATTGCTCGTAACCCCTTGTTTTTTTTGGTCGGGGAGGCGGGATTCGAACCCGCGACATCCTGCTCCCTGTGTGATAGAACCGGCTGATCGAGGTAATTACGGCATCGTAACTCAGCATATTTCCTCAAGTTAGGCGGAGCGTTCACTGTCCGACTTGAACCTTATTCTAACTGATTCTTTGCGTAGTTGGTCATAATGTGGTCAGACTCCAACATTGGTTTCGCCCCAGAATAATCCTTCCGCAAAAGCCCTTCGTTACAACAGGTAAATTTCCACGGGATAGCCAACCGGGTTAGAGTGCTTTACTGCACGCACGATGGGATTCCTACTCCAATTTTGTGGACTGGAGAACACAGCTTTTGGATTAATCATAGTAGATGCCAAGGCTCCTTGACTTGGAGTCCCACGTTACCTAAATTCGAGTTGAATCTCCGCCGGATTTATAATTCTGATGTCGCAATCGATAAGGGCCTCGTTGGCTACGTTTGGAGGCAGGCTATGGAAATTAAGGTTGCGAAGTCATATTTAGATATGGCTCGCTGTTTCCGTTGTGCTGTTATCAGTGGTGGCGCCGAGGACGAATCGGGATACAATGAGGAGTTCGCCATAGTGAGTTGCATATACATCTATAGTCACATGGCAATAATGGCATTCGCGGCTGAGCAATTATATGACGTATGGAAGAAACCGCGCAATAAGCTACGAAAGAAGTACCCACAATTCGACAATTTCAAAGATTTGATGGAGTCGGACCTCCGAGACCTAAAGTGTGCCCTGAAAGAGCTCGCCTGTCTTCATGGCATCAGTCCCATCCACAATGCACAGCCCGAAATATGGCGAGCGCTGAACGAATTCTTGCGTAAATACCGGAACTATTTTGTACATCCAGATCCCGAGAATTTCTCAAAAATCGTAAATGAGATACAGTTGAAACAGTTGGGTCTTGGTCCGAAGGTGGCGACTACAATTATCGAGTATTACTACAGCGCTACGGGAACGCCTGTTCCGGCTTGGCTTTCGACGCCGGGTTTCTCCATCCCGAAAATTACAATCGACAGCACCTAGCCTCTAATTAAGCGGGTTTTTTGAGATTTTTATGTACAAAAGTACCGGAAAGACTTATCTTTGTTGAAGATAGCAGTATCCGACGAGAAATTGCTACTCCAACGAAGGAGGCCTTTCCGGTGAAAAGAATATCGGTAAAAGAAAGCCGCAGGAACAGTGTTAATTGTGGGCGCAAGGTACGTGCTCGGCATCAGCTTGGCGGTCGTTTTTGTGCGCAAGGCAAGCCAATGTTTGGCAGCACCTATGTGCATTACGAGGTCAGCGCCCAGCCGGAAGGGATGAGTTACGGTGGCATAGCGGCCGTGCATCGTCTGGTGACGAAGTTGGGCTTGGTCGAAGGCATCGACGCGACGTTGAAGTTGCTGAAGGTGCATCTGCCGTATCATGAGTCGGATCACGTGTTGAACCTTGCCTACAACGTGATGTGCGGCGGCACGCGTCTGGAAGACATCGAGCGTTTGCGGCATGACGGGGCCTACATGAATGCCTTGAGCGCGAAGCTGATCCCGGACCCGACGACTGCGGGCGACTTTACGCGTCGCTTCACGGAAGCGGACGTGATCGGGCTGATGGACTGTATTAACGCGGTACGCCCCAAGTTGTGGCGCACACGCGCTGCCAGACTCCTGGAGCCGGTCGCCTACATCGATGTGGATGGTACGACCGCCCCGACGTATGGGGAGAAGAAGGGCGGCATGGACATCTCCTACAAGGGCGTGTGGGGGTATGCGCCCCTGATCGTATCGTTGGCCAATACCAAAGAGGTGCTGTATATCGTCAACCGTCCGGGCAACGCGTCTTCTCACCAGGGGGCCGCCCCCTGGATCGATGCGTCCATCCGGGTGGTGAAGCCCCACGCGGGGCGCGTGTGCCTACGCGGCGACACGGACTTTTCGCTTACGGCTCACCTCGATCGCTGGGCGAAGGACGTCGATTTCATCTTCGGGATGGACTGCAATGACGCCTTACGAACACGCGCCGAGGCCCTTGACGAAGCCAACTGGCAGCGCCTGCACCGACCTGTAGCACCCCAGAAAAGGCGGCGGCGCGACAATGAGAAGCAGCGTATCGTCAAGGCGCGGGGCTACCTCAAGCTGGCGCTGAACTTCGAAGACGTGGCTGAGTTTGACTATCAGCCCGGCAAGTGCGAACGGTCCTACCGCGTTGTGGCGCTGCGAAAAAACATCAGTAAGGCCAAAGGTGAGCAGACCCTCTTCGACGAAATCCGCTATTTCTTCTACATCACCACGCGCGACGACCTGACCCCCGCCGAGGTCGTCTTTGCTGCCAACAAACGATGCGACCAGGAAAACGTCATCGAACAGCTCAAGAACGGCGTCAATGCCCTGCGCGTGCCCTTGTATGACTTGATCAGCAACTGGGCCTACATGGTCATCGCCGCGCTGGCCTGGAACATCAAGTCGTGGTTTGCCTTGATGATGCATCGAAAAAACCATCGCCGACACTATATCCGTATGGACTTTCGGACCTTCCTCTCACACATCATCCTGTTTCCCTGTCGTGTCGTGAGACACGCCCGAAGCACCACCGTGCGCATCATCGGCTATCAGCCGTCACTGAAAAGACTCTTGAGCGCCTGGGCCACCATCGAACGCACCGGCTTCACCTGACACCGGTACGGACCGTGACCATAGACCACCAGACCCACGACGCCTACCGCGACGCAACGGACAAATACGCCCACCCCACAAATAATGGGTCGCTTTACGACTCAAACAAACACGCAACAAACCGCAGAACGACCTCCCGTCGACCCCATTAGGCGGCACCGATACTTCTATCAACCAAACCGCAACACAAATTGGCCTTTCTGTTCAGCAAACAACAATACTCGCTTATTTAAGGCCTAGCGTGAATTATTCACGAAGATCTGTCGTTTATTTGAATTAGAGGTTGTTTTTAATCAATTTAGCGTAGAAAATGACGTCAACCTCAAAAGTTATACGATCCAGATGGTTAGAGTGACGGCGCACAGCCTATGGTGGAAGGGTTCATTGCCAATATCCGGATCAGTGCTCACTCTTCCTACCTTTGGTCTCTTATCCTGTCCATTCATCGTGAGTCCGGTTGTCGCATGAAATAGGCTAACAAGCTTACGCTTGGTACGATTGCTATTCGAGCGCAAATCCGATCGGCATTTTCTCACGTGCTGCCAATACCGAGGTCGGATCCGAGATGAATTTGCACAGCGCACCTGCGCCATTTTCGTGAACCATCTCGGAGTTTTGAAGGGGTTCTGCGTCGTGTATTTATCTTATTTTGACGAGTCGGGTGACGACGGAAATCCTGGATCGTCACTTCTTTACGTTCAGACTGCGATTTATGTACATCATCAACAGTGGAATGACTCATTCGAGGCTCTCTACGAATTCCGCAGGCGGCTGAAGAAGGACTATGGTTTGCCGATTCGACTCGAAATTCACGTCAAACCTTTCTTGCTCAACAAACGTCCGTATCAACGGCTCAAAATTCAGGAAAGAACGAGGGTAAAGATCATCGATAAACTCTGCGGATTTCTCGCGACTTTACCTCTGAAAACTTTGAATGTGGCTATCGACAAGGGCAGAATCACCCGGGGCGCGGACTATGATATCTTAGGAAACGCTATGGTGTACACAATTCAAAGGCTTGAGAATGATCTAAAGAAAAATGATCCCTCGTCCAGCTTCCTGATCATCACAGACGAAGGAAGAGTTGGCAAGATGAGGCGAATTGCTAGAAAAGTGCGGCGTATGAACTATATTCCATCACGATTTCAGCCTGGTACGTACGTTGACGCCAGGATCACAAAACTCATTGAAGATCCGTTACCTAAGAGCTCAGACCAATCGTACTTTATCCAGGCAAGTGACTTTATCGCCACCGTCACCTATTACTATCAGCTACACAAATTGGGGAAACTGTCTTTTCCGAGCAGGTTTCCCAAATCAATCAACTCGACCAGGATCGAAGTATGGATGAATACTCTGTTGCCAATCCTTAATACACTTGCTTCTAACTCCGATAAATTCGGCGTTGTTTGCTATCCCAAATAGGAATCGCCCCCGGTTCTAACCGGGGGCGATTCTCACCACCTAGGCACATTCGCGCTTTCAGTGGTTCAATAAAATTTAGTGTTAATTGACGATCATGTCAAGCCAAAAGGATGGCAATTGTGACGTTTGCCTCGATTATCGGTCGCGATGCAACGGCTTGTATTGAGTTATTGATTGACTGCGCTACCGTGGCTGCTCGTGTTGAAATCACCCACCGCATCAGCCGTCGCCGATCGGCTCGGCTTCTGCGACCTACCCTCAAGGAGAGTGATTGGACCGTCAAACGGGCTCGCGCGTTCACTTCCACCTAATTCGATTCGGCTGAGCATAGCGAAGTCGCGTTAGGTCAGAATATGGTACGACTCATAGCAAAAAAGGTTTACACCAATTTGACGTAAGCCCTTGTTTTTTTATGGTCGGGGAGGCGGGATTCGAACCCGCGACCCCCTGCTCCCAAAGCAGGTGCTCTGCCGGACTGAGCCACTCCCCGTCGCATGATGCCAAATTGGACTATCCGTTCGGAATATCCACAAAACCGCTGCTTCGAGCAAGAAAAAAGGTTTAACAGCCTTACAAGACACGTTCGTCAATTGCAATACTCGCGGGAACCCTTACGTTTCCACGCGCATGACTGGCGCTGCGCCACTAATCCATCGGGTCGGGGCATCCACCGCCTGGGCCTTTCCGTGGCTCTGTAGATTTCATTTGCCCCACTCGTCCGGTCGCAGTACTTTGACCACCGATTTGAGGCAAGTTCCTATCATTCTCCAATCCCAACACTCTCTCGCCTATGCCCGCCAAACCCGTCCTGATTATCGACGGCCATCTTGACATGGCCTTCAACGCCCTCTTCTACCGGCGCGACCTCACCCAACCCGTGCAGGTCCTGCGCGAACGGGAGGATGTCGTCACCTCAGGCCTGTCCATCCATAAGGACTCTCTTGAAAGACGGGCGGGCCTCAAGGACAAACGCTATACGGTCACCGTGGCCCTGCCGGAGATGCGCGAGGGCCACGTCGGCATCATGCTCTCCACCGTCATGGCCCGCGTCCAGGCCCCCTCCATCGATTCCCACAACTCCGTTCGCGCCCAATCGGTAGCATACGCAAGGGGCCAGAGCCACCTCCACTATTACAACGCCCTCGCCCGCCGGGGCGAGATCACATTCATCAAAAACGCCGCCGATCTGGATGCCTGTGTCTCGTCATGGCAGAATCCGACGGACACCACACCGATCGGCCTGATCCTCACCGCCGAAAGCGCCGATCCCATCCTGGGTCCCGACCAGGTGCAGGAATGGTGGGATGCCGGCCTGCGCTCCGTGTCTCTCACGCATTTCGGCGCCAACACCTACGGCCACGGAACCGGCACCGTGGGCGGCCTCTATCCCACTGCCTACCCCCTGATGGATGCCTTCAAAAACGTGGGCATGGTCATCGACCTCACCCACGCTTCCGACCTCGCCTTCTGGCAAATCCTGGATTATTGGGACGGCCCGGTTCACGCCAGCCACTGCAACTGCCGCGCACTGATTCCCGGTCAGCGACACCTGAGCGACGAGATGATCCGGGCCATTGTGGAACGCGGCGGCGTCATCGGAATGGTCTTTGCCGAACAGATGCTGAGCCCCACCTGGGACTGGGACGATCCTTCGACCCACTACACCACCGCCACACGGCCCATGAAGGCCGTTGTCGAACACATCGACCACGTCTGCCAAGTCACCGGCAACAGCCGCCACGTGGCCTTCGGAACGGACCTGGACGGTGGATTCGGGCTGGAACTGTCGCCCACGGACTACAACACGATCGCCGACCTCCAGCGATTCCCGGGCATTATGGAAGCGCACGGATACACATCAGACGACATCGACAACATCTGTCACGGTAACCTCATCCGGTTCTTCAAGGATGCGTGGACCTGACGCCCACCGGAATTCTTCCATACCCGCCTCTCCTCCGCCGGGTACCTTTCGTTAAGGGCATCACATGTCGGACCAGCCGTATCTCATCGCAGACAGCCACCTGGACCTCGGGTTCAGCGCGATTCAGGTCAACCGGGACCTCACCCAGCCGGCCGCAACCGTCCGCGTCCACGACGCCGAACCCGTGATGCGCGGCTTCGGGAGCTGCACCGTGACCTTTCCCGAGCTTCGCCGGGGGCGCGTGGGCATCATATTCGGCACGATGATGTCCCGCACCGACCCCAACGACCGCTGGACCAGGACGGGCATGTACTGCCAGGACCAGTGCCACGGCGTGGGCCGCGGCCATCTGGCCTATTACCAGGCGATGGAACGCGAAGGTGTGATCCGCTTCATCCGCAATTCGCAAGACCTGGACGATACGGTGGCCGCCTGGCGAGACCCCGCCTCGGACACGCCGATCGGCCTTGTGCTGGCCATGGAAAGCGCCGACCCCATTCTGGATCCGTCCCAGGTTCCGGAATGGCACGACCTCGGGCTTCGAATCGTCAGTATTTCCCACTATGGCGTGAGTTCATACTGCCATGGCACGGGTACCGAAGGCGGCCTTTTGGAACGCGGCAAGCCCCTGCTCGACGCCCTCAAGGATGCGGGTATCATCGTCGATCTCACCCACACCACTGACCAGGCTTTCTGGGAAATCCTGGATGTCTACGACGGCCCCGTAGCCGCCTCTCACCACAACTGCCGCGCACTCACCCCCGGCCAGCGACAGCTCACCGACGAAATGATCGAAGCCATTATCGAACGCGGTGGCGTGATCGGCGCCGCCTTCGATGCCTGGATGCTGGATCCGGATTGGAGACGCGAAATCCCGTGCTGGGCGCAGAGCACAAAGGCCACCCTCGAAACGGTCGCCGATCATATCGACCACGTGTGTCAACTCGCAGGCAACGCACGGCACGCCGGCATCGGTACGGACCTCGACGGCGGATTCGGACAGGAACAGTCCCCGCGCGACCTCAACACCATTGCCGATCTTCAGAAACTGGTCGGCATCCTCCAACGACGCGGCTACGTCGAACAGAACGTACGCAACATTCTTTCCGGCAATTGGGTCCGATTCCTGAAGGAAGTATGGGGGTAGGGGCATCGTATGCGTCGTCCCTGCCTTTGTTTGCCAGGCCGATCCCCGATGAATCCAAGACCGAACCTGATCCTCGTCACCACCGACCAGCAACGCGGCGACTGCCTCGGGTGCGACGGCCACCCCGTACTGGAAACGCCGTACCTGGATGAACTGGCCGAAGGCGGCGCGCGTTTCAACCACGCCTACACCTCCGTCCCCTCCTGCACCCCCGCCCGCGCGGGCATCCTCACGGGCATGGACCAGTGGAACCATGGCCGTCTCACGATGACCGGCGCCGACCCGCTCGAATACCCCGCCACGTTGCCCGGAGAACTCGCCAATTCGGGCTACCACACCCAGGCCGTGGGCAAGATGCATTTCCATCCCCAACGCAAACTCTACGGCTTCCACCATATGGTCCTGGACGAAAGCGGACGCCGGTTGGGCAACTTCATCAGCGACTACCACGAATTCTTCGAGAAACACAAAGAGGGCGAAACCGGCTACCGCGACCACAGCATCGACTGGAACTCCTGGATGGCCCGCCCCTCGCATCTGCCCGAACACCTGCACCCCACGCACTGGACCGCCTCGGAAGGCATCAGGTTTCTCGAGAATCGCGATCCAACCAAACCCTTCTTTCTCTGGCTCTCTTTCGCGCGCCCCCATTCTCCGTATGATCCGCCGCAGACCTACTACGATATGTACGTCGACAATCCCGACGTTCCCGAAGCCGCTATGGGCCCGTGGTCGGCCCGGTACGACCGGCGAATCGCCGACGTGAATGCCCCGCGCTCGCGCCGAACGGACTCGGAGATCCACCGTGCGCGAGCGGCGTATTACGGCAACATCACCTTCATCGACCACCAGATCGGCCGCGTCCTCCACGAACTGCGGCGGCGCGACCCTGCAGCGCTTGGGAACACCCTCATTCTGTTCACCTCGGATCACGGCGACATGATGGGCGACCACCACCACTGGCGAAAAACCTACGCCTACGAAGGCTCCGCCCGAATTCCCTTCATCCTCAAATACCCGGAGGCCTGGAACTTTCCCCGAAACCAGACACTGGCGCAGCCAGTAGAGTTACGCGACGTCATGCCCACGTTCCTTGACGCAGCGGGCGTTCCCATACCGAAATCCGTGGACGGCCTCAGCCTGTTGGACCTCGCCCGCGGCAACACCGGCGCCTGGCGCGGGTTCGTACAGGGCGAACACACCACCTGCTACGACAAAGAACACGGCATGCAATACGTTACCGACGGACGCGAGAAGTACATCTGGTTCCACCATACCGGCGTTGAACAGTTCTTCGACCTGGAGACCGACCCTCTGGAATGCAACGACCTCGCGGCGAACCCCGATCGTCAACCCCGTATCGACTTGTGGCGCAAACGCCTGGCCGAAATCAACGAAACACGCGGCGATCCCCGGGGCCGGGACGGCAAGCTCGTGCCTCAGCCGCAGGGGGCGCTGGCGCTCTCGCCCTACTACGAAAAGTGGAAACAAAGCGCGAACGCGTTGGATGGTACGTAACGCCGAACCGGGCCGGCGCACACCCTATGTAGCCAGTTATATTCACGTCGATTCGAGACGATCCCATGGCAAAGGAAACGGGCTTAAGCTTTTCCCCGTCGGTACATCACCGGCATCTGATGGACACACTCGATCCGTCACTGGCTTACCGGGGCGACGACTTCGGACCATGGCAGAACAAACTCCGCCGGAAAGTCCGCCAGCTTGTCGGGGACATGCCGGAAGAACGGGTTCCGCTAAACGTACGCTCCCTCTGGAAACGGCATCACCCGCTGGGAAGTATCGAAAAAATCGTATTCACCAGCGAGACCTGCGCGGACGTTCCCGCTTTTATTTGCCTGCCGGAAAACGCAGATCCCCCATACACCTTCTTCATCTGCCTCCAGGGCCACTCGACTGGAATGCACAACTCCATCGGCGTCGCACGGGACGACAATACCGAATCCATCGACGTACCCGGCGACCGGGACTTCGGCATCGGATGCATGGCTCGTGGTATCGCCGCCCTCTGCATCGAACAGCGCTCTTTCGGCGAACGTCGGGAACGCGTTCAGCAGAAAACGTCCTCTCACGGCTGTCACGACGCCACAATGCACGCCTTTATGCTGGGCCGTACGCTTCTGGGGGAGCGCGTCTACGACGTGGATAGAGGGATCGATTACCTGCTTTCACGCGACGACGTACATCCGGGACGCATCGGCGTCATGGGCAATTCAGGTGGTGGCACGATCAGCCTATTTGCGTCGGCGTTGCTGCCGCGCATCGCGTACGCCATGCCCTCCTGTTATTTCTGTACGTTCCGCGACTCGATCATGTCCATTTATCACTGTGCGGACAACTACGTGCCCGGCCTGCTCAAATACGCCGAAATGGCGGACGTCATGGGGCTCTTCGCCCCGAGACCCGTCGTTCTCGTCGCCGGGAAAGACGACGGAATTTTCCCCGTCGCCGGTGTTCGAGAGGCCTTTGACCATCTCAAGAACATCTACACCGCCGCGGGCGCGCCCGACCGCTGCCACCTTGTTATCGGTAACGGAGGTCATCGCTTCTACGCCCAGGAAGCGTGGCCCGTCATGCTAGCGGAAATTGCGAATGACCCCTGAAACAAAACTGATAAGGGCGCGGCGCTCATACCCCGCCGGCAGGAGAGGAGATCATGCCGACGAAGTACTGGCTGATGAAATGTGAACTCAACGAATGCAGTTTCGACGACCTGAAGGACAACCGCCCCGATAGCACCGGAAAGTGGCGCGGCGTGCGCAACTATCAGGCCCGGAACTTTATCCGAGACGACATGCGAAGGGGCGACATCGTCCTTTTCTACCAGTCGAACTGCGATGAGCCCGGTGTTGCCGGCCTGGCGGAGATTGTGCGGGCGGCCTATCCGGACCCCACTGCTTTCGACCCGGAGAGTCATTACTACGATGCCAAATCCAAACCGGACGATCCCCGCTGGTTTTCCGTGGACATCAAATGGAAAAAGGCCTTCAAGACCTACGTGCGTCTCAAAGACCTGAAAGCCAATCCTGAACTGAAAGATATGCTGGTTGTTCGCAGGGGCCAGCGCCTCTCCATCCAGCCCGTGAAGCAAAGGGAATTTGAAGTCGTATGTGAAATGGGAGGGATCTGAAATTCCCCCGTCTCCTATCGCCATACGCTCGGCGTCTGTAGGAGACCCCGTATACGTGGCCAAATCCAATTACCGCGCCTCCGGAACTTCCACCGGCAGATCCAGCCGGTCGCCCCATTCCTTCCACGACCCGATATAGTTGCGCACATTTCGATAGCCCAGCAGGCGCAACGCCAGGTACGAATGGGAGGAACGGTACCCGCCCTGTCAGTAACATGCCACCGTCTGCTCCGGTGTCACGCCTGCACGTTCGTACATTGCGCGCAACTCAGGCGCCGGCTTGAAGGCACCGGTCTCATCCAGGTTGTTCAGATATTCGATGTGTACCGCATCGGGAATGGCGCCCCCCCGGGCCGAACGCGCCACCCGCCCATAGTACTCATCGTCGCTCCGCGTATCCAACGGCACGAAATCCGCCCTTCCCAGCGAATCCCGAATCTCCTCGAAACCGATATGGCGTTCCGCCACCGGCGCGATGTCAAACGTGGCCTGATCCGGAATCGGGACCTCAACCGTGGTCTCGAATCCCTCCGTCATCCAGGCCTGAAGCCCCCCGTCCAGAACATGCACGTCGCGGTGACCCAGATACTCGCATATCCAGAAACCCCGGGCCGCCCGCATCCCCGAGTCGTTTTCGTAAAACACCACCGCGGCATCGGAGCCGATCCCCCGGCTTCCCATCAGGTAGGCCAGGGTCCACATGAACCCGTCAAACGCCTCCTGCCCGGTGTTGTTCAGACTGATACCGTAAAGGTCCAGGTGCAGCGCCCCCGGAATATGCCCCGATACGTATTCGTGGGTGGGCCGGACGTCCACGATGCATAACTTACCCTCGTGCATACGACGGTGCAACCGGCCAGGCGTCATCAACAGATCCGGATTCGCATATCCTTTGTCGTCCATCACCGTCCCTCCTGCTTGTAATAGGCCTTGACGTCTATACATCGCCCGCCCTGGCGTGCCGAATCCGATCCCGCCAGGATGGGCGCCAGAGAATACAGACCATTGTGATAGTCGTTCAGAATACCACCGGGCCGATCCGAACGCACCGCCTCCACAAAAATCCGATCCTGCTCGAACCACGCGATCCACACCCCGTGACGAGTCCACCAGGATATTGGGTGCCTCCCCTGTCATCTGCACGTGGCTACCCCCTCGTCAGGGATTCCGCCGTCTGTACGATCACCTGCTCTTCCCCCTGGAAACGGGCGGGCTCGCCGTAGTAGGGGTATGCATTGGGCTCGTACCCGCCCTCCTCGTAGTGCCGGTCGGTACAGAGGTATCCGATCTCGTCATTCGCGTATCCCACCGGCCACACATCGTCCGCGTCCACCATCCCCCTCAGTCGTTTCTCGATCGCATGTCCGATCTCCTGGACCGGCTCACCCGGTATGGTAATGCACGTTAACGGACCCACCGCCATCAACTGCATCTCCGTCGCCCGGCTTTCCGGGATCCCGCCGCTTTCGATCATCTCCAACACGCGGTTCGCCCACGGCCCGATAAAAAGGCGCCCCCTCGCGCTCTCGTCAGTCGCCGTCGCCCGAAGTTTCTCCACCGGATCGTGCTCGCCGTAAGGGATCCGCACATCCAGTCGCCGCGCGTTCAATTGGGAGGACCGCCGGGTCTTCAGACTCTCCGCTACGCGAACCACCTCGCGGCCCAACTCCTCGCCACAGGCATCCAGCTCGGCCTTGCTCGCGGACTTGAAGCCTCCGGTCTCCGGGTTTACCACGGCGGGTCGGACATTACCGAAACACCCCGCCAGGAACAACGCCTTACAGCCGATCGCCTCTTCAATTACCCTGCGGGCGATGCCCGCATAATCTGGCGAAATGTAGCCTTCGGAACCGCTCTTGGTCGTCGTATGGCAGGAGTAGTGGAACAGCACAGCAAGCGGCGCCCCGTCTTCCGTCTCCACCCGGAGCACCCGCGCGCGCCGGTCCACTATACCGCCGAAATTCTGCATCATACTGGACGTGCGCGGCAGCGGCCTGCGGCAGATATTGAAATGGACCGAACCACAGCCCACTCCGAACCGGACCGGCTTCAGGTCCGCCGCCGCGCGCGCGATGCTTGACGCGGTCTCCGTCTCGATTTTCTCCATCCACTCCTCCGGTGGCGCCATCCCCAGCGAGGGCAGCGCGGCCGGCGCGGAATGGGTATGGCTGCAGGCCACCATCACGTGATCACCGGGGATACCGCATGCCGCGTTCACCCGCGCCCGGATCCGATCGGTCGTCTCTTTTGTCACTCCTATCGCATCGACTGTGGCTATCGCCGTCCGAGTGTCCGCCACTTCGAACACGATTGCCCGGACTTCCAGGGGGTACAGCACCGAATGCGAGGGATTCGTGCTCCAATGTCCCTGCAGTACGGGACCCGGTTCAGGGGTGATATCGGCCATTGCTACGCCGCTCTTCATCTTCTCCTCCTTTTGCTGTTTACGGCACACGGGCTACGGAGCCTTGCTTCCATTCCATTTCAATGGATCCGAAAGTCAGACGGTGACTTTGCACAGGCTTCATTCCAGGCGTACATCGACAGGAACCCTGTATTGAATATAATACACACGTCGGAGAAAGAAAAGGCCGGGTCGCCACGATTCTTCGCGTCTCAGGCTCACCCGGAGGCCTGTTCGAACCGGCAAAAAAAATGGCCCGTCCTCCTCCTGACAGGCCCGTACCCTATTGCGTCGTCAAACAGATATGCCCATTCTGCCTTCCGCTCGGCGCGGGTTTCCATCCACTCGTATATCACAGGAAGGAGGACCAGCGTCAACAGGGTCGACGTGATGAGACCGCCAACCACAACGGACGCGAGCGGGCGCTGCGTCTCCGCACCGACACCGGAAGACAACAACATCGGCATCAGACCGAGGATGGAGGGGAAGCGCGGCGCCCTTTCGTACCGCTTCCTCCACGGAGTGTCCGTCCTGCCTGAGTTCGTTGATGAAACTCACGAGGGCGATGCCGTTGAGCATGGCCACGCCGTCGATCGAGGCGATGACATCCTTGATGTCGATGCTCAGCCGGTCGTGTTCACGCAAAGCGACGCCGGGACGATTTTACTCGTCCCGACTCCGAAACAACGGCGTGGCTACGCCGGTTACTCACGCGGTAAAAGAACAGGATGAGACAGGAAATTTGCCGATCGCGCGCCGCTAATAGGCGAAACTCAAACTGACGCCGCCCCAAACCTGGGTTTGCTCATCCCTGCCTTCGTTGATGTCTTCGATCCAACGAATAATGCCGATTGTCGGCGACAATGAGAAGTAGCTCCGGCTGGCATTGAGTGAAACCGACACACCTACATGGTTGAATTCGAATCTGTCGGCGAGGTTGCTGTATCCTAAATCACCGGACACCGCAAGCGAAACATCGCCCTCGGAGGTCAGTTGGAATTCATGTCCGATACTGCCGTTAAGATACCAGTAATCGAACAAGCCGAGGTCGCGGTAGAGCGTTAGAGATGGAGACAGAAAACTATCCAGGCTCAGACCGGCGAAGAGTTCTCCGGTGAGTTTGTCGCCCTTTGTTTGACTCGGAAAGGTGTATTGGATATAACCTGCCGTAAGCCCGACGTTTTCGTACTGTTCTCCCAGGTTGCGGTCGAAGGTTATCGTGAAGTCGAGTTCATCGCCCGTTTCCTGAATGCTCCGCTGTTTGAGAGCGGCGGAACCCCAGATGTTGAAAGAGAAACCGGATTCCCCGAAGCCGACGGTGAGAGACGGCTGCGCGGTGGGCTTGTCTGTGGTGACGACGCCCCGGAAGATATAATGGGAGACAAGATCCACGCCGCCCTCAACGGAGACATTTCCTATCTGAGCGAATGCGGTACCGGCCAACAGGTTCAGCGTCATAACGACAATGAATATTCGAGTTCCCATATTCTTTATTCCTCGATTCGTTTCGGGTGATTTCCGGTCAGGATACCGCCCGGACCGGAAGTTGACGGAACCTTCATGAATTCGTGTTGAGAGGAAAATGCGGCGGGTAAGAGCATCGGGGTAGGCGGCGATCCGACCCGGTGTTTCCCTTTCCCACAAAACAATCCCCCGCCCCCGGGGGATTGTTTTGTGGGTTGCCCCAGCTACTCTTGACCTGATAATAAACGATTCTTTATCGATTCTCATACCCTATGGTGAAAGACTGGCCTGTTGACTAGATGGTGTAACCGGTTTCGCCGTGATCGCTGACGTCGAGTCCGGTGTCCTCCCCTTCATCGTCGATACGCAGTCCGACGATGGCGTCGACAATCTTCAGCAGAAGGAAAGAAACCACAATGGAATAGATGGCTGTGACGACGGCGGCAAAGACCTGGACCTTCAACTGGTTCGCGATGTCCAGGTCGGCTACCGATCCGCCAAACATGGAAGACGCGAGGAATCCCACCAAGATCACGCCGGTGAGACCGCCGACGCCATGGACGCCCACGACGTCCAGGCTATCATCATAGCCGACTTTTGACTTGAATACGGTAGAGGCATAATAGCAGAGTGCCCCGGCGGTTATGCCGATGACCAAAGCGCCGATCGGACCCACGGTTCCGGATGCCGGCGTAATCGCGGCAAGACCGGCGATCGCGCCGGTTGCAAACCCGACGGCAGTGGGTTTGCCGTATCGAATCCACTCGATGGCGATCCAGGTCAAAGCCGCAAGGGAGGGTGAGATCTGGGTGACCAGCAGCGCCATCGTGGCCTGGCCGTTGGCGGCGAGCGCGCTGCCGCCGTTGAAGCCGAACCAGCCCACCCACAGGATGGCCTTTCCGGTCAGGACCATGGGAATATTGTGAGGCGGCGCAGTCTGCTCCGGATGCATTTTGCGCTTGCCGACGACAATACACGCTACCAGGGCCGAAAATCCTGCGGTCATGTGCACGACGATGCCACCGGCGAAGTCGAAGACCCCCATGTCGCCGAAGAAGGAGCCCTCACCTCCCCAGACCATGTGGGCGATGGGGAAATAGACCACCGTCACCCATAGTCCGGTAAACCACAATGCGGCCGAAAACTTCATGCGTTCGGCGAAGGCGCCGACCATCAGGGCCGGGGTGATGATGGCAAAAGTAAGCTGAAATGCGACGAAAATCGGCTCCGGAATGGTGCCCGTCAGGGCATCGGGGGTCACGCCGCTGAGGAATGCCTTGCCGAATCCGCCAAAAAATGCGTGCAATCCGCGTTCCCCTGCGACCATGCCTGTCGAATCAAAAACAATGCTGTAACCGAAGACGATCCACAACACAGTGACCAGGGCGGTGATCCCGAAACACTGCATGAACATGGATAGCACGTTTTTCGACGGAACCAGGCCGGCGTAAAACATGGCGAGACCGGGCAGGGTCATGAATAACACGAGCGCCGTTGCCGTGATGACCCAGGCCGTGTCTCCGGCGTTCGGCTGACCGGCGAAAGCCGCTTCGGGCAAGGCCAGCAAGGCCAATAAGAGCGTGCCTCCAACCAGCAACCAGTATTTTCGACAGTTCATGATACCCTCCTTAGTATTCACCGGCGAATAGGTTGAGAACCAAGAATGACCCGAATGTTCCGAGTCATACTTAAGTGTCGAAATGGTTCAATGTCAAGCGGAATTTCCGCAGAATGAACCAGGCCGTAGGGCCGGGGGCGGCACGCAATCGCTCCCCATCGGGATAGGACGCCGGCATGGCCGGGGACCGCCACCTGCCTAACGCACGATCTGCCTGTCTGCGTCAATTTTCCCAGTACCCATGAAGGCAATCTGCTCCGTTAACCGGGAACGACTCGGGTTACTTATTCATGCGAGTGTGTTCAGACTGGAACTTCAGAAGCAAGTTCCCCATGTTGTCCTTCATGACGAACGTCGTTTCATATTTCCCTTCGCCCGAGAACCGATTCACAATTTTTCCTTCAATGCCCAAACCGAAATCCATGTACTTCCACGTCATGGTCCCGGTTTTTTCGTCCCACGCACCAACCCAGAAGCTGTGTCCTCCTTCAGAATCGAATGACCACTTGTGATACGCGTTGCTGTTCGCATCGTAGCGGTGAATCTCACGCGTCTCATGCGCGCCGCTGAAGCTGGATATCTGTTGATATTGGCTGCCCAGAATCCACCGGCCCGTTGAAGTTCCCGATAGCTCAGCCGCCTTGAGCGACCATGCCGCGGGCTTGAGTTCGGTGTGATGCTTCCAACTTCCATGCCATTTGTTCAGGACCTTCGCCTTGGCTGATTCCTTCGCGAAAACTGGACCATCACACAAAGCCGTTGCAAGGACCATCGCGGCCGTTGTTACGAATATTGGGTTCAATTTCATTCCTTTCCGCCGTCCCCGAATCGGCAAAACGCCTACTCGAACCAGTAAGAAAACAGATTCGCCTGCCTGAGGTAGAACTTAAGCCTGATTTCCTTTCCCTTCAGCGGGTTCAGATCCGCCCGCTCCATCCAGGTTAACCGATAGGCCATCGCGTTTCCATCCAGGGTGGCGCAACGGACCATGGCGTATTCAGGCGCGTGGAATCCATCCTGTTCGATCACTGACGCCGACAGTTCTCCGCCGCGGGCATCCGCATTCACGTAAAGCCTGCCGCCTGGACAGACAAACGGCTTCGTGACCATCCACCCGGCCTGTTCCAACGCGCCCATACTTACAAACCCGTCCCGCCGCAGCCGGGCAAGCCCCGGAAGCTGCATGTAGGACAAACCGTGGCTGTGCACGGCCATTCCGTAATAGAACCAGAGTTCGTCTCCCACGGCCACGGGCGAGTTGGAGGGCCAGATAACCCCGGAATCCAGCCCCCCGGGAGTCGTATCCAGAAACGGCACGCGCCCTTCCGACCGGTTCCAGTGAACCCCGTCCCGGCTCGTCACCAATTCAATATAGCACCGGCCCAGCATGGCGGAATGGGCCGGCCAATTTGGCAGCCGGTAGGGAAACCGCTTGGGTCGCTCTTCGGCGAACCCTTCATGCACGCACAACAACCCCACATACATCCCCTCGTAAAAAAAGACCCCGATCGCCTGGAACTCCGTGCCGTCCGGATCGTCGCCATCCGGCGCAAGCACCGTTTCGAGTTCCGTCCACTCGGTCAAATCCTCGCTCTCGCTCCTGGCAACGATCCGAATCGCGATACCCTCGAGATCGATCGCCTGATCGGGTCGGGCGACCTGGGGGCGAAAATACGCCACGTAGCGTCCGATATCCGCGTCCCATCCGGCCAGACAGTTCAGCCCGTCCGAATGCCCGATCCGACTGGGCACGTGTACCTTCTCCACGTCTGACCACGACACGCCGTCCGGGGAAAGGCTTATGTTGTGGGGATAATACAACATCTTATACCTTCGGGCGTCATCTGCTTCATGGTCGTCGATGACGACGCATGGCAGCGACCCCGGCGGCTCGAACAACACGTTGTTTTCCAGGCTCCCGTTGATCTCGACCCGATTCAACGCCGGAAGCCGCCAGTGGACCCCGTTGTGCGATTCCGCGTATGCCACCACGGGCGACCCTCCACCGTACCCGAAGTCCTTGATCCCCGGGGGCCGGGTCTGATAATACATCTGGAACGTGCCGGACGGGCTCCTGACCACCGACGTGGGTACAAGTACGTTGCTCAGAAATTTCTCAACGCCACCCTCCCGCGGTACCCGATCCTCCTCGTATCTCACGCCCTCCCTCGCGTCGTGAAACGCGTTTCCCACCAGCAGGGGATTCCCAACGTATTTGACCGGGGAGTGGTAGTGCCGGGCAACACGGTAGGTCTCTCCGACCCCCTCGTCGTCCAGAAACAACTGCCGAATGCATTCAACCTGCATTGGGGAACGCATCGCGATTCCTCCGGATATGGAAAACACGAAACAAAACGGCCGACACGGTCTTTGCCTGGTCGCCCGCAGGAGGTGCCATTACGACGAACTCCAGAATAATACGCTTGCACGGTGTTCAATTTTGGGCACTGCGCCCTCGAGGCGCTCTCAATACCAAACCGGTTTAAGTATAATCGCAAAGACACAATGGCTTCATCTACTGTCTGAGTTGTAGCGGGTGAGACCTTGTTTCGACTTCGCTAGGGGATGTTGCAGAAAGTGCTGGTCTAAGGCATCTCCGATAGTCCTGAGTCTGCGTTGCGCCGCGATCTTCCGTACGGCGACACCATCCCTCCAGACAATCGGCCTTTTTTTCCGCAGACTGCGTTCATAGGCCAGTTTTTCGAGCGCGTCGTCCTCGAAGATGCCGCTGGTCCAAAACTCGTAGGTCTGTTGGTATTCGCGTAAGTTTTCCTGCGCGGCCACGTAGTCCTGCATGACGGGAAGCTTATTAAGCCATTTGTTCACCTCTTGGAGCGATACGTTTCCCCCTGGAACCTTGCCCTTGCACTCTATGATGTGTACCGAATAGGCTTCTGTCACACAAACCACATCTAGATCGGCTCTATCGACGGTTTCACGATGAATGTGGTGGACGCCAAATTCAACTTTTCCGCCGAATTCACGCTTAGCGATATAGCCTGCGATCATTTCAAACAGTATACCCCGCATATTGCCGGCCCGGCCTTCGATTTCTGTAAGGCGGTCGAGAAGACCGTAAAACTCACTCTCGCTGACCGAAGCAATAGTAGAAACGTTTCTTAAGATAGACATCAAGTCGGCGAGGGCGTGCGCTACCTGCGATCCAAATAGGTTTTCGGGTGTCGACAACATCAGTCCACTCTTGTGGCCCTCGGTCATGGCATCCCCTGTAAAGCTCTTGGCCATTAGGATCGGGAAAAGTGGACCGCTGTTTGAGGTTTTCTGGCAGGTCTGCACTTTCCGGATAAAATACCGGATATGCGGAACACCCATTTCCCCTTCGGCGAACACATCGGCCACAACAAAGCCGTGCCGGATGTTTTTACGCCTAAGGGAAAGCAGATAGCTCGGTCCGTTTAGATCCCATTTGAACTGGCCCACCATACGGTGCGGGGTTTCACCTCGAATAGTTATGGTGTTGCGACTGCCAATGCCGTTCTTCCACGCCCATTCACGAAGGCCGTCCAGTAGGACACCTTCGGTGAGGCGCCGTGCTTTGATATGGACCGTTCTCAGTTTCCGTATCAAAACGTCGGGCTTTGCGACGAAACACAGACCGAGATCAGCGATTTCACGATTTCCGATAACACCAAGTTCGGTGAGCGCATTGATGATTGGTTTCATTTGAATGTCACAGTGCTCCATTTATTAACGATCAAAGGATGATGGCATCTGCACACATCAAATAACATTTAAAAAATCAACCATTTAAATTAGAAATTACACCATCCAATTGTTATGGTGGGTATCACAAGACGCGCCAAAAACCGACTGTCGGCAACCAACCTAGGAAGCTAGCCCCTATGTATTGACGGGCAAGTGAAAGACCTCGTTCAGGGCGGAAGCACACCTCGTCACAGGTCAGATATCTCGAAGCAATCCACGGTATCGGGCCGGCGACGATGCGCGCACGGGGACCTTCCACGAACGAGCCGAAATCAAACGAGGTCCGGCCTTCCGCGGTCCCTTGACGTTGTCCTACTATACTCTCTTAGGCCGAGAAACGAAGCTTTATGCCGCAGGCGGCAGAGACTTTCGCTAATGTATCGAGTCGCGGATTTCGTTGACCGGAAAGAGCTCGAGAAAGGGCTACGCGATCCAGCTTTGCCCGGCGTGCGAGCGCAGACACGCCACCCCGCGCCTCAGCAACGTTCCGAAACGCCTTCATGAGCAAGCGCGGATCGTCGCCCATTTCCTCTATCGCCGCGTTCAGATAAGCGGCGGCGTCCTCGGGCGTCTTGAGATAATCGCTGGCCTTATGTTCTCTCACGGGCATTTCGTTTCTCCTGTTTGTACGCTTTCCAACAATTTCCGGCATTTGCGATGTCGCGGGCTTGACGCTTCTTAGTACCGCCGCCACACAGAATCACGAGTTCGTCACCCTCGCGGCCATAGTAAACCCGATATCCCGGCCCGAAGTCTATGCGGAGCTCGAAGACACCTCCGCCGACACTGTGGCGATCACCGAAGTTACCCAGTTCCACTCGATCGATGCGTATCTGGATGCGAGCACGGGCTTCGGGACTCTGTTTCCGAAACCATTCATCAAAAAAATCAAAACCGCTTTCCGAAACGTAATGAAGTACCCTGATCATTGAGTAGTATTGTAGTCAATTGACTACAATATGTCAAGTGCATTCAATTCGGCGGCCCACTCGTCGAGACGAGATCTCGCGAACCGATCGGCTAACTTTACACACCTCAATTGGGTTCGCGAGTATCGACACATTGACAGCCGACCTTTTTCGCCGCGCGTCCTTTTCGATCATTCAGCCGAGATCGACACCAGATCCTTCTCGACGTCGGGATACAACGTGTCAAGTTCCGCCTGTATTCGAATTGTGTGACCAATGGCCGTCACCATCCGGCAATAGGTCCTGACTTCCTCGGTCTTTAGGCAGCGCTCTTTACGATCCTTCAACCACTTGTCGCAAACCTGGTAGCCGCCGATACGGTATTCGTAGACTTCGGGCGGGATAGGACTGAAATACTGCGTCTTGTTGATATACATACGATGCATGTCGGAGTCATAACGAAAACCATCTGCCTTCTTCTTTGTAACCTTCATTTCCCCTTGAACTGGAAACTGACAGGATGGCTGGTCGAGTTCACGTGACGTCAGAAGATGCAGTTCCGCCAATCGGACGCCCAGACTCGCGATCTTGACGAACAAATCCCTTTCCACCGGGAATGGAACACGCGGGAAATCCCTACGTAGGAATTCCGCGTATTTCTCGCGGTAGGACGGTGCATGAAGAACGGCATATACATAGTGGAAAACATCTTCGGGTGATGGCTCGTTGCGATGCGCATTCGCTAAACACTCGATCAATTCGCGGCTAATGTTGGTTCGCCGGTCTGCTGCGGTAAAATAGCGGTAAAGAGGAAAGTTGACATTCCCTCCTCGATAGAAGAGGTTGAGATCCTCTATTGTCTTTGAGCAATAGATAAGATTCCATTGACTATCACCGACAACATGGCCCTGACGACCGACACATAATGCCAGATTCTCCCCCTCCAACATATGGCGCATTACGTTAGCGCGTGGCCTGCAGATAAAGCCGCGTGACCGGCCAGTATAGTACGTATATCAAACGGTCGGTAGAGGATGGGAACAACATTGTTGCGATTAAGCCCGGGCTCAAGCAGATCACTTTGCGCCAACGTGACTTTCCAGTCTCCTGAATCTTTACCGAGTTCGTATGTCGTCCTGGCGAGTTCTGGTGCCATTCGAGAAAAGGCGCGGACCGTACTCCAAGCGTCCTGTTCCGACCAGTGAATTGTCAGCCTATCACGTGCGGTGAACAATCCCACAACCTTTGCTGCGAAAATATCGGGAACAGAAATACAGCGGCGATATACGGCTTCGAGCGCTTCATCGCGGGGCACAAACAGATAGTCCGGCGAATCAGGGTTTACCTCTCGCCAATTTGTGCTGTCGTGGTCGTGGGCATCCAGCCAGGCGTATTTGTGCTCACGGCTTCCGTATTCTTCGGCGTGATGAACCCGACCAGCAGGATCCTCTTTGCTACCGGTCTTGACGAAAAAGGTGATGGCCACGCCCTGCCGGATATCGAAGACGTTTTTATCAGGGCTTCCGTTGGGGCAGGTTTCCCTCTTTAAAGCGTTTCCGTGCAGGTCGAGGATATATATGTCGTCGAAGGTGCGCATCAGGCTACGGCGCATGCCTCGGAAGGTGGGATTATCCAGGTAACCGTGGTTGGTGATCATACCGACAACGCCGCGCCCTCCCTGTTCGATCTTCCATTGGGCAAAACGGAGGAACTTGACATAGTCATCCTGAAGCCACTTCGGATTTGCCTCACCCAGGGGTATTCCGTCGACCTTCTTGTACTCGTCGATCAACTTACGTATCCAGTCACCCTTGTTGCTGGAATGGCCAGAATGAGCAGGATCGGCTTCTGCTTCTTAACCTCACCGGCAAGGTGTGATTCCTCGGCCAGAGCGGAGAGGCCAGGGAGACGACTCTGTTCCAGTTTCTCCCAGTCGAGGGTATTGGTAAGATAGAAACGCATGCGTTCGTCGTCGGCGAGTCGATGCCCGAGTTCTTCCAGCAGGAAACTCATCTTCAGGTGACCCACCGCATAGGGCGCCATCATTAGTTCGAAAGCATAAAAATTCTTCAAAATACGGGTCCGTATGAAGTCATGGGATACCCCGCTGCCAAACTTTGACTCGAATTCGTAAACTGCCTCTTGAGTGGCACGCGCCACGAATGTCATGGTCCCTGCTGCAGGGTCGAGCAGGGTCACGCCCTCATCGGCCAGGCCGTCGCCCTTATTAAATTCAGTCTTTAGAATTCCGTGCAGTGATCGAACGATATACCCGACCACCGGTGCCGGCGGATCAATACCACCTTCGGAGGCTAATCCCCTAATTTGCACGCAGCACGGGCTAGAGAGAACCATCCGGAGACGTTTTCGGGGCTATAACCGTCCAACCCGGTAGTTGGTCAATTAGAGTCCCGATCTCGCGTTGAGGTTCAACAGGGAGGGCCAGCTGGAAGAAGGCAAGACGAGGTGGTGTGTGGGGATGTCAGGCGTCGCTATCAGGGGTCGGGAGATTGCTGAAAAAGACCTGTTCGGCGCTTTACGGGACGTGGGTTCGTTTTCTTCAAGCGAGGGAAGTTGATACAAACCAAAAGGCAGCGGGATAGTTGTAGAATCACAGATCCGATAGAAACTGTCGCGACGGATCAGGGCGATCGGGCGCAAACCGGGCGTCCGCCAAATGCCCTATACTGGCATTAGACGATCTCTTTTCTACCCTCCGGCTGACATCCCAAAGACCGCGGCGAAGAGGATAAAATCCGCAAAGCTCACCTGATCGTCTCCGTTGAGATCCAGATTCACATCAAAATTCGGATCGCCCGGACGGGTGCCGAAACCGCGGGCAAAGAGCACGAAGTCCCCGAAACCAACGCTGCCGTCCCGGTCGAAGTCGGCGCGTCTCGGATCGGTAATCGGGGCATCCTCGTAAACCGGCTGCCCGCGCACGGCGATGCCCCGCGGTCCGTCTTCCAGCAAGATGGTTTTGCGAATGAATCCTGTCGCCGCATCGAAAAACTGCAGTTCGTTCGAATCCTGGTTGGCCGCGTAAACGGTCTTTCCATCGGCGGAGACGGCTACGTCGCGCGTTTCGCGCCCGCGCGTTGCCCACTTCAGAATAACGCGATTCAGTTCGGTATTGATAACCAGCACCTTGGCGTTGGTCCGGTCTGTCGCATACAGGCGTTTCCCGTCCGGGGAGAGGGCAAGCCGGAAGATGCTCGCGGATGGCTGGTCAATTTCGCTTACGACCTCGTATGATTCGGTATCAATGACCGAGATGCCGGCGCCGCTGCCGCTTCGTCCGAACCTGGATACGTAGAGCCGGTCTCCGGACGGGGTAAGCAGCAGGGACCGCGGTGAGACCGGCACGTCGATCCGCTGCGTCACCTGACCGGCTTCAATATCCACCACCATCACCTGATCTCCATCGATATCCGCCGCGTATAACCACTTTTCCTCGGGCCCCACGGCAATGCCGAACGGTCCCCTGGCGTCGTTCCCTTCACCGGCAATGGGCGTGGAAATGCGCCGGGCCTCACGCAGGCTGCCCACATTCACCACCGATACGGTTTGCTCAGCGGCATTGCTCACGTACACGCGTGACCCGTTCCGAGACATCGCCAGATCCAGCGGCTCCTGACCCACCCGAATGACCGAAACTTCATGCGTAGCGGTATTGATCGCCATCAGCTTGTTTTCCCCACCGTCGGCGTCGGCGCCGTTGTTGGCGACGTACAAAAATCGCTCATCCGGTGCCAATGCCACGCTCAACGGATCGCCTCCGAGCGCGATACGGGCGACTTCACGGTCCAGACCCGTATCGAACACCACCAACTGCCGCGAACGTCGCAGTGCGACGTATAACACCGGCTCGCCGGAAAGCGCCAACACTTCGAATTGCTGTCCTGGCTGTTCCTCAGGCGGGAACACCGTTTCGTTACCCTGGCTGTCCCGCGCCCGCACCCGGTACGAAAATACGGCGCCCCGCTCACGCCCTGGAAATTCGGTCGTGTAGAACCGACCAGGGCCCGGCTGCAACATCATGGTTTGAACCGGACCGTCGTTGACGCGGTAATCCACCTCCGCGGATGCGATCGGGTCTTCGTCGGTTATTCGAACCTGCAATCCATACGGGCCGACCGGGTCCGGCGTGTTGTTCGGTAATATGGTAAATTGAATATCCGGAAAACCCGGAAGCGCCGTTCCCAGCGTGAAATCAACCCCCGCCACACTCCTGCCGGCGGCGACCCGTACCGCGTTGGCAAAGTCCCGAATCGTCCTGTTGTCGTAGTACTCCTCCGGAAAGCCGATCTCGAACCGGGTGTAAATGCCGCTGAAGTTTCGCGTCGTCACCGATCCGCCTACCGGTTCGATGCCCACGTGATATTCACCCGGAGGCAGGCCCTTGATTTCATAGGCCCCATCTCCGCCGATCCCCCGGTTTTCACCTGTCGTTCCGGACAGGACGCCAGCGGCGAATTCGCCGGTATCCGCGTGGTATGCCACCACATGCACCCCGAATGTCCCCTCGCCGTTCCGGTGTGTCACCCGTCCCGAAATTGCGCCCGTAGATATTATCGCCTCGGTCGATGGGTAAAGCGCCGAAACCCCCGCCCGGTCGTCCGTTGTAAGGGTTCGTTCCTCGCCAAAGTAAAAGGGATACATCGACGGTCGCACGGTTCGCTCACCCGCCAGCGGGGAATGGGCGAGGCCCAGCAAGTGGCCGATCTCGTGGGTCAGTACATCCTGCATATCCACCAGACCGCCCTCCTGAGTGGGATTTCCCACCGAATAGGAATAGTCTCGCCCGTTGAAAACAATATCCACATCGGTAATGTGTCCCTGAACGTCCCAATTCATCAGCGCAAACGCGATTACACCTCCACCGCCGCGATCGGGGAAATTCCGGCCTCCCCGGTCAAAGGTAATTACGTTCTTGCCGTCTGTCGCTGACACTTCCAGATCGGCGACGCCTCGGCTCCTGAACGCCGCGAATGAAATCGGCACGTCCTCCCATGCGACGAAACTGTCGCGTACCAGGCGTTTCACATGGTCAGCGAAAAAAGGAAACTGGTCGATTTCGAGCCAGAATTCGATCGCGCGGGCTTTTCCGGCAGGCCAGCGCACCGTGACAATCTGGCCCTGGTTGTTCCGGTGCATCTGGAGTACATAGGAAAACACGGGAGCCGCCAACAAGCAGCCTGCAAGGGCGGGCACGACAAGCCACGCACACAACCGACGCGTCCTGATTACGGTATTGTGTCTCACGACTCAGTCCTGTTGTATTAACACGGGCTCGGGCGACTCCTGATCGACGTACCACACTTCCTGCCGGCCGTCTCCGTCCAGATCCGCCCTCGCTTCAGCGACGAATGTCGACCCTTCCACCGTGACCCGGTACCGGAACCTGCCCGGCACCACGTCCAGTTTGAGGATTTCGCCGTTTTTTTCACGGTCTATGGGCAGATAAGTTCCAAATTCCTCCAAGTGTGCACGCTCCAAGCCGTAGATCAACTCCAGGTGCATCCGGGCGCGCATGCGTTCCTTGTCCTCGGGAGTCTGCGCAGTAAGCCGGTAGATCATCAGCGCGCAGAATAGGACCAGCAGCATGGCCGGCACGAGATGCTTTCTGACGGAAGGACCGCGTTCCAATTCCGCCGCCACGGCTAATTCTCCTTGGTGAGCCCTGACTCCGCCCAGGCCTGAATGTGTATGCGCTCCTCAGAGGCCGTCTCCCATCGTGGCACGACCTCCAACGTATCCTGAAGTACGGACATGGGTTCGGCCGGGACGAAAGGTCTGGCCACCCCCCACGTCCACGCACCGTTTCCGTCCGCGTCTTCGAAGGCCAGCACCCGGTATCGCCCGGGAGGCATCGCCTCCAGAAAGTAAGTAGAATCACCAGGCGCAACGGTGACTGCGCGCGGCGGTTGAGACCCTGAGAGTGATTGCGCCTGCACCACAATCGGCATTTGCGAGGCGACAACCGTACCGCTCACTGAACCCTGATCGTCAGGCAATGCAACCGTAAACCGGAACACAATCTGTCCTTCGGCAGGGTTTCCGGAAGCATCGGAAAGCTTGTTGGCCTGTCCCTTCAGAACGTAATTCTCACCGGCGACCCATGCCTCGTCGGGCCGGAACGCCAGCCGGTTGGGCCGCGGCCACGAAAATCGTCCCGCCGGGGCGGCCGTACTGTCCGAAACGACCCAGAACTCAGGATTCGCAGCGGGAGACATAGCTTCGCTGAAATCGATCCGCAACGCCGTATTCTGCGAAACATGCCGTGCTCCCAGGTCGGGATCAACACGAACCGGAACCGGCGCGCGTCGGTCGAGCTTTTCTTCGCCACGCACAGTCGCCACTTCGCCCGGAGCAATTGCATTGCCGAACCGGTCGGCAATCCCAGCCAATTCCACACGGTATTCCGTTCCGGGTGCCTGCGGGCCGGTCACCAGCCACACCCGGCTGGAATCCCTCGCGTCCGGGTAGATCGACTTTACCTCGAGGAACCCATCCCCTCCGGAAATCACCGGCGGCGATGGCACATCCACGGGTTCGTCAAAGCGCAGTGAAAGCCGTCGCCGATCGGGTGTCCGCGCCGAAACGAAACGCGGCGGCACGCTGTCACGCACCGCCATCCTCAGCAGGCCCAATCCCATCCTGCCTTCGCCCGAACGGAGGGGGATATCGCCCGGCGGCACCGCAAGCGGTTCGACGCCGGGTGTATAAGCCTGGTCGCGGTCCACGTCGTGGAACGCGAATACCCGGTACCGCCCGACCCCCAATCGCACAAACTGGAACGTTCCATCGGTGCCGGGCTGCGTCACGTAAGCAGGCGGCGCGGCCGCTGGATCGGGGTCGCCGATACCCGTCAGGTCGAACGCCCAGACGTAGACCTGCCCGTGCTTCGCGGCACCCATGAGGATGCGGCCGTGGATTTCACCGCGACTCAGCCTGTGGCCCGTGGAGAACGCGAAACTGTAGGACGCCTCCATGCGATTGAACGACACGTCGGAACTCGCGGCGCCCACGGCCACCACGTAGGTCCGGTCTTCGCGCAGGCCTTCACGTGGCCGGATCTCGAGTTCCCGCCCGCGCCATCTGAAATCCGGATCCGTGGAGAAACGGGGCGAAACGAAAATCGCCCGCGTCACCGAACGGCGGTCCATGGTTTCGCTGAACCGGATGCGGATGCGCGTCCGGGTTCCCACACCCACGGAATCGGCCGCCGGCATCGTGTGGACCACCCGTGGCGGAATCACATCCGGCGGTCCGCCGGGCGGCGGCATGGGGTTGGCGCAGGTTCCCGCGAGAAGCGGCAGGAGGCCCAACAGAACCCATCGTGCCTTTTTCAGCAGGGATAAGGGCGGGTTTGGCCATCGGCCAACTGCCGTGTCCGTTCTCACGTCACTACGCTCTCGGATGCGCCTGCCGATAGGCCTTCTTTAGTCGCTCAACGCTCACGTGTGTATAAATCTGCGTTGTGGACAGGCTTGCATGCCCCAGCATCTCCTTGACCGCATTCAGATCGGCTCCGGCGTCCAACAGATGGGTGGCGAAGGTATGCCGCAAGGTATGGGGGCCCAGCCTGCCCCTACCCGTCGCCTGTTGGAGATGCCCCACGACCCGGTCCTGAACCCCGCTGGCGCTCAACGCCTGGCCGGAACGGCTGAGAAAAAAATGTTTCTGGACAACCTCGGGCGCATCGGCCGGCAACAGTTCGGATCGGCGAGTCAAATACCGGCGCAGGGCTTCCCGAGCCGGCTTCCCGACAGGCACGAGACGCTCCTTTCCACCCTTCCCTGTCACGCGGACGGTTCCGCTGTCCAGGTCCAGGCTATCCATACCGATTCCCGCCAGTTCCCGTAACCGGATGCCGGAACTGTAAAACAGTTCCAGCATCGCCCGGTCTCGCAAACCCAATGCCGTATCCGGTGACGGATTCTCCAGCACCCGCCGCACCTCCTCGAGGTCCAGGTGTATCGGCAGGGTCTTCTCCTGCCTGGGCGGACGTACCTGCAGCGCCGGATTCTTCTCCAGGCGGCCCATCCGGCAAAGATAGGCAAAGAACGTGCGCAACGAAGCCAGCTTCCGCGCGATTGAACGCCTGCCGAATCCTGCGCCGTTCAGGTGCCCCAGGAACGCCCGCACCTCCTCCCTGGCGACCCCGCTCACATCCGGATTTTCAGCGCCCCATCGGACCTGCAGGAAACACAGGAACCGGTCCAGATCCGTCCGGTAGGCCCGGCACGTATGCGGCGACAATCGCCGCTCGTTGGCGAGGTGGCGTATGAATTCGGCGATCAGTGCCTGCATTTAGGACACCTCCCGTCGGAATTTCGTGATTGCAATGAAACAGCCGGGCGCAAGCGTGCGGGCATGGAGTTCTTCGATGATAGCCATTGCCCGCGGCCATCCGCGACACCGCGGCGTACCGTTTACGCCTTTTCCTCTTCCCGAGCGGCTGTCGTATGCCTGCATCTCAGACACCGGAGCGACGTCCCACCGTTTCGACCGGTATGCTCGGCCAGAAACGGCCCGTCGCACATTGGGCATGCCCGGTTCAACGGCCGGTCCCAACTCGCGTACGTGCACTCCGGGAAGTTGCCGCAACTGAAAAACGTCCTGCCACGCCGACTGCTCCGTTCCTTGAGCTGACCGTCGCAATCTTTCTGCGGGCAGGGTACTCCCGTCGAAATCGAACGCGCATTTTTGCACTTCGGGTACCCCGAGCAGGCCAGAAAACGTCCATTGCGACCGGTACGGATCGCCATTTCCGAGCCGCATTTCTCGCACACCTCGCCCGATGGTTCCGTCTCGGACGCCTCGAGTGGTTGGGTATTGCGACACTCCGGAAATCCGGAACAGGCCAGGAAACGCCCATTGCGACCCCACTTGATTACGAAGACCTTGCCGCACTTCTCGCAGATTTTGTCCGTCTCCTCCTGAAGCGACGCCTTCAGCTGTCTTCGTTGTCCTTCCGCCCGGTCCAGATCCTTGGCAAACGGTCCATAGAAGTCTTCCACGACCTTCACCCAACCCACTTCGCCGTTCTCGACCTGGTCGAGTTCATCCTCCATACGGGCCGTGAAGTCCACGTTGAAGACGTCGGGAAACGCCTGAGCCAGAATGCCGTTGACCGTACGACCCAGTTCGGTGGGCGCGAACCGGCCGCCGGTCTTCCCCGCATAGTCTCTTTCCTGAAGCGTGCTGATGATCTGCGCGTAGGTGCTGGGCCTGCCAATCTCCAGAGACTCCAACTCCTTGACCAGGGTTGCCTCGGAAAACCGCGGCGGAGGCTTTGTGAAATGCTGCTCCGGCAACAGCGCCATCATCGCCAGGGTGTCGCCCTTCCTCAACCCCTCTGGAAGGCGCGTCTGGTTCTCCTCCTTCTCATCGTCCCTACCTTCGGTATAGAGTGCCGTAAAACCGGCAAATTTAAGCTCTGATCCGGTTGCCCGCAATTCATAGTCGCCCGCGCGGATATCTACCGTCGTACGATTGTATACGGCCGGCGCCATCTGGCACGCGATAAACCGATCCCAGATCAGTTGGTACAGTTTCGCCTGATCGGCAGTCAGGTGTGCCTGGACGACCTCCGGGGGGCGTTCCACATCGGTGGGACGTATCGCCTCGTGCGCATCCTGTGCCCCCTTTCCCTTTCGGTACGTCCTGGCCCGGACCGGCAGATACGCCTCTCCGAACCGCCGCCGTATATAGTCTCTCGCCGAAGATACCGCCTCGTTCGCGATCCGGGTGGAGTCGGTTCGCATATAAGTGATCAAACCGGTCGTTTCGGGCACATTGGTCGTACCACCCAGGACCTCAACGCCTTCGTAGAGCTGTTGGGCCACCTGCATGGTCTTGCGAGCCGTAAACCGCAACCTGCGAGATGCCTCCTGCTGTAGCGTGCTCGTTATGAAGGGCGGGGCTGGATTGCGCCGCTGCTCTCGTCGTTTCACGTCGGCGATCCGGTACTCGGGATCCGAGGCCGCCGCGCGCAGGTCCAACAATATAGGGTCCACTTCCTCCCGAGTCTTCAACGCCAGCTTTTCACCTCTGAACCGGAACAACCGTGCCGTGAACGGCACGGTATCCTCCCGTTTCACCTTCACGTCAACGGTCCAGTATTCTTCCGGAACGAACGCGTCGATCGCCGCCTCCCGCTCGCAGATCAGACGAAGCGCCACCGATTGAACCCGCCCGGCGCTCAGACCGCCGTGAACCGTTTTCCATAACAACGGGCTGACCTTGTACCCCACCAGGCGGTCCAGTACCCTGCGGGCCTGCTGAGCGTCCACCTTCCTCGAGTCGATCCTGGAGGGTTTGGCCACCGCCTCCCTCACCGCCCGCTCGGTAATCTCGTTGAACGTCACCCGCTGGGCATCGCCTCCCCGCTTCAGCGCCTCCGCAACGTGCCAGGCAATGGCTTCCCCCTCGCGGTCCGGGTCCGTCGCCAGTATCAGCCGGTCGGCTGACCGGGCGGCCGCGCGAAGCTCCTTGACGTATTTACCGCGATCGCGAATGGTCCGATAGGTGGGCTTGAACCCATTGGCGACATCGATGCCCAGTTCTTTCTGCGGCAGGTCCCTTACGTGACCCATACTGGCCATGACCTTGAAGTCCTTACCGAGGAATTTATTGATCGTTTTCGCCTTGGCGGGCGACTCCACAACCACCAGCGTTCGGGGCATATTTCCTCCCAAAAGAACGAGCCACATCGAAAGATATCATCGAGTGACTCACCGCGGTTCCGGCAGGTTGCTAAACACCCATGGATGGGTTCACATCGTTCTCGAAGCGTTGCCTGACAATCTCTCCGGATTTCTCGTGTGACGCACGCAACACGTCCGATTCAAAAATACGAGCGCGCCTTTCAAAAGTCAAGTTTAAACTGATAAATTGCCGTAAAAACATTTATTTATAAACATTATTCCGTGTCAGATACCAACTCGCGATGTGCAATCGAAGCGTGCGCCCCGGGAGCGATCGTACGGCTGAACGCGGGTCGCGGACGAATCGTCGCAACACGCCCCGGAGGGCGGTTCCGAGGCGTCGCTCAGGTTGGTGGTCGAGCCCCCGTTTTAAACCCGCCTGCCCTGTCTTTCCGAACGCATCACCAGGATTTCCGCAAACATCAACATCAGGGCCAGCCCCAGGGTAACCCGCCACAGTTCCCGTCCTCCACGCGATTCCCGGACAGCGCCGGCGAGGGAGGCCTGCGGTTCCACAATCCTCAGACGGGCCCCCGCGAACATCCCTGCCAGCCGGTCCTCCGACACAGGCGTTGGATCCCCTTCTTCGGCATCGATACGAACGGCGAATCGGTCCACCAGGCGGTCCCGCGCGTATATCTCCCAGAATCCAGGGACATCCACCTCGCCGACTGGCCACACCGAGTGGACGCCGCGCTGTTCGGGCCAGATGGTTCGCGCCTCCCCACCGGGGGGTTTCAGCAAGGCCTCGCGGGCTTGAACTTCAGAACGGTTGCGATACACCTTTTCGCCCACCGAATAATCGGCCTGGCCGGGCGAGCCTGCCGCCAGATAGCGCGTCAGTCGATGTATGAACGGAACGAAGAGCCCCGTCAGCGGCAGGTCGGTCCAACTCAGATCGGTCTTCAAGCTGGCGGAAAGCAACGCGACACGACCGGCACCGACAGTGGTCTCGGCCAGGGCGGGGTCGCCGTTGCGGAAAAGGAGAACAGGCTGCGTTGTTTCGCCCAGCCGAATCCGGTAGTACGCGTAAAACCGGGGGCTTTGCAGCCCTTCCGAAGATGCGATGTCCCGGAAAACCGCATGATCGGGCAGCGGCTCACGCAGCCTGCGATATGTCTGATCCTGCCCGGGAGAGCCTTCAATACCCACGAGTGAAGCCGGAAACAGGCCCGGAAATACAGCGGCATTGTAAAACCGGAAATCCACCCGATCACCCAAAATGATCATCAGGCCCATTCCGCCCTGCACCCGATATTTCAGGGCCTTCAAGGCGCCGGCGGGCAATCGCGACACGTTACACAGCACGGCCGCGTCTGTCTGTTGCAGAAGATCCGCGTTCAATTCATCAGGCCGAACCGACCGAACCGATATCGCCTGCCCCGACCCCGCGGCGAGGGCCCTTGAGGTGTAATAAGTCTCGTCTTCGGACTCGGCCACCAGCAGCACCCGGACGCGCTCCGGGATATTCAGAACCGATATGTAAATGTTGTCCGCCGCCAGGTCGTCGTCGCCAAGCTCAACGCGCAATGGAACCTGTCCACCTCTCTCCGGAACGAACCGGAAGTGGAGACGGCGGGAGGCACCCGGCTCCGGACGTACCACCTGCTGACCGATCCGGCGTCCGTCAAGAAAAACCTGTACCGGGGCCCGCAGCCGGTCCGGGCCGCCGTAATCCGCCAACGACACCCTGAGCGTCGAAGCGCTCCCCGCGGCGAGAATCCCCTCGACAGGGGCCGCGCGGCGGATACCCATATTGTCCGGTTCCGGCGTCCGCACCGGAACGAGAAACACGGTCATTTCCCGTCCTTTAAAGAGCGTATCCGGTACGTCCAACCAACCGTTTCGAACAAAATCCGCAATGACGTAGAGCTCTTTGTTCGTAATCTCAGTTTGAGAGGCATGGGTCAGGGCAGCCTCCAGCGCGAGACGGAAATCCGTTCCCCTGTGTGTTGGCCGCATGACCTCGAGCCGGGCCGCCAGACGATCGGGACGCCCTTGCGCGACCTCCTCCACCCGGTCATCCACCTGAAACAGGCGAACATCGTCCTGGGCATCGAACAGATGCAGAACCTCTCTCACCCGGCTTCGAGCGCGGTCAAACAGCGTTCCTTCAGGCACCCTGTAACTCATGCTCAGAGATCGGTCCAGGAGAAGCGACGCCGACGTCCGCACGGCACCCTGGCCCTCCACCCCTTTCAACGTCGGACGGGCAAAGGCAAGCACCAGGAACAATATTACCAGTGTGCGCAGAATCAACGCCAGGACCTGCTTCAACCTGACCCGCCGCATTCGATCCTGTTGAAGCGTGTGCAAAAGGGCCACGTTGCTGAATGCTACGGTCACCGCCCGCCTTCGGTTCAGCAGGTGGATCGCCACCGGCAACAAAGCGGCCCACAGTCCGTGCAGCATCGCCGGTGATGAAAAGGAGAGACCAAACATGCCGTTTCAACCTTGAGTCGCAACTTCATGCGTTCGAGTGACCACATCTGAGGTGGCGGGGATGGAACCAGGTGCGCCGATTTCGACCCTTCCGACCGCGACCTCCACGGGAACCCGCCCGCCGGCGCCGGAGGTCCGCTCCAACTACAAAAAAAAACCTGCTTCTTAATCGATTGCAGGCCGTAGCATCTCCGGGCGGGGTCTTTTCAAATCAGTAGTGAAGTTTCTCTTCTTCTTCAATACAGGCAATCAGGGACTCGCGATCTTCCGACTCAATGAGGTGACGGCGAAACGCCTCTCCCTTGAGCAGGCGAGAGATGCGCGCCAACGCCTTGATATGCGGCCCGGAAACATCCATGGGTGAAACCAGCAGGAAGAAGATGAACGTCGGCTGGTCGTCCAGCGCGTCGAAATCCACGCCTTCCCGTTTAATGCCCAGAACGCCGCCCAATTCGCTCACGAATTCGGATTTTCCGTGCGGAATGGCGATACCGTGACCGATGCCGGTACTCATAATTTCCTCGCGCAGAAGCACGGCATCCAGGACCTTCCCCCGATCGGTAATCTTGCCATTGTCTACAGCATCGACCAATTCCTCGAGTATTTCCCGTTTGTTCCGGCCCCTCAAACCGACAATGACCGATCGACCGGAAAGAATCTCCATCAGCGTCATGAAAACATCTCCCGCGAACACCCCGAAACCACCGTCGAGATCCGGTGCCTGCAAAGCCCGGCCCGGCGAAGCGCAAAAATAACCCATCCCTTGTTCTTAGTCAAGGGAAAAGGCATAAAAAAACAGGGGGATACGCCAATGTCGGACCCCGGAATTCAAACGTGAGGAGTCGGCGACTCCGTTGGGTGGCGCCACACGGCCATGCGTGACAGCTATCCCTCCGCCCGGCCTCGAATCAGGAGTTCCCGTTCATAGCTGCGCAGCAGGTCCGATCGGGTGATTATCCCTTCCAGTTCGTCGCTCGAACGGGAACAAAATACAGGAAGGGTGTCCGCATCGGTTTTTGAAAACTGAACCAGCGCATCGGCCAGTGAACTGGAGGGTTCGAGGGTGGGCGGCGGATCTCCCATCACGTCCTCGGCGATAAGCAGTGCATGCATATCGTTCTGTAACATCACTTCCCGTATGTCATGGAACCAGATCATGCCCTTGAACCGGCCCCTGTTGTCCATAAGCGGGAAATCGTGCAAATTGCTGCGGCCGATCAGGTCGACAATCTCACGCAAAGGGGTGTGTTCCCCGATGAAGTCGAAGTCCGTGCGAACGATCCGCGAAACCGGGAGTTTTTCCAACACCGACAGATCCCGCCCCTGGTGTATATTCAACCCCCGGCGCCTGAGCTTGAGAGAATAGATGGACTCGCTCTCGATGACGCGCGCCATGACCACCGCCAGAACCGTGGTAAACAACAACGGCAGGATCAGGCGGTAGTTCCCCGTCATTTCCACAATAATCAGCGAGGATGTCAGAGGGGCGTGTGTTGTCGCGGCGACGAAGGCGCTCATTCCAACCACCGCGTATGCGCCCGGAGGGCTGATGACGCCGGGCAACCAGGTCTCCGCAAGCCGGCCGAAGGCGCCGCCGAGCGTGGCGCCCATAAACAGCGATGGTGCAAACAGGCCGCCCGATGCGCCCGAGCCCACCGTCAACGATGTGCTCAGCAACTTCAACCCCAGCAACAAACCCAGCATGGGCAGCAGAATCTGTCCGTGAAGTGCGGCGCCGACGATCTCGTAACCCACACCAAGGGCGTGTGGACACCCCAGGCCGATGAGCCCGACCAACGCGCCGCCGAGGGCCGGCTTTAACCACGCGGGCATCCCGAACGCGTGCCGGTTGAAGAGATCTTCCGAAGCGTACAGAAGCCAAATGAAAAAGGCGCCCACGACTCCCGAGAGAACAGCAAGGATAACATACCATCCCAACTCGTGGAGATTGACGAACTGATAGTCCGGCACCTCGAATACCTGGCGTTCTCCCATATAGGCCTTCGCGACGACGGCCGACATTACCGAAGCAATCACCACGGGCGTGAAGGCGCCAATCGTAAAATCCCCGAGGATGATTTCAAGCGAAAATAGCACGCCCGCGATCGGGGCGTTGAAAATAGCCGAAATTCCGGCCGAAACGCCACAGGCAATCAGCGTTTTCAGGTTTGCTTCCGAAAACCTGAACAGCCGCCCGACACTGGATCCCCAGGCAGCACCGATCTGGATAATCGGGCCCTCGCTCCCGGCCGACCCGCCGGATCCGAGGGTGAATGCGGACGCAAACGCCTTGGCTACCATCACCCGCGCACGAATCACCCCACGCCGGGTGATGATTGCGTTCATCACCTCCGAAACGCCAGGGCCTCGCGCCTCCGCCGCATAGAAACAGGCGATCAGCCCGGCGGCCAATCCGCCGATGGCGGGAATGAGCGGGAACAGGAAGGGTTCGCCCAGAAATGCACGTGCGTCTACAAGCAGCAGCCTGTGCGTCACATCCAACAACCACTGAAACAGCACGGACCCAGCCCCGCAACCGACCCCGACGAGAATGGCCAGACTGATCAGGAAGCTCTGCTCACTGAGGTTGAACCGGAGGAAGAACCGAACGATCCGGTTTCGGAAGCGGGTTACCGCGTTGGAGGAAGGAGAAATGGCTGGCGCGGGATCAACATCCACCGTTAAATCCCTTTTTTGCAGGAGCAGGTCGTCGTGAGTGACGCTGATTTCGAAAAGTGAGTATACCCTTCACCACCGGTACTGTCAAGCGGAATGCGGATGTTGTAACGCACGCAAAAACATGAAACATTTTGGCGGAATCGGCGTAAAATGGGGGAGAATCTACGTCAACATACGGCAGATTACCGGATCGGCCGATGCGCCCCTCCCGTTCCGGCTTATTCGAAACCGAAAGGAATTCCATGCGCCCCGATAGACCCGTACCGGTGTTTATCACCAAGCTGTGCGTCATTTTTCTCTTGTCGCCATCCTCCGTTTTTTCGCTTTCGCCCACCCATGCGGACTCCCTCTACGCCTATGGCCAAACCACCGAACGGATGGACGCCGTGCGTGAAATCGTCGCCGAACTCAACGCCGCCGTCGCCGAAGCCATCCATCCGGCAGGTATGCTGATCCGTATCGGCAACCTGTACGTGCGGCTGCAGGAGGCGGACAGCGCTCAGGTCGCCTTCCAGGCCGCCGTTGACCAGGATACCACGCTGGCAGGAGCCTATCTCGGGCTCGGCGAGGTCTTGCTCGAATTCCGAAACAGACCCCGATCCGCCCTTGTTCCTCTGCAAAGGGCCGTCGACCTGGATTCCACTTATGCCGAAGCGCACTTCATGATGGCCCGCGCGTACCTGCGTTCCAGAAAAACCACGGCCGCCAGGCGAGCGGCGGACAAAAGCATTCAGGAGGACCCGAAATACGGCCCGCCATACCTATTTCTGGCAAAACTCTACCAACGGGAAAACAACAATCGGGCCGCCCACACGTTCTACAAAAAATATCTTGAACAACGCCCGGACGATCAGACCGCAGCCTACGAATTCGCCGTTGAACTGCTCAGCCAGAAAGAACTCGACCGGGCCCGGGAAATCGCAGAGCGGCTCGGGGGTTCGCGTGGCATGCCCATCGTCGCCCAGGCGCTCATGGCCGACCGGGACTATGAGGGTGCGCTGGCGGCCTTTTCGCAGTATATCGACAGCCTCGCCCCTGAGGAACATGCCCTCTTCGAAGACATTTCGCTGGTCGGCCGTTCTCACGAAGTGAACGCCTATCGTTCGACGACCCCGAAAACCAGGGAGATATTCCTGCGAAACTTCTGGCTTAGGAAAGACCCCTTCAAATCGTCCGCCGGTGCGATGCGGCGGGCCGAGCACTACCGTCGGGTCTGGCATGCCCGCACATTTTTTGGGAAGAAAAAGTTCCCGTATGACCGGCGGGGCGAGATTTATATTCGCTACGGTGAACCGGATTTCCGTTCCAGTTGGCGCGAACTCAACGCCCAGATGCCGCTCAGAGTCCAGCGCGTTCAGGAACGCATGGCCCATCAGCTATATGGGAACAAAGCCCTGGCCCTGACGTTTGTGGGTCCCGTCTACCCCATTCGCTCCGCACAGACCGCCGAAAACACCTGGCGCAACTCGGAGGTCCGTGCAAGTTCACAACCGATTCAGACAATAGACGAAACCGCGGTCGGCCTGGAACGATACAAACCCATAACGACCAGCGGCGACTGGTCCGCGGTTCCGTGGGCCGTCTGGATCTACGCCGATATCGACGGAGGCATTGAAATCGCCTTCACGGACGAGTTCAACACGGGTAACTTCGATTACGCACCGGAACCCGTCCTCGGCCCAAATGATATCAATGAATTGAACATGCAAAGCAGGGGCGGCCCATTCCGCAACATGATCAACCGCCTCAACACCCTCTCTCCCGCAGCGCGGATGGCGAGAGTTGCCAGCAAGGAACCGGAACGATTCGCTTTTGAAACGCTGGAGCCCCTGGACTACTATTACGAGGCCCTTGCCTTTCGAGGGCAGGACGGCAAAACCGAACTGCAACTCAACATAGGACTGCCCATTGACAATGTAGCCCGGTCCGAAGACATCGACACGATCATCGTTGTCAATCGCCGCGTCGCGCTGGTCGACAGCCGCAGCGGCCAACTTCACAAACGCCGAGACGACCTCGCCGTGCCGGTTACGGACGCCAACCTGGGCCGGAGCCTGCTGGCGCTCGACCGCGTTGACATGGCCGCCGCACCAGGCGTGTACCAGCTTGCAGTGGAGGTCTGGCGGAAAAATACGGACATGCTCCAGGTTTACCAGCAGACCCTGGAACTGCCCGACTATGGCGGTGGCGACCTTATGATGAGCGACATCCAGATCGCCCAGAACGTGGAGGAAGCCAAAGAAGGATCCAGCTCGAAATTCGTGCGTCAAGGTTGGGACATCCTTCCGGCGCCGTCCCGCACCTTCTACGTTGGCAACTCCGTCTTCGTCTACTTCGAAGTCTACAACCTCGAAGAAGACGCCTTCGGAAACACCCGTTACGAAGTGACGTTCGAGGTCATCTCCAAGTCCACGAGCGACAAATCCCCCAGAACCTTCCTGCCCAGAATCCGGAAAGACGGCGAAGCCATTGAGGTACAATACGAGCAGGCAGGCACCGAAAACTGGATCTCGGACTTCGTGGAACTGGATCTGGGGCAGGCGAACCCGGGTCGCTATTCCCTCCACATGACGGTCAAAGACCTGAATGCCGACCAGATCATAAAACAGGACAGCATTTTCCGGATTGCATCGCCCCCACGAAGGCAATAGAGAGGTACTGCGCGGGAAGAAGCACCCGGAAACAGCCTGATCCCATAGCCGTTTTTGCGTTTCCCACCTCACGTTCCCGGTCGATCTGAGTGAAGACCGTGTCCTTCGGCCGACCGCACGTATCTGCGTTCAAACCGATCGATTATCCCAGACCCATCACCAGGGTGCCGGCCAGACGATCGTGCAGCGCCTGCCGGTCCGGGTGACGGCGCGTGATCCAGACGAGTGCAAAACCCAGCAGCCAGCCCGAATAAAAGACGATCGACCAGACCCGCAGGCTTCCCGCATCGACATTCTCCGGCGGCGTCAGGACGCGTTCGGCGCCCAAAGCCACCTGATGAGGTTCCGCAAACGGATTCAGGAAAGACAGGACAATTAGAATCACGAAAATAGGCGTCCACTTCACGGATGAACGGACAAAGGCCCGGGCCCGCCCCATTCCGCCGCCGTCCACGGAAATTACCCTCAGGCTCATCATAATCTTACCCGGCGTCTGTCCCCTGCGCGCAAGAAAAACGGTACAATAAATCAGCGTTATCCCGTACTCCAGAACCAGCGCCGAAATCGGCGAGGGCGTGACCTCTCTCAGCGCGCGCGAAAGCGGCAGATCCAGAAGCTTCAGCATCAGCATGTCAATCATCAACGCGAGAAACCGCTTTCCAAGCCCGGCCATCTCATCTTGCATCAGCATCGCCTTACGCCCCTGTTTGAGACCGAGGTCCGTGAAGCTCGATCGGCAGATATTCCCTGAATCGTTGGAAATCGCCGTCTGTGGTCAAGACCGGCATCCCGTACCGGTGCGATGCCGCGCAGATCAGAAAATCCGTGCTCGACCCGTGAACACCCCGGCTTCGGCTCAGGTTGAAAAAATTGGCCGCGCATTCATAATCCGGCGCCCTGAGCGGCAGGTCCGGAAACGCTCGCAGACGACTTCGAAGCCTCTCAATTTGATCCTGAGAACGGATTCCGGAGAGGACCTCCTGGCGGACCGGGCCGATCATTTGAACCCGAAGTTCACGGACCAGTTCCCCGAACTCCTCGACGAAAGGATGTTCGGAAACGACCTTGCGTCGAAGCGATAACGACCAAACGCTCGTATCAACCAGTACCTTCATTGCCGTTTTCGCTGTATCTTGTAGTCGAAATCCGGATCGTAGTCGATCGTATTGAACAGGTCCAGTATCCGCAGTTGTCTGCGGCGCTGAACATACTCTTCCAGGGCCTCCGTGACAACCGCCTTTTTCGTTCTGTGCCCTCCAATCCGACGGGCCTCCTCGATCAATGCGTCGTCAAGTGCAAGATTGGTCGCCACGATACACCTCCTTTTTACACATAAATTTACACAATATTACGTGTGAGCACAAACGGATTCCTGTTGTACGCGCCACCAGCACGAATTGCCCCGTCAGACCGTAAAATGACCCGCGAATGGGAAGAGCAACGAAAGCCCTGCTTCCTGTTAACCTTATATTCGTGCTCTCTCACAAATCAACCAGGGAGGTGTACGCCGTGAGACTCGTGCAATTCCACGATCCATCCGCCCCCGACCCCGCGCGCCTTGGCCTCGTCGAAAGCGATAGGGTTCTGGACCTCACGGCGTGCGAGCCGTACCCCGCATCGGTCTACGACCTCTACTATACCCACGGAGGAGACACCCGCGGGTTGGATCGGGTGGTCGCGGACATCGACACTGCCAAAGGACGTTGCTACAACCTGAAGGAACTTATGAACGATACGGCATCCGCGGGCCGGCCGCACCTGATCGCTCCCGTCACGCCGCCGCCCGGACAACCCCACCGATTGCGGATCTGGCTGGCCGGTGTCACCCACGCCGACAGCGCCAGGCTGCGGGAAACCGAAGCGAAAGAGGCCACAGGCGGATCCGTCAATGTTTACGACCAGAAATACCGCGAATGCGCGCGCGGGGGCATACCCGAGCTCTTTGCGAAGACCGACGCTGCCGCCCTGGCCGGGCATCGCGGGCACATCGCCCGACCGGACAACACCCGCCGCCTCGTGCCCGAAGCCGAACTGGTCACCCTGTACGGGCTGGACACCCACGGACAGATCAGGCGTTTGGGCTATACCGGCGGCAATGACTACACCGACAACGGCATTGAAGCCGAAAATCCACTGAATCTTCCCCAGGCCAAGAACTGGTATGGCGGCTGCGCCAGCCTGGGGCCGGTTCTGGTCACGGATTCCGAATTCGACGACACCAGCGTCGCCGTGTCCTGCGAAGTTCTGAGAGACAACGAACGCATCGCCTGCAAGGCGGGAAGTACCGGCCAGAGCCATCTCAATATGCCTGACGGGCGCTTCCACCTGGAACGGTCTCTTTTCAGCCGCCTGCTCCTGCAAAAAAAGACCCTGCAACTGCTGTACTGGGGCACCCCGATTGTTTTCTCGGAGGCCGACCTGCCCGACGGCCTCCAGGTTAACGACACGGTCCTGATGTCCTTTGGCGGCATCGGCGACCTGCGGAATTCCATCGTGCCTTTTCCTGAAGGCCGCCAATTGGCGTGGTTGGAAGCCAACCGGCATTGAGGCGCCTACAAGACCCGATCGTGGCCCCACGGATCCTGTTTGACAATCTCGAATTCCTTGATCGGACTTCGGCCGCGCGGCGCGTCGTGCAGCGTTGACGGATTGCAGGAAGTCCCGGCCAGCTTCAGTAGCGATTCCAGTTGGGGCTGACCCAACGTAAGTCCTTCCAGAAACATCTCTTCGCCGTTGATATCCTTTACGGTTGTGCCTTCCGGCCCCACAAACACCCGGCGCAACGCCCGCATATCCGCGCGGTGTTCCCGGAAATACGCAAGCGCCCGGACGGAAGGTCGTTTCGCCAAGCAATTCGACAGAGACGGAACCCCTTCCGAAACCCTTATGGCCGCCCAGGACGATCGCCTGCAGAACTGGCGCATGCTCCAGGAGACGGCCGGCATCATCTGAAAACACGCCGTAAACATTGTCATGGGTCGTTGCACAAAAAGCCTCTGGAGGAGTGCCGTGCCTCCCGGGGCTCTTTGTCTTCAGAGGCCCGCTAAAGCGGCGTAAAAGGGCAACATGGTTGACTTTTCAGCCGACTACCGGTAAATTCAGAGGCCGATGGGGCATCGATCAATCCGTCAGCGACAAGCCCGCACACGGCGAATCAATACGAGGCCGTTAATGTCTGATAAAGTCGTCCGAAACCCTTCCCGGGACGTCGACCCCGCCGAAACCCAGGACTGGATCGAATCGCTCGACTACGCCCTGCAAAACTACGGACCGGACCGGGTACGCTTCCTGTTCAAGAAAATTGAAGAATGGGCGCAACGGGCGGACGTCGTCATCCCCTTCAGCGCAAATACGCCCTACGTCAACACCATTCCGGTGGATCAGCAGCACCCGTACCCGGGCAACCGCGAAATCGAACGCCGTATCAAGAGCATCATTCGCTGGAACGCCATGGCCATGGTGGTACGCGCCAACCGCGAATACGACGGCATTGGCGGCCACATTTCCACCTACGCGTCCGCGGCCACTCTGCTCGAGGTGGGTTTCGACCATTTCTTCCACGGCAGGGGCAACGGCTTCGTGGGCGACCAGGTGTATTTCCAGGGGCACGCCGCGCCGGGCGTCTACGCCCGGGCTTTCCTTGAAGGCAGGATCGACGAACATGCCCTGGAAAATTTCCGCCGCGACCTCAGGCATCCCGGCGGGCTGTCCTCCTATCCGCACCCCTGGCTGATGCCCGACTTCTGGGAATATCCGACGGTGTCGATGGGGCTGGCGCCCATTATGGGCATCTATCACGCGCGTTTCAACCGTTACCTGGAAGATCGAGGCCTTAAAGACACCTCCGCCTCCCATGTGTGGGTCTTCATGGGCGACGGCGAAACCGACGAGCCCGAGTCCCTTGGGGCCATCACCCTGGCCTCCAGGGAGAAGCTGGACAACCTCATCTTTGTGATCAACTGTAATCTCCAGCGGCTGGACGGTCCGGTACGCGGTAACGGCAAGGTGATCCAGGAACTGGAGGCCGCGTTCCGCGGCGCCGGCTGGAACGTCATCAAAGTGATCTGGGGCGACGACTGGGACCCGCTGCTGGCCCGGGACCACGAGGGTGTGCTCGTCCAGCGCATGAACGCGGTGGTGGACGGCCAATACCAGAAATATACCGTTGAACCGGGCGACTACATCCGCAGAGATTTCTTTGGTACGCAACCCGAACTGCTCGGGATGGTCGACCACCTTTCCGATGAACAACTGCAGAAAATGCGCCGCGGCGGGCACGACCCCGAAAAAGTCTACGCCGCATACAAGTCGGCGGTGGAGCACCGGGGCTCACCCACCGTTATCCTGGCAAAAACGATCAAGGGCTACGGGATAGGCGAAGCCGGCGAAGGCCGGAACGTCTCCCACCAGCAGAAGAAACTGAACGAAGACGAACTGCGGGAGTTCAGATCCCGCTTCGGAATCCCCATCTCCAACGACGAAGTCGCCGCCGCACCCTTTTACCGGCCTCCCGAAGACAGCCCGGAAATTAAATATTTGAAGCAGCGCCGGGAGGAACTAGGCGGATACGTGCCCTGCCGAAACGTCAACACAAGACCTCTTGTCGCTCCAGCGCTGGACGTTTTTGACGAATTCCTGAAGGGTACGCTGGGTCGGCAGGTCTCGACCACGATGGCCTTCGTCCGGATGTTCTCCAAGCTCCTTCGCGATCCCGTAATTGGCAAACTCATCGTGCCCATTATTCCGGACGAAGCCCGCACGTTCGGCATGGAACCGCTCTTTCGACAGTGTGGCATCTACTCCCACGTCGGCCAGCTCTACGAACCGGTAGACGCCGATACACTACTCTATTATCGGGAAGTCAGGGAAGGCCAGATCCTGGAAGAGGGCATCAGCGAAGCCGGCTCCATGTGCTCCTTCATTGCCGCAGGCACCGCCTATGCCACCTGTGGCGTAAACACCATCCCGTTTTTCATCTACTATTCCATGTTCGGCTTTCAACGCATCGGCGACCTGATCTGGGCCGCCGCCGATATGCGATGCAAAGGTTTCCTCCTGGGGGGCACGGCCGGCAGAACGACGTTGAACGGAGAGGGCCTCCAACACCAGGACGGCCACAGCCACGTGCTGGCCAGCACCGTCCCCAACCTGCTCACCTACGATCCCGCCTATGCTTACGAAATCGCGGTCATCGTCCAGGACGGCATCCGGCGCATGTACGGGGAGCAGGAAGATATCTTTTACTATCTGACGCTGGGAAACGAGCCCTACGATATGCCGGCCATGCCGGAGGGCGCCGCGGAGGGCATTATCAGAGGTATCTACAAACTCAAGCCGGGCTCGATGGAAAACGCATCGCACCACATCCAACTGTTTGGCAGTGGCGCAATCCTGAAGGAGGCCCTTCGCGCCCGGGAAATTCTGGCCGAAAAATACGGCATTTCCGCGCAGGTCTGGAGCGTCACCAGCTACAAGGAACTGCGAAAAGACGCCCTTGAAACCGAACGATGGAACAGACTGCACCCCTCCGAGCCGGTACGTAAGCCCTATATCACCAACGTACTCGAAAATGCCGAGGGCCCGGTCGTGGCCGCTTCCGATTATATGAAAATCCTGCCCGACATGATCCGACCCTGGGTACCACAGGATCTGGTCGCCCTCGGTACCGACGGATTTGGAAGGAGTGATACCCGGGAGGCGCTTCGCCGCCACTTTGAAGTGGATGCCGAATTCATCGCCGTCGCGGCGCTCCACGCCCTCTCAAACCAGGGCAGGATCGGAAAAGACCAGGTTGAGAGCGCCATCGTGGATCTCGGCGTGGACCCGGAAAAAGCCAATCCGGTCGCCGCGGGTCCTACGGTAAGTTACAGAAAATAGCAAACGCTCGCCGCACCCGCAAAGGAGGAACCGTGGCTGAGGAATTCAGACTCCCGGACCTGGGCGAAGGCATCCACCAGGCTGACGTGGTGCGTATCCTGGTCTCGGAAGGCGATTCTATCGACGTCGATCAGCACGTCATCGAGCTGGAAACCGACAAAGCGCTGGTTGAAGTCCCGTCTTCAATTGCCGGGACGGTCGCTTCGGTCAATGTCAAAAATGGCGACAGCATCTCACCCGGCGCCGTACTCATCACCGTCGAAGCAGCCGACGCACGGGAAGCCGGGCAGAAATCACGCGCGTCTGAGGACGGGGTCCTCCCGCCCCAGCCGGATGCGCCGGAGGAACCGCAGACACCACGTGCTCCGTTGGCCGGGGACACGGCCAAAGAGACGCCCGCGGCCCCGGAAACAGCACACGCCACCGTGCCGGCCGCGCCCTCCGTCCGAAGATTCGCTCGGGAACTCGGCGTCGACCTGCGCCAGATTCCAGGCAGCGGCGCAGGCGGACGCATTACGCGTGACGACGTGAAGAGCTACGTCCAGTCCTCCCTGAACGAAGCGACAGCGGCAGGACCTGTTGTCGCGCCGGAACTACCCGACTTCACCCGATGGGGCCGTGTCGAACGACAGCCGCTGCCCGGAGTCCGCAGGACCATCGCGCAAAACGTCGGCACGTCGTGGGCGCAGGTCCCGCACGTCACGCAGTTCGATCGGGCCGACGTGACGGACCTGGAGGCTTTCCGGCGGCGGCACAAGGCCGGCACCGAAGCCCGGGGCAGCAAGCTCACGCCCACGCCATTTGTCCTGAAAGCCGTCGTCAGCGCAGTGAAAGCCTTCCCGCAGTTCAATGCCAGCCTGGATCTGTCCGCCGGACAGCTCATTCTCAAGCACTACTACAACATTGGCGTGGCCGTTGATACCGAGAGGGGCCTGCTCGTGCCGGTCATCCGCGACGTCGACCGCAAAGACATTTTCGCCCTGGCCGTTCAACTCGAAGAACTCGCCCGGCGCACGCGGGAGGGCAGGGCCGACCTCGAAGAGCTCCAGGGCGGCACCTTTACCGTTACCAACCTGGGCAGCATCGGCGGCGCTTCCTTCACACCCATCGTCAACTTCCCCGAAGTCGCCATACTCGGCATGGGGCGGTCCCGACAGGAACCGGTTGTGCACGATGGGCGCATCGAACCACGCCTCATCATGCCAATCTGCCTATCGTACGACCACCGCGTCGTCGACGGCGCCGACGGCGCGAGATTCACCAGACACGTGGTCGAGTCCCTCGAAGACCCGGAACGCATGCTCCTCGGCGGATAGTGTACATTTGCCGCTACTGGTAAGTAGTAAGCCATATCTTTCACCAAACGTTAAGGCGTCGATGACGCCAGAGCAGCGCGGTCGATTTGTTTGAACGGGCACCGAAAGGCTACTGAAGCCAATGCAACTAAGCCTTGATTTCTTGCGCAAACCTACGCCGGTTACCCCCGATAAAGCAAGTAGCCCGGTAGGCTACAAGGGACTGTACGGTTTTCACAAATACTGGGGAAAGAAACCATACGAACCTCTAGCATTCGTAATAGAAGAATTGACCGACGAAGGCGACATTGTATTTGACCCCTTCGTTGGTTCCGGGACTTCTGCCCGAGAATCCCTCATACGCAATCGCCGATTCATAGGCTTTGATGTCAACCCCGTGGCTGTAGAGTTGACCAAACTCTTGGCATCTCCACCTGACTATTTAAGCATCCTGAAAGCCTTTCGTTTCATGGAAGGGGCCGTAAAAGAGCGAATTAATGATTCCTATCATCTAAATGATGGCCGAATTGCAACACACTATCTTTGGGAAAACGACAAACTCATTCGGGTCTGGTTAAAAGGCGTTCGTGGACGTGGCCGTGAAGAATTAGTGCCGACGGTCCAAGATATCGACCTCGTTCGAGAATATGCATCCTACCGTTCAGAGTACATCCGAGAGCTTCGTTTTTTTTCTAACGGCAGAATCAACGCGCACGCAAATCTCTCGATTTCGGACTTCATGACTGGACGAGCGCAACGAAACTTAGATCTACTACTTGCCTCTCTCGGGGGACTCTCCCCGAATGTCCAGATGCCGATGAGATTGTGTCTTACAGCAGCTTCTGGCCAGATGACCAAGATGGTTTTTGCCGTCACTAATCGCGGCAAGACGACCGGAATGAACTCACCAAGAGTGGAGGTCGGCAGTTGGGTGATCGGTTACTGGCGTCCGAAACTTCATTTTGAGGTGAACGTCTGGAATTGTTTCGAACGACGGGTGTCAAGACTCTTAAATGCAGTCAAGGAAGGTGATCCCCTCCAAGGTACCGAAATATCTGAATCTCTTAGACAGTTCTATGCAGATGGTACACGGTGTTGCATTGAGTGTGCGCCGAGTCAGAAGGTCACTAGGCATGTTCGAAAAAAGTCAGTAAAACTGATATTGACCGATCCCCCTCATAGTGACCGTGTCCCCTATCTGGAACTTAGTGAATTTTGGAATAGCATCCTAGGCGTTGAGTCTCATTTTGGTTCAGAAATTGTGATTTCTAACGCAAAGGAACGAGCGAAAACACCAGACGTATATAACCAAACAATGAGTGAATTCTTTGGCACATTGTCCGATCTCATGCGGGACGACGGGTTTCTTGTTTTATTATACAACGCACGCCAGGCGTCACGCTGGAGGTTTATTTCTCAACTTATCGACATGCCAGGAGGAGTTAGGTTTTTCGGGCAGTTTCCGTGTGTTTACTCAGCCGGTTCAGTGGTCCAAGACACCAGGAAGGGTAGCCTGAAAAACGACATAGCTTTGGTATTTGGAAAACCAAACGTCGATTCCAGTAGACTTTGTCAACTCGTTAACATTCCAAACTGGTCGAAGGATCCACCGATCTGATAAGGGCTTATGATGGACTTCGATATTGCGATGGAATTGTTCAGGGGTGACCGCATCCGAGAGCTTGCAGAATCTGCTGACGGTCTGCGATTTCTCAAGCTGCGTTCTCTATCGCGGCGAGAACATCTGGTAGAATTGTTCGAGGTGGCATTAATTACACCACAAGCAAGTTCAACCCGAGACATGTTTAGAGAGGCCTTTGAGTCGATCGCGGTGGATGAGCAGATGATCAATCAGACGATTTCTCAGATCTACACATCGGAACGAAAAGAACGCCGAGCGAAAGAACCGGAACTCGTGAATCAGCTGTATCGTTTGGATGTTTTCGATTGGGGTGGACTTCATCAAAACAGCTTAGAACGTACGATCGTTGATAACTATGTGAAGAAAATTTGCGACTACGATCAACTGTCTTACCGCATTGAGCACGAATTGCATCACAGTATGCGAGGCTATGTCTTGTGTTCGTGGTACAACCATTGGACGTCGATTCTCATCGAAGATATTTTTCGTGATCATGCTGCCGTCTTGCCAGCCGTAGGACTAATTAAGAAGATCGACTTCTTTCTAAATGGCGTGCCATTCGATTTGAAGGTTACATATTTTCCGGAGGGTTTCATCAAAGATTGCCGTCGTGAAAAAAACCGTCGACCAGAACTGACACTTCTTAAACAATGGGCTCGTAGAAACGGGGTACCGTTCAGTACTGATCTTCCCGATGGTCGATTGCTTTCAGACTTGTGGTACAAAGCCAGTGACGATCCCTCGCATGATGGACGGCAGGTCCTAGCTGAGTTAATTGCCTTTCGGCACATGCTTTTACAGGAGATGCAAGCCGACCCATCCAGCCTAATTAGGTGGCTATATGAAAATCAAGGTGTGCGTCGTTTCGATGCATCCAATCGCTTGTTCTTAATTCTGGTTGATTCAACGGATTTTTTTGACTCTTGGAAATTAAAGCGCGCAAAACCGCTTCTGGATTCGGAGATAACCCGATTCCTCGACAACCGCTCAACAACCCCAGGAAGAACACTGGAGTTCACTTGGCAGGGATCTACTTATTCTACAGTCTCCAACGCCTTGATCATTACTAAACCACACGGCCTGCGCATGTAGTTCTTAATTCGAAGACCTGCCCTATAACTTGATCTTCCTGCGGTACATAGTGCCACATTATACTTTGTCGAAAATAGTTCTGTTAGGGAGAGATTTTTTCCAAACTCTATCAAACAACCAGTTACCACTCTGTCGCCTGAAGCAGTTGAATGACGTGCGACATTTATGTATCCGCTGTTGGTTGATGGTTTCTGCTCCGCGCTAAAATGCAATCGTCGCCGTCTGGAAATTCCATGCCGGAAAACTCCCACAAGACCGACATCCTCGTTATCGGCGGGGGTCCGGGCGGCTACGCCGCCGCCTTCAGATCCGCCGACCTCGGCATCCCCGTCACCCTGTTAGAAGCCGACGACCGCCTCGGGGGCACATGCCTGCTCCGGGGTTGCATCCCCTCGAAGGCCCTGCTTCACGTCGCAAGCCTGATTTCGGAATCCCGTGAAGCGGCGGCGTGTGGATTGACGTTCTCCGAACCCGAAATCGATCTCGAGAAAATGCGGAAATGGAAAGACGGAATTCTCGAGAAGCTCTCACGCGGCCTCGACGCACTTTGCAGTCGCCGTCGAGTCACGCGGATCCACGGCCGCGCCGTCTTCGAAGCTTCCGATCGGGTTCGTATCTCGGGGGGTGACGACGTCGCTCAAATCGACTTCGTCCATGCCATCGTCGCCACGGGGTCACGGCCCGCAGTGCCCCCGGTTTTCGACATCGACAGCCCGAAGATCCTGGATTCGAATAAGGCGCTTGAACTGGAGAACATCCCCAATCGTCTGCTGGCCGTAGGCGGGGGCATCATCGGATTGGAACTGAGCACCGTCTACGCCCAACTCGGAAGCCGGGTGACCCTCGTCGAGATCACCGCCGGCCTCTTGCCCGGTGTGGACCGAGACCTGGTCAAACCGCTGCAAAAACGCCTGGAAGGCATTTTCGACGACATCCACCTGAACACCGCGGTCACCGCCCTGGAGGAACACCGCGATGGGGTGTCCGCCAGTTTCGAGGGCGAGGCGCAGGCCGGTTCACAGACCTTCGACAACATCCTGCTCTCGGCGGGCCGTCTTCCCAACACCGAAAACCTGGGCCTGGAAAACACGCGGGCAGGGCTCTCGGATTCCGGCTTCATCGTCGTCGACGGCCACATGCGCACGGCCGACAGCCGCATTTATGCCGTTGGCGATGTCGTCGATGGCCCCGGGCTCGCGCACAAAGCCGCCCACCAGGGGAAAGTTGCAGCGGAAGTCATCGCCGGGCAACCCGCGGCCTTCGACAGCATCGTCCCTTCCGTTGTCTACACGGATCCTGAAATTGCCTGGTGCGGCCTCACCGAAACACAGGCGCGGGAGCAGGATCGCCCCGTCAAAATCTCCCGCTATCCCTGGGCCGCCTCGGGCCGCGCGGCAACCCTGGGACGTACCGAGGGTCTCACCAAACTGATTTTCGACCCTGAAACCCACCGAATCCTCGGGGCGGGGATCGTGGGCCCCAACGCCGGCGAACTCATCGCCGAAGCCGTCCTCGGCGTCGAAATGGCCGCTGTCGCCGAAGACCTGGCGCACACGATCCACCCTCACCCTTCACTCTCCGAATCCCTTGGCATCGCCGCTGAAGTCCACATGGGTACCGCGACCGACCTCTACATCCCTAAAAAGCGATAGCGTTTCTGCGGGAGGCTCCTGTCACCCTGGACGATATTGCGGGCGAACCCCGGGCGATCCAAATTCAGTTTCGATGCTCCGTAAAGTTGCCAACTTTCCGGACGTGACATCACTTCATCAGCACCATTTTCGTTACAGCCGTGAATTTACCCCCACGCACCACCAGACGGCAGCAGTAGACACCGCTGGACACCGCCCGCCCCGCGGCATCCCTCCCATCCCAGGTGACCTGGTAATATCCGCCCTGCCGGTTTCCCTCAGCCAGCACGCGGACCCGTTGTCCGAGCAGATTGTATACGATCAGCGAGATTTCGCCCGCCTCAGGTAGCTGGTAAGTGATCTGGCACTCGGCGTTGAACGGGTTCGGGAAATTCTGATGCAGGGCGTATTCCGAGGGTTCGGCCGGCGCTTTTCGCATGAAACGACCGCCGATCTTAAATCCCGTCACATCGCCCCGGTCGGTTCCTACCACCACGCCGTCTCCCAATCTCAGAATATGGGTGGGCTTCCCCGACGCCTTTCCCATGCCCCGGACCTCCCCGGTTCCGTCCAGTACGACGATGCTGCCGTCTTCACAGCCCGTCACGACCCAGGACGCGTCATAGGCGCGGAGGAACGCCAGCACGGTGGGCGGGCTGGGAAGCCTGCGGGACCACACCCGATTGCACCGCGCATCCAGCGCAACCACGAGTCCTTTCGACGTCGCGGCAAGTATCTCCTTCCTCCCGTCTCCGTCCAGATCGCCGATATCCAGGTCGCGCATATTCTGTGCAGGTATCGGATTCCCGGGACCGAAGTTCGCGCTATAGAGCGCGGCGCCGTTTTCATTCCACACGGTCACCCGGTTCCACGTGCCGTTGATCTCGCTGACCACCTCTCTCGTCCGGTCTCCGTCCAAATCTTCGTAAAAGATGTGTTTCCGGCTCATTGAGGCCCATCCGCCAATATAGGTGTGGCCCGCCGGTACCCCGGCAAACCGGCCGCGGGTCACATCAGACGTCCGACTATTCACCAGCGAAAGCGCATGCGAATCCGTGGGCTGACGTGCGATCAGGAGATCGACACCGCCCCTGGGGCTCTCGATCAGGGCGAACCCGGTTCCGGGTCCCCAGAACACCGGCAGCCGTTCCACGAGCTCTCCATTGCTATTCAGGATTTCCAGCGTACACGCGCTTCCCACGAATGCCTGGCTCTGTCCGTTTCGGAAGATCCCCGTAGACAGTCCGTGGATTCCCTCGTGACCCGGCGCGGTTTTGAACCAGTAGGTCTTCCCCGCCTGATAGACCGCCGGGTGCATTTCGGACACAAACGTCCAGCGGCGTTTACCCTCCAGGTCGAACGCGATAACCTGTTCGTCCTTGCACCCGACCAGCAGCAGCTGGAACGCATCCCACCAGCGCAGCACCCGGACCGGTCCGTCCGTACCGAAAAACCGACCCTCCCGGCCATCCGAAGTCAGCAGATGAACTCCCCTGGCCTCGCCGACACCGATCCAGGCCTTGCCTTCGGCCTCGAAGGAGATCAAGTCCGTCGCCGCGCCGCCGATCCGTGTCCTGAAAGAGATAGGGATGGGCGGGCTATCCAGAACTGCTGGACCGCCATGACGTTCCGCATCCCGCCGGCGCGCCTCACGGGCCTGCAACAGCAGCCCCCTTAGCCGGTTGACCGTTACGGAGAGCACATTCGGATCCGGAGTCGCGCCGGTTAATTCATATCGACCCTTCGACACATGGAACACGGCGCCGCTGTCGGAAACGACATGTTGCGACAACGGAACGCCATCTATCCGGACATCCGACGGTTCAGCGAACGCTGCCCGGATGCGTGTATCGTCTCTTGTTTTGAGCACGGCGGATCCCGTGGGAAAATCCCAGTCCAGATCAACCGGTGCATCCGATGTGAAGAGAACCGCCTCCAATCCTGCGGTTTTCAGATCTTTCCCAAAGAGGTGGTCGCTGGCCAGCAGAACGACGTCTCCCTGAATCCCGGCGTACTCTCCGCCGACGGCAATGGCCGGTTCGGGAAGGCCGAGTACCGCCGCCTGGGTTCCGAGCCGGATGCAGGCGACCGGCGCTTCAACCGTGCCCTTGCCGGCAATCAGCGAAAAGAACGCACGCTCCTCACCCGAGGATACAGAGCCCCTCCACACCATGGATGCCGTGCCTCTATTAAGCACGATTTCCACGGGGTCGGAGGCACGGATCCCAAGGCGGGTTCCGCCGCTTTCGATGTGCGACTCGCCGCCCGCTGAAACCCAACGCCATCGCCCCGGTCCCGTCCAATCCGTCCTCACTTCAAGATTCGCGCTATCCACCCGGAATTTCAGTCGATCCATGAACAACGCATACCTGCCCACGCGTTGCACCAGGGCGCGACGCCAACCGGTGAACGCCGCATCCGGAACCTCGGCGACGGCCACGGCCGTCTGACCGACCACATCCCGATAGCGAAGCGCCGCATCCATCGGGCTATGGGGCTCCACAAGCCCGTCGGCCCCGGTCAGTACCTGATTCGCGTATCCCTCGAGCACCGTCTCGCCATCCAGGCGGAGTTCCAGAACCGCAAACGAGTGGTAGGGGTTTCGCGATGCTCCGTTCAATCCGTCAATCAGGATATAATCTCCCGTCGCGTCGGTTGTGGTTCGAAAGCTCCCGAATTGAAACGAGTCCGACAGAGGCAGCCCACTGGCACGTCGTTTCCACAAGGGCTCCGGCACCGCGTGGACGCTCCATTCGTGCGTAAGGTCGGTCGGTTGCTCCGGGACAAGGGCGGACTCCGGCCAGAACGATTGGCCCAACCGGAACCCATCCATGTCCAGCCCGGTCCGACGGGCGTACTCCAGGTACCGCCCATCTCCCGTGAGATACGCGGCCTTGTGGAGGTACCCGATCGAGGCGTAACGAAGGGCCCAGTCCGGCTCGCGCCCGGATATCAACATCTCCTGCCCTCGCAGCAGCGTCTCCAGCACGCCGTTCCCGAGCGCCGCCCGATCCCCCGAAATCAGCATATAAGTGAAAATCGGGGCAATGCCGGTACTGTACCAATAAAGATTGTCGGCTTCGCCCATCACCCACGCGTGGTGGTGTAACGGAGAGAATTGCCATTCAGCCGCCCACATACAGTGCTGCCAGAGCGGATGCGGGTAATCCTTCTGGAAGTACCGACCGAGACAGTAGAGCGCAACGGCCGCCCACTGGTGGTGCCGCGTCCCCACGGCGGAGGGCGGCGTGTCATAGGCGTCCCTGCTCAGATCCAGATTTCGTACGATCATGGCCGTCCTGCTCTGCCCGTAGGGATCGTGAGTGAACTGCTTCGCGAAGGCATTGGTCACGCGCACCCGCTGTTCGTCCGTAAACAACGGGCTTTCCTCGATCAGATCCCAGTACAGGATCATCATGTGCGCGGTATAGTGGTACGGTCCGGTCAGCGGCTCATCCTTGTTCTCGATCCGCTCTCCGTCGATCGCCGCAATCTGTTCCCTCGCCGCCGCATCGGGAAAGGCCAGGCGCAGAAACTCCCTCGCATGGATCTCCCGCCCGGTCATGTAATACATCGCCATATGCTTGCTGATGCTGTTCCACCCGAAATACCCCACGGACCGGTAACCCGCGGAGGCCTCCCACGTCTCGAATTTCTGCAGGTCTTCCGGTATGGAGATCCCCCTGCCGAGCGCGATATCCATCTGCCAGCCGACGGACAGGCCGCCGTCGCGGACGGGGACCCGGGCTAGCGTTCGGACAAACGCATCGGTCCCCCGACCCACGCCGGCCGCGTCGCTTCCGCCCACCGCAATGACATTGCGTCCGTTCCCGAACGGATTGTGAAGAGACCGAACCACGTAGCCCCCCGGGCCGGGGTATCTCAGATCCAGCAACGTGTAGTAACGGTCGTAGAGCGCCCCTAAGGTCCGATTCGTGGACCGGTTGCCCAGCACAATCAGATTGCGCGAAATCGGCACCGAACCCGCATGGGAATCGTCCCCTGCCACAGGCACCGCGACCCCGGTCCGGGCGAGAATTGCTTCCTGGATGCGCACGGCGTCGGCGTCGTAGATTCCGCTGGCGGGAACCACGATGGCAGCGGCCGCCCGACCGCGCTCCACCAAATGGGTGGTCAGGTGCAGTTTTTTGAGGCTGCTGTATACGGGTGGGATTGACGCGGAGTTCGCGTACAGGGGCGTTGCTGCGGGTGTAAAGAGAAGGAGAAGGGCAAGCGCGCGCGGGAACATTTCCACGATCCTTTTTCGTGCCCTGAAACGCCGTCCGGCTCGCGGGCAGTCGATGAGCCGCGAAAACGCAGATATATTGAAATATACCCTGTTTGAGGTCGTATGTGTAGTCGTACCCTTTCAGCCGTCGTATCGACAGGGCACGCGAGCACCTGTGACGGGTCAATTCATGGACCCCCGACGCCTTGCGTGACCGGCTTCCTTCGGCTATCTTTTGGTCAGGGTACCATAGTGTCCCGTCCCAGAAATATGTTACCATTCATCCCTGTCTGCGTGCGTGAGGCAGCACGCACAGGCAGGCGCCGATTCATCCCGTCTCGCTGCGTTGCCTTCGCTCGGCGGCCGAATTTCGGCAATCTATTTCCGGGACAGAACACCAGGAAGGAGGGAACATGGAATACCGTCCGTTCGGTAATACGGGCATCCGGGTCAGCGAGGTCAGTCTGGGGGGCGCGTACATCGGCGGAACGGATCCCGAACGCGCTACCGAGAACGCCGTCGAGATCGTCCGCCGTGCGAACGATCTGGGAATCAACTATATCGACACCGCGCCCCTATACGGCAGGAGCGAAGCGTTATTCGGCTATGCCCTCGAAACCGCGCAATCGCGCATGCACGTCGCCACGAAGGTTGGTTTTGACCCGGAAGACTTCGACTATCGGCGCGATAGCGTACTGCGCAGCCTTGAACGAAGCCTGAAGCGGCTGCGAATTTCGAGGCTCTTCTCAGCCCAGATCCATCAGGTGAGCATAGCGGGTTGGGAGCGCATCATGGAACGGGGAGGGACCCTCGAGGGGTTGCGAGACGCGCAAGAACGCGGCTTATGCGATCATATCGGCATTACGGACAGGGCCATACCCCTGCTGGCGAAGCTCGCCCGCACGGGGGAGTTCGATGCCGTGCTTGTCTTCCACGATTACCACCCCCATTCGCAACAGGCCACCGAAGCGGTCATACCGGCAGCAGCCGCAAACGGGATGGGCATTGTCGTTGCCACCGTGCTCGCCGGCGGGCTCTTTGCCGATGCCCCCCGGCGCACGACCGCGCTCGAAGCGATAGCCGACCGGAAGGAACGCGCCAGAGCCGATGGGGTCATCCGACGACTCCGGGATGAACCCGGCACCGTACCACGGAACGCGTTCCGGTATGTCCTCGCCGACTCGAGGGTCAGCACGATCTCGAGCGGAGCGGCGACCGAGACGGAACTGGAAGACGTGGCACGCGCCTCGGACATGGGGCCGCTTGAATGGCGGTGAGCCGGGCCGGCCGGGTATGCAGAGCGTTGAGGAGGCGGGTTACGCCCTTTGTTTTTCACGGAACCCTTCCCCGAAGAATCGTGTCTTTCATGGGTGCGGGATCGACTTTCGCAGCCAGTCGTGTCCTGTTGAATTCAACCACAGGCCGGGATCCGCGCTCCGGGGGGCGTAGCCCGGAACGCCGTCGGGCGTAAGCGTGCCGCAGCCGTTTCCGTGCGGAGGGTTGCAAGATGAAATACGTTCTGATTTTCGCAGTTGCCATCGGTCTGGTTACGTCAAGGGAGTCCCATGCCGCACCGACCGATTCCCTTCAGTCGCGGGTTGAGGCGTTCTTCAGCGAGGGCACGCGGCTCTTCGAGGCGGGAGACCTGGACGACGCGCTGATGAATTTCAGGAAAGCCTTGGGTATCAACAAAAAACATGCGCCCTCACTGGTCGGCATGGGCCACGTGTATTTGAAACGAGGCGACCTGGATGCGGCCGAAGACGCGTTTATGAATGCCAGGCGCAGGAAACGGAAATTCGCGCCCGCCCACAATGGGTTGGGGCTGGTGTATATGCGGAAGGAAAAGGGGTTGCTGTGGGCAATCAGGTACTTCCAGGACGCGATTTCGGTGGATCGAACCTTTGCCGTGGCCTACTACAATCTGGCCCGTGCGTATCGACGCATCGGAGACACCAAGGAGTTGACGGCCTACAGGCGGCTCGCAAGGATCGTTCCGGACCATCCGGACGTGTGGTTCCAGATCGGTCGAATTCACAAGAATGGAGAATCGGGAAAATATGTACAGTTTGAAAAGGCGGAGACCGCCCTGCGCAGACAACTGGATGTGAACCCGGATCATCAGGAATCGCGGCTGATCCTGGGGGAGGTATTGACGGAACTGAACAGACCGGGTGAGGCCGTGCCGCTTCTGATACCACTTGTGGAATCGCCCAATCCTTATCAGCAGCGGTCGCTGTTGGCGCTTGCCGAAGTCTACATGAAGCAACGCGAATACGACCGGGCCGACGTCCTGTTCGACCGGCATATAGAAGGCCTGGAGCCGGATACGCAGGCCGTATATTACGACTTGCGCAAAGTGGCGGAGGAGGAGCGCGAAAGGTTCGATGCGGCGCCCGCGACGGAGTGGAAAGCGCTTTCCGAGCAGTACTGGGCGGGCCGAGACCCTGCACCCGTGACGGCCGCGAATGAGCGTAAATTAGAGCATTACCGACGCGTTGCCTACTCGATGGAGCATTTCGGTAGGGACCGGTTCCCATGGGATGTGCGTGGCGACGTCTATGTCCGGTACGGCCGTCCCGCCCACGTGAGCAGTTCCGACAATATACAATTTGAAACGGATCCGAAGGCGATCAGAATCAAGGAACGGATCGCACTTCGCGCCGGCGATGCGATATCCCAGATGCTCAGGGTGCGAAACAGCGAAACCACGTCCTACGGTGGAAGGGTGGGAGGCATCGGGCAGGCGGATGTTTTAGGGCCCATCAGCGAGACTCTGCGCGAGACGGAGGCGGCGGGCGTCACCCGGACCGCGGACGGCGGGTACAGGGCCGTCCCGTTGGACGACGGTTCGGGGGATCTCTCTGGCAAGCTACGGATGGCGTCGAGCATTCTGGGCTGGCCGGTATATCCGGTTTACGGAAAGGTGTGGGAATACTGGATCTATACGGACGTGGGGCCCGGGATGGAGATTACGTTCACCCGCACCTTGGGACAGACGACGTTCAAATTCGCCGATATGCCAAGCGGGAAGGGCGGGCACTCCCGCCACCTTTATACGTGGCAGCGTATGAATCCGAAATTGCAACTGGACAAGGTGGGGCGTCGCGTGCCCGTACTCTACCGGCCCACGTTCGCCACGGGGCCGCTGGCGTATTTTTTCGACTCCGCGGGCTTCAAAGGGGCGCAGGACGCCTCAAATCTTGAGGTCTACTATGGGATTCCGGTATGGGAACTGTCCTTCTCGCCGGGATCCGACGGCAAACCGACGGCCCGGCTGAAGAAGGGCGTCGCACTCTACAACGAGGCGAATGAACGGGTGCTTCGGAAAGATGGGGAGTTTGAGCTGTTTTCCGATGCGCCGTCGGATACGGCGCGAAAGGCGTACGTCCCGGAGATGGTCCGGGTATCGGCGCCACCCGGCAGATACCGGATGTCCGTCCAGGTTCTGGAAATCGGTACGGGCAGATCGCAGGTCTACGAGCAGCAGGTCGTGTTGCCGGCATATCCCGGGGGGTATTTGAGACTGAGCGGCATTCAACTGGCCGCGTCAATCCGTCCGGCGGACGGTGATCGATTCCGCAAGGGAAACATCCAGGTCGTTCCCAATCCCACGCGGGCGTATGTACGAGGGCAATCGGTTTTCATTTACTACGAAGTGTACAATCTGAAGCGGGACGAGTTCGGCGCGACAAGGTACAGGGTGTCCTACCAGATACGGTCGGCGTTGAGCGAACCGGTGGGCGCCCGCATTCTGAGCGGAATCGGGAAGCTGCTGAATGTTCGACAGCACAGTGACGCGTCGATTTCAATCGAGTACGCCCATATTGGCAGCCGTGATGACGACCAGGGATACGTGGAACTGGATATGGCCGCTTCCGATCCGGGGGAAAAGTTCTTGACCGTCACCGTAACGGACCAGGTGTCGGGACAGACAACGGTGGGAACCACGAGACTGACGATCAGGTAGGCAACGGCAGGTCCGCAGGGCCCGGCGCGGACACTGAATTCCGGCACACCAACAGACTATGTCGGGGAATGATCGATGAACCGAAACCCGCCAGCCTGGCTGGCTCTGGCATTTCTTCTTGCGGCTTGTGCGGGGGAAGAGGCCGTTGTAACCCTTTCCGGCGCCGTGGCGCGCCCCGGGCCGTATGCCCACAGGCCCGAATGGACCGTGGCGGATTACGTAAAGGCCAGCGGCGGTTATACGGCGGAAGCTGTCGTGAGCGGGGGTAAGCTGATTCGGGTGCGGCGGGACAGCCTGACGAACGAGGAGTCGAACCGGTCGTGGTGGCCTCTTGTTTCGTCGCCCCAGGTCTTGGCGGGGGATGTGATCCTCGTCCCGTTTCGTACCTACGCGGTGCGGATGGATACCGTGCGGTATATAGAAAACCTGACCCTCGAGTGGCAGGACAGGGAATATCGGGTTCCGAAAGCATGGCTGGCCGCAGGTCGGACCGAGCCGGGTGTGATGGTTGCCTCCGTGATTGGAGACGGTACGGTGGTCGGGAACGAAAACGGCGAAACGCTGGGCAGGTTCCAGTATCTATATTTGCACCTGCATCCCGGCATATTTGACGTACTGGCTTTGCCCGACCGAAGGCCGGTTGAAAACCGCCTGCTCCTGGAGGATGCCCTGGGTATCCATCAGAGCATTTTTCCTAAAGTCCGGCACCGGTCGGGCGCCCGCGCCGAGATGCCGCCGGAGGGGTATTTGCGTGTACTGGCCGGCGTGTGGCCAAAACCCAGAAGCAAGGCATCGCCCGGTCCGGGCATTCGTAAGCGAAAATACAGAGACGGTCGCGAGTGGACCACGTTTCCGGACGGCAGGCAAAGAATGGTGTTCCCCGACGGACGCGTGGAAGTGGAGTTGCCCGACGGGTCGCGTGAAAGACGCTATGCCGACGGAAGGATCGAGTTGACGGATGTGAGGGGAAACGTGCAGGTGACGCATCCCGACGGAAGGGTCGCGTCCTCGTTTGCCGACGGAAACCGGGAAGAGAGGTTTGCCGACGGGCGAATCGTACAACGCTTCAAAACCGGAACACGGCGTACGATTTTTCCGGATGGAAGGGAGAAGACGCGATTTTCGGACGGCACCTTACATATCAAGCGCGGAGACGGAACCGTGGAGATGACCTTTCCCGAGGGCATGACGGAGACACGACATGCGGACGGGCGGAGGGTGGCCGTCACGCGGGAAGGACACCGGGTGACGGTGTTCCCGAACGGGCGGCGGCTGACCCGGGCCGTGGACGGGACCGTGCTCGAGGAATTCGCGGACGGACGCCGGGTGCAACAGGGCCCACACGGCGAGCGGGTGGAGGTATTTATAGACGGAACCAGGAGAACGACATTGAAGGACGGCTCCACGGTGTTCCGGAAGCCGGACGGCACCCGCGTGGAGCGCCACGCGGACGGACTGGTCATTAAGATATTTCCCGACGGACGTGAGGCACAAACCGGCGCGGACGGCGTCCGGCTGGAGACGTTTCCGGACGGACGGGAGGTACAGACCGACGCTCTGGGCAACCGCCTGGAGACCTTTCCGGACGGACGGCGTTCCCAGAGCGACGCCGAGGGCAACCACGTGGAGATATTTCCGGACGGGACGCAGATCAAGACGTTCGCGAACGCCTACCGGTACTGGGGACCGATAGAGGATGATCTGGTGGACATCGACGACACGCCGGGCCGGCTGGCCCCGGGGGGTCGTCTGCGGGTGGCTGGCGCTGTACGTTCCGGTCTCGAAGGCATGCAGGCGGCGGTTTTCCGGCTGCCCGACGGGAACGTGTTTGAAATACCCGTCGTGCGAGAGAAAGTACGCTTTCACTGTGTGTTTCCGGAGAGTGTTTTTTCGGTATCCGGGCATTACCGGGTGCAGGTCCGGGCGAAACTCGCCCACGGGTCCGTCGTGGTGGGAGACCGGCCACTGGTCGTTGGGGATCCACCCCCGCTTGGGAAGATGGTCCTGACCGTCATGCCGTTTCGGGACGTGGACGACGCCCGAGACCGCCTTTCAAAGATGGTTCATGCGGCGCGCAGCCGCCTGGAACTGCCTGTCCTCGAGTCGCACCCGCGGTTGGTGGAGTTCGCCCGGGTGAAATTATGGGACGTGATGGCGTCGGACACCTTCACATCCGAGCGGGGGCATGGCGGCGCGGAGAGTTTTACCCGGGGTCCGTCCGTTGAGGAGGTATATACATTTATGATGCTGAGCAGCGCCCACAGACGGGGTATTCTGGGTAAGAAATGGACGCACTGGGGCGTTTCCGTTCAACAGGACGGAGGAGACGTCTTCGTGGTGATGGTTTTTGACACCACTTGATGCATGCGGGACGGAGCATACAGAGACAGAAGGGCCGGCGAGGGCGGTGCCCGTACGCCGGTCACAGCACCGGCGTGGACCGGCTATTTTCGTCCGTATTGCAGAATGAAGTCTTCCACCATCTCCCGGGCCTCGTCGTCGCTGAACTGCTCGGGCGGGCTCTTCATAAAGTAAGAGGAGGGGCCCGACAACGGTCCCTTCAGGCCGTGTTCGAGGCCCAGTTTGCAGCAACGAACCGCGTCGATCACCACACCAGCGGAGTTGGGCGAGTCCCAGACCTCCAGCTTAAGCTCCAGGTTGAGCGGCACACCGCCAAAGGTTTCGCCCTCCATCCGAATGTGGCACCATTTCCTGTCTTCCAGCCACGGCACATGATCGCTCGGGCCAACATGGACATTCTCTTCGCCCATGTTGTAGTCCAGCTGAGAGGTGACGGCGTTGGTCTTGCTGATCTTTTTGGATTCGAGCCGGGAACGTTCCAGCATGTTGTAGAAGTCGGTATTTCCACCGAAGTTCAGCTGGTAGGTGCGTGTAAGTTTAACGCCTCGTTCCCGGAAGAGCCGGGTGAGCACACGGTGGGCGATGGTGGCGCCGACCTGTGATTTGATATCGTCTCCGATGATGGGAAGGCCGTGCTTTTCAAAGCGTTCGGGCCAGTGGCCCGCGCTCGCGATAAAGACGGGCACGCAGTTGACAAAACCACAGCCGGCTTGAAGAACCTGCTCGACGTACCACTTCGTGGCTTCTTCGCTGCCTACCGGGAGATAGTTGACAACCACGTCGGTTCCTGTGGCCTTGAGGACGTCTGCCACATCCACGGTGCTGCCGTCCGCCTTTTCGATGATTTCGCTGAGATACCGGCCCAGGCCGTCGTGGGTCATGCCGCGCTGGACGGGCACGTCAAGTTCAGGAACATCCGAAAATTTGACGGTATTATTGGGGTCGGTGAAGATAGCATCGCTAAGGTCTTTGCCGACCTTGTTCCTGTCGATGTCGAACGCGGCGGAGAATTCAATGTCGCTGATATGATACCCGCCCAGATCGGGATGCATCAGGCCAGGTATGAAGCCGTCGTTCGGAACATCTTTATAATATTGGACGCCCTGAACGAGAGACGATGCGCAGTTGCCGACGCCGACGATGGCAACTCGGACTTTTCTTGCCATTGAGAAACTCCTTGAAGAGATGAAGATCTGCCGCTCTGGCCATAACAGGGCTAAAAGATAGGAAGTTTTATGTATTTAACAAATAAATATTTGTTATATTATTTATAGAGTTTTTCTATACAGTGCATGTGTGCCTCGTTGCCGCTCGTACCCTCGGTTCAGACATACACGACGTCAATCGCCACCGCTGAGTCTACATTCCGAACGGACACGCGCCGGTATTACCGTCCTTCATTTTAGCTCAAGGGGGCTTTCATGAACCTGCAGCACCTGAAATATTTCCTGGCCGTGGCCCGTGCGAGCAGCTTCAGCCGGGCCGCTCAAGAACTGCACGTGACGCAGCCCACCGTCAGCAGCGGGGTGGCGGACCTGGAGCGCGCGCTGGGTGTCCGCCTCTTCAACAGGGGCAGCCGGCACGTGGGGTTGACAATGGAGGGAAGAACGCTCGCGAATTACGGAATACAAATCCAGGATCTGGTGGAATCGACTGAAGACCGGCTGAAACGCCGCGACGTCCTGCCGGGGGAAGGATTTCAGTTCGGGGCTATCGACGCCGCTGTAACCTACCTGTTACCGGAAGTCTTGAAGGCGTATATGCGGGATTGTCCGGACGTAGCGCTTTCCGTACAGGTGGCGCCTTCCCGGTACCTGGTGGAGGATCTGCTTCTGAACCGTTCTGAATTCGCCGTGATTTCGCTGCCGTTCACCCATCCGAAATTGAAGACGGTTTCCGTTTATCGAGATTCCATGCCCCTGGTCGTGGGGGCGTCGCATCGGTTCTCCCGGCGTTCCTCCGCCGACCTGCACGAAGTGGCCAGGGAACCCCTCATTCTGTTTCACGCCGATTCCGTGTCACGCAAAATTGTGGACGAACGGTTCGCCGAGGCCGGAGTTTCCGCCGGCGTGGTCATGGAAATGCGAAGCCCCGAGGCCATGCGGAAACTGGTTGAGGTGGGTGTGGGTATCTCTTTCCTGCCCCATCTGACGGTGCGGGATTCCCTGACGTCGGGGGCGCTGGTAACCGTACCGGTGAAGGGTGTACAATTCAGCCGCGAGATCGGCGTGGCGTGGCGCGAGGGCCGTTATTTCGGCCTCGCAATCCGGCGCCTGCTGGACGCCATTTTTGATCGGTTCGGGGTAGCAGCACCCGGCAAGCACGGCGACCCGTCGGATTTCTAGCTCCTGACTGTCATCACCTCCGTCGCCTTAAGTGCCTGTTCGACCAGCGGGGAAAGATCGAGGTTCGGTTCGATCTCATGAACCGTCTTCAGATTGGCGCGGGTCTCCGGATGTTTGGGCACAAACACCGTACAACAATCTTCATCAGGCTCGATCGAAATATCGTAGGTCCCGATGCGCCGGGCAAGATCGATAATTTCCTCTTTGTTGTCCCCTGAAAGTGGGCGCAGAAGAGGGAGCGGCGTCACCTCCTCGATCGCCCGCAGGTTGGACAGGGTTTGCGAGGCGACCTGACCGATACTTTCGCCCGTGACGAGAGCCTGGGCGCCTTCCCGCTCGGCAAGGGTCTCGGCAATGCGCAACATGGCTCTGCGGTAGAGGATCACCCGGTATCCGGGAGGGGCATGGGTCATCACGCGGCGCTGAATCTCAATGAACGGGACCAGATACAGCGTGGATTTGTACTGGTACCGTGTCAGCACGCGGACGAGTTCCTCGGTATTGCGCTGGGAACTTCGGTTGGTATACGGCTGGCTGTGAAAGTGTACGAACGAGAGCCGTACGCCGCGTTTCATCGTTTTGTACGAAGCAACCGGCGAGTCGATTCCCGAGGATAGCAGGCTGACGGCACGTTCGTTGGCGCCGACGGGCAGACCGCCGGGTCCGGGTATTTTCCCGGTGTAAATGAAGGCGCCCTGGAAGGATACTTCGATGAAACAGGTCAGATCAGGTTCATCCAGCTTGACCCGGGCCCCGGAGCGGGTCTGAACATGGGCGCCGACGTCGCGGTTGATCTGCTCAGACGTGAGCGGGAAGGTCTTGTCGCCGCGTCGGGCTGCGATTTTAAAAGAGACAAAGTCGACGTTCCTGACGACGTCCCACGCCGCTGCCCGGATGTGTCCGATGGCGTTGGGTACGTGAACGGCTTCGGAAAAATTGGCAATCCCGAAGACGCCGGCCAGGCGTTCGAGGATGGCGCCGACAATTGCATCCGGCGGGAGTTCCAGGATGATGCGACCGGAAAGACGGCGGACGGCGCCGTGCGGCAGGCCTTTCAACGCGCGTGCGATATTCGTGAGCAATTGCTGTTCGAACCGGCCGCGGTTCTTGCCCTTCAGGCCGATTTCGTGATAGTGGATGAGGATAACCCGTTCCGTCACGGCGTCCATGGCGTCTTTCCGGAAAATCGCTCGAAGCGATGCAAGCCCGCTTGACCCTACCCGTGAGAAGGAGGTTGGAATCGGGCATTTTTATCGGCCGGATGCTACATCTCTCTTAGAATGTGATAGAGGTTGTGCAGGAAGATCCGGTTATCGCTATCGACGTATACCATCTCTCCACCCATACGGCTGAATGACTTGCAGAATCTAAGGTAGTACGCCGGATTCTCCTTTGGCGGTTCACCTTTGGACCAATCCCAGGTCATCGGCGAAAGATCGTTGACAACGATAAAGGGGCGCGCGGCACGCCTGTTTTCCTGTATTCGAAGATTGTTTGCCAGCGAAAGGGCCTTTTCAAAGACCTGCGGCGCCATAACGGCCGAGCCTATGGAGAGAAACACGCCTCCGTCAAGGTCGATTACACCCCGGGCGAAGACCCGAAAGTCGATATCCGCGCCGCGTCCGATGGCCGCGCCGTTGGCGAGGTGGTGGTTGTGGGTAATGTCATATCCGATGCCCGGATGAACGGTAAGCGCAACGCCGAGTTGGTACGCCCGCGCGGTGAGGGACGTATCCTTAAACGGGTGTTCTACCCGGCAGCGGCCGGAAGCAATGTCGAACCGCGTGACAACCTGAAGCAATTCGGCGTAAGCCGGCATCGAGGGCGAATCCGTGGGGTTGCAGGCCCACCGGCGCAGAGCTGAGGTCAGTTCGCGGCGGTCGGGGATGTCACAACCGTTGTCGCAGATGAATTTTCCGAGGGATTCGCCGTAACCCATGCCCTTCAACGCCCCGGTGAGAACGGCCAGATGAATGTATCGACCGGTTTCCTCCCATGTTCCGAAACACCCCTGTGCAACGTTCGCCCGCACGTCTTCTTCGGAGCGGCCCTGAAAGGCGTATTCCCAGTCGTGAATGGTACCGGCTCCGTTGGTGGCCAGATGGGTGATCCAACCTGCCTCCATCATGCGGCCTACAACAAGCCCCAGGCCGTTTTTTACCAGATGCGCGCCATAGGCCAACATGACGGAAGCACCCTGGCGCCTGGCATGGCTGATTTTCTCAGCAACACTCCGGAGCCTGCCCGCCAACAACCCGGGGTCGGGAGCAGGTGTATCCGGGTCAACCATGATCTCTTCAATCGAGAATTTGCTCTGTCTGACCGATAGGGGTCTGAGGGCGACACGGCGGTGGTCGATCTGTTGGTATGGCATACAACCGGTTTCCTTATTCTGCCACCCACACCCGTCTCAGCGGGACGTCTGGAGATTGACAGACGCCGCCGTAGATCGTCACGGCGGATATTTTTTCGTCCCGGATCCGGCACAGGTGTACTTCCGTCGCTTCGAGCCGTTTGCCATACAACGCTTCGGGCAGTCCCGGAAGGGGCTGGTTTACAATGCCTTTGTGACGAAACTCCACGGCGACCATGTCGCCGTCGGCAATGACGTTGAGAATCTCGAGCCGCAGGTCCCGCTCTTCCTCGTGGCAGCCCCGCCAGAGCGCCACCATGTTGTCTCCGCCGCGGATATCCAGTCCTCCGCCAACCATGGTTGCGTCGTCAGCGTAAGTTTCCCGAAGGCGGGTCCAGTCCGAGGCAAAGGCGGCTTCGAGGGACTCCCGAGCGATACGCGCGCAATTCTTGGATGACATCGGGACCACCTCCAGGATTTCGGATCCGGTTTGTATTGCTATTCAACGCTGGCGTCAGTACGGTATTGTACGAGATTTCCCTTGTATTCCAGACCGAGACCTTCACGGGAGCGCGCAACGTTGCAGGTTCTGTCGGCCCCCGGCGTTCCCACGATGTGGAAGACGTCGAAATCGATGGTTCGGGATTCCAGGCTGAGGCGACAGGCTTCGGCGAGGTCGTGTCTGCAGACCCAGCCCTGCCGGTAGGGCCGCTCTTCCGTGCCCAGTTTTTCCTTGTACCGGCCGATACCGAGTCGGCTGTCTACAATGTAGTCCGGCCGGAGCACGATAATGCCGAGACCGAACGCGTCGTGGTACTGGCGGCACATTTCTTCCTGAAGGCGTTTTGTGACGCCGTAAAGGCCGCCGTCGGGCCGTCTGACGTCGGCTGAAAAAAAGATGCCTTTGGGATGGGCGGTCTGACAGGAGCCGATATGCACGATCCTCCTGACGCCGTGCCGCCGTGCGGATTCCAGTACGTTCCAAAGGCCCTTTATGTTGATGAGGAAGGGTTTTGTGTCGTCTACGCCATGGGCGCCCGGATCGTCCGAGTGGTACACGGCCATGTGCAGAACGGCGTCCATACCCTCCACGGCACGGTGAACGGCTTCAAAGTCCACGATATCACCGTGTACGATGTCGCCGCCCGTCCATTCACCGTCGGTATCCCGCCACGCACGCCACGCCTTTGGGCCGAAGTCGAAGGCACGGATCCGATGGTTGTTCTCCAAAGCGGCCAACGCCGCCCGTCCGAGCCAGCCGGCCGCGCCAAATACAACAATATTCATCTTCCGGGTTCCTTATGCGAAGAACCGGTGTCAGGATCTCTCTTTTGCCAGTTCGTACTTTCGGTAGAAATGGCGAAACTGATCGTAGCTCAGACTGAGCGAATCGGCCGCCTTGCGCTGGTTCCAGTCTGCGCGGTTCAGCGCGCTCCTGAGTAGCCCGAGTTCAAAGCCCTTGACCTGGGCGTCGAAACCGTCTCCCGGTGGCGCCGGAGCCCCGCGGAAGATTTCGGGCGGCAGATCGCGGGGTTCGATGGATGCGCCCGCGGCCATGCACGCGGCGCGTTCGACGGCGAATTTGAGCTCGCGCACGTTTCCGGGCCACGGGTACCTCAACAGGTGGCGGAGGGCGCTTTCCGAAAACGGACGGACCTCGAGTCCCGGCACCTCCCTGACGATCTGTTCAACAAAAAACACGGCAAGCGGCTGGATGTCTTCACGCCGTTCACGGAGGGGGGGAATGCGAATAATCTCAAAGCGGAGGCGGTCGTACAGATCCTGACGAAAGCGGCCTTCGCTGATTTCTCGTTCAAGATCGGCATTCGTGGCGGCGATGATTCGGACGTCCACCAGGGTGGGCGTGGCGCCGCCCACGCGTTGAATTTCCTGGTACTCGATGGCGCGCAGGACGTTCTGCTGAAATTCCGGTGTGGTGTTGCCGATTTCGTCCAACAATAGTGTACCGCCGTTGGCCGCTTCAAATCGGCCGGGACGGGCTTCCGTGGCTCCGGTGAATGCGCCTTTTTCGTGGCCAAAGAGTTCACTTTCGAGCAGATTGGCGGAGAGGGCGGCGCAGTTGACTTTAACGAAGGGACGATCTCTCCGTACCCCGCCGTAATGGACCGCGGCGGCCACGAGTTCCTTCCCGGTGCCGGGTTCGCCGAAAACCAGTACCGGCCGCGGGATGGAGGCAATGCGCTCGGCCTGCCGCATAATCCGCAGCATCCGGGGACTGGCGTTGACCGGCCTGTATTTCTTGCCGAATTCGTCCCGATAGAAACGATTCTCCCGGTCCAGATCCTTTACCTGGGCTTGCAGCCGGACATTCTCCCTGAGGACGGCGAGTACGCGGTCGAGTTTTTCCAGGCTGAGTTCAAGCCGGTCCTCAATATAGAAATCCTTTTCGATAAAGTCGGAGGCGCCCATGCGCAGGGCGGCAACGGCGTTTTCCACGGTACCCTTGCCCGTGAGGATGATAACCGGCAAATCGGGCGCAAGGTCGCGAATTTGCCGGAGGATTTTCAGACCGTCCGGCTCGGCCGGGCCAAAGTCGATATCCAGAATGGCCATGTCTACGTCCGAAACGTGCTCTCGCAGGTATGCAAAGGCCTTCCTTCCCGTCGGAAAGGCCCTCACGACCCGGCCATCCACCTGAAGGCTTCGCTTGAGCATATCGAGGATTTCGGGCTGGTCATCCGCGATGACGATTTGAGCTCTCATGGATTACTCGATGAATTCTTCGGCCAGGGGCAGCCGCAAGGCAGAAAGAGGATCGCCGCTCCAGCCGATGGTATCGGTTTCGGAGACGAGTTCGAAGTCCACCGGAAGGTCGATGCGGAACACGGCGCCGGCGCCCGGACGGCTGATCATGCGCAGGCTTCCCCTGTGGGCGGATACAATGCGTGAACAGATGCTGAGGCCGAATCCATTGCCCTTTTCTTTGGTGGAAAACCCGGGATCGAAGATCCTGGCCTGAATCTCTTCGGATATGCCGGGTCCGTTGTCTTCCACTTCGATAAATACCGACGCCCGCTTATTGTCATAGCCGGCCTGTACTGTAACCGCGCCATTCTCATCTACTGCGTCCAGGGCGTTGAGAATCAGGTTGGTGACGGCTTCACGCAGCATGCCCGGATCGACCGTGACCTGGGGAACCTGCGGTTCAGAAGCGAAGCGAAGCGTTACGCCGCCGGTCTGCGTCGAGACGGTCTCTTTAATTTTGCCCACGAGTTGCGGAATATCCACAAGAGAGGGATTCAACGGATCCTGTTTCATGCTGCGCAGATAGGCGACCCACTGGTCGTAGATATGTTCCTGGTCGCGGGCGATGTCTCGGAGGTCGTCGAGATGGGTGTTTTCCCGGGGGGCGCTTCGAATGAGCCGGCGCGTACGGCTCCCGACCAGACCCATCAGGTTTTTGATCTGGTGACCCCGCGTATATAGGCTCTCTCCCACCTGCACGCGTCCCAGGTCGATGAGTTCAAGGGACAGGCGCGCCAGGACCGAGGCGGCCTGTCCGCCGAATTCTTCGATGATGGACGTATATTCCTGTTCCATCTGGGCCGAACTACTGTGGTCAAAAAGAAGATGTGCCAGGTTTCTGTAGGGCAGCGCGTAGTCCGGCTCGAGCTGAATGGCAATTTTGAATGCGCCCAGCGCCTGAAGGGTCTGACCGGTCTGCATGAGCAGAACGCCAAGGTTGTTGTGGCCCGGGGCGAACAGCGGATTTGCTTCCAATCCGCGGCGGTACACCCAGACGGCTTCATCGATGTTTTCCGGAAGGTCGTCCAGAAAGCTGGCAAGCAAGAAGCAGGTACCGTCGACATTGGTGAATGGCACGCCCCGGTCCACGGCCTGGAGAATATAGCGAAGCGCTTCAACCGCCTGTTGCCGACCTTTCGATCCCGTGCCCGCGCCTTCGGCCTGCAAGAGCGCCAACTGAAATCGCGCCTCCAGATGGTCGGGATTACGGACAGTGGCGGCTTCAAAAGCGTCTAAAGCTCCCTTGTCGCCCCCTTTCAACCGGCAGAGGCCTATCTTGAAATGCAAGTCCGCACCGTGATTCGCCGTAAGACAGAGGCAGCGCCTAAAGCCGGCTAGCGCGTCCCGCCAATTGCCCTGCCTGTAGTAGACAACACCCAGGTTGTGCCGCGCTCGAACACTCTCCGCATCGGCGGACAATGCCAACCGGTAGGCGGCCTCGGCCCTAGGCAGGTCGCCGGTTTCCATCGCGTTGTCGCCGTCGCGGCAAAGCCGCCGAGCCTCGGCATTTTCAGATTCCGGCAGCGTCTGTGCGATGCCGATACGGTCGGCCGGGGTCGACGCTTTGTCGGGTCTTTGAGGCGGGTTCAATCGGTGACTCCTGGATGAAGCGCGACTATTCCGAAGGTGTCTCCGTTTTGTCTAACGTGTCGGCGGACGGATTGGTCTCGCCTGTCATTCTGCCCAGAAACTCCGGCAGTTCCAGACCTGCCAATTTGGCCAATTCGTGCATAGGTGGAATGGCCCCCATCAGGCGCTGGCCGAGATTGGACATCCCGCCCTGTCCATTACCAGCGTCCCAGACCACGATCTTCTCCAGGGGCAGATTCCGGATGGCTTCAGCCTGGATACCTGCGACCTCCGTCAGGCGCTCCACGATGAGGAAGGCGGCGGCGGCCTGGTCCTTTCCTCCGCATGCGGCCACCAACTCCCTGTAGCCTTCGGCCTTGGCATCCAGAATGGCTTGAGTGCCCTCGGCTTCGGCTCGCCTATGCGCCAGTATGGCGGCGGCTTCCCCTTGGGCCACAAGTGTCTTCTGCGCTTTCTCGGCTTCGGCCTGTATAACGAGTTTCTGTTTCTGCGCATCGGCCTGAACGACGATTTCGGCTTTCAGGCGAGCCTCTTCGCGCATGGCACGTGCTTCCTCGGCCTCTTTTTCAGCCCTTTCCTGGGCGACCCGGATGGCGCCGTCAGCGGCCTTCGCTGCCTCCTGCCCCTTTTGCCGGGCAATCTCCTCCGCCACGGTCTGCTGGGCCATATAGCCGGCTTTCTTGGATTCGGCCCCCGCCTCTGCCTGGACGGCTTCGGCATCCAGCGAGGAAACCTGCTGGCGCTTGTTCCGGGTGGCCTCGGCCTCGCCGATTTCGGCTTCGGATTCGAGAGCGGCAACCCTTTGGCGCCGGTCCCTGGCGGCTCCGGCCTCGCCGATTTCGGCGGCCGCGTTCGCAGCAGCCACGTCCGTGCGCTGGTCCCGTTCCCGTTCGGCCACCCCCACCTTGCCCGTTTTCTCCTGCTCGGCCACGTCGATGGTCGCCTGGTTGATGGCTTCGGCCGCAGCCTTTTGCCCGAGAGCCTTGATATAACCGCTTTCGTCTTCAATATCCTTGATGTTCACGTTAATCACGGCCAGGCCGATTTTCTCCATTTCGGTGGAGACTGCTTCATTAACCTTGAACATAAAAGCCTGCCGGTCCCGGTTGATTTCTTCGATTTCCATAGTGGCTATCACCGCCCGCATCTGACCGAGGATGATGTCCTGCGCCTGGCTCTCGATCTGTTCGCGTGAAAGACCCAGGAGACGAACTGCCGCATTTTGCATCACGCCCGCCTGATTTGAGACCGCCGCGGTGACGGTTGTCGGAACGGACACACGGATGTTCTCCTGGGAAAGGGCGTTGTCCAGGTCTATGGGAACGACAAACGGCTCCAGGTCCAGATACTCATAGTCCTGAAGGAGCGGAAGAACGAAGGCAGCGCCCCCGTGAATGCATTTCGCCGCCCCCTGTCCGGTCTTGCCGTAGACGACCAGTATTTTGTTGGATGGACACCGCCTGTACCTGGAAATAAACGTCACGAAGAGCAGAAATACGACTAACAGCATTACAATTGTCAGTATCGTCTCAGTTGCCATTGCAATCCCTCCTCAATTGGATATTACACCTTTGATTGAGATTCCATCCCGGAGCGAGTCCCGTGCGGGTTGAAATCCCTTCCTGTCTCATTCATCGGCACAATCAGACAATCAGGAAATACAGGAAACATAGACATTTAAAACAAAATCCACTCAGGACACCAACGGCACGGCCTCAAGCGTGGTTGGATCGAGCACACGTAGAATGCGGACCGGCGTATTGGTCGAGATGGGCATGCCATTTTTTCCGCGGGCAGATACGTAGGCGACCGCGCCGCTCTCCATCACCCGGACTTGTCCGGTGCCGCCTTCCGGGATATCCAGATATACCTCGCCCGACGTTCCTACGCATGTGTCCAGGCTGGCGTTTCCAGTCTCGCTAAGCTGCCGGATTCCCTGGAAAAAATAGGCCACGACCGCCATGCCTGCGCTGCCCCAGACAAGCGCGTAAAGTAGGGCGGTCTGAATATCCAACCCTCTCTCGAGATACAGGGCGCCCGCCCACCCGAACAGCGTGCCAAAGGCGATCAGTGACCTGACGGATAGCAGTTTGAATGAAGCAACCGGACCGTTTTCCAGTCCGTCGTTAAGTTCCGGGCCGGCGTCGCCGAGGTTTGTATCTCCAGAAACGCCTGCATCCGAACCGTCTCCAAGACCAAGTAGAACCACCAGGAGTTGCCAGACGAAAAACGCACTGAAAAAAATTGCCACGATGTAGAAAATCTGGTTGAGCGTGGTCAGATCCGTCCACCAGGCATCCATATCTGGCTCCATTCTGCGGGTCTGTTTGATTTTGCACGTACCACACGGCAAGTGGGAAAAAGGCAGGCCATGCCTGGCATGCGCGCCGCGCTGCGAAATGTGATATAGAATATTCTCTGCGTCAACACAAAATCGCGATGGCTTTCGCCAATGATGGTGGGCGCCGGGTCGTTCCTTGCCTGCGAAATCCCCCGCAAGTCCGGCGCGAGTTCAAGCGCCGATCCCCGTCCCGGCCCTGAAATCTGCGCGTCGGGGACGCCGCGGCACCCGGTCTCAGAAGGGGACCAACCCCCGTTTTCTGAATTCGCCCTTCAATTGGTATCTTCCGCGGTTGAGCCAGGTCTTGACCGTACCCATCGGAAGCTGCAACTCCCGGGTAATCTCCTCGTATGTCCAGTCCCGGACGTAACGCATCCAGACGACTTTTCGATATCTGGCCGGCAATGCGCGAATACTCTTCCTGACGAGTTCGCGGTGCTGGTTTCGCTGGACGGATATTTCCGGATTTTCACCCGGTGCGGGCAGGCGTGTGGAATCGGCAAGGGCCGCGGGATCCTCCGTTTCCTGAATCCATTTCCGTCGTACCTGCTGTTTGCGAAAATGAGATCTATGAACGTTAAGCGCAATTTGGGTAAGCCACGTGGTAAAGGCGGCCTCTCCGCGGTAGGAGCCCAGGGCCATATACGCCCGCAAAAAGGCGGTTTGCACAAGGTCCTGCGCGGTCTCCGGATCGCTTGTCCTTCGCACCATCGTCGCGTAGATCTGTTCATGGCAGGCCTTGTAGAGAACGCCGAAGGCAGCCGCGTCGCCTTCGATTGCCTTCCGGACCAGATGCCGTTCGTTTTCCATTAACGGGATATCCTCTCCAAAGGATGGTCGATTACCTGGAGTCACTCGCAAGCAGCCGATAGCCCACGTAAATCAGGACGACCGAAACCAGCAGTTTCAGGAGTAAAAACAGGACTTCCAGGGACACGCCGATCAACTTGATCGCTTCGAAAATACCGAAGTATGCGCCGATGGCAATGAGTATGATACCAAGGATCTTCGCGAGCATGGGTCTGTCCTTTCTATCTTCCAGGTGTTGTATTCGATGAAGGTCCCTGTCCGGATTCGAACGTGAGATTCGAGAGAGACCCAGAGACCTCATTAACGCTGGATTGCGCCGGCGTTAGCCGGTCCCAATGCTGATCAGCCTGCGACTTTGTTTCCCTTCAACCGGTTCAGCCTGTCGTCAATGGATATCACGACGCCCCTACCGTGCCCTGGCGATTCAGCTTTTCGTCGATGGCGATCATGACTTCCTGAATATCCGTGAGACGCCGGTCGAGGTCGTCCAGTCGTGCGTTCAGACGCTCTTCGGCTTTGCCGGGAACGGATCCCTTTGTCCGCCGATCTACAGATTTCAGGACCGCCCATGCCAGGATAATGAGTGCGATTGTAATACCGACTTCAAACATGACATCCCTCCCGCAAGTCTCAAGAATCAGAGTTCATCCACCGGCTTGGCCCGGTACTTTTCGTCATAGCGTTCAATTTCAGGAAAGTGATAGACGACAAGGCCGGATTCGGAAACGCGCACTTCGGCACTGCCGGCGGCGGCCAATGCGCCCAGGATCTCGTCCGCTTTTTCGACCGTCATTCTGCCGTCGGCAGCGGCCTCCAGAACCGTGAGGCTTCCGCCCTTTTCGCGTGCGAGTCGCAGCAGACGATGTTGATATTGCGCGTACCGCTTACGTTCCGCCGATTGGTGGACCATGCGTCCGGCCAGCCAGAAGACCAGCGCGGTGGCAACAAGGGCAAGGCCGATGCTGAAACGGAGCGGGTTCAGGCTGAAGCCGGACGGTTGGAAACCGGAAAAAACGGGGGCGATCAGGCCGGCGAATCCCCAGAAAATTGCTGTCGCTTTCAGAAAGTATGCGAGGGCGTATCGCATGGCGCAACTCCCGTCAGTGGCCAGATCGGAGATTCGGATTGGCGTGCGGCGCGGTCGCGTGTCCGGAATCGTGTACGGTCGTTGCCAGGTGGATCGAGCTGGCCGGACAACGCGCCAGGCCGCTTTTGTGTCACGCAGGGCTTTCTCACATTCGTACGCGACGACGTCCAGGATTTTTCGGAATTCACGCATCGGATTTTCGTAGTTTGTTCTTCAGAGCCTCAAGTTCCTCTTCCACGGAGTTCCGGCGTTCCAGCTTTTGGAACGAGTCTTCGAGCGAGGGGTCCTCACCTGCTATTTCAGCGTGGGCGTGGGCCTCCGCTTCTTCGTTTTCTACCCTGCTGCGAAAGCGTTCGAAGCTGGAAAACGCGTCATCGCCGATGCCCGACAGGCCCTGGGCGATCTGCTTTCGCGCCTGGGCGGCCCGGCGCCGCGCGATGAGGGCGCCCTGGCTTGTGCGTGCTTCATCCAGTTTGGATTTGAGCTGCATCAGCTGTTTCTTGAGTTGGTCGGAGGTCTTGTGGCTTTCGTCGAAGGCGACTTCCAGGTCCCGGGCGGCTTTCTCGAGGGCGGCCTTTCGTTCCAGCGCGCGCCGGGCGAGGTCGTCTTCCCCGGTTTCCACGGCCAGTTCGGCCTTTTTCTGCCAGGCCGCGATCTGGCCCGTCTTTTCCAGAAACTGACGTTCCAGGCGTTTTTCGTTGGCAACGGCGGTCCCGACGGATGCAGTCGCTTTGTTGACGGCCTCTTCCATTTCGAGAATCATCTGCCGGATCATCTTTTCCGGATCTTCGGCGCGATTTAACAGATCGTTGATGTTGGCCTTGATAATGTCCGCCATTCTGGAAAAAATCCCTTTGGCCATGGTCGTGCTCCTCGTTACGGTGGGCATCTGAATCCAGCAGGGTGGAAAATTCCTTTTTCGTTTCTTATCCACGGTTCTGCCGATTTTAGAACGCAAGGACCGTACCGGTATGACAAGAAAAAATCACGTTGTTAATAAGTGTCGGTATTTACTCATTTTATCCTGACCACAGATACGGGGTTGTCAATGGCTATTGGTGAAAAACGCCATACGCAAGGCGAAAACAACCGGATTGGGCAGGCGTTGTTCACGGGTTTCGGGACGGAGCCGACTTGTTTTTTTTGGACAAATGGCGTAATATCTGATGTGCTCTCTAAGGAGGGCATGACAGGTGTGTTCGCCGGTTTATTCGAGCTTCCGTTCAGAACGGCAACTATGGAAAACTATCGACATTTGCGCCTGCTGTGCGCTGTACTCTGCCTGGTCATGTTGCTCGCAAGCCCCCTTTCCGGACTCTCGCTGGTTTACAAGGTTCGGAAGGGCGACTCTCTGTGGTCCATTGCCAGGCAGTTCCAGACGAGCATCCGGGAAATCAAGCGAATCAACAAGCTGCGCACAAATAACGTCTATCCGGGGCAGGTGCTGCGCGTGGGTCCGCGAATTGTCAAATTTGACGCGCGGAACGGCCCGTACTACTGGCGAAAACCATCAGCGGAAAGGCAAAGGCATCGGAACTATTCCGAAGCCGCGCGTTCCGCCCCAAGCGTGGATTATCGGCGGGCTCAGACCCTGTTGCGCGCTTTTGACGTCGAGATTCTGGCCCGGGCCCCCAGGGAGAGGCGGCAGCCGCTCAAAGGCTGGCGGATTGTGCTCGACCCGGGGCACGGGGGGATCGATCCGGGAGCGATCGTTTCCAATACAACGGGCAAAAACAGGCGAGTTTACGTCGTTGAAGACGAATATGTATACGATATTGCACTGCGAGTGTACCGGAAGCTACGGCTCCTGGGCGCGGAGGTGGCATTAACGGTGATCAGTCCCAATCACCTGATTCGGGATAATCTGCGGGCCAGCATTACGTTCGTTCACGAAAAGAACGAAGTCTATAACGATGAGCGGTACAACCGGAGAAATTCGGATCGGGTGCGACCCAGGAGCGCCAATCTCTCACAGCGCGTTCGGGTTGCGAACCGGTTCTTCAAAAGGGCGCGCAGGGGCAGGAGTCTGTTTATCTCACTGCACGCAGATAACAACCCCCGACGGTCCAGGGGACCGCTGGCGATCTATCTGAAACGGCGTGGAAAGGTTGACAGGCGTTCCAGAACTTTCGCCCGCATCATGCGTTCAGCCCTGAACCGTCCGGACCTGCCCGCGAAGGTTCGGGGTCGGAGCCTGGGGGTATTGCGGAATAATCTGGCCCACGCCGAGATTCTGGTTGAGATTCACAACGTCCACGACAAGAACGACGCCTATCAGCTTCGGTACCATAAGGACAGAGAGCACAACGCGGAGCGGCTCGTTAACGGAATACTGGCGTATGCCAGGAAACGGCGATGAGTGCCCGGAAATGGAGCGAGTCCGACGCCTTCAACGGACTGCTATCGCGTGAATCCCCTGATACGGAGTGAATTCGAGATAACCGAGACGGAACTCAGGGCCATCGCGCCGGCTGCCACCATGGGCCCACCGAGCGGGTTGAGCAGGCCGAGAGCGGCTACGGGAATCAGCAGGACGTTGTAGACAAACGCCCAGAACAAGTTCTGGCGGATCGTGCGCATGGTCCGGCCCGATAGGCGGATGGCGGTTTCTATTCCGGACAGGCTACCGGACATGAGGGTGATGTCCGCGCTTTCCATGGCGACGGCCGTGCCGGTGCCAACGGCAATGCCAACATCGGCGGTCGCCAGGGCAGGCGCGTCGTTGACGCCATCCCCGACCATGGCCACAAGATGCTCGGTTTGCAGTGCTTTGATGCGGGCGGCTTTCTCTTCGGGCATGACCTCGGCAATGACCTGCGCGATGCCCGCCTCTTCCGCGATGGCTCCGGCGGTTCTTGCGTTGTCTCCCGTGAGGAGGATGACGTCCAGGTCCAGTGACTTGAGATCGGACACGGCGCCGACGACATCCGGCTTCAGGATGTCCGCGACGCCGATGAGACCCTCCACGTTGTTGTCTATGGCGACAAACAGGACCGTTTTGCCGCTGGCTTCAAGACGCGCCGCCCGCGCATCCAGGTCATTAGATACCGTTGTCTGGCTTTCCATCAGTCGCCGGTTGCCAAGAAGGATGGTGCGACCGGCCTTTTTTGCGCGTACGCCCTGACCTGGCAGGGCTTCGAATTCCATGGAGTCTCCAATTGACCGCCCGGAATTCCGGGCCGCGTTTCGGATCGCCTCTCCCAGGGGGTGTTCGGAACCCTGTTCGACGGCCGCAGCCAATTGGAGCAGTTCCGGCTCCGTGTACGCACCCGCGGTGATGAGATCCGTAACGGCGGGTCGGCCGGTTGTGAGGGTGCCGGTTTTGTCCAGGACAATCGTGTCGAGCCGGTGGACGGTTTCAAGGACGGCGCCGCCCTTGATAAGGATCCCCAATTCAGCCGCCCGGCCGGTGCCGACCAGTATGGCCGTGGGTGTGGCCAGCCCGAGTGCGCACGGACATGCGATAATGAGAACCGCTACGGCATTGAGCAGCGCGATGGGGGCGCCGGCCTCAGGCCCGTTGACCCACCAGAGGGCGAATGTAAGGAGGGAAACTCCGAAGACCACCGGCACAAAGATACCGGCAACGCGGTCTGCAAGGCGCTGGACGGGCGCGCGCGAGCCCTGGGCTTCGCGCACCATCCGGACGATCCGGGCATGCACCGTCTCGGCGCCAACCTGTAAAGCTTCAAAGGTGAAACTCCCGGTCTTGTTGAGGGTTGCCCCCAGAACCTGGCTCCCGGTACCCTTTTCAACGGGCATGCTTTCACCGGTAATCGCGGATTCGTCGACGCTCGATTGCCCCTCCCGTACAACGCCGTCCACCGGAATTCTGCCCCCCGGCCGAATGCGAATGAGGTCGCCTGCGATGACATCGTCTACAGGAACCAGCGATTCTTTGTCATCGCGAATCACGCAGGCGGTCTGCGGGCGAAGATCCATCAATTTTCGGATCGCTTCGGTGGTGCGGCTCCTGGACCGGATTTCCAGCAACCGGCCCAGAAGGATGAGGGTGACAATCATGGCAGCCGTGTCGAAGTAGACGTTAACGGGCTGGCCCCCTTCGGAGACAGACTGGGGAAAGAAAACGCCAGCGACGCTGTATCCATAGGCCGCAAGCGTACCCACGGCAATGAGGCTGTTCATGTCGGCAGCCCCGTGACGCAGGCCGATCCAGAACCCTCTGAGAAAACGCCAGCCACACCAGAATTGCACGGGAGTCGCCAGGAGGAAGAGAAGCAGGTGAACCTCCTGCGTGGCGAACGGTCCGGCGTGGGTTTTGTGCAGCATGCCCACGCTCATCAGGAGCGTTGACAGCACGGCCGCAACGATGAAACGAACGCGCACCGAACGGCGTTCCGACCTTTGTTCCGTGGGTTCGCCGTTGTCCTCGATCGGATCTTTTTCGGCGACCATTGCGCCGTACCCGGCATCGGTCACCGCCCGTGTCAGCAGGGACGCGTCGACATGGAGATGGCGCACGGTGGCCTGGCGGGTCGCAAGGTTGACCGCGGCATCGAGAACGCCGGGAACGCCGGTTAATGCATTTTCGATACGGGAGACGCAGGCGGCGCAGGTCATGTCGCGAATGGCAAGCTTCGTTTCTTCGGTACGCAGTCCGTAGCCGAGGCTCTCGATTCTCCCAACCAGCTGGTGCACGACGGCCCGATCGGACTCGATCAGCACGGTGGCCTCCTCCGTCGCAAAGTTGACGACCGCTTCGCTGACGCCGCCCATCTGCTGCAATTCCCCCTGGATCCGTGCCGCACAGGCGGCACAACTCATGCCGGTGACGGGCACGGTCAGGCGGACCTTTCTATTCGACTCGAGAATTCGGGACATGTTTTTACCGGCCCTGGTCCTTCTGATAACGTGGAAAGGGCTTTCAGAAAATCGTTCCACGGGCATGGCGAGGTGAAAAATGGTCGAATCCGTGCGCCGCCAGCTCCATCCTCGCACCCTTCGCGTCTTCCAGATAAATGCGTCCGTCTCCAGCCTCGATTCGACCGATCCGGATAACCCCCGACTCGCCCGCGAGGGCCTGGATGTCATTTCTCCGTCCGGGCGCCACCGTGAACAGCAGTTCGTAATCCTCTCCACCTGAAATCGCCAGATCCCGGGTTCCGATATCCGCAAGTGCACAGAATCGCCGGAGCGCCGGTGAAACAGGTATCGTCGTTTCGCCGATCACCGCGGAGACCCCGCTCTGCCTGCAAATGTGCCGCAAGTCGGAACCCATCCCGTCCGAAAGATCCAGCATCGCGGTCACGTCGCCCGACGCCGACAGCACCTGGCCCAACGCCACCCGGGGCTCCGGCCGGTGGTGCCTGCCCAGGAGAAACTCACGGTCTTCCCTCGAAAGCCCGACCGTATTCCCCAACGCCAGTTCCAATCCGGCCGCGGAATCCCCGAGGGTGCCCGACACGTAGATCAGGTCGCCGGGGCGTGCGCCCGACCGGTAGCACACCCGGTCCTGATCCATCTCGCCGGTCAGCGTCAGATTCATCACCAGCGGCCCGGTACTCCGCGTTGTGTCGCCCCCCACGACGTTCACGCCGAAACGGGTCGCGCACGCGCGCAATCCATCGTATACGCGTTCCATATAGCCAACGTCGAAGTCGGGGGAAACCGCCACGGAAACCAGCGCCTCTCGAGGTTCCCCGCCCATCGCCGCGATATCCGACAGGTTCACTGCCAGCAGCTTGTGCCCGAGCCACCGGGCATCGGAAGCCTCAACCACAAAATGCACGCCTTCCACCATCAGATCAGACGTAATGAGCCGCACCCGATCGTTTCCGCGCCCCAATACTGCGCAGTCATCCCCAATCCCACACACCACGTCAGCGGACCCCTCCAATCCGGCGGCCGCGATCCGCTCGATAAATTCAAATTCACCCAATTCCCGAAATGTCGTCACGGGATTCTCCCCGGGAAACAGCAGCCGGCTTGCGCGCCCTGGGAGCGGCAACGAAATCCGGACCGCAGGTGGAAGGTCTCACCCTTGCCGCTCACGTCGTCGCTGCCAGGCCACCACCTCCGCATAGGGCACGTCTCCACCGAAAATATCCAGCGCGCTGCCGATCGTCAGTCCCACGCGCCCCATCCCCAGTTTCTCGACGCGGTCCAGGTCTTCCAGGCGCCTCACGCCGCCTGCGTACGTCACGTCTATTGGCGACTCGGCGCCCAGCAATTCCACCAGCGAATCTTCAATCCCCGTCCGTCTACCCTCTACGTCCACCCCGTGCACCAGGAACCCATCGCAGAATTCCGAAAGCCAGTTCAGCGTTGGCGCGTTCACCTGAACGCGGGTAAACTTCCGCCACAGATCGGTCACCACTAGATACGCACCTCCGCGCCTCCGGCAGCTCAGATCCAGCACCAGACGCTCCCGATCGACGGAACGGACCATCCGGTCCAGCCGTTCGGTATCCACCCGTCCATCCCGAAACACATACGATGTGACGATCACGTGGCTGGCACCGGCATCCAGATATCGGTGCGCGTTTACGGGCCCGATACCGCCTCCCACACGGAGACCGCCGGGATAGGCGGACAGCGCGGACAGCGCGGCCGTCTCATTGCCCGGGCCCAGCATGATAACGTGCCCTGCCGGCAGGATGTCCGCCCTGTACATCCTCGCGTAGTCGGCCGGGAGCCGGCCTGTCTCGAAGTTCGTCGCCGGCGTGGCGCCGTCGCGTAGAGACCCGCCAACAATTTGGACCACGCGCCCGCCACGCAGATCGATACACGGCCTGAAATTCACGGATGCTCCTTGCAGCGGCCAGAGAATTACGGTTTCGCACCGAAAAAAGTAAGGCCGGAACCGTCGATGCGAAAGGCATCCTGGCGGCCGCCATTTTGTCCACCGGGACTGAAAATCAACCCTCCCAATATAACGTACAACACTAACCACTTCAACCCTGGTCCATCCGCGACATGGACAAAAAAAGACCGGAGGGCGCCACCTCCGGCCTTGAAATCGTCCGGGAAAAACCGATACAATGACCACCCTTCGAACGGTCCCCCGGCGAACTGCTCCTCAATCAGTCGTCCGCCGATTGATCGTAGGCGGCCTGCCGGAAGAACGTGGCTCTTACAATCCTCTGCAAAAACGTCCGCAGATCGTCCAGCAGCGTATAGAATATCGGCACAAGCAGCAGGGTCAGAAACGTGGAGACAAACAACCCGCCCATCAGGGTTCGACCGAGCGGCGAATAGGGAATCCCGATTAGATTGGTATTGCCCAACGCCATTGGCACCAGACCGAACACCGTGGTAAACGTGGTCATCAGAATGGGCCGGAACCGATTGTGACCGGCCTCGAGAATCGCCTCGGTCCGCCCCATGCCCTCCACGCGCAACCGGTTAATCATATCCACCAGCACAATAGCGTTGTTGACCACGACTCCGATCAGTACGATCATACCGATGTTGGCCATCATGTCCATCGGCGTACCGGTCAGGTAGAGCGTCCAGTAAACCCCCAGAAACGAAAACGGAATGGAAAACAACACCGAAAACGGAAGAATCACAGACTCGAACAACACCCCCATCAGCAGAAAGACGCACGTAACGGCCATCACCACCGCAAACATTGTCTCATCGCCGGACTCGCGGAATCTTGTGAATCGTTCTCCTTTGTTCCACGAATATCCCCGCGGCATCCCGAATCCCTCCATCGCCCGATCGATATCGGCGTAGAGACTCTTTAAATCGTCCTTGGTCGTAAACACCTTCACCCGCAGACGGGTCTTGCCGTCTTCACGTCGAATTCTCCCGCGACCCCGCGTTACCTTGACGCTTGCCAGTTCGGAGAGCGGAATCTCTTCTCCCGACGCCGATCTGAACATAAACCCCTTGAGGTGATGAAGGGTCTGCCGATCCGCCTCTTCGAGGTATAGGCGGGTATCCACCTCCCGCTCTCCGGTCTGGAACCTGGGCAGGCTCACACCCTGCATCGAAAAAGCGAGCGTGCGGGCGACAACCTGCGGAGAAATCCCGTAACGTCTCGCCCGCTCCCGGTTGATATGGACCTGCGCCTCGTCGCTGGAACGTTCCAGGTCGGAATCCACGCTCACCGCGGAGGGTATCGCCCCCAGCCGGCGCTCGACTTCCGTGACGAGTCCGGCCAGAACTTCGGTGTCGTCTCCGTAGAGATACACCGAAACCGAAGGATCGCCGCCCCCGCTGCCACGGCTCTCCACGCCGATCCGCACGCCCACGTACTTGGGGATGTTATGTTTCAGGTCCTTTATGACCTCGGTGCGGGCCATCGTTTTATCCACCGGAACCCCCAGACCCGACCTCAGGTTCTTGTACGCGACATACCACCACGCTTCGTTGGGATTCGTATCCAGGTAGATCTCGAAATTTCCCCGGGTCTTTCGGAACCAGGACCGGACGGTTCTGATGCCGTACACTTCCCGCTTCGAGTTCAGAAAATCCTCAACCTCGTTCATCAATTCAAAGGTCTCAATCGTTGAAAAGTCGCGGGGCGTTCGAACATAGATATCGATATCGTTGATGTTTCCACGGGAAGAATCCGAGCGTTTCATGTTGTTTGACGGAATCAAAATGGTCGCGAACAGCGCCAGCAAAACCAATATCGCGTCGCGCCGGTGACTCAGTGCCCATTTCAACGCGCGGCCGTAAACCCTCCGAGCCCACCCGATCGACTTCGAGTCCGGCTTCACCCGACTGCCCCCGAACCGCACCGAGGCAAGCGGGATGATCAGCAGGGCCACAAACAACGATCCCACCAGCATCACGATTACGGGGACACCCATTCTGGACAGATAGAACGTCATCCCCACATTGCCGGTCATCAGCATCAGCGGCAAAAAGACCACAACCGTGGTCAGCGTCGCCATGGATATCGCCATGGCGACTTCGCTGGCGCCCACGACGGCCGCCTGCTTAGGCGGCTCACCCTTCTCTCGCCACCGATATATATTCTCCAGAATCACGACCGCATTGTCCACAACCATACCCACACCCACCATCAGACCCATCATCGTCATGATATTCAGGGACCACCCCGCGAAATAGAGCACCGTAAGGGTCATCATCGCGCACAACGGGATCGACAGCGTAATGATGGCCGTCATTCTGATGACCCGCAGGAAGAACAGCAGAATCAGGGCGGCAAACAACCCGCCCCAGAGTCCCGTATTCCTCAAATTGGCAACGGACTGGCGGATAAATTGGCCCTGGTTGAAAAACACGTTGAACCGCACTTTTCCGGCCGCGCCCGACGCGGTCTCGATCTCCCCCAGAGCTGCCGACACACGTTCGCATACTGTGGCGATGTCGGCTCCCGACTCGGCCTTGATCCCGATCGAAGAGGCCGGCTGCCCATCGATTCTCTGATACCAGCTTCGAGCCGGGATATCGTATACGACGTCGGCCACCTCCCGCAACCTCACACCCCCCTCGCGGGTATCGAGCGGGATATTGCGGATTTCGTCCAGACTGCGGTATCGCGCCAGAGACCTGACGTAGAATTTCGTGTCTCCCTCGTTCACGTAACCGCTCTTAAGCGCAAAATTGTCGTTCTGCAGACTCTGAACCATCTCATAGACGTTCACGCCGCGCGCCTGCAGTTGCTCCCGATTGATCTCGATCATCACCTCTTTAGGGTCCGCACCCCAGAGTTCCACCCTGGCCACCCCTTCGATTCGTTCCAGGGGTCGTTGCACATGGGTTTCCAGAAAACCGTATACGTCGGTAATTGTGGAATCCAGGGCCGCTCCGAACCACATAATTGGCCGGTCTTCGTCGTTGTATTTCCACACGAAAACACGATCTCGCACCTCGTCGGGAAGTTCCGGTTTAAGCCGGTCCAGCTGATCCCTCAACTGGTTGTACGCCAGAGTCATGTCGGCATCCTGCTGAAACCGAAGCGGGGCGCCGACCCCACGGCTGTCCGTGTACGTCCGGACCTGTTTGATTCCCCTGATCGTCCGCAACCGCTCCTCCAGGGGGCGTGTAATCTGTTGCTCGACCTCTTGAGGCGTGGCATTTGAGCCGGGATACCGGACGCTCAACCACAAAAAGGGCGGATCAAATCCGGCGGGCATCATCTTCACTGCGATCCGGGAATACGCCACCGCACCCATCACGAGCAGAGCCGCCAGACACACCGTTATCGTCACCGGACGATTGACGGAAATGCGTGACAGAAGGGAAGATCTGTTGTTCATTGAGAAGATGCTCCGTTGACCCCTTGTGTCCTGTCCCGGAAATAGATTACCGCACTATCCAATTGTGACGGCCGATACAACCCCTGACCATAGGACGCGCCTACCCCCTATATGATTCAGCCCTACCGTCGAAAATATCGGTGTGCCGGTGAAAATCGAGCACGCGTTCGAATACTGACCACGGATCCGGCGGGCGCAAAATGGTACAGGGGGGAGGTTGACCCATCCCCTCGTGCGAAGGGTTACAGATGGGACCTTCCCGCGACGCGGCGCAACGCCTTCTTACGCGACACGCTGCGTTTCTGTTCCAGGCGTCTCGCCCTGGACGCACGCGAGGGTCTGGTGGGAATGCGGGACTTGCCTGTGTGGTTCAACCCGATGAGTTTCTGCCGGAGACGCTGGAGGGCAAGGTCCTTGTTGCGGCCCTGAAGGCGATGTTCGGACGCAACGACCATGATACCGGTGGGAATGTGTACCAGCCTGACTGCGCTTTCGACCTTGTTGCGGTGCTGGCCGCCCGGGCCCCCGCCGCGAAAGGGGTGAAATCGCACTTCCTTCAGGAGGGCTTCAGGATTGGTGTTATAGGGAGACATGTCGGAATTCGGAGCCGTCTTTGCCCGCCCGGTTTCTTGAAACAGGCCCGGATGCCAGATCCTGAGACCCGCCTCTATAGCAGCCCGGCTCGGCGGAGGGCGTCGGCCATGATGCTTTCAGATTTGTTATCGGACGTGTTTTCCTTGGTCTTGAACGTTTCGATTTCTTTGACTTCAACCGCTTTCTTTTCTTCTTCCTGCACGTCGCGTATGGAAAGGGAGATGCGTTTTTTCTCGCGGTCGATTTTCCGGATTCGGGCGCGAACTTCCTGTCCGACCGAAACGGCGTCGGCGGGCCGCGCCACGCGGCTTCGGGCGAGTTGGGAGACGTGAACCAGGCCTTCCACACCCGGAGCGACTTCGACAAAGGCGCCGAATTGCTGAACGGAGACGACTTTCCCGGTGATGACCTCCCCCTCCTGAACTTTTTCGATCACACCGTCCCAGGGGTCGGGCAGGAGGGCTTTTATGGAGAGCGAGATCCGTTCCTTGTCTCCACCCAGGTCTTTGAGTTCGAGAATCTTCACGTTGACTTCGTCTCCGGACCGGAGTACGTCTTTCGGATGTCCGACCCGGTTGTGGGCGATTTCAGATATGTGGACCAGCCCCTCCACACCGCCGAGATCGACAAAGACGCCGAATCGCTCCAGTCGGGTGATCTTGCCTGTGACCTCGGCGCCCTCGAGGAGTTTTTCGCGCAGTTCGTTTGCACGGCGTGCGGCCTCGGCTTCGAGATGGGCGCGACGCGAAAGCACAATGTTGCGGCCCCGACCTCGGAATTCGACAACTATGAACGTATGGGTCTGGCCGGCGTAGGAGGCCAGGTCTTTGCTGTAACCCGTATCGATCTGGGAAACCGGACAGAAAGCCCGCCGGCCGCCGAGGTTGACAACCAGACCGCCGGAGTTGAACCCGGTCACCCGCCCGTCGACAGGTATCTTGTTTTCGTAGGCCTGACGCAATATCTGAATGTTGCCCGTGCGCCGGGACAGGGTCAATCGGACTTCGTTTTCCACCGATGCGACAAAGGCTTCGATGTTATCGCCAACCTGGCAGGAGACCTCACCGTGTTCGTCTCTGAGTTCCTGGATGTCGACAACGGCCTCGCTCCGGCCTCCGTAGTCTATAAACACAGAGGTGTCATCGATGGTCTGGATGCGACCCGAGAGCCGCTGGCCCAACGAAAGTATCGGCTCGGGCGCCTGATCGGGTTCTCGGTCGAGCATCGCGGCAAATTCGTCGCTGGAACGGTCCGCAACGTATTCGGCGTCCATTTCATGCACATTTCGAGGTTCGGTCATGCGGCTTCTCTAATGCTCCTTTTCCGGCGATGTTCGCTCAGAATCCCCGCGCTCTCGCCCGGCGCGCACGGCGCGGGAATCTCAGGCCCTCTCTTCCGACGGGACCTTCGGATCGAAACATATAAAGGTATGAGAAAATTTGAAAGATGCAAGGATTTTTTGGGAATCCGCAATATCGGCGACGGCCGCTCGGCCGCAGGATTTCGGTTTCCACAGGATCCGGTGTTACGGGTTTCTGAAATCTCGTCGTTGATCGTGTGCGGGCGTTGTCGTATATTTCCTTCGGGATCGCGCATTCGGTGGCCAATGAGGCACTTACGGACAGGGGATGTGAGATGAATGAGAAAATTGAGGAGGCGCGACAGGTCGCGCTCCGGATATTGCAGCCGCGAGAGACGGATCTGGAACACGGGTTGGCCCTGCACGCGGATTCCATTGTGTGTGACACCTACGGATTCGCACCCCGGGCCGCCATTGATGGAGACGCGATGGCCGCCGCCGCCGAAGGCGGTGCATCGGAAGCAGAGTTGAACGATATGAACGAGGATATGTCGATGACCCGGTGCGCGACCGACCCGGGAGAGCGCGCGGAGTTTCAGGAAGCGTGGCGGTCGGGAGGCGTGACCTGCATCGTGCAGAACGCGGGCGAGGAGGGACAGGCGCCTATACGGCTGATAAAACGTCTCGCCCGGTTCACCCATGTGGCCGACGTCATGCGGGAGTTCCTCCTGCGGGCAACCACGCCGGCGGATATCGAGGCCGCCAAAGAACAGGGCAGACAGTGTTTTTATATGAGCGGAAACGGCGTCCCGCTTTCCCAGGACTGGGTGTCGGTGGAGGAGGAACTGAGGTACATTCGAATTTTCTTTCAACTGGGGGTTCGGATCATGCATCTGACGTACAACCGGCGCAATATGCTGGGAGACGGGTGTGCCGAACCGGCCAACGCGGGGTTGAGCGACTTCGGCAGAACGGTCGTGGCAGAGATGAACCGGGTCGGCGTCATCGTGGATGTGGCGCACGCCGGCTGGCAGACAAGCCTCGAGGCGGCCAGGGCGTCTTCGGTTCCGATGGTGGCCAGCCATTCGGGCTGCTGTACGGTGAACGAACACATTCGGTGCAAACCGGACAACGTGATCCGGGCGATCGTGGATTCGGGCGGTTACGTGGGCATCTGCTGCATTCCGGCATTCCTGGGGCGAAGTGGAGACATACAGGCGCTGCTGGACCATATCGATTATATGGTCAGAACGTACGGCGCCGATCATGTGACCATCGGGACGGATACGGCCTATGCCTCCCGAGCGTCCGCCGCGGAAAGGAGGAAAGCGCCCCGTTCGCGCAGGCGTCCGCGCTGGGCGGCGTTCTGGCCGCCGGATGCGTTTGACGTCCACTGGCGGCAGAACCACATGGTGAAGAGTCTGGCGTGGACCAACTGGCCGCTTTTTACGGTGGGTATGGTCCAACGCGGTTATTCCGATTCGGATATCCGAAAGATCCTGGGTGGAAACATGCTCCGGGTGGCGCGGGCGGCACTGGCCGGCTGACGGCAGCGACAATTGTTCTGCCCTGGAAATTAATTGCCGAAATTCGGCCCACGAGTCGCCCGGCTCGCAAGGCGCCTGCGACCCGGACAAGGTCGGCGAGCGCGCTTCAAAAGCTCGCTTCGACAAGCTCAGCGCAAGCAGCGCAGACAACGGACGCAACGAACACAACGCAGACAGGGAAGAATGGCGACATACTTCCGGGACGGGACACCAGGAACGAGCGCCCACTGGCGAATTTCCAGGAAGGCCCGTGCGCCTTCAGAAAAGGATGGCTCATGACTACGAATTTCAACCGATTGGTGTCGTTCGTTTTTCTTTTAAGCGTCTCCGTGTTCCCGGCGCATGCGCAGAATCCGAAGCTGCTCTGGCAACCCGAAGGCCCCGTAACACTAGGGTCTGAGGGTCCGCTTGCGCCGGATTTTGACGAAGACGGTGTTGTCGGATTCTCGGATTTTCTGTTATTCGCCCGCCGCTTCAACGCCCAGGAAGGCGAACCGGAATACGACGCCAGGATGGATCTGAATGGCGACGGCGCTATTGATTTTTCGGATTTTGTCGCGTTCGGGGCCGCGTACGGCACCCGCCATGCGGAAGCCGGGGTACCGGTCCGATACGCCGTTTACGTACTTGATCCCGTGGTGGGGGCCGCGGCGGTCTTCCACTCGGAATCCTATTTGCTTACCGACTATGTGAGGCTCCGTGGACCTACCGGTATTGCGGTTTCGGCGGATGAACGGACGCTCTACGTCTCGGAAGGCTTCGGACTCTTCGCCCTGGATGCGGATCTTCAGGCGCGGTTTTCGATCCCGACGGAATCACAGGGGCGGGTTGTCTTGAGCCCCGACGAAAGGTTCGCATACGTGACGGAAGAACGGCACGATCGGCTGGTGGTGCTGGACCTGGAGGCGCGGGAACCCGTCGACACGATTTCCGTCGGACAGCGACCGATTGACGTAGCAATTCTGCCTGACGGAAAGAAACTCTACGTGGCAAACGCCGACAGCCGTGACATTTCGGTCATCGACACGGACCTCAGGGAAAAGGTGGGCGACATCATTATCGGGGCCATCCCGGGTGAGGTCGGCATTGCGACGGATGGCGGGCGGGCGTATGTGACCAACATCGACCGCGGTATTGTTTCGGTTCTGGATCTGGATTCGGATCAGGTCGCGGGGGGTATACAGCTGAGTGGAAATTCCGCGCGGGGACTGGCGTTTTCACCGGATGGCCAGACGCTCTACGTGGCTTCGAGCGGAACCCGGTCCGGCGGATTCCTGGTGGCTATCGACGTGCAGCGCAATCTCATTTCCAAACAGCTGAGGGTTGGCGACGCCGCGTCGACGATCGGGGTGTCGCCGGATGGCTCCCGCATTTATATCGGCACATTGGTGTTGGAGGGGGGCGGCCCCGGGCTGACCGCCGTGGACGTGGAAAACTGGCGCGTTTTGGGCCGGTTGCTCGGCATCGACTTCATCGCGCAGTTTGCTTTCCGCACCCTTTCCGCGCAGGAATCCAGCCGCGAGCGTTAAAATCCCGCCGTGACCCGCGGCAACACCACCGCAGCGTCACCGCACTGTTATTCGATGGCCTTGACAATACGAATCTTGACCCGGGCGATACCCGCTTCGACCATGTCCAGACGACGGGCGGCGCCCAGGGAAAGGTCGAGAATCCGCCCTTTCACAAAGGGACCCCGGTCGTTGACCTTCACCTGAACGCTCCTTCCGTTGCCCAGATGGGTTACGTGGATGACGGTACCCAGCGGAAGTTCGCGGTGTGCGGCGGTGAGACCGTACATATTGAAGATCTCACCGCTGGCAGTGGGACGGCCGTGGAATTTGTGCGCATAAAAGGAGGCAAGGCCAACCTGGTGGGCGTCATCGGTGGAAATCACGGGGGGATTGATTGTCTTTTTTTCGGCGTCGGTTCGGGGTGGCGCGGAACGATACCGGGGTCGCGAGAAACAGCCTGAAGTAAGGCCGACCGCAACGATTAACAGGATACGAATTGCAGCACGGTCAAATCCGCGGCCCCGTGTCAAACGACCCCACAAGGTCCGATATGCGGCCGATCCGTTGGCTGCTGCAGTAACCGGCAATGCCATCGACAATCTCCAGGGCGGCCCATGGGTTGATGAAGGTGGTGGTTCCAACCTGAATGGCGGATGCGCCGACAATGAGAAATTCGATTGCATCCTGAGCTGTCGAAATGCCGCCCATGCCGACAATCGGGATCGAGACCGCGTTCGCGACCTTCCAGACCATTGCAAGCGCAACCGGCTTGATGGCGGGGCCGGACAGGCCACCGGTGATATTGCCCAGAACGGGACGCCGGGAGCCGATGTCCACGGCCAGGCCCAGCAGGGTGTTGATCAGCGCGATACCGTCCGCGCCGCCTTCTTCCACTGCCCGCGCCACGGCGGCGATGTCGGTTACGTTGGGCGTGAGCTTGACGATGACGGGAAGTCCGGAGACGGACTTGACCGCTGCGGTTACGTCGTGTGCGGCCTGCTCACGACACCCGAAGAGTTGGCCGCCGTCCTTCATATTGGGAGACGAGATGTTCAATTCCAGGGCGTCGATGTCCGATATGTCGTTGAAGCGCAGGGCCATCTCGGCGAACTCATCGTTCGAGGTGCCGGCGATGCTGACGACCCGCGTGGTCGGCAGCGCCTGCAGCGCCGGCACCTTCTCCGAAATGAATCCTTCCAGTCCGGGGTTGGTAAGTCCGATGGAATTGAGCATCCCGGAGGGGGTTTCCGCGGTGCGGGGGGCGCTGTTGCCGGCGCGGGGGTTATAGGTGATGGTTTTGGTGACCACCCCGCCGACGCGGGCGAAGTCAAACATGCCCGCATATTCGGCGCCGTGACCGATGGTGCCCGAGGCCATCATGACGGGGTTCCTGATGCTCAGACCGCCACCGATGTGCGTCGATAGGTCCATGGTGGTTTTGGGTTGGGAATTCGAATGGAGCATCGCCTGGCGCCGCACGGCTTCCCTGCCCGGAAGGCCGGGAACCGGCTACCAGACGATCGCGTGGGCATTCACCACCGGTCCTTCAACGCAGACCCGCCGGTAACGGTGGTCTTCCCGGTCCGCATCCCGGTATTGCACCACACAGCCGACACAAGCGCCGAATCCGCAGGCCATATGGTTTTCCAGGGACGCGAAGCAGGGCAAATCGTGTTCAGCCGCGATCTCGGCGACCCGCGCCATCATCGCGTGGGGGCCACAGGTCAGGACCACGGTTCGGTCGGATAGAACCTGCTTCGAAATCAGGTCCGTCACTGGGCCTCTGTGCCCCAGGCTGCCGTCGTCGGTCGCCAACCCCCGATGCAAATCGGCGGGAATCATACGATCCATGTCGGGCATCCTCGCTTTGCTGGCGGCCCCCATCAGAAAGACCATTTCAGCGCGACGCTCTTTAAGGAACCAGGCCATAAAGGCGAGGGGAACCAGACCGACCCCGCCGGCGACCAGCAGGACACGGCCGGTGTCGGGCGGGACAAAGGGTCGACCGAGCGGGCCGAGCAGATCCAGATGCTGACCGGCCACGGCCCCTGCCATCCGTCGGGTGCCTTCCCCGATTGCGTCGTAGACGATCTCCAACCATCCCGCTTCGGGGTCCGTGTAGAGCGCGCTGAAGGGTCGGCGCAAAAACGGCGCCTGGAGCGCGTCGGTCCGGATCTGGATGAACTGGGCCGGGCGACATGCCCGGGCAATTCGCGGCGCCCGCAGGCGCATGAGGTAGACGTTTCGAGCAATCTGCTCGTTGGAGCAGACTTCGGCGTTTTCCTGGTAAAATTGTGAAATCATTGGACGAACGTGTTACGCAGGCACTCGGAATCAGACAGAGGAACGGGGAGGCTCGACCCGTTGACTATTTCTTTTTAGGGCTTTCGGAATCCCGCTGGTGTGTTTCGTTTCTCCGGTCGGAAGGCGTCGTTCCGTCGGTTCCGCCGGAGGATTGCGCGTCCGGATCGGATTGCGCGATGGCTTTCAGAAAATCGCCCTTGAGGCTTCCCGACGCGATATCCGCGAATTCGGTGTGGGGATAAGTGTCTACGAGCCGCTGGTAATAGACCCGGGCGGTATCGGGGTTCTCCAGACGGTTCGCATAGGTCCAGGCGATCATGTAAAGGGCTTTGGCCGCAAAGGGGCTGTTCGGGTATTCCAATGGCAACTGTTTCAGTATCTCCAGATAGCCGGATGGGGCCGCCGCCCCGCTATTCAGCGCTTCGGCCTGGCGAAACCGGGCCTCCGCCCCGGCATCGTCCTCACGGGTTTGCGTCAGACGTTGGCGGGCATCCACGGCGTACGGGTTGACCGGATACGCGTCGATCAGTTGCCGGAACGTCTCTTCGGCCGCATCCGGGTTTTTCAGGCTGTCCGCGTAGATGAGGGCGATGGCATAGAGGGCCTTGGGCGCCAGTTCGACATCCAGGCTGTCGGCGATCTCGTAGGCTCTGCGATAAGTGGCGAGAGCGGAATCGGGTTCGGAGAAGTTAAACAAATACATTTCGGCCACATTGAAAAGGGCTTTCAGGCCCTTTTTTTTGCCTTTGGCGGCCGCCTTCTGGTAGCGCTCCAGTTTGCCCAGGTCCTTTTCCCGGTCCCTCGCCGCCCTGCCCGCGTCGGATCCGGGTTTTTCTTTTCGGGCGTTGGCGAAAAGCTCTTTCGCCTTTTCCATATTTCTGTGGACCCTCTGCGCCACCGTCGCCAGGCGATAGTAGGCTTCGGCGCTATGCTCGGTCTTCGGGTTGTTCTCGATGATCTCATAATAGATCTGGTCGGCGATATCCAGTCTGCCCATGAGTCGATAGACATTCGCCCGTTTGAGGTGAACGTCGGACTCGTAGGACTTCAGACTCTTGATCTTCAGAATACGGTTGTATTCCTCAAGGACTTCGTCCAGCTTTCCCTGAAGCTCCAGAATGCGGCCGATCTGAAGGCGGGTCTGGTAATTGATCTTGTTTTTCGGTTTTGATTTCAGAACGCGTCGATAGGCCAGCAGGGCTTCTTCGTGCTGTTCCAGGTGAAATCTGGCGTTCCCGATGCCCTCCCATATCTTGGTAGCGAGCCCCCCGGGTTTGCCTCTGAGCAGCTGTTGGTACGCGTTGATGGCAGCGGCGTGGTCGCCCGCTTCGGCTTCCAATTCGGCCAGGGCAAGCCGTGCTTTTGCCGAAAAACGCGGATCCGCGTTCTCACCCACACCGGCCAGTACCGGCCGCGCTTCCTCGGGTCTTCCGGCCGCCCATAACGTAAGCCCCTTCCAGTACAGGGCTTCGTTGAGCAACAGGCTTTGCGGAAAGTTGTCCTGGAGTTCCTGGAATTTGACCAGGGCGTCGCCGTAGCTGTCACGCCAGTAAAACGCCTTGCCGATGAGCAGCAGGCTGTCGACCACCCACTTGCTGTCGGGGTGCCGGTCGAGGACAAAAGACGCCTTGCGAATAGCCCGCATGTAGAAATCGCGGTACCGGAAGACCCTCTGGCGGCTCGTCCTGCCGGTGGCGGCCACGTTCTCGGCCTCCTCCCGCTTGCGTTCGGCTTCCTGGTACTGTTTTCGGGCGTTATAAAATGTGTTGTAATACACACACCCCGAAACCAGCGTTCCGGCAAGCAGGATGATCCACGCGAGTAGAAATGTCCGGTTCGATTTCATGGGTCGCCGTGCGCCTCCTTTTGATGGAATTCCTGGAGGGAACGAATCCTGACCGCGCCGTTTCTCTTGATGGATTCAATGCCGGAGACCGCGGCCGACGCGCCGGCCAGAGTGGTCGTGTAAGGGATGCCGTATTGCAGCGTTGCCTGGCGGATCCTATGATCGTCCGCCTGCGCGGCTTCGCCCGCCGGGGTGTTGACCATGAGGACAATCGCCCGGTTTTTTATGGCGTCCAGAATATTGGGGCGTCCCTGCTGGATTTTGAGAATGGACTCGGCAAGAATATTGTGCGCCTTCAGCCGGGCGTGGGTGCCGCGGGTCGCGACAATCCGAAAACCAAGCTCGGACAACCGCCGGGCAACGGGTATCACGGCATCTTTGTCCCGGTCGTTGACCGAGATGAAAACGGCGCCGGACGTGGGCAGCCGCACCCCCGCGCCGAGCTGCGCCTTGTGAAAGCTGAGTCCGAAGTCCGTGTCGATGCCCATCACTTCGCCCGTGGACTTCATTTCGGGCCCCAGCAGGGTATCTACGCCCGGGAACTTGGCGAAGGGTAGAACGGCCTCCTTGACGGCGATGTGATCGAATGTGATTTCACCGGTCAACCCCTGTTCCTTCAGGGACCGGCCGACCATGGCGCGCGCGGCCACTTTCGCGAGGGGAACGCCGATCGTCTTCGAGACAAAGGGCACCGTACGGGAGGCACGCGGGTTGACTTCGAGAATGTAGACCTGATTGTCCTGAAGGGCGAATTGCACGTTCATCAACCCCACCACGTTCAGGGCGCGGGCCAGCGCATGGGTGTGGGAACGGAGTTCATCGAGGTGTTCCGCGGAGATATCGTAGGGCGGCAGCACGCAGGCGCTATCGCCCGAGTGTACGCCGGCGCTTTCGATGTGCTGCATGATCCCGCCGATCACCACTGTCGTATCGTCCGCCACGGCGTCAACGTCGAACTCTTGCGCGTCTTCGAGAAAACGGTCGATGAGGATGGGATGCTCGGGTGAGGCCTGTATGGCTTTCTCCATATAGCTGAGAAGCGCATTCCGTTCGTAGACGATCACCATGGCGCGCCCGCCCAGGACGTACGAGGGTCGGACAAGCACCGGATATCCGATGGCGTCGGCCACCGCCACGGCTTCGTCCGCGCTGGTGGCGGTTCCGTTTTCGGGCTGGGAAATGCCGAGTTGCCTGATAAGCGCGCCAAAACGCCTTCGGTCTTCGGCCAGATCGATGCTGTCCGGAGACGTCCCGATGATTTTCGCGCCGCCGCGTTCCAGGTCGCGGGCAAGGTTCAGCGGAGTTTGCCCGCCAAGCTGAACGATCACGCCATCGGGCTGCTCCAGGTTCGTGATATTGAGTACGTCTTCGGCCGTGAGCGGCTCGAAATAGAGTTTGTCGGACGTATCGTAGTCGGTGCTGACGGTTTCCGGGTTGGAATTGACCATAATGGTCTCGTAACCGTCTTCCTTGAGCGCGAAAGCCGCGTGCACGCAGCAATAGTCGAACTCGATGCCCTGACCGATACGGTTCGGGCCGCCGCCCAGGATCATAATTTTGTGCCGGTCCGAGCGGATGGCCTCGTTTTCGTCTTCGTAAGTGGAATAGTGGTATGGCGTATACGCTTCGAATTCGGCGGCGCAGGTATCGATGGTTTTGTAAACGGCATGAATATTCAGTTCTTTTCGCAGGGCACGGACGGTCCATTCGCTGGTCTTCCATAAATGGGCAAGCTGCCGGTCGCTGAAGCCGTATTGTTTGGCCTTGACGAGGTCTCGACGGCCGATCCGGGCGCGCAAGTCGTCGAGGGTGTTTTGTTTATTGTGCATAACGGCTACGAGACCCACTCGTACGTTTGAAATTACGCGACGAGGCCCGCGAGTTCCCTTTCGAATTCGGTGATCTGCCTCAGGTTCTCAAGGAACCAGGGGTCGATTCCGGTCAGGTCGTAAAGTTCGGACACGGGCCAGCCCGCTTCCAGTGCGGCCTTGATATAGAAGAGTCTTTGGGAATTTGGCACGCGCAGCCGGTGTTCAACGACGGCGCGGTTCAGTGGCGGGATTGCCAGATCTTTCCCGTCGGCTCCGAAACCGGCACGGCCAATTTCGAGGGAACGAAGTCCCTTCTGAAAGGCCTCTTTAAACGTCCGCCCGATGGCCATGGTTTCCCCAACGGACTTCATCTGAGTGCCCAGCAGGTCTTCGGCCTGCGGGAACTTTTCGAAGGTCCACCGCGGAATCTTGACCACACAGTAGTCGATGGTCGGTTCGAAAGAGGCGGGCGTTTCCCGGGTGATGTCGTTCCGGATCTCATCCAGTGTGTATCCGATGGCGAGTTTGGCGGCGATCTTGGCGATAGGGAACCCCGTGGCCTTCGAGGCCAGGGCGGAACTCCGGGACACCCTGGGGTTCATTTCGATGATGACGATGCGTCCATCCCGAGGATTCAACGCGAACTGAATATTGGATCCGCCCGTTTCGACGCCGATTTCTCGGATGACGGCAATCGAAGCATCCCGCATCGCCTGGTACTCTTTGTCGGTAAGGGTCTGCGCCGGCGCCACGGTAATGGAGTCACCGGTATGTATTCCCATGGGATCGAAGTTCTCAATGGAGCAGATAATGACCACGTTGTCCTTCAGGTCGCGCATCACTTCCAGTTCGAACTCTTTCCACCCGATGATGGATTCTTCGACCAGGATCTCGGTGGTGGGCGATAGTTCCATCCCACGAACCGTGAGGTGGTCATATTCTTCCGCGTTATAGGCCGTCCCGCCGCCAGTACCCCCGAGCGTGTAAGACGGGCGGATGATGGCGGGATAGCCGATTTCGGCAATCACTTCGCGGGCTTCTTCCGGGCTGCGCGCAAATCTCCCTTTCGGGAAATCGACGCCAATCCGGGCCATCGCCTCCTGGAAGCGTTCCCTGTTTTCGGCCTTTTCGATGGCCTCGGCCTTTGCCCCTATCATCTCCACGTTGAATTTCTCGAGAACACCGCTGTTGTAGAGATCCATGGCCACGTTCAGTCCCGTTTGCCCGCCAAGCGTGGGAAGAAGCGCGTCGGGGCGCTCCCGTTCGATAATGGCGGCGCAGACTTCGGGTGCAACCGGTTCCACGTAGGTCCTGTCCGCCATTTCCGGATCGGTCATAATTGTGGCCGGATTGCTGTTCAACAGAACCACCGTATAACCCTCTTCCTTGAGCGCTTTGCAGGCCTGTGTGCCGGAGTAGTCGAATTCACAGGCCTGGCCGATGACGATGGGCCCGGAACCGATGAGCATGATTTTCTGGATGTCGTTGCGTCTGGGCATACTTGAATCGGGAGTCGAGGGTTCAGGGTGAGGATGTGAATATCATCGATGGGCCCCGGTATCACCGGGGCTCAAAAAAACACCTGCGGCTGTCCTTGAAAAGGGAGGCTGATCGCAGGCAGGGCGGAACCGTATGGCGGTCTAGTGTCCTGTTCCGGAAATAAGTTGCCGAAATTCGGCCGCCGAGTCGCCCGGCTCGCAAGGCGCCTGAGCGCAGGCGACCTGCGCAAGGTCGGCGAGCGAGGGCAACGCAGCGAGACGGGATGAATCGGCTGACGAATGGTGAGGTATTTTTGGGACAGGACACAAGGTTCAGACATTTTGCAGCAGAACCAGGTAGACCAGCAGAAGGATGAAGAGCAGCGTGGCGGCAAAACAGGTTTTCAGCAAGAGATCCCTTACCCTGTTACCGGGTGAGTTGCCGCCAATGGGCATAGAAGGACCGGACGGTTCCGGGAGCCCCGCCGAAAACCGCTCCTGTTCGATGAGTTGCTCCAGTTTCGGATCGCACTCCCGGATGACCCGGAGGATGAGGCGCTTGTTGCGGGCCGCCCTTTCGGCGTACCGCCCCTGGGGCGGCGTGCGCGTGTCTTCGTTGGGGATGAGAAGATCCGTGTCGTCCCTGGATCCGGAAGCGTCTTCAACCAGGCTGAGCGCCCTGGCTCTGGCCAGTTGTTCGGTGAGTCTTCGGGTTTGTTTCCTGTCGTGCACGTTCTCTCGGATCACCCTGCCGCAGATGCTCACGAAGCGTTCCATATCCGCTCTGATTTCACCTTCCGTGAGACCGAGGAGATAGGACTCTTCAATCATCTCGTCGATGCTTTCGCGGATATCCGGCATGGGTACGGTTCTCAATTTGAAGGATAAAATCGAATGTACCGATTCCGATCGATGCCTGTTGCCACAGCGCGATGCGCGCGTGGCAGCGTGGCCGCGACGTCCCCTGCAAGGAGCCCGGTTTCGCCCGTGGGTTCCGCGCACAGATCCCCGGCGAGGCCGTGCATGTATACGCCCAGGCAGGCCGCCGTTTCGGGGTCCACGCCCTGCCCGATCAGGGCGGCAAGAATCCCGGTGAGAACGTCTCCGGAACCGCCCGAGGCCATGCCGGCGTTGCCGCTGGGATTGACATATGTCCGGCCGTTGGGTACGGCCACAACGGTGGGCGCACCCTTAAGGATCACGATGACGTCGGCAGACCGGGCCAGCGTCTGCGCCGAACCGATGGGATCGGAACGAATGGCCTCGTTACCGACACCGGTGAGACGGGCGAATTCCCCCGGGTGCGGCGTGACAACGGTTGGCGCGGACCGCATTTTCAGGTTGTCCGCCGCTCCGGCGAGGGCGTTGATGGCATCGGCGTCCAGAACGAGCGGCGCCTGGATATCGTATACGATCCGCCGGACCAGTTGCACGGTTTCCCGGTGGGTGCCCAGGCCAGGCCCGAGCGCAACGCAGTCGGCCGATGAAACCAGTCTCTGAATTTCACCGCGGGCGCGAAGGGCCAGGCAGCGGGGTTTTCGGACCTCCGGAAGCGGATGGGTCATCGCCTCCGTGAGCTTGACCTCCAGAATATCGTTCAGGCTTTCCGGCACGCCGACCTGGACCAGGCCGGCGCCGGATCTGAGCGCCCCCTGCGCCGAAAGCGCCGCCGCGCCCGTGAAACCCATTGAGCCGGCGAGAATGACCACCCGGCCGCATTCTCCCTTGTGGGCGTCGGGCCGTCTTCGGGGCAGAAGTGGCGCGCCCCCGTGCGCGGCAATAAGTTGGACATTGACGTTTTCGCCGTCGACGGCTGCCTGCGGCAGACCGATGTCCGCGCAATAAAGGGTTCCGCAGAGGGAACGACCCGGATAGCGAAACTGGCCGATTTTGGGCTGTCCGAACGTAACCGTGCAAGCAGCAGCCGCGCAGGTGCCGTCCGCACGGCCGTTGTCCGCATCCAGGCCCGACGGAATATCGACGGCCAGGATGGGACAGGCAACGTCCCGTAGCGTATCGATTGCGCCAGCGACAAGCCCGCGGGGACCGCCCCGAATTCCGGTTCCGAGCAGGGCATCTACCGCAGCAGACGCGCCGGAAAGTGCGCGCCTGATCCGTCCCAGATCATTGGGATCCCGGATTTCTTCGATGCGGAGACCGTTTTTACGGGAGCGGTCCAGGTGGTGGCGCGCATCGCCCTTGACCTGGTCTTCCGTTGCCAACAGAAAAGCCGAAACGTAAGCGCCCGCGGATGCGGCGAGATCTGCGATAACGAACCCGTCGCCGCCGTTGTTGCCTTTGCCGCACAGGACAACGATCCTTCTGCCCGGAAACCCGTCCACAAGTTCTCGAAGCACGCGTGCGCCGCAGCGCCCGGCGCGTTCCATCAGTTGGATGCCGGAAACCCCGCGCTCGATGGCTCTGCGATCGATTCGGGCCATCTGCGCGCCGGTAACAAGCGGGGCGTGGACTTGCGCCACCAGGCCTCCGTGAGAAGCTGTCTTAAAACCCCCAGCAGTCTTCGCGCCTGCCTGCTGCCGCAGGCAAGGCAGGCGGCTGCGAAAGCGTGCAGCAATCCGGACACTCGAGAACGCCTCAAACTTGCCTAATAATACAGGAATCGCCTGAGTGACGCAACCGCAATTTTGAACCGGTGAAACCGGTGAAAAAAGACGATCCGCAAAGCCGAAACCGTCGACGTCAGGACGGCCGCGCGCCAGCCGTTTCGAGAGACAAATGTCTTGACAGAGAACGCCCGTTTTCTGTAATTTTCCCGTAGGATCGCAGTAGATGTCAGGCCCGTATCGGTTGTGACGGTGGGGTGACGGAGTGGTCGAACGTGGCGGTCTTGAAAACCGTTGATCCTTACCGGATCCGTGGGTTCGAATCCCACCCCCACCGCCAGAAACGTCAAACGACCCGTGTGTTGTCTCCCGGCAAAGCCTCCAGGAAAGTAAGGAGGCCGTAGTCCCGCGGGTCGGCGTGCGTTGTGCCCTCTTCCAACAGAATAACGGAAAAACGGAGCATCGGTATCGATGTTGCGCTGCCGGTTTTTCCTTGATTTTGTCGGGCTGTTTTGGTAGTATAGGTACCGAAGAATTCATGATCCGGAGAGGTGCTGGAGCTGGCTGAACAGGGCGGCCTGCTAAGCCGTTGTAGGGTTCATTCTCTACCGAGGGTTCGAATCCCTCCCTCTCCGCCAAAAAAACAAGCGCTCACCAACCCCCCGACCCCCCCACCCATCAGCGGTCAGTCGACAGCTGATATCATACGTTGATCTTCGATGTCCGACACGGTCTTGCGTTTTGCGCCTTCGCCCACGGGCGGATTTCACGTTGGCAACGCCCGGACGGCGCTGTTCAATTACCTTTACGCGCGTCACTATGGCGGCCGGCTGCATCTCCGCGTTGAAGATACCGACCGTGAACGGTCAACCGAAGCCTCTCTGAAGACGATTCTGGACAGTCTGGATTGGCTCGGCATCGGCTTCGACGGCGAGCCGATCATCCAGTCGCACAATGCCGGAGCGCACCGAGAGGCTGTAGACCGGCTTCTGGAAATCGGACACGCTTATTATGCCTACGAGACCCCGGAAGAGGTGCGCGCCATGCAGCACCGGGCGCAGGCCGAGGGGCGGCGGGTCAGGTACAACCGTGAGATTACACCCGAACAGTGTGCGGCTTTTGAAGCCGAAGGCCGGCCGAAGACGGTGCGCTTCAAGGTCCCTCCTGGCGAGACGGTCTGGCAGGATCCCATCAGGGGCACGCAACGATGGGACAACCGCGAGGTTGAGGACTTCATCATCCTCCGGGCGGACGGATCGCCCATTTACCACCTGGCGGTGGTTGTCGACGATCATGATCTGGGAGTGACCCTGGTGATTCGGGGCGCTGAGCATCTGTCCAATGCGCCCAAGCAGGTGATGCTTTTTCAGGCTCTGGGATGGGCGTTCCCCGCGTACGCGCACACGACATTGCTTATGGGACCCGATGGGAGGAAGCTGAGCAAACGCCTGGGCGCAACGACCGTCACCGAATACCGGCAGCGGGGCTATCTGCCCGAAGCGTTGTTTAATTTCCTGGCGCTTCAGGGTTGGGCGCCGAAAGATGGCCGGGAGGTGTTCACACGCGAGGAACTGATTGAGGCGTTTTCCGTCGAGGGGATGCTCAAGAAGAATGCGGAGTTCGACGATCGAAAGCTGGAATGGCTGAACGGGGAGCACTTGCGGGCGAAACCGGCTTCCGAACTCCTGGAGATGGCTGTTATTCGGTGGATCGACGCCGGCTGGATATTGGCCGACGATGCGAAAACCCGGAAGGCGGGTCTGCTTAAGGCGGTGAAACTGATGCGGCCGCGCATTCATACGGCGCGGGATTTTTTGAATTACGGGTATTTTTTCAACGATCCGGAAGTCTACGAGGATAAAGCCCGCAAAAAGCACTGGAAGGCCGATAGCCCGCCGCGGCTCGAGGCATTGATCGAGAGGCTGGAGGCGCTGGCCGATTTCGACGAGCGGGCGATTGAAGGCGCCACGCGCACGCTCTCAGGGCAACTGGGCATCTCTACCGGAAAGCTGATCCACCCCACACGCCTCGTGCTCAGCGGCACAGGCATCGGCCCGGGGCTGTTTGAAATGATGGCCGTGCTGGGTCGAGACACGTGCATCCGGCGAATGAAAACCGGCCTGGAAAGACTGGGACATAAGGAGACCAATCCTCGATAAGTTAACGATGCGTACAACCGATGTGGCTGCCCCCTCGTCTAATGGCAAGACATGCGGCTCTGGACCGTAGTATCGGGGTTCGAATCCCTGGGGGGCAGCCAGAATCTTTCTGCCAGGGTCGTAAGTTATCGCCGTCCCTGGGATTCGATCTCACTTCGTCGCATCTCCTGGCTGATCGGATTGCGGGTATTGACGACGTGCAACGTCTCAAGGAGTTGGACCGCGCGGCGGTCCAGGTATCCGGTCTCGAGGCATTCAGCCAATTGTTGGATCAGGAACCGAACTGACTTCCATACCCCAAATACCCTTCGCCTGAAAAGACAAAACAGGCCAATGTACGCTTGTCGTGTGTTGTCCTGTTCTTATATCGATACGAGCGTACATGCCGTATCTCGATTGCAGAATCCGGGTCCGGCCGGTATCAACCCATTATCTGCACCCATATGCCCGTGGAATCTGTCGATATTGCCCGGGGGTCATTCCCGCCTGTTTGCGAAAGGCTTCGGATAATCGACTTTGACTCTTGAAGCCGCATTGTGCCGCAATGACGTGCATACGATCGCCCGTGAATCTGAGCATGCGCTTGGCCCTCTCGATCCGGTGATACCGCAGGCGATTTCGAAAGGATGTACCAAGCCGGTTACGAAACAGCTTCGAGACGTATGCAGGCGATAAATTGAATTGCCTGCCCAGATCGCTTCGACGAAGCGAGGGATTGGAGGCATGTTCTTTCAGATACACGTCCATCCGGCTCGCAAGGGTCTCCAGTTCAGGGTACAGGCGATCGAGCGATTCGTGGATCGAGGCAGACAGTTCATCTTCGTCAACCGGTTTGACGAGGACATCCCGGGCACCGGCCTTCATCGCACCAACGGCTGTCTCGGTGGCGTCGGTGTCGATCAGGATGATGACGTCGGTGCGCGGGGATTCCTGCCGGACGGTCCGCAGAATTTCCAGACCGTTAAGATCCGGCAGGTCGATGTTCAGGATGTCAATATCGACATTCGAGGTACGGATGAATTGGAGCGCTTCGCGACCGAACCGGGTTGTCTGTACACGCCACGTCTCCGACGCCAGCCGGATGATGTTCCGCAGCCGCCTGCAAACTGTGCTGTCGCGATCCGCGACGAGGAATCTGATGCTCCGGCCCGGTTCGCGAGACGTTGGAATCTGGTTGGCTGCGATTGACACAATAAGGAATGTTCTTTGAATTTCCGGAACTGAGGGTCGCATCCCGTCTCACTGCACAGACGTGCCGGGTGAAAAAAGGTGTCCGCCTTCCTGGATAACCGTCGGTTTTCGACTTTGGCCGGTCAGGGAGCCGACGGTTTTTTAGTTCCGGCCGTACAGCGGATTTTCCTTCGGAACCGTTGTGCGCTGCGGCCCGGACGCCCTGATTTCCGGTGACGAACCCTGCGCCGGCTCCGCTTTCCTGATCATGAACACATCCGTTCCCAATGGTCGACTCGGACGACGCGCATGCCGACACAGATGGATAAAGGTTGGCACGCGTCCCGTAGCGGGAGCACGAAATTTGGTAAGACCTTTTAACAAAATTATAATATAACCCGGCGCCTGTGATCTGAATGTGGTAATAGAGTCCATTCTGGTGGAATTTCGATGAAAACCGTGACTGTTCGACGCCATCGGACGCCGAACCGACGTCCGTGCCGGTGGTCCGAAGAGACAGCTCCCATTCCCTTCAACAGACGGCGAAATCGTGCCATTGGTTGAACACGAACGGCGCCACATACTCGGCGTGTCGAATCCACCAACTGGCGGATAAAGGGGGCCAGGGGAGTGGCGGCGCTACTGGGATTGCCGCCATCAACCCTGTATGGAAAAATGAAAAAACTGGGAATAAAAAATCAAATTGGTTAGCGTAGATTGTATATTTGATGACGGCGAAATGACGATACCGTTCGCGCAGGCTTTGGAGGAAGGAGATCTGTCCGCGATAAAGCACGCGCCGAAAGCCGAATACCACCGGCATCACTTCTTTGGAACGCGGATCGAAAACGTGGAGCGGTGGCTCGGGCACGCGCTGGCGAGACCGATCTTCCCGATGCGAAGTCTGAGAGGGATGATGGACTACGCCGGCAGCGCCCTGAACCCCTATCTCAACTCCCGGGCAGGGTGTGAATTCACGTCCCGGGCGGCGGTGGAAGAAGCAATAGAAGACGGCATCCGGCGCCTTGAGATGAGTTTCGACGTGCGTTCGGCCGGGCACTTCGAGACCGGCCTGGCGGGTTTTGCGTCGTTCATCCGGGACCTGGTGGAGCGAAATCGCGACCGGATCGATCTCAGGCCGGAACTGGGGATCCCGCGGGAGATCGTCGGCGATAGGGTGATGGCAAATCGCGCCCGTGACGGAATCGAGTCCGGCCTGTTCCACTCCATAGACATTTACGGGGACGAACACGCGTGTTCCCTCGACGACGTGCTTCCGCTCTACAGACAGGCGCGATCGGCCGGGATGAAACTGAAGGCGCACGTGGGTGAATTCGGCGGGGCTGATCGGGTGCGGGAAACCGCGGAAGCACTCGGGCTGGACGAAGTACAACACGGAATCGCCGCGGCGGAATCCCCGAGCGTCATGCGCTGGCTTTCGAACAACCGGATTCGCCTGCACGTCTGCCCGTCCGGCAACGTCATGCTGGGTGCAACCGACTCGTTGGCGTCACATCCCATCCGCACGTTGTTCGATCAGGGCGTGGAAGTGACGGTCAATACGGACGATCCGATGATCTTCGGGCAGAGCGTGTCGCAAGAATATCTGAACCTGTTCGAAGCCGGAGTTTTCAGCGCGGAAGAGCTTGACGGGATAAGATCCGCATCGATGACGGAGCGATCCTGACGGTCACCCCTTTTTGCAGAATCGGACGTTCGATCACCCTGACTCATTCAGTCCTCTCTCTCGAGAAACAATCTCCAGCGGGCGCGAGGCCCTGATACGGAGTCCAACCCATGCGTGATATCGTGTTGTTCGGCGGCACGGCACACCCGGAGCTGGCCGATAACATCTGCGAAAACCTGGGCGTTGCGCGCAGCAGAAGCACGGTGAACCAGTTCAGCAACGGCTGCATCCAGGTGCAACTGGAAGCCAACTGCCGGGAAGCCGACGTGTTTCTCATACAACCCCTTGTGATGCCCGTTCACGATCATCTGATGGAATTGCTGCAGATGCTGGACGCGGCACGGGGCGCATCGGCTGCTCGCACGACGGCCGTGATCCCCTATTTCGGATATGCGCGATCGGACAAAAAGGACGCCCCTCGTATCTCCATCGCCGCACGGCTGGTCGCGGATCTGCTCGTCACCGCCGGCGCCAGGCGCGTGCTCACGATGACGCTGCACGCGTCCCAGGTGCACGGATTCTTCAGTGTGCCCGTAGACCACCTCAACGCGTTGCACATTCTGGCAGGCCATTTTCAGGGCCGGGACCTCGAGAATACCGTGGTGTTATCGCCCGACCTCGGCAGGGCGAAAGAGGCGGCCCAGTTCGCCAGGATGCTGGGATTGCCGGTGGCCGCGGGCAGCAAACGCCGGATCAGCGACCGGAAGGTCGTCATCGACGCGATCGTGGGCAACGTCAACGGAAAACGGGTCATTGTCCTGGACGACGAGATCGCCACTGGCGGGACGATTGTCGAATTGATCCGCCGGCTCCAGGATCAGAAGGTCAACCATATCACCATCGCCTGCACCCACGGCCTCTTTACGGGCGATGCCCTCGAGCGCTTCTGCACATTCGACGAAGTGCGTGAAATGGTCACAACGGATACGGTCCCCCGGCCCGCGGCGATTCAGTCGCACCCGAAACTGGCGACTTTGTCCGTGGCGCCCCTGCTTGCGGAAGCCATTCGCAGAATTCACAATGGTGAGTCGGTCAGCAGCCTGTTCACGGCGCCGGAATGGATCACGGCAGATGATGCTGAGCGTGCACCCTCCCCCTGATGCGCTCACGGCGGTTCCGTTTCCTGTTTTCACGATTCCTGTCGTAAGGCTTGTCGCATAACGCCAGAGGTTTTATATTGGATGCGCGTTGTGATTCTCAGGAGATCCACAACCGGGTCACCCGATGTTTTGAAGTGTTCTTGCCTGCAATGATGCGGCGCAGCCCGCTTCGGCGCGTTCGATGGCTGGAGATCGATTCTTCGATATGAGGTGATGACGATGAAGGATGCAGTCGCCAACGGCGTCGGCGTTGAAGACGAAACCCCTTCGGATTTCATCCGTGACGCCATCCGGCAGGACCTGGCAGCCGGCCGGTACGATAGTGTGATGACCCGCTTTCCCCCCGAACCGAACGGTTATATGCATATTGGCAACGCCTTCGGGTTCTGCCTGAATTTCGGCGTGGCCGACGACTTCGGCGGGGTGTGCAATCTTCGCTTCGACGATACGAATCCGGTACGGGAAGAGACGGAATTTGTCGAATCCATCAAGGAGGATATCAGGTGGATGGGGTTCGACTGGGACGACCGACTGTATTTCGCGTCGGACTATTTCGGCGATCTTTATGAATTGGCCGTCAGGTTGATCAAAAAGGGCAAGGCCTACGTGTGCGATCTGAGCGTTGAGGAAATCCGGGAATACCGGGGCACCCTGAACGCGCCGGGAAAGGACAGCCCCTATCGCGGCCGGCCGCCCGAGGAGAACCTGGACCTGTTCGCGCGGATGAAAGCAGGTGAATTTGCCGAGGGGACCCGAACGCTGCGCGCGAAGATCGACATGGCGTCTCCGAATATCAATATGCGCGACCCGGTGATGTACCGGATTATCCACGCGGAACATCACCGGACGGGCGACACCTGGTGCATCTATCCGACGTACGATTGGGCGCACGGTCAGTCGGACGCCATCGAGGGCGTCACCCATTCGCTGTGCAGCATCGAGTTCGCCGATCACCGACCCCTTTACGACTGGTACATCGAGAAACTGGGGATTTTCCCGTCGCGGCAGATCGAATTTTCCCGGTTGAATCTGACGTATACCGTGGTGAGCAAGCGGCATCTGCGACCCCTGGTGGAAGAGGGTCACGTAACGGGCTGGGACGATCCTCGCATGCCCACGCTGAGGGCCAAGCGCCGGGCCGGGGTGCCGCCGGAGGCGATCCGGGATTTCATCCGGCGGGCGGGATTGAACCGGCGGTCCACGCTGGCGGAGATGGAACTCTTCGAATCGTACGTGCGCGAACATCTGAACAGGACGTCGCCACGCGTCATGGGGGTGATCGATCCGCTCAAGGTGGTGATCGAAAATTATCCTGAGGATCTGGAAGAGACGTTCGAGGCGCAGATCAATCCGGAGGATCCGTCGGCTGGGACGCGCGCGGTGCCGTTCTCGCGCGAGATCTACATCGAGCGGGAGGATTTCATGGAAGACCCGCCTCGCAGATTCCACCGCCTCGCTCCGGGACGGGAGGTCCGGCTGCGCGCGGCCTGCTACGTCACGTGCAGGGAGGTCGTCAAGGACAACGATGGAAACGTCGTGGAATTGCGCTGTACGTTCGATCCGGAAAGCCGCGGCGGGTCGTCGCCGGACGGCCGCAGGGTACGCGGCACCCTGCACTGGGTGTCGGTCAGACACGCCGTTGAGGCCGAGGTCCGGTTGTACGACCGTCTCTTCAGGGTCAAGAACCCGCAGGAGATCACGGATGACTTTGCCGGCGCCCTGAACCCGGATTCGCTGGTTGTGCGGCCCAAGTGTTACGTGGAGCCCGGGCTGAAAGGCGCCGAACCGGGGAGCCGGTACCAGTTCGAGCGGCTGGGCTATTTCTGCGTGGACCCGGATTCGACGCCCGAAAAGCCGGTATTCAACCGGACGATCACGCTGCGGGATTCATGGGCGCGGATGCAGAAAAAAGGGAATCCGATCAAAACTCGGCGCAGGAAATAGGTAAAGCCCGGACGCGTCCCTCTGTTACGTCGTAACGATAACTTTCCGGGAAAGCATTCAAATGGCGGTTGAACCCGAGACTTCGAGATTTTCCAGGGAGGATGAAAAAGGCGAGGCGCCCGTACGGCAGACCGGATGGGTATCGTTGTCTCCGGTACGGTTTGCGAACGGATAAGATATTCGGATCTTACTGCGCAGGAGTTTCACCGTTTTCATTGAAAGGCGGAGGCGTTTGAAATCGTGTCCCTCTTGCCTCTTCGTCGGCAATCCATTTTTCAACCTGTTGTCGTACTTCTTGACGGCCTTTTTCTAAGCCTTTTTTCAGATTTCTCGCCTTTACCCACTCAGTTATTGCACCCATTGCATCCTTTACCTCCACGAAAAAATATGCCGTCGTAACTGCCAGAATTCCTACGGTTATAAGGTCTTTCAGAAGCTCAAAGCCCCATTGCCAATCTCGGAAAACCCAGATTCGAAGAATCAGACCGACCACATATAGCACCAGGGAAACAATCCTGAACCAAAGCCGTTCATCTTCCTTGACGCTCCAGATTGATACCCACTTCATATGTGCGCTTTTCTTCCCCAGATGCCGCCAATCCCATGCTGGCTTTTTGCCCACACGAAACAATGCGAATGTAATAATGATATCAAACCAGGCTCCATAATTCAAGAAGGAATTCGGCGGACCGCATCGCGCCACAATCAAAGGGCGGCAGCCACGAAAAGGATAACCTCCACCTTTTTTACGGTCACTGCAACCACGTCAAGGGGGATGAACCCATGGAATACCTGAACGCAAAACTGAAAACCTCTGCTGGGTGATCCAAACCAGCCCCGCGATTGCCATTTGAGATATTTCGGAAAAATTGAACCTGAAGAGACGTGTCGCACATGCAGAATGCCCGCGCGGGTGAATTAACCGTCCGGGCATTCTCGTATAAGGTGTCGATTTAACGACTGGAGGCTTGTGTCCCGTCCCAGAAATATGTCACCATTCAACCGCCTGTCTGCGTGCGTGAGACTACACGCACAGGCAGGCCGATTCATCCCATCTCGCTGCGTTGCTAAAAGGCGGTGAGACGGAAGAGGTAAGCCGTGTTAGTTACTTTCCCGTATCACTCGTCCGCAAATGGACACTCGTTGTGCGAAACGAGAAGTGGATTGCGCAGCGGAGCGCAAGACCTACCCCCTTTCCCCTTCCTGAAGGAAGGGGAGAACTGGCATTGGTTGACGACATAACGACAGTTAAAGAATCCACGCGACAACTTGTTACGGGTCAACGCTCGTCTCCCCCTTTCCTTATAGGTGCCAGCAGAGACGGCGTTCGCTTAATTTTTGTTTCGTGGCGGGTGAAATTTCGCAATCATGCGTATATTTTTATTAATATCAATTATTTATATTTGTTCTTAATTTGCTTCTCACCCTTCGACCGTGCCGTTCATGACCGGGGGAGCAGTTGTTTCTCCTGGCCGACATGTGAATCCGATGCACGCATGTGGCGAACAATCGACAGTCGCCGCGGTTGAAATTTGGGTTGTAAATCCGCCAGGGGTCGCTTATCGTAAAACGCCGATACCGGCGGACTTCCTCGGTGTCATCGGATTGAATGGAAAAAGATGTCCGATAGACAATTGAAATTGAAAGTCATGTGTTCACAGTTACCGGGACTTCGTTTCGAAGACCCTTACAATCATGAACCAAAATTAAAGGCGCCTGTCTACCTTGGCATCCAGCGCGGGACCGAGGTTATCGATCAGGTTCCCGCGGACCGTCATCGGGCGGTGTTCTATCCCGAGTTCCAGATCCGGAAGAAACCCGACGGTTCGCCGAACCTCCTGGGTCCGTACGCCCAGGGCAGGCCCCTGGACCGGTTCTTCTATCTCTCCTGGGGCGTGAAGCGGTCCGATCGATTTGAGATGTTCCGGCGGCTGAAGATCCGCCTCACCCATTTGCAATGGCCGCAGATCGACCGAGCGCTTGACGCTGACGAACCCATTGTCGTGAAGCTCAGGCTTACGGACGACCGCGGCGGCCCCCTTTGCGGAACGCCGGACAGTGCGCGGATTACGTGGGAACGCTAATCACTTTACGGATACTCGAATATTGCGATCCATTCCTCTCAGAAGACGATATACTATGAAAACGAAGAAGACCTTTGATTGTGTTGAAATGAAACGACGTGGCTCTGAACGAATCCAAAGTCTGACCGCAGGCATGACGATCGAAGAACAGTTGGATTTCTGGAAGGAACGGACGGAGATGTTGCGAAATCACCAGAAATCGGAGAGGAAACTAAATGGCCGTTGAACCCGTCGCGTTGAAATTTCTGGCGACAGAGGAGAAGGGCGATGTGTCGGCGTTGATCGCGCGGCCCAGCGGCGGGAAAGCGCTACTGGTGTTGGGCCATGGAGCGGGCACCAACATACGTCACCCGTTTATCCATGACTTGAGCGATGCGTTGAACGACGCAGGCGTTGCCTCGTTTCGTTTCAACTATCCCTATTCCGAGAAGGGCGGCGGCATGGACGGCGAGAAGGTGCGCCTGGCAACCGTGCGCGCCGCGATCGCAACCGCGATGAAGGAGGCGGGAGGGCTGCCGGTGTTCGCCGGGGGACATTCCATGAGCGGGCGCATGGTCTCGATGGCCTGTGCCCGGGAACCGATAGAGGGATTGAAGGGCCTCGTGTTTTTCGCATTTCCCCTGCACTCGGGCAGGCCGAATACGGAGCGCGCGACGCATCTCCATGATGTCACGGTGCCCATGCTGTTTCTGTCGGGCCAGCGGGACAAGATGGCGGATCTGCAACTTCTGGAGCCGGTGGTGGAGAATCTGGACCGGGCGACGCTCCACGTGGTGGATACGGCGGATCACGGATTCAAAGTGCTGAAACGGAGGAACACCGACGAACCCGTGCTGGCGGAACTGGCACGGGTGGCGGGCGGTTGGATGCAGGGAATTTGAAGAATCCAGATTATCGCTCGCCGACGAACGACGATTCGGAGGGACAGCAATATGATCGAAAAAATCAATTTATCGGACATCGAAGAGATATCGCGCCATTCACCCAAACGAAAATTCCAGGTGTCGCGGAAGGATGTCTCCGGCGCATTGAAGACTGAGGGGCAGCCGTTCGAGGTCGATTGGGTGCGGTTGCAGCCGGGCATGACCAACTTCCCCTACCACGCGCACCAGGTCCAGTGGGAGTTCTACATCGTGGTCAGCGGACGGGGCATCGTGCGGCGCAACGACCGCACGTTCGAGGTGGGCGCAGGCGACGTGTTCGTTCAACCGCCCGGCACGGCGCACCATATCCGCAATCCCAGCGCGGATGAGGAACTGATCTACTACGTGATTGCCGACAATCCCGTATGCGACCCGTGCTATTATCCCGATTCCGACAAGTGGGCGATCCGACCGCCGGGGAAACTGGGCCGCATCACAGACGCGGAATACTACGACGGGGAAGAGTAAACCGTCGAGAGAAACACCCGGCGAAAAGCCGGTCCCGTATCGCGCGGGCGTTTCAGGTCCTTCACGAGGTCGAGGCGGCATCGCCCCTGATTTTTCGAAGAGCCCGCATCCGGGCGATCTTGACAAAACCGTCCGTCTGACGTATATTATTTAGAAAATGATACGTCACATCAGCCGAGAGATCGTCATGCAGACCAAACTCACGCTGCGGATGGACGAGGAACTCATCCGCATCGCCAAGGATTTCGCGAGGTCCAGCGGAAAGTCCCTGTCACGGATTGTGGCCGACTATTTCGCACTCCTGGGAAGGGAGAATCAGGATGCCGAGATGTCACACGTGGTTCGGTCTTTGAAGGGCTCGTTGCGGGGTGCTGACACAGAAACTGATCAGCGGTATCTCGAAGACAAGTACTTGTGAAGATCCTCTTCGATACCAACGTGGTACTGGATCTTCTTCTGGATCGTAAGCCGTTCTCAGCCATCGCCGCGCGCCTTTTTTCCAGTGTCGACGCGGGCGATCTGTCGGGCTCCATCTGTGCGACAACGGTGACGACCGTCCACTGCCTCGCACGCAGGACGGTTGGAGATCGGCGTGCGCGCCGCGAAATCGGAAATATGTTAGACCTGTTTGACGTCGCGCCGGTAAGCCTGGCCGTGCTGGAGGGAGCTCTCGAATCGAAATTCAGGGACTTCGAGGATGCAGTAATGTATCATGCAGCCCTGAACGTGAATGCGGACGGAATCGTAACCAGAAACACCGGCGATTTCAAACGCGCAACGATCCCCGTATACGCGCCTGAAGAACTGGAACGTCTGGTTCAGGTGACGGGGGCGAGTATTTTCTATGGTTGACATAGCAGTTGCATTTAATCAGCGGCAACTTCGTCTTGGAAGTCGTGATCTAGCTTGAGGTAATTGCGTCGGGCAAAGCGGACAGCGCTTGGAATCCGGTGAAACTCCTTACTGAGCAATCTGTCCTTATTATTACTCTGACGGAAAACGGATTGTGTCAGAGATCTTATACGGTTATACTTCGATTGTCATATGCTCTGCGATTGGTTGCTTTATCTTTCAGCAGGAGAGTCGGGTGTGGGAGACCTCTTGGAAAAGGAAATTGTATCTCGTTTGCATATGTACGATGAAGAGGAGTTAATCGACTTAGTTGAAGAGTACACTTTAACCGCGCTTGGTGATATACCCAAAACTGGTGATTATATCATTAGTCCTTGGGTTTTGCCTAGTCTTGATCGAAAAGACCCTAAGAACCGAACGATATATGAGGTAGTTTCACGTTACTTTCTGCCCAAGAATGGAAAAGAAGAAGAAGATTGGGTATATATTGCTCTTGTCGTAAAAGAAAGAACAATGAACAAGGCCGAGTCTACGCTACTTGTAGCTTCTCCATAATTCGCAAAGGATGAGTTTATGGGTATTGCCGTTATGGGAGTGCCGGTTGCGCGAAAGATGGGAACTTATATTTTTCATTCAGCTGAACAAAGTAAGGCACTGATACAACAACACGAAGAACAAACGGCAGAAGAAGAAGCTTTTCGTAACTTGGAGGAGACTAATGCTGTCGTATTGGCAACTACAGCTGAATGGTATGAATTCCTGGAGTTGCTCGAGCAAGAGCCTGAAAATTATGTTAAAATGTGCCCAAATGGAGATGTAGAACGCACGATTAGAGGTTTGGAGCAATTTGGACGAACCGTACGAAAACCCAATTGGATTAGTCTAGGTGAAGACGCTAAACGGAATTATCCTGAATTACATGAAAAATTCAAAATAGTGGATGATAATCTTATAGCTTTTGAAGCACTCTTACGTGAGGTAAGTTGGAGTTTATCAATATTGCATAAGGCAGATAATCTTGATGAAACACAATTTATACTGGTAGAGTAGTTTCTAAGGGGAGGAAGTGACGGTGGGTAGCAGTGAAACTGCATTTCTACCAGTCGTAAAAAAGATATATTTCTTTGACTCTAATGTAAAAAAGATGTAGAGAAATTCACTAAACCTACGCGAACTCGATATGTCGAATTCTTAGCTGATTTACGTCTTGGAAAGATCCCCCTGACAGGAAAAAATATCGCGCGACAAGGCGGCGTCTTAAAATACCGATTAAACGATAGTATTCGAATTGCATTTATTGTTCAAGGTGATAAAGAGAAGAGGGTGGTTATTTTAGGTATTGGTGACCATCCTAAAATGGAAAGAATCATGCCTAGATTGGAAGACATGATGAAGCAATACGGGAGAGAGCGGCTGTAGGACGACGGCCACACAAAGACATGCATCGAAAAGCCCCGGAGAATCGCTTCTCCGGGGCTTTGTTTTGTCGTAAACGCGGACGGCTCATGGAATTGACGCAACCAGGTATTCCGCGGCGGACTCGTCGCGACGGACGACCGCGAAGTCGCGCCCCGCTGGAATCAGAAAGGTGTCGCCCTTCCTGGCGCGGAAAGATTCGTTGGCGCCGAGGACATCGGCGTCCCCTTCGATAAATGTGACCGCTGCGACGGAAGCGCAGGGCAAATGTTCGGTCCTGCGCTCGGAGGGACTGAAACGCTCCAGGCGGAAGTGTTCGGATTCAACCAGCAGGGTCTGCCCAGGGCGTGAGCCGAACAGCGCGGACGAGGCGACGGGCTTCGGGTGGGGTCCTTCGAAGGCAATGACGTCCAGGGCGCTTTCGATATGCAATTCTCTGGGTTTCCCGTCGGCCCCCGGCCGGTTGTAGTCGTAAATGCGGAAGGTGATATCGCTGGATTGCTGGACCTCGTACACGATGACGCCGGCGCAGAGGGCGTGGACCGTCCCGGGAGGGATGAAGACGACGTCGCCCGGTCGGGCGTCGAAAAACTCGACGGCATCCGAGACGCGGTTGTCGTTGATGGCGTCCACGAACGCGGATTTGTCAACGCCCGGTTTCAGACCGCAGGCGATGCGCCCGCTATCGGATTGGAGCACGTACCAGGCCTCCATTTTTCCGAATTTTCCAAGATGCTTCATCCGGGCGTATCCATCGTCGGGGTGGACCTGAATGGAAAGATCCTGGTGCGCGTCGAGCAGCTTGACAAGCAGCGGGAATTCGCCGTTGTAACGGTCGAATGCCGACGCGCCAAGCAACTCGCGGCCGTGCGTTTCCACCAGACCGCGAAGCGACCGGCCTGACAATGGACCTGCCGCAACGACGCTTTCCATGCCCGGGTACGCGGAAACCTCCCAGGATTCGCCGAAATTCCGGCCGCGCGGCAGGGACTTATCGTACTGGTCCCGCAGCCTGCGGCCGCCCCAGATCATTTCTCTGAAATAGGGTTTGAGAGGAAGCACACTCGGGAGCATGTCAGATCCCGTATTGCATGGTTTTGAAAAACCGACAATGAACGCTTCGTTCAAGATATCGCGTACGTATCGAGATGTCAATGTCGTTCCCGTGAACTGGCGCGCGCCAAACCGCTACCTCCGGACACCGTTTCATAGACGCCATATCAACGGCGCCGGTGTGACCGTCGGACCCGGGGATGTTTTCCCAGCGGATATTCATTCCGCTTGCGGCGCTTCGGCTCAGGCATTAGGTTATGGGCCCCGCCGGTGGATTTGCCTGGCGCGGGAAGTTGCGGCCATTCAAGACGATGACATGTGTGCCGGGATCGGACATCGGATAGGCGTGAAAGGGTCGGCATGTCGAACGATAGAATCATGGAACCCGAACGGCGCATCGGCGAATTGACGGCGGAACTCCACGACCTCCAAAAGGCCAGCCCGGGAACGCCCGTCCCCGATTACACGTTTGAAACGATCGCCGGACAGAACGTGCTCGGCTGAAGCCGGGGAAACGCGCGCGTCGAACGTTTGCAGCAGGCATGGTGAAATGAGGCCCTGGTGAATCTGATCGTCCTTTGCAGCGACACCTTTCGAGTGGATCATCTGAGTTGTTATCGGGATGATTCGCCGGTCAAAACGCCCAATATCGACCGCCTGGCGGCAGAGGGCGTGCGGTTCAATTCGGCGTTCGGGGAGGGCACGCCCACGCTGCCCGCGCGCCGGGTGCTCTATACCGGCCGGCCGATTTTCCCCTTTCTGTGGGCGCCGCAGAAGGGGGACCGCGTGCAGCTTCCCGGATGGCATCCGCTGTTCTACGAGGACGTGACGCTGGCGGAGTGGCTGGTCGAACGCGGGTATACCACAGGGTTGATCAGCGATTTGCCGCACCAGTTCAAGCCCGGAAAGAACTTCCACCGGGGGTTCGTGCAGTTCAACTGGGAACGCGGCCAGGAAATGGACTACCTGGTGGCGGGGCCGCGAAGCGCCGTGCCCGTTGAAAGGTTCGATCCCACCGGACGGGCCACCCCGGTGCTGACGCAGTTTCTGATGAACAGCCGGGATTGGAAAGACGAGACCGATTGGTGCAGCGTGCGGGTGCTTCGGAAGGGCATCGATTTCTTAAGAGAGAATGCCGGCCAGCAGCCGTTCATGCTCTGGCTGGAGTGTTTCTTTCCGCACGAACCGTGGTTTGCGCCGCCGGAACTGGTGGAACAGCATTACGAGGGGGACGACCACGACGGCGTGGAGTGGATATTTCCTCCGGCCAACACCGACGGGATGAGCGAGAACCAGGTGCATCGGGTGCGGGCGCACTACCGTGGCCTGTGCGCGTTGATTGACCGGTGGTTCGGCCGGCTGATGGAGACCGCGGAGGAACTCGGTCTGTTGGAGAACTCTATCGTGGTTTTCCTCTCCGATCACGGCACGATGATGGGAGAACAGGGACAACTCCATAAGGGTCCCGACCGGCTCCGCTGGCAATGCACCCAGGTGCCCCTGATCCTGCGGCATCCGAACGTGGACGCCTTTGGCGGCAACGTTGTCGATGCCTTTGTGCAACACCAGGATCTCATGCCGACACTCCTGGGGCTGATGGAAACCGATGCGCCGGATCGCTGCCTCGGAGAGGATCTCTGGCCGTACGTCAGGGGGGATAAGGACGGCGGGCGGGACCACGTGATTACCGCATTCGGGAATTATGCCAGCGTACGCGGCCGGAACTGGAATTTTCAGACGCCCTGGGTGAAAAACGACCCCAAGGCGGCGGACGGGAATCCGCCGGCGCTGTCACCGCCGGAGCTGTACGATCTGACGTCGGATCCCGATGAACTGTACAATGTGGTGGACGCCCATCCAGACGTCGCGTTGGAATACTACGATCTGCTGATGGCGTATGTTGAGAAGAACAGACCGGTGACAGAAGGTTCACTGGAAGTGGGCAACACGGCGTTGTCCCACGTGCCGCTATTCGATCAGTCACGGTTGTAGTCGAAATGCCGGGTCGCGGGTAACTCCAAAAAGAAGCCCGGTTACCCGCCACTCAATAAACACTCCAAGGGGGTTGAGATGGCCGATAAACTGGGGGTTCTGGTTCATGGCGCGGGCTGGGTTTCCACGCAGCACATCATGGCCTATACCAAGAATCCACATACGGAGGTCGTGGCGGTATCCAGCCGTAAACTGTCAAGCGCGCGGACGCGGGCTGAGGAGGCCGGCCTGGAAGACATCGGGCTGTACGATAACTATGAGCAGGCGCTGTCGCACGACGGTGTGGACATCGTGTGCGTATGTACTCCGCAGCGCTTTCACGCCGGGAATACCATCGCCGCCGCGGAGGCGGGGAAACACATCGTCATCGAGAAGCCCATTGCCAACAGTCCGGACGAGATGAGGGCGATGCGCGAGGCCGTGCGCAAGGCGAACGTCCGGACGGTGGTGAGTTTCGTACTGCGCTGGAATCCGCTGTTCGAGACGGTCAAGGCGATGGTTGCGGACGATGCCCTGGGAGACGTCTATTACGTGGAAACGGACTACCAGCACGATATCGCAAGCTGGTGGACGGGCTGGGACGAGGCCCGGAAAACAAACACCGGGGTGAGTGCCTTTCTGACAGGGGGTTGCCATGCGATCGACTCGCTGCGCTGGTTCGCCGCCCGGGGCGAGTTCGAGGCGGCCGAGCCCGTGGAGGTCTTCGCCTATTCCGGAGGCTATCGGAAGGGACTCAAGAAAGAGTTCGACTATCTGGCCAACAAATGGGTGGACGGGTTGCCCCTGGAATACGAAGACCTGGAAGTGGCCCTGGTGAAGTTCTCCAACGGCGCCGTCGGAAAAGTCTCCGTGAATTACGGATGCATTATGCCATACGCGTTCCCCGTGGAAATCTTCGGTAACAAGGGGACGGTAAAGGACAACAAGGTCTGGTCACACAAGTATCCGGGGCAGAACGACTGGGTGGAAATCCCCGCCATTCTGCCGGATAGCGCGGATGTGTCCCACCACCCGTTCCAGGGACAGATGGATCATTTCGTGAAATGCATACAGTCAGATACGGAATCACACTGTAATCTGGACGACGCGATCGTGACGCACGAAATCGCATTTGCGGCGCTGCAATGTTACGAGACCGGACAGCCGGTGCAACTCCCGTTGTCGAATGGATGAGTCCTCGCAGGGCGATGGGATCAGGGGATTACCCTATCCCTCTCGCCCGTCCTTTGCAGAGACGGAAAGGGTTCCAGGACCGTGAAAAAACCCAATCTGCTGTTTTTCGGCGTGGACAGCCTGTGGGCGGCCCACATGAGTTGTTACGGGTACGAACGTTTGACAACGCCATACGTGGACAGGCTGGCCGCGCAGGGGGTGTTGTTCGAAAAGAATTACAGCCCGCACATTCCAACCACGTCGGCCTACGCGTCGATGCTGACGGGTCTGGATTGTTTTTCAACCCAGGTCGTGGCATTACGCCACCAGGGCGGGTTGAGACCGGAGGTAACGAGCCTGCCCGAAATTCTGGGCGATGCCGGCTACAGTACGACCTGCGTCGGGTTCACGGGCAACCCCAGTTCGCGCGGGTTCGACCAGTACCTGGGTTACGAGGCCTGGGGCTCGTGGGAGCAACGGCCCCTGCGAAAGGCCGAATGGCTGAACGACGTGACAATTCCGGAACTGGAGCGGCTGGCGGCGGCTGACGAACCGTTCTTCCTGTTTCTCCGGCATATGGATCCGCACGCGCCCTACCTCCCGCCTTCCCCGTACGATACGATGTTCTACAGCGGCGATCCCTGCGATCCGACCAGGACTTCGATGGACCCGGTGCGGAATTTCAAGCCGTTTCGGGATTTCCATCTGAGCTGGATGCCGCCCGGCATCACGGACGCGGACTATGTGATTGCGCAGTACGACGGCGAAGTCGCGTATATGGATGCCTGCATCCAGCGCATCCTCACGCGCCTGGAGGAACTGGGTCTGGCCGAAGACACGCTCGTCGTATTCAACGGAGACCACGGTGAGACGCTGGCGGATCACGATTGTTATTTCGATCATCACGGGATGTACGATTGCACCCTGCATGTGCCGCTCATACTGCGGCTCCAGGGCGTGCTGTCCGAAGGGCGGCGTGTGAAGGGATATTCAAACCACGCCGATCTTGTGCCGACCGTATTGGAGCTTCTGGGAATGGAATCGGAGATCGGGTTCGACGGAGAGAGCCTGTTGCCGCTGATTCGAGGAGAACGGGCATCGAACCGGTCCGAATTCTACATTACCGAGGCCACCTGGATGCGCAAGCACGGGTGGCGCACGCCGGAATGGAAGCTGATTGTGGCGCTGGAGCCGGATTTTCACGGAAAGCCGGAGGTCGAGCTGTACAACCTGGTGGAAGACCCCGGCGAGAACGTGAATCTTGCAGAAAAGGAACCCGGGGTGGTGCGGATGCTGCGAAACCGCATGGAGGCGTGGATTGCGAAACGAGAGGTGGAAACGGGCCTGACGAATCCGATGTACACCAATTTACAGTGGCACGGCACCCGAAACGAAGGCCCCTTTCCCAGTTCCGAAGCGGCATATAACGCCCTCTACATCGGTTCGCCGAAAACGGCAAGGAAACTGCAGGCGCGGGATGCCGAGGAGAACGAAGACAAAGAAGACGGCGAATCGTGACCCATTCACGGTTTTTACGCCGCCGCCTTCGTAAATGAGAGGCACGCCAATGAGCCATGGAATTCCGCTGCTCGAGGTTTCAGGAGCGCCCTTGAATCGCGGGCAGGCGCACGGAGAGGTATTTCGGGAAGAGATCCGCGCGTTGCTTCCCGCCTATTTTGCGTATCTGGAGCATTTGAGCCGCAGCCATCGAGTACCGGTGTTGAGCAAGTCGCGGGTTCTTGAAATCACCGGGACCTACGCCAAACCCGCGGAAGCATACGCCCCGGACCTGGTCGAAGAGGCACGGGGAATTGGCATCGGGGCGGGCGTACCGTACGAGGAGATTCTGGCGCTGAACGGGTTCCTGGACGTCTTCGACTGCCTTTCTCCCAACTTCGTGGAGGCGGGCTGTACGACGTTGATGGTTCCGGACAACGTAGACGGGGCGGGGGCCGCCATCGGGCAGAATTACGACCTGCCGGAGATTTTCTCGGCCTCCGCGGCGCTGCTGAAGATCACCGGCGACGGCCCGGACGCGCTGATGTACACAACGGCGGGCATGCTGGGCTGCGCGGGCCTGAACGGCGAAGGCATCGGCGTCGTCATCAACAACCTCGTCCCCGCCGACGCCGGCCCCGGCGTTCCCTACCCTTTCGTCATTCGGCGAATACTGGCCTCCGCAGGGATCGGAGACGCAATCGACGCGGTGGTCTCCTCCCGCCGTGCGTCGGGCATGAATTATGTTCTGTGCGACCGGCACGGGGAGATATACAACCTGGAAACCACGGCAGCGGACTACGAGGCCACCTGTCCGTTCGACGGACCGATGGCGCATTCGAACCACTATCTGGCAGACCGCCTGAAAACACTCGAGCGGCGGGCCTGGGATCAGCGAGGGCAGAGCCTCGCACGTTGGGGCCGGGCCACGCGGCTCCTGCGGGGATCAGCCGACCCCGATGCCGAGACGATCAAGTCCGCGCTGAGAGACCACGTCAACAGCCCCGTCTCGATCTGCAGGCACAGCGTGGCCGGATGCGGGCAGACGATATGCGGCATTGTGCTGGAACCGTCGAATGGGCGGGTGTGGTTTTCCCGGGGGCCTTGCTGCGAGCACGCGTGGGTGGAGTACCGGCTGTTCGAGGCCGCGGGCCGGCAGGTTGCATAGGCAGCGCCTCTCGCATTCACGGCGTACTTCAAGGGGCATCTGACATGGCAGTGAAAATCGAACGATGGTTCAGGGCGCCATACGCGATGCCGAACGGCGTGCAGGTTACCGGCGGCGGCATCTGGGTGGCGGACCAGGTTACGGATCGCGCGGCGCTGCTGGAAGTATCGGACGCCGATGAATACGGGATATTGCGGCTGCGTTCCGAGGTGCCCACCGAGTCGTCCAACACCAGCGGGCTGGCCTGGGGCGACGGATCGCTCTGGCTGGCGGCCAACGGTCCTGCGGAGAAGTGGCGTGCGGCTCGTGACAACGACGCGACGACGGGTGCGATCCTGCGGGTGGATCCCGATACCGGAAAAACCCAGGGGCGATGGCCGTTGCCTGGGGGCGGCGGAACGCACGGGCTGGAATACGATTCGTATGAACCCGGAACGTTGTGGCTGACCACGTTGAAAGACCAGACGCTGACGCAGGTGCGGATTTCCGATTGGTCCATTCAACGCGTGATTCACCTTCCGTACGGAAGAGCGCACGGCGTTGTGCGCGTGGAAGACGGCGTGTGGGTTGTACACACGTCGGAGCGGACGATCGTGAAACTGGATCTGCATGCGGGAAACGAACTGGGTCGGATCGAGGTCCCTCACCCGGACCCGGAGCCGCACGGGCTTTCCGCCTTCCACACGGGATTTCTCTATTGCGACGCGACATCGGGATGGGTAACAAGAATCGACATGGATGCATAACGGTTGTTTCATACGACGCGCGAGCGATACGGCCAGGCATGATTAAGCACAAGGTACTCTCCAAAACGGGCTCAACGCGGGGCACCGCGTATACGATGAGCAACAAGATCCTCACCCACGGCGGAAAGACCCACGTGGCGTGGCTGGATCAGATTTGCAAGATCTACGTACGGACCTACCATCACAGGACCAGACGCTGGGGCAGGCCGGTCTGTGTCGGAACCGGGGACGACAACCACGCCGGGGCGGCGTTTGCGATGGATTCACGGGGATAACTGCATCTTGCGTTCGGCCCTCATCACAATCCGGTCCGGCATATGGTGAGCAGACGCCCCAATACCGCAACCTCGTGGGTGGAACAACCCTCGTTCGGGGGGAAAACGGCGACCTATCCGAGCCTGGTGTGCGACGAGGACGATACGTTGCACGCCTGTTACCGGGGGTCGTTCGCCGGGGAGCGGCCGTGGTCGCTGGTTTATCAGAAAAGAGCAAAGGGCGGGGAATGGACGGATCCGGCCAAGCTCGTGGACCCGGAGGGGCCGCCGGCATATACGCAGTTCGAGAACGCGCTTCACATCGACAAGAGCGGAACGCTGGTTCTGGCCTACCACATCGTAAGGGCTACCGAAGCGGATTACAGCGAAACAAGAGGCAGGGGCTTCGGCGTGATGCGCTCCGGTGACGGGGGCGAGACCTGGGAAACCATGGACGGACATGCGTTGTCCCTGCCCACAACGCCGGCCTCCCCCTGTGTGATCGAGTTCGACGAAGGACTGGATGTCCGTATGGGCAACGTCGTATGCAAAAGCCGGGGAGCACCCTGCTTTACGCTGAATCGCCGAGACGGCGGCGCTGCGGAGACGTATTTTTATGCCTGGGACAAGAGTGGCTGGCGGGTCGTTTCGCTGATGCCCGAGGCAGAGCGGCTCTATGGCCCCTGCGAAATGTCCGATGTTTGCGCGCTCAGCATTGCGCACGACGGGGTGATATACGCGGCCGGGGTGGTCTGTCAACGGGGCGGCGGATGGGCGGATTCCAGCAACGAGATCGCGCTGTTTACGTCGCGGGACGGCGGGGAGACATTTTCTGGCTACGGAATATCGCCGGGAGAACCGGTCGCATCGAACTGGTTGCCCAGCCTGGAACGGCAAACGGGACACAACCGGGTTGACGTTCCGCGTCTGGTCTATACCCATGGACATATCGGCGAGGGGTGCAGCCCGGATATCGATACAGAGATCCGACACGTATCGCTGGTCGATATCGCGGATGCGGAAGCAAGTGTCGTCGACGCCGATATCGCGGGGTCGGAACGGCTGAGCGGAATCCGTTTTACCGAAAAACAGCGCGGGAAAATGCGGCGGGACGTCGAGCAATATCGACTCCGGTACCGGGAACTTCGCGAGGTCGACGTGGGCTACAACGTGAGCCCGGCGTCGATATTCCTGCCCGGCGTAAAACCGCCGCCATCGGGAGAACAGCGGGCGTTCCGGCTCAATCCCGCGGAGGTCGACAGGCCGGCATCCGCGGAAGACCTGGCTTTCCTGCCTGTGAGCGCGCTCGCCCGATTGGTGGAAACCCGGGCCGTGTCACCCGTGGAACTGATCCGGCTCTACCTGGATCGGCTGGACGCATTCGGCGAGAAATTGCATTGCGTGGTTTCGCTCACCGAAGACCTGGCCATGGCGCAGGCGAAGGCCGCGGAGGCGGAGATCATGGCCGGAAAATACAGGGGGCCGCTCCATGGCATTCCGTGGGGCGCCAAGGACCTGCTGGCCACGAAGGGAATCCGGACCACGTGGGGCGCCACCCCCTTCAAGGAACAAACCGGCGAAACCGACGCGGCCGTAGTGGAACGGCTTCGGGATGCGGGCGCGGTCCTGGCGGCCAAGCTCTCAACCGGGGCGCTTGCCACGGGGTCGCACTGGTTCGGGGGAATGACACGGAATCCGTGGGACGTCGAGACGCAGTCCAGTGGATCGTCGGCGGGTCCGGGCGCCGCGACCGCCGCCGGCCTCGTCGGGTTCAGCATCGGTTCGGAAACGCAGGGATCCATCGTTTCGCCCAGCCACACCTGCGGGGTGGCTGGGCTGCGGCCGACCTACGGCCGCGTGAGCCGATATGGAACGATGTCGCTCGCCTGGACCATGGACAAGTTGGGCCCCATGTGCCGCGGCGTTGAAGATTGCGCGGCGGTCTTCAGCGCCATCCACGGACCGGACGGGAGAGACCGTTCCGTGGTCGACGCGCCGTTCAATTGGCCCGCGGCCCCCGACATGAAGGCCCTGCGAGTGGGGTTCATACAGCCGGAATTCGATGCGTTACACGAAGCCCGGGAGCGGGAGGTCTACCAGGCCGCGTTTCGGAAGTTTGAGGATCTCGCAATGAGCGTTGCGCCGGTGGCGCTTCCGGAGTGTCCCCACGGAGCCGTTTCGATGATGCTGTGCGTGGAAGCGGCCGCCGCGTTCGACAGCGCGACCCGAGCGGGCGAACTGGATTCCATGATCGATGCGGACGGCAGTTCCTGGCCGACGATTTTTCGCAGCTACCGGATGGTGCCCGCGGTGGAGTATCTGCGAGCGCAACAGGTGCGTTCCCTGATGATTCGGGACCTCGAGGAACTCATGGCGAATTGGGACGTGCTGCTCGCACCCGGCAAGGCCGGCGCGAGTCTGACCATGACCAATCTGACCGGGCATCCGGCGCTGACGCTGAAGTGTGGATTTGTTGACGGGATGCCCCGGGGATTGACGCTGATCGGCAGACTCTACGACGAGGCGACCCTGCTGTCCGTGGGCCTGGCGTACGAGCAGTCAACGGACTGGCACACTCAACATCCGAATGTGGGGGAACGGTAACGGCTCAGGGTCCGCCGGCCCGGGAAGCGTCGACCGGCCAGGCAACGTCCCGGAGCCCGGCGACATGATCAGCGATCCGGTGGATACAAAGTCACCTTGGATCGGTTGCATCGTCAGGTTCTTTTTTTCCGGCATCATCAATCAATGGAGGTTTGAAACATGTCAGAGGAATTCAGAGGCATGCCGTGCCGGCGTGTCGGAAACTCCGGTCTGTTCGTGTCCGCGGTGGGGCTGGGAATGTGGAAATGGGGCGATCCGGTGTACGATGGATCTCGCATAGGGGATCACGAGGGGTTCGAGGTCCTGGACCGGGCCCTGGAACTCGGGGTCTTTCATTGGGACACAGCATGTTCCTACAACCTGGGATCGGGAAATTCAGAACGTCTGCTGGGACGTTATTTCGCCGCCCGTCCGCGTTCCGTCAGGGAGCAGGTCGTCTTAGCGACCAAGATTCACAACCCGGTGCGCGCGGAGCACGCCATGCAGGCCGACTTCACGCCGAATCAACTCGGCGCCTCGCGGACGTATATTCACTTTGGCGTGGACAAGTGCCTGGAGCGGTTGCAGACGGATTATATCGACCTGCTCTATCTGCACCAGAACGGCACCGACGACGACGGGAACTACCGGGTTCCGATCGAGGAAACCTGGGGCGCGTTCGACGATCTGGTCTCACAGGGAAAGGTGCGTTACCTGGCGGTATCCAATCATTCGGCGAAGCAGATGAGGAATGCGGTCGCGGCGCTCGGGAAGGTGGGCAAGGACGTGTCCCGGCGAATCGTGGCCGTGCAGAACCGGTACAATCTCGTGCAGCAGGTTGCGCTGGCGGTGGATGAGGGCGGCAGGGCGTCGGATGTCCTGAAGGCGGCGGCCAGAGCGGGCGTGGGGGTGATTCCCTATTATCCGCTGGCAAGCGGTCTGCTCACCGGCCGATACCGCAAGGGAAGGCTGGAAGAGGCGGCGGGGCGGATTATCGACGACGGCGACGAGGCCGAGTTTCTGACCGAACCCTACCTGGATGCCGTTGAAGGGCTGTTGGAGGTCGCGGAGTCGAAAGGCATTTCACTCGCCCAACTCGCCATCGCCTGGCTGCTGGCCAACGAGCAGGTGCCGTCCGTGATCGCCGGCGTCACCGAAATGGGGCACCTGGAGGACAACGTGAATGCGTCCGGCGTGGAATTGACGGGCCACGACATGGCGCGGATCGATAAGATTGTGGAAGCCGCGCTGGGGCGCAATTAGGAAACCATTTCGAAGCGGCCGTATTTCCTCGGCACACGCCACCGGCCATCGCGCGGCGAGCGCCCGGCGCGGACGCGACGACGCGTTCTGTTTCCATCCTACTTATTCCTTGAGGCCGGACCGTAATGCTCGTAGAACGGATCGCCACCTTTGGGCGGATGATCAAATTTTCGCACAGTGTATTCGCCCTTCCGTTCGCGTTCAGCGGCGCAGCGCTGGCGGCGTTGGAAGTGGACATCCTCCCTGCCCAGGTGTTCTGGATTGCCGTGGCGATGGCGGGCGCCAGGAGCGCCGCGATGGGGTTCAACCGGCTCGTCGACCGCGTCGTGGATGCGGCGAATCCCAGGACCGCGGGCCGGGAGTTGCCGCAAGGCCTGATCTCGCCGGGCGCCGTGCGCCTGTTCGTCGCCATTTCCTCCGCGGCCCTGATCGTCGCGGCCTGGCGGCTGAACCCGCTCTGCTTCGCGCTATCGCCGGTGGCGCTTGGCATCGTGTTTTTCTATTCTTATACCAAACGGTTCACATGGGCCACACAGTTTTTTCTCGGGCTGGCGCTGTCGGTCGCGCCCATCGGCGCATGGATCGCCATTACCGGGCGTCTGGACGCGGCGATCCTGCTGCTGGCCGGGGCTGTATTGGCGTGGGTTTCCGGTTTCGATATCATCTATGCCTGCCAGGACGTCGAGTTCGACCGCGGCCACGGGATTTTTTCAATTCCGCAGCGATTCGGTGTGCGGCGGGGGCTGGCGATCGCACGCGGATTGCACGTCATTTCGTTTCTTCTGATGGCGGCGGTGGGTGTGTACTTCGGGTTGGGCGGCATCTATGCGGCAGGGTTGATCGTGGTGGCGGGGTTGATTCTGTATGAGCACTCGCTGGTGAAGCCGGATGACCTTTCGAGGCTGGGTGTGGCGTTCATGAATGCGAATGCCGCGATCAGCACCGTCTTTTTCGCCTTTACGCTAGGAGACGTGCTGTGGCGGTGAACCGCATTGCGGTTGCGATCACGGGCGCCAGCGGGGCGATTTATGCCCTGCGCACCCTGCGCGCGCTGCTTTTGAACGGGCACGAAGTCCATCTCATCGTGTCCGCGTTCGGATGGATGCTTCTGCGCGAGGAGGGCGGCTTCGAGGGGAAGCAGTCCGAGTTCCAGGGTTTCCTTTTCGATCGATACGGCGCGGGAATCGAGAACGGGCGGGTGGTCATTCACCAGATCGGCAATATGGCGGCCCCTGTCGCGAGCGGGTCCGTGGGTTCGCGCGGAATGGTCGTCGTGCCATGTTCAATGAAGTACCTCTCCAATATCGCCCACGGCGCGTCCGGAAATCTGATCGAGCGCGCTGCGGACGTGACACTCAAGGAACGGCGGCCGCTGATCCTGGTCCCCAGGGAAACGCCCATGAACCTGGTCCACCTTCGGAACATGACGGCCGCCGCCGAGGCAGGAGCCGCCATCCTTCCGGCCATGCCCGCGTTTTACCAGAAGCCCGAAACCTTTGACGACCTGGCGGATTTCATCGCGGGACGCATCCTGAATCTGCTGGGGATCGAAAACAAGCTGTTTCCGCCATGGACGGGCATGTGACAACGCGTCAACCTCGGGATCGACTCAAGGGAGTATCCGATGTACACGGACCTGATGCACCATATCAACGAAACGGCGCTGGTCGATACGCACGAACACCTGCGAAAAGAACCGGAATGGGTGAACGAGGGACCCGATATCCTGCAGGATCTGTTCGGAAACTACGTCCCGGCCGATCTTCACACGGCCGGCGCATCGTCCGAGGCCCTCAGTCGGTTGATGGACGGTTCGGACCCCGACATCGCCGGGCGATTCGAAGGAATTCGTGAAGCGTGGGAGGCCACGCAGTTCACCGGGTACGGAGAGGCTGTGCGCCTGATCGCCTCGCATGTCTACGGCCTCGACGCACTCACGGCGGATGCACTCCAGGCCGCCCGGGAAAAGATCCATTCCCTGCGGCGCCCCGGTGAACGGCATCGCCTGCTGTGCGACCTCGCCAACCTGGATCACGTTCAGACGGACGATTTCAGTTGGGCCTGTCTTCCGGATGCGTCAGGACTCGATTTTTTCCTGTACGATCTCTCCTGGGCGGGATTCTGCAACGGCCAGGTCGATCCCGGGCAGATCCACGCAGAGACGAATATTGAGGTGACCGGTCTCGACACCCTCAGGCGGGCGATGGAGGAGATCTTCTCGAAATATGCCGGATGCGCCATCGCGGTGAAGGCACAACACGCCTACAGTCGCACACTGAATTGGAGTGAACGGCACCACCCGGAGGCGGAGGCTGCGCTTGAAAGCATATTGAGAGGGCCGGAAGGGGAGGTTTCCGTCGAAGCGCGCCTGTGCCTGGGGGACTGGTGCTGGGCGCGCGGTGTGGAACTCTCGATCGCGCACGATCTGCCGTTCAAGATCCACACCGGGTACTACGCGGGCAACGACCGAATGCCGGTGAGCCGCATCTCGGCCGGGAATATGTGCGCGCTATTCGCACGCTATCCGGACGCCCGGTTTGTCCTGATGCACATCGCCTATCCTTATAGCGACGAACTGGTGGCGCTGGCGAAGCACTACCGTAATACCTGGGTCGATCTCTGCTGGGCATGGAGCATCGATCCCTATAGTTCGCGAGACTTTCTGCGCCGCTTCCTGCACGCGGTCCCATCCAACAAGCTGTTTGCGTTCGGGGGCGATACGGGTTGGCCCACGGGCGCGCTCGCGTACTCCATCCAGGCGCGGAATGAGATTCGCCGGGCGCTCGACGCGGAAATTGCGGAAGGGTATATGACGGAGAAACAGGCGATGGACGTGGCGACGCGCATCATGCGGAAGAATCAGTACGCCTGTTTCGATATACAGGGAACGCGAGCGAATATACGCGCGGCCGCCGGTGCGTAAATCAAAATGAGCGAGGTGGAGAATCGATGCCGGTTACAGACGCTCTGCTTGACGAGATGGTACGGACTATCGTCCACGAAGTTGATCCTGAACAGGTAATCCTGTTCGGCTCGTACGCACGCGGTACCGAAACCGGCAATTCCGACGTGGATCTACTGATAATCGAATCAGAACCATTCGCGAATGCGCAATTGAGGTACGACGAGGGACTGAGGCTTTACAATGCACTGTCTCGCTTTCACGTTCCCAAAGATATTCTGGTCTATAGTCGCGAACGGGTCGAGTATTGGCGCGACTCCCTTAACAATGTTGTAGCGCGAGCCCTGCGCGAAGGACGGGTGCTCTATGAGCGACCCCAAACAGGCACGCACGTTGATCGAAGCTGCCGAGCGAGACATTAGGACGGTCCGTCTCATGGCTTCCAATGTCGATTTCCCTGACGAAAACTTCGGTTTCAACGTACAGCAGGGAGCGGGCGTTCTAAATCTGGTATAAAAACAACCGCCGGTTGCGCCCAACCGGCGGTATTGTGCTGTACCTCATTCGGAATCGTGAGGAGTCCGTCCTACCGATACGGGTCGGCGTTGAAGTTGACACGCATCGAGACGAGCAGGCGCACCGTGCGCACCTGGTCCTGGCGATTGCCTTCCGTCTGTTTGTACCCGCCAAACACAGCGGCCAGATCCACCGCAAAATACCGATCCAATTCAGCGCCGATCCCAAGCGTCCACGCATCGCGGTCCGTCTCGATTCGCACCTCGGGTACGGGGCCGCCTCCCACGTACCGAACCGGATCGCGATAGTATCCGCCCCTCACGGCGACGCCCCGCCCCGGAATGGCGTATTCACCGCCCAGATGGATCCGCACCGCGCTTCGGTATTGCCGGCGGAAATCGTCGACATGCGGCGTGATGTTCCGAGCCAGGACGCTGTAGGTGACTTCCTGTAAATCTCCGTAATGCACATCGCCGCTCAATGTCAATCCCGCCGAGGACCATCCCAGACCGAGTCCCAGCGAGAGCGGCTGGCGTATCTCGTACCTGTCCGCGTAGGCGTCGCGCGGATAGATATCCGTCCGATCGTCAAACGTATCTTCGAATTTGTCCGCCAGTTCAGCCGACACCCGGATGGGGGTCGCCGCGGAAACCGTAATGCCAAGCCGGAAATTGGACGGATGCCAGTAGCGGATGCCGCCCTGGACGCCCAACGCGGAAAAGCGGTCGTCGGATTCGAAACGCTGGAAAAGGCGAACGGTATCCGCGTGGACCTGCCGCACGTCTTCAAGTGTCAATTCCTGCATGAATCGGTTGGTGCCACGCCATTTGTACAAAGAAACCCCCGCGGACAGGCGCGGCGCCAAGTCGACTGCAACGCCCAGCGTCCACGCGCCGAGGGTGCCCCTGTCTTCCGAAAAACCCGACTTTTCGAATTCGGCGATTTCATCGTACGCGTCGATCCGCAATCCACTGTCGAAGTGCCGGTTGCGCCCGAACCCCCCCGCAAAAACCAGGCTGCCCCGATAGACCGGCGCCGGGTACACGATGCCCACCGACGCGATGCGCGTACTGTTCAATTCAAATGCCGAAGCGCCGCTGAAAAAACGCGAATCGTTCCGAAAACGATCGTGTGACATCCCCCACGATACAGATCCGCGCCGGACCCTTGCCAATCCCGCCGGGTTCCAGAAAAGACCGGAGAAATCATCCGATACCGTAACATACGCGCCGCCCATCCCCATTGCGCGGGCGCCGATTCCGGAAAACCCGTCCAGTGCGACCTCCTGCGCGTTAAGGGCTGCCGCCCAGGCGCAGAACGCCAGCATCGGGACAATTGGACGGGCCCGCCTCACCTCATCCCTCCTCTACGCCGCTGGCCCTCGCGCTTCTCCTCGCGCTTTTCCTCCTGCTTTTCCTCTTCGTTCTTCGAGGATGACTTACCGCTTTCCGTACTGGGTGGTTTCGAGGCAGTTCTCGTTGCGCCGCTCGCCCTCTTCGGCTTCGGATTGGCTCGGATCGCGCCGGCTGCCGGTCCACGGCGCCTTCGCGTCGTCCTGGTTACCCCGCTGCCCTTACGGACCGTACCGGCGGATGCGGGCTCGCCACCCCGCAATCCGGTATGTCTGATGCGCAGGCGCGGTTCGTGAAGATCGATCGGGTAAGGTTCGGTCGGGCGATACGTGTACGTGGGAGCGGGTAACCGTCCGCGCGCGAGAATCCGCCGCATCCACCCTCGCCACCACGGCCCGTATGCGGCCGTCCAGTAGGAATATCTCCATGGGAAACCCCGTCTCGCCCAGGACGGATATCCGGGAAAATACGGTTCAAAATACGGCGCGGGGTCCCACCCGTACGGATCGAAATAGTTGTACACATACTGTTTGTATACCGTAACACCGGGCAGTTCCGTGGACGCCCCGGACTCATCCCGGCTTTCCGATTCATATCCGGGCGGCCGAATCTGGGTATAGCACCCTGCAAGTGCAAGTAGACCTATCATTACGAGGCAGATACGATAAACCATGGCAGCCTCCCAGGATGTGAAATGCCGTCCGTCCAACCGAGCTGTCCCTGCCCTGCCCCACCTGTTTACAAAATAGCTGATTTTTGACTTCGACACAATACCCCGAAACCCAATTGGGCCTGCTGCTTCGGTTTCGTCCAGTTTCTGTTTTCCCTGGTATCGGAATACTTTACCACATCCGGCGGATCAACCGGCTTTTCGCAAAAGCATCGCAACAAGGGATCTGAACCCCTTTCGTCTCCGTTGGGCAGGCTCAGCTTCCTGACAGCAGGATTCTGAACGAGAACCGCTGTTTCCTTTTCGTGCGGCGAGGCGGGATTCAATCTCCACGTGCTCAGGGAACCGACCTTCTTTCAATTTGGAAAAGATCGCTTCCCCGTCCACAGTGAGTTCAAAGCGTCCCCTGCCCGAGGGAACCAGTGTGAAACGTGAGATATCCGTCTTGTATTTTTCCAGCAGATGGCGCGCCAAACTGACGGCCTGGTCTTCATACCCTCACATCGAGCAGTAAATGAGTTCGATGTCCATTGTCGATCTCCTTATGGTTTCTGTCATTGCCTATAAATCGTAGACGCATGAATCACGATGCCTGTTTCAATCTGTCGGTCCAGATGGGGAATTTCGTGCCATAATCGACATGGGAACGAATAGATTCTCCCCCACCCCTAACGTCCCCTATTCCCTTGCCCTTTTTCTTGCTTCGCCCAAGAAAAAGGGCGAAAAAGAAGGGCGCCACTCAAACGCCGCGGGGCTGCTTTTCCGCGAATCACGTCTGTGGAAGAAACGCGAAGTCGTTGGCCTGCGTCCTCCGCTGGTATTCCTGGACCACGTTGCTGAACGGATTGGCGCGGAAAAGCCCCCACCTCACTACCGTCCGCCTGATAGCTCCTCAAGAGATACGGTTAGGTAGTGCGGCACGTTTAAGGCCGCGAACAAAAACCCCCAACACCACCCAACGTGCGTGAGGTAGGCCGGCGATGACTACCGCGTGGATGTGCGGTTCTGCCGCGCGTCGAAGGGGGCGGTTCGCGAACCGTCCCTACAAAGAGCAGCCATACGTGATATTGATGTCACCCGGTCCAGCTGACGGCTCTGTCTGAGGGGCCGAGGGGAGAGGTCCCGGGATCGAGGGCATCCTGCCCTCGCCGCGACCCTCCTGTTGCGACCACGTCCCTGCGCAGACGTCGATTGATGTCGGTTCTGGCTGATAGCTCTGTCTGCTGACAGCTGATCGTTGGCGGCCGGGTGGGGCGTGGCCTTCTTACGTCTCCCGTCTACCGTCTCACCTCTTTCAGAAAGTTCCTGCCGAGGCGATGCGCTGTTGCCAGATTGCTGGCTCTCACCTCCGGCGCAGTCTGCACATCTGCCGCGCCTGACAGAATGACCACCTCGCAATGGGCAACGCCGGTTCCCGGCTGCAGGCGGTCGTTCTTGTAGATGCGCTTCATACTCTCGGCCAGGCCCGACTGTTCCAGAGCCTCTCCCGTGTTTCCGGCGGTGCAGAGGACAAGAGCCCTCGCGATCGACAGTCTCGGAAACGGATAGGTCTCGTCCGGAATTCCGTAATCATAGGCGTACCCGCAAACCCAGACGCGATCAAACCACCCCTTCAAATTGGCCGGGCAGTCGCTCCACCAGACGGGAAACACGAATCCCAGACCGTCGGCACGACAGATTTTTTCATGTTCCTCCCTGACATCAGCCGGAAGCGGACTGTGCGCCCGGTTGCCATGCACGTTTGTTTCGCGCCCATATTCGGCGAGCGACATGTCGGATCTGAACTCCATAGCGTACAAATCCCCAACCTCGCAGGTATGTCCTCCCTCTTCCAGACCCCGACATAGCTCCGCCAGTACAGCTCCCGTAAATGACTTCCTGGTCGGGTGCGCAAAGACGATATATGCGTGCATGGGCGCCTCCAGGTTTATCTTCGACCAGCAATGGGGGCGGCTGACAGGGGTATTCCGCCATCCGACCGTGAGAACCCGGTCCGTCTCCAACTGTGGACCATCGAGGGCCCGACTGCGGGGCAGTTTTGCCTCAATCGTGACTCTATATCCTCTGGACTCTCCAGTGTCATGCGATCAGTGCGGAAGACCATCTGTATTGTGTACCTCAACGGTGTACTAATGATGCGTTTCGATGCCATAATGAGTCATGTTCATTCTGTTTCATCACGCCCGCAAATTATGAACCCAAACGAAGAGGCACAGCACAATTGCGCCAATGGATATTCCATCTCGACTACCCTGCGAACAACGGATCCAGGCGTTTTCAAACCACGATGGAAACAATGCCATCCATATAGCCGATCCGACAATCAAAAAAGAGAATGGGTGGTACCGCCACGCGTCTTCGATATGTCCATGCGTCAGGCTAAGGCACGCTCGCGTCATCCCACACCCGGGACACGGAACATCTGTCGCAATAAAAAACACGCAAGGAATCGAAACAACCTCTGCCAGGGACACACCAGACACTGCGACGAAGATGCCCGCCGCACCCAACCCAATTAGAAAAAGACGCGCGATAGCCGCGTGGTTAAGCATTGGACGTTTATCCGTAAAGTCTGTTAATCTGATACTGTTGAACGGCAAGGGAAGCGATACCAAGACCGAAGATCGCCAGCAGAACACAGATAACCGGTAGATCCGAATTGGATTCCAGATCATTGCCAGCCTGAACTTCATTGATACCGACTGCCATCTTATACTCATAATAAATGCCGAAGATGCCGCAGGTGATAATGGATAGAAATAACCAGAGCCAGAAGGAATACTCATTTCTCCCAAGCCAGGCATTGAGCGTCACCATCTGCTTATATTGCCAATAAAGCCCATAGATACCGAAGGTTACAAGAGACAGCAGGATTCCCGCCACTAAACTCCGCCTGGCCTGAAACTCTGGATAGGGATATCCATTAGGCATGTAGACCTCCGTTTTGTTTTGACGGTACGAACCTGACCTGCAAGGAAATATCGACTTTAAACCCCACTGTTTTCACTGCAAGATGCCGTCACGACGAGGCGGGACCTGTCCCGGTCGCCACGGCCTACTGTCACTAACAGCCCGTTGAAAAAGTCCATCCGGGCTGCGGCCGGCTCTTGTGGCCGAATCATTGCGCTGCGCTCCCTCCCCGAATCCCCCGATTCGACTCGGTCGCGCGCCGTGAGGTTTCAATCCACGTCTGATGGTTGATTCCTAACGGTCACGTCGTTGACGAGACTGAGGACGCCCCCCCGACGGCGCGGCGCGCCGACCGCGGTTCATGCCGACCCCGCCGAGCAGCTGATCGACGAGTCCGCGCAAGCGCCACATCCAGTCGCCGTAGTACCAGCCATTGGCGACGCCAATTCGCCCTATGGGGGCAAACGCGGTGTCGGGGGCGCCCACGAGGATTGCGCCTACTAACCCAACGGCGGCGCGGGCAGGGCTTAGACCTCAAGATGTAAACGTTGGCTTCTGAAAACCGCTATTTGGTGAGTCGACACGAACTCCCGTACCGATATGAATATACGAAAGGGGGGCGCGAGATTCAAACCGTCACGCCCCTTCATTCGGAAGTCAGGGAGAAGCGATCAGGACATCATCAGGGTCGTTATGTACATGGGCTTACCACACCGCCGGCTTTGCCCCAATCCGTCTCGATTAACAATCCAAAAACCCAAGGCATGCCGCACGGAAAACTTCACTGATTCTTGGGGATATTTATCTCATTTAGTTTGACATATTCCGCCGAATGTCATATAATCGCGGAAATTGCGCATGCCGCACCCTGGCAACTGACGCAGCAAACGATCAGGCCTGTCGAAATAGGGGTTGTCCGGGAACTCGCTGAAAATGTCCGGGTTGATCTTGCGCTAATGGAACAGACGGATCTCAAGCGTAGTTTTGAATCCGAATACATCCGGAAGTACGGCGGACACCTCGTTACGGACCGCAAGCGTATGTTGGATAGCCCTTTCCGGCGTCCCGGTCCATTGTGGACTGTGGCTGGCTGTGATGTGAACTAAACATATTGGAGGGATATAATGCGTTTTTTTGTGGGTTTCTTGTCTATACTTGTTGCCTTTATTCAAACCGTACCGGCACAGACGGCAGATGTTGCAAGTCATGTTGCGGCGCTTAAAGGCAAGACGTTCTGGATCAAAATCGCTTTTGTAGAGGTAAATGACGGGATTCGAGGCATTGATGCTGCGAACGTCCTGGAGAATGGAGAGGTCTCATACCGCGCTACAATAGGCGGTTTTCGTCAGTCTCAATCTCAGTCGGCTGAGGATTTCGCCGAAGAGGTCCGGAATATCATTACGAGAGATGCGCTCTCGGGGTGGAGCGTGCGGGTTATTCAAAGGGGCGCGAAAGTCGTAATCCGAAAAGCCGAGGCAAGGGAAAAAGACGTATATATTGAACTCGACAAACTGTCAGGTGCTCGCCATGCCGTTCGCCTTAAAGTCAATAGAGATAAGTACACAATCCCCGAAGTTGAACGCCTTTTCAATGTCGCCTTTGCAGCAAGCGAAGCGGAATTAGCAGGTCCCGAGGAAACCGTTTTGCTTAAATTGAACATGTCCATTGAAGAAGTGATCGCCCGGAAAGGCAAACCCAGGACGCGCGTTGAACTCGGCGACAAGACCATTCTCGCTTATGAAGACTTGAAGTTGATATTCAAGGACGGGAGGTTGGCGGATGCCGAGTAATTGAACACCTGTGATCCCTGCACATTTTCCAGTACATACGTCATTACTCCACCCTCTTCGCGGAACCATTGCATCAAAACGCCCACATCGGTTCCCACACAAAGGAATTCCACTCCCATATCCAAATATCGCTTCGCGCCTTTGGCTTCCCCGAATTCCGCTCGAGTCGGTATTTCAATCGCATATTTTCCCGCTACTCGGACGTTATCCCTGCCATAGCCGGCCTTGATAGGCCGGTAATTAAAGAATAATCCGACGGGTCGATTTGTATCAATCGGTTCCCCCCTTCATCCGCCAGTCCATCTTTTTGTAAGGGCGACCGGCCGGTCGCCCCTACAGATCCCGTGCGTAGGTAGGAAGTCAGCGTTTCATCGGAAGATCCGCGCCACGATTTCGCTGCCGGGTGCGCGCTGTATCTCCTCCGGTGTCCCGCACTGTACGATACGGCCGCCTTGCAGCACCGCGATCCGGTCTGCGACCGCCAGGGCATCTGAGACGTCTCGCGTGGCATAAATCACCGTGCGGTGCCGTCGGGGGAATGAATGGTCAGGGAGGGGTTGTCCGCGTGCTCGGATAAATCGCCGGGAGGTTCGCGGTGGGATCCGTCCAGCGCCATGTTCGGAAACGCATAGCGCCGGATCCACACCCCCCGCCATCTTTCCGACCGCCACTCGGGCGGGAAAGCGTCGACACCCCCGGAGAAACGCCAACCGCGGATTATGCCGGGACTGGTCTCGTCTTCGTACCCATCCGAACCGATATGCACGCCGCCCTGCCGGTCCGAGCGTTTGCCGACGTATCGCAGCAGCGTCGTCTTGCCGGCGCCAGCCTCCCCGACGATCGCGACAATCTCCCCCGACCGTACAAAAAGCGTCAGCCCGTCGAGGACGGGCGTCTTTGTGCCTTTGTATCGAAAGGTGATATTGTCGAGGAAAACGAACATTTCGGATAATCCATCAGGGTGGATATAACTTTCAGTTGTGGCAATTACTGCGAAAAAGAATGCAGCGATCAGTCGACAGCGGTCAGCCAAAAAACGCAAAGGCGATCTATTCACGTCAGCGCATCTAGAGAATCTGTAGGGGCAACCCTTGTGGTTGGCCAGGTCGCGGGTGACTGCATGCAGCGGGCAGCGACATCGGGTCTTGTAGGGGCGACCGGCCGGTCGCCCTCGTTACGATCGAGCAGCGGTAAACAGTCAGCGTAACGCAATCAGTCAAACAATCGAGGTCCGCGGGCCGCAACGCGAATCACTTCGATTTCTTCCAGGCGGAACAAGCGTTCACAGCAGGCCAAAATATGTAACACCATGACGTTGAGGGAACGCATGGCGAGAGAATCAGTTGACAACGCGCATCAAATCTCGTAGTAATATTGCAGGTAATCAACCGAAACGGAGGCTTCCGGTGAAAACCGCTCTCGTTCAAATCGGGAATTCGCGCGGCATCCGTATCCCCACGGAGTTCCTGGAACAGTGCCAACTTCGAGACGTCGTGGAACTCGAACTTCGCGGGGGTCACTTAATCATCCGTCCGACTACCCAAACCCGAAGCGGTTGGGAAGACGCCTTTCGCAACATGCGCATACACCAGGACGATACGCTTCCTGATGAAACATATCGGTCTGCTACAGAATGGGACACTACGCAGTGGGAATGGTAGTTGCGCGTTTCGACGTCTGCCAGGTGGGGCTCGATCTTGCACAAGGGCGGGAGATTCAGAAAACGCGCCCTTGTGTTGTAATATCTCCCGATGAGATGAACAGGCATATCGGAACCGTCATCGTTGCCCCGCTGACTACAAAAGGTCGCGCCTATCCCACCCGTATCCCTCTCCGTTTTCAGAGAAAAAGCGGACAGATCGTGCTCGATCAGGTACGCACGGTTGACAAAACCCGCCTGGTACGTCGTCTGGAAAAATCAGCGACAAGGCTGCCCTCGAAGTCCTGGCCGTGCTGAGGGAGATGTTCGCGCGAGTAGGTTTTGCGCGTTCGAGGACCTTAACCAGCATATTTGCGACGCGGCGCGGCACGGGTATCCCCAGGGCGTTCCTGGAACCGTGCCAACTTCTTACAGTAAGCGGAAGTTGAACAGTCACTCAAACCGGAAGGGAGAACCTGAATGAACGCAGCAAGCGAATTGTCCGAACGGCAGGCCCGGCTTGAAGGCATCATTGAGCAAATGGACCGCCGCTTTGAGTCCATTGATCGCCGCCTGGATTCCATCGACCGCCGCCTTACGGGCATCGAGTCCAGCATGCGTCAGGGCTTTTTCTGGATCGTCGGCATTCAGATTACCACCCTCTTGACGCTTGGCGCGTTGATTCTCATCAAGCTCGGATAGCCACCCGCCTCCCGAAAGAACACCCAAGTGAACGCCATCGCCCACACAAACGCCGACATCACCAACCTGTCTAGCAGACAGCCAGACCACCGAAGTGAGGGGAGATGGGGACGGCTTTGCCGCGGTCCTTCACGACGCGGTATGAGTCGGTCCTTGTTCTGATGGAAGATTCTCGACGTGTCCGCCTTCGATTGTTCATTTAAGCCTCTCATGGGATGCCTGCCGCTGCTCCAAACGCCTCTTGTGCTTCCCGTATCTTGACGTCCAACAACGCCTCTTGTATCTCCTCTTGTATGTCCTGCTCCGCTTGCGTAAAGACATCGGCGGACCGCCGCCGGTAAACTTCCGTTCGGAATTCTTGGTTGTCCTCCCTGATCTTGTCTTGAAAAGCTTCCCGTACCGCCACTTCCATATCCGTCGCTATCGACGGGTTTTCTAGCACGGCATTCTTTACCGCCTGCTTCAGTATTTCTCGCGGTTCCCCTTTTTGTGCCCCAGCGTCCCACAACACCCGTACCGCCTGCTTCAGCATTTCTCACCTTGGATTGCTCATTTAAGCCCTCCCAGATGGTTTAAATCCTTGTTCTGATAGAAGATCTTCACCGGGATTAGCGGCGGCACCTGGCGGTGCGTTTTTCAGCCGCTCGTTCGGCGTCGGCTTTGGCCCACAGGGCCAACTGGGACAAGGTAGGAACCGGCAGGCCGCCTTGTAGTCGGCAGGAGCAAACGGCGTCCCGTCGGGATGCCAGCCGCGGCCGAATATCTTCGTGTACTTTTCTTTAGGTAGGGTAGGCATAGAGATTCAATCCTTGTACTGATGGAAAATTCTCGCCGGGTCTATCTCAATCGAACCAATCCCGGGGCGTAAAGTATTTGATTCCAATAACCACCACAAGAATGACAGCAAGCAAGAGTATAAATCCCAAAATCATAGCGGCCCGTATCAGCCCGTTGATAAAGTCCATCCGGGCTGCGTCCGGTCCTTGTGGCCGAAATACTGCGTTGCACTCCCTCTCCGAATCCCCGGATTCGACGCGGTCGCGCGCCTTGTCTTCGGCCACAATGACTCGGCCTCGCCTGCAGAGCGACTTTTTCAACGGACTGCTATATACTTGTTTTCCGTTTCAGTCCTTGTTCTGGGGAAGATTCCGAGCGGGACTGTGGGTTGGGCCACGGCCGCTTTTATTCATCTCCGCGGATCCTGGCCAGCGCCTCGCTCGCAGCATCTGCCATGAAATCCAGAGAGTCCTTAAGATTCTCGCGTATCCATTCGAGATACCTGACCGCCCGTTGCTCTCGAAACTCACCGAGTTGCCGGATGATCGTCTCCCCCAGACCGGTGCCCAAAGGGTATCGGTCTCTGGCCATGTGCTCGAAAACGCTCTCGAGCAGATTCAGCAGGTGTTGGCGAATTTCCTCCGAATCCGGTGAGGGTCTCCAGACGTAACGCGGGTTTTCCCAGGACACCCACTCGTCGGGTCGACCGGCTTGCACGCGCCGTTCCTGTTCCCAGCCGCCATGGCGCATCACCGGCCCGATCGGGATGCGATCGCGATCGGGCCGGCGATGTGGATGGTTCGCACAATAGGTGTAGAAGGGATTCTCTATCGCGATGTCCCTGATCTCGCAATAGGGCGGTATGCTCTTGTCAGCGTGCCGCGACCAGTCGCGCTCGCCCTGGTTCGTTCGATTGAACCAACAGGTTCCGCAACAGTCGGATCCTCCGTTGGGCATCGCTCAGCCCTCCTCCCGGTTGAAACTCCGCAACATCTCCCACAACCCGTCATGTAGTAGCGCTCGCACCGTCACATCGTTCGGTCCAATTGGAATCCTCCGCCAGGCATAACATAAAGTCCATTTGTCGCAAGTATTGCGACAACATTAAAAAAGCTATCGGCTGTTAGCGTGCAGCCGTCAGCCAGAAACAGTGAGAAAAGGAACCGGTGTGAAGGTGGGGCGGACATTCCTGTCTGCCCTTATCATTGTCCTTCTGTCGCGATACAGACAGAAGCAAGGCTTGCGCCGTCCTCTTTCCAGTGGGGGAGACGGCGGCGAGTCGCGGCGTGCCCAGACACAGGATTCTATCGGTCTGTGACGGGATCTCCGACCACGGTGATTACTACCGGGTCGGTACGTGGGAAGTGCTGGACTTCGCAGGCCGAGCACTGGCGTACCTGACCGCCGCGCCTGGCAACCGTGGGCTGTCCGCATGCGGAGCAGAAGCCGTTGCGCACATGCCAATGAACGAGCGACCGCGCCTGGGCCAGGATGCCGGTTTCCCGACCCGCAAGCACGGTCCCGGCGTTGCGGCAATCCTCGAAACGCCAGTCCTGAGCGTCTGCTACCCGGCTGGCTGCCTCGGGGAAGGGAGACAGGTCTACGGCGAAGTGCGCGACGCGTCCAATAGGCCGAGGAATATCGGCGCCGCGTCAGGCGTCAGGGTCCGGATACGCTGCGTGTTCAGCCAACCAAGCCGCGGAGGAAGGCGGTCGTGGATAAACTCCTCCAGGTTTCGGAAGGCCAGAAACCTGCTACCGGCGGCGCGTCCGGCGCGCTCAATCCAGGTTTCATCCCGACGTTCCCGTTCGCCACGGTCGAGGCGATTGCCGGAGAATGGATATGGAACTCTCATCGTTTGGGGTTACCGAAGGAGGAAAGCGGAAGGGAGGCGAGGGTCTATCCAGCCCATAGACGGCGCGAGTTCACGTCCAACTCCCGCGGCGCGACCGCTCGAGAACAGCGATGATGCGGCCTATTGTGCCGACGGCTTTTTCAGGCAACCCAGTGTGCACATCTTTCGGAAATTATGCAAATCCGCACGCAACGCCAACGTGGAACCCGCGGTGGAAGCATGGGCGCGCTATTTCCTGGAAACTGGACACTTTCCATGAACAAAGGGCAGAAAGCGACGAGGGGAACCCAATGACAAGCGGCCATTGCAGGCAACCGGATTCCATGGAGAGATTCGCCCTTTAGAGGGTCCGCCAACGGACACGTTGATCGAAATAGCCATTGCAGGATAATTTACAGACATTGTTTTGAAATGGTAGGATCAGGAAACGACCCGCGCAGACTATAGATGGGACCAGACCCCCGTCTTGTCACTTGAAATCGCCGAAATGTCTAAGGAAGAAGATCCGTATCGCGCCATAGAGATCTGAGAAATGATGGCCGAGTCTGCGAGCAGCCGCGTTGAAGATATCGGATACCGGGAAGCCGTCGATTAACTCCGCAAAGTCCGAGACACCTTTAGACATCTCAACGTCGAGGACGATTTGAGCGCATCGAGAGTCGGAAACAAAATAAAATCGCGTTGTGTGGAAGTACCCGATGTTCTGGCAGGCAAGCGTTTTATCGATAGTGCATCGGTTATGCATGAACGATAGTCGGAATTTTCATTTTGTCCGGGTACCTATCCAATCCGACATGCACGTCACCCTGTCGATCCGAACGTCTGTCAACGAAACGCGGCAGCAAATGGTTGTGACCGCCAAACCCATTGCCGATGCTGACTTTACTCCAGGTCGGCAATGCCGCGTGCCGGGGCGTAGCAGGATTGCGCCGAGCGCCGTGTATCTGACTAAGATGGGGGCGAAGTTCCTGTGAGCCCCGGCCATGGCGTACCACTACCTGCTCACCTGAACAGCCCCGAGTACTTAAAGGTCATAATGTAGTCCTGCGAACCCTGCTTCCTGGCCAAGGGTCGATTGTCGTAAATGTCCCATCCCAAACCGAAGAGAAACTGATCCTTGAAAAAAGAAACGGCCACGCCCAGAGAAATGGCCAGCGATTTTTTGGTTGAAAGGGCTTCGAGGACGTTGCCGATAACGGTCAGATGGATGCCGGAAATCGACGGGTTATCCACGTTGTGCCAGCCGGCAAAAGCGAGTCCGGGCAGGCCAAGCAGGCGCTCAGTTCTGCCTTGGACCGCTTTGCCATCGGCGTCTGTATAATCGCGCCCAGGGCGAATCGTCAAAAAGGAAATCAGCGGCTTGGCCTCAAACTCCCACTTCCAGCCCCCGGCTTCCAGAATCTGCGATACGCTCTGAGACTCCGCACCCGGGTGACTTCGGGTTGTGATTCTGAGTCGCACTCGGCGATTGTCGTCTTCTGACAGCTGCAAATTGAGATCCTCGGCTAAGACCCGCCCGCCGCTCGATTCGTTGATTCTAACCTTCAGCTTTCGGTTACTGCTATTGCCTTTGGGGGCGTAGTTTTCGTCAAGCCGCGTCCACTCGACGACCATCTCGCGACCGATTAGCGCCCGCCGCAGCGAGTCGGGAATCGCAAAGGACACATCCACTTTGGTGCCGTCTTTTTGCACGACGGGGACATTGTTCCAACTAACGGCCAAGGGTTGGGTCTTCTCGCCGCGGGTGACCCGGACCTCGACAATCTGCGCCAAGTCGATGTCTGCGAGTACCCCGTGCCCCTTGTATTCGAGCGGACGGGCGCGATCCTTGACGTTGTTGCTGACCAATAAAACGCGCCCTCGGCGATCGCCTAAAGCATCGGGCGCAAAAAAGAGCGTGACGTCCGCTGACTTGCCCGCGGCCAGCGCGAATTGCGCCGGTGCAACATGGGCTTCGTTGTTTAGGGGATGCGCCTCAACTCGCAGCACGGTATCGCCGACGTTGGTGACCACGAAGGTCCTTTCCGCCTGCTCTCCCAAGACCGCATAGCCAAAATCAATGATGCCCTCCGGATTCAACTCGATTTCCGCGGCCACGCCGTGGCCCTTGAGCAAGATGTCGAGCGCCAATTTCTCATTCGCGCCCCAGCCGTCCAAGCGCAAGGTCCCCGAAATCGCTCCACGGGTCGACGGGCTGAAGGTTACGTCTAGCGGCAAGGTGTGCTGGCTGTGGGCCGGCAGCAAGAACCTACTGTCGGCGTCGATTGAGGTGTGGGCTGTAAACTGGGCGCTCGTCGAGCGAAGCTGGTAAATCTCAAAATCGGCGTTGCCCACATTGGCTATTTCGACGACTCGGCTGCTGCTTTCGCCGACGGCAACGCGGCCGAAGTCTACGGTTGCCGGGCTGAGGGCAAAAAATCGGCCTACACCCTGCAAGTGCACGGTCTGACGCTCGGCTTCGGCCTCGACATGGAGAATGGCTTTGTGAGTACCGGATTCCTTGGGCGAGAAACTCAGCGCCACCTGCGCGCTGGCTCCGGGCTGAATGAGGACGGAGTGCTGCGCGAGATCAAATTCAACGCCCTCGTCCGCGACTACAGAGACCTGCACCACGCCCGGCCGGCCACCCTTGTTCCACAATAGCAAATGGCTGCGCGCGCTCCCGCCGATAGGCACGCTGCCGAAGTCAATGTCGCCATTAATGATCTCGATGCGCGGTGGTCTGATTTGGCCCCGACCCGCGAGGGGGATGGCGACGTTAGCAGCTTGCGGATCGTTGGTGTACAGGCGCAGGATGCCGCTTTGGTCGCCTTCGCTCTGCGGCACAAACGCTGCGCTCAGATCAAGTCGTCCCTCGGGAGCAATGGTCGCCGACGAGTCTCCTATTCCAAGGGTAAATGCTGCACCCTCGATGGCGACGTTTTCAACATGCAACTCGGCTTGGCCCTGATTGAGAACGGTCACGTGGCGCGTTAGGCGCTGACCCATTTCGACGGAGCCAAAATCGAGGCCCACTTGCGGGAGGGGAGAAAAAGCCGCTTGCGGTACCAAACCGCTCCCCTGCATGGGAATGGACCAATCCCCAAAGTCGGGTGCGGTGACGACGAATTCAGTCGCGACTAGCCCCGCGCCCGTCGGTGCAAACGCAACGTCTATCCGCGTTTCACCGCCGGGAGCGGGCCAAGGGCCGACATCGCCCTCAACGCTAAAGGGGCCTTGTAGGTCGGCTACTTCCATCTGCCCAACCGCCACGGGCACGGTTCCAGTATTTCTGAAGATAACAACCGCCATCGCCACTTGCCCGACGGGAACCGCGCCAAAATCCAGCCCCTCGGCTGGCAAAAGCACCAAGGTCGGAACGACGGCTGCCGCTTGGAGCGGCACGACTAAGCGCTGGTCTATGAACAAGGCGGCTACCTGCAACGTCAGTTCGCCCGAATACTCCCCAGCCGCAGTTGCGCTGAATCTCACTTCGACGCTACTGACGCCCTTGCCGTCCAAGCGCAGCGTATCTGAGAACGCGCGAAAGCCGTCGCCGCTAATACCGACGATCATCTCAAGCGCGTCGTCTTGCAGATTTTCTATGGAAACGGACGCCCGCGTCTCCACGCCGACGCCGACTACACCCAAGTCAAGCGCATCTGGGTCAATGGCGAGGGGTTGCGCGCGCAGAAACACTGGCAGGCACAGGAGGGCGAGCAGAAGAACAAAAGAAAAGCAGACAACCCACCAGAATTTCGAACTCCATGGTTGTCGGAGATTCACGTCGCAGAGGTGCCGAAGATGACGCCTGACGTATTCTTTGCGCCGATTCATGTGACCCTCGTTTCGTCCATACATACGTTCAAATTACCCACCGTGTATTGTGTAGAAGATCAGTTACAAGGCCCAGACGAGCCGAGGATAGCGGTTCGAACTATGACCAGCCGGTACGTGTTGGCCAACGAGGACGTCGGCAAACAGCTATTCGGCACGTCGACACACGCCTCCGCGTCGATAAGAATATACAGAGGAAAACGCGGGATTCAATCCCGACCTGGAATATTCACTGTTGTTGAACCGAATAATAGTTGAATCTAGGAGTCTGCGCCGCAGGAAAATTCATTTCAATGGACAGGTAAAGGTAGGTATAATGGGTCGTGTAGTTCGGAAATGTCAAGCAGTAAAGAGGTTGTGAGTTGTGTCAACGGAGGGAGCTATCGATGCCGACGACCTTTCGTGCGTATCACCCGGACCAGATATTGCTGTTGGCGCCTGATCTTCGGGAGTGGGTGCCTGAAGGGCATCTGTCGCACCAGGTGAGCGATCTGGTGGATTCACTGGATCTGGGGTCGTTCTACGCGCCGTATGAAGGCGATGGGCGTCGCAACGCGCCTTATGAGCCATCGATGATGTTGAAGGTATTGATATATGGGTACGCGACGGGTGTGTATTCGTCTCGTGGGATCGCGCGGAAGCTGGAGGAGGACGTGGCGTTTCGTATGTTGGCGGCAGGCAATTTTCCACAACACCGGACGATCTGCGAGTTTCGTCGTCGTCACCTAAAAGATTTCGGGCGTTTGTTCGTGGAGGTGGTTCGTGTGGCGCGGGAGATGGGTCTGGTACGTTTCGGGACGCTATCTTTGGACGGCACGAAGGTACGAGCGAAGGCGAGCAAGCGCAAGGCCATGAGTTACGGGCGGATGTTGAAGGAACAGGCTCGTCTGGAGAAAGAGATCGGGGCGTTGCTGGCGGGGGCTGTGTCGATTGATGCCGAGGAGGACGCGCGTTACGGCGCGGATGTTCGTGGCGACGAGTTACCGGTCGAGTTGCAGCGCAGGCAGGTTCGTCTGGCGGCGATCAGGGCGGCTCGGGAGCGTCTAAAAGCATCGCAACGAGCCGTCGACGATGCGCGCGGTCGCAAGCCCGGTCAGAAGTGCAACCCGAAGGGCGGGCGGCCATACAAAAGGGCCTATGGCGAGCCCGACCCGAAGGCGCAGAGCAACTTCACGGACCCCCAGTCTCGGATCATGAAGACGAGCGCGGAGGGGTTCCAGCAGTGCTACAACGCCCAGACGGTGGTGGACGCCGAGCGTCAGATCATCGTGGCTGCGCATCTGGGGTCAGCGGCCACCGATCAGGGCTTTATGCTCCCTTTGCTGGATGGGGTGCAAGAGACATTCGGGGTCAAGCCGGCGGTGGTTCTGGCGGACGCGGGATACTGCAACGAGGAGGACCTGGCCACGCTTGAGGAACGTGGCATCGACGGTCACGTGGCGCTGGGGCGGGAGGGCAGGGAAGGGGTGGACGTCGATTCGGAGACGCTTCCAGCGACGCATCGCATGGGCGAAAAACTGGCGAGCCCGGAAGGTCGGGGCCTGTATGCGATGCGCAAGTGGCTCTCCGAGGCGCCGAACGGATGGATCAAGGAGATACTGGGCTTCCGGCGCTTCAGCTTCCGGGGTCTGGAAAAGGTGCGGGGCGAGTGGGACCTGGTCTGCCTGGCGTTGAACGCCAAGCGGATGGCAGCGTTGACGATGTGTTGAGGCATGAGTTCGGGCGTCCTGTGCTTGTGGACTCGACATACGGGAAGCCACGATCCCTAATATCTCGTCCTCAACACGCCTGACTGCCACGATGCCCCCGCCCGAAACTCATCATCCCACTCCCAACATAACACCGAACCCAACACAGACACATCTCGCCCTTTGCAAAAACTCCTGCGGCGCAGACTCCCAGGGCAATATGAGCATTCACTGGGAACCCTACTTAAGCGTTTCAATCCTTGTTCTGGTGGAAGACGTTCGACGATTCGGCCGCACGCTCAGCGTCGGCACGGGCCCACAGGGCCAATTTGGACAGGGTGGGGACAGGCAGGCAGGCCGCCTTGTAGTCAGCAGGTGAGAACGGCGTGCCGTCCTCGTGCCAGGCGGGGCCGTTAAAAGTGTCTGCCATCTTGTTGGGTTTGTTGGGCGTGTCGATAGTCATCGTTCAGGTCTCCCATATAGTCCCACCGGATATCCCCAACGTGGTCCCCCGGCAGGTTTTCGCGAAAAGCCTCAATGGACCGCTCGCCACCCGGCAACTTCTGGGCGTCGGGTTTCGATCCTTGTTCTGGTGGATCTACATTTGCGGGCGCTCAGGACCGCCACCACTGTCCCGATCTGGACAATAACCGCCTTGCAGCACCGCGACCCGGTCCGCGACCGCCAGGGCGTCGCAGACGTCTCGCGCGGCCCAAATCATCGTGCGGCACCGCAGTTTTGTACGTCGTGCGAAGAGATCGCGCGGATAAATATAGATTCGTGGTGTCGCAATTACTGCGACAAAAAGCAGCTTTCAGCAATCAGCCGACAGCAGTCAGCCAATAACGAAAAGGCGATCTATTCACGTCAGCGCATTTGGAGTATCTCCAGGGGCATCCCTTTCGGTTGCCCAAGTCGCGTCGAGTAACAGGCCACAGGAGGCAATTGGGGGTTCCGTCGGGAGACCCCGCGGGGCGTCATCGTTTTTGTCGATCAGAGGGCATCAGTCGAGATAAGGAAGCGTCGTGTAACCGTACGCCCAAATCGCCAACCGGCGGCGCTCGATGATTTTGGCTCTCTTCTCTCGAACCTCCTCATCGAGTAAATAAACGCAGGCAGACACGGGAACTCTATAGAGTAAATCGTTGTTCTGATGGAAGTTCTCATTGGGCGAAGAGCCCTTTTGGGACTCGCGCCAGCGTCGGAACTCGTACTGCTTGGTGAAGACCAGCACTTCGGTTGCCGCCAGCAGGCCGTGCAGGGTCGCATAGAGGCACTCGGAAAAGCGGATCCGAAGGACGCTATGCTACTGATTTTGGCGACTATGTTAAAAACAACGCGATCGAATTTCACCCGAGGCAAAAATGTCCAGAGGCAGTACCGGAATTTTTCGCAAACCCCTTGCTGCGTCTACGATGTTCCCCGGTCGCTCCGATTCGTACTAAGCAGCCCTCGCAGCCTGTGATGCAGACGGTCGCGACGGGCTTCGTAGAACGCGTTGAACCCTGTGATTTCCGTTGGGATCTCACCCAAGTCATTTCGAGAGACGAAATCGCTCGCCGCTTCGGAATCATAGGTATTAGCGATCCACTCGTGCGGCAACCTATCGCGCTTGCTTTCGTTGGCCTCCCCGGTGAGCAACTGCAGATTGGGGAGGCGGTTGACACGGTCGAGGTACTCCGGGATGTGGTCTTCAGCCACTCCGACCTGGCGTAGACGCCCACGCGTGAACCGGCTCTTCGGAAACACGTGATCGATATGGAACCTGTTGCTTTGCACATCCACGAAGGGGTATAAGACGGACAGTAGCGCGAACGTACGGTCCTTCGACTCCACGAGATCCTCTATTTCTTCTTCCTCGAATGCCAGGCTCTTGCCGCGCACCCGCATCCCAGCTTCCAGTTTCGCCGACGGGAATGCCTCTGCGCCATGTGTATCGATCAGGCTCCTGAGCGAGGTGAGCAGGGTGTCCAGACCGCTGCCCCAAATCCCTCGCTTGAGCAGTGATCGCAATAGCCAATCTCGGATATCATCTCGATCCTGGCGGTACAACGATTGAGACAAGAATCCCGTGGGTGTATCCTTGCAATACAGGTAGTGAGCAATGGGCAGAACTGCGTAGTTTGCGCTTAGACTGGCCTGGGAAAAACCAAACCTTGCCACCAATTCCACGGCTGTGCGTACTGCGCGCGTTATCGGGTCCCAGTTCTCTTCAAGGAGCTTCATGTTGTTCCGATTGAAATTGGTCGCCCTGAAACGAACGTTCGCGACCCCTGCAAGCATAAGGCCTGCTTTGAGCAGGAAGTCCTGAGTGAACGCGAAGCCCGTCCCGATGCGGTTTATTTCGTCCACCGTGCCGTGTATTGCCTCGCGGGCATCCAGTTTCTCCCACTGTGCGGTGGCCATACTCATCAGCATGTCTGAATAGCTCAGCGTCGTACCACCACTGTTGGTACGGATAAAGATGTCAAGAACCTTGTCTATATTTTGGTCAGGTTCCTCGTAGTGCGCGATAACCGGATCCGTGTGCACAACCTTTTGTAGCTTCCCTAGGACGTTGCCTGGGCGGCGTTCATTGCCAAGTTGTCTGTTCACGAGAATTTCGTTGAGATCCTGCCACTCCTCAACCTGTAGGATCTCGCCAACGGGGTACCAGCAGTGCGTTTCGTCCCGCCGTTCGGCCTCTTCGCTGGTCAGAAATCGAAAATCGTACTGCATGTTTTGCTCGTTCTCCTCCGCGTCCGCGAGAAGATTCAGGTATAGTTTCCGCTTTGGAAATGCGTCTGGGTTGTTCCACCATAGACGCGGCAGTTTGTAGGCGTAGGTACCCCGTAGCCCGATGTTCAAACCCGTTAGTCGTTGCTGGCCGTCGAGCACTGCGGTAACTTCATCTCGGGTGAGGGCTCCTATTGGATCGCAATGGGGGTTATCTCTCTCGTGATAGTTAAGCATTAAGTCGTAGAACTTGTACTTAGCGATGCTCTCTCGTTCGACGATCCAGAACAGGAACGACCCAATCGGGTACCCGCGCATCAGGCTGTCGAAGAGACATTGGATCTGTTCAGGCCGCCACACGAATTCCCGCTGAATCGCAGGAAGCACATACTGCCTACCTTCAATAGCCCCGAGGGCCTTGCTGATCGTGATAGGAGTCTGGAATCCCATCAGTGAAAACCTCCTTCGAATCGGGTTTACAGCGGCGACAACGGAAAGTGCTAATACACGCACCACCGGTGGGTACGGGTGCGCCGTCTGGATTCTATGCCATGGACTTTGCGGCTAGGGCCAAAAGCCGGTACCGTGAGCGTTAATCTCCTTCTGGGCCTTGGCGGAGACTCTGCGTCGCTTGTACGCGTTTCCTGGTAGCCTCGTAGACCTTCATTCGAAGAAAGCAAGGGGTGCCGAGATTGCTATGGTGCCCGATGTGCCACTGCCTGCGCCTATGCAGGAACCACATGAATGGATTGACTGTGACCGCCGAGCATTTCTGGGGGTATTCGCACACTCAGGGTTCGCGGTCCAAGTGTATGTTGCCGCGCAACAGGTGTGGGCTCAACATGCCGATGGACGCGTACGCAGTCGCTTGCACGGTACTGGGTACAGCGGTTGGTGGTACTTGTGGTCCGTCAATTCAGGGTCAAGATTGATGTTCCAGCGTGCCAGTCCAAAGATGCGCCCGAATAGGCTTTTGAGCCACCGGGTACAGAACGTGGTGCGATGCGAGAGTTGGTGCACCGCATCTATTGCACAAGTACCTCTCGGTAGATCCGCGACCGTTTCCGGTCCAACTTGACCGAGGTATAGGAGACAAATTCATTCGACTCGACAATATGACAACGTGCAGAGCAAACGTCGCCTGATCGTCGGGTTCGTTCACGTTTCGATTCCGGTTCCTGTGGAAAATGCACTGCGGATTGTCGTGCGTACACAACGCACCTCGGCCATTCGGTCTCTTGGCGCTGCTTAAGCAACCTCGAACAGGTAGCGCACCCACTTGTTTGCGACGTCGGAGATGCCATCCACGTCAATTACGAATTCCTGCCCTGGGCCTTCCGAGGTGACATGGATCCACGGCGCGGCGCGCCGCCGCATTTTGACTTTACGCTTAAGGCGCCTGCAACCGTCGGCTGGCCAGAACCATTCAGGCAGTCTCCAGTGTGAGCATCGGGATGATGCTCCCTTTTCAACTTCCTCCGGCTCGGTCAAGATGATACGGCAGTCTTCGTTCTGAAATACGCCGCCTCCGGGTGCGTCGGTTCCAGCGATACTGAGCTTCGGAGTCGAAACGTAGACCGTGTTGTTCATCGGCCTCCGAGGATTGTCGCCCGGTTCCCGGAATGATCCGTTCAGATGTGGGTGGTCCGATAGCCACGGATACTTGCCCAGAGCGCGGTCGTAGTCCGCAACTGTATGAAGTGCCAAAACTTCATGTACCTGAAGCCAACCGAAAATCAGATGGACTCTCGGTGCGGTTCTGACGAAACACCAACCGCCGCTGCCATCTTCCTCGACCCGCCGGAACGTTCCGAAGAACAGGAAAAGGTCACCCTGACAGACGCCCTGATTGGCCAGGTGGGTTTGAGATTCATCTACCAGTCCGAATGCTGGCCGCCATCCGGATTGCCGTGGGATCGCTTCGTCTCGAAGGTCTGGATCCAGGTGGCACCAACAGTCTTGCCTAACTTTACTCAGGCACTCCACAATCGGCGCGAGCGAGCGACCAACCCACAGAACATCGCTAAACCGTTTCGAAGATTGAGGATAACGCTGGGGCGTCGGAATAGGGAGGGAGAGGATTCTCCCGTCTGGGAAAATCGGGCTATGGCTCTTTCCAGTTTTCGAGTCGAATCCCTTGCGGCTGAGCACGATTCTCTTCATCGGTAAAGTCCTCGTTGTTCTGATGGAAAATTCCCTGTCTACAATCTCCTCAAGTCCGGCGCCTAATGGGCCGGCCGGCACGATTCGACTCGAACCCACAACGTGCATCCGGACAAAGCGGCGGCTTGTCGCGTGAGGTGGATCTAACGCATCTCCAACCGTTCGCCGCGCCGAAGCAGCCCGAGGCTCTCGGCGATGCGCCGCTCCCGAGTTGCCTCGCGTTTGGCCGTCCCTATCCACGTGATGAACTGGCGCTGGTACGAAGGCGCCAGGGTGTTCCAAAAGGCTTGAGCATTGGGATCGGCTTCCAAGGCGGCTGAGAACGCGTGCGCCATCTCGAACCGAGCCGCCTCAGGCTTCCAACCCCAGGTTCCGCTACGCTTCGCTTCGTCGATCAGGCGCTGGCCGGCGGCCGTCATCTTGCCGGACGCGCGCAGCCGGTCGACGCGCTTACGGTTCGTTTCCGACCACCGGCTCCCCGGCCTTCTCGGCGTGAAGCGGTGCATGTAGCGCTCGTCGTCGATCCGCTGCTTCGTCCCGTCGATCCAGCCAAAACACAGCGCTTCCTCGACCGCGTCGTTGTACGTCGCTGTCGGTTTGTCCACGTGTTTCTTGTAGAACACCACCCAGACCGCGTCGACGCGATCGTGGTTCGCGCACAGCCAGCGTCGCCAACAGGACCGGCTTCTCGGGGTGAAGCGCCGCTCCGGCGTGGACCTCGCCGCCTGCCTCGACCTGCCGGGAAGGGAAACATCGACTGCTTTCTTGTCCGAATCAGGCATGAGGATCTCCGTTATTCCCATTTGGAAGCGCAACGCTACAGGCACGCGAAGGCCAGCGCGGTAAAGCCACGACCGATCGACAGCTGTATGGCGCCGGGATGCCCCACGTATCTGGGCGTCGCTTCAACTCGCTCAGCAACCCCACTGGGCACCAATTCCACCTCTTTGAACTCGAACAGTTACACATTGCTGTTGAAGCGTACCGCCATGTCCGGACGACCCGGGTGGCGCAGAAACCCTTTTCACGTCAGCTTACGGAGCCCGTGGACGACATTGAACGCCGACGGTATATCCGGTAACTGGTCTACCCGCTCCCCAGGGCGTGCCCGGGGAAAATCGCCCGAACCTGCGAGAATCGGTTCAGTAGTGGCACCGCTGATCGGCGCTGCCCATATCGGTATTAACTATTGGGGCTTGAAACAGATGGACAAAGCTGCAAACATCCGTAGCCTCCACGTCGATGCGTCTCGAAAAAACGTAAGCCCCTGCTCACTGGTGAAGACATGGCCTGCCGTGGTTAGAAAATGCCTCCGCCGAGCGCAAGGCGTATGATGCCAAAAAACAGCGCCACAATGCAGCATACTAAGCCCGCGATACCGCAGCTCTTGGAGTTGCTGCCCGCCGTAACCAGCGCGATGCCGCAGACGATGACGCCCAAGCCTGCAAAAGGGATATTGAGCCAGTTTAGCGAGCCGAGACAAGGAAAAAAGCCCACCACCATTCCAACAATAGCCAGAATTCCCCAAAGCAAACTAAGCACCCGCATGATGTTACCTCCTTTTGTGCATCCGGCGCATCATGAAAACGGCGACCACTAGCTGATTGGCGAGCAAAGCTCCAAGAATGGCGACCGACCCTCGATTGTAGATAAGAGCTGCCGAGAAGTCGCCACGTGCAGTGGCCGCGAATGCGCGCGTCATGCCGCACAAAGCGCAGGTTTCCCCGTTGCGATGCGGCACCTTAAGAGCCTCGCTCGTGGAAAAAAGCGTTTCCTCCGGCACAAGGTAGGGCAAGATCAATATGAAAAGCAGCACAGTTGACGCCACCAACCACGCCGCCAAAAGGGTCCTCCTGGCATAGCGGTCCATTGCGTCGGCTCCGTCGTGAAATACGAGGATTGTTTCAATCCTTGTTCTGATGGAAGATTCCCGACGGTGTGTGGAGCGCACGCGAGGCACTGCTGTTCTGTGGGGTGCGTCTCATGTACGGTTAAGGCGCGGGGACGCACTATCCGCGGTCATGCCAGGTTGGCGACGCGGCGTTCGGCGGCGGCGATGTCGGCGGCGCCGTCGAGCACGGTGATCTCCAGGTGGAACTCGCGTGTGGCGCCGGGTTCCAGGTACTCCAGGAAGTCGTGCCTGCGGTTCCAGGCGCGCCCGAGGGGCGAGCAGTTGCCCGGCTCCACGCCGGTCACGTAGCCGGCGGCGGCGAAGTGCTGCCACTGGGTGACCAGCGGCAGCTCGGCAGCCGGCATGCGCCACTGCAGGCCGTACGCAAGCCGGTCGTTGATCAACGCAACGGTCACGTTGCCGTTGGCGTCCGGTACCGGCCGGTGCACGTAGACGTCGTCGCCGGCGCCCGGCTCCGGGGCGCGCGCCCGCTCGTACTCCGCGGCATCGACCGGGCGGTCCTGCAGCCACTCGGTGCTGAACTGGCTGTTGACCACGAACCGGGTACCCTCGTCGAGCAGCGGGAAGCCGGGATTGGTGTGGTACAGCAGCATCAACGGCGAGCGCAACCCGCCTAGGTTCTCCACTCGGTCGTGGATGCTGATGCGGCGCTCGCCCAGCGTAGTGGTGATTTCGCGGCGTAGCTCGAGGGTGGTGCCAAGTGCCACCGCTTCGCGCATGGTGCCGGCGATGCGCAGGCGGTATTGGTCTCCCTGCCAGCTTCCGCCGGCGCTCACGTCGCGCGCCGGGATGGCGGACAGCCGCCCGTGCAGGCCCAGCTCCTCGCCTTCCTCCTCCGGGTCGGTTTCGGGATGGCCGACGAAGGTCAGGCCGCAACTGATGAGCAGGCCGCCGAAGAAACTGCGCATCCAGCCGTAACCGCCGGGCTCGAAGAATGCCGGGCCGACGTCACCGGTGGCGCTGCGGAAACACAGCGACCGCCCCCGGTAGGTGGCGGCAGCGATGTCGAGCGCCCGTCCGGGCAGCACCGAGAAGCTCAGTCCGGAGGCGTTGCTCACCTCGATCAATCCGGCGCCGCGCTCGTTGCCCTCGGTCAGCTCGGCGCGGCGAACGGCGGCGAGCTGGCTCATATCGCCGACCAACCGCAGCAGCTCCGCCTTCGTGTAGTCACGTCCAAACAGATGCGCCATGCTCGCTCTCTCCTCTCGTGGACGGGCGGCGCCCGGTCAGCGGTCGTGCCAGCGGGTGTTGCTGCCGGTGCCGCCGGTGAGGCCGATCACCCGCCCCATGATCGCCGCGCCGTTACGCCGGGTGCCTCGCCGGGGCAACGTGAGCGCGGCCGATCTGTCCTACCGAGGTACAGCCGATGAGCGCCATGGTGCGGCTCATCTCCTCGGCCAGCAGGCTTACCGCGTAGTCGACCCCCGCTTCGCCGCCGTTGCCAGACTGTTTCAATCCGCTCCCCCCACCGAAGTGAGGGGAGATGTCATCTCGGGCGCGTGCGCGAAGTCCTTCCACGAGTTTCAATCCGCTCCCCCCACCGAAGTGAGGGGAGATATTCAGGATGTTTCCGCGTCTATCGTTCCGTCTCCGGTTTCAATCCGCTCCCCCCACCGAAGTGAGGGGAGATATGGACGAAGAAGTCATACACTACGACTCCCGGATAGGTTTCAATCCGCTCCCCCCACCGAAGTGAGGGGAGATTTTTATGATGGACTGGATAGACGCCGAAAGAAACAGTTTCAATCCGCTCCCCCCACCGAAGTGAGGGGAGATCTGTATCCGTGCGCCTCATCGCCCTCGACCTCTCACAAGTTTCAATCCGCTCCCCCCACCGAAGTGAGGGGAGATCAGCGCGGGTATGCCTTCCTCGCGCACGACATCCAAAGTTTCAATCCGCTCCCCCCACCGAAGTGAGGGGAGATGAATCTGACGGGTATCGTACCCGCCGTCCCACTCGAGTTTCAATCCGCTCCCCCCACCGAAGTGAGGGGAGATCCTTCGCGTATGACGAGGGCCTTGATCCTTTCATGAGACAGTTTCAATCCGCTCCCCCCACCGAAGTGAGGGGAGATCGCTTGCTCGGTGGCTGAGAGTTGCGATACTTACGTGTTTCAATCCGCTCCCCCCACCGAAGTGAGGGGAGATCTCCCAGGCGGCACAATGGCGGTTAGTGGGAACCAGGTTTCAATCCGCTCCCCCCACCGAAGTGAGGGGAGATCGCCGGGCGGCGACCTGTGGGAAGCGTCGGGGATGGTCGTTTCAATCCGCTCCCCCCACCGAAGTGAGGGGAGATGCCGTGGGCGTTTTCATTCCGGGAAAGGCTGACATGTTTCAATCCGCTCCCCCCACCGAAGTGAGGGGAGATCAGGGGCCGCTTGCCGGGGTTACCATCAAGGATCCGCGTTTCAATCCGCTCCCCCCACCGAAGTGAGGGGAGATCTCTGTCGGGCATGGCGAAAAGAACCAACAAAAGCAAGTTTCAATCCGCTCCCCCCACCGAAGTGAGGGGAGATATCCTTATCTCGCGCCGGCACTGTTGGGTACGACGAGTTTCAATCCGCTCCCCCCACCGAAGTGAGGGGAGATTTAAACCGGGGCCACAATACAGGAGGGTAAATAATGGTTTCAATCCGCTCCCCCCACCGAAGTGAGGGGAGATGTCGGCCGGAATTCTTGCCGAACACGATAGCGCAGTTTCAATCCGCTCCCCCCACCGAAGTGAGGGGAGATTAATGCCTGATTTTACTGGCGAACAAAAGAAAAAGTTTCAATCCGCTCCCCCCACCGAAGTGAGGGGAGATGGGCGCACAGATCGCCTCTGAGCGTTCCTTTTGTGGTTTCAATCCGCTCCCCCCACCGAAGTGAGGGGAGATTCCTGTCTTCATCCGTGAATACATATCCTTCAGGCATGTTTCAATCCGCTCCCCCCACCGAAGTGAGGGGAGATCTACGATGCGGTATCGGATGTCGGTGCCTGCAATGTTTCAATCCGCTCCCCCCACCGAAGTGAGGGGAGATAGACAGCGGGTGGGCATTGACGACTGACGCGATAGGTTTCAATCCGCTCCCCCCACCGAAGTGAGGGGAGATTTGTCTGCCGGACGCGGCGCAATGCCGTCGCCATAAGTTTCAATCCGCTCCCCCCACCGAAGTGAGGGGAGATCCCGAAATGCAAGGGTGGTGGGACAAGTGCACTCAGGACGTTTCAATCCGCTCCCCCCACCGAAGTGAGGGGAGATGCGCGATGACGCCAAGACAAAAGTCATTCACAATGTTTCAATCCGCTCCCCCCACCGAAGTGAGGGGAGATTCGTAACCGTGCACGAACTGCTCAAAAGCGTCGATGGTTTCAATCCGCTCCCCCCACCGAAGTGAGGGGAGATCCACGCCCCGCGCGGGTTCGCGCAACTCGTAGGAATGTTTCAATCCGCTCCCCCCACCGAAGTGAGGGGAGATTGCCTGTCTCCTCTTGAATCAGTGACGCGCTCAGGTTTCAATCCGCTCCCCCCACCGAAGTGAGGGGAGATTCATTTTCGTGCCTACCTGCACAGCGAAAGACACGGTGTTTCAATCCGCTCCCCCCACCGAAGTGAGGGGAGATTCCCCGACCCCTCCCCTCCCACGGCCGTTCCTCCACGTTTCAATCCGCTCCCCCCACCGAAGTGAGGGGAGATCAGGTTGCTCGACAAGGCCGTCCCAGGGGCTACGTGTTTCAATCCGCTCCCCCCACCGAAGTGAGGGGAGATGTGTCGCCTGTGGCCCTGGGGGTTTTGACCCGTACAGGTTTCAATCCGCTCCCCCCACCGAAGTGAGGGGAGATCCGTGGTGTCCTGGGCCTTGCCCTGGGTCTATACTGGTTTCAATCCGCTCCCCCCACCGAAGTGAGGGGAGATGTGCCGTCGCGGGCGTACGTCACCTCGGAACCAAAGGTTTCAATCCGCTCCCCCCACCGAAGTGAGGGGAGATCCAGGGGCGTCCGTGGGAGAGGCGGGTGGTGGGTCCGGGTTTCAATCCGCTCCCCCCACCGAAGTGAGGGGAGATGTACGTGGTCGCGGCGGCTTACGCCGCGCTGGGTACGGTTTCAATCCGCTCCCCCCACCGAAGTGAGGGGAGATGCTGGTTGCTACAACCAGCAGAATACCAAAGGTTTACACAGGCGGATGCGCGATTCCATCGAATCGGTAACAAACAATCCTGAATTCAACATCGATGAGCCCTCCAACCTGTTATTAAACAAAAGGTTTCGCAACCCGCGAAACCCCAGGCAAAATTCCGTCACTCTACGTTCGCGCAACCTATAAAACCAGCGGACCCGATAGGTCCACGGGTTTACTGATACCGTGATGCTCTGTCTCCTTTCCGGTGTCTTCGTCCAGGTGATAGATTCGAAGGGAGTCTTGCTCATGATCGATTTCCTTTAACAAACGATTTCGGAGCACGGCCCATTCCGTTTTTCCGACCTTACATTCAAACAGCGACTTTTGTACTCGTACGCCGAAATCCTCACAGGCTCTTGCGACGCGCCGCAGTCGCTTTTGTCCAGCCCGGTCAATCGTCGAGACGTCGTACGCGATCAGTTTCAATCCGCTCTCCTGCAATAGAACAGGTGAAATCCTACTTCATTTGGGTATGTACGGGATATAGTCGGGAATATCGCCACGGAGCTTTCGCGCCAGCAACCTGGCTTGAATGCTGAACACCTGCCCTAAACGGATATTTTCCTTGAACAGCGCGTGCTTTACCTCGGTTTGCTTCCGGCGTTGCCAGGCCTGGATAACCTCTTTCCTGCCCCGGTCGGTAAACTCCACTGCGCCGCCTTCGCGCTCGAGGAAGTGTCCAGGTTCAATCTGGCGACGATTGATCAGGGTCAATGCCAGCCGCTCAGCCAAACAGGGTCGGAACTCTTCCATCAGATCCAGCGCACAAGCCGGCCTACCAGCCCTTGTGGCATGGAGCCAGCCGACGTACGGGTCCAGCCCAGCGGTCGTCAACGCGGCCAAACAGTCGTGCCGCACCAGTGCGTAGATGAAGGAAAGCAGGCAGTTTACCCGGTCACGGGGCGGACGCCGCGAGCGCGTAATAAATCTGAAGTCTTCCCGCTGTTGTTTAAGCATGTACTGGAAGGCCGAGAAATATTTCCTGGCGCCCAGACCTTCCATACCCCTGATCGGATCGAGTGCCTCCCGAAGCCCGCAATTCGTTGCAACGGGTGGAGCATTGCCGAGTTGATCGATCAGCCGGGCTAATTCATCTGCGGCACCCACCAACTCCCTGCGGTCCGAATCCGTCTCGGCTTCGCGGCCGGACCGCAATAGATTGGAACGCGAATTCTGCAGCTTTCCGGCGACGAACTGCCGGGCAATGCGAGCAGCAACCTCCGGGCTGTCCGCCGCCGCGTATTGAGCCCGGCGGAGCAGATACCGGGTGTCTCCGCTTCCCAGAACCTGCGCCAGCAGATGTCCGTTCTCGGTATGGTAATGGACGGCAACCTGATGCTGCCAGCACAGGGACATTGCAGGTGGCGTAACCACGACCCGACCGAACGCGCAGATACTTTCCAGGTGATGAATCGGCACGGTCAATCGTGTTTGTTTTTCGATTTCGACCCGGAGCGTCAAATGATCCCTGTGGACAACAGTGCCCGGAGTCGTCAGATACAGGGTGTTCTGGATGATAGCCATAACAGGTCCGTAAGCCAGGTTTGGCCTGTGGAACCAGGCAAATTTAGTCTGAGGTGTCGAACACCTCCCGGCCGGCTTGAAGAAGGATGGGCGGAGCGCTGGTTATTTCGGGAAGGCAGTAATGAAAAAGCGAGCACTCCGAACATTGTGGCTTATGGACGGCTTGGGGGACCACTTCCTCTTCGATAAGCCGATGCACGGCTTCGATGGCGTGTTCTGTGAGTCGGCGCAGATCGCCGTCAAACTCAACTTCTCGCCGGCGCCTGCTCGTGGCGTGGTAGATAGCCCCTCGGGGAATCTCCAATTCGAACATTTCTTCGAGGCACAACGCTTGTGCGCAAAGCTGGGCGTCATCGTTGTCGAACTTGCGGCGTTTGCCCTTCTTATATTCAACTGGATAGACGCTTTCGACATTATCCGGCAAATATCGGGTTTTTTTTCGCTTAGAAGAACGTTTGAGTTTCACCTCAACAATATCGCATTTTCCAGAGAGCCCCAGCCTTTGGGACCATACCGGCAATGCCCGAAGCACTTCTGTATGTGCCGCCTTCTCGTACCCTGGTACATCGGCCTGCTCGTGAAATTGACTGCCGATTAGCGTGTGCTCGTTTTCGGTGAAAGTACCCTCGACATGGATCAAGCCCGCCCGCCGAGGGCAATAGAGGTACTGGTTGATAGCGGAGAGCGGAATGATCCGCTCTCCGCTATCGTACGGGTGGATCGGCTGGAAAACGGATTCATTCATGACGCCTATTTAAGCAAATGCCGGCGGGCAGATCGACACTGTCCCATCCGCAGCCAACCTCATAATCGGCGAAGGATTGCGGGAATTCCACGCTGTCCTTCAGTTTTACCTCTATTCCCTCAAAAAGCTTGTGGGCATGGGCACAGCCGAGGCGGGCTTCGCGTTTTTTTTGTTCGGCATTATTTTCATGTTGGGTGCCAACGTGCTCAAAGTCGTAAATCCCTCGCACCACCATTTCACCGCGAGCAGCGGAGCGGTCATGCTCGAACATCTGGTTGAGCGCATCGAAGAGGACATCGAGGTCGGCGTTAGTGAACCCGGTGCGTTCGGCAAAAGCAGGCGAGACGTAAACCTTGGCGGCGAAGAGGGCATAGGGTACGATGTGCTTATTGCCCATGGTGCGTTCCTTGTCTGCGTCCTCCTCTTTTGTGACGGCACCGCGAGTAATGGAGATCTCCAGTGGCGTGATAGGATGGTACGACTGGCCAAAGGTGAACTGCACCGGACCGCGCACCTGACCCCAAGCGGAGCCTTTCATGATGCTTTCCCCTACGCCGAGTACACCGCCGAACGCACGCACATCAAAGAACTCACGGCACAGCCATTTCATGGCAGCTTCTTGCTTCTCGTTCTTGGAAGCACCCGAGTCCAAACTCTCGGCACTTTTCTCAACGCCATTGTCGATCTCGTTATTGATTATGGCACCCTGCCTTATCAACAGATTATAGCCGTTGGCATCATCTTCAGCCCGTTCGGGCGAGAACATTTCAACGAAGTTGCGCACCTTACGCTTGAGGCACACGTCGGAGACGAGACCCCGATTGGTGTTGTGATCTTGACGCGGCATGTTACCAGCATCGGGATCGCCATTGGGATTTCCGTTGGTGACCTCGAAGAGCAGCAAAACGTCGTGCCGATTGGTGAGAATATCGTTGTTTCGATTCATTGATGAATTCCTTTCTGTGAAAGATTTATTGGTTGCTTTCCTTTTTTTCTTGTGCTGCCTCGCGGGCGACGCGGTCGGCGGCTTTTTGCTGGTAAAAACCGAGGGCGAAACGCCCCTGCGCGTGCAAATCCAACGTACGGGGGAATGGGTAGATTTTGGTTGACACTTCTTGAATAGCCTCGTCCAAGAAGCGGTCATGTCCTTTGTACTTATCGGACTTGCGGATATTGTTGAGATGGTGGCGGTTGAGCTTGAGGAGGACCGGAAACACCGAGGCTGGCGAGGCCATGGCAGTACCAAAATAACGCTCGGCGACTCCGGCTCCTTCGAGCTGATAATCATGTGCCTTGGCTTGGGCCTCGGTGAGCACAGCGAGCAACCGTCCGCATTGATAGGCGGCATCTTCCGCCTTTGCGTCCTGTTGTTCAGTAATTTCCATGGTGTTTCCCTTTCGGTTTCGATTGAGAACGAGCTTTGCCAAGGCTAACCGGGAATGGTTCAACAATGCCGTGCTTCCATCGCGTGCCATATCAACGCGCAGGCGGTTCAACAGGGGATGCAAAAGAGCAAGTGAGGGCGCGGTCCCTTCCAGCGCGGCGCGAAATAACTGAGCGGTCACTTCCGTCTGCAAATCTTTTGCGTCGCGTACTGTAGTGCAAGCCAGTCGGAACAGGGCTAATGGCGGCATCTTTTCTTTGCCAGTGGGCAGGCGCACCGGCTCCAGATCGAGATCGCGGAACCAGCGCCGCAGATTTTCCGTGGCGGTTTCCAGCGTCGTTTGCATCCAGTGGCGCACAACGATGCGGCCACTATTGCCCGCGAGAGTGACGGCATGGAACTGCTCCTGCCGCATTGCATCGCGTTCCTGTCCGACCCACGGGGACTTCAAAAAATGCGCCACTGCCATGGGATCGGCTTGGTTGAGTAAAACACCCCAATCGCTGGTGGCGTCCGTTTCATTCCGAGTCCAAAAACAGCATGATGCCTGCCCTAAGCGGATGGAATGATCTTTGCGGCCAAGCATCGCGTTGAGCGCGGTGCAATAGGCGGTGGCCGCCCGGGTGGAGGTGGAAGCATTTAGACTTTGCTCAAAACCGTAGGAGGCGAAGGCATCCTTATCAAACGAGACAATCGACGCGCCGAAGGCTTGGGTGTTGGGCACGCCTTGGACTTTGGGGTTGTGGGTCATCGCAATAGGCTGATCGCTCTCCCCGGTGACCAAACAGAGTCCGTGGGGCGCATCCGCCTCGTGGTCTTCATTTTCCTTCTCGAATTGATTCCGCCAAAAGGGCCGGATGTGAATTTCATCCTCCAGAAGCAATTGCTCCTCCACGCGGAATGAAAAGTTGTCCGGCCCTAGTTTAACCTCTCCGCCATCGGCTTTGGTGATCCACCAAGCAGGTTTCTCCTTGGGCTTGGCGTCAGAACTGATACCCCAGCGCATAAAGGACAGCATCTGTCCCGGTTCGGGCTTGAACGCCAACAGGGTCTTGAGCGTCAGACTGAGTGTGTGCTCCTGCGCCTTTTCAATCTGCGCCCAAAAGTCATTGTACTTACGCAAATTGTTCTCATTACGGTCCTTCCGCTTCTTTTCGGACATAGGTTGTTCCGGGTTCGCGTCAAATCCGAACACGGCCGTAATGCCATCCGCCATGAACTCGGCCACCCCGCCAGCCACCTTGGGCCGAGTTGTCTTTGGACAATCGAACTCCTTGCCTCGGTTCCTTTCCCCCTCGGTTTCCACCGGCCCTTGGCCCACGAGATTGCCCATCGTGTCCAAAGTAACGATCCATCGCACTGCCTTTGGTTTGAAAGCTAGGTTATTCAGCAGTTTTCGAGATTTCGCGAAATCGTTCAAATGTTGCAGCAGCATTATCAAATCCCTTTTGGTTCGAGAATTTCAACTTCGTCGGGATGACAAACCAAGGTGGAATCCTTCATCTTGGCGCGGAAGAAACAGGCTTCGGGTCGAGCCAATTCGCCGACAAAACGTGCGGTATTCTTCTTGGGTCCCAGTTCATCGGGGCGTTTCCAGCGAAAGCCCTGAGCACGTGCCGTGGGCGGAAAAACATCATAGAGCATCAAGCCCAAGTCCTCCACGGGCTGTCGCCAACTGATGCCCAGCTCAGTAGCTCGCCCTTCCAGCGCGGCCTGGGGATCATCAACCCACTCGAAATCCGCCGCGAATTCACGCATACCCAAGGCGGGCCGGTGGAAGCACTTGCCCTGCTGAGCGCGGCGCTTGAACTCGACGAAATACTTCACCGGTGTGTCGTTCGGGCGATTCGCCAACGGTGTGGTACGCAGTTCGGCACTGATGATGTATTCCACCTCTTGGAGAGCCAACATATTGCGCTGAGTGCCGTCAGGTGCGCCGCCCCCAGCCTCAATGGGCGATACCTTCTCCGGCTGAGCCATCCATTGGCCGACATTGCGCAGGCTGATGACTGACTGCACTTCATTGCGCCGAATCGAGGCCCAGCGTCCTCGCCGAACCACCCGGACGACAGCGACGCAATAACAAACTTGAGGTTCCCAAAACACGGCTTCCAAAATGCCACGTGCGGCAGAGGGCGTCATCACCGAATAGCTGACGCGCTCCACTTTCATTTCGGGGCGAGTGAAACAAGCCCAATCGCCCCATACTCTGAGATGTACATGATTGTTTTTCATGTTTCAATCCATTCCTCATACTGATGGAAAGGGGAAACCTTCCTGCGGTGTGCGGATGCTAAACACAATTCGACCTCGCTTCATAACAAGAAATCCTCGGTCGGACGTTGGTCGATAACTACGCCGAGATGTTCGTGATAGGCTGCTTCATCCAGTACGCTCAACTCCATACCGGGCAACACCGGACGAAGCAGTCCCATTTTATCAGCTTTCTGAAAGTCGCGCAAATGAAGATTCACCATAAAACGTTGGAGGTCGCGCAAAGGGCAAGTACTATTATTAGTTGAAATAGCAGAGGCGTTCAATCAGCGGCGAAAGCGTTTTGCGTGTCATGATCGAGCGCGAGATGATTGCGTAGGGCAAGTCTGAGTACGGGAAGAAAGCGGTATCCTTTGATCCTCCGCAATCGGGGCTCGATATCCAACAGCGCGGCTGCCAACCACCGATATCGCTGATCGGAGTTGTTCCATCGTTTCACATTACGGGTGCGCTGTGCGATCATGGCGTTGAGGGATTCGATGCAGTTGGTGGTGCGAAACGATTGCTTGAGTTGTGGCATCAGTCCCAGGCGATGGAGGGTGAGGGTTTCTTCGAGCCCTTCCTCCAGGCTGTTGAGGGCCGATGCATTCATCAGGGTCAGGGAGGGCTTGAGGGCATACAGCGCGGCTTTGGCTTCTTTGTAGGTGTCCATGTCGTAGGCACTTTGAAGCGCTTTCTTGACCTCACTCTGCTGTGTCTTGGGCAAATAGGCGATCACGTTCTCCCGTTTGTGCCACTGACAGCGTTGAATGGCGACATAACCGGAAAGGGCTTTTGTGAGGGCACTATACAAGCCCTTTGAGCCGTCGATGAGGCAAAGCAGCCCTTGGTGATACTGCAATCCGCGATCGATGAGCGAATCGACAAACTGGCGGCACACGCGCTCATTTTCGCTGGCGGCCTGCACGAACCCCAGCGGGATCTTGTGCCCGTCGATGGTCACGCCAAGGGCGATGATCATTTCCTGATCGGCAAAGGTCTTGCCATCCATAAACAGCCCCACCAGGTCATAGCCCGAAAGAAACCGTTCTTGAAACTGTCTCAGCTTGGCCGCCGATGCCCTGATGAACCGCCTCGAGACACTCGATGAAGACAAGCCAAACGCCTCGGGTATCGCCTCTGCGCAACTGGCGTAAGAACGCGTCGCAATGCCGCTGACCACGCGCAGCAGCAACCCTCCGTCCATGTTTCTGGGTCGCTGCAAGTGGTGATATACCTCCAGAGGAACTTCCTCATTGGCTTCCACGTCACGCACCCTGGGCACCGTAATGGGCACTTTTTGATCCGACAGATACACCGATCCCGGTTGAGCGCCCCACCGACGATTCGGGGTCTTGCCCGCTTTACGACTGTGTTTCTTGCCCGTCAACCCGGCAACCTCTTGCTGCAAGATTTCTGCCACAGCGTCCAGACCAAGCGGGATCAGCGCTTGGATCAATGCCACACGGACGTCAACATCCTCCAGGGCTTCTCCCAGGAAGGCGCCAGACGTCACCCCGGCATCCCTATTCGACTTGACTTCACGGAGGTTCGACGGTACTTTTTTCATCACAGGCTCCTTTGGTTGAGGATACGGTCTTCTTCGTCGAGACTGCCGTATCCAATTTACATCGGAGCCTCTTCTATTTCAACTAAGATAGGCACAATCCCCGCGCAAATCCTTGCGAGTAAAGCGCAGACCCTCTATTTGAGGGCGGCTTCGGATAGCGGCTACCTTTTCCAAGGCTTTCTCCCTTGGCGCAATTACGGCCTGGGTGTCGTCAGAAATTACCTTTGCCTTGCGGGCTACTTCACGGAAACGCAATGCCTCCCGATCCTCCTGAATGGAGCATTCCCGTTGGCGATGATGATCCGTGGGCACGTATTGAAAAAGCTCGCCAAAGTAACGACTGAACAGATCCGGCTCGTTGGTCAAGTCATCCGCAGACAACTGATCCAGCAACCGCACCGCAATGTCCGTGGCTACCCGATACACGCCGCCGGGCAGCTTGGCGTCCGTTGGCCGGAAAACCACCACGCGCCCCTTGCCCGGTAGGCGGCCTTCCCGATTGCACCGTCCAGCTGCCTGCACAATCGAATCCAGCGGCCCCAATGCGCGGTAAACCAACGGGAAATCAATATCCACCCCGGCCTCTACCACCTGAGTAGATACCAACCAGCAGAACCTGCCTTCCCTCAAACGCCGATGGACTTTTTTTAACACCTGGGTTCGATGTTCTGCACACATTGAGGAAGAAAGATGGAATACGCTTCTCAGTTTCGCTACCAACGCTTCTCTGCTCAATTCCCCCTCGTTTAGAGAAACCCGCAGCCGTTCCCACCATTCGGTAGCCTGTCTGCGCGTATTCACGACGCCCAAGGCTTGAGGCTCGCTCGCCCATTCCGCAGCCAATTCTGACCAATCGCTCTCCGTGGTTCGCACCTCGTACACTACCCGGCCCAACTTCTGAAACAACTCGCCATGCTGTGACGCGACTTCCTTCATTTCATCCGCATCAAACCCATTCGACAACGACGTGCTGCGCCTAAAGGCCGGTTGGGTAGCGGTAGAGAAAACGAAACTCGTGCGATAGTGTTTCTCAAGATCGCGTAGCACGTGCAGGAGCGGATTGAGCAGATACGAAGGCAGGGTCTGCACCTCATCCAGCAATACCACGGCATTCGCGATGTTGTGCAGTTTCCGGCACTTGGAGGTACGGTTGGCGAAGAGTGACTCGATGAACTGCACCGAGGTAGTGACGACAATTGGCGCATCCCAGTTCTCCGCCGCCAGTTCCCCTGGGGATCGGACTTGCTCCTCATCGTCATCCTTTGCGACCACGGCCGAATGGTGTTCAATCACGATGCCTTCGTCTTGGGGATCGAGTATGTTGCGGTATTCGGCGGCGTTCTGCTCAATAATTGACAGGTAAGGTATCACCACTATAACCCGCTGCATTCCATGCGCCCGCGCATGTTCCAAGGCAAAGGCCATGCTCGATAGTGTTTTGCCCCCACCCGTCGGCACGGTCAAAGAAAAGAAGCCTGCTGGCTCCGCCGCCTTCGCCAAGCAGTCTTCAAACACTCTGTTGCGCAACTTATTGAGTTCGCCGGACGCATCAAACTTGCTCCGGTGCGCTTGCAGTCGCTCCAGCAACAACGCGGCATCCATCTTAACTGGATGTCGTTGCCGACGGATGTTGAATTGTTCCGTATCCAGAAAATCCGCATCAACCAGGCAGGAAAACAACATCCGCACGTATAATTCCGTGGTGGCCTTGTCTTTCGCGGGATTGGCAAATTCCGGATCGACTATCTCGTCCCGAATTTCCCCCAGTTCTGCTTCAAATCGCTTTACCAGAGTATCGAGCCGACTGATGGCATCGTACTTCTTTCCGCAAACCAATGCCTGCAAATCACTCACGTCATGTAGTCCCGCGTGATGCCCCGCGATGGCAAAGGCTGGGCCGAGCCAGTTCTGCCGAAAAGCCAGCGCGGCACCATACATCGCATGATGAGTTTCAACTGATCCCGGGCGCTCGCCTGCCAGATATTCCTGGAATGGATCCCGATACTTACCTAAGTCGTGGAGCAGCCCGGTCCATTTCGCAGCCAGACCGAACGGTTCGCCGAATTCACGAGCCTTGTCCGCCACGTTGCGCAGATGCTCGGATAACGGTTGCCAGCGCGATCTGTCGGAATCGCGTTCCCTCATAGCTGTTTCGGCTGTGTGGGCGTAATAGTTCATGGTTGACCATCCAAGAGTATGCCAAATTCACGATGCCAATGAGGGCGTCAGACACTTTTTCTTTTCTTCACATCTACCAGCCTGCCTTCAACAGAACGGCCGGCAGCCGCTTCATTTCTTCGTTGCGCGGCTCGCCCGTGGCACGAGCGAATCGAACGCGCCGGTATCGACCAGGAATTTCCCGGTCCGGCTTCACCTCGGATCCGCGGGGTTGCGGATGGTTACGTCAACGTACGTCGCACCCATTTTGCTTTTCCTTAGGGGTTTGGGTCCGTCCCTACGGTACGCATATTATAGTGAAATTTTGTGCACTACGCAAGGTACTGTCGCGCTGCGCCTGATTTTCCAAACCATTTTTCAAAGGCGATTGGGCGTTCGGGCCCATTGCCCGTGCCGTTTGAAACGACATCCGCCCAATATACCACAGAGGGCACATACGATGTCTCGAACCAGGTCAAGCGCAACGCCGCCCAGACCGAGCAGGAACAGAATCACCAGCGCCGCGACGTTGCGGGCAAGATGCCCGCGCTCCCAGGAGTCGCAAGCAGCTTACAGCTATCAGCGGTCAGCGTACAGCCAGAAGCAAAAAGCCCATCAGACCACCCAACCAAACCCCATCCACCGGCAAGTAGTGAGACCTCAGAAGCAATAGGCCATTCAGTTGATGTCAGCGCCGTGACGTTGCGGGCAAGATGCCCGCGCTCCCAGGTGTTGCAAAATGCGACAGCGGCGTGGGAAAACAGCTGGCAGCGGATAGCAATCAGCCGTAAGGCATAAAGCAAACAGCGGCGATTTCATTTGAACCCCGTCGGCGCCAAATAGAGGGCAACCACAAGGGTTGCCCCTACAAACGCAACGACAGCGCTTTCGGGTGTTGCAAAATGCAACAGCAGTGGAAGATGCAAGAGCACCACTCACTATCCGTCTCGTTTCTCACGATTCCATGTGATTCGACCGCCAGAGTAAATATTTCGGATGCGGAAGATTTTGGGGAGCTCCCTGATTCACATCCTCTCCTCATACATCTCCCCGGCCGCAATCATGTCCGCCGCGATCTCACGTCTCAGGTCCACTGGCGCCAGCACCTCGCACTCCGGCCCCCATCCTCGAATCCACGGTTTCATCTCCAGCGTGTGCTTCACCCTGAGCCGCAGCCGACACCCGCCGTCAGGCTCATCCGCCACCTCTACGACGCCAGGCCAGTCCGATTCCCGCACGCGGTACGCCACCCTCGCTGAAAACCGCAGTGCCACCTCCACAACTTCCTCCCCACCCATAATGCCCCAAGAGTGCTGCAGAAAGTCATACGGATCGAATCCATTCCGCGCACCAAACGCCGTCTCCAGCAGCGTTGCCCGTTTGATGCGCTCCACCTTGAACTCCCGAATATCCCTCCGCAGATGGTCATATCCGATGACATAGCAGGCGTATCCCACGGGTGACGGCTCGATGAAGTAGGGATCAATGGTGCGCTCCGTGGTTTCGCCGGTCTGCGGGTTGTGATAGATCAGACGCACCTGCCTGCGTTCGGACCAGGCGCTCGTGAGGGTTTCCAGAACGCGCATATGATCGGGATCGGGTCTGCGTTTGTCGGCAACCTCAGCGGTTCGATTGATGTGTTCGCCAATGGACTCCGGCATAGCGCTTGCAAGTTTCTCGAGGGCAGACACTACGTGCGGATTGTGTTCGTCGCTGTGCGCGGAGAGCAGGCGCGCGGCCAGATACAGTGCCAGGGCCTCGTGCAAATTGACCCGGACGGTGGTCAGATAACGGTCTTTCAGCACACCGAACCGGCCGTCATCCTCCCATATCGGTGATCCCGCCTCCTCCAGCGACCGAAGATCCCGATACACCGTACTCCGATGCACGCCGAATCGGGTGGCGATATCCGTCGCTTTCCTCCCACCCGCGGATCGATACAGAAACGTCTCGATCGCCTTGAGGCGTTCGGCGCGGGTCATCGTTCGTTCCATTTGGAATCCTCCACCTGCGATAAAATAAACATCAGTTGTCGCAACTATTGCGACAGTCCGCAAAAAAAAATCGCGGACAGCAATCAGTTCACAGCAGTCAGCCAGAAGAAAACAGCGAGAAGCCAACCAGGCGAACGTCACCGCCGTGACGTGGCGATTGGCTAACCAGGTACTTAAAGGGGATTAACAGTCCGTTGATAAAGTCGCTCTGCAGGCGAGGCCGAGTCATTGTGGCCGAAGATAAGGCGCGCGACCGCGTCGAATCGGGGGATTCGGGGAGGGAGTGCAACGCAGTAATTCGGCCACAAGGGCCGGCCGCAGCCCGGATGGACTTTTTCAACGGGCTGTTAAGGGCGCACCAGAACAAAGCCTGCCAATAGGTAATACTGGCAGGCGAGTTGTTGACGGGATTGTCGGGCGGATGTTTTTACTCTTTGGCGTTTATTTTTGCTTCGTTCGCGGCAACGCGCTCCCCGAAGGAATCCAAACGTAAATCAATTGCATCAAACTTGGTTTCCATTTTATTTTCTAATTCGCCTATTCTTTGAGTCAGTCGATCTTCCAATCTATCTATTCTTTGATTGATTCCAGATGAGAAACTCCATAGAGATCCCCATAAGGCCAGTAGAAAAATGGCGAATCGAAGATTGTCTTCATTGAAGATTTTACCGTTCATGTTACACCCCGGAGGATGGATTTGCCGTGTGCTCCGTTACAGTAGAAATCTAACATATCCGGGGGTCTTGTCAAGCCGAAATGTTTCACGGGAGATTGCTATGAGTTCTACGGATGAAGGTCGGGAAAAGCCGGTTGTGGAGGTTGCGGACAGTCCGTATCAACCGACGAAGGCGGAGATGGAAGAGGATTCATTAAATCATAGAGAATTTCTGCAACCTATGCAAGACGTTGACGTAGCGGGACGGTATTTCCAGACCACGGACTGGTGGCGACCGGCCGGTCGCCCCTACGGATACCGCGTAGCGATCAGCCGTTTGCTAACAACGTAAGGCAGACTGCGCGGGAGCCCGGGATTCTGGTTGCCAGATTGTTTGTTATAACGTACAATACATCTCTGATGGGATTCACCGTTGAAATCTACGTCGCTCAAAACGGCAGAAAACCGGTCGCTGAATGGTTCGGCGCTCTCCGCGATATCCGGACACAGGCTCGCATAGAAGCCCGTCTCCGCCGATTGAGTCTGGGCCTTTTCGGCGATCACCGGCCGCTTGGTAGAGGTGTCTTGAGATGCGACTCGATTTCGGTCCGGGTTTTCAAATCTATTTCACACGTTTCACTGCAGACTATTTACTCCTGCTCTGTGGCGGAGACAAGAGCACGCAGCAGAGAGATATCCAGCGGGCAATATCGTACCTGACTGACTACAAGGAGCGCTCCTGATGAAGCCTTCCGTCCCGTTTAAAAAACACCATTTCGAATTCCTGAGTGATCCGGAACGCGCTCGCGCCTACCTCGAGGTCGCCCTGGAGGATTACGCCAGAGACAAGGACAGATCGATCCTTCTGCTTGCGCTCAAGGACGTAGCCACGGTACAGGGCGGGATGGGACGATTGGCCCGGCAGGCGAACCTGAACCGAGCCCACGTATACAAGGCGCTTTCCGAAAAGGGCAATCCTCGTCTGGACACAATGGAGAAAATACTCAACAGCCTCGGCTTCAGGCTATCTATCGAACCGCTGGCGAAGCAGTAACAAGCAACGGACAGCGAATAGCGGTCAGCGTACAGCCAAAAGCCAAAACGTCAACGTCCGCGCACATTGTGTATTCGTAGGGGCAACCCTTGTGGTTGCCCACCTCGCGACGAGCAGCCAACAACGGTTAGCGGTACGGCCTGGCGATGTCAATTCGCGGATGCCTGGTTTGTCGTAGGGGCGACCGGCCGGTCGCCCCTACGGAAACGGCGCATCGATAGGCGGACCGTTATTAAGAAAAATCAGTCGTTGGACCTCACCGCCGTGACGCGACAGGACAATAAAGGGCGCGACGATGCGGGCGAGACGCCCGCGTTCCCAGGTGTCGCAAAATGTGACAACGGTCCGAGAACAGCCGCGGGAATCGACCGGGAATTTGCCGGTCCAACTGCGTTCCGTATCCGCGGGGTTGAGGATGGTTGCGTCAACACAGGGGGTGCCCATTGTGCTTCTCCGCTCGGATCGGTTCCAACGCTTCCATACGCACATTATAGTCAAATTTGTGCACTACGCAAGACATCGCCATGCCCGCGTGCGAAATCTCGACCGTAGACTTAATCGTCTCAAAACAGTTGCTTTTCGCTGGGAAGTTGGCTATCTCTTGCTCAGCGCCCCAAACGCGCCGCCGCCAACCTGACGACACCGTAATGCGTCTGTGTCGGCTGCCCGCGCATAGCGTTTCGGTGGAGCATTTCGACCGATTGAAAACAACCCCGAACATCCACCGCAACCACCACAACATCGAAAACACGTTGGAATTCGAATGCCGCTAGCACGTGAAAAATTCAAAAGGGGTTTTCATGCTCAGCACGACTCTGGGGATAGTGAAAGACGGCAAAATCGAAACTCTAGAACGCATCCCGTTGCCCGAAGGAAAGAGGGTATTGGTAACGATCTTACCCGATGATGATATGTTCTGGCAGGAAGCCAGCCGGGAAACCCTGAAGCAGATTTGGGACAATAATGAGGACGACGTTTATGTCCGTTTACTTGACGAATGATATCGTGCTCGTCCGATATCCGTTTTCTGACTTGCAGGTATCCAAAGTGCGTCCGGCCATTATTGTGAGTGCGCTCCATATTTCTCAGGATGTCTTTATTGTCCCACTAACCAGCAGAATAACAAATCTCCTGTCGGGCGAGTTCGTGTTAGAGAATTGGAAGGAATCGGGACTCAATGTTGCGTCTACCGTTAAACGAGGCATATATACGATTCATCAGAGCTTGATTTTCAAGAAACTTGGATGCCTCGCACAAAACGATCAAACGACCTTGATTGCATCTTTGCGACGTTGGCTGAACCTCAAATAGATTTCGATTCATACACCTCCCCAGCCGCGATCATGTCCGCCGCGATGTCACGCCTCAGGTCCTCCGGGGCCAGCACCTCGCAGTCCGGGCCCCACCCTCGAATCCACGGTTTCATCTCCAGCGTGTGCTTCACCCTGAGCCGCAGCCGACACCCGCCGTCAGGCTCATCCGCCACCTCTACGACGCCAGGCCAGTCCGATTCCCGCACGCGGTACGCCACCCTCGCTGAAAACCGCAGTGCCACCTCCACAACTTCCTCCCCACCCATAATGCCCCAAGAGTGCTGCAGAAAGTCATACGGATCGAATCCATTCCGCGCACCAAACGCCGTCTCCAGCAGCGTTGCCCGTTTGATGCGCTCCACCTTGAACTCCCGAATATCCCTCCGCAGATGGTCATATCCGATGACATAGCAGGCGTATCCCACGGGTGACGGCTCGATGAAGTAGGGATCAATGGTGCGCTCCGTGGTTTCGCCGGTCTGCGGGTTGTGATAGATCAGACGCACCTGCCTGCGTTCGGACCAGGCGCTCGTGAGGGTTTCCAGAACGCGCATATGATCGGGATCGGGTCTGCGTTTGTCGGCAACCTCAGCGGTTCGATTGATGTGTTCGCCAATGGACTCCGGCATAGCGCTTGCAAGTTTCTCGAGGGCAGACACTACGTGCGGATTGTGTTCGTCGCTGTGCGCGGAGAGCAGGCGCGCGGCCAGATACAGTGCCAGGGCCTCGTGCAAATTGACCCGGACGGTGGTCAGATAACGGTCTTTCAGCACACCGAACCGGCCGTCATCCTCCCATATCGGTGATCCCGCCTCCTCCAGCGACCGAAGATCCCGATACACCGTACTCCGATGCACGCCGAATCGGGTGGCGATATCCGTCGCTTTCCTCCCACCCGCGGATCGATACAGAAACGTCTCGATCGCCTTGAGGCGTTCGGCGCGGGTCATCGTTCGTTCCATTTGGAATCCTCCACCTGCGATAAAATAAACATCAGTTGTCGCAACTATTGCGACAGTCCGCAAAAAAAAATCGCGGACAGCAATCAGTTCACAGCAGTCAGCCAGAAGAAAACAGCCAAAAGCAGATAGCGAAAAGCCAATTAATCGATGTGAGCGCCGCGACGTGGCCGGATCGGAAAAGACGCTGCGAGGGCAGGATGCCCTCGATCCCAGGAGTCAAAAGCATCGGTCAGCAATCAGTTCACAGCAGTCAGCCAGAAGCAAACAGCGAGAAGCCAACCAGGCGAACGTCACCGCCGTGACGTGGCGATTGGCTAACCAGGTACTTAAAGGGGATTAACAGTCCGTTGATAAAGTCGCTCTGCAGGCGAGGCCGAGTCATTGTGGCCGAAGATAAGGCGCGCGACCGCGTCGAATCGGGGGATTCGGGGAGGGAGTGCAACGCAGTAATTCGGCCACAAGGGCCGGCCGCAGCCCGGATGGACTTTTTCAACGGGCTGTTAAGGGCGCACCAGAACAAAGCCTGCCAATAGGTAATACTGGCAGGCGAGTTGTTGACGGGATTGTCGGGCGGATGTTTTTACTCTTTGGCGTTTATTTTTGCTTCGTTCGCGGCAACGCGCTCCCCGAAGGAATCCAAACGTAAATCAATTGCATCAAACTTGGTTTCCATTTTATTTTCTAATTCGCCTATTCTTTGAGTCAGTCGATCTTCCAATCTATCTATTCTTTGATTGATTCCAGATGAGAAACTCCATAGAGATCCCCATAAGGCCAGTAGAAAAATGGCGAATCGAAGATTGTCTTCATTGAAGATTTTACCGTTCATGTTACACCCCGGAGGATGGATTTGCCGTGTGCTCCGTTACAGTAGAAATCTAACATATCCGGGGGTCTTGTCAAGCCGAAATGTTTCACGGGAGATTGCTATGAGTTCTACGGATGAAGGTCGGGAAAAGCCGGTTGTGGAGGTTGCGGACAGTCCGTATCAACCGACGAAGGCGGAGATGGAAGAGGATTCATTAAATCATAGAGAATTTCTGCAACCTATGCAAGACGTTGACGTAGCGGGACGGTATTTCCAGACCACGGACTGGTGGCGACCGGCCGGTCGCCCCTACGGTCATCGATAGGCGGACAGCGGACGGCGCGATGCGCGTCAGTCGATCAATACCGCCGTGCCGCTTACCGAGACCATCAGCATGCTGCCGCCTCCGACGACTTCGTAGTCCAGGTCGATGCCCACGACGGCGTTGGCGCCCGCCAGACGTGCAACTTCCTCCATTTCCCCGAACGCGATCTCGCGGGCTCGCTTCAGTTCCTTTTCATAAGCGGCCGAACGCCCGCCCACGATGTCCCGGATTCCTGCGAAAAAGTCCTTGAAAATGTTCGCGCCGAGAATCGCCTCCCCGGTCACGATGCCCCTGTAGTCGCGGATGGGTTTGCCTTCGATACCGGGTGTGGTGGTCATTATCATGGGTGTGCCTCCTCAGATTGGTTGGACGTTTGACGGCATGTGAGCCTTCCGCCGGTGCACGGCGCCGGTCTGCCATCAGAAGCTGTTTTAAAACCCCCGGCGGTCTCCGCGCGGCTGCAAAAGCGTCGGTCTGCGTTGGTCAAATCCACCCGTATCTATAGATACGGGCGCCTTCGCCCGCCTGGACCGACACCTTTTCGCTCGCGCTCGGGAACGCACCAGGAATTTTGAAACAGCTTCTCGCGCAGCCTATTTGTAGCTGTTGCAGACGATGGCGAGCCAGCGGTCCGTACTCATCCAGCCCTGGCCCCAGGACTGCCATTTCTCCGGCACCCCGGCGGCCTGGATTTCCTCGAGTGTCTTGCCGGCCGCGATGGCTTTCTGAACGAGGTCCGCGCTCATTTCCAGCATGTCCAGCGCCGTCTTCAGGTCTTCCCGACCGGCAAGCGGGCCGTGCCCCGGGATGATTTGCGCGTCGGCCGGAATTCGCTTCAGGAGGGACCTCGTGGCCTCAATATAGCCCTGAACGCTCCCCCCGCCGCCGAGGTCCACGTACGGAAATCTGCCGTTGAAAAAAAGGTCCCCGGTGTGAACGACGTTGGATTCAGTAAAGAAAACGACGCCGTCGCCGTCGGTGTGGGCGTTCGGAAAGTGGACGACGCCCAATTCTTCGCCGTTGAAGTGAATCGACAGTCCTTCGTTGAACGTGATTTCCGGGAGGGCGGCTTCAGGCAGGGGTTTGTCGTCGACACGCCTGGCCGCAAGGCGGGTTCGGACGTTCCGGTGCGCGACAATGACGCCTTTCCCGCCGAAATGCGCGTTTCCACCGGTGTGGTCGCCGTGGTAGTGCGTATTCAGGATAAAGGTCGGATCGCCACCCCCCAACTCACCGATGGCGGCCCTGATCTTCTCCGCCAGCGGCGCGAACTGGTCGTCGATGATCAGCACGCCGTCCGCGCCAACGGACACGCCGATGTTTCCGCCGCTCCCCTCAAGCATATAGACGCGGTCCGTAAGTTGGGTGGCGTTGATCTCGACCGCGGAAAAATCCCTCTGCGCGAATGCCGTGCCGGAAACGGCCAGCAACACGGCCAACGGTATCCATCTGGACATGGCAAAGATCCTCCAAAAACACGTATGCGGTTTGTAGGGGCAACCCTTGTGGTTGCCCGCGTCGCGGCGAGCAGCAAAAAACCGTCAGCGTACGGCAACTGGCATACAGCATAAAGCCTATCAATCGACGTCTGCGCCGTGACGTGGCAGGGGCAACAAGGGCGCGCAGCGGGGGGGCCCTCTTACTTCTAACGTCTTGCTTCTCACCGGCGTATGGGCTTCTCGCGGAATCAAAAAGGCCCCGGAGCCGAGCTCCCGGACCTTCTGATACCATTCTCGCCAGCAACTCAGCGCAGGGCTCGAATTGACCGCCGTTTAGCGCTCAAAAATTCTCCTATGCCGTCTGTCCGTCGATGGTCCCCACCTTGATCTTCAACTCATCCCGATTCACAACGCGGTCGATGCGCCCGTCGCGCACCCACACCACCCGATCGGATACGTTCAGCATCTTATGATCGTGGGTTGCCGACACCACCGTGACGCCGGAGTCCTTGTTCATCTGACGCAGCAGTTCGATAATTTCCGTACCGGTGCGCAAGTCCAGGTTTCCGGTGGGTTCGTCGGCCAGAATCAGCGCCGGATCGTTTGCGAACGCCCGGGCTACGGCCACGCGCTGTTGCTGTCCGCCCGAAAGCTCGAACGGCTTATGCGACACCCGGTCACCCAAGCCCACCTTCTCCAATAGACCCACCCCTTTATCCCGTGCCTCGTCGCTGGTCAACCCCGCAAAAACCATGGGCAACGTCACGTTCTCCAATGCCGTCATCACCGGAATCAGATTGAACGTCTGGAAAATATACCCGATTTTCCGGCAGCGCAACCATGCCAGTTCATAAGCGTCGAGTTGCGCAACGTCCACGTCGTCAATGTACACCTTGCCGCCGCTAGGTTTGTCAAGCCCGCCGACCATATTGAACAAGGTGGTTTTTCCCGAGCCCGAAGGTCCCATAATAGAGATGTACTCGCCCTGTTCAATTTCGATATCCACCCCTTTGAGCGCGGCGACCTCCACGTCACCCATCTTATAGATCTTTTTCACACCCTGCGTCCGTACGACGGCCATCGTCGCCCTCCAGGAAAGTTGTCGCGTTACAGAGGGGTCACTACCCCCGGATGGATGGTCTCACGACTTAAAGGCTACACTTCCAACCGCATGGCGTCGACGGGCTCCATTTTGGCGGCGCGATAGGCGGGCAGAATTCCGCCCATCAGAGAAAGGAACGAACCCAGCACAATCGCCCACACCCCGCGTTCCAGAATGCTGGGCCACGGTACGTAATCGATGACGGGGTTGCCATAGCCGATCCACGACGTCAGAATGGAAAGCAGAAAACCCACAACCACGCCCAGAACGGTTCCGGCCATGCCCATAAACGAGGACTCCAGAATAAATAGCTTGATAATAAATCCATCCAGCGCTCCCATGCACTTCATGGTGCCGATCTCCCGGAAGCGCTCGGTGACGGACATCAGCATCGCGTTCGTGATCCCCACGAGGCAAACCAGCAGGGACAGCACAACAAGCCAGGTGTTCTTGGCCTCCTCCTGTCGGTTGGCCTCGCTCTCCTGGCTGATGTCAATCCCTTTCTGCTGGAGAATCAGGTTCATCTTTGGATCGTTGGCGTCCCGCAGGCTGTTTACGATAGAGCTGGTTGTCCAGATGGACATCAGGAAGGCGATGGCCAGAACAATGCTGCTCACGGTAATCAAGGACCGCCCGAACCGGATCTTCACGCTGTTGAAACTGATCTCGACGGCCTTTCTGATTGGCAGTTTGACCTGCGTGCCGATTTCCCGGCGGACAGGCGAAGTAGAACTTTGCGCCATAAACTCCTCCAACAACAAACTGAACAAACGCCGGGACGCGGACCCCGGTTGCCGCCGATGCGGCGGCCAGCTCTATCTGACTTCCGTGTCGGGCATCGCCGGGACGGACGTGCGCCCCTGGCGTTTCGAATAATACGCCCGGTCCGCCAACAGCTTTCTTGCCCGGTTGAACAATGCCGTCGTCTGAACGATTTCCGGATCCTGACTCACCGCGACCCGGCCCGCCTCCCGGTCTCCCCAGCGGAATTTCGCGAAATATCTTTTAACCTGCCGTTTTATCAGATCGACGCCCGATTCGAAATCTCCATCTGTAAACGTCAGATCGTTATCCCACGCCTTCAGGAAAGCCTTGAATTCGGATATCTCGCGTGCGCCCGGTGTATAATGTTGAAGATAGACCCCAAAATCCGAATACCCGCGGGTGAAGTCCGACCCGTGCCGGCTGGCAAATTCGAAAAAGTGCCGCGGGGTCAACCGCTGTTCAAAATCGCCCGGCCGCACCGATTCCAATTCCACGTCGGGTGTGATTCCGCCGCTGCCGTACACCTTCCGGTGCAATATCTGCGTAAAATAGACCGGTCGTGAGCGCACGCTGTCCGGATCGGCATTCGGATCGTAACCGTCGTGCGCCTCAAACAGATATGCCCGCCTGTCGTTGGAATACGGCCGCTGGATCGGGCGCTCGCTGGGCGTGAAATAACGCGCAACGGTGAGCAGAACCGCGCCGCCGTTTTTGAGCGAATACTGCTTTTGGACCAGCCCTTTACCAAACGTGGTTCGCCCTACGATAAGTCCGCGATCGTAGTCCTGAACAGCGCCCGCCACAATTTCCGAAGCGCTGGCGCTGTAGTTGTCGACGAGCACCATCAGCGGCATGTCGAGGGGAACAACGGGGTCACGGTCCGTAAAATGATCTTCACGGGAACCCTTTCTGCGGCCCTCTGTATACACCAGGAGTTGGTCCTTTTCGAGGAACTGATCCGCCACTGCCACGGCCTGTTCCAGGTACCCGCCACTGTTGCCGCGCAAATCGAGAATCAGCTTTTGCATGCCCTGCGCGATCAGGCCGTCGAGAGCGACCCGCAACTCTCGGGACGTACGACTCGCGAACCGGTCGATCTTCACATAACCCACGTCGGAATTCAGTTTGAACACATACGGCACGCTGGGCACTTCAATTTTGTCTCGAATGATTTCAAACGCGAGGGGGTCGGCCACGCCCGGCCGGTGAACCAGAACATTCACCCGGCTGCCCTTCGGGCCCTTGAGCCGCTTTTTCACCTCATCGGTCTTCCGCACGCCAACCACCGACACCCCATCGATTTTCACAATACGGTCGCCCGCCTGAAGGCCGGCCTTATAGGCCGGCGCTCCGACAATTGGAGACAGGACCGTCAGCTGGCTCCCGATAATATCGAAATAAATCCCGATCCCCTCAAAGGAGCCCTGCATCCGTTCCTGAGTATCCTGGAGTTCCTCCGGCGAAATATAGGTTGAATGGGGGTCCAGCCGGGAGAGATAGCCTTCGATTGCGCCGTGATACAGCTCGACCGGATCGGTCGTTTCATAGTACTGCCGCCGTACCAGGGCGGCCAGCTGATCCAGTGTATGCGCCTGCATCGCCGTATTCACGCGCGGCGCGGGGTCCGCGACGGCCATGCCTGGACGACCCGCTGTCCACACCAGGATCAGGAGGAGAATAACCCGACGTATGACCGACATACAACCCTTTCGGAAGTCTCGCGACATCTGGTTCTAATCGCCAAAAAACGCGATTCAACATAATGACGGCGACCGGAGATGTCAAGGAGAAACCGCATCCACCGGGGGTTGACGGGACCGGATCGGCGGTCGTTTCTATTTTTTCAGCTTATACATCGAAAACACCAGAAGCTGCTTGGAGAAAAGGTAGTATTCTTTGAAATTCAGCTTGCTGGTGCTGTACTGCCGGTTGCGGAACACATAGGGCACCTCGGCAAATGTCGAATAGGTTCCCTTGACCAGAATCTCCAGCAAAATCTTGTACCCCGGCGAAGTCAGCGTCACACCCTGCAGCACCCGGCGATGAAGGAAAAAATATCCGCTGAGCGGATCCTGCACACCGGTCAGCTGCCGCGCGGCGAGGACGCCGACCTGCGAGATCATCTTTCGATACCACGGCCACCTTTCCACGCGGCTGCCGGGATTGTAGCGGCTGCCCAGCGCAAGATCGTATTTCCGCAGCTCGAGAATCAACCGCGGCAGTACCATCGGATCGTGGCTCAGGTCCGCGTCGATTACACCCAGATAGTCGCGGCTTGACTTCTGAAACCCCTCCATCACGGCGCTGCCCAGACCAAGCTTGCCGGCTCTGTGTACCACCTTAACGGGATATCGGTCACGGAGCGCTTCCGCTTCCTCGCCGGTGCCATCCGGTGAATCATCGTCCACCACAATCAACTCCAGGTCGATTTCCGGGTGCTGCCCGACCGCCGAAAAGACCTCGTCCGCCAGAAGTGAAATGTTCGCCCGCTCGTTGTAGGTCGGCGTAATCAGAGACACGCGCAACGGGGTTTCACCCATACCAATCACCTCACGAGATGAGGCCAAGTGGGTTGACAACGTCGATGGCGTCACAGGCGGGGATTGGAAACAACCGAATCCTGTGCGAGAGGTGTCGATTACCGGCCGTCGACTCCCATTTCCCTGCCAAGCCGCTCCAGATTATCGGAAAAAGATCGGAACACCGGATTGAAAAGCCTGCGGGCGCGATCCAGCTTAAGGCCCGCCCCGGGGGGTCTGAGAGCGATTTGCCCCAATTCCCCGGAAGTTACCGGAACAACCAGATCTGCGTCCAGATCGAAACAGCGGCAAATTCGTTCCACCATTTCATACCTGCTCAGAAATTCAGGCCCCGCAAAGTGGACCACACCACGGAATTCCTGGTTGCACAGTCCAAGGAGGAACACCGCAAGTTCATCCACACAGGTCGGGTTTGACCATTCGTCGGTAACAACCCGGATGGTTTCGCCCCCAAGCAGGGACTCCAGCGCCCACGTCACGAAATTGGGCCGGCAACCCGAACGGTACCCATATAGTACTGCCGTCCGGACCACAAGTCCCTGACACGAGGACGCCAGCACGCCCGCCTCGGCTTCCAACTTGGTCCGGCCGTAAACGTTTACCGGATTGGTGGGGTCGGTCTCGGCGTAAGGACCGGCCAGACCGTCGAATACATAGTTCGTCGAAACGGTCACCAGACCGCTGCCGGCGTGTTCGCACGCCCGGATCAGGTTCCCGGTGCCGCACACGTTGACGCGGTACGCCAGGTCCGGATCACGCTCGCACCGGTCCACGCCGGCCTCGGCAGCCGCATTGATGACCCAATCGGGGTGCGCGCGTGCAATCGCCTCCTCCACCGCCTCCGCATCCGTGACGTCCATCCGCAGACAATCCGACCCCGAAAACGTCGGTCCAGGCGCGCGGGCGGCCGGCACCCGGCGTACCCCCTCAAACGGTACGTCACAAAGCGCCCGGCCCAGAAAACCTGAAGCGCCCACAATCAAAACGGTCTGTAAAGACCCATCGTTCATTGGTACCACCCGGCTACGTTAGGGACGCCCCGGTTCCTTTTCTCGTTTTCTCAGTGTGGACGGCGCCACCTGCCCCTTACCCAGGCGCAGGTACATTTCCATCCCCCTGTATAGCGCGCCCGCACTGGCCGCACGATCGAGATGGGGGCTCGCCAGCGCCGTGAGAATACCACCGGCCGCTTCCCTATAGGGCGAATGCCCTGTCTGTGCGAACAACCTTGAAAGCACCTGAACGGCCACACCGTTTCCAGATGGAACCAGACGGTCCACCGCCGGGGTAACAGCCGCGCCCCGCTCCGGCCAACGGTCGCAAAGCGCACCCGAGGTATCTCGAAATCGCTCCAGTATCACATCCGCGAGTTCCGTGGCAAACTCCAGTAAACCGGGGTTTCCCCCCGCGTTGTAGAGATCCAGTGCGGCCCGCGCGACCAGGGCCTGGTCAGACAGCAGGAAGAGCGGCCCTTCAGGCGGTTCCAGTACGTGCCGCATACCGCCGTCCGGATGGGTAAGTCGAGTGCGGAGGGTCGCCATAACCCGGCGTCCAAGATCCAGATAGGCGGCTCTTCCTGAAGCCTGATGAAGCGCGACAAACCCGGTAACGGCCAGGGCGTTCCACGACGTGTATACAGCGGGGTCTCTGGCGGGCGGGCGCCCCGCCTCCAGCAGGACCTCGCTTCCGGATTGCCCGGAAAACCCCGCGAGGCCGGCAACAAACACGTCCTTCCGCGACTCAAATAAGCCCGCCAGAAGCGCATCGCCCAAACGTACCGCCGCCGCGGTGTCCACCCGCGCCAGAACCGCCAGCCATCCCGCATTCGAGGCAAGCGTCTTCTCACGATCGAGCACGGCCCCGTCCGGTGTGAGCAGGCGCTGGAAGAAAGTCCCGTCGGAATCGCGCAACGGGCTTGAGACCATCAATTTCAGCCGCTCCAGCGCAAGCGTCCGCGCCGCAACGTCAGCGGTATCCAGAAGCGTGAGAAAAGCCTCCGCACCCAGTTCCTCGCCTCGTTCCATCGCAGCCACGGTGCTGTCCGTAAACTGGTGAAACAGGCCCGGCGAAGGCGTCGCGGGCGGGCGACGGGGCGCTTCTGCTGCCGACCAACGCGCCAGGTTCCGCCGTGCACGGTCAAAATCCGCCCATCGCTTCGGGTTATTGAAATAGACTCGTACCCGGCGCAACAGTTCCCGCAAATCTTCCGGATCCGGATACGTGGACCCGGTCATCCAGTCACCATCGGGGGTCAGGATCGCCGTTGAAGGCCAGCCGCCCAGGCCGAATCGCTCCGCCAGATCGGGCCGCCGGTCCACGTCCACCCGTACCGGCCACGTGCCCTGCCCGATCGCCCGTACCAGTTCCGGGTCTTCGAAACAGCGTCTGACCATTTCCCGGCACCAGTAGGACCGGGTGGAATAAAGGTAAAGAAACAGAGGCCGATTGAGAACACGCGCGGAATCCCTCGCTGACCACGCGCGCCAGTTTACCCCGCCGGGCGGCGGCGCGGACAGGCCGGATATCGCGGCCGTTTCCGGGACCCGTTCGCATGCGGCGAACCCGGAACCCAGAGTCGCGCAAAGGCACGCGGGAAGCAACCGCCGGAACGCGGTTTTTCTGCTTATGCATTCCATGTCCGCTCAGCAAAAACCCCCGCGCCGCGCGCCGGTCCATGAGCCAGCAGCAATGAGCCAATGGGAACGGCCGTCTATCTTCCCTGTACCGCAGCACCGGCCGGGAAAATTGTGACGGCCGAACGGAAAAGTCGGGAACCACCCTGCGCCAGATGCGTCTATATCTTGAAATCGACAAAAAGACTTGACATGTTTACGGCGATTATCGTAATTTTCCCGCTTGGCGAGATCGGAGGACGTCCGATCCCCGGAAGCCCGAGGGAATGGTCTCCGGCGTCCGAGACTCCGGTTCCGCAAAGGCTCTAACGTCCCGCACCAATGGAGGACGCCTTCGAATCCTCACCGGATCTTCGCAAGCGGTATCGCCTCTTCGATCAGCATAATGGGGATGTTGTCTTCAATCGGATACAGATATGCGCCGTCCTCCCGAACGAGGCCTCCGTCAACCGGGTTCTCGACAGGGGTTCCCCCCCGATTGCACACCTCGCCCTTTTCAATTAGCCCGTTGATTCTTTCAATCAGTTCCCGACCTGCCAGACTGACGGGTGTTTTGTTCTCCGGGCAGGCCAGAATATCGAGCAGTTCCTTGTCGATCACCCCGAGCCCCTTTCAAATACAGACATTCAAATCACGGATTTCGTCCTCGTCAACGCACGGAAGCTGTCTTAAAACCCCCGGCGGTCTTCGCGCGGCTGCAAAAGCGTCGGGCGGGGACTCACTCAGGAATCTTAAAGCAGCTTCTCATGTTGAGAGAAAATATACAACAAGGGGTTGTCGAACAAGCATTTTTCCGGCAGGAGCGCCTATTCTGAACATTCGCTGACGAGTTTTGCCCGTTGTTCCGCTGTGCCGTTCCACAATCGACCTCGCCGCCAAGGCGGGGATTCCGCTGACGATCACCGCCCCCTCATCCGGGGCGTACGGCGCTTTGTGGACGTGTTGTCAAAACCCCTGGCGAGTGGAGTGCCTGTGCCGTTACAGAGATTACCCGGGTCGCCGGACAAGAAAAGGGGCGCACACCGTTCAACCCCTCTCCGCACCCGGTTTTTTGTGTCCTATCGCCCACGGAATTTACGTCCGGAGCAATCGCATGATTAAGACACCGCCACACCTCAAGGAGCCGAACCCAATGAAAAACAACCCGTTGTGCGTGTGCCTGATCGGCATCTTTCTCTCCGTCGCGTTCGTATCTCCGGGCCCGTCGTGGGCGACGCCTGAGAGCCAGGCCGCCGCGCCGTTTCTTCTGTTCCAGCCCAGCGCGCGTTCCGCGGGGATGGGTGAAGCCTATATTGCGATTGCCGACGGCGCCAACGCGACCTATTACAATCCTGCCGCCCTTGCCGACGACATTAGCAGGCACATGAGCACCACGATGTACAAACCCGTTCCATCCCTGGCCAGCGATATATTCACCTCTTTCGGCGCCTACACGCAGCCGGTCGACGGCGTGGGCAACCTGGGCTTCAGCCTGATCTACACGTCCCTGGGATCCCAGCACCGTACCGACTCCCAGGGGCAGGACCTGGGCAAATTTACGAGCTTCGGCCTGGCCGTGGCGGTTTCGTACGGCACGTTTGTCGTGAGAGACGTCTCAGTGGGCGCTACCATGAAATTTATACACGAGAAACTGGCCAGTCAGGGCGCGGGCATTGAAAAGGGCAAAGGTGCCGGCACGTCTTTCGCGGGCGACCTGGGATTCATGTGGAAAGCCACCGATCGGTTCACCCTGGCATGGGTGCTGCGCAACGTGGGGCCGAACATTACGTTTATCGATGCGGATCAGGCCGACCCGCTTCCACAGAATTTCACCATTGGCATTGCCAATACGGTGCTCCAGCGCGGGAACTCAACGCTCGTGTTCGCCGCGGATATCTATAAGCCCTTGGCCGACAAAGGCGTTTTTTCCTTTGTCACCGGCTGGAACGACCGCAACGTCAGCGAGGAACTCCAGGATATCGACTACCATACCGGCATCGAATGGAAATACAACCTGTCCGAAGAATCCGCCTTCGCCCTGCGGACGGGATATTTCCACGATCAGGATGGCGACAGGAAAAGCCCCACCTTCGGTCTGGGCCTCAAATACAACTGGGCGTCGTTCGATCTCTCCTACTTCGCCAGGAGCAACTCCGCCCTCCGGAACGTCTTTCGCTTTACGGGCGGATTCTCTTTCTAGAACGATGGAACGGCAGGACGGCTTTCCCGTCTGCCGTTTTTCGTTTGACTTCTCAAAGGGTCGAAAACCATCGTGTGGTTGCGGCGGGTTGAACCCATTCGCAGATTGCAAATAGCGCAGAGGAAAACGACATCGACGTTCCTTCTCGCCGTTTGCTTTTTTTGTCTCGTTCTTCCTCCGTTTGTCGTTCAGGGCGCAGAGGAAACCTGGCGCATCCTTGCGGTTCGGGTCTCCTTTTCCGTGGAAGACCCCGACGACGGGACCACCAGCGGAGACGGCGCCTTCGATCTCCGGACTTTCGATACGGTCCGCGATGGTTATATCTTCCCGTTCGACGCCCCCCCGCACGACAAATCCTATTTTGAAGCGCACCTTCAGGCCCTGCGCAACTATTACCGGGAAGTCTCCGGGGGGCGGCTTGAAATCGAATTCGAGGTCTTTCCGGAGGATCCGAACGGCAGCTACGTCATAGACGGACCCCTGAAGGAATACGGCAACGGGCGCACGCGGACCGAAATCGCCCAGCGCATCACGCAGCTGTTTCGGGACGGCATCGCGGCTGCGGACACGGCCGAGGGTGAGGGCTTGGACTTTTCCGGTTTCCAGGCCTTCGTCGTCTTTCATGCCGGGCTGGGAGCGGAAGCCGGCGGGCAGGCCATCAACGATATCCCGTCCGCTTTTGTCTCCGGTAACGACCTCGACCGGTTTGCGAACGGACCCATCGTTGTGGACGACGGCGGGGCGGTCGTCCGTAACGGCATGTTACTTCCCGAAGCCGTCAGTACGGATGGACGGGGCGGTCTGAATGGCACCGTCGTTCGTTTCTTCGCGCATCAACTCGGCCTCCCGGGGCTGTCCAATTTTGAAGATGAACTCCCCGCCGTGGGAGACTGGAGCCCGTTGGATACGGGGGGTCCCGGCGCCTTGGCCTCCGCCGCCCGCCTGAACCTGCAGCCGCTTACCGGAGACCCGGCGGACAGCCTGCTCATCGGCTTCGTCCCGAGCCGCCTCCTCGCGTGGTCCCGTATCCGCCTCGGATGGCTGGAGCCGAGGGTCGTCACGCATAACGCCACGCTGCGGCTGGTTGCGCCGCACGTTGTCGGTTCCGACCTGCCCCAGGCCCTGAAAGTCCCACTCAGCGCCACCGAGTACTTTCTCCTGGAAAACCGCATCTCCCGCCTGGGCGTATACGGGCGGAAGCCGAGGATTGAATTTTCACCAGGGGACCGCGTGTGGCTCTCCGTGGACGATTACGACGCCTTTATTCCAGGTTCCGGCATTCTGATCTGGCACGTGGACGACGCCGTCATCCAGGCCAGCGGCGAGGGCGTTGCCATCAACAGCAATCCGCAGTACCTCATCGCCCGGGGGCAATATCGGCGCGGTATCTCGCTGGAGGAGGCGGACGGCCTGGAAGACATCGGCAACAACGCCGCGGATCGCATCGTGCAGGCCGGCATCATCAGCCTGCAGACGATTGAAGGCGGACCCCGGGATCCGTTCTACGCGGGCAACGCCACACGCTTCGGGCCGGATACCGTGCCCGGCACAAACAGCAACCTGAACTATCCCACCGGCATCACGGTCCGGATCCTCAGCCCTCCTGCCGATACCATGGTCGTGTCCATCACGTTCGACTACCACCAGGACGCGTGGCCGGCAACCGGGCTGGCGCACGTCGGTCTGCAGGCCCCCCGGGCCATCGACCTGAACGGCGACGGCGTCAAGGAAATCCTCCGCAGCGGGGGCGACATCGGCTCCGTCCCGGTCGATCCCCCTCCCGCGGGTCCGAACGGCCTGCCGCTGTCCCTATCCGGACACCCTGCCGTGCTGGAGCCGGGCGCCGCGTTTCCGTTCCACACCGCTTATACCCCCGCCGTGGGGGATGTCGATGGAGATGGCGAAGACGATTTCATCTACGCACGCGGCGGAACGCCAGTCCTCTGGCGGCACACGAACGCCGGCGCCCCGCCCGCAGACCCCACGCCGGGGCCCGAGGCCGAGATCTCCTGCCCTCCGCTCATCGCACCGTTTCCGGACGACCCCGTGGATATCTGGGGCTGGGCGAACGGCGCCGTCACCTGGGGAAACCTGCAGGGGGCGAATGAGGGGCTCGCGGACACGGGCGACGGGCCCGTCGTGGGCCTGGCATCCGGTAACGTAGACGGCGACCCTGCCAACGAGCTGGTTGCCCTCGACGGCACCGGCGGTCTCTTCATCGTGGAAGCAAACGGACAGGTACAACAGTTGGCCGTCCTTTCCAAACCTGTTCTTGGCGGACCCGTGCTGGGCGACCTGGACCGGGACGGACGGGATGAGATCGTAACGCTGGATGCGGACGGTGTGGTATCCATTTTTTCCAACGGAGAAATGACGGCGCAAAGTGTGCCTGTCCCGGGGGGCGCCGGATCGGCGCCGGTGCTGGGCGACCTGGACGAAGACGGTTACATCGAGGTGCTCTTCGGCGGCGAGGGGCGCCTGTGGGTGGTACGCTTCAACGGGGTGCATCAGACGGATACCCCGCTTGCCTTTCCGCTCAAGGACGAAACCGGCCCGATATCCGCGCCGCCCGTCCTGGCCGACATCAACCTGGACGGCGACCTGGACATCTTCGCGGCCACACAGGGCGGCCTGGTGTACGGGCTTGGCGCCGATGGCTCCAGCCTTCCGTCGTTTCCTCTTCCCGTTTCGGGCCCGGTTCACGCCTCGCCCCTGGTTGACGACCTGGACGGCGACGGGACCCTCGAACTGGCCGTCTTTACGGCGGACGGCGCGGCGTATCTCTGGCACCTGGAAACCTTCGATGCCCACTTTACGGGCAATCGTCTGGTCTGGAGCCAGGCCGGGGGCGGGCCGGGCAACGCGAATCGGCTTCTCCGGCTGCCCGGCGACCCGCCGTTGGAAACCACCTCGCTGCTTCTGCCCCCGGACCAGATCTACTGCTATCCCAACCCCATACGAGGGACGTCGGCCACGCTTCGGTTTTTCCTCGGGAAAAGCGCCCGCATCCAGGTGGCCGTGCTCAACGCGCTGGGAGAAATCGTGGACCGGATGACCATGGAGAATCCGACGCCCCGTACGGACAACGAACTCCGCTGGAACACCGGCGACTATGCCAGCGGTTTCTACGTGTGCCGGGTGGAAGCCATCTCGGAAGACCGATCCGAAGTCCGATTCGTCAAAACCGCCGTCATCAAATAACCGTCCGATGCTTACGATGGATATCCCGGAAATACTTTGCAGACGGCAGACCTACAAGAACGGCCATGCGCGTGGTTCATCGGGCATGATCCTCACGATCTGCCTTGCCCTCGCGTTGTCAGCGACGCCGCCCGCCGGCGCCCAGTTCGACGCCAACCATCCCGAACTGCGCTGGGAGGTCCTGGAGACCGCGCACTTTAAAATTTACTTCCATCAGGGTCTCGGCGACTATGCCAGGCGCGCCGCGGCGGCCGCTGAAACCGTGTACGGCCCCGTCACGGAGTTCTACAAGTTCACACCGGACGAAAAGATTCGCCTGATTGTCAAGGACACCGACGACTACGCCAACGGCGCGGCCCTCTATTACCACAACACCATGGAAATCTGGGCATCCAACCTGGACTTCGAACTGCGCGGCGACACCGACTGGCTCCGGAATGTGATCGCCCACGAATTCACCCACATCATCGCCCTGCAGACCGCCCGCAAGGGTCCACGGCGTCTACCGGCCGTCTACTTCCACTATCTGGGCTACCAGAACGAAGAGCGGCGGGATGATATTCTTACGGGGTATCCGGACGTCTTTGCATCTTACGCCATCCCCCTCACCATTGTGCCGCCATGGTTCGCCGAGGGTACCGCCCAGTACATGGCGCCGGGCGTGCGTTTCGACCGCTGGGACTCCCACCGCGACATGATCCTGCGCATGGCCACGTTGAACAACCGACTGCTCACTTACGATGAAATGGGGGTGTTCGGCTCCAAGACCGGCCTGGGGCTTGAAAAAGTGTACGACCACGGCTACGCCCTGACCCTGTTTATCGTCAACACCTTCGGCGAGGACAAACTGCCGAGGATCTATCGCAATATGACCACGCTCTGGCGGACCGACTTTGAATCCGCCATCCACGGCGCGATCGGCATTTCCGGCCGCGAACTCCACCGTCGGTGGGTCACCGCCCTGGAAGAGCGGTACGAAGTCCGGAAGGCCGAACTTGAAGGACGCCTTGCCGAGGGCGAAATCCTGCACGACAAGGGTTATTTCAACCTCCACCCCCGCTGGTCGCCGGATGGGAAACATCTGGCTTATCTGTCCAATCAGGGGAACGACTTCGGCCGTACCGCGCTGGTTGTGCAGACCCTTTCCGACAGTACGTCCGAGACACTCGCCGGCGGCGCCAACACGGCGCCGGACTGGTCGCCGAACGGCCCCCGCCTGATTTTTGCGCGCCGAAGCCCACCAGACAGACACGGTTCCCGGTTCTGGGATCTCTACACCGTTGACCCGACCGCGCCGCGGGCCGGCGGCCTGTTTCAAAAGACCAGAGCGACGCTCGGTCTGTCTCTGGAATTGCCACCCAACCAGAATCGTCTGACTCGCGGCCTCCGGGCCAGCCATCCGGCCTATTCGCCCGATGGAAGACAGATCGCATTCGTCGTTAACGGCAGCGGCTCCACCAACCTGGCCGTGATGGACCTCGCCGGTGGCAACGTTCGCCGGCTCACGTCGTTCGACGATGGCTCACAGGTTTACACGCCGCGCTGGTCGCCCGACGGTTCGCAGATCGCCTGCTCGGTCTTCCGTCCAACGGATACCAGGCATATCGCCGTTATTCCCGTGGATGGCGGCCGGTTGGCCCCCGTCATCTCCTCCGCCGGCACGGACCGTGATCCGTGCTGGACTCCCGATGGGGCGGGTCTGGTTTTTTCCTCGGATCAGGACGGTATCTTCAATCTCTACCATTTAAACCTGATCGACGGGTCCGTGCACCGCATCACCCGCGTTCTGGGCGGCGCCCTGCAGCCTCACGTCAATCCGAAAGACCATCGTATCGCCTTCTCCCATTACGGCGCGCCTGGTTACGAGATCCGGGTCATTTCCGGCAAAGGCGCCTGGGAGCCGATGACTTCCGGTATCTTCGAGCCCGACGCCAGGCCCTCTCCCGCCGCCGTGGCGGGCGATGAGGCCGGTCCGAAGGCCCGGTCCTACGGCAACGAATTCTCAACATGCTCGATCTATCCCCGCATCGCCGTGGACGCGGGAAAGATCAAACTGGGTATCTTCGCCGGTTCCAACGACATTCTCAACAAGCAGTCCCTCCTTGTGGGAGCCATGGTCGCCCGTGACAGGGACCTGGATCTCTTCGCCATCTACGAATATCGGCGGTGGCGTCCCACGGTCTTCCTGGAAGCCTATCGAGCCGTCCGTCATGAAGAAGGCGACGTACTCAACCGGGACGAAAACTTCCGCATCTTCAGCCAGACATTCACACTTTCAGGCGCTGAACTTGGCGCCAGGCGCAGGTTCGGCACCGGCAGCCGCCTGGACGCCCGTTTCATCTACAACCTGTCGTCCACAGGCCAGGACGTGGCCCGTTTCAACGGCATGGATCAAGTCAGCGTGGGCGCCACCACCCTTCATGGCTTCAATTTTGCATTCACGTATTCTCTGCGCAACATCAGCCGGACAAGAGACAGGGAGATCAATCCGCGGGCCGGCCGGGAGATGATGTTCCGCTACGACCGGCAATTCAACTTCTTCATCAGCGGGTTTAAAGAGAACACGTCCCTCCTGATCGAAACGTTCGACCGCTACTTTTACAACCGGTTTACGCTGAGCTGGAACGAATACCTGCCGGTGGGTCCCGGTCGCGGCACGCTGGGGCTGCGCTTCTACGGCGGGCTGATCGACAGAGAAGTGGACGACTACTTCGATTACTTCCTCGGCGGCTTGCCGTATATGAAGGGTTATACGTTTTATAGCCTGGAAGGGCGCAGGGCCGCCATGTTCCGAGCCGCGTACCGCTTCCCGATCCGGACCGGGATGGATCGTCAGACCGGCCCCATCTACTCCGACCAGCTCTTCGGATCCATCTTCGCCGGCATCGGTCGCGCCTGGGACGGCGACGGCATGGACAACGCCCTCAACCGCGGCTGGAAGCGGGATGTCGGTGTCCAGATCCGCTACGACGCCACTTCCTTTTACACGTTTCCTACACGCGCCAGCCTCGACTTCGCATACGGCATTGATACGTTACCAAGGGTTGTCCCAGGCGAGCAATTGGAAAGAAGCGGTCTCAAAATCTACTTCGCCCTGCTCTTCGGCTACCTTCAAAGCGTCGGAGGAAGATAGACGAAAAGCGGGGAGACGGGAGAGGGAAGACGTGAGAAGACGTCCGTGCCCGATTGGTTCTTCCTTTATGCCCTTGGCAAGAAATGAAACCGCACGGGGCAGACAATCTCTCCCCTCTAACGTCTACGTCTAACTTCGGTAAGACGTGAGTCGGGAGACGGGAGAGGGAAGACGTGAGAAGACGTCCGTGCCCGATTGGTTCTTCCTTTATGCCCTTGGCAAGAAATGAAACCGCACGGGGCAGACAATCTCTCCCCTCTAACGTCTACGTCTAACTTCGGTAAGACGTGAGTCGGGAGACGGGAGAGGAATACCTTAACGCCTGATGCGGCGCCACGTCAAAAAGGGATAGATCCAATACACAATGATGAATCTTGCCGACCATATCCCTGATATTGACAAAACGCGTACCCACATAAACCGTGCCAGTTTCTTTGCCGCTATCGTAACGATCAGAAAAACCATACGGCACTCATATCTTCTCCCGTCTAACGTCTAACGTCTTACCTCGGAATGAGATTGACATAACAGCGTTTCCACGTAATCCGTGCCGATTCTTCAGGCATTGGTTACGGCAAATCCAGGCACTCATATCCTCTCCCCTCTTCCGTCTCACGTCTTCCCGTTTCTTTCAAACAGGAGTTCGCCGTGCGCCGCCTCTTTCCCATGCTGATCCTTTTGGCCGCCCTCCCGGTCCATGCCGCGGACATGCGCGACCCCGGTCCCTCTCGTGCGAATCGATGGCTTCAGGATGACGAACCGCTCCGACCCAGCGGCAAATCGCCCAAACTGGCCTTCGCGATGTCTCTCGTGATTCCCGGGCTGGGTGAACTCTACGCGGGCGAGCCGAAACGGGCGGCAGTTTTCCTGGGCATCGAAGCGTTCACGTGGTTAAACTACTTCCGATGGCGGAGCAAGGGCAACGACCTCAAGGCGGAATTTCGCGCCTTTGCGGACCGGAATTGGGACGAGATCCGATATCGCGCGTGGCACGAATACAACAGGTCCAAGGGCTCGCCTTATATTGAAACCGAAACCCTGCCCTGCAAACAGAACCGGGCCGAATGCGCAACCGTGGACGCCCAGCAATACTACGAGATGATCGGTAAGTACGACCAGTTTGTGTTCGGCTGGAGCGACGTCCGCGACGAGGGCTTTGAAACCGGAAACGGCGATGTGACCTCCAACCTGCGAATCGATTACGAGAACCAGCGCAACGAAAGCAACAAACTGCTCAAACGCGCCTCGGTCATTGTTGGCCTGACGGTCGTCAACCGCATTGCGAGTTCCATCCATGCCGCGTCACGGGCACGGTCCGTGCGAATCTCCGTATCGCCCGGCCCCGAACGGACCGACGTGGCGATCCACCTCCCGTTCTGATCGCCAGGTCAACGCGTTTTCCAAGAAAACTTGCATGGCAAACCCATTCTCAAGATCCTTTGTCTTTCGCGCGGTCATTTCGTTCGTCCTGATCGGCGGGCCGTCCGCCGGATACGCGAAGGGTAAGTCCCCCGCCAAAGCCGCGGTGCTATCGCTCGTTCTTCCCGGTCTGGGCGAGTTCTACGCCGGCGGCCACCGATCCGCCCGCTTCTTTGTGGTCACGGAAGGGGTCTTCTGGACCGGCATGGCCACCTTCCGGGTCCTGGAATCCTACCGCGTCGACGCGTATCGCGCCCACGCTTCCGCCCATGCCGGCATTCGTCTGGAGATCCTGCCCGAGTCCTTCATCAAGGAAGTGGGAACCTACGACAGCATTTACGAGCGAAACCTCCGCGAACGTTTCCTTGCCGGCGAACACGCGAATTTGCGGCCCCAGACCCGGGATCGGATCTGGGAGTGGGATGCCGAAACCTCCCGCATCAAGTTTCAGGAACTGCGCAGCAAGGCCACTTCCGCGGAGCAGAAAGCCTTCCTCTTTGTCGGCGGCCTGATATTCAACCGCTTCGCCAGTGCGCTCAACGCCGCGTCCATTGCGCGCAAGACCCGCCCGCGGGCAAGCGGCGTGAAGCTTCGCGTGGATCCCCGTGGCGGCCTATATGCAAGTCTCAGACACGGCTTCTGATTCCCATCCCTCGCAGAGTGCCCGCGCAATCCGGCCGCAGCCGTGAAAGGGCAGAAACGACTTGACTGACTTGACTTCCCCGCTATCTAATCCGGCGGCTTACGCCTGGCGTCCTGTGTCAGCAGGGGTGATGCTTTGCCTGCTTCTCAAGACCGCAGCGTTCGCCGATCCCGAAGGGCGCTGCGGGACGCCCTTCCTTTCCGGACGTGCACATCCCGGTGTCGCGGAAAAAAAATCGGCCGCCGATTCCTTTAGCGTCGGCGACCCCCTGACCGTTCGTGCGTTCAATTTCGGCGCGGTTGCGGGTTCCGATCATTACTATCTGACCACAACCACCTGCCGTTTGAGAGGCGAACACTGCTACATTTTCGTCGAGGACGATATCTGGAACGGCCCGGACGTCACGCCCGGCGCCGTCGCATCCCTCGCCCGGGCGTTCGACCGGTCCACCCCCCGGTATCGCGAACGCGGCATTTACTCCATCGATACCGAAATCTTCGGCCCCCCGCCCGACGCGGACGGCGATCCCCGGGTCCTGATCGTTGTACTGGATATTATGGACAACATCCGGAGCGGCACCTTCGTGGGGTACTACGATACCGGGAACCAGGCGGCGCCGGTCGGCCGGGAAATCCTCTACATCGACAGCAATCCCCTGGACCTCGACAGCAACCTGGCGCGCGCCACCCTTGCCCACGAATTCCAGCACCTGCTGCACTGGAACGCCGATCCCGACGAACACAGATGGGTGGACGAGGGCTGTTCAGAATACGCCGAACTGGCCTGTGGTTACAAGAACACCACCGGCGCGGCAGCACAGAACTTCCTCGGTGTTCCCAACCTCCTCAAATCGCCGGACCCCGCACTTTTTGTACCACCCAATACCGGCCTGACAGATGGCGCCAGCTGGTCCGACGGCGACTTCCTGCCTTTCCTCTTCGACCAGGCCTTTCTTCTCACGACCTATTTCGCCCAGCGTTACGGCAATACGGCCGTCGCCCGCCTGGTCGCCGAGCCGGCAAACGGCCTTGACGGGTTCAACCTTACGCTGGAAGCGCTCGACGTGGCCGAGCGCTTCGGACAATTCTGGGCCAACTGGGCGGCAGCCCTGTACGTGAACGCAGAGGGCGGCCCGGGATATCGCGGAATCACCCTCAACCCGGTCCGGCGGGATACGGTCGAGGTTCCGGCCGACGACCTCGGCGGCGGCCTCCAGCTCTGGGGCATCGACTATTTCGTGCCTCGAATATCGGGTTTCCCGGGCCTCTCGCTGGATGTCAGAAGCGACAGCGACCTGCTGGTGACGCTGGTTTCCAATCGAGACGACACACACGACGTCGCCGCCGTCGCCGTCCCGCGCGGCGCCCCACGCCGCCTTGGCCTCTACGGGGGCTCGCCATCCGTATTGGCCGTCACACGCACGTCCGCAGGCCCCCCGTCCTACACCCTCTCCCTCACGTTGCGCGAAGGCCACGCCCCGGGTGCCGCGGACTTCAACGCCAGCGGAACGGTCGATTTTCCTGATTTCGTCGCCTTTGCCGCCGGCTTCGGTAAATCCGCAGGCAGTCGGGGATTCGATCCCTCCTTCGATCTCGACGGGGACCGCTCCGTCTCATTTGCGGACTTCATCATCTTCGCGCGGAACTTCGGCAACTCACCGTGAATCATGACCGGGGTTTTTCCCTTCCTGCTATTGAGCCCCTCCGAGAGAACCGCCACTCTACTCCGCAAGCGCCGCACGACGCCAGTACCCGGCAAAGTGACCCTTCAGCCACGTTAGCGGCACCCTCAGCAACGCGTTGTATCCACCCCACGTCCAGCGTGTAACACGCTTCAGCCCGGACGCCGACGCCAGCACGGCCGCGCGCGCGTCGTCCAGCGGCGGCGCCTCGAGACCCAGCGTCAGCAACTCCCTTTCGTAGGTGAATCGAACCCTATTCTGAGCGTGGGCGGCCAGCTTTTCAGGAGCCGGAATCCGGGTATGGGGGCAGACCGTTTGGCGCTCCGTAAACAGAAAAGACGAAATCCACTGCGAAGAGACCTTACCACGGGCGCCGCTTGCCGTCTCTTCCACCGTTTCCCGGCTCAATACCCCATAGGTACGGCAGACCAACGGCCGGACGGGATAGATTGAACATGCCCCCGCGCCGGTCAGAAACGGACATCGCACCGGCCGTTCCTCCGTCATGCCCAGTACCGCGTCGCGTGTTTCGGCCTCGAAGTGATCCTGCACATAGTCCACGATGTTGAAATACTCAATTGAATATAGCGGATACATGGTGGCGAAATCCGCTTCCATCTCCTCCTTTGTGAGCTCACAACACTGCCCCAACCGGTCACAGTGGCACGAAACGGCCGGCACCTGGTCGTAAACCGCCTGAAGGCGCCGGCGGTCGTTTTCCGAAAGCCGACGCCGCTCCTCGGAGGGCGCGATCTGCAGCAGATTTGTGGTCACAGTGTAGCTGCCTATGCAGGGTGCAGGTCAATATTATAAAACGCTTCCCGTCCCGGATACACGGCGGACTCGCCCAACTCCTCTTCAATCCGCAGCAACTGATTGTATTTGGCGATCCGGTCGGAACGGGACGCCGAGCCGGTCTTGATCTGTCCCGCGCCGGTCCCGACGGCAAGATCCGCGATCGTTGCATCCTCGGTTTCGCCGGAGCGATGGGAGATAACGGCCGTGTACCCGGCCTTTCGGGCGGTCTCGACCGCCTCCAGCGTCTCGCTCAGCGTACCGATCTGGTTCACTTTGATCAGAATCGAATTGGCCGCGGAAACGTGAATGCCCCGCGTCAGCCGCTCGGTATTGGTCACGAACAGATCGTCTCCCACCAACTGCACCCGGTTCCCCAACCTGGCCGTCAGATGGACCCAGCCATCCCAATCATCCTCGGCCAATCCGTCTTCAATTGAAACGATCGGATACCGGCGGGTCCAATCCTCCCAGAACTCAACCATCTGCGCGGAGGTCCGTTCAGACCCATCCGACTTGTGAAACACATACTTACCGTCGCTATAAAACTCGCTGGCGGCCGGGTCCAGAGCCAGCAGAATATCCTGTCCCGCGTCATAACCCGCCCTGTGGATTGCCTCGGCCACGACCTCCAGCGCCTCTTCATTCGATGCCAGGCTGGGCGCAAAACCGCCTTCGTCGCCCACACCGGTGCTATGACCCGCTGCCTTGAGCACGGCACGAAGCGCATGGAAAATCTCGGCGCCGGCCCGCAGCGCCTCACGGAAGCTGCTGGCGCCCACCGGCATCACCATAAACTCCTGCAGGTCGACGCTGCTGTCCGCGTGAGAGCCGCCGTTCAGAATATTCATCATGGGGACCGGCAAGCGGCATGCCGACGCCCCGCCGATATACCGGTATAACGGCATCCGGTAGGCGGCTGCCGCCGCTTTGGCCACGGCCAGAGAAACGCCAAGAATGCCGTTTGCCCCGAGCTTGCCTTTATTGGGGGTACCGTCCAACTCGTTCAGTCGCCGATCAATCTTCGCCTGGTCAGATGGGCTCATTCCTTTTAAGGCAGGACCGATCACTGCATTTACATTCCCCACCGCACGCAGGACGCCCTTGCCCAGATACCGTTCTTCATCTCCGTCACGGAGTTCGACCGCCTCATGCTGACCGGTGGAGGCGCCCGAAGGCACCGCCGCCCTTCCTGCGATGCCGCACGTAAGCCCCACTTCCACCTCCACCGTGGGGTTGCCCCTCGAATCCAGAATCTCCCGCGCATGCACCCGATCTATTTGTGTGCTCAATCCCCTCATCCTCCGTGAAATATCAGTTCACTAAAATGTCCTGCCCGTCGCCATCCCCCGATACCCTGCGTCTCACCCGTGTCGACCCGTCCCCCATGGGCAGCCATGAATTTCTTCAATTGACTCTGTAGATGATCCCGCATGTCGGGGTCTTCGGGCCGCAACGAAATGGCGTGCCGGATCACTTCTATCGCCCGTTCATATTGGGCCGTCTGATAATAGATCTCCGCGAGCGTGTCCAGATAGGTGGGCGAATCGGGCGCCTTCTGAAGGGAATACCACGAAAGACGCTGGGCCTCCTTCAGGCGTACCCCCTGAATGGCATACAACCAGGCCAGGTTGTTATAACTGCTGTGGTCGTCGGGATTCAGGGCAATGGCGCGCCGGTAGGCATCGGCTGCGTCATCGTACTTCCCCTGCTCGTAGTTCACATTGCCCAGAAGCGCATGCGCTTCCGCAATACCGGGTTCAATTTCGAGTACCCTTGCGAGCGCCGCCTCGGCCTTGTCGAAAACCTCCAGTTGCCGGTAGAGGTGGGCCAGGCGGTAATGCGCCCAAACCGCGCCGGGCCACCGGTCGACGGCCGCCTTCAGGATGCGCATGGCCTCGTCGGGCCGATCCCGCCACAATTGCAGGTCAACCAGGTCGCGGCAGAGCGGCTCGTAATCCGGCACGAGCCGCGTACCTCGCTCCAGCCAGCCAACGGCGGCCGATTTCATCTCCTGCGCTTCGAAAACCGCTGCAAGATCCCGATAGACATCCGCATAATGGGGTTCCAGTTCCAGCGCCCGCTCCAGTGAAGCCGTGGCCTCGGCGTACATCCCCCGCCGCAAGTAGGCAAGGCCCAGTTGCCGTTGGTAGAAGGCATCGTCCGGAACCGTGGAAGCAGCGGCCTGAAAGGCTTCCAGCGCGGCGCCAGGTTCCCCGCGGGACTCGTGCGTCCGGGCGGCGTCCAGGTATTGAGACGCCGTCCGGTCCGCGCATCCTCCGGCCAGAACCAGCAGACAATACAGGTAAGGGCGCACGGCCGTGCGCCTCCGCATACACAGTTCTCGCAGATCCATCGTGCCAATATCTCCTCACAGAGGCTGAATTATAGAAATCCTTCAGCACCCTGTCAAGCGCGATTTCGGTCCGAGCCCGCGTTTTTTGCTTGACGGGTTCCCGGCGCCTCCTTATTTAGGAGACCGCAATCCAATGCCGCGTGTTGCGTCCTCAACCCCGAACCCCGGATTCCGTGTGCGTTTCAGACCCGCTCTCATTCTTCCCGGCATTCTCATGGCCGCCACCGGCGTCGGCGCGGGAGACCTGCTCACTGCCAGCCTGGCCGGCTCGAAAATCGGCGTTGCGATCGCATGGGCTGCCGTGGTCGGCGCGCTACTCAAATGGACCCTGAACGAGGGTATCGCCCGCTGGCAGATGGCCACCGGGACCACGATGCTGGAAGGTTGGGTCCACCGTCTCGGCGCCTGGGTGCAGTGGGTCTTTATTGTGTACCTTTTTATCTGGAGCTTTTCCGTAGGCGGCGCACTGGTGACGGCCTGCGGCGTGGCGGGCACCGGTCTGCTTCCGATCGGCGATCCGGCGACATCCAAGATCGTGTGGGGCATCATCCACGCCCTGGCCGGTCTGGCCCTGGTATGGATCGGCGGTTTCCGCGTGTTTGAGATTCTCATGTCGGCGTGCATCGCCCTGATGTTCGTTACGGTTCTGCTCACGGCCCTGTTGTTGGGTCCGGATTGGAACGCCCTGGCCAGAGGCCTGTTCTTTCCCGCCATCCCGCCGGGAGGCGTGGGCTGGACCCTCGGTGTGCTGGGAGGCGTCGGCGGTACGGTCACACTGCTGTCTTACGGTTATTGGATTCGGGAAACGGGCAGGCACGGGCGGAAGGGCGTGGAAGCCTGCCGCATCGACCTGGCGGTGGGGTACACCGTCACCGCGCTGTTCGGCGTTGCGATGATCATCATCGGGTCCCGCGTCGCGCTGGACGGGAAGGGGGCGTCACTGGCGCTCATCCTGTCGGGCCAACTCGAACAGGCGCTGGGGGCGCCGGGCAAGTGGGCTTTCCTGCTGGGCTTCTGGGGGGCGGTCTTCTCCAGCCTGCTCGGCGTCTGGCAGAGCGATCCTTACATGTTCGCGAATTTCCTCGCCCTGCGCAAAGGCGTCTCGCCCGAAGCCTTTCAAAAATCGGACGTGACCCGATCCACGGCCTACCGCGCCTACCTGGTGGGCCTGGCCACCGTGCCCCTCGTCCTGTTGTGGGGTTCGGTGGCGAAGGTCCAACTCACCTATGCCGTCCTGGGATCGCTTTTTCTGCCCCTGGTCGCGCTGACCCTCCTGCTGATGAACAACAGGTCGGACTGGGTGGGACCCGGCTTCAAGAGCCACCCCGTCATCAACGCCATCCTCGTTGCCACCCTCCTGTTCTTCGTATACACCGGGGCGAAGAAAGTCGTCGCCATCCTCGGTCCGCTGCTGAATGGCTGAACTGCCCGGGGTGTTTCTCACACTGTAGTAACCCAGTGTGAGAGAAAACCTCTCCTCTGCCCACGCCGTACCCCCGCCGACGTTGAATTTGTAGGGGCAGCCCTTGTGGTTGCCCGCATTGCCCCCAACCGGGCTGGTTGTTCAGTTCTTGCCAAAGGCGCCGGCGAAGATTAGAAAGTCACTGAACCCGATCGTGCCGTTCCCATCCAGATCATACCGCGCATCATACCCCTCGACGCCCTGACTCAACCCAAACTGCACCGCGAACTGTACGAAGTCGGAAAAACCGACGTTCCCATCGCCATCGAAGTCGCTCCTGGCTATCGAGGTTGCGGTGAAGGTCACCGGCTTGAGATCAACGACCGTCGCGACAACGGTGTTCGTGCCCGGCTGGCGCCCCAAGGTCAGGGTGGTGACGGCCTGGCCATCGGCATCGGTTGTGCTGGTCGTTACGGATGAAGTCCCGTCGCCGGCGGTGACCGTGAAGGTGACGGCTGCATTCGGCAGAGGATTGCCGTACTGATCCCGCACTTCCACCACCAGGGGCTTGGCGAGCTCCGCTCCGGGCGCCCCCTGCTGGCCGTCACCAGAGACGATCTCAAGCGCGGAAGGACGAGGCCCCGTCCACTCGGACGTGTTCCACAGGGTGATCGTGCCGTACGACCACGATCCGGCGGCGAGAATCGCGCCGTCGGGCGAAAAGGACAACTTCGTACTGTGAAATGCATCTGGCAGAGTGACGATCTGTCTTCCCGTCCCAACCTCCCACAGTGTGATCGTCCCTGAAAAGCAAGCCAGGATGGCGCCATCGGGCGACAACGCGAAGCTCGACCCCTCATGGGTAGCTGTCGGTTCCCGACTCTCCACGTCCCACAGCGTGACCTTGGCATCTGGCCACGACGGCCAGATGAGCCTTTTCCCATCGGGCGAAAACGCCACCTGCCCTACCGCCCCCCGTGTACGCTCAGGGATGGTGATTTCTGCTCGGCTCTCCACGTCCCATAGCCTGACGGTGGCTTCGTCGGTTTTCCAGGAATCGCCTGACCCGGAGGCGAGCAGCGTTCCATCGGGAGAAAAAGCCACCGCATTGATCATAGCTGCATGTCCTTCCAGAGTAGCGATCTCCTTTCGGCTCCCGACGTCCCACAGCCTCACCGTGCGATCCTCCGACCCGGAAGCCAGTAGAGCCCCGTCGGTGGAAAACGCCACGGATCTGACTGAACGCGTATGCCCTTCGAAGGTGTCAATCAGCTCCCGGTTCCTTACGTCCCACAGCTGGATCGCTAAACCCCGTGGCGAGGCGAGCAGGTCTCCCTCGGGTGAAAACGCAATCGCATCGCCACCCGCGCCTTCGAGAGTCCCGATCCGTTCGCGTGTGCTCACGTCCCACAGAATGAATGAACCAGAACCCCACGGCCCGGCTGCAAGGATGGATTCGACGGGCGAAAACGCCACGGACCCGACGTGGTCCGTATCTCCCCTCAGGATAGCGATCTCGTATGGCGAACTCTCGGTAAGGAACGAATTCGACTCACTCACGTTCCCTTCCGCATCGACGGAGACGATGAGAAGGTGATGTCTGGGCTGATCGGAGAGGTTCGTAAAGCCCCGTTCCCAGAAGCTGCCGTCATAGTTGAACTCAACGACGGCGTCCGTTTTGCCGAGCACACCACGACACGGTTTGGCGTTGCCGATCAGGCCCACCTGATGAAGTCCCTCCGAGTCGCTCACCCGGAGCTTGACCGGGACGCTTTTCAATCCGGACTGATATCTCGTGGACGACGTGATCTCCACGGTTGGCGGCGTCCCCTCCTCTATCGGACTGTCGGGATTGAAGCAGGTATGCACGGACAGGAATTCCGCGGCGCACGACGACAACTCGGACCGACGACGACCGCCATAGGACATGATGTACCGATTGTCTCTGAAGTCGTGGTACAGTCCGAAGGTATGTCCGAGTTCATGAGTCACCGTGAAGAAACCGAACCTGTCCGGCACCACCAGATAACCGCCATTTTTCGTCCGCCGCCGTCCGACCCCTCCCGCAGGCTGACCATTGCCCTGACGAAGCGCATCAGTACCCAGGACGATGAAGTAGATGTTCGCATCCAGATCGAACGCCTGTTCGAGCTCTTCCATCACCGCCCACCCAAGGGTGTTGTCGTAGTGACTGAAGGGATGCCGTCCGTCGACGCGATGCACCAGCGGCTCGCCCTGGGCATCGGTCTCGATGCCGAAGGTCCAGTCGCCGTAGCCGTGGGCCTGCATCTGCTCGCGGTAGAAGGTCTGACTCTGCTTGATCACCGTCTTCATCGAATCGACCACGTCCGAGCGGTACGGCCAGTCGTTCGGGAGGAAGTAGATCATCCGAACCGTGCGCGTTGCGCCGACGTTTAGATCGGCCGGTCGCTTGGCCGCGGGGCGGGTGGGGTCCAGCCGCGACTGCTCGAAGTCGAAGGCGCAGAAATTCATGCTGTCTGCGGGCGGGGGAGAAGCGCGGGCGGCCGACAGGGGGGAGAGGAGGAGGCCCAGTAACAGGATGATGCCGAGATGAAGAACGGGAGGTTTCATCGTGGTATCCTGCTTTCGAAAAGTCGCTATCCCAAACTCTCGATCTCGGGCACTACGAGGACAGCCGCGGTGCAACGCCACAGTTATGGACAGGTTACGCGGCCGCGTCCAACAAGCCTCAACAAACGCTTTCGAACCAGAATTGTGCGGACCTTCAGTTTTACGAGGTTGTTTTTCCGAAGGCGCCGTCGAAGATCAGAAAATCGCCGAACCCGATGGCGCCGTCCTCATCCAGATCGTACCGCGCATCGTATCCAGCATGACCTTGACTTCGCCCAAATGCGGAGGCAAATAGCAAAAAGTTGCTGAAACCGACGGTCCCATCGCCGTCGAAGTCGGGATTGGGAGTTAGAGGGGCGATGTAGGGCGAAATATCCCACAGCAACATTGTGCCGTCCGATGCTCCGGAGACCAGGGTGGCGCCGTCGCGCGAAAACCCAACGGAATGGACCCAACCCGTGTGCCCTTCCAGTGTGGCGATCTGTTCTCGGGGCTCCACGTCCCTCAGCCTGACGGTGCGGTCCCACGACCCGGAAGCCAGAAGTGCGCCGTCGCAAGAAAACGACATGGAACCGACCCCGGACGTGTGCCCTTCAAGAGTGGCAATCCTTGCCATTCTGGCCGCGTCCCACAGCCCGACCGTGCCATTCTGATATCCCAACGCCAGAGTAACTCCATCGCTAGAAAGCGCCATCGTGGACAAGAACCCATGACCGGACACACCGGCGGCATCGCCCGTCTCCACGTCCCGAATCAACACGGTGCCGTCAGAGGCGCCGGAGACCAGGGTCGCGCCATCGGACGAAAACGCCACCGAACTGACACCCTCAGTATGTCCTTCCAGCACGGCGATCGGTTCACCACCGGGCACGTCCCACAACTTGATCGTCTCATCACCTGACCCAGACGCGAGCACTTTTCCATCGGGCGAAAATGCCACCGAACCGACACCCTCAGTATGTCCTTCCAGCACGGCGATCGGTTCACCACCGGGCACGTCCCACAACTTGATCGTCTCATCACCTGACCCAGACGCGAGCACTTTTCCATCGGGCGAAAATGCCAACAAGACATTTCCCTCATGGCCTTCGAGGGAGGCGATCTGGTCTCCGCTGGCCACGTCCCAAAGATGAATCACGCCATCCTGAATCGCGCTATCCCATGCCAAGGTAGCCCGACGGGTTCCATCGGGCGAAAGCGCAAAGCCTTCGAGCGAGGTGATCCGGTCTCCGCCGGCCACGTCCCAAAGATGAATGGCGGTACCAGACCCGGAAGCCAAACGGGTTCCATCGGATAAAAACGCCAACGAATGGACCGCCTGCGTATGGCCTTCGAGGGAGGCGATCTGGTCTCCGCTGGCCACGTTCCACAAACGCACTGTGTAATCACTGAGCAACCGCACGCCGGCCGCGATCATTTTCCCATCGGGGGGTGAAAACGCCACCGAATGGACGGTCTCCGTATAGCCTTCAAGGGAGGCGATCCGGTCGCCACTGGTCACGTCCCATAACCGCACCGTATTTTCACTTAACTCGGGGAAAAACGAAGGAAAAAACGCGTCTCCCAACCCGGCCACGAGCATTTTCCCATCAGGGGGCGAAAACGCCACCGAAGCGACTCCATCGGTATGGCCTTCGAGCGTGGCGATATTCGTGTTCGTCGCCACGTCCCACAACTTCACCGTCTCATCAAATGTTCTTCCTCCTGACGCGATCAATTGGCCATCGGGCGAAAACACCACCGAAGCGACCCCATCGGAATGGCCTTCGAGCGTGGCGATATCTGTTTTCGTCGCCACGTCCCACAACTTCACCGTCTCATCATTTGATCCGGATACGAGCATTTTCCCCTCAGGCGAAAACACCACCGAAGCGACCCCATCGGAATGGCCTTCGAGCGTGGCGATATTTGTCTTCGCCGCCACGTCCCACACCTTGATCGTCCTGTCCCAGGATCCCGACGCCAAGATGACGCCGTTTGGCGAAAAAGCCACCGAATTCACCCCGTCTGTATGCCCTCTCAAGTTGGCAATCTGCGTGGTGGACTCCAGGTGCCACACTGTAATCATCCCGTCCCAAGACCCGGTTGCCAGAATGGCGCCATTGGGCGAGAAGACCACCGAACCGACGTCGCTATTTGCGCCGTGCAGGGTTGCAATCTGGTGTGGGGACATTTCCGAGAGCACGAAATCCGTGTAGCCTACGTCTCCCTCTGAATTGACAACCTGAATGCGAATCGGATGGGCAACCGGATCCGAAAGACTGGATCCGAAGGAAGATGGAATGGTACCGTCATACTCGAATTCCACGACAGCATCTCTTCCGCCTGACAATCCGCGACACGCCTTGATCTCGGACACTCCGGCAGTGATGTCTATGTCCCTGGTTACAGCGAAGAGGATCACTTGGTGAAGGTCGTACGAGCCGCCAACCTTGAGTTGGATCGGCGCGCTCCTGGTACCAGCCACATAAGTCCGCGACGAAACGAGCTCAGCGGTCGGTCTACGCTCCCAGTCACTTTCGAGAGAGCTTTCGTCATTAAAGTACGGATTTACGGCCAGAAACTCCGCAGCACACGCTGACAGTGAGTTTCGTCTCCAACCTCCGTACGACATGATATACCGATTGTCCCTGAAATCGTGCAGCAGCCCGAACGCATGTCCCAGTACGTGGGCTACGGTTATAAAGATTACACTGCTAGGAACCAGGGCACTGCCGCGCTTCTTGTAACCTCCACCGGTTCCCCCCGCACGACGCCCTCCGCCCAGGCCGATTGCATTTATACTATGGTCAACGACGATCAGGTAGATGTTCTCCTGGAGGTCGAAGATCAGATCGATCTCGTCATAGACAACGTGGGTGTTATCCAAATAGTGGCTGTCCGGGTGCTGCCCGACCACTTGATGCACGAGCGGCTCACCCCGGGCGTCGGTTTCGATGCGCAAGGTCCCCATGCCGTACCCGTGCGACTCCATCTGTTCGACAAAGAAGGTCTGAGCCTGGCGAATCCTGACGCTTATCGAATCGATGACTTCCTGCCGGAAAGGACGGTCGTTGGGCAGGAAGTAGATCATCCGCACGGTGCGGGGTTCGCCCACGTTCAGGTCCGCCGCGAACTTAGCAGCGGGGAGGGGATGCTCCCGCCGCCATTGCTCGTAATCGAAAACCACACAGGAGTGGACGCTGTCGGCCGGCGGAGACGACGCATGGGCAGACGACCGCGGGAAGACAACAAGGCCGAGCACAATACAAAAAGCGGATTTTAGGACCGAAGGTTTCAGTGTGATAACCTGCTTTCCAGAATCAGCTATCCCAAGCTCACGATCTCGGTTCGTAACGTTAGAGGCGCGCTGCCACGCCACCGTTATAGACAGGTTGTGTTGCTGCGTCCAACAAGCCCACAAAGACCCCGTCGAACCAGCAAGGCACGAATCTAACGGATCTCGCTCACTCTGTTACCAGATGCCATTTCAGCTTGGATCCGGGCAAGGAAACGGCCACCCCTTCCACCTCCAGTTCATCCAGCTTCACCGGCAAATTCCCGCGTAGAAGAAAACCCTGATCTTCATACGGGCCGATGAGAGAATCTTCTTTGTTGTCCAGTTTGATCTTTCGTCCTCCTACACACGTAAAGACAATGTCCTTGAACTTGCGGGGTTTGCCAATATCGGCAGTGGCGTATGCCTTACCCAGAATCTGTGTCGGATCCAGCGAAAAACCGCTGGCGACAGCCTGTGTTGTCCAGCGCTGGCACGATATTTCAAGTGTCACGACCTCATCTCCGCGGTTGTTGCGCCCCACCACGCGAACCGGCTTGTCGAACACCTTCACCCGGGAACTTGTAAACGCCGCGATGCGATCATCCAGCAGAGGGTGCGAGCGAAACGCCCGCATATTCTTTTGGTCGACCCCGACGTAATCCGTGCAATACCGCAATTTCTTCAACACACGCGTCATTTCGGCGAGCCCTTCGCCGCCGTATTGCCGCTCCAGATACAACGCCGCCATGGCGTCGGCCTCTTCCTCCATCGATCGCGGCTAGCCTTCGTAAAACACATCGGTCGCGGCCTTGACCAGGTTGTATGCCAGGCCGCCGAATATTACCGCTTTTTCCACTTTGTCTTCCTTTGATTTCTTCCCGGCCAGCACACCCACAAGCACGCCCGCGCCTTCAGCTTCGGCATGCGTGAAAAATGCCTGTCTTTTGTCCGCATTGGGCAGGTGATTGGACGATTAATCGGGTTTGTGCGTTGATTTCCACCTATTTGGTTGCGGCTGAACAACGCGAAGCCGCGATAGATAAAGCATTAGATCATTTGCAGTCGTTAAAGCGGGCAGTTCTATTCGATGGGCCTGCCAAGCCGGAGGCGCGTGCAAAAATCAGGAAATTGCGGCGTCTGGCGGCCCTGGAAATGGGGTCCCAAACGGTTCACGAAGCCGTGGTACCTCTGATTATAATGACCGGACGGCGGGCACCGGGCAGCGCCGGAATACTGGAGCGAGCAGAAGGCGCCGCCCGTCGCTACGCCCGCCACCACGTCCGAAGCAACGCCAGTGGCGAAGAAAGAGCGCCGTTCAAAGCGGTTTATTCCAAATCCGGTACATCGTCAACCAGACGCGGTGCTCTTGCCGAATGCGCCGGCAAAGATCAGAAAATCGCTGAACCTGATCGCACCGTTTCCGTCCAGGTCGTAACGTGCTTCGTATCCGGCATCGCCTTGACTTTGCCCGAATGCGGCGCCGCGTCCGGTCGAGCAATGCGGCGGTGGTTTGCATCTACGATCCAAACGCATCCACGAACTTGAAGAAATCGGCGAAATCCACCGTACCGTTGCCGTCGAGGTCAAAGCGGGCGTCCGTGCCGCCGTACGCATCGGCAAACAGGAAGAAATCCACGAAATCGGTCCGGCCGTCACCATTGAAATCGGTCGCGGCTTGTCCGCCGGTTACACCACTGCTGATAATTTCCAGAGGCAGGTCGGAGGACTTCACGAGTGCGTAACCGAAGTGGTTTGACGGCAGCCCCGGCAACGTGCCGATATTGACGGTGACGGCAGCGGTTGTGCCGGAGGTGCGGGTCACGGTGAGCGGCTTGCTTTCGACGCTACCCCTGGCAATCGTGATCGTCGTCGCACCGCCGCTGATGCTGCCGTTGGTGACGGTGAGCGGCAGGACGAGCTCAAACGGCGCACCCATGGGTGCAATCGCCCTGCACTGATCCACACCGACCTTTTCTAACGACACTTCAAAGGAAAATGGAGAGCCGGGGTTGGCGCCAAGGCGGAGCGCTGCCAGGCCTGTCAGCCCGGAAAAATCGCCGGACTTCAATGCCGTTATACCGCTGGACGCCAACCTGAGAGCATTGATCTCACCGAGATGCGCCGGTGTTACATCGCTGCAGTTGCTTTCAGGGGCTGCGCTTACGATCACGTCGCGAACTTGAGGTGTGCGGCTGCAGACAGGCAGAGGGGGTGCGATGACGTTGGTTTCGCGGGAAACCTTTCCTGCGCCGAGTTCGTTCACTGCGCGCACTTCAAAGAGGTATTCATTGGCGTTGTCCAGGTTACCAGTGGTATAGCCGGTGGCATTCGTCTCGTTGGGAGCACTGCCGGGGATGGATGTCCATGGACCGAATGCCCCGTTCTTCAACCTTTTCCGGTACTCGAAACCCGCAATCTCGCTGCCTCCATCGCAAGGCATGATCCAGGACAGCTTCACTTGGTTTCCCTCGTTGATGGCTGCCACGGATGGCGCATCCGGGGCAAGCAGGTCGGTATAGGTCAGGCGTAAATCGATTTGATCGTTTGCGTTCCAAACAGGAAATCGATCGGGACCGGGGGAAAAACTATACGAAGACAACGAAGAAAGCGTCCAGCCGTCGTTATATTCCGCATCCGAAAAAACAAATCCTTCAACTAGACCTTCGACATATAACGTCCAATGACGAAGATCACATCCAGAGATCGCGGCGGAACCGACGATGCCCATGGAGAGACCCTTTTCGTACCCATTCCACGTCATAATCCATCCAATCCTGTAAGTGGATCCCCGGTATACGAAATCGGCGTCTGAGATTGTCCCATAAGGCGCGGATGCGATTCTCAGATTTCGGCCAAAATAACCCCTTGAATCCCCTGATACTCCCACCGTGATTCTACCCGACCAGACTTCGGTTTCAACAGGCCCCTCGGTGACCGCCAGCGGCAGGTTGGCGGATCTGACAAGGACGTACCCTTGATGGCGTCCAGGTAGAACCGGCAATGGGTCTCCGATATTCACAGTAACTGCAAATGTCGTCCCGGGAGTGCGAGTAACTGTGAGGGTCTCACTTCCCACACTACCTACGGGAATCGTAAGGGTTGATGTACCGCCAGTGATGCTCCCGTTGGTAATGGTAAGCGGCAGCACAATATCAAACGGCACACCGCTGGGTGCGACTGCCTTGAACTGGTTTGTCCCAACCTTCTCAAGGGAAACGAAGAGGGGCAGCGGATCGACTGCATTGCCAGACAAAACGAGTTCTATCAGTGGTTCTGTGAGACCGTCGAATATACCCGCCGGGAGCGACGTCAACGCATTGCCACGTAGCCAGATCAATCTCAGTTCTGTGAGACCGTCAAATATACCTGCAGGGAGCGACGTCAACGCATTGTCAGACAAATGGAGATCTCTCAGTTCTGTGAGCCCGTCAAATATACCCGCAGGAAGCGACGTCAATCTATTGCTATTCAGGTAGAGCGTTCTCAGTGAAGTGAGCCCGTCAAATAAACCCACAGGCAACGCAGCCAACTCGTTGTAGCGCAGCCAGAGTCTTATCACAGAGTCTAGTCCATCAAAATCCCCTGCTTTCAGTGCTGTGACGCCTTTTCTCTGTAGGTCGAGTATGGTAATCGCAGCGAGATGTGATTCTGTCACATTGCGACAATTGCTTATGCCCGACACTGCGGCCACAATCGCGTCGCGCACCTGCGGTGTGCGGTCGCAGACGGGAGTTATGGGCCCCGTCCACTCAGACACGTCCCAGAATTTGATTGCCTTGTTCGCAGTGGCAATCAGCTGCTTCCCATCGGGCGAGAAAATCAGCCGTCCCGCGCTACCCGGTCCCGCCGAGATAGTGGCCAAATAATCCTTTGTCGAAACGTTCCAGATTTCAATCAGGCCATTATCCGCTACGGCGAGAATAGCTCCATCCGGCGAAAAGGCGAAAGTAGCCCACGGGTAGTCACGCATATGCTGATAGGTTCCGGTTTCCATTCCCGTCGCTATGTTCCACAGCTTAAACCCGTAGCCGTGAGGATGCCTTGATGCGAGACTTGCACCATCGGGCGAAACCGCTACGCTCCCAGCCGCATCCGTGTCAAAGGAGGAGATCTCTGATCTTGTTGTCACGTTCCACAGCTTGACGCCGCCGCCGTTGGACTTTGATACGAGCGTCCCATCGGGAACAAAAGCGACTGACAAAATCCCATCCGAATGCCCTTCGAGGGTCGCACTATGCGCGCCAGTTGCTACGTGCCACAACCTGACTGTGCGATCCAACGATCCGGAGGCGAGCATCGACCCATCGGGTGAAAAGTCCAGAGACAGGACTCGACCCGTATGCCCTTCGAGTGTGGCGACCTCTTTTCTTGTGTTCACATTCCACATTTTGATCGTGCCATTCGCCGATCCGGACGCGAGCAGTGTCCCGTCGGGCGAAAACGCTACTGACCAGTTCACGTAAGCATTGCCCCCTGTATGGCGAAAGACAGTTTTACGTTCCCTTTGCACAGCGTCCAGCAACTCGACTGTACCCCCGGTCCCGATTGCCAGATGCGCGCCACCGGGCGAAATCGCCAGGCCGCCGATGTCATAATAGTAAGGCCTGTCCAGTGTGGCGATATGTTGCGGCGAATTCCCTGCCTCAAGCGTAAAGGAAGTCAGACTCGCGGTGCTGGTACGATTCCCTGCCGTATCAACTGCCACGACATAGATCGGATGCCGGCCCGTATTTGAGAGCGTCGTATGGGCCTCCGCTACGGTACCGACGTTGTCGGATGGAAGCCTGCCGTCAAAGTTGAAGTCAACGAGTGTATCCGTTTCACCCGACAATCCGTGACAGACCTTCACTTCGGGGGTGCTGCCCAAAAAGGGATTTTTGGGGCGAACGAACAGGATGACCTGGTGAAGTCCATCGTCGTCGCGAACTCTCAGCTGGACCGGCGTGCTCTCCGACCCGAAAGGATATTCCGATGAAACAAGCTCAACGGTAGGCGGCGATTCATTGGCAAGCGGGACGTCGGCGTTGAAGTACGGGTGCGCAGACAGAAACTCGGCGGCGCACGCGGATAATCTGGCAGATGACCGGTCCGCGCGTCCATACGACTGTATGTACTTATTATCACGGAAGTCATGGTGCAGGCCGAAGGCATGTCCTAATTCATGCGCGGCGGCAAACCAATTCCATTCGCCGTATATCATCGCCCATCCGCTGTCCTTCGCCCCTTTTCCGCGTCCGTGGGCGGATCTGGCACTGACGTCCATGACAATCAGCATTATGTTTTTCGAGTTGTCGAATGCACGTTTAATCTCGCCTTCTGTGTATCCTCGGCTACTATAGTGGCTGTCGGCGTAGTCCCCATCGACCCGATGAACGATCGGATCGCCCTGGTCATCGGTTTCAATCCGGAAAGTCGTGTTTCCGTGTCCTTGCGCCTCCATCTGCTTGCCAAAGAACGTCTGGAGATCAAGAATCCCCGATTTCATCGAATCGACCACCTCGGTGCGATACGACCGGTCGTTCGGCAGAAAGTAAAAGAGCCGAACGTTCCGCGGTTCTCCCACGTTCAGGTCCGACGCCCACTTGCCCGCGGGACGGGGGTGATCGCGCTCCGGATCTTCGTAATCGCCACGCTGGTTTGGTTGCGCCGACTCGGCGGGCAGGCAGAAATGCACGCTGTCGGCCGGCACGGAAGACGCATAGCCGTCTGACGGCGGCAGGAGCAAGACAGCGAGAACAGCCGATGCGGCGATAGGCAGGATCGACTTCATTCTACCAGCCTCCCGTACGTGAGTCCAGTTTCACGGCGCATTCATGCGTAGATGGGGCGTCTCAATCCCACGTTATTTTTGTCTTCCGACGACGTCGACAACGCGCCCGTTCCCATCGACCACGTTGACGGGCCCCTCCGCAATGCAATCTCCCCAGTCCAGGAAATGCTCCGCGACGAGCTTCGCGCTTAACGGGTCGGGCAGCCGGTACTCATCGGCCTGGCTAACGTCGACCTGATAGCCGTGATCGGCCAGCGACTGGATCGTGATCGCGCTCAAAGGTAGGGACCCTTCGACGTCCGGCCTGATACTCGCGGTCATCAGTTCGTCGCCAAACACGGATCCCCGCCAATGGCCGCTGTCGCTCTCTACGGGTACCTTTGGGCCGCTGTAATGCCGGCCCCCCGCATTGTCGAATGCCAGAATTGCCAGGGGGCCGGTGAAGTACCTGTCACTATCTCCACGGACCAGGTTCAGTGTTTTCCAGAATGTCCCAAACCCGAGAACATGCGCCATCTCATGCAGAATTACCTCTAACAGAAAGGTGTCGGACATCCACGTCAGGTCGTCCTTATCGATTGCTATCGATCCGATCTTCGTAACGAGGGCACCGGATAGTCTATTCCTTTGGACAATGAGCGTTCCGCCTCTCCCGAGGGTGCCGCGGACGCCGTCAATATCGCCAATACCCACGAAAATTCGCAGATCGTCTACAAAGTCGTTGACGCGTATCCGCTTATTCAAATCATCGTCCCACTCGTCAACCGGATTGTCCGAGAAGTCGCTGTCCGGAATGTCTCCTGTAATGATCGACGTCCAACGTGCGGCGGACCTGTGGAATAGCGCCTTTTGAGACGCGCTGAATCCGTCGCCGGAGTCGCTTTCAAGGAAGACGATCTCGATACGAAAAGGAGACGGCGCGCCGCCCACGGCCACGCCCGATGGATCGACTAGCCCGTCCGCGCCCGTGAGGAGATCTTCGACGTTGGAGCCGTCGAGGTTGGCGCGCTGGATCTTGTTCGTGCCAGCGTCTGCCCAGTACATCTTCCCGCCAGTCACGTCCACGGCCAGACCATTGGGCTTATCCAGGCCATTGGCAACCAGATCCTCGACCTGCGAGCCATCAAGACCAGCCCGCTGAATCTTATCCGTACGCCGGTCCGTCCAGTACATCTTCCCGCCGGACACGTCAACGGCCAGCCCGGTGGGACTGCCAAGGCCGCTGGTAACAAGATCCTCCACCTGGGAACCATCGAGGTTGGCCCGCTGGATCTTTTGGGATCCCGGGTTCGTCCAGTACATCTTCCCACCTTGCACGTCCAGGGTCAATTCCCCGGGAAACACAAGACCACTTGTAATCAGATCTTCAACAATGGCGCCATCGAGGTCGGACCGCTGAATCCTGCTGGTCTGCCTGTCCGTCCAGTACATCTTCCCATCGGATACATCCAGAGCGAGGCCGTATGGTATACCCAGGCCGGTGACCAGATTTTCGACATTGGACCCATCGAGGCTGGCGCGCTGGATCCTCGACGCGCCCGCGTCCGTCCAGTACATCTTGCCACCGGCCACGTCGAGGGCCAGACCGTCCGGGCCATCCAGTCCACCGCCGACGACCAGGTCTTCGATCACCGAGCCGTCGAGGTTGGCCCGCTGAATCTTGTCCGTGCCCCAGTCCGTCCAGTAAAGCATCGACACGCCGGTGGGTGTGGCCCGCGGCGCGACGGTAACGGCCACCGAGCTCGAGCAGTTGTTGCCGGTATCGGATTCTCCGGACACGGGCTCAACGCAGGCCCCGTAGAAGTACGTTCCGGCGCTGGATGGCGCATGCAGGCGAATCGACGCATCAACGACGCCGGAGGCTGCAAGCCCCCACACCGCACCCGTGCCAACTTGCGTATCGCTCCCGGAAATCATCGCGTCCGGCGAGCGGTAATAGCGCAGTTCAGTCGAGGCCGCCGGACCATCCCCGCGGTTGCGCACGGTCACGCTTAGTGTAAAGGACTGCCCGGGTGTCAGGGTACCATTGCTCACGGTGGGCGCCTCAACGACCAGGTCCGAGCTTCGGCCGCCAGGAGACGAGACGTCCTTGCCGAAGTTCTGTGCGAAGATCAGAAAATCGGAAAATCCAATGGCCCCGTCGCCATCCAGATCGTACCGCGCGTCGAACGCCGCGTCGCCCCGTTGTTTCCCGAATTGTCCCGCAAAAAGCAGAAAGTCGTTAAAACCAACCGTCCCATCGCCGTCGAAGTCGGGAGAAGGCGTGGCATTGAAGGTGATCACATTCGTCGTCGTAAGCACGTCGCTGGACGTCGTGCTTTCGGCAAGCGTGACCATCGCAATACGGATGGAAAACTCCCGACCCGTGACGTCCGCAACCGTTTCAAACTCGGCGCGCGCCAGAAAACCGGACGGCGCCAGCGTGACCGGCGTACGGGACGCGAAGTTGGCGCCTGTGGAATCCGCCGGAAGTGTAAGGGGAAACGCGCTGTTTTCGGCTTTGACGAAGGCCAGAAGCGAAGCATCAAAGTCAAATTTGAGGACCATGCCGATCAGAGGTGTTCTCATGCCCTCGGCGAAAACCTCGAAGGCGATGGTTTGTCCCCTTCCAGCAACGGTGCCTGACGTGACGCCATCGTCGATCCGGTTGCCCATCCCGCCGTCGGGAATTAGGTCAAGTGACAGAACATCGGTGCCGTCAGCGCCGGGAGGAGGCGTGGCATTGAACGAGATCACATTTGTTGTCGTAAGCACGTCGATGGACGTCGTACTTTCGGCAAGCGTGACCATCGCAATACGGATGGAAAACTCCCGACCCGTGACGTCCGCAACCGTTTCAAACTCGGCCCGCGCCAGAAAGCCGGAAGGCGCCAACGTGACCGGCGTGCGGGTTGCGAAGTTGGCGCCTGTGGAATCCGCCGGAAGTGTAAGGGGAAACGCGCTGTTTTCGGCTTTGACGAAGGCCAGAAGCGAAGCATCAAAGTCAAATTTGAGGATCACGCCGATCAGAGGCGTTCTCACGCCCGCAGCGAAAACTTCGATCGCAATGGTCTTTCCATTTCCGGAAACCGTGCCTGCGATGACGCCGTCATCCATCCGGTTGCCTGCTCCGCCATCGGCAATCAGATCAACGGAGAGTATCGCATTCGCATTCGGGCCGGCAAAGACTTGACCCGTAAATGTCAGCGACTTTAGAACGAGGAAAAACAACAGGCCTCTTCTGGAAGTCATCCGAAATAATCCTTATAGCGAAAGTGAATGCTCGTCTGATCCGGCGCGTAATCTCCGTGCGCTACCGCGCCCCGTCGGTCCACGACGCAGGGGCCTGCGCCTAAGAACCGAACGCATCCACAAACTTGAAGAAGTCGGCGAAATCCACCCTTCCGCTGCCGTCCAGATCGAAGCGAGGGTCCGTGCCGCCGTACGCATCGGCAAAGAGGAAGAAATCTGCGAAGTCGGTTCGCCCGTCGCCGTTGAAGTCGGTTGCGGCCGGACCTTGCACCAGCGGTGTTCCGATACGGACGGGCGACCACGGTCCGTCTGCGGCGTCGGAGACCACACGCAACTGAACGTCGTACCGCGTGCCGCCGGTCAGCCCGGTCACCTCGTAACTCAGCGTACCGGAACCTGTCGTCCAGACATCCTGCACCACAGTCCAGTTAGCGTCGGCCTTGTCCGGGGCGTCGCTGCGGATGTAGCGCAGGTCGTACGCAGTAATGGCGTAGCCGTCGCTGATGGAAGGCGCAGCCCACGACACGGTTAGCGAGCCGGTACCGGCTGTCACCGAAAGGATGGCTGGTGCGCCTCCGCGGGACGTCAGGTCATAGGCATACAGCTTCTTGTCAACGTAGTCAATCACCCACATCGTCGTGCCGTCCGACCAGATGCCGACAGGGCGGTTGTTCCCGGCGGCATCAAGCGAATTGACGTCTTTGGCGGGATCCCGGCCATAAAAGGTCAAATTGTAAGCATAGATCTTCGCATCGGCGTAGTCTGCCACCCACATGGTCGTGCCGTCCGACCAGATTCCCTGTGGGTGGTTGTTTCCAGCGGCTTCAAGCGCATTGACGTCCTTGGCGGGATCCCGGGCCTTGCGCTCCATGTCATAGGCATACAACTTATCGTCAGTGTAGTCTGCCACCCACATGGTCGTTCCGTTCGACCAGATTCCCTCCGGGTTGTCGTTTCCGGCAAGTTCAAGCACATTGATGTCTTTGTCGGAGTTCGGGGCCTTGGTGGACATGTCGTACGCATAGACCTTTTCGCCCCACCACGGGTCGTCCGCCACCCACATCGTCGTACCGTCCGACCAGATGCCCTCCGGGTCGCCGTTTCCTGCGGCGTCCAGCGTATCGAAGTCATTATTGGGGTCGCGCTCCCCGGACGCCAGGTCATAGGCATACAGCTTCTCGTTGAACTCGTCCGCCACCCACATCGTCGTACCGTCCGACCAGATGCCCTCCGGATCGTTGTTTCCTGCGGCCGCCAACGCATCGATGTCCTTGCCTGAATCCCGGGCGCAACATTCTGCGACGGAAATTTTCTGCAGCTTACGCAACTTCCCCTCTTCTTGTCCGCCGACCGGTAGGCCGTCGCCCGAACCAGGAAACACCCACATCGCCACTATGACCGTAAGAATCGACACGGTAATTCCAATATTGAAGATTCTGCGTCTCATCGAGGGAATCCTTTCGGTTTCCGATTCCACAAAACGTGCCCACTTCCGCCGGACCCGGTTCCCGCGCGAAATCGCGGCGGCCCGACTCCCGCAGGGGTTGGGTGGGCTTCGCTTCAGCCAGGGTTCATCGACAGCAGGCCCATATTCGCCTACGAGCCGAAAGCATCCACAAACCTGAAGAAGTCGGCGAAATCCACCGTGCCGTTCCCATCCAGGTCAAAGCGAGGGTCCGAGCCGCCGTACGCATCGGCAAAGAGGAAGAAGTCGACGAAATCGGTCCGCCCGTCGCCGTTGAAGTCTGTTGCCGCCAGTCCCTGGGCTACTGGGGCACCCGTTTTGGCGGGCGACCAGGGGCCTTCGCCCGCATCGCTGATCGCCCGCACCTGCAGGTCGTACTGCGTACCGCCTGCCAGGCCGGTCACCTCGTGGCTCAGCGCACCGGAACCTGTCGTCCAGATGTCCTGCGCCACAGTCCAGTTAACGTCGGCCTTGTCAGGGGCGTCGCTGCGGATGTAGCGCAGGTCGTACGCAGTGATGGTGGAACCACCCGCGGATGCCGGCGCGGCCCACGCAACCGTGATTGAGCCCACCCCGGGAGTCATTGAAGGGATGTCTGGGGCAACGAGAGTCTGGTTAACGGAACGAGGAGGGTGATCTTTGAGGACGGGATATTGGGATGCGGTGCCAAAATCCCACGGGTCGTCAGCGGATCCATCTCCATCCAAGTCCACGTTCCAGTCAGCGTAGATGCCGGTGTACCCCATAGGCGACCGCAGTTCGTGCGTGGTCTTGCCAATGCCACCCTGACTGCTGACCTGCCCGGTCGTTTGAGTATCCCAGTAACTGTCGGAAATGACACCGTTATCCCAGTTCGCATCAAGTAGGCCGCTTCCATCAGACACCCTGCCGGTGGCATAGCTGACGGTGATGCTGCCAGAGCTCGTTCCGACCAATCCTCCGAAAAAGTCGCCCCTTCCGGACACGTCACCAGTGGCATGACTGGCGGTGATCATGCCAGCGTTATTATCGCCAACCAAGCCGCCGACATCAGCATAGCCGTTGCCGGACACAGGGCCGGTCGCATAGCTGTCGGTTATGGTGCCACCACGATTGGCGCCGACCAGTCCACCGAAGTTATCACTATGGCCTGACACGTCGCTTGCAGAATGGCTGGTAGTTATGGTGCCATAGTTTTGTCCAACTAGGCCACCACCATCGGTGTAGCAGGTCCGGCTGGAGCCGCCAATGTAGATACCAGTCAGATCCTCGAAAAGGTCGCGCAATCCGCCACCGCCGGTTCCTCTCGCACTGAGCACCCCGCCAGTGGAGTAACTGCTGTCGATGATTCCCGCATTCGTCCCAACCAATCCGCCTATGTTGTCAAAACAACCGCCCACGATACCACTGGAAAAGCTGTTTGCGATGGTGCCGCTGTTCTTACCAACCAATACGCCGCCATCTCCGTATCCGGATCCCGCCACGGTCGCAGAGACCAACCCAGTCCCGTTTGATAACCGAATTTGCGTGCGTAACTGAGAACAATCCGGTCCCGGTTCTCCCTTTTATGTACAAATTGGAAATAGTGTAGCCATTCCCGTCGAAAGTAGCCGCAAACGGAAGGCTACGGTTTCCGATAGGCAGCCATCCTGCACCATTGTTCCAATAAGCATCGCCTTCGTCGGGTGTGCCATTTCCGTTGCTGTCAAAATCCAGGTCGGCGGTTAGCTCGTAGCCGATGCAACCGGACGCGGGACAGCCCATACCGGGAGACGCGTCAGGGAAGGCAATCGCGTAGTCGGTGCGTGATGATGCACCATCGCCGTCCAAGTCCCATCGTAACGCGTTCAATTGCGCCAGGTTGGACACTTCAATGAGTCCATCATCGTCCGTGTCGTAATCCCCCGTGTGGTTCGTATGAGGTGATGTGGCGCCAGTGGTGATCTTTAGAGATTGGTCCGGAAGCTGCTTGATGATGTTACCGAGGATAATACTTCCATTCCTCACGTGAACGACATCTTTCGTCGGTCTCGCAAATGACGTCGAGGTCACCAGAAAAGCGGTCAGGCACGCGACGATGATGAAACGCGGCATATTTCAGTCCTTTATTTAATATGCCTCTTAGGAAGCCGTCGCAAACTCGTTCTGATCCCATACGAGCGCTTTCTGGATTCCTGCGTTCGTAACAGCGACAGCGATTTACCTCTCAAATTGATGCGGATACGGCTGTTGGTCGCGATATATGAGAAACAGCTTCCACAATAATCCCGCCAAAGAAAGGCCGGGTTCTATCCTACTCAATCAACGGCGTTCCCGGTCGCCGTCAACGGGTGTGCAACCGGAAAATCGTGTTTGGATTCTCCGTGACGTCAGCGCGGCGAGTCTGTACGTCATTGTGCTCTCGTCCATCACCAGCCGCTAGAGATAGACCCCGCTCTGTCCCAGGGAACCGCCGGCGTCGTCGCGGACGTACCAGTGGAGGCGGTGCAGGACCCGTCTCACGCTTACCCGTCAGGGCGAACAATCCGCCAGGTTGGAACCGGTTCCCGCAGAAACCAGGATCGACAGTCTCGCTGTCAGAGGGTTTGGGTGCGTTCTGCCAAAACTGGGGACACGCGGGCACAACCTTCATCGTCTTGGCCGCCACCACGCAACTGTGAGCCCGCACCTACGCACCGAACGCATCCACAAACTTGAAAAAGTCCGCGAAATTTACCGTACCGTTGCCGTCCAGATCAAAACGCGCATCGGTACCGCCGAACGCATCGGCAAACAGGAAGAAGTCGATAAAGTCGGTCCTCCCGTCGCCATTGAAATCCGTCGTCGCTTGATCCTGCGCCAGGGGCGTTACGGTATGCCACGCCGACCATGGGCTTTCGTTAGAACCGCTTACCGCCCGCACCTGTACGTCGTACTGCTCGCCACCGGCCAGACCGGTCAACTGGTGGCTCAGCGCCCCGGATCCGGTCGTCCAGACGTCCTCAACCACGGTCCAGTTCGCGTCGGCCTTGTCTGGGGCGTTGCTGCGGACGTAGCGCAGATCGTAGGCAGTGACGGCTGAGCCGCCCTCGTTCGTTGGCGCTGTCCATGTAATGGTGAACGAGCCACGACCGGCCGTCACCGCAAGGATATCGGGCGCGCCCGGTGGGGAGATGTTCGTGGAAGGCATATTGTAGGCATAGATCTTAAGGTCAAAATCATCCGCCACCCACATGGTCGTGCCGTCCGACCAGATCCCCTCCGGGTTGTCGTTGCCGGCGGCGCCCAGCGAATTGAAATCTTGAGTCTACTCCGAAAAGTCATATTTACTTATCCGGGAAAAAGTACTAAATTCGAGGTGTGTACGAGTCACAATATTTCAGATAACGGGTCGGTAAAAAGAGCGAGGGACAGGACGGATGTTTAAAAGAAGCGGCACATGCAGCCAACCGGATCTATTTTCCATCTTCGAGTCGCATTTCAAAGGCGCTAAACAGGACCGGTTGAATGAACCGACGGCCTGGCATAATCTGTTTTGCCAGCACATCACGTCAAAGATAGATGAGGATGTGTTTTCTGTGTTGTTTGATCCCAACATCGGCCGACCCAATGCCCCGATTCGTCACCTGGTGTCGATGATGATCTTGAAGGAGGGCTTTGGGTGGAGCGATGCCCAACTTTTCGAGCATTGTCGGTTCAACATTCTGGTGATGCGGGCATTGGGGTTGATGAATCTGTCTGATGACGTGCCTGCGGAGTCCACGTATTATCTGTTCAAGCAGTCTTTGTATGCGGATCAACTGAAAAGGGGTCGAGATCTGATTGGAGAGACCTTTTTCAGCTTAACCAAGACGCAGGCCAAGGCCTTTGGTGTGTTGGGTCAGCAGATCCGAATGGACAGTAAGTTGATCGGCTCGAACATTGCCCTGTGTTGTCGGTTGCAGTTGGTGGTGAGTTGCTTACAAGCGTTCTGGGGATCGTTGGACAAGGACCAAAAGCGACGATTATCGGCAAGAAATCGGCAGGTTTTGGACGCATTGCTCAAGGGGAAGCCCCATCAGGCTGTCTATGGTCTCACCAGCGGTGAAAAGGGCGAGAAGTTACAGGAATCAGGGCAGTTATTGAGCAGGCTTCAAGAGACCTATACCGACAAAGACAGCGATCAATATGGTCTGATCGTGCGTATTTTTGGGGACCAATATACCGTTTTATCGTCCTGTAAAAAGGTGCTTCCTAAGCCTCCTAAGGAGATCTGTTCCTCCTCCTTGCAGTCTGCCCATGATGAAGATGCGGCCTTTCGCAGGAAAGGCGAGGATAAGGTGAAAGGGTATAGTGTCAACCTCACCGAGACCTGCGGTGAGGATCATCTCAATTTGGTCACGGATGTTGACGTGAAACCGGCGACGACCCCCGACAACGCGTTTGTCCAACCTGCCATCGAGCGGACACAACAGGTGGTGGGTGCGATTCGGGAGGTGTCGATGGATGGGGCCTATAATGATCAATCCAACGCTGAGTATGCAAACAAACAGGACAAGCAATTCTATTACAGTGGCCTGCAAGGAACGCCGGGGCGCTTCGTTTATGAACGGACAAAAGAAGGCGTCGACGTCATCGACTCACAAAGCGGAGAGGTTCAGCTTGCCCAAGAATACAAACCGGGAAAATACAAAATCATCATTGATGGCAAACCCCGATACTTTAAACCACAGCATATCGACAATTACCTCAAACGCAAACAGATTGAAGCCCTGCCTGCCCACATCAGAAACCGACGCAATAACGTCGAAGCCAGTATCTTCCAGTTGAGCTATTACACCAAAGATGGCAAGACGCGCTATCGCGGACTGATGCCACACCAATTGTGGGCCTGGTGTCGTGGCCTATGGATCAATCTGGTTCGGATCCAGAATGACCTCACACAACCCCCGATGCTTCCCGTATAAGGGGGGATTCTTATGCACAACCTTCCCCCAATACACGGCGAGCAACCTTGTAAACTGCCTCTGAGTTGATGTGCCGCCCGCAGATGCACAATCCCCGCGCATCGCTACATCTCAATACACAACGCTGACACCTGACACGAAATCTTCCTGAACCCCCTTCTCGGAGTGGACTCAATCTTTGGAAGGGAAATGCTCCCTGGACGTCATGTCATAGGCATACAGCTTCTCGTCAAAGTCGTCTGCTACCCACATCGTCGCACCGTCCGACCAGATGCCCGTCGGGCTGTCGTTTCCGGCGGCGTCCAGAGTATTGAAGTCTTTGGAAGGAACACGCTCCCTGGACGTCATGTCGTAGGCATACAGCTTTTCGTCGTCGAATTCGTCCGCTACCCACATGGTCGTCCCGTCCGACCAGATGCCGTCGACGGTTCGATTCCCAGCAGCAGCACGCAGCGTGTTGAAGTCCTTGACCGCGTTCCACCCGTATGCGGTGGTGACGCTACGGCCAACGGTGACTACGTATTTTCTTGTCGTCCGACCATCATTTGCCGTCACAGTTATGGCGACGTCATTTCTACCCTCCGACAAGGCGACCGAATGCGCGGCGCCGCTTGTGACCTGGCTTCCGTTGACGTCGATTGCAGCGCCTGAATTGTTGGCCGTGGGCGTTACCGTAACCTGAGTCACATCGTTGGCGACCCCCACGTGGTAGGATGTCACTTCGCCGTCAAAACCGGTGATGGGTACCGGGCTGACGGTGAGTCCGCTCAGTGTGGCATCCGAGGATGCCTGCCCGTAACCGGTACCGGGCAAGGCGAGGTATAGCAAAATCAGGACGCAAAATTCGTGATTGGCACCTGACAACTTCATAAGGCTGCTCCCCCCTCCGGCAAACCGCCGGAATCCGAGCGCGGCCTCCTGCATTCGGAGTGCCGCAGACCGAGCATCTCCTGGACCATCGCGACTACCCTAACCCACATTTACGTTCCGAACGCGTCGACAAATTTGAAAAAGTCGGCGAAATCCACGGTGCCGTTGCCGTCCAGGTCAAAGCGCGCGTCCGTGCCGCCGTACGCATCGGCAAAAAGGAAGAAATCCACGAAATCGGTCCGGCCGTCGCCGTTGAAGTCCGTTGCTGCACCTGTCGTACCGCCACTAGACGGCATATTGTAGGCATATATCTTCGAACTGTAATGCCTGATACGGTCCCCTGCATTATTGGAAGTTCGACGTTCGTAGTTTGCCACCCACATTGTCGTTCCATCGGACCAGACACCGCTGGGTTCTTCGTTTCCGGCAGCAGTCAGCCCGTCGAAGTCCTTGGTTTCGTCACGGGCCTTGGTCGCCATGTCGTAGGCGTAGACTTTGTCGTCTCCTACCTGATTCACTCCCCGATCTTCCACCACCCACATCGTCGTACCGTCCGACCAGATGCCGGCTAATTGGCCGATGACGCCGCTTAAGTTGTTGAAGTCCTTTGCTGCGTCACGGACTTTCGTTGCCAGGTTGTAGGCGTAAATCTTGTCGTCCTGCGAATCCACCACCCATAAGGTCGCGCCGTCCGACCAGAGGCCGGTCGGATATTGGTTCCCGGCTGCGCCTAGCGTGTTGAAGTCCTTGCTCCGGTCATGAGATTTGGTGGCGATGTTGTAGGCGTAGATCCTTTCGTCACCCGGGTCAGCTATCCACATCGTCTTCCCGTCGGACCACATTCCCCGGGGGCTCGTGTTTCCAACGGGTCCCAGCGTATCGAAGTCCTTTCCGGGATCCCTAACCCTGGTGGACCTGTTGTAGGCGTAGAGTTTCTCATCCGCCAGGTCGGAAACCCAAATTGTGGTACCGTCCGACCAGAGGCTGGTGGGGTAGTCGTTTTCCGCGGCGTTCAGGGTGTTGAAGTCTTCAACGGCGTTCCACCCATACTCGGTGCTGACGCTCCGTCCTACGGTTACGGTATATACCCTGGTAGTCCGACCATCATCGGCCGTCACAGTTAAGGTGACATCATTTCGCCCCTCTGACAGCGAGATGGAATGCGCGGCGCCGCTGGCGATGCTGCTCCCATCGAGGTCAATAATGGCACCTGGCTGGTTAACGGTAGGCATGACCCAGACCTGCGTGACGTCGTTGGTCACACCCAGATGATAGGCCGTCACGTCACGCGAGAAGCTCATGATGTGATCTGGAATGACCGTCAGCCCACTCAGCGTGGCATCTGCACGGCTGGGCATGTTGTAGGAGAATATTCTATTCTTCCCTGAATCCGCCACCCACATGGTCTCGCCGTCGGACCAGATGCCCCTAGGACTCGTATTGCCGGCAGCCTTCAGGGTATTGAAGTCCTTTGAGGCGTTGCGGGACCACCCGGTGTACGCGTATAGCTTAGGCGGGTCTCCCAGATCCGCCACCCACATCGTGTTGCCGTCGGTCCAGATGCCCGCCGGAAAGTTGTTTCCCGCAACCACCAAAGTGTTGTAGTCGAAGTGAGTGAGTCGCTGTTTTGTATGCCGTTGGTATGCGTATATTTTGTCATCTGAGCTGTCTGCGACATAAATTCCACCAATGTAGATCGTGATGCCCGTCGGAACGGTATTTCCGGCAGCGGTCAAAAGGTCTATTTCCTTACTCGAATCCCGCGCGTAACTGGACATCTTGTAGGCATATATCTTGGCATCACGAACGTCCGCGACATACATCGTCGTGCCGTCCGACACAATACCCCTGGGAGAGTTGTTTCCCCAGGTTCCAAGTGTATGGAATCCATCAATACCCCGCATCTTCGTGGACATGCTGTAACTACACAGGTTCGCTCCTATGTTGTCGTTGCCAGTCGCGCAGGCAACCCACATCGTGGTGCCGCTCGACCAGATGCCGCGAGGAGTGACACCGCTATCGAGCCCAAGGTCGTTGAAGTCATCAGTAACCTTCCAGCCGAAGGGGGCGTTGGAGCCCCTGTCGGCGGTGACGGTGTACTCCCTTGTCGTCGTGCCGTCCTGTGCGGTCACCGTGATGGTAATCACGTTCCGCCCTTCCGCGAGCGAGACGGCGTGACCCGATCCGCTGGAGACCGAGCTTCCATTAATGTCAATGGTTGCCGTATTGACTCTAGGGTAGGATGCAACGGTAACCTGGGTGACTTCGTTAGCCACGCCAATGTGATAGGACAGCACATACGGGCGGAATACGATAGGCGCCGGGCCGATGGCAAGTTGGCTGAGGGCAACATCCGGAAAGGGCATCTGGTAGACGTATACCTTCTCCGTGTCTTCGTCCGCCACCCAAATGGTCTCACCGTCCGACCAAATGCCTCGCTGTCTGGTGTTCGTCCCGCCAGCCACGATATCGATGTCCCTGGAACTGTCGCGGGACCGGTCGGACATCCTGTAGGCGTATATCTTGTCGTCATTCCCATCGACCACCCACATCGTCTCCCCGTCCGACCAGATGCCGGCCTCGGGCCAGTCGTTTCCAGCTGCCTGTAAGGAATTGAAGTCTCTTCCGCTGAGATAATAGCTCCCGTCCGACAGCCTGTACGCGTACAGTTTGGCGCTGATATCGGTGACCCACATCGTCTCTCCGTCCGACCAGATACCGAATGGCCGATCATTGGCCGATGCCAGGCTGAAGTCCCGGGCACTGTCGCGGGACCGGTCGGACATCCTGTAGGCGTATATCTTGTCGTCATCCCCATCGACCACCCACATCGTCTCTCCGTCCGACCAGATACCGAATGGCCGATCATTGGCCGATGCCAGACTGAAGTCCCGGGGGTTATCTCGGCTTCCATCCGACAGGCGATACGCGTACAGCCGGGCGTCAAAGTAGTCAGCGACCCACATCGTCTCGCCGTTGGACCAGATTCCTGCCGCCTGGGTATTGCCGCCGTCAAGCGTGAAGCTGGAATGAGTCACGACCGGCGGCGTGGTGGCGACAGCCCGCTGCTCACCGAATTCACGCCAGGTGGCAGTGCCGTCGCCGTCGAAGTCCGCCCGCAGCGCCGGGTAATCCGACGCAGTCTCGAAGTCCCAGGGATCGTCCCCGCCGGTGGTCGCGTCGCGGTCGCCGTCCGCGTTGTCCAGGTCCAGGTTCCAGCTGGCATAGATGCCCGTGTAGCCGGTCGGCGTCTGTAACTCCAGGGTCGTCTTGCCCTCTCCGCCGGCGCTCGACACCTTTCCGGAGGTCGTGGTATTCCAATAGCTGTTGCTGATGCCGCCGTCCCTGTCCCCCCCTACCAGCCCGCCGACATCGCTTCCTGTACTCGTCACCCAACCCGTCGCATAGCTGGCCCGGATATAACCGGATTGGTTATACCCCACCAGCCCGCCGACAAAGTCGTCGCCGGTCACGGCACCCGTGGCGTAACTCGCCCAGATGCTGGTGTCATTCTGCCCCGCAAGTCCGCCGACATTGGTTTTGCCGGTCACCGACCCGGTCGCATAGCAGACCGCGATGCTGCCGCCGTTGTGAAGCCCCACCAGCCCGCCGACATACGACTGATTGCCCAAACCTTTCACCGACCCCGTCGCGTAGCTTGCCTGGATGCTGCCGTAGTTATACCCCGCCAGCCCACCGACCCGTCCATGGCTGGCCGAGCCGGTCACCGACGCCGTCGCATAACTGGCGACGATGCTGCTGCCGCTGTCGCTGGGGCCGCCGTTCCTCCCGACCAGCCCCCCGACTTCACTGCTTCCCGTTCCCGTACTTGTCACCGACCCCGTCACGTAGCTCCCGGTGATGATGCCGGCGTTCTTCCCCGCCAGCCCACCGACAATGATACCCCGTCCCGAGCCTGTCACCGCGACCTCTCGAACCCCCACGTTTCGCACCCGCCCGCCGTTGCCGACGACCCCGAACAGTCCGATCCGACTGGAGGAACGAATGATGTACAAATGGGAGATGGTGTGACCATTGCCGTCGAACGTGGCGACGAATTCGTTGCCGGTACCGGCGCTCCCGATAGGCTCCCAGCCCCGGCCACGGTTCCAGTATTCGTCGGCCGCATCCACATCGCCATCGCCGTCGGTGTCGAAGTCCAGGTCGCCATTCAGTTCGTACCCCGTACAGACGGGGACGTCCGGAGTGGCGGAATGCCCGTCGTGGTCTGCGAGGGCGCAACCCATGCTCGCCGCGGCGTCGGGGAACGCCGTGGTATAGGCGACTGCGTTCGTGCCGTTGTCCACCGTACCGTCGCCGTTCAGGTCCCATCGGATGGTGTTCAACTGAGCCAGATTGTCGATCTCGATCAGGCCGTCGCCGTCGCTGTCGTAGGAAACTGCGGCCTCTACGGCCGGTGGCGACGCGAGCAGAAGAGCGGTGCACAAGGCCGGCAACCCTGGTACCAGGAGGGAGAATCCGTGATTCACATCTGAGGTCTTCATGAGTCTATTCCTTATCCTTGGCACGATGCGGTGGATAGTGCGCCTCTCGCTGCAAACGCGGTCCGATGGAATCCGCGCTCAACGCTTGAATCTAAGACCCGAACGCATCCACAAACCTGAAAAAGTCTGCGAAATCCACGGTACCGCTGCCATCGAGGTCAAACTTTGCATCGGTCCCGCCGTATGCATCTGCAAAGAGGAAGAAGTCCACGAAATCGGTCTTGCCGTCGCCGTTGAAATCGGTCGAAGCGGAGGTTACCGGCGTCGTCCCCGTCCACTGCGACGCGTTCCACAGTTCGATCCCGTTCAGACTTACCGTGGCGAGCAGGGATCCGTTGGGAGAGAACAACCCGTTTACGCCGAAACCCCAGCTGTCCTCGAGCCGGTCGGGATGTCCGAGCCTGGCGATATTTTCCTTTGTCGCCACGTTCCACAGAAGCACCTCGCCCAACCCCGCGCCGGTGGCGAGGACCGTCCCGTCGGAGGAAAACGACGCCTCTCCGTGCCCCTGGAAGGTTGCGATCGTATCTCGTGTCGCCACGTCCCACAGCAGCATGGGTCCGTCAGTGCTCGACGCGAGAATGCTCCCATCGGGAGAAAACGCAACGTCGAGAACCCGGCCGGTATTTCCCCCCAGTGTGGCGGTATTGGTGCGCGTCGCCACGTCCCACAGCTTGACCGTTCCGTCGCGCGAGCCGGACGCGAGCGTACCATCGGATGAGAATGCAACGGAAAAGACATGGCTCGTGTGCCCGGTGAGGGTTGTGATGAGGGTTTGGTTGGTAACATCCCACAGCTTGATCGTCTTATCCCCCGAGCCCGAAGCGAGAGTGTCCCCGCTGGGCGAAAACGCCACCGAATGGACCCCCGTGGGGCCCCCCTGATGTCCCGGCAGAGTGGCGATAAGCGACTGGTTCGCCACGTTCCACAACTTGATATTGGCCTCGTTGGTTCTGGTCGATCCGGAAGCGAGGGTGGTCCCGTCTGGAGAGATTGCCACCGCAGAGCTACCCCCCCTCAAACTAGCGGTATGCGTTCGCGTCGCCATGTCCCATATCTGGATCCCCGCGGACGAATTTACAGCGAGGATCGTCCCGTCCGGCGAAAACTTCGCGCCATAGATCTCCGGCGACGTATCTCTCGTATATCTGAAAAGCGTGGCGAGGTGGTGTTCCGACGCTTCCGAAAATACAAAGTGAGTATCGCGAAGCGGTCCGGTATTCGCATTCCCCTCGGTGTCGACCGCGAGGACCGCCACGTACTGTGCGACGGAGGCGGAGAGACTCGAAACGCCTTCCGAGGGAATGATGCCGTCGTAGTTGAATGTAGCAACAGCCTGGTTTTGACCGGAGAATACCTGGCACGATTTCACTTCTTGCGATCCCGCAGCCGGATGGGGCGATTTCGTTTTAAGGAAGAATAACACCTGGTGAAGGCCCCTGCTGCCGGAAGCTGTAACCCTGAACTGGACGGACAAGCTCGTTGCGCCGGCTGGATATCTCAGGGAAGAGATAAGCTCGACGCTCGGCGAATTAAATTCCCCCAGGTCGTATCCATACTGAAATCCGTGGATCGGGATTGCAGGATTGAAATAGGGATGTACCGACAGTAAGCCGGCGCTGCACGCCGATAGCCGGTTCCATCCCGGGCCATAGGACATAATGTTCGCGCCGTCGTTGAAATCGTGCTGCAAGCCGAAAGCATGGCCCAGTTCATGCGCCGCCGTCTCGACGCTAAAACTGGCGGGAAGCAGCGCATAGCCGCTGTTATTCGCCCACCGGCCGCCAAAACCCGCTACGTTGCCCCAACCGAGGTTATCGTAGGTGCTGTGGTCGACTACGATGAAGAGGATGTTATTACCGGTATCAAACGTCGGTCTCAGATCCCTGAACACGTTTCCGACGCCGACCATCCGATACGAGCGGAGATAGCTGGCATCGGAGTTCGGCGCGTCCACACGGTGCACCACCGGATCGCCCTGGTCGTCGGTTTCATACTGCAAGGTCTTGTTGCCGTTGCGGTGCGACTGCATCTGGTCGCGGAAGAAGGTCTGGATCCGGGGAATCCTGGCTTTAATCGTGTCAACCACGTCCGGGTTGAACGTGCGGTCGTTGGGCAGGAAGTAGATCAGGCGCAACGTGCGAGACTGGCCGGAGTCCGACACCGCCGGCAGCTTGGCGGCTGGACCGACGGTGAAATCGTGCTCTAACTGCTCATGATCGAGCGGTTGGCAGGACTGCGCCCAATCGAATTCAGAGGAAGACGCAAAGCCCGCAGTCGGAAGCGAGAGCAAAACTGCAAGCAATGCCAATTGGGCGAATTGAAGAATGGAGAATTTGCGGGGCATACGTACCTCCAGATTAGCTCAAGTTCCAGCCATGTGATCTTGTGCCAGTGCAAGTCCAGTTGTACTCGACCCTGGAAAATGACAAGGAACCCGTCGGCTATACCCTGTCGCGACATCCGCTGGTACTGTCGCAAAATGCGACAGTTTCGGCAGGATGAACCGCATCCGCCGCAACTTTCGAGGGCGGATGACACTGTCTAGCTTCCGCCAACGCTCGCGCCCAATCCTAGAAGGAGTGAGAAGTCGTTGGTCCCGGCATCATCAAACCATCGCCGATACCCGCCTTCGGCCCGCACTACAAGACCACTTCCCACGCGCCAGCGATAGCCCAGCCCGGCCCCCAGGCTGACATCAGTCTCGGATTCGGATTCGCCGGATGCCTCAGCGCTAACGACCCGTATAGCACCACGCCCAAATACGTAGGCGCCCGACGTCGCGTTGCCGCCTGAATGGAATGCGCCTCGACCTGCAAGATAGAGAGATGTGAAGGCAGCTCCCTCTCCTGAAGTCCGCCCCAAACTGAACTCGGGACCAATTGAAAATCGCTCATCCAGAAACCAGGAAACGTAAATCGAAGGATTTCCAGCGATACTCGATCCGAGGGCAGACGGCACGCCGATCAAGGTGGCGCCAACGCCATCGGTATTAAAATGGGAAACCCCGAAAAGTGTGCCAATCTCAGCGCCGGAAGCCGATTCCATCTGCTGTGCGGCGACCGTAGAGGTCGCCAAACAAACCAACAGACAAACAACCGGGATGCAACGCCACATAACTTCCTCCTTTACATCGAATGGGGTAACGTAGACGCCTATAGCTGGAAAAATCGACACTCTCCGCGATCGCATAACGCGGTAATCGTGTTCGAACTGGCATATCGTCCCCGGATTCCGTCGATCGAGAGCTCCATAACCAGTCTGTATTCTCCCGAGGTGGCAGGGGTGTAACCGCACATTCTTCGGACTCTTCTCGTGCCGGGGACATCGGTCCAGGGACGCGCCGAGCTGTCTCTCCTCTGCCAGTGGGAAAAGTGAATCTTGTAAGTGACGCCATTTACGGTTACCTCCGACCAACCCAGGCACCTGAAGGGAATGAAGGAGACGGGCCGCCACACGATCCGGCCGGGGGAGACGCTGATCCATTCCAGCGGTTCATAGGGTCCCGTCATTGGGGGACCTGGCGCCTCGACATACACCCGGAAACGCTGGGTGGCGCTCAATCCACCCGGGTCCGTGGCTGTTATCGTCACCTCGGCACTGCCCGATGATACGGGGTTGATTGTCACCGTCGAACCGACTGTCGTGACCGCCGCTATCGATGAGTCACTGCACACCGCTGCGAACGTCAACTCGTCTCCATCTCCGTCCCGGAAGTACGGGGATACGTCCAACACAGCGTCACCATCCCCCTGGATCATGTCCTGGTCGGCGATGATGGCTAAGGGCTGACCGAATGGCCTGAGCCTGATATCCGGGTGCTCGGTCGGGTTTGCAGGGATACAGGGAAGACACTGCCGATGAGACCATCAAGCGATGGTATTTTAATCGATCGAGTGTGCGGTGAGAAACAAGGATTTCGCCAGAGATGCAATAGCCTCGAAGGAATATCGGACTCTCTGCGGATAAGAGGGTGAAGATCTAGGTTTTCTTGTAGAGCGGCGTCTTCATTTATCGTCTGCCCGACTCAGAAACCAGACGTTTGATACGCGAAGTCTCTCACACGTTTATCTTCATCAAATTTAATTATCACAGTCAGAGTTCTCTGAGATGTAGAACTGTTGGGAGTCGATCTGTCTGATTTTTCTGACTCTACCCTTTCTGTCAAAGGTCTTTGTTTGGAAGGTGGCGCGGACGCGGCAAGTTTCACCGTACTGGGACACATTGAACGTCGCCTCGAAGAGCGTATTTCGTGACATTTCATCCGCAGCTACCAATGGGTTAAGCAACTCTTCGAGTTTCAAGCCCTCCACGTATTCTTTTGTAGCACTAATAAACCCCAGTTCCAGGTTCGCCTGTTTCGTATAGTACCCATCGTCCTGCAAGACATTCATTAAGGCCCTAATGACCGCCTTGACGTCCGAGGTGTCGAAACTGCGAGTCTGGAACGCGTGCATTTGAAACTGGGGCGTGGCTCGGGTCGTTGTGCAGCCAGCAAAGACGACGGGAGCTGCGATGACGGCCAGCATCAGTGGTATTCCGGAATTACGCTACACGATGCCTTCCTTGAAGACTGGTGTTTGTAGCAATACTCATTGATCTGTTAACTACAATCTTCAATCATCTTGACGACATGCCACCCGTACAATTGAGATACCTAACACAGGAAACTTGAGAAGTGGTGGCTCATGTCAATGGATCTCTTGCGCATATTTCGATGGCCCTGGTAGGACTTCAGCAGCCCACCTATCCCGACGTACCGAAGGCGTCCACAAACTCGAAGAAATCGGCGAAATTCACGATGCCGTCGCCGTCGAGGTCAAATTTGGCGTCCGTGCTGCCGAAGGCGTCCACGAAGTCGAAAAAGTCGGCGAAATTCACGATGCCGTCGCCGTTAAAATCTGCAGTCTTCTGTCCCTGCGGCCCCGGCGTTTCGCTGCTCCCGTTACCCGCCACGAGGGCCAGGCCGAAGGGATTGTCCAGTCCATCGGCGCGGGTGACAAGGTCTTCGACATTGGAGCCGTCCAGGTTCGCGCGCTGAATCTTGTCCGTATCGAGGTCAGTCCAATACATCTTGCCAGCGGCCAGATCCAGGTCCACTTCGATGGGTTTATCCAGACCGCGGGTGATAACGTCTTCGATATTGGAGCCGTCCAGGTTCGCGCGCCGGATCTCGCCTGTTTCGCGATCCGTCCAGTACATCTTGCCGCTCGCCGCGTCCAGGGCCAACCCGCTGGGACTGCCCAAACCGCTGGTGACAAGGTCTTCCACGTTGGAGCCATCCAGGTCCGCACGCTGAATCTTGTCAGCGGACGAGTCCGTCCAGTACATCTTGCCGCCGGACACATCCAACACAAGACCGGCGGGACTGTTCAAACCCCCGGCCACCACCAGGTCTTCGACATTTGAGCCGTCCAAATCCGCACGTTGAATCCTGTCCGTGCCCCAGTCCGTCCAGTACATCTTGCGGCCGGACGGGTCCAGCGCCAGCCAGACCACCGTGTGCAAACCGCTGGTGACAAGGTCTTCCACGTTGGAGCCGTCCAGATCGGCACGCTGGATCTTCTTCGTACCCATGTCCGTCCAATACATTTTGCCGGCTGACACGTCCAGCGCCAGCCCGACCGGCGTGTCTAGACCGCTCGTGACCAGATCTTCCACGTTGGAGCCGTCCAGGTCCGCACGCTGGATCTTGTGCGTGCCGTAGTCCGTCCAATACAGATTCGTATCCCCGGCAGCCGGGGTCTCTGCCGTCACCGTTACGGTCACGGCAGACGAGCAGTTGTTGCGGATATCGGATTCTTCGCTGACGCTCTCCACACAGGCTCCGTAGTAGTAGACGCCCGAGCCTGACGGGGCGGCCAGGGCGATGGAGTGGCTGCCGCTTCCGGAAGCCGAGAGGGCGCCCACAGCTCGGGACCCGGCCTCGGTATCACTCGTGGAGATCGTCGCGTCCGGCGAGCGGAAATAGCGCAGGGTCGTCGCGGCCGACTGGGCCCTGCCCTGGTTGCGGACGGTGACGCTAAGCGTGAATGAAGCCCCGGCAGCCGGGCTGCCATCGCTGACCGATGGAGACTGAACCACAAGATCCGGTGTTGCCGAGTCCCCGGGTGCGCCGACTCCGGTCAGGTTGGCCGGCATGATGTAGGCGTACAGCTTGTCGTCCGAGTAGTCCGCCACCCACATGGTCGTCCCGTCCGACCAGATCCCGTGCGGAGACGTGTTGCCAGCGGACTCCAATGTCTCGAAGTCTTTGCCGGGATCCCGAGCCCCGGTGGCCATGGCGTAAGCATAGATCTTGTCGTCCGAAATGTCCGCTACCCACATAGTCGTCCCGTCCGACCAGATGCCCGTCGGATACGTGTTGCTAGCGGACCCCAGGGTGTTGAAATCTTTGCCGGGATCCGGAGCCCCGGAGGCTATGGCGTAGGCGTAGATCTTCTCGTCCGAATTGTCCGACACCCACATAGTCGTTCCGTCCGACCAGATGCCCGTCGGAGACGTGTTGCCGGCGGACCCCAGGGTGTTGAAATCTTTGCCGGGATCCGGAGCCCCGGAGGCTATGGCGTAGGCGTAGATCTTCTCGTCCGAATTGTCCGACACCCACATAGTCGTCCCGTCCGACCAGATGCCCGTCGGAGACGTGTTGCCAGCGTACTCCAGGGTGTTGAAATCTTCGCCGGCGTCCCGGGCTTTCGAAGCCATGTCGTATGCATAGATCTTCTCGTCCGAATTGTCCGACACCCACATGGTCGTCCCGTCCGACCAGATGGCCCACGGATGCGTGTTGCCAGCGTACTCCAGGGTGTTGAAATCTTTGCCGGGGATGCGCGCCGTCCCCTCGTCCGGTATGGCAGACGGCATGTTGTAGGCATAGATCTTGTCGTCCGAGTAGTCCGCCACCCACATGGTCGTCCCGTCCGACCAGATCCCGTGCGGAGACGTGTTGCCAGCGGACTCCAATGTCTCGAAGTCTTTGCCGGGATCCCGAGCCCCGGTGGCCATGGCGTAAGCATAGATCTTGTCGTCCGAAATGTCCGCTACCCACATAGTCGTCCCGTCCGACCAGATGCCCCCCGGATACGTGTTGCTAGCGGACCTCAGGGTGTTGAAATCTTTGCCGGGATCCCGAGCCCCGGTGGCCATGGCGTAAGCATAGATCTTGTCGTCCGAACCGTCCGCTACCCACATAGTCGTCCCGTCCGACCAGATGCCCACCGGATACGTGTTGCCAGCGTACTCCAATGTCTCGAAGTCTTTGCCGAGATCCCGAGCCCCGGTGGCCACGTCGTATGCATAGATCTTATCGTCCGAAGTGTCCGCCACCCACATAGTCGTCCCGTCCGACCAGATGCCCGTCGGAGACGTGTTGCCAGCGTACTCCAGGGTGTTGAAATCTTCGCCGGCGTCCCGGGCTTTCGAAGCCACGTCGTATGCATAGATCTTATCGTCCGAAGTGTCCGCCACCCACATAGTCGTCCCGTCCGACCAGATGCCCCCCGGATCCCTGTTGCCAGCGGACCTCAGGGTGTTGAAATCTCTGCCGGGGGCGTGGACGGGGGTGTAGATTTGACCGTAGCTGACGCCCTGAGGGCCAAGGGCGAACAAAACGGAAATCAACACGAGGCGTTGCCAGTTCGCATTCGTCTTCACGGTGGGAGTCCTCCTAGTGGGTCATAACTCCATGCTGCATTTTAACCTGGTAATGGTCACGAGACCTGACTATCCCGACGTGCCGAAGGCGTCAACAAACTCGAAGAAGTCGGCGAAGTCCACCGTGCCGCTGCCGTCGAGGTCGAATTTGGCGTCGGTGCTGCCGAAGGCATCCACGAAATCGAAGAAGTCGGCGAAGTTCACGATGCCGTCATCGTTGAAGTCGGCTGTGACCTGTCCTTGCGACCCGGTACAGTCCGGCAGATTGAGCTTGTCCAGGTCATTACCGAGGATGTCCCGCAATTCAGGGGGGATGCACCCTGTCAGGGTGTTGCCGGCGAGGTACAATAACGTCAACCGGGTCAGACTGCTGAACGTGGAGGGAATGGATCCCGTCAGCTTGTTATCGTCCAGGCGCACTTCCTGCAGCAGACTCAGGTTACCCAGTTCCGCCGGAATCGGGCCGGTCAACTGATTACCGAAGATGAGCAACTGCCACAATTCAGACAGGCGACCCAGTTCGGCCGGTATGGGCCCGGTCAGCCGGTTGCCCTGCAGGTTCAATATCTTCAACCGCGGCAAATCACCCAGCCACGTGGGGATCGTTCCGGTCAACTGGTTGTGCTGGAGGGCAAACTGCCTCAGGTCGGTCAGGTTCCGCAGTTCCGCGGGGATTTGCCCGGTCAACCGGTTATTCATCAGGCCCAGGTGCGTCAGGCCGGTCATCGTACCCAGTTCCGCCGGTATGGTCCCTGTCAACTGGTTGTACGCGAGGTATAGCGCTTTCAGGCCGGTCAGGCGGCTCAACACAGCCGGTATCGTTCCGTTCAAGCTCTCGTTCCAAAGTCTCAAATTCGTTACGCGCTGCGGCGTCCCGCTAAGCGTGACACCGTCCCAGGTGGAGATTAGGGTGGTTTCGGACCAGTTCAGCGTCGCCGTCCCGGCCAGGGGGTCCCGCGCTTCCAGCAGCGCGTTGCAGTCGGATACCAGCCACGGGTTGGCAGCCGGGTTCGGCACCGCGCCCCCGGTTGCGCACCGGCCCTGCGGCGCCGGAGGCGTGGGGGCGGTGGGGGTCGCGAGGGCCAGGCCGAAGGGATTGTCCAGGCCGTCGGCTCTGGTCACAAGGTCTTCGACGCTGGATCCGTCCAGGTTCGCACGCTGGATCTTGTCGGTGTCGAGGTCGGTCCAGTACATTTTGCCTGCGGCCAGATCCAGGTCCACTTCGATCGGTTTATCCAAACCCCGCGTGACGAGGTCTTCGATATTGGAACCGTCCATGTCTGCGCGCCGGATCTCGCCGGTTTCGCGATCCGTCCAGTACATCTTGCCGCTGGCGATGTCCAGCGCTAATCCGCTGGGACTCCCGAAACCGCTTGTAATCAGGTCCTCGACGTTGGAGCCATCCAGGTCCGCACGCTGAATCTTGTCCGCGGACGAGTCCGTCCAATACATCTTGCCGCCGGACACGTCGAGCACCAGGCCCGCAGGACTGTTCAGACCCCCGGCGACCACCAGGTTCTCCACATTGGAACCGTCCAGGTCCGCACGCTGAATCCTGTCTGTACCCCAGTCCGTCCAGTACATCTTGCCGCCGGACGCGTCCAGCGCCAGCCAGACCGGCGTGTGCAAACCGCTGGTGACCAGGTCTTCCACGTTGGAACCGTCCAGATCGGCTCGCTGAATCTTCTTCGTACTCATGTCCGACCAGTACATTTTCCCTGCGGACACGTCCACCGCCAGCCCGACCGGGGTATCTAGACCGCGGGTGACCACGTCTTCAACGTTGGAACCGTCCAGATCGGCCCGTTGGATCTTGTGCGTGCCCCAGTCCGTCCAATACAGCTCCGGCATGGCCTGCGGTTCGCCCACGTCGGTCAGGTTGATCCTCACGCCAATGGTAACGCTGCCGCCCTGGCCGTCGGACACCCGCACCGTAACCTCGTAACGGTTCTTCACCTCGTAGTCGTATACGACGCCCGAATTGGTCTGTAGCTGACCGCTGGTTGAGACGAGGTTGAAACTCGCCGCATCGGTCCCTTCCAGGCTGTAGGACAGAGTGCCGCCGTCGCTATCCGCCGCGCTCACCGGGTTGCCGATGTTCTGGCCGGCACCCGTATTCTCGGCGAAGCTGCGCGTGGCGCTTGCGCCCTCGCTGAACGTCGGTACCTGGTTCGTTCCGCCGCTGGTCCCCGCGGTCACGGGTAGAGTCGCGGTAAGGGGGTCGCCGTTGTAGTTCGCTATGGCACCCGCGCCCACCGTGAACGTCAGCGTACCGTCGCTGTCGATGTCGCCGCTGAACGTGAGCTCAACCGTCGTCACCGTGTCACTCACGCGGTTTATCCCGAATCTGGCCACGTTGACGCCTGCAATCCCCGATGCCGACACGGCATCCCGAATGTCCAGGGCGGACCGTGTGTAGGATGCGCCCGAGAGTGTGAGTGTCACCACACTGCCGTTCAGCGTCGCTTCCGTCAGCGGTGACACTGTCGATGCCGTCACCGATTCCATCCCCGCGCTCACCGGCAACTGCGCCGTCAGCGCGCCGCCGCTGTAGTTTGCTATGGCACCCGCGCCCACCGTGAACGTCAGCGTACCGTCACTGTCGATGTCGCCGCTGAACGTGAGCTCAACCGTCACCTTTGTGTCGCTCACGCGCTGCACGCCGAAAGTGCCCACGCTCACGCCCGTTATGCCCGATACCGTCACGCCACGCCGAACGTCGAAAATCGAACTCGCGTATGCACCGCCCGTCAGTGTCAGTGTTACCACACTGCCATTCAACGTCGCTTCGGTCAGCGGAGACACTGTCGATGCCGTCACTGATTCCATCCCCGCGCTCACCGGCAGTTGATCCGTGAGCGCGCCGCCGCCGTAGTTCGCGATCGCCCCGGCGCCCACCGTAAACGTCAGCGTGCCGTCCGCGTCGATGTCGCCGTTGAACGTGAGCGCTAATGTCACCTTTGTGTCGCTCACACGCTGCACGCCAAATGTGCCCACGCTTACACCGGTGATTCCCGAGACGGTCACACCACGCCGAACGTCGAAGATGGATCTTGCATACCTACCGCCCGTCAACGTTAATGTTACCACGCCCCCGTTAAGTGTCGCCTCGGTCAACGGAGACACTGTCGATGCCGTCACGGATTCCATCCCCGCGCTCACCGGCAGTTGATCCGTGAGCGCGGGGCCGTTGTAATTCGCGATCGCACCGGCGCCCACCGTGAACGGCAGCGTTCCGTCCGCGTCGATGTCGCCGTTGAAGGTCAGTTCAACCGTGACCACCGTGTCGCTCACACGCTCGATACCGAACGTGCCCACGCTCACGCCCACAATACCCGATACCGACACACCACGTCGAACGTCGAAGATGGAACTCGCGTACCTACCGCCCGTCAACGTCAGCGTCACCACGCTGCCATTCAGCGTCGCTTCCGTCAACGGTGACAATGTCGATGCCGTCACTGATTCCATCCCCGCGGTGACCGGCAGTTGATCCGTGAGCGCGGGGCCGTTGTAATTCGCGATCGCCCCGGCGCCCACCGTGAACGTCAGCGTACCGTCACTGTCGATGTCGCCGTTGAACGTCAGTTCAACCGTCACCTTCGTGTCGCTCACGCGCGTTACGCCGAACGTTCCCACGCTCACGCCAGCAATCCCCGATACCGTCACACCTCGCCGAACGTCGAAGATGGAACTCGCGTATCTGCCGCCCGACAGCGTCAGAGTCACAAGGCTGCCATTCAGCGTCGCTTCCGTCAACGGTGACACCGTCGTCGCCGTCACCGATTCCATCCCCGCGGTGACCGGCAGCTGATCCGTGAGCGCGGGGCCGCTGTAGTTCGCGATCGCCCCGGCGCCCACCGTGAACGTCAGCGTACCGTCACTGTCGATGTCGCCGTTGAAGCTGAGTTCAACCGTTACCTTCGTGTCACTCACGCGCTCGATACCGAACGTGCCCACGCTCACGCCTGCTATGCCCGATACCGTCACGCCTCGCCGGACGTCGAAGATGGAACTCGCGTATGCACCGCCAGTAAGCGTCAACGTCACCACACTGCCATTCAGTGTCGCCTCCGTCAACGGAGACGTTGTCGATGCCGTCACCGACTCCATCCCTGCGCTAACGGATAACTCCGCGGTGAGTGCGGCGCCGCTGTAGGACGCGATTGCGTCAGCCCCGACCGTGAACGTCAGCGTACCGTCCTCGTCGATGTCTCCGTTGAACGTGAGCTCAACCGTGACCTTCGTGTCGCTCACGCGCTCGATACCGAACGTGCCCACGCTCACGCCTGCTATGCCCGATACCGACACACCGTCACGGACGTCGAAAATGGAACCCGCGTATGCACCGCCCGCCAACGTCAACGTCACCACACTGCCATTCAGCGTCGCCTCCGTCAACGGTGACGTTGTCGATGCCGTCACCGACTCGATCCCTGCGCTAACGGATAACTCCGCGGTCAGTGCGGCGCCGTTGTAGGATGCGATCGCCCCCGCGCCCACTGTGAACGTCAACGTCTCGTCTTCGTCGAAGTCACCGTTGAAGTCGAGCTCAACCGTCACCTTCGTATCACTTACGCGCGTTATCCCGAACGTCCCCACGCTCACGCCAGCAATGCCCGATACCGACACACCACGCCGAACGTCGAAGATGGAACTCGCGTAGGCGCCGCCCGAAAGCGTCAGCGTTACCACGCTGCCATCCAGCGACCCTTCCGTTAACGGCGACGCTGTCGAAGCCGTCACCGACGGGCTGTTTCCCTGGGCGTAACCCAAACCCGGCAGGGCAAATGCCATCAAGACGACAACCAGTGACATCAAGGCGAATTGCCGATTCGTAAATGGCCATTTCATAAGTCAGCTACCCCTATTCAAAGGTGCCCCTTGTGACGCGTCCGCCCTCGATGCTGCATCCTCCGGCAGCGACGCAAGTATAACGGGTTCCATCCTGAAGTTCGATCAGGCCGCCATTCTGGAAGCTGAGTACCGCGCGCCCTCCGCTTATTGTGAGGTTTGCATTCCGAAGAAGCCGTGGAACAAAGAAGCCGGTTGGGAAATTCGGGAGTGCGTCGCCGACGCCATAGGTGCCGCCACTGCTGCCGCCGACGGCGCTTACGGCCAGTCCCGATGGATCGACCAAACCGTCGGCGCTGGTGAGGAGGTCTTCGACGTTGGATCCATCGAGATCCGCGCGCTGGACCTTGTCCGCGTCGACGTCCGTCCAGTACATCTTGCCACCGGAAACGTCGAGATCCAACCCGTTGGGGCTTGTCAGGCCGCTGGTGACCAGGTCTTCGACGCTGGAACCGTCGAGACCGGCGCGCTGGATCTTGTGGGTTCCTCGGTCCGTCCAGTACATCTTGCCGCCTGATAAATCGAGAGCCAGGCCGGTGGGGCTGCTCAGGCCGCTGGAGACCAGGTCTTCAACGTTGGATCCGTCGAGATCCGCGCGCTGGATCTTGTCCGATCCGGGGTTCGTCCAGTACATCTTGCCGTTTGCAACGTCCAGAGCGATTTCACCGGGAAATGCCAGGCCGGCCAGGGTGAGGAGGTCTTCAACATTGGAGCCGTCCAGATCGGCGCGTTGAATCTTGCCGTTCTGCCGATTCGTCCAGTACATCTTGCCGGCGGACACGTCAACGGCCAGTCCGTACGGAATGCTCAGGCCGCTGGTGATGAGGTCCTCCACGTTGGAGCCGTCCAGATCAGCGCGCTGGATCTTTGCCGTACCCGTGTCCGTCCAGTACATCTTGCCGGCCGCCATATCCAGGGCCAATCCGTCCGGCCCATCGAGTCCCGCGCTGCTCACCAGGTCTTCGACGTTGGAGCCGTCCAGGTCGCCGCGCTGAATCTCATCGGTGCCCCAGTCCGTCCAGTAAAGCTTCGACGCCACGGTGGGAGGCGGCGGTGGCGGCTGCGACGCGACTGTGACGCTCACAGCGGAGGAGCAGTTGTTTCCCGTGTCGGACTCGCCAGACACGGCATCCACACAGGCTCCGTAATAGTAGGTTCCGGAATTCGATGGGGCTGTCAAGTTAATCGATAGAGCCAGATCAATCGATCCACCATTCCCGCCGGAAGCCGGAAGGCCGTTCACGGCATCAGTGCCGACTTCCGTGTCGGTCGTCGAAATGTTCGCGTCGATCGATCGGTAGTAACGCAACGTCGTCGCCGCGGACATACCATCACCCTGGTTGCGAACGGACGCACCCAGCGTAAAGGAGGCGCCGGCAGCGGGGCTGCTGTTGCTGACGGAAGGCGATACGACGACCAGGTCGGCAGCGCCTCCGCCACCACCGCCGCCACCATTACCACCGCCCCCGTTGCCTCCACCCGTTGCCGCCGTCCCCACGGCCACTCCCGACGGATCGACCAGTCCGTTGGCTCCCGTAACCAGGTCTTCCACGCCCGAGCCGTCCAGGTTGGCGCGCTGCACCTTATTCGTTCCCGCGTCGGCCCAGTACATCTTCCCGCCGGATACGTCAAGGGCCAGACCGTTTGGGCTATGCAAGCCGCTGGTGACCAGGTCTTCGACCCCTGAACCGTTGAGGTTGGCGCGCTGAATCTTGTCCGTGCGCCGGTCGGTCCAGTACATCTTGCCGCCAGGTACATCCAGGGCGAGGCCGGTGGGACTGCTCACGCCGCTGCTCACGAGGTCTTCGACCCCGGAGCCGTCCAGGTTGGCGCGCTGGATCTTATTCAGGCCCGGGTTCGTCCAATACATCTTGCCGCCGGACGCGTCCAGGGCCAATCCACCCGGAAACGTAAGGCCGCTTGTAACAAGATCTTCGACGTTGGCGCCACTCAGATCGGCCCGTTGGATCTTGTTCGTCTGCCGGTTCGTCCAGTACATCTTGCCACCCGTCATGTCCAGCGCCATACCGTACGGTATTCCCAGGCCGGTGACCAGATCTTCAACATTGGAACCGTTGAGATCGGCCCGCTGTATCTTGTTGGCGCCCGCATCCGTCCAGTACATCTTGCCGCCCGCCATATCCAGCGCCAGTCCATCCGGGCCGTCCAAACCGGCGCCGGAGACCAGGTCTTCGACCCCCGAACCGTCCAGGTTGGCGCGTTGAATCTTGTCCGTGCCCCAGTCCGTCCAATAAAGCTTCGATGTTCCGGGGGCAGGCGGAGTCTGCGTCGTTACGGTCAGGGTGACGGCAGAAGAGCAGTTGTTACCGGTATTGGACTCTCCGGAAACCGCGTCGACACACGCTCCGTAGGTATAGGCGCCCGCGCCCGTTGGCGCCGTCAGGTTGATCGACTCGGCGCTGGCGCCTGAGGCTGAAAGTCCGCTCACCGCGTCCGCGCCGACCTGCGTATCGCTCGTGGAAACCGACGCGTCGGTCGAGCGATAGTAGCGCAACGTCGTCGCGGCAGACGATCCGTTACCCTGGTTGCGGACGGTCGCACCCAGCGTGAAGGTCGCCCCCGAAGCCACGTTATTGTTGCTGACCGAAGGCGATTGAACAACGAGATCAGGGCTCCCGCCGTTCCCGCCGCCCGTTGAAGGCGGCGGACCTCCAAAACTCGCCGCAAAGATCAAAAAGTCCGTAAAACCGATCGAACCATCGGAATTCAGATCGATCCCTGCATCGTACGTCCCATCGCCCTGCCGGGACCCGAACACGCTTGCAAAAATCAGGAAGTCGGAAAATCCAACGAAGTCATCGCCGTCGAAGTCGGGGGATGGCGAGGCGTTGAACGTGATCACGCCGGTGGTTGCGAGTTCGTCGCTCGAGGTCGTACTCTCGGCGAGCGTGACCGACTCGATGCCTATCGAAAACTCCCGCCCGGTAACGTCTGAAACCGTCGTAAACTCCGCGCGCGCCAGAAAGCCGGACGAAGCCAACGTAGCGGGGTTACCCGTTGCAAAGTGGGTGCCGGTCGAGCCTTCCGGAAGCGTGAGGGGAAACGCGCTGTTTTCGGCCTTGACAAAGGACAGGAGGGAAGCGTCAAAGTCAAATTCGATAGTCATACCGATCAGAGACGTCCTCACGCCCGTTGCAAAAACCTCGACGGCGATGGTTGTGCCCCGACCGGAAACTGTCCCCGACGTAACCCCATTATCCGTCCGGTTGCCGGCCCCTCCATTGGGAATGAGGTCAACCGACAAAACGGCATTTGCATTGGGTCCGGCATACGCATGACCCGCAAAGACCAGCAACCCGAGGACGGCAATCAACAACAAGCTCTTTTTAAAAGACATTGGGTAACACTCCTCTGTGCCAGGGAAGATTTCCGTCCGGACGTTGCCTCGGTGTGAAATTGGACGCTTAATTTCGCAACGTCGTGACCGACGCGCCTGCACCTGCTTTGCCGCAGGACTGAAAGGCGATGCCGACCGCCTGTACAGCTTCGTGGCATCCCTGAGTTCAGAGATGCCGTATGTTCTTCAGACCTACTTCAATAACAACATTCGTTTGGAAGCCGAGAATGCGCCGGCCTGTATCCGATACAGATAGATGCCGCTTGCAACGCGCCTGCCCAACGCGTCCGTCCCGTCCCACGTTGCCGAAAACGATCCGGCATCCCTCCGTTCGTTCACCAGTACCCGCACCTCCTGGCCCAGCAGATTATATATCGACAGCCGGACCGCCCCGGCCTCGGGCAACTGAAAGCCGATCACGGTGGCGGGGTTGAACGGATTCGGCATATTCTGCTCCAGATTGAATCGAACCGGCAATGGCTTCAGATCACCGATTTCAGCATGGGTCAACATGTCGACGGCGCCATCCAGACCGACCAGAACGCTTTCCGATACCTGAAAATCAGACGACGCCGGTGTGCCGCTCGTCCTGAACACAAGCTCGACGAGCTTCCCGTCGCCGCTGGCGCCCTGGCGGTCGACCTTCACAGCGCCGATATCCACCTGTCCCGGCGTCCGGTTCGAGGACAGGAATAGCGTCTCCTGCCCGAAACCGGATTTCAGCAGGTTGCCGTCCAATTCCGTGGCATTCACGAACTCGTATTTCACGGGATCGAATTGCAGCGAAAATCCGTATCCCTTCAGATCATTGGCCTGCGCCAACGTGACACGCAACTTCAGAATTCCGCTGTCGGCGTCCGGGTCATTCACGCGCTCCAGCTTGAGCGTTGCAGAGGCGTTCCGGCCGCCGGTAATGGTCAATCCGCGGGTCATGTCGCCGGCAAGTGCCGGTCCGGTCAACACAAACGCCGCACATACGGATGATATAAGACGAGTCCACATAACTGCCTCCTTCGTTGCCGTCACCCGAACGGTGACGTGGTGAGTACTGCCGACAGTGGCGCTGCCCGATCCTGCTTCCGATTCTCCGTCCGGAGGCCGGCGGGCACTTATATATCGGGCCGATTCTCTATCAGGGTTGTTGATGACAATTTGCCTCAATCCGGAACGCATCCGATCGAACACCGTGTTTCTGTTTCATATCGCGTTAGCCGACTTGAAACCGCATTTAAGCCGAAGTTACAATCACCTCTCAGCTCTGCTGGACGGACGCGGCTTTCGCCGCGTCACCTCCTTCCGATTCTCCATCCGCCCACGGCAACGATCGGAAACCAGGCGGCGCACAACATTGAAGGTTCCGCGAAAGTAGACTGCTCGGCGGCTTTCACTTGCACACAAAACCGCAGTAGGAGGAATTACGCCGATATGGGATGGAGGGGACTGCGTGGAAACGTGGAAAGACGGGCCCGGCGTTGCTACCACGCCGGAAGAGAGGAATGGGAAGGAAAGCGGGAGTGGTAAAACTCCCTTGAGATGATTAGTGCGATCATTGTGAGTCGCGCGGCGTGTCTGTCGACAAGACGCTCTCTCCGGGGCAGATGCGGCCGTTAGCACATGCCTCGCGGCCACCTGAAAGAGTACCATGTCCACTTCCTCCCTTTCGCCTGCAACAACCAGCGCGGAACCCGTGGGCAATCGCCAGCCAGTATTTGCGCGATGCCCCAGCGCGCTTCAACGGTGAGCGGTTTCGAATGGATTAGCCGAATCCATTTTTAGGTTCCGGTTTCGGCAATGTTTCATGATGAAGACAAAGCGGCTTCAGCCGCTCAACGACTTACAATCGTGAAACATAGTACAATTGACCTGGTACCCAAACTCCTTTCTCGCGAATTCTTCAGACCGACTCATACCCCGATGGGCTTGAATTCCCCAGAAGCGTTCGGCACACGACGATTACAGATGACATCTGTAGTCAGACTCTACCGTGTCCGATGGGTATGTTGACTAATATAGACAATTCGTCCTTAGAACAACGCATGTGCTCATAGTGATGTCAACGATTAAGGTTTGTTCCGACGTTCTAAACTTGTCCCAGTCTCCAATTTCTGCGATACGTGGTCGGGTTATTTCCATACTTCTCTTTGAAAGCCTTGCTAAACGTCGATAAAGATCCAAAGCCACACAGATAAGCGATCTCTGAAATGGAAGCCGTGGTGTTCTTCAGTACTTCTTCAGCCTTGGCCAGGCGAACATTCCGCAGACTCCTGCTGAATGATTCGCCCAGATGTTTCTTGAACAATGCATATCCGTAGGACTTGGAGAACCTGAAATAACGTTCGACATCTTCAAATTTCAAATTGGGATTGGCGTAGTTGTCTTCGAGAAACGACTCCAGGCGGCTCGTCCACATGTCCTGCAAAGGCATATATTTTCTGATGTTCGCCAAAAATACATCTCTATCAATTGGTTTATCAAATACGCTCATGGCAAATGGCTTTTGCGCTTGCTCTCCCAATTCCAGGGTTCCCAAACTTGTCACGAGTAGCATGGCTGTCTGAATTCTCCCTGCCCTCACGCCCTCCAAAAGTGTTATCCCATCCATTTCCTCGACACATGCCTCTACCACGGCGAGGTCAATCCGTTCTTCTCTCAACATTTCGAGTCCTTCAGCTCCATTTTCCGCGGTGACGATCTCATAGGGTTCGTCTTCCAGGAATCCTGCGAGTTGCGATGTTACAACAGGGTCACGATCTACGATCAATATCTTACGCTTACCCATTTCGTTAGGTCCCCCTGGACAACCAGAATTGCCCGTATTCACGGCACACAGATTTACCACGTACATACCTTGGTAATCTCCAGACCCGTGCGCTTCGGAGCAGGTCATTGCGGTGCACCCTTAGAATATCTATGTCGAAAATATGAAGTCAAGTCCGCAAGTTTGTTCGGGAGTACTAAATTTGTCCCAGTTTCCAATTTCTGCGATATGTGGTCGGATTTCTTCCATCTTTCGCCTTGAATACCTTGCTAAACGTCGATAAAGATGCGAACCCACACAGGTAAGCGATTTCCGAAATGGACGCTGAGGTGTTCTTCAGTGCTTCCTCGGCATTGGTCAGCCGAACCTTCCGCAGGCGGATACTGAATGATTCTCCCAGATGTTTCTTGAACAATGCATATCCATGGGTCCTGGAGAACCTGAAATGACGCTCCACATCTTCAAATTTCAATTCAGGATTGCTGTAGTTGTCATCGAGAAACGATTCCAGGCGGCTCTTCCATATGGCCTGTAAAGGCATATGCTTTCTGATGTTTTCCAAAAATACATTTCCATCTATCGGTTTATCATAAACGCTCATGGCGAAAGGCTTGTGCACTTTCACTCCCGATTCCAGGGTTCGCAAACTTGTCACGAGCATGAGGGCAGTCTGAATTCTCCCTGCCTTCACGCCCTCCAAGAGTGTTATCCCGTCCATATCCTCGATACATGCCTCCACCACAGCAAGGTCGATCTTCTCCTTGCTCAACATTTCGAGTCCATTTGTTCCATCTGCCGCGGTGACGATCTCATCAGGTTCGTCTTCCAGGAATCCTGCAAGTTGCGACGTTACAACCGGGTCACGATCTACGATCAATATCTTACGCTTATCCATTTCGTCAGGTCCCCCAAAACAATCAGAGTTGCCTATATTCATGCCCACAGATTTACAACGCACATGCCGTACGACATCTCCGGTTTAGAGCACGCCGGAGCACACCGTTTCTGTGCACATGATGCAAATCTGTGCCGAAAATCAGGTTGGAAACCGTCTTACTGGAAGGTACGCGTAGAGAGGATTCAGCTTGATCGCCTGAGTAGCGACCCGGAGAGGAAGTGAAACGCCTGGACTGCGGAAGAAACGACCCCAAGGATAACGAGAACAACGGGCTCGGCACACTGGCGGCGCCAAGCGCGAAGGGACGGGATTTGAGAGAAAACGCCATAGCCAACTCTGTGAACAGTCTTGTAAATTGGGCCTGATAACCGTTAACGAGGCATCTGCAAGGATTGTTTTCAACCTCCTGCAGAATTTACACCCAATTTACGTAATTATTTGATTTTACTTTATTTAAAATCTGTTCACATTGTTGATATCGACGAATTCCTCCCAAAGGGATACAAAATACGTTGGTGTCGATGACCTCGTGAGGAAAGGCGCGGCAAGTCGCGTCAGTCAATCCTGGTCATCATCAATTCCTGTCGACCATTGCGCTTCCCACGCCCTTACCCCGCGTAAAGTTCCAAGAAAAATCTGAACTGAACGATAAGTGTTTAAATTATCGAAACTTATAATTTTTGACCGTTCGTGGAACTTTCATTAACTGTCCGAAACACTGACTGCGCAAAATGCGTCCTCAATACAACGGCCGCTCTTCGTGTTCTGTCCCTGAAATATGTCACCATTCCTCCGCCTGTCTGCGAGCAGTTTTTCCGCACAGGCAGGCCGGTTCATCGCGTCTCGCTGCGTTGCGTGATTTGCTTGCGTTGAGCGCCAGCCCTTCGTCGACTCGTCAGCCAAGTTTCGGCAATCTGTTTCCGGGACAGAACACTCGAAGCGAAAATGCACCCTGAATTATCCGGGCTGCCAAAACCCGGGAACGCGATTGGTGACCCGACCAGCGGTTCTACGTCATCGGTACACGATCAACCGTTCCTTCTCGCGCACCCGTTTCTGGCCATCATCCGCGGTAACCGTATAGAGGTAAACTCCATTGGCCGGCAGGTGCCCGTCAGCATCCCTTCCATCCCATCGAACCTGATTATATCCGGCCCGTCCCGGCAACCCCTCCAGAATACGGATCAGACGCCCCGAAAGGGTATAGATACGGATGCTCACTTCCGCCGGACGGGACAGAATGTATGTAAAATCCGTCGCTTCCGCGGTCGGATTGGGCACGTTCAGCACCCGTTCGATCGCAAGGTCGGACGAAACCTGGAATGCGATGGACTTCTGAGCAGGCCCGTTGCCCAGTTGATCCAGCCCTGAAACCGAAAGTTCATAGCGGCCGTCATCAAGGCGCGGAGAATAGGTGAAACGTAACGAGGTCCTATCCTCGTTCCGATCCACCACACGATCCGAAACCAGTCCCTCAGAGATTTCATCTTCCGATCCGGTCAGAACGAGGCGCACGGATCCGCCGTCGATACCGCTCGTATCTCGAAATACGACCGAGAACTTCGGCGTCGACGGCAGGAAATCATCCGCCCGGACCTCGCCCGCGGCGTCCAGCGCGACCAGTTCGACTTCGGGACCGACCTGATCATCGCTCGGATGGACCTCAACGGCCTCGTCGGCTGTCGTCTCTCTCACGTAAAAACTCCGACCGCCCGAGAGATCCTCCAACCGGGCCGTAACAACATTCGTTCCGGCAAACCTTGCGGTATTCCAGACCAGGGACGCGGACGCCGTTTCGCCGACAGGGGTTTCTTCCGGAACTGACGCGCGTCCGATCAGCCGGCCGCCCTCCGGCGCGCCGCTGTAAAATGCCACCACACCGCCGGGAACCAGATCTAAGGGTCCCCTGTTCCGGACCTGGACGGTCAGCCGAACCGGTTCCAGTTCTTCAACTTCCAGGGGGGACGCCCGCAACCCGAAGAGGACCAGATCCGACTGCGGCCGGTACCGCACCTGCCAACCCGTCAATGCGGCGGACGGCCCCAGTCCGTCTCCCGACAGCCGAACCCGGATCCGGATACGATTTGCTTTCAGGTCGCCCAGGTTGATCTCGCCATCCGGCGCGAGGCCTGTCCATTCCGCAAGGGGTGCGAACCCGCCGGAGGGAGCCTCGCCAAGAATGTCCACGACCGCCCGGCCGCCGGGCGCCTCTCGAACGTCAAGAGTCAGCCCGTGCCAGGCGCCGGCGGGACCGATCGGCTCCGACGTCAAACTTCCATACGGCGGCAGCGTTTTCCCCGCGTACCGGTAGACCATCGGACCGTTGAGTTGACCCAGCCAGACTTTGTTATTGATCCAGTCGTACTGACCGGTTAAAATGTCGGTCTCGAACTGATCGCTCTGGTACTCTTCGATAAATCGCCCGGTTCGGGCATCCACGACGCGAACCCGATGGGTTGATCCGGTACCGAATTCAATCAGATAGAGATACCTTCCGTCCGCGATAACCCCGTCCGTAAAGAGATAGGCAAACCCGGTCTCCGTCGGCGCCACGGTAAATTCACGCTCCAGGCGCCAGCCGTCCGACGGATCGAACACGCGAACGGACCACCCCGCGCGCTGTACACCATCCACCGCCGCCGCCAGATTGTAAATGTAAGTACCGTCCGACGTAATCAGCGAGTGGCCATCAAATACAAACCCGGTACGGAACTCCATCAGCCCGTCCGGCACCCGCACGCGATCCACGACCCCCGTTGCCGGCGCAACGCGCACCAGTTCGCGCCCCCTGCCATCGTCAGCATAGATAAATCCATCGCCGTGATAGGTTGCCGAAACGCCAAGAACGGGCGTCTCCGAAAGCGCGGCGTGATTCTGTCCCGCCCGCGTGCCCCCAAGCCCCGTCCCGATCCGCTCGAATACATCGGTCCCCGGATAAACCGCCGTTGGAGAATAGAACCGGTTCACGTAGAGGTAGGTGCCATCCGTACACAAAACGCCCGTGCCGCGGACGCCCTCGGCCTCGAACGCCTCTTCCCGCGTGTCCGCGTTCAATCGCAACGGAGGCGGATCGACGACCCGTGAAATCGCTCCGTCAGCCATGCGCACGTCTGCGGAGGTGCCCCATCGGATGGCATTGCCGGCCCCCTGGCGCCACAGGACCTCCCGCGCGGGTGCGGTGGACTGCGCCGTGAATTCCATGGTGGCGGACCACGCCCCGAACTCCTCACCGTCTCTCAATCGAGACCGCCAGAAGTACGTTCCGGGCGCCACCTCCGGCAGCTTCCACAACACGAGCCCGGCGGGACCCGAGACGGGTCCGGAACGGATCACACCCGGCCCGTCGAACGCCGGCGAACCACTCACCTCGAACTCCCCGTGCACTTCCTGCGCGCCGGCGCCCGGGCGCACCGCCAACCGCACCCCCGAAGCGGGCACCACCTGGCTCTGGCGCGGCATCGTGGGGACGGCCGACAGACTCCCGACCACGTCCAACTCGACCTCCACGTGGTTGTTGGCTTCATCCAACTCCGGAATCTCATCGGAAGGATCCACGGTAAGCGCCAGCAGATGCCTGCCTGCCCGTCCCGCCAACCGCCACATCACCGCGGTGCTGTCCGACTGCCCGAAGGCGGGGAAATAGCCGGTAAACAACGTATCCACTTCCCCCCGATCCAGATTGCGATCCACCAGAACAACCTCGGGCCCCGCACGCGGGGTAATCCCGATGTTCTCGATCCGGATCGCGACCCGCACTGAATCTTCGACGGTCAACTGACCGGTGCGCTCGACTTTCAGGCTTTCCGAGTCCAGTGAGAAATCCGGGTTGGGCAATATGGCCAGTTCCTGGGCGGGGTCTCCAATCAACTGCATGCCAAGGGTAAGCGTTTCCAGATCGGGGAACCGTGTATCCAGGGCTGCCTTGGCAAGGGTCAGGCCGGTTCCGAACCGCCGGATGCCGTCTTTGAAATACGCTGCAAACAAACGATCGTTCAGGAAATCATTGCTTATCACGGCCGCGAGCGTTGAGGCCGAGATATAAGCGATCGCGCCGCCATCCGCCTTCTTGGTCACCTCCTCCGCGAGGCACGTAAACCTGGGATCCGAGAATTGCCCGTTCAGACAGGACAACGCCACCACAATCGGCAATCGATCCGCATTGACGATCTGCCGCATATAGTCATAGCCGCGCTCCTGGTATTCCCCCCTTAAGAACCTGGCCATGCTCGCAACGCTTCCGTGTCCCAGGAAATTCACCAGCAGCCGACCCTCGTTGATCTGCCGGATCACCTCGCCCGTATCCTCATTGGGTTCAACACCAACATCCCTGTCGTTGTATACCTTAAAGGACTCCAGGCCGAGCGGCTCGGTGTAGTTTGCCGACAACCGATCACTGGGGGCCGTAAAGATCGATAGAGGATCGTAGTTGGCCATAAACAGCACCCGGTCCCGCCACCGGGCAGGGGGCGCCTGGTCATACGACACGATCTTTTGCACAATGACGGCCGCCTCGCGGCGAGTGACGACGGAAAGCCGGCCGACAAAAATATCCTGGAACAGATCCTCGTCCAAACCCGCCACAGATCCAAAGAAATGGTCCGTATATGCCAGCCCCCGTTTTACGGACTGGAAGGGAAGCGCGGGCACGTAAGCCCGCCGCCCCAGTTCGGCCCTATCGAAGTGGTCCCGGTAGTCGAAACTATCCCGGCCGAATAACAGAAGATAGGTCGGTCGCCGAGCCCAGTTTTCGAAGGCATAGCGCATGAATTGACGGATCGCTTGCGGCTCGAACTGCCCGAAAGCGAACGCGTCGTAAATCTCGGTGACGTCGACCACCTGTACCGCCAACCCCTGTCCGCGCCGGTGTTCCGCCAGGCGTTCCGCCGCTTCCCGAAACCGCGGATGGACGATAATCACATAGTCGGCCCCCTCCTGCCCGAACCCCGGCACCTCCGCGGCCTCCGCGGCGGGCGCCCTCCGGATGGCTTCCGAATCCATCGCGACAAAACGCCCGACCACGGCCGACAGTTCGAATTGGGCTTGAAATCCCATATCACCGGGCGTCATCTGAACGTGCTGGAACTTCCGGTCACCGGAAACGTCGTAGATGGACACGTCGTCCGTACGAAAACCCGTAATCGAGAACGTTTGCCCCGCGGCGGTTTCATCCGGCTCGAATACCAGCGTGCCCTCAAGCGCTTCAAACCGCCGGGGATATGCGATATCTACCCAGTTGAGCAACACCGACTCGATGTAGTCATTCGGGAAATCCTCCGCTCCAGGTGTGGCGAGGGTTACCCGACTCGTGTCGCCCAGTTCAGACACCGGCACCTCCCCTTCGGCGATGAACGCGCGTTTTCCATCCCATCTGTCGTCGGCCACAATCGTGCCGTTCGAAAGCCGCACAACCGTATGGTGATCGGGTTCGAACAGGCGTCTGAATGTCAACGCGTGCATCCCCACCCGAACGCGGGCCACTGTTCCCGCGGTGTGGTCCAGCCCCGGCAGTGGAACGGGTACGGTCACCGGAAACGCACCGACGTTCTGGAGACTCGTACCGGGCCTGCCCGGCGATCCGGTTCGCCCCCAGTACCAGTGGTCCCGATTTGCGTCAGGCGCGTCTCCCAGCGGATCGTAAAGCGAATCGACCTCGGCGTGCGCCCTGTGCGTGAACCGAAGGGCCGGTGGGTATCCGTTCCGGGGCGACCCGTCCACCCCCTCAAATCGCCGGCCGGGTCTGCCGTCCAGCGAGAGCCAGTACACGTGTTCCCGTCCCAGTTCGTTCTCGAAGTCCCGATCCGGCGCGCGTCTATACTCGCCATAGAAAATCACGCCCTCACCCTCGTCCAACACACCATCTCCATCGTCCTGCACGTCCAGGGGCACCTCCCGACCGTTCAGGAAAAGCTTCAAACGCTCCAGATCGCCCGGATGAAGGGCGATGCCCGCATCGGTAAACCAGCTCGCGTCCAGCCGATACAGGCCGTCCTCCCGTATCCGGATCTTGTCATATTCGGCCGCCGGATCCAGACCCTCCGCGATCCGGAGCTTCCGCAGCCCGTCGCGCCGTTCGGCACGGCCCCGCCATCCCCGCGCCTGTTCCGCATTCAACAACGCCGTTCGGTAGAGGTCCTCGAATCCACCGCCCGTGCCCTCATCCGTCGACCGGACCCTGATGGACGGCTCGTCGCGCACAAACCGCACGCGCACCCGCATCCTGCGCGCAATGCGCAACTGTCGCCGCGCCGGATTGTACTGGATGGGTCTTAACGAAACTCCGGCCACCCGCTGATCCCGCATGACACCGGTCCGGGTGACCGCGGCCCGTTGTTCGGGATAAAACCCGTCGTGCTCGTAAAAATCCGCGTCCGGCTCGTAGACCTCTACCGCGGTCTGGGATGGCCCCCGTCCCACCGGTCGGGACCGCGGCACCGGCATCAGCAGCACCCCGGAAATCTCGTCGTACTCGGCCTCCACAACCGTAACCGCCACCCGCGTTCCGTAAGGCACGCCCAGGAGCGCACCTCGCACCGGCACGGCAGGACGTCCGGGTTCGGGCAACCACATGCCCCCCGGCAGCACGACCTGATCGTAGGCCACACCCTCAAGATGGGCCGTGCGAAGCTGATAGTCCGATCCGTCGACCTCGATCTCCACCCCATCCTCTCCCGCCCACACGAGTCGTGGCTCGCCTCTGTAAGCCGCTGGCGCCCCGTCCGGGATCATCAGCATCAGAGAACAAATCGCACAAACCTGTAAAAAACGCGCAACCATGGATACGATACCTACTCGTTTTCGAGCTTCAATTCCCTGATTCCGCCCCTGTCGAAAATCACCACGCGGCTTCCACGCACCGGCTCGAGTACAACCTCAGCCTCTCTGAGACCGTGAATCCGTACTTCGCCCCACGTCCTCTTTATGGTACCGGGAAGCAACCGCTTGCCGTCCGCCGCATAAAACGTCCTGACATCGTCCTGCCGATGTACGGAAAAATAACCGCCGTTTTTTATGTCGATCCGCCAGTGCATCGGACCCAGCCGCTTCACGTCGCTCTCAAATCCGTCGGAATCCGTAAGCCAGCAGTGATTCACGGCAACCGCCGGCGTTCCAACCCCGGCGCGCACCGCCGTCGCGCTGCTCAGCCCGAATGAGAACAATGGTATTTCTCCGAGGCTGCCCGCCGGGCTCAAGGCCGAAGGCACGTTCAACACGTAGACCGCTCCGCTGCTTTCTTTCGTAAGCGGCGCCAACGCATCGAGGACATTTTCGCTCAAGACCGACGCGTCCCGCCAGAAGACTCCCTCCCGGGCAAGCACCAGCCCATAATATCCAATCAACGTAGCCATAAGAAAATTCCGACACCACAGAACCACCCGGCGATTCGGCTGCCAGCTCGTCCAGACATTCGCAACCGCAATGCAGAAGAATACGGAAGGCAGATAGAGGTACCAACGGTGAACCCTTCCCAGAACGGGCACCAGGCTGGCCACGGTCATTCCACCCAGATACAACGTGTCCCGCAATACCTCGCGCGGCCGGCCCGACACCCAGAACACGCCGGCGGTCGCCACCAGCAGAACGACGCCGAAAAGACGGTAATCCGTCATCCCCAACTTGGCTCCGGACTTGAGAACGTCCAGGCCAAGCCCCGTTGCCGCCAGATTCCGTACCGGAATCCCTGAAAATATCCCCCCAAGTACCATCCAACGGGCACACAGGTAGACTACCACGGTCACGAGGCAGAACGCCAGAGCCCGCCGTGCTTCCGGTGCGCGGAATGTTCGGCCATAGAAACAAAGGATCAGAAGCACGCCCGGCAGCGACAGCGCCATCTCTTTCGAAAAAAGCGCCAACAGGAAACACAGGCTTCCACCCGCCAGCAATCCCGGAGTCGGACGAGCCTGGTAGTCCAGAAACAGAAGCAGCGCCGACAGATAGAACAGCGTGCATACAGAATCCGTACGGCCCACGATCCAGAATATCGTATCCGTGTGAACGGGCAGCACGTGAAAAAGAAGGAGCGCTATCCAGGCGGACAATGCCCCGGCCAGCAGCCGCCGCGCCAGCAGATAAACCAGAATGCCACAAAGGACGTGAATCAACACGTTGCCAACGTGGTAGAGCACGGGTTCGTATTCCACGAACAGAAACGTCGCGTACAGCGACAGTGTGACAACCGGACGATAATATCCCCCGGCGCCCGCGATCCCGGTCCAGCCGGTGGTCAGTATGGGTTGAATACCCTCCACGCACAAACGGAGGTGTCCCCAGTCGTCGTCGAGCAACGACACACCCGAAGATAGCCAGAAGAGCAGGACGGTGATCAACCCGAACCCCAGGCAAGCGGTGCAGATCCACCCGGTGGAACCGTGCTCCCGCAAGGCGACCCCGCAATAAAAAAACCGGCGTACGGCCAGCCCCGTCCTTTGGACAAGAGGGTTCGGACGGTCCAACGCCAGTTGAATAACGTTCAGATATGCAGATATTGAAGAACGGGCCGTGCGCCTGTGGGATCGCTCTGACCTTCACCACGACCCGCACGCCCGGATTGGCCCTCGCTCTGCTACGACTCGAAATGACTGATAATACGCCGAAGGGTGTTGTCGAGGCTCATCTTGGGTTCGTAGTCCACGAAAGACCTGATTTTCGAGAGATCCGGCACCCGGTAGTTCAGGTCTTCGTAGGATCCCTTTGCAAATGCCTTGTCGTAAGGCACGAATACGATCGGCGCGTCGCTCTCCGTCAGTGTCTTGACCTTATGCGCTAAATTGATGATGCTGGTTTCGTTGGTCTCGACATTACCGCCCAAATTGAAGATTTCGCCCGGCGCATCGGGATGTTCGGCCAGTGCAACAAGGCCGTCCAGTGCATCTTCGACATCGGTAAAACAGCGCCGTTGTTCCCCATTACCGTAAACCGTAATTGGATGACCCAGGAGCGCCTGCTTGACCATTCGGGGCACGACCATGCCATAGTCGCCGGTCTGCCTGGGGCCGATCACGTTGAAGAACCGCACAATCAGCATAGGCAGCTTCTTTTCCCGCCAATAGGACAGGCCCAGCATCTCGTCCACCGCCTTCGTCGTGGAATAGATCCAGCGGTCGACGGTAATAGGCCCAAGCAGCCGATCGTCGTTCTCCTGGAAAGAAACCTTGCCGTTCTTCTTGCCGTACACCTCCGAGGTCGATGCAAGCATGACGCGCTTTTTATCTTTATTGGCAAGTTCAAGGACGATTTCGGTGCCCCGGATATTGGTTGTCAGGGAATGCAGCGGATTGTCGATAATATAATTTACGCCCACCGCAGCAGCCAGGTGATAGATCGTATCGCACCACTCCACCAGCGGACGCAACGTTTCCGCCTCCAGAATCGTGCCAACCTTTATGTTGAACCGCGGGTTGGACTCCAGGTGGTGGATATTGTTGTAATCTCCGGTGGACAAATCGTCCAGCACGGAAACCTCGTCACCTCGTCTCAAGTGCCGTTCGGCCAGATGTGAACCTATAAACCCCGCCCCGCCGGTAATCAACACCTTCATACGTACGTCCCTTCCCAGCAGTTTCCCGGAGAACCGCCCCCGGCCCGCTTGTTTTCGGATAGCTTACGATAGAGGTGGTTGAAATCTTTCGCCAATCGTGTCAACCCGTAGCATTCAACGATTTTTTGCCTCGCTTCAGCGGAAATTTCCCGCCGCTCCCGTAAACCCCGCAGCATCGCTCCGGCAAGCGCAACGGAGTCGCCGGGAGCAACCATCAGGCCAATCCGTTCGCTCCGCAGAAAATCAGGCACCCCACCCACACGAGTCGCAACGACGTAACATCCGGATGCCGCCGCCTCCAGTAACGCCACCGGCAACCCCTCATGATATGAAGATAACACGGACAAATCGAGCGCGCCGTATATTCGCGCCATATCGTTCCGGAAGCCTGTAAACCGTACCCGGTCTTCAAGGTTTCGCGCACGCACAATGGTTTCGAGTTCGGGCCGCAGTTCCCCGTCGCCAACGACAACAAACCGGACATCCGGCAACGCCCCGGCCACGTGATCGGCGGCAGACAGGAAGATGTCGACGCCCTTTATGGGCACAAGCCGCGCCACAATGCCGACAAGCCGCGTCGAATCGCCGAACCCCAGTTCATCGCGGAAGCCCGCGTCGCCCCGCCGCTGGTTAAGGAACGGCTCGAGGTCCACACCCAGCGGAACGGTACGAATGCGGGAAGGCGCCGCAATACGATCCGCCAACAGTTCGTCCCGCTGCCGTTCCGTGATGGCGACAATGACATCGGTTCGGAAGGCCAGGAGCCTTTCCACAAGGACGATCAGGCGGGTCTTCCAGGCTGAAAAATAGCCCTTGAAGACCAGACCGTGAAACGTATGCAGCGTTACCGGAACGCCGGCCAGCCACGCCGCCACACGACCGAGCACACCTGCTTTCGACTTATGGGTGTGGACAATATGAGGACGCACACGCCTCAATAGCCGATATAGCGCAACCAGCGCCATGAAATCCCGGATCGGAACAATCGACCGGCTGAACCCGTGGACCTCCAGGGGTTGAATTCCCGAGCGGCGGATGACGTCTTCCATCTCGGCTTCGCCGGGTGCCACCTGCCCTTTGACGACAAGCGAGCGACAACCCCGGAGTTCCAACGCTTTGGAGAGAAAAAGCAGATAGGGCGTTGGACCGCCAATATTCAAACGATCGATAATCTGAACCAGATGAACAGGTGTTTGCGCGTCAGAAGAATCCGCAAGCAAACCGGCTCCGCAGGAGGAATCGCCATGATCGGGTTGGATAAACAGGCTCCGGCGCCGGAATCAGCCTCTCAAATATAAACACCCAAGCGTAAACCGGCAATGTAAAAGTGATTTTGTAAGTGCAAGTGAATCGTGTAGATACGCGCGCCTGACTCAGGCGATGAAGACGCCTTTCCCCGCGCGAGGCGCCTTTACCTCCGGACCGGAGAACCCGTTTTGCGTTCTCCATCGGCCGCGCGCGCCCCGACCGGCGAGGGACGGTCCGGCCCCTCGGGAGCGCTACGCTTCCGTTGCGCAGCCTCGAGACCAGACCTGAACCGGCGGCGGATGCTCAGGCGTCCGCCATGGCCACCGAACTCAGGATCCGCAACAGGCGCAGGCTACTTCGCTCCAGGGAAAAACACGCTTCCATTTTTCTGCGTCCGGCCTCGCCCATCCGATGCCGAAGCGCCCGATCCAGGATCAGCCGTTCCAGACAGGAAACCCACTCGCCGTGCGAGCTTGGGCAGAATCCGTTGACACCGTCTTCCACGATTTCCCTGTTTATTCCCACCGGGCTGCTCACAGCCGGAATTCCCATCGAGAGGTATTGCAGAAGCTTGTACCCTCCCTTTCCCCGCGTCCAGGGATCGTCGGGCAGGGGCATCAGGCCGATATCGAAGCTGCGCAGATCCCGAACCTCGGTTTCCAGAGACCAGGGGCGCCACTCCACCGGCAAAGCGTCCGTCTGAAACCCCCCCTCGCCAATCAGACAGAGTCGGAGATGGGGATGCCGGTCGCCCAATTCAGCCAGGGGGCCCCGGATCAGTTCCAGATAGGGGGCCGACGTGAAGCTGCCAATCCAGCCCAGAACCACTTCGCTGCAGCCATCGGCATCTCTGCCGGGGGAATACCGCCCCGTATCGATCGGCCCCGTGATGATCGATACCTCCGGGCAGTATCGTTCGGCATAAGCGGCTGTGTACTCATTTTCGACGATAACCCTGCCTGCCGCCCGGAGCATCTTCGCCAAACCTCGCGAGTGGTGCCACGTTCGGAGCCGTGCCATCCAGTTTTCGTCGGGTGACTCGGTGGTAAAAATCGCGTCGTCAAAATCGAAGATGACCTTCCGTGAAAAAATTCGTAACAGCCTGGCAATCGGCGCGCAGAAAAAAACCCGCTGCACAAACACCACGTGGTACCGAGGCGCAAACCGGAGGGTGCACAGCCCCACCCGGAGTGAGCGCCACCACACCCAGATATAGTGGATCAGACGACCGAACCCTCTCCTTGAGTATGTCCAGGTGGATATCCGATCGGACAATACAACCGCCACGTCGGCCTGCACCCCATTGGCTCTCAGGAAGGGCAGGTAGTCAAACACGCGTGTACGGCTTGCCGCAAACCGGGGTCCGGTGAGTGCGACAAAAAAAACCCTCAAGGCAGGAAAACTCCTTCAATATAAACACGAGATTCTCGGGAATCAATGGAAAACGGCGCATTTGCGGGGAACCCGCCATCAGTGCGCAAGCCACGATTCGGGACATTCGCGCCCGAGAAGATCGAACAATCTTCGATTCTCTTCGTTATAAAACCCGTACAGATGTCGAAGCACGGATTCGCTGGGTGGATAGTCGCTCTCGGGCAGAAGACGCCCCAGAACGCTTGTCAAAGGGGACAATACGGGGAAATAATACCGGGCGATCAGGTGTAATTTGCAACTGTTGAATCGGTTCACCCGCTGCGTCGACCCTGAAAAACGAAAGGAATCGTCGATTTCCAGAAATGCACAGACCTTTTTCAGGCCCTCGTGCGGACGTTGTACGATATCCTCTTCAAAGAAAAGGACCAGAATCTGATCCCGCATGAAAAATTCCAGATAGGCCGTGAGCAGTGTGAAAAACCGGCCCACCTCGAAGATTCCGAACCCTTCCAGCAATCCGGAACGCTTACCTGCCAGCAAATCGTCCATTCGATGCAGTGGAGAAATCCGACGGGTCCGGATCAGATGCTTGACCGCGGAAACCGCCCGATCGACCGGGTTCTTGAGCGTAACGATCAGTTTCGCATCGGGCAGATGCCGATGGATGAGCCGGTGCACATCCGGCATATGTCCTTCACCTCCCCGCCCATCTGCCCAGAAATAGTCCGGCGTTTTCTCACCAACACCCCTCCTGTTGCCCGCACCTGCGAAATGACTGGCATACCAGTCGATACCCTTTTTGTAGTTCCGGTCCTTATCGAAGAAGTGCACCTCCCGTGCGGGCATGTACACGTCCGGATGCTGGCGAAGCATGGCAGAAAGCCATGTCGTTCCGCATTTCTGCGCGCCGATAATCAGGAAATTCGGCAATCGAGCCATGTGCGTATCCTAACGCCGGATCAATCCCGCCAGGCGCATTGCCTCCGCGGCGGTTTCTCCTGAAAAAAGCCGGAAAGCCAGAGGATAGGCGAACACGCCCGCAGCCACACAGGTCGCAAGCAACACCGGATCGGGCAGCACGCCGACCGCCAGCCACTTGTAGCCGGCGACCACTCCCATCATCAGTCCGCTGCTCAGAGCAGCGGGCTGCAACGCTTTGAGGTATTCTCCAAATGTTATTCGGGCAAGCCGGTTCACGATACTTTGCGATACCCCGGTCAGGACCACCACCCCCAGGCTCACCGCCAACGCGGCACCCGTTATCCCCCCCGTAATACCGAGCCGCACGGCCACAAGCATAAAAACGGCGGCGCCGATATTCCATATTAGCGCCAGGCCGGTGCGGCCCAGGGCGGAAAAGACCAACCCCGCCGGAGACGCGATAGACCGCAGCGCTCCAGCCGGACAGAGCAACTGAAGGACGGCCGCGGCGGGCGCCATTTCCGGCTCAAAGAGCCACACCACCCCCGGATCGGCCAACAGGTAGAACCCCGCCACAACGGGGAACACAAGAACGGCGACGTATTTCACAGTGAAAAGATACGCCCGTCCAAGCCTGACGCCATCATCCTGCAGGACGGAAAAGGCCGGAAAGGTGACCTTTGAGACCGCCTGAACCACGCGGACCTGTGGAAACGCGATCAGCCGGTAAGCCAGCCCGTAGAAGCCCAGCGCCTCGATCCCCAGAAATCGCCCTATAAGGAGATAGTCCAGGTTCTGCTGCACATAGCCCACCAGCCTTGAACCGGTCCACGTACCGCCGAATCCGAGCAGTGCCTTTGCATCGGCGAGTGTAAAGGAGCGGTTCGGGTTTACCGGACAGAAAATCCAGGGTCCCACGCCCAGAACCACGTGGCGGACCACGTACGCCCAGATCAGACTCCACACCTCGTATCCCCACACGGCCAGCAATGCCATCGTGAATCCACTCGAAAACGCCGCGCAGACATCCAGAATAGCCAGGTGCTTAAAACGGAACGTACGCTCCATCTGTGCCCGGGGAACGGTTCCAAGGCCCGCGCACACCACCGCCCATGTCATTGCCGGAAGAACAGCGGAAACCTGAGGGTCATTAAAAAAAAGCCCGCCCCAGAACCGGGCGGTCAGATAGAGAAGGAAGGCCAACAGAAAGGAAATGCACAGGCCCATCCAGAACGCTGCCGCCAAATGCGCCCCGTGCGCATCCCGCTTCTGAATGAGGGCACGTCCCAACCCCATTTCCGCGGCCAGTATGCCCACCCCCACGATCGTCGCCGCGGCAACTTCGGTCCCGAACGCCTGGGACGGGTTGCTCAGATGCCGCACCGCCAACCCCAGCGCACCCACTTGAACCAGATAGCCAACACCCTGCGCCAGACCGGTCCACGAGAATCCCCGGACGGTTGTGCGACGCAGGTCGGTCATCCGGCCCCTCCTTATCAGCCCGTTGAAAAAGTCCATCCGGTCTGCGGCCGGCTCTTGTGGCCGAATTACTGCGTTGCTCGGCTTCGCCTGCAGAGCAACTTTCTCAACGGACTGTTATGCGGTCTCCACACGGGCCAACCGCACGCCGGTCCACACCGCCGTTCCGATCACACTCACCAGGATTGTAAAGCAAACCGCGGCCGGCACCACAGCCGCCACGATTCCGGACAGGGCCAGCAACCCGCCCACAAGATGAATGCGCCGAACCGCGGCACGGACGGAATATCCCATCCTGACCAGCCGCTGAGCCACATGATCGCGGCTTTTCCGCATCACGGGCAGGCCCTTTTTCTTTCTCACGACACAGAGAAACACGGCTTCGAAACACGGGACGCCCAGCACCACAATCGCGCACAGTTCACCCTGCACCCCCGGCATCGCCCTGGAGACCTCCACCGCCATCGCGCCAAGCACGAATCCGGAAAAAAGACTGCCGGCATCGCCCATATAGACCCGCGCCGGATGGGCGTTGTAGACCAGAAATCCAAAAAACGCTCCGGCCAGGCTGGCGCCCAGAATCACGACCGGCGCCGCGCCGGCGACCAACCCCAGGCCCGCCAGGCCAATCGAAGCGATGGCGCCCGCGCCCGCGGACAAACCATCCATCATGTCGAGCACGTTGAACGCATTGCACATCCATACCAGCCACGCTCCGGTAAGCACGGCGTCAACCACTGTACTGCCCGTCGTATTGAACCGCAGCCCGCTCCCGACCGTTATCGCAACCGTAAAGATTTGAAATCCAAGCTTTTGAAAGGGGGACAACGGCCATTTATCGTCGACAAATCCAATGGCGCCCATTCCGAGCGCGCCAATCCACAGGCCAATGGGAAACGACAATGGCGCAAAGGGAAGCAGCAGCAAAGTGGCAGTCGCTATGGCCACGCCGCCTATTGGAGGAACCGACTGCGCGCCGTTGGCGCCGCCCAATTTCAGCCAGGGAGCACGCAGCGCAGCGGCCCGAAGAAGCGGTGTCAATAACAGAGCGCTTCCGAAACCGAATACGAGAAAAAGAGCGGAGGACAACACGGCGTACTTTCTGAGTGCGGGCGGAAATCGGGGTTGGTGTCCCGTCCCGGAAATATGAAGCCATTCTTCCCTGTCTGCGTGCGTGAGGCAGCACGCACAGGCAGGCGCCGGTTCATCCCGTCTCGCTGCGTTCCCTTCACTCGCCGACCTTGCTCACGCGCCGGTTCCTGAGCCTGTCGAAGGATGCGAGCCGGGCGACTCGGCGGCCGAATTTCGGCGATCTATTTCAGGGACAGAACACGGGGGGTGAATTCCCTGACAGTTGGGTTGAAAGCTCCGTACAGCCTCGACAACCTGGGCCACGTCTCCTTCGGTCATGCTGGGATACAGCGGCAGCGACACCAGTTCCCTCCACACCGACTCCGTCACCGGCAACGCGCAACGATACGGCTCGTGGATCGGATAAAGGTGATTCGGATAATAATGCACGCTGGAATCGACATCACGCCCGTGCAGGTGGGCAACCAGATTGTCCCTATCCGCCACGCGCGGGATATAGGCATGGAACGCGCTACGCGCGTACGGCGCAATCCTGGGCGTCCGCAGCCAAGTCAGATCGGAAAACGCCTTATTGTATTGCAGAACGATTTCCTGTCGCTGGGCATTGGCCGACTCCAGCCTCGCGAGTTGAACCAACCCGATGGCCGCATTCAGGTCGTTCATATAGAACTTGTGGCCCACCTCGGTGACTTCGTACATCCAACGCTTCTGCTGCGGCCCTGCCGTAAACCGGTCCCAGGTACCCTGGGGGATGCCCATCCAGCTCAGCCGCTTCAGGCGCTCGGCCAGTTGCGCGTCGTTGGTGGTCAGCATACCGCCATCGCAGGTCGTCAGGTTCTTCTGGGCCTGGAAACTAAAACACCCGATCGTTCCCAATCCTCCAGCCATCCGGCCTTTGTACCGGGCGCCGCACGCATGGGCGGCATCCTCCACAACCGGGATTTTCCTGGGTGTGGCAATCTCCAGGATCGGGTCCATGTCGCACGGGTGGCCGCTGTGATGCACAACCATAATTGCAGCCGTTCTGTCCGATATCCGTTCGGCGACGCGATCCGGATCCAGGTTCAACGTGACGGGATCGATGTCGCAAAATACGGGGATGGCCCCGTTCTGCAGGATGGCATGGTTGGTGGCGACAAAGGTCATGGACGTGGTAATGACCTCGCGGCCCTCCACGCCGAGCACCTTGAGCGCCAGCAACAGCGCCGACGAACAGGAGTTCACGCTGACCGCAAACGACGTCCCGATATACTCGGCAAACCGTTTCTCGAAGGCCGCGGCCTTCGTGCCTGCCCCCACCCATCCGGATAGCATCACCTCGCGGACCGCCACCACCTCCTCTTCGTCGAAACAGGCCCGCCAAATCGGAATCATGAAATCTCCTTCGGCCCGGAACACCCACGTGAAGAACCAAAGCCGGGCCGACCCTCAATGCCCTGCATCAGAACCCGTCGATACGCCCTCAGCCGTGCCCCGGCCTCCTGCCGGAATGGGGGCAATAAAAACAGACCTCCCCAAAGCACTGTTCTCAATACCATTTCCGGAAACGTCAGTATCCCCAGCAGGCGGGCCGCACGATCTCCCAGGTGTTTTTTGATAACGTACAGATGGCTCGCCATGCTCTCCACCAGCATTCGTTCCAGCGCCTTCTTTGAACTCTCACCCCCCGCATGGAATGCATAAGCCTCCGGCAGATAGGCCACGGTCCACCCGGCCCCACCCAGCCTGAGGCAGAAATCGACGTCTTCATAATACATAAATATGGCTTCATCCATGCCGCCGACCGCACGGAAAGCGCTACGACGCACAAGGAAACAAGCACCCGTCACCCAGTCGGCGGAAATTGGCCCAACGGAGCTCCGGCAGCCGAATCTAAGAAATGAAAAAACAAGATGCAACAGGAATTTCCGGCAGATTTCGCCAGCCAGGCGCGGCGCCATGCCACATGAAAGCTGCGCTCGACCTCGCCGGTCCATAAGCCGTGGCCCCACCGCGCCGACCCGGACATTGGCTTCAAGGTATTCCAACATGCGTTCAACCGAATCCGGACCCACGGTCACGTCGGGATTCATGGCCAGAATATAGGAACCGGTGGAGACCTCCGCCCCACGGTTAACGCCTCGGCCGAACCCGAAGTTCCCTCCCGTCTCAACAAGCCTTACCCGGTCGCCAAAGGGTTCCAGCGCATCGGGACTGCCATCCGACGACGCATTGTCCACCACCACCACGTCCAGCGGCAGCCGCGCCTTTACTTCGAGGAGGGACGCGACGCACCGGGACAGGTCCTCACCCGCGTTCCAGTTCACCACCACCGCCGTCACCGCCGGTTTCATCTCCTTCTCCATCCATACGGGCCAGAATACCCAGGAAACATGCATGCCAGAAAATCAGCCGGTTGCCCATCATCGTATTGTCGGTCATAATATATACCAGAAGCGCCGCGTAAACCGCGAGAAACGCAACGCAGAATCCCTTGACGTGCGGATCCTCCGTGCGGCGAAACTGGCTGTAGGCGATCCGCAGCCCCCTGACAAATATCCACAAGAAGGCAATTACGCCCAGAATTCCCATGCGCAACATAATCGTCAAATAGGTATTGTCCACACCGCCTGACGTAAATACGTAGGGTTGGGAATACTCGTCGACCCGCAAATAGGAAATCGTGGCGCCGTGTCCCCCGCCGAGAAGGGGTCGCTGCCATATCTTCTCCAGGGCCAGCGCATAGGCCAGCAGGCGTCCCTGAATTGCCAGGTCTCCCTCGGTCACGGTGCGCCGCAACCGATGGGCCGCCATGTCCTCGACGCCCGCGCCCGTGAACTGTTGGAAATAATAGCCCAGGCCGACGAGTAATACAGGAATCAGCATCAACGTCAGAATCCGCCGTCCTCGATGTCTCCCCCGGTCCAGCAAGACGAGACCGCCCACGCAGAACAGCCCGAACAACAGGCTGCCCCACATCGCGCGTCCCATCGTGACCACCAGCGCAAGACCGATGGGTACCAGAAGAAGACCACCGAACATGCGCCGAACGGGTGACGTGTCGTATAAAAACGATGCCGTAAGAACCAGTACGCCCATCGGAAGCAGGAGCCCCTCCCGCCGGGCCACGCGGTAGAACGACCCGGCAAAAGAGAGATCGACAG